>NC_019670.1:0-110000 GCF_000316175.1 Pseudomonas sp. UW4
AAAGCTTTTCTGTAAAGCTTATAAAAGCTAGGCCCGGACCCTTCTGTGGATAAGTGCCTTTAGCCCTTGTTTTACCTGCTGTACAGAGAATGACAACTACAGTGGAAAACCGTGTTCAGCCTGTGCTGCGCTATCGGATAACCTGTGTGTGGAAAGCCGGTTTATCCACAGGCCGGTTATCCACCGAGTTTCGCTCCCACTTGTGCAATGACCTTAACCCCGGTTATCCACAGAGCTTATGCACAGACCACTGGTCGTCTTTTTTGCGTATGAAACGGCGATTCTTCTTGGTCGATGAACCACCTTCGTGTGGATAAGTCGGCGTCTGGTCGCTACAATGGCCGCTTGTTTTTGCCTCACCGGCTTTCAACTTAGGGGATATCCGTGTCAGTGGAACTTTGGCAGCAGTGCGTGGAGCTTCTGCGCGATGAGCTGCCTGCCCAACAATTCAACACTTGGATCCGTCCACTACAGGTCGAAGCCGAAGGCGACGAGTTGCGTGTCTATGCACCCAATCGTTTTGTTCTGGACTGGGTCAACGAAAAGTACCTGGGGCGTGTTCTCGAATTGCTCGATGAGCACGGCAATGGCATGGCGCCTGCGCTTTCCTTATTAATAGGCAGCAAACGCAGTTCGGCACCGCGTGCCGCGCCAAATGCTCCCCTGGCAGCCGCCGCTTCCCAGGCCCAGGCTGCTCAAACACCCGCCAGTCCGCCGCCGCCAGCACCTGCTGCGGCTTCGACCAAGCGCACCACGCAAAAAATGGCCGATGTCACCGAGGAAGAACCTTCCCGTGACAGCTTCGATCCGATGGCCGGCGCCAGTTCGCAACAGGCCCCGGTTCGTGCCGAGCAACGTACCGTGCAAGTCGAAGGTGCGCTCAAGCACACCAGTTACCTGAACCGCACCTTTACCTTCGAGAATTTCGTCGAAGGTAAATCCAACCAGTTGGCACGCGCCGCCGCCTGGCAGGTGGCTGACAACCCCAAGCACGGTTACAACCCGCTCTTCCTTTATGGTGGCGTCGGCCTGGGTAAAACCCACTTGATGCACGCTGTGGGTAACCACCTATTAAAGAAGAACCCGAATGCCAAGGTGGTGTACCTGCATTCCGAGCGTTTCGTGGCGGACATGGTCAAGGCCCTGCAACTGAACGCGATCAACGAATTCAAACGCTTCTACCGTTCGGTGGATGCGTTGCTGATCGATGACATTCAGTTCTTCGCCCGTAAAGAGCGTTCCCAGGAAGAATTTTTCCATACCTTCAACGCCCTGCTCGAAGGTGGCCAGCAGGTCATTCTCACCAGTGACCGCTACCCGAAAGAAATCGAAGGCCTTGAAGAACGCCTCAAATCCCGCTTTGGCTGGGGCCTGACCGTAGCGGTCGAGCCACCGGAGCTGGAAACCCGCGTGGCGATTCTGATGAAAAAGGCCGATCAGGCCAAAGTCGAGCTGCCGCATGACGCCGCGTTCTTCATTGCCCAGCGTATTCGCTCCAACGTCCGTGAGCTGGAAGGCGCGCTCAAACGCGTGATCGCCCACTCGCACTTCATGGGGCGCGATATCACCATCGAGTTGATTCGCGAATCCCTGAAGGACTTGTTGGCGTTGCAGGATAAACTGGTCTCTGTGGATAACATTCAGCGCACCGTCGCCGAGTACTACAAGATCAAGATCTCCGACTTGCTGTCCAAGCGTCGTTCTCGCTCGGTCGCACGTCCGCGTCAGGTTGCAATGGCCTTGTCCAAAGAGTTGACTAACCACAGCCTGCCGGAAATCGGCGACGTGTTTGGCGGCCGCGACCATACGACTGTTTTGCACGCCTGCCGCAAGATCAACGAACTTAAGGAATCCGACGCGGACATCCGCGAGGACTACAAGAACCTGCTGCGTACACTGACCACTTGATGAACACCAGCGCAGCTAATTAAGGCAAGGGACTAGACCATGCATTTCACCATTCAACGCGAAGCCCTGTTGAAACCCCTGCAACTGGTCGCAGGCGTCGTCGAACGCCGCCAGACCTTGCCGGTGCTCTCCAACGTGCTGCTGGTTGTCGAAGGCCAGCAATTGTCGCTGACCGGTACCGACCTGGAAGTCGAGCTGGTTGGTCGTGTTCAACTCGAAGAGCCGGCGGATCCGGGTTCCATCACCGTGCCTGCGCGCAAGCTGATGGACATCTGCAAGAGCCTGCCAAACGATGCGCTGATCGACATCAAGGTGGATGAGCAGAAGCTTGTGGTCAAGGCCGGCCGTAGCCGCTTCACCCTGTCGACGCTGCCGGCCAACGACTTCCCAACCGTGGAAGAAGGCCCGGGCTCGCTGACCTGCAGCCTGGAGCAAAGCAAGCTGCGCCGTCTGATCGAGCGCACCAGCTTCGCCATGGCCCAGCAGGACGTGCGTTACTACCTCAACGGCATGTTGCTGGAAGTTTCCGCTGGTGTGATCCGCGCCGTGGCCACCGACGGTCACCGCCTGGCCATGTGCTCGATGCAGGCCGATATCGGTCAACCGGATCGTCACCAGGTCATCGTACCGCGCAAAGGTATCCTCGAACTGGCACGCCTGCTCACCGAGCCGGATGGCAATGTCAGCATCGTTCTGGGTCAGCACCACATCCGCGCCACCACCGGTGAATTCACCTTCACCTCGAAACTGGTCGACGGCAAATTCCCGGACTACGAACGGGTTCTGCCAAAAGGCGGCGACAAGCTGGTACTGGGCGATCGCCAGGCGCTGCGCGAAGCGTTCAGCCGTACCGCGATCCTGTCCAACGAGAAGTACCGTGGTATCCGTCTGCAACTGGCCAGCGGTCAGTTGAAGATCCAGGCCAACAACCCGGAGCAGGAAGAAGCGGAAGAGGAAGTGGGCGTTGAATACAACGGTGGTTCTCTGGAAATCGGCTTCAACGTGAGCTACCTGCTCGACGTGCTGGGCGTGATGACCACTGAGCAGGTTCGTCTGATCCTGTCCGACTCCAACAGCAGTGCGCTGGTGCAGGAATCGGATAACGACGACTCGGCCTACGTTGTCATGCCGATGCGTCTGTAATCATGCCCAGCAGAAGCTAGATGTCCTTAAGTCGCGTCTCGGTCACCGCGGTGCGCAATTTGCACCCGGTGACCTTCTCCCCCTCCCCACGCATCAATATCCTTTACGGCGCCAACGGCAGCGGCAAAACCAGTGTTCTGGAAGCCATCCATCTGCTGGGGCTTGCCCGTTCGTTTCGCAGCACCCGACTGTTGCCGGTCATTCAATACGAGCAACTGGCGTGCACCGTCTTTGGCCAGGTTGAACTGGCGGAGGGCGGGCACAGCGCCTTGGGCATTTCGCGGGATCGCCAAGGCGAATTCCAGATCCGTATCGATGGGCAGAACGCCCGCAGCGCCGCGCAACTGGCGGAAATCCTGCCACTGCAACTGATCAATCCTGACAGCTTTCGATTGCTGGAAGGTGCGCCGAAGATTCGCCGACAGTTTCTCGACTGGGGCGTGTTCCACGTGGAACCGCGCTTCATGTCAACCTGGCAGCGCCTGCAGAAGGCCCTGCGCCAGAGAAACTCTTGGCTGCGGCATGGTACACTTGACGCCGTTTCGCAAGCGGTTTGGGACAGGGAACTGTGCCAGGCCAGCGCTGAAATTGATGAATACCGCCGCGCTTATATCAAAGCCTTGAAACCAGTCTTTGAACAAACCTTGAGCGAACTGGTTGAGCTTGAAGGCTTGACGCTCAGCTATTACCGCGGCTGGGACAAGGACCGTGAACTGAGTGCTGTGCTCGCCGGGTCTCTGCAGCGGGACCAGCAAATGGGGCATACCCAGGCCGGACCACAACGTGCTGATTTGCGTCTCAGACTGGGCGCACACAACGCCGCGGACATCTTGTCCCGTGGCCAGCAGAAGTTGGTGGTTTGCGCATTGCGGATTGCCCAAGGGCACCTGGTCAGCCAGGCTCGACGCGGTCAGTGTATTTATCTGGTGGATGACTTGCCGTCCGAGCTGGACGAGCACCACCGTCGCGCGCTTTGCCGCTTGTTGGAAGACTTACGCTGCCAGGTATTTATCACCTGTGTAGATCACGAATTATTGAGGGAAGGCTGGCAGACGGAAACGCCAGTCGCTCTGTTCCACGTGGAACAGGGCCGTATCACCCAGACCCACGACCATCGGGAGTGAAGGCATTGAGCGAAGAAAATACGTACGACTCAACGAGCATTAAAGTGCTGAAAGGCCTGGATGCCGTACGCAAACGTCCCGGTATGTACATTGGTGATACCGACGATGGCAGCGGTCTGCACCACATGGTGTTCGAGGTGGTCGATAACTCGATCGACGAAGCGCTCGCCGGCTACTGCGACGACATCAGCATCATCATCCACCCGGATGAGTCCATCACCGTTCGCGACAACGGCCGTGGCATCCCGGTAGACGTACACAAAGAAGAAGGCGTTTCGGCAGCCGAGGTCATCATGACCGTGCTGCACGCCGGCGGTAAATTCGACGACAACTCCTATAAGGTTTCCGGCGGTCTGCACGGCGTGGGTGTGTCGGTCGTTAATGCCCTGTCGGAAGAGCTGGTCCTGACCGTTCGCCGTAGTGGCAAGATCTGGGAACAGACTTACGTCCACGGTGTTCCGCAAGAGCCGATGAAAATCGTTGGCGACTCCGAAACCACCGGTACGCAGATCCACTTCAAGGCTTCCAGCGAAACCTTCAAGAACATCCACTTCAGCTGGGACATCCTGGCCAAGCGGATTCGTGAACTGTCCTTCCTCAACTCCGGTGTCGGTATCGTCCTCAAAGATGAGCGCAGCGGCAAGGAAGAGCTGTTCAAGTACGAAGGCGGCCTGCGTGCGTTCGTTGAATACCTGAACACCAACAAGACCCCGGTCAACCAGGTGTTCCACTTCAACATCCAGCGTGAAGACGGCATCGGCGTGGAAATCGCCCTGCAGTGGAACGACAGTTTCAACGAGAACCTGTTGTGCTTCACCAACAACATTCCACAGCGCGACGGCGGTACTCACCTGGTGGGTTTCCGTTCCGCACTGACGCGTAACCTGAACACCTACATCGAAGCCGAGGGCCTGGCGAAGAAGCACAAGGTCGCCACTACCGGTGACGATGCCCGTGAAGGCCTGACCGCGATCATTTCGGTGAAGGTACCGGATCCGAAGTTCAGCTCCCAGACCAAAGACAAGCTGGTGTCTTCCGAAGTGAAGACCGCGGTCGAACAGGAAATGGGCAAGTACTTCTCCGACTTCCTGCTGGAAAACCCGAACGAAGCCAAGCTGGTCGTCGGCAAGATGATCGACGCAGCGCGTGCCCGTGAAGCGGCGCGCAAGGCCCGTGAAATGACCCGCCGCAAAGGCGCACTGGACATCGCCGGCCTGCCGGGCAAACTGGCGGACTGCCAGGAAAAGGACCCTGCCCTGTCCGAACTGTACCTCGTGGAAGGTGACTCCGCGGGCGGCTCTGCCAAGCAGGGACGTAACCGCAGGACCCAGGCAATTCTGCCCCTCAAGGGTAAAATCCTGAACGTCGAGAAGGCACGCTTCGACAAGATGATCTCTTCCCAGGAAGTAGGCACCTTGATCACCGCGCTGGGCTGTGGCATCGGTCGCGAAGAGTACAACATCGACAAGCTGCGCTATCACAACATCATCATCATGACCGATGCTGACGTCGACGGTTCGCACATCCGTACCTTGCTGCTGACCTTCTTCTTCCGTCAACTGCCGGAGCTGATCGAGCGTGGCTACATCTACATCGCCCAGCCGCCGCTGTACAAAGTGAAGAAAGGCAAGCAAGAGCAATACATCAAAGACGACGACGCCATGGAAGAGTACATGACGCAGTCGGCCCTGGAAGATGCGAGCCTGCACCTGAACGAGGAAGCACCGGGTATCTCCGGCGAAGCCCTTGAGCGTCTGGTGAACGACTTCCGTCTGGTCATGAAGACCCTCAAGCGTCTGTCGCGCCTGTACCCACAGGAACTGACCGAGCACTTCATCTACCTGCCGGCGGTCAGCATGGATCAACTGTCCGATCACGCAGCGATGCAGGATTGGCTGGCCCAGTACGAAGTGCGTCTGCGCACCGTCGAGAAGTCGGGCCTGGTCTACAAGGCCAGCCTGCGTGAAGATCGTGAACGTAACGTCTGGCTGCCAGAGGTCGAACTGATCTCCCACGGCCTGTCCAACTACGTCACCTTCAACCGCGACTTCTTCGGCAGCAACGACTACAAGACCGTGGTTTCCCTGGGCGCTCAACTGAGCACCTTGCTGGACGACGGCGCGTACATCCAGCGTGGCGAACGCAAGAAGCAAGTCACCGAGTTCAAGGAAGCCCTTGAGTGGTTGATGGCCGAAAGCACCAAGCGCCATACCATCCAGCGATACAAAGGACTGGGCGAAATGAACCCGGATCAGCTGTGGGAAACCACCATGGACCCGGGCTCGCGCCGCATGCTCAAAGTGACCATCGAAGACGCCATTGGCGCGGACCAGATCTTCAACACCCTGATGGGTGATGCGGTCGAACCTCGCCGTGACTTCATCGAGAGCAACGCCCTGGCGGTGTCCAACCTGGACTTCTGATTCCGGTCGCCCCGCCATACAAAAGGCCAACGCTCATGCGTTGGCCTTTTTATTTGTTGAGGTCAAAAGATCGCAGCCTTCGGCAGCTCCTACAGGCAGAAATTGATATCCCTGCAGGAGCTGCCGAAGGCTGCGATCTTTTGATTTTTTCCCCACCTGTTTCACTCTCGACTCGCTTTGTACACAGCCTGAAGCATCTACATTACAGGCATAAAAAAACCGGCTATATCAGCCGGTTTTTTTACGTCCGAAAAAAACTTATGCACGTTTTTATGGGATTTATCATTCTAAGAAATATGTAAAAAAATCATAAAGTTACGTACAAATAACGACGGTTTTCAATGAAACGGTACACAGGTTATCCACAGAATCTCAGACAGCCATCTGGTCGTTTGAAACCGGCGCTTGCGGAGCTGGTGGCAGTGAGCCCATTTCCCGTTGCATCTGCTCGTTCCAGGCCTGGACCCGGTCGTTCAATTCAGCAATGGCTCGTGGTCCCGTGCCTTCGGCATACATCGGTGTGCCAATGATCACGGTGATGACGCCCTGCTTCTTCGCCCAACCGGTTTTCGGCCAGAACTTGCCGGCGTTGTGCGCAATCGGCAGCACAGGCAATTCGGCGTTGACCGCCAATGCACTGCCACCACGCGAGAACTTTCCGATGGTGCCGTAAGGAACGCGCGTGCCTTCGGGGAAGATCAGCACCCAGACGTTGTCCTTGAGCAACTCATCGCCTTTCTGCGCCACATGCTTGAGTGCGGCTTTCGGGTTGTCGCGATCGATGGCGATCGGTCGCAGCATGGCCATGGCCCAACCGAAGAACGGCACATAGAGCAATTCGCGTTTGAGCACCTGGCTCAGCGGCGAGAAGTAGGCAGAGAGAAAGAACGTCTCCCACGTGCTCTGGTGGTTCGACTGAATGACGCAAGGCCTTTCAGGGACGTTCTCGGCACCCTTCACTTCGTAGCTGATACCCAGAAACACTTTGCTCAGCCACAAGGCGCAGCGACACCAGTAAACGTTGATGAAGCGATAACGTGCCTTGAACGGCAGAAACGGCGCGATAAAAAAACTCAGGCTGCACCACAGCAAGGAACTGGTGCCCAGCAGCAGGTAAAAGAGGAAGGTTCTGATGGCCTGCAGTATCAACATGGTGACGGTTACCGTGCGGGCTTTGCCCGTCTATATAAAGCACACTCCCGATCACTCCCTGGTCAGGAGTCTCGAAAACGCTCTAATTGTGGATAAGTTCTGCGGCAATCGCCGCCAGATCGTCAAAAATCAAGGTGCCTGCCGGTAAGGTCTTGCCCAAGGTTTTTTCGCCTTTTCCGGTCTTTACCAAAACTGGCTGTGAATCGACGGCTTTAGCGGCTTCCAGGTCACCAAGGCTATCGCCGACGAACCATAGATTAGTCAGCGACACGTTGTAATGTGCGGCGATGCTTTTCAACATCCCGGGTTTCGGCTTGCGGCAATCGCAGCCTTCGTCCGGCCCGTGGGGGCAGTAGACGATCAGGCCGACTTCACCACCCTGCTCCGCCACCAGCGCGCGCAAGCGCTCGTGCATCGCATCCAGGGTAGCGAGGTCGTAGTACCCGCGAGCGATGCCCGACTGGTTGGTAGCGACTGCTACCGTCCAGCCGGCCTTGCTCAACTGCGCGATGGCTTCGATCGAACCGGGGAGTGGAATCCACTCCTCCACCGACTTGATGTAAGCGTCGGAGTCGTAATTGATCACCCCGTCCCGATCGAGAATCAGCAGTTTCAAACAGTCTTACCCCAGCAACGAAATATCGGCGACGCCGAGGAACAACCCACGCAGACGCGCCAGCAATGCATAACGGTTGGCGCGGACTTTTGCGTCTTCCGCGTTGACCATCACGGCTTCGAAGAACGCATCCACCGGCTCGCGCAATGCAGCCAGGCGTGCCAGGGATTCGCTGTACTGACGCGAGGCGGCCATTGGCTGTACAGCCTGGTCAGCCTGCTGGATCGCCGAGTACAGGGAGAACTCGTTGGCATTGTCGAAGTACTTGGCTTCCACGACTGTAGGCACCGAACCTTCGACCTTGCTCAGCAGGTTCGACACACGCTTGTTCACCGCGGCCAGGGCAGCGGCTTCCGGCAATTTGCGGAAGGCCTCTACCGCTTGCACGCGCTGGTCGAAGTCCAGGGCCGAGCCTGGCTTCAGGGCACGCACCGACAGGTAGGTGGCGACATCGACGCCTTCGTCTTCGTAACGGGCACGCAGACGGTCGAAGATGAACTCCAGCACCGAGTCATTGAGGCCGGCAGCCTTGACCTTGGTACCGAACGCATCCACGGCGAAAGCCACGGCCTCGGTCAGGTCCAGGTCCAGTTGTTTCTCGATCAGGATGCGCAACACGCCCAGTGCCGCTCGGCGCAGGGCATACGGGTCCTTGCTACCGGTTGGCAGCATGCCGATGCCGAAAATACCGACCAGCGTATCGAGCTTGTCGGCGATGGCCACGGCCGCACCGGTCAGGGTGGACGGCAATTCAGCGCCGGCACCACGCGGCATGTACTGCTCGTTCAGGGCCAGGGCGACATCTTCCGGCTCGCCATCGTTGAGGGCGTAGTAGTAACCGGCGACACCTTGCATCTCCGGGAACTCGCCGACCATTTCGGTCGACAGGTCGCACTTGGACAGCAGGCCGGCACGAGCGGCCCACGCGGCGTTGCCGCCGATGCGTTGAGCGATGAACGCGGCGAGCCTGGAAACACGCTCGGCCTTGTCGTAGACGCTGCCGAGCTTTTCCTGGAACACCACGTTCTGCAGGCGCAGGTTGAAGTCTTCGAGCTTCTGCTTCTTGTCTTGCTTGAAGAAGAACTCGGCGTCGGTCAGGCGTGGGCGAACCACTTTCTCGTTACCGGCGATGATCTGCTGCGGGTCTTTGCTTTCGATGTTGGCCACGGTGATGAAACGTGGCAGCAACTTGCCGTCGGCATCCAGCAGGCAGAAGTACTTCTGGTTGTCCTGCATGGTGGTGATCAGGGCTTCCTGCGGCACGTCGAGGAAACGCTCCTCGAACGAGCACACCAGCGGCACCGGCCACTCGACCAGCGCAGTCACTTCATCGAGCAGGGCCGGCGGAACGATTGCCGTGCCTTCCTGACGGGTGGCCAGCTCTTCGGTGCGCTTGCTGATGATCTCGCGACGCTCGTTGGCATCGGCCAGCACGTAGGCGGCACGCAGGTCGGCCAGGTAGCTGGACGGCGAACCGATACGCACGCTTTCCGGGTGATGGAAGCGGTGACCACGGGAATCGCGACCGGCTTTCTGGGCGAGGATGGTGCAGTCGATGACCTGGTCACCGAGCAGCATCACCAGCCATTGGGTCGGACGCACGAACTCTTCCTTGCGCGCACCCCAACGCATGCGTTTCGGGATCGGCAGGTCGTTCAGGGAATCTTCGACGATGGTCGGCAGCAGGCTCGCGGTCGGCTTGCCGGCGATGCTCTGGCTGTAGCGCAGTTTCGGGCCGCTCTGATCGATTTCGCTCAGCTCGACGCCGCACTTCTTGGCAAAACCCAGTGCTGCCTGGGTCGGGTTGCCTTCGGCATCGAATGCAGCCTGACGTGGCGGGCCATCGAGGTTGATGCTGCGATCCGGCTGCTGGGTGGCCAGCGAGGTGATCAGCACGGCTAGGCGGCGTGGCGCGGCATAAACGGTTTTGGTCTCGTAGTTCAGGCCGGCAGCTTGCAGGCCCTTGTCGATACCGGCAAGGAACGCCTCGGCCAAGGTGTTCAGGGCCTTGGGTGGCAGTTCTTCAGTGCCCAGTTCAACCAGAAAATCCAGAGCACTCATTGTGCAGCCTCCAGCTTGGCCAGTACTTCGTCACGCAGGTCCGGGGTCGCCATCGGGAAGCCCAGCTTGGCGCGAGCCAGCAGGTAGGCTTGCGCAACGGAACGCGCCAGGGTGCGTACACGCAGGATGTATTGCTGACGCGCGGTCACCGAGATTGCCCGGCGCGCATCCAGCAGGTTGAAGGTATGGGAAGCCTTCAACACCATTTCGTAGCTCGGCAACGGCAGCGGCTGGTCGAGCTCGATCAGGCGCTTGGCTTCGCTTTCGTAGAAATCGAACAGTTCGAACAGCTTGTCGACATTGGCGTGTTCGAAGTTGTAGGTCGATTGCTCCACTTCGTTCTGATGGAACACGTCGCCGTAGGTCACTTTGCCGAACGGACCGTCAGCCCAGACCAGGTCGTAGACCGAGTCCACGCCTTGCAGGTACATGGCAAGACGCTCGAGACCGTAGGTGATCTCGCCGGTCACCGGGTAGCATTCGATGCCGCCCGCTTGCTGGAAGTAGGTGAACTGCGTCACTTCCATGCCGTTGAGCCAGACTTCCCAGCCCAGACCCCAGGCGCCGAGGGTCGGCGATTCCCAGTTGTCTTCGACGAAGCGGATGTCGTGGACCAGCGGGTCCAGGCCGACGTGCTTGAGGGAGCCCAGGTACAGTTCCTGGAAGTTGTCCGGGTTCGGCTTCAGGACCACCTGGAACTGGTAGTAGTGCTGCAGACGGTTCGGGTTTTCGCCGTAGCGGCCGTCAGTCGGACGGCGGCTTGGCTGCACGTAGGCGGCGTTCCAGGTTTCCGGGCCAATGGCGCGCAGGAATGTAGCGGTGTGGAAAGTGCCGGCGCCTACTTCCATATCGTAGGGCTGAAGTACCACACAACCTTGCTCGGCCCAGTATTGCTGGAGGGCGAGGATCAAGTCTTGGAAGGTACGCACGGCTGGCGTAGGCTGGCTCACGAAATTCACCTGTTTCTTGGGCTGCGATTTAAAGAGCGGGAGTATACCCGATTCATTGCTGCGCACGCCCCCTGGAGCCTTATGCCACGCTGCTTTTGGTGTTCCGAAGATCCGCTGTACATGGCTTATCACGATCAGGAGTGGGGCACGCCGCTACGCGATGCGCAGGGATTGTTCGAGTTGCTTTTGCTCGAAGGGTTCCAGGCCGGGCTTTCCTGGATCACTGTGCTGCGCAAACGCGAGCATTATCGTCAGGTGATGTTTGGTTTTGATGTCCAGCGCGTGGCGCAGATGAGCGATGCCGAAATCGACGAACTGATGCTCGATCCGGGCATCATCCGCAACCGCCTCAAGCTCAACGCGGCCCGGCGCAATGCCCAGGCCTGGCTGGCGCTGGAGGACCCGGTGGTGTTTCTCTGGTCGTTCGTCGGTGGCACGCCTGTGATCAATCATTTCAAGGACCGCAGCGAAGTCCCGGCCGTGACGCCGACCGCCGTGGAAATGAGCAAAGCCCTGAAAAAAGCCGGTTTCACCTTCGTCGGGCCGACCATTTGCTACGCGCTGATGCAGGCCTCGGGCATGGTCATGGATCACACTCGGGACTGCGACCGCTACGCGCAGTTGGCGAACGGCGGTTAGAATGGCCGCCTCGCGCACAGCACAAGATCAGGAGTGACCTGTGGATAAGTTGAAAGGCGCCTTGCTGGTAGGCGCTCTGCGGCTGTTTGCCCTGCTTCCGTGGCGGGCCGTGCAGGCCGTGGGCTCGGCGATTGGCTGGGTCATGTGGAAAACCCCGAACCGTTCCCGCGACGTGGTACGGATCAACCTGTCCAAGTGCTTTCCGGACATGGACCCCGCCGCGCGCGAACGTTTAGTCGGACAGAGCCTTAAGGACATCGGCAAGTCCCTGACCGAAAGCGCCTGTGCCTGGATCTGGCCGGCCCAGCGCTCCATCGACCTGGTGCGCGAGGTCGAGGGCCTCGACATTTTGAAGGACGCCCTCGCCTCCGGCAAAGGCGTGGTTGGCATCACCAGCCACCTGGGCAATTGGGAAGTGCTCAATCATTTCTATTGCAGCCAGTGCAAACCAATCATTTTCTACCGCCCGCCAAAATTGAAGGCGGTGGACGAGTTGCTGCAAAAGCAACGGGTGCAACTGGGTAACAAAGTCGCCGCTTCCACCAAGGAAGGCATCCTCAGCGTCATCAAGGAAGTGCGCAAAGGTGGTGCAGTGGGCATTCCCGCCGACCCGGAACCGGCCGAATCCGCCGGGATCTTCGTGCCGTTCTTCGCCACCCAGGCACTGACCAGCAAATTCGTGCCGAACATGCTCGCCGGCGGCAAAGCGGTCGGCGTGTTCCTGCATGCGCTGCGCCTGCCCGACGGTTCAGGCTACAAAGTGATCCTCGAAGCCGCGCCAGAGGCCATGTACAGCACCGATACGGCGGAGTCCTGTGCGGCCATGAGTAAAGTGGTCGAGCGTTATGTCGGCGCTTACCCGAGCCAGTACATGTGGAGCATGAAGCGCTTCAAGAAGCGGCTACCGGGTGAAGAGCGCTGGTATTGATTCAATTGGCATGATCTGTGGATAACCCGGGATTCGGGGTTATCCACAACCGTTCATCAAAGGGCGCAGAAGATGTCCGAACATCGCAAGTCATTCCGCATCAAGATCAGTCACGAAAACATCGGCGAATGCCTGGGCCAGACGCGCAACCTGTCGACCACCGGGGTTTACGTCAAGCATCCGAAACTGTCGGCGTTGCCCCGGGGCGCGGTGGTCTATGGGCAGGTGCAAGACTTACCCACAGGCGCACCGCGGGTACGCATGGAAGTGGTGTTGGTGGATGCCGAAGGGATTGGCTTGCGCTATCTCTGAATGTTGCGATCCAGCTTTTTCAGAAACACCGTCATTTCCTTTTCTGCCTGCTTGTCGCCATGGTTGCGAGCGGCTTCCAGGCCTTGTTCCCAGGCTTGCCGAGCGGCCGCAAAGTCCGCCAGCGCCAGATGGGCCTTGCCCAGCAGTTTCCACGCCGCCGAATACTTCGGATCGAATTCGACGCAGCGTTGAAAATGCTCCGCCGCCTTGGCGTTCTCCCCCAGATCCAGATAACCCTTGCCCAGGCCGAAGCGCAGCAAAGCGTTATCCACACCCTTGGCGAGCATTTTTTCCAGGGATTCGATCATCGGTGGATTCCTTTTTGAGGTAGGTCGGTTAGAGGTTGGTGCCAGTCCGACCGCTATCGCGAGCAAGCTCGCTCCCACAGGGGCTTTGTGATCGACATATAACCACTGTGGGAGCGAGCTTGCTCGCGATGAGGTCAGTCTGATCACCGAAGAATCCGGATTAGAAGAAGCTCAACCCCACATGAAACAACTTCTCCACATCGCGAATATGCTTTTTATCCACAAGAAACAGAATCACATGGTCGCCCGCTTCGATGACGGTATCGTCGTGGGCGATGATCACTTCTTCGTCGCGGATAATCGCACCGATGGTGGTGCCCGGCGGCAGGCCGATGTTCTCGATGGCCTTGCCGATCACCTTGCTTGATTTCGCATCGCCATGGGCGATCGCCTCGATGGCCTCTGCCGCGCCACGGCGCAGCGAGTGCACGCTGACGATGTCGCCACGGCGTACGTGGGTCAGCAAGGTGCCGATGGTGGCCAGTTGCGGGCTGATGGCGATGTCGATGTCGCCGCCCTGGATGAGATCGACATAGGCCGGGTTGTTGATGATGGTCATCACCTTCTTCGCTCCGAGGCGCTTGGCCAACAGCGACGACATGATATTGGCTTCGTCGTCGTTGGTCAGGGCGAGGAACAGGTCCGCGTCGGCAATGTTCTCTTCCAGCAGCAGGTCGCGGTCCGAGGCGCTGCCCTGCAACACCACGGTGCTGTCGAGGTGGTCCGAGAGGTGACGGCAGCGTGCCGGGTTCATCTCGATGATCTTTACCTGATAACGGCTTTCGATGGCCTCGGCCAGACGCTCGCCGATCTGCCCGCCACCGGCGATGACAATGCGTTTATAGGTTTCGTCGAGACGGCGCATTTCGCTCATGACCGCGCGAATGTTCGCTTTGGCGGCGATGAAAAACACCTCGTCGTCGGCCTCGATCACGGTATCGCCCTGCGGCAGGATCGGCCGGTCGCGGCGGAAAATGGCGGCCACGCGGGTTTCGACGTTCGGCATGTGTTCACGCAACTGTCGCAGTTGCTGGCCCACCAGCGGCCCACCGTAATAGGCGCGAACCGCGACCAGTTGTGCCTTGCCTTCAGCGAAGTCGATCACTTGCAAGGCGCCCGGATGCTGGATCAGACGCTTGATGTAGTTGGTGACCACTTGTTCCGGGCTGATCAGCACGTCCACCGGAATCGCTTCATTCTGGAACAACTGCTCTTCGCGGGTCAGGTACGCGGCCTCACGAACCCGGGCGATCTTGGTCGGGGTGTGGAACAGGGTGTGGGCGACCTGGCAGGCGACCATGTTGGTTTCGTCGCTGTTGGTCACGGCAACCAGCATGTCGGCGTCGTCGGCGCCGGCCTGGCGCAGCACGGTCGGAAACGAACCGCGGCCCTGCACCGTGCGGATGTCCAGGCGGTCGCCGAGGTCGCGCAGGCGTTCGCCATCGGTATCGACCACGGTTATGTCGTTGGCTTCGCTGGCCAGGTGTTCCGCCAGCGAACCGCCGACCTGCCCTGCGCCGAGGATGATGATTTTCATCCAGTCACTCCATTGAATCCGTTTAACCGCGCGCGGCGGCGATCTTGATCAGCTTGGCGTAGTAGAACCCGTCGTGGCCGCCTTCCTGGGCGAGCAACTGGCGGCCATGGGGCTGCTTGATGCCGGCCGCCGTGGCGAGGTCCAGTTCACGGGCGCCCGGCGTGCGGGCGAGGAACGCTTCGATGACTTCGGTGTTCTCGGTCGGCAGCGTCGAGCAGGTGGCATATAGCAGAATGCCGCCGACTTCCAGGGTGTTCCACATGGCGTCGAGCAGCTCGCCTTGCAGCAGAGCCAGCGCGGCGATGTCGTCGGGCTGGCGGGTCAGCTTGATGTCCGGATGACGACGGATCACGCCCGTCGCCGAGCATGGCGCGTCCAGCAGGATGCGCTGGAACGGCTTGCCGTCCCACCACGCCTGAGTGTCGCGGCCGTCAGCGGCAATCAGTTCGGCGCTCAGTTTCAGGCGTTCGAGGTTTTCCCGCACTCGCACCAGACGCTTGGCTTCCAGGTCTACCGCCACCACTCCGGCCAGTTTTGGCTCGGCTTCGAGAATATGGCACGTCTTGCCGCCGGGTGCGCAGCAGGCGTCCAGTACCCGTTGGCCCGGTGCCAGATCGAGCAGATCAGCGGCCAGTTGCGCCGCTTCGTCCTGCACGCTGATCCAGCCCTCGGCGAAACCCGGCAGACTGCGCACGTCGGCGGCGGCTTCGAGCACGATACCGTCACGGCTGTAGACACAGGGTGTGGCGGCGATACCGGCGTCGGTCAGCAAACCGAGGTAGGCATCCCGGCTGTGATGGCGACGGTTGACCCGCAGGATCATTGGCGGATGCGCGTTGTTGGCGGCGCAGATGGCTTCCCATTGCTCTGGCCAGAACGCCTTCAGGGATTTCTGCAGCCAACGCGGGTGGGCGGTGCGTACCACCGGATCGCGTTCCAGTTCGGCGAAAATCGTTTCGCTTTCGCGCTGAGCGTTACGCAGGACAGCGTTGAGCAAGGCCTTGGCCCACGGCTTTTTCAACTTGTCGGCGCAACCGACCGTCTCGCCAATCGCGGCATGGGCCGGGACGCGGGTGTAGAGCAACTGATAGAGGCCGACCAACAGCAGCGCCTCAACATCGGCATCGGCAGCCTTGAACGGCTTTTGCAGCAACTTGGCCGCCAGCGCCGACAAACGTGGCTGCCAGCGTGCGGTGCCGAACGCCAGGTCCTGGGTGAAGCCGCGATCACGGTCCTCGACCTTGTCCAACTGCGTCGGCAGCGAACTGTTGAGCGAGGCTTTTCCGTTCAGGACAGCGGCAAGTGCCTTGGCGGCGGCCAGACGCGGATTCATTGAGCGTCCGCCGCTTGACCGAGGACAGTGCCGGTGGCGAATTTCTCACGGCGGCTGTTGAACAGGTCGCTGAAGTTCAGCGCCTTGCCGCCGGGCAATTGCAGACGGGTCAGGCACAACGCTTGCTCGCCGCACGCGACGATCAGGCCGTCCTTGCTGGCGCTGAGGATTTCACCGGGTGCACCTTTACCTTCGGCCAGGTTCGCGGCCAGCACTTTCAGGGCTTCGCCATTCAAGGTGCTGTGAGTGATCGGCCATGGGTTGAAGGCACGGACCAGACGCTCCAGTTCAACCGCCGGGCGACTCCAGTCGATGCGAGCTTCGTCCTTGTTCAATTTGTGCGCGTAGGTGGCCAGGCTGTCGTCCTGCACTTCGCCTTCCAGCGTACCCGCGGCGAGGCCGGCAATCGCCTGAACCACGGCCGGTGGACCCATTTCGGCCAGACGGTCGTGAAGGCTGCCGCCAGTGTCTTCGGCACTGATCGGCGTGGTGACTTTAAGCAGCATCGGCCCGGTGTCGAGGCCGGCTTCCATGCGCATCACGGTCACGCCGCTTTCGGCATCACCTGCTTGCACGGCACGCTGGATCGGCGCCGCACCGCGCCAGCGCGGCAACAGCGAGGCGTGGCTGTTGATGCAACCCAGGCGCGGAATATCCAGCACCACTTGCGGCAGGATCAGGCCGTAGGCGACCACCACCATCAAGTCCGGTTTCAGCGCGGCCAGTTCGGCTTGCGCGTCTTCGTTGCGCAGGGTTGGCGGCTGCAGTACCGGGATGTTGTTCTCCAGAGCAAGCTGCTTGACCGGGCTCGGCATCAGTTTTTGCCCGCGACCGGCCGGACGATCCGGTTGGGTGTAGACCGCGACGATCTCGTAAGGGCTGCTCAGCAGGGCCTTGAGGTGTTCGGCGGCGAATTCCGGGGTGCCGGCAAAGACAATGCGCAGTGGCTCAGTCATGGGTGACGTCTCTTGAAAAGAAAAAGGCTTGCCGCAGCAAGCCTTTGAAGATGGGCATCAGGCGTTCTGGCGATGAAGCTTTTCCAGTTTCTTCTTGATGCGGTCGCGTTTGAGCGTGGACAGGTAATCGACGAACAATTTGCCATTGAGGTGGTCGCATTCGTGCTGGATGCACACCGCGAGCAAATCTTCGGCGATCAGTTCGTATGGCTTGCCGTCGCGGTCCAGTGCCTTGACCTTGACCCGTTGCGGGCGATCGACGTTTTCGTAGAAGCCCGGCACCGACAGGCAGCCTTCCTGGTACTGGCCCATGTCGTCGGTCAGCGGTTCGAGCTCGGGGTTGATGAACACTCGAGGCTCGGTGCGGTCTTCGGAGAGGTCCATCACGACGATACGTTTGTGCACGTTGACCTGGGTAGCGGCGAGGCCGATGCCAGGCGCTTCATACATTGTTTCAAACATGTCGTCGACCAACTGACGCACTTCGTCGTCCACTACGGCCACTGGCTTGGCGATAGTGCGCAGACGCGGATCAGGGAATTCGAGGATGTTTAAAATGGCCATAAGCTTGATCAGTGCACGTGTGAAGTAAGGTCGGGTCGATGGCCTGGCGGGTCCGAAGAAATGCAGGCTACCGTTGTAAAACGTAGCTCCCTTCTGTTGACAAGCAAGTTTTGACAAGCATGCCGGGAGCGAGCCACTGACGGCTCTGGCGTTTCACGCGAATGCACATAATAAAGGGATTCACCGCATGAGGAAATCACTACTCGCCCTGCTGCTCCTGGCTTCGGCAGGTTGGGCGTACGGGCAGGTGCAACTTCGGGAAGATATTCCCACCATAAAGCTGTCGCCTCAGGTTCGCAGCAGCCCGGTGACCGAGGTTATCCCCGGCATTGCACTGAAATCGATCAACAGCTTTCTGCTGAGCAACCGCATCGTCGACAAGGCCGAGGATTTCACCAAGGCGCCTTACATCGTCGCTGGTGATTCCGAACGGGTACTCAGCGGCGCGGGTGACCGCATCTTTGCCCGCGGCCATTTCGATCCGGCGCAACCGGCGTACGGTATCTTCCGCCAAGGCAAGGTCTACACCGATCCGCAGAGCAAGGAAATCCTGGGGATCAACGCCGACGACATCGGCGGCGGCGATGTCGTGGCCATCGAAGGTGACGTCGCCACCCTGGAGTTACAACGCACGACCCAGGAGGTCCGCCTCGGCGATCGCTTGTTCAGCGGTGAAGAGCACGCGATCAACTCGACCTTCACGCCCAGGGCACCGAGCCATGAAATCAACGGGTTGATCATCGATGTTCCGCGCGGGGTCACGCAGATCGGCGAGTTGGACGTGGTTACCCTGAACAAGGGGCAGCGCGACGGTCTGGCCGAAGGCAATCTGCTGGCAGTGATGAAAACCGGCGAAACAGTGCGGGACCGGATCACCGGCCAGCCGTTGAAAATTCCTGATGAGCGCGCCGGTCTGCTGATGGTTTTCCGTACCTACGACAAACTCAGTTATGGGCTGGTGCTTAGCGCTTCGCGCTCGCTGTCGGTGATGGATAAGGTACGAAATCCGTAAGAGTGTTTCACAAGTTACCAACAGAGTTATCCACAGCTTATTCCCGTTTGTACGGGTGCTCATAACGATCAAGGATGATCCATGTCGCTGCCTGCCGTTACACCGGTTTCCCCCGCGGAACTGGAAGCTCGTTTACGTCTGCACCGTTTGCCGGAACTCGGCCCGGCGCGTTTCAGGAAATTGCTCGAAGCCTTCGGCTCGGCATCCAAAGCCCTCAGTGCACCGGCCAGTGCCTGGCGCGCGCTGGGTTTGCCACTGGCCTGTTCCGAGGCCAGGCGTAGCACTGAGATCCGTGACGGCGCTAGTCATGCATTGGCCTGGCTGGAGCATCCGGCCCAGCATTTGCTGATGTGGGACCAACCGGACTACCCGGCGCTGCTGGCACAAATCAGCGATGCACCACCGCTGTTATTTGTCGCCGGCGATCCCGGCATTCTGGAAAAACCACAACTGGCGATGGTTGGCAGCCGTCGCGCTTCCCGGCCGGGGATGGACACCGCTGCTGCGTTTTCCCGCAGCCTGGCGGGTGCCGGTTTTGTCATTACCAGCGGCCTGGCCCTGGGCATTGACGCTGCCGCACACCAGGCCGCGCTCGACGTCGGCGGGCAAACGGTGGGTGTGCTCGGCACGGGGCTCGAGAAGTTTTATCCACAGCGCAATAGACGCCTGGCGGACGCCATGATCGCCTCGGGCAGCGCGGTACTTTCGGAGTTTCCGCTGGATGCAGGCCCCAGCGCCGGCAACTTCCCCCGGCGCAACCGGATCATCAGCGGTTTGTCCCTCGGGGTGCTGGTGGTCGAAGCCAGTGTCGCCAGCGGTTCACTGATCACCGCGAGGCTGGCGGCGGAACAGGGGCGCGAGGTGTTTGCGATGCCCGGGTCGATCCATCATCCCGGTGCCCGCGGCTGCCATCAGTTGATTCGTGACGGTGCGGTGCTGGTGGAAACCATCGAACATATCCTCGAAGCCTTGCGCGGCTGGCAACGACTGCCGTTATCCACAGAATCCTCTACCCCTGAAACGACCCACCCCCTGTTGAAGTTGCTGCATGCCGCACCTCTGACCAGTGAAGCGTTGTCCGACGCAAGCGGCTGGGCCTTGCCGAAAGTACTGGCGGCGTTGACGGAACTTGAAATGGACGGTCGCGCCATTTGCGAAAGCGGGCGCTGGTTTGCACGGGTGAGCTAGGTTTTATAAACAAGATCGGTAAACTGCGCAGAGCCTTATTCTGGAGAGTTTTTCATGGTCAACAGTTGGCGTGTGCAACAAGCCGCGCAAGCAATTCGCGCCGGGGCGGTGATTGCCTACCCAACCGAAGCAGTCTGGGGCCTGGGTTGCGACCCGTGGGACGAGGAAGCGGTGGAGCGACTGCTGCTGATCAAGGGGCGGTCTGAGGATAAAGGACTGATCCTGGTCGCCGACAACATCCGTCAGTTCGATTTCCTCTTCGATGACTTCCCCGAGTTGTGGATGGACCGCATGGCCAGTACCTGGCCAGGTCCGAACACCTGGCTGGTGCCGCACCAGAACCTGCTGCCGCAGTGGATTACCGGCGTGCATGAAACCGTGGCGCTGCGGGTCAGTGATCACCCACTGGTGCGGGACTTGTGCGCGCTGGTCGGGCCGCTGGTATCGACGTCGGCCAACCCGCAGGGGCGCCCGGCGGCACGTACGCGGCTTCGCGTCGAGCAGTACTTCCGTGGGCAGTTGGATCTGGTACTGGGTGGCAATCTGGGCGGGCGCAAGAACCCGAGCGTGATTCGCGATCTGGCGACTGGCAAGGTTGTGCGCCCGGATTAATACCGAGGCGCGCCCTTCGCGAGCAGGCTCGCTCCCACATTGGTTCTGTGTCGAACACAAATCTTCTGTGGGAGCGAGCCTGCTCGCGATGGCGTCAGTCAGGGCAACAGAACAACCGAACCCGTCGTACGCCGTGCCGACAACTCGGTCTGCGCCTTCGCCGCGTCAGTCAGTGGAAAACGCTGACTGATGTCCACGGTCAGCTTGCCGCTGATGATCATCTCGAACAACTCGTCGGCCATGCGTTGCAGATTCTCGGCGTTGTTCGCATAAGTGCCCAGGGTTGGCCGGGTCACGTACAGCGAGCCTTTTCCCGCCAGGATCCCCAGGTTCACGCCATCGACCGCGCCGGACGCATTGCCGAAACTCACCACCAGGCCACGCGGTGCGGCGCTGTCGAGTGACGTCAGCCAGGTGTCCTTGCCAACGCCGTCGTACACCACCGGGACTTTTTTGCCGTCGGTCAATTCCAGCACGCGCTGGGCGACGTTTTCATGGCTGTAGTCGATGGTCGCCCAAGCGCCATTGGCCTTGGCCAGTGCGGCTTTCTCGGCCGAACTGACCGTACCGATCAGCTTCACGCCCAAGGCCCTTGCCCATTGGCAGGCCAGTGAACCTACCCCGCCGGCTGCGGCGTGGAACAGGATGGTTTCGCCACCCTTGAGCTCGTAAGTCTGACGCAGCAGGTACTGCACGGTCAGGCCCTTGAGCATCACGCCTGCGGCCTGTTCGAAGCTGATGGCGTCCGGCAGTTTCACCAGATTGGCCTCGGGCAACACATGAACTTCGCTATAGGCGCCCAGAGGGCCGCTGCCATAGGCCACGCGATCGCCGATCTTGAAGCGGGACACCTCGCTGCCTACCGCCTCGACCACGCCCGCACCCTCCGAGCCGAGGCCCGATGGCAGGGATGGCGGCGGGTACAGGCCGCTACGGTAATAGGTGTCGATGAAGTTCAGGCCGATGGCCTTGTTGGTCACGCGCACTTCCTTCGGACTTGGCTCGGCGGGTTGGTAATCCACATACTCGAGCACTTCGGGGCCGCCATGGGCGCGAAACTGGATACGCTTTGCCATCTGAACTCTCCATAGGTCGTTTTACCAAGCGCCCTATCGGACTCCTAAGCTTGATCTTCGTCAACTGCGACGGGTGGACTTGCGATGGTATGCTACGGACCCATTTGCGCTGACCCCCGCTCCAATGGAGCGCCGCGTAGTTTTGCCCGATTCAAGGTGATGACATGACGACCCGCACCGAGGCCGTAAAAGCCTACCTGCTCGACCTGCAAGACCGTATCTGCGCCGCCCTGGAAGCCGAAGACGGTGGCACGCAATTCGTCGAAGACGCCTGGACCAGGCCGGCTGGCGGTGGCGGTCGCACCCGCGTGATTGAAAACGGCACGGTGATTGAAAAGGGTGGCGTGAACTTTTCCCACGTCTTCGGCAGCGGTCTCCCACCCTCAGCCAGCGCCCACCGGCCGGAACTGGCGGGCCGTGGCTTTGAAGCCTTGGGCGTGTCGCTGGTGATCCACCCGCACAACCCCCATGTGCCGACTTCCCACGCCAACGTGCGCTTTTTCATCGCTGAAAAAGAAGGTGAAGAACCAGTCTGGTGGTTTGGCGGCGGCTTCGACCTGACCCCGTATTACGGCAACGAAGAAGACTGCATCCACTGGCATCGCATCGCCGAGCAGGCCTGTGCGCCGTTCGGCCCGGACGTCTACCCGCGTTACAAGGCCTGGTGCGACAGCTACTTCCACATCAAGCATCGTCACGAGCCGCGTGGCATCGGCGGGTTGTTTTTCGACGACCTGAACGAGTGGGATTTCGACACCAGCTTCGCCTTCATGCGTGCCATCGGTGACGCCTACATCGATGCTTACCTGCCGATCGTGCAGCGCCGCAAGAACGACGCGTTCACGGCTAAACAGCGCGAGTTCCAGGAGTTCCGCCGTGGCCGCTACGTTGAATTCAACCTGGTCTACGACCGCGGCACGTTGTTCGGCCTGCAATCGGGCGGGCGTACCGAGTCGATCTTGATGTCGCTGCCGCCGCAAGTGCGCTGGGGCTACGACTGGAAGGCCGAGCCTGGCAGCGAAGAAGCGCGCCTGACCGAATACTTCCTGCAGGACCGCGATTGGTTGGCCGAAGCTTGAACGAGGAATCCTGATGGACCGTTATGTCGTATTCGGTAACCCGATTGGCCACAGCAAGTCACCGTTGATCCACCGCCTGTTCGCCGAGCAGACCGCGCAAAAGCTGGACTACAACACAATGCTGGCGCCACTGGACGACTTTTCCACCTGTGCCCGGACGTTTTTCCTTGAAGGACGCGGCGCCAATGTGACGGTGCCGTTCAAGGAAGAAGCCTATCGGCTGGCGAACAGCCTGACGGCGCGGGCGCAGCGCGCCGGTGCGGTCAATACCTTGAGCAAACTGGCCGATGGCAGCCTGCTGGGCGACAACACCGACGGTGCCGGGCTGGTGCGGGACCTGACGGTCAACGCCGGATTCAGCCTCAAGGGCAAACGCATCCTGTTGCTCGGCGCTGGCGGCGCGGTGCGCGGTGCGCTGGAGCCGCTGCTGGCCGAGCAACCGGCTTCGGTGATCATCGCCAACCGCACGGTGGACAAGGCCGAGTTGCTGGCGGAGCTGTTCTGCGATCTGGGGCCGGTCTCGGCCAGTGGCTACGACTGGTTGCAGGAGTCGGTGGACCTGATCATCAACGCGACTTCCGCGAGCCTCACGGGCGATGTGCCGCCGATTGCGCCGAGCCTGATCGAACCGGGCAAAACGGTGTGCTACGACATGATGTACGGCAAGGAGCCGACCTCGTTCTGCCGCTGGGCCAGCGAACACGGGGCGGCGGTGGCTATGGATGGCTTGGGGATGTTGGCCGAGCAGGCCGCGGAAGCGTTTTTCCTGTGGCGCGGCGTGCGACCGGATACAGCGCCAGTGCTGGCTGAGTTGCGTCGGCAGTTGGCCCTTTAGAAGCTTCGCGAGCAGGCTCGCTCCCACAGGGGGTCACCAAGAACCTGTGGGAGCGAGCCTGCTCGCGAATGGCGCGACACCGATTTCGGCTCAGTCCTCAAACTGAATCGGGCACTTTTCCGCGCCCTCAAGCTTCTTAAGCTCTTCCACCACCTGCGGCCGGGCCCGGCGCAAGGTCAGGCTGCGGTCCTGGCGCAGCAATCGTCGCGCCTCCTGGTGCAGCATTTCCACCCCTGAGTAATCGATGAAGTTGATCTGCTGCGCCTCGATCACCACGCGCGCGCCGTGCATGCGTTGCAGGCGTACTTGCAGGTAGTGGCTGGCACCGAAAAAGATCGAACCGCCGACCCGCAGAATGTCCTCCTCGCCATCACGTACATGCTGCACCCGTGGCTGCGATGTGCGTTTGAGATAGAAAAAAAGCGAGGCCAGTACGCCGGCGTAGATCGCTGTCTGCAATTCCAGCAGCAGCGTAGCGACGCAGGTCAGCGCCATGACCACGAACTCGGCGCGGCTGACCCGCAACAATGCGCGAATGCCGCGATGGTCCACCAGTCCCCAGGCGATCAACAGAATGCTGCCGGCCATGGCCGGAATCGGGATGTGCGCGATCAGGCTCGCGCCGAAGATCGCGAACAGCGCAACCCACAATGCCGAAAAAATCCCGGCCAATGGCGAACAGGCGCCCGCTTCATAGCTCAGGCCTGAGCGAGTGAAAGAGCCGGCCGACAGCGATCCGGAAAAAAACGCGCCGACCATGTTCGATAAGCCCTGGGCGCGAACTTCCTGGTTGGCGTCGAGTAGTTGCTGCGAACGTGCCGAAATCGAGCGGGCAATCGACAGGCTGGTGACCAGCCCGAGCATGCCAACCGCTACGGCGCTGGGCAGCAGGCGCAGGATCAGATCGAGATCCAGCGGCAACGGACTGAGAGGCGGCAGCTTGCCGGTGAAGGCGCTGACCAGTTGCACATGGCCGAACATCGACGGCCAAAGCCAGACCAGCAATCCGCCAAGGATCAGGGTGATCAGTAGCGTCGGCCAGCGTGGCAACCACAGTTTGAGGATCACGCCCACCACCACCGTTGCCAGCCCCAGCGCCAGCGAAGGTTTGTCCATTTCGCCGATATGGCGCAACAACGTGATGAAACTATCCAGCGCGGTGGCTTGGCTGGGCAAGTCCAGTCCCAGCAGGTTAGGCAATTGACCGATGGCAATCACCACGGCCGCCCCAAGGGTGAAGCCGAGCACCACCGAGTGCGAGACGAAATTCACCAGCGCGCCAAACCGCAGCAAACCCAGCAGCCATTGAAAGATGCCTGCCAGGAAGGTGAGCAACAGGATCACGGTGACGTAGTCCTGCGTCGCCGGAACGGCCAGAGGACTGACGCTGGCGTACAGGACAATCGAGATGGCCGCTGTAGGACCGCAGATCAAATGCCACGACGAACCCCAGAGACAGGCGATCAGCACCGGGATGATTGCGGCGTACAGGCCGTATTCCGGTGGGAGGCCAGCGATGAGCGCGTAGGCAATGGATTGCGGCAACGCCAGAATCGCTCCGCTGAGGCCGACGACCAGGTCGCGCCCGACGCTGGCGCGGGTTTGCTTGGGCAACCAACTGAGGAAGGGAAAGAGTGAATGGCGGCTTGGCAGGGCCATGGGGCCTCTCGGTCGGGAATTTTGCGCAAGGGTAGCAGGACATGATCTGTGGGAGCGGGCTTGCTCGCGAAGGCGGTGGGTCAGACAACATTAATGTCGACTGATCCACCGCCTTCGCGAGCAAGCCCGCTCCCACAAGTATTGGTTACAACTTGGCTTTGACCGCCGGCAGCGCGTCCTTGCCATCCACGGTCTTCACGCCATCAAGCCACTTGTCCAGCACCGCAGGGTAGGCCTTGATCCACGCCCTGGCTGCGTCGGCGTTACTGACCTTGTTGTTCACCACCTCGGCCATGATGCTGTTCTCCATGTCCTGGGTGAAGCTCAGGTTGGTCAGCAGCTTGCCGACGTTCGGGCAGGCCTGTGCATAACCTTTGCGGGTCAGTGTGTGCACGCTGCCGGTGTCACCGAAGTACTTCTCGCCACCCTTGAGGTAATGCATTTTCAGTTGCACGTTCATCGGGTGCGGGGTCCAGCCGAGGAAGGTCACGAATTTCTGCTTTTTCACCGCGCGGGACACTTCCGCCAGCATGGCTTGCTCGCTGGACTCCACCAGCTTCCACTGGCCCATGTCGAAATCGTTTTTCTTGATGATCTCTTGCAGCGAGATGTTCGCCGGTGCACCGGAGCCGATGCCGTAGATCTTGCGGTCGAACTTGTCGGCGTATTTGTTCAGGTCGGCAAAGTTATGCACACCTGCATTCCATACGTAATCCGGAACAGCGAGGGTGAATTCGGTGCCGTCGAGGTTCTTCGCCAGTTGCGTGACATCGCCGTTGGCGACGAATTTGTCATAGAAGCCCTGCTGTGCCGGCATCCAGTTACCCAGGAACACATCGACCTGACCATCCTTGAGCCCGCCAAAAGTGATCGGCACCGCGAGGGTGTCGATCTTGACCTTGTAGCCCATGCCGTCCAGCAGAAACCCGGTGATGGCGTTGGTCGCGGCGATGTCGCTCCAACCCGGGTCGGCCATCTTCACCGTCTCGCAACTCTGATCGGCAAACGCCGATGCACTGCCCAGAGCCAGGAGCCCGACCGTCAGTACTGTGGATAACCTTTGCATGGACTTCCCCTTAACGTTATTGGTTTTGGCAGGGTTGTGGATAACGTGCTTTACGTTCCAGATCGTCGAGGTCGATGTGGTTGCGCATGTATTGCTGACTGGCGTCCACCAGCGGCTGGTGATCCCAGCTCTTCAGCTTGCCGAGGGTCAGCGCCTCGGCTACGAAACGCCGGCGTCGCTGGCTGGCGAGCACCTGCTGGTGGATGGCTGGAATATTCCACTTCGCCCGCGCCTCAGCGAGAAAATCGTCGAACAGCTGGCGATGTTGCGGCGAATGGCTGAGTTCTTCCAGTTCGCGAGGGTCATTGTGTACGTCGAAGAGCAGACAAGGGTCATCTTCGCTGTAGATGAATTTATAGGCACTGCGGCGGATCATCATCAGCGGGCTGATGGTGCCTTCGGCCATATATTCGCCGAACACTTCATCGTGGCCACCCTGCCCTTGCAGGTGCGGCACCAGCGAACGGCCGTCCAGCGGCAGGCCCGGTTCCAGCGAGCCGCCGGCCAGTTCGACGAATGTCGGCAACAGGTCCGCCGTGGAAACACTGGCGCTGACCCGGCCGGCACCGAACTGCCCCGGTGCGCTTATCAAAAGCGGCACCCGTGCGGCCATTTCATACCAGTGCATTTTGTACCAGAGGCCGCGCTCGCCGAGCATGTCGCCGTGGTCACCGGAAAACACGATGATGGTGTCGTCGATCAACCCGGTATCTTCCAAAGTTTGCAGGAGTTTGCCGACGTTGCTGTCGATATAGCTGCACGCGCCGAAATAGGCGCGGCGGGCATCGCGGATCTTGTCCACAGGCAGTGGCTTGTCCCACAGGTCATAGACCTTGAGCAAACGTTGCGAGTGCGGATCGAGTTCAAGCGGGTCCGGGGTTGCAGGCAGCGGGATATCGGCATCGTCGTACAAATCCCAGAAAGCCTTGGGAATCGTGTACGGATCGTGTGGGTGAGTCATGGAAACGGTCAGGCAGAACGGCTGGTCACCATCCTCGCGGATATGGTCGAACAGGTACTGCTGGGCCTTGAATACCACCTCTTCGTCGAAATCCAGCTGGTTGGTGCGCACGCACGGGCCGGCTTGCAGCACCGAGGACATGTTGTGGTACCAGGTCGGCCGCACGTCCGGTTCATCCCAGTTCACTGCCCAGCCGTAGTCGGCCGGGTAGATGTCACTGGTCAGACGCTCTTCGTAGCCGTGCAACTGGTCCGGCCCGCAGAAATGCATCTTGCCCGACAGGGCGGTGCGGTAGCCGAGGCGGCGTAAATAATGGGCATAAGTTGGTACGTCGGCGGGGAAATCGGCAGCGTTGTCGTAGGCGCCGATCTTGCTCGGCAACTGGCCGCTGACCAGGGTGAAACGCGACGGCGCACACAGGGGGCTGTTGCAATAAGCCGAGTCGAACACCACGCCTTGTGCGGCGAGGCGGCTGAGATTGGGCAGCTTGATGGGCGATGGACCGTAGAACGGCAACATTGGCGCGGCCATTTGATCGGCCATGATGAAAAGAATGTTCTTGCGCTTCATGTGATCGCGGCATTCCATAGTGGATGTTTATGCGAGAGTGCTGGCTTCGAGAATGAAACCCAAGCTCTTTGCGGTAAAGCCCATGCACGGCAATGACTAGGATAAGCACAGCTTATGTATGACGCCCTTGGTGACCTGTCACTGGATCTGCTTCGTGCTTTCGAAGCGGCAGCCCGTCAGCGCAGCTTTACCGCGGCGGCGGTTGAACTCGGCACCACGCAGCCGGCCATCAGTCAGCAGATCAAGCGCCTTGAAGAACAACTGGCGACTCGATTGTTCGATCGCATTTATCGCGGTATCGAGCTGACTGAAGCCGGGCTGATACTTTTTCAGCAGGTTCAGCTCGGATTGCAGAATATCGACGCAGGATTGAGCGCAATCAGTGCCCAGCAACAGCATGAAGTGCTGCAGGTGGCCACGGATTTTGCCTTCGCCGCCTATTGGTTGATGCCGCGTCTGCATCGCTTTCACGCGGCCAATCCGCAGGTGGATGTCAGCCTGGTCACCAGTGAACGCAGCCATAACATGCTACGTACCGATATCGACGTGGCGGTACTGTTCGGCGATGGCCGCTTCAAGCAGGGTGAAAGCCATTGGCTGTTCAGTGAGGAAGTGTTTCCGGTGTGCAGCCCGCAGTTGCTGAGTGAGCGTTCTCTGCCTTTGCCCCCCCAGGCATTGCTCGAGTTTCCATTGCTGCATCTGCGCGGGGAAAACAGCAGTAACTGGTTCGACTGGAGCGGCGTATTCCGCGAATTGGGCATCACCTCGCCCCCGGCGCCCGGGCAACTGCGTTTCGACAATTACACCTTGCTGATTCAGGCGGCGATTGGTGGTCAGGGCGTGGCCATCGGCTGGCGCCACCTTGTGGATAACTTGCTGGCGCAAGGGTTGTTGTGTCGACCGATCGGCGAAACGGTGATGTCCCGGCTGGGCTATTACGTGGTTTTGCCCCAGCGTAAACGGCGTGGGGTGTTGATCCAGCAGTTTGTGGATTGGTTGATGGCTGAACAGGCGGGCAGCGCGGAGTCGTTGACGGGGTTGGCGTTTCCTTCGATTGCGGTTTGAGCGTTAAAAGATCGCAGCCTGCGGCAGCTCCTACAGGAGCAGCCAATTCAAGGTTCCGAGGTCGCGATGAAACTGACGTGTTCGCGGATGTGCAGTTTCAGGTGCAATTCATCGGCAATGCCCACGGCGGTGCGAGCCAATCGCCCGAGCGGTTCGGCCAGCCCCGGTTCGAGGTTGCCACCGGGTTTGGCGAAATGTTCGATGGTCAGCCCCGGTACCCCGCGCGGTTCGTTAACCAGCGTCCACTGCAAAGGACTGCTTTGCAGTGCTTCGCGGATTTCCTCTGCGGCGTGACGTTGCAGGCTGTCCTCGAGCTCCGGCTCGTCCAGCACCGCGAAATCTCCAACCAGAAACAGCCGGGCAACGCCTGCTCCTTGCATGCCTTCAATCAAGGCGTCGACTGCCAGCACTTGCTCGACCGGACCCGGCACGATGGTTTTTTCCACGTGTTCGCTGTTGAACGGTAAGCCAGGAGCGTCCAGTAAGCAGATGACCACGGAGCTGCCGGCCACACTCTGCTTGACCCGTTGCGCGTCGAACAGGTCGCCAGTCTTGGTGCGCAGCCCCGGACGGGGTGCCAACGCATTGAGGTCATCGAGAATCGCGATCACTTCATGCTGGCGCCGAAGCATTTCAGCCATCAGCGCACTGCCCAGGCTACTCATGGCACCATAAAGCACCACTTTCACAACGGGGGTTTCGGCATTTTTCATGGCTGAACCCTTTTTCCAGCGTCTATATGACGTCTGACCCGCAGGAAAGGGTGAGGGTTCGAACAGCTTTCAGGGGGATTGCAATGCAGCAGATCACGGGCTATCACGCCCATGTTTACTTCGATGCCGACTCGATCGGGCAGGCGCGGGCCCTGTGTGAGCAGGCGGCGCAATTGTTTCCAGTGAAAATGGGCCGTGTGCACGAGCGCCCGGTCGGTCCACACCCGGACTGGAGCTGCCAGTTGGCGTTCGAGCCACAGGTGCTGGGCGACGTGCTGCCGTGGCTGGCGCTCAACCGTAAGGGCCTGGTGGTGTTTCTACACCCGGACACCGGCGACGATCTGCGTGACCACACCGAGCATGCGATCTGGATGGGCGCGATTCGACCGCTGGACCTGTCTATTTTTTGATCAGAGTGTTTCTTCAGCCTCGCCGGGCAAGTGTTCGTCCAGATGCAGCCACGGCAAGCGGCTGTCGGTCCAGATGTGCCGCTGCGCCGGTGCCTGCTCGGGGTGGTCGAGGGTGGCGATGGTCAGGTCGATGCTGTCCGGGCTCAGGTGAGTTACCACCGCCAGTTGCGCCCCGCAGTGACCGCAGAAATAACGCGCGCAGGTGGATGAAGAGTCGTAGCGCGACGGCGTCCCGGCCAGCCATTGAAAGGCGGATGCCGGCACGGTGATCCAGGTGGTCACGATGCCGCCGCTGACCCGTCGGCAAATCGAACAATGACAGTGGACGATATCGTGCAGTGGCCCGCTGAATTGATAGCGCAGCTGCCCGCAGTGGCAACCGCCGGTGTGAACATTGTTCATGAGATTCCTCCTGCTGCGTAATGACTGACGCCTTCGCGAGCAAGCCCGCTCCCACATTGGCTTTGTGTACGACACAGATCCAGTGTGGGAGCGGGCTTGCTCGCGAAGGCCGTAACCCGGTTCACCTCCCTGCCCCCGTCCGACGACCGGTCGTGCATCCGGTCAAAGCTTTCAACTGCGAAAGCTGGCTGAAAGCTTCCCCGATTAGGATCGCCGCCACTACCGGCAAAAGACCGGTGGCCAATGCGAGTGTTTGATTGCTCGAAAGGCCCATTTAACAACAACAATGGTGATTCTGATGCCCTCTCCTACCCGCCACTTCGCTGAGCCTCCGTCCGTACATCTCGTGCTTCCCGTTCTGCGCTGATCCCGCCCGATCCGCCCATTCCCTAGCCGCGCTACGCCTGGAGTACTCCCATGCTGACTTTCCTTGGCTTCGCCATGGTCATCACGTTCATGTTCCTGATCATGACCAAGCGCCTGTCTGCGCTGATCGCCCTGATCCTCATTCCAATCATCTTCGCCCTGTTCGGCGGCTTCGGCCCCAAAATCGGCCCGATGATGCTCGAAGGCATCACCAAGCTCGCGCCGACCGGCGTGATGCTGATGTTCGCTATCTTGTATTTCGCCCTGATGATCGACTCCGGCCTGTTCGACCCGGCCGTGCGCAAGATCCTCAAAATGGTCAAGGGCGACCCGCTGAAAGTTTCGGTCGGCACCGCTGTACTGGCGCTCGTCGTTTCCCTCGATGGTGACGGCGCGACCACTTACATGATCTGTGTGGCCGCCATGCTGCCGCTCTACAGCCGTATCGGCATGAGCCCGCGGATCATGGCCGGCCTGATCATCCTCGCCGGTGGCGTGATGAACATGACCCCATGGGGCGGTCCGACCGCCCGTGCCGCCAGCGCACTGCACGTGGACCCGTCGGCTATTTTCGTACCGATGATCCCGGCGATGCTGGCCGGTGTGGTGGCGATCCTGGCCATCGCTTACTTCTACGGCAAACGTGAACGTGCGCGCCTGGGTGAACTGCACCTGGTGGGCGATGAAGTCGACCACAGCGAAATCAGTGTTTCGCAGTTCCCGGATGCCCGTCGTCCGAAGCTGATATGGTTCAACGGCGCCCTGACGCTAGGCCTGATGTGTACCCTGATCGCCGGCCTGCTGCCGTTGCCGGTGTTGTTCATGGTGGCGTTCAGTATCGCCATGATCGTCAACTATCCTTGCCTGCAACAGCAGAAGGATCGCGTTGCGGCTCACGCCGGTAGCGTACTGGCCGTGGTCGGGCTGATCTTTGCGGCCGGCATCTTCACAGGTATCCTGACGGGCACCGGCATGGTCGATGCCATGTCGAAAAGTCTGTTGTCGGTGATTCCGGATTTCCTCGGCCCGTACCTGGCAGTGATCACGGCGCTGGTAAGCATGCCGTTCACCTTCTTCATGTCGAACGATGCATTTTATTACGGCGTGTTACCAGTACTTGCCGAAGCCGCCAGTCACTACGGTATAACCGCAGTGGAAATGGCACGTGCCTCGATCGTCGGTCAGCCCGTCCACCTGTTGAGCCCGCTGGTTCCATCGACCTATCTGTTGGTGGCCCTGGCCGGTATCGATTTCGGTGACCACCAGCGCTTCACCCTGAAGTGGGCAGTGCTGGTTTGTATCTGCATACTGATTGCTGCACTGCTGTTGGGGACTTTCCCGATGTTCAGCACCCTATAAGCCCAAGACTCACCACTTCGGGTCCAGGCTTCGCTGTTTGAAGCCCGGGCCCTTTGTGGTTTAACAATCGCTCAAAGGAATACACATGGAATGGCTGACCAACCCTGAAATCTGGGTTGCCTTCTTAACCCTGACCGCCCTGGAAATCGTCCTGGGCATCGATAACATCATCATGATTTCGATCCTGGTCAGCCGCATGCCCAAACACATGCAGGCGCGCACCCGGATTTTCGGTCTGGCGCTGGCCATGATCACGCGAATTCTGCTCCTGCTGTCGATCACCTGGGTCATGCGCCTGACCGACGACCTGTTCGTCATGTTCGGCCAGGGCATCTCCGGACGTGACCTGATCCTGTTCTTCGGTGGTCTGTTCCTGCTGTGGAAGAGCTCGCAAGAGATGTACCACGCCCTGGAAGGTGAAGACGAAACCAACGAAGAGCCTTCGGGCAAGGGCGGCAACTTCCTCTACACCATCATCCAGATCGCGATCATCGACATCGTGTTCTCCCTGGACTCGGTCATCACAGCGGTCGGCATGGTCTCCCACGTACCGGTCATGGTCGCGGCGATCATCGTGGCGGTGTTGGTGATGATGTGGGCTTCCGGCACCATCAGCGAGTTCATCGACAAGCACCCGTCGCTGAAGATGCTGGCGCTGTCGTTCCTGTTGATCGTCGGCACCGTGCTGATTGCCGAATCCCTGGACGTGCACGTGCCAAAAGGCTACGTCTACTTCGCCATGGCGTTCTCGCTGGCGGTGGAAGCGATCAACATCAAGATGCGCACTGCCATTGCGAAAAAGAAGAAACAGCAGGATCCGGTAAAACTGCGCAAGGACATTCCGGGCCAGTAACCCTGTAGCGCTAAATACGCAAAACCTGTGGGAGCGAGCTTGCTCGCGATGGCGGTCCGTCAGTCAACATCGATGTTGGATCTGATGGCCTCATCGCGAGCAAGCTCGCTCCCACAGTGCTTTGAGTGGCTGGAAGATCGCCGTTTTCATGACAGTTTTGTTTCAAACCCTTCTTTGGCTATGCGATGCTGGCGCGCAGACCGTTAGCCAACTACAGCTTAAGTACAGAACGTAGAACGTCGCGCGGTACCGTTAACTTGCTCCTTTGGGGCGCTACACCACAGGGGGTCATTATGCTCACCCTGCTCAATTTGCTTTCCGCCGTGGCCCTGCTGATCTGGGGCACGCACATCGTCCGAACCGGCATCCTGCGGGTCTACGGCACCAATTTGCGCCATGTCATCAGCCATAACATGGCCAACCGCTGGCTGGCTTTCGCCTCCGGGATCGCCGTGACGGCGATGGTCCAGAGTAGCAACGCCACTGCCATGCTCGTTACCTCCTTTGTCGGCCAGGGCCTGATGACGCTGACCCCGGCGCTGGCCACCATGCTTGGCGCAGACGTCGGTACGGCGCTGATGGCGCGGGTGCTGACGTTCGATCTGTCGTGGCTGTCGCCATTGCTGATTTTTGTCGGGGTGATTTTCTTTTTGTCACGCAAGCAGACCCGGCTCGGGCAGTTGGGCCGTGTCGCCATTGGCTTGGGGTTGATCATTCTGGCGCTGCAACTGATTGTCGAGGCGGCGCATCCGATTACCCATGCCAAAGGGGTGAAGGTGATTTTCGCCTCACTTACCGGTGACATCCTGCTCGACGCCTTGGTCGGGGCGCTGTTCGCGATGATTTCCTATTCCAGCCTGGCCGCCGTGCTGCTGACCGCGACCCTGGCGGGTGCCAACGTGATCAGCCTGCCGGTGGCCATCGGGCTGGTGATCGGCGCCAATATAGGCAGCGGCATACTCGCCTTCCTCAGCACCAGCATGCAGAACGCCGCCGGACGCCAAGTGGCGTTGGGTAGCCTGCTGTACAAACTGATTGGTCTTTTATTGATCATTCCGGTGCTCGACCCTCTGGTGCACTGGCTCGATGGCCTGGATTTCAGTCCTCAGGAAATGGTCATTGGCTTTCACCTGCTCTACAACACCGTGCGTTGCCTGATCCTGCTGCCCAGTCTCGAACCGATGGCCAGGTTTTGCGCCTGGGTGTTGCCGGAGCGCCCGCTGGCCAACGGCACGGCCAAGCCCCGGCATCTTGACCCCACGGCGTTGGTCACGCCCGGTCTGGCGCTGGCCAACGCGGCTCGGGAAACCTTGCGCATGGGCGACCTGATCGACAACATGCTCGAAGCCATGCTCGACGTGTTGCATGGCAAGCAAACCGCAGTCACCCAGGAAGTCCGCCGCCTGAGCGACGATGTCGAAGCGCTCTACAGCGCGATCAAGTTGTACCTGGCGCAAATGCCCCGGGAAGACCTCAGCGATCAGGACAGCCGGCGCTGGGCGGAAATCATTGAGCTGGCGATCAACCTGAAGCTCTCCAGTGACTTGATCGAACGCATGCTGCGCAAGATTCAGCAGCAGAAAACCTCGCAGCGCCGGTCGTTTTCCGACGTCGGGCTGGAGGAACTGACCGGACTGCACACTCAGTTGATTTCCAGCCTGCGACTCGGGATGTCGGTGTTTCTCAGTGGTGACCCGGAAAGTGCGCGCCAACTGGTGCGTGAAAAACGTCGTTTCCGCGCACAGGAACGGCGCCTGGCCCACGCTCATGTCAGCCGTTTGCAACGTAAAATCGTGCAAAGTATCGAAACCAGTTCGTTGCACCTGGAGCTGATCGCCGACATGAAGCGTCTGAATTCGCTGTTTTGCAGCAGTGCCTACGTGGTGCTGGAAACATCGGACACCGGTGCGCTGGTGGTCGACGATTTGAGCGACATCACTCATTCACCCTGAACGTCCACAGTCGCCTGAAGTCTGTTGAACTTACGCTGGTCGTATGGAAGCTTGTTATGCGTTGTCTGTTGTTCGCCTGCCTGTTGCTTGGTTCACTCCCGTCATTCGCCCTGGATCGCTTTCAGGTCGAGGGCTACACGCTGCGCAATGGCTTGCAGTTGCTGCTCAAACCCGGCACTGATCGCGGGCATGTGGCAATCCGGCTGGTGGTCGGCGTTGGCCTGGACGATTTCGGCTGCGAAGAAAAGGAATTGCCGCATCTGCTGGAACACCTGTTGTTCAGCGGCATCGACGCCAGTGGCGAAGGTGGCCTGGAGGAGCGCATGCAGGCCTTGGGCGGTGAGTGGAATGCCTTCACCAGCAATGCCGATACGACTTTCGTCATCGAAGCCCCGGCGAAAAACCAGCGAAAGGTACTCGACCTGTTGCTGGCGCTGCTGACCCAGACCCGCTTCGACGACAGCGCGATCAACGCGGCCAAGCAAGTGGTCGAGCGTGAAGATGGCGGCCACTACTCGCACCTGCAACGCTGGCTCGATCGTCAGGACCTCGGCCACACGGCCAGCAACCAGTTGGCCGTCGAGTTGGGCCTCAAATGCCCGGAGCGTGCGCAAGTCGATGGCCTGACCCGTGAACAACTGGAACAGGTGCGCAAGGACTGGTATGCGCCGAACAACATGACCCTGATCGTGGTCGGCGACCTCGACAAGTTGCTGCCAGCCTATCTGGAGCGGGCCTATGGCGCGCTGGAAGCGATCACCCCCGGCGAGCATCCGCCGCTACCGCAAATCCAGGCCAGCGCCGCCCATGAGCGCACCTTGCCCCGTGGTCTGGTCGGCAACGGCGCCAAGTTGCACTGGCTGGTGCCGGAGCCGGTGCTGGAAGATGGGCACGACCAGACCTTCGGTTTACTCAAGGACTATCTGGATTGGGCGCTCTATCGCCAGCTGCGCCTGGCTCATGGTTTGTCCTACGGCCCGTGGGCGGAGCGCGAAGTGTTCGGCGGCGTGGGTTTCATGAGCCTCAATGCCGACCTTGAGCGTGACGACGTGCCCGAGGCCGAACAAGTGCTCGACGACTTGAAGGCCGGACTGCTCAGGGACGGCCTCAATGCCGACACCTTCAACCGCCTGAAGCAGGCTGCGATCGCCCGCCAGGCCTGGGCCGCACAAGGCAACAGTGCGTTGGCCGACTACTATTGGAGCGCGATCGGAAACTACGAGGACGGCCGTTTCGCCAACCCGTCCAGGGAGCTGCAAGGGGTGACGCTGGAAGAGGCGAACAAGGCCGTGCGTGAACTGCTGTTGCAGCCGGGGTATTTGCGGATCGAGAAGCCGTTGTTCAGCTATGACCAGTTGATGTGGTTGGTGGTTGGTGGGGTGGGCTTGATCGTGTTGATGCTGGTGGGATGGCGTTTGCATCGCAGGAAGTAACTATTCTGTTTGGCAAGAAAACTCCTTGTGGGAAACACAATCCTCTGTGGGAGCGAGCTTGCTCGCGATGAGGCCATGTCATTCACATCAAAGTTGACTGATCCGCCGCCATCGCGAGCAGACTCGCTCCCACAGGTTGCGTGGTGCAACTGACCGCAAACTCTCGCCACAGCGCCGCACCAGCGGTACCCTGTCGAGGTTTTTTCCTACAACCACTGTGAAACCGCCGAATGCAAAATCTGCCCCGTTTCGTACAGCGCATCCTCGAATTGATGAAGCGCTACCCCGGGGTCATTGCGCTTGCTGGTTTCATCTCCGGGGTAGGCAGTTTCATCCTGGTCGATCGCCAGCAAGGCCTGGCGAGCTGGATCACCACCATCATGCTGATCAGCTGGATCTGGCTGATGCTGGAGAACACCCTGACCAAGTTGTTCACACGCATTTTCAAGCGCGAAATCCCGGAACCCTTGCTGCGTTACGCAACGCAGATGATCCATCAGGAAAGCCTGTTTTTTGTCCTGCCGTTCTTCTTCATCACCACGACGTGGAACAGCGGCCAGTTGTTTTTCACCGGGCTGCTGGGCGTCGCGGCACTGATTTCGATCATCGACCCGCTGTACTACAAGTGGCTGGCGCCACGACGCTGGGCATTTCTGGCTCTGCACACCCTGACCCTGTTCGCCGCGCTGCTCACCGCGTTGCCGGTGATCATGCACCTGACCACAGCGCAAAGTTTCAAATGGGCACTGGGTATCTCGGTGCTGCTGTCGTTCCCGAGCCTGGCGTCGATCTTCCCGATTCGTACCCTGCGCAGTGCACTGGCGATTTTGAGTATCACTCTGGGCATTGGCGCCGTCGGGTGGGGGTTGCGCTCGTGGGTGCCACCGGCGACGCTGTGGATGACCGACGTGGCCATCAGTACGCAGATGCAGGACCGCACGCCTGGCGCCAGCCTCGACGAAGTCAGTGCCGAGCAGATTCGCAACGGCGGGCTTTACGCCTACACCGCGATCAATGCCCCGCGTGGCCTGGACGAGCGGATTTATCACGTCTGGCAGTTCAACGGCAAAGAGGTCGACCGTATCCCTCTGGATATTCGTGGCGGGCGCAAGGAAGGTTACCGGGCCTGGACCCACAAGCAGAATTTCCCGGGCAACCCGGCCGGCAAATGGCAGGTCCGGGTGCTGACCGAAGATGGCCAGGTCATCGGCGTGCTGCGTTTCAAGGTCAAGGACAGCACAGCGATCAAAGAAAAGTAGTGCGGTTCGTGCTATTACGTAGAGCTGCCTAATCACTGAACAAGCACGGAGCTTATGATCAGCAGCACGATGGCCGGCAATGCCCAGTTGGACACGTCGCTCACTCCTGCACGGTTGCGGGTGACGGGCGACTGGACGCTTGCCCATTACGCTGACCTCAAGCTGTTGAGCGAAAAACTCCACGGCCAGTACGACACCAACACCCCCATTGACCTCAATGGTCTCGGCGCCCTCGACACCGCCGGCGCCTCGCTGTTGGTTGAGTTGCTCGGCTCCGAGCGCCTCGGTCGCTCCGCCGAACATCCTGATTGCACGCTCTCCGCCGCTGATCGGGCGTTGCTGCAAACCGTCTACTGCTCGTTGACCGATTTCTGCGTACCTATCAAGGAACCGGAAGTCAGCGTTTCCATTCAGTTGCTGACCCGCATTGGCCGCGCGGTGGACACCGTCTGGCAGGACACCCTGCAACTGCTGGGTTTCGTTGGCCTGATCATCGAAACCATCGCCCGCGGCCTGTTCCGTCCCAAGCGCTGGCGCGTCACGCCGATGATCGCCCACATCGAACAGACCGGTCTCGACGCCGCGCCCATCGTTGCCCTGCTGACTTTTCTGGTGGGCGCCGTGGTGGCGTTCCTCGGGTCGACGGTGTTGGCCACCTTCGGCGCCACGGTCTTCACCGTGGACCTGGTGGGATTTGCCTTCCTGCGTGAATTCGGTGTGTTGCTGACGGCAATCCTGATGGCCGGGCGCACCGCCAGTGCGTTCACGGCGCAAATCGGTTCGATGAAGGCCAACGAGGAAATCGACGCCATCCGCACTTTGGGCCTCGACCCCGTGGAGTTGCTGGTGGTGCCGCGGGTCCTGGCGTTGCTGATCGCCCTGCCGATGCTGACCTTTCTGGCGATGCTGTCGGGGATTATCGGCGGCGCGGTGGTCTGTGCGGTGAAGCTGGATATCTCGCCGGCGATGTTCATCTCGCTGTTGCAATCGGACATCGGCGTTCAGCACTTTCTGGTGGGGATCGTCAAAGCCCCGATCTTCGCCTTCCTCATCGCCGCCATCGGTTGCCTCGAAGGCTTCAAGGTCAGTGGTAGCGCTGAATCTGTGGGCGCGCACACCACGTCGAGTGTGGTGCAGTCGATTTTCGTGGTGATCGTGATGGATGCGGTCGCCGCGATGTTTTTCATGGAGATGGGTTGGTGAGTCGTATCCCCAGAGCGCCCTCCGAGGCGGTGATTGAAGTCCGTGGACTGTGCAACCGCTTTGGAAGCCAGAGCGTGCACGAAAACCTCGACCTGGATTTGTACAAGGGTGAAATCCTCGCCGTGGTCGGCGGCTCCGGCAGCGGCAAATCGGTGCTGCTGCGCAGCATTGTCGGGCTGCGCCAACCCAGCGAAGGGGTGGTGAAAGTCTTCGGCAAGAATCTGCCGACCTTGCCGGAGCACGAGCGCTCGCTGGTGGAACGGCGATTCGGCGTGCTGTTCCAGAAAGGCGCGCTGTTCTCTTCGCTCACCGTGACCGAGAACGTCGCCCTGCCACTGATCGAGCACGCAGGCCTGAGCCGCAACGACGCCGAGCATCTGGCGGCAGTGAAAATGGCCCTGGCCGGATTGCCGCTGTCGGCAGCAGAGAAGTACCCGGCGTCGCTGTCCGGCGGCATGATCAAGCGTGCCGCACTGGCCCGGGCATTGGCGCTGGACCCGGACATCCTGTTTCTCGACGAGCCCACCGCCGGTCTCGACCCGATCGGTGCTGCCGCGTTCGACCAATTGATCCTGACCCTGCGCGATGCCCTGGGCCTGAGTGTCTTTCTGGTGACCCACGACCTGGACACGCTCTACACCATCACCGACCGGGTGGCGGTGCTGGCGCAGAAAAAGGTGCTGGTGGCGGACGCCATCGACAAGGTCTCCGAAACCAACGATCCGTGGATTCACGAATACTTCCATGGCCCTCGCGGCCGCGCGGCGTTGACGGCCGCCCAACAGCTCAACGAGGTCTGACATGGAAACCCGAGCCCATCATGTATTGATCGGCCTGTTCACCGTGATTGTGGTGACGGCCGCGCTGTTGTTCGGTTTGTGGCTGGCCAAGTCCAGTGTCGACACCGAGTTCAAGGACTACGAGGTCGTATTCAACGAGGCGGTCAGCGGTTTGTCCAAGGGCAGCTCGGTGCAGTACAGCGGGATCAAGGTCGGCGATGTGATCTCGCTGCGCCTGGACCCGAAAGACCCGCGCCGGGTGTTGGCGCGAATTCGCCTGGCCGGCGATACCCCGGTCAAGGAAGACACCCAGGCCAAACTGGCCCTGACCGGCGTTACCGGGACCTCGATCATCCAGCTCAGCGGCGGCACGCCACAGAGCCCGACGCTCAAGGGCAAGGACGGCAAACTGCCGACCATTGTCGCCTCGCCCTCGCCCATCGCCCGCCTGCTCAATGACAGCGAAGACCTGATGGCCGGGGTGAGCACGCTGATGCATAACGCCAACCTGATGTTCTCCACGGAAAACATCGCGCGCATCAGCAACACCCTGGAGCATCTGGAGCAAACCACCGGAACCATTGCCGATCAGCGTGGGGATATCCACCAGGCCATGCAGCAATTGGCTTCGGTGGGCAAACAGGCCAACAACATGCTGGAGCAGACCACGACGCTGATGCGTAACGCCAACGGGCTGCTCAATGAGCATGGCAAGGAAGCGTTGGGCAGTGCCGAGCAGGCGATGAAGTCGCTACAGGAGAGTAGCGCCACCCTCAACAAACTGATCAGCGCCAATCAGGAGTCGCTCAACAGCGGCATGCAAGGCCTCAATGGCCTGGGCCCGGCCGTGCGCGAGATGCGCGAAACCCTGTCGTCGTTGCGCGTCATTACCAAACGTCTGGAGGCCGACCCCAGCGGTTACCTGCTGGGCAGTGACAAGACCAAGGAATTCACGCCATGAAGCTGATCCGGATTGCCCTCCTCGCTGGCTTCACGCTGATCGGCTCGTGCTCGATCCTACCCAAGCCAGAGCTTTTCGAGGTCTATCGATTGCCCTCAGCCCAGAGCAGCACGGCGGCCAGTCATGGCACGCCGCAGCATTGGTCGCTGCGCCTGACCAAGTTCCAGTCCAGTGAAGCGTTGAACAGTCCGAACATTGCAGTCATTCCTCAGGGCGACGTGATCAGCCACTACAAGGGCTCGCGCTGGAGCGACCCGGCGCCGGTGCTGGTGCGCAATCGCCTGTTGCAAGGTTTCCAGCATGACGGACGGGTGTCGTTATTGAGCACCGATGACAGCATTTTCCAGACCGATCTTGAATTGGGCGGCAGCCTGCAGGCTTTCCAGACTGAATACCTGGGTACGAGTGCCAGCGTGGTCGTGCGTCTGGATGCATTGCTGGTGCGCAGTTACGACCAGCGAATCCTCGCCAGTCGCCGCTTCGAAGTGCACCAGCCGTTGAGCAATGTGCAGGTCCCGGCGGTGGTGGCCGGGTTCGGTCAGGCGAATGATCAGTTGACCGCGCAAGTGGTGAGCTGGGCGGTGGAGCAAGGACAGAGACTGGCGCCACCACCTCGACCATGAAGGCCTGCGCAATTCCTTTGTAGGAGCGAGCTTGCTCGCGAAAAACCTGAGAGCGCCGCGGGGCGTCAGGCTTCCAGCGTTATCGTTCACGACCATCGCGAGCAGGCTCGCTCCTACAGGGAGACGTCGTATCAGCGCAAAAACGCCTGATGCAACTCAGCCAGCGTTTCAAAGTGATACGCCGGCGCTTCGGCGCTCAGTTCTTCGTGGCTGCCGAACCCGTAACCCACCGCCACCGCATCCAGGCCATTGCTGCGCGCGCCGATCAGGTCGTGCTTGCGGTCGCCGATCATCAGGGTATTGGCCGGGTCCAGATTTTCTTCGGCCATCAGGTGAGCGATCAGATCGACCTTGTTGGTCCGGGTGCCATCCAGTTCGCTGCCGTAAATCACCTTGAAGTGCCTGGCAAAATCGAAATGCCGGGCGATTTCACGAGCGAACACCCAGGGTTTCGAGGTCGCGATGTACAGCTGCCGGCCTTGTTCGCTCAGGGTTTCCAGTAGCGGCGTGACGCCGTCGAACACACGGTTCTCGTAGAGTCCGGTGACCTTGAAGCGTTCGCGGTAGAAATTCACCGCCTCCCACGCCCTGGCTTCATCGAAGTCGTAGAACTGCATGAAGGCCTGCAACAGTGGCGGGCCGATGAAGTGTTCGAGTTTGCCCAGATCCGGTTCATCGATACCCAGTTTGCCCAAGGCGAACTGGATCGAACGGGTGATGCCCTCGCGCGGGTCGGTCAGGGTGCCATCGAGGTCGAACAAAACGGTTTGGTAATGCATGTTGAGTCCTGAATAAGGGAGCCAGGTCAAAGCTGGTCGTAGCCTTCGGCCAGATGCAGGTCCTTGAGCTTCACGTAGTTCGCCGCGCTGTAGGTGAAAAAGGCGCGCTCCTTGTCCGTCAGCGGGCGGATCTGCTTTACCGGGCTGCCCACATACAGGAAGCCGCTTTGCAGGTGCTTGCCCGGTGGCACCAGGCTGCCGGCACCGATGATCACGTCATCGTCGACAACGGCGCCGTCCATGACAATGCTGCCCATGCCGATCAACACCCGGCTGCCCACCGAACAGCCATGCAGCATGACCTTGTGGGCGATGGTCACGTCATCGCCGATCAGCAACGGAAAGCCTTCAGGGTTGAACGGACCGGCGTGGGTGATGTGCAACACGCAGCCATCCTGCACGCTGGTGCGCGCGCCGATGCGGATGCGGTGCATGTCGCCACGGATCACCGTCAGCGGCCAGACCGAGCTGTCTTCGCCGATTTCAACGTCGCCGATCACCACGGCCGAGCCATCGACAAAAGCGCCTTTACCCAGCAGCGGCGTGTGGTTCTGATACTTGCGAAGGTTCACGATAGGGTTTCTCTCTGTTGCTGATAGCTGCGGTGAACGTCGATTGTAATTAAGATGGCTGCATGTTTCTCCAGCCAAGGTATCAACCGTGAGCGTGAACAACCCTCTTTTGCAGTCCTATGACCTGCCGCCGTTCTCCGCCATCCGCGCCGAACACGTACAACCGGCCATTGAACAGATCCTGGCTGACAACCGCGCCGCCATCGTCGAGATCCTCAAGACCCAGGCCAAGCAGCCAACGTGGGCCGGCCTGGTGCTGGCGATGGACGAACTCAACGACCGCCTGGGTGCCGCCTGGAGCCCGGTCAGCCACCTCAATGCCGTGTGCAACAGCGCCGAACTGCGTGAAGCCTACGAGTCGTGCCTGCCTGCCTTGAGCGCCTACTCCACCGAAATGGGCCAGAACCGCGAACTGTTCCAGGCCTTCGAAGCCCTGGCCAGCAGTCCTGAAGCCGCCGGTTTCGACGTGGCGCAGAAAACCATCCTGGAACACTCCCTGCGTGACTTCCGTCTGTCGGGTATCGACCTGCCGGAAGCCGAACAGAAACGTTACGCCGAAGTGCAGAGCAAGCTGTCGGAACTGGGCAGCCGTTTCTCCAACCAGTTGCTCGATGCCACTCAGGCGTGGACCAAGCACGTCACCGATGAAGCCGCCCTCGCCGGCCTGACCGATTCGGCCAAGGCGCAAATGGCTGCCGCGGCACAGGCCAAGGACCTGGACGGCTGGCTGATCACCCTGGAATTCCCGAGCTATTACGCGGTGATGACCTATGCCCAGGACCGCGCACTGCGCGAAGAGGTCTACGCGGCTTACTGCACCCGTGCGTCGGACCAGGGACCGAATGCCGGCCAGAACGACAACGGCCCGGTCATGGAAGAAATCCTCGATCTGCGCCAGGAGTTGGCAAAGCTGTTGGGGTTCAGCAGTTTCTCCGAGCTGAGCCTGGCGACCAAAATGGCTGAGTCCAGCGATCAGGTGCTGAGCTTCCTGCGCGACCTGGCCAAGCGCAGCAAGCCGTTCGCCGCCCAGGATCTGGAACAGCTCAAGGCCTACGCGGCCGAGCAAGGTTGCCCGGACCTGCAAAGCTGGGACAGCGGTTTCTACGGTGAAAAGCTCCGCGAACAGCGTTACAGCGTGGCTCAGGAAGCCCTGCGTGCCTACTTCCCGATCGACAAGGTGCTCAGCGGCCTGTTCGCCATCGTCCAGCGCCTGTACGGCATCGAGATTGCCGAACTCAAAGGCTTCGACACCTGGCACCCGGATGTGCGCCTGTTCGAAATCAAGGAAAACGGCCAGCACGTCGGCCGCTTCTTTTTCGACCTCTACGCTCGCGCCAACAAGCGCGGTGGTGCCTGGATGGATGGCGCCCGCGACCGTCGCCGCACGGCTGGTGGCGTGCTGCAAAGCCCGGTGGCGAACCTGGTGTGCAACTTCACCCCGGCTGACAGCGGTAAGCCTGCGCTGCTGACCCACGATGAAGTCACTACCCTGTTCCATGAATTCGGTCACGGCCTGCATCACCTGCTGACCCGCGTCGAGCATGCTGGCGTGTCCGGCATCAACGGTGTGGCCTGGGATGCCGTCGAACTGCCAAGTCAGTTCATGGAGAACTGGTGCTGGGAGCCGGAAGGCCTGGCGCTGATTTCCGGTCATTACGAAACCGGCGAGCCACTGCCTCAGGACTTGCTCGGGAAAATGCTCGCGGCGAAAAACTTCCAGTCCGGCCTGATGATGGTCCGCCAACTGGAATTCTCGCTGTTCGACTTCGAACTGCACGCCACCCACGGCGATGGTCGCAGTGTGCTGCAAGTGCTCGAAGGCGTGCGCGACGAGGTCTCGGTGATGCGTCCGCCGGCCTACAACCGCTTCCCCAACAGCTTTGCGCACATCTTCGCCGGCGGTTATGCCGCGGGGTACTACAGCTATAAATGGGCTGAAGTGCTCTCGGCCGATGCGTTCTCGAAGTTTGAAGAAGAAGGCGTGCTGAACGCCGACACCGGTCGTGCTTTCCGCGAAGCGATCCTGGCCCGTGGCGGTTCCCAGGAGCCGATGGTGCTGTTCGTCGACTTCCGTGGCCGTGAGCCATCGATTGACGCACTCTTGCGCCACAGCGGCCTGAGTGAGGACGCGGCAGCATGAGTGAGGGGCCTGTGATTACGAAAAAACGCTTTATCGCCGGGGCGGTCTGCCCGGCATGCAGCGAGCCGGACAAGTTGATGATGTGGAACGAAGACCAGGTCCCGCACCGGGAGTGCGTGGCCTGCGGATATTCCGACACACTCAATGAGCAAGGGCTGTCGGTGCCCAAGGAGCTCGGCACGAGGGTCAATACCACCGTGGCCAAAGCCCCGGACACCAAGGTTCAGGCGGTCCAGTTCTTCCCGAATCCGAAGCTGAAGAAAAAGCCCGACGAACAGCACTGAGTGAGAAAAAAGCCCCCGTTGCTCCATGCAACGGGGGCTTTTTTTATTCGATATGCGCGGACTTGAACCAGCTCTTCATCGAGCACGCGGCGAACGGGCTGGTGCTGCAATCGCCATTGGCCAGGGCCGTGCGCAGTTTGTCGACATCGACCTGCATCATGTAGCGGATGCCGTCCTTGAAGTGGGTACTGTCACCAAAGTCGCCCTCGGTCATTTCGTTCAGGGCCTCTTCCTTGCTCCAGCCCTGGATGACAACCCGGTACATGGCCGCCATCAGGCCGGTACGGTCAGAGCCGTGTTTGCAGTGCATCAGCACCGGGCCTTTGGCTTCGGCAGACTGGATGGCGCGCAAGGCCTTGAGCACATCGGCGTCATCCACATGGTTGGTGCGATAAGGCAGCTGCACTTGCGTGATGCCTGGTGTGGACAACCAACTGGAGTCCGCTTCAGGCAAAAAGTTGATCACTGTACCGACCTTGAGTTTCTCCAGCAGCGGCACTGCGTCCTTGTCCGGCAAGGCGCTGCGGTAGAGGGTTGGCGACATTTGAAAGAGGTTGTATTGCTTCTCGATCGGTTGAGCCCAATCTGCCGGACGGTGCATCGCGCTGTTGTCAGCAAATGCCGGTGTCAGGTTAACAAGTGCAATGAGCGACAGGCATATTGCAGATATGAATCGTGGTAAGGGCATGCTTGAGCGACCGTTCTGAAAGGCACGGGAAGATGCTGGCAAGGATCAGCCACGCCCGGTCAAAGGCCTGTAAGAGGGCTGTCAAAGAATCGTGAAGCTGACGGGATAATGAATGTTTCATCAAGGATCGAGCCTCGCTCATTGAAAGTGCATTGTTATAGGCGACAAAAAATCAAACCCGATCGATTATTAACTTCGACCGGACCTGATTAATAAAAATATATTTTCCTGGATCTTAGATTCAAGGTTTCGCAATACCGGCGTACGCTTTGGCCAGAGCCAGCAGTTTTTCCTTATCCTCGGAATTCATGGTCCCGTTACCATCAATATCTTTGTCGACACTGCCGATACTAAAAGACTGGCCGCCGTCGTATGAGGACGCAATCAGTGTGGTGGAGTCCAGCAAAGAGGTGGTCGCGACCGAGTTTTCTTCATCCCAACCTTCTTCCTTGAGTGCGAACTGCATTGATACTAGTACTTCATCGGGGTCGACTACAGTCGGTCCAAGTTTTTGCAAAAATATACCGCGGCGATTAAAAAACGACATAAATAAATCCTTTTATAGAATATCGGTGTTTATGTTTTGCAGCGAAAAAAATGGTACATGCGGCTTTGTCGAAACAGCCAGGCTTTATATGTTTCTCCCGGTTGCTTCACGCAAGCGTGCATGACAAATAATCAGAAAGTGCCGAACGGTGCTGGTCGAGTGGTTTTGATCGATGTACTGTATGCGCATACAGTAATCGGGTGTTTCTCATGCACACGCCATTTCCTCCCCGTGGCCGCGGCACTGCGACCAACCCGCACAACCGTTTCGCCCCCAGTCATTCGGTGGCCGAAGACGACGGCTGGTATCAGGAGGTGCCGCTCACTCATGGCACCGAGGTGCGCATTGAAACGGCGAAAACCATCATCACCCGCAACACGTCACCGGACTTGCCCTTCGATCGCTCGATCAACCCCTATCGCGGCTGCGAGCACGGTTGTATTTATTGCTATGCGCGCCCCAGTCATGCCTATTGGGACATGTCGCCCGGACTGGATTTTGAGACAAAACTGATCGCCAAGACCAACGCCGTGGACGTGCTGGAGGAGCAGTTGTCCAAACGTGGCTATCAATGTGCACCGATCAACCTCGGCTCCAACACCGACCCCTATCAGCCGATTGAGCGTGAATACAGGATCACCCGTCGAACCCTCGAAGTACTTCTGCGCTACCGGCACCCGGTGACCATCGTGACCAAGGGCTCGCTGATTCTTCGTGACCTGGACCTGCTGACCGAGCTCGCCAGCCAAAGACTGGTGGCGGTCATGATCAGCCTGACCACGCTGGACGACGAACTCAAGCGCATCCTCGAACCCCGCGCCGCAGCGCCCAAGGCGCGGCTGCGGGCGATCAGGGTCATGCGCGAGGCGGATATCCCGGTCGGCGTTCTGTGTTCACCGATGATCCCGATGATCAACGACAGCGAACTCGAAAGTCTGCTCACTGAGGCCCATGCGGCCGGGGCGCAGAGTGCCGCCTACATGATGCTGCGCTTGCCGCTTGAAGTGGCGCCTCTGTTCGAGGAATGGTTGGCGACCCACTACCCTCAACGAGCGACGCATGTGCTGAGCCTGATTCGCCAAAGCCGTGGCGGTGAACTCTACGACAGCCGCTTTGGCGCTCGAATGCGCGGCGAAGGTCCCTTCGCCGACCTGCTTGCACAGCGCTTTGCCAAAACCATCAAGCGCCTGGGGCTCAATCACCGGGAAGGCTTTGACCTGGACTGCAATGCCTTTTGTCCGCCCGGTCGCCAAATGTCGTTGATTTGAGGACAATTGGCCTATGGTTGAGTACTGAAGATCGCGCTCGCGCCTTAGGCTAGTCACGTTTTTTGTGACCTGGAACACGCATTCTAGAGCGTTTTATTCAGTTTCAATTAAGATTCGGCCGCTACCTTGTTCATCGAGTGACTGATGGGTCGAGATGTTTGGCCTGGATGTTTTTTAACCAGCCACTGGCTTCACACCGGACCACACGGGATGACTCCCTGAGCCCGCCAATGAGGATGAATTGATGAGTGACAAGGATAAACAGCCGTTGGCTGCGTCGGCTTCAGCCCAACCCGAGGCCGAAACCGCCGATGCAGCGTTGAAGCATATCGTTGACGGCTTTTTGCATTTTCATCATGAGATCTTTCCTCAGCAGGAAGAGCTCTTCAAGAAACTCGCCACGGCCCAGCGGCCACGAGCGATGTTCATCGCCTGCGCCGATTCGCGCATCGTTCCTGAACTGATCACACAAAGCTCCCCGGGCGACCTGTTCGTGACCCGTAACGTCGGCAACGTGGTGCCGCCTTACGGGCAAATGAACGGTGGTGTCTCCACGGCCATCGAGTACGCCGTACTGGCTCTTGGGGTGCATCACATCATCATTTGCGGGCATTCCGACTGCGGCGCCATGCGCGCGGTACTCAACCCGGACAGTCTGGAGAAAATGCCCACGGTCAAAGCCTGGCTGCGTCATGCCGAAGTGGCCAAGACCATGGTGCAGGAGAACTGCAACTGCTCTAACGAAAGCGAAAGCATGCACATCCTCACCGAGGAGAATGTGATCGCCCAATTGCAGCATCTGCGTACCCATCCGTCGGTTGCCTCGCGCATGGCCAACGGTCAGCTGTTTATCCACGGCTGGGTCTACAACATCGAAACCAGCGAAATCAAAGCGTACGACGCCGATCAAGGCTGTTTCCTGCCGCTCAATGGCAGCCTGCCAATTCCCGTGGCGACGCCCAAAGCGCGCTTCTAAATCCTCCTAAATCGTTGTGTGGTTTAGCCGAGGCTGCCGTTCAGGCAGCCTGGCTTTGCCATGCCTGAAGAAAACTTCGGGAGACTCACCATGCGTGCTGCTCGACTCAAAGCTGTTCTGCCACGGGAGCTGTTGGCTTCGGTGGTCGTGTTTCTGGTCGCCCTGCCCCTGTGCATGGGCATTGCCATTGCCTCGGGGCTGCCACCGGCCAAAGGTCTGATCACCGGCATCATCGGCGGTCTGGTGGTCGGCTGGTTGGCCGGCTCGCCGCTGCAAGTCAGTGGCCCGGCAGCGGGCCTGGCCGTTCTGGTCTTCGAGTTGGTCCGCCAACACGGTATCGCCATGCTTGGGCCCATCCTGTTACTGGCGGGTTTGCTGCAACTGGTGGCGGGTCGATTGAAGCTGGGATGCTGGTTTCGGGTGACGGCGCCTGCGGTGGTGTACGGCATGCTGGCCGGGATTGGTGTACTGATTGTCCTGTCCCAAGTGCATGTAATGCTGGATGCGGTGCCCAAACCCTCGGGTCTCGATAACCTGGCAGCCTTCCCGGCGGCGTTGGCTCAGGCATTGCCCACGTTTGGCTGGCAAGCCGGTTTGCTCGGTCTGTCGACGATTGCTGTCATGTGGCTGTGGGAAAAATTCCGTCCGCAATCCTTGCGCTTCATTCCCGGGGCGCTACTGGGTGTCGGTCTGGCCACGCTGGCCAGCCTGGTGCTGGCGTTGCAGGTCAAACGGGTTGAGGTACCGGCCAACCTGACGGAGGCCATCGACTGGCTAAAGCCGGTTGACCTGCTCAACCTGGCCGATCCGACATTGCTGATCGCGGCGTTTGCCGTGGCCTTTATCGCCAGCGCCGAAACTTTGCTCTCAGCCGCGGCAGTTGATCGGATGCACAGTGGTCAGCGTTCGGACTTCGACCGGGAACTGACGGCGCAAGGTATCGGCAACATGCTGTGCGGTGTGCTTGGGGCACTACCGATGACCGGCGTTATCGTGCGTAGTTCGGCGAATGTTCAGGCCGGAGCAACCACACGGTTTTCGACCATATTCCACGGCCTGTGGCTGCTGGCGTTCGTGCTGTTGCTGTCCAGCGTCCTGCAAAGCATTCCGGTGGCAAGCCTGGCGGGCGTGCTGGTGTACACCGGTTTCAAACTGGTGGATCTCAAGGTCTTTCGGGGTTTGGGCCGGTATGGTCGGGCGCCGATGTTCACATACGCGGCAACCGCGTTGGCCATCGTTTTTACCGACCTGCTGACGGGCGTGTTGATTGGCTTTGGCCTGACCCTGGTGAAACTGGCGCTGAAAGCATCGCGCTTGAAGATCAGCCTGATCGACCTGCCCCGGGAAGGGGAAATGGAGTTGCGCCTGACGGGCGCGGCGACCTTCCTCAAAGTGCCGGCGCTGACCCAGGTACTGAGCAGCATTCCGGTGGGTACGACGGTGCATGTGCCGCTCAATAACCTGAGCTACATCGATCACTCGTGTCTGGAGTTACTGGAGGAATGGGGGCGAGCCAATGCGGGCAAGGGTTCGAAACTGTTGATCGAATCGCGGGGATTGAAGCGTCGGCTTGAGGGGCGGGTGCGGACGAATACCGGCATCGGTGCGGTTGGCTGAGATACCTGTGTGGGAGCGGACCTGCGAATACGGTCAATCATTCAACGTTTATGTCGACTGACACGCCGCATTCGCGAGCAAGCCCGCTCCCGCAGGTTTCAGGGATCAGGCAGCTGGCTGATCCAGCTCCAGGCCTACGCCCAGGCGGCGGGACATGCACGGCCAGCGTTTCCATGCGGCGCCGGTGTCCGGGCTGCTGAGCTTCTCGCGATAGGCTTCCACCGACTCCAGCGCAAAGCTTTCGTCGTTGAGCATTTCGTCCACCGCGTGATGCACCACCTCGTCCAGTTGGTTGGCGAACTCCTCTCCGATCAATTGGTGAGCAATCAGGTTGGCGACAGTCATGTCCAAGGGGATCAGTGGCTGGCCGAAATGCTTGATGTACAGGTCGTTGACCTCTTCGACAAACCTGTGCGCCAGGTAGGCTTCATCCAGCAGGCTGTCGAGCCCGACGTGACCGTTCAGGACGGTCGGCGGCTGGAGGAAGTACTGTTCGGCGATTTTCAGCACCGGTTTGATCTGTGACTCGATGCCCGCTTCCCTGGCAACTTCATTGGCTGCATCCAGCAGATCAGGTACTTCTTCGATATAGGCGGCGACAAAACGCGTCAGCACGCCATTGGCATCCGCTTCCGGTAACTGGATCGACGGGTGCAGGTGAGGCAGTTTGCTTTCCAGCTGACGCGTCAGCAGGCCGGTGTCGGCTTCGTGTTGTTGGGCTTGTTGGATCTGCTCGCGCAATGCGGCGGTGTTCATGAAAACTCCAGGAAACAAGGCAATGAAATAGGGAAGACATAACTTAGCTGGCTTACGAAAAATGCTAAGACGCATTTGTCATAATTATTTCATCCTTGAGACGGCTCCGTTATATCGGTTTGCCACCACTCGTCTGCATCCTTCTCCATTCGTGCCCTGCAACGCAAGTTAATGCTGTTTCAGATGATTTACGCCTTCGCATTGCGAGGTCAGTGGTGCTGTCTATACTCGGGTTGGAATGGAGTTAGCTGATGACGCCCGACTGCATATGCAGCAAGGCCCGGTGCTCAAGTTCGTAGTCTGATGCAGCCGCTCCCTTGCCGCAGGTGAAAGCCGGCGGGATAACAAGAACGATAAGGGGAACCCGCAATGATGCGACATCCACATGTCTGGATGGGCCTCCTGTTGTGGTCGATTTTCAGTCAGGCGCAAGCGGCCTGGACTGTGAATATGGCGCCTGGAGCGACTGAAATCAGTCACGCAGTATTCGACCTGCACATGACCATTTTCTGGATCTGTGTGGTGATCGGCATCATCGTTTTTGGTGCCATGTTCTGGTCGATGATTCTCCACCGCCGCTCGACCGGGCAGGTGGCCGCCAAATTTCATGAAAGCACCACCGTCGAAATCCTCTGGACCATCGTGCCCTTCCTGATCCTGGTGGCCATGGCGGTTCCCGCTACCGCAACCCTGATCAAGATGTACGACGCCAGCGAGCCGGAGATCGATATCCAGGTCACCGGCTACCAGTGGAAGTGGCACTACAAATACCTGGGCCAGGACGTCGAGTTCTTCAGCAACCTGACCACCCCCCAGGATCAAATCCACAACAAGGAAGCCAAGAGTGAGCACTACTTGCTCGAGGTCGACAAGCCATTGGTGCTGCCGGTCGGCACCAAAGTGCGCTTCCTGGTGACCTCCGCCGACGTGATCCACTCCTGGTGGGTGCCGGCTTTCGCGGTCAAGCGCGATGCGATACCCGGGTTCGTCAATGAAGCCTGGACCCGCATCGACAAGCCCGGCATCTACCGTGGCCAATGCGCCGAGTTGTGCGGCAAGGATCACGGCTTCATGCCGACCGTGGTCGAGGTCAAGGAAAAGGCCGATTACGAAAAATGGCTGGCCGATCGCAAGGTCGAGGCCGCGCAGCTCAAAGAGCTGACCAGCAAGGAATGGACGCTCGACGAGCTCAAGGAGCGCGGCGACAAGGTCTATCACACTACCTGCGTGGCCTGTCACCAGGCCGAAGGCCAGGGCCTGCCGCCGATGTTCCCGGCACTCAAGGGCTCGAAAATCGCCACCGGACCAAAAGAAGATCACCTGGGCATTGTCTTCCACGGCAAGCCTGGCACTTCCATGGCCGCATTCGGCAAACAGCTCTCGGAAGTCGATATCGCAGCGGTCGTGACCTATGAACGTAACGCCTGGGGCAACAACAAGGGCGACATGGTCACGCCAAAAGAAGTGCTGGAGCTGAAACAGGCGGAAAGCAAATGACCCGGTCTATTGCGCACGTAAGGAACCGGTCGGGGCTACGCACCCCGGCCTGCCCAGCCCATCTGTTTGCAGGAGACAGGACATGACTGCTGTAATCGATGAACATGTTCATACCGCCACCGACCACGCCCACGGCCCCGCCAAAGGCCTGATGCGCTGGGTGCTGACCACCAACCACAAGGACATCGGCACCCTGTACCTGTGGTTTGCGTTCTCCATGTTCCTGCTCGGCGGTTCGTTCGCGATGGTGATTCGCGCCGAGCTGTTCCAGCCGGGGCTGCAGATCGTCCAGCCGGAATTCTTCAACCAGATGACCACCATGCACGGTCTGGTGATGGTCTTCGGTGCGGTGATGCCCGCCTTCGTCGGCCTCGCCAACTGGATGATCCCGCTGATGATCGGCGCGCCGGACATGGCCCTGCCGCGGATGAACAACTTCAGCTTCTGGCTGTTGCCGGCGGCGTTCCTGATGCTGGTGTCGACCCTGTTCACCCCCGGTGGCGGGCCGAACTTCGGCTGGACGTTCTACGCGCCGCTGTCGACGACCTATGCGCCCGAAAGCGTGACCTTCTTCATCTTCGCCATCCACTTGATGGGGATCAGTTCGATCATGGGTGCGATCAACGTGATCGCCACCATCCTCAACCTGCGTGCCCCTGGCATGACGCTGATGAAAATGCCGCTGTTCGTCTGGACCTGGCTGATCACGGCGTTCCTGCTGATCGCGGTGATGCCGGTGCTGGCGGGCTGCGTGACCATGATGCTGATGGACATCCACTTCGGCACTAGCTTCTTCAGCGCCGCCGGTGGCGGTGACCCGGTGCTGTTCCAGCACGTGTTCTGGTTCTTCGGCCACCCCGAGGTGTACATCATGATCCTGCCGGCCTTCGGTGCCGTCAGCTCGATCATTCCGGCCTTCTCGCGCAAGCCGCTGTTCGGCTATACCTCGATGGTCTACGCCACGGCGAGTATCGCGTTCCTGTCGTTCATCGTCTGGGCGCACCACATGTTCGTGGTCGGCATTCCGCTGGTGGGCGAGTTGTTCTTCATGTACGCCACTCTGCTGATTGCGGTGCCAACGGGTGTGAAGGTATTCAACTGGGCCAGTACCATGTGGCAGGGCTCGCTGACGTTCGAGACACCGATGCTGTTTGCCGTGGCGTTCGTGATCCTGTTCTCCATCGGCGGTTTCTCCGGATTGATGCTGGCCATCGCCCCGGCTGACTTCCAGTACCAGGACACCTACTTCGTGGTCGCGCACTTCCATTACGTGCTGGTACCGGGGGCGATCTTCGGGATCTTCGCCTCGGCCTACTACTGGTTGCCGAAATGGACCGGTCACATGTACGACGAAACCCTCGGCAAGCTGCATTTCTGGCTGTCGTTCATCGGCATGAACCTGGCCTTTTTCCCTATGCACTTTGTGGGTCTGGCGGGCATGCCGCGACGGATTCCGGACTACAACCTGCAGTTCGCTGACTTCAACATGGTGTCGTCGGTCGGTGCATTCATGTTCGGGGCCACGCAGATCTTCTTCCTGTTCATCGTGATCAAGACCATTCGCGGCGGCGCGCCAGCACCGGCCAAACCGTGGGATGGGGCTGAAGGCCTGGAGTGGAGCATCCCGTCGCCGGCGCCGTATCACACCTTCACCACGCCGCCGGAAGTGAAATGAATACCTGCCCCTTTGTAGGAGCGAGCTTGCTCGCGATGGTCGTCAACGATAACGCTGGAGGCCTGATACCCCGCGGCGCTCTCAGGTTTTTCGCGAGCGGGCTCGCTCCTACAGGGGTTGGCGTAGAGGTTTGCAATCATGGCTGACTCGATTTCGCTGAAGAAACTGGTCACCCGTCTATTGCTGGTAGTGGGAGCAATGTTTGTATTCGGGTTTGCGCTGGTGCCGATCTACGACGTGATGTGCAGGGCCTTCGGCATCAATGGCAAGACCGCCGGGCAGTACGAGGGGGAGCAGACGGTCGACACCTCGCGGCAGGTGCGTGTGCAGTTTCTGTCGACCAATACCGCCGATATGCCGTGGGATTTTTACCCCAAGCATGACGAACTGACCGCTAACCCGGGGGCGGTGAACGAGATGATCTTCATCGCCCACAACCCCACCGATAAACCAATGAGTGCCCAGGCCGTGCCGAGCATCGCGCCAAGCACCGCGGCGGCGTACTTCCACAAGACCGAGTGTTTCTGCTTTACCCAGCAAGTGCTGCAGCCCGGTCAACGGATCGAGATGCCGGTACGTTTCATCGTTGACCGTGACATGCCCAAGGATGTGAAGCACCTGACGCTGTCTTACACGCTGTTCGATATCACCGCCCGACATCCACCGGTAGCTGTAAACACTGGCGGCTGAGCGTGCCCGATAAGGAGAACAATAAATGGCAACTCATGAACATTATTACGTGCCGGCCCAGAGCAAATGGCCAATCATCGCCACGGTCGGCATGTTCGTCACAGTGTTTGGTCTGGCCACCTGGTTCAATGATCTGAAAGCGGCGCGTCCGGAATCCCACGGGCCACTGATCTTTTTCGTCGGCGGGTTACTGCTGGCCTACATGCTGTTCGGTTGGTTCGGCACGGTGATCAAGGAAAGTCGCGACGGTTTGTACAGCGCACAAATGGATCGCTCGTTCCGCTGGGGCATGAGCTGGTTCATTTTCTCGGAGGTGATGTTCTTCATCGCCTTTTTCGGCGCACTGTTTTATGTGCGTCACATCTCCGGGCCGGCGCTTGGCGGTGAAGGCGCCCAAGGCATCACGCACATGCTGTGGCCGAACTTCCAGTTCACCTGGCCGCTGCTGGACAACCCCGACTCGAAACTGTTTCCGCCGCCCAAGGAGGTCATCAGCCCCTGGGGTCTGCCGCTGCTCAACACCGTGTTGCTGGTGAGCTCCAGTGTGACTGTGACCATCGCCCACCACGCCTTGAAAAAGGGCCATCGCGGCGCACTGAAACTCTGGCTGGCGCTCACCGTAGTGTTGGGCTGTGCATTCCTCATCTTCCAGGCCGAAGAGTACATGCACGCCTACCGCGAACTGGGTCTGACCCTGGGTTCGGGCATCTACGGCGCGACCTTCTTCATGCTCACCGGGTTCCACGGCGCCCACGTGACCATCGGCACCATCATCCTGTTCGTGATGCTGATGCGGGTCATGCGCGGGCACTTCGACAGCGAGCACCAGTTCGGCTTCGAAGCGGCGAGCTGGTACTGGCACTTCGTGGATGTGGTGTGGATCGGGTTGTTCGTTTTCGTCTACGTACTGTAGGGGCCAGCAAGCTGGCTCCTACACGGCTACCAGGGGGCATGAGAAACCAGCTGGCCGCTGAAAAAACCCCAGGTGATCAGACCGAGGGTAAGGGCGGCCAGCGTTACTCGCACACTCAAGGCAATGACGAGGCGGTTTGAGCTGCTGTCGTCCTTGACCAGAAAAAACAGGCCGCTGAACAGGCTGACAACCGTGGCAATCAGCATCAGGACGATGGCTGCTTTGAGCATGGTGGGACCTCCGGGGGACAAGCGATGCACTTGAGTATAGCTATCGCGATGACCAACTTTCTGGCGATGCCATGAAGCGCTTTCGGCCGGGTATCGTGCCAACGCTGGTGGTCGCACTGTTGCTGCCGCTACTGGTGTCCCTGGGGTTCTGGCAATTGAGCCGGGGCGCGGAGAAAAGCGCGCTGCTGCACACCTACGCCGAGCGCCGGGCCGCCGAGCCGATGGCCAGCACTGAACTGCAATACACCGCTGACCCGGCTTTCCGCCGGGTTCGCCTGCACGGCCGCTTCGATGCCGAACACAGCCTGCTGCTGGACAACAGTCAACGTAACGGCAGGGTCGGCGTCGAGCTGTTGCAACCCTTTCATGATCAGGCCAGCGGGCTCTGGCTGCTGGTCAATCGCGGCTGGCTGCCCTGGCCGGAACGCCGCACACCCGTGCAATTCAAGACACCTGCCGAGGCAGTCAGCCTCGACGCGTGGGTCTACGTCTCCCCCGGTGCACCATTTCAGTTGCATGCAGACCCGGAAACAGCGACGTGGCCGAAGCTGATTACGGCCGTTGAACCGGCCCGTCTCTGGAAGACGCTGAACCGCGAAGGCTTTGCCTTTGAGCTACGCGCCGAAACCGGCCACGCCACCTATCAGGCCGACTGGCCGGTAGTCGCCATGGGCCCGGAAAAACACATCGCTTATGCCGTGCAGTGGTTCGCCATGGCGATCGCCCTGTTCGGTCTTTATCTCTATCTCGGCTGGCACAACGCAAAGGAGAAACACCATGGGAGCGGCCATGAATCCACCCAGCATGTCTGAGGCGAAACCTTCGGTGAACCGGCGCAAGGGCCGTATGCAACTGCTGCTGATCCTGCTCGGGGTAATCGGTCCGATGATCCTTGCCACCGGCATGTACAAGCTGAATTTCTGGGTGCCCGAGGGCCGCAGTTATCACGGCGAACTGATCGGCAACGGTCAGACCCGCGCGGACATTGGCGTGCAGGCCCAGGAAGAGCGTTGGCAAATCCTGGTGACCGCGCCCAAAGATTGCGCGGTGGACTGCCAGCAACTGGTGTATCTGGCGCGGCAGATCCAGATCGGCCTCGGCCGCGATGCGTCCCGCGCTAGCCATGCATTGGCCGCCGCGCAGGCGCTGAACAGCGATTACGAGACTAAACTTCAACGCGAGTACCCGCAGTTGCAACGCTATTCACTGGACTTGCCTGCCTACACAAAAGGCGCTCAGAGCAATGACGCGCCGCACCTGTGGATCATCGACCCCCACGGCAATCTGGTGCTGCGCTACGACCCGTCGGTGAAGGGCAAGGACCTGCTGAACGATCTGCGCCACCTGCTGAAACTGTCGAACATCGGATAAGGGCATCGTCATGGCCAAGCCTGGATTTCGCCTCGCGTTGTTTGCCACCTTGCTGGCTCTGATCGTGGTATTGCTCGGCGCCTACACCCGCCTGACCCACGCCGGCCTCGGCTGCCCGGACTGGCCAGGCTGCTACGGTTTCATCAGCGTGCCGAAAAGCGAAGCCCAGCTGGCCCATGCCGAATTGCATTTCCCGGACGCTCCGGTCGAGGCCCACAAGGGCTGGAACGAGATGATACACCGCTACTTCGCTGGCACGCTGGGCGTGTTGATCGCGGTGTTGGCTGGTCGTGCGTGGTTGCATCGCCGTCATCCGGGGCAACCGGTGAAGTTGCCATTGTTTCTGTTGGCGGTGGTCATCGGACAGGCCGCGTTCGGCATGTGGACGGTAACGCTCAAGCTCTGGCCGCAGGTGGTCACCGGGCATTTGCTTGGCGGCTTCGCGACCTTGAGCCTGTTGTTTCTGCTGACCTTGCGCCTGTCCGGCGTGCTGCCGGCGCTGACCGTGCCACGACGTTTGCAGCACTGGGCGACGGCGGGGCTGTTGCTGGTGATCGGGCAAATCGCCCTCGGTGGCTGGGTCAGTTCCAACTACGCCGCCGTGGCCTGCATCGACTTTCCAACCTGTCACGGCCAATGGCTGCCGCCTGCCGATTTTGCCAATGGCTTTCATCTGACCCAACACATCGGCCCGAATTACCTCGGCGGGCAACTGGACAGCGATGCCCGTACGGCCATCCACCTGACCCATCGCATCGGCGCCTTGCTGGTCACCCTGGTGTTGCTCGGTCTGGCCTGGCAATTGAAGGCGGTCGGCATGACACGCCTGGCAGCCCTGGTGCTGATCGCCCTTGGCGCACAAATCACCCTGGGCATCAGCAATGTGCTGTTCCATTTGCCGCTGCCGCTGGCCGTCGCGCATAACGCGGGCGGCGCGGCGCTGTTGCTGACCATGGTGCTGGTCAACTACCACGCCCGAACCAGTCTGGTCCGGGTCAAACAGCCAACGCGCTGGCGCTTCAGCCTGCGTAAACATTCAGCCGGGCCCATAACAATAAAAGGAGAGATGCCATGGCGATTCTGATCGGCGAACGTCCCAGTCAGGCGATCTGGCGTGACTACCTGGAACTGACAAAACCCAAAGTCGTGGTGCTGATGCTCATCACGTCACTGGTGGGGATGTTCCTCGCGACCCGTGCCGGGGTGCCGTGGACGGTGCTGGTGTTCGGCAACCTGGGCATCGCCCTGTGTGCCGGTGGCGCCGCGGCGGTCAATCATGTGGTGGACCGGCGCATCGACGCGGTGATGGCGCGCACCCACAAACGGCCGCTCGCCGAAGGCCGGATATCTCCGACCGCCGCGCTGACGTTCGCGCTGGTATTGGCGGCCCTCGGGCAAGCCATGCTGCTGGCGTTTACCAACCCTCTGACCGCGTGGCTGACCCTCGCCTCGCTGCTTGGCTATGCGGTGATCTACACCGGATTCCTCAAGCGTGCGACCCCGCAGAACATCGTCATCGGCGGTCTGGCCGGTGCCGCGCCGCCCTTGCTCGGCTGGACCGCAGCCACCGGTCATGTCAGCGCCGAACCGCTGCTGCTGGTGCTGATCATCTTCGCCTGGACCCCGCCGCACTTCTGGGCGCTGGCAATCCATCGCAAGGAGGAATACGCCAAGGCCGACATCCCGATGCTGCCGGTCACCCATGGCGAGCACTACACCAAGATTCATATCCTGCTGTATACCTTTGCGCTGCTCGCCGTCAGCCTGATGCCCTACGTGATCCACATGAGCGGTATGCTCTACCTGGTCTGCGCGCTCGGGCTGGGCGCGCGCTTTCTGCAATGGGCCGTGGTGTTGTACCGTGGCACTAGGCCGCACGCGGCGATCAACACGTTCAAGTACTCTATTTACTACTTGTTCCTGCTGTTTATCGCCCTGCTCGTAGACCACTACTTACTGTTGAACCTATGACTCGAACCCAGAAAACCGTCTTCATCCTCGTCGCCCTGGTCGCACTGATCCTGGGCCTGACCGTCAACAAGGTACTGTCCGGGAAAGACCAGGGCGACCCGACGGCGCTGATCGACGCCGGTATCATTTTGCTGCCGCAAAGCCGCAATCTGCCGGACGTGACGATGACCAATCAGGACGGCCAGCCGGTCGCGATCAATGAATTGAAGGGTAAGTGGAGCCTGCTGTTTTTCGGCTACACCTTCTGCCCGGACGTCTGTCCTACCACCCTGGCCCAGCTGCGACAGATCAAGAGCGAGTTGCCGCCCGAGGCGGTGGATAAGCTGCAGATCGTGCTGGTCAGTATCGACCCCAATCGCGACACCCCCCAGCAGCTCAAGCAGTACCTGGGCTACTTTGACCCGCAATTTGTCGGCCTGACGCCAAAGTCGATCGATGAGCTGCAAAAGGTCTCCAACGCGGTGAGCATTCCGTTCATTCCGGCGGACACCAACAAGCCAAACTACACCGTCGACCACAGTGGCAACCTCGCGGTGATCGGGCCGGACGGCACGCAGCGCGGCTTCATCCGGGCGCCGTTGAACAACGCGAAGCTGGTGGCGCAGTTGCCGGTGATGCTCAAGCGTAATTAAGCGACACAAAACCCTGTGGGAGCGGGCTTGCTCGCGAAGGCGGTGGTTCAGCCGACATTGATAGTGGCTGACACACCGCCTTCGCGAGCAAGCCCGCTCCCACAGGGGTCTATATTTCAAGGCACAAAAAAGGGGACGCACTTGGCGTCCCCTGTTTCGTTTCCGCAGTTCAATCAGAACGCCGGCACTACCGCGCCTTTGTACTTCTCGAGGATGAAGGCCTTCACTTCCGGGCTGTGCAGAGCTGCAACCAGCTTCTTCATCGCCTCGCTGTCCTTGTCATCCGGGCGAGCCACCAGGATGTTCACGTACGGCGAGTCGTTGCCTTCGATGACCAGCGCGTCCTTGGCCGGATCAAGCTTGGCTTCCAGCGCGTAGTTGGTGTTGATCAGCGCCAGGTCGACCTGGGTCAGCACGCGCGGGATGGTCGCGGCTTCCAGTTCGCGGATTTTCAGGTCCTTGGTGTTCTCGGTGATGTCCTTCACGGTCGACAGGATGTTGTTCGAATCCTTCAACTTGATCAGCCCGGCCTTGGCCATCAGCAACAGTGCACGGCCGCCATTGGTGGCGTCGTTCGGGATCACCACGTTGGCGCCGCCAGGCAATTCAGCGAGGGTCTTGTACTTGCTGGAGTAAGCGCCCAGGGGTTCCAGGTGCACGCCGGCGACGGATACCAGGTTTGTGCCCTTGGCCTTGTTGAACTCATCCAGGTACGGCTGGTGCTGGAAGAAGTTGGCATCCAGGCGCTTTTCCGCGACCTGCACGTTCGGCTGGATGTAGTCGGTGAAGACCTTGACCTTCAGGTCCACGCCTTCTTTGGCCAGGGTCGGCTTCACGAATTCGAGGATCTCGGCGTGTGGCACCGGGGTGGCCGCGACGGTCAGGGTGTCAGCCGCGTGGGCCGAGAATGCGGCAACGGCAGCGAAGGCGACGAGTAGTTTTTTCATTCAGCTAACTCCTTGTGAGGCGCCCGTTTGGCGCCTGCCAGCGAATGGCCGGCTCATGTCTTACTTGCGGGAAAAGTGGACGACCAACTTGTCGCCAACGGTTTGTAGTACCTGGACCAATACCAGCAGCAACACCACTGTCACGACCATCACATCGGTCTGGAAACGCTGGTAACCGAAGCGGATCGCCAGGTCACCCAGACCACCGGCGCCGACAACACCCGCCATCGCCGTGTAGGACACCAGTGTAATTGCGGTCACCGTAATCGCCGCGAAGATGCCCGGACGAGCCTCAGGCAGCAACGCATTGGTGATGATCTGTCGCGTGGTCGCACCCATGGCCTGGGTGGCTTCGATGATGCCGCGGTCCACTTCACGCAGGGCGGTTTCCACCAGGCGCGCGAAGAACGGCGTGGCACCCACCACCAGTGGCGGGATCGCACCGGCAACGCCGAGGGATGTGCCGGTGATCAACACGGTGAACGGAATCATCACGATCAACAGGATGATGAACGGCAGCGAACGCAGGATGTTCACCACCAGCGACAACATCGCGTAGACACCTTTGGCTTCCAGCAACTGGCGCGGGCTGCACAGGAACAGCAGTACGCCCAGCGGCAAGCCGAGCAGCACGGTGAACAACAGCGAACCGCCGAGCATCAGCAGGGTGTCGCCAGTGGCCAGCCAGATTTCGAACCAGTCGATATTGGCGAAGAAACTTGTCAGGGCTTCCATTAACGCAGCACCTCCATGTGGACGTCGGCTGCGGTGAAGCGGGCGAACGCCGCCTCCATGTCACCGCCGGTCACGGCCAGGGTCAGTTGCCCGTAAGGGACGTCTTTGATGCGGTCGATACGACCGGCCAGGATGCTGTAGTCCACCCCGGTTTCCCGGGCGACGGTGCCCAGCAACGGCGCGTAGGTCGCATCGCCCTGGAAGGTCAGACGCACGATGCGCCCCGGTACGTGAGCGAAGTCGTCACGCTGTTCGCTTTCGTCGATCTGCTCGTCTTCCTGCACAAAGCGTTTGGTGGTCGGGTGCTTCGGATGCAGGAACACCTCGGCCACCGAGCCTTGCTCGACGATCATGCCGGCGTCCATCACGGCCACTTGGTCGCAGACCCGGCGGATCACGTCCATTTCGTGGGTGATCAACACGATGGTCAGTTTCAGCTCGCGATTGATCTCGGCCAGCAATTGCAGGACCGATGCAGTGGTTTGCGGGTCGAGAGCGCTGGTGGCTTCATCGCACAGCAGGATTTTTGGCTTGGTCGCCAGGGCGCGGGCAATGCCGACACGCTGCTTTTGCCCGCCGGACAATTGCGCCGGGTACTTTTTCGCGTGGTCGGACAAACCGACCCGCGCCAGCAACTCGGCCACGCGCGAATCTATCTCGCTGCGCGACAGTTCGCCGGCCAGGGTCAGTGGCAGTGCGACGTTGTCGGCGACGGTCTTGGAGGCCAGCAGGTTGAAGTGCTGGAAAATCATCCCGACCTGCTGACGGAAGCGGCGCAGGCCGTTGGCGTCGAGCGCGGTGACTTCTTCACCGTCGACGGTGATCTTGCCGCCACTGGCGTTTTCCAGGCGATTGATCAGACGCAGCAGGGTACTTTTTCCTGCGCCGGAATGACCGATCAAGCCGAAAACCTGCCCGTTCTCAATCGTCAGACTGGTCGGATGCAGCGCGGGGATTTCCTTACCGGCGACGCGGTAGGTTTTATGGACGTTTTGAAACTCGATCACGTAGCGAACCTTGTGGGGCGCGTTAGAAAAGGGTCAGCGGTTAGCCGGGCGCGCATTTTAGCCTGTCCGTATAGAGGTTCTTAGCATTTATTTCGCATTTGTCCTGTCATTTGGCAATAACGCGATCAAAGGTCAGAAAAAAGGAACGGCTGAATAAGCTCGTCAGTCACTACTTAGGCCACTGGAATATGCCTGAGGAGTTCACGCCTGATGAGTACCAAGAAGCCTGCCGCCACCAAGAGCGTCCTGGCCGGGACCGATACCCCGGACCGCCACAACACCAACGCCAAGCTCGACAGCCTGGAAGCATTTCGCTCCGATGCCACTGAGCAGGCCTTGCGCACTAACCAGGGTGTGAAGGTGGCGGACAACCAGAACACCCTGAAGGCCGGGGCCCGCGGACCGTCGCTGCTGGAAGATTTCATCATGCGTGAAAAGATCACGCATTTTGATCACGAGCGCATTCCCGAACGCATCGTTCACGCTCGCGGCACCGGTGCCCATGGTTATTTCCAGAGCTATGAAAACCACTCGGTGCTGACCAAGGCCGGTTTCCTGCAGGACCCCGCGAAGAAAACGCCGGTGTTCGTGCGCTTTTCCACGGTACAGGGGCCGCGAGGGTCAGGCGATACCGTGCGTGATGTACGGGGTTTCGCCGTGAAGTTCTTCACCGACGAAGGCAACTTCGACCTGGTGGGCAATAACATGCCGGTGTTTTTCATACAGGATGCGATCAAGTTTCCCGACTTCGTGCACGCGGTCAAACCCGAGCCGCATAACGAAATCCCTACCGGTGGCTCGGCCCACGATACGTTCTGGGACTTTGTTTCGTTGGTACCGGAGTCGGCGCACATGGTGATGTGGGCAATGTCCGACCGGGCGATCCCGAAAAGCCTGCGCAGCATGCAGGGCTTCGGCGTGCACACCTTTCGCCTGATCAATGCCGAGGGCAAGTCGCGCTTCGTCAAATTCCACTGGCGCCCTACCGCCGGCACTTGCTCCCTGGTGTGGGACGAAGCGCAGAAACTTGCGGGAAAGGACGCCGACTACCATCGGCGTGATCTGTGGGAGTCGATTGAGATCGGCGACTACCCGGAATGGGAGTTGGGGGTGCAGGTCATCGAAGAGGAAAATGAACACGCCTTCGATTTCGACATTCTCGACCCTACCAAGCTGATCCCCGAAGAACTGGTGCCCATCACGCCGTTGGGCAAGATGGTGCTGAACCGCAACCCGGACAACTTCTTCGCCGAAACCGAGCAGGTTGCCTTCTGCCCCGGGCATATCGTTCCGGGGATCGATTTCTCCAACGACCCCCTGCTGCAAGGTCGATTGTTTTCCTACACCGACACGCAAATCAGCCGACTTGGCGGGCCGAACTTTCACGAGATCCCGATCAACCGTCCGGTGTCGCCCTTCCACAACGGTCAGCGGGATGCGCAGCACCGCGCCACCATCGACAAGGGACGTGCGTCTTATGAGCCGAACTCCATCGATGGCGGCTGGCCAAAGGAAACGCCTGTTTCGGCGCAGGATGGAGGATTCGAGAGTTATCCGGAGCGCATCGACGCCAACAAGATTCGCCAGCGCAGCGAATCGTTCGCTGACCACTTCTCCCAGGCTCGCTTGTTTTTCCACAGCATGAGTGAGCATGAACGGGAGCACATCATCTCGGCCTACAGCTTTGAATTGGGCAAGGTTGAGCGTGAGGCGATCCGCGCCCGGGAAGTGAACGAAATTCTCGCCAATATCGATCTGGAGTTGGCCAAGCGAGTGGCGCAGAACCTTGGATTGCCTACGCCGGCTCGAGGAACCGTCGAGGTGCGCAAAACCGCACCGGATCACTCTCCGGCATTGAGCCAGGCCAATTTATTGCCGGAGAACATCAAGACGCGAAAAGTCGCGATTCTGGCGGCCAATGGCGTTGATAGCGTTGCGATTGATGCGATGAAGAAAGCGCTTGCAGCGCAGGGCGCTCACGCGAAGTTACTGGGGCCGACCTCTGCACCCGTGAAAACCGCCGATGGCAAAACCCTGGTGGTCGATGCTTCGATGGAGGGCTCGCCGTCGGTGGCATTCGACGCGGTGTTCGTGCCGGGCGGAGCCGCGTCGATCAAGGCGCTGAGTACGGACGGCGTGGCGCTGCATTACCTGCTGGAGGCATACAAACATCTCAAGGCTATCGCCTTGCAGGGTGAAGCGAAGCAGTTGCTGGATGTGTTGAAGCTGGAGGCTGATGCGGGATTGATCGTGGGGACGGACGCGAAGTTGATCAAAGGGTTTTTCGCCGCGATCGGGCAACATCGGGTTTGGGACAGGGAGGCGAAGGCCAGGGCGATTCCGGCCTGAGGATCTTTGGAGTTAAAGAGGCCGCCATCGCGAGCAAGCTCGCTCCCACAGGGATCCGAGTTGCCACAAATCTTGTGACCAACACGTCTCTACTGTGGGAGCGAGCTTGCTCGCGATGCTTTTAAGATTTGCGGGGCGTTAGAACCATCTGCGCCGGAACACTGCGCAAAATCTGTCGCTCCAGTTTCAGGTCAAACTCGGGATCGAGTTTGTTCACCCGTTTTGTCAGCAATGTCGCCAGCCAAGGGTAATCATCGGTGCGTGGAGCCTGAATGCTCACGCCGCACTGAAAATTCACCACATCGGCGGCGATGGCATCCAGTTGGCGACGCAGTTTGCCCATATCGTTGATATTCAGCGCGACCGTGGTGCTTTCAGCCGTCAGATCGATGACCTTGGCTTTTGGCTTGGCTTCGGCAGCCTTCAGGGCGGCTTCGGCTTTTTCCAGCTCGGCCTTGCGCGCCTGGGCAATCGAGCCGTTGACTCCGCCGGTCAGTGCCGGAGCCTTGGGCATCAACGCGCGGGCACGGCTCAGGGCGGTTGCAGCGGCATCCACATCACCTTTTTGCAGCACGATCTGGCTGCGGCGCAGATAGGCTTCGGCCAGTTGCCGCTGGTACTGCTCAAGGGATGCATCGTTGGGCGATTCGGCCTGCAAGGCCGCCAATTGGTCTTCGGCGGTGGCCAGTTCATCGCTGGCGATGTTTTGTTCCAGCTGTACGATGGCCGTGGCTCGCGCATTGGCGGCCTCGGTGGCCGCCGGTGGCGTGCTTTGGCAGGCGCCCAGCAGCAAAGAAAATGCGACAAGGAGCAGATAACGGGAGGCGAACGACTTCATTCCTGCGACTCTCTATTTGCGCAAAAAACGAGCAAGTCTACACCCCTCGGCGGGGCAGAACAAAACTCAGCAGAAACAGCGCGGCGGCTGCCACCACAATCGACGGGCCGGCCGGGGTGTCCTTGAACCAGGACAACGCCAGCCCGCCACACACGGCGAGTATGCCCAGCAGGCTCGCGCCCAGTGCCATCTGCTCCGGCGAGCGGGCGTGACGTTGTGCCGCAGCCGCCGGGATGATCAGCAACGAAGTGATCAGTAGCACGCCGACGATTTTCATCGCCACGGCAATCACCACGGCGATCAGCAACATCAGCGCCAGGCGCAATCCGGCCACCGGAAGGCCTTCGACCCTGGCCAGTTCTTCATGCACCGTGATCGCCAGCAATGGCCGCCACAATGCAACCAGCAAGGCCAGCACTGCCGCACTGCCGCCAAGAATCCAGGCCAGATCGGTTGGACTGATTGCCAGCAGGTCGCCGAACAGATACGCCATCAGGTCGATCCGCACTTCGTGCATGAAGCTTAGTACCACCAGGCCCAGAGAGAGCGTGCTGGGGGCGAGAATTCCCAAAAGCGTGTCGGATGCCAAGGGCTGACGTTGTTGCAAGGTCACCAGTAACACCGCCAGCAGCAGACAGCCAACGGTCACGGCAACCGTCGGGCTGACATCCAGCAGGAAGCCCAGGGCCACGCCGAGCAGTGCCGCGTGGGACAGGGTGTCGCCAAAATAAGCCATGCGCCGCCAGACCACGAAAGACCCCAGCGGGCCCGCGACAACGGCCAGGGCCAGGCCTGCAAGCAGGGCGTAGAGCAGAAAATCAGCCATGCTTGCAGCCATCTCCGTGAACATGGGGTTTGCCCGATGCGGGCGCCTTGACCACTGAGCCATGCAAGTCGTGGGCGTGGTCGTGATGGTGGTGATAAATCGCCAGGCTTTGTGCGTTTTTTCCGAACAGCTCGACGAACGCCGGATCGCCGCTGACCTGCTCGGGATGGCCTGAACAGCAGACGTGACGATTGAGGCAAACCACTTGATCCGTGGTGCTCATCACCAGATGCAAATCGTGGGAGACCATCAGCACGCCGCAACCGTGACGGTCGCGCAGGCGGGTGATCAGGCTGTACAGCTCAGCCTGGCCGGCCACGTCGACACCCTGTACCGGTTCGTCCAGTACCAGCAGTTCCGGTTCGCGCAACAGGGCCCGGGCCAGTAGCACGCGTTGCATTTCACCACCGGAAACGCTTTGCACCGGACTGTCGATGACGTGCTCGGCGCCGACTTCCTTGAGTGCCGCCAAGGCCATCGCACGGTCTACGCCCGGCACCAGGCGCAGGAAGCGCAGCACCGACAGCGGCAGGGTCGGATCGACATGGAGTTTTTGCGGCATGTAGCCGACCCGCAGTTTCGGCTTGCGCCAGACGTTGCCGCTGTCCGGTTTCAACAGGCCGAGCACGGCACGTACCAGTGTGGTTTTGCCGGCGCCGTTGGGGCCGATCAGGGTCACGATCTGCCCCGGCTCGACACTCAGCTCAATGTTGTCCAGCACCGGTTGCCCGGCGAACGTGACGGCAACCTGCTCTAGACGGATCAGCGCGTTGCTCATCAAGCCCCCTGGCAACCCGAGCACAGACCAACCACTTCGACGGTCTGGCCTTCGACGACAAACCCGACATCCCTGGCGCTGGCGATGATCGCGTCGCTGATGGATTTTTGCTCGAGCTCGATGGCGGCGTGGCACACACGGCAGATCAGGAACTGACCCTGGTGTGCATGTTCCGGGTGATTGCAGCCGATAAAGGCGTTGAGCGAGGAAATCCGATGGACCAGGCCGTTTTCCAGCAGGAAATCCAGCGCGCGGTACACCGTCGGCGGCGCGGCGCGGCGACCGTCCTGCTCGCTGAGGACCGCAAGAATGTCGTAGGCGCCCAACGGCTTGTGGCTTTGCCACACCAGTTCCAGCACCCGCCGGCGCAATGCGGTCAGGCGCAGGCCTTGACGAGCGCACAGGGCATCGGCCTCGGACAAAGCGCTGTGAACGCAATGCGAGTGGTCGTGGGGGCGGCTGGCAATCGGTGTTTTTAGCATGAGCGGCGACGAGTTTTGTGAGAGACGTTATTATGTTACCCGTTCTCGCCTCTTCGAGTGGTCATCGTGTCCCGTCTTTTTTCTATCTTTGTCGCATTTTTCACAAGTTTTCTGCTGATCGGTCCGGCGCAGGCCGAGGTCAAGGTCCTTGCCAGCGTCAAACCCCTGCAGTTGATCGCCGCAGCGGTGCAGGACGGCGTGGCGATTCCTGAGGTCTTGCTGCCACCGGGTGCCTCGCCGCACAACTATGCGCTGCGCCCTTCCGATGTACGCAAGGTGCAATCGGTGGACCTGCTGTACTGGATCGGCCCGGACATGGAAGGTTTCCTGCCTCGCGTGCTCAATGGTCGTACACTGCCCAGCGTGGCCGTGCAGGATTTGCCAGGCATGAAACTGCGCCGTTTTGCCGAAGATAGCCACTCCCACGCCGAAGAAGCCGACGACCACGACCACGATCATCGCCCAGGCAGCCTGGATGCACATTTGTGGCTGTCGCCGGTCAACGCCCGGGTCATCGCCACGAAAATGGCGGCTGACCTGAGTGCCGTCGATCCTGACAATGCCGTGCGCTATCAGAGCAACCTGAAAGCCTTCGACGAGCGTCTCGATGCGTTGGATGCGCGCCTGAAGAAACGCCTGGCCGATGTTCAGGGCAAGCCTTACTTCGTGTTCCACGAAGCGTTCGATTACTTCGAAGACGCCTACGGCCTCAAGCACGTGGGTGTGTTCAGCGTCGCGGCCGAAGTGCAACCCGGTGCCCAGCATGTCGCGGCGATGCGCGCGCGTTTGCAGGAAGTCGGCAAGACCTGCGTGTTCAGCGAACCACCGCTGCGTCCGCGCCTGGCGGAAACCCTGGTGGCGGGTTTACCGGTGAAGCTGGCGGAACTGGATGCGTTGGGCGGTTACACGCCGGCGACGGCCCAGGGCTATGAGCAGGTGCTGGAGAAATTGGGGAATGATCTGGCGGGGTGCCTGGAGTCGTTGTAATTCGAAAAAAATGGCGCCCCCATTCGCGAGCAGGCTCGCTCCCACAAGGATCACCGTGAACCTGTGGGAGCGAGCCTGCTCGCGAAGCCTTTAAAGGGCGAAAGGTAACGGCGTATTGACCGTCTGCCGCTGCGCCAGGCGCAGCTGGAATTCCATCGGATCGTGAATCAACACGTCCTGCCCGGCAAACGACTCTGCCGCGATCAAGCGTGACAACCAGAACCGTACGCAAGCCACCCGCAGCATGGTCGGCCACAACTCGGCTTCGGCAGCAGTGAACGGTCGCAGGGCCGCATAAGCGCCCAGCAAGGCCCGTGCTCGCGGTCCATCGATCACGCCCTCGTCGTCCGAGCACCAGTCGTTCAAGGCAATCGCCACGTCGTAGAGCATCGGCCCGGAGCAGGCGTTGTAGAAGTCGATCAGTCCGGTCAGGTGTGTGCCTTCGAACATTGCGTTGTCGCGGAACAGATCGGCGTGAATGTTCGCCCGCGGCAGAGCGAGGATTTTTTCTTTCTGTCGGGTGATTTCTTCCAGCGCCCGTTGCAGCAGGTCCTTCTGTTCGGCACCGAGGTGCGAGAGGAACTGCGTGCCCTCTTCCAGCATCCAGTCCAGGCCGCGATCGGTTTTGCGCTTGATCATGTTGGCCTGGGTCGCCAGGTGCAGATGGCCAAGCAACTCACCGACCTGCGCGCAATGTTGCGCATTGGCTTGCTTGATGTGCTTGCCGGCCAGGCGTGGTTGCAGCAATGCCGGTTTGCCCGCCAGTTCGCGCAAGGCCACGCCGTCGGTGGTGCGCAGGGCGTAAGGCACTGGAAGGTCGGCGCCGTGCAGCACGTCGAGCAGTTCGATGAAGAACGGCATTTCCTGAACCGGGCCGCGCTCGACCAGGGTCAGGACAAATTCGCCCTGCTCCAGGCTGATAAAAAAATTGGTGTTTTCGCTACCGGCGGCAATCCCCTGGAAATCAAGCAGGCGGCCGAGGCCATAAGGGGCGAGAAAAGCTTCCAGCTCGGGCCGAGCCAGGGGGGTGAACACAGACATGTTTAAGCTGCCAGTACGGGCGCCATTGTTGAGCCAGCGCCGATTGAAATTAAGAAACTACTTCCACTCGAAAATCTTCCACGACGGAATCAGCATATCGGGCTGATCCGAGCGGATAAAGTTACCGTCCGATCCATCGGCGCGCACCAGAAAGTAGGGTTTTCCGCCCTTCGGTGTTACCTGAATGGCATACAGGAAGCCATTTTGGCGGTATTCCTTGATCGTATTGTCGCCTTCCGTGCGAATGGTCACATCCGGTTCCGGCGATGGCGCATCGTCCGCCGCCATGACGGCCAATGGAGTGATTGCAAACAAGCCAGCCAGCAACAGGCGATTTAGTGTGCGCATGATAACCTTGTCCCTTTGTCGTCAACGGTCCCGCTATTCTAGCGCCGGACCCGCCGAAAAGGTTGATCCTGCTCATGAGCCAAGCCCCCCTCGTCCTGGTGGACGGTTCTTCTTACCTGTACCGCGCCTTTCACGCGCTGCCACCGCTGACCACGTCCAAAGGCCTGCCGACCGGCGCGGTCAAGGGCGTGTTGAACATGCTCAAGAGCCTGCGCAAGCAATATCCGAATAGTCCGTTTGCCGTGGTGTTCGACGCCAAGGGTGGGACTTTTCGCGATGACATGTACGCCGAATACAAGGCCAACCGTCCGAGTATGCCTGACGACATGCGCGTGCAGATCGAGCCGCTGCACCAGAGCGTGATCGCCCTGGGCTTCCCGCTGCTGTGCGTCGAAGGCGTAGAGGCCGATGACGTGATCGGCACCCTGGCCCGCAGCAGTGCGGCGGCGGATCGTCCGGTAATCATCTCCACGGGCGACAAGGATATGGCGCAACTGGTCGATGGTCACATTACCTTGGTCAACACCATGACCGGTAGCAGCATGGACGTGGAGGGCGTGAAGGAGAAATTCGGCGTCGCTCCGGAGCAGATCATCGATTATCTGGCGCTCATGGGCGATTCTTCCGACAACATTCCGGGCGTTCCGGGGATTGGCCCGAAGACGGCTTCAGGCCTGCTGGTCGGTGTGAACGGCGGTCTGACCGAGCTCTATGCGCAGCTCGACATCGTGCCAACCCTGCCGATTCGCGGTGCCAAGACCCTGCCGGCCAAGCTCGAAGAGCACAAGGAAATGGCCTTCCTTTCCTATCAGTTGGCGACCATCAAGGTCGACGTACCGCTGGACATTGGCCTCGACGACCTGCAAATGGGCGCGGAAGATCCGGCGAAACTCTACGAGTTGTACAGCCTGCTGGAGTTCAAGAGCTGGCTGAACGACCTTGATCGCGACGCCAAACGCCTGGAACTGAGCGCTGCCGCCGAGCCTGCACCGGCCAACGATCTGTTCAGCGAACCAGAGGCCGAAGCACCGGCCGCCGCTGCTGAAGCCGCCTACGAAACCATCCTCGATCAGGCGCGTTTCGATGCCTGGCTGGAAAAGCTGAACAACGCCAAGCTGTTTGCCTTCGACACCGAAACCACCGGCATCGACGCGCAGCAGGCGCAATTGGTGGGGCTGTCATTCGCGGTTCAGGCTAACGAAGCGGCCTACATCCCGTTGACCCATTCCTACATCGGCGTGCCGCAGCAGCTGGATCGCGACACGGTCCTGCGCGCGCTAAAGCCGATTCTGGAAGACCCGAACAAGCTCAAGGTCGGCCAGCACGCCAAGTTCGACATGAACATCCTGGCCAACTGCGCAATCGGTGGCGTACAGGACAACGGCATCACCGTGCGCGGCATCGCCTTCGATACCATGCTCGAGTCCTACGTGCTCAACTCCACGGCCACGCGCCATGACATGGACAGCCTGGCTCAGAAGTATCTGGACCACACCACGGTGAGCTTCCAGGACATCGCCGGCAAAGGCGTGAAACAGCTGACGTTCGATCAGATCGCCCTTGAGCAGGCCGGGCCTTACGCCGCCGAAGATGCGGACATCACCCTGCGACTGCACCAGGCCCTGTTCGAAAAGCTCTCGGCCATTCCGAGCCTGGCCAGTGTGCTGACCGACATCGAAATCCCGCTGGTGCCGGTGCTGGCGCGCATCGAGCGCCAGGGCGCATTCGTCGACGCCGCTCTGCTGGGCGTGCAAAGCATCGAGCTGGGCGACAAGATGGTCGCACTTGAGCGCGAAGCCTTCGAGATTGCTGGCGAGGAATTCAACCTCGGTTCGCCCAAGCAGCTCGGCGTGATCCTCTACGAGAAACTCGGCCTGCCAGTGCTGAAAAAGACTGCCAAGGGCCAGCCGTCCACGGCCGAAGAGGTGCTGGCCAAGCTGGCGGAAGACGACTACCGATTGCCGAAAGTGCTCATGGAATATCGCTCCATGAGCAAGCTGAAAAGCACTTACACCGATCGTTTGCCGGAACAGATCAACCCGCGCACCGGGCGGATCCATACGTCTTACCACCAGGCTGTCGCCTCCACCGGGCGCCTGTCCTCCAGCGATCCGAACCTGCAGAACATCCCGGTGCGTACCGCCGAAGGGCGTCGTATCCGCCAGGCCTTCGTGGCCCCGGCCGGTTACAAGCTGCTGGCGGCGGACTACTCGCAGATCGAGTTGCGGATCATGGCGCACCTGTCACGGGATGAAGGGCTGATGAACGCCTTCCGCCACAATCTGGACGTGCACACCGCGACCGCCGCCGAAGTGTTCAAGGTCGAACTGGCCGACGTGACCTCCGACCAGCGCCGCAGCGCCAAGGCGATCAACTTCGGCCTGATCTACGGCATGGGGGCGCAGAAGCTCGGCAAGGACATTGGCGTCGACACCAAGACCGCCAAGGCTTACATCGATACCTACTTCGCCCGATACCCCGGCGTACGCCAGTACATGGACCGCACGCGTGCCCAGGCCGCCGAGCAAGGTTATGTCGAGACGTTCTTCGGGCGTCGCCTGTATCTGCCGGACATCAACTCCAACAAGCCGCAAGAACGCGCCGCCGCCGAACGCACGGCAATCAACGCACCGATGCAAGGCACCGCTGCGGACATCATCAAGAAAGCCATGGTCGCTGTGGATAACTGGCTGACCGCGTCCGGCCTCGACGCCAAAGTCATTTTGCAGGTGCACGATGAACTGGTGCTGGAGGTGCGTGAAGACCTGGTCGACAAGGTTCGCGATGAAATTCGCGTACACATGAGCGAAGCCGCGAAACTGGACGTGCCGTTGCTGGTCGAAGTGGGTGTTGGAAATAACTGGGATGAGGCTCACTGAGCCTTCCTGTAGGAGCGAGCTCGCTCGCGATGGAGTGTCAGGCACATCGTGTTCGACTGAAATTCCATCGCGAGCAAGCTCGCTCCTACAGAAAATGTCGTGTTCTTGCTGCGGCATGGTGCCGCGGCAGAAGGGTGCAAACAGCTTAGTCCGCAAGGCTATCGGCGTTATTTCAAAGCTATTTGAAAAAAATCTGAACTAATCTTGCGAAGCACCACTCAGAGGTACTGAATGGCTGGTGAAGCCCTTCGATGCTCCTATGTTGTGTTAAGTGTTGGCAGATATCTGGACCCCGCCCTAGCGGTCTAGAGCTTGAACCCCGGAACTTCTCCCTCCCCATATGAAGCCCGGGGTTTTTTTGCCTGCAGAAAGCTGTCTGGAGTGCCCAGACAGCTTTCGCTGCCTTACTGGGCTTCTACCTCGGCGCCCTTGTCCGCCAGCTCCATCCAGCCTGCCAGTACGGTATAGGCTTCTTCCAGGCCCATGCGTTTCGGGGCCGAGAACAGCTGAATCGTCACCAGATCGCCCCAGCCCTTGCGGATTTCCGCCTGAACCTTGAGCAGCGTGTTCTTGGCCGCGCCATAGGTCAGCTTGTCCGCTTTGGTCAGCAGAATGTGCATCGGCATGCCGGCAGCCACGGCCCAATCGAGCATAAGCAGGTCGAAATCGGTCATCGGATGGCGGATGTCCATCATCAGGATCAGGCCTTTCAAACTCTCGCGACCACCCAGGTACGCTTCCAGGTGACGCTGCCAGTGTTGCTTGAGCGGGATCGGTACTTTTGCATAACCGTAGCCCGGCAGGTCGACCAGACGGCGTTCATCGTCTAGCTTGAAGAAATTCAACAGTTGCGTGCGCCCCGGGGTTTTCGAGGTGCGCGCCAGGCTGGCGTGGGTCAGGGTGTTCAAGGCACTCGACTTGCCGGCGTTGGAACGCCCGGCGAAGGCGACTTCGAAGCCCTCGTCATCCGGACATTGGTCGACTTTGGCGGCGCTGAGCATGAAGGTGGACTGTTGGCACAGACCGAGGATGGGATTCTTGAGTTGCATGGGATTTCCGATGTGGGCGGCGCCAGGAATGGGTGCGGCAAGCAGTGTCGCTTCCGTTTCAGTGACGCCAGTATATAATGCCGCAGATTTTGTGTGCGCTTTGTCCCAGCGTAGGATGAAGTTCACGAGAGCGACAGACCTTGATTGCGCACTAGAACGCAGCTCGCTCTCAACCCTGAAAAGGTCGTTTTATGACGAAATGGCTGCTAGCTGCCGGTGTCTTGATGCCGCTTTACAGCGCTCAGGCTACACAGGATCCGGAAGCTGTGTACAACCGTGTTTGTGGTGCCTGTCATTCCGGCCAACTACCCATGGCGCCGAAAAAAGGCGATCAGGATGCTTGGACGCCGAGGTTGGCGAAAGGTATGGAGACGCTGGTGCAACACGTGACCCAGGGTTTCAAGGCGATGCCGCCGCGTGGTTTGTGCATGGACTGCAGTGCCGAGGATTACCAAGCCATCATCCTTTGGATGAGCGAGTAAGCCCGGTCCATAACTCTTAACCCTTAGCCGTAGTTGGATTAGCTGATGAAGAAATTGATCGTGAGTCTGCTGTTGACCGTGGGCATCTCCGGCATAGCCCATGCTGCAGGTGAGGCAGTACAACCGGGTGATGCTAAAGCTGGCCAGGCCAAAGCCGCCGTCTGTGGCGCCTGCCACGGTCCGGATGGCAACAGCATGGCGCCAAACTTTCCCAAACTGGCGGGTCAGGGTGAACGCTACCTGACCAAGCAATTGCACGACATCAAGTCGGGCAAGCGCACTGTTCTGGAAATGACCGGCCTGCTGACCAACCTGAGCGATCAGGACCTGGCGGACATCGCCGCCTACTTCGCCAGCCAGAAAGGCAGCGTTGGTGCCGCCGATCCTAAAGTCGTCGCTCGCGGTGAAGCCCTGTTCCGTGGCGGTGACCTGGCCAAGGGCCTGCCATCCTGCACCGGCTGCCACTCGCCAAATGGCGCCGGCAACGCAGCCGCCGGCTTCCCGCACCTGGGTGGCCAGCACGCTCAATACATCGCCAAGCAACTGACCGATTTCCGCAAGGAAGAAGGCGGCCGCACCAACGATGGCGATGCCAAGACCATGCAGACCATCGCCAAGCGGCTGAGCGACGAAGACATCGCCGCGGTGTCCAGCTACATCCAGGGCCTGCACTAAGGCCGGCGGATCGGGCGTTGAACGGGGTAAATATCGCCTGCAACGTTAACGCTCGATTAATCCGTTGCAACGAGTATAAAAAGGGTGGCCTTGGCCGCCCTTTTTTGTGGCCGCTGCCGTTACACTACAGAACTCAAGCCCGCCAGGACCTGTCTGAAAACACGTTGCGCGAGGCGAAAAACTTGTCCAGGAGTGAAGCATGCGTAATCTGATCATCAGCGCCGTTTTTGCCGCTGCCAGCCTGTTCGGCATGACTGCCCAGGCTGCTGAAGCCCCCGCCGCACCTTATGTCGAACTGAGCAATCCGGTTCCGGTCGCCGTGCCTGGCAAGATCGAAGTGGTGGAGCTGTTCTGGTATGGCTGCCCGCACTGTTATCACTTTGAGCCGACAATCAATCCCTGGGCCGAAAAACTGCCATCGGATGTGAACTTCAAGCGTATTCCAGCGATGTTCGGCGGTCCTTGGGACGCTCATGGTCAAATGTTCCTGACTCTTGAATCCATGGGTGTTGAGCATAAGGTTCATGCCGCGGTGTTCGACGCGATCCAGAACAAGAAAATGAAGCTGACCGATAAGAATGATATGGCCGAATTCCTGGCTACCCAGGGCGTAGACAAGGAAAAATTCCTGGCCACTTTCGACTCCTTTGCGATCAAGGGACAGGTAGTTCAGGCCCGTGAACTGGCCAAAAAATATGAGATCTCCGGCGTTCCAACCCTGATTGTGAATGGCAAATACCGCTTTGACGTAGGCTCCGCCGGCGGTGCCGAACAGGCCCTGCAACTGGCCGACAAACTGATCGACAAAGAGCGAGCGGCTAACAAGGCTGCCGCCAACTAAGGGCAGTCACTGCCATGCGCCGATGGGGTACTGAACGCATCGTTGGCCTGCATCATCCGCGGGTCAACGAGCATCATCTGGAATCCACGGGCTTGCCCGCAGACAGTCGTCTGCGCTTGCTCAGTTTCAATATCCAGGTCGGCATCAGCACCGAGCGTTACCGGCATTACCTGACCCGGGGCTGGCAGCATCTGCTGCCGCACACCGGGCGTGCCGACAATCTGCAGAAAATCGGCAATCTGCTGGGCGACTTCGATCTGGTCGCCTTGCAGGAGGCCGATGGTGGCAGCCTGCGTTCAGGCTACGTCAATCAGGTTGAGCATCTGGCCCAGCTCGGCGCCTTCCCCTACTGGTATCAACAACTCAATCGCAATCTCGGTCGCCTGGCCCAGCACAGCAATGGCGTGCTCAGTCGATTGCGCCCGTGGGCCATTGAAGATCATCCGTTGCCGGGCCCAAAGGGGCGCGGAGCCATCCTGGTGCGCTTCGGCGAAGGCCCGGAAGCATTGGTAGTCGTCATGATGCACCTGGCGCTGGGTGCCCGGGCGCGCAGCCTGCAACTGGCCTATATCCGCGATCTGATTGGCGACTACAAACACCAGGTGCTGATGGGCGACATGAACACCCATGCCAGTGACTTGCTGCAAAATTCCGCGTTGCGCGATCTCGGCCTGCTCGCGCCGCAAATGGAAGCAACGTTCCCCAGTTGGCGTCCACAGCGCTGCCTGGACCATATCCTGCTGAGCCCGAGCCTGACCCTGGAAAAGGTCGAGGTGCTGGCACAGCCCATTTCCGATCACCTGCCGGTCGCGGTAGAGATTCGTCTGCCGGGTTCGCTCACGGCCGATGCATTGCCCGCGTTGAGTCCTGCCCCTCGCGGAACCCATGAATGAGCGACGAAGCACAGCGCTGGAAAGAGAAATACCTCAAAAGCATCGAACAACAGGAAAAGCTCGAACGTCGCTGGGACGCGCGGCTCGACTTGCTGCGCCGTGGACTTGTGCGCAGCACCCTGGCGGCGGAAGGTACTGACCGCGCGGTTGACCAATGCATGAAGGAAATGCGCGAGGTCGTGCGTACCGACGACATGGACGCCGGCCTGGCCGCGCTGATTCCACGCCTGGAAAAAGCCGTGCTCGACTCCGAGCAGCGTCGGGAAACCCGGATCAACCAGACCAGTGCCGCCCTGACTGCACTGGTCACTCAACTGCAAACATTGCCGCTGCCTCGGGATGTGAGCCGGCCACTCAAGAGTTTCGCCAGGCAACTGGATGCGCGGGTCAGTCAGGCGCGTGAGATGCCCTTGTTGCTCAGCGAGCTGAGTGGCTTGCAAGGCAAGGCCCTGAGCCAGCTGGAGACCCCGACGGAACCTGGTCGGCCGGGCTTGTTGCAGCGATTGTTCGGCGGTCGTGAAGCGGAAGAAGCGGTGGCATCAACGACTGCTTCTCCTGCGCCAGCGGCCCCGGACGCGATTGAGACGGTAATTTGCGAAGTGCCCATGGCTGAGCGAGTTGAAGAGGCGTCCGCGCCGGCCGAGCCAGCCGAGGCCTCCCCTGCTCCGGCAGTCGTGGCCCTGGCACCTGCGGCTGCGGAGCCTCAATCCGCCAGTGCAGGCGCGGCAGAAACCGGGTCGACCGAGAAGCCGACCCCGGAAACCATCGAAACACCTCTTGAGTCGCAAGTGAACCCCGACGAGCTGATCGTGCCAGCATCGCCGGATGGCCAGGCCTTGCTTGCGACTCCGACAGAGGAGGTGGTCGCCGCAGATCAGTCTCTATCCGGTCACGACACGTTCTATGCACTCCCGGATACCCCAGAGCCCTCCTACAGCTCGGTGGCCAGCCACATCGAACACACGCTGCTGGGGCTGCTCGAAGACCTGACATTGCCCGAGCGTCATCGCCCGCAAGCCGAATCCATGCGCGATCGTCTGAAAAACGGGTTGAACTGGTACGAATTACTACCGATTCTCGACGACTTCGCCACGTTGATGCTGGCCATTACCGACAGCGGCCAGCATGAGTTCGAAGCCTACCTGCAACGATTGAACGAGCGCCTCGAATCGTTCCAGAGCAACTTGCAGGCCGCCACCGCAGGGCACGCCGACAACCGTTCGGCTGCGCGGCAGATGGACACGCAGATCCGCGAACAGGTTGATGGCTTGCAAAGCAGCATGCAGGAAGCCGCGGACCTGGAAGGTCTCAAACACGTTCTGGAAAACCATCTCGAAGGCTTGCTGGGCACCATGGACCAGCACCAGAAACAACGCGATGAGCGCGAGCAAGAGGTCGCTGCGCGCCTGCACAGCCTGGCCGAGCGCGTCGCCCATATGGAGCAGGAGGCCCAGGGTTACCGTGAGCATCTTGAAGAGCAACGGCAGAAGGCATTGGTCGACCCGTTGACCGGCCTGCCCAACCGCGCGGCCTGGAGCGAGCGCCTGGAGCATGAAGTCAAACAATGGCAGCAACATGGCAATACGCTGTTACTGGCCATGCTCGACCTCGATCATTTCAAGCGCATCAACGATAACTACGGGCATCTGGCCGGTGACAAAGTGCTGAAGATCATTGCCAGCGTGTTGCGCAAGCGTCTTCGCGCAACGGACTTCATTGCCCGGTTCGGCGGCGAGGAGTTTGTGCTGTTGATGCCATCCACAGTGCCGGCGGCGGGACTGAAGTTGCTGGAAAGCCTGCGTGCCTCCATCGAGGCCTGTCCGTTCCACTTCAAGGGAGAGCCGGTGACCATTACCGTGTCTGTCGGAATGTCGGCGTTCAGGCCGGGTGAGCACAGCGATCAAGTGCTTAAAAGAGCCGATCAGGCGTTGTACCGTGCAAAAAATGCCGGACGCAACCGCGTGGAGCCGGGCTGAGCATTATTTGTTCCATATTTGTTTAATTCGTGGCGATTGCCGTCAACCCGCAAGGCATTACGTTACACTGTTGCATTATTGTCTTGTGTGTACTGCCTTTCGCCATGAAATATCTTGCTCTGATCCTGTCACTTGTTCTGCTGGCTGGCTGCGCCAGCGGTCCCCGTTTTGACACCAGTCATCCTTCAGCCAATTACGACAGTCGTGTGCAGTTCGTGGTGGTGCATTACACCAACGCCTCGATGGAGCGTTCGCTGCAACTGCTGACCCGCGGCGAAGTCAGCAGTCATTACCTGATCGGTGACGACAAGGGCGCCACAATCTACAAGCTGATGGATGAAAATGTTCGTGCCTGGCACGCCGGGGAGAGCGAATGGGATGGCCGGACCTGGCTCAATTCCAGTTCCATTGGTATCGAAATCGTCAACCCGGGGTTCAAGGACACTCCAAACGGGCGCGTGTGGTACCCCTACAGCGAAGATCAGGTTCAGTCCTTGATCGTATTGCTCAAGGACATCAGCAAGCGTCAGGGCATCAAGCCTCGCGACATCATCGGACATAGCGATATTGCGCCGTTGCGCAAACTGGACCCAGGGCCGCTGTTCCCCTGGAAGCGTCTGGCTGCCGAGGGTCTGGGTATCTGGCCGAACGAACAGGCGGTCGCGCGCCAGCAAATGCTGTTTGCCGATCAGTTACCGAGCATCAGCTGGTTTCAGGCGCAATTGGCCCGCCTGGGTTATGCCTCGCCACAAACCGGCGAGCTCGATGTTGCGACACGACATGTGATAGCGGCATTCCAGATGCACTTCCGCCCGGCACGCTTCGATGGCACTCCGGATGCGCAAACAGCCGCGCTGCTTTTGGTGTTGAATCAGACAAAATAATGGCGCCCGCCCGGCGGTCCGGGCTATTTCCCAATCAGCAGCTATAACTCATTGGTAATCCATCGGATATTACGCAATGACTGCTGCTCGAGAGACCTTCCGTAGTTGGTTCCATCGCCCCTGGTTCCTGGGGCTGATGTCGGCTGTCTTGAGCGCAACGTTATTGATGGCCGGCAGCCTGTTCGTCGCCATTCATCAGGTCGAGCAAAACGAAAGCGAAGAAATGAATGCTCAGGGTGAACGTTTTCTCGCCCGCCTGGAACAGCTCTTCGGGCAACTGCGGGAAAGCCTGGACGACCTTGAAGCGCAACCGCTGCGTGGTTGCGATGCTGAAATGATCGCGACCTTGCAACAGGTTACGTTCAATTATCGCTTCGTCTACGAAGCCGCCTACATGGATTCCTCGCGAATCTGCTCCAATCGCCCTCGCCAGGAAGGGCTGTCGCTGATTCGACCGCCAGACATCAAAGGCCCGACCTACAGCTATTGGCTCAATACCACCACCGAACCCGATGAAAACCGCGCCGCCCTGATGCTCGGGCGCGGGAATTTCCGGGTCGCGACCTCTCGCGGGCATTTGACCGATATGGTCGACCTGTCGCCGGGCAGCAGCCTGCTGGTAGTCCTGGACCATGGTAAGCGCGCGATTCCGGTGTTGGGTTCTTCGCAGATCTGGCCACCGGTCGAGGCCTGGCCCCCGAAAAATCGCGATGCGCTGCAGATCACCCAGACACGCCTGATATACCGCATGCCCACCGACAACCCGGAGTATCAATTGGTGTTGATCAGCCTGCGTACGGGCATGCATATCCCTTCGGTCTGGTGGTGGCTGCTACCGGCCAGCCTTGCGCTGGGTATATGCGTCGGGTTCCTGGTGTTCCTGCTGGTGCAACAGCGGCAGTCGCTGGATGCCGAACTGGCCGGGGCGATTCGCCGGGGCGAGTTGCAGGTGCTGTATCAACCGATCTTCGACCTCGATAGCCGCAACTGTGTCGGGGCTGAAGCGCTGCTGCGCTGGCGCAGGCCGGACGGTACCCTGACCAGTCCCGACCTGTTCATTCCGATGGCGGAGGACACCGGGCAGATTCGCCAGATGACGGATTTCGTCTTGCAACGTTTGCTCGAGCAACTCGGCCAGTTGCTGCGTGCCAACCCGCAACTGTACATCTCGGTCAATCTCGCGGCGTGTGATGTGATGGTTCCGCGCATCGGCCAGGTGATGGCGAGGCTGCTGACCCTGCACCGCGTCGCTGCGCGGCAAATCGCCTTCGAGGTTACCGAGCGTGGGCTGGTCGATGTGGTGGTGGCCCGGGAAAACCTGCAATCGCTGCGGGATGTCGGGCACCAGGTGTTGATCGATGATTTTGGCACTGGCTACTGCAGCCTCGCCTATTTGCAAACCCTGCCGGTGGACTGCCTGAAAATCGACAAGGCGTTCATTGATGCGTTGGGACATGACGCCGCCAGCAGCGGTGTGGCCCCGCACATCATTCACATGGCCCAGTCACTGCATTTGAAGGTGATTGCCGAGGGCATCGAACATGAGGCCCAGGCCGAGTTCCTGAGCAGTGAAGGCGTGAAGTTCGGCCAGGGTTGGCTGTTCGCCCACGCGCTGAGCGCGGTTCAGTTCATTGAATTGATCACCCGGGGGCGACGTCTGGCGGGCGGCCGGCGCCTGGATGACGAAGCGTGACCACGATCTAAACCGTCAGCGCCATGTAGAACTGAGTGCCCTGCCCCGGCCGTGAATAGACGCCTATCCGTCCGCCATGCAATTGCACGATTTCCTTGCACAATGCCAGGCCGAGACCGGCTCCGCCTTTCTTGCGTCCGACCTGCACGAACGGCTCGAAGATCCGCCCCTGCTGACCGTAGGCAATGCCTTCGCCGTTGTCCTCGACACTGATGATGACCCGATCGCCGTGGCGCCGGGCGTGCAAGCGTATCCGCCCGCCGGGCCCGGTGTGACGCAAGGCGTTGTCGATCAAATTATCGAGTACCCGCTCCAGTTGTGGCTGATCGGCCTGCAAACGCGGCAAAGGCCCCTGCACTTCCACCAGCAGACTGATTTCCTTCTCTTCGGCCGATGTGGCAAAGCGTGACTGAGCCTGTTCCAGCAACGCCTCGATGGAACACGGCGCCAGGGTGAGTTTCTGCAAACCGTTCTGGTAACGGGAGAAATTCAACAGGTCATTGATCAGCTGCATCAGTCGCTGCATCTCTTCATTCACGGTATCGAGCAGGTCGGCTTCCCGGGAGTCCGGGGCAAAGTGTGTGCGCTCGCGGAACAATCCGAAGGCCATGTGCATGCCGGTAACCGGTGTGCGCAATTCATGGGAGGCGCGCAATACAAATTCGCTGCGTACCCGTTCGAAGGCACGCTGCTCCGTGACGTCATGCAGCACCATCACGGCACCGAGAATATGGCCCTGGGTGTGGCTGACCGGGGTCAGGCTAAAGGTCAGCAGTCGCGACTCGCCGTCGACTTCGACACTCAAGTCCTCCGGCGCCCTTTCCAGGGTGCCGCCGCGCAGCACCAGTTGCAGTTGCTCATCGAGTTCGGGGCGCTCCAGTGCCGTGCCCAGTCCCTGTCCCAGGCGATCGGACTCCCAGCCCAACTGACGCTGGGCCACAGGGTTAAGGTGTTCCAGATGGCCCTGACGGTCGATCATCAGCAGCCCGTCGTCGATGCTGTCGAGCACGGCCTGCAAACGCTGCTGGCCGGCCAGCAACTCATCGACGTTGGTGGCCTGGTGTTCACGCAGCGCCTGGGCCATGATCCCGAAACGCCGGGTCAGCTGGTTGAGCTCCACTGCCGAGGAGATCGGCAGGGTGACATCGAAATTGCCCTGGCCGATATTGTCCGCCGCCTTGGCCAGGGCTTCGATGGGTGCCCCGAAACGCCGGGCAATGGCCTGCGCGGTCACGAAGCCGATGATCAGCACCGCCAGCCCCACCAGGGCAAGTAACCCTGCAATCAGCAGTGCCCGCTCCCGGGCCTGGCGCTCGGTATCATTGATGTTATCCAGGGCGCGCTTGTGCTCGGCGATCAGACCATTGCGCAGTGCGTTGAATTTTTCCGTCAGGTTGTCATGGCTGCTGAGCACAGTCGAAGGGTCCGGGGACGCCTCATAAGCTTCGATAAAGCGCTCGTAGTCAGCCTTGGCTTTTCTGAAGCCGTACTCGCTTGCGTTTAGCTCGGGTTCCTGGGCGATGCCTTCCTCCAGCAATTGGAAGTAGTGCTGCTTCGAGGCGGCGAAAGCGGCGGAGTCAGGCTTCTCGCTGAGCATGATGATCAGTTGATCACCCAGGGTCTGGCGCAGCTTGAGTCCCAGGTCCAGGGTGATGAAGTTACTGCGGGTCAGTGCTTCCTGGCTGCCGGCCATCTGCATCACGCTGACCAGCCCGAGCAGGAGACCGAGCAAGGCGACAGTGATCAGTGCGGAGATGCTCAGGAAAAGCCGGGTCCGCAATTTCATCGCCAGTTTCATCGGCTATTGCTCACAAGTTGTACTGCTTGCGTTTGCGGTACAGCGTCGAGGCATCGATGCCCAGGGTTTTTGCCGCTTGATCCAGCGTGTCGGCGGTGGCGAGGACCGCGCCGATGTGGGCCTTTTCCAGCTCATCCAGGCTCAGCGCTGCGCCGATGCGCGGTGCATTGTTGACCGGGGTTTCGGCCATGCCCAGATGACTGATCTCGACCCGCTCCTGCGGACAGATGATGCTCGCGCGCTCTATCACGTTGCGCAGCTCACGGATGTTGCCCGGCCAGCGATAGCCCAGCAGGGCTTCCCGGGCCTCGTCGCTTAGCGCGCGCGCGGGACGGGCATACTCCTTGACGAAACGCGCCAGGAAACGATCGGCCAGGTTCAGGATATCTTCACGGCGTTCGCGTAGCGGTGGCAGGTGCAGGGTAATGACATTCAGGCGATAGAGCAGGTCTTCACGGAAACGCCCATCGCGGACCATGTCCTCGAGGTTGAGGTTGGTGGCTGCAAGGATGCGCACATCGGCACGGCGGGTCACCGGATCACCGACGCGCTCGTACTCTTTGTCCTGAATGAAACGCAGCAACTTCGGCTGCAATGTCAGGGGAAAATCGCCGATTTCGTCGAGAAACAGCGTCCCGCCGTCCGCCTGGTTGACTCGACCCAGGGTGCTTTCGCTGGCGCCGGTGAAGGCGCCACGACTGTGGCCGAAGAGCTCGCTTTCCATAAGCTCGGCGGTCAGCGACGGGCAGTTGATCGTGACACAGGATTTCTTCGCGCGTTTGCTCCAGCCGTGAATGGCTTGGGACAGCTCACCCTTGCCGGTGCCGGATTCACCGAGAATCAGGATATTGGCATCGGTCGTGGCCACCTGACGCGCGGTTTCGAGTACCACTTTCATGGCCGGGCTGTGGGAGTCCAGACCATCCTTGGGCTTGCGCACTTCACCTTCCAGGGCTTCGAGCCGCGCCGACAGCTGCCGCAATTCCAGTTGCTTGGCGGTTGCCAAGCGCAATTGATCGGGGCTGCACGGTTTGACCAGATAGTCGGCGGCACCGGCCTGGATCGCATCCACCGCGGTGTCGACGGCTGAGTGCGCAGTGACGATCACCACCCGCATCCAGGGCGCCTGGATACGCATCTGGGCCAGCACATCCAGGCCGTTGTCTTCACCCAGACGCAAATCGAGGAAGCACAGGTCGAAGACCTGGCGCTGCAACAGGGCTTCTGCCTGCGCGGCGCTGGTGGCGGTGGCCACGCTGTAGCCTTCGTCTTCAAGGCAGTAACGGAAAGTGCGCAGGATGGCGGATTCATCATCAACCAGCAGAATGCGGCCTTGGTGCTCAGTGGCTGATTCCATTTTCCTACGCTCCTTAATGAATGATCTTGATTTAGTCCCGGAGAAATCGGGCAAGTTGCATGATTGATTCTGGGCCATTCCTGTCATGGCAGGGTAGCTTTCATCCGATGTATCGGTTTGCCAGCTGATGTCGCGGCTTTTTTAATAGATGTCCGGTTTCCGACAGCGGCCAGTGTGTATTTCTGACATCTGCGTCCTCCTCTCAATTCAAAAAATTTACATCCTCCTTCAAACGAATCGTGCAATACGCACGACCGTACAAGTGGCATCGTGCAGGATGCGTACGATGTGATTTCTTTGATGGTCTTAAAGTGTTGATATTAAAAGAAATTAATTCATTTCAATGCTGGCATGCGGGCTGCAATTGTCTGGTTGACCAGGGCATTCAAAAACAGACGCCCGCTATCGAATACCGACCCTAGTGGTAGGAGCTCCAGGATGAACCGTCAACGTGTCGCCCACCTGCACCTCTCGCCTTTGCATATTCAGCAAGGACTGTTTGCTGTTCTGGCGTTGTTGCTCACCCTTATCGGTGGCCAACAGTTTCTGCGCTGGGAGCAGAGTCTGCAGCCGCAAGCGCCACAACTGTCAATTGAGCATCCGACCCAAACCCATTTCAGTGCTGTTGGCAGCCTTCAGACCGATAGCCCCCCGATGCGCATGATGGACGTCGACCAGGCCGGGCCTGCAGGTGAGATACATCACCAGGAGCGCTGGGTGTTCTAGGTAAAAAATTCCGCCGCAGCGATGTGCCGGGAAACGCAACACCTCTAAATAGAAGCGTAAGGAGAATCACCATGTTGAGCTGGGCAATCACATTCCTGATCATTGCCATCATCGCCGCAGTACTGGGCTTCGGTGGTATCGCGGGCACCGCCACGGGTATCGCCAAGATTCTGTTTGTCGTGTTCCTGGTGATGTTCATTGCTTCCTTCTTCTTTGGCCGTCGCGGTCGAGGCTGACATGAAAGGTTTGTTCAATACGCTGGCAGCCGCCCTGCTATCAGGGCGGTAGTGCCATGGCATGCGGGCTGAGGCTTCTGCGGCATGCCTGAGGCCCTCATGCAGGGCTTGTCGGTAGAACAGAATTTGTACACGAAGGAGGTCACAGCGCCTCTTTCTATCTGCGTCACCTGAGGAAGGTGGGCGCATGACCAAGGGGTCGGGATGTTCTGCCTGCTTCAGGGGCGGAGTGACCTACGGGTACAGGGAGTACCTGCGTAAGGGCCGGGTCAGGAAAAGCTGCTGCGCAAGTTCGCCGGACCACCATGGCTCGACGAGCTTGCGCAGGGCTGGATCAAGCAACACATTGAAATAGAGCGCTCGTCTCGATTTCATCACTGTTATCGGCTCCCTGTCCCTGTTACGTCGGAAATTACTTTTCCCGGTGTTTCACAGGCGACCGTATATCGAGAAAAATCCCTTTTTTTTGGTCGCGATTTTTCGCTTTGTCCTACGGGATTTTGTTGAAAAATCAACGCTCGGCCACTGCTCAAAAAACATTCAATCTGCTCTGTGATGACCGGTTCACGGCACTTATGCCTGCCGAAATGTCGCAATCGAACCGATTGCGACGCCGCATTCAGCAAAAAAACTTCATGCCGATTCGGCATAGGGTAGGCGTTTACGGCATTAGACGGCGCTTCCTTGCATCGGAATAGTTGCGCCTTTTTTCGCCTGCCAGAGAGCCGCAAACACGCGTTCCGGGGCACCTTATACGGGGGGTAGATGCACTAGACTTTTTCGCCATGAGCGTTCCAGTTCGCGCATCTCCCTGAGTCAAACGCAAGTAAGGGTAAAGATATGAAGAAGGCAAAGCTTAGCCTCGCCTGGCAGATCCTCATCGGTCTGGTATTGGGGATAGCAATCGGTGCGCTGCTCAACCATTTCAGTGCCGAAAAAGCCTGGTGGATCAGCAACGTCCTGCAACCAGCAGGCGATATCTTTATCCGTCTGATCAAGATGATCGTGATCCCGATCGTCATCTCCTCTTTGATCGTCGGCATTGCCGGCGTCGGTGACGCCAAGAAGCTGGGGCGCATCGGCTTCAAGACCATCGTCTACTTCGAAATCGTCACTACCATCGCCATCGTGGTCGGTCTGCTGCTGGCCAACCTGTTCCATCCGGGTGCCGGCATCGATATGAGCACCCTGGGCACCGTGGACATTTCCAAGTACCAGGCGACTGCCGCCGAGGTCCAGCATGAACACGCGTTCATCGAAACCATCCTCAACCTGATCCCGTCGAACATCTTCGCGGCCATGGTTCGCGGCGAAATGCTGCCGATCATCTTCTTCTCCGTATTGTTTGGTCTCGGGCTGTCGAGCTTGCAGGCGGACCTGCGCGAGCCGCTGGTGAAGATGTTCCAGGGCGTGTCGGAAAGCATGTTCAAGGTCACTCACATGATCATGAACTACGCCCCGATCGGCGTGTTCGCACTGATCGCGGTGACTGTGGCCAACTTCGGCTTCGCGTCGTTGATACCGCTGGCCAAGCTGGTGATCCTGGTTTACGTCGCCATCGCCTTCTTCGCGTTCGTGATCCTGGGCCTGATCGCTCGCCTGTTCGGCTTCTCGGTGATCAAGCTGATGCGCATCTTCAAGGATGAGCTGGTACTGGCCTACTCCACCGCCAGCTCCGAAACCGTGCTGCCGCGCGTGATCGAGAAGATGGAAGCCTACGGCGCGCCGAAAGCCATTTGCAGCTTCGTGGTACCGACCGGTTACTCGTTCAACCTCGACGGCTCGACCCTGTACCAAAGCATTGCGGCGATCTTCATTGCCCAGCTCTATGGCATCGACCTGTCGATCAGCCAGCAACTGCTGCTGGTCCTGACGTTGATGGTCACCTCCAAAGGCATCGCCGGCGTACCGGGCGTGTCCTTCGTGGTCCTGCTGGCCACCCTCGGCAGCGTCGGTATTCCACTGGAAGGCCTGGCGTTCATCGCCGGTGTCGACCGCGTCATGGACATGGCCCGTACCGCACTGAACGTGATCGGCAACGCCCTGGCTGTTCTGGTTATCGCTCGTTGGGAAGGCATGTACGACGACGCCAAGGGCCAGCGTTACTGGAACTCCCTGCCGCACTGGCGTAGCAAGGAAAAGCTGCCGGCGGGTGAAACCTCCAGCAACTGATACAAAACCTGTGGGAGCGAGCTTGCTCGCGATGACCGACTAAAGCCGACATTGATGTCGACTGATACACCGCTATCGCGAGCAAGCTCGCTCCCACAGTGATCTACGAAAGCCGCACCAGACAAACCCCGGAGAAATCCGGGGTTTGTCGTTTCTGGTCACCCCGCTATCATTCGCGGATCTTTTGGGGGATTTGACTGATGCTCAATGGCCTGTGGCTTGGCTTCTTCATCGTGGCAGCCGTTTCGGCGCTGGCGCAGTGGCTGATTGGTGGTAACGCCGGGATATTCGCGGCGATGGTGGAGAGCATTTTTGCCATGGCCAAGCTGTCGGTCGAGGTCATGGTGCTGCTGTTCGGCACCCTCACCCTCTGGCTGGGTTTTCTGCGCATTGCCGAGAAGGCTGGCATCGTCGAATGGTTGGCCAGGGCCTTGGGGCCATTGTTTTTGCGCCTGATGCCCGAAGTCCCGCCTGGTCATCCAGCCATCGGCCTGATCACCCTGAACTTCGCCGCCAACGGCCTCGGTCTGGACAACGCCGCCACGCCTATTGGCCTGAAGGCCATGAAAGCGCTGCAAGAACTCAACCCCAGCGCTACCGTCGCCAGTAACGCACAGATCCTGTTCCTGGTGCTCAACGCCTCTTCGCTGACCCTGCTGCCGGTGACCATCTTCATGTATCGCGCCCAGCAAGGCGCGCCTGACCCGACGCTGGTGTTCCTGCCGATCCTGCTGGCGACCAGTTGCTCGACCATTGTCGGCTTCCTGTCGGTGGCGTTCATGCAGCGCCTGCGCGTCTGGGACCCGGTGGTGCTGGCCTACCTGATCCCCGGCGCCCTCGCCCTCGGTGGTTTCATGGCGTTGCTGGCGACCCTTTCAGCGACCGCGCTGGCGGGCTTGTCATCGATCCTCGGCAACCTGACGCTGTTTGGCCTGATCATGCTGTTCCTGCTGATCGGCGCGCTGCGCCAAGTGAAGGTGTACGAGGCCTTCGTTGAAGGTGCCAAAGAGGGTTTCGACGTCGCCAAGAACCTGCTGCCCTATCTGGTGGCGATGCTCTGCGCGGTGGGTGTCCTGCGGGCCTCCGGGGCGCTGGACTTCGGCCTGGACGGGATTCGTCATCTGGTGGAGTGGGCCGGTTGGGACACGCGCTTCGTCGATGCGCTGCCGACGGCGATGGTCAAACCTTTCTCCGGCAGTGCCGCCCGGGCGATGCTGATTGAAACCATGAAGACTTCGGGCGTGGACAGCTTCCCGGCGCTGGTGGCGGCGACAATCCAGGGCAGTACCGAGACCACGTTCTATGTCCTGGCGGTGTACTTCGGTGCCGTGGGCATCCAGCGTGCGCGCCATGCGGTTGGCTGCGCCTTGCTGGCGGAGCTTGCCGGGGTGCTGGGTGCAATCGGTGTTTGCTACTGGTTCTTTGGTTGATCGACGTCGTCAGCCAGCGTCTTAAGCGCGGCCTTGCGCTCATCCGTCGGCAAGCCGCCGAGCTTTTCCGCGGCGGCATAGAACCTGGGCCAATCGCCATCCACCTGATGGAACAGCGCGTCAAATGCCGGTACCCACTGGTCGTACAAGCCAAACGGCAATAGCCGGGCATTGTTCATGGGGGCATGAATCCAGGCGTCGTAGCGTTTGTCTCCAGCCCACTGACTGTCGCGCAGTTGCCGGTATTCGCTGCGCAAGCGCTCGAACTCGGCCGCCTTGCGCTGGCGCATCTGTTTGGTTGGCAATGGCAAGGCGTAGAGCTTTTCCAGCCTGGCGCGGGTTTCCAGCACCAATTCAGTGAACTGGTCGCGCTGACGCGCCTGCGCATTGTTGTCCGGTGGCAGGTGGCGATAGGCCCGCCATTGGCGAGTACCTTCCTGCTCGACGAAGGTGGCAAAGGATTCGTTGAACTCGGTGTCGTCCTTCACATAGACGCGCTGATGGGCCAGTTCGTGAAAGATCAGCGTGGCCAGTCGCTCATCCCCCCAGCCCATCATCGAACTGATGATCGGATCGTTGAACCAGCCGAGTGTCGAATAGGCCTCGACACCGCCAATCGACACGTCCATGCCCTGCAAGCGTTGCAAGGCTGCTTCGCCGCGAGCTGCGCTCTGACTGTAGTACCCGCGATAGGCCACGCAGCCGGCGATGGGAAAGCAGTGGTTTACAGGCTTGAGGGAAAATTCCGGCGTGACGAAGACATTCCAGACGACGAAGGGGCGGCCAATGTCCGCGTACAAGCGGTAACTCTGGTTGTCCGGCAGGTGCAGTTGCCGGCTGGCGAACGTTCGGGCCTTTTGTGATTGCTCCAGGTGTATACGCAGTTTTTGGTCGCGCGCCGGGTCGGCAATCACGCTGGAAACCGGCTCCCTGGCCCGCAGCAACTGCAGTTGGCCGCTGGCCAGTTGGCTGTAATAGCTGATGCTGGTGCAACCGTTGAGCAACAAAAACAACACGCCCGGAAACAAAACGCGAAAAACGCGATCAAGTAACCCAAGGCTAGGAAGCGGCCTGATCACAATAATTCTTCCTTGGAGAGTCTTCTCGCAAGACTATCCCGCCTGACTGGAGCTCCGCTATGCGCACGATGATACTGACAGGAAGTCTGCTGTTGCTGGCCGGCTGTGCCGGATTCGGAATACCCCGCCATGATCCTGCGCAAGCCTGGATCGACCTGGACTCGAAGCAAGAAGATACGGCGTTGCAGGCACTGGAGGTCGATGACAAGGCCACCGACGATAAACGCTACTTCGAGGTTCAGCCCGGTAGCCATGAATTGACAGTCCGCTACCAGTTTCCGGTGCAGCCCACCAACATCGGCCCCGACGCCGAGCCATTGTGGCGCGATTGTCAGTTGAACGTGAAGTTCAAGGATTTCAACGCCGGCGAACGTTATCAACTGCAAGCGGGGAACATCGGTTTCCGGCCGTGGGCCAAGCTCTATGATCAGCAGCGAAAAGTGATCGGCCATGGCACCCCTGCGGGCTGCCAACATACCTGATCGGCGTTATGCTGGATGCCTATCCCCTGGGACATCCATCATGCGCAGGTTAATGCTGTTACTCGCCGTCGGAGTGGTCGCGGGCTGTCAAAGCCCGATGCCGACACCTGATCCAAAAATGGCCTGGGTTGATTTTTCGACGCCCTTCCCTAACGACAAGTTGTTGATGGCTGAACGCCTGGACAAACAACGATTGCGCGATGGGCGTTATTTCGAAGTGACGCCCGGCAGCCACGAACTGATCGTGCGTTTCGACTTTGAAGTCCCCGGCGGCGGTGGCTTGAGTACGATGAGCGGGCCCTCTGAGCGGCTATGCTACCTGACCATCCGTTACGATCATTTCGAAGCCGGTCAGCGTTACGTGCTTGAAGGCCGCTCCATTGCGTTTACCCCCGGCGCCCGCCTGTACAACGCCAAGCGCGAGATCGTCGCTGAAGACCGGGAAGCCAACTGCCTGATGTGAGATGTCAGCGGTCGTTCTTCTGGTAGATGATTTTTTTGCTGCCGTTTTCGCACGAGCCAACGACCATGTTCTGGTCGTGCACTTCGTCGTTGGTGACGATTTCAAGCGTGTAGGAAGTGACGCCACTGGCCTGGATCTTGGCTTCGATCTCGGCCTTGAGCTCTTCGCAGGGTTTCGGTGCTGCGAGGGCCGACGTGGCCAGCGCACAACAGATAACCGCCAGGGCAAAACGTTTCATGGTTGAAGCTCCTTTGAGGCAGCACGCCTATTTACAGGTTTTCGCTGCTGTCATTTATTCGACCATATTATTAGCGGGCAAATCTGTCACGACGCAAAAAAGATCGCAGCCTTGGGCACCTCTTGCCGAATGATCCCGACAAGTTGCGCAAGGCTGCGATCTTTTCTTTGCAAAAATGAAGATCTAGCTGACCAATGTTGCCTCCAGGCTGATCTTGGCATTCAGCACTTTGGACACCGGGCAGCCCTCTTTGGCCTTGTTGCTGAGTTCTTCGAACTGCGCCTGGCTTGCCCCGGGGATTTTTGCCTGCAGAATCAATTTCACTGCGGTGATCGCAAAACCGCCGTCCACTTGATCCAGAGTGACTTCTGCCTGGGTATCGATGCTATCGGCCTTCAGGCCGGCGTCACCGAGAATCATGGAGAACGCCATGGAAAAACAGCCGGCGTGGGCAGCGCCGATCAACTCTTCCGGGTTGGTGCCCCGGCCGCCTTCGAAGCGCGCCTTGAAGCCGTAGGGGGCTTCCCGGAGCACGCCGGTTTCTGTGGAAATCGCGCCGATGCCGGTTTTCAGATCACCTTCCCAATGTGCCGATGCTTTCTTGATGATAGCCATGCCTGCCTCCTGAAGGTCGGCGCGAAAGGTCGCGCCTGTGGGGTTTACGGTTGCCAGGGTTGTGAGGATAGACGAAGGGGCAAAGTTCACTTCGTCCGATCAATCTGCTTTTTTCGCGGGATTTTTTACCGGGCTATTGAAACTCGGGTATATGCCCACATTGCATGAACACGCTTTTGGATTCGGCAGGTTTGCGTTCGCAAGAACAAACCTGCGCCCTCAATTGGAGAAGCAGGTTTATGAAACGACTGTCCGATATCAAGTTCTCGACCCTCGATCTGGTGCCGGTGCGCGAGAACGGCAGCGCGGCCCAGTCGCTGCGCAATTCGCTGGACCTGGCGCAGCATGTCGAGAAATTCGGTTACAACCGCTTCTGGGTGGCTGAGCACCACAACATGGACGGCATCGCCAGTTCCGCGACCTCGGTACTGCTCGGTTATCTGGCCGGTGGCACGTCGACCATTCGTGTCGGTTCGGGCGGTGTGATGTTGCCCAACCACGCACCCTTGGTGATTGCCGAGCAGTTCGGCACCCTGGAAAGCCTGTATCCAGGCCGGATTGATCTGGGCCTGGGGCGCGCGCCCGGTTCCGACCAGATGACTGCACGTGCGTTGCGCCGCGAGCGCTCCGGCAGTGCCGACGACTTCCCGGAAGATGTGGCGGAGCTGGTGCGCTACCTCGGCCCACGTACCCCGGATCAACGGATCATCGCCATGCCGGGAACCGGGACCAATGTGCCGGTCTGGTTGTTGGGATCGAGCCTGTTCAGTGCACAGCTGGCCGGTGAACGCGGTTTGCCCTACGCTTTCGCTTCGCATTTCGCGCCGCGCTACATGCATGAAGCGATTCGGGTCTACCGCAATCACTTCAAGCCCTCAGCCGTTTTGGACAAGCCCTACGTAATGCTCGGCGTGCCATTGGTGGCAGCCGATACCGACGAGCAGGCCGAATACCTGGCGACTTCGGTGTTCCAGCGGATTCTTGCCCTGATGCGCGGCCAAAGCCTGGTACAGCGTCCGCCGGTGAACACCATGGACGGCCTGTGGCTGCCCCATGAGAAAGAGGCTGTGCACGATTTTCTTGGACTGGCCATGATTGGCAGCCCACAGAAAATCCGCGCCAAACTCGAGGTCCTGATCGAACAGACCCAGGCTGACGAGCTGATTTTCACCTGTGACCTGTACGAACATTCGGATCGCGTGCATTCCTACGAGCTGCTCGCGCAGGTCATGCGCGGCTGATACTCAAACGGCAGGCATGAAAAAGCCGGCGCCAGGGCGTCGGCTTTTCAATCAGGCGAGGATCAGCCTACTTTTTGTAGACGATCACTTTGGCGCCCTTTTCGCATTGACCAACAACTTTTCCGCCAGATGCACTACCTTTATCGACAATCTCCAGCGAATAACCGGAAACGCCCTTGGCATCAAGTTTCGCTGCGATTTCGGCTTTCAGCTCTTCGCATGGCTTGCCACCATCTGCCAATACGGTCCCCGCAAGGCTCAACAAACCTACCGCCAACATAAACTTCTTCATCGGTTGCATTCCCTGGTCGGATCATAGGGGTAACCAGCCGTCAGCCGGACGCACTCATTCAGCGCTTTGCCATTCCCTATGGCATTCGGCCGGCGTGCAAGTTCAGAAGACTAGCCCAAAGTCAGCTGCTGGCAATCCGGAATCCGACTTTCAGGGTCACCTGAAAGTGCGCAGCTTTGCCGTCCCTGATGTGCCCACGGGTCTCGGTTACTTCAAACCATTCCATGTACTTGATGCTTTTGCTGGCTTCGGTCAGAGCATTGTTGATCGCATCTTCGATACTGCTGGTGGACGAGCCGACCAGCTCGACTTTCTTGTAGGTGTGATGGTCAGACATGGCGTTCTCCTTGGCGTGTGAATTACAGCCTAGCAGTGATTTTTCCTATTTCTTCTGTTGGCCGTTCTGAGAGTGAAGCTCAGATTTTCTGCACTTTCTCGAACCTCTGAAGTCCCAACCAACACACGCCACTCATCACCAATGCAGGAGAGCCACCATGGCCAGCACCTCGTTACGCAAAGCCTCATTGCAAAGCATGGAAGCCGAGATCGAGAGTCTGCTCAAGTCTTTGGAAAACCTGAAGGACGATGCCTCGGACGAGTCGCGTAAAACCCTCAAGTCCCTGAAAGGCAACGCCGAGAATGCCTTGAAGCACTCGCGTCATCTGCTTGCCGACGCCTATGAGGAGGTCAAGGTCAAAACCCGTGAAACAGGGATTGCCACCCGGGACTACGCCCAGGAGCACCCCTGGACTACAGCCGGTGTCGCCGTGGGCGCATTGGGCCTGCTGGCCGCTTATCTGTTGTGCAAGCGTGACTAATCCGTTTGGCGCAGCTCGTTTTTAAGCCACTGCGCCAGTTGCCGGGCGCGCCCGTCCGCGGCGCGCTTGGGTAGCCACAACGCCAGTTGCGCCGGAGTTTCACTGAAGCCCCATGGCGCAACCAGGCGGCCAGCCTTCAAGTCCTCCGCCACCAAGGGTTCGGGGGCAATCGCCACGCCCAGACCCGCGACGGCGGCTTCCAGCAAGTAATACAAATGTTCAAATCCCTGGCCGTACATCAATGCCCTGGGGTCGAGGCCGCATTGTTGCGCCCAGTTTGGCCAGGCTTGCGGGCGTGAGGTGGTGTGCAGCAAGGGTTCGTTCAGCAGTGCGCTTTCCGGCGCTTGCTTGAGCCGCTCATAGCCGGCGAACCGTGGGCTCATGACCGGACCGATACGTTCGCTGGTCAGCTCGAAAACCTGCATGTCCGCCGGCCAGGGTGGCTCGGCAAAGACCAGCAAGGCATCCAGTCCCGGTCTTCGCGGATCGAGATCGCCTTCTCCGGCCGACAGGTGCAGACGCAGGTCCGGCAAGTCGGCATTGAGTCTCCCTAGTCGCGGGATAAACCAGCGCGCCAACAGGCTTCCCGAGCAACCGAGTACGAACGGGGCGTCGGCCGTGCTTTGTGTGAGTTCTGCGCAGACGCTGCGCAGGCGCTCGAAGGCTTCGCTGCTGGCGTCACGCAGGCGCAAGCCGGCATCTGTGAGTTTCAGGCCGCGACCGTCCTTGATGAACAGGCTGACGCCAAGGTGTTCTTCAAGCACCTTGAGCTGCCGGCTGACCGCACCATGGGTGACATGCAACTGCTCGGCCGCCTGACTGACGCTGTTCAAGCGGGCAGTGGCTTCGAAGGCGCGAAGCGCATTCAGCGGAGGAAGGTCATGGCTCATGGTATCTGTGAGTTTTCCTGACAGGTTGTGGCGATCTTATCGGTTTTCAGGCCGGGACGTCAGGGGTAGAGTGAAGCCCACTATCTCTTTATGCATCACTTAATGCATTCAACTGGAGCGCCAAATGACCCAGACTAATCTGCGCAACGGCCCTGATGCCAACGGCCTGTTTGGCGCGTTCGGTGGCCGCTACGTCGCCGAAACCCTGATGCCGTTGATCCTCGACCTGGCCCGTGAATATGAGTTGGCCAAGGAAGATCCTGCATTCAAGGAAGAACTGGCCTACTTCCAGCGCGACTACGTCGGACGTCCAAGCCCGTTGTACTTCGCCGAGCGTCTGACCGAGTTCTGTGGCGGCGCAAAGATCTATCTCAAGCGCGAAGAGCTGAACCACACCGGCGCGCACAAGATCAACAACTGCATCGGCCAGATCCTGCTGGCGCGGCGCATGGGCAAGAAGCGCATCATCGCCGAGACCGGTGCCGGCATGCACGGCGTGGCGACTGCCACCGTGGCTGCGCGTTTCGGCCTGGATTGCGTGATCTACATGGGCACCACTGACATCGAACGCCAGCAGGCCAACGTGTTCCGCATGAAGCTGCTGGGCGCCGAGGTTATCCCGGTGGTCGCCGGCACCGGCACGCTGAAGGATGCAATGAACGAAGCCCTGCGTGACTGGGTGACCAACGTCGACAGCACCTTCTACCTGATCGGCACCGTGGCCGGACCGCACCCTTACCCGGCAATGGTCCGCGACTTCCAGGCCGTGATCGGCAAGGAAACCCGCGAGCAGTTGCAAGCCCAGGAAGGTCGCCTGCCGGACAGCCTGGTGGCGTGCATTGGCGGTGGCTCCAACGCCATGGGCCTGTTCCATCCGTTCCTCGACGACAAGAGTGTCGAGATCATCGGCGTTGAAGCGGCCGGTTACGGCATCGAGACCGGCAAGCATGCGGCCAGCCTGAATGGTGGCGTTCCAGGCGTGCTGCACGGCAACCGCACTTTCCTGCTGCAGGACGACGATGGCCAGATCATCGATGCCCACTCGATCTCCGCCGGCCTCGACTACCCGGGCATCGGTCCGGAACACGCCTGGTTGCACGACATCGGCCGCGTTCAGTACACCTCGGTGACTGACGACGAAGCCCTCGCCGCGTTCCATCAGTGCTGCCGCCTGGAAGGGATCATCCCGGCCCTGGAAAGCGCCCATGCCCTGGCTGAAGTATTCAAGCGCGCACCGAGCCTGCCAAAGGATCACCTGATGGTGGTCAACCTGTCCGGCCGTGGCGACAAAGACATGCAGACCGTGATGCACCACATGGAACAATCAACGCAGGAGAAACACTGATGAGCCGCCTGCAAACGCGTTTTGCCGAACTCAAGGAACAGAACCGCGCCGCCCTGGTGACCTTCGTTACCGCCGGCGACCCGGGCTATGACACCTCCCTGGCAATCCTCAAGGGCTTGCCGGCGGCTGGCGCCGATGTGATCGAGCTGGGCATGCCCTTCACCGACCCGATGGCTGACGGCCCGGCCATCCAGCTCGCCAACATCCGTGCGTTGGGTGCCAAGCAGAATCTGGCCAAAACCCTGCAAATGGTTCGCGAGTTCCGCCAGGACAACAACGAAACGCCGCTGGTGCTGATGGGGTACTTCAACCCGATTCACATGTACGGTGTACCGCGCTTCATTGCCGAAGCCAAAGAGGCCGGCGTTGACGGCCTGATCGTGGTCGACCTGCCGCCAGAGCACAACGGCGAGCTGTGCGACCCGGCGCAGGCTGCGGGCCTGGACTTCATTCGCCTGACCACGCCAACCACTGACGATGTGCGCCTGCCGACCGTTCTCAACGGCAGCTCCGGTTTCGTCTACTACGTGTCGGTGGCCGGTGTGACCGGTGCCGGTGCCGCCACGCTGGAACACGTCGAGGAAGCGGTTGCCCGTCTGCGCCGCCATACTGACCTGCCGATCAGCATCGGTTTTGGGATCCGGACTCCGGAACAGGCAGCGTCCATTGCGCGTCTGGCTGATGGCGTGGTGGTGGGTTCGGCGTTGATCGATCACATCGCCAATGCCACGTCCCCGGAACAAGCCGTGGATGGCGTGCTGAGCCTGTGCTCGGCATTGGCCGAAGGCGTGCGTAAGGCGCGCGTTAGCTGAAGGCAACGTTCCTGATTCAGAGACTGAACAGCAAAACGGTGTAAACCTTGTGGGAGCGAGCTTGCTCGCGATAGCGGCGTGTCAGCCAACATCAATGCTGGATGTGCAGCCCTCATCGCGAGCAAGCTCGCTCCTACAAGGTTGCGGGTCAAGGCAACTCTAATCCGCCTGCTGCCTTGTGCAGTTTGCGCAAATGCTCGCCAATCTGCTTCACGTTGGCTTCGTTGGCGGCCATTTCGGCGGCACGACCCGGTTCGAGCAACGCTCTCACTTCCTTGTCCAGGTCCCCGGACAGCGCCAGAAGCTGCTTCTGGCGCTGGCTGCTTTCCGATTCCAGATGCTCCCACTCGCTCGGCTGTGGCAAGCCATATCCGTTGGTGCCCAGTAGTTCCGCCGGACGGCTGAGGAAGCCACTGTTGGCGAGAATGTCCTTGAGCGTCTGGTTGGCCTTGTCCATGCCGCCATTCTGCAGTTCCCGGGCGCCCAGATAGCGCTGCTTCACTTCATCCTGAGCCAGCAGCATCTGCTGACGGAAACTGGCCTGTTCCAGCAGGAGCAACGCCGCGCTGGTGCGCAGGTCCGCCTGCTCGAACCATTGCCGACGATCCGCGGCTTTCAAGTCCAGCCACTCTTCGACGGTTTCCTGTTTGATCGGCAAGTGCTTTTTCAGGATTTCGAACATCGCCTGATAGCGTTCGCGGAAGGAATCGAAACGATAACCCATGCGCAAGGCTTCCCGCGGATCGTCCAGCACACTGGTGTCCGCCAGCCCTCGACCTTTGAGCACTTCCAGCAAACCGTTGGGCATGATGTTGTCGAGCCCTACCAATTTCGGGTTGTTGGTGCCGCCGCGCAGCAATTTCAGTTCTTCCACCGCACAGTTGTTCGACAGGAAGAAGTAGTTGCCGTCGTAGCTCCAGTGCATCTCGGCGGCACGTTCCACCACGTCTTCAACCTCTGTGCGCGACAGGTTCAGGGGCACGGAGGCCAGGCTGCGCAGTTCGGTCTTGGTATATTCGTCGATGACCTGGGACAGCGGCAGGATAAACAGCCGCGACGGGTATTTACCGACCAGGCCATCCCAGCTCGACAACTGTACGTCGCCGACGAATGCGCGATACGACAGCACCAGGTGCTGGTCCAGGTCCAGTCGGCAATCCGGGCCACGGGGGCGGCCCGGCGCGCAGATCACCAGACGCAGCATGCTGTGGCCCCAGCGGCTGAACAGGTTCTGGTTAGCCTCGGCCAGCAGATAGTCAACGGCATAGACCCGCTCCGGATCGACCTGCCCCAGCGGTGTCTTGGCGAAATCGTTGCCGGCATTGAGGAACGCGACGGTTTTGCTGCAGGTGTCACTGGCGGCGGGCGCCCAGCCGAAATGCTCTTTGAAGTAGCGATACAGTGCGGGACGGCGACAGGCGTAGCTCGGGTCAAGGAGGAAATACTCCATGTTGACCGCGACGAATTCCTTGGGGCTGCTGGTCTCGTAGATATCCGGACTGCGGGCAATCTGGCGATTGTGCTGTTCGCGTTCACCCCGACGGCCTACGTATTGCTGCCAGCCGGCCAGGTCGAGCAGGCGCGGATCGTCGCTGAGGGTAAAGCGCCGATCGGACTGGCCCCGACATTGGTCGGGTATGCCGACCAGCCCTGAGCTGTTGTTGCGCCGGGTGCAGCGCTGAATCAGCTTGCGCTCGTCATCAGGCCACAGGCGCGAACGGTCGTAGATGTGAGTCAACTCGTGCAACACAGTGGCCAGCATTTCCCGACGCACGGTGCCATGAGGGCGATGGGTTTTTTTGCTCGCGGCGCTGCCATCGGTGAGACCGGCCAACAGGTTGCGGTTCAGATCGAGTTCGGACACCAGCGATGCCTGGCCGTAGGCATTGCGCGGCATGTCATCGGTCCAGCCGACGACGATACGCCGGTCCAACTGCTCGATGAAACGTGGCGGCAGCGCCTGCATGGCTTCATCAAGCAACGCTTGGCTGGCTTGCTGTTGCGAGGGCGTCAGACCTTCTGTCCTGAGTTGCAACTGAAGGCCTGCGTGGGCCGTGTTGCCGAACAGCAACAGGGCCCCGGTCAGCAGCCAGGTACGTGGACACCTCACAGTGCGAGGATGGCTTCGGCGAGATCCTGATCGCTGGCGTCGCGCGCTTCCGGCACGCGGGTGCGCAGCAGGTTGAAAGCGGACTCCAGGTGGGCGCCGCGAATGTCGCCATTGCTGGCGACGAAACTGGCGGCGTCGTCCTGGGCTTCGCGCACGATTTTCGAATCGCGAATGGACGTGGTGGTGTCGGAGGTGAAATCGAGGGTGCGCTGGGTAGCACGGATCAGGATGTTACTGGTGGCAACCAGAGTATGTGCCTGGGCCACATCGGCCAATAGCAGCAGGCCGAGGATGGCAGCAATCAGCGGGTTACGCATGGATCGAACTCCAGAAAAACGGGGATAACTATTGGACGAGAATTGCTTGCGCCAGTTCAAGGTCGCTGGCATGAAGTTTTGCCTGGGTCTGGCGCAGATACCGAAGGGCCGACTCCAGTCGTGCGCCTCTCATCAGACCGTCACTGGCAATGAATGCCGCGGCGTCGTCGTGGGCGGCGAGCAGTAGTTTATGGTCGAAGGGGGCGGAGGTCACGAGGCTTGTGGCGTAACCGCTGGCGACGGTGCCCTGTGTGGACAGGTTAAAGGCGTCATAAGCGTGGGCTGATGCGCAGTAACCCAAGGTAAGAAAAACTGGAGCGATCAAGGGAATGGAAAGAAAACGCATGAGACTCGACAGTTGAAAGTGAGTCCCAAGGCTAGCGCAAGGGCCGGTCTAGAGCCAGTGCCGAAACATTGGGACACGCCGGGCGTGCCCCATGTCTGTACTGCCGTTTAGATGGTCAGGATCGCCTGAGCCAGTTGTGCGTCTGTTGCACTCAGTTGCGGCGCCTTATGGCGAATGTGATCGAGGGCGCTTTCCAGCTTCACACCGCGGATGGAGCCTTCGCTGGCGACGAAGCTGGCGGCGTCGTCACGGGCGGCGAGGACGATCTTGTCATCCTTGAACGACGACGAAACGATGTTGGTGGTCGCATCGGATGTGGCCTTGAGCGCGTTGACCACAGCATCCGTGGTCACGATAAAGCTGGAGGCTTGGGCACCGGCAGCCACGGCAAACAGGGCCGCGGCGCTAAGCAGGCGAAGACGGGACATGGGGTAACTCCTTTTGGTAGACCATTTGAAATATGGCGCAGTGTCTGCAAAGTCAGACGCCAGGCACTCGGCGTTCGCCACGTTCTGAAGTGATATTAGGCCTGTCTGTGTCGGTTCGCACAGTCTTGACTCTTCACGCAGGAAGTCAGCGCCAGAACGGTTTATCCAATTCATTGCTGCGGTCGGCGTGGCTGATACCCAGATCCGCTAGCTGGCGATCATCGAGTTGAGCCAGCAAACGTCGCGTTCTCGCCCTTTCCAGGCCGGCGCAGAGCCCCTTCAGCATCCCTCGAAGCCCCTGCTGGTACGGTCTCGATTGAGCCGAGGGAATGGAAAAATCCTGTAGGTTCTTCATGGCACGGTCCCTGTCCTGATTAAGTGGAGAGCTCCATGCTGACACCCGTCGAATATCCATGACAGACACACGCTGGCGATATTGTACTCATTCAGTTTGTTATTTTTGCAAACTGTACTGGTTGTCAGGTTTGTCTTCTGTAAGACCGGATTTGCCAGGCCAAAACGACAAAACCCGTCGTGGTTGCCCACGACGGGTTTTGTTTTTTCAATTCGGGTTGCTGGCGGTGGACCTTAAGGTCAGAGCCAGCGACGCTAACTTAGCGCCAGAACGGCTTGCTCAGCTCTTCGTAGCGTTGTGCTTCGCTAATCCCGGCGTCAGCCAGCAGACGCGAATCCAGGCGAGCCAGTTGATGGCGGCTGGTAATGCGGCGCTGCCACAACATCAGGTTGGCGATAACGCGCAGAGGCAGGGAAGCCTGGGTTTTTGCAGCAGTGTCTTCGAAGAACAGATCGGAACTGAGTGTACGTTCCATGGTGGTCATCCTTCCGCTTGTGGCGGGATTAGGTAGTGGTTTAACTGGTGCCCATGATCCTCTTGTTTGCCTAGTCTCTGTAGATACAGTTCATCTGTATTGTGAGGGCTCAGTTAACTGTTTATAGGGGGTGTACTGGTCGAAATTGAGGCAACTGTACCTATCTGCACCAATTTGGTGCAAAAACTCTGTTTTGCCCGGAGAAGGTAGGAGTTTTCCGTAGGAAATGACCAGTACAGCAGTACAGTTTTTTTCATATTGCGAGGGTGGCAAGAGCAAGCTGGCGAAACTGTGTTTGCGCCAGCTGTTATCTGTAGCAATTACTTCTTCAGCATGTGCCCGGTTTCTTCCAGGTTTATGTGCCAACTGAGTGCGTCACGCAGGATGTGCGGGGTATGTCCGCCGATGGCACACGCTGCGCTGAAGTAATCATTCAGCGCCTGGCGGTAATCCGGGTGCACGCACCTGTCGATGATGACCCGGGCACGCTCCCGGGGCGCCAAGCCTCGCAAGTCTGCCAGGCCTACTTCGGTCACTAGGATGTCGACATCATGTTCGGTGTGGTCAACATGGCTGACCATCGGCACCACGCTGGAGATTGCGCCGCCTTTGGCAATCGACTTGGTCACGAACACGGACAGGTGCGCGTTGCGCGCGAAATCGCCGGAGCCACCGATGCCGTTCATCATCCGGGTGCCGCAGACGTGGGTGGAGTTGACGTTGCCGTAGATGTCGAACTCCAGCGCCGTGTTGATGCCGATTATGCCGAGGCGGCGCACGACTTCCGGGTGGTTGGAGATTTCCTGCGGGCGCAGGACCAGCTTGTCCTTGTAACGCTCCAGGTTGCCGAACACATCGGCGTTGCGCCGGCTCGACAGGGTGATCGAGCTGCCCGAAGCAAAGCTCAGCTTACCGGCGTCGATCAGGTCGAAAGTCGAGTCCTGCAGCACCTCGGAATACATCGTCAGGTCTTCGAACGGCGAGTCGATCAGGCCACACATCACCGAGTTGGCGATGGTGCCAATACCGGCTTGTAGCGGACCGAGCTTGTTGGTCATGCGTCCGGCGGCCACTTCCTGTTTGAAGAAGTCGATCAGGTGGTCGGCAATGGCTTGGGTCTCGGCGTCTGGCGCCAGCACCGTGGAGGGTGAGTCAGCCTGATTGGTGACCACGATGGCGACGATTTTTTCCGCTGGAATCGGGATGGCGGTGCTGCCAATGCGGTCGTCGACTCTGACCAATGGAATCGGGGTGCGGGTCGGGCGATAGGTCGGGATATAGATGTCGTGCAGGCCTTCGAGGTTCGGGTTGTGTGCCATGTTGATCTCGACGATCACGTGCTTGGCGAAAATCGCGAAGCTGGCCGAGTTGCCTACCGAAGTGGTTGGCACGATATGCCCTTGCTCTGTGATCGCAACGGCTTCAATCACGGCAATGTCCGGCAGTTTCAATTGCTGGTTGCGCAACTGCTCCACGGTTTCCGACAGGTGCTGGTCGATGAACATGACTTCACCGGCGTTGATCGCCTTGCGCAGGGTGCTGTCGACCTGAAACGGCATGCGCCGCGATAGCACACCAGCTTCGGTCAACTGCTTGTCGAGGTCGTTGCCCAGGCTTGCGCCGGTCATCAGGCTGATCTTCAGCGGCGTGACCTTGGCGCGCTCGGCCAGCGCCTGGGGAACGGCCTTGGCTTCGCCGGCGCGAGTAAAACCACTCATGCCGACGGTCATGCCGTCCTCAATCAGGGCGGCAGCGTCGGCAGCGCTCATCACTTTGTCCAACAACGAAGGCAGGCGAATACGGTCACGGTACATGGATTGTTATCTCGGGCAACAGGTAGCAGGACGTGCAGTCTAGTGAATTGCGTCGACTTCTGTCCCGCTACCAAGGTCGCAATCGAGGCGTCTATTCCGGGCCTTTCAAGCAAAACACCGTTACCGGATCGGTAACAAAAGAATAGTTTGTCCGACGATTTGCGCAAACAAAAACGCCCCGACGAGTCGGGGCGTTGTGTGTGCCGCAGAGGATTAGTCGACGGCTTTTACCATGTCTTCGATGACCTTTTTGGCGTCACCGAACACCATCATGGTTTTGTCCAGGTAGAACAGTTCGTTGTCCAGGCCGGCATAGCCGCTGGCCATCGAACGCTTGTTGACGATGATGGTCTTGGCCTTGAACGCTTCGAGGATCGGCATGCCGGCAATCGGCGATTTCGGATCGTTCTTCGCGGCCGGGTTGACCACGTCGTTGGCGCCCAGCACCAGCACCACGTCGGCCTGACCGAACTCGGAGTTGATGTCTTCCATCTCGAACACCTGGTCGTAAGGCACTTCGGCCTCGGCCAGCAACACGTTCATGTGGCCCGGCATACGACCGGCAACGGGGTGGATCGCGTACTTCACGGTCACGCCGCGATGGGTCAGCTTCTCGGTCAGTTCCTTCAGTGCATGCTGCGCCCGTGCTACCGCCAGGCCATAGCCCGGAACGATAATCACGGTGTCGGCGTTGGTCAGCAGGAAAGTCGCGTCGTCAGCCGAGCCGGATTTCACCGGGCGTGCTTCCTTGGCGCCTGCCGGACCTGCGTCGGCTGTATTGCCGAAACCGCCGAGCAGTACATTAAAGAAGGAGCGGTTCATCGCCTTGCACATGATGTACGAGAGGATCGCACCGGACGAACCTACCAGCGAACCCGCGATGATCAGCATCGAGTTGTTCAGCGAGAAGCCGATACCTGCCGCTGCCCAGCCGGAGTAGCTGTTGAGCATCGACACGACCACTGGCATGTCCGCGCCACCGATCGGGATGATGATCAGCACACCCATGATGAAGGCCAGGGCCAGCATCAAGGCGAAGGCGCTGAGGTCGCCGGTCAACATGAAGGTGATGCCCAGGCCCAGAGTAGCCACGCCCAGCAGCAGGTTCAGTTTGTGTTGACCGGTGAACTGTACCGGTGCGCCCTGGAACAGGCGGAACTTGTACTTGCCCGACAGCTTGCCGAAGGCGATGACCGAGCCGGAGAAGGTGATCGCACCAATGGCGGCACCGAGGAACAGCTCCAGGCGGTTACCGGCCGGGATCGCGTCACCCAGCTGCGCAACGATACCCAGCGACTGCGGCTCGACGACCGCTGCAATGGCGATGAACACCGCGGCCAGGCCGATCATGCTGTGCATGAAGGCGACCAGTTCGGGCATCTTGGTCATTTCAACGCGTTTGGCCATGATCGAACCGGCAGTGCCGCCGATCAGCAGGCCGACGATCACGTAGACGATACCGTCATGGGCCAGTTCGGCACCGAGTTTGTAGATCAGGCCGACCGTGGTGAGGATCGCCAGGCCCATGCCGAGCATGCCGAACAGATTGCCGCGACGCGACGTGGTGGGATGCGAAAGGCCCTTGAGCGCCTGGATGAAGCAAACCGAGGCGATCAAATACAGGGAAGTAACCAGGTTCATGCTCATGCTTGCTGCACCTCAGCCTTGACTGCTTCGGCCTTGGCGGCCGGAGCTTTTGCCGGGGCCGCTTTCTTCTTGAACATCTCCAGCATGCGTCGGGTGACCAGGAAGCCACCAAAGACGTTGACCGCGGCCAGGGCCACGGCCAGGGTGCCCATGGTCTTGCCCAGCGGGGTCACAGTGAGGGCGGCGGCGAGCATGGCGCCGACAATCACGATGGCCGAGATGGCGTTGGTGACAGCCATCAGTGGCGTGTGCAGTGCAGGTGTAACGTTCCAGACCACGTGGTAGCCGACATAGATGGCCAGCACGAAGATGATCAGGTTGTAGATACCGTGAGAGATCAGCATGTCTTCCATTGTTTTTATCCTCAGCCGTTCTTGCGCACGATCTGGCCGTCGCGGCACATCAGGCACGCGGCGACGATATCGTCTTCAAGGTTGATCACCAGTTGTCCTTCTTTATCGAACAACAGTTTCATGAAGTCCAGCAGGTTGCGTGCGTACAGCGCCGAAGCATCGGCCGCCACTGCGCCCGCCAGGTTGGTCGGGCCAACGATGGTCACGCCATTTTCGACGACCACCTGATCGGCCACGGTCAGCGGGCAGTTACCGCCCTGGGCGGCCGCGAGGTCGATGACTACTGAGCCCGGTTTCATCTGTGCCACGGTTTCTGCGCTGAGCAGCGTCGGTGCCTTGCGACCGGGAATCAGTGCTGTGGTGATGACGATGTCAGCCTGCTTGGCGCGCTCGTGCACGGCCGCGGCCTGACGCTGCATCCAGCTGGCCGGCATCGGCCGGGCGTAACCACCGACACCAACGGCGCATTCACGCTCTTCGTCGGTCTCGTAAGGCACGTCGACGAACTTCGCGCCGAGGGATTCGATCTGCTCTTTCACCGCAGGACGCACGTCAGAGGCTTCGATCACCGCACCCAGGCGTTTTGCCGTGGCAATGGCCTGCAATCCAGCCACACCGGCACCAAGGATCAGCACGCGCGCCGCTTTTACGGTGCCCGCAGCCGTCATCAGCATCGGCATGAAACGAGGGTAATGGTGAGCGGCCAGCAAGACAGCCTTGTAACCGGCAATGTTGGCTTGCGACGACAGCACATCCAGGCTTTGGGCGCGGGAGGTGCGTGGCGCAGCCTCCAGGGCGAAGGCGGTAATGCCGCACTCGGCCATCTTGGCGATGGTTTCGTTGTTGAACGGATTGAGCATACCCACCACAACGGTGCCGCTTTTGATCAGCGCCAGCTCGCTGTCGCTGGGGGCGACCACCTTCAAAATCAGCTCTGCTCCAAACGCATCATTGGCGCTGCCAATGGTTGCGCCTGCCGCTTCATAGGCACTGTCGACAACGCTGGCATTAACGCCGGCGCCGCTTTGTACAGTGACCTTATGACCCTGGCTGATCAGCTTCTTGATGGTTTCCGGGGTTGCAGCAACCCGTGTTTCACCGGTCTGGGTTTCGAGAGGAACACCAATGTGCACGTCAAATCTCCTGCGTGATCTTATTGAGTAAACCCATGCACTACGGATGGTGCGGCTGGGGCGGCCGATCAGCACGATCCCGCCAAATCAGGGCGGGGCGCGGCATTTTGCAGGCGAACTTTGTGCCCTTCAAGGGATTATGACGGGTGACGGAAAATTAACTACAAGTCACCCCGTGACCGAATGTCGCAACCAACCGGCTCGATCCCTTGCAAACCGTGCTTTACAAGGATTCTGGCCGAAATTGAAGAATTTATACATCGGCCGTATGAATGATGCGGCATCGCCTCGAAATAGTGGCCCAAAGCCGCGTGATCTGGCGCTTGTGGGACGTTTGTACGACTTTTCGATACAGTTTGCTGTTATGCGACAAATACGTACATCTGTAGGGCTTTGTTTTTGTTGACTACGTAGTCAGGTAACGCGGTGGAGCCTTTATTCTTCTAGGCTGTAGCTGTGCGCCTGGTTTACCAGCCAGTCACGAAATGCCCTTAAAGACGCGGATTCGACCTTTCGCTCAGGAATCATCAGGTAATAAGCCTTGATGCTGGACAGTGCTTGCGGGTTGGCGATCACCAGACGTTTTTCTTTCAACTCCCTTTGAATCAGGAACGGCGGAATCAGGGCAATGCCCATGTCATGCATGGCCGCTTGGGCGAGCATGGAGAATAGCTCGTAGCGGGGGCCTGTCATGTCTCGCGGGACATTCAGGTGTTGGGAATCGAACCACTGGCGCCAGGCATAAGGACGGGTGGTTTGTTGCAGCAGGGGCAAATCGGCGATTTCGCCGGGCGTAAGGCTGTTGTTGTTTCCGAGCAGGTTGGGGCTGCAAACGGGCATCGGATTTTCACCCATCAGCCTGTGGGATTCTGTACCTGACCAATCCGCGTCGCCGAAGTAGATCGCGGCATCGAAATCAGTGTCGGCGAACAGGAAGGGGCGTGTGCGGTTGGTCAGGTTGACCGTCACTTCCGGGTGCTTGTGCTGGAAGTCCTTGAGTCGTGGCAGCAGCCATTGGGTGCCGAAGGTCGGAACCACGGCCAATTCGATTACGTTGGTGCCCTGCTGGCCCATCACGGACAAGGTGTCGCGCTCAACCGCATCAAGTTGAGTGGCGATCCGGCGGCTGTAGGAAAGCCCGGCCTCCGTCAGCTTCACTCCACGCCGCGAACGTCGGAACAGTTCTACGCTGAGGAACTCCTCAAGGCTGGCGATCTGTCGGCAAATCGCCCCCTGGGTCAGCGAAAGCTCCTGGGCGGCCTTGGTGAAGCTTTCATGGCGCGCCGCGGCCTCGAAGCTGATCAGGGCGGTGGTGCTGGGTATCTTCCTGCGCATGTACGTCAACCTCACTAATGCATCGCATAAAAGCTCTTTTGCGACGTTTCGGAGTGAGAAATTAGCACAACAGTATGCGAAATCCTCGTTTGCCGTAGCGCCGATCCAGGCCTAGGATCACTCCACGTTATTTGACCCGATTCGAGAGGACACACTCATGGGCGGTAAAGCTAGCTTCAACTGGATCGATCCCCTGCTGCTGGATCAACAGCTCACTGAAGAAGAACGCATGATTCGCGACACGGCTGCGCAGTTCGCTCAGCAGAGCCTGGCGCCGCGCATTCTTGAAGCTTTCCGCCATGAGAAGACCGATCCGGCGATCTTCCGCGAAATGGGCGAAGTGGGTCTGTTGGGTGCAACCATCCCCGAGCAGTACGGTGGCAGCGGCCTGAACTACGTCAGCTATGGCCTGATCGCCCGTGAAGTCGAGCGTATCGACTCCGGTTATCGCTCGATGATGAGTGTTCAGTCCTCGCTGGTGATGGTGCCGATCAATGAGTTCGGTACCGAAGCGCAGAAGCAGAAGTACCTGCCGAAACTGGCCTCGGGCGAGTGGATCGGCTGCTTCGGTCTGACCGAGCCTAACCACGGTTCCGACCCGGGCTCGATGATCACTCGTGCGCGCAAAGTGGAAGGCGGCTACAGCCTCACCGGCAGCAAGATGTGGATCACCAACAGCCCGATTGCCGACGTGTTCGTGGTCTGGGGCAAGGATGATGCCGGCGACATTCGCGGCTTCGTTCTGGAGAAAGGCTGGAAAGGCCTGAGCGCTCCGGCGATTCACGGCAAGGTTGGCCTGCGGGCATCGATCACCGGTGAAATCGTGATGGACAACGTGTTCGTACCGGAAGAGAACATCTTCCCGGATGTCCGTGGCCTGAAAGGTCCTTTCACCTGCCTCAACTCGGCACGGTACGGCATCTCCTGGGGCGCATTGGGTGCGGCCGAGTTCTGCTGGCACACCGCTCGCCAGTACACCCTGGATCGTCAACAGTTCGGCCGTCCATTGGCAGCCACTCAGTTGATCCAGAAGAAACTGGCCGACATGCAGACCGAAATCACCATGGCGCTGCAAGGCTGCCTGCGTCTGGGGCGTATGAAGGATGAAGGTACTGCGGCGGTCGAAATCACTTCGATGATGAAGCGCAACTCTTGCGGCAAGTCCCTGGACATCGCGCGCATGGCTCGCGATATGTTGGGCGGCAACGGCATCTCCGATGAGTTCGGCGTTGCTCGCCATCTGGTGAACCTGGAAGTGGTGAATACCTATGAAGGTACACACGACGTTCATGCACTGATCCTCGGTCGCGCGCAAACCGGCATCCAGGCGTTCTATTAACAGGAGGACGTCCATGGGCGCGCTATCGCATCTACGGGTACTGGATTTATCGAGGGTGCTGGCCGGGCCTTGGGCCGGGCAGATCCTGGCCGACCTCGGCGCTGAAGTGATCAAGGTCGAGCGCCCCGGTAATGGTGATGACACGCGCGCCTGGGGGCCACCGTTCCTAAAAGACGCTTACGGGGAAAACACCAGCGAGGCTGCCTATTACCTGTCGGCCAACCGCAACAAGCAATCGGTCACCATCGACTTCACTCGCCCCGAAGGGCAGAAGCTGGTGCGTGAACTGGCGGCGAAGTCGGACATCCTGATCGAAAACTTCAAGGTTGGTGGTCTGGCGGCCTATGGCCTGGACTATGAATCGATGAAGGCGATCAATCCGGACCTGATCTATTGCTCGATCACCGGGTTTGGCCAGACCGGTCCTTACGCCAGGCGTGCGGGTTATGACTTCATGATCCAGGGGCTGGGCGGTCTCATGAGCCTCACGGGGCGACCTGAAGGCGAAGAAGGTGCGGGGCCGGTGAAGGTTGGCGTGGCACTGACGGACATCCTGACCGGGCTCTACTCGACCGTGGCGATCCTGGCTGCGCTTGCGCATCGGGATCACGACGGTGGTGGTCAGCATATCGACATGGCGCTGCTGGA
>NC_019670.1:112500-1080000 GCF_000316175.1 Pseudomonas sp. UW4
GGAATCGCTAGTAATCGCGAATCAGAATGTCGCGGTGAATACGTTCCCGGGCCTTGTACACACCGCCCGTCACACCATGGGAGTGGGTTGCACCAGAAGTAGCTAGTCTAACCTTCGGGAGGACGGTTACCACGGTGTGATTCATGACTGGGGTGAAGTCGTAACAAGGTAGCCGTAGGGGAACCTGCGGCTGGATCACCTCCTTAATCGACGACTCAGCTGCTCCATAAGCTCCCACACGAATTGCTTGATTCATTGAAGAAGACGAAAGAAGCAGCCCGAAATTGGGTCTGTAGCTCAGTTGGTTAGAGCGCACCCCTGATAAGGGTGAGGTCGGCAGTTCGAATCTGCCCAGACCCACCAATTTTGTGTGGGAAACGCCTGTAGAAATACGGGGCCATAGCTCAGCTGGGAGAGCGCCTGCCTTGCACGCAGGAGGTCAACGGTTCGATCCCGTTTGGCTCCACCACTACTGCTTCTGATTGTATAAAGCTTAGAAATGAGCATTCCATCGGTTCGATGGTGAATGTTGATTTCTAGTCTTTGACTAGTTCGTTCTTTAAAAATTTGGGTATGTGATAGAAAGATAGACTGAACGTTACTTTCACTGGTAACGGATCAGGCTAAGGTAAAATTTGTGAGTTCTCTTAGTTGAGAAATTCGAATTTTCGGCGAATGTCGTCTTCATAGTATAACCAGATTGCTTGGGGTTATATGGTCAAGTGAAGAAGCGCATACGGTGGATGCCTTGGCAGTCAGAGGCGATGAAAGACGTGGTAGCCTGCGAAAAGCTTCGGGGAGTCGGCAAACAGACTTTGATCCGGAGATGTCTGAATGGGGGAACCCAGCCATCATAAGATGGTTATCTTGTACTGAATACATAGGTGCAAGAGGCGAACCAGGGGAACTGAAACATCTAAGTACCCTGAGGAAAAGAAATCAACCGAGATTCCCTTAGTAGTGGCGAGCGAACGGGGACTAGCCCTTAAGTGGCTTTGAGATTAGCGGAACGCTCTGGAAAGTGCGGCCATAGTGGGTGATAGCCCTGTACGCGAAAATCTCTTAGTCATGAAATCGAGTAGGACGGAGCACGAGAAACTTTGTCTGAATATGGGGGGACCATCCTCCAAGGCTAAATACTACTGACTGACCGATAGTGAACTAGTACCGTGAGGGAAAGGCGAAAAGAACCCCGGAGAGGGGAGTGAAATAGATCCTGAAACCGTATGCGTACAAGCAGTGGGAGCAGACTTTGTTCTGTGACTGCGTACCTTTTGTATAATGGGTCAGCGACTTATTTTCAGTGGCGAGCTTAACCGAATAGGGGAGGCGTAGCGAAAGCGAGTCTTAATAGGGCGTCTAGTCGCTGGGAATAGACCCGAAACCGGGCGATCTATCCATGGGCAGGTTGAAGGTTAGGTAACACTGACTGGAGGACCGAACCGACTACCGTTGAAAAGTTAGCGGATGACCTGTGGATCGGAGTGAAAGGCTAATCAAGCTCGGAGATAGCTGGTTCTCCTCGAAAGCTATTTAGGTAGCGCCTCATGTATCACTGTAGGGGGTAGAGCACTGTTTCGGCTAGGGGGTCATCCCGACTTACCAAACCGATGCAAACTCCGAATACCTACAAGTGCCGAGCATGGGAGACACACGGCGGGTGCTAACGTCCGTCGTGAAAAGGGAAACAACCCAGACCGTCAGCTAAGGTCCCAAAGTTATGGTTAAGTGGGAAACGATGTGGGAAGGCTTAGACAGCTAGGAGGTTGGCTTAGAAGCAGCCACCCTTTAAAGAAAGCGTAATAGCTCACTAGTCGAGTCGGCCTGCGCGGAAGATGTAACGGGGCTCAAACCATACACCGAAGCTACGGGTATCACCTTCGGGTGATGCGGTAGAGGAGCGTTCTGTAAGCCTGTGAAGGTGAGTTGAGAAGCTTGCTGGAGGTATCAGAAGTGCGAATGCTGACATGAGTAACGACAATGGGTGTGAAAAACACCCACGCCGAAAGACCAAGGTTTCCTGCGCAACGTTAATCGACGCAGGGTTAGTCGGTCCCTAAGGCGAGGCTGAAAAGCGTAGTCGATGGAAAACAGGTTAATATTCCTGTACTTCTGGTTATTGCGATGGAGGGACGGAGAAGGCTAGGCCAGCTTGGCGTTGGTTGTCCAAGTTTAAGGTGGTAGGCTGAGATCTTAGGTAAATCCGGGATCTTAAGGCCGAGAGCTGATGACGAGTTACCTTCTAGGTGACGAAGTGGTTGATGCCATGCTTCCAAGAAAAGCTTCTAAGCTTCAGATAACCAGGAACCGTACCCCAAACCGACACAGGTGGTTGGGTAGAGAATACCAAGGCGCTTGAGAGAACTCGGGTGAAGGAACTAGGCAAAATGGCACCGTAACTTCGGGAGAAGGTGCGCCGGTGAGGGTGAAGGACTTGCTCCGTAAGCCCACGCCGGTCGAAGATACCAGGCCGCTGCGACTGTTTATTAAAAACACAGCACTCTGCAAACACGAAAGTGGACGTATAGGGTGTGACGCCTGCCCGGTGCCGGAAGGTTAATTGATGGGGTTAGCTAACGCGAAGCTCTTGATCGAAGCCCCGGTAAACGGCGGCCGTAACTATAACGGTCCTAAGGTAGCGAAATTCCTTGTCGGGTAAGTTCCGACCTGCACGAATGGCGTAACGATGGCGGCGCTGTCTCCACCCGAGACTCAGTGAAATTGAAATCGCTGTGAAGATGCAGTGTATCCGCGGCTAGACGGAAAGACCCCGTGAACCTTTACTATAGCTTTGCACTGGACTTTGAATTTGCTTGTGTAGGATAGGTGGGAGGCTTTGAAGCGTGGACGCCAGTTCGCGTGGAGCCATCCTTGAAATACCACCCTGGCAACTTTGAGGTTCTAACTCAGGTCCGTTATCCGGATCGAGGACAGTGTATGGTGGGTAGTTTGACTGGGGCGGTCTCCTCCTAAAGAGTAACGGAGGAGTACGAAGGTGCGCTCAGACCGGTCGGAAATCGGTCGTAGAGTATAAAGGCAAAAGCGCGCTTGACTGCGAGACAGACACGTCGAGCAGGTACGAAAGTAGGTCTTAGTGATCCGGTGGTTCTGTATGGAAGGGCCATCGCTCAACGGATAAAAGGTACTCCGGGGATAACAGGCTGATACCGCCCAAGAGTTCATATCGACGGCGGTGTTTGGCACCTCGATGTCGGCTCATCACATCCTGGGGCTGAAGCCGGTCCCAAGGGTATGGCTGTTCGCCATTTAAAGTGGTACGCGAGCTGGGTTTAGAACGTCGTGAGACAGTTCGGTCCCTATCTGCCGTGGACGTTTGAGATTTGAGAGGGGCTGCTCCTAGTACGAGAGGACCGGAGTGGACGAACCTCTGGTGTTCCGGTTGTCACGCCAGTGGCATTGCCGGGTAGCTATGTTCGGAAAAGATAACCGCTGAAAGCATCTAAGCGGGAAACTTGCCTCAAGATGAGATCTCACTGGGACCTTGAGTCCCCTGAAGGGCCGTCGAAGACTACGACGTTGATAGGTTGGGTGTGTAAGCGCTGTGAGGCGTTGAGCTAACCAATACTAATTGCCCGTGAGGCTTGACCATATAACACCCAAGCAATTTGATGCTCCTAGTTAAAAAGACGAAAGAGACCAGATTGCGGTGTGTGAAGACGAAACGAACCGAAAGTTCGAAAGACTCACAAAACACCGAAGCTATCACATACCCAATTTGCTGAAGCGAGGCCAACCGGTCACGACTCAGTACCCGAATTTCTTGACGACCATAGAGCGTTGGAACCACCTGATCCCATCCCGAACTCAGAAGTGAAACGATGCATCGCCGATGGTAGTGTGGGGTTTCCCCATGTGAGAGTAGGTCATCGTCAAGATTAAATTCCGAAACCCCTATCTGCGTATGCAGGTAGGGGTTTTGTTTTTAGTAGAAGTCACCAGTTTTCACTGGCACGTTGATGTTCTAACGGGCTGGTCACAGAATTTCTTGACGACCATAGAGCGTTGGAACCACCTGATCCCATCCCGAACTCAGAAGTGAAACGATGCATCGCCGATGGTAGTGTGGGGTTTCCCCATGTGAGAGTAGGTCATCGTCAAGATTGAATTCCAAAACCCCTGTCTGCTAACGCAGACAGGGGTTTTGTCGTTTCAGGGGTACTGAAAAGCCCGTTGTAGAGCCTCTCCACAACGGGCTTTCTCACGTCTTGCGCCTGCCGCTGCGGGTTACTTCGGTGTGTTTCTGGCCTGGACTTCAGGGCTGTTGAGGTAGCGCGTAATGACCTCGACCGCTCGGTTCAGATGATGTTCGAGCAGCTGCACGGAGCGTTCCACGTCCCGGTCCTTGGCGGCACGCAACAGTGCCTGGTGGTCGTCCTGGGACAGTTTGCCCAGGCCCATGGCTTCCAGGTTGAAACGCAGGAACCGCTCTTCCTCATTCAGACCGTCTTCAACCAGTTTCAACAGTCGGCGATTGGGCGCTCGGCTGTAAAGCGCCATGTGGAACAAGCGGTTGAGCCGGCCGATTTCGGTGTAGTCGCTTTGCGTTTCGAGTTCGTCGATGTAGCGGGCAGCCTGTTCGAGATCTTCGTCCTGGAGCAATGGCACCGAGAGACGCAGGGCCTCGGATTCCAGCAGGATGCGCAGCGCGTAGGTTTCAACGGCGTCTCCCTGGACCAGAGGCGCGACCACGGCGCCCTTATGGGCCACCACGTTGAGCAACGACTGTGCTTCGAGCTGGCGCAAGGCTTCGCGTACGGGCATCCGGCTGACGCCGAACAGGTCGGCAAGGTCTTGCTGGCGCAGCGCCGCACCACAAGGGATGCGCCCGTCAAGTATCGCCGCGCGCAGGGTTTCTTCGATCACCGTGCGTGCCAGATGTGCGGGAATCGGCCCGTTGACCTTGATACTGCTGAGAGGGTTGGGCTTTTGTGTCACTAAACGCACCCTGAATAATGAATTTTTTTGGATCCAAATGACACTAGTGACTGCCTGACAGCTTGTCAAACAAGTGAACGAATGCCTTTCCTGCAGTTTAGCGCGCTGCCAGTGATCTCATCGTGCCATTGTCTTTTTCCGGACTAACCTTCACCATTCGAACGACTCTCTCCTGCCTACCCAGGATGCCTCGCATTGGCAGCATGTTTAACGATCCCCCGGATTTTACGCTGGTTGTGCAGCGCATTGCTGCTGGCTGGCGTGATGCTGGGCAGCTTGAGTGCCGATTGGGACTTTTCCCTGATCAGCCGGCGGGCGCAGGCATTGTACGGACCTCTGGGAGAGGGTCAGCAACGCATTAACGATTGGCAATACTTGTTGGCCAGCCAGAAGCAGATCGGCGAGTCGGAACAACTCAATGTGGTCAATCGCTTCTTCAACAAACAACTGCGATACGTTGAAGACATCGATCTGTGGCATGCAGTCGACTACTGGGAGACCCCGATCGAAGCCCTGTGGAAAGGCGCCGGCGACTGTGAAGACTACGCTATTGCCAAGTACTTCAGCCTGCGTCACCTCGGTGTAGCCAGTGAAAAGCTGCGTATCACCTACGTCAAGGCACTGACCCAGAACCGCGCGCACATGGTGCTGACCTACTACTCGACTCCGGATGCCGAGCCCCTGGTGCTCGACAGCCTGATTGATGCGATCAAGCCGGCCAGCCAACGAAAGGATTTGCTGCCGGTCTACTCTTTCAATGCAGAGGGACTGTGGTTGCCGGGCACCAAGGGCAACAAAAAGGTCGGCGATACCAAACGTCTGTCGCGCTGGCAGGATGTGTTGAAGAAAATGCAGGCCGAAGGATTCCCGGTCGAGACGACTAACTAGGAGCACGTGCTCAGATGTCTTTGTTCAAACAGCTGTTGATTGCTATCTGTCTGTTCCTGGTGGTCGCCTTCACCGGCAGTTTCATGGTCAGTCTGGAGAGCTCACGCACTCAGTACGTCAACCAGTTGCGCTCCCATGCCCAGGACGCCGCGACCGCGCTGGCGCTTTCCCTGACCCCGAATATCGACGACCCGGCGATGGTCGAGTTGCTGGTCAGCTCGATTTTCGACAGCGGTTACTACGCAAGCATCCGCGTGGTCGATCTGAAGAACGACCAGAACCTGGTTGAGCGTACGGGCATACCAGCGGTCAACAACGTTCCTGACTGGTTCGTCAAACTGATCGGCCTGGAGCCCGCCGGTGGTGATGCGATCGTCAGCCGCGGCTGGGAGCAGGCCGCCCGGGTCGAGGTGGTCAGCCATCCGATGTTCGCGCTGGCCAAGTTGTGGCAAAGCGCCTTGGGTAGCCTGGGTTGGTTGCTGCTATGCGGCGCCGTCAGTGCGGTGCTCGGCGCGCTGTTGCTGCGCCAGCAATTGCGACCGCTGGATTATATGGTCAAGCAATCCCACGCCATCGCCCGACGGGAGTTCCTCAGCCTGCCCGAACTGCCGCGCACTCCCGAGCTTCGCCGGGTCGTGCAGGCCATGAACCAGATGGTCGAGAAGCTCAAGGCGCTGTTCCAGGAACAGGCCGAGCGTAGTGAAAAGCTGCGGGTCGAGTCCTATCAGGATTCGTTGACCGGGTTGGCCAACCGGCGCTATTTCGAGATGCAACTGAATGCGCGGGTGAGCAACCCGGAGCAGGCCAGCTCCGGTTATCTGCTGCTTTTGCGGGTCAAGGATCTGGCCGGCCTCAACCAGCGTCTCGGTGGCCAGCGCACCGATGAAGTGCTCAAGGCTGTCGGTGAGCAACTGTCTCGCGAGTGCGCCAAGTATCCGGAAACCCAGAACCTGGTGACCCGTATCCGTGGCGGCGAATTTGCCGTGCTGGCGCCGGGGCTGGTGCGCGAAGAAGCGCTGCAACTGGCGCAGAATCTCGACAGTGCCCTGGCCAGTCTGCACGCTACCGGCGCCACTGATGTGGCTGCCGTGGCGTCTATCGGCCTGGCGCCTTTTGCTCACGGTGACTCGCCGCAAGCCGTGCTCAGCCTCGGTGATCAGGCGCTGGCCCAGGCCGAAGGTCAGGGCGAGCAGAATTGGGCTTGCCTCGAACACAGCCTCTCGGCCAGTGTCGGCGACGATCACCACGCCTGGCACCAGATGCTTGACCAGGCGCTGACACAGCGGCGCTTCGAGCTGTATTTCCAGCCGGTAGTGGCCGCCCAGGACACGCAACTGGTGCTGCATTACAAAGTGTTGTCGCGCCTGCTCGACGAACACGGCCAGACCATCCCCGCCGGGCGTTTTCTGCCTTGGCTGGAGCGCTTCGGCTGGACTGCGCGCCTGGATCGGCTGATGCTCGAACGGGTGTTGGCGCAAATGAGCGAACATGAGGAATCGCTGGCGCTGAATCTGTCGTCGGCGACCCTGGGCGACCCGCAGGCGCAAAACAAAATCTTCGAGCTACTGCGTGCGCATTCCAACCTTGGCCCGCGCCTGACTCTGGAGATTGGCGAAGAGCAACTGCCTGATCAGGCGGTACTGGAGAAACTGACCCGGCGCCTGCGGGAACTCGGCTTCTCACTGAGCCTGCAGCGTTTTGGCGGACGCTTCAGCATGATCGGCAACCTGGCGCGGCTGGGGCTGGCCTACCTGAAGATCGATGGCAGCTACATTCGCTCGATTGATCTGGAGAGTGACAAACGCCTGTTCATCGAGGCGATCCAGCGAGCGGCGCACAGCATTGATTTGCCGCTGATTGCCGAACGGGTCGAGACTGAAGGTGAGTTGTCGGTGATTCGCGAGATGGGGTTATACGGTGTGCAGGGCCAGTTGTTCGGCGAGCCCAAGCCCTGGCGCTGATTTGATCACTCCCACGCAACGCGTGGGAGTGATCGTTGGGGTGTATCAGATCAACCCGGTCTCTTCATCATCGATCAATTGGCTCAAGCCACCCAAGGCTTCACGGGCCTGGTTTCGGTCCATGAGTTTGGCCTGGGCCGCCGTCGGCAGGTCGGTGACGCGGATCACGCCTTTCTGGGTCAGCACCTGAATCAAGTCATCGAGTACCCGGATCATTTCCAGGTCACTTTGCTTGAGCTGTTTGAGGCTGTTCTCCACCGCCGCATTGGCAAACCAGGCCTGGATTTCATGATTGTCGGCCGGCAGCGTTTCCGTGGCCTCGGCGTAGGCGGCGGGTTCCACGCGTACCAACAGGCCCTGCGCATCGCGTTGCACGTAAAACATTGAGCATCCCTCAGAATTGAACCAGCGTCATGCTGTCAGCAGCATAGGTCAACTGCGCGCCAGTATGTGGCGCAGCGACGAAATCGTCACCGGGCAGTGGACACAAACGTGACGACCGCCCCAGAAGGGGCGGCCGTTTTCATGCATCAGCTGTTGTTGTGATCGATTTTGATGGTCGGGTCGCTACCGGCAATCAGGTTGTGCAGGTTGGCGCTTGACCAGTTGTTGCCCTCCAGCTTGATCGTCACGTCCGGCGTGGCGGCTGCGGCGTTGCCAGAGTTGAATTGACCGGTCGAGCTGACTTGCAGCGACGACACGCCATCGACCGTAGTGATCTTCAGGAAGTTGTCGATGGTGCTGCCGGTTTCGCCCTGCAACAGATCGCGCAGGTCGATCCGGTCGCCTTCGCTGGCCTTGAAGTCCTTGATCACGTCGGTGCCGGTGTCGCCCGCTTTCCAGACGAAGGTGTCACCACCAGAACCACCGATCAGGATGTCGTTGCCCTGTCCGCCCATCAATGTGTCGTTGCCGGTGCCGCCGAGCAGGATGTCATTGCCCTTGCCGCCGTCGAGGTTGTCGTTACCACCCGAGCCGAACAGGATGTCATTACCCGCACCGCCCAGCAGGGTGTCGTTGCCGTCATGGGCACCGGACACATCGAACGCGTTGTAATGCTCGGTGATGTACTGGTGCACGTTGCTGGTGGTGACTTTGCTGATTTCCACGCCGGATTGCTGCGCCACGAAGGCTTGCAGGGCCTGGTAACCCTCACCGGCAATGCCGTTGAAACTCACCAGGTCGCCGAACAGGATGTCGTTGCCTTCGCCACCGCTGACGGTGTCGTGACCCGGCATCGTCGCTTCGGTATGGCCGATGATCGAGTTGGCCAGATCCTTCGGATCAATGTTGGTTTGTGGCGTTTGATTCGAGTCGTACGGCTTCAGGTCGTTGAGGCTCACTCCGTTGTTGAGGCCAATGGCCTCGACATTCGACAGGTTGCTCAGCAGTGCAAAGCTGCCGGTGGAGTTGCTGGTGGCGTCCCAGTCGGTGCTGCTGCCGTCGCCGTCACGACCCGAGAACTCGTAGGTACCGTCACCCTGGGCATGCAGATAGCCGAAGTCCTTGGATGACCAGCTACCTCCGTTGCCGTTGCCGTTGCCGTTGCCGTTGTTGCCGTTGCTGCTCTTGGTCCAGACCGTCACGTATCCCGAGGCGGTAATGTCGATCTGGTGCGTGCTGTCGGGGGACAGGCTGATCGCTGTTCCCAGCTGATAGTTGCTCGTGGTGATCAGGCTATCGAGCGTTGTGCTGCCATACAGGATCGGGTTGGTCGACTCGCCGCTCTGGTAGTAGGTCGGCTTGCCGTCAGTAATGAAATACGTGAGATTCTTCGCCCCGGTATTCTTCACGGCGTCCGCGCTCTGGAACCAGTTGGCCGTGGTTTTGAACACGTCCTCGTAGTTGGTGCCGCCGCCGGACGACATCGAGTCCAGAGTCGCCTTCAACCGAGTCAGCGCATTCGAGTCATTGAGGTTCACCGACACCGAATTTTTGACCTGGGTATCGAAGTCCACCAGGAAGATGTTCACCGTGCCCGAGTTGCTGCCCAGGCTTTGCTTGAGGGTGTTGAACACCGACGTCAGCGAGTCCCTGGCCGAGTTGATCGACGAGGAACTCATGCTGCCGGAGCTGTCGACCATGAAGGCGATGTTGTAGTTGGTGCCCGGCACCACGGTCAGGCCGCCAATGTCGGCGACGATGACGTCATTGCCGTCGGTGCCGGTGAGGGTGTCATCGGCCGCAGTGGCAGTGACGGCGTTATAGACCGCCGGGTACACGGTCACGGGGATTTGCGAAGTGCTGCTGGCCGAACCGCCGAGGGCCTCGGTGGAGGTCGAGGTGACAGTCAGGTTGAACTGGCCGTTGTAGTACGGTGGTGGAGTGACAGACAGAGAGTTGAGGCTCCAGCCGGTCACGTTGGCCTCGCCACTGGTCGCGGTGACCGTGAATGTATGTCCCGCGCCGTCGGTGAGCACCGAGCCGACTGGCATGCCGCTGATCTTCAGGCTCAGGCTTTCCGAGCCGTCGGTGTCGGTCAGCGCGGTGGTGATGGTGGACAATTTCACACTGGTGCCTTCGGCGCCGGTGTTGAGTTTGTAGCCGTCGTAGTAGCCTTTGCCATTGATGCCGTGCAAGTCGGACACGGTCACGCCGGCATTCACCAGATCCGTTACGCCAGTGTAAATCGGTACGCCGGCACCGCTCAGGTCGATCGGCGTGCTGCCATTGACCGACAGGTTGACGTCATAGCTGCCCGGGCCGCTCTGGTTGTGGTGGTAGATGTCCAGGGTGTAGTAGCCGTTGGTGGTCGGGGTGAACGAACCATTGAGGTTGCCGCCCGCGCCCCACGTGATCGCGGCGACGTTCTTGCCGCCGATGGTCACCAGCAGGCTGTCATCGCCAACACCGCTGAAGGTGTAGGTCTTGCCGGCTTCAAGGTAGATCAGGCCGGAAGTTTTCGACGCCGTACCGGCGGTCACGCTACCGTCGGACTGCACGTTGGTCACGGTGCCTTTGGAGTTCGGTGTGCCCGCGGCGTCGATCACGTTTTTCAGCGTGGTCGAGTCCGCACCGTTGCCGCTGGTGCCCAGGCCCGACAGACCGGTCCAGACTTCCTTGATCAGCCCGGTGGACTTCACGCTGTTGTCGGCAACGCTCAGGGTCGGGGCATCTGCCACCGGAGTGATGTCGATCTTGATCGTGCCGGTGTTGCCCAGTGCCTGGCCGTCGGTTGGCCGGAACTGAAGTTGCGCGTAGTCAGCCTTTTGGTCGCCAGTGCCGGGGCCGTAACCGTCCACGCCCGACTCGTTTGCATCCGGCGTGAAGCGCAGTTTGCCAGCGTCGATATCAGCCTTGCTGAACGTCTGGTTGGTGGCGACATCTTTCCAGGTCGAACCGTCCAGATACTGCAGTTTGCCCTCGCCCGGCAGCTGGGTGATTTTCACGCCCAGGCTGGTGGCCGGACTGTCGACGTCGCTGACGCCGAAGGTCGACCAGCCGAGAATCAGCGGCGTGTCTTCGGTGCCGGTGACGTTGACCGGTACTGCGACCGGTGCGTCATTGACCGCCACCACGTTGACCGTAGTGGTCGCGGTGTTGGAGTAGTTGCTGCCGTCGGTCACCGTCACGGTGATGGTCCGGGGTGCGGTGCTCGGGTTTTCACTGTTGTTGGTGAAGGTGATGTTCTTGATCTGCTGCATGTAGTCGGCCAGCGTCGCGCTACCCGACAGGGTCAGGGTGACGGTGCCATTGGTGCTGTTGGCATTGATGGTGATGCCGTTGACGCTGTTGCCCAGGTTCAGCGCATCACCGTCCTGACGGTTGGTCAGCACGATGGTCGCGCCGGTCAGCAGGGTGCTGTCCGGGTCGGTGATGCTCAGGTCGGTATCGCCGATCGACACGCCAGGACCGGCAGTGTTTTCGGTGAACGTCACCTTGTAGTCGGCCCCGGTGGCGCCGCTGGAGTTGTTGGCGTCGAGATCCAGTGCTGGCGGTGCATCGTTGTCGATGATCGAAGTGCTGACGCTGCCATTGGACGCGCTGATCGCCAGGTTCTCGAAGTTGCCGCCGGTGGCCGAGTCGATCTTGACCACGAAGTTTTCGGTGCCTTCGGTGATATTGTCATTGATGGTCGCGACGTTGAAGTTGGCACTGCTGGCGCCCGCCGGGATCTTCACGGTGTAGACACCGTTGAAGTCAGAACCGTCGGCGGCGGTACCGCTGTAGACGATTTTCAGTGTCACTTCGCTCTGGGCCTGGTGAGTCAGGCTGACGGTGTAACTCGCGGTCTGCCCTTCGGTTACCGAGGTGCTGCCGCTGATGCTGACAGTGGTGGTGTCCTGGAAGTCACTGACGCTGGTCGACACTGGCGTCTTGTCCGTGCCGAGGGCTTCAAGGTTGCCGCCGCTGGCAGCCTTGATTGATTCGGTAACGGTTGGCGCGCCTGTGTAGACGTCGTTGCCCACGGTCACCGGCAGGGTGCCGGAGCTCTGGCCAACGGCGATGGTGATCACCTTGCCGCTGTCGAGGGTCACGGTGACCGGACCGTTCTGCGCGGTGACCGGTTTGCCCTGGGCATCGGTCAGCGTGGCGGTGTAGGTGATGGTGCCGTTCTCGTCCACGCTCGGGGTGGCGGTCAGGGTCACGGTGGTGGTGTCGTTGACGTCGTTGACCGTGGTGGTCACTGGCGTTTTCACCGGATCGATGGACTCGAGGTTGCCGCCCACCGCGTCCTTGATGGATTCAGTGACGGTGGTCGGGCCTTGGTAGACGTCGTTGCCGACGCTGACCGGCAGGCTGCCGGAGCTCTGGCCTTCGGCGATGGTGATGACCTTGCCGCTGTCCAGGGTCACGGTGACTGGACCGTTCTGCGCGGTGACCGGTTTGCCCTGGGCATCGGTCAGCGTCGCGGTGTAGGTGATGGTGCCGTTCTCGTCCACGCTCGGGGTCGCGGTCAGGGTCACCGTGGTGGTGTCGTTGACGTCGTTGACCGTGGTGGTCACTGGCGTTGTGTTTGGCGACACCAATTCCAGGTTGCCACCCACCGCGTCCTTGATGGATTCAGTGACGGTGGTTGGACCGGTGTAGACGTCGTTGCCGACGCTGACCGGCAGGCTGCCGGAGCTCTGGCCTTCGGCGATGGTGATGACCTTGCCGCTGTCGAGGGTCACGGTCACCGGACCGTTCTGCGCGGTGACCGGTTTGCCCTGGGCATCGGTCAGCGTGGCGGTGTAGGTGATGGTGCCGTTCTCGTCCACGCTCAGGGTGGCGGTCAGGGTCACGGTGGTGGTGTCGTTGACGTCGTTGACCGTGGTGGTCACTGGCGTTTTCACCGGATCGATCGCTTCGAGGTTACCGCCCACCGCGTCCTTGATGGATTCAGTAACGGTGGTCGGACCGGTGTAGACGTCGTTGCCGACGGTCACTGGCAGGCTACCGGAGCTCTGACCTTCGGCGATGGTGATGACCTTGCCGCTGTCCAACGTCACGGTCACCGGACCGTTCTGCGCGGTGACCGGTTGCCTTGGGCATCGGTCAGCGTGGCGGTGTAGGTGATGGTGCCGTTTTCGTCCACGCTCGGGGTGGCGGACAGGGTCACGGTGGTGGTGTCGTTGACGTCGTTGACCGTCGTGGTCACTGGCGTTTTCACCGGATCGATGGACTCGAGGTTGCCGCCGTCGGCCGATTTAATCGACTCGGTCACGGTGGTCGGGCCAGTGTAGACGTCGTTGCCGACGCTGACCGGCAGGCTGCCGGAGCTCTGACCTTCGGCAATGGTGATGACCTTGCCGCTGTCCAACGTCACGGTCACTGGACCGTTCTGCGCGGTAACCGGGGCACCGTTCTTGTCGGTCAAGGTCGCGGTGTAGGTGATGGTGCCGTTTTCATCCACGCTCGGGGTGGCGGTCAGGGTCACGGTGGTGGTGTCGTTGACATCGTTGACCGTGGTTTCCACCGGGGTCTTGATTGGGTTGATCGCTTCCAGGTTGCCGCCGTCGGCCGATTTAATCGACTCGGTGACGGTGGTCGGACCTTGGTAGACGTCGTTGCCGACGCTGACCGGCAGGCTGCCGGAGCTCTGGCCTTCAGCGATGGTGATGACCTTGCCGCTGTCGAGGGTCACGGTCACCGGACCGTTCTGCGCGGTGACCGGGTCACCGTTCTTGTCGGTCAGCGTCGCGGTGTAGGTGATGGTGCCGTTCTCGTCCACGCTCGGCGTCGCGGTCAGGGTCACGGTGGTGGTGTCGTTGACGTCATTGACCGTGGTGGTCACTGGCGTTTTCACCGGATCGATGGACTCGAGGTTGCCGCCGTCGGCCGATTTAATCGACTCGGTCACGGTGGTCGGACCGGTGTAGACGTCGTTGCCGACGCTGACCGGCAGGCTGCCGGAGCTCTGGCCTTCGGCGATGGTGATGACCTTGCCGCTGTCGAGGGTCACGGTCACCGGACCGTTCTGCGCGGTGACCGGTTTGCCCTGGGTATCGGTCAGGGTCGCGGTGTAGGTGATGGTGCCGTTCTCGTCCACGCTCGGGGTCGCGGACAGGGTCACGGTGGTGGTGTCGTTGACGTCGTTGACCGTGGTGGTCACTGGCGTTGTGTTTGGCGACACCAATTCGAGGTTGCCACCCACCGCGTCCTTGATGGATTCAGTAACGGTGGTCGGACCGGTGTAGACGTCGTTACCGACGCTGACCGGCAGGCTGCCGGAGCTCTGACCCTCGGCGATGGTGATGACCTTGCCGCTGTCCAACGTCACGGTCACTGGACCGTTTTGCGCGGTAACCGGGGCACCGTTCTTGTCGGTCAGGGTCGCGGTGTAGGTGATGGTGCCGTTTTCATCCACGCTCGGCGTCGCGGTCAGGGTTACGGTGGTGGTGTCGTTGACATCGTTGACCGTGGTTTCCACCGGGGTCTTGATCGGGTTGATGGACTCGAGGTTGCCACCCACTGCGTCCTTGATGGATTCAGTGACGGTGGTCGGGCCTTGGTAGACGTCGTTGCCGACGCTGACCGGCAGGCTGCCGGAGCTCTGACCTTCGGCAATGGTGATGACCTTGCCGCTGTCCAGCGTCACGGTCACTGGACCGTTCTGCGCGGTAACCGGGGCACCGTTCTTGTCGGTCAAGGTGGCGGTGTAGGTGATGGTGCCGTTTTCATCCACGCTCGGGGTCGCGGTCAGGGTCACGGTGGTGGTGTCGTTGACATCGTTGACCGTGGTTTCCACCGGGGTCTTGATCGGGTTGATGGACTCGAGGTTGCCGCCGTCGGCCGATTTAATCGACTCGGTCACGGTGGTTGGACCGGTGTAAACGTCGTTGCCGACGCTGACCGGCAGGCTGCCAGAACTTTGGCCTTCGGCGATGGTGATGACCTTGCCGCTGTCCAGGGTCACGGTCACTGGACCGTTCTGCGCGGTGACCGGTTTGCCCTGGGCATCGGTCAGCGTGGCGGTGTAGGTGATGGTGCCGTTTTCGTCCACGCTCGGCGTCGCGGTCAGGGTTACGGTGGTGGTGTCGTTGACATCGTTGACCGTGGTTTCCACCGGGGTCTTGATCGGGTTGATGGACTCGAGGTTGCCGCCCACCGCGTCCTTGATGGATTCAGTAGCGGTGGTTGGGCCGGTGTAAACGTCGTTGCCGACGCTGACCGGCAGGCTACCGGAGCTCTGACCTTCGCGATGGTGATGACCTTGCCGCTGTCCAGGGTCACGGTGACCGGACCGTTCTGCGCGGTGACCGGGGCACCGTTCTTGTCGGTCAGGGTCGCGGTGTAGGTGATGGTGCCGTTCTCGTCCACGCTCGGGGTGGAGGTCAGGGTCACCGTAGTGGTGTCGTTGACATCGTTGACCGTGGTTTCCACCGGGGTCTTGATCGGGTTGATCGCTTCGAGGTTACCGCCCACTGCGTCCTTGATGGATTCAGTGACGGTGGTTGGACCGGTGTAGACGTCGTTGCCGACGGTCACCGGCAGGCTGCCGGAGCTCTGGCCTTCGGCGATGGTGATCACCTTGCCGCTGTCGAGGGTCACGGTCACCGGACCGTTCTGCGCGGTGACCGGGGCACCGTTCTTGTCGGTCAGGGTCGCGGTGTAGGTGATGGTGCCGTTCTCGTCCACGCTCGGGGTGGCGGTCAGGGTCACCGTAGTGGTGTCGTTGACATCGTTGACCGTGGTTTCCACCGGGGTCTTGATCGGGTTGATCGCTTCGAGGTTACCGCCCACTGCGTCCTTGATGGATTCAGTAGCGGTGGTTGGGCCGGTGTAAACGTCGTTGCCGACGCTGACCGGCAGGCTACCGGAGCTCTGACCTTCGGCGATGGTGATGACCTTGCCGCTGTCCAGGGTCACGGTGACCGGACCGTTCTGCGCGGTGACCGGGGCACCGTTCTTGTCGGTCAGGGTCGCGGTGTAGGTGATGGTGCCGTTCTCGTCCACGCTCGGGGTGGCGGTCAGGGTCACCGTAGTGGTGTCGTTGACATCGTTGACCGTGGTGGTCACTGGCGTTGTGTTTGGCGACACCAATTCCAGGTTGCCGCCCACCGCGTCCTTGATGGATTCAGTAACGGTGGTTGGACCGGTGTAGACGTCGTTGCCCACGGTCACTGGCAGGCTGCCGGAGCTCTGGCCTTCGGCGATGGTGATCACCTTGCCGCTGTCCAGGGTCACGGTGACTGGACCGTTCTGCGCAGTGACCGGGGCACCGTTCTTGTCGGTCAGGGTGGCGGTGTAGGTGATGGTGCCGTTCTCGTCCACGCTCGGGGTCGCGGTCAGGGTCACCGTGGTGGTGTCAATCGAGTCAGTGATGGATGTTACTGCCGGTTCTTTACTCGGCACCAGGTTCTCGAAATTGCCGCCTGTGGTACCAGTGATGGTGGTGCTGACGGTGCTGCCGTTGACATAGACGTCATTGGCGGGGGTCCCAACCACGACGGTGCCGGTGGTCTGGCCCGCGTCGATGGTAATGACCGAGCCGTTGCTCAAGGTCACGGTCATCGGCGTGCCGGCCGGGTTGGTCAGGGTCGCGGTGTAGGTGATCTGGCCGCCTTCGGTGATGTTGCCGGTGGCCGTCAGGGTCAGCTCGGTGTTGTCCACGGAATCGGTGATGGTGGTCACGGCTGGCGCGGTGTTCGGCACCAGGTTCTCGAAATTGCCGCCTGTGGTACCAGTGATGGTGGTGCTGACGGTGCTGCCGTTGACATAGACGTCATTGGCGGGGGTCCCAACCACGACGGTGCCGGTGGTCTGGCCCGCGTCGATGGAAATGACAGAACCGTTGCTCAAGGTCACGGTCATCGGCGTGCCGGCCGGGTTGCTCAGGGTCGCGGTGTAGGTAATCTGACCGCCTTCGGTGATGTTGCCGGTGGCCGTCAGGGTCAGCCCGGTGTTGTCCAAGGAATCGGTGATGGTGGTCACGGCTGGCGCGGTGTTCGGCACCAGGTTCTCGAAATTGCCGCCTGTGGTACCGGTGATGGTAGTGCTGACGGTGCTGCCGTTGTTATAGACGTCATTGGCCGAGGTCGGCACGTTCACGGTGCCGCTGGTCTGGCCGGCGGCAATGGTGATGGTCGAACCGTTGGACAGAGTGACGGTTACTGGCGTCTGTGCCGGGTTGCTCAGGGTCGCGGTGTAGGTAATCTGACCGCCTTCGGTGACGGTGTTGCCGGCCGTCAGGGTGACCGTGGTGGTGTCGAGGGTATCGGTGACCTGGGTCGCGGCCGGGGTAGTCGGCGGCGTCACAGTAATGCCGCTGCCGCCGCTGGTGCCGGTGACAGTTACGTCGATTTGGGTCGCGTCGTTATAGACAGTGTCGTTCGCAGCCAATGGCACGTTGACTGTGCCAGTGGTCGCGCCTGCGGGAATCACGATCACGGCGCCGTTGGATAACGTGACAATCAGGTCGGTCAGTGGTGCCTGGGTCAGGGTCGCGGTGTACACCAGCACGCCACCAGCCTCGGTGATGGTCGGCGTGGCACTGAGGCTGAGGACTGATTCACTCGGGGTATTGGCGTTGGCGTTGGCGTTGGCATTAACGTTGGCGTTGGTGGACTGGCTACCCGGGATTTCCAGGGTCGTTTGCCCGGCAGGGTTGATACCCGCGGTTGGGAAGCCAATGGTCGGGTCGACACGGCCAGCCGTGGCGTCGAGCATCACGACGCTGTGACCGCCACCGGCGGCACCGCCAGAACCTGCTGCAGTCGGGCCGGCAGCGGTGGCTTCAAGGTCTTTGGTCGGGTCGGCACCGGCGGCAATGGCTTGTTGCAGCTCTTCAACGGACGGCGCGGCTTGTGCGGTGGCTGCCGCCAGGTCAGCACTGGAATCGGGAGCGTCAGCGCTCCACTGGGTGTCGCGGCCCAGGTCGAGAGTGCGGCCATCGGCCAGTTCCAGGGACACGGCACCGGAAAGGCCAGTGTCGATCTGGTCCCCGGCGAACAGTTTGTCGCCTTCAACGAGAACGCGGCGGATGCCCTCTGGGGACACCACGAATACTTGACCGACAATGCTTTTGACGATGGCAACAACACTGCTCATTGAAGACTCTCCGGGGTGTCACGTTCAGTTGACTTCCATAGACCTGATGGCGCCTGCGCCGACCAGTCTGGACGCTCATTGCAAAATAGATGCACAAATTTGACGCGCTAATTCGTCAATATTTTGGCTATAATTTTTCGTTATTAACATTATGCCAAACTATTGACCTTCTTGGATCCATCCTAAACAATCGTCCCAGTAATGTCACATTGATATTTGAGCTGTGACCTGTCCTCGGTATGTGATCCAGTTCCGCTTTTGAGCTTTCCGACATACGGTCATTCCGCTTGCCATCTTCCGACACGGCGCACTTTTCCGTCGTGATTCAAGACAAGAAGTCCTGGGAAATTCCTACAATGCGTTCGCCTTTGTTCATGGCTCTACCTTTCGCTCTCGCCGCGTCTTTCGTCCAGGCGCAATCCTTACCAGAAGCCATGCAACAAGCGCTGGATGTCCATCCGGAGGTCCAGGCAGGCGTCAACAGCCGGTTGGCGGCTGATTATCAGTTGAAGGCTGCGAAAGGCGGATACTTGCCGCGGGTCGACCTGCTGGGCGGTTATGGCCGTGAAGGCTCCGACACGGTCACCACACGTGGGGACGGCAGCAACAATCACTGGGAAACCCTGAACCGCAGTGAATCGAGCTTGCGACTGACCCAAATGGTTTTTGACGGTTTTGCGACGACCAGCGAAGTAGGGCGTCAACAAGCCACCGTCAACTCCCGTGCCTATTCGCTGCTGAGTACTTCCGAGCGTACCGGGCTGACCGTGGCCCAGGTCTATCTCGACGTGCTGACCCGGCGCGAATTCGTGCGCCTGGCCGAGGACAACCTCAAGAGCCACCAACGCATTTACGACCAGATCCAGCTGCGCACCCAGCGTGGCGTCGGCAGCGGCGCCGATCTCGATCAGGCCGAGGCGCGGATGGCCCAGGCGCGCAACAACCTGATCACCGAGCAGACCAACCTGGCTGATGCCGAGACCAACTACCTCTCCGCTGTCGGCCAGATGCCCGATCAACTGGAGCGCCCGGCGAGTTTCCTGGCGCTGATGCCGGCCAACCTGAATGAAGCCCGCGCGCAGATGCTGGAAAACAGCCCGATCCTGCGCTCGGCCGAATCCGACATCGCCGCTGCCGAAAAGCAGTACGACACGGCCAAGTCGACCTTCTACCCACGCTTCGATGCTGAGTTGGGTCGCACCGCAGACAACGATATCGATGGTCAGAATGGCCACAACAACGAATGGCAGGCCATGCTGCGCATGCGCTTCAACCTGTATGCCGGCGGCAGCAACAAGGCCGACCTGGAATCCAAGTCCTACCTGTCGAACCAGGCGCTGGACATCCGCAACAACGCCCTGCGCCAATTGAATGAAGAGCTAGGCCTGGCCTGGAACGCTCTGAACAACGCCAATGCCCAGGTGCCGATCGCCCAGCAGTACGTTGATCACAGCACCGCCGTGCGTACCGCTTACCAGCGTCAGTTCAGCCTGGGTGAGCGCACTCTGCTCGATTTGCTCGACAGCGAGAACGAGTTGTTCTCCTCTTCTCGCCGTCTGGCGGAGATCAAGAACATTCAGTTATTTACTCAGTACCGAATCAAGGCGACCATGGGCGAGTTGCTCAAGAGCCAGGGAGTGGTCGCACCATTGGCATCCGTTGTGCAGAACGACGTGAAGCCGAAGGTCCAATTGCCCGGTATGAATTGAGCAGGACCTTCATTGTTCAATTGTTAGCCAAGAGTGCCGAGCGTGGAATCAGAAGTCAGTCGGGTTCAACTCATTCATGATCCGCGCGCGTTGCATGACGATCCGTTGCTGGATGGTCTGCTCGCTCTTTGCATGCTGCACCAGAAACCGGCCAGCGCGGCCATGCTCACCACCGGCCTGCCACTGCCCGAGCAGCGTTTGAGTGTCGAGCTGCTGCCACGCGCGGCGGCTCGCGCGGGGCTGCAAGGTCGGGTGCTGCAGCGCAAGCTGGATGACATTCCGGCGATTGCCATGCCGGCATTGTTGCTGCTCAAGGACGGTCGCAGTGCCGTCCTGCTCGGCTGGCAAGGCGAAGATCAGGCGCGGGTGCTGCTCAGCGAAAGCGATGGCGGTGAGTCCCTGGTCAGCCGCGAGCTGCTGGCCGACGATTACACCGGCAAAGTCTTTTTTGCCCAGCCGCAGCACAAATTCGACGTCAATCACGGCACACTGATTCCCCGTGCGCGCTCGTGGTTCCGCGACACCCTCAAGCGTTCGCGCTGGTTGTACGCCGACGCCATTGCCGCCAGTTTTCTGATCAACATCATTGCCATGGCCGCGCCGTTGTTCGTGATGAACGTCTACGACCGTGTCGTGCCGAACCAGGCAGAAGCGACGCTATGGGTGCTGGCCGTCGGCATCTCTGGCGCCTACCTCTTCGACCTGATCCTCAAAAGCCTGCGCAGCCTGTGCCTGGATCTGGCCGGCAAGAAAACCGACCTGATCATCTCGGCCACGCTGTTCGAGCGCATCGTCGGCATGACCATGAAATACCGGCCGGCACGGGTCGGCAGTTTTGCCCAGAACATCCATGAGTTTCAGAGTCTGCGCGATTTCCTCGCCTCGCTGACCCTCACCAGCCTGATCGACCTGCCGTTCACCCTTTTGATTTTCATGGTTATCGCGATCCTCGGCGGCCATCTGGTGTGGATACCGGTGCTGGCATTCCCGATTGCCCTGGCCATCGGCTATGCGTTGCAGAAACCCCTGGTAGCGACCATGGAGCGGACCATGGCGCTGGGGGCCGAGCGTCAGTCGAGCCTGATCGAAACCTTGGCCGGGCTGGATGCGGTAAAGGTCAACAACGCCGAAAGCGAACGCCAGTATCAGTGGGAACAGACCATCGGCACCCTCAGTCGCCTTGAATTGCGGGTGAAGATGCTGTCCGGCCTGGCGATGAACATCACCTTGCTGATCCAGCAACTGGCCGGGGTGATCATGATCGTCTTCGGTGTGTACCAGATCATCGACGGTCACCTGAGCATGGGCGGCCTGATTGCCTGCTACATGCTCAGTGGCCGTGCGCTCAGCCCGCTGGCGTCGCTCTCCGGGTTGCTGACCCGCTATCAGCAGGCACGGGTGACCATGACGTCCGTCGACCAAATGATGGAACTGCCTCAGGAGCGCAATTTCGAAGAGCGCCCGCTCAGCCGCAAGGTATTGCAGGGCGCGATTGAATGTCGCCAGCTCAATTTCACGTACCCCGAACAGCAGAACCTGGCACTGAAGAACATCAATCTGTCGATTCATCCCGGCGAGAAGATCGGCATCATTGGCCGAAGCGGCTCGGGCAAGAGCTCGCTGGCGAAACTGCTGGTGGGGCTCTATCAGCCGGATGATGGCTCGTTGTTGGTCGATGGCGTGGATATCCGCCAGATCGATGTCAGCGAGCTGCGCTACAACATTGGCTACGTGCCCCAGGACATTCAGTTGCTCGCCGGCACCTTGCGCGACAACCTGGTTTCCGGTGCGCGGTATGTCGAGGATGAACTGGTGCTGCAAGCGGCAGAGCTGGCCGGTGTCCACGAATATGCGCGCCTGCATCCGCAGGGTTATGAGCTGCAAGTGGGCGAGCGCGGGCAGAACCTCTCCGGCGGCCAGCGGCAGAACGTGGCCCTGGCCCGTGCGCTACTGCTCAATCCGCCGATCCTGCTGCTCGACGAACCGACCAGTGCCATGGATAACACCGGTGAAGAGCGCCTCAAGCAGCGCCTGGCCGCCGTGATCGAAAACAAGACCGTGGTGCTGGTGACGCACCGGGCATCGCTGTTGTCGCTGGTAGATCGGCTGATCGTGATCGACCGCGGGCAGATACTCGCCGACGGCCCGAAAGCCGCGGTGATGGAAGCGTTGAAGAAGGGGCAGATCAGTGTTGCTTAAGTCGGGTAAGGATTCGATCCGTCGCTACTTCAAGGGCTCTGCTTCGCTTCAGGGCCAGCCGCTGCCGGAGGTCAACAAGGCGTTGATCGAAGATGCGCCGCGTGTGGTGCGGCTGACGATCTGGGCGATCATCGCGTTCTTCGTTTTCCTGATGCTCTGGGCCAACTTCGCGGTCATCGACGAAGTGACCAAGGGCGATGGCAAGGCGATTCCATCGTCGAAGATCCAGAAAATCCAGAACCTTGAGGGCGGTATCATTTCCGAGCTGTTCGTCAAGGAAGGCCAGATCGTCGACGCCGGTGCACCGCTGATTCGCCTGGACGACACGCGATTTGCCTCGAACGTCGGTGAAACCGAGGCCGATCGGTTATCGATGGTGCTGCGGGTCGAGCGCCTGAGTGCCGAGGTCGACGATCGTCCGTTGAACTTCCCCGAGGATGTACTCAAGGCCGTGCCGGGCCAGGCCAAGAGCGAAGAGTCGCTCTATATCAGCCGCCGCCAGCAGTTGCATGACGAGATTGGAGGCTTGCAGGAGCAGTTGATCCAGCGTCAGCAGGAGCTGCGCGAGTTCACCTCCAAGCAGGCGCAGTACCGCCAGCAATTGGGCTTCCAGCGTCAGGAAATCAGCATGTCCGAGCCGTTGGTGGCCCAGGGCGCGGTATCGCCGGTGGAAGTCCTGCGCCTCAGGCGTGCCGAAGCGGAGACCCGTGGCCAGCTCGACGCCACCACCCTGGCTATTCCGCGAGCCGAGTCGGCGATCAAGGAAGTGCAGCGCAAAATTGACGAAACTCGCGGCAAGTTCCGTAGCGATGCCCTGACCCAACTCAATGAAGCACGCACCGATCTGAACAAGGCCCAAGCCACTGGCAAGGCCCTGGAAGACCGGGTCAGCCGGACGCTGGTCACCTCGCCGGTGCGGGGTATCGTCAACAAGCTGCTGGTCAATACCATTGGCGGGGTTATCCAGCCAGGCAGCGACCTGGTGGAAATCGTGCCGCTGGACGACACCTTGCTGGTCGAGGCGAAGATCCGCCCGCAGGACATCGCGTTCCTGCATCCGGGACAGGAAGCGACAGTGAAATTCACCGCCTATGACTACACCATCTACGGTGGGATGAAGGCCAAGCTGGAACAGATCGGTGCCGACACCATTACCGACGAAGACAAGAAAACCACCTACTACGTCATCAAGCTGCGCACCGACCGCAGCCACTTGGGCACCGACGAAAAACCCTTGTTGATCATTCCGGGGATGGTCGCTTCCGTGGACATCATCACCGGCAAGAAGACCGTCCTCAGCTACCTGCTCAAGCCGATCATCCGCGCGCGGGCCGAGGCGCTGCACGAGCGCTAGATCTTGAGTGGATTCACTGGCCCCATCGTCGGAACGCCGCCCGGGGCAAGCCCGGCTCCCACAGGTTTTTGTGTCAAACACATGATCGTGTTTCAACAACGAACCTTGTGGGAGCCGGGCTTGCCCGCGATGGCGTCAGTCAAAGCACCACAACCCTGTCAGTAAGTGACAAAAAACGTCACTCCACAATCCACGCAGTCCCTTTTCAATCGCCATATCGTTATTCGTTAACGGTATTTAAATTTCAATTCTTATACCTATAAAGTCAATCCCCTGCGTACCTGCCGACCAATCGGCGCGCCGCACGACACGAACCAACACGGGACCTCCGTGAGTTTCTGATCGACGCGCGCGCCATTGAGCGTGCCGTGCGTGGGAGTGATTTATGTCTGCAGCTTCAGCTTCGCCAAGCATCGCGCCACAACTCTTTGAAATCCGCCCGTTCAGCGGAGCGGTGGGCGCCGAAATCCTCGGCCTCGATTTGTCCCGCCCGATCAATGATCAGGACTTCGCCCGTATTCACCGCGCGCATCTGGACCATCATGTGGTGGTGTTCCGTGACCAGCGCATCACCCCCGAACAGCACATCGACTTCAGCCGTCGTTTTGGCCTGTTGCAGATCCACGTGCTCAAACAGTTCCTGCTGGCAGGGCATCCGGAAATCCTCATCGTTTCCAACATCGTCGAAAACGGCCAGAACATCGGCTTGGGCGACGCCGGCAAGTTCTGGCATTCCGATCTCTCCTACAAACAACTGCCGAGCCTGGGCTCGATGCTGCATGCCCAGGAGCTGCCCTCGGAGGGCGGCGACACCTTGTTCGCCGACATGCACAAGGCCTGGGACAACCTGCCCGAGGCGCTGCGCAAAGCAGTAGAAGGCCGCTCGGCCGCGCACTCCTACACGGCGCGTTACAGCGAAACCAAATTCGAAGGTAACTGGCGCCCGACCCTGACCCCGGAGCAACTGGCCCAGGTCGCCGAAGTCGTCCACCCGGTCGTGCGGACACACCCGGAAAACGGCCGCAAGGCCTTGTTCGTCAGCGAGGGGTTCACCACCCGCATCGTTGGCCTGCCGGAAGACGAGAGCCAGCAACTGTTGGCCGAGCTCTACGCCCACAGCGTGTTGCCGCAAAACATCTACCGCCATCAATGGCAGCCTCATGACCTGGTGTTCTGGGACAACCGTTCGCTGATCCACCTCGCCGCCGGCTGCCCCAGCCATCTGCGCCGCAAGCTGTATCGCACCACCATCCAGGGCGACGCGCCTTTCTGAATTGCCGGAGATTTGATCATGTCCAAACGTCTGCCCTTTGCACCCCTGGCCGCCGCCATCGGCCTGGGTTTCAGCCTGATCGCCGGCAGCCTGGTGGCGCCGACCGTGGCCCACGCCGAAGGTGAAATCCGCATCGCCGAACAGTTCGGCATCGTCTACCTGCTGCTCAACGTGGTGCGCGATCAAAACCTGATCGAGAAGTACGGCAAGCAGGAAGGTATCGACATCAAGGTCGACTGGACCCAGCTCTCGGGCGGCGCGGCGGTCAACGATGCGTTGCTGTCCGGCTCGATCGACATTGCCGGTGCCGGTGTCGGCCCGCTGTTGACCATCTGGGACCGCACCCATGGCAAGCAGAACGTCAAGGCCGTGGCTTCCCTCGGTAACTTTCCGTATTACCTGGTGAGCAACAATCCCAAGGTCAAAACCATCGCCGACTTCACCGAGAAGGACCGTATCGCGGTGCCGGCGGTGGGCGTGTCGGTGCAGTCGCGCTTCCTCCAATACGCGGCCGCCAGGCAGTGGGGCGACAAGGAATTCAACCGCCTCGACAAGTACACCATCGCTGTTCCGCACCCCGACGCGACAGCGGCGCTGGTAGCCGGTGGCACCGAGTTGACCGGGCACTTTTCCAACCCGCCATTCCAGGATCAGGCGCTGGAAAATCCCAATGTACACGTGGTGCTGAACACCTATGACCTGCTCGGCCCGAACTCGCCGACCGTGCTGTTCGCTACCGAGAAATTCCGCAACGAGAACCCGAAAACCTATAAAGCCTTCATCGAAGCGCTGACCGAAGCCGCACAGTTTGCGCAGAACGATAAAGGTGCAGCGGCGGACACCTACATCCGCGTGACCAAGGCCAAAATCGACCGCGCCGCGTTGCTGAAAATCATCGATAACCCGCAGTTCGAGTTCAGCGTCACGCCGAAAAACACTTACCCGTTGGCCGAGTTCCTCTACCGTGTCGGCGCAATCAAAAACAAACCGGACTCGTGGAAGGATTATTTCTTCCAGGACGCCAAGCCACTGCAAGGGAGCTGACCGAAATGAACGCCCCTTTGCAAGACCACACGGTCAGCAAACCGATCGCGGCAGCCCAGGCGCTGCTGTCGGTCGATAACGTCAGCCTTGAATACCGTACGCCGCAGCGGGTGGTGCGGGCGACCCATCAAGTCAGCTTCGAGATCGATCCGGCGGACCGATTTGTCCTGCTCGGGCCGTCCGGTTGCGGCAAGTCGACCTTGCTCAAGGCCGCTGCCGGCTTTATCCAGCCCGTGGAGGGCGAGATCCGTCTGCAAGGCCAGCGCGTCGATGCGCCGGGGCCGGACCGGATCGTGGTGTTCCAGGAGTTCGATCAACTGCCACCGTGGAAAACCGTCAAACAGAACGTGATGTTTCCGCTGCTGGCCTCGAAAACCCTCAAGCGCAAAGAGGCTGAAGAGCGGGCGTTGCACTACCTGGAGAAGGTTGGTCTGGCGGCGTTTGCCGATGCCTATCCGCACACCTTGTCCGGTGGCATGAAGGCTCGGGTTGCCATCGCTCGGGCGCTGGCGATGCAGCCGAAAATCCTCCTGATGGACGAACCCTTCGCCGCCCTCGATGCGCTGACCCGACGCAAGATGCAGGAAGAATTGTTGCTGCTCTGGGAAGAGGTGCGCTTCACGCTGCTGTTCGTCACGCACTCCATCGAAGAGGCGCTGGTGGTGGGTAACCGCATTCTGTTGCTGTCACCGCATCCGGGGCGGGTGCGGGCGGAAGTGCACAGCCACCAATACGATTTGCACAGCCTGGGCGGTGTGGCATTTCAGGAATCGGCGCGGCGCATTCACCGACTGTTGTTCGACGAAGGTCAATCACCGCAAGCCGAGCACGAGCTGGATTTCGCTGACATCCACATCGCTTATTGAGCCAGTTGAGAGGAGGGCCCGATGAGCCATTTATCATCCCCGCGTGAAGCGTTCGAAACGGTTTTGCAGCCACTGACCAGCGTGCCGCTGGAGCGTGAACTACCCCTTGGACAACGCCTGTGGCAACAGGGCTGGTTGCGTAAAAGCCTGATCCTGGTGTTGCTCGCCGTGCTCTGGGAAGCCGTTGCGCGCTATCAGAACAACGACCTGCTGCTGCCGGGTTTCTTGCAGACCGCTCACGCGCTGTACGACGGCCTGCTCAGTGGCGAGTTGCTGGGCAAAGTGTGGATCTCTTTGGTGGTGTTGCTCAAGGGTTACCTGATCGGCATCGTCCTGGCGTTTGGCCTGACGACGCTGGCGGTGTCGACGCAATTCGGTCGCGACTTGCTCAGTACCCTGACGTCGATGTTCAACCCGTTGCCCGCTATCGCGCTATTGCCGCTGGCACTGTTGTGGTTCGGCCTGGGGCAAAACAGCCTGATTTTCGTGCTGGTGCACTCGGTGCTTTGGGCCTTGGCGCTGAACACCTACGCCGGGTTTCTCGGCGTCTCGGAAACACTGCGCATGGCCGGGCGCAACTATGGCCTCAAGGGCATGCGTTTTGTGCTGTTCATCCTGATCCCGGCGGCGCTGCCGTCGATCCTCGCCGGGTTGAAAATCGGCTGGGCTTTTGCCTGGCGGACATTGATTGCTGCCGAGTTGGTGTTTGGTGCGACCAGCGGCAAGGGTGGGTTGGGGTGGTACATCTTTCAGAATCGCAATGAGCTGTATACCGACAAGGTGTTTGCCGGCCTGGCGGTGGTGATTCTGATTGGGTTGCTGGTGGAGAACCTGGTGTTTGATTCGTTGGAGCGGGTGACGGTCAAGCGCTGGGGCATGCAGCGCTGATTGGAAATCCAGAGCTCGCATTCCTCTGTAGGCGCTGCCGAAGGCTGCGATCTTTTGATCTGCTAGCATTGCAGTTGGATCAATCCTGATCGGTCATGAGTGCCCTGCATGCAACTCCCGGACATGAACCTGTTGGTCGCCCTCGACGCCTTGCTCGACGAGGGCAGTGTGGTGGGGGCGGCGCGGCGGATGAACCTGAGCCCGGCGGCCATGAGCCGGACGTTGACGCGCATCCGCGAAGCCATTGGCGACCCGATCCTGGTGCGCGCCGGCCGTGGCCTGGTGCCGACCCCCAAGGCGCTGGAATTGCGCGAGCAAGTGCGCAGCGTGGTGGAGCAGGCCGGGTTGCTGTTTCGGTCGGCCGATGCGGTGGAGCTGAGTTCGCTGCGGCGGCGGTTCAGTATTCGGGCCAACGACTTCTTTGTCGGAGTTTACGGCGGCAGGTTGTTCGACACCCTCGACCGGCAGGCGCCGCACTGCGAATTGCGTTTCGTCCCGGAAGGCGATGGCGATGATGAGGCCTTGCGCGAAGGGCGGATCGATCTGAGCGTCAGCAATACACGGCCGCTGACCCCGGAAGTGAAGGTCCAGAACCTGTTTTCCACCCACTTCGTCGGCCTGGTGCGCGAGGATCATCCGCTACTGGACGAAGAGATCACGGCTGAGCGCTATGCCGGTTATTCCCATATCAGCATGTCCCGGCGCGGCATTGCCCGGGGGCCAATCGATACCGCGCTCAATGCCCTGGGCCTGGAGCGGCGGGTGGCGGTGATCGCGCCAAGCTTTCATGCGGCGATGTATGCCTTGCCCGATTCCGACCTGATCCTGCCGGTGCCCAAGGAAGCCTTGCTGAGTGTGCGGAGGCTGGGGTTGAAACTGCGCTCGTTCAACCTGCCGATTCCGTTGCCGACCCTGATGCTGACCCAGGCCTGGCACCCGCGCTTCGACAAGGACCCGGCGCACCGCTGGCTGCGTGAAACCCTGAAAACCTGCTGCGATGAAACGTGGCTGGCTGCTCAACCATGAGCTGATCAGTTCCTCTGTGGGAGCGAGCTTGCTCGCGATGAGGCCGGCAGCCTCGACATCCCTATTGGCTGACCTGCCGCTATCGCGAGCAAGCTCGCTCCCACAGGAGGGTATCGTTGCGTCTGGCGCACTTATAACCTGCCAATAAGTTGATTTTCGTCAGGCATCACGCTTTTTAGAATGCTCCGGTCTTTCCACGCCGGAGCTCGCAGTACATGACTTCCCTTACGGTCACGGCACCTGTCGCTGCGGCCAGCACGGCAGCCGCACCGCCGGACTTCGGCCCACGGATCATCATCGGCCTGGTGGGCGTGCTGCTGGCGGTGCTGGTGTCGGGCCTGAACGAGATGGTGACCAAGGTCGCGCTCGCCGACATCCGCGGCGCATTGGCCATCGGCTACGACGAAGGCACCTGGCTGGTCGCCTGTTACACCGCGACGTCGGTGGCGGCCATGGCGTTTGCGCCGTGGTGTGCGGTGACGTTCTCGTTGCGGCGTTTCACCCTGTGCGCCATCAGCCTGTTCACCCTGTTGGGTGTGTTGTGCCCCTTCGCCCCTAACTACGAAAGCCTGCTGTTGCTACGCACCTTGCAAGGCCTGGCGGGCGGCGCACTGCCTCCCATGTTGATGACCGTGGCCCTGCGGTTTCTGCCCGCCAACGTGAAGCTGTATGGCCTGGCCGGTTATGCCCTGACGGCGACGTTCGGCCCGGGCCTGGGCACGCCATTGGCCGGGCTGTGGACCGAATACGTCGGCTGGCAATGGACCTTCTGGCAAATCATCGCGCCGTGCCTGATTGCCATGGCTGCGGTAGCGTATGGCTTGCCCCAGGACCCGCTGCGCCTGGAGCGCTTCAAGTCCTTCAACTGGCGCGGATTGCTGCTGGGCTTTCCCGCCATCTGCATGCTGGTGATCGGCATCTTGCAGGGCAATCGCCTGGACTGGTTCGAGTCGAGCCTGATCTGCGGATTGCTCGGTGGCGGGCTGTTGCTGCTGGTGCTGTTTTTGGGCGGCGAGTGGTCGCAGCCGATACCGTTTTTCAATATGCAGATGCTCGGCATCCGTAACCTGTCCTTTGCCCTGTTGACCCTGGCGGGCGTGCTGGTGGTGTTGCAGGCGGTGATCATCATTCCGTCCAGCTACCTGGCGCAGGTCCAGGGTTACCGCCCGGTGCAGACCGCACCGATCATGCTGCTGGCGGCGCTGCCGCAATTGATCGCACTGCCGTTGGTGGCAGCGCTGTGCAACTTTCGCTGGGTTGATTGCCGCTGGGTGTTGGGCATCGGCCTGGGCATGCTGGCATTGTCGTGCGTCGGCGGCTCGCAACTGACGTCCGCGTGGATTCGCGACGATTTCTATGTGCTGCAATGGCTGCAGATTTTTGGTCAGCCCATGGCGGTATTGCCGCTGCTGATGCTGTCCACCGGCAGTATCAACCCGATGCAAGGGCCGTTCGCATCGGCCTGGTTCAACACCGTCAAAGGCCTGTCGGCGGTCATCGCCACCGGGGTGATCGAAGCGCTGACCACGGCCCGCCTGCATTTTCACTCGACCATGCTGGTCGATCGCCTCGGCAACTCGCCGCTGGCCGAGCGCGACAGCGCAAGTCTCGCTCATCGTCTGCATGAGCAAGCGCTGGTGCTCACGTCCTCTGATCTTTACCTGTGCATGGCCGGTCTCGCCGTGACCTTGATCCTGCTGATTTTCTGGCTGCCGACGCGGATCTATCCGCCGCGCACACCGACCTGAATGCTCCACTGAAACAGAAGGTTTTTATGAACACCCAAGCAAAGCAGAAAGTCGCGGTGGCCGTGGCCGTCGCATTGGCCGTCGGTGGGGCGCTGTACCTGGCAATGCCCGGCCTGTTCGGCAAGCGTACCCGGCAGAACACCAACGATGCTTACGTCTCGGCGGATTTCACCCTGGTCGTGCCGCGGGTCGCCGGGTTTATCAAGGAAGTGCTGGTCGAGGACAACCAGCAGGTCAAGGCGGGGCAATTGCTGGCGCTGATCGATGACCGGGATTTGCGCGCCGCCGCCCAGGCTGCCGACGCCGAAACGCTGGTGGCCAGGGCGCAACTGCAAAACGCCCGGGCGACCCTGGAGCGCCAGGCATCGGTGATTGCCCAGGCGCAATCTTCGGTGGTTTCGGCCAAGGCGGAAATGGCCTTTGCCGAGCATGAATTGAACCGCTACAAGCACCTCGCCGGGGTGGGCGCCGGCACGGTGCAAAATGCGCAACAGGCGCAAACGCGGATCGACCAGGCCTCCGCGCGGCTGGCCAATGCCACGGCGGTGCTGGCGGCGGAGCGCAAGCAGGTGGAGATCCTGACGGCCCAGCGCGATGCGGCAGAAGGCGGTCTGAAGCGGGCGCAAGCGAAGCTGGAAATGGCCAGCTATGAGTTGTCCTATACGCGGATCGTGGCGCCACAGGACGGGATGGTCGGAGAACGCGCGGTGCGGGTCGGCGCCTACGTGACGCCGGGCAGCAAGATCCTCGCCGTGGTGCCGCTGGCGCAGGCTTATGTGATGGCCAATTTCCAGGAAACGCAACTGACGGATGTGCAGCCTGGGCAGGCGGTGCAAGTGCGCGTCGACAGCCTGGGCGGTGCGGCACTCAACGGTCGTGTCGACAGCATCGCACCGGCCACCGGGGTGACGTTCGCTGCGATCAAACCGGACAATGCCACTGGCAACTTCACCAAGGTGGTGCAACGGATACCGGTGAAGATCGTGTTGGAGCCGGGGCAGTCGCTGGCCGAGCGCTTGCGGGTGGGGATGTCGGTGGAGGCGAGTATTGATACAGCCACCGCCAAGGCGGAAGAGGTTGTTCAGCGATGAAGATTTTCGTTGATTGCGCTGACGCCTTCGCGAGCAGGCTCGCTCCCACAATTGATCGCATTCCCCTGTGGGAGCGAGCCTGCTCGCGAAGAGGCCTGTGGCAGCCGCTCACCTTCAGTGCCTTGCTCGTCATGAGCCTCAGCGCCTGCACCGTCGGCCCCGATTTCCAAAAGCCCGAAACCCCACAAATCACCGAATGGGCAAAACCATCAAAGGCAGCCACCAGCCAGGCCATCGCCGAAACAATGGCCGAGCGCTGGTGGGAGGTGTTCCATGACCCGCAACTCTCGGCCTTGAGCCAGCGCGCCCTGACCGACAACCTCGACCTGAAGCTGGCCGGCAGCCGTTTGCAGCAAAGTCGTGCGGTGCGCCAGGTCATCACTGCCAACCGCTACCCCAACACGGCCGCCAGTGGCAGTTACGGGCGCAATCGCAACAGTGGTGAAGGTCTGAGCGATCCGTCAGGACACAACGGCCAATCCGCCTTCAGCCTGTGGAATGCCGGCTTTTCCGCTTCCTGGGAGCTGGACTTCTGGGGCCGCGTGCGTCGGGAAACCGAAGCGGCCGACGCCACTTTTGAGGTCGCTGAGAACGATCGGCGTGGTGTGCTGCTGTCGGTGCTGGCCGAAACCGCCCAGGACTACATTCAACTGCGCGGTGTGCAGAACACCCGGCTCGTCACCGAACAGAACCTCGACGTCGCCCGCCATAGCCTGAAGCTTTCGCAGCTGCGCCTGGCCGACGGCGTCGCGACGGATCTGGATGTCGCCGAAGCCGCCGCACAGGTGGCTGCCATCGAATCGCGTCTGCCCGCGCTGGAGCAGCGCCAGTGGCAACTGATCAATGCCTTGAGCCTGTTGATGGGCGAAGCGCCCCAGGCATTGGCGGCGGAGTTATCCACAGACGCGCCAGTGCCACAAACGCCGCGCCAGGTCGCTATTGGCTTGCCCTCGCAACTGGCTGAACGTCGACCGGACATTCGCCAGGCCGAAGCGCGACTGCATGCCGCCACGGCCAGCATTGGCGTGGCCAAGGGTGATTTCTATCCGCGAATCACCCTGTCGGGGAACATCGGCTCCCAGGCTATGCAGCTTAGCGATTTCGGCTCCTGGGGTTCGCGTTCGTTCGGGATTGGCCCGCAATTGAGCTTGCCGTTGTTCGACGGTGGCCGTTTGCGTGGCGTGCTCCAATTGCGTGAAGCACAACAACAGGAAGCGGCCATTGCCTATCAGCAAACCGTGTTGCGCGCCTGGCATGAAATCGACGACCAACTGACCGCCTACAACGCCAGTCAATTACGCCGCGACAGCCTGGCCGAAGCCGTGCGTCAGAACCGCATTGCGCTGGACACCGCGCAACAGCAGTACGTTGAGGGCGTGGTGGATTTCGTTACCGTACTCACCGTGCAAGGGGCGTTGCTGGCCACGCAGGAGCAGTGGGTCGAGAGTTCGACCGGCGTGTCGCTGGCGGCCGTCGGGTTGTACAAGGCGTTGGGTGGGGGGTGGGAGTCGGTGTATCCGTTAGCCGAGACGGCGCAGCGCTGACGGTTCATGGACTCGGGTCGAATCTGGCTGATCGGCACCGCCGACGTGCCGGACGAGTTTGCACCGTTGCCGGTGTTGCCGCCAGGTTGTACCTGGCCGGCAACACCGGGCAATGAAAGAGAGGGTTTGCAGCCTTCAGGGTTTCGACGACAAGTCAGCCATGCCCTTGAGCAACTCGATCGGCAACGGAAAGACGATGGTCGAGCTCTTGTCGCCGGCAATCGAACTCAGGGTCTGCATGTAGCGCAGTTGCATGGCCCCCGGTTGGCGGCCCAGCATTTCGGCGGCCTGCATGAGTTTTTCCGAGGCCTGCAATTCGCCTTCGGCGTGGATCACCTTGGCGCGCCGTTCCCGTTCGGCTTCGGCCTGCCTGGCAATGGCGCGGATCATCGATTCGTTGAGGTCCACGTGCTTGATCTCGACGTTGGCGACCTTGATGCCCCAGGCGTCGGTCTGGGCGTCGAGCACTTGCTGGATGTCCAGGTTCAACCGCTCGCGTTCGGCCAGCAGTTCGTCCAGTTCGTGTTTACCCAGCACCGCCCGCAACGTGGTTTGCGCCAATTGGCTGGTGGCGGCCAGGAAATCCTCGACCTGGATGATGGCTTTCTGCGGGTCGAGCACGCGGAAATACAGCACCGCGTTGACCTTGACCGACACGTTGTCGCGGGTGATCACGTCTTGCGGAGGCACGTCCAGCACCACGGTGCGCAAGTCGACCCTGACCATTTGCTGGACCACCGGAATCAGCAGGATCAGGCCGGGCCCTTTGACCTGCCAGAAGCGCCCGAGCTGGAACACCACCCCGCGCTCGTACTCGCGCAGGATGCGGAACGTTGACCCCGCCAGTGCGATGAGCAACAGCAGCAGCGCGACAAGACCCAATTGCAAACCCATGACTATTCTCCGCCCGGCGCCGCGTCAGCCGCGGCCACTTGCAGCAGCAAGCCCTTGCGCCCCACCACCCGCACCTGTTGCCCGGGTTGCAGCGGCGTCGCGCTGAGCACTTGCCATTGTTCTCCTTGCAAATGAATCCAGCCGCCATAGGCGTTGCCGGCCTGCAATGACGTCACTGCCGTCACGCTACCGAGCAGCCCGGCATCACCACTGACGATGTGGCGCGGTCGGGTCTTCAGGGCGTGAATCACCAGGTAGATCAGTAGCAGCGCGCTGACCACTGCCAGGCCGATCATCAACGGCACGGGCACTTCGGTGTTGGACAGGATGACCGCGCCGATCACGAACATCACGATGCCGCCCAGGCCGATCACGCCGTAATTGGGCAGGGCCGCTTCGGCGATCAGGAATGCGATGCCGAAGGTGATCAGCCAGATTCCCACGGGATTGGGCAGCAGCAACACAACCGTGTCGGCAGCGAAGGCCGATCCGCTCAACGCCAACAGCAACGCAACTGCACAACAACGCGTGTTCACTTGACCCTCCGGGAGAGTCGTGGAGTGGCTCTGAGTACAGTTTAGTTGACCCTCGCCCTGTATGAATTTTGCTCAATTGTCGTCGTCGGCCGATGGGCGGATTTCCCACCGGATCACGCCGGCGGGCCTAGACTTTTACTACGCAAGCAACGCTTTAACCATCGTCTGCCAGCGATCACGGCGGACACCGAGGTGCATCATGCGTATGGCAAGAACCGTGCAGCGAAGCCTGGAAAAGGCTCAATGCGAATATGACATCGTCAGCCACCCACACTCGGCCAGCAGCCTCGAAACGGCGCGGGTCGCCGGTATTCCTGCCGAACGGGTGGCCAAATCGGTGATCCTTGACGATCACCATGGGCACTACCTGATGGCCGTGCTGCCCGCCAGCCGTCACCTTGACCTGAGCAAGGTCCGCAGCAGCGGTGAGTGGCAGGTTTCCCGCGAAAGCAACCTGGCGCACCTGTTCGACGATTGCGAACGCGGTGCCGTACCGGCGCTGGGTGAGTCCTATGGATTGGAAGTGGTCATCGACCCGCTGCTGACCCGGCAGAAAGACATCTATCTGGAGGCCGGCAACCACGTCAACCTGGTGCGCATGGACATGCCCGAGTTCCTGAAAATGGTGCCGCATGCGGAGGTGCGGGAGTTGAGTCATTGAGTTTTGTTTCGTCAATGCTGACGTCTTCGCGAGCAGGCTCGCTCCCACAGGTTTTGTGATCGACACAGATACTTGTGGGAGCGAGCCTGCTCGCGATGACCGCGCAGCGGTCCCCTTATAAACTCACCGGAGTTCAACATGGAAAGCCCGACCCACAACCTGCCATCCCTGTTCAAACAACTCGGCCTGCCGGACGACGCCGAAAGCATCGATAAATTCATCGCCACCCATTCACCGCTCAAACCGGAACTGCACCTTGCGGATGCATTTTTCTGGAGCCCGAGCCAGGCGGAGCTTCTGCGTGAGGAGATACTCGATGACGCGGATTGGGCGGAGGTGGTGGATCAACTGGATGTGATGTTGAGGAAGGGGCGGGGGGTGTAAATAACGGATAGGCGGCGGCTCACAGAGGTTGCTCTGATCGAACGAATTGACCAAAATTAAGACCTTATTTGAGGTCTTAATTATGCAAAATGTTTTGGCCGATATGGCTGTCAGCGTGTCTGAACTAAAGAAAAACCCCTCTGCCGTTTTGAACGGCGCCCATGGAGGGCCTGTCGCGGTGCTCAATCACAATCGCGTCATGGGCTACATGGTTCCTGCCGATGTGTTCGAAGCCATGATGGAGCGCCTTGATGATTTGGAGTTGGCGGAACTCGTGCGTTCTCGTCGTCATGAAACGCCGATCCCGGTAACGCTGGATGACTTATAAGCTCGAATTTCTCCCGTCTGCACGCAAAGAATGGGACAAGCTGGGGCACACAGTACGTGAGCAATTCAAAAAGAAGCTGTCAGAGCGGCTTGAGGTGCCTCGAATCCAGTCTGACGCGCTGCATGGCATGCCTGACTGCTACAAGATCAAGCTGAGGTCATCGGGATATCGACTCGTCTACGAGGTGATAGATGAGCGCATTGTTGTTTCTGTCGTTGCAGTAGGAAAGCGCGAACGCAGTGAGGTGTATGAGCGCGCCAGGAAACGTTGAGGGCTCTCGGCAGGTCGCTGTTACGTAATTGTTTCAAAACTTGACGGAAAATCCTCTCCAATGCAATATTGATAGTTAGCAAACTAACAGTGTGTATTTTCCCTCGTGCCGAACAACCTCGACGTTCTCCAGATGAACATCAGCAGCGCCATGGTGGTGGCCGCCAGGCATTGGCGCAAAATCTGCCAGACCACGCTGGTCAACTATGGAATCTCCGAAGCCTGCGCCGTTCCGCTGTTGATGATCGGGCGCCTGGGCGAGGGCGTACGTCAGGTGACGGTGGCGCAAGCCGCCGGGATGGAGAGTCCATCGCTGGTGCGCCTGCTTGATCAACTGTGCCATTCCGGTTACGTCTGCCGGACCGAAGACGCGCAGGACCGCCGCGCCAAGTGCCTGAGCCTGACTGAAACCGGCCGGGAGCTGGTGCAGGCGGTCGAAGTGGAGTTGGTGCGCTTGCGCCAGGAAGTCCTTGAAGGCATTGCCCCGAGTGATCTGGAAGCTACGCTGCGGGTACTGAGAGCTTTTGAAGCGGCCACGCCGCCATCGGTGGCCAACTCTTGAACGGATTTTTTGCAGGCATGCCCCCGGCGCGAGACTGGTTCTATGGGGTCCGCACCTTCGCCGCCTCGATGATCGCGCTGTACATCGCCCTGCTCATGCAAATGCCGCGTCCGTACTGGGCGATGGCCACGGTGTACATCGTTTCCAGCCCGTTTCTCGGACCTACCAGTTCCAAAGCGTTGTACCGGGCAGTCGGCACCTTTATCGGCGCTGCGGCGGCGGTTCTGTTCGTGCCGATGTTCGTGCAGAGCCCCTACGTGCTGGTGGTGGTGATTGCACTGTGGACCGGCACGCTGCTGTTTCTGTCCCTGCATTTGCGCACCGCGAACAACTACGCCTTGATGCTCGCCGGTTACACCTTGCCGTTGATCGCCCTGCCGGTGGTGAACAATCCGCTGGGGGTGTGGGACGTGGCCGAAGCGCGGACTGAAGAAATCTTTCTGGGCATCGTCGTAGCGGCGGTGGTCGGTGCCATGTTCTGGCCGCGGCGCCTGGCGCCGGTGTTCAATGATTCGGTGAGCAAATGGTTTACCGATGCATCGACCTACAGCCTGCGCTTCCTCAATCGTAACGTGCAGCCTGAAGAAGTCAGCGCGTTGCGTGCATCGATGGTCGCCACGTTCAATTCCCTGGAGTTGATGATCGGTCAGTTGCCCCACGAAGGTTCGCGTCCGCAGACGGTGCGCAATACCAAGGAGTTGCGTGGGCGGATGATTCACCTGCTGCCGGTAGTCGACGCCCTCGACGACGCGCTTTATGCCCTGGAACGGCGTACGCCCGAGCTTGTGGATAAGTTCGCGCCGTTGCTGACGGCCACCACCGAATGGCTCGGGCACAAGGATGCCGACCTCGACCGCTGGCAAGCACTGAAGGATCAACTGGAAGCCCTGCAACCCGCCTCCGAAGCGCTGGATGACCGCAAGCAGCTGCTGTTCTCCAATGCCATCTACCGTCTCGGCGAGTGGATCGATTTGTGGCAGGACTGCCGCAGCCTGCAATACGCCATCCAGTGCGAAAGCCAGGACAGCTGGCGCGCGGTGTATCGGCACTGGCGGCTGGGGCGGCTGTCCCCGTTTCTGGATCGCGGCCTGATGTTGTATTCCGCGGCTTCCACCGTCACCGCGATAATCGTGGCCTCGGTGTTGTGGATTCTGCTCGGCTGGACCGATGGCGGCAGCGCCGTGATCCTGGCGGCGGTGGCGTGCAGCTTCTTCGCCTCGATGGACGACCCGGCGCCGCAGATTTACCGGTTCTTTTTCTGGACGGCGATGTCGGTGGTGTTCGCCAGCCTTTATCTGTTTCTGGTGCTGCCCAACCTGCATGACTTTCCGATGCTGGTGCTGGCGTTTGCCGTGCCGTTCATTTGTGTCGGCACCCTGACGGTCAAGCCGCAGTTTTACCTGGGCATGCTGCTGACGCTGGTCAACACCTCGTCCTTCATCAGCATTCAGGGGGCCTACGACGCCGACTTCCTCAGTTTCGCCAACTCCAACCTGGCCGGTCCCATGGGGCTGCTGTTCGCGTTCATCTGGACCCTGATCGCCCGGCCGTTCGGGGCCGAGCTGGCGGCCAAGCGCCTGACCCGTTTCAGCTGGCGTGACATTGTCGGCCTCTCCGAGCCGGCCACGTTGTCCGAACATCGGCTGTTGGGCATAAAGATGCTCGATCGGCTGATGCAGCACCTGCCGCGCCTGGCCATGACCGGCCAGGACTCCGGCGTGGCGCTGCGGGAAGTGCGGGTGGCATTGAATCTGTTGGACCTGCTGGCCCACACGCCGCGGGTCCTCGGTGTGCCGCAGGTGCTGCTGCGCCAGGTGGTGGCCGAGGTTGGCGAGTACTTCAAGGCCTGTCTCAAGGCCGGTGAGCGCTTGCCGGCACCGAGCCCGCTGCTGATGACCCTCGACCGCACACGTCGCGCCCTCAGTGGTGCCGGCGATGACGAAACCCGTCGGCATCTGCTGCACGCCCTGAGCGGCCTGCGCCTGGCACTGTTGCCCGGCGTCGAATTCGTCGGTGCCGCCGAGCCCGAAGAACCGCTTCCCCATGGCATTGATGGAGCGCCTTTATGATCGGTGACCTGGATGTCAGCGGGGTGTTTCTGCCCACGCTGCTGGTGCTGATGGGCATTACCTATGTGTTGTACCTGTTGGTGCACGGGGTGCTGACGCGCCTGCACTTTTACCGTCTGGTCTGGCACCGGGCATTGTTCAACGTGGCCCTCTACGCCCTGCTGCTTGGCGCCGTGGACTCACTCAGTCGATACCTGATGACATGAAAAAACCCTTTCTAACCCTTGGTCGCGTGGTGCTGACCCTGCTGATCGTGAGCTTCGCCGTGGTCGTGGTCTGGCGCATGGTGATGTATTACATGTTCGCGCCCTGGACCCGCGATGGGCACATCCGTGCCGACATCGTGCAAATCGCGCCGGATGTTTCCGGGTTGATCCAGCAAGTGGAGGTGCGCGACAACCAGTTGGTCAAGCGCGGCCAGGTGCTGTTCAGCATCGATCCAGACCGCTTCAAGCTGGCACTGCGCCAAGCGAAAGCGGCTGTCGCCGACCGCGAAGAAACCCTGGCCCAGGCCCAGCGCGAGGCCAAGCGAAACAAAGGTCTCGGTAATCTGGTGCCGGCTGAGCAACTGGAAGAAAGCCAGTCGAAAGTGGCCCGCGCCCAGGTGGCCTTGACGGAAGCCCAGGTGGCGGTGGACAGCGCGCAACTCAACCTCGACCGCTCGGTGATCCGCAGCCCGGTGGACGGCTACGTCAACGACCGTGCGCCACGGACCCAGGAGTTCGTCAGCGCCGGGCGTCCGGTGTTGTCAGTGGTCGACAGCAATTCGTTCCACATCGACGGCTATTTCGAAGAAACCAAACTGAACGGCATCCATATCGGCCAGAGCGTCGACATCCGGGTGATCGGCGACAATGCGCGCTTGCGCGGGCACGTAGAAAGCATCGTCGCCGGTATCGAAGACCGCGACCGCACCAGCGGCAACAACCTGCTGCCCAACGTCAACCCGGCCTTCAGTTGGGTGCGCCTGGCCCAACGGATTCCGGTGCGAATCGCCTTCGATGACGTGCCGGAAGATTTCCGCATGATCGCCGGGCGCACCGCCACGGTATCGATCCTCGACGATCAGCAACGGGAGCCGGCGCAATGAGCAAGGCCTCGGGTTTGGCGGTCGCCGGTTTGGGTTTGCTGCTGTCGGCGTGTCAGATGGTCGGGCCGGATTATCATTTGCCCGAAGAGGCGGCTGTCCATCGTCCAGATATCCAGGGTGATCTGGCGGTCGACGGCAAAACGGTGGTGTCCGCACCGGTGCCGGCCGATTGGTGGCGCCTGTACAAGGACCCGCGACTCGACCAGCTGGTACAGCAGGCCATGGCCTCCAACACCGATTTGCGCGTGGCAGCGGCCAGCCTGTCGCGGTCTCGCGCTCAGGTGGATGAGGCTGAAGCGGCGGGCGGCTGGAGCGGCGGCGTGCAGATGGGCGCCCAGCGCCTGCAGGAGTCAGGCCAGGCGTTCCTGCTACCGGAAAAAGTGCCGGTGGCCAACATTGGCGACATCGGCATCAGCGCGTCCTACCAGTTCGACCTGTTCGGGACCTTGCAACGCGGTATCGAAGCGGCCAAGGCCAATGCCGATGCGACGCAGGCCGCCGCCGATACGGCACGCATCACCGTGGTGGCCGACGTGGTACGGGCCTACACCCAGGTGTGCGCGGCTAATGAGGAGCGGGAAATCGCCCAGCACTCCCTCGACCTGCAAGCGCAAAGCACCACACTGATCCAGCGCCTGCGCGATGCCGGGCGTGGCGACGAAACCCAGGTCACCCGCTCGCAAACCCAATTCAAATCCCTGCGCGCCGACATGCCGCGCTATGAGGCCTCACGTCAGGCCGGGCTGTATCGCCTGTCGATGCTGCTGGCCAAGCCGGTGGACCAGCTGCCGGCCGGCACCGCTACCTGCGACGAACTGCCGAAAATCGCGCAATTGGTCCCGGTGGGCGATGGCGCCGCGTTGCTCAAGCGTCGCCCCGATGTGCGGCAGGCCGAGCGGCGACTGGCGGCCGCGACGGCCGGTATCGGTGTCGCCACAGGTGAGCTGTACCCGAATATCAGCATCGGCGCGACCATCGGTACCGTCGGTATCCTCGACGATCTCGGCGACCCGTCGACCAACCGCTGGGGCTTCGGCCCGTCGCTGACCTGGAAGGTGCCGACCAACGGCGCCCGGGCGCGCATCCGCGAAGCCGAAGCGGTGACCCAGGCGACGCTGGCGCATTTCGATGGGGTGGTGCTCAACGCGATTCGTGAAACCCAGACCAGCCTTGCCCAATACACGGCCTTGCTGCAACGCCGCGACGCCCTGGCCGATGCCGAGCAATCGGCAAAACTGGCGGCTGACCAGACCCATCGCTTCTTCCAGGCCGGCCGCGAATCGTTCCTGGCTGACCTGCAAGCGACCCGCACCTACACGGATGTCACGGCGCAATTGGCCGCTGCCAACACCCAGGTAGCCGCCAGCCAGATCGATTTGTTCCTGGCGTTGGGCGGCGGCTGGGAAAGCGGACGAACGCAAGCGTCGAACGCCGGCAAACCCTGAGGCCATTGCTATGCTTTGAAGTGTTGGAAAGGCGCCTTGTGCAAAGCGCCCTTTCTTCGCACAAGGCTCGCGCAGGTCAGGGGGAAACCAACAATGAAAAACCCTTATGCTCTCGGCTTCTGGTGCGCCATCGTGGCGTTGGTGCTGCTGTCGGCCACCTATTTCTACGGCGTCATGCTGGCCCACCAGATCGACAAGGCTCTGGTGTTCCTCGACAGTGCCGTCGCGTTGATAGCCGTGATGTCCGTTGCGGTGGTTGCCTGGGCGTCGGTCCAGAATCAGCGCATCAAAAAAAGACAACTCGAACAAGGCAAGACCTTGGTCCTGATCTGGGATACCAAGGTGGCGTTGCGTCGTGTCGAAACAGTGTTCGACCGCTATTTCTGGGGCAGTTATTGGCAACCGGGGCGCACGTTTCAGGAGGTCATGGGCGAATTGACCGGCACGCCGCTGGAAAAAAGCCTCGAAACCCTGAAAAAACAATGCCTGGCGCTGGACCGGCAAGTGGCTGACGACGATCGGCACTGGCTCAGCAATGCCCGGGAGCTGGCCGATGTCGCCACGGCCATGGCCCGCGAACGTTATCAACTGGACGTCTGCGACCCACGCGCGGAAGTGACGGGCGGGGCGGTGATCAACCGCGACTTCGAAGTGCTGGTGTACACCTGGACGGCGCGGCTTAAAAGCTTTGATCATCAACTGGATGAGATTGAGGTCCAGTATTCCTGATTTTGTGTTGGTTGTTATACCGTCTTCGCGAGCAGGCTCGCTCCCACATTGGAATGCATTTCCCTGTGGGAGCGAGCCTGCTCGCGAAGGCGATCGAACAGCTGCCCCCCAAGACACTCTTGACCTTTAATCATTGGGCCGTTCGTCGCGCCTGATGCTAATCTGCATTCCACTTTCAGCACAGTCGAGCCGCAACCCGTCATGGGTTCAGGGAAGACGACCACACTTTCAACAACGGATATTGAACGGGTCATACATGAACAAATCAGCAGGCGTGCTACTGGGAATCGTTGTCGCAATCGGTGCCATCAGCGCAGGCGGTGCCTGGTTCACCGGCACCAGGCTCGAAGGTGTGTTGAACTCCTCGATTGCCGATGCCAACAAGGAGCTGCAAGCGGCCATGATCGGTTCCAACGGCACCGCGTCGCTGGAGCTGGTGTCGCTGGAGCGTCATGTATTCAGCAGCACCGCGCACTATCGTCTCAAGGGCGAAGGTGAAATGTTCGGCGAAGCGCCGGTCGAGCTGCTGTTTGTCGATCACATCGAACACGGCCCGTTGCCGATCTCGCGGCTGATGTCGCTGAAGTGGCTGCCGGTCCTGGCGACCAGTCACTACGAACTGGAAAAGACCCCGCTCACCGAGAAGTGGTTTGCCGCCGCCAAGGACAAGTCCCCACTGACCGGCGTGGTCAACATCGGCTATGACAACGCAACCAATGGCACCTTCGAGTTGCAGCCGCTGGAAATGGCGCTGGATGACAAGTCGAGCATGAAATTCTCCGGCCTGAGCATGGACGTCGACGCGAGCGCCAAGGCGCAGAAGGTCAAGGCCACCGGTTACATGGACAGCCTGAAAGTGACCACCGTTTCTGAAGACCAGACACCGGTGCAGGTTGAGTTGAACGGCCTGACCCTGGCCAGCAACCTGACCAAAAGTACCTACGGTTTCTATATCGGCGAGAACGTCCTTGAACTGGCCAGCGGCAAATCGACTTTTGGCGTCAAGCAGTCGGTGCTGGACTTCAAGAAATTCGAGATGAAAAACCTGACGGAAGAAAAGGGCAGCAACGCTTCCGGGCGTGCCGATTACAAAGTTGGCGAAGTGTCCCTGAATGGCAAGACCATCGGTTCCGGTGCGCTGACCATGAGCGTGAAGAACCTCGACATTCCGGCCACGATGTCGTTGATGCAGGTCTATCAGAGCAAACTGCAGCCGTATGAGCGTGCGGCGGCCGAAGCGGTGGAAGCGGGCCTGCCGGCACCGGAGCTGAAACTGACCGAAGCCGAGGAAGCACTGCTCAAGTCCAGCCTGGAAAAACTGCTGGCGGCCGGTCCGCAGGTGGCCCTGGAAAACCTGTCGTTCAACACGGCCAACGGTGAGAGCCGCGCCAACATGGTGCTCAACCTGACCAAGCCACAAACCATCGACCTGCCGACCGATCAGCTGGTCAGGCAGTTGATCGCGTTGCTGGACTTCAAACTGAAAGTGTCCAAACCCATGCTGGTCGATGTACTCACCGTGCAGTCGCAAATCGACGGTCAGACCGACGCCAAGCTGATTGCCGATCAGGCCACCGCCACCGCAGACATGTTCGGCAGCATGGCGGTCGGCAGCCAACTGGCAAAACTGGACGGCAACAATATCGTCACCAACTTGCATTACGCCAACAATCAGGTGGACTTCAACGGCCAGAAAATGACCGTCGAAGAGTTTGCCGGTTTTGTCATGAGCAAGTTTGCGGAAACCGGCGCCACCGAATAACGGCGGCCGTTTATACAGTAACGCCCGGCCTCTGCATCACGCAGGTGCCGGGCGTTTTGCTGTCCGCCCCCCTAGGGAACGTCACGGATCAGGCGCCATGCCTCTTCCCAGGGCAACGGTTGCTTCATCCGCTCGGCAAGCATCGCCATGGCCCGGTCCATCTCGCAGGCTAGCGCCGCCGACACCACGCCATTTTTTCCGAACAGGCCTATGAAGGGCGGATCGTAAGGGTCGCCCTTGAACTCGACTTCGTCCCAGGCCTCGGCGTGCCCGAGGTAGTCGTAGGTCTTGCCGAAATGCCAGGTCCAGAAAAACGGCACGTCGAGGTAATGCTCGTCCCCGCCCAGCATATTGGCCGCTGCGATTCGCGCCTGCTGTTGGGCCAGTCGCCAGTGTTCGATGCGCACGTATTGGTTGTTCAGCGGGAAGGTGGCGATATCGCCAGCCGCCCAGAGGCCGTCGGCCACGCGCATTGCGCCGTCGACACGCAGCGACTGATCCTGTTCTTTCACCAGCCCGGTGAAGGCGGCGGTGGCCGGCGTGACGCCAATGCCGACCAGCACCAGATCGGCCGCCAGGCGTTGGCCGTTGTCCAGGCGCACGGCTTCGACCTTGTCCGTTCCTTCGATCTGCGCCGCATTGCCCTGGGTATGAAACTTCACGCCATGGGCTTCATGCCGCGCACGAATGGCCTTGCCGACCGTTTCGCCGAACTGTTTGGCAAATGGCACTGCGTGGCGGGCCAGTACAGTCACGTCCAGGCCAAGCTGGCGCAGGGACGAGGCGGACTCCATGGCAATGAAACTGTCGCCGATGATCACCACCCGTTGGCCGGCGCTGGCGCAGTGCAGAATCTGCTGTGCATGGGCTCTGGAGCGTAAAACGAATACCTGCGGCAAGTCGGCGCCGGGCAGCGTCAACGGCTTGGGTATGCCGCCGGTGGCCACCAGCGCGGCGTCGTAGGTCAGTGATTGGCCGTCAGTCAGCCGCAGTGTGCGGTTTGATGCGTCCAGGCTGGCCACTTCGCCCTGCAGGCGCTCGATCCGCTGCTCGCGGTAAAACGCCTCGTCGCGCAGCGGCGGGACTTCCTGCGGCGGCATTTCCCCGGCGATCACGTATTTGCTCAGCGCAGTGCGGTCGTATCCGGCATCGGCTTCGCGGTCGATCAACAGCACCCGGCCACCGAAGCCTTTCTCGCGCAACGCTGCTGCTGCCGCCGTGCCTGCCGCGCCAGCGCCGATAATAATGAAGGTTCGTGGATCGTCGGCCGGTGGCGTGTGGGCGTCCGATAATGGCTGGTCGCCGACCCAGATGTCGCCGTCACGAACCTCGAGGGGATAGCGCTTGAGACTGTCCAGGGCTGGCGGTTCACACAGCCCGCCATCCTCGATCCGAAACTGCGCCTTGTGCCACGGACAGGTCAGGCGACCGTTGCATACCGCACCGTCAGCCAGCGGGGCGCCGGCATGCGGGCATTCGGCCTGATAAGCGCGAAGTTGCTCACCGGCCCGCAACAGTAGAATCTTGCTGCCCTGGACTTGCACTTCCAGACCCCGGTCTTCGGGCACATTGGTGACACGCGCAACGCGATGCAGAGTCATGATTGCTCTCCAGACAGACGTTTACTTATGAGTCTGGTGCTTATCGCGAGGTTCAGCCAATTCCCCGCTGCCACGGCGTGAACGGTCCGGCTATAGTTTGCACGCCGACGACGGCCCAACACGTACAAGGTGCTCCGGAATGACCCGATTGACCTCAATCAACGCTTGGATCTCAGCCGCCGCTGTCGCCCTTTGCGTGCAGTTCCCGGCGCAGGCCCAGGAACGCTTCACCCTGAATATTCCCGGAGTTTCCGATGACCGTCTGTTCACCTCGGCCGCTGCGAGCGATTCCGCGGGCTGTGGCGGACACAACATTTCCCCTGCATTGAACTGGAACACCGGCCCGGCCGCCACCCAAAGCTACGCCATCGTCATGCACGACCCGGACGGCCAGAAAGGCCAGGGCATCGATCAGTGGGTGCATTACGGCATCAAGGCCGGCACCCACCAGATCCCGGCCGGTGCCGGAAGCAAACCCGGCCTCGAGGGCGTTGGCGGTACCAACAGCCAGAACACCACCGGCTACATCGGCCCTTGCCCACCCGTTGGCGACAGCGCGCACCACTACATCATCCAGATCTACGCCCTGGACCTGGCCCCGGACGCTTTGCCCGCCGGCCTGACCCGTGCGCAGCTGCTGGAAAAAATCAAAGGCCACGTCCTGAGAAACAGCAGCGTGGTACGGCGCTATCACCGCTAAAGGCGGATTTACAGAAAACTGAAGTGCGCAGCATGGCGGGGATTTGGCATCCACCCCCGAAAGCGCGCACTATCAGGCCATAGCCGATGCGTTGGAGGATGCCGTGGCAAAAAAAATCGACCGCATCGCCCAAATGCTCAACTGCCCGCAAAAGGGTGAAGAACTACGGCGAGCGATTACCGAGAGTCGCAAGGATTTTCTGCTGAACCAGCCGGAAGAAGATGTTGTTGAAGGCGACGACCTTGAAGAGGAGTTCTTCGAGGACGACGAGGACGATGAGGAGTACGACGAGTTCGACTGGACCACAGAATAAAAAAACCGCTTCGGCGGTTTTTTTGTGCCGTAAAAACGGCCCGGGCCTTGGGAGCTGAGGCGTTCGCGTGTCTAAACAGTTTGCCCGTGCGGGCCGAGCTGCCGACAACGTCCGCCACCTGACTGTAGGCAAAACTATTTAATTAAATGTACATCGCACGAATCATTTGGATATCCTTGGTCGAAAAGTGGCCAAGTGACATCACGGAGCGATAGAGTGTTCAGGGTTTTGGATGAAGGTTTTGAAAGACTCCGCAAGTGGCCACTGGCTCGTGTAGGGCTTTACTTGATCCTTGGATACTGGGGCTTGTTCTGTGATCCGTTTGGCCTGAGCTCCGCCGCTGACAAGGCTCTGTCGGATCAACTCGGGAGATTCCGGGCGTTTAGTTTTCCTGTCGAGCCCGCACCGGTAACGGTCGTCGCTATTGATTACCCCAGCATCGCCGGTTTGCACAATGATGGAAAGGGTTGGCTGGAGGCCAATGACTGGCCCCTGACCTACGCCGATCATGGTCGCATTTTGCGTGATCTCGCCCTGTCCAAGAGCGGCGAACCGGCTCCGGCGGCCATCTTCTACGACATCTTCTTTGAGCGCCCTCGCACTACGAGTGGCGACTTGCAGCAGCTCGGTCGTGTCCTGGAGCGTTTGGACGAAAACCCGGTGGCATCGAAGATTCATCTGGCCGGGGGAGGGAGTTTTGTGCCGATGTCTCCACAGGCCCGCCAGCAGTTGCGGTCCGCCTCGCTGGCAGTCTCTGCGTGGGACGGGATAGGCGATCTCTATCCGCTGAAGGCGTCTCTGGGCACAGCGAGCGCCGCTGAGCCTGTGGCGACGGCGGCTGGCGCGCTCTACCAGGATTTGTGCAAGGCCCGCGGCGAAGATTGTCGCTGGGCCGAGGCGGCAAGCCTGCCAGAACTTTCCATACAGTGGACTATGACCTCTCGGGACGATTGCAGTGCCGAGCAAGCGAGTGCGTGGAGTGATTTGATTTCGATTTCTTTGCGTCTCGCTGGTTTCTCGACGGCAGCCGAAAACCCGACAGCCGCGTGCATGCCGGTCCATCAGGTTCGACTGTCGCAGTTGTACGGCGAACACCCGGTAAGTCTCAGGCCACCCCGACTCAAGCCCGGTGAACCCTTCGTGGTGTTGGTGGGGAATGTTATGCCTAGCCTGAACGACTATGTAGAGTCGCCATTGTATGGCCAAGTGGCTGGCGTATACCTGCACGCCAATGCATTGGCAAACCTGGACGAAAGGGGAGCGCACTACATACATCAGAGTGATTCCAGAATTGCCAACTTTCTATTCCTGTTGGTGATGATTCTGATGTGTATGCAGCTGCAGGGCACCCTTGGTTGGCGCGTCCAGACACGGAAATCCAGCGCCGCCGAGAAAGATTCAATTGGCTCAAAGGTCGGCAGGACATTGGGGTTTGCCGCACTCAACACATCGGTGGTCGCGGTCGGCTACTACCTGTTTTACCGGGCGAACATGGCTCCCGAAGGTTGGTTGGCACTGGCGGCTTTCGTGCCATTCCTTTGGGAGGTCGTCTTGGCCGGTGAGCAGAATTACTCTAAGGATGGACCTGATGAAAAAGCACTTCCCAATCCAGCTGTTGCTGCTTGCTAGTCTGAATATTTTATCGGCTTCGGCAGATACGTTGCAGATCCAGGCAATTCCCCATCCCGAGCTCATCGAAGTTGAAGCCGCCAAGGGTGGCGAGTATCGGTTGGTATCGGAGCTGGGCAAACTGACTTACCCACTGTCGGCCAAGTCAGTGGAAGGCAACCGCCTGGAGTTTCGCCAGGGCACCGCTGCCTGGAAAGTTTCGCGTGCCGATGTGCAGTTGGTGAACGAAAAACTGGTGGTCGATGCCTGTAGCACCATACCTGCGACTCTGGCTGGCGATGCGAAATCTGCAAGCGTCAAGGGAGCGGGCGAAGGATGCAAATGATGAGACGGAGTGTCTGTCTGTTCGCATTTGTACTCGCGGCGCTGTCCGGTTGCGCTGTCGACCCGAAGTACAGCGCGTTCAAACCGTTGGAGGGCGCCGATCGCAAAGTCAACATCGATGATGTGCGGCTGTTGCGGCAGATGGATCGCACGCCAGTGCTGGACCCTGCGCTGATCGAATATGTACAGCGTATCCGCCAGCGCCTTGAAGGTGCTTGGGCAGTGCCGTGCGACTGCGTGGTGGTCGTGGACTCGTTCAGCGGGTACGAGGCCTATTCTCTCTCTGCTACAACCATCGTGGTGTCGGCCGGGCTGATAGCCCAGGCCAATTCCGAAGATGAGGTTGCAGCGGTCATCGCCCACGAGCTCGGGCATGTCTATCAAGGTGATACCACCAAGGGCGGCCTGCAACAGACTGCATTGGACATGACCAAACTGGGCGCCTGGGCCGCTGGAGCCGGTGGTTATAGCCTGCTCTTCGGCGAGACTGTCGATGACATGACCAAGGGTCTTGTCTATCGGCACTGGAACCAAGAGCAGGAAATAGCGGCAGACCATTTTTCCGCGCAGTTGCTGGTGAAAGCCGGGTATTCGCTCGATGGTCTTAAAATGGCTGTACGCCGTCTCGGCAAATACAGTGAAGGTGCGCTGGTGGCGCGTGCCCCGCAAACAACCAGTTGCGTGACGGGTAAGGGCGGCAATTACCAGATCAATCTGAAGGGCTGTAGCAAGGAACTGAGCCATGTGGACGAGAGTATCTATCAATCGTCCGAACAGCGGCTGGAACCGATCGTGAAACTCACCGCCAGCCTGCCGCCAGAGCAGCGCCGTCGCCGGCCGTCGGGGCCGCTGCCGGATTTCCCTTCGACGGACTATCTGTTCCGACTGAACGATCTGGTCTCCAGCAATCGCGAACAGCTCAAGGCGAATCTGGCTCGCATCGAGGCGCAGCCCTTGCCGGCAACCCTGCAGGGCAACGTCGCAGTCACCAACAAACTGGCGATGGCTTACTCCATCGCTGGCGACTCGACGCGGGCGGCATCCTATTTGCGTACCAGCCTGCAGGGTACCGGGCGTACGGCCTGGACATTCAACATGCTGTTCAAGGAAGTCGACCGTAGCGGTGACCAGAAGCAGGTCATGAAGGCCATTGAAGACTCGCATCTGGAGGTGGGCTACATGGCACAGCTATTACCTGTGGAGTACTACCTGACCAAGCGTCATGGACTTCAGGTATACGAATTGATTGCTTATGGCCGCTGCGTTTCCAACGTGGTCGATGATGTGGCTACCTACAACGCCTGCGCTAAATTCGAGAAACAGGCAAAGCAGTATGGCGGTGCGAACTGGTGATACCAGTTGTTCCAAGGCTGCGCGCGAATATCCGGAGGGATGGAAGAGCGCTGTTACACAATGTCGGGCGGGAAGCTGAGTCACTGCTACTTTTTCCAGCTTTCGGGGCCCTCTAGCCATATTGCCAGCACTGATGCCCACCCAAGCCTTGCAACCAGCGCTGATGTGTACTGACTTCGGGAAACGCCCGGCCTTCATTTCTTGCCATAAGGCTCTACGTATAAATGAAGTGATATGCAGCACCTCTGATGTACGTACGAATCGATCAAGCACTTTCAGTTTAATTCTGGCAGTTATGAAGGCCCCGAAAATTCGGGGCGCATTTTAAGGGTGGGTTGCCACTATTCTGCAGCTTGTTGCTAGCGAGCCTGTGTCGGTCGCGTCAGCACTTTCACCACATCATCGATCACAGCCTTACTCATCGCAGTCAGATAGTGTGCAGCCCACGCGTGCCGGTCGGTGTCTTTTGCGTAAGCCGCATCCTCGGCGAAGGACTTGGCCAGGAACAGCAGGTCGGATGCTTGTGCCAGTGCTTTGCTAATAGGCACGCCACCACTGACATGGAACAGCGGTTCGTCCGGGCAATAGATGCAGGGAGTCAAACCGATGGTTTTTGCTTCTGGTTGTTCAGTCATTTGCCACCTCCATTGACGGAGATGCTATGAGGGCGCGACTTGAAATCGCGTTGAGGGAAAAGCGGAATTTCGTACGGATTTGTATTGCGCATGGTCTAGCTCCTTGACGAGGAACTGCCACTTTTTCGTTACCAAGCGAATGGGTGGCAGCTGTGCGCAGGTTGGTAAACCGGGAGTCAAGGAATCCGGCACGTCCGAAAACGTCCCACGCACAGCCGCCATAACTCAAAATTACGGGCGAAAAAAAACGCCTGCAATTCGAATGGGGGCGCTGTTGCGCTTAACTCTCGGGTTACCAAGCCCGGTCGCTGAATTGGCAGCGACGGCGGAAGGGTATCGTGCAGGCTGATCTCCTGCAACCTTGGAAGTTGAGGGGATAGGGATAAGATCTGTTGGGGTGGCGTGAGCTGCCGCTGGCTACTCAAGAAACTACGAAACACTGCACGCGACTGACGCTGACGCATGTAATCAAATCGAACTGTCAAGTTGTCCTTGACGGTTGCCTCGTACCATCACCCCATGCGATCACCAGCAACAGGCTCCTTTCGGTAGATAACCAGGGGTACTACTAGAACTCTGGGGGGATTGTCTGGATTTCCCCCCAATCGCTCGCCGAGTGCTGGAGTTGTCAACTTTAAGTTGACAACTGACCCTTCAGCCCGCGTGCCGTCGGCTCCGCCATGGAGCTCGCGCCGATGTTTTGCTAATGGCTACCTCTAACCCGACTCCAATGGAGTCAGTTTGATTTCATAAAAACAACACCCACAAAAAAGCCCCAGACCCATAAGGGCTGAGGCTTTCTCGTTACAACGTATGGTGCACCAGGCGGGATTCGAACCCACGACCCCTGCCTTCGGAGGGCAGTACTCTATCCAGCTGAGCTACTGGTGCAGCGGGCGCCATGATACTCATATGCACTGCGGGCGTCCATGCTGCTGAATCGCCTGCGTTTTTTTAAAGCTGTAACGGGCGTTTGCTACGTTGATCAGAAAATACGGGCAAATGCGTCGTTTTCGTTCTTTTTTTCGAACAGGCTATTGTCCTTTACCCCCTTTGATCCTAGGATTCGTTTGAGATTTCAAACGCTCTTGTCTGGGTGCTGAACCGCACGATTTGAATCAGTGCGCTATTTATGTGCTTCAGCCCGGTGAATGATTTCCCTGACGGCAGCCTATCGAGGCGCCTTTCTACAATCATAATTTGCTCCGCGCGTGCGCGGTGCTGTTAAGGAAAGCCGACATGCAGCTTAAAGACACCCAGTTGTTCCGCCAGCAAGCCTTCATCGATGGCGCGTGGGTTGATGCGGACAATGGTCAGACGATCAAGGTCAACAACCCGGCAACGGGCGAAATTCTGGGCACTGTGCCGAAAATGGGCGCTGCCGAAACCCGCCGTGCGATCGAAGCTGCTGACAAAGCGCTGCCGGCCTGGCGTGCCCTGACCGCCAAAGAGCGTGCAGGCAAACTGCGTCGCTGGTATGAACTGATCATCGAGAACCAGGACGACCTGGCTCGCCTGATGACCCTGGAACAGGGCAAGCCATTGGCCGAAGCCAAGGGCGAAATCGTTTACGCCGCGTCCTTCATCGAATGGTTCGCCGAAGAAGCCAAGCGCATCTACGGTGACGTGATTCCGGGCCACCAGCCAGACAAGCGCCTGATCGTGATCAAGCAGCCAATCGGCGTGACCGCTGCAATCACCCCGTGGAACTTCCCGGCTGCCATGATCACCCGTAAAGCCGGCCCGGCCCTGGCCGCCGGTTGTACCATGGTGCTCAAGCCTGCTTCGCAAACTCCGTTCTCCGCCTTTGCCCTGGCTGAACTGGCCCAGCGTGCCGGTATCCCTGCAGGCGTGTTCAGCGTGGTTTCCGGCAGCGCCGGCGACATCGGCAGCGAACTGACCAGCAACCCGATCGTGCGCAAGCTGTCCTTCACCGGTTCGACCGAAATCGGTCGTCAACTGATGTCGGAATGCGCCAAGGACATCAAGAAAGTGTCCTTGGAACTGGGCGGCAACGCGCCGTTCATCGTGTTCGACGACGCGGACCTGGATAAGGCCGTCGAAGGCGCGATCATCTCCAAGTACCGCAACAACGGTCAGACCTGCGTCTGCGCCAACCGCCTGTACATTCAGGATTCGGTCTACGACGCATTCGCCGAAAAGCTGAAAGCCGCTGTGGCCAAGCTCAAGATCGGTAACGGTCTGGAAGCAGGCACCACCACTGGCCCGCTGATCGACGAAAAAGCCGTGGCCAAGGTGCAAGAGCACATTGCTGACGCCGTTTCCAAAGGCGCCACCGTGCTGTCCGGCGGCAAGTCGATGGAAGGTAACTTCTTCGAACCGACCATCCTGACCAACGTGCCGAACAACGCTGCCGTGGCCAAGGAAGAAACCTTCGGTCCATTGGCTCCACTATTCCGCTTCAAAGACGAAGCCGATGTGATCGCGATGTCCAACGACACCGAGTTCGGTCTGGCCTCGTACTTCTATGCTCGCGACCTGGGCCGTGTGTTCCGTGTGGCTGAAGCCCTGGAATACGGCATGGTCGGCGTTAACACCGGGTTGATCTCCAACGAAGTCGCGCCGTTCGGCGGCATCAAGGCCTCGGGCCTGGGCCGTGAAGGCTCCAAGTACGGCATCGAAGATTACCTGGAAATCAAATACCTCTGCCTGGGCATCTAACCCCGCAAGAGTATTGCTTCAAGCGCAAAGGGCACGAGAGCGCTGTCCCTTTGCGCCGCTTCAAACCGGAATTTTCTCTGTGGTCGGGAACGCTGTGGCAGTCGATCATCGCATGCTGCCTTAGTTACCTCCCCACCGCTTAATCCTTGAACCACGCCGACCGATGAGCGGCGAAAGAGGAATGTAATGAGCAAGACTAACGCTTCTTTGATGGCCCGCCGTACCAATGCAGTTCCACGTGGTGTTGGCCAGATTCACCCGATCTTCGCCGAGTCCGCGAAGAACGCGACCGTGACCGACGTTGAAGGTCGTGAGTTCATCGACTTCGCCGGCGGTATCGCCGTGCTGAACACCGGCCACGTGCACCCGAAAATCATCGCGGCCGTGACCGAGCAGCTGAACAAGCTGACCCACACGTGCTTCCAGGTGCTGGCCTACGAGCCGTACGTAGAAGTGTGCGAAAAAATCAACGCCAAGGTGCCAGGCGATTTCGCCAAGAAAACCCTGTTGGTGACCACCGGTTCCGAAGCCGTGGAAAACTCGATCAAGATCGCCCGTGCCGCCACTGGCCGTGCCGGCGTGATCGCGTTCACCGGCGCTTACCACGGTCGCACCATGATGACCCTGGGCCTGACCGGTAAAGTCGTGCCTTACTCGGCCGGCATGGGCCTGATGCCAGGCGGCATCTTCCGCGCGCTGTACCCGAACGAACTGCACGGTGTGAGCATCGACGACTCGATCGCTTCCATCGAACGCATCTTCAAGAACGACGCCGAGCCGAAAGACATCGCTGCGATCATCATCGAGCCGGTTCAGGGTGAAGGTGGTTTCTACGTCGCTCCGAAAGAATTCATGAAGCGTCTGCGTGCCCTGTGCGACCAGCACGGCATCCTGCTGATCGCTGACGAAGTACAGACTGGCGCTGGCCGTACCGGTACTTTCTTCGCCATGGAACAGATGGGCGTTGCTGCCGACCTGACCACCTTCGCCAAATCCATCGCTGGCGGCTTCCCGCTGGCCGGTGTGTGCGGCAAGGCCGAGTACATGGACGCCATCGCTCCAGGCGGCCTGGGCGGCACCTACGCCGGTAGCCCGATCGCTTGCGCCGCGGCCCTGGCCGTGATGGAAGTGTTCGAAGAAGAGCACCTGCTGGATCGTTGCAAGGCCGTTGGCGAGCGTCTGGTAACCGGCCTGAAGGCCATCCAGGCCAAATACCCGGTGATCGGCGAAGTCCGTGCCCTGGGTGCGATGATCGCTGTCGAGCTGTTCGAAAACGGCGACAGCCACAAGCCAAACGCCGCCGCTGTGGCATCGGTTGTGGCCAAGGCTCGCGACAAGGGCCTGATCCTGCTGTCCTGCGGCACCTACGGCAACGTTCTGCGCGTCCTGGTACCGCTGACCTCGCCGGACGAGCAACTGGACAAAGGCCTGGCGATCATCGAAGAGTGCTTCGCCGAGCTGTAATCATCTAGTGTGACCTGATCGACAAAAAACCCGCTTCGGCGGGTTTTTTCATGCCTCTGAAAACACATCCCGCGCATTAACGCTGTATCGAATGGCCAGCATTGGCTAATGTTCCTGCATTGCCAGGGAGAGCTGTATGACAACTGTCATTTTACCCGCGGTTCCGAGAGTACTGATTGCCGAGGGCGACCCCTGGTCCCGGGATCTGCTCAAGGAAGTGTTGTTGAACGTACGCTGCGATGCGCGGCTGGATTTGTGCGCCGATGGCCAGCAGGCGTTGGAGCTATTGGCTGCCAACCCCTATGACCTGGTCATCGCCGATTGGGAGTTGCCGGGTGTCGATGGCCTGAATGTCCTGCGCAACATCCGCCAGCGCAAACGCAACCCGCCGTTGCCCTTCATCCTCATGAGCAGTCGCAACGACAGTGCCAGCGTGCGCGAGGCCTTGCCGCTTGCGCCGGCCGCGTACCTGACCAAGCCCCTGAACATGGAAAGCCTGACCCATCGGTTGCAGGGATTGCTGCTGCACGCTGGGGAAGAAGTCTCGTGCGAAGTGCCGGCGCTGGCGCCGGGCATGACGTTGTCGGTGTTTCTGGAGCGTCGACGGGAATTGGCCGACGGTGCGCCGCTGATGACCGACGTGCAAGTGGCGGTCAAACGCAGCCTCAATCCCAATGGCCTCGACCTGACGGTGCTGGAGGACGAAATCCGCACCGATCCGCAGGTTACGGCTGTGCTGATTGCCGCCGCCAACAGCGCGGCCCAGCACCGCGGTGCGGGTGTGCAAACCTTGTCCCAGGCGCTGCATCGCCTGGGTACCGGGCAGAGCATGAACCTGATTCTCGGGCTGGCGCTCAAGCGCAGTGCCCGGCTCAGCGATCCGCAATTGGCCGACTATGCCGAGCGTTACTGGGATCTGTCACTGCACACCGCCGAGTACGCGCGAACCCTGGCGCGCTTGCTCGATCTGGATCAGGAGCGTTGCTATTGCGCCGGCATGTTGCATCGTCTCGGCGATCTGGCGTTGCTGCGCTGTCTGCAGGAATGGAAACAGGCCAGCGGCGAACTGGACGAGTTGGAAGAAGTGGGTGAAGCGCTGGTTGAATATGGCGCGGCCTATGGCTCGGCCCTGCGTACACGCTGGCGCCTGCCGCTGGAATTGCGGGAGCTGATTGCGGCGGCCTACCAGCTCGGTGGCGGGGTTTACTCCCGCGAAGCGCTGGTGATGAACATGGCAGCGCAGATGGCGCGCCTGACCGAGCATGAGGGCATTGAGGAACTGGCCAAGAGCCGGACGGCGCGGTTGCTCAAGATCGGCTTGCCGGAATTGATGCGCCTTCGCAAGAAGTAGGTTTCACTCAATTCCTTGTGGGAGCGGGCTTGAACTGGCCTAATGATTTTGGACACTTCAATCGGGCGCTATGATGGCGCCCAAATCTGAGGTGTTTGGATATGCGTAAATCTTATTCCAGTGAGTTCAAACTCAAGGCCGCCAGCATGGTGCTGGACGAGGGCCAGTCAGTTCCCGATGTTTGTGCCAGTTTGGATATTGGCCCTACGGCCTTGCGCCGTTGGGTCGACCAGGTTCGCAAAGAACGCTTGGGTTCGACCCCGGTGGGGGCCAAGGCAATCACCGCCGATCAGCGGGAGATTCAGCAGCTCAAAGCGTTGCTCAGGCAAAAAGACCTGGACATTGAAATCCTAAAAAAAGGCCAGTGCTCTCCTGCTTTTGGACTCCAAAGATCATTCTCGCTGATCAATGAGCTGGACGAGCAGTACGGCGTTAACAATTGCTGTCGGGCGTTTGGAGTCACCCGCAGCAGCTTTTACGCCTGGCGTCAGCGTCAGGGCAAGGTGAATCCTGAGCGGGAGAAACTTAAGGCCGTGCTGGTCAAGCATCACAAGGAATCCAGAGCGTCCGCAGGGTCTCGCACCCTGTCCAAGGAACTGCAAGCCAAGGGGCATCGTGTCGGGCGACATATGGCTCGCAGCTTGATGCGCGAAGCCGGTGTTGCCAGCCATCAACGGCGGCGGCACAAGTACAAATCTTCCGGCGTTGAGGCGCTGGTGGCGCCGCATGTGCTCAAGCGCAAGTTTGATGTCACTGCGGTTAACCAAGTGTGGTGCGGCGATGTGACCTACATCAAAGTCGGCACGCGCTGGATGTATTTCGCGGCGGTGCTGGATCTGTTTGCCCGCAGGATCGTGGGCTGGTCGTTTTCGATGATTTCCGATGCCACGCTGACCTGCGAAGCGTTGCGGATGGCGGTCGACCTGCGAGGCCGGCCAAAAGAGGTGCTGTTTCACTCTGACCAGGGCTGCCAATACACCAGTCATAAATTCAGGAAAGAAATGCGCAAACATGGCCTCCTGCAAAGCATGAGTCGCAAAGGTGAGTGCTGGGACAACGCTCCGATGGAGCGTTTCTTTGGAAGCCTCAAGTCAGAGTGGGTACCAGAAGATGGCTACCGCTCGGAACATGAGGCGCGGGTGGATGTGCAGCGTTATGTGATGCGTTACAACAACGTCAGGCTCCATAGCTACAACGGCTACCGGTCGCCGGTAGCTATGGAGAAACTGGCGGCATGAAACCGTAACTGGTGTCCAAAATTAGTTGACCAGTTCAGCTTGCTCGCGAAAGGGGCGTGTCAGCCAACATCGACATCGACTGACACTCCGCATTCGCGAGCAAGCCCGCTCCCACAGTGGTTTTGTGGTGGCCTGTCAGGCCGTGACAATCCTGTTCTTGCCCTCGCGCTTGGCCTGATACATCGCGGCATCCGCCCGGGCAAACAGGTCCTCCACGGTTTCGTCCGAGGCGCTCAGGCTGGTCAGGCCCTGGCTGACAGTGATGCTGAAAGTCCGGCCTTCATGGTTGAAACTCAATTGCTGAATCTGCCGTTGCAGGCGTTCAGCCACTTGCAGGGCCATTTGCGGCGTGCACCCGGGAAACACCGCAGCAAATTCCTCACCGCCAATGCGCCCGAACAGGTCGCGACGGCGCAACGCTGCGCGGCCACTTTCGGCAATGCGTTGCAGCACGTTGTCGCCTTCCTGGTGACCGTAGGTGTCGTTGATCGTTTTGAAGTCATCAATATCCAGCATCAGAAACGACAGTGGCTCGCCCTGTTGCCGGGCGTTTGCGAACTCGCGGTGAGCGCATTCGAAGAAATGATGGCGATTGCTGCTCTGGGTCAGCGCGTCGGTAGTGGCCAGGCGTTGCAGTTCGGTTTCCAGCTGCTTCTTGTTGGTGATGTCTTCGGCAATGCCAACGATGATCACCGGTTGCCCCGGCTCGGCCTGGCGATTGATGAAGCATTTGTCGCTTAGCCAGCGCACCTGGCCGTCGGCGGCAATGATTCGATACTCACGGTCTTCGACGGCGCCTTTGTCCAGCACTTCGGCCAGGCTGCGTTCGGCGTAGTCGAGGTCGTCAGGGTGAATGCTGTCGCGCCATTGATTGCAGTCGGCCAGCAACTGATCGGCTGACCGGCCAAAGATCCGTTCATAGGCAGGGCTGACGTAAAGCACCCGGCGGGTTTCCCAATCGAATGCCCACAGCACCGCGTTGACGCTTGCCAGCAATGTGTTGAGCAGCTGTTCCCGTTCGGTCAAACGTGCGACTTCGCCTTGGGCGTGCATCAGCGCCATCAGGGTCTGCGCGGCTTCGGGCCAATGTGACGGAGATGAGTCTTGCAGGTTCTTTTGGGCCATCGAAACAAATCTCAAAGGGCATGCCGCATGATCGTTAGCGGCCAACACCAATCCCGCCGGGGATGGTGAAGTGTCTTTGAGATTAGGGTTTCAGGATGAAGTTCCCGCCTTTTGTGGCGAGGGAGGTTGCTCCCGCCGGGCGGTATTGGCGACGCGTTTTTGCGGTCATAAATCAATGTGGGAGCGGGCTTGCTCGCGAAAGCGGAGTGTCAGTCGACATAAAAGGTGACTGACACTCCGCTTTCGCGAGCAAGCCCGCTCCCACAGGTTTTGTGGCTCAAACGGTGGCAGGGCGCAGGGAGTAGGTTTTCAACTGATCGGCGAAGTCGCGCAGGGATTGAATCCCGCTGGCTTCGGCTTCGTGTACCCAGTCCTTGATGGCCGCCAGCATGTCGTGGCCATTTGAGCTGGTCTTGACCCAGATCTGCTGCAGGGCCAGGCGTTTCTCGTAAATTACCTTCAATGCCTGACTGTGCTCGAGCATGTTCTGGATGCGTACATGGTGTTTGTCATCCAGCAGGCTGGTCTCTCGCGAAAGCAGGCGTTTGGCCCGGTGGAACTGGTGACGTACCGAGTGATCGACCTTTTCCAGCTCTTGCTTGACCAGCGGGCCGATCACCAATTTGCGGTACTGGGCCATGATCTGGAAGCGGTTGTTGAGGATCGCCATGGCGGTGTCCATGTCCAGGTTGCCCTTGCCTTCGACGCGGTGGGCAATCGGCGCAACCCGTTGAACCTTGGCCAGGCGCAGGAAGCTGAAGACTTTGATCCACGCCCAGCCCAGGTCGAACTCCCACTTCTTCACCGACAGTTTTGCCGAATTAGGGTAGGTGTGATGGTTGTTATGCAGTTCTTCGCCGCCAATCAGGATGCCCCACGGCACCAGGTTGGTCGCCGCATCGCGGCATTCGAAGTTGCGGTAGCCGATGGCATGGCCCAGGCCATTGACCACGCCGGCGGCCCAAACCGGGATCCACATCATCTGGATGGCCCAGATGGTGATGCCGATGGTGCCGAACAGCAGCAGGTCGATAACGGCCATGATCGCCACACCCAGCAGCGGGAAGCGGCTGTAGAGGTTGCGCTCGATCCAGTCTTCGGGGCAGTTCTTGCCGTAGATGCGCAGCGTCTCGGGGTTTTCCGCTTCGGCGCGGTACAGCTCGGCGCCTTTGCGCAGCACCGTGGACAGCCCCTTGATGACCGGGCTGTGCGGATCATCGACGGTTTCGCATTTGGCGTGATGCTTGCGGTGGATGGCCGTCCACTCGCGGGTGTTCTGTGCCGTGGTCAGCCACAGCCAGAAACGGAAGAAATGCTTGAGGCCCCCATTCAGCTCCAGGGAGCGGTGGGCCGAGTAACGATGCAGATAGACCGTGACGGCGATGATCGTGACGTGGGTCATCAGCAGGGTGACTGCTACCAGTGACCAGGCTGACAAGCCGAGTAAACCTTCGTACCACATAGGCTGTAGGGCCCTCGATAAAGAAAAAACAGCCGTTGCATTATCACTAAGCCCACACAGAAAACCAGTCGCCCTTTCAGATAAGAGTGGCTGGATGTGTCTTTAAACTATAATTCCAACCTTTTCGTATGGACATGGATTGCCGGATGCCTGCCACCTATCGCGATGCCTTGCGTGCAGCGCTGCTCTATCTGTTGCTTTCTGTGGTTTGGCTGCAGATCAGTGGCTATTTATTAAACAGTTTATTCGATAGCTCCGCTGAGCGACTGCGATGGCAACTGATCAACGGTTACGTTTGGGTGCTGTTCAGCGCCGGATTGATCTTCATTGCCCGGGCGCGGCTGCTGCGGTGTCTGGGTATCGGCGCCAAACTGCGTGAGCGCGATGCCGACCGCATGCGCTTGCGACAGGCGGCGGCAGTGTTCGACTGCACCCGCGAAGGGGTGCTGGTCACCAATCGGGAAGGCGCGATCGTCCATGTGAACCGGGCCTTTATGGAGATCACCGGTTATGACGGTGAGGAGGTGCTGGGAGAGCGGCCCAATATGTTCAAGTCGGGGCGCCATCCAGCGCAATTCTATCAAGCGATGTTCGCCGCGCTTGCCAGCGCCGGGGAGTGGAGCGGGGAAATCTGGAACCGGCGCAAAAGCGGCGAAATTTATCCGCAATGGCAGACAATCCGCCTGATTCATGACGACGATGGCCAGCCAAGCCAGTATGTGGCGGTGTTTTCCGATATCAGTGCAATCAAGAACTCCGAACATGAGTTGATGCACCTGGCGCACCACGACCCGCTGACCGACCTGCCGAACCGTCTGCTGTTCAGCGACCGCGCCGAACAGGCCCTGGCTTCGGCACAGGTGCACAAGCGTGGTTGCGCGCTGCTGATGATTGATCTCGATCACTTCAAGATGATCAACGATAGCCTCGGGCATACCATCGGCGATCAGTTGCTCAAGGCTGTAGCCGGGCGCCTGAAAGGTATGTTCGATCCCGGCATTACCCTGGCTCGGCTGGGCGGCGACGAGTTTGCCGTGCTGGCCGAATGCTGTCCGCAGTTGATCCAGGCGGCTGCGCTGGCACAACGGATCATCAACGGGCTGAAAGAGCCGTTTGCTATCGATGGACATCAGTTGTTCATCAACACCAGCATTGGCATCAGCCTGTTCCCCAGCGATGCCTTGAGCGTTGAACAATTGTTGCGCAACGCCGATTCGGCATTGTTCAAGGCCAAAAGCACCGGTCGCAATGACTACGCGCTCTACACCGAAGAATTGACCGCCCATGCCCAACAACGCGTCGAGATCGCCTTCGAATTGCGCCGCGCCCTGGACCAGCAAGAGCTGCAGGTTTATTACCAGCCGGTTCACGACCTCAAGACCAGCCGCCTGGTGGGTGTCGAGGCGCTGGTGCGTTGGCAGCACCCGCAGCGGGGGCTGGTGTCACCGGCGGAATTCATTCCAGTCGCCGAACGAACCGGTCTGATCGCCGAAATCGATGCCTGGGTCATGGCGCAGGCGTGCCGGCAGATGTGTCAGTGGCAGCAGGACGGGGTGGTGCTGTCGTTTGTGGCGGTCAACATTTCTTCGCGCCTGTTTGCTCGTCGCGAGTTGTATCAGCAGGTGGCGCAGGTGCTGCACGAAACCGGGCTGGAACCGGCCTGTCTGGAACTGGAAGTGACCGAAAGCGCGGTGATGGACGATCCGGAAGTCGCGCTGGAGCAGATGCATCGCCTGCGCGAGTTGGGGGTGCGCCTGGCCATCGACGACTTCGGCACGGGTTACTCATCGCTGTTGCGGCTCAAGCGCCTGCCGGTGCAAAAACTGAAGATCGACCAAGGCTTCGTCGCCGGATTGCCGTGGGACGAGGATGATGCGGCGATCTCGCGGGTGATCGTCGCCCTGGCCCAAAGCATGGGCATGCAGGTTCATGCCGAGGGGATTGAGCAGGTCGAACAGGCGGCGTTCCTCCTTGAGCAGGGCTGTGATCTGGGCCAGGGCTACTGGTTCGGGCGGCCGGTGCCGGCAGGGCAATTGAACTGGGCTCATGCGCCGGTGATCGGAGCAATTACCTTGCCGCCTTGCTGATACACAAAACCTGTGGGAGCGGGCTTGCTCGCGAAGGCGGACTGTCTGGCAACAGGGATGTTGAATGTGCCGGCCTCTTCGCGAGCAAGCCCGCTCCCACAGGTTTTTGGTGCGCTTGAAAGAGGGTGAATCGCCTCAAGCCCTTGTCCCTTCAATTAATGTCTTCTGGTTATATAAACATTCTTAAATAGTCTTTTTAAGAATATCAAGACCTCACTAGTATTGCTCCCAAGCCGCAAGCAGTGCCGACACTGCGAGGCAAACTCTCAGTTGAAGGAGCAGCAATATGAGCGCATCCCTGCGTAGCGTCGACGGTCAAGACGAAGCCACCATCCTGCGTGAAATCCAGAGTGCCCTGCGCGACCTGCGTTTTGGTGCCGTGGAAATCACTGTGCACAACGCGCAGGTGGTGCAGATCGAACGCAAAGAAAAATTCCGTTTGCAGCAGCCAGGCAACAAGCCCGGCTGAAGGGGATCGCAGCCCCTGTAGGCGCAGCCGAAGGCTGCGATCTTTGAACCGGCAACGCGATTCCAGAAATCCATAAAAAAGCCAACAAACCAAGAATTCCAGGAGCTTTCACCATGTCGTCGATTCGTCATTTCGCTTTGGCCGCCCTGGCCAGCGCCCTTTTTGCCGGTTCCGCAGTTGCCAAGGACTACGAACTGCTCAACGTGTCGTACGACCCGACCCGCGAGCTGTATCAGGACTACAACGCCGAATTCGTGAAGTTCTGGCAAAAGGAACATGCCGGCGACACCGTGAAAATCCAGCAATCCCATGGTGGCTCGGGCAAGCAAGGCCGAGCGGTGATCGATGGTCTGCGTGCCGACGTCGTGACCCTGGCCCTGGCCGGTGACATCGACGAAATCGCCAAGCTCGGCAAGTCCCTGCCGGCTGACTGGCAAAAGCGCCTGCCGGACGCAAGCACGCCATATACCTCGACCATCGTGTTCCTGGTGCGCAAGGGCAACCCTAAAGGCATCAAGGACTGGGGTGACCTGATCAAGAATGACGTCTCGGTGATCACGCCGAACCCGAAAACCTCCGGCGGTGCGCGCTGGAACTTCCTCGCGGCCTGGGCCTATGGCCTCAAAGCCAATGGCGGCGACGAAGCCAAGGCCAAGGAATACGTGCAAACCCTGTTCAAGCACGTGCCAGTGCTGGACACCGGCGCCCGCGGCTCGACCATTACCTTCGTCAACAACGGCCAGGGCGACGTGTTGCTGGCCTGGGAAAACGAAGCCTTCCTGGCCCTGAAAGAAGAGGGCGGCGCCGACAAGTTCGACATCGTCGTGCCTTCGCTGTCGATTCTCGCCGAGCCACCGGTGGCGGTGGTCGACAAGAATGCCGAGAAAAAGGGTAACGAGCAGATCGCCGAAGCCTACCTCAAGCACCTGTACAGCCCGGCCGGCCAGGAAATCGCGGCGAAGAATTTCTATCGCCCGCGTGACAAGGATGTGGCCGCCAAGTACGCCCAGCAGTTCCCGAAACTGGAACTGGTGACCATCGACAAGGACTTCGGCGGCTGGAAAACCGCACAGCCGAAATTCTTCAATGACGGCGGGGTGTTCGACCAGATCTACCAGGCGCAGTAATCTTAAATAGCCATCAATGAGCACCCATGCAGTCAGCCTGGGTGCTTAACCTGTGGGAGCGAGCCTGCTCGCGAAGGCGGTGTTTCAGTCGACAGGGATGTTGACGGGTACTCCCCCTTCGCGAGCAGGCTCGCTCCCACAGGGATGGTTTTAGCGGAACGTTTTTTAACCAAGGACTTTTATGTCGCGTCGTATCTCCCCCGTCATACCCGGCTTCGGGCTGACGCTGGGCTACACCTTGGTGTACCTCAGCCTGATTGTGCTCATACCACTGGCGGCGATGTTCGTGCATGCCGCTCAACTCACCTGGGATCAGTTCTGGGCAATCATCTCGGCGCCACGGGTGCTGGCGGCGCTGAAGCTCAGCTTCGGCACCGCCCTGTGTGCCGCAATCATCAACGGCATCATCGGCACGCTGCTGGCCTGGGTATTAGTGCGCTATACCTTCCCTGGACGAAAAGTGATCGATGCAATGATCGACCTGCCGTTCGCATTGCCCACGGCAGTGGCCGGTATTGCGCTGACGGCGTTGTACACCCCTACCGGCCTGGTTGGTCAGTTTGCAGCGGATTTGGGTTTCAAGATCGCCTACACCCCCCTGGGCATCACCCTTGCCCTCACTTTTGTGACACTTCCATTCGTAGTACGTACCGTACAGCCAGTATTGGCGGACATTCCTCGTGAAGTCGAAGAAGCGGCGGCGTGCCTGGGTGCGAAACCATTGCAGGTTTTCCGCCATATCCTGCTGCCGGCACTGCTTCCGGCATGGCTGACCGGTTTCGCGTTGGCCTTTGCCCGCGGGGTCGGCGAGTATGGTTCGGTGATTTTCATCGCCGGTAACATGCCGATGAAAACCGAGATTCTGCCGCTACTGATCATGGTCAAACTCGACCAATACGATTACACCGGCGCTACCTCCATTGGTGTACTGATGCTGGTGGTTTCCTTCGTCCTGTTGCTGCTGATCAACTTGTTGCAGCGACGCATCGAAACCCCATAAGGAGGCGCACCCATGTCCCAATCGTCTATTGCTGCCGCTTCCTCGAATGCTGCCCGCCGTGGCAGCGCGACTTCGCGGCGAATCCTGATCGGCCTTGGCTGGCTGATTTTTGCCCTGTTCCTGTTGTTGCCGCTGTTCATCGTGGTGTCCCAGGGCCTGAAGCTCGGCCTCGGTGCGTTCTTCACCGCGATCTTTGAGCCGGACGCGTTGTCGGCACTGAAACTCACGGTCATCGCCGTACTGATTTCGGTGCCGTTGAACCTGGTGTTCGGCGTCAGCGCCGCGTGGTGCGTGAGCAAGTACTCGTTCCGTGGCAAGAGCATGCTGGTGACGCTGATCGACCTGCCGTTTTCGGTGTCGCCGGTGATCGCCGGTCTGGTCTATGTGCTGATGTTCGGCGCCCAGGGCCTGTTTGGCCCATGGCTGCAGGATCACGACATCCAGATCGTCTTCGCCCTGCCGGGCATCGTGTTGGCGACGATTTTCGTCACCGTGCCGTTCGTGGCCCGAGAACTGATCCCGCTGATGCAGGAACAAGGCACTCAGGAAGAGGAGGCCGCACGTCTGCTCGGCGCCAACGGCTGGCAGATGTTCTGGCACGTCACCGTACCCAACATCAAATGGGGCCTGATTTATGGCGTGGTGTTGTGCACCGCCCGGGCCATGGGTGAGTTCGGTGCAGTGTCGGTGGTTTCCGGGCACATTCGCGGGGTGACCAACACCCTGCCGTTGCACGTCGAGATCCTCTACAACGAATACAACCACGTGGCCGCGTTCGCCGTGGCGAGCCTGTTGCTGATCCTGGCGCTCTTCATCCTGCTGCTCAAGCAGTGGAGCGAAAACCGTATTAACCGCCTGCGCGCCAGCGCCGCGGAGGAATAATTCATGTCGATCGAAGTGCGTAACGTCAGCAAGAATTTCAACGCGTTCAAGGCGCTGGACAACATCAGCCTGGACATCCAGAGCGGCGAACTCGTCGCGTTGCTCGGCCCGTCGGGCTGCGGCAAGACCACGCTGCTGCGGATCATTGCCGGCCTGGAAACCCCGGACAAGGGCAACATCGTGTTCCACGGTGAAGACGTTTCCGGCCACGACGTGCGCGATCGCAACGTCGGTTTCGTGTTCCAGCACTACGCCCTGTTCCGCCACATGACGGTGTTCGACAACGTCGCGTTCGGCCTGCGCATGAAGCCGAAAAACCAGCGCCCGAGCGAAAGCCAGATCGCAACCAAGGTTCACGAACTGTTGAACATGGTGCAACTGGACTGGTTGTCGGATCGCTACCCGGAGCAACTCTCCGGCGGCCAGCGTCAGCGCATTGCCTTGGCCCGAGCGCTGGCGGTGGAGCCGAAAGTGCTGCTGCTCGACGAACCTTTCGGCGCCCTCGACGCCAAGGTTCGCAAGGAGCTGCGCCGCTGGCTGGCGCGTCTGCACGAAGACATCAACCTGACCTCCGTGTTCGTGACCCACGACCAGGAAGAAGCGATGGAAGTCGCCGACCGTATCGTGGTGATGAACAAGGGGGTGATCGAGCAGATCGGCTCACCGGGTGACGTCTACGAAAACCCGGCCAGCGATTTCGTCTATCACTTCCTCGGTGATTCGAACCGCCTGCATCTGGGCGAAGACAACCACGTGCTGTTCCGTCCGCACGAAGTGTCGCTGTCGCGCCATGAACTGGAAGATCACCATGCGGCCGAAGTGCGCGATATTCGTCCATTGGGCGCAACGACACGGGTGACGCTGAAGGTCGAAGGGCAGAGCGATCTGATCGAGGCCGAAGTGGTCAAGGATCACGACAGCCTGATCGGGTTGGCGAAGGGGGAGACGCTGTTCTTCAAGCCGAAGGTCTGGCAGAAGGTTGCCAACATCTAAAGCCAAAGCTTCGCGAGCAGGCTCGCTCCCACAGTGGATTTGTGAACGACGCAATTCAGTGTGGGAGCGAGCCTGGTCGCGATTGCTATCTAAACAGCAGCACGCTTCGGATTGATCCGCACCCCACCCGCCCGCGCCTCGATCTGCTCTTTGAGCTCATGCCGCATCCCCAGCATGAACGCCAGTTCCGCCACCACGAACAACGGCCCGACAATCAACCCGGTCACGTCATCGACAAAGGCCGGTTTGCGCCCTTCGTAGTGATGGCCGACAAACTGGATCGCCCAACCGATCACGAACATCGCCACGCCGCTGCCCAGCCAGACCAGCGTGCTTTGCTGTGCCAGCGCATGACCGGCCCAGACACTCAGCCCGAGCAACAGGGTCATCAACACGCCCAGGCGCAATTCCAGGCGCAGGTAAAACCACGCCGATGCCAGCGAAACGAGCACCGCCGGTGACAGCCACACGCCACCCGGCGACCACTGCGGCCGGGACAGCAACACCGCCACGGCGACCACGATCAGCGGAATACCGATAAAGTGCGAGGCGATGTTGCGCGGGTCTCGGTGGTAGGCGGCGTATTGACTGAGGTGGTCGACGAGGCTTTTCATTGTTGTTCTCCTGTGGGGTGATTGATCATGCCCCGGGGCCACTTCCCGCTCTGTCAGCCAGGCGACAATCTCTAGGAGTTTTCATGGATATGCAGGTCTGGCGCCCACGTCTGATGAGCGGTCAGTGGTTCAGCCATTTGCCTGTTTCCCTACAGGATAGCCTGCTGTCGGCGGCCAGGCTGCGGCGCCTGTCGCCGGGTCAGCGGCTGTTCAAGCGCGGCGATCCGCCCTGCGGCCTGTACGCGGTGCTTGAAGGCGCGGTACGCGTCGGTGCTGTGAGCGAGCAGGGCAAGGAAGCGTTGCTGAGCCTGGTGGAACCGCCGCACTGGTTCGGCGAGATCTGCCTGTTCGATGGCCAGCCACGCACCCACGATGCCTACGGCGTGGGCCAGTGCACACTGCTGCACATTCCCCAGAACACCTTGCTGGCGTTGCTCGACGAGCATCCGCAACACTGGCGCCAACTGGCATTGTTGATGAGCCAGAAGCTGCGCATGACCTTCATCAACCTCGAACAATTGAGCCTGTTGCCGGCCCCGGCACGGCTGGCACACCGCTTGTTGATGATTGCCGAAGGCTATGGCGAGACCGCCCCGCCGCGGCGCGTCCTGCAACTGCCTCAGGAGCAGCTTGCCGCCATGTTGTCGCTGTCGCGCCAGACCACCAACCAGATTCTCAAGGAGTTGCAGGGGCAGGGGATCATCGGGCTGAGTTACGGCGAAATCGAAATCCTCGATGCTGCCCGGTTGCGGGCATTGGTGATGGTTTGATGCCTGATAGGGGCGTCAGCAAATGTCGCTGGACTTAAGTCAAGAACTGCATTAAATACAATGCATAATTGTTAGTTCAATGAAATATGCACTGTATATGATGCATGGTGATCAAATGGAAGACCTTGGCAAGCTGATCCGAACGTTACGCAAGGAGAGAAAACTCTCCCAGCAGGCATTGGCACAGCAGTACGGAATGAGCCGGGCGACGATCTCCGGCATCGAAAACAACACGCTCTCCGAAATTGGATTGCGCAAGGTTGAGGCGATCCTCAACGGCTTCGGTTATGAGCTGACAGCAGTGCCGCGACAATCCAGGCGGCCGACGCTGGACACCCTCAAAAAGGTAGATTTCCATGGATGAGCCGCAGGAAAAGGATCGACTGGCTATCAGCGTTTCCAACAGTGCGGCGGGAGTCCTTGGTCGTGGTCAGCCTCCCGTTGATACCGTGTTTGCCTATGCCGAAAACGCGTCAGAACAAAACGCCGTCTCGCTGACCATGCCCGTGCGGCTGGAGAGTTACGCGTGGGAATCGGGCATTCCACCGGTTTTTGAAATGAATCTGCCTGAGGGAGCCCTGCGCGATGAATTGACTCGTCGCTTCAGCAAGGCCGTCCGTGGGTTTGACGATTTTTCGATGCTTGCCATCGTCGGACCGCACCAGCTCGGAAGAGTCAGCATTTCAAAGGCGCAGGATTCGGGAGATCAACCACCAGAAACCAGCCTGGCGGACCTTCTCGTACATGATGGCGCGCAAGGTCTGTTCGAAGACCTCTTGCAGACCTATGGCCAGTATTCGGGTGTTTCCGGCGTGCAGCCGAAGGTACTGGTGCGTGACAGTGCGTCATCCATTGATCGGCTGTCCCATCGAGGGGCCACGCATCTGGTCAAAGCCTTTCGTCCAGAGCAATACCCGGAACTCGCCGCCAATGAATACTTCTGTATGCGCGCAGCGTTGCATTCGGGTCTTGAGGTGCCGAAGTTTGAGCTCAGTGAACACGGCAAGTTTCTGATCGTTGAACGCTTCGATCTGAATGAAAAAGGTTACTTGGGGTTCGAGGACTTCTGCGTGCTCAATGCCTGGCCATCAAAAGCCAAATACGATGGTTCATATGAAGGGGCGGTCAAGCAGATAAAGGCCTTTGTTTCTCCTGGTTTGCTCAATCAGGCACTTGAGTCGTTTTTCAAAATCGTCGCGCTGTCATCGGGTTTGAAAAATGGCGACGCGCACCTCAAGAATTTTGGCGTTCTGTACGAAGACTGTGGTGTCGATGCGCCAATCAGCCTGGCACCTGCCTACGACATCATCACCACGTCGGTCTACATCAAGACCGATAGCATGGCGTTGTTACTGGGCGGATCGAAGGCGTGGCCCAAGTACAAAATGCTGATGCGATTTGGTCGCTCCGCCTGCAATTTGACCGAGGGACGCTGCAACGAATTGCTGCAACAGGTCATCCATGGGATGGCAGTGGCGATGGGCGAGATGGGCCAGTACATAAAGGCAAACAGTGCCTTTGCCGAGGTTGGAGAGGCGATGCTGGAGCAGTGGAACGAAGGCATGGTACGCAGTCTGATCAAAGCGTGATCAGCGCAACCCATCCCGAAACTGCCCTGGCGTCATCCCTGTCCAGCGCTTGAACGCGCGACTGAAGCTGCTGGTATCGGCAAACCCGAGCAGATAACTGATTTCGCTCAGCGACACCTGCGGGTCCCGCAGGTGCAGCAGCGCGAGGTTTTCGCGGCTTTCGTTGAGCAGCGTATCGAACCGGCAGCCCTCATCCGCCAGGTGCCGCTGCAGGCTGCGCAGGCTCAGGTGCAGGGCCTTGGCGATGTGCTCGGCGCTGGGTTCGCCTTCGGGCAGTTGCTCTTCAATGGCGTCGCGGACCTTGCGCTCCCACGTCAGCGGCTTGAGTTGCGCCAGGGTGCGCTTGAGCACGGTTTCGTTGTGTTCGGCCAGTTCCGGGTTGGCGTCGTCCAGGTGGCTGTCGAAGTCGATGAGGGCGAACTCAAGCCGATCCTCGTCGGCGCCGAAATGCACGGGCGAGCGAAAGACTTTATGCCATTGGTGCGCGTCTGCCGGCTCCGGGCGGCGCAGGTAAGTCTCCAGCGGTGCGTATTCACGGCCCAGGCGATTGCGGCAGGTGCGCACGTAAATCGCCATGAACGCATCGATGGCTTCGAAGGCCGGGGCGGGATTGCCAGCGGGGATTTTCAGGCGGAAACGGTAGCGATCCTCGGCGCGGGTGAGTTCCAGTTCGAGGGCATCGCTGACCACCTGGTGATAGCGCACGATGCGCTCGAACACTTCCCGCAGGCTGCCGCTGGCGACCAGTGCATAACCCAGCGCATGGAAGGTGGTCGGGCTGACGAAACGCGAAACCCGCAAACCGATCGCCGGATCGCCGCTGGCCTGCACCGCCAGATTCCACAGGTGTGTGGTGCCCGACAGCGGATAACGCGCGTTCGGGTCGTCCATCAGTTGTGGGTCGAGCCCCGATTGCTGGCACAGGGCGGTGCTGTCAATGCCAAGGGCATCGAGTTGCTTGCGCAGGGCGCGGGTCCAGCTGGCGAGGGAGGTCGGTTCAGTCATGCTGATTGGCGCTTCCGGTCAACAGGTTGGCGTTCACGGCTACCGCATTGCGAGGTTCCGCAAGGCAGGATGCAACCATCAATAACCAGAGGATGGAAGCATGGACCGTACTTCTGCAAGCCCCCAACGACTGAATGCAGCCCAACGATCAGCCCATATCCGTGAAGTGGTGCTGGCCAGAGGCGTCGAATTGCGTGAGAAATACCCGGTTCTCAAGCACCAGGACGCCCTCGGCGCAGGCATTCTGACCTTCGCCATCGCCGGTATGGTCGGTTCGGCGGCGCTCTACATGAGCGGGCACATGGCCTGGTGGGCGTGCCTGTTGCTCAATGCTTTTTTCGCCTCGCTGACCCATGAGCTGGAACACGACCTGATCCACAGCATGTACTTCCGCAAGCAGAAAGTGCCGCACAACCTGATGATGGGGTTGGTGTGGCTGGCGCGGCCAAGCACCATCAACCCCTGGATTCGCCGCCATCTGCACCTCAATCACCACAAGGTGTCGGGCTCTGAGACCGACACGGAAGAGCGCGCCATCACCAATGGCGAACCCTGGGGTTTTGCGCGGCTGTTGATGATCGGCGACAACATCATGTCCTCGGTCATCCGCATGTTGCGGGCCAAGACCTGGGCAATGAAGTTCAGCATCATTAAACGCACGCTGAAGGTCTATGCACCGCTGGCGCTGATGCATTGGGGCGCGTGGTACGTGTTTCTCGGTTTTCATGCAGCGAACGGCGTTGCGAACCTGATGGGCGCACCGATCGAGTGGTCGGCGACGACGTTGTCGGTGATGCAGGTGATCGACATCGCAGCCGTCGTGATCATCGGCCCGAACGTGTTGCGCACCTTCTGCCTGCACTTCATCAGCTCGAACATGCATTACTACGGAGACGTGGAGCCGGGCAACGTGATGCAGCAGACCCAGGTGCTGAATGCCTGGTGGTTGTGGCCGCTGCAGGCGTTCTGCTTCAACTTCGGCAGCAGCCACGGGATCCATCATTTTGTGGTGAAGGAGCCGTTCTACATCCGTCAGTTGACTGTGCCAGTGGGGCACAAGGTGATGCGCGAGATGGGTGTGCGGTTCAATGATTTCGGTACGTTTGCGCGGGCTAACCGGTTTGAGCGCAGGGAAGAAGTGGCTGTGGAAAAGGTGCGTACGGCTCAAGTCTAGTCGTCGTCTGAAAGGGCCCCTTCGCGGGCAAGCCCGCTCCCACAGTGATTTGTGCTGAACGCAAATTTTGCATTCACCGCAGAAACCTGTGGGAGCGGGCTTGCCCGCGAAGGGGCCGGTTCAGGCAGCATCAATCCGGCTGAAACGGCGACTCACTCAGAATCACCCCAGTCTCATCCACATACCGCTGCCAATGCTCGATCAAGTCACTCAGCCGCTGCGGCTGGCTCGACGCCAGGTCATGAATCTCCCCCGGATCACTGCCCAGGTCATACAGCTGCCAGGTCGCCGGCCCCACCGGTCCCGGGATGTACACCGCCTTCCATTGCCCCTGGCGGATCGCCCGGCGACCGAACAACTCCCACCCGGTTACGGTGTGCTCGTCATGTACCTGCGCCGTCTCGCCCGACAGGAACCCCAGCCACGATTTCCCGCGAACGTCCGCCACGGGTTTGCCGTGCCATTGCTTGCCTGGATGGCGCACACCGGCAAGATCCAGAATGGTCGGCGTGATGTCCATCACCGTGCCAAACCCATGGCTGATCTGGCCCTTGAGCGGCAGCTGCGGGTAATGCACCAGCGCTGGCACGCGAATCCCGCCTTCGGTGGTGAAGGCCTTGAACAGTCGCGACGGCGCGGTCGCCACTTGCGCCCAGTTCGGCCCGTACCAGACGTAGGAGTTGGCGCGGCCGATGTTGTCCAGGCTGTTGTCGTAATGCTGGTTGAGATAGGTCAGCAGCTGCGGCCCGAATTTCGGGAAAGCCTCCAGCAACGCCCCTTCGGCGCCGTTATCGGACATGAACAGGATGAAGGTGTTGTCCAGTTGTCCCTGCTGGCGCAAGTAATCGACGACACGCCCGATGTTCCAGTCCATGCGTTCGACCATTGCCGCATAAACTTCCATGGCTCGCGCAGAAATCTGCCGCTGTTCATCACTCAACGCATCCCACTGTGCGCTCAGCTGGATCAGGGGATGCGGCTCGACATCGGCCTCGATCAATCCCAGTTTCTTGAGTTTTTCCAGACGTTCCAGCCGCAGCACTTCAGGGCCGGCGTCATAGCGTCCGCGGTATTTTTCCACCACCTCGGCTGGGGCCTGCAACGGCCAGTGCGGTGCGGAAAACGGCAGGTAGGCGAAGAACGGTCGGGTCTGGTCGCGCTCCTTGAGGTATTGCAGCAGCTTGTCGCCGAAGGCGTCGGAGGAATAAAAATCCTTCGGCAGTTCGTCGATGAACCGGTCGTCTTCGATATATAGCGCCGGTGTGGATTTGAGCAGCCGTGGCGTCGTTTCATCGTAGGTCGGCTCGAAGCCGTAATGGTTGGCCGCACCGGGCAACAGCGAAAACGAACGCTCGAAACCCCGGGCATGGGGCGCCAATTCGGCGGTCAGGCCCAGGTGCCATTTGCCGCTCATCAACGTCTGGTAACCCGCCTCGCGCAGCAGCTCGGGCAGGGCGACCACGCGGTCGTTCAAATGCCCTTCGTAGCCTGGATTACCGATCAGGTCCGGGGTCAGTGCTTCGGCCATGGTGCCGATGCCGGCGATGTGGTGATCGGTGCCGGTGAGCAGCATCGAACGGGTCGGCGAACAGGTTGGTGCGGTGTGGAAATCTGTCAGGCGCAGGCCATTGTTGGCCAGGGCATCGAGGTTCGGCGTGTTGATTTCGCCACCGAAGGCGCCGAGGTCGGAAAAGCCCAGGTCGTCGGCCAGGATCACTAAAAAGTTGGGGCGTTGCGGCATCAGGAATTTCCTTTTTCAGTAGGCAATGAAGGACAGCGGCAGATCGCGGACCTGCACCGGCACGGGAGGCTGGTAGTGACCGTCGCTGGTGAGTTCGTGAAGCAGTTCTTCGCGCAATTGGTGGAAGTCGAAACTGCTGCGCTGGCGCGGATGGGGCAGGGCAATGTCGACCACTTGCTTGATCCGCCCGGGACGCGGCTCCATCACTACCACGCGGTCGGCGAGGAAGATCGCTTCCTCGACATCGTGAGTGACCAGCACTGTGGTGATTTTTGCCCGTGCGCGGATCGCCAGCAGTTCGTCCTGCATCTGCTGGCGGGTCAACGCGTCGAGGGCGCCGAAGGGCTCGTCCAGCAGCAGAATCCGTGGGCTGGCCACCAGGCCTCGGGCGATGGCCACGCGCTGCGCCATGCCGCCGGAGAGCTGGTGCGGATAGGCACGGGCGAAGTCGCCCAGGCCCACCAGTTCGATGAAGTCATGGATACGCTGGTGCTTTTGCGCGGCGCTCAATGGCTCGTTGACCAGGCCCAGGCCGATGTTGTCGGCCACGCTCAGCCATGGGAACAAACGGTGTTCCTGAAAGACGATGCCGCGCTCGCCACCGATGCCGGTGACGGCTTTGCCGTCGACGCTTATCTGCCCGCGAAATTGCCTGTCGAGGCCCACCAGCAGCCGCAGCAAAGTGGATTTGCCGCAACCGCTGGAGCCGACGATGGCGACGAACTCGCCCTCGGCGATGTCCAGGTTGAATTCGCGAATGGCCTCCAGTTCGAAGCCGTCGACCTCGAAGGTCTTGCCCACGTGATTGAAGCTGACAATCGGTACGTTCATGCGTGTCTCCAGCGAGTGGCGCGGATTTCCAGGCGTTGGCCAATGAGGTTGAGCAGGGCGCCGGTCAGGCCCACCAGCAGCATGCCGGCCATGATCAGGTCCATGCGCAGCAGTTGCTGGGCGCCGATCATCTGGCTGCCGATGCCGCCGTTGGACGGCATGAAGTATTCGGCGCCGATGGTGCCGAGCCAGGCGTAGATCAGGCTCAGCCTGAGCCCTGCGAAAATTCCCGGCGCCGCACCCGGCAACACCAGCCGGCGCAGGCGCTGGGGCAGGTTCAGGCGCAGCACTTGGGCCGCCTCGTTGAGTTGTGGCGAGAGATTGGCGACGCTGCGTTGGGTGGCGATGAACAGCGGGAAAAACGCGGCGAGGGCGACGAACACCCACTTGGCCAATTCCCCCAGGCCGAACCACGCGGTGAGCAGCGGCACCCAGGCGAAAATGGCGATCTGGCGGAGGGCGGCGAGGGTCGGGCCGAGCACGCGTTCACTGGTGCGCGACAGTCCCAGCAGCAGGCCCAGAGCAAAGCCGAGCCCGCCACCGAGCAGTAACCCGCCAAGGGTTCGGCCCAGACTCAGGGCCATGCCGCCAACCAGCGTGCCGTCGAGCAGGCCATTCCAGGTGGTGTGCAGGACGACCATCGGGCTGACCAGAATGTTCGGGTCAATCCACTGCTGATCCGAGCTCAGTTGCCACAACGCCAGCAGCGCCAGTGGCAGCAGCCACGGTTGCAGACGTTGCCAGCCTTGATAACGCGGCCCGCGACGGATTTCGGCGGTGGCCGGGTGCGGCCAGTGCACCAGCTTCCTGTCCAGCAGGCCGATACCGCGATCCATCGCCACGCCGATCAAGCCGATCACCACAATGCACACGAAGACGATGTCGAGCATGAACAACTGGCGTGCCCAGACCATCAGGTAGCCGATGCCTTCGCTGGACGCGAGCAGTTCGACAGCGAGCAGCGAGGTCCATCCGGCGGCCAGCGCAAGGCGCACACCGGCCATGAAGGCCGGCAGTGCGGCAGGCAGCACAAGACGGCGAATCAACAGGTGCCTGGGCAGGCGCAACACGGCGGCGGCTTCGCGCAGCCTGGGTTGCGCATCGCGCACGCCGACCAGTGTGTGCAGGGTCACCGGCACCACGATCGCCTTGATCAGCACCACCAGTTTCAGCACCTCACCGATGCCGAAAAACACCATGAACAAGGGAATCCAGGCCAGGGTTGGGACTTGCGCCAACCCGGCGAAGGTGGGAAACACCAGGCGTTCGAGCGTACGACTGAAACCCAGCGCAGCACCCAAAACTGCACCAGCGCTGATCCCGGCCAGCAGCCCCCAGAACAAGCGTTGCAGGCTGATCCACAAATGGCTCCACAACTCGCCTTGGGACAACTCAACGGCGCTGCTCCAGACCAGGGTCGGCGCCGGCAGGATCTGCTCGCTCATCCAGTGATTGCGGCTGGCGAGCCACCACAGCGCAAACAGGCTGAGGGGTATTAACCAGGGCAAGAGCCGCTGGCTCAGCGTCGGCCAATGTCGTCGACCATCAAGCCGAGGTGCGGCCAGCGGCAGGCTCAGAAGGGAAACACGGGCCATGGGTGACCTCCGTTGTCGGGTTGCAATGCAAGCCTGTTTTTTGTGGGAGCGAGCTTGCTCGCGATGAGGGTGTGTCAGGCGACTTATGTGCTGGATGACACACCCTCATCGCGAGCAAGCTCGCTCCCACAGGGTTTAATGTGTATGCAAAATTGATCTATAAAAATAAAAAACAATTCTATTTAGGGATAAGCAAGGCCATTTAAGGCTTGGGAGCGCGCGCACATCCAATGCCTTCGAAGAATATTTTTGATGCTGTTTTTGCATACGCGATCGGAAGGCCCGTAGGAGTTGATATAGATCCAAAAGATATAAAAATGTGAATTTATAGTATTTAAATGTTGGTTCTGATTCGGCCTACTTTTGACTCATCAACGCCCGTTGCCCCAAGGAGCCGTACCCATGAACCTTCCCTTCAAACGTGTCATCAGCCTGTTCGCCGCACCGGCCCTGGCGGGTCTGCTGGCCTTCACGGCCAACGCCGGTGAACTCAAGGAAATCCGCATCGCCGTGCCGGACCTGAGTGCCGGTACCCAGCACAGCGGTGGCGGTGTAGTGGATGTGTTGCGCGATCAACAGATCTTCGAAAAGGCCTTTGCCGATCAAGGCATCAAGATTCAGTGGAGCTTTTTCAAGGGCGCAGGCCCGGTGATCAACGAAGCGTTCGCCAACGGTCAGGTGGACCTGGCCTACCTCGGCGACCTGGCAGCCATCATCGGCAAGTCCAATGGTCTGGATACGCGATTGCTCAGCGCCTCGGCGCGCGGGGTCAAGCACTACCTCGGCGTGGTACCGGGTTCGGGGATCAAGACCCTGCAAGACCTCAAGGGCAAACGCGTGGCGATCTTCCGTGGCACGGCCAGCCAGTTGTCCTTCGATGCGGCGCTGGCCAGTCAGGGGTTGAGCGAGAAGGATGTGAAAGTCATCAACCTGGACTTCAACGCGGCGGTGGCGGCGCTGGCGGCGAAACAGATCGATGCCTCGTGGGGTGGTTCCGGGCTTACCGCATTACAGGCCAAAGGACTGGCCGAGTTGCCTCTGACCACCAAGGACCTGGGCGGCGCCGGCAGTGTGCAGGCCGTGTTGGTGGGGACCGGAAAGTTCGTCGACGAGCACCCCGAGGCGGTCGCCACGTTGCTCAAGGCTCAACAGCAAGCGGTGGCGTGGTTGACCCAGGACAGCAATAAGGACGCCTACATTCAGCTGGTTTCAGGGCTGGCGAGTTACCCGCCGGTGATTCTCAGCCAGGATCTGAAGGATCAGAAACTGAGCGAGGTGTTCCCGTCGACGCTCGATCCGGTGTTCCTTGGCAAATTGCAGGATGCGGTGGACCTGGCTTCGCAGCAGAAGCTGATTCGCAAGTCGTTCAAGGTAAGCGATTGGGTGGCGCCGGAGTTGGCTGCGGCCAAGCTCTGAATCTTCAGTGAGCTCACTGGCCCCATCGCGAGCAAGCTCGCTCCCACATTAGATTTGAGTCGTACACAAACTTGTGTCCGACAACGATCCCCTGTGGGAGCGAGCTTGCTCGCGAAGAGGCCCTAAACCGCGACGCTGACTTGCTGTCTGTCCACCGCCACCAACGTCTCGATCATCGCCCGCGCCGCTGGCGACAACCGGAACCCGGTGCGACTGACAATCCCGCACCGCGCATTCATGCTCTCGATGTTCTGCGGCAAATTGCGCCAGTGCAGCAGCACCAGCGAACCCTGGGCAATGTCCTCGATGAACGCCTCTTGCGTGCCCACGCCGATGGCGTTGGATTGCAGCACAACTTTCACCAGCGCCGGAAAATGTTCGGTCTCGATAGTCGGCGAAAAATCCACCCGCCCACTGAGGTTCGCCAGCAGTTTGCGAATGCCTGGCGGGATCTTCGTGGTCGCCAGCGGGTAATCGAACATGTCGTTGGTCGACAGGCTCTCCTTGGCCAGCAGCGGATGCCCCGGACGGCAGAAAAACACACCGCGTTTGGGCGTCAGCGCCTGGGTCTGGAAGTTCGGGTCGGACTCGAAATGGCGAATGTCGGCGATGAAGAATTCGATCTCCTCGCGGCTCAGGGCGCGGCTGAGTTTTTCCCAGTTATCCACTTCGAAGCAGGTGCGCACTTTCGGGTGTGCATTGATGAATTGCGCCACCGCATCCGGTACCAGTTTTACCGCCGGCGCCGGGCCGCAACCGAAGCGCAGTTCACCGGCATCGAGCTTGGTCATCTGTGTCACTTCGGCGCTGAGCAGCGCCGCACCCTGCACCAGGCTGCGGGCATGTTGCAGCACCACCAGGCCCTCTGGGGTGGGGCGCAAATCCTTGTTGCCACGGTCCACCAACACGCAGCCGAACTCTTGCTCCAGCCCCTGGATGCTGCGGCTGAAGGCCGGTTGGGTAATGCCCATGGCCTCGGCCGCGCGCACGAAACTGCGGTGTTCGTCGAGGGCGATGAAGTAACGCAACTGGCGAAGATCCATATGCTTTCCCGGCATCCTAAAAATAGCTCGAAGGCATTTGCGACGAGGGTTGACTGAGGTTTTAAATGCAACCTCTTATTCCGTCAACGAAGCATGTAGATATCTATTAGATCTAAATAGAATATAGATAGAGCAGTGTTTCGCGGCCGGTTCAACCGCAAGCAGTCTGATGAGGGTCTACCCATGAGCAATGCCGCTTTCGCAGTACAACCCGCTGTTCACGCGCTTGAAATCCATCCGGTGGCCGGTCGCATCGGTGCCGAAATCCGTGGCGTACAGCTTTCCGGCGAGCTGGATGCCGCCACCGTTGAAGCCATTCAACAGGCGCTGCTGCAATACAAAGTGATCTTCTTCCGCGACCAGACCCAACTCGACGATCAGCGCCAGGAGGCGTTCGCCCACCTGCTCGGCGAACCGGTGGCGCACCCGACCGTGCCGGTGCGTGAAGGCACGCGTTTTCTGCTGGAACTGGATGGTGCCGAGGGCCAGCGTGCGAGCTCCTGGCACACCGACGTGACCTTTGTCGAGGCCTACCCAAAAGCCTCGATCCTGCGCTCGGTGGTAGCCCCGGCTTTCGGCGGCGACACCCTGTGGGCCAACACCGCCACCGCCTACGCCGGGTTGTCGGAGGAGCTGCGTGAGCTGGCCGACAAACTGGTCGCCGTGCACAGCAACGAATACGACTACGCCGGCACCCGGCCGGACGTCTCGGCGGAGAAGCTGGAGCGCTATCGCAAGGTCTTCACCTCGACTGTCTACGAAACCGAACACCCGGTGGTGCGCGTGCACCCGATCAGCGGCGAGAAGAGCCTGTTGCTGGGGCATTTCGTCAAACGCATCAAGGGCTATTCCCAGGCCGATTCGGCGCACCTGTTCGGGTTGCTGCAAAGCCATGTGATCCGCCAGGAAAACATCGTGCGCTGGCGCTGGAAGGCTGGTGATGTGGCGATCTGGGACAACCGCTCCACCCAGCATTATGCGGTGGATGACTACGGGACCCAGGACCGGATCGTGCGCCGTGTGACGCTCAAGGGTGAAGTGCCGGTGGGTGTGAACGGGCAGGTCAGTCAGACCGTGAAAGGGCCGGATATCGGCGGCGTTTGACCTGACGCCTTCGCGAGCAGGCTCGCTCCCACAGAGATCGCATAGCCACCGCAAATCCCCTGTGGGAGCGAGCCTGCTCGCGAAGGCGGCCTTTCAAGCAACAAAGAACTTTTTTTGATCGGGAACCCCGCCTTATGAGTCCGTTGCATTTCACCCCAATCTACTCTCCACAACGGCTCAAACGCCTGCCCCTGGCCCTGCTACTGGCAGGCAGCGCCAGCTGGACCCAAGGCTATGCGGCCGACAGCGTCACCCCTGAAACCACCCCGGCAAAAACCGCCACGGCCGACAATACCCAACTGGCAACCGTGACGGTTACTACCCGCCGCCGTGAAGAAAGCTCGCAAGACGTACCCACTCCGATGAGCGTGGTCAGCGGCCAGACCCTGGAAGCCCAGCGGGTCTATCGCATCCAGGATTTGCAGCAACTGGTGCCCAGCGTCAACGTCGCCTACATGCATGCGCGCCAGTCCAGCGTGTCGATTCGTGGCCTGGGCAACAACCCGGCCAGCGATGGCCTGGAAGGCAGTGTCGGCCTGTACCTCGATAACGTATACCTCGGCCGGCCAGGCATGGCTGTATTCGACCTGATGGACATCGAGCAGCTCGAAGTGCTGCGCGGTCCGCAAGGCACCTTGTTCGGCAAGAACACCACCGCCGGCGTGATCAACATCAGCACCCGCGCGCCGACCTTCACCCCGGAACGCAGCATCGAGTCTTCGGTGGGCGAGGACGGCTACTTCCAGACCAAGGGCACGATTTCCGGTCCGCTGAATGACCAGCTCGCCGGGCGCTTTTCTGCGTATCGCACCCGCAGCGACGGCGATATCAAGAACGAATTCGACGGCCACGATCTGAACGGCGGCTCGCGCGATGGCTTCCGTGGCCAGTTGCTGTTCAAGCCCAACGAATCGTTCAACCTGCGCTGGATCGGCGACTACAACGAAGAAGATTCCAGCGCCGGCACCCGGGTGTTGTTCAACACCGGGCCGACCATCAATGGCACCAACCTTTATCAGACCCGGGCCAATGCCGCTGGCGCGACACTGGTCGACGGCACCCACCGCAAGGTCAACCTGAACAACGACCAGCATGTCACCGTGCATCAGGGCAGCACATCGGTGGAGGCCAACTGGACGCTGCCGAGCGACTTCACCCTGACGTCCATCAGCGCCTATCGCTGGTGGAATTTCACCCCGCGCAATGATGACGGCCTGAACGCAACCGTCTTCTACAACGCCGGGGTTTCGGTGGAGGACAAGCAGTACTCCCAGGAGTTTCGCCTGGCGTCGCCTACCGGCGGGTTCTTCGATTACGTGCTCGGCGCCTATTACTTCGGCTCCGACCTGGACAACAAATCCTTCACCTTTTACGGACCGCAAGCGGATATCTGGAGTGGCACGCCCACCGGTGCGCTGAACAACATCGACAGTGTCGGCAACGGTCATATCGAAACCAACAGCTTCGCGCTGTTCGCACAGGGCACCTGGCACCTGACCGAACGCCTGGATTTCACTGCCGGCCTGCGCGGCACCTATGAAGAAAAAAACGCCTGGGTGACCCGCAATGCACCCGCCGGTGGTGCTGCAGTCACCGGCGCGGCCGCCGCGTCACGACGCGCTCGTGCGGGGGCCTACGATTCCGGCGATCTGAACCAGTACAGCTCCAGTCCTTCGGGCCTGTTGAACCTCAGCTACCACCTCACCGACGACCTGCTCACCTACGCCACGTTGTCCCACGGCGAAAAATCCGGTGGGGTCAACCTGGCCGTCGGTATGGCGCCGGTGGCCGGTGCCGACTCGTTGCTGATCGGCACCGAGCGCGCCAACAACGCCGAGCTCGGCTTCAAGAGCACCCTGTGGGACCGTCGCCTGCAACTCAACGCCAACCTGTTCTGGACCCAGGTCAACGGCTATCAGACCAACGCCTATGACGACGTCAATCGTGTGCAATACCTGACCAACGCCGGTTCCGTGCGCTCCCGTGGCGTGGAGTTCGAAAGCACCCTGATCCCGCTGCGCGGCCTGACGCTGAATATCAACGGTTCGTACAACGACGTCAGCTACCTCTCCTACAAGGATGCACCGTGCCCGCCGGAAGTCAGCCTGAGGCCGGGTGCTCCAGCCTCCTGCGACCTGACCGGGCATCAAGTGGTCGGCGCCTCGAAATGGATCGGCAACGCCAACGGCGAATACAAGTGGAACCTGAGCAACGGCTTCGAGGAGTACGTCACCGCCAGCTATGCGTTCCGCTCCAAAGCGGTGGGCACGGTGGAAGACTCCGACTTCGGGCAGATCCCGAGTTATGCGGTGGTCAACCTGTCCACCGGTCTGCGCGGCGACTTCAACCAGGGGCAGTGGGACGTTTCGTTGTGGCTGAAAAACGCCTTCGACAAAACCTACTACACGACGCTGTGGACGGCCGCCAATGGTGGTTATGAAGGTCTGCCCGGTACGCCACGCACGCTCGGTGTGACCGGCCGATACGACTTCTGACGGCGAAAAAGCATGCTTCGAATGAATACTTTCAATGCCCGAAAAGCATCGGATTTTTTCCACTGTGCCGGAGCCCTTGAACGGCGGGCTCTGGCGGTGGGTTGAGGGTTTTGTTTATTCGTATTGGTTCTAAATATAAGTTTAAACATTACTTTAAGAGCTAAGCGTTCAAGCCAATGATTGCTCTACCGGGGCGTCGTCGGGGGATGTTCAGCACGACGTTCCGGTTATCCGCAAAGAGACCGCAGGGAGTTAAACAATGGGCAATGTCCAGATCGCCGCCGGTGCACATGAGGTGCTTTGGCGCCAGGCACCCGGTGGCGAATTGGTCGACCTCGGCCGACCGCACCGCGTGCCCTTGGGGCAGTTGCGTTTGCAGCGAACCCCCAAAGGCGTCCTTCGCCGGCGTGAAGCAATCGTGCTGGGCGTGCTGGCGTTGCTGGTGCATGGCGCGGTGATCTATTGGGTCAATCAGCAACCGACCCCGGTACTGCCGATCGTGCCGCCAGAAGTCCCGCCCATGACCATCGAGTTCTCGCGTCCGGCGCCTCCTGTGGTCGAGCCGCCGCCACCGCAACCTGTGCAGCCCGTTATTGAGCCGCCACCGCCTGTGGAAGACGAACTGGCGGTGAAACCGCCACCACCGAAGCCGGTTCCCAAGCCCAAACCGGTCGCCAAACCGCTACCGAAACCGGCGCCAAAGGCAATCGAGCAGCCACCCGCGCCGCCACAACCGGCAGCACCCGTCGCGGCCCCTGCGCCACCTGCACCTCCGACCCCTGCGCCCGTAACACCGGCCTCCGCCACCGCCGGCTATCTGAAAAACCCGGCACCGGAATACCCGTCGCTGGCCCAGCGTCGCGGCTGGGAAGGCACCGTGTTGTTGCGCGTACATGTTCTGGCCAATGGCAAGCCCGGCGAGATCCAGATCCAGAAAAGCAGTGGTCGCGATGCACTGGACGATGCCGCGCTGAACGCGGTGAAACGCTGGAGTTTTGTGCCGGCCAAGCAAGGTGATGTCGCCCGGGACGGCTGGGTCAGCGTGCCCATCGATTTCAAGATTCATTAAACAGAAACCAATTTCGCGCGAAACGTTTACACGAGGAATACATCATGACGTTACTGGCCTCTCCACTTGAATCCATCGAAAGCGCGGTGATCTGGCTGCTGGTGGTTTTTTCCGTCGCGACCTGGGGCCTGGCATTGCTCAAGGGCGTGCAGTTCGGTCGGCTGAAGGCACAGGATCGAAAGTTTCATCAGCAGTTCTGGGCCGCTTCGAGTCTCGACTCGGCGGCCGAACTGAGCGAAACCCGGCCCGGCGCGGCCGCCCGGGTGGCGCAGGCCGGTTATGCAGCCATCCAGGTGGGCGAGACGCCACAGGCTACGGACTTGAGCCAGGCGATCAACCATCAGGATCGTCTGGAGCGAGCCTTGCGCCAGCAGATCGTGCGCGAGCGCCGGTCGCTGGAAACCGGGTTGGCCGTACTCGCGAGTATTGGCAGCACCTCGCCGTTCATTGGTTTGTTCGGCACGGTGTGGGGAATCATGGAAGCGTTGAAAGGCATCAGCGCGGCGGGCTCGGCCAGCCTTGAAACGGTCGCCGGGCCGATTGGCGCGGCACTGGTCGCCACGGGTGTGGGGATCGCCGTCGCGGTGCCGGCGGTGCTGGTTTACAACTACTTTTTGCGGCGCTTGAAACTGACGGCGGCGGATCTGGATGACTTCGCCCACGACTTCTACAGCTTGGCGCAGAAGAGTTCGTTCCGCGTGCTGATCCACCCGACGGCGCACAAGGTGGCAGCCCAGGGCAACGCGCAGAAAGTGAAGGAGGCGTCCTGATATGGCCTTCTCCACGCAAGACACTGACGAGGTGCTCAGCGAGATCAACGTGACGCCTCTGGTGGATGTGATGCTGGTGTTGCTGGTGGTGTTCATCGTCACCGCACCGCTGCTGACCAACGCCATTCCGATCAACCTGCCCAAGACCGAAGCGGTGGCGCCGGTGGAGCAGAAGGACCCGTTGGTGGTGAGCATCGACGGTGCCGGCAAACTGTTCATCAACAAGGACGAGATACAGCCGGACTTGCTGGAATTGAACCTCAAGTCGGCGAAGGCCAAGGACCCCGAGGTGCGCGTGCAGTTGCAGGCGGACGATGGTGTGAATTACGGCGAGGTGGCGCGGGCCATGGCATCGATTGAACGGGCAGGGATTACCAAGTTGTCGGTGATCACTGCGCGTTAACAGATTTTCGTTTTCCGGGGCCGTCTCCTTGGCAGGGTGCGGCCCCTTTTTTTGGTCTGAATTTCATCCCTGTGGGAGCGGGCTTGCTCGCGAATGCGGAGTGTCAGTCTACAAGGATGTTGGATTTGATGGCCCCTTCGCGAGCAAGCCCGCTCCCACAGGTTATATGTTTTATATTCGATACTGGTCTTAATAAATAGCTTCTTATTCCTTAACGAATATAACTCTCCTCCCTATACTCGACCGGGAACAGACACGCAGCAGGAGAGCTCCCCCATGCGCAACGAATCAATTCGCTACCTGATTGTGCCGGGCTGGCAAGGATCGCCAGAAGATCATTGGCAAAGCCACTGGCAGAACAGCCTGCCGAACAGCGCACGGGTGGAGCAGGCCGACTGGCTGACGCCACGTCGTGAAGACTGGGTCGCGGCGCTGGCTGAGGCGATTGCCGCCGACAGCACGCCGGTCATCCTGATCGCCCACAGCCTGGGTTGCATCACCGTCGCCCATTGGGCGGCCACCGCGCCTGTGCAGTTCCTGCGTCAGGTGCGCGGTGCCCTGCTGGTCGCACCGGCGGATGTCGAGCGCCCGGCCTGTGCACCGGCCTTGCGCAACTTCGCGCCGATCCCGACGGATCTGCTGCCGTTCCCCAGCCAGGTCGTCAGCTCCGACAACGACAGCGCCGTCAGTGCGCCGCGGGCCCTGGAGCTGGCGCGCAACTGGGGTGCCGAGGCGGGGATTCTGGCGGGGGCGGGGCATATCAACGTGAAGTCCGGTCATCAGCGTTGGGAGCAGGGTTTTGCCTATCTCTATCGCCTGCAAAACCGCATGGAACACCACGCCCTGCGCCGCGCTTGAACACTTTCTTTATTTAACGCCCCCGTCTCCCGGCGGTTTTGGGCGGGAGTCTGCCATGAGCTTTGAAACCTTCGGTCAGCCGCTGCTGACCTTTCCCGACGCCGAAAAAAGTCCCCTGAGCATCCGCGCCAAGGCGCTGGTATTTGTCGATCCGCGTTCGCGGCAATTACGTGAAGACCTTGAGCAACTGGCCACGCGTTCTGTCTCGGTGCTGATCCGTGGCGAAACCGGCACCGGCAAGGAGTTGCTGGCCCGACATATCCACCGCGCCAGTGATCGCGGCGGGTTATTCGTGTCGGTCAACTGCGGCGCCATCAGCCCGACCTACGCTGACGCTGAGCTGTTCGGCTATGCGGCTGGCAGCTACAGCGGTTCGGCGAGCAGTCGTGCCGGCTGGTTCGGTTCGGCCAACGGCGGCACGCTGTACCTGGACGAAATCGGTGACCTGCCGCTGCCGATTCAGATCAAGCTGCTCGCCGCCCTGGAGAACCACGAAGTCACCCGCGTCGGCGCTCAGCAACCGAGCCCGGTGGATGTGCGGCTGGTGGCGGCCACCAGCATCGATCTGGCCCAGGCGGTGGCCGCCGGAAAATTCCATGAACGGCTCTATCACTACCTCAGCGAAGGCCCGCTAGAACTGCCGGCGCTGCGCGAGCGTACGGGGGACATTCTGCCGCTGGCCGAATACTTCCTCGGCATCTACAGCCAGCGCCTCGACCTGCCGGTGCCGCTGATCAGCGAAGCGGCGCAGCTTGTGCTTGAGCGCCACAGTTGGCCGGGCAATACCCGGGAGCTGGAAAACGTCATTCACTTTGCGCTGCTGGTGAGTACGGGCGACGAGATTTTGCCGGAGCATTTGAATTTGCCTGATGAAGGTCTGGGAAAGATCGAACAGCAGCTCAAGCAGATTTTTTGCAACGGTTCCGATGCCGAAAAAGACGCCTTGAAACAACTGCTCGCAAACGCCGGATTTCTGTAGGAGCGAGCTTGCTCGCGAGAAACCCACAGACGCCGTTGGGTATCAGGTTTGGCGCGTTTTCGTTCACGACCATCGCGAGCAGGCTCGCTCCTACAGTTGTATGAACAAAATGGAATATGAAGCTGAATAAACGTTATTGTTCGGGAATAAAAAATCCCGGTATTGTCCGCTTCACGCCAGCGATAGCACTTCACTGGCACTCTCATCTTCAAGCCGTCGCCACAAGCGACTGTGATTTTCGATAAGGACACTGCATGAAAAAGGTTCTGTTGTTCACCGCACTGGCGGCTGCCCTGACCGCGGGCCTGGCCCAGGCTGGCGAGAAACTGGTGGTTGCGGCAACCCCGGTTCCACACGCCGAGATTCTTGAGCTGATCAAGCCAACCCTCGCCAAAGAAGGCGTGGACCTGGAAATCAAAGTCTTCACCGACTACGTTCAGCCGAACGTGCAGGTCGACCAGAAGCGTCTGGACGCCAACTACTTCCAGACCCTGCCGTACCTCAAGAGCTTCAACGAAGGCAAAGGCACTCACCTGGAAACCGTGATCGGTGTGCACGTCGAACCGTTCGGCGGCTACTCGAAGAAAGTCAAAACCCTGGCTGAGCTCAAAGACGGCGCGACCATTGCCATTCCGAACGAAGGCAGCAACAGCGGCCGTGCCCTGATCCTGCTGCAGAAGGCTGGCCTGATCGAGTTGAAAGACCCGAAAAACGCCCTGGCCACCCCTAAAGACATCGCCAAGAACCCGCACAACTTCAAGTTCAAGGAGCTTGAGTCCGCGATGTTGCCGCGTGTGCTGGATCAGGTCGACCTGGACATGATCAACACCAACTACGCGCTGGAAGCGGGCCTGAACCCGGCTAAAGACGCGCTGGTGATCGAAGGTGCCGACTCGCCTTACGTGAACTTCCTGGTGGCCCGTCCGGACAACAAGGACAGCGTTGCCATCCAGAAACTGGCCAAGGCCCTGACCAGCCCGGAAGTGAAAGCCTTCATCGAGAAGAAGTACAGCGGCGCGGTATTGCCAGCGTTCTGATTCGCGAAGCAAACCCCTTCAAGGTTTCAAACGCCGACGGCTGATTTAGCGTCGGCGTTTTTTTGAGCGTTCGATTTGCCTGTGACGCGGGAGCCTTTGTGGCGAGGGGGCTTGCCCCCGTTCGAATGCCCAGCATTCGTCCCAAGGTGCGTCATTGGTTACCAGGGGCCGCTTCGCAGCCCAACGGGGGCAAGCCCCCTCGCCACAAAGAGCCTGTTGACCATGGAGTTGATCAGGCCGGCCTGGCCTTCAACGCCCTGCGCAACGCCATCAATAATTTCAGAATGTCCTGCGGATCCAGCCGTTGCGGCGGTTGTTCGTCTGCCATGTTCTCGTCCTTGTGAGATGTTGGCCGGGAGTCTGGCCAAAAGTGGTTCGTCCTTGGAGCTGTGTTTCGAAAAAAAGATCCTTCCTACGGTACAAGGGAAAATAGACGTCTTCTCTCATCCCGGCAAATCACGCGCCGTTCAATCCGGCCAATACCATGCCGGCTCATCCAGCATGCGCTGGCCCACGATCCCGGTCTGGCCAAGATTCTTCTCCAGCACGATGCAGTTGCAGTCCGGGTCCTCCTGCAACGCCGAAATCAAGCGCCGGGCATGGGACACCACCCACACCTGGCAGTGCGCCGAGGCACGGATGATCAAGCGTGCCAGTGCCGGCAGCAGGTCCGGATGCAGGCTGGTTTCCGGCTCGTTCAGCACCATCAGTGTCGGCGGCCGAGGCGTCAGCAGCGCGGCGACCAGCAGCAAGTAACGCAAGGTTCCGTCCGACAGCTCGGCGGCTGACAGCGGCCGCAACAAACCTTCCTGAAAGAACTCGATGGCGAAGCGTCCACCGGGCAGGGGGTCGATGTTCAGTCGTGCGCCGGGGAAGGCGTCGCTGATCGCCGCCCGCAAGGCGTCGGGATCGCCGATTTCGATAATCGTCTGCAAGGCCGCCGCCAAGTCTCGTCCGTCGTGATGCAGCACCGGCGTGCGAGTGCCCAGTTGCGGTTGACGCGCCGGGGCGTCGGCATCGCTGCGAAAATGATCGTAAAAGCGCCAGCGGCGGATGAACTCGCGCATCTCCAGCACTTCAGGCGAACCGCGCAGGCTGCCGACCTGATCGAACAGGCTGTCGAACGTCGGCGTGTGCTGCGCCAGCACATCCCACTTGCGCTCGGCGCGGGCGCGGATCATCGGGCCGTCACGATCGACCAGCAGACTGGCCGGGCGGTAGAACGCGCCTGCCCACAGGCATTCGCGTTTGATCTGCGGGTCGAGGCTGAAATAGGACGGGATCGGCGAGCTGTGCCCGGGCAGCATGAAATGGCCATTGGAATCGGGAAGGCCGAGGCTGATCGAGTAGCCGAAATCCTCTCCCGCAAACCCCAGGCGCAGGCGCTTGACGCCTTGGCGCACAGTGGGCTCGATGGCGACTTCGCCGGTGCGCATGCGCCGGGAGAGGGTTTCCGGGCCGGCCCAGAAGGTCGAATCCAGCCCGCCTTCACGGGCCAAGGCATTGACCACGCCGCCGTGGGCGGTTTCCGCCAGCAGGCGCAGCGCACGGTACAGGTTGGACTTGCCGCTGCCGTTGGGGCCGGTGATCAGATTCAGTCGGCCCAGCGGGATCACCAGTTTGTTGATCGAGCGGTAGTTGGCTACCGCGAGCGTGTTGAGCATGTGGGGTCCTGTGGCGGGGTCGAGCGACGCCCATTGTCCGCTACGGGCAGGTGTCTGGGGCAAGTGTTCTGGACGTAAGGCCGGGTGAATTTTTTCTTCATAAGACGCTCGTGCAAGGTTGCTGTCCTGTTCTAAGCTCTCTGTCGTGCTGTACATGAAAAAGGCCAAGGAGTTTGCATGGTGGTTCCCGGATTCAAAGTAGTCATGGCCTTGAGTGTCGTCACCCTGCTGACGGCTTGCGACCAGAAAAAACCCGTACAGGAATACCTGCCACGGGTGTTCGTGCAAGTCGTCAAGCCGACGGACTACGCGGCCCCGGTTACCCTCACCGGTGATATTCAGGCGCGGATACAGACGGAGCTGTCTTTCCGTGTGGGTGGCAAGATCATCCAGCGTTCGGTTGACGTCGGCGATCGAGTGACCGCCAAGCAAGTGCTGGCCCGGCTCGACCCCAAGGACTTGCAGAGCAACGTCGACTCGGCCCAGGCGCAAGTGGCCGCCGAACAGGCGCGGGTGAAGCAGAACGCGGCGGCATTCGTACGCCAGCAAAAACTCTTGCCCAAGGGTTATACCAGCCAGAGTGAATATGACTCGGCCCAGGCCGCTTTGAACAGCAGCCAGAGCGCCCTGAGCGCTGCCCAGGCGCAGCTGGCCAATGCCAAGGATCAGTTGAGCTATACGGCGCTGATCGCCGATGCGCCGGGGATCATTACCGAGCGCCAGGCGGAGGTCGGCCAGGTGGTTCAGGCGACGATGCCGATCTTCAGCCTGGCCCGTGACGGCGACCGCGATGCAGTGTTCAACGTTTATGAATCCCTGCTGGCCGAGAAACCGAGCGATGACACCATTGTCCTGAGCCTGCTCGACAACCCGGCGATCAAAACCACCGGCACTGTGCGTGAAATCACCCCGGCGGTGTCGGCGCAATCCGGTACCGTGCAGGTCAAGATCGGCCTCAACAGTCTGCCCGACGGCATGCAATTGGGCTCGGTGGTGAGTGCCACGGCCAAGGGGTCGGGCAAGTCGGTCATCGAGTTGCCGTGGTCGGCGCTGACCAAAAACATCAGTGAACCCGCTGTGTGGATTGTCGACGACAAGGGCAAGGCCCAGTTGCATTCGGTCACAGTCGGCCGCTACCTGACCGGCAAGGTCATCATCAGCGGCGGGTTGAAAGACGGCGACAAAGTCATCATCGCGGGCGGCCAACTCTTGCACCCTGACATGGACGTCGAGATTGCCGAAGACACTAACAAGGATCTGACGTGGGGAGCCAAGCCATGAAGCCTTTATGGGCGTTGTCCATCGGGCTGGTGCTGAGCGCCTGTTCCGAAAGCGAACCACCGCCGGCACCGGTACGACCGGTGTTGTCGATCAAGGTCCAGACCTTGAACGAAGAGGACCTGGGCCGCTTCGCCGGCAGCATCCAGGCGCGTTATGAAAGCAATACCGGCTTCCGCGTGGGCGGGCGGATCGCCAGCCGTAACGTCGATGTCGGCACCGAAGTGGAAAAGGGGACACTGCTCGCCACCCTCGATCCTTCCGATCAGCAGAACCAATTGCGTTCGGCCCAGGGCGACCTGGCGAAAATCCAGGCGCAACTGATCAATGCCAAGGCCAGTGCCCAGCGTCAACAAGCCCTGTTCGATCGCGGGGTCGGCGCGCAAGCGCAACTCGACGCAGCCAACACGGACCTGAAAACCACCCAGGCCTCCCTCGATCAGGCCCGGGCGGCCGTCAGCCAGAGCAAAGACCAATTGGGCTACACCGAACTGCGTGCCGACCATAAAGCCGTGGTCACCGCGTGGAGCGCCGAGGCCGGGCAAGTGGTGACGGCGGGTCAGCAAGTGGTGACCCTGGCGCAACCGGACATCAAGGAAGCGGTGATCGACCTGCCCGATACCCTCGTTGATCAGTTGCCCAGCGATGTGGTGTTTCAGGTTGCTGCGCAACTGGATCCGAGCATCAACACCACCGCTGTCATCCGTGAAATCGAACCCCAGGCTCAAAGCGCGACACGCACCCGTCGTGCCCGCCTGACCCTGGCCGAAACGCCACAGGGCTTCCGTTTGGGCACGGCCATCAGCGTCACCCTGAGCACGGCGGTCAAGCCGCGCATCGAGTTGCCTGTCACCGCGCTGCAGGAGGTCGATGGCAAGCCGCGCATCTGGGTGATCGACGCGCAGAGTAAAACCGTCTCCCCCCGTGACGTCACCGTGATCAGCCGCACCGACAGCACCGTGGTGCTGTCAGACGGCGTGAAGAACGGCGAGCGGGTGGTCAGTGCCGGTGTCAACAGCCTCAAACCGGGGCAGCAAGTGAAAATCGACGAGGACAGTCAATGAAAGGGCCTTTCAACCTCTCGGAATGGGCCCTCAAGCATCAGTCGTTCATCTGGTATCTGATGTTCGTCGCGTTGCTGATGGGTGTGTTCTCGTATTTCAACCTGGGGCGCGAAGAAGACCCGTCGTTCACCATCAAAACCATGGTGATCCAGAGCAAATGGCCGGGAGCGACCCAGGAGGAAACCCTCAAGCAGATCACCGACAGGATCGAGAAAAAGCTCGAAGAGCTCGACTCCCTCGACTACGTGAAAAGCTACACACGCCCCGGCGAATCGACGGTGTACGTGTACCTGCGCGACACCACCGGTGCCAAGGACATCCCGGAAATCTGGTACCAGGTGCGCAAGAAGATCAACGACATCAAATACCAGTTCCCGCAAGGCATACAGGGGCCGTCGTTCAACGACGAGTTCGGTGACGTCTTCGGGTCGATCTACGCCTTCACCGCCGACGGCCTGACCCAGCGTCAGTTGCGCGACTACGTGGAACAGGCCCGCATGGAGATTCGCGGTGTGCCGGGGCTGGGCAAGATCGAAATGGTCGGCCAGCAGGACGAAGTGCTGTACCTGAACTTCTCCACGCGCAAACTCGCCGCGCTCGGCATCGATGAGCGTCAGGTGGTGCAGAGCCTGCAATCTCAGAACGCGGTGACCCCGGCGGGTGTCATCGAGGCCGGGCCAGAGCGGATTTCGGTGCGCACGTCAGGCAAGTTCGCTTCGGAGAAAGACCTGGCCGAGGTCAACCTCAAGCTCAACGACCGCTACTATCGTCTGGCCGACGTTGCCGAAATCAGCCGGGGCTACGTCGATCCGGCCTCGCCGGAATTCCGCTTCAACGGCAAACCGGCCATCGGCTTGGCGATTGCCATGCAAAAAGGGGGCAACGTCCAGGCGTTCGGCAAGGCCTTGCACGCCCGTATTGACGAGTTGACCGCCGACCTGCCGGTGGGCGTCGGCATTTACAACGTGTCCGACCAGGCCGTGGTGGTCGAAGAGGCGGTCGGCGGCTTTACCAGCGCGCTGTTCGAGGCGGTGGTGATCGTGCTGGTGGTGAGCTTCGTCAGCCTTGGCGTGCGCGCCGGGCTGGTGGTGGCCTGCTCGATCCCGCTGGTGCTGGCGATGGTGTTCGTGTTCATGGAGTACAGCGGCATCACCATGCAGCGGATTTCCCTCGGTGCACTGATCATCGCCCTCGGCCTGCTGGTGGACGATGCGATGATCACCGTGGAGATGATGGTGACGCGCCTGGAGTTGGGCGAGACCAAGGAACAGGCGGCAACCTTCGCCTACACCTCCACGGCGTTCCCGATGCTCACCGGTACGCTGGTGACGGTGGCGGGCTTCGTGCCGATCGGCTTGAACGCCAGCTCGGCCGGTGAATACACCTACACCCTGTTTGCGGTGATTGCCTGTGCGATGCTGGTGTCGTGGGTGGTGGCGGTTCTGTTTGCGCCGGTCATCGGCGTGCATATTCTCAGCACCAAAGTGAAACCCCATGAAGGCGAACCCGGGCGCATCGGCAAGGCGTTCAACGGCGGGCTGCTGTGGTGCATGCGCAATCGCTGGTGGGCCATCGGCATTACGGTGCTGTGTTTTGTGCTGGCGCTGTTTTGCATGCGCTTCGTGCAGAACCAGTTCTTCCCGTCTTCGGACCGACCGGAAATCCTGGTGGACCTGAACCTGCCGCAAAACGCCTCGATCGACGAAACCCGCCGGGCTGTCGATCGCCTCGAAGCCACGCTCAAGGACGACCCGGACATCGAGCGCTGGAGCACCTACATCGGTCAGGGCGCCATCCGTTTTTATCTGCCACTGGACCAGCAACTGCAGAACCCGTTCTACGCGCAGTTGGTGATCGTCAGCAAAGGCCATTCCCGTGAGGCCATGATGCACAAGCTTCGCGAGCGCTTGCGCAACGACTTCGTCGGCATCGGCAGTTATGTCCAGGCACTGGAAATGGGTCCGCCGGTAGGGCGTCCGATCCAGTACCGGATCAGCGGCAAGGACATCGATCAGGTGCGCCGACATGCCATCGACCTGGCCACTGAGCTGGACAAGAACCCGCACGTGGGCGAGATCATCTACGACTGGAACGAACCGGGCAAAGTGCTGCGCATCGACATCGCCCAGGACAAGGCGCGGCAGTTGGGGTTGTCTTCCGAGGATGTGGCCAACCTGATGAACGGCATCGTCAGCGGCCAGTCGGTGACTCAGGTCGATGACGACATTTACCTGATCAACGTGGTTGGTCGTGCGGTGGATTCCGAGCGTGGAACGCCGGAAACCCTGCAGAACCTGCAAATCGTCACGCCGAACGGCACGTCGATTCCTCTGCTGGCGTTCGCCACGGTGCGCTACGAACTGGAGCAGCCGCTGGTGTGGCGTCGCGATCGCCTGCCGACCATCACCATCAAGGCGGCGATACGCGACGAGATCCAGCCGACGGACCTGGTGAAAATCCTCAAGCCGTCCATCGACGCGTTCGCAGCCAAACTGCCGGCGGGCTACAAGGTCGCCACCGGTGGTACGGTGGAGGAGAGCGGCAAGGCCCAGGGCCCGATTGCCAAGGTTGTGCCGCTGATGCTGTTCCTGATGGCGACCTTCCTGATGATCCAGCTGCACAGCGTGCAGAAGCTGTTCCTGGTGGCCAGCGTCGCGCCGCTGGGGCTGATCGGCGTGGTGATCGCGCTGGTGCCGACAGGGACGCCCATGGGCTTTGTGGCGATCCTCGGGATTCTCGCGTTGATCGGTATCATCATCCGTAACTCGGTGATCCTGGTGACCCAGATCGAGGAGTACGAGCAGAAGGGTTATGCGCCGTGGGATGCAGTGGTGCAGGCCACCGAGCATCGGCGTCGTCCGATCCTGCTGACCGCGGCGGCGGCGAGCCTGGGGATGATCCCGATTGCCCGGGAAGTGTTCTGGGGGCCGATGGCCTACGCGATGATCGGCGGGATCGTCATCGCCACCTTGCTGACGCTGCTGTTTTTGCCGGCGCTGTATGTGGCCTGGTACAAGATTCGCGAGCCGAAGAAAGAGGCTGTTTAAAAAGCGAGCGCTTCGCGCTCATCGCGAGCAAGCTCGCTCCCACAGTTGACCGCGATTAACTGTGGGAGCGAGCTTGCTCGCGATGGCGTCGGGACTGACTACACAGCTTTACGCCACACACTCGCCAACCACGGCTGCTGCTCCCGCGGCAGCCCGGCCGGCCGGTAGTAATGCTCCAACTCCACAAAACCCGCCTCGATCAGCAACTGCTGCCAGGCCGCCAGGTCGTGATAGGCCCCATAACGCGGCCCGTTCCAGCCTTCCTGATTCTCGCCACGGGGATTGGAACTGAACAACACCCCACCCGGTTTCAGCGTTCCCCACAACTGCTTCAGCACCCGTGGTAGTTCCTGACGCGGAACATGAAACAACACTGCATTGGCAAAGATCCCGTCGAAACGCTCGGCCGGTAGATCGAGCTTCAGAAAGTCCTGCTGCCATACCTCGCAACCACTGTCGTCCCGGGCCATCTGCGCGAATTTTTCCGAACCGTCGAGACCGACGGCTGTGTGGCCCATGCGGGTGAAGGTTTGCAGATCACGACCGGGTCCGCAGCCGAAGTCGAGAATGTCGAAAGGCGCATCGCCCTGAATATGCCGCAACAGGGCATCGATGTTCTGGCTGACGTCGTGATCGCGCGTCCCTTCACGGAAACTTTCGGCCACCGCGTTGTAGTGGCCCAGGGTCGTGGTGGTGATCTGTTCGAGGTCGTCGGGTGTTTGCTTCATGGTCGGCTGCGCAGGCAATTTGGATTCACCGAATATACGCCATGGTGCCGGGGGCTGCTGCGCAGCCCATCGCGAGCAGGCTCGCTCCCACAGATATCCACGGTCAACTGTGGGAGCGAGCTTGCTCGCGATGGCGGTGGCACAGACAACCGATGATTAAAGTCAGACTCAGCCCTTTTTCATCCCCAAACACTCAATGGAGTGATCCACCATCGCCTTGGCAATCTCCAGCAAGTGCCAGATCGAATACACCATCGCCCGGTCGGCCCCCTTGAGCTGGTCGCCACACTGATACGCCGTGACCGAAGCACAGCGCAGCAGATCGGCGACATAGAGTTGGGTGTCTTCGAAGCTCACGTCCTTGCTGACGTTGTAGAAGCGCATTTCATCGGGTGGTGCGGGTTGCTTGCCGGTGAGGTGGAAATCGATGGCGCGGTAGAGCGCTGAGCGATCCCTGAGCGGGTCTTCGGTGGGGGGTTCGGGGGGATCGGGAACGGATTTTTCCATGAGTGTTACTCCTATTGCTGCATGGGAGCCATCACTTATCGCCTACTAAACGATTGGGTGGCGGCTGTACGCAGGTTAGTAGGCCGGTCAATAGGAAAACCGGTGCACCCGAAGGTACCCCACGCACAGCCACCATATTCTGCATGCGGCAAAATTTGCCGGACATGAGCATGGAATCGCTATGCGCCTATTGTTCCGGGCTACTAAACCCGATCACTGATGAGCAGTGACGGACCGAGACTAGCCACGGGAATTGGCAGGCGCAAGCGAGCGAAATGATCTAGGAAATGTCCTGCAAAGGAAAGGGAGCGAGCCTGCAAAACCGCTGATTTTCCTGTACGAAAACTTCCCTCCGAAGACCAATGATGACCTGTGGCAAGTGAGCTTTTGTGGCGAGGGGGCTTGCCCCCGCTGGGCTGCGAAGCGGCCCTAAAACCATTCAATGAGGTGTGCCAGAAAAAAAGAGACCGCAGGTTTTGCGACTGCTGCGCAGTCGAACGGGGGCAAGCCCCCTCGCCACAAAGAGTGTTCACAACATGCCTACCGCTTGTTGAGGCCCCGAGCCAACCGATCCCCACCCAACTGAATCACCGCCACCAACGCCACCAACAACACAATCACCGTCAGCATGATCTGGCTATCAAACCGCTGATACCCATACCGATAGGCAATATCCCCTAACCCGCCCGCACCAATCGCCCCGGCCATGGCCGATGAGTTGATCATCGTCACCAGGGTAATCGTGAACCCGCCGACAATCCCCGGCAGTGCTTCCGGCAACAACACATGCCAAACAATGTGCCAGCGCCGGCAGCCCATGGCTTGCGCCGCTTCGATCAATCCATGATCGACCTCGCGCAAGCTGACTTCGGCAATGCGCGCAAAGAATGGCGTGGCCGCGATGGTCAACGGCACCACGGCCGCCCAAACGCCATACGTGGTGCCGACGATGAGACGAGTGAACGGAATCAACGCCACCATCAAAATCAGGAACGGAATCGAGCGAAACAGGTTCACGAACGCGCCCAGTGCACGGTTCAGCGCCGGGGCTTCGTAGATGCCACCCTTGGAGCTGGTGACCAGGATCACTGCCAGCGGAATGCCCGCCAACAGCGCGATGAGCGACGACACGCCGACCATCAAAAACGTGTCGATAAAGCCCTGCAGCAAGCGATCAAACCACATAACCCAGCACCTCCACCTGTTGCGCCCATTGGCTGGCGCGTTGACGCAATTCTTCGGCACCGAGGGGGGAGCCCGTCACCGCCAGCAGCAGTTGCCCGAGGGCATGCCCCTGTATCCGTTCCACGCCGCCTTGCAGCAATCGCACTCGGCCTCCGAGGGCGCTGAACAGTGCCGCCAGGTCCGGCTCGTCGCGTTGGTTGCCGGTGAACTGCAAGCGCAGGACCACGGCGGCATCCGGGGCGTTCGATTGCGGCTGCAAAAGGCTTTGCAGCTCTTGCGGCAATGCGTGTTGCAACGGCGCCAGCAGCGTCTTGCTGACCTCATGCTGTGGATTGCCGAAGACTTCCCACACCGGCCCTTGCTCGACGATGCGCCCGTGTTCGAGGACGACTACGCGATCACAGATCTCGCGGATCACCGCCATCTCGTGGGTGATCAGCACAATGGTCAGGCCCAGGCGTTGATTGATCTCGCGCAGCAGGCCTAGGATCGATTGCGTGGTTTCCGGGTCCAGTGCCGAGGTGGCTTCGTCGCACAGCAGGATTTGCGGGTCATGCACCAGCGCCCGGGCAATGCCCACGCGCTGTTTCTGCCCGCCGGATAGCTGCGCCGGGTAAGCCTTGTGTTTGGCTTGCAAGCCGACCAGTTCCAGCAGCTCACGGACTTTCTGCTCGCGTTGTTCCTTGGGCACACCGGCGACTTTCAGCGGCAACTCGACGTTCTGCCAAACGGTCTTGGCCGACATCAGATTGAAGTGCTGGAAGATCATGCCAATGCGCCGACGCAACGCCACCAAGCGGTCTTCGTCGAATTCGCCGATGTCGACCTGATCGATCAGCACCCGACCGCTGCTCGGTTGCTCCAGGCGATTGATGGTACGAATCAGTGACGACTTGCCGGCGCCGCTGCGGCCGATGATGCCGAACACTTCGCCGCGCTGGATCGCCAGGTCGATGCCGTGCAACGCGGCCACCGGGCCTTGTTGGCCGTTGTAGGTTTTGCCCAGGCCGATGAAGCGCACGTGGGCATGGTTGAGTTCGGGATGCAGCTCGGTGCGCTCGGCGCTTTGCGGCTCTGGAATCTCCAGTCGCCGTTGGATGGCGGCGGTCATGCTCAGCTTTCCCAACCGGCTTGGTAGAGCTTGCCGTGAGCCTTATCCAGTGCGGCGCGCACCGCGGGTGAGTGCTGGTAGATGTCGACGAACTTGATCAGGCGCGGGTCGGTTTTGCTCTTCGGCTGGATCACGAACTGAATCACGTACTCCTTGTGATCGAGGCCGTCGAACAGCAGCGCTGAGCCCGCATCGAAGGTTTTCGACAAGCGAATGTAGGCCGGGTAGCCCTGCACCAGATCGGCATCGTCATAGGCGCGTACCAGTTGCACGGCTTCGACCTGGAGGATCTTGATTTTCTTCGGGTTGGCGATGATGTCTTCTTCGGTGGCCTTGTAGCCGACACCGGGCTTGAGGGTGATCAGGCCGGCCTTGGCCAGCAGTTGCAAGCCTCGACCGCTGTTGATCGGGTCGTTGGCGATGGCCACGCTGGCGCCTTGCGGCAGTTCGTCGAAACTTTTGTATTTCTTCGAGTAGAGGCCGACGTTGTTGATGATCCCGGGCGCGAACGGCACCAGGTCGAAACCCGAGGCGGCCTTGGCGTTTTCCAGGAACGGGATGTGCTGGAAGTAGTTCACGTCGATATCGCCGGCGGCGAGGCTGACGTTCGGCGCGATCCAGTCTGTGAACTCCACCAGCTCGACTTTCAGGCCTTGTTTGGAAGCCTCTTCGACGGCTGCTTCAAGGGGAATGGCGAACGCGGCGGTGGTGCCGATTTTCAGCGGCGCGTCGGCGGCGAAAACCGCAGAGCTGAACAGGCCGAGGGCCAGGGCCAGTGCTTTGACTGGGTGAGAGAGGTAGTGCTTTTTCATGATGAGTTATCCAGTCAGTGCATAAGGTTTGTGTTGTTTGGTCGGGCCTCTTCGCGAGCAGGCTCGCTCCCACAATGGATCTCGGGTGATCACTCAGTCCCTGTGGGAGCTAGCCTGCTCGCGAAGCTTTTTTAGCGGCGGTAAGCCGAGCCCGTATGTTGCTCAGGCAGATGCGCCTCCCGCTGAAACAGCTTTTCGCGCAAGGTGCCGCTGTCGTACGCAGTCTTGTACGACCCCCGCCGTTGCAACTCGGGAATCACCAGCTCGATGAAATCCTCATAGCTTTCCGGGGTGACGATGCGGGTCAGGTTGAAGCCATCCAGCCCGGTTTCGGCGATCCACGATTCCAGCTCATCCGCCACTTGCTGCGGTGAGCCGACCACGGTGATGTAGCGACCGCCGAGGGCGTGTTGTTCGAGCAATTTGCGCCGGGTCCAGTCGTTGTTTTGCAGGTGTTTGGTGGCGGACTGGATCGCGTTGCTCTTCACGTACTGGATCGGTTCGTCGATTTCATAGTGGGAAAAATCGATCCCGGTGGACGCCGAAAAGTGCGCCACGCCGGCCTCGGCACTGGCGTAGCTCAGGTACTCGGCGTGCTTGGCCCAGGCCAGCTCTTCGGTGGCGCCGACGATCACATTCAGGCCCATGAACACCTTGATGTCCTCGGGATTGCGCCCGGCTTCGACGGCACTGGCACGGACCTTGTCCACCTGAGCCTTGGTCGACGCCTTGTTCTGGCCACTGATGAACACGCACTCGGCATGCCTCCCGGCGAACAGCAAACCGCGATCCGAACTGCCGGCCTGGAACAGCACCGGCGTGCGCTGGGGCGAGGGTTCGCAGAGGTGATAGCCCTCGACCTGATAGAACTCGCCCTTGTGTTCGACCTTGTGCACTTTCTCGGGCTGCGCATAGATCCGCTGCTGTGGATCGTTCAGCACCGCACCGTTTTCCCAGCTGCCTTCCAGGAGTTTGTAGAGCACCTCCAGGTACTCGTCGGCCTGGTCGTAGCGGCGGTCATGCTCGACCTGTTCGCTCAGACCCATGGCCTTGGCGGCACTGTCGAGGTAGCCGGTGACAATGTTCCAGCCGACCCGGCCACGGCTGAGGTGATCCAGCGTCGACAGGCGTCTGGCGAACAGGTACGGCGCTTCGTAGGTGAGGTTGGCGGTCAGGCCGAAACCGAGGTTTTTCGTCACCACAGCCATGGCTGAAACCAGCAACAGCGGGTCGTTGACCGGCAGCTGGATCGACTCTTTCAACGGCACGTCCACCGAGTTCTGGTAGACGTCGTAGACCCCGACGATGTCGGCGATGAACAGGCCGTCGAACAGCCCGCGCTCAAGCAATTGCGCCAGTTCGGTCCAGTATTCGATCGTGTTGTAGCGGGTGGACGTGTCGCGCGGGTGCGTCCACAAACCGTGGTTGATGTGCCCGATGCAGTTCATGTTGAAGGCATTGAGCAGGATCTTCTTTTTAGCCATTCAGATGGTCCCCCGCAGTGGCGGGTTTTCATCGTTGAGGTAGTAGTTGCCCACGGCGTGGTACTTCCAGCGCACCGGGTCGTGCAGGGTGTGCACCCGGGCGTTGCGCCAGTGGCGGTCGAGACCGTGTTCGATCAAGGTCGCTTGGCTGCCGGCCAGTTCGAACAGCGTGCTGCCGGCTGCCAGGGAGATTTCGGTGCTCAGGGCGCGGGCTTCGGCGACGGCAATCGACGCGGCTGCGACGGTCTCGGCATTTGTGTCGGCCTGGGCGTTGTCGAGGTATTCGCCGGCACGCTCCAGCAGTGCCTCGGCGGCGTGCAGGCGGAGGCTCAGGTGACCGAAGCTCTTGAGGGTCAGTGGATCGTCCGTGGCTTTTTCGTGGGTGGCGTCGATCCATGGCCGGGTTTTGCTGCGCACAAAGTGCAGCGCATCTTCGTACGCGGCGCGGGCGATACCGGTGTCGATGGCGGCATGGAGAATCTGCGCCAGCGGGCCGACCGGGGTCGGGCGTTCGAAGGCGCTTTGAAAGGGGATGACATCTTCGGCCGCGACGTAGACGTCTTCGAACACCACCGAACCGCTGCCGGTGGTGCGCTGGCCGAAGCCGCTCCAGTCGTCAATTACGGTGAGGCCCTTGCTGTTGCGCGGAACGAACGCCAGTTGCTGCACACCGTTTTCATCCACCACCGAGGTGGGAATGCGCTGGGCGTAAATCGCGCCCGTGGCGTAGAACTTGCGACCATTGATGCGATAGCCGCTGCCATCGCGGGTCAGGCTGGTGATGCGATCGTGGGCGGTTTTGGTTCCGAGCTCGGCCAACGCATTGCCGAAGCGCTGGCCGGCCAGCACTTCGGCATAAAGACGTTTTTTCTGCTCATGGCTGCCGTTCACGCGCAGCACTTCGAGGGCATAAAAATGGTTCTGCGGAATTTGCCCCAGCGAGCCGTCGGCCTGGGCGATCAGAGCGATGACCTTGGCCAGGGTGACGTTGGAAACACCGGCGCCGCCATATTCCTTTGGCACGCTGATGCCCCAAAGGCCCGAGCGGGAAAACACCTCCAGTTCGGGGTGTGGCAAACGGCGTTCACGGTCGCGTGTGGCGCTGTCACGTTTGAAATCTTCGGCCAGATCGCTGGCGACAATCAGGGCTTGCTCATCGCTGGTGATGACCGCGACGGGGTGAGAAATGCTCATGTGCTTCTCCAGATGTCTGGTCGTTAAATCCAGGAATGACGATTAGGCAGCGTGCCGTTGAGGCGATAGGCGCCGATGGCGTGATACTTCCAGCGCACCGGATCGTGCAGGGTGTGCACCCGGGCATTGCGCCAGTGGCGGTCGAGGTTGAATTCGGCGAGGGTGGCGCGGCTGCCGGCCAGTTCGAACAGCTTTTCGCTGGCCAGCAACGAAATCTCGGTGGTCAGCACTTTGGCTTCGGCCACGGCAATCGAGGCGCGGGCGGCGGATTCGGCGCTGAGCGGTGCGGTGCTGACTTCATCGAGCACCTGCCCGGCCTTGCGCAGCAGCGCTTCGGCGGCGTGCAGTTCGATTTTCAGCTTGCCGATATCGGCGATCACATACAGGTCATCGCTAGCCCGCTCGACCTTGGCGTCGATCCATGGCCGGGCGCGGGTTTTCACGAAGTCGATGGCGTCGTCGATGGCGCCCCGGGCGATACCGGCGTCGATGGCCGCCTGAATCAGTTGGGAGACGGCGCCCTGGATGTTAGGCGTGTCGTTGATGCGCCAGTTTTCCACCACCAGTTCGGGATCGACCTGCACATTGTTGAGCAAAATCGTGCCGCTGGCGGTAGTGCGCTGACCAAAGCCGGACCAGTCATCGACGATGCGCAATCCCGGCGTGCCGCGACGGATGAACGCCAGCACTTGTTTGCCGTCGTCGTTCAATGCCTTGACCGCCACCCAATGGGCAAACAGTGCACCGGTGGAATAGAACTTCTGGCCGTTGAGGACGCCGTCAGCGGTGATGCGCGCTTTCAGTTCCAGGGTATTTTTGGTGCCGCGTTCCGGCCCGGCATTGCCGATGCGCCAGCCATCCAGGACGCTTTTGAACAGTTGCCTTTTCTGCGCTTCGGTGGCGCTGCCGAGGATCAGGTTAAGAATGCCGAACTGGTTTTGCGGTATCTGCCCAAGCGCCGGGTCGGCGGCGGAAATGATCGCGAAGACCTCGGCCAGGGTGACGAACGAAACCTGCGGGCCACCGTACTCGCGGGGGATGGAAATGCTGCCCAGGCCGCTGCGGGTGAACTGTTCGATTTCAGACCATGGGAGCTTGCGCAACTGGTCACGCTTGGCCGCTTGCAGGCGCGCAACGTGCGCCAGTTCGTGGGCCGCCTTGATGGCTTGGGCGTCGTTGCGCAAGACTTGTGCGGGCAACAACAACGGGGCGATGTCCAGGTCACTCTGGACGATTGCATCTGCCAGACTGGACATCAGTGCCACTCCTTGGCTGCTCGCAATGCCCTGGCGATCTGCACTGGGGTGATTGTGTTCCGGACCATACCTACCTCACATCTCATGGAAGCGCCGCTTGTGGCCGCGCATGAAAACAAGAATGTCCGGTGGTCCGGTGTATATACCCTAAACGTGTATAAATATTTTATGAACTAACTTTTAGGAATATGAATAGAAGGTGTTCTGGGGGAGGCAATCTCTGTGGCGAGGGGGCAAGCCCCCTCGCCACAAAAACACGGTGGGCACAGTCACTGCCGCCGCTGTCTGCAGGGTTCAGCAGCCTTGAGATGCTGTTTCTTCGGGACTTTCACATAAGGATTGGCGCAACCGATCTTCAGCGTGCGGGCCGGTGCCCAGCGGGAGTTGTTGCCTACCCTGTCGAGAATGCAGTACGTCACTTCCAGGTGCAGATCTTCGCCTGCTTCGAGGATGATGGCCGGCGGTATCCAGACGTGGATCGGCTGGCCTATATCGGCGGACTTGAGCGGTGGCAGATCCATGCGCACATCGCCCCAGCGCAGGGTGATCTCGTCGTCGACGGCCATGTTCAGGTACGGCTCGATGGTCAAGGGAACACCGCGTTTGACCTGACTCGGATTGACCCCCTGACGGCAAATTGCCTCGGGAATGCTCACTGGTGCCAGGCACTGGTTTTCATCGCCGCACAGCGCCGAGGGTTGGCCGCCTGGACAGTCGAGTTTGATCTGTACGTTTTGACTGGCCGATACCGCCGGACCCCGGCCAATCTGCATGACCCGGTAGTGAATGCGCGAAGTACCGTTGGCGACAAAACTCTCAGGCACCCGCAACTGCACCGGTCGGCCGACATCGCTGGCCGTCAGCACGCGGGAGGCCACGTAGCAGTTGTCCCAGAACAGTTCGACCAGGTCTCCTGAGTCCATGGCGGGGTAGGGCGCCACATCGATCAGCAGGTGCGCCGCGCAGGTGACGTTGATGCCGGCCTTGTTCGATCGCGCCAGGGTCGGGGCCGCAAGCCTGGATGTGTTCGAGGTGCTATTCATGAAGTCTCCTTGAAGTCTTGCAACGAAGTCCGTTTCTGGAATATCAAAAACCAATAATCGAACAGAAAAACCATTCATTACTTTGAGCGGAAATAATGATTTAAATGTGAAGGGTGTCGCTGGCTGGAGACTAGATAAGAGTCAGGGAGATCAGGTGTCAATAAGATTTATTAGTTATGGTGGTTGTGTGGTGCTATTCAGAAAGTTCCTACGGATCCAAGTAAATAAACCATGTCTGTTCGTCGAGTTTTTCTGCTGAAGGCACGGAAATAAGGGCGGACTGTTGCAAGTTCGTGGGCACCGTCTTGCGATAGAGGATCTGATTGAATTGTCACTGTTTAATTGTTGTGATGCATATATTTGTACCGCGCACGCGTACAGGATATGCATGTTAAATAGATGGGTTTGATTTTGTATTAATGAAGCGTATTTCGAGGGGTATCACTTCCGTCCATGGAAGTTTACCGTTGTTACGCAGGGTTTTTAGTTGTGTGCGTTATTCAGGAACTTGCTCAGGAACTGTCGGGTTCGCTCTTCTTTCGGGTTGGCAAACAACGCCTTCGCTTCGCCTTGTTCGACGATCACGCCCTTGTCGAAAAACACCACACGGTTGGCCACGTCCCGGGCAAAACCCATTTCGTGGGTGACGATCACCATGGTGCGCTTCTCTTCGGCCAGGCCGCGGATGGTCGCCAATACCTCGCCCACCAGTTCCGGGTCGAGGGCCGAGGTCGGCTCATCGAACAGGATCACTTCGGGCTCCATTGCCAGCGCCCGGGCAATCGCCACGCGCTGTTGCTGACCACCGGAGAGACGACGCGGGTAAGCGTCCTCCTTGCCCGCCAGACCGACCTTGGCCAAGAGTTTTTTACCCAGGGCTACAGCATCGGCGTGCGGGGTCTTCTTGACCACGATCGGGCCTTCGATGACGTTTTCCAGGGCGGTGCGATGGGGGAACAGGTTGAAGTTCTGGAACACGAAGCCCACGTGCTGGCGCAAACGTCGCACCAGGCTCTGCTGCTGGTTCAGGGGACGGCTGGTATCGATCTCGATATCGCCGACCTTGATCCGGCCGCTGGTGGGTTCTTCCAGGAAATTCAGGCAGCGCAGGAAGGTGGTCTTGCCCGAACCGCTGGGGCCGATAATCGCGACCACCTCGCCTTCCTTGACCTCAAGATCGATGCCATTGAGCACGACTTGACCCTTGAACTGCTTTGTCAGTTTTTCCACGACAATCATTGGGTCAGGACTCCTGGTCGTGCCGATTGACCCGCGCTTCCAACTGGTTCTGCAGGTGCGACAGCACCGTGGCCAGGACCCAGTAGATCAGTGCGGCGGCAAGATACATGGTGAAGATTTCAAAGGTACGGGCGGTGATCAGTTGGGCCTGACGGAACAGCTCCGGCACCTGGATGGTAGCGGCCAGCGCCGTGTCCTTGACCAGCGAAATGAAGCTGTTGCCCAGCGGCGGCAATGCGGTGCGCATGGCCTGCGGCAGGATGGCCCGGCGCAGGGTTTGCGCGCGGGTCATGCCGATACTGGCAGCGGCTTCCCACTGGCCGCGCTCGATGGAGCTGATCGCGGCACGCAGGATTTCGCAGGCGTAGGCGGCCATGTTCAGCGAGAAGCCGATCAGGGCCGCCGGCAGCGGATCAAGTTCCAGACCCAATTGCGGCAAGCCGTAATAGATCACGAACAGTTGCACCAGCAACGGCGTGCCGCGAAAGAACGACACGTAGATGCGGGCGATCCAGCTCACCAGCTTGAAGCGCGACAGGCGCATCAGCGCCAGGCCGAACCCCATCACCAGGCCGAAGAACATCCCGCCCAGGCTGAGGATGACCGTGTAGTACGCGCCCTTGAGCAGAAAGGGCACGGAGTCCAGTGCGAGTTGGAAAGCTTCTTCCATTATTGAGTGACGTCAGCGTTGAAGTATTTTTCCGAGAGCTTTTTCAGGGTGCCATCGGCGCGCAGCTTGTCGATTGCCTTGTTCACCGCGGCCAGTAGTTCAGGCTCGCCTTTGCGCAGGGCAATGCCGGCTTCCTGACGGGAGAACGCGTCACCGGCGGCGGTGGTGTCCTTGGCTTTCTTGGCGTATTCCAGCGCGGCCAGGCGGTCGATCAGAATGGCGTCGATACGGCCGACACGCAGGTCCTGGAACTTGGTCGGATCATCTTCATAGGTGCGGACATCGGCGGTCGGCACATTGGTTTTCACCCACTCTTCGTAGTTGGTGCCCAGGCCTACGCCGACTTTCTTGCCACCCAGGTCGGCAGCGGTCTTGATGTTCAGCTCGGCGGCCTTCTTCGTCAGCACCAGCGCCTGGATACCGGAAACGGTGTAAGGCTCGGAGAAGTCGTACTTCTTCTTGCGCTCTTCGGAGATGGTCACCTGGTTGATCACGGCGTCCAGACGCTTGGATTCCAGGGCCGCGAGGATGCCGTCCCATTTGGTCGGTTGCAGTTTGACCTTGACGCCCAGCTCTTTGGCCAGGGCTTCGGAGAACTCGACTTCGAAGCCGGTCAGTTTGCCGTCGGCATCGACGAAACTGAACGGTGGGTAAGTGCCTTCCAGGCCAACGTTGATCACGCCGGCGTCCTTGATTTTTTGCAGTTGCTCACCGGCAACGGCTTGGCCAATCAGGCCTGCGCTCAGTGCCAGGCCTAGCGAGCCCACCAGCAGATTGCGACGTAGTGCGGAAAAATTCATGACAAGCCCCTGTGTTTTCTTATGGAAGACGCTTTAGGAAAGTTGGCAAATTCGGGATTCGGACGACTGCGATATCCTGCCCTAATGCAGCTTATGCGTCTCGCTGCAAATTCACCTGTAGCATGACTATATGATGGCGTTTTTAGAATGGAAAATATTAATTATTCTTCTGGTTATTCCATTTTTGAATAGTTTGCGTTTTTACTGTAGGAGCGAGCTTGCTCGCGATGGTCGTCAACGATAACGCTGGCAACCTGACACCCCGCGGCGCCCTGTCGTCCATCGCGAGCACGCTCGCTACTACAGAAAATCCTTATAGGCAAACAACGCCGGCGCCCCACCTGTGTGCAGGAAGATGATCGGACCTTCGTCGAAGCGCTGACGCCCGATCCCGTCCAGCAGGCCCGCCATGGCCTTGCCAGTGTAGACCGGGTCCAGCAGCAAGCCTTCCTGACTCGCCAGCAGCTTCACCGCCGCCAGTGTTCCGGCATTCGGCTCGCCATAACGCGGGGCGAAGTATTCGTCCCACAACTCGACATTGAAAGCGTCTGGTAGGTCCATGCCCAGCAGTTCGGCAGTGCGTTCAGCCAAACCTTGAACCTTTGGCCGCTGGTCTTCATCGCTGCGCGAGACCGTCACGCCGATCACTGGCAGCTCCGGCAGTGCTTCACTCAAGGCCAGTGCCAGACCGCTGTGGGTACCGGCACTGCCCGAGGCCAGGACCACGGCGGCGAACGTCAGGCCGGTGTCCTTGATCTGTTCGGCCAGTTCCAGCCCGGCACGTACGTAGCCGAGTGCGCCCAGCGCGTTGGAGCCTCCGATCGGCACCAGGTACGGCTTCTTGCCGTTGCTGCGCAGTCTGTCGGCCAGGGCTTGCAGTTGTTCGTCGGCGTTGTCGAGGTTTTCCACCAGTTCGACCTTGGCATCGAACAGGTCGAGCAGCAGGCGGTTGCCGTTGCCGGTGTAATTGTTGTCATCGGTGCCGAGGGGGTTTTCCAGAAGGGCTACGCAGCCCAGACCCAGTTTCGCCGCAATGGCAGCCGTCTGGCGCACGTGGTTCGATTGCAGCGCGCCGGCGGTGATCAAGGTGTCGGCACCCTGGGCCAGCGCATCGGCGGCCAGGTATTCGAGTTTGCGCAGCTTGTTGCCGCCCATTGCCAGCGGCGTCAGGTCATCGCGTTTGACGTACAGGTCGCGACCCAGCCAGGTCGACAGGCGTTCGAGTTTTTCCAGGGCGGTGGGTTGACCGAGCAGGTCGAGGCGGTTAAAGCGGGCAAGCTGTTGTTTGATCATGGGTCCGTACTGGCCGTGGAAGATCTCAGGACTATAGGCACGCGAAAAAGGCTGGGCAACCGTCAATTGCTTATAGCTAATCGTAATGAGCACAGCATTATTGGTTCTTAATTTGCCCCGCTGCCCTTGCCGTAAAGTAATCGCCGTCAGTGCGGCCAGACAGTCCGGTCGCCCGTGAGGAGTTTTTACCGTGAGTGAGCGTTCCAGCCATTGGCAATTGCAGACCATCGTCAGCCAACTGCGCACCGCGCGTGAGCAGTGGCGAGCGCAAAATGGCCGGGCCAGTACCGAGCAGGGCGGTCGCGAGTTGCCCTCCCGGGCGGCCATGGCAGAGATTCTCGAAGCCTTGTGCGGTGCGCTGTTCCCGATGCGCCTGGGGCCGGTTGACCTGCGCGAAGAGAGTGAAGACTTCTACGTCGGCCACACGCTGGATGTGGCGTTGAATGCGTTGTTGGCCCAGGCGCGACTCGAATTGCGCTATGCCGCGCGCCACAGTGCCCAGGCCGATACCGAAGTCGAAGCCAAGACCATCCAGATCATCCAGGACTTCGCCCTCGCCCTGCCGGGCTTGCGCAGCCTGCTGGACACCGACGTACTGGCGGCCTATCACGGCGACCCGGCGGCGCGCAGTGTCGATGAAGTGCTGTTGTGCTACCCGGGGATCCTGGCGGTGATTCACCATCGGCTGGCCCACCATCTGTACCGTGCCGGGCTGCCGTTGCTGGCGCGTATCAGCGCGGAAATCGCCCACTCGGCCACGGGCATCGACATTCACCCCGGCGCGCAGATCGGCCGCAGTTTCTTCATCGACCACGGCACCGGCGTGGTGATCGGCGAAACCGCGATCATCGGCGAGCGCGTGCGGATTTATCAGGCCGTGACCCTGGGCGCCAAGCGTTTCCCGGCGGACGAAGACGGTCAGTTGCAGAAAGGCCAGCCTCGGCATCCGATTGTCGAGGATGACGTGGTGATTTATGCCGGGGCGACGATTCTGGGGCGGATCACCATCGGCCAGGGTTCGACCATTGGCGGCAACGTCTGGCTGACCCGCAGCGTGCCGGCGGGCAGCAACCTGACCCAGGCGAATCTGCAGCATGAAGATGGGGCGCAGAAGTAGGTCTTTGAATCTCCTTTGACTGGTCTGGCCTCATCGCGGGCAAGCCCGCTCCCACAAGGTTTTCTGTCGTTCACAGCTTTTGTGTTCAACCAGGATCCACTGTGGGAGCGGGCTTGCCCGCGATTGGATTTCAAGTCGAATCGAGTCGCCAATCCCGCACCAGATCCTCCCTTGAGCTAGCGTATTAACACTACCGCCGAGCCCTGCGATTAGTCCTTAGCCCCCTATCCATGTTTAACTTGAACGTTCATTCAAGTTAAACCGGTGGTTCGCCGCCCGCTCACAACAGGAGGCTTGCCTTTGCTGAGTCCGATTTCTACAGCCACGTTTTACCCCTTCGAGGTGCACCGTACATGAGTGCATCGTCCATCCCTCCAAGCGGCCTGGTCCGCATGAATCCGCCGGTGTTCTGGTTCTCGGCGAGTTTCATTCTGTTGTTTGGTGTCGTTGTCATCGCCATGCCCGAACAGGCCGGTGCCTGGTTGCTGGCGGCGCAAAACTGGGCGGCCAACACGGTCGGCTGGTATTACCTGCTGGCGATGACCCTGTATCTGGTCTTCGTGGTGGTCACCGCCTTGTCTGGCTACGGCAAGATCAAGCTCGGTGCCGACCACGACGAGCCCGAATTCAGCTATTTGTCATGGGCCGGCATGCTGTTCGCCGCGGGGATCAGCATCACCCTGTTTTTCTTCTGTGTGTCCGAACCGTTGACGCACATGTTGCAGCCGCCGCAAGGCGAGGCCGGCACGGCGGACGCGGCGCGTCAGGCGATGCAGATTCTGTTTTTGCACTGGGGTTTGCATGGCTGGGGCGTGTTCGCCTTTGTCGGTATGGCGCTGGCCTATTTCGCCTATCGCCACAACCTGCCGCTGGCCCTGCGCTCGGCGCTGTATCCGCTGATCGGCAAGCGCATCAATGGCCCCATCGGCTACGCGGTGGATGGCTTCGGCATCATCGCCACGGTGTTTGGCCTTGGCGCCGACATGGGCTTTGGTGTGTTGCACCTCAATTCGGGCCTGGATTACCTGTTCGGCATCGCCCACACCCAGTGGGTTCAGGTCGGCCTGATCACCCTGATGATGGGCGCGGCGATCATCGTTGCGGTGTCGGGCGTCGACAAGGGCGTGCGGGTCATGTCCGACATCAACATGCTGCTGGCCTGTGCGCTGCTGCTGTTCGTGTTGTTTGCCGGGCCCACGCAGCACTTGCTCAACACCCTGATCCAGAACCTCGGTGATTACCTCGGCGCCTTGCCGATGAAGAGTTTCGACCTCTACGCCTACGACAAACCCAGCGACTGGCTGGGCGGCTGGACGGTGTTCTATTGGGCCTGGTGGATCGCATGGTCGCCGTTCGTGGGCTTGTTCATCGCGCGGATTTCCCGTGGCCGCACCATCCGCGAATTCGTCTTCGGCGTGCTGCTGATTCCGCTCGGCTTCACCCTGGCGTGGATGTCGATCTTCGGCAACAGCGCCATCGATCAAGTGCTCAACCACGGCATGAGCGCGCTTGGCATGTCGGCTATCGACAATCCGTCGATGACGCTCTACCTGCTGCTGGAAACCTACCCGTGGAGCAAAACCGTCATCGCGGTGACGGTGTTCATCAGCTTTGTGTTCTTCGTCACCTCCGCCGACTCCGGCACCGTGGTGCTGTCGACGCTGTCCGCCAAGGGCGGCAATCCCGATGAAGACGGGCCGAAATGGCTGCGGGTGTTCTGGGGCGCAATGACCGCACTGGTGACCAGCGCGCTGCTGTTTTCCGGCAGCATCGATGCATTGAAGTCGGCGGTGGTCCTGACTTCGTTGCCGTTCTCGCTGATCTTGCTGTTGATGATGTGGGGGCTGCACAAGGCGTTTTATCTGGAGTCGCAGAAGCAGATTGCGCAGATGCATTCGCTGGCACCGGTCTCGGGTTCTCGACGTGGAAAGGGCGGCTGGCGGCAACGGCTGAGTCAGGCCGTGCATTTCCCGTCGCGGGACGAGGTTTATCGCTTCCTCGATACGACGGTGCGACCGGCCATTGAGGAAGTGTCGGCGGTGTTTCACGAAAAGGGGCTGCACGTGGTCATGCACCCGGACCCGGCCCATGACAGCGTCAGCCTGGAAATCGGCCACGGCGATCAGCATCCGTTCGTTTATCAGGTGCAGATGCGCGGCTATTTCACGCCTTCGTTTGCCCGTGGCGGCATGGGCTCCAAGCAACTCAACAATCGCCGTTACTACCGGGCCGAAGTGCATTTGAGCGAGGGCAGCCAGGACTACGACCTGGTGGGCTACACCAAGGAGCAGATCATCAACGACATCCTCGACCAGTACGAACGGCACATGCAGTTCCTGCATCTGGTGCGTTGATCACGGGCAGGGCGCCGGGGCTTTTAGCTCTCGGCGCTCAGCACCATGAACAACACCAGCGCCGCCACGGGGATGCTGAACACCATCGTGCCGATCCCCAGTTCCGTACTCAACGACTGGCCGGCGGTCACCACACCGATGGCGCCGTTGATCACCGTCAGCGCCAGCCACAGGATCACGAAACTGTAGGTGAGTGTCTGGCGGCTGAAGCCGAGTTTCTCGCCGATGAACAGCATCATCGCGAGCAGGGCCAGGCCGAAGGTGATGATGATGGTGGTGTGCATGGCTTCTTCCATCCTTGCGATCGTTATCGCGTCTTCGTTGCTTTGGCGACTGTGTTCCTGTCGGCCCGGATCACGCAAGTCTGTCGCGGTTTTGTTGAATTCTCCAGGCAGATTAAATTTCTGTGAAGCGTTTCAGCATTCAGTCGAATCCCGGGTTTTCTGGCGTCTGTTCCGGCCTCTTCGCGAGCAGGCTCGCTCCCACGGGGTATGTGCTTGACACAGATCCAATGTGGGAGCGAGCCTGCTCGCGAAGGGGGCAGACCAGTCAATAAAGAAATCAGGTATTTACCGAAAAAACGGTACATCCCCCAACACCGTCGCCCGCTGCATCACCCGCCGCGCCGGCCGGTAATCATCCACCGCGTAATGCTGGGTCACGCGGTTGTCCCAGAACGCAATGTCGTCCTGCTGCCAGCGCCAGCGAATGGTGAATTCAGGCCGCGTGGCGTGGGCAAACAGAAACTTCAGAATCGCCTCGCTTTCGGTTTCCGACAATTCGTTGATCTTCGAGGTGAAGCCTTCGTTGACGAACAGCGAACGCCGCCCGCTCACTGGGTGCGTGCGGATCACCGGGTGTGAGAGCGGCGGATTCTTGCGCCGTGCTTCCTCCCACTGGGCCAACGCTTCGGGCGTGTTGCCATAGCGCTCGAGCGGGAACGAACGGGTGAAATCGTGGGTGGCGGTCAGGCCTTCGAGCAAGGTTTTCATCGGTGACGACAGGGCCTCATATGCGGCAATTCCGCTGGCCCACAAGGTGTCGCCGCCAAACTCCGGCAGCAGCTTGGCGCTGAGCACTGCGCCCATGGCCGGGGTCGGCAGGAAGGTCACGTCGGTGTGCCAGATCGCGTTATCGCGCACGTCGGTGACGGCGGTGTCGAGGATCAGCACTTGCGGCTGTTCCGGCACATTGGGGTAGATCGGGTGAATGTGCAGATCGCCGAAATTCGCGGCGAATCGCGCCTGTTGCTGTGGCGTGATCGGCTGGTCGCGAAAGAACAGGACTTGATGTTTGAGCAGGGCCTGCTCGATGGCGTCGCGTTGTTCCGCGCTCAGCGGCTGGCTGATGTCGACGCCGCTGATTTGTGCGCCGAGGGCCGAGCTTAAGGGGACAATGGTTGGGTGGCTCATGGTGGTTCTCATTGATCCGGGGGTGTCGAGCTTTTGTGGGAGCGAGCTTGCTCGCGATAGCGGACTGTCAGGCGACACAAGTGTTGAACGTGCAACCGCCATCGCGAGCAAGCTCGCTCCCACAGGGTACTCACAGGGCAATTATTCAGTGGGCCTGGCCGTGCCACGGAACCAGTTTGCGTTGCAGGGCGCGCAGGCCCAGCTCCATCGCAAAGGCGATCAGTGCGATCACCAGAATCCCCAGGACCACCACATCGGTGACCAGGAACTGCGCGGCGGACTGCACCATAAAGCCAAGACCGCTGGTGGCGGCGATCAATTCGGCGGCGACCAGGGTCGACCAACCGACACCAAGGCCAATGCGCACCCCGGTGAGAATGTCCGGCAAGGCACTCGGCAAAATCACGTGGCGGATCAACTGTGCGCGAGTGGCACCCAACGACTGCGCGGCACGCAATTTGGCCGGGTCGACCGTGCGCACGCCGGTGGCGGTGGCGATGGCAATCGGGGCGAAGATCGCCAGGTAGATCAGCAGCACTTTCGACAGTTCGCCGATACCGCACCAGATCACGATCAGCGGCAGGTAGGCCAGCGGTGGAATGGGCCGGTAGAACTCGATCAACGGGTCCAGCACGCCACGGGCGATACGATTGGCGCCGATAGCGATGCCCACCGGCACGGCGGTGAGAATCGCAAAGCCGAGGCCCAGGCCGATGCGGCTCAGACTCGCGCCGAGGTGCTGCCACAGGGTTGAGTCCATGTAACCCGAGGTCGCCAGCAGCCAGCTTTTTTGCAGCACGGCGGAAGGTGGCGGCAGGAACAGCGGCTCGATCAAACCGGTCGCCGTCACGGCCCACCAAATGACAATGAGCGCGGCCAGTGTCAGCACGCTGATCCAGCGAGTGCTCAAGCTGCGTGGTGCCGCAGGCACGGGAGTGCCTGGCTTTATCGCGGCGACGGGAATTTCGTAACTGCTCATGCGCGCTCCTGCCGCTGGGCGGTGCTGCGTTGGGAGAACACTTTGGCGAGTACGTGTTCGCGGGTTTCGATAAAACGCGGGTCGGATTTGATTGAGCGGGCCGACTCACCGGCGGCGTAACGCTGACCGAAGTCGAGGCTCAGGCGCTCGACGATTTGCCCCGGGTTCGGCGCCAACAGAATCAGGTCGGTGGCGAGGAATACGGCTTCTTCGATGTCGTGGGTAATCAGGAACACCGGCTTGGCGGTGCGTTGCCAGACTTGCAGCAACAGCTCCTGCATCTGCTCGCGGGTGAAGGCATCCAGGGCGCCGAAAGGTTCGTCCATCAGCAACACGCGCGGGTCGGCGGCGAGCGCGCGGGCCAGGCCGACACGCTGCTTCTGTCCGCCCGAGAGCTGCCAGATGCGGCGCTGTTCAAAGCCGGAAAGATCGACCAGGGCGAGCATTTCCCGGGCACGCGCTTCGCGTTTGTCCCGGGCAATACCGGCCAGCTCCAGGCCGAAACCGACGTTGGCCAGCACGTCTTGCCAGGGCAGCAGCGCGTCGTCCTGGAACACCACGCCGCGCTCGGCGCTCGGGCCTCTGACGGGCACGCCGTCGAGGGTGATGCGCCCGGCGCTGGGTTCGACGAAACCGGCAATCAGGTTCAACAGCGAAGTCTTGCCACTGCCGGACGGGCCGAGGGCGACCAGCAGTTGCCGGGGCCCCAGGCTCAGGGAGATATCCGCCAACACCGGTTCCGGGTTGCCGGGGTACTGTGCGCTGATGCGCTCCAGCTGTAGCAAAGCCATCGCAGTCAACTCCCGATCAATTGGTGATGAACTTGGCGCTGACGTACGGCGCGTAGTCCGGCAGCACCGCCTCGACCTTGCCTTGCTCCTTGAGGAACGCCGCAGTGTCGGTGATGGCTTTGGTGGTCGGCGCGCCGAGGGTGAGCACCTGATCAGCTGCCAGCGGGTAGACGTTGCCTTGCAGCAGCAGCGGAATATCGCTGGCCTTGGCGCCGGACAGTTTTACCAGCTTGTCGACGTTGCCCTGGTTGGCGAGCCAGGCTTTTGGGTCTTTGCGGTAATCGGCGTAGGCGTCGAGGGTGACTTTGGCGAACGCGGTGACGATCTGCGGATGCTTCTCGGCGAAATCCTTGCGCACGATCCATGCATCGAAGGTCGGGGCGCCGAACCTGGCCAGTTCACCGGAGGTGATCAATACCTTGCCGTTTTCCTTGGCCACGCCGAGGGCCGGGTCCCACACGTAAGTGGCGTCGATGTCTCCGCGTTTCCAGGCGGCGATGATCGCCGGTGGCGCCAGGTTGAGAACGGTGACTTTCGAGGGATCGATGTTCCAGTGCTTCAGTGCAGCGAGCAGGCTGTAGTGGCCGGTGGATACAAACGGCACGGCGATTTTCTTGCCGATCAGGTCTTGCGGGGTCTTGATCCCGGAGCCGTCGCGGGCGACCAAGGCTTCGGCGGCGCCGATCTGGGTGGCGATGAGGAAGGTTTCCACCGGAACTTTGCGAGTGATGGCAGCGGTCAGCGGGCTGGAGCCGAGGTAACCGATCTGCACGTCGCCGGAGGCGATGGCGGCGATGATATCGGCACCGTTGTCGAATTTGCGCCAGCTGATATCGGCCTTCGTGGCCTTTTCGTAAGCGCCGTCGGCCTGGGCGACTTTCGCCGGGTCAACGGTGGTCTGGTAGGCGACGGTGACGTCGGCCGCCTGGGCAAAGAAAGTCGCGGTAGCCAGAGTTGCGGCCGCCAGCAAGCGTAGAGGGAAAGTCAGTTTCATCAGAAAGCTCCTTGTCAGGCGACCGAATGTCGGCGTGAGAAAGAGACTAAATGATCTAAGAATTCGAAAATAAATAACTTATTCGAATTAGCTTATGAGAGGAAAACTTGAGGAGCGACCACTACGTGGTCATCGCGAGCAAGCTCGCTCCCACAGTGGATCTTCGGTGTGAGCACAATCGTGCAAACACCACTGAACCCTGTGGGAGCGAGCTTGCTCCGGGCGGCGTTCCGACGATAAGGTCCGAAGGACCTTCAGTTGCTGATCGCCAGAATGCTCGCCTGGTACGCCCCGACAAACACATCGAAATCACCGACTTCGTTCTGCTCCAGCTCAGCCTGTTGAGCCAGCGATGAACGCGCCCGCTCTTCAAACTGCGCTTGTTCCTCAGCCGGCAACGGCTCACTGCGGAAGAACTCGGCATGCGCCTGGCTTTGGCGCAGCGAGAACTGGGCAAAGCTCTCCTTGTGTTCGGCCATCGCCGCCAACACTTGTGCCGACGGCGTCAGGGACGGGTCCCGGACCTTGGCCATCTGGGCGTCCAGCGCCTTGCTGTGGGCATCGCCGCCATGGCTCTGGTCGAGCATCGCCGCCAGCGGAGCGATTTTTTCCAGCAGCTCACCGGCCCATTCCTTCAGGTCAACCGGCTGGCCGTCGCGTTGCAGTTGCAGGCCTGGACGACGACCTTCCTTGACCACGCTGAGGAAGTTCGAGGTCGCGTTGCCGCAGCTGGTGTTGGTCAGCAGCGGGCTGTCGTTGAGCGCGCAGTACAGCAGGAACGCATCGAGGAAGCGCGACTCGGTAAGGTCAATGCCCATCGGCAGGAAGGGGTTGATATCCAGGCAGCGCACTTCGACGTACTGGATACCCCGGGCCATCAGCGCCTGGATCGGCCGCTCGCCGGTGTAGGTCACGCGTTTCGGGCGGATGTTGGAGTAGTACTCGTTTTCGATCTGCAGGATGTTGGTGTTGAGCTGCACCCACTCGCCATCCTGATGGGTGCCAACTTCGACATAGGGTGCGTACGGCGTGGCCACCGCTTTGCGCAGGCTGTCGGTGTAGCTGGCCAGATCGTTGTAGCACGGCGTCAGGCCGGCCTGAGCGTTGCTCTGGTAACCCAGGTCGCTCATGCGCAGGCTGGTGGCGTACGGCAGGTACAAAGTCTGCGGGTCCAGTTGTTCCAACTGGTGCGAACGGCCGCGCAGGAAGCCGGCATCCAGCGCTGGCGACGCACCGAACAGGTACATCAGCAACCAGCTGTAGCGGCGGAAGTTGCGGATCAGCGCGATATAGGACGACGACTGGAAATCGCGGTCGCTGCCGACAAAGCCTTCGGCCTGCCTGAGCAGCGGCCAGAGTTTTTCCGGCAGGGAGAAGTTGTAGTGGATGCCGGCAATGCATTGCATGGTCTTGCCGTAACGCAGGGCCAGGCCCTTGCGATACACGTACTTGAGCTGCCCGATGTTGGACGTGCCGTAATAGGCGATCGGGATGTCTTCCTCGGCCGGCAAGGGGCACGGCATCGATGGGCTCCACAGGTACTCGTTGCCGAGCTTGCTGTAGGCAAAACGGTGAATGCTGTCCAGGCTCGCCAAGGTGTCCGCCGGATCGGGCAGTGCCGGAGTGATGAACTCCAGCAGCGACTCGGAGTAGTCGGTGGTGATCTGTTCGTTGGTCAGCGCGGAACCCAATTCTTCCGGGTGCGGCGTTTGCGCCAGGCGACCTTCGCCGGTCACGCGCAGGCATTCACGTTCGATGCCGTGAAGGCACTGTTCGAGCAGAGAGAGGTTAGCGCGCTCGCCGAGCAGGGCCAGGCGGCGGTTGAGAAGTTCGCTCAAGTTGGATTCCTTCACGCGTCAGTCGCCCCAATATGGGGGTGGGCAAGACGGTCTACAAGGGTGAAGTTAAAACTGGCGTTTTCGCCTCGTTTTGGCGCCGCACAGGCCTCATGCCGATCGGTCAGGAATTGCACAATCCCTGTGGGAGCGAGCCTGCTCGCGAAGAGGGAGTATCAGTCAGCATCGACTGCGACTGACACATCGCCTTCGCGAGCAGGCTCGCTCCCACAGGAAACTCCGACGCTGCGGTCACAACGCCGAAATTAACTCAAATTGATGACGACTAGCTACAGGACAGCGAACGTGCCTTGTGCTTTTGCGACCAGTTTGTCGCCCTGCATCACATCGGCTTCGACCACCAATGTGCGGCGACCCGGGTGGATCACCCGCGCCGTGCACATCACCTCGCCTTCGGATACGGCGCGGATGTAGTTGATCTTGCACTCGATGGTCGCGCTCTGCTGGTCAAAGCCGTGGGTGCTGGAGCAGGCCAGCCCCATGGCAATGTCCACCAGGCTGAACAAGGCCCCGCCGTGCAGCTTGCCACCGCGATTGCGCAGTTCGGGCTCCAGCGCCAGGGCGACTTGCGCCACCCCGGTTTCCAGACTGTGCAAGCGGCAGCCCAGCAGCTTGAAGAACGCGCTTTCGGTCAGCCCGGCGGGAATGTCCATCAGCGTTTCTTCAACTGCTTGGCATTGGCGAACAGCGAAGCCATGGCGTTGTTGCTCGGTGCTGCCGCCGTGGTTTCCTTGCGCGGTGCAGTGTTCTGGGATTGGCGTGGCGCCGACCCCGGACGCGCACCGCGAGCGCCGTCGATTTTCTCGCCCGGGGTATCGCTCATGCGCATCGACAGGCCAACGCGTTTGCGCGGGATGTCGACTTCCATGACCTTCACTTTCACCACGTCACCGGCCTTCACCGCTTCGCGCGGATCCTTGATGAACTTCTCCGAAAGCGCGGAGATATGCACCAAACCGTCCTGATGCACGCCGATATCGACGAAGGCACCGAAGTTGGTCACGTTGGTCACCACGCCTTCGAGGATCATGCCCAGTTGCAGGTCCTTGAGGTCTTCGACGCCTTCCTGGAACTCGGCGGTCTTGAACTCGGGGCGCGGGTCGCGGCCGGGCTTATCCAGTTCCTGAAGGATGTCGGTGACAGTTGGCAGACCGAAAGTTTCGTCGGTGAATTTTTTCGGGTCCAGGCGCTTGAGGAAACCACTGTCGCCAATCAACGAACGAATATCGCGATCAGTCTCGGCGGCGATACGCTGCACGAGTGGATAGGCTTCCGGGTGCACTGCGGAGGCGTCCAGGGGATTGTCTCCGTTCATCACGCGCAGGAATCCGGCGGCCTGTTCGAAGGTTTTTTCACCCAGGCGCGCGACTTTCTTCAGCGCAGCGCGGGTCTTGAACGCACCGTGCTCGTCGCGGTGGCTGACGATGTTCTGCGCCAGGGTCGCGTTGAGTCCGGAAATCCGTGCCAGCAACGCCACGGAAGCGGTGTTCACGTCGACGCCGACGGCGTTCACGCAGTCCTCGACCACTGCATCCAGGCCACGGGCCAGTTTCAGCTGCGACACGTCGTGCTGGTACTGGCCGACACCGATGGATTTCGGATCGATCTTCACCAGCTCGGCCAGCGGATCCTGCAGGCGACGGGCAATCGAGACGGCACCACGGATCGACACGTCGAGGTCCGGGAATTCCTTTGAGGCCAGCTCAGATGCCGAGTAAACCGATGCACCGGCCTCGGAGACCATGACCTTGGTCATCTTCATCGCTGGATATTTTTTGATCAGCTCGGCGGCGAGCTTGTCGGTTTCACGGCTGGCGGTACCGTTGCCGATGGCGATCAGGTCCACCGAGTGCTTGGCGCACAGGGCGGCGAGTACGGCGATGGTCTGGTCCCACTTGTTGTGCGGCACGTGCGGGTAAACCGTGGCGTGATCCAGCAGCTTGCCGGTGGAATCAACCACCGCCACCTTGCAGCCGGTGCGCAGGCCAGGGTCGAGGCCCAAAGTGGCGCGCGGGCCGGCCGGGGCCGACAGCAGCAGGTCGTGCAGGTTGTGGGCGAACACGTTGATCGCTTCGGTTTCCGCGCCATCGCGCAGCTCGCCCAGCAGGTCGGTTTCCAGATGGGTATAGAGCTTGACCTTCCAGGTCCAGCGCACGACTTCGCCCAGCCATTTGTCGGCGGCGCGGTTCTGGTTCTGGATGCCGACATGCTGGCCGATCATGCCTTCGCACGGGTGCATGGTGCCCGGCAGTTCGTCGCCGACTTTCAGCGCGGAGCTGAGGATGCCTTCGTTGCGGCCACGGAAAATCGCCAGCGCGCGGTGCGACGGCATGCTTTTCAGCGGTTCGTCGTGTTCGAAGTAATCGCGGAACTTGGCGCCTTCCTCTTCCTTGCCGGCAATCACGCGGGCACTGAGGGTGGCTTCCTGCTTGAGGTAGTTGCGCAGCTTGTCCAGCAGGCCGGCGTCTTCGGCGAAGCGCTCCATGAGGATGTACTTGGCGCCTTCGAGGGCTGCCTTCGCGTCGGCCACGCCTTTTTCGGCGTCGATGAAACGTGCGGCTTCGGTTTCCGGGCTCAGGGACGGGTCGTTGAACAAGCCGTCGGCCAGTTCGCCGAGGCCGGCTTCCAGGGCGATCTGGCCCTTGGTGCGGCGCTTCTGCTTGTACGGCAGGTACAAGTCTTCGAGACGGGTCTTGGTGTCGGCAAGCTTGATGTCGCGTTCAAGTTGCGGGGTCAGCTTGCCTTGCTCTTCGATGCTGGCAAGGATGCTGATGCGCCGTTCGTCGAGTTCTCGCAGGTAGCGCAGGCGCTCTTCCAGATGACGCAATTGCGTATCGTCGAGGCTGCCGGTCACTTCTTTCCGGTAACGGGCGATGAAGGGAACGGTAGAGCCTTCATCGAGTAGCGCGACGGCCGCTTCGACCTGTTGTGGGCGTACACCGAGTTCCTCGGCGATGCGGCTGTTGATGCTGTCCATAAAACCACCTGACAAATTGTGAAAGCAGGCTCGCAGGCTCAAGGATAAGGGCTCAGCGAGTCTGGTTGAGCGGCCTGGCCTGCGCCGCTACCTGGATCAAAAGGTATCCCGTTGACCCGTGAAATCGAACAATTACTGCCGACGCCATGAAAATAAATGGCGTCTGTCTGTAGTACCTGTCTGATGTTGCCTGACACAAAAGGCCGCGCATTATAACCAGCGTTCTGTCATTCGGGGGTATCAGGGGTTGCCGGTGCAATGGCCGGTTTTCTGGCACTAAAGGAAAAATCTGCTAACAATGCACACGGTGCGTATAACGGCAGCTACGCCATAATGCGCGCCGAGATCAAAGGAGCATCCAATGAGCAGCACTGCACAAACTGCTGAAGGCGAGAAAATTCTTATCGTTGACGACGATCCGGGGCTGAGCAGCCTGCTGGAACGTTTTTTCGTCAGCAAGGGCTACCGCGCCCGCGCCGTACCGAACACCGAGCAAATGGATCGCCTGCTGGCGCGCGAAGTGTTCAACCTGGTCGTCCTCGACCTGATGTTGCCCGGCGAAGACGGTTTGACCGCCTGCCGCCGCCTGCGCAACGCGAACAACCAGATTCCAATCATCATGCTCACTGCCAAGGGCGACGAGCTGAGCCGCATCAAGGGCCTGGAACTGGGCGCCGACGATTACCTGGCCAAGCCGTTCAACCCGGATGAGCTGATGGCTCGCGTCAAGGCGGTACTGCGTCGCCAGTCGGCCCCGGTGCCAGGCGCCCCGGGCAGCGAAGACGAAAGCGTGACCTTCGGTGACTACGAGTTGTCCCTGGCCACCCGCGAGCTCAAGCGTGGCGAAGAAGTGCACATGCTCACCACCGGTGAATTTGCGGTCCTCAAGGCCCTGGTGATGAACGCGCGTCAGCCGCTGACTCGCGACAAACTGATGAACCTGGCCCGTGGCCGCGAGTGGGATGCCCTGGAGCGTTCCATCGATGTACAGATTTCCCGTCTGCGCCGGATGATCGAGCCCGATCCGTCCAAACCGCGTTACATCCAGACTGTCTGGGGCGTGGGTTACGTGTTTGTTCCGGATGGTACCGCCACCAAGTGATTGGCGATGTGTAGGAGCGGGTCATGCGGACACCGGATCAATTGATCCTGTCCGCAGACTCGCAAACCGCAATATGCGAGCATCGCTCTCTCCTGCAAGTGTTTAACGGTTATCCATGAAAACCCCCGTATGGTTCCCCCAGAGCTTCTTCTCCCGCACCCTTTGGCTGGTGCTCATCGTCGTTCTCTTCTCCAAGGCGCTGACCCTGGTTTATCTGCTGATGAACGAAGATGTGCTGGTGGACCGCCAGTACAGCCACGGTGTCGCCTTGACGTTGCGCGCCTATTGGGCTGCCGATGAAGAAAACCGCGACAAGATCGCCGAGGCCGCGACCCTGATCCGGGTGGTGGGTGCCGGTGTGCCCCAAGGCGAACAACACTGGCCTTACAGCGAGATCTACCAGCGGCAGATGCAGGCGGAGCTGGGTGCCGACACTGAAGTCCGGCTGCGCATGCATTCGCCACCGGCGCTGTGGGTTCGGGCGCCAAGTCTGGGCGATGGTTGGCTGAAAGTACCGCTGTATCCCCATCCGTTGCGCGGCCAGAAAATCTGGAACGTACTGGGCTGGTTCCTCGCTATTGGTCTGCTTTCCACTGCTTCGGCCTGGATCTTCGTCAGCCAACTCAATCAGCCCTTGAAACGTCTGGTGTATGCCGCGCGGCAACTCGGTCAGGGTCGCAGCGTGCGCCTGCCAATCAGCGATACGCCCAGTGAGATGACCGAGGTTTACCGCGCCTTCAACCAGATGGCCGAAGACGTCGAGCAGGCCGGTCGCGAGCGTGAGCTGATGCTGGCCGGGGTTTCCCATGATTTGCGCACGCCCTTGACCCGCTTGCGTCTGTCCCTGGAGTTGATGGGCGATCGCACCGACCTGACTGACGACATGGTGCGCGATATCGAAGACATGGACGCGATTCTCGATCAGTTCCTGGCGTTCATTCGCGACGGGCGTGATGAGTCGGTGGAGGAGGTTGACCTGAGCGACCTGGTCCGCGAAGTCGCGGCGCCCTATAACCAGAATGAAGAGAAAGTGCGGCTGCGCCTGGAGCCGATTCAGCCGTTTCCGTTGCGTCGTGTGTCGATGAAGCGACTGCTGAACAACTTGATTGGCAATGCGTTGCATCATGCCGGCAGCGGTGTGGAGGTGGCGGCGTATGTGTCTGGGGATGTGAGTGCACCATACGTGGTGCTGAGCGTCATGGACCGCGGTGCCGGGATCGATCCGTCGGAGCTGGAAGCAATCTTCAACCCGTTCACCCGTGGTGATCGTGCCCGGGGCGGGAAGGGCACCGGGTTGGGGCTGGCGATCGTCAAGCGTATTGCTTCGATGCATGGCGGGAATGTTGAACTGCGCAACCGTACCGGTGGTGGGCTGGAAGCGCGGGTGCGCTTGCCGTTGGGGTTGATGTTGCCGAGGGATGCGGTTTAAAACCTGATTTTTTCAGTGGGGCTGATGGCTCCTTCGCGGGCAAGTCGGATCGCCGCACCGCCGCTCCCACAGTGATTTTGGCTAGCCGAAATATCGCTATCAACCCAAAACCCTGTGGGAGCGGGCTTGCCCGCGAAGGCGGCCTCCCAGCCGCCACAAAAAACAGGGTTAACCCTTACCCTTGGTCCGCGTCATATTCGGCCCGCCATTCTTCTCCAGATGCTCAATGATGATCCCCGCCACATTCTTGCCAGTGGTGGTCTCGATCCCTTCCAGTCCCGGCGACGAGTTCACTTCCATCACCAGCGGCCCGTGATTGGAGCGCAGGATGTCCACACCCGCTACCGCCAGCCCCATGACCTTGGCTGCGCGCAACGCCGTCATGCGCTCTTCTGGCGTGATCTTGATCAGGCTCGCGCTGCCGCCGCGATGCAGGTTGGAGCGAAACTCGCCGGGTTTGGCCTGGCGCTTCATCGCTGCAATCACCTTGTCTCCGACGACGAAGCAGCGAATGTCTGCACCACCGGCTTCCTTGATGTACTCCTGGACCATGATGTTCTGCTTGAGGCCCATGAACGCCTCGATCACCGATTCAGCGGCGGTCGCGGTTTCGCACAGCACCACGCCGATGCCTTGGGTGCCTTCCAGCACCTTGATCACCAGCGGCGCGCCGTTGACCATTTCGATCAGGTCGGGAATGTCATCGGGGGAGTGGGCAAAGCCGGTCACCGGCAAGCCGATCCCGCGACGGGACAGCAATTGCAGCGAACGCAGCTTGTCCCGCGAGCGGGCAATGGCCACCGATTCGTTGAGCGGGAACACCCCCATCATTTCGAACTGGCGCAGCACGGCACAGCCATAAAAGGTCACGGACGCACCGATCCGTGGAATCACCGCATCGAAACCTTCCAGCGGCTTGCCGCGGTAGTGGATCTGCGGCTTGTGGCTGGCGATGTTCATGTAGGCGCGCAGGGTGTCGACCACCACCATTTCATGGCCGCGTTCAGTACCGGCTTCAACCAGGCGGCGGGTGGAATACAGACGCGGGTTCCGCGACAGCACAGCGATCTTCATGCAACACCTGTGGAGGAGGTAGATACCGGGAACACCGGCTTGTCTTGTACATACTTGATGCCCGGATTGACCACCAACTGGCCATGGATCAGGGCTTTGGAGCCGAGCAGCAGGCGATAACGCATGGACTTGCGGCAGGCGAGCGTGAACTCGACCCGCCAGACCCGATCACCGAGGGCCAGGGTGGTGCTGATCACGTATCGCACCTGCGCGTGACCGTTTGAGCTTTTAATGGTTTTCATCGTCACCAGCGGTGCTTCGCAGCGTCGGTGGCGCAGTTGTACGACGGAACCCAGGTGGGCGGTAAAGCGCACCCACTGCTCACCATCGCGCTCGAACAGCTCGATGTCGGTGGCGTGGAGGCTTGAGGTGCTGGCACCGGTGTCGATTTTTGCCCGAAGGCCGGCGACTCCCAAATCCGGGAGCGCCACCCACTCGCGCAGACCGACAACGGTCAAATGGTCAAATGTCTTCAAAAGTGCTCAACCGGTAGAAACCGCTCGGGCCGCACGCGGCCAGATTCGCGGTATTCACGCAGAATAATGATTAAAAGGCGACAGATATCTACGGCCCGGATTTCCAGCCTCGCAAGGAGGTTATGGAATGTCGGTATTGTAATCCGAGCCGGTGAAATTCTTGGTACGTCAGAAACGGTAGTACAGTTCACCAATATTTCAGAATGAGGAAATTCCATGGCACAAAAAAGCGAAGAGGACGACAAAGTCCGCCTCGATAAATGGTTGTGGGCTGCACGATTCTACAAGACCCGCGCGCTGGCCAAGGCGGCGATTGAAAGCGGCAAGGTGCACTGCCGGGGTGAACGCTGCAAGCCGGGTAAAGAGCCACGGGTCGGTGACGAGTTTGTGATCCGCACCGGTTTCGAGGAGCGCACGGTGGTGGTCCAGGCGTTGTCGATCGTTCGCCGTGGTGCACCGGAGGCACAGATGCTGTACGCCGAAACGGAAGCCAGTATCGCCAAGCGCGAAAACGCCGCCGCCGAGCGCAAGGCAGGCGCCTTGGGCGTGAGCACCGATGGCAAACCGAGCAAGAAACAGCGACGGGATCTGTTCAAGTTTCGTGGCAGCAGCAACGAATGATTGACCGGGTCCGTCGATCACTCAAACAGGCAAAGACTTGTAATTGTGCTTGCGCGTAGCCATATGGGGTAATTCGCCTACCCTAAACGAGCCATTGGCAGTGCCATTCGTCGTAAAGCGCACACAATCGCCCGCCTGTAAGCCATAACCAGACAGCAAGACGCTATGGCCAAGGCGCGACCTCGAATTCTGTCATCACTTTTGTCACCACTTCAGATACCCAGACTAATGACTGACCTACCGGATAACGACTTCACCCAACGCTTCATCTTCGATGACAGCGACACCCGTGGCGAGCTGGTCTCGCTGGAGCTCAGCTACGCCGAAGTCCTGGCCAAACACGCCTACCCGCAGCCGGTCGCGCAACTGCTCGGCGAGCTGATGGCGGCCGCATCGTTGCTGGTCGGCGCGATGAAGTTCGATGGCTTGCTGATTCTGCAAGCCCGCTCCGAAGGCCCGATCCCGCTGCTGATGATCGAGTGCTCCAGCGAGCGCGAGATCCGGGGCCTGGCCCGTTACGAAGCGGACCGTATCGCCCCTGACGCAACCCTGGCCGACCTGATGCCGGACGGCGTGCTGGCATTGACCATCGACCCGACTCAGGGCCAGCGTTACCAGGGCATCGTCGACCTCGACGGCGCCACCCTGTCGGAATGCTTCACCAACTATTTCGTCATGTCCCAGCAAGTCGGCACGCGTTTCTGGCTGTACGCCGACGGCCGTCGCGCCCGTGGCCTGTTGCTGCAACAGCTGCCTGCCGACCGTTTGAAGGACGAAGACGAGCGCGCCGCCAGCTGGCAGCACCTCACCACCCTGGGCGGCACGCTGACCGCCGATGAACTGCTGGGCCTGGACAACGAAACCGTGTTGCATCGCCTGTACCATGACGAGCAGGTGCGCCTGTTCGATGTACAGAAGTTGCGCTTCCGTTGCAGCTGCTCGCGCGAACGTTCGGCCAATGCGCTGGTCAGTCTGGGTGTGGAAGATGCACAGCAATTGGTGGTCGAACACGGTGGCAACATCGAAATCGATTGCCAGTTCTGTAACCAGCGCTACCTGTTCGATGCCGCCGATGTCACCCAATTGTTCGCCGGCGCGGGTGTCGAGACGCCGTCAGATACCCGTCACTAAAACGGTTCAGCGCAGGTGAATTCACTGGCTACCGCCGGATTAACGCCGTTTCGACAGGAGGGGCCTACTTTTTTTGGGCTTTTCTGGCATAATCCGGCCCACTTTTTTCGCGGTAGTAGTGCACGACTTTCTACTACAAAAACGTTTGGAGCACTCGGCCACTGGCCGACGGGGAACCTCATGACGCAAGCCAACAATGCCGTGTACACCGATCTGAGTGTTGATGATCTGGTTAAAGAAGCCCTCAATCGCGGTGAAGGCGAGCTTGCCGATACCGGCGCACTGGTTGTTCGTACCGGTCACCGTACCGGCCGTTCGCCAGTCGATCGTTTCATCGTTGATGAGCCGAGCACCACGGGCGCCATCGCCTGGGGCCCGATCAACCGCAAGTTCCCGGCCGACAAGTTCGACGCCCTGTGGGACCGTGTTGAAGCTTTCAACAACGCGCAAGAGCATTTCGTTTCCCACGTGCATGTAGGTGCGGCTTCCGAGCACTACCTGGCCGTGAAGATGACCACCCAGACTGCCTGGCAGAACCTGTTCGGCCGTTGCCTGTTCATCAACCCGGCTCAGTACAACCCGGCGGGTCGTGACGAGTGGCAGGTCCTCAACGTTGCCAACTTCGAATGCGTGCCAGAGCGTGACGGCACCAACTCCGACGGCTGCGTGATCATCAACTTTGCACAGAAGAAAGTGCTGATCGCCGGCATGCGTTACGCCGGTGAGATGAAGAAAGCCATGTTCTCGGTGCAGAACTTCCTGCTGCCGGCTGCCGACGTACTGCCAATGCACTGCGCCGCCAACATTGGCGAAGAAGGCGACGTGACCCTGTTCTTCGGTCTGTCGGGCACCGGCAAGACCACCCTGTCCGCCGATGAAAGCCGTTACCTGATCGGTGACGACGAACACGGCTGGGGCGAAGGCGTGGTGTTCAACATCGAAGGCGGTTGCTATGCCAAGTGCATCGACCTGTCCGAGAAGAACGAGCCGGTTATCTGGAAAGCCATCAAGCACGGCGCGGTACTGGAAAACGTCGTTATCGACGATGCCAAGCACGCCGACTACGCCGATGTCAGCCTGACCCAGAACAGCCGCGCCGCCTACCCGCTGGAGCACGTTGCCAAGCGCTCCGAGAAGAACCTCGGTGGCGAGCCGAACGCTGTGATCTTCCTGACCTGCGACCTGACCGGCGTACTGCCGCCAGTGTCGATCCTCAATGAAGAGCAAGCGGCCTACCACTTCCTGTCCGGCTACACCGCACTGGTGGGCTCGACTGAAATGGGTTCGGGCAGCGGTATCAAGTCGACCTTCTCCACCTGCTTTGGCGCACCGTTCTTCCCGCGTCCGGCTGGTGAATACGCTGAGCTGCTGATCAAGCGCATCCGTGGCTTCGGCTCCAAGGTCTACCTGGTCAACACCGGCTGGACCGGCGGTGGCTACGGTGTCGGCAAACGCTTCAACATCCCGACCACCCGTGCCGTGATCGCAGCGATCCAGAGCGGCGCGCTGATCGGTACCGAGACCGAGCACCTGGACACCATCAACCTCGACGTGCCAGTGGCCGTACCGGGCGTTGAAACTGGCCTGCTGAACCCACGCAACACCTGGGCCGACAAGCCATCCTACGACGAAGCCGCCAAAGCACTGGCCGGCCTGTTCATCGAGAACTTCAAGAAGTTCGAAGTGAGCGACGCGATCAAGGCTGCGGGTCCGAAGTTGTAAGTGCTGGTTTGAGCTAACGAAAAAGCCGCCCTTCGGGGCGGCTTTTTTGTGCACGCTACAAGCCTTCCAGCGCCTGCGTGTCCCAGCGTTGGGTCTTGATGGCCCGGTAGAGCATGCCGATGGTCAATGGCACCTTGTCGCCGCGACCCTTGGCTTTGCGCTTGAGAAATACATCGTAGCCGTCGGGCTGGAAATAGCGATAGCTGTCGAAATCCACGAAGTCGATGGCGAAGTGGTTTTCCAGGGTTTCGATCAGGTGTTGAGCATCGGCACCATTGCAGCCCAGGTCGAAGTTGATCGAGGTGCTGAGGCTGATGGTTTTGCGCTCGGGCAGACCGAGTTCTTCGTGCAGTAGCTGCATGAGTTGCTGCATCAAGTGGTCGTCGGGGAAGTTGGGGGCGAGGTTCATTGTGTAGGTTCCGCCAATCGAAATGCAGGCGCCATATTGTTCTGTTCACGTTTTGACAGTGCCAATGCCCGCGCTAGCGTTGGCCATTGGTTCACAATTTGTTTGAAACTGTCGATGATGTTTTCTGCATCCGCGCGACTGAGCCGAAAATACTCCGCGACTTCCCGGGCCAGCTCCAAATCGAGAGCATTGTCGGTATCGGTGATATTTAGCTTCAAGCTGTCTGCGTGGGCCACCGGGTTCATGTCATAAGCGGCAGACAATCGCCATCCTCGACCCGGATCAAGGATAAAACCATGGTTGCGCAGGTGATCGTCGGTGTTGGAGACCAGGATGTTGAACACAATTCGAGACCACAACTCCCGTAGGTCTGCTTTGGTTTCCGAGCCGTGTTCCATGAGCACTTCGGCCAGCTCAAGGTAGCTCGCACCGACTGAGGCGTCGTCACCGTCAACTCGATCAGTCATGGTCATGGCTGAGGCAAAGTGCAATCGGCCACCCCGTTCGGTGCGGTCGAATCGCTTGACCATGAAGCAGTGATAATCACTGGCATAGCGTCGGGCGATACCGGTTGCGACGCGCAGGCCGCAGTGATTGGCCAGGGCATTCACCACCAGTTCCCAGGCGCCCATGTCATAGTCATCGCGGGTGCTGGGGAACTTGGCAATCCACAAGTGCCCCTGCTCGTCTGCAACGCTGGCCTTGGGGCGGGCACCACCGAGAGAGCCCCCTGGTGCGATCAGCATTCTCAGCCACTCGCGGCCGTCGAGTGAGGTGTTGTCCGGATCGTTTTCCAGAGCACGGCTTGCCTGCTCCAATGCGCGCAATTCAACGAAAGGTGGGGCGGCCACGCCATCGCGATCATCGAGAAAGTTACCTTCGTCATTGAGCTTGTAGCGGATCGCGCCGACCCGATAGAGGTCATGCACGCCTAAGAGGAAATCCGACTCGCTGAGCTTGCTGCCTTTGGCCGCCAAACCGTCGCGAACATCTCGTTCCATCCGCCGCTTCATCAACAATTGACCCCACCGATCCGGGCTTGAATCAGCGAACACGCCAAATCGGCTTTGATGTTGACCCGGGAACTGACGGCCTTCATAGAGCCCGATTCGTGGGTCCAGTGGTGTGAAGTTCAACTCGGGATCTGCAAGCGCAGCAGCGTCGTATTCAAACTCGAAGACGTCCGTGGAGCGGGTCTTTCGGGCATGGAGGAAACCGAGGCGTCTGGGACCATTCAAGGACTCCCAATCGGCATACACCGCAATCTGCGTCATTTTTCACCTGTCGCGGGCTTGGTTTTTTTCTTGGTCAACAGATTGGAAAGTGAGTGGGTGTTGAAGGGGTAATCAGCGGATAGATCCTCAGCGTGGCTGGCACTTTCAATCACTCCCGTGTCTTTTTCAGGTATTGGAGAGGCTTTTTTTACTGCGCTTATTCTGTGTACTCGTCGGTTCGAGTCTTTCGCTGAGGCTGCCTTGGGTTTCAGTTGTGCGTCTTGCAGTTGCCGGCCCACCTCATCGGTTGCCGCGAGTTTGTTCAAGTCTTTTTCCAGCCCCAGAACTTGCATGACAGACAGGTAGGCTCCGATGGTCACGCCTGAACCTCCAGACTCCAGAGAGCGCAAGGTTGTCAGCGACATGCCTGACCTCTCGGCGACTTGCTTGGCTGTGAGCTTGCGGCGCAGTCGGGCCAACTTCAATCGCTCCCCGAATTCGGCAAGCAGTCTGGATGCGGCAGGCAGGAGTGGCGCGGTTTTCTTGGCCATATGCCAATATTCCTTCATTTTTTAGCCTTAACTACCAGAATAATAGCACTTGGATGAAAGAACATCGCTTTGCCTTGAGAGCGTCCCCGCCACATCAAACGTTTTGTGGATAGATATTCACACTGCCATTATTCCAGCTGAAATGACGATAAACAGCCAGAATAATACCAGTTAGTACACTGCCCTCAATGTACTTGAGTGTTGATCTCAGACTGGCGCTTTCCAGCCCATCATCCGTTGCTGGGCGACTTTGAGCAGGTCGCAGCCGTCCTGGGTCAGCAGGTAGAGCGCATGGGTGATGTGCGGGATGTCTTCGACATCGCCGTCCTTGAAGCTTTGGCAGTGCAGGGTTTGCAGCAGCTCGCTGGAGGCCCGGATGCGCTGGAGGGCGGCTTCGAGGATATCTTGGGGGTTGGCTTCTGTGTCGATGATCAGGGGCGGGGAATCGGTGAGGTTGGTGTGGAGCGGTAGATAGCGTTCGTTGGTGAACGGGTTCCATTTGTTCATAGGGATTTTCTCTTTTAGTAGCCGATGAACCGCCGCTATCGTGACCAAGCGATGGGAGGCGGACTGTGTTCAGGTTGGTCAAACCAGGGAGAGATAACCCGGGTACGCCGAAGCGTCCCAAACACAGCCGCCATAAAGCGTGCCGACAAAAAGATGTCGGCAGCATACAAGCGCATGCATTAGTTTTCTCTCATTTTCAGGTGACCAAACCCGAGTCGCTGATTTGGCAGCGACACTCTGGACTATAGGATTGAGTGACTGGTCATCGATAGCCGACAAGGTGTCTTGTTTTGTAGGACCTTGCCGAAGCTTTCATAGGTCGTTGCTGACGGCGTTATCCACAGTGGACCGCGTTATCGTTTTTCGCGAGCAAGCCCGCTCCCACAGGGAGTTGTGGTGGGACTAGCTACGTGTTTCGGCAAGCGCTGGCGGGCGATGTCGAGCAGGTCGTTGCCGTCCTGGGTCAGCAGGTACAGGGCACTGACGATATTGGGGATGTCGCTTGCTTCGGCCTGTTTGAAGCAGGTGCAATAAAGGGTTTCGAGCAGGTCGCTGGCGGCGCGGATGCGTTGTCGGGCGGCGTCGAGGATCTCGTAGGGGTCGGCCTCGGTATCGATGACCAGCACCGGGGTTTCGCTGTAGCGGGTCTTGAGCGGGTGGTAGCGGGCTGTCAGTGAGTCGGGGTTTTTCATTGAGTGCGTCCTGTGCGAAATCGGCAAGTGTTCCCGGCAGGCCGAGACACTGTTTTCAGCCGCGCAGGAAACTATAGGAGGGGATGGCGTTGGGGGACAAGACGGCTGAGGTCGACAGGCTTTGTAAGGGTTTTGTCATATTTGGAGGAAGGGGACTACAGGTTGTTGCTGGGTTTTCAACGTGAAATGGTGAGAGGTAAAAATGCTTACAGCGTTCTCAGTCGCTTCGCATTACCTCTCGGTAGAGGGTGCCTCGGACAATGTCGGGTGTTTCGAGTTTTACAGTGGCTGTGCTGGGCTCTTCCCAAGCAAGCCTGCACACAAGGGGCCTGAGTCGTGAGGGAGGTTCAGACTGGCGAGGTTGTCTCGACGCTGCCGAACGACCCCTACAGGCTTACTCGGTCATGACCTCTGGCGCTTGGCGCGAGGCTGCTTCCAGATCCATTAAGCCTCTTCCGTACGCTTCACTGTTGGCATAGAGGCCAGTCCGGTTCGCCGTCGCCAGCAGACGCTCGCGCACTTGCTGCGCAGTGAGCTCGGGGTAACGACTTTGCAGTGCCGCCAATGCTCCGCTGACCAGCGCGGCAGCAGGCGAGGTGCCAGCTGTCTGGGTGTAGGTGCCATCCTTGTTGGTGGTCAGCAGGCCTTGCCCTGCACCGGAGTCGCCACCCGGTACAGCAATGCACCAGGCTGCCGCCACGCCACAATAGTTGGATTTGGCATTGATGGCGCTACCGTCGTTTTTCAACGCAACCACCGCGATCCAGCCTTTTTCCAGTTCGGGTATGGCGACAGGTAAGCCGGGTTCAGCCAAGGGTTCTCGTTTCAGCTCATTGCCTGTTGGGAAAACAAATACGGCGCCGTCCTCAACCAGTTTGCGCGCGGTCACCAGTGATTGCGGCATGACTTGCTTGTAACGTGCCTCGTTGATTTCGGTCGCAGGAATGGCGTTGGCCCACGAGTTGTTGAGAATGCGCGCGCCCTTGTCGAAACCTGCTTGCCAGGACTGAGCGATTTCACCGTCGAAGAAAAAGGGTTCGTTATCGTCGCCGAAGCGATAGGGGATCAGCTGTGCGTTGAACGCGACGCCGTGCATGCCCTGATCATCCTTGTTGGCTGCGAGGATGCCGGCCATCTGGGTGCCGTGACCGACCCGATCAAAAGTGCCGACCTGATTCTCGACATGGTCAAACCCCGGATCGCGGAGCCTTCCTCGAAACTCCGGCAGGCTGCTGTTCAGGCCCGAATCGATCAGTGCGACAGCTACACCCTGGCCGGTGCCGCCGCGTGCATAAAGACTTGATGCGTTGACAATCGCCAGACCTTTTTGGGCCTGATACTCCGGCGTTTCAAAGGCTGCCGTGTCCAGGGAAGGCTGCTCCGGGACGGTCAGGCATCCGTTCAAAAGAAGGGGAAGTGCGAGGGTGCAGGCAAGCGGAAAAAAGTGTTTTTGGGACATGGTCGTTCCTTGATAAAGATCCGCGTATCTCAGGCTCCCCGCATGATGGATACCTGGCGGAAGTTGATGGCGGTAAACCATACCGGCTGATGTAAGGCCGAGATCAGTGGGCAAAGTGCCTCCTGTGTTTCAACCTATGGCCAGAGATCGGTTGGATGGGACGCTGTATCATCCCGTATCGTTTTCGCCCCCGACCTTTTCTCGACTCGCTGCAATCGCCGGCTAGGCTTTTGACTCCGCAGCGGTCAACGGAGTGACAGCTTATGCACAACACCCTGGAACAGGTTTTCGGTTATCCACAGTTTCGAGCCGGTCAGGAGGCGGCCGTCAGTGCCGTGCTGGCCGGGCGTTCGGCGGCGGCGATTTTTCCCACCGGTTCCGGCAAATCCCTTTGCTACCAATTGCCGGCGCTGTTGCTGCCGCACCTGACGCTGGTGGTCTCGCCGTTGCTGGCGTTGATGCAGGATCAACTGGCGTTCCTGCAACGCCACGGCATCTCGGCGGGCAGTATCGATTCGGCCCAGAGCCGCGATGACGCCAGCGACGTCATGGCTCGGGCAAAATCCGGCGAACTGAAGATTCTGATGATCTCGGTGGAACGCCTGAAGAACGAGCGCTTCCGGCATTTTCTGCAGCAAGTACCGATCTCGCTGCTGGTGGTGGACGAGGCGCATTGCATCTCCGAATGGGGGCACAACTTTCGCCCGGACTACCTCAAGCTGCCCGACTATCAACGCCAGTTCAATATCCCCCAGGTGCTGCTGCTGACCGCAACGGCGACGCCCAGGGTCATCGCCGACATGCAGGCGAAATTCGCCATCGCCGCCGACGATGTGGTGACCACCGGTTTTTATCGCCCGAACCTCAATTTGCTGGTGGAGCCGGTTCGTGGAGCGGACAAGCGCAGACGCCTCGTCGAATGGATGAGCCAGCGTGCGGACCAGCCCAGCATCGTCTATGTCACCTTGCAGAAAACCGCCGAGCACATCGCCGAACACCTGAACCGCAACGGCATTCAGGCCGAGGCCTATCACGCCGGGTTGCCCCATGAGCAACGGGAAGCGATCCAGCGTCGCTTCATGGGCGGGCAGTCCAATTGCATCGTCGCCACCATCGCTTTCGGCATGGGCATCGACAAAAGTGACATCCGCAATGTGGTGCATTTCGACCTGCCCAAATCCATCGAAAACTACAGCCAGGAAATCGGTCGCGCCGGGCGTGACGGGCAGCCGTCGGACTGCCTGGTGTTGGCCAACCGCGACAGCCTCAACGTGCTGGAGAACTTCGTCTACGGCGACACCCCCGAGCTCGATGGCATCCGTTGCGTGATGGACGAGATGCAGGCCGCAGCACCCGAAGGGCAGTGGGAGTTTCTGCTGGGGCCGTTGGCGGACCAGAGCAATATTCGCCAATTGCCGCTCAAGACCTTGCTGGTGCAACTTGAACTGCGCGGTTTGATCGCCCCGCGTTACGCGTACTACGCCGAGTATCGATTCAAGTATCTGGAGGAGCCCGAGGCATTGTTGGCGCGTTTTGAAGGCGAGCGCAGGGATTTTGTCGCTGCGATCATCCAGACCTCCAGCCGCGCCCGGACCTGGGCCACGGTGAGTTTCGAGGCGTTGCACGAGCAGCATCAGGCCGAGCGCAGTCGAGTAGTGAAGGCGCTGGACTACTTCCAGGAGAAGGGTTGGGTGGAGCTCGAAAGCAAGCAGATGACCGAGGTCTACAGCGTGCTGCAAAGCGGGTTCGACAGCACCGCGTTGAGCGAAGAGCTGCACCGTTATTTCACTCGGCATGAACACACCGAGGTCGCCCGGATTCACGCGATGCTGGATCTGTTCGCCACCGACCGTTGTCTGGGCTATCGCCTGGCCGAGTATTTCGGCGACCACAATGCTCCGCAGCAATGCGGACATTGTTCGGTGTGTCATGGGCAAGTGGCGCGGCTACCGGCACCACCGGAGTTGCCGGCGCTTGTGGATAAAAATTTCGAGGCGTTGTGTGGCGACTTTATCCACAGGCACGAGCAGCACACGGGCAACGTGCCTTCGGCTGAACGCGTGACGCGGTTTTTATGCGGGATCAGCGTGCCACTGTTCACAAAACTCAAGGCACGGGCGATTCCCGGATTTGCGGCGCTGGAAGATTATCCGTACGCCGAGGTACGCGGGTGGGCCCAGCGGCATCTGGCAGCCTGAACCACAACCCCTGTGGGAGCGAGCTTGCTCGCGATGAGGCCGGCACATTCAACAGTGATGGTGACTGACAAATCGCCATCGCGAGCAAGCTCGCTCCCACAGGGATTTACGGTGTACTCAAAGGGCTATATCCATCCGCTGAATGTTGCTCATCACAGGAATAAATTTCAAAAATGTGCAGTGGCTGACTATGGTGGTGGCTGTCTTCGGATCGCCAACAAGAGAACAAAACATGAGCCAGACACCGTCGAATATTCAGCGCGCCGCCGTCATCGGCGCGGGCACCATGGGCCGTGGCATTGTCATGTGCCTGGCCAACGCCGGAGTGGCCGTGCAGTGGGTCGACAACAATCCGCAAATGCTGGAACAGGCAATGGCAACCGTGGCGGACACCTACGCCCACAGCGTGCGTCAGGGCCGCATTGATCAGGCAGAAGCCGACGCCCGTATCGCGCGCGTAACGGCGGCCGATGGTTATGTGGCCATCCGCGATGTGGACCTGGTCATCGAAGCGGTGTACGAGAACCTTGAGCTCAAGCAGAAAATCTTCCGTGAGCTCGATGGCTTGCTCAAACCTGAGGCGATTCTGGCGAGCAATACTTCGGCGCTGGACATCGACGCTATCGCGGCAGTAACACGCCGGCCACAGCAAGTACTGGGCCTGCATTTCTTCAGCCCGGCGCACATCATGAAGCTGCTGGAGATCGTCCGTGGCGCGCAGACTGCTCCGGCAGTCCTCGACGCGGCGCTGACGCTCGGCCAGCGCATGGGCAAGGTCAGTGTAGTGGCGGGTAATTGTGACGGTTTCATCGGCAACCGTATGCTCAATACCTATGTGCTTGAGGCGCGGAAAATGCTGCTGGAAGGGGCTTATCCCTACCAGGTGGATGCAGCGATGCAAGGGTTCGGTTTCGCCATGGGGCCATTCCGCATGTTCGACGTGGTGGGCGTCGACCTGCAGTGGCGAGCACGGCAACTGTCCGGCGTCGGGCAGGATGCGCCTGAGGTTCAGGTGGACAATCGACTGTGCGAGATGGAACGTTTCGGCCAAAAGAGTGGCAACGGTTTTTACCATTATGAACCGGGCAGCCGGCAGGCCGAGCACGATCCGCAGGTCGATGCACTGGTGCTTCAAGTCAGTGAAGAACTGGGGTTTCAACGTCGCGAGATCGGCCCCGAGGAGATTCTCGAGCGCTGCTTGCTGGCGCTGGTCAACGAAGGCGCGAAGATCTTGCAGGAAGGCATTGCCGGATCGGCTCGGGATATCGATCTGGTCTACCTCAATGGTTACGGTTTTCCGGCGGACAAGGGCGGGCCGATGGCCTGGGCGGATCAACAAGGGCTGGCGGATATCCATCGGCGCCTGATGGACCTTGAGACGCGTCAGGGCGATCACTGGAACCCGGCGCGGTTGATCGGAGAGTTGGCGGCGGCGGGCAAGGGCTTTGCTGACAAGTGATTGGTGTGGCGCCTGAAAGGGCGCCTTCGCGAGCAGGCTCGCTCCCACAATTGATCTTCGGTGAACACAGATTTTGTGTACGACTGATATCCATTGTGGGAGCGGGCTTGCTCGCGAAGAACGAAATCGCGTTTTTCACCTTAGACTTGGTAAACCCATTCCAGGATGCAACGCTGATGCCCCAACGCACCGACTACCCCCACTTCCAGCCCATCACCACCCGCTGGCACGACAACGACGCCTACGGTCACGTCAACAACGTCACCTATTACAGCTTCTTCGATACGGCGGTGAACACTTACCTGATCGAAGTCGGCGGCCTGGATATCCATGACGGCGAGGTGGTGGGGTTCGTGGTGAGCTCCTCCTGTGATTACTTTGCGTCCATTGCTTTCCCGGACCGTATCGAGATCGGTCTACGCGTGGGCAAGTTGGGCAACAGTTCGGTGCAGTACGAACTGGCCGTGTTCAGGCAAGGCGAGGATGAAGCCTGTGCGGCAGGGCGCTTCGTGCATGTATTTGTCGATCGTGCGACGAATCAACCTGTGGCGATTCCTGCCGGGTTACGCGGGGCGCTGGAGCTTCTGGTGGTTCAGTAAGGAAAAAAATCGCAGCCCTTGGGCTGCGATTGTTGTTGTACTGATCAGCGAGGCGCTCGAGGCCTTAGTCGCGGTAATGCTTGTGGCGGTGCTTGCGATGGCCATAGGCATGGCCGCGGCCCGGATGGCCGTCACGGTAGTAACGACGATCACCATGGCCTCGATACGAACGACGATCGTCGTCGTCATCATTATCGTACTCTTTGCCCATGTAGTTACCCAGCGCGCCACCGGCGCCGCCGCCTGCTGCGGCGCCGATCAGGCTGCCGGTGGTGCCGCCCACGCTGCGGCCGACCACGTTACCGCCCGCAGCACCCAACGCACCGCCAATGGCTGCTTCGCCACGGCTGTGTTTGTTTGCGCCGACGGCACTACCACCCGCGCCGCCCAGGGCCGCGCCGATGGTGGAACCTGTATTGCCGCCTAACGACTGACCGACGACCGAGCCTAGAACCCCGCCCAATGCGCCGCCTACACCGGCTTCGGTGGTGCCGCCAGCAGACGCGATACCGCTGACCAGGCCAAGGGACAACAAGAGAATCGAGGAGAACTTCATGGAGGAACCTCAAGGGGATGACGGCGCGATCCTGAGGCTCTGGAATGGGCGTGACAATCGAAATCCGACGAATAACACGACCTGTATACAATATTGCAAGTTACTGTTTTTTGGGCGGAACTTAACGTTTTTTTGCCGGTCTTTTACTACTTCGCAAAGGCCGTTTTCATGAGGAAACGGCCTTTTTTGTGGGCGAAAGGAAAGTGCAGAGTTCGGAAAATTTGTTGTTTGATCTATCGCATTCGCGAGCAGGCTCGCTCCCACAGGGAACCATTGTCGAACACAAATGCTGTGCTCACTGAAGATCAAATGTGGGAGCGAGCCTGCTCGCGAATGCGGTAGATCAGACGACGCGTTACGCAGACCTGGCCATGATCAACCCGGTCTCGCTCGCCGCTTCCAACCGGATCGCCACGAACTTCGATGTCGGGGTATGGCTGCCATCGCCGGTGCTTTCCAGCGGCACCAGCGGATTCACTTCCGGGTAGTACGCCGCCGCTTGCCCGGCCGGGATGTCGAATGCCAGCAGTGTGAAGCCCTTCACCCGACGTTCGACACCATCGTCCCAGAGCGAAACGATGTCAGCCTTCTGCCCCGGTTTGAAACCCAGGCGAATGATGTCGGCCTCGTTGACGAACAATACGTCGCGTTGTCCCTTCACCCCGCGATAGCGGTCATTCAAGCCGTAGATCGTGGTGTTGTACTGATCGTGGGAACGCATCGATTGCATGATCAGGTCCGGCAGTACACCAGTGGCGCGGGTGCGTTCGTGCACCAGATCTTTGGGCAGTGCGTTGGGGCGGAAATTGGCCCGGCCCGAGGCGGTATTCCACTTGCGTGCGCCGGCACTGTTGCCCAGGTAGAAGCCGCCGGGATTCTTGACCTTCTCGTTGAAGTCCGTGAAACCGGGGATGGTCTCGGCGATCAGGTCGCGGATGCGGCTGTAGTCGGCCACTAGCCAGTTCCAGTCCACCGGGTGGCTGCCCAGGGTCGCGGCAGCGATGCCGGCCAGGATCGCCGGTTCCGAGCGCATCTGGTTCGACAGCGGCTGCAACTGGCCATTGGAGGCGTGGACCATGCTGAACGAGTCTTCGACGGTTATCGCTTGCGGGCCTTCGTTCTGGATGTCGATGTCGGTGCGGCCCAGGCACGGCAGGATCAACGCGTCCTTGCCGTGGGTCAAATGGCTGCGGTTGAGCTTGGTGCTGATCTGCACGGTCAGGTCACAGTTTTGCAACGCCTGGAACGTGCGCGGGCTGTCTGGCGTGGCCTGGGCGAAGTTGCCGCCCAGGCCGATGAAGACTTTTGCCCGGCCTTCGGCCATGGCATGAATCGCCTCGACCACGTTGTGGCCGTTGTGGCGTGGCACCTTGAACTGGAAGCGGCGCTCCAGGGCATCGAGAAAGGCTGCCGGCGGGCGTTCGTTGATGCCCATGGTCCGGTCGCCCTGCACGTTGCTGTGACCCCGCACCGGGCACAGGCCGGCACCGGGGCGGCCAACGTTGCCGCGCAGCAGCATCAGGTTGGCGATCTCCTGGATGGTCGCCACCGAATGGCGATGCTGGGTGATACCCATGGCCCAGCACATGATGACGTTCTTGCCCTTGGCGTACATGCGTGCCGCTTGCTCGATCTCGACCAGAGTCAGGCCGGACTGCTCGACGATCTGCTCCCACGGGGTGTCGTCGATGGCCGCCAGGTACTCCAGCACATTGGCGCTGTGCTCTTTGAGGAAGTCATGGTCGAACACCGCGGGTGCGCCGGTTTTCTGCGCGTCGCGCTCCCACAGCAAGAGAAATTTCGCCATGCCGCGCATGATCGCCATGTCGCCACCGAGGGCCGGGCGGAAGAACGCGGTGTTGGTCGGCTTGTCGCCGTTGGTGAGCATTTCGATCGCGTGCTGCGGGTGCTGGAAACGTTCCAGGCCGCGTTCCTTGAGCGGGTTGATGCATACCACTTGCGCACCGCGTTTCACCGCTTCACGCAGCGGTTCGAGCATGCGTGGGTGGTTGGTGCCGGGGTTCTGGCCCCAGACGAAAATCGCATCGGCGTGTTCGAAGTCGTCGAACGTCACGGTGCCTTTGCCGACGCCGACACTTTGCGACAGCGCCACACCGCTGGCCTCGTGGCACATGTTCGAGCAGTCAGGGAAATTGTTGGTGCCGTAGGCGCGCACGAACAGCTGGTACAAATAAGCCGCTTCGTTGCTGGCACGGCCCGAGGTGTAGAATTCGGCCTGGTCCGGACTCGACAAGCCGTTCAGGTGTTTGGCGATCAGCGCGAAAGCGTCGTCCCAACTGATCGGTTTATAGCGGTCCGTTTCGGCGTCGTAGCTCATCGGCTCGGTCAGGCGACCCTGGTATTCGAGCCAGTAGTCGCTCTGCTCCAGCAACGAAGTGACGCTGTGTCTGGCGAAGAATTTGGCGTCGACACGGCGCTTGGTCGCTTCCCAGTTCACCGCCTTGGCGCCGTTCTCGCAGAACATCACCATGCCCTTTTCCGGAGAATCGCCCCAGGCGCAACCCGGGCAGTCGAAGCCACCGTTCTGGTTGGTCTTGAGCATGATGCGCAGGTTTTTCAGTGCGTTGTCGCTGGTCAACCAGGCCTGCGCCACGCTGATCAGAGCGCCCCAGCCACCGGCAGGACCTTTGTAGGGCTTGTAGCGAGGGACGGGGGTCTGGTCGGCTTGACGGTGTTGACTCACGCTTGATTCTCCAACGTTGGGCTGTAGACCCGCGGCGCATTCTTCTGTGGCAAATGGATGAGGTTGAGGTTGTGGCGCCGAGCCCACTGCACGGCAAGGCCCGTGGGCGACGACAGGCTGACCAGGGTCTGGATGCCGGCGCGCAGGACTTTCTGGATCAATTCGAGACTGCAGCGGCTGGTGACAATCGCCAGCCCGCCGGCGGTCGGGATGTTCTGGCGGACAAGGCCACCGATCAGCTTGTCGAGGGCGTTGTGTCGGCCTATGTCTTCGCGGCCCATCAGCAACTCGCCCTGATCGTTCATGAACACCGCTGCGTGCACCGCGCCGCAATGCTGGCCCAAAGGCTGGAAGGCGCCGATGCGCTGGCGCAGGCCATCGAGCCATTCAACGGGTGGCAGCGGGGCGCCGGGCAATACCTGAAGGTCAGGCAACGCCTGCTCGACCGCTTCCACGCCGCACAGCCCGCAACCGCTGGTGCCGGCCAGTTGCCGACGCTGCTGCTTGAGGTTCCAGAAGGCGCGATTGGCGATGGTCACTTGCGCGTATTGCGCCGAGCCCGAGCCGCTCAGTTGCAGGTCGTAGATGTCCGAGGCGTCCTGGATGATGCCGCTGCCCAGGCTGAAGCCGACAATGAAGTCCTCCAGATCCGTTGGCGTTACCAGCATGACCGCTTGGCTGATGCCGTTATAGGCAATCGCCAACGCGACTTCCTCGGCCAGCGCGGTGCTGTCCGATTCGACGCTTTCCGTTTCGGTGGGGCGGAAATTGCTGTAGCTGTACGTCTGGCTGGCGGCGGGCGCGGGCGTTTCGAGGGCAGGCGCCGCGCAGGCAGGGCGCTTGGTGTTCATGGCATCACCCACGGATTGATCAGCTTTAAGACTAGGCGCGGCAAACTGTCGCGTCTAATCGCTAATACTGATCTACCGATAGATGCCGTCGATCAAGCGCTCGTCAGTGATTGCTGATAAATCGCGAAACAGGCTTCCGCCAGGGCCGAGCGTGGCGCGCTGCGACGCATGATCAGCCCCAGGCGGCCAAGGGTCTTGGCGTTCTCGATCGGTTGCAGGCGCAAGTGGTCGGTCAGCCCTTCGAGGCCACCGTCCAGGGGCATCACGGCGCAACACAGGCCGCCGTGCACGGCTTGAAGCAGCTGATGGACGGCGTCGGTCTGCAGCAAGGGTTGTGGGGTGAGGCCGCGGCTATGGAAGTTATGATCGATGGACTGGCGAAAGTGCATGCCGCTGGTGAGCATGCCCAGTGGCAGCTCGATCAACGATTCCCAGCTCAGCGGCGCCTCGCCAAAGGTGAAGAAGCGTTGGTCGTAGAGCAGGCCCATGCGGGTTTCGCTGAAGGCCAGGGAGTCGAAATGTTCGGCGTCCAGGCGTTCCAGATAGGAAACACCGAGATCCAGGCGATTGTTGGCCAGTTGTTCGAGGATCTGTTCCGAACTCAACGCTGAAAGCTCGAAGCGCAGGTTCGGGTGTTCGGCGTGCAGGCGTTGCAGCAGGGGCAGTGGATCGAAGCTCGACAACGGCACCATGCCCAGGCGCAACGTGCCGACCAGATTGCCGCGACAGGCGGCGGCCTCGGCATACAAGCCGTCATAGGCCGCCAACACCGTGCGCGCCCAGGCCAGCACCCGCTCGCCCGGCGCGGTGAAGCCTTCGAAGCGCTGGCCGCGATTGACCAGCGGCAGGTCGAGTTCTTCTTCGAGGCTGCGCAGGCGCATGGACAGGGTCGGCTGGGTGATGTGGCAGCGTGCGGCGGCCTGGCCGAAATGGCGGGTTTCGTCGAGCGCGATGAGGAATTTCAGCTGCTTGATGTCCATCTTCGCTCCTGGGCGCGGGAAGGGGCGGATTCTATCGCAAGCGGGGTCATTGGTCGGGTTGGATTCGCAAGTGGTGGCCGTGGTCTAGGCTTTTGCGTCTGGAACCCCAAACCCAAGGAGAGTGCACCATGAGTCTTTTGAGCTTTGTGAAGGAGGCAGGCGAAAAACTGCTGGATTTGCTGACGCCAGGCAACGCCAATGCCAGTGAGCAGTTGAAGGAGCACATCAGCAAGGTCGGCCTGGGCAACCCGAATGTGCAAGCGACGGTCGATGGTGACAAGGTGACCGTGACCGGCGAGGTGGCAAGCCAGGAAGAGAAGGAAAAAATTCTGTTGGCCTTGGGCAATATTGCCGGGGTTGGCAGCGTGGATGATCAGATCACTGTGACCGGGCCGGTGGTGAAGGCCGCGGTGTTTGTCACCGTCGTGAAGGGCGACACCCTCAGCGCGATTTCCAAGCGCGTGTACGGCGATGCCAACAAGTACAACAAGATTTTCGAAGCCAACAAACCGATGCTGTCGCACCCGGACAAAATCTACCCGGGGCAATCGTTGCGGATTCCTGAGTAAGTCGTCAAACCGCGTGATGGCCATCGCGGGCAAGCCACGCTCCCACAGAGTCTGAGCCGTTTCACAATGGATGCGAACGACGCAGATCCTGTGGGAGCGTGGCTTGCCCGCGAAGCAGGCGCCTCGGTATCAAAGTCCTGCAATCAAATCCCGATAATCCCCGACCGCCGCAAACTCCGCCGTGTCCTTCGGCCCCTTGCGACTATCCGGCTCGCGCACGGCCAGCAAATGCGCCACACCAAAATCCCGCGCACTGCGCAGGATCGGCAAGGTGTCGTCGATGAACAGGCTGCGCGCCGGATCAAAATCGATATCGGCTTGCAGCGCATCCCAGAACTGCGGATTTTCCTTGGGGAAGCCGTAGTCATGGGAGCTGATCAGGCGCTCGAAGTAGGGCGCCAGTTCGATTTTTTCCAGCTTCAACGACAGCGCATCCCGATGGGCGTTGGTGATCAGCACCACGCGCTTGCCGGCCCGTTTGATCGCCGTCAGAAAGGTGTCGGCATCCGGGCGCAGGGCGATCAGATGCGCGGTTTCCAGTTTCAGGTCGCGAACCGACAGCTTCAGTTCGGCACTCCAGAAGTCCAGGCAGTACCACTGCAGCTGGCCGGCATTGCGCTCGAACAACGGCTGCAATTCCATCTCGGCCATGGCCCGGCTGACCCCGTGCAATTCGGCGTAACGCTGGGGCAGGTGCTCCATCCAGAAGTGGTTGTCGAAATGCAGGTCAAGCAACGTGCCGTCCATGTCCAGCAGAACGGTATCGATGTCGGACCAGGGTAATGAAGGCATGGCAACGTCTCGGGCAGTAGAAAGATTTCTGGCGTAAACAAACGGGAAAGCCGCGTTATAGTAGCGCGTTCACGCCAAGGAGCTTTGCATGCGCCAGAAACCCACCATACTCGCCCGCGAAATTGTCGCCACCAGTCGATTGTTCTGCGTGGAGGAGCTGAAGCTGCGCTTTTCCAATGGCGTGGAGCGTACGTATGAGCGCCTGGTTGGCAAAGGGGCCGGGTACGGCGCGGTCATGATCGTGGCGATGCTCGATGCCGAGCATGCGGTGCTGGTCGAGGAGTATTGCGGCGGCACCGATGAATACGAAATGTCTTTGCCCAAGGGTTTGATCGAGCCGGGCGAAGACGTGTTGGCGGCGGCCGAGCGTGAGCTCAAGGAAGAGGCCGGGTACGGCGCGCGACAGCTGGAGCACCTGACCGAGCTGTCGCTGTCCCCCGGTTACATGAGCCAGAAGATTCAGGTGGTGTTGGCCACCGACCTCTACGAAGCGCGCCTGGAAGGCGACGAACCCGAGCCGATGCGGGTGGACAGGGTCAATCTGCGTGAACTCTCGGCGCTGGCGCAAAACCCGCAATTTACCGAAGGCCGTGCCTTGGCGGCGCTGTACCTGGCCCGAGACCTGTTGACTCAGCGCGGAGCGTTCCAGTCATGAATTTCCCGCATCCGTTGATGGCTCCGGTCATTGAGCTGGCTTTGCAGGCCGGCGAAGCGATCCTGCCGTTCTGGCGTACAGGCACGGCCGTCACGGCAAAGGCTGATGATTCGCCGGTGACCGCTGCTGACGTGGCCGCGCACCACCTGATTCTGGCCGGACTGACGGCGCTGGATCCGGGCATCCCGGTGCTCTCCGAAGAGGACGCCAACATTGCGCAAAGCGTGCGGGCCGGATGGCAGCGCTGGTGGCTGGTCGATCCGCTGGATGGCACCAAGGAGTTCATCAGCGGCAGCGAAGAGTTCACCGTCAACATCGCTCTGATAGAAAACGGTCGGGTGGTGTTCGGTGTGGTGTCGATGCCGACCAATGGTCGTTTCTATGTCGGTGGCGCCGGCCTCGGCGCGTGGCGTGGCGATAAAGGTGGTACGCCAGTGGCGATCAAGGTGCGTGATGCATTAGCGCCCGGAGAGTCGTTCACCGTGGTGGCCAGCCGTCGCCATTCGAGCCCGGAGCAGGAGCGTTTGCTGGCCGGGTTGAGCGCCAGTCTTGGCGAGCTGCAACTGGCCAACATCGGCAGTTCGCTGAAATTCTGTTTGCTGGCTGAAGGGGTCGCGGATTGCTATCCGCGTCTGGCACCGACTTCGCAGTGGGACACGGCGGCCGCCCAAGGCGTACTGGAAGGTGCGGGCGGTGAGGTGCTGGAGCTGAGCGGTGAGCCGTTCAGCTATCCGGCGCGGGAGTCGCTGTTGAATGCGTTCTTTCTGGCATTGCCGGCGAAGGCGGCTTGGCGGGAGAGGCTGCTGGAATTGGCGCGCGCATAAGATCGTTCCCGCGCGCTGATGCAAAATCCTTGTGGGAGCGAGCTTGCTCGCGATGGCGGTGGGTCAGGCAACTACAATGTTGGCCTGGACGACCCCATCGCGAGCAAGCTCGCTCCCACAGGTTTTGTGGTGGTCCCGATTTAGCGGTGCAACACGTACTGCCCGACAAACCGCACCGCATCCTCATCACGACCTTCATTGACGACCCGCGTATGCAGCGTCAACCGAGCTCGGCTGTACCGCTGGAACGTGGTCAAAAATTTCTTCCAGATCACCGGATCCGGCGCCTGGCAAATGGCGTTGGCATCGCCCGTCACCGGCAGCGGATAGCTGATCTGCCCTTCCTGAATCACGATGTGCCCGTCTGTGATGCCTTCTTCCTTCAGGCGCAAATGCAGCCAGCCCCAACCGGCCAGGACCGCGCCGCAATACAGGCTGCCGCCGAACATGGTGCTCTTGTGGTTGACGTTTGCTTCCAGCGGCAAGTGCAGGCGCAGTTGCTGGTCATGCCAGTCGAGCACTCTGAGGCCCATGTCCCGGGTGAGGGGAATGTCGTGATGGAGGACTGATTCCAGTTGTCGACTGTCGCGGCTCATTCAGGGGGCCTCTTGCTTGAATTGGATGATTGGACGGTAGCTCAGTCGAGGTCGTCAGGGTGGGCCGAAGCGCCACTGTCCGAGAAGCTCAAACCGTGCTTGCGCAGTTTGTCGTGCAGGGTCTTGCGCGGAATGCCGAGGGCTTCGGCGACGCTGCGCACGGAGCTGTGCGAGCGTGCCAGTTCGGCGGCGATTAGGGTTTTTTCGAAGTTCTCCACTTGCTCGCTCAACCCACCGCTGACGACTTCGGCCATAGGGCCAGCACCGCCTTGCGGCGTGCTGTTGTCGAGGGCCAGTTCCAGCCCGAGGGCAAAACGCTCGGCCGCATTTTGCAGCTCGCGCACGTTGCCGGGCCAGGTGTGGCGCAGCAGCAAGGCACGTTGTCCCGGTTGCAGTTCATGGGGCGGCAAGCCGTGGCGGGCACTGGCTTCGTCGGCGAAATGCTGGAACAGCATCAGTGCGTCTTCGCCCCGTTCGCGCAAGGGGGGAATCCGCAGCGGCGCGACGTTCAGGCGGTAATACAAGTCGGCACGAAAGCGCCCTTGATCCGCTGCCTGGCGCAGGTCTTCCTTGGTCGCGGCGATGATGCGGATGTCCAGGGGGATCTGTTGATTGCCGCCTAGGCGTTCGACCACGCGCTCCTGCAGCAAGCGCAGCAATTTGACCTGCACATCCAGGCTCATGCTTTCGATTTCATCGAGGAACAAGGTGCCGCCATTGGCGAATTCGAACTTGCCGATGCGGCGTTTCTGCGCGCCGGTGAAGGCGCCGGGCTCGTGGCCGAACAGCTCGCTTTCGACCACTGATTCGGCCAGAGCACCGGCATTGATCGCCACGAACGGACCGTTGCGCCGGCCTGATAGATCGTGCAGCGCCCGGGCCACCACTTCTTTGCCCGCGCCGGTTTCGCCGAGGATCAGCACGTCGGCCCTGGTCGCCGCCAGGGCGCCGATCTGCTCGCGCAGGCGCAGCATCGAAGGTGAATGGCCAACCAGGCGGGCGCTCAGCTCGTTGCGGTCGCTCAAGGCCAACCGCAGGCTACGGTTGTCCAGCACCAAGCGGCGCAGGGCCAGCGCGCGGCGCACGCTGTCGAGTAGGGCGTCGCTGGCGAACGGCTTCTCGAGAAAGTCATAGGCCCCGGCGCGCATGGCCTGCACCGCCAGTGGCACATCGCCGTGGCCAGTGATCAGCAGCACCGGCAATTCAGGGTCCTGGGCGTGCAGTTCGGTCAGCAGTTCCAGACCGTCCATGCCGGGCATGCGGATATCGCTGACCACCACACCCGGCCAGTCGCGCTCCAGTTGCCCGGCCAGGCCCTTGGCTTCGGCCAGCGGCAGGATCTTCAGACCGGCCAGATCCAGCGTCTGGCTCAAGGCCTGGCGCAAGTGGGGATCGTCGTCGATCAACACGACCTGAATGCGGTTGTCGATGGTCATGCACTTCGGTCCTCGGACGGTTGCAGGCTCACGCCTGGTGCGCCTGCGCGCAGCTTCAGGGTAATCAGGGCGCCGCCTTCCTTGTGGTTGGCGAACGACAGTTCACCCCCGAAGGCGCGCATCAGCGTTTCGCAAATCGCCAGCCCCAAGCCCAGGCCCTGGGTTCGGGTCTTGGTGGTGTAGAACGGCTCGCTGGCGCGTCCAAGGGCCTCCATGCAAAAGCCCGGGCCGTTGTCGCGAATGTACAGGTTGACGCCTTCGGCCGTGGATTGGGCACTCAACCAGAGTTTGCGTGGCGGGCCTTTTTCCGTCAGGGCATCCAGGGCGTTGGCCAGCAGGTTGCCGAGCACCTGGCGCAGGCGGGTTTCCCCGGCCTCGACCCACAGGGTGGCGGCGGGCAGATCACGGATCAGCTCGACGTCCATGCTGCGCCGGCGCTTGGCCAGCAAGGCCAGGGCATCATCCAGCGCCGGTTGCAGGGCTACGCTTTCCGGGGCATGCCGGTCGCGCCGGGCAAAGGCGCGCAGGTGGGCGATGATCGAGGCCATGCGACCGGTCAGTTCGCTGATCAGCTTGAGATTGCCGCGGGCATCGTCGGTGCGCTGGTGGTCGAGCAATATCTCGGCGTTTTCCGCATAACTGCGAATGGCTGCCAGCGGCTGATTGAGTTCATGGCTGATGCTCGCCGACATGGTGCCCAGCGCCGACAGTTTGCCGGCCTGGACCAGATCGTCCTGGGCGCGGACCAGCTCCTGCTGGGCCTGCTCGCGTTCCAGTACTTCCTGTTTCAGGCGCCGGTTCAGGCCTTCGAGATCGCTGGTGCGCTCGGCGACCCGGCCTTCCAGTTCGCGGCGGGCCTTGGCTTCGAAAGCAATGCGATCGAGGTAATGGCGGCGGCGCTGCATCATCAGGCCAAGCAACAGCATCAACACCAGCAGCGTTGCACCGCCGATGGCCACCACCGTGCGCACCGGACGGTCGATCAAGGTGCGCGGGGCGAGGATGCTGACATTCCAGCCGGTTTCGGCAATCTGCTGGGTCTGGGTCAGCCAGGCGTTGGGGTTGAGCTCCAGCGGTTTGGGATCGCGGGTTGGATAGGGCTGGATCGCAGTGATGGCTTTGCTTTCGGCCTCGCTCAACGGGCGGGTCGAGCGGAATCGCCACTCCGGTCGCGAGGTGAGAATGACCACGCCGTTGTGGTCGGTCAGCAGCAGTTGTTCCGGGGTTTTGCCCCAGAGGCTTTCGGTGTGGTCGAGGTCGACCTTGACCACCAGCACCCCCATGATTTTTTCGCCATCACGCACGCCGGCGGCGAAGAAGTAACCGCGCTTGGCGGAGGTGGTACCCAAACCAAAGAAGCGCCCGAGCCGCCCGGCCATGGCTTCGCTGAAATAAGGCCGGAAGGAAAAATTGCGCCCGACGAAACTGTCGTGCTTGTCCCAGTTGGAGGCAGCCAGCGTCTTGCCGGTGGCGTCCATCAGGTACATGACTTCGGCACCGGTCTGGGTGGCGATATTTTTCAGCAGGCGGTTGGCATTGCCCTGGGTGACGCCATCGTCCGGTGCACCGAGCACGGCGCGCAGGGCCGGAAGGTCACCGAGGATTTGCGGCAACACTTCATAGCGGTGCAGGGTGCCCAGCAGGTTGGCGACATAGAGGTCGAGGGTCTGACGATTCTGGCTGGCCAGTTCGCTGCGGTAATAGCGCTCGGCCAGATGCTCCAGCGGCCACAGCAACGGCGCCAGGCACAGTGCCAGCAGGGCCAGGCTGCGCCAACGGGGTCTGGGGGGGAGAGTCGGTTTCATGAGCAGCATGCGCCTGTGGGTACAGGCGCATTATGCCTAGGCTTGCCCGCCTTGGGTCAGCTGCATCTTGAAAGGCGAGTTTCAGCCGGCCTTTCAGGCAAAGACGTCAGCGTCCTTGAAAAACACGCCGGCCTGATCCTTGGCCGACAGTTGCGGCGTGCCTTTCAGTTGCCAGTCGATGGCCAGGTCCGGGTCGTCCCAGCGAATGCAGCGTTCGGCCGATGGCGTGTAGTAGTCGGTGGTTTTGTAAAGGAACTCGGCAAATTCGCTGAGTACGACGAACCCGTGGGCAAAACCTTCCGGGACCCAGAGCTGCCGATGATTGGCGGCGGACAGCCGCACGGCGACCCATTTGCCGAAGTGCGGCGAGCTGCGACGGATGTCCACGGCGACGTCCAGCACTTCACCGACTGTGACGCGGACCAGTTTTCCCTGGGTATTTTCCAGCTGGTAATGCAGGCCGCGCAGCACACCCTTCTGCGAACGGGAGTGATTGTCTTGAACGAACTCAGTGTCCACCCCGGTAGCCTCTTTGAAGGCCCTGGCATTGAAACTCTCGTAGAAGAAACCACGATCGTCACCAAAGACCTTGGGTTCGAGGATCAGAACACCGGGCAGGTCGGTGGTCACTACATTCATGGTGGGCATCTCCAGATGCATGTGTTTAGGGCCGTCATTCTTGCGCAAAGTGCCATTGGAGGCGAGTGCCAGAACACCCATACCGGCTTGCGGGGGGTTGCGTATCGCCCGAAGCAGTGGCGATATAGGCGCCTAATAAAATTTCAGGGGTTGTTGTATGCCGCTCGCCACGTTGATTCATCGCGCCAGTTTGCCCAGCCCGCAGGTGTCTGCGGAGCAAGCGCTAGAGCTGCTGGAAGAACATTACGGGTTCAGCGGCAGACTGCAGCCCCTCGGCAGCCAGCAAGACCTGAACTACCGCGTCGACAGCGAGCGGGGGCGTTTCGTCCTGAAAATCTGCCGTGGCGACTACTCGGTCGTTGAGCTTCAGGCACAGCATGCCGGGCTCAAGCACTTGGGCGAGCACCCCGATGTCCATGTGCCGCGTGTTATCGCGGCGAAAAACGGTGCAGACCTGCTGTCTCTGGACGTGGGTGGCCAGGCAGTGCACGTTCGTCTGCTCGACTACATCGAAGGCCAGCCGCTGACGAGCCTCGGCCATTTCAACCCGACGGTGGTATCCGGTTTCGGTCGCCTGTGCGGTGAAATGGACCTGGCCCTGGCGGATTTCGATCATCCGGGCCTGGTGCGAACCCTGCAATGGGACGCCCGCCACGCTCACGCCCTGATCGCGCACTTGCTGCCGGTGATCAAGGATGAAGCCCAACGCAAACTGATCGTCGAAGCGTGCGCACAAGCCGAGCGGCATTTGCAGCCGCTGGAAGCCAGGCTGCCGGTGCAGGCCATTCATATGGACATCACCGACGACAACGTGGTGTGGCAGCGCGATGCGCAACGCCATTGGCAACTGCAAGGCGTGATCGATTTCGGTGACCTGGTGCGTACCTGGCGCATTACCGATCTGTCGGTCACCTGCGCCGCGCTGCTGCATCATGGCGAGGGCGATCCGTTCTGCATTTTGCCGGCAATCCAGGCTTACCATGCGGTCAACCCCTTGCAACACGAAGAGCTGCTGGCGCTGTGGCCGCTGATCGTCGCCCGTGCGGCGGTGCTGGTGCTCAGTGGCGAACAGCAGGTCAGCATCGATCCGGGCAATGCTTACAGTCGCGATAACCTGGTCCATGAATGGGAAATCTTCCGTGTGGCCACGTCGGTGCCGTTGGCATTGATGGAAGCGGCGATCCTCACTGCTGTCGGCCACAGCCTTCCGGTCATCGGCAGTGAAGGCTTTGCACCGCTGTTGCCAAGCCTGGTGGGGCGTGAGTTCGCCTTGATCGACCTGGGGGTGCTCAGCCCGCATTTCGAGGCCGGGAACTGGGAGCAGGAGGGTGTCGATCAGCGCCTGCTGGATGAAGCGGCCGTGGCTCATGGTCTGGCGGCCAGTCGCTATGGACAGTACCGCCTGTCCCACACCCGCCCGGACAGCGCCACCGAACCGGACACTTGCCCCTTGCACGTCGAGTTGCGTGTACCTCAGGGCACGACGGTCGAAGCACCGTTTGCCGGTGTGGTGCACCACCCGTCGGCGGGCGTGCTGCAACTGGACGGCCCGCAATTGAGTGTGCGGCTTTGGGGTGTCACGCCGTCGCTGCACAGTGGCGCGGCACTGGTCAAAGGCCAGGTACTGGGTTCGGTCAGCGGGCCGTTGATCGTGCAGTTGAGCCGTGGCGCGTCGATCGATGCCCCGTTGTTCTGCACGCCATCGCGCGCCGCTGCCTGGCAGGCACTGTGCCCATCTCCTGCGGCATTGCTGGGGCTGGCCTGTGATGCCGAAGCAGAGCTCGACGGCGCGACCTTGCTGGCCAGGCGTGACGCCAGTTTCGCCCGTACGCAAAAACATTATTACGTCGACCCGCCGCGCATCGAGCGTGGCTGGCGCAACCATTTGATCGACATGCAGGGGCGCTCCTACCTCGACATGCTCAACAACGTCGCGGTATTGGGCCACGGTCATCCGCGCATGGCGGCGGTCGCCAGCCGCCAGTGGTCGTTGCTCAACACCAACTCGCGTTTCAACTACGCGGCCGTGGCCGAGTTCTCCGAACGCTTGCTGAAACTGTCCCCTGACGGCATGGACCGCGTGTTCCTGGTCAACAGCGGCAGCGAGGCCAACGACCTGGCGATTCGCCTGGCGTGGGCCTACAGCGGTGGCCGCGACATGCTCAGCGTGCTGGAGGCCTATCACGGCTGGACGGTGGGCGCGGACTCGGTTTCGACCTCGATCGCCGACAACCCCAAGGCCTTGAGCAGCCGCCCGGATTGGGTACATCCGGTGACCGCGCCAAACACCTATCGCGGTGAGTTCCGCGGGCCGGACAGTGCGCCGGATTATGTGCGCAGCGTCGAGCACAACCTGGCGAAAATTGCCGAACAGAAGCGCCAACTGGCCGGTTTCATCTGCGAACCGGTGTACGGCAATGCCGGCGGTATCTCGCTGCCACCAGGCTATTTGAAGCAAGTCTATGGCATGGTCCGGGCCCAGGGCGGCGTGTGCATCGCCGACGAAGTGCAGGTCGGCTACGGACGCATGGGCGATTTCTTCTGGGGCTTCGAAGAGCAAGGTGTGGTGCCGGACATCATCACCATGGCCAAAGGCATGGGCAACGGCCAGCCATTGGGCGCGGTCATCACCCGCCGGGAAATCGCCGAGGCGCTGGAGGCCGAGGGTTATTTCTTCTCCTCCGCCGGTGGCAGCCCGGTCAGTTGCCAGGTCGGCATGGCCGTGCTGGATGTGATGGAAGAGGAAAAACTCTGGGAGAACGCTCAGATCATTGGCGGCCACTTCAAGCAGCGCCTCGAAGCGTTGATCGATATTCATCCGTTAGTGGGCGCGGTGCATGGCTCCGGTTTCTACCTGGGCGTCGAGTTGATCCGCAACCGCGACACCCTGGAGCCGGCCACCGAGGAAACCACTGCACTGTGCGATCGTTTGCGGGAACTGGGGATCTTCATGCAGCCGACCGGCGATTACCTGAATATCCTCAAGATCAAGCCACCGATGGTCACTTCGCGCCAGAGCGTGGATTTCTTCGTGGACATGCTGTCGAAGGTGCTGGCGGAAGGCCTGTAACCACATTCCCCCTGTGGGAGCGAGCTTGCTCGCGATAGCGGTCTTTCAGTCGAAAAATCTGTGACTGGAATGGCCTCATCGCGAGCAAGCTCGCTCCCACAGAGGTGGTGGTGTTAATTCGATTGATATCGGCTTTTTGTCGATTATTTTTGTAGCTACGGATTGGCGGTGCTTTAAAAGCCGATATTTATCGGATATAAAGTCACCAGTCCACGGCGTGTACCCATGCGCTTTCTTTTCTGTCAGGCATCAACGCCACTCCGGAGTCCTGAGTCATGACCACGTTGAACAGCACCCCTCGCGCCGACGGCTTCTACATGCCAGCCGAATGGGCACCCCAAACCCAGACCTGGATGATCTGGCCCGAGCGCCCGGACAACTGGCGCCTGGGTGGCAAACCGGCACAGGCCGCGCACGTGGCCGTGGCCAAGGCCATCGCCCGTTTCGAGCCGGTCACCGTGGCGGTTTCCGCCGGCCAGTACGAAAACGCCCGTGCCCGTCTGGACATGCCGAATATTCGCGTAGTGGAAATGTCCAGTGACGACGCCTGGGTTCGCGATTCAGGTCCGACTTTCGTCATCAATAACAGTGGCGAAGTCCGTGGCGTAAACTGGGACTTCAATGCCTGGGGCGGTTTTGACGGCGGCCTGTATTCGCCGTGGAACCGTGACTCGCAGGTCGGCGGCAAGATCCTCGAGATCGAACGCAGCCCGCGTTACCGCACCGAAGGCTTCGTACTTGAAGGCGGTTCGATTCACGTCGACGGCGAAGGCACGCTGATCACCACCGAAGAGTGCTTGCTCAACCGCAATCGCAACCCGCACATGAACCGCGAAGAAATCGAAGCGGTCCTGAGTGCGAACCTGGCTGTGGATAAAATCATCTGGCTGCCGGATGGCTTGTTCAACGACGAAACCGACGGCCATGTGGATAACTTCTGCTGCTACGTGCGTCCGGGTGAAGTGCTGCTGGCCTGGACCGATGATCCGCAGGACCCGAACTACCCGCGCTGCCAGGCGGCGATGAAAGTGCTGCAAAGCAGCACCGACGCCAAGGGTCGCCCGTTCACGGTGCACAAAATGCCGATCCCGGGCCCACTGTTTGCGACCGAGGAAGAATGTGCCGGAGTCGATCCGGTAGATGGTACTCAGGAACGTAACCCGACTGTGCGTCTGGCCGGTTCCTATGTGAACTTCCTGATCGTCAACGGCGGGATCATCGCGCCATGCTTTGACGACCCGCAGGATGGCCCGGCAAAGGAAATCCTGCAGAACCTGTTCCCACAGCATGAAGTGGTGATGGTGCCTGGTCGTGAACTGTTACTGGGGGGCGGCAATATTCACTGCCTTACCCAGCAGCAACCCGCGCCACACAAGGAGTGAGTGAGGTCGTAACATCTTGAGTTGATTGCGAAATTTCTCAAACTGTAAATCAGCCTCCCGCAATTCGCAGAGCCCGCAGCCCTTCAGGGTTGCGGGCTTTTTTGTATCCGCGAGGCCACACTTCAGACACCTTGGCACAGCTCTTGTATCTCTGTTGTTGTAACTCGGGGAGGGGGAGGACTTCGATGTTCTGTCATAAACCTTGGATAAGTTAGCCGCTCACAAACCGGGAGAGAGCGCTGAAATGAACGCCGAAGTGAACGTAGTGAGCGACAAGGCGTTGCATCCCCTGGCCGTAAACAGCGAATCGCTCCAGATTCTGGCGCAGTGGTTCAAGTCCAATGGAATGCGTCAGATCAGTGAAACTGATCCGCGCCGGACGATGATCGAGCGTTACCCTGCTGGTTTATTCAGCGAAGCAGAACTGGATGCGTTGTGGGATGTAATGGAAGGATAAGAAGAACAACAACGGATTGATCAAGAAAAAGCGCTGCCGGGATGGCAGCGCTTTTTTTTTTCAACACGCTGAACCCTGTGGGAGCGGGCTTGCTCGCGAAAGCGGTGTGTCAGCAACGTTGCCATTGGCTGACACGACGCCTTCGCGAGCAAGCCCGCTCCCACAGGTGATCGGTGTTTTAAAAGCTGTAGGTACCCGTCACCACCAGGCTACGCGGTGCCCCAGGCTGGATCTGGAATGCACTGGTCGCCGATGAGTAATACGTCTTGTCGCTGATGTTGTTCAGCGCCGCGCGCAAATCCCAATCCTTTTGACGGAAGCCCGCCAAGGCGTCCCAGCGACCATAACCCGGCAACACGACGGTGTTGAGGTTGTCGGCATAGCGGTCGCCAACCAGGGTCAAACCGGTTTCGGCGTACCAGCCCATTTCCGGTTTCCAGGTCAGGAACAGGCTGCCGTTGTGCTTGGCCACGTTGTTGATGCGCTTGCCTTCCAGGCCGTTGTTGTCCTTTTCGATGGTTGCGTCCTGCAGACCCACGCCACCGCGCACGTACCAGTTGCCGGTAATCCTGCCGGCAGCGGTCAGCTCGATCCCGCGAGAACGTTGCAGCCCGGAGAGCAGGGTAATGGTCGGGTTGTTCGGATCGCTGGTGCGGCGGTTGTAGAGCTCCAGCTCGTAGATGGCCAGTGTGGTGCTCAGGCGATCATCGAGCCAGTCACTCTTGACCCCGATTTCCTTCTGCCTGGTCAGCTCGGGACTCAGGTCATTGCTGTTACCGGCCGCACCCGGGGTGATGCCGATCAAGCCACCACCGACCGGCGAGAACGTCTTGCTCCAGGACGCGTAGAAGGAGTGATTTTGCAGCGGCGTCCAGACCACGCCAACGCGAGGGCTGGTGCTATGGCTGTCACTGTCCTCGGAAATGTCGCGCACCTTGTTGGTCGACTCGATATCGAACGTGTCGTAACGCAGGCCGGCGAGCAACTGCCATTGATCGTTCAGGCGCAGTTGATCCTGCACATACACCGCACGGCTCTCGACCTCGGTGTGGGTGTTGCTCGATACCACCATGCGCCCGGTATGACGCAAATTGCGGTCGGGGGCGTACAGGTCCAGCGCCGGCACCGGGGAGCTGCCCGGCCCGGAAGTGGCGGCGGTGTACAGCAGCGGGTCGCGACGCTGGCTGCCGATCTCGATGCCGGTGAGCAAGCGGTGCTCCAGGCCGAAAGTATCGAAGCCACCTTCCAGCTCGACGTTGTTGTAGACATTGCGGGTATTCAGGTCCTGCTGCCAGTGCTGGCGCGTGACCTTGTTGCTGGCCGGGACATAGCCGCTCAAGTAAGTATTGTCGAAATCGCTGTCGAGCTTGAACACACCCAAGGTCTGGCGCAGTTGCCAGTTGTCGCTCAGTTCATAGGTGAGTTTCGAACGCAGGGTTTGTGCCTTGTCGTCGATGAAATCGTTTTCACTGCCGTAGGTGGTATCGAGTCCTACGTCGGCCGGGCGGCCGTTTACACCGGGGATGCCACGATCCGGCGTGCGGTTGTAGCGGCTGTATTCGTACTGCACCAACCAGTTCAGGTCGGGTGTCAGCTGCCAGCTCATCGAGGGTGCGAACAGCTGGCGATTACCACTCACGCCATCGCGGAAGCTGTTCTCGTCCATGTTGCCCATGTTCAGGCGCAGGCTGATGTTCTCGGAAGGATCGGTACTGAGGTCGGCATACAGGCTGCGCAAGTCTTCGCTACCGCCCTGGGCTTCGATGGTCGAGCGGCGACCGAACTCGGGCAGTTTGCTCACCCGGTTGACGATGCCGCCCTGGCTGCCACGGCCATACAGCACGGCGGCAGGGCCTTTTAACACGTCGATGCGTTCGATGTTGTGCAAGTCGCGCACGTACTGGCTGTCGTCGCGGATGCCATCGAGATAGAAATCGTTGCTGGCGTCGAAACCGCGGATGCGCAGGCTGTCGAAGCGTGTGTCGGCACCGCTGCTGACGTTGGGGATGCCACTGAGCGCCGTGCCCAGATCGTTGCTGCCGTAATTCATCACGTTCGAGGTTTTGATCGAGTCGATGGCTTGTGGCACGTAGCGTACCGGTGTGGCAGTCCGGGTCGCCGTGTTGGTTTGTGTCACGCGCGGGTCGTCGGCTTCAGTTTCGGCGCTGATTGATGTGGCAGGCAGGGTGGTCGGTGCAGCGAAGGAAAAACCGGCAGACAACAAGGCAGAGAGCCCAAGGCTGTAGGGCGCAAGGCGAAAAGGGGCAGGCATTGAAGAGCGCATCCGTGGGATTTTTAGGTTGAAGCATCTGGAGGGCGCGAATACTAATGCTTGTCATTTGCTGTTGTTAGCTGTAACTGAGAATTTATCTCATTTGATTGTGTCGAATTGTTTCCGATTTGGTACAAAGGGTTTACGCAACCATTCGACCGATTCAAGCAACAGACTGAAAGCTGATCCGGCGTTTTTCCGAGACCGCTGCGGCACTAATCTGCCGACATCGAATTTTCCTGAATTTCTATCGGAGCTTTCCCATGATCCTGCATTACATCTACGACCCGTTGTGCGGTTGGTGCTACGGCGCCAAACCGCTGGTGCAAGCCGCCCAGGCTGTGCTGCCCGTGCTTGCCCACGGCGGCGGCATGATGACAGGAGCCAATCGGCAAAAGGTTTCGCCACAACTGCGCAGTTACGTCATGCCCCATGACCGGCGCATTGCCGAATACAGCGGGCAGCCGTTCGGTGAAGCTTATTTCGAAGGTTTGCTGCGTGATCACAGCGCCGTGTTCGACTCGGCTCCACCCATCGCTGCGGTGCTGGCGGCCGAGCAAATGGCAGGTCGCGGGCTGGAGTTGTTGGGGCGTTTGCAAAGTGCTCACTACGTGGAAGGGCGCCGCATCGCCGACGAGTCGGTACTGCTTGAACTGGCCCACGGTATGGGGTTGGAGCCTCAAGCCTTCGAAAGAGCCTTCGGGGCAGCCGACACCGAAGGCCATATCAAGGACAGCCGGGCTTTGCTGGCCAAGGTGGGCGGGCAGGGTTTTCCGACCCTGGTGCTTGAACACAATGGCCAATTCACCCTGATCGATATCGGGCCATGGCTGGGCAAACCCCAGGCATTTGCGCAATGGCTGGGACAGTCGCTGCCGGAGCAGCTCTCATCCCGTTCCGTAGCAGCCTGTGGCCTCGAAGGCTGCATCGATTGAATATTCCTGCCGCGTAAAGCATTTTCTTAGACGTTTTTCGCCTGTTTTTAGACGATTCATGAAATTGACACGTTGTTAAGTGCGCAGCTACGATTCGGCCCAACGCCTGTGGCCGACTGCCACGACTCAAAAACAATAAAAGGCCCGCCGCGAGAAATCGTGGGCGGGCCTTTTTGTTTTCGCCTTGAAATAAGAGTGCAATAGCGCCGTTTCGGCCATTCGACACAGCGCGTATCAACCGTATCAAGGAAAAAAACAAAATGTTGAACAAGAGAATCAGCCTGATTGCTCTGGGGATGTTGAGCGCTACACAGGCCATGGCGAACGACCAGGCCGAATCAAAGGGTTTCGTTGAAGACAGCAGCCTCAAAGTGCTGCTGCGCAACGCCTACATCAACCGTGACTACAAAGACGGCAACCCGGATAAATCCGAGTGGGGCCAGGCGGCCATCGGCACGTTCTCGTCCGGCTTCACCCAGGGCACCGTGGGTGTGGGCGTCGACGCTTTCGGCCTGTACGCATTGAACCTGGAGCGCAGCGAAGACCGTAGCGGCGCGCAAGGCATCGATTTCTTCAAAAAGGGCGACAGCGGCCAGCCGGCGGACGACCTGTCCAAGGGCGGCGCAGCGATCAAGTTCCGCCTGTCCAGCACCACCCTGACCTACGGCGACCAGATGCCGGCCCTGCCGGTGCTGAACTACGACAACTCGCGCCTGCTGCCGGAAAGCTACACCGGCACCCTGATCACCTCCAGGGAGATCAAAGGCCTGCAACTGGACGCCGGGCGCTTCACCGCCGAATCGCGTAAAAGCGCTGAAGGCCGTGACAGCGGTGGCTTGAAGTCGATCAACGTATTGGGCGGTAGCTACCAGTTCACCGAACAATTCAAGGCCGCGCTGTACGCTTCCGACGTCGAAGACGTGCTGAAAAAGCAATACGTGAACGCCAACTACGTATTCCCGATCGACAAGGATCAGTCCCTGACCCTGGACTTCAACGGCTACCGCACCAAGCTGGACGATTCCTACGTCCGCGAAAACGGTATCACCGGCGACGACAACAAAATCTGGAGCCTGGCGGCCACCTTCATCACCGGCCCGCACTCGTTCACCCTCGCGCACCAGCGCAGCACTGGCGACAGCAACCTGGGCTACGCCTACGGCGGCTACCAGAAAGATCAAGGTCGCGTCGGCGACGGTGGCAACACCATCTACCTGGCAAACTCCTACTGGTCCGACTTCAACGCCGAAGACGAACGCAGCTGGCAGCTGGGCTACGGCCTGGACTTCAGCACCTTCGGTGTACCGGGCCTGAGCTACAACTTCGCCTACGTACGCGGTGACAACATCACCACCTCCACCAGCGAAGGCGGCACCGAGCGCGAGATCTTCAACCAGATCAAATACGTCGTCCAAAGCGGCCCGGCCAAAGACCTCAGCGTGAAACTGCGCAGCTCGGTCCTGCGTGTGTCGCAGAAGTCCAGCGAGTACAACGTCAGCGGCAATGAAGTGCGTGTGTTTGTGGATTACCCGATCAATATCTTCTGATGATGGGGTGTGGTGTCGAGGCCTGATCAGAGGATGAGAAAAAAGAAGAAGCCCCGACTGGTTCGGGGCTTTTTTGTGCTGTTGATGTGCTCATGTCGCCGAAACTCGATTTCGGTAACACGTCTTGCGAAGGTGTCGTCCGCGGCGATATGTCTTAGCACTTTGAACCGATTGCTCGTGTATACGGCAATGCCGTATAGTTCGGCCCATGTTCACGATTGTCGAAACCGAAATCTTCAAGCGTTATGCTGAGTCCATCTGGGACGATGGCGAACGTCATGAATTCATTACCTGGCTGGCGGCTAATCCGTTGGCCGGCGATGTGGTTCCTGGTAGCGGTGGTCTGCGCAAGGTTCGTTGGTCCCGTAGCGGGATGGGCAAACGCGGCGGTACTCGTGTCATTTACTACAACACGCTTTCTGAAGGCTCAATCTGGTTGTTAATCGCCTATACCAAGGCGAAGTTCGATAATTTGCCCGCAGCCTTCCTTAAGCAACTGAAGGAGGAAATCAGCAATGGTCAATGAACTGGAACAATTCCAGCAGGACTTGCTGGACTCTGTGCGTCAAATGAAAGCAGGCAAAGCCGCTCGCGTGACAGAGGTGCCGTTGTCTGCGGCAGCCGAAGCACGGGCCAAAGTGGGTGTGTCTCAAAGTGCATTCGCCAAGCTGATTGGAGTCAGTTTGCGTACGCTGCAGGACTGGGAGCAAGGGCGACGGCAACCGACGGGAGCCGCACAAACGCTGCTGCGTGTGGCGAGTCAGCATCCAGAGGCCTTACTTGACCTTCAAGTGATTTAGCTAAGAAGCCAAACTCTCTTCTCGACACATCGCCGAAATTGAGAAAGTTGCCAAGTCTCTCGATTGGCGCAAGTACTTTGCAGGTCCACTCTTTCATTAATTACACCACGTAACGAATGAAGTTCCCGTCCCCACCTTTATCCCCTCCCGCCAACCTCATACAGTCACCTCCAACGCCTCTCCCATCATCCCGACGGGAAGGTCACTGGAGTTGCCCTCATGCCTTTCGTAACTGTACGCATCACCCGCGATGGCGTTACCACTGAGCAGAAAGCTCAGGTGATCGCCGAAATCACTGAAACACTGGAACGCGTCCTCAACAAGCGCCCTGACCTGACCCACATCGTGATCGAGGAAGTCGACACCGATAACTGGGGTTACGCCGGAATCACCACCACCCAGTACCGCAAGCAACTGGCCGAGGCGGAGGGCAAGTCATGACGTCCTCCGTCACCATCGATTTCATCTCCGATGTGGTGTGCCCCTGGTGCGCGCTGGGGGCGACGGCGCTGGAGCAGGCGATCGAGAACGTGGCCGGGGAAGTCTCGGTCGAGCTGACCTACAAGCCGTTCGAATTGAACCCGAACATGCCGGCTGAAGGTGAGCCAGCGGTCGAGCACCTGATGCGCAAGTACGGGAGAACCGCCGACGACGTCGCCGCCGGCAAGGCGATGCAGATCGCTCGCGGCGAGGCCATCGGCTTCAAGTTCGATCTGGAGAAGCGCACGCATTTCTACAACACCTTTGATGCACACCGTTTGTTGCTGTGGGCGTTGCAGGAAGGGCGGCAAGTCGAGCTGAAGAAGGTGCTGCTGCGGGGCTATTTCAGTGAAGGCCAGAACCCGAGCGATCACCAGACACTGGTGAGTCTGGCGACTGAAGCGGGGCTGGGCGGGGCAACTGCACAAGAGGTGCTGGCGTCCGGTGCGTTCGCCACTGAGGTGCGGGAACTTGAAGCGTACTACCAGCAGCGCGGCATCAATTCGGTCCCGGCCATGGTGCTGAACGGTCGCCACCTGGTGTCCGGCTCGCAATCGGTCGAGTACTACGAACAGATGTTGAGAGAAATGGCCAAGGCACCGGCCGACGCCTGATCACAGATTTTTACCCCCACTTTTAATTGTCAGAGGTCTTCATCATGAGCATTTCGAAAAAAGTCATCGTCATCACCGGCGCGTCACAAGGTCTCGGCGACGGTATGGTCAAAGCCTTTCGTGAACTCGGTTACCGGATCGTCGCCACTTCGCGCTCGATCAAGCCATCCACCGATCCGGACATTCTCACCGTGGCCGGTGACATCGGCGAGCCGGAAACCGCCCGGCGCGTCATCCGTGAAACGATGTCCCGTTTCGGTCGCATCGATACCCTGGTCAACAACGCCGGGATCTTCATCGCCAAGCCGTTCACCGCATACACGGCAGAAGACTACGCCAATGTGTTGTCGGTGAACGTCAATGGCTTCTTCTACATCACTCAACTCGCTATCGCCGAGATGGAAAAGCAAGGCAGCGGCCACGTCGTCAACATCACCACCAGCCTGGTGGACCACGCCATCGACGGTGTGCCATCGGTCTTGGCTTCGCTGACCAAGGGCGGCCTCAACGCGGCCACCAAATCCCTGGCCATCGAATACGCCAAGCGCGGAATCCGGGTGAACGCGGTCAGCCCGGGCATCATCAAGACCCCAATGCACGGCGCAGAAACCCATGAAGCACTGGGCAGTCTGCACCCGGTCGGGCACATGGGCGAGATAGACGATATTGCGCAGGCGGTCGTGTATCTGGACGGCGCCAAGTTTGTTACTGGCGAAATCCTGCACGTGGATGGTGGTCAGAGCGCGGGTCACTGAAAGCGATTTTTCAAAGCCCGGAAACAACAAAGCCCCTGCATTTCTGCAGGGGCTTTGTTTTGTATGGTGCCGGCACCAGGAATCGAACCCGGGACCTACTGATTACAAGTCAGTTGCTCTACCATCTGAGCTATACCGGCGTGTCAGGGCGACGATTATAGCGATTGGATAGGTTCTGTAAACCCCTGAATTCTGACTATTTTTGCGCGGGCTTCGGGTCAGGCGCGTAGCAAGGTTTTCTTGAGTTTCTGAATGGCTTTCCAGGTTCGACTGTTTTGCATTGCGCGCAGCTGTGCTTCGGCCTGTTCGGCGCGTTGCAGGGCGGCGGTGAGTTGGTGTTCGGCGTCGCTGACGGGGTGGCTGAAGTTGTGGCCTTTGCAGAACTGGAACTCGTCCAGGTTGCACGGTGGGATGTCGAAGGCGGGCTTGAGGTTCAGGTGTTCTTCGGCGAGGTAGTAGGTGTTGATGCCGTCGAACAGGATGGAGTGGTAGCCGGCGTCGGTGACGAGGGTTTCCCAGGCCTGGTCGCGGGCCCAAGGGGTTTCGATGAGGATCACCCAAGGCCGCCACCGGGTGAAGTCCATGCCGCGCAGGACGGTTTCTTCGTGGCCTTCGACATCGATTTTCAGGAAGTGGATGGCGCGGCCCCGGGCGTGTTCTTCGCAGATGGAGCTCAGGGTGCGGGACTTGATCGTCTGGGTGCGAACGTCCATGCCGGCGTCTTTGTGCATTTTCGCCATGGCTGGGTCGAGGGTCGAGAGGCCGGTGCCGGCGATGCCGTAGAAGGTCAGTTCGTCAGCACTTTCCCCGGCTGCGCATTGCAGATTGGTGTCCTTGGGGCGTTGCTGGCACAGGGCTTCGTAGTAGTTGGGCATGGGTTCGACGTTGATGCCGGTCCAGCCGTTGTCGTAGAACGCCTTGGTGACCGAGTCATGGGTGGGGTCGTTTGCCCCGACGTCGATGTAGAAGCCGTTCTCGACGGTTTTGAGGGCGCGCCACAGGCGTATGTCTTCGAAATTCTGTGCGTAGGAAATGAACGTCACTGGCGCATCCTGTCGGAGGAATGTTCTTGTTCGTGGCCGCGCTGCCGGCGCCCTTGCGTGTGTGTATATCAAGAGTAATGAAAGGGTGCAATTTCCCCTGTCTGCGGTCCGGGATTAGGCGTTTATGTCGTTTTGGTTAAATGCTTATGCACAATGGCATTGGCGGCGCACTGGGTTTAGGCCGAATTTGTGGATCCGTTCTCATTTGTCCGCAAATGCCTGTTTTTTCGATTTTTTATGCGGGTGTACAAAAAATGAACACTGTGGATTTAGCCCTGAAACAGGCGTAGATATTGGATCCACGATTATTTCATCAACAGAGTTATCCACAGGCCGGGTGTGTTTAAGCGCGTTCGGCCAGGAGCAGGAAATTACGTGGTGTGAGCGGGGTTTTGCAGAAGGTGCCGACGCGGACGCTGTAGCCCTGCTCGGCGAGGAAAAGTGCCCGGTCAAGAACCAGCCAAAGCTCCAGTGGGCGTCGGAAAAGTCCGCGTAACAGTTCAAGGTTGCGCACTTCGGCCAGTCGCTGCCAACCGGCGGCTTCGAGGGCTGGCCAATTTTGCGGGCCGACTGTGGATAACTCTTTGAGTGCGGCCAGGTGATGGCAGTAATCGGCAAAGGGTTTGTCCAGCCAGGCGCTGGGCAGGGAAGGGGTCGGCAGATACTCGTCCATGCCGCGCAGTTGCCGCTGCAGCAAGTCGAAGCTCAGGCGCCGGGCCATGGAGGTGTCGCGTTGACGGCGCACGCGGGCGCCAGCGGTGACGGTTTCACTCATGGGCAGCGCGAGGTCGTCGAGGGAAAGCTGTAGGCCGGAGCCTTGGGCGGCCGAGGAAATCGGCGAGTATTGGGCAAGGCTGATCCGGTTGTAGCAGCACGGCGCGATGGCGAGTTGTTTACAGCCTGTGGCGCTGGCAAGTTGAATCAGCCGCACATGCAAATCGCCGCAGGCGTGAAGCGCGACGGGCGTGTGGTGCGCACTCAGTAAAGTAGCAGTGTCTGTCGCGAGCACATCCTGTTCGATATGCAGCGCATGCAGGTGATGACGCTGGCTGAGTGCCTGGCCGCTGGTTACCAGTGCCGGGTCGTATTCCAGGCAAGTCAGCTGTTGCCCCGGCTGCAGCAGGCGGCGCCCCAAGTGTCCCTTGCCCGAGCACCAGTCCAGCCAATGCTTCGGTGTTTCGCAGAACTGCAATCGACTGGCGAAAGCTTCGATCTGTTGCCATTTACGCCCCGGAACATCGACGTTCAGTCGATGGCCGGCCGCTTTGAGTGCGTGTGCAGGTAATTCATCCACGGCACTCAAGGCAACGGACATCGATGCCAAGGAAGCAAAGGGTTCCGGCGCATTCAGTAGGGCTGGTTGATTGTGGGCGTTTTCCGCGTCTTCCAGCGACCGCTCGCGTAGCCATTCGGCCAGAGCTGGGTAGGAAGCTTCCCAAGGAAGTTGCAGATGAGTGAACGGTCGAGGTTTCCACAGTGCCTGATGCTCTGTCAGAAACGCATCCAGCGCGGTGAAGCGGGCGAGCAGGGCCTCGCCCGTCAACACGCCCGTATCAACGCCCTTGGCAGGCATCGACGCGCAGCCAGCGCTCCAGCAGCTTGAAGCCGCGCACCAGCACGTACGCCATCACCAGGTAGAACATTCCCGCGGCGAAGAAAATCTCCACCGGCAGGTAGGTCCGGGCAATGATGGTACGGGCCATGCCGGTCAGTTCCAGCAGGGTCACGGTACTGGCCAGGGCGCTGGCCTTGAGCATCAGGATCACTTCGTTGCTGTAGGCCGGCAGGCCGATGCGCGCCGCGCGCGGCAGCATGATGAAGAACAGCGCTTTTGGCTTGGACATGCCCAGCGCCCGTGCCGCTTCAATCTCGCCCGGTGGTATCGCCTGGATGGCGCCGCGCAGGATTTCCGCAATGTAGGCCGCGGTGTGCAGGGTCATGGTCGCCGTGGCGCACCAGAACGGATCGCGCAGGTACGGCCACATCGAACTGTTACGGATCGCGTCGAACTGCGCCAGGCCGTAGTAGACCAGGAACAGTTGAACCAGCAACGGCGTGCCACGGAAGAAGAAGATGTAGCCGTAGGGAAATGCCCGTACCCACCACAGGCGCGACGAGCGGGCGATGCCCAGTGGAATGGCCAGCAGCAAACCGGCGATCACGGCGATGGCCACCAGTTCCAGGGTCAGGGTCGCGCCCTGGGCCAGTTTCGGCAGCCACTTGATGATGACTTCCCAGTTCATTGGGTGCTCCTCGCGAAGCCGCGAGCGGCACGTTTTTCCAGGAAGTGCATGCCGGTCATCGCCAGCACCGTCAGGCTCAGGTACATGAACGCGGCGACCATATAGAAGGTGAACGGCTGTTTGGAGACGGTCACGCCGATTTGCGCATGACGCATGATTTCTTCCAGGCCGATCACCGACACCAGCGCGGTGTCCTTCATCAGGATCATGAACAGGTTGCCCAGGCCGGGCAGGGCGATGCGCCACATCTGCGGCATGATCAGCCGGGTGAAGATGCGCCACTTCGACAGGCCCAGGGCCACGCCGGCTTCGCGATGGCCTTTGGGGATGGCGAGGATCGCACCGCGGAACACTTCCGTGGCGTAGGCGCCGAAGCACAGGCCCAGTGCAATCACGCCAGCGGCGAAGGCGTTGAGTTCAAGGTCGGGGTTGCCGAAGAACTCGCCCAGGGCACGCATCAGGTTGACCGTGCCGAAGTAGATCAACAGCACCCAGAGCAATTCCGGGATGCCGCGAACCAGTGTCGAATAAGTGCCGCCAAGCCATTGCAGCGGCTTGTACGGGGAAGTCTTGGCCAAGGCGCCGAGCAGACCGAGCACCAGCCCCAGGCACAGGGCCGAGAGTGCCAGTTTCACAGTCATCAGCGCACCAGCGGCGAGCGCCGGGCCGAATCCGTAGAGGTCGATAATCATGGATTTCTTTTCAAATCGCGGCAGGCAAGGCCGAGAACCGGCGCCATCGGGCGCCGGTCAGGCAGGTCAGTATCAATAGATGCTGAACGGGAAGTACTTGTCGTTGATCTTCTTGTAGGTGCCGTCAGCGACGATTTCTTTGAGTGCGGTGTTCAGCTTCTCGCGGATCGGATCCTTCTTGCGCACGGCAATACCGATCTTGTCGCTTTCTTCCACTGGATCGCCCTTGAACTCGTAGCTACGGCCAGCGTCGCTTTTCAGCCATTCGTAGTTGACGTACTTGTCGGCCAGGATGCCGTCCAGGCGGCCGGAAGTCAGGTCGAGGTAGGCGTTTTCCTGGGTGTCGTAGAGCTTGATGGTGATGTCGTCACCATAGTTGTCTTCCAGGAAGGTGCCGGCCAGGGTCGCGCGCTGGGCGCCGATGATCTTGCCTTTGAGCGCCGCCTTGTCGGTTTTGAAGTCGATGTCTTTCTTGGCGATGAACTGCAGCTTGTTGGAGTAGTACGGGTCGGTGAAGTCCACCGCTTGCTTGCGCTCGTCGGTGATCGACATCGAGGAGATCAGGAAGTCGAACTTCTTGGCGTTCAGGGCCGGGATGATGCCGTCCCAGTCGGAGGTCACGACGGTGCACTCGACTTTCATCTTGGCGCACAGGGCGTCGCCGATCTCTTTGTCGAAGCCGACGACATTGCCACTGGCATCTTTGTTGTTGAACGGCGGGTAGGCCGCTTCGATGCCCATCTTCAGGGTTTCGGCCATGGCACCGGCGCTGAACGCCAGGGTGACGGCGGCAGCCAGGAAGACCTTTTTGTAGTTCTGCATGTGGATAGCTCCGTTAGCGGTTGCTGGACATGAATTGTTTGCAGCGCGCCGAAAGCGGGTTTTCGAACACCTGCTGTGGCGATCCTTGCTCTTCTACCAGGCCCTGGTGGAGGAACACCACTTCGCTGGAGACCTGACGGGCGAAGCCCATTTCGTGGGTCACGAGCAGCATGGTGCGGCCTTCTTCGGCCAGCGCGCGGATGACATTAAGTACTTCCTGGACCATTTCCGGGTCAAGCGCGGAGGTGGGCTCGTCGAACAGGATGACCTTGGGCTGCATGGCCAGGGTGCGGGCGATGGCCGCGCGTTGTTGCTGGCCGCCGGACAGTTGCGCCGGGTAGGCGTGGCGCTTGTCGGCGATGCCGACCTTGGCCAGCAGGGCTTCGGCGACTTCGATGGCTTCGGCCTTGCTCTGGCCGAGCACGCGGCGCGGGGCTTCGATGATGTTGTCGAGCACGCTCATGTGCGGCCACAGGTTAAAGTTTTGAAATACAAAACCGATTTCGCTGCGCAGGCGATTGATCTGCTTGCCGTCGGCGGCCACCAGCTCGCCGTTCTTAGCAGCCTTGAGCTTGAGTTCTTCGCCGGCCACCAGGATCTGGCCCTGGTGCGGGTTTTCCAGCAGGTTGATGCAGCGCAGGAACGTGGACTTGCCGGAGCCGGAGGAACCCAGGATCGAGATCACATCGCCGTCGCGGGCGGTCAGCGAGATGCCTTTGAGCACCTCCAGCGAACCGTAGCGTTTGTGCAAGTTGCGGATTTCAAGCGCGGGCGTGGCCTCAGCCATGTGCGTTCCTCATATATGTTGCGCTCCTGCTCTTGGCGGCCTTCCTGGCGAGGCGGCCAACCTAGCATAGCGTTTCAATGGCAGCCAACAGCGCTACGGGCAGTAAACGGCTGGCGTGTGGCAGGTTGTCGCATCGGCGCAGCAGACTGTCGCCCCATCAACAACCGAACAGCCGTTTGAACCTTGCCTGTCGATAAAAAGCGCGGTGGCTGTCGCAAAAAAAGGCGCGATGTTGCCAGCTTTGACGGGGTGTTGGAAGCGCTATCCGGCCAAATGCAGCGGTTGTGCACTTTTAATGTGCGCAGGGCCATTTTCAGGTGTGTTTCCGGTGCGCAGATTTGCCCCGCAAAGTGGGTCGCAGGGTAACGCTCTGGCAAAGTGCTATTGAATTCAATGGGTTGCGATGACCGTCCGGTCGAAGTGAGATCGCCGGGCTAGAGGGATTTGAAACATTTTGGCGCAATTATTGCGTGCAGAATCCAGAACGCCCTGTTGGCTTCTTTTTACGAGAAGGTCCGCCGAACGGGATGCACGCATTCGCTTCTCCTTACAAAGGTAGTTTTAATGAGCAGTACCCAAAGCTCTAATGGCCTCGAACAGGGGCTCAAACCGCGCCATGTGACCATGCTGTCGATTGCCGGGGTTATCGGCGCCGGCTTGTTCGTCGGCTCGGGTCACGCCATCGCCGCTGCAGGTCCGGCTGTTCTGTTGGCTTACGCCGCCGCCGGCATGTTGGTGGTGCTGGTGATGCGCATGCTCGGCGAAATGGCCGTTGCCTCGCCGGACACCGGTTCGTTTTCGACATACGCCGACCGCGCGATCGGTCACTGGGCCGGTTTCACCATCGGCTGGTTGTACTGGTGGTTCTGGGTTCTGGTGATCCCGTTGGAAGCCAACGCTGCCGCGACCATCCTGCATGCCTGGTTCCCTGGCGTGGACATCTGGGCCTTCGCCCTGGTCATCACGATGCTGTTGACCGTGACCAACCTGTTCAGCGTGAAGAACTACGGTGAATTCGAGTTCTGGTTTGCCCTGATCAAAGTCCTGGCGATCATCGGTTTCATCATTCTCGGCGTAGCGGCGATCTTCGGCTTCCTGCCGAACAGCCAGGTCAGCGGCGTTTCGCACCTGTTCGACACCCAGGGCTTCCTGCCAAACGGCATGGGTGCGGTACTGGGCGCGATCCTGACCACCATGTTCTCCTTCATGGGCACCGAGATCGTGACCATCGCGGCCGCGGAATCGAAAAACCCTGGCAAGCAAATCTCCAAGGCTACCAACTCGGTGATCTGGCGGATCGGCTTGTTCTACCTCGTGTCGATCTTCATCGTTGTGGCCCTGGTGCCTTGGAACGACCCGGTACTGGCAAGCCTGGGCTCCTACCAGACCGTGCTTGAGCGCATGGGCATCCCGAACGCCAAGATGATTGTCGACATCGTGGTACTGGTTGCTGTGACCAGCTGCCTGAACTCGGCGCTCTACACTTCGTCGCGGATGCTGTTCTCCCTGGGCAAGCGTGGCGATGCACCGGCCATGTCCACGCGCACCAACAAGAGTGGCACGCCTTACTGGGCGGTGATGTTGTCCACTGGCGCTGCGTTCCTGGCGACATTCGCCAACTACGTGGCCCCGGCTGCCGTGTTCGAATTCCTGCTGGCAAGCTCCGGCGCCATCGCATTGCTGGTGTACCTGGTGATCGCGATTTCGCAACTGCGCATGCGCAAGCAGCGTATGGCTCGTGGTGAGAAAATCGTCTTCAGCATGTGGCTTTTCCCGGGCCTGACCTACGCGGTGATCGTCTTCATCGTTGCGGCCCTGACCATCATGCTGTTCCAGGATGCCCATCGTGTGGAAATCCTCGCGACCGGCTTGCTCAGTGCCCTGGTAGTAGCGGCCGGCTTGCTGGTGGCTCGCCGTCGCAAACTGGAAAAGCGCGGCGCGGTGGTGCTGAACTGATCCATATCGCGTAATGCAAAACGGCCGCTGTCAGTGATGACAAGCGGCCGTTTTTGTTTCTATCGATTGTTCATTCGATGTGAACCCAATCTTCTACACGTAACCCCGGAACGCGCTCAAACTCCCGCAGATTGTTGGTGACCACGATAAACCCGCGTGAGCGTGCGTGCCCGGCAATCATTTGGTCGTACGGGCCGATGGGAGTGCCGGCCTTTGCCAGTTCGGATCGAATCATTGCGGTGTGCGCTGCTGCTTCGTTGTCGAAGGGCAGGACTTCAAGTCGGGCAGCGAAGCCCTCGATGACCGCCAGGTTTTTTTCGGGTGCTGCTGACTTTTCCGCTCCGTAGATCAGTTCCATCAGCGTTATCGCACTGATGCACAGTTGGCCGTGATGACGGTTGAACGCCTCCCGTACCGCCTGTGGTTTGTTCTTGATGGTGAAGATGCAGATGTTGGTATCGAGCATGTACTTGATCATCAGAACGACTCACGCTCCTGTTCGGCGGGTTGCTCGCGATCGGTCATGAAATCTGCGGTGACGCTTTCGCCATCGAACCAACTGTCCCAGGTTTCACCTGCGGGCGTGATGATGCGGGCTCTGCCTACGGCGACCACGTCGACCCGTTTCACGTCGCTTGGCATGGCCACGGCTTTTGACAGGCGAACGGCCTGGCTTCGATTGCTCATGAAAAGGGTTGTCTGTTCCATTTGGACCTCCTGCGCCTTTGCTGGCGCTTTGAGTCCAAAGGATAGGTTTTGTGTTGGATATGTCAATGGGATATACGTGATGCCTGACGGAAGGAAAGCGCCCAATTCGGAGCAAAAAACGGCCGCTGTCAGCGATGACAAGCGGCCGTTTTTGTTTGCGCCGTAACCCTTACTCGGCTTTTTCTGCCGGCATTTCCTGCGACTCGCGGTAGGCGTCCAGCGCAGTGCCGAAGTCAGTAATGAACTGTGGTTCGCTCAGCCATGCCTGGGCGGCATCGCGGTCCATGCCGTCGGCCCACATGCGGTAGTCGATCAGCATGTCGGCGGCCAGGTGGGTGGCGGCCATGCCTTCGTCGTCGGCGTTTTCCATGTCCAGCAGTTCTGGGTGGTCGACGATGATAAAGGCGAGGTTCGTCAGCAGGACCGAGAGCATTTCGCTGCGGCTGACGGCTTCGGCGTCGCGCATTTTGCTGAACATCGCCAGGGTGTATTCCGGGATCGGCTCGGCGAGGTGTCCGAGTTCATCATCGTCCAGTGCAGCGGGTTTCCTGCCGTGGATATTGATCTGCTTGGCTTTGGCTTTTGCACGCTTGGCGCGTTTCTGTTGCTTGTTCAGGGAGGCCATGGGAACTCAGTTCGGTTTCTGTTGGGTTTGCGCGGCAATGGCGTCGGACGCCGCCACATAGTCGGCCTGGAAGGCCGGAGATTCGATCCACGCCAGGGCGCCGGCTTCGTCTGTTTCGGCCGACCATTGGCGATATTCGATCAGCGCGGCGAGGATGAAGTCCATCGCGCCTTCTTCGCCTTCCTGCTCGTACACCAGTTCCAGCAACGGGTCTTCGAGGAAGGCCGTGCACATGGCTTGCTGGCTGATCTTTTCGGCGTCGATCATTTTCTTGAACAGTTCGGTCAGATCCACCGATTCGAAATCGATGCGATCGTCGTTCGGGTCCAGTTCGACCGGCGCGGCGGCCCGCTGGGTGCGGTTCTGCTTGGCCTTGGCCTTGGCGCGGGAGGCGCGTTTTTGCTGCTTGTTGGCGGAGGCCATGGGCGTCGTTCCGTATTCGTTGAAAGGGCAATTGACTTAGCTGTGCGGCACTCGCCGCCCGGGGGTATCGGGGGCCAGTTCGCCGTTTTGCAGCCAGGCCAATGCAATGGGCCATAGTGTGGCTTGGTATGGGCTGCGAAAAAAGGCGAAATGTCCGACTTCTTCTTCGCCGATGTCTTCGGGATGGATACGCAGGTGAACGTTTGTGCTGCCGGTGAAGTAGCTGAGCAGGCGTTCGATGGCCGGGACCGTGCCGTAAGGATCATCGCTGAGGCTGATGGCCAGGGTTTGTGCGGTGACATCGGCAAAGGGCAGTTGCCCGCTTGTTGTGCTGATCGCGCGGCCGCTGGAGCGTTTTTCGTAACGGGCAGTGGACAGGCTCCAGTCACGGACCACGCCGGCGGGTGTGTCCTCCAGCCATCCGAGGCGTTTACCCGGAAAGTAGCCGTAGATCATCGTCACCAGTGGCATCAGCACATGCCACTTGGCAAACATCCGCCAGCGAAGGGCGGGTGCATAGTCGCGCCAGTAGGCGAATTGCGCTCCGACCGTCACCAGGCGCCGGATCAGGTGCCCGGACGCCCCCAGGCCCGCTGCGCAGCCGCCAAAGCTGTGGCCGACCACATCGATAGGCTGCCCGGGGAACTCACGCTGTGCGCGCTTGAGCATCGCCTCGAAATCCAGCGCTCCCCAATCGGTCCATGAGGCCTTGAGGCCTTTGAGCGATGCCGGCCGCGACTCGCCGATGCCGCGGTAGTCATAGGTGATGACGTCGAAGCCGTGATCGAACAGATAGTCGGCGAAGCGCGAGTAATGACGACAACGGACCGAGGTGGCGGCGTTGATGATAACGACCGGACGAGCGGCATCCCGGAACGGGTGTCGCCAAGTGAAACCACCGAGGACAAAGCCGTCTGCAGCGATTTCCTTGAACGGTTCGCCGGACGCAACGCGTTGCAACGGCAACTCGATTTGAGTTGGGGCGAGTGAAGGCGTTTCCTGCAAATTCATCGGCGTCGGACCTTTGCGGGTAGCTGCCAACGATAGTCTTGATGCCGTTGATGAACAATCCATTGGCCTCAAGGCAGTGGTTGATCGAGCAGTCGTTCTTCAAGTGCTGCCCGTTCCCGATCCAGTTCGTTACGGAGTTCCTCTTCGCTCGGCAGGACGAGCTTGTACTTGCTGGCGAGCAGTTGTTCGCTTCCTTCCTGCATTGAGTAGCGCACCACGGATTCATCTTTTTGCGCCCGGAGAATGATGCCGACGGTGGGGCTGTCTTGCGCGCCGCGTTTCAGGTCGTCGTACATGCGCACGTACATGTCCATCTGCCCCACATCCTGATGGGTCAGTTCACCGCGCTTGATATCGAAGATGACGAAGCATTTGAGCAAGTAGTTGTAGAACACCAGATCGATGTAGAAGTCTTTGCTGTCGGTACTGATGCGTTGCTGGCGGGCTATGAACGCGAAGCCCTTGCCCAGCTCCAGCAAGAAGCCTTGCAGCTGTTCGATCAACGCCTGTTCGATCTCGCTTTCCTGAAGCTTGCCGGCATTGGGTAGGCCCAGAAACTCCAGTACCACCGGATCACGGATGAAATCCCGAGGGCTGGCCTTCATGTTTTGAATGTTGGTGGCGGCCTCTTGCTTGACACTGCCGCGATCTCGGCTCGCCAGCAGGCGTTCGTAGTACAGCGTATTGATCTGGCGTTCCAGGGCGCGGCTCGACCAGTTTTGGGTGGCTGATTCGTTCATGTACCAAAGACGGGCGCTGTCGTTGTCGACGCGAAGCAGGTGGCGGTAGTGGGTCCAGCTCAATTCAAGACGCAGTGCGTCACGAATTGGAAACGCCTGATAAAACTGGCGCATTTTTCGCAGATTGGTTTCGTCAAATCCTTTCCCGAATTCTGCAGTAAGCCTGTTTGCCAGGGTCGAGAGTAACTCTTTGCCATACCTCACCCGCCGAGCGCCTTCCTGTTCGAACTCGACGATATGTCGACCAATCTGCCAACAGGTTTGCACCTGAACGGTATCGACCGCCCGAAGCACCTTCTGACGTGCCTGATGGATCGATTTGCCAAGGTTCCCAAGCAGTGAAGCCAGATAGGGGTCGTGAATGTCGTTGGGTGTGAGGGCCGTCATGAGGTCTTCCGCAGCAGATTGGATAGCGAAAGAGAATGACAAGTGAGCACCCTTCGAAGCTGCCGGGAGTGACTGAAAAACAGGCAGGAAATACCGGGTTCGCTGGCAGGACGCGTCGGAGGGCAGGCGAGGGCTGAGGAGCAAATGGCGTAGTACGTTTCGTACTCAGGCCAAATCAATCTAAAACCCCGCCCTGCGACTGGAAATCCAAAGAATGTAACGATTGGGTTCTGCAGAACCCGGGAGTCGTCATCATGAAGTACCTCCATTCACTCCTGATGCCACTCACCGCCGTCGGCGTGCTGATGTTTCCATCGATGTCGCCCGCCGCCAGCCTTGATCCAATCGACAGCACTGGCGTACAGGTGCAGCGCCAGGAGCAAAACGGCATCGCCTACCTGTCCGGCGGTATCGGCGAGGATGAGTCCAGGGCCATCCAGCAGAGCATCGGCTACAACCTGCACATGACGTTCTCTGTCGGGACGGAAAATAAATACATTCCAGGCGTGAACGTAGTTATTCAGAAAGCCCCCGGGCAAACCGTGCTGACACTCAATGACGCCGGTCCGTTGGTTTACGTGAAGCTGCCGGCCGGTAAATACACAGTCATTGCGACGCGCAACGGCGAAACCCGGCAGGACGTTGCCGATGTTGGCAGTGGTGCAGTCCGTAACCTGGTTTTCCACTGGAATGATGCGAGTTAGCGAGACGCTCTAGGCCCTGAGTCCTGCGACTCAGGGTTTATCGTTATTAACGCCCGCGTACGCTTGGATGAGTGCAACGCGTAAAGGGTTGGTTTCTACGCTCAGCAGCTTGATGGCCAAGGCGCAGCAGACCACGATCAACATGGGTTTGATCAACCGTGGTCCGACCCGGACGGCGGCCCGTGCACCCAATTGAGCGCCGATGAAGGCCGCCAAAGCCATGGCTATGGCTACCGGCCAGATAATCACACCTTTGGTGATAAAGACCGACAGAGAGCCGAGGTTGCAAGAGGCGTTGGCAAGCTTGGTAAAACTCATGGCCCGCATCATGCCCAGGCCGCAGAGCAGTACAAATCCGACAATGAAGAAAGAGCCCACGCCGGGGCCAAATACACCATCGTAAAAACCCAGGATAGGTGCCACGGTAAACGAAAACAGCAGTACACCAATTCTCTTGCGTCGATCTTCATTGGCCAGCTTTGGAGATAGCGCAAAATAGATGGCTACCAGAATCAGCATGATAGGCACGCAAACTTCCAGGTAGTGCTTATCAATAGAGCTGACCAGCAAGGCACCACTAGCGCCACCAATAAATCCGCAAATAACCAGGAAACGGCCTTCGCGCCACTCGATCAATCCTTTGCGAGCAAAGGTCACCGTTGCCGAAACAGTTGCCGAAGCGGCCTGGAACTTGTTCGTTGCAATTGCACTGATCGGATCTACACCTGCCAGAAACAATGCAGGCAAGGTGATCAAACCACCCCCACCGGCAATCGCATCAAAAAAGCCGGCGCAAAAAGCGACGAGCGCCAACATGCCAATTACATCCAAGGACATTGCATTCTCTCTTTATGGTTATTGGCCAGTAATCACATGACGGGTCGTTCAACAGCCTGATCACATAAGGAATCAGCCCTGCAGCACTAACGGGTCTTCTGAAACAACGATGGGGGTAGAAAATTTTGAAAGTCCGAAAATACGAACCAAGACCCGTCTGTTGTCTTTGATGACATCGCGACAGTGCAGAGCCCGGATGTTATTGATAACCATGGTTGATTCCTGGGTCAGCGTGCATTCGATCGGAGTTGCTTCATCCACACCTTGGCAAAGGGCGGTGTAAGCCGTTTTCACAAAGGTCGAGGCGTTGTCATTGACCGAAAAGCGATACGAGTTGAAGCGGGCTGCGAACCCTACCTTATCGTCGAACTCCAGAATCGAAACGTTGCGGCCATCCTCCCCTTTGCCACTGACAAAGGAGTCACTACGAGTGAACTGGAAGTTGCCCGTGGTCAGTGCGAGGCAGTTGGTGATGCCGATTTTTTCGAGTATGGGGGGTAGTGCAATGACTCGCGTAGGTTCCAGGCTCGGGTTCCACAAGGCGGAAAGTATGAGCGACGACGGAGAGGGCGAGTGCCCGTCTTTCGCGGTCACGGCGCACCAGTAAGGCGCCTCTGTATGCGGTCCAAGCGCGAGGCCGGAATGGGAACTCAGTTCCTTGATGTCCGGCTCGGCTGGGATCTTGGTCAGTCCGCCGCCCTTGAAGTTGGCCACCAGTCGAATCAGTTTTCCTTCATTGTCCATGTCATAGGCAAAGGCACTGTTATCCACCAGTTTCAACAAGATCTGATTGCGGGCGGCCAGGCAAAGTACGTCGTAACGATTTTCCAGGGATGCCAGATCTGGCAGTTCATTTGGAGGGCTGGCATCGGTGATTTTTTGCAGACCTTCAAAAATCAAAACCGAAACAAAGCCATCGGAATAGGCACTCAGCAGTTCGCATTGGTTTTTCGAAAACGAGAACTTTAATTCGGTGGCTGCCAGAGACGCTTTGGACTTGGCTCCTGGTGCCTGCGGCCCGCCGATTGCGGCCAGTTCTTTGGCGAAATTGTGAAGCAGTGTTGACTGCTGAGTATCGAAGTTGAAAGTTCTGATTTTTTGTTCAGTAAAAAACCCAGTGGTTTCGACGTCTGGTTTGATGGCGTCAGTCATTGTCTACATCCTGTTGTGTATCCGCTCCCGGTTATGCGGCAGCTCCTCCTTCGATTCTGCACAAACTGAAGATCAGCGTATGTCATCCGCTTCCGGTAAAGCATACGGAGCGTTCTTACAGACCAAAGACTGCCAGGAAGGGCTGATCTCCAATGCCTGAAGCTTTTCGGGGCTTGGCCCCGGCAACCGTTGCGGATGCTGGCAGGTGTGGTGATAGGGGGGGGGGAATTGTCGCTTTGATGGTGACCGGACCAGTGCCTAATCAAATCGCAGGCATAAAAAAACCCTGAATCTTGCGATTCAGGGTTTTCGGTATTTGGTGCCCAGAGACGGAATCGAACCGCCGACACGGGGATTTTCAATCCCCTGCTCTACCGACTGAGCTATCTGGGCAACGGGGCGCATTAAACGGGTTTTTCAGGGGGTCGTCAAGCAAGTTTTCAAAAAAATTTTAATTATTACCGTCGCTTACGTTCCGACCCCCGATAAATCGGGGTTATTCCGACGGCGGCACGTAGCCTTCGGCCTTGGCGTAATCCTCGCCGGAGAAGTACTTGTCCATCTCGCCCTGAAGATATTTGCGATCTTCGGCGTTCATCATGTTCAGGCGTTTTTCGTTGATCAGCAGGGTCTGGTGTTTTTGCCAGTCGGCCCAGGCCTTGGCCGAGACGTGGTCAAAAATGTCCTGGCCTTTGGCGCCCGGAAAGGGAGCGCGCTCCAGGCCTGGCAATTCTTCTTTGTACTTGCGGCACATGATGGTGCGGGTCATGACGACTCTCCTGCGTTCAATACGGCGGCCGCGCGTTCGAGCAAGGTTTTGACCGGGGCGGCAAGGCCCAGGCGCGGCGGGGTGGCGAGGTTATACCAGAGCCAGTCGGCCTCGGCCACGTGATGGCCGGTCTCCTGGACCTGAACCAGCCAGGGTTCGATGGATAACTGAAAATGGCTGAAGGTGTGCACCAGGCTCGGCAATGCCTGTTGGGTGCCCAGTTCCAGCGAGTGCTGCGCTGCCAGGTGTGACAGGTCGTCGAGGTCGTCGAGTTCCGGCAAGCTCCACAAGCCGCCCCAGAGGCCCGTAGAGGGGCGACGGTAAAGCAGGATGGCGCCTTCGGTGTTGGCCAGCATCGGCATCAGCGTGCGCTTCTGCGGGATGGCCTTGCGCGGCTTGGGGATCGGGTAACGGGTTTCCAGGCCAAGCATGTGCGCTTCGCAGCCTTTTTCCAGCGGGCACAGCAGGCAGCTCGGTTTGCTGCGGGTGCAGAGCGTGGCACCGAGGTCCATCATCGCCTGGGTGTAGGCGTTGACCCGGTCGTGAGGCGTAAAGCGCTCAGCGTTGGCCCAGAGCTGTCTGGCGACCTTCGGCTCGCCCGGGTAGCCCTCTTGCGCGGTAAAGCGCGCCAGGACGCGTTTGACGTTGCCATCGAGGATCGGCGCGCGCAGGCCCATGCTGATGCTGGCAATGGCGCCGGCGGTGGACAGGCCGATCCCGGGCAGATCGGTGAGTTTTTCCACGTCTCGGGGAAATTCGCCGCCGTACTGCTCGACGACGATTTTCGCGGTCTTCTGCAAATTGCGCGCGCGGGTGTAGTAACCCAGGCCGGTCCACAGGTGCAGCACTTCGTCTTCCGGTGCCGCCGCCAGGGCTTGGACCGTTGGCAACGAGGCCATGAAGCGGTCGAAGTAGTTCAGCACGGTGCTGACCTGGGTCTGCTGCAGCATGATTTCCGAGACCCAAACCCGATACGGGTTGATGTCCTGCTGCCAGGGCAAATCGTGACGGCCGTGGCGGTCGAACCAGTCCAGCACCGCCGTTGAAAACTGCTCGGCTCTCATCGCTTGAACAGTTCCTTGAGCGCGTCTTTCAGTTTAGGGTCGACTTTGTCGCCCCATTTTTCGTCGATTTTTTCGCTGATCCTGTCGCCAGCCAACTTGGTCGCGACCTGGCTCATGCGGTCGTTATCCAAACGGCAGGCCTTGGCGCCCAGCTCCAGCGGGCCACGGCAGCGCAGTGGCCACTCGATGCCGACAAACTTTTCGCCGACCTGACAGGCCGGGTCCGGCATGGCGCTGGTATCGCCTTCGACGATGATGCCGACTCGGTAGTCCATGCCCAGCACTCGCAGATCGATGTCACCGTCACCCTTGACGGTCATGCCCGGGATGCGCACTTTCAGGTCCGGGTTGCTGGCTACGCCGTTGCGCAAGGTCAGGTTGCCCTTGAGCTCCTGGAACGGAGTGTCCTTGCCGCGCGGCTCGCCGCTGAGGGTTTTGCGGTTGAGCGTAGCGATGCCTTTGCACAGCTGTTGCTCAAGGTTGGCGTTGAGCAGCACGCCATTGTTGATGACGAAGCTGGCGTTGCCGTTGAGGGTTTCGATCAACGCCTTCTGGCTGTTGCCGTTGCCGGTCAGGTTGCTGTTGAGCGTGACCAGGCCCTTGACCGGTGGATTCTTGCCCTGGCTTTCGAGGATTTTTTCCGCCGGTACCCGGCTGATCTTCGTCTGCAGATTCAGTGCCGGCACTGGCTGGCGCACATCGAGCGTGCCGGTGGTTTCGAAGTTGCCCTCGTACAGGTCGCCGCGCAGGTTGGCCAGCGTCAGCAGGCCGCCCTGGCCGGTGGCCTTGAGCGCAGCGTTATGGATCGGCAGTTTCTGCAGGGTCAACTGGCCGAAGGTCAGGTCGGCGTCCACATCGAGCTTGCTCAAGCGTTCCACTGGCAACAGGCGCTCGCTGCTCCATGCGTCCTTGGTCGGCGCGGGTGGCAACGGCGTGCTGCCGGCGCCGGCCATGGCATCGGCTTCGGTGCTGGCGACTTCGGCCTGACGCACTTGTGTCGCGCTATTGGCCTCGGCGGATTTCGGCGGCAGGTAACGGTCGACGTTGAAGGTATCGGCCTTGAGCACGGCGCGCAGCGATTGTTTGGCGAAGTCTTCGACGGCAATGCGACCGCTGAAGGTGCTGTCGTCGACTTTCAGGTTGAGGTCGTCAAGCGCCAGGCTGGTCGGCGTCGCGGCCAATCGGCTGACCAGCTCGACTTTGCTCAGGCTGCCTTCGGCCATGGCCGGGAGTTTCTGGCCGATGCTGTCGACGAATTTCGCCAGGTCGAACTGGGCAATCGAGATGCCGCCGCTGACCTGTGGGGTCTTGTCCAGATCGTTGACCTTCAGTTCACCCAGTGCCCGCAACTGGTTGGCAGAGACCTTGATGCCGGTCCACTCGGCAACGTTGGCGGCCTTGTCCAGCACCAGCTGGCCCTGGGCGGAGAACGTCACGGCCTTGCCTTGCAAGGGGTCGCCGGTCACTTCCCCCGTCAGCTTCATGTCCTCGAACTGATAGCGCTGCAGTGCACGTGCGATGCGCAACTCACCGTTGAGTTCGGTACGCACCCGCAGTGCAGGCTGGTTGGCTGACAGGAAAGCCGTGAGCTTGAGCGGAATGTTGACGGAGTCATGGACCGCGCCGGTGCTCAACTGAATGCTTTCGGCGCTGAAGCTCTTGCCGGTTCTTTCGTCGGTGTATTCGACCCGTGCGTTGTTCACGGTCAGGCTGTCGATGTCCAGGCGGATCGGCTGGGGCGGTTTTTCCGCCGCGGCGCTGGTTTCGGGCGCAGGTTCGGTAGTGGCTGGCGGGGTGCCGGTCGCGTCGGTGCCGGCCGTTGCAGGCAGCTTGCCGATGTCCTCCCAGTTGCCATGACCCTGCTTGTCGCGGTTCAGGCGCAGGTTCAGGCCTTCGACGCGCACGTCGCTCATCTGCACTTCACGGCGCAGCAGCGGCAGTACGCGCACCGACAGGCCGAGCATCTGCAAGTCGGCGTAGGGTTCGGTCGGTTTGACCATGGTCGCGACACTGGCGTCGTGCAACTCCAGGCCCAGCCACGGGAACAGGCTCCAGCCGATATCGCCATTGAGCGTCAGCTCGATGTGGGCTTTGTCGCGGGCAATCTGGCGAATCTCGTCTTTGTAGTCGTTGGGATCGAAGAGGTGGGTCAGGGCAAAGCCCAGCGCCACAATGATCAGCAACAGCCCGAGAAGTACCAGACCCAGGATTTTGCCGAACGCTTTCATGGGCGAGTCCTTGTAATTAGTCGAATTCAAAATTTAGCCGAGGAGTATAGCGCCCCCGAACAGACGACCGGTCAGTGATCACGCCGGCAGTACATCCAGCGGCAGTTTCAGCTTGGCGGCCAGCGCCTGCGCCTCCAGATGCCCGGCAGGCGCCAGCAGGCGTAGCGTCATACCCGATTGCGCGGCCATTTTTTGCGCTTCGGCCACCAGTCGCTCGGCAACACCACGGCGACGGGTAATTTTTCGCACACATATTTGTGACAAACGCCAGGCGTCTTGGTGCCTTTGCAAGCGGGCCGCGCCCAGCAGGCGATCGTTGAAGCGTCCGGCGATCAGTGTGCCGTCGCGTAAACACTCCTCGATCAACTGCGCTTCGCCGGAAAACGGGGCGAACAACCAGTCTGGAGCGTCGCGGTAGATCTTCTGCAGATCCTGCCGATCCTGGGACGTGGCTTGGTTCAGCGGCTCGACAATGATCGGCATGGTGATTCCTGTGGGGTCATGAAGCGATGGAGGTCAGACGACGTACCAAAGGTGATGTCAGTTTGGTTTTTCTGTCACTGGCAGATGGTAACCTTTGCCCGTTCGCCCGTCCTTCTGCGACCTGTTGTCGCACAACAAGGCGCTCCACCAAAAAACGGTCATGTCTGCGTGCATAAAGGCCGGGAGTTAACTGTGGCTGGCGAACCCTACTGATAATTGGGGGATACACAATGACCACGAGCATCACGGCGGACGGCTTCGGTGCCGACCAGCCTGCGTTCCTGTCCAAGGAGCGGATCATCGCCAGGCCCGGTTTCAACCGTTGGCTGGTGCCACCGGCCGCGCTGGCCATCCACCTGTGCATCGGCATGGCCTACGGTTTTTCGGTGTTCTGGTTGCCGCTGTCCAAGGCGCTGGGCATCACGGCGCCAGTGGCCTGCGCGCCAGACATGAGTTTTATCGCACAAGTCTTTTCATCCCAGTGTGACTGGCCGATCTCGATGCTCGGCTGGATCTACACCCTGTTCTTCATCTTCCTGGGTTGCTCGGCCGCCATCTGGGGTGGCTGGCTGGAACATGCCGGGCCTCGCAAGGCAGGGGTTGTATCGGCTCTGTGCTGGTGCGGCGGTCTGCTGATTTCGGCGCTGGGCGTGTATACCCACCAGATCTGGCTGATGTGGATCGGCTCCGGGGTCATTGGTGGTATCGGCCTGGGCCTGGGTTACATTTCACCGGTCTCGACGCTGATCAAGTGGTTCCCGGACAAGCGCGGCATGGCCACCGGCATGGCGATCATGGGCTTCGGCGGTGGTGCGATGGTCGGTGCTCCGCTGGCGGCAGCGCTGATGGGGCATTTCGCTTCGCCAACCAGCGTCGGCGTGTGGCAGAGCTTCCTGGTCATGGCCGCGATCTACTTCGTGTTCATGATCGGTGGCGCGCTGTCCTACCGCGTTCCGCCAACCGGCTGGAAGCCTGAAGGCTGGACCGCCCCGGCGAAAAAAGCCTCCAACGCGATGATTACTCATCGTCATGTTCACGTGAATGTGGCCTGGAAGACGCCGCAGTTCCGTCTGGTGTGGCTGGTGCTGTGCCTGAACGTATCGGCCGGTATCGGTATCCTCGGCATGGCGTCGCCGCTGTTGCAGGAAGTGTTCGGTGGCAAGTTGTTGGGCAATGACCTGGCGTTCGGCCAACTCGACGCTTCGCAACTGGCTTCGATCGCCGCCATCGCGGCCGGTTTCACCGGTTTGCTGAGCCTGTTCAACATCGGCGGGCGTTTCTTCTGGGCTTCGTTCTCGGATTACCTGGGTCGCAAAAACACCTACTTCGTGTTCTTCGCCTTGGGCTTTGCCCTGTACGGACTGATTCCGAACCTGGGTCATCTGGGCAGCATCGCGCTATTCGTGGCGGCGTTCTGCGTCATCCTGTCGATGTACGGCGGTGGTTTCGCGACTGTTCCTGCGTATCTGGCGGACCTGTTCGGTACGCAAATGGTCGGTGCGATTCACGGTCGTCTGCTGACGGCGTGGGCGGCTGCCGGCGTGCTCGGCCCAGTGCTGGTGAACTACCTGCGTGAATATCAGCTGAGCATAGGCGTTGAGCGTGCAGCAGCGTACGACATCACGCTGTACATCCTCGCCGGCCTGCTGGTGCTGGGTTTCCTGTGTAACCTGCTGGTGCGCCCGGTGGCCGACAAGTACTTCATGACCGACGCCGAACTGGCCGCCGAACAGGCGCTGGGCCATGACAAAGGGGCTGACAGCAGCACCGTGCTGGAGTGGAAAGCCGCGCCTGGCACCAAACCGCTGGCGGTGGTGGCGTGGCTGGTGGTGGGGATTCCGTTGGCGTGGGGTGTGTGGGTGACCTTGCAGAAGACGGCAGTGCTCTTTCACTAAGGAACTGGCCTGAGAACTCACAGGCCGACATCCAGCCTGTGGGAGCGAGCCTGCTCGCGAAGAGGGAGTGTCAGTCGACATAAGTGTTGGCTGAGCCACCGCTTTCGCGAGCAGGCTCGCTCCCACAGTTGTTTTATGGTGTGCCAAATAGCTTGTATGGACATGTCTATCGCTGGCACCCCCGAATTCACTCCGTCAGTGATATCACCTCGCGTGTTTCTGTTTGGCGCCCGCACGCCTATAATGGCTGCCTTTTTCGCCCAATGATTTTGCGGAGCTGGTGATGGCCGAACGTAAGGCGTCTGTCGAGCGCGACACTCTGGAAACCCAGATCAAAGCCTCGATCAACCTCGATGGCACCGGAAAGGCCCGATTCGATATCGGTGTACCTTTTCTTGAGCACATGCTGGACCAGATCGCCCGTCACGGGTTGATCGACCTGGATATTGTCAGCAAGGGCGACCTGCATATCGATGACCACCACACCGTGGAAGACGTCGGTATCACCCTCGGCCAGGCCTTCACCAAAGCCATCGGCGACAAGAAAGGCATCCGTCGCTACGGTCACGCCTACGTGCCGCTCGATGAAGCGCTGTCGCGCGTGGTGATCGATTTCTCCGGCCGTCCAGGCCTGCAGATGCATGTTCCCTACACCCGTGCCACCGTCGGTGGCTTCGATGTTGACCTGTTCCAGGAATTCTTCCAGGGCTTCGTCAACCACGCCAACGTCACCTTGCACATCGACAATCTGCGTGGGCACAACACCCACCACCAGATCGAAACCGTGTTCAAGGCTTTCGGTCGCGCCCTGCGCATGGCCGTCGAGCTCGATGACCGCATGGCCGGGCAAATGCCTTCGACCAAGGGCGTCCTGTAATGCAGACAGTCGCGGTTATCGATTACGGCATGGGCAACCTGCACTCGGTGGCCAAGGCCCTCGAGCACGTCGGTGCCGGCAAGGTGCTGATCACCAGCGATGCCACCGTGATTCGCGAAGCCGACCGGGTGGTTTTCCCCGGCGTTGGCGCCATTCGCGATTGCATGGCGGAGATACGTCGCCTCGGCTTCGATTCGCTGGTGCGTGAAGTCAGCCAGGATCGACCGTTCCTTGGCATCTGCGTGGGCATGCAAGCCTTGCTCGACACCAGCGAAGAGAACGACGGCGTCGACTGCATCGGCCTGTTCCCGGGCCAGGTGAAGTTCTTCGGCAAGGATCTGGTCGAGGACGGCGAGCACCTGAAAGTCCCGCACATGGGCTGGAACGAAGTGAAGCAGAAGGTCAGTCACCCGCTGTGGCACGACATTCCGGACCTGGCGCGTTTCTACTTCGTGCACAGCTACTACATCGCTGCCGCCAACGCGCGGCAGGTGGTGGGTGGCGGGCACTACGGTGTCGATTTCGCCGCGGCGCTGGCCGAAGGCTCGCGTTTCGCAGTGCAGTTCCACCCGGAGAAAAGCCATACCCATGGCCTGCAGTTGCTGCAGAACTTCGCTGCGTGGGACGGTCGCTGGTAAATGGCCGTCAAGAAGAAGCCGCCGATCCTGACCCTCACTCCCGAGCAGGAGAGCGAGGCCAATCGCAAGATCAAGCGTTTCATGGAAGACCGCTTCGAACTCGACCTCGGCTCGTTCGAGGCGGCGGAGATTCTTGAGCTGTTTACCCGTGAAATTGCTCCGCACTATTACAACAGGGCGATTTTCGATGTGCAGGCGCACCTCAAGGAGAGGTTCGAAAGCATCGAAAGCGACCTGTGGGCGCTCGAGAAAAACTGATTTCCGAGCCAAGCTGAACATTCAAATTTGAAGGTTTGCCAGATGCTGATTATTCCCGCTATCGATCTTAAAGACGGTGCCTGTGTTCGTCTGCGCCAGGGCCGCATGGAAGATTCCACAGTGTTCTCCGATGACCCGGTGAGCATGGCTGCCAAGTGGGTGGAGGGCGGTTGCCGCCGTCTGCATCTGGTCGACCTGAACGGCGCCTTCGAAGGCCAGCCGGTCAACGGCGAAGTGGTCACCGCCATCGCCAAGCGCTACCCGAACCTGCCGATCCAGATCGGTGGCGGTATCCGCTCCCTGGAAACCATCGAGCACTACGTGAAAGCGGGCGTCAGCTACGTGATCATCGGCACCAAGGCCGTGAAAGATCCGGCCTTCGTTGCCGAAGCCTGCCGCGCATTCCCGGGCAAGGTGATTGTCGGCCTGGACGCCAAGGACGGCTTCGTCGCCACCGACGGCTGGGCTGAAATCAGCACCATTCAGGTGATCGACCTGGCCAAGCAATTCGAAGCCGACGGCGTTTCCGCGATCGTTTATACCGACATCGCCAAAGACGGCATGATGCAGGGCTGCAACGTACCGTTCACCGCGGCACTGGCTGCCGCCACTTCGATTCCGGTGATCGCTTCCGGCGGTATCCACAACCTGGGCGACATCAAGACCCTGCTCGACGCCAAGGCGCCGGGCATCATCGGCGCCATTACCGGCCGTGCGATTTACGAAGGCACCCTCGATGTCGCCGAAGCGCAAGCTTTCTGCGATTCGTACAAAGGCTGAGGACTGATCATGGCGCTGGCCAAACGCATCATCCCTTGCCTGGACGTGGACAACGGCCGGGTGGTCAAGGGTGTGAAATTCGAAAACATCCGCGACGCCGGCGACCCGGTGGAAATCGCCCGTCGCTATGACGAGCAGGGCGCCGACGAGATTACCTTTCTCGACATCACTGCCAGCGTCGATGGCCGCGACACAACGCTGCACACCGTCGAGCGCATGGCCAGCCAGGTGTTCATCCCGCTGACCGTGGGCGGTGGTGTACGCACCGTGCAGGACATCCGCAACCTGCTCAATGCCGGCGCGGACAAGGTTTCGATCAACACCGCAGCGGTGTTCAACCCTGAGTTCGTCGGCGAAGCCGCGCAGCATTTCGGTTCGCAGTGCATCGTGGTCGCGATCGACGCGAAGAAGGTTTCCGGGCCTGGCGAAACCCCGCGCTGGGAAATCTTCACCCACGGCGGTCGCAAGCCAACCGGTCTCGACGCTGTCGAATGGGCGAAAAAAATGGAGGGCCTGGGTGCCGGTGAGATCCTGCTGACCAGCATGGACCAGGACGGCATGAAAAACGGTTTCGACCTGGGCGTTACCCGCGCCATCAGCGATGCGCTGGGCATTCCGGTGATCGCTTCCGGTGGCGTCGGCAACCTGCAACACCTGGCCGACGGCATTATCGAAGGGCACGCCAGCGCGGTTCTGGCGGCGAGTATTTTTCACTTCGGCGAATACACCGTGCAGGAGGCCAAGGCCTACATGGCTCATCGCGGAATCGTGATGCGCTGAACAAACCAGTGCAGGCCAGTGGACATCATGGCGTGCCCAAGGCACTCTTGGGTACGCCATGGATTTCGGTAGCCAGACATGCTTAAACGCTTTCTTCTCGTCCTTGCCAGCGCTTCTCTGTTGTTCATCAACGGAGCACACGCAAAAGACAGCCCCGATACCGACATGGTGTTGCTGACTGAAAACTTCCCGCCCTACAACATGGCGAAGAATGGCAAGAACTTCGCTCAGGACGAGAACATCGATGGCATTGCCACCGATATCGTCCGCGAGATATTCAAGCGCGCCAACATTACCTACAGCCTGACGCTGCGTTTCCCTTGGGAGCGAATCTACAAACTCACCCTGGAAAAACCCGGCTATGGCGTGTTCGTCATGGCGCGGTTGCCGGATCGCGAGAAGCTGTTCAAATGGGTCGGCCCAATCGGCCCGGACGACTGGATCATGCTGGCCAAGGCTGACAGCAAGATCACCCTCGAAACCTTGAATGATGCGCGCAAGTACAAGATCGGCGCCTACAAGGGCGACGCGATTGCCGAGACGCTGGCCAAGCAGGGGCTCAATCCGATTGTTGTACTGCGCGATCAGGACAACGCGAAAAAACTGGTCAACGGGCAGATCGACCTGTGGGCCACCGGTGACCCGGCCGGGCGCTATCTGGCGCGTCAGGAAGGGGTAAACGGGTTGAAAACCGTACTGCGTTTCAACAGTGCCGAACTGTACCTGGCACTGAACAAGGACGTGCCGGACGAGACGGTGGCCAAGCTCCAGGCGGCGCTGGATCAGATGCGCAAGGAAGGCAAGGTCGACGAGATAATGGCGCGGTATCTATAGGATTCAACACCAACCCTTCAGTCATGCCCGGACCACTGTGGGAGCGAGCTTGCTCGCGATGGCGTCGTGTCAGTCGACAACATTGGTGAAGGACAGATCGCTATCGCGAGCAAGCTCGCTCCCACAGGGGGCGCTGTGTAGCTCTAGCGGTACACCCCATCCTTCCCATGCGCCGCCGTTGCCCGATTGCCGCGCACGCTGATCATCTGCCTGATATCAATCCACTCAATTCCCTGAGCCTTCAGCTTCGGCAACTCCCGCTCCAGCACCGCGAGTGTCTGTGGATAAGGATGCCCGATCATCACCGCCGAACCCTGCTTGTGCGCGAGGCTGATAGCTGCCTGTAACTGGCTGAAGATCGCTGCTTCGGTTCGTTCATCGTCGAGAAACACATCCCGCGAAACGCTGGCCAGGCCGATCTTCTGCGCTTCGGCCGCGGCCACGGTCCGGGCGCTGGTGCGGCTGTCGACGAAGAATTTATGCCGTCGTTGCAGGTCTGCCATCAGCCAGGCCATAGCCATTGGTTGTGCGGTCATGCGGCTGCCCATGTGATTGTTGATGCCGCTGGTGTAGGGAACCATTTTGAACGCGGCGTTCAGGCGCTTTTCCAGCTCATCGACAGGCAATTCGGGATGCCAGGCGAACGGTCCGGTGGCCGGATCCATGGGCATGTGCAGAATGACGATCTTGCCCGCGCGATGGGCTTCGCGGGCGAATTCGGTGGCGTGAGGCGTGTCGGGCATGATTGCCGTGGTCACCGGGCCGGGCAGGGCCAGCACGCGGCGATCCCGGGGCAGGTTCTGCCCCAGGTCATCGATGATCAGGGTCAGGTAGGCTTTTTGCGGGGTGGTCGGGGCGGGTGTTGCGTGAACAACACCCGCCAGACAGCAAAGCAGACCGAGAATGTACCGCAGGCGCATCCTCAACGGCCGGACGTGATGCTCAGCCCTTTGAGCAGGCTCAGGGCCTGGGCCAGTTGGTAATCATCGTCCTGTGGCATCGGCTTGGCCTTGCTGGAGCCGGTCGGTTTGTCCGCACCGCCGTTGCCGTTGCCCAGGTGACCCTGCAAGTCGGCTTCCTTGAAGTAGTCGTTGTCCTGCTCGCTGGTGATCTTGGCCTTGCGCACTTCGATGTCCGGGACGATGCCCTGGGCCTGGATGGAGCGGCCGTTCGGCGTGTAATACAGCGCCGTGGTGATCTTCAATGCGCGGTCATTGTTCAGCGGCAGCACGGTTTGCACCGAGCCCTTGCCGAAACTGGTGGTGCCCATCACCACGGCGCGTTTCTGGTCCTGCAGGGCGCCGGCGACAATTTCCGAAGCCGAGGCGCTGCCGCCGTTGATCAGCACGACCATTGGCACGGCTTCGCTTTCGTCCTTGCCGGTGGCAGAGAAACGCAGCTCGGAGTTGGCGATGCGGCCCTTGGTGTAGACGATCAGGCCCTTGGTGATGAAGTGGTCGACCACTTCCACCGCCGCCTGCAACACACCGCCCGGGTTGTTGCGCAGGTCGAGGATGATGCCGTTGAGCTTCTTGCCGTTCTCCTTGCGCAGCTTGGCCAGCGCCTTGGAAACCTCTTCACCGGTCTTGACCTGGAACTGGGTGATGCGGATGTAGCCGTAGCCCGATTCCAGCAGCTGGCTCTTCACGCTCTTGACCTGGATGACGGCGCGGGACAGGGTCACGTCGAACGGGGTGCCGCCGTCGCGCACCAGGGTCAGGGTGATTTTCTGGCCGATCTTGCCGCGCATCTTGTCGACGGCTTCGGTCATGCTCTGGCCACGGGTGGGTTGGCCGTTGATCTTGACGATGAAGTCGCCGGCCTGAATGCCGGCCTTGGAAGCCGGCGTGTCGTCAATCGGCGACACCACCTTGATGAAGCCGTCTTCAGCGCCGACTTCAATGCCCAGACCACCGAATTCACCGCTGGTGCTTTCCTGCAACTCGGCGAAATCTTCAGGGCCGAGGTAAGCCGAATGCGGGTCGAGGTTGCTGAGCATGCCCTTGATGGCGTTTTCCAGCAGGGTCTTGTCGTCCACCGGTTCGACATAAGCGGCCTTGATCCGGTCCATCACCTCGGCAAAGGTGCGCAACTCATCCAGCGGCAGTGGCGCCTTGGTGGTCGCAGCAGTGCCCGCAGGCGCAACCGCCGGGGCCGGTTGAGCGGCAAACGCCAGAGGCGCGCCGATCACCAGGGCGATCGTCAGGGCCAGCGAGGTAAGGCGGGACAAATGCAGCATGTCTAACAAACTCCTGAATTAGGTAACGCGCTTATCCTTGCGCGCGGCACCATTGCGCCGGATCACTCGGGTGACCCTGCTGACGAATAGCAAAATACAGCGCTGGCGTGTCCTGCCCGCCACTGTTGCCGACAGTGGAGATGGACTCACCGGCTTTAACCACATCACCCGCAGACTTGAGCAACGTCTGGTTGTGACCATAAAGACTCAAAAACCCGTTGCCGTGGTCGAGGATCACCAACAACCCGGCGCCTCGCAGCCAGTCGGCAAACACTACGCGACCACCATGCACCGCATGCACGGTGCTGCCGGCAGACGCGCCGATCATCACGCCATCCCACTTGGTCCGGGCATCGTCGCCACGGCTTTCACCGTAGCGCGCCAACAGTCGACCATCGACAGGCCAGGGAAGTTTGCCGCGGGTTGAAGCAAACGGACCACCAAAGGTCTCGCCGGAGCTGGAAACCACTGCGCCAGGTATCGATCTGACTGGTTTGCGTGGGGCGTCGTCGCTGGCATCTGCCTGCGCCTGGGCCTCACGTAATCGCTTTTTTTCGGCTTCCTGCTGGGCAATCAGCGCTTTTTGTCGCGCTTCTTCTGCCTCACGGGCCTGGCGGGCCAAGGTTTCTTCAATGGTTTTAAGGACTTTAGACAGGTCTGCCTGATCCTGCTCGCGCGCCGCCAGTTTCTGATCGCGAGCCTTTACGTCGTCATTGAGCTTGGCCAGGACTTGCTGGCGCTCCTTGCGGACTTTCTCGAGTTCGTCACGCTGGGTGTCGAGGCTGCTTTGCTGCACCAGCAGTTGCGCCTGCTGCATGGCGATGTCTTTCTCGACATTGGACAGTTGGCGCAGGGTTTCGTTGAAACTCTTCAGCTGCTCCAGGCGAGCCTGGCTCAGGTAGTCGTAATAGGTGAGGGTACGGGCGAATCTTTCCGGATTCTGCTGGTTGAGCAGCAGCTTGAGGTATTCCTGTCGACCGTTCTGGTAGGCCGCCCGGGCCTGAATGGCGATCAGTCGTTGCTGTTCAATGCGCGCGCTCTGGAGTTTTTTTTTCTCCGCATCGAGTCGCTGCAGCTCGGCTTCGCTTTTCTTCAGCTCTTTTTGCAGGGCATCGACCTGCTTCTCGAGCTTGCCCATTTCGGTTTCGGTGCCCTTGAGCTCTTTCTGCACACCGGACTTTTCTTCCTGCAGCTTGCCCAGCAGCTTCTTCAGCTCGGCAATGTCCTGACGCGTGGCGTCCAACTGTTGTTGGGTGTCTGCGCGCTCGTCAGCAAAGGCCGGTTGGAGCAGGCAAGTCAGAGCTAGGGCTATCAGGACGCGAAGCATAGGGGCGGGCGGCACCAGGGAAAGGGACGGCCTAGTATGCCCGCCATGGGCGGCAAAAAAAATGCCCATTTCTGACTGTGTGATGACTGGAACAAGCGACAGACTGAATTCCATTTCAAAAACTCCAAAAACCACTGTGGGAGCGAGCTTGCTCGCGATGGCGTCCGATCATTCAACATAGATGTTGGCTGTCAGATTGCTATCGCGAGCAAGCTCGCTCCCACAGATTTTGTGGCGTTTTGGAAATCCGATCAGACCAGAATCGAAGTCCCGGTCATTTCCGCCGGTTGCTCAAGGCCCAACAGCTTCAGCATGGTCGGCGCCACGTCCGCCAGCACGCCGCCTTCACGGACCTTCAGGTCACGCTTGCCGACATAGATGAACGGCACCGGCTCGGTGGTGTGTGCCGTGTGCGCCTGGCCGGTGGTTTCGTCGGACATTTGCTCGACGTTGCCATGGTCAGCCGTGATCAAGGCTTCGCCGCCGACTTTTTCCAGGGCGTCGACGATGCGGCCCACGCACAGGTCAAGGCATTCAACAGCCTTGACCGCCGCTTCGAACACGCCGCTGTGGCCAACCATGTCGCCGTTGGCGTAGTTGACCACGATCACGTCGTAACGCTGGTTTTCGATGGCGTCGACGATGCGGTCGGTAACTTCCGGTGCGCTCATTTCCGGCTGCAAGTCATAGGTAGCGACTTTCGGCGACGGAATCAGGATGCGTTCTTCGCCCGGGAACGGTTCTTCGCGACCGCCGGAGAAGAAGAAGGTCACGTGGGCGTATTTTTCTGTTTCGGCGATGCGCAGCTGGGTCTTGCCATTTTTTGCCAGGTAATCGCCCAGCACGTTCTCCAGGCTGCCGGCGGCGAAGGCCGACGGGGCAGGAATGCTGGCGGCGTATTGGGTCAGCATGACGAAACCGGCCAGTTTCGGCTGGCGGGCACGCTCGAACTCACTGAAGTTGTCTTCGACGAACACGCGAGTCAATTCGCGGGCGCGGTCGGCGCGGAAGTTCATGAACACCACGGCGTCGCCGTCTTCGACCTTTACCGGCTCGCCGATGGAGGTGGCTTTGACGAATTCGTCGCTCTCGCCGCGCTCGTAGGCTGCTTGCAGGCCTTCCTGGGCGGTGGCGGCGTTGAATTCGCCCTGGCCATCGACAATCAGGTTGTAGGCCTGGGAGACACGGTCCCAACGGTTGTCGCGGTCCATGGCATAGTAACGGCCGATCAGGCTGGCGATCCGGCCTTTGCCCAGGGCCTGGAAAGTGGCGTCGAGCAGTTCGATCGAGGATTGCGCGCTTTTCGGCGGCGTGTCGCGACCGTCGAGGAAGGCGTGCAGGTAGATGTTTTGAGCGCCGCGCTTGAAGGCCAGTTCGGCCATGGCGACCAGGTGGTCCTGGTGGCTGTGCACGCCGCCATCGGACAGCAGGCCCATGAAATGCACGGCTTTGCCGGCGGCGACGGCTTTGTCCACGGCTGCGCAGATGGTCGGGTTCTCGAAGAACTCGCCGTCGCGGATCGATTTGGTGACGCGAGTGAAGTCCTGGTACACCACGCGACCGGCGCCGAGGTTCATGTGACCGACTTCGGAGTTGCCCATCTGGCCATCCGGAAGACCGACGTCCATGCCGCTGCCGGAGATCAGGCCGTTCGGCACAGTGGCCCACAGGCGATCCAGTACAGGCTTTTTCGCCGCGAAAATGGCGTTGGATTCGGGGTTGTCGCTGTGACCGAAGCCGTCGAGAATCATCAGGACCAAAGGTTTAGGCGTGGTAGTCATGGAATTCGCTCTGGCTCAAGTAAAAAGGGGCGATGGAAAAGGGAGTCGCAGTTTAAAGCGAAGTTCCGGCCGCGTCACCGCCGGACGGGGTTTGGCCCACCATAGTGGCTGTGTATACTGGCCGACATTTTAACGCCCTGGAACCTCCTTCGATGGTTGCTAACCTGATTCAATTTGCCACTAACCACTACATTCTCGTCGGTATCTTCGTCGTACTGCTGGCGTTGCTGATTGCCTATCAAATGCAGGGCGGCGGCCGTAGCCTGAGCACTGGCGAACTGACCGGCCTGGTCAACAAGGACGCCGGCGTGGTGATCGACATTCGTCCAACCAAGGATTTCGCCGCCGGTCACATTGTCGGCGCGCTGAACATTCCCCAGGACAAACTGATCGCCCGCGTTGGCGAGCTGGAAAAGCACAAGGCCAAGACCATCATCCTGGTCGATGCCATGGGCCAGACCGCCGGCACTCACGCTCGCGAATTGATGAAATCCGGCTTCACCGCCGCCAAGCTGTCCGGCGGTATTTCCAGCTGGAAAGCCGACAATCTGCCGCTGGTGAAGTGATATGAGCAATGTCGTCGTCTATTCCAGCGATTACTGCCCTTACTGCTCGCGAGCCAAATACCTGCTCGAGAACAAAGGCGTGGCCTTCGAAGAGATCAAGGTCGATGGCAAGCCGCAGGTGCGCGCTGCGATGGCCCAGAAGGCCGGACGTACGTCCGTGCCGCAAATCTGGATCGGCAGCACCCACGTGGGCGGTTGTGATGATTTGTTCGCCCTGGAGCGCGCTGGCAAGCTCGACGCGCTGCTCAGTGCCTGACGGCAATACCCCAAACAAGCAAACCTAAAAGAACCCTGGATCAAGAAGGATCTGCGATGACTGACCAACAGAACACTGCTGCGAACGAAGAAGAAACTGCACCGCAATTCTCCTTGCAGCGCATTTATGTGCGTGACCTGTCCTTCGAAGCTCCGAAAAGCCCGGCGATCTTCCGCCAGCAGTGGGAGCCGAGCGTCGCCCTGGATCTGAACACCCGTCAAAAGGCACTGGAATCGGACTTCCACGAAGTCGTGCTGACCCTGTCGGTTACCGTGAAAAACGGTGACGAAGTGGCGTTCATCGCTGAAGTGCAACAGGCCGGTATCTTCCTGATCAAGAACCTGGACGATGCTTCGATGAGCCACACCCTGGGTGCGTTCTGCCCGAACATCCTGTTCCCGTACGCTCGCGAAACCCTGGACAGCCTGGTGACCCGTGGTTCGTTCCCGGCACTGATGCTGGCTCCGGTGAACTTCGATGCGCTGTACGCGCAAGAGCTGCAACGCATGCAGGCTGCCGGCGAGACGCCGACTGTTCAGTAAGCATTTCTGAGCGTCGAAGCAAGTCCAATGTGGGAGCGGGCTTGCTCGCGAAAGCGGTTTTTCAGTCAACATTCATGTTGAAGCTGATGACCCTTTCGCGAGCAAGCCCGCTCCCACATTTGCTATGCGGTGTTATTTGAAGTCGTTCTGGCGCCAGGCTTCGTAAACCGCGACGGCCACCGTATTCGACAGGTTCAGGCTGCGGCAGCCCTCGCGCATCGGCAGGCGCAGGCGTTGCTCAGGGGGCAGGGCGTCCAGCACCTCGGCGGGCAAACCCCGGCTTTCCGGGCCGAACAGGAACGCATCGCCTGGGGCGAAGCTGGCATCGTGGAATGGCCGCGAGCCCTTGGTGGTGAAGGCGAACAGGCGTGGATGACCGAGGCTTTCCAGGCAGCTGGCGAGGTCGGCGTGACGTTGCAAGGTGGCATACTCGTGGTAGTCGAGGCCGGCGCGGCGCAGGCGCTTGTCGTCCATCTCGAAGCCCAGCGGCTCGATCAAATGCAGGTGGCAGCCACTGTTGGCGCACAGCCTGATAACGTTGCCGGTATTCGGCGGAATTTCTGGTTGGAAAAGGATGACGTGAAACATGCACGGCTCCGAAGGTAAAGATGACGCGCATTCTACGCCGCAAGCAGACGTGCGTTCGAAACTATTCCTGCGGGTGATGGGCTCGCTAGCGATTGTCGGGATGATGATCGGCCTGATGATCGGTCGCCTGACCACGCCAGACCCGAGTCAGTTGCAGCAGGTTGAGGTGACGGGCGACGGGCTGGTGGTGTGGTTCAACAACGAACCCAAGGTCCATGGCGAAATCGTCGACGGCAGTGTCGCGCTGCTGTTTGGCGCCGAGGGCCAGGCGCAGAAAGGCCAACTCAAGCTTGGCGGCAAGGATGTGAACTGGCGGGTACGTTTGAGTGATGGAGGGTTGCTGCTGACGCTGGTGGCGGCCCGGCCGCTGCTGGGCGAGTGGGCCGGTAGCGAGGTCGATGACCGCTGGCGGCTGGAGATCCATCTCCGGGAGCAATAAAAGAGGGAATCCCCGGCCTGCCTGTACCAAGGTTCCCGAAACGGGAGGCTCGTCGCGAGTGCGGTGTGAGCCTGGTGTAAAGAAGGAACCCCTGACCTGCCTGTATCAAGGGCCCCAAAACGGCTGGGCTCGTCGCGGCTGCGGTGTGAGCCCGGTGTAAAGAGGGGAATCCCCGGCCTGCCTGTACCAAGGTCCCCGAAACCGGGTCGGTGATCTGAATCACTTGAAAGGGTTATTGCAGGGGGCGTGCCAGTTTTCACAAAGAGAAACAAAAAAGCCGGTTTGAAACGCTGAAAGCCCCGAGATTCGGGGCTTTCGTGTTTTTTCGAAAGGGATTCGATTGCGAAAGCAGATGGGGATTCGAAGCTGTTTTTGTGCGCGATTGCGGTTCACAGTGCATTCAGGCGGTGCACGCAGCTTTGAATGTGGGAGCGGGCTTGCTCGCGAAAGCGGTGTAACAGTCAACAATGATGTTGAATGTTATGGCCCCTTCGCGAGCAAGCCCGCTCCCACAGGATCGTGTGCTCAGTGAGTAATCAGGCTTCGTCGCCCTCATCATCATCCCCACCATCCACCTTCATCCCCAACTCCTTGATCTTGCGCGTCAGGGTGTTACGCCCCCAACCCAGCAAAACGGCGGCATCGCGGCGGCGACCGGCGGTGTGTTTGAGGGCGGTCTCGATCATGATCCGCTCGAAGGCCGGCACAGCGCTGTCGAGCAGGCTCGATTGACCACGGGCCAGCGCCTGGTCTGCCCATTGGCGCAGGGCTTGCTCCCAGTTGGTGACCGGTGCCGAATCCTGCGGCAGGCTCAGCAACTCCGGCGGCAGGTCGCCGATGTGCACTTCGCGACCCGAAGCCATCACCGTGATCCAGCGACAGGTGTTCTCCAGTTGGCGCACGTTGCCCGGCCACGGCAGGTTCTTGAGGTATTCCTCGGTTTCGTTTTTCAGCAGCTTGGGCTCGACTGCCAGCTCCTGGGCTGCGCGGCTGAGGAAGTGCTTGGCCAGGGTCGGGATGTCTTCGCGACGATCCGACAGGCGTGGGATATGGATGCGGATCACGTTGAGGCGATGAAACAAGTCCTCACGGAATTTTCCGGCATGCACCAGGGTTTCCAGGTTCTGGTGAGTCGCGGCGATGATGCGCACATCGACCTTCACTGGTACATGACCGCCGACGCGGTAAAACTCGCCATCGGCCAGCACCCGCAGCAAGCGGGTCTGGGTGTCGGCGGGCATGTCACCGATTTCATCGAGGAACAGCGTGCCGCCGTCCGCCTGTTCAAAACGCCCGCGACGCAGGTTGGCCGCGCCCGTGAACGCGCCTTTCTCGTGGCCAAACAGTTCGGATTCCATCAGGTCTTTGGGGATCGCCGCCATGTTCAGCGCGATGAACGGCGAAGCGGCGCGCGGGCTGTGACGGTGCAGGGCGTGGGCCACCAGCTCTTTACCGGTACCGGATTCGCCATTGATCAGCACGGTGATGTTGGAGTGGCTCAGGCGGCCGATGGCGCGGAACACCTCCTGCATCGCCGGCGCCTCGCCGATGATTTCCGGGGTGCGGGTCAATGTCGGGACGACTTCCAGGCCTTGCTGCTCCTGGGCGTGCTGGTTGGCGCGCTTGACCAGGGAAACCGCTTCGTCGACATCGAACGGTTTGGGCAGGTATTCGAAGGCGCCGCCCTGATAGGACGCGACAGCGCTGTCCAGATCGGAGTGAGCGGTCATGATGATGACCGGCAGCCGTGGATGCTGCTCGCGAATCCGCGCCAGAAGGTCCAGGCCACTGGCGCCGGGCATGCGGATGTCGGAAATGATCACGTCCGGTTGCTGGCGTGCCAGGCGGCTCATCACGCCATCGGCGCTGTCGAAGCTTTGCGTGGTCATGCCTTCCTGTTGCAAGGCTTTTTCCAGGACCCAACGGATAGAACGGTCGTCATCGACGATCCACACGGTTTCACTACGGCTCATGTCGATGTGGCTCCTTGTTCCAGTGGCAGAAAGATCGAGAAAGTGGTGTGGCCGGGGTGGCTGTCACATTCGATCAGGCCCTGGTGCTGGCTGATGATGTTCTGGGTAATGGCCAGGCCGAGCCCGGTACCGTCCGGGCGACCGCTGACCATGGGAAAGAAGATGGTTTCCTGTAGCTCCGCAGGGATGCCGGGGCCGTTGTCGATGATCTCGATCTTGGTCACCAGGCGATGGCGCACATGGCCGATGGTGAACTGGCGCATGGTACGGGTGCGCAGGCTGATTCGGCCCAGGCGCAGCTCGTTCTGGCTGCTGATGGCCTGCATTGCGTTGCGCACGATGTTCAGTACGGCCTGAATCATCTGTTCGCGGTCGATCAAAACGTCGGGAATGCTAGGGTCGTAGTCGCGCACCAGCGTGATGCAACCCTGGCTTTCGGCTTCCACCAGATGGCAGACGCGCTCCAGCACTTCGTGGACATTGCACAGGGCCAGTGACGGCAGCTTGTTGGAGCCGAGCATACGATCGACCAGATTACGCAGGCGGTCGGCTTCTTCGATGATGACGTTGGTGTAGTCGCGCAGGCTTTCTTCCGGCAGTTCCCGGGCCAGCAATTGCGCTGCGCCACGAATCCCGCCCAAGGGGTTCTTGATTTCATGGGCGAGCCCGCGCACCAGCATCTTGCTGGTCTCCTGCTTGGAAAGCTGTGCTTCTTCCTTGGTGATCCGCAGCAAGCGGTCGCGAGGGTGGACCTCAAGCAGCAGCATCGTGTCGCCATTGCTCAGAATCGGCGTTACCGCGTAGTCGACGGTCAGGGTCTGGCCGGTGAGAGCGGTCAGCATGGCTTCGCGCTTGGTGAACGGGTGGGCCTGTTCGACAGCCTGGCGCAAGGAGTTCAGCGCTTCGGTCGATTCGGTAAACAACTCGCTGATGAACTGTCCATGGCTGCGCTGGCCGCTGATGGCCAGCAGCATCTCCGCCGCCGGGTTCATGTACTCGAGGCGCAGTTCGGCATCGAGCAGAATGGTGGCGGTGGTGAGGTTGTCGAGTAGCAAACGGTGGAGTGCGTCGCTAATGGTCATCGGGACCTCTTTTGGGGCGGAACATGCGCAAGAAACAAACGTTGGTAATTAGAAGTAGCAAAAAGTAAACCAAGGCTCCGAAAAGAAGCGCCAAAGGCCTGAAACGGGCGTTTGACGCTCGCTTGCGTGGCGCTCTGCCAGCTTTCGCGGGTAATTTCGAACCAAAATGGGTTGGAATCTGAGTGCGGTGCAAGCAGTTGCACCAATATAGTGCGCAAACCTGAATGAGGTTGGAAAAGTCGCAGGAATGGGGTTTTTCGTGCCGACATGAGCAGTGCAATGCAGCCGGCAATCAGCAGCCAGGCCTTCAGCGCGTGTGCACGCGTTGCAAGGTGAAGGTTGCGGTGGGGCTCTGCTGCACAACGTTTTCGCCATCGATCACTTGCACGGCGAGGCGATGCTCGCCGCGATCGATATTCACCAGTTGCAGGATCGGCACATTGACTGGCTGGCCGTAGGGCTGGCCGTCCAGCAGCAGGCGCATCCGGTGGGAGCCTTGCAGGCGCGGCTTGATCAGTACGTTTATCGTGAAGGTGCCATTGTTGGCGCGCAGAGCTTCGGTATTGGGCAGGCCGGTCAGCTCCAGCACCTCATAGGGCTTTTGGGGTTGCTCATTTCGGGTGGCTTCAGCAACAGGCGCGGCTTCGCCGGGAGTCTGGCGCTCAATGCTGTTGAGGGGCGGTAAGTGGACCGGTTGGACGCTGACGCCGTCAGGCGGTTGATTGCTGTACGCAGTGGCGCCGTTGGCGTCTGTGTATTTGTAGATCTGCGCCATGGCGGGCAGGGCGATCAGCAGCAGGATGAACAGAAAACCACGACCCATGGAATCGACCGGAAGCGAAAGCGTTGGGTTGCAGCATAGGTCAGGCCGGGCGGTTAACCCAAGTCGCTAAACATCTGGGCAAGATTTGCCGAGGCTGCCTGAACACAGAAAACCCCTTGTGGGAGCGGGCTTGCTCGCGAAGACGTCAGTACACTCAACATCCTGTTATCAGACAGACCGCTTTCGCGGGCAAGCCCGCTCCCACAGGGATGTGCGTCAGCCGTTGAATCGCTGGCAATAAAAAGGCCTCCCGAAGGAGGCCTCTTTGTCACGCCGCTTGCGCAGGCGCTACCGGATCAGCAGCTGTAGTACAGCTCGTATTCCAGTGGGTGTACGAAGGTACGTACCTTGATTTCTTCTTCGCTTTTCAGGGCGATGTAAGCGTCGATGAAGTCGTCGCTGAAAACGCCGCCTTTGGTCAGGAACGCACGACCTTTGTCCAGCTCTTCCAGGGCTTCTTTCAGGCTGCCGCAAACTTGTGGAATCTCTTTCGCCTCTTCAGGCGGCAGGTCGTACAGGTTTTTGTCAGCAGCGTCGCCAGGGTGGATCTTGTTCTGGATGCCGTCCAGGCCAGCCATCAACAGTGCGGCGAAGCACAGGTACGGGTTGGCAGCCGGATCCGGGAAGCGGGCTTCGATACGGCGGGCTTTCGGGCTCGACACGTAAGGAATGCGGATCGAAGCGGAACGGTTGCGAGCCGAGTAGGCCAGCATCACTGGCGCTTCGAAGCCTGGAACCAGACGCTTGTAGGAGTTGGTCGCCGGGTTGGTGAAGCCGTTCAGGGCCTTACCGTGCTTGATGATGCCGCCGATGAAGTACAGGGCGGTGTCCGACAGGCCGGCATAGCCTTCGCCTGCGAAGGTGTTCTTGCCATCTTTCCAGATGGACATGTGCACGTGCATGCCCGAGCCGTTGTCGCCGTACAGAGGCTTAGGCATGAAGGTCGCGGTGCGGCCGTAGGCATCGGCAACGTTGTGCACGACGTACTTCAGGGTTTGGGTTTCGTCGGCTTTCTTCACCAGGGTGTTGAACTTGACGCCGATTTCGTTCTGGCCGGCAGTTGCCACTTCGTGGTGGTGAACTTCGACGGTCAGGCCCATTTCTTCCAGTGCGTTGCACATGGAGGTACGGATTTCGTGGTCGTGGTCGAACGGTGGAACCGGGAAGTAGCCGCCTTTGACGCCTGGACGGTGACCCTTGTTGCCGCCTTCGATGTCCTGGTCGGACATCCAGGAACCTTGTTCGGAGTAGATCTTGAACATGGAGCCGGAAATGTCGGACTTGAACTTCACCTGGTCAAAGATGAAGAACTCTGGCTCTGGACCTGCGAATACGGTGTCACCGATACCGGTGGCTTTCAGGTGCTCTTCGGCGCGCTTGGCGATCGCACGTGGGTCGCGGTCGTAGCCTTGCATGCTCGAAGGCTCGATGATGTCGCAGACCAGGATCAGGGTCGGTTCTTCGGTGAATGGATCCAGAACGGCGGTGGAGTCGTCCGGCATCAGGATCATGTCGGAGGCTTCGATGCCTTTCCAGCCAGCGATGGAGGAACCGTCGAACATTTTGCCGACTTCGAAGAAGTCGTCATCCAGCGCATCGCGAGCCGGCATGGTCACGTGGTGCTGAGTGCCTTTGGTGTCCGTGAAGCGCAGATCAATCCATTTGACGTCATGATCTTTGATGAGTTGAACCGACTTCGACATAGTGTCCTCCGGGTGGCTTCGGGCTAGTAGTGGATGCCCTTAAATGTGGGTGATGCCGGCGCGAATACTCTGCCAAGGCAACCTGCCTCACAAGGGAGCAAATTGCATGCCAGTGCCCCAGCATGGGTTTTTTGCCCCAAAAACACGCTTATCAGCCATTAATGCGCTTTAAAGTCGAAAATGTCGCCCCGTAATGTGGCGCTAATTTCAATAAATGACCTGTTTTGGTGCGCGCAAAACCTTCTGCACATTAACTGGTTAAACCTTGAGCAATTTCCGCTATAATCCGCGCCCCCCTTTTTCGGCAGGCCCTGCGCGCGCTGTTTCCATGAAATTAATCGTAAAAGTCTTCCCCGAGATCACCATCAAGAGCCGCCCGGTACGGATGCGTTTCATCCGCCAATTGGCCAAGAACATCCGTGCCGTGCTCCGCGATCTGGACCCGGCCGTGGTGGTGAACGGCGTGTGGGACAACCTCGAGCTGGAAACCCGCGTCAGCGATCCCAAGGCCCTGAAGGAGATGGGCGAGCGCCTGAGCTGCATGCCGGGCGTCGCGCACTTCCTGCAAATCGACGAGTACCCGCTGGGTGATTTCGACGACATCGTTGAAAAGTGCAAGCAGCACTACGGTGATGCACTGGCCGGCAAGATTTTTTCGGTGCGTTGCAAGCGTGCCGGCAAGCACCCGTTCAGCTCGATCGATATCGAGAAATATGTCGGCAGCCAGTTGCGCCGTCAGTGTGGTGCCGCCGGGATCGACCTGAAAAAGCCTGAAATCGAAGTCCGCATCGAAGTTCGCGACCAACGGTTGTTCGTGATCCACAGCCAGCACAACGGCATCGGCGGATATCCGCTGGGCGCCCTGGAGCAGACGCTGGTGCTGATGTCCGGCGGCTTCGATTCCACCGTGGCGGCCTACCAGATCATGCGCCGCGGCCTGATGGCGCATTTCTGCTTCTTCAACCTGGGCGGACGTGCCCACGAACTGGGCGTCATGGAAGTCGCGCATTTCATCTGGAAGAAGTACGGCAGCTCCCAACGCGTGCTATTTGTCAGTGTGCCGTTCGAGGAAGTGTTGGGCGAAATTCTCGGCAAAGTCGATAACAGTCATATGGGCGTAGTATTGAAGCGTATGATGTTGCGCGCTTCGTCCCGGATTGCCGATCGACTGCACATCGAAGCCCTGGTCACCGGTGAGGCGATCTCCCAGGTGTCGAGCCAGACGCTGCCGAACCTGTCTGTGATCGATTGCGTGACCGACAAACTGGTCTTGCGCCCGCTGATCGCCAGCCACAAGCAGGACATCATCGACACGGCCAACGAGATCGGCACCGCCGATTTCGCCCGGCACATGCCGGAGTACTGCGGCGTCATTTCGGTCAATCCGAAGACGGCCGCCAAGCGCTACCGTGTCGAGCACGAAGAGAAAGAATTCGATATGGCGGTGCTCGAGCGTGCGCTCGAAAACGCCAAGCTGGTGCCGATCGATCGCGTGATCGACGAATTGGGCCAGGACTTGCAGATTGAAGAAGTCAGCGAAGCGCTGGCCGGTCAGATCGTCATCGACATCCGTCACCCGGATGCCGCTGAAGATGACCCGCTGGAGCTTGCTGGCATCGAGGTACAAACGATGCCGTTTTATGCAGTGAACGCTCGTTTCAAGGAACTGGACCCTACTCGCCAGTACCTGCTGTATTGCGACAAAGGCGTGATGAGTCGCCTGCATGCCCACCATTTGCTCAGTGAGGGGCATGCCAATGTGCGCGTTTATCGACCGAGCTAAGTGCCCGGGGCTGTTTGCCTGTGGCCTGCGTCACCGGCCCCCCGACGCCACCGTCAAGCTGTAACGGCTTTCACGGACGCTACTGTTAATCGCTGCCAAGACTTGTCAGCACACCGAATCCTCTGATCGAGATACACAAGTGATCGAAAATCTACGCAACATCGCCATCATTGCCCACGTTGACCATGGTAAAACCACCCTGGTAGACAAACTCCTGCGTCAATCCGGCACCCTGGAGCGCAACGAGCTCAACGACGAGCGCGTGATGGACTCCAACGACCAGGAAAAAGAGCGCGGTATTACCATTCTGGCGAAAAACACCGCCATCAACTGGAACGGCTACCACATCAACATCGTGGACACCCCGGGCCACGCCGACTTCGGCGGCGAAGTTGAACGCGTAATGTCGATGGTCGACTCCGTTCTGCTGCTGGTTGATGCTCAAGACGGCCCTATGCCGCAAACCCGTTTCGTGACCAAGAAGGCTTTCGAAGCCGGCCTGCGTCCGATCGTGTGCATCAACAAGGTTGACCGTCCAGGCGCGCGTCCGGACTGGGTTCTGGACCAGATCTTCGACCTGTTCGACAACCTGGGTGCCACCGAAGAACAGCTGGACTTCAAAGTCGTCTACGCCTCGGCCCTGAACGGTATTGCCGGTCTGGACCACACCGAAATGGCTGAAGACATGACCCCGCTGTACCAGTCGATCGTCGACAACGTACCTGCGCCGAAAGTCGACCGTGACGGTCCGTTCCAGATGCAGATCTCCGCACTGGACTACAACAGCTTCCTGGGTGTTATCGGCGTTGGCCGTATCGCTCGCGGTCGCGTCAAGCCGAACACCCCGGTTGTGGCTATCGGCGCCGACGGCAAGAAGCGTAACGGTCGTATCCTGAAGCTGATGGGTCACCACGGTCTGCACCGTGTAGACGTTGAAGAAGCTGCTGCAGGCGACATCGTGTGCATCAGCGGTATGGACTCGCTGTTCATCTCCGACACCCTGTGCCACCCGGACACCGTTGAAGCGATGAAGCCGTTGACCGTTGACGAGCCAACCGTTTCCATGACCTTCCAGGTAAACGACTCGCCATTCTGCGGTAAAGAAGGCAAGTTCGTGACTTCCCGTAACATCAAGGAACGTCTGGACAAAGAGCTGCTGTACAACGTTGCACTGCGCGTTGAAGAAGGCGACTCGGCTGACAAGTTCAAGGTTTCCGGCCGTGGCGAACTGCACCTCTCGGTACTGATCGAAACCATGCGTCGCGAAGGCTTCGAAATGGCTGTAGGCCGTCCGGAAGTGATCATCCGTCTGGTTGACGGCGTGAAGCACGAACCGTTCGAAAACGTCACCATCGACCTGCCGGAAGAATCCCAGGGCAAGGTGATGGAAGAGATGGGCCTGCGTAAGGGCGACCTGACCAACATGGTGCCGGATGGCAAGGGCCGTGTACGTCTGGAATACAACATCCCTGCTCGTGGTCTGATCGGTTTCCGTAACCAGTTCCTGACCCTGACCAACGGCGCTGGCATCCTGACCTCGATCTTCGACCGTTACGACGTGATGAAGTCCGGCGACATGTCCGGCCGTCAGAACGGCGTTCTGGTTTCGGTTGAAACCGGCAAGGCACTGACCTACTCCCTGGAAACCCTGCAGGCGCGTGGCAAGCTGTTCGTAGAACACGGTCAGGAAATCTACAACGGTCAGATCGTTGGTCTGAACAGCCGTGACAACGACCTGGGCGTCAACCCTACCAAGGGCAAGAAGCTCGACAACATGCGTGCTTCGGGTAAAGACGAAACCATCGCTCTGGTTCCACCTGTTCGCTTCACCCTGGAACAGGCTCTGGAATTCATCCAGGACGATGAGCTGTGCGAAGTGACTCCTAAGTCCATCCGTCTTCGCAAGAAGATCCTGGACGAAAGCGAGCGTACCCGCGCTGCCAAGAAAGCCAAGGCATAAGATTTAGCCCCGGCTGAACGAAAACGCCCCCGGTCGAAAGGCCGGGGGCGTTTTTGTTTGTCTGGGGGTTGTGTGGTGTTTGTGCCGGCCTCATCGCGAGCAAGCTCGCTCCCACAGGGGGTCTGTGGTGTTCACACAATTTGTGGTTCACCTCGAACACTGTGGGAGCGAGCTTGCTCGCGATGGCGGCCGATCAGCCGCCACTGGTTTCAGGAAATATCAGAACCGCTCGATACTGCGCGAATTCCGCTCGCGCTCCACTTCCTTCGGCTTGTACGCGCAATACCCCGGCCGCGGGCCGATTTTCGGGTGGTTGCGGCAAGTATCCGGGCGCTTATCATAAATAGTGCACAGACGGCTCTTACGATCCAGGTACAGGCAATCGTTGTTGCTCATGCGCTGGAGGGTAAAGATTCCCGACTTCTGGTTGAAACGCTCGACCAAACCTTCCTTTTGCAGGCGTTTGGCGATGTTCTTCGGCGGATCGCCCAGCTCGAATTCGTCGACCACGCCGATGCGGATCAGGTCCTTGATCTTGACCTCGACGGGCAGGGTGCAGCAGCTGGACATGCACGAGCCGCACATCGGGGCAGAGTACTTGGCCCAGGTATCGAGGCGGTCGATCTCTGCGGCAGCGATCAGGTTCGGCTTCATCATCGTTTGTTACCAGCGTGTGCATCAGGGCGCGCGATCATACCGGGACTGGTGGATTTTTGAACAACCTTTCGCCAGATTTTTTCACTGCCGACCAATAAACCGCTAATCCGGCACGGCCCCTGCATTGAATCAGGTACTCGACAATGTATTGCCGACCCGATTCGCACTTACAGGAAAAACTGCCGAACCAGAGCCTGTACCGCCTGTCAGACCGTCTAGGCTCAGACAACTCCAAGCTCGCTCGAGGTCCTATCGATGACTCAAGAACCACTTGTTCGCGAAGCAGAGGTGGCCGCATTCCGCGACGCCGTCTTGACCAAACTCACTTATGCAGTGGGTAAAGACCCGGATCACGCCTTCGACCATGACTGGTTCGAAGCCATTGCCCTGGCCGCGCGGGATCACATGGTCGAGCACTGGATGGACCACACGCGGCAGATCTACCGCAAAGGTCAGAAGCGCGTTTATTACCTTTCCCTCGAATTCCTCATCGGCCGGCTGCTGTTCGACAGCCTGAGCAACCTCGGCCTGCTCGACGTGGCGCGCGAAGCCCTGACCGAGCTCGGCGTCGACCTTGAGCGCATCCGTCTGCTGGAGCCCGATGCGGCCCTGGGCAACGGCGGCCTCGGGCGTCTGGCGGCGTGTTTCCTGGAAAGCATGTCGACCCTCGGCATCGCCGGTCATGGCTATGGCATCCGCTATGAACACGGGTTGTTCCGCCAGGCGATTGTCGACGGCTGGCAGCAGGAGCAGACCGAACACTGGCTGGATTTCGGCAACCCGTGGGAGTTCGAGCGGCCGGAAGTGGTCTACACCATCGGTTTCGGCGGCGGTGTCGAGACCCTGACCGACGACACCGGCAAATCCCGGCAAGTCTGGTCCCCGGCGGAAACCGTGCGGGCGATTGCCTATGACACGCCGGTGGTCGGCTGGCGCGGGGCGAGCGTCAACACGCTGCGCCTGTGGCGCGCCCGCGCAATGGAAGATCTGCACCTGGAGCGTTTCAACGCCGGCGATCACCTGGGCGCCGTGGCCGAAGTGGCCCGGGCCGAAAGCATCTCCCGGGTGCTGTACCCGGCGGACAGCACCGAGGCCGGCCAGGAGTTGCGCCTGCGCCAGGAGTATTTCTTCGTCGCCGCCTCGTTGCAGGATCTGCTGCGCCGCCATCGCAACATGCACACCTCGGTGCTGACCCTGGGCGATCACGCCTCGATCCAGCTCAACGACACTCACCCCTCGATTGCCGTGGCTGAACTGATGCGGCAACTGGTCGACGTCTATGACGTGGCGTGGGATGCGGCGTGGCAGGTCACCGTCGATACGCTCTCCTACACCAACCACACCTTGTTGCCCGAAGCGCTGGAAACCTGGCCGGTCGGCTTGATGGAGCGCATGTTGCCGCGGCACATGCAGATCATTTACCTGATCAACGCCCACCACATCGACTCCCTGCGGGCCAAAGGCATCCACGACTTCGACGTACTGCGCGCGGTGTCACTGATCGAGGAAGACAACGGTCGCCGGGTACGCATGGGCAACCTGGCGTTTCTCGGCTCCCACAGCGTCAACGGTGTGTCCGGGTTGCACACGCAACTGATGCGCAAGACGGTGTTCTCCGAGCTGCATAAGCTCTATCCGGAGCGGATCAACAACAAAACCAACGGCATCACCTTTCGTCGTTGGTTGTACCAGGCCAACCCCGAGCTGACCTCGATGCTGGTCGATGCCCTGGGGCCCGAGGTGCTGGACAACCCGGAAGAGCGGTTGCTCGCCCTCGAGCCGTTCGCCGAGAAAAACGCGTTCCGCAAGGCGTTCGCCGAGCAACGCCTGCACAGCAAGAAAGCCCTGGCGTACCTGATTCATGAGCGCTTGGGCGTGGCGGTTAACCCGGCGGCGATGTTCGACGTGCAGGTCAAGCGTATCCACGAATACAAACGCCAGTTGCTCAACCTGATGCACACCGTGGCGTTGTACCAGGCGATCCGCGCCGAACCTGAAATCGACTGGGTTCCACGGGTGAAAATATTCGCCGGCAAGGCCGCCGCGAGTTATCACCAGGCCAAACTGATCATCAAGCTGACCAACGACATTGCCCGTGTGGTGAACAACGACCCCACCGTGCGCGGCTTGCTCAAAGTGGTGTTCCTGCCCAACTACAACGTCAGCCTGGCGGAGAGCATCATTCCGGCGGCGGATTTGTCCGAGCAGATCTCCACCGCCGGTTTCGAAGCGTCAGGCACCAGCAACATGAAGTTCGGCCTGAACGGCGCGCTGACCATCGGCACCCTGGACGGGGCCAACGTGGAAATGTGCGATCGCATCGGTGCCGAGCACATGTTCATCTTCGGCCTCAGCGCGCAGCAGGTGGAGGCGCGCAAGCAGAACCATGAGTTCAGTGCCGTACCGGACATCGCCGCGTCCCATCGCCTGAACGATGTGCTGCAAGCGATTCGTGGCGGGGTGTTCTCGCCGGATGATCCGTCCCGTTACACCGGGTTGATCGATTCGCTGGTGGACTACGACCGCTTCCTGGTCTGCGCCGACTTCGATTCCTACTGGCACGCGCAGATGCGCGTCGAAGCCCATTGGCACGATTCGAAGGAGTGGTGGCGTTCAGCGGTGTTGAACACGGCGCGGATGGGCTGGTTCTCATCGGACCGGACCATTCGCGAGTACGCCACGGAAATCTGGAAGGCACTGGAGTAAGTCTTCAGGCAGGTGGATATACTGGCGCGCCGGAAAAGATCGCAGCCTTCGGCAGCTCCTACACCCATCCTGTAGGAGCTGCCGAAGGCTGCGATCTTTATGGATACGGCTGAGCTAATCTTTCCGGATTGGCTAATGCGCTTAGGGATATCGACCATGCAATGGATGTTCATGCTGATAGGGTTGGTGCTCGGCTGGATACTCGACGAGTCATTCAGCGATGCGCTGCTGGGCGCGTTACTCGGGTTGGGTATCGGCCAGGCCCTTCGCTTGGCTCGCATGGACTCGCAGGCCGTCGAACAGCAGCGTTTGCTGGAGCAGGCGCAGGTAGCCCTGCAAGCGGTCGAGCAACGGCTGGCGCTGCTCGAAGCATCGGGCGTCAAGACGCCGCAAACCGGCGAACCGCTTGTCGCACCTGAAACCTTCCTTGATGAAACCCCTGCCGTAGCCACGGAATTGATCTGGGAGCTGCCGCCCGAACTTGAGCCAATCCAGGCTGCGGCCAGCGAAATCAGGCGTCCGGCCACCGATGCCTGGAAGCCCGAGTCGACCGCTCGCGAAGCGCAATCGCCTGGCTCCCCGCGTGGCCCGAATCTCATCGACCGCGCCATAGGTCGCGCCCGCGCCTGGTTGTTCGGTGGCAATACCGTGTTGCGCGTCGGCGTGGTGCTGCTGTTCCTCGGCCTGGCCTTTCTGCTGCGCTATGCCACTGAAGGCGTAGTGGTGCCGGTTGAGTTGCGCTACGCAGGCGTGGCTGCCACAGCACTGGGGTTGCTCGGGCTGGGTTGGTGGTTGAGGGCCCGCAACAGCAGTTACGCATTGATCCTGCAGGGTGCCGGGATTGCCGTGTTGTACCTGACGGTGTTTGCCGCGATGCGCCTGCATCCGCTGCTCGAGCCCTCGGCGGGGTTTGGCCTGCTGGTGGCGGTGACGGTCTGTTCGGCGATTCTCGCCATTGCCCAGGATTCCCTGGGGCTGGCCGCCGCGGCCGCACTGGGCGGATTCGCCGCGCCCATCCTGGCCTCCACCGGCACCGGCAGCCATGTCGCGCTGTTCAGTTACTTTACCCTGCTCAACGCCGGTATCTTCGCCATCGCCTGGTTCAAGGCCTGGCGGCTGTTGAATGTCATCGGCTTCACCGGCACCTTTGGCATTGGATTCGCCTGGGGCCTGCGCTCCTACTCGCCGGAGCTGTTGTGGAGCACCGAGCCGTTTCTGATTTTGTTTTTCCTGATGTACCTGGCCATTGGTCTGCTGTTCGCCCGGCGCAGATTGATGGAGATGGGCGATACACCCGCAGACGGCAGTCGCGAAGCACTGCTGCGCTGGTCGGCGCGCAAGGGTGACTACGTCGACGGCACACTGCTGTTCGGCCCGCCACTGGTGGGTTTCGGCTTGCAGTTCGTGCTGGTGCAGCATCTTGAATTCGCTGCTGCATTCAGTGCCTTGGCACTGGGTATCATTTATATGGGGCTTGCCCGTTGGCTGATGGCCGGGCGCACGCTGTTGTTGGGCGAAACCTGCCTGGCCTTGGGCGTGATCTTCGCCAGCCTGGCGATACCGCTGGGGCTCGATGCGCGCTGGACGACAGCGGCATGGGCGGTGGAAGGCGCGGGGATCTTCTGGCTCGGTCTGCGCCAACAAAGGCATTTAGGCCGGGCCTTTGCCTTGCTGCTGCAACTGGGGGCGGCGCTGGCGTTTCTCAGCGAGCTGCACGACAGCGAAAGCAGCCTGCTCGGCGGTGTACCGCTAGGTGCACTGTTATTGGGCGTCGCGTTGCTGTTCAGCTTCTACCAATTGCGTAAAGCCTTGCCGGAGCAGATCAGGCCATGGGAGCTCAAAGGCCTGCCGGTATTGGCCTGTCTCGGGCTGGCGTTTCTCTATTTGCTGGCGCCCTTGTTTTTCTTCAGCCACGGCACGGTGATCAGCTGGGCCTTGGCCGGGGCGCTCACGTTGTTTGTTGGCTTGCACCTGCAATCGCGCACGTTCGTGTTCACCGCGCTCGCTGTGCAGCTGTTGGGTGGCGCGCTGTTCCTGACGGCTGGGCCGCAGTTCAGTGACGGTCTGCAGCCCCTGGCCCATGGCGGGTTCTGGGCGCCGCTGCTGCTGGGGCTGGCCGCAATGGTCGGGGCCTGGCGTTTGCAGATCGGTCATTCTTTCACCGCGCTCAAAGGGCTGAGTCTGTTGCGCTTGTCCCAGGCGTTGCTGGTTTGGGGCGCGGGTTGGTGGGCGCTGGCCTGGGTTATCGAAGTGCTGCATTTTGCGCCGCAGTCGATGCAGGCGACTTTGTTGTTGGGCATCGCTGCCGTGAGTGTTGCGCTGTGGACGGTATTGGCGCTGCGCCTGAAATGGCCGTCACTGGGGGGGCTCGGCACGGTGCTGATACCCGCTGCGGCGCTGGTGCTGCTCGCGGCCTGGCACTCGCGTTATCACCCGGCGGCCAACTTTGGCTGGCTGGCGTGGGCCGCCGTGTTCGTCGTGCATTTCATGTCCCTGCGACGCCTGGCGCCCATGCTGCCAGCGCCCGTGCTGAGCGTCGCTCATGTGCTCGGCTGCTGGCTGTTGATGGGTGTGCTGGCGCTGGAACTGCGTTACGCCTTGCTGGTGTTGTCCGAGCAATACAACGCCTGGCGCTGGTTGGGCTGGGCGATTCTGCCAAGCCTGTATCTGGTGTTGATGGCAGCACCTCGCGCATGGCCTTGGCCGGTGTCGGCCTATCCTCGGGAATACCGCGTGTACGCCGCTGCGCCGCTGGCCTTGCTGATGCTCGGCTGGTTCTGGCTGGCAAATATCGCCAGTGAGGGCAACGCCGAGCCACTGCCTTACGTGCCACTGATCAACCCGCTGGAGCTGGGCCTGTTGTTTGCGTTGTTCGGCGTCTACGTCTGGTCCCGCAGCGCCATGCCCCAACTGGCTGTCCGCAAGGATTACGCCGCCATTGCCACGCAAGGGGTCGCAGGTGCCTCGCTGTTCGTGTTCTTTACGGCCTTGGTGATGCGCACGGCGCACCATTGGAGCGCGGTGCCGTTCGAGCTGGATCTGTTGCTGGAGTCGATGCGAGTACAAGCCGGCCTGTCCATTGTCTGGACCTTGATGGCCCTGAGCCTGATGATCGGCGGCCATTTGCGTCGCCGTCGTGAAGTCTGGCTGATCGGTGCGGCCTTGATTGGCGTGGTCGTGGCCAAGCTGTTTTTTGTCGAATTGAGCAATCGCGGCGGGCTGGCGCGAATCGTGTCGTTCATTGGTGTCGGCGTGTTGTTGCTGGTGGTGGGTTATTTCGCTCCGCTACCGCCCAAACGTGCCGAAGCCGTGTCGGATAGCGGCAAACCGGTCCCGGAATCACAAGGAGTGTCGTCTTGAGTCAGAAGCTGAACCTGGGTTGGCTGGGCATTGTTGCCATGGGTGTGGTGTTGTCGGCGGTTGCCCAGGAAAAACCGGAGGATTTCACCACCCAAGTGCCTTTGTCGGTAACGGGCGAAGGACCTTGGTATCGTCTTGAACTGCCCCTGAGCGTACAACTGAATGCACGGCAGGCTGACCTGAGCGATGTGCGTGTATTCAACGCCGTGGGTGAAGCTCAGGCTTATGCCTTGGCCCGGGAGTCGGCGCGGAGCGATGAAACGCGTACCTTGACCGAGGTGAAATGGTTTGCGCTGTACAACTCGGTGGACGCCACTGAAACCGCGCCGAGCGTGCGGGTGCAATCGAGCACCAACGGCACCTTGGTCGAGGTGCAGCCCTCCAGTCAGCTGGAGGCAGGTGAGGAGGAGTTGCGCGGCTGGTTGCTCGACGCGTCCGCTATCAAGGCGCCATTGCAGCAATTGATTCTCGACTGGACCAGCGAACGCGACGGCTTCCAGCGTTTCACCATCGAAGCCAGCGATGATCTGCAGCATTGGCAGTCCTGGGGCGAAGGGCAGGTGGCGCGCCTGACCTTTTCCGACGAGCGGGTCGAACAGCATGAGGTCAACCTGCCGGGCCAGTCGGCGCGCTACCTGCGGTTGCTGTGGATCACTCCGCATTCGGCGCCGACACTGACTTCGGCGCAACTGCAAAGCGCCAATACCCGCAGCCTGCCACTGCCGTTGGTCTGGTCCCAGGCATTGGCCGGCAGCAGCGTGAAGGCGGGTGAATACACCTGGCAGTTGCCGATGGGGCTTAATGTCGAGCGGGTGCAGGTCGAGTTGAGCCAGCCCAACAGCCTGGCGCCAGTGAGCCTGGCCGGCCGGCGCGACAGCAGCCTGCCATGGCAGTCGTTGGGCAGCGGTTTGCTCTATCGCCTGACGCAGAATGGTCAGGACGTGGTGCAAAACCAATTGCAGTTGTCTGGGCAAATCGTCCAGCAATTGAAACTGACCGTGGACGAACGCGGTGGTGGCCTGGGTGATCAGGCACCGACGCTGAAGTTTGCCATGCGCGCCACGCAACTGGTGTTTCTGGCACGTGGGCCGGGGCCATACACGCTGGTGGTGGGGAATGCCGCGGCGAAGGCAGCCAACTTGCCGCTATCGACGTTGATTCCGGATTACAGCCCGCAGAAGCTGGCGACCCTGGGCCGAGCCTTGGTGGATGTCGGGGCGGTGACTACGCAGCCGTCGGCAGGCGCCACGTCTGCGCCAGTCGACACCCACTGGAAGAAATTCGGTTTGTGGGCGGTGTTGTTGCTCTGCGTGGTGGTCCTGGCGGCGATGGCGTTCAGTCTGCTGCGCAAGCCTTCTGTCAAATCCTGACCGTGGGTGCTGCGCACCCAATCGCGAGCAGGCTCGCTCCCACAGGTACAGCGCTGTCCTTGTGGGAGCGAGCCTGCTCGCGAAAGCGTTCGCTCAGTCAATAAAAGTGCCGAAATGACCTCTATTCGCAAGCTCACACCCACCTATTTCCATCTACGCTCAACCCCGCGCATGAACTCTCTTCGGCGGATCACGTCTGATAGGAGGAAATGCGCCCCGACTCGCGTTAAACTGCGCGGGTTTTTAGCCCCCCATTCCACCGGAGCCTTCCATGTCCCGCGTTACCTTGAGTCGCTATTTGATTGAGCAGACCCGCAGCAACAACACTCCTGCCGATCTGCGCTTCCTGATCGAAGTGGTGGCGCGTGCCTGCAAGGAGATCAACCACGCCGTGTCCAAAGGCGCCCTGGGTGGTGTACTGGGCAGCATGGGCACTGAAAACGTCCAGGGCGAAGTGCAGAAGAAGCTCGACGTGATCTCCAACGAAATCCTGCTCGAAGCCAACGAATGGGGCGGTCACCTGGCCGGCATGGCGTCCGAAGAAATGGACAACGCCTACCAGATCCCGGGCAAATACCCGAAAGGCGCGTACCTGCTGGTATTCGACCCGCTGGACGGTTCGTCGAACATCGACATCAACGCCCCGGTCGGCACCATCTTCTCGGTACTGCGTTGCCCGAACGAATACCTGAGCCAGAACGAACCTTTGAATGAAAAGGCCTTCCTGCAGCCAGGCACCCAGCAAGTGGCCGCCGGTTACGCGATCTACGGTCCGCAGACCATGCTGATCCTGACTCTGGGCGACGGCGTGAAAGGCTTCACCCTGGACCGTGAAATGGGCAGCTTCGTGCTGACCCACGAAAACATCACCATTCCTGAAGCCACCCAGGAATTTGCCATCAACGCGTCCAACCAGCGTCACTGGGAAGCACCGGTACAGCGCTACGTCGGCGAATTGCTGGCAGGCGATGAAGGCCCGCTGAAAAAGAACTACAACATGCGCTGGGTCGCCGCGATGGTGGCCGACGTGCACCGCATCCTGACCCGCGGCGGTCTGTTCATGTACCCACGTGACAGCCGCGAGCCGTCCAAGCCGGGCAAGCTGCGCCTGATGTACGAAGCCAACCCGATGTCGTTCCTGGTGGAGCAGGCGGGCGGCGCGTCCACCGACGGTCACCAGCGCATCCTCGACATCCAGCCGGAAGGCCTGCACCAGCGTGTGGCGGTGTTCCTCGGTTCGAAAGAAGAAGTGGCCCGCGTCACGGCTTACCACAAGGAATAAACCATGACCGCGCCCTGGCAGCCGTTGCTTGATTGGTGGTTCGGGAGCTCCGGATCAGCGAGTGAAGTGGCGGCGCAGAAGGGCAGGTTATGGTTCGGCAAGCGCGACAGCCAGGACCTCGAAGCGCGTGAGCGTTTCGGGGACTGGGTCGAGCAGGCACTGGCCGGCGGTTTGACCGAGTGGATGCAACGTCCCGAAGGTTGGCTGGCCCTGGTGCTGTTGCTCGATCAACTCCCGCGAATGATCTTTCGTGATTCTCCCAAGGCTTTTTCCGGTGACATCAGGGCTCAGGCACTGGTGGCGCAAGGCATTGCCGCGGATTTCGACCGGCAGTTGCAGCCGATTCAGCGGGTGTTCATCTACCTGGTGTTCGAGCATAGCGAGAACCTGGCGGTGCAGAACGAAGGCGTCTCGCGCTATATCGAATTGGTGGCGCAGCAGCCGGAGAGCGACCGGGCACTGTTCAGCGATTACCTGGACTATGCCGAGCGGCATCAGCAAGTGATTGCGCAGTTCGGGCGGTTTCCGCATCGCAATGCGGTGTTGGGAAGGGCGTCTACGGCTGAGGAGCTGGCGTTTCTGTCGAAGCCGGGTTCACGGTTCTGACTTTTCGTTGTTGCTGATTCCGTCTTCGCGAGCAGGCTCGCTCCCACAGGGATCTTTGTCGCACTGGAGATCCACTGTGGGAGCGAGCCTGCTCGCGAAAGGGCCGGTGAGTGCGCCTTAGATCCTGAAGCTTCCCACTAGCTGCTTCAACCGCGCCGCCTGCTGCTCAAGATCGGCACACGCACGCAAGGTCGCCTGCAGGTTCTCCACGCCTTCCTGGTTCAGCGTGTTGATTTCGGTGATGTCGACGTTGATCGACTCCACCACGGCGGTCTGCTCTTCGGTCGCTGTCGCCACGGACTGGTTCATGCCGTCGATCTCGCCGATACGCTGGGTCACGCTGCCCAGGCGTTCGCCGGCCTGGTTGGCGATGCCAACGCTGCTTTCGCTCTGGCGCTGGCTGTCGGTCATGATGCCCACCGCTGCGCGGGCGCCGACTTGCAGCTCTTCGATCATCGTCTGCACTTGCTGCGCTGAGTCCTGGGTGCGGTGAGCGAGGTTGCGCACCTCATCGGCCACCACGGCAAAACCGCGACCGGCCTCACCGGCGCGGGCCGCTTCGATGGCGGCATTGAGCGCCAGCAAGTTGGTCTGCTGGGAGATGCTGGTGATCACTTCCAGGATCTGCCCGATGTTGACCGTGTTGCTGTTGAGGGTTTCGATGTTGCCGCACGAGTCGCTGATCTTCGCCGACAACTGCTGCATCGCCGCGATGGTTTTATCCACCACCTGCTGGCCGTCTTCGGCCAGGCTGCGGGCGTCGCTGGAGTGCTGCGAGGCGAGGGCGGCGTTCTGCGCGATTTCCTGCGCGGCGGCGCCGAGCTGGTTGATCGCCGCGGCCACGCTGCTGGTGCGCGAGGCTTGCTGGTCGGAGTTGTACATCGACGAGTTCGACGCGGCCACTACACGTAGCGCTACTTCGTTGACTTGCCCAGTAGCCGAGGCCACTTCGATGATCGAGGTGTGAATGCGTTCGACGAAGCGGTTGAACGACAGCCCCAGCGCGCCGAATTCGTCGTGGCCGTGAATGGTCAGGCGTTTGGTCAGGTCACCTTCGCCTTCGGCGATGTCGTGCATGGCGCGACCCATGGTCAGCAGCGGCTGCATCAGCAGGCTGATCAGCATGCCCAGCAGGGCGATGATGATCACTACGGCGATCACCATGGCGATGATCGCCGAGGTGCGGAATTCGCTGAGCATCGAGAACGCCGTTTCCTGGTCGAGCACCAGTGCCACGTACCAGTTCGCCGATGGCACGCCGTTGACGTGGGTGAAGGAGATGAACTGGCGCTTGCCGCCGATCTCGACTTCTTTCAGGCCCGGGCTGACTTTCGGCGTGTCGCTCGGATAGGCCTCGGCCAGGCTCTTGAGCACCAGCTTGCTGTCCGGGTGAATCAGGATCTTGCCGTCGGCACCGACGATGAACGCATGACCGTGGCCACCGAAGTTCAGCGAGTTGATGATCGCGCTGACGCTGGACAGATCGATGTCGGCGCCAGCGACGCCGATCATCTGACCCTGGTGCTGCACCGGGGTGGCCACGGTGATCACCAGTTTGCCGGAGGAGGCGGCGATGTAGGGTTCGGTGACGATGGTTTGTTGTGCGCTATTGGCCGCCTTGTACCAGCCGCGGGCGCGTGGGTCGTAGTCCGCCGCGCGGTTGCCGGTCGGGACCGAGAACATCACGCCATCGGCGCCACCGAAGTAGCTCAGCTGGAAGTTGCCGGTGTAGGCGGGCAGGTCGATGATCCGTTTCAGACTGGCGGGTGCATTGCCATCGGCGCTGACTTGTTGGGCCATCGACTGCAGCAATTGCATGCGACTTTCCAGCCAGGTCTGGATGTTGCTGGTGGTCAGGCTGCCGAGTTCCTGCATCGAGGCCTCGGTACTGTTGCGCAGGGTTTCGCGCTGGCGATAGTCGTTGAACAGGATGAAACAAGCGAATGCGACGGCCACCACGAGGGCGGCAGCCAGCAAGATCTTGTGGCTGAACTTCATGTTTCTGGTCATGGGATGAGCTACCGCAGAGGGGCTGTTCTACAAAATGGGGGAGCAAATGCCACCGACGTGGCATTGCGTTGCATTTATGTCGACTGAACGGCGCCAAAGATTAGGCGGATTTTCCTGAAAAACGACGAAATGCCCGGTGAACGAGGAAAGTGAATGATTTTCGGCAAAAGGCAGACGAATGGCCCGATAAATAGCCTGCCGGGCAGGGAACCAGACAGGGGTTTTCTCTTCTAAGCTTCAGCTTGGCAGCCATGCCAATCCCCTACGCCCCCCCGGAGTTTCACCATGTCGCTGCGTTCCATCGCCCTGCTTTCATTCTGCGTATTGCTCGCTGCCTGCAGCAAGGTCAATCAGGAAAACTACTCGAAGCTCTCGGCCGGTATGGCCAAGGCCGATGTGGAAACCCTGTTGGGCAAACCCGCCGATTGTTCAGGCGCGCTCGGCATGTCCAGTTGCACCTGGGGCGACAAGAACAGCTTTATCAGCGTGCAGTTCGCCGGTGACAAAGTGCTGATGTTTTCCGGCCAAGGCCTGAAGTAAACCGGGGCGATCGCCCACGGGAGAAAAATAATGAAGCGGTTATTGATCATCCTTTTTGCCGGCCTGGTGTTGGCTGGCTGTGCCACGTCTGGCCCGGACCCTTTGGCGCCCAAGACGGCCAACAGCGTCAACCTCAAGCGCTACCAGGGCACCTGGTACGAGCTGGCCCGTTTGCCGATGTACTTCCAGCGCGACTGTGCGCAATCCGAAGCCCATTACACGCTTAAACCCGACGGCAACGTCGCGGTATTGAACCGCTGCCTGACAGCGCAATGGCAATGGGAAGAGGTCAAGGGCACGGCTTATCCGGAGGTGCCGGGCAAGAACGACAAGCTGAAGGTCGAGTTCGATACCTGGTTTTCCAGGCTGATCCCGGGTACGGCGAAGGGCGATTACTGGGTGCTGTACGTCAGCGATGACTACAAGACCGCCATCGTCGGTGACCCGAGCCGCAAGTATCTGTGGCTGTTGTCGCGCACGCCGACCGTGAATGGAGTGGTGCGCGAGGAGCTGCTGAGCAGGGCGCGTCAGCAGGGTTACGACACTACCCGGTTGATCTGGCGGGCGTCGGAACAGCAGATGGCCAAGACCTCGAACTGATACATATACCCCTGTGGGAGCGAGCTTGCTCGCGATGACGGACTGTCAGTCAACATCATTGTTGAAGCTGATGGCCCTATCGCGAGCAAGCTCGCTCCCACAGGTTTTTGGTGTCAACCCAAGAGTTCGCGCAGGACCTGGGCGAAGGCGCGGCTGCTTTCTTCTTCATCAGCATGGCGCCCATCACGCACTACCCACTGGCCATTGACCAGCACATCCCGCACCTGACGATCGCCACCGGCAAACAGCCAGCGGTTGAGAATCCCGTCGCCGTTGGCTGTTGCCAGGTACGGATCGTTGCCGTCGAGCACCAGCCAGTCGGCGCGCTTGCCGACTTCCAGCGCGCCAATCGGCTGACCCAGTGCCTGGGCGCCGCCATCCAGCGCGGCATCAAACAGCGTGCGCCCGACCATCGGCTGCTCCGCGCCATACAGGCGATTTCGCCGCTGGTCGCGTAGACGCTGGCCGTATTCCAGCCAGCGCAATTCTTCCACCACGCTCAGTGACACATGGCTGTCGGAACCGATACCCATGCGGCCGCCCTGGGCAAGGAAGTCCACCGCCGGGAAAATCCCGTCGCCGAGGTTGGCTTCGGTGGTCAGGCACAGGCCGGCGATGGCGCGACTCTTGGCCATCGACGTGACTTCTTCCGGGTTGGCGTGAGTCGCGTGGACCAGGCACCAGCGTTGATCGACGTCGACGTTTTCGTACAGCCATTGCAGCGGACGACGACCACTCCAGGTCAGGCAGTCGTCGACTTCTTTCTGCTGCTCGGCGATGTGGATGTGCACCGGGCACTGCTTGTCGCTGGCTGCCAGCACATCACTGATCTGCTGCGGCGTGACCGCGCGCAATGAGTGGAAACACAATCCCAGGGACTGAGCCGGTTGCTGTGCCAGGACCGGTTGCAGGCGCGATTGCAGCTTGAGGTAGTTTTCGGTGCTGTTGATGAAGCGGCGCTGGCCTTCGTTCGGGGTCTGGCCACCGAAACCGGAGTGGCTGTAGAGCACCGGCAACAGGGTCAAGCCGATGCCCGCGGAACCTGCTGCCTGGCTGATACGCAGGGCCAGTTCGGCCGGGTCGGCATAAGGTTGGCCGCTGATGTCATGGTGTACGTAATGAAATTCCGCCACCGAGGTGTAACCGGCCTTGAGCATTTCGATGTACAGCTGACGGGCGATGACGCCAAGTTGCTCCGGGCTGATTTTTCCGACGAGGCGGTACATCAGGTCGCGCCAGGTCCAGAAACTGTCGTTCGGATTGCCCGCCACTTCCGCCAGCCCGGCCATGGCCCGCTGGAAGGCGTGGGAGTGCAGATTCGGCATGCCAGGCAGCAGCGGACCGCTCAACCGCTCGGCGCCATCTGCATGAGAATCGGCCTGGATATGGGTCAATACGCCATCGGCGCTGACCTCAAGACGTACATTGTTGGCCCATCCACTAGGCAGCAGCGCGCGTTCGGCAAAGAAGGCGGACATGGTTCAGCACCCCATCGTGTGTTATTTGTATATACATATACAGACGTTTGCCTGCCCGGTAAACTCCGGCAAGCTAGCAACCCTATCCAAACGACCAAGGATTAACCGTGCCGACTCCGCCTCCAGTCTCTCCGTTGGCCGCGAACATGGGCGACAGTCCGGCGCCCTTGTACGCCCGCGTCAAACAAATGATCACCCAGCAAATCGACAGTGGAAACTGGCCGCCGCACTACCGCGTTCCGTCGGAAAGTGAGCTGGTCAGCCAGTTGGGCTTCAGCCGCATGACCATTAACCGCGCGCTGCGCGAGATGACCGCCGATGGCCTGCTGGTGCGCATGCAAGGCGTCGGCACCTTCGTCGCCGAGCCGAAAAGCCAATCGGCCCTGTTCGAAGTGCACAACATCGCCGACGAAATCGCCTCCCGCGGTCATCGCCACACCTGCAAGGTCATCACCCTTGAAGAAGAGGCCGCCGGCTCCGAGCGCGCCCTTGCCCTGGACATGCGCGAAGGGCAGAAGGTGTTCCATTCACTGATCGTGCATTTCGAAAACGATATTCCGGTGCAGATCGAAGACCGTTTCGTCAACGCGCTGGTGGCGCCGGATTACCTCAAGCAGGACTTCACCCTGCAAACGCCCTATGCCTATCTGAACCAGGTCGCGCCGCTGACCGAAGGCGAGCACGTGGTCGAGGCGATCCTGGCCGAGCCGTCCGAATGCAAATTGCTACAGATTGAAAAAGGCGAGCCGTGCCTGCTGATCCGTCGCCGCACCTGGTCCGGTCGTCAGCCGGTGACCGCCGCTCGCTTGATCCACCCCGGTTCCCGTCATCGTCTGGAAGGTCGGTTTCATAAATAGAGAGCCATGAATGAGTAGTCTGAAAGTTTTACGTGCGGTGGATTACCCGCGCATGCCGTGGAAAAACGGCGGCGGCAGCACCGAAGAAATCACCCGCGATGCCGGCACCGGCCTGGATGGCTTTGGCTGGCGCCTGTCGATTGCCGACATTGGTGAATCGGGCGGTTTTTCCACTTTTGCCGGTTATGAGCGAGTGATCACCGTTTTGCAGGGCGACGGCATGACCCTGACGGTGGATGGCCAGAACACACGGCCACTGTTACCGCTGGACCCGTTTGCCTTCAGTGGTGAAAGCAAGGTGTCCTGCACATTGCTCGGCGGTCCGATTCGCGATTTCAACCTTATTTATGCGCCGCTGCGTTACAGCGCGCGGTTGCAGTGGTTGTCGGGCGAGCAGCGGTTTTTCAGTTCGGCGGGCACGGTGTTGGTGTTCAGCATGAGTGAGCAGGTTGAGGTGTCGGTCGATAACAACGCCCGGCAATTGGGCCGTCATGATTGCCTGCAATTGGAGGCTGATGCCGGATTACTGGATGTCGCCACCAAAGGGCTGTGCTGCGTGATCGAACTGACCTCGCGCGACTGATCCCGGTCATTCCCGTTCGAGGGTAAAACCTCGAACGGTCGCCTCCAGCTCACTCGACATCTGCTTGAGTGCCAGGATGGTTTGCACCGCCTGCTGTTGCGCCGTGACATTTTCCTCGACCCGCTGCGCCACGTTTTCCACATTGCGCGCCACGTCTTCGCTGGCTTCACGCTGTTCCTGCAGGGCGTTGGAGATCTGGCTGACTGCATTGAGTGACGCGTTGAGCGCGGTCTTGACGTCATTCATCGACGCTCCGGCGCTGTCGATCAGTTGTTGGCCCTGAAGTACGCGCTCGCGCCCAGTGTTCATGCTGCTGTTGGCCTTTCTCATGCCGCTTTGAATTGTGCTCACCAGCACCACAATCTCGGCGGTAGAGCGGGTCGTGCGGGTTGCCAGCTCCCGCACTTCGTCAGCCACCACGGCAAACCCGCGTCCTTGTTCACCGGCCCGCGCCGCCTCGATGGTGGCATTGAGTGCGAGCAGATTGGTCTGTTCGGCAATGCTGTGGATCATGCCGACAATCTTCCCGATGGCGTTGGAGTGCAGGGTCAATTGGTCGATTTCATCCGACGACTGGGTCACCAGTTGGGCGATCTGCTGCATCTCGAGGATAGAGCGCTCCATGGTGGCAATGCCGAAAGCGGTGATCTGCTCGGCCTTAAGGGTGGTGTCGTACGCCTGCGCGGCGTTCTCGGCGATGTGTGTAATGTTGGCTGACATCTGTTCCGCGGCGGCGGCAATGGAAGAGGCCGCGCCATTTTGCTCGGCAGCCTGTTTCAGGCCCTGTTCAGACGAGATGCTCAGGTTCAGGGTCGAGGACTCGATATGCTGCGAGGCCTCGCGCACCTTGCCGATCATGCTGGCCAGGCTGCGCCGCATGGCCTCGACCGATTGCATGACACCCGTTGACTTCGCGTTACTGTTCACCGGATCGCCGAGCCTGCCCTGGGCAATCCTTGTGCTGATACTGGCCAGCTCGTGAGGCTCGGCGCCCAGGTATCGCGCCAGCCTGGCGCTGAACAGTAGGGCATAAAGACTGCCAAACAACAGTGCCAGAGCCAGGATCACGGCCATCAGCCTCATGTTGGTCTCATAGAGTGCCTGGCTGTGCTCGAACTGATGGCGAGCTTCTTTCAGTTGAGCATTCATCAGCTGCGAGAGCAGTGAGGTCAGCGGGTCGATCAAGGGGTAAAGCTGGTGTGCGGCGAACTGCTCCAGGCTCTGACTGGCGGCGTTGTTGCGGTTCAAGACCGCCTGCAAACGCTGGAGCGGTACTTTGGTCGCCTGCATCAGCGGTGTGATTTCGTTGATCAGTTGCACCTCTTCATCAACCAGTCGGGTCGACAGGAAGGTGCGCCAGAGCGGTTCGATTTCAAGCATCGCTTGCCGTATCTGCTGCGCTGCATCGACGCCACTGAGGATGCCATCGCGGGCCTTGTGGATAGCGTCGACGATCCGGACTGAATACAGTTCGGAGATTTTCTTCAGGTCCTGTTGCGGGATGACCCGGTCCAGGTAAACCGTCTCCAGTCCCTGGACCGTAGCGCGCATGCCGTACAGGCCGAGTGCGCCGATGCCGGTCAGGCTGCTCAGGAGAATGCCGGCAAGCAGGAGCAGGTGGGCTTGGACTTTCCACTGTTTCATTACGGGTTCCTCGCAGAAGTGACATCAGGGGGGCTTGCTCGTGAAGTCGGCGAGGATTGATGGAGGTGGAGTCGGATGTTTCTGATGATGTTGTAGGGTGTTTCTGGAATGCGCTCAATTGGGCATCAGGTGTTACCGAACGCCCCAGCGTGGCGCAAAACCCCGCTCAGGTAACAAAGTCCCCTCGCCACAAAAATCCCCCGGAAAAATTTCATCTTCCCCGGAACCCTTGTTCCAGGCGCTCTCCAGCCGTTTCATGATTTTTCTTGAATGCTCATCCAATAAGTTGGCCGCTTGATTGCATATGCTTGTATGTACAAGTAAAGACGTATGCGTATGAGTCACGAGGACTCAACCATCGTCCACTGATTCGCCGGTGTGCACTGATGCCCATTGGCTTGCTCGCCCACTGCCTGGGTTGGTTTGGATTGATTGCTGAGGAGTCTTTTTCGTGACTGACATTAAACCTACTAAGTTTCGTGACGTTGAAATCCGTGCCGCACGCGGTAACAAGCTGACCGCCAAGAGCTGGCTGACCGAAGCGCCGCTGCGCATGCTGATGAACAACCTCGACCCGGAAGTTGCCGAGAACCCTAAGGAGCTGGTGGTTTACGGTGGTATCGGTCGCGCTGCCCGTAACTGGGAATGCTACGACAAGATCGTCGAAAGCCTGACCAACCTCAACGAAGACGAAACCCTGCTGGTGCAATCCGGCAAGCCGGTCGGCGTGTTCAAGACTCACGCCAACGCCCCGCGCGTACTGATCGCCAACTCCAACCTGGTGCCGCACTGGGCGAGCTGGGAACACTTCAACGAACTGGACGCCAAAGGCCTGGCCATGTACGGCCAGATGACCGCCGGCAGCTGGATCTACATCGGCAGCCAGGGCATCGTCCAGGGCACCTACGAAACCTTCGTCGAAGCCGGTCGCCAGCACTACAACGACAACCTCAAGGGTAAGTGGGTCCTGACCGCTGGCCTGGGCGGCATGGGCGGTGCCCAGCCTCTGGCCGCGACACTGGCCGGTGCCTGCTCGCTGAACATCGAATGCCAGCAGGTCAGCATCGATTTCCGTCTGAAAAGCCGCTATGTCGATGAGCAAGCCAAAGACCTCGACGACGCGCTGGCGCGTATCGACAAGTACACCAAAGAAGGCAAGGCGATCTCCATCGCGCTGCTCGGTAACGCGGCTGAAATCCTGCCGGAACTGGTCAAGCGCGGTGTGCGTCCGGACATGGTCACCGACCAGACCAGCGCCCACGATCCACTGAACGGCTACCTGCCGGCTGGCTGGACCTGGGGCCAGTACCGTGCTCGCGCCAAGACTGAACCTGCCGCTGTGATCAAGGCCGCCAAGCAATCGATGGCCGTTCACGTCAAAGCGATGCTGGACTTCCAGAAAATGGGCGTGCCGACCTTCGACTACGGCAACAACATCCGTCAGATGGCCCAGGAAGAAGGCGTGGAAAACGCATTCGACTTCCCAGGCTTCGTACCGGCCTACATCCGTCCGCTGTTCTGCCGCGGTATTGGCCCGTTCCGTTGGGCTGCGCTGTCGGGCAACGCTGAAGATATCTACAAGACCGACGCTAAAGTAAAAGAGCTGATCCCGGACGACGCCCACCTGCACAACTGGCTGGACATGGCGCGCGAGCGCATCAGCTTCCAGGGTCTGCCGGCACGTATCTGCTGGGTTGGCCTGGGCCTGCGCGCCAAGCTGGGCCTGGCGTTCAACGAAATGGTGCGCAGCGGTGAGCTGTCCGCGCCGATCGTGATCGGTCGTGACCACCTGGACTCCGGTTCGGTGTCGAGCCCGAACCGCGAAACCGAATCGATGCAAGACGGTTCCGACGCCGTGTCCGACTGGCCACTGCTCAACGCCCTGCTCAACACCGCGAGCGGCGCGACCTGGGTGTCCCTGCACCACGGCGGCGGCGTCGGCATGGGCTTCTCCCAGCACTCGGGCATGGTGATCGTCTGCGACGGTACTGACGAAGCGGCCGAGCGTATCGCTCGCGTGCTGCACAACGACCCGGCTACTGGCGTTATGCGTCACGCCGATGCCGGCTACCAGATCGCCATCGACTGCGCCAAGGAGCAAGGGCTGAACCTGCCGATGATTACCGGCAAGTAACACCTGATCCGTGGGAGCTGCTTTTATGTGAGAGCGAGCCCGCTCGCTCTCACTGGCCAGGCAGCGGCATAGCGCAACACCAGACCGTTTGACCCTGCCGTTTCGAGCAGGACGCTGTCACCGAACAAAAGCTGAATGTCGGTCGCGCTGCGGCGCAGGCCTGATTGGACGTGGACAGGGCTGGATGCCTCTTGACTGCCGTAAGCCAATTCATGATTAGGAGCGTCACAACAATGAAATCGAACAAGACCCTGCTGACCACATTGCTTTCCATGGGCCTGCTGGCCAGCGCTGGCGCCACTCAGGCGGCGGGTTGGTGCGAGTCGGGCAAACCGGTGAAATTCGCCGGTTTGAACTGGGAAAGCGCCATGCTGCTGACCGATGTGATGCAAGTCGTGTTGGAGAAAGGCTACGACTGCAAGACTGACAGCCTGCCGGGTAACTCCATCACCATGGAAAACGCCCTGAGCAGCAACGATATTCAAGTGTTTGCCGAAGAGTGGGTCGGCCGCAGCGAAGTCTGGAACAAGGCTGAGAAAGCCGGCAAGGTCGTCGGTGTCGGCGCACCTGTCGTGGGTGCCGTCGAAGGTTGGTACGTGCCGCGCTACGTGATCGAAGGCGACGCCAAGCGCAAGCTGGAAGCCAAGGCGCCGGAGTTGAAAAACATTGCTGACCTGGGCAAATACTCGGCGGTGTTCAAGGACGCCGAAGAGCCATCCAAGGGCCGTTTCTACAACTGCCCGGCCGGCTGGACCTGCGAGCTGGACAACAGCGAAATGCTGAAAAGCTACGGCCTGGAAAGCACCTACACCAACTTCCGCCCAGGCACCGGCCCGGCGCTGGATGCCGCAGTGCTGTCAAGCTACAAGCGTGGCGAGCCGATCCTGTTCTACTACTGGTCGCCAACGCCGTTGATGGGCCAGATTGACGCGGTGAAACTCGAAGAGAAACCAGGCGTGAACAAGACTGTGACCATCAAGGTCGGCCTGTCCAAGACTTTCCACGACGAAGCCCCGGAACTGGTGGCCGTGCTGGAAAAGGTCAACGTGCCAATCGACCTGCTGAACCAGAACCTTGGGCGTATGAGCAAAGAGCGGATCGAATCACCAAAACTGGCCAAGATCTTCCTGAAGGAACATCCTGAAGTCTGGCACGCGTGGGTGAGCGAAGACGCAGCCAAGAAAATCGACGCGGCCTTGTAGGTTGGGCTTCTCCGACTGCTGGCAACGGCAGTCGGACGCTTGATCGCAACCCCTTGATTGAGAGTCTCTTATGTTTCCCGAAAGCTTTACCTTTTCCATCGCCGACTGGGTCAACGGTTGGGTCGATTCGCTGGTCACCAACTACGGCGATGTGTTCCGCAGCATCTCCGACACCCTCCTGTGGGCCATCGTCAATCTTGAAGGGCTGCTGCGTGCAGCGCCCTGGTGGCTGATGCTGGCGATCGTGGCGGGCGTGGCCTGGCACGCGACCCGTAAAGTCGTGACCACGTCAGTGATCGTCGGCCTGCTGTTCCTGGTGGGTGCGGTCGGCCTCTGGGACAAGTTGATGCAGACCCTGGCGCTGATGATGGTGGCGACGATCATTTCGGTGTTGATCGGCATACCGCTGGGCATTCTCTCGGCACGCAGCAATCGCCTGCGTTCGGTGCTGATGCCGTTGCTGGACATCATGCAGACCATGCCGAGCTTCGTGTACCTGATCCCGGTGCTGATGCTGTTTGGCCTGGGCAAGGTCCCGGCGATTTTCGCCACCGTGATCTACGCCGCGCCGCCGCTGATCCGCCTGACCGACCTGGGCATTCGCCAGGTCGACGGCGAAGTGATGGAAGCGATCAACGCCTTCGGTGCCAACCGCTGGCAGCAACTGTTCGGCGTGCAACTGCCGCTGGCCCTGCCGAGCATCATGGCGGGCATCAACCAGACCACCATGATGGCCCTGTCGATGGTAGTGATTGCCTCGATGATCGGTGCCCGTGGCCTGGGTGAAGACGTGCTGGTGGGGATTCAGACCCTCAACGTCGGACGTGGCCTCGAAGCCGGTCTGGCGATCGTGATTCTGGCTGTGGTGATCGACCGCATTACACAGGCGTATGGTCGCGCACGGCATGAGGTGAGCAAATGAACAACGCAACCGTGAGCAAGATCGAAGTCAAAAACGTCTTCAAGATTTTCGGCAACCGTTCCAAGGACGCGCTGGCCATGGTCGGCCAGGGCAAGACCAAGGATCAGGTGCTGGCCGAAACCGGCTGCGTGGTCGGCGTGAACGACCTGTCGCTGAGCATCGGCAGCGGCGAGATCTTCGTGATCATGGGCCTGTCGGGCTCCGGCAAGTCGACCCTGGTACGCCACTTCAACCGCCTGATCGACCCGACCAGCGGTGCGATCCTGGTGGACGGCGTGGACATCCTGCAATACGACATGGAAGCCCTGCGCGAATTTCGCCGGCGCAAGATCAGCATGGTCTTCCAGAGCTTCGGCCTGTTGCCGCACAAGAGCGTGCTGGACAACGTCGCCTACGGCCTGAAAATCCGTGGCGAAAGCAAAGCCATGTGCGCCGAGCGTGCGCTGCACTGGATCAACACCGTGGGCCTCAAGGGTTACGAAAACAAATACCCGCATCAGCTTTCCGGTGGCATGCGCCAGCGTGTGGGCCTGGCCCGCGCCCTGGCGGCGGACACCGACATCATCCTGATGGACGAGGCGTTCAGTGCCCTCGATCCGCTGATTCGCGCGGAGATGCAGGACCAGCTGCTGGAACTGCAAAAGACCCTGCACAAGACCATCGTCTTCATCACCCACGACCTCGACGAGGCCGTGCGCATCGGCAACCGCATCGCAATCCTCAAGGACGGCCGCCTGATCCAGGTCGGCACGCCGAGAGAGATCCTGCACTCGCCGGCGGATGAGTATGTCGACCGCTTTGTGCAGCGTCGGGCGGCGGTGGTTTAAGAGATTTGCAGTGAGTGAGCTGGCCTCTTCGCGAGCAGGCTCGCTCCCACAGGGAAATGCATTCCAATGTGGGAGCGAGCCTGCTCGCGAAGGCGGCGGTGAAGCTGCATCAATATTTGGATGAGGTTGAAGATGTCCCAGGCTGAAAAAATCGTTATCACCGAAGCGCAGGTCACCTGGCAGGATGTGGTCGCCGTCGCTCGTCATGGCGCGCAGCTTGAGCTGTCGGCGCCGATCTGGGCGCGCATCGAAAACGCCCAGGCCATCGTCCAGCGCATCGTCACCAGCGGCGAACGTGCCTACGGCATCAACACCGGCCTGGGCGCGCTGTGCAACGTCTCGCTGCAGGACGAGCAACTCAGCCAGTTGTCGCGCAATACCTTGCTCAGCCACGCCTGCGGCGTTGGTGCACCACTGGCCGACGAGCAGACCCGTTCGATCATGTGTGCCGCCATCGTCAACTACAGCCACGGCAAATCCGGCCTGCACCGGCAGGTCGTCGAAGCGCTGCTGGCGCTGCTCAACCGGGGCATCACCCCGCAGGTGCCGTCCCAGGGTTCCGTGGGCTACCTGACCCACATGGCCCACATCGGCATCGCGCTGCTGGGCGTGGGCAATGTCAGCTATCGCGGGCAGATCGTTGCCGCGCAACAGGCGCTGGCCGAAGAAGGCCTGCAGCCGGTCAAGCTTGGCGCCAAGGACGGTTTGTGCCTGGTCAACGGCACGCCGTGCATGACCGGCCTGAGCTGCCTGGCCATTGCCGACGCTACGCGCCTGCTGGAATGGGCCGACGTGATCGGCGCCATGAGCTTTGAAGCCCAGCGCGGGCAGATCGACGCGTTCGATGCCGAGATCATCGCGCTCAAGCCGCACCCTGGCATGCAACAGGTCGGGATCAACCTGCGCGCCTTGCTCGACGGCAGTGAAGTGATCGCCCAGAGCAAAGGCATTCGCACGCAAGATGCCCTGAGCATTCGCTCGATCCCGCAAGTGCACGGCGCTGCGCGCGATCAACTGGTGCACGCGACCCGGCAGATCGAAACCGAACTCAACGGCGCCACTGACAACCCGCTGGTGCTGGGCACTGCGGACAACTACCGAGTGGTGTCCCAGGCCAACCCCCACGGCCAGTCCGTGGCCATGGCCGCAGACCTGCTGGCGATTGCCATGGCGGAAATCGGCTCGATTGCCGAACGTCGCCTGGACCGCTTGATCAACCCGCACGTCAGCGGCTTGCCGGCGTTCCTGGTGGCCAACCCGGGGGTGAACTCCGGGATGATGATTGTGCAATACGTGGCCGCTTCCCTGTGCGCGGAGAACCGTCAACTGGCGCAACCGGCGGTGCTGGATAACTACGTGACGTCCGGCCTGCAGGAAGATCACCTGAGCCTGGGCACCAACGCCGCGCTGAAGCTGCATCGCGTCCTGGAAAACTGCACGCAGATCCTCGCCATCGAGTACCTGTTGGCGGCCCAGGCGTTTGAATTCTTGAAAGAACAACGCTTCGGCGCGGGCACCGATGCCGCTTGGCGTCTGCTGCGCGAGCGCGTTCCGGCTTACGACCAGGACCGTTGGCTGGCGCCGGACATTGCCGCCGCTGCCGGCGTTCTGAAAGACCCTGCTTTGCTGAAAAAAGCCTTACCGAACTTGAACTGATTTCCATACAAGACCAGCGTGCCAAGGCGCCAGCCCCCTTAAAAGGGGGGAAGCGACGGACAACGGATATTTCCGGAGCGTCTGGTAGTTAACAACAAACTCTCAAAAGGAGAATGAACATGACTGCGCTTAATTTGATTCCCGGCCAACTGAGCCTTGCCCAACTGCGTGATGTCTATCAGCAACCGGTCAAACTGACCCTCGATCACAGCGCTGCAGCTCAGATCGAAGCCAGCGTGGCTTGCGTGGAGCAGATCCTCGCCGAGAACCGCACCGCCTACGGCATCAACACCGGTTTCGGCCTGCTGGCCTCGACCCGCATCGCCAGCGAAGACCTGGAAAACCTGCAGCGCTCGCTGGTGCTGTCCCACGCCGCCGGTGTCGGCCAGCCGATCAGCGACGAACTGGTGCGCCTGATCATGGTACTCAAGGTCAACAGCCTTAGCCGTGGTTTCTCTGGCATCCGCCGTGTGGTGATCGACGCGCTGATCGCCCTGATCAACGCCGAGGTGTACCCGCACATTCCACTGAAAGGTTCAGTGGGTGCCTCTGGTGACCTGGCGCCTCTGGCCCACATGTCGCTGGTGCTGCTGGGCGAAGGCAAGGCACGCTACAAAGGCGAGTGGATGGAAGCCACCGAAGCGCTGAAAGTCGCCGGCCTGACCCCGCTGACCCTGGCCGCGAAAGAAGGCCTGGCGCTGCTCAACGGTACCCAGGTGTCCACTGCTTTCGCCCTGCGCGGCCTGTTCGAAGGTGAGGACCTGTTCGCCGGTGCCCTGGCACTGGGCGGCCTGACCGTGGAAGCGGTACTGGGCTCGCGTTCGCCGTTCGACGCCCGCATCCATGCGGCCCGTGGCCAGAAAGGCCAGATCGACGCGGCCGCCGCTTATCGCGATCTGCTGGGCGAGCGCAGCGAAGTCTCCGACTCCCATGAAAACTGCGAGAAGGTCCAGGACCCGTATTCCCTGCGTTGCCAGCCGCAAGTCATGGGCGCCTGCCTGACCCAGTTCCGTCAGGCCGCCGAAGTGCTGGCGATCGAAGCCAACGCCGTATCGGACAACCCGCTGGTGTTCGCCGCGGAAGGTGACGTGATTTCCGGCGGTAACTTCCACGCCGAACCGGTGGCCATGGCCGCCGACAACATGGCCCTGGCCATCGCCGAAATCGGCTCCCTGAGCGAACGCCGCATCTCGCTGATGATGGACAAGCACATGTCGCAGTTGCCGCCGTTCCTGGTGGCCAACGGCGGCGTGAACTCCGGCTTCATGATCGCCCAGGTGACCGCCGCGGCACTGGCCAGCGAAAACAAGGCACTGTCCCATCCGCACTCGGTGGACAGCCTGCCGACCTCCGCCAACCAGGAAGACCACGTGTCGATGGCGCCGGCGGCTGGCAAGCGTCTGTGGGAAATGGCCGAAAACACTCGCGGGATTCTCGCGGTGGAATGGCTGGCCGCGGTTCAGGGCCTGGACCTGCGCAACGGTCTGAAGACTTCGCCGAAGCTGGAAAAGGCCCGCGCCATCCTGCGCAACGAAGTGCCGTTCTATGAGAAGGACCGCTTCTTCGCGCCAGACATCAATGCGGCGACCGAGCTGCTGGCTTCGCGTTGCCTGAACGAGCTGGTTTCGGCGAAGTTGCTGCCGAGCCTGTGATGGCCCCTTCGCGAGCAAGCCCGCTCCCACATGGATCGCGTTGAACCTGTAGGAGCTGGCTTGCCAGCGATTCGATTTTGCGTCGAATAACAATAATTAAGGACGAGCAATGCAACAGCCAGCAAAGGGTTTGAAACGCGGGCTCTCTGCCCGACATATTCGCTTCATGGCGCTGGGGTCGGCAATCGGCACCGGGCTGTTTTACGGTTCTGCCTCGGCCATTCAAATGGCCGGGCCTGCGGTGCTGCTCGCGTACCTGATTGGTGGCGCGGCGGTGTTCATGGTCATGCGCGCCCTCGGTGAGATGGCGGTGCACAATCCGGTGGCCGGTTCTTTCGGCCAGTACGCCAGCACCTATCTAGGGCCGATGGCGGGCTTCATCCTCGGTTGGACCTACGCATTCGAAATGGTCATCGTCGGCATGGCCGACGTCACTGCATTCGGAATCTACATGGGCTTCTGGTTCCCGGAGGTTTCCCGCTGGATCTGGGTGCTGGGCATCGTCTCGGTGGTAGGCGGTCTGAACCTGTGCAACGTCAAGGTCTTCGGTGAAATGGAATTCTGGCTGTCGCTGCTCAAGGTCGCGGCCATTGTCGCGATGATCCTGGGTGGCTTCGGCATCATGTTGTTCGGCATCAGCACGGCGCCCGGCGCCCAGGCGACCGACATCAGCAATCTCTGGAGCCATGGCGGCTTCATGCCCAATGGCGTGAGCGGCCTGATCGCTTCGTTCGCGGTGGTGATGTTCGCGTTCGGCGGGATTGAAATCATCGGTGTGACCGCCGGTGAAGCCAAGGACCCGCAACATGTGCTGCCCCGGGCGATCAATGCCGTGCCGTTGCGCATCCTGTTGTTCTACGTCCTGACGATGCTGGTGCTGATGTCGATCTTTCCATGGCAGCAGATCGGCAGCCAGGGCAGCCCGTTCGTGCAGATTTTCGACAATCTGGGCATCGGCTCGGCGGCGACCATCCTCAATATCGTGGTGATCTCGGCGGCGATCTCGGCTATCAACAGTGACATCTTCGGTGCTGGCCGCATGATGTACGGCCTCGCTCAGCAGGGCCACGCACCCAAGGGCTTCGCGCGTTTGTCGCGCAATGGCGTGCCATGGATGACCGTTGTGGTGATGAGCGCCGCGCTGTTGCTGGGCGTGTTGCTGAACTATCTGATCCCGGAAAACGTGTTTCTGCTGATCGCCTCCATCGCGACCTTTGCCACGGTTTGGGTCTGGCTGATGATTCTGTTTACCCAGGTGGCCATGCGTCGTTCCATGAGCGCCGAGCAGGTCGCACAATTGAAATTCCCGGTACCGTTCTGGCCCTATGCACCGATAGCGGCGATTGCCTTCATGCTGTTTGTCTTCGGCGTGTTGGGCTACTTCCCGGACACCCAGGCGGCCCTGATAGTCGGCGTGGTGTGGATCGTGCTGCTGGTGCTGGCCTACCTGACCTGGGTGAAACCGGCGGCAGGCCAGGCTGCCCTGGTGACGCCGGACCCGACTTTTTCTCATCGATAACCTAACGGAGGCCAAGGATGAAAACGCTCTGGCAACACTGTCACGTCGCAACCATGGCGCAAGGCGTCTACTCGATCATCGAGGATGCGGCCATCGTGACGTCAGGCGCGCTCATTGAGTGGATCGGCCCGCGCGCTGAACTGCCGGCGGGGGATTACCCGGCCGTCAACGATCTTGAAGGCGCCTGGGTCACCCCGGGACTGATCGACTGCCACACCCACACGGTGTTCGGCGGTAACCGCAGCGGTGAATTCGAAAAGCGCCTGCAAGGCGTCAGCTACGCGGAAATCGCCGCCAGCGGTGGTGGCATCGCCAGCACCGTGCGCGCCACCCGCGCGGCCAGTGAAGACGAACTGTTCGCCAGTGCCGCCAAGCGCCTGAAAAGCCTGATGCGCGATGGCGTCACCAGCATCGAAATCAAGTCCGGCTACGGCCTGGACCTGGCCAACGAGCGCAAGATGCTGCGTGTGGCCCGTCGCCTCGGTGCCGAATTGCCCGTCAGCGTGCGCAGCACTTGTCTGGCCGCTCACGCCTTGCCGCCGGAATACACCGATCGCGCCGACGACTACATCGATCACATCTGCGCTGACATGCTCCCGGCCCTGGCGGCCGAAGGGCTGGTAGACGCGGTGGATGCATTCTGTGAATACCTGGCATTCTCGCCGGCGCAGGTCGAGCGCGTATTCATTACCGCCCGGGAACTGGGCTTGCCGGTGAAGCTGCACGCCGAGCAATTGTCGTCGCTGCACGGCTCGAGCCTGGCGGCGCGTTACCACGCGTTGTCCGCCGATCACCTGGAATTCATGACCGAAGACGACGCCGTCGCCATGGCTGAGTCCGGTACCGTCGCGGTGTTGTTGCCCGGGGCCTTTTACTTCCTGCGCGAAACCCAATTGCCGCCGATGGATGCCCTGCGCAAGCACGGCGTGAAAATCGCCATCGCCAGCGACCTCAACCCGGGCACCTCACCGGGACTGTCGTTGCGCCTGATGCTGAACATGGCCTGCACCTGCTTCCGCATGACCCCGGAAGAAGCTTTGGCGGGTGCCACGATTCACGCCGCTACCGCGCTGGGCATGGCCGATACCCACGGTTCGCTGGAAGTCGGCAAGGTTGCGGATTTCGTCGCCTGGCAAATCGATCGCCCGGCCGACCTGTCGTACTGGCTGGGCGGCGACCTGGAAAAACGCGTCGTGCGCCACGGCGTCGAGACAAATCTGTAGGAGAGCCGTTGTGGATAAGGTACTTAACTTCAAACAAGGCCGCGTACCGCTGCTGATCAGCATGCCCCACGCCGGTGTGCGTCTGACCCCGGCAGTCGAGGCCGGGCTGATCCCCCAGGCGAAAAGCCTGCCGGACACCGACTGGCACATTCCGCAGTTGTATGACTTCGCCGCTGAACTGGGCGCCAGTACCCTGGCAGCCGAATACTCGCGGTTCGTCATCGACCTGAACCGTCCGTCTGACGACAAGCCGCTGTACGCGGGCGCGACCACCGGCCTGTATCCGGCCACGCTGTTCGACGGCGTGCCGTTGTTCCGTGAAGGGCTGGAGCCTTCGAAAGAAGAGCGTGCGACCTATCTGGAAAAGATCTGGACGCCGTACCACAGCACCCTGCAGCAGGAACTGGCGCGACTGAAGGCCGAGTTCGGCTACGCGCTGCTGTTCGATGCGCACTCGATCCGTTCGCTGATCCCGCACCTGTTCGACGGCAAGCTGCCGGACTTCAACCTCGGCACCTTCAATGGCGCCAGTTGCGATCCACAGTTGGCCAGTCAGCTGGAAGCCATCTGCGCACGTCACGACAATTACACCCACGTGCTGAACGGACGCTTCAAGGGCGGCCACATCACCCGCCATTACGGCAACCCGGGCGAGAACATCCACGCAGTGCAACTGGAACTCGGGCAGTGCACATATATGGAAGAGTTCGAGCCGTTCCGTTATCGGGCGGATCTGGCGGAGCCGACGCGGGTGGTGTTGAAGGAGTTGCTGCAAGGGCTGCTGGCCTGGGGCGAGAAGCACTACAACGCTTAATGCTTGGTATATAACCCTGTGGGAGCGAGCTTGCTCGCGATAGCTGTCTGTCAGTTACATCTATGTCGACTGATCCACCGCCATCGCGAGCAAGCTCGCTCCCACAGGTATGTGTTTATCTTGAAAGCGCGTCGGAACAGTCGCCACCGTGCAAAACACGGTCGCCACAGGTCGCTTTTACCGCTCGTCTGCTGCGTATTGTTCTGGCCACGGTGCACAAAGACACCGGCCCGACAATAATCCTGCCGCACGAGATCATCCTGATGAAAAGACTGTTCGCCCGCTGTCTCTCAATCTTCTGCGGCACCGCTCTCCTGAGCACCAGCGTCCTGGCCGCTGACGATCCCTCCTGCAAGACCGTGCGCATGGGCGTGGTCAACTGGACCGATGTGATTGCCACCAGTGGCATGGCCGATGTGTTGCTCAACGGTCTGGGCTACGAAAGCAGGCAAACCAGCGCCGTGCAGCAAATCATCTTCGCCGGCATCCGCGACAAGCGCCTCGACATCTTCCTCGGTTACTGGAAACCGGCGATGGACAAGAACATCGCCCCCTTCGTGGCTGCCAATCAGGTCAAGGTCATGGACAAGCCGAGCCTGGCCGATGCCCAGGCAACTCTCGCTGTGCCTGACTACGTCGCGGCTGCGGGCCTGAAAACCTTCGCCGATATCGCCAGGTTCAAAGACCAGCTCGGCGGCAAGATCTACGGTATCGAGCCGGGCAGCGGTGCCAACACCACGATCAAGACGATGATCGAGACCAATCACTTCGGCCTCAAGGACTTCAAACTGATCGAGTCCGGTGAGGCCGGGATGCTGGCGGCCGTGCAGCGGGCGGTGAATCGCAAGGAGTTCGTGGTATTTGTCGGCTGGACCCCGCACCCGATGAACATCAACATGAAGATCGACTACCTGACCGGCAGCGAAGACGTGTACGGGCCGAACGAAGGTGCGGCGACCGTATCCACCGTCACCGCCCCGGATTACGCCGAGCGCTGCCCGAACGTCAATCGGTTGCTGGAGAACCTGACCTTCACCGCTGCCCAGGAAAGTCAGCTGATGGTACCGATCATGGAGCGCCAAACGGCTCAGGATGTCGCCAGAAAATGGCTGCGCGAACATCCCGAAGACCTGCAGCGCTGGCTGGCGGGTGTCAGCAGTTTCGATGGCAAGGACGGCGTGGTGGCGGTTCAGGGCAGCCTGAAGAACTGACCCCCGTCTGATTTGTGCAAGACCTGTGGGAGCGAGCCTGCTCGCGAAGGCGGTCTGACAGTCAACATTGATGTTGGATGTGCCGGCCTCTTCGCGAGCAGGCTCGCTCCCACAGGGTGGGCCCCACACATTTCCCTGAACGGGCACCAGGCTCATGGCTTCTTACCCGCTTTCCGAGCAAATGACGGCATTCGTCGAGAAAACCGTCAGTTTCAACAGCACCGACAGCAGCCTCGCCGGATTGCGCCAGGCCTACAGCGAGATGTGCCGGGCGTTTACTCCGGCACGTCCCGCCGGGTTGTATGTGGTCGACTTCGTGTTGTCCGGCGTTGCCGTCCGTTCCTATCAGCCACCGGCCAGCGGTGCGTCGTGCATCGTTTACCTGCATGGCGGCGGCTGGGTGGTGGGGGACCTGGACTCCCACGACTTCATCTGCGCCGAATTGGCATCGACACTCGGTGTGCTGGTGATCGCCGTCGATTATCGCCGGGCACCGGAGCATCCGTTTCCCGCTGCGTTCGATGATTGCCTGAAGGTCTGGCGAGCGCTACGCACCGGGCCGTTTCAACTCGATCCGGAGCGCATGCTGGTGGCCGGTGACAGTGCCGGCGGCAATCTCGCAGCAGCGTTGTGCCTGGCACTGCGCGATGCCGGCGAGCCGTTGCCGTGCGCGCAGGTTCTGATCTATCCGGGGTTGGGCGGCGATCACCGGCTGCCATCGCGCAGCGAGTGCATCGACGCGCCGTTACTCAGCAGCAGTGACGTCGATTGCTATCACGCCCTTTACCTGCAGGGCACCCGCCATCCGAGCGCCTACGCCATGCCGTTGCTCGCCACGGATTTCAGGGGATTGCCACCGGCATGGATCGCCGTGGCGCAATTCGACCCGTTGCGTGATGACGGCGTGCGGTATGCCAAGCGACTGAACGCTGCGGGCGGGACTGCCACGCTGTATATCGGCGAGGGCCTGGTTCATGGCTGTTTGCGGGCCCGCGGGCAGGTGGCCGAGGTCGATGAGCTGTACCAGACCCTGTTCGAATACCTGGCGGCTAAACTCTGACTCCGCAGGGGCATGCTCATTGACGTAATTCGGGTTTATGATGCCGGACGGCAGAATAATAGAAGTCCCCCCAGGGATGACCTCGACCCCTTACGGAGTGCGCAATGCAGACTTTGTACCCGCAGATCAAACCCTACGCCCGGCACGATCTGGCCGTCGACGAGACCCACACGCTGTATGTCGACGAAAGCGGTTCACCGGAAGGTTTGCCGGTGGTGTTCATCCACGGCGGCCCCGGTGCCGGATGTGATGCCCAGAGTCGTTGCTTCTTCGATCCCAACCTTTATCGCATTGTCACTTTCGATCAGCGCGGTTGCGGTCGCTCCACCCCCCACGCCAGCCTGGAAAACAACACCACCTGGGATCTGGTCGCCGACCTGGAGCGGATTCGCCAGCACCTGGGCATCGACAAATGGGTGCTGTTTGGCGGCTCCTGGGGTTCGACCCTGGCGTTGGCCTATGCGCAAACCCATCCTGAGCGTGTACATGGTCTGATCCTGCGCGGGATTTTTCTGTGCCGTCCGCAGGAAATCGAATGGTTCTATCAGGCTGGCGCGAGCCGTCTGTTCCCCGATTACTGGCAGGACTACATCGCGCCGATCCCGCTGGATGAGCGCGAAGACTTGCTTACCGCGTTCCACAAGCGTCTGGTCGGCAACGACCAGATTGCCCAGATGCACGCGGCCAAGGCCTGGTCCACCTGGGAGGGCCGTACTGCGACCCTGCGTCCGAACCCGCTGGTGGTCGATCGCTTCTCCGAGCCACAGCGTGCCTTGTCGATTGCCCGCATCGAATGCCACTACTTCAGCAACCACGCCTTCCTGGAACCGAACCAGTTAATCCGCGACATGGGCAAGATCGCCCATTTGCCTGGCGTGATCATCCATGGCCGCTATGACGTGATCTGCCCGCTGGATAACGCCTGGGAATTGCATCAAGCCTGGCCGAACAGCGAACTGCAGGTCATCCGCGATGCCGGTCATGCCGCTTCCGAACCGGGCATCACCGACGCGCTGGTCCGCGCCGCCGATCAGATGGCCCGGCGTCTGCTCGACCTGGCGCCTGACGAGGCATGAAGGGCCTGCTGCAAAGGGTGCGTGGCGCGCGAGTCGAGGTTGCCGGCGAAGTCGTGGGTGCCGTTGATCAGGGATTGCTGGTTCTGGTGGCCGTTGAACCAGACGATACGCGGGCCAGCGCCGACAAACTTCTTAATAAACTGCTTAACTATCGGGTGTTCAGTGACGCTGAGGGCAAGATGAATCTGTCCCTGGCGGATGTGGGCGGCGGACTGCTGCTGGTCTCTCAGTTCACCCTGGCTGCCGATACCAGAAGCGGGCTGCGTCCGGGTTTCTCGACTGCGGCCCCTCCGGCCTTGGGTGAGGAATTGTTCGACTATCTATTAAGCAAAGCGAAACAGGTGCATGGCACTGTGGCATCAGGTAGATTCGGCGCGGATATGCAGGTGCACCTGGTCAATGATGGCCCGGTCACCTTCCTGTTACAGACCTGAAAGCGCTTGAAACAAGTTTTTACGCTCATTTCGACTGAAAACAGGGCTTTGTCGCGATAAATACTTTGTTACCCCTGATGCGTTGTAACGCGGCCTACTAGATAATCGCGCGCTACGGGGATCAGCGTTCGTTGGTCCATTTTGACTTAGGTAGAGACTTGTCTGGATCCGATTGGGGAATCATTTCGCCCCAGCGGAGTCGGAACAATGCTCGCCAACTTGGCAAGAGTGGTTTGCAAGGGCGGTTTTTTCAGACCGTACACCGTGCAGACCCTTTAACTGGCCGTTGGTTTTTTGATCTGTTTTCGGCGAGGGTTGCTCGTGATTGTTAGTCCCTGTAACGCACCAAAATTGTCTGTCAAACGGTTACGCAGCGCCCTGGTAGCGGGCTCTGCACTGCTCTGCCTGCTCAGCGCCGGCCAGCTTTGGGCATTCAGTCTGGATGATGTATCGGCCAAGGCAAAAGAGCTGGCCGCGCAGAAATACGAAGCGCCGCGCAGTAACCTGCCGAACGAGTTCCGCGAAATGAAGTTCGCGGACTACCAGAAAATTCGTTTTCTGACGGAAAAAGCCGAATGGGCTGATCAGAAGACGCCGTTCAAGCTGTCCTTCTATCACCAGGGCATGCACTTCGATACGCCGGTTAAAATCAACGAAATCACGGCGAACACCGTCGAAGAGATCAAATACGATCCAAGTCGTTTCGACTTCGGCGATGTGAAGTTCGACCCGAAAGCCACCGAGCAACTGGGCTACGCCGGTTTCCGTGTGCTGTACCCGGTCAACAAGGCCGACAAGCAAGACGAAATCATGACCATGCTCGGCGCGAGCTACTTCCGCGTCGTCGGCAAGGGTCACGTCTATGGCTTGTCCGCTCGCGGCATGGCCATCGATACCGCCTTGCCGTCCGGCGAAGAATTCCCGCGTTTTCGCGAATTCTGGATTCAACAGCCCAAGCCGGGCGACAAGCACCTGGTGATCTTCGCCCTGCTGGACTCTCCGCGTGCCACCGGTGCCTATCGCCTGACCCTGCGTCCGGGCAGCGACACCATCGTCGACGTCAAGGCGCAGATGTTCCTGCGTGACAAGGTCGGCAAACTGGGCATCGCCCCGTTGACCAGCATGTTCCTGTTCGGCGCCAACCAGCCGTCGAAAGTACTGAACTACCGCCGCGAACTGCACGACTCCAGCGGCCTGGCGATCCATGCCGGCAACGGCGAGTGGATCTGGCGTCCGCTGAACAATCCGAAACACCTGGCGGTGAGCAACTTCAGCGTGGAAAACCCGCGCGGCTTCGGCCTGCTGCAACGTGGCCGCGACTTCAGCCACTACGAAGACCTCGACGACCGCTACGACAAGCGCCCAAGCGCCTGGATCGAGCCGAAGGGTGACTGGGGCAAGGGCACTGTCGACCTGGTCGAGATTCCGACCGCCGACGAAACCAACGACAACATCGTGGCCTTCTGGAACCCGGAAAAATTGCCGGAACCTGGCCAGCCGCTCGATGTCGCTTATCGTATGCACTGGACCATGGACGAAGCGGCGATTCACGCGCCGGACAGTGCCTGGGTCAAGCAGACCCTGCGTTCGACCGGTGACGTCAAGCAGTCCAACCTGATTCGTCAGCCCGATGGCAGCGTTGCCTACCTGGTGGACTTCGAAGGCCCGTCCCTGGCGGCATTGCCGGCCGATGCCGAGGTTCGCAGCCAGGTCAGCATCGGCGACAACGCCGAGCTGGTGGAAAACAGCGTGCGCTACAACCCTGAAACCAAGGGCTGGCGCCTGACCCTGCGGATGAAGATCAAGGATCCGGGCAAGTCCACCGAGATGCGTGCTGCGCTGGTGCAGAACATCGTGCCGGCGGACCTGGCCAAGACGTCGATTCCGTCGTCCAACTCGTCGGTTGCCAAGGCCGACAAGGTTGCCGCCAAGCAACAAGAGAAAGCGGACAAGGAAGCCAGGCAAGCAGAGGCCAAGCAGGCTGAAGCCAAGCCTGTTGCAGATGCCAAGGACAAGGCCAATAAAGACGCCAAGCAGCCTGTCGCTGCCGACGCGGCCCCAGCCACACCGGAATCGGCGCCGACTGAAGAAGTCCTGACCGAGACCTGGAGCTATCAGTTGCCTGCCGATGAGTAACTCTCAAGTACGGCCAGAAACTCTTTCCGAGTATCTGGCGCATCTGCCGATGACCGACGAGCAGCGCGCGGAACTCGCGGGCTGCCAGTCTTTCAGCGAATTGCACGAACGCCTGTCGTCTTCGACGTTCGACGCCCCGACCGAAGCCGCCCAGGCTTCGGTCGGCAAACGCCTGACCCTGAGCACCGCCGAAGAGCTGCAGGACGCGGAAATGCTGGTGCTCGACGCCAACGGCCGGGTCTGCCTCAAGGCGACCCCGCCGATCCGGCGGACCAAGGTCGTGCCGGAGCCGTGGCGCACCAACATTCTGGTGCGTGGCTGGCGGCGGATGACCGGTCGTACCAACCCGCCGAAGCCGCCGAAGGACGAGCGTGTGCTGCCGGCTGCGCGCTGGCGTACCGTCGGTTCGATCCGTCGCTACATTCTGTTGCTGCTGATGCTCGGCCAGACCATCGTCGCCGGCTGGTACATGAAAGGCATCATGCCGTACCAGGGCTGGTCGTTCGTCGACCTCAACGAAGTGCTGCACCAACCGCTGCTGCAAACGGCCACGCAAGTGCTGCCTTACGCCTTGCAGACCAGCATCCTGATCCTGTTCGGGATTCTGTTCTGCTGGGTATCGGCCGGTTTCTGGACCGCGCTGATGGGCTTCCTCGAATTGCTGACCGGTCACGATAAATACCGTATCTCTGGTAAAAGTGCCGGTAACGAGCCGATTCCAAAGGATGCGCGCACCGCACTGGTGATGCCGATCTGCAACGAAGACGTGCCTCGGGTGTTCGCCGGCCTGCGGGCGACCTTCGAGTCGGTCGCGGCTACGGGTGACCTGGACCGCTTCGACTTCTTCGTCCTCAGCGACAGTAACGACGCCGATATCTGTGTTGCCGAGCAACAGGCCTGGCTGGACGTCTGCCGCGAAGCCGGTGGCTTCGGCAAGATCTTCTATCGCCGCCGTCGTCGTCGCGTAAAACGCAAGAGCGGCAACCTCGACGACTTCTGCCGTCGTTGGGGCGGTGACTACAAGTACATGGTCGTACTCGACGCCGACTCCGTGATGAGCGGCGAGTGCCTGACCAGTCTGGTGCGCCTGATGGAAGCGACGCCGGACGCCGGGATCATCCAGACCGCGCCACGGGCGTCGGGCATGGACACACTGTATGCGCGCATGCAGCAGTTCGCCACTCGCGTGTATGGCCCGCTGTTCACCGCCGGCCTGCACTTCTGGCAACTGGGCGAGTCGCACTACTGGGGCCACAACGCGATCATCCGCATGAAGCCGTTTATCGATCACTGCGCCCTGGCGCCGTTGCCCGGTAAAGGCGCGTTCTCCGGTTCGATCCTGTCCCACGACTTCGTTGAAGCCGCGCTGATGCGCCGTGCCGGTTGGGGCGTGTGGATTGCCTACGATTTGCCGGGCAGCTATGAAGAACTGCCGCCGAACCTGCTGGACGAACTCAAGCGTGACCGTCGCTGGTGCCACGGCAACCTGATGAACTTCCGCCTGTTCCTGGTAAAAGGCATGCACCCGGTGCATCGCGCGGTGTTCCTGACCGGCGTGATGTCCTACCTGTCGGCGCCGCTGTGGTTCTTCTTCCTGGTGCTGTCGACCGCGCTGCTGGCGGTCAACACGCTGATGGAGCCGCAGTACTTCCTCGAACCACGCCAGCTCTATCCGCTGTGGCCACAATGGCACCCGGACAAGGCGATTGCGCTGTTCTCGACCACCATCGTGCTGCTGTTCCTGCCGAAGCTGCTGAGCATCATCCTGATCTGGGCCAAGGGCGCAAAAGAGTTCGGCGGCAAGTTCAAGGTGACCCTGTCGATGCTGCTGGAGATGCTGTTCTCCATGCTGCTGGCGCCGGTGCGGATGATCTTCCACACCCGTTTCGTCCTCGCCGCGTTCCTCGGCTGGGCCGCGACCTGGAACTCGCCGCAGCGTGACGACGACTCCACGCCGTGGAGCGAAGCGATCAAGCGCCACGGTCCGCAAACCCTGCTGGGCTTCTTCTGGGCCCTGCTGGTGATCTGGCTGAACCCGAGCTTCCTGTGGTGGCTGGTGCCGATCGTCGGTTCGTTGATGCTGTCGATCCCGGTGTCGGTGATTTCCAGCCGCGTCGGCCTGGGCCTGAAGTCCCGTGACGAGAGCCTGTTCCTGATTCCCGAGGAGTACAATCCGCCGCAGGCCTTGCTGGCCACCGACCAGTACACCCACGAAAACCGCTGGCACGCGCTGAGCGACGGCTTTGTCCGTTCGGTGGTCGACCCGCAGCAGAACGCCCTGGCGTGCTCGCTGGCGACCTCTCGGCACAATCAGGCTGAGCCGATCGAGTGGTTGCGCATCGAGCGGGTGCGGCACGCGATGAAGGTTGGACCTGAAGGCTTGACCAACAACGAGCGTGTGCAACTGTTGAGCGACCCGGTGGCATTGGCTCGCTTGCACGAGCAGGTCTGGAACGAAGGTCACCCGGATTGGCTGGGCGCCTGGCGCAAGTCGGTGAAGGCAGATCCCCATGCACCGTTGCTGCCGCTCAAGCCAATGAGCGAACAGCCTCAGTTGGCATGATAAAAAAACCCGCGAAAGCGGGTTTAATGAGATGGTCAGCCTGACCGAGAAGCCCTGCAGGTTTACGCTTGCAGGGCTTTTCTCGTTTTCGGCGGAGGATCTCTCATGAATACGATGACGCTTCTCGGTATCGACATTGGCAAACACAGTTTCCACCTGCATGGCCAGGATGCCAAAGGTCATCAGGTATTGCGCAAGAAAACCAACCGCGGCCAATTGCTCAGCACATTGGCGCAGGTACCGTCCTGTACGGTGGTAATGGAGTCCTGCGGCGGCGCCCATTGGCTGGCTCGACAGATTGGTGCATTGGGCCACGAGGTGAAGCTGATCGCCCCGCAGTACGTCAAACCATTCGTCAAAGGCAACAAAAACGACTTCATTGATGCCGAAGCGATTTGCGAGGCGGCGAGCCGCCCCGCGATGCGCTTCTGCTCGATCAAAACCGCAGAGCAACAAACGCTTTCAGCCCTGCATCGTGTCCGTAAATCTTTGATTGGCCAGCGAACCGTCGCAACCAACCAGATTCATGGCTTTCTGCTGGAGTTCGGGATCAGCCTGCCTATAGGTGCCGCTGCGTTGCACCGCGTGCCGGCGCTGTTGGACGACCCGCAGCACCCGGTTCCGTTGCGCCTAAAGGGCGTAGTGATGCGTCTCCATCATCAAATTCAACAGCTGAATGATGAAATCAAGGACATCGAGTCCGATCTGAAGCAGCAGCTGAAAGAAGACGATGCCGGGAGTCGTTTGCAGAGTATTCCTGGCATCGGCCCGATCACCGCCAGCGCGGTATTGGCGGATGTGGGCGATGCGTCGAACTATCGAAGTGGACGCGATTTTGCCGCTTCGCTAGGGCTGGTGCCGAGGCAGTATTCGACGGGCGGAAAAACAGTACTACTGGGGATCAGCAAGCGCGGCGACAAGCACATCCGCCAACTGCTGGTGCAGGGCGCGCGATCCATCATGCAGCATATCGATAAGCGGGAAGACGCCTTGGGGCCCTGGGTTCGAGAGCTGCTGACGCGTCGCCACTCCAATGTTGTCGCGTGCGCGCTGGCGAACAAACTGGCGCGCATCGTGTGGGCGGTACTGGCCAAAGGCGGCCAGTACGACCCACATCCGAACGCTTGAACAGCTTTACCACCGGCTTTTGCGACGTCACTGACTGATGACAGTAAACGGCAAACGGCCCGACTGAGAACCTGCCATAAAAATCAGCTTTAGAGGCTGAGGGTTTTTTCAGGACAGTCGGGAGCGGCTACTCATCGAGGGTCGAGCGTTGTTGCAGCAACGCTCACAATGAGCCCGGATACATTAGCGCAAGCCAGCTTTACCGAAAACAGCCCATGAGGTTGCAGGAGATGGGCTGACCATACATTTTTATGGCTTGAAGTTTGTTTTTGAGCTGCACCAGATTCTGTAACAGCGGTGTCTGGTCGATCGCTTTCGCGGGCAAGCCCGCTCCCAGAGGGGACCGCATTTCAGTGTGGGGGCGGGCTTGCCCGCGAAGGCATCACCTCGGTCCTGAGTGAGCCGAGGTCTGCAGATCACCTCAAACCCTGAACTTGCCCACTAGCATCTGCAAATGCGTCCCCAGTCGTGCCAGCTCAACGCTGGACGCTGCCGTCTCTTCACTGGCTGCCGAGGTCTGGTCCGACACATCCCGCACGTTCAGCACGCTGCGGTTGATCTCTTCGGCCACGGCGCTTTGCTGTTCGGCGGCAGCGGCGATCTGCTGGTTCATTGCCTGAATCGCCGAGACGGTGCGGGTGATGCTTTCCAGTGAGCCACCGGCGCGGCGGGTCAGTTCGACACTGCTGTCGGTCAGGGTGCGGCTGTTGTCCATGATGGTCGCCACTTGCTGCGTGCCGCTTTGCAGGCCGACGATCAGCTCTTCGATCTCTTCGGTGGATTTCTGGGTGCGCTGGGCCAGGCTGCGGACTTCGTCGGCGACCACGGCAAACCCACGTCCGGCTTCACCGGCACGGGCTGCTTCAATCGCGGCGTTGAGCGCCAGCAGGTTGGTTTGCTGGGCCACGGACTTGATCACGTCGAGCACGCTGCCGATCTTGTCGCTTTCGCGCTTGAGTTCGCCCATGGCCTCGGTGGAGTGGCCGACTTCCGCGGCCAGGCGCTCGATCTGGGCGATGGCTTCGCCCACCACTTTGTCACCCTCACGGGCCTGCTGGTCGGCGGCGACGGCGGCTTCGGAGGCCTCTTCGGCGTTGCGCGCCACTTCCTGCACGGTGGCGGCCATTTCATTCATGGCGGTGGCGACCTGATCGGTCTCGACTTTCTGGCTGTTGACCCCGGCGCTGGTCTGCTCGGTGACTGCGGACAGCTCTTCAGCGGCGCTGGCAATCTGCGTGACGCCATCGCTGATGCCGCCGATCAGTTCGCGCAAGCCTTGGGTCATGCTCTGCATGGCGCGCTGCAACTGGCCGAGTTCGTCGCGACGCTGCGACGTCAGGTTGTGGGTCAGGTCGCCGCTGGCAACGCGCTCAGCGACAGCCAGGGTCTGGTTCAACGGAATGATGATCTGCCGGGTGATGGCCCAGGCGGCCAGCAGGCCGAAGGCGATGGCCAGAACGGTGGCAAGGGTCAGCATGTTCTTGGCGTGGGCGGCGTCGGTGTCACGCACGACGGTTTGCGAGACGGTGAGTTTCTGGCTCATGTCCAACAGGATGTCGCCTTGGGCGGACATGCGTACCAGGGCCTTGGCGCTGGCCACCTGGGAGTCGCGGAACTGGCTGACGGCGGCGCGGTAGGCCTTCAGTGAATCAGTCGCCTGTTGCAGGTTGGCGATGTGTTCTTCAGGCAGTTTGGCCGGCAGGCTCTCGAGGTTCTTCAGGGCGTTATCGATCGCGTCGAGGGCTGGCTGTTCGGCTTCGCTCTTGCCGCTGTAGGTGTAGCCGCGAACCTGGAAGCGCGCCTGCTGGATCAGTTTGCTCAGGTCGATCACGCTATTGAATGCTGCGACGCTGTCACCTTGCAGCATGGATTTTTCCACTTCGGCGACACGGGCCACGGCGTTGTCGGCGGTGGCGCCGAGTTTGCTGCGGGCATCTTCACGCTGGGCGCCGGCCTGGGTCATGTCGTTGAAGGCACGACGGTATTCGGCGACAGCGGCCAGTTGTTGATCGACCATGGCTGTGTCGGCCGGTTGTTCGATCAGGCCGCGGGCGGTCTGCAGGCCGCTTTCGAGTTTGCCCAGCAGATCGTTGACGGCGCCGGGGCCTTGTTCCCCGCGACGCATCTCGTAATCCAGGCGTGCAATGCGCAGGTCCTTGGTCAGGTCGTTGAGACTGGCGATGAATCCCAGTTTATCGCCACGGCTGGTGACGCCGCTCAGGCCGCTCCAGCCGGTGAAGGTGATCAGCAGGGTCAGTAACAGCACCAGGCCGAAGCCGATCCCCAGCTTGCGTTTGACGCTGACGTTTCCCAGATTCTCGGCTAGCCATTGGTACATGCTGAAACTCCCCGGACCACAATTTGGTTTTATGGGGGGTGTATCGGCAGGGGCGCGAGGTTCTGTAGGCGCTGCCCGATGTATGGGCGAATAGCTATCTCGGGTAGAAGTCGGACCTGTGGGAGCGAGCTTGCTCGCGATGACGGTGTATCAGCCACTTCATTGTTGACTGACACGCCGCTATCGCGAGCAAGCTCGCTCCCACAAGGGATTGTGTCCGGGATTAGAAAAGGCGGGCCAGCAGCGCGGTCACGGCGGTTTCGACGCGCAGGATGCGCTCGCCCAGTTGTACCGGTTGCAGGCCGGATTTGCCCAGCAGGTCGATCTCGTAGGGAATCCAGCCGCCCTCGGGGCCGATGGCCAGGGTCACCGGTTCGCTGAGTGCGCGAGGGCAGGGCGGGTAATTGCCGGGATGCCCCACCAGGCCAAGGGTGCCGTCGGTGATCGCCGGCAAACGGTCCTCGACGAACGGCTTGAAGCGCTTCTCGATGACGACTTCCGGCAGCACGCTGTCCCGGGCCTGTTCGAGGCCGAGGATCAATTGCTCGCGAATGGCCTCAGGCTCCAGGAAGGGGGTCTGCCAGAAGCTCTTCTCGACGCGATAGCTGTTGACCAGCACGATACGTGGCACACCCATGGCCGCCACGGTCTGGAACACCCTGCGCAGCATCTTGGGGCGTGGCAGGGCCAATACCAGGGTCAGCGGCAGCTTGGCCGGTGGCGGCTGGTCGAGGGTGACGCGCAATTCCGCTTCGTCGGCGTCCAGGCGCAGCACTTCGGCCGAGCCCATCAGCCCGCCGATCCGCCCGACGCGCATGCTGTCGCCCACTTCGCAGCGGTGGACTTCCTGCATGTGGGTCAGCCGGCGATCACGCAGGATCGCCCGGTCGGCCGCAATGAAGTCCGCCTCTTCAAGGAGCAGCAGGTTCACGCTTGGGTCGCTGGCGGCTGGTCGTTGTGGTCGTCAGCCGGTTGGTCGTCCGGATGCTCGCCACGTTTGCTGATCAGGCTGCTGAACAGAATGCCGATTTCAAACAACAGCCACATCGGCACGGCCAGCAGGGTCTGCGAGAAGATGTCCGGTGGCGTCAGGATCATGCCGACCACGAAGCAGCCGATGATCACGTACGGGCGGATCTTCTTCAGGTATTTGACGTCGACCACGCCGATCCAAACCAGCAGCACAACGGCCACCGGAATTTCGAACGCCACGCCGAAGGCGAAGAACAGCGTCATGACGAAATCGAGGTAGCTGGTGATGTCGGTCATCATTTCCACGCCGGCCGGGGTGGCGGCGGCGAAGAATTTGAAGATCAGCGGGAACACCAGGAAATAGGCGAAGGCCATGCCGGCGTAGAACAGAAAGATGCTGGAGACCAGCAAGGGCACGGCAATGCGCTTTTCATGCTTGTACAGGCCCGGGGCGATGAAGCCCCAGATCTGGTGCAGGATCACCGGGATCGCCAGGAACAGCGAGACCATCATCGTCAGCTTCAGCGGCGTCAGGAACGGCGACGACACGTCGGTGGCAATCATCGTCGCGCCGGCGGGCAGGTACGCACGCAGCGGAGTCGAGACGAAGGTGTAGATCTGCTGGGTAAAGGCGAACAGGCCGGCGAAGATGATGAAAATCGCCGCTACGCAGCGCAGCAGTCGGGTACGCAACTCGGTGAGGTGCGAAACCAGCGGCATGTGCTGGTCGTTTTCAGGAAGATCGCTCATGGGGCTCGCGGCGGCAATGTTGGGTCATGAGGGGCCGGCGCAACGGGCGCAGCCGCAGGTGTAACGGGTTCAACCGGAGTGGTTGCAGCAACAATCGGCGCAGGCTCGACAGCTGCAACAGCAGACGTTGTCGCGGCAGCGGGGGCAGTTGCTTGAATCGTCTGCGCACCCACATGCTCGACCGGCGTCGGCTCCTGCTGGGTCGGCGTGAAGATTTTCCGCGCCTCCTGCTCAAGCGACAGGATGTGTTCGTTGTGCAGTTGCCGACGAATCTCGTCGGCACCGATTTCACGCTCAACTTCCTGTTTGATTGCGTTGAAGCTGCGCTTCAGACGTCCGACCCACAGGCCAGCGGTGCGCGCAGCGCCCGGCAAGCGCTCGGGACCCAGCACCAGCAGGGCGACGAGGCCGACGAGCAGCAGTTCAGAGAAGCTGATACCAAACATTAGTCAGTGCTCACACGTCTTTGCGGATCGGCTCTTCGACTTTCTGTGCCTGCACGTCGATGGTGTGCGGCTGGTTCACAGTGGTCTGTGGCTGGACCGGTGGAACCGGTTGGGCCGGGGTCGCATTCGGGTCGGCCGGTTTTTCGTCGTCGTTCATGGCTTTCTTGAAGCCCTTGATCGATTCGCCGACGTCGGTGCCGAGGTTTTTCAGTTTCTTGGTGCCGAATACCAGTACCACGACAACCAGGATGACGACCCAGTGTTTCCAGTCAAAAATGCCCATGCTGCTGCTCCTCTCTAATAGTTATTCAGGCGGACGGGCGCGAGGCTTTCTCGGCGTGTCCGGAGAGACCGAAACGACGGTCCAGTTCATCGAGTACAGCCTGTGGATGCTGCCCCAATTGGGCGAGCATGACCATGCTGTGGAACCACAAATCAGCGGTTTCGTAGATCACATCGCTGCAGTCGCCGCTGACGGCGGCGTCCTTGGCAGCAATGATGGTCTCGACCGACTCTTCGCCGACTTTTTCCAGAATCTTGTTCAAACCCTTGTGATACAGGCTGGCGACATACGAGCTGTCGGCAGCGGCGCCTTTGCGCTCTTCCAGCACCTCGGCCAGACGGGTCAGTGTGTCACTCATGTTTGTGCCCTGCGCAATAGATGGCATGCGGATCTTTAAGGACCGGGTCGACCGTTGTCCAGTCGCCGTTCTCGTAGACGCGGTAGAAGCAGCTCTGGCGGCCGGTATGACAGGCGATGTCGCCGATCTGCTCGACCATCAGGATGATGACGTCGGCGTCGCAGTCCAGGCGCATCTCATGCAGGGTCTGCACATGGCCGGACTCTTCGCCCTTGCGCCACAGCTTGCCACGCGAGCGCGACCAGTAAATGGCGCGGTTCTCGGCAGCGGTCAGTTCCAGTGCTTCGCGGTTCATCCAGGCCATCATCAGGACGCGCCCGGTCTTGTGGTCCTGGGCAATCGCCGGCACCAGGCCGTTGGCATCCCATTTGATCTCGTCCAGCCAGTTTTTCATCTTCGACTCCGACAGCGAGCCCGACACTTCATTAGTCAGGCTCAACGTTGAAACAGTGTGCCAGTGCGCAGCACAACTGGCTATCGGCGCACGACCAGATACAAACCGACGGCCATCATGATGCCGGCCGGCCAATAGGCCAACTGGTTCAGCGGTCCGCCCGCGGCGAGGATCGCTCCACCGGCCAGGTGCGCCGTGCCGAGCAGGCGCAGGAACCAGTCGTCCCGGCGTCGGTGCCACGCTGGCGGCGGGTCGTAGGCGTGGGGCTGGGACATGCGTTCGAGCAGGTCGCGGGCCATGTTGGCCAGGTGCGGGATCTGCTCGAACTGACTGTGCACGTTGCCGAGCAGGGCTTTGGGGCTGACCCGCTCGCGCATCCAGCGTTCGAGGAACGGCTGCGCGGTGTTCCACAGGTCCAGGTCCGGGTACAGCTGACGCCCCAGGCCTTCGATGTTCAACAAGGTTTTTTGCAGCAGAACCAACTGCGGTTGAACCTCCATGTTGAAGCGCCGAGCGGTCTGGAACAGGCGCATCAGCACCTGACCGAAGGAAATATCTTTTAACGGTTTTTCGAAGATCGGCTCGCACACAGTACGTATCGCCGCTTCGAATTCGTTGAGTTTGGTTTCTGCCGGCACCCAGCCCGAATCGATGTGCAACTGCGCCACGCGACGGTAATCGCGCTTGAAGAAGGCGAACAGGTTGCGTGCCAGGTAATCCTGGTCTTCCGGGGTCAGGCTGCCGACGATGCCGCAGTCGATGGCAATGTACTGCGGACTCCACGGATTCACGGTGCTGACGAAGATGTTGCCGGGGTGCATGTCGGCGTGGAAGAAGCTGTCGCGGAACACCTGGGTGAAGAAAATCTCCACGCCACGCTCGGCGAGCATTTTCATGTCGGTGCGCTGGTCGGCCAGGGTCGCCAGATCGGTGACCTGGATACCGTAGATGCGCTCCATCACCAGTACTTTCGGCCGGCACCAGTCCCAATAGACTTGCGGCACGTACAGCAGCGGCGAGCCGTCGAAGTTGCGTTTCAACTGGCTGGCGTTGGCCGCCTCGCGCAGCAGGTCGAGTTCGTCGTAGATGGTTTTTTCGTAGTCGCTGACCACGTCCACCGGGTGCAGCAGGCGCGCATCGGCGGAGAGTTTTTCGGCGGCGCGGGCGAGGATGAACAGCCACGCCAGGTCCTGGGCGATCACCGGTTTGAGACCGGGGCGGATCACCTTGACCACCACTTCTTCGCCGGTTTTCAGTTGCGCGGCATGCACCTGCGCCACCGAAGCCGAGGCCAGCGGCTCGACATCGAAACGGCTGAACACGTCGCTGATTTTCTTGCCCAGCTGTTCTTCGATCAGCTTGACCGACACTTGCGAGTCGAACGGCGGTACGCGGTCCTGCAGCTTCATCAGTTCATCGGCGATGTCCTCGGGCAACAGGTCGCGGCGAGTGGACAGGATCTGCCCGAACTTGATGAAGATCGGCCCCAGGTCCAGCAACGCCAGGCGCAGGCGCGCGCCACGGCTCAGGTCCAGGGTCTTGCGCGGGAACCAGCGCCACGGCAACGCGTAACGCAGCGCCCGCAGAAACCACGGTAGTGGCAGGGCGAACAGCAGGTCATCGAGGCGGTAGCGGATCACGACGCGCTGGATGCGCAACAAACGGCGGACGGCAAGCAGCTTCATGCGTTATCGCTTGGGTCGAGGGATCGGGAAAGGCGCTCGAAACGCGCCTCGAGACGTTCCAGATCGAGCTTGATCTGGTCCAGTTCACTGAATCGGGCTTCGGCTTCGCGCTGACCGACAAGGGTACGCGATTCTTCGGCCAGGTATTCGCCCAGGTTCTGGCCCAGGCTGGCAAAGCCTTGCTGGTACCAGCGGGCGCGACTGCGCAGGTGACCGCCGACCAGTTGTGTGGCGACCGGGCCGAGCCAGCGCGAGAGCTCGTACTCCCAGTCCAGCTCCAGGTCCTGGAGGATCGCCGCCAGTTCCAGCAGCACGCCGCTGTCGCCGTCGAGTTCGACTTCAGGGGCGTGCAGGACGGAAGTCTTGTCCTTGCTCATGGCCAGTTTCAACAGGCTCGAAGCCGGTGCGCGCAAGGTGCAATCGGCGCCGGTTTCCCACTGGGAGGCGAGCATCAGGCCTTCGTCGCTGGGCAGGATGAACAGGTGCAGCGCCGGGCTGCGGCAATCGACGGCAATCACTTTGCCGGTCAGATGCGCAAGCCGCGGCAGCGCTGTGCTGTCGAGGCGCAGCACCCGGTTCAGGCCGAGTTCAACGCTGGCGAGCAGGCCGGCGAGCAGCATCAGGGCTTGATGCCGCGGTGCAGGGCAACGATGCCTGCGGTCATGTTGTGATAGGTCACGCGGTCGAAACCGGCCTCGACCATCATCGACTTCAGGGTTTCCTGGTTCGGGTGCATGCGGATCGATTCGGCCAGGTAGCGATAGCTTTCCGAGTCGTTGGTGATCAGCTTGCCCATCAGCGGCATGAAGGCGAACGAATAGGCGTCGTAGGCCTTGGACATCAGCGCGTTGGTCGGCTTGGAGAATTCCAGCACCAGCAAACGGCCACCCGGCTTGAGCACGCGCAGCATCGAGCGCAGGGCATCTTCCTTGTGGGTCACGTTGCGCAGGCCGAAGGCGATGGTCACGCAGTCGAAATGGTTGTCCGGGAACGGCAGTTTTTCCGCATCGGCCTGGACGAATTCGACGTTGCCGGCCACACCCAGGTCCAGCAGGCGGTCACGGCCAACCTTGAGCATGGACTCGTTGATGTCGGCCAGTACGACCTGGCCGGTCGGGCCTACCAGGTGCGAGAACTTCCTGGTCAGGTCGCCGGTGCCGCCGGCGATGTCGAGCACGCGATTGCCGGCGCGAACGCCCGACAGTTCGATCGCGAAACGCTTCCACAGACGGTGCATGCCGCCCGACAGAAGGTCGTTCATCAGGTCGTACTTGGCGGCTACCGAGTGGAAAACCTCAGCGACTTTTTCCGCTTTCTGGCTTTCCGGAACGTTTTTGAAGCCGAAGTGAGTGGTGGGTTCGGCATCGCTGCCTTTGCGCTGATCAGTCATATCGCTGTCACCAAAAGAGAATGCGCGACATTCTAATCCCCAAGGCATGCTTTGTCTTGGCAAGGCTGAAGGTAAGATGGGCAACCATCGGGACGTTTTGACGCAGCAGAGGTCAAGATGCCCCGGGAAAGCATCCATAAAGCAGGAGTCATTCAATGGCCCGTATTAGTGTTGAACGTGCCCATGGCCTGGGCAAGGAAGCGGCTCGCGAGAAGGCCGACAAGCTGGCGCAGAAACTTTCCGATCAGTATGGCCTGGAGCCGCAGTGGTCCGGCGACACCCTGAACCTCAAGCGCTCGGGTGTGAAGGGGGCGGTGCATGTCAGTGAAGATTCGATCAAGGTCGATGTGGAGTTGGGCCTGATGATGTCGGCCATGAGCGGAATGATCAAAGCGGAAATCGAAAAGGCGCTGGATAAGGCCCTGGTCTGATTTTCTGGTTGAAATGAGACCCCCCTGTGGGAGCGGGCTTGCTCGCGAAGGCAGTCTGTCAGTTGACCAGGATGTTGACTGACACGACGCCTTCGCGAGCAAGCCCGCTCCCACATTTAGTTTGCGGTGCTCTCAAAGGTTTATGTCATTTGTTAGGGTGCCGTTTCTAATTTTTCTCCCTACTTTGTGCCAGAGCCCGACACTTATCCGGGCAGTTCCTCAAACCTTCTGCGCGTGAGGTGCACCATGGCCAAAGTTATTTTGAAGAAAAAAATCGACGCATCGACCAGCACGCTGGGCGACGTCAAATCCTATGCCCGCAAGATCTGGCTGGCAGGCCTGGGCGCCTACGCCAAGGTCGGCCATGAGGGCAGCGAATACTTTCAAGAGCTGATCAAGGCTGGTCAGGTTGTTGAAAAGAAAGGCAAAAAAGTAGTCGCTGAGAAACTTGAAGCGGCCAATGCCGAGATCGATGAAGTCAAGAGTGAAGTCAGCACTTTCAAAGGCCGTGTCGAAGTTCAACTCGACAAGGTCGAGAAGGCGTTCGACACGCGTGTCGCAAGTGCCTTGAATCGTATCGGCATTCCGTCTAAACATGACGTTGAGACACTCTCTGCTAAGCTCGATGAGCTGACGGCATTGCTCGAACGTGTCGCGCGTAAATCTTAAGGAGAACGGGATGGCTGTTAAAAAGAAAACCGAAAAAGAAGGCAGCTCGTGGATCGGGAAGGTTGAAGATTACTCCCGAAAAATCTGGCTGGCTGGTTTAGGCGTGTACTCGAAGATCGACACTGACGGCAGCAAACTCTTCGATGCATTGGTTAAGGACGGCGAAAAAGCCGAGAAGCTCACCAAGAGCGCTGTTGGCAAGACAGTCGACGCCGCCAAGGACTCCGCTTCTTCGGCCAAATCGCGCATCAGCGGCGTGAAAGATCGCGCACTGGGCAAGTGGGATGAGCTGGAAGGTGCTTTCGACAAGCGTCTGAACAGTGCCATCTCGCGTCTGGGCGTACCGAGCCGCAATGAAGTCAAGGCACTGCACAGCAAGGTCGAGACCCTGACCAAGCAAATCGAAAAACTGACCGGTGCCAAGGTCGCGCCTGTTGCGGCGAAAACCGCGGCAGCCAAGCCTGCTGCCAAGACTGCCGCCGCCAAGCCAGCCGCGAAAACGGCTGCCAAACCACTGGCAAAAGCAGCGGCTAAACCTGCTGCCAAACCTGCCGCTAAAACTGCAGCCGCCAAGCCAGCGGCCAAACCGGCTGCGGCGAAAGCTGTCGCCAAACCGGCTGCCAAGCCAGCAGCGGCCAAGCCTGCGGCTAAAACAGCTGCAGCAAAACCCGCCGCCGCCAAGCCGGCAGCCAAACCTGCTGCTGCGAAAAAACCTGCAGTGAAGAAGCCGGCAGCTCCAAAAGCCGCCGCGCCAAAACCAGCAGTAGCAGCTGCCAAGCCGGCAACCCCGGCAACCCCGGCAGCAGCTCCGGTCAGCGCCTCGAACTCCGCGACCGCGCCAACCCCTGCTGTCACCCCGACTGCCGCGCCAGCTCCATCGACGCCAACCAGTCAGTCCTGATTTTCAGGGCTCAAAAAAACGCCCGGCCTGCCAAGGTCGGGCGTTTTTGTTTGTGCGCGAATTTCTGAGCGACACAAGCCCACTGTGGGAGCGAGCTTGCTCGCGATAGCGGTGTATCAGTCGACATCCAGGTTGGCTGAACAGACGCCATCGCGAGCAAGCTCGCTCCCACAAGGGTTGGCGGGTGTCAGGCTTACTCGTGTGCTTCCAGGTACTGCATCGCCATTTGCTCCGTCGCCACTTTGATAGGTGGCAACAGATGCGGCGCCACCAGCATCATGATCTGGTAGACCACCAGCCGCACCTCGCCTTCGCGATCGAGAATCCGCTGGTAATCCAGTGAAAACAGCAGGGTCATGGTGATCTGTTCCACCAGTTGCCCTAACGCCTGAGTGTCGCTGACCAATTGCCCTTGAGCCTTCAAGCGTGCGAGCAACGACGCCAGTGTGCGCTTGAGTGCATTGAGCAGGTTGCGAATGCCCTTGGCCAGTTTCGGCAGGCGTCCGGCGAGGTTCGACAGGTCCTGGAACAGAAACCGGTAGTGGGACAGGCGCTCAACGATCAGATGCAGGAACAGCCAGTAATCTTCGGGGCCCAATTCGACGTCGGACGGTGGGTCGAGCAGCGGTTGCAGTTCACATTGAAAGCGCTCGAACAGCCCGAGTATCAGCGGTTCCTTGCCGTGGAAGTGGTAGTAGAGGTTGCCCGGGCTGATGCCCATTTCATTGGCAACTTCCATGGTGGAGACATTCGGTTCGCCCTTCTGATTGAACAACTGCAGGGCACATTCGAGGATCCGGTCGCGGGTTTTCATCCAGTCTTCTTAATGATCGGGTCTTGCCACGGCCGACAGCGGCCGTGGCTCGTTGAACGTCAGCGCACGCGCACGTAAGTACCGGGTGCTGCCTCCATCGGTGGGTAGTTCTGGTTGCCGAGCGCCATGTGGGTTTCCTTCTGCGCGCCGGAGCGTTCCTGAATCCAGCTCAGCCATTGGGTCCACCAACTGCCGTCGACATGCTTGGCGTCGTAGTACCAGGCACGGGGATCGCTGCTCAGTTTGCCGTTCTCGATGTAGTTGGCTTTCGGGTTGCTCGGCGGGTTGAGGATGCTCTGCACATGACCGCTGTTGGACAGCACGAAGCGCCGCTCGCCGCCGAGCAACAGCGTCGAGCGGTACACAGCGTCCCACGGTGTGATGTGATCATTGATGCCGGCGACGCTGAAGCTGTCGACGGTGACCTTCTGCAAGTCGATCGGCGTGCCACACACTTCCAGTCCGCCCGGGTGGGTCAGCGGGTTGTGCTTGAAGAAGTCCAGCAGATCGCCGTGCAGAGCGGCCGGCAGACGCGTGTTGTCGTTGTTCCAGTAGAGGATGTCGAACGCCGGTGGCTCCTTGCCCAACAGGTAGTTGTTGACGAAGTAGCTCCAGATCAAATCGTTGGGGCGCATCCAGGCGAAGACCTTGGCCATGTCGCGGCCATCCAGCACACCTTTCTGATAGGAGCGGCGCTTGGCAGCCTCCAGTGTCTGCTCGTCGGCGAACAGCGTAGCGGGGCTGTCCAGCTGGCTGTCGAGCAGGCTCACCAGATATGTCGCGCTGGACACCCTGCGCAGCTGCCGCTTGGCCTGCAAATGACCTTGCAGCGCGGCAATGGTCAGCCCGCCGGCGCAGGCGCCCATCAGGTTGACCTCCCGTGCGCCGGTGATCGCCCGGCAGACATTCATCGCTTCTTCCACGGCTTCGACGTAGGTCGAGAGCCCCCATTCGCGGTGACGCACATCCGGGTTGCGCCAGCTGATCATGAAGGTTTGCAGGCCGTTTTTCAGGGCGTACTGGACGAAACTGTTGTGCGGGCTCAGGTCGAAAATGTAGTACTTGTTGATTTGCGGCGGCACCACCAGCAGGGGCTTGGAATACTGCTTTTCGCTCATCGGCTTGTACTGGATCAACTCCAGCAGCTCGTTGCGAAACACTACGGCTCCGGTGGTAGTGGCGACCGTCCTGCCGACCTCGAACGCTTGCTTGGTGACTTGCCGGGGCAGGCCGTCGTTATGCAGCAGATCGTCCACCAGGTGGCCGATGCCCCGCACCAGGCTGTTACCGCCGGAATTGAACAGCTCCTTGACCGCCAGTGGGTTGAGCAGGGTGTTGGAGGGTGATAGGGCGTCGTTGAGCAAGGTGAAGGCGAAGTGGGCGCGGGCGCGGTCGTCCGGGCTCATGTTGCTCTCGTCGATCCAGCTTTTGACCTGCTTCTGCCAGCTCAGATAGGCCTGCAGGCTACGGCGATAAAACGGGTTGAGGCTCCACGCCGGGTCGGCGAAGCGACCGTCGTGCGGGTTGGTCGGGTGCAGGGTTTCGCCCAGCAGCACGCGGCCAAGCTGACCGCCGAGTTTGAGGGCATGCCGGGCGCTGTGCAGTGGGTTGCGCAAGCCATGGGCGGCCACACTGCGCAGGGTCGACAGCAGATCCCGACCGCGCAGGCCGGTAATCGCACTCTGTGCATTGATGAACGCGGCGGGAGTCGCTAAGGATTCCCTCGCTGGTTTCTCGCGCATGATTCAACACTCCTTCGTCTTCAGGCCAAAAACAAACACACTGAACCAGAACACCATAGACGCTGTAACGGGTTGTTGCGCGGCGTGGCGTCCTGCCGACCGCTGATGCAGCGCTTTAACTGCCCAATGGCGCCGGACGCGGATGCATCACCGCGCGCTGGCGCTCCTCCTCCAGGAATTTCATGATGATCGGGGCCACCGCTTCGGCCCGGGTAATCAGGAACAGATGACCGTCATCGATGATGTGCAATTGGGCGTTGGGAATCCGCCAGGCCAGCAAGCGCATGTTGACCAACGGGATCAACGGGTCATCGTCGCCGGCCAGTACCAGGGTCGGCTGGCGGATCTTGTGCAGCCAGTGGATGCTGGTCCAGCCGAGGCCGGCGAACAGCTGCCAGTAGTAACCGAGCTTGCCCGCCGAACGCACCTTGGCCGCATGGCTGGCGGCCAGCGTCGGGTCGCGACGGAACGCACCACCGTAGATCATCGGCGCAATGCGGATCACGTGGGACGGCTGGATGTAGCGTCGCGGGCTGGCCATCATCCACAACACTTTCGGCTTGCCCGGCACCATCACTGCACCCGCCGCCGTGGCGGCCAGCACGAGTTTCTTGCAACGCTCCGGATAGTCATAAGCGAACTGCTGGGCCAGGGCGCCACCCCAGGACACGCCGATGACGTTGACCTGCCCGTAGTCGAGATAGTCGAGCATCCGCGCCGTGAGCTTGGCCAGCCCCGGAAAACGATACGGCCGGTTTGGCGTCGACGAACCGCCGACGCCGGGTACGTCGAAGGCGATGACTTCCAGGTCCGGGTCCAGCGCCGCAATGAACGGGAATACCAGCTCCAGGTTGGCGCCGATACCGTTGAAAATCAGCAGGGGCGTCAAGTGAGGCTTGCCGGGGCGTACCGCCGTGCGGAGCGTCTGGCCATCCAGGTCGACGGTACGGAATATGAAGGGTTGCGGCATGCTTCAGGCCCTGTGGGTCGCTTTTTCCAGTTCATCCCCGCCCCCTGTGGGAGCGAGCTTGCTCGCGATAGCGGAGTGTCAGTCAGCGCATATGCCAAACCTGCCACCGTCATCGCGAGCAAGCTCGCTCCCACAGGGAAGTCGAGGTGTGTCAGTTACCGCTCATGCACGTAAGTGCCCGGTGCAGCTTCGCCCGCCGGGTATGCCTTGTTGCCCAGTTTCAGCGGAGCTTTTTTCAGGTTGCCCGAGCGCTGTGCCTGCCAGGCCTGCCAGTGCAGCCACCACGAATCGGCGTGCTTGGTCGACTCTTCCTGCCATTCATCGGCATTGGCGGGCATTTCAGTGCTGGTCATGTAGCGCGATTTCGGATTGCCCGGCGGGTTCAGGATGCTCTGGATATGCCCGCTGCTGGACAGCACGAATTCAACATTGCCGCCGAACAGTTGCGCCGACTTGTAGCAGGAGCGCCACGGGGTGATGTGGTCGCTGGTCCCGGCCAGGGAAAAGATATCGGCGGTGACCTGCTTCAGGTCGATCGGTGTGCCGCACACTTCCAGTGCATTCGGACGAATCAATGGATTGCTTTTGAACATTTCGATCAGGTCGCCGTGGAACGCGGCCGGTAAGCGGGTGGTGTCGTTGTTCCAGAACAGGATGTCGAATACCGGTGGCTCGTTGCCCAGCAGGTAGTTGTTGACCCAGTAGTTCCAGATCAGGTCGTTGGGGCGCATCCAGGCAAAGACTTTCGCCATGTCGCGGCCTTCCAGCACGCCGGCCTGATAGGAGTGGCGCTTGGCGCTTTCGAGGGTTTGTTCATCGACGAACAGCGCCACATCGCTGTCCAGGGTGGTGTCGAGCACGCTGACCAGGAGGGTGAGGGCGTTGACCTTGTTCTCGCCAATCGCTGCGTAATGACCCAGCAGTGCGGTGCAGGTGATGCCGCCGGAGCAGGCGCCGAGCATGTTCACGTCCTTGCTGCCGGTGATCGCGGTGACCACGTCGACCGCTTCCTTGAGCGCCTCGATGTAAGTCGACAGGCCCCACTCACGCTGCTCCTTGGTTGGATTGCGCCAGCTGACGATGAAGGTTTGCACGTTGCTGCGCAGGCAGAACCGCGCCAGGCTTTTCTCCGGGCTGAGGTCGAAAACGTAGAACTTGTTGATTTGCGGTGGCACCACCAGCAAAGGGCGCTCGTGCACCTGCTCGGTAGTGGGCCTGTACTGGATCAGCTCCAGCACGTCGTTGCGAAACACCACTGCACCTTCGGTCACGGCCAGGGTCTTGCCGACTTCGAATGCCCCCATGTTGACCTGGCTCGGCATGCCGCCGTTGTGTACCAGGTCCTTGGCCAGATGCGAGAGGCCGTCGAGCAGGCTTTTACCGCCGGTTTCGAAGAAACGCTTGACCGCCGCCGGGTTGGCCGCCGTGTTGGTCGGGGCGAAGGCCTCGGTCATGAGGTTGATCACGAAGTGCCCGCGACTGACGTCCTTGGCCGGCAGGTTGCTGTCATCGATCCAGTCGTGGAGTTCCTTGCGCCACGCCAGGTAGGTTTGCAAATAACGTTTGTAGAGCGGGTTCTGGCTCCAGGCCGGATCGGCGAAGCGACGGTCGTCGCTATTCGGAAGAAGCTCGGATTTGCCTAGCAGTACGTTCTTGAGTTCAAGACCGAAATGGGCGACATGCCTGGCGCTGTGAATCGGTTGTTTGATGGCCTGCCTGAGCACCATGCGAGCAGAAGCCAGTAGATCCTTTCCACGCAATCCAACGACAGGATTCAGCCCCAAGGTGTTTTCGGAGGCTTGTTGCTTCAAGTCATCGTTATTCTTGTTACTCATCTACGACGCTCCAATGTCCTGAGACGAGTACCCGGGGCCTGCTGTGCAGTCACACAATCAATGCCAGGTACTGCTGCTCGGGTGACCGTTAATACTGCATCGCTGCTTTTGTTCGCAGTGAGCACTGCAGGGAACTTGCCAGTTCCATTGGTTACCCGAGTTTAATTTTTTTCGCAAGCAGGCCAAGCGACGGCCCTGAAGCGGAGCATTCAAACAGATGAAATTAGAAAATGCCCTCTAAAGAGCAAGAGGCTCGGATTAGAGCATCAGCTTGACGACGGATTCGTTCGGGTCGCGGGTTTTTCCGGCGGCCTTGAGTTCGGCCAGATAATCTTCCCAAAGTGCGTCATAACGTCGCGCCAGTTCGTAGAGGTATTCCCAAGTGAACAGACCGCTGTCGTGACCGTCATCGAAGGTCAGTTTCAGTGCGTACTGACCGGCCGGTTCTACCTTGGTCAGGCCGACGTTGATCTTGCCAAATTGCAGGATGGGTTTGCCGTGGCCCTGGACCTCGGCGGAAGGCGAGTGCACGCGCAGGAACTCGGCGGGCAGGGTGTATTCCTCGCCGGACGCGTATTTCAGCGACAGGGTTTTCGAGGCTTTGTGCAGCTTGATGTCGGTGGGAAGTTGGGTCATGAGTGGATGTCCGTTTGTGTGTGGGACCCCCGATTCAAATGTGGGAGCGGGCTTGCTCGCGAAGGGGCCTTAACATTCAACAGTGATGTTGATTGTCAGACCGCTTTCGCGAGCAAGCCCGCTCCCACAGGGTCCGTCATCGTTGTAAGTATGGCTTACAGGATATAACGGGACAGGTCTTCGTTCTGCGCCAATTCGCCCAGGTGGCTGTTGACGTAGTCGGCGTCGATCTGGATCACCTTGCCGTCATGGGAGCTGGCCAGGTCGCCGGCGCTGAACGACACCTCTTCGAGCAGGCGCTCGAGCAGGGTGTGCAGGCGACGGGCACCGATGTTTTCGGTCTTCTCGTTGACCTGCCAGGCGATCTCCGCGATGCGCTTGATGCCGCTCGGCTGGAACTCGATGCCCAGGCCTTCGGTTTTCAGCAGTGCGCAGTATTGCTCGGTGAGCGAGGCGTGAGGCTCGCTGAGGATGCGTTCGAAATCTTCCGGGCTCAGGGCCTTGAGTTCGACACGGATCGGCAGACGGCCTTGCAGCTCGGGCACCAGATCGCTCGGCTTGCTCAGGTGGAACGCACCGGAAGCAATGAACAGGATGTGGTCGGTCTTGACCATGCCCAGCTTGGTGTTGACGGTGCAGCCTTCGATCAGCGGCAGCAAATCGCGCTGCACGCCTTCGCGGGATACATCGACGCCGCCGGAATTACCACGCTTGGCGACCTTGTCGATTTCGTCGATGAACACGATGCCGTGCTGCTCGACGGCTTCCAGGGCCTTGGCCTTCAACTCTTCATCGTTGACCAGACGGCTGGCTTCTTCGTCGCGCACCATCTTCAGCGCTTCTTTGACCTTGAGCTTACGGGCTTTTTTCTTGCCCTTGCCCATGTTGGCAAACAGGCTTTGCAGCTGGTTGGTCATTTCTTCCATGCCCGGTGGCGCGGAGATGTCGACGCCGGCCATTTCGGCGACTTCGATTTCGATCTCCTTGTCGTCCAGCTGACCTTCGCGCAGGCGCTTGCGGAACAGCTGGCGGGTGTTGGAATCGGCAGTCGGGGCGTCGTCGTTGCTGAAGCCCATGCGCGCCGGTGGCAGCAGGGCATCGAGGATGCGCTCTTCGGCGGCATCTTCGGCGCGGTGGCGAACCTTGACGATTTCCTGCTCGCGCAGCAGCTTGATCGCGGCATCGGCCAGGTCACGAATGATCGATTCGACGTCGCGGCCGACATAGCCGACTTCGGTGAATTTGGTCGCTTCGACCTTGATGAACGGCGCATTGGCCAGTTTCGCCAGGCGACGGGCGATCTCGGTTTTACCGACGCCGGTCGGGCCGATCATCAGGATGTTCTTTGGCGTGACTTCAACGCGCAGCTCTTCAGGCAGCTGCATGCGGCGCCAGCGGTTGCGCAGGGCAATGGCGACGGCGCGCTTGGCATCGTCCTGGCCGATGATGTGACGGTTGAGTTCGTGGACGATTTCACGGGGAGTCATGGACATAATATTCAGTGGACCTCAAGCAAGAATGAGCCGTGGTGCGGTGGCTGCACGGGCTTACTCGGCGCAGTCCTGCTCCTCAATGGTCTGGGTGTGGTTAGTGAATACACAGATGTCGCCGGCGATACCGAGGGCAGTTTCGACGATTTCCCGGGCTGACAGATCGGTCTTTTTCAGCAGCGCGCTAGCCGCGGCCTGGGCGTAGGCGCCACCGGAACCCATGGCGATCAGGCCGTCTTCGGGTTCGACCACGTCACCGTTGCCGGTAATGATCAGGGAGGCGTCCTTGTTGGCGACCGCGAGCATGGCTTCAAGGCGGCTCAGGGAGCGGTCGGTGCGCCATTCTTTGGCGAGTTCGACGGCGGCGCGCACCAGGTGGCCCTGGTGTTTTTCAAGCTGGCCTTCGAAACGTTCGAAGAGGGTAAAGGCGTCGGCGGTGGCACCGGCAAAACCGGCAATGACCTGGCCGTGGTACAGGCGGCGAACTTTTTTCGCGTTGCCTTTCATCACGGTATTACCAAGGGAAACCTGGCCGTCGCCGCCCATGACGACTTTGCCGTGGCGGCGAACTGAAACGATGGTGGTCAAGGGGAGAGTCTCCACGCAGCGGGGCGAAAATGCCTTATGCCCATTCATATGGGGGTGGTGGAGGGTTTTTCAACTGTAAGGCGAGAGAGGGGACGAGTGGTGTGAGCCAGATGGGAGCGGTGGTGTTTGCCAAGGCCCCTTCGCGAGCAAGCCCGCTCCCACATTGGATCGCGGTCGAATGTGGGAGCGGGCTTGCTCCGGGCGGCGTTCCGACGAAGAACGATGACACGGTGCCTGTGGCAGTCGATCAGCGGCTCTGGCGTTGTTGTAACAATAGATTGCTGAAGCCGGCGCCGGCCAGTTGTTTCTGGGCGGTCGTCAGTTGTTCGCGGTTGCTGAACGGTCCGACCAGCACCCGATACCAGGTTTCGTCCTTCACCGTACCGGACTCAACCGAAACGGCCTGGCCCAGCAGGATGATCTGCGCCCGAACCTTGTCCGCATCGGTCTCTTTGCGGAAGGAGCCAGCCTGCAGGAAAAACTTCGTCACAGGCGCAGCCTTGACCGGTGGCGCTGGTGGCGGCGTGATCCCGGCCAATGCAGCCTGGGCGCGAGCCGTGTCGATCTTCGCCGCTTCGGCCGGGGTGACCGGCGTTGTCGGGATGGCCGGCACTTGCGGCGTTGGCAGGGTTTTTTCCGGCACGGCATCCGGCGGCACGATGACTTCCGATTCCGGCAGCAAGGTGTAGAAGTCGTACTTCGGCTTCACCGGTTGCGTCGGGCTCGGCGGGGTCTTGTTGGCCTCGGCGATCTTGCTGGCTTTCTGCTGTTGCTCGACCTTTTCACGCTTGACGGTGTCGCTGCCCTTGCCTGGTTCCAGCTTCATCAGGAACACGATGAACGCGCCGACCGTCAGGCCGATGGCCATCCACAGCCAGCCCGGGATCGGTTGCTTTGCAGGAGCTTGGTAACGGCTGGCGCCACGCTTGGGTGCAGGTTTTTTCTTGGCAGCCAACTTACATACGCTCCAGAGTTTCCAGGCCCAAGAGTTCCAGGCCTTGCTTGAGGGTGCGTCCGGTCAGCGCAGCGAGGCGCAGGCGGCTCTGCATTTGTGCCGGGGTATCGGCGGCGAGGATCGGGCAGTTCTCGTAGAAACTGGAGAACAGGCCGGCGACGTCGTACAGGTAAGTGCAGAGGATGTGCGGGGTGCCTTTTTCGGACACGTTGTTCAGGATTTCACCGAACTGCGCGAGCTTCGCTGCCAGTTCGTGTTCGTGCGTCGCTTCGAGCACGATCTGGCCGTCGACTTCGCTGAAGTCCTTGCCGAGTTTGCGGAACACGCCGGCCACGCGGGTGTAGGCGTACAGCAGGTAGGGCGCGGTGTTGCCTTCGAAGTTGAGCATCAGGTCGAAGTTGAAGCTGTAGTCGCTGGTGCGGTGCTTGGACAGGTCGGCATATTTCACTGCGCCGATGCCCACCACCTTGGCGATGTTGCGCAACTCGGCCTCGGCCAGTTCCGGGTTCTTGTCCTTGACCAGGGTGTAGGCACGCTCCTGGGCTTCGGTCAGCAGGTCGATCAGCTTCACGGTGCCGCCGTCACGTGTCTTGAACGGACGGCCGTCAGCGCCGTTCATGGTGCCGAAGCCCATGTGTTCCATTTCCATCGGATGGGTCACGAAACCGGCCTTGCGCGCCACGGCGAACACTTGCTGGAAGTGCAGGGCCTGACGCTGGTCGACGAAGTACAGCGCGCGATCGGCCTTGAGCTTGCCACTGCGATAGCGCACGGCCGCCAGGTCGGTGGTGGCGTAGAGGTAGCCGCCGTCTGCCTTGACGATGATCACCGGCAGCGGGTCGCCATCGGCGTTCTTGAACTCGTCGAGGAACACGCACTGGGCGCCGTTGCTCTCGACCAGCATGCCAGCGGCCTTCAAATCGTTGACCACGTTGATCAGGTCGTCGTTGTAGGCACTTTCGCCCATCACGTCGGCCATGGTCAGCTTGACGTTGAGCAGTTCGTAGATCTTCTGGCAGTGCGACAGCGAGATGTCCTTGAACTTGGTCCACAGTGCCAGGCAGTCGGCGTCGCCGGCCTGCAGCTTGACCACCAGGCCACGAGCGCGGTCGGCAAACTCTTCGGATTCGTCGAAGCGCTGCTTGGCGGCGCGGTAGAAGTTCTCCAGGTCCGACAGCTCGTCGCTGGTGATCGGGTTTTCCTGCAGGTAAGCCATCAGCATGCCGAACTGGGTGCCCCAGTCGCCGACGTGGTTCTGACGGATCACGGTGTCGCCGAGGAATTCGAGAACGCGGGCTACACCGTCGCCGATGATGGTCGAGCGCAGGTGGCCGACGTGCATTTCCTTGGCCAGGTTCGGCGCCGACAGGTCGACCACGGTGCGCTGAAGCGGGCCAGCCTTGCGCACGCCGATGTGGTCATCGGCCAGGGCGGCGTCCAGGCGGGTCGCCAGGGCGTCGGTGTTCTGGAAGAAGTTCAGGAAGCCAGGGCCGGCGATTTCGGCCTTGCTGACGTTTTCGTCAGCCGGCAGGGCGGCGATGATTTTTTCCGCCAGATCGCGGGGTTTCATGCCGGCCGGTTTGGCCAGCATCATGGCGATGTTGCTGGCGAAGTCGCCGTTCTTCTTGTCGCGGGAGTTTTCCACCTGGATCGCCGGCGACAGGCCTTCAGGCAACACACCTTCGTTGACGAGTTGGGTGATGGCTTGTTGGATCAGCTGGCGAATGGTGTCTTTCATGGTCTTCTCTTTCGACCGCAGGCGCGGCGGCGCATCATGCGCTGGTGGAAAAACTGGGCATTATCCGTTGCGAAGACGGGCTTGCCAACCTTAGCAGGCAGGTTGTGGATGTGTGGTGACAATTCGACCGCAATCGCGAGCAAGCTCGCTCCCACAGGTTTTGTGGTGGACACATATTGTATGCCCACTGAAATACCATTGTGGGAGCGAGCTTGCTCGCGATTACGGGTTTGAAATCAATACAAATCCACAGGATCAACATCCAGCGACCAGCGCACCGCCCGCCCGCTCGGCATCTGCTCCAGCACCAACAACCAACTGGCCAGCAACCGATGCAGCGGCGCCCGCGCCGTAGCCTGCAACAGCAGTTGGGCACGATAACGTCCGGCCCGTCGTTCCATCGGCGCCGGTACCGGCCCCAACAGTTCGATCCCGGTCAAACCCTGTTCAGCCAGCAAGCGCTCGGCCTCGCTGCACGCCTCATCGAGAAAACCTTCGGCCTGGCCCGGTTTATGCGCTTCGGCCCGCAACAACGCCAAATGGGCAAACGGCGGCAAACCAGCCGCACGGCGTTCGCTCAGGGCCTGTTCGGCGAAGGCGAAATAGCCTTGTTCGGTCAGTTGCACCAGCAGCGGGTGGTCGGCCAGGTGCGTCTGGATAATCACCTTGCCCGGCTCTTCGGCGCGGCCTGCGCGGCCGGCGACCTGGACGATCAACTGCGCCATGCGTTCGCTGGCGCGGAAGTCGCCGGAGAACAGACCGCCGTCGGCGTCGAGGATCGACACCAGCGTCACCCGTGGGAAGTGGTGGCCTTTGGCAAGCATTTGCGTGCCGATCAGGATGCATGGCTGGCCTTTCTGAATGGTCGCGAACAGCTGGTTCATCGCGTCCTTGCGCGATGTGCTGTCGCGGTCGACCCGCAGCACCGGATAGTCCGGGAACAGAATCGCCAGGCGCTCCTCGGCCCGTTCGGTGCCGGCGCCGACGGGGCGCAGATCGACCTTGTTGCACTTCGGGCACTGGCGCGGCACGCGTTCGACGTAGCCGCAGTGGTGGCAGCGCAACTCGCCGTAACGCTGATGCACGGTCATTCGCGCATCGCAGCGCTGGCACTCGGACATCCAGCCGCAATCGTGACACAGCAGGGTCGGGGCGAAGCCGCGGCGGTTAAGGAATACCAGTACCTGCTGCCCGGCGGCCAGGGTCTGGCCGATGGCTTGTTGCATCGGCCCGGAAATGCCGCTGTCCAGCGGGCGGCTTTTGACATCCAGGCGCAGGAAGCGCGGCTGTTTGGCCCCGCCGGCGCGCTCATTCAGGCGCAGCAGTCCGTACCGGCCGGTGTAGGCGTTGTGCAGGCTTTCCAGCGAGGGGGTGGCGGAGCCGAGGACGATCGGGATGTTTTCCTGTCGCGCCCGCACCAGCGCCAGATCGCGGGCGTGGTAGCGCAAGCCTTCCTGCTGTTTATAGGAACCGTCGTGCTCTTCGTCGATGATGATCAGGCCAGGGTTCTTCATCGGCGTGAACAGGGCAGAACGGGTGCCGATAATGATGTCGGCCTCACCGTCCCGGGCGGCCAGCCAGGCATCGAGGCGTTCGCGGTCATTGACCGCCGAATGGATCAGCGCGATGCGGGCATTGAAGCGCTGTTCGAAGCGCGCCAGGGTCTGCGGGCCGAGGTTGATTTCCGGGATCAGCACCAGTGCCTGCTTGCCGGCCTCGAGGGTTTCGCGGATCAACTGCAGATAGACTTCGGTCTTGCCGCTGCCGGTGACGCCGGCCAGCAGGAACGCGTGGTAACTGTCGAAGCCGGCGCGAATGGCCTCATAGGCGGCGCGCTGCTCCGGGTTCAGCGGCAGTTCCGGTTGCGCCAGCCAGTGTTCATGGCGTGCACCGGGGGCGTGGCGACGGATCTCGACCTGCACCAGCTCCTTGGCCAGCAGCAAGTCCAGGCTGTCCTTGCTCAGCATCAGTTTGCTCAGCAACTGATGGGCGACGCCGTGGGGATGCTGGGCCAGCGTGGCCAGGGCTTCGCGCTGGCGCGGGGCGCGGGCGATGCGCGGATCATCGAGGCTGGCGCCTGGCGCGACAGACCAGAAGCGTTCCTGTCGCGCTTCCGCCAGTTCACCCTGGCGCAGCAGCACCGGCAATGCCCAGCTCAAGGTGTCGCCGAGGCTGTGCTGATAGTACTGAGAGGTCCACAGGCACAGCTTGAACAGCGCGGGCGGCAGCGGTGGCGTAGCGTCGAGCAGGGCCAGGGCCGGCTTGAGTTTCTCGGCCGGTACTTCGCTGGTATCGGTGACTTCCACCAGAATCCCGATCATCTCGCGCCGGCCGAACGGTACCCGCAGGCGCATGCCGGGGTGCAGTTGGGCACGCAGGACGCCGGCCGGAGCGCGGTAGTCGAACAGGCGGCGCAGCGGCGAAGGCAGGGCGAGGCGCAGAATGGCGTCGGGCACGCGGGGGGATCTCGATCAACAGGCAATAATGGGGTTTGGCACATAACTTGTGGGAGCGAGCCTGCTCGCGAATAGGGAGTATCAGTCAGCAATTAAGTCGCCTGACACACCGCATTCGCGAGCAGGCTCGCTCCCACAGGGGAGGGCGCTCAAGGCCGGGAGCCTAGCAGACGGTCGGTAGAAGCGACAGCTTGCGTGAACAGGATTGTCTGGTAGAATCCGCGGCCTAATTACGTGCGGTATTCAACAATAGTGTTGGGTGGCGGCACGCTAGCCTGAGGAAAACACCATGAAAGCTGATATCCATCCAGAATACCCGGCAGTTGCTGTTACCTGCAGCTGCGGCAACAAGTTCGAAACCCGTTCGACCTTCGGCAAAGCCCTGGCGATCGACGTTTGCAACGAATGCCACCCGTTCTACACCGGTAAGCAGAAGACTCTGGACACCGGTGGTCGCGTACAGAAGTTCGCCGACCGTTTCGGTGCTTTCGGCGCGAAAAAGGCCTAAGGCCGATCAACTTGGGAAGCCGCTGCGGTTTTTCCATGCTGATGAAAAAGGCGTCCCTCGCGGGCGCCTTTTTTGTGTCCGCGATTTGGCTGTCTGGCGCGCAGGCCTTTTGTCCGACGCCAGGCGGCCTGGCACCCATCGCGGTGCAGCGGGTGGTGGATGGCGACACCCTGCGCCTGAGCGATGGCCGCAATGTGCGCATGATTGGCTTGAACACGCCGGAGCTGGGCAAGCAGGGCCGTTCCGACGAGCCCTTCGCCGTGGCCGCGCGCAAACGCCTTGAAGCATTGGTGGCGGCGAGTGACGGGCGAGTCGGGTTGGTGCCCGGCAAAGAAAGCAAGGATCATTACGGCCGCACGCTGGCCCATGTCTATGGCGCGGATGGCGCCAACCTGGAAGCGCAAATGCTCGCCGAAGGCTTGGGTTTCCAGGTGGCCGTGGCGCCGAATGTCGATCTGGTCGCCTGTCAGCAAGCTGCAGAGCGCAACGCTCGACAGGCCGGGCTTGGTGTGTGGCGCCAGTCGCCTGTACTGAAGGCAGAGCAGATCGTCACTTCTGGCTTTGCCGTGCTCAGCGGTCGTGTGAGCAAGGTGCAGCGCAATCGAGGTGGGGTTTGGATCGAGTTGCAGGACTCGGTTGTATTGCGCGTTGCACCCAATCTGCTGGCGCGTTTTGATGTGAATTCGCTGGAAAGCCTCAAGGGCAAGCAGATCGAGGCGCGCGGCTGGGTGCTGGATCGTTCGCGACGTGGCGGACTGAAAGAAGGGCAGGCGCGCTGGATGTTGCCCTTGACCGACCCGGCGATGCTTCAAGCGGAACAGTGATAAAAAATTGTAGACATTTTTTCAGTCAATTGTGAACAGTCTAAGCCTTGTGTGCCGTGGCTCTTGGCCCAAAGTCGTAAGGGCGGGCGCTTGACAGGGGTGACCAGTCAGTCTTGTGGGGACTTTGCGAGGCGCGTATCCTCGCTGACCAGTCTGTCCAACAGTAAAAAGCGGAATGCCAAAATGTCTGATCTGAAAACTGCCGCTCTCGAATATCACGCCAATCCTCGTCCAGGGAAGCTGAGTGTCGAGCTCACCAAGGCCACTGCTACCGCTCGCGACCTGTCGCTGGCCTACAGCCCGGGCGTAGCCGAGCCAGTACGCGAGATCGCCCGCGATCCCGAGCTGGCCTACAAGTACACCGGCAAAGGCAACCTGGTTGCAGTCATTTCCGATGGCACCGCGATTCTCGGCCTGGGTAACCTCGGCCCATTGGCTTCCAAGCCAGTGATGGAAGGTAAAGGCGTACTGTTCAAGCGCTTCGCCGGCATCGACGTTTTCGACATCGAAGTCGACTCCGAAAGCCCGCAGGCCTTCATCGACACCGTCAAGCGCATCTCCATCACCTTCGGTGGCATCAACCTGGAAGACATCAAGGCACCCGAGTGCTTTGAAATCGAACGCGCTCTGATCGAGCAGTGCGATATTCCAGTATTCCACGATGACCAGCACGGCACCGCTATCGTGACCGCGGCCGGCATGATCAACGCCCTGGAAATCGCTGGCAAAACCCTGCCGGAAGCCAAGATCGTCTGCCTGGGTGCCGGCGCCGCCGCCATCTCCTGCATGAAGTTGCTGGTGAGCATGGGCGCGAACATCGAAAACATCTACATGGTCGACCGTACCGGTGTGATCCACTCCGGCCGTGACGACCTGAACCAGTACAAGGCTGTGTTCGCTCACGCGACCGACAAGCGCACCCTGGCTGACGCCCTGCAAGGCGCTGACGTGTTCGTTGGTCTGTCCGGCCCGAACCTGCTGAGTGCTGAAGGCCTGCTGTCGATGGCGCCGAACCCGATCGTGTTCGCGTGCTCCAACCCTGATCCGGAAATCTCCCCGGAGCTGGCGCACGCCACCCGTAGCGACGTGATCATGGCGACCGGTCGTTCCGACTACCCGAACCAGGTCAACAACGTACTGGGCTTCCCGTTCATCTTCCGTGGTGCCCTGGACGTTCGCGCCAAGCGCATCAACGAAGAAATGAAAGTGGCTGCGGCCAACGCCCTGCGTGAACTGGCCAAGCTGCCAGTGCCTCAGGAAGTGTGCGACGCCTATGGCGGCATCAAGCTGGAATTCGGTCGTGAGTACATCATTCCGAAGCCAATGGATGCCCGTCTGATCACCCTGATCTCCGATGCCGTGGCTAAAGCCGCCATCGAGACCGGTGTGGCGACCCTGCCGTATCCGAAGAACTACCCGCTGAAAAGCGTGGATGATGTGTTCAACGGCTAAGCCGTTGTAGCGCTTCAACCGATAGCCCTGGCTCATTTGAGTCGGGGCTTTTTATTGCCTGCTGCTTATGTGTTGTCTGTACAGGCCTCTTCGCGGGCAAGCCCGCTCCCACAGGGTCGGTGGCGTACATGGTTTTTCTGTTCGACGCGAGCACTGTGGGAGCGGGCTTGCCCGCGAAGAGGCCGGACCTATCAATGCAAAACTTGCAGGCAAAAAAAGCCCCGCTCTTCTTTCGAAGGCGGGGCTTTTCATCATTGCTGCAATCAGAACAAATCGATCGGCGCTGCCTCATCCGCTGGCAATGGACTGCCCGGCGCATTGCCGTTACCGAGCTCGTTGCCCGACGGCGGCGTATCTTCGGCCTTGAACAGCTCGAAGTAGGCGCCTGGCGTGCCCGGGCTGGCCGCGCGGCCGCTGATCGGGTCGACCCGCAGGCTCAGAAGGCCTTCCGGCTCCGCTTGCGTATGCGGCGGCTTGTCTTTGAGTGCAGCGCCCATGTAGTTCATCCAGATCGGCAGCGCGACGGTGCCGCCGAATTCCTTGCGGCCCAGGCTTTCCGGCTGGTCGAAACCGGTCCATACGGTGGTCACGTAATCGGCGTTGTAACCGGAGAACCAGGCGTCCTTGGATTCGTTGGTCGTACCGGTCTTGCCGGCGATGTCCGGGCGGCCCAGGGCGAGTGCGCGGCGACCGGTGCCGAGCTTGATCACGTCCTCAAGCATGCTGTTGAGGATGTACGTGGTGCGCCCGTCAACGATGCGTTCGGCCACGGCGGGTGCTTGTGGCGTCGGCGCAGCGCCAGGGGTCTCGCCCGGCGTAGCATTGACCGTGAAAGCTTGAGGCGCTGGTGCGGCAATGCCGTCGCTGGCGGCGCCGCCCTTAGGCACGCTCGGCGGGTTGGCGACGAACAGCGTGTCGCCGTTGCGGCTTTCAATCCTGTCGATGATGTACGGGGTGATCTTGTAGCCGCCGTTGGCGAAGGTGCTCCAGCCGGTAGCGATCTCCATTGGCGTCAGGGTCGCGGTGCCCAGCGCCAGGGACAGGTTGGGTGGCAGGTCCTGTTTGTTGAAGCCGAAGCGAGCAATGTAGTCGATGGTCTTGCCAACGCCCATCGCTTGCAGCAAGCGGATCGACACCAGGTTGCGCGACTTGTACAGCGCTTCACGCAGGCGGATCGGGCCGAGGAAGGTGTTGGTGTCGTTTTTCGGCCGCCAGACCTTGTCCAGATACTCGTCGACGAACACGATCGGGGCATCGTTCACCAGGCTGGAGGCCGTGTAGCCGTTATCCAGTGCGGCGGCGTAGACGAACGGTTTGAAGCTCGAGCCCGGCTGGCGCTTGGCCTGCAATGCGCGGTTGTAGTTGCTCTGCTCGAAGGCGAAACCGCCGACCAAGGCGCGAATGGCACCGTTCTGTGGGTCCAGGGACACCAGCGCGCCCTGGGCCTGCGGGATCTGGCTGAACTTCAGCGAGTTGTCTGGCTGACGCTGCACGCGAATCAGGTCGCCGACCTGGGCCACGTCTGAAGGCTGCTTCGGGTTGGCGCCCATGCTGTTGGTGTTCAGGAACGGACGGGCCCACTTCATGGTGTCCCAGCTGACGTGTTCCTGGCCGGTGCGGGTCAGCACCTGCAGGCCGCTTTTGTCGACCTGGGTCACGATGGCCGGTTCCAGGCCGCTGATGGTGCGTTGCTTGGTCAGCTCGGTTACCCAGGCTTCACGAGTCTTGCCTGGAAACCGCGACTCGGGGCCGCGATAGCCGTGGCGCTGATCGTAGGTCATCAGGCCTTCGTGGACTGCGGTGTTGGCCAGTTCCTGGAGGTCGCTCGGCACCGTGGTGGTGACGCGGAAGCCTTCGGTATACGCGTCGCTGCCATAACGCCCGACCATTTCGGCACGGGCCATTTCGGCGATGTACGGCGCGTTCACTTCCGGAGTCGGTACGTGATAGCTGGCGTTCAGCGGCTCGTTGATCGCGGCGGTGTAGTCGGCCTCGCTGATTTTGCCGAGTTTGTACATGCGCCCCAGGATCCAGTCGCGACGCTCCTTGCTGCGCGCCGGGTTGGCCAGCGGGTTGAAGCGCGATGGAGCCTTGGGCAGGCCGGCAATCATGGCCATCTGCGCCAGGCTGACATCGCGGATCGATTTGCCGTAATAGACCTGCGCCGCCGCCTCGATGCCGTAGGCACGGTTACCCAGGTAGATCTTGTTGACGTACAGCTCGAGGATTTCGTCCTTGGTCAGCTGTCGTTCGATCTGCAGGGCCAGCAGGATCTCGGTGGTCTTGCGCGAAAAGCTGCGTTCGCTGGTCAGGAAGAAGTTCTTCGCCACCTGCATGGTGATCGTGCTGCCACCGGACTGGATGTGTCCGCTTTTGATCAGTTGGGTCGCGGCACGCATCAGGCTGCCGGGATCGACGCCATAGTGGTTGGCGAAATTGTCGTCTTCAGCACTTAGTAACGCATTAATGAAATTGGGGGGAATGTCGGCGAAACGGATCGGTGTGCGGCGCATTTCGCCGAACTCTGCAATCAACTTGTTATCGCTGCTGTAGACCCGCAGAGGAATCTGCAACTGGATGCTTCTCAGCGCCTCCACGGACGGCAGCCCGGGACTAAGGTAGAGGTACGCCCCGCTCAGACCCAGAAGGAGTCCGCAGAAAACCGCGACGATGGACCAACCGAAAAACTTCAGCAGACGAATCAAGGCTTTTGGATATCCAGGGCAAAAATGAATTGGGCAACAGGGTTCAGGCTAAATGAGAACGACCCGCGCTTGAGCAAATGCGGAAAAAAACGCTGGGCATTATAAGCATTTTTCTGATCGGGAGCGCGGTTGGCGCTGCTGTCAAGACGGGCGGATTGAACGCAATGGACATTGCACAGTCCGTAACTCACGGAAAGTCATAGGGAATTGGTAGTGCCAGGACTCTTCAACAAAAAATCCAGTACGCTCCTGGGAATCGATATCAGCTCTACCTCGGTAAAGCTTCTGGAATTGAGCCGTCAGGGCGAACGCTTCCGGGTCGAGGCTTATGCGGTCGAGCCTTTGCCCGTCGGCGCGGTGATCGAAAAGAACATCGCTGACCTCGAGGGCGTGGGGCTGGCCCTCGCGCGCGCGCTGACCAGGGCCAGAACCGGCCTCAAGGGTGTGGCCGTGGCTGTGGCAGGCTCGGCGGTGATCACCAAGATCATCGAGATGGATGCCGCTCTTTCCGAAGACGAAATGGAAAGCCAGCTGAAGATCGAGGCGGATCAATATATTCCCTATCCCCTGGATGAAGTCGCGATCGACTTTGAAGTCCAGGGCACCTGCGCGCGCAACCCGGAGCGGGTCAACGTGCTCCTCGCGGCTTGCCGCAAGGAAAACGTCGAGGTCCGCGAGGCAGCCCTGGCTCTGGCCGGACTGACCGCTCGCGTAGTCGATGTCGAGGCCTATGCACTGGAGCGTTCATTCGGGTTGCTGGCCAGTCGGCTTGCGGTTTCCGAGGAACCGTTGACGGTCGCAGTGGTGGATATCGGCGCCACCATGACCACCCTGAGCGTGCTGCACAACGGGCGGATTATCTACACCCGTGAGCAACTGTTCGGCGGTCGGCAGTTGACCGGGGAAATCCAGCGTCGCTATGGCCTGACGCTGGAACAGGCGAGTCTGGCGCAAAGGAAGGGCGGCCTGCCGGAAGACTATGCCGGTGAGGTCCTGCAGCCATTTCAACAGGCGCTGGTGCAACAGGTGTCGCGCTCGTTGCAGTTCTTCTTTGCTGCAGGCCAATACAGCGCCGTCGACCATATCCTGCTGGCCGGCGGTACCGCGTCGGTCCCGGGGCTGCCCCTTTTGATCGAGCAGCAATTGGGCACGCCGACCCTGATCGCGAACCCTTTTTCCGAAATGATGCTGGGCAGCAAGGTCAATGGTGCCGCCCTGGCGAGTGATGCCCCGGCGTTGATGATCGCCTGTGGTCTTGCCCTCAGGAGCTTCGACTGATGGCGCGGATCAACCTTTTACCCTGGCGCGAGGAGCGGCGTGAAGTTCGCCGCAAACGCTTCCTGCTGGTCCTGGTGGCCGCTATGGCGGGTACGATGGGTGCGGTGCTGGTTGCCAACCAGGCCATCAGCCGTGCCATCGACCGGCAAATCGCCCGTAACGATTACATCGGCAGGCAAATCGCCGTGGTCGATGAGCGGATCACGCAGATCAATGATCTCAAGGAGCGCCGCCAGCAACTGGTCGAACGCATGCACATCATCCAGGACCTGCAAGACAATCGCCAAACCAGTGGGCGAATGTTTGACCAGTTGGCGCGGGCACTGCCTGACGGCGTGTATTTCACCGAAGTGAGAATGACCGGAAAGACCTTGTCCATCACCGGTGCCGCGCAATCCAACAACCGTGTTTCAGACTTGATGCGCAACCTCGAGGCATCAGACTGGTTCGATGCGCCGAGCCTGACCGAAGTCAAGGTCGCAGCTGCCGGTCAGGTGGAGCAGGCCAACGTCTTCCAGTTGACCGTTCGCCAGACTCAACCGGCAGCACCGGAGGGAGGCAAATGAGCCTGTCCGAATGGTTCGAAGGGCTGCGCAAGATCGACATCAATGAGCTGGACACCAGCAACATGGGGGCCTGGCCGCCGGCGATCAAGTGTCTGGTGGCCGGTTTGCTCATGCTTGTGGTGCTGGCCTTGGGCTACAACTTTTCCACTCGCGACCTCGAGAGCCAGCTCGATCTGAAGCGCGAGGAAGAGTCGACGCTCAAGGAGCAGTTCGCCGGTAAAGCGCGCATGGCGGCGAATCTCGATCTCTACACCCGGCAGTTGAAGGAGATGGAGAGCGCTTTCAGCGTGCTGTTGCGGCAACTGCCCGGCGACACCGAAGTGCCCGGCTTGCTGGAAGACATCACGCGTACAGGTTTGGGCAGCGGCCTGGAGTTCGAAGAGATCAAGCTGCTGCCCGAGGTCGCCCAGCCGTTCTACATCGAGTTGCCGATCCAGATCACGGTCACCGGGGGGTACCACGACCTGGCCACCTTCGTCAGTGGCGTGGCCGGGTTGCCGCGAATTGTCACCTTGCACGATTTCGACCTTGTCCCCGTCAGTCCCCAGGGTGCTCCGAAACTGCGCTTGAGCATCCTCGCCAAGACCTACCGCTACAACGAAATGGGGCGGCATCAATGAATCCGGCGCGTTGTTTTCCGATGGTGCTGTTGCTGTCTGTTCTGTCCGGTTGTGGCGCAGGCGATGACTACAGCGATCTGGACGCCTATCTGAGCGAAATACGCCTGCGCGGGCCGGGCAGTATTGAACCAACGCCGGTATTCCGGTCTTACCCGACATTCACTTATGACGCAGCGAACCTGCGCAGTCCGTTTTCACCACAGATCAGTACTGATCTGGCGGCCCATCGGCGGGGTTCGCGCAACGTCAAACCCGACCCTGACCGGGTCAGGCAATACCTCGAAGGTTTCAACATCGAGCAGTTTGAAATGGTCGGCACCCTTTCCAATGCGACGGGCTCCTTTGCCCTGTTGCGCGGGGCGGGTGGCGTGCACCGCCTGAAAGTCGGTGATTACCTGGGGCGTAACGACGGACGAATCGTTGCGATCAGTGGTTCGCAAGTCGATGTGGTTGAAATTGTCCCTGATGGTCAGGGTGCGTGGCTGGAGCGTCCCCGGACCATCCCTTTGAAAGAGCACTCATAGTGGAACCCGAATAATGAACAGGATTTTCTCCACCTTCGGCCTTTCGCTATGGATAGCGATGTTGTCGCCGATGGTACAAGCGGCCAATCTCAAGGCGCTGGATGTCGCCGCACTGCCGGGAGACCGGGTCGAGTTGAAGTTGTCGTTCGATGCACCGCCCCCGTTGCCTCAGGGTTACATGACGGAGTCGCCGGCCCGGATTGCGCTGGATTTGCCGGGTGTCGTCAGTCAGTTGGCCAGCAAGACTCGCGATCTCGGTAGTGGAAATGCCCGTAGTGCAACGGTGGTGGAGGCCGGGGGACGTACGCGATTGATCATCAACCTGGCTCAGTCGGCCCCGTACGACTCGCGAATTGAAGGCAACAATTTGCTGGTGGTTGTCGGGCAGGGTGTCAAACCGTCTGCACCCGGGCCGACGGCCCCGGCAATGCCGGCACGCGCCGCTGCGACGCCAGGCAAGGCCATTCGGGGTGTGGATTTTCAGCGAGGGACGCAGGGCGAGGGCAACGTGGTGATCGACTTGTCGGACCCGTCGATTGCGCCCGACATACAGCAGCGCGAGGGCAAGATTATTGTCGGGTTCGCCAAAACCCGATTGCCCGAGCCGTTGCGCGTGCGTCTGGATGTGAAGGATTTCGCCACGCCCGTGCAGTACGTCAAGGCCAGCGCGAGCGGCGATCGAGCCATCATCAGCATCGAGCCCGGTGGTGCGTTCGATTACTCGACCTATCAGACAGACAGCAAGCTCACGGTCAGCGTTCGCCCGGCGACGGTCGACGACCTGCAAAAGCGCAATGCCGGGCCACAGGCTTACAGCGGCGAGAAGCTTTCGCTGAACTTCCAGGACATCGATGTGCGGTCGGTGCTGCAATTGATCGCCGATTTCACCAACCTCAATCTGGTGGCCAGCGACACGGTGCAGGGGGGCATCACGTTGCGCCTGCAGAACGTGCCGTGGGATCAGGCGCTGGATCTGGTGCTGAAAACCAAGGGGCTGGACAAGCGCAAGGTCGGTAATGTCCTGCTTGTTGCGCCGGCCGATGAAATTGCTGCCCGTGAGCGTCAGGAACTGGAATCACAAAAGCAGATTGCCGATCTGGCGCCGTTGCGCCGTGAACTGTTGCAGGTGAATTACGCCAAGGCGGCGGACATCGCCAAACTCTTCCAGTCGGTGACCAGTGCCGAAGCGAAACCCGATGAGCGGGGGTCGATCACTGTCGACGAGCGCACCAACAACATCATTGCCTACCAGACCCAGGACCGGCTTGATGAGCTGCGCAGGATCGTCACGCAGCTGGATATCCCTGTGCGTCAGGTCATGATCGAGGCGCGCATTGTCGAAGCCAACGTCGACTATGACAAAAGCCTCGGGGTGCGTTGGGGCGGATCGATACAGAACCGGGGCAACTGGAACACCTCCGGTGTCAGCAATGGACTCAACGGGTCGTCGACCATCGGCACGCCCGGCAGTACCAGCACCAACTCGCCGTTCGTCGACATGGGAGTAGCCAACAACACCTCGGGAATCGGCATTGCGTTCATCACCGATAACGTCTTGCTGGACCTGGAACTGACGGCCATGGAGAAAACCGGCAACGGGGAAATCGTCTCGCAACCCAAGGTGGTCACGTCCGACAAGGAAACCGCCAAGATCCTCAAGGGCACCGAGATTCCCTATCAGGAGGCCAGTTCCAGTGGCGCGACTTCGGTGTCGTTCAAGGAGGCCTCGCTGTCCTTGGAGGTGACGCCGCAGATCACGCCCGACAACCGGATCATCATGGAGGTCAAGGTGACCAAGGACGAGCCGGACTACCTGAACAAGGTCCAGGATGTACCGCCGATCAAGAAAAACGAGGTCAACGCCAAGGTCCTGGTCAACGATGGCGAGACCATCGTCATTGGCGGCGTTTTCTCAAATACTCAGAGCAAGGTCGTAGATAAGGTGCCATTTCTTGGCGATGTGCCGTATCTTGGCCGCCTTTTCCGGCGTGATGTGGTTTCGGAGAAAAAATCCGAGCTGTTGGTATTCCTCACTCCGCGTATCATGAATAATCAGGCGATTGCTGTGAGTCATTGATTCTGTGCGAAATTTGATTCTTGTAGGACCGATGGGTGCTGGAAAAAGCACCATCGGCCGGTTGCTGGCCAAAGAGCTGCGCCTGCCATTCAAAGATTCCGATAAGGAAATTGAATTGCGCACGGGCGCCAATATCCCTTGGATCTTCGATAAAGAAGGCGAACCGGGCTTTCGTGATCGCGAGCAGGCAATGATTGCCGAGCTGTGCGATTACGACGGAGTGGTGCTGGCGACAGGTGGTGGCGCGGTCATGCGCGAAGCCAATCGTCGGGCACTGCATGCCGGTGGGCGGGTGGTTTATCTGCATGCGTCGGTCGAGCAGCAGGTCGGCCGCACGGCCCGTGACCGCAATCGGCCATTGTTGCGTACTGCCGATCCGGCCAAGACCCTTCGGGATCTGTTGGCGATCCGCGATCCGCTTTACCGGGAAATTGCCGACCTGGTGGTCGAAACCGATGAGCGACCGCCGCGAATGGTCGTACTCGACATTCTAGAGCGCCTACAGCAGTTGCCACCCCGTTAAAGCGCCGCGCGAAATGCGCTATCCTCGGCGTTTGGCCATGACCGCTCAAGGTTGTGGCAGATGGCTACCGAACGGCGTCATACCAGCAGATGCCGTGGATATTCGTTAACTCAAGGCAGGACGCCTGATTCATCTTCACTGTGGGGACACATGCAGACACTCAAGGTCGATCTAGGCGAGCGCAGCTACCCGATTCATATTGGCGAAGGTTTGTTGGATCAGCCTGAGCTGCTGGCCCCGCACATTCGCGGACGGCAAGTGGCGATCGTCTCCAACGAGACTGTTGCACCGCTCTATCTTGAGCGTCTGACCCGCAGCCTGGCGCAGTACTCGGTGATTTCCGTGGTGCTGCCCGACGGTGAAGCCTTCAAGACCTGGGAAACCCTGCAGCTGATTTTCGACGGTCTGCTGACCGCGCGGCATGACCGCCGCACCACGGTGATCGCCCTCGGTGGCGGTGTGATCGGTGACATGGCCGGCTTTGCCGCCGCCTGCTACCAGCGCGGCGTCGATTTCATCCAGGTTCCGACCACGCTGCTGTCGCAGGTCGACTCCTCGGTGGGCGGCAAGACCGGGATCAACCATCCGCTGGGCAAGAACATGGTCGGCGCCTTCTATCAGCCGAACGTGGTGCTGATCGATACCGCCAGCCTCAATACCCTGCCGGCGCGCGAACTGTCCGCCGGTCTGGCCGAAGTCATCAAGTACGGGCTGATCTGTGATGAGCCGTTCCTGACCTGGCTCGAAGACAACGTCGACCGCCTGCGCAATCTGGACCAGCAAGCCCTGACCTATGCCATCGAGCGCTCCTGCGCGGCCAAGGCCGCGGTGGTCGGTGCCGATGAGAAAGAGACAGGCGTTCGTGCCACGTTGAACCTGGGCCACACTTTTGGCCACGCCATCGAAACCCACATGGGCTATGGTGTCTGGCTACATGGAGAAGCGGTGGCTGCCGGTACCGTGATGGCGCTGGAAATGTCCGCGCGACTGGGCTGGATCAGCGAGCAGGAGCGCGATCGCGGCATTCGTCTGTTCCAGCGTGCAGGGCTGCCTGTCATCCCGCCAGAAGAGATGACAGAAGCCGATTTCCTCGAACACATGTCCATTGATAAAAAAGTGATCGACGGTCGTTTGCGCCTGGTGCTGCTGCGCCACATGGGTGAAGCGGTGGTGACCGACGATTATCCGAAAGAGGTTCTACAGGCCACGCTGGGGGCAGACTACCGCGCCCTGGCTCAGCTTAAAGGTTAATAAGAACACGATGACTAGTTTGCATGCCGACGAGGCTTTCCTCGGCCATTACCAGTTGAGTCATGACCCTTTTGCTCCACGGGTACCTGGCTTCAAATTTTTCCCGGCCCAGCGCAAACCCGTGCTGGGGCAGTTGCATCACCTGGCCCGTTACAGTCAGCTACTGCTGGTGGTCACCGGTCCTGAGGGCAGTGGCAAGACCCTGCTGCGTCAGGCCCTGGTCGCCAGCACCAACAAGCAGTCGGTACAAAGCGTGGTGGTGTCCGCCCGTGGCGCTGGCGATGCGGCCGGTGTGCTGCGTCAGGTGGCCCAGGCGCTGAATGTCGCCCAGGCGGATGCCGACGCTATTCTGGCCCAGGTGGTGCAGCTTGCACTCACCGGGCAGGAAGTCTATTTGCTGGTCGATGACGCCGAACAGCTCGATGAGTCCGCCCTTGAGGTTCTGATGGTCCTGGCGGCCGGCGCGCCTGAAGGTCGCCCGCATGTGTTCCTGTTCGGCGAGACCTCGCTGATCGCTCAGCTTGAGGCTTTGCATCTCGAGGAAGAGCGATTCCACGTCATCGAACTGCAGCCCTATACCGAGGACGAAACCCGCGAGTATCTGGAGCAGCGGCTCGAGGGCGCTGGCCGCGGCATCGAACTTTTCACCGCGAATCAGATCTCTGATATTCACGAAAGCTCCGAAGGTTGGCCTGGCAGCATCAATCAGGTCGCCCGCGATGCAATGATCGAAGCCATGATCGCCAGCCGCTCTGCGGTCAAGCGTCCAAAAATGGGGTTCAATATGCCGAAGAAACACGTATTGGCGATTTCCGCCGTTGTCGTGGTTGCGGTAGCTGCCGCCTGGATGATGCCGGGTCGCAACAAGGCACCGACCACCGGTGCGCCGGCCAATGAACAGGCGCAACTGCCGCTTGGCCAGGGCCAGCCAACCGCGAATGGCGGTGCTCCGGCCGTCGAATTCGCCGGCAACACGCAGCCGATGCCGTTGCCGTTGGTCGGCAACTCGCAACCGGTCATGCGCGCCCCGCTGGCTGAAGCCGCAGGCGGCATCACCGAAGGCGACGACGGCGTTCCGGTTGAAGGCTCCAGCGCCACACCGCCGACGGTGACCACCACAGCGCCGCCTGTTGGCGTTCCTGCCGGCCCTGCGCCGACACCGGCGGCCAAGCCTACACCTGCGCCGGCACCTGCGCCGACTCAGGTCGCCACCGCCAAGCCAGCGCCTGCTCCAGTGACCAAGCCTGCTCCAGCGCCAGCCAAGCCAGCCGTTGCTGCGCCGGCCAAGCCTGCCGAGAAACCGGCTCCGGCGGCCAAAGCGGCTGGTGGCACCTGGTACGCCGGTCAGGCACCGGGCAACTACGTGGTGCAAATCCTCGGCACCAGCTCCGAAACGGCCGCACAAAGCTTCGTCAAGGAGCAGGGCGGCGAGTACCGCTATTTCAAGAAAGTCCTCAATGGCAAGCCGCTTTACGTGATCACCTACGGCAACTTCGCCAATCGTGATGCAGCCGTTTCCGCCATCAAGGCCTTGCCAGCGAAGGTTCAGGCTGGTAAACCTTGGCCTCGCACTGTCGCCAGCGTCCAACAGGAACTGGCAACAACTCGCTGAAGATTCGGCGGCCTTACCCAGGCCGCCTCTCCAAGCACCTCAAATTTCTACAAGTGCGCGCAACCTTTCGGGCTGCGTGCCTTGTGGTGTCTGCGTCACAGTAGTCTTTGAGTCGTTGCGGTCAAAATTAAAAAAGTTTTGACTAGCACAGCAGATCGCTTTAAACCTTTCACAAATGCGACATGGATTTGCGACATTTCGTCGTCAAATTTGTGAGGCCAAGTGTCGGTGTGTACAATGACCTCCCTTTTGTCCCCGCAAAGCTGGCGTACGTTCGGCGTGGATGGCAAGTGGTTGAATTGAAAAGAAATTTGCCTCGATCAGAGGCAGCCTGGTGAGAAAGTGTCTATGAAAGCAGGTCTGTACCAACCAGATGAATTCAAGGATAACTGCGGTTTCGGCCTGATAGCCCATATGCAGGGCGAGCCCAGTCATACCCTTTTGCAAACGGCCATCGAGGCCCTGACCTGCATGACCCACCGCGGTGGGATTAATGCCGACGGCAAGACCGGTGACGGTTGCGGTCTGCTGATTCAAAAGCCGGACGTGTTCCTGCGAGCCATCGCCCAGGAAACCTTCGGCGTCGAAATGCCCAAGCAATATGCGGTGGGCATGGTCTTCTTCAACCAGGACCCGGTCAAAGCCGAAGCCGCTCGCGAGAACATGAACCGCGAGATCCTGGCCGCCGGCCTGCAACTGGTCGGCTGGCGCAAAGTGCCGATCGACACCAGCGTCCTCGGCCGGCTGGCCCTTGAGCGCCTGCCGCAAATCGAGCAAGTGTTCATCGGCGGCGAAGGCCTGAGCGACCAGGACATGGCCGTCAAGCTGTTCACCTCCCGTCGTCGCTCGTCCGTGGCCAACGCCGCCGACACCGACCACTACGTCTGCAGCTTTTCGCACAAGACCATCATTTACAAAGGCCTGATGATGCCGGCGGACTTGACCGCCTTCTATCCGGACCTGAGCGATGAGCGCCTGCAAACTTCGATTTGCGTGTTCCACCAGCGCTTCTCCACCAACACCCTGCCGAAATGGCCGCTGGCTCAACCGTTCCGCTTCCTGGCGCACAACGGCGAGATCAACACCATCACCGGCAACCGCAACTGGGCCGTGGCCCGTCGCACCAAGTTCACCAACGACCTGATGGACCTGGAAGAGCTCGGCCCGCTGGTCAACCGCGTGGGTTCGGACTCCTCGAGCATGGACAACATGCTGGAGCTGATGGTCACCGGCGGCATCGACCTGTTCCGTGGCGTGCGGATGATCATTCCGCCGGCGTGGCAGAACGTCGAGACCATGGACCCGGACCTGCGTGCGTTCTACGAATACAACTCGATGCACATGGAACCGTGGGACGGCCCGGCCGGCGTGGTAATGACCGACGGCCGCTACGCGGTGTGCCTGCTCGACCGTAACGGTCTGCGTCCGGCACGTTGGGTCACCACCAAGAACGGTTTCATCACCCTGGCCTCGGAAATCGGTGTCTGGAACTACCAGCCTGAAGATGTGATCGCCAAGGGCCGCGTAGGCCCGGGCCAGATCTTTGCCGTGGACACCGAAACCGGCCAGATCCTCGACACCGATGCGATCGACAACCGTCTGAAGTCCCGTCATCCGTACAAGCAATGGCTGCGCAAGAATGCCCTGCGCATCCAGGCGACCATGGAAGACAACGACCACGGTTCGGCGTTCTACGACGTCGATCAGCTCAAGCAATACATGAAGATGTACCAGGTCACGTTCGAAGAGCGCGACCAGGTGCTGCGTCCGCTCGGCGAACAAGGCTACGAAGCCGTGGGCTCGATGGGCGACGATACGCCGATGGCCGTGCTGTCCCAGCGCGTGCGCACGCCGTACGACTATTTCCGCCAGCAGTTCGCGCAGGTCACCAACCCGCCGATCGACCCGCTGCGCGAAGCCATCGTCATGTCGCTGGAGATCTGCCTCGGTGCCGAGCGCAACATTTTCCAGGAGTCGCCGGAACACGCCTCGCGCGTGATCCTCAGCTCGCCGGTCATTTCCCCGGCCAAGTGGCGCTCGCTGATGAACCTCGATCGTCCGGGCTTCGAGCGCGCGATCATCGATCTGAACTACGACGAAAGCGTCGGCCTCGAAGCGGCCATCCGCAACGTCGCCGATCAGGCCGAAGAAGCCGTGCGCGCCGGTCGTACCCAGGTTGTGCTGAGTGACCGTCACATCGCCCCGGGCAAGTTGCCGATCCACGCTTCGCTCGCCACCGGTGCGGTGCACCACCGCCTGACCGAAAAAGGCCTGCGCTGCGACTCCAACATCCTGGTGGAAACCGCGACCGCTCGCGATCCGCATCACTTCGCCGTGTTGATCGGTTTCGGTGCCTCTGCCGTTTATCCGTTCCTGGCTTATGAAGTGCTGGGTGACCTGATCCGTACCGGTGAAGTACTGGGCGACCTCTATGAGGTGTTCAAGAACTACCGTAAAGGCATCACCAAGGGCCTGCTGAAGATCCTGTCGAAGATGGGCATCTCGACCATTACTTCGTACCGCGGTGCGCAGCTGTTCGAGGCCATCGGCCTGTCCGAGGAAGTCTGCAACCTGAGCTTCCGTGGCGTGCCGAGTCGCATCAAGGGTGCGCGTTTCGTCGACATCGAAGCCGAGCAGAAGGCCCTGGCCACCGAAGCCTGGAGTCCGCGCAAGCCGATCCAGCAAGGCGGCCTGCTGAAGTTCGTCCACGGTGGCGAATATCACGCGTACAACCCGGACGTGGTCAACACCCTGCAGGCCGCTGTGCAGCAGGGCGACTACAGCAAGTTCAAGGAATACACCTCGCTGGTGGACAACCGCCCGGTGTCGATGATCCGCGACCTGCTGAAAGTCAAAACCCTCGACACCCCGTTGGATATGAGCGAGATCGAACCGCTGGAATCGGTGCTCAAACGCTTCGACTCCGCCGGTATCTCCCTGGGCGCCCTGTCGCCGGAAGCTCACGAAGCCCTGGCCGAAGCCATGAACCGCCTCGGTGCGCGTTCCAACTCCGGCGAAGGCGGCGAAGACCCGGCGCGCTACGGCACCATCAAGAGCTCGAAAATCAAGCAGGTTGCCACTGGCCGATTCGGTGTGACTCCGGAATACCTGGTCAACGCTGAAGTGCTGCAGATCAAGGTCGCCCAAGGCGCCAAGCCGGGCGAGGGCGGTCAACTGCCGGGCGGTAAAGTGAACGGTCTGATCGCCAAGCTGCGTTACGCAGTGCCGGGCGTGACCCTGATCTCGCCTCCACCGCACCACGACATCTACTCGATCGAAGACTTGTCGCAGCTGATTTTTGACCTGAAACAAGTCAACCCGAAGGCATTGGTCTCGGTGAAGCTGGTAGCGGAAGCGGGCGTCGGCACCATCGCTGCCGGTGTGGCCAAGGCCTACGCGGACTTGATCACCATCTCCGGCTACGACGGTGGTACCGGTGCATCGCCGCTGACTTCGATCAAATACGCGGGCGCTCCGTGGGAGCTCGGCCTGGCCGAAACCCACCAGACCCTGCGCGGCAACGACCTGCGCGGCAAAGTCCGGGTGCAGACCGACGGGGGCCTGAAAACCGGCCTCGACGTGATCAAGGCGGCCATCCTCGGCGCTGAAAGCTTCGGCTTCGGCACCGCGCCGATGATCGCCCTGGGCTGCAAATACCTGCGCATCTGCCACCTGAACAACTGCGCCACCGGCGTTGCGACTCAGAACGAAAAACTGCGCAAGGATCACTACATCGGTACCGTCGACATGGTGGTGAACTTCTTCACCTACGTCGCCGAAGAAACCCGTGAGTGGCTGGCCAAGCTGGGCGTGCGTTCCCTCGAGGAGCTGATCGGCCGTACCGATCTGCTGGAAGTCCTCGAAGGCCAGACCGCCAAGCAGCATCACCTCGACCTGACTCCGTTGCTGGGCAGCGACCACGTGCCGGCGGACAAACCGCAGTTCTGTGGCGTAGACCGCAACCCGCCGTTCGACAAAGGCCTGCTGGCCGAGAAAATGGTCGACATGGCTACCTCGGCGATCAACGACCTGAGCGGCGCTGAATTCGCCCTGGATATCTGCAACTGCGACCGTTCCATTGGTGCACGGATCTCCGGCGAAATCGCGCGCAAGCACGGCAACCAGGGCATGGCCAATGCGCCAATCACCTTCCGCTTCAAGGGCACCGCGGGCCAGAGTTTCGGTGTGTGGAACGCCGGCGGCCTGAACATGTATCTGGAAGGCGACGCCAACGACTACGTCGGCAAGGGCATGACCGGCGGCAAGCTGGTGATCGTGCCGCCGAAGGGCAGCGTCTACCGCACCCAGGACAGTGCCATCATCGGCAACACCTGCCTGTACGGCGCTACCGGCGGCAAGCTGTTCGCCGCTGGCACCGCGGGCGAGCGCTTCGCCGTGCGTAACTCCGGTGCCCACACCGTGGTGGAAGGCACTGGCGATCACTGCTGCGAGTACATGACCGGTGGTTTCGTCTGCGTGTTGGGCAAGACCGGTTATAACTTCGGCTCTGGCATGACCGGTGGTTTCGCCTATGTGCTCGACCAGGACAACAGTTTCGTTGACCGGGTCAACCACGAACTGGTGGAAATCCAGCGGATCAGCGGCGAGGCGATGGAAGCCTACCGTAGCCACCTGCAGCGCGTGCTGAACGAGTACGTCGAGGAGACCGACAGCGAGTGGGGTCGTGAACTCGCCGAGAACCTCGATGATTACGTGCGCCGTTTCTGGCTGGTCAAGCCCAAGGCTGCCAGCCTGAAATCGTTGCTTTCCAGCACCCGTGCCAACCCGCAGTGATATGCGCCTGAAGAGTTTGATGAGGTTTTAAAATGGCTGAACGTCTGAATAATGACTTCCAGTTCATCGAGGTCGGGCGCAAGGATCCGAAGAAGAAACTGTTGCGTCAACGCAAGAAAGAGTTCGTGGAAATCTACGAACCCTTCAAGCCCCAGCAGTCGGCCGACCAGGCCCACCGCTGCCTGGGTTGCGGTAACCCGTATTGCGAATGGAAGTGCCCGGTGCACAACTTCATTCCCAACTGGCTGAAACTGGTGGCCGAGGGCAACATCCTCCAGGCCGCCGAGTTGTCGCACCAGACCAACACCTTGCCGGAAGTCTGCGGCCGGGTGTGCCCGCAGGATCGTCTGTGCGAGGGTGCCTGCACCCTCAACGACGGCTTCGGCGCGGTGACCATCGGTTCGGTGGAGAAGTACATCACCGACACCGCGTTCGCCATGGGCTGGCGCCCGGACATGTCCAAGGTCAAGCCGACCGGCAAGCGTGTCGCGATCATCGGTGCCGGGCCTGCGGGCCTGGGCTGTGCCGACGTGCTGGTGCGCGGCGGCGTGACCCCGGTGGTGTTCGACAAGAACCCGGAAATCGGCGGCCTGCTGACCTTCGGCATCCCCGAGTTCAAGCTGGAAAAGACCGTGTTGAGCAATCGTCGCGAAGTCTTCACCGGCATGGGCATCGAGTTCCGCCTCAACACCGAGGTGGGCAAGGACGTGACCATGGAGCAACTGCTCGAAGAATACGATGCGGTATTCATGGGCATGGGCACCTACACCTACATGAAGGGCGGTTTCGCCGGTGAAGACCTGCCGGGGGTGTACGACGCGCTGGACTTCCTGATCGCCAACGTCAACCGCAACCTGGGCTTTGAAAAGTCGCCGGAAGATTTCGTCGACATGAAAGGCAAGAAGGTCGTGGTACTGGGCGGTGGCGACACGGCGATGGACTGCAACCGTACGTCGATCCGCCAGGGCGCCAAGTCGGTGACCTGTGCTTATCGTCGTGACGAAGCGAACATGCCGGGCTCGCGCAAAGAGGTGAAGAACGCCAAGGAAGAAGGCGTGAAGTTCCTCTACAACCGCCAGCCGATTGCAATCGTCGGTGAAGACAAGGTCGAAGGCGTGAAAGTGGTCGAGACCCGTCTCGGCGAGCCGGACGCCCGTGGCCGTCGCAGCCCCGAGCCGATCCCGGGTTCCGAGGAGATCATCCCGGCCGACGCCGTGGTCATCGCCTTCGGTTTCCGCCCTAGCCCGGCGCCGTGGTTCGAGCAGTTCGAGATCCAGACCGACAGCCAGGGCCGCGTTGTGGCTCCGGAGCAAGGCCAGTACAAGCACCAGACCAGCAACCCGAAAATCTTCGCCGGTGGCGACATGGTGCGCGGTTCGGACCTGGTGGTGACGGCGATCTTCGAAGGCCGTAATGCCGCCGAAGGGATCCTGGATTACCTGGGGGTATAACCCCCCCAACCCAGAGCCAAATGCAATACCCCCTGTGGGAGCGAGCTTGCTCGCGATAGCGGTGGATCAGTCGACAGAAATGTTGAATGTGATGCCGCCATCGCGAGCAAGCTCGCTCCCACAGTTGTTTCTTGGTGTTGCGAAGGCTGCATTCCACCGCGACAAATTGACCCGATAGACAAAAGGCTGACCTGCATCCGTGCCTTTTGCGCCCGGCTCTGAGAAAATGCCCGCACTTTTTTTCCGGATGCCGACATGACTGCCCTGAAGAACGACCGTTTCCTGCGCGCCCTGCTCAAGCAACCCGTAGACGTCACCCCCGTGTGGATGATGCGTCAGGCCGGTCGCTACCTGCCTGAATACCGCGCCAGCCGCGCCAAGGCCGGCGACTTCATGAGCCTGTGCATGAACCCGGCGTTCGCTTGCGAAGTCACGATGCAGCCGCTCGACCGCTATCCACAACTGGACGCGGCGATCCTCTTCTCCGACATCCTGACCATCCCCGACGCCATGGGCCAGGGCCTGTACTTCGAAACCGGCGAAGGTCCGCGCTTCAAGAAAGTCGTCAGCACCCTGGCCGACATCGAAGCCCTGCCGATTCCCGATCCGCAGAAAGACCTCGGCTACGTGATGGACGCAGTCAGTACCATCCGCCGTGAACTGAACGGTCGTGTACCGTTGATCGGTTTCTCCGGCAGCCCATGGACCCTGGCGACCTACATGGTCGAAGGCGGCTCGTCGAAAGACTTCCGCAAGACCAAGGCCATGCTGTACGACAACCCGCAAGCCATGCACCTGTTGCTGGACAAGCTTGCGCAATCAGTCACCAGCTACCTCAACGGCCAGATCATGGCTGGTGCGCAAGCGGTGCAGATCTTCGATACCTGGGGCGGCAACCTGTCGGCAGCGGCGTACCAGGAGTTCTCCCTGGCCTACATGCGCAAAATCGTCAGCGGCCTGATCCGCGAGCATGAAGGCCGCAAGGTGCCGGTCATCCTGTTCACCAAAAACGGCGGCCTGTGGCTGGAAAGCATCGCCGATGCCGGTGCTGATGCATTGGGCCTGGACTGGACCTGCGACATCGGCAACGCCCGTGCCCGTGTTGGCGACAAAGTCGCGCTGCAAGGCAACATGGACCCGACCGTGCTCTACGCCAAACCGCAAGCCATTCGCGCTGAAGTCGGGCGCATCCTCGCCAGTTACGGCAAGGGCAGCGGCCACGTGTTCAACCTCGGTCATGGCATTACGCCTGAAGTCGATCCGGAACACGCCGGTGCGTTCCTGCGTGCGGTACATGAGCTGTCGGCGCAGTATCACGAGTGATCGTGATCTGACAAAACCCTCGGCTTTTCTGTGGGAGCGAGCTTGCTCGCGATAGCGGTCGATCAGTCAACAGAAATGTTGAATGTAAAGCCCTTATCGCGAGCAAGCTCGCTCCCACAGTTACATGTGGATAGCAGGAAAAAGTGGCTTCAAGCTTTTACACCGCCTAATGGCGGCAGCTTCGCCAGCTTCAGCGCGATCAGTAGCGCAATCACCAGCAGCGTGCCGATGAACAGCCCGATCCCGTTCCAGCCACCCAGATGCCAGAACACGCCACCCGCCGTACCGGCAATGCTCGACCCGGCGTAGTAGCTGAACAGGTAGAGCGACGACGCCTGGCCCTTGGCCTTGGTGGCGCGGCGGCCGATCCAGCTGCTGGCCACCGAATGGGCACCGAAGAAGCCGAAGGTGAACACCAGCATGCCGATGATCACCAGCGACAGCGGTGTGAACATCGTCAGGGCCAGGCCGGCGATCATCAGTGCAATGGTGCTCCAGAGCATCTTGCGTCGACCGAGCTTGTCGGCCAGGGCACCGATTTTCGCCGAGCTGTAGATACCCGACAGGTACACCACCGAGAGCATCCCGACGAACGCCTGTTCCATGTGATACGGCTCGGCCAGCAGGCGATAGCCGATGTAGTTGAACAGCGTGACGAACGCCCCCATCAGCACAAAGGCCTCGAGGAACAGCAGCGGCAAGCCGGCATCGCGAAAGTGCATGGTGAAGCCGTCGAGCAGGCTGCGCGGGTGCAGCGAGCGGGAACGGAAGTTGCGCGATTCGGGGAGGATTTTCCAGAACACCGCCGCCGCAATCAGGGCCAGGCCGCCGATCACCAGCATTGCCGTGTGCCAACTGACGAAGTCGATCAGTACCCCGGTGATCAAGCGCCCGCTCATCCCGCCAATCGCGTTGCCGCCGATGTACAGCCCCATGGCCAGGCCGATGTGCTGCGGATGGATCTCTTCGCTCAGGTAGGTCATGGCGACCGCCGCCAGCCCGCTCAATGACAGGCCCACCAGCGCCCGCATCGCCAGCACCGCGTGCCAGCTCGGCAACATGGCGCTGGCAAGGGTGCACAGGGCGGCGGCGAACAGCGCGGCGACCATCACCGGTTTGCGCCCGACGCGGTCGGAGATCGGCCCCGTGATCAGCAAGCCGAAAGCGAGCATGCCGGTGGCGACAGAGAGGATCAGGCTGCTTTGCGCCGCGTTGATGGAATATTCGTCGGACAGCAGCGGCATCATCGGTTGCACGCAATACAGCAGGGCGAAGGTCGCGAAGCCGCCGCAGAACAGTGCCAGCACCGTGCGCATGAACGCTGGCGTGCCTTTTTCGATGTAGATCTCTGCCAGCTCAACGGCGATAGCGTCCTTTGCGGCGGGAGGAACTTCATGGGCGAGTGGGGCGACAGCAGTTTTCACGGGGGACCTCGGAGGACGCAGCCGGTCAGGCAATGAAAAAAGCATATAGCTGGCTAATGATTCAATCCAATATATTGTTCGACCTGTTTGATAGCTTTTACGACCTAATGGGGTTTTCATGGAATTGCGTCATCTGCGCTACTTCATCGCCGTCGCCGAAGAACTGCACTTCGGCCGCGCCGCACAGGTGCTGGGCATCTCCCAACCGCCGCTGAGCCAGCAGATCCAGGCACTGGAACAGGAAGTCGGCGCGCGGCTGTTCGAGCGTACCAATCGTCGGGTCGAGCTGAGCGAGGCCGGTCGGTTGTTTCTGGAAGAGGCACGGCTGGTGCTGGCGCAGGTCGACAAAGCGGCGGATGTCGCGCGACGGGCGCAACTGGGTGAGTTGGGTGAATTGAAGATTGGCTTCACCTCGTCGGCCCCGTTCAACTCGACCATTCCCCAGGCTATTTTCTCTTTTCGCCAGCGCTTCCCGGCGGTGCACCTGAACCTGCGGGAAATGAGCAGCACCCAGGTGGCCGATGCGCTGGTGGACGAGTCGATTGAGGTCGGCATCATGCGCCCGCTCGGGCTGCCGGACTGCCTCAGCGTGGTCGAGCTGATGCGTGAGCCGCTGGTCGCGGTGCTCAGCTCCAAGCATCCGTTGGTAGAGGGCAGCGAAGAGGGGCTGTTTCTGTCAGCCCTGGCGCTTGAGCCCTTTGTGTTTTTTCCACGCAGCTATGGCAGTGGCCTGTATGCGCAGCTGCTCAGCCTGGCCCGGGATTCCGGTTTCAGCCCGCACTTCGCCCAGGAGGCTGGGGAGGCGATGACCATCATCGGGCTGGTGGCGGCGGGGCTCGGTGTGTCGGTGTTGCCGGCGTCTTATCAGCGGATGCGTATTGATGGTGTGGTTTATCGCCCGTTGCTGGATCCGGCGGCGGTTTCGGCGGTTTGGCTGGTGCAGCGCAAGGATCAGAAGTCGGCGATGGCCAAGGCGTTTGTTGAGCTGCTGACGAGGAAGGTTGAGCCACTGAAGCCGTGACGGCTGCGCCGTCAATCGCGAGCAAGCTCGCTCCCACAGGGGGCAGCGTTGTGAACACAATCTTGGTAGCGCCGGGAAACCCTGTGGGAGCGGGCTTGCCCGCGAAGGCGTCCGCAAAAACACCAACAGTATCCCAAGCCAGCAGGAAGCTTCACCACCGGCCGTGGGACATTTCCGAAATCCCTCGGACAGGCTACAGCGCCTTGCGGCGCTGCCTACAACTACTCCAGAATCCGCCGGCTTGTGCGCTTTGCGGGCCATCGGTAGCTTGATCCGGGTCACTGATGGTCAGTGATCGGGTTTAGCAGCCCGTAGCAAACCGTAGCGCATTTGCGCTCCTGATAGGCAGGTATGTCCATACCTGCCCTTGACGGTAGCTGTGCGCAGGGCGCCTTAGGGCGCGCCGGTTTACGCTTTGCCCGGTCTGCTAACCTGCGTACAGCTGCCACCCTTATGATCAGCAACGATTCGGCGTGGCCGCCCACTTTCAGGACGCTGAATCATGACCAGTACAATCTTCCTCATCGCCCCCGACATCGACAACCGCACCCTGCTGGAATACGCCTGCGTGTCGCTGGCCTCGGCAAGCGTCATGGCGAGTGATTTCGCCAGAGACCTGAAGGGATCGCAGGGCCACACCCTGCTGGGCATCCAGCAGTCGATCATGCTGGGGGAAATGGCGGTGAATCGGGTATTGGATAACCTCGACCCACCGTGATCGTCCGGGAAGGCGAGAACCCTTGTGGGAGCGAGCCTGCTCGCGAAAAACGTCCAGACAACGCGGTCATTCAGGCACCGCGCGTTATCGTTGACGTCCATCGCGAGCAAGCTCGCTCCCACAGGGAAAATATTTTAGGTCACGACCAGCGCTTGAATATCAGCGAAGTATTCACCCCGCCAAACGCAAAGTTGTTGTTCATCACGTACCGATTGCTCATCTGCCGAAACTCGCCGCGCAGGTAGTCGAGCTTGCCGCAATGCGGGTCGACTTCGTCGAGGTTGAAGGTGTGGGCGTAGAGGTCGCGGTTCATCATTTCGATGCTGAACCAGGATTCCAGTGCACCGCAGGCGCCGAGGGTGTGGCCGAGGAAGCTTTTCTGCGAGCTGATCGGCATGTGCTCGCCGAACAGGCTGCTGGTGGCCAGGGTTTCGGCGATGTCGCCCTGTTCGGTGGCGGTGCCGTGGCCGTTGACGTAGCCGATGTCCGAAGGTGTCAGCCCGGCGTCTTCCAGGGCCAGTTCCATGGCCCTGCGCATGGTGACTTGCTCCGGACGGGTGGTGTGCTGGCCGTCGGCATTACTGCCGAACCCGACGATCTCGGCGTGGATGCGGGCGCCACGGGCCAGGGCGTGTTCCAGTTCTTCGAGCACCAGCATGCCGCCGCCTTCGCCGATCACCAGGCCGTCGCGTGCGGTGTCGTAAGGGCGCGGGCTGCGTTGTGGGGTGTCGTTTTTCAGGCTGGTGGCGTAGAGCGCGTCGAAGACCATGGCTTCGGTCGGGCACAGTTCCTCGGCACCGCCGGCGAGCATCAGCGGCAGGCGCCCGAACTTGATGGCCTCGTAGGCATAGCCGATGCCCTGGCTGCCGCTGGTGCAGGCGCTGGAGGTGGGAATCAGTCGGCCGGTGAGGCCGAAGAAGATGCTGATGTTCGCCGCGGTGGTGTGCGGCATCATGCGCACGTAGGAGTTGGCGTTCAGGCCCTCGGCCACCGAGTTGAGCAGCATGTTGCCGAACGCCTTGATCTCGTCGGTGCTGCCGGTCGAGGAACCGCAGGCGACGCCCATGCGCCCGTCCTTGATCGATTCGTCGCCCAACAGGCCGGCATCGGCCAGCGCCATTTCCGCCGCGCCCACAGCCAGCCGTGAGACCCGGCCCATGCTGCGCAGTTGCTTGCGGGTCCAGTGGCTTGGCACCTTGAAGTCATCGATGGGGGCTGCCAGGCGTGTATTGAGTTCGGTAAAACGATCCCACTCGTCCATCCGGCGGATGCCGCTGCGGTTGGCCGCGAAGTTGCCGGCGATGGTGTCCCAGTCGCTGCCCAGTGAGGTGATGCCGGCCATGCCGGTGACGACGACGCGCTTCATCAGCACAGGCCTCCGTTGACGGCCAGAACCTGCCGGGTGATGTACGAGGCTTCCGCCGACATCAGGAAATTCACCGCGCCGGCCACCTCTTCAGGGGTGCCCATGCGTTGTGCGGGGATCATTTTCATCAGTTCTTCCACCGGCACGTTTTCATCGAGCATGGCTGTGTCGATCAGGCCGGGTGCAACACAGTTAACGGTGATTTTGCGCTTGCCCAGCTCGATCGCCAATGCCTTGGCCGCACCGATCAGCCCGGCCTTGGAAGCACTGTAGTTGACCTGGCCACGGTTGCCGATCAGCCCGGACACCGAGGTGATGCAGACAATCCGCCCGGCGGCGCGACGCCGGATCATCGGCATCATGACCGGGTGCAGCACGTTGTAGAAACCATCGAGATTGGTGCGCATCACCACATCCCAATCGTCCTCGCTGAGGGCCGGAAAAGCACCGTCACGGGTCAGGCCGGCGTTGAGCACCACGCCGTAATAGGCGCCGTGGGTTTCCACGTCGGCTTCGAGAATCTCCTTGCAACGGGCGCGGTCGGCCACGTCGAACTGCAGGATGCGCGCACGGCGGCCCAAGGCCTCGACTTCGGCCTTGACGGCTTCGGCGTCAGCCAGGCCACTACGGCAATGCAGCACGATGTCGTGCCCGCCCCGGGCCAGGCGCAAGGCGATGGCGCGGCCGATGCCACGGCTGGAACCGGTGACCAGTACGGATTCAGTCATGACTGGACTCCTTCGGGTTCATGAAGATATTGAGCGGCCTGGGGTGGGCGGAACACGTTCAGACGGGCAGTGGCGTGGATCCCGTGGCCGTTGATGTGGCACTCGAACACGCCCATGCCGTTGTCGTCCTCCAGGGAGCGAATCCCGTGGAGGGTCAACTCGGTGCCCGCCGGGAAGCTTTCCACGTTGCATTCGAATTTGCGGCTGCCGAGCAGGAAGCCCAACTCCACCGCATCGCCGCGCTGACGCGCATGGCAACCGGCAAAGGCGGCAACACTTTGCGCCATCAGTTCGATGCCGACCCAGGCCGGCAGGCTGCCATCGGGGAGGTTGAACAGGCCATCGGGCTTGACGGTCAGGCGGGTGTGAATCTGCTCTTCATCGAACGCCAGGACCTGATCGATCAGGATCATGTCGCCGGCGTGGGGCAGCAGTTCGGCGAGCGGCCAGTCAATCATGGGGCGTCTCCGATAATCAGGCTGACGTTATTGCCACCGAAGGCAAAGGAATTGCTCATCAGGTAACGGGGTGCAATGGACGTCAGGCGAGTGGCCGGGGTCACCCATTGCAGCGGCGGCAATTCGGGATCGGGCTGGCCGTCCCAGACGTGCGGCGGCAGGGCATGCTCGCGATTGTCGGCGCTCAGGCTCAACCAGCAGAACGCCGCTTCCAGCGCCCCGGCTGCACCGAGGGTGTGGCCGGTCATGGGTTTGCTCGACGAACAGGGCACACCGGCCGGGAACAGCGTTGCCACGGCCAGGCTTTCCATGGCGTCGTTGTGCTGGGTGGCAGTCCCGTGCAGGTTCAGATAAGCGATATGCTCCGGTTGCAGGTTGGCGCGGCTCAAGGCTTTGCGCATGGCTTGCAGGGCGCCTCGACCCGTCGGCTCGGGGGCGGAAATGTGATGTGCATCGGAGCTGGCGCCGCTGCCGAGCAAGGCAATCGGCGGGCTGTCGCCTGCGTGCCTGGTCATCAGGAACAGCACCGCCGCTTCGCCAATATTGATGCCGTTGCGGTTCAGCGAGAACGGATTGCAACGCTGGTCCGAGACCGCTTCCAACGCCGAGAAACCGTTGAGGGTCAGTTTGCACAGGGTATCGACACCGCCACATAGCACCGCGTCGCAGACGCCCAGGTCCAACAGACGCTGGGCACTCATCAGGGCTCGGGCACTGGAGGTGCAAGCCGTGGAAATGACATAAGCCGGCCCGCTCAATTGCAGCCATTCGGCGAGGAAGTTTGCCGGCGCACCCAGTTCCTGTTGCTGGTAGTCGTATTCAGGCGGGAACTGCTTTTCGCGCAGGTAGTGCGCCAGGCCCTGGCTGGCCTCGTCGATGCCCGAAGTACTGGTGCCTAGCACGACACCGATGCGATCGTGGCCGTAAGTCCGGATGGCGCTGTCGATGTCCGGGCGGATTTGCAGCGTGGCTTCCAGCAACAGCTGATTGTTGCGGCTGTGATGGCGCGACATGTCGGCTGGAAGGGTTGCCAGGTTGCCCTGGACCGCGCCGACCGGCAGCGCGCGTTGCGGTACCCACCCGGCTTGTTCGCGCATGCCGCCGCAGTCGCCGGCAAACAGGTGGCGGGCAACCTCCTGCTTGTCGCGGCCCAGCGAACAGACCAGTCCGAGGGCATTGAGGTAAGCCGTCATGGTGTTTCACCGCTCAGGGGCGTGACTTGATAGGTCGCACCTTTCGTAATCATCAATTCAAAATTCTGCGGTTGTGCGTAGCGGACGTCCCAGCGCTCGGGCAGGGACCGTTGTCTGCCGTGCTGCCAGGCGCCGGGATAATTGGCCGCCAGTTCATCATTCGGCGTCAGCGCAAACAGCAGCGCCGCGAACAGCTCCCGGGCTTGCGGGTTGGGTGGCAACAGGCCGTCGGCGTGCCAGGTTTTATCGTTCAATAGCTGGCGGGCCTGGGGAATGCCCAGCAGGTCCATCATTGACCAGCGAATGCCCGCTTCTTCGCGCTGGATCACCAGCACCCAGTCCAGGCGGTCGTCGGGTTTCAATAGCTGGATATGCAATTGCAGCGGCAACGGCAGATCCGGATTTTTCTCGGGCAGCGGCGCCCGGCTGGTGCAGGCGCTTAGCAGCAGGGCCGCGGCAAGTAGCAGAAATCGCAACACACCGACTACCCCTGTGGGAGCGAGCTTGCTCGCGATGGCGGCGATACATTCAGCATTGATATAGGCTGACCCACCGCTATCGCGAGCAAGCTCGCTCCCACAGGTTGAGTATTCCAGGCGACGGGTAATCGACATCACACAGTTCCTTCAAAAGGTTTGCGCGCCACCACATTGACCAGGGTTTCTTCCCGTTGGCCAAAGGGTTTTGGCTTGCACACACCCAAGTATTCGAGCAGGCCGAAATCCTTGGCGCGACTCCACCACAGGTACGGATAAGACACGTTTTGCGCGGTAAATTCGAAACCCTGTTGTCGGATCATTTGCAGATACTGCGCCGCGCTTTTCTGCACGTGCATGGGGTGGCGGAACAACCAGCGGATCACCCAAGTATCAATGTAGGCCTCGGTGGACTCGGCGAACAGCAGATAACCGCCCGGCTTGAGCACGCGGTAGAACTCGGCCAGGGCCTGTTCCTGGTGCACCAGGTGATGGAACGTCTGGTGACAGAACAGCAGGTCGATACTGGCGTCCGCCAGCTTGAGGCTCGCGCAGTCGCTGCCGATCAGCTCCACGTCAATGCCTTGGCGGGCCGCTTCCTCGGCGCTCTGGGTGAGGCTCTGCGGGTCGGCATCGATGCCGATCAGGCGAGCGGGCGCAAAGGCCTGGCGCAGCAGCGCGAATGACTTGCCCTGACCACAGCCGGCATCCAGCAGGACCGGGTCGGCAGGCGGCGCTTCGCTGAACAGGCCGCGCAAATCGTTGATCGCCAGCCGCAGCACATAGTGCTGCCAGATCCGGCTGCGCAGGAACCACAAACCGAAACGGGTTTCTTCGACGTAGTGGTCGCTCAAGTAGTTCATGACGCATCCCTTGCACAGAACTCCGATATCACCTTCAACCGGCGCCGGGCTTCGCTGACGAACGGGTTGAGTGGGTCCCAGGCATAGCCTGCAAGTATGGAGCTGATCATTCCGCGAATTTCCGGCGAACTGCTCTCATGGAAGATCACATCCTGGAAGGTCCCGGCGTACCAGCCTTCGACGTAGCAACGGAAGGTGTCGACGCCACGCTTGAGCGGCTCGGCGAACTCGGTTTGCCAGTCGACGGCTTCGCCTTGCAACTGGCGGTGCAACACCCCGGCCGCCATGCTCGCCGAACGCATGGCGATGGTCACGCCGGAGGAAAACACCGGGTCGAGGAATTCCGCGGCATTGCCCAGCAGCGCGAAGCCCGGACCGTGCAGGGTTTTGACGTTTGCCGAGTAACCGCCGATGGTTCGGGCTGCGGTATCCCAGCGCGCGTTGGTCAACACGCTGGCCAGGCTTGGCGTCTCGCCGATAAAGCCGCGCAGGCACTCGTCCAGATTGTCGCTGCGGCCGGTGAAACGTTCCTCGGCGGCGACCACGCCGACCGAGCAGCGCCCGTTGCTGAACGGGATGGTCCAGAACCAAACGTCGCGTTGGGTCGGATGAGTGGTCACGAGGATCTTGCTGCGGTCGAAGGCCGGGTGGTCGATACGGTCTTCGACGTGGGTGAACACGGCCTGGCGCACCGGGAAGTTCGACGGCGCCTCGAGGTCGAGCAAGCGCGGCAGCACGCGACCGTAGCCACTGGCATCGAGCAGGAAGCCGGCCTCGATACGGTACTCGCTGCCGTCTTCGCGGCGCACACCGAGCTGCGGTTTTTCCGGGTCGATGTCGACGCTGACGATGGTTTCGCCATAGCGGATTTCCACGCCTTGCAGCGCGGCCTGATCGGCCAGCAGCTTGTCGAAATCGGCGCGCTGGACCTGAAATGTCGTTGATTTGCCGTGGCTGAAGGTCTCGCCGAAATCGAACGCGCTGTAACGCTCACCCCACGCAAAAGCGGCGCCGGTTTTCACCTGGAAGCCGGCCGCGTTGACGGCGTCGAGCATGCCCGCTTCTTCGACGAAATCCAGGCAATGGGCCAACAGGCTTTCACCGATGGAAAAACGTGGAAAATGCTGACGCTCGATCACCAGCACATCGTGTCCCTTGCGCTTGAGCAACGCGGCGGCGATGGCACCCGAAGGACCGGCACCGATGACCACGACCTGGCGGCATTCCATTTCAACGGTTGGCATGAGGGCTCCTTGCCGGGACAGCGGCTTTCAGGGGGATTCGGTGCATACCGGTCAGGGCTGGCAGCAGTGTAGCGATCAGGCCCATCAGCATCAGCGCAAAGTACAGCGGCGGGCTGATGAGTTGCTGTTGCAGCAACAGGTTGAGAAAGACGATCTCGCTCAAGCCGCGGATGTTCAGCAGCACACTTTCCCGCCAGCGGCTGGCGCCCTTGAACGACGCCCCGGCCCAGCCGAGGCCGAGCCAGTTGCCTAGCAGTTTGCTCAGCATCGGCAACAGCAGCAGGGCGACCAGTTGCACCCAGCCGAGGCTGTCCATCGCGCTGTGCACGTTGATCTGCACGATGCCGAACGTGAGGATCAACGGGATGGCGATGTACGTCTGCAAACGGCTCATCCAGATGGCCGGCAACGGCAGCACCAGCGGCGCTTTCAACGCGGCCATGATCAACACATAGCCGATGCCGAAAATCAGCGCATTGAGCTTGTAGTGCTCGGCGACGACCAGCAGGGCGAAAAAACCCAGGCTGTAAAGCCACGTCTGGCGCAAACCAAGCAGCCGCAGCAGCACCGGCAGGCAGGCGCCGGCCAGTGGCAGCAACAGGCTGCTCAGGTGCAGGCTGCCTTGGGCGAGGCCGAACAAAGTCCAGCAGGCGAGGTCGATGAGGATCGCGGTTTGCACCAGACGCCGGGTGGCAGCGGGCGGGTAATCGATGTGCCGCAGGTACAGGTACAGCACAGGAATCGCGGTGATGGCGAACAAGAGGCCGACGGCCAGCGAGCTGATCCAGGGTTGCGCTGGCAACAGCCAGATCGCGGTGGCCAGGCCACAGGCAAACGGAATGCAAAAGCTCGGCAGGGCGATTTTCAGGCTCTGGCGATCCAGTTGCAGGTCGATCACATCGCTGAGGATGTAGCCCAGCAACAGGGCAAAGCTCAGGCTGTAGAGGTGCTTCAGCCAACCCGGCGACACCAGCTGCGCACCGCTCAATTGCCATTGCGGCTCGATCCAGAAATACATCAGCAGCGGCAAACCGAGGGTTGCCAGCAACAACTGGCTGACGATGGGAATCAGGCCAAAATTCCGGCCGACAAGGGTCGCCAGTGCGAACAACGCGAGGGCCATCGCCCAAAACACAACGATCATCACGCTGCACGCTCCGCGGCCGTGGACTCATGCACCTGTCGACCGGCCCAGGGTGCCAGCAGGAAGCTGAAGACCAGGCCGAGGCTCACCGACAATCCGAAGTTGCTCACCGCCGGGGTGCTCGACACCGCCAGCAGACCGAACGACAACCAGGTGGTCAACGCCGCCAGCAGGGTGCCCAACAGGCTCACGGCCGCGCCGCCGACCTGTTCGCGCATCAGGATCGCGTAATCGACGCTGATCGCCGTCACCAGCAGCAGGCCGAACAGGCTGAACAGGGTCAGCGGCTGCCCCAGCCAGCCGAGGCTGGCCAGGCTGCACAACGCCGCCAGCAGCGGCAGGGAGACGATGCGCAACGCACCGCCGAGGCCGAACGGCAGGATCAGCACCAGCACGATCAGCACGCAGGAGGCGAGTTTCAGTTCGGCGGCACTGATTTGGGTGGCGGCGAAGACAGTGTTCAATTCACCCAGTCGATCCACCAGTGTCACGCCGGGTAGGTCCTCGCCCTGGAGCCGTAGCAGGGCCGGGTTGTTGATGCCTTGCAGGCTGACCATCGCCGCCACGCCGTCTTCGGTAGGCCCCAGCCACAGGGGCCGGTAGGGTTCTGCCAGCGGGCCGCTGAGCGCTGCGTCGATGTCCACGGCCGGCAATGCCTGGAGTTTCGTCAGCTCGCCTTGCAACGCCTCGGCCGGTACACCGATGTCGAGCAACGGTTGCCAGAACGCCGGCAGTTTGCTCAACGCTTCGCGCACCTGCTGCTGTGCGTTCGGCGGGCTGATCAGTTGATTGAGCGACAGATAACCCTGGAGTTTTTCCAGGCCAATCAATTGATCCAGTCGTTCGCTCAGGGCGGTCTGGCGTTCAAGCAGTTGCTGCTGGTTGGCGGCGCGTATCAGGAAAAACTGGCTGGTGGGTTGATAGCCGGTGATCTGTGCAATGGTCCGGGCTTCGTCGGTCAATTGTTGCGGTGCGCTGATCCACTGGCGGATGTCGTTTTTGCTGCTCAGCTGCAACAGCCCGCCTACGCAAAAGGCGATCAGCAGCGCCAGCAGGACTGGCGTTTTCAGCTGTTTGAGCAGTGCCTCTCGACAGTCCAGCAAAAACTCGCAAACACGCAATGGCCACTGCGCCGGACGCAGCTCTACGCCCTTGAGCAATGCCGGTAGCAGGCAAACGGCGGACAAATAGGCGCCGAGCAAACCGGCGGCAGAGAACACGGCAATCTGGGTCAGCGCCGGGAAGGGTGTCCAGGCCAGGGCCAGGTAGCCGATTCCGCTGGTGATCAGGCTCAGGGTCAACCCTGGCAGGGTCAGGCGCAGGGCAGGCCAGCTGTGCCAGGGTTTCAGGCTCCAGCTTTTGGACAGGTAGTGCAGCGGGTAGTCGACCGCCACACCGATCAGGCTCGAACCCAGTACCAGCGTCATCACATGCATATGGCCGAACAACGCCACGCAGGCCACCGCACCAAAGAGCATGCCCACCAGCACCGGCACGAACGCCAGCAACACGCGCCAGCGCCGGAAGGCCAACAGCAGCAGCAACAATATCCCGACGGTGGCACCGCCGCCGACCCAGGTCATCTCCCGGGCGGCCTGTTGTTGCCCGCTGGCTGCGTACAACAGACCGCTGGCGGCGAGCAGTTGCACGTCGTGCTGCGCAGCTTGTTCGCGGCTGTGCTCGAGCAGGTCGGCCACTTGCAGCGGCAGGTTCATGTCGAAGGCGTTGCCGGTGGTGCGCGCACGCAGCAGCACCCAGCTTTTGCCATCGGCATCGGCGACCAGGGTGCCGCTGCCGATGTCCAGTTGCACCGAACCGCGTTGCGGCTGGCTGTTCTGGATGCGCCCGGTCAGGCCCAGCCAGTCATCCTGGCTCGGCACCAGGCTGTAACCGTTGAACGGGTCGAACAAGGCTTGCACGCGTTGCTGGATAAAGGTGTCGGGGTGTTCGATCAGCAGTTGTCGGTCCACCGCCGAGAGCATCGCCAGGCGACCTTGCAGCAATTGCGTGCGCAGCGCCGGCAAGTCGGCTTGCAGGGTCCACTGGACCTTTTCGAACAGTCCGCTGGCCTGCCATTGCTCGCCGAGGGTTTGCGCCATGGCGACGGCTTGCTGGCGATCGGTGTGGCCCACCAGCACCAGCATTTCGCGGTTCAGCGGTTCTTGCATGCGTTGTTCGGCGCGCAGCTCCAGGGCATCGGGCGCGGTGCCGGGCACCAGTTCCATCAGGTTCGCCGACAGTGGCGCGCCGTCACGCCATTGCCAACCGGCGAGCGCCAGTACGGCCAGCAGCAGGATCAGAAACAGCCGCGGCAGTAACCGTTCACTCGGCAAAGTCATGTTGCTCCGCGTCGCTCAACGGTTGGGCGCTGGTGCTGTCCTGCATGCGCAACAACGTACTGTCGCCCTGGGTTTCGAGCAGTTCGATGCTCTGCACCAGTGCGGCGCCGGTAATGTTGATCTGGTTGAACACCTGCTTGAGCAGCATCGAGCGCGGCACCAGCGTGAGCTTCCAGTTCTGTGCGTCGCCGCTCAGGGACAATTCGAAATCCCTTTGCAGTCCGCTGCTGTCGCCTTGCAGCACGGCGAGGAACAAACGGTTCTGCTCGGCACCCGCGCTTTTGCCCGGCAGCATTTGCCAGACACTGCCGTCTCGCCGGGCAATGCCTTTGGTGGTGATGCGATAGTCCTGTTGCAACGGTGTTTTCAGCAGCCACAACAAGCCGTGGTTTTTTGCCAGCACGAACGAGCCCTTGCTGGTCAGCGGTTGGGGCAGGGCGCGCAGGTGTTTCTCCTGGATGAAGTTGCCGTGGATCACCTCGGGTTTGGCCAGTTGCTCGCTGAGTTGTTGCAGGTCGAAGGCATGAGCCAGTCCAGGAATACCCAGTAGCACGCAGAGCACTGTAGGAGCGAGCTTGCTCGCGAAAAACCTGAGGGCGCCGCGGACTGTCAGGTGCCCGGTGTCATCGTTAACGACCATCGCGAGCAGGCTCGCTCCTACAGGGGGGCGGGGGTGGCAGAGCATCATGGCAGGGCCCTTTCAACGGCGTCGGTGAATACCTTGGGCGAAGCCAGTTGCATCTCGCGGCTGGCGAGGTCGACGGCGACCTGTACCGTCATGGCCCGGGTCAGGCGTTCACCGGTTTGCAGATCACTGATCAGGTAGTTGATCTTCAAACGGTTCTCCCACTCCACCAGGTTGGCGCGCACGTTGAGTTTCTGGCCGAACACCGCGCCGCGCACGTAGCGCAATTGCAGGTCGATCACCGGCCAGGCGTAGCCGGATTCGTTCATCGCCGTGTAGTTGTGGCCGATCTGGTCCAGCAGCGCGCAGCGGGCGACTTCCAGGTATTTGACGTAATGGCCGTGCCAGACCACGTGCATGCTGTCGACGTCAAAGAAGGGCACGACGATTTCCGTGTCGGTGTGCAGAAGTCCCTTGCTACGCATGCAGCCTCCAGTGTTGTTCGGCGATGCGCTGCAGGCACAGGCGCAACTCGCCTTCCAGTGCGCGGTCTTCGATGACCGGTGGGAAGTCCCCGGCCAAGGCTTCGTGCATGGCGGCCAGTGCGGGTGGCAGTGGGCGCGCATCTTCGGCCTGGCCGCGCAGCCAGACGCCCTGATTGGCCGCCAGTAGCGTGGCGGCTGCCACTTGTTCGGTGAGTTCCAATACGCGGATCGCATCCCGGGCGGCGATGGTGCCCATGCTCACTTTGTCCTGGTTGTGGCATTCGGTGGAGCGTGAGAAGACGCTGGCCGGCATGGTGTTCTTCAGCGCTTCGGCAGTCCAGGCGCTGGTGCCGATCTGCACGGCCTTGAAGCCGTGGTTGAGCATGGCGCGGTCAGCCGTGGCGCCGGACAGGTTGCTCGGCAAGCCATGGTTGTAGCGCTCGTCCACCAGCAGCGCGAGTTGCCGGTCCATCAGGTCGGCGACGTTGGCCACGAGGTTTTTCAGACTGTCCATGGCGAATGCGATGTGGCCGCCGTAGAAGTGTCCGCCGTGCAGCACGCGCTCGGCTTCGGCGTCGATGATCGGGTTGTCGTTGGCACTGTTGAGTTCAACCTCGATGAACGAACGCAGCCAGTTCAGGCTGTCGGCCAGCACGCCCAGCACATGGGGCGCGCAGCGCAGGGAATAGCGGTCTTGCAGGCGATGCAAGGGGGCGGTCGGTGCGTCGATGGCCAGATCCTTGCGCAGCCACGCGGCGACCTGCATCTGCCCCGGATGTGGCTTGGCGGCGAACAGGCGCTCGTCGAAGTGTTCCGGGTTGCCCTGCAGGGCGACCACGTTCAGCGCGGTGATGCGCGTGGCCAGTTGCAGCAGGTAATCGGCGCGGGCGAATGCCAGGCAGGCGAGGCCGGTCATTACGGCAGTGCCGTTCATCAGTGCCAGGGCTTCTTTCGGCCGCAGCACCAGTGGCTGCCAGCCGAGTTCGCGGTGCACATCGGCAGCTTGCCGGCGTTCGCCACGGAACATCACTTCGCGTTCGCCGGACAGCGTGGCGGCAACGTACGAAAGCGGTGTCAGGTCACCGCTGGCGCCCACCGAACCTTCCTCCGGAATCAGCGGCAGGATGTCGTGCTCAAGGAACGCCTGCAGGCGTTCCAGCAACTCCACGCGCACCCCGGAAACACCGTGGCACAGTGACTGCAGCCGCGCCGCCAGTACCGCGCGGGTGGCCTGGGCGTCGAGCAGTTTACCCAGCCCGCAGCCGTGGAAGGTGTACAGATGCTGCGGCAGTGCTTCGACGTGATGCAGCGGCACCGCGACCACGCAGGAATCGCCATAACCGGTGGTCACGCCGTAGATCACGCCTTCCTTGTCCAGCAGCGAGTCCAGAAAACGCGCGCCCTTGGCGATGCGTTCGCGATAGGCGGGATCGCTTTGCAACTGCGTCGGCACCTTGCGGTTGGCCAGTGCCAGCACATCTTCAATGCGCAGAGGGCGTTCGCCGAAGGTTACCGGCTCAAGCGTTGGCGTCGTCATCGGTCTTCCAGAAAGGGTAAAAGTTGAACCATTGTTGGGGCGCTTCGAGGCAATAGTGACTCAGGCGCTCGGCGTAGCGGGACGCCCACTGATGAATGACCTGTTCGCGGTCGCTGCGTATCCAGGTGATTGCCTCAGCGAAGGGTTCTATGGTCAGTCGATAGTCGCCGTCGGGCTTTTTCAGGCACAGCAGCAGATTGATCGGGCATTTCAGCAGGCCGGCCAACAGCCACGGGCCTTGAGGGAATCTGGCCGGATGGCCGAGAAAATCCACGGTCACGCTGCGCCCGCCATGCAGCGGCACGCGGTCGCCGGCAATCGCCAGCCACTCGCCACGCTCCAGGCGCTCGCTCAATTGCAGCATGATCCCCGGGTCGAGCTCGCTGACCTGAATCAGGCGCAAGTTGGTCGCCCCGGCTTCGCCCAGCAAACGGTTGAACTGTTCGGCGTGCTTGGTGTGCACCAGCACGTTCATCGTGACCTTTTCGCCGATTTCCGCCAGTGCGCGGCAGACTTCCAGATTGCCCAGGTGTGCGCCCACCAGCATCTGGCCGCGGGCAGCGCGCAACTGGTCGCGCAGCAGCGCCGGGTCGATGATTTCGATTTGCTCGATGCTCAGCCTGCCGTTCCAGACGTCGAGTTTGTCGAGCATGGAGTCGGCGAACGCCATGAACTGGCCGAATACCCGCCAATGGCTTGGGCGCAGTTCGTTGCGACCGCTCCAGTCGGCCAGGCGTTGCTGGTATTGCCAGGCACTGTGTCGCGCACCGCGACCGAACAGGAAGAAGTACAGGACGATGCCGTACAACACCGGGCTCAGTACTCGACGGCCCAGCACTTTGGCGCCGAATGCGGTGAGCTTCATCAGCCAGAAACTGCCGCGCTCCTCGCGGTCGGCCCAGTGTTGTTTGTCGGCACTCATGCCCGCCACCGTCGCCAGAGGATCATGGGTGAGCGCAGCAACATGCCGAAGAACAGCCGCGTGTGCATGCTGGAAATCAGCACGTTGTCGTGGAACATCCGAAAATGCGAAACGCCGTCCAGCGGGTAACGGACTTTGGTTTGCAGCCATAACATCGGCTGATTGCGCCAGGCCAGGCGCACCAGGATGTCGGAGTCGAAGTCCATGCGCTTGCCGATTTTCGCCGACTCGATCAACGCCAGGACCGGTGGCAACGGGTAGACCCGGAAACCGCACATGGAGTCGCGAATCTGCAACGACAGGGTGTTGATCCAGACCATGACGTGGGTGAGGTAGCGCGCATACAAACGGCCTTTCGGCACGCTGGCGTCATATTGCGGATAACCGCAGATCACCGCCCGTGGGTGGCGGCGTGATTGTTCGATGAAGCGTTTGACGTCCTGCAGGTCGTGCTGGCCATCGGCATCCACCTGCAAGGCATGGCTGAAACCCAGGCGTGAAGCTTCGCGCAAGCCGGTCATGACCGCGCCGCCCTTGCCCTGGTTTTCGGCGAGGCGGATCAGGTAAACCATTTCACGTTGGGCCAGTCGGTCCAGTACCCGGGCGCAGCGCGGGCTGCTGGCATCGTCCACCAGAATGCACGGCAGATGGCTGGCGATCAGCGCATCGACCACTGTGGTGATGGCGCCTTCGTGGTTGTACACCGGGACAATGGCGCAGGGGCTATGCATGTTGGTGTACACCTGAAAGATCGAGGTTTCTGCTTCGCGAGCAGGCTCGCTCCCACATGGGGTCCACGGCGTTCACAAATCCAGTGTGGGAGCGAGCTTGCTCGCGATTGAGTGCGCAGCACTCACCAAACTTACACATGCGCCACCTCCAGCAAGATCCGCCCGCTGGAGCAGGTGGCGGTTTCGTTGCGGTAGGCGAAATAGAGTTTGCCGCGCGCCGGGTCGAAGCGCAGGTGCAGCTGGATTTCATCGCCCGGGCGCACCAGTTGCTGGAACTTCAAGACTTCCATGCCGGCGAATTTTTCCGGTAGGTTCATCAGTTGCCGGCCCAGGCTCAGCGCCCAGTCCACCTGCACCACGCCAGGCAATACCGGCGCCTTGGGGAAATGACCGCTGAAATAGGCCAGATCCGGAGGTACGGCCAGTTGCAGGCTCCACTCGCCCTCGCTTTCGACTTGCTCCAGCACCTGCGGGGCTTTGGGGCGCGGCGCCAACAGCAGGGCGTCGACGTCGGCCTGGGGCAGTTTGCCCTGAGCGTTCAGCGGCAGTTGTCGCAGCAGGCGCCAGCGCCTTGGCAGGGCCAGGGTTTCGCAGTGTTGGCTCAGGTGTTGGCGCAAGTGCTCGGTGAGGCTGCGTCGGCCCAGATTACGCAGAGCATGCAAACCGGCTTCGCTCGGGACCACCAACGCCCCCAGGGAAGCGCGGTTTTCCCGAACCACGCCGAGCCGCGCTTCGCTGACCCAGTCATGGGCCATGAGAGCCTGTTCCAGCATCGGCAGCGAGATGCGTTTTTCTTCCAGTTTGACGATCCGGTCCAGTCGCCCGAGCAATTCGAAGCGACCATCGACGGCGATGCGTGCCGAATCGGCAGTCTGTTCGACATGACCGTCAGGCAAGTAAGGCGAAGCGATCAGCAGCGCGCCCTCACTGTCTTGAGTCAGCGTGACATCGGCAAAGGGCTGCCAGAGTTCAGCGCCCTGACGCCAGGCGATGCCGCCGGTTTCCGAGCTGCCGAAAATTTCCGTTGGCCATTGCCCGAGACGTTCATGCAGGCTCTGTGCGGCCTCGACCGGCAATGCGCCGCCGGAGGAAAACACCTGGCGAACGCAGCTCAAGGCCGGCCAGTCGAGGTTGTCGCCCATGCGCTTGAGCAGCGCCGGGCTGGCCACCCAGGCGAAGGCCGGGTGCTCGCGGCTTGCACGTTGCAGGTCTTCCGGGAACGCCAGTTGCTTGCGTACGAACGCACGTCCGGCGCACAACGGCCACAGTACCCGAAACAACAAACCGTAGATGTGCTGGGTGGCGACGCTGCCAATGATGCACGCCGGGCCCAGGCCAGAGCCCCACAGCTGTTCCAGGGCTTCGACTTCATTGGCCAGTTGTCGCAGGTTTTTTTCGATGCGCTTGGGTTCGCCACTGGAACCTGATGTGCACAGGCTGAGTCGACAGTTACCCAGGTCCAGCGCGGCGGCGCTGAGCGGTGGCTGTTGGAGATCGCCAAGGTGCGTGTCGTCGGGCTGATCGGTCAGCCACAGATCAACTTCGGCTGACCAGCGTTGGCGGGTCTGCGGTTGCAGGTCGGACGGCAGCAGCACGCTGACCCCGGCACGCCAGGCACCGAGCAGGGCAATCGCCAGGTCGGCGGCATCCTCAAGGTGCACGGCAATCTGCCGGACACCCCGGGCTTGCAGGCCGGCGGCCAGGCTCAGCGCCAGTCCGCAGAGTCGGGCGTGATCCAGTGCCGGACCGGTCGTGATGGCGCGGTCCGGCTGAGCCTTGAGCAGCAGGTGCTCAAGTTTTATCCAATTCATGGGTGGCCTCGTACCCTAAGTCGTATCAGCCATTCAATGGCAAACATCAGGCCTATCAATCCGTAGGAGATCAGGCCGGTGTACAGCGTCCACCAGCTCAGCGGCGCCCAAAGGGTCAGGGCGGCGGCACACAAACCGTTGCATAGAAAAAAGACACTCCAGGCGACGGTCACCTGACGGGTATAGCGAATGCCCTCGGCCGGCAATTGCGGTTCGCGCACCCGGGCCAGGCGTTCGACGATCGGTGGGCCGAATGTCAGGCTCGAGCCGAACAGCACCAACATGAAGGCGCTGATCAACACCGGATACCAGCGCAACAGCGCCGGGCTGTCGAACAGTGCCAGCAACAGGCAGAACACAATGGCCACCGTCGCCATCCACAGGCTGCCGGGCCGACGTTTGCCGGTCAGCGCCCGGGCCAGCCACAGTCCGCCCAGCAGCAGGCCGAACTGCCAGGGGGCGAAGTGCTCCATGCCGAAATACACCGCAAAGGGATACAAAAGGCCTGCCAGCAGCAGGCCGAGGCCGATCAGTCGACTCATGCGGCCGGTTGAACCAGACGGTAGACCGCCTCGACCACGTCACTGACGGTACGCACCGATTTGAATTCTTCGGCGGCGATTTTCTTGCCCGTCTGGCGTTTGATGTGATCGATCAGGTCAACCGCGTCGATGCTGTCGATTTCCAGGTCCTGATACAGGTTGGATTCCAGGCTCACACGCTCGGGGTCCAGTTCGAATAGCTCGACCAGGGCATCGCGCAGGGTGTTGAAGATGTCGTCACGAGTTTGCATGGTCCGGTCTCAAGCTGCCTGTTTTGCAGTGACGAACGCCGCAAGGCTCGCCACGTTACTGAAGTGGTTACGGGTGTCTTTGGCATCGGCATCGATTTTGATGCCGTACTTTTTCTGGATGGCCAGGCCCAGTTCCAGGGCGTCCACCGAGTCCAGGCCCAAGCCTTCGCCGAACAGTGTCTGCTCGTTGCCGATGTCTTCGGCGCTGATGTCCTCGAGGCCCAGGGCTTCGATGATCAGCTCTTTGATTTCCAGCACCAGGCTATGGGTGTTCCGATCGCTCATCTTCGGCGAGCTCCTTGATGAAGTAAGAATGTAGATAATCGTTGAGCTTGCGCGAGGCTTGTGGAGCTGGCCCCAGCGCGGCGAAGGCCTGTGGGTCTATATCGGCCCCGACCCGGAAACTGAAGTGCACGCGGCGCTTGGGGATGCGGTACCAGGGCTCGGCCTTGGTCAATGTGGTCGGGTTGACCTTGATAATGACCGGGGTGAGGATTTTCGCACCCCGCACGGCGATTGCCGCACCGCCCCGATGAAAGGCCGGTGCCTGGTCGGGGCGGGTGCGCGTACCTTCGGGGAAAATGATCAGGGTCTGGCCGTCTTTCAGCGCGTCGGCCGCCGCGTCGAGCATGTCCATGCTGCCGTCGTTGCTGATGTATTCGGTGCAGCGTAGCGGTCCGCGGGTAAAAGGGTTTTCCCACAGGCTTTGCTTGACCACGCAGTTGGCGTGACGCACCAGGCCGATCAGAAACACCACGTCGATCAGCGAGGGGTGATTGGCAAGGATCATTTGCCCGGGGCGACCGAGTTTTTCCGCGCCTTCAATGTCGTAGGTCAGCACCCCGGTACGGGCCATGAAGCGCACAAAAATCCAGAAACAGCGGCTGACCGTTTGCCGGGCCCGCAGCCGATGGGTCCGGGCGTCGCCCGGCAGGCAGTTCAGCACAGGGAAAATCACCAGGCGCAGGCACAGGCCGCCCAACCCGAACAGGGCAAAGCTCGCGGCGGTGGCCAGCAAGCGCCAGTAATAGGCGTCGCGGTTTTTCTCGGTCACGGGTTGCGTTGCCAGGTCCATACACGATTTTTCCAGGCATGTTGGCAGGTGGTTTGCTGGCCGAGCAGCATACGCAACAGATTCAGCGCGTGGGGCCAGCGGGATTTGGACAACGCATCCGAGGGGCTGTTCAGGGACAGCTGCCAGTCGGTACCGGGTGTGATCAGCAGGCCGACGGCATAAGGGAACGGCACGTCGTCGATCCAGGTCGCGTAAGCCTCCGGCGGCCGCTCTTCGGTGACCACCAGCAGTACCGCGCCAGCGCCTTCGGCCAGCAGCGCGGCAGCTTCGAGCATGCCGTGCTCCAGGCCATCGCCTGCGGCGGCCAGGGCCGTCATTTCGCTGGTTTCACCGCGCATGATCGACCACAAACCAATAATCGCGTTATGCACCGACAAGCTGAACCGGGTCGGTGACAGCGGCTGGTCGGTGGCCAGATCACTGAGAATATCGACGGTGCGCGGCGTTTCGCCGTGACGGGAAACAAAGACCAATGGCAGATCCTGCCGGCCTTCGGCCAATGGCCAGCCGACACTGAATGCCATCCGTGCCAGGCGGCTGAGCCTGCGGCGCTGCATGGCCGGCAGAAAGGAAACGTCGGGAGCGGCATCGCTGTCCGGCAGCACGACGGGTTGCCGGCTCCAGGCCTGCCAATCGTTCACGCTCTCAAGCCCCGAGGCCCATGCGCGCCATTGGGCGATGTTGAAGTTGATCACAGACATTCATCCCGCCCTCACAGGCTTACTTGACGCGGGGAGTGGCCGAGAGCCGAGACTCACCCTGCGCGGCGTTTGCCGCCGAGTGGCGCGCATTATCCCGGTGCCGGGAACGTGTAGCAAATGCTGGTTACATTTTGCTCAACAAGATGCAGCGACTGGCTCGCAAAAACTGAGCGATTGGTAATTATTCACACAATCACTACTCCGTCTGTCGGTTCCTGCGTCAAACCATCGGGCCGTTCAGGGCTTTTCAAGCAAGAGAAGGCAACTGACTGTGTAGTCCCTGTGCCGACAAGGTAGCGAAGCAACGCCGTGCACCACTACACTCGGTCATTCTTTGATACACGGAGGTTTTGACATGCGGCGCGTGGTGTTCAATCAGAAAGGTGGCGTTGGCAAATCCAGCATTGCCTGCAATCTGGCGGCGGTCAGTGCCAGCGAGGGTTTTCGCACCTTGTTGGTGGATCTCGATGCCCAGGCCAACTCCACTCAATACCTGACGGGGCTCACTGGTAGCGACATCCCGATGGGCATCGCCGATTTCTTCAAGCAGACGCTGTCTTCCGGGCCGTTCTCCAAAAAGAATCAGGTCGACATCTACGAAACCCCCTTCGATAACCTCCACGTTATTACCGCCACCGCCGAACTGGCGGACTTGCAGCCAAAACTTGAAGCCAAGCACAAGATCAACAAGCTGCGTAAGTTGCTTGAGGAGCTGAGCGAAGACTACGACCGGATTTACCTCGATACTCCGCCAGCGCTGAATTTTTATGCGGTTTCTGCATTGATTGCCGCTGATCGTGTGTTGATTCCCTTCGATTGCGACAGTTTTTCACGTCAGGCACTGTACGGCCTGATGGCGGAAATCGAAGAGTTGAAGGACGACCATAACGAAGGCCTGGAAGTCGAAGGCATCGTCGTCAACCAGTTCCAGGCCCGCGCCAGCCTGCCCCAGCAAATCCTCGACGAACTGATCGCAGAAGGCCTGCCGGTGCTGCCGGTGTACCTGGCCAGCTCGGTACGCATGCGCGAATCCCACCAGGCCAACACGCCGCTGATCCATCTCGACCCGCGGCACAAGCTGACCCAGCAATTTGTCGAGCTGCATAACCTGCTGGAGAACGCCTGATCTTCCAGGCGAAACAAAACACTGTGGGAGCGAGCTTGCTCGCGATGAGGACGTCAAATTCAACATCTCTGTTGACTGACACACCGTCATCGCGAGCAAGCTCGCTCCCACAGGATCTGTATTGTTTCAGATGCCCTGGCTACGCAGCCAGGCCATCAACTGCGGCAACGGAAAAGCCCCGCTCTGCCGGGCGACTTCCCGGCCGTTCCTGAACAGGATCAGGCTCGGGATCGAGCGAATCCCCAACTGCGCCGACAACTGCTGGTTCGCCTCGCTGTCCAGCTTGGCCAATCGGCACTTGCCCTCCAGTTGCCCGGCCGCCTGCTCGAACACCGGTGCAAACGACTTGCACGGCCCGCACCAGTCCGCCCACACGTCCACCAGCAGCGGCAGATCGCCCTTGATCTGGCTGGCGTAATCGCCTTGTTTCAATTCAAACGGCTTGTTCAGCAGGACTTCGGCCTTGCAGCGTCCACATTTCGGGTGGTCGTTGAGACGCTCGGCGGGGATGCGGTTGAGGCCGTTGCAGTGGGGGCAGGGGATGAGGAGTGGGTCGGTCATGACAAGTCGTCCAGTCGAAAGCGAATGATCCTTATCTGGAGACAGGTCTCCAGATTTTCAATTGTGTGCGCCTCACGACGAACAACTGATCTCCAGATGCTTGCCCCATTCCGGAGGTCTCTCGGCGTAGCTTTCCATCCCCGGTTGTTCCTCGAACGGATTGCTCAGCACCGCATGCAGTCGTCGAACTTCTGAATAGTCGCCGCTCTCTGCCGCATCGATGGCCTTTTGCGCCAGGTAATTGCGCAGGATGTACAGGGGGTTGACCGCGTGCATCCGCTGGCGGCGCTGCTCCTGATCAACTGCGCCTTCACGGGCGACCCGGGCGACATAGAGTTCGCCCCAGGCATCAAAGCCCTTGAGGTCGACGAAGTCATCGCGCAAGCGGGTGATGGCCTGTTCCGGTGCTTCATCACCCAAACGGCGGAAAAACAGGCTGTAGTCGACGCCGCTGTTTTGCATCAGTTGCAGCAGGTTCTCCAGCAGTTTCTGGTCGTCATCCTCCGCCGTGGTCAGGCCGAGGCGGCGGCGCATCAGGTCCAGGTAATGGGCCTGGAACAGCGGCAGGTAGAGGCCCAGGGTTTCGCGCAGGGCTTCGACGCTGATGAACGGCGTAAGAGCCTGAGCCAAGGCGCTGAGGTTCCACTGGCCAATCGGCACCTGGTTGCTGAAGGAGTAACGGCCCTGGTCGTCGGAGTGATTGCAGATGAAGTTGGCGTCGAAGTCGTCGAGGAAGGCGAAAGGGCCGAAATCAAAGGTGATGCCCAGGATCGACATGTTGTCGGTGTTCATCACCCCGTGGCAGAAACCATAGGCCTGCCATTTGGCGATCAGTTCGGCATTGCGCTCGACCACTTCGCGGAACATCGCCAGGTACGGTTCCGGTTGTTCCAGGCACTCTGGGAAGTGCATGGCCAGCACGTGATCACCCAGCACTTTCTGCTGCTCGGGGCGTTTGGTGTAGTAGAAGTATTCGAAGTGGCCGAAACGCACATGGCTTGGCGCCAGGCGCAGGACCATGGCCGCGCGCTCCTGCTTTTCGCGCCACACCGGGGTGTCGGAGCCGATCACGCACAGGGCGCGGGTGGTCGGGATGTTCAGGGCATTCAGGGCTTCGGACGCGAGAAACTCGCGGATCGACGAACGCAGTACCGCCCGGCCATCGCCCATGCGTGAAAACGGCGTCTGGCCGGCGCCCTTGAGGTGCAGGTCCCAATGTTCGCCGGCCTCGTTGTACACCTCGCCGAGCAACAGGCCGCGACCGTCGCCCAGTTGCGGGTTGTAGGAACCGAACTGATGCCCGGAATAGACCATCGCCCTCGGAATCGCATCGGCCCAGAGCTTGTGGCCGCTGAACAGTTCGGCGAACTCCGGGGTTTCGGCTTCGGCCGGGTCGAGATCCAGCAGGGCCATGGCGGCGGGGCTGGCCACGACCAGGCGCGGATTGTCGATGGGCTCTGGCAGCACATGGGCGGAAAACGCGTCGCCCAGGCGGTCGAAGCGATTATCGAAGGTGAGTTCGTCGAGGGCTTTCAAGGACCGGCTCCAGCAGAATGTCCGAGCATTCTGCTGGGGAAAGACCGGTTAGTCGAGTTTGGCGGCGGGCGGTTCTTGCGCCGGCCTGCCGTCGACGATCGGCACGATGGTTTTCGCTTCAGGCTCGATTGGCACCATCTTGTATTCCTGGCCGTGCAGGTTCTTGAGGTAAACCTCCATCTGCCGGAACGAGATGTTGATGTGTTGCTTCTTGAACTCGCGGTTGATGAAGCGGTTGACCTCGTCGAGCACCGGGTTGCGGTCGCCGAGGTCGCGCACGTGCATGCGCAACTCGTGGTCGAGGGTGCTTTCGCCGAAATTCAGGAAGTACACATGCGGCTCCGGATCTTTCAGGACGCGCGGGTTTTCCCGGGCAGCCTTGAGCAGCAACTCTTTCACCAGGTCCAGGTCCGAGCCGTAGTCGACCCCGAGCTTGAGGGTCACCCGGGTGATGGTGTCGGTCAGCGACCAGTTGATCAGTTGCCCGGTGATGAACGTCTTGTTCGGGACGATGATGTCCTTGCGGTCGAAGTCGGTGATGGTCGTGGCACGGATGCGGATCTTGCTCACCGTACCCGACAGGTTGCCGATGGTGATGGTGTCACCGATCCGCACCGGACGTTCGAACAGGATCATGATGCCGGAAATGAAGTTGGCGAAGATTTCCTGCATGCCGAAACCGAGGCCGACCGACAGCGCCGCCACCAGCCATTGCAACTTGTCCCAGCTCACGCCCAGGGTCGACAGCGTCGAGACGAAACCGACGCCGGCGATCACGTACGAGAGCAGCGTGGTGGTCGCGTAGGCGCTGCCCTGGGCCAGGTTGAGCTTGGACAGCACGAAGACTTCCAGCAGGCCGGGCAAGTTGCGCGCCAGGGCGAAGGTGATGCCGATGATGATCAGCGCACCGAGCATGTCGCCGATGCTGATCGGCACCATGCTCATGTTGGCGCCGGTACCGCTGGTGTATTCGTAGAGGGTGATGTTGTCCAGGTACGAGAACACGGTGATCAGGTCGGCCCAGACCCAATACAGCGCCGCCATGAAACCGCCGAGCAGTGCCAGGCGGATCAGGCGCAGGGACTGTTCGTTGACCTTCTCGATGTCCATGGTCGGCTCTTCGATCACCGTTTCGCCGTCGCCGGCCTCTTTGGCGGCCAGGCGCTTGGTCAGGGCGCGCTGGTAGGCCAGCCGCCGGGCCGCCACGCTGAGGCCGCGCACGAAGGTGGCTTCGATCACTAGCCAGAACATCAGCAGGTACAGGGTATTGATCAAGCGGTCGCTGAGCTTCAGCGCGGTGTAGTAGTAGCCGAAGCACACCGCCACGAACAGCGCGACAGGCAGGGCGGTGAACAGGATCCCCACCAGTTTGCGGAACAGCGAGGCGTTCTCGTGGGTCGGGCTGCTGATGAGCAAGCGGCTGAGCAGCAAGGTCATCAAGGCGTAGCAGGTGAGCACCACCGGCATGCCGAGCACGTCATCGGCCAGCGCCGCCGGTTGCTGTTCGGCAACGGCCACTACGGTCACCAGCGCCATCACCACGATGCCGAGGCGGCGGATCCATCTGCGCAGGAATTCCACCTGGGGCTTTTCCCAGCGGAAATGCAGTTCTGCCACGCCACCCGGCGCGAGGATCCGGTAGGCGGTGTAGAACACCAGCCAGGCCCCGGCCATTTGCAGCAGCGCCGCGCCCATATTGGCGTTCTGCCCACGGGCGTCGATTTGCAGGGCCAGCCCGCACAAGGCGAGGCCCAGGGAAACCGGCATCGCCAGCAGGATGTTGATCAGAATCGCCTGCGGGGTGTGCCATTGGCTATCGCGTTTGAAGTGACCGATGTCCTGGTGAACCTTGTTCAGTCGAGCGTACAGACTCTTGCGCCGCCACAGCAGCGCACCGATCAGTAGCGCCAATGGCAGGAACAGCAGCGGGCGTTGGGTCAATCCGTCGGTCAGTTCGCTCAGGCTTGACAGGACCGGGAGTGAATCGAGTTGACGCTGGAGGCGATCCGGTACGCTGTGAATCCACTCCAGGTCCAGCGGCTTGTTGCTTGGAATCCAGAACATCTGCTCATCGAGCGTCGCCCGCAGGCTTTGCGCGGTGCTGAGCAGTTGTTTCTGGTTCAGTTGCAGGGTGATGGATTCATTGAGCACTGCGCTCAGTTCGCGATTGAGCCGCTCCAGCAGGTCGGCGCGGGTGGTGGCCAGTTCCATCAGGCTTTTGCGCAACTGCGGCGTGACTTGCTCGGGAGGCTGGGTCGACAGCAGGTTTTCAACGTAGGTAGTCGGATTGCTCAGCAGTTCCCGTTGCTGGCTGACTTCGAACTGATACAGGCGAATATCAGCGATCTGGTCAGCCAGGTTGCGGTCGAGCCGCAGGCGCGGCAACGCCTGTTTCTGTTTGTAGAGAATCTTCGAGAGCAGCAGGCTGCCTTTGAGCACGTTGATTTGCTCGTCCAGCGCCGAATCGCTCTGGGTCAGGCTGTCCAGTTGTTGCTTGGTCTGCAGGTTCTGCTGGGTGACTTCGTTGAGGCGGTCGGTGCTTTTGAGCAGATAGTCCGAGAGCTTCAGGTTGGCCGCGCTTTCGGTGGCCAGCAGGCTGCTGCCGCCGGCTTTCTGCGCTTCGATGGATTGCTGGGTGACCGTTTCCTGGGACAACGCCAGACGCTTCTGGTTGATCAGGGTTTGCAGTTCCTGGATTTCCTTGTCCAGGCGGTCGGATCGCTCCGACAACAGGTCATGCTGGCTGTTGCCGAGGTCTTGCAATTGGGTATTGCCGGCCAGTTCCTGGCGGCGCAGCGGGATCAGGGCGTTCAGTGCCGCCAGTTCGGCATTGAGCTGGTCGCGCTGCTCGGCGCTCAGGGTCTTGCCGGCGTCCTTGCCGTTCTTGAGGATATTGTTGATCTGCTGAATGCGCGTCTGACTGCTGGATATCTCCGCCTGGGCGCGCTCGGGGCGGGTCTGGGCAGTGATGATCAGGCTGTTGGCATCGCCCAGGGCTTTTTGCAGGTCGCTTTGCTGGGTGGAGCGCTCAGTGAGCATTTGCTCCAGCTGCTGGATCGACTCTTTGGCGAAGCGCTGCGCCACCGGCACCACAGTGCTGGCCTTGAGGCGGGTCAGTTCGCGCTGGTTCTCGATCGTCTGCTTGGGGGCAGAACTCAACGTTTGCTTGAGATCGGTCAGCTTCTGCTCGTAGTCACGCTTGTTGTTGAGCTGGTTCAGCGTGCCTTGCAGGACGGATTGCAAAGCCTTCTGATCGGCTTCCGGCAGTTTGCGGTCGGCAATCTTGTCCAGGCTCGCTTGCACGGCTTCGCTGGAGGGCGGTTCGGCCGCTTGTGCCGCTTGTGAAAAACCAAGGGGGCCGACAGAGAGACTCAAGCCCAGAAGGGCAATGGCGAAAAAGGAGCGCAGGTTAGGCATAAAGACCGGTCAAGCAAGTGAGAGTGGAAGCAGTTTAGAGGAAGAGTCCGGGACCCGGGCGACTTCCTTCGGGGAATCTGACGCCCACTTTGCCGATCTTGTTCCCGTCCATGACCGCCACGGTCCAGATGGTGTTGTTCCATTCCACCTGGTCGCCCACCACCGGCGCGCCGCCGACTTTCTGGGCTATGAAGTGGCCCAGGGACATGTCCGGATCGATGCCTTCGACCTTCAGCCCATACAGGGCCGCAACCGCGGCCAGCTGGGCGTCTCCTTCGAGTACGAAGTCGCCGAAGAAGCGCAGATCGAGGCCCCGTTGGGGTGCCTGGCTGAAGAGTTTTCCGAGGGCCGGCAGGTTGTGTTCATGGCCGATAACACACAGCAAATCATCGACTTCCAGCACCGTACTACCCGACGGATGGAGCAATTGTTGACCACGAAACAGGGCTGCGATACGGGTGCCTTCGGGCATTTTCAGCTCACGCAGGGGCGAACCGATGCACCATTTTTCCGCGCCGAGGCGATAAACGAACAGCTCCCACTCGCTGGTGACGTGCACTTCCAGGGCCGAGCGCGAGATGGGGGCAGGATCCGGAGGCACCGTCACCTTGAGCAGCTTGGCGACCCACGGAAGGCTCGTGCCCTGAACCAGCAGCGACACCAGCACGATAAAGAAGGCGAGGTTGAAGTACAGCTGGGCGTTGGGCAGGCCGGCCATCAGCGGGAACACCGCCAGAATGATCGGGACCGCGCCGCGCAGGCCGACCCAGGAAATGAACACTTTCTCACGACCATGGAATGCCTTGAACGGCAGCAGGCCGACCACCACCGACAGTGGTCGGGCAAACAGAATCATCCACAGCGCCAGTGCCAGTGCCGGCAAGGCGATTGGCAGCAGGTCGTGAGGTGTCACCAACAGCCCCAGCACCAGGAACATGCCGATCTGCGCCAGCCAGGCCATGCCGTCGAGCATGTGCAAAATGCCGTGGCGGCTGCGCACCGGACGGTTGCCGATCACCAGACCGCACAGGTACACGGCAAGGAAGCCGCTGCCGTGCAGGGCGTTGGTCAGGGCAAACACCAGCAGGCCACCGGCGATGACCAGGATCGGATAAAGACCGGTGGCCAGGTTGATACGGTTGACCAGTTGCAGCATGAGCCAGCCACCGCCCAGGCCAATGACGCCACCGATGCCGAATTCGCGCAGCAGATGGGTTAGCAGGCTCCAGTGCAGGCCGGTCTGGCCGCTGGCGAGCATGTCGATCAGGGTGACGGTGAGGAACACCGCCATCGGGTCGTTGCTGCCGGATTCGATTTCAAGGCTGGCGGTTACCCGTTCGTTCAGGCCTTTGCCACCCAACAGCGAGAACACCGCCGCGGCGTCGGTGGAGCCGACAATGGCCCCGATCAGCAGGCCCTGGATCAGGTTCAGGTCGAACAGCCAGGCGGCCGCCATGCCGGTCAGCCCGGTGGTAATCAGCACTCCGACCGTGGCCAATGAGAGCGCCGGCCATAACGCTACGCGGAAACTCGAGACCCGGGTACGCAAGCCGCCGTCGAGCAGGATCACCGCCAGTGCGAGGTTGCCGACCAGATAAGCCGTGGGGTAGTTGTCGAAGATAATGCCGCCGCCATCGACGCCGGCCGCCATGCCGACAGCCAGGATGATCACCAGAATCGGGATGCCGAGGCGCGACGAAAGGGAGCTCACCAGAATGCTCGCACCTACCAGCAACGCGCCGATCAAGAACAGGCTGTTGATGGTCGTCGCATTCAAAGGCAGTACTCCAGAAAGCTGAAAGGCGGGCACAAACTGACCATGCAGTCTGCGTGCCAGTGATTCTAACCTGTTGAAATGTGATGCTGTCAAAAAGCTTTTGAAACGCAGAACCCTGTAGGAGCGAGCTTGCTCGCGATGGGCGTCAACGATAACGCGTACTGCCTGACTCAACGCGTCGCCATTGAAATCATCGCGAGCGAGCTCGCTCCTACACAAGTTGGGGGCGGGCGACGAAGTGCAGGAACCAGATTGGCCTGCCGCAGTCTTTAAAACTCGCGAGGAAGGTCGCCCGTCAGCAAAATCAAGGCTTTGCGCCTGTATAACCCTGGCATCCACGGTGACTTTTCTTTATCGTACGCGCCCTTTGAAAAAGCCCGGAATATCAAAATGTTGGAAGCATCCCTAAGCCAATTGGAACAACTGGTCAGCGACCTGGTGCAACAGAACCAGACGTTGCTCGGCACCAACCAGACCCTGACTGCAGAACTGGCGCAGGCCAAGGATGAAAACGAAAGCCTGCAACTGAGCCTGATGGAGCAGGAAGAGAAACAAGGTGCCACGGCGGCTCGCATCCAGGCCCTGGTTGAGCGCGTCAGCGCAGGTCCTGTCAGCGCATGAGTTACAACGCCGCAGGGGTAAAAGTCGTCTCGATCCTGGGGGAGGACTATTCGATCAAGGCGCCGGCCGGGGAAGAACAAACCCTGCTGGACGCCGCGATGATGTTGAAGGCAGCCCTGGCCGAAACCAAGAGGAAGTACCCGACACTGATCGGAGACCGATTGCTGGTGCTGGCGGCGATGAATCTGTGCTCCCAGCAGATTGAAATGCAGAAACAGCACAAGCTCGAACTCAACCGTTACCAAGAGCAAGTCAGCGCCACGGTTGAAGTGATCTCCAAGACGATCAATCAGGCCTGATCGCCTTTGCGCACAACCAAAGAATAGATTGTCGATTGGTTTGTATACAATCGGCACGGCTGTTGCAGTGTTTCAGCCTCTTATTCTTTGGGGGTGCTCCATGCAGTTCTGGCGACGCAGTATTCAATGGCAGTTGATCCTGAGCATGGGCACCGCCCTTCTGGTCAGTATCCTGATCGTGGTTGGCATTTATACCCTCGTGGTCAACCGTCTCGCCCAGAGCTATCTGGTCGAGCAGGCATTACCGTCGAGCATCGAAGCGATGCGCAACGACATCGAGCGCATCCTCGTCCAGCCCCTCACCGCCGCGAAGGACATCGCCAGCAACAGCATGGTGCGCGACTGGTTGGCCAGAGGGGAAGACGGTGCCCAGACCGCTACTTTCGTCAGCTATCTGGAAGGCATCCGCGCTGAGCACAAGGCGTTTACTGCGCTGATTGTCGGGACCGCCTCCAACCACTATTTCACCGAGAAAGGCCTGGACCGAACCCTCAGCCGATCCAACCCCAAGGACGCCTGGTTCTACTCCTTCCTCGACAGCAACCAGCCACGCACGCTCAATATCGACAACGACACGGCCACCGGAGAATTGGCGCTGTTCATCGACCTCAAGGTCGAGCAGGCCGGCAAAGTCGTGGGCGTTGCCGGGCTTGGCCTGAGCATGAAAGAGCTGTCGGAGCTGATTCACAATTTCAGCTTCGGTGAGCGCGGCAAGGTCTATCTCGTGCGTTCCGACGGTTTGATCCAGGTGCATCCCGAGGCGCAGTTCAGCGGCAAACGCACCTTGGCTGAGCAGATTGGTGCTACGGCGGCGCAAGCGGTGATGAGTCAAAAAGCCGCCACCAGCAGCGGCTTCCAGCGCGACGGCGAAGACTTCCTCGCCTTGAGCTTGCCGCTGCGTGATCTCGGCTGGACCCTGGTGGCCGAAGTGCCGCAATCGCAGATCTACGCCGAAGCCCGCCGCGCCATGTGGATGAGCAGCGGCATCGGCCTGGCGGTGGCGCTGGTGTGCCTGTTGCTGGTGGTGTTGCTGGCTCGTGGGCTGGTGCGGCCGATTCGTCAGGTAACAGCGGCGCTGGTTGCCATCGGTAGCGGTGGTGGAGATTTGACCCAGCGGCTGGATTCCAGTCGCGCCGATGAGTTGGGTGATCTGGCGCGCGGTTTCAATCGGTTCCTGGATAGCCAGCGCGACATGATCGGTGAAGTGCTGACAACCAGCGAGCGCCTGCGCACCGCTGTCGGCCAGGTGGCGCGGGTGGTGGACAACACGGCTGAACGCTCTGGTCGTCAGCAGGAAATGACTGACATGGTCGCTACCGCTGTTCACGAAATGGGCCTGACCGTGCAGGACATTGCGCAGAATGCCGGCAACGCGGCGTTCGCGTCACAAACCGCCCGTGATGAAGCGTTGCAGGCGCGGGAAGTGGTGGGTGGTTCTATCCGCCACATTGAAAGCATGTCCCGGGAAATCGGTGTAGCGGCCACGGCGGTGGCCGAGCTGGCTCATCAAGTGGCATCCATCGATCAGGTGCTGGCGGTGATTCGCGGGATTTCCGAGCAGACCAACCTGCTGGCGCTCAACGCCGCTATCGAAGCGGCGCGCGCGGGTGACATGGGGCGTGGGTTCGCCGTGGTGGCCGATGAAGTGCGTACCCTGGCGCGGCGTACGCAATCGTCCACCGATGAAATCCAGCAGATGATCGGCAGCCTCAAGCAAGGTGCGGAGAACGCGGTGTCGTCGATGCACTCAGGGCAAGCTGCGACCGGGACGGGTGTCGAGTCGAGTCAGCGTACCGGCACCTCGTTGACCGCGATTACCGGGCAGGTGGAGCGCATCAGCGACATGAACCATCAGGTGGCGACGGCGACGGAAGAGCAATCGGCAGTCACCGAGGAAATCAATCGCAACGTGCAGGGCATTTCCGATCTGGCGCGGGCGACGGCGGGGGAGGTCAGGGCTTGTCGTGAGGATTGCCAGACGTTGCAGCGGTTGGCGGATGATCTGGCGCGGCAGATGGGTGGGTTCAAGCTGAGTTGATGTTTCGTTTGTGCAGACCTCTTCGCGAGCAGGCTCGCTCCCACAGGGAAATGCATTCCAATGTGGGAGCGAGCCTGCTCGCGAATTTCAGCTACGCCCCAGATGCGGGATCAGAACCACTCATCCTGCATGCCCAGGCAAACATCATCCCGCGCCTCAAGAATCGCCAGCTCATGGTGGCACCCCGGTACTTCCCACGTCAGGAAGTAGCGCGCCGCCTGCAACTTGCCTTTATAGAAGCCCACATCCGCCGCATTGCCTTTTGCCAGCCCTTCCTCGGCACGAATGGCCTGTTCCAGCCAGCGCCAGCCGATCACCGTGTGCCCGAACACCTTCAGGTACAGCGCCGAGTTCGCCAGGCTGCTGTTGACCTTGCCCTGGGCCAGGTCGGTCAGCAGGCCGATGGTCACGGCTTGCAGGCGCGCCACCAGTTTCTCCAGCGGCTCGCGTAGTGGCGTCAGCGACTCGAACGCCTGGGCACGCTCGGCGGTGTCGGCGATCAGGCGGATCAGTTGCTTGAGCCCCGCGCCACCGTTCTGCGCCAGTTTGCGCCCCAGCAGGTCCAGCGATTGAATGCCGTGGGTGCCTTCGTGGATCGGGTTCAGGCGATTGTCGCGATAGTACTGCTCCACCGGGTATTCACGGGTGTAGCCATGGCCGCCGAGGATCTGGATCGCCAGTTCGTTGGCCTTCAGGCAGAACTCCGACGGCCAGGATTTGACGATCGGCGTCAGCAGGTCCAGCAGTTCATGGGCCTGCTTGCGTTCGGCTTCGGTCTCAAGGGTGGTAGTGTCATCGAACAGCCGCGCCGCGTACAGGCCGAGGTCGAACGAGCCTTCAACGTAGGCCTTTTGTGTCAGCAGCATGCGTTTGACATCAGCGTGCTGGATGATTGCCACCGGCGCGGTGTTCGGGTCCTTGCTGTCCGGCACGCGGCCTTGCGGACGCTCGCGGGCGTACTCCAGCGAGTACAGGTAGCCGGCGTAGCCGAGCATTACCGCGCCCATGCCGACGCCAATCCGCGCTTCGTTCATCATCTGGAACATGTAGCTCAAGCCCTGGTGTGGCTTGCCCACCAGATAGCCGACACACTCGCCGTTATCGCCGAAATTCAGCGCGGTGGAGGTGGTGCCACGCCAGCCCATCTTGTGGAACAGCCCCGCGAGCAGCACGTCGTTGCGCTGGCCAAGGCTGCCGTCGTCGTTGACCAGGAACTTGGGCACGATGAACAGCGAGATGCCCTTCACCCCGGCCGGCGCGTCCGGCAGCTTGGCCAGGACCATGTGCACGATGTTTTCCGACAGCGGATGATCGCCACCGGAAATGAAGATCTTGTTGCCCTTGAGGCGATAAGTGCCGTCGGACGCAGGCTCCGCGCGGGTACGAATATCCGACAGCGATGAGCCCGCGTGGGGTTCGGTCAGGGCCATGGTGCCGAAGAAACGCCCGTCGATCATCGGTTGCAGGAAGCGGCGTTTCTGCTCATCGGTGCCGAAGCTTTCGATCAGGTTGGCCGCGCCCATGGTCAGGAACGGATAAGAGGTCGAAGCGGCGTTGGCCGACTGGAAGTGTGCGAAGCAGGCTTGGGACAGTAGCGTAGGAAGTTGCATGCCGCCGGCGTCAAAACTGCGCGCGGCGTTGAGGAAGCCGGCTTCGAGGAAAGCATCCACCGCCGGTTTCACTTCCGGAATCAGAATCGCCTGACCGTTCTCGTAGCGCGGCTCGTTCTCGTCGCCCTTGCGGTTGTGCGGGGCGAAGAACCTCTCGGCGATGCTGCGGGCAGTGCCAATGGCCGCATCGAAGGTTTCTCGATTGTGCTCGGCGAAACGTTCACGCTGGGTCAGGCCCTCGGCATCGAGGACTTCATACAGCTCGAAAGCCAGATTGCGGGAACTGAGCAACGTCTCGGACATGGCGGCCTACCTATTGTTGGGATGGGCCGAGTCTAAGGCTGGGAATAGAGGCTGAACAGGATGATTGATAAGGGTGATGTTGGAGCCGCGCAGAAACTTAGCAAGCGCCACAAACCACTGTGGGATCGAGCTTGCTCGCGATGGCGGCAGATCAGTCAATATTAAAGGTGACTGGCAGACCGCTATCGCGAGCAAGCTCGCTCCCACAGGGATTGTTGCTGAACCGGGCACCTGTTGCAGGTGCCCGGATTGTCGGGTTTAGCCAATCGTCATCAAACTGGCATTACCACCCGCCGCAGCGGTGTTGACGCTCAATGCACGCTCAATCACCAGGCGCTCCAGCGCAATGTTGGTCTCGCCCTGCGACAGGCCCTGAACCCCAACAATCGCACCAGCACGCTTGGCAACCTGCTGGCAAACCGCACGCAACTGGTCGGAATGGCCGTGATGCACAACCGCGTCAAACACCACTTCGTCCTTGTTCCAGTCGGAAACCAGCTTGATGCGCGCCTGAATATCCTTCGGCAGACGTGCGAACAGTGCCTTGCTCAGTTCACCTTCCGGCCACACCGCCGAACCGCCGACAGCCAGTACCGCCGCCAGTTGAGTCAGCAGGTCGCCTTCGACTTCCGCCAGGCACAGCACGTGTTCCCGTGGCAGGATCGCGTAGCTGTTGCGCTCGCCGGTCGGGCCGGCCAGAACGCGGGTGATGCCGCTTTGCGATTGTGCGGCGAACTGCACGCACAGGGTGCTCAGGTCGGCAAATTTGTGGCTGTCGGCCCAGGCTTTCAGGGCGGTCAGCGGCTTGCTCATGGCGTCGCGCAGACGAACGTCCGGTGCTGCGGCGGCATCGCCACGAGCGAAGGATTGTTCGATCGCATCCGCAGGACGGGTCGACAGCAGGCGGTACAGGTACAGCGGGCCACCGGCTTTCGGGCCGGTACCCGACAGGCCTTCGCCGCCGAACGGCTGCACGCCGACCACGGCACCGACGATGTTGCGGTTGACGTAGACGTTACCGGCATTGACGTTGTCGATCACCTTGGCGATGGTCTCGTCGATGCGGGTGTGCACACCCAGGGTCAGGCCGTAACCGGAAGCGTTGATCTGACCGATCAGTTGATCGATGTCCTTGCGTTTGTAGCGAACCACGTGCAGCACCGGGCCGAAGATCTCCCGCTGCAACTCGTCGAAGCTTTCCAGCTCGATCAGGGTCGGCATCACGAAGGTGCCGCGTTTGACTTCTTCAGCATCGGCGATGGCCACCTGGTACACGCTGCGACCTTTGTCGCGCATGGCCTGGATGTGCTTCTCGATGCCGGCCTTGGCTTCGGCGTCGATGACCGGTCCGATGTCCACGGACAGACGCTCAGGGTTGCCAAGACGGCTTTCAGCCATCGCGCCCTTGAGCATTTCGATGACGCGGTCGGCGGAATCTTCCTGCAGGCACAGGACGCGCAGGGCCGAGCAACGCTGGCCGGCGCTGTCGAAGGCCGACGAAACCACGTCGATCACCACCTGTTCGGTCAGTGCCGAAGAGTCGACGATCATTGCGTTCTGGCCACCGGTTTCGGCGATCAGCGGGATCGGGCGACCCTGGCTGTCCAGACGACCGGCGATGTTGCGTTGCAGCAAGCGCGCGACTTCGGTGGAGCCGGTGAACATCACGCCTTTGACGCGATCGTCGCCGACCAGACCGGCACCCACGGTTTCACCGCGACCCGGCAGCAGTTGCAGCACGCCCTCGGGAATGCCGGCTTCGAGCAGCAGGCGCACGGCTTGAGCGGCGACCAGCGGAGTCTGTTCCGCAGGCTTGGCCAATACCGGGTTACCGGCGGCCAGCGCAGCAGCCACTTGACCACTGAAGATTGCCAGCGGGAAGTTCCACGGGCTGATGCACACCACTGGACCCAGCGGGCGGTGAGCGTCGTTGGTGAAATCGTTGCGTGCCTGCACCGCGTAATAACGCAGGAAGTCCACGGCCTCGCGGACCTCAGCGATGGCGTTGGCGAAGGTCTTGCCGGCTTCGCGAGCCAGCAGGCCCATCAGCGGCTGGATCTCGGCTTCCATCAGGTCGGCGGCACGTTCCAGGATCGCGGCGCGTTCGGCGGGCGGGGTGGCCTGCCAGATCGGTGCAGCGTTGAGGGCGCACTGGATCGCGTTGTCGACGTCTTCGACGGTGGCTTCCTGCACATGACCGACCACGTCACGCAGATCGGACGGGTTCAGCACGGGAGCCGGGGCTTCGTTGCTGGATGCGCAGCCGAGTATCGGTGCGGCTTTCCAGTGGTTGTGTGCGGTAGCGAGAAGTGCGCAGGACAGCGACGCCAAACGATGTTCGTTGGCCATGTCGATGCCGCTGGAGTTGGCGCGTTCGGAGCCATACAGGTCGCGCGGCAATGGAATGCGCGGGTGCGGCAGGCCGAAACCACCTTCCACGGTCGCCATCTGCTCGATGCTCGCCACCGGATCGGCCACCAGTTCCTGAATCGAAATCGACTGGTCGGCGATACGGTTGACGAACGAGGTGTTCGCGCCGTTTTCCAGCAGGCGACGCACCAGGTAGGCCAGCAGGGTTTCGTGGGTGCCGACCGGTGCGTACACGCGGCACGGACGGTTCAGCTTGCCTTCGGAGACTTTACCTACAACCTGTTCGTACAGCGGTTCACCCATGCCATGCAGGCACTGGAACTCGTACTGGCCCGGGTAATAGTTCTGACCGGCGATGTGATAAATGGCCGACAGGGTGTGGGCGTTGTGCGTGGCGAACTGCGGGTAGATGACTTCCGGCACCGACAGCAGCTTGCGCGCGCAAGCGATGTAGGACACGTCGGTGTACACCTTGCGGGTATAGACCGGGTAGCCTTCCAGGCCTTCGACCTGGGCGCGCTTGATTTCGCTGTCCCAGTACGCGCCTTTTACCAGGCGAATCATCAGGCGATGACGGCTGCGGCGAGCCAGGTCGATCACGTAGTCGATCACGTACGGGCAACGCTTCTGATAAGCCTGGATCACGAAACCGATGCCGTTCCAGCCGGTCAGTTGCGGCTCGAAGCACAGGCGCTCGAGCAGGTCCAGCGACAGCTCGAGGCGGTCGGCTTCTTCGGCGTCGATGTTCAGGCCGATGTCGTACTGCTTGGCCAGCAGGGTCAGCGACAGCAGGCGCGGGTACAGCTCATCCATCACGCGCTCGTACTGGGCGCGGCTGTAGCGAGGGTGCAGGGCCGACAGCTTGATGGAAATGCCCGGGCCTTCATAAATCCCGCGACCGTGGGACGCTTTGCCGATCGAGTGGATGGCTTGTTCGTACGAGGCCAGGTACTTCTGGGCGTCGTGCTCGGTGAGTGCGGCTTCACCCAGCATGTCGTAGGAATAACGGAAGCCCTTGGCTTCGAACTTGCTGGCGTTGGCCAGGGCTTCGGCGATGGTTTCGCCAGTGACGAACTGCTCGCCCATCAGGCGCATGGCCATGTCGACGCCCTTGCGGATCATCGGCTCGCCGCTCTTGCCGATGATGCGGCTCAGGGACGAAGTCAGGCCGGCTTCGTTGTGAGTGGATACAAGCTTGCCGGTCAGCAGCAGGCCCCAGGTGGCGGCGTTGACGAACAGCGAAGGGCTGTTGCCCAGGTGCGGCTGCCAGTTTCCTGTACTGATCTTGTCGCGGATCAGGGCGTCACGGGTGCCTTTGTCCGGGATGCGCAGCAGCGCCTCGGCCAGGCACATCAGCGCCACGCCTTCCTGGGACGACAGGGAGAATTCCTGCAGCAGGCCCTGAACGATGCCGGCACGGCCGCCAGCGCTCTTCTGATTGCGCAGTTTTTCAGCAATCGAGGCGGCGAGTTTGTTGGTGGCTTCGGCCATTGGTGCCGGCAGGCGAGCCTGCTCGATCAGCATCGGCACGACTTCCGGCTCAGGGCGGCGATAGGCGGCGGTGATCGAGGCGCGCAGAACCGACTGCGGCAGGATGCTTTCGGCGAATTCGAGGAAGCACTGGTGGGCATGATCCAGAGGCGCGTCGACGCTGTCGTCGGAATCCTTGGTCAAACCGCTCAGCTCGGTCAGGGTTGCACCACCCTCGAGTTTTTCCAGGTAATTGAAGATTGCCTGCTTGATCAACCAGTGCGGCGTGCGATCAATCGAGGTCGCGGCGGCCTTGAGGCGTTCGCGGGTCGGGTCGTCAAGTTTGACCCCAAGGGTGGTGGTAGCCATGTTTTTATCCTCATGTTTGCCACGACTGCGTGGCATCAGCTGGCGCCAAGATTAGCTGTGCGATTGTTGAGGTGCAACCGGGTGCAACCCTTTTTTTGTCGGAATATTACGCGGCTCGTCAGGAAATAAATTCTGGTACGCCTGTACCGCGCTTGCTTGGTGCTTTTTCTTCTAGCAAAGCGGCTGGACTGCGCTAAAAGGGAGCAAAAACCGTAGGATTTGTCGCAAATTGAAAAGGGTGCAACTTAATCTCAAGAAACAGGTTGCACCATATTTACTTTGTTGAATAGCATTCGCGCCCAAGGTGCAACCCGGACAGAAACCGGGTGCTCCGGCTGATGGCTTTCCTGGGGAAACATCAGTCATAAATGCGCGGGAATCCGGATCGTCTGTCAAACGTATGCGTTTGCGAGCGGTTCACCAGCCGCCGCTACATAAAAACAAAGCCAGGGCGTAACTTAATGAGCGTAAGCAATCCAACCCTGATCACGTTCGTGATCTACATCGCAGCAATGGTGCTGATCGGCTTGATGGCCTATCGCTCCACCAACAACCTTTCCGACTACATTCTGGGCGGTCGCAGCTTGGGCAGCGTCGTGACTGCACTGTCCGCCGGTGCCTCCGACATGAGCGGCTGGTTGTTGATGGGCTTGCCCGGCGCGATCTACATGTCCGGTCTTTCCGAAAGCTGGATCGCCATCGGCCTGATCGTCGGCGCCTACCTGAACTGGCTGTTCGTCGCCGGCCGTCTGCGCGTGCAAACCGAGCACAACGGTGATGCGCTGACCCTGCCGGACTACTTCGCCAGCCGTTTCGAAGACAAAAGCGGCCTGCTGCGGATCATCTCCGCGGTCGTGATCCTGGTGTTCTTCACCATCTACTGCGCTTCCGGCATCGTGGCCGGTGCCCGTCTGTTCGAAAGCACCTTCGGCATGTCCTACGAGACGGCGCTGTGGGCCGGTGCTGCGGCGACGATTGCCTACACCTTTATCGGCGGATTCCTGGCCGTAAGCTGGACCGATACCGTACAAGCCACCCTGATGATCTTCGCGTTGATCCTGACGCCAATCATCGTGCTGCTGGCAACCGGTGGTGTCGACACCACCTTCCTGGCCATCGAAGCGCAAGATCCAAGCAACTTCGACATGCTCAAGGGCACCACTTTCATCGGCATCATCTCGCTGATGGGCTGGGGTCTGGGCTACTTCGGTCAGCCGCACATCCTCGCGCGTTTCATGGCGGCTGATTCGGTGAAATCGATTGCCAACGCCCGTCGCATCTCCATGACCTGGATGATCCTGTGCCTGGGCGGCACCGTGGCTGTGGGCTTCTTCGGTATCGCCTATTTCTCGGCGCACCCGGACGTGGCTGGCGCAGTCACCGAGAACCACGAACGTGTGTTCATCGAGCTGGCCAAGATCCTGTTCAACCCATGGATCGCGGGTATCCTGCTGTCGGCCATTCTGGCTGCGGTGATGAGCACCCTGAGCTGCCAGTTGCTGGTGTGCTCGAGCGCCCTGACCGAAGACTTCTACAAGACCTTCCTGCGTAAATCCGCTTCGCAGCTGGAACTGGTCTGGGTCGGCCGTGCCATGGTGTTGTTGGTTGCCCTGGTGGCGATCGCCCTGGCGTCCAACCCGGAAAACCGTGTACTGGGTCTGGTCAGCTACGCCTGGGCCGGCTTCGGTGCCGCATTCGGTCCGGTCGTGCTGATTTCCGTGATCTGGAAAGACATGACCCGCAACGGCGCACTGGCCGGTATCCTGGTCGGCGCGATCACCGTGATCGTCTGGAAGCACTTCGAACTGCTGGGCCTGTACGAAATCATCCCGGGCTTCATCTTCGCCAGCCTGGCGATCTACTTCGTCAGCAAGATGGGCACGCCGACTGCCGGCATGTTCCAGCGTTTTGAGGCTGCAGAGCGTGATTATCGTCTGAACAAGTGATGAGTGATGGGGGGAACGCTTCCCGTCCCTGATAAAAGAACGGCTCGCAGCTTTATGGTGCGGGCCGTTTTTTATTGGGGATCAGTCAAGATCGGTATCGGGCTGATTCAGAAAGATCAGCACGCCCAGTATTGCCATGTAGAACCTGAAGGCTGCGTCCTGACCATTCCAAATATCGGATTGCCACATCAGAAACCACTCACCTCCAACAACCATGAAGCCGAAAAACCACACGAAAAACCCGGTCGTCAAACCCGCTACGGCCCACTTCCTGGCCTGTCTGAACTCATGCCCACCGGCTGACCGTGAGCGCCAGAGTTGCAGTGCGCCGTAGCCAAGAAGTCCGCAGGTAATGGCTTCGCCAAGGATGATCAGCCAGTAAGCCCCATGCCACACCCAAGGAAGATCAATTGCGCGATACCGGGCGGCGTTGTCAGGGAAGGTGGTATCCATGCTCAGCACATGCCGGACGAAGTTGAAGTTGGAAGCGTAGTCGGTGATGTTGTTGAACACGGTCATGAAGGCGAATGCGGCGAGCGCCAGGGTCATTGCAATCTTTGCGTAGCGAATGGTCATTTGTGCGTCCTTTGCTCTTTTCGACAAAGAACGCTATCACACCGGTTTGCCGGTTCGGGAGTCTTCCTGTTGTGAGGCGCTTCTGAATTTGTCGAGTGATGGTGTGTGCTTGTTGCCGCTATGAATGCTTGAAGTGTCCGCTCAGTCGCCAACCCCTGACTTGCCGGCCGGTAAAAGGTAAACTTCCCGGCCTTCGCAGGAGCAACCATGAATTATCGTCACGCCTTCCATGCCGGCAATCACGCCGATGTGTTCAAACACCTGACCTTGACCCGCCTCATCGCCCTGATGTCGCGCAAGGAGCAGCCGTTTGCCTATCTCGACACCCATGCCGGCATCGGTCTGTATGACCTTCAGGGTGACCAGGCCAGCCGTACCGGTGAGTACCTGGAAGGCATTGCGCGTTTGTGGGATCAGCCGGATCTGCCGATCCTGACCGCTGATTACATGCAGGTGCTGCACGAAATGAACCCGGATGGCCAGTTGCGCTATTACCCGGGGTCGCCGGAGCTGGCGCGACGTTTGACTCGTCCGCAGGACCGTGTGTTGCTCAACGAGAAGCACCCGGAAGACGGCGTGCTGCTCAAGGACAACATGGCCGGCGATCGTCGGGTCAAGGTGCACCTGGGCGAAGGCTGGCATGTGTCGCGGGCCTTGCTGCCGGTGCCGGAGAAGCGTGCGGTGATGTTGATCGATCCGCCGTTCGAGAAGCTCGACGAGATGCAGCGTTGTGCCGCGTCGCTCAAGGAAGCGATTGGCCGGATGCGCCAGACCGTGGCGGCGATCTGGTACCCGGTGAAGGATCAGCGTGCGCTGCGTCGTTTCTACCAGGACCTGGCCGGTACAGGTGCGCCGAAGTTGTTGCGGGTGGAGTTGCTGGTGCATCCGCTGGATACGCCGAACAGCCTGAATGGCTCCGGGTTGGCGATTGCCAATCCGCCGTGGGGGCTGGAGGAAGAGTTGCGTGAGCTGCTGCCGTGGTTGTCCGAAAAGCTTGGACAGACCCAGGGTGGGTGGCGGATGGATTGGTTGATTGCCGAGAGTTGATCTGTAGGAGCGAACTAGCTCCGGGCGGCGTTCCGACGATGTTCGTGAACGTTAACGCGTAAAACCAGGTGCCCAGCGGCGCCGTTTGGTTTTTCGCGAGCGAGCTCGCTCCTACAGTAATCAGATCGGGCAGGTCACGCCCGTACCGCCGATCCCGCAATAGCCTTCCGGATTCTTGGCCAGGTACTGCTGGTGATACGTCTCTGCAAAATAGACGGTCGGGGCCTGGTCGATTTCGGTGCTGATTTCACCGAGGCCGGCCTTGGACAGCTCAGCCTGGTACGCTTCTTTGCTCTTGAGCGCGGCTTCCAGTTGTTCCGGCGAGGTGGCGTAGATCACCGAGCGGTACTGGGTGCCGATGTCGTTGCCCTGACGCATGCCCTGAGTCGGGTTGTGCAGTTCCCAGAACATCGCCAGCAGCTCCTGGTAGCTGACCTTGGCTTTGTCATACACCACCAGCACCACTTCGGCGTGGCCGGTCAGGCCCGAGCAGACTTCTTCGTAGGTCGGGTTTGGCGTGAAGCCGCCGGCGTAACCCACCACGGTGCTGACCACGCCTTCACGCTGCCAGAAGCGGCGTTCCGCACCCCAGAAACAGCCCAGGCCAAAGATCGCGAAGTCGACATCTTCGAAGAACGGGCCGAGCAAGGGGGTGTCTTTAAACACAAAGTGCTTTTCAGGCAGGGTCATCGCGGTTTCGCGGCCGGGCAGAGCTTGTTCTTTAGTAGGGAGCACGTTTTTGTTCACCAGAATTTCCGAGCGCAGAACCATGATCAGTCCTCTCAGTCAGGTTGGGTTGTAAATAAACAGACTGCCAGTGTGCCCAATGCCGGCCAGATACGCACTACTCTTGTGGGAGCGAGCTTGCTCGCGATGAGGGCATAACTTTCAGCATCAATGTCGACTGATCCACCGCTATCGCGAGCAAGCTCGCTCCCACAGGTTCTGTGTCTGTCAGGCGATTGGGCCACGCGGGTAGCGTTTGAGCTTTTCGATCAGCTCATTGCCCGGGATCGGACGGTCGAACAGGTAGCCCTGGCCGACGTCGCAGCGGTGACGGCGCAGGAACGACAACTGCTCGGCGGTTTCGATGCCTTCAGCCACGACCTTGATTTTCAGGTTGTGGGCCATGGCGATCACCGCGGAGGTGATTTCCATGTCGTCCTGGTTGTCCGGGATTTCGTGAATGAAGCTTCGATCGATCTTGATGATGTCGATGGGGAATTTTTTCAAGTAACTGAGCGACGAGTAACCGGTGCCGAAGTCGTCCATGGCCAGGGTCAGGCCCAGGCGCTTGAGCTGGTCGAGCTGCAAGTGGGTGTCTTCGGTGGCCTCCAGCAGCAGGCCTTCGGTCAGCTCCAGCTCCAGCAAATGAGCCGGCAGGGCTTCTTCCTTGAGGATGGAGGCGATGGAGGCCACCAGGTCCGGATCGGAGAATTGCTTGGGCGACAGGTTGATCGCCACTTGCAGGTTGCCCAGGCCGGCGTCGGTCAGCGCTTTGCTCATGCGGCAGGCCTGGCGGGCGATCCATTTGCCGATCGGAATGATCAGCCCGGTTTCTTCGGCGACGCTGATGAACTGATCCGGGCGGATCATGCCCTTTTCCGGATGATCCCAGCGCAGCAATGCTTCCATGCCCAGCAAGCGACCACTGCGCAGGCACAGCTTGGGCTGGTAGAACACGTCGAGTTCGTTCTGGGTCAGGGCGCGGCGCAGGTTGTTTTCGACGAACAGCTTGTAGCTGGCCTCGGCGTTCAGCGCTTCGGTGAACACTTGCACCTGATGTTTGCCGTTGGCCTTGGCCTTGTGCAGCGCCAGCCCGGCGTTGCGCATCAGGGTTTGCGGGTCGCGCCCGTGCAGCGGCGCGCAGGCCAGGCCCACGGAGCCCGTGACGCTGATCAACTGGTTGTCGACGAACATTGGTTTGTCGAGGGTCGCCAGCAACTGATTGGCCACCTGCTGACCCATCGTGAGGTCGCTGTTGTCCAGCAACACGGCGAATTCGTTACTGGCGAATCGCGCCAGGCTGCCGCTCGGGATCAAGCTGTTGCGCAGGCGTCGGGCCAGGCTGATCAGCAATTTGTCGCCAGTCTGGTGGCCGAGGCTGTCGTTGATCCGCTTGAAGTTGTCGATGTCCACCAGCAACAGGCTGATCGGCGCGTCGTTGTCGCGGGCGAAGCGTTCATCGAGGTTGCGGATGAACGCCGGGCGGTTGCCGAGGTTGGTCAGGTTGTCGGTGTAGGCAAGGCGCTCGATACGCTGCTGAGCGAGCTTGGTCTGGGTGATGTCTTCGTAGATGCCGATGTAGTGGGTCAGCTCGCGGTTGTCACCATAAACCTTGGAGATCGACAACTGGCCCCAGTAGGGTTCGAGGTTTTTCCGGCGGCTCTTGAATTCGCCCTGCCAGCTGTTGCTCTTGGCCAGTGCCGAAGGCGCGTCGAACAGCAGTTCGCTGAGGTTTTCCAGGGCTGGAAGTTCCGACAGGCGCTGACCGTGCACTTCTTCGGTGGAGTACTGGGTGATTGCGGTGAAGCTCGGATTGACGTACTCCACCACGCCGTCGCAGTTGACCAGCAGAAAGGCGTTGGCACTTTGCTCGACCGCACGTTGGAACAGGTGCAGGGCGCTGGTAGCGGTTCGCCGGTTGTGGTTGCTGATGACCTGGGCGAACTGGTCGGCCAGTTCGCCGGCGAAGGCGATTTCATCCGACTGCCAGGCACGGGTGGCACCGGTTTGCTCAAGGCACAGCACGCCGACCACCTGGCCGTCGACACGGATACTGGCGTCGAGCATCGCGTTGACGTCGCGCGGGCGCAGGCTTTCGGCCATTTCCCGGGTGCGCGGGTCGCGCATGGCGTTATGGGCGTCGATGGCGCGACCGGTGTGCAGGGCGTCGAGGTAATCGGGGAACACGCTGACGTCGATCGGCTGCGGCAGCAGGTATTCCTGATTCGTGCGGTGATAGGCCGAGATCGGCACCAGCATCGAACCTTCGAGGCTCCACAGGCTGGCGCAGTCGATTTGGTAAATGTCGCAGGCACTGCGGGTGATCAGCTCGGCGGCTTCGCGCAAGGAGTTGTTGCTGCTGTAGCGCTGACGGGTAAGCAGCAGGATCAGGTCCTGCTGGGCACGCACCCGGTCCAGATGCAGCAGCTGCTCCTGCTGGGCGCGCTGATTGAGCTCCAGGGCGATTTGCAGGCGCGAGTTCCGGGTTTCCAGATCCAGGGCCGGTTGCAGCGGGTCATCCTCGTACAGGCCGTCAATGACCAGCAAGTAGCCGCGCAGCAGGTGCCGATTGTGTTGTTTGTAGGCTTCGCCCAGTTCCAGCAGATTCAGGGAACCGGAGGCCGTGTGCAGGGTGTAGCGGATCAGGTAATGCGTGCTTTGAGTCAGCTGGTGCTGGACCGCATCATGAAGTTGATAGCGCGCTTCCGGCTCCATCAGGCTGGCGTAGGGCGAACCCACCAGTGCGCACAGCTCCACGGCCGGCAGGCCGAACTGGCGCTCGCAATTGGGGTCGAGAAACAGGAGCGCCCAGCTGGGTTCATTAAGCCGTTCGAAACGCAGCATGCCGAGCCGCGAGGGCACAGGCAACTGCGTCACTACCTCGGCCACCATACGGCTGGCGGCATCGGGTTGGCTTTTCATGGAGGGAAACTCGCTTCGAATATGCTGAACGCGCTGGGCTCACGCCCTCTTTACTGTTGCCTGCGGCAAGGTTGCATCATTGCGACACCGACTGACAAGAGAGATGAAGGCTAAGTGCTATAAGAATATGTCGGCAGGCTCGAAGATTTCTGCAGTTTCCCAAAAAAGTACGGCTTTTGATCAGGTCGCAGCCTTGAGGGGGCGTCTCGAAGGCTGCAATTTTTGCCATCAGCGCAAATTGATGTCTGTCGATTGCAGCAACTTGCCATCCCGATCGTGGTAATTCACCTGAATGCGCTCTGCATCGATGATCAGGTGCGCGAAGTTATCCTGGCTGATGACCATGCCGGTCAATTCCTGCCGATATTCGCCTGCAGTGTTCCGTGCCAGCGGCCGGTCGAGGATAAAGCTGGATTGACTGGCATAGGGCAGCAGTTTGGTGTTGCACAATGGCGACGACACGATGGTGTGCATTTCGAAGTCCGGGTCTTCGCTGTGGGTCAGTCGACTGGTCAAGGAGGCGTGGATGTCACCGGAAACGAAAATGACATTCTTCAGTCGGTGTGAACGAATGAACTCCAGCAACCGCAATCGTTGCCCGGGAAAACCGGCCCAGGCGTCATTCCCATCGTGTTTGGCGTCGGGAAAGAACATCACACTGGTAATCACCAGCTTGACCCGGGCCGGGCTGTTGATCAGCCATTGGCACAAGGCATGTTCCTGTTCGAGATCAAGCATGCGTCGATCATCGGCGGACAAGTTGCGCCGGGTGCGACTATCGGTGACGAACCATTCGATATCGCCATCGGCGAACTGATACCAGTAGTGATTCGGGATCCGGCTGATCCGGCCATCGTCAAGTAATTCAAATGCCGGGCTGTGGCTGGCTTGATATAACTCATATGCAGTGATGGCGTTTTTGTATAAGGCCTCGTCGGTCGAACTTTTCTTGTCCGGCCAGTTGTCTTTAATTTCATGATCGTCGAGGATCATGTAAGTCGATACGTTGGCCATTAACCTGGAAATATGCGGCTGGGAGAAAGCCGCATGGTATTTTGCGAGTATTTGCTGATATTCGCGGTCAGGCGCAAAAAAATTCAAGTCATCGGCATAGATCTGGTCGCCAGTCATCAGTACTGCGCTGACCGGTGGGTCGGCTTGCTCTGCCAGTTGTGCCATCGAGGCAAATATCCGGTCACCCTGTTGTGGTGCCGAAGGGATGCCAGCTGTCATCCGCAGGTAACGACATGAGCCGACGAAATAGGCTTGTGGTGTACCGGCGGCGCCAGACCGGGTGCGCAAGCGATAGAGCTCTGGTGGCCATTGCAGCGGCAGTTCCTGCAGCGAATCCGCGGTGTGTTCGGTACTCTGGGTGCTGAACCAGCCGGCCTGGTATTCGTACTCGGTATCGGCTGCCAGGTTATTGAGAACAATGACATCGGACATGTCCTGCAGGTATGTCAGCCTTGCAAAGACACTATTAAGCCATTGTTCATGCCCGGACTGCCGGTAACGAATTCCGGCAAATACGGGTGCACTGTTTTGCGCTTGGCCGCGTACAAGAATACGCGCGTGATTAGTTGTTGTGTGGCCAATAATCGGGCCGACAGTTGGTTTTAGCATGCTTGAGTCCATTCGCTGCCAGTTAATCAGGAAGTTGGTTGTTTCGGATGTAATTGGGTGTTCAGCCAAGACTAATTATTTGGCCTGAATAAATACTCGGCAGAAATGGATTCAAGTTGTGGGCGATATCAGCCACAAATGTAGGAAGGTGTTGAAACAATAACTTCAGGCAAAAAAAGCCCCGCCAAATTGGCGGGGTTGAGGTACGAGCGTGGCGCTCGGAAACGTGGAACGCGATCGGCCCTCCGGTGAAGGAGGGCCGGTCGGTATTACAGGAGCATGGTGCGGATGTCGCCCAGCAGGTCGCTCAGACGCTTGGTGAAGCGTGCAGCAGCGGCGCCGTTGATCACACGGTGATCGTAGGACAGCGACAGTGGCAGCATCAGTTTCGGCTGGAAGGCTTTGCCGTCCCAGACTGGCTGGATGGTGGCCTTGGAAACACCGAGGATTGCCACTTCCGGCGCGTTGACGATCGGCGTGAAGCCGGTGCCGCCAATGTGGCCCAGGCTGGAAATGGTGAAGCAGGCGCCTTGCATCTCGTCCGACGAAAGCTTCTTGGTCCGGGCTTTTTCAGCCAGGGAAGCGGCTTCGGCAGCCAGTTGCAGCAGGCTCTTCTGGTCGACGTTCTTGATGACCGGTACCAGCAGGCCATCCGGGGTGTCGACGGCGAAGCCGATGTTCACGTACTTCTTGCGGATGATCGCTTTGCCGCTTGGTGCCAGCGAGCTGTTGAAGTCCGGCAGTTCCTTGAGCAGGTGCGCGCAGGACTTGAGCAGCAACGGCAGGACGGTCAGCTTGACGCCGGCCTTCTCTGCAACGGCTTTCTGGGCAACACGGAACGCTTCGAGTTCGGTGATATCCGCCGAATCGAATTGTGTCACGTGCGGCACATTCAGCCAGCTGCGGTGCAGGTTGGCAGCACCGACCTGCATCAGGCGGGTCATCGGCACTTCTTCGATTTCACCGAAGCGGCTGAAGTCCACGACCGGAATCGGCGGGATGCCGGCGCCACCGGTTGCGCCGCCAGCAGCGGCCGGTGCTTCCTTGGCCTTCTGCATCATGGCCTTGACGTAAACCTGCACGTCTTCTTTCAGGATGCGACCGTGCGGACCGCTGGCGCCCACGGCGCTCAGCTCGACGCCGAACTCACGGGCCAGTTGACGCACGGCAGGGCCGGCGTGAACTTTCGCGCCCGGCTTGGCTGGAGCGGCAGCCGGGGCAGCAGGTGCGGCGGCAGGTGCAGCAGCGGCTGGAGCCGAAGCAGGAGCGCTCGGAGCAGCAGCGGCAGGTGACGGTGCAGCAGCCGGGGCAGCGCCTTTGACTTTCAGTTTGAGGATCAGGTCGCCGGTACCGACTTCGTCATCGAGCTTGATGGAAACGCTTTCCACCACGCCAGCGGCTGGCGATGGAATTTCCATGCTGGCCTTGTCGGATTCCAGGGTGATCAGCGACTGGTCGGCCACGACGGTGTCGCCGGCCTTGACCAGGACTTCGATGATCTTGGCCTTGCCCGCCGAACCGATGTCCGGAACGTGGATGTCCTGGACGCTGTCGGCAACCGGTGCAGCCGGAGCTGCTGCAGGTGCCGGTGCAGCTGCAGCAGCTGGAGCGGCAGCCTGGGCCGGGGCGGCAGCCGGTGCCGCAGCACCCGCCACTTCCAGATCCAGGATCAGGTCGCCGGTGCCGACTTCGTCGTTGAGCTTGACGCTGATGGCCTTGACCACGCCAGCGGCAGGCGACGGGATTTCCATGCTGGCCTTGTCGGATTCCAGGGTGATCAGCGACTGATCAGCCGCAACGGTGTCGCCGACCTTGACCTGGATCTCGATGATCTGGGCCTTGCCCGACGAACCGATGTCCGGCACGTGCACTTGCTGAACGCTGGCGGCAGCCGGCGCAGCAGCAGGGGCGGCAGCTGCAGGAGCAGCAGCCGGCTTGGCTTCAGCCTTGGCAGCCGGTGCAACGGCAGCCGCAGGGGCTGCAGCAGCGGCACCTTCGACTTCCAGCTCCAGCAGTTCGTCGCCTTCTTTCAGGCGGTCGCCCAGCTTCACTTTCAGGCTCTTGATGATACCGGCCTTCGGCGCAGGCACTTCCATGCTCGCCTTGTCCGATTCCAGCGTCAGGATGCTCTGGTCGGCTTCGATACGGTCGCCTACCTTCACAAACAGTTCAATTACTTCACCTTCACCGCTGCCGATGTCAGGTACGCGAATGAGTTCGCTCACAGAATCTCTCCTCAGCAGTCCAGTGGGTTGCGTTTTTCCGGGTTGATACCGAACTTGGCGATGGCCTCGGCCACCACTTTAGGTTCGATGTCACCACGGTCAGCCAGTGCTTCCAGGGCTGCCAACACCACGAAATGACGGTCGACTTCGAAGAAATGACGCAGTTTCTTGCGGCTGTCGCTGCGGCCGAAACCGTCGGTGCCCAGGACTTTGAATTCCTTGGACGGTACCCACTGACGGATCTGCTCGGCGAACAGTTTCATGTAGTCGGTAGAGGCGATGACCGGACCCTTGCGGCCGTTCAGGCACTCTTCGACGTAGCTCAGCTTAGGCTTCTGGCCAGGGTGCAGACGGTTGCTGCGCTCTACGGCCAGGCCGTCGCGACGCAGTTCGTTGAAGCTGGTAACGCTCCACACGTCGGCGCCGACGTTGAACTCTTCACGCAGGATCTTCGCGGCTTCACGGACTTCACGCAGGATGGTGCCGGAGCCCATCAGCTGAACGTGGTGCGCCGCTTCGCGGTTGTCTTCCTCGAGCAGGTACATGCCTTTCTTGATGCCTTCTTCGGCACCGGCCGGCATGGCTGGCTGCTGGTACGACTCGTTCATCACGGTGATGTAGTAGAAGACGTCCTGTTGCTCTTCGGTCATCTTCTTCATGCCGTCCTGAATGATCACCGCCAGCTCGTAGCCGTAGGTTGGATCGTAGGTGCGGCAGTTCGGGATGGTGGCAGCCAGCAGGTGGCTGTGACCGTCTTCGTGTTGCAGGCCTTCACCGTTCAGGGTGGTACGGCCGGCGGTGCCGCCGATCAGGAAGCCACGGGTGCGGCTGTCGCCAGCGGCCCAGGCCAGGTCGCCGATACGCTGGAAGCCGAACATCGAGTAGAAAATGTAGAACGGCAGCATTGGCTGGTTGTGGCTGGAGTACGAAGTACCGGCAGCGATGAAGGAGCTCATGGCGCCCGCTTCGTTGATGCCTTCTTCGAGGATCTGGCCCTTCTGGTCTTCCTTGTAGAACATCACCTGGTCTTTATCGACTGGCTCGTAGAGCTGGCCGACGGAGGAGTAGATGCCCAACTGACGGAACATGCCTTCCATACCGAAGGTACGGGCTTCGTCCGGGATGATCGGCACGATGCGCGGGCCGATTTCCTTGTCCTTGACAAGTTGCGCGAGGATCCGCACGAAGGCCATGGTGGTGGAGATTTCACGGTCGCCCGAGCCGTCCAGGATTGCCTTGAGGGTGTCCAGTGGCGGAGTCGGGATATTGAAGCTCTTGGCACGACGCTGAGGCACGAAACCGCCCAGTGCGGTACGGCGCTCGCTCAGGTAACGGGCTTCGGCGCTGCCTTCTTCCGGTTTGAAGAACGGCAGGTTTTCCAGTTCGTCGTCCTTGACCGGGATGTCGAAACGATCGCGGAACAACTTCAGGCTGTCGACATCGACTTTCTTGGTGTTGTGCGCGGTGTTCTTCGCTTCGCCGGCACCGGTGCCATAACCCTTGATGGTCTTGGCCAGGATGACGGTCGGTTGTTCCTTGTGGTTGACCGCTTCGTGGTACGCCGCGTAGACCTTGTACGGGTCGTGGCCGCCACGGTTGAGTTTCCAGATCTCGTCGTCGGACAGGTCTTCAACCATCGCCTTGAGTTCCGGCGTGTTGAAGAAGTGTTCACGCACGAACGCGCCGTCTTTGGCTTTGTAGTTCTGGTACTCGCCGTCGATGACTTCGTCCATGCGGCGTTGCAGGATGCCGTCGACGTCCTTGGCCAGCAGTGGGTCCCAGAAACGGCCCCAGATGACTTTGGTCACGTTCCACTGAGCACCGCGGAACACGCCTTCGAGTTCCTGGATGATCTTGCCGTTGCCGCGAACCGGGCCGTCGAGGCGCTGCAGGTTGCAGTTGATGACGAAGATCAGGTTGTCCAGCTTCTCGCGGCCGGCCAGGGAGATCGCGCCCAGGGATTCCGGCTCGTCGCACTCGCCGTCGCCCAGGAAGCACCAGACCTTCTGTTTGCCTGGCTGGATGAAGCCGCGGTGTTCCAGGTACTTCATGAAGCGTGCCTGGTAGATCGCCTGGATCGGGCCCAGACCCATGGATACGGTCGGGAACTGCCAGAAGTCAGGCATCAGCCAAGGGTGCGGGTAGGACGACAGGCCCTGACCGTCGACTTCCTGGCGGAAGTTGTTCATCTGGTCTTCGGTGATGCGGCCTTCCATGAATGCGCGGGCGTAAACGCCTGGCGAGGTGTGGCCCTGGAAGTAGATCAGGTCGCCGCCGTGTTCGTCGGTCGGGGCCTGGAAGAAGTAGTTGAAGCCGATGTCATAAAGGGTCGCACTGGAAGCGAAGCTGGAGATGTGACCGCCGAGGTCAGAATCTTTCAGGTTCGTACGCATCACCATGGCCATCGCGTTCCAGCGTACCAGCGAGCGAATGCGGCGTTCCATGAACAGGTCGCCAGGCATGCGTGCTTCGTGGGTAACGGGGATCGTGTTGCGGTAAGGCGTGGTGATTGCGTAAGGCAACTGCGAACCGCTGCGGGTCGCCAGTTCACCCATACGGGTCATCAGATAGTGAGCACGGTCTTCGCCTTCTTTGTCGAGAACCGATTCCAGGGCGTCCAGCCATTCCTGGGTTTCGACGGGATCGAGGTCTTGCATGGCTTGCTCCAGGGCGGAAAGGCTACCAGAATCGGTTGCCTGAGTTAGCGACTGGCCTTGTGGGCAGACGTTATGAATTCTTGGATTGCCGACAGGTTGTTCCGGCGGCGTGTAGTTTTACTACAAATCATCCGGCATTTCAGCCCGTCTAATGTATATACGAGTAGTAAAACTACAGATGAGCGGCTTGTGGCCCCCGGCTGCGTTGTGAGAATAATCGTTAAGGTTGGTCTTTTTCCAACTACAAAAGGTAAAAGCTTGATGCTGGCTGCCAAAATAAAAGAAATTTCAGCTATTTCTAACTTTTGTTCGACACTCCTTCAGGTAGTGGGTTTTCGCAAACCACTACATGCAGTCCGTTGTACGCCGATCAAGGATAGACCATGAGCCTCCCTTCGCTTGCCGAACTGCCGGCCATTCTCCTGCCGTTTGTCACCCGCGCCGAGCAGTCGTTCCGGGCTGCCGTCGCCACTTTGGACGATGACCACGGGCTGTCTGCCTGGTCGCCAGAGCGCTGGGCGCAATTCGCCCGCGTCACTGCCGTCAGCGATTTCGTGATTGAACAGTCTGTACGTGACCCTTTGATGTTGCTGCAGCTGGTGCAGTCCGGTGAGCTGGACCGCAGCTACGGGCCCGGTGAATTGTGCGCGCAGATCGCGGCCGCCGTGAGCACGGCCGAGACCGACGATCTGCTTGGCCGTGCCCTGCGCCGCCAGCGCGCGCGCCACCAGGTGCGGATCATCTGGCGCGACCTGACCCGCCAGGCCGATTTGATCCAGACCTGCCGCGACCTCTCGGACATGGCCGATGCCAGCATCGATCAGGCCTATCAGTGGTTGTACGTGCGGCATTGCCAGCAGTTCGGCGTGCCGACCGGGCGGCGCAGCGGCGAGCCGCAGCAGATGGTCATCCTCGGCATGGGCAAGCTCGGTGCCGTGGAGTTGAACCTGTCATCGGACATCGACCTGATTTTCGCCTATCCCGAGGGTGGCGAAACCGTCGGCGTGAAGCGCGCGCTGGATAACCAGGAGTTCTTCATTCGTCTGGGCCAGCGGCTGATCAAGGCCCTGGACCCGATGACCGTCGACGGCTTTGTGTTCCGCGTCGACATGCGCTTGCGCCCCTACGGCTCGGCGGGCGCACTGGTGCTGAGCTTCAATGCGCTGGAGCAGTATTACCAGGACCAGGGTCGCGACTGGGAACGCTACGCGATGATCAAGTCGCGGGTGGTGGCCGGTGACCAGGTGGCTGGCGCGCAACTGCAAGACATGCTGCGGCCGTTCGTTTACCGACGTTACCTGGACTTCTCGGCCATCGAAGCGCTGCGCACCATGAAGCAGTTGATCCAGCAGGAAGTGCGGCGCAAGGGCATGGCCGACAACATCAAACTCGGCTCTGGCGGTATTCGCGAAGTCGAGTTCATCGCCCAGGCGTTCCAGCTGATCCACGGCGGCCGCGATCTGAGCTTGCAGCAGCGCCCGCTATTAAAGGTACTGAGCACGCTGGAAGGTCAGGGTTATCTGCCGCCGGCAGTGATCAGCGAGCTGCGCGAAGGTTACGAATTCCTGCGTTACACCGAACACGCGATTCAGGCGATCGCTGACCGCCAGACGCAAATGTTGCCAGATGGCGAGCAGGATCAGGCGCGCATTGCCTTTATGCTGGGTTTCGCCAACTGGACGGCTTTCCACGAACAACTGATGTACTGGCGTGGCCGCGTAGCCTGGCACTTCGGGCAGGTGATCGCCGATCCCGACGAAGAGCAGGGTGCCGAAAGCGAAGTGGTGGTCGGCGGTGAGTGGTTGCCGCTGTGGGAAGAGGCTCAGGACGATGAGGCCGCTTGCCGCCAACTGGAAGAGGGTGGGTTCAAGGATGCGCCCAAGGCCTTGAAAGCCTTGGCCGGCTTGCGCAGCAGTCCGCAGTTGCGGGCGATGCAGCGTCTGGGGCGCGAGCGTCTCGATGCGTTTATTCCGCGTTTGCTGGCGCAGTCCGTGGAACATGCCAATCCGGATCTGGTGCTGGAACGCGTGTTGCCGCTGGTTGAAGCCGTGGCCCGTCGCTCCGCGTACCTGGTGCTGCTGACCGAGAACCCTGGCGCCTTGCGGCGTTTGCTGACGCTGTGCGCCGCGAGCCCGTGGATCGCCGAGCAAATCACCCGTTTCCCGCTGCTGCTCGACGAATTGCTCAACGAAGGTCGACTGTTCAAGCCGCCACTGGCACCAGAACTGGCAGCCGAGTTGCGCGAGCGCCTGACGCGGATTCCCGAGGACGACCTCGAACAGCAAATGGAAGCGCTGCGTCACTTCAAGCTGGCGCACCGCTTGCGGGTGGCTGCATCGGAAATCGCCGGCAGCCTGCCGCTGATGAAAGTCAGCGACTACCTGACCTGGCTCGCCGAAGCGATTCTTGAACAGGTGCTCGCACTGGCCTGGCGCCAGACCGTGGCCAAGTACGGCACGCCGCTACGCACCGATGGGACCTTGTGCGATCCCGGCTTCATCATTGTCGGTTATGGGAAAGTCGGCGGCCTGGAACTCGGGCATGGTTCGGACCTGGACCTGGTGTTCATCCACGACGGTGATCCGCAAGCTGAAACCGATGGGCCAAAACCCATCGACGGCGCGCAATTTTTCACCCGTCTGGGGCAGCGGATCATTCACCTGCTGACGGCGCAGACCAACTCCGGGCAGTTGTATGAAGTGGACATGCGCCTGCGGCCGTCCGGTGCGTCGGGATTGCTGGTGAGTTCTTTGGGGGCGTTTGCCCGTTATCAGGAGAACGAAGCCTGGACCTGGGAGCATCAGGCGCTGGTGCGGGCGCGGGTGCTGGTGGGTAGTCAGGATGTCGGCCAGGCCTTCGAGAAAGTCCGTGCCGCGATATTGGGCAAGACGCGTGATTTGCCGACCCTGCGCCAGGAGGTCAGCGAGATGCGCGCCAAGATGCGCGATAATCTTGGCAGCAAGAGCACGGCGGCCGGTACCGGGGCAAATGCCTTCGAAGCCACGGCGCCGTTCGATATCAAGCAGGACGCCGGAGGTATCGTCGATATTGAATTTATGGTGCAATACGCGGCCCTGGCATGGTCTGAAACACACCCGCCATTGCTGCGCTGGACCGATAACATCCGCATTCTGGAAGAGCTGGAGCACGAAGGGCTGATGCCCGTCGAAGATGCCAGCCTGTTGCGTGAAGCGTATAAAGCATACCGTTCCGCCGCCCACCGGCAGGCTCTGCAGAAGAACCCGGGGGTGATACCGGCCGACCAGTTCGTGGACGAACGGCAGCAGGTCATGCGGATCTGGCGTGAGCTGGGGTTAAACTGAAACGGGATTTTTGATACGCCCGATACCCCTGTGGGAGCGAGCTTGCTCGCGATAGCGGAGGCACAGTCACCATTGATGTTCGGATGTGACGCCCTCATCGCGGGCAAGCCCGCTCCCACAGTAGATCTGCAGTGTCATGCCGATCGAAGTACACCAATACCCAATGTGGGAGCGAGCCTGCTCGCGATAGCGGAGTGACAGTCGACAGCAATGTTGAAGGTGATGACCCATCGCAAGCCAGCATGCTCCCGCAGAGATTCTCGAGGCGGGGAGGCGTAGGCCTCCCCGGTTCGTTTATGGAAACCACATGAAAATTCTGATCGTTGGGCCCAGTTGGGTCGGTGACATGGTGATGGCGCAGACACTTTTCCAGTGTCTCAAGCAACGCCACCCGCAGTGCGAAATCGACGTGCTGGCCCCCGAGTGGAGCCGGCCGATTCTTGAACGCATGCCCGAAGTTCGCCAGGCCTTGAGCTTTCCGCTCGGTCATGGCGTGCTGGAGTTGGCGACGCGCCGGCGCATCGGCAAATCCCTGGCCGGCCAGTACGACCAGGCGATCCTGTTGCCCAATTCCCTGAAGTCGGCGCTGGTGCCGTTCTTTGCCGGCATCCCGAAACGTACCGGCTGGCGTGGCGAATTTCGCTACGGCCTGCTCAATGACGTGCGCACGCTGGACAAAGATCGTTATCCGCTGATGATCGAGCGCTTCATGGCCCTGGCCTACGAGCCGGGCGTCGAGTTGCCAAAACCCTATCCGCGTCCGACGTTGCAGATCGACCCGGTCACCCGCGAGGCGGCGCTGGCCAGGTTCGGCCTGACCCTCGACCGTCCGGTGTTGGCCCTGTGCCCCGGCGCCGAGTTCGGCGAGTCCAAGCGCTGGCCGTCGGAGCATTACGCCAAGGTCGCCGAAACGAAGATTCGTGAAGGCTGGCAAGTCTGGCTGTTCGGTTCGAAAAACGACCACGCTGTGGGCGAAGAGATCCGCGCGCGGCTGATTCCCGGCCTGCGCGAAGAATCGGTCAACCTCAGCGGCGGCACCTCGCTGGCCGAAGCCATCGACCTGCTGTCCTGTGCCGACTCGGTGGTGTCCAACGACTCCGGCCTGATGCACGTCGCCGCTGCGCTGAACCGCCCGCTGGTCGCGGTCTACGGCTCGACGTCGCCGGGTTTCACGCCACCGTTGGCCGAGCATGTCGAAATCGTACGCCTGGGCATCGAGTGCAGCCCGTGCTTCGATCGCACCTGCCGTTTCGGCCATTACAACTGCCTGCGCCAGCTCATGCCGCAGGCGGTGAACGAAGCCTTGCAGCGGTTGCAAGGCACTGTGGTCGAGGTCAAATAGCTTGCGGGTTCTGTTGATCAAGACTTCTTCGCTGGGCGATGTCATTCATGCGTTGCCGGCGTTGACCGACGCGGCGCGGGCGATTCCCGGCATCAAATTCGACTGGGTGGTGGAAGAAGGCTTTGCCGAAATCCCGACCTGGCATCCGGCGGTGGGCAAGGTGATTCCGGTGGCGATCCGTCGCTGGCGCAAAAACATCTGGCAGACCATCAAGAGCGGTGAGTGGAAGCGCTTCAAGCAAAGCGTTCGCGCCACGAAATACGACTTGGTGATCGACGCCCAGGGCTTGCTGAAAAGCGCCTGGCTGACCCGTTACGTCAAGGCACCGGTGGCCGGCCTCGATAAAAGCTCGGCGCGCGAGCCCATCGCTGCGCGTTTTTACAATCGGCGTCTGGCCGTTGCCCGCGGGCAGCACGCGGTGGAGCGAGTGCGTCAGTTGTTCGCCATCGCGTTGGGCTATGACTTGCCAAAAGGCATGGGCGACTACGGTCTGAATGTCGAGCGCCTGGTGGAATTGCCGCGCAAGAACCCGTACGTGGTGTTTCTGCATGGCACGACCTGGGACACCAAGCACTGGCCTGAAGCTTACTGGCGCGAGCTGACCGAACGGGTCGGCTACCTTGGCGTTGGGGTCAAGCTGCCTTGGGGCAATGCGCAGGAGAAAGCCCGGGCTGAGCGCATCGCTGCCGGTTTCAAACACGCCGAAGTGTTGCCCAAATTGAACCTGGCCGGTGTCGGCAAGGTACTGGCCGGCGCGCAAGCCTGCGTGGCGGTGGATACCGGTTTGGGCCACCTGGCCGCCGCGCTGGATGTGCCGACGCTGTCGCTGTTCGGTCCGACCAATCCGGGCCTGACCGGCGCCTACGGCAAAGTGCAGATTCACCTGGCCAGCGACTTCCCTTGTGCACCTTGCCTGCAAAAGAAATGCACCTATCAACCGACGGCCGAAGATGCCCGTCAATTTGACCTGAAACGCGAGTGGCCCCTGTGCTTCACGCGTCTGAACCCCGAGCGTGTCGCCAGCCGACTGAGCACGTTGTTAATGGCTGAGGAGCTGCGCTGATGCAATTGGCATTTGTCCTGTACAAATATTTTCCGTTTGGCGGCTTGCAGCGCGATTTCATGCGCATTGCCCTGGAGTGTCAGAAACGCGGTCATCAGATTCGCGTCTACACGCTGATCTGGGAGGGCGACGTACCGGCTGGCTTCGAAGTGCTGGTGGCGCCGGTCAAGGCGTTCTTCAACCATCGACGCAACGAAAAACTCAGTGAATGGATGGAAGCGGACCTGGTCAAGCGACCGGTCGACCGCTTGATCGGCTTCAACAAGATGCCGGGCCTGGACGTCTACTACGCCGCCGACGGCTGCTTCGAAGACAAGGCGCAGAACCTGCGCAACTCGCTCTACCGCCGCTGGGGCCGCTATCGCCACTTCGCCGAATACGAGCGCGCGGTGTTCGCCAAGGATGCGAAGACCGAAGTGCTGATGATTTCCGAGGTCCAGCAGCCGCTGTTCATCAAGCATTACGACACGCCGCTGGAGCGTTTTCACCTGCTGCCACCGGGTATCGCCCAGGACCGTCGCCGACCGGCTGATGCCGATGACATTCGCGCCGGGTTCCGCGCTGAGTTCAATCTCAAGGACGACGAACTGCTGCTGGTGCAGATCGGCTCCGGGTTCAAGACCAAGGGCGTCGATCGCAGCCTCAAGGCGCTGGCGGCATTGCCTGCCGAGCTGAGGAGGCGCACCCGGCTGTTTGTAATTGGCCAGGATGACCCCAAGTTATTCCAGATGCAGAGTGCGACATTGGGGTTGGGTGACAACGTCACGTTCCTCAAGGGGCGCAGCGATATCCCGCGTTTCCTGTTGGGTGCCGATCTGTTGATCCACCCGGCGTACAACGAAAATACCGGCACCGTGCTGCTCGAAGCACTGGTGGCCGGCTTGCCGGTGTTGGTGAGCGCGGTGTGCGGGTACGCCCATTACATCGCCGAGGCCGATGCTGGCCTGGTGTTGGACGAACCCTTCGATCAGGCACAGCTGACGCAATACCTGACCGGCATGTTGAACGACGCTCAAGCAAGGGCGGCCTGGAGCCGCAATGGTCTGGCCTTCGCCGAAACGGCCGACCTCTACAGCATGCCGCAACACGCGGCCGATGTGATTCTGGCGGAGCACGCTTAAATGAAGTTGATGCTGGCTGAACCGTTCAAGAGCCTCTGGGCCGGACGCGACCCGTTCGCCGAAGTCGAGGGGCTCAAGGGCGAGGTGTACCGCGAGCTGGAAGCACGCCGGACATTGCGCACGGAAGTCGACGGCAACGGGTTTTTCGTGAAAATCCACCGTGGCATCGGCTGGGGCGAAATCTTCAAGAACCTGCTCACTGCCAAGCTCCCGGTGCTGGGTGCCGGCCAGGAGTGGAGGGCCATTCAGCGCCTGCAGGAAGCCGGCGTGCCGACCATGACCGCCGTCGCGTATGGCGAGAAGGGCAGTAACCCGGCCGACCAGCACTCGTTCATCGTTACCGAAGAGTTGGCGCCTACCGTCAGCCTCGAAGACTTCAGCGTCAACTGGGTCAAGCAGCCGCCGGAGCCAAAACTCAAGCGCGCGCTGATCGCCGAAGTCGCACGCATGACCGGCATGATGCACCGCGCCGGGGTCAACCACCGCGACTGCTACATCTGCCATTTCCTGCTGCACACCGACAAACCGGTGACCTTTGATGACTTCAAGCTTTCGGTGATCGACCTGCACCGCGCCCAGACCCGTCCGGCGATCACCTCGCGCTGGCGCAACAAGGATCTGGCCGCCCTGTACTTTTCCGCCCTGGACATCGGCTTGACCCGCCGCGACAAATTGCGTTTTCTCAAAGGTTATTTCCAGCAGCCGCTGCGGCAGATCCTGAGCGAAGAAGCCGGGCTGCTGAGCTGGCTCGATGGCAAGGCCAACAAGCTCTACGAGCGTAAACAGCGATACGGGGATGCGCTCTGATGTCGGGTTGGAAACTGGAGCCGGCCTACAGCGATCTGGCCGATGACTTCGGCAGCCTTGAGGCTGTGTTTGCACTTCAGGGCGAGCGGTTGACCAAGGACCTGCTCTCCGAGGTCATTCGCGTTCAGCGCAATGGCGTCAACTATTACGTCAAACGCTACGTGGGCGCTGGCAAAGGCTTGCGGCGTTACCTCGGCAAGCCTCGGGTGAAGATGGAGTGGCAGAACCTCAAGCGTTTCGCCAAGTGGGGCATTCCCACTGCTGAGGTGGTGGCCTGGGGGCTGGAACGTCGCGGTGCGGCCTACGCTCGCGGTGCGATGATTACCCGGGAACTGCCGCGTACCGAAGACTTGTCGGCACTGGCCGAGCGACGCGATCCGAAGCTGTCGGATCGCGCCTGGGTCGATGCCGTCAGTCGTCAGTTGGCCCAGTACACCCGGACCATGCACGACCACCGCTTCACCCATAATGATCTGAAGTGGCGCAACCTGCTGATCGACGACGAGGCTCGACTGTTTCTGATCGATTGCCCCAACGGCGATTTCTGGCGCGGTTTCTGGCTCAAGTACCGCATCACCAAGGATCTGGCGTGCCTGGACAAGGTCGCCAAGTATCAACTGTCGGCTACCCAGCGCCTGCGCTTTTACCTGCAATACCGCAACCGGACCCGGCTCAACGCTGCGGACAAGAAACGAATCCGGCATGTGGTGAGATTTTTCGAGGGACGCGAATGACTGATTTTCTGGCCGCTGAAGACCGTGCGCTGCTTGAGCGCCATGGACTCGGCACGTTCGAGGCGCTCTGGGCCAAACAGCTCGATGCGGTGGACGAACCCAACACCGGTCGCGGTGGCTGGAGCAGTGTGTTTCGGCTGGATCTGGAAGGTCATGGCTACTACCTCAAGCGTCAAAGCAACTACCTGACCCGCACCTTGCGCGCGCCGTTCGGTGAGCCGAGTTTCGCCCGCGAGTTTCGCAACATCTCCCGTTACCGGAAAATGGGCATTCCGGCGCTGGAAGCGGTGTTCTACGGGCAGCGCAAGGTCAATGGCGAAGTCCGCGCAATCCTGCTGACCCGCGCCCTGGACGGTTGGGACGACCTCGACTCGCTGTTGCAGCGCTGGGCTCAATTGAGCCCTGAACAGCACTCGGAGATCCTCAAGGCCAGTGGCGAACTGGCCCGGCAACTGCACGCTGCACGCCAGGTGCACGGGTGTTTCTATCCCAAGCACATTTTCATGCGTGCCACCGGCCACGGCTACCAGGCTCAATTGATCGACCTGGAAAAGACCCGGCCGCTGCTGTACGGGCAGCGTGACCGAATCAAGGACCTGGAACCGCTGACGCGCCGCGCGCCCGAGTGGGGCGAATCGCAACTGCGGCAATTGCTGGCGGCCTATCTGGATCAGCCGCAGGACAGCTCGCTGATCGACAGCTGGCTGCAGCGCTTGACCGCACGGCGCAGCCAAAAGGGGCCACGTTAATGCGTTTGTCCGAATTGAAATCCGCTGGCCGCCATCCTGCTTTGCCGCTGAGCGTTTCGCTGGCCGATGCCGCCGGCCCCGCCGATTTGCAACTGTTGAGCCTGTTGCGGGTATTGCCGGGGCAGCGTTATGTCGGTGCCGGTGTCTGGCGTGGCCGGCCGGTGTTGGCCAAGTTGCTGGTCGGCAGCAAGGCTGCACGGCATTTTCAGCGTGAACTGGACGGCGTGCGCCTGCTCTCCGACCAGGGGCTGACTACGCCGCAGTTGTTGGCCGACGGCCTGAAAGACGGCGAGGGTGGCTGGCTGCTGTTTGATTTCCTGGAGCATGCCGAAAGCCTGGGCGACACCTGGAAGCAGGTTGAGCAACAGCCCGTACTGTCCGATGGGCAAGGGGCGGTGCTGGCCGAGGCGTTGGGTGCGATCGGTCAGATGCATCGCAAGGGCCTGTGGCAGGAAGACCTGCACCTGGACAATCTACTGCGCCAGGGCGGCCGCCTGTACCTGATCGATGGTGCCGGTATCTGCAGCGAGACGCCTGGCCAGCCGCTGTCGCGGCAGAAAGTCCTGGAAAACCTCGGGGTGTTCTTCGCCCAGTTGCCGAAGTCGATTGAACCCTTCATTGAAGAGTTGCTGGTGTATTACCTGCTCAGCAACGGCGAGCACGCCTTGCCCATGGAGGCGTTGCAGAAGCAGATCGACAAGGTCCGCAACTGGCGCCTCAAGGACTATCTGATCAAGGTCGGCCGCGAGTGCACGCTGTTCAGTGTCCGGCGCGGGGCTTTCGAACTGCGGGCGATTCGCCGCGAGGAAGAGGCGTCGATGGTGCCGGTGCTGGAGCAGGCCGATGCCTTGCTCGATCAGGGGCATCTGTACAAGACCGGCGGCGCGGCGAGTGTTGGCAAGGTCGAGGTGGATGGCCGCACGCTGGTGATCAAGCGCTACAACATCAAGGGTTTTGCCCACTGGCTCAAGCGTTTCTGGCGCCCGAGCCGGGCCTGGCATTCATGGCGCGAAGGCAATCGCCTGGCGTTCCTCGGGATTGCCACGCCCAAGCCGCTGGCGTTGCTGGAAAAGCGTTTCCTGTGGCTGCGCAGCCGGGCGTACCTGATCACCGAGTATCTGCCGGGGCCGGACATCATCGAGCGTTTTGCGCCTTATGTTGAAAGCGGTGATGCACCGCAAGCCGAACTGGCGGCGCTGGATCATCTGTTTGCCGAGCTGATACGTTTGCGTATCAGTCATGGCGACTTCAAGGGCCATAATCTGTTCTGGCAGGAAGATCGCTGGGCGTTGATCGACCTCGACTCGATGTGCCAGCACGGCTCGCTGAACAGCTATGCACCGGCATATGCGCGGGATCGGGCGCGGTTCATGCGTAACTGGCCTGAAGGCAGTGCGCTTTATCAGGTCATCGATCAGCGTTTGCCCAAAGACATCTCCAGCGTGGCCTGAATCCTTTTCGCGAGCAGGCTCGCTCCCACATTTGGACCGAGGCATTCACAGGCTATGTGTTCACCCACGATCCCTGTGGGAGCGAGCCTGCTCGCGAAGGGGCTGTAACTGCCAACCGAGAAAGCAGACAGGTTCTTGTGAACCGTCCTACGCGATCTTGGGAAGCCATGAACTGTGGCCGAAATTGTCCCGATGCTAGTTTGCCTGACGTTCTCGGAGGGCGGGCTGTGTCGATCAAAATGGCAGTTTCAACAGGTGTTTTGTCCGTGTCGCTAATGGGCTGCGGGACCGCCGCTACGGTCCTGCAGGATGAAGCCGAAGCCGCGCACGGGCTGCGCAGGCAAAAGACCTATTGCCAGGCCATCCCCCGGGTCTATAGCGGCCTCGCTTATGACTTCTGCGTATTGAACGCACCGCCCGATCCCACGGGTGTCCTTGTACCGCTCATTTTGCTCGACCTGGCCCTGTCCGGCGCACTGGACACCGCCGCCTTGCCCTACACGATTTACCGGCAGAGCGTGGACGGCAATATCCTTGTCTACTGGCGGCCTTCGCGCGGTTAAAAGTAATCACAAGGGCACCACCCTGGTGGCTTGCCGCTTGTAGCTAGAGGCTAGCCGCCGCTTTTACGCTATAATCCCGCCCTTTAGCTGTCTCTCGCCCCTTGCGAGGGCACATTAATTTTTGAGGCGCTTGCGCCTGCATGCAGACTAAAGAGGCTAGACCCCTGTGGCATTGACGATTCTTGGCCTGTCCGGCGCCCTTAGCCATGATCCTTCCGCAGCCCTGTACATCGACGGCAAGCTGGTCGCGGCGGCTGAAGAGGAACGCTTCGTACGCGATAAACATGCAAAGAACCGCATGCCCTACGAATCGGCGAAATTCTGCCTGGAACAAGCTGGCATCAAGCCATCCGATGTCGACGTGGTAGCGATCCCGTTCGCCCCGATCAGCCTGTTCGGCAAGGCCCGCTGGCAGTACGCCAAGCGTTACTGGTACGCCCCGGACCGTGCACTCGACGCGATCCTGATGGGCAACCGTCGCTACAAGCGCTATCGCAACAAGATCGTCTGGTGCCTGGAGCAACTGGGCTTTGATCCGAAGAAGATCAAGATCGAGCCGGTCGAGCACCACCTGGCTCACGCCTCCAGCGCCTACCACTGCTCCGGCTTCAAGGAGAAAACCGCGATCCTGGGCATCGACGGCAAGGGTGAGTACGCCACGACCTTCTTCGGTTATGGCGAAAACGGCAAGATCCACAAGATCAAGGAATTCTTCGATCCGGACTCCCTCGGCGGCCTGTATGGCGCGATCACCGAGTTCCTCGGTTTCGACATGCTCGACGGTGAGTTCAAGGTCATGGGCATGGCGCCATACGGCGACGCCAGCAAATACGATTTCTCGCGCCTGGCTTCGTTCGAAAACGGCGAACTGGTGATCAACACCGACTACGCCAACGTCATCGGTCTGCGTCGCTACAAAGAGAAGGGCAAGGGTTACTACTTCTCGCCGAAGCTGATCGAGTGGCTGGGTCCCAAGCGCGAAGGCGACATCGCCGACGAGCCTTACATCCACTACGCCGCCAGCATTCAAGCGCTGTTCGAAAAGATTGCGCTGCAGATGATCGACTACTACCTGGGCGGCGTGCTCAAGGAAACCGGCAAACTGGCCTACGCCGGTGGCTGTGCGTTGAACGTCAAGCTCAACCAGAAAATCATCGCTCGCGACGACGTCAAGGAGCTGTTCGTACAGCCGGCGTCCGGCGATGCCGGTACCGCAGTGGGCGCGGCAGCCTATGTGTCCCACGCCCGTGGCGTACCGGTCGAGAAGATGGAACACGTCTACCTCGGCCCGTCGTACAGCAACGAAGACGTGATTGCCGCTTGCGCCCGTCACGAGAACAAGCCGACCTGGCGCAAGCTCGACAACATGCCGGAGCAGATCGCCAAAATCATGGTCGATGGCAACCCGGTGGCCTGGTTCCAGGGCCGCATGGAGTTCGGTCCGCGTGCACTGGGCGGTCGTTCGATCATCGGTTGCCCGAGCGTGCCCGGCGTGGCCGATCGCATCAATCACCAGATCAAGTTCCGCGAGCGCTGGAGGCCTTTCTGCCCGTCGATGCTCGACACCGTGGCGCCGCAGATGATCAAGATCGATCACCCGGCTCCGTTCATGACCTTCACCTTCGAAGTGGCGGAAGAATGGAAGACCCGCGTGCCGGAAGTCGTCCACGAAGACGGCACCTCCCGCGCCCAGGTGCTCAAGCGCGAATACAACCCGCGCTACTACGACATGATGAAAGCGCTGGAAGTGCTCACCGGCAACGGCGTGTCGCTCAACACCTCGCTCAACCGTCGCGGCGAACCGATGATCTGCTCGCCGACCGATGCGCTGAACATGTTCTTCGGTTCGGATCTACAGTATCTGATCATGGAAGACATCCTGGTGGTCAAAGAGGGCGCAAACGCCTATGACACGTTCGGCTGAGCGCCATGTGCTGCAGTTCTGCCACGGCTATGACGGGCCGTTCCTGGATTGCGCACGGCAGTACGCCAGCCTGTTCGCGGGGACTGGCTATCGCGTGACCACGGTGTTTCTCACCGGGGTTGCCGATGCCGAAGTCGCCGCGGGCTGCGCCTCCGACGAGGTGCTGTTCATGGAGTACAGTTCCAAGGCCATTCGTGGCCTGAAACTGGGCGCCATTGGCGATCTGCGCAAGATCGCCGCGTCGCGCAACTTCAGTTTTTGCATCGCTCATCGCTTCAAGCCTATCTATATTGCCTTGCTCGGTACGTCGTTGCCGGTCATTGGGGTGCACCACGGGTTTGAAGACTACAAGCGCGGCAGCCGCAAACTGTTCGCCCATATATTCCGCAAGCGTTTGAGCCTGCTCGGTGTGTCCGACGCGGTGCGCGACGACATGCGCAGTTGCCTGCCGAAGTGGCCGGCTTCGCGAATTCAGACGTTGTACAACCGCATCGACGTGGATGCCTTGCAAGCCACGCAGGTGTCGGCTCGCGAGGCCCGGGAAACCCTCGGGCTGGCGGCGGATGCCTGGATTGTCGGCAACGTCGGACGCCTGCATCCGGACAAGGACCAGGCCACGCTGCTCGATGGTTTCGCCGAAGCATTGCCGCAGTTACCGGCCAACAGCCAGTTGGTGATTCTCGGCAAGGGGCGCCTGGAGGAAGACCTCAAGGCTCAGGCCCGCGAACTGGGTATCGGCGACCGGGTGCTGTTCCTCGGCCAGGTGCCGGATGCGCGCAACTATTTCCGGGCCTTTGATGTGTTCGCCCTGAGTTCCGATCACGAACCGTTCGGCATGGTGCTGCTGGAGGCCATGGCCGCCGGCGTACCCTTGCTCGCCACGGCGTGCGGCGGAGCGAAAGAAGTGGTCGAGGGCTTGGGCATCCTGTTCCCCTTGGGCGATGCCGGACATCTGGCCCAGGGACTGCAACACCTGGCTGCCATGGATGATCAGCAACGCCGGCAGTGTGCCGAGATGATGCTCGAGCGCTTGCGCGAACGCTTTTCCGACCGCGCAGTGCGCGATGCTTTCTGGCACTTGCCGCACGTTACCGAACTGGCACAGAGGGGCTGATGCTCAACCGATTTCAAGGCTGGCGCGAGCGTGGCTGGGCGGTAGTCGACGCCTCGATTTACGCCGAAACCTGGCAGCGTTATGGCGGCAGCGTCGCAACTCATCCCATGGTGGTCGAGCGCCTGGCGCAACTGGCCGACATCCCGGTGCGCTACCTGGCCTGGATGCAGGGTGATGAGGTCAAGGCGGCGATCCCGACCTGGGGTCGCGACCTGGCCTTGTCCAAGGACGTGCTCAAGCGTCGCGGTAAAAAGGGCCTGTTCGACCTGGGTAACGCCGAGATCATCTTGCCCGCCGCTGCCGATGCCCAGGCGCCCTTGCGCCATCGCGGGCGCTATCTGTCGGCGTTGAACGAGGGGCGGTTCACCGGCATCCGGTTGCAGACCGAGCAACTGGCCATGGCTCGTACCCCCGAAGAGCTGTCGAAGAAGTTTCGCTACAACCAGCGCCGCGAATTGCGCCTGCTGGAAGAGGCCGGGGGTATGGTGCGGCCGGTGTCCGAATTCTCCAGCGCTGAGTTGGCGGCGATTTATTGCGACCTGTTCCAGCGCCGTTGGGGCTTCCCGGCGACGGGTGCCGAACGCATGGCCGAGGTCATCGAGTTGCTGCGCGAGTTGCTGATCGGATCGGTGATTTTTCTCAACGATGCGCCGATTGCGATTCAATTGGTGTACCGCGTCGAAACTTCGCAGTGGATCAGCGTCGAGTACATCAACGGCGGGGTCGATCCCGAGACTCGCGAGTTCAGCCCCGGCAGCGTACTGAGTTTTCTCAATACGCAAAGCGCTTGGGAGCATGCCCGGGCGCTGGACAAACCGTTGCGTTTTTCTTTCGGTCGCGCCGACCGTGAATACAAGGATCGCTGGTGCAACCCTGTGCCGGTCTTCACCGTATGAGCCAAGCCATGAGCCGCAAACAGCAACTGCTCAAGCGCCATCGGCGCACTAAACGCATCGGCCTGTTGATTGCGCTGGTGCTGTTGATCGTCATCGGTGTGCTGGTGGCCTGGTGGTTGCCGCTGGTAGTGGCGGTTCTCGGCTGGATTGCCCACGAAGCCTGGTTTGCCGACCATCTGTTCTACTCGCCGAAAGACGATTATCAGTACAGTTTTCCCCCGTACACGCCACAGCCCAAGGTGCACCTGAGCGGTGAACATTTGCACCTGGACGAGGGCGTGATGCTGGTCGACGACGCGACGCTGGTGCTGGCCCTGCGGGTAAAAAGCACCTGGCTGGGTCGTTTTTTCGATCCGGTGGTCGAGTTGGCGGGGGGCGAAAACCCTGACCGACAAACCTTCGAGCGGGGCGTAAACGGCCTGCGTTACCTCAATCTCAGTGGTCAGGCTCAGGCGCTGTCCCGTGGTGACCTGCGCTTGCGCGGGCGTTTCTGTCGGGTGTTCGGTGAGCCTGTGCTGTGGGCACTGGAACATCCGGATTACCGGCGTCAGCGGGTGATGGTCATCGCGCCCCACGCCGATGACGCCGAGCTGGCAGCCTACGGTTTGTACAGCCAGGCCGACGAAACCTGGATCGTCACGCTGACAGCAGGCGAAATCGAAGCCGAACACTACCGGCAGATGGGTCTGACCAAGGTCGATGCGGCCCGCTTGAAAGGCCGCCTGCGCACCTGGGACAGCATTGCCGTACCGCGTTGGGCCGGTGTGCCCGAGGCTCGCTGCGTACAGCTGGGTTATTTCTGCCTGCAACTGGCGAGCATGCAGGCCGCGCCTGGCGTGCCGGCGGGATCGCGGGAAGCCGACCTGAGCGACACCCGATTGTTCCGTCAGCTGAATCCGTTCGCGCTGCCGGGCGATGCCGATGGCGCGCCGACCTGGAACAATCTGCTGGCGGATCTGCGTGAGTTGCTGCTGCGGGCCCGACCCGAGGTCATCGTCCTGCCGCATCCGACCCTGGATCCGCATCCCGATCATATCTGCGCCCAGGCGGCAGTTCTCGAGGCCTTGCAGGGCCTGGACTGGCAACCGACCACGCTGTTGGGCTACGCCAACCACCTGCACGACAACGACCGTTGGCCGATGGGCGATAGCGGTGACGGCATCGCCTTGCCGCCGGCCTTCGATTCCGTCCAGCCGATGCAGCCTTATTGCCTGCCGATGCCGCTGGAGCAACAGCGGGACAAGGCCATGGCGTTGGGCATGATGCACGACCTGCAGCCGCCGATGCCGTTCAAGCGCCGCTTGCGTCGCTTGATCCAGCGGTTGTTGGCCGGCCGGGTGCCGCCCACCTATGGCGAGAACGAATTCTTTCGCAAGGCCGTCCGGCGCCATGAGCTTTTGTGGTCCATCAAGCACACACCAGGTAATCTTTCTCAGCGGGGAGAGTTATGAGTCAGCGGTCAAAGGTCCTGCAGCTGCAGCCTGACTACAACGTCAAAGCCCATGATTTCGCCGACCTCGCGGAGCAAATCGTCAAGGCCCTGCCCACCGATCGATATGAAGTGACCGCCGCGTTTCTGCGGGGCAAACCCGAGCCGGGCGAAGCAGTGAGCCGGGCTGATCGTTCGGTGTACTTCGAATTTTCCGACAAGTCCCTCAAGGGCATGCGCCTGCGGGCGATGTGGCAGTTGTACAAGTTCTGCCGCCGGGAAAAATTCGATGTGGTGATCTGCAACCGCTTCAAGCCGGTGAACATGATGCTGGCGCTCAACCGCTGGTTAAAAGTGCCGTTGTGCATTGGCATTTCCCACGGTTTTGGCGAGTACGACCGTTTTTACCGGCGCCGCCAGACCCAGCGCCTGATCGATCGTCACTGGCGCTTCGTCGGTGTGTCGCCAGCGGTGAAACAGTATCTGCTGGACTGTGACTGTGGTTTCACCGACCAGAATACCTACGCCATCACCAATGCCATCGACATCGAGCAGGCCGAAGGTCTGCAGCACAGTCGTGAAAAGTCCCGTGAAATGCTCGGCATCGATCCGTCGGTACGGCTGATCGGTGCACTGGGGCGGCTGGTGCCGGTCAAGGGCCACATCTATTTGCTGCAGGCCTTTGCCGCGCTCAAGGACAAGTACCCGAATACCCAGTTGGCGATCATCGGTGCCGGTCGCGAAGAGTCGCGCCTGGCCGCGGAAATCGACCGCCTCGGCCTCAGTGGTCGCGCCCATTTGCTGGGGTTCAAGGAAATTGCCCTGCAGTACATTCGCGCGTTCGACATCTGGACCATGCCTTCCCTGGCCGAGGGCCTCGGGTTGGCGCTGCTTGAAGGCATGAGTGGGCATTTGCCGGTGATCGCCTCGAACGTGCCGGCCATGTTGCCGCTCATCGAGGGGGCCGGTGGCCTGGCGATTACGCCCAAGGATGTGCCGACGCTGCAAGCTGCGCTGGACACGTACCTCGGGCTGTCGGATGACGAGCTCAAGGCCAAGGGCGAGCAGGCTTTCCGTTATCTGCAACAACACCATGACATCGAGGAGTTCCGTCGCGAATACCTCAATCTGATCGACTCCGGCCTGGAACAGGCCCGCAAGGAACAGCCATGAACGACGCGCAACCCATCGTCACGGTCATTATCGCGTCGTACAACCACGGCCCCTACATCGAGCAGAGCATTCTCAGCGTCCTCAACCAGACCTATCGGAACATTGAGTTGCTGGTGATCGACGATGGCTCGAAGGATGACAGCGTCGAGCGGATCAAGGCGTTGCAGGCCACCCATGGTTTCGACTTTCGGGTCCAGGAAAACCAGGGGCTGACCAACACCCTCAATGGGGCGATTGCCCGGGCAAAGGGCAGCCTGATCGTGCCGTTCGGTTCGGATGACATCATGTTGCCGGAGCGAATCGCCATCCAGGTCGCGCATATGGACGGCAAGCCCGAGGTCGGCATTTGCGCCGGCAACATCGAGCTGATCGATGCCGACGGCAACCTCTACCCGGAGAAGCGCCAGCGCCGGGATGTGCCGTTCCGTCGCCTGGACTTCGATGACATGTTCCTGGAGCGCAAGCCTTATCCTCCGGCGCCCACCCTGATGATCCGGCGCGAAGCGCTGGAGAAGGTGGGCGGTTTCGACCCGACCATTCGCCTGGAAGATTTGCTGATCGAGTTGAAGGTGACCCATGCCGGTTACTTCATCGATGGTCTGAACGTGTTGATGGCGCGCTATCGCAAGCACGCCACCAACTCCTACAAGAACCACCGCTTCATGATCGACAGCATCCTGCGCACCTACGCGCTCTTCAGCGATCACCCGCTGTATGACGAGGTGCGCTACAAGTTTCTCAATTCCATGTTCCTCAAGACCGCCAACCGTGATCGCAAGCTGGCGCGTGAGTTGCTGGCGCAGATTCCCTTCAAGGCCTGGAACAAGAAAACCTGGCGCGGGTTGGGGCGGATGTATTTCTCGCGGCTGGAGAAAGACTGAGCCAGGGGCTGGATGCGATCGCGATAGCCGGCCGGTAGGCCGTCATCGCGATCAGCGGGCTGGTTTACGTCATCAGTGAGCCTGGGCCGAAGGGCTCCCGGCCAGCACTTGCCTGTGCAAATTATCCACGTCGGCTTTCGAGGCCACCGCGGCGTATCCCTGCAGCAGCGCTTCGAAGTGGTCCTCGAACAGCCAACGCCGATCTTCTGCGTAGCGCTGCATGTGGCGCAGATTGCGTCGACGCAGGGAAGGGCTCAGTGATGACGGGTAGATTCGCAGGTCGGCCAGGTCGATCAGGCCGAACTCGCCGTCCTCCAGCACCAGCACATTGCCCAGGTGCAGGGAGCGGAAGTAGATCCCTTTCTGATGCAGTTGAGCCATGAATTTGCCGAAGCGCTCCACCAGTGCCTGGCGCACCGCCGGGGCGGTGATGCCTTGCAGGATCTGGCGTAGCGTGTTGCCCGGCAATGGCGAGTAGTGCACTGCGGTGCTGCCGTCTTCGAAGCGGTAGAGATCGAGGATTTGCGGGGTCGGGATGCCCATGCCGCGCAGTTGCATACTGTTGACGGCAAAACGATCGGAATAGGGCGTGAAACTGCCCGAGGTATACCAGCGGCGACGGCGGAACAGCTTGAGAAAACTGCCGTCGGTCAGGCGCAGGACTTTGGGGCCCAAGCCGTCTTCTTCGATGACCCGGGCATCGGCTGTCAGCTGCTGCAGGGCGCTTGGCGTCGCGGTCTTGATCGGCAAGTCCAGCAGGCGTCTGGCCCGTTGATTGATGCTCAATGCGGCAACCAGCGCCAGGGGGATCCACAGCAGGAACCAGTGCTCCTTGGGGCGCGAGATAATCCCGCCACCTTCAGTCAGGCCCGCGCCGATGCCGAAGGCCAGCCAGGCGGAGGCAATGATGAATAGCGGTTGCACGCGATGGCGCTGGCTACTGATGAAGCTCCATGCGAGGAAGAACAACCATGGCAGCAGGCCGATAATGCCAACGTAGTAGAGCACGCCCAAGGCAAAGCTATGGGGCTCTTGCAGGGTGTAGCCGACGCCCGGGTCCAGGCTCAACTTGGCGTTGTAGCCATGTCCGATCCACGGATGTTCAGCGATCTTGCCCAGGGTCAATTGCCAGAGCTCGATGCGGAAGGAGCTGCCTCTTGCGATGATTTTGTCGGCAAATAGCGCGAAAGTCGCCGTTCCGGCGATGAACATGGAGGCAAGCAAGAGGACCGAGCGTCGATTCCAGCAGATGAAACACAGCCACAGCGCCGCGATCACCAGTGCAACCAGTGGCGTTCTGGAGCCGGTGGCCAGCACGCTGGCGAACATGATCGCCATCGCTGGCAAGCTCAACCAAAGTATCCGGGGGCGCTTGCAGGTCATGCTCAGGCTTAGCCAGTAGGTACAGAAAAAGCCGAAGACGTGGGAGCTGAGCAGTGGATTGTCGAACGCGCCGACACCGATCAGGCGCATTTCCGGTTCGTAGATCAGGCCGAACCTGTACAGGTTGTAGGCAGAGATGATCAGCGCCAGCGTCGCGGCGCAGAACAGCAGGGGCTGAATGATTTCGCTGCGATGGCGCACCAGCAGGTAGCAGCCAACGAACAGCATCAGGGTATGCAGTGACGGTTTGATCTGACCGGCGGGGACGTCATTTTCCGGCCCCCAGTTCAGGCTGAGCAATGCCCACGCCACAAACAGCAGGACAGCAACGACGATCGGTTCGTGCAGCAGCTCCTTGGCGAGCCGCGGCCGCAAGCACAGTGCAATCAGTGCCGGAATGCTGAACAGGCCATAGTAGAGCTTGTGATGCTCACTGCGCCCCGGCAGGAAAAACAGTGCACAAAGCAGCAAAAAGTAACCGAGTGGAAGAATCCACAAACAAATGAAATCGAAGATTCTATTGGGCGTGCTGTTCAAAGCGTTTAATTGCATGCTGAGTAACTTATTCCTGAATTGAGCGACCGTACCAAGGCAGGGGCAGCGGGTGGCTATTTGACGCGCCACAATACACAGACTGTATGCGATTGCCAGAACCCTGGGGAAGCTGTGCTAAAGTCAGCGTCCTTTTCATCGACATTCGCGTGATATGACCGACTCCAGTCTCTGCGCAAGCCCATCGAGCTTGAAAATCTACTTCCGTCTGCTCGGCTATGTCCGGCCGTATATCAGCCTGTTCCTGATCAGCATCGTCGGTTTTCTGATTTTCGCTTCGACGCAGCCAATGCTGGGCTACATCCTCAAGTACTTCGTCGACGGTCTATCCAATCCTGAAGCGGCGCTGTTTCCAACCGTACCCTACCTGCGCGACCTGCAACTGCTGCAGGCGGTGCCGTTGCTGATCATCCTGATCGCCGCGTGGCAGGGGCTGGGGTCGTACCTGGGCAACTACTTCCTGGCCAAGGTTTCCCTGGGCCTGGTCCATGACTTGCGGGTCCAGCTGTTCAACAACCTGCTGGTGTTGCCGAACCGTTATTTCGACAAGCATAACTCGGGGCACCTGATTTCACGTATCACCTTCAACGTGACCATGGTCACGGGGGCGGCAACAGATGCGATCAAGGTCGTAATTCGTGAAGGCATGACGGTGGTCTTCCTGTTTGCCTCGCTGTTGTTCATGAACTGGCGCCTGACGCTGGTGATGGTCGCCATCCTGCCGCTGATTGCCATCATGGTGCGCACGGCCAGCAAGAAATTCCGCAAGCAGAGCAAGAAAATCCAGCTGGCCATGGGGGACGTGACGCACGTGGCGTCCGAAACGATCCAGGGCTATCGCGTGGTGCGCAGCTTCGGCGGTGAAAAGTACGAAGAGAAACGCTTCTTCGACGCCAGCCAGGGCAATACCGACAAGCAATTGCGCATGACCCGCACCGGCGCCATCTATACGCCGCTGCTGCAACTGGTGATCTACACCGCCATGGCCGTGCTGATGTTCCTGGTGCTGTTCCTGCGTGGCGATGCGTCTGCTGGCGACATGGTGGCCTACATCACCCTGGCCGGCCTGCTGCCCAAGCCGATTCGCCAGCTGTCCGAAGTCAGCTCGACCATCCAGAAAGGTGTGGCCGGTGCCGAAAGTATCTTCGAGCAACTGGATGTCGAGCCTGAAGTCGATACCGGTACCGTCGAGCGTGATGTCGTCAGCGGGCGCCTGGAAGTGCGCAACCTCAGCTTTACCTACCCTGACACCGAGCGTCAGGTGCTCAATGACATCAGTTTCTCGGTCGAACCCGGGCAAATGGTGGCGCTGGTGGGGCGTTCGGGCAGCGGCAAGTCGACCCTGGCCAACCTGATTCCGCGTTTCTATCACCACGACAAGGGCGAAATCCTCATCGATGGCGTCGAGGTGGAACAGTACAAGCTGTTGAACCTGCGTCGCCATATCGCCCAGGTGACTCAGCACGTGACCCTGTTCAGCGACACCGTGGCCAACAACATCGCCTATGGCGACCTGGCCGGCGCACCCCGTGAAGATATCGAAAAAGCGGCCAAGGATGCCTACGCGATGGACTTCATTGCTCAATTGCCCGAAGGCCTGGACACCCAGGTCGGGGAAAACGGCGTGTTGCTGTCCGGTGGCCAGCGTCAGCGCCTGGCGATTGCCCGGGCGTTGTTGAAGAATGCCCCGCTGCTGATTCTCGACGAGGCGACTTCGGCACTCGACACCGAATCCGAGCGGCATATCCAGGCGGCCCTGGATCAGGTCATGAAAGGTCGCACCACGCTGGTGATCGCTCACCGCTTGTCGACCATCGAGAAGGCCGACCTGATCCTGGTGATGGATCAGGGGAAAATCGTCGAGCGCGGCACCCACGAGCAACTGCTGGCGCAAAACGGCTACTACTCGCGCCTCAACGCGATGGGCCTCGACGCCCCGGCCGAAGACATCGCCTGACCCCGAAAGGGCGAGCCTGGCTCGCCCTTTCGTGCCGGTGCCGTCGCCTGGCGGGTCTTTTGCTCAAAAAATGAGCAAAAACACCCGGCAAATCATCCCGTTGCAGCCACCGCACAAGCCGACGCCAACCCTGTGTTAATATCGCGCCCCTGTTCATTCTGTATGTGGGTTGCACCATGAAGTTGTCCATGCCGCGATTCGATCAAGCCCCTGTCTTGGTGGTCGGCGATGTCATGCTCGACCGTTACTGGCATGGTGGTACCTCACGGATTTCCCCTGAGGCGCCGGTACCGGTGGTCAAGGTCGATCACATCGAGGACCGCCCGGGTGGCGCTGCCAACGTTGCCTTGAACATTGCCGCCCTGGGGGCTCCCGCCTCGCTGGTCGGTGTAACCGGCGACGATGAAGCCGCCAATAGCCTGGTCAACAGCCTCAAGGGCGCTGGCGTGCGCGCCATCTTCCAGCGCATTGCGCACCAGCCGACCATCGTCAAGCTGCGGGTCATGAGTCGTCACCAGCAACTGCTGCGTATCGATTTCGAAGAACCCTTCGCCACCGACGCGCTGGCGCTGGCCGCGCAGGTCGACGAGTTGCTCGAAGGCATCAAGGTACTGGTGCTGTCCGACTACGGCAAAGGTGCATTGAAAAATCATCAGGCGCTGATCCAGGCCGCCCGGGCCCGCGGCATTCCGGTGCTGGCCGATCCAAAGGGCAAGGACTTTTCGATCTATCGTGGCGCCAGCCTGATCACGCCGAACCTCAACGAATTCGAAACCATCGTCGGTGGTTGCGCCGATGAACACGATCTGGTCAACAAGGGCGCGCAACTGATGCACGACCTGGACCTCGGTGCCTTGCTGGTGACCCGTGGCGAGCACGGCATGACCTTGCTGCGTCCGGATCATCCGGCGCTGCACCTGCCGGCCCGTGCCCGCGAAGTGTTCGACGTGACCGGTGCCGGCGATACAGTGATTTCCACCCTGGCAGCGGCGATTGCCGCCGGTGAAGAACTGCCTCACGCAGTGGCACTGGCCAATCTGGCGGCCGGTATCGTGGTCGGCAAACTCGGTACGGCGGCCATCAGTGCACCGGAACTGCGTCGTGCGATCCAGCGTGCGGAGGGTTCCGAGCGCGGTGTGCTGGGTCTTGAGCAACTGTTGCTGGCGGTCGATGATGCCCGAGCGCACAACGAGCGGATCGTGTTCACCAACGGTTGCTTCGACATCCTGCATGCCGGTCACGTGACCTATCTGGAGCAGGCTCGGGCCCAGGGCGATCGCCTGATCGTCGCGATCAACGACGATGCATCGGTCAGCCGCCTGAAAGGGCCGGGCCGTCCGATCAACAGTGTCGACCGGCGCATGGCGGTGCTGGCCGGCCTGGGCGCGGTGGACTGGGTCATCAGTTTCCCGGAAGGCACCCCGGAAAACCTGCTGAGCGCGATCAAGCCGGACGTGCTGGTCAAGGGGGGCGACTACGGGATCGACCAGGTGGTCGGCGCGGACATCGTGACGGCCTACGGCGGTACCGTGAAAGTGCTGGGGCTGGTGGAAAATAGCTCGACCACGGCGATTGTCGAGAAGATCCGCAAGTCCGAATGAAGCCGTAAAAGATCGCATCCTCTGTAGGAGCGAGCTTGCTCGCGATGAACTCAGCGGCACCGCATTCAATCAGTCAACACGCGGTATCGTTCACGTCCATCGCGAGCAAGCTCGCTCCTACAGGGGCTGCGATCTTTTGCTTTTAAGAGCTGACCTTCTTGCGCGGCACGATTTTCTTCAGCAGCAGCTTGGCCTTCCCACGCAACCGCGCCAAACCCGAATCCTTCCCCGGCGGGGTCAGCCCCTGCTGCCTCACCCAGTCCTTCCAGCGAATTCGTTCATCGCGCACCAGCCAGCCTTCCTGCCGGGCAAAGCTCTCGGCCAGGTACAGGCCGCGCGTGCTGGCCGGGTGCAGCTGATCCTTTTTCAGGGTGTAGAGCTCAGCCATCGGGTGGCCGTCCTGCAAGGGCATCAAGTACAGGTCGGGGCGCTTGCGGTCGAGACGGGCGACGAGTTGATCGCCTTCCAGCCTTTCATCGACATGGAACAGACTCAGGGATTTGGCTTCCTTGGGAACGTCCAGGCGCAGGTCGTAAATCAGCTGCAGCGACGCCGTCGGCAAATGCACGTAAGCCCGCGGACGCTCCATCAACGTCAGGTTGGCGCAACGCACCGGCCGCGCCGAGCCGGACAGTGGCGACAAGCGAAACGGCAGGGCTTCGCGGTAATGCAGGGCGGCCGAGTAGGGTGCCGGCAGCCAGGTGTCATTGAATCGGCCACCGAGCCAGCCTTCCGGGGTTTCCAGCAGGCATTCTTCGGCAATCTCCTGGATCGCCGTGTGCAGGGGGAGGTTCAGTTCGTGGGCCGGCACGTAACCGGAGATCAGCTTGAGCACCACGTCGCCACGGTCCTGCCGACGCTGACGCACCAGCACCCAGTAGTCGCGATTCTGCCAATGCAGGGTCAGGCGCACCGAGACCCCGAGATTGGCCAGCTCCAGGGCAAATCGTTCGCTGTCGCCGACCGTGACCGGCCGACGACGTTGCAGGGTCTGGGAGAAATTCAGCGGCCTGCCGACGCTCTGGTAACTCAGGCCTTCAGGAGTCGCTTCGACGAATAACGGCAGGGTCTTGAAGTTGCTCGGGTTCTTTCTGATGAGCGTGCGCGACATGTCGGCTCCTGCTTAAGGCCGCGTGGGCGGCGTCAGTGGCTACGTAGGACCTGGGCAACGGTTGCGACATTGTGGGCGAGGTGCAGCGGATTGATGGTCCCGACAATAGCACTGGCAACACCCGGATGTTCAAACAACAACTCGAAACTGGCGCGTACCGGGTCCACGCCCGGACTCAGGCATACGTGACCGCTGGCGAGGGCTTTCTTGACCAGAATGGCTTTGCCGTGTGCAGCAGCATAGTCAATGACGGCCTTCTCGTTTTGTTCGTTCAGATTGTAGGTGACCATCGCGCAGTCGCCTTGCTCCAGCGCTTTCAATCCGCCTTCGACGGTCTTGCCGGAAAACCCGAAGCCGCCAATCTTGCCTTCGGCCTTGAGTTCGGCGAGGGTTTCGTAGACTTCGCAGTCATTGAGGATCGCCAGGTCGTTGCCATCGGAGTGCACCAGCACCAGGTCGATGAAGTCCGTTTCCAGACGTTGCAGGCTGCGCTCTACCGACATTCGCGTGTGTGCCGCACTGAAGTCGTGACGGGACTGGCCGTCGGCAAATTCTTCACCCACCTTGCTGACAATCACCCAATCCTGACGCTGACCGCGCAGCAACGGGCCGAGGCGTTCTTCGCTGCGACCATAGGCCGGGGCCGTGTCGATCAGGTTGATGCCCAGGTCGCGGGCGAGCTTGAGCAGCATGCGCGCTTCATCGTCATCGGGAATCCGGAAGCCGCTGGGGTATTTCACGCCTTGGTCGCGGCCCAGTTTCACCGTGCCCAGGCCCAGGGGTGAAACCAGCAGGCCGCTGCTGCCCAGCGGGCGATGCAAGTCATGCAGGGTCGGTTGGCTCATGGCAGCAGTTGCTCCCAGGCCGGTACGCCCATCGGCGGCTTCGGCAGTTCAGGCAGCGCTGCCGGGTGGCCTGGCTGGATACCGTCGCGGGTCAGGCTGGCGATGACCCGGTCAGCGAAGTCCGGCGCCAGGGCGAGCTTGGTTGGCCAGCCCACCAGCAGTCGGCCTTCTTCTGCGAGAAACGCATTGTCGGGGCGGGTCAGGCCCGATTGCAGGGGCTCGGCGCGATCCACGCGCAGGGTGGCCCATTGCACTGTGCTCAGGTCGATCCACGGCAGCAACTGGCCGAGTTCTTTCTGTGCGGTGGCGATTTGCTCCGCAGGCTCACGGAGCACGCCTTCGCTTTCGGCGATGTCGCCACCCATGTACCAGACCCATTGACCGTCGGCGGCCGGGTGGGTGGTGACGGTAATGCGCGGTTTGGTGCCGCCGCCCAGACAGTGGGCGTACAGCGGTTTGAGGCTCGGCCCCTTGGCGATGATCATGTGCAGCGGTCGACGCTGCATCGCCGGCTCGCTGAGGCCCAATGCTTCGAGCAGTTGCGCCGTGCCCGCGCCGGCGCTCAAGACGATGCGCTGGGCGCGGATCTCGCGCTCATCGACGATCAGGCCGACCAGCTTGCCACCTTCCTGCAGCGGTTCGATTTTCTGCCCGGCGAGCAAGCCGTCACCGGCGAGGTCGGCGAGGCGCTGGATCAGGCTCGGCACATCGATCACCAGTTCCGCCAGGCGATAGACCTTGCCCTTGAAGCGCTTGTCTTGCAGCGCAGGCGGCAACTGGTCGCCCTTGACCTGATCGACGCGACCGCGCACGGCCTTGCTGGCGAAGAAACTGGTCAGGTTGCCGGCGAGGGTACCAGGGGACCACAGGTAATGGGCTTCGGAGAGCAGGCGCACACCAGACAGGTCCAGCTCGCCGTCACCGGCCAAGGCTGCACGCCAGCGGCGCGGCATATCGGCGATGGCTTCCGAAGCGCCAGTCAGGGCACCGTGCAATGCGTACTTGGCACCACCGTGGATAATGCCCTGGGACTTCACGGTCTGCCCGCCGCCGAGGCTGGCGCTTTCCACCAGCACGGTCGAAAAACCCTGGCGGCGCAGGCGCGCGTTCAGCCAGAGGCCGGCGACACCAGCGCCGACAATCAGAACGTCGGTGGAAATAACGGATGGCATGCAGCGACCTCTGTGTTCAAGACGAGGGCGCAGTATACAGACTCGAAGATTGGAGGGGCTGACGCCAGTACTCTCGAGCCAACGAGTAACCCTGTGGGAGCGAGCTTGCTCGCGATAGCGGTGGGTCAGTCAACATTGATGTTGAATTCCATGCCGTCATCGCGAGCAAGCTCGCTCCCACAGGGGGGCGCGTATCGAGTTCTAATGCCCTGCAGTTTTGGAGAAGAGCTGGATGACCACAACCCCCAGCACAATCAACGCCATCCCCAGCATCGCCGGCACGTCCAGTTTCTGCCCGTAGATAAACAGCGCCGCGACGCTGACCATCACGATCCCCATGCCGGCCCACACGGCATACGCCACACCCACGGGAACGCTGCGCACCACCAGGGTCAGCATCCAGAAGGCAATGCCGTAGCCGACGATGACCAGCACCAGTGGCAGCGGGGTGCTGAAGCCTTTGACCGCTTTCATCGAAACAGTGGCAATCACTTCGGCGCAGATGGCAATGGCCAGGTAGTAGTAAGCGGTCATGGGTCAATCCTCGTGTGAAGTGTTGCTCTCTGAGGTCGGCATTTTAGTGATTTGCCAGATGCGGTAAAGTCATTACCTATCTGTTTAGAAGATGGGTTGGGCCATGAGCATGCAGTGGAATCTGGAGCAACTGCGGTTGTTTGTCAGCGTAGCGGAGCAGCGTTCGTTTTCTGCCGTGGCGCGGGATCAGCGCAAGGCGCAGTCGGCGGTCAGCAGTGCGATAGCGTTGCTGGAGGATGACCTGGGCGTCAGCCTGTTCGACCGCAGCAGCGGCCGTCAGCCGAAGCTCACTGAAGCCGGTACCGCGTTGCTGGACGAAGCACGGGAAGTGTTGCGTCAGTGTGAACGACTCAATGGCCGGGCATTGGCGATGATGCGCGGCCAGGAGGCGCGACTGCGCGTGGCGCAGGATGAAGCGATGCCTTATCAGCCGATCATCGAAAGCTTCGAGGCCCTGGCGGAAAAATTCCCCAGCCTTGAAGTGCAACTGACCAGCGCCGCCCAAGGCGATGTCGCGCGCAAGCTGGTGGAGCGGCGCGCCGATCTGGGGTTGCTGTTCTTTCACGATCAGATTCCCGAGGCGCTTGAGCGTCGTGTGCTGGGCAGCGTGGAAATGGTCACGGTGTGCGGCAAGGACCATCCGTTGGCGGGCAAAGGCACGGTGGACGGCCAGCAGTTGGCGCAGCATCGGCAGTTGCTGATGTCCACGGAGTCGAGCATTTATCCCGGCAGTGATCCCGCCAGTCCGCAAGTCTGGCGCGCCGACAGTTTCTATGTGATGGCCGAATGGCTGGTGCGCGGCCTCGGCTGGGCGTGGTTGCCGCGCCACGTGGTGCAATACCCGACTTATCAGAACCAGATGGTCGAACTGGTCAGCGAATGGACCCCGCCAGCGCTGGTGGTGGAGCTGGTATGGCGCCGGGACGAGCCGCTTGGTCCGGCCGCGCGCTGGCTCGCCGAACGTTTTGCCGTGCACTTGCAGACGATTGGCGAAAAAAGCCGATAAACTCCGCCGCCATGAATAGAACTCTCTACACCGCGCTGTTTTATCTGGGGCTGCCACTGGTAGCGATTCGGCTTTGGCTGCGCGCGCGCAAGGCGCCGGCGTATGCCAGGCGCATCGGCGAGCGCTTCTCCTACGGGATGCCGGCGATGAAACCGGGCGGCATCTGGGTGCATGCCGTGTCGGTGGGCGAAAGCATTGCTGCTGCGCCGATGATCCGCGCCTTGCTGGCGCGTTACCCGGACCTGCCGATCACCGTAACCTGCATGACGCCGACCGGTTCGGAACGTATCCTGGCCCTGTTTGCCAATGAGCCGCGCGTCCAGCACTGCTATCTGCCGTACGATTTGCCGTGCGCCGCCCGGCGCTTCCTCGATCGAGTCCGGCCGAAACTGGCGGTGATCATGGAAACCGAGCTGTGGCCCAACCATATCCATCAATGTGCCAAACGCGGGATTCCGGTGGCGCTGGCCAATGCACGACTGTCCGAGCGTTCGGCCAGGGGCTATGGCCGCTTCCGTAAGCTGACCCAGCCGATGCTGGCCGAGATGAGCCTGTTCGCGGTGCAGACCGAGGCCGAAGCCCAGCGCTTCCTTGATCTGGGTGCGCGACCGGAAACCGTCGAGGTCACAGGTTCGATCAAGTTCGACCTGACCATCGACCCGCAGCTGCTCGAGCGCGCCAGTCAGCTGCGCGAGCAATGGCAGGCGCTGGAACGACCGGTGTGGATCGCAGCCAGTACCCATGACGGCGAAGACGAAGTCGTGCTGGCGGCTCATCGTCAGTTGCTGGTCAGTCACCCCGATGCGTTGCTGATTCTGGTGCCGCGTCATCCGGAACGCTTCAATTCGGTGTACGGGCTGTGCCAGCAACAAGGGTTTGCCACCGTCCGGCGCTCCAGTGGCGACGCGGTCTGTGCCGATACTTCAGTGTTGCTGGGCGACACCATGGGCGAGTTGCTGTTTCTCTACGCCTTGGCTGACAGTGCTTTCGTCGGCGGCAGCCTGGTGCCGAACGGCGGGCATAATCTGCTGGAGCCGGCAGCCCTCGCCAAACCGGTGCTGAGCGGGCCGCATCTTTTCAACTTCCTCGAAATCGCTGCGCAGTTGCGCAGTGCCGGGGCGTTGCAGGAGGTGGAAGATGCCGAAGGGCTGGCGGTGGCGGTGCAGCGGCTGTTCGAACTGCCGCGTGATGCACAGCGCATGGCAGAGGCCGGGTTGAAGGTGATGCGCGCCAATCAGGGGGCGTTGCAGCGCTTGCTGGACGGGTTGGGGCGGTTGATCGAGCGCTAAGACCGAGTCGTATTCATTCGCGAGCAGGCTCGCTCCCACACTCGAAACACTGTGGGAGCGAGCCTGCTCGCGAAGCTTTTGCTTTTACTGCTCTGGCCGCGCTTTCAACTGTTCCTCTGCCGCCTTGGCCAGATCCGGTGGCAGGAAATCCTTGTCCGGGTTGTAGTTGGGATTGAGCCAGCGTGCCAGGTTTTGCAGGTCCCCCGGATTCAACGTGCCGGCCTGTTGCTTCAAGCGCAGGTTGTCGAGGATGTAGTCGTAGCGGGTGTTGTTGTAGTCGCGCACCGAGTTGTAGAGCGAGCGCTGTGCATCCAGCACGTCGACGATGTTTCGCGTCCCCACCTGATAGCCGATTTCAGTCGCTTCCACCGCGCTCTGGTTGGAGATGATCGATTGCTTGCGCGCCTGTACCTGCTCGACATCGGTGTTCACCGCGCGGTGCAGGTCGCGGGTGTTTTCCACGATGCTGCGGCGCAGGGCTTCGCGTTGCTGCTCGGTCTGGTCCAGTTGTGCATACGACTGGCGCACCTGGGAGTTGATCAGGCCACCGCTGTAGATCGGGATGTTCAGTTGCAGGCCGACAGTGGTTTGATCGACGTCGCCACCGTACGCCTGGGGCAGGTTGTTCGGGTTGCTGAAGCCCAGTGCATCGTTGTCGCCTTTCTCGTACTTGGCGATCGCGTCAACCGTTGGCAAGTGCCCGGACTTGCGTTGCTTGAGGGTTTGCTCGGCGGCGCTGACGGCATAGTTGCTGGCCAACAGATTGAGGTTCTGCCTGCCCGCGGTTTCGACCCAGGCCTTGGCGTCGTTCGGTACTGGCGGCAGGATCGGCAGGTTATGGCTGATGCCCCAGATCGAGTTGTACTGACGGTTGGTCAGGGTGATCAATGCTTCAAAGGCGTCGTCCACCTGACGCTGCGCAACGATGCGGTTGGCGCGTGCGGTGTCGTAGCTGGCCTGTGAGTTCAATACGTCGGTCTTGTCCGAGAGGCCGACATCGAAGCGCTCGTTGGATTGATCGAGCTGGCGCTTGAACGCCGCTTCTTCGGCCTTGGTCGAGGCCAGGTTGTCCTGGGTGCGCAGCACGTTGAAATAGCTGTCGGCGGTTTGCAGGATCAGGTTCTGCTCGGTCGCCGAGAGTTGCAGGGCAGCCTGTTCGTTGACTTCCTTGGCGGCCTGGAACTGGAACCAGCGGTCTGCCCGGAACAGCGGCTGCGCCAAAGTGGCCTGGTAGGAATGGGCATCGCGGTTGGACGTGCCCGACGGTTGATCGAGCGAGGTCCGCACCTCGGAAACATTGGCGCCGCCCGAGAGGTTCGGCAGCAGCCCGGCGCGGGCCTGGGGGACGACTTCCTTCTGCGCGCCATATTGGGCGATGGCCGCCGCCAGATCGGCGTTGTTGTTGACGGCTTCCTGATAAACGCTGACGAGGTCGTTCTTGTTCGATAAGGGCGCATCTGCTGCCCAGGCCAATCCGTTGGACGCACAAGACACGGCAAGGGCCAGTGAGAGTTTGCGCAGCATAGACGATCCCTAGAATTGATATTACAAAGGTAATTTGAGCGCCAAGGCTAAGGCTCTGCTTCGACAGCGTCAATGCGCGGCTCAGCGTAGCGAGTGTAGTTGCGCATTGGGGGGGCAACAATCCTGATACTGCGTGTTATTACGCCATTCATCATGGTATTTGCCGGGGGGTTGGCGTTCTCTGCCAGTTGTGTCTAGACTGGCCGGGTTCTTGTCGGGGTGCCTTGCTATGAGGCTGAGATCGAATAATTTCGGATCCCGTTGAACCTGATCAGGTTAGCGCCTGCGTAGGGAACAAGATTTCTCGTCACCCGGCGAGTCCTCTTGTGCTTCGTCCGGGAAATTGTTCGACAATCGAACGCTCCCCGTGTGACGACGCACAGCACCAGTCCTGGTGCGTCCGTGCCTTTCAGGTTCTGCTCCGACAATCCACTGCCTGGATGCTGTCTGGAGAGCCCGTGATGACCATAAAAGCAAAAAACGCGATCAACCTCAGTGAGTCGGCCAAGGTCGATGAGCAGTCGGTTCAACCCTTTACCCGTTCGCAAAAAATCTACGTCCAGGGCTCTCGCCCGGACATCCGCGTGCCGATGCGCGAAATCACCCTGGACGTGACGCCGACTGACTTCGGTGGCGAAATCAACGCCCCGGTGACTGTCTACGATACCTCGGGTCCCTACACCGATCCCAACGTGGTGATTGACGTGCGTAAAGGCCTGGGCGACGTGCGTTCAGCGTGGATCGACGACCGTGGTGACACCGAACGCCTGAGTGGCCTGAGCTCGAACTTCGGTCAGGAGCGCCTTGCCGATCCAGAGCTGACCAAACTGCGCTTTGCCCACGTGAACAACCCGCGCCGCGCCAAGGCCGGGGCCAACGTCAGCCAGATGCACTACGCGCGCAAAGGCATCATCACCGCCGAGATGGAATACGTCGCCATCCGCGAAAACATGAAGCTGCAAGAGGCCCGCGCCGCCGGCCTGTTGAAGCAACAGCACGCCGGCCACAGTTTCGGCGCGAGCATCCCGAAAGAAATCACCCCTGAATTCGTCCGAGAGGAAATCGCCCGCGGCCGCGCGATCATCCCGGCCAACATCAACCACACCGAACTGGAACCGATGATCATCGGCCGTAACTTCCTGGTGAAGATCAACGGAAACATCGGCAACAGCGCCCTGGGGTCGTCCATCGAAGAAGAAGTGGCGAAACTGACCTGGGGCATTCGCTGGGGGTCGGACACGGTCATGGACCTGTCCACCGGCAAGCACATCCACGAAACCCGTGAGTGGATCATCCGCAACTCGCCGGTACCGATCGGTACGGTGCCGATCTACCAGGCGCTGGAGAAGGTCAACGGCGTGGCCGAAGACCTGACCTGGGAGCTGTTCCGCGACACGCTGATCGAACAGGCCGAGCAGGGCGTCGACTACTTCACCATCCACGCCGGGGTGTTGCTGCGCTACGTACCGATGACCGCCAAGCGCGTGACCGGCATCGTGTCTCGTGGCGGCTCGATCATGGCCAAGTGGTGTCTGGCGCACCACAAAGAGAACTTCCTCTACACTCATTTCGACGAAATCTGCGAAATCATGAAGGCCTACGACGTCAGCTTCTCGCTGGGTGATGGCCTGCGTCCGGGTTCGATTGCCGACGCTAACGACGAAGCTCAGTTCGGCGAGCTGGAAACCCTCGGCGAGCTGACCAAGATTGCCTGGAAACACGATGTGCAGTGCATGATCGAAGGCCCGGGCCACGTGCCGATGCAGTTGATCAAGGAGAACATGGACAAGCAGCTGGAGTGCTGCGATGAGGCGCCGTTCTACACCCTCGGTCCGCTGACCACCGACATCGCGCCGGGCTACGACCACATCACCTCGGGCATCGGTGCGGCGATGATCGGCTGGTTCGGTTGCGCCATGCTCTGCTACGTGACGCCGAAGGAGCACCTGGGCCTGCCGAACAAGGATGACGTGAAGACCGGGATCATCACCTACAAGATCGCCGCGCACGCCGCCGATCTGGCGAAGGGGCACCCGGGCGCACAGATCCGCGACAATGCCTTGAGCAAGGCGCGTTTCGAGTTCCGTTGGGAAGACCAGTTCAACCTGGGCCTCGATCCGGATACCGCGCGTTCGTATCACGACGAAACCCTGCCGAAGGATTCGGCCAAGGTCGCGCACTTCTGCTCGATGTGCGGGCCGAAGTTCTGCTCGATGAAAATCACCCAGGAAGTCCGCGAGTATGCGGCCAACCAACGGATCGAAGCGGTCGACGTGGACGTCGCCCAAGGCATGGCCGAACAGGCTGAGCGCTTCAAGCAGGAAGGCAGTCAGTTGTACAAGAAGGTTTGATCTGACAGATCGGCGGTGTACTCACCGCCGTCTTCGCGAGCAGGCTCGCTCCCACAGGGGATTTGTGAACGACGCAAACCCAATGTGGGAGCGAGCCTGCTCGCGAAGGCAATCAAGAAAACAACAAATGTCCCTCTGAGATAACACCCTTGAGCATTCAACCCAGCACTTACTCCCCTGACATCGCGGTGCCGACCGACAAGCGTGTGTTCGGCGGTCGCGATCTGTTTTCCCTGTGGTTCTCCCTCGGCATCGGCCTGATGGTGTTGCAGACCGGTGCATTGCTCGCGCCGGGCCTGGGCCTGTCCGGTTCGTTGCTGGCGATTTTCCTCGGCACCCTGGTCGGCGTTCTGCTGCTGGCGGCGGTCGGGGTGATTGGCAGTGACACCGGCCTGTCGTCGATGGCCGCCCTCAAGCTCAGCCTCGGTACCAAGGGCGCGAGCCTGCCGGCGGTGCTGAACCTGCTGCAGCTGATCGGCTGGGGTTCGTTCGAAATCATTGTCATGCGCGATGCCGCCAGCCTGTTGGGCGCGAAGGCCTTCAACGAAGGCAGCCTGCTGTCGAATCCGCTGCTCTGGACCCTGTTCTTCGGCGCCCTGGCGACCCTGTTGGCGGTCAGCGGCCCGTTGACCTTCGTCCGGCAGATCCTGCGCAAGTGGGGTATCTGGCTGCTGCTGGCCGCGTGCATCTGGCTGACCTGGAACCTGTTCGCCAAGGCTGACCTGGCCGCGTTGTGGGCCAAGGCCGGTGACGGTTCGATGCCGTTTGCCGTGGGTTTCGACATCGCCATTGCCATGCCGCTCTCCTGGCTGCCGCTGATTGCCGACTACTCGCGTTTCGGCAAGCGTGCGAAAAGCGTCTTTGGTGGCACGGCCATCGGATTCTTTATCGGTAACTTCTGGCTGATGAGCCTGGGCGTGGCCTACACCCTGGCATTCGCGCCGAGCGGTGAAGTCAATGCCTTGCTGTTGGCGCTGGCCGGCGCCGGCCTGGGGATTCCGTTGCTGCTGATCCTGCTGGACGAGTCGGAAAAAGCCTTCGCCGATATTCACTCGGCGGCCGTTTCCAGCGGGATTCTGTTGCGCTTGAAGGTCGAGCATCTGGCGCTTGCCATCGGTGTAATCTGCACCCTGATCGCCTTCCTGGCGCCAGTGGCCCAGTACCAGAACTTCCTGCTGCTGATCGGATCGGTGTTTGCGCCGTTGTTCGGCGTGGTGCTGGTGGACCACTTCATCCTGCGCAAGCGCAGTGGCCAGGTGGCTTCAACCGCTTTGCGCTGGCCGGCGCTGCTCGCCTGGCTGGGCGGGGTCAGCACCTACCATCTGCTGGCCAATCTGTATCCGGACGTGGGTGCCACCCTGCCGGCGCTGGTCCTGGCAGGGTTGCTGCAGCTGGTGCTGGGCCGGGCTTTCAGTTACGGCCGGGAAACAGCTCGGGTTTGATGATGCCGTTCAGGCGAGGATAGGGGATCTTCAGTTCGACATGGCCCAACGCGTAAGGCGCAATGCTGCTGGTTTCGTACTTGAGGATCACCCCGCCGTAGGTCAGCGCCACGTTCTGGGTTTTCTGGAACGGCCAGCTCTTGACGAACTCCGGTTCCTGATCGAGCTTGGTGCTGATCAGCCAGCTGTTGTGCGCCACTTGCGCGGCTTTCCAGAACGCGTCTTCCTGCCCCGGCACCAACATGTCGGACAACGTCAGCACTTTATGCTGCTGGCGCGAGTAGTTGATGAAACCCCGCCCCGGCGTGCCATGGGCGCCGCCGGTGTCCAGGTAGCTGGACAATTCGATGATCACCAAGCCGTCATGCTGCTCACGTACCTTGGCCTGCAGATAGCTGCTGTTGCGCGGGCCGGCGGTGCGCAAAAACTCTTCGCGATAGGCCGCCAGGGTCGGTGCCACCGGCGCGTCGGGCGAGGTGCGGGTCATTTGCAGCAGGCGTTTTTCGATGATGCCGTCCAGTGCAGGCTCGTCGGGAAAGTGCAGGGTGTCGATGTTGACCAGCGGGCACTCCGGGTTGCTGCAACCGGGCTTGAGTTGCTCGGAAGCGTCGCGGGTGGTTTCCAGCGGCGTCCGGTAGTTGGGCTGGAACAGGCTCGCGCAAGCGCCCAGGGTCAGGGCGATGGCGGCCACGGAGGCGATTTTGAAAAGCGACATGGGCGTCCTTTCTGAAACAGGGGAAGGCAAAAAGTTACCGGCTTCGACTCTCAACAAAGCAATCAGTTCGCCACTAAGCTAATTAGAGAGGGTTTCGCCTTCACCGTCCATCCCGCTGACGGGAAAGGGGCTGCATCAAACATCACGGGCGCGTTAGGATGGCGCGAAGTCGAGGCCCAGGAAAAAAGGAACCTCGAACAGGATTCGCAGTAACGAGGATTGTCATGACGGATTTTGCCAACGCCATTCCGACCGCCGTTGATATCGTGCGGCGCGAAAAATGCTACGAGGGCTTCTACAAACTCGAACGCGTGCACTTGCGCCACGAATTGTTCGCCGGGGGCATGAGCCGTGAGATCAATCGTGAAGTGTTCGTGCGCCATGATGCGGTCTGCATGCTGCCTTACGATCCGCAGCGCGATGAAGTGGTGCTGATCGAGCAGTTTCGCGTCGGCGCCATGGGCAAGACCGACAACCCGTGGCTGATCGAACTGGTCGCTGGTCTGATCGACAAGGATGAAGTGCCGGAAGCAGTTGCTCACCGCGAAGCGCAGGAGGAAGCTGGGCTGGAAATCGGGGCGCTCTGGCCGATGCTCAAATATTTTCCATCGCCGGGCGGCAGTAACGAGTTCGTGCATTTGTACCTGGGGCGTTGTGACACTACCGGGGTTGGCGGCCTGCATGGGCTGGAGGAAGAGGCAGAAGACATCCGCGTCACGGTCTGGGCTTTCGAAGATGCCCTGCAAGCCGTGCGCGACGGGCGTATTGCCAACGCGGCGAGCATCATTGCCTTGCAATGGCTGGCTTTGAACCGCGTTGAAGTGAGGGGGTTATGGTCGTAAACAAGCTGCGCGATCGCTATCGGGTAGATCTGGTGGGGCTGCAAGCGTCCTGCGAGGCGAACTACGCGCGCCTGATGCGACTGCTGCCGGACATGCGCAGCGAGCCTGCCGCGCGACGCATCGCCGTGACCCATGGCGACCAGATGCTCGGCGTGCTGGCCCTGGAGGTATTGCTGACCTGTCCTTACACCACGACCCTGCAAGTGCGCCAGGAACACAGCCTGCCGTGGCTGCCGGTGCCGCAACTGGAAGTGCAGGTCTATCACGATGCACGCATGGCCGAAGTGGTCAGCGCCGAACATGCACGACGCTTTCGCGGCATCTATCCTTACCCGAACGCCTCGATGCACCAGCCGGACGAAAAGGCCCAGCTGAACATGTTTCTGGGCGAATGGCTGAGCCATTGCCTGGCGCTGGGGCATGAGTACGAAGTAGTACGTTAACTGCGAAGCGCAGTTGTGAACTGCGTCAGGTTCACGGATTTCCCCTTTCGATCGTCCCCCAGCATAATTGCGGCACTTACCCATTCCCGTGATCACGCCCTGGGAGAACGCCTTGCCGAGCGTATCCACATTGACCACCGCCGATCCGGCGTTGCTGGTGCAACTCTCCGACAGCCATCTGTTTGCCGAAGCGGACGGTACGCTGCTGGGCATGAACACCCGCGATAGCCTGCAAAAGGTCATCGAACTGGTGCGCGCGCAACAGCCGCGGATCGATTTGATCCTGGCCACGGGTGATCTGTCCCAGGATGGGACGCTTGCGTCCTACCGGAAATTTCGCGAGATGACGAGCCAGTTGGATGCGCCGGCGCGCTGGATTCCCGGCAATCACGATGAGCCGCAGATCATGGCCGCGGCGGCGGTGCAGAGCGCTTTGCTCGAACCGGTGGTGGATATCGGCAACTGGCGGGTCACGATGCTCGATTCGGCGGTGCCGGGCTCGGTGCCGGGGTATTTGCAGGATGAACAGCTGCAGTTGCTCGCGCGTTCATTGAGCGAAGCACCGGAACGCCATCATCTGGTGTGCTTCCACCATCACCCTGTGTCCATCGGTTGTGCCTGGATGGAACCTATTGGCTTGCGCAATCCCGAGGCGCTGTTCGCCGTGCTGGACCGTTTCGAACAGGTGCGCGCGGTGTTGTGGGGGCATGTGCACCAGGAAATCGATCAGATGCGCAACGGCGTACGTTTGATCGCCTCACCCTCGACCTGCATCCAGTTCGAGCCGGGCAGCGAGGATTTCAAGGTCGGGGAGCAGGCACCGGGTTATCGCTGGTTGCGACTGCTGTCCGATGGGGGGCTGGAAACCGGGGTAGAGCGGGTTACCGGGTTCGATTTCACTGTGGATTACGGTTCCAGCGGCTACTGATTTTTCATTTTTCTGGAAAACCGGGGCGCGGCCTTCGCGAGCAAGCCCGCTCCCACATTTGACCTGCGTCGGTCACAAATCCCCTGTGGGAGCGGGCTTGCTCGCGAAGTCGTCTATACAGGCACCTTGAATTTCGCGGATATCCCCGATTCCCCAGAGTCCCTGTAAACTGCGGCTTTTTAGCCGACGCACAGGGAACTCAAATGTCCGGTTCGATCCTTTATATCCACGGCTTCAACAGCTCGCCGTTGTCGAAGAAGGCCTGCCAGTTGGTCGAGGTGATGGAGCGTCTGGGCCTGAGCGAACAGTTGCGCGTTCCGGCATTGCACCACCACCCGCGCCAGGCTATCGAGCAGCTGGAGCAGGCGATCGCCGAACTGGGACGGCCATTGCTGGTCGGCAGCTCCCTCGGCGGCTACTATGCCACTCACCTGGCCGAGCGCCATGGCTTGAAAGCCCTGTTGATCAACCCTGCCGTCAGCCCGCACCGGATGTTCGACGGCTATCTGGGGACGCAGAAAAACCTGTATACCGAAGAGGCCTGGGAATTGACCCACGACCACGTGACGGCCCTGGCCGAACTGGAAGTGCCGGCACCCCGGGATCCGCAGCGTTATCAGGTATGGTTGCAGACAGCTGACGAAACGTTGGACTATCGTCTCGCCCAGCAGTATTACCGGGCATGCGCCTTGCGTATCCAGGCCGGTGGCGACCACAGTTTCCAGGGTTTTGCCACGCGATTGCCGGCCATGTTGAGTTTTGCCGGCATCGGCGCCGATTTGTATCAGGCAATCGATTTCACCGCATTGTGAGCGATAGCCCCATGAATTCTTTTTTCACCGAACACTGACGACGAGACCCCATGGCCACTCCCAGCGCTAGCTCTTATAACGCCGACGCCATCGAAGTCCTCTCGGGCCTCGACCCGGTGCGCAAACGCCCCGGCATGTACACCGACACCAGTCGGCCGAACCACCTTGCCCAGGAAGTCATCGACAACAGCGTCGACGAAGCCCTGGCCGGGCATGCCTCCTCGGTACAGGTGATCCTGCATGCCGACCATTCGCTGGAAGTCAGCGATGACGGCCGTGGCATGCCGGTGGACATTCACCCCGAGGAAGGTGTTTCGGGCGTCGAGTTGATCCTCACCAAGCTTCATGCCGGTGGCAAGTTTTCCAACAAGAACTACCAGTTCTCCGGCGGTTTGCACGGGGTGGGTATTTCCGTGGTCAACGCTTTGTCCACCGAAGTGCGGGTGCGGGTCAAGCGTGACGGCAACGAGTACCAGATGACCTTCAAGGATGGCTACAAGGCCACCGAACTGGAGATCGTTGGCACTGTTGGCAAACGCAACACCGGCACCAGTGTGTTCTTCGCACCGGATCCGAAATACTTCGACTCCCCGAAATTCTCCATCAGCCGCCTCAAGCACGTGCTCAAGGCCAAGGCCGTGTTGTGCCCGGGGCTGCTGGTCAGCTTTGAAGACAAGGCCACCGGCGAGAAAGTCGAATGGCATTACGAAGACGGCCTGCGTTCCTATCTGGTGGATGCGGTCAGCGAATTCGAGCGCCTGCCGGACGAGCCGTTCTGCGGCAGCCTGGCCGGTAATAAGGAAGCGGTCGATTGGGCTCTGCTGTGGCTGCCAGAAGGTGGCGACGCGGTACAGGAAAGCTACGTCAACCTGATCCCGACCGCCCAGGGCGGTACCCACGTCAACGGTTTGCGCCAAGGTCTGCTCGACGCCATGCGCGAGTTCTGCGAATTCCGCAGCCTGCTGCCGCGCGGCGTGAAGCTGGCGCCGGAAGACGTCTGGGAGCGCATTGCCTTCGTACTGTCGATGAAAATGCAGGAGCCGCAGTTCTCCGGCCAGACCAAGGAGCGCCTGTCGTCCCGTGAAGCGGCGGCGTTTGTTTCCGGTGTGGTCAAGGATGCGTTCAGCCTGTGGCTCAACGCCCACCCGGAAACCGGCATGCTGCTGGCGGAACTGGCGATCAACAACGCCGGCCGTCGCCTCAAGGCCAGCAAGAAGGTCGAGCGCAAACGCATTACCCAAGGCCCGGCGCTGCCGGGCAAGCTGGCCGACTGTGCCGGGCAGGACCCGATGCGTTCCGAGCTGTTCCTGGTGGAAGGTGATTCCGCCGGCGGCTCGGCCAAGCAGGCGCGGGACAAAGAATTCCAGGCGATCCTGCCGTTGCGCGGCAAGATCCTCAACACCTGGGAAGTCGACGGCAGCGAAGTGCTGGCCAGCCAGGAGGTGCACAACATCGCCGTGGCGATCGGTGTCGATCCGGGTGCGGCCGACATGAGCCAACTGCGCTACGGCAAGATCTGCATCCTCGCCGACGCCGACTCCGACGGTCTGCACATCGCGACCTTGCTGTGCGCCTTGTTCGTCCAGCACTTCCGCCCGCTGGTGGATGCCGGTCACGTCTACGTGGCCATGCCGCCGCTGTACCGCATCGACCTGGGCAAGGAAATCTACTACGCCCTGGATGAAGCCGAACGCGACGGCATCCTCGATCGTCTGGTAGCCGAGAAGAAACGCGGCAAACCACAGGTCACCCGATTCAAGGGCCTGGGTGAAATGAACCCGCCGCAGCTGCGTGAAACCACCATGGACCCGAACACTCGGCGTCTGGTGCAGTTGACCCTGGAAGATTTCGAGGCGACCTCGGAAATGATGGACATGCTGCTGGCGAAGAAACGCGCTGGCGACCGCAAGACCTGGCTGGAGTCCAAGGGCAACCTGGCCGAGGTGCTGGGCTGATGCGTCTGGGCTTTGCCCTGGCCTGTGCGTTGCTGCTGACGTCGATTACGGTATCTGCCGAGCCGGCGCCACAGCTGCGCGTGTTGTCCGGGCATGTCATCGATGGCATGCCCGGTGGCAACCTGTCCGGGCTGGCGCAGTGCGGCAATGACTTGTGGGCAGTTTCCGACCGCGACGATGATCAGATCTACCGCCTCGATACCCGCGAATCCGTGTGGCAGGCACAAACGGTGCACATTGATGTACCACCGGTGCCTGACAGCGGTTTGCCCTGGGGGCTGAAGTCTCGTGTCTGGGGGGCTTCGTTCGTGCGTGGCGGCGATCTGGACTTCGAAGGCATCACTTGCGACAGCGCCGGCAATCGCTACATCGTCAGCGAAGGCCATGCCGCTGTCTTGCAAGTGCCGCCAACAGGGCCTGCTACCTGGCTGAAAATTTCGCCGATGATGGTTCGCGAGGCGCGGGCCAGAGGTTTGCTGTTGCAATTCAATGCACTGTTTGAAGGGCTGGCGGTCAATCCGGCGGGCGATCAGATGTGGCTCGCCGCCGAGCGTAAAGGCCGCGGACTGCTGATGATCAAACGCAAGCAGACGTTGTGGGATTGCGACGGCGGCTGCGTGCTGCTGAGCGAGGCGGGCATGGAAATGCAACCCGAGCAGTTTCCCCACGCCAGAGCTGTCTCGCGGGATTTCTCTGACCTGGCGCTGTTCAACGGCAAGCTGTTCACCCTTGAACGCAACGCCTATCAGATTTGTCGCCGGGATCCGCAGACGGCCAGGGTCGAGCGCTGCTGGTCGTACGCCGCCGAGTTATTGCAGGAAAACCGTCGTTATCCACAGGACTACGGGTTGGAAGAAGCGTTGATCGTGGATGCTGATGGCGCGTGGATCGGTGTCGACAATAACTTCGGTGCGCGCGCCGATGGTGAAGTGCGTCCGGTGGTCTGGCGCTTCGCGGTACCGGACGGTGGCTGGAGTGCCAGGCTGTGAGGCAGCAAACGCCGGGGCAGCGCATCGGCCGGGTGTTTATGGTGCTGGCCTGGTGCGCAGCGCTGTTTCTGGCCACACGTTTTTTCGCCCAGTGGGAAGCGCGGCAGCAAAATCCGAACGTGGTGGTCAGCTCGGAGCAGGGCGAAGGTTTCATCGAGGTGAAACTGGTCAGCAATGTGCAGGGGCATTTCGTTGCCAGCGGCCAGATCAATGGCCAGCCGGTGGACTTCATGCTTGATACCGGGGCGACCGATGTGTCGATTCCGGCGGACCTGGCCAAGCGTTTGAAGCTCGAAGAAGGATTCGGCGTGACCCTGAGCACGGCCAATGGCCTGAGCCAGGGCTATCGCACCCGTATTGAACGGCTGCAACTGGGCGACATCGTGCTGCTGGATGTGCGCGCACTGGTGGCCCCGGGGCTGCATGGCGATCAGGTGTTGCTCGGCATGAGCGCACTGAACAAACTTGAATTTACCCAGCGCGGTGGCACCATGCTGCTGCGCCAGACAACGAACCGATGAGGCCCGCATGAGCGACTCCCTTGATCTCAGCCTGGACGGTGTAGAACGCCGGTCACTGGCTGACTTCACCGAAAATGCCTACCTCAACTACTCCATGTACGTGATCATGGACCGTGCCTTGCCGCATATCGGCGACGGTCTGAAACCGGTACAGCGGCGTATCGTCTACGCCATGAGCGAGCTGGGGCTGGACGCCGATTCCAAGCACAAGAAATCGGCGCGTACCGTCGGTGACGTGCTCGGTAAATTCCACCCCCACGGCGACTCGGCCTGCTACGAAGCCATGGTGCTGATGGCCCAGCCGTTCAGCTACCGCTACACGCTGGTCGACGGCCAGGGCAACTGGGGTGCGCCGGATGATCCCAAGTCCTTCGCCGCCATGCGTTACACCGAGGCGCGGCTGTCGCGTTATTCCGAAGTGCTGCTCAGCGAGCTGGGCCAGGGCACGGCGGACTGGGGGCCGAACTTCGACGGCACGCTGGACGAGCCGCTGGTCCTGCCGGCCCGTTTGCCCAACATCCTGCTCAACGGCACCACCGGCATCGCCGTGGGCATGGCCACCGACGTGCCGCCGCACAACCTGCGCGAAGTCGCCACGGCGTGCGTGCGTTTGCTCGATGAGCCCAAGGCCACGGTCGAACAGCTCTGCGAACACATCCAGGGCCCGGATTATCCGACCGAAGCGGAAATCATCACCCCGCGCGCCGACTTGCTGAAAATCTACGAGACCGGTCGCGGCTCGGTGCGCATGCGCGCCGTGTATCACATCGAAGACGGCGACATCATCGTCACCGCGTTGCCGCATCAGGTCTCGGGCGCCAAGGTGCTGGAACAGATCGCCGCGATGATGCAGGCCAAGCCGTCCAAGGCCCCGCAAATCGCCGACCTGCGCGACGAATCCGACCACGAAAACCCGTGCCGGATCGTGATCATTCCGGGGGCGCGCAAGAACTTCGACCACGATGCCTTGATGCAACACCTGTTCGCCAGCACCGAGCTGGAGTCGAGCTACCGGGTCAACATCAACATCATCGGTCTGGACGGCAAACCGCAGCTGAAAAACCTGCGCGCGCTGCTGGTCGAATGGCTGGAATTCCGGGTGCAGACCGTGCGTCGTCGCCTGCAATTCCGCCTCGACAAGGTTGAGCGTCGCCTGCACCTGTTGGACGGTTTGCTGATTGCCTACCTCAACCTGGATGAAGTGATCCACATCATCCGTACCGAGGAACAGCCACGGGCCAAACTGATCGAACGCTTCGCCCTGAGCGAGATCCAGGCCGACTACATCCTCGACACCCGTTTGCGTCAGCTGGCGCGACTGGAAGAGATGAAGCTGCGTGCCGAGCAGGATGAACTGCTCAAGGAACAAGCCAAGCTGCAAGCCCTGCTGAGCAGCGAAGCCAAGTTGAAGAAACTGGTGCGCACCGAGCTGATCAAGGACGCCGAAACCTACGGCGACGACCGTCGTTCGCCGATTGTCGAGCGCGCCGAGGCCAAGGCCCTGACCGAGCACGATCTGCTGCCGAACGAGAAAGTGACGGTCGTATTGTCGGAAAAAGGCTGGATTCGTTCCGCCAAAGGCCACGAGATCGATGCCACCGGGCTTTCCTACAAGGCCGGGGACGGTTTCAAGGCGCTGGCCGCCGGGCGCTCCAACCAGTTTGCCGTGTTTATCGACTCCACCGGCCGCAGTTATTCTGTGGCCGCCCATACCTTGCCGTCGGCCCGTGGCCAGGGCGAACCGCTGACCGGTCGCCTGACACCGCCACCGGGAGCGAGTTTCGAATGCGTGCTGATGCCCGAAGACGACGCGCTGTACGTGATCGCCTCCGACGCCGGCTACGGTTTCGTGGTCAAGGGCGAGGACCTGCAAGCCAAGAACAAGGCGGGCAAGGCCCTGTTGAGCCTGCCGAACAACGCCAAGGTCATGCTGCCGCGCCCTGTGGCCGATCGTGAGCAGAACTGGCTGGCGTCGGTGACGACCGAAGGTCGCCTGTTGATCTTCAAGATCAGCGACCTGCCACAATTAGGGAAAGGCAAAGGCAACAAGATCATCGGGATTCCCGGTGAGCGAGTGGCCAGTCGCGAAGAGTATGTGACGGACATCGCCGTATTGCCGGACGGTGCAACATTGGTGTTGCAGGCCGGGAAACGTACCTTGTCACTGAAAGCGGACGACCTCGAACACTACAAAGGTGAACGTGGCCGTCGTGGCAACAAACTGCCGCGTGGCTTCCAGAGGGTAGATGCGCTGCTCGTCGAAAACCTCAATTAGGCGACATAGAAGCGCCGAACTACGAATTAACCCGTAGTTCGGCGCTTTGCGCTGGAGTCGGAACGCATATTCACGGATGATATGGCCTTTCAAGCGCCGGCACTGCCGCGCGTTCTTCATATTTATTGAGTATTTTCACTGTGATCAGCCTTTTATTGATCACCTGGATGGGACGATGACTGCTCTGCGCCTTCCTTTTATTCTTATGCTCGCCGGCATTCTTGGCCTGGCGGGTTGCAGCGTTCACCAACCGGTGTCGTTGTATCAGCTGGACGCTGGAACCCCGGTTCAGCCTGCACAGAACGCGGGCATGGCGGTATTGTTGGGCCCGGTTACCGTGGCCGACTACCTGCAGCGCGAAACCCTGTTGCAGCGTCAGCCGGATGGCAGCTTGCAAGCATCGACCGACGGTCGTTGGGCCGGCAGCCTTTCGTCGGATATTGATCAGTTGCTGCTGCGTCAGGTCGCGGGTCACCTGGACAGCCAGCGCGTAGTGCTGGCCCCGGCAACATTGGGTTTCACCCCGGACGTTCAGGTGCTGCTGACCATCACGCGCCTGGATTCGGGTGCAAAACAACCGGCGATCCTCGATGCGCAATGGCGCCTGATCGACCGTCGCGGGCAGGTCCGCGACAACCGCATCATCCATTTGCAGGAACAGCATGCCGGTAGTACGGCGGCTCAGGTCCAGGCACAGGGCGTGTTGTTGCAACGCCTGGCCGAGCAACTGTCGGTGGCGCTCAAGCCGCTGGCCAATCAGCCACCAATCGCCGAAGTCCCGCGTAAAGCGCCAGCCAAGGCGGCTGCACCTGCGGTAGAACAGGAAAAGCAGCCGAAGATCCCGATGGCCGCGCCTATTCGTACGGATATGGAAGTGTTCCGCTTCTAAGCCAGAGCTGAAGCTGTTCCCTCAATAAAGCCCGCCTTGTGCGGGCTTTATTGTTTCTGCCGGCTGGCGATCTCTAGTGTGACTGGTGGCCTCATCGCGAGCAGGCTCGCTCCCACAGGGGATCTTCAGTGAGCACTCCGTTGTGGTAAACCCGGATCAATTGTGGGAGCGAGCCTGCTCGCGAAAGCGTCATGACAGGCAACAAAAAAGCCCGCAGACGATCACTCATCTGCGGGCTTCATCGTGGCCGGGCCTAAGGTTTAAGCCCGGCGCTCGTGCATCCGCGCCAGTTGCCGCTCAAGCATCGATGGATACGGCTCCATCAACCGTTCCACGCAGCATGCACCTTCAGGGCTGGCAATCGGGCGGATCCGTGCGCGCTGACGGATCAAGGCGTCGTCGCTGATCTTGCGTTCCACCAGCAGCAGGTTGCGGCTGTGTTGCGACAGGGCCAGGGCGTCCTGGGCAGGGTCGGTCAGCAGCAGGTCGATCTGGCTCAGGCCGAACAGTTCGTCGCCCAGGGTCAGGCCCAGCTGCAATTGCAGGGTGATGCCGCTGTCCGCGACTTCGATCTGCAACTGGTGGCCCAAGGCCCGCAGCAGCTCGCCACAGCAAATGGCGTTGGTCAGGTAATCGTCGCCGCTGTCTTCGGTGTGGAACAGCATCAGCGTACTGCCATCGTTCAAGGTCTCCACTTCGCCTTGATACAGCGATGCGGCCTGGTCGAGGCAATCGCGATAACGCTCCAGCAGTTCTTCAAGGCGCGCCCGCGGCAGGCGTCGCAGTTGCTCCTGGGAACCCAGTTGCACCGCCAGTACCGCGCTGTGTTGTGGCACGCTCGGCGTAGCCTTGCGAATCACCGGTTGCGGGGTGCTGTCCAGCGCCTCGTCGCGAAGATCGGCGAACGGGTCTTCGTCATCGTCGTCTTCGACGGTGCTGACGATCTGCCGTGGCGCTGGCTTGAGCGCCGCTACCGGGCGGCTCTCGTCGAAACTCGGATCGCGCAGGTTACGGACTTCGAAGGCCGGGTCGGCCTCGTCATCGGCCTCGTCGAATTCCGGCTCCGGTTCCGGCACAGGGGCAGGCTCCGGGGCGAAGTTGGCGTGCAGCTGACGAGCCAGGTCGCCGATTTCGTCCTGGCGGTCGGTGGCCGGGGTGTATTCATCGATATTGCGCAGCCACACCCGCAATTGCAGCAGGGGCGTTGAGAGATATCGCCCCATGCGCAGGCTCAGGGCCAGGGACAGGGCCAGCAGGATGGCGCTGAGGATGCCCATGCTTTGCAGGCTGATGGTCATCGGCTGCTGGAATTGGTCCATGTCCAGACTGATGCGCAATTGCCCGGCGGTCACGTCCTGGAAGGTGATCTTGCTCTGGTACATGCCTTCGGCTTCGCCCAGCAGGCCATGCTTGGGACGCTGGCCGGATTCGGCAAGGATGCGGTTGTCCGGACTGTAGATGGCGGCGTGGGCCACCAGCTTGTTCTTGGTCAGGTTATTGAGCAGCACATTGAGGCTGAGGATGTCGTTGGACACCAACAGCTCCGTGGCCGAAGTGGCCGTCTGCGTTGTCAGGCTTTCGCCCAGCGCATCCGCCTGCTCATGCATGGCCTGCTTGAATTGCAGGCCCATCACGCCGGCATAGATGACCAGGGCCAGGGCGACCAGGATCACGTTATGGCTGGCGATGCGCAATGCAATCGGTACACGGCGGTGGCGCAGTGCCCGGAAGATCAGCAGGAAGAAGTTATCGGTTTTTACTGGCGTAGGCCGGTTCACTTGAGCTCGGCTCTTTTGTCCGTGAAGTTGACGCGCAGTATAGCGACAGGCCCTAGACCGTCAAAGCGCTCACGGTGCCCGATGGTCACTGAAAGTGGGTAGAATGCGGTTTTTTTCCACCTGCGGGGGTGCGCCTTGCGCGAAATCGTCCTGATAAACATCACGGGAGTCGACCGTCCGGGTCTGACTGCGGCCATTACCGGCGTTCTGGCCCAGGGTGGTGTGAACATTCTCGACATCGGTCAGGCGGTGATCCACGACACCTTGTCGTTCGGCATCCTGGTTGAAATTCCCGACACCGAGCAAGGCAAGTCCGTGCTCAAGGACATCCTGTTCAAGGGCTACGAGCTCGATCAACAGGTGCGTTTCACACCGGTGTCCGAACAGGATTACCAGCAGTGGGTCGGCAACCAGGGCAAAAAGCGCCACATCGTGACCCTGTTGACCCGCAAGGTGACAGCCGGGCAGTTGCAGGCCGTGAGTTCGATCACCGCCAAATATGGACTGAACATTGACCACATCGATCGTCTGTCCGGGCGCATGCCGCTGGACACCCCGGCCGACAAGGGCAAGGGCTGCATCGAGTTTTCCGTGCGTGGCGAGGCGGCTGATCCGCAGGCGCTGCGGGCCGAATTCCTCAGTGTTGCCCAGGAACTGAACGTCGACATCGCCTTCCAGGAAGATTCGCTGTTCCGTCGCAACCGTCGCCTGGCGGTGTTCGACATGGACTCGACCCTGATCGAAGCCGAAGTGATCGACGAACTGGCCAAGGCGGCTGGCGTGGGTGACAAGGTTTCGGAAATCACCGAGCGGGCAATGGCCGGCGAGCTGGATTTTCGCGCCAGCTTCAAGGAGCGCCTGGCCTTGCTCAAAGGTCTGGACGTTGGCGTGCTGGATTCCATCGGTGCTTCGTTGCGCCTGACCGAAGGCGCGGAAACCCTGTTCGCCGAACTCAAACGCCTGGGCTACAAGACCGCGATTCTGTCGGGTGGCTTCACCTACTTCGCCAAGCAACTGCAGGCCAAGCTGGGAATCGACTATGTGTTCGCCAACGAGCTGGAAGTGGTCGACGGCAAAGTCACCGGCGTGGCGGTCGAGCCGATTGTCGATGCGCAGCGCAAGGCGGATTTGCTGAAGGAACTGGCACACAAGGAAGGCTTGCGCCTGGAGCAGACCATTGCGGTCGGTGACGGTGCCAATGACTTGCCGATGCTGGCGATTGCCGGGTTGGGCGTAGCGTTCCGCGCCAAGCCGCTGGTCAAGCAGTCGGCCAAGCAGGCCATTTCGACGCTGGGCCTGGATGGCGTGTTGTACCTGCTGGGCTTCCGCGATCGCGACGGACAGCTGTAACGCGCAAACCCACTGTAGGAGCGAGCCTGCTCGCGATGAACCTGAGAGCGACGCGGGCATTCAGAATGCCCGCGTCATCGTTAACGTCCATCGCGAGCAGGCTCGCTCCTACAGTGAATGGCGGTGTCTATCAGGCCTTTGGCGAACCCATGCCCTGACCCATCTGCACCGCTGTGCCGGCAGTCATTTCTTCAGCCCACTTCACCTGATCCGGCCCGAACAGCACGACGGCGGTCGAACCCAGCTTGAAGCGTCCCAGTTCCGCACCTTTTTCCAGATGGATCGGCGCGCGAGCGGCTTCGTCGTAGCGGAAGGTTTTCAGCTCGCGTTTCGGCGGCGTGACCAGGCCGGCCCAGACGGTTTCAATCGAAGCCACGATCATCGCGCCCACCAGCACCACGGCCATCGGCCCGCGCTCGGTGTCGAAAATGCACGCCACGCGCTCGTTGCGGGCGAACAGTTCCGGGACGTTTTCAGCGGTGGTCTGGTTGACCGAGAACAGACGGCCCGGGATGTAGACCATCTCGCGCAGGGTGCCGGCCAGCGGCATGTGCACGCGGTGGTAGTCCTTCGGCGACAGGTAGATGGTCGCGAAGTCACCGCCCATGAACGGCGCAGCATTCGCCGCATCGCCACCCAACAGTTCCAGCACGCTGAAGCTGTGGCCCTTGGCCTGGAATACACGACCGTGCTCGATCGGGCCGAGCTGGCTGATCGCGCCGTCGGCCGGGCAGAGGATCGCGCCCGGAGTTTCGTCCAACGGACGGGCACCGTCTTTCAGTGCGCGGGTGAAGAACGCGTTGAAGTGCTCGTAGGCAGTCAGGTCTTCGACCAGCGCCTGGGACATGTCCACCTGATAGCGCTTGGCGAACCAGGCGGTAAAGGCATTCTTGAACCAGCGCACGCGGCATTCGGCGATGCAGCCGGCCAGTCGCGAGAGCAAGTTGTGGGGCAGCAGGTACTGGCCGAGGAGAAACAGACGCTTGTTCATTAACAGTCCTTAAAAATCTTGAATTTCTACCGGGGTATCGGGATGGTTGCCCCATTCGCCCCAAGAGCCGGCGTAGCCCTTGACCCGCGGATAACCGAGAGCCTTGGCCACCAGATAGGTGAAGCCAGAACGGTGGTGGGTCTGGCAGTGTGTAATCACTTCTTTGTCTTTGCTGATCCCGAGTTGTTCGAGGATCTGCGGCATGTCGGTGCGGATGCGCAGCTGGCGTGCCCGATCCATGCCGGCGGTCCACTCGAAATTGACCGCGCCGGGAATGTGCCCGCCCTTGGCCGCCAGGACTTTCTCGCCGGAATACTCCAGCGGCCCGCGTGCGTCCCAGATGGCCAGGTCGGCAGCGCCGAGGCGGCTTTGCAGGTATTCGCGGGTGGCGGTGGGTTCGTCGTGCAAGGTCAGAGAAACCGGGCCGCCCACGGCTGGCGGGATCTGGATCGACATGGGCAAACCTTCTGCCAGCCAGGCCGTCAGGCCGCCGTCGACATAGTGGTACTTGCTGTGGCCGATGACATCCAGCAGCCAGATGAAGCGTCCAGCCCAACCGCCGCCTTCGTCGTCATACACCACGTAGACCGCATCGGGATTGTGTCCCAACTCGCCAAACAGCGTTTCGAGCGCTGCCTGCGGGGGCATCAATCCCGGGGCGGGGGCCTGCCCCAGTTGCGTGCGTTTCGGATCGACAAAGCGCGCGCCGGGAATGTGTCCCTCGGCGTAGCGGGCGGGACTGGTCAAGTCCACCAGAATCAGTTCGCGGGCGTCGAGGCGAGGGAGCAAGTCGCTCGGCTCGATCACCAGCGGCAAGCCAGAGAAGTCAGACATGTGAGGTCTCCAGAGCACAAAAGGGAGGATTGTAGCGCAGCCTTATTGGCCGCGGTGGCTAAAGCTGTGCAGGGCTTTTTCGATGCACTGCGCGGTTTTGCCGAAGGCCTGTACGGAAATTTCCGAAAACGGCCCGCCGCCCTGGTCCGCCACGACGATCATGATCACCCGGCCATTATTGACCAGCGAGCGCAGCAGCAGGTGTTCGCCGCTGAACTGCGAACGCAGGCTGTTGGGCAGCAGGGCCGAGAATTGCGCGTTGTTGGTCGGCGTCAGGCGGACCTGGGCCTGTTGCGCGAGCAGGCGTTGCAACACGTTGCTCTGGCTGACCACGAAGTTCAGCCCGGCTGTCTCCTTCGCCAGGCCGGCCGTCTGGTGCACACGCAGGTTGGCATGGGTACGGTCGGCCATCAGGATCATCACCCGACGCATGCCGCAGGCCACGAGGGCGTCCCGGGCGGCGATGGTCAAGTGCATGGCGTTGGTGAAGCGACTCGGCTCGACCAGCAATTCGGCGCATTGCTTGCGCCATTTCGCGAGATCTTCGGCAGTGGGTGCCGCGGCTGGTAGCAGGCCAGCGTGGATACGGTTCATGCCCCACGGCCAGATCAGCGATTCGGCGGGGTGCCAGAGGTCGGGCATGGCGTGATGACGCGCGCTGTTGGCGGCTTGCTGGTGCAGTTGTTGTTGCACCTCATCCATTGGCATTTGCAGGTAAAGGCTGGTCAGGTACTGCCAGCGTTCACTGTGCGGGCTGTCCCAGGCGTGTTGTGCCGACAGCGCCAGCCCGTTGGCCAGCAGCACCGTATTGGCCGGTTGATTGAGCCAGCGGCGCAGGGTCGGATCGTCATCGAGGCGGTTCTGCTGGCGCAACGGGTGCTCGCTGTCACGGGCGATGCGCAGGACTTTCACCAGCTCCCGCTGCTCGGTGAGCAGCAGGCGATAGCCCTGTTGCACCCAGATCGGCAAGCGCCAGACCTCCACCAGCGCCTGGCCGATGTCCAGCAGGCGTACGCCAAACAGTTGCACTTCGACTTTACGTGCCGACTCACCTTTATGGATGACCCGCAGTTCCCAGTCTTCGAGCAGTTTTGGATGGGTCAGCGCCAAAGGCCACAGGGGCGAAAGAAACAGCAGGCTACCCCAGTGGATGTCCTGCCACAGGCGCGCCAGGCGACTGGCAAAAAAACCATTGGCCTGTTGCGTGGCGTGCTGGCTGATCATCTGCAGCTGACGCAAGGCTTTGGGGATTTCGGACTGGGGTTCGGCGGGCAGGCGTGCGAGCAGCTCTTCGGCGCGCTTCAAGCCGAGGCGATTGATCGCTATCTCGAGGTTTTCCGCCGGCTCGGCCATACCGCCGTGGGTGTGCCGGTTGGCTTCGCGAATCACGCTCAAGGCCAGGGCGGGGCTGCCTTGCATGAGGTCGGCGATATCGCGCAGCGAGCTGCGATTGTCGCGGATGGCCTTGCAGACCCGGTCGTGGCTGGCTTGCGGAACCGGCAGGCGCACGCCATCGAGCAGCTTGACCCAGCCTTCGAGCGTCGTCGGTTTTGGTGTTGGAACGTTCGTTTCGTTAACCATGGTGGGAGGCGATCATCGTCAACAATACCTGTGCCCTGAAGGGGTCAAATTAGCTTTTCGCCTGAACTGGCTATAGTCTGGCGCAGTTTTGCCGATAAGTAGAAGAAGAGATTTTTTAACTTCCGAATATGACCTTGAACCCGACTCAGTAAGTGCTCTCCTAACCTATGGCTAAAATTATCGGCATCATCGTCGTATTCGCGAGCGTGCTCGGCGGATACGTGCTTTCCCACGGCAAGATTGCCGCCCTGATCCAGCCTTTCGAGGTCATGATCATCGGTGGTGCGGCCCTCGGCGCCTTCTTGCAGGCCAACCCCGGCTACATGACGATGCACGTGCTCAAGAAGTCTTTGAGCATGTTCAGTTCGCGTTTCAACCACGCCTTTTACCTTGAAGTGCTGGGCCTGATCTACGAGATCCTCAACAAGAGCCGCCGCGAAGGCATGATGGCCATCGAAGGCGACATCGAAGATGCCGCCGCGAGCCCGATCTTCGCCAAGTACCCGACGGTCCTCAAGGACGAACGCATGACCGCGTTCATCTGTGATTACCTGCGCATCATGTCCTCCGGCAACATGGCCCCGCACGAGCTTGAAGGCCTGTTCGACATGGAGCTGTTCAGCCTCAAGGAAGACCTGGAGCACCCATCCCACGCGGTCAACGGCATCGCCGACGCTATGCCCGGTTTCGGTATCGTCGCGGCGGTACTGGGTATTGTGGTGACCATGGCTTCGCTGGGTGAGGGCGACCAGAAGTCCATCGGCCTGCACGTCGGTGCGGCACTGGTTGGTACCTTCTTCGGTATTCTCGCCGCCTACGGTTTCTTTGGCCCGCTGGCCCATTCCCTGGCCCACGATGCCAAGGAGGAGCTGAACGTCTACGAAGCCATCAAGGCCTCGCTGGTGGCTTCGGCTTCCGGCATGCCGCCATCGCTGGCCGTAGAGTTCGGACGCAAGGTCCTGTACCCGGCGCACCGTCCAAGCTTCGCCGAGCTGGAACAAGCGGTTCGCGGTCGTTAAGTTATGGAAAATAATCAGCCGATAATCATCAAGCGCGTCAAGCGCATCGCTGGCGGGCATCACGGGGGCGCGTGGAAAATCGCCTTCGCCGACTTCGCCACGGCGATGATGGCGTTCTTCCTGGTGTTGTGGCTGCTGTCCACCGCCACGCCGGAACAGAAGATCGCCATCGCCGGTTACTTCAAGGACCCGATCGGCTTTTCCGAAAGCGGCACGCCGTACATCATCGATCTGGGCGGCACGCCGACCCTGGCGCCGGAAAACACCCTCAACCCTGAGGTGAAGTCCCAGCCGCAGCCGGACAAAGTCACCGTCGATGTCGACCAGGTCGAAGGCATGGCCGAGCAGGTCGAAAAGGAGCGCCTCGAGTTGTTGCTGCAGGAACTGCAGAACAAGGTCGAAGAAAACCCGCAGATGCAGAAGTTCAAGGACCAGATCCTGTTCGAAATCACTCAGGACGGCCTGCGTATCCAGATCATGGACGCGGAAAATCGCCCGATGTTCGACTCGGGCTCAGCTCGCTTGAAACCGTATTTCGAAGACATCCTGCTGGCCATGGCCGACACCATCAAGGCGGTGCCGAACAAGATCAGCATCAGCGGCCACACCGATGCCAAGCCATACACCGGTACTGGTGATTTCGGTAACTGGGAACTCTCGGCCAACCGTGCCAACGCCGCACGGCGTGCGCTGGTGGCGGGCAGCTATCCGGATGCACAGGTGGCGCGCGTGGTTGGTTATGCCTCGTCGGCGTTGTTCGATCGCGAGAATCCGTTCAACCCGGTGAACCGCCGTATCGACATCGTGGTGCTGACCAAGAAAGCCCAGCGTGCGATCGAAGGCTCGCAAGGCGCGGAGCCTGCTCCCGATGCGCCGCAAGGTTCGGCTGCACCAGGTGCAGCACCGACCGCACCGGTCGACCCGAACGCATTGCCGGCGGACAAGGAACCGCTGCCGGCCCACGAACTGCGCGAGCGTTTGAATCTGTTTGATGATCCGGCGCCGAAAACGGCTGAACCACCCAGGCAGTGACGTACAAAAAAGCCGACAGCGATGTCGGCTTTTTTGTGCGGCTTTCACTGGTTTGGAGGCCGCCAGGGGGCACGATCCCCTGTAGGAGCCAGCTTGCTGGCGATGGTCGTCAACGATAACGCGTGCTGTCTGAATCCACTCGGCGTACTGGAGTCCATCGCCAGCAAGCTGGCTCCTACAGATGATGGGGTGAGAGAAACCCCGACCGGTCAAGAAGACGGATCGGGGAACAGAGTGACTCAGAAGCCGCGGATGATTCGGGACTTGAGGTCGGAGTGGAAGCGATCCGCATTGGACTTGTTCACGCTGCGCACCGACTCGCTACCGGTCACCGAATCCAGTGCCATCGAGCGCTTGAGCGTCGCTTCATTGCGATAGGCATCGATAAAGAAGTCGATGTCCCGGTCGCTGGTCAGCTTCGGCCATTTGTCCAGGTACAGCGGCAGCTCGGTCGGGCCGGTCTTGAACGAGCAGATGCGTCGGTTGGTGATGGTCGCCTCGCCGATTTCGAACGGCACCCACCAGGACAGCGCGGTTTTCTCCGAGACCACTGCCAGCAGGTGCGTGCATTCACTGATGTTGCGGGTGATCACCCCGGTGATGTCGTCGGTGGTCTGGGATTCGGCATCCAGTACATCGAGGTAGGTCTTGATGTTGGCCTGGATCAGGCGCCCGTTGATTTTGACCGCGTGGGCGCGGTCCATGTGGCGGTAGCTGATAAACACTGGCATCAGAAATGTCCCTTGATCGCGAGTTCGCGGTAATAGGCGCCGAGGGCGGTGAGGCGGCAGCCGGTGGAGTGGATGGCGGCGTAGTACATATGCTCGGCGTCCACCGGTTCGATGAGGCTGTGACGGTTGCACTTTTGCAACTGGGCGAAGACGTCGCCGTGCTCCGGGTTGAATTCAGGTTCGGTGGGCTCAAAGCTGGGGGCGAGGGGGTACACCGACTCCGCTTCGGCAAACCATTCGGGGAGTTTGCGCAGGATTTCCTTGGGGATCAGCGGCGACACTTCGCGCAGGGAAATGAACTGCGAGACGTTGGTCTTGAACACCGGGCGCTGTTCCCAGGCGTCGAGGGCATTGTCGACAAACGAATAGAGGCTGCCGGGTGTGATCTTGCCCAGGATGTTCGCTGCTCCGCCGTGCAGGGCCTGGAGCAATAGTCCGGTGAACACGCCGTGTTGCCCGCCCTCCATCGCCGGCTCTTCCTTTTTGCAGGCAGTCAGAATGGTCATGCCCTCGCCGACCACGCTGCCCTCACTGCGCAAGGCGCGCAGTTCGCCGGCCGAGCCGCTCTGGCAACAATCGAGGATGATCACTTTGTTTTTGATCTTCGTGGCCTTGCTCGCCCAGTTGAGAATGTCACTGAGGCGAATCCCGTCCTTGGCGCTCTTGTAATCCTGCGGGATCAACATGCCTTCGTCGGTGTCGGTGTCGAAGCTGCCGTGGCCGGCGAAATACAGCAGCGCGACATTGCAGTCCCCGGAAAACAGTTCGCGGATCTGGTCTTCGAGCTTTTCCCGGCTCAGGTAGTCCTCGGCGGAGGTCAGCACGATGTTCTTGAAGTTCGGATCGCCATTGGCGTCGGTCTTCAGCACGGAAGCCATGGCCATGGCGTCATTGCTGCAACCGCTCAGTCGCGAAACGTGGGTGTAGTCGTTGATGCCGATAAACAGTCCCTTGCGCATGGTTACACCGCCGTATGCTGGCGAATTGCGCTGATGATGCTGTTGGTGTTCCAGGCACACTCGGCATGTGCCGCCTCACGTACTACCGTGGAAATCCGCTCGGCGCCGAACGGTTTGATCGCAATGATCACCTTGCCCATGCGCTTGGCGATCTCGATTTCCTTGTTGATCCACTTGCTGTAGGTGGAGTACATCCCGGCCATGATCAATACCGCCGAACACGGACGGATCTTGTTTTCGATGGCCTCCTCAAGCTGTTTGTCGGTTTTCGCGCCGACAATCGGGTTGTCCGGTGGCACCGAAAAATTCTTGTAGGTGAAACCGGGCTTGGCGTTGAGCAGGCGCACGAGATTGTCGTGGGCGTCGGAGTAGTTCCATGAGTGGCTGATGAACAGATGGTAGGTTTGCATGGGTGTCCCTCGGTGTCGCTGGAGTGCGAAGAGGGTTTGAAACTAGGCGATTACAGGGCGGCTACAAGAGGTCGGCGCGGAAAGAGAAATGCCCTACAAGCGAGCGTGCGCACGTCTTACAGAAAGGTCTGACGTTTAAGCGGGGGAAGATCCAGCCGCCGACCACCCCGCGTAAGCCGGGCGGTCGGCACGTCTGTTTAGTAGCCGTTTTCCGGCAGGCTGGCGATGATCGAGCGGTAGCTGTTCATCCGTTGCTGCTGCACGCGGCCATCTTCAAGGGCCTTGAGCAGGGCGCAACCGGGTTCGCGGTCATGCTTGCAGTCGCGGAAGCGGCAGGTGCCCAGCAGGTCGTTGAACTCGATGAAGCCGGCTTCGACGTCGGCACGGCTGACGTGACCCAGGCCGAATTCGCGGATTCCCGGGGAGTCAATCAATTCACCGCCGCCGGGGAAGTGGAACAACCGCGCGGTGGTGGTGGTGTGGGTGCCCTGGCCGGACAGCTCGGACAGCGGGCCGACGCGGGTTTCGACATCCGGCAGCAGGCTGTTGACCAGCGACGACTTGCCGACACCGGACTGGCCGACGAACACGCTGATGCGTCCGTCCAGTTGCGCCTGCAACTGCTCCATACCATTACCGTGATGCGCCGACACTTCCAGCACCGGGTAACCGAGGGTGCGGTATACGGCGAGCAAGGCATTCAGCGCAGGGGCGTTGTTTTCGTCGATCAAGTCGAATTTGTTCAGCAGCAGCAGCGGCTTGATGCCCGCATGTTCGGCCGCCACCAGGTAGCGGTCGATCAGGTTGGCGTGGGGCTCGGGCAGCGGTGCAAACACGATGACGATCATGTCGACGTTGGCCGCCACCGGCTTGAGCTGACCACGGCTGTCCGGGCGGCACAGCTCGGTGTTGCGCGGCAGTTGCGCCACGATCACACCGATGCCCTGGTTGCCGGCGCGCCACACCACCTGATCACCGGTCACCAGCGCCGGCAGGTTCGCGCGCAGGTGGCAACGGAACACCTGGCCGGCCAGTTCGCCGTCGCGGGCCTCGACCTCGACCTGCACACCGAAGTGCGCGATCACCAGGCCGTGCTGTTCCGGGCCCAGATCGCCGCCCTCAAGTGCCTCGACAGCCGAGGACTCGCGTTTGGCGGCGCGGGCAGCGCGTTCGCCCTGAATCTTTTCGATGCGCCAGTTTTGGCGGCGATTGAGTTGGCGTTTGGCCATGGGTGTTCCGTATAAAGAATGCAGCGATTAGGTAAAACGGCCGCGAGTTTAGCACGCCCGGCCACCGGCCTAGGCTAAACTGCGCAGCATTGCTTAGGAGCCGAACATGCAAAATCCGCAGAACCTGATCTGGATCGACCTGGAAATGACCGGTCTGAACCCTGATACCGACGTCATTATCGAAATGGCCACCATCGTCACCGACAGTGACCTGAACACCCTGGCCGAAGGCCCGGTGATCGCCATTCACCACAGCGACGAAATCCTCGCCGGCATGGACGAGTGGAACACCCGTCAGCATGGTGGTTCCGGGCTGACCCAGCGGGTTCGCGATAGCCGTATCAGCATGGCCGAAGCCGAAGCCGAAACCATCGCCTTCCTGGAGAAGTGGGTGCCGAAGGGCAAATCGCCGATCTGCGGCAACAGCATTTGCCAGGACCGTCGCTTCCTTTATACCCACATGAAATCCCTGGAAAGCTATTTCCACTACCGCAACCTCGACGTGTCCACGCTCAAAGAGCTGGCGGCGCGCTGGGCACCGGACGTGCGTGACAGCTTCAAGAAGGGCAGCACCCACCTGGCGCTGGACGACATCCGCGAATCCATCGCCGAGTTGCAGCACTACCGCAAGCATTTCATCAAGTTCTAGTTCACGGTCGTCCGCTCCGGCCCCATCGCGAGCAAGCTCGCTCCCACAGGTACATCGCCGCCCCTGTGGGAGCGAGCTTGCTCGCGATGGCGTAGGCACAGTCGCCACCAGTGGTCTGGTAGCGCCCTCTTTTGGTGCTTGGGCGAAGTGGGTAGACTGCGCGCCTTTTCGCAAGGACCGCCACCATGTTGCTGATGCTCTACCTGATCGCCATCACCGCCGAAGCCATGACTGGCGCCCTCTCTGCCGGGCGTCGTGGCATGGACTGGTTTGGCGTGGTGTTGATCGCTTGCGTCACGGCGCTGGGGGGCGGCTCGGTGCGCGATGTGCTACTCGGGCATTACCCGCTGACGTGGGTCAAACACCCGGAATACCTGGTGCTGACCACGGCTGCGGCGATGATTACCGTGTTCACGGCACGCTGGATGCGGCATTTGCGCTCACTGTTTCTGGTGCTCGATGCCATGGGGCTGGTGGCCTTCACCCTGATCGGCTGCATCACCGCCCTGGAAATGGGCCATGGCATGTTGGTCGCGTCGGTCAGCGGCGTGATCACCGGAGTATTTGGCGGAATCCTGCGGGACATTTTCTGCAACGATATTCCGCTGATCTTCCGGCGTGAGCTGTATGCCAGCGTCTCGTTTGCGGCGGCGTGGTGCTACATGCTCTGTCTATACCTGAACTTGCCTGGGGAGCAGGCGATTCTGATCACCCTGTTCGGCGGTTTCCTGTTGCGCTTGTTGGCGATCCGTTTTCACTGGGAAATGCCCAAGTTCGTCTACAACGACGAGGCTTGACGCGGTCCTTTGTAGGAGCGAGCTCGCTCGCGATGAACCGGAGAGCTCCGCGGGCTACCAGGCTTTGCGCGTTATCGTTGACGTCCATCGTCGGAACGCCGCCCGGAGCAAGCTCGCTCCTACACGAGGCCGTGTTGTTTCAGGGCCCACTCGACGTGTTCGCGGACCAGTTCGGACGGATGATCGCGCCGCGCTTTCAACGCCTCCAGCACCGGAATCGTCGAAGGCGCATTGCCCAGGCCTACCGCCAGGTTGCGCAACCAGTTTTCGTAACCGGTCCGACGAAGCGGCGAGCCTTCGGTGCTGCTCAGGAATTTCTCCTCATCCCACATGAACAGTTCCGCCAGTCCGGCGTTATCCAGGTTGTGCCGCGGCTTGAAGTCGCTTTCACCGGACGGGCGGGCGAAGCGGTTCCAGGGGCAGACAATCTGGCAATCATCGCAACCGAACACCCGATTGCCGATCAGCGGCCGCAGGTCTTGCGGGATCGGGCCTTTGAGTTCGATGGTCAGGTAGGAAATGCAGCGCCGGGCATCCAGCACGTAAGGGCCGACGAAAGCATTGGTCGGACAGATGTCGAGGCAGGCACTGCAGCGACCGCAGTGTTCGGTGGCGTGGGGTGGGTCTACCGGCAGCGGCAAGTCAACGAACAGCTCGGCGAGGAAGAAATAACTGCCTGCCTTGCGATTCAACACCAGGGTGTTTTTGCCAATCCAGCCCAGGCCGGCCTGTTCGGCGATGGCTTTTTCCAGCACTGGTGCGCTGTCGACAAAGGCACGGAACCCAAACGGGCCGATTTCTGCCTGAATCTTGTCCGCCAGTTGTTGTACGCGCTTGCGGATCAATTTGTGGTAATCACGACCCAGGGCATAACGCGAGACGTAGGCTTTTTCCGGCTGGGCGAGCATTTTCGCCATGTGGGTGTCGCCCGCCAGGTAGTCCATGCGCAGCGAAACCACGCGCAAAGTGCCGGGCACCAGCTCCTCCGGGTGTGAGCGTTTGCTGCCGTGGGCGCCCATGTAGTCCATTTCGCCGTGGTAGCCGGCGGCGAGCCAGCGCTCCAGGTGTTGCTCGTGCTCGCCCAGGTCGAGCCCGCTGATGCCGACTTGTTGAAAGCCCAGCTCGCGGCCCCAGTCCTTGATGGATTGGGCGAGGGCAGGCAGGTCTGTGGTAATAGCGGGCATGAGGCGAGAGAAACCGGAGCTGAGGTGCGTATAATTCTGCCAGACATCGGAGCCCGAAGACGCATGCCGCACACTAAAGATGAATTACCCGACGCGCTGTACAGTGCCGCGCAAGTGCGAGCACTCGACGCGAGCCTGATCGCCGCCGGCACACCGGGCTTCGAATTGATGCAGCGCGCGGCGCGGGCGACGTGGCGCGCGCTGGTGCGGCAATGGCCGACAGCGAATGAACTGACCGTACTCACCGGCCATGGCAACAACGCCGGGGACGGGTATCTGGTGGCCGTGTTGGCCCTGCGCGCAGGCTGGTCTGTCCGGGTATTGGCGGTGGGAGATCCGCAGCGCCTGCAGGGGGACGCGGCCTTGGCACATGCCGAGGCGGTGTCTGAAAAAGTGCTCATCGAGCCCTGGACGGCACAATCCGGATTGCGCGGCATCGTCCTGGATGCTTTGCTTGGCACCGGACTGAGCGGCGAGGTGCGTGAGCCGTATGCCGGTGCCGTCGCCGCGATCAATATGAGCGGGCTGCCGGTCGCGGCGGTGGATATTCCTTCAGGGCTGTGCGCCGATACCGGTCGTATCCTCGGCGTGGCGGTGCAGGCCGACCTGACAGTGACCTTCATCGGCTTGAAATTGGGATTGTTCACCGGGGAGGCGGCCGATGTGGTCGGCGAACTGCTGTTCAACGACTTGCACGCAGACCCACAGTTGATAGACGGCGCTGCTTTCACTGCCCGTCGCCTGAGCGCAGCTAATCTGCCGCGTCCAGCAGCGCGGGCGCCGGCTTCCCACAAAGGCAGATTCGGCCATGTGTTGCTGATCGGCGGCGATCGCGGGTTGGGTGGCGCGATTCTACTGAGCGCGCAAAGTGCGCTGCGCAGCGGTGCGGGCATGGTGTCGGTGGCGACCCGCAGCGAACATGTCGCGGCCGCACTGGCGCGGATCCCCGAGGCGATGGTGCTGGGCACTTTCTCGGCCAATCAGCTGATGAATTTGCTGCAAAAGGTTTCCGTGCTGGTTGTCGGTCCGGGGCTGGGGCAAGCGGGTTGGGGGCGCAGCTTGTTGTCGGCCGCCGCTAATGCACCGTTGCCGCAAGTCTGGGACGCCGATGCGCTGAACCTGCTGGCCGAGGAGCGTGTGAGTTTGCCCAGGGATTGCGTGATCACTCCGCATCCGGGCGAAGCGGCGCGTTTGCTCGGAATGAGTACGGCGCAGGTTCAAGCCGACCGGCCGGCAGCGGCCCATGCATTGAGCAAGAAATATTCGGCGGTCGCGGTGCTCAAGGGGGCCGGGAGCCTGATCGCCAGTCCCGACGGACGGCTGGCCGTCTGTCATCAGGGCCACCCGGCGATGGCTACTGCCGGTCTGGGCGATGTACTGGCCGGTTTGCTCGGTGCATTGCTGGCCCAGGGCATGGAACCCTTCGACGCGGCCTGCCTGGCGGTCTGGCTGCACGCCAATGCCGGCGAGCAACAAGGAAAATTCGGCCGTGGGCTGGCGGCCAGTGATCTGATTCCAGCCATTCGTCAGTTGTTGGAGGAGCAAGCACCGTGTCTGAAGTAACCCTGTACCTGGCCGATGAGCAGGCCATGAGCGACTTTGGCGCACGCATTGCCCGAATCACCCAAGGCCATGGCCTGATCTTCCTCGAGGGCAACCTGGGGATGGGCAAAACCACGTTGTCCCGAGGCATCATCCGCGGCCTGGGGCATGTCGGGGCAGTAAAAAGTCCGACCTTCACCCTGGTTGAGCCCTACGAGATTGGCGACATTCGCGCCTTCCATTTCGATTTGTACCGTCTGGTCGATCCGGAAGAGCTGGAGTTCCTCGGTATCCGCGACTATTTCGAAGACGATGCCCTGTGTCTGATCGAGTGGCCCGACAAAGGTGCAGGCTTTTTGCCAAAGCCGGACCTGACCATTACCATTAGCCCGCAAGACAGCGGGCGTTCGCTGAAAATTTTATCCCAGGGCTCGCGTGGCGAGGCCTGGTGTGCCGCTTTGGCATTGGAATCCAAATAAATGATGGGGTTAGGTATGCGCTTTCGCGCGTTGGTTGCTGCCGTAGGGGTGTTGTTTCTGGCGGTGACCGTCGACGCTGTGGCCGATTCGAAGGTCAACAGTGTTCGTCTGTGGCGGGCACCGGACAACACACGTCTGGTTTTTGACCTGACCGGCCCGGTGCAACACAGCGTCTTCACCCTGACCGCGCCGGATCGCCTGGTCATCGACATCAATGGCGCGACCCTCGGTGCGCCACTCAACGTCAACACGTCGAACACCCCGATTACCGCCATGCGCTCGGCTCAACGCACGCCGACCGACCTGCGGGTGGTCATCGACCTGAAAAAGGCGGTGACACCAAAAAGCTTCTCCCTGGCGCCGAACGCCCAGTACGGCAACCGCTTGGTGGTCGATCTGTTCGATAACGCCGCGGATGCCGCGCCTCCCCCAGCGCCGACACCAACTGTGGCCACGATGCCCGCCGTGCCGGTCACGCCTGTGGAGCCTGCAATCAAACTGCCGCCGGCCCCGGCCGGAAAACGCGACATCATCGTGGTGATCGACGCCGGACACGGTGGCGAAGACCCGGGCGCATCGGGTTCTCGCGGTCAGCGTGAGAAAGACGTGGTGTTGCAGATCGCCCGCGAATTGCAACGCCAGATCAACGGCATGAAAGGTTTCCGCGCCGAACTGACCCGAACCGGCGATTACTTCATTCCATTGCGCGGCCGTACCGAAATTGCCCGCAAGAAAGGCGCCGACCTGTTCGTCTCGATCCACGCCGACGCCGCGCCTTCTACCGCCGCTTTCGGTGCCTCGGTATTTGCCCTGTCTGATCGCGGTGCGACCTCGGAGACAGCCCGCTGGCTGGCTGACAGCGAAAACCGTTCCGACCTGATCGGTGGTGCCGGCAACGTCAGCCTCGATGACAAGGACCGCATGCTCGCCGGCGTGCTGCTCGACCTGTCGATGACGGCATCCCTGACGTCCAGCCTGAACGTTGGCCAGAAGGTGCTGAGCAACATTGGCCGGGTTACGCCTCTGCACAAGCAGCGGGTCGAACAGGCCGGTTTCATGGTGCTGAAGTCGCCGGATATTCCGTCGATCCTGGTGGAAACCGGATTTATCTCCAACGCCAACGAAGCCTCGAAGCTGGCAGCGTCTGGCCACCAACAGGCGCTGGCGCGTTCGATCAGCAGCGGCGTGCGCCAGTTCTTCCAGCAGAACCCGCCGCCGGGCACTTACATTGCCTGGCTGCGCGACTCCGGCAAGATCGTGCAGGGGCCACGTGACCACCGCGTCAACCCGGGCGAGACCCTGGCGATGATCGCCGTGCGTTATCAGGTGTCGCCCGCGGCCCTGCGCAGTGCCAACAACCTGTCGAGCGATGAGCTCAAGGTCGGTCAGCACCTGACCATTCCGGGCACTGAACTGGCGGCCAAAGAATGAATCAGGTCGTGAAAAGCGGCGCTCGCATCGAGCTGCTCAGCCCGCGACTGGCGAACCAGATTGCCGCCGGTGAGGTGGTCGAACGCCCGGCTTCGGTGATCAAGGAGCTGCTGGAAAACAGCCTCGACTCCGGTGCCAGGCGCATCGACGTCGATGTGGAGCAGGGCGGCGTCAAATTGCTGCGGGTGCGCGACGACGGTAGTGGCATTTCCGCCGATGACCTGCCGCTGGCGCTGGCCCGTCACGCCACCAGCAAGATCCGCAACCTGGAAGACCTCGAGCAGGTCATGAGCCTGGGCTTTCGCGGTGAGGCCCTGGCATCGATCAGCTCCGTCGCGCGCCTGACCCTGACCTCCCGCACCCGCGACGCCGATCAGGCCTGGCAGGTCGAGACCGAAGGCCGTGACATGGCGCCCCGCGTGCAGCCTGCGGCGCATCCGGTGGGCACTTCGGTTGAAGTGCGCGACCTGTTCTTCAACACGCCGGCGCGACGCAAGTTTCTCAAGACCGAAAAAACCGAATTCGATCACCTGCAGGAAGTCATCAGGCGTCTGGCCCTGGCGCGCTTCGATGTGGCGTTCCATCTGCGCCACAACGGCAAGACCATTCTCAGCCTGCACGAGGCCCATGATGATGCGGCCCGTGCCCGACGCGTGGCGGCGATTTGCGGGCCGGGCTTCCTGGAGCAGGCCCTGCCGATCGAAATCGAGCGCAACGGCCTGCATCTATGGGGCTGGGTCGGCCTGCCGACCTTTAACCGCAGCCAGGCCGACTTGCAGTATTTCTTCGTCAATGGCCGTGCCGTGCGCGACAAGCTGGTGGCCCATGCGGTGCGTCAGGCCTATCGCGACGTGCTGTTCAACGGTCGGCACCCGACCTTCGTGCTGTTTTTCGAAGTCGATCCGACCGGTGTCGACGTCAATGTGCATCCGACCAAACACGAAGTGCGCTTTCGTGAAGGGCGCATGGTTCACGATTTCCTCTACGGCACCTTGCACCGTGCCTTGGGCGATGTGCGCCCCGATGATCATCTGGCGGCACCGGTTGCCACGGCCATTGTCCGGCCTACCGGCCTCGAAGCCGGTGAATTCGGGCCCCAGGGCGAAATGCGCCTGGCCGCCAATGCCCTGCTGGAACAGCCTCAGGCCCAGCCGTCGTTCAATGCACCGGCAGGTTCGGGTGCTGGCGCGGGTTATCAGTATCAATACACGCCGCGCCCGCAGTCCGGTGTTCCTGTCGCTGAAGCGCAGGCCGCCTACCGCGAGTTTTTTGCGCCGCTGCCCGAGGCCAATGCCGTCGCGCTACCGGCCGGGCAGGACGACATCCCGCCGCTGGGTTATGCGCTGGCCCAACTCAAGGGCATCTACATCCTTTCGGAAAACGCCCAGGGCTTGGTGCTGGTGGACATGCACGCTGCCCACGAGCGGATCATGTATGAGCGACTGAAGGTGGCGATGGCCAGCGAGGGCCTCAGTGGTCAGCCGTTGCTGGTGCCGGAGTCCCTGGCCGTCAGCCAGCGTGAAGCCGATTGCGCCGAGGAACATGTCGCCTGGTTCCAGCGCCTGGGCTTTGAGTTGCAGCGCCTGGGCCCGGAAACCCTGGCCATCCGGCAGATCCCGGCACTGCTCAAGCAGGCCGAAGCCAACCGCCTGGTCGCGGACGTCCTGGCGGATCTGATGGAGTTCGGCACCAGCGACCGCATTCAGGCGCACCTGAACGAGTTGCTCGGGACCATGGCCTGCCACGGTGCGGTTCGGGCGAACCGGCGTCTGGCCCTGCCGGAAATGAATGCCCTGCTGCGTGACATGGAAAACACCGAGCGCAGCGGTCAATGCAACCATGGCCGACCGACCTGGACCCAACTGGGCCTGGACGATCTGGACAAACTGTTCTTGCGCGGTCGTTGATGAGCCAGCTCCCACCTGCGATTTTCCTGATGGGCCCGACCGCCGCCGGCAAGACCGACCTGGCCATCGAACTCACCAAGGTCCTGCCTTGCGAGTTGATCAGCGTCGATTCGGCGCTGGTCTACCGTGGCATGGACATTGGCACCGCCAAGCCTTCCAAAGAGCTGCTGGCGCAATATCCGCACCGTCTGATCGATATTCTCGACCCGGCCGAGAGCTATTCGGCTGCGGATTTCCGCCGTGACGCCCTGCAAGCCATGGCCGAGATCACCGCGCGCGGAAAAATTCCGCTGCTGGTAGGCGGCACGATGCTCTATTACAAGGCTTTGGTTGAAGGCCTGGCGCAGATGCCGGCCGCCGACCCGCAAGTGCGCGCACAGATCGAAGAAGAGGCTGCACGCCTTGGCTGGCAAGCCCTGCACGACCAGTTGGCAGTGATCGACCCGGTTTCTGCCGCGCGTATTCATCCGAACGATCCGCAACGTCTGAGTCGAGCACTGGAAGTTTATCGGGTAAGCGGTCAGAGCATGACTGCGCTACGCTTGCAACAATCTGCGCAAAGTACCGAAGCAGCCGCTTCGGGACAGCAACAATTGCCCTATACTGTCGCGAACTTGGCTATTGCTCCGGCAAATCGCCAGGTACTGCACGAGCGAATTAAACAAAGATTCACTTTAATGTTGGAACAGGGATTCATTGACGAGGTCGTAGCCCTGCGTAATAGAGGTGACCTGCATGCCGGGATGCCGTCTATACGTGCAGTAGGCTACCGCCAAGTCTGGGACTACCTGGATGGCAAGCTGACGTCAGCCGAGATGCAGGAGCGTGGAATCATTGCCACGCGCCAATTGGCGAAACGCCAGTTCACCTGGCTGCGCAGTTGGACTGACCTGCATTGGCTGGACAGTCTGGATTGCGACAATCTGCCGCGCGCCTTGAAATACCTGGGGACCATCTCCATATTGAGCTGAGTCCTTGCAATTGCCGTCTATCCTTGGGGGTGTGGCGGCTAAAGCCATCTGTTTACCTATTTTTTATATTGAATCCTTAAAGGAGTGCGGCACATGTCAAAAGGGCATTCGCTACAAGACCCTTACTTGAATACTTTACGTAAAGAGAAAGTTGGGGTGTCCATCTACCTGGTCAACGGTATCAAACTGCAAGGAACGATCGAGTCGTTCGACCAGTTCGTCATCCTGCTGAAAAACACCGTAAGCCAGATGGTCTACAAGCACGCTATCTCTACAGTGGTACCGGTGCGTCCAATTCGTCTGCCTAGCGCAACCGAATCCGATGCAGGTGACGCTGAGCCAGGTAACGCCTGATAGGAGTCTCCTTTGTTCTTTGAGCGCCACGGTGGTGGTGAGCGAGTGATCCTCGTTCACTTGGATGGACAGGACCCTGAGGCGCGCGAAGATCCGCAGGAGTTTCAGGAATTGGCTAATTCGGCCGGCGCCGAGACCGTTGCGTTTTTTAACGTGCCGCGTCATCGGCCAACCGCCAAATTTCTGATTGGCAGCGGCAAGGTCGAGGAGCTACGCGATCTGGTCCATGCCGAAGAAGCAGACCTGGTAATCTTCAATCACGTCCTCACACCCAGTCAGGAACGTAACCTCGAACGTGTCTTCGAGTGTCGCGTGATCGACCGCACCGGTCTGATTCTCGATATTTTCGCCCAACGCGCCCGCACCCATGAAGGCAAGCTCCAGGTAGAACTGGCCCAGCTTGACCACATGAGCACCCGGCTGGTTCGTGGCTGGACCCACCTTGAGCGCCAGGGTGGCGGTATCGGCATGCGTGGCCCGGGTGAAACCCAGCTGGAAACCGACCGCCGTTTGCTCCGGGTTCGCCTGCGGCAGATCAAGGGCCGGCTGGAAAAAGTGCGCAGTCAGCGCGAACAGTCGCGACGCGGCCGTTCCCGTGCGGATATTCCTACCGTGTCCCTGGTGGGCTATACCAACGCCGGTAAATCCACGCTCTTCAATAACGTGACGAAATCCGACGTGTACGCGGCTGACCAGTTGTTTGCCACGCTGGACCCGACCTTGCGCCGTCTGGAACTGGACGACCTGGGGCCGATTGTCCTGGCCGACACTGTGGGTTTCATTCGCCACTTGCCCCACAAGCTGGTCGAGGCATTTCGGTCTACGCTCGAAGAGTCGAGCAACTCCGACCTGTTGCTGCACGTGATCGATGCGGCCGAACCGGATCGCATGTTGCAGATCGAGCAGGTGATGGTGGTGCTGGGCGAGATTGGTGCCCAGGACTTGCCGATCCTCGAGGTCTATAACAAACTCGATTTGCTTGAAGGCGTTGAGCCACAAATCCAGCGCGACGAAAACGGCAGGCCCCAACGGGTCTGGCTCTCGGCACGTGATGGCACAGGTCTGGAATTGCTTGAGCAAGCCATTGCCGAGTTGTTGGGCAGTGATTTGTTTGTCGGTACCTTGCGCTTGCCTCAGCGCTTTGCGCGCCTGCGTGCACAGTTTTTCGAGTTGGGCGCGGTACAGAAAGAAGAATACGACGAAGAAGGTGTCAGCTTGCTGGCCGTTCGATTGCCGCGCTCGGAGCTCAATCGGCTGGTCAGCCGTGAAGGCGTTGTGCCGACGGAGTTTATCGAGCAACACACTTTGCAATAAAAGCCTGAGAAAGCGGTTGTGCCGTGGTGACAGGCATTCTGTAGCATTGGTCGGCGCGCCGTGGGTGCGTCTTTGCTTTATCAGATGGAGAGCGCTATGGCTTGGAATGAGCCGGGTGGCAACTCGAATAATCAGGATCCTTGGGGTGGCAAGCGTCGTAACAACGGCGACCGCAAGGGGCCACCGGATCTCGACGAGGCCTTCCGAAAGCTGCAGGAAAGCCTGAACGGTTTGTTCGGTGGTGGTAAGAAACGTGGTGGCGACGACGGCGGTGGTCCGGGCAAGAGTGGCGGCTTTGGCGGCCTGCTCGGCATCGGCCTGGTCGTGTTGGCCGCTGTTTGGCTGTACAGCGCGGTTTATGTCGTCGACGAGCAGGAGCAAGCCGTGGTGCTGCGCTTCGGCAAGTACTACGAAACCGTGGGGCCTGGCCTGAATATCTATTTCCCGCCGATCGACAAGAAGTACATGGAAAACGTCACGCGTGAGCGTGCCTACACCAAGCAGGGTCAGATGCTGACCGAAGACGAGAACATCGTCGAAGTGCCGCTGACCGTGCAGTACAAGATCAGCAACCTGCAGGATTTCGTGCTGAGCGTCGATCAGCCGGAAATCAGCCTGCAACACGCGACCGACAGCGCCTTGCGCCATGTGGTGGGTTCCACCGCAATGGACCAGGTACTGACCGAAGGTCGTGAGTTGATGGCCAGCGAGATCAAGGAGCGTCTGCAACGCTTCATGGACACCTATCGCACAGGTATCACCGTTACCCAGGTCAACGTTCAGAGCGCAGCGGCACCGCGCGAAGTCCAGGAAGCCTTCGATGACGTGATCCGTGCCCGGGAAGACGAGCAGCGTTCGCGCAACCAGGCCGAAACCTATGCCAACGGCGTCGTGCCGGAAGCCCGTGGTCAGGCCCAGCGCATCCTTGAGGATGCCAATGGTTACCGTGACGAAACCGTCTCGCGCGCCAAGGGTGAGGCCGATCGCTTCACCAAGCTGGTTGCCGAGTACCGCAAGGCGCCTGAAGTCACCCGCCAGCGTCTGTACCTGGACACCATGCAGGAAGTCTTCAGCAACACCAGCAAGGTTCTCGTGACCGGCAACAAGAACGGCCAGAGCAACCTGTTGTACCTGCCGCTGGACAAGATGGTCGAAAGTGGTCGCAACACCGGCACTCCGGTGACCAGTGCGGCAGCCACCAGCAATGAAGCGAATGCGCGTGCGGCAGCTGATCTGCAGCAACAGCAAGCACGTACCAGGGAGAGTCGCTGATGAGCAATAAATCGCTGATCGCCCTTATTGTCGGCGTCGTCGTGGCGATCGCTGCCTGGAACTGCTTCTACATCGTGGCTCAGACCGAGCGTGCGGTGTTGCTGCAGTTCGGTCGCGTGGTCCAGACCGATGTTCAGCCAGGCCTGCATGTGAAAGTGCCTTACGTTAACCAGGTGCGTAAATTCGACGCACGCCTGATGACGCTGGATGCACCGACACAACGCTTCCTGACGCTGGAAAAGAAGGCCGTGATGGTCGATGCCTACGCCAAATGGCGCGTGAAGGACGCAGAGCGTTACTACACCGCGACTTCCGGCCTCAAGCAGATCGCCGACGAACGTCTGTCCCGTCGTCTGGAATCGGGCCTGCGTGACCAGTTCGGTAAGCGCACCTTGCACGAAGTGGTCTCCGGTGAGCGCGATGCGTTGATGGCGGACATTACTGCTTCGCTGAACAAGATGGCTGAAAAAGAACTGGGCATCGAAGTGGTCGATGTCCGGGTCAAGACCATCGACCTGCCGAAAGAAGTAAACCGCAGCGTGTTCGAACGTATGAGCACCGAGCGTGAGCGTGAAGCTCGCGAGCACCGCGCCAAGGGTAACGAACTGGCCGAAGGCATCCGTGCCGACGCCGATCGTCAACGCCGCGTGCTGCTGGCTGAAGCCTACCGTGAATCCGAAGAGGTTCGCGGTGACGGCGATGCCCAGGCCGCTGCGATCTACTCCAAGGCCTACGGCCAGGATCAGGAGTTCTACGCGTTCTACCGTAGCCTGCGTGCCTACCGTGAAAGCTTCGCGAACAAATCCGACGTCATGGTCCTAGACCCAAGCAGCGACTTCTTCCACTACCTGGAAAAAGCCAAGCCTTGATACGGCGTTGACCTGATTTATCCCCCGCCGGGCGGCTAAAACCTCTGGCGGGGTGATCCTTTGGGAAAACGTGTGTATGATGCGGCAGCCGGGAAATTCCCGGCTTTTTTGCGTCTGCATGTTTGATTGCTGTTTTAAAGCAGATGCCGGGCCGATTGGCTCGACAGTTTTTCGAGGAAAGTGGTTGGCGAAGCCGGTAGAAGGGCTTTTCGCTCCGTCGCTCATGCGCGTGGTTTGTGCGCAAGCCGATCATTTTCTGCTTCACTCAAGGCTCGCCGACAGGCTGGTCGCCCGGAGATAGGGGAAGGCGTAATGGCAACGGTAGACCGCTGGCTTCTGCCAGATGGCATCGAAGAAGTACTGCCACCGGAAGCTGCGCGTATTGAAGTCGCGCGTCGTCAGGTGTTGGATCTGTTCCAGAGCTGGGGTTACGAGTTTGTCGTGACTCCCCATATCGAGTACCTGGAATCCCTGCTGACCGGCGCGGGCCAGGACCTGGATCTGCGCACCTTCAAGGTCATCGACCCGCAATCGGGCCGCCAGATGGGTTTCCGTGCCGACATCACGCCGCAAGTGGCGCGCATCGATGCGCATACCCTGCGTCGTGAAGGCCCAAGCCGCCTGTGCTATGCCGGCAGCGTGCTGCATGCTCAGCCGCGTGCCTTGTCGTCCTCGCGCAGCCCGATTCAACTGGGTGCCGAGTTGTACGGCGACGGCAGTCCGAGCAGCGACGTCGAAGTCATCAGCCTGATGCTGGCCATGCTGCAACTGGCCGATGTGCCGGATGTGCACATGGACCTCGGTCATGTCGGCATCTATCGCGGCCTGGCCCGCGCGGCCGGTTTGTCCGGTGAAGTCGAGCAGCAGTTGTTCGATGCCTTGCAACGCAAGGCCATCGATGAGGTCATTACCTTGACCGAAGGCTTGCCTGCCGATCTGTCGGGCATGCTGCGGGCGTTGGTCGACCTGTGTGGCGGCCGTGAAGTGCTGGCTGCGGCCCGTGAGCGTCTGGCCAAGGCGCCTGCCCCGGTTCTGGCGGCGCTGGACGACTTGCTGGCAATTGCCGAGCGGTTGTCCGTGCGTTTCCCTGAACTACCGCTGTATTTCGACCTGGGCGAGCTGCGTGGCTACCACTACCACACCGGTGTGGTGTTCGCCGTGTTCGTGCCGGGTGTTGGCCAGTCCATTGCCCAGGGCGGTCGTTACGACGACATCGGCGCCGACTTCGGTCGTGCCCGTCCGGCGACCGGTTTTTCCACCGATTTGAAAACCCTGGTGACCCTGGGGCGTGCTGAGATCGAGCTACCGTCTGGCGGTATCTGGATGCCTGACAGTACGGATGCGGCACTCTGGCAGCAGGTTTGCCAGTTGCGCAGTGAGGGTCAGCGTGTCGTTCAGGCCTTGCCTGGACAACCTTTGGCCGCCGCCCGTGAAGCGGACTGCGACCGGCAATTGATTCAGCAGAACGGGCTTTGGCAAGTATCGCCACTGGCTTCTTGAGTTTTCCCGCCGGCTGCCGCCGGCACCAAGTTTGCGCGAATGAGGACAAGTGTTATGGGTAAGAATGTCGTAGTCCTGGGCACCCAGTGGGGTGATGAGGGCAAAGGCAAGATCGTTGATCTGCTGACCGAACATGCTGCCGCCGTAGTGCGCTACCAGGGTGGCCACAACGCGGGTCACACTCTGGTGATCGATGGCGAAAAAACCGTCTTGCACCTGATCCCGTCGGGCGTGCTGCGCGAAGGTGTACAGTGCCTGATCGGCAACGGCGTGGTGGTAGCACCTGACGCCCTGCTGCGCGAGATCACCAAGCTGGAAGAAAAAGGTGTGCCGGTGCGCGAGCGCCTGCGTATCAGCCCGTCCTGCCCGCTGATCCTGTCCTTCCACGTTGCGCTGGACCAGGCCCGTGAAAAGGCCCGTGGCGAGCTGAAGATCGGTACCACCGGTCGCGGCATCGGCCCGGCCTACGAAGACAAGGTTGCACGTCGTGGCCTGCGTGTGGGCGACCTGCTCAACATGCCGCGCTTTGAAGACAAGCTGCGTGAACTGGTGGATTACCACAACTTCATGCTGGTGGGTTACTACAAAGAGCCAGCCATCGACTTCGACAAGACCCTGGCCGAGTGCAAGGAATACGCTGAGCTGCTCAAGCCGCTGATGCTGGACGTGACTGCCGAGCTGCACGACCTGCGTCGCGCTGGTAAAGACATCATGTTCGAAGGCGCCCAGGGCTCCCTGCTGGACATCGACCACGGTACCTACCCGTACGTGACCAGCTCCAACACCACCGCTGGCGGCGTTGCTACCGGTTCGGGTGTTGGCCCCATGTTCCTGGACTACATCCTGGGCATCACCAAGGCTTACACCACACGTGTAGGTTCGGGTCCATTCCCGACGGAGCTGTTCGACGAAGTCGGTGCGCACCTGGCTAAACAAGGTCACGAGTTCGGCGCGACCACTGGCCGTGCTCGTCGTTGTGGCTGGTTCGACGCTGTTATCCTGCGTCGCGCTATCGATGTGAACAGCATCTCGGGCATCTGCCTGACCAAGCTGGACGTGCTCGACGGTCTGGAAACCATCAACATCTGCGTCGGCTACAAAGACGCAGAAGGCAAGGCCGTTGCCCCGACTGATGCTGACAGCTACGTGGGCCTGCAGCCTGTGTACGAAGAAGTACCGGGCTGGACCGAGTCGACCGTGGGTGCCAAGACCCTGGAAGAGCTGCCAGCTAACGCCCGTGCTTACATCAAGCGCGTTGAAGAGCTGATCGGTGCACCGATCGACATTATTTCGACGGGCCCGGACCGCAACGAAACCATCGTTCTGCGTCATCCGTTTGCTTGATAAGTCGTTGATGTAAAACACAAAGGCTCCTTAATCGGGGCCTTTGTCGTATTTGTCTGCAGGACGGCATGACCTTTGCTGTAAATATCTTCAAAAGAATGCCATCAAATTAATGGCGTCCAAGTAGAGGGATTCACAGTGTCGGCCGTTCTCTCACTGTTACAAAGCCGTTTGTTGCGGCCTGTGTTCGTTACCCTGGGTATCGCCCTTTTGGTGCAGGTGCTGGTGGCTGTTGCTCTGACCCGGAGCACGGTGACCGCGCTCGAAGCCGATCTGGGCACGCGCCTGGGCGCGGACAGTCAAAAACTTTCCGCCGAGCTCGAGCAGGCCGGGCGTGAAGTCACGTCCAGTCTGGACAGCCTTTCTACCAGTACACGTCAGCGCCTCACGGCCGGTTTGTCCTCGCGTCTTGAGGAAGAGCAGGCGCAATTGCGTTCGACCCTGGAAAAGGACCTGAAGGACTCCGCCAACGATATGGCACAGCTTCTGGCTTCGGTCGCGCCCCGCGCCATGTGGGACAACGACATTCCGACGCTGTCCGAATTCGCCCGCCGGGCCCAGCGCAATCCCAATGTGCTGTTCGTGGTGTATGACGACGCTACCGGTCAGCACCTGACGCGCTACCTCAACCGGGAAAACCCGATCAACAAGGCGCTGCTGGAAAAAGGCCAGGGCGAGCGGGCGCTCGACAAGGTGCTGGATGCAGCGAAGAACGATCCTTCGGTCTTCTACATCGAGGCTTCGATCAACCCCAATGGCGTGGAAATCGGCAAGGTCCTGATGGGGGTCTCGACGGCTTCGGTGGAGATTGATCTCGCGGCCCTCGACAAGCGCTTCTCGGCCTTGATCGCCAGCAGCGATCAACTGGTCGGCGACAGCCTCAAAGGCGCAGCTGCCGACAGCGCAACGGCGATGCGTGCGCGTCTGCAGTCAGCGCAGTCCACAGCGGCGGAAATGAAAGCCAACACCACCAGCACCGTACAGGAAGCCGCTGCAACATTGCGCTGGCGCATCGGCGTGTGTCTGGCGGTGGTGGGTTTTGGTGTCCTGCTGTTGCTGGCGGTGGTGCTCGGTCGTCGAGTGGTCAATCGCCTGAAAATGCTGATCGTTGCCATGGATGACCTGGCAGCAGGCGAAGGCGATCTGACCAAGCGTGTGCAGATCAACAGCAAGAACGAAATCGGCGACATGGCCTCGGCGGTCAATCGCTTTGTGGATAAGTTGCAGCCGATCGTGCGCGAGGCGGGCGATGTGGCTCAGCGTACCGGCGTCGAGATTGGTGCCATGACCCTGCGCAACGCGGGTGCGGACGCAGCGGCTGGCATGCAGCGCGACGAAGTGGCGGAGAGTTTGCGTGCCCTGTCGCAAATGGCGGATGAGGCGCAGTCGGAAAGCCACGCCATGCAGGCGGCGCTCAAGCAGGTGGTGGAGATTCGTCAGGCCACCGATGAAAACACCCGGACCTCGGCGAAAGTCGGCAGCCTGATCGAGGAGCTGGCGGGGCAGGTCAATACCGGCGCCCAGGTGATCGAGCGCCTGGCGCAGCAAAGCGAGCAGATTGAAGTGGTGTTGACGGTGATTCACGGCATCGCCGAGCAGACCAACCTGCTGGCGCTGAACGCGGCTATTGAAGCAGCGCGTGCCGGCGAGACCGGGCGCGGGTTTGCGGTGGTGGCAGATGAGGTGCGGGCGCTGGCGAGCAAGACGCAGAGCTCCACCGGCGATATCCAGGCGCACATCGTGGCGTTGCAGCAGGGCGCGCGCGAGGCGGTCGCGGCAATCGGTCAGGCCGGGCGCCAGGCCAACGAAGGTTTGGTGGTGCTGCGTGACAGTGCACGGTTGCAGCAGTCGGTGCAGGCGTCGGTCGAGCAGGTGCATGCGGCGATCGGTCTGGCGACCCAGGCCGCGGCGCATCAGGCGCAAGGGGCGCAAGCGGTGCGAGGGCGGGTCCAGACCATTCATGCCCAGGCCGAGAAAGCCGCGCAAGCTGTGGTGGAGACCACGGCCAGCGGCAAGGTGCTGGATGGGTTGGCGGCGCAGTTGAAGGCGAGCCTGGGGCAGTTCAGGGCTTAGGGTTTGTGTTGAATGGTCTGGCGTCATCGCGAGCAGGCTCGCTCCCACATTGGAATGCGTTTCCCTGTGGGAGCGAGCCTGCTCGCGATGGCGGTCTTAACGACTCAGATACATCCGGGTCGTCAGCAGATAGACCGGTAACCCCGACACTAATATCAATAACGCCGCATAAGGCGCCGCAGCGGCAAATTCAACATTCGCGGTATGCGCCCAGACTTCCGTCGCCAGTGTATTCAGCCCGGTCGGACTCAACAGCAAGGTCGCCGTCAGTTCCTTCATCGCATCCAGGAACACCAGCGCAAACGCTGCACCCAGTGCCGGGAAAATGATCGGCAGTGTCACTCGGCAGAAAGCGCTGAAAGACGAGGCGCCCAGCGTGCGTGCCGCTTCTTCAAGCTGCGGTGCCGCCTTGTTCAGGGCGGTGCGGATCGGCGCCTGGGCTAGCGGCAGAAACAGCAGTGCGTACGCGATCAGCAGCAATGCCGAAGTCTGGTACAGCATCGGCACGTAGTGCAGGGCGAAATACACCAGGGTCAGGGCGATGACCAGTCCCGGCAGGGCGTGCAGCAGATACGGCAAGCGCTCGGCCCAGATCGCCAGTTGGCCCTTATGGCGCACGACCAGCAGGCCGACCGGCACCGCCAGCACCAGGCAAAACGCAGCGCCACCCAGCGACAGCGCGAGGGATGACAGCAATGCTTCACCGATGGCTGCCATTGGAAAGGCTGCCGATGATCCGACTGCCAGCCAGTAAGCCAGCATGCCCAGCGGAATCCCGCTGCCGACGATTGCCAGCAGCAGGCAATAAAGCTGTCCTGCCACAGCCCAGGGTCCCAGGTGAACCTGCTCCGCCTGCCGCGCCGCACCCTGGCCGGTGCGCACGTGTCGACCTTTGCCGCGCACGCGCAGCTCCAGCCACAACAACGCCAGGCACAGCATCAGCAGTACGGCGGAGAGCATCGCCGCATTGGCATTGCTGAATTCCAGCTCGAACTGCTGATAGATCGCGGTGGTGAAGGTTTGCAGGCCGATGATCGACAGCGCGCCGAATTCCACCAGCATGTGCAGGGCAATCAGCAAGGAGCCGGCGAGCAGCGACGGCCAGAGCAGCGGCAGTGTGACCTTGAAGAACGCGCCCCAGCGGTTCTGTCCCAGCGTGCGCGCCGACTCTTCCAGTGATGGGTCGAGATTGCGCAGGGTCGCCGCCACCGGCAGGAAAATCAGCGGGTATTTAGAGAGCGTCATCACCAGAATCGCTCCGCCGAGCCCTTCGAAATGAGCGCTCAATGAAACCCAGGTGAAGCTGCTGACAAACGCCGGTACGGCAAAGGGCAGGCACAGGATCACACCCCACAGGCGTCGCCCCGGCAGACTGCTGCGCTCCAGCAACCACGCCAGCGACAGGCCGATCACGCCGCAGGCCAGTGTCACGCCGACCATCAGTGCCAGAGTGTTGCGCAGCAGTCCGAACACATAGGGGCGCCACAGCAAGTGCAGCGCCTCGGCCCAGCCTGCTTGCCAGGCCTTGAGCCCGACATAGGCCAACGGCAGCAGGCTGAGCACCACCAGTAGCAAAACCGGCAGTACCAGCCAGATTGATGGCCGCTTGCGTCGTGGCATGTACCCGCCATGCGCGGAAAGCGATGCGCTCATCAGTTCAGGCCAACGTCACGTTCCAGGTCCAGGGCTTCTTCGGCATTGCCCAGGTCGGCTGGCGTGACTTTCGGTGCTTGCAGCTCGTTGAATGGCTTGAGCCCGCGATCAGACTCCATGCCTTTGTGCAGCGGGTATTCGGCGGTGGTCTGGGTGATCACGCGCTGGCCTTCCTCGCTGGCCATGTAGGCGAGCAATTGCTGTGCTTCTGTTGGGTGTTTGCTGGATTTCAGGACGGCTGCGCTGGACACGGTGATCAGCCCGCCGACGTCGCCACCGGTGAAGTAGTGCAGTTTCGAATCGAGCTGGCCTTTTTCACGCTGCAAGGCGAACCAGTAGTAGTTGTTGACCAGCACGGTGGCCACTTCGCCATTTTCCACGGCTTTGAGCGCGACCATATTGTTGCTGTAGGTCTTGCCGAATGCGCGCAGCCCGGTCAGCCATTCTTCGGCAGCGTCCATGCCGTGCACTTTGATGATGGCGACGGCTTGTTCCTGGAAGGCACCGCTGGTGGGCACGAAGCCGACCTTGCCTTGCCATTTTGGATTGGAGAATTCCATCACCGAGGTCGGCAGGTCTTTTTCATCAATCAGCTTGGGGTTGTAGGCGACGACGCGCACCCGGGCAGTTACGCCAATCCAGGTGCCATTGCTGGCGACGTATTCCTTGGGCAGAACGGCCAGCGTGGCGTCATCCGCCTTGGCCAGCAGGCCTTGTTCGCCAAGTTTGTTCAGTGGCGGCGATTCTTCGGTGTAGATCACATCGGCAGGGGAGCGATCGCCTTCTTCGACGACCTGGCTGGCGAGCTGGTTGCTGCTGCCTTTGCGTACATTGACGTGGATCCCGGTCTTGGCTTCGAAGGCTTTGGCGACCGCGTCGCCGACTTCTTTGTGTTGGCCGTTGTAGAGCGTCAGGGAAACCGGGTCGGCGGCTTGGGTGAGGGGAGTGGCAAGTGCCAGGCCGAGCAGGGTAATGGTCAAGCCGCGGCGCAGGGTATTTCGAAACATCATTCGCAGGGTTCCTCACTGTCGCATTGCAAAAACTTGTAACAATGATAAACGATATTGTTTCTCAAATGCGCCTTGCGGGTTGGATTTGCTTTTGGCACGGGCTGCCGATGACCCTGTAGGAGCGAGCCTGCTCGCGATGGTCTCCAACGATAACGCGGGGTGCCTGCATGCAAATGTTGTCTGGGCGTGCATCGCGAGCAGGCTCGCTCCTACAGAAGGGCGGTAGAGAAGATTTCTGGATGCCAGAAACGCAAAAACCCGCTTTCGCGGGTTTTTGTGAAGTTAAAGGCCGTAACCTTGAACTTGAATTGGTGCCCAGAAGAAGACTCGAACTTCCACGACCGTAAGGTCACCAGCACCTGAAGCTGGCGTGTCTACCAATTTCACCATCTGGGCATTCATCTTCAGCGTTGCCGCTGTTGATGTGGCGCACTATACGGAGAGCGTTTTGATCTGTAAACCCCTGATTTTAAAAATTAATAAACCAGTGGTCCAGAATGCAAAAACCCGCTTTCGCGGGTTTTTGTGTGAGCCTTGAAATTGATCTAATCTCAAGCTCGAAATTGGTGCCCAGAAGAAGACTCGAACTTCCACGACCTTGCGGTCACCAGCACCTGAAGCTGGCGTGTCTACCAATTTCACCATCTGGGCAGTATCGGCAACGTCTCCGTCGTCGATGGCGCGCACTATACGGAGCGTCTTTTTAACTGTAAACCCCCGGAATCAAAAAAACCTGGAAAATTTCGCCAGCGGTCTTCAAAACAGCTTTGCGGTGTCGATACAGGGCTTTAGATGGGTCGTCTTAGCCTGAAATTTCCCGTTTCATTACGCCTATGCCAAACTAACCCGCATATAGACAAGGTGAAAACTCTCTAATGGCCGATTGGCAGTCCCTCGATCCCGAGGCCGCTCGTGAAGCGGAAAAATATGAAAACCCTATTCCTAGCCGCGAACTGATCCTTCAGCACCTTGCTGACAGGGGTTCGCCTGCTAACCGCGAGCAACTGGTCGAAGAGTTTGGTCTGACCACAGAAGACCAGATCGAAGCCCTGCGCCGCCGCCTGCGCGCCATGGAGCGCGATGCTCAACTCATCTATACCCGTCGCGGTACTTATGCGCCGGTGGACAAGCTTGACCTGATCCTGGGCCGCATCAGCGGTCACCGCGATGGTTTCGGCTTCCTGGTGCCGGACGACGGCAGTGACGACCTGTTCATGAGCCCGGCGCAGATGCGTCTGGTGTTCGACGGTGACCGTGCCCTGGCGCGTGTTTCCGGTCTGGATCGTCGTGGTCGCCGTGAGGGCATGATCGTCGAGGTGGTGTCCCGTGCTCACGAGTCCATCGTCGGTCGCTACTTCGAAGAGGGCGGTATCGGTTTCGTCGTCGCGGATAACCCGAAGATCCAGCAGGAAGTGCTGGTGACGCCGGGCCGTAATGCCAACGCGCAGATCGGTCAGTTCGTCGAAGTGAAGATCACTCACTGGCCGACGCCACGCTTCCAGCCGCAAGGCGACGTGGTTGAAGTCGTGGGCAACTACATGGCGCCGGGCATGGAAATCGACGTCGCCCTGCGTACCTATGACATTCCTCACGTCTGGCCTGACGCCGTGCTCAAGGAAGCCGCCAAGCTCAAGCCGGAAGTTGAAGAGAAAGACAAAGAGAAGCGCATCGACCTGCGCCATCTGCCGTTCGTCACCATCGACGGCGAAGATGCCCGCGACTTCGACGATGCGGTCTATTGCGAAGCCCGTCCGGGCAAGCTGCGTCTGTTCTCCGGCGGCTGGAAGCTGTACGTGGCGATTGCCGACGTATCCAGCTACGTGAAGCTCGGTTCGGCGCTGGATGCCGAAGCGCAGGTTCGCGGCAACTCGGTGTACTTCCCCGAGCGCGTGATTCCGATGCTGCCTGAGCAGCTGTCCAACGGTTTGTGCTCGCTGAACCCGCAAGTCGACCGTCTGGCCATGGTTTGCGAGATGACCATCTCCAAGTCCGGCGAAATGACCGACTACTGCTTCTACGAAGCGGTGATCCACTCCCATGCGCGCCTGACCTACAACAAAGTCAGCGCCATGCTGGAAACGCCGAAAGCCACCGAGGCGCGCAAGCTTCGCGGCGAATACACCGACGTCGTGCCGCACCTCAAGCAGCTGTACTCGCTGTACAAGGTATTGCTGGCGGCCCGTCATGTTCGTGGCGCGATCGATTTCGAGACCCAGGAAACCCGGATCATCTTCGGTTCCGAGCGCAAGATTGCCGAAATCCGTCCGACCGTACGCAACGACGCACACAAGCTGATCGAGGAATGCATGCTGGCGGCCAACGTGGCCACTGCCGAATTCCTGAAAAAGCACGAAATTCCTGCGTTGTACCGCGTTCACGATGGTCCGCCGCCGGAGCGTCTGGAAAAACTGCGCGCCTTCCTCGGTGAGCTTGGTTTGTCCCTGCACAAAGGCAAGGACGGTCCGTCGCCGAAGGATTACCAGGCATTGCTGGCCGGTATCAAGGATCGTCCGGATTTCCACCTGATCCAGACCGTCATGCTGCGTTCGTTGAGCCAGGCGGTGTACAGCGCTGATAACCAGGGCCACTTCGGCCTGAATTACGAAGCCTATACCCACTTCACCTCGCCGATCCGCCGCTATCCGGACTTGCTCACGCATCGCGCAATCCGCAGCGTGATCCATTCGAAGCAGAACACCCCGCACGTTCGCCGTGCCGGTGCGATGACCATTCCGAAGGCGCGCATCTATCCGTACGACGAAGCGGCCCTGGAGCAGCTCGGCGAGCAGTGCTCGATGAGCGAGCGCCGTGCCGACGAAGCGACCCGCGACGTGGTGAACTGGCTCAAGTGCGAGTTCATGAAAGATCGCGTGGGCGAGTCGTTCCCGGGTGTGATCACGGCCGTGACCGGTTTTGGTCTGTTCGTCGAGCTGACCGACATCTACGTCGAAGGCCTGGTGCACGTCACTGCGCTGCCGGGCGATTACTACCACTTCGATCCTGTGCACCACCGCCTGGCCGGTGAGCGCACCGGTCGCAGCTTCCGCCTGGGCGACACCGTGGAAGTGCGGGTCATGCGCGTCGACCTCGACGAGCGCAAGATCGACTTCGAGATGGCTGAAAAAACCATCAGCGCACCGATCGGCCGTAAAAAACGCGGTACCGAAAGTGCAGCGCCTGCAGCGAAAGTCGAAGTGGAGGCGGCTCCGGCAAAAACCGGTCGCCGTCCTGCCAAGGAAAAGGCTGTGGAAGCCTATCGCCCGAGCGATGCCGCGGCGAAAAACGCCGAAGTGCGCAAAAGTCGTGAAATGAAACAGGCGTTGCTGGCCGGTGCGAAAAGCGGCGGTAAAGCGGCATCTGGGGGAAAGACCAGTCGGTCGGCGCCTGACAAGGCCGTCGGCGGCAAGCCAGCCAAACCGAGCAAACATCGTAAAGGCCCGCCAAAAGCGGGCTCGGCTCCAGCCAAGAGTGGCGGGGCGCGTAAACCTAAGGCCAAGCCATGAGTCAGTTGGAAAAGATCTACGGCGTTCATGCTGTAGAAGCGTTGTTGCGTCACCACCCGAAACGCGTCAAGCAGATCTGGCTGGCCGAAGGCCGCAATGATCCTCGGGTCCAGACGCTGATTGAGCTGGCCAACGAAAACCGGGTCCAGGTCGGCCAGGCCGAGCGCCGCGAAATGGACGCCTGGGTTGAAGGCGTGCACCAGGGCGTGGTCGCGGACGTGAGTCCGAGCCAGGTCTGGGGCGAGGCAATGCTTGATGAGCTGCTCGATCGCACCGACGGCGCACCGTTGTTGCTGGTGCTTGACGGTGTGACCGATCCGCACAACCTCGGCGCCTGCCTGCGCTCCGCCGATGCGGCGGGCGCGCTGGCAGTGATCGTACCGAAGGACAAGTCGGCCACGCTGACTCCGGTTGTACGAAAAATCGCTTGCGGCGCGGCGGAAGTGATTCCGCTGGTTGCCGTGACCAACCTGGCGCGTACCCTGGAAAAGCTCCAGCAGCGCGGCTTGTGGGTTGTCGGTACGGCCGGCGAGGCTGAGGTCAGTCTGTATGACCAGGATCTCACCGGCCCGACCATCCTCATCATGGGCGCCGAAGGCAAGGGCATGCGTCGCCTGACCCGTGAGCATTGCGACTATCTGGTGAACCTGCCGATGGCCGGTAGCGTCAGCAGTCTCAACGTTTCCGTGGCCACCGGCGTTTGCCTGTTCGAAGCGCAGCGTCAGCGCAGTGTCAAAGCCAAGGCCGCCGCCAAGAAATCCTGATCCGGTTGCAGTCCCTGTGGGAGCGGGCTTGCTCGCGAAAGCGGAGTAACATTCAGCAAAGATGTTGAATGTCGTACCGCATTCGCGAGCAAGCCCGCTCCCACAGTGTTTTGCGGTGTGGCATGAATTTGGTGGCTGTTCAAATAATCACCAATTACCTTGCGCCTCCCTCGCCCCTTCTCTACAATTGCGCCCCTTGCTGTGACGGCAGGCACGCATGTGCCTTACCCACGCAAGTCCATAAGTGTCATTCACTCCTTGTCTGACCGCTTTTGAGCGGCAGGCTACAACCCGTAAGGAGCATTCATGCGTCATTACGAAATCATCTTTTTGGTCCACCCGGATCAAAGCGAGCAAGTCGGCGGCATGGTTGAGCGTTACACCAAGCTGATCGAAGAAGACGGCGGCAAAATCCACCGTCTGGAAGATTGGGGCCGTCGTCAACTGGCCTACGCAATCAACAATGTTCACAAGGCTCACTACGTGATGCTGAACGTTGAGTGCACTGGCAAGGCCCTGGCCGAGCTGGAAGACAACTTCCGCTACAACGATGCAGTGATCCGTAACCTGGTCATCCGTCGCGACGAAGCCGTTACCGGCCAGTCCGAGATGCTCAAGGCTGAAGAAAACCGCAGTGAGCGCCGTGAGCGTCGCGACCGTCCTGAGCACGAAGGCGTTGAAAGCGCTGACAGTGATGACAGCGACAACAGCGATAACGCTGACGAGTAATCCACGGACCTTTTAAGGAGCCTATCAAATGGCACGTTTCTTCCGTCGTCGTAAATTCTGCCGCTTCACCGCTGAAGACGTGAAAGAGATCGATTACAAAGATCTCAACACTCTGAAAGCCTACGTATCCGAGACCGGCAAAATTGTTCCAAGCCGCATCACCGGTACCAAAGCTCGTTATCAGCGTCAGCTGGCCACCGCTATCAAGCGCGCCCGCTTCCTGGCCCTGCTGGCCTACACCGACAGCCACGGCCGCTGAGACCGGGCAGTCGACACGTAGCAAAGGATTGAATGCATGCGGGCCATAGCTGAGTTCATCATGCGCGGCCGTATGCAGGCCACTCTGGTAGTGGCTGGATGCGCGGCGATGCCGTTGTTGTATTGGTTGGGTGCTGCCGCCGGATGCCTTGTGCTCCTGCGGCGCGGATTGAGGGACGCCCTGGGCGTTCTTGCTCTGGGACTGCTGCCGGCATTGGCCTGGTGGCTTTACTCCGACGACCCACGGGCACTTCTGGTGCTGCTGGGGTCTGCGAGCCTTGCGTTGGTTTTGCGCGCAAGCGAGTCCTGGAACCGCGTGCTGCTGGTCAGCATAGCGATGGGAGTGGTGTTTTCAGTGGTGTTGGGGACAGCTTTTGCTCCCCAGATCGAGATGCTGGCGCAGGCTTTGATCAAAGTCATGCCGTCGCTACTCGGTGATGTCTACCAGAAGTTGTCGGTAGACGAACAAGCGCGTTTCGCGTCCCTGATTGCACCGGTCCTGACCGGCCTGATTGCGGCGTTGTTGCAAATCGTCAGCTTGCTGAGCCTGCTTGTCGGGCGCTACTGGCAGGCGTTGTTGTACAACCCGGGCGGTTTTGGTCGCGAGTTTCGCGCCATCCGCATCCCGCTGTTGCCGGCGATGTTGCTGCTGGCGTGCATGCTTCTGGGGCCGAACATCGGTCCGCAGTTGGCCATGTTGACGCCGTTGTGCAGCGTACCGCTGGTGTTCGCCGGGCTGGCCCTGATTCACGGGCTGGTGGCGCAGAAGCGACTGGCCAGGTTCTGGCTGGTGGGGTTGTACGTGACGCTGTTGCTGTTCATGCAACTGATCTATCCGTTGCTGGTGGTCCTGGCCATCGTCGACAGCCTGATTGATTTTCGCGGTCGTTCGGCACCGAAAGATGCCGATAACGCGAACGGTGAAGGTTAAAAGTTAAGAGGATTTTCACATGCAACTGATCCTTCTGGAAAAAGTCACCAACCTGGGCAACCTGGGTGACAAAGTGAACGTTAAGGCTGGTTACGGTCGTAACTACCTGCTGCCTTACGGCAAAGCTACCGCTGCGACCCCAGCCAACCTGGCTGCGTTCGAAGAGCGTCGCGCTGAGCTGGAAAAAGCTGCAGCAGATCGCAAAGCATCGGCTGAAAGCCGCGCTGCCCAACTGGCCGAGCTGGAAGTGACCATCACTGCCACCGCTGGCGACGAAGGCAAGCTGTTCGGTTCGATCGGTACTCACGACATCGCTGACGCACTGACCGCCTCCGGCGTTGAAGTGCAGAAGAGCGAAGTTCGTCTGCCGAACGGCACCATCCGCAACGTAGGCGAATTCGACGTAGCCGTGCACCTGCACGCCGAAGTTGAAGCCACCGTACGCGTTGTCGTGGTAGCAGCTTAAGCAGCACTTGTCGGCTGGCACCCTCGGGTGCTTGCCGGTAACATCGGGCACGATCCTGTTTACAGGTCGTGCCCTTTGTCTTTCTGGCATCCCAGTTTTTACATTCCTGCTTTCCAAAAAAAACCAAGTGGCCATGAACGAAATCTTAGCTCCCGAGCAATACGACCTGCAAACCGCCGCGCTGAAGGTGCCGCCGCATTCCATCGAGGCCGAACAGGCCGTGCTCGGTGGTCTGATGCTGGACAACAACGCCTGGGAGCGTGTGCTCGATCAAGTCTCCGACGGCGATTTCTATCGACATGACCACCGCCTGATTTTCCGTGCGATCGCCAAACTGGCCGATCAGAACTCGCCGATCGACGTTGTGACCCTTGCCGAGCAATTGGACAAGGAAGGTCAGACTTCGCAAGTCGGTGGCCTCGGATACCTCGGCGAGCTGGCGAAAAACACGCCGTCCGTCGCCAACATCAAGGCCTATGCGCAGATCGTTCGCCAGCGCGCGACCCTGCGTCAATTGATCGGCATCAGCACTGAAATCGCCGACAGCGCCTTCAACCCTGAAGGGCGCACGGCAGAAGAAATCCTCGATGAAGCTGAACGGCAGATCTTCCAGATCGCCGAGGCCCGGCCAAAAACCGGCGGCCCGGTGGGTGTGAACGAGTTGCTGACCAAGGCCATCGACCGCATCGACACCCTGTTCAACACCGACAACGCCATCACCGGCCTGTCCACCGGCTACACTGATCTCGACGAGAAAACCAGCGGCCTGCAACCGGCCGACCTGATCATTGTCGCCGGCCGTCCGTCCATGGGTAAAACCACCTTTGCGATGAACCTGGTGGAAAACGCCGTGCTGCGCAGCGAGAAGGCTGTCCTGGTGTACTCCCTTGAGATGCCAGGTGAATCGCTGATCATGCGTATGCTGTCTTCCCTCGGCCGCATCGACCAGACCAAGGTGCGTTCCGGTCAGTTGGAAGACGACGACTGGCCGCGCCTGACCTCGGCGGTCAACCTGCTCAACGACCGCAAGCTTTTCATCGACGATACCGCGGGCATCAGCCCGTCGGAAATGCGCGCCCGGACCCGCCGCCTGGTGCGCGAACACGGCGATGTCGGCCTGATCATGATCGACTACCTGCAGCTGATGCAGATTCCCGGTTCCAGCGGTGACAACCGGACCAACGAGATTTCCGAGATCTCCCGATCCCTGAAAGCCCTGGCCAAGGAATTCAACTGCCCGGTGGTGGCGCTCTCGCAGCTCAACCGTTCCCTGGAACAGCGGCCGAACAAGCGCCCGGTGAACTCCGACTTGCGGGAATCCGGAGCGATCGAGCAGGACGCCGACGTGATCATGTTCGTGTATCGGGACGAGGTGTATCACCCGGAAACCGAGCACAAGGGCATTGCCGAGATCATCATCGGCAAGCAGCGGAACGGGCCGATCGGCTTTATCCGCCTGGCGTTCATCGGTAAGTACACACGGTTCGAGAACCTGGCGCCGGGTAGCTATAACTTCGATGATGATGAGTAAGTTGTAGCGACTGTGCGGGCCTCTTCGCGAGCAGGCTCGCTCCCACAGGAACTTCATTGAACCTGTGGGAGCGAGCTTGCTCGCGATGGGGTCGCCGCAATTTCCGACCACAGTCGTCGGAATTGGTCAAAATTTGTGCTATATTCCGCGCCCGCGAAATTCAATGAAAGCCAACACCGGTTATCGACATGCAAGCAGCCAAGCCGTTATTTGACTATCCCAAGTACTGGGCCGAATGTTTCGGGCCAGCGCCGTTCCTGCCCATGAGCAGGGAGGAGATGGATCAGCTCGGCTGGGATTCCTGCGACATCATCATCGTCACCGGTGATGCCTACGTCGATCACCCGTCGTTCGGCATGGCGATCATCGGCCGGCTGCTGGAGTCCCAGGGCTTCCGCGTCGGGATCATTGCCCAGCCGAACTGGCAGTCCAAAGACGACTTCATGAAGCTCGGCGAGCCGAACCTGTTCTTCGGTGTCGCGGCCGGCAACATGGACTCGATGATCAACCGTTACACCGCCGACAAGAAAATCCGTTCCGACGATGCCTACACCCCGGGTGGCCTGGCGGGCAAGCGTCCGGACCGCGCCAGCCTGGTCTACAGCCAGCGCTGCAAGGAAGCCTACAAGCACGTGCCGATTGTGCTCGGCGGCATCGAAGCGTCGCTGCGCCGCATCGCGCATTACGATTACTGGCAGGACCGCGTGCGCAACTCGATCCTGATCGACGCCAGCGCCGACATCCTGCTCTATGGCAACGCCGAGCGCGCGATCGTCGAGGTCGCCCAGCGTCTGTCCTACGGTCACAAGATCGAAGACATCACCGACGTGCGCGGGACCGCGTTCATCCGTCGTGACACGCCGCAAGGCTGGTACGAAGTCGATTCCACACGCATCGACCGTCCGGGCAAGATCGACAAGATCATCAACCCGTACGTCAACACCCAGGACACCGCTGCCTGCGCCATCGAGCAGGAAAAAGGTCCTGTTGAAGATCCGCAGGAAGCCAAGGTCGTGCAGATCCTGGCCAGCCCGCGCATGACCCGCGACAAGACCGTGATCCGTCTGCCGTCGGTGGAAAAGGTCCGCAACGACGCGGTGCTCTACGCCCACGCTAACCGCGTGCTGCACCTGGAAACCAACCCGGGTAATGCCCGCGCGCTGGTGCAGAAGCACGGCGAAGTGGACGTCTGGTTCAACCCGCCACCGATTCCGATGACCACCGAAGAAATGGACTACGTGTTCGGCATGCCTTATGCGCGCATTCCGCACCCGGCGTACGGCAAGGAGAAGATCCCGGCCTATGACATGATCCGCTTCTCGGTGAACATCATGCGTGGCTGCTTCGGCGGCTGCACCTTCTGCTCGATCACCGAGCACGAAGGCCGGATCATCCAGAACCGTTCCCACGAGTCGATCATTCGCGAAATCGAAGAAATTCGCGACAAGGTTCCCGGTTTTACCGGCGTGATCTCCGACCTCGGTGGCCCGACCGCGAACATGTACCGCATCGCCTGCAAGAGCCCGGAAATCGAATCCGCGTGCCGCAAGCCATCCTGCGTGTTCCCGGGTATCTGCCCGAACCTGAACACCGACCACTCGGCGCTGATCAAGCTGTATCGCAGTGCCCGTGAATTGCCGGGTGTGAAGAAGATCCTGATCGCTTCCGGCCTGCGTTATGACCTCGCGGTCGAGTCGCCGGAATACGTTAAAGAGCTGGTGACCCACCACGTCGGTGGTTACCTGAAGATCGCCCCGGAACACACCGAGGAAGGTCCGCTCAACCAGATGATGAAACCGGGCATCGGCAGCTATGACAAGTTCAAGCGCATGTTCGAGAAGTACTCCAAGGAAGCGGGCAAGGAGCAGTACCTGATCCCGTACTTCATCGCCGCCCACCCGGGCACCACCGATGAAGACATGATGAACCTGGCCCTGTGGCTCAAGGGCAACGGTTTCCGTGCCGACCAGGTGCAGGCGTTCTACCCGTCGCCGATGGCCACCGCCACCGCGATGTACCACTCGGGCAAGAACCCGCTGCGCAAGGTCACCTACAAGAGTGACGCGGTGACCATCGTCAAGAGCGAGGAGCAGCGTCGTCTGCACAAGGCGTTCTTGCGTTATCACGACCCGAAAGGCTGGCCGATGCTGCGTGAAGCACTGACCCGCATGGGTCGCGCCGACCTGATCGGGCCGGGCAAGAACCAGTTGATTCCTTTGCACCAGCCGTCGACCGACAGCTACCAGAGCGCCCGTCGCAAGAATTCGACGCCAGCCGGCAGCCATAAAGTGGCCAAGGAAAAGACCACCAAGATCCTTACCCAGCACACCGGCCTGCCACCGCGTGCCAGCGATGGCGGCAATCCGTGGGACAAGCGTGAACAGGCCAAGGCGGCGGCGTTCGCCCGCAACCAGCAGGCGGCCAAGGAACGCAAGGACGCGGCCAAGGGCAAGGGGCCGAAGCCGGCTCGCAAGCCCGTCGTGCCGCGCTAAGCCTCGCCTGCGCTGAACAGAACGCCAACCTCCGGGTTGGCGTTTTGCATTTCTGGAAGAGTAAAAGCTGTATCAAAGCCCGAGAGTGGGTTGTGGCAACTGGCCTCTTCGCGAGCAGGCTCGCTCCCACAATGAAATGCTTTCCTCCTGTGGGAGCGAGCCTGCTCGCGAAGAGGGCGGTACATTCACCAAAGAGCTTCCCAGGCGAAACCCCACTCGCCACATTTACGTGCAACCAAATCAACCCATTTTCCTGCAACGCCCGATTTTGGTGCTGTACTGCCTCCAGTAATCGAAGAAAGCGCCAGCAATGCGGGATGGCATAAGTCTTGCGCGCTTTCCCATACGCTCTAGGCTCGCAGGAGGCACGCCGTGTCGATTCATGTCGCATTGCACCATGTCACGCATTACCGCTATGACCGCGCTGTCGAGCTCGGCCCGCAGATTGTTCGCCTGCGTCCCGCCGCCCACAGCCGCACGCGGATTCTGTCTTATGCGCTGAAAGTCTCGCCCGAGCAGCACTTCATCAACTGGCAGCAGGACCCCCAGGGCAATTACCTGGCGCGGCTGGTGTTCCCGGAGAAAACCGAAGAACTGCGGATCGAGGTCGATCTGCTGGCGGAGATGGCGATCTTCAATCCGTTCGACTTCTTCCTCGAACCCTACGCGGAAAAGATCCCCTTCACCTATGCCGCAGATGAGCGCAAGGAACTGGCGCCGTATCTGGAAACCCTGCCGCTGACGCCGAAATTCAAGGCCTATCTGGACGGCATCGACCGCACACCGTTACCTGCCGTGGACTTCCTCGTCGCGCTCAACCAGCGCCTGAGCGAAGACATTGACTACCTGATTCGCATGGAACCCGGCGTGCAGACGCCGGAACACACCCTCGAACACGCCTCCGGTTCCTGCCGCGACTCGGCATGGTTGTTGGTGCAACTGCTGCGCAACCTGGGACTGGCGGCGCGCTTCGTGTCGGGTTACCTGATCCAGCTGACCGCCGACGTGAAAAGTCTCGACGGTCCGTCCGGCACCGAAGTGGATTTCACCGATCTGCACGCCTGGTGCGAGGTGTACTTGCCCGGTGCCGGCTGGATCGGCCTGGACGCAACCTCCGGGCTGTTTGCCGGTGAAGGACATATTCCGTTGGCCTGTAGTCCCGATCCGTCTTCTGCGGCGCCGATCAGTGGCCTGGTGGAACCCAGCGAGTGCGAATTCAGCCACGAAATGTCCGTGGAGCGGATTTGGGAAGCACCGCGGGTCACCAAGCCCTACACCGACGACCAGTGGCTGGCGATCCAGGCCCTGGGCCGACAGATCGATGCCGACTTGCTGGAGGGCGACGTGCGCCTGACCATGGGCGGCGAGCCGACCTTTGTGTCCATCGATGACCCGGACGGTGCCGAGTGGAATACCGCGGCACTGGGGCCGGACAAGCGGCGGTTGTCCGCCGAATTGTTCCAGCGCATGCGTAAACACTACGCGCCCAATGGACTGGTGCATTTCGGGCAGGGCAAGTGGTACCCCGGCGAGCAACTGCCGCGCTGGTCGCTCAATTGTTATTGGCGCCGCGACGGCGTGCCGATCTGGCACAACAGCGCGCTGATCGCCGACGAACAACAAGACTACGGCGCCGATGGCGCGCTGGCCGGACGTTTTCTGGCGAGTGTCGCCGAACGCCTGAAAATTCCGACCCGCTTCGTTTTTCCAGCCTACGAAGACAATTTCTATTACCTCTGGCGCGAAGGAATGCTGCCGCAAAACGTCAGCGCCGAAGATTCGCGTCTGGAGGAACCGTTGGAGCGGGCGCGTCTGCGCAAAGTGTTCAGCCAGGGGTTGGACAAGGTAATTGGCCAGGTCCTTCCGCTGGCACGCACCGCCAAGGGCGATCAGTGGCAGAGCGGCCGCTGGTATCTGCGCGAAGAGCACTGCCGTCTGGTGCCGGGGGACTCGCCGCTGGGCTATCGCTTGCCGCTGGGGTCGCAACCCTGGGTGAAAGCGGCGGAGTATCCATTCATTCATGCCCAAGACCCGAATCAGGCGTTCCCACCGCTGCCTGACACCGGTCAGCTTCAGAGCCAAGGCGCAGCCGTCACAGAAGACCGCGCACCCAAAATCGATGAGTCCGCCGACTGGCTGACCCGTACGGCCTTCTGTGCCGAGGCGCGGGAAGGCCGGTTGTACCTGTTCATGCCGCCGCTGGAGCGAGTCGAGGACTACCTTGAGCTGGTCGCTGCCATTGAAGCCACCGCTGAAGAACTGATGTGCCCGGTATTGCTGGAGGGCTATGAGCCGCCGAGCGATCCACGCCTGAGCAACTTCCGCATCACCCCGGACCCGGGGGTGATCGAGGTCAACGTGCAGCCGTCCGCGACCTGGGATGAATTGGTCGAGCGCACCGAGTTCCTCTACGAAGAAGCGCGCCAGACCCGCCTGACCACCGAAAAATTCATGATCGACGGCCGGCACACCGGGACGGGCGGTGGTAACCATTTCGTGTTGGGTGGCGCGACCCCGGGGGACTCGCCGTTTCTGCGTCGCCCGGATCTGCTGCGCAGCCTGATCAGCTATTGGCACAACCATCCATCGCTGTCCTATCTGTTTTCCGGATTGTTCATCGGCCCGACGTCCCAGGCGCCCCGCGTCGACGAAGCGCGCAACGATGCCTTGTACGAACTGGAAATCGCTTTTGCGCAAATGCCCTCACCGGGTGAGGAGTGTCCGCCATGGTTGGTGGATCGACTGCTGCGCAACCTGCTGATCGATGTCACCGGCAACACCCACCGCGCCGAGTTCTGCATCGACAAACTCTATTCGCCGGACGGTGCCACCGGGCGCCTCGGATTGCTGGAGCTGCGTGCGTTCGAGATGCCGCCCCATGCCCGCATGAGCCTGGCGCAACAATTGTTGCTGCGGGCGCTGGTGGCGCGGTTCTGGCGCGAGCCCTATGCACCGCCAAAACTCGCGCGCTGGGGCACGGAGCTGCACGATCGCTTCCTGTTGCCGCACTTTATCGAGCAGGATTTTGCCGATGTCATCGTCGACCTCAACGCCGCCGGCTATCCGGTGCGGGCCGAATGGTTCGCCGCGCATCTGGAGTTCCGTTTTCCCAAGGTGGGCGATTACGCCGTCAGCGGTATTGCACTGGAGCTGCGCCAGGCGCTCGAGCCCTGGCACGTGCTGGGTGAAGAGGGCGCCATGGGCGGCACGGTGCGTTATGTGGATTCGTCGCTGGAGCGTTTGCAGGTCAAGCTCAGCGGCTTGCCGCCCCAGCGTTATCTGCTGACCTGCAACGGCATTCCTGTTCCATTGCAGCCCACCGGGCGAGTCGGCGAGTTCGTCGCGGGCGTGCGTTTTCGTGCCTGGCAACCGGCCAATTGCCTGCAGCCGACCATCCCGGTCCACGCGCCGCTGGTATTTGACCTGCTCGATACCTGGATGCAGCGTTCGCTCGGCGGCTGCCAGTACCACGTCGCCCACCCGGGCGGGCGCAATTACGACAGCTTGCCGGTCAATGCCAACGAGGCCGAGAGCCGGCGGATGGCGCGCTTCTTCCGCATCGGGCACACGCCGGGGAAACTGCCTGTACCCCATCTGGACATTAACGATGAGCTACCGATGACGCTCGATTTGCGACGTTTCTAAACCGTCCGCGACGCTCGGATTTTTCGTATATCCGGGCGTCACGAGCCTGCGCTAGTCTGACCGATCATTGCTGTCTGCCGAGCTTTCCATGCCTGACCTGCTAGACCGCTACCCGCTGACGGCGGGCACCTATCACGAACTGCTCGACGACAGTGGCGCCGTGCGCCCGCACTGGCGCCGGCTGTTCGAGCAGTTGCAACGCAGCACGCCGGCGCAACTGGTGCAGCGTCAGGCTCTGCTGACCCGGCAAATCCAGGAAAACGGCGTTACCTATAACGTCTATGCCGACCCCAAGGGCGCTGACCGGCCGTGGGAGCTGGACCTGCTACCCCACGTCATCGCTGCCGATGAGTGGCAACAGTTGTCGGCCGGCATCGCGCAGCGGGCGCGTTTGCTCAATGCCGTGCTGGCTGACCTTTACGGTCCGCAACAGCTGATTGCCGAAGGCCTGCTGCCCGCCGAGCTGGTGTTCGGTCACAACAATTTCCTTTGGCCCTGTCAGGGGATCAACCCGCCTGACGGAGCCTTTCTGCATTTGTATGCCGTGGATCTGGCGCGCACACCCGATGGCCGCTGGTGGGTCACGGCGGACCGTACCCAGGCGCCTTCGGGGGCCGGGTATGCGCTGGAAAACCGCACGATTGTGTCCCGGGCCTTTCCCGAGTTGTACCGTGATTTGAAGGTGCAACACCTGGCCGGGTTCTTCCGTACCTTGCAGGAAACACTGGCTCGTCAGGCCCCGAGTGACGAGGACGCACCCTTGGTGGTGCTGCTGACACCCGGGCGGTTTAACGAAAGCTATTTCGAACATCTGTACCTGGCGCGTCAGCTCGGTTATCCGCTGGTGGAGGGCGGCGACCTGACGGTGCGCGACGCCACGGTCTACCTGAAGACCCTGAGTGGACTGCGCCGGGTGCACGCGATCATGCGTCGGCTCGACGATGACTTCTGCGACCCGCTGGAACTGCGCACTGATTCGGCCCTCGGAGTCCCTGGTCTGCTGGAAGCGGTGCGGCAGGGGCGTGTGCTGGTGGCCAACGCGCTCGGCAGTGGTGTGCTGGAATCGCCGGGCTTGCTGGGTTTCCTGCCGAAGATCAATCAGTTCCTGTTCGGCGAAGAGCTGATCCTGCCGTCCATCGCCACCTGGTGGTGCGGCGAAGCGCCGGTATTGGCCCAGGCCCTGGAAAAACTGCCGGAGCTGCTGATCAAACCGGCGTTTCCGTCCCAGAGCTTTGCACCGGTATTTGGCCGCGACTTGAGTGAAAAACAGCGCCAGGAGCTCGCCGAGCGCATGCAGGCACGGCCATATGCTTATGTGGCGCAGGAACTTGCGCAACTGTCCCAGGCGCCGATCTGGCAAGCCGAAGACGGTCAACTGCAACCCCGGGCCATCGGCATGCGCGTGTATGCGGTGGCCAGCCGTGAGGGATATCGGGTGTTGCCCGGTGGCTTGACCCGGGTCGCCGCGCAAGCCGATGCCGAAGTGGTGTCGATGCAACGCGGCGGCGCCAGCAAGGACACTTGGGTGTTGGGCGATCGAGCGCCCAGTGGCGAGCAATGGAAGGCCCAGCGCAACATCGGCGTGCATGATCTGGTGCGGCGCGATCCGTATCTGCCATCGCGGGTGGTGGAAAACCTGTTCTGGTTTGGCCGTTACTGCGAACGTTGCGATGACAGTGCCCGTTTGCTGCGCATCATGCTCGCGCGCTATGTCGACGGCGACGACCCGCAAGCCTTGCAGGCCGCAGTCGATCTCGGCGAACGGTTGATGCTGCTGCCCGATGAGGGCGAATTACCCGAACGCCTGTTGGCGGCATTGCTCGGTGACGACTGGCCGTTCAGCCTGCGTTCCAACCTGCAACGCTTGCAGTGGGCCGCTTCGCAAGTGCGCGGCAAGCTCTCGCGGGAAAACTGGCAAGCGCTGGTGGAGTTGCAGCGCGAAGCCATGGAGCTGGAAACCGAAGAACCGGATTTCGGCGAGTTGCTGGATTTCCTCAACCGTCTGGTGATGTCCCTGGCGGCGCTGTCCGGTTTTGCCCTGGACGACATGACCCGGGATGAAGGCTGGCGTTTCCTGATGATTGGCCGGCGGATCGAGCGCTTGCAGTTTCTCAGCGGCAGCCTGGCGGCGTTCCTGCGGGGCGCCGGGGTTTTCGATCAGGCCGGGCTGGAATGGTTGCTGGAACTGGGCAACAGCAGCATCACCTACCGCTCGCGCTATCTGGCGGTCGCGCAGTTGATCCCGGTGCTCGACCTGCTGTTGCTCGATGAGCAGAACCCTCACGCCGTGTTGTTCCAGTTGAAACTGGTGACACGCACCCTCAAGCGTCTCAACGACGACTTTGGCGTACCGCGTGAAACAGTACTGCCGCAATTGGTCGAGCGTCTGGCGCGATTCGATCTGGGCTGCCTGGAAAACCCGCTGTTCGGCGACGCCAGTGTTCGCGCCGCCATCGAAGGGCTGGCCGCACTGTTGCAGGAGATCGCCGACGCCAGCGGGCAAGTCTCCGATCGCCTGGCGCTGCGGCATTTCGCCCATGTCGACGATGTCAGCCAGCGCACGGTGTCTGTCTGATGAGCGCCCGTTACCAGATTTTCCACGACACCCATTATCACTACGACAGCCCGGTGTCCCTGGCCCAGCAGCTGGCGCATTTGTGGCCGCGCCCTTGTGCCTGGCAGCGTTGCACCGACCGGCAATTGCAGATCAGTCCGCAGCCAACCTCGCGTCGCGATGAGCTCGATGTATTCGGCAATCCGCTGACCCGGCTGGCGTTCGAGCGTCCCCACGATGAGTTGCTGGTCAACGCCAGTCTCACGATCGAAGTGTTGCCCCGACCTGTGCTGGACTTCAGTAAGTCTCCGGCGTGGGAACACACACGAAGCGCACTGACCTACAGCAGCCAACCGTTGTCGCCAGAATTGCTCGAAGCCTGCCGATACCGGTTCGAATCGCCGTATGTGCATTTGAAGAAAAACTTCGTCGAGTTCTCGCAAAGCTGTTTTCCACCCGGTCGACCGTTGTTGCTCGGCGTGCAGGCGCTGATGGAGAAAATCTTCAGCGAGTTCACCTTCGATGCTGAAGCTACCCAGGTGGCGACGCCGCTGGTGGAAGTGCTGGAGCGCCGACGCGGGGTCTGTCAGGACTTTGCTCACCTGATGCTCGCTTGCGTGCGTTCCAGAGGGTTGGCGGCGCGCTATATCAGCGGCTACCTGCTGACCCAGCCACCACCGGGTCAGCCACGGCTGATCGGCGCCGATGCGTCCCACGCCTGGGTTTCGGTGTTTTGTCCGGTGTCGGGGTGGGTGGATTTCGATCCGACCAACAATGTGCAGCCGGCGCTGGAGCACATCACCCTGGCCTGGGGCCGGGATTTTTCCGATGTGTCTCCGCTGCGGGGGGTAATCCTGGGAGGCGGTAACCATGACCCCGAAGTCCGCGTCACCGTGATGCCGCTGGAGTAATGAGGATCTATGTGGGAGCGAGCCTGCTCGCGAAAGGGGTCTGTCAGCCACAAAAATGTTGAATATGAGGCCGCATTCGCGAGCAGGCTCGCTTGTATGGTAGGACTTGAAGGGAGGAGGAGGGACAAGGCTCGATTCTGACTGTTGACGCAGTACAGACCGTGGGAGATATCGCCCCTCCTCCTTTCACCCAAGCGCCGATAAAGAATGCATCTGGCTAGACCGACGATAGGAACAAGCCTGCGCCTCTGGGTGAGCCCTTCAAGTGCTCAAACCTTATCCCGGAGGAAATCCTGTGGCAATGCCGGTCTCTCTATCAAAACCGATCGTGGGTGTGGATGTCGCCAAGAATGAACTGGTGATTTATCAGTCTGATGGTGATTTGCTTGAAGAGATTGCCAACACCAAAACATCCATCAAGCAGTGGCTGAAGGCGTTGTCGGGGACGGTGGCTATTGCCATTGAGGCGACCAACATCTACCACCTGGACTTCGCTGATCTGGCCTATGAGGCCGGTTGCACGATTTACATGGTGGGAGGCTATGAACTCAAACATTATCGCGAAGGCGTGAAAATCCGCGCCAAAACCGACGCACTGGATGCCAAGCTACTGGCTCGTTACCTGAAGAACGAAGCCGAGGAGTTGCGTCCTTGGACCCCGCCCTCACCGCTGTACCGCCAGCTCCTGAGCCTTTTCCGCCGTCGCGCAGCCTTGGTCCAGGCCAGGGTCGGCCTGGTGCAGAGCTGGTCGAATGAGCCGCTGCTCAAGGCGGCTTTTGCCGAGCAAGTGAAGTCCATGCAGCAGCTTGAGACGCTGATCGAAAAGACGATCAACGATCAGCTCAAAGAAGCCGGTTTGCTCGGTCAATTGAAGCGCTGCCTGAAAGTTGAGGGTATTGGTTTTTTGACTGGGGCCCGCTTGATAACCGCATTTCAGCGAGGGGATTTTAGAAACGCGGATGCATTTATCGCCTTCCTGGGCATGGATTTACGGGTGGCGAAATCAGGACAGAAGGACGCTCGCCGCAGTTTGACCAAGCGCGGTGACCCCGAGGCCCGCCGACTTCTGCACAATGCAGCGATGTCGGCTAGCCGTACGAAAGCCTGGAAAGGGTATTACGAAGAACAAAGAACTCGGGGGTTCAGCACCACTCAGGCGTTGGTGATGCTGGCTCGCAAGCTTGCTCGGGTGGTATTCGCCTTGCTGAAAGGGCAAAGCGAATATCAGCCAAAAGCCAGTTGAGGGCTTTCCCTCAACCATAGAATCTCCCACAGGGGATTGCGGTGTTCTGGAGTCATACGATTGGCCTGTGAGGATCGGCAGCCAAGCTGCCAATCCATTACACAGATCCGGTGGGCCAGATCAGATCAACCGGCCCGGAGGTTCTCAGGCGTCGGGCGCCGAGTCTTTCGGTGCATCAACATCGTCTTCTGCCGCCACTTCACCCTCAGGGTTCAGTGCCGCTTCTTCAGCTGTAGCTTTCTTGCGCTGAAGCTTTTCCTCTTTCTTCTGCTCCTTGGCCAAGTCTCTCTGACGTTTGGCGAAGGAATAATTAGGTTTAGCCATGGGCGATCCTCTGGGGTCGAAGGTGAGGTTGAGCGGCGCATATTCTGCCCTGTATCGGTGCCGAGCCGTTAGCTGGGTTTTTGCTCGGCCCACTTTGGCGCTACGGACGGTTGCCAGGCATCCAGAGCATCGAGCAGGTTTTGCGGCGATTCGCTCACTTGCAGCATGTCACGGTGCTGCCCGCGAACGAAGCCTTCGCCGACGATGTGATCAAGAAAAGACGTCAATTTGCTGTAGAAACCGTTCACTTCCAGTAATCCCAGCGGTTTTCCGTGGTAGCCGAGCTGGCCCCAGGTCCAGACTTCGAACAGTTCTTCGAGGGTGCCAAGGCCACCGGGCAGCGCGATAAAGGCATCGCTGAGTTCGGCCATCCGCGCCTTGCGTGCGTGCATGCCATCGACAACTTCCAGGCGGGTCAGGCCGCTGTGGCCGATTTCCTTGTCCTTGAGGCTTTGCGGGATGATGCCGATCACTTCTCCGCCGGCCGCCAGAGCCGCATCTGCGACGATGCCCATCAGCCCCACGGCGCCACCGCCATACACCAGGGTCAGCTTGCGTTCGGCCAGAGCCCGGCCAAGGGCCACGGCTGCTTCGCGGTAAGCCGGGTGGGTGCCGGTGCTGGCGCCACAAAATACACAAACGGATGTTAAAGACATGCCTTGCTCCATGGTCGATCAGGGCCACAGAGTAAAGGCAGGCGCGCGGCACTCCAAGGGCTAGACTTGGTGTTTTGGCGTTTCGTACGTACCGCTGGCGCCGCAGGCGTAGGCGGCCAGCAAACTGCACAACAGGCTGTTGATCGACATGACAGGCATTCCATTTGAAGGGGGACGGGCTGATGATAGGCCCGGGCCAGACACTTGGCCGTTAGATATTTCGCATCGGTGCCATAGCTCGAAAGTTGTATACAATTTTTGATTCAAGTCATATGAACTTGCGAAGTTTTCAGGCAGTCTTCTGTTTATTCGCGATTTCGTTAACCCTGCCTTGGAGATTCACCATGTTTGCCAAACTTGTTGCGGTATCCCTGTTGACACTGGCCAGCAGCCAATTGATGGCTGCCGAGTGCAAAGTCACTGTCGACTCCACCGACCAGATGTCTTTCGACACGAAGGCCATTGAAATCGACAAGAGCTGCAAGACGTTTACCGTGGAACTCAAGCACTCCGGCAGCTTGCCGAAGAACGTCATGGGCCATAACTGGGTGCTGAGTAAAGAAGCCGACATGCAGCCGATCGCCACCGATGGCCTGAGCGCCGGCATCGACAAGAACTACCTGAAAGAAGGCGACGCCCGTGTGATCGCCCACACCAAGATCATCGGCGCCAAGGAAACCGATTCAGTGACATTCGACGTGTCCAAGCTCGCGGCCGGTGAAAAGTACGGGTTCTTCTGCTCGTTCCCGGGCCACATCTCGATGATGAAAGGCACCGTGACCCTGAAGTAATCAGGTACACCGCGTCATCGTTCTTCGCGAGCAAGCCCGCTCCCACATTTAGACCGCGATCAAATGTGGGAGCGAGCCTGCTCGCGAATGGGCCATCTGCATCAACAAATGTGCTGGCCAAAGAAAAGCCCGCTGAGGATCACTCTTCAGCGGGCTTTTTCATTCAATCACCAATCAAGGCGCGAACGGCATCACACGCTTGTGATGGGTCTTGTTGTAGGTGTCGCAAATGATCTTGAACGCTTCCTCACGCACCGGATGGCCGTGCAGGAACGCGTCGATCTCGGCATAGGTCACGCCGTGGGAGGCTTCGTCCGGTTTGCCGGGCGACAGGTCTTCAAGGTCCGCCGTCGGGACTTTTTCCACCAGCGATTCCGGCGCGCCGAAGCTGCGGGCGATGGCGCGGACCTGGTTTTTCACCAGGCCGCTCAGTGGCGCCAGGTCGCAGGCGCCGTCACCGAACTTGGTGAAGAAGCCCATCACCGCTTCTGCCGCGTGATCGGTGCCGATCACCAGGCCATGGGCCGCGCCGGCGATGGTGTACTGAGCGACCATGCGCATGCGCGCCTTGGTGTTGCCGAGCACGAAGTCCACCGAGACCGCATGTTTGCCTTCGAAGGCCGCCACTTCATTGGCCAGGGATTTGACCGCCGGGCCGATGTTCACGGTGTGGCGCTCGTCCGGCTTGATGAAATCCACCGAAGCCTGGGCGTCGTGTTCATCGAACTGGGTTTCGTAGGGCAGGCGCACGGCAATGAATTTGTACGCAGCATCACCGCTGCGCTGGCGCAGTTCACGTACGGCCCGTTGGGCCAGCAGGCCGGCGGTCAGGGAGTCGACACCGCCACTGATGCCCAGGACCAGGGTCTTGAGCCCGGAGTTGACCAGGCAGTCCTGAATGAAGGTCACCCGCCGGGCGACTTCGGCCTCAAGGGCGGCTTCGTCGGCGAATGGCGGCTGGACCTTGAGCTGTTCAGCAATCTCACGCTGTACGGCTTGCATGAATTCACTCCTTGCTTGATGGACTTGAAAGGGCGGCAGGTACTTGGAAAACGTGTCGCAAGTACGCGACGAAATTCGGGTCTTTGCAGTGCGTCTTGCCGGGCTCGTCCGAGATCTTCGCCACCGGCTGGCCGTTGCAGGCGGCCATTTTAAGCACGATGCTCATCGGTTCGACACCCGGAATATCACAGGTCAGGTTGGTGCCGATGCCGAAGCTGACATTGATCCGACCGCGCAGCGCCCGGAATATCTCCAGGGCCCTGGGCAGGGTCAGGCTGTCGGAGAAGGTCAGTGTCTTGCTCATCGGGTCGATGCCGAGCTTGTGATAGTGGGCGATGGCTTTTTCTGCCCAGACCACCGGATCGCCCGAATCGTGGCGCAAACCGTCGAAAAGCTTGGCGAAAAACAGATCGAAATCGCCGAGGAAGGCATCCATGGTGATGCAGTCGGTCAGGGCAATCCCCAGCAGGCCACGGTATTCGCGGACCCAGCAATCGAGTGCGGCGATCTGGCTGTCGATCAGGCGCGGGCCGAGCTGCTGGTGCGCCATGATCCATTCGTGGGCCATGGTGCCCAGCGGTTTCATGTCCAGCTCCCGGGACAGGTGCACGTTGCTGGTGCCGACAAAACGTCCGGGGAAGTCGTGCTTGAGCACATTCACCACTTCTTCCTGAACCCGATACGAGAAACGGCGGCGCGTGCCGAAATCGGCCACCTGCAGCTCGGACAATTCATCGCTGCTGGCGTTGGCGCTCAGCCAGTCGAACTTGCGGTAGAGCTGCTCGCGGGCCTGCTCCAGCACGACTTCGCGGTAGCGATAGCGATTGCGTACCTCGCTGACCAGCGCCAGCAGCGGTACTTCGAACAGGATCACATGCAGCCAGGGGCCGCGCAGGCGGATGACCAGCTCGCCGTTTTCGATACCGGTGTGGAGGTAGCGCAGGTTGAAGCGAAACAAGCCGAGAAAGCTCAGGAAATCCGGCTTCAGGAAGCTGATGCGTTCCAGAAAGCTCAATTGATCGGCGCTCAGGCTCAGTTCGGCCAGACGCTCGATCTGGAAACGGATTTCCGCCAGGTACGGGCGCAAATCCTCGCCGTTACGGCAACGAAACTCCCATTCGACTTCGACGTTGGGGTAGTTGTGCAGCACCGCCTGCATCATCGTCAGCTTGTAGAAGTCGGTGTCGAGCAGGTTCTGCACGATGCGATCGGCAAACACACTCTCGCTCATAACGGGGGTTCTCCACATTGAATAGAGCTAGTGGCGCACAACGGTGGTGGGGATTGCCAGCAATTTTTCAGACTGCCCCAGATCCTTGTGGGAGCGAGCTTGCTCGCGATAGCGGACTGACAGGCAATTCAAGTATTGAATGTAATGACGCCATCGCGAGCAAGCTCGCTCCCACAGGGATTGTGAAAAGGCTCAATGTTGTGGGGCATCCGGACTATCAATCTGCTCCAGCATCCACTTCACAAAGTCCCGCACCTTGGGCACTTCCGCCGAGTGTTCCGGGTACGCAAGGTAATAGGCGTCACTGCTGGGCATTGCATGCTGCCAGGGAATGACCAGCTTGCCGTCGGCCAGTTCCTCTTCCACCAGAAAGCGCGGTAGCAGCGCCACGCCGCAGCCAACCTGGGCGGCGCGGATGCACATGTAAAAGGTTTCGAAACGCGGGCCGTGGTAGCTGTGCTCGGTGTGGTAGCCCTGGTGGTCGAACCAGTCATGCCAGGCCTGGGGGCGGGAGGCGTTTTGCAGCAGGACCAGGTCGGTCAGTTGCGTCGGGTCGGTGAACGGGGTGTCCGGCAGGCTGCCCGGGGCGCACACTGGCACCAGCTCTTCGCCAAACAGCTTCAGGCATTCGGTGCCGGGCCGCGAGCCCTGGCCGAAGTAGAACGCCAGGTCGCTGCGACCTTGCAGCAGGTCGTCGGCTTCCTGCTCGCTGCACAGGTCCAGATGGATCGACGGATGGCGCAGACGCCAGCCTTTGAGGCGCGGCACCAGCCAGCGGGCGCCGAAGGTGGGCGGCGTCGAAACCCGCAGGACTTCGGTTTCGCCACCGTAGGAACGCAGGTAGTGGGTCGACATCTCGACCTGAGTGAGGATTTTTCGCACCTCGACCAGGTACAGATCACCGGCCGGCGTCATTTGCAGGCGGCGGCGCACTCGGCGGAACAGCAGGTGCTGCAGCAGTTCCTCGAGTTGCGCGACCTGTTTGCTCACGGCGCTCTGGGTCAGGTTCAGCTCTTCGGCAGCCCGGGTGAAGCTCAAGTGCCGGGTGACGGCTTCGAAGCACTGCAACGCAGCGATCGATGGCAGGTAGCGTTTATTCAGCATGGGCGGTCCTTGGTTCTTGTTTCTTATTGCCAGCAATGCACAGCATGAATAAACGGAATGATATCTCTCTTAAAGGTCGTTTGTTGAGTAACCTCCGGGCAGCTAAAACTACAGGTCTGATCAGCCGTGAATTTCCGGCTGCACGTGTTCTGTCTTTTGCTTGAGGAGTGACCCATGGTTGCCGCATTGCTTGATCGTCTAGGTGTGAACCCGGCCCTGTACCAGAACGGCAAAGTGCCGGTGCATTCGCCGGTCGATGGCAGCAGGATCGCCGCCGTGAACTGGGAAGGCGCCGCTGAGGTCGAGCAGCACATCAGTCGCGCAGATCATGCGTTCGAACTGTGGCGCAAGGTTCCGGCACCGCGCCGTGGTGAGTTGGTGCGTCAATTCGGTGAAGTGCTGCGCGAATACAAGGCCGACCTCGGCGAGCTGGTGTCCTGGGAAGCCGGCAAGATCACCCAGGAAGGCCTGGGTGAAGTTCAGGAAATGATCGACATCTGCGACTTCGCCGTCGGCCTGTCCCGTCAATTGTACGGTTTGACCATCGCTTCCGAGCGCCCTGGCCACCATATGCGTGAAACCTGGCACCCGCTGGGCGTTGTCGGGGTGATCAGCGCCTTCAACTTCCCGGTTGCGGTCTGGGCCTGGAACACCACACTGGCACTGGTGTGCGGCAACCCTGTGGTGTGGAAACCGTCGGAAAAGACCCCGCTCACCGCGCTGGCCTGCCAGGCGCTGTTCGACCGCGTCGTGAAGAACTTCAGCGATGCGCCTGCGAATTTGTGCCAGGTAGTGATCGGTGGTCGCGATGCCGGCGAAGCCTTGGTGGACGACCCGCGTGTAGCCCTGATCAGCGCCACCGGCAGCACCCGCATGGGCCGCGAAGTGGCACCGAAAGTGGCCGCGCGCTTTGCCCGCAGCATTCTCGAACTGGGCGGTAACAACGCAATGATCCTCGGCCCGAGCGCCGACCTGGACATGGCCGTTCGCGCGATCCTGTTCAGTGCCGTCGGCACCGCCGGTCAGCGCTGCACCACCTTGCGTCGACTGATCGCTCATGAATCGGTGAAAGAAGAAATCGTCACCCGCCTGAAAGCCGCGTACTCGAAAGTACGTATCGGCCATCCGCTGGAAGGCAACCTGGTCGGCCCGCTGATCGACAAGCAAAGCTTCGACAACATGCAGGATGCGCTGGAGCAGGCGTTGAGCGAAGGCGGCAAGGTGTTCGGCGGCAAGCGCCAGCTGGAAGACCAGTTCCCGAACGCTTACTACGTGTCGCCAGCCATTGTCGAAATGCCGGAGCAGAGCGATGTGGTCTGCCACGAAACCTTTGCACCAATCCTGTACGTGGTCGGCTACACCGACTTCCAGGAAGCGCTGCGCCTGAACAACGCCGTGCCACAAGGCCTGTCCTCGTGCATCTTCACCACCGATGTGCGTGAAGCCGAGCAGTTCATGTCGGCGGTGGGCAGCGATTGCGGCATCGCCAACGTCAACATCGGCCCGAGCGGTGCGGAAATCGGTGGCGCGTTTGGTGGCGAAAAAGAAACCGGCGGCGGTCGCGAATCCGGCTCCGATGCATGGCGCGGCTACATGCGCCGCCAGACCAACACCGTGAACTATTCGCTGGAGTTGCCGTTGGCGCAGGGCATCACCTTCGACTGATACTCGAGTCGGACAGTGATCCCCTGTGGGAGCGGGCTTGCTCGCGAAAGCGGTTTATCAGTCACATTGATGCTGGATGTGCCGACGCTTTCGCGAGCAAGCCCGCTCCCACATTGAATGAATGTGTTTGTTAGGTTTCATTTTCGGAGTCTGGCAATGCCGTTACGCGAAGAGTGTCTGTGGGAAAAACTGACGCCACAGAGGCCGGACAATTCGGCCCTCAAGGGTGAGGTCACGGTGGATGTCTGCGTCATCGGCGCCGGGTTTACCGGTTTGTCGGCGGCGGTGCATCTGCTGGAGCAAGGCAAGACCGTTTGTGTGCTGGAGGCCCATCGTGCCGGCCATGGTGGCTCGGGGCGCAACGTCGGGCTGGTCAATGCCGGGATGTGGATCCCCCCGGACGAGATCGAAGCCGGGTTCGGCACTGAGGTCGGCAGCCAGCTCAACCGCATGCTGGGCGCGGCGCCATCCCTGGTGTTCAGCCTTGTGGACAAGTACAACATCGATTGCCAGTTGCGCCGCGAAGGCACGCTGCACATGGCGCACAACGCCCGTGGCGAAGCCGACTTGCGCAGTCGTGAAGAACAATGGAAACGTCGCGGTGCGCCGGTAGAGCTGCTCACCGGTCAGGCCTGCGAGCAAGCCACCGGCACGAAAAAGATCGCCGCGGCATTGCTCGATCGCCGCGCCGGCACGCTCAACCCGATGGCTTACACCACGGGGCTGGCCAAGGCGGCCATCGGCCTGGGCGGGCAATTGTTCGATCATTCCCCGGTCACCCGGCTCGAACGCCAGGGCCAGCGCTGGTCGGTGCAAACCGCCCAGGGTTCGGTGATGGCCGAGAAAGTGGTGATTGCCTCCAATGCCTACACCGAAGGCGACTGGACGGAACTGCGGCGCAATTTCTTCCCCGGTTATTACTATCAGGTAGCCTCGGTGCCGCTGACCGAAGAAGCCGCCCGGCAAATTCTGCCCGGTGGCCAGGGTTCCTGGGACACCCGACAGGTGCTCAGCAGCATCCGCCGGGATAAAGACGGTCGCCTGTTGCTTGGCAGCCTGGGCAATGGCAATCAGAAGCCGACCTGGTTCCTCAAGGCCTGGGCCGACCGCGTGCAGCAGCACTATTTCCCGTACCTCAAACCGGTGGAATGGGAGTGCACCTGGACCGGCCGCATCGCCTTCACCCCCGATCATCTGATGCGCCTGTTCGAGCCAGCGCCCGGTTTGGTGGCAGTCACCGGTTACAACGGTCGGGGCGTGACCACGGGAACGGTGGTCGGCAAGGCCTTTGCCGATTACCTGTGTAACGGAAATCCTCAAGCGCTACCGATTCCTTTCGCGCCCATGCAGCCATTGGCCGGGGTGGGGTTGCGCAGCTGTCTGTACGAGGCGGGGTTCTCGCTGTATCACGCAGGCCAGTGCCTGCGGATCGTGATCTGAATGTTGATTTTTGCAGGGCGCAAGCGGCGCTTTTTCGATCTGCAGCTAGCCTGTAGTGGTGCGGGTTGTAGCAGTCTCGCACCAGCAGTGTGCACTTCGGTGACGCACGTTGTTACAGGCTGGTTGCACGTCGTTTAAAGCCGCGGTTGCAATGATGGCGCGGGCGGGTTGCGCCTCAAAAAAATAATGGTTTTACCTTCCGCGGTTTAGACGGTTGCACGCCCAATGAAAATGGGATCGAAACAGTCGAAATAACAAGAAAGCAGCGACTTTTTTCAGAATAAAAAACCGATGGCACGGCCCTTGCTCTGAGCATTCAGTGAAGTCGCAGTGCCAATTAAAAAAAACCATGGAGCACCACCTCATGTCCCAGACGTTTTACAAGAAAGGCTTTCTGGCCCTCGCAGTGGCAACTGCGCTGGGTGTTTCTGCGTTTGCTCAGGCTGACATCAAGATCGGCGTAGCGGGACCAATGACAGGCGCCAACGCGGCATTTGGCGAACAGTACATGAAGGGTGCACAAGCGGCGGCCGATGCGGTCAACGCGTCGGGCGGGGTCAACGGGGAAAAAATCGTACTGGTCAAGGGCGATGACGCCTGCGAACCGAAACAGGCTGTGACGGTCGCCAAGGACCTGACCAACCAGAAAGTCGCCGGCGTGGTCGGTCACTTCTGCTCCTCGTCGACCATCCCGGCCTCCGAGATCTACGACGAAGCAGGCATCATCGCCATCACTCCAGGCTCCACCAACCCGGCTGTGACCGAGCGCGGCCTGAGCGCCATGTTCCGCATGTGCGGGCGTGACGACCAGCAAGGCATCGTGGCCGGTGACTACATTGTCGACGTGCTCAAGGGCAAGAAAGTGGTCGTGCTGCACGACAAGGACACCTACGGTCAGGGCCTGGCGGATGCCACCAAGGCTCAGCTTGAGAAGCGTGGTGTGAAACCTGTGCTGTATGAAGGCCTGACCCGTGGCGAGAAAGACTTCAGCACCATCGTGACCAAGATCCGCGGCGCTGGCGCTGACGTCGTCTACTTCGGTGGCCTGCACCCGGAAGCCGGTCCTCTGGTGCGTCAACTGCGTGAACAAGGCCTGAAGGACGTCAAGTTCATGTCCGACGACGGCATCGTGACCGACGAACTGGTGACCACCGCTGGCGGTCCGCAATTCGTTGACGGCGTACTGATGACCTTCGGCGCCGACCCACGCCTGCTGCCAGACAGCAAGACCGTGGTAGACGCCTTCCGCAAGGCCGGTACCGAGCCTGAAGGCTACACCCTGTACGCCTACGCTTCGGTCCAGGCCCTGGCAGCCGCCTTCAACGGCGCCAAGTCCAACAAGGGTGAAGAAGCGGCCGCATGGCTGAAGAAGAACCCGGTCAAGACCGTCATGGGCGAGAAGACCTGGGACAGCAAGGGCGACCTGAAAGTCTCCGACTACGTGGTTTACCAGTGGGACAAGGACGGCAAATACCACCAGCTGGAAAAACAGAAGTAAGGGCTGACTCGATCACCTGAACCCCACTGATTCCCTGTAGGAGCGAGCACGCTCGCGAAAAACGTCAACGATAACGCGTGCTTGCTGGTTCAACGCGTTGTCCTCAGGTTCTTCGCGAGCAAGCTCGCTCCTACAGGGGGCGGTGGTGGCCGGGTTGATCCTGGTTGTCATTGCTCCGACGTATATCTGTATTTTCCTTAGAAGAACCGCACAGCCACATGTGCAGGTTCTCATTGCGTGAGATTGCGTTATGGATGGTATTTTCCTGCAGCAACTGGTCAACGGCCTGACCCTCGGGTCGGTCTATGGCCTGATCGCCATCGGCTACACAATGGTCTATGGCATCATCGGCATGATCAACTTCGCCCACGGCGAGGTTTACATGATTTCCGCTTACCTCGCGGCAATCAGTCTGGCTCTGCTGGCTTACTTCGGTATCGAATCTTTCCCGCTGCTGATGCTTGGCACACTGATCTTCACCATCGTCGTCACGGCGGTGTATGGCTGGGTCATCGAGCGTGTCGCCTACAAACCCCTGCGCAACTCCACTCGACTCGCACCGCTGATCAGTGCGATCGGTATCTCCCTGATCCTGCAAAACTACGCACAGATCTCCCAAGGCGCGAAGCAACAAGGCGTTCCGACTTTGCTGTCGGGTGCCTGGCGCGTTGATATCGGTACCGGTTTCGTTCAGTTGACCTACACCAAGGTCTTCATTCTGGTCGCCGCGTTTGTCGGGATGGCCGCGCTGACCTACATCATCAAGTACACCAAGCTCGGCCGCATGTGCCGTGCAACCCAGCAAGACCGCAAGATGGCTTCGATCCTGGGGATCAACACCGATCGGGTGATTTCCTACGTGTTCATCATCGGTGCAGCGATGGCGGCCCTGGCCGGCGTGCTGATCACCATGAACTACGGCACATTCGACTTCTATGCCGGCTTCATCATCGGGATCAAGGCGTTCACCGCCGCGGTGCTCGGCGGGATTGGCTCACTGCCCGGCGCGATGCTCGGCGGGATCATTCTCGGGATTTCCGAGTCGCTGTTTTCCGGCCTGGTGAACTCGGACTACAAAGACGTTTTCAGCTTCTCGCTGTTGGTCCTCGTTCTGGTCTTTCGGCCTCAAGGCCTGCTCGGCCGTCCTCTTGTGTCGAAGGTGTAAGCGATGTCTTCAACCACTCATAAAACAATCGATATCAAAAAAAGCCTGGTTGACGCGATTCTTGCCGGTCTCATTGCCCTGATTGTGTTCGGGCCGATTGTCGGTGTCGTTCTCGATGGCTATGGCTTCAACCTGGAAACCACCCGGGTGGCGTGGATCGTGGCGATCGTCATGGCCGGACGTTTTGCCCTGAGCATGTTCCTGCAGACAGCCCAGGGCCTGAAAATCCTCGAAGGCTTTGAAACGACAGGCTCCGGGGTGCATGTGCTGGCGCCTGACTACAAGTCGCGGCTGCGCTGGATCATCCCGCTGGTGATCTTGATTGCCGTGGTGTTTCCGTTTTTCTCCAACTCCTACCTGCTGGGCGTGGTCATCCTCGGGTTGATCTACGTACTGCTGGGGCTGGGGTTGAACATCGTGGTTGGCCTGGCCGGCCTGCTCGACCTTGGTTACGTGGCGTTCTACGCCATTGGCGCCTACGGCCTGGCACTCGGTTACCAATACCTCGGCCTGGGCTTCTGGACGGTGTTGCCGCTGGCGGCGATCATCGCCGGCCTGGCCGGTTGCATCCTCGGTTTCCCGGTGCTGCGCCTGCACGGCGACTACCTGGCGATCGTGACCCTGGGCTTCGGTGAAATCATCCGCCTGGTCCTCAACAACTGGTTGTCGCTCACTGGCGGCCCGAACGGCATGCCGGCACCGCTGCCGACTTTCTTCGGCCTGGAGTTCGGCAAGCGAGCCAAGGACGGCGGCGTGCCGTTCCATGAGTTCTTCGGCATCGCCTACAACCCCGACGTGAAGTACTACTTCATCTACGCGGTGCTGTTCCTGGTGGTGCTGGCTGTGCTGTACATCAAGCATCGCCTGACCCGCATGCCGGTCGGCCGCGCCTGGGAAGCCCTGCGTGAAGACGAAATCGCCTGTCGCTCCATGGGCCTGAACCACGTATTGGTCAAGCTCTCGGCATTCACCATCGGTGCCTCGACGGCCGGTCTGGCCGGGGTGTTCTTCGCCACCTACCAGGGCTTTGTCAACCCGACCTCGTTCACCTTCTTCGAATCGGCGTTGATCCTCGCCATCGTGGTACTGGGCGGCATGGGTTCGACCATAGGCGTGGTGATTGCAGCCTTCGTGCTGACTGTCGCCCCGGAACTGCTGCGTGGCTTCGCCGAGTACCGCGTGCTGCTGTTCGGCATCCTGATGGTGTTGATGATGATCTGGCGACCGCGCGGTCTGATTCGGATCAGCCGTACCGGTGTGACCCCGCGCAAAGGAGTAGCGCCATGAGCGAAGTCGTACTCTCCGTAGAGAAGCTGATGATGCACTTCGGCGGCATCAAGGCATTGAATGATGTGAGCCTGAAGGTCAAGCGCAACTCGATCTTCGCCCTGATCGGGCCCAACGGCGCCGGCAAGACCACGGTGTTCAACTGCCTGACCGGGTTCTACAAGGCCTCCGGCGGCAAGATCGAACTGAACGTGCGCGGGCAACAGACCAACGTTATCAAGTTGCTGGGCGAATCGTTCAAGCCGACCGATTTCGTGTCGCCAAAAAGCTTCATCACCCGGCTGCGCTACAAGATGTTCGGCGGCACCCACCTGGTGAACCGTGCCGGCCTGGCGCGGACGTTCCAGAACATTCGCCTGTTCAAGGAAATGTCGGTGCTGGAAAACCTGCTGGTGGCCCAGCACATGTGGGTCAACCGCAACATGCTGGCCGGCATTCTCAACACCAAGGGCTATCGCAAGGCCGAAAGCGATGCGCTGGACCATGCCTTCTACTGGCTGGAAGTGGTGGACCTGGTGGACTGCGCCAACCGCCTGGCCGGTGAACTGTCCTACGGTCAGCAACGCCGTCTGGAAATCGCCCGCGCCATGTGCACCCGTCCGCAGATCATCTGCCTCGACGAACCGGCCGCCGGCCTCAACCCTCAGGAAACCGAAGCGCTGAGCGCGATGATCCGGCTGCTGCGCGATGAGCACGATCTGACCGTGGTGCTGATCGAACACGACATGGGCATGGTAATGAGCATTTCCGACCACATTGTGGTGCTGGACCACGGCGTCGTCATCGCCGAGGGTGGTCCCGATGACATCCGCAACGATCCGAAAGTGATTGCCGCGTACCTGGGCGCCGACGAAGAGGAGGTGGTATGAGCAAACCCATCCTCGAACTCAAGGACCTGGACGTGTTCTACGGCCCGATCCAGGCCCTTAAAGGCGTCTCGCTGCACATCAACGAAGGGGAGACCGTCAGCCTGATCGGCTCCAACGGCGCCGGCAAGTCAACCCTGCTGATGTCGATCTTCGGCCAGCCACGGGCCGCCGACGGGCAGATCCTTTATCAGGGCGTGGACATTACCCACAAGTCGTCCCACTACATCGCCTCCAACGGCATCGCGCAATCGCCGGAAGGGCGGCGGGTGTTCCCCGACATGACAGTCGAGGAAAACCTGCTGATGGGTACCATCCCTATCGGTGACAAGTACGCCAAGGAAGACATGCAACGCATGTTCGAGCTGTTCCCGCGACTGGAAGAGCGGCGTACCCAGCGGGCGATGACCATGTCCGGTGGCGAGCAGCAGATGCTTGCCATCGCTCGCGCCCTGATGAGCCGGCCCAAGTTGTTGCTGCTCGATGAGCCGAGCCTGGGGCTGGCGCCGATCGTGGTGAAACAGATCTTCGCGACCCTGCGAGAACTGGCCAAGACCGGCATGACCATCTTCCTGGTGGAACAGAACGCCAACCACGCCCTGCGGTTGTCGGACCGGGCGTACGTGATGGTCAACGGCGAAATCCGCATGACCGGCACCGGCAAGGAGCTGCTGGTCAACGAGGATGTGCGTAACGCTTACCTCGGCGGCCACTGAGATTCAGTGGGTTATGCACAAGCCCCGGCGCGCAATCGCCGGGGCTTTTTTACATCTCCCAAACACCACTAAACCCTGTGGGAGCGAGCTTGCTCGCGATAGCAATCTATCAGCCAATATTGATGTTGACTGACAAACCGCTATCGCGAGCAAGCTCGCTCCCACAGGGTTTTTGGCGTGCCTCCGGGAAATTGTGGAAAACAATATTCAAGAGCTCCCGAAGCGCGACATAAAGCCGCTGCAAATAGTTGTTTTGTCACGGTTTTGACTTGTCCCCGTTTGCTGTGGAGCCGGCTGTGAATAACGTGGGAGTAGCTGGCTGCAGGCCTTTTAAACCGTGGCCTGCAGAGGCATGTTCAGTTTTTGATCAAGTGTTTTTGCGCAACTTGAAGAGCGCTTTGTCAACCTTTTTGTTCGAGATGAAAGTGGGTGGAATCAGCGTGGACAAGCCTGTGGATAAGTCTGTGATTAAACTCTGGAAAGACCCGGCTGAAGGCCGTGGTTACTGGCTTGGCGCCATCGCTGGTTTGACCCGTCAGTCATGAAAATCCCCAGGGGCTACACGGCGGGCTATTGAGGGTCAAGCAAAAAAGTTTCAAAAAACCGCGCAAAGCCTTGTGGACAGCGGCTTGCAGCTTTTCCACTTGCCCCCAAAGACTGTGGACCGGCCTGTGGATAACGTGCGCGCACATGGCTGCAAGCCAGGCTGGCCAAGGGATTGCGAGGATTGATCGTTTTTTGTACAGAAAGTGCGGTTGCCGCTATGGGCAAGGCCGGGCATTCTGCCTGCTGATTTACCATTCCAATGGCTGGCGATCAGCCGAAGCAAGGAGAACACGATGTCCAACACCCTGTTTATTACCGGCGCGACCTCCGGTTTTGGTGAAGCCTGTGCCCGTCGTTTTGCCGACGCTGGCTGGAAATTGGTGCTGACAGGCCGTCGTGAAGAGCGCCTCAATGCACTGTGCGCCGAGCTGTCGAAGCAGACCGAAGTCCATGGCCTGGTGCTCGATGTGCGTGATCGCAAGGCCATGGAGGAAGCGATTGCCAATCTGCCGCCGTCCTTTGCCAAGCTGCGTGGGTTGATCAACAACGCCGGGCTGGCCCTGGGCGTCGATCCGGCACCCAAGTGCGACCTGGACGATTGGGACACCATGGTCGACACCAACGTCAAAGGCCTGATGTACAGCACCCGTCTGCTGTTGCCACGCCTGATCGCCCACGGTCGTGGCGCCGGCATCGTCAATCTGGGGTCCATCGCCGGCAACTACCCGTACCCGGGCAGCCATGTGTATGGCGCGACCAAGGCGTTCGTCAAACAGTTCTCCCTGAACCTGCGCTGCGATCTGCAGGGCACAGGCGTACGGGTCAGCAACATCGAGCCGGGCCTGTGCGAGAGCGAGTTCTCGCTGGTGCGTTTTGCCGGTGACCAGGAGCGCTACAACGCCACCTACGCCGGCGCCGAGCCGATCCAGCCGCAAGACATCGCCGAGACCATTTTCTGGGTACTCAATGCCCCTGCGCACATCAACATCAACAGCCTGGAGCTGATGCCGGTGAGCCAGACCTGGGCCGGGTTTGCAATCGAGCGCAAGTCTTAAGACGAGTCACGGCCATTCGCGAGCAGGCTCGCTCCCACAAGGATTGCGCTGTACCTGTGGGAGCGAGCCTGCTCGCGAAGGGGTCGGAACTGGCAGTGCAAGACATCAGCTAGACTCCTCACCCAACAACCCCGCCACACCCGGCGGTCTAGAGGTCTTAGAGGAGATCCAGTGAGTAATCGAGGCGAGCAGGCGCTGCTCAAACAATCGACCTTCCTGATGCTCGCCGTGACATTCGCCGGGATCATCACCGGTTTTGTGTCGGGCGCTCAATCCATCCTGTTCGATGGCTTCTTTTCGTTGATCGCGGCCTTCATCAAGGTCCTGATGCTGATCACCGCCCGGCTGATCGCCAAGGAAAGCAACCAGCGCTTCCAGTTCGGTTCCTGGCACCTGGAACCCATGGTGCTGGTCATCGAGGGTAGCTTCATTTTCCTGGTCGCCATTTACGCCTTTCTCAACGGCGTGTTCGGCATCATCAATGGTGGCCGCGAGGTCGAACTCGGACTGGTAATCGTCTATGCGGCAGTGTTTACCGTCGTCGAGCTCATTTATTTTTTCTACGTCCGCCACCGCAACCGCACGCTCAACTCATCGCTGATCCAGTTCGACAACATCAGTTGGCTGGTGGACGCGATGCTGTCGGCGGGTTTGCTGGTGAGTTTCCTCATCGCGCTGCTGCTCAAGACTCAGGGTTACGACAAGTGGGCGGTGTATGTCGACCCGATGATCCTGATTCTGCTGGCCTTGGGCATGCTTCCCCCGGCGCTCAAAATCCTCGGACCGGCCTTGCGCGATGTGTTGGGGATCGTCCCGGATCAGCTGGACGACAAGGTGCGTCAGGTGATGGAGGTGGCGAAGGTCGAGCATGGTTTCGACGACTACATTTCCTACGTGCAGAAGCACGGCAGGGCGTGTTTTATCGAGATCCACATCGTATTGCCGAAGGATTACTGGCTGGACGGTGTGGGGCAACTGGACAGTTTGCGCGAGGAAATTTCCACAAAGCTTGGCGAGCCGGATGCCGCACGATGGCTGACCATCAGCTTTACCGGGGACCGCAAGTGGATTGAGTGACAGTCAGGTGACTTCTTTGAGGTCATTCGCGAGCAGGTTCGCTCCCACATTGAAATGCGAACAACTGTGGGAGCGAGCCTGCTCGCGAAAGCAACCAAACACTCAGCCGAGATATTCCGCCAGCCCGCGATAACAGGTCGCCAGGTGATAAGGCGTGGTCGACGGCATGTCGCGGCGGCTGACTTCACCATGGGCGTCACGACACTCATACCAGCCGCCGGTATGTAGCGAGCGCTGCTGCAACGCCTGCAACTGGCGCAGAACATCCGACTCGCTATCGGGTCGCAGCGTCAGGGCGCGCAGGTACTCGGCCTGGGCCCAGATACGCTGTGTGGCATCCCGGACGCCGCCATCTGGTTCGAGATCGAGCATGGCCCGCACCGCACCGGTCTGTTGATCCACGCCCAATTGCTCGGTAAAGGCGAAGGCCCTTTCCAGATCGGCATGCAGGGTTGAAGTGCGCAGCAGCGCCGAGGATTCCAGCAGGAAATACCACTCGAACTGATGCCCCGGTTCAAACCAGTTATCCACAGACCCCAGCGGCTTTTCCATCAACACGCCGTGCTGCGGATCGATGAAGCGCGCGTGCATGGCTGTGCATAACTCGGTGAGTGCTTGTTGCACGTCGAGGTCTTCACGCACCGACAGGGTGGCGAGGAATGCTTCGGCCAGGTGCATCAGCGGGTTTTGCAAGGGGCCGCTGCCCAGCGATGCCCAGTCGCGGTCGAGCGTGGCTTCATACAGACCGTCGTCCGTGGCGAAACGCTGCGTGATCACTTCCAGCGAGGCGTTGAGTACCGACTCGACCAGCGGCTCGCGGACCTTGTCCCAGTAATGGGCGCAGGCGAACAGGATGAACGCGTGGGTATAGAGGTCCTTGCGCTGATCCAGCGGCGCACCATGTGCATCGACGCTGTAGAACCAGCCGCCGTGCTCTGCATCGTGGAAGTGCCGCTGCAACGAGCGGAACAAAGCGGCGGCACGCTCTTCGGCGCCCGGCACCTGACCGATCAGGCTGGCAAACAGATACAACTGCCGCGCACAGGCCATGGCCCGGTAGCGTTGCGGTGGCAGCGGGTGGTGTCCGGCATCCAGCGCCTCATAAGGCAACGCCATGTCGGCATTCCAGCCAGGACCTAGCCAGAGCGGCACGATGACGTTCAGGAAATGCTGCTGCACCGAGGCGAACAGGGCGGTCAATTCAGGCTGGGAGGCGGAACGGGAAACAGGTGGCATTGGCTGGCGTCGTCACGGCAAGGGCGATTGCGCGACATGTTAGCAGAGAGGCTGACTTGAGAGAGGCTGTGTCTGTCAGGCCGCCTTCGCGAGCAAGCCCGCTCCCACAATGGATTTGCTGTGAACACAGTACTTGTGAACAACAAAGATCAAATGTGGGAGCGGGCTTGCTCGCGAAGAGGCCGTGGAAGGCGCTAGAGAATCAACCCGCCAGCAACCACACCCCGGTCGCCGCCGAAGCCGCGCCCGCCAGTCGAACCAGCGGTGCTGCCGCCAGCGGCAAGGTCCGCACCAGCGCATAACCCGCCGCATGCAACACCGCCGTCGCTGCGACAAAGCCTGCGGCATAGGTCCATGGACTCGACATGTCCGGCAGTTCCAGCCCATGCGCCACACCATGAAACAGCGCAAACAATGCCGTCGCACCTACCGCCATCACCAACGGTGGACGTACAGCCAGCGCCACCGCCAGCCCCAAGGCCAAAACGGAAGCGGCAATCCCGCTCTCCAGTGCAGGCAGGTTCAACCCTTCAAAACCCAGCATCCCGCCAATCAGCATGGTGCCAACGAAGGTACACGGCAGCGCCCAGCGCGCAGTACCCTGCTGCTGTGCGGCCCACAGGCCGACCGCGAGCATCGCCAGCAGGTGATCGAGACCGCCAAGCGGATGGCTGATACCGGCGATCAAGCCATTGTCGCCGTGCCCCGGATGGGCGAGGGCAAGGGCTGGCGTCAGCAGCAGGGCCAGGGCGCCGAGAATGCGTTTCAGTGTCATGGAAAGCTTCCTTGTTGAAGTGGTGATCAGGCCGCGGTCAGCAAGCCCTGGCGTTCGATGAAGGCGATGATCTGTTCCAGACCCTGGCCGGTTTTCTGGTTGCTGAAGACAAATGGCTTGCCGTTGCGCATGCGCTGGGTGTCGCTGTTCATCATCTCCAGCGAGGCACCGACCAGCGGCGCCAGGTCGATCTTGTTGATCACCAGCAGGTCGGATTTGCAGATCCCCGGCCCACCCTTGCGTGGCAGCTTGTCGCCGGCCGAAACGTCGATCACGTAGATCGTCAGGTCGGACAGTTCCGGGCTGAAAGTCGCGGAGAGGTTATCGCCGCCGGACTCCACGAGAATCAGGTCCAGCCCCGGAAAACGACGATTGAGTTGATCCACGGCTTCAAGGTTGATCGATGCGTCTTCGCGGATGGCCGTGTGTGGGCAGCCGCCGGTTTCCACGCCGATGATGCGTTCCGGCGCCAGGGCTTCGTTGCGCACCAGAAAGTCGGCGTCTTCGCGGGTGTAGATGTCGTTGGTCACCACGGCCAGGTTATAGCGCTCGCGCAGGGCCAGGCACAGGGCCAGGGTCAGGGCGGTTTTGCCGGAACCGACCGGGCCGCCGATGCCAACTCGCAGAGGTTGTGTGTTCATGTGATTCTCCAAAATAACAGGCCCTAGGAACGGAACAGACGGCTGTACTGGCGCTCATGGGCCATACACGCCAGGGACAGGCCGAAAGCGGCGCTGCCGCAGTGATCGGGATCGATTCGGGTGGCGTTCTGTTGAGCTTGTTGAAGTAGCGGCAACAGTTCGCTGGTCAGGCGTTGGGCGGCTTGCTGACCCAATGGCAAGGTCTTCATCAGCACCGCCAACTGGTTTTCCAGCCAGCTCCATAGCCACGCAGCCAAGGCGTCCTGCGGGCTGATCTGCCAGGCGCGCGCGGCCAGGGCCCAACCCAGGGCCAGATGTGGCTCGCTGCATTGTTCGAGGAAGGCACGGGCGGGTGTGTCGAGTTCCGGCAAGCCGTTGAGCAACTGCTGCAACGAGTACCCCATCTGCCGGCTTTCCTGATGCAGCTCGCGAGTTTCGCGACTGGCACGGTGTTCCTCGCAGCGTTGCAGCAATTGGCCCCAGTTGTCCTCGCTGGCGGCCACGCAATGGGCGAGCAGCAACGGCGCTTCAAAACGTGCCAGATTCAACAGCAACTGATCGCCGATCCAGCGTCGCGCACTGTCGGGGTCGTTTACCCGGCCGTTATCCACAGCCATTTCCAGCCCTTGGGAGTAGCTGTAGCCGCCAATCGGCAATTGCGGACTGGCCAGGCGCAGCAGCGCCCAGGCCGGGTTCATGGGCGTACGCCGAACTGGTGCAGTTTCGGCGCGTAGTTGAAGTCTTCATCACCGTGGCGCGAATGATGATGGCCACCGCCGTAGGCGCCATGTTCCGGCTGGAATGGCGCTTCGATGTTCGAGGCAATGGCACCGAGTTGTTCGAGCATGGCCTTGAGCACGTAATCGTCGAGCAGGCGCAACCAGCCGTCGCCGACTTGCAAGGCGACATGGCGGTTGCCCAGGTGGTAGGCCGCGCGGGTCAGTTCGAAGGCATTGGCGCAGGTGACGTGTAGCAGTTGTTCGGGGCGGGCGCAGACACGCACGATTCGCCCGTCTTCGGCTTGCAGGCATTCGCCGTCATGCAGGGGCGGTTGACCGCGCTCCAAAAACAACCCGACGTCTTCGCCCTCGGCACTGAAACAGCGCAAACGGCTTTTGCTGCGGGCTTCGAACGTCAGGTGCAGTTCGGCGGCCCAAACGGGTTGAGGGTCGATTCTGCGATGAATCACCAGCATCGGAAGGCTTCCAGCAATGGACGATGCTCAGGCTAGAGCAAGGGGCTTGCCAATTGACATGATGCGTAGGAAATGGCTGACAGGGGCGTAGGAGGGGTATCGATTAAGTGGGTTTTTTGGTTGAAGTTGGTGCGTTGTTTTTGAGTTGCGCACCAAGTTGAAGCGATGCAGTTCACTGTGGGAGCGAGCTTGCTCGCGATGACGGCGTATCTGTCACATTGATTCTGTATGTGCCGACGCTATCGCGAGCAAGCTCGCTCCCACAGGGATGTGGGCTTCCTCAAGAGGTTACTCAGTGCTACCGAGCCCTTGCCAGTGCTTGAGACCGATAAAGATGAAGCGCAGTTGCTGGGTGATCTTGGCCTGGGGCGTCAGGTGCTCAGGCAAGGCCTCGGCTGGCGGATCGATGATGTCCGGCAGGGTGGCGAACACGCTTTTGACGATCAGATCCGCCATGACGCTCAGGTCGGCGATGTCCAGGTGCTGCAGTTTCGGCATCAGTGACAAATCCGCCGCCAGGTCCGAACTGATGCCTTCGCGCAGACGGCCAATGGCCTGGCGCACCGGCAGCGAACCGCCGTATTGCTCGCGGGCGAGAAACAGGAACTGCGAGCGGTTGGCGCTGACCACGTCGAGAAAGATCCGCACCGAGGCATCGATGATGCCCCCCATCACGAATTCATTGTGCCGTACCAGGCGAATGGTTTCGCGAAAGGTCTGGCCGACTTCGCTGACCAGCACCAGGCCCAGTTCATCCATATCGGCAAAATGGCGATAGAAACCGGTCGGTACGATGCCAGCGGTTTTCGCGACTTCACGCAGGCTCAGGCTGCCGAATCCTCGGCCGCCATCCATCAGGCGCCGGGCAGCGTCCATCAGGGCATTACGGGTCTGTTGTTTCTGTTCGGCGCGGGGCAGCATCGCAAGGGCGTTTTCTGGACAGGGACGCGGCGCACTCTAGCAAATCGGCTTTGCCGGCGTCGAACGACTGTGAGGGATCAAACGGGGAAGTGCGGCATCTATAAAGCGCACTGCTGAAAAGTCAAAAGCCCAATCCGGGGATTGGGCTTTTTTTCTGGGCGGCCATGGGGCTTAGCTCAGAGTGCTGTTGCGTTCGATCACTCGGTCACCACCGCCTTCAGCGAGGGTTTGACCTTGTGGAGTGCGATCCGAACCGTCGGCAGCGAGGGTTTGACCTTGTGGGGTGCGATCCGAACCATCAGCGGCGAGGGTTTGGCCTTGTGGAGTGCGATTCGAACCGTCGGCAGCGAGGGTTTGACCTTGTGGAGTGCGATCCGAACCATCAGCGGCGAGGGTTTGGCCTTGTGGGGTGCGATCCGAACCGTCGGCAGCCAGGGTCTGACCTTGTGGGGTGCGATCCGAACCATCAGCGGCAAGGGTCTGGCCTTGTGGGGTGCGGTCCGAACCATCAGCGGCAAGGGTCTGGCCTTGTGGGGTGCGGTCGGAGCCATCGGCGGCGACAGTCTGGCTGAACACCGAGTGGTCTTGTTTCACTTGTGGAGTGGCCTGGTCAGCTGCTGGCAGGGCAAAAGCAGTGCTGGCCAGCATCGAGAGTGAAAGGCTAAGCAGTAATTGGCGTTTCATGATTGTTGTGCTCCTCGGGGGTGCGAAAAAGTGGGTACGAGGGCAATGCTACTCTCGATAAGTCGATATAAAAGTTCATAAACGCAATGGTAATAATCAACGGAATTGATTGTTTGTTGGGGAGGCTCTGGGCCGGGCGTTTCCGGCGAGTTGTCTTGCGCCGGTTTGGGTATTTTCGACCCACTCGTGACGTGTAAAAGTGCGGGGTCGGTAACGCAGAATGACTGATGGGTCAGTATTGGACTGGCTGAATTCGGCGAAATCGGTCTATCGATTAAACCTGCCGGGTCTTTATCAGTCGTAGACTTCATGGCGAGCCGCTTCCGGCTCACCGTTTCACCTGTGCGTCGCAGTCGGGGCGCTCAGTCGTATCAGGAGCCCTGTGCAATGACGCGCACCCAAAAGACTTTTGTCTGGACCCTTTCTACCTTCCTTACCTTGTTGGCGTTGCTGGTGCTGATCATCCTGTTCTTCGACTGGAACCGGATCAAACCGCCGCTCAATGCCAAGGTTTCCGAAGAACTGCACCGCGCTTTCGCCATCAACGGCAATCTGTCGGTGGTCTGGCAGACCGAGCCCGATGAAAGCGGCTGGCGCGCCTGGGTGCCGTGGCCCCATGTGGTGGCCGAGGACCTCAGCCTGGGCAACCCGGACTGGTCGAAGCAACCGCAGATGGCCACTCTCAAGCGTGTCGAGTTGCGCATTTCACCCCTGGCTTTGCTGGCGCAGCGGGTGGTGATCCCGCGTATCGACCTAGCCGAGCCGAATGCGCAGCTGCAACGCCTGGCTGACGGACGCGCCAACTGGACGTTCAAATTCGACCCCAAAGACCCGAACGCCGAGCCTTCCGGTTGGGTGGTGGATATCGGTGCGATCGGTTTCGACAAGGGCCACGTCACCCTCGACGACCAGAGCCTGAAGACGCAGCTCGACGTGCTGATTGATCCGTTGGGCAAGCCGATTCCGTTCAGCGATATCGTCGGCGACAAAGCGGCGAAAGCCGCGCAGGAAAAGGGCTCCTCACCCCAGGATTATGCGTTCGCCCTCAAGGTCAACGGCCAGTACCACGGCCAGAAACTTGCGGGCCAGGGCAAGATTGGCGGGCTCTTGGCGTTGCAGGATGCGGCACGCCCGTTTCCGCTGCAGGCACAGGTGAAGATTGCCGATTCCAGCGTCGAACTGGCCGGCATCCTGACCGATCCGCTGAATCTCGGCGCCCTGGACCTGCGCCTGAAACTGGCCGGCACCAGCCTGGGCAACCTCTACCCACTGACCGGCGTGATCCTGCCGGACACCCCACCCTATGCCACCGACGGCCATCTGATCGCCAAGTTGCACGAACCGGGCGGTGCGGTGTTTCGCTATGAGGAATTCAACGGCAAGATCGGCGAGAGTGACATCCACGGCAGTCTGACCTACGTGGCCAGCCAGCCACGGCCAAAACTCAGCGGCTCGCTACTGTCCAATCAATTGCTGTTCGCTGACCTGGCGCCGCTGATTGGCGCCGATTCCAACGCCAAACAGAAGGCCCGTGGCGGTGACAGCAAACAACCGGCGGATAAAGTGCTGCCGGTCGAGGAGTTCAAGACAGACCGCTGGCGCGATATGGACGCCGATGTCGAGTTCACCGGCAAGCGCATCGTGCACAGCGAAAAACTGCCATTCAACGACCTCTATACCCATCTGGTGCTCACCGATGGTGTGCTCAGCCTCGAACCGCTGCGCTTCGGCGTGGCCGGCGGCAAGCTGGACGCACAGATTCGCCTGAACGGCCACACCGATCCCCTGGAAGGCCACGCCAGGCTCACGGCGCGGGGATTCAAGCTCAAACAGTTGTTCCCCGGCTTTGAGCCGATGAAGACCAGTTTTGGCGAACTCAATGGCGACGCTGATATCAGCGGGCGCGGCAATTCGGTGGCCAGGCTGCTGGGCAGCGCCAATGGCGATCTGAAAATGCTGATCAACGATGGCGCCATCAGTCGCGAATTGATGGAGTTGGCGGGCCTGAACGTCGGCAACTACGTGGTTGGCAAGATCTTTGGCGACAAGGAAGTGAAGATCAACTGCGCGGCCGCCGACTTCGGTATCCAGTCGGGCCTGGCAACCACCCGGCTGTTTGTATTCGACACTGAGAACGCCGTCGTCTACATCGACGGCACCGCTAACATGGCGACGGAACAACTGGACCTGACCATCACCCCGGAATCCAAGGGCTGGCGCCTGATTTCATTGCGTTCGCCGCTGTATGTGCGCGGCAAGTTCATCAAGCCCGATGCCGGGGTCAAGGCCGTGCCGTTAATGCTGCGCGGCGCCGGAATGGTGGCGCTGGGGGTAATTGCCGCACCGGCGGCAGGGTTGCTGGCGCTGGTGGCACCGAGCGGTGGTGAGCCGAATCAATGCGCGCCGTTGCTGGAGCAGATGAAGTCGGGCAAGGCGCCGAAGACGGTCAAGTAATAGAAGAGTTTGTGTGCACGCTATTGGACCAGAGAGCCAATAGCGTGATGAGCGGTTACGCTTCGATGGGAAACAGGCAGGTGTGAGGCTTGCTTCCAAGCTTATTAATGACCTGATCCCGAATCTTGGCGTAGTTGTCTTCCGACAAATAGGTTGTCCACAAAACGGATTCGATATCACCCAGGATGATCTTGTCAGAGATTGGTTGTTCAAAGACGGCAAGTCCTACTGCGCGAGTAGTTTCGAGCGATATTTGGAGTGAAAGGATTTTTTTATTTTCGCAAACCAGAGTGAACAGTGTGCTCACGGTGAACGTGGGTGCTTCATCGTCGACGGGTGCATTTTGCTTTTGAACCCTGTTCAGGAGCGTTTCACCTGCAGGCGTATCAGCGGCTAACTGTGCGATGGAAGATAATGCATCGCTCAGTTGCTGTAATCGTTCTTTTTGTATTGCATCAGGCAAGGCTGTGGATACGATATTTAGCAGGCTGGTTGTTTCGCTGGGAAAATTGTGGGGGTTGGTTTTATTGATTGTCCAGTAAAATTTGCCCAGTGTGGTTATATAGGAAGAGAGCCAGGTGTTGGGAGATTGGTCCGCAATCAACTGACCCAGCAAGCTGGAGTGTAAAATATCTTTTTTGAATTGTTTGGCATGAGTGCCAAAAAAAACCGTGATATTGCCATTGACAATGTAAGTGTCGGATTTGAAAGATTCCATGTAGGCCTCGGATCAATTGGGGCGGTTGGGTTGAGGTCTCGATTCGACCTCAACGCCAATTTGAAAGCTTTTGGTTATTGGAAACCTGGAATTCCATCGAGGTATGCTTCGGCCGCATTTCCCAGTTTCTCAAGAACCTTGTTTCGTACTTTGGAATAGACTTGAGTGTTGAGGTAAACCGGTGTTGCCTGCGATTTTACGGTGGTGGATTTAGTTGTCGATTTCCACCAAAGAATACCGCGAGTACTTTCCCTGACATCCACACTTGTACAGCTAAGGATCATCATCGGAGAGCCTTCCCGGGTTTGCCAGACTGGGGAAATATCAAATACCGCTTGAGAACCTTTTTGAGCGTTACGATTGTAGATCTGGATCAGGCCGTCCTCACCTTTCACTCCCTCCACGGCTTTGCCAGCCAGTTCTGCCAAGCGAGGAGCGTTTACCCCGACCAGCTTCTGAAGTACGTCAAAAGCGACGGCGTCCATGGTAAGGCCGGTTCTTTCAATGATTATGTTCTGATCGTAAATCTTGTTGATCGTCCATCCGAGGTTACGCAGGCCTTCTGTGTAAAAGTTGTACCACTGATGCAACTCTTTAATCATGTCGTATTTTTGCGATGCTGCGTTTTGCATCAGTAATTTGCAGTTGTCTACATCTTCACGGTTTTGCACCGATACGCCGGGTACATAGATATTCATCATGTCCGGGCCGACGGTACCGCTTTCCTTGTTTGGATCAATTGGAAGCTCGTCTGAGACGCTTTGAATGGTAGGCAGTGTTTGAGTATAGGCAGCACGTCGAGCAGGCAGGGCGGGCAGGCTGTCCAGAAATTCAAGTTGTTGTTCAATGTGCATGGTTGTTTAGTCCTTTATATGTTTTGCAGACTTCTTGTCTGTCAGTTGAATATAAGGGCTGGAAGAGTTTAGTCCATGGTGTGGTTGTAACTTGATAAATATCGTGTGTTGCTGTTTTGGTGTGGGGAGTTGGTCTGGTTAAGTTTGTGATCAGTATGTCTGGTGTCTGGTAACTATTGTCGTTATTTTCGTCGCTCGATGAACGTTCATCGCAACGAATGACCGGATGCCAATGCCTCCTCACGCAACCACCCAAAAAACGCCCGAACCGGCGGATGACGTTCGCGCCCCGGCACGCACAGTGCACTGTATCCGGCGCCATCGACCTGGACGTCACCCCGATATGGCACCAGCAACCCACTGGCCACACTTTCCGACACCAGAATATTGCTCGCCAGCACCAGACCCTGCCCGGCAATGGCCGCTTGCAGGGCGTAATGCTCTTCGTCGTACTCGCGCACCGCTGGCCGACCGCTCAGCCAGGTTTCGCCCGATTGCGCGCACCAGGCCTCCCAGCCGTGGGCATAGAGTTTCGAGTTGTGCCAGCGCACGCTGATCAGCGTCGGGGCACGATTGACCGCCAGCGCCACTTGTTCGGGCGAACCGTAGACACCGAAGGACTCATCGAACAGGCACTGGCCGTACAGGTTGGGGTAATCGTCGAGGCTGTAGCGCAGCACCAGATCGACACTGGCGTCCTGATGCAAATCGATGACTTCGCAGTGGGTGTCGAGGCGTACGTTGATGTTCGGGTGCCGGGCGTAGAAGCGTCCCAGCCGAGGCACCAGCCACAGCGCGGCGAAGGCCGCGGTGGTGGAGACCGTCAGGTTGGCGCCGCTACGTTGCGGGCGCAGGGTCTCGACACTTTGCGCCACTTCGAGGAATGCTCCGTGCAGGCTCTGGAACAGCCGTTCGCCGCACTCGGTCAGGCGCACCTGGCGTGGCAGGCGTTCGAACAGCGGCACGCCGAGCCAGCTTTCCAGGGAGCGGATCTGATGGGACACCGCCGTCGGGGTGACAGACAGTTCTTCGGCGGCGGCCTTGAAACTCAACAGGCGTGAGGCGGATTCGAAGGCGCGCAGGGCAGTCAAGGGCAATGAGGCGAACATTGAACACTCCACAGATGAAATAGATTCATCTTGGCTGATTTTTACTCATTTGAAGGGACGCAACCGCGAGCTTCAAGCTGCAAGCCACAAGCCGTTTTAGTTTAGTCCCTGAGGAGATTCAGATGAGTAAAATTCTTGCTGTTCATGCAAGCCCCCGTGGTGATCGTTCGCACTCCCGGCGTTTGGCCGAAGTGTTTCTGTCTGCCTGGCAGGCCCGTCATCCACACTCGCCACTGACCCGACGCGAAGTCGGTCGGGCACTGATCCCGCCGGTCAACGAGGCATTCGTGGCCGCCGCGTTTTACCCCGAGCCCGCCGCTCGGCCGCTGTCGATGCAGGCCGATCTGGCGTTCAGCGACGAACTGGTCGGCGAACTGCTTGGCCATGATGTGCTGGTGATTTCCACACCGATGCACAACTTCAGCGTACCCAGTGGTTTGAAGGCCTGGATCGATCAGATCGTGCGGGTGGGAGTGACCTTCGATCACACCCTGGACAATGGCGTGGCCCAGTACCAACCGTTGGTGCAAGGCAAAAAAGCCCTGATCATCACCAGCCGTGGCGGCTTCGGTTTTGGTCCGGGCGGCGAGCTGGAAGCCATGAACCATGCCGACACGCTACTGCGTACGGTGCTCGGATTCATCGGCATCACCGATGTCACGGTGGTGGCTGCCGAGGGCGAGGAGTCCGCCGAACGCAGCTTTGAAATCTCTGCCGCCGAGGCTGAGCAGCGCTTGCTGGCGCTGGCCGGGGAGTTCTAGATGGCCTGGGTGTTTCTGCTGGTCGCCGCCGGGTTCGAAGTCACCTTCGCCATGGGCATGAAGTACGCCGAGGGCTTCACCCGGCTCTGGCCTTCGCTGATCACGGTGGTAGCCGCTGTGGGCGGGATCTACTTCCTGACCCTGGCCATGCGCGAGTTGCCCGTGAGCATCGCGTACCCGATCTGGACCGCCATCGGTTCGCTGGGCACGGTGTTTCTCGGGTTTGCGCTGCTGGGGGAAAGCCTGAGCGTGATCAAACTGGTCTCGGTCGGCCTGATCGTGGCGGGCGTGGCAGGGTTGAAGTAGGGTGGATGACATAGACTTGTCGTCGAGTTGTCATCTTCGCAGGCGTAGCTTGGCGGATGTCTTGCATTCCGCCTTGCGTCACCCCCCCGACCACAAGGATGTCCGCCCATGTCGCAAGGTTCTGCCCCGCGTTACCCGCTGGTGCTGGTCCCGGGAATGCTCGGGTTCATCCGGTTGGTGCTTTATCCGTACTGGTACGGGATTGTCGAGGTGCTGCGCCATGGCGGGGCCGTGGTGTTCGCCGTGCAGGTCTCGCCGCTTAATTCGAACGAAGTGCGCGGCGAGCAATTGCTGGCACGTATCGACGAAATCCTGCGGGAAACCGGGGCCGACAAGGTCAACCTGATCGGCCATAGCCAGGGCTCGTTGACCGCCCGTTACGCCGCGGCCAAGCGTCCGGATCTTGTGGCATCGGTGACTTCGGTGGCGGGGCCGAACCATGGTTCGGAGCTCGCCGATTACCTGCATCAACACTATCCCCATGACAGCCTGCGCGGTCGTCTGCTGTGCTTTTTGCTGCGAATGATCGGCACGCTGATGGGGTGGCTGGATACCGGTTACCACGGGCCGAAGTTGCCGGTGGATATCCATGCCTCCCATCACGCCCTTACCACCGCTGGCGTCGCGCTGTTCAACCAGCGTTATCCACAGGGCTTGCCTGAAACCTGGGGCGGTCACGGGCCGGAAGAGGTCAACGGCGTGCGCTATTACTCCTGGTCCGGCACTTTGCAGCCGGGCATCACCGATCGTGGGCGCAATCTGCTGGATGGTACCAACCGCAGTTGCCGATTGTTCGCCAAAACCTTCGTCCGTGAAGCCGGGCATTGCGACGGCATGGTCGGGCGCTACAGCTCGCACCTGGGCACGGTGATTGGCGATGAGTATCCGCTGGATCACTTCGATATCGTCAATCAGTCGCTGGGGCTGGTGGGCAAGGGGGCAGAGCCGATCCGTTTGTTTGTCGAACATGCGGCGCGGCTAAGCGCGACGGGGCTTTAGACCGCGTTATCGTTCATCGTCGGAACGCCGCCCGGACCAAGCCACGCTCCCACAATGGAATGCAATCCCCTGTGGGAGCGGGCTTGCCCGCGAAAGCGCCGGATCAGGCAACGCTTATCTTGCGACCAAGCACGGTGGTCCAACGCTCGGAAACAATCACCCCGCCCAGCGTCAACACCCCACCCACCAAGTGGTACATCGCCAGTTGTTCATGCAGCACCACCGCCGCAATCAATGCGGTAATCAACGGCAGCAAATTGAAAAACTGCGTGGTCCGGCTCGGACCCAAACGTACCACCGCCTGCATCCACGCCAACGGCGCGACCATCGAAGCCAGCAGGCAGGCGTACAGCACTAGCGGAATGTTCTGCAGGGTCGGGCCGACTTTCGGTGAGGCGAGGAACAGCGGAAACAGCACCACCACGGCCACCAGCACCTGCAGATACAGGAGCACCAGCGGCGGCAGTTTCAGCTGCCATTTTTTCAACAGGGTGCTGTAGACCGCGTAGGCCAGGGTGGCGATCAGCATCATCGCGTCGCCCAGGTTGACCCCGTGTTCGAGCAATGTGCCCAGGCTGCCGGACGACACCACCACCAGGACACCGGCGAACGACAGCACCGCTCCGGCCAGGGCCCCCATGGTCAGGCGCTGACCGAGGCTGATGATCGCCATGGCGAGCGACATCAGCGGCATCAGCGACAGGATGATGCCCATGTTGGTGGCCGAGGTCAGGCTCGCGGCGAAGTACGCCAGGCTTTGATAGACCGCCATGCCGAGAACACCGAGGACAAAGATCTTGCCCAGTTTCGGGCGGATCAGGGGCCAATGGGCGAGCACCGGTTTGAGCATGAAGGGCGTGAACAGCAACCCGGCCAGCAGCCAGCGGTAGAAACCGATCTCGGCGGGGAAGATCGCCCCGGCCGACATTTTGGTGATCACGGTGTTGCCGGCCCAGATGAAAATGGCCAGCAGGGGGTAAGCGTATTGCATCGGGAAAAACCAGAACGTTAATGAAGAGCAATTATCCGCTTGTCTGGATGTAAGCCTATACTTCGATCCGGACAACTCGCCCTTGATGACGGACAGCATGAGCAGTAAACACATCGACCTGCTGGATTTCAGCGAACTGCCGTCGGCGGTGTACTTCCGCTACGCCGATTTTGACGCCCATGAATACGCCGCCCCCCATCGACATTCCTGGGGGACGCTGGAATATGCAGCCCACGGCGTACTGCACATGGACGTCGAGGGCAGCCGTTTCATGTCGCCACCGCAATACGCAGTGTGGGTACCGCCACAGATCGAGCACAGTTTCTATAGCCATCAACCGGTCAACTACCGCGCCGTGTGCCTGGCGCCCAAGGTGTGCGCCGAACTGCCGTCGCGAGCCTGTACCCTGGCCATCAGCGACATCCTCAAGGCGATCCTCAAGGACTTCGCCGCCCGGGACGTGAAAATTCCCGAGCGCGATGCGGACCAGCGTCTGGCCCAGGTATTGGTGGATCAACTGCAACAGGCCCCGGTGCACGAGTGCTATCTGCCCTACGCCAGCAGCCCGGGATTGCTGGGGATTCTGGAAGCATTGCAGGCCGAGCCTGGGGATAACCGGCCGCTGGCGGAATGGGCCGCACGCATCCATGTCAGCGAACGCACCCTGGCGCGGCAGTTCGTGCGGGAGCTAGGCATGAGCTTCGGTGAGTGGCGCCAGCGCCTGCGTTTTCTGGCGGCGATCGAAGCGCTGGACAGCCAGCGCAGCATTCAGGAAATCGCTTTCGACATGGGCTACAGCACCGGCTCGGCGTTTATCGCGATGTTCCAGCGCCAGGCCGGGTGTACGCCGGAGCAGTACCGGCGCAGTCATCTGGAGAACAGGAAGGTGTAACAGGGGTTGTCTACACTCCAGTACGAGGCCGCCCCCCTCGGTGTGGCAACAAGGAGAAAACTCCATGATGATGTTGCGTGTCCCGTTGTTGATGATCGGTTTGCTGCTCTGCTCCCAGGGTTTCGCCGCCACAGCCCAACAGGAAAAGATGACTACCTGCAACGCCGACGCCACGGCCAAAAGCCTCAAGGGCGACGAGCGCAAAGCCTTCATGAGCACCTGCCTGAAGGCCGCACCGGCGGCAAACGATGCCGGCAAGGCCTTGACGCCGCAGCAAGAGAAAATGAAAACCTGCAACGCCGACGCCGCCACCAAAGCCCTCAAGGGTGATGAGCGCAAGGCGTTCATGAGCGATTGCCTGAAGAAAAAATAATTCACAGGGATCAACTCAGTCGAGTGTGGGAGCGGGCTTGCTCGCGAAAGCGGTGCCTCAAACAGCATTGAAGTTGACTGACACGACGCCTTCGCGAGCAAGCCCGCTCCCACATTTGATTGGTGGCGATTTTCAGATATGTGTACGACGATCCGCGATGGGGCTCGCACTCGAGCTGCCACCCCACTAAGGTCGAGCCACACAATCCCTAGTGCTCGCATCGGATCGCTGGCAGACTGCCAATCCTTTTTGCGCCGTTCGTTTTTGAGGCTGTATGCCAACGTTTTCTCAGCGTCAAGTTTTGCTGGTCATCAGCTGGGTCATCATTTTTGGCGGGCTGCTGCTGGTCCTGCCGCTGCGGTTGCTGCCGAGCCTGCTCGCCGGGTTGCTGGTGTTCGAGCTGGTCAACATGCTCACCCCGCAACTGCAACGGCTGATCGAAGGCCGGCGTGCGCGCTGGCTGGCGGTGGCATTGCTGGGGACGCTGATTGTCAGCGTACTGTCGCTGATCTTTGCCGGTGCATTCAGCTTCCTGTTGCACGAAGCGGAAAACCCCGGCGCCTCCCTCGACAAATTCATGGGGGTGGTCGACCGCGCACGCGGACAACTGCCGCCGTTCATCGACGCCTATTTGCCGGCCAGTGCCGCCGAGTTCCGTGTGGCCATTGGCGAGTGGGTCAGCAAGCACCTGAGCGAATTGCAACTGGTGGGCAAGGATGCGGCACACATGTTCGTGACCTTGCTGATCGGCATGGTGCTGGGCGCGATCATTGCGTTGCAGCGTGTGCCGGATCTGACCAAGCGCAAACCGCTGGCGGCGGCGCTGTTTGATCGTCTGCACCTGCTGGTCCAGGCGTTTCGCAACATCGTGTTCGCCCAGATCAAGATTTCCCTGCTCAACACCATTTTCACCGGTATTTTCCTGGCGGTGATCCTGCCGATGTTCGGCATCAAACTGCCGCTGACCAAAACCCTGATCGTACTGACGTTCCTGCTCGGCTTGCTGCCGGTGATCGGCAACCTGATGTCCAACACCCTGATCACCATCGTCGGTCTGTCGCTGTCGATCTGGGTCGCCGTCGCGGCGCTGGGTTACCTGATTGTTATCCACAAGCTCGAATACTTCCTCAACGCGCGAATCGTTGGCGGGCAGATCAGTGCCAAGTCGTGGGAGTTGCTGCTGGCGATGCTGGTGTTCGAGGCCGCGTTCGGCCTGCCGGGGGTGGTGGCGGGGCCGATTTACTACGCGTATCTGAAGAGTGAGTTGAAGCAGGTGGGGATGGTTTGACTCAGGTTATTCGTTGCCTGAACTGACCCCTTCGCGAGCAGGCTCGCTCCCACATTAGTCCTGTAAGTTCAGGTCCATTGTGGGAGCGAGCCTGCTCGCGAAGGGCGCACCATAGCTTTTGGATCAGTCCATAGAGCCGTAACGCTTGGCCGCTTCAATCGCCAGACCACTACCGATACTGCCAAAGATGTTCCCTTCCACATGCCGCGCCTTCGGCAGCATCGCCGAAACGCTGTTGCGCAGCGCCGGGATACCGCTCGAGCCGCCAGTGAAGAACACCGTGTCGACCTGATCGACCCGGACATCGGCGTCTGTCAGCAATTGGGTGACGCTGTTGCGCACCCGTTCCAGCAGGTTGTCGATGGCCGACTCGAACAACGCACGGCTCAAGTCCACGCTCAGGCCCGCTTCAATGCGGTCCAGCGGCACGTGGCGCTTGTCGGCGTGGGTCAGCTGGATCTTGGTTTCTTCCACTTCCATCGCCAGCCAGTGGCCGGCGCGCTGTTCGATCAGCTTGAACAGGCGATCGATGCCGCCGGTGTCTTCGATGTCGTAGCGCATACTGCCCAGGGCCAGTTGCGATTTCTGCGAGTACACCGAGTTGATCGTGTGCCAGGTCGCCAGGTTCATGTGGTGGCTGGTGGGCATGTAGGCGCCGCTCTTCATCCGGCTGCCGTAGCCGAACAGTGGCATCAGGCCGGCCAGCGAGAGTTGCTTGTCGAAGTCGGTCCCGCCGATGTGTACGCCGCCGGTGGCGAGGATGTCGTCCTGGCGGTTATCCACAGCGCGTCGCTCCGGTGACAGGCGCACCAGGGAGAAGTCGGACGTACCCCCGCCGATGTCGACGATCAGTACCAGCTCTTCTTTCTCGATGGTCGACTCGTAGTCGAATGCCGCGGCAATCGGTTCGAACTGGAACGAGACTTCCTTGAAGCCGATCTTGCGCGCCACGTCGACCAGGGTGTCTTCGGCTTCCTTGTCGGCCATCGGGTCGTCATCGACGAAGAACACCGGGCGTCCCAGCACCACTTCTTCGAATTCCCGACCGGCGGCGGTTTCGGCACGGCTCTTGAGCTGGCCAATGAACAGCCCGAGCAGGTCCTTGAACGGCATGGCCGTGCCCAGGACGCTGGTGTCGTGCTTGATCAGCTTGGAACCCAGCAGGCTCTTGAGCGAGCGCATCAGGCGGCCTTCGTAGCCTTCCAGGTACTCGTGCAACGCCAGCCGGCCGTACACCGGGCGACGTTCTTCGATATTGAAGAAGACCACTGACGGCAGGGTGATCTTGTCGTCCTCCAGCGCGATCAGCGTTTCCACGCCGGGGCGCAGCCAGCCGACGGTGGAGTTGGACGTGCCAAAGTCGATACCCACGGCACGGGCTGGAGATGCGTTGTTCATGTCTTTCAGGTTCCGGTTAAAAAACGGCCGCGCAGTGTATGCCAGTGCGCGCCAGAATCGAAGGCCGGTTATCTGCTAATTCTTCGCAAACAATGCCTTGAAAGATGGGGCATTCCCCCCAAACTACCCTGCATCAACCGGACCGCGGCGGGCGTGCTCGCAAGAAGCCCCGCCGGCTGCCGATAAACTTCTGCCGCGCCGCCCGGTCACAAATTTGAGATCGGTCAAACCAACGGCTGCAAACAAGCGCATGCTGTGGCCCGTGGCGCGATTTGATAACGGATGGTGATTCCCGCGATGGACTTCAAAGACTATTACAAGATTCTCGGTGTGGAGCCGACCGCAGACGATAAGGCGATCAAGGCTGCCTATCGCAAGCTGGCGCGCAAATACCACCCCGACGTCAGCAAGGAAAAGGACGCCGAGGCCAAGTTCAAGGACGCCTCGGAAGCCTATGAAGCGCTGAAAAGCGCCGACAAGCGCGCCGAATACGATGATCTGCGCCGCTATGGCCAGCACGGCCAACCGTTCCAGGGACCACCAGGCTGGCAAAGCCGTGGCGGTTTCGGTGGCGGTGGTCAGGACACGGGCGATTTCTCGGACTTCTTCAGTTCGATCTTCGGCAACCGTGGGCCTGGTTTCAATGGCGGTGGACAGTCGCGTCGCAGCACCGGACGTCGAGGGCAGGACGTGGAAATGGAGCTTGGGGTTTTTCTCGAAGAAACGCTGTCGACCGAATCGAAGAAGGTCACCTTCCAGGTACCGCAGTACAACGCGGCCGGCCAGCATGTGAGCAACACCAGCAAAAGCCTGAACGTGAAGATTCCGGCCGGTGTGGCCGACGGCGAACGCATTCGCCTCAAGGGGCAGGGCGCTCCGGGTGTGGGTGGCGGCGCCAATGGCGACCTGTACCTGACGATCCGTTTCGCACCGCACCCGAAATTCGACGTCGAAGGCGATAACCTGATCATCACCTTGCCACTGGCTCCGTGGGAGCTGGCGCTGGGGGCCGAAGTCGCCGTGCCGACCCTGACCGGCAAGATCAACCTCAAGGTGCCTGCCGGCAGCCAGAACGGCCAGCGCATGCGCGCCAAGGGCCATGGCCTGATGAACAAGGCCGGTGAGCGCGGTTACCTGTTCGTGCAATTGAAGGCCGTAATGCCGAAGAAATCCGACGATGACATCAAGGCCCTGTGGCAGGAGCTGGCGAAAAAAGCCGCGTTCGACCCGCGAGAGCATTTTTGATCCCTTAGAACCAAGGAGTCACTGACAATGAGCAGTCCCCTGATCGTTCAACTGGACATGGCAGAATTCTGTGAGGCGACCGAGCTGTCGGACGTCTACGTGATCGAAATCGTCGAGCACGGCATCCTCGAACCTCAGGGCGCTCAGCCCAAGGACTGGGTTTTCAACGACTATGAGCTGACCTTGGCCAAGCGTGCCGCCAAGCTGCGGCGCGACCTTGACCTGGAGTGGGAAGGCGTCGCCCTGGCGCTGGACCTGCTCGAAGAGGTGCAGCAGCTGCGCGCCGAGAACCGCATGCTCAAGCAGCGGTTGGGGCGGTTGTTGGTCGAGTAGTTCCTCAATTAGTAACCAACACTAACTCTGTGGCGAGGGGGCTTGCCCCCGTTCGGGTGCAAAGCGCCCGCCAATCGAACGACTAGGTACAACTGACAAAAATGCAGTGCCTGGTTTCAGGACTGCTGCGCAGCCCAACGGGGGCAAGCCCCCTCGCCACAATGGCCCTATATTGTCCTCGGCAACACCACGGTAAAGGTCGTGCCATCCATCTCACTGGAACTGACTTCAATCGTCCCCTGATGGGCGTCGACCACTTCCTTGACAATAAACAACCCCAACCCAAGGCTGGTAGTGGGCTCGCCGAGTTCTTCGCTGGCACTGCGCACCAGCGGGTCGAAAAGGGTCGGGATCGCATCGCAAGGGATGGGGGCTCCGTCGTTCTGCACCGTCAGCCGAACGCCGTCGGCCTCGCCCTTGAGAGTCAAGGTCACTTCACGTTTGCTCGAGCCATGCTGCAAGGCATTGCCGATCAGGTTTTGCAGCATCTGATCGATCCTGCGCGGGTCCCAGGTACCGCGGGTGTCACCCTGTACCGTCAGGGTCGGATCGCACTCCGGTTGACTGACACAGGCCCGCGCAATCGCGTCCCGTGCCGCTTCGGCCAGGTCCATGGGCGTCGGTTCGATCGGCAGGTGCTTGCCCAGGCGACTGCGCACCAGTTCCAGCAAATCCCCGACCATCACTGCCAGATGTCCGGTGCTGCGCTGGATATTGATCGCGCACTTGAGCGCATCACCTTCCAACGCGGCTTTGCGCAGCAGGATTTCGGTGGACATGCTCACCGCCTGCAGGGGCGCGCGCAGGTCATGACCGAGGATCGCGAGGAAAATGTCCCGGGAGCGGTTGACCATTTCGGCATAGGCGGCGGTGGATTCGGCCAGGGCTTCGTCGATGGCTTCGTTGAAGCGGATCATGTCCTGGAAGTAGGCCAGGTCAGGTGACTGCAGGCTGTTGACCCACAGGCGGATGACACAGGCGCGCAAATGACGGAATTCACTGGTCATCTGCACCAGGTCAAAACCCACGGTATGGCGCAACTCGCCATGGCTGGCGCCGGCCTCGTCGAGGCTCGGGGTTTTCTCCGGGCCTTCGCCGCGTGCCTTGGCCGCTTGTTCGGCGGGTGTCTGGGGCTTGCACATGTCCCGGGCCGCGGCCAGCAGGATCGACCGGGCATGGTCGCGCAAGGCGGCGCTGTCCATGGACTCGGCGGCCGGGGTGATGGTTTTGGCGAACTGCTCCCACTCATCGACGATGCGATCAACCTGTAGCACGATGAATTCGGAAAGACGCATGGCGGTTACCTGAGCATGAATCGGGGGACAGCGAATCGAATAGTAGTCCCTTTGCCGGAAAAAACACGACCGCTCGTTCGGTGGCATAAGTCCAGGCCCCTGTGGCGGTACTTATGTAATGACGGCTCTTTGAATTTCGAACGGTGGAGGCCTTTTTTCAGGGGCGGCCCAACGGTTTTTTGGGCTTTTGTTTGGCGGGCGGGTTGGCGAAGCTGTGGGTTCAAATCCAGCCATCAAGGTGTTGTAAAAGTGTCTGAATTGCATGGAAGCCATTCACAGCAAACCATTGAAACCACAGGCGTCGAACACCAGGGCGTGCATTACCGTCGCGTATTCGACGGGATACCGGGCGCCCTGAAAAATGCCCCGCCTGCAAGGCTCAAATCCCTCGAAACCCTGAAGCCGGCGATGCCCGAGTGGTACAGCGGCGCACGGGCCATGGACCGCCAGTACCTGAAGCAGTTGATCGAGGAACGCTGGCGTGTGCAGGGCGTACTGGACAAAAAACTGGGCAGCTTGCAACACGACATTGAGACCTTCGCCGAACCGCTGCTCAGGGAGATGTTGCAGGCGAATTTCAGCTCGGTGGAACGCACCGACGAACTCAGCGTGCAGCTCGAGGTGCCCAGTACGATCATCTTCGGCATCGACACCGGCGCCAGTCGCGTCCGCCAGTCCACCTTGCTGGAGGCGGCACTGCACAACTTCGAGGAAGCTGAAACCGTCGAAGGGGCGTTCCGAGACAGTTCCGGTATTTACCGCAAGGACAGTCGGGGCGGTCTCAGCCTGGAGCCGGCCATTGCCCTGCCGGATTTTGCCGCCTTGTGCCGCTGCCTGGACATCGGCGGGCAGTACCAGCGGCACATCAAGTCCGTCCTGTTGCCCGATACCCTGCAAGCACAGCGAACCTTGCAACAAGACTCGGTGGCCAGTGAACAGGCGGCCTTTCATGTGGCCGCACTGATTGCCCGATTAAAAGGTGATATCAGTGACCATGGCTACGCCAAACTGGGCCAGGTGCGTGAGGGGCAGGCAAACATCAGGCTGTACGACCGGCCATTGCATGCTCATCGCTTATCGCTGATGGGTTTTCGGTTGACCGGCATCGTGTTGTTCAGCGCGGTCAGCGAGCCATCGCAAATAAAGCGCGAAGTTGAAGCATTGACGCCGGCGCTGTTGAGATTCTGGATCGACTGGTCGCGCCGCATTCCTGTTCTGCCGGGCCGGGAATACGATCAATTCAAACTGTTGCAAGCCTACTTCGCCAATGGGCCGCAGGGGGTGAGCGATGAGCTGTTGCGCCGCGACGATATCTATCAACAGAGTCGTGTAAGCGGTCCGTTGATCGCCTATGTGCCCGATGATCCTGACCATCCGTTGAAGGAGTATCCCTCGCTGACCGCGTTCATGAAGGCGCTGCTGGGTCAGTTGAGAAGTACCGATTACCAGGCTTTTTTCAGCCGCTTTGTGGCGCAGAAGGACAAGGGGTTGTTTTTCGCCCGGGTCAAAGAGCGTCTCACGACCTACACCTGGCATGAGCGCGAACCGCTGGACATGGGCCCATGGTGGCGTGAAACGGCGGTCGAAAATCCCGATGCGGAACCGGTGACTAACCAGATCCGCGATGAACTGTGGGCCACGCTGTTTGTGGAGCGCCGCGACAAGGCCATCGCCGATGCCCGGTTGATCGCCGTACCGACCGGCGACGAGGATGCCAACGCACGCTTCAAGCGCCTGACCGGTTACCTGTCGATCGGCTGGAATGTTTTCAATTTCGCCGCAATGCTGGTGCCGGGGCTGGGTGAGGCCATGCTTGGCATCATGGTCGCGCAAATGCTCGCCGAGGTTGCCGAAGGCGTCGAGGACTGGAGCAAGGGTGACAAGGAACAGGCTTCGGCGTACTTCAACGGGGTCTTGATCAACTTCGCGCAACTGGCACTGATGGGCGCCGGACATGTGTTGCCCGGCACCGCTGTCGCACCGATCAAGGTGTCGCCGTTTGTCGAGGGGCTCAAGCCAGTGGAAGTCGGCGGCAAGGAGCGGTTGTGGAACCCTGATCTCGCCCCTTATGAGCAAAAGACCGCATTGCCCGATGGGGCGAAGGCTGGTGACACTGGGCTGTACCGTTATCAGGAGCAAGACCTGCTACGCCTCGATGACAAATGCTATGCCGTCAGGCAAGACCCGGAAACCGGCCAGCATCGGCTGCAACACCCGACTCGCGCCGAAGCCTATCAGCCGCTGTTGGAGCACAACGGTGCCGGCAGCTGGAAGACCGAGCTCGATCAACCGCTCGAATGGGATCGGCGTGTAGTGCTCAGGCGTCTGGGCGCTTCGGTGGGGGGGCTATCCGATGAGACCCTGGAGCAGATTTTGACTGCCAGCGGCGTGCATGAAAACGTGCTGCGACGACTTCATGTCGAACATGAAACTCCGCCCGCGTCATTGGCCGATACCCTCAAGCGCTTCAAGGTCCATGCCGATGCCGAAGCCGGTGCACAACAGATTCTGGCCCATCGGATCAGTAACGATTGGGCGGATTACTCGCTTCGACTCATGACGGAATTGCGCGGCTGGCCCGGCGACAAGGCCATTGAAGTCTTCCAGGAACCGGGCCTGACCGGTGTATCGATCAAGGATGGCTACGCCAATGCGTCAGCGACCAATACCTTGCAGATGACCTGGTCTGAACTGCTTGCGGGTGAGTTGCCGGAACGGGTGGTCGGTTTCCTTGACGAAACAGCGTTACGCGAACTGCTTGGAGAAGGGTATTCCGGTGACCAGGCGAAACGTGCCCAGGCACTTTGTGATCAATGGGCGGCGCTGGCGCGTCAGCGCAAAAGTCAGTTGTTCGACCTGTTGTACAAGCGCCGTACCCGGTCGGACGATCCGTTGGTGAACATGCTCAAGGATGATGGGGCTGATATCTCTGTCAGTCAGGCGCAGGAGTTGCTGAGTGAAGCGCATCCCTCGGATGTGCAGCATTTGAACGAAAAAAAACGTGTCCCGTTGAGACTGGCTCAACAAGCTCGGGAGGCAGCGGAACAACTGCGTGTGACACGGGCTTATGAAGGCCTGTACCTCGACGCACTGCACAATCGCGATACCGCACGCCTGGAGCTGCACTCGCTGGCCGCATTGCCGGGCTGGCCGGCGGATCTGCGTCTGGAAATCCGTGAGTATTCATTCACGGGATCACTGACAGGCAGTCTCGGCCCCGTCGACGCGACGACCCGCAAAGTGCTGGTCCTGGGTGAGGATGGCCAATACGAGGCACGGGACGGCAGCGATCAACAGCTGCACGGTGCGGACAATCTGTACGCGGCAGTGCTGCATGCCTTGCCCGACTCCGAGCGCACAGCGCTTGGCTTTGAAATCCATGAGTCTTCGCGCCTTGAGCAAGCGGTCAGGGCGCAGCCGCTGGATCGATCCCGGTTTGAGCTGATTCTGCGGGACAACCCGATCACCAGGCCGGCTTACGACCCGAGCGTCATGCGCTTGCGTGGCGGCATGCGTGGCTATGCCCGACAAGCATCGCAAGGCGTGGGGCTGCGACAACGGGCTCATGCACTGTATCCGGATTTTACTTCGGAGGAAGTCGAGGCACTGCTGGCGGGTTTCGGTCAGGGCGAAGGGGCGGTGCATGAACGGCTGACCGTGCTGGAGGCCGAGTTCAACCAATTGAACCGTGCCCTGCAACGCTGGATGAATTCGCCGACGCAATCCGCTCGGTTTACCCCGGCGGGCGTGGCGGAGTGGCATGCGCGAAACAACATCTACAAAGCGCTCAGGCAATGCTGGCAGCGCACCGGGCCGGAGGGCATCGAGGCTTTCGGGGTAGTGCGGCCGCAGGCGTTGAGTCTGGACAACATTCCCAGGCTGAGCCGACTGCTGGAAACCCTGCCGAGACTGGAGGCCAACTTCGATCATGTCACAAGCCTGAGCCTGCGCGGTGGGCAGTTGCGTTCCGGGAACCTGTCGTTCCTCGAGCCGTTCCATCAGGTGCGCTACCTCAATCTGCAAGACAATCTGCTGACGACGCTTCCGCAGGCGGTGAAAGACATGCGTCATCTCACTCACCTGTTTCTTGACGGCAATAACATTGAACTGGATGCATCGGCGCTCGATCACCTGAAAAACCTGACGCGCATGACATTCCTGCGCTTGCGCGGCAACCCGCTCAAGCTCATTCCGAACATCAGCCGAATGCCGCATTTGCAGGTGTTGTTGCTGAACGAAACCGGACTGGACAGCTGGCCTGTCGGGCTGTTTTCGCAATCGCGACCGCGCAGTATCTACCTTGACTTGAGCGGCAACCCGATCAGTCGGATACCCGAGGTCGCACCCGGTTCATTTCGCGCAGAGCTACTGGCGCGCACCGTAATCAGCCGGGACCCGCGTTGGATCTCGTCGGAGAATCTCGAGATCCTCAAGTCTTACATCGAGTCGGTCGGAATGGACCCGGAGCGTCCTTATCCGCCCCGAGGCGTACTCGACAGCGCGGATTGGGATATGGGCATGACCGAGCGGCAATGGCAGAAAAAGCAGGACATCTGGAACGACGTTGAAGACGAGTTTGGTTCGGTGCCGTTTTTCAATGAACTGCGCAAGCTCACCCAGTCCGCCGACTTCAAGGCCGGCGGTGCCTATCAGACGGAACTGACGACCAAGGTCTGGCGCATGCTCGAAGCCATGGCCAGCGACAGTGAACTGCGAAGCAAGCTGTTCAACGAGGCGGCAACGCCCACCGAGTGCGTGGATGGCGGCACGCAACTGTTCAATGCCATGGGCGTGCAGGTGATGGTGCACGAAGCCTACGCCCTGGTGCGTGCGGACCTGATCGAGGCGCAATTGCTGGAACTGGCCCTGGGCAAGTCCCGGCTCGATGAACTCGGTGCCATCGCCCGTCAGCGGGTGTCTGCGCGGTTGGCTAACGGCGAACGGTTCCGTCGCTACGACGCCAATGGCGATGTGATCGGCACTATCGATGAAGTGGAAGTGCACCTGGCCTACATGACCGATCTGGCGGAGCGTCTGGATTTGCCGTGGCAGGCGCGGGGCATGCAGTTTCGCAAAATCGCGGGTGTGAGCAAGGATATGATCGAAGCAGCGTTCCAGCGGATCAAGGCGCTGGAGGAAGGTGATCTGCTGGTTGATCGCCTCTTCGAGCAACCGCTCTGGCGAACCTGGCTGGAGACTACTTACCGCGAGGAATTGAACGGCTTGAAGCGCAGGATCGACGCCACTACCGATTTGCAGGATGCGTTGCAGCGTCGGGCCGATGGTGCACGACTCACCACCGAGGGAAAGGCGGCGGTGGAGGCGGAAATCAAGGGGTTGTGCAGTGAGTTGGGCAAAAGTGAAACTGACTTTGCGGACGGCAAGTTGATGACTGACGAGGAATATGTTCAAGCCTTGGATGACATCGATCTGCAGATTACGCAGTTGCTGAAAAAACTGACACGGGAAGCGATGATTCGGGCCAAGCTGGATCGGCTGCGGATTGAATCCGTTCAGTAATCACGGAAAAAACAAAGGCCTCGACACAGGGCGTGCGAGGCCTTTGCTCGTGTCGTGATTGCCGGGTCAGAACAGGAAGTAACGCTGGGCCATCGGCAATGTCTCAGCCGGTTCACACCACAGCAAAACCCCATCGGCCTTGACCTGATAGGTCTGCGGATCGACGTCGATGTTCGGCAGGTAGTCGTTGTGGATCAGGTCGGTTTTCTGCACGTCGCGGCAACCTTTGACCACTGCGATTTTCTTCTTCAAACCCAGCGCTTCAGGCAAGCCTGCCTCCTGCGCCGCCTGACTGATGAAGGTCATGCTGGTGGCGTGCAGCGAACCGCCGAAGCTGGCGAACATCGGGCGGTAATGCACCGGTTGCGGTGTCGGAATCGAGGCATTGGCGTCGCCCATCAGGCTGGCCGCGATGGCACCGCCCTTGAGAATCAGCGTCGGTTTCACGCCAAAGAATGCTGGTCGCCAGAGCACCAGATCCGCCCATTTGCCCACTTCGACCGAACCTACTTCATGGCTGATGCCGTGGGTGATCGCCGGGTTGATGGTGTACTTGGCGATGTAGCGCTTGGCGCGGAAGTTGTCGTTGCCTTGACCATCGCCGGGCAGCGGCCCGCGCTGTTTTTTCATTTTGTCGGCGGTCTGCCAGGTGCGGGTGATGACTTCACCAACCCGCCCCATGGCCTGGCTGTCGGAGCTGATCATCGAGAACGCACCGAGGTCGTGGAGGATGTCTTCGGCGGCAATCGTCTCGCGGCGAATGCGGCTTTCGGCGAAGGCCACATCCTCGGCAATGCTTGGGTCGAGGTGATGGCAGACCATCAGCATGTCGAGGTGTTCGTCGATGGTGTTGCGGGTGAACGGCCGGGTCGGGTTGGTCGAACTCGGTAGCACGTTGGCAAAACCGCAGGCCTTGATGATGTCCGGCGCGTGACCGCCACCGGCACCTTCGGTGTGATAGGTGTGAATGGTGCGGCCCTTGAAGGCGGCGAGGGTGGTCTCGACGAAACCGGATTCGTTGAGGGTGTCGGTGTGGATCGCCACCTGCACGTCGAACCGGTCGGCCACGCTCAGGCAGTTGTCGATGCTCGCGGGTGTGGTGCCCCAGTCCTCATGCAACTTGAGGCCGATGGCACCGGCCTTGACCTGTTCGATCAACGGCTCCGGCAAGCTGGCGTTGCCCTTGCCGGTGAGGCCGATGTTCATCGGGAATGCGTCGGCGGCCTGAAGCATGCGCGCCAGGTGCCACGGCCCGGAGGTGCATGTGGTCGCATTGGTGCCGGTGGCCGGTCCGGTGCCGCCACCGATCATGGTGGTGATACCGCTCATCAATGCCTCTTCGATCTGCTGCGGGCAAATGAAGTGGATATGGGTGTCGATGCCGCCGGCGGTGAGGATCATGCCTTCGCCGGCGATGACTTCGGTGCTGGCGCCAATGGCGATGTTGACGTTGGGCTGGATGTCCGGATTGCCGGCTTTGCCGATCGCCGCGATGCGCCCGTCCTTGAGACCGACGTCTGCCTTCACGATACCCCAGTGATCGATGATCAGCGCGTTGGTGATCAGGGTGTCGACCACGTCAGCGGCCAGCAATTGGCTCTGACCCTGGCCGTCACGAATGACTTTACCGCCACCGAATTTCACTTCTTCGCCGTAGGTGGTGAAGTCCTGTTCCACTTCGATCCACAATTCGGTATCGGCCAGGCGCACCTTGTCACCGACGGTGGGACCGAACATGTCGGCGTAGGCTTGTCTTGAGATTTTCATGCGCTTGCCTTGGGGTTTAATTGGATTTGAGATCGTTCGCTGCGCTCACTATCGCGAGCAAGCTCGCTCCCACAGAGGAATGCGATCAACTGTGGGAGCGAGCTTGCTCGCGATGACGCCAGTGCGGCCGCAGCGTTACTTAAAGATCACCCATGATCCTGCCGGCAAACCCGAACACCCGACGATGCCCCGCCAGATCCACCAACTCCACCTCGCGACTCTGCCCCGGTTCGAAACGCACCGCCGTGCCGGCCGGGATGTTCAGGCGCATGCCGCGACTGGCGGCACGGTCGAACGCCAGGGCGTCGTTGGTTTCGAAAAAGTGATAATGCGAGCCGACCTGGATCGGCCGGTCACCACTGTTGGCCACCTTCAGGCTGATCGTGCGGCGGCCGACGTTGAGTTCGATGTCACCGGGCTGGATCTGGTATTCACCGGGAATCATCATTGGGCTCCTTGGAGAATCTTGTAATAAAGGGCGGTCGGTTTGTAGCGGCCGCTCGGGTCGCAGGCGTAGTCGGGGATTTCACCGGCGCGGGTATAGCCCAGCGATTGGTAGAAGGCTTCGGCGGGCGAACCGGCCTCGGTGTCGAGGTACAGCATGCCGCGCTTGTGTTGCAGGGCGGCCGCCTCCAGCGCGCTCATCAGTTGCTGGCCCAGACCGCGACGCCGGGCATGTTCGCGCACCAGCAGCTTTTGCACTTCGGCGCGGTTGAGGCCGTTGGCTTTCTGGCACAAGCCCAACTGCACGCTGGCCTGCACCTGTTCGTCCTTGACCACCACCCACAGCAACAGATTGCCCTTGTTCAGGTTGTCCTGGACCTCATCAAAATAGGCGTGTGCCTGGGTCGCATCGAGGCCGGCCATGAAGCCGACACTGGCCCCGTAGCCGACGGCGTCGAGCAGCAGGTCGATCAGGCCCTGACGATAGTGCGCAAAGCTTTCAACGTTGACGCGTCGCAGTTGGGCGGCGTTCATCGGGTATTACTCCTGGTTGATGCCTGGCGGCTGCGCGCCGGGGTTGAGGGTCAGTTGCATGAACGTCAGATCCAGCCAGCGGCCGAATTTGGTGCCGACCTGAGGCATTTGCCCGGTGGTGATGAAACCGATGCGCTCATGCAAGCGAATGGACGCGGCGTTACCGCTTTCGATGGCGGCGACCATCACGTGCTTGCCGCAGCCTTTGGCGCGCTCGACCAGCGCTTCCATCAGTTGTGGGCCGAGGCCGTTGCCGCGCTGGTCGCTGCGCACGTAGACCGAGTGCTCGACGGTGTGGCGGAAACCGTCGAAAGGTCGCCAGTCACCGAATGAGGCATAGCCCAGTACCGAATTTTCACCATCGACGATCACCAGAATCGGGTAAGCCTGGGATTGCCGGGCGCTGAACCATGCCTGGCGGTTGCCGAGGTCGACCGCCTGTTCATTCCAGATCGCCGTGGTGTTGAGCACGGCGTCGTTGTAGATGTCACAGATGGCCGGCAAGTCGGCATGCACGGCATCGCGGATGCGGTAAGTCATGGCGCGGCCTCAGGCGATGGGTTGGTGGACGGTGACCAGTTTGGTGCCATCGGGAAAGGTGGCCTCGACCTGGATTTCCGGGATCATTTCCGGGATGCCTTCCATCACTTGTTCACGAGTCAGCAGGGTGGTGCCCAGGTGCATCAGGTCGGCCACGGTCTGGCCGTCACGGGCGCCTTCGAGCAGGGCCGCGGAGATATAGGCCATGGTTTCCGGGTAATTGAGTTTCACGCCGCGCGCCAAACGCCGCTCGGCCACCAGGCCCGCGGTGAAGATCAGCAGCTTGTCTTTTTCGCGTGGGGTCAGGTCCATCGTAGACATCCATAATCGGCAGTTTAAAAGGTTAAATCTTGCAACCCATACGACTCCAGGAGCTGCATATTCAGGTGCTCCATATTCTCGGGGGGACCGCTTCGCGGCCAAGCAGAGCTGGCCTGAGCAATCGCCACAAATCAATCAGCCAGCCCCGCGCCAACAACGCCTCACTCGCCAGGCACCGTGCAACCAGCAACCCCGGCAACTGGGTCAAATCCCCGCGCACATCGTTGGGCAGCGATCGGCAGGACTCCAGCAGTTCGCTATCGATCTCACCCGTCACCAACAACGTGGCAAACACCGGCTGCCCGTCGAGCCCGATGGGCGAATCAAGTAAACCGTCCGCTCCGACAATGCGCTGACGTTCATGCCAGAGCAACTGGCCGTCGCGACGCACATCCAGTCGCGCCTGGAAATGCCCATGGTCGAAGCGCTCGCCACTGGCCGGACGGCCCAGGGCCACGACGTCCCAGTAGAACAGACGCGCATCGCCTTCAAGGTCGATGGCGGTGCTGAGTTCAGCCTGGGCCGCACTGAAAATGATCGTCTCCTGGGGCAGCCATTCCAGTGTCGCACCGGCCGCCACCTTCAACTTCAATTGCTGAAAGGCCGGGCCGGCAGCGCGATACCACTTGGCCGCGCCGGGGCTGGTGATTTGCGCCCAGGCATTGCCCTCGACGCTGGCAGAAATATTCAGTCGATCGCCGCCGGCAATTCCGCCGGGTGGGTGGACGATGATGTGCTGGCAGACTTCCGGCCCTTCGGCATACAGGTGCTTTTGTACCCGTAGCGGGCCTTTGTGCCGACGCTGGACCGGGCGCGTGGTGTTGTCGAATCGGGCGTAGCCCAGTTCCAGTTCGGCGTGCCAACTGGGGGTGAACAAAACGCCTGAAGCCGCGAGAGTCATAGTCAATGCTTGTCGAGAGGTCATCAGGATGTTTGCAAAGGCTGTGCCGCCAGACATTGCAGGCAGGATGAGGCTGTTGAGTGTTGCGGCGCACCAATAGCGTGCGAAATCGTAGCTTTGGCGCGACAAATTGGTGCCCTGTCAATAAAAGCGGACGGTGACGGCTCAGATGGTAACGAGCCCGCGTACGCCTTCCGCTTCCATGTTTTCTCCACGGCCCTGTTGCACGATCTCGCCCCGGGACATCACCAGGTATTGGTCAGCCAGTTCGGCGGCGAAATCGTAGAACTGCTCCACCAGCAGAATGGCCATGTCGCCCCGGGCCGCGAGTTTTTTGATCACGGCACCGATCTCCTTGATCACCGACGGCTGGATGCCTTCGGTGGGCTCGTCGAGGATCAGCAGGCGAGGGCGGCTGGCCAGCGCGCGGCCGATGGCCAGTTGCTGTTGCTGGCCGCCGGACAGATCGCCGCCGCGCCGCTGCTTCATTTGCAACAGCACCGGGAACAGCTCGTAGATAAACGCCGGGACTTCCCTGGCTTCGCTACCGGGAAACCGCGACAGCCCCATCAGCAGGTTCTCTTCCACGGTGAGGCGGCCGAAGATCTCCCGGCCCTGGGGTACGTAGGCAATGCCGGCATGCACGCGCTGGTGCGGCTTGAACGCGGTGATGGGGTTGCCCTCCCAGTTCACCGCGCCTTCCCTGGCCGGCAGCAGGCCCATCAGGCATTTGAGCAGGGTGGTCTTGCCCACGCCGTTGCGCCCGAGCAGACAGGTGACTTCGCCGACCTTCACGTCAAACGTCAGGCCGCGCAGGATGTGGCTTCCGCCGTAGTACTGGTGCAGTTTTTCGACTTGTAGCATTCTCAAATACTCCTCAATTCCCCTGTGGGAGCGGGCTTGCTCGCGAATGCGGACTGACATTCAACATTTGCATCGACGGACACACTGCTTTCGCGAGCAAGCCCGCTCCCACATTGGTATGTGTTTGCAGGTCTATCGACCGAGATAGACCTCGATCACCCGTTCGTTGTCCTGCACCTGCTCCAGTGAGCCCTCGGCTAGCACGCTGCCCTGATGCAACACGGTGACGTGGTCGGCAATCGAGCCGACGAAGCCCATGTCGTGTTCCACCACCATCAGCGAGTGCTTGCCGGCCAGGCGCTTGAACAGCTCGGCGGTGAACTCGGTTTCGGCGTCGGTCATGCCCGCCACCGGTTCATCGAGCAGCAGCAATTGCGGGTCCTGCATCAGCAGCATGCCGATCTCGAGGAACTGCTTCTGGCCGTGGGACAGCAAGCCGGCCGGGCGATTGACCGAACTGGTCAAGCGAATGGTATCCAGCACTTCGGCGATGCGGTCTTTCTGCTCGCCGCTCAAGCGCGCCCGCAAGCTGGCCCACACCGACTTGTCGGTTTTCTGCGCCAGTTCCAGGTTCTCGAACACGCTCAAGGCTTCGAACACCGTCGGCTTCTGGAACTTGCGCCCGATGCCGGCCTGGGCGATCTGCACTTCGCCCATCTGCGTCAGGTCCAGGGTTTCGCCGAACCAGGCTTTGCCGTGGCTGGGGCGGGTCTTGCCGGTGATCACGTCCATCAGCGTGGTCTTGCCTGCGCCATTGGGGCCGATGATGCAGCGCAGTTCGCCGACGCCGATGTACAGGTTCAAATCGTTCAGCGCCTTGAAGCCGTCGAAGCTGACGCTGATGTCTTCCAGGGTCAGGATGGTGCCGTGGCGTGTATTCAGGCCTTTGCCGGCGCGCTGGCCGAGACCGATGGCGTCGCGGCTGCTACCGGCGTCCTTGTTGGGTTCTACGGGGAAAAACGCCGGTTCGAGCATGAATTCAGCGGTTGCCGTGATTCTCATGATTCACCTCCTTTCTTCAGCAGACCGATCACGCCTTTGGGCAGGTACAGGGTCACGACAATGAACAGCGCGCCGAGGAAGAACAGCCAGTATTCGGGGAAGGCCACGGTGAACCAGCTCTTCATGCCGTTGACCACGCCGGCACCGAGCAACGGACCGATCAAGGTGCCGCGCCCGCCGAGAGCGACCCATACAGCCGCTTCGATCGAGTTGGTCGGCGACATCTCGCTCGGGTTGATGATGCCGACTTGCGGCACGTACAGCGCACCGGCCAGGCCACACAACACCGCGCTCAGCACCCAGACAAACAACTTGAACCCGCGCGGATCGTAGCCGCAGAACATCAGGCGGTTCTCCGCATCGCGCAACGCGGTCAGTACCCGACCGAACTTGCTCTGCGCCAGGCGCCAGCCGATGTACAGGCTCGCCACCAGCAACAGCACCGTGGCGAAAAACAGCACCGCGCGGGTGCCCGGTTCGGTGATGCTAAAGCCGAGAATGGTGCGGAAGTTGGTGAAGCCGTTGTTGCCGCCAAAACCGGTTTCGTTGCGGAAGAACAGCAACATGCCAGCGAAGGTCAGGGCCTGGGTCATGATCGAGAAATACACGCCCTTGATCCGCGAACGGAAGGCGAAGAAACCGAACACCAGCGCCAGCAACCCCGGCGCCAATACCACCAGGCACAGGGTCCAGAGGAAGCTACTGGTGCCGGTCCAGAACCACGGCATTTCAGTCCACGACAGGAACGTCATGAACGCCGGCAAGCCATCGCCCGAAGCCTGGCGCATCAGGTACATGCCCATGGCATAGCCGCCGAGGGCGAAGAACAGGCCGTGCCCCAGGGACAGCAGGCCGGCGTAGCCCCAGACTAGATCGAGCGCCAGGGCGACGATGGCGTAGCAGAGAATCTTGCCCACCAACGTCAGCGTATAGGCTGAAACATGCAGCGTGTTGTCCACCGGTAACAACGACAGCAGCGGTAACGCCAGCAACACAATGAGGATCACTGCGCCGATGGCAATCGAGACTTTGGGGCCGGCTTTTTGGGTCGCGGTAACGAGTAGGGGCTGGTTCATCAGTCGATCACCCGTCCTTTGAGTGCGAAGAGGCCTTGCGGACGTTTCTGGATGAACAGAATGATCAGCGCGAGGATGAGGATCTTGCCGAGTACCGCACCGATCTGCGGTTCGAGAATCTTGTTGGCTATCCCTAAGCCGAATGCCGCCAGCACGCTACCGGCCAACTGGCCGACACCACCGAGCACCACCACCAGGAACGAGTCGATGATGTAGCTCTGGCCGAGGTCCGGGCCGACGTTGCCGATCTGGCTCAGGGCCACGCCACCGAGGCCGGCGATGCCCGAGCCGAGACCGAAGGCGAGCATGTCCACGCGTCCGGTGGGCACGCCGCAGCAGGCGGCCATGTTGCGATTCTGGGTGACCGCTCGTACGTTCAGGCCCAGGCGTGTCTTGTTCAGCAGCAGCCAGGTCAGCACCACCACAAACAGCGCAAAGACAATGATGACGATGCGGTTGTACGGCAGCACGAGATTGGGCAGCACCTGAATCCCGCCCGACAGCCAGGCCGGGTTGGCCACTTCGACGTTCTGCGCGCCGAACAGCAACCGAACAAGCTGAATCAGCATCAGGCTGATGCCCCAGGTGGCGAGCAGGGTTTCCAGTGGTCGGCCATAAAGGTGGCGAATCACCGTGCGCTCCAGCGCCATGCCGATGGCGGCGGTGACGAAAAATGCCACGGGTAGCGCGATCAATGGATAGAACTCGATGGCCTGCGGAGCGAAGCGCTGGAACATCAGTTGCACCACATAGGTCGAGTAGGCGCCGAGCATCAGCATCTCGCCGTGAGCCATGTTGATCACGCCGAGCAGACCAAAGGTGATCGCAAGGCCCAGTGCCGCGAGCAGCAGGATCGAACCGAGGGACATGCCGCTGAACGCCTGGCCCAGCATCTCGCCGACCAGCAGTTTGCGCTTGACCTGGGCGAGGCTGGTTTCAGCGGCGGTGCGCACCATCGCATCGGTTTCAACGCCCGGCTCCAGCAGGCTTTCGAGGCGGGTGCGGGCCAGCGGATCGCCGGTTTCGCCGAGCAGGCGCACGGCAGCGAGGCGCACGGCCGGATCGCTGTCGACCAGTTGCAGATTGGCCAGGGCCAGGCTGAGGGCTGCGTGGACGCCTTCATCCGTTTCACCCGCCAGTTGCTGGTCGAGAAATTTCAACTGCGCCGGTTTGGCACTCTTCTGCAATTGCTGCGCGGCGGCCAGACGGATTTTGGCGTCGGCGGCGAGCAACTGATGACTGGCCAGGGCCGAGTCGATCAGACCCCGCAGGCGGTTGTTCAGGCGCAGGGTTTTCGGTTGCCCGTCGATGGTCAGTTCGCCTTGTTGCAGGGCATCGATCAACTCGATACGGGCCGGATCGGGCTGCGCGGCCCAGGCTTCCAGAAGTTTGGCTTGCTGCACGGGATTGGCGGCGACGAAGTCTTCGGCGTCGCCGGCGTGGGTGGCCATCGGCAGCAAGAGTGCGATGGCGAGGATGAGGCGGTAAAGGGCGGTGGGCATAGTAAGTCGCCTTGACGCGGACATTGTGGGAGCTGGCTTGCCAGCGATGCAGGCGACTCGATGTATTTGCTGCACCGAGGCGATGCCATCGCAGGCAAGCCAGCTCCCACAGGGATTTGTGTCGGCCTGAGACAAAGTGCCCGGGCCCGACATCCTGTGGCTTAGTTGCTCTTCACCGCATACTCCGGCTTCTTGTCGTTGCCCTGGATGAACGGGCTCCACGGTTGGGCGCGGATCGGTCCTTCGGTCTGCCACACCACGTTGAACTGACCGTCAGACTGGATCTCACCGATCATCACCGGCTTGTGCAGGTGGTGATTGGTCTTGTCCATGGTCAGCGTGTAACCGGACGGCGCAGCAAAGGTCTGGCCGGCCAGGGCTTCGCGGACTTTGTCGACCTCGGTGGATTTGGCTTTTTCGGCGGCTTGCGCCCACATGTGGATGCCGACATAGGTGGCTTCCATCGGGTCGTTGGTCACCGCTTTGTCGGCGCCCGGCAGGTTGTGTTTCTTGGCGTAGGCTTTCCAGTCTTCGACGAACTTCTTGTTCACCGGGTTCTCGACCGATTCGAAGTAGTTCCACGCGGCGAGGTTGCCCACCAGTGGCTTGGTGTCGATGCCGCGCAGTTCTTCTTCGCCGACCGAGAACGCCACGACCGGAACGTCGGTGGCTTTCAGGCCCTGGTTGGCCAGTTCTTTGTAGAACGGCACGTTGGAGTCGCCGTTGACGGTGGAGATGACGGCGGTCTTGCCGCCCGCCGAGAACTTCTTGATGTTGGCGACGATGGTCTGGTAGTCGCTGTGACCGAAGGGGGTGTAGACCTCTTCGATGTCCTTGTCGGCCACACCTTTGGAATGCAGGAACGAGCGCAGGATCTTGTTGGTGGTGCGCGGGTAGACGTAGTCGGTGCCGAGCAGGAAGTAGCGTTTGGCGCTGCCGCCTTCTTCGCTCATCAGGTATTCAACGGCGGGGATCGCCTGCTGGTTCGGCGCGGCGCCGGTGTAGAACACGTTCGGCGACATTTCTTCGCCTTCGTACTGCACCGGGTAGAACAGCAGGCCATTGAGCTCTTCGAACACCGGCAGTACCGATTTGCGCGACACCGAAGTCCAGCAGCCGAACACCACGGCGACTTTGTCCTGGGTCAGCAACTGACGACCCTTTTCGGCGAACAGCGGCCAGTTCGACGCCGGGTCGACCACCACCGGTTCCAGCATCCTGCCGTTCACGCCACCCTTGGCGTTGATCTCGTCGATGGTCATCAGCGCCATGTCTTTCAACGACGTTTCGGAGATCGCCATGGTCCCGGACAACGAATGCAGAATACCGACCTTGATGGTCTCGGCGGCCTGGACGGTCCAGGTCATGCCCATTGCGGCAATGGATGCCGAGAGAGTGAAAGCCTTGATCAAACTGCGACGCTTCATTGTGCGATCTCCATGAACTTATGAGTTTTCTTGGTTGGCAGATGCGGACTACTGAAGGGTCTTTAGCAAGGGCTGTGCCCGGTCGGGGAAAGGTACGGGAATGGCGTTTTAGAGCGGTTGTGCGGATTGATGGCGCACCAGGAAGGATCGCGGCAGGCGTGTTGGTGCGAAGCGTTGCGCCAGATTGGGGCGGGCAGCATCGATCAATTGTGGGAGCGGGCTTGCTCGCGAAAGCGTCAGGTCAGTCGATTACAGTGTCGACTGATCCACTGCTTTCGCGAGCAAGCCCGCTCCCACAAAGTCAGCGGCGCATCAACTCAGCTTTTGATGCAGGTTTCAAAACCATGTCCGCCACCTTCGTACTCCGGGCCGTAGTAGTACTTGGTGAATGAAGTTTTTCCGTCAGGCGTGGAAGCGATGTTCGCTATTCCGACACCGTAGTCCTTATGCGACGGATCCGTATGGGCAAAGTAAATCGCCAGGGAATTCAAGCTGGCGGCGGCAAACCCGTCATACCGGGAGTTGTCGAGGAGCGTCAGGGTAAAACCGTAGGCGCCATGTTCGCCGGTACTTTGTTCGGCATTGAGTTTCATGTCGACAACACCTTCAAACGCACCGATATGGCTGTCCATCCCGGTGCATTGATATCGGCCGCTGTAGTCAACGCCAGTAAAGGGGGGCTTGGCTGCCCATGCAGGCGTTGAAACAAGTGCGATGGATATGATGAGTTTTTTGAACATGTTTACCTCTTTCCGCTCTTGTAAGAGTTGTGACGATTAAGGTGTAGGAATAATCATCATTGAAGTGCGCGAGTGTTTTTATTATTCAACTCGCGGGGGCGGAGTATGAGCGTGGTAATGGATTTGTTAAGTGCTAACTCAATACGAGGTTTTTCCAGACATCCATGCAGTTTTGAAGTTTTTTTTAATTAAACATGGCGTTAACGACGTCGCATCAAGCCGATGAAGAACAACCCGCCAATCGCCGCCGTGGCCACCCCGATGGGCAAGTCTTCGGGCGCGATCATCGTCCGGGCGGCGACGTCGACCCAGACCAGAAACACGCTGCCGAGCAACACGCACACCGGCAGCACCCTTCGGTGTTCAGCCCCGACCAGACGCCGTGCGATGTGCGGCACCATCAGTCCGACAAAACCGATCGAGCCGCTGATCGACACCAGCACCCCGGTCATCAGCGATGCAATCAGAAATACCCGCAGGCGCACGGTGCGCGCATTCAGGCCCAGGGTCACTGCCGTCTGCTCACCGGCCATCAGCGCATTCAACGGTCGCGCCATGCCCAGCAGCAAAACCAGCCCGAACAACACACTGGCGGTCGGTACCGCCAGCAATTCCCAGCGCGCCAGCCCGAGTCCGCCGAGCATCCAGAACATCACCGCCGAACTGGCTCGGTGGTCGCCCAGGAACAGCAACAAATTGGCGATCGCCATCATCACGAACGACACCGCCACGCCGCACAACAACAATCGATCACTGTCGAGGCGACCGTGGCGGCTGGCGATCATCAGCACCACCAGCATGCTCAGCAATGCACCGATGAAGGCTGCGATCGGCAGGGTCAGCAGGCCAACGATTTCTCCGACATGCAACACCACGATCACCGCGCCCAACGTCGCGCCGGACGTGACGCCGAGTAAATGCGGGTCAGCCAGCGGATTGCGCGTCACCGCTTGCAGCACGGCGCCGATCAAAGCCAGCCCGGCGCCCACGAGTGCGCCGAGCAGCATGCGCGGCACGCGGATCAGCCAGACGATATGTTCCTGCCCGGGGTTCCAGTCCGGTACACCGAAGCCGAACAGTTTGTGCAACAGAATGCGCCACACCACGTCCAGCGGTACCCGCGCCGGGCCGAAACCCAGGGACACCACGCACGACACCAGCAACAGCGCACCGAGGGCGATCAGCAACAGGACGTAGCGACGGTTGATCATTCGCCGTGGAAACCCTTGGCCAGGGTAGCGACCGCCAGCACGTTATCGATCCCCGGCGTGGCCTGCACGTAGGGGATGACGATGAAGCGCCGGTGCTTGATCGCTTCCACCGATTGCAGGGCCTTGTTTGCCAGCAGGAACTGAATCTTCTGTTCGGCGGTGATTTCGCTGTAGTCGACGATCACGATCACCTGCGGGTTGTGTTCGACCACGCTTTCCCAATTGACCCGGGTCCAGCTTGCCTCGACATCCTCCAGGATGTTGCGCCCGCCAGCGGCGTCGATCAGTGCTTGCGGCATGCCCAGTCGGCCTGAGGTCATGGCCCGGTCTTCGCCGCTGTCGTACAGGAAGACCCGCGGTCTTTGCGCGGGCAGGGTTTTGCGAATGTCCGCCACTTGCGCCTGCATGTGGGCGACCAGGGCGTTGGCGCGGTCCTGCACGTCGAAGATCCTGCCGAGGTTGCGCAGGTCGTTGTAGGTGTCTTCGAGGCTGGCCGGTGGGCGCTTCATCACGAAGGCGCAGGATTCGCTCAGCTCATACACATTGATGCCCAGCGGCTGCAGGGTTTGCGGAGTGAGATCGCCGCCCACGCGCATGCCGTAGTCCCAGCCTGCGAAGAGGAAATCGACGTTGGCATCGAGCAGGGTTTCCACCGACGGGTACTTGGCCGCCAGTTCCGGCAGACCGTCGAGCAGCGACTGCATGTCGGGTGTCACGGCCTTCCAGCCACTGACGCCGCTGTAGCCGGCCATTCGTGGTTTGAGGCCGAGGGCGAGCATCATCTGGGTCATGTTGATGTCGTGGCTGAGGGCATGTTGCGGTGCTTGCGTGAAGGTCACTTCGCGGTTGCAGCTTTTGACTGTCAGCGGGTAATGGGTGGCTTCGGCCAAGGCCTGGGCGCTGATCGACAGCATCACGAGGCAGAGGCCGGAGCGCAGCAGGGAACGCAAATTCATGGTTGGGTTATCCAGGTGATTCGTGGGTAGCCGTGCAGCGGATGGTCATCGATAAGCGCGTCGACGCCAAACACATTGCGCAGCAGGGCGGTGGTGAGCACCTCTTGCGGCGTGCCGCTGGCGACGATGCGGCCATGGTTGATCACGTACAGCCGATCACAAAAAGCCGCCGCCAGGTTGAGGTCGTGGATGCTCGCCAGGGTGCCGATGTTCAGGTGCTTGACCAACTTCAACAGCTCAAGCTGATAGCGTGGGTCGAGGTGGTTGGTCGGCTCGTCGAGGATCAGCAGTTGCGGTTGCTGGGCCAGGGCTCGGGCGAGGATAACCCGCTGTTTTTCACCGCCTGAGAGGGTGGCGAACTCATGGTCATCGAAGCCCTTGAGGCCGACGGACTCCAGCGCCTGATGAATGAGTGTCGAGTCCTCGAGCGAGTCGCCATCGAACAGGCCTTTGTGCGGCGTGCGGCCCATGGCGACCACTTCCTCGACGGTCAGGCCGAAGGCGTCGGGGAACTCCTGCAAGACCACGGCGATGCGTTGCGCACACCAGCGTGAAGACTGTTTCCAGACATTCTGGTGATCGAGCCTGACCTCGCCGTGCTCCGGTTTACTGAAGCGCCAGGCACAACGCAACAGGCTGGTCTTGCCACTGCCGTTGGGGCCGATCAACCCGACGAACTCACCCGCGGCCACGTGCACGGAGGCATCACGCAGCTGGAATTGATGGTGGCAATGGCCGTGGCCCAGGGGCGTCCAGGAAATGTTTGCGAGGTTCAGCGAGGTCATGCAAATGCTCTTGGTACATCGGTGGTGCGGCTGACCCCATCGCGAGCAGGCTCGCTCCCACATTGGAACAGGGTCAAATGTGGGAGAGAGCCTGCTCGCGAAGAAGGTCGAGGTGACATGCGCGGGAGTTTACAGCTCCTTGAGCCCCGCGCATCTCAGCTGTTTCATGATGAAGATGAGGCGCTCTCAGTCTGCCGGGTAAAACGCGACAGCAGTACACGATCCAGCACCCACACCACCACCAGCGAAGCGCCCACCAACGGGAAGGCCACCGCGAGGGCGAACATGATCACCATGGCGGTTTTCCATTTCGGCAGGTCGTGGCGCAGCGGCGGTACGCCGAGTTTTCCTTGCGGACGACGCTTCCACCAGATCACCACGCCGCTGACCGCGCTGAGCAGGATCATCAGGCAGATCAGCAACACGATGATCTGATTGAGCGTGCCGAACATCTTGCCTTCGTGCAGCATCACGCCGATTTCCGTGGCGCGGGCGACGGCGCCATATTGCTCGTAACGCACATCGGCAAGGACCTTGCCGGTGTACTGGTCGATGTGCAACGTGGCGTCATTGCGCGGGTCATCGGCGAACACGGCGATGGTGAACACACCCGTGGCGGTCGTTGGCAAGGTGATGCTGTAGCCCGGCTCGACCTTGCTTTGGGTGGCGATGTTCTGCACGTCCTGCAGGCTGATGGTCGGTGCGGCCGGGCCGGCTTGCGCGCCATCGTGGGCCATGTGTTCGGCGTGGTCGCCGGACATGGGCATCGGCGTGTTTTCCATGGCCCAGGGCACGGTCTGGCGGGTGGCGCTGTTGAGGCTGCGCGCCTCGACGTCGGACTTCGGTACGTTGTCCCACATTGCCGCCGGAAAGACGTTCCACACGGCTGCGTATTGCTGGCCCCAGAAGCCGGTCCAGGTCATGCCGCTGAGCAGCATCACCAGCAGCAGGGAGGCGCCCCAGAATCCGGTGACGGCATGCAAGTCACGCCAAAGTACCCGGCCGCGACTGCTCAGGCGTGGCCACAGAATGCCGGCGGCCTGACCGCGCGGCCACCACAGGAATACCCCGGATACCACCAGTACCACACCCCAACCGGCCGCCAGTTCGATCAGCCGGTCGCCGACGGTGCCGATCATCAGCTCGCCGTGAATCGCGCGCGCAATGGCTTGCAGGTTCTTCTTGGCGTCCTGCTCGCCGAGGATGTCGCCGTGGTACGGATCGACAAAAACGTTCAGCTCGTTGCCTTCGTTGAGCACGACAAACTGGGCGCTGCGTTCGGCATTGACCGGTGGCAGGTACTGTTTGATCGTTGCCTGGGGATACGCATCTTTCACCCGCTTGAGCAGGTCGTCGGCCGCGATAGTGTGATGACCGGCCGGCACGTTGAGCAGGCTGCTGTACATCAGCGAATCGAGTTGCGGCTTGAACAGGTAAATGGTGCCGGTCAGGGCCAGCATCACCATGAATGGCGCAACGAACAATCCGGCATAGAAATGCCAGCGCCAGGCCAGGTTGTAGAAGTTCACTTTGGGCTGTTTCATCACGTGTGCTCCGCTTGGCTGGATTTTTTAGTTGTTTGTTTTACGGTTGCTGCGCAACCGATCGCGGGCAAACCCGCTCCCACAGGTTCAACATTGTCCATGTGGGAGCGGGCTTGCCCGCGATGCTCTTAAAAGCTCATATCCACCTTGGTCCAGAGCGTGCGCCCCGGCTCCTTGATGGCTTGCGGGTCATTGGCGGGGTAGCCGAAGCCGGCGTTTCCGGCCAGGTTCAAGTGCTCGGCGTAAGCCTTGCCGAACAGGTTGTCGACGCCGCTGCTGACCTTCCAGTTGCTGTTGATCCGATAGGCACCGTTGAGGGAGAACACGCCAAACCCTGGCGTCTTGCCGAAGTCCTTGCCGACCACGTTGCCCTTGTTCTGGTCGATACGGTTTTGTGCGGCGACCACTCTCCACAGTGCGCCGGCACTCCAGTTGTCTTCGCTGTAGGTCAGGCCGAAACGGGTATCCAGCGGCGGCATCTGCGGCAATGCAGAGCCATCGCTGCTGTTCTTGCCCCAGGCATAGGCCAGGGTCGCGTCGGCTTTCCAGTGTTCAGTGAGGTTGTACGCGGCGCCCAGTTCGCCGCCCATGATTCGTGCGTCGATGTTCTCGGCTTGCGAGGTCGTGCCCATCATCGTTGGGGTGTAGTTGAACAGGATGTAATCGCGCACCTGCCCGACGTAACCCGAGGCCCAGGCTTGGAGTGTTTCGGTCTTGTATTGCAGGCCGAAATCGAGCTGGGTGGTTTTTTCCGGTTTGATCGAGTCGAAGGCATTCACCGAACCGGCGGGGCCGGATTTGGGTGAAAACAGCTCCCAGTAATCCGGGAACCGTTGGGTGTGACCGAGGCCCGCGTACAAGGTGGTCGGGCTGTCGGCCAGGTCATGCTCGTAGCGGATGAAGCCGCTTGGCAGGGTGTCGGCGCGGGTGTCGTCGGCGGTCGGATTCGGGCGGGTCATCATTCCCGAGCCGATGGTTTGCCGATAGTCCTTGGCCGAGGCGCGGTCCAGGCGTGCACCGCTGATCAAGCGGTCACGCTCGGCGGCGTACCAGGTCAGTTCGCCGAACACACCGTAGTTATGGAAGTCGGCATCCTTGGTGTAGGGCAGGTCCTTGTAGGTGTCGACGCCCATGGCACCGCGCTGGCGATGCTCGTTGGTCTGTGCGTCGATGCCGCTGATCAGTTGCACATCAGCCCAACGCCAGGTGGCCTTGATCCGTGCGCCGAGTGTGCGGCGGTCGACGTTGGAGGCCATGGGGCCGGCCATCATGCCGGTGCCGGACGGCGTGCGCAGGGTGTAGTTGTCCATCACGTGGTCGGCGTAGTTGTAGTAGACCTGCGCCTCGACCGTATCCAGCACATCGCCGATGTTGGATTTCTCGAAGCGCAGGCCGAGGCTTTCGCGCAGGAACTGCGAACCGTCCATGCTGCGCCCGGCGTAGCGCGCTTCACCGTCACCCTTGCCGGCGGTCAGCTCCAGCAGGGTATCGGCATCCGGGGTCCAGCCGAGTGCGACGTCGCCGTTCCATTTGTCGTAGCGCGATGGGACGGTGTCGTTGTTGCCATCCTGGTAGTCGTCTGCATGTGCGGTGTTGCCGATTACCCGCACGTAGCCCAGTGGCCCGCCGGCAGCGGTGTCCACCAGTTTGTCGAAGCGCCCGTTGGAGCCGGCCAGCACGCTGGCGTTGACCCGTGTGCCTAGCTCGCCGAAGTGTTCCGGTTCGCGCTCGAACAGGATGGTGCCGGCCGAAGCGCCCGGTCCCCAGAGCACGGTTTGCGGGCCTTTGATCACGGTCAGCTTGTCGTAGGTTTCCGGCGAAATGTAGGAGGTCGGCGCGTCCATCCGCCCGGGACAGGCGCCGAGCATCATGCCGCCGTTGGTGAGGATGTTCAGCCGCGAGCCGAACATGCCGCGCAGCACCGGGTCGCCGTTGGTGCCGCCGTTGCGCACCTGGGCGAAACCCGGAATGGTTTTCAGATAATCCGAGCCATCGCTGGCCGGCACCGGTTGGCGCGGGTCCTTGGGGTTGGTGACGATGGTCAATGGCGAGCTGGGGGCAACGGCGGTAATCACCGTCGGGCTCAGTTCTTCAGTGTGACCGGCGTGTTCATCGGCCAGCGCGGAAGGCGCCAGCAATGCACTGCACAAAATCGCAGTGGCGTGCCTGAAACGAATGCCGGATTCGTTTTGGGCCATGGAGACTTGAGCTGGGCTCAAGCGTGTGTCAGCAGAAAACCTGGACATGAAATTTCCATCGAACAGTCGTAAACGACACGGCCGGCAGCCTGAAGCTTTCCCTGTGTTAGCGGGCTTTGGCTGTCTTGCGGACCGTGCGAAATCAGCAGTGAGTGTTTACGCGACGATGAACGGCGGGGCGCGGGTACGGGCGCCGGGGAAGAAGGTTTGCCGGGCATGACCCAGGCGCGGAGAGGGTGTGGTGAAGGTGTTGACAGGTGGAATGACGAAGTTGGCGAAGGACACGCCGCCGGTCAGCGCCGGGCAATTGAACAGCAGGCTGCAATAGCCGCACTTTTCCCACAGCACATGGTGCCCCGGGGCTGGCGGGCAATGCTCGGCGGAGGTTTGCTTGCCGTGGTCGGCATGCTCCATCGCAGACATGTCCATGCTCATACCCGCAGGCATGCTCATCGACATGGCGCGCGAATCCATCGGCATCGACTGGGAAATCAGCGGACCGATAAAGATCATCAGCATGGCGAACAGGCTGATCCAGCTGCCGCGTGTCAGGCTCAATGCCTGACTGCGTGGCCTGGATGACCTGGCGCTAAGCGGGCGCATGGGCGTTTTCAGCTCAGGCGATTACGGATTGTGCATGTGCGCTTGCATGCCGTCCGGCGCCTGCTTCTGCACCGCGACTTCGACCGTCACGTCACCGGCTTTTTCGAAGTGCAGTGTCATGGGGAAGCGCTTGCCGTCAACCAGCAGGCTGCGGTCCTTGAGACCCAGCAACATCACGTGATAGGCCATCGGTGCGAAAGTGACCTCGCCACCGGCGGGCACTTCCACGCTCGGTACGTGCTGCATTTTCATCATGTCGCCTTGCATCACGTGCTCATGCAATTGCGCTTCGCCGGCAATGGGGGTGTCGACGCTGAGCAGGCGGTCGGCGGTCTTGCCTTCGTTGTCGATCACGAAATACGCCGCAACGGTGGGCGCACTGGGTGGCAACTCCTGGGACCACGGGTGGGCGATTTCCAGCGTGCCGACCTTGTATTCGTGGGCATTGGCAAAGCAGGCAGGCAGCAGCAACGCGGCCAGAACGATGAGTTTGTTCAACATGGCAGTTCTCCGGAACGATTTAAACGCAGGTCAATTGCGAGAAAAAATCACACCAGAGGTGAAGCACGGGGGTTGAGGCTCGGCCATTGCTGGCGCGGTGACGGGCTGTCGAGCGAGGTGGCAGGCAAGCTTCGGTTGGATTCGAAGTGCGCGAAATACAGCTGTGGCGAATGTCCCGGCAACGCCACCAATGGCGCAGAACCCGAGCAGCACCAGCAATGCTGCATATTGGAATGATCGTCGTTCTGCGGGGCTTTCTGTTCAAGGTCGCCGATGGAAATCGCCACCATCCTGGTGCCGCTGGCGCTGCAGAAGCTGCCCCACAACAACTGTTCGGCAGGTGACTTCGACGTTTGCGCCATCGCTCCGGACATCGGCATGGCGAGCAAATTGAACAGCACTGCGAAGCAGGCTATCCAGGCAATTGCGAGCCGTTGTCGGGACATGGGACAAAATCCGTTTGGGTGGGCGATCAGGCGCGGGCTATTTAGCCTGATCAGGGCCGATAAGTAAAAACGCGGTGTGCGGTTTGGTGTCGCAGTGCAATCAGACAGCGATGGCGTGCAAACGCAGACCCAAAGCTTTCATAACCTTCATGATAGTCGCGAATTCAGGATTGCCACTACTGCTCAGCGCCTTGTAAAGACTCTCGCGTCCCAGGCCGGCATCACGGGCTATTTGTGTCATGCCCTTTGCTCGGGCGATATCGTTGAGCGCTGCACGTATCAACACGCCGTCTCCGGCATCCTCTTCAAAGCAGGCATCCAGATAAGCCGCCATTTCCTCCGGTGTCTTGAGAAACTCGACGGCATCAAAACGGGTAAATTGTTCGGCCATGATTTACTCCTCATTACCGATATTGTGTGCCATTTGAATAGCACGTTTGATATCTCGTTTTTGAGTCGACTTGTCTCCTCCAATCAGCAGCAAGTAAATCACTTCATCTCTGCGAGTGAAGTACAGCCTGTAGCCAGGGCCATAGTGAACGCGCATCTCATAAACCGCAGCGCCTACCGATTCACAATCACCAAAATTTCCATACTCGGCTGCCCGGAGTCTGGCGATTATTCGAGCTTTGCCGATGGTATCCCTCAACGAGTTGAGCCAGTCGGCAAATACTCGGGATCGCTCAAATTCGATCATGTTGAATCGTATTCCTTGGGATACAGAGTGGCAAGCGTCACTTTCTTTTGGGCGAGGCCGTACATCCCAGTGAATGTTGGGTGTGCTTGATTGGTTCAGGAGGAGGTGAACTATAGGATTGAGGAGGTAGAGTAGATAGCCAGCTTCGTCTGAGATTATTGCCAGCAGAGTCTCGAGATTTGGCAGCTTTCAGGAATAGTCCTGCATCGATAGGGCATCCAACATTTCTGCCACCGAGCCAAATTCCCGCTCAACCCCAGGCAACACCGGCCGCTTCAAAACAATCACCGGCACCCCACGCTCACGCGCCACTTCCAGCTTTGGCTCGGTCGCCGTGCTGCCACTGTTCTTGCTGATCAATACGTCGATCTGCCGACGTTCGAACAACGCGCGTTCATCGTCGATCAGGAACGGTCCCCGTGCGCCGATCACTTCGCAGCGCTCGTTGCCCGGATAGATATCCAGCGCGCGCAGGGTCCAGAATTGCTCCGCAGGAATTTCGTCCAGGTGTTGCAGGGGCTCGCGGCCGAGGGTGAACAGCGGTCGGCGGAAGGGTTTCAGGGCTTCGATCAGTTCGGCCCAATCGGCAACTTCCCGCCAGTCATCACCCGCCCGGGCTTGCCAGGCCGGACGTCGCAGCGCCCAGCAGGGAACACCGCTCAAGCGCGCGGCGGTCGCAGCGTTCTGGCTGATTTGGGCGGCGTAGGGGTGAGTGGCGTCGACCAGCAGTTCGATACCTTCATAGCGAATGAATTGCGCCAGACCCTCGGCACCGCCGTAACCGCCAATGCGGATCTGACATTGCAGGTCCGTGGGCACCCGACCGATACCGGCCAGGCTATAGATGTGTTGCGGCCCCAGCGTGCGGGCAATGGCCAGGGCTTCGGTCACACCGCCGAGCAACAGGATGCGCTTCATTGAAACGCGCCTGCATGGCCGACAATCCCGCCCTGGCGATCGATGGCAAAGACTTCCACCTGAACCTGTGCCGGCACCACGCTGCGGGCAAAATCCAGGGCGTGCTGGCAGACTGCGTCGCCCAGGGCAACCCCGGCTGCGGCGGCCATGGCCAGTGCCTGCTGGCTGGTGTTGGCCTCGCGGATGCTTTGCTGCAATGCCGTATCGGCACCGACCTGTGCGGCCCATTGCGCCAGTTGCGGCAGGTCGATGCTCGAATGACGACTGTGCAAATCCATATGCCCGGCTGCCAGTTTGCTGATCTTGCCGAAACCACCGCACAGGCTGAGCTTGTCCACGGGCACTTTGCGCAGGTGCTTGAGTACGGCACCGACGAAGTCGCCCATTTCGATCAGGGCAATTTCCGGCAGGTTGTAGACCTGGCGCATGGTGTCTTCGCTGGCGTTGCCGGTACAGGCGGCGATGTGCAGGTATCCGTTGGTTTTCGCCACGTCGATGCCCTGATGGATCGAGGCGATGTAGGCCGCGCATGAAAACGGTCGGACGATGCCGCTGGTGCCGAGGATCGACAGTCCGCCAAGAATGCCCAGGCGCGGGTTCATGGTTTTCAGTGCCAGTGCCTCGCCATTCTCGACATTGACCGTAACGTCGAAACCGCCAGCATAACCGAGCTCGTCGGCCAGTCGAGCCAGGTGATCGCCGATCATTTTGCGTGGCACCGGGTTGATCGCCGGTTCGCCGACCCCCAGCACCAGCCCGGGCCGGGTCACGGTGCCGACGCCGCGGCCGGCATGGAAGCGAATCCCCGGCTCGGCGCTCAGACGCACCTGCGAATACAGCAGGGCGCCATGGGTCACGTCGGGATCGTCGCCGGCGTCCTTGAGGGTTCCCGCTTCGGCGCCGTCCTCGGTAAGGCGGCAGAACTCCAGGCGCATCTGCACGTGCTTGCCTTTGGGCAGCACGATTTCGACCGCATCGGCCGTTACACCGGCCAACAGCAAGCGTGCGGCAGCGAGGCTGGTCGCGGTGGCGCAACTGCCGGTGGTCAGGCCACTGCGCAGCGGGGCGGGTTGTTCGGCGGTTTCGTCACGCATCGAAAGGCTTCGTCACGTCCAGCAAGGTAATCGGCAGGGCCTGGCGCCAGGTGTCAAAGTCGCCCAGCGGTTGTGCTTGCGCGATATGAATTCGCGTCAACTCTCCGCCGTGTTGCTCGCGCCAGGCCATCAGGGTCATTTCACTTTGCAGGGTGACTGCGTTGGCAATCAACCGGCCACCAGGTTTGAGTTCGGCCCAGCACGTATCCAGCACGCCTTCACGGGTGACACCGCCACCGATGAAAATCGCGTCCGGTCGCTCCAGGCCGGCCAAGGCCTGCGGCGCATTGCCACGAACCAGCTGCAGGCCGGGAACGCCGAGGGCATCGCGGTTGTGCTCGATCAACGCCTGGCGGCCGTCATCCGCCTCGATGGCCAGTGCGCGACAACCGGGGTGGGTGCGCATCCATTCGATGCCGATCGAGCCACTGCCGGCACCGACATCCCACAACAGTTCGCCGGGGATCGGGGCCAGACGTGCGAGGGTGATGGCGCGCACATCGCGTTTGGTCAATTGACCGTCGTGCCTGAAGGCGGAGTCCGGCAGTCCGGCCAGTCGGGACAGGCGCGGTGTATTCGGTTCAGCGACACATTCGATGGCGACCAGGTTCAGGTCGGCGATCAGCGGGGCGTTCCATTCGCTGGCAATGCTGTCGATACGCCGCTCGGCTTCGCCGCCCAGGTGTTCCAGCACGGTGAGACGGCTGGGGCCGAAGCCTCGTTCGCGCAACAGTGCAGCGATGGCCGCGGGGCTGCGGCCGTCGTTGCTCAATACCAGCAAGCGCACGCCGCTGGACAGGTGGGCGTTGAGTGCGGCGAGCGGCCGGGCCACCACCGAGAGGGTGACCACGTCCTGCAAGGGCCAACCCATTCGCGCTGCTGCCAGTGAGCAGGAGGAGGGCGCGGGAAGCGTCAGCACTTCGCTGGCAGGGAGTTGTCGGGCAAGGCTGGCGCCGACGCCATAGAACATTGGATCGCCGCTGGCCAGGACGCAGACGGGCTCGCCACGTCTGGCCAGGACCGGTTCAAGGGAAAAAGGACTTGGCCACAGTTGCCGTTCGCCACGGATGCAGGTTGGCAGCAGATCCAGTTGTCGTTGACCGCCAATGATCCGCGAAGCCTTCAGCAGAGCATGTCGGGCATTTTTTCCAAGCCCCTTGAAGCCTTCCTCTCCGATGCCTACTACTGTCAGCCAGGGGGTCATGCTGTTCCTCATCTATCAATCGAAGCCAAATCACGGAGCCGGTCCGTGCCGGGCTGGCGGTTGCGCATCATACCGCGGCGCGGCATTCGCCTGTTGTCATCGGGTGAAGGCGTGCTTTTGACCGTGATGACACCATTCAAGTGTCAGGATATTCAATCTTATGATGGCTTGCGCAGTTCGAATCTCTTCATGGTGATTTCGCGAAGCTTTTTTTCAATCAGCGGTTTTTTATTTTCGAGTTTGTATCTGTCCAGTTTAAGACTGGCCCGTCGCTGGGTGATTTGTGCATCCTGATCTTCCCAGCTCCAGAACAAAAAACCATTTTTTCTTGTAGTTACTTCCAATTCAAGATTAAAGACGGCTATTTCAAGGAATCCCCTTGAATCGTAGCGTGCAGGTATTACCTGAAAACCTTCTCCCATAAGACTCTCTTCATCCAGTGAAAACAGCGCCGATTTGTCGGGCTTCAGCGCGTCGAGCGTGTCTATCATGGCATTGCCTTGTCGGGAGTCCCGCATGCCTTCAGCGCTTTGCACCAGAAAGTGCGCAACGCTTTGTGAAATGACGCTACGGGTGCGGGTGAAAATCGCGTCTTCAAAGACAGACCAACCCAGGAAATCCAGCGTATTTACATATTCATGCAGCCACTTTGACGAATCAGTGAAGCGACTACAAAGCATGTCAGCGGATTTTGTGGCTATTTGCGTGCAATCGGTAAGGTCTTTGTGATCTTGCAGTGAAAGTTCGTCTACGCATGAAGTAAGGCTGTGTCCGGTCAATGCTCCAGACAGGCTGTTTTTGCTCATGGGTTGCTCCTGATAGTTAGCTGTTTGATATGTTTGCTATTGTTGTTTGCGAATTAAAAGTACAGGAGTCGATATGGGGTTGAAATAAGAGCGTGTTGTGAAGTTGATTTTTGTTGTCAGTATTTTTTGCGGCGTTTATGCCTGACATGAGCCAGTACGACTCGTGCGCCAGAACAAATATTCTGACGCCGGAGCCAGGCGCTTTTCGTCGTCCATCTGCCTGGACTTTTCATCCCGCCTGACAAAGCAGGCATAATGCTGCCCTTCGCCTCGTACCGGTCATCCAGTGAATCCTCGTCAGATATCCAACCCTTTACGCCCTTCGGCCTGTCCCGGGTTGCTGCGTATCGTCCAGGCGTTGGACGGCGGCATTTGCCGAATCAAACTCAGCAGTGGTTCCATCCGCGCACAGCAGGCCTTCGCGGTGGCCGATGCAGCCGAGCGATATGCCGGTGGCGTGATCGAGGCGACCAACCGCGGCAACTTGCAGATTCGTGGCATCGGCAACGAAGAGGCCTCCTTGATCGACTGCCTGCTTGCCGCAGGATTGGGCCCGAGCCATGCGGCGGGTGACGATGTTCGCAATCTGATGCTCAGCCCTGCCGCCGGATTCGATCAGCAGATGCTGTTCGATACCCGTGCACTTGCCGATCGGATTTTGGCCACGGTGCAACAGCAAGAACGCTTTCACGATCTCAGTGCCAAGTTCGCCATGCAACTCGATGGCGGCGAGGCTCTGGCGATGCTTGAGCATCCCCACGACCTGTGGCTCGCGGCCTTCGAGCGAAACGGAGTGCGACGGCTGGCGTTTGGGTTGGCCGGATGCCCGACGGACAAACCGGCCGGTTCGGTCGCGCTCGACGATGGCCATGCCCTGGTAGTCGCGGTGCTTGAGTTGTTCCTTGAACGGGCGCGCCCCGAGCAGACGCGGATGCGTCATTTGCTGGCCGAGTACTCGATCGAGCACGTTCTGCTTCGGCTGGCTGAGTGTGTATCGATGCAAGCGGTTGTCGATTGGCAGCGGGTTTCGGCTGGCAGCGATTTGCACATCGGCGCCCATCCCCAGGCCGACTCCGGCTTTGTCTATGTGGGGGCTGTCCCGCCACTGGAACGGCTCGATCCGACGATGCTGCGGGGCGTGGCGCAAGTGGCGTGCGAACTCGGTGATTCGAGTCTGCGCTTCACACCTTGGCAAAGTCTGCTGGTGCCCAATGTTCGCGCGGAAAATGCCGCTGAGGTCATTCGGCGACTGCAGTGTCTGGGTCTGCAGTGTGAAGCCGATCAGCCATTGTCCCGGCTGATCGCCTGCACCGGCTCAAACGGTTGCGCCAAAGGCCTGGCCGATACCAAGGGCGATGCCCTGCAATTGGCCGCGTTGCTGCGTCGCCATGGACCGGCGCTGAACATACACCTGAGCGGTTGCCCGCGTTCCTGCGCCGCCGCGCATATCGCGCCCGTCACGTTGCTGGCCGTCGCCCCCGGTCACTACGATCTATATTTTCGCGACGCAGCGCAGCCGGGTTTCGGCGCGCTGCACGCACACAACCTTACTATTGAAGCGGTCGCGGCCTTGCTCGACGCTCGCTCACGGAGCCCCCTTGATGCTTGATTACATCCGCGACGGTCAGGAGATCTATCGCAACTCCTTCGCGATCATTCGCGCCGAGGCCAACCTCGACCGAATTCCTGCCGATCTCGAGAAACTCGCGGTCCGTGTGATTCACGCCTGCGGCATGGTCGAGGCCATCGACGGTTTGCAGTTTTCCGAAGGGGCGGGCAAGGCCGGGCGTGATGCGCTGGCGGCCGGCGCGCCGATTTTGTGCGATGCGCGAATGGTCTCCGAAGGCGTGACCCGCGCGCGGTTGCCAGCGAACAATCCGGTGATCTGCACCTTGCGCGACGAAAGCGTTCCGCAGCTGGCCCGTGAATTGGGCAACACCCGCTCAGCCGCTGCGCTGGAACTGTGGCGGCCCCATCTGGAAGGTAGCGTGGTGGTCATCGGCAACGCCCCGACGGCATTGTTTTATTTGCTGGAAATGCTCGACGCCGGTGCGCCGAAACCGGCGCTGATCCTCGGGTTCCCTGTAGGTTTCGTCGGTGCCGCCGAATCCAAGGCAGCGCTGGCGGCTGACAGCCGTGGCGTGCCTTTTGTCATCATGCAGGGTCGCCTGGGCGGTAGCGCCATGGCTGCCGCCGCCGTCAATGCCCTCGCCACGGAGATCGAATGATGCAGCAACCTGGACGTTTGATCGGCCTTGGCGTCGGTCCCGGTGATCCGGAACTGATTACCGTCAAGGCGCTGCGACTGCTGCGCGAGTCGCCTGTAGTGGCGTACTTCGTCGCCAAGGGCAAGAAGGGCAACGCCTTCGGTATCATCGAAGCACACCTGCAGGACGCACAGAATTTGTTGCCACTGGTGTACCCGGTGACCACTGAAGCCTTGCCGGCGCCGTTGTCCTACGAGCAAGTGATCAGCGACTTCTATGATGACGCTGCCGCAGAGCTGGCCGCGCATCTCGACGCAGGCCGCGATGTGGCAGTGATCTGCGAGGGCGATCCGTTCTTCTACGGCTCCTACATGTACCTGCACGACCGGCTCGCCCAGCGTTATCAGGCTGAAGTCGTGCCTGGCGTGTGTTCGATGCTCGGCGGAGCCTCGGTGCTCGGTGCGCCGCTGGTGTATCGCAATCAGAGTCTGTCGGTGTTGTCCGGTGTGCTGCCGCACGACGAACTCAAGCGTCGCCTGGCCGATGCCGATGCGGCGGTGATCATGAAGCTGGGACGCAACTTTCCCAAGGTCCGCCAGGTGCTCGGAGAGCTCGGCCTGGCCGAGCGTGCGCTGTACGTCGAACGCGCAACCATGGCCAATCAGAAGATCGTGCCGCTGGATCAGGTCGAGCCGATGTCTTCGCCGTACTTCTCGTTGATCATCGTTCCCGGTGAAAGGTGGCAAGGCTGATGACCCGTCCAGTTCCGGCGATTGTCATTCTCGGCAATGGCAGCCTCGCGACCGCACAGAAAATTCAGCAGTTTTATCCGGGGGCGTTGATCCACGGCCTGACCGGGCGGGTTGAGGGCGCTGACCGCGTCTACCGTGAATTCGGTGCGACCCTGCGTGAGCTTTATCAACAGGACACGCCGATCATAGCCTTGTGCGCAGCCGGGATCGTGATCCGAACGCTGGCGCCATTGCTGCTGGAAAAAGGCGCAGAGCCGCCAGTGCTGGCCGTGGCCGAAGACGGCAGCGCGGTGGTGCCTCTGCTTGGTGGTCTTGGCGGCGTGAATGTGATGGCGCGCGAGATTGCCGCCGCACTGGAAGTCTCGGCGGCGATCACCACCAGCGGTGAACTGCGTTTCGGCACCTGCCTGCTCAATCCGCCCAGTGGGTATGTCTTGGGCGATCTGGAATTGGGCAAGCGTTTCGTGTCCGATTTGCTGGCGGGTGAAACGGTGCGTATCGAAGGTTCTGCACCGTGGTTGGCGCAAGCGCAATTGCCTGAGAATGAACACGCGCGACTGACCGTTCACGTCGGTCATGCCGAGCGAGCGCCTGCGGCCCACGAATTGCGGATCTATCCACGCAACGTGCTGGTTGCCGTGGCGGGTGAAGTGGCCGATGCATCGGCCGCCATTCGCCAGGCTTTGCGTCAGGCCGGAATCGCAGTGCAATCGGTGGCTTGCCTGTTGGCAGCCGACAGTGAAATGGCCGGCTCCACGTTGCGCGAAGCGGCGCTTGAGCTGAGTGTGCCGTTGCGTTTTGTCAGCGCTGCAGGTGCGGCGAGTGAGCTGGTGCATCATGCCATCAGGCCTGTATCCATCGTCGGCGATGACGTGGTTGCCATTGCAGTCGCCGAGCAGCCGTTGGAGCCATCGCAGATCGGCCGACCGCGCGGACGGCTGGCGGTGATTGGCCTCGGGCCAGGCGCTGCCGACTTGATGGTGCCGGCGGTGAAGGCAGAACTGGCTCGCGCCAACGATGTGCTCGGCTACGAAACCTACGTACGCATGGCCGGGCCATTCCGGGCTGACCAGGTGCTGCACTGCACGGATAACCGCGAAGAAATGCAGCGTGCCCGTCACGCCTTCGAACTGGCGGCTCAAGGGCGTTCGGTGGTGGTGGTGTCGTCCGGTGATCCGGGGGTCTTTGCCATGGCCGCGGCTGTGCTGGAGGCGCTTCACGAGTCCAGCGATGCCGCCTGGCACAACGTCGATCTCGAAATCCTGCCAGGTGTCTCAGCCTCGCTGGCGACGGCCGCCCAGGCCGGTGCGCCGTTGGGTCATGACTTTTGTGTGCTGTCGCTGTCAGACAACCTCAAGCCCTGGTCGATCATTGAGAAACGTCTGGACCTGGCCGCGCAAGCCGATCTTGCGCTGGCTTTCTACAATCCGATCTCTCGTTCACGCCCTTGGCAATTGGGCCGGGCGCTGGAGATTGTCGGCCAGCACCGTGAGCCGGGAACTCCCGTCGTATTGGGGCGGGATATTGGCCGTCCGGGTCAGACGTTACGGGTGACCACGCTGGGTCAACTGGGTGTCGATCAGGTGGACATGCGGACAATGGTACTCATCGGGTCTTCGACAACTCGTGTGTTCCCTCGCCTGGACGGTAGTACCTGGGTGTACACGCCACGCAGTTATGGCGACAAGCTTACCCCCATTCAATAGTTACTATTCCGGACTGCTGAATAACTCCAGGCCATTATTAATTAGTAATGGCCTGGTGGGCGGTGTCTGTTTGTTTGTTGTTGAATGCGTGTCTCGCTAGTTTGTAATGATTGATATACACATGTTGTATTTAGTTGCGGTTGATGGTTGGAGTGAGCTGCGTTAGTTTTAAGGCGCTTCTGGATGGAGCGCTTGTTAATAAATAAAGGAGTATTGCTTGTGGATGACTTTGAAAGTTCTGTAAGTTTTTCGAAAAGTGCTGATTTCGTAAGAGCATGCATTAAGATGCGTAAAAGTGCCATGGCCAAGCGGCCGCGCACAATGTCGTTGATGTCGTCGGTCGCTTCGAGTCCTACCAAGGAATTGGACGCGCTGGTGTTGGGCAACAGTCTGATTGGCTACGGTGACAAGATCAGCATCGAGAACATGGCGATCATTGAAAACCTGATTACCATGTCGAAGATGGAAGCTAATTACGAAGTGCCCGGGAATAAAGATCCCAAGGCTTGGTATCACGCCTTTACCAAGTGCCTGGAAGAGTTGGGGTGTTTCGTTCCAGATAAAGGTTACTCAAAGTACAGTGCCACTTCGCTGAAGATCACGATGGATAATGTCATGGTCGATATTATCCAGGCTGCCGTCGAGGCTGCAAAGGCCGCAATTCCTGGCGCAACTGTGCTCAGTGCAATCACCAACTCCACGCTGGATGCATTGAAGAAAGAGCCTGATGCACTAAATCTGTTCAACCTTGAAGCGAAGAATACGGAAGGCGTACGCCTGACCACTATTCCCTGCGAGCAAATGGCCAACGGAATTATCCTGATCGCGGTAGGCGCGGTTGATCATCAGGGTGGTAGTGATGATGGCGGTGCGCTGTTTGTCGACTGGAAGACTTCTTCCCTGGAAATCTTTCACGGAAAGTCGTTTGTAACGTTCAACCCTGCCCGTTATGCGGAAATCAAATCGGACATCGAAGAGTACCTCGGCGAGCACCGAAAAGATGTGTTGGTCAGGCGGTTCAGCCGGCGCAAGTGAAGGAACGAGGCCAGAGGCTTCAGGCCTTTGGCCTTTCTGAATCAAGGAAAGCGAATGACGTACTCCGTAGTAATAAATTCAGGCAGCATTTTGCTGATGTCGAAGGCGTTGTCGCCTGCGGCCCTGCAGGACAGCCTTGACACTGTCTTGTTTGCGCAACTCACCGCCGAGGAAGATTTTCCGAATGGTCACGCTCACGCCAAATGGGCCGAAGTATTCGTGGAGACGCTGGCCGCTTGTGGCTGGCAGTTCCATGACCAGGGTGCAACCTCAGGAATGTTCCCTCGATCAGGCGTTACGATTTTTTCCGTGTATGACGCTGTGCATGCAGCCTTTCAATCAAGGCTGTCTGCTCAGCAAGTCATTCTGATGGGAAGTGCTTTGCGCATGATTGCGCAACTGCCGGTACAGTCGCTGGGGGCTGGGGTTTTCCGTGAGCAATCGATATTGGAGAGTGGGACTCATTCAGTCGGTATCGAAGACAATCTCAAGCGTACTCATCGTGTGAGAGTGCTGGCAGGCGTAGTCGAGGCTGATGGTTTTTTAACATTGGCCACCGTGTTCTTTGAAACAGATCAGCCGATTGAAGGCCAGTTTATCGGGCAAGACTTCGCTTTGAATCGTGTAGAGGGAGGTGTGATGACTTCATTTCTTCACGCCCGATTTGCTGTCAACGAATACACGGCATTCCGAGAAGACACAGTGCGGTGGCTAGGGCCGCAACGGCAGGCACTGTGCATCAAGGTCGGCGAACATGCGGTGCAGCTTGCTCAGGGGGGGCGGGCTAAGGCACCAGATACCCCCTCACCCCGGTGAAGATAATCTGCGCCGCCAGTGCGCATACGAATAGTCCCATCAAACGGCTGACGATCTGTAATCCCTGATCACCGAGAATGCGCTCGATTCGACTGGACAAAAACAGCACCACGCCCACTGTAAAACTGGCCATGGCAATGCCGACAATGGCCGTGAGTTTGTCGTCCCAGTGCGGTTGACTCACGCCCATCACCAGTAACGCACCGATGGTGCCGGGGCCGACGGTCAGTGGAATGGTCAGCGGGACGATAGTCACATCCTGCTGCACGTTGTCGGTCTGTACCGCCGATTTGCCTTGTGCCATCCCGAGCGCCGAGATGAACAGGACGCTACCGGCACCGATGCGGAATGCGTCCACGGTAATGCCGAAAACACTGAAAATCACTCGGCCGAACAAGTACAGCAGCACACTGGAGACCAGTGTGGCGACCGCAACTTTCCAGGCCAGCCGTCGCTGTTCCTTGCGCGAATAACCACGGGTCAGGCTTATGAAGCAGGACAACACGAAGAATGGGCTGTAGAGCACCAGCATCTTCAGGTAAACGCTGAACAACACATGGAGCATGGTGCCGGGCTCACTGGCGAGGGAAGTCGAGGGGGAGTCTATCAGGGGTTGCGCAGTCTGTCGGCTCAGGACGTTTGGGTCGTTGCGCGATTCTGCTGCTCACGCTGGGCGACCCAGTGTTCGATCAATTCACGCAGTTGTGACAGTTCGACTGGTTTGGCCATGTGTCCGTCCATGCCGGCCAGGCGCGCACGCTCTTTGTGTTCGGCCAGGATGTGGGCGGTCAATGCCACCACGGGGGTACGGACCCGCTGGTTGCCGACTTCCCAGGCACGCAATTGCTGGGTGGCCGAGAAGCCGTCGAGGATCGGCATTTCGCAGTCCATCAGCACCAGGTCGTAACGCTGGGCTTTCATCGCCTGCAAGGCTTCTTCGCCGTTGCAGGCGGTATCCGGTTGCAGGTTGAGCTTGCTCAGCATGCCGCGGATCACCTTGGTCGAAATGCTGTTGTCTTCGGCCACCAGAATGCGGAAATCGCTGGGGACCTTGACCGGCGGGGGCGGGCCGCTTGGCAGTGATTGCGTGACGACCAGGCCTTTGTTGCGTTGGGTCAGTTCGTCGGCCAGGGTGGTCTTGAGGGTGTAGCCGGCCACCGGTTTGGCGAGGATGCGCTTGATGCCGGAGTTGCGCGCAATGATCTTGCTCGGCGCATTGCTGATGCCAGTGAGCATGATCAGCAGGATGTCATGGTTCAGGCTCGGGTCTTCCTTGATCTTGGCCGCCAGTTGCATGCCGGTCATGCCGGGCATGTTCTGGTCCAGCAGGACCACATCGAAGTAATCACGCAAATGCGCCTTGGTGCGCAGCAGTGCCAGCGCTTCCTTGCCGGAAGGCGCGGCGCTGACGTTGAGGCCCCAGGCGCTGCATTGCTGCACCAGCACCTTGCGACAGGTGTCGTTGTCGTCCACCACCAATACCCGTGCACCTTGCAGCGGGCCATCGAGGTCGGAGGTCGGGTGCTCTAGGCGATCCGGATCCAGCGGCAGGGTCAGCCACAGGGTGCTGCCCTGGTTGCTGCCACTCTTGATTCCGAACTCCCCTTGCATCAAGCGTATCAGTTGCCGGGCAATCACCAGGCCCAGGTTGCCGCCCAGGTGGGTGGCCGACAGAAAATGCCGGCTGTGCAGTTCGGCGTGCATCAGGGCGTCGCGCTCTTCGGCGTCCATCGGCTCACCGCTGTCCTGCACGGCGATACGCAGGCGCGGTTTGGTGTTGCGCTCGTCGAGCGCCACGACGATCAGGACTTCGCCTTCATCGGTTTTTTTCAGGGCGTTTTCGAGCAGGCTCAACAGAGTCTGGCGCAGGCGTGTCGGGTCACCGCTGATCACTCGAGGCACTTGCGGCTGAATGAAGCTGATCAACTCGACGTTTTGCTGCTCGGCCTTGGCGCGGAAAATGCTCAGGCAGTCTTCGATCAGTGCGTTGAGGTCGAACTGCACATCGTCCAGTTCGATCTGCCCGGACTCGAGTTTGGAAATGTCGAGAATTTCGTTGATCAGTGTCAGCAGTTCGTTGCCGGCGCTGTGGATCGTCTGCACATAGTCGCGTTGCTTGACCGAAAGCGGTGTGCCCAACAGCAGCTCGGTCATGCCGAGAACACCGTTCATCGGAGTGCGGATTTCATGGCTGATCTTCGCCAGGAACTCGGCCTTGGCGTTGATCTCGGCATTGCTGGCCGCCAGGTCGCGGCTGATGCTGAAACGGTCTTCGGTGATGCGGCGCTGGCGCTCGCTCAACGCGATGCTCATCAGCAGGCCGCTGATGCAGATGAATACCAGCAAGGTGGTGATCAGGCCATGGGGTTCGACCAGGGTCAGCCCCAACAGCGCAGGCAGGATGACCAGGCTCCCGAGGTTGAACACCACCATGGCCGCCACGAAGAGACGGGCCGGGCGATAGCCTTTTTGCCAGTGATAGGCGCTGATGAACAGCATGGTCAGGCCAGCCAGGGCTACCAGGCCGTAGGTAATGAAGTTCAGCGGCAAGGTATTGACGAACAGCAGCATCAGGCCGCAGGCGGTGATCAGCAGGACTTCGCCGAGCAGCAACCGGTTTAGCGGGTGCGGCCCGAGCGGGGAGAAGAAGCGATAGGCAAGCATCAGGCCGCAGGGCGCCGTCAGCAGTAATGTCAGGTAAGCCCCCGGCGTCTGCAGTGCGGGCCAGTCCGGTAGCCAGGGGCCGGCGAGGTTCAGCAACAACAGCAGGCTGAGCATCAGCAGTCCTTCACACGCTGCCAGCCAGAGGGCGCTGTGCGAGCGGGTGTAGGCGTAGCGGATGAGGTTGTGCAGGATCAGCATGGCGATGCAACCGAACAGCAAACCATAGATCAGCGTCTGGTTCTGGTTGGCAGCCGCGATGACCGCCGATTGCAGGGTGATGTAGGGTCGTAACTGGTGGTCGGAGGCCAGTCGCAGGTAGACGTCCAGCGGGCTGTCGCTTTGCGGCAGGGGCAGCATGAAGTCGCTGCTCGGCAATGGACGCTCGGATTGGGGTTGTTCGTTGCCCGTGCTGGATTGGTCGATCAGCTTGTCGCCGTCCAGTACGTACATGTTGAACTGGCGCAGGTCAGGCGCGAACAACCGCAGCACCTGTTCGTGCTTGCCCGGTGCAAGCTTGAATCGCAACCATAGCGCCCCATCGGGTTCAGCCGCGGTAATGCGGTCGAGTTCGATGGGGCTGAATTGATTGGTGTAGCGTGCGGAACGGATGTCGCTCAGTTGCAGATCGCCCTGTTCGTCGAGCAATACCGCCCAGCCACTGCCTTGCGCGGCCTGGGCCGGTAGCATGCAGAGCAGGGTCAGCAATGTGACGGTTAAGCTTATGGCAATCCTGAGCCAGCGCACGGCGAAATCCCTTCGATAGGTTGATGCCAGAGTATAACGATGCGCGGCGCCGGAATAGCCAGGCAATGAACCGTGTTCATTGCCTGGCGCGGTGTCTACCTTATTCCTGGCTTTCGCCACGCTCGCGGGCAATGGCGCGGTAGCCAATGTCCTTGCGATAGAAACAACCTTCCCAGTCAATCGTTGCCGCCAGCTTGTAGGCCTGCTGCTGTGCAGCGTCGACGCTGGCACCCATGGCTGTGGCGCACAACACACGACCACCGGCGGTCACTACCTGACTGTCCTTGAGCGCCGTACCGGCGTGGAAAACCTTGCCTTCCAGTGCGGCGGCAGCATCCAGACCCTTTATGGCTGTGCCCTTGGCATAGTCACCAGGATAGCCGCCAGCGGCCAGAACGATGCCAACGCTCGGACGTGGATCCCATTGCGCTTCCACTTTATCCAGCGCCTGGGCCAGGGCGGCTTCAACCAGCAACACCAGGCTCGACTGCAGGCGCAGCATCACCGGTTGGGTTTCAGGGTCACCGAAACGGCAGTTGAATTCGATGACTTTTGGGTTACCAGCCTTGTCGATCATCAGGCCGGCGTACAGGAAGCCAGTGTAGACGTTGCCTTCTTCGGCCATGCCGCGCACGGTCGGCCAGATCACCAGGTCCATGACGCGCTTGTGCACGTCGGCGGTGACCACTGGCGCCGGGGAGTAAGCACCCATGCCGCCGGTGTTCGGACCGGTGTCGCCGTCGCCGACGCGTTTGTGGTCCTGGCTGGTGGCCATCGGCAGCACGTTCTTGCCGTCGACCATGACGATGAAGCTGGCTTCTTCGCCGTCCAGGAACTCTTCGATGACCACGCGCGAACCTGCATCGCCAAAGGCATTGCCCGCCAGCATGTCGCGCACGGCGTCTTCGGCTTCGGCCAGGGTCATGGCGACGATCACGCCTTTGCCGGCGGCCAGACCGTCGGCCTTGATCACGATCGGGGCGCCTTTTTCACGCAGGTAGGCGAGGGCAGGCTCGATTTCGGTGAAGTTCTGGTAGTCGGCAGTCGGGATCTTGTGGCGAGCCAGGAAGTCCTTGGTGAAGGCTTTCGAACCTTCCAGCTGCGCAGCGCCAGCGGTCGGGCCGAAGCAATCCAGGCCGCGGCTGCGGAACAGGTCCACAACACCGGCAACCAGCGGCACTTCAGGGCCGACGATGGTCAGGGAAACGTTTTTCTCGGCAAAGTCTGCCAGTTGCTCAAGCGCCAGTACGTCGATGGCAACGTTCTCGCACTTGGCTTCGATGGCGGTACCAGCGTTGCCCGGCGCCACGAACACCTTCTGCACGCGCGGATCCTGAGCCACTTTCCAGGCCAGGGCGTGTTCACGGCCACCGCTGCCAATGATCAAAACATTCATTTCAAAAACCTCGGATGACGCTAATTCTTGATAGCACCGCTGGGATGCTCTTATGTGGGAGCGGGCTTGCTCGCGAAAGCGGTGTTTCAGTCACATCAATATTGAATGTGCCGCCGTCTTCGCGAGCAGGCTCGCTCCCACAGTTGATCGTGTACTTAGTGACGGAAGTGGCGCATGCCGGTGAACACCATCGCGATGCCGGCTTCGTCGGCCGCAGCAATCACTTCAGCATCACGCATCGAGCCGCCTGGCTGGATCACGGCAGTCACGCCCGCCTTGGCCGCATTGTCCAGACCGTCGCGGAACGGGAAGAATGCGTCGGAAGCCATCACCGAACCGGCTACCTGCAAGCCGGCATGTTCTGCCTTGATGGCAGCAATGCGCGCCGAGTTCACGCGGCTCATCTGGCCGGCGCCGACACCGATGGTCTGGCGATTCTTGGCGTAGACGATGGCGTTGGACTTCACGTACTTGGCAACTTTCCAGGCGAAGATCAGGTCGTTGATTTCCTGTTCGGTCGGTGCACGCTTGGTCACCACTTTCAGGTCGTCGGCGCCGATCATGCCGATGTCGCGGCTCTGCACCAGCAAGCCACCGTTGACGCGTTTGTAGTCCCAGGCAGCGGCGCGGTCAGCCGACCACTCGCCACAGGCCAGCAGGCGTACGTTGGCTTTGGCGGCGACAATGGCGCGGGCTTCTTCGCTGACGCTCGGAGCAATGATCACTTCGACGAACTGGCGCTCTACGATGGCCTTGGCGGTCTCGGCGTCCAGTTCGCGGTTGAAGGCGATGATGCCGCCGAAAGCGGATTCGGTGTCGGTGGCGTAGGCCAGATCGTAGGCCTTGCGGATGCCGCCTTCGGCGTCAGGGCTGACAGCGACGCCGCACGGGTTGGCGTGCTTGACGATCACGCAAGCCGGCTTGACGAAGCTCTTCACGCATTCCAGCGCGGCGTCGGTGTCGGCCACGTTGTTGTACGACAGTTCCTTGCCTTGCAGCTGGGTCGCGGTGGCGATGCCGACTTCGGCAGGCTTGGCTTCCACGTAGAACGCCGCGCTCTGGTGCGGGTTCTCGCCGTAGCGCATTTCCTGGGCCTTGATGAACTGGCTGTTGAAAGTGCGCGGGAATTCGCTGCGGCCTTCTGTGCTCAGGGTGTCGGCCGCCTGGTTCACGGTGCCCATGTAGTTGGCGATCATGCCGTCGTAGGCGGCGGTGTGTTCGAACGCCTTGAGCATCAGGTCGAAGCGCTGAGCGTAGGTCAGGCCGCCGGCCTTGAGGTTTTCAAGGACGCTGGCGTAATCGCTGGCATTGACCACGATCGCTACGTCTTTATGGTTTTTCGCGGCCGAACGAACCATGGTCGGGCCGCCGATGTCGATGTTCTCGATGGCGGTCGGCAGGTCGCAGCCTGGCTTGTTGATGGTGGCTTCGAACGGGTACAGGTTGACTGCGACCAGGTCGATCGGCTTGATGCCGTGTTCGTTCATGATCGCGTCGTCGATACCGCGACGACCGAGGATCCCGCCGTGGATTTTCGGGTGCAGGGTTTTCACCCGGCCGTCCATCATTTCGGCGAAACCGGTGTAATCCGCGACTTCCACTGCGGCAACGCCGTTGTCCTGCAGCAGCTTAAACGTCCCGCCGGTGGAGAGGATCTCGACGCCCAGGGCTTCAAGCTCCTTGGCGAATTCGAGGATCCCGGTCTTGTCGGAAACGCTGATCAAGGCGCGGCGGATCGGCAGGCGGGTAGTCTGGTCGGTCATCTCAATTTCCATCAAAAGCAAAGGAAGTCAGCAAAAAAGGCGACCGGTTTTACGCGGGCGCCTTTCTGGTTTGATTGAATGCTTACAGCAAATCGTACTGCTTGAGTTTCTTGCGCAGCGTGCCCCGGTTCAGTCCGAGCATCTCGCTGGCCTTGGTCTGGTTGCCCTTGACGTAGTTCATCACGCACTCGAGCAGGGGAGCCTCGACTTCGGAGAGCACCAGGTTGTACACATCAGTGACGGCAGCGCCCTCAAGGTGGGCGAAATAATTGTGCAGCGCCTTCTCGACACTCCCGCGAAGGGTCTGGCCCTCTTCGCTCGGTGTATTGAGGTGCTGTTTCAAATTCACGTTGTCGCTCACGGGTGTTGTTCCACTCACTAAAGTCTCGGTCATCATCGTCATGCGGCCACCCACTCTCCGTCCCCTGTCAGGCTCTTGTAACGCTCGGCGAAAAACGCCCGAACGTTGGCGCATTGTGTATCCGTACCATCCAAACGATTGAAGTGGGCGCGAAACTCCCTGGCGCCCGGCAGGGTTGCGAGATACCAGCCCACATGCTTTCGAGCAATGCGTACACCCATGACATCGCCATAGAAGGCGTGCAGGGCAGCCAGATGCTCTAGCAGGATGCGTTCCACCTCGATCAGTTCCAGCGCCGGGAGTTTCTCGCCGGTACGCAGGAAGTGGTCGATCTCGCGAAAAATCCATGGCCGCCCCTGGGCAGCCCGGCCAATCAACAAACCATCGGCACCGGTCGCGTCGAGCACGTACCGGGCTTTTTCCGGTGAATCGATATCGCCGTTGGCGAAGACCGGAATCGACACCGCCTGCTTGATCGCGGCAATGGTGTCGTACTCGGCAACACCTGTGTACAGGTCGGCACGGGTGCGGCCATGCACTGCCAGCGCCGTAATGCCTGCCTGCTCGGCGATCTTCGCCACCGTCAGGCCGTTCTTGTTGTCCCGGTCCCAGCCGGTCCGGATCTTCAGGGTAACCGGCACATCGACCGCAGCCACGACGGCCTGCAGGATCTCGGTTACCAGGGTTTCATCCTTCAGCAGTGCAGAACCGGCAGCCTTGTTGCAGACTTTCTTGGCCGGGCAGCCCATGTTGATATCAATAATCTGCGCGCCCATTTCAACGTTGGCACGGGCAGCGTCCGCCAGCATCTGCGCGTCCCCACCGGCGATCTGTACCGAGCGTGGCTCGGGATCACCTGTGTGGATCATGCGCATTCGCGACTTGCGGGTGTTCCACAAACTCATGTCGCTGGTGACCATTTCCGAGACGACCAGTCCCGCGCCCAAGCGCTTGCACAGCTGACGAAAGGGCTGGTCGGTGACACCCGCCATGGGGGCGAGAATCAAGCTGTTATGCAATGTGTATGGGCCGATGCGTACCGCCGACATAGGACTTCCCTGTTGTGGGGCCGGATCATGAGAGTTCGAAAAAGGGTGGGCATGATACCCGCTCTCGATGACTGGATAAAGGCTGAATTGAACAAAATCTGAACAGTTATTCTGTTATTCCCCGTGGTTTGGTTGGCCAGGGGGAGTCAGAAAGCCGACTTCAATCGGGGAGCGATGAAGCGTTTCACTCCGGAGAGTGGAAGCTCAGACTGTAGTTCACGGCCTTGGCGCCGGGGTCGAGAATGTCCAGGGCGATGTGGATCGGCGTCTGCGGAGGCATTTCCGCCATGCCTTCGAGATCGCCATTGAGGTACTCGCCGGGTTTGAAGCGGCGACTGGCGATCAGGTGGCCATTGAGGTCGGCGAAGCGCAGTTCCAGCAGCGGGAAGGGCTGGGAAAAGGTTGCGCGGTTATAGATGATCGCATCGACCACCAGCGCGCCATTGAATTCAGGATGGCTGCGCACCACCAGGTTGCTGCTTTTGATTTTTGCAATGTCGACTTTGGAGGGCACCGTGCAGCCGATTTGCGGGCACAGTTGCTGGAACCACGGGCGATATTGATCCTGTCTCGCCAGTTCGTCGAAATGGTAGGCGATGTACTGGCCGGCGAGCGCGCCAGCGGCAATCAGCACCAGCAGCAACCACAACAGCCGTCGGCCCCAGGGCGAGCGGCGTTTTTGCCAGTCCAGTTGCAGCGGGTCGTCGGTCAGGTCTTGCAGCACTTCGGCACGCGGGCCCGTCTCGCTGCGTTCGCGTCGCTTGCGCAGCGGTTCGATCGAGGGCAGGTTGTCGTCGATTTCGTTCTCGTCGGCAGCCGACAGGCGTTCGTGGTGCAGCGGCGCATCGAGTGGGTCATGCAAGCGCAACTGGGGTGGCTGCAGTTCGTCGTCGAGATCGACCGGTTCCAGGGACAGCGAAGGTTCGGTGCGCGAGACTTTGCCCGGTTCAACCGTCGGCTCTGGCGATTCAAGGTGGTCTGACGGTTCGTTGACTTGCGCGCGATCGGCCGCCGACTCACTGAACAGGCTGTCGGACCAGGGCTCCTCGTCATCCTGCCCGGCGCTGTCGCGACGGGCGCTCAGCGAGTCGTCGCGATGGCGGCCGAGCTCGGTGGCTGGCTGGATTTCCCGCTGTTCGAGCCGGGCGAGTTCTTCGTCGAGGTCGAGACTGTCCAGGTCCAGTTCATTCGCGCTCCATTGCTTTTGGCTGATGGCGCGCGGTGCCGATGGCTCGAGCGGTTCGGTAGGCTGCACAGGCGGTAACGGCGCCGCTACCGGTGGTTCCTTGCCGGCCTGCTCAAGCAATTGCCTGGCGGCATTGAACACCTGCAAGCAAGAGCCGCAGCGAACCACGCCACGAGCCACGCTCAATTGGGCATGGCTGACGCGGAAGCTGGTTTGGCAATGCGGGCACTGAGTGACGAAGCTATCGGTCATGCGGCGTTCCGGATTATGCAGGCGGCCATTCTAGCGCCGACGGCCAGTGATGCGCACCCAGCCATCGCGATTGGCGATCGGGTCCAGATCGAAGTCCTTGGCGTAGGCGGCAGCGACTTCGTCACCCTGTTCGGCGAGGATGCCCGACAGCGCCAGGCGACCGCCCGACTTGACCAGGCCGGACAGCTGCGGCGCCAGGGAAACCAGCGGGCCGGCGAGAATGTTGGCCACCAGCACGTCGGCCTGCACCTGCGGCAGGTCCTGCGGCAGGTACAGCGGGAACAGGTGTTCGGCGATGTTGTTGCGCCCGGCGTTGTCGCGGGAGGCTTCCAGCGCCTGCACGTCGATGTCGGTGCCCACGGCTTCCCTGGCGCCCAGCAACAGCGCGGCGATCGCCAGGATCCCCGAGCCGCAGCCGAAGTCCAGCACGTTGCAGTCTTTCAGGTCCTGACCGTCGAGCCATTCCAGGCACAGTGCGGTGGTCGGGTGGGTCCCGGTGCCGAACGCCAGGCCCGGATCAAGCAACAGGTTCACTGCGTCAGGTTCCGGCGCGGCGTGCCAGCTCGGCACGATCCACAGGCGCTGGCCGAAGCGCATTGGCTGGAATCCGTCCATCCAGCTGCGTTCCCAATCCTGGTCTTCGATGACTTCGCTGTGGTGTTCAGGCAGCGGGCTGCCGGTCAGCAGCTCCAGGTGGGCCAGTACCGGGCCGGGCTCGGTGCCACCTTCGAACAGGGCCAGCAGGTGCGTGTGCGACCACAGCGGCGTGGTATTGAGTTCCGGCTCGAAGATCGGCTGGTCTTCGGCGTCCATGAAGGTCACCGACACGGCGCCCACTTCAAGGAAAGCGTCTTCATAGGTTTCGGCTTGTTCTGGGCTGATGGCGAGACGTACTTGCAGCCAAGGCATGGCGGGCACCTTTGAAAAATGTTGATTGCAGCCAGGCGGGCTGCGAGAAGGACGCAAGTTTACGCGAGAGCGGGGCTTTTGTGGGAGTCCGCTGTGCCTGTGGGAGCGGGCTTGCTCGCGAATGCGTACTGTCTGTCACATTGATGTTGGATGTGCCGACGTCTTCGCGGGCAAGCCCGCTCCCACAGGGATTGTGCAAAGCCACCTATCTGATGAAATGTCCAGATACAACAAAGCCGCCCAGAGGCGGCTTTGTCATGTGCCAGCTAAAGCTTAGTGCTTCTCGCCAGCCAGCTTGTGCTCGAGGTAGTGAATGTTCACGCCCCCTTTGCAGAAGCCTTCATCGCGGGTCAGGTCGCGGTGCAACGGGATGTTGGTCTTGATCCCGTCAACCACGATCTCGTCCAGCGCATTGCGCATGCGCGCCATGGCTTCGTCACGGGTTGCGCCGTAGGTGATCAGCTTGCCGATCAACGAATCGTAGTTCGGCGGAACGGCATAACCACTGTACAGGTGCGAGTCGACGCGAACGCCGTTGCCGCCTGGAGCGTGGAAATGCTTGACCGTGCCAGGGCTCGGCATAAAGGTTTTCGGGTCTTCGGCGTTGATCCGGCATTCCAGCGCGTGACCGCGGATGACCACGTCATCCTGGGTGAACGACAGCTTGTTGCCGGCGGCGATGCTGAGCATCTCCTTGACGATGTCGATGCCGGTGACCATTTCCGAAACCGGGTGCTCTACCTGGACACGAGTGTTCATCTCGATGAAGTAGAAACGACCGTTTTCGTACAGGAACTCGAAAGTGCCTGCGCCACGGTAGCCGATGTCGATGCACGCCTTGACGCAGCGTGCGAGTACTTCCTGGCGTGCGTCTTCGTCAATGCCCGGTGCCGGCGCTTCTTCAAGAACCTTCTGGTGACGACGTTGCAGCGAGCAATCGCGGTCGCCCAGATGGATAGCCTGGCCCTGGCCATCGGAAAGAACCTGGACTTCCACGTGGCGTGGGTTGGTCAGGAATTTTTCCAGATAGACCATCGGGTTGCCGAACGCTGCGCCCGCTTCGGAGCGGGTCAGTTTCGCCGAGGAAATCAGGTCTTCTTCCTTGTGCACAACGCGCATGCCGCGACCACCGCCGCCGCCAGCGGCCTTGATGATCACCGGGTAACCCACTTCGCGACCAATGCGCAGAGCGGTTTCTTCGTCTTCCGGCAGCGGGCCGTCAGAACCCGGAACGGTCGGTACGCCAGCTGCGATCATGGCGTGCTTGGCCGATACCTTGTCGCCCATCAGGCGAATGGTTTCGGCTTTCGGGCCAATGAACGCGAAGCCGGATTTCTCGACCTGTTCGGCGAAGTCGGCGTTTTCCGCAAGGAAGCCGTAGCCCGGGTGAATGGCGGTGGCGCCAGTCACTTCGGCTGCGGCAATGATTGCCGGAATGTGCAGGTAGGAGTGGGCGGCCGATGCCGGACCGATGCAGACGGATTCGTCTGCCAGGCCCAGGTGCATCAGTTCCTTGTCAGCCTTGGAGTAAACGGCGACGGTCTTGATGCCCATCTCTTTGCAGGCGCGCAGGATCCGCAGGGCGATCTCACCGCGGTTGGCGATCAGAACTTTTTCCAACTTCGCAGTCATCAAAGGCTCTCCGCGGTTCAAACGATGGTGAACAGCGGTTGGTCGTACTCAACCGGCTGGCCGTCTTCGACGAGGATGGATTCGATCACACCGCTGGTTTCAGCTTCGATGTGGTTCATCATCTTCATGGCTTCAACGATGCACAGGGTGTCGCCTTTCTTCACGGTCTGGCCGACTTCAACGAAGGACGGCGAGGTTGGCGAAGACTTGCGGTAGAACGTACCGACCATCGGCGAACGGGCAACGGTGCCGTTCAGCGCTGGTGCGGCGGCGGCAGCAGGAGCAGCGGCAACCGGAGCAGCGGCAGCGGCAGCGGCAGCGGCAGCGACAGGCGCGGCAGCCGGAGCAGGCATTGGAGCCGGCGCGTAGTACTGCTGAGCCGGGGTCTTGCTATGACGGCTGATGCGTACGGACTCTTCGCCTTCCTTGATCTCGAGCTCGTCGATGCCGGACTCTTCCAGCAATTCGATTAGTTTCTTAACTTTACGGATATCCATGAATCATCAACTCCCAAGGGTCGGTCAGGGGCGGTTAACTTGTTGTTCAAGCTGTTCCAGGGCGGCCTCCAGGGCCAGTCGATAACCGCTGGCGCCAAGGCCGCAGATCACTCCCACCGCTACGTCGGAGAAGTAAGAGTGATGGCGGAAAGGTTCGCGTTTGTGCACGTTAGACAAATGCACTTCGATGAATGGGATGCTCACCGCCAGCAGCGCGTCACGTAATGCGACACTTGTATGTGTAAAAGCTGCCGGGTTGATCAAAATGAAGTCCACGCCTTCGCTGCGGGCAGCGTGAATACGGTCGATCAATTCGTACTCGGCATTGCTTTGCAGGTGCAGCAGATGGTGACCGGCTTCGCGGGCACGGCGTTCCAGGTCCTGGTTGATCTGCGCCAGCGTCGTGGCGCCGTAGGTGCCCGGTTCACGAGTGCCGAGCAAGTTCAGGTTGGGTCCGTGCAGAACCAGTAGGGTCGCCATCGGCTGTTCCTTTATTTTTCGTGAGCAATTGTCAGAACCCGGCGACTATGCCGCAAAGTCTTTGTGACTGTCCAGTTCTCTGCAATAGGCAGCACGATGACCGATGTTTGCGCGAAATATATGACTGCTTGATTAAATGCGGTCATTCGCCCTGGTAACACGTTCGGCGAAGTCCCTGGCGTTGATCTCGCCGATCACCCGCACATCGGCGCGTTCGACGCCGTCCTTGCCGAAAAACATCAGGGCCGGGGGGCCGAACAACTGGTAGCGGTCGAGCAAGGCGCGTTGCTCGGCGTTGCTGGCGGTGATGTCGAAGCGGATCAGCCGGTAACCCTTCAGGCGTTCGATGACGACAGGGTCGTCCAGCACCTCACGCTCGATGACTTTGCAACTGATGCACCAGTCGGCATACCAGTCGAGCAGCAGCGGTGTGCCGGAGGAGCGTGCGTCGGTGAGTGCGCGGTCCAGATCGGCCGGCGTGCTGACGGTTTGCCAGGCGCTGGTGTTTTGCGCGGCGCCGCCGTTGGCAACGATACGTGGCTGGCCTATCGGGTTGAACGGGTCGGCCTGGCCGCTGAACGCGCCGTACCAGCAGGCCAGCGCGTAAAACACCAGGAACATGCCTAGCAACTGTCCGAGGCGTTTGCGTGGTGGTTTATAGACGAATTCCAGCGCCCCCATGAACAGGCCGACACCGCCGGCCAGCAAACCGATCAGCAGCAAGGTGACCTGGCCCGGCAGGACGCGACTGAGCAGGCCGACGGCCAACCCGAGCAATAGCACGCCAATCGCGTTTTTCACGTAGACCAGCCAAGGACCGCTTTTTGGCAACCAGGCTGCGCCACCGGTGGCCACCAGCAACAGCGGTGCCCCCATGCCGAGGCCAAGCATGAACAGTTTCAGGCTGCCGCCCAGCGCATCGCCACTGGCGCTGATGTACAGCAACGCGCCGGCCAATGGTGCCGAAACACAGGGTGAAACCAGCAAGCTGGAGACCACGCCCAACACCGCGGCGCCCCACAGTGACCCGCCTTCGGTGCGGCCGGCGATGCGGTCCAGGCGACTGCTGATGGCCTGCGGCAGCTTAAGTTCGAAGACGCCGAACATCGCCAGCGCGAACAGCGCAAAAAACATCGCAAAAGGCACTAGCACCCAGGCCGATTGCAGCCGCGCCTGCAGATTGAGCTGGGCACCGAACAGGCCCATCAGCGCGCCGAGCAGGGCAAAGCAAGCGGCCATCGGCAGCACATAGGCCAGTGACAGATTGAAACCACGCCAGCCGCCGACCTGGCCGCGCAGCACCACCCCGGACAGGATCGGCAGCATGGGCAGCACGCAGGGTGTGAACGTCAGGCCCAGGCCCGCGAGGAAAAACAATGCCAGTTCGCGCCAGCTCCATTGAGATGCCGTCGTCGTCGCCGCGCCGCTGCCATCGATGCTCAGGCGCTCGGTCTCTGGCGGATAGCACAGGCCTTTGTCGGCGCAACCCTGATACGTCACGGCCAGGGTGAAGGCCCGCTGATCGGTGCGCGGTAGTTCGACGTCGAGAATGCCGTGGTAGACCTCGACGTCGCCGAAGTACTCGTCGTGCTTTTTCTGGCCATCGGGCAGTTTCGCCGCACCGAGCACGACTTCGGCCGGATCGGCGCGAAACTGGAAGCGGTGACGGTAGAGGTAATAGCCGTCAGTGGCGACGAAGCGCAGCTTGATCGATTGCGGCGTGCTTTCTACCAGGCTCAACTTGAAGGCTTCGCGCACGGGCAGGAAGTCGGCGCTGTTGTTGATCGAGCCCAAGGTCGAGCTTGGACGATTTTCCAGCAAGCCGGTGGCGCTGGCCGGCAGGGCGAATACTAAAAGCAGCAGGCAGAGCAAACGGCGCATGACAATCTCGCGTATCGGAATAGGGGGGATGATAGCGGACAGCGGCGGGGTGTGCAGGCTGGGAATCTGTGGTGATTGATCTGGCGCCTTCGCGAGCAAGCCCGCTCCCACAGGGGGGGGCGTCGTGCACAAATCAAATGTGGGAGCGGGCTTGCCCGCGATGGCGGCCTATCAGACGCGGAAGGCTTGAACGGCGGTGTGCAATCGCCCACCCAGCACCAGCAGGTTCTCCCCTTGCTCACGGCCTTCGCCAATGCGCAGCAAGTTATCCCCACCCAACTGATGAATCCGCTCGCTGTGATCACGAATCTCGCTGACCGCGCCGCTTTGCTGGGCGGTGACATCGGCGATGCGCACCGCCGTGTCGGAAATGGTCTGGATCGCCCCGACGATTTTATCCAGCGCGCCGTCGGCGGCCTGGGCCTGGCTGGCCGTGGCTTCGGCGTGTTCGACCTGGGCACGCATGCCTTCCACCGACTGCCGCGCGGCGGTTTGCAGTCCGGCGATCAGCGTCTGGATTTCTGCCGTGGCCCCGGCGGTACGTTGCGCCAGTGAGCGCACCTCTTCCGCCACTACGGCAAAGCCGCGGCCCATTTCCCCGGCCCGGGCCGCCTCGATGGCAGCGTTCAAGGCTAACAGGTTGGTCTGGTCGGCGATCGAGCGGATCACCGTCAACACGCCGCCGATGGTGGCCGACTCCTCGGCCAGGTGTTCGATCATTTGCGCATTGCCTTGCACTTCATCCACCAGCGCATGCAGGCCGGTGAGGCTCAGGCCGATGACTTTCTGTCCGTGCTCCACGGCCAGGCCGGCGTGGCGGCTGGCGTCGGCGGCCTGGCTGGCATCACCGGCGACTTGCTGAATGGTCGCTTCCAGTTCGCTGAGAGAGTCGCGGATCAGCGCCGTGTCGCCGGCCTGATGTTCTGCTCCGTCATGCAAATCATTGCTCAGGTCGGCCAGGGTGCGGCTGCTGCCGGCCACTTGCTCTGCATTGAGGCGGATGGTCCCTACCAGGTCCACCAGATAAGCGCGCAGGCGGTTGAGCGAGGCTTCAATGTCATGCAGTTCGCGGTTGGTGTTGCCCAGTTGAATGTCGCGGCTGAAGTCACCTTCGGCCCAGGTCGACAGGGCCGGGGCGAGGTTGGTCAGGGTCCGGGCCAGTTTGCGTTGCAAGGTGTCGATCAGCAGCGCGATCAACAGGATCAAGCCGATCATCACGCCTTGCATCAGCCGTACTTCACCCTGGATCTGCCCGTGCTGGGCGCGTACCACCGGTTCCAGTCCGGCAATGGCCTGTTGCACGTCGGCGATTTTCAGGTGAGTCGCGGTACTGAGGTCAGCGCGTTTGCCGATTTGATCGCGGGTACGTGCGAGCTCGGCCGGGTAGCGGGTAAGCAGGCTGTTGAGTTCACGCTTTAGGCCGACGCCGGCATCTTCGGCGACGGTTTTTTCCTGGTTCTCAAGGCCCATCATCGCGGCGAAATCATCGGTGTTCGATTCGCTGCTGGAGGTCACCCCCAGCAAGGGCAGGGCATCGAGTTTTTCTGCCTGGGTGCGGATGTTGGTCACTTCGCGTTCGACGTCGGCGGCCAGTTCGCTGCGGCCGCTACTGACCAGTTTGTCCCGCGCCAGGGACAACTTGCCCAGGTGCTGCGATGCGATGAGCAGCGGCGTCAGATAGGCGGCATTGCCACTGGCGTAATGGCTGAGCTGATCGAGACTGGCACCCAGCTCCCGTTCGGCCTGCAGCAGCAGGGCCTGCGGATCGCCGGCCAGTTTGCCGGCTGCCAGCAGGTCGGTTTTGCTGAACTCTTCAAGGGTCGACAGGCTCGGGCGCAAGGTCTCGGCCAGGGCGGGTGGCAATTCGCCGAGTTGTTTTTGCAGGCTGTCGATGCCTTGGGCGGCACTGCTCAGGCGCAGGGCATCGCCGCTGCCAAGGTAATCCTCGACGCTGCGGGCGACTTCATTCTGAAACTGCTGCGACAGGCCCAGGTAGCGCTCCATTAATAGATACGGACGCTCAAGGGCTTTTTGCGACCACCACAGCGTGGCGCCGAGGGCCACGCACACGGCCACCAAAAGGAGGGTATTGAGATTGGTCAGCAGCTTCAGGCGCATTAAGGACTACCAACGGCAGAAATGGTAAGCGCCTGAAGTTATTGCGTTTCTGTTACAGGGTTATGACCGTGTCGGTCGATTCCGATGAAAAAGTGGCACTTTGCTTTTATGTGCGGGCGGCCTGCACGCGATTGCGTCCGCCGCCCTTGGCGCGGTACAGCGCCTCGTCTGCCAGGCTGGCCATCATCAGGCTGTCAGAGCTTTCGCATAACTCCACCACCCCGGCGCTGAAGGTGCACCACAGGTCCTGGGGTTGAGCGGGGTAGTGAATCTCGGCAAAACGCTGGCGGATTTCATCTAGCACGTTGTAGGCCGCTTCGATATCGGTGTCCGGCATGACGATGGCGAATTCTTCGCCACCGTAGCGGCCGATGAAGTCGGTTTTGCGCAGGCGTTGCTTGAGAAACAGCGCCAGGCTCTTGATCACCCGGTCGCCCATGGGGTGGCCGTGGCTGTCGTTGACCCGTTTGAAATGGTCGATGTCGAGCATGGCAAAGCTCAGTGGCTTGTTCTCGCGACGGGCGCGGAACGAGCAGTCTTCGAGCAATTGCAGGATGTGCGTGTGGTTGTACAGGCCGGTGAGGCTGTCGCGGACCATCCGTGCCTTGAGGTTGCGGGCCCTTGCTGCGCGGTTGCGCACGGTAGTGATCAGGTGCCGGGGCTTGATCGGTTTGGTCAGGAAGTCATCGCCGCCCTCGCTCATGGCGTCGAGTTGCTTGTCCAGGTCGTCTTCGGCCGACAGGTAAATGATCGGCACGCTGACATAACGGTCGTTGTGACGGATCACCTTGGCCAGTTCCGTACCGGTGCAGGCCGGCATGTACATGTCGAGGATGATCAGGTCTGGCTGGAAGTCCGCCAGTTCGGCCATGGCCTGGATCGGCTCGATCAACGTCCGGGTGACGATTCCGGCACTGTTGAGCAGGCGCTCGGTGTGCAGGGCCTGGGCGCGGGAGTCGTCGATGATCAACACTTTATAAGGTTCGTACTGGGCGACGCAGGTCAGGACTTCGATTTTCTCCAGCAGGCTCGACGCTTCGAGAGTGCCGGTGAGGAATTCCTGGCCGCCGGCACGCACGGCGGCGAGGCGGGTCGGTGTGTCGGTTTCGTGCAGGCTGAAGAACAGCAGCGGCAAGCGATGGTCCAGGCCTTCCTGGGCTTCGGCAGCCAGCTTCAGGCCGACACCGGGGCCGCTGAAGTCCACGTCCATGACAATCGCCGCCGGCAAGCGCTCGACCATCGACGAACGAAACGCGTCTACGCTGTCCAGGGACTGGGCGCTGAGCCCGAAGAATTCCAGTTGTTTGGCCAGGCGCTCGGCGCGGTCGTGATCCTGCAGCATTATATAGATGGGCTTGCGCAGTGGCGGCAGGAAGGTTTGATCGAGTTGGTCGCCATGGCGCAGGCCGGTGCGTGACAGGCGCTGCATCAAGCGGTTGAGGTCGGTGATCAGACCGCTGCTCAGGCGTCCGCGGTTGGCGTCGACCGCCTCCAGGGATTGACCGATATGACGCGCCAGTTGCGTGTGTTCCGTTTGCTCGAAGCGCTCGGCGAAACGTAGCAGGCGCAGATTGGCCTCGCTGAGTTCCGACAGGTCGGCGGTGGACCACTCGCTGCGTTGCAGGCGCTGCCATATCTCAAGAATCTGACGAGCCTGATGAATTACCCGCTGGGCAAAGTGGTGCTTGAGGCGCTCACGGCTGGGGTCTTCTGGCTCGGTCATATCCTGACTACTAGTTAGGGTGCACACTGAGGTCGACTGGTGGCTCTATGCTAGCATCACTTTCCCATTACATGAGTGCTGTACGTCAATAATCTGCAATGCGACCTCATTCAGTTTGTGACCGATCAGTCTGGTTTGGGCCTTTAAAGTTGCGGTGTGCGGGGGTGAAGCGCTTTATTCAGGGCACTTGGTGGACGTGGGGCGGCAATTGAAGTGTGACTGGCATTTGGAGATTCATGATTTTCCAGCCTCTGCGCAGTGGCCCTTTTTTTCGGTTTCGGGGGGTAGGGGATTCCCTTAGGCGGTAGTTCAGAGCATTGGTCGGATTTTGAAGGTCGTAGCGTCGTCGGGAGACCAGGAACACTTTTCATCCACAAGCCCGGTAATTTCCCCCATTGATGCAATGGCGGGTGCCGGGCCAAGGCACGTTGTTGTATGGTTGTGGTCGAACCGTTGAACTCAAGAGATTGAAAGGATATCGCCATGCTGGACTGGAAGAACCGCACAGGCAGTGCGCCTGAACGTACTGCTGAACCGAAGTCGGAGGCCCGCAGTTACCTGGGCGGTCTGTTGTTCAGCCGGGCGCTGGCCACTCTGCTGGGTATCTACCTGTTGGTGGCGAGTGTCCTGGGCTGGTACTGGAGCCAGGAGCCGGCGCTCTTCCCGGTCCAGCAAACCGCACAACTGGCGGCCGAGAAAGAAGGCAAGCAGATGGTCGTCGGCTACACCACGGTGGAAACCCTCAAGACCGTCGCCGGCACCTTGCTGACCAAGCCGGGCGGCTATATATCCAACGACCGTTTCCCGCCAGGCCTGTGGATGGACAACATGCCGAGCTGGGAATATGGCGTGCTGGTGCAGGTCCGCGACCTGAGCCGGGCGTTGCGCAAAGATTTCGCCCGTTCGCAGTCGCAGTCCGCCGAAGACGCCGACCTGGCCAAGGCCGAGCCGCGTTTCAACTTCGACAACAAGAGTTGGGTGCTGCCGTCCAGTGAGTCGGAGTATCAGGAAGGCATCAACTCCCTGAGCCGCTATCAGGCGCGTCTGTCCGATCCGAGCCAGAAGAGCGCGCTGTTCTATGCCCGTGCCGACAACCTGAACAACTGGCTGGGTGACGTCGGCACTCGTTTGGGTTCGCTGTCGCAACGGCTGTCGGCCAGCGTTGGCCGGGTCAAGCTCAACACTGCGCTGAAGACCGAGGTAGTGACACCGGGTGTGGCGCCGCAAGTCGACGAGGAAATCGTCGAAACTCCATGGCTGCAGATCGACAACGTGTTCTACGAAGCCCGCGGCCAGGCCTGGGCGCTGTCGCACCTGTTGCGCGCCATCGAAGTCGACTTCGCCGATGTGCTGGCCAAGAAAAACGCCACGGTCAGCGTGCGCCAGATCATTCGTGAGCTGGAGGCCTCGCAGGAGCCGGTATGGAGCCCGATGATCCTTAACGGCAGTGGCTTCGGCGTACTGGCCAACCACTCGCTGGTCATGGCCAACTACATTTCCCGGGCCAACGCCGCGGTGATCGATTTGCGTCAACTGCTCAATCAGGGCTGAGTCATGGTCGAAAACACCAGGGAGGCCGCACACCGTGCGGCTTCCGATGCCGAACAGATCGCCTGGGTCGACGAGCAGGACAACCTGCTCGGCGCCCTGGTCCGTTCCGATTTGCGCGAGCGCGGGCTGATCGGGCGCGGTACCTACATCATGTTGTTCAATTCCGCTGGCGAGCTATGCGTGCATCGCCGCACCCTGAGCAAGGCGATCTATCCCGGTTACTGGGACGTGGCAGCGGGGGGCATGGTGCTCGCCACTGAGACCTACGCCGAATCGGCGGCCCGGGAACTGGAAGAGGAGCTGGGCGTGAGTGGCGTGGAGCTGACCGCCCATGACCATTTCTTCTTCGAGGACACTGGCAATCGCCTGTGGTGCTCGGCGTTCTCGGCGGTGTGGGACGGCCCGTTGACCCTGCAACCGGAAGAGGTACTCGAAGCACGCTTTATTTCCATCGATCAGGTCATGCTGGAGATCGCGGAAAAGCCTTACTGCCCGGACTCTCTGGCGGCGTTGAAGCGCTATCTGAAGGCTCAATAAAGCAACGTCGCAAAACAACTATAAATTGGCGCCGATTGGCTCTTAGCAATCGGCGTTTTTGCCGTTACACTGCGCGACCTTTTTAAACTGAACCGGTATTGCTGGTTGTTGCTGTAGGAGCGAGCCTGCTCGCGATGGACGTCAACGATTACGCGGGCATCCAGAATGAACGCGTCGCCTTTGAGTTCATCGCGAGCAAGCTCGCTCCCACAGTGAAGTGAATGTTGTACCGTTTCAGTAGCGCTGCCCCTGCCTGAGTGGGGCTTCGCGGTCGATAGCACTTCCCAAGTGCTGCGACCAGTCTTTGTCCTCCGAAGAGGATTGCCGGTGGCCAAAAAAGCCGCATCCTTCGCCGCCTTGGGCGGCCTGGTATTTTCCACCGACGCAGGTCGTCATTGCCCGGAATGCAGTAAACCGGTGGACGCCTGCATCTGCAAACAGACCGTTATCCCGGCCGGCGACGGCATTGCGCGCGTGCGTCGCGAAAGCAAGGGCCGTGGCGGCAAGACGGTGACCACCATCACCGGCGTGCCATTGGCTGAAGATGCGCTCAAGGAACTGGCCACGACGTTGAAGAAGCGTTGCGGTACCGGTGGGGCGTTGAAAGACGGTGTCATCGAAATCCAGGGCGATCATGTCGAGCTACTCTTGGCAGAACTGATCAAGCTCGGTTTCAAGGCGAAGAAGTCCGGCGGCTAGCAGCCTCTGTGAAAACCACCCTCGGCTTGATCCGGTCCTGATGGCATTCAGGCCTGGCGCCGTCCACATGGTTTTCACAGAGCCTGTTCATGACCGGTTTCTAAACTCACTGCGGTCGGCGGGGTCTATTGCCTCGTTGACGAACCGTCATTTTCATTCTTTAGACTGCGCCGGCCTGAATCCAGGCGACGCACTATGACTTCTTTATAGGGGACTTCGATGTCCGTACGACGCACACGCAAAGACGATGGCAGCCAATGGACAGTTGCGGACAGCCGCAGTGTTTACGGGATTCGCCATTGGGGGGCCGGGTATTTCGCGATCAATGACGCCGGTCGCGTCGAAGTTCGTCCGAACGGTCCGAGCAGCTCGCCTATCGACCTGTTCGAGCAAGTCGACCAGCTGCGCAAAAGCGGCCTGTCCTTGCCGTTGCTGGTCCGTTTCCCGGACATTCTGCAAGACCGCGTGCGTCAGCTGACCGGCGCGTTCGATGCCAACATCGAGCGTCTGGAATACCAGAGCAAGTACACCGCGCTGTATCCGATCAAGGTGAACCAGCAGGAAGCGGTGATCGAAAACATCATCGCCACCCAGAACGTTTCCATCGGTCTGGAAGCCGGGTCCAAGCCCGAACTGCTGGCGGTGCTGGCACTGGCGCCGAAGGGCGGCACCATCGTCTGCAACGGTTACAAGGACCGTGAGTTCATCCGCCTGGCGCTGATGGGCCAGAAGCTCGGCCACAACGTGTTCATCGTGATCGAGAAAGAATCCGAAGTCGGCCTGGTGATCGAAGAAGCGACCTCGCTCAAGGTCAAGCCTCAGGTCGGCCTGCGCGTGCGCCTGTCATCCCTGGCGTCGAGCAAGTGGGCAGACACTGGCGGCGAGAAATCCAAGTTCGGCCTGTCGGCGGCGCAACTGCTGTCGGTGGTCGAGCGTTTCCGCGCGGCCGGCCTGGACCAGGGCATTCGCCTGCTGCACTTCCACATGGGCTCGCAGATCGCCAACCTGGCGGACTACCAGCACGGCTTCAAGGAAGCGATCCGCTACTACGGCGAGTTGCGCAACCTCGGCCTGCCGGTGGACCACATCGATGTCGGTGGCGGCCTGGGCGTGGACTACGATGGCACGCACTCGCGTAACGCCAGTTCGATCAACTACGACATGGACGATTACGCCGGTGTCGTGGTCGGGATGCTCAAGGAGTTCTGCGATGCGCAGAGCCTGCCGCACCCGAACATCTTCTCCGAAAGCGGCCGTTCCCTGACCGCGCACCACGCCATGCTGGTGATCCAGGTGACCGACGTCGAGAAACACAACGACGACGTGCCACAGATCGAGAACAAGGAAGCGCTGCCGGAAACCGTGCAGTGGCTGGTGGACCTTCTGGGTCCGACCGACATCGAGATGGTCACCGAAACCTACTGGCGCGCCACGCACTACATGAGCGATGTTGCCTCACAGTACGCCGACGGCAAGCTGACCCTGGCCGAGAAAGCCCTGGCCGAGCAATGCTACTTCGCCGTGTGCCGCCGCCTGCACAACTCGCTGAAGGCGCGCCAGCGTTCCCACCGTCAGGTGCTGGACGAACTCAACGACAAACTGGCCGACAAGTACATCTGCAACTTCTCGGTGTTCCAGAGCCTGCCGGATACCTGGGCCATCGATCAGGTCCTGCCGATCATCCCGCTGCACCGCCTCGACGAAGAGCCGTTGCGTCGTGCGGTGCTGCAAGACCTGACCTGTGACTCCGACGGCAAGATCAACCAGTACGTCGACGAGCAAAGCATCGAAACCAGTTTGCCGGTGCACGCGTTGAAGGAAGGTGAGGACTACTTGCTGGGTGTGTTCCTGGTCGGTGCCTACCAGGAAATTCTTGGCGACATGCACAACCTGTTCGGTGACACCGACTCGGTGAACATCTACCAGAACGCCGACGGCAGCGTGTACCACGCCGGTATCGAAACCCACGACACCATCGAAGACATGCTGCGTTACGTGCACTTGTCGCCGGAGGAGTTGATGACTCACTACCGCGACAAGTGCGCCAGTGCCCGCATCAGTGCAACCGAGCGCACGCAGTTCCTCGATGCCTTGCGTCTGGGGCTGACCCGTTCGTCTTACCTGTCTTCCTGAGGTAAGTTACACGCTCACCAGGTTGTCTGAAATTTTTCCTTTTGCCTCGGAAATTTCAGATGACCTGGTGCGGCAATTCTCCGATTCCATGGGAAATTACCTGCGTTTCGACTATCCAGCGCATTTGGTCTTCTTTTCGCGTAGGTTATTTCCTAAGTTGTACTTCGGCACTCTACTCGGCCATGTCTCTCAGCGAGAATCCCCGGCCGCCCCTCCCGTAGAGAAACGCCGATGTTCAATCCAGTCAGCGAACCGTTATTTCGTCTGGATGTTGCAGGTTTGCCCGACTCCCTTGAGGTCCTGGCCTTTACCGGTAGAGAAGCCATCAGCGAGCCGTTCGTGTTCGACCTGGAGCTGCTGATCGATGACCCGGTGCTTGACCTTGCCAGTTTGCTGTACCGTCCGGCCTCCTTGCATTTCGGGCCAGCCGGAAACCATGTGCATGGACAATTGCATGAACTCGTCCAGCGTGATCATGCCTCGGGGCCCCGACTCTGCCAGGTGCGCCTGGGATCAGGACTGGCTTGTCTGGCCCAGCGCTTCAGCCAACGAATCTTCAGTGCCCGTTCGGTGCCGCAAATCCTCGATCAGGTGCTCAAGGAGCACGGCATTACCGGTAAAGATCGGCGCCTGGCGCTGAGCGGCGACCACCCGCCCCGGGATTTCTGCACGCAATATCGAGAGTCGGACCTGCAGTTTCTCCAGCGACTGTGCGCCCAGGAAGGCCTGCATTACCACTTCGAAAACCGGGTCGGGGGGGGCTGCGTGGTGTTCAGCGACGATCACCAGCATTTTCGAACCGGTGAGCCTGCGGTAATGCGCAGCGAGGGTGATCGGCCGGCAGTGCGGCAGCTCGAACACCAGCGTAGCGCTGCGACAGCGGCGCAATGTGTCGAATGCCGGACAGACCTGGCGACCCTGCGCAGCGGTCGGGTGATGCCGCTGTCCGGTCATCCGGTTGCCGATTGCAATCGGCTCTGGCTGGTGACCCACGTTGAACATTGGGGCAGCCAGGATACGGCGACGCCGTACTACAACCAGGCCCGCGCCCTGCAATGGCCGGCCCGCTTCGAGCCGCCCTGCGCAACGAGCAAACCTCAGATGCACAGCCTGCAGCGGGCGTGGGTCGTCGAGGTCGATGAGCAAGGCCCCGACCCGGCAAGGCCGGTACCGGTGCAATTCGACTGGCTTTACCAGGGCGAAGGGGCAGCGCCCAGTCACTGTTGGCTGCCATTGGCCGGGCCGTTGCAGGCCGAGACGTACTCGCCATTGCGCGAAGGAACCGAGCTGGTCGTGAGTTTTGTCGAAGGTGATCCCGATCAGCCGCAGATAACCGGGGTGTTGCATGCGCCGGAAACGATCGAGGAGATGAGCGCGGACACTCCCCAGGTCATCTGTACCCCTGATGAGGGCCTGGAGCAATGGTTGCACTCGGCAGAACCGCTGCTGATGCTGTGCCTGCTGCCCGGCGGTGGCAGTTTCAATCATTGCGCACAGGCGTTGTGCACCTGTCGTCTGGCGACGCAGCTTGGCCAGAGCTCTGGAGCATGATCGTCACACGCACGACCGAGGCGCCCCCGCAGTGGTTGTTGCTGGATGTGCCGGGCACGCCGCAGGCGGGTGTCACGCTTCGGCAGATGTTTGCACAAGCCCGGTGGTATGGGTTGTTCGAAAGGACGGAGTGGCATGCGCTGCGAGAGCAGGGGCCGGTCCTGGTCGATCTGCGCACCTGCCCGGCACTGGCCGATCTGTGCATTGTCGACGGCCAACGCTGGCCCGGATTGCTGATGGTCAGCGAGGCCGGCGCTGCGTCGTTGCTGGCGCATTTACGGCGCATGCTCACGGTTACGCTTGGCTTGCACCGGGCCCTTTTGAACTACTACAACCCGATCACGGCCAGCTATTTTTTCGATGCTTGCGATGCCGCTGAACTAAGTCGCTGGCTAGGGCCCATCCAGCAGTTGCGTTGGTTCGGCGGCAGTTGGGCAGATCGCGCGACGGGATGCGAGGGTTGGCAGCGCTTGTCCAACCCCGGGCTGCCAGTCAGCCCGTTGGCCGTCGAGGAAAGTCTCAGTGCCGGGCAACAGGGAAAACTGCAAACCTGCCTGCTCGAACAACATGCCTGGCGCTGGAACCGATCCACCGGGGCCGATTTCTCCCGCCTGTGGGCCCATGTGCAGGAAGGACTGGTGCTGGGCTTCAGCGAGCGCCCGGTACTTGATGGCTGGATATGGCTACGTTTGCAGTATCCCGACGCCGTGCCCGTGCAGCCATTGCCGGGCAGGACTCAGCAGGAGCGCCTCGATAGCCTGCGCCACCGGTGGCAGAACGACCAACCCTGGCCATGAGCTCGACCCGCTCAGTGAGTGCTGCCGGCAAACCAGCCATCGTGACGGCGCAGGCGCCAGGCGATCACGCCGAGGGTCAGGCTGCGCAGCAGCATGAACAGCAAAAAGGTTATCCACAGGCCATGGTTGCCCCAGCCTTGCAGTGCCCAGCCGAAAGGCAGCACCAGCACCACGGTCAGCAGCATGCCGTTGCGCATTTCCCTGGCGCGGGTGGCGCCGATGAAAAGGCCGTCGAGCAGGTAGCTCCAGACGGCAATCAGCGGCAATACGGCGAGGTAGGGCAGGTAGATGAACGCGGTGTCGCGCACACTTTGAATGTCGGTCTGCATCTCGATGAACAAATGCCCGACGAACAGAAACAGCGCGGCAAAGCCCAGGCTCGCCAACAACGACCAGCCGCCCGCCACCACCAATGAACGACGCAGGGCATCGCGATCGCGGGCGCCGAGGGCGTGCCCGCACAGCGCTTCCACGGCGTGGGCCAGGCCATCGAGGGCGTGGGCTGTCAGCAGCAAACCGTTGAGCAGCAGGGCATTGGCCGCGACCGTGGCGTCGCCCAGCCGCGTGCCCTGCACCGTGATCAGGAAAAACACCGATTGCAGCGCCAGGCTACGGATGAAGATGTCGCGGTTGACCGCCAGCAATGGCCGCCAACTCTGCCACAGCGCCAATGCCGCCCAGACGATATGCCCGGGATAGGCACGCAGGGCCTTGCGGGTCATCAGCAAGCCGATCAGCGCCCCCGTCCATTCGGCAATCACCGAGGCCCGGGCGGCACCGACCACGCCCCATTCGAGGCCGAGGACGAACCACAGGTTCAGGGCGATATTGACCAGGTTGGTACTCAGCAAAATCGCCAGCGGCGCCCGGGCATTCTGGGTGCCGAGAAACCAGCCGACCAGTGCATAACTGGCCAGCGCCGCGGGCAGTCCGAACAGGCGAGTGTGGAAAAACTCGCGGGTCAGTTGATCGAGCTCCGCCGACGGTTGCATGAAGTGCAGCGCCACTGTGCTCAACGGCACGCCCACAGCACCCAGGACCAAGGCCAGGCCGAAGGCGAGCAACAGGCCTTGCAACAGAATCTGCCGCAAGGCCGCGCCATCCCCACGCCCGGCCGCCTGGGCGGCGAACCCGGTGGAGCCCATGCGCAGAAAACCCATGGCCCAGGCAAGGAAGGTATACAGACTGGCCCCGACCGCGACGGCGCCGAGTTGATGGGCGTGGGGCAGGTGACCGATGACGGTGCTGTCGACCAGTGCCACCAGCGGTACGGAAATGTTCGAAAGAATCATCGGCGCGGCAAGTGCCCAGACCCGGCGATGGGTAGGGCGGTCGCGCCAGTCGGCGGTCAGGTCGGACATGCAGGCTCCTTGGGGGAGCAGGCATTGTAGCGGCACATTCAGAGCATGCCGTGTTCAATTGTGGGAGCGGCGGTGCGGCGATCCGACTTGCTCGCGAAAGCGGTCGTCCAGTCAATATTGATTCGACTGACACTCCCTCTTCGCGAGCAAGCCCGCTCCCACAGTGTTCGGTGGGGTCAGTGGATGATCCAGCTGAGCAGCCAAAGCCCCAGCAACAACCAGATGATCCCCATGATGAACGACGCATTGAGAAAGGCGCGGATCGCCGTCCACAGCAGGATCAGCCCGAGGATCAAGGTCACGATGCTGACGACCGAAGTCTCCATGCCCAGCGCCTGGGACAAGCCTTCGATAAAATTGCTGCTGGCGTTGCTCAACAGATTGAACAGCCCACTGAGACCATCAACGATGAAGCGGATGATCGAGCCGAGTACCTGGCCGAGCCATTCGGAAAAACCTTCTACCTGCATGGAGTGAACATCCTGATCAAAGAGAATTGAGCCTTGGGCTGTCGATCATGCGCCGAGTTCCCACAAGCATAGAGCGTTGCACCGCAACTGTGGGAGCGAGCCTGCTCGCGGAAGCACTGGATCAGACACATCAATGTTGGATGTGCCGCCGCCTTCGCGAGCAGGCTCGCTCCCACAAAAAAACAAACGGGACACTGAGCCGTTGTCACTTGCCTTCACCTGTGATCCCCCTGAAGCTATACGCCTTCAGGAGAACCCGATGAACCTTGTTGAACTGACCGAACGCCTGCACGCCATCCGTGACCGCAATGACTGGCGGCAATTTCACAGCCCGAAAAACCTGGCCATGGCCGCGAGCGTGGAAATGTCCGAGCTGGTGGAGATTTTCCAGTGGCTGAGCGAAGACCAGTCACGCCAGTTGCCGGCGGACAAACTCGCCCATGCCGGGCAGGAAGTCGGTGACATCGTGCTTTATCTGTTGCTGTTGTGCGGCGAGCTGGGCCTGGACATGGAGGCCGTGGTGCGCAGCAAACTGGCGGACAGCGAGCGGAGGTTCAGCTGATGAGCGACCGTCATTTCGATCAACTGGCGACCCGTTTCGCCGAAAAAATCTACGGCGGTGCCAAAGGTGCGATCCGTCTGGCGGTGTTGCAGGCCGACCTGGCCGAAACCTTGCCCGACCGCCCGCTGCGCGTGCTGGACATCGGCGCAGGCCTTGGCCACATGTCGTTGTGGCTGGCCCAGCGTGGCCATCAGGTGACCCTCGCCGAACCTGCCGAACCGATGCTCGAAGGCGCCCGCCAACGCTTCGCCGATGCCGGACAGAGCGCCACCTTCATTCAGGCACCCTGGCAGGAACTGCTAGGGCAGCTCACCGAGCCCTACGACCTGGTGCTGTGCCACGCCGTGCTGGAATGGCTGGCCGAACCCCACGCCATCCTGCCGGTGCTGCATCAACTGACCAAGGCGGACGGCTGGCTGTCCCTGGCGTTCTACAACCGCGATGCGCTGATCTACCGCAACTTGCTCAAGGGCCATTTCCGCAAGATGCGCAAGAACGACATGGCCGGTGAAAAGCAGAGCCTGACCCCGCAGCAGCCCCTTGATCCGCGGGAACTGGCGGCGCAACTTGAGGGGCTATGGCGGGTCGAAACCCAGAGTGGCGTGCGGGTTTTTCACGATTACATGCCGGTGGAATTCCAGGCTCGCGCCGAGCTGGTGGACCTGCTGGAAATGGAGCTGGCCCACCGCCGCCATCCAGCCTATGCCGGGCTTGGGCGTTACTTGCACTGGATCTGTCGGCCTGTCTGATCGGAGCACGCAATGAAAAGTCATTCAGGTGTACTGCTGTTCTGCCTGGGGCTGGCCGCCTGTCAGGGCAGCAACCCTTATGTCGCCACGTCCAACCCTTTGCCACCGGCACCACCGCAGGCCGCCAAGACCTTCGACCGCAGCGCTTACCCGGCACCACCCCGTGACTATGGACGCTACCGCAGTTGGGCCTGGCTCGACGGGCACATGCCAGCGGGCACGGCCTGGGCTGATTCGGCGCAGGTTGCCGAAGCGGTCAGCAATGCGCTGGACCAGCGCGGCTTGCGCCCGTTGCACGACAATCGCCCGGCCGACCTGTTTGTCAGCGCCGACCTGCGCCTGGAAACCCGCTTGCGCCAGGTTCAGGACGATTACGGTTACTACGGCGGTTACGGTGGCTACGGTCCGGGATACGGCATGTACGGCAGCGTGCCAGTCGTGCGCACCTATTCGGAACAGGTCGTGGTGGTTCAGGTGGACATGTTTGACGCCAAAAGCGGTCAGCCGATATGGAGCTCCAGCGCTGAAACCGGCAACCGGGGCAGCGAAAGCGAGCGCGCCGATGCCATACGGGAGGCTGTGGAAAAGGCGATGTCGGCGTATCCTCCCAGTTAGTTTCTGTAGATAAGAAGCATTTCGCAGGAGAACCATCATGTTCCGCCGTTTCATACTACTGGCCATGGTCGCGCTGCTCAGTGCCTGCGCCGCCAACCAGGTCAATCATGACTTCGACGCCAGCCGCGACTTTGCTGCCTATCGCAGCTGGACGTGGAAAGAACCCGCCCTGCAATACCGTCCCGATGATCCACGGATCAAGAGCGACCTGACCGAACAGCGCATCCGTCAGGCGGTAGCCGATCAACTGGACCAGCGCGGTCTGCGCCCGGCCGCCGCGGGTGCCAAGGGTGACTTGAATGTGCAGACCTACCTGATTGTCGAAGAGCGGCAACAGCAGGTGACCACCAACTACGGCGGCGGGTGGGGTAACCCGTGGTATGGCTACTATGGCGCGCCCATGTATAACGAAACCCGCAACGTCAGCTACAAGGTTGCCACCATCCAGATCGACCTGCTCGATGGCAAGGACGGCAAACTGGTGTGGCGTGGCAGTGACGAACAGATATTGAGCCGCACGCCGAACCCTTCGGATCGACGCGATGCCATCTGGGAAACGGTTACACGGATATTGGCCAACTATCCACCGCACGCCACTTAGAATCAGCCAGTCTCTCAACCCCTGTGTTCCCACAGGGGTTTTTATGCTCGACACTTGCGAGCCTGGGGATCGACCTGAACCAGGTCGAGGTGGGTGCCAACCTCGGTTGTCACACGGGACGCCCAGCCCTGGTGATCTAGTCCGTCAGCACAATCGGCAGTTCAATGCAGAAACGCGCACCCTCGGTGGCGTTCTGCACGCTCAGCTTGCCGCCCATGTTCTCGACAATGCCATAGCTCACCGACAGCCCCAGACCGGTGCCGACACCCGCCGGTTTGGTGGTGAAGAACGGCTCGAAAATCCGCTCCAGCAAACGCGGGTCGATACCGCCGCCGTTGTCTTCGACCCACAGGCGTACCGCGTGTGTATCCTGTTCGGCGTACACCGAAATCCACGGTTTGAAATCGGGGTTGGCCTCGCGCTTGCCGAGCAATGCATCCCGGGCGTTGACCATCAGGTTGATCAGCACCTGCTCAAGCTGATCGACGTAGCCGCGCACCAGCACATCAAACCCGGTCTCGCTGATGCGCAGATCGACACCTTTGCCGCGCATCCCTTCGGACAACAGCGCCAGCGTGCCTTCGATGGCCTGGGCCGGGTTGAACGGTTGCTGCTCGATTTCCGAGCGGCGGCCGAACACCCGCATGTGGTCCACCACCCGCGCGGCGCGTTGCACCTGGCTGTCGATACGGGTGAGCTTGTCGATCAGGTAGTCCACCTGTACGTCGCCGTTGTTGAGGCGCTTGAGTACATTGACGATGGCCATGCGCATTACGTTCAACGGCTGGTTGATCTCATGGGCCAGGCCGGTGGCCATTTCGCCGAGGGTGGCCATTTTCGCGCTTTGTGTGAGCTGCTGCTGCGAGCGTCGTACCTCGGTGTTGTCGCGCCCCACGGCCTGGACCTCGAGCAAGCGTCCCTGTTCGTCGAACACCCCGCGATCGGACCAGACCCACCAGGCGTGCTCGCGGCCGGGCAGTTGCAGGCTGATCTCGGCGGTACTGACCGGAAACTCCGGGCTCAACTGGTTCAACCGCCGGGTGAATGCCTCGCGCTGGTCCCCGGACATCCAGTTGCCCAGATTCACCCCCGGCAATTGCTCGGGCGCCAGTTCCAGATAGGTGGCCAGTGGGCGATTGCCGAAGGTCAGGGTCAGATCCGGCTGGTAGCGGCAGATCATCGCCGGCGAGTCTTCCACCAGAATCCGGTAGCGTTCTTCACTCTGCCTGACCTGCTCGGTCGCCAGGGTCGCTTCGGTGACGTCCAGCCACAAGCCCACGGCCTCCACCGGCAAGCCGAGGTCGTCGCGCAACAACTTCGCTTCATCGAGCAGCCAGTGATAGTCACCCTGACTGTCGCGCAACCGATAGCGGGCGCGCACCGAGCCTTCACGCAGCAACAGCCGCGTGCGCTCGAAATACTGCAGGCGGTCGTCGGGGTGCACCCGCTCCACCAGCGTTCCGGGGGCGCAGTCGGCCAGGGTCCAGCCGAGCAACGGGAGCAGGCTGTCGCTGAAGAACACCGGTCGCAGTGCGCCTTCTTCATAGCGCTGTACATAAATCACCGCCGGTGAACTGGCGATCAGATTGTCCAGGCGCGCATGGGCGGCGGCGGCGCTCTGCTGCTGATTCTTGATGTCGCTGATGTCGTGCATGAAACCCACCAGTCGACGGTTTTTGCCCACGCCCAGCGCCTGGCCTTGCAGGCGATACCAGACGGGTTCGAGTGCATCGTCGGGGCGATACAGGCGCACGCACAACAGCAGCGGCGTGCCCGACGCCTGCAAGTCCTGCAGACGGATGCGCAGCTCTTCTCGGTCGGCGGGATACACCTGGTCGAGCCAGTCCTGTACGGATAAACGCGACGTTCCAAGGTTCAGGGTCGTCGCCAGCGAAGGTGCCAACTGCACTTCTTCGCTGTCGCTGAAAACTTCCCACCAGCCTGTGCCCAGCAACGCTTGCAGCGATTCCAGGCGTTCCAGTTGCAGGTGATGCCGGTGCTCGCGCAGGCGTTCGAGCAAGGGGCTGGCGAGCGCGGCGGTGATTTGCAGCCAGTCGCGCTCGGTGACATCGGGGGCGCGTTGTTGCGGCGTGTAGAAACCGCACAGCAACCAGGCGACCACACCGTGCGCATCGTGGTAGGGCACGGCGAAGCCATCGTTATTGCCGAACGTGCCTTGCAGGCGCGGGTGTTCGCGCGGGATCAGGTACTGGGGTGCCGAGCCGCTCAAACTGTCCAGCCCCGTGCCCAGGCGCTGGTCGTTTTGCCATAGCTGCGGTGCATCGAAAGCCGTGTAGTGCTGGTGAATCTGCCAACCCTGCTCCTGCTCATCGAGCAAGGCCAGGGCAATGCAGGGGATCTGAAAACGCTGGGCCAGGTTTTGCAGTTGTTCGCCCAGCACCTCGGGCAGGCGTGTCAGGCTGCACAGGCGCAACTGTTCGGCGATTTGCAGCGCCAGCACCTGGCATTGCTCGCGGTTGCGCGATTGCCGGCGCTCGAGCAACAAGTCGCCGATGTCGAGCATCTGCAACAGCCAGGCGTCGGCCAAGGGTTGCACCCAGCCGCGCAAATGCAGGGGCGGACCATTGAGACTGTAGAAGTCCAGGTCCAGGGTTTGTCCCTGCCAGTGCGCCGGCGCGCCTTCGATGACGAGGCCGCTGTGGGGCAACAGGAAGTCGAGCAGGTGTGGTTCCTGTGTGCCGGGGGGATGCTGGGCCAGCAAGTGCCGCAGCGGACCGCTCAATTGAACGACACGCCCATCGGCATTGAGCTGCATCTGCAATCCGAAGCTGTGCACCCGCAGTGTTTCCGGCGGCTCCGGTGGGGGCGGCGGGTGGCGGTGGAGCAGGCGCCCGAACAATTTATCCCCGGCACTCAAAATTGCAGGCTCGCACTGGCCGTGAGGGTCGCCGGCAGATTGGGTGCCCGACCGATGCCGGGCAGGTTCAGGAACGGAATGACGGCGCTGATTTTATTGGCGGGGTAATGAATGGCGACGGTCAGCAATCCCAGGGCGAACTCTATCGCGGCGGCACCTTTTTGTTTGTGGGGGAGTCTGGCTTTCATGAGTGCGTCTACCCTGACTATCACTGAGTAATGTCAGCATAGAATCATTCCGCCAAAACGGAGGTTTTTACCGAGTGCAGAGCTTTAAACTCATGGCCGCCCCGGGTCTTGCGACGGACGGTATGCACGTGCCCGGCACGTTTACGGGTGCTGGAAAACCAGCACCATCTATGACGAAAAGGCTTACTTGCAGGCTTTGACGCGGCACGGATCAACGTTGGTAGAAGCGCCGATGGAGGTCGTCACAGGTTGACGGACAGGCTCAGGGCGTGAGGGGGCGGTTGGATCAAGATCAAGAGCTGCAGGCGAGCTAACGCTCGGCCTGATGAGTGGTGAGAAGCGTGGGGTTACCCCGGCCCATTGTGGGAGCGGGCTTGCCCGCGAAGGCGGTCTTACAGTCAACCAATCCCGTGTAGTTTTCCTCAAGTCCCGAGGAAACCTCTGACACGCTTTTCAGGTTGTCCGTCGGAAGCGCGATCTCTAGCCTTTGTCCGTCGCTGCAAAATCAGTGATCGGGTTTGGTCGCCCGGGTTTAGAATGGCGCACAGTGCCGCGCTAGCGGCATTTTTGTGCTTGCTTGATGGCGAGCTGTGCGTGGGAGGGCCTAGGCCCTGCCGGGTTTCCATTCCCTGGTCGACCAACCTGCGTACGGTTCGCCACCCTTCTGCTTGGTCGCAGTGATGGCGAACTCCAAATCCAAGAATGGAGATTCACCATGATCAAACCAACCCCAAATCCCCCCGAAACCGACGACGTTTCCCCCTTTCAATCCCCCCACTCAAACAAACTCCACGAAGCTGCCGACCGCGCCCTCGATCACTACCTCAATCCACCCAGGCAGCCTGTCACCCACAAACCCAGCACGATGTTCGTCATCGCCCCGAACATCGACACCGAAACCCTGCTGGCCCACGCCTGTGAATCACTGGCGTCGGCGAGTGTGATGGCTAGTGATTTCGCGGGTTTTCTGCAGGGCTCGCAGCGCAATACGCTGCTGGGGATTGCGCAGGTGATCATGCTGGGTGAGCTGGCGGTGAACCGGGCGTTGGATAATCTCGATCCGCAAGACTGACCACGGAGCTTTGTGGCGAGGGAGTCCTCCCGCTCGGGTGCGTAGCGCCCGCCCGACAAGCTTCCTCGCCACAGACATCGGACTTGTCAGGCCACCGGCTCCCAATGCCCGACCATGTGCTCCAGATCCCCGACACCCACCAACTGAAAGTCCCCGCTCGCCCCCGGCTCGCTGGCGAGCAACGTCACCTCACCGGGCAACCGTACCGGCTTCTTGAACTGCACCGCGATCTCGACGTTCGCCACAGGCAGATGCCCGGCCAGTGCCGCCAGTGTGCGCGCCTTGTTCCACAGGCCATGGGCGATGGCGGTCGGGAAGCCGAAGAGTCGGGCGCTGGCCGCGCTCAGGTGGATCGGGTTGTAGTCGCCGGACACCTTGGCGTATTGCCGACCGATGTCCGAGGGCGCTTTCCAGTGTTCGACTTCGTTCATGTCCAGACTCGTTACCAGGTTCTCCTCAAGCGGTTCGCCCTGGAGTTTGACGCCGCGGCAGAGCATCCGGCTTTGTGCCTCCCACAACGGCCCCAGTTGATCGTCGAGGGTAGTCAGCAAATCGAACGTCGCGCCTTTTGCATGGGGTTGCAGGTTCTGCACCTGAACGCCGACACGCGCCCGACTTACCCCACCCATAGGGCGTAGCAGACGAATTCGATTGCTAAGGTGAATCAGGCCCAGCAGCGGGAACGGGAAGTCCCTGGCCGTGAGCAATTGCATCTGCAAGGCAAAGCCGAGGATATGAGGATAGGTCGGCGGCAGCAGGCCGTTGTCGGCGAAGCCACAGACCTTGCGATAGGCCGCCAGGCGTTTGGGATCGACGTCGACCCAGCAGCGCAAACCCGAATCGGGCAGGGTGGTGCCTGTGATTTTTCGCCGTGTCGCCGCTCGTGCGTACAGCCCCGGGAGGCTCGGTTCGCGGTTGAGAGTGTGCCAGTCGGTGATCATCCTCAAGCCCCCAGAACGCTTTGCCCGCATACGCGCAACGCTTGCCCGGTGAATGCGCCGGTGCCCGGTTGCGCGAGCCAGGCCACGGCTTCGGCGACGTCCTGTGGCAGGCCACCCTGGCCGAGGGCGCTCATGCGCCGTCCGGCTTCACGCAGGCCGAAGGGGATGTGCGCGGTCATTTGCGTTTCGATGAATCCCGGTGCCACGGCGTTGATGCTGATGCCGCGTTCGGTGAGCAGCGGCGCCCAGGCTTGCGCCAGGCCTATGAGCCCGGCCTTGCTCGCGGCGTAGTTGGTTTGCCCGCGATTGCCGGCGATACCGCTGATGGAGGCCAGCAGAATCACCCGAGCGTTGTCGTGCAGGGCGCCGCTATCGAGCAGGGCTTTGGTCAGCACTTGCGGTGCGTTGAGGTTGACTGCCAGTACGGCGTCCCAGAAGTCCGGGGTCATATTGGCCAGGGTTTTATCGCGGGTGATGCCGGCGTTGTGCACCACGATGTCGAGGCCGTCGGGCAGTTGTTCGATCAACTGCGAGGCTGCATCTTCGGCGCAGATGTCGAGGCTGATGCTGCGCCCGCCGAGGCGTGCGGCGAGGGCATCGAGATCGGTTTTGGCCGCTGGCACATCGAGCAGGATGACGTCGGCACCGTCACGGGCCAGGGTTTCGGCGATGGCAGCACCAATGCCGCGCGCCGCGCCGGTCACCAGTGCCTTGCGCCCGGCGAGCGGGCGCGTCCAGTCGCTAACGGGCGTCGAGCACGGATTCAGGCGAATGATCTGCCCGGACACGAAGGCGCTTTTGGGCGAGAGGAAAAACCGCAGCGGGCCTTCCAGTTGCGCCTCGGCCCCTTCGCCGACGTAGATCAATTGCAGGGTGCCACCGCTGCGCAATTCCTTGGCCAGGGAACGGCTGAAACCTTCCAGGGCGCGTTGGGCACTGGCAGCGAACGGGTCATGCAGGGTTTGCGGATCGCGTCCGAGAATCACTAGGTGCGCACAGTGATCGAGGTTCTTCATCAGCGGCTGGAAGAACTCGCGCAGTTGCTTGAGCTGATCGGTGTGCAGCAGGTCACTGGCGTCGAACACCACGGCCTTGAGTTTCGGTCCGTGGCCGGGAATCCAGGCCGTGGCCATCGAAGGCTCGGTGCCGTAGCTGTAGATCGCGTCGGTCAGGCGGTTGGCGAAGGCGCTGACGTGTTCCGCCAATGGCCCGCCGCCGATCAGCAGCGCACCTTCCACGGGCCGCAGCCGGCCTGCCTGCCAGCGCTCCAGTCGAGTCGGTGCCGGCAACCCCAGGGCACCGACCAGGCGATGGCCGATGGACGAATTGGCGAAGTCGATATAGCGGTCAGACATGGAACGCGCTCCGAAAGCTTGGGTTCAAAGTGTGGACCATGAATGGCGATCAGTCGTTCGATCCACGAGATAAGGCCTACGCTTGGTTACATTGTAGGAGCGAGCTTGCTCGCGATGGCGGTTTATCAGGCATACAAAATTTGACTGACAGACCGCCATCGCGAGCAAGCTCGCTCCCACAGGGGACCTTGCTCACATTTAAAATTTTGCAGAGGCTTTATATGACCCAGCTGCGCCGCGTCGCGATCATCGGCGGTAACCGGATTCCTTTCGCCCGCTCCAACGGCCCCTACGCCACGGCCAGCAACCAGGTGATGCTCACTGCTGCCCTCGAAGGCCTGATCGAGCGCTACAACCTGCATGGCCAGCGCATCGGCGAAGTGGTCGCCGGGGCCGTGCTCAAGTTGGCGCGGGACATGAACCTCACACGCGAGTGTGTACTCGGCTCGCGGTTGTCGCCCGCCACCCCGGCCTATGACATCCAGCAGGCGTGCGGCACCGGGCTGGAAGCGGCGTTGCTGGTGGCGAACAAGATTGCCCTGGGCCAGATCGACTGCGGCATCGCCGGTGGCGTGGACACCACCTCGGATGCACCGATCAGTGTCAGCGAAGGGCTGCGCAAAATCCTCCTGCAAGCCAATCGCGCCAAAACCACCGGCGACAAACTGAAAACCTTCCTGCAATTGCGCCCCAAACATCTGATCCCCGAGTTTCCGCGCAACGGTGAGCCGCGCACGGGGTTGTCCATGGGGCAGCACTGCGAGCTGATGGCCCAGACCTGGAACATCCCGCGTGAAGCCCAGGATCAATTGGCGCTTGAGAGCCATCAGAAACTGGCGGCGTCCTATGCCGAAGGCTGGCACAACGATCTGATGACGCCGTTCCTGGAACTCACCCGTGACAACAACCTGCGCCCGGATTCGACCCTGGAAAAGCTCGCCGCACTCAAGCCGGCCTACGAGAAAAGCGCCAAGGGCACCCTGACGGCGGGCAACTCCACGCCGCTGACCGATGGGGCGTCACTGGTGCTGCTGGGCAGCGAGGAATGGGCGAAGGAGCGCGGTCTGCCGATTCTCGCGTATTGGCGTGACGGCGAGGCTGCTGCGGTGGATTTCGTCAACGGTGCCGAAGGGTTGTTGATGGCGCCGGTCTACGCTGTGCCGCGCTTGCTCGCGCGCAATGGCCTGACCTTGCAGGACTTCGACTACTACGAAATCCACGAAGCCTTCGCCGCGCAGGTGCTGTGCACATTGAAGGCGTGGGAGGATCCGCAGTACTGCAAAACCCGTCTGGGGCTCGATGCGCCGTTGGGCTCGATTGACCGCAGTCGGCTCAACGTCAAGGGCAGTTCACTGGCGGCAGGGCATCCGTTTGCCGCCACGGGCGGGCGCATCGTCGCCAACCTGGCGAAGTTGCTGGATGCGGCGGGAAAGGGGCGGGGACTGATTTCGATTTGCGCGGCGGGCGGGCAGGGTGTGACCGCGATCATCGAACGCTGAGTTAAAACAACTGTGGGAGCGAGCTTGCTCGCGATGGGGGAGTGTCAGCCAACATCTATGTTGGATTAACCATCCTCATCGCGAGCAAGCTCGCTCCCACAGGGTTTAGTGGTGAGTTTGCAAATCAGGTGCGGAACCTGCGCACCAGCCCGTCCAGCTCATTGGACAGCCCGGCCAGGCTCTGGGAGTCCAGGCGTGCCGAGTTGGCCAGCTCCGCCACCAGTTGCGCATCGCCATGGATCTGGCTGATGTGCCGGTTGATGTCTTCGGCCACTTGATGCTGTTGTTCCGCCGCCGTGGCGATCTGGGTGTTCATGTCGCGGATCACGTCCACCGACTCGCGAATCTGCCCGAAGCTGTTGCGCGCCTCGCCGATGCGTGTCACCGATTGCTGGGACACTTCCAGACTGGCGTGCATCTGTTGGGTCACCTGGCTTGTGCGTTTGGCCAGGTTGCCCAGCAGTCCGTCGATTTCCGCCGTGGAGTCGGCCGTGCGCTTGGCCAGGGCTCGTACTTCGTCGGCCACCACGGCAAAGCCGCGGCCTTGTTCACCGGCCCGGGCCGCTTCGATCGCGGCGTTCAGCGCCAGCAGGTTGGTCTGTTCGGCGATCGAACGGATGGTCCCCAGGATCGACTGAATGTCGTTGCTGTCGCGCTCCAGTTGTTGCATCGACTGGGCTGACTGTTCGATTTCCTGGCTCAGGCGATCAACGCTGTTCACCGCCGCATCGATCTGTTGCTGACCTTCGCGCGCCTGGCGCTGGCCACTGTCGGCGGATTCCGCCGCCTGGCTGCAAGAGCGCGCAACTTCGTTGGCGGTGGCGACCATTTCGTGGAATGCCGTGGACACCATGTCCACCGCTTCACGCTGGCGTCCGGCGGCTTCGGCCATGTCGCTGGAGACCTGGGTCGAACTCTTGGACGTGGCGAGGATCTTGCCCGCCGCGCCGCCGATGTTCTGGATCAGGTTACGAATTGCGGTCAGGAACTGGTTGAACCAGTTGGCCAGCTGCGCGGTTTCGTCGTTGCCACGGATTTGCAGGTTCTGGGTCAGGTCGCCTTCGCCTTGGGCGATGCCTTCCAGGCCGCTGGCCACGCTGCGGATCGGACGCACGATGAGGCTGGCAAAACTGGCGCCAACGGCGGCGAAGATGACGGCCAGGACGGCGGCGATGATGGCGATCAACCAGGTCAATCGGGTCGCGGAGCTCATCACGTCGTTCTGTTTGATCAGGCCGATGAAGGTCCAGCCCAGTTGCTCCGACGGCCAGACGTTGGCCATGTAGCGCTCGCCGTTCAACTCCACTTCCACCAGGCCCTTGCCGGCCTTGGCCAGTTGCGCGTAGCCCTCGCCCAGGCTGTTCAGCGGTTTGAAGTTGTGTTCCGGTTGTTTCGGATCCACCAGGACCGTGCCGGTGTTTTCCAGCAGCATCAGGTAGCCGGTTTCGCCGAGCTTGATCTGTTTGACGATTTCGGTGAGCTGCTTGAGCGTCACGTCGATGCTGACCACGCCACCGTTGGTGCCCAGCTTGTTGTCGATGGTGCGCACGGTGCTGACGTAGGTCGCGTCGTCCTGGGCCCAGTAGTAGGCCTCGGTGCGAAACGGCTTGCCCGGTTTGGCCTGGGCGGCCTTGTACCAGGGGCGCTGGCGCGGGTCGTAGTTGTTCAGCTTCGGATCATCCGGCCACGACACGTAGCCGCCCGCCGCCGTGCCGAGGATGGCATAGGCGTAGGAAGGGTGGCTGTTGCCCAGGTCCTGGAGCAGGGTGAAGACCTTCTTGTCCATCTCGCCCTGGGGAACGCTCTCGGCGTTGGCAGCCATGTAAGTCTTGAGGCTGTCGTCGGAGTTTCGGATCAGCGGCTGCCTGGCCAGGTAATCGACGTTCTGGCTGATGCTGTCAAAGAACAATTGCATGGCGTTGCTGACCTGACGAATCTCGCGGGCACTGCCGTCGATAAATTCGTCCCTGGCATCACTGCGCAGGTTCAGCACAACGAGGGTGGCGACCAGCACCACGGGTAGGCAGGCGATGATTGCAAACGCCCAGGTCAACTTCTGTTTGATGTTCATCCGCGCTCCAGATTTTCTTGTAGGCCCACGCAGTGCAGATGACTCGCGGTTTATTGGCAGCCGTAATCGTTCTTGGTCAACCCGGGTCCTTGAGTGCGGCATCGCTTTTGTTGTGGCTGCGATTGTCGGACAAATCACTTTGTCACTAAGGACTTCGGCTGTTGTCGGAGGAAATTGAGGCCTGTTGGGAAAAATCCTACGGAAGGATTCAGAAGTGGTGTCGGCTTCTGTCGCAATTGCCCTCAATGTCCTTGCACAACAAGTGACGCAGGCTCGGCTATGATCCGGAGTGACCCGTGGCGGTCGTCGGTTTTACCCGTTGAAATCGGCACATTGTGTGCTTGTGCAATGTTCATAAGTCGGCAACCCCTCCCCCCCGTGAGTGGATTGCCGTATAACGAATGACTTTCGCGTGTTTGGTAATAAAGGACCCACAATAAAAGCTGATGAAGACTCCAAAACGCATTGAACCCCTGATCGAGGACGGTCTGGTCGACGAGGTGCTGCGCCCACTCATGAGTGGTAAAGAAGCAGCTGTTTATGTGGTGCGCTGCGGTAACCAGTTACGTTGCGCGAAGGTCTACAAGGAGGCGAACAAACGCAGTTTTCGTCAGGCGGCCGAGTATCAGGAAGGCCGCAAGGTGCGCAACAGCCGTCAGGCCCGGGCGATGGCCAAGGGCTCCAAGTTTGGCCGCAAGGAAACCGAAGACGCTTGGCAGAACGCTGAAGTGGCGGCGCTGTTCCGCCTGGCCAATGCTGGTGTGCGGGTGCCCAAGCCGTTCGACTTCCTTGAAGGCGTGCTGCTCATGGAGTTGGTGGCCGACGAGTACGGTGATGCCGCGCCGCGTCTGAACGATGTGGTGCTGGAGCCGGACCAGGCAAGGGAATATCACGCGTTCCTGATTTCGCAGATCGTGCTGATGCTGTGTACCGGTCTGGTGCACGGCGACCTGTCCGAGTTCAACGTGCTGCTGACGCCGACCGGCCCGGTAATCATCGACCTGCCACAAGCGGTGGATGCGGCGGGCAACAACCATGCGTTCAGCATGCTGGAGCGCGACGTGGGCAACATGGCGTCCTACTTCGGGCGGTTTGCGCCGGAATTGAAGAAGACCAAATACGCCAAGGAAATGTGGGCCTTGTACGAGGCTGGCACCTTGCACCCGGCCAGTGTCCTGACCGGCGAGTTCGCCGACACGGAAGAGCTGGCGGACGTGGGCGGCATCATGCGCGAAATCGAGGCCGCACGCTTGGATGAAGAGCGCAAGCAAGCGGCACGTGCGGCGGACGATGCGCCGCCGGGCAAGACCGAAGAACCGCCTCCACCGTGGATGCAGTGATCGGCTAAAGAAAAACCCGGCTTCGGCCGGGTTTTTTGTGGGTTACAGATTCAATGTGACAGACACCATACCTGTGGGAGCGAGCTTGCTCGCGATGACGTCGGCACATCCAGCATTGATGTATCAGATACACCGCTATCGCGAGCAAGCTCGCTCCCACAGGGTTTTGCGGTGCCCTGCAATCACGCGCGGGCCGGGGTGGCACAGCACCCCGACTCCAGATTCTTCAGAATCGGGCAATCCGGCCGATGATCGCCATGGCAGTGCTCAACCAGATCCTGCAACGTATCGCGCAACTGCCCCAGTTCACGGATCTTCCGGTTCAGTTCATCGATATGCTGACGGGCCAAAGCCTTCACATCGGCGCTGGCGCGCTGGCGGTCTTGCCAGAGGGTCAGCAACTTGCCGACTTCCTCCAGGGAAAACCCAAGGTCCCGCGAGCGCTTGATGAACGCCAGCGTGTGCAGATCGTCATCGCCATACACTCGATAACCGCTGTCGGTGCGATGGGCCGCCTTGAGCAGGCCGATGGATTCGTAGTAACGGATCATCTTTGCGCTCAGGCCGCTGTGGCGGGCCGCTTGGCCGATGTTCATCGGTTGTCCTCCAGGTCCTTGGGTTTCCAGGTTTTCAACAGTAGCGCATTGCTCACCACGCTGACGCTCGACAGCGCCATGGCTGCACCGGCCAGCACCGGATTGAGGAAGCCAAACGCCGCCAGCGGAATGCCGATCAGGTTATAGACAAAGGCCCAGAACAGGTTCTGCCGAATCTTGGCGTAAGTCTTGCGACTGATCTCCAATGCAGCCGGTACCAGTCGCGGATCGCCGCGCATCAGGGTGATGCCGGCCGCGTGCATGGCGACGTCGGTGCCGCCACCCATGGCGATGCCGATGTCGGCGGCGGCCAGTGCCGGGGCGTCATTGATGCCGTCGCCGACCATCGCCACCACGCCGGTTTCTTTCAGTGCGGCGACCGTCGCGGCTTTGTCCGCCGGCAACACTTCGGCATGCACGTCCTGGATGCCCAGCGCCTCGGCCACCACCTTGGCGCTACCGCGATTATCGCCCGTCAGCAGGTGGCTGCTGATGTTCCGTGTGCTCAGTTGCTGCACCGCTTGCAGCGCGCCGGGCTTGAGGGTGTCACCGAAGGCGAACAGGCCCAGCACCTGGGGGGCGGGGGATTGTTGGATCAGCCAGGACAAGGTCCGGCCTTCTTGTTCCCACGCGATTGCCGAGTCGGCCAACGGTCCGGCGTTCAAGCCGCTGTCCTCCAGCAGGCGACGATTGCCCAGAGCCAGACGACGCCCCTCCAGTGTGCCGGCAATGCCGCGGCCGGTCAGGGACTGGCTGTCGCTGACGTCGGTCACCTTCAAGTGGCGTTCGGCGCAGGCATCCAGAACAGTCTTGGCTAGTGGATGCTCACTGCCGCGTTGCAGGGCGCCGGCCAGTTGCAGCAGGCTCGCTTCATTGCCGTCGATGGCACTCAGATGAGCAATGCGCGGGGCGCCGGAGGTCAGGGTGCCGGTCTTGTCGAATACCACCGCGCTGACTTCATGGGCACGCTCCAGGGCTTCGGCGTCCTTGATCAGAATCCCGTAGCGTGCCGCCACACCGGTGCCGGCCATGATCGCTGTCGGAGTGGCCAAGCCCAGTGCGCAAGGGCAGGCGATCACCAGCACCGCGACGGCGTTGATCAGCGCTGTTTCCATCGGCGCGCCATACAGCCACCAGCCGATCAGGGTTGCCAGGGCAATCAGCAGCACGGTGGGCACGAACACCTGGCTGACTTTATCCACCAGTTTCTGGATCGGCGCCTTTGCGGCCTGGGCGTCTTCCACCAGGCGGATGATCCGTGCCAGTACGGTTTCCGCACCGAGGGCCTGGGTACGCACCAGCAACCGGCCTTCACCGTTGATCGCGCCGCCCGTGACTTTGTCGCCGGGCTGTTTGGGCACGGGCAGGCTTTCGCCACTGATGAGGGCTTCATCGGCGTGGCTCTGGCCTTCTATCACTTCGCCATCGACCGGGAAGCGCTCACCGGGTTTGACCATCACCAGGTCATTGAGGCGCAGGGCGCTGATGGCGACTTCCTGCTCACGGCCATCGAGCACCTGAATCGCCCGTTCCGGGCGCAAGGCTTCGAGGGCGCGGATGGCGCTGGCGGTCTGGCGCTTGGCGCGGCTTTCCAGGTACTTACCCAGCAATACCAGGGCGATCACCACCGCCGAGGCTTCGAAATACAGGTGCGGCATGCGCCCGGCAGCGGTGGCCCATTCATACAGACTCAAGCCATAACCGGCGCTGGTGCCCAGGGCCACCAGCAAATCCATGTTGCCGGCCCCGGCGCGTATGGCTTTCCAGGCAGCGACGTAAAACCGTGCACCGAAGATGAATTGCACCGGCGTGGCCAAGGCGAATTGCACCCAGGCCGGGAGCATCCAGTGCACGCCGAACGGTTGCAGCAGCATCGGCAAGACCAGCGGCAAGGCGAGGACAATGGCCATGATCAAGGCCAGGCGTTCGCGATACAGGCGCTGTTGCTGGTTGTCGGCCGGCGGGTGTTCGGCTTCCCATACGCTGGCGGTGTAACCGGCCTTGGTCACGGCCGCGATCAAGGTTTGCGGATCGACCTGGCCGAGCAGTTCAAGGTGGGCGCGTTCGTTGGCCAGGTTGACGCTGACGCTTTTCACGCCCACCACCTTGCCCAGCGCCCGCTCGACCCGACCGACGCAGGATGCGCAGGTCATGCCGTCGATGCTCAGTTCCAGATTTTGCTGCGGCACGCTGTAGCCGGCCTTGGCCACGGCATCCATCAGGGCTGGCAGGCTGTCGCTGGGTGCCTGGACCCGAGCCTGTTCAGTGGCGAGGTTGACGCTGACGGCACTGGCGCCAATGACTTTGCTCAAGGCGCGCTCGACACGCCCGGCGCAGCTGGCGCAGGTCATGCCGGCAATCGGCAGGTCGAACGTGGTGGATTCGGACATCGGTCGCACTCCCTGTAGTAGATGACCACAGGATCAACCTTGCCATGCTGGCAAGGTCAAGTGCCAATCTGAAATTCACCAGAGACTAAATGTGGGAGCGAGCCTGCTCGCGAAAGCGGTCCTTCAGTCACATCCATGTTGAATTTGCCACCGTCATCGCGAGCAGGCTCGCTCCCACAAGGGGTGTTTGTCAGTAGCCGAGACCGGCGCGCTTGAGGTACATCCCTTCCTGCGTCATCGCGATCCGGTACTTGAGGACATCGCCGGCCTTGAGCTGGATATTCTGCGAGCCCGGCGCGAGCATGCCCGGATTGCAACCAGGCATCTGCCCCGGGAGTAACTTGAGGCGCAGTGAGACAATGCCGGGCGGCAGGTTGAACGAGGTGCTCTGCTCCTGAAACAGCCGCGCCGCCAATTGATCCTGGATGTACACACCGATCTCGCAGCTGGTCGCGACTTCCAGGCGTTCGCGGGAAATGATCAGCACGCCATAATCCTGACCGGCAGCATTGACCGAAGGCACGGCGGCGAAAAGGCTGAGAAAGCCAAACAGGCTGAAAACCGACCAGCGCATGGCTGAATCTCCTGAGTTCGAGTCATTGATGGACGCAGCTTGGCCGAGCGTAGCGCCGATTGCCAGCCCGGCAGCAATCTTCAGAACTTGACCTTGCCATGGTGGCAAGCTCGAAACTGGACTCAACCCTCGGAAAAGGAGTCATCCCATGCAAGTGTTCAACGTTGAAGGCATGTCTTGTGGCCACTGCGTCAAGGCCATCACTCAGGCCGTGCAGGCCAAGGACCCGGCAGCCAGTGTGCGGGTCGATCTGGCGGCGAAAGAAGTCGGTGTCGAAAGCGCGCTGACTGCCCAGCAAGTGATCGAGGCGATCAGCGAAGAGGGGTATGGCGTCAAACTGGCCTGATTTTGATAGTTAGCGAGCTACCGGAATGTTCAAGGCGTCCATGCGCGGCTAGACTGTCGGGCTGCCGACTCCTGCCTCACTGGATGCCTGATGAACTTCCGTACCATTCTGATTCTCGGCGCCTTGAGCGCTTTCGGTCCGCTGGCGATCGATTTCTACCTGCCGGCCTTCCCGGCCATGGCGCTGGCTTTTGGTACGGACGAAAATCACGTCCAGATGACGTTGGCGGCCTACTTCCTCGGCTTGTCCATCGGTCAGTTGGCCTATGGCCCGGTGGCGGATCGTTTCGGGCGACGCATTCCGTTGCTCACTGGTGTCGGTCTGTTCACCGCGGCCTCGGTGGCGTGCGCCTATGCGCCGAATCTGGAATGGCTGATCGGTGCACGTTTCGTCCAGGCGTTGGGTGGCTGCGCGGGCATGGTGATTTCCCGGGCGGTGGTCAGCGACAAGTGTGATGCAGTGGGCTCGGCGAAAGTCTTTTCACAGTTGATGCTGGTGATGGGGCTCGCGCCTATCCTCGCGCCCTTGCTGGGTGGGTTGCTGGTCAACACCACAGGCTGGCAGTCGATCTTCCTGGCCTTGACCGGGTTCAGTGCGTTGGCGGGGCTGGCGGTGGCCACGGGATTGCCGGAAAGCTTGCCGGCCCACATACCGCGCCAACCGCTATCGGGTGCGCTGCGTCAGTACGGTCGGTTGCTGGCCGACCCGATATTTCTTGGCCACGCCTTGACCGGGGGCATCGCCATCGCCGGGATGTTTGCCTACATCGCCGGTTCACCTTTCATCATCATCAAGCTCTACGGCGTTCCGGCCGAGCATTTCGGCTGGTTGTTCGGCACCAATGCGGCGGGCTTCATTCTGGTGGCGCAGGTCAACGCGCGGCTGCTGGCCAAACGTGGCCCGACCTTCTTGCTGGCGCGCGCGGTGTGGGTTTATCTCGCGGCCGGTCTGACCCTGCTCGCTGTCAGCGCTCTGCACACGGCCCACCTGTGGCCGCTGCTGATTCCATTGTTCATCTGTATTTCCAGCCTCGGTTGCATCAGCCCCAACGCCGCCGCCTGCGCGATGAGCGGGCAGGGCGCACGGGCCGGCAGCGCGTCGGCGCTGCTCGGTTGCCTGCAATTCAGCGTGGCTGCCGGTGCCTCCGCGCTGGTGGGCGTTTTGCACGATGGCAGCGCCGTGCCGATGGCCATGGTCATCAGCCTGTGCGGAGTTCTGGTGGTGAGCGCTGCGCTGCTCACCCGGCGTTTGCAAAATGCCCGGGCGCTGGCGCAAGCCCAGGATTGAGACCGGAATCAGCCGGCAGCACGCTGCGGGTGGAGGATGGGGATCTGGTGAGGGGCCTGGATGCGGGCTTCGAGGGTACGTGTGAAAGCGCGAGCTTCTGCTTCGCTGCGGAACGTCACCGCATGCTGGTCTAAGCGGACTTGCCACTGGGATTTTGCCAGTTCTTTTATCAGGATCTTCACAGCTGAATTCCTCTTTTAAAAGATGTCTCGTAAAAGACGTTACGCAAAAGACTGCCTCGCAGGAGATTCGATTGTAGTCCTGAATACGAGCAGCATTGTGACAAGGATCAACTGTCGGACTGACGGTTTGTAACCAAAAAAAACACGACTTTTCGAGGGCGTCCACAGGGGTTGTCTGCGACCGGGACGTTCCGGTCGCAGACGAAAAAACGCAGAAAGGATGAAACCGGAAAGGTTTTTTTTCAGCGTTTCAAAACCCCTCCAGAACAATCTTGCCCTTGGCCTTGCCGCTTTCCAGCAGGGCATGGGCACGGCGCAAATTGGCCGCATTGATCGTGCCGAAGTGTTCACCCACCGTGGTTTTCAGTGTCCCGGCATCGATCAGCCAGGCGACGCGATTGAGCAGGTTGTGCTGCTCGATCATGTCCGCGGTTTCAAACAGCGAACGGGTGTACATGAACTCCCAGTGCAGCGACAGGCTCTTGCGCTTGAGCTTGGTCACGTCCAGCGACTTGGGGTCATCGATCAGTGCCAGCTTGCCTTGGGGCGCCAATGCCTCGACCAGTTGGTCCAGGTGCTGGTCGGTCTGGGTCAGGCTGGCGACGTGGGTGACCTGATCCACACCGGCCCGCTTGAGTGCTTCGCTCAGTGGCTGGCCATGGTCGATCACCAGATCGGCACCCAGCTCTTTCACCCAGCTTTGGGTCTGCGCACGCGAAGCGGTGCCGATGACTTTCAGGGCCGTCAGCTGGTGAGCCAGTTGCGTCAGAATCGAGCCCACGCCACCTGCCGCGCCGACGATCAACAGGCTCTGGCCTTCGTCGGTTTTGCCTTCGCGCACTTGCAGGCGTTCGAACAACAGTTCCCAGGCCGTGATCGCGGTGAGCGGCAGGGCGGCGGCCTCGGCGAAACCAAGGGTCTTGGGCATATGGCCGACGATGCGTTCGTCCACCACATGCAATTCGCTGTTGCCGCCCGCCCGGGCGATGGAGCCGGCGTAAAACACCTTGTCGCCGACCGAGAACAGCGTCACCTCACTGCCCACGGCCTTGACCACGCCAGCCACGTCCCAGCCTAGCACCTTGGCCGCGCCGCCTTCGGGTTGGACGTTCTGGCGCACCTTGGTGTCCACCGGGTTGACCGAGATGGCTTTGACTTCCACCAGCAAGTCGCGAGGGCCGGCAACCGGCTCCGGCAGCTCGATGTCTTGCAGGGCTTTGTCATCACTGATCGGTAACGAGGCGTAGTAGGCAATGGCTTTCATGGGCGACTCCTGAACACAAATAAAGAAGCGATTCGATGGGGAGATGATTGGCTATTTCTCCTGAAGATAAAACCGGCTAAAAGAGCAGTCTCTTTCAATGTTTTTTTGATAATCGGTGTTCTTGATGCGTTTCGATGACTTGCAGTTGTTCGTGCGGGCGGCGGACCTGGGCAGTCTGTCCGCCGCCGCGCGGGGCATGGACATGTCGGCGGCGGCGGCCAGTGCAGCGCTCAAGCGCATCGAACGGCAACTCGGCGCCCGTCTATTGGCCCGGTCGACCCGCAGCTTGCGCCTGACCGCCGAAGGCGAGGGCTTTCTCGAATACGCCCGCGCGGCCTTGAGCAATCTCGACGAGGGCCGGCGATTACTGGCCAGCGGTCAGGACCAGGTCAGCGGGGTTCTGCAACTGTCGGCGCCGTCGGACTTTGGCCGCCATCTGCTGTTGCCCTGGCTTGACCAGTTTCAGCGCGAACATCCGAAACTGACCGTGCGCCTGCTGCTGGGGGACCGCATCGCCGACCTGTTCCGCCAGCCGGTAGACATTGCCCTGCGCTACGGTGAACCGGAGGACTCCAGCCTGGTGGCGCTGCCCATCGCCCCACAGAACCGCCGGGTGTTGTGCGCCGCTCCCGACTATCTGGCTCGCCACGGCGAACCGCGGCATCTGGAGCAACTGGCACAGCACAATTGCCTGTTGTACATGCTCGGCAGCAGGGTCCACGATCACTGGAGTTTTCACGACGGCAAACGCGAAGTCAGCCTGACCGTCAGCGGCGATCGCTTCAGTGACGATGCCGATGTCGTTCGCATTTGGGCCGTGGCCGGTGCCGGGATCGCCTACAAATCCTGGCTCGATGTCGCCGCCGATGTACTGGCCGGGCGCTTGAAGGTGCTGATGCCGGAACTGCTCTGCGAGCGCGCACCGTTGAATCTGTTGTGCGCGCATCGCGCGCAATTGAGTAAGCCGGTGAACCTGTTGCGCGAAATGCTTGTCAGCCGATGCGCCCTGTTGAACAGTCAATTTCCGGGCTATTCGGATATTGATCATTAGTCGCACAAAAAAAGAGAAATTTCCCTCAGGAACTATCACCACCTATACCGGGCGGAGGACAGGATCCGCCGACCAACCCGCATATACTAGCGCCCTCATCATGTAAGTAGCGTCGAGCCCCAATGGCGGGTCCACGTTCGAGTCGGCTCGGCAGCACGGTCATCCTTCTGACCTTCGCGGCATCGGCCAGGCAGCGCCAATGGGTGAGCAAGGCGTTGCCGGATTCATGGCAGTTTCCACGGATTGGCCGACGACACATTACTGGTCAAGATGTTTCTGGTCAGAAGACGAAACGATTCAACAGGGAGTGAATACATGGAACATGCACCTTGCATCAGCCAGATCGCCACATTGCTGGCTGACCCAAAGCGCAGCGCAATGATGTGGGCCTTGATGGATGGTTCGGCGCGAGCAACCGAAGAGTTGGCATTACTGGCCGGCCTGTCACAGTCTTCGGCCAGTGCACACCTGGGACGTTTGTCCGCTGGAGGTCTGTTAAGGGTTGAAATCCGTGGCCGCAAACGCTTCTTCCGCCTGGCTGCCCCCGAGGTCGGGGCGGCAATCGAAGCGCTGGCCAGCGCGACCTTCGCCAGCGCGCACCAGGATATTCCGGAGGTGTTCAAGCGCAATGCGCCACTGGTCAAACCCCGGGCAGTGCGCTCGTCATTGCTGAGTGCCCGGCTGTGCGACGATCACTTGGGGGGTACCCTGTCCGCCGACCTGTATCAGCGACTGCTGGAAGCGGGCTGGATCGAACATTCGGATCAGCGGGTCACGGTCACGCTCAAGGGCGCGACGGAGTTGGCGGCACGGGGAGTGTTCATCCAGGCGCTGGCCCATCACAACGGCAGGGTTGCCTGCGCGTGCCCTGACTGGAGCGAAAGACGCCCGCACATGGGCGGCTCGCTGGGTGCGGCCTTGTTGCAGCTGTTCATGCAGTCGGGGTGGCTGAGCCTGCCCAACGATTCCCGAGCCTTGCAGGTGACGGCCTCCGGGCAACGGGAAATTCATCGCTTTGCCCTGGAAACCGACCTGGAAATGGCACTGTAGGCGCCGGCTTGCCGGCGATGGCGGCCTCCCATCCAGCATCGCCGGCAAGCCAGCGCCTACAAGGTTTGCCTTCAGGGTTTCACCAACCGCGCATCGAGGCTGTTCTGCGCCAGGCGTCTGGCCTGGTCCTGGGTCATGCCCAGGTGGGTGTGCAGGGCATGAAAGTTCTCAGTGACATAACCGCCGAAGTACGCCGGATCATCGGAGTTCACGGTCACTTTCACCCCGCGTTCCAGCATGTCGAGAATGTTGTGCTGCGACATGTGATCGAACACGCACAACTTGGTGTTCGACAGAGGGCATACGGTCAGCGGGATCTGCTCGTCAATGATCCGCTGCATCAGGCGCTCGTCTTCGATGGCGCGTACGCCATGGTCGATGCGCTGGATTTTCAGCAGGTCGATGGCTTCCCAGATGTACTCGGGCGGGCCTTCTTCACCGGCGTGGGCGACGGTCAGGAAGCCTTCGTGACGGGCACGGTCGAACACGCGCTGGAACTTGCTTGGCGGGTGGCCCATCTCGGAACTGTCCAGGCCCACGGCGACGAACGCATCGCGGAACGGCAGGGCCTGGTCGAGGGTTTTCTGTGCTTCGTCTTCGCTCAGATGGCGCAGGAAGCTCAGGATCAAACCGCTGGTGATACCCAGCTGCTGCTCGCCATCCTTCAGCGCGGCGGCGATGCCGTTGAGCACCACTTCGAACGGGATGCCACGGTCGGTGTGGGTCTGCGGGTCGAAGAACGGTTCGGTGTGAATCACGTTCTGCTCTTTGCAGCGCAGCAGGTACGCCCACGTCAGGTCATAGAAATCCTGGGAGGTGCGCAGCACATCGGCCCCCCGATAATACAGGTCGAGGAACTCTTGCAGGTTGTTGAAGGCATACGCCTTGCGCAAGGTTTCGACGTCGCTCCATGGCAAGGCAATCTTGTTGCGCTCGGCCAGGGCGAACAACAGCTCGGGTTCCAGCGAACCTTCCAGGTGCAGGTGCAATTCTGCCTTGGGCAGGGCGTTCAGCCAGTCATACATGATTCTTTTCTCATCAGGTGCAATGGTCGCCATTCTACAGAGGGTTGCCGCAACAATTGGTAAAACCTGACCAGGCGGTTCATCACCCAGCTTCCTGTTCCCGTCGATAGGCGTAGGTATCGGCGAAGCGCGAGAGCAGGAACCCGGCGCAGGTGGTGGCCGGGTATTTCGCCGGGTGCAGTGCATCCTGACAACCGGGCAGGCATTCGATGCGGGTATCCGGGTGCGGCTCGGCGAAGAACGGCACCGAATAACGATCCACGCCCAGGGGGCTGATCACCCGGTGCGGCGTCGACAGGTAACGGTCGTTGCTCCAGCGCGCCATCATGTCGCCGAGGTTGACCACGAACGTACCGTCGATGGGTGGCGCGTCGATCCATTCACCTTTGACGTTGCGTACCTGCAAGCCACCGGCGGCGTCCTGATAGAGCAGGGTGATGCAGCCGTAGTCGGTATGGGCGCCGGCGCCTTGCTGCTCGGTGGAGCTGGCCGTGTGACGCGGCGGGTAGTGGATCAGGCGCAACACACTGACCGGGTCATTGAAGCGAGTGTCGAAGAAATCGCGCTCAATCCCCAGCGCAATGGTCATTGCCCGCAACAGCGTTTGTGCGAGGGCCTGCATGTCGACGTAGTGTTGCTCCATCAGCGCTTCCCAACCGGGCAGGGACGGATGGCGATTGGGGCCGCGCAAGGGCTTTTCCGCCAGTACATCAGGGTGGCCGGCCGGCAGGTGAAGACCCATGTCAAAGGTTTCCTTGAGGTCACTGGGCTTGCTCGGGTCCAACTGTTCGGTGGCGATGGCGCCGTAGCCGCGATGGTGACGGGTCTGGGTGATGTCGATCTTGAGTTTTTCGGCAGTGGGTTGGGCGAAGAAGCGTTTGGCGTGGTCGAGCAGGGCGTCGATGCGCGCGGCACTGATTGGATGGCCCTTGATGTAGAAGAAACCCCACTCGCGGCAGGCGTGGTCGATTTGTGCGGCCACGGCTGACCAGGCTTTCTGGTCGTCGCTGTAGAGCGGTGCGATGTCGATGATGGGGAGGCTGGTCATGCGCAATCCTTGAAAACACTATGGTTCCAATGTGGGAGCGGGCTTGCTCGCGAAAAGGCAGGTACATCCAACATCTCCGTTGTCTGACAGACCGCATTCGCGAGCAAGCCCGCTCCCACAGGGGGTTGTGTGGTGGTTGAAGTGTTACTTCGGTATTTCAGCCTTCATGCCTTCCACGTAGTAATTCATCGACGCCAGCTCCGCCGTGGTCGCGCTCACGCCCGCCGGGATTTTTTCGACGCCGGCCTGATCCTTGATCGGCCCGGTGAACGGCTGCAGCGTACCGCTCTTGATATTGGCGATGAGCTGTTCGGCTTCGCTTTTCACCGCAGCCGGCACCAGGTCGCTGATCGGCAGCTCAACCGTGCCTTCTTTCAAGCCGCCCCAGTAGTCTTGGGACTTCCAGTCATGATCGATCAGGCTTTGGGCTGCCTGAATGTAGTGCGGACCCCAGTCGTTGACGATGGAGGTCAGCACCGCCTTCGGCCCGAAGTGCGCCATGTCCGAAGCGTAGCCCACGGCATACACGCCGCGACGTTCGGCGGCCTGGATTGGCGCCGGGCTGTCGGTGTGCTGGAACACCACGTCCACGCCCTGGTCGATCAGGGCGTTGGCGGCATCCGCTTCCTTGCCCGGGTCGAACCAGGAATTGACCCACACCACCTTGATTTCGGTACCGGGGTTGTACTTGTTCAAGGCCAGCTGGATGGCATTGATGTCGCGGATCACCTCCGGGATCGGGAACGAGGCGACATAGCCGATCTTCCTGGTCTTGGTCATCTTTGCCGCGAGGAAGCCACCGACGTAGCGACCTTCGTAGGTGCGTGCCAGGTAGGTGCCGAGGTTCTTGTCCTGCTTGTAGCCGGTGGCGTGTTCGAAGGTCACCTGGGGAAACTGTTTGGCGACTTTCACGGTCGGGTTCATGTAGCCGAAGGAGGTGGTGAAGATCAGGTCATATTTGTCCTTGGCCATGTTGCGGATCACCCGCTCGGCGTCGGCCCCTTCGGCCACGTTCTCCACATAGTTGGTGGTGATCTGCGGGCCGAATTTTTCCGCGAGCTCCTTGCGTCCCTGTTCATGCTGATACGTCCAGCCGTGGTCGCCGATCGGGCCGATGTAAACGAAGCCGACTTTCAGCGGGTCGTTGGCACTGGCACTCAGGCTGGCGCTCAGGCCGATGGCGGCGGTAACGGCGCAAAGCAGCTTCTTCAACGGACGGTTGTGCATGAACTGGAGCTCCATTTTGTTCTGTGGTTGGCAGGGGCAATGCAAATGGCTGACCAACCGGACAACAAAATTAAAAGATCGCAGCCTTCGGCCGCTCCTGCATGGCTTCGCGTAGCTCTGTAGAAGCGGCCGAAGGCTGCGATCTTTTTCAACACCAGAACCAACGCGGTGCATCTGACCAACCTCACGCCACCCTCTGGTGCGCTAAGGTAAAACGAAACGTTAACGTCACCCCGCAGTCCGTAGCTCATCGGCACCACTCGGCAAAAAGGCTCGCCATGCTCACCACCCTCAAGCAAGAAGGCTTCCTGCTGTTGGCGTTGATCGCCTTCATCGTCGCGGCCTAACCAACGCCATCGAAGGCATGACTCATTTCGTGTTGTTTGCGACGTTTATCATGGTGTCGCTGCTGGGACTCTGAAGGCCCCCACAAAACCAATGTGGGAGCTAGCCTGCTCGCGATAGCGGTGTGTCATACACAGAATATGTCGACTGACACGCCGCCTTCGCGAGCAAGCCCGCTCCCACAGTTTTGATCGGTGTTGTATCAGGTCCCTGCTATCAACTGTCGCGCCGCCTGGCTGTGATCGGCAATCAAGCCCTTCAGATCCAGCCCCTCGACCTCCCCGTCAATCACCCGCCACTTGCCGCCGACCATCACCCGGTCCGCGCGATCGGCGCCGCACAGCAGCAGGGCCGAGACCGGATCATGGCTACCGGAGAAGCGCAGTTCATCGAGCTTGAACAGCGCCAGGTCGGCCTGCTTGCCCACCGCCAGTTCACCGATATCGGTACGGCCCAACAGGCTGGCCGAACCTTTGGTCGCCCAGCCGAGCACGCGTTCCGGGGTGATCTTCTCGGCGCCGTAGCGCAGGCGCTGGATGTACAGGGCCTGGCGCGCTTCGAGCATCATGTTCGAGGCATCGTTGGAGGCCGAACCGTCCACGCCCAGACCCAGCAGGGCGCCGGCGTCAGTCAAATCGATGCTCGGGCAGATGCCCGAGGCCAGGCGCATGTTCGAGCTCGGGCAATGGCAGATACCGGTGCCGGCGGCGCCGAGGCGGGCGATCTCGTCCGGGTTGAAGTGGATTCCATGGGCCAGCCAGGTACGCGGGCCGAGCCAGCCGACGCTGTCCAGATAATCCACGGTGCGCAGGCCGAAGCGTTGCAGGCAGAAATCTTCTTCGTCGAGGGTTTCTGCCAGATGGGTGTGCAGGCGCACGTCGAGTTGGTTCGCCAGTTCGGCGCTGGCCGACATGATTTCCGGGGTCACCGAGAACGGCGAGCACGGTGCCAGGGCGATCTGGATTTGCGCGCCGTCACCGCGTTCGTGGTACTCGGCGATCAGTCTCTGGCTGTCGGCGAGGATCACTTCGCCTTCCTGCACCGTCTGTTGCGGCGGCAGGCCACCGTCCTTTTCGCCGAGGCTCATGGAGCCGCGGGTGAGCATGGCGCGCATGCCCAGTTCGCGAACGCTCTCGACTTGCACGTCGATGGCATTTTCCAGACCTTCCGGAAACAGGTAGTGATGGTCGGCGGCGGTGGTGCAGCCGGACAGCAGCAATTCGGCCAGTGCGACCTTGGTGGCGAGGGCGAGTTTTTCCGGGGTCAGGCGTGCCCAGACCGGGTACAGGGTTTTCAGCCATGGAAACAGCGGCTGATTGACCACCGGCGCCCAGGCGCGGGTCAGGGTTTGATAGAAGTGGTGATGGGTGTTGATCAGGCCCGGCAGGATCACATGCTCGCGAGCATCGAACACTTCATTGCACGGCGCGGATGGTTGTTGACCGGCGCCGAGTACCTCGACGATCAAGCCGTCTTGCAGCACCAGGCCGCCACGGGCATCGAGACCGTTGGAGGTGAAAATGGCGAGGGGATTTTTTAACCAGGTACGGGTCGCAGGCATGTTGGCCGGCTCCTCTGAAAGTTGGGTTCAGGGTTGCCAGCTCAGTGTTGCCCTGTCTGCTGATCCAGGTTCGCCGGGGAGGCGAGGTGGGCAGTTTCGATCAAAACGCCGTTATGGGCAAGCCCGGCCCGACAGGACAACAAAAAACCCTGTGGGAGCGAGCTTGCTCGCGATAGCGGTGTGTCAGTCAAATCGTTGTTGGTTGTGCCGCCGTCATCGCGGGCAAGCCCGCTCCCACAGGGTAGTGTGTTGGTGGCGTTTACCAGGGAATGGTCTCACCCCGGTAATTGATGAAGTGGTGTCCGCCCTTGCCGACATACGCATTCACCTGATCGACCAGGCCGCGCGTGCTGGTTTCGACGTCGATGTCCGCGCCTTCACCGCCCATGTCGGTCTTCACCCAGCCCGGGTGCAGCGACAGGACAGTGAGCGTTGTATCGCCCAACTGAGTGACGAAGCTGTTGGTCATGGAGTTGAGTGCTGCCTTGCTGGCCTTGTACAGCGCCAGCTCCGGTGCATCGGGCATGGTCACGCTGCCCAGCACCGAACTCATGAACGCCAGCACGCCGCTGTCCGGACGGATCTGTTCGACAAAACGCTGGGCCAGGTTGATCGGCGCCACGGCATTGGTGAAAAACAGCTGGCCGACCTCGGCCATCGTCGCGCCACCGTTGGGTGTCTGGACATCCGGCCCCTTGACCCCGGCATTGACGAACAACAGGTCAAACACCTCACCCTTGAGTTGTTGGCCCAGGGCAGACACCTCTTGCTGATCGTCCATGTCGAGCTTTTCGATCCGCACCTTGCCCAGGGCCTGCAAGGCCTCGGCTTTTTGCGGGTCGCGCACGGTGGCGGTGACTTGCCAGCCATCGGCCAGCAGGGTTTTCACCAGCCCGAGACCAAGCCCCCGGGAGGCGCCGATAATGAGTGCGGTTTTTACCTTGGACATGAGTGGCTTCCTTGAAAATTCAGGATCGTGGATTCAATGGACACTGTTGCCCGAGCCGTTGTTGCAACTCTTCGCGTAGCGCGCCGAGTTCGGCCATGCGGGCTTCGATCAGTTTGAGTTTGTCTTGCAGCCGTTGCGTGACGGCGCTGGCCCGGGCTAATTCACCGATGCGCATCATGACGTCTCGAAGGGGCTTGACCTTGGAGCATACTCCAGGCTTTAGCCTTGTTGCTCCCTGAATTGATGGAGCAATGACGATGTGGACTACAACGCAATATCGCCGGTTGGTGCAAGGTAGTGCCTGGTACGACTTGTTGGTGACGATGGCGTTTGTCACGCCGTGGAGTTTTGCGGCGTTGCATGGGGTTTTGACTGCGCTGAGCCAGTCGTTGAGTTTGCCGGGTGAGCTGCCACCGTTCGAACCGGTACACATGTTGATGGCGAACCTGTTGGGCTCGATCGTCTGCGTGTGGGCGGTGCTGCGGATTCGTGATCCGCAGCAGGTTTTCGGACGGTATGACGCCGTGGCCAGATTCCTGTTCTCGGCCTGGCAGGCTTATGCCCTGATCCAGGGGGCGAGTTCATTGCTTGTGGTTTTTCTGGTGTTTGAATTGGCGTGGGGCGTGGCTCAGGTGTTGCCTGTTCGGGCCCCTTCGCGGGCAAGCCCGCTCCCACATGGGATGGGTGTGAACTCGGTCAAATGTGGGAGCGGGCTTGCTCGCGAAGAGGACCGAACAGGCACAGCCTAATGCCCGGCCTGCCACGGCTGCCCCAACGACACCGGCGCATACAACCGTGTCCGCAGCGCATCCCGTGACAACAGCACCAGCACTACTATGGTCGCGACATACGGCAGCATCGCCAGCAGGCTCGACGGAATCGCCAGCCCCAATCCCTGCGCCACCAGGTGCAGGATGCTGGCGAGCCCGAACAGGTACGCGCCGAGCAGCAGGCGCCACACCCGCCAACTGGCGAACACCACCAGCGCCAAGGCAATCCAGCCGCGCCCGGCGCTCATGTTCTCCGCCCACATCGGGGTGTACGCCAGGGACAGATAGGCACCGGCCAAACCGGCCATCGCGCCACCAAACAACACCGCCAACGTACGCACTGACAACACCGGCAAACCCATGGCACTGGCGGCAGCGGGATTTTCCCCGACGGCTTGAATGATCAGCCCGACACGGCTTTTCAGAATGACCCAGGCCACCAGCGTAAACAGTGCGAACGACAGATAGACCAACAGGTCCTGGGCAAACAGCATCCGCCCGATCAGCGGGATCTGGCTCAGATAGGGAATCGCCAAGGGTTCGAAACCTGCCAGCGGCTTGCCGACCCAGGCCGCACCGACAAAGGTCGACAGGCCCACGCCGAAAATCGTCAGGGCCAGACCGCTGGCCACCTGATTGGCGTTGAATACCAGCGCCACCAGAGCAAACAGCGATGACAGCAGCATCCCGGCGAACATCGCCAGCAATACGCCGAGCCACAGGTGCCCGGTGTTGAACGCGACGATGAAACCGATCACCGCGCCAAACAGCATCATGCCTTCCTGGCCCAGGTTGAGGACGCCGCTTTTCTCGCAGATCAGTTCCCCCAGCGCCACCAACAACAACGGCGTACCGCAGCGGACCATGGCGTAGAAAATATTGCTCAGCAGATCGATATCCATCACAACGCTCCTGCGTGTACGGCGGTGGCTTGGGCACGACGGTTCCAGCGCAGGTTCAAGCGTGGCCGGTAGAGAATCAGCACGTCACTGGCCAGCAGGAAAAACAGCATCATGCCCTGGAACAATTGGGTGATCGCTTGCGGCAGGTTCAGGCTCATTTGTGCGCTTTCGCCGCCGATGTACAGCAGCGCCATCAACAGGCTGGAAAACAGGATCCCGAGCGGATTCAGGCGGCCGAGAAACGCCACGGTGATCGCCGCATAGCCGTAGCCCGGCGAGACCTGCGGCACCAACTGACCGATCGGCCCGGTGACTTCGCACACACCGGCAAGGCCGGCCAGACCGCCGCTGATCAATAGCGCGAGCCAGATCAGGCGCTTCTCGCGAAAACCGACGAAACCGGCGGCCCGCTTATCCAGCCCGAGCACTTTGATCTGGAAGCCGACAAAGCTTTTCTGCAACAGCACCCACACCGCCACTAATGCCAGCAGGGCGAAATACACCCCGGCGTGAACCCGTCCATCCTCCATCAAGAGCGGCAAGCGGCTGGCATCCCCGAACATCGCTGACTCGGGGAAGTTGAACCCGGCGGGATCCTTCAACGGACCGTGAACGCAGAACAGCAACAGGTTCAGCGCGATGTAGTTGAGCATGATGCTGGTCAGGATTTCATTGGCGTTGAAGCGTGTGCGCAACCACGCCGTCAGGCCGGCCCAGGCAGCACCGGCCAGGGTGCCGGTGAGCAGAATCGCCACCAGCGCCCAGCGGCTTTGCAGATCGATGATGTTGACCGCCAGCGCACTGCCGGCCAATGCACCGAGCAGCAGTTGACCTTCGGCACCGATGTTCCAGATGCGCGCCTGGTAGGCGACGGCCAGGCCCAATGCGCACAGCAGAATCGGCAGGGCTTTGACCAACAATTCAGAGACGCCATACAGGTCGCTGACCGGCGCGATCAGCAGCGTATGCAAGGTCAACAGCGGGTCATGCCCGAGCGCGATGAACAACAATGATCCACAGCCCAGGGTCAGCGCAGCCGCCAGCAACGGCGAGCACCACAGCATCAGCCGCGATTGCTGGCCACGGGGTTCAAGAGAAAGCAGCATGTGACACTCCGTTAGCGCGTGGCGGATGCGAGTGATTGAGGGGCAGCGAACTGGCCGGCCATCCAGCCGCCGACATCGCTCAGGCGCGTATCGACCGTGGCGTTCAGTGCCGACAGGCGACCGCTGCACAAGGCGCCAAGGCGGTCGCAGATCTGGAACAGTTCGTCGAGGTCTTCGGAAATCACCAGGATCGCCGCGCCGGCATCGCGCAAGGCAATCAAGGCGCGGTGAATGGTGGCGGCCGCGCCGACGTCCACACCCCAGGTCGGGTGCGCGGCGATCAGGAGTTTGGGTTGCTGAAGGATTTCCCGGCCGAGGATGAATTTTTGCAGGTTGCCGCCGGACAGGCTGCGGGCCGGGGTCTGGCTATCGGGTGTCTTGACCCCGAAACGGCGGATGATTTCCTCGGCCAACACTTCGACTCTACTGCGCCGGATCAGACCCTTACTCACCAGTCCTTGCTGGAAAGCGGTCAATAGCGCGTTGTCTGCCAGGCTCAACGCTGGCACCGCGCCATGGCCCAGGCGTTCGGCAGGGACGAAGCTCAGGCCAAGTCTGCGACGTGCGTCGGGGTGTAAATGGGCAACCGGTTCCTGGCCAAAGCGCAGGGTTGCGCCTTCGTTGCGATTGAGGCGTTGTTCGCCGCTGAGCAAAGCCAGCAGTTCGTCCTGGCCATTGCCCGCGACACCGGCGATACCGACGATTTCACCGCTGCGCACTTCAAGATTGATGTCCTTGAGCGAGCACCCGAACGGGTCCGGGTTGTGCCAGGACAATCCGCGTACATCAAGGAACGCATCACCCCCGGTCACCTTCCTATAGTTTGCGTTCAGCTGCGCCGCCTCACCGACCATCAGGCGCGCCAGTTGCCGATCCGTACAGTCGGCTGGCACGCAATGTCCGGTCACGCGCCCGCCGCGCAGTACCGTCGCGCTCTGGCACAACGCGCGGACTTCCCCGAGCTTGTGGCTGATGAACAAAATGCTGCAGCCCTCGGCGGCGAGCCGGCGCAGGGTGACGAACAAGTCGTCGGCCTCTTGCGGCGTCAGCACCGAAGTCGGTTCATCGAGAATCAACAGGCGGATGTCTTGCATCAGGCAGCGAATGATTTCCACCCGTTGCCGTTCCCCAATCGACAGGCTGTGGACAAGTCGCTCCGGTTCCAGCGCCATGCCATAGCGCCGGGACACCTCGCGAATCTTTGGCTCAAGTTGTCTGGGTGTGCCTGCCGCTGCGCCCATGGCCAGGGCGATGTTCTGCGCCACGCTCAAGGTTTCGAAAAGCGAGAAGTGCTGGAACACCATGCCGATGCCCAGGCCTCGCGCCTGGGCCGGGTTGCGCAGGCTTACTCGCTGACCTTGCCAGATCACCTCGCCCGAATCGGCCTGGGTGACGCCGTAGATGATTTTCATCAGTGTGCTTTTGCCCGCGCCGTTTTCCCCAAGCAGGGCATGGATCTCGCCAGGGGCAATGGTCAGGTCGATGGCATCGTTGGCCAGGCAACCGGGGTAGCGTTTGCTGATTCCGTGCAGTTGCAGGCGCGGAACCGGATCCGCGATTGGAGCGTGATTGGGCATGACAGGCTCGGTGCTGTTGGACTTGTGCCTGTGGATAAAGCAATTTTCTGGCCACTAGGTCAGGAAAACGTCGAAGTCCTTCGAGCAGAGGCGTTGATTACGCAGCTTTCAAATGAGCCACGCAGAGCCCGGCACCACATGGGGGCAAGGGTGCAAATCAAGCCCCGATTTTGCTCGTGGGCTTTTGCTCAAAAAATGATCAATCGACCACAACCCATACCGTGCAGGGTGCCGAGACGGCCATGAACGGGTTATCCACAGATTGCTCCACAGTATTTGTGCGCAAGCTCAAGGCATGGGCATAAGCACTGGGTGGCTTTCTTCTAAAGGTGATAAATCGCCGTAACTGTTTGTTTTTGCTTGAATTTGATGTGCTTGATAGCAGATTGGACGAAAATTGAGCAAAGTCCGCAAAGCCGCATGACAGAAGGGTTACAGCGGTATGTGCTCAGGTTATCCACAGCCGGGTGCACAGCAGATGTGGGCAAATATGGAATAAGTGGAAAAGCGGCGTGCCCCAAAAGATCGCAGCACGATTCCGTGTAGGAACTGCCGAAGGCTGCGATCTTTTGCGCTTGTTTTCAGCGCTGCAAGAGAATACGTCCACGACTCAAATCGGCCAGCTGTGACTGCAAGGTATCGATCTGCGCATCGCCTACCGCCAACTGCAACTCGACACCATTGGCGGTGAAGCTTTCATCCACAACCAGTCCACCTGCCTCCGCCACCCGCAGCTTGACCAACGCCAACTCGGCAAACCCGCAAGCGCATCGCAACGGCACCCGGCTGATCAACTCAACCTTTGGCGCCGCTTGCAGGCATTTGTTCGCACCGCCGCCATAGGCCCGGGCGAGACCACCGGTGCCCAGTTGGATGCCGCCGTACCAGCGGATCACCAGCACCGCGACCTGATCACAATCCTGTGCCTCTATTGCCGCCAGAATCGGCCGACCTGCCGTACCACCGGGTTCGCCATCATCGGTGCTGCGATATTGATCGCCGAGCTTCCACGCCCAGCAGTTGTGCGAGGCATTCAAGTCACTGTGCTGTTCAATGAACGCCTGGGCCTCGGCCGGGCTGGAGATCGGCGCGGCGAAGGTGATGAAGCGGCTCTTGCGAATCTCTTCGCGGTATTCGCAAAAACCGCTGAGGGTAAAAGGCATACGTACCTGAATGGCTATTTAAATGGCAGGTTTCAGGCCGCAGCCCTTGAGAATGATGCGGATCAGGTTGTTCCCGGCGTCTTCCATGTCTTGCTTGGTCAACCTGGTGCGCCCGGTGACGCGGCAGATCTGCGTGGCGAAGTCGGCGTAATGCTGGGTACTGCCCCACAACAGGAAGATCAGGTGCACCGGATCGACCGGGTCCATTTTACCGGCGTCGATCCAGGCCTGGAACACGCCCGCACGGCCCTGGAACCAGGCGCGATAGTCCTGGTTGAAATACTCGGTCAGGCACTCACCGCCACTGATGACTTCCATGGCGAAAATCCGCGAGGCTTGCGGCTGGCGGCGGGAGAACTCCATTTTGGCGCGAATGTAACGGGTCAAGGCCTCGGTCGGATCATCCTCGGCCGTGAGGGTGTTGAAGGTGCTGTCCCACAACTCGATGATGTTGCTCAGCACCGCCACGTACAAACCGAGCTTGTTGGTGAAGTAGTAATGCAGGTTTGCCTTGGGCAGCCCGGCGTTCTGGGCGATGGTGTTCATGCTCGTGCCTTTGTACCCGTGACGGGCGAACTCGTCTTCGGCGGCTTTGATGATGGTCTCTTCGTTCTTCTGACGAATGCGGCTGGCGGGTTTTGCGCCATGGGCTGGGACTTCAAAGGTCATAAGCACTTCCGAACTGGTGGGTGGGACGGCCAGAGTGTTGATAACGTACCCGCAGGCTACACACAAGTCTTTGGGGCAAACCAATCTACTGTGGGAGCGAGCCTGCTCGCGAAGACGGAACATCAGTCGATATCAATGCAGCTGACACACCGCTTTCGCGAGCAGGCTCGCTCCCACAGGACTTCTTCAAATATGCAATTCAACGCGTCGCGGCCAGGCTCTCGAGAAAGCTCTCCAGCACCAGATGCGGGCGACGCCCCTTGCGTGTGACCGAGGCCAGGCTCAGGTCATAGAAGCGCGTTTTTGCTTTCAACGCTCGCAACCGGCCCTGCTGTACCCAAAGACTCGCATAGTGATCCGGCAGATAACCGATATAGCGTCCGGTCAGGATCAGGAAGGCCATGCCTTCGCGGTCCGAGGCGCTGGCGGTGCAATTGAGCGCCTGGTAGTGGGCCTGGATCTCCGCTGGCAATCGAAAGGTGGGTGCGATGGCGTCCTGACTGTTCAGGCGTTCGTCGTCCAGTTGTTTGTCGTCGACATAAAACAGCGGATGGCCGACCGCGCAATACAGCAGCGAGCGTTCGCTATACAACGGTTGGTACTCCAGCCCCGACAGTGCGCTTGCCTGCGGCACCACGCCGACGTGCAGACGGCCGTCGAGTACGCCTTGTTCGACCTCATTGGGCGCGATCATGCGGATCTGGATCTGCACGTCCGGGCCGCGCTCTTTCAACTGCGCGAGGGCATGGGTGATGCGCATGTGGGGCAGGGTGACCAGGTTGTCCGTCAGACCAATGATCAATTCACCACGCAAGTGCTGGTGCAGGCCGTTGACCTCGGTACGGAAGCTTTCCAGCGCACTCAACAGTTGCAACGCCGATTGATAGACCTCGCGACCTTCCTCGGTCAGGGAAAAACCGGCGCGTCCACGTTGGCACAGGCGCAGGCCGAGGCGTTGCTCCAGATCGCTCATCTGCTGGCTGATCGCTGAACGACCAATGCCCAGCACGGTTTCCGCCGCGGAGAAGCCGCCGCATTCCACCACGCTACGAAAGATCCTCAGCAGGCGAATATCAAAGTCGCTGACCTGGGCCAGCGGATCGGGACGGCGAGCGCTCATGCGGGTTACTCAAAGTTTAGTGATTGGCTGACTGAACATTAGAAGAGTTGCATTTCACAGACTTTATCCCCGTGGCAATTTAGCTGCAACAACGGTTTTCAATCCTTACGCCGCTTACTGCCTTGCGAGGTTTTGCCCATGAACTTGCCTGAAAACGCCCCGACTTCGCTGGCCAGCCAGCTCAAGCTCGATGCTCACTGGATGCCTTACACCGCCAACCGCAACTTCCAGCGCGACCCGCGCCTGATCGTTGGCGCCGAAGGCAGCTGGCTGATCGACGACAAGGGGCGCAAGGTGTATGACTCGCTGTCGGGCCTGTGGACCTGTGGCGCCGGGCACACCCGCAAGGAAATCCAGGAAGCGGTCGCCAGGCAACTGGGCACGCTCGATTACTCGCCAGGCTTCCAGTACGGTCATCCGCTGTCGTTCCAGCTGGCCGAGAAAATCACCGACCTGACCCCGGGCAACCTGAACCACGTGTTCTTCACCGACTCGGGTTCCGAGTGTGCTGACACCGCGGTGAAGATGGTCCGTGCCTACTGGCGCTTGAAGGGCCAGTCGACCAAAACCAAGATGATCGGCCGTGCCCGTGGCTACCACGGTGTGAACATCGCGGGCACCAGCCTCGGCGGCGTGAACGGCAACCGCAAATTGTTCGGTCAGGCGATGATGGACGTCGACCACCTGCCGCACACTCTGCTGGCAAGCAACGCCTACTCCCGTGGCATGCCGGAGCAGGGTGGCATCGCCCTGGCTGACGAACTGCTCAAGCTGATCGAACTGCACGATGCATCGAACATCGCGGCGGTATTCGTCGAGCCATTGGCCGGTTCCGCTGGCGTGCTGGTTCCGCCGCAGGGTTACCTCAAGCGTCTGCGTGAAATCTGCGACCAGCACAACATCCTGCTGGTGTTCGACGAAGTGATCACCGGTTTCGGCCGTACCGGCACCATGTTCGGCGCCACCACCTTCGGCGTGACCCCGGACCTGATGTGCATTGCCAAGCAAGTCACCAACGGCGCGATCCCGATGGGCGCGGTGATTGCCAGCTCCGAGATCTACCAGACCTTCATGAATCAGCCGACGCCTGAGTACGCGGTTGAATTCCCCCATGGCTACACCTATTCGGCACACCCGGTGGCGTGCGCGGCGGGCCTGGCAGCACTCGACCTGCTGCAAAAGGAAAACCTGGTACAGAGCGTGGCCGACGTCGCACCGCATTTCGAGAATGCGTTGCACGGCCTCAAAGGCACCAAGAACATTATCGACATCCGCAACTTCGGCCTGGCCGGTGCGATCCAGATCGCTCCACGTGACGGCGACGCGATCGTGCGTCCGTTCGAAGCCGGCATGGCGCTGTGGAAAGCCGGGTTCTATGTCCGCTTCGGCGGCGACACCCTGCAGTTCGGCCCAACCTTCAACAGCAAGCCGCAGGACCTGGATCGTCTGTTCGACGCGGTCGGCGAAGTGCTGGGCAAGATCGACTGATTTCTCCTTCTATATACCTATAAACAACGGGCGTTCGGGAACGGGCGCCTGTGGACAACTTTTCAGGAGCTTCCATGAGCGTTATTCCGCATTTGATCAATGGCGAACTGGTGACCGAGAACGGTCGCGCGGTTGATGTGTTCAACCCGTCTACCGGTCAGGCTATTCACAAGTTGCCGCTGGCGACCCGCGAAACCATCCAGAGCGCCATCGACGCGGCCAAGGCTGCATTCCCGGCCTGGCGCAACACGCCACCGGCCAAGCGTGCCCAGGTGATGTTCCGCTTCAAGCAACTGCTGGAGCAAAACGAAGCACGTATCGCGCAACTGATCAGCGAAGAACACGGCAAGACCCTGGAAGATGCTGCCGGTGAATTGAAGCGCGGCATCGAGAACGTCGAGTTCGCTTGCGCGGCTCCGGAAATCCTCAAGGGCGAGTACAGTCGCAACGTCGGCCCGAACATCGATGCCTGGTCTGACTTCCAGCCGTTGGGCGTTGTCGCCGGTATCACGCCGTTCAACTTCCCGGCTATGGTGCCGCTGTGGATGTACCCGCTGGCGATCGTCTGCGGTAACTGTTTCATCCTCAAACCGTCCGAGCGTGACCCGAGCTCGACGCTGCTGATTGCCCAGTTGCTGCTGGAAGCCGGTTTGCCTAAAGGCGTACTGAGCGTGGTGCACGGCGACAAGACTGCGGTGGATGCGTTGATCGAGGCGCCGGAAGTCAAGGCGCTGAGCTTCGTCGGTTCGACGCCGATTGCTGAATACATCTACTCCGAAGGCACCAAGCGCGGCAAACGCGTTCAGGCCCTGGGTGGTGCGAAGAACCACGCCGTGCTGATGCCGGATGCCGATCTGGATAACGCTGTCAGCGCACTGATGGGCGCGGCTTACGGTTCTTGCGGTGAGCGCTGCATGGCGATCTCTGTGGCGGTGTGTGTCGGTGACCAGGTCGCAGACGCTCTGGTGGCCAAACTGGTTCCGCAAATCCAGGCGCTGAAAATCGGTGCCGGTACTTCCTGCGGGCTGGACATGGGCCCACTGGTGACTGGCCAGGCTCGTGACAAAGTCAGCGGTTATGTAGAAGACGGCGTAGCCGCTGGCGCGACGCTGGTGGTGGATGGTCGTGGCCTGACCGTGGCCGGTCATGAAGAAGGCTTCTTCCTGGGTGGTTGCCTGTTCGACAACGTCACGCCAGAGATGCGTATCTATAAAGAAGAGATCTTCGGGCCGGTGCTGTGCGTTGTTCGGGTCAACAGCCTGGAAGAAGCCATGCAGCTGATCAACGACCACGAGTATGGCAACGGCACCTGCATCTTCACCCGTGACGGCGAGGCGGCGCGGTTGTTCTGCGACGAGATCGAAGTCGGCATGGTCGGCGTCAACGTACCGTTGCCGGTGCCGGTCGCCTATCACAGCTTCGGCGGCTGGAAGCGTTCGCTGTTCGGCGACCTGCACGCCTACGGCCCGGATGGCGTGCGTTTCTACACCCGCCGCAAGGCCATCACCCAGCGCTGGCCGCAGCGTGCGAGCCATGAAGCTTCGCAGTTCGCGTTTCCTAGCTTGTAAGTAGAAGGGCGTAGAAGGCCGATCCATTGGGTCGGCCTTTTTGGTTTAGGGGCTTTTTGGGGCTATATGACAGATTTGTGAAAACAGGTGTTGACGGCAGATTCTGGAGGCCTATAATTCGCCCCACTTCCGGCGCAGTCGAAACGGAAAACTCCTTGCTAAACAAAGAGTTACGCAGTTTTCGGCAGCAGGTTGCTTCAGTTCATCGAAGCGCCAAGGAAGTTGAAAAAGAGGTGTTGACAGCAGCGGGTAACGCTGTAGAATTCTCCTCCCGCTGACGAGAGATCGAAAGCGCAAGTGGTTGAAGTTGTTAAGGATTCCTTGAGAACTTCTGAAAATAATCACTTGACAGCAAATGAGGCTGCTGTAGAATGCGCGCCTCGGTTGAGACGAAAGATCTTAACCAACCGCTCTTTAACAACTGAATCAAGCAATTCGTGTGGGTGCTTGTGGAGTCAGACTGCTAGTCAACAGATTATCAGCATCGCAAGTTACTCCGCGAGAAATCAAAGATGTAACCAACGATTGCTGAGCCAAGTTTAGGGTTTTCTCAAAACCCAAAGATGTTTGAACTGAAGAGTTTGATCATGGCTCAGATTGAACGCTGGCGGCAGGCCTAACACATGCAAGTCGAGCGGATGAAGAGAGCTTGCTCTCTGATTCAGCGGCGGACGGGTGAGTAATGCCTAGGAATCTGCCTGGTAGTGGGGGACAACGTTTCGAAAGGAACGCTAATACCGCATACGTCCTACGGGAGAAAGCAGGGGACCTTCGGGCCTTGCGCTATCAGATGAGCCTAGGTCGGATTAGCTAGTTGGTGAGGTAATGGCTCACCCAAGGCGACGATCCGTAACTGGTCTGAGAGGATGATCAGTCACACTGGAACTGAGACACGGTCCAGACTCCTACGGGAGGCAGCAGTGGGGAATATTGGACAATGGGCGAACATGGATCCAGCCATGCCGCGTGTGTGAAGAAGGTCTTCGGATTGTAAAGCACTTTAAGTTGGGAGGAAGGGCATTAACCTAATACGTTAGTGTTTTGACGTTACCGACAGAATAAGCACCGGCTAACTCTGTGCCAGCAGCCGCGGTAATACAGAGGGTGCAAGCGTTAATCGGAATTACTGGGCGTAAAGCGCGCGTAGGTGGTTTGTTAAGTTGGATGTGAAAGCCCCGGGCTCAACCTGGGAACTGCATTCAAAACTGACAAGCTAGAGTATGGTAGAGGGTGGTGGAATTTCCTGTGTAGCGGTGAAATGCGTAGATATAGGAAGGAACACCAGTGGCGAAGGCGACCACCTGGACTGATACTGACACTGAGGTGCGAAACGGTGGGGAGCAAACAGGATTAGATACCCTGGTAGTCCACGCCGTAAACGATGTCAACTAGCCGTTGGGAGCCTTGAGCTCTTAGTGGCGCCAGTAACGCATTAAGTTGACCGCCTGGGGAGTACGGCCGCAAGTTAAAACTCAAATGAATTGACGGGGGCCCGCACAAGCGTGGAGCATGTGGTTTAATTCGAAGCAACGCGAAGAACCTTACCAGGCCTTGACATCCAATGAACTTTCCAGAGATGGATTGGTGCCTTCGGGAACATTGAGACAGGTGCTGCATGGCTGTCGTCAGCTCGTGTCGTGAGATGTTGGGTTAAGTCCCGTAACGAGCGCAACCCTTGTCCTTAGTTACCAGCACGTTATGGTGGGCACTCTAAGGAGACTGCCGGTGACAAACCGAGAAAGGTGGGGATGACGTCAAGTCATCATGGCCCTTACGGCCTGGGCTACACACGTGCTACAATGGTCGGTACAGAGGGTTGCCAAGCCGCGAGGTGGAGCTAATCCCACAAAACCGATCGTAGTCCGGATCGCAGTCTGCAACTCGACTGCGTGAAGTCGGAATCGCTAGTAATCGCGAATCAGAATGTCGCGGTGAATACGTTCCCGGGCCTTGTACACACCGCCCGTCACACCATGGGAGTGGGTTGCACCAGAAGTAGCTAGTCTAACCTTCGGGAGGACGGTTACCACGGTGTGATTCATGACTGGGGTGAAGTCGTAACAAGGTAGCCGTAGGGGAACCTGCGGCTGGATCACCTCCTTAATCGACGACTCAGCTGCTCCATAAGTTCCCACACGAATTGCTTGATTCATTGAAGAAGACGATAGAAGCAGCTTTAAGCTCCAAGCTGATAGCTCAACGCTAACAGTTACGCGCTCGAAATTGGGTCTGTAGCTCAGTTGGTTAGAGCGCACCCCTGATAAGGGTGAGGTCGGCAGTTCGAATCTGCCCAGACCCACCAATTTTGTATGGGGCCATAGCTCAGCTGGGAGAGCGCCTGCCTTGCACGCAGGAGGTCAACGGTTCGATCCCGTTTGGCTCCACCACTACTGCTTCTGATTGTATAAAGCTTAGAAATGAGCATTCCATCGGTTCGATGGTGAATGTTGATTTCTAGTCTTTGACTAGTTCGTTCTTTAAAAATTTGGGTATGTGATAGAAAGATAGACTGAACGTTACTTTCACTGGTAACGGATCAGGCTAAGGTAAAATTTGTGAGTTCTCTTAGTTGAGAAATTCGAATTTTCGGCGAATGTCGTCTTCACAGTATAACCAGATTGCTTGGGGTTATATGGTCAAGTGAAGAAGCGCATACGGTGGATGCCTTGGCAGTCAGAGGCGATGAAAGACGTGGTAGCCTGCGAAAAGCTTCGGGGAGTCGGCAAACAGACTTTGATCCGGAGATGTCTGAATGGGGGAACCCAGCCATCATAAGATGGTTATCTTGTACTGAATACATAGGTGCAAGAGGCGAACCAGGGGAACTGAAACATCTAAGTACCCTGAGGAAAAGAAATCAACCGAGATTCCCTTAGTAGTGGCGAGCGAACGGGGACTAGCCCTTAAGTGGCTTTGAGATTAGCGGAACGCTCTGGAAAGTGCGGCCATAGTGGGTGATAGCCCTGTACGCGAAAATCTCTTAGTCATGAAATCGAGTAGGACGGAGCACGAGAAACTTTGTCTGAATATGGGGGGACCATCCTCCAAGGCTAAATACTACTGACTGACCGATAGTGAACTAGTACCGTGAGGGAAAGGCGAAAAGAACCCCGGAGAGGGGAGTGAAATAGATCCTGAAACCGTATGCGTACAAGCAGTGGGAGCCTACTTTGTTAGGTGACTGCGTACCTTTTGTATAATGGGTCAGCGACTTATTTTCAGTGGCGAGCTTAACCGAATAGGGGAGGCGTAGCGAAAGCGAGTCTTAATAGGGCGTCTAGTCGCTGGGAATAGACCCGAAACCGGGCGATCTATCCATGGGCAGGTTGAAGGTTAGGTAACACTGACTGGAGGACCGAACCGACTACCGTTGAAAAGTTAGCGGATGACCTGTGGATCGGAGTGAAAGGCTAATCAAGCTCGGAGATAGCTGGTTCTCCTCGAAAGCTATTTAGGTAGCGCCTCATGTATCACTGTAGGGGGTAGAGCACTGTTTCGGCTAGGGGGTCATCCCGACTTACCAAACCGATGCAAACTCCGAATACCTACAAGTGCCGAGCATGGGAGACACACGGCGGGTGCTAACGTCCGTCGTGAAAAGGGAAACAACCCAGACCGTCAGCTAAGGTCCCAAAGTTATGGTTAAGTGGGAAACGATGTGGGAAGGCTTAGACAGCTAGGAGGTTGGCTTAGAAGCAGCCACCCTTTAAAGAAAGCGTAATAGCTCACTAGTCGAGTCGGCCTGCGCGGAAGATGTAACGGGGCTCAAACCATACACCGAAGCTACGGGTATCACCTTCGGGTGATGCGGTAGAGGAGCGTTCTGTAAGCCTGTGAAGGTGAGTTGAGAAGCTTGCTGGAGGTATCAGAAGTGCGAATGCTGACATGAGTAACGACAATGGGTGTGAAAAACACCCACGCCGAAAGACCAAGGTTTCCTGCGCAACGTTAATCGACGCAGGGTTAGTCGGTCCCTAAGGCGAGGCTGAAAAGCGTAGTCGATGGAAAACAGGTTAATATTCCTGTACTTCTGGTTATTGCGATGGAGGGACGGAGAAGGCTAGGCCAGCTTGGCGTTGGTTGTCCAAGTTTAAGGTGGTAGGCTGAGATCTTAGGTAAATCCGGGATCTTAAGGCCGAGAGCTGATGACGAGTTACCTTCTAGGTGACGAAGTGGTTGATGCCATGCTTCCAAGAAAAGCTTCTAAGCTTCAGATAACCAGGAACCGTACCCCAAACCGACACAGGTGGTTGGGTAGAGAATACCAAGGCGCTTGAGAGAACTCGGGTGAAGGAACTAGGCAAAATGGCACCGTAACTTCGGGAGAAGGTGCGCCGGTGAGGGTGAAGGACTTGCTCCGTAAGCCCACGCCGGTCGAAGATACCAGGCCGCTGCGACTGTTTATTAAAAACACAGCACTCTGCAAACACGAAAGTGGACGTATAGGGTGTGACGCCTGCCCGGTGCCGGAAGGTTAATTGATGGGGTTACTGAACGCGAAGCTCTTGATCGAAGCCCCGGTAAACGGCGGCCGTAACTATAACGGTCCTAAGGTAGCGAAATTCCTTGTCGGGTAAGTTCCGACCTGCACGAATGGCGTAACGATGGCGGCGCTGTCTCCACCCGAGACTCAGTGAAATTGAAATCGCTGTGAAGATGCAGTGTATCCGCGGCTAGACGGAAAGACCCCGTGAACCTTTACTATAGCTTTGCACTGGACTTTGAATTTGCTTGTGTAGGATAGGTGGGAGGCTTTGAAGCGTGGACGCCAGTTCGCGTGGAGCCATCCTTGAAATACCACCCTGGCAACTTTGAGGTTCTAACTCAGGTCCGTTATCCGGATCGAGGACAGTGTATGGTGGGTAGTTTGACTGGGGCGGTCTCCTCCTAAAGAGTAACGGAGGAGTACGAAGGTGCGCTCAGACCGGTCGGAAATCGGTCGTAGAGTATAAAGGCAAAAGCGCGCTTGACTGCGAGACAGACACGTCGAGCAGGTACGAAAGTAGGTCTTAGTGATCCGGTGGTTCTGTATGGAAGGGCCATCGCTCAACGGATAAAAGGTACTCCGGGGATAACAGGCTGATACCGCCCAAGAGTTCATATCGACGGCGGTGTTTGGCACCTCGATGTCGGCTCATCACATCCTGGGGCTGAAGCCGGTCCCAAGGGTATGGCTGTTCGCCATTTAAAGTGGTACGCGAGCTGGGTTTAGAACGTCGTGAGACAGTTCGGTCCCTATCTGCCGTGGACGTTTGAGATTTGAGAGGGGCTGCTCCTAGTACGAGAGGACCGGAGTGGACGAACCTCTGGTGTTCCGGTTGTCACGCCAGTGGCATTGCCGGGTAGCTATGTTCGGAAAAGATAACCGCTGAAAGCATCTAAGCGGGAAACTTGCCTCAAGATGAGATCTCACTGGAACCTTGAGTTCCCTGAAGGGCCGTCGAAGACTACGACGTTGATAGGTTGGGTGTGTAAGCGCTGTGAGGCGTTGAGCTAACCAATACTAATTGCCCGTGAGGCTTGACCATATAACACCCAAGCAATTTGATGCTCCTAGTTGAAAAGACGAAAGAGACCAGATTGCGGTGTGTGAAGACGAAACGAACCGAAAGTTCGAAATGCTCACAAAACACCTAGCTGTCACATACCCAATTTGCTGAAGCGAGGCCAACTGGTCACGACTCAGTACCCGAATTTCTTGACGACCATAGAGCGTTGGAACCACCTGATCCCATCCCGAACTCAGAAGTGAAACGATGCATCGCCGATGGTAGTGTGGGGTTTCCCCATGTGAGAGTAGGTCATCGTCAAGATTAAATTCCGAAACCCCAATTGCGAAAGCAGTTGGGGTTTTGTTTTTGCGCCTCCATACACCTCAAACGCTGTTCCCTGTAGGAGCGAGCCTGCTCGCGAAGAACTTCAGGGCACCGCGTTACCCCAGACAACCCGCGTCATCGTTGACGACCTTCGCGAGCGAGCTCGCTCCTACAAATGCTAAAGTCGTCCCTCGAATTTGCATTTTCCAAGGAAGCCTTATGCCGGACGCGACGTCCCTCAGTGCTGGATTCATGGTGGTTCACGGCAATCGCCTGGACGAGTTGCGCAGCCTGGTGGTCAGTTGGATGCGGCGCTACCCGCTGGCTCCCCTGGAGAATGAAATCGCGCTGGTGCAAAGCAATGGCATTGCCCAATGGTTGAAGCTGGCCCTGGCGGAAGATTCCGAAGAAGACGACATGGGCGGCTGCGGCATCGCCGCGGCCATCGACGTGCAGTTGCCCGGCAGTTTCATGTGGCAGCTCTATCGTATGGTCCTTGGGCGCGATGAAATTCCGGCCAAGTCCCTGCTCGATAAAGCTCCGCTGACCTGGCGATTGATGCGCCTGCTGCCGCAGTTGATCAACCAGCCACACTTCGAGCCGCTGCAGCGCTTCCTGACCCATGACACCGATCTGCGCAAACGCTATCAATTGGCTGAGCGTCTGGCGGACCTGTTCGACCAGTACCAGGTCTATCGGGCTGACTGGCTTGAAGACTGGGCAGAAGGTCGACATCAGACAAGAAGCGCCAGGGGCGAGGCCAAAGCCCTGACGCCGGCCAATTGCTGGCAGGCAGAGTTATGGCGTGCACTCTTGCTGGATGTCGGAGAGCAAGGCATGGCGCAAAGCCGTGCCGGGGTTCATCAGCGATTCGTCGAGCGCATCAACAACCTCGAAACAGCTCCCCAGGGATTGCCCTCGCGAGTGATCGTTTTCGGGATTTCTTCGCTGCCTGCCCAAGCCCTGGAAGCACTGGCGGGGCTGGCACGATTCAGTCAGGTCCTGCTGTGCGTACACAACCCGTGTCGTCACCATTGGGCGGACATCGTCGCCGATAAAGACCTGTTGCGGCATCAATACAAGCGACAGGCCCGCAAGAGCGGCATGCCGGTAGTGATCGATCCGCAAACCCTGCACCAGCATGCTCACCCGCTGCTGGCTGCCTGGGGTAAACAGGGGCGGGACTATATCAACCTGCTCGACAGTTACGACGATCCCAACAGCTATCGCTCCGCATTTCGTGACGGGCGCATCGACCTGTTCAGTGACGGTCAGCCGCTGAATGTGCTCAACCAGTTGCAGGATGACATCCTCGAGTTGCGTCCCCTCAACGAGACTCGGGAGCGCTGGCCGGCCATCGATCTGCAGACGGACGAATCGATCCGTTTTCACATTGCCCACAGCGCCCAGCGAGAAGTCGAGATTCTCCACGATCAACTGCTCGCGCGCTTCAGTGCCGATCCGGCATTGCGCCCCCGGGACATCATCGTCATGGTCCCGGACATCGACAGCTACGCCCCGCACATTCGTGCCGTGTTTGGCCAGCTCGACCGTCAGGACCCGCGCTTCATTCCGTTTACGCTGGCTGACCAGGGCCAGCGTGGTCGCGATCCACTGTTGATTGCGGTCGAGCACCTGCTCAAGTTGCCTGACAGCCGATTCCCCGTCAGTGAGATTCTCGATCTGCTGGACGTCCCGGCACTGCGCGCCCGCTTTGGTGTCGAGGAGCGTGACCTGCCGACCCTGCACCGCTGGATCGAAGGTGCCGGCATTCGCTGGGGCATGAATGCCGAGCAACGTGCCGGACTCGGGCTGCCGAATGAACTGGAGCAAAACAGCTGGCGTTTCGGTTTGCGACGGATGTTGCTCGGTTATGCCGTTGGCAGCGCCGATGCCTATGAGGGCATCGAGCCCTACGACGAGATCGGTGGTCTGGACGCTGCGCTCATTGGTCCGCTGGTTGCGCTGCTGGACGCGCTGGAAGTGGCTCACCATGAACTCTCTCAGCCTGCACCGCCGCGGCAATGGGGCTTGCGCTTGCAGGCGTTGGTGCAGTTGTTCTTCCTCGCCAGCAACGAACACGATGACTACTTGCTGGCCCAGCTCGAAGAACTGCGTGAGACCTGGCTCGAGACCTGCGAATCCGTCGGCTTGCAGGACGAGTTGCCGCTGACGGTCGTCCGTGAAGCCTGGCTTGCAGGCCTGGACCAGGGCCGTTTGTCCCAACGCTTTCTGGCCGGTGCGGTGAACTTCTGCACCTTGATGCCCATGCGTGCTATCCCGTTCAAGCTGGTCTGCCTGCTGGGCATGAATGACGGCGATTATCCGCGCGCGCAACCGCCGCTGGATTTCGATCTGATGGGCAGTGATTACCGGCCAGGCGATCGCTCCCGGCGCGAAGATGACCGCTACCTGCTACTGGAGGCCTTGTTGTCGGCTCGCGATCAGCTCTACATCAGTTGGGTGGGCCGCAGCATCCGCGACAACAGTGAGAGACCGGCGTCAGTATTGATCGGCCAGTTGCGTGACCACTTGGCCAGCGGTTGGCGATTGGCACAAAGTGGCGAGGACCTGCTTGAAGCCATGACCCGGGAGCACCCCTTGCAGCCTTTCAGCGCCCGCTACTTTCACGAAGGGGATGAGTCGTTCAGCTATGCCACCGAATGGCAGGTCCTTCATCAAGCGGCAGAGCAACAGGCGAGCGCCGAAGTGCTCGGGCCTCACGTTCAGGACGAACCCCTCAGCCTCGGTCAGCTGCAGGATTTCCTGCGCAATCCGGTACGGCACTTTTTCAGCCAGCGACTGAAAGTCTTCTTCGAGGCGGCTGAAGTGCCGTTGGCCGATGAAGAGCCTTTTGTCCTGGATGCATTGCAGCGTTACAGCCTCAGCGACCGTTTGCTCGAAGCGGCGCTGGCAGATCCGGGAAATACCGCACAGGCACTGGAAGATCAGGCCAAACGCCTGCAAAACAGCGGGCTGCTGCCCATGGCCGGTTTCGGTGAGTGCCTGCAACGTGAATTGATCGAACCACTGCCCGACTTGCTGCAACGCCACCAACAGCTTCTGGCTTTGTGGCCGACACCGCTCAGCAGTGCGTTGCCCGTCAATCTTGAACTGCAAGGGCTGCACATCGAGGGCTGGCTCAGCGGTCTGCATCAGCGCGCTGATGGTGGTTTGCTGTCTGTCACGACGATCCCCAACAGTATCGGCTCGATCAAATCGCGCAAATGGCATCGGCTGACGCGCCCGTGGCTCACGCATCTGGTGGCCTGTGCCAGTGGCATGGCGTTGACCACCGCGCTGGTAGCCAGCGACGACAGCCTGTTGCTCGCACCGATGGACGAGTCCACGGCACGGAAAATTCTCGGTGACCTGTTGATGGCCTGGCAGTCGGGTATGCGCCAGCCTCTGCCGATCGCGGTCAAGACCGCCTTTGCGTGGCTGGGGCAAACCGACCCGGTCAAAGCCGCGGTCGCCGCGCGCAAGGCCTATGAAGGCGACGGGCAGACGACGGACGGAGAGCGACGCGAAAGTCCGGCACTTGCACGTCAATTCTCCGATTACGATGCCCTGACCGCCGATGAAACCTTCCCCGACTGGTGTGATGCGCTCTATCGCCCGCTGCTTGAAGCACCCTGGCGTTCACTGTCCAGCGAGGAGTCGCGTTGATGAGTACAAAGACACCGCTGGCCCTGGCCTTCCCGCTGCGTGGCAGTCAACTGATCGAAGCCAGCGCGGGGACCGGCAAGACCTTCACCATTTCCGCGCTGTACCTGCGCCTGGTGCTTGGCAATGGTGGGGAAGGCAGCGGCTTCGGACGCGAACTGTTGCCGCCGCAAATCCTCGTCGTGACCTTTACCGACGCCGCCACTAAAGAGTTACGCGAACGCATTCGCACGCGACTCGCCGAGGCCGCACGCTTTTTCCGCGATGAAACGCCGGCCCCCGACAGCCTGATTGCCGAGTTGCGTGATCAGTACATGCCCGAGCAATGGCCCGGGTGCGCAAACCGCCTAGATATCGCCGCCCAATGGATGGACGAGGCGGCGGTGTCGACTATCCACAGTTGGTGCCAGCGCATGTTGCGCGAGCACGCCTTCGACAGCGGCAGCCTGTTTACCCAGACTCTGGAAACCGACCACAGCGACTTGCTGGGGGAAGTCCTGCGCGATTACTGGCGGCTGTTCTGCTACCCGATGCAAGGTGATGCGCTGAATTGGGTGCGCAGCAATTGGGGCGGTCCGGCGGCGTTGCTGCCGCGGATTCGTGCACTGTTCGCCAGTGAGCGCGATACCCTTGAAGGGAAAGAGCCCGCCGAAGTGATTTCGCAATGCTTGCAAGAGCGACGGGCCGCCCTGATCGAACTCAAGAAGCCCTGGCTGCAGTGGGCGGACGAGTTGCTTGTCATCTGCCACCATGGCGTCGCGAGCAAGAGCGTCGACGGACGCAAGATGCAGGCACGCTATTTCGAGCCATGGTTCGAAAAAATCAAAGCCTGGGCCGAAGACGAATCCCTCGAGCAACTGGATATCGGCACCGGTTTCACGCGCCTGACCCCGGATGGCATGGCCGAAGCCTGGAAGGGCGATGCACCTCGACATCCGGGGCTCGATGCGATGGCCGGTCTCAAGGCCTGTCTCGACGGGTTGCCAACGCCCGATGCCGCCGTGCTGCAACATGCCGCCCGCTGGGTCGGGGCACGATTCGAGGAAGAGAAACGCCGTCGTGCGGAAATGGGCTTCGATGACATGTTGCTGCGCCTTGATGCGGCCTTGCAGTCCGATGGCGGCGAGCGGCTGGCCACCCTGATTCGTGAACAGTTTCCAGTCGCCCTGATCGATGAGTTCCAGGACACCGACCCGGTGCAGTACCGGATTTTCGAGAGCATCTACCGGATTGAAGAGAACAGCCCCGAGTGCGGCCTGTTCCTGATCGGCGACCCGAAGCAGGCGATCTACGCTTTTCGCGGGGCCGACATCCATACCTACCTGCGCGCCCGCCAGGCCACCACCGGCCGATTGCACACCCTGGGCACCAACTTCCGCTCAAGCCATGGCATGGTCAACGCGGTGAACCATGTGTTCGAGCGTGCCGAAGCACGGGAGTCGGGACGGGGCGCATTCCTCTTTCGGGAACCGAATGGCAATAACCCGGTTCCGTTCATGCCGGTGGCCTCCCAGGGCCGCAAAGAAGTGCTGCATATCAATAATCAGCCTGTCCCGGCCTTGAACATCTGGCACTTGGCGACCGAACAACCGTTGTCCGGCGCGGTGTACCGGCAATATCTGGCGGCGGCCTGCGCCAGTGAAATCACGGCATTGCTCAATGGCGGGCAGCAGGGGAAAGCGGGGTTCACCCAGGACGGCAAAGCCTTCAGGGGCCTGCTGCCGGCGGACATCGCCATCCTGGTACGCGATGGTAAGGAAGCGCAGGCGGTGCGTGGTGAATTGGCTGCGCGGGGCGTGCGTAGTGTCTACCTGTCGGACAAGGACTCGGTGTTCGCCGCCCAGGAGGCGCATGACGTGCTGACCTGGCTCAAGGCCTGCGCCGAGCCGGATGTCGAGCGCCCGCTGCGGGCCGCGTTGGCCAGCATCACCTTGAACCTTTCGTTGACCGAGCTGGAGCGCTTGAATCAGGACGAATTGGCCTGGGAGTCCCGGGTCATGCAGTTCCGTGGCTATCGCGAAGTCTGGCGCAAGCAGGGTGTTTTGCCGATGCTGCGCCGTTTGCTGCACGACTTCCATTTGCCCCAGGCCCTGATTGCACGCAGTGACGGCGAGCGGGTCTTGACGAACCTCCTGCACCTGTCCGAACTGCTGCAACAGGCCGCCGCCGAACTCGATGGCGAACAAGCGCTGATCCGGCATTTGTCCGAGCATCTGGCGTTGTCGGGGCAGGCAGGCGAGGAGCAGATTCTGCGTCTGGAAAGTGATGAGCAACTGGTCAAGGTCGTGACCATCCACAAGTCCAAAGGCCTTGAATACCCCTTGGTGTTCCTGCCGTTCATCTGTTCGGCGAAACCGGTGGATGGCAGCCGCCTGCCGTTGCACTACCACGATGAATCAGGCAATGCCCAGGTCACGTTGAAGCCGACGCCAGAATTGATTGCCCTGGCCGACGATGAGCGTCTGGCCGAGGATCTGCGCTTGCTCTATGTCGCCCTGACCCGGGCGCAGCACGCCTGCTGGCTGGGGGTGGCTGACCTCAAGCGCGGCAACAACAATGGTTCGGTGCTGCATCTGTCGGCCTTGGGTTATCTGTTGGGCGGCGGTGCACCATTGGCCGACTCCCCGGCGTTGCAGAAGTGGTTGCGCGACCTGCAACAGGACTGCCCGGCGCTGGCCTACGCCCAGATGCCTGACGCGACAACAGAGCATTACCTGCCACCGCAAAACGACGCGGCACTGCTGGCTCCGCTGATCCCCAAACGCAAGGCCAGTGAAAACTGGTGGATCGCCTCCTACAGCGCATTGCGCATTGGCGACACCCTGAGTGTCGGCACGGACGAGGCGCCGGAGAGTCCGCAGGCGCAAAAACTGTTCGATGACGAACGTCTCGACCCGCAGGCTCCCAGGGAAGTGGTGGCCAGTGGCGGCGATATCCATCGCTTCCCGCGCGGCCCGAACCCCGGCACCTTCCTCCATGGTCTGCTCGAATGGGCGGGGGGCGAGGGGTTTGCCGCGGCACCCCAGGAGGTGACCGACGCCATTGCCCGTCGCTGCAATCGCCGAGGCTGGGAGGGCTGGATCACCACGCTGAGCGACTGGCTGCAGCATCTGCTCAAGTCGCCGTTACAACTGGGTGCCGATCAGGCGCCGGTGATATTCGGGCAGTTGACGCAATACCAGGTTGAGATGGAATTCTGGTTCGCCAGCCATAAGGTCGATGTACTCAAGCTCGATGCGCTGGTGTGCCAGTACACCCATGACGGCGTGGCCCGGGTGGCCGCCGAACCGGTGCTGCTCAACGGCATGTTCAAGGGCTTCATCGACCTGACATTCGAGCACGACGGCCGCTATTACGTTGCCGACTACAAATCCAACTGGCTTGGCGCCGATGATGCGGCCTACACCGTGCCGGCCATGGAACAGTCGATTCTCGACAACCGCTATGACCTGCAATACGTGTTGTACCTGTTGGCCCTGCATCGCCAGCTCAAGGCGCGGCTCGCCGATTACGACTACGACCGGCATGTCGGCGGTGCGTTGTACCTGTTCCTGCGGGGGACGCGTGCGGCCAGCCAGGGTGTGTTTTTCACCCGTCCGCCAAGAGAACTCATCGAGCGTCTGGACAGGCTGTTCCAGGGCAAGCCAGAGCCCAAGGCCGAGCCCGCCTGGGAACAGGGAGTACTGTTATGAATCGCTCATTCGCCGATTTGCTGCCGACATCGCTGGCAGCTGAAAGCCTGGCCGATCTGGCGCCGCTGAGTCGTGCCGACGATTTGCTGTTGCTGCTCACGCGCTGGGTCGAACGTGGCTGGCTGCGCGCGCTGGACAAAGCTTTTGTGGCGTTTCTGCATGAGCTGGCACCGGAGGATGATCCGTTGGTCTTGCTGGCAGCCGCGTTGACTAGCCACCAGTTGGGCCACGGGCATGTCTGCCTCGACCTGTTCGAGACGCTGAAAGAACCGGACTTCGCCCTGTCATTACCACCCGAAGGTGACGTACAAGGCGGCGCCATGCTGTTGCCGTCGCAATTGCTCGGATCGCTGGACGGTGCTCATTGGTGCAAGGTGCTGGCCGCCAGTAACCTGGTCGCACTGGCCGCCGACAGCCGTGACAACGTGCGTGACCGACCTTTGGTGTTATCGGGCAAGCGCTTGTACCTGCGCCGCTATTGGGCCTACGAGCGGCGGATCGACCTTTCGCTACGCGAGCGCCTGACGGAACACGAGTCCACGCCGAACGACCTGCTGCAGCGCCTCACCGGTTTGTTTGGGCCTGCCCGGCCGGGTGAAGTGATCGACTGGCAGAAGCTGGCCTGCGCCCTGGCGACCCGCAGCGCCTTCAGCATCGTGACGGGGGGGCCGGGAACCGGCAAGACCACCACCGTCGTGCGCTTGCTGGCGTTGCTCCAGGCGCCGGCGGTCGAAGCCGGCATGCCATTGCGCATTCGCCTCGCCGCACCGACCGGCAAGGCCGCGGCGCGTCTGACAGAGTCCATCAGCCAGCAAGTCCGGACCCTGAAGGTCAGCGAAGCAATACGCGAGAAAATCCCGTCGGATGTCACCACCGTTCACCGTCTGCTGGGCAGTCGGCCCGGGACACGGCATTTCCGGCACCATGCGGGCAATCGCCTGCCGCTGGATGTGCTGGTGGTGGACGAGGCCTCGATGATCGACCTGGAAATGATGGCCAATCTGCTCGACGCCTTGCCGGCCCATGCACGCCTCGTGCTGTTGGGGGACAAGGACCAATTGGCTTCGGTAGAAGCCGGTGCGGTACTGGGGGATCTGTGTCGTGACGCGGAGGCTGGCTGGTACAGCCCGCAGACACGCCAGTGGCTGGAAGCCGTCAGCGGCGAAAGCCTGCAGGCCGGCGGATTGCAGGAGGATACGCAGGGCGCTCATCCACTGGCCCAACAGGTGGTGATGTTGCGCCATTCCCGGCGATTCGGTGAGGGCAGTGGTATTGGTCAGCTCGCTCGTTGGGTCAACCAGCAGCAACCGGAAGAAGCCCGCAAGTTGTTGTCTGCGCGAAGCCATGACGATGTGTATGGCTTGTCCCTCAAGGGCGAGCAAGACCGGACCCTGGAGCGTTTGCTGCTCGAAGGCCATGGTGAGGGGCCGCAGGGTTATCGGCATTACCTGACCTTACTGCGTAAACAACGGCCGCCACTCGACAGCCCGCTGGACGATTCGAGCTGGACCGACTGGGCCCGGGAGGTGTTGCAAGCCTTTGACGCGTTCCAGCTGTTATGTGCCGTGCGCAAGGGGCCGTGGGGTGTGGAGGGCCTGAACCAGCGGGTGACGGACGCGTTGCTCAGGGCACGCCTGATCGACAGCGACCAACAGTGGTACGAAGGTCGCCCCGTGCTGATGACCCGCAACGATTACGGGCTGGGCTTGATGAACGGCGATATTGGCATCGCCCTCAAACTCCCGGAGCAGGAGGGCCACGGAAAACAGGTTTTGCGTGTGGCGTTCCCACGCAATGACGGTCAGGGCGGCGTGCGATTTGTCCTGCCAAGCCGTCTGAATGATGTCGAAACCGTGTACGCCATGACTGTGCATAAATCCCAAGGCTCGGAGTTCGCGCATACCGCGTTGATTCTTCCTGACGCCTTGAATCCGGTCCTCACCAAGGAATTGATCTACACCGGGATTACCCGGGCCAAGGATTGGTTCACCCTGATCGAATCGCGCGCAGGCGTATTTGAAGAGGCGGTGAAACGCCGGGTCAAGCGCTTGAGCGGGCTGATGCTGGAACTGAAGGACGGCAGCGAGCTGGCAGGCTGAAAGGTCACTCACAGGTTGTAGGAAGTTGTCCGAGGCGGCGTAGTACGTGGCCTCGCTGGCATTTCCTCGCTGTGCAGTCGTTGCGGCATCCTTTCGCTTCGGTCCAAGAGTATTCCTGCATGAAGGTGGCTGTCAGGACGACAGAGCGCGTCGGCAAGGCGCTGCTCGGTGTGGGTATCGAGCGAGAGCGGGTCGATGGCCACACCGACGCACCGAGAATCGCCGGGTCGCCATCGGCGTTAGCTCCGACTAATTGGCGAGCGGCTCTTGGTGAGCTGGATATGCGGACGCGCTAGCCTCCCTCATGCAAGCCAAGGGCGTCCCTATCGTTCACGCTCAAGCTGTACCCTCTGTGGCCGCAACGGCTACAGCCTGGCGTGGACACGAAAAGATTGCTCACACGTTTTTTATTGCTTGTAGTGCGCAAGAGCTACCCCTTATAAAAGCAACTTTTCACTCTCGATATAAAGGGAAACAAGCATGAGCGACGCCTGGAACGAAGGGTATTTTACGGACGAGGGCTACACCTACAGCTACAGCCGGGAAATCAATCCAGTCTTCCAGCGCTATTGCTTGTTGTTGCGCGGTTTTTCCAGTCTTGAGACGACCGATGGCTATCACTGCGAATTGGGATTTGGCCAGGGTGTCTCGATCAATATCCATGCCGCCGCCAACCCAGGGTCCTACATAGGTACGGATTTCCACCCAGGCCAGGCAGCCCATGCCAATGCACTGGCGACTGCCTGGAACAGCGATGCGCGGCTGTATGACGACAGCTTCGAGCAACTGCTTGCCCGCGACGACTTGCCACAATTCGACAGCATCAGCCTGCATGGCATCTGGACCTGGGTCAGCCGCGACAACCAGAAACTGATCGTCGAGTTCGCCCGTCGTCACCTCAAACCCGGTGGCCTGCTGTACATAAGCTACAACTGCTTCCCCGGCTGGTCGCCGTCGGCGCCCTTGCGTCATCTGTTCAGGCTGCACGACCGCTTCGCCACGAACACCAGCGTTCGCCCGGACCAGCGTATCGAGGCCGCACTGCAATTCTCCGAAACGCTGCTGGCGGCCAACCCCAACTACGCCAGCGCGGTACCGAACCTGAACGACAAGCTCCAGGGCATCAAAGGCCAGGATCGCCAGTACGTCGCCCATGAATACTTCAATCGCGACTGGAACTGCATGTATTTCACCGACGTGGTCGATGCCCTGGCCCCTGCCAAACTCGACTACGCCACGACGGCTGTCCCTCTGGACTCGGTGGCCCCGCTCAACTTGAGCGCAGAAGGCATGGACTTCCTGGAAGGAATCGAGCACCCGGTCATGCGTGAACAAGCGCGCGACTACTTCGTCAACCAGCATTTCCGTCGAGATCTGTACGTGCGCGGCGCCAACCGACTGTCCGCCGCTGAACAGCGCCAGGGTATGTACAACACGCGTTTTGTCCTGCTGCGGGCGGCAGAAAGCATCTCTGACACCGTCAGGGGGCCTGCCGGCGAAGCTACGCTGCAGGCAGAGGTCTATGGTCCCGTACTCGAAGCGCTGACGGCCAACGCCTATGCACCGAAAACGTTGCGCCAGTTGGCCGGGGCCGTGCCCTCGATGACTTATGACGATCTGGTGCAGGCCATCACCGTATTGATCGGGATGGGCGCTGCAGCACCGTGCCAGAGCGAAGTGGCCGAGAAACTGGTGCAGGCGCGCTGCAACACCCTCAATCTGCAGCTATGCAAACGTGCGCTGCTCAGTAACAAAATCCAGGTCCTGGCCAGTCCGGTAACGGGCGGCGGCGTGCCGGTCAGCCGCTTCCAGCTGCTGTTCCTGATTTCAATCAAGCAAGGCAGAAAACATCCGGCTGAATGGGCACAGCTGGCGTGGGGCGTCCTCGCTGAACAAGGCGAAGTCCTCATCAAGGACAATCAGCCGTTGACCACAGCTGAGGAGAATATCGCCGAACTGACTGAACAGGCCGAAGCGTTTGCCGAGCAATCGCTGGTGGTTCTCAAGGCGTTGAACATCGTTTGACCGACAGATGGGGGGCTGACGCCCCCATCTTGGGAGCCCTCACCTGGGCGTTAACCTGCTGACCTCATTACGGTGCCGCTACCTGATTTCTTCAAATCCTCAGTCGGCAAACAACATCTCCCGGCTTTCACCCATCAACAGGCCCTGATTCTGCTCGGTCACCTGGCGGATGTAATCCCACAACAGGGTGATCCGCTTGAGCTTGCGCAGGTCCTCCCGGCAGTACATCCAGAACTGTCGGGTGATGTTGATTTCCTGTGGCAACACCGGCAGCAGGCGCGGGTCTTGAGTGGCGAGGAAGCACGGCAGGATCGCCAGTGAGCGTCCTTGCTGCGCCGCCACGAACTGCGCGATCACGCTGGTGCTGCGCAGGTTGGCGCTGGCACCGGGCAGTACGTTGGCCAGGTACAACAGCTCCGAGCTGAACGCCAGGTCGTCGACGTAACTGATAAACGAATGTTTCGCCAGGTCTGCCGGGCGGTGGATGGCCGGGTGGTTGTCGAGATAATCCTGGGTCGCGTACAGCTGCAACCGGTAGTCGCACAGTTTGCAGCAGACGTACGGGCCATGCTCCGGGCGCTCCAGGGCGATGACGATGTCGGCCTCGCGCTTGGACAGGCTGATGAAGTGCGGCAGCGGCAGGATGTCCACCGAAATCGCCGGGTAGGTGTCGACGAAGTGGCTCAACTGCGGCGTGATGAAAAAGCTGCCGAAGCCTTCGGTGCAGCCCATGCGCACATGACCGGACAGCGCCACGCCGGAACCGGAAACCTGCTCGCACGCCATGTGCAAGGTGCTTTCGATCGATTCGGCATACCCCATCAACCGCTGGCCTTCGGCAGTCAGGACAAAGCCGTTGGTCCGGGACTTCTCGAACAGCAAGGTGCCCAGCGCCGTTTCCAGCGAACTGATGCGCCGCGACACCGTGGTGTAGTCCACCGCCAGGCGCTTGGCCGCGGTGCTGGCCTTGCGGGTGCGGGCGACTTCAAGGAAAAACTTGAGGTCATCCCAGTTGAGCGAACCGAGGGAGGTGATGTTTTTTTGCATGTTGGACCGGTTTTTATGTGCGTTCTTATCAGAAGTTTGCACATCTATACTCCAAAAACAGTCCGAGAACCAATTCGCGACAAACAGCTCATCTCAGGGCGACCCTTTCGCCTTGGCTCCCAAGATAACAACAAAGATCCGGAGACTCACATGAACGCATCGCTCACGCCCAATGACACCACCGTGCAAAAGGTCAAACTGTTGATCGACGGCGAATGGGTCGAGTCCAAGTCCACCGAATGGCACGACATCGTCAACCCGGCGACCCAGCAAGTGCTGGCCAAAGTGCCGTTTGCCACCGCCGAAGAAGTCGACGCCGCCATCAGCGCCGCTCATCGTGCTTTCCAGACCTGGAAGCTGACACCCATCGGCGCGCGGATGCGCATCATGCTCAAGCTCCAGGCGCTGATTCGCGAGCACTCCAAGCGCATCGCCGCGGTCCTGAGCGCCGAGCAGGGCAAGACCATTGCCGACGCCGAAGGCGATATTTTCCGTGGCCTGGAAGTGGTCGAGCACGCCTGCTCCATCGGCAGCCTGCAAATGGGCGAATTCGCTGAAAACGTCGCCGGTGGCGTCGACACCTACACCCTGCGCCAGCCGATCGGCGTGTGCGCGGGCATTACCCCGTTCAACTTCCCGGCGATGATTCCGCTGTGGATGTTCCCGATGGCCATCGCCTGCGGCAACACCTTCGTGCTCAAGCCGTCGGAACAGGACCCGATGTCGACCATGCTCCTGGTGGAGCTGGCGATCGAGGCGGGCATTCCGGCCGGCGTGCTCAACGTCGTGCATGGCGGCAAGGATGTGGTGGACGGGCTCTGCACCCACAAGGACATCAAGGCGGTTTCCTTCGTCGGCTCGACCGCCGTCGGTACTCATGTCTATGACCTGGCCGGTAAACACGGCAAGCGCGTGCAATCGATGATGGGCGCCAAGAACCACGCCGTGGTGCTGCCGGACGCCAATCGCGAACAAGCGCTGAATGCGCTGGTGGGTGCCGGCTTCGGTGCTGCCGGTCAACGCTGCATGGCCACCTCGGTGGTGGTGCTGGTGGGTGCGGCCAAGCAATGGCTGCCGGACCTCAAGGCGCTGGCGCAAAAACTCAAGGTCAATGCCGGCAGCGAGCCGGGCACCGATGTCGGTCCAGTGATTTCGAAGAAAGCCAAGGCGCGGATTCTCGACCTGATCGAAAGCGGCATCAAGGAAGGCGCCAAGCTGGAGCTGGACGGTCGCGAAATCTCGGTTCCGGGCTACGAGAAGGGCAACTTTGTCGGCCCGACCCTGTTCTCCGGCGTGACCACCGACATGCAGATCTACACCCAGGAAATCTTCGGCCCGGTGCTGGTGGTGCTGGAAGTCGCCACCCTCGACGAGGCCATCGCCCTGGTCAACGCCAACCCGTTCGGCAACGGCACGGGCCTGTTCACCCAGAGCGGTGCGGCGGCACGTAAATTCCAGAGCGAGATCGATGTCGGCCAGGTCGGCATCAACATCCCGATCCCGGTGCCGGTCCCGTTCTTCAGCTTCACCGGCTCGCGCGGCTCCAAGCTCGGCGACCTCGGTCCGTACGGCAAGCAGGTGGTGCAGTTCTACACTCAGACCAAGACCGTCACCAGCCGCTGGTTCGACGACAACAGCGTCAACGACGGTGTGAACACCACGATCAACCTGCGATAAGGAGCCGGACATGAAAATCGCTTTTATCGGTCTGGGCAACATGGGCGCGCCGATGGCGCGCAACCTGATCAAGGCCGGCCATGCGCTGCGCCTGGTGGACCTGAACAAGGCCGTGCTGGCCGAACTGGAGCAACTGGGCGGCAGTATCAGTGCATCGGCCCGTGAAGCGGCGGAGGGCGCCGAACTGGTGATCACCATGCTGCCTGCCGCGGTGCATGTGCGCAGTGTGTGGCTGGGTGAAAACGGTGTGCTCGCCGGTATCGGCAAAGGCGTACCGGCCGTCGATTGCAGCACCATCGATCCGCAGACCGCGCGGGACGTGGCCGCCGCCGCTGCCAAACAGGGCGTGACCATGGCCGATGCGCCGGTCTCTGGCGGTACCGGTGGTGCCGCCGCCGGGACCCTGACCTTCATGGTCGGCGCCACGCCTGAACTGTTCACCATCCTGCAACCGGTACTGGCGCAGATGGGCCGCAACATCGTCCATTGTGGTGAGGTCGGCACCGGGCAAATCGCTAAAATCTGCAACAACCTGCTGCTGGGGATTTCCATGGTCGGCGTCAGCGAAGCCATGGCGCTGGGTGATGCGCTGGGCATCGACACCAAGGTGCTCGCGGGCATCATCAACAGCTCCACCGGGCGTTGCTGGAGTTCGGAGATGTACAACCCGTGGCCGGGCATCGTCGAAACAGCACCGGCGTCGCGCGGCTACACCGGCGGCTTCGGGGCCGAACTGATGCTCAAGGATCTGGGGCTGGCCACTGAAGCGGCGCGTCAGGCGCACCAGCCGGTAGTGCTTGGCGCGGTGGCACAGCAGCTGTATCAGGCGATGAGTTTGCGTGGGGAAGGTGGGAATGACTTCTCGGCGATCATCAATAGCTATCGCAAGCCCCAATAGCAAAAACTGTGGGAGCGAGCTTGCTCGCGATGAGGTCGTTACAGTCGACATTGATGGTAACTGACCCACCGCTATCGCGAGCAAGCTCGCTCCCACAGGGTACGGCGCTTACCTAAAGACTTTTGACCGGGAGATCACGTCGGGTGATCCCCCGGTTTTTTTGTATCAGGCAAACACGAAGTATTTGCGCACGGTCTCCACCACTTCCCAGGTGCCTTTCATCCCGGGCTCGATGACAAAGATGTCCCCAGCGCGCAGGTGGATCGGCGCCATGCCTTCGGGGGTGATGATGCAGTAGCCTTCCTGGAAATGGCAGTACTCCCACTTCACATATTCCACGTACCACTTGCCCGGTGTGCAGATCCAGGTGCCCATGATCTTGCTGCCGTCTTCACTGGTGTAGGCGTTGAGGTTGACGGTGTGCGGGTCGCCTTCGAGTTTTTCCCATTTGCAGGCGTCGAGTACGGGCAGCGGGTGGGTGTCGCGAAGAACGGTAATCGGTGCGGTCATGATGACTCCGGGCAGTGGGCTCAGGAACTGAAGTCGCACCCTATAGCGCCTGTCCGTGTGTCAGTTGTCTGTGCTCGACACTGAGCTGTCCAGAAACGCACAGCCCTCAAAGACGGGTCAACGGGCAGTCGAGCCTGGATTGTTCGAGGCTGCTTTCGAACTCGACCAATTGCGCGTGCTGTTGCGACAGTGCCGCTATCCGTTCGGCGATTTCCTGTTTTTTGCTGGCGATGACCTGATGGGCCCGTTCCCATGGCAACTGCGGGCCCTGATGTCCGGCAAAGGCTGACTGCAATTCCTTGAGCCTGAAACCCAGCTGCTGCGCACATTTGATGAACATCAGCAGATCGACGCTGTGCTGGTCGTAGATGCGGTACTTGCCCTGACGTCGAGCGGCAGGCAGCAGGCCAATCGACTCGTAGTGACGGATGCTTTTGACAGTGGTTCCGGAACGTTGCGCAGCTTGGCCGATGTACATGGGAAGGTCCTTTTCTCCGAGGATAAAGCTCGGCGCATTATCGACCGACTCAAGCGCTGGCGATAGCTTCGGCCTGGCGTAACCAGGCCGCATGCCGGTCTGCGCTGGCGCCGAGAATTGGCCCGAAGGTGAGGGTTCGGGTTGGCTTGATGCCACAGAATTCCAGCGTGGTTTTGCGGACCTGATGCAAACCGGGCATGCGGTAGATCCAGCGGTAGTACCAGGGCGGTGTGTCCATCGTCACCAACAGGTGGGCGGTTCGGCCGCGCAGAAGTTTGTCGGGGAAGGCTTTGCCCTGGCGATACTTGAAGGCAAAACCCGGCAAGAACACCCGGTCGAAAAAGCCCTTGAGCAAGGCCGGTACGCCACCCCACCAGATTGGATAAACCAGCGTCAGCTGTTCGGCCCACAGGATGTCGGCCTGGGCGTTATGCAAGTCGGCCTCCAGCGGCTGAACCTGCTGATAACCTTCGCGCAGCACCGGGTCAAAATCCAGGGTGCCGAGAAACAACTGACGCACCTCATGCCCGGCGCGCACGGCCGACAGTGTGTAACGCTCGGCAAGGGCGGCGCAGAAGCTGTTGCTGGACGGATGCCCGAGGATCACCAGTATTCGTTTACCCATCATCGCTGTCCTTGAAAATCAAACCTCAAGGATAAAGTCTGCCCCTCAGGGGAGAGTCAAGGCATGCAGCAGGGCCTTGGCATAGCCGGGCAATGCGGCGAAGTCCCGTGCACAGAGCAGCAGTTTGCGTTGGCCCCAGACTTCCTGCAGGGCGAGGCTCTTGAAGGACAGGCCACCGGACCCGCGCTCGACCGCAGCCAGCGGCACAATCGCCAGGCCCGCGCCACGGGCGACCATGCGCATCACGCCATCGAAGCCATCGGCGCGGATGCGAATCTGCATGCGCAGGCCGGCGTGCAGTGCCTGTTCTTCGAGATACACCGCCAGCGCGCTGTTGGCATTCAGGCCGACGTAGTCGTGATGCAGCGTATCGGTGAAGCTCACCGAGGTTGCCTGTGCCAGGGGATGTTCGCGGGGCATGATCAGCACCAGCGGATCATCGCGGAACGCTCGGGTCTGCAAGTCATCGGTGTCCACCGCATCGGAAACGATGCCCAGGTCCGCCGCGCCCTGGCGCAAGGCGTGGGTGATGCGGGCGCTGGGCAGTTCCTGCAGGTCGATGTCGAGGTTGGGGTGGCTGTGCAGGAAGTCCGCGAGCAACTCCGGCAGGTACTCGGTGATCGCCGTGGTATTGCACAGCAGCCGCACCTGGCCTTTGACGCCCTTGGCGTATTCGGCCAGTTCCTGTTGCAGGCGTTCGGCCTGTTGCAGCAGAACCCGGGCATGCCGGGCCAGAGCATCGCCGGCCGGCGTCGGGCTGACCCCGCGACGGTTGCGCTGAAGAAACTCGACGCCCAAAGATGCCTCCATGGCGCGAATTCGCGCGCTGGCCGCCGCGAGTGACAGATGACTGCGTGCGGCGCCGGCGGTGATGTTGCCGGTGTCGAGGATGTTCAGGTACAGGTGCAGGTCGGTCAGGTCGAAGTGCATTGTTTGTCCCGGATTATCTGTTGTCTGGACCAACGCCTTCGCGAGCAGGCTCGCTCCCACATTGGGTATGTGATCGGCGCATAGCCCCTGTGGGAGCGAGCCTGCTCGCGAAGAGGCCAGTTGCCGCAGCAAAACAATCAGCCTCTGTCATAGCAAGAGGCAGCCTCAGTATATGGCAGATTTTCAATCACCCCCCGCGGGCCCACCATAGCCCCATGAACACACTCTCGGCGTTTTACCAGAACCTCGGATTGGCCCTGTCACTGCTGGTGATCGGCACCTTTGTGCTGGCTGGCATGATCAAGGGCGTGATCGGCCTCGGCCTGCCAACGGTTGCCATGGGACTGCTCGGTCTGGCTATGGCGCCGTCGCAGGCAGCCGCGCTATTGATCATTCCGGCAACGCTCACCAACGTCTGGCAACTGGCATTCGGCGGGCATTTGTCCGGATTGATCAAACGACTGTGGCCGATGTTGCTGGCGATCTTCATCGGCACAGGGCTGGGCACGTTGTGGATCGGCATGAGCGGTGGCCATTGGGTGGTGCGAGGGTTGGGCGCTGCGTTGTTGCTGTATGCGCTGAGTGGATTGTGCCTGCCGACCTTGCGGGTGGGGCGGCGCAGCGAACGCGGGCTCGGTCCACTGTGTGGCCTGCTGACCGGCGTTATCACGTCGGCCACCGGCGTGTTCGTGATTCCGGCGGTGCCCTATCTGCAAGCACTGGGTTTGAGCCGGGACGAACTGGTGCAGGCGCTGGGCCTGTCGTTCACCGTCTCGACCCTGGCCCTGGCCGGTGGCTTGCTATGGCGTGGCGCGCTCGGCGGGGGCGAGTTGAGCGCCTCGCTGCTGGCGCTGATCCCGGCCATGCTCGGCATGTGGCTGGGACAATCGCTGCGCCAGCGGATCAGCGCCTTGTGGTTCAAGCGCGTGTTTTTCGTTGGCCTGGGTGTGCTTGGCGGCCATTTGCTGATCAGCGGCTAGCGGACGACGGGCTGATCATGTCGATGGCGCGGATGTCGAAGTCCCGTTCCAGATATTCATCGCGCTGCTCGAGGAACTGCTTCATGTGCGGCAGGTTCGAGTGCACGTCCAGATGGGCCTGGGACTGCCAGATCTCGTAGAAAATGAACAGGGTCGGGTCCTGTTTGTCGCGCAGCATGTGGTATTCGATGCAACCGGGTTCGGCGCGACTTGCTTGCACGTAGCCGCTGAAAAAGGCTTCGAAGGCGTCGGATTTTTCCGGACGGGTCTTGGCGTGCAGGATGAAGCCCTGGATTTCACTCATCTACATCTCTCCTCAGATCAGAATGGGCGCCAGTCTAAGGCAACAATCGACTGCTGATTCGTGCTTGTGGGTCAAATGACTTTTGCCAAATCGCCGCTTATTCCGCGCGAGGCCGACCGGTACTCTGCCGCCATCGAATTCCCGACCCTTACCGAGACCTTCCATGAAAAAAGTCCTGTTGCTCAACGGCGGCAAACAATTTGCGCACTCCGACGGCCGCTACAACACCACCCTGCATGAAGCCGCGTTGAGCGTGCTGGATCGCGGTGGTGTGGATATCAAAACCACCTTCATCGACGAGGGCTACGACGTCGCCGAAGAAGTGGCCAAGTTTCTCTGGGCCGACGTGATCATTTACCAGATGCCCGGCTGGTGGATGGGCGCGCCGTGGACCGTGAAGAAGTACATCGATGAAGTCTTCACCGAAGGCCATGGCAGCCTCTACGCCAGCGACGGCCGCACCCGTTCCGACGCGTCGCAGAAGTACGGCAGCGGCGGCCTGATCCACGGCAAGCAATACATGCTGTCGCTGACCTGGAACGCCCCGCAGCAAGCCTTCGACGACCCGACCGATTTCTTCGAAGCCAAGGGTGTGGATGCGGTGTACTTCCCGTTCCACAAGGCCAACGAGTTCCTGGGCATGACCGGTTTGCCGACGTTCCTGTGCGTAGACGTGATGAAGCGCCCGAACATCGAAGGCGACGTGGCGCGTTATGAGCAGCATTTGATTGAGGTGTTTGGCCTGAAGGCGTGACTGTTTCGGGCTACTATCGATTATTTGAGTCCGGCACCGTTCCTGTGGCGAGGGGGCCTTTGTGGCGAGGGGGCTTGCCCCCGTTCGGCGGCGAAGCCGTCGTAAAGTCGGTTAATGCGCGACTTCCTGAACCACCGCGTTAGTGGGTTGTGGGTCCGCTTCGCGGACCAACGGGGGCAAGCCCCCTCGCCACAATGGTTCCTCACAACTCAAAAGAAGCGGCGCAGGACTATCGATAAGGGACACACGTGAAAGCCAGATCCGATGAATTGCAGATATTCGTCTGCGTGATTGAATGCGGGTCGATTTCCGCGGCGGCCGAGCAGGTCGGGCAAACGCCTTCGGCGGTCAGCCGCACGCTGTCGCGGCTGGAGGCCAAGCTCGACACCACCTTGATCAATCGCACCACGCGACGCATGGACCTGACCGAGGAGGGCAAGTATTTCTTCGAGCATGCCAAGCGCATTCTCGATCAGATGGATGAGCTCGAAGAGCGCCTGTCCTCACGCCAGCAAACACCGTCCGGGCGCCTGCGGATCAACGCGGCATCACCCTTCATGCTGCACGCCATCGTGCCCTACATCGATGAATTCCGCAGGCTTTACCCCGACATCCAGCTCGAACTCAACAGCAACGACTTGATCATCGACCTGCTGGAACAGAGCACCGACATCGCCATTCGCATTGGCACCCTGACCGACTCGACACTGCATGCCCGCTCCCTGGGTTGCAGCCCGCTGCACATCGTCGCCAGCCCGGCGTACCTGGAAAAGCACGGCACACCGCAGGCCGTGGCTGACCTGGCCGACCATACGCTGCTGGGGTTCACCCAGAACGAAGGCCTCAACCAATGGCCGCTGCGTTATGTGCATGGCGATCGCTGGCCGATTCAGGCGTCGATCAGCGCCTCCAGCGGCGAGACCATCCGCCATCTGGCACTGGACGGCCAGGGCATCGCCAGCCTGTCGCACTTCATGACCATCGAGGACATTCGTGCCGGACGCTTGAAAGTGTTGCTGGCCGAATTCAACAGCGGCTATCGCCAGCCGATCAATGCGGTGTACTACCGCAACTCGCAGCTGGCCTTGCGGATTCAATGCTTCCTGGACTTTATCCAGGGCAAGTTGGCGGCTTATGCGAGCGCGGATTTCAAAGGCTGATTCGTGACTCCTGCGCAAGAGGCGATCATCGTGGCGCGGCGCAAGCCTTGCTCGATGTCTTGCGCGGGAACTGTTGGGTTGGGTGCCGAAGCGCATGTCGGTGGTGGAGTGGATTCGCGACGAGATGGTGTGAGTTCGCTATTAGACCGCGTCATCGTTCTTCGCGAGCAGGCTCGCTCCCACAAGGGCTTTGTGTCGTACACAAATTTTGTGACCGGTTTAGATCAAATGTGGGAGCGAGCCTGCTCGCGAAGCTTTTTCAGCAGTCCATTAACTGGTCGGGCCGCCCTCGATTCCGTAACATCCGCACACTCTTTTTTCGTCTCTCCCTGTGTGCGGTCCCCCCCATGAAAGCAAAACGTCTACGCGCCGATGTCCTGGCCGGGCTTACCACCTCCTTCGCCCTGTTGCCCGAGTGCATCGCTTTCGCCCTGGTGGCCCACCTCAATCCGCTGATGGGGCTCTATGGCGCGTTCATCATCTGCACCCTGACCGCGCTCTTCGGCGGGCGACCGGGCATGGTGTCCGGCGCGGCCGGGTCGATGGCCGTGGTGATCGTCGCGCTGGTGGTGCAACACGGCGTGCAGTATTTGCTGGCCACGGTGTTGCTGGGCGGGCTGATCATGATGGCGTTCGGGCTGCTCAAGCTCGGCAAACTGGTGCGCATGGTGCCGCACCCGGTGATGCTCGGCTTCGTCAACGGCCTGGCGATCATCATTGCCCTGGCGCAACTGGAGCACTTCAAGGACGGTGAGGCCTGGCTGAGCGGCACGCCGCTGTACATGATGCTTGGCCTGGTCGCGGTGACCATGGCCGTTGTCTACGTACTGCCGCGCCTGACCCGCACCGTACCGCCGGCGCTGGTGGCGATTCTCGGCGTGGGCCTGGCGGTGTATCTGCTTGGCTTGCCAACCCGCACCCTGGGCGACATGGCGCACATTGCCGGTGGCCTGCCGACGCTGGCGCTGCCGGACATTGCGTGGAATCTGGACACCCTGCGCATCATCGCGCCCTACGCGATCCTGATGGCGCTGGTCGGGTTGCTGGAAACCCTGCTGACCCTCAACCTCACCGACGAAATCACCGAGAGCCGTGGCTACCCGGATCGCGAGTGCGTGGCGCTGGGAGCGGCGAATGTGGTGTCCGGTGCATTCGGCGGCATGGGCGGTTGCGCCATGATCGGCCAGACCGTGATCAACCTCAGTTCCGGCGGCCGCGGTCGCTTGTCCGGGGTGGTGGCCGGGGTGTCGATCCTGCTGTTCATCCTGTTTCTGTCGCCGCTGATCGAGCGTATTCCATTGGCCGCGCTGGTCGGGGTGATGTTCGTGGTGTCGCAACAGACCTTTGCCTGGGCCTCGTTGCGGGTGCTGAACAAGGTGCCGCTCAACGACGTGCTGGTGATCATCGCGGTGACAGTGATTACCGTGTTCACCGACCTGGCCACCGCGGTGCTCTGCGGCATCATCATTGCGGCGCTGAACTTTGCCTGGCAGCAGGCCCGTCAGCTGTATGCCGACAGTCATCTGGAGAGCGACGGCAGCAAGCTGTATCGGGTGCATGGCACGCTGTTCTTCGCCTCGACCACACCCTTTCTCAATCAGTTCGATCCGGCCAATGACCCGGCGCAAGTGACCCTGGATTGCCGGCACCTGAGCTTTGTCGACTACTCGGCCATCGCCGCGCTGGGCACCTTGCGCGAGCGCTACGCCAAGGCTGGAAAACACTTGCGAGTGCTGCACTTGTCCGAGCGCTGCAAAAAGCTGCTCAAGCGCGCCCGGATGCAGCACGACTGAACTCAGCCATTCGATCTTTCCCACGCTGAGCGGGGAAAGATCGGCCGGTCGGTGATGATCACCTGCCGCAGGGAGACTGACATGCAGTACGACACGCTGATTCGCAACGCCCTGATCATCGACGGCAGCAACAGCACCGGTTATCCCGCCGACGTGGCCATTCTCAGCGGGCACATTGAGCGTATCGGCGACTTGCGCGATGCCCGTGCCAACGAAGAAGTCGACGCACAGGGCCATGTGCTGGCACCGGGTTTCATCGACGTGCACACTCATGACGACACCGTGGTCATTCGCCAACCGCAGATGCTGCCCAAGCTCAGCCAGGGCGTGACCACTGTGATCGTCGGCAACTGTGGGATCAGTGCTTCACCGGTGAGTTTGCGCGGTGATCCGCCGGACCCGATGAACCTGCTCGGCATGGCCGCTGCGTTCGTTTATCCGACCTTCCGCGACTATCGGGCGGCGGTCGAAGCGGCGAACACCACGCTGAACGTCGCCGCTTTGGTGGGTCATACCGCGTTACGCAGCAACCACCTCGACGATCTGTTGCGCACCGCCACAACTGAAGAAATCGCCGCGATGCGCAAGCAACTGCGCGAGAGCCTCGAGGCTGGTGCACTGGGCCTGTCCACCGGCCTTGCCTATGCCAGTGCCTTCTCGGCATCGACCGATGAAGTGATGCAACTGACCGAAGAGCTGAGCGCATTCGGCGCGGTCTACACCACCCATTTGCGCAGTGAGTTCGAGCCGGTGCTGGAGGCCATGGACGAGGCGTTCCGGATTGGTCGCCATGCGCAAAGCCCGGTGATCATTTCCCACCTCAAATGTGCCGGCGCCGGCAACTGGGGGCGCAGTCCGCAGTTGCTGGCGTCCCTCGAACAGGCGGCGAAGACCCACCCGGTGGGCTGCGACTGTTATCCCTACGCCGCGAGTTCATCGACCCTGGACCTCAAGCAGGTGACCGATGCCCACCGCATCACCATCACCTGGTCGACGCCGCATCCGGAGATGGGCGGCCGCGACCTGATGGACATCGCCGCCGAATGGAACCTGTCGTTGCTCGATGCCGCCCGCCAACTGCAACCGGCCGGTGCGGTGTACTACGGCATGGATGAGGCGGATGTGCGCCGGATCCTCGCGCATCCGCTGTCGATGGTCGGCTCCGACGGCTTGCCGGAAGACCCGTTCCCACACCCACGCCTGTGGGGCGCATTCCCCAGGGTGCTCGGACATTTCAGCCGTGACGTAGGACTGTTCCCGCTGCACACCGCCGTGCACAAAATGACCGGGCTGTCGGCGGCACGCTTTGGTTTGAAGGAGCGCGGTGAAATACGCGAAGGCCATTGGGCGGACCTGGTGTTGTTCGATCCGGCGACCATCCGTGATGTCGCCGATTTCAACGATCCGCAGCGGGCGGCGGAGGGCATTGAAGGGGTGTGGGTCAACGGTGTGTTGAGTTACCGCGATGGCCAGGCCAACGGACGCAGGGAGGGGCGGTTTTTGGCGCGGCAAGGGGATTTGCGCACGGGTTTTCAGTGAGTTTCGCGGATTGCGTCACAGTGATGGCACTTTGAGATTAAAGATTGGCATTTCCGCGCCGAAGGACTGACATCAAACCCGACTACCATTGCGGGTCGGTACGTCTATGTAGGAGCGAGCTTGCTCGCGATGGACAAAAGAGCGCCGCGTTTATCCAGTAGAGACGCGTCATCGTTAACGACCATCGCGAGCAAGCTCGCTCCCACAGGTTTTTCAATGTCTGGGAGCAATCCGATGAACTTCGGTAAAACCACTCCGGTCCTGCGTATTTTCGACGAAGCCAAGGCAGTGGAGTTCTACGTCGATTTCCTCGGTTTCAAGATCGACTGGCAACATCGACTTGAAGCGGATTTCCCGCTGTACCTGCAAATCTCCCGTGGCGATTGTGTGCTGCATTTGTCCGAACACCATGGCGACAGCACGCCGGGTTCTGCGCTGCGGATCGAGACGGATGAGCTGGAGCAGTTTCAACAGCAACTGTTGGCCAGGGAATACAGATTTTCCCATCCACAGATTCAGGCCATGCCCTGGGGCAGTCAGGACATGACCATCGCTGACCCGTTCGGCAATCGGTTGGTGTTCACCAACGCGATCAGTCTCTGAACCTTCAACCCCTGAGCCTTCAGCCCCTCAGACTTAAGCCATCAGCCTTCGTTCGGCACCCTGTGGGTTTGGCGAAACTCGCCGGGCGGTATCCCGCGCCGGCTTTTGAACGTGCGGTGAAACGAGCGGGGTTCGGTGAAGCCCAGGTATTGGGCGATGTCCTGAATCGGCAAGGTGCTGTTGAGCAGGTAATGCTCGGCCAGTTCCTGGCGCAGGTCATCGAGGATCTGCTGGTACGACGTACCGGCCTGATGCAGCTGGCGTTGCAGTGTGCGCACGGACACGGCGAGATGCTCGGCCACCTGCTCCTTGCGTGGCAGGCCCTCCTTGAGCAGCTGGCGCAGGATGCTTTTGACCCGCTGTTCTAGCGACGCGTCCTCCAGTGTGGCCATCAGCCCCTGGGCATGTTCTTCCAGGGTGCGCAGCAATTGCGCATCGGCCTGACGCAAGGGCAGCTGCAAATACGGCAACGGCACAATCAGCGCCGAATAAGGCTGGTCGAACAGTACCGGGCAGTCGAAGAACTGCTCGTACTCTGCCAGCGTCGTGTCGGCCGGGCAGGCATGTTCCAGCCAGACGGCGGCCGGCGACATTTGCGTGTCGGCGATCCAGCGCGCGTATTGCAGCCAGGAGCCAAGCACGTTTTCCACCAGGTGCCGGCGAATTCGCGGGCGTTGATGGCGGCAGGTCCAGATCAGGTGCACGTCGCCGTCCTGCACCTCGGCGCGGCTGACGCCCATGTCTCCCACCAGCTTCTCGAACGGCATGATGCGGCTCATCGCATCGCCCAGTGTCGCGCAATTCATGGTGATGTAACCCAGCACGCTCCAGGAGTTGGGCAACACAAAACGCGCGGCGTTGAGACCGAACAACGGATCGCCCGAGTGCTCGCAGAAATAATCGAGCAACCGTTCATGGGCTTCACCGGGCAACCGCAGGCTGTTGTCACTCAACTGCTGCGCCTGCAATCCGGCAGCCGCCAACGCAGGCTCGATGGCCATGCCCAGTTGTTCGGCATGACGCAGGTATTTGAGCAGCGGCGGAACGGAAGTGAAGCCCAGGGATTGCATGATCGTATTCCTTTGATCAAGGCCCGCGTGCGCGGATGAATGCGCTGAAAGGTAATTTGAAAGCACGACTAAAGTAAATGGCTGACGCCTGCGCGACGTTTGACTCAATTGGCTACTCGAACTGGCCCGATGCGACCGTGACACTTTCCGGCGGCTGACTAGTATGGGGGCCTGAAATATCACTGATCAGAACCGCAAAAGGACACACGCATGCGACGCTGGAACGGCTGGGGAGATGCAACCACGGTGGTCGAACTACCGGCCCAGGGCGCGAGTTTTCTCGCCCGGCGGGTAGGTGACGGTCGAGCGCTGCCCGACGCGACGCTTGAGACGGCATTGGCCCGCGTGCCCCCGTCGCGGTTGCAGCAACACTTCCTGTACAGCGTGGATGCCCATGATCGATTGCTGCATGCTCGCGGCCAAAGCCTGCCGGACTGGCTGGCGTTGCGTGAGGGCGCGCTGGGCAATTATCCCGACGCCGTGGCCTATCCCACGAGTGCCGAGCAGATTCGCCGTTTACTGCTGCTCGCCCATGAACAGGACCTGTGCCTGATTCCCTATGGCGGCGGCACCTCGGTGGCCGGTCACATCAACCCGCCGAGTTCCGCGCGGCCGGTGGTGACGGTTTCCCTGGCCCGTATGAGTCGCCTGCTGGACCTCGACGAAGAGAGCCTGCTGGCCACCTTCGGCCCCGGCACCAGTGGACCGCAGGTGGAAAGTCAGCTGCGCGCCCGTGGTTACACTCTGGGGCATTTCCCGCAGTCGTGGGAGCTGTCGACCCTGGGCGGTTGGGTCGCCAGCCGCTCCAGTGGCCAGCAGTCATTGCGCTATGGGCGGATCGAGCAACTGTTCGCTGGCGGAACCCTGGAAACCTTTGCCGGACCTTTGGACATTCCCTCCTTTCCGGCCTCGGCGGCCGGACCCGATCTGCGCGAGGTGGTGTTGGGTTGTGAGGGCCGCTTCGGGATCATTTCCGAGGTGAAGGTACGGGTCAGCGCACTGCCCGCCGATGAACGTTTCTACGGTGTGTTCCTGCCCGATTGGCCCAAGGCGCTGCAAGCCATCCGCCAGTTGGCCCAGGCGCGCGTGCCGCTGTCGATGCTGCGCCTGTCCAACGCGGTGGAAACCGAAACCCAGCTGGCGCTGGCCGGTCACCCGCAGCAGATCGCCTGGCTGGAAAAATACCTGGCCCTGCGCGGTGCTGGCGAAGGCAAATGCCTGCTGACGTTCGGCGTGACCGGCAACCGTCGGCAAAATGCGCTGTCCCTGCGTCAGGCCCGGCAGCACCTCAAGGCGTTCGGCGGGGTGTTTACCGGCACCTTGCTCGGCAAGAAGTGGGCGCAGAACCGCTTCCGCTTTCCCTACCTGCGCGAGAACCTGTGGAACGCCGGTTACGTGGTCGACACCCTGGAAACGGCCACCGACTGGAGCAACGTCGATAACCTGCTCACGCTGATCGAAACCAGCCTGCGTGACGCCTTGGCGGCGCAGGGCGAACGGGTCCATGTGTTCACCCACCTGTCCCACGTCTACGGCGAAGGATCGAGCATCTACACCACCTACGTGTTTCGCCCGGCGGCGGATTACCCCGCCACCCTGGCGCGCTGGCAGGCACTCAAGCAGGCGGCCAGCCAGACCATCGTCGACAACCACGGCACCATCAGTCACCAGCATGGCGTGGGCAAGGACCACGCGCCTTACCTGCTGCGCGAGAAGGGCGCGCTGGCGATGGACACCCTGCAGGCATTGAGTCGGCACTTCGATCCGGCCGGGCGACTGAACCCTGGCACGCTGTTGCAGGAGTGACGGCCATGAGCCTGGACTGGAACGCGGCGTGGCGTCAGCAGGTGCTGCCGACGCTGGCGGCTGAAACCTGGGACCTGATCGTCATCGGCGGCGGCATCAGCGGCGCCGGCATCCTGCGCGAAGCAGCGCGCCGAGGGTGGCGTTGCCTGCTGCTGGAACAGCGCGACTTCGCCTGGGGCACCTCCAGCCGCTCTTCGAAAATGGTCCATGGCGGCTTGCGTTACATCGCCAAGGGCCAGTGGCGCCTGACCCGCGATTCGGTGCGTGAACGCCAGAGGCTGCTCGACGAAGCGCCGGGGCTGGTCGAGCCGATGAGTTTCATGATGCCGCATTACCGTGGCGGTTTTCCCGGACCGCGGGTGCTGGGTGGATTGCTGTCGATCTATGACGCGTTGGCCGGGCGGCGCAGCCATCACTTTCATGACGCGCAGCAACTGCGGTATCTGGCCCCCGGGGTGAAGGAAGATGACCTGCTGGGCGGCACCTGTTTTATCGATGCTCTGACCGATGATGCCCGCCTGGTGATGCGCGTTCTGGGCGAGGCCAGGGCCGACGGCGCCGTGGTGCTCAACGGCGTGCGCGTGCAGCAATTGCTGCGTGAGGAGGGACGTGTTTGCGGGGTTCAGGTCGAAGACTGCGAGGGGGGCGGATCACTGACATTGCGTTGTGGGGTGTTGGCCGTGGCCACGGGCGCGTGGGCCGAGCGCTTGCGCCTGCCCGATGAGCCTCGCCAGTTGCGCCCGTTGCGTGGCAGTCATCTGTTGTTGCCGGGCTGGCGCCTGCCCGTGGCGCAAGCCTTCACCTTCCTGCATGAGTGCGACCGTCGACCGGTGTTCGTTTTCCCCTGGGAGGGTGCCACGGTGGTCGGCACCACGGACCTCGATCATCGCGAGGATCTGGATCAAAGCGCGAGTATCAGCGCCGAGGAGCTCGATTATCTGCTGGCGGCTTGCACTCAACAATTTCCCGGCGCTGAGGTGGTCGCAGCCGATGTGCTGTCAACCTGGTCGGGCGTGCGCCCGGTGGTGGGCAGCGTGGCGGGTGAACTCAAACCGTCGAATGAAACCCGTGAGCATGTGCTGTGGCAGGAGCCGGGTTGCGTGACCCTGGCCGGCGGCAAGCTGACCACCTTTCGCCCGCAGGCTATCGAAGTGCTCAGGGCCTGCGCGAGCATGCTCGAGCGGCCCTTCAATGATGACGCCGCGCCGGTTTTCGCCGTCGTGCCGCCGCTGGCGATACCGGGGCTCAGCGCCAGCCAGTGGCGGCGCCTGGCCGGGCGGCATGGTCGTGACCTGCCGAGGCTGGCGCAACTGATCGCCCGATTGGGCCATGAAACGGTAGGCAGCACGGACACCTTGTGGGCGGAACTGGCCGTTGCCTGCGAGACGGAAATGGTTCTGCATCTCGATGACCTGCTGTTGCGCCGCACCCGTCTGGGCCTGCTGCTACCGCGTGGCGGCGAGGATTGTTTCACTGCCATTCGCCAACTCTGCCAGCCGCGACTGGGCTGGGACGATGAGCGTTGGCAGCAGGAGATACAGCGTTATCGGGCGTTGTGGCAACGCCATCACGGATTGCCGGATGCCACGCACTGATGCCCATTGAAGAGAGCTCCATGGATAACCACCCGAACAAGCGTTACCTGTTGGCCATCGACAATGGCACCCAGAGCGTGCGCGCGCTGCTCTTCGACCTGCAGGGCAATCTGCTGGGCAAAGGCAAGGTCGAGTTGCAGGCCTATTACTCGGCACAACCTGGGTGGGCCGAGCAAGACCCGGAATATTACTGGGAGAAACTGGGTGAAGCCTGCCAGCAGGTGTGGCAGCAAACCGGGATCGATCGCTCACAGATTGCCGGCGTGTCCCTGACCACCCAACGCGGCACGGTGATCAACGTCGATGCCCAGGGCAAGCCTTTGCGCCCGGCCATTTTGTGGCTCGATCAACGTCAGAGCGAAGTCGAAGGCGGTATCAAGGGACCGTGGGGCTGGTTGTTCAAACTGGTCGGCGCGCAAGCCACGGTGGACTACTTTCGCGCCCAGGCCGAGGCCAACTGGATCGCCCGTCATCAGCCGGAGGTCTGGGCGGCGACCGACAAGTTCCTGCTGCTCTCGGGGTTTCTCACCCATCGTCTTTGTGGGCGCTTTGTCGATTCCGTGGGCTGTTGCGTCGGTTACTTGCCCTTCGATTTCAAGCGCCTGAAATGGGCCGCACCCAGCGACTGGAAATGGCAGGCGCTGGCGGTGCGTCCCGAGCAACTGCCGAGCCTGCACAAGCCCGGTGAAACCCTGGGCTACATCAGCGCCGAGGCCAGCCGCCACACCGGCATTCCCGAGGGGCTGCCGCTGATTGCCGCGGGTGCCGACAAGGCCTGCGAAGTCGTGGGTTCCGGCGTCGTCGACGCCGGCACCGTGTGCCTGTCCTACGGTACCACGGCGACGATCACCAGCACCCGCTCGCGCTACCTGGAAATCGTCCCGTTGATTCCGCCTTACCCGTCGGCGGTGCCGGATCAATTCAACTGCGAGGTGATGATCTATCGCGGCTACTGGATGGTCAGCTGGTTCAAGAACGAGTTCGGCCTGCGGGAAATGCAGCAGGCCAAAGCCCAGGGCGTGGAGCCCGAACAACTCTTCGATGCGCTGGTCGAGGCTGTGCCGCCGGGCTCCATGGGGTTGATGCTGCAACCCTACTGGTCGCCGGGCATCCGCGAGCCGGGTGTGGAAGCCAAGGGCGCGATGATCGGCTTCGGCGACGTGCATACCCGCGCGCACATTTACCGGGCCATCCTCGAAGGCCTGGCGTATGCCTTGCGTCAGGGCATGGAGAAGATCGAGAAACGTTCGGGGGTCTCCATCACGCGCTTGCGCGTCGCCGGTGGTGGCTCCCAGAGTGATGCCGCGATGCAACTCACGGCGAACATTTTCGGCCTGCCGGCCGAGCGTCCGCATGTCTACGAAGCGTCCGGCCTGGGCGCGGCCATTTGCTGCGCGGTGGGGCTGGGACTGCACGCGGACTTCCCCACGGCGATCACCGCCATGACGCGGGTCGGGGCGGTCTTCCTGCCGCAACCCGAAGCGCAACAGGTCTATGAGCGACTGTACAAAGAGGTCTACTTGCGCATGTATCGACAGCTCAAGCCGTTGTACCAGAGCATCCGCAAAATCACCGGTTACCCCGCTTAGTAAAACACCCGGGAACCCTGTGGGAGCGAGCTTGCTCGCGATGACGGCAGTACATTCGATATCAATGGTGACTGACCCACCGCCATCGCGAGCAAGCTCGCTCCCACAATGACCTTCGGTGTTTTTTACACCGTGCATGTGGCGCTATCGGAGAACTTTTCTGGTGAGATTGGACAGTGTCAGGGGCAGGGGCGGTTGTTAGGCTCAACCCTCACTGCACATCCAATAAGAACCAGGCAATGAAGCTGACATTCCTCCTGTTGCTGCTTTGTGGAACGGCGCCGCTGGCGTGGGGCTGGTCCAACCATACGGTGGGCAGCTACCTGGCGCTGCAGGACCTGCCGGCCTTGCGCGATGCACCGCAGGTCGAAGTCGAGCCTTTGGAACAGTTTCTCTGGCAACAATACGAGGCCGTGAGCGCGTTGCTCGACGAGCAGGAACACTTCGCCCGCGAGCACTTCGCCCAGTACCCGCCGCGCCCCGACAACCTGCGATTGCCAGCCGTGCCGGGGGACAATCTGCGCCACGACTTCCTCACCGCACTGCGCATCAATCCCGGGATTCATCTGGCGATGGTCATCCAGCCGATGCCGGGCAAGGATCAACCCGAGCGTGAGCACCTCAAGGCCGAGCAGGTCATGGTCGAGCAGACGCTGTCACCGTGGAATCGCCAGCGCTTCATCGTCGTCGCTGACCACGAACAAGTCGCACCCCTGGCCGTGTTGGCCAGCGCCGCCGATGAGCCGGATTACGGCCACGACATCAACCTGTTCAGCGACAACCCCGGCGACGTCGGCACGCTGTACGGCTTCGGCCCGCAGCCCTTCGGTGACGCGCGGTTTCAGTACAGCTCCCAGGCGCCGTTCCACATGGGATTCTTCCATGAGAGCCCGGTGGTGTACGCCGCTGCCGGATTTCTCCAACGCAGTTGGCCCGACTGGCGCGCCTATCAATACATGGGATTGGCGCGACTGGCCTTTGCCACCGGCCATCCATATTGGGGTTATCGCTTTCTCGGCTGGGGCCTGCACCACATTCAGGACCTGACCCAGCCTTATCACGCCAAGCCATTGCCCGGTGTCGATCTCGCCAGTCTTCTTCTGCTGGAAGGCAAGGCATTGGCCGGTTTCGCGGCCGACAAGCAGGCGTCCATCGAGCGCGTTGCGACCCGGCACATGGAAGTGGAGAAGTATCAGTCGAGCTGGCTGCGTCGTTTGCTGCGCACGGGCCAGCCCCATCCGATGTTCGACGCCTATGCCGATTCTGCCCAGGACGCCCGATACCCGCCGTACTCGGTGGATTACCTGCGCGAAGTGGTGAGTGCCGAGTCCGTCGACGCGTCCGCAGCGTTCGACGAAGCCATCGGCCAGTGGCTGGACACCGCACCGGTCACCGGTGATTTCAGCAGCGGTAATCAGCTGCAGCGCGAAGACTTCGACCATCCGGCACTCAATCAACAGCTGTTCAAACTGCTGGGCCATTTCGGCGCGCACAGCCGGATTTATGCCGGTGCGGGATTGGCGCCCCAGCCATCGCAGTAACGCACACAACAACAATAAATCCAGGGAAAGAGGAACAGATCATGAGCACTCGATTTCGCCTGTCTAGCGCGGCGCTTCCCGGTGTGGGCCTGGCAGGGCTGCTGCAACTGTGCGCGGTCGACGGCGTGCAGGCCGAGGAATTCAGCGTGCTGGACAACCAGGTCACCGGTTCATTCGACAGTACCTTGTCTTATGGCCGCTTGTGGCGGGTTCAGGGCCGGGACAAGAACAACGACGACGTCAACACCAACGACGGCAATCGCAACTTCGACACCGGGCTGGTTTCCGAGGTGTACAAGATCACCTCGGAGCTCGAGGCCAACTATCAGAATTACGGGATGTTCGTGCGCGGTACCGCGTTCTATGACACCCAACTGATGGACAAACGCAACGATTACTACCGCAACAACAATCCGTCGCAACCCAGTCAGAGTTACCCGCAGGACGACCACTTCACCAGCCAGACCCGCGATATCGCCGGCAGCCGGGCGGAGTTGCTCGACGCCTACCTCTATGGCAATTGGGACGTGGCGCAGATGCCGGTCACTGCACGTATCGGGCGCCAGGTGTTCAACTGGGGCGAGGGGATTTTCTACCGTGGCGGGATCAACACCACCAACCCGGTGGATGCGGCCAAGTACCGTCTGCCCGGGGCCGAAGTCAAGGAAGTGCTGGTCCCGGTAGAGGCGCTCAGCTTCAACATCGGCCTGACCGACAGCCTGACTATGGAAAGCTTTTACCAGACCAACTGGAAGGAAACCCGCATCGACCCGGTCGGCACGTTCTACTCGCAGACGGACCTGTTCGCCGACGGCGGCAACACCGCCTACAACAACTTCAGCGGTACCGCGCTGGACACCCCGGTGCCTGGCTTCGGTAACGTGATCGATCTGTACAGCGCGCTGGGCAACAACCCGCTGCTCAACCAGGCCCTGAGCACCACCGGCCTGTATGCCAACGGGGTTACCCCGACCTTTGGCAACACCGTCAAGGTGGCCACGGTCGGCAAGGATTTCAACGCGCGCAACGACGGCCAGTTCGGTTTCGCTTTTCGCTACATCGCAGAAGAGTTCAACAGCACCGAGTTCGGGTTGTACATGGTCAACTACCACGCCAAGGAGCCGACCATTTCCGCCGACCTTGGCGGGTACCAGGGCATCGACATGAATGCCCTGACCAACCTGTTGGCCGGTGTCGCCGGCAGCCAGGCGGGGCAGTTGGCCAACGGCCTGGCGACCGTGGATGTGCTGGGCAATATTCAGGCGCACCGGCGCTACGCCGAAGACATCCGCATGTACGGCTTCAGTTTCAACACCACCCTGGGCCAGGCGTCGGTGTTCGGTGAAGTGGCGTATCGGCCGAACCTGCCCATCGGGGTCGCCGCCACCAACGACCTGATCGGCGACCTGGCCAACGGCGCCGCCGCAGCGGCAGGCGGCCAGACCATCAACATCGGCGGGCAGCAGGTCACGCTCGACAGCCAGATCAATAACGCCGAGCGGGTGGAAGCGTTCAACACGTCCCTGGGCACCATTTACAACTTTGGCCCGAGCCTGTCATTCGACTCGATGTTCGGCGTATTCGAGCTGGCGTCCGAGCACCTGCGCGGCAGCAGCCTGCAATACACCGCTTATGACGGCAGTAACCGTTACTACGCGGGCACCGGCAACTTTTCCTATGTGTCCGGTGGCGAGCGCGGCGACCAGGTCAACCGCAACTCCTACAGCTACACCGCGATGCTCAACGGCACCTGGAACGACGTGTATGCCGGGGTCAACGTCTCGCCCTATGTCGTCTACAAGGATGACTTCGAGGGCAACAGCTATCAGGCGGGCAACGTCATCGAGGGTCGCAAGGCCTACACCCTGGGGATCAAGGCCAACTACCAGAACAAGCTGGAGGCCGAGCTGCAATACACCGAGTTCTATGGCGGCGGGCAGGACAACGGCCTGCGTGACCGCGACAACATCGGCTTCAACCTCAAGTACTTCCTTTGATTGCTACACGCAGACCCTGTGTGGGAGCGAGCCTGCTCGCGAAGAGGGCGGCACATTCAACACAGATGTCGCCTGAAAAACCGCTTTCGCGAGCAGGCTCGCTCCCACAGGTTTTTGTATTTCGGAGAACGATCATGTTTCACACTTCACGACTGACCAAGACCACGCTGGCGCTGTTCCTGAGCCTGGCCGCCGGCAGCGCGCTGGCCGCCGTCACGCCCCAGCTGGCCGAACAACTGAAAACCACCCTGACCCCACTGGGCGCCGAGCGTGTCGGCAACGCCGCCGGGACCATTCCGGCCTGGACCGGCGGCATCACCCAGGCGCCGGCGGGCTACAAGCCAGGCCAGCATCACCCGGACCCGTATGCGGCGGACAAGCCGCTGTTCACCATCACCAAGGCCAACCTTGAACAGTACAAGGCCCACCTCAGCCCGGGTCAGGTCGCCCTGTTCAACAGCTACCCCGACACCTTCCAGATGCCGGTCTATCCTTCACGCCGCTCTGGCTCGGCGCCGCAGTGGCTGTATGACAACACCTTGAAGAATGCGACCGCGACCAAGCTGCTCGATGGCGGCACCGGTTTTGCCGATGCCTATGGCGGTGTGCCGTTCCCGCTGCCCAAGGACGGGGTCGAGGTGCTGTGGAACCACATCACCCGTTATCGCGGTATCTATGTGGTCCGTCGTGCCTCGGAAGCGCCGGTACAACGCAACGGCAGCTTCGCACTTGTGACCTCGCAGCAGGAGGGGCTCTTCAACTATTACCGCCCGGGCGGGCAATTCGTCGACCTGAAAAACATCCTGTTCTACTACCTGGCGTTCGTGAAGAGCCCGGCTCGTCTGGCGGGTGGTGCGGCCTTGGTTCATGAGACCCTGGACCAGCTCAAGGACCCGCGCCAGGCCTGGGTCTACGATGCCGGACAACGTCGTGTGCGCCGGGCGCCGAACCTCGCCTATGACACCCCGATCGCCTCATCCGACGGCCTGCGCACGGCGGACGATACCGACCTGTTCAACGGCTCGCCGGACCGCTACGACTGGAAGCTCAAGGGCAAGCAAGAGGTCTACATTCCCTACAACAACTACAAAGTCGGCAGCCCTGAGGTGAAGTACGCGCAGTTGCTCACACCGGGCCACCTCAACCCGCAATACACCCGTTATGAGCTGCACCGGGTCTGGGTGGTCGAAGGCACGCTCAAGCCGGGCGCGCGGCATATTTATTCCAAGCGCGTGCTGTTTCTGGACGAGGACAGTTGGGGCGCCGCGTTGGTCGATCAATATGACGGGCGAGGGGAGTTGTGGCGGGTGTCGATGGCCTACCTGAAGAACTTCTACGACCTGCCCACCACCTGGAGCGCGCTGGACGTATTCCATGACTTGCAAGCGCGTCGTTACTACGTGCAGAACCTGGATAACGAAGAGCAGGGCACTGTGGACTTCGCCCAACCGGTGCCGGAAGACGCGTACTTCATGCCGTCGGCATTGCGCCAGCGTGGGACGCGGTAAAAAAGGCCATTAACCACTTGGCAGCTCGTCAGGTTTTGGTCGGTCAGAATGTGCTATTCTGCAATCAATGATTTCATTGATTGCAGGAGGCATCATGGCCAGCATCACGATTCGAAACCTTGATGATCAGCTCAAGGAGCAACTGCGCATCACAGCGGCTCACAACGGACATTCCATGGAAGAAGAGGCTCGCCTGATTCTGGGCAGAGCCTTGACGACTGCTGATCGCGCCGGTGGACTTGGAAGCAGGATCCGCAACAGATTCAACGCCATCGGCGGAGTCGAGCTTGATCTGCCAAAGCGTTCAGAGAAAGCAACGGCGGTGGATTTTTCTGAATGATAGTGCTCGATACCAACGTTCTTTCAGAGTTTATGCGAGTGGAGCCTGAAACCCGGGTGCTTGCCTGGGCTGATGCGCAGCCTTCAATGGATCTGGCAGTCAGTGCGGTGACGGTGGCAGAAATACTTCACGGAATCGCGCGCCTTCCATCTGGCAAGCGCAAACAAAAACTTGAAGCCCATGCCATGGCAATGTTCGAAGAGGACTTTGCCGGACGCATTTTGCCGTTCGATGCTCATGCCGCTGTTGAGTACGCAGCGTTGACAGCGGGTGCTGAAGCAAACGGGCGTGCAGTTTCAATGGCAGATGCGCAAATTGCCGCCACTTGCCGAAGCCATGGGGCTGCCATAGCCACCCGCAATGTTCGAGATTTCGAGTTCAGCGGTGTTGAAGTGATAGATCCCTGGATGAGCTGAGCTCCCCTGTAGGAGCGAGCTCGCTCGCGAAGAACTTGCCAGCGCCGCGGTCATTCAGAATGCACGCGTTTTCGTTGACCACCATCGCGAGCAAGCTCGCTCCTACAGGACGAGCCTGAATTCATCAAACGCGGAAGTGGCTCACCATCTGCTGCAATTGACCACCCAACCGCGCCAGTTCAACGCTGGACTTGGCGGTCTCATCGCTCGCCGCAGCCGTCTGTTCCGACACATCGCGCACGTTGATGATGCTGCGGCTGATCTCCTCGGCCACGGCGCTTTGCTGTTCGGCCGCAGCGGCGATCTGCTGGTTCATCGACTGGATGTTGGACACCGTGCGGGTGATGCTCTCCAGTGACTCGCCGGCCTTGCGGGTCAGGGCCACGCTGCTGTCGGTGAGGACGCGGCTGTTGTTCATCACGGCAGACACTTGTTGTGTGCCGTTCTGCAGGCCGGCCACCAGACCTTCGATTTCCTCGGTGGATTTCTGCGTGCGCTGGGCCAGGCCGCGGACCTCGTCGGCCACCACGGCAAAACCACGACCGGCTTCACCGGCGCGGGCCGCTTCGATGGCGGCGTTGAGCGCCAGCAGGTTGGTCTGTTCGGCCACGGCCTTGATCACGTCCATGACGCTGCCGATCTTGTCGCTTTCCTGTTGCAGCAGGCTCATGGCCTCGGTGGAACGTACCACTTCGCTGGCCAGACGCTCGATCTGGGCGATGGCTTCGTTGACCACTTTGTCGCCTTCACGGGCTTCACCGTCCGCCGCCGCAGCGGCTTGCGAGGCCTCTTCGGCGTTGCGCGCGACTTCCTGCACGGTGGCGGTCATCTCGTGCATGGCGGTCGCGACCTGATCGGTCTCGACTTTCTGGCTGTTGACCCCGGCACTGGTCTGTTCGGTCACGGCCGACAGCTCTTCGGCGGCGCTGGCGATCTGGGTCACGCCGTCGCGGATGCCGCTGATCAAGTCGCGCAAGGTCACGCCCATGCGTGCGATGCCTTGCTGCAACACGCCGAGTTCGTCACGACGAGTGACCAGCACGTTCTGGGACAGGTCACCGCTGGCGATGCGGTCGACCACCGCCAGGGTTTCGCGCAATGGACGGGTGATCTGGCGCGTGATGACCACGGCGGCAATGATGCCCACCAACAATGCCAGCAGCGTGCTGATCAGTTGCAGTGTGCGTGCCTGGGCGCTTTCGGCGTCACGGCGGTCGAGCTGGATCTGATACAGCTGATCGCTCTGGGACACGATGGCGGCGCCCTGGTCGGTCATTTCCTTGCGCGCCTGCACCGCGTCATTGCTGGCGGCCTTGTAGGCCTGCAAGGCACTGCGATAGTTGCCCAGCGCGGTCTCCAGTTGACGCAGGGCGTCTTGCTGAGCGTCGGCGAAATGCGCGTTGAGCGGTTTCAGGCTGGCGATGGCGGCGTCCAGCTGGCTGACCGCTTTTTGCTCGGTTTCGGTATTGGTGGTGGCGGTGTAACCACGTACTTCGTAACGCGCCAGCAGGAACGCTTCCTTGGCCGATGTAATGGCCTGGAACTGTTCGAAGCGCTGGTCGCTCAGGGGCATTTGCTGCACGCGGGTGTTGATCTCATTGATCAGCTTTTGGGCGGTTTCGGCGTTGGCGCTCATGGCGTCGCGGGCGCTGTTGCCGGCGCGATAAGCATTGCGCATTTTGCCCAGGGACGTCCTGTAGGCGTCGATCACGGTGCCCTGCTCCCGGAGCAGCTTGAGGTTTTCCGGGCTCTTGAACTTCGCCAGCAGGGCCTGTTGCTGGGCCGAGAAGGCGTCGAGGGTGGTCTGCACGCCCTGCGCGGCGGTTTCGTCGCCGTTGGTCAGCATGTATTGCAGGCGAACCACGCGCAGCTTGGTCAGGCCGGCGTTGAGCTGGGTGATGTCGCTCATCCAGTTGCTGCGGTCGATCAACCCGCCCAGGCTGGTCCAGCCGGTCAGGGCGAGGACGCAGGTCAGTGCCAGCACAAGGCCAAACCCAAGGCCCAGTTTCAGGTTCACGCTGATGTTGCCGAACCAGCTATTCATCAAATTCCTCCAGGAACGTAGTGCTTCTTTTTCGTCGGTTGGCTGGAAGATTGTTTTTTTTGGGGGCCGCCAAGCTGTGTAAGCAGGATGTATCGGCAGCAATGGCGGGAGCTGAAAGGATTTTTCCAAACGGATTCTGTAACAAGATCTTTACAGCGCTTTTAAGCTTTTTTTCACACGGGTTTCACCCGCCGCCGACGCACGCATCTTTAACCTCCGGGGATCTGATGAGGTGGTGCGTGCCGGCGAGGCGGCTTGATGTGGAATTAAGACTGAGTCTTTTCGGGATAAAACGCTCGATCGACCTGAAGCGCTTCACCCGCTATCGCAACGCTGCGGTGGTGTTGGCCTCGGCGCTGTTGGTGATCCCGTTGACGGTGTTTTTACTGCGACCGGCCACCGTTCCGGACCTGGCGCATGGCAATGTGCGCGGTGCACAGGCGTTGATGAAGGAGTGGGCCAAGGGCGACCTGATCGTGCTGGTGCGCCACGTCGAACGCTGCGATCACTCTTCGGCTGCCTGCCTGATCGGCAACGATGGCATTACCGAGCGTTCGCGCAGTGTTGCCACAAAAGTCGGGGCGCAGTTCCGTAACCTGGGCCTGGACAAGGCCGATATCTACCACAGCCCGATCCTGCGGACGGCGCAGACTGCCGGCTTCATGTTCAACAAGGCCGGCGCGGGCGAAGACTGGCTGGTCGGTTGCAAGGGCACCATGCTGCGCGACGCGTTGGCGCACAAGGTGGCCGGGCGAAACCTGATTCTGGTGACCCATAGCGAATGCATGGCGCAACTGGAAAAAGACCTCGATCTGACGACTTCAACCCTGGGTTACGGGGCGTCTCTGTTTATCTCCGCCGAAACGCCGAACAGTCCGCGCATGCTTGGTTTTATCGAAGCATCGGATTGGCCCACGGTGACACCCCGTTGAACTTCAGCCTCCCTTTGAATCAGGATTGAGCATGCAGACCGACTCCCGCTACCGCTTTTATTGGGTGAACTTTGGTATTCCGCTGGCCTGCGCGGCCGTGGTGTTCCTGATGTTCGACATGACCCGCTTCGACATCGCCTTCAACAACTATTTTTTTGACCCGGTGACGCAGACGTACCCGCTGGACCAGATCCACCTGTTCGAAAAGATCACCCACAAATGGGCGCGGATCATCCCGAACTGGACCGGCGAAATTGCGATTATCGGCGCCTTGCTGTCGTTTCTCTGGCCGCGCCTGAAGGCTGAAAAACACTCGAAAATCATCGCCTTCCTGGAAAAAATCAAAGTCGCACCGGTGCTGCGCTTTGCCAACCGCCATCGACGCGACTTTCTCTACGTGGTGTTCGCGTTTTCCATCAGCACCGGGGTCATTCACTACCTCAAGGGCCACACCAGCGTGTATTGCCCGATCGAGACGACACTGTACGGCGGCAAGATGCAGCACGTTGAGTGGTATGAAAATTTCGACCTGCTGAAAGTTGCCGGTGACGGCCGCTGCTGGCCGGGTGGACATGCCTCGGGCGGTTTCACCATGCTGGCGTTGTACTTCGTGGCTCGCCGTTATCGCTGGCGCTATTCCAAGGCGATCATGTACGGCTCGCTGACCCTCGGCTTCATCTACGGCACAACGCGAGTGCTGCAAGGCTGGCACTACATGTCCCACACCTTCTGGGCCGGGATCTTCGTGTGGCTGGCGTGTTTGCTGACGGCGCTGGCGTTTTACGGGCGAGCGAGGCTGGAACAGCCGGTGCTCTGCGAAGCGAATTCGCAGGCAAAAAAAAGCCCGCGGGAGGGCGGGCAAACCGTAGTTTCTTGAATGAGCGAGCGAAATGTACAGGCTGGCGCGAGAGGGTGGGGTGAAGAAAAATTCATCTCGATCAAAGCCCCGCACCAGAGCCTGCGACACAGCTACGGCAAATGATCGGCGGCAAAGTCGGCTTCCGACCGGGCACGTAAACGGCCCTTGCGGCAGGCTTGCTGGAAGCGCTCGAAATCGCGCTCGTTCTGCTCGGTATAGCCCTGAGCGTATTTATAAAGCGCATCGGCCAGTGCGTCGCTCTTGCCGATGTAGCCGCTGATCACCGCCGCCTGCCCGGAAGACTTGGCATGGGCGCGAGCCAGGGCCCGGCCGCAAAGTCGGCCATAGGCCGCGAAGGCATCGCCATCGAAGGTCTCGAGTTCGGCGGAGATTTTCATATCGCGCAATTGCCGCACATGGAAATGCCGCCCGCTGGGCCCGGTGGTCCAGCCGAGGAACAGGTCGCTGGCCGATTGCATCAAGCGTTGACCCTCGACCACACGCTGCCCTTCATGGCGCACCCGCGACCTGGCCTTCACGTAGCCGGCGAGCACCGAGCGCCGCGCTTCCTTGAATTGCAGGAACAGCGGGAACTGCTGATCGTCGGTCAGAAGCGCCACCAGGCAACGTGTGCCGACACTGCCGACGCCCACCACCTTGAAGGCCATGTCCTGCACTTGAAAACGCGACAGCAGCTCACGGCGGTCCGCTTGCAGGGTGCCGCGATAGTCGCGCATGAAGGTGTCGTAGAGCGGACGCCAGTCCGACAGGCGCAACCAGTCATCATCGGCGTCCAGCAGCGTGGTGTTCTTGTGCAGGTGGAAAATTTCCGGCAGGTCATCGCGTATGATCAGACGCCCATGGGCGTCGCGTTCGCTGATTTTTGGCAGCAGTTCGGCATGGGTGCGACGCTCGGCTTTTTCGATGGCGCGTTCCACGTGTTCCAGGGTGCTTTGGTTGGCCTGCGCCAGCAAGTCGTTATAGCTGATGGATTCGTACCAGGTTTCCAGCGAGCTTTGTTCGGCGCATTCGAGCATGGTTTTCTGATAGGCACTCACCACCTCATGGCAGATGCTGTCTTCAACCGACTCGCCATGGCGCAAGTCGCGGGTGGCCACCAGAAAACTCGCCACCAGGCGTTTCAAGTCCCACTCCCACGGCCCGGGATGGACTTCGTCGAAGTCGTTGACGCTGAACAGCAGGTTGCGTTCAGGCGTTGCGAAACCGCCGAAGTTCATCAGGTGGCTATCGCCACAAATCGGCGAAACCAGCCCCATGTTCGAAGTGCCCGCCAGGTCATGGGCCTGTAGCAGCGCATTACCGCGATAGAAGGTGAACGGCGACACCAGCATGCGCCCGTAACGCAGCTCCACCAGCGATTTGACGCGTCCTTCACTCGACGCCTTGATCAGCGGTATCGGATCGCGATCGACATTGCCCAAGGCTGCTTGCGAACTGCGCGAGCACTTCTTGCGCGCATCCTTGCCTTGCTTAAAACGGTCGGTGAGGGTGGTCATGGGGGCCTATTCGACGGGTGTTTTAGGGTGATTGCGAATGGAGTGTAGAAGGGCTTTGCGGGTTCGTGTTTGCCCGGCGACTGACCTGTCTGGCATCGGCATGTATCGATCCATCTCAAGCCTCTGCTTCGTCGAGTGGCGCGATGTTGTCCAGCGCCCGGTTCACCAGCAATTGCGCCAGCACGGCCAACTGCTGGATCGCCAGGGCGATGTTGCGACGCGAACTCTCAAGCTCGCAGGCAAGGTCGGTGCTCATGACGTTGAGCGAGGCGAGGGTTTCGCTGGCGTGGGTGAGCAGGGACGGCGTGTCGATGTCGGGGCGGATGGTGAAGACGTGGCTGACGGGGTCGAGGTGATTGGGGTTGCGCAGGCGGGCGCTGATGGCGGGTTCGGTGGTGTTGGAGAGGTTGGATAGGTCGGGTGTTTCGGTTGTTGAATCTGGCGGATTGGGGCTTTGCTTTTTCATGTTGGGGTTCCTGGTTTGTTCAAAGGAGCCGCCGCTCTCCTGCTGTCAAACAAGGTGGGTGGCGGCTGTACGCAGGTTGACAGACCGGAAACACAGGAAACCGGTGCATCCGAAGATGCCCCACGCACAGCCACCATGAAAATTGCACGCGGGAAAGCATGCCGTTTTGTTTGGGCGAGTGGAAGGTTCCTGTTTTCAGCCTGTCAAAGCTGATCACTGATTTTCAGCGACCCAGAAAGGCTATCGTCGAGAAGCCGGCCCCGCCAGTTCATGAAGGGCGATGCGTTTTGCGGGAAATGTCCTAGGACGTGAGGAAGGTGTCGAGATGGATAACCGCTTGGATACTGAGTCAAATCGATTCGTAGTAATGTCCTGCATGCAATACATTTGATCACCAATGTCACGGAAATCGAATATGGATCAATCTCTTCTGCTATCCCGTCTTGGGCACCAAATACGTGAAAAACGTAAGAGTCGTGGTCTGACGCAAGCAAGAGTTGCCGAGCTCTCCGGACTGCCACGACAGAAAGTCATTGCCGTGGAACAGGGGACTTCCACCGTTGCCATGGTCGCGTATGCCCGAGTCTTGTGCGCGTTGGATTGTGAGCTTTCGGTCATTCCAGCTGAATTGCCGACGCTTGAAGAGCTAAGCGAATTATTCGAGTGAAACCACCCCTTTTGCGCGAACGCAACAGCTTACAAGTCCGCCAATTTCACCGTGTGTTTGAAATGATGCTCCCAAAGCCTCACCCCCAACCCGCCCGTCCGGTCCAGCGACGACCCCACCGTCAAATCCGTAATCAAAGTCGGCTGCAACCCCGCATCAAACAGCGCAAACCCCGCCGCCAGGCAGCAGGTTTCGGTCTGCAGGCCGCACACCAGCACGCGCTCGACGTTCAGGCTTTTCAGGTAGTCGATGGTTTCCGCTGTGGGGGCATAGCCGTGCTTGATGAAAATGCGGTCGGCGGGGATCAGGCTGTCATCGTCCGGCGCGGGGTGCCAGCCAAGCTGTTTTTCGAACGGGGTTATGGACTCGTCGTGACGCTCGACCGTGGCGACGCTGGGCAGGGTGCCGATGAGTGCCCGGATGCCGTCGACCAGCCACTGCGGTGGGACGAAGCCGGGTTGTACGTCGATGATCAGGAGGGCTTGGCGCATGGGCTTCTCCGGGAGAGAGGGCGGTGACGCGGGGACCTGCGGTTGGAAAACATCCGGGCGGTTTCGCTGGCCTCTTCGCGGGCCCGCTCCCACAGGGTGCGGTGTGAGGCATGAATTATCAAACCCCGGATGCAACAAAGCCCGCACTGGGCGGGCCTTGTCAGCTTTGGTTGGTGGGCCGGGGTAATTTGAATTGGGCCAGTAACATATTGATTAACTTAATGAATATCGGTTTGTGTTTTAAAGTGGAATACCAATTGGAATACTGCCGCAATTACTCCTCGCCTGCCGATTACCAGTAGTGTCACCTGTCAGGCGACCTCTGACCCAATCGCAGTCATCTAGCTAAACAACAACCGGATAACAAGCATTCCCCCCACAATGTTTCTGGGTTATCCAGCGTCAGCAGAATGATGACCGCCACCAGCTTGTCGAGCAGGTTGGCACAGTCACGTAACTGATCCCGGTTGACGCTGCTGTTCCACGTGGCGCCGCCATGCATGATCTGATTGCGCAGGGCATAGGTTCGATTAAATAGCACCCCGAGTACGGCGGCGGTGTTGCGGTTTGCCAGCGCTTGCTGTGCGGTTCGCCGGCCGTTGGCAAAGCGCTCGGTCCATTGTTGCTCGCTAATCTTGCCGTTCTGGTTATGCCAGAAACTCTGGAACACTTAGGGGTTGTTCAATAAGGTGCGACTGCTGCCTGGGAACTCAGACCACACCAGGTTCTCGATCAGATTGTCCTTGTCCAGTGCGCAGAGCTTGTCCAGAAACTTCTCGAAGGTGGACTGCTCGGACAAGCGGAGTTCTTCATCGATGTCGGTGGCGTAGGCAGAGTTGAAGGCGACCCACAGAAAGATGAAGCGCCCATCACGGTCATCAGTCTGCTCGGCGCGGTTCAGCAAGCTCAGTGCTCGATGAGCACGCAAGGTGAGGTTGGGGGTGATGGCCCTCACGTTCCTGGTGGTGACGGGTCTTGAGTGCTTGATGGTCCATGAGGTGATGATCCTTGAGGGCGCGCGCGGTCCGTAAAGAGGTGATGTGTGTCTGAAAACTTTACAGTTGAATGGACGAATCGCCGCTGGCGCTGGAAACTGTCTGGCCAGGGCACTCGAACCTGCTCCAATTGTTTACCTGTATGAACAGACAACGTGGACGCGGCCTGTCATTTTGCTTAGGGTATGGCCATTCGGCACTACCAGCAAGGCGGCGGGCATGAAGCGTGATGAGTTCCTGGCACAACCCGAAGTCGAGGCTTTCATTGCATGGCTGGCAGCCAACCTGCCGGTGCTCACCTTCAAGCTGCGCTGCGAGTCCAGCAAGTTCGTGCCCGGTGGCTTGACGGTCGATGTGCAGAGGATCGAGCAGGTCCTTGAGCACTACCGCTGGAAGGCAAGCTGGTGCACAGTCACCAGAGCGCGGTCGACTCTGAAACCTGGACGCAGACCCATAGCTCGCTTGGGCAATTGCGCGAGTGGTTTTCGGCTGCAGTCAGCGCCGGTGATGAGCAGCAAGCGCTTCAGGCCTGTTTGCAGATTCTGCGCTGGGGCGGCGTGCGGAGCGCCATTCCATTCTTGCATCGGCTGGCGGCCAGCGGCGAGTTGTCGAGCTACCTGAAGAAGATGGCTGGACTCATGGTGCTCGCCGCCGACAATGAGCTGGATGACCTCGACGCCAGCAGTGTCGAGCGTTTCGATTCGGGCCTGACCAAAATTCACGCCTTGCTCGACTTGTCCGGTTCTGCTACTGCGAGACGCGTGGTGGCGGCGGGGTATGGGGATCCACAGCCCATACCAGGGATTGCGCCGGAGGATGCACAGCAGCGGCGGATTGAGGTTCGTTGGATTACTCCGGATGAGCCGAGGGGTGAGCTTAGTTCGGTGAAATGAAGGAGGACTGGGGCGGCGGTGAAAATTGCTCGCCCTCAGTTCACCGGCGCCTCACCAGTTGCGCCGTTGGCTGCATATTTTTGACTATCGATATCCTTGATTCTGTTTCTGGGCTGTGGCTAGTGGTGTTCGACTAATGCCGCGACCTTTTCCGGAGTGCGAAATTTTGAAACCTAGCGTCAGCCAACTCTTTAAAGACTGGATGGTTGAGACGGGGAAAGCCCCAACTACGGCTAACAATTATGCCAGTGGCGTAAACACTGTTTCGAACGATTATGGTCGAGACGTGTTTGAAATTGAGAGCATCGATGACCTGGAACAGGTTTATCAGATTTACAGCCCGGGAGGGGCGCGTGCAGCAATCGGTGGTAGCAATAGCGGTAATGTTCACAACGGCCTCAAGCAGTGGCTGGAGTATCGGCGTACTCAGCTTCAACTGAGTCCTGGCCTAGCGCCGATGGATCTCGAAGGCTATGCCGATCATCGGGTAAGACAGCTGCTGAACAAAGGCACTGCGCATGAGCAGACATGGGTGCGGACGTTATTGGGCATTATGCGCCTACGCTACCCACAGGCTGATCACTGGACGGTGAACGTCAACCCCTCGGACATTCGTATCGGCGTTCGACAGCTGAACGCCCTGAAAGGCAAGCCCGTATTCAGCTTGTATTGGGACTGGGGCAAGATTCGCTGTTCGCTGCGAAAGGTTGCAGACCATCGAGAGTTGATGGAAGCCGCCGGCCTGGCCTGGGAAATTGAGTCAGATGCGTGCCCAACCGCGACGGAGATCAAGGAGTGGCTCGATTCCGTTGACGAAGTACTCGGGGAGAGGGAATTGACGCTCAGCGGATCGGGTTTCGTACCCCTTGATTATCATCAGTCCGAGCAAGAGGAGTCCACCGTGACGACAGCCGCCTCAGTACCTGCGCTTAACCAGATCCTGTTTGGGCCACCCGGTACCGGTAAAACCTACGCCACCATCGACAGCGCCTTGAAGGTGCTCGACCCTGCATACCTTGACGAGCAGCTGGACAATCGCGAGGCACTTAAGCAGCGCTTCGACGAGCTGGTGGAACAAGATCGCATCCGTTTTGTTACCTTCCACCAGAGTTTCAGTTACGAAGATTTCGTTGAAGGGCTGCGAGCGACCACTGACGAAGCAAGTCAGCAGCTGCGGTATGAGGTTGTGGACGGGGTGTTCAAATCACTCTGTGAGGCGGCGGCAGCCAAGGTTACTCAGCAGGCTGAGGCACCGACCGAAGTTGGCCAACGACGCATTTGGAAAATGTCGTTGGGCAACACCCTGGGCGAAGACGCCAGCATTTATCAGGAGTGCCTGGCGGGTGATTACGTGTTGCTGGGCTACGGTGATGCTATCGACTTTTCAGGGTGCACGAGCCGCCAGCAAGTCCAAGAGCGCTTTGCTGCAGCCGGTGTGAAGCCTGAAAGCCCGGCGACGGACTATGGCATCACCAGCGTGACCGCCTTCGTCGCGCGGATGAAAGTGGGCGACCTGATTGTCGTGTCAGATGGCAATTTCAAGTTCCGGGCGATTGGTGAGGTGACAGGGGACTACCTGTTCAAGCCGCACTCCGAGTATGAGGCTGACTATTCGCAGATGCGCCCGGTGAAATGGCTGCGCCAATACCAACCGTCACTGCCTCACACTGAGTTGCTCAACGGGCAATTCAGCCAAATGACCCTTTACGAGCTGAAAGCACCAACTCTGAACCGAGACAAGCTTAAAGCGCTACTCGGTACTCCCGAAGTGGGCCCTGGTGCTTTGCTACACGTGGGGCAGCGTTTTAGCCAAGGTTATGTGGTGCGCAGCGTTGGGCAGGAATTGGTGGAGTTGGACAAGCCCAAGGGCGGCGTACTACCGCTGCCATTGAGCTTGCTGCGGCAGCTGCTGGCCTATGTGCGAAGTGGCCAAATTACCGTTGAAGATATCCGGCGTGGGCGAGTGTTTGAGAAGGTCCCTGAAGCCGAAATGGAAAAGTACATGGTTAACGGCTACCAACATGTGTTTGCACCGATGGTTGAGCAGCTATTGAAACCGCAAGCGAGTAGCACGGTGACTGACGCTCGCGTGCTGATCATTGATGAAATTAACCGGGGTAATATTTCGCGCATTTTCGGTGAGTTGATCACGCTGATCGAACCCTCTAAGCGTGCCGGCGAAGAAGAGGCGCTGTCGGTAGTGTTGCCCTACTCCAAGCAGCGCTTCAGCGTGCCCAGCAACCTGCATTTGATCGGCACCATGAATACCACCGACCGCTCCTTGACCGGGTTGGATGTGGCGCTGCGCCGTCGCTTCGTTTTCCAGGAGATGCCTCCACGTCCTGAGCTACTGGACGATGTGGTAGTGCAGGGGCTGAACATTGGCCAACTGTTGCGCGTGATGAACCAGCGTATTGAAGTACTGCTGGGCCGCGATCATTGCCTGGGGCACGCCTATTTCATGCCGCTTCAGCACGATGGCTCACTGGAACGTTTGGAGGCGATCTTCCGCAGTCAGATACTGCCGCTGTTACAGGAGTATTTCTTCGAGGACTGGCAGCGCATTCAGTGGGTTTTCAATGACCATCGTAAGCTGTCAGTCGATCGCTTCGTGGTGCCGGATGAGCAGGATTTGACAGCGCTTTTTGGTGGCATCAGCTTGCCGGCGCAAGGTCCGACCTGGCGCATTAACCATGAAGCTTTCAAGCGCATATCTGCCTACTTCGGCGTCATCGCGGCAAATACCAAGGTCGTGATGCCTGCTGAGGTATTTGAGGAGGCGGGCGCGTGAGCGCAATCGTCAGCGTTCGTGAGTATGCCCGCCTGACCACGGCTGCCGTCGCGCCTGGCAGACTGGATTGTGCGCAAATTTCGGAAAGTGCTTTCGAATGGTTATGCGAGCTGAGCGCCAGCTTCAACCGCAATGGCGCTACGCTGCTGCAGATTGAAGGGCGCAGTACGCTGAAGTGGGATTCCTATGTCGGCATGCTGGAAACACCCTGTGGCACGCGATTAGAGATACTGCCCAAGCACCACGAGCAAGACGATTGCCTGGTGAAAAGCCGGCGGTTACTGCGCAGGATGATACAGCATGCCTTACATCTGAAGCCGCGTGAGACGTCAGTGGCCAGCTTGGATTTGTTCGATGCACCGCTCAGTGAGTGGGTGATGGGGCAGTTTCTTGCTGAGCTGGATTTATTGGTAAAGCGGGGTGTGCGCTTCGACTATCGGCGTATCGAAGAAGAGCAACGCTTTTTGCGTGGTCAGCTGAACGTTGTGGCACAAATGCGCCAGCCGCCGGGAAGACAGCATCACTTCCAAATTCGGCATGACATCTTTTTGCCGGACCGAGCCGAGAACCGCTTGCTGAAGCTGGCGCTGGAGCAGGTTGCTAAAAAGACCCAACAGCCCGCCAACTGGCGCCTGGCTAACGAACTGCGCGCCATGCTCGCCGAGCTGCCGGTAAGCCGGCAGGTAAGCCAAGATTTCGGCGCCTGGAGCGGGGACCGGCTGATGGCGCACTACCAAGCGATCAAGCCCTGGTGTGAGCTGATACTTAACCAGCAGATGCCCATTGCCGTAAGCGGTGAGTGGCGAGGGATTAGCCTGCTCTTTCCTATGGAAAAACTGTTTGAAAATTACGTGGAAGGCTGGCTGCGCCGGCGACTGGCGCCGACAGCACGGCTTACATCACAAGCTGCCCGGCATAGCCTGTGCGTGCATGATGGCAGCGCTATGTTCCGTTTGGAGCCGGACCTTTTGCTGGAGCAGGGCGAGAGGGCTTGGGTGCTAGACACTAAGTGGAAGCGGCTGGATGGGGGCGATAGGCGGAATAAGTATGGGTTGAGCCAAGCCGATTTTTATCAGCTGTTTAGCTACGGTCATCGATATTTGGGCGGGAGCGGGGAGTTGGCTTTGATTTATCCGCGGACTGCACAGTTTTCGGAGCCTTTGCCAGCGTTTGAGTTCAGCTCGGAAATGCGGCTTTGGGTGTTGCCGTTTGATGTGGAGGGGGATGAGTTGTTGGTTGGTGGAGAGGAGGGGTTTGGGAGGTGCTTTACCGGGGTAATTTGAACAGGCTCTGTATGTTATTGATTTAAAATGAAAATATGTTACTGAATTTTGTAGTGGAATACTGCATGGAATGCCATCGGCTGAGGACTCCAATGGTGAGCACTCCAAATGAGGTTACCTGTATCTCAACCCCCAGGGTGAGCCATAACTTCTCTGCAGCGGAGAGCTCGCTGCTTCGTGGGCCGGGTCATCTATTCACGCTTAGTAGCCCTGGGGCTGTATAAGTACCACCGCCCACATTGCATCAGCCCCGCGGCTTGGCCAACTAATCGTACGCACGCACTGCGCAACGAAGAGTATCGCGCACATGTGCTCGTATTACCGGGGGTTCGAGTACTTCAATGTCACCAGCATTGCCGAGCAGGAACAGGCGCAGGCCCTGGGTGTCGAGGACGGTGCAGCACAAGTCCCACTTGTCGTCGGCGCAACGCGCTACCACCTGGTCTTCAGCCAGCGGATTCTCGGTAAGCCGATTGTGCAGATTGTGGCCAAGACGTAGTTTGAGTTGGATAGGGTCATCGCCGTGTATCGTCATGAGGTGCTTTTGGACCTCAAACGAATTGACGTTGTAGTTATCCGGGTCAGATATTTGTAGCCAACTCGCTTTGACCTCTACCATTCGATGCAGCATAAGGGCGCACATCGTCTTGGGACCGTTGCTGCTGTATTTGCCGCGACGGGTGCCTGTTGCAGGCGTATGCCCCTTCGGCCATTGCTCCTCGAGCACGTATGCCGACAGATAGACGTTTGAATCCTGATAGGAAAGAGCCAAGGGTTTAAGCAGGTAGATGCACTCGACACCACCGGCGTCTCTTGGAAGGTAGGTCACCTCAAGCGAAGCATCGTCCAGAATGGCGCTTTGGATAAGGTCGAGATGCGCAGGGTCATACTTGCCGGGTCTAAGCAGCGTAAACCGGGTCCCCGAAGTGATCCGCTTCGTCCATGCGAGAGTCTGTTTGGAGTGCTTGGTTATTTCCGTGGTTGCGTATTCACGTAGCTTGGTCAGTTGTTCCGTGTGGGATGTGAAACCGAAGCGCTCTGCGTGGTCGAAAATAGCCGCCAAGGTCATCGCCTCTGTGGGAGAGAGCGTCAAGTCGAAGCTGCCTCGACCGGTTTTCCAGTATTTTGATTTTTTATCTAAGCCGGTTTCACCCGCAGTTACCAACTCGGCTGCGGTGAGAGCGTCGAGGTCTCGCAGTGTGGTTTTTACATTGAGGCTGAAATCATTGAACCACCGACATAGTTCCGCGTGGATATCCGCCGTCGACAGGGACTTGCCTTCGCGTTGAAGAATTTTGCGCAACGCAGTACGGCGTCGGTGATGATTTATCATGGCTCAATCTCAGGGACAAAAAGTGGGTTTATCTGCTGGGACTATGTGTTGGTTGGCAAGCAGTCCCTGCGATAAAAATAGTCAGCCCACAGGAGTATTTCATGAGCCGTCAAACCTATCTAACCCTCACTCACGTTCCTGCTTTCATCCATTGGCTGGCCACCGAGCTCGAATCAGAAACGCGCTTTAAACACCAATACGTCAATCGCAAAACGGATGAAGAATGGTCGTGCAACGGCCTGTATAACGCTTTCGAAAAGTACTGTTGGAATCACCCTGGTAATGCCCGCTTGGGTTTCAATCCAGGTGAGTGTTCCAGCAGCAACGGGATCGCATTGTCCGCCCTGCGTGAGGACCTGGTCAACGCCGCAGGGAGCGACTCGCGCATTCTTGAGGCGACCGTCGATGTGATGCGTTGGGGAGGTGTGGCCGCTCGCAACGCGGACTGGCTGAAGGCGAATAAAGCAGGGCTTGGCCGCATGTTACAAAACGTACAAACGGCGATCGGTGACGGTGACGATCAAGCATCTGTATTGCGTTCGAAAAACCTGCGTTTCAACTCCGGGATGACCAAGGTGTATTCGCTGTTGTGCAAGGACTTCATCATCTACGACAGCCGCGTTGCCGCTGGTCTGGGCTGGATGGTCGTGAAGTATTGCCAGGAGCACGACTTATCCGAGGTACCTGAGGCACTGTGCTTCCCTTGGGCCGCTGCCAAGGAAGGAAAAAAATCTCTCGCTCCCAAGCGCCGTAACCCTGGAACTGCCAAGCTCAAGTTCAAGGGCTTGCGCTCAGGCCGCCATCACGCAATGTGGAATATGCGCGCCAGCTGGTTACTGAGTGCGGTCCTGGCGCATCCAGGTGCCGCCGGCAGCCGCTTTCATCTGGTGCCCTCTCCGAATGACCCGCTGCGTGCCCTGGAAGCTGCACTCTTCATGATTGGCTACGACCTGGGTGATCAGCTTCGAGCTTTGGCGGCTTAAAACCAGGTCGACAATTCCCTCCCCGTTGCTTGATTGGGAGGTCATTCTGAATGAGTGAGGTACAGGATGCGTGACATGAATCTGTTGCAGGCTTTGATTATGCAGCTCGCCGCTGACAGCATCAGCGCTGGCGACTTGAGAAAGGCCGTTATGCAGGCATACCCAAATCTTTGTGATGCGAAGTATCAATCCACGCTATTTGGCCTGCAGGAGGCCGATAGCCTTATGGGCCAGGAATTGCGCGGCGAGTGGTACTTCACAGCAATCGATAAAACTGACCCGGACTACCCGCACCCGGAGTACAGCGCTGAATTTGCCGAGAAGATCTTGGCCGCATCATGCGGGGAATTTGTAGAGATCAGCGCAGATGATTTGCTGGCTCAACTGGACGAGATGCTGGCAAAGGCACGCGCCAAGAAACCGGACACAGGGCTATAAAACACCCGGCAGCCCAGTATTCAATTCGGATGCGGTGTTTAACGAACATTAACTGTGTATCAGTCAGCAAGGGGTGTCTTGATGGACATCAAGTCCGATTTTGTGTCCGTCGAACGTGATGAGTTCGATGGTCTCACCACGATTCAGCACCTGCGTCACTGCCGGTATCGTTCTGGCAAGAATGAAATCACCTTCTCGTGGCGCCGCAATGTTCGTCCTGCTTCAGACCGCATGATTCTTGATGTTGAGATCAAGACCTCGCGCTCGGGCGGCTGGCTGCCCTCTCAATTGACCTTGTTGGTCGATGGTCGACGGATCGAGTTGAAGTATCTGACAGGCAAAAGCAGCGAATTTCGAGGGGGTAGCTTCTTCGAAATCGGTATGTTTTTCATCGAGCCATCTCAAAAGGTTCTTCGCTGCCTGTGTGATGCCAAAGTACTGAAGCTAAAGCTTCGATCTGACGAGAAAAATGAGCACACGGTTTTTCCGGACGAGTTTTGTGCCCAGCTACAGTTGCAGGCTCAGCAGTTCTATAACAACGCTTTCGATGGTGACGAGTATTTGTCAGCCGTCAGTGGCGTAGCCATACGGACAGAAGACACAACGTTCGCTGAACAGATTGCCAGCCGCGAGTCGCGCTATCGGCAATTGTGCAAATATCGACTGCTCTGGGCTGTACTCTGGGGCAGTTTTTTTGGTGGGCTGTGTGTGCTTGGCGCGTTCGATATCATGACGTTTTCCGTCAGGTCGACGGACCAGTTGATCATCGCTGGAGTACTCAGCACCTCAAGTTGGCTCATTCCTCATCTTCAGATCCTTTGGATCGAACACCAGAAAAACAAAGAGTGTCCGAATTGTCACCATAGAGCGATAAAGCTGGTTCGCTATCATGAGGCGGTTTATCAGGTCCGCTCCGAGGAGCGCCTTGTCATCGACAGGCTGACAGGGCAGCGAAAGTCGCGGCAGGTGACCGTGACGGACCATGAGGTGAGTCAGGATTTCGAGTGCAAGGACTGCCGCCATCTTTGGACGCGAAGCCATATTGCTCGAGGTTTCTAAGACATCCAATGAACGGCATCGCTAGGCTCAGATCTGATTTCGGCTAACGACTCATCTTGTCGCCCCACGCTGTAGTCTGGAAGAAGTGCCAACAGATTGAGGAGTTTCTATGGTCAGGCCAGTGCGCCCTTTCACCATGCGTTGCAAAAATTGTGGCTGGAGCCAAACGGTTATCCCGCTCAGTGATGTCTTACGATTCGAAGACTGTCCTGAGGTTTGCCCGCGTTGTAAAAGTCGGGATGTAAGTATGGAACAAGCCACGGCCATGGAAGTGGCCGTGGCGAAAGTAAAGCGATTATTTGGTTAGTCCTGAGCCTGAAACTTTGCCTGGCGGCTATAGCGCACCATTTAGTTCTTTTACTTTGTATACGCCAGGCTTGACTCGCAGGTACTTTGCTTCAGCACCCTGTTCGACATTGTAGCCGCCGGCTCCCGTCTGCTCGTCCTGCGCGTAGTTGGCGATGGTCGTCCCGATCGTCGATTCCATAAAGAACTCGAATCCGATCCGATATTTTTCAACCAGCTTCTGCTCTATAGAGCACATGACCCGACGACGTTCGCTCGTCAGTTCCTGCACCTCAAAGGGTTCGGTCAGCGCACCATTGCGCACTTCCAGCAGGATTGATTCATACAGCGTCATGCTTTTTTCCTTGTGATGTCAGCGGTCGAGATCAATCCGACCGCTGTGATTGGTCGTTTACGCGAATGTGGAATCACGCCGGCGGCTAAAAAACCTGAATCGCTCCCGCGGCCACCGGCAGAAAGAGCCATGCGGCGATGACAGGCCGACCCGATGCCGCCTCAATCGCTTGGGCGTAAGCATCGAGCTGACCCGCATGTTCCTCGGCCAATCGTTCCCACTGGGCTTCGGGCGCCGGGTTGGATTTGTGGTCAATGAGCACCCAGCCATCTTTTGTGTCCAGCAGAAGATCGATCCGACCATTGAGCACCTGACCCGAGCGCAGCAACTGTTGCACCGGGTATTCAGCCATGGCTTTGGCCGCTGGCCAGCGGGATTCGATCCAGGCGTGCAAGGCCAATTGCTGTGCGATGACCTGACTGGCATTTATGTGCTCGTGCACTGCGTGGCTCTGCAACAGGTACTGCACTTCGTCTAAGGTGAGGGGGCAGTTGGGGTCAGTGAATGAAAGGCACAAACTGGCATGAATGGCCGTTCCCAATGCACTCATTTCCGGGCTGCCTTGGAAAGCGATTCGAGTGCCGATCCGGCATGTGTTGCGGCCTGCGGTGCTGGCGCGAGCGCCACCGTTGGACGGTTGAAAGCCCAGTGGCAAACGAGACTGGACCGCTTGTACCGGGGCAAACCAGTGCAGATTTTGTTCAATTATCGCCACGGGCGCAGGTAAATCACTGGCAGTGAGCGTTTGGCAATCGGCGCACAGTTCTTTTCCATTCGGCAGCTTCAAAGTCGATAGCCCGGGAGGCGTCATCAGCCAAGGTGCCTGGACAGTGTCGAGCCACTCTCCTGTAATCTTTCTACTCGAACGGGCAATGACCAGCAGGTCTCGGGCGCGGGTCATGCTCACATAGAGCAGGCGTTTTGCTTCTTCAACGGCTTCAGCCCGGCACGCCAGGCCTGTGGCGGTCTGTTCGAACGTTTCGCTCAACGGAACCGCTTTCTGTTTGCCCAGCGGCCATGGCCAATAGCGGATAAAGCGGTCATGCAATGGTTTATGTGGATCGAATGCGCTGTTGGACTGAGCCGAGACTGACCATAACCGGTCGCTGATATCGCGTGCATGATCCATCAAAATCACGACCGGCCATTCCAGACCTTTACTGGCGTGATGAGTCATCACTTGAACGGCATCCAGCGCAGGAGTGGCCAGTGCATCGTTTTTGGCGTTGGCGATTTCGTCCAGCCACAACAACAGCCCGGATATGGATGCCGCCCCTAATCCATTTCGGCAGAGATCCTCATATTGCTGCGCGAGATCGATCAATGCATCCAGGTTGGCCAAGCGCTTTTGCACCTGCGCTGTCGAGGTTGACCAGACGCTGACACGCGTTGGTAAGTCGCACTCGGCGATCAGCCGTTGTAATGCCTCTACCGGTGTTAGCACTGGCAGATCTGTGCGCAGTTGTGCAACGGCCGCCACAAGTGGATGTTGCGAATATTCGCCGAGGCTCAGTTCACGCCACTGCGCTTTGGGGTGTCCGGCATTGAGGTAGCGCAGGCGCTCGGCAACCCAGCTTTCCGGCCCTTCGGTCTCGGTTAACGAGATAATCTGTGCCGTTGCCAGGGTGTCGGCCGGGTCGTTCAGTCGGCGCAAGCACGCCAGTGCCAGAGTTGCCTCTGCGGTTGCCAGCAGTCCTGGTTGTGCTGTGGAACAGGGGATGCCCAGAGTAGCGAGGGCTGCTGTTACTTTCGCGACGTTACTGTGGGAGTAGCAAAGCACAGTGATATCGCCCAAACGCACCGCTCTGGCTTCCTGGCGGGTTTTATCGAATACCTGATAACGGCTAGCCAGCAGTTGGCCAATCCCCTCGGCCAGTGCGTTGACTTGCAAGTCGGCATTTTTTCCGTCCAGTACCCAATTGGCGAAGGCTGGGCCGGGTAGTTGATCCGTGCGGGTCGGTATCAGCTCAACGTCCTTTGTTTCCAGGCTATTGGCGAAGGCCTTGTTGAATACATCGTTCGCCAGTTCTACCAGTTCGGTACGTGAGCGCCAAGAGTTAGGCAATACCTGTTTCTTGCCACCCATATCGGGCAATGCCTTGAGGATGGCTTGCATCAGCGCGCAGTCGCTGCCCCGAAAACCATAAATCGCCTGCTTGATATCCCCGACCCAGTAAACCTTTTTGGCAAAGCGTGAAAGCTTGAGAAAAATCGCCAGCTGCATCGGGCTGGTGTCCTGGAATTCGTCGACCATAATTAAATCGAGCTCATCCTCGAGCACCTGCGCAACGGCTGGGTTGTCCAGCAACTTGAGCAAGGCGTGTTCCTGGTCGGCAAAGTCCAGTACGCCAAACTCACGTTTGCTGTGTTCGTACACTTTCAATACATCAATGGCCAGGCCGAAAACCTGTTCGAGGTAGGCGCGGATATCGCGATGCAGATCCGGGTGTTCGGCATAGCGGCCAATGGTTTCAGAGAGGGTTGTTACCAATGGTTTGAGCTTGGCCTCAGGGGCTTCCTTCGCCAGTTTCGCCCAATCACTCCAGCGGGCGTTGTCATGCTGCAGTTCATACTGGAAGCGGGTGAGCAACGCTATGTAGCCTTCAGTGTTCTTTTTGTCGCTGTTAGCTGCCTGTAACAGAGCCAGCACCTCGGGAATGCTGTGCAGCAGCTCTCCACTCAAGTCGGTTTTGGTCGGTTTGGGGAAATGCTTCAGCATATCGTCGGCATTTTGGGCCGCAAAACCACGAGACAGTTCAAGATCAATGTCATTGGTGCGCAACTGATTCAGAAGCTTGCGCAGCTCATCGCGCCAATTGGTATTGGCAAAGTCGCCCTGTTGATACGTGTCTTCAAGGCCCAGGCGTCGAGCGACAGCGAGTAGATTATCCAGACGCTCACCATCAAGGACCCGGTCAACCGCCTTGTTCAGCAGCAGGGCCGCCTGGTTTTCTTCCAGCACACGTTGCTCGGGCGGCATGCCGGCTTCGAATGCAAAGCGCTCAAGCAACTGCCCGCAAATACTGTTGACGGTACCGATGCGGGCCTGGCCCATGGCGGTGGCGAGGTTGATTTGACCCTGCTTTAGAAGGTGACTACGGACCCGCTCGCGCAGCTCGGCAGCTGCTTTTCGGGTAAAGGTCGTGGCGATCACCCCCGAAGGCTGGACCTGCTGATCGAGCAACTCCTGGTGCAGTATTTCAGTAAGCCGGTGGGTTTTGCCGCTGCCGGCGCCAGCACTGATAAAAGTGATGTGTGCGGTGGTCTGCATTGTCATTGCTCCCAACCGGCCAAGGCCAGGTAGTCGTTGTAGGCTTCATTAAGGTATTCCATCGGCATCGCCTGATCGGGAGGGATCGAGTCCTCATCCTCTTCAATACTTTGCAGGGCAACCTCAAACAGCCCCTCTGCCTGTTGCGCCCGTCGCCACTTCCAGGCCTCGGTAAAGCTGAGCCACAGTTGTGGCGTTGAGCTTGGCGGATTGGCAGGCACCTGCTCCGAATCTCTGAAGGTTTGGTCATCTGGGGTTAGCAGGCGCGCGGACTCAAGGATGAAATAGGCTACGGATGGCCATGAACCGCTGTCCTGACGTAGCAACTCGGCATAAATCGCCAGCTGCAGATGGCGGTTTGCCTTGAGCTGCTCCGGGTATTTCTTGCCTCCCGACCACTTCATGTCGACGATGGCACGATGTCCTAACGCAGTGGTCAATACCAAATCAGCAGAGCCACCCAATGCGCCACCCTCGAAACGACCGGCCAGCTCCTGCTCAGACGTTACGACCGTGATGCCAGCATTGAGTAAGTGCGATCGCAGTCGAGTCAAAGCACGCAGCGCACGATGGCGCAGTGTTGCCAGGTCGGCACCACGTCCTTCCATCAGCAACACCGCGCCTTCTTCACATACCACACGGGGGAAGTGGGTCGAGAACCAGCTGTTAAAATCTGTGGTGCTCATGCTCAGCGCGTCCGGCCGAGTGAAAAAATGTTCAGCCAGGCGATGGGTCAACGAACCATAGAGCAAAAAACCGTCGCTCAGGCTCTGGCTTTTGGACGCCTGAATCTTGGCTCCGTATTGCAGCAACCATTGATAAGGGTTGAACAGCAACAGGTTGAGGCTCGAGAAAGACGCTTTCTCAGGCGCATAGATCGGGATGTCGGGTGGCAGGCGCCACCAGCGTTTGCGCAGTGGCAGTGGCGCCGATGCTTGGGCTTGGCAAAGCGGACCGGGGGTATGCAGAAACTCCTCGAGAATATGCACCTTTGGCTGCTGCACAACGGCTTCGATCATTTGCCAGAGCGGGTGGCTTTCCTCCCGTGGTGGCGCGAGTACCAGTATCAGCCGGCAGTTTGCTGCCAGGACTGGTCGCAGCCAGTCACGGGCTGCTTGAGTCAGCAGTGTGGCACCGTCCGGTAGCGCCACCCCGGCATCGGCCAATTGAATGCGTTCGGCCTTGGACCAGGGCGATAGAGGCGGTAACACCGGCATGCTCAGGTGCCACCAGATCACTGTGTCGGCTTGCTCAATGGCCGCACCTGGACGCGAGACGCTCAAGTGGGCGCCGACTTGTGCGGCCAGCAATGGATTATCCACGCCGCTGGCTGTGGCTTGCTCGATGACCTGCTGCAACTGCCGCGGTTTTAACCGCTCCACACCTTGAAGATGCAAGGTCTTGAGGGAGTCTAGTGCCGCTTCACACTGAGCATAACCTGCCTGAGCCGCGAATCTATGCGCGGGCTCTTGGTGCCCCAGGCGTGCTTTAAAAAACTTCAACAACCGTTCGACACGTACCAGCACCTCACTGGGCGCCACCCCGTCGTCAGTCGTAAAAGTGGGCATATTCAGCCACTCGTCAATCGAGGCAAGTACGTCGGGCGCATCTGCAGCGTAATGCGCTGCGATTTCCTCCAGTGCATCCTCCCACTTGCTCCCGACGACGCCGGGTGAGCTTGCTATTTTGGTTGCCAAGCGCCGACGTGCAAACAAACGAATCGGGCATATCGAGTGGGTCAAAAACTGCAGGAGTGCCGGATAGTTGGTTGGTGCCCAAAGCAGCTCCATGGCCAGTGGCAATACCTGCAGGGCAGGGCGCAGATTGCTGCTGCCATTGAGGCCATGGCGAGCCTGGCCGGCACCGATAAAATGACCATCAAGACAACCACCCACGCCACCCGTCACCAGCAAGGTGGGGGTGTCCTGGCCCACTGAGCGGCTCAGCCAGCTGGCGGCCAATGCTCGAGTTTGCGCTTGAACAACTTGCACTGTGTCATCTTCTTGCCATTGAATGGGCGTGACCTCTACACCGGCAATGCTCTTGCGCAATTGCATTTGCAACTGCCCCAGAAAACCTTGCGCCGTACCCTCCGGTATCTCCAGGCGCCCGTTAGGCAGGTGATTCAGCACCATTTGCCAGGCAAGTGGATAACACTCAAAAGCGTCAGCCAAAAGCACGGTCTTGATCGGGGGGCGACGAGAGTCCAACGCCTTGGCAACATTCTCCAAGCGCTGTCCCATGGAAGGGGCGACCTGCACGCGAGCTTGAGTCTCGATCTCGGCAAGGTCTTTCAGACGTTGGCTGGCGTCGGCACCGACGCGCCCATCCCAACCGTGCAAATACAAATCATCCCGCCAGGCCAGCAATGCAGCAGCCACCCCCAATTCATCGGTGGAAAAACTGGCATGATAGAAGCGCAGTGGGTTATTGCAGTGCGCCAGGCAATCGCGGTACGTGGCTGTACGTTGTGCCGCACAAGGCTGACGTGCCACTAGGCCCAGCTGCGTCTCCAGAATATCCAGCAGTCCCTGTGGCCCGACGGTCAACGCCCCTAATCGATTACTGGCTCGGGTTGCCCGCTGACCATCGAGTTGCATGCCGAACGTGATAAGCATTTCTGACACGTTGACGCTCCTTGTGAACGCTGGTGGTTCAACGCACCGTGATTGGCACGTTGTTGCATAAGGAAAAATAGACTGCTGATCAGCGACGTGGCGCTACCCTACGAACCTGGTGCGACGGTTTGTGTCGCGCCTGCCAGGTTTTGTAGCGAAACCACGGTACCTATTGCATCCGTCACTGAATCCAGTGGCCGGTAGGCTGCCGCCGCACGATGCAGTGTTTTGCCAATCTGAGCCCGCAGCTCCGGCGGCTGCTCCACCACCATTGAGTCGCCCAGGGACAAAATCCACCAGTGCAACTGCCAGGTGTTGCTCAGTGTTGAACTGCCCGAAGCGGACATCCCGGTGCATGCTTTGTGTGAGCTCCCTAGTCCAATGCACGCCAACTGATTGCGTCTGACTGTTCCCAGATTTGACCTTGCTCAAAGTGAAGGTAGGCGCGCCACCCTTCGATGCTGTTGAATGGTAGATCGAAATCGACCTCAGCCACTGTGACATGGGGGCCACAGTACTGAGCCATGTATGAATTGAGTTGGTCAAAAAAAATGTCCGGTAGCTTGGTGCTACAGGTCATATAACACGAGGTTCCATTTTCGAAAAAGTCGCACGGCCGCACGACCGACCATAATGTGGCAGGCTCTTGATCGGGGTTTTCCGTTATCCAGCTACGGGCTGCCTGATGGATCAACTTATGCCAACTACCGTCAGCATATGGGCCCTCAATACCCCACATATCAACGACAAATAGCAGTGCAATTTTTTTCGGCCGACGGAGATTCGGAGTGAATTCAAGGGCGTCTGTCATTTAAAGTCCTTATTTATTGGGCGATGCTGATAAAACCGTGATGATGAGATTCCGATTACCGTCTATTTTCAGCCTGCATGGTTCCACTCTCACTCATACCCAGCCGCAGCATTCCTCAACTTTTGCGCAATTTGCTCGCGTAGGTTCAGCGGCATTTCAACCACTAGCGCATCGCCCAGCGACAAGATCCACCACTGCAGTTGCCAGCTATTGCTGATCGTTGCTGTGACGCGATAGCCATCGCCATTGCCAAGGTCGGTTAGCGCCATATCTGCGCTCAGCGGCGTTTCTCGCAGCAGGCGAGCTTGCTTTTCACTTAGCCAAGCCTGGAAGGCGATTCTTTCTGTATTGCCGAACTGCAGCGCATCGCTATTCAAGTAGGCCTGTAGATTGAAATCCTTCAGTCCCTGCGTTGGGGACTCCAAGAGGGACAATTCGCGGAATCGATGGACTGCGTACTGGCGCACATCGGTGTAAGTGTCGGCGGTGCCGATCAGGTAAGTGATCAATCCACGTTGTACCAGGGCCAGCGGATTGAGTGTCAGTTGGCTGACTTTGTCGGAGTGTGCGGAGTAGTACTGACATTGCAACTGTTTCTCCTCCAGCAAGGCCTGTTGCAACGTCTCCAGAATATCCTCTGGAATCTCCGGCGCTTGCAGGTTCAAGTCGGGGCGCACGCTGGCTACTTTATCCAGCCAGCGTGCGGCTTGATTCTCCTCGCCCAATGACTTGAGTTTTTGTCGCGCGTGGTTGAAACGAGGCTCCAGCACTCTGAGCATGCTGTTAGGCAGCAGTGGGCGGATTGCGTCTTCGACTAGAGCCAGGCTCAACGCCTCGGTCAGGGTGACGCCCTGCAATTCGACGCTGACACCGGGTTGCCAGTACCAACCGTAAGGCGCGCTTGCGTCATTGCATTGCAGGGGGAACATCAGCGACAGATCGATCAGGTCGCGTTCAATCGTACGCCGGCTGATTTTATAACCCGATAAGTGTAGGCGCGTGGCGAGTTCGGCGGTGGTGATTCCGGGTGATCTGGACGGCAACTGGCGAAGCAATTCCCACTGACGGCTGACGGTGGATTGGGCTTTGGCAGAGGGCAAGACAGGCTTCCTTGTGTAGTGCTTAAGCTCGGCATGGCGACAAGGGTGATAGATGGCACTAAGCCAGTCAACACCCGTCCGAACGTCCGCTATCAGTGTACGAACCCTATAGGTCTCTGCCTTCCGGTAGTTTTGAGGCGGGTTTCAGCGATGAGCGCGCTGACCAACTCGTTCGCATTGGCGAAGGGTTTGAAGCGTGCTTGCCTGGCCACCGAGGCAAAGTCGCCTGGGGTCAATTGCTGTTCGCTTCTCAGCCGCAGGCTTGCCGTCTTGGTGGGGTCCTTGAGTTTGAGCGCCTGCAAGTGGGTGTTGAACAGCTGCTGTACCTGGGGTTGGTCGAGGTAACCAAAGTAGATTTTCATGTCGAAGCGGCGCAGCGATGCTTCGTCCAGGTCATGGATCAGGTTCGTTGAGGCAATGAACAGACCGCGATAGCTTTCCATCTGGGTAAGCATTTCGTTTACCGCGGTCACTTCCCAGCTTTGCTTTGCCTTGCGTCGATCCTGCAAAAAGCTGTCGACTTCATCGAGGAGCAGTACCGCGCCGTCCTGAGTAGCCTGTGCAAAAGCTTCGGCAAGATTCTGTTCGGTCTGGCCCACATACGGGGAAACAAGATCAGATACCCGTTGCACCATCAGCGGCCTGTCCAGTTCCTGTGCCAACCAACAGCCGAAGGCGGTTTTGCCAGTGCCAGGAGGCCCGTAGAAACATAAGCGTGCTTCAGCGTGCTTGCGTAAACCTTCGACCAGACCATCGAGCGGTACATCGGTATTGATCAGTTCCGGCGAGTAAAAGCTCGGCAATCGCTGGCCCTGTGCGCCCTCCAACTTGCCAAAACCCTGGGCTTTGAGTGTGCTGTCGACCAGGCATTCGACCGTTGCATCAAGCTTTTTGCCGGCGCGGGGATTCAGGCTGCGGGCGATGCGAACCGCGCGAGTGATCACTGCCGGTGTTGCATGTTCATGATCGATAAGTTTCTCCATAAGCTCATCGCCCAGTTTGTCGGCGCTGCAGTCCCTAATGATTTGCTCGCGTTGTGCCCGAGGCGGGTTTGGCAGGTTGATGACCAGATCAAAGCGGCGAATGTGCGCCGCATCCAGCGATTCGACACTGTTGCTCAGCCAGAAGCAGGGCAGGGCGTTTTCTTCGAGCATCCGATTGATCCAGCCTTTCTGTGCCTTGCTGCGGGCACCCATACCCATGGGCGTGGGGCTATCGAAAATGTCTTCGATTTCATCCAGGACCAGCAGCGATTTGTGCGAATGCAAGACGCTCATGGCCGAGCGCAATGCGCACAAGCGCTGGCTGGCACTGACCGGATCGCCGTCACTGTCGGTGCAGGCGATCTCATACAGATCGGTATTCAGTGTTTTGGCGAGCAGGCGGCTCAACTGTGTCTTACCCGTACCTGGCGGGCCATAAAGCAGAATGTTCACCCCGCTTCGGCCTTCGACCAATGCCTTGGCCAGGTAGGCTTGGGCGATATCTACGTGCTGACGCAGGTGTTCGTATTTATCGAGCCCGAGCGTACCCGGCGGGCTAAGCCTGAACGCATACTTGAACAACTCGATGGGCTCGTCCTGATTGAAACGCATCAATCCCGGCAAATCAGAGTTACCCACGCTCAAGCGGCTGCTCAGGGTGGTGACCGAGCAGGACAGGGTATTGACTTCAAGCAGACCCGCCCGGACCAGTTGGCCGTCGTTGCTCAGATACCGTGTCAGTTGCAGCTGTGGAATATCCAACAGGGTGCTGAGCACAGCGAGCATGCGGTTGAAACCGAGCATTCCCAGCTCATCGGCAGCGTTGGTGAGCGTCGGATCGGTATGCATCAGGACACAAAAACCGAGAATGCGCAGTTCCGCCGCATCAAGGCCGAGCAACTCTCCCAGCGCCTCAAGATTCTCTTCCAGCATGTCGGGGTAATCGTAGGTGGTGAACGTCTCGTCAAACAGCTTGCGTTCGCCCTTCAAGCGCAAGAGCGCCTGGCGTGGGTGGAAATCCTCTTCATCGATCAGCGCTTGCAGGCCCAGTTCGATGGCCAGTTCGTCATCGTTAAAGCCGTGCCGCTGGATAAGATTCCGATGCCCGCCAAGATCGAGCATCATCATGAACGACCACTTCAGGGTCAGGGCGCAGGTGTCCGCGTTATGGGGGCCGGAATTACGTACATTACTGCGATTGAGCGAACGCGGGATGGGCACGGCGACTACTCCTGATACTGACGAGACATGATCATGAGGCCAAGGTGCGTCGTAATGTGTCGCGCTCGGGTCAGGGGTGGAATGGCGATAGATGCCGTGTCGAAAGAGGCTGACGCGCAGTCGTTGCTGTTGATGAATCAGAAGCAACGGGATGGACTCTCCTCACCTCGGGATCGTGAGTGTCAGACTGCAAGTGCGAACCTCAGTCAACAGTGAGAAGGGGGCCGGATTCCGGCGTGGAAGTCCACGCCATCCCCCGCTTGAGCGTCAATCATTCATAAGCCAAGGCTTCAGTTCCTTGAGATTGGTCACCACGATTTGTTGCGCTTCAGGATTGGTGGTCAGGTTCCTGGGGTCGATCTGATAGCGTTGCAATACATACTTCACCAGCGCCCTGCGACTGGGCACCTCCAGTTGGCCATCAACCATGCCGAAGTCAGTTTCGATGATTGACTTCTGCGCCGTGTTCAATCGCCCATCGGCTGCAAAGATGACCGGGATCTCGGTGTTCCAGTCTTCATCCAGCTCACGAGTGTTCGGCGATTCGTCGAGCAAATCCGGCTGGCCCCGTAGACGGCTGAGTACAAAGTCGCGGTACTGGCCGTTCTTTTCACAGTACGCCCGCACATGCCAGCGCATACCGGTGTAGACCAGTGTGTGAGGGGCGATGAGGCGAATTTCCACGTTCGGTGTGTTGAGTGACACGTACTCGGTTTCCAGGCGCAGGCCATCGCGACACGCTTTGAGCAGCGGGCGCAGTACCTCTGGGCGAATCGGGCGATCCGGGACCTCCAGCACCTTGGTGTGGGCGTAGGCCAGGGCGAGTCCATCGATGTGCGGGGCGCGTTCGTTGTTCTGATAAAGCAGGTGCAAATAGGCGCTGGCGCTGTCGTCGATGAACAGCGGGGTGAACGTCTTGCTGGGTATGTAACCCTTTATTTTTTTGTCATATGTAAGATTTTTGGGCGCATGTTCCGTGATGTAGGTGTTGATGTCCTTGGACGCCTGCTGACGGCTGATGCCGAAGCTCTGTATCAAGTGTCCCGTGGTCAACCGGCCCTCCCACCAGGCAACTGTCTCGATCAAGCGATAGCGAAGTGCCAGGTCCCAGCGGACCTGTTCGATGGATTGTTTGCGTTTCATACCCTCTCCATGTGCGTGAATACTTTACCTGTATAAGTCTACATTCTAGACCTGTCACTTAACACTACATATCTTGTGTCTGGCATTCGAAATGAATTGAAGTCACGGAAGGAAGTGGGCATGAGTATGTCGGAATTGGTTTCGACAGGGGCGTTGGTGATGATGGTGGCAATACTGCTGGTGTTACTGCATCAGTGGTTGAGGTTGCGTGACCTCTGGCAGATGGCTATGGATTGCCAAAAGAGTGCGCGCTGGGCACGGATTTGGGAGGCAGAGAACCGCGAGTTGCGTTCGGCACTGCGCGCTGAAAAAGCACACATCGAGCAGTTGCAAAGAAAGCTGGTGATTTTGCAGGAATTGATCCCGGCTGAGGGATAAGGGAATGGACATGAACAGACTTGAGCTGATCAAAGGTTGCCTGCTGGGTGGCGCTGTCGGAGATGCGCTTGGCGCCCCCGTGGAGTTTCTCGAGTGGCCGCTCATCGAGGCCAGGTTCGGTCCGCAGGGCATGATTGATTTTGCCCCGGCGTATGGCATCACCGGCGCCATCGGCGACAGCACGCAGATGATGCTGTTCACCGCAGAAGGCTTGCTGCGGGCATATGTGCTTGGGAGTTCACGGCAGCCTTGCCATGTCCCCAGCATTATTCATCACGCATTGCTACGTTGGCTGACGACCCAGGATTACCCCTCGCTGATACCGGTCGCCACAGATGGCTGGCTGATCAAGGATGTGGAGCTCTGGTCGAGGCGTGCCCCCGACTCAACTTGCCTGAGTGCACTCAAGGCCAGTGGGTGGCTTGGGGCGGTTGCCGAAAACCACAGCAAAGGCAGCGGTGCCTTGGTCCGTGCTGCACCCTGTGCATTCTTTGCCAATGCATTCCACCACGCGGCCCAGTCCGGACGGCTGACGCACGGGCATCCGACAGGCTATCTGGCGGCTGGGCTGTTTGCCGACATTCTTCAGCGTGTTGTCGATCGACGCGACAGCCTGGAACACGCCGTGACTCAAAGTCTGGCCAGGTATGGGCAAGTGCCTGGCATGGAAGAAACTCGCAACCTCATCGAGCGCGTGCTGTTGTACTTTTACGAGGGGTACTTGCCAACCCCGCAACGCATCGACGATTTTGGCGGTGGCTGGGTCGCAGAACAGGCGCTGGCCATCGGCCTGTGGTGCGCGCTGACCGCACGATCACTTGAAGAAGGGCTGGTCACGGCGGTCAATCACAGTGGTGACAGCAGCAGTACAGGGCTTGTCGTCGGGCACTTGTTGGGCGCGCAGTTTGGCACCGCCACCGTTCCTGCTCGCTGGCTCGAGCGCCTGGAACTGCGTCAGGTGATTACGCAGGTAGCTGAAGATCTTGAACACGTTGCGCATGAGTACTGTGGGCTTGACGGCGAGTTTGATGAGCAGATTGAACTGGCGTATCCGGGGAGTTGAGCGCGGTGAAGGTAGTGAACTTGCGCAGCGACCAAGGAGCTTAAAATGCCGATCAAACCCAGACCCTTCACTTTTGAATGTGAAGGTTGTGGTTGGACGAAAACAGTGGCTCCGCAGAGTGATGCGTTGGCGCCCGGTGAGTGGATCGATCAGTGCCCGAAGTGTGGGAGCAAGGCGCTGAAGATGCGCCCTACGGGGTGGTTTGCGGGGGCGGTGGCGGAGCTGTTGGCGCGGCGGCGATTTTGAGCGGGTGGCGGATGACCGTAGCACCTGCCTGATCGACTAACGTACAGGCCGGGGGTGTGCATCCTGGCCTGTAAGGGCCTGCTATAGGGCAGGCACGGGTTCCCAAAAGTGCGCGTTCAGGCATTTAGCGGCGTATTCGAGTGCGCAGAAAGTCATCAGGCTCAGCAGAGGTTCTCGTGCGAACGAGTTCGCAAGCCTCCAAGGCTTTTCGAGCGGCCAGCTTGAGCTTTCGACGAAGGCCCTCGCATTCATCCACCAGTTTTTCTAGCCCGGAAGAATCGAACATTTGCTCAGATATGGGAAATGCTCGATCTATTCTGTCGAACAACACCGTTCCCCCTATTTCCAGCGCATCGAGCTTGAACCCGTTGAACTCGCCTTTGCGGCTCTCCAGCTGCGCTATATCGGTTTTGAGGGCCTGCTTGTAGGCATCGAACACTGCATCGAGCTTGCTGGTAACTTTCCCGACCACATCCACTTTACGGTTGATAGAGCGCAGGAACTGGTCAAACGTCCGGCCGCTGGAGGGGTAGTCTTTCTTGCGTGTGGATGAATAGGCGCACATGCCCGCGTATTCGATACCAGCAAAGCTCAGGTCGTCGGCTACCTGATCCATGATCTGGCCAATGTCGTCTTGAGACTTCACATCTGCCTTGTTCAGCACGATGTACAGCGACTCTCCGCGAAACGGCGTGGATTCGATGAACTCGATATCGGACTGGTCGATGGTTCCGGCCGGGTCGAGTCCGATGACCCAGACCAGTGCCGATGCCTGATTGACCAGGGAGGCTGCAGTGCTGCGGTCGGAAGCCGCAGCCCCACCCGTAGTACCAGGGTTGTAGCCGGGCGTATCGATGATGCACAGGTTGCCGAACAAGTCCGGATCCATGGGAACCTTGACGCTGATGAAGGGCAGGATGCGCCGTAGGTCGAAGCCGAAGGCCTGGACATATTCGTGGCACATGGATGCGTACAGGCTGGGCTCCAGGTCGATGGCCCCTCCGTTATACGAATAGCCCTTGATCCGGGTTTCTTCGGAACACACAACGTAGCTGGGTACCACGGTCACCGGGTTGATGCCAGTCGCCAGTTGCACGCTTGGGTTATGGATGAAGCTGTTGACGAATGCCGACTTGCCGCTACTGAAGCCGCCAGCAATGCTCAGGATGGTTTTGCCGGCAATGCTCGGGAAGTTGTTCAGCATCTGCATCTCGGCGAGAATCGCCTGCATATCGAGCATTGCCTGGGCTTCGCCGGCCAACGACGATTCTCGACTGGCGAATTCCATGTAGTCGTGGTTGATCAGGTCGGCGAATCTATCCAGCTGTTCATTGGTGGGTGGTTGCTGGGCCAGGACTTTGCTCACCAGGGAAAATTTTTCAGTGAGCGACAGGTGTTGCTTGTTGATGTCTGCGTAGTTGTTCTCCAGGTGCTGCTGAGAGGCCTTGAGTTGCTCGGTCAGGCTTTCCAGCAAGTCGACGTTCTGCTCCGTGGACAGTAACTGGTTTTTATGTTCCTCCAGATACGTCTCCAGTTCGGCTATTTGTGCCAGTGCCTGAGCCTTGCGTTCTTCCAGCTCCGCAGCATTGGCCCGTTCTGCCTCCAGCTGGGCAGTGAGCGCTTCATTGTTCGACTCCAGCGAGCCGATTTGCGCAGCCTGCCCGGCGCACTGTTCGGTCAACCGGTGTTGGGCGTCGTTCAATGCTTCGATCTGCTGGCGCGCGTCGGACAGCGTGTGTAGAAGTTCAGCGATACGCTGTTCTTTTTCGATCAGTTCTTGCTTGCGATCTGCCAGGTGCTCTTCAAGGGAGGCGATCTCGGCAAGCGCCTGAACCTTACGCTCTTCCTGCTCTGCCGCATTGACCCGTTCTGCCTGCAACTGGGCGGTGAGCACCTCATTACGCGATTCCAGCGTGCGGATCTGCTCTGCCTGCTCGGCGCACTGATCGGTCAACATCTGTTTGACGTTATTCAGTTCTTCGAGCTGCTGTCTAGTATTGGTCAGCGTGCGCTGAAGCTCTGTGATGCACTGTTCTTTGTCGACAAGCTGCCGCTTGTGATCGGCAAGGTGCTCTTCGAGCCCTGCGATCTGGGCCAAGGCCTGAGCCTGTCGCTCTTCCAGGTCCTTCGTGTAAACCTTGGCCTGGGTCAGCGCGAGCATGGCCTTCTGGAGCTTGCTCTTCTCCTGCGCAAGGGCTTCGGCGGTCGACGCCATGTTGGCTGTTTCAACCTGCAAAGCCTCGGTAAGCGAGTCGTTGCGCGACTTCAGAAAGCCGATTTCGTCGTTCTGGCCAGCGCACTGAGTGGTCAATTGCTGATTAGTGCTAAACAACGTGTCGAGTTGCCACTGGGCATCGTCCAGATGCCCCTTAAGTTCAGTTGCCAGCTTCTTGCGCTTGAACTGCCAGAACCGAGAGAGCAACTCCAGCGTCGATCGTGCCTGTTCATTGATACTTGGCGGGTTGCTCACAGGGTGACCTCTTCGGCCTTGCGCGCCAGACGTTCAAGCCGATCAATGGTTTGAGCCGCGTTGTCGACCTGATCCTTGAGTACATTGATCCTGCGTTGAATCTCGTCGACGAACGAATCGGAGATGGTGGAAGGCGCTTTGCGCTCAACATCGTTGATAAACGAACTGATCTTGCTTTTGACCTTGCTGCCCAACGAACCGATGAAGTCATCGGCTGCGTCCTTGAAGCGTTCAGCTTCGTAGCCCTTGAGCGTGCCGTTGCTTTTCAGGCTGTCAGGCAAAGGAATGCTCAGGTCAAAGTCATCATCTGGAATAGAATCAATGATTGAGTTAATCGCGAGCTTGATCATTTGCCCATTGGCATCTTGTTCAAGTACCTCACGGATCTTCGGGGTGAGGTTCCGGGCCAGTTCTTCGTTCAATCCGCGATGAGAGCTCTCCACCTTGGCACCCAGCTCATCTTGGATGTCATTCATGAACTCGTTGATGGTGGAGATGACTTGGCTACTGATGATCTTGGCGCGGACGACCGTTTTTTCTGTAGTACCGCCACCCCATAGTTTGCGGGCAATCCAACTGCCAACCCCGTCGTTGTCGACTGTAATGGTTTCACTGAAAGAGCCTTCCGCGTCTTTAACAGTGGACTGTGTCTCACGGAGCAATTGCGCAGCTATCTTGCGCATGTCGTCACGCAACTTCTGGCGGTAGTCAGCCATGGTGTATTTGAAGCTGACATCCAGTTCCAGCGAGAGATCCAGTCGCTTCGACTCCAACGAAGCCAGCTGTTCGTCCAGCTGATCCACATTGGCGTTCTTGATCTGGATGACTTGGTTGCGCGCCAGGTTGATGATTAGCGCCTTGAATGCCTCAAGGTTCTTTTGTTTGCGAACCATTAGGTTGGCGATTTTTTCGCGAGTGATCTCGGCTTTCTTCTCACGCACCTGTGCAAGCATGGCGTTGATCACGTCAATATTCGCCAGGCTGTCCAGGCTGCTCAACGACAGTTCCTGGTTATCGCGGGTGAAGTAATCCGGGTAATCGGTGGACAGGTTGTCCCACGTCACCTGCTCGTTCGAGTCCCAGGTTTCTTGCGAGTTGAAGCGGCGGTTGAGGCTGTGGCACAAGCCGGAGCTATGCAGCAGGTTACGGTGCACCGAGCCGATCAGGTTGTCGAACACCGAGCCCACCTCCGGGCTGCTCAGCTTGAGGTCTGTCAGGGTGCTCTGCGCCCGCGCCGACAGTTGGGTGCGGATGGCTTCCACTGCATCGCTCAAGCGCGCGCGCTTTTCGCTGCCGTACAGCTGTGTGTCAATCTGGCTGGCAACCAGTACCAGCTCCTGAATGCCTTCCTTTTGGGTAATACGCCCCATCACCTCAAGGTCTTGCTCATTGAGGAACTGGCCGGCCGGGCTGACGATGAACACCACGTCGCAGGTTTTCAGCAGTTCGACCGTGCGCTCTTCGCGCGACTGGACCGGATCGTTCATGCCGGGGGTATCGATTATGCAGATATCGCGCAGCGCCTCGAGCGGCATGGCGACATGAACCGTCTTGGTGAACGGCATGTACGTGCCGTCGGCACCTACATAGTTGTGCAAACGAGCCGCCAGCTCTTTCGGGTTACCTGCCTGAATCTCGCTGTGCAAGTGCAGGGTGGCCGCATCGAGACCAGACTTCTTCATACGCTGGTACTGGTCGTATGCCGCGAACAAGCCTTCTTCGCGTTGCAGTTCACTCAAGGCTTTTTTATCAGCCATGAGCGTCAGCTGCGCCATATCGAGGGGCGCGCCATTGGCCTGGGCGTTACGGCGCTTCACCAGCTCTTCCAGGCATTCGCGCTTGCGCGCGGCCAGCCGTTGCTCGAACTGGTCCGACTTGAAGCGGATCGCGGCGATATCCGTTTCGCTGTAGAACTCGACCTTGGCCTGGAACACTTCGCCCCAGGTGATGGTGGTCAACGCAGCAGTCATGGGCGTTGCGGCTTTGGGTAGGATCGGCTCGCCATCAAAGATCAACGCATTGAGCAGTGACGACTTTCCAGCTTTCACGCGACCGACAATACCGATGTTCATCAGCCGGTTCTGGTCTTGCAGAGTCTGGCATGCTTGCGCGAGCTGCTGCGGTTGGTCGATGCCGTTCAGCCGCTTGAATTGCTCGATTTCGCGCTCAAACAGGTCCTGGTTACTTGCGGCCAGTGTGTGCAGGTTTTCGCTAAAAGCGACGAGTGATTGGTAATCCATTAGGTCGTCCGCCTTACTTGTAGAGGTGTTCGTTTGCAGCGGCTTTTACTGCGTTGGCAAGGTTTTCCAGAACAGCGGTCTTTTCGCTGATCTGAGCTTCAAGCTGCAGGCTTTCTTGTGCGATTGAGTCGATTACGTGTTTTTGCTTGTTGATCTGCTCTTCGAAGCCGTCGCTGATCTTCTTCAGCATGGCGTTGAGCTGTTCGTCGATGATTGCCGGAATCTTTCCGCGCAGTTCCGCCTTGATGTTGGGGAATACTTCGCCGGTCAGTTTCTGGCGAAACGTCTCGCGCTCGTTACCACCGCCTTTAAACATCTTGAGGATTTCGGGCAGGAAAATGATCACCAGCTCTACCAGTGGATTGACCACGGTGGTGGTGACGGCGAGCACGGTTGAAAGGCTGCGATAGAGCATGACGCCGCTGTTTTTGTCGTCCTCGGCCCGGTTGCTCAGGCGTGTAGACCAGTCGCTGAGCATTTCCGTGGTGCGCTCCAGCGAGAACTTGACCTTGTTGGAAAGCTCCTCGCTCCAGTTACCACTGATGTCCAGCACAGACATCTGGCTGCTGGTGGCACTCAGGTTGCTGGCAATCCGGTCGACCATGCTGGTGGAGATGTCCTGCACTTCAGATTTGATCGTGCTGGCCAGGCTGCTGCGGATGATGTCGGAGAGGGCATTCGACAGGGCGCTCGGGTTCTTGCTGCTGCCCAGCGTGACCAGTTCGTCCAGTGAATCATTCAGCGCGTTGTCCAGGCCGCGCAGGCTACGGTCGAGCATTTTCCCCGAGTAGCGATCCTTCAGGTCCGACTCCACATCCTTGCGTTGCTCCAGCAGCTTGACCAAGGCCTGTTCGAGTGCGCGCTCGGTTTGCTCACTCTCGGTCTTGTCCTTTTTCAGCATGCTCAGCGCGAGGTTGATCTGCGCCAGCAATTCAAAGTTCTGATCCTTGAGGATGTCGATGAACAGATGCGAGAACAGCGCGTCGGGCTGCAAGGCGGTCAACGCACGCGTCAGTTCTTCGCCGCCCCGGTTGCCGAGCGTAATGCTGCGGCAATGCTCGCCGAAATACACCCCGAGCTGGTCGTCAATGTAAGCCTGCACGTCTTCCACTTGGTCGGCGGCGCGCAGATTACATTTACTTAGTAGGAACGTGAAGTCCGTGTTATAGGTTTTCAGCTCGTCGAGTTTGCGCAGCATCGACTGCGTAATGTTGCCGTCCTCGATGCTGGTCAGCACCACAAAATGCACACCGCGCGGCAGGTAGTAAGCAATCGCCTTGTTGTGGTTTTCCAGCGATGAGCCAAACCCGGGCATGTCGACCAGTACCAGAGGCGCAATGGCCTTCAACGCCTCGCTGTCGAGGTACAGGCGCAAATGTGAAAACTCGCTGGAGCGACGATTGATTGAGTTCAACGCTTCGACAGGCAAGCGTTCCTGCACACCATCGGGCTTGATCGCCAGCAGATAGGGCTCGGAGGAATAACGCAGTTCGGTCGCCAGTTCAGTTTCCGGCGCAATCCCAACCGGCAATATGTCCTTGCCCATCAGCGCGTTCAAAAGTGAGCTCTTACCGGCGCTGAAGGCCCCGATTACGGGAACTACAAGCTCGGTCTCCATTACTTTGGGGAGCAGTGACTGATCGAATGAAAACGCTTGGCCGTTGAGCAGCGCCTGCATTTTCTTCAAGTAGGTGGCGAACGCTTTCTGGCTGTCGAGCATGGTGATAATCCTTTAAGTGTTGAGGGGCTGCGCGAAGCCTCGGCATAGAGGGCACTGAGGCTTATGCGTTGGGATATTCAGGGTACTGTTGGTTTTAACTCGTCGTGCGAGAAGGGCTCCGGCCCGCCGTTCACCAGGCCAGCGCGTCACTGCTTAGCGTCGTGGTATTGGTCCAAAAGCATTGAGTGCAATTGAAGGCGTGGGGCAAAGGCATGAACACGTCCTTGTTTGTAGGGTATTGATCGCGCATGTCCTGTAACTGACGTCATATCGCTTCCCGGATGAGATGGCGTTGGGTGAATCCTATAGATCGGCGCGATGTGATTTGCCTGCATGATGGCACTTTGATTTGGTATCGTAAACTGTCAACAAAACGCCCATATTCCGGCGATTTCTTCAGCGGAAAGACGCATTCTCAAGCCCTTGTGCGGAGGTGCATGCCTGAAAGTTTTACCTGTGTACTTAACCAGTATTTAGGCACTATTCGTTTTACAGCTAGCGGGGTGGGGGAGAACGAAAGCAGGCCAAGCTATTTGCTCGACAGTGAGCGTGTGGCGCTGCAACCATTTTTTGGTGATGTCTTATTGATATTATGCCGGTCGCGTATTGGGTGATGGGCCTCGCTTAGTTATCCCGCGAACTGACAGGAGCAGCAATTAATGGTGGTTGTTATTGGTCTCGTCATCGCATTGATCGGCTTTGCGATAATGTCCCGTCCTTTCAAGATTGGTTTCGGCCTCTATTTGGCCTTCCTGGCTTACTACATCTACCTGTATGGCGGTAAAGGGGGGGTGGAAGAGGCGTCCACTGCATTTTCACTCGTGTCTGGGGCGGTAGCCCTGCTAGTGCGCCAGTTGCAGGTGAGGAAGAGCTCGAGTACAGCGAGGCGTTTGCTGCGATGATTCTAGAGCAGGAGGAAAGTGGCTTTCAGAAAATGGATGCTGACGACTTGCTCGCGTTACTCGAGCGCAAGCTCAGCGAGGCTCGGAGCGGGAAATAGGCTGCGCTCGCGGCAAGGGCGAGATCAGGTTCGATCTCCCGTGCCTGGCCAGCGGCATGGCTGGTCAGGCATTTTGCAGAGTGCTAAAGCAGCCCTTCGTTGTTCAGTTGCAAGCGCGCATAGAACAGAATTGCGACCGCTGGAATCAACGCAGAGTAGCCGGGTTTGACCGCGCTTTTCAGGTTGGTGGCTGCCGCCTTGATGCGTTCGGTCGAGATCAGTCCGGTCAGCGACGGCAGCATTGATGTTGAGGCCAGTACCAACCCATTTCTCTCGCTCGACAATGCCGAGCTGCTGTTTCGATACACAGGCAATGGTGCCTCCGGAGTCGAGAAATAGGAGGTAATGGTCAGGCTGGCGGCCAGGCTATCGACCTGTTCGAAGTAGCCTTTCTCTGTCATAGCCGCCATATGCTCAGTAATGTCCTGTCGAGAAGCAAGCACATGAGCCTCACCGAACGAAGAGCGGAAACACGTGCTGATCAGTAGCGCTTCCATCTCCACCACCTGCGCACAGTCGTGTAACTCGCTCAGCAGATCGTAATGCTCCGCCAGCATCAACAGAATCTGCACATACTTCAGGCCCCGCCCGCGTGCCATGTTGACCAGGCAGTGCCCGCCCAGAAGTTGGAATTCCTTGCTCAGCAGGTAGAGCGAATGATCGGTTTCCAGCGTCGTCCAGCTGCTGCTACGCAAGTGCTTGGCGAATTGGCCGCGGATGCGGTCGCTGGTCAGTTCGAGCAGGTCGTACAGAAAGTGGTCGGTTACCACAGGATCGGGGTTCTTGATGATGGGGTGGGGCTGAAGAGAGACGGGTAGGCCACTTTGGTAACTGTGGAAACCTGATTCTCTCAGTACCTGCTCCAGTCGCGGCCAATAGTCCGTGTGGCCGAAAGATTCCATGCGCACATTTTTGCAGTTGGCAACTGGTTGGCGGCCGGCGCTGTTTTCCCCGATATTCAACCGCAGAATGTCATCATTTTTTGAGTAAGCGTTGTACAGCTTGCAGTTGGTGCGCTTGCGGATGGCACGCGCCTCATTGCCCGACAGTTCGGTAGCTGCGGCCATCAACAGCACGTCGCCGATTTCGAGGTCGTGATTGGCGGGCTTGTGCAGCATGTCGAGCAGCGCACTGACGACGACCCGTCCGCCAAGTGAATGCCCGACCAGGTTGATCTTCGACACGTAAGGATGAAATTCGAGGAGGTAGCGCTCGAGTTGTGACAGCAGTGTCTTGCCCATGGCGGTTGCGCGTTTGCGACTGCTGTTGAAGTGCACGGCGCGGTCGACCACTGCAGCCGCAGCGCCCGCTAAGACATTGACCCGGGTGATCGCCGACACTCCGCCGCTGGACAACGCATCGAACTGACTCCAGTGACCCGACGGCCAGAAAGCAAAGATGTTGACGCAGTTGTGCAGGGACGAAGGGATGCACTTTCGCAGCGCGCACCGGTCTTCCATGTCGTGGCCGGCGGAGTAGCCATGGATGAAGACGTTTGCGACCTCTCCTGAACGGTGAGGGAGGCTCAGGAATTTGAATGTATGGCTCACGTGACGGGGTATCCGAGACTGTAAGGTGCGACGTTGATCAAAAATAGCTCGCAATGCCGCTACGAGCATCCTCATCCTCGACGGTCGCCAGTTGGTAGGGGCTTTCTGGTATGAGCTCGGGGGTACTCTTTTAGCGCAAGCGCTATCGTTTACACTGGATAACAAGCATCGCCGCGCTTATCGCTTGCCGATACCCAGGCCATTGGTAATCCGGCATTTCGTAGGCTCGAGACCACCCCAATGGTTGGACGGATAACGGCCGGCGTTCACTACCGTACCTTCCGTCGTTTGGAGTTCTAGCACGGCATTCCAAAGCGACACTCTGGGCGCTTCCAAGAAGGGGTCTAGACACAAAAAGTGAGTCACTATGGTTTTGGCCCGACCTTCCGGACCGTCAATCACCTGACTCTGATAGCCGACCACCAATAGCCAATGACCCTCGCCGCCTGGCCAGTCCACGCCGACAATCGTTGAGTACCCAGCGGTTACCGCTGCGACCACATCAGTGACAAGTGAACGGGTAGTGCCGTTGAATTTCTTCAGGCTGAGCTGGTTACGAAAGCAATCCAGTAACCAATCCAGGTCGTACTCGTCGGTGCCGTTATTGATTAGCCCACCGAACTCAATCAACCGGTTATAAAATTTTCCCAATCGGGTTCGACCATCGTGCAACCCCATGTAACTCGCTTCAAAGCGGGTAACAATGCCATTGGCTACCAGTGCCATCATCAAGCTATAGGGGCCACAGGCCCCGTCGAGATCCCCCTGGCGGAAGTGCACCGCCTCGCCGGCTTCGTTCACCGGTCCAGATCGCGAAAGGGAAAGCTGGGGCATTACATTCATTACGTTCAAGGGGGAGCGTCCGATGCAAAGGCGAGCGGTAGAAGCGGTACCGCGACTCGCAAAAGGGAAAACGATAGCAGTTGATGATGGCTAATCGCCTTGCGTCTGTCGAGTATCAGTTATGATCAATTGCATTCCAAAAGGCTATCACCCTTGCTGCATTTTTACCCCAATCTAGGATAGTGCGCGAACCAATATGCCAACCATGTGGATGATTCGAGGTGACGGAGGCCGTCTTTACGACCATCCCTTTCAAGGTCCTTTCGTTTTGGCAGCCTTGATGACCCTATCTGTTGAAACCCCGCCCGTTCCAATAAGCGCAAAGCTGGTAAAGTGCCACCCGCCAGATAGACGTGGTGGCGTCCTCGACGGACGTTATCACTGCTGAAAATGCATCGGCTCATGCCGCGACTGAGCGGTAATGAATTGATCAGCGGAGTGCCGATCTGTCTGGGTTTATTAGGCGATCGATTTATCTTAATGCAGTTTTCTGTGTACCTAGTGCCCTGACAAGGATTGCACCAATGCAACTGACCCAAGCCCCAGCCCCCGGTGCACGTGCAGTGATCCGCGATGAAGAGTGGATTATCCAGAATGCCGACCAATGCAATCTTGGTGGCTGGCAGCTCTCCTGCATAGGCGTGTCGGAAACCGTGCGCAATCGTCATGCGCTTTTCCTCACTGAACTCGAAGGCGTCACGCTGATTGACCCAGCAAAGACTGAGCTGGTGTACGACGAATCGCCCACATTTATTGCTTCGCGGCTGTTTATCGAGGCGCGTCTGCGTCAGTCGGCGCTGCAAAGCGAGTCGGTAGTGATTGGTCAGCATGGGGTCATGGATGCGCTGCCGTTTCAGTTGCAGCCCGCTCATCAGGTCTTGCAGCAGCTGCGCCCGCGCTTGCTCATTGCGGATACAGTAGGCCTAGGTAAAACCCTTGAGGCCGGCATCCTTACTGCTGAGTTGATGCGCAGAGGTAAAGCGCGCCGCATTTTGGTGGTCACTACCAAAAGTATGATGCGCCAGTTTCAGCAGGAGTTCTGGAACCGCTTTACCATCCCGCTCACCCGCCTGGACTCAGCCGGTATTCAGCGCATTCGTCGCGATATCCCTGCCAATCACAATCCCTTTAACTATTACGACCGCACCATCATCTCAGTCGATACCTTAAAGCGCGACAGCGAGTACCGTCACTACCTGGAAAGCGCCTGGTGGGATCTGATCATCATCGACGAAGCCCACAACGTTTCCTACAAGGGCAATCGCACCCAGAGCAATCGCTTGGCGGAGTTACTCTCGCAACGCTCCGATGCACTGATCTTGCTCACCGCCACACCGCACAACGGCAAAAAGGACAGCTTCGCCAGCCTCGTGCGCATGCTCGACCCCACGGTGCTGCCAGCAGGGGCCGACTACACCCGCGAGGATGTCGATCACCTTTTTGTTCGCCGTTTCAAGAAAGACGTGCGCGAGCAGATGAAGCAGGAGTTCCCAGAGCGAGAAGTGTTTCGTTTGGCCTGCGCCGCAAGCCCGGCGGAAAACCTCGCCTTCGATGCCCTAGCCGAACTCAAACTTAATAGCGACGGGACCGGTGCGCGCGACGGTGCCATGTTGTTCCGCACCGTGCTGGAAAAGGCGCTGTTCTCTTCCCCGGCAGCCTGCCTACAAACGCTGAAAGAGCGCATCCGAAAGCTCGAGGTAAAAGACGCACGCCATCCTGATCTTGAGGGGCTGCGTGATCTTCAAGTTCTGGTGCAGGCCATCAGTGCCGACAAATTCAGTAAATTCCAGCACCTCATCAGCCAGCTCAAACAAGGTCAGCACTGGCGTTGGGATGGCAAAGATCCAAGTGACCGCCTGGTGATCTTCACCGAGCGAGTAGAAACACTGAAATTCCTCCAGCTAGAGCTGCCCAAGGCCCTGGGGTTAAAAGATAACGCCGTAGCCATCCTGCACGGCCAATTGCCTGACCAGGACATCCAGCAGACGGTCGAAGATTTCGGCAAAACCCATTCGCCCCTGCGCCTGCTGATTGCCTCGGACGTGGCCTCCGAAGGTCTTAACCTGCACTACCAAGCTCATCGGCTAATCCACTTCGATATTTCCTGGTCGCTGATGGTGTTCCAGCAGCGCAATGGTCGTGTGGATCGATATGGTCAACTGCATGCCCCGAAAATCGGCTACCTGCTGACAGAACCTCGCCACGAGAGAATTCGCGGTGACTTGCGCTACCTGGAAATCCTGATAGATAAGGACGTGCAGGCGGCGAAGAATATCGGCGATCCATCAGCCTTTATGGGGCTGTATGACGAGGAGCTGGAAGCCGTCGAAGTGGCCAAGGCCATTGAAGGCAACCGCACTGTCGAGGAATTCGCCGCGCTACTGGCTGGGGATGATATCGACCCTTTCGAAGCCCTGTGGGGCGCGAACGTACCCAGCAGTGATAGCGTTGCGCCCGCCAGCACAGCAGCGCTCATGGCGCCCACTGCTGAACTCACCAGTCTGTTTAACGACAGTTACATTTACCTTCGCGATGCCTTGCGCTGGCTGGCGCAACAATCGCCGCGCGAACATGCTGCAATCAAAACGGATGATGCCAGCCGCACGCTGAGCTTCCAGCCCAGTCGCGACCTTGCCCAGGTGCTCAAGCGTGATCTGGCCAGCGAAATGTGGCCGAACGATAACACCTTTGCCTTGAGCGCCGATAAGGCTGTGGTTGAAGAGGCCATCAAACAGGCGCGCGACACCAATGCCTGGCCGCAGCTGCACTACCTCTGGGCGCTCAACCCCATTGCCCAGTGGCTCGACTACAAACTTATGGCTCTGTTTCGTCGCCAGCGTGCTCCGCTGCTGCGCGTTGCACAGGGGCTGACCGCAGGCGAAGCCATCGTGCTGGTGCTCGCCCAGGTGCCCAACCGCCGCGGTCAAGCCGTGCTAGCCGAGTGGCTCGGTGTACAGCTCGATGCTGCTGGGCAGGTACTGGGCGTGCTCAGCCTGGCGGAAACACTGCAGCGCACTGGGCTCACCAGCACCGCAAAAGCCCAGGCCAACGATGGTCAGGCGCCCGACAGCCGTGCCCTGCAAAGTGCACTACCCGCGGTTATTCAGGCTGCTGAAAAACACATCAAACCGATCAAGCAGGCCTTCGATGCCAACTGCCGCCAACGTCTGGAGTGCGAGTTGGCCAAACTGCAAACCCTGCAGCTCAAACACAACGAACAGTTGGAAATCGATTTCGCCAAAGGTATCGAACAGGTCATCGCAGCCAAACGTAAGCAGAAAGAAAGCGCCACCGCAGACCTGTTCAGTAACTACCAACAATGGATACGCGACACCCTGCAACTGGATGACCGCGCTCAGTTCACCGTTGTCGCCGCACTGATGGCTTAAGGAAGGAATACAGCATGAGTTTTGCCATCACCGGCCTCACCAATGCCAACGAGTTCTACAGCCAGCACTACCTGGACGAGATCCTCGAAAAAGACCTCAAGCCGCTGTTTGACCAGTGGAAAGAGCAGGGCGCGCAAAGCCCCGTCGCTCGTCTGCGTACTGCTGCGGGGGCTAATGGTTACTTCCGTGCCCGCGAGCGCTTTCTGAATGAGCGCAAAACCAGCGAGCGCGCCAGCCTGTTTATTGATCTAGTGCAGCCTCTGCTCGCCGCCCTGGGTTACGAACTTGCGCCGCAGAACCTGACGTTGGCTGAAGGAGAATTGCCGGTGCTCGCGGTGTATCGCGATGCCAAACACCAGCCGCTGTTGGTCATTGCGGCAGCTATTGCCAATGCGGAGGACGACGACAGCAGCCCGCTGCAATTGCTTGCGCCAGCGGCCAGTGAGCAAGGCAAAGGTAAATATGCCCACAGCGACTGGGAGGAAACCCTCAGCAAGCGCCTGTTTGCCGACGACCACCCGCCACGCTGGGTGTTGCTGCTGCACCATGAAGAGTGGCTGCTGATCGAGCGCAGCAAATGGGGGCGCAAGGCACTGCTGCGCTTCAACCTGCCGGAACTGTTCGGCCCGCGTGATGACAAGCAGTTCCGCGCTATGGCCGCGCTGCTGGGCAGCCAGTCGGTGCTGCCGGTGGAAGGCGGCGTGGCGCTGCTCGACAGCCTGGACGACAGCTCGCACAAGCATGCCTTTGAGGTATCCACTGATCTCAAATACGCCCTGCGTGAATGCATTGAGCTGATTGCCAATGAGGCCATCTGGTACAAACGCACGGTGGCCAAAGAGAAGGTGTTCGAGCGTAACGATACCGACCTAGCCGACCAGCTCAGCCGTGAAAGCCTGCGCTACATGTACCGCCTGCTGTTTATGTTTTATATCGAGGCGCGACCCGAGCTGGGCTATGCGCCCATCGATGCCGAGGCTTACCTCAAGGGCTATAGCATCGAGCACCTGCGCGAGCTGGAACAAACCCCGCTGACCACCAGCGATGCCCAGGAAGGTTTCTATTTTCACGACAGCCTCAAGCAACTCTTTGGCCTGATCTGGCAAGGCTACCCACGACGGGATGCCACGGCGAGTCAGCTCGATTTGGGTGGCAGCCATGATGGCTTGCTCGACAACGGCTTCACCATCGCGCCGCTGCAAGGCCATCTGTTTGACCCCGCGCGCACGCCGCTGCTGGGTAGCGTCAAGCTGCGAAACTCGGTGCTGCAGAAAGTCATTGAGCTTATGTCACTGTCCCGTGGTGGTGGCAAGAACCGTCGTGGGCGCATCAGTTATGGCACCCTCGGTATCAACCAGTTGGGTGCGGTGTACGAAGCGCTGTTGTCCTTCCGTGGTTTCTTCGCCGAAGTAGATCTCTACGAAGTCCGCCCAGATCCCAAAGGTAAGAAGGCAAGTACGGGCGACGAAAGCGAAGAAGACGACTCGAGCGAGAGTGATGCGGACAGAGAGGAAGGCCTCGATACCCCCAGCGCGGCCGAGAAGAAAAAAGACGCCGAGGTCAACCCTCTGGATGCAGCCTACTTTGTACCTGCCAGTAGCATCAGCCAGTACACCGACGCCGAACGTCTGTTTGGCGGCAATACCAAGATTCATCCCAAGGGCAGCTTCATCTATCGCCTCGCCGGACGTGCCCGCGAGAAGTCGGCCAGCTACTACACCCCTGAAGTGCTGACCAAATGCCTGGTTGAGCATGCGCTAAAGGAAATCCTGCCTGGTAAAACGGCGGATGAAATTCTGAAACTCACCGTGTGCGAACCGGCCATGGGCAGCGCGGCGTTTTTGAACGAGGCTGTCAGTCAATTGGCCGAAGCCTACCTGCAGGCTAAACAGAAAGAGTTAGGCCGCACCATCCCGCACGAGCAGTACACCGAAGAAAAACAGCGGGTGAAGATGTTCATTGCCGACAGTAATGTCTTTGGTGTGGACCTCAACCCCATTGCGGTGGAGCTAGCCGAAGTCTCCTTGTGGCTCAACGCCATTTTCAAAGGCAGCCATGTGCCGTGGTTTGGCTTGCAGCTGTACAACGGTAACTCCCTAGTGGGGGCGCGACGCGAACTGTTTAGCACCGCCCAGCTCCGCCCAGGCAGGGGTGAAAACGGTCTGCCCGAACGCGATTGGCGCGCTGCCGCGCCGCGTGCTTTGCCACTCACACAAGTGCCCGCCGCTACCGATGTATACCACTTTTTGCTACCTGCTGAAGGCATGGGTATGGTCACCGATAAGGTGATAAAGGCACTGAAGCCCGCGGCCTTCAACCAATTCAAACAATGGCGCAACGCCTTTACTGCGCCGCTGAGTAGCGATGAAATCAAACGGGTGCAGGCGCTAAGTGTTGCCACCGAGCAGCTCTGGCAGCAACACGCCCAGGAGCTGGCCCGTGTGCGCGCCGCTACTTGCGATGAGCTGCATGTATGGCCCGACCCGGCCGCGAACCGCGCTCCGACTAGCACCGCGCAGAAAGATGCCGCCTACCAGCGGGAAATGCTTAGCGAAGCGCAGAAAAATGCCAGCCCATACCGTCGCCTCAAACTGGTGATGGATGCCTGGTGCGCCCTGTGGTTCTGGCCACTGGATAAAGCCAGCGAGTTGCCTAGCCGCGAACACTGGTGGTTTGTGTTGGAAACTGTACTGCTCGGCAATGCCAGCCTGAACAGTGTGTTGGCAGATGATCTATTCCCAGAAACCTACCCGCAGCAGGGGCTGGACTTTGCTCCCGAGCGTGACCGTTACGGCCATGTCGATATCGCCGCGCTGATCAACGCCTTGCCTCAACTGCAGGTGGCGCAGCAAGTGGCCGGCCAGCAGCATTTTATGCATTGGGCGCTGGAGTTCGCCGATGTGTTCAAGGCTCGTGGCGGCTTTGATGTGATCCTCGGTAATCCGCCGTGGATCAAGGTGGAGTGGAACGAGCAGGCACTGCTGTCGGACTTCGACCCGCGCTTTGCCATTCGCAAATTGAGTGCGCCAGATACGGCTAAACAGCGCGAGGCGGTGTTTGCCGCGCTGCCGCTGGCCAAGGCGGATTATTTGGCCGAGTGTGTCGCCACCGAGGGCATGGGTCAGTTTCTCAATGCCATGCAGAACTACCCGCTGCTCAAGGGGCAGCAAAGCAATCTGTACAAGTGTTTTTTGCCGCTAGTTTGGAGGGTAGGTTGTGGCGTACAGGCGTTGTTGCATCCGGAAGGTACTTACGATGATCCCAAGGGTGGAATACTGAGAGCGGCTATTTACCAGCGCTTGCGAGCACATTATCAATTCGCTAACGAACTGATGCTTTTTGCCGAGGTACACCATGACACTCAGTTCAGCATCAATATATACGCCGCTGAACAACATCGAGTTAGCTTTCGTAACATCGCAAACTTGTTTTCTCCTGCCACTGTCGCTGCAAGCCTGGACCACCTCGGAGGCGGTCCCATTCCTGGTATCAAGTACGACAGGGGAGGGTGGAACACGGATGGTCATGCTAGTCGCGTGATTGAGGTAGAGGCCGATCTACTAACAACCTTTGCACTTCTCTATGACGTCCCTGGTACGCCGATCAGGGAGGCCAGGTTACCAGCGGTGCACAGTCGAGAAATGGTCTCGGTATTAGATAAATTCGCTCGTCAATCACTTCGCTTAGGAGACCTAGCGAATGAATACTTTCCTTTGGAAATGTGGCACGAAACAGGCGCGCAAAAAGATGGCACTCTTCAACGCACGACTGGCTTTGTTGATTCACTCGCCGATTTAGTGCTTTCCGGGCCGCATCTTTTTACGGGAAATCCGCTGAGTAAAACGCTGCGCCGAGTAGCAGTTAAGAACAGCGATTACGACGTGCTCGATCTCGATCAAATATCCGACAACTATTTGCCACGCAGCAATTATCGGCCAGCCTGCGATGCCACCTCCTATGTTTCCCGTGTGCCGCGGGTCAGTTGGCTTGAGGCAGGCGCTAAGAAAGCGAGACCAGTGACGGCATATTGGAGGGTAGCTTCACGACGTGGTGCTAACCCAGCTAACGAACGCTCGCTTAAACCAGCGCTGCTCCCCCCCGGCGTAGCGCACATTAATGGCGTCTTCTCGGTAGCGTTCATGGACAGCCAACGACTTATTCCGGCAGTAGGCTATTGGTCTTCAATTCCATTCGATTTTTACTTTAGAGCGACTGGAAAGCAGGATTTTCGTGACGCAACAGCAAGTACCTTACCTTTGCTATCAGGTACCCCAGCGTTAGCAGTTAGAACTCTTATGCTGAATTGCCTTACAACTCATTACGCCGACCTCTGGTTCGATTGCTGGCAGCCCGCTTTCCTACAGGATAACTGGGCTAGCATCGACCCGCGCCTACCGCATAGTTTCTTCGCCCAGCTTACCCCCAACTGGCAGCGCCATTGCGCCCTGCGTAGCGACTACGCCCGCCGTCAGGCTCTGGTAGAAATCGACGTGCTCGCCGCTCATGCCCTCGGCCTGACCCTGGACGAGTTGCTGACCATCTACCGCGTGCAGTTCCCGGTGATGCGCCAGTACGAGCGCGACACGTGGTACGACGCCAACGGCCGCATTGTCTTCACCTCCAGCAAAGGCTTGGTCGGCGTTGGCCTGCCGCGGAAGGCCGGTAAGCGCGATGCCGACTGCACGGTCCGCTTCCCCGACGGCAGCGAGAAAACCCACCGCCTCGGCTGGGAGGATGTGCAACCCAAAGATGGCCAACCCCAAGTCCCCGACGGCACCCTCATCGAGCGCCCCATCCTCGACGACACCCAACCCGGTGGCCCAGTGCAACGCAACGTCCAATACACTGCCCCTTTCACACTGGCTGACCGCGAAGCTGACTATCGCGTAGCTTGGGCGCATTTTGCCAAGGAGGTGAACCATGGCTAACCCTGTTGAGAAATTCAGCAAGGCAGATAAAGCCTGGATACCAGCACACCGCTGAGCCACCACCCTAAGGAAACGGATTTTGGCTACCCAAACCATCGAACAGTTCTTCACTGGCAAGACCCTAGAAATTCCCGCGTACCAGCGTGACTACGCCTGGACGACCAGCAATATCGATGACCTGTTTGAGGATATCGAGGAAGCAATGGAGCTGGGCGGTGGCCATTATTTGGGCACCTTTATTTTGTCGCAGACCGGAAAAATGGCACCGGTTCGAGTGGTGGATGGTCAACAGCGGCTTACCACACTGACCATGCTGCTCGATGCTTTGGTTGATGCAGTCGATGAGTTGCCCATCAAGGAGCATTACCGCAGTACCTACATCACGCATCCCGTATATGGCCCCAAGTTCACCGTTCTAGGCAGTAACAAGACGTTTTTTTCTGCACTACTGAATGATGAGCTACCAGAGCCTGATTCTGATGGCCAGCAGCGGTTACTGGTGGCCTACCAGTGGATTCGCCAGCGCATCAGTGCCATCAAGGAGCACCAAGGGCAGGAGGCCATCAAGAACTGGCTGCTGAGCATCAGTCATCTTGAGGTGCTTGAGTTCACGGAGGCCAATGAGGGTAAAGCCATTCGCATGTTCCAGTCGGTCAACGACCGGGGTGTTCCTTTGGCCAAGATGGATATCGCCAAGAGTCTGTTGATCTATTACTCCAATCGCTTTCTGGATGGCGAGCTGGATTCGATGATCGCTGATAAGTTCGGCGAGGCCTTCCGCAGCTTTAGCAAACTCAAGAAGCTCGCGGCGGAGCCGGGTTATCAGATTCGCCTGATCAATCGTGATCCGTTCCGGGAAGATGACGTGCTGCGGTATCACTATTTCGCGTTTAACGGCGAGCAACACGATGTGGAGTCCGGCGCGGATTACAACGCAACCTCTGAAACGGTTCTGGAGTCTTTTCTCAAACCGGCGCTTAAAGCCATGCGCAGTGACAGGGAGCGCTTGGCCCGGTTTATCAGTGATTATGTCAGTGACCTGGAGGTGTTCTTCAAAGGTCTGCTCGGTTTGGCTGAAGCCGCCCGAACAAACCGAAGCCTTTATTTGCTGCTGGTTGTTCAGGATCTCTCGGCCACGCTGTACCCGCTGATCATCCGCCTGTTCACTTCGAAGATGCTGGAGGTGCAAGTACCTAGCTATCTGAACTATTCGATGCTGGAGTTGATTGAGCTCGCAGACCTTCGGGTGTTCAAGCTGCAGGGTACGAATCCGCAGGCCGATATGGCTGCTCTCATGCGAGCCTTTAGTCATTTAACCAATGAGGAGATTGCTGAGCGGCTGATCAATTTTTGTCAGCGGTTTATGCCGAGCGCTAAGTTCGAGTCGCGGCTGGCAGGGGAGGATATGTTCCGAAACCCTGGGCTTGCGCGAGTTTTGCTGGAAGCTGAGAGCGCAGTCAGAGTCGCCGGGGGGTTACCTCAGCTCGACATAGGAGACTTGGTCGAGATCAATACTGCAGGTCTGACCATCGAGCATATTCTTCCGCAGGAGCCTTCCTTTGGCGTCCGTCTGTATGGTTTCCGCACTGAAGAAGCCTATCTCGAGCATATCCATCTGCTCGGTAATCTCGCACCGATTGAGAAGCGCATCAACAGTGCCTGCAATAACTGCTCAGCGGAGAACAAGATGCGCGATCAGAAGTTGTATCGGTCTTCGCAGTTCAGGTTAATCCAGGGGCTGGCGGCCAGGAACGCTAGTGCCAATCCAGCCTTTTCCAAGGATGCGATCCTTGCCCGCAGCATCGAGATTGCCAAGTTCTCAGTGAAAAAATGGCCCCTCACTGAAGCTGATCTTGCCGAGTAAAAAATATGCAGCCACTTATCGTTTCTCAGCAGGTCACTCAGGGTGTCGCAGACTTTCTGCGCACCGCATTCCCGTCCACTACTACTGGTTTTGAGGGCTTGCTGGAGCGCTTTTTGGCTGAGCGCAGCAATATCTTCAAAGGGCCATATCTGACATTGCCACTGCCATTTCGCAAGCAGCTTAATGGCGGGTTACCAGCTTTTCCTTGGTTACCCGCCAGCTTTGTGCCCCATGCACATCAGGCCAAGGCTTTTGCGCGGCTGGCGGGATCAGAGGCTCAATCCACGTTGGTGGCAACGGGTACGGGGTCGGGTAAGACCGAGTGCTTTCTATATCCGATCCTTGAGCATTGTCGAGTGGCGCGTGCCGAGGGGCGGCGTGGCATCAAGGCGATCATCCTCTATCCCATGAATGCCTTGGCCAGCGACCAATCTGGGCGCGTGGCCAAGGAAATCGTTAAGGCCGCTGGCCTTAGTGGGATTCGTGCAGGCTTGTATGTGGGCGATGCACCGGCTGTAGAGTCGCAAACGGTCGCCGAATTGAGTGACGGCAGTTATTCGGTGATTACCGACCGCAATGCCCTGCGTGAAAATCCGCCGGATATTCTGCTGACCAACTACAAGATGTTGGACTTTCTTCTGCTGCGTGCAGCAGATGCCCCTTTGTGGGCGCATCAGCAGCCGGACACGCTGCGTTATTTGGTGGTGGATGAGCTGCATACCTTTGACGGTGCGCAGGGTACTGATCTGGCCTGTTTGATTCGCCGTCTCAAGGGACGTCTGAAGGCGCCGCCGGGCCAGTTGGTGTGCGTCGGTACTTCGGCAACGCTGGGCGACGATGGGGTTAGCGATTTGCTGGCCTTTGCCGGTGATGTGTTTGGTGAAGTGTTGGATGACAGTGCGGTTATCGCCGAGGACCGCGAGTCGGTTGGGGATTATCTCGCTGAAGCCCTGGTTGAGTTCACCCAAAGCCCGCAGCCCAGTGATCTGGATACCTTGGCCCCCGAGAACTTTGACGACCTGCATGCCTATCTGGCGGCCCAAGCACCCTTGTGGTTCGGTGAGCCTTGCTCGGTCACGCAGGCAGAGGATTTTGCTTGGCGCTGTGGCTTGGGTAAGGACCTGAAGAGCCACTTTGCTTTCCAGAATCTTTTGCGTGATTTGGAGCGTCTTGGGCCAAAGTCCGTGTTGCTGGATGACCTGTTGGTATTGCTCAAGCGCCGTTTGCCGAGCTGCGATGATGAGCGCTTTGCGCTGCTATGGTTGTCTAGCCTGCTCTCGTTGGTGGCGCATGCACGCCAGGATGCACATCAGAACTTTTTCTTGCAGGTGAAGGTGGAAATCTGGCTACGTGAGCTGCGCCGCATGGTGGCTGTGCTGGATGCTGAACCGCAGCTTCGGCATCACGATGACTTGCGTAAAGCCGATATGGACCGGCTGCATCTGCCGGTGATCCATTGTCGCGAGTGCCACGCCACCGGCTGGGGTTCTACGCAACAAAAGATCAGTCCCAATCAACTGACCCATGACCTGCAGGCGTTTTACAGCGCGTTCTTCGCCGAGGATGTGAGCACTCGTTTTATTTTTCCTTCCAGCGCGGGGGCGAACCCTGCAGTGTTCCAGCGCAAGCAGGTATGTCCTGCGTGCGGCACCTTGCATCAGGCATCGCAAACCGAATGCTCACACTGTGAGGATCAGCCTTTGCTGGCTGTAGATATTGCCAGCAACCTGCGTGAAGGTACGCGCAATGGCGCGAAGTACACCAAGTCGCACCATGATTGTCCTTTCTGTGCCGGTTATAAAACGCTGACGATTGTTGGTTCGCAAGCGGCCAGTCTGGCTGCGGTGATGGTGGGACAGTTGTTTGCAACGCGCTTCAATCCAGACAAGAAGCTGATTGCTTTCTCTGACTCGGTACAGGATGCGGCGCATCGTGCAGGGTTCCTTGCCGCACGAACTTGGCGAATGAACTTACGCCCGGCGTTGGCGCAGGTAATTGCTGATGCCTATGCAGCTGGGCGACCTGTGACATTGGAAAATTTGCCAACAGCATTCGCGCAACGTTGGCGCACGGCGCTAGGTGATGGTCATTACATTGCTAACTTCCTGCCACCGCAAATGCAGTGGCTACGTGATTACGAGACTCTGATGGAAGAGGGGGCGCTGCCTGAAAGCAGCAACCTACCTGGCGAGTTGGCGAGGGTGTTGCCTTGGGTGCTCAATGCAGAATTTGGCCAGGATGCTCATATTGGTCGTACTCTGGTAGCGACGGGAACTGCTTGCGTAGTGCCACTTGCAGGCAAGTTAGACGAAGCCGCTCAATGGCTGTTGCCACGTCTACGTGACACGCTTGAACCGTTAGCCGCCGCGCAGCTGGACGAAGTTGTTGTTTTACTGCGCGGGCTACTGGAAAACATGCAGCGCATCGGGGCTTGGCGTGATCAGGAGCTAGGGTTTTATGCGCGAATGGGTAGCAGTCCTTGGGGGTATAAGAAGAATCCAAGCCAGTTTAAGCTTCTAACCAGCCCTCGGCCTCCGAGGTTTTTGACACTGGCAGAGTTTGGTCGCTGCGTCAGTGTAACTAAGAGCCATGCCCGTTTGTTTAGCGACTGGGCGTTCAAGGCATTGCCTGCTTTGCATGAACTGGCGCTGGGCACGGATGCCTTGATTGCACCCCTTTATCGGCTTGCTCTTGAGGCATTGGAAAGCGTTGGCTTAGCAGGTTTTGAGGAGGCCACCGAGAAGCCGGATATACGTGTATGGGGGCTGGAGCCCTCTGCTTTCCACGTTATCTTGGGGGGCAAGGTGTGGCGGTGTGCCTGCTGCCACAGCACAACACTCTCTGGCCCAGAGGATGATTTTTCTGAGCAAGCGTGTCGCCGCGTCGATTGCCGGGGCGAGTTGCACGCACTAGATGTACCCGGTGACTTTTATCGCAAGCTCTATCTGAATGCGGACATTCGGCGGGTGGTAGCGCATGAGCATACCGGCTTGCTGCCGCGCGAAACGCGCGAGGCGGTAGAGCGCAACTTTAAATCCAACAGTGATCGCCCCGGGGGCATTAATGTGCTCTCCGCGACACCCACTCTTGAGATGGGTATCGATATTGGCGACTTGTCCAGCGTGCTGCAATGTTCGGTTCCTCCACAGCAGGCTAACTACATTCAGCGAGCCGGTCGGGCAGGGCGTAGCACGGGTAATGCGTTGCTGATGAGCATGGCGACCAGCAAGCCGCATGACCTGTATTTTTGGAATGACCCTAAAACCATGATTGCAGGTTCCGTGCAGGCACCTGGGGTTTTCCTTAACGCCTCGGCGGTACTTGAGCGTCAACTTACAGCGTTCACTCTAGATTGCTGGGTGCATGAGAACGGGCGGGCGGCGCAGATCCCTCCGGAAATTCGTGGGGTGTTCACTGCGATCAATAATCAGACCACGAGCAAATTTCCTTACCCTTGGTTGAGCTATGTGGAACAGCACCAGGCATCGCTACTTGAGCGGTTCCTGCGCTTGTTCAATCAAGGGGAGTTGTGCCCTTTGAGCGACGGTACGTGCCAATGGCTCGCAAATTTCATTCAGGGCAGCAGCGGTGATAGCAGTCCGTTGGCGTACAAGATCGTCAACCGTTTGCAGGGCATTGCTAGTGATGTTGAAAGCATCAAGCGCAAACGTGAAGCCGCAGTGAAGGAGATCGATAAGCTGCAGGCATTGACGGTGCGTGGTGAGGATCAGGATCTGGAGTTGGCGCGACTGCTTCAAGATCGAACTGCGCTTTCGCGTTTGATTGGCAGCATTGAGGGTAAGGCTACGCTCAATGTGCTGACTGATGAGGGCTTGCTACCCAACTATGCGTTCCCGGAGCAAGGTGTGCTGTTGCGCTCGATCATTGTGCGCGATTCAAAGCCTGGAACATCCGCTCCTGATCCTCTGACCTTCGAATATGAGCGTCCTGGATCAACGGCCATCACTGAGTTGGCACCGAACAACACCTTTTATGCCGAAGGTCGGCGGGTGGTGATCAACCAGATCGACGTATCGAAGATCAAGCCTGAGCATTGGCGTTTCTGTAGGCAGTGCTCCTATACCGAGCCGCTGTCGTCAGGTGATCAACACCCTAACTGCCCACGATGTGGCGATACGCTGTGGCGCGACAGTGGGCGCGTACACGAGATGCTGCGCTTGACCACGGTATTTGCCCGCACGCTGGATCGCGATAGCCGTATTGCTGACGATTCAGACGAGCGTCAGCGCGGCTTTTATGTGCGCCAGGCTTTGGTGGATAGCCCGCCTGATGCGGTGCGTCAGGCCTTTGTGATTGACGAGCAGACATTTCCTTTCGGCTTCGAGTTTCTCGATCGGGTGACTTTTCGCGAGGTGAACTTTGGCGAGCAGTCAGCGGAAGGCATGCCGATGGAGATCGGCGGGAAGGAACTCAGCCGCCCTGGTTTCAGCATCTGCCCCGAGTGCGGCACCTTGCAGCGCAAGCGCAAGGCCGAGGAGCTGTATCGCAACCATTCGTCCTGGTGCGCGAAGCGCAAGAACCCCGAGGCGAGCACGCAGCAATGTGTGTTCCTCTACCGCGAGTTCACTAGTGAGGGCATTCGTCTGTTTTTGCCCGAGGTGGGTTTTGCCGATACCAACGAGGCCTTGCTGAGCTTTGTGTCGGCTCTGGAGTTGGGGGTGGCGCGGCGTTTTAGGGGAGCAGTGGACCATCTACGTATTGCCCTAGATATGCGTATGGCTGCGGGCTCTGAGACGCCGCGATGCTATCTGGTGATCTACGATAGTGTTCCAGGAGGTACTGGCTATCTCAAAGAGCTGATGCGTGCTCCCGAGCCGTTGCTGGAGGTGTTCGAGAAAGCTCTAGAGGCCCTTAACAGCTGCACTTGCAACCAGAATGCGGACACCGATGGCTGTTATCGCTGCGTGTACCGCTATCACAACAGCCATGATCGTAAGTCTATCTCGCGACGTACAGCACAGAAGTTGTTGGGTGAGGTGATGCAGTACAAGGGTGCACTGAAGCCAGTTACCCATCTGGCCGACGCCCAGCCAGCTAACCAGTTACTGGACAGCATGCTGGAGAAGCGGTTTGTCGAAGCGCTGCGCCGTGAGCATGAAGGTGAGAAGTTCAAGCTGAGTGAGCTGTTGTTCAAGGGCAAGGCGGGCTATCAGATACAGGCTGGCTCGCGTCGCTGGCGGATGGAGTTGCAGGTCAATCTGGGAGCCAGCGAAGGTGTGTTGATTTCTTGCAAGCCTGACTTCGTGTTCTGGCCAGACGATGCCGCCGACGACCTGCCCGTGGCGGTCTTTGTTGATGGTTGGCAGTACCACAAAGACATCATTACTACCGATATGGCCAAACGTATGGCGGTGGCCAAGAGCGGAAAGTTCTCAGTCTGGACGCTGACCTGGGATGATGTCGAATGCGCTTTGCAAAACCAGGTATTACCTACGCCATCGCCTTGGGCAACTTTGCTTAATGATGATCCGCAGCAGGTAGTGCAGAAGCTGTGCGCGGCACAGGGCATCGCAACACTCTCCAATTTCAAATCGTTGCCGTCCTTTAGCCAGCTGCATCAGCGTTTAGCCCATGGGCAACACCAAGTGCTCGGCAAATTGGCCGTCTCCCTGGCTACGGGAATGTTGATGCCGCCGGGGGACACTACTGCGCTTCAAGTCCTGCGCGGAGGGGCTTTCTGGCAGCGTTTGGATGAGCTGGGTCTGCTACCTGACCTGCAAATGCATAGGTTGAGCCAGCGTCAGCTCGGTACAGCCTGGATGCTGGCCATTGCCATGCACCCGGAGCATCTGAAGCAAGTGATGAGGGGCAATGGCTCTGCAGACTCTGAACCTGTTCTGGTTGGCGAGTGGAAAGAAGATGGTCTGCCCGAAAGCGAGCTTCAGTTACGCTGGCAGCAACTTTGGCAGGCACTTAACTTATTGTTGCCGCTGAGTCAGATTTGGGTTGGCAACGCTGAAATGCCAGGGTTACCTGCGCTGCAGGATTGTTCTGCGCTCAAAGCAAAATCCGGCGGGCTGTCTGAGGCCTGGCAGGAAGCGCTGAGTCTAGCTGCACATGAAGTACAGTCTTGGGGCTTGGCTCTGGCTGGTCTCGACGTGACCGCTCCAGAGGTGGGCTATGAGTTGATGGATGAAAAAGGCCGCGTAATAGCAGAAGCTGAGTTGGCTTGGCCAGATGTTCGTACCGCGGTACTACTGCCAGATTCTGAAGCAGAGGCTGCGCTTTTTGCTGGCCAAGGTTGGCATTCTTTCACCGCTGACGGCAGTGAGTTGCCTGATGAGCTGAGAACCCTTTTGATGGAGACACTGGCATGACGCTGGCACTCAAGATTGCAATGTCCGATGACTTCTTGAAGTCGTTTTCAGCAGTTCCCCGCTCCCACCAGCAGGCAGTGCTGACCTTCGTTGCAAAGTTTCGTCAGAACCCAATGGCGACCGGTATCAATTATGAGCGCATTCATGATGCCGCCGATCCGAACATGCGTTCGGTTCGGATCAACGACAATATGCGGGGCATTGTACTCAAGCCGGATGTGGGCAACGTGTATTGCTTGCTGTGGGTCGATCAGCATGATGATGCCTATCACTGGGCGCGTCGCCACCGAGTCGCGATCCACCCGGATGTTGGCAGTATTCAGGTTTATGCAGTGCAGGAAGCTGCTGACACGACGTCATCTGACACACCGGCTGATGTACGAGTAGCAGGCCTGTTTGATGCACTCAAAGATCGTGAGATTCGTCGTCTGGGCGTACCTGACGACCGGCTGAAAGCGGTACGCGCCGTAACTAATGAAGGCGAGCTTGAGGCGTTGGAAGCACAATTGCCCGATGAGGCATACGAAGCGTTGTATCTGTTTGCTGCCGGCGAGCCTTTCGACAAAATCATCAATGATCAATCCGCGCCGGAGTCGGTCGACCCTGCAGACTTCGGGGCTGCGCTTGAGCGCGACAGCTCACGGCGTCATTTCGTGGTGCTGACTGATGACAGCGATCTGGAAGCTTTACTAGCCGCACCTCTAGAGCACTGGAGGGTATTCCTGCACCCAAGCCAGCGTAAGTTGGTGGAGCGCGATTGGAATGGTCCTGTGAAGGTGACCGGTGGCGCAGGTACTGGTAAAACCGTTGTGGCTATGCATCGTGCTGCAAGACTTGCCAGACAATACTCGGACTTACCTGGTCGTCCGGTGTTGTTTACCACGTTCACCAAAACACTTGCTGAAGACATCCGCCAACATTTGGCGTTGCTGTGCACACCGCAGGAGTTGGAGAAAATTCAGGTGGTAAACCTAGATCAGTGGGCTTCCAGTCTTCTGCGTCGTTTTGGTTACGCAAATAACCTGTTGTACAACGAAGGTGACCGTCGCCGTTTCTGGCAAGCAGCCATGTCGGCGATGCCAGCGTCGGTTGATCTCAGCTTACCGTTCATGCGTGCTGAATATGAGCGGGTTGTGCTTCCTCAAGCCTGCGAAACTGCTGAGGACTATATGCGTGCCAGTCGAGTAGGCCGAGGCGGTCAGCTTGGTCGTGCGATGCGTAAGTCTATCTGGCCAGTGTTTGCCGAATACCGGGCCCAACTGCAAGCTGCCAACTTGCGCGAGCCTGAAGAAGCCTTCCGTGAGGCCTCTCAGTTGTTAGTGAATGAGCAGCCCGCACTGGGTATTCGTTCTATGGTGGTGGACGAAGCTCAGGACATTAGCAACGCAGGTTTTGAGCTTATTCGTACTGCAGTAAAGGAAGCCGAAAACGACCTGTTTATTGTTGGTGACGCTCACCAGCGTATCTACCGACACAAAGTCGTGCTTAGCCGGGTGGGTATCGAAGTTCGCGGCCGCAGCCGTAACCTGAAGGTGAATTACCGAACCACCGACGAAATCCGTCAATGGGCCTGCGCTCAGCTCGAAGGATGTGCTGTCGATGACCTGGACGGGAATGCGGACTCTCTGCGCGGTTACCGTTCGCTTACCCATGGTGATGTGCCGGATATCATCGAGTCGTCTTCCGTTAATGAGGATATGCCGCATATACAAGCGATCCTTAAACAACTGCAGGACGATGGCATGGAGCCTCGACAGATTTGCATCACCGCCCGTACTAACGAGGATCTGGACAGCATTGCTCGAGCTCTGCAGCAAGCCAATATTGTTCACTTGAAACTGGATAACGCGACCTCGGACGATTCGGCACTATTGGGCGTCCGTCTAGCCACTATGCACCGCATCAAGGGGCTTGAATTTAGCGTAGTGATTGTTGCCGCCTACAGGGGAGCCACTACTTATGCAGGGCAATTTAGCCGTGATGAAGATGCCGGGGTAACCGAAGACACTGAAACCTCTGAAAGATGTCTGCTGCACGTTGCTGCTACTCGAGCAAAGAGAAATTTGTTTCTCCTGGTACGGCCTTCTGTTGGCTAAAACCTCAGACGTATACAGCTAAAAATTAGCCGTATACGTCGGTCAGTGGCGGACTCTTGGCAGCGCAAAGGCACGCGCTGTTTCTGCATGGGTGACGGACAAGAGTAAGGTAGGACACAAGTGAGCCTAGAACGCTGTCTGCTTATGACTACTCGAGCGACCGACGAGCAGTTCTCGTTCGTTTCCTAATCGCGCCCAGATCAATAGGGCGGTGAGCAGATAGTAATACCGCGTAGCGTTGGCATGGTCTTTCAGATACTGGGTGAGAAACCAGCGCACATGCTTGAGTTGCCAAGTCCAAGGATTATCACGTTGCCAGCGCTGTTGAATGGCCGCTTGCATGACTCGAGCTTGCCGTAGGTGACGCTGCTGTGTGACCTTCGAGCCAGTCAGTACGCCGCTCAGGAACAGCGCCATATTGAAGGGTTTGGTCACGCTCGACCTCCAATGTAGGCCGAAATGACATCGATCCGGTTATGTCCGAGCTCAAGGCTGATTTGTTGGCGCGCCTGTCGATCCAGGTCGGGGTCAATGCGATAGCAGTGGCCACCATTGACCGGTGCAGCGTGGCCGGTGAGTTGTTCGTAACGCTCGCAGGCGTAGGCTGCTCGCAGCTCATGAAAACCCTTCAGCTCTTGTTTATGCAGCGTTTCGCGGGTGGGGAGCACTGTCTGTTGCAGGAACGCGGCATAGCTTTCGTTTCGGGCCAACAAGTTGCGGCTGCCGGTCGGTGCAGCATGACGAGCAAACTGCAGCGCCGCCTTCACCGCTTCATTGGCTATGACCCATCGCGGTGCTGATGCCCCCGAGCGGCCACCTTTGGTGCCGTCCTGGATGTTGATACGGCCCAAGTGTTCGGCTTCGCGGTGCAGTCGCGGCAGGTCAGCCAGGATCGCTTCGCGCAGGCGCATACCGGTTGTTCGAGCCAACAGGACAATCGCGGCCACCCGTTCGTATTGCTGTTCGCCGAGCGCCTCGAGTACTCGCTGCATTTGTTGGTGGTCTAGGCCATCCGGCGCATAGGTGCGTACGCTCGAGCGCTGTTGACCCAACGCCTGACTCGGGCTGGCGATCCTCACGTCCTGATCACCGCGCAGCGCCGCGAGGGTGCGGTTGACGCTGCTCAGGCGGTTCTGCGCGGTAGCGATGCAGAGTTCACCTTGCTGGATCTGCTGGCGCATGTAAGCGGCGTAGTCTTGCAGCGTCTGTCGATCAATCTGGCGCGCATCGTTGTAACCGGGGCCATCCTCTGACCGACACCAACGCACGAACGCTTGCCAACGATCGCTATGCGCTTTGACCGTGGCGAAGTGGCCACCGGCAAACAGATCCTTGAGCGCTTGTGGGCCGGCATAGCTCAGCTGGCGGCCATAGCCAAAGTTGCGACCATCACGCCGACCGACCAATGCCATCATCATCACCGTTTTCGTTTGTTTGCAGAAAGAGCAGCAGGGCTTTCCAATGGGGGCTGAACCTATCCACCTGCTGCCAGTGTGTCGGGCGGATCAGGAGGGCGTTCCCCTGGTGTTCCAGCAGTGCCCCTTCCTCACGCAGTTGCTCGATCAGCCGGGCGAGGTTGGCAGGGTCTAGGGGGGGGTGGCGACTGTGGCGACGCCGGCGACAACCCGCGTCATTCCTGGGCTAGCGCGTGGCGACAAGGTGGTGACAGAGGCGGCGACACGCCGTGTTTCTGATTGCGATTGATGTTGCGCCTGATAGCAGCGCACCGCGTCATTGAGGCGAAACATGGCGGACCTCGAAAGTTTTGGCATCGCGACTGTTCAGCCAGTTATGCGTGATCAGTTCGACGAGCAGTGTGGCGGTGTGATGGCTACTCTTGCGGGCAAAGCGAGGGCCGTTGCGATTGAGATCGCGGATGGTGAATTGGGTCCAGCCTTTTTGCGTCAGCCAGCGCAGCAGTCGATCCGCTTCCTCACGTAAGGTGTTGATTGGCTCTTGTTCTGTCAGGCGTTGGATCTCCGCCAGGTAGTAATCCATCAGTGTTGAGGCGCGTTGAATATGGGCCTCACTCACTACATTCGCATCTTCAATAACCGCGAGCACACCGGCGATGCGCAGCACATTGGCCGCCGCTTTTCCTGCGACGGATTGGACGCCCGCCAGCTCACCGAACTCGCCAGACTGGCATTCGATGGTGTCGTGAATATCAATCCAGGTAGTGCGAGCGCTGGGCGTCAGCTCCAGGGTGGCGGGATTGAGTGAGCCATCCTGGTGCAGCGACCAGGGCTTTTGCAGCAGGGCGGTGATCCGCGTTTGGTAGCGCTGGACCTTGGCATCTCGCGTCAAGTCGACTGCCTTGTACAAACGCCGACCGACCAGTCGTTCGGGCCAGCTGATTAGGCAGCGACCCAAGATGCCTTGGCCATTGATCGCCGGGTCTTTGAGTAGCTGGTTGGCCAAGTAAGGCTGTAGCATCAAATGCAGGCTGAGGCGGCGATCATAGGCACGCAGGCTTTCCCCGGCCATGGAGCGCGCCCGGTCGATCGGGCTGCCATCCCACAGTGTCGACAAGGTGGTGATCGCCTTGAGCAAGTTCTCTTTGCTCATGGTGCTGCCGCCCAAGAATTGGCCACCTTCATCATTGAACAAGCCCATGCTGGGCAAGCCATGGCACAGGCTTTTGATCAGGGCCTCAATGGTCGGCTCGGCAATAATCAGCCTCGGCGGTACCGGCTCGGACAGCTCACCGCCTTTCGGCTCAGCGCGATCCGTTGAGGTTTTGGGTTTGGCCATGATGCTGCTGGCTACGCGATAAGCTTTGAGCTTTTCCGCATACAGGGTCCACTGCTGTCGTTCCCAGTCGCGCGCCGCTTTCAGGGCCAGATGATCCACTGCGCTTTTGCGATCACCCGAGGACGCCACCGTCAGCAGGTAAAGGGACAGCGGATAAGTTCGGCCGTCGAGTTGGACGTTGGCATGACCCTGGCTCACCAGAGCAGCGCTGGCCAGCACCGATTGTGCAGCCATAGCGCAGGGCACGCCGATCACCTCGGCCAGTCGTTCGACCGCAGGGCCCAGCAGTTCCCCGAGTGCTTCGACCGGGTAGGTCAGTGGCGCCTGCTGGCAATCCAGCAGGGGTTGTGGTGGTTCGAACGCTTCGCACAGTTGCATCGCCATTCTCCTGAGATGATCGGCTTCGTCCTCACTCATTCCGCCACGGTTGTTGAGTGTTATCAGGGATCAAGGCCCCTGCGACCTGTGAGGTTTGTCCACTCACGCGGGACTGACGGCTCCTTACGGCCGGGAGCATGGGCATCTCATGATCTGGCTTCCTGAACACCGATACCGGTGGGCGGGTGGAGGCTGCACTGGCTGACGAGACCAGTGCCGCGAGATCCTGAGTCGGGTAAAGCAGCGATGTGATGACCGGGGCATGCCTGACTGTCAGTCAGGTGCAGTCCATTCCTTGGTCTGCGGCACCATCATCTGCAGCGCTGTTGCTGGTGACAGCGGCGTTTGTCACGCCGATTGTCACGAGGGGGAAAGCCGCAAAGGCCCGTGCGAGCAGGGCTGCAGCAGTGTGAGATGCGCCCGTCTCTTTTCTGGAGAAAGAGACGGGCGAAGGGTTGGCGCAAAAAATTGGCCGGGCAGGCTCGTTGCTGCAGGGCTTGAGGGTTAGCGGGTTGCCGCACTAGGCGGATCGTTAAGTAGGCGTCCATCACTCTGGCGAATGACTGTGCGAGCCTCCGGGCGCGAATCGCACTTAGGGATGAACCACCGTGATAGCGGCATGACCTTGAAGGTTCTGGCCATCTTAGGTGCTGCCGATGGCAGCGCTTTGAAGCTTTGTTTTATCGGTCGCAGGGGTATGGGTCAATCGGGGAAGAGCGTCTGGAAATTTGCCAGGCACATGGTCTGGCCTGCTTTGGAGATCGGTGGCAGTCATTAGCAAAGTGGCCGTTTGTCGCTTTTATAGTGCTAGCCCCTGAGCATGGGGATGCGAAGCCTCCCCATGCTCAGGGACTTAGCCGGAGAGGCTAAGAGCAGGGAGGCGTTGGCGACTGTCGCCATCTACTCCGACGGGAATGATGTAGACGCCACGCGGTCTGTCGCCAGTGTCGCCGTTGTCGCCACCCTAACGGATCGGCATGCATTGGGTTGTGAAGCTCGGGAGTCGTCATCAAGGGCGAGATGGCTGGGAAATGGCAATTCACGATTGGGTTCAATATTCGTCGGGACAGTCTTCTGCTCAAATAGTTCCATTTCAACGGTCGTCGACCTTTACGCACGAAAATCTGGTGGTTATTGTGATCGCAGTCACACACTAGCGGCCTATATGAACTCGTGACCGAATGCGCGTTCCCAGCCGTTTTTCAGCTTCTCGCTGCCCCTGAACGCTCGTATGGGCTGGCTCGGCCGCGCCCCCTAGGAATTCAGCATGGACAAGAAGTCGCTCTCGGTACGAGACATCTTCAGCAAATTTACCTCACCGGCTATCACCAATAGGAGATGGGGCCTGCGCAAGCCGGTGCGAGAGAAAATCGGCTTGATCAAGGGCGGTATCGTCGTGCGCGGTAAGTCGCATCTGAATTTTTTGTGGGAGGCGGCGTTGAGCAATTCAACATCTCCCTTGCTAAATAACACCTTGTTGTCGCCAAGGTTGATCAACTAACGCCACTCTGCAACTAACCCTGCGCCCGCCTCAACCAAACATCGTCAGAAGCGTGAGCCTCTGACCAATGTGTTGGTTGAAAAGGCTGCTTACTTACTGCTTACGCTGATCCTCTGGACCGATATCATGGAATTCTTGAATCACCTGTTGCCCAACTTTTCCTTGCTGAAGAGCGGTAGTACCGAGGCCCTAGGTGTCGTGTTCTGGTTGATCATGGCGGCACTTTTCACCTATTCGGTCATCTCTTTGATTCGCAGCGGGCTGAGCTTTAGGGCGCGCATGCGTGCGCTGAACACCCTTGTCGCTGGACAGATTCGTGAAAACCTGGCCCTGAATCGTCGAGAGACCTTGCAGAAAGCGCTTGGGCTCAAGGTCAAGCGAGTCGGTGTACTGTGGCACGAGTTTGACGACAGCCTGGTTAGCTCTAGTGATCACAAACAGTTGTTCAACACTCTCGATGCTGAGCATTTCTTCAATGCGCGCACTCTGGCTCCGGGCCTGAGCGGAAGTCGGTTTTTCGGTTCGCTGCCTGGTTTATTGGTCGGTTTGGGCGTGCTGGCCACGTTTGTGGGCCTGACCATCGGCCTGTCTAAGCTGAAGTTGGACAGCAGCGGAGGAGTAGATCAGTTACGGGCAGGAATCTCCGTGATGATCCAGGGCGCAGCTGTTGCTTTCATGGCATCGGTATGGGGCGTTGGGTTTAGCCTAGTGCTGAACTTGATCGAGAAGATTACCGAGCGCTGGGCGTTAGGTCGGATACATGATCTTCAGCACCAGATCGACGCGCTGTATCCACTGATTCCTGCCGAGCAGTCGCTGGTACATATCGCGGATTACAGTCGCGAAAGCAAGGAAGCCCTTCAGGAATTGCACGAACGTATCGGTGATCGCCTGCAGGAAAGCCTTGTAGGTATGAGTGAGGCGATGCAGACGGCACTCACCGATGCGTTGAACAACATAATGGCACCTGCCATTCAGACGCTCGTCAGCACTACCAGTCAGCAATCCACCCAAGTGCTTGAACAGTTGGTAAGCAACTTCACACAAGGACTGACCTCGGCTGGGCGTGAGCAGGGCAATCTGATGCAGCAGGCTGCTGCGGATGTGAACACCGCCGTGGGTAGCATGACGCAGCAACTCAACCAGCTGTTCCAGAGTTTGAGCGACCAGCAGGGTCGCCAACAAGAAGTCGTCCGTCAGCAAAGCGGAGAGTTTCAGGACCAGCTGAAGCAACTATCCAATTCAGCTGATCAGCGTCAGCAGCAATTGGAGACGCGTTTCAATGAGCTGATGAGCGGGTTGACGGGGCAACTGGACATACAACTCAGCTCCGTCGAAAGACGGGATGAGGAGCGCCAATTGTTGTTCGAACGCACTCTGGCCGAGGCCAGTGCGAGCCAGTCCGCGTTGCTTGAGAAGTCCGCCAGCGCCAGCCGTGAGCAGCTGAAGGCCATGACCGAGGCCGGCAATGAGCAACACAGGAGTCTGGAGGCAGTTTTCTCGCGATTGATGATGACGATGAACTCCCAACTGGATTCGCAGATGGGCGCTGCAGAAACACGTGAGCAAGAGCGTGCCCAGCGTCACGAGCATCAACAGGCCGCTTCACTGGCCCAACAGCAGCAATTGATTGGTAGCCTAGGGCAAACCAGCCAGCAGCAAATCAACGCTATAGCTGAGACCGCTTCTGCTCAGCAGCAGGCATTGGAAGTCACAGTCGGTAAGTTGCTGGGTAACTTCAGTGAGCAGATGGCAGGTCATGGGCAGCAAGCGGAACATCGCGAACAATCGCGTCAGCAACGTTTTACCGAGCAGTTGGAAAACATGGCGCTGCAACAACAGGCGCTTCTTGAGGGTATAGCCACGGCCGTTCAGGCGACTCAGCACCAGAGCAGGCAGATGACCGAACAACATTTGCAACTGATGGGCCGCCTACAGCAAGCCAGTGAAGCTGCCGCTGCCAGCAGTCGGCATATGGATAGTAGTGCCAACCAGCTCGGCCTGCTTTCGACCAATGTTCGCCAAGCGGCTGAATTGCTCGGCCAGCGCTTGGAGAGCGTGACGCATCGTATCGAGTCTGCGGGTGAGCAGAACGCTCAGCTGGCTGGGCACTTACAGAGCCAGGCCGCTGCGTTGGCACAACTTCAAGGCGCCCTGCTGGAAAGTGCACAGCGCTTCGAACAGGCTGCCACCGAGGCGCGAAACGGATTTGGTGAGATGGGGAGCCATCAGCAGGAATTCCTCACGGGTGTGCGTGGCGAGTTCACGGCTCTAGGGGAGGTGCTGCGTAGCCAGGTACAAGGCATCGAGCAGCAAGCAGAACAATGGTTGCGCAATTATTCCAGCGAGGTGCGTGATCAGGTGCATGAGCGCATGGACCAGTGGAACAAAGAGACCATGAGCTTTGCCAACCAGATGCATGCCGTAGTGAAGGTGATTAACGACGTGGTCGATGAGCTGGAGGCCCGCTGATGCGCTGGCGTAAATCTAATGACGTTCCAATGGAGGATGAAGATCCGTACTGGAAGTCCTTCGTAGATATCATGTCGGCCCTTCTAGTGCTATTTATCCTCGCTTCGGTTGTTCTGATTCTTCAGTTGATGGAGAAAAGCGCGGACTTCGATCAGCAGGTCGAGCAACTGAAAAAGGCAGAAACGGTTCGGCAACAGATTCTCGATGAAGCAGTCGAGAAGCTGCGACAGCGGGGCATCAAGGTAGAGGTTAGTGAAAACCATACGGTGTTGCGTATTCCCAACGAATTACTTGGCTTCGATACTGGCGCTTACGAGATCCAGCCGCGTTATCAACAAACGGCACTGGAGATTGGTGAGGTCATCAATCAGGTGGTTAGCCGGGATGACCGCATCAACTATCTCGACACCATTTTTATCGAAGGCCATACGGACAACCGTCCGTTTCCTGGCTTCATGGGGAAAGGTAACTGGGGGCTTTCGACGTTTCGCGCAATCTCGCTCTGGCAATTCTGGAGCACTGAGATACCTGAGGCTGAGCGCCTGAACCGGCTGAGTAACCAGGATGGCGAACCTCTGTTTTCAGTTAGCGGTTATGCAGAGACTCGACCCGTGAGCAAGCAGCAACGAGGTGAAGAGGATTATCGGCTTAACCGCCGCATTGACATCCGTTTCACTATCCGTCGGCCGCAGAGTGCTGATTATGAGGCGGTCAAAACCTTGCTTGGGAATTCCGGCCAGTGAAGTTGCCGCCGATAGACAACCGCCCCGGTGAATGGCCGCCTACAGTCATTGAGGGTTGGGTACGGCTAGTGGAAAAGGCCAATCGGATGAAGGCCAAGGTGGGCGGGAGTAGTGCGTTCGAACGAATGCTCGCTCGATTTCGCGACATGGCTGGCAGCGGGCGTTTCGACGGACTTAAAGAGTTGCTGACGCGTCGACTTGGCGCGAGGGCGCTGACTTGGCTCTGGTTGCATGACGAAGTTGTAGGTTTCCGACTGTTCAATGCGCGAATGCTCGATGTGCTGATTGAGCACCAGAAGCCTCGACTTAGCCGACTGACGTTAATCCAGTTGATCCAGCTGTACTTCCGCCATTTCGATCATTTGGACGAGCGCGAAAAACAGGCAGAAAGCAGCTTACGTGGTCGATTGGAACTTCATTTGTTGGACCAGCTAAAGCGAATGCCTGCGCCACGCCAGGCATTCGGTAGTGATTCACTCGTAACCCTTAGACGGGAAGGTGAGTGGCTACTGACGCTTGATGGCCCACTGATTTTGGTGAAGTCAGTCCGCAGTAAGGGGGAGGAGCTGGGCCAGACCTTTGAAACCCTTGGTCTAAGTGGCTTCGATGTCGGGCGTTATGGCGATATTTGTCGCGCGCACTACTATCTCGAAGTACTACGCCAGCTGCACCCTGGAGAATGGGATGACGTGCTTGATGAGTTGCTCAAACCTTCGGTGAGCAAGGCTCCTTATGAGGGCGACAAACGAATAGGTCATGCCGCCCTGGAGATAATGATCGACCGAGCGGGGGACGATCCCGGTGACGCTTGGCAGAACTTCTTCCTCACTCTCGCCGGCGACCCGCGAATTGCCAGTTCAGCGCAGAACTTCCGTGAATGGTGGAAGCCATTAGGCGAGGAGCGCATTGCCAAGGTCTGTGGCTGGCTGTCCAAAGAGGACTTGCGGTTGTTCCTGCAGGCAGTCGAACAGTATGGCTTGGAATCGGGAAAGGAAGATCTCAAGCGAATGTTCCCGGCGCGCAAATTGTTTTTGGAGGGGTTGTTCAGGCTCGGATTGATCCGGCACACGAGGCTGATGCTCGGTCGCAGTGCCAAGCATTCCGTAAAGCGTATTCTCGGGGGCGAGGTAAAAACCAGCTTCGCGAGCATGGACTCAATCATGAACGATAAGGCTGTGATCTATCTGGACTGCGGCGATTTCCATCTGGTCGAGGGGTCACACAGCTTCAAGATCTGGGTGTATCTCGGCCAGCCTGGGCACTGGATCAAGTCTTACGAACGCAATCAGTTTTCGCATTACGATTTGACCACGTCGTTGCCGGGGCAGTACAAGGCTGCCTACCCGACTCTTCCCTACGAGGCGGTAACCCACAATGGCTCCTGGCAACGCAAGGTATTCGACTTCCTGGCGGAAAACGGTATTTCAGTGGATATCGAGAAGCTGCTGAGCCGATCTGAGTACAAGGCATATCTGAGCAAGTACGGCATGCCGGTTGTGGGTTGGAAGAAAGCGCGAGTTGAGCCCCTGGCGCAACAAGGCACAACGCCTGATTTAGCCCTAGCCACCAAGCCATCAACGATTGCGTCTGTGGTGGAGCAGCGTGTGGTAATGCCACGTGTAATGACGGAAGACGTTCACGCTTCGGGGGCGCCTGGTACCGTCGACAAGGAGCTGACCGATAATCAGCTGTCCATTTTGACTTATCTGGCCGATCATCCAGGAAGTTTGATGGGAGAAATCCGCCGGGCTTTAAAGGGAGATGAGGCGTTCTTTTATGAGATTCAGGACAGCCTCCGCGGAAGCCTTTCAACGTACGTACAGCAAAATGGTGCCTTCCAATGGTCATTGTCCGACAAGGGCAATGCGTTGCTGCGTAAAACCGCTTTAGCATCGGTAGCGGCGAAAGTAGATCGGTCACCTGTAGCCATTGACTTAGGGCGACTTGGAGTATTTGAGTTACAGGTGCTCTGGTATTTCAAAGAGAACCCAGGGGACAAGGTTCGACACGCGGCAAATGTGCTGGGGATCGATGCACGTGAAATTAATCGGGTGCTCAATGGGCCCTTAAAGAGTGCGTGCGAGCAAAGCAGCAGCTTCTGCTGGTCGGTAAAAAAAGAAGTTTCTTTGGCATTGGATCGCCAGCCGGCGGGGAAGTGAGATGATCATGGGGCTAGCTGACATCTTCAAAAGCTTGCTGGGGGAAGGGGGGGCAACGCTAAGTAACCAGCAGGGCTTCTCCCACGCGGCGGACTCGGATGGTGTGAATTTCTATCTGGACAAGACAGCGTATACAGCGTTGTTGGAGGGAAAGGGAAATTCCTTGCAGAAGGTCCAGATGGTCGTTCTGCGCATGATGCAGGAGCAGGGCATAGCTGAGCCCCTGGCCAATGGATTTCATGTTGCTGCCGAGGACGTTGCAGGCACGGATGAAGAGCAGGCGGAAATTCTTCGGTTGCCGCGACGCTTCAACATGACCTTCGCCAGTAAGATCGGTGGTAGAACGGGGAATAGCGGTTTCCGCATTGATCTGGCGGTTCTTTCCGAGTCCGTTGAAGTACCTTTCACTCGCAAAGGGCCACTGCTTTTTCTCACTTCAACAGAGTCCTATCGACTGACCCCGGCCGAGTTGATGGGTTTGATGGCTTGGGAACGCCATCAGAATTTGCTTCCCGAGCAACGAGGGGAGGCAGCCAACCTGCGTATGATGGCCGAGCTGCAGACTGCGGCTCGCAGTGGTATGCGTATCGACCTCAGCCATTTCGACAGGCTGGATGTGGTGGTGCCTGAAAATATCGGTGTCATTGCAACTCGATTGCCCGATGGCAGCCTAATGCTCAGCCCCAGCTTGGGAGATGGCTCTACGCCGGACCAATTAGAGAAGCGCTGGTCGCAATTGGATATAGGGGCCGATGGCGGTGTTTTGCGAATCGACAATCGCGTGGTGCTTCTCGAGCCGCAGAAAATGGCGGCGATCAAGGAGGTTCTGAGTAACAAGCGTATTCCTGCTGACAAAGTGGCCGAATTCATCGCTACTCCCAGTGCTTTCCTGGATGCGGCCCTGGTCAATCTCGATCTTGGTTTCTCAATTCGTGTCACCGGAATCGGCAAGCTCCAGCACATGGAGTTTGGTGACCTGGACAATCGGAAGAATGACTGGTTCGCGCTTGACTCACGGCCGGCGCCCGCAGAGATCATTCCGACCCTGGTGCAATCCGAAGAGGACTTGGTGCGCTTCAACGAAGTCTACAAGGCTGCCAAGGAGCAGGGCGCAGACAGCATTATTTTCGCCGGAGAAGTCATTGATATCTCCGACCATGTTCGAATCGATGAGCAGCTGAAGACAGTCGAGAGGTCCCTGGTAGACCCGGAAACCGACTTACCTTCTGATGAGGAACCATCGGTGGGTCCGAAGGAGCGAGTCAGCGTACTGCTGCACGATGCCGACGAGATAAACAGTGCTTTGCTGCGTAAGGCAAGTGAGGCCAAACCAGCGCATGAGCCTAATTGGGGAGCCTATGCTCGCCAGCCGTTCCCGCACCAGCGGGAGGGTGTCGAATGGATGCTGGGGCTGCTGGAGTCGGCAGTTCAGGATGATCATGGTGATCTATACCGGCTTCAGGGGGGGCTGCTGGCCGACGACATGGGCCTTGGCAAAACTTACATGTCATTGGTGACGGTGGGTGAATACCTTGCCCGTCAGAAAGTTGCGGAACGTGCGCAGAAGCCAGTTCTGGTCGTGGCTCCCTTAAGCCTCCTGGAGAATTGGGAGGATGAGGTCAATCAAACTTTCAAGGGCATCCCTTTCCGGGACATCGTGGTACTACAGTCGGGAAGGGATCTGAGTCGCTTCAAGGTCAAGGGGGCTGAGCGGGAATCGGCACAGCTGGCTTCTCTGATTGATGAGGATGGAGTGATGGCTGACGATGCCATTCGTTACGCTCTTTCCATCGGCCCGGAGGCTGGGGTACATCGTCTGGACATGGATCGCCGCCTTGTACTGACCACTTATCAGACACTCAGGGATTACCAGTTTTCACTGTGCAGGATTGACTGGGGCTTGGTGATCTTCGACGAAGCGCAGAACATCAAGAATCCCAATGCTGCGCAGACGCGAGCGGCAAAAGGACTGAAGGCGGATTTCAAGCTGCTGGCAACTGGCACACCGGTCGAGAATAGCCTGGGAGATTTCTGGTGCCTGATGGACACCGCGCAGCCAGGCATTCTCGGAGGATGGGGCCAGTTCCGCGATAGCTGGATCAAACCAATCCTGTCCGCAGCAGAGGATGAAAAGGATGAGATAAGGCGGAAGTTTGGCGCGGGGCTACGCGAGGCCGTCGGCAGGTTTATGCTCCGTCGCATCAAGGAAGATCAGCTGAAGGGGCTTCCCAGCAAGACGATCTATAGCGGTGTGGAGCAGCCGAAGGGCGGCCAGCAGCTACATGCGGCACATCTTTCCGTTTGTATGAAGGGTGCCCAGCTACAGGCGTACGATGCAGTACTAAATGATTTTCGTGCTCGACGTGCGACCGAGGACATGCGAGGTACTGCACTGGCGGCATTGGCCCAGTTGCGTGAGATCTCACTCCATCCGCGTCTTCGCGAAGAAACAAAACTGATGGCCAGCAATGCCAGCGAGGCGCGCGCAAACATGGCGCAGTCGGGGAAGTTGGTAGTGCTGCTGGAGTTACTTGATCGTATCCGGCAGAACGAAGAGAAGGTCATTTTGTTCATGGTCACCAAGCGGCTTCAGAGAATACTGAAGCTTTGGTTGGACCAGATCTATGGACTGGATGTGGCAGTTATCAATGGTGACACGGCGGCAGTTGCAAAGAAATCTGACGAGTTGACTCGCAAGAAACTGATCACTGTTTTCGAATCGAAGCCTGGTTTCAACGTGATGATCATGTCACCAGTAGCTGCAGGGGTTGGATTGACAGTGGTTGGTGCCAACCATGTTGTGCACTTGGAGCGCCACTGGAACCCTGCAAAGGAAGCGCAGGCATCTGACCGAGTCTATCGAATTGGTCAGAAGAAAGACGTGCACATTCATCTTCCTGCTGTACGACACCCGCAATTTGATTCGTTCGATGTTCATTTGGATCGCCTACTTCGAGGCAAGCTGATGCTAAAGGATGCGGTCGTGACGCCTGAAGCGGTTAGCGAGAGTGAGATGGTTCAATCCATGGGGCTTTGACTCTGCCTCCCGTGGCTTGAGCTTTGACTGCTCAAGTGTTTGGTGAGAAAAACGGGGTGAAGCTACCGCAAGTCGGCAAGAGCATCTGCTTGGTTTGCAGGCAAAAAGGCAGTACCCACAAGCGAAGACCAGGTGACTTGGGAAAATCAAAAACTGCTAGGGGCTGACTGAAGATTTCTGTCTTGGGGTAGATCAGTACAACATCGCCGTCTCCTTCGAGATAGCTCTGGCCGTAAGCTTGCAGCTGGTAAAAGTCGCTTTGATCTAGCCCGTACTTTTCCTTGCTGTTGGCTTTCTTGGCATCAACCAACTTCCACTTGGTGTCGAGTACCAAGCGGTTGGTCTTGAACGACTGTACCAGCAGATCAGGCTTGAGCTGAAACCAGTCCTGCTCCTTATGCCGGACGAGCCTGAGGCTGCGAGTCTGTAGGCGCAGGCTGAAGTCTGAGCAAAGTTGTCGGGCAAGGTGCTTAGCTACGAAAGCTTCAAAAACTGCTTCCATTGGGAAGAGCAAAGATGGCGCCTTGTGCGGACCCGTACCGGTGAGTGGTGACTCGTCCTGAAGAATCAGGCGCGCCCAGGTCAATGCCGCATCGTAATGTGCCATACCGCGATTTGGTCGTGCCTGCGCAAAATCCGTGTTGATCTGGTCAGATTCAGGTATGCCGGTGAACACGAAGCATAACTCCCGTGCCAGTTGCTGGTTTGCCTGTGAGGCAGTCCACGACAATGCACGCCTGAGTGCGGCGTGTAGTAGGCGATTTTCTGGTCGGTTGAGGGAATACTCATCGTATTCGGTATAAAAACGGTCGCGACGGCATAGATTGAGGCGTAGGTGCTCCGCCATGTGCAGCTTGCCACGCAGGGCAAACAGGTTGCCCTGCTCTGCAAGGTAATCGCTGCACAGGCCTCGCTTGATGGTGTGATCCACCGCCCGCAAAAATTCACCAATGAACACCTCCAGTAGAGGCATGCGGCGGGCGAGCAATTGGGCGCTGCTAGTTTGTATGTGGCGGAAACAGCCAAGGCAGCGCAGCATCTCGATTAGTAGGTGCCGTGCCTCTTCTTCGCCATTCGTCTTGCCTAGCTTGGGCAGCACTTCAATCTGGAAACCATTAGGGCAGCGAATCACCCCAACAAAGCTGTTCACCTGAATGGCTTTGCGGCCGTGCCGATGGGTAAGGCGCAGCCAGGCCCCTTCACCTGCTTCGGTGCTGCGTAATGCCTGTGTCTCCAGCCAGGCAAAAACTTCGTCAGAAACCTTGCGCTGCCCGACCATATTGGTCGAGCTGGGTGAGGAAGCCGTCAGAGTGTCAAACTCGAAGATCGATATGCCCGCCATTTCCGTACCTGTTAATTAAGTCGAGGCTTGGTAAATGCCGAGATAAGCGGCAGGTTCGGTATATGCCGCGACCTGCGCTTGGTAACGACGTTTGGTGGCGTAGCTATCAAGGCCATGATCGTTACCGAAAAGGCTGCTCAGATCCTGCTCGTGCGAATCGCTTTCTGTAATGAACTGGGCCGTATCAGGTTTCTGGTTGTCACCGAGCACTAGCCGAATCTTGCGCCAGTCTTCAAAGAAGTATTCCTCCAGCAAGGGGACGATACGCTTCTGAAAAATCTCAGCCAACTTGGCGAAGCGGGCCGCCCCATCAGCCACATTGGTCAGTGAGGTGAAATACGCATGACCAATACAGTGGTCGCGGTCGTAAAGCGCCTCAATGCGTTCATTGATGCGTTCCAGCATCAAGCGCACATCGATGGTGGTGGTGCCTGTGGTGACCAGTAGTCCAGCCAAGGGGGCGCTGTGTGGATCGCTGGGATCTTTTTCGGCCCGAGTGTCAGGCAGTAACGGCACGAAATCGAAGCGGCGCCGCAGGGCAGTATCAAGCAAGGCCAGCGAGCGATCAGCCGTGTTCATTGTACCAATGATGTCAACGTTTGCAGGTACGGAAAATGGCTTTCCGGAGTATGCAAGGACTACTTCGGTCGGAGGTGGGGTGCCGTCAAGCTGGTCGCGTTTATCCGCTTCAATCAGCGTGATCAGCTCACCGAATATCTTGCTGATATTGCCTCGGTTGATCTCATCAATGACCATCGCGAAGCGCTTGTCCGGAGTGTTGCGTGCGCGACGGCAGAGCTCCTTGAAAGCCCCGTCCTCGATCCTGTATGCCACCTGGCTTGCTCCGGCATCGTCCTCTTTGGCTTCGTCGGCCAAGACTGGCCGCAACCCCTCAACAAATTCTTCGTAACCGTAGGATTGGTGGAAGGTAACGAAGCTGTAGCGCTGAACGGAATCGTTAGCTTCTGGGCCTTGCTTGATCTTGTCGACAAGTGCAAAGAGATCCGAACATGCTTCCTGCCAGTCCCCCGCAAACTGCCAAACGGAGTTTGCCGACTTTTCAAAAACGGCTGATCCAAGGCGGAGCTTCGTGTTGACCGTTGTCGACTCAAGAATTGTGTGGTGTTGAAGAGTTCCCCAGAGGGTTTGCTTAATGCCGCTGCTGCGCCCTTTAGCATCTGCAATGGCTTGGATAAACGGATGCTCGGCCAACTCAGGTACTTTGGCTTGGCCGCCCAAGTCATACAGTGCAGCGGCTGCGCCTTCCCACCAAGTCAGCGCAGCAATCTTTTCAGCAATAATCTGGCTGCGCCATTCCTCTGTGCTAATTGAGGTTACCTGCTCTTGATAGTCGCGCTTTAGCAACTTCATCAGCGTGTAGGTTTTTCCTGTACCAGGTGGCCCGTAGTAGAGACGGTTGGAACAGGCCGCGACGGGTTTATTGGCCACATGCTGTACCTGAGGGGTAGGGGGCAATGCCATTGTGATGGGGCGGCTGACATCTTCGATGGGCTCGCCAGCCAATGCCGCCAGTTCGGCCAAATCTGTGCCAAAGAAGGGCTTGAGCAAAGCGCTTTCGAACTCAGGTAGGTCGTGAGCAGGCACTCGCTTGAAGGTTGAGCGATAGTTTGGTGTCCAGCCTTTCTGGCCTCCTTGGTAACCACCAGGTTTGATGCCCTGCTTCAACACCCTGTAGCGGCGCTGTAGCCAACCATCCCCTTTCAAGCTCGGTGCAGGGGCAGAGATGAACTGTCCGACCAGGTGAAGCCGCTCATTGCCGTGGCACAAGTAGAACAAGCTACCGACAGGAGCCTCCTGAAAGCTTTCGCCCTGCCCCTTGGCGGTATCACTGTGCATCACCCCCAATTCGCTCTGCAGGTATTGCTTGCGCTCCTCTGAGGGGAAATCGTCTAATCCGTGCGATAGCTTCCAGATCGCCAGGTTTTTCTGGCTCCATGCCTCCCATATCTGTCGCCCGAACTCCAGAATGCCCAGACCTTCGGGGCGTTTGCCGAGCGTTGCTGTCTGCAACATGCCCATGCCCTGGCTTACATTGCTGCTGACGAATACCGCCAGTGGTGCCCGCTTGAAAATGTCCACGATCACGGGGGCCTGACGGTTCTGGTAATGAAAAGCGATTTTCCACTTGAAGGCCTCGCCCAGCAGCCCGAAGGACTCAATAGCCTCTAGATCCCCCTTGGCGGCCCAGCCGGCTACCTGTGCCACGTAGTTGCGGATTTTCTCGAAGGCAGCCTCTGCCGATGTGCCTAGCGATGAGTACCAGCCGTGCGATTCGGAATAGGAAAGCTTGGCGTCCGAGCTCTTGCCTTCAGTATCTTTGCGCGAGAACACGCCGAACTTGAACGCCGATCCGCCCCAAATGCTGCCAAGCTCATCGAGCCGCGATTCAATCCAGTAGGTGAAGCTGTCCTTTGAGCCCGCCTGGCTGTATTCGTCCAGAGTCATGCTGGTCAGTCGGGAGGCCGGCCACACAGACAGGAAGTCATCCCACAGGGCGTATTCTTTTTGGAAGTCATTCATCGTGTTCTAACCTTACGTGTCCTTTGGGCTGGCTTACTTGCAAGTGGCGTGTTGTCGATCATTTCCAAAAAAAGCCCTAGAGCATGAGATCTGAATGAGTCATGTTGTTGCTCCCAAGTATCACAGCGGTGCCCCGTGGTTTGGAATCTATGGAGCGTGTCACTCGTGTTCCTCGGTCATCAAGAGCGCGGTAGCCTTTTATAGGGTCGATTTTTCCCGCTCCAGCCGATTGATCCGGGCTTCCAGTTCCTGGGTTGTTTCCTGCTCGGGCTTCAGGGCCTTGCTGGTCGGGGGGATATCGCCGGTGTCGCTGCCCTAACGGATCGATACTACGTTCCGGTCCCTGATCACATTGATCGCGCTGGCCGAGAGATTACCCGCCGACGCCCTTTGAATGTATTCGCTCCACCAAGCCATCATCGGCCGTCGGCGCTCGATGTAGTCGGCTCGGTTGTAGGCGCTCCGCACCTCATCCTTGTCGACGTGCGCCAGCGCGACCTCAATGAGTTCCGGGTCCCACCCGTGTTCATTTAAGATGGTGCTGGCCATCGAGCGCATACCGTGACTGACCAAGCGGTCCTGGAAGCCCATGCGTTTCAATGCCATGTTTGCGGTCTGGCTATTGGCGTGAGTACGTGGGTTTCGGTCAGCCGGAAAAACATATTCCCGATGACCACTATGGGACCTGAGAACCTCGAGCAATGCCATTGTTTGATTGCTCAAAGGGATGCTGTGTGGGCGGCGCTTTTTCATCCGCTCTGGTGGGATAGTCCAGACACGCCTTTCGAAGTCGATATCTGCCCAGCGAGTGGTTGCCGCCTCGGCAGGCCGAGTCATGGTGTGCAACTGCCATTCGATCAGGCAGCGGGTTGTGCGCTTGATGCTAGCGTTCGCGATTTCCAGCATGAGCTCAGGAAGTTCCTCTGGTGGTAGCGCGGCCATGTTCTCTTTCTTCGGTTTCTTGAATACAGCCCGAATTCCGCTGAGGGGGTTCGCGAAAATCATTCCCGAATTGACTCCATAGGTCATGATCTCGTTGAGCCGCTGGCAAAGTCGTTTCACGGTTTCCAGGCTACCTTTCGCTTCAATAGGGCGAAGGAGTTTGATCACCATCGGTGCGCTGACTTCAGAGATTGGTGTCGATTTCATGTTCGGAAATACGTGTAGCGTGAGTGAGCGCCAGATGTCCTCGGCGTAGGCTGGCGTGACCGAATCCTTCTTCAGCTCGAACCAAGCGGTAGCCACTTTCTCAAACGTAAGTTCCGTCTCGACCCGCTTGGCCTGCGCAAGCTCGTTGCGCTGAGCTTTGGGGTCTATGCCCTGCGCGAGTATTTCTCTGGCTTCAACCGCTTTTCTGCGAGCTTGCGCCAGAGAAACCTCTGGATAAGAGCCGAGCGCCATGTTGATTCGATTCTTGGTAACCGGATGCCTGTAGTTGAAATTCCACTGCATCGAGCGATTGACCCGGACTCGAAGCTGGAGGCCGTCGCCATCGGTGAGGACGTAGTCCTTGTCTTTGGGTTTGACCGCCTTGAGCTGACGGTCCGAGAGGCGGGCAGTTTGAGCGCACATGGGATGAGCTCCAGAACACCTTATGGTATTCCCAAGATTAGTCCCAGGTAGCCGGGAATACCACTGGGAATACCGGGGCGGCTGGAACTCAAAAAACCATTGTGAACCTCGGAAGCGCTGGAAACCCTTGATTTCAATGGATTCCAGGCACAAAAAAAGACGTCCGTGGACGTCTTTAGATGATGAAGTGGTGGAGCCGGGGGGATTTGAACCCCCGTCCGCCAGTACTCCGCTGTCGGTACTACATGCGTAGCCGTGTCTATTAAGTTAACCCTCAGCGACCCGACGGGCAGGGTGCTTTGGGCGAGTTGTGTAAGTTTTAGCCGCTTCGTCCACAACGTACTGCACGGCGATTCTGTTCTATATGACAATCACTTTGGGTTTACAGACATCCCCTGATGATTGCTGGACCCGAAGGTACCAGGAGGGAAGGGCTAAGGCTGCTTACGCAGCGAGAGCGTATTCCCCGTAGGTTTCGTCATTGGCAACTATAGGAAGTTGCAACAGTGGATTTACGAGTTCTGTTACCAACTCGGCATGCACCTAAAGTTTCGCAACCGGCGTCGAATCCTAAACGGCCCCGAGCCTGATGCTCTGTGAATCAAGTGAGCAACAAGCCTGTACAGTGTACGTCAACGCGACTCAGAAGGCCAACCCGAAGGTAGGCCACCACACATTATGGGTTGGGTTCGTTGCGCTGTTTGTCAGTGAGTGCCAATGCCTGGGTGGCTTCGGTGACGCATTTTGTGTCGTCTCCGGAGGCTTGGGAGGCTTCGGCGCTGGACATCAGTCTCTTGATCTCCATGGCGGTGTTTCCGGAGGTCGCTGGCATCGCATTCACTTTGCCTTTGAGCTCTTGCAGCTTGCTCGTGCAAAGGTTGTTGTCCGCTGCAAATGCAGGAGAGGCCAGCATTGCAGCGGAAATGAACAGACCAGCGAGTGTGGGGCGCTTCATGGGTATCACCTTGAACGGATAGGGCCTACCTCAAAGACTACGATTCAACACAAGAATTCGGTTTTTTCAGACAACGTGTCGGGCTTTTCCTGCGATGCGGGCGGTTACACATTCCCGGTCCCCGAATGCAACAAAACCCGCCGTCGGCGGGTTTTGGTTTGCTTCGTATCGGATTACTTCCCGCCTTTTTTCGCGTCGGTGAGGGTCTTGATGATGTCGTTGGTCTCGGCGACGCAATCATCAATGCCTGCCTTGGTGCCTTTTGCATGGTCAGCTTTGGCCTGCTTGACGGAATTTTCTACCTGCTCAGTCATTTCCGGAGGAATCTGTGCCTTGGCGTTTTCGATGGTTTTCAGGTTGACAGCGCAAAGGTCTTCTTCTGCAGCAAACGAAGTGGAAGCCATCATGGAAGCAGTAATAAACAAACCTAACAGCACAGAACGATTCATGTGTATCTCCTTGAGCTGAAGGGCCAGGCATTGCTGGCCATCAAGTCGGGCTACCGAGTGTTGGGAGAGTCCCGCATTTACGGGACTTGATCAGTGGACTGCGGCGGCACCTCAGGGTTCTGTTTTTTACTGTGGAGCTATCGATTCCGGCAAGTAGGTACATCTATGCACCTTCCTTGGGTCCTGCTATCAGGGCACCCTAGCCTGGGTAACGCGGTCCACCAGATAGACTAGACCGTGGTAATCAATGCCGCCATGTTGCGTCAGCCCGATCTCACAAGTGCGACTGGTGGAAATCCCCTCGCTGCACTGCTGCACCGCGTCCTTGAGTGTGCGCAGCGAATGGGCATTCAGCTGTGGCGTGGTGAAGCCCTTGTCGCCGGCGAAGCCGCAGCAGTGAATGCCTTCGGGAATGACCACGTTTTTGCTGCATTTGCGCGCCAGATCGATCAGCGCCTGACTTTCGCCGAGGTGCTGAGTGCTGCAGGTGACGTGCACCGCAATCGGCGCTTCCTGTGGTGTGAAGTCGAGGCGATCCATCAAGTGCGTGCGGATGAAACGCACCGGGTCGTAGAGGTCCAGTCGAACGTCGCCAAGGTCTTGAGTGAGCCGTAACGTACAGGGGCTGGTGTCGCAATAAATCGGGTCGAGCCCGCCGCGACTGGCGTGCAGCAAGGCGCCGATCAGTTCCTGGCGCTTGTGTTCGGCTTGTTCGGCGTAGCCTTTGGAGGCGAATGGCTGGCCGCAGCAGAGGTTGTCCAGATTGTCCGGGAAGACCACCTGGTAACCGGCTTTTTCCAGCAGCCCGCGGGTTTTGTCGTACAACGACACCTGCTCTTTATCCCCCGCCGCTGGCCCCATGACCCGCGACACACACGCCGCCAGGTACACCACCCGCGGGCGTTCGTCCGACACGGCGGGACTGAAGCGGATGGTTTTTTCCGGCTGCGGCATAGCGTTGGTCCATTGCGGGACCTGACCTTTGGACAGCTTCGTCAGCGTCGCCGAGAGTTTTGCCAGGCGTGGCGCGCCCAACAACATCCGTGCGCCATTGGCGACGTGCAGGGTGAACCGCGCCCCTTGTAGCGCCGTGGCGAAATTTCCTTGAAGCCAGTTGGCGGTTTTCGTATGGGTTGCCGTGCGGCTGCGGAGTTTTTTCACCAGCTCGCCGGTGTTGATGCCGACCGGGCAACGTTGTGCGCACAGGCCGGTGGCGGCGCAGGTATCGATGCCCTGATATTCGTACGCGGCTTCGAGTTCGGTGGTATCGATGCCGGCGCGTTTTCGCGCCTGAATGTCGCGCCAGATCACGATGCGTTGGCGTGGGCTCAGCGTCAGGCCCTTCGACGGGCAGACCGGTTCGCAGAAGCCACACTCGATGCACTTGTCCACAATCTCGTCGGCGGCCGGCAAGGGCTTGAGGTGCTTGAGGTGGATCTGCGGATCTTCGCTGAGCACCACGTCCGGATTGAGAATGCCTTTGGGATCGAGCAGACGCTTGAGTTGCCACATCAGCTGATAGGCATCGCTGCCCCATTCCAGCTCGACGAATGGCGCCATGTTGCGCCCGGTGCCATGTTCGGCTTTCAGCGAACCGCCGAACTCCACTGCCACCAGTTGCGCCACGTCGTCCATGAACGCCTGATAGCGTGCGACTTCTTGCGCGTTGTTGAAGCCTTGGGTGAAGACGAAGTGCAGATTGCCTTCCAGGGCGTGTCCGAAAAGGATCGCTTCATCGTAGTGATGTTTGTCGAACAACTCGATCAGGCGATTGACGCCGATGGCCAGTTGTTCGACCGGGAAGGTGACGTCTTCGATGATCACCGTGGTGCCGGTCTTGCGCACCGCACCGACGGCGGGGAAGGTGTCTTTGCGGATGGCCCAGAGACGGGCGTTTTCCTGTGGGTCCTCCGTGAAGTCGACCTGTTTTTCCACCGGGAACGCCTGCAGCGACGCCATGATCTGTGCCAGTTGTTCGTGCAGCAGGGCGGACGACGCTGCGCGGGATTCGATCAGCAAGGCGCAGGCATTGTTCGACAGATGCTGTACGAAAGGCGGCATGCCGGGTTTGTCCTGCACTGAACGCAAACTGCGCCGGTCGAGCAGTTCCACGGCCGACACCGGTTGGCTTTTCAGTACGGTGACCGCGTTGCAGCAGGTCTCTACATCCGGGAAGACAATCAGGGCTGAGGCCTTGTTCGGGTGGTCGATCACCGTGTCGTAGGTCACCGCACTGATGAACCCGAGCGTGCCCTCGGAGCCCACCAGCAGGTGGCTCAAGATATCCACAGGCTCGTCGAAATCCACCAGGGCATTGAGCGACAGGCCGGTGGTATTTTTCAGACGGTATTTATGGCGGATTCTCGCAGCCAGATCAGTGTTGGCGCGGGTCTCGCGCCCCAGCGTCGCCAGGCGCTCCAGCAACGCGGTATGGCTCTGGCGAAACGCCGCGACGCTGGCGGCATCTTCAGTGTCGAGACGACTGCCATCGGCCAGCACCAGACGAATGCCGGCCAGGGTGTGGTAGGTGTTTTGCGCCGTGCCGCAGCACATGCCGCTGGCGTTGTTGGCGACAATACCGCCGATCTTGCAGGCATTGATCGAGGCCGGGTCCGGGCCGATCTTGCGTCCGAACGGCGCCAGCCAGGCGTTGGCCTGGGCGCCGATCACACCCGGTTGCAGGCGGATTTGCGTGCCCTGGTCGCGGATCTCGCGCGCGTTCCAGTTGTCCCCCAGCACGATCAGCACCGAGTCGCTGATCGCCTGACCGGACAAACTGGTACCGGCGGCGCGGAAGGTCACCGGCACCTGATCGCGTTGCGCCAGTTGCAGCAGCGCCACCACTTCGTCTTCGGACTCGACGCGGATAACCAGTTGCGGAATCAAACGATAGAAACTGGCATCGGTGCCGAAGGCCAGGGTCGACAGCGGGTCGTCGAACCGTCGCTCTTGTGGAATCAGTTGCTGTGCATCTCGCAGGAAAGCGGCCGGTAGACTCATTGGTCCTCCAGGATCAGCACCACCAGGTCTTTCGGGCCGTGGGCGCCGTACGCGAGCACTTGCTCGATGTCGGCGGTTTTCGACGGGCCGGACACCAGCAGCGCGTTGGTCGGCATGCCCTGGGCCCATTCGAATTCCTGTTGCACCTGATAGAAGTTGTCGCGGATTTCACTGGCCTTGAGCAGGGCGAAATGCACCGGTGGCGCCAGGCTCATCAAGCGCGGTTCTTCCCGGGTCGGCCAGATAATCAGGCTACCGGTTGCCGCGATGGCGCCGAGGGTGGTGGTCAGGCTCGCCGGGGTGTCGTTGAACAACTCGGCTTTCCATTCTTCAACCGGGCGGTCGTAGGACTTGAGCATCGGCAGATCGGGATTATTCGCCCAATGCTGTGTGATGCGTTGACCGTGGGGCGTTGTCGGTGCGATCAGCAGGCTTGGCAACTGGCGGTCCCGCAGCAATTGCGCCAACAGCGCCGGCCACTCTTCGCCGGATGTCAGGTGGATTTCCGTGTGTACCGCTTCCATCAGTTTGCGCAGTTGTAGAATGCGTTGCTCAGGCGAGTAGGTGTAAGGCTGGGTCACCAGATCGACATCAAAGTTGTCGGCCACCGGTGTGGTGCCTGTCAGACTTTTACGCAGTTTGGCGAGGATATTTTGCTTGGCACTCATCAGCGGTCTCCCTGTTTGGCCAAGTGCTCGCGGGCCATGTCATGCAGTGAGCGGGCGGCGGGTTTCGGTGCGCTGTGGTTTTGCGTCCACGGGCCGACATTGCTCGGCGTGAGGGCGCGCAGGCGGGTGGCGAAGAAGCCGAACAGGCGATACAGCGTTGGCGAACTGTTGAGCTTCGCCCAGGTGTTCCAGAGGAACCGCTCCTTGCGCGAATACTTGCTGCCCTGGCCACGCATCACTTGATGGGGGCTGTCCGGGGCCTTGACGTTTTCTTCGCGCAGGCGCCGCAGCAACGCAGGGATCGGGATTTTTACGGGGCACACTTCGCCGCAGGCACCGCACAGCGAAGAAGCGCTCGGGTGATCCGGGACTTTCGCCAGGCCGACCATGTGCGGGGTGACGATTTTTCCGATAGGGCCGGGGTAAACCTCCCCATAGGCATGGCCGCCGATTCGGGTATACACCGGGCAATGATTCATACAGGCACCGCAGCGGATGCAGTTCAGGGTCTGGCGCAATTCGCTGTCGGCAAAGGCCTGGCTGCGACCATTGTCGAGCAGTACCAGGTGCACTTCCTGCGGGCCGTCGAGTTCATGTTCCTTGCGCGGGCCGGAGATCATGTTGACGTAGGTCGTGATCGGGATGCCCAGGGCCGAGCGGGTCAGCAGCGACAGCAACGGCACCACATCGCGCAGGTTTTCCACGACTTTTTCGATACCGGTAACGGCGATGTGCACGGGCGGTACGGTGGTGGTCATGCGACCGTTGCCTTCGTTTTCCACCAGCAGCAGGGTGCCGGTTTCGGCCACGGCGAAGTTGACACCGGAGACGCCGATGTCCGCTTCGAAGAATTTCTGCCGCAAGACCTTGCGACCGATCTGAATGAGTTGGTCAACGTCCTTGGTGTATTCCACCCCAAGTTTGTCGTGGAACAAGGACGCGACCTGACCGGCATTCTTGTGGATTGCCGGCATGATTATGTGTGAAGGCTTCTCGTGGTCGAGCTGGACGATGTACTCGCCCATGTCCGATTCCAGGCATTCAATGCCCCGGTCAGCCAGGAAATGATTCATCTCCATTTCTTCGCTGACCATCGATTTGCCCTTGATCACTTGCCGCCCCTCGTGAGCGCGGATGATCGAGAGGACGATGCCATTGGCCTCGTCCACCGTTTCCGCCCAGTGCACTGTCACACCGTTGCGGGTCAGGTTCTGTTCCAGTTGCTCGAGCAGGTCGGGCAACTTGGAGAGCGCGCGGGCACGGATTGCATTGCCCAGTGCGCGCAAGTGTTCTCTTTCATGGGCATCGCTGAACGCCGCTGCCCGTTTGGTCATCAGTGAATCCATCGCCTTGCGAAAGTTGCCTCGCAATTGCGCGTCACCCAGCGCGTTGTGGGCGCGGGTGCGGAAATCTTCTTCTACGGCAACCGTAGGAATAATCGTGGAGGTGCTCATCGGGCACCTCCGGTACGCTGCCAGAGGAAGCTGGCCAGATGCTGACCGCGCAACGCTTCCTGCTGTTTTTCCAATGAGCCGTTGATGTTCATCAAACAGCCGCAATCGGCACTCAATACCTTGTGCGCACCGGACTCCTTCAACGCCCGGGTCTTGTCAGCCACCATTGCGCCGGAAATGTCTGGCATACGGACGCTGAATGTTCCGCCAAAGCCACAGCACTCACTTTCGTGATCGTGATTGACCCGCTCCACATTGCTCAACTGCGACAACAACTCGCGGCCGTGCAGGTGGGTGTTCATTTCGCGGCGTGCCGAACACGAAGTGTGCAGTGCCACTTTCACCGGCTCGCCGCTGTCCTTGAACTGCACCTTGCAGACAAACAACAGGAACTCGGCCAGCTCAAAGGTTCTGGCAGCCAGCGCCTGAACCTGTTTCAACGTGTGCGGCTCGTCCTTGAACAAGTCGGCATAGTGTTCGCGCAACATCCCGGCACAGGAGCCTGACGGCACCACCACCGGATAATCCCCGGCAAACAGCGCCAGTTGCGAGCGCGCCACGGTCCGTGCCTGTTCGGTGTAACCCGAGGTGTAGGCCGGTTGTCCGCAGCAGCTTTGCCCTTGCGGGTACTCGACACGAATGCCTTCGCGTTCCAGCAGGTGGATCGCATCCATCCCGGCTTCGGGGTAGAACAAATCGACCACGCAGGTCCCGAACAGGTAGACCCGTGACGGTTTCTCGCTGGGGTATTGCCGAGGCTCGGGCAGTGGCGGGGCGACACGGGTCGCATTCGGCACAGCGTTGTAAAAAAGCTCGCTCATCAGGCGTGTCTCCGGGTGGTCCCGGTTATTCGTCTGTTGAGGCTGCTGAATATAGAGCCGGAAGCTTTCAGCAGCCTTACAGACCGGGGTGTGAATTGCGGACGCCGGGGGCGTGGCCCGGCGTCGGTTTTTGCCGTTTTGCTTGTAGTCCTTAGTGCACCAGCATGCCGGTGAACCAGTAGGCCTGAGCCAAGGTGATCAAGCCGACAATCGTTGCAAAGAATAGGCTGTGCTTGAGCGTGAAGCGGAACAGATCCGATTCCTTGCCCACCAGGCCGGTCGCGGCGCAGGCCACGGCGATCGATTGTGGCGAAATCATCTTGCCGGTCACGCCGCCGCTGGTGTTCGCCGCTACCAGCAAGGTGTCGTTGACACCGATCTGGTGCGCGGTGGTTGCTTGCAGCGAACTGAACAGAGCGTTGGACGAAGTATCGGAGCCGGTGAGGAACACGCCCAGCCAACCGAGGAACGGCGAGAAGAACGGGAAGGCTGCACCGGTGCCTGCCAACACCAAGGCCATGGTCGAGGACATGCCTGAGTAGTTGGTGACGAAGGCGAACGCCAGCACCATGCCGATGGACAGGATCGGCCAGCGCAGCTCGTAGAAGGTCTCTTTAAAAGTGGTAAGACCAATTTTGACGTTGATCTTCAGTACCAGCATCGAGATCAGCGCCGAGAAGAAGATCGCTGTGCCGGTGGCGGAAATCGGGTCCAGTTTGAACACTGCCGGAAGGGCGGTTGGCGCGGCCACGATCGGCGCGACCTTGATCACCATCTGATCCAGGTGCGGGATCGCGAAGTTGAACACGAAGCTGTACATCGAGCCGCCGGCGGCGAACATCGCCTTGAACGGCTTCAGGGTCCAGATGGTGACCAGTACGGTCAGGATCAGGAACGGCGACCAGGCCTTGACGATTTCCCCAAGGCTGTAAGGCGAAGCCACGGTTGTGCGCTTCTGGCCGAAACCACCGACGCTGGCGCTTACCACGGAGGCCGAGACAGCGCCGACGATGTGTTGGCCGGCGGCGCGTTTTGGTTGCCAGACTTTCAGGAACAGGGTCAGGGAAATCAGGCTGGCCAGGGCCGAGGTGATGTCCGGCAGTTCCGGGCCGATGAAGTTCGAGGTGAAGTACTGGGTCACGGCAAAACTCAAACCGGCCACCAGGGCTGCTGGCCAGGTTTCCCTCACGCCGCGCAGGCCGTCCATCATGAATACCAGCCAGAATGGCACGAACAGCGACAGCAGTGGCAGTTGGCGGCCGGTCATGGCGCCGATCTTGAACGCGTCGATGCCGGTCACTTGCCCGGCCACGATGATCGGAATGCCGAGGGCGCCGAAGGCTACTGGTGCGGTGTTGGCGATCAGGCACAAGCCAGCGGCGTACAGCGGGTTGAAGCCCAGTCCTACAAGGAGTGCGGCGGTAATCGCCACCGGCGCGCCGAAGCCGGCGGCACCTTCCAGGAATGCACCGAAGCAGAAGCCGATCAGCAGAACCTGCAGGCGCTGGTCATCGGTGATCGACAGGACCGAACTGCGGATGACTTCAAACTGACCGCTCTTGACCGTCAGCTTGTAGAGGAACACTGCTGCCACGATGATCCAGGCAATAGGCCACAGGCCATAGGCGAAGCCATACCCGGCGGCGGCAAGCGCCATATCGACCGGCATCTGGAAAGCGAAGATCGCCACCAGGATCGACAAAGCCAGGGTGATGCTGCCGGCCACGTGCCCTTTGAGGCGGAATACGGCCAGGGCGAGGAAGAAAAACACGATGGGGATGACGGCTGCGAGTGCGGACAGGCCGAGGCTGCCGAGCGGGGTATAGAGCTGTTGCCAGGTTTGCATATGGGGTGGCCCCTAATTGTTGTTGGTCAGGCACTGATCAGCGTTCTTGGATAATTGGTAAGACCAATTTACAATCGCTGTTGGCTAGGGTAAAAGCCTTGTAGGCGGTGTGTCAATTTGCCGCCCTAAAACTTTTGTCGAATGCAAAGTGCGCAGGTCGTCCGTCTGGCATGAACAAATGCGCTGTGGCAGGTGCTGGTGCGGCGCCGATAGGCCAGAATAGAGCCCCGGCGAGCCGTCGGATCGTGGAGAAATCGAGTTATGGGGTTTGATCAGATTCGTCAGCGCCGTTTGTCTGACGATATTGTCGAGCAGCTTGAGGGCATGATCCTCGAGGGCACGTTGAAGGCCGGGGAACGCTTACCGGCCGAGCGCGCGTTGGCCGAACAATTTGGCGTGTCCCGCCCTTCGTTGCGTGAAGCCATTCAGAAGCTCACCGCCAAGGGGCTGCTGGTCAGTCGCCAGGGCGGCGGCAACTATGTGGTGGAATCACTGGGTACCACCTTCAGTGATCCCTTGTTGCATCTGCTGGAAAGCAATCCTGAGGCGCAGCGCGATCTGCTCGAGTTTCGCCATACGCTGGAAGCGTCTTGCGCCTACTACGCTGCGTTGCGCGCCACTGATGTGGATCGTGAGCGGCTGACCGCGGCATTCAACAAGTTGCAGGACTGCTATTCGCGTCACGAAGAGGTGAGTCGTGCCGAAGAGGGGGCCGCGGACGCAAGTTTTCACCTGGCGATCGCCGAGGCCAGCCACAACGCCGTGCTGCTGCATACCATTCGCGGGCTGTTCGACTTGCTCAAGCGCAACGTGGTGACCAACATCGGTGGCATGTACAAGCAGCGCACTGAAACCCGCGACATGCTGATCACGCAGCATCGGGAGTTGTACCAGGCGATTATCGAAGGGCGGGCGGAGCAGGCGCGGGAAGTTTCCAGTCGGCACATTCTGTATGTGCAGGAGGTGCTGGAAGAAGTGCGTCAGGAAGTACAGCGCGTGGCCCGGGCGGAGCGGCGCAAGGGGATGTGACCTTTTGAAGCAAAAGATCGCAGCCTTCGGCAGCTCCTACAGAGAACGCATTCCAATGTAGGAGCTGCCGCAGGCTGCGATCTTTTCGATGGCGCTGCGAATCACAGGCAGAAAAATCAGTCTTCCTTGCCTTTGTTGCGCACTGCACGCTGCAACTCGCGGCCAGCGTCGCGTTCGCGCTCGGTATCGCGCTTGTCGTATTCCTTCTTGCCCTTGCCCAGGGCGATCTCGCACTTGACCATGTGCTTGCTCCAGTACCAGGACAGGCACACGCAGGCGTAACCCTTTTGCTGCACGGCAGCGGCCAGCTTTTCCAGCTCGCGCCGGTTGAGCAGCAACTTGCGGGTGCGCACCGGGTCCGCGATGACGTGGGTACTGGCGGTCGTCAGGGGCGTAATGTGGCTGCCGAGCAGCCAGGCTTCGCCATCCTTGAGCAGTACATAACTGTCAACCAGTTGCAGCTTGCTCGCCCGCAGACTTTTTACTTCCCAGCCGGCCAGGACCAGACCAGCCTCGAACTTGTGCTCGATGAAGTAATCGTGTCGCGCCTTTTTATTTTGCGCGATGGTCCCTGTTGGGTGTTTCTTCTGTTTAGCCATAGGGGCGGCATTATAGGGAGTTACAACAGAGTCGGCTACGGGGTTGCTACGTGCTTGAGCAGGTTGATTGAATCCCGGACAATGCGGCCTCTTTTTTGAACGCTTGGGCGTGATAACGATGTCGACAGACAAGGTTTCTGTCCACGGCAGTTGGGCTAGCCGCTGGGTCTTCATACTCGCCGCGACCGGTTCGGCCGTGGGGCTGGGTAGTATCTGGAAATTCCCGTATATGGTCGGCGTCTATGGCGGCGGTGCCTTCGTGCTGATGTTCCTGGCCTGCATCGCGCTGATTGGCGTGCCGGTCATGCTGGCCGAAACGCTGATCGGCCGGCGTGCACGGCAGAGCCCGGCCAATGCCTTGAAGGCGCTGGCGGTCGAGGCGGGGCACTCGGGCAAATGGTCCTGGGGCGCATTTGCCGGAATGATCACGGCGTTGCTGATCCTGTCGTTCTACAGTGTGGTGGGCGGCTGGTCGCTGGATTACATCATCGACATGGGGCGTGGCGACTTTCAGGGTGTGACCGCGGATCAGGTGGGGGCTTACTTCGGCAATGTCATTGCCGATCCCTGGCGCCTGACACTTTGGCACACGATTTTCATGCTTTTGTCAGCGGTGGTGATCGCAAAGGGCGTGGTCGCCGGGCTTGAACGCAGTCTGCGCATCATGATGCCGTTGTTGTTCGTGATGGTCCTGGTGCTGCTGGGCTACAGCATGACCACCGGTCATTTCATGGAGGGCGTGCATTTCATGTTCGACTTCCATCCGGAAAAGGTTATGGATGGCTTGTTGCCCGCGATGGGGCATGCGTTCTTTTCCCTGAGCGTGGGCGTCGGTTCGATCATGATCTATGGCGCCTACATGCCGAAGAGCTCGTCGATATCGGGGACTGTCGTTGGCGTGGCGCTGCTCGACACCTTCGTTTCCCTGGTGGCTGGCCTGGCATTGTTTCCTATTGTTTTCGCGGCGGGCCTGAACCCGAGCGAAGGGCCGGGGCTGATGTTCGTCAGCCTGCCGTTTGCCTTCGGCAACGTGGCGTTCGGGCAATTGATGGGGGTGGTGTTCTTCGTGCTGGTGGCGGTCGCTGCCTGGAGTTCGGCGATTTCCCTGCTTGAACCGATGGTGGCCTACCTGGTGGAACGCACTAAAGTGAGTCGTGCATGGGTCACCTTCTGGCTGGCTTTCAGTTGCTGGTTCGTCGGCCTGGGCACGGTGTTCTCCTTCAATATCTGGAAGGAGGCCAAGTTCTTCGTGAACGAGGGCGGGATGTTCCACCTCTACCAATGGGGAGCAACCGGTGGTCTCGACTTCTTTGGCGTGATCGATTTCTTCACCTCGCGAATCATGTTGCCGCTTGGCGGTTTGTGTTTCGTGGTGTTTGCGGGCTGGATCATGGGGCGCGAAGCGGTGCGCGACGAGTTGTCGATCCGCAACCCGGCGCTGTTTGGTCTGTCCTTGTTCTTGATGCGCTATGTGGCGCCCATCGGCATCCTCGTAGTGTTTGCCGCCCAGCTGTGGAAGTGACGCTGACATGACGACACACATTTCACGTTCGGCCTTGCTGCCGTACCCGGCTCAAGCGCTGTATGACCTGGTCAACGACGTGGCGCGCTACCCGGAGTTTCTGCCGTGGTGCTCTTCGGCCGAAGTCCTGGAGAGTTCCCTTGAGCATATGCGGGCGAGCGTTGGGGTGGCCAAGGGCGGCCTCAGTCAACATTTCGTCACGCGCAACACCCTGGTTCCCGGGCAGTCGATCGAAATGAACCTCGAAGAGGGCCCTTTCACCCAATTGCATGGCATCTGGGTATTCAAGGCGCTGACCGACAAGGCCTGCAAGATCAGCCTCGATCTGTCGTTCGATTATGCCGGGCCACTGGTTCGTGCCACCTTGGGGCCGCTGTTCAATCAGGCGGCCAACACCCTGGTGGATGCGTTCTGCCAGCGTGCCAAGCAGATACATGGTTGAGGGCATGATTGAAGTCGAAGTGGTCTACGCGGCCGCGGACCGTCAGGTGCTGTTGACGCTGACGGTGCCGGTCGGGACTAGCGTGCGGGCAGCCTTGCTCGGGTCTGCCCTGGCTGAGGAGTTTCCTGAGCTGGATCTGGCCAATTGTCCCGTAGGGATCTTCGGCAAGGTAGTAGCTGACCCTGAGAGTCGGGCAGTCCAGGCCGGGGATCGTATCGAGATTTACCGCCCCCTGTTGGCCGATCCGAAAGAGGTGCGCCGACTGCGCGCGGCCAAAGCTGCTGAAGCCAAAGCCAGGAATCAGTGAGTGTTTTGAACATCAGGCAATAAAAAGCCCGGGCATGCCGGGCTTTTTTATTGCGTCGCAAATTATTGCGGCGAGGTGTCCAGTGGTTGCGGCGTCGGGACCGGAACGGTTTCTACGCCGTCGACGTCCTTCTGGATCTGGTCCAGCAGCGAACCTGGCTTGACCGGCTTTTCCGGTTTTGGCTTCTCGACGTTTTCTGCCGGGGCAGCCACTGTCGTGCCGCTGTCCTTGCCGAGAATGGCTTCGTCACGGCTCACGCCTGGCATGAAATCACCAGAGAGGCTGACAAGCTGATCATTTGGGTTGAAGATAACGCTGATGCGTTCCTGTTGGCGTTCACCGCCACCCGGTTGCAGGCTGTACAGATAATCCCAGCGATCGGCATGGAACGTGTCAGTCAGCAGAGGGTTGCCCATGATAAACCGTACTTGCTTGCGGGTCATTCCCGGGCGTAACTGGTCTATCATGTCCTGCGTGACGACATTGCCCTGCTGGATGTCGATTTTGTAAACCCCGGGGAATGAACAACCGGCGAGTGCGAGCAGTCCCACAAAGGTGAAACTGGTTAGCAAGAGCTTGGTGTTTTGCATCGGTGGGCGACTTCCACTATCTTGGCTGGGACAACGTAAACGCCGATCATACCCGCATTAAGAGAAGCTGCGAAGCAGCATCGCGAGAAAGCTGACCATGGTTGAAAATAGCGAACTACGCAAAGCCGGCCTCAAAGTGACCCTGCCACGGGTCAAAATTCTGCAAATGCTCGACTCCGCCGAGCAACGCCACATGAGTGCCGAGGATGTCTACAAGGCCCTTATGGAGGCTGGTGAGGACGTCGGTCTGGCCACGGTTTACCGTGTTCTGACCCAGTTCGAGGCAGCTGGCCTTGTGGTGCGACACAACTTCGACGGAGGCCATGCGGTCTTCGAACTGGACGACGGAAAGCATCACGACCATATGGTCAACGTCGAAACCAGCGAAGTGATCGAATTCTTCGACGAAGAAATCGAGCGGCTTCAGAAAGCAATCGTCGACAAGTATGGCTTCGAGATGGTTGATCACAATCTGGTGCTGTACGTACGCAAGAAAAAGTAAGCATGTCGCGCGAACTTCCGTTCGCGAAACGAGCGAAGGCGACCCCAGGGTCGCCTTCGTGCTTTCTGCGTCGTGTGCTGGTTTGCACATGGTTCCTGTAGGAGCTGCCGCAGGCTGCGATCTTTTGATCTGTGCCTTTAGAAGGGGCAAAGTCAAAAGATCGCAGCCTGCGGCAGCTCCTACAGGGTTCGCTTTAGATTTTTGCAGTGACGACCATTTTCTTGGCGTGAGCCAGGGATTCCTTGGTCAGATCGATGCCGCCCAGCATCCGTGCGACTTCTTCGACGCGGTCATTTTTGCTCAGTTTGGATACGGCCGTACGGGTGGCATCTTCGCCGCGTACTTTATGCACAAATAGATGCTGATGGCCCTGAGCTGCCACTTGCGGCAAGTGGGTTACGGTCAGTACCTGCCCACGCTCGCCGAGTCTGCGCAGCAACTGGCCGACGATTTCTGCGGTCGGGCCGCCAATGCCGACGTCGACTTCGTCGAATACCAGGGTCGGTACACGGGAGGTCTGTGCGGTGATCACCTGAATCGCCAGGCTGATCCGCGACAGTTCGCCGCCGGACGCCACTTTCGCCAGGGCCTTCAGTGGTTGCCCGGGGTTGGCACTGACCAGCAGTTCTACCTGTTCGAGTCCGTTTGGCAGCAGTTCGTTGCCGCTGTTCGGGCGCAGTTCAATGGTGAAGCGGCCACCGGGCATGCCCAATCGCTGGATTTCCTGCTCCACGGCGCTGGCCAGGCTGTTCGATGCTTGATGCCTTAGATCGCTCAGCTCCCGGGCCTTTTCCTGGTAGTGCCGGGCGTAGGACGACAGCTCATCGCTCAGGCGCTCGATGGATTCGTCGTTGGCATTCAGGGTTTCGATTTCGTCCAGCAGCTTCTGTTGCATCTCGGCCACTTCAGTCGGCTGGATGCGGTGTTTGCGCGCCAGGGTGTAGATCGCATCGAGGCGTTCTTCAAGGTACTGAAGGCGCGATGGATCGGCATCGAAATTGTCGAGGAAGCGGTTCAGTTCGCCCACGGCCTCTTCAACCTGGATCTGTGCGCTGGTCAGCAAGCTGCTGGCTTCGCCCAGGGCGCCGATCGAGCTGTTCACGCTCGACAGTCGGTTGAGGCTGGCGGTGAGGGCGTTGAGGACATTTCCGGAATCACTTTCGCTGCATTGTTCGACGACTTGCCGGCAAATCCCCAGCAGCGTTTCGGCGTTGGTCAGGTTCTTGTGTTCCTGTTCCAGCAGCTCCAGCTCATTGTCACCGAGGCCAAGGTTTTCCAGTTCTTCGAGTTGATAGCTGAGCAATTGATGACGGGCGCGTTGCTCGTCACCGGAGTTGGAGAGCCGCTCCAGTTCCTGGCGGGTCTGGCGCCAGCGTTGTGCGGCGAGTTGAACCTGGCGGGCCAGATCCGTCGCGCCGGCATATTCATCGAGCAGGCGACGGTGGGTGTCGGTCTTGAGCAGGGATTGGTGTTCGTGCTGGCTGTGAATGTCGATCAGCAGTTCGCCCAGCGCCTTCAGATCGCCAAGCGGGCAGGGTGTGCCGTTGATGTAGCCGCGCGAGCGTCCTTCGGATGTGATCACCCGGCGCAGGATGCACGGGCCGTCGTTTTCGAGGTCGCGTTCGGCCAGCCAGGCGCTGGCTTCCGGAATGTCGGCCAGATCGAAGGTGGCCAGGATATCGGCCTTGTCGGCGCCGGGACGGACCACGCCGCTGTCGGCACGATCGCCCAGGGTCAGGCCCAGCGCGTCGAGCATGATCGACTTGCCCGCGCCGGTTTCCCCGGTGATCACGCTCATCCCGCGATCGAGTTCGAGATCGAGATGTTCAACGATGGCGTAGTTGTGTACGGACAGGTGCACCAGCATATGGGCCGCTCCCAGGTGTTAGGTCTGGTTATTTATACAGTGTTTTGTTTCTGGCTGACAATGCCCTCCGTTAGCTCGATTCGCTCGGTCCGACAAAACCCTTATCGCGAGCTGGCATGACAATGCGATTGTTTTTTGTAGGGTTAATCATCGACGCCCCTTGAAGCCGGATTTTGCGGCCCCATATAGCTGGGCAGAAGCGCGAGTTGAGCTCGCGGACGAAATTGAAAGGAGAAATCTATGGCTGACGAACAGACAGTGGATACGCAAAACCCAGACGCCAACCAGGCGCCCGAGGCTTCGGGTGATGACCTGGCGGCTCGTGTACAAGTGCTCGAAGAGCAACTGGCAGGCGCTCAGGATCAGGCTTTGCGTGTAGCCGCCGATCTGCAGAACGTCCGCCGTCGCGCCGAGCAGGATGTGGAGAAGGCTCACAAGTTTGCACTGGAAAAATTCGCCGGCGACCTGTTGCCGATCGTCGACAGCCTGGAGCGCGGCCTGGAACTGTCCAGCCCGGACGACGAAAGCATTCGTCCGATGCGCGAAGGCATCGAGCTGACCCTGAAAATGTTCCACGACACTCTCAAGCGTTATCAGCTTGAAGCGATCGATCCGCATGGCGAACCGTTCAACGCTGTTCAGCATCAGGCGATGGCCATGCAGGAAAGCGCCGATGTCGAGCCGAACAGTGTTCTGAAGGTGTTCCAGAAGGGCTATCAGCTCAATGGTCGCCTGCTGCGCCCGGCGATGGTTGTGGTCAGCAAGGCGCCTGCGCCGGTTTCGCCTTCGATTGACGAGCAGGCTTGAAATCCGCCGCAAGGCCCCCATTTATAAGTCAAGCGTTTAAGTGCTACCGCAGTTAGCCACCACTGCTGCGGCAACCAAATCCAAAGTTTCGGGAGAGTGAACATGGGCAAAATTATCGGTATCGACCTGGGGACTACCAACTCCTGCGTCTCCGTGCTGGAAAACGGCAAGGCCAAAGTTATTGAAAACGCTGAAGGCGCGCGTACCACGCCGTCGATCATCGCTTACGCCAACGATGGCGAAATCCTGGTTGGCCAGTCGGCCAAGCGTCAGGCTGTGACCAATCCGCACAACACCCTGTATGCGGTGAAGCGTCTGATCGGTCGTCGTTTCGACGAAGAAGTCGTGCAGAAAGACATCCAGATGGTCCCTTACAAGATCGTCAAGGCTGACAACAGCGACGCCTGGGTTGAAGTGAACGGCCAGAAAATGGCACCGCCACAAATCTCGGCTGAAATCCTGAAGAAAATGAAGAAGACCGCCGAAGACTACCTCGGCGAGACCGTGACTGAAGCGGTGATCACCGTTCCGGCCTACTTCAACGACAGCCAGCGCCAGGCGACCAAAGACGCTGGCCGCATCGCCGGTCTGGACGTAAAACGTATCATCAACGAACCAACCGCTGCTGCTCTGGCTTACGGTATGGACAAGGCCAAGGGCGATCACACCGTGATCGTTTATGACCTGGGTGGTGGTACTTTCGACGTTTCCGTGATCGAGATCGCTGAAGTCGATGGCGAGCACCAGTTCGAAGTACTGGCCACCAACGGTGACACGTTCCTGGGCGGTGAAGACTTTGACATTCGTCTGATCGACTACCTCGTCGACGAATTCAAGAAAGAAAGCGGCATGAACCTCAAGGGTGACCCGCTGGCCATGCAGCGCCTGAAAGAAGCCGCTGAAAAAGCCAAGATCGAACTGTCCTCGAGCCAGTCGACCGACGTGAACCTGCCGTACATCACTGCAGACGCCACCGGTCCGAAGCACCTGAACGTGAAGATCTCCCGCGCCAAGCTCGAAGCATTGGTGGAAGACCTGGTTCAGCGCACCATCGAGCCTTGCCGCATCGCAATGAAAGATGCCGGTATCGACGTTGGTGCGATCAACGACGTGATCCTGGTGGGCGGTCAGACCCGTATGCCACTGGTTCAGAAGCTGGTCACCGAGTTCTTCGGTAAAGAAGCTCGCAAAGACGTCAACCCGGACGAAGCGGTTGCCATGGGGGCTGCCATCCAGGGTGCGGTACTGGCTGGTGACGTAAAAGACGTTCTGCTGCTCGACGTCAGCCCGCTGACTCTGGGTATCGAAACCATGGGTGGCGTGATGACTGCGCTGATCGAGAAAAACACCACGATTCCTACCAAGAAATCGCAAGTGTTCTCGACTGCCGACGACAACCAGGGCGCCGTGACCATTCACGTGCTGCAAGGCGAGCGTAAGCAGGCTGCTCAGAACAAGTCCCTGGGCAAGTTCGACCTGGCCGACATTCCACCAGCTCCACGTGGCGTGCCGCAGATCGAAGTGACCTTCGACATCGACGCCAACGGCATCCTGCACGTAGGTGCGAAGGACAAGGCTACCGGCAAGACTCAGTCGATCGTGATCAAGGCCAACTCCGGTCTGTCCGACGAGGAAATCGAGCGCATGGTGCGTGATGCCGAGGCTAACGCCGAGGAAGACCGCAAGTTCGAAGAGCTGGCCGCTGCCCGTAACCAGGGCGACGCACTGGTTCACTCGACGCGCAAAATGGTTGCTGACGCGGGCGACAAGGTCACCGCTGAAGAGAAGACCGCGATCGAAGCTGCCGTGGTTGCACTGGAAGCCGCTGTAAAAGGCGACGACAAGGCTGCCATCGAAGCCAAGGTTGAAGAGCTGTCGAAAGTCTCGGCGCCGGTTGCACAGAAGATGTACGCCGAACAGGCTCAGCCTGCTGAAGGCGCGGCACCGCACGATGAGAAAGCTGAAAAGGCTGACGATGTTGTCGATGCCGAGTTCGAAGAAGTCAAAGACCACAAGTAAGTTGTTGGTCGGCCGGTTGACTGCCTTTAGGCGGTGACTGGTAGGATGTCGCCGCGCGGGAGCTTGCTCCCGCGTTGGCGTATCTGGAATACGCGAATTTTTACAGCATGCGACAGCGTTCGCGTGCTGGCGGTATGGCCGGAAATGCTCCTGCTTTTCGAGCTGAAAGTACCGCATCGAATCAAAGACCAGGATCGTTGAATTGACGTGAGTTGGGTCCGGGCCTGTATTGGGGCTCAACGAGTTCGGCAAACTCAGGAGGGTTTTGCCGGACGTCCTCAAGAGTGCAAAGACTTATGGCAAAGCGTGACTATTACGAAGTATTGGGTGTTGAGCGTGGCTCAAGCGAAGCGGACCTGAAAAAGGCTTACCGTCGCCTGGCGATGAAGCATCACCCGGACCGTAATCCCGATGACAAGGCGTCGGAAGAGATGTTCAAGGAGGCCAACGAGGCCTACGAAGTGCTGTCGGATTCCAGCAAGCGCGCGGCCTACGACCAGTACGGTCATGCCGGTGTCGACCCGAGCATGGGTGGCGGCGGTGCCGGTTTCGGCGGTCAGAACTTCTCCGATATCTTTGGCGATGTCTTCAGTGACTTCTTCGGTGGCGGTCGCGGCGGTTCCCGTGGCGGCGCTCAGCGCGGCAGTGACTTGCGCTACACCCTGGAGCTGGACCTGGAAGAAGCGGTACGCGGCACGACCGTGAATATCCGCGTTCCGACGCTGGTCAATTGCAAGCCGTGCGATGGCTCCGGTGCCAAGAAAGGTTCTTCGCCGGTGACCTGTCCGACGTGCGGTGGTATCGGCCAGGTGCGCATGCAGCAAGGCTTCTTCTCGGTGCAGCAGACCTGCCCGCGCTGCCATGGCCAGGGCAAGATCATTTCCGATCCGTGCGATTCCTGCCACGGCGAAGGTCGCGTCGAAGAGTACAAGACTCTGTCGGTGAAAGTGCCGGCCGGCGTCGATACCGGTGACCGCATTCGTCTGTCCGGCGAAGGCGAGGCGGGTGCCCAGGGTGGCCCGACCGGCGACCTGTACGTGGTGATCAACGTGCGCGAGCACTCGATCTTCCAGCGTGATGGCAAGCACCTGTTCTGCGAAGTGCCGATCAGCTTCGTCGATGCGGCGCTGGGTGGCGAGCTGGAGATTCCGACCCTTGATGGTCGGGTCAAGTTGAAGATCCCCGAGGGGACCCAGACCGGCAAGCAGTTCCGTGTGCGTGGCAAGGGTGTCGCCCCTGTGCGTGGCGGTGGTGCGGGCGACTTGATGTGCCGTGTGGCGGTCGAGACGCCGGTCAACCTGAGCCGTCGCCAGCGTGAAATGCTCGAGGAATTCCGCAGTTCGCTGGCGGACGACAACAGCCATTCGCCGAAAACCACTGGCTGGTTCGAAGGCGTGAAACGCTTCTTCGGCGATTTGTAAGGAGACAGGCATGCGACGTATAGCAGTGATGGGCGCCGCCGGGCGCATGGGCAAGACCCTGATTGAAGCGGTGCAGCAGGCGCCGGGCGCCGGGTTGACGGCGGCAGTGGATCGTCCTGACAGCACGCTGGTCGGTGCGGATGCCGGTGAGCTGGCGGCTATCGGTCGCATTGGTGTGCCGCTGTCCGGCGATCTGGATCGGGTGGTCGACGAGTTCGACGTGCTGATCGACTTCACGCACCCGACGGTGACCCTGAAGAACCTGGCTTTCTGCCGTAAACACGGCAAGGCCATGATCATCGGGACCACGGGCTTCAGTGTTGAAGAAAAGCAGTTGCTGGCGGAAGCGGGCAAGGACATTCCGATTGTCTTCGCGGCCAACTTCAGTGTCGGGGTCAACCTGTGCCTGAAGTTGCTCGATACGGCTGCTCGCGTATTGGGTGACGATGTCGATATCGAAATCACTGAGGCTCACCATCGGCATAAAGTCGACGCGCCGTCTGGCACTGCCGTGCGCATGGGCGAGGTGATTGCCGATGCGTTGGGTCGTGACCTGAAGAAAGTGGCGGTGTATGGCCGTGAAGGCCAGACCGGTGCGCGTGATCGTGAAACCATCGGTTTCGCCACTGTGCGTGCCGGCGACATCGTCGGTGATCACACCGTGCTGTTCGCCGCCGACGGCGAGCGTGTCGAGATCACCCACAAGGCGTCCAGTCGCATGACCTTCGCCAAGGGCGCGGTACGTGCTGCATTGTGGCTGGACGGGCGCGCGCCTGGCCTTTACGACATGCAAGACGTGCTCGATCTGCGTTAAGATGCACCCGAAATCGGGCTCGCGCACCGCGTTTGAGCCCGGTTTTGTTCCGTCAAGCGACGTCCTGTCGCATTCTCCAGCCTTTAAGGCTCATTGGCGGTAGACCGAAAAGGCCTTTTTCTGTAAGCTACAGCTTTAGTGTGTCCACTAAAAGCGCGCAGAATAATTCAGTGAAGAAGCGGGGTGACGTGTCCATACGTCACTCCGCTTTTTTACAACCTGCGATCGCCCTTTCAGGCTTTATTTACGGGAGGTCTTCTTGACTAAGCCAGCCATACTCGCCCTTGCTGATGGCAGCATTTTTCGCGGCGAAGCCATTGGAGCCGACGGTCAAACCGTTGGTGAGGTGGTGTTCAACACCGCAATGACCGGCTATCAGGAAATCCTTACCGATCCTTCCTACGCCCAACAGATCGTTACCCTGACTTACCCGCACATCGGCAACACCGGCACCACGCCGGAAGACGCCGAGTCCAACCGCGTCTGGTCCGCTGGCCTGGTCATCCGTGACCTGCCTCTGGTGGCGAGCAACTGGCGTAACACGATGTCCCTGTCCGATTACCTGAAGGCCAACAACGTTGTAGCCATCGCCGGTATCGACACCCGCCGCCTGACGCGCATCCTGCGTGAAAAAGGCGCGCAGAACGGCTGCATCATGGCCGGTGACAACATTTCCGAAGAAGCCGCCATCGCCGCCGCCCAGGGTTTTCCTGGTCTGAAAGGCATGGATCTGGCGAAGGTTGTCAGCACCAAGGACAGCTACGAATGGCGTTCGACTGTCTGGGATCTGAAAACCGACAGCCACGCGACCATCGACGCGTCCGAACTGCCATACCACGTGGTTGCCTACGACTACGGCGTCAAGGTGAACATCCTGCGCATGCTGGTCGAGCGCGGTTGCCGTGTGACCGTGGTGCCAGCGCAAACCCCTGCTGCCGATGTGCTGGCGCTGAAGCCGGACGGCGTGTTCCTGTCCAACGGCCCTGGTGATCCGGAGCCATGCGACTACGCGATCCAGGCGATCAAGGACGTGCTGGAAACCGAGATCCCGGTCTTCGGTATCTGCCTCGGTCACCAACTGCTGGCCCTGGCCTCCGGTGCCAAGACCCTGAAAATGGGTCACGGTCACCACGGTGCCAACCACCCGGTCCAGGACCTGGACACCGGTGTGGTGATGATCACCAGCCAGAACCACGGTTTTGCCGTGGACGAAGCTACCCTGCCAGCCAACGTTCGCGCGATTCACAAATCGCTGTTCGACGGCACCCTGCAAGGGATCGAGCGTACCGACAAGAGCGCCTTCAGCTTCCAGGGTCACCCGGAAGCCAGCCCTGGCCCGAACGACGTGGCGCCATTGTTCGATCGCTTCATCAACGAGATGGCCAAGCGACGCTGATCGCTCGCCATGATGTAGCAAAGCTTGAGGGTGGTCCCGCATCGGCGGCCCCCTCAAGTCTTCAGAGATTGAACAAGACGGCTTGCCGACTGACCTGCGGATTTGAGTGACAAACCCATGCCAAAACGTACAGACATTAAAAGCATCCTGATTCTCGGCGCTGGCCCGATCGTGATCGGCCAGGCCTGTGAATTCGACTACTCCGGCGCCCAGGCCTGTAAAGCCCTGCGCGAGGAGGGTTACCGCGTCATCCTGGTGAACTCCAACCCGGCCACCATCATGACCGACCCGGCCATGGCCGACGCCACCTACATCGAACCGATCAAGTGGCAGACCGTTGCCAAGATCATCGAGAAAGAACGTCCGGACGCGCTGCTGCCCACCATGGGCGGCCAGACTGCTCTGAACTGCGCCCTGGACCTGGAGCGCGAAGGCGTTCTGGAAAAGTTCGGCGTAGAGATGATCGGTGCCAACGCCGATACAATCGACAAGGCTGAAGACCGTTCGCGTTTCGACAAGGCGATGAAGTCCATCGGCCTGGCGTGCCCGCGTTCCGGTATCGCCCACAGCATGGAAGAGGCCAACGCGGTCCTCGAGAAGCTCGGCTTCCCGTGCATCATCCGTCCGTCCTTCACCATGGGCGGCACCGGTGGCGGTATCGCTTACAACCGTGAAGAGTTCGAAGAAATCTGCGCCCGCGGTCTGGACCTGTCGCCGACCAAAGAGCTGCTGATCGACGAATCGCTGATCGGCTGGAAAGAATACGAGATGGAGGTTGTCCGCGATAAGAAGGACAACTGCATCATCGTCTGCTCCATCGAAAACTTCGACCCGATGGGTGTGCACACTGGTGACTCGATCACCGTTGCTCCGGCACAGACCCTGACCGACAAGGAATACCAGATCCTGCGTAACGCCTCCCTGGCGGTGCTGCGCGAGATCGGCGTGGAAACCGGTGGTTCCAACGTTCAGTTCGGTATCTGCCCGAACACCGGTCGCATGGTCGTGATCGAAATGAACCCGCGCGTGTCGCGTTCCTCGGCGCTGGCTTCGAAAGCCACTGGCTTCCCGATCGCCAAGGTCGCGGCCAAGCTGGCTGTGGGCTACACCCTCGACGAGCTGTCGAACGACATCACTGGCGGCAAGACCCCGGCGTCTTTCGAACCGTCCATCGACTACGTCGTGACCAAGCTGCCACGTTTCGCCTTCGAGAAGTTCTCCAAGGCTGACGCGCGCCTGACCACCCAAATGAAGTCGGTGGGTGAAGTCATGGCCATCGGCCGTACCTTCCAGGAATCCCTGCAGAAAGCCCTGCGCGGCCTGGAAGTTGGTGTTTGCGGCCTGGACGAGAAGGTTGATCTGAGCAACCCGGAAAGCATGAGCGTGCTCAAGCGCGAGCTGACCGTGCCGGGCGCCGAGCGTATCTGGTACGTGGCGGACGCCATGCGCGCCGGCATGAGTGTTGAAGACATCTTCGGCATGACCATGATCGATCCTTGGTTCCTGGTGCAGATGGAAGACCTGATCAAGGACGAAGAGAAGGTCAAGACCCTGGGTCTGACCAGCATCGACCGCGACCTGATGTTCCGTCTCAAGCGCAAAGGCTTCTCCGATATGCGCCTGGCCAAGTTGCTGGGTGTGACCGAGAAGGCCCTGCGTGCTCATCGTCACAAGCTGGAAATCTTCCCGGTCTACAAGCGCGTCGACACCTGCGCTGCCGAGTTCGCCACCGACACTGCTTACCTGTACTCGACGTATGAAGAAGAGTGCGAAGCGGCGCCATCGGGTCGCGACAAGATCATGATCCTGGGTGGCGGTCCGAACCGTATCGGCCAGGGCATCGAGTTCGACTACTGCTGCGTACACGCGGCACTGGCCCTGCGCGATGACGGTTACGAGACCATCATGGTCAACTGCAACCCGGAAACCGTTTCCACCGACTACGACACCTCCGATCGCCTGTACTTCGAGCCAGTGACCCTGGAAGACGTGCTGGAAATCGTTCGCGTCGAGAAGCCGAAAGGCGTGATCGTCCAGTACGGCGGCCAGACTCCGCTGAAACTGGCCCGCGCCCTGGAAGCTGCTGGCGTGCCGATCATCGGCACCAGCCCTGACGCCATCGACCGTGCCGAAGACCGTGAGCGCTTCCAGCAAATGGTTCAGCGCCTGAACCTGCGTCAGCCGCCAAACGCCACCGTGCGCAGCGAAGACGAAGCCATTCGTGCCGCCGCCAAGATCGGTTACCCGTTGGTGGTGCGCCCGTCCTACGTACTGGGCGGTCGTGCGATGGAAATCGTCTACGAAGAAGAAGAACTCAAGCGCTACCTGCGTGAAGCGGTTCAAGTGTCCAACGACAGCCCGGTGCTGCTGGACCACTTCCTCAACTGCGCCATCGAAATGGACGTGGATGCGGTCTGCGACGGTAAAGATGTGGTAATCGGCGCGATCATGCAGCACATCGAGCAGGCCGGTGTTCACTCCGGTGACTCCGCGTGCTCGCTGCCGCCGTACTCGCTGCCGGCGCACATCCAGGACGAGATGCGCGAACAGGTCAAGAAAATGGCCCTGGAACTGGGCGTGGTCGGCCTGATGAACGTGCAGTTGGCGCTGCAAGGCGAAGACATCTACGTCATCGAAGTCAACCCGCGTGCTTCCCGTACCGTACCGTTCGTGTCCAAGTGCATCGGAGTTTCCCTGGCGATGATCGCAGCGCGCGTGATGGCCGGTAAAACCCTGAAAGAGCTGGGTTTCACCAAGGAAATCATCCCGAACTTCTACAGCGTGAAAGAGGCGGTGTTCCCGTTCGCCAAATTCCCTGGCGTTGACCCGATCCTCGGCCCAGAGATGAAGTCGACCGGTGAAGTGATGGGCGTGGGCGACACCTTCGGTGAAGCGTTCGCCAAGGCCCAGATGGGTGCCAGCGAAGTGTTGCCGACCGGCGGTACTGCGTTCATCAGCGTACGTGACGACGACAAGCCACTGGTTGCGGGCGTGGCCCGTGATCTGATCAACTTGGGCTTCGAAGTGGTTGCCACAGCCGGGACTGCCAAGCTGATCGAGGCTGCAGGCCTGAAAGTGCGCCGTGTGAACAAGGTGACCGAGGGTCGTCCGCACGTGGTCGACATGATCAAGAATGACGAAGTCACGCTGATCATCAACACCACCGAAGGTCGTCAGTCGATCGCTGATTCGTACTCCATTCGTCGTAATGCCCTGCAGCACAAGATTTACTGCACCACCACCATTGCTGCTGGCGAAGCCATCTGCGAAGCGCTGAAGTTCGGTCCCGAGAAGACCGTGCGCCGCTTGCAGGATCTACACGCAGGATTGAAGGCATGAGCATAACGAAGTACCCAATGACCGTTCAGGGCGCTCGCGCCCTGGAAGAAGAGCACACTCACCTGACCAAGGTCGTTCGTCCGAAGCTCAGCCAGGACATCGGTACGGCCCGCGAGTTGGGTGATTTGAAGGAAAACGCCGAATACCACGCTGCCCGCGAGCAGCAGGGTATGGTCGAGGCACGGATCCGTGATATCGAAGGCCGCATGCAGAACGCGGTGATCATCGATGTGACGACCATTCCTCACACCGGCAAGGTGATTTTCGGCACCACCGTCGAAATCGCCAACGTCGAAACCGATGAAAGCGTGACTTACCAGATCGTTGGTGAGGACGAGGCTGACATCAAGCTGGGCAAGATTTCCGTCGGTTCGCCGATCGCTCGCGCCTTGATTGCCAAGGAAGAGGGTGATGTGGTCGCTGTGAAAACGCCTGGTGGTGTTATCGAGTACGAGATTGTCGAAGTTCGCCACGTCTGAAGGCCGGCGCCCGTTTCGTGCGGGCGCCATGCTTTGGCAGCTGACCCAGATGTTGTGGGTCGGTGGCTTGTGGCTGTTGCAAGTTGGTCTGTTGCCGGTGCTGGGCCGAATTGGCCTGGCGCCGCTGCTGATCGACGAAATTGCAGGTACGCTCAATGCGTTGGTAGTGGGATTCGCTACGGCGTGTTTGATTTTTCAGGCTTTGGTGCTGATTAAGGCCGAGGGCCTTGTCAGTCTATGGCGGGATATACGCGGGCAACTGCTGTTGATGGCACTGTATGCGTGCGCGATGTTCTTCGTGGTGCGCTTTGGTTGGCCGGATGCGCTGCGTTGGCAGGCGTTCAGCTATCTTGTCCTGGGCTTTTCCGGGTTGGTGCTGGTGTTGCAGCCGGTTCCGGGGTGGAGTGGCAGGGTGCGCCAGGCACACCCTTGACCCTTGCCATCACTTGAAGCGATGGACGTTCGACAGCTGCTTGTTGACGCTGAAGTTCTTGCGGTAGATCAGCGCCATCTTGCCGATGACCTGAACCAGATCCGCTTTGCCGACCTTGCAGAGCTCTGCAATGGACGCCAGGCGCGATTCGCGATCGAGGATGTTGAGCTTGATCTTGATCAGCTCGTGATCCGCCAAAGCGCGTTCGAGTTCGGCTAACACACCTTCAGTCAAACCATTGTCTGCCACAATCAAAACCGGTTTCAGATGGTGGCCAATGGATTTGTACTGTTTCTTCTGCTCTTGAGTGAGCGGCATAATCTGACCCCTGCGTCTGATCTTGTAAAAAGCGGCGGCCAGTTTACCCGAGCGAGTCCGGGACCGCCCAGTTAATCACGACCCGTTTTAATTCCGAGGTATCCCGTGGCCCGTTCCAAGACAAGCCTTAAGTGGCTGCAAGAACATTTCAACGACCCATTCGTCAAAATGGCACAGAAAGACGGGTACCGTTCCCGCGCCAGCTACAAACTGCTGGAGATCCAGGAAAAGGACCGTTTGATCCGCCCGGGCATGAGCGTAATCGACCTGGGTGCGGCTCCGGGTGGCTGGTCGCAGGTGACCAGTCGTCTGATTGGCGGGCAGGGCACACTGATCGCTTCTGACATTCTTGAAATGGACAGCATCCCCGATGTCACCTTTATTCAAGGCGACTTTACCGAGGATGCCGTGCTGGCCCAGATCCTCGACGCCGTCGGAAATAAAGAAGTAGACCTTGTGATTTCCGACATGGCCCCCAATATGAGTGGATTGCCGGCCGTTGATATGCCGCGCGCGATGTTCCTGTGCGAATTGGCACTGGATCTGTCGACGCGGGTGCTCAAGCCCGGTGGTGATTTTTTGATCAAGATCTTCCAGGGCGAAGGTTTCGACGAATTCCACAAGAGCGTTCGCCAGCAGTTCGAGAAGGTGCAGATGCGCAAGCCGACTTCGTCGCGCGACCGTTCTCGCGAGCAGTACCTGCTGGGTCGCGGTTTCCGCGGTCGCAGTGAGGAATGAGTGAATTTTCGATCGGGGTGATAGGATTTTTGTATTACGCCTTGTCAGAATTAGCGAATATTGTGTAGGAAGTGTTTCACAAAGGGTTACAGACGGCGCCTGCCAAGTTGTAGGTAATGTAGTAAGTTAGGCCGGTGAATATCATGCGAAGCGCGCGCCAGTAGCGGAGCTTGCTTCAGAGGGTAGTTAATTGAACGATATGGCAAAGAATCTGATCCTGTGGTTGATCATCGCGGCTGTCCTGGTGACGGTGATGAACAACTTCTCCAGCCCTAACGAGCCGCAGACCCTCAACTATTCCGACTTCATCCAGCAGGTCAAGGATGGCAAGGTCGAGCGCGTGGCGGTTGATGGCTACGTGATTACCGGCAAGCGCAACGATGGCGACAGCTTCAAGACCATTCGCCCGGCGATCCAGGACAACGGCCTGATCGGCGACCTGGTGGACAACCACGTCGTGGTCGAAGGCAAGCAGCCTGAGCAGCAAAGCATCTGGACCCAACTCCTGGTCGCCAGCTTCCCGATCCTGGTGATCATCGCCGTGTTCATGTTCTTCATGCGGCAGATGCAGGGCGGTGCCGGTGGCAAGGGCGGGCCGATGAGCTTTGGCAAGAGCAAGGCGCGCCTGCTCTCCGAGGATCAGGTGAAAACTACCCTGGCTGACGTTGCCGGTTGCGACGAAGCCAAGGAAGAAGTCGGTGAGCTGGTCGAGTTCCTGCGCGATCCGGGCAAGTTCCAGCGCCTGGGTGGCCGCATTCCTCGCGGTGTGCTGATGGTCGGTCCTCCGGGTACCGGTAAAACCCTGCTGGCCAAGGCTATCGCCGGCGAAGCCAAAGTACCTTTCTTCACCATTTCCGGCTCCGACTTCGTCGAGATGTTCGTCGGTGTGGGTGCCAGCCGTGTTCGCGACATGTTCGAACAGGCCAAGAAACACGCTCCATGCATCATCTTCATCGACGAAATCGATGCGGTCGGTCGCCATCGTGGTGCTGGCATGGGTGGTGGTCACGACGAACGCGAGCAGACACTCAACCAGTTGCTGGTCGAGATGGACGGCTTCGAAATGAATGACGGCATCATCGTGATTGCCGCGACCAACCGTCCTGACGTGCTGGACCCTGCGTTGCTGCGTCCAGGCCGTTTCGACCGTCAGGTTGTGGTCGGTCTGCCGGACATTCGTGGCCGCGAACAGATTCTCAAGGTTCACATGCGTAAAGTGCCAATGGGTGACGACGTTGCTCCGGCCGTGATCGCTCGTGGTACCCCGGGCTTCTCCGGTGCCGATCTGGCCAATCTGGTGAACGAGGCATCGCTGTTCGCTGCCCGTGCCGGCAAACGCATCGTCGAAATGAAAGAGTTCGAACTGGCGAAAGACAAGATCATGATGGGCGCCGAGCGCAAGTCCATGGTCATGTCCGAGAAAGAAAAGCAGAACACGGCTTATCACGAAGCGGGCCACGCCATTGTGGGGCGCGTCGTGCCTGAGCATGATCCGGTGTACAAGGTGTCGATCATCCCGCGCGGTCGTGCGTTGGGTGTGACCATGTTCCTGCCGGAAGAGGATCGTTACAGCCTGTCCAAGCGTGCATTGATCAGCCAGATCTGCTCGTTGTATGGCGGTCGTATCGCAGAAGAAATGACTCTGGGCTTCGATGGCGTGACCACCGGTGCTTCCAATGACATCATGCGTGCCAGCCAGATTGCGCGGAACATGGTGACCAAGTGGGGTCTTTCGGAAAAACTCGGCCCGTTGATGTATGCCGAAGAAGAGGGTGAAGTGTTCCTCGGTCGCGGCGGTGGCGGTCAAAGTGCAAGCTTCTCCGGTGAGACAGCCAAGCTGATCGACTCCGAAGTGCGCAGCATCATCGACCAGTGCTACGGCACGGCGAAGCAGATCCTCACCGACAACCGTGACAAGCTCGATGCCATGGCTGATGCCTTGATGAAGTACGAAACCATCGATGCCGAGCAGATCGACGACATCATGGCGGGTCGTACGCCTCGTGAGCCACGCGACTGGTCGGGTGGCACGGGTACTTCCGGCACCCCGCCGGTGGTACAGGATGAGCGTCCGGAAACACCGATCGGCGGTCCTGCTGCTGACGTATAAGGTTTGAAATGACTTCTGTTCAGTCCTCGACCCGGTTGCCTTGCGGCAACCGGGTTCTTGATTTGGCCCAGACGCATGTCATGGGTATCCTCAATGTCACTCCAGATTCGTTCTCCGATGGTGGCCAATACAGCCAGCTCGACGCGGCCATGCGCCACGCCGAAGCCATGGTGGCGGCCGGCGCGACGCTGATTGATGTCGGTGGCGAATCCACCCGTCCTGGTGCCAGGGCGGTGTCGCCGCTGGAGGAGCTGGAGCGCGTAGCGCCGATTGTCGAGCGCATTGCTCGCGAGCTGGACGTCATCATCTCGGTCGATACCTCAACGCCAGCCGTCATGCGTGAAACTGCGCGTCTGGGTGCCGGGTTGATCAATGACGTACGTGCGTTGCGTCGCGATGGTGCGCTGGATGCCGCGGCGGCCACCGGTCTGCCGGTTTGCCTGATGCATATGCTGGGCGAGCCAGGCGATATGCAGGACAATCCGCAGTATCAGAACGTTACAAGGGAAGTCAGTGAGTTTCTCGCCGAGCGCATGGATCAGTGTTCGTTGGTGGGTATTCCAGCGGAGCGGATCATTCTTGACCCCGGCTTTGGTTTCGCCAAGACCTTGCAGCACAATCTGAGCTTGTTCAAACATATGGAAGCCCTGCATGCCCTTGGGCGGCCCCTGTTGGTCGGGGTTTCGCGAAAGAGCATGATTGGCCAGGCATTGAATCGTCCGGTGGGAGACCGGCTGTATGGCGGTTTGGCGCTCGCGGCGCTGGCTTCGGCGAAAGGTGCGCGTATATTGCGCGTCCATGATGTAGCCGAAACAGTGGATGTGGTGCGGATGATCGCCGCAGTGGAATCAGCCGAATAAGAATGATGGAGCACTTATGAGCAAAAAATATTTTGGCACCGATGGTATTCGTGGGCGTGTCGGTGAATACCCGATTACTCCTGATTTCATGCTCAAGCTCGGCTGGGCTGCCGGCATGGCGTTCCGCAAGATGGGCGCCTGCAAGGTATTGGTAGGCAAGGACACCCGGATCTCCGGCTACATGTTCGAGTCCGCACTTGAGGCGGGGCTTACCTCCGCGGGTGCCGATGTGATGCTCCTTGGGCCAATGCCGACCCCGGCGATCGCCTACCTGACGCGCACCTTTCATGCCGAAGCCGGCATCGTGATCAGCGCGTCGCACAATCCGCATGATGACAACGGCATCAAGTTCTTCTCCGGCAAAGGCACCAAGCTTCCGGATGAGGTTGAGCTGATGATTGAAGAATTGCTCGATACGCCAATGACTGTGGTGGAGTCGAGCAAGATCGGCAAGGTGTCGCGAATCAACGACGCATCGGGACGCTATATCGAATTCTGCAAGAGCAGCGTGCCCACTGGCACCAGCTTCACCGGAATGAAGATCGTGATCGATTGCGCTCACGGTGCGACTTATAAAGTGGCGCCGAGTGTGTTCCGTGAGCTGGGCGCGGAAGTCGTCGTGCTGTCGGCGCAGCCGAACGGGTTGAACATCAACGACAATTGCGGTTCGACCCACATGGGGCCGCTGCAGGCTGCCGTCGTGGCTGAGCATGCCGATCTGGGAATCGCCTTCGATGGTGATGGCGATCGCGTTCAGATGGTCGACCACACGGGTGCGGTGGTCGATGGCGACGAGTTGCTGTTCATCATTGCCCGTGACCTGCATGAGCGCGACAAGCTGCAGGGCGGCGTGGTCGGAACACTGATGAGTAACCTGGGGCTGGAACTGGCCCTGGCTGACCTCGGTGTTCCCTTCGTGCGTGCCAATGTCGGTGACCGCTATGTGATTGCCGAATTGCTGGAGCGCAACTGGATTGTGGGTGGTGAAAACTCCGGACACGTTGTGTGCTTTAGTCACACCACCACCGGTGATGCAATCATTGCTGCGCTGCAGGTGCTGATGGCGCTGCGCATGCGGGATGAAAGTCTGGCGCAGGCTCGTCAGGCGCTGCGCAAGTGCCCTCAGGTGCTGATCAATGTGCGTTTCGGCGGTGGTGCAAACCCACTTGAACATCCAGCGGTCAAGGAGGCCAGCGAGCGTGTGACCCAGGCGATGGCAGGGCGTGGGCGTGTGTTGTTGCGCAAGTCCGGAACCGAACCGCTGGTGCGTGTGATGGTCGAAGGCGAAGACGAAACCCTGGTTCGCGGCTATGCCGAAGAGCTGGCAAAACTGGTTACTGAAGTTTCTGCCTGAATTCGGCTTGCCAGCCTTGATTGTGTTGGGTAACATCTGCGCCCACTTTGACCGACGAGGTACAGCATGCGTCGCCCTATGGTAGCTGGTAACTGGAAGATGCACGGTACCCGCGCCAGCGTCGCTGAGCTGATCAACGGCCTTCGTGACTTGGCCTTGCCGAGCGGTGTTGATGTCGCGGTATTCCCGCCTTTTCTGCATATCAATCAAGTGATTGATGGCCTGAAAGGAAAGTCGATTTCGGTCGGCGCGCAGAATTCTGCGGTGGAGTCCGGGCAAGGTGCGTTGACTGGTGAAGTTGCACCGAGTCAGTTGGTGGATGCAGGTTGTTCCCTGGTGCTTGTCGGGCACTCCGAACGCCGCCAGATCATGGGCGAGCAGGACGGAATGTTGATCCGCAAGTTCGCAGCGGCACAGGCATGTGGCTTGATTCCGGTGTTGTGCATAGGGGAGGCCCTTGAGCAGCGTGAAGCCGGAAAGACTCTTGAGGTTGTCTCGCGTCAGCTAGGCAGTATCATTGAGGAGCTGGGTGTTGGTGCCTTTGCCAAGGCAGTGATCGCTTACGAGCCGGTCTGGGCCATTGGCACCGGGCTGACTGCAACGCCACAACAGGCGCAGGATGTGCACGCAGCCATTCGCGCCCAGTTGGCGGCAGAGAATTCTGAAGTCGCACAAGGTGTGCGGCTTCTATACGGCGGCAGCGTGAAGGCGGCCAATGCGGTCGAACTGTTCGGCATGCCGGATATCGATGGGGGCCTCATTGGTGGGGCTTCCCTGAATGCAGATGAGTTCGGTGCGATTTGTCGCGCCGCGGGAAACTGAAAAAATGCTGGAAACAGTCGTAGTCGTTTTTCATCTGCTGGGTGCATTGGGCGTAGTAGCTCTGGTTTTGCTGCAGCAGGGTAAAGGTGCGGACGCTGGTGCGTCTTTCGGAGCAGGTGCTTCAAATACTGTGTTCGGAAGCCAAGGTTCCTCTACCTTTCTTAGTAAGTTTACTGCTATACTTGCCGCAGGTTTTTTCATAACCAGCTTAGGGTTAGGTTACTTTGCTAAAGAGAAGGCTCAACAGCTGACTCAGGTAGGTCTCCCAAATCCAGCGGTACTGGAAGTTCCAAAGCAACAACCGGCTTCTGATGATGTCCCGGTGCTTCAAGAGCAAAAGTCGGCTACTCCAGCGACTGACGTGCCTCCAGCTCAAGAGCAGAAGTAAGAAGGGTTTCAAACGTAGTATTGCCGAGGTGGTGGAATTGGTAGACACGCAACCTTGAGGTGGTTGTGCCCATAGGGTGTAGGGGTTCGAGTCCCCTTCTCGGTACCAATTAGTCAGGAGAGCCCGCTGTTGCGGGCTTTCTTGCAGGTGGAAGGTTACATTGACCCTGTAGGGGATCGGTCGTATACTTCCGCCCCAGCTTTGTCGCGGGGTGGAGCAGTCTGGTAGCTCGTCGGGCTCATAACCCGAAGGTCGTCGGTTCAAATCCGGCCCCCGCAACCAGTTTAAGGAGCCCCTTTTAAGGGGCTTTTTGTTAGCTGGACACTTTCTACGCCGCTATTCGACGGCGTTTCAAGGATGGGCGTTTCGCCCATTTTTTTATTTTGCATAGCATGCACATACATGCACTAGGGGGTTCAGGTGTCGAGCAAGCTAGAAGAGTTGCAGGCCTTGCTGGCCCCGGTGGTCGTGGCCCTAGGCTATGAATGCTGGGGTATCGAGTTTTCGGCTCAGGGTCGTCACTCGATGTTGCGCGTTTATATCGATAAAGAAGGCGGCGTGCTGGTGGACGATTGTGCCATCGTCAGCCGTCAGATCAGCGGTGTGCTGGATGTTGAAGATCCAATTTCCGTTGAATACACCCTTGAAGTTTCCTCGCCTGGCATGGAACGCCCTCTGTTCACTCTTGAGCAGTTTGCAAAATTTGCCGGTGAACAAGTGAAGATCAAGCTGCGCTCGCCTTTTGAAGGACGACGCAACTTTCAGGGCCTTCTGCGCGGCGTAGAAGAGCAGGATGTCGTGGTGCAGGTAGAAGACCATGAGTTCCTGTTGCCGATCGATATGATCGACAAGGCCAACATTATTCCCAGTTTTGACTGAGGCGTGCCAGATACTGCGGATCCCGCGGATCCAATGGCTTGCGAAAGGCGAGGCGTACGATGAGCAAAGAAGTACTGCTGGTTGTTGAGTCGGTATCCAATGAAAAGGGTGTACCGGCAAACGTGATTTTTGAAGCGCTGGAGCTGGCCCTGGCCACTGCGACCAAAAAGCGTTTCGAAGACGAAGTTGATCTGCGTGTGGAAATCAATCGCCACACGGGTGCCTACGAGACTTTCCGTCGCTGGACGGTCGTCGAAGAGGCAGACCTGGACGATCCGGCCATCGAAACCTGGCCGAGCAAGGTTGCCGAAACGCACCCTGGCGCCAAGGTCGGTGACGTTGTCGAAGAGAAAATCGAGTCCATCGAATTCGGCCGCATTGCTGCACAGACTGCCAAGCAAGTGATCGTGCAGAAAGTTCGCGAAGCCGAGCGAGCTCAGGTTGTTGACGCTTATCGCGAGCGCCTGGGTGAAATCATCTCCGGCACCGTGAAAAAAGTCACCCGCGACAACGTGATCGTTGATCTGGGCAACAACGCCGAAGCGTTGCTGGCCCGTGAAGACATCATTTCTCGCGAAACTTTCCGGGTTGGCGTGCGTCTGCGTGCGCTGCTCAAGGAAATCCGCACCGAGAACCGCGGCCCGCAGCTGATCCTGTCGCGTACCGCGCCGGAAATGCTGATCGAGTTGTTCCGCATCGAAGTGCCGGAAATTGCCGAAGGCCTGATCGAAGTGATGGCTGCGTCCCGTGATCCGGGATCCCGCGCCAAGATCGCCGTCCGCTCCAAGGACAAACGCATCGACCCGCAAGGCGCTTGCATCGGTATGCGCGGTTCGCGCGTCCAGGCAGTGTCGGGTGAGTTGGGTGGTGAGCGTGTTGACATCGTTCTGTGGGACGACAACCCGGCTCAGTTCGTGATCAACGCCATGTCCCCGGCCGAGGTTGCGGCAATTATCGTTGACGAAGATGCCCATGCAATGGACATCGCCGTTGGCGCAGACAATCTGGCTCAGGCCATTGGTCGCGGTGGTCAGAACGTGCGTCTGGCCAGCCAGTTGACTGGCTGGACCCTGAACGTGATGACCGAATCGGACATCCAGGCTAAGCAGCAAGCAGAAACCGGCGACATCCTGCGCAACTTCATCGACGAGCTGGAAGTCGACGAAGAACTGGCTCAGGTGCTGGTAGATGAAGGCTTCACCAGCCTGGAAGAGATTGCCTACGTACCGCTGGAAGAAATGCTCAACATCGACGGCTTTGACGAGGAAATCGTCAACGAGCTTCGCGCTCGTGCCAAGGATCGCTTGTTGACCAAAGCCATCGCTACTGAGGAAAAGCTGGCAGACGCCCATCCGGCCGAAGACCTGCTCTCGCTTGAGGGTATGGACAAGGATTTGGCGATGGAACTGGCGGTGCGCGGCGTAGTTACCCGCGAAGACCTGGCCGAGCAGTCTATTGACGACCTGCTCGACATCGACGGCATTGACGATGATCGTGCCGGCAAGTTGATCATGGCCGCCCGAGCCCACTGGTTCGAGTAATTAGGCGCGGCCTGAGGAGAGAAGTGCATGACGCAAGTCACGGTGAAACAACTGGCCGATGAGGTCAAAACACCGGTAGAGCGCCTGTTGCAGCAGATGCGTGAGGCAGGTCTGCCGCACACCGCCGCCGAAGAAAGTGTGACTGACAGTGAGAAGCAATCGTTGCTGACTCACTTGAAAAGCAGCCACAAGGCGAAAGTGGAAGAACCACGCAAGATTACGCTGCAGCGTAAAACCACCAGCACCCTGCGGGTTGCTGGCAGCAAAAGCATCAGCGTTGAAGTACGCAAGAAGAAAGTCTTCGTACAGCGCAGCCCGGAAGAAATCGAAGCCGAGCGCAAGCGTGAACTGGATGAACGTCGCGCAGTAGAAAATGCTGCACGTCAGAAGGCTGAAGAAGAAGCCAAGCGTCGCGCCGAAGAAGAAGCGCGTCGCCAGCCTGCTGCTGCGCCGACCGCTCCAGCCGAACCTGTTGCAGCGCCTGCTGTGGTAGCCGAGCCAGTGCGTGAAAGCGCACCGGTTGTGGCAGCCGCTCCAGCGCCTGCGGCAGACACTCGCAAGCGCGACGAACAGCGTCGTCCGGACAAACCACGTGCCGACGACAACAATCGTCGCGGTGGTGGCGATGGCGAGCGCAAAAACGCTCCGCATCGTGCTTCGGTCAAGGAAAAGGCGCCAGCGCCACGCGTTGCCCCACGTACTACCGACGAAGAAAGCGATGGCTTCCGTCGTGGTGGTCGCGGCAAGGCCAAGCTGAAGAAGCGCAACGCCCACGGTTTCCAGAGCCCGACCGGCCCTGTCGTGCGCGAAGTGAAGATCGGCGAGACCATCACTGTGGGCGATCTGGCCCAGCAGATGTCGGTCAAGGCTGCTGAAATCATCAAGTTCATGTTCAAACTGGGTACTCCAGCGACCATCAACCAGGTACTGGATCAGGAAACTGCCCAGCTGGTTGCCGAAGAGCTGGGCCACAAAGTGACCCTGGTCAGCGACACCGCCCTGGAAGATTCCCTGGCCGAGTCCCTGAAGTTTGAAGGCGAGGCTGTTTCCCGTGCACCCGTCGTGACCGTAATGGGCCACGTTGACCACGGTAAGACTTCCCTGCTCGACTACATCCGTCGTGCCAAGGTTGCAGCTGGCGAAGCCGGCGGCATCACCCAGCACATCGGTGCGTACCACGTTGAAACCGACCGTGGCATGGTGACGTTCCTCGACACCCCTGGTCACGCCGCGTTTACCGCGATGCGTGCCCGTGGTGCCAAGGCGACCGACATCGTGATCCTGGTGGTTGCGGCGGACGACGGCGTAATGCCGCAAACCATCGAAGCTGTTCAGCACGCTCAGGCTGCTGGCGTTCCGCTGGTTGTCGCTGTGAACAAGATCGACAAGCCAGGTGCTGACCTCGATCGCATCCGTAGCGAACTGTCGGTACACGGCGTGACCTCGGAAGAGTGGGGTGGCGATACTCCATTCGTACCGGTTTCGGCGAAGATGGGTACCGGTGTAGACGAACTGCTCGAAGCCGTTCTGCTGCAAGCCGAAGTCCTGGAACTGACTGCAACTCCATCGGCTCCTGGTCGTGGTGTCGTGGTTGAATCCCGCCTGGACAAGGGCCGTGGCCCGGTGGCTACCGTGCTGGTTCAAGACGGTACCCTGCGTCAGGGCGACATGGTCCTGGTCGGTTCGAACTATGGCCGCGTGCGTGCCATGCTCGACGAGAACGGCAAGCCAATCAAGGAAGCCGGTCCGGCCATCCCTGTCGAGATCCTCGGCCTGGACGGTACCCCGGACGCTGGCGACGAGATGAGCGTGGTTGCCGACGAGAAGAAAGCCCGTGAAGTGGCTCTGTTCCGTCAAGGCAAGTTCCGCGAAGTCAAACTGGCTCGCGCTCACGCCGGCAAGCTGGAAAACATCTTCGAAAGCATGGGTCAGGAAGAGAAGAAGACGCTCAACATCGTCCTCAAATCCGACGTCCGTGGTTCGCTCGAAGCGTTGAACGGCGCCTTGAACGGCCTGGGTAACGACGAAGTGCAAGTGCGTGTGGTCGGTGGCGGCGTCGGTGGTATCACCGAATCCGATGCCAACCTGGCACTGGCCTCCAACGCTGTACTGTTCGGCTTCAACGTGCGTGCCGATGCTGGCGCGCGCAAGATCGTCGAGCAGGAAGGTCTGGATATGCGTTACTACAACGTGATCTACGACATCATCGAAGACGTCAAGAAAGCCCTGACCGGTATGCTCGGCAGCGATGTTCGCGAGAACATCCTGGGCATCGCCGAAGTGCGTGACGTGTTCCGTTCGCCGAAGTTTGGCGCGATCGCCGGTTGCATGGTTATCGAAGGTGTTGTGCACCGTAACCGTCCAATCCGTGTACTGCGTGAAGACATCGTTATCTTCGAAGGCGAGCTGGAATCCCTGCGCCGCTTCAAGGATGACGCTTCCGAAGTACGTGCCGGCATGGAATGCGGTATCGGCGTGAAGAGCTACAACGACGTCAAGGTCGGTGACAAGATCGAAGTCTTCGAGAAGGTGCAGGTTGCTCGCAGCCTCTAACTCGCGCACTTCAGGAGCCGTGACGGGGAGCCGCATGCAAATGCGCAATTCGTCACCAGGACTCTAAACGCAACGCCCGGTCTGGCTTTTGTCAGGCCGGGCGTTTGCCGCTTTCAGACCTTGCGGGTTTCACCGTGGGGCAGTTACAGGTAACAAGACATGGCAAAAGAATACAGCCGTACCCAACGTATCGGCGATCAGATGCAGCGTGAGCTGGCACAACTGATCCGTCGTGAAGTCAAAGACCCGCGCGTCGGCCTGGTCACCATTACCGCAGTGGAAGTCAGCCGTGACGTCGGTCACGCCAAGATCTTCATCACCGTGATGGGGCAGGACAGCGCCGAGGAAATCGCACAAAGCATCAAGGTGCTGAACTCCGCCGCCGGTTTCCTGCGCATGCAGCTGGCTCGCGAGATGAAGCTGCGCAGCGTTCCACAGCTGCACTTCCACTATGACGAAAGCGTCGTGCGTGGTGCGCATCTGTCGGCATTGATCGAGCGCGCAGTGGCTGAAGACAATCAGCATCCGGTTACGGCAGAAGCCGAAGACACCAAGGAGTAATCGGTGGCTCAGGTCAAACGTATCCGTCGTAACGTCAGCGGCATTATCCTTCTCGACAAGCCGCTGGGGTTCACCTCCAACGCGGCCTTGCAGAAGGTTCGCTGGTTGCTGAACGCCGAAAAGGCAGGTCATACCGGTAGTCTCGATCCCTTGGCCTCCGGCGTGTTGCCGCTGTGCTTCGGCGAGGCCACCAAGTTCTCGCAATACCTGCTCGATTCCGACAAGGGTTACGAAACCCTGGCGCAACTGGGCAAGACCACCACCACGGCGGATGCCGAAGGTGAAGTTTTGCAGGAACGCCCGGTGACCGTTGGTCGCACCGATATCGAGGCTGTGCTGCCCAAATTTCGTGGGCAAATCAGTCAGATACCGCCGATGTACTCGGCGCTCAAGCGTGATGGCCAGCCGCTGTACAAGCTGGCTCGTGCAGGCGAAGTAGTGGAGCGCGAACCGCGTTCTGTTACTATTACGCGCTTGGAATTGCTGGCCTTCGAAGGAGATACTGCGCGGCTGGCGGTGGATTGCAGCAAAGGCACCTATATCCGTACCCTGGTGGAGGATATCGGTGAGCAACTCGGTTGTGGCGCTTACGTTGCAGAACTGCGACGTACCCAGGCCGGGCCATTCACCCTGGCGCAGACGGTTACTCTCGAAGAGCTGGAAGCGGTACATGCCGAAGGCGGCAACGAAGCGGTCGATCGCTTCCTGATGCCATCGGACAGCGGCCTGCTGGATTGGCCACTGTTGCAGTTCTCGGAAGCGAGTGCGTTCTACTGGCTCAACGGCCAGCCGGTACGTGCCCCGGATGCACCGAAGTTCGGCATGGTGCGGGTACAGGATCACAATGGTCGCTTCATCGGTATCGGTGAAGTGAGCGAAGACGGGCGCATCGCGCCGCGTCGACTGATTCGGTCAGAATGACCGAACGAGGGTGGCTGTTAACAGGCACGGTCACTACTCATTTTTAGATACAGGGATTTGTCCCTGGCCTGTTGAAACTGTTTTTCGACAAACAGTTTCCTGATAAAAGGATTGCCTCATGGCTCTCGACGTTCAAGAAAAAGCTCAAATCGTTGCTGACTACCAGCAAGCTGTTGGTGACACTGGTTCGCCAGAAGTGCAAGTTGCACTGCTGACCGCCAACATCAACAAGCTGCAAGGTCACTTCAAGGCCAACGGTAAAGACCACCACTCCCGTCGTGGTCTGATCCGCATGGTTAACCAGCGTCGTAAGCTGCTGGACTACCTGAAAGGCAAGGATCTGGGTCGCTATCAGACTCTGATCGGTCGCCTGGGTCTGCGTCGCTAATAAGCGATTGCGCTAGAGGTTGGTTGTCTGTCGTGCACCAGCGGGTTTCCCGCCGGCGCATGGCAGGCTCCCAGCCTCAAGTTTTATCTGGATACCTGCTTTGCCTGAGTAACACCTGGACAAACCGGTCGGGCCGATTCCCGACATTGCCCAAGAATTTCGCAAGAAACCAGTTCCCCCAAGAGCCACAAAGAAGGTAGGACACCGTGAACCCGGTAATCAAAAAATTCCAGTTCGGTCAGTCGACCGTTACCCTCGAGACTGGCCGCATCGCCCGTCAGGCCTCCGGCGCAGTATTGGTCACCGTTGACGACGACGTCAGCGTATTGGTGACCGTAGTCGGTGCCAAGCAAGCCGATCCAGGCAAGGGCTTCTTCCCTCTGTCTGTTCACTACCAGGAAAAGACTTACGCTGCCGGCAAGATCCCTGGCGGTTTCTTCAAGCGCGAAGGCCGTCCTTCCGAGAAAGAAACCCTGACTTCCCGACTGATCGATCGTCCGATCCGTCCGCTGTTCCCTGAAGGCTTCATGAACGAAGTGCAGGTTGTCTGCACCGTCGTTTCCACCAGCAAAAAGACCGATCCGGACATCGCTGCGATGATCGGTACCTCGGCTGCCCTGGCGATCTCCGGCATTCCTTTCGATGGCCCGATCGGCGCTGCCCGCGTTGCTTTCCACGAAAGCACCGGCTACCTGCTGAACCCGACTTACGAGCAGCAAGCTGCTTCGAGCCTGGACATGGTCGTTGCCGGTACTTCGGACGCCGTGCTGATGGTTGAATCGGAAGCCAAAGAGCTGACCGAAGACCAGATGCTGGGCGCGGTACTGTTTGCTCACGACGAATTCCAGGTTGTGATCAACGCGGTCAAAGAACTGGCTGCCGAAGCTGCCAAGCCAACCTGGACCTGGGCTCCTGCGCCAGAAGCCACCGAACTGCTGGGCGCTATCCGTGCCGAGTTCGGCGAAGCGATCTCCCAGGCCTACACCATCACCGTCAAGGCCGACCGTTACGCTCGCCTGGGCGAGCTGAAGGACCAGGTCGTTGCCAAGCTGTCCGGTGAAGAAGGCCAGCCTTCTTCCAGCGAAGTCAAAGCGGCTTTCGGTGAAATCGAATACCGCACCGTTCGCGAAAACATCGTAAACGGCAAGCCACGTATCGACGGTCGCGACACCAAGACCGTACGTCCGTTGAACATCGAAGTCGGTGTTCTGCCAAAAACCCACGGTTCGGCCCTGTTCACCCGTGGCGAAACCCAGGCTCTGGTCGTTGCAACTCTGGGTACTGCCCGTGATGCACAGCTGCTCGATACCCTGGAAGGCGAGAAAAAAGACCCGTTCATGCTGCACTACAACTTCCCTCCGTTCTCGGTGGGCGAGTGTGGTCGCATGGGTGGTGCTGGTCGTCGTGAAATCGGTCACGGCCGTCTGGCCCGTCGTTCGGTTTCGGCCATGCTGCCTGCCGCTGACGTGTTCCCGTACACCATCCGTGTAGTGTCGGAAATCACCGAATCCAACGGTTCGAGCTCGATGGCATCCGTTTGCGGCGCTTCCCTGGCCCTGATGGACGCTGGCGTTCCAATGAAGGCTCCGGTTGCCGGTATCGCCATGGGTCTGGTTAAAGAAGGCGAGAAATTCGCCGTCCTGACCGACATCCTGGGTGACGAAGACCACCTGGGTGACATGGACTTCAAGGTAGCCGGTACTGCCAAAGGCGTCACCGCGCTGCAGATGGACATCAAGATCAAGGGCATCACCGAAGAAATCATGGAGATCGCTCTGGGCCAAGCCCTGGAAGCGCGCCTGAACATCCTCGGCCAGATGAACCAGATCATTGGCCAGTCGCGTACCGAACTGTCGGCCAACGCTCCGACCATGATCGCGATGAAAATCGACACCGACAAGATCCGTGATGTTATCGGTAAAGGCGGCGCGACCATCCGTGCGATCTGCGAAGAAACCAAGGCTTCGATCGACATCGAAGACGACGGTTCGATCAAGATCTTCGGCGAAACCAAGGAAGCTGCTGAAGCTGCGCGTCAGCGCGTTCTGGGTATCACCGCTGAAGCCGAGATCGGCAAGATCTACGTGGGCAAGGTTGAGCGCATCGTCGACTTCGGCGCATTCGTCAACATCCTGCCAGGCAAGGATGGTCTGGTTCACATCTCCATGCTGAGCGACGCTCGCGTAGAGAAAGTGACCGACATCCTGAAAGAAGGCCAGGAAGTGGAAGTGCTGGTACTGGACGTGGACAACCGCGGCCGTATCAAGCTGTCCATCAAAGACGTGGCAGCAGCCAAGGCTTCGGGCGTTTAATCGCGCCTTACGCCTGACCGCTTCAACGTTGTAAAAAAATCCCCCGCCGTGAAAACGACGGGGATTTTTTTGTCTGCGAAACATCGAGACATTGCGCGAAGTTGCCGGACCTCGATAGCAATGCTAGGTTTAGCCCACCGCCCGTGTAGCTCAGCCGGTAGAGCAGCGCACTCGTAACGCGAAGGTCGCAGGTTCGATTCCTGTCTCGGGCACCATCTCCCCTATGGTTATTTCACCTTTCTGCTCAAGTCCTCGACAGTCCGCTTGAGGTTGTCGGGTTCGCGGTCCTGATCGCTGATTTCCCGTTTCAGGCTGGAAATCCCGCTGCTGTCTGAACTTCTCGCCGCCATCAGCGCATCCTGTGCACAACTTTTTGTGGGGAGATGTAAAGAGACGTGCAAATCGTCCGACAAACATCCTATATTCGGAGCCTGCATGAGCTTCGCCCAGCAGTTTTCAGATGATCCCGAATGGTTCTGAAGGCCAGACAGACCGGACTACAAGCGGTTCTTCTGCGTCAGAGAGATCCTTGATGATCCAGATCCATCTTCCATTCCCCAGATCAGCGAGAACAACATGACCGTAAAAGAATTGAGCCAAGAAGAAAGACACGAAGAAGCCCTCAAGAAGTACGTGCTGGACGCGCCCGAATTGATGGACGAGATCAAGGACTTGAGTCCGGATGATCAGAAAGACCAGATTCAATGGGCCTTCGAGGATGAAGCCGAAGCCCAGGGCCTGCAGCCGTGGGAACTGACGCTCAAGTACACCTCGACCCCGGAGGAGTACGAGACAGAACGCCTGAAGTTGCACAAAGAAGCGGCCGAGGTGCTGGGCGTCGAGTGGGAAGAGTACTGCGAGATGAACAATCTGGTGGTTTGACGCTCATCATGTAGGAGCGAGCAAGCTCGCTCCTACAGTTTTGGCAACTCACATACGTGTGATCAGATACTCAGACGCATCGACAGATCGACCGCCTTCACATCCTTGGTCATTGCACCGATCGAAATGTAATCCACACCGGTCCGGGCAATCGGCAGCAACGTGCTCTCGTTGATCCCGCCGCTGGCCTCCAGCTTGGCCTTGCCAGCATTCAGGCGCACGGCTTCGCGCATGTCGTCCAGGCTCAGTTCGTCGAGCATGATGATGTCGGCACCGGCCGCCAGCGCTTCTTTCAGTTCATCCAGGCTTTCCACTTCAATCTCGACCGGTTTGCCCGGGGCGATCTTGTGCGCGGCCGCGATGGCCTGCGCGATGCCGCCGCTGGCGGCGATGTGGTTTTCCTTGATCAGGAAGGCGTCATACAGGCCGATGCGGTGGTTGTGGCAACCGCCGCAGGTTACGGCGTACTTTTGCGCCAGGCGCAGCCCCGGCAGCGTTTTGCGGGTGTCGAGCAGCTTGACCTGAGTCTCGGCCACGAAGTCCGCCAGGTATTGCGCGCGGGTGGCGACACCCGAGAGCAGTTGCAGGAAGTTCAGGGCGCTGCGTTCGCCGGTCAACAGTGACCGCGCCGGGCCTTCGAGGTGGAACAGCACCTGATTGGGCGTCACCCGTTCACCGTCGGCAACCTGCCAGTGCACCGCCACCCGTGGGTCCAGTTGTCGAAACACGTTATCCACCCAGGCGGTGCCGCTGATGACGGCCGCATCGCGGGTGATGATGGTGGCTGTGGCCAGGCGTTCGGCCGGGATCAACTGCGCGGTGATGTCGCCGCTGCCGATGTCTTCAAGCAACGCACGGCGCACGTTGGCTTCGATTTCGGCGGTCAGATCGGCGAGACGTAGATTCGGCATAACGGACTCCACAAACAAAGTGGCTCGATTATAGGGCCATGGCGCGGGCCAACCCAAGGCATCAGAGCATTACGTTGGCAATGGCGCCTGCATTTGGTCGAATCCCTGAGGGTGTCGGTGTGGGCCATCGATACCGAGCAAACGCCTGTTTGAGATGAGGTGCAGAGTCTTCTGGCGCAAGGTGGAGCTTTTACAAGATAATTCGCCTTGTATTTGACGTCATCGATTTGACGATTCGAAGCATTACCGTTCCAGGGAGGCCGAATGCACAACGACGGGAATGTAGTGCCTTTGCACAAGGCAACTACCGACCAGGTGGCTTACTCGCCACTCGCCCGACTGCCGGCGATTCTTCTCCAGGTCCGCGACAAGGCCGCACAACAGCTACGACACGGATTGCAGGCGTTGTTCGATAACGCCGACGACACCCTCTTCGAAATGGCCGACCGAGCTCGCTGTGACGTCGAACAGAACATCTTCTTTCAAACAATGCGCGATTTGCGTCTCAAGCACAAAAGCATCGAGCGGGTGTTTCTCGAGCAGTTTTTCGGCGCGTTCATCCGGCTTGCCCAATACGACCCTGCCATTGCCGCCATGCCCCAGGCCTTGGCGGTCGATGCATCCTTGGCGCAAACCGATGACGAGCGGGAGCGTTCAGTCGCGGTGGATGCGATGGTCAGCCGGGTGCTGGACCGCGACGGGTTGGCCCTGGATCAACTGACGGCCCGACTCTGCGCCTTGTCGGGCAAGGCCTTGGGCGATCCGCACAACCCCATGAGCCCGGCGATGCTCTGCGAATACTTCTTGCAGGCTGCACGCCAGCTGGGAGTGGAGATCAAGGTCAAGCTGATCATCCTCGGGTTGTTCGAGCGTTATGTCCTGAGCGACACCGATCGGCTTTACGCCGAAGCCAATCAACTGCTGCTCGCTACCGGTGTGTTGCCTGACCTTAAATCGGCCCCGATGCGTAGTGCCACGGATCGGCCCGACAGCGCCCCCGTCGAATCGACCGACGGGGGCGCCACCCCGGCCTGCTTGCCCATCGATGAAAATGTCCAGGAGGTTTTCGCCGCGTTGCAGGCCCTGCTGTTCAACGTTCGCGGCAGCCTGTCGCCAACGCTGGAAGTCAGTGCCACTGCGCTGCCGATATCCACGCGCGATCTGTTGCGCCTGCTGTCGCATTTGCAGCAATACGTGCCGGCTCCGGAAGTCGTGGACGATTTTGACCTGCGCAACCAGCTCGAACAGTTACTGACCCGGGTCAGCGTCAAAAGTGGCAGGTCGCGGGTTCTCGGGGAGGCCGATGAAGATGTGATCAACCTGGTCGCCATGCTGTTCGAATGCATGCTCGATGATCGCAATCTGCCGGATCCGCTCAAGGTGCTGATCGGCCGATTGCAGATTCCACTGGTCAAGGTGGCGGTGCTCGACAAGAGTTTCTTCAGTCGCAGCAGTCACCCGGCACGACGCCTGCTCAACGAAATCGCCAGCGCGGCAATGGGTTGGGATGCCTGTGACGATCATCAGCGTGACAGCCTGTACGTGCGCATCGATCAGGTCGTACAACGTTTGTTGAATGACTTTGTCGATGACCCCGCAATATTTTCCGAACTGCTGGCCGATTTTCTCGCGTTTACCCAGGACGAGCGCCGTCGCAGCGAGCTGCTCGAGCAGCGCATTCGTGATGCCGAGGAAGGACGGGCCAAGACCGGGCTGGCCCGCCAGCGTGTCGAGCAGGTGCTGAATCAGGCGTTGTTTGGCAAGTTCCTGCCGCAAGGCGTGCTGGGGTTTGTCCAGGAGGCCTGGAGCAAAGTACTGCTGCTGACGTACCTCAAGCATGGCGATCAGTCGGCAGAGTGGCATGCCGATGTGCGTACCCTGGAGCAATTGGTCTGGAGCGTTCAGCGTCACCACGAGTCCGATGCGACCAGGATGTTGGCCCTGGTACCGGATTTGCTCAAGTCATTGCGCGACGGGCTGAACTCATCGGCGTTCGATCCGTTTACCGCCAGCGAATTTTTCAGCGAGCTGGAAAGCTTGCACGTACAGGCAGCGGGGGGCTCATCTTCCAGTGCGTCGCTGATGATCGAGGTGCTGACGCCTGTCTTCCTGCACATGGCTGACGAAAGTCAGGTGCACAGTGAGCCGATACGTTTGCTGGCGGACGATGCGGGGTTGCGTCAGGTCGATAAAATGCTTCCGGGCTGCTGGGTCGAATTTCAGGAAGACCCGGAAAACAGCCTTCGCTGCAAACTGGTGGCTATCATTGCAACCACCGGCCAATACGTCTTCGTCAACCGCACCGGCATGAAAGTGCTCGAGCGCAGTCGCCCTGAGCTGGCCCTGGAACTGCGCAATGGTGTGGCGCGAGTGCTTGACGACACCTTGCTGTTCGAGCGAGCTCTCGAGCGGGTGATCGGCAACCTCAAGCGCGGCAAGTGATCGCGCCTTGGGGGGATATCACGGCATACTGTGCCAACACAGTCGACGTTGAAGGAATCGGTATGCAGTTGGACCCCGCGAGCGGTTGGATTCAGGGTGTGCATGTCTGCCCCTCACCCAACTTCAATGCGCGCCCCACAGACGAGATTTCCCTGCTGGTGATCCACAACATCAGCCTGCCACCGGCGCAGTTCGCCACGGGCAAGGTGCAGGAGTTTTTCCAGAATCGCCTGGATGTCACCGAACATCCCTATTTTGAAGGGATTGCGGATTTGCGGGTGTCCGCGCACTTTCTGATCGAGCGTGACGGAACGGTCACCCAGTTTGTTTCATGCCTTGAGCGTGCGTGGCATGCAGGGGTATCGAGCTTCGAGGGGCGGGAAACCTGTAACGATTTTTCCGTGGGCATCGAGCTCGAAGGCACTGATGATCTGCCGTTCACCGACGCGCAATACAACGCGTTGACAGCCCTGACCCGCCAGTTGCAACAGGCGTTCACGGCAATCACCACAGAGCGCATCTGCGGGCACAGCGACATTGCACCGGGGCGCAAAACCGATCCAGGGCCGGCGTTCGACTGGGCACGCTATCGTGCCGCCCTGGCACAAGAGGAAGGACGATGAGTTTTCTGGTGTTGCTGTTGGCAGTGTGGATCGAGAAGTTCTCGGCCCTGCGCCACCGGGTTCAGCGTGACAGTGGCTGGATACACGAGCTGAACAAGCTTGAGGCCAGCCCGCGGCTTTCGGGCCGGCCATGGCTGGTGTTGTCGGTAGTGGTCTTGTTGCCGGTGGCGCTGCTGGGTTTGCTGCTGGTCGTCATCGAGCCGGTGGCCTACGGGTTGCTCGCGTTGCCGATCCATTTGCTGGTCGTGATCTACAGCCTGGGGCGCGGTGATCTGCTGGGCGATCTCGGGCCGTTCCGCGATGCCTGGCGTCGGGAGGACCTGCAAGCAGCGGCCCATGTCGCCCAGCGCGATCTGGATATCTGCGCAGACAGTGGCGAGCAGTTGCTGGAGCAGGTCGAAGGGCATTTGCTGTGGGAGGCCTACCAGAGCTTTTTCGCGGTGATTTTCTGGTACTTCCTGTTGGGGCCGGTCGCGGCGCTGAGTTATCGGCTGCTGGCGCTGGCCGAAGAACACGGGAAAAACCCGGCGCTAGTCGAGCGCGCCGGGCAACTGCGCCACGCCTTCGACTGGTTGCCGGTGCGTCTGCTGGCGGCCAGCCTGGCGTTGGTCGGCAATTTTGTCGCGGTCAGTCGGGTGATGCTGCATGAACTGCTGAACTGGAACATCAGCGCCGCGCAATTGATCGTGAAAGTCGGGCTGGTGGCCGGTGAAATTCCGGCACCGGTGGCCGGCGTGGAAGGTATCAACAACCTGGACCGCATCTGGGCGCTGCTGCTGCGTGCGGCGGTGCTCTGGTATGCGGGGTTTGCGTTGTGGACGGTCTTGCATTAGTCCTGCAGTTAATTCCCTTGTGGCGAGGGGCAAGCCCCCTCGCCACAATGGTTCATCCGCCAGTGCGGATGAAACCCGTCGTTAACCTTAAGTTACAAAACATCCTGCCGATTTAAGTTATACAGAGATAGCGCCGTATAGTGGCTATCTGCTGTCTGTCTGCGCCTGCCAATAAAAAAATAAGAAATTGAAGGGAGACATCCAGTGAAGAGCTTGCTCTATCCCGCTGTCGCACTGATGAATCGCCTGAGCTTCGGCATGAAGTTCAGCCTGATCAGCGTACTGTTCCTGGTGCCGATGCTGGTGACCAACTTCTATCTGGTGCGTGACTCCTACCGCGAATTCCAGGGCACGCGCATCGAACTGCAAAGTCTCGACCTGTTGGGCAGCAGCCTGACGTTACGGCGCGATCTGGAAACCCTGAACAACCTGGTGCAGATCAATGTCAGCCTCGGCCAATCCGGCAAGGCCGGCAATGTAGAATCGAAAATCAGCACCCTCGAACAGAATATTCTGACTCGCCTGCAAGGGCTGACGGCGATGACCAGCGACCCGGAGCAGGTCGCGGTGTTTGATGGCAAGCGCGATGAGATGATCGCCGGGTTCAAGGCCCAGCAAACGGAAAACTCCCTGCAGAGCAAAAGCGCCTTGATTGGCAAACTGGTGGGCAGCGCGCAGATTTTCAGCCAGCTCATCACCAGCCAGTCCGGCCTCAGCCGCGACAACCAGAGCGACATGCGCCAGTTGAGCGAACTCGTCACCCTAGTCACACCACGTGTCACCCAGATTCTGGGCGAAGGTCGGGCAATGGGGTCTTACTCGTTGGGGCAGGGTTTCATCAACTCGGCTTCGAGTACCCGTTTCGATGAATTGCTGGCGCAGATTGAAAAGCTCCAGGCCGAATATGGCCTGAAGTTGCAGGACGCCTTGGGTTCCAGCAAAGCCGCCCGCGACACCCTGGCCGCTCAGGCCGATAGCAGCCGGGCATCCTTGAAGAAGGCCAGCGAGCTGTTCGAAGAGCAAGTGATCATGGCCGATACCCTTGATGCGCCGTGGCAGGGCTTTTACGATCAGGTCAGCGCCCTGATGGACCAGACTTACCAACTCAACGAAGAAATCCTCAAGTATCTGGGCCCGCAGTTGCAGCAACGCCTGGACCAGAACCGGACGCACATGGTCTTGCAGGCCGTGGCGTTATCAGTCGTATTCGTGTTGATCTTTTATCTCTACGGCGCTTTCTATGCCTCGACCCGCACCACGCTCAAGCGCCTTGGAGCGGTGATGGACAAGGTGGCGGCCGGTGACATGACTGTGACCTTCAGCGCCCACAGCCGTGACGAACTGGGCGAGTTGGGCGAGGTGTTCAACGGCACCGTGAAGAAAATCCATGACCTGATCGAGCGGGTGGGGCAGACCGTCAGCGAAGTCGAGCGCCAGGCCGGTCAGGTGCAAAGCGTTTCCGCGCAAAGCAACCAGGCCGTCGCCGGGCAGCGCACACAGATCGAACAAGTGGCCACGGCGATGAACCAGATGTCGGCCACTTCCCAGGAGGTCGCGCGCAGTGCTGCTGCGGCGGTGAGCAGCGCCCACAGTGTCAACGACGAAACCATCAGCGGTCGCGGTCTGGTGGAGTCGCAGCAAGGCAGCATTGCCGCACTGGCCAACGAAATCGATCAGTCGGTGCGGGTGATCAATCAACTGGCCAGCGACAGCCAGTCCATCAGCCGCGTTCTGGAAGTGATCAAGAGCATCGCCGAGCAGACCAACCTGCTGGCACTCAATGCCGCTATCGAGGCCGCACGGGCCGGTGAGCAGGGGCGCGGTTTCGCCGTGGTCGCCGATGAAGTCCGGACCCTGGCCAAGCGTACCCAGCAATCGACCGAAGAAATCGAGCAGATGATCGCCAAGCTCCATGGCGGAGTCGGCGCAGCGGTCAAGGCCATGGGCATCAGCCATGAAATGGCCAACGGCACGGTGGGGCAGTCGGAGAAGGTCCAGCTGGCGCTGGAAAACATTTTGGGTGCGGTCGGCATGATCGTCGACCAGAACCAGCAGATTGCCGCCGCCGTGGAGCAACAAACCGCCGTGGCCCACGACATCGACCAGAACATCGTCGAGATCAATCACGCCGGTGAGCGTACCGCTGAAGGTGCGCACCAGACCGAAGACGCCAGTCGGGCGTTGTCGGCTCAGGTCGTGGAGTTGAAACAGTTGATCAGCGCATTCCGAGTGTAGCGGTCGCCTGATACCACCAGTGGGAGCGAGCCTGCTCGCGAAAGCGGTTTGTCAGTCACATCAGTATTGGATGTGCCGCCGTCTTCGCGAGCAGGCTCGCTCCCACAGGATTTGATTCACCAGTTGAACAACTCGCAGGCATTGGCTGTACTGGCCGCGGCCAATTGCTCGGGGCTGATCGCCATGATGCCGGCCAGCGCCGCGCAGATCGCCGGCAAGTGTGCCGGGCTGTTGCGCTGGCCCGGGAACATGGCGGGCGCCATGTCCGGCGAGTCGGTTTCCAGCACCACCGAATCCAGAGGCAGCTCAGCGAGCACGCGGTGCATGCGCAGCGCCTGTGGCCAGGTCGGGGCACCGCCAAGGCCGAGCTTGAAACCGAGCTTGATGTATTCCCGCGCCTCCTCCTTGCTGCCGGCGAAGGCGTGGATGATCCCGGCACGTTTCAGGCGAAACCGTTTGAGTGTGGCAATCACCGCCGCATGGCTACGCCGCACATGGATCAATGCCGGAAGATTGAAGTCCGCCGCCAGTTGCAATTGCGCCTCGAACAACGCCTGTTGGCGGTCGCGGTCGAGGGATTCGATGAAGTAGTCCAGGCCGATCTCGCCCACTGCACACAGTTGCCGATGGCCTGCCAGACGGGTCAGCCACTCACCGAGTTCGCTCAGGTGTTGCGGGCGATGATCGTACAGATACACCGGATGCAGCCCGAACGCGGCGTGCAGGTCGGGGTCACTCTGCACCAACTCCCAGACCCGTTGCCAATTGGCCTGGTAAACCCCCAGCACCACGATCCGCCGCACCCCGATGGCGCGGCTTTCGGCCAGCAACGCCTGGCGATCGGCGTCGAAGTCCGGAAAATCCAGATGGGTGTGGGTATCGATCAGCTCCACGGTTCAGTCCTGGCGAATACGCTGCTTGAACGTGCGCGCAATGGCTTGTACGCCGGGCCGGTAATCCGACTGCTCAATGGCTGCCAGGGCCAGCGCGAGGGCCTTGTCGGCGATCAACTGGTGTTGCTGGGCCATGGCATTTACCGGCAATGGCAGGAAGTCCAGCAACTGGGTGTCACCGAATGTGCCGAGGCGCAGCGGGCGGTTTTTCAGCGGGAAGTCGTGCAGCGCATCGAACACGCCCTGAAGCAGCACGTAGGAGGTGGTCACCAGCGCATCGGGCAAATGGCCCAGGCGCAGCAGCAACTCTTCCATCAATTGTTTGCCGCACTCGCGGCTGAAGGATTCGCCTTCTTCGATCAGTACTTCGCCGTTGAACCCGGTGAGGGCCTCATTGAAGCCCGCGGCACGTTCCCGGCTGATGCTCAGTTCCGGGCGGGCACCGATCAGGGCGATCTGTTTGGGCTGCGGCTCCAGCAGGCTGCGGGTCAGTTGCAGGCTGGCCTCGCGGTCGTCGCTGATCACGGAGCAGAAGTGCTCGGGCTCCATGACCCGGTCGATGGCAATGATCGGTATGCCCTTGGCTTGCAACTGGTAATAGCTGTCGTCACCGGCCGGCAGGCAGCTGGCAACGATCAGCGCGTCGCAGCGCCGGGCGCGGAACAGTTGCAGCAATTGCCGCTCGCTGTCCGGGGCATCGTCGGAACTGGCGATCAGCAGCTGATAACCGCGGGCGCGTGCGCCTTGTTCGAGCAATTTGGCGATTCGCGCGTAACTGGGGTTTTCCAGATCCGGCAGAATGAACCCCAACGTGCGCGTGTGTCGGCTGCGCAAGCCGGCGGCCTGTGGGTTAGGCGTGAAGCCATGTTGTTCGACGACCGCGCGCACGCGTTCGACGGTGGCGCTACTGATGCGCTGTTGTTCGGCCTTGCCATTGATGACATAGCTGGCGGTGGTGACGGACACACCGGCCAACTGGGCAATATCACTGAGTTTCAACCCGCTGTTTCCTTGTTTTTTCGAGATTGCCTCGACATTTTCGTCAATCCTAACCGATTAAGGCAGGCGACCATTGTCGCAACGCATCCGACAAGTTGGACTTCAAGGATGGGCCAATATCGAGTAACGTGCCAATCGATCTAGATTAAACGTTTCAGCAGGCGTATTTTCTACGTTTTAGGTGCCTTTGGCCGGTTCTGCCGTGAAACCGCCAAAAGCGATGATCAAGCGCCTAAGCTGACTCATTCAAAACAATACCTGGTGCCCCAAGGCGCCAAAAAGGAGAAAGCATGCTCGAGCTCACTGTAGAGCAGATTTCCATGGGCCAGTCGGCTGTGGATAAATCCGCAGCGCTGCAATTGCTGGCCCGGCATCTGGTCGCCGACGGCCTGGTGGCCGAGGGTTATCTGGCCGGTTTACAGGCGCGGGAGGCCCAGGGCTCGACCTTTCTCGGTCAAGGTATTGCCATTCCCCACGGTACTCCCGAAACCCGCGATCTGGTTTTCACCACCGGTGTGCGCCTGATGCAGTTCCCTGAAGGTGTGGACTGGGGCGACGGTCATATCGTTTACCTGGCGATCGGTATCGCTGCCAAATCCGATGAGCATCTGCGCCTGTTGCAATTGCTGACCCGCGCCCTCGGCGAGACTGACCTGGGCCAGGCCCTGCGTCGCGCCGGTTCCGCTGAAGCGCTGCTGAAATTGCTGCAAGGCGCGCCACAGGAGCTGGCGCTGGATGCGCAGATGATCGGCCTCGGTGTGGCGGCCGAAGATTTCGAGGAACTGGTGTGGCGCGGCGCACGTTTGTTGCGCCAGGCCGACTGCGTGAGCAATGGTTTCTCCGCCGTGCTGCAACAGGTTGAAGCGTTGCCGTTGGGCGATGGCCTGTGGTGGCTGCACAGCGAGCAAACGGTGAAACGCCCTGGTCTGGCCTTCGTCACTCCGGACAAACCACTGCGCTATCTCGGCCAGCCGCTCAATGGACTGTTCTGCCTGGCCAGCCTCGGTGAAGCCCATCAAGCCCTGCTCGAGCGCCTGTGCGCGTTGTTGATCGAAGGACGTGGCCATGAACTGGGGCGCGCCACCAGCAGTCGCAAAGTCCTCGAAGTGCTCGGTGGTGAAGTGCCCGCCGACTGGCCCAGTGCGCGCATTGCCTTGGCCAATGCCCACGGTTTGCATGCGCGGCCGGCGAAGATCCTCGCGCAATTGGCGAAAAGTTTTGAGGGTGAAATCCGCATACGGATCGTCGACGGCCACGACAGCGCGGTGTCGGTGAAGAGCCTGAGCAAACTGCTCAGCCTCGGCGCCCGTCGCGGGCAGGTCCTGGAGTTCATCGCCGAACCGGGCATCGCGGCTGATGCATTGCCGGCCCTGTTGGCCGCCATCGAAGAGGGCCTCGGTGAAGAAGTCGAGCCGCTGCCGCCAGTCAGCCAGGCACGGGAAGTCGTTGCCGATATGGCCGAAGTGATCCTCGCCCCGACATCCGGCAGCGTGGTCCAGGCCATTGCCGCCGCCCCGGGCATTGCCATCGGTCCGGCGCATATTCAAGTCCTGCAAACCATCGATTACCCGTTGCGCGGTGAATCCGCCGCCATCGAGCGTGAACGTCTCCAGCATGCGCTGGCGCAGGTGCGCCGGGACATCCAGGGATTGATCGAACGCAGCAAAAGCAAAGCCATTCGCGAAATTTTCATCACCCACCAGGAGATGCTCGACGACCCGGAACTGACCGATGAGGTCGATACGCGCCTCAAGCAGGGCGAAAGCGCGGAGGCTGCGTGGATGGTCGTGATTGAAGCGGCGGCCCTGCAGCAGGAAGCGTTGCAGGATGCCTTGCTCGCCGAGCGCGCTGCCGACTTGCGCGACATCGGGCGTCGCGTATTGCTGCAGCTCAGTGGTATTGAAACCCCGAGCGAGCCGGATCAACCGTACATTCTGGTGATGGACGAGGTCGGCCCGTCCGACGTCGCGCGTCTGGACCCGGCTCGCGTGGCCGGGATTCTCACCGCACGGGGCGGCGCTACGGCGCACAGTGCGATTGTTGCCCGGGCCCTGGGAATTCCGGCATTGGTCGGCGCCGGCCCTGGCGTGTTGCTGCTGGCGCCGGGTACGCCATTGCTGCTCGATGGCCAGCGTGGGCGTCTGCATGTGGACGCTGACGCGATGACCTTGCAGCGCGCCACGACCGAACGCGATACCCGCGAGCAGCGCTTGAAGGCAGCCGCCGAGCAACGCCACCAGCCGGCACTGACCACCGACGGCCATGCCGTCGAAGTGTTCGCCAATATCGGCGAAAGTGCCGGCGTCACCAGTGCGGTGGAGCAGGGCGCCGAAGGTATCGGCCTGTTGCGCACCGAACTGATTTTCATGGCCCACCCGCAAGCGCCCGACGAGGCGACCCAGGAAGCCGAGTACCGCCGCGTCCTCGACGGTCTGGCCGGGCGACCGTTGGTGGTGCGTACTCTCGATGTCGGTGGCGACAAACCGCTGCCGTACTGGCCGATTGCGAAGGAAGAAAACCCCTTTCTCGGCGTGCGTGGCATTCGCCTGACCTTGCAGCGCCCGCAGATCATGGAAGCGCAACTGCGTGCCTTGCTGCGAGCTGCCGACAACCGTCCGCTACGAATCATGTTCCCGATGGTCGGCAGCGTTGACGAGTGGCGCCAGGCCCGTGACATGACCGAACGTCTGCGCCTGGAAATCCCGGTTGCCGACCTGCAACTGGGGATCATGATCGAAGTGCCGTCGGCGGCCTTGCTGGCGCCGGTGCTGGCCAAAGAGGTCGACTTTTTCAGCGTCGGTACCAACGACCTGACCCAATACACGCTTGCCATCGACCGTGGCCATCCGACGCTGTCGGCCCAGGCCGATGGCTTGCATCCGGCGGTGCTGCAACTGATCGACATCACCGTGCGCGCGGCCCATGCCCACGGCAAATGGGTCGGCGTGTGCGGCGAGCTGGCAGCCGACCCGCTGGCGGTGCCGGTACTGGTCGGCCTCGGGGTGGATGAGCTCAGTGTCGGCGCGCGCAGTATTGCCGAGGTCAAGGCGCGGATTCGCGAACTGGGCTTCACTCAGACTCAAACCCTTGCCCGACAGGCCTTGGCCGTGGGCAGCGCCAATGAAGTGCGCGCACTCGTGGAGGCCCTGTAATGGCACGGATTCTCACCCTGACCCTCAACCCGGCGCTGGACCTGACCGTCCAGTTGCCGCGCCTTGAAGCCGGCCAGGTCAATCGCAGCGATGTCATGCACACCCACGCCGCCGGTAAAGGTGTGAACGTGGCGCAAGTGCTGGCCGACCTCGGGCATCAGTTGACCGTCAGTGGTTTTCTTGGCGAAGACAACCTGCAAGCGTTTGAAACGCTGTTCGCCAAACGCGGTTTTGTCGACGCCTTCATCCGCGTTCCCGGTGAAACCCGCAGCAACATCAAACTGGCGGAAAGCGACGGCCGCATCACCGACATCAACGGACCGGGGCCGCAGGTCAGCGAAGCGGCGCAGCAGGCCTTGATCGATCGACTGGAGCAGATTGCCCCGGGTCACGATGCGGTGGTGGTCGCCGGAAGCTTGCCCTTGGGCGTCAGTGCGCAGTGGTTGCAGGCACTGATTTTGCGCTTGAAGACGCTGGGCCTGAACGTTGCCCTCGATACCAGCGGCGATGCGTTGCGTGCAGCGCTCAAAGCGGGACCCTGGCTGATCAAACCCAACGCCGAAGAGCTGGCCGAGGTGCTGGACTGCGAGGTCGTGTCGGTCAGTGCCCAGGCCTTGGCAGCGGAGCGTTTGCACGCCCAAGGCATCGAGCATGTGGTGATTTCCCACGGCGCCGAAGGCGTGAACTGGTTCAGCGTCGGCTCGGCTCTGCATGCCACGCCACCCAGGGTCAGCGTCGCCAGCACGGTGGGCGCGGGTGATTCGTTGCTGGCGGGGATGCTTCACGGTTTGCTCAGTGCCGATACGCCGGAGCAAACCTTGCGCACTGCCACGGCGATTGCCGCGATGGCAGTGACCCAGATCGGATTCGGCATTGGCGATGCAGCGCAACTGGCGCAGCTCGAACAGGGTGTGCGCGTGCGTCCCCTGACAGAACAATAAGAGGGTTTGTCATGAAGTTAGCCATCATTACGGCCTGCCCGAACGGCATGGTCACCAGTGTGCTGTGTGCCCGGTTGCTTGATGCCGCGGCCCAGCGTCAGGGCTGGAGCACCAGTGTCGAAATCACCGATGTCGCACATCCGGAAAAGCAATTGTCGGCGGCCACCCTCGACGCGGCCGAGTGGGTGCTGCTGGTGACCAGCGCGCCCGTGGACATGGCGCGGTTTGTCGGCAAGCGAGTGTTCCAGAGCACCCCGGCCCAGGCCCTGCAAGACGTGGAAGCCGTGCTGCAACGTGGTGCGCAGGAAGCGCAGGTTTACGCCGCTTCTGAAGCGGTCATCGAGCCAGTGGCTGTAGCCCGGAACGCGCCGCGACTGGTGGCCGTCACCGCATGCCCGACGGGCGTCGCTCACACGTTCATGGCTGCCGAAGCCTTGCAGCAAGCGGCCAAGCGCCTGGGCTATGACCTGCAGGTGGAAACCCAGGGCTCGGTCGGTGCGCGCAATCCACTGAGCGCAGCGGCGATTGCCGAGGCCGATGTGGTGCTGTTGGCGGCCGATATCGAAGTCGCCACCGAGCGTTTCGCCGGCAAGAAAATCTATCGCTGTGGCACCGGCATTGCCCTCAAGCAAGCCGAAGCAACCTTGAAAAAAGCCTTGGCCGAAGGCCAGCAGGAAAGCGCATCAAGCGCTGCCAATACAACGGTCAAACAGGAAAAAACCGGCATTTACAAACACCTGCTGACCGGCGTGTCGTTCATGTTGCCGATGGTGGTCGCCGGCGGCTTGCTGATCGCCTTGTCGTTCGTGTTCGGCATCACCGCGTTCAAGGAAGAGGGCACGTTGGCGGCGGCGTTGATGCAGATCGGTGGCGACACTGCATTCAAACTGATGGTGCCGTTGCTGGCAGGCTATATCGCCTATTCCATTGCCGACCGTCCCGGCCTCGCTCCGGGGATGATCGGCGGACTGCTGGCGAGCACCTTGGGCGCGGGTTTCATCGGCGGGATCATCGCCGGTTTCCTCGCTGGTTATGCGGCCAGGGCGATCAATAAATACGCGCGTTTACCCCAGAGCCTTGAGGCGTTGAAACCGATCCTGATCATTCCGTTGCTGGCGAGTCTGTTCACCGGTCTGGTGATGATTTACGTGGTTGGCAAACCGGTGGCCGGCGTGCTTGCTGGACTCACGCATTTCCTCGACAGCATGGGCACCACCAACGCGATCCTGCTCGGTGTACTGCTGGGCGGCATGATGTGCGTCGACCTCGGCGGGCCGATCAACAAAGCAGCCTATGCCTTCTCGGTCGGCTTGCTGGCCTCGCAGAGTTACGCGCCGATGGCGGCGACCATGGCCGCCGGCATGGTGCCGCCGATTGGTCTGGGCATCGCCACGTTCATTGCCCGACGCAAGTTTGCGCAGACTGAGCGCGAAGCCGGCAAAGCGGCGCTGGTGCTGGGGCTATGCTTCATCTCCGAAGGGGCGATTCCGTTTGCCGCAAAAGATCCGTTGCGGGTGATTCCGGCAAGTATCGCCGGCGGTGCGCTGACCGGTGCGCTGTCGATGTATTTCGGCTGCAAACTGATGGCGCCCCACGGCGGTTTGTTCGTGCTGGCGATCCCGAATGCGATCAACCATGCGCTGTTGTATCTGCTGGCGATTGTCGCGGGGAGTCTGTTGACGGCGGTGGTGTATGCGTTGGTGAAGCGGCCGGAGACTGTGGAGCTGGCACTGGAGCCGGCCAAGGCCTGACACCAATAACTGTGGGTGGTAGGGTGTGGGAAGGATTTGTGTCATGTCTGGGTCATAGGGCCATGCATTGGTTTTCCATTTCAGGGAGAACCCCATGAGCGATTTCAATCTCGGGCGCCGTCGTGTCATGCAAGCGGTCGGCGCCGGGTTGTTGTTGCCGGGGCTGGCGCCGGCGGTGATCGCTTCGGTCAAGGATCGGCCGCAACTCACCGATGGCGTGCAGTCTGGCGACCTGCTGGGTGACCGGGCGATCATCTGGAGCCGCTGCGACCGCCCCGCACGGATGGTGGTGGAGTGGGACACCCGCAGCCTGTTTCCCGACCCTCGGCGATTCGTCTCGCCCCTGGCTGATGCGCGCACCGATTTCACTGCCCGGGTCGAACTCACCGGGCTGCCCGCCGACCAGGCGATTTTCTATCGAGTGCAATTTGAAGACGCCCAGAGCGGTGTTGCCAGTGAACCCTGGTTCGGTCACTTGCGCAGCGTGCCGCAGACCCGGCGCGACATCCGGTTTCTCTGGAGTGGCGACACGGCCGGCCAAGGCTTTGGTATCAACCCGGACATTGGCGGCATGCGCATCTACGAGGCGATGCGCCGGCGCCTGCCGGACTTCTTTATCCACAGCGGCGATACCATTTACGCCGACAACCCGATCCCGGCGCAGCTCAGCGCGGAAGGCGGCCGGGTGTGGCGCAACATCACCACAGAGGCCAAGAGCAAAGTCGCTCTGACCCTCGATGAGTATCGCGGCAATTACCGCTACAACCTGATGGACGAAAACATTCGCCGCTTCAATGCCGAGGTCCCGCAGATCTGGCAGTGGGACGACCACGAAGTGATGAACAACTGGTCGCCGGGCAAAAAGCCGGATGCACGATACCAGAGCAAAGATATCCACAGCCTGGTGGACCGCGCACGTCAGGCCTGGCTCGAATACGCGCCGATGCGCTTGCAGAGTGCCGAGGGTGGCGGGCGGATCTATCGCAAGCTCGGTTACGGGCCACTGCTGGATGTGTTCGTGCTGGACATGCGCAGTTATCGCGGGGCCAACGACGACAACCTTGGCGAAGCCAGGCCGTTTCTCGGGCGTGAGCAACTGGACTGGCTCAAGCGCGAAATGCAGACCTCGAACGCGCAATGGAAAGTGATCGCTACTGACATGTCCATCGGCCTTGGCGCGCCTGACGGTGAAGTCAGCCCCGGTGTCACGCGGTGGGAAGCGGTGGCCAACGGCGACCCTGGACCTGCCCGGGGTCGCGAACTGGAAATCGCCGAACTGCTCGGTTTCCTGCGGGCGCAGCAGGTGCGCAATTTCCTGTTTCTGACGGCGGATGTGCATTACTGCGCGGCCCATCATTACCACCCGGATCGGGCGGCGTTCCAGGACTTCGAACCGTTCTGGGAGTTTATTGCCGGGCCGTTGAATGCGGGCAGTTTCGGGCCTGACTCGCTGGATATGACCTTTGGCCCTGAAGTGGTATTCGAGAAGGCCTCCCCTGTGCATAACGCCTCGCCGCTTGCCGGATTTCAGTTTTTCGGCGAGGTGAATATCGATGGACAGACGGGGGAGTTGAACGTGGTGTTGCGCGATCTGGATGGCGTGTCGGTATTCGAGCAAAAACTGTCACCGTGTGACTCGGCAGTTGCTCGCTATGTGGGAAATGATTTTTGCACAAAAAGCTGATACTGGAAGTTGCGGGGTTTTATTTGTCATTACTGTCAAATGCATGGCTCTGGTTATTGGTGTGTAGATGTTGATTGAAGTTTCAGTGACTCTCGTTAGTCGCTGAGTTTGATGTTTTTTGCTGGGGTTTTATCCCGGTTTTCTAGCTATCATATTTTCATATATTTAATCGCTTGATCGACATTGGCGGGTTGCTTACTTTCTTTTCTCAATTTTATGGCGATAAGCAGGCTATGAAAGTTAAATGGTCTGGTTAAGAGTCAAATTTTAGAAAGGAGTCGCTATGTCCGCTATATTGTGGGAAAAGAGCCTGGAAGGCAAAAATCACGAAGAAATTGCAGATCTTGCAGCCGTTGTCCCCCAATCACTAATGTCTTTGTCGACCGGGGGTACGAATGACATTACTCGCCCAAACGGTTTGATACTGACCAAAGCCCAAATCATTTCCCTGCGAAAGTACGAAGCCGTAGGGCTGGCACTTCCGACCAACGAGCGATCCCTTGCGACCTATCTGAACTTTGGCGACGAAGACGGTGGCAAGGGCTTCACAACGGAAGACTTTCTCGCATCTTTTACGAAGATAAACTCGCATGCCAGTTTGTGGTCCTCCCTGCGCTCTCGCATCATGCTGACGGGAACCCACTTGAAAGTGTTTGCTTTGAGCATGGAGGTATACCTTACTTCGGTCGAGGAAATTTTCGCTGAAATCAAGCTGGCAAAGTCGCTGGGCACGCACAAAATCACCAACTACAAGGAATTGCGTGACTGGGAAGTGAAAGAAGGCAAACCGTTCCCGGATCTTGCGTTGGAAGAGGACACCATCCCGGACCTGGGGGATGTTCTGGATCTGATCTTCGAACAGGTCAAGGAGCATCTGCAGACGGCCGTTGAAATCAAAATCGATCTAAATACGTTTAGTCGACAACTGACTAACGATGTCATTCCCACGATCAAGTTGCTGGCGCTGGCTCTCGAGAGCAATACGTACGCGGCGGATATCGAGAGTTTGAATAACGAGATCAAGGAACGCGCTAATCAGATTGATGAGTTGAATAAAGAATACAAGGCGCTGGTCATAAAATCGCTTGAGTCGGCGAGCACACTTTCGCCCATAGGGTTGGGGGTTGCCATCTATATCGGAGTCGAAGCTGAAAGTGTTCGATCCCGGCGCAATGATCTGAGCCGCCTCCAGGCAGCGGCCATCAAGAGTCTTGAGAGCAAGTCCAAGACCCTGGGCTCGATCGCGCGGATCAGAAGTGACATGCAGGATATGCAGACGGTTGCTCTGGATGCTGAAGTGGCGACAAATAACGTGGTTCATACCTGGAATGTGCTCCATACCTACCTCGAAAGCTCCGGAAAAGCGATCTCGAAGATCGAAGGCGGCGTTCGCTTGCTAGCCTTCATTACTCAATTTCGTTTGGTCGCTGCGCCATGGCGCGAGATCCACAACCATGCTGATTACCTTGTTGAATTATTTCGCGAGGCGGAAATGGAATACATGAGGGAGTACGGTTTTCAAGGAAAAAGATCAAGGAGATCTTTAATGCAAAGTGATATGTACCCTGGCGTGCAAACCGATGTCTTGCAGGACAGCAGTTCGAAGCTGCGTAACAGTGCGGTGGAAGCAAAGTTGTTGTTTATGAAAACTGATTATCTTCCGGACTTGAGCGAAAAGTTTAAAATACTTTCGGTCGATATTTCGAGCTGCTCCAATGTGGTCAGGGAAAAGGCTCTGAAAACCGAATTTTTACTTAAATCCACGCTTGGACAGTTGATGTCGCTCGATGAAGAGCTGCAAGAAGGTTCCGAAGAGGTCGATGAAATACATGGCGAGCAGGCTGTGTTGTTAAATGAGGCACAGGCATCCGTCAGTGAAGTCTCCAGCTCGTTGAGTGAGAGCCTCAAGAATATCAACGCAGACTACGACGAGACGACCGTGCAGGGATTCAAAGCCTCGTTGATTAATGACGTTTCAGAGCGTGAAGTCGTATTGGAACGTTTGAATTCCAGCCTGACTGATCTTGATAAAAAACGTGCAGTCATCAACGAAGCAGTGGATGAGCTCAATAAACTCGGAATTTCCGGTATTACCAAAAATATCGAACTGAGTGTTGAAACGGTCAAGAAACTTGGTGCAAAGCCATCTCAGGTTGATCTTGTGCTGGCAGCGATCGAAAAAGTGAAACAGGACCTGGAGGGCGCAGTTAAGAGTGTTTCCTTTGTCTTGATGGTAAAACAGAATCAGGTACTTCGTGATAAGACTTTGGAGGTGCAGGCGCAAATCGCTGCCGAAAAGCGCAGCGCACGAATCACTGCCGACAAGATCAAGCTGATCGAAGTTTTTGGCGAGATGAATGAGCAGCGCAAGCTCTACGTGGCAGAGTTCGAAAAGATCGACAAAACAGTGTTGCGTTTCTTGAGCTCGATGAAGGCTCATCAGGCTATGCCCTTAAGTAAGCAGATTTCAGAATTTTTCTCTACCGCCAATGGTTTTGTCGGTTACCTGAATCAGCTTTCTTATCTGTAAGTATTACATTTCACGCCGCCCTTGAATGGCCGTGCGTCGAGCCGCTCGATGCACGGTTATTTAATGATTCTATTACTCGGGATTGAATATTCACAGGAGGCGCCTATGAGCGACGAGAGCAGGGATGTCCTGCTTTTTCAGGAAGATGATTTTATTTCGTTGCGCGCATACAAATTGTTCTTGAACGAGGTCCTCCACAGGGATTTCATCACTCACTCCACTCCTGAGACATCAAAGGTGCTAAGTGCCTATGCGCAGAAGTTGAGTGAAGAGGCTGACGCCGATCTCTCCAGATTTCAGTCCTTGGTGGATGATGTGGAGTCGGTACGGGCGGGAGTGCTTGCCTGCGTCGATCAAGCCCGAGATCTTCGGCAGGTTTTCATTGAGGCCAAGCCAGGCGTGACGCGTTATCGACGGGTGCCTGTTGATACTTTGGGGTGCGCTCCTTTCGACTTCCACCAACCTCACCTTGCCATTTGCAGCTTTTACAACGTATCCGGAGTCGTGAGCTATTTCATTGAGCAGTGCCGCACCAACCTGAAAACAGTTGAACGGTACAGATTGAATGTCTCCTCGATGGAGCGAGGGATTCATCCAATGTTCTACCGCATCGTTGCAGCAAGAAAACAAAAAATAGAGGCGTATGGCTACTCACCGCAAAAGCCTCCTTCGGGTTCCGGGACCTCCCCCTTCGATTTCAGGAGACCGTACAGAGGAAATCCTGAACCGCAAACGCTGGAGCTGTATCGTTTGACAGGCATATACGCGTCCTCCGCTTCCGCACTATTCAACTTCGGCAATTTTCTGAACAGGATTCAGCTGTTATTGACGGTGATGATTGACAGGCTTTCCTCAATAACAGCTTCCTCGACGTATTCGACATTGCTCTTGGTGCTGAGCCTGGTTGCCAGCTTGCTGAACCCACTGCAACTGCGGATAGACAGGTTGCAGGAGTGGTCAGACTTCATGCGCCATAAAGGTAAATATGCTGTTGAAGAACAATGAGCAACGTGGAGTTGTAGCCGGATGAGATCCGGCTGCACTCAATAGACGTCGCGGCGATAACGGTTTTGTTCGATCAGCGTTTCTACCTGCGCTGCTCCCAGGACTTCCTGCAACACTTGATCAACCCCGCTGGCCATCCCATGCATACTGCCGCAGATGTAAATCACCGCACCCTCTGCCAGCCATTTTTTCAGTTCCTCGGCCGACTCCTTCAAGCGATCCTGCACGTAGATCTTCTCGGCCTGATCCCGCGAGAAGGCCAGGTCGAGACGCGCCAGATCACCGTTGATCAACCATTCTTCCAGTTCCGCGCGGCAGAGGAAATCGTGCTCACGATTTCGCTCGCCAAACAGCAGCCACTGACGCTGTTGGCCGTCAGCAATCCGCGCCTTGAGCAAACTGCGCAACCCGGCCAGACCCGTGCCGTTGCCCAGCAGAATCATCGGCACCGGCTCGTTTGGCAAATGGAATCCGCTGTTGCGCCGTACCCTCAGACTGATGCTGCCACCCACCGGCGTATGTTCGGTTAACCAGCCGGAACCAATGCCGAGGCTGCCGTCGGCATGCTGCTCCTGGCGCACGATCAGCTCCAGCACGCCGTCTGCTGCAATTGAGGCGATCGAGTATTCACGCACAGCCAAAGGCACCATCGCATCGACCAATGATTGAGCATGCAGGCCCACCAGATGCGCGCGGTGTTCCGGCAGTTGACGCGAGGCCAGCGCTACTTCAAGCGGCTCTTCGAGGCCGTTGATTTTCACTGTGGTCTCGCCACGAATACCGAGGCCGTCGAGGAAGTGTTCGATGGCCCACGGGCAGTTGCGCGGCAGCACTTCGACGAGATCGCCGGCCAGCCAACTGCTGGTGTTCGGAGCAATCAGACCCAACAGATAGACCGGCGAACCGCTGCTGTCAGGGTTCATCAGTTCGCGACGCACCAGTGTCCAGTTGTCGTAGCTCGGTGCTTGCCAGGTATCGACCGGTGCCAGCCCGGTGAGCAGACCGAGCTGGGTTTGCCAGTGACGCAGGGCGTAGGGATCACCACTGTCGACTTCCACTGGTGCGAACAGCGTCTTGCCGCCGTGTTCGCCCAGCCACTGATGCAGGCGTTTGGCGAACCCGCAAAAGTGTTGATATTGACGATCACCGAGACCGAGCACGGCGTAGTTCAGGCTGTCGAGCGTCGAAGTCTTACCCAGTACCTTGCGCTCGAAACCGCGAGCACTGTCCGGTGCATCGCCGTCGCCAAAGGTGCTGACCACGAACAACGCATTACTGGAATCACGCAAATCCTGTTCGCTGACATTTGCCAGTGGCTGCACCTTCACCGCTAATCCGGCGGCCTGTAATTGGCCGGCAGTCTGCCACGCCAGCTGCTCGGCAAAACCACTTTGGCTGGCGAAGCCGATCAGCCACGCTGGCACATCGCTGGCGGTTTGCACGAGGTCTTTGCGCGCATCCTTGATCTGGCGTTTTTTGCGGCGACGATCCAGGTACAGCATCCAGCCGGTGACGAAGAACAGCGGCATGCTCAACGCCGTGAGGGTCAGGATGATGCGCCCGACGATGCCGAAGTAACTGCCGACGTGCAGTGCATAGATGCTGGTCAGCAGTTGCGCCTTGAGGCTCTTGTCGCTATAGCGGTCAACCCGTTTGACCACGCCTGTGGCCGGGTCGAGGGTGATCTGGTTCAGCGCCCGGTCGTGGGGCGAGGTTTTCAGCAGGAAGTAAACGGTCGCGGGCTGGCCGGCCACTGGCGGCATGCGCACGTTATAGGAGCTGAGTTGCGGCCCGGCCGCGCTGTAGATGCTGCTCCACATTGCCGCGTAATTGGCTGTTGGTGCCGGACCTTGCGGCGCAGGACCACGTCCGCCGCGAACGCGTTCGTTCTGCGGTGAGTCGGAGAGCAACCGGGTCAGGCCCTTGTTGTACCACTCGTAGGACCAGGACAACCCGGTCAGCGCTGCCAGGAGGTAAAACACCAGGCACCAGGTGCCGGCCACCGAGTGCAGGTCCCAGTTGAAGCTGCGACCCTTTTTCTTCCAGTCCAGGGTCAGCCAGGCGCGCCAGCTTCTCCACTGGCGCGGCCAGCGCAGGTACAGGCCGGACAGGCAGAAGAACACCAGGATCAGCGTGCACGCGCCGGTGATCTGCCGACCCGTGTCGCCCATGGCGAGGAAGCGGTGCAGTTGCAGCATCAGGCCAAAGAAACCCTGGCCGGAGGCATCGCCGAGGAGCTCGGCGGTGTAAGGGTCGAAGTAGCGCATCTCGCCACGGCGTTCACCCGGCGGCGGGGTGAACCACACTTTGGCGGCGTTGCCGCTGTCGGTTTCCACGGTGAGCATCGAGACTTTTTTGCCCGAAGCGGCTTCGATGTGCTCCACCAGTTCGGCAGGCGGCAGCACACCGGCGAGCTGTTTTTCGACCTGCAACACAGAAGGGTTGAGTGTGCTCAGGATTTCATCCTGAAACGACACCGCCGCCCCGGTAATGCCCATCAGGGCCAGGACCAGCCCGGCGCTGATGCCGAAAAACCAGTGCAACTGGAACAGGGTTTTCTTCAACACGTCACTCGCCTTGTTCGTTCAAGTTGATTCATCACGGCGCGCATTATGCCGTGGGGTTGTCGAGAAGCATTCTTTTTTACGCGCAAAGGCCCCGTTCACCTGGATGAACGGGGCCTGCGCCAACACCGACCTCTGTAGGAGCGAGCTTGCTCGCGATGAACTCAAGAACGACGTGGGGTTTCAGGCTAACCGCGTCATCGTTGACGACCATCGCGAGCGAGCTCGCTCCTACAGAAGAGGTTGCGTATTCAAATGTCCATCAGAAGTGGAAGTTGGTGCTCAGCAACGCGGTGCGACCGGCCGCCTGGTTGGCGAAGTGACTCGAGAACGCCTTGTCGTAGTAGGTTTCGTCGGTCAGGTTCTGCACGTTCAGTTGCAGGTCGACGTTTTTGCTCAGCTTGTAGGCTGCCATCGCGTCGTAACGAACATAGGAGTCAACCATGGTGGTGTTGGCTACGTTGCCGAACACGTCATCGACATAGAACGCACCGCCGCCGATGGTCAGCTTCGGCGTGACCTGATAGGTCGTCCACAGGCTGGCGCTGTTTTTCGGCGTGTTTGGCAGTTCGTTACCGTCGTTGGCTTTGTTTGCCGGCATATCACCGCCATCGATTTGTTCACTGTCCATGTAGGCGTAACCGGCGAAGACCTGCCATTTGTCGGTGAGCTTGCCGCTGGCCGACAGTTCGATACCTTGAACGCGGGTTTTGCCGGCGTTCTCATAAGTGGTGGTGTTGGTTTGCACCCGAGCGTTGTCTTTCTCGGTGCGGAAGATATCGGCGGTCACGGACAGACGATCGTTCAACAGGTCCCACTTGGTACCGATTTCGTAGTTCTTGGTGGTTTCCGGCTCCATGTCGCTTTTCAGCAGGTTGCCGTTGCGATCCGGCGTGCCACCCAACGGGTTGCCCTCCGAACCTTCGCCCAGGGTGTTGCCCGGTGGAGTGGCAGACGTCGCGTAGGACGCATAGATGCTGCCGTTTTCCGCAGGTTTGTACACCACGCCGAACTGACCGGTAACGAATTCGCTGGTGTCATCGCCCTTGGACGTGGTCACGCTGGAACCGTTGAAGGTTTTGTAGCTGGTATCGAAATGGTCGTAACGCAGGCCCATGTTCACCAGCCACTGTTCGGACAACGTCAGGGTGTCGAACACATACAGTGCGTAGGTGTCGGCCTTGGTGTCGGTGCCGGCGTAGTTACGCGAGATTGCGCCGTTCCACGGGTCGTTCGGGGTCGGGTTGGACAGCGAGGTGCAGTTGTAGCCACTTGGCGCGCCGATCAGGGCTGGCGAGCAGGTGTTGGTTACCGCGGCTGTTCCCGGGGTGGTGTCCGTGTTGACGTTGTACGAGGACTTTTGGTTTTCCTCATGGGTGTACTCGACACCAGTGGAGAAGCTGTTCTTGAAGCCGGCGATGTAGACATCACCAAACAGGTCGGTCTGGTTGGTGGTGGTCTCGGTGTTGCTCACGCGGGTGTTCGCGCGGCGCCAGACGGTGCCATTGTTGACGTTGCCTTTACTGTCATCCGGCTGGGTCAGGATGTAATCCTGCATGCTGGTGCCGTGACGCAGGGTGTTCTTGATGGTCAGCGCGTCGCTCAGGTCGTGCTCGATGGCGAAGGTCGCCGTATCGACGCGGGTCTTGCGGAAGTCGCGGTCGTTCAGGCCATAGAAGTTGCTGCTGTCGCCGCCGTCATTCGGCTTGTCCGGATTGGCTTTGGTACGCGCAGCCGCGCCACCGGCCGGGATCGAATACGGAATGCCCGAATCCGGCGTGTCGTTGCTTTCGAGGTGGTAATAGTCGAGGTTGACGCGAGTGTCCGTACCCAGGCCGAAAGCCAGGGACGGTGCAACACCCCAGCGGTCGTAGTCGACGCTGTCACGCCCGGCGACATTGCTCTCGTGGCTCAGCAGGTTCAGACGGCCTGCGGCGGTGTCGGTGAACTGGTAGTTGCCGTCGAAGGTGTAGCGCTGGGTCTGGTCGGAACCCCAGGTGAAACCACCATCGAGCGAATCGCCCAGGTGCGCTTTCTTGCTGACCAGGTTGATGCTGCCGCCCGCTGCGCCACGGCCGCCGATCGCGGAGTTCGGGCCTTTGCTGACTTCAATCGATTCAACGGCGAAGATCTCGCGGCTCTGGGAGCCGGTATCGCGCACGCCGTCCAGATAGGTGTCGCCCTGGGCGTCGAAGCCGCGAATGAACGGACGGTCGCCTTGCGGGTTACCGCCTTCACCGGCACCGAAGGTGATGCCTGGAACAGTGCGCAACGCGTCCTGCAGGTTGAGCGAACCGGTGTCTTTCAAGACTTGTTGCGGAACAACGGTCACCGAGCGCGGCGTGTCGATCAGCGGCGCGGTGTACTTGGGCGAGGAGGCTTTCTCTACGTTGTAGCTTGTCTCGTCCTGGGCTTCGCCGGTGATGGCGGTGGCGCCCAGCGAAATCACATTGTCCGGTGCTTTTCCGTCGGTTTTCTCCGCCGCGAAAACCATGTGGCCCGCAGAGCCGGCAGTAATCGCCATGCCGATGGCCGATGCGAGCAGACGTGGTGAACTGACCGGTACTTGTGGTTGTTGACGCGACATTTGAATTCCCCTCCCCAAGGATTTGAGGCCGCGAAATATAGGGTAAATAGGTATTCGTAACAATTGCGAAACATTACTATTCGCACTGAATTTACAATCTTTACAATTTAACCTTACGGTTTCTGCTGACTCATTCGTCGGATGTGTTTTACATGGGCAATAAGAATCAATACCATTAGCGCCCCTTTCGTATTCAGGTGTCTTGTCATGCTGCTGCACATTCCAGGCCTGTTCGAGAAAGACGAAGTGCAGCGCATTCGCGAGGCTCTGGAACAGGCCGATTGGGCCGATGGCAAGATCACCGCCGGCTTCCAGTCGGCCAAGGCCAAGCACAATTTGCAACTGCCGGAAGGCCACCCGTTGGCCAAGGAGATCGGCGCGGCGATGCTGGAGCGGCTGTGGAAAAATCCGCTATTCATGTCGGCTGCACTACCGCACAAAGTCTTTCCTCCGCTGGTGAACTGTTACACCGCCGGTGGCAGTTTCGATTTCCATATCGACAACGCGGTGCGTCAGCCCAAAGGCAGCATCGAGCGGGTGCGCACGGATTTGTCCGCCACGCTGTTCTTCAGCGAGCCTGAGGATTACGACGGCGGCGAGCTGGAGATTCAGGACACCTTCGGCACCCAGCGAGTGAAACTGCCCGCCGGCGACATGGTGCTGTACCCCGGCACCAGCCTGCACAAGGTCAACGCGGTGACACGCGGAACGCGACTCGCCTCGTTTTTCTGGACGCAAAGCCTGGTGCGCGAAGACACTCAGCGCGCCTTGTTGTTCGAGATGGACGGGGCCATCCAGCAACTGACCCGCGATGTCCCTGATCATCCATCGCTGATCCGCCTGACCGGCACCTATCACAATCTGTTGCGTCGCTGGGTCGAGGTGTAAGTGGCGGATTTTCGTTTACGCCGAGAGGAAATGCTCGACGGCGAACGCCTGCGCTCCATGCTCGACGAAAGTCCGGCCCGCGCCGCCCAGGCCATCCTGATCGCTGCACGTGAAGGTGAAGTCGAGGCCCAGGCCTTGCTCGGGCAGATTCTGCTCGACGGCCAGGGAATCGCGCAGGACCAGCCGCTGGCGATGCGCTGGTTTGGCATCGCCGCGCGCCAGGGGCACCTGATGTCACGCAATATGCTTGGCCGTTGTCATGAGCATGGCTGGGGTTGCGTTGCCGACGCATCGCTTGCTGCTCGGCATTATCGAGTCGCGGCGCAGGCGGGACTGGATTGGGCGATGTACAACTACGCCAACCTGCTGGCGACCGGGCGTGGGGTCAGCAAGAATCAGGCGCTGGCGTTTACCTACTATCAACGCGCGGCACACTCGGGCCATGCCAAATCGATGAACCTTCTGGGTCGATACCTGGAAGAGGGGCAAGTGTCTCCCATGGATTTGCCAGCAGCCCATGACTGGTATCGGCGCTCGGCCGAGGGCGGGGATTTTCGCGGGCAGTTCAGCCATGCGGCGGTATTGGCCCACGCCGGCCAAACCGACGAGGCCCTGGGTTGGCTGCGCAAGGCGCTGACCGGCGGGAATCTGAAGTTTCTGCGGGTTGCGCACAAGGCATTGTCAGCCGCCGATCATCCGCAGATTCAGGCGATGGCTGTGGATTACAAACGTCGTGCCGAACAGTTGGAAACTTTGTAGGAGCGAGCCTGCTCGCGAAGGCCGTCACTGATAACGCGTTCATACTGGATGAGCGCGTTGCCTCAGGTCCTTCGCGAGCAAGCTCGCTCCTACAGAGGGGTTACACGTAGAACGATTTCAGCGGCGGGAAACCATTGAACTCGACAGCGCTGTAACTGGTGGTGTACGCACCGGTCGACAGCCAGTACAGGCGATCACCGATGGCCAGGTTCAGCGGCAGGCCGTACTTGTAGTTTTCGTACATGATGTCGGCGCTGTCGCAGGTTGGGCCGGCGATGACCACTTCTTCCATCTCGCCCTTTTTCTCGGTCCAGATCGGGAACTTGATGGCTTCGTCCATGGTTTCGATCAGGCCGGAGAACTTGCCCACGTCCGTGTACACCCAACGCTCTACCGCGGTGCGGGATTTGCGTGCGACCAGCACCACTTCGCTGACCAGGATGCCCGCGTTGGCGATCAGCGAACGGCCCGGTTCCAGGATGATTTCCGGCAGATCATCACCGAAGTCTTCCTTGAGGAAGCGGATGATTTCTTCCGCGTAGGTTTCCAGGCTGTTGGTGCGGGTGATGTAGTTGGCCGGGAAGCCGCCGCCCATGTTGATCAGCTTCAGGTGGATGCCGTCTTCTTCTTTCAGACGTTCGAAGATCACTTTGACCTTGGCGATCGCTGCGTCCCAGACGCTGATGTCGCGCTGCTGCGAGCCGACGTGGAACGAAATGCCGTAAGGCACCAGGCCCAGGTCGCGAGCGAGGATCAACAGGTCCATGGCCATGTCGGTCTGGCAGCCGAATTTGCGCGACAACGGCCAGTCGGCGGTGGTCGAGCCTTCGGTCAGGATACGCACGTAGACTTTCGAACCCGGTGCGGCCTTGGCAATGTTGCGCAGGTCGGCTTCGGAGTCGGTGGCGAACAGGCGCACGCCCTTGTCGTAGAAGTAGCGGATGTCCTTGGATTTCTTGATGGTGTTGCCGTAGCTGATGTGCTCGGCGCTGACGCCACGGCCCAGCACTTTGTCCAGCTCATAGATCGAGGCGATATCGAAGCTCGAGCCTTTCTCTTTGAGCAGGTCAATGATTTCGACGGCCGGGTTGGCCTTGACCGCGTAGTAGACCTTGGCGAATTCGAAACCGGCGCGCAGGTCGTCGTAGGCCTGGGCGATCATCGCGGTGTCGATCACCACGAACGGGGTTTCCTGTTTGTCGGCGAACGCCTTCATTTTCTGAAAGGTTTCACGCGCGAAATAGTCTTCGACCTGGATCGACATACCTGGGAGCTCCTAATGGCAAACGAGTAAAAACAATGGGTGCAAATGAACGTCCTCCGTATCCCCACTTTGGTTCGCCTACTTCCCAAGGCATGTCGCCGAAAGCAAAAAGGCCATGGGAAGTGCAGCTTTCCCTTGGCCTTGCTGTCTCGTCGTCAGTACTTGAGCCGGATGGATCGTTTCCAGCATGGACGTTCGGCGCGAACTTTAGGGCGTGAGGGGCTTGAGATCAACAAAAAATGTCGCGTTTTTGCACTCTTCTGACGCGCGTTGCGGGCATCACTCTTTGTAACCGACTCAGATGACAGGCGGATGTTCCCGAAGAATTACGAAGTGTTAAAAATACCTGCACGTTCGATGCTGTTGTGCGCTAAGTCATGGATAAGTGCGATGGCGTCAACATCGGCGACGTTGGCTGCCAGAAGGTGGGCTGAGGGGGGATTTGGCTATTTCAAAAGGTATGTTCGGATAGCTTTTGCATCCGCTGCTGTTGATATTTTTTTCCGACCTGCGAATCTCTGAAAAATTGCACATAAACTGTGGGAGCGAGCTTGCTCGCGATAGCGTTATGTCAGTCAACTACGATGTTGGCTGTGAAAATGCCATCGCGAGCAAGCTCGCTCCCACAGGTTTTGTATTTTTACCGAGCAAGCTGTCAGGCGACTACTGCCTCGGCAGGCGAGACTATATTGGTTTTCATCCCTCGCGAACGTCCCGAACTCAGGTAGGCCGCAATCGACTCCTGCGTCACCTCACCCAAAAACACCCGCTCGGCATCCATCACCGGCAACCACGATCGGTTGAACTCGTACATGCGCGACAGCAGGATGCGTAAATGCTCGTCGTACGCCGCCGTGGCGTTGAATTCGCGTTGGTACTGCGCGCAGGTACCGGTCTGACGGTGCAGGTCGCGGCGTCGTACATAACCCAGGGCTTTATTCTCGGCACAAGTGACCACCACATAGCGTCGGTCATGTTCGTCCATCAACTCCAGCGCCTCGGCCACCGGGGTTTGCGGGCTGACGGAGGGCGCGTTGTCCGCCGCGTCTTCGGCTTTCACCAGCAGCAGGCGTTTCAGCGTGCTGTCCTGGCCAACGAAGTTGCTGACAAACTCATCCGCCGGGTGCGCGAGCAAGGTGTCCGGGTGATCGATCTGCAATAGCTTGCCGGCGCGGAAGATCGCGATCTTGTCGCCGAGCTTGATCGCCTCGTCGATGTCATGGCTGACCATGATCACGGTCTTGTTCAGCGCCCGCTGCATCTCGAAGAATTCGTTCTGGATCATCTCGCGGTTGATCGGGTCGACCGCGCCGAACGGTTCGTCCATCAACAGCAATGGCGCATCTGCCGCCAGGGCGCGAATCACGCCGATCCGTTGTTGCTGACCACCGGACAACTCCCGTGGATAGCGATGCAAGTACTGCTTGGGTTCGAGCTTGATCATGCTCATCAACTCGCGGGCGCGGTCGTGGCATTTCTGTTTGTCCCAACCGAGCAGTTTCGGTACGACCACGATGTTCTCTTCGATGGTCATGTTCGGGAACAGGCCGATCTGCTGGATCACGTAGCCGATGTTGCGGCGCAGCGTCACTTCGTCGAGGCCGGTGGTGTCTTCGCCGTTGATCAGGATCTTGCCCGAGGTGGGTTTGATCAGGCGGTTGATCATTTTCAGCGTGGTGCTTTTGCCGCAACCCGATGGCCCGAGGAACACGCAGATTTCGCCTTCATTGACGGTCAGGCTCACCGAGTCCACGGCATTCACATCCTTGCCGTTGCTTTGGAAGGTCTTGCTGAGGTTTTGAAGTTCGATCATTTGAGCAGTCCTTTTGGAGTCAGCGAGCGTTGCAGCACTTGCAGGATCAGGTCGGCGATGATCGCCAGCACACTGACCAGCACGGCGCCGACGATCAGCATCGACATGTCGCTGCGGCTGATGGAAGCGAGGATAAGTACACCGAGGCCACCGGCACCGATGGTGGCGGCGATGGTCATGACGCCGATGTTCATGACCACGGCGGTGCGTACACCGGCAAGGATCACCGGTACGGCGATGGGCAGCTCAACCATGCGCAGGCGCTGGCCGAACGTCATGCCGATGCCGCGCGCCGCTTCGCGGATGCCCGGTTCGACGCTGGTCAGGGCCAGGTAGGTGTTACGCATGATCGGCAGCAGTGAATAGAGGAACACTGCGGTGATCGCCGGCATCGGGCCGAGGCCCTGGCCGAATCTGGAGTAGAACGGCAGCAACAGGCCGAACAGGGCAATCGACGGCACCGTCAGCAGCACCGTTGCACTAGCCTGCAAAGGCCCGGCGAGGCTCGGGAAGCGCGTCATCAAAATGCCCAGTGGCACGCCGACCAGAATCGCCAGGGTCACGGCAATGCCGACCAGCGTGATGTGTTGCCCGGTCAGATGCATCGCCTGTTGCCAGTCGGGATGGGAAAAGGCGTTCAAGAATTCCATGACTTCTCCTTCTCAGTTCAATGGATGCTGGCGCAGGAAATCGGCGGCCACGGCTGAAGGACTCTGGTGATCGACATCCACCCGCGCGTTGAGCTCGCGCATGGTGTTGTCGTCGAACAGTTCCGCCAGTGGCTTGAGCTGTGCGGCCAGTTGCGGATGCGCATCGAGGAAGGCCTGACGCACCACGGGCGCGGCGGTGTAGTCGGGGAAGTAGTGCTTGTCGTCCTCCAGCAATTTCAGCTTGAAGGCATTGAGGCGACCATCAGTGGTGTAGACCAGGCCGGCAAACACCTGGCCATTGCGCAGCGCGGTATAGACCAGCCCGGCGTCCATCTGCCGGATGTTTTTGCGGGTCAGGTTCATGCCGTACAGCTGCATCATGCCAGCGAGTCCGTCCGAACGGTTGGCGAACTCGGTATCCAGCGCCACCAGATTGTTGGTCTCGGCCTCCTGGTGCAGCACCTTGTTCAGCTCACTGATGGTGTTGATCTGCGGGTATTGGTCAGCGACGTTTTTCGGCAGGGCGAGGGCGTAGGTGTTGCTGAATTTCGACGGAGTGAGCCAGACCAGGCCTTTTTGTGCGTCGAGTTCTCTCACCCGCACGTAGGACTGTTCGCTGTCGAGTTTTTCGGTGACATGGTTGTAGGCCACCAGCGACACACCGGTGTACTCCCAGAGCATGTCCAGTTGACCGCTTTCATGGGCGCTGCGGGCGAGGTTGCTGCCGAGACCGCCGGTCACTTGCACGTCGTAACCCTTGGCGCGCAAGTATTGCGCGGTGATTTCCGCCAGCAGGGTCTGTTCGGTGAACACCCGGGCGCCGATGCGGATCAACGGTTTTTCTGCGGCCTGGGCAAATCCTGCGCACAGCAGAACGCAGCCTAGTAAAAAGCTTGTTGTTTTCATGAGAGTTCCTTTGCCGAGGCTTAAGACGGGCGCAGGCCGCGTTCGAGCCAGAGGCGACTGCCAAGTGTGACCATTCCGTCCAGCAACAGGGCCAGCAACGCGGTGCAGGCGGCGCCGAGCAGCAACTGCGGCTGATTGTTCAGGGCAATGCCGGGGAATATCAGGCTGCCAAGACTGTTGGCGCCAATCAGGAACGCCAGCGGCGCCGTCCCGACATTGATCGCCAACGCCACGCGCACGCCACCAATGATGATCGGCACGGCGTTCGGCAGCTCGACTTTCCACAGCACCTGGCGTGGGGTCATGCCGATGCCGACGGCGGCTTCCTTGAGCGAGCCCTGAACGTTTTTCAGGCCCTCATAAGTGTTGCGTACGATGGGCAGCAAGGAGGCGAGGAACAGGGCGAAGATGGCCGGGCCGCTGCCGATGCCGAGGATGCCCAGGGCAATGGCCAGGACGGCCAGAGGCGGAACGGTGTTGCCAATGTTGAAGAACTGCATGAAGCGTTCAGCGCGACCGACCATGGACGGGCGGCTGAGCAAGATACCGGCGGGGAGACCCACGACAAGGGCGGCCAGCATGGAAGCGAGGACAAGAATCAGATGAGCTTGCAGGTAAAACAGCAAATCGTCGCGGTAGTGTTCGATCGTGTTGATGCCGATCCAGTGGACCAGCAGGGCCAGAAGGGCGATTACCAACGCGCCTCCCATCAGCCCTTTGCCATAGCGGATAGCCACAGGCGGACTCCTTTTTTCAGTCGGCGAACACATTTTCGTGTGGCAATGCCTTGCTTGGCTGCCGAAAAAATGATCGCGAGAAGCAGCTCATGCCGAGCGCGTTCCACTGTAGGAGCGAGCTTGCTTGCGAAAAACGTCCAGACAACGCGTGCATTCAGGAAACCAGCGTTATCGTTGAGGTCCATCGCGAGCGGGCTCGCTCCTACAGGGGGGGGCGCACGGCAATCGAGCCATGAGCACAGCCTCGTCAGGCCGAATTGCAGGTGTTTCAAGTCCCCGACGAGTGGTCGTAACAGGGGAGTGGACGTCTCCGTGCTTTAAAAGGTTCCCACATTAAATGCCATGTGGCCACCTGTAGGAGCTGCCGAAGGCTGCGATCTTTTGGCGTTTTCAATGACGCCGAAGATCAAAGGATCGCAGCCTTCGGCAGCTCCTACAGGGGGATCGGGGTGTATGGACGGTGGTCCGTAGATCAGTTTTTAAGCTATACTCGCCGCCCTTTTTTGAATCACCTGCCAGGCGATTTCCCATGACCAAACAGGCCGCCGAAGTCGCGAAACGCCGCACTTTCGCCATTATTTCCCACCCCGATGCCGGTAAGACCACCATCACCGAGAAACTCTTGCTGATGGGCAAGGCGATCGCGGTAGCCGGTACGGTGAAATCTCGTAAATCCGACCGCCATGCCACCTCCGACTGGATGGAAATGGAAAAGCAGCGTGGTATTTCCATTACCACCTCGGTCATGCAGTTCCCGTATCGCGAGCACATGATCAACCTGCTCGACACCCCGGGCCACGAAGACTTCTCCGAAGATACCTACCGCACCCTGACGGCGGTGGACTCGGCGTTGATGGTTCTCGACGGCGGTAAAGGTGTAGAGCCACGGACCATCGCCCTGATGGACGTCTGCCGTCTGCGTGACACGCCGATCGTCAGCTTCATCAACAAACTCGACCGTGATATCCGCGACCCGATCGAACTGCTCGACGAAATCGAAGCCGTCCTCAAGATCAAGGCCGCGCCGATCACCTGGCCGATCGGTTGCTACCGTGACTTCAAAGGCGTGTATCACCTCGCCGACGACTACATCATTGTCTACACCGCCGGTCACGGCCATGAGCGCACCGAAACCAAGATCATCGAGAAGCTCGACTCCGACGAGGCGCGTGCGCACTTGGGTGACGAGTACGAACGTTTCCTCGAACAGCTTGAACTGGTGCAGGGCGCCTGCCACGAGTTCAACCAGCAGGAATTCCTCGACGGTCAGCTGACCCCGGTGTTCTTCGGTACGGCGCTGGGCAACTTCGGTGTCGACCACGTCCTCGACGCCGTCGTTGATTGGGCTCCGCGCCCGCTGGCCCGGGTGGCCAACGAGCGCACCGTGGAGCCGGTGGAAGAGAAGTTCTCGGGCTTCATCTTCAAGATCCAGGCGAACATGGACCCGAAACACCGCGACCGCATCGCCTTCATGCGTATCTGCTCCGGCAAGTACGAGAAAGGCATGAAGATGCGCCATGTGCGCACCGGCAAGGACGTGCGGATCGGCGACGCGCTGACCTTCTTCTCCTCCGAGCGTGAGCAACTGGAAGAGGCGTTTGCCGGCGACATCATCGGCCTGCACAACCACGGCACCATTCAGATCGGCGACACCTTCAGCGAAGGCGAAGTCCTGGGCTTCACCGGCATCCCGCACTTCGCCCCGGAACTGTTCCGCCGCGTGCGCCTGAAGGATCCGCTCAAATCCAAGCAACTGCGCCAGGGCTTGCAGCAGTTGGCCGAAGAAGGCGCAACCCAGGTGTTCTTCCCGGAACGCAGTAACGACATCATCCTCGGCGCCGTCGGTGTGCTGCAATTCGATGTGGTCGCCAGCCGTTTGAAAGAGGAATACAAGGTCGAGTGCTCCTACGAGCCGATCACTGTTTATTCCGCGCGCTGGATCGAATGCAGCGACAAGAAGAAGCTTGAGGAATTCTCCAACAAGGCTGTGGAAAACCTGGCACTGGACGGCGGCGGTCACCTGACCTACCTCGCGCCTACGCGGGTCAACCTGGCACTGATGGAAGAGCGCTGGCCGGACGTGAAATTCCGCGCGACCCGCGAGCATCATTAAGCGCTGAATGGCGACACCCGAAAGCCCGCTGTGAAAACAGCGGGCTTTTTTTGTGGATTGATTTTGCGCTGGAGGCGATTGCGTAGGTCTTTTCCTTCTCATTTGTAGCCTGCCTCTGGTTTTTCCCTATGGGGAGATTTGCCCGCGACAAGTCAGTCGTTGGCGTTTAGTGTTCAAGACACATTTCGCAAACAGCGGCCATCTTGATGATCAAGGGAATGACGCATCGGCTGAGGCTGGACGGCTATTTCGGCGTGATGGCCTGGGTGCTCGCGGCGCTGCTGTTCATCAATCGATTGAGCAGCATGGTCAAGTTGTTCATGGCGCTGTACCTGCGTCAGGAGCTGGGGCTGGCTATTGAAACCGTTGGCTGGCTGCTGTCGGCCTATGGCGCTGGATTGCTGATCGGCTCGATGCTCGGTGGTTTGCTCAGTGATCATGTGCGCACGGCACGGCTCACCGCGGCGCTGTTCTTTGTGTCGATCTGGGTTCTGATCCTGCTCGGGCTGGTCACGCAGGTGCCGTTGCTGGCCGGGTTGCTGTTGCTCAGTGGGGCCGTCGACGGGGCGATCCGTACGCTGCATCAGCGGTTGATCATGGAGTATTGCGAGGTTGCGCAGCGTTCCCGGGCACAGGCCTTGAGCCGGGTCGCCCGGAACCTCGGAATGGCCGTTGCCGGGGTGGCGGGCGGCGTTTTGGCGCAGACCGATTTTCGCTGGGTGTTCTTCGCCAGCGCAGCCATGACCCTGTTGGCCTTGCTCTGGTTTGTCCGCACGACATGGCGCCGACCGGTGCTGGTGCCTGATGAGAAACCTGACACCGGCTCAGGCTCATGCGTGCCGTATCGCGACAAACCCTTTCTCTGGTTATTGGCGACGACGGTCTTGCTCGGGATGGCATTCGACACTGTCTACAGCACGCTGGGTAACTACCTGCGTGATTACTATCGCCTGAGCACCGAAGCTATCGGCTGGCAGTTCGCATTGAATGCCGTATTGGTGGTGTCGTTACAGATTCCGTTGACCCATTGGGGCGAACGCTGGGGTACGCGTCGCCAACTGATGGCGGGCAGTCTGTTGCTGGCCTGTGGGCTCGGTATGTTGCCGTTGGGTTCCGGGCTGTTCTATGCCTGCCTGTCGACGGTGGTCTGGACATTGGGCGAGGCGCTGTTCATGCCGCCGCTGAATGCACTGGTCATGCAGCATGCGCAACGTGGAAAAAGCGGACAGTACTTTGGCGTGTTTTTTATGAGCTGGAGTGCGAGCGCGCTGTTGTCGCCGATGCTTGGCGGTCAGTTGTACGGCCACTTTGGCGGGCACAGTGTGTGGCTGGTCAGTGCGGCACTGGCGCTGCTGTCCATACCCATGATTTATCAGGCTACCCGCCCTCGCGCTCCAGACAAGCTTGAGGGGCAGCCCCGCCGGACTGTTTCGCTTAGTTGATCCGGCTATTGGGTATATTTGAAACCGGTCTTTCTACTGAGCGCATTTCTGCTCGCTCGTCAGCGTCCAATCTGGAGAACCCGGCTGATCGGAACTAGATTTCACTCAGCGCCAGACAGGCACTCCACGAAAGGAAGGAATCGGCTATGAACAGGTTGTTTCGCGTTTTTCTGCTGTTGAAGGTGTTGGTGATGCTATCGCTCGGGACGTCGACGGCGTGGGCCGAGTGCATCGATCACGGGGAGCAGGCTTCGAGCGGGCAAGCGGGATACGCGGGGTTGATGCTCGCCAAATCCGAATCGGAACCGGGAGATCTGGGGCAGGGTGGTGCTGACAACGACGATGACTCGACCACCGACGAGCCGGACTCCGATGAAGAAGAAGGCGACAGCCAGACGTAATCGCTCGATGGCGAGCATGACTGATAGGCAATAGAGGTAGAAGGGGGTTCTGTTACAACTCCAACCCTGTGGGAGCGGGCTTGCTCGCGAAGGTGTCATGCCAGTCAGTATCAATGTCGACTGACAGACCGCTTTCGCGAGCAAGCCCGCTCCCACTGTTTTTATGCCGCGCCGTCGAGAACGGGATCAGGCCTGGAGCCCGTAGACTACCGGGCCGCGATTCCCTGCTTCGATGAAAGCCTCGCCGCCAACGATAATGCGAGCACCGCTCTGGACCTTCACATCCCACGGCAATCCTCCAGAAGGACCAAAAGAAACCCACCCGGACCCAGTCCCGCCGAAGTGGGTGTCATAGTCTCCAGTGGGCAGCAACCTGCCAGCGATAATATGGAGTGCCCGGTTGTAACCGACCACGACCATCTTGCCATCCGGTTGCGGGGCCAGGGATCGCCAGAATGTTCCAGGACCGGCGTTGGTGAATACAGGAAGTCCGCCATTCCACTCCTTATCGGGGTGACCGTCTGCGGTAAATCTCATCGCCATGCCCATGCTCTCCTGGATACCGCCGGCGCATACCAGCTTGCCATCAGCCTGTGCGATGAGTTGACTCATTTTGAGTGAGCCATCCGTTGTTGCCAGGAAGGCAAAACCATCGACACCAAATTGTTTATCGATGTGCCCCTGCAGGTCGTAACGTGCAAGAACGAGCTGACCGGACACAGTGGTTCCGCCAACAACGATTTTTCCCTCTTGAATCACTACGCTGCAAAGCCGGATGAAGTCGCCCGCGGTTTCGATCTCGACAAAACCGTTATTGCCGAAACCGATATCGAGTTCGCCATTATTGTGCAGGCGAGCCAGCAGTGACCCTTCGGACTCACTGATGAAATAGCTGAACGCCACAAGTATTTTTCCATCCCCCTGCAGGCAACCGTCGATCAATGCCACTTGGGAATAATCATGCTGTGCTACAGGAATGACGACACTGCCGAAGTCCAGGTCAGGGCTACCGTTGGCATGAAAGCGCCTCAGTGCTGCCCGCCCAATACCGTCGGGTTCCCGGGTATCACCGATCACCAGGATCTTGCGATCCTCTTGCAGTAGCAAACGCGACGGACTTGCCTTTTTACCGCTGACAAACTGCCACTCACCTGTGTTCCCGTCATTGCCAAACGCCTTGTCCTTGATGCCGTCAGAATCGGTGCGATACACAGTGAAACTTTCCCCCTGCCGAGTGGCGTAGGTCAGTTCACCTTCAGCCGATAACACAACGGCCCTGACCGAGCCCGCCAGAAAGTCAGGCCTGATCTGTCCAGACACACCAAATTCCGGGTCCAGTTGACCCGCGTCCAGCAGAATTACGTCTATTGCTTGAGTGCCCATGAGGCTTCACCTGTCCTTATAGTTTTTGAATGACTCACCGACAGGATTCAAACAAAACGGCTGAGCGTTCGAAGCTCTCAGGACTGACAGGTGTGCTTCTGCAAAACAGCGACGCTCAATCACCACTCGACAGGCAAAAGAAAACCCCTCCTGTATCGATTGATGCGCAATCGAATGAGAAGGGGTTTGGTTGACGCTTCAAGAATTTGAGCAACTTAACCCCTGTGGGAGCGAGCCTGCTCGCGAAAGCGATCTGTCAGTCGACATTGATGTTGACTGGAGTGTCGCCTTCGTCGGAACGCCGCCCGGAGCAAGCTCGCGCCTACAGTTTTACGCCGCGCCGTCGAGGAATTGCTCGGCGTAGTGGCAAGCCACCTGGCGGTTGTCGAGCAGGCGCAGGGCCGGCTCTTCAGTGCTGCAACGCTCGGTGGCGTAAGGGCAGCGCTTGTGGAAGGCGCAGCCTGGCGGCGGGTTCAGCGGGTTGGGCAACTCGCCGACGATCTTGATTTTCGGCTTGTCCGGATCCGGGTGGATGGCTGGCGTCGCCGACAACAGTGCCTGGGTGTAGGGGTGCAGGGGACGGGAGTAGATGTCCTCCTTCGTGCCCATTTCCACCGGGCGACCCAGGTACATCACCATCACATGGTCGGCCACGTGGCGAACCACCGCCAGGTTGTGGGAGATGAACACGTAGGCGGTGTTGAACTCTTGCTGCAGATCCATGAACAGGTTGAGCACCTGTGCCTGAATCGACACGTCCAGCGCCGAGGTCGGTTCGTCTGCCACCAGCACTTTGGGTTGCAGCATCATCGCGCGAGCCAGGGCGATCCGCTGGCGCTGACCGCCGGAAAACATGTGCGGATAACGCTGGTAGTGCTCGGGACGCAAGCCCACCTGCTTCATCATCGCCTGGACTTTCTCACGACGTTCCGCTGCGCTCAGGTTGGTGTTGATCAACAGTGGCTCGGCCAACTGATCACCGACCTTCTGCCGTGGGTTCAACGAGGCGTACGGGCTCTGGAACACCATCTGCACGTCTTTGCGCAGTTGCTTGCGCTGGGCCTTGTCGGCACCGGCGACTTCCTGGCCGGCGATTTTCAAGGAGCCCGAGGACGGCTCTTCGATCAGGGTCAGGGCACGGGCCAGGGTGGATTTGCCGCAACCGGATTCACCGACGACAGCGAGGGTCTTGCCGGCTTCCAGTTCGAACGACACGCCGTTGAGGGCGCGCACGGTGGCGTGGCCCTTGAACAGGCCTCGGGACACCTCGTAGTGACGGGTCAGGTCGCGGGCGGTAAGAACGACGGCCATTACGCCACCTCCTGGTTCAGCGGGTAGAAGCAGCGAGCGAGGCTGTTGCTTTTCTGGTCAAGGGCCGGACGTTGTTGACGGCAGTTGTCTTTCACGTACGGGCAGCGTGGCGACAGCAGGCAACCCTGCGGACGGTCGTAGCGACCGGGAACGATGCCCGGCAGGGTCGACAGGCGCGAGGCCCCCAGGCTGTGTTCCGGAATCGCCTTGAGCAGCGCTTCGCTGTACGGGTGGGCCGGAATGTCGAACAGTTGCGGTACCTGACCGACTTCGACCGCCTGGCCGGCGTACATCACGCACACGCGCTGGGCGGTTTCGGCCACGACCGCGAGGTCGTGGGTGATCAGCACCAGGCCCATGTTCTGCTCTTTCTGCAACGCCAGCAGCAGGTCCATGATCTGCGCCTGAATCGTCACGTCGAGTGCTGTGGTCGGTTCGTCGGCGATCAGCAGTTTCGGTTCGCCGGCAATCGCCATGGCAATCGCGACACGCTGGCTCATGCCGCCGGACAGTTGATGCGGGTAGGCGTCCATACGGCTGGCTGCACCCGGGATTTCAACTTTTTCCAGCAGTTCGATCGCACGCTTGCGGGCCGCCTTGCCGGACATTTTCAGGTGCAGGCGCAGCACTTCTTCGATCTGGAAGCCGACGGTGTAGCTCGGGTTCAGCGCGGTCATCGGATCCTGGAAGACCATGGACAGGTCTTTGCCGACAATCTGCCGACGCTGGCGATTGTTCAGTTTGAGCATGTCCTTGCCGTCAAAGCTGAGCGAGTCGGCGGTAACGATGCCGGGGTGCTCGATCAGGCCCATCAGCGCCATCATGGTCACGGACTTGCCGGAACCGGACTCGCCAACGATGGCCAGCACTTCGCCCTTGTCCACTTTCAGGTCGAGGCCGTCGACCACTGGCGTGGCGTTCTTGTCGCCGAAGCGAACGTTGAGATTCTTGATTTCTAACAGTGACATGGGAATCTCCTCAGGCGGCGTTCTTGAGTTTCGGGTCCAGCGCGTCGCGCAGGCCGTCACCCATCAAGTTGATTGCCAGCACGCTGAGCAAAATGGTCAAACCAGGCAGGCTCACCACCCACCAGGCGCGTTCGATGTAGTCGCGGGCCGAAGCCAGCATGGTGCCCCACTCAGGGGTTGGCGGTTGTACGCCAAGGCCGAGGAAGCCCAGTGCGGCGGCATCGAGGATCGCCGAAGAGAAGCTCAGGGTGGCCTGAACGATCAGCGGCGCCATGCAGTTGGGCAGCACGGTGACGAACATCAGGCGCGGCAGGCCGGCACCGGCCAGGCGCGCGGCGGTCACGTAGTCGCGGTTCAGTTCGCCCATCACCGCAGCACGGGTCAGACGAACGTAGGACGGCAGAGACACCACGGCGATGGCGATCACGGTGTTGATCAGGCCAGGGCCGAGGATGGCGACGATCGCCACGGCCAGCAGCAGGGACGGCAGGGCCAGCATGATGTCCATCAGGCGCATGATGGTCGGGCCGAGCACGCGCGGGAAGAACCCGGCGAACAGACCCAGCAGAATCCCCGGGATCAGCGACATGACAACCGACGACAAGCCGATCAGCAGCGACAGGCGCGAGCCGGTAATCAGGCGCGACAGCAGGTCGCGACCCAGTTCATCGGTACCGAGCAGGAACTGCAGTTGCCCACCTTCCAGCCAGGCAGGCGGAGTCAGCAGGAAATCGCGGTACTGCTCGCTCGGATCGTGAGGGGCGACCCACGGGGCGAAGATGGCGCAGAAAATCACCAGCAGCATGAACATCAGGCCGGCGACGGCACCTTTGTTCTTGGCGAACGCTTGCCAGAATTCTTTGTACGGAGACGGGTACAGCAGGCTTTGATCGACTGCTACCGATGGAATTGGAGTGGTCATGGTCATGATCTCAGCGCTGATGACGGATGCGTGGGTTGGCAAAGCCGTAGAGGATGTCCACTACGAAGTTGACCAGAATCACCAGGCAGGCGATTAACAGGATGCCGTTCTGTACGACGGGATAGTCCCGGGCGCCAATGGCTTCGATCAGCCATTTGCCGATGCCGGGCCACGAGAAGATGGTTTCGGTCAGGACCGCGCCGGCCAGCAGGGTGCCGACTTGCAGGCCGACCACGGTCAGTACCGGAATCAGCGCGTTACGCAGACCGTGCACGAACACCACGCGCGACGGCGACAGGCCCTTGGCCTTGGCGGTGCGGATGTAGTCTTCACGCAGTACTTCCAGCATCGAGGAGCGGGTCATCCGCGCGATCACCGCCAGCGGGATGGTACCCAGCACGATGGCCGGCAGGATCAGGTGGTGCAGGGCGTCGAAGAAGGCGTCCGGCTCGTTGGCCAGCAGCGTATCGATCAGCATGAAGCCGGTGCGTGGCTCGATGTCGTAGAGCAGGTCGATCCTTCCGGACACCGGGGTCCAGCCCAGGCTCACCGAGAAGAACATGATCAGGATCAGGCCCCACCAGAAGATCGGCATCGAGTATCCCGCCAGGGAGATACCCATCACTCCATGGTCGAACAGGGACCCTCGCTTGAGTGCCGCGATCACCCCGGCCAGAAGGCCCAGGATGCCGGCGAACAACAGGGCGGCCATGGACAGCTCCAGGGTCGCGGGGAACAGGGAAGTGAATTCGTTCCAGACGCTTTCACGGGTACGCAGGGATTCTCCGAGGTCGCCGTGGGCCAGTTTGCCGATGTAATCCAGGTACTGGGCATACAGGGGTTTGTTCAGACCTAGGCGTTCCATTGCCTGAGCGTGCATTTCCGGGTCGACTCTGCGTTCGCCCATCATGACTTCCACGGGGTCGCCAGGGATCATGCGAATCAACGCGAATGTCAGCAAGGTGATGCCGAAAAACGTGGGGATCAGTAACCCCAGTCGGCGGGCAATAAAACTAAACATCGTAAGGTGTACCTCATCAGCCGGTTAGGCGTGCCCGGCATCCCTGCGTCAGGAATGCCGGGAGTTTTCTTATCTACTTCACCTGGGTGGTGGCGAAGTTGTTCGTGGTGAGGGGGCTAATGTGATAGCCCTCTACGTTGTTGCGCATCGCGGTAAACATTCTAGTGTGCGCCATGCTGATCCATGGCTGGTCCTGGTTAAAAATAACCTGGGCCTGCTCGTAGAGCGCTGCACGTTCGGCCGGATCGGTTTTTTCCCGGGCCTGGTCGATCAGCGCCTGGAATTTGTCATTGCACCAGCGCGCGTAGTTTTCTCCGTTCTTGGCCGCTTCACAACTGAGCATAGGCGTAAGGAAGTTATCCGGGTCGCCGTTATCGCCCGCCCATCCGGCGGAAACCATGTCGTGCTCGCCGTTTTTGGCGCGTTTGAGCATCTCGCCCCATTCCATCACGCGGATGTCGATCTTGATCCCGACCTTGGCCAGGTCGGCTTGCATCATCTGCGTGCCGAGCATCGGGTTCGGGTTGGTCGGACCGCCACCGTTGCGGGTGAACAGGGTGAAGGTGGTGCCTTCCGGTACGCCGGCTTCCTTGAGCAAGGCGCGCGCCTTGTCCAGGTCACGGGCCGGGTTCTTCAGGTCGTGGTTGTAGCCCAGCAGGGTGTCCGGGTACGGGTTGACCCCGGCCGTTGCATTGCCTTTGCCGAACAACGCATTGACGTACGCCTCTTTGTCGAAGGCGATGTCGATGGCTTTGCGCACCCGCACATCACTCATGTACTTGTGCGTGGTGTTCATGGCGATGTAGGAAACGGTCATCGCGTTCAGTTCGTCGACCTTCAGGTTCGAGTCTTTCTTGATGCTCGGGATGTCATCCGGTTTCGGATACAGCGCAACCTGGCACTCGTTGGCCTTGAGCTTCTGCAGGCGTACGTTGTTGTCGGTGGCGATGGCCAGGATCAGCGCATCGGCTGGTGGCTTGCCACGGAAGTAATCCGGGTTGGCCTTGAAGCGAACCTGGGCGTCCTTGTTGTAGCGCTGGAAGACGAACGGGCCGGTGCCGACTGGCTTGTTGTTCAGGTCGCCGGCCTTATTGGCCTTGAGCAACTGATCGGCGTACTCGGCGGAGTAGATCGACGAGAAGGCCATGGCGATGTCGGCCAGGAACGGCGCTTCGCGTCGGGTCAGGGTGAACTTGACCGTGTTGTCGTCGACTTTCTCGACGCTTTTGAGCAGCTCTTTGAAGCCCATGCTTTCAAAGTACGGGAAGCCCACGCTCGACAGTTTGTGCCATGGATGATTCGGGTCCAGCTGACGCTGGAAGCTCCAGACCACGTCGTCGGCATTCATGTCGCGGGTCGGCTTGAAGTATTCGGTGGTGTGGAACTTGACGCCTTTGCGCAGATGAAACGTATAGCTCAGGCCGTCTTCACTGATGTCCCAGGAGTCGGCCAGTGCCGGAATCACTTCAGTGGTGCCGGGCTTGAAGTCCGCCAGGCGATTGAAGATGGTTTCGGCCACGGCATCGGCGGTGACTGCAGTGGTGTACTGAACCATGTCGAAGCCTTCAGGGCTGGCTTCGGTGCAAACCACCAGGGGCTTGGCCGAAACGCCGACAGCGACACTGAGCAAAGCAGCCGCGATGGCCGCACGTAGGGGAAGCATTTTCATCAAGAACCCTCTGCAATCAGTTAAAGGACTAAAACCCAACGGCCGATTCGTCATTGAATCAGCCGTCAGGCCCGCGCATTACAGGATGTTGAACGGAACCGTGGTCACGAGACGGAACTCGTTGATGCTGCCGTCAGCCTGGTTTTCGCTGGCACGGTGAGCGGTGTAGGTACCGCGGATCGTGGTGGCCTTGAGTGGGCCGCTCTGCACGGCGTAGGTCGCGCCGATGCCGTATTCATAGTGGTGTTCGCCATCCTGGGACTGGATGCCGTCGTAACCCTTGCCAGGCACGCCGCCGTTGCCGGTGTAGTGAGTGCCGTCGATACCCCAGCCGCGAGCCTGGTAGATGTTGAACTTCAGGCCTGGCACGCCGTATTCGGCCATGTTCAGACCGTAGGCAACCTGGAACGATTTTTCGTTCGGGCCGTTGAAGTCCGACAGCAGGGAGTTGGCCAGGTAGATGCCGTTGGTTTCGTGCAGGTAGTCGAAGTACTCGTTGCCGTTCACTTCCTGGTACGAGAGGGTCAGGGTGTGCGCCTGGTGGGTCAGGCCGAACGACAGGGAATAGGTGTCGTTGTCGATAGTGCCGATCAGGGCCTTACCGGTGTCCTGGGTTTTGTAGTAGTTCAGGCCGGTGGTCAGGCTCAGTACCTGGCTGTCGCCCAGAACGTGGGAAGCGCCGAAGTAGTACTGGTTCCAGATGTCTTCCGCTTGGGTCGCCCAGAGGCTGGTGGTCAGGCTGGCAAATGGGGTGTAGGTCAGGCCGCCGGTGTAGACGTGATCGGTCTCGACGATGCCGTTGGCGTATTCGGTGCGGAATTTGCGCTGGCTTTCTTCGGTACGCGGTGAGTTGCGGTCGAAGGTGGCCAGGTCGAAGGCCAGGTTGTTCAGCTCTTCGCTGTGGATGGCCACACCTTCGAAACTCGAAGGCAGTGCGCGGTTACCGATCACGTCGACCATCGGGCTGCTGAAGTTCATGCGGCCGGCGGTCAGGGTGGTGTTGGAGACACGGGCCTTGACGTTGGCCAGGCCCAGTTTGCTCCACTGGCCTTGAGCGTCGCCGCCTTCTTTGGTCAGGGTCCGGTTGTTGCCTGCATTTGGACGAGTGCCCGGTGCGCCACCGTTGCCGGATGCCAGGTCTTTACGATCCTGGTCAAGTGCGATGGCGTTGTAAGCCGCCACTTCGGTGCTGAAACCGACAGTCCCTTCGGTGAAACCCGAGTTGTATTTGACGATGGTGCCCTGGACCCAGTTGATACGACGATCGGTATCGGTCAGCGTGCCGTGATCGTTGTATTTGAATTTTGCACCACGTTTCAGTTGTTCATTGGCGTACCAGTTACGCGTGGTGCCGGTGATCGACTGGCCTTCGACAAAGCCGGTGGCTTCGCTTTGGGCATTCTTCTCGTTCACGGTGACCGGGGTGAAAGCCTGGCTTTGGGTTTCTGCGTAAGCCGTGGCGGTTACGCTGCTTATGGCCAGGGCCAATAACGCGGTGCTGCTCAGTTTCATGGGTAAAGCTCCTTACTTTCTTTTTTATGCCGGTCTTTTTTTGTGATCCGGCTATTGGTTTAGAACTCATTCACGGCATCGCAAACGTTTGCTGTCAGCCAAATTGGCAAAAAATGGCAAAGCGTCTGCGTGAGGGCGGAAAATCCGCCCCCCGGCATTTCTGGCTAATCGGTTATTTTTCTATGCTGACACCCGAGAACACATTGCGGCCGAACGGGCTCACTTTGAACCCTTCGATTTTGGCGCTCAGCGGCTGGTTGACCGTTGAGTGGGCGACTGGCGTGATCGGCACCTGCTGCTTGAGGTACTGCTGCGCCTGTTTGTAGAGCAGGGTGCGCTGGTCACGGTCGGTGACGACCTTGGCCTGCTTGATCAGCTTGTCGTAGGCAGGATCACACCACATCGAGTAGTTGTTGCCGCCAATGGCGTCGCAGCTGTAGAGCGTGCCCAGCCAGTTGTCCGGATCCCCGTTGTCACCGGTCCAGCCGATCAGGCTGATGTCGTGCTCGCCATTTTTGGTGCGCTTGATGTACTCGCCCCACTCATAGCTGACGATCTTGACCTTGAGGCCGATCTTCGCCCAGTCAGCCTGGAGCATTTCGGCCATCAACTTGGCGTTGGGGTTGTACGGACGCTGGACCGGCATGGCCCAGAGGGTGATTTCAGTGCCTTCCTTGACGCCGGCAGCCTTGAGCAATTCCCTGGCTTTCTCCGGGTTGTAGGCGGCGTCCTTGATCGTGTCGTCGTAGGACCATTGGGTCGGCGGCATGGCGTTGACCGCCAGTTGCCCCGCACCCTGGTAAACGGCATTGAGAATGCCCTGCTTGTTTACCGCCATGTCCAGCGCCTGGCGCACTTCAAGTTGGTCGAACGGTTTGTGGCGCACGTTGTAGGCGATGTAGCCGAGGTTGAAGCCAGGCTTCTCGATCAGTTGCAGGGCCGGGTCGTTCTTCAGTGCGGGCACATCGGCAGGGCGTGGGTGCAGGGTGATCTGGCACTCGTCGGCCTTGAGTTTCTGCACGCGCACCGAAGCGTCGGTGTTGATGGCGAAAATCAGGTTGTCGAGCTTGACCCGGCTCGGGTCCCAGTAATGCTTGTTGCCGGTGTAACGGATGTTCGAGTCTTTCTGATAGCTCTTGAACACGAACGGCCCGGTGCCGACCGGCTTCTGGTTGATGTCGCTCGGCTTGCCTTCGGCCAACAGCTTGTCGGCGTATTCGGCCGACAGGATGGCGGCGAAGCTCATGGCGATGTTCTGGATGAACGCGGCGTCCACGCTGTTGAGCGTAAAGACCACGGTCAGTGGCCCGGTCTTTTCGACCCTGGCGATGTTCTTGTTCAGGCTCATGCCGTTGAAGTACGGAAACTCTGTCGGATAAGCCTTACGGAATGGTTGTTGCGGATCGAGCATGCGATTGAAGGTGAACAGCACGTCGTCGGCATTGAAGTCGCGGGTTGGTGTGAAGTATTTGGTGGTATGAAACTTCACCCCTTCGCGTAGGTGAAAGGTATATTTGAGGCCATCCTCAGAGATGTCCCAGCTCGTGGCCAGGCCCGGTACGACGTTGGTCGCACCTTTTTCAAACTCTGCCAGCCGGTTGTACAGCGGTTCGGCAGCGTCGTTGTCGGTCGCGGTGGTGTACTGCGCCGTGTCGAAACCGGCGGGGCTGCCCTCGGAGCAGAATACCAGGCTGTTGTTGGCGGCCTGGCTGATGGAAGTGGCGGCCAGCAGGCCGGTGCCCAGCAATGCGGATAAAACCAAGGTATGGCGCATAACGCTCCCTTTTCTCTCAAAGTGTTTTCAATGAGCCGCCATCCCGTCCGCGGACGTAGAGGCATCACTGATTTCAAGCCATGCACGCAGCAATAACCGATGACCCACGCATGCACTGGTCGGATCCCGACGGTATGAGCCACAGGTCCGGCAGTAAATGCGTAGAGTCCTAAAGACTCGTAGGAAATGGCAACGCGTCCTCACCCGATGCTGTAGTCAGCTGCGGATTTGGATGTAGGCAAATTCCTGCTTGCTCGGTAGATAAAGCAACGGCGACGTCAGAAACGTCGCCGTTGCAAAACCTTATTTGCTGACGCTGACGCCGTAGAAGGAGTTCAAGCCAAATGGGCTGATCTTGAAGTCCTGCACGTTGGCGCGCATGGGTTGGAACACCGTCGAGTGAGCGATAGGTGTCATCGGGACTGCATCTTTGAGGACGTGTTGCGCCTGCTTGTACAGTTCGGTGCGCTTGGCCTGGTCGGAAGTGCGCTTGGCCTGCTTGACGATGTCGTCGAACTTCTTGTCGCACCACTTGGAGAAGTTGTTGCCTTCCAGCGAGTCGCAGCCGAACAGCACGTTCAGCCAGTTGTCCGGATCACCATTGTCACCGCTCCAGCCAATCAGCATCGCCTGGTTCTCGCCACCTTTGGAGCGCTTGATGTACTCGCCCCACTCGTAGCTCTGGATCTTGACCTTGAGGCCGATCTTGGACCAGTCGGACTGCAGCATTTCTGCCATCAGTTTGGCGTTCGGGTTGTATGGACGCTGTACCGGCATCGCCCAGAGAACGATTTCGGTGCCATCTTTCACGCCAGCTTCCTTGAGCAGCTCTTTGGCTTTCTCAGGGTTGTACGGCGCATCCTTGATGGTGGTGTCGTAGGACCACTGGGTCGGTGGCATGGCGTTGACGGCCAGTTGGCCGGCGCCCTGGTACACGGAGTCGATGATCTGTTGCTTGTTGACCGCCATGTCCAGTGCCTGGCGAACTTTCAGCTCGGCCAGCGGGTTGGCATCGGTTTGACCCTTGACCTTGGGCATCACGTTGTAGGCGATGTAGCCCAGGTTGAAGCCGGCCTGGTCAGGCAGTTTCAGGTCCTTGTCTTCTTTCAGCGCCTTCAGGTCGGCCGGACGAGGGAACAGGGTGACCTGGCACTCGTTCTTCTTCAGCTTCTGGATACGTACCGACGGGTCGGTGGTGATGGCGAAGATCAGGTTGTCGATCTTCACGTCGTCAGGCTTCCAGTAGTCCTTGTTCCCGGTGTAGCGGATGTTGGAGTCTTTCTGGTAGCTCTTGAACACGAACGGGCCAGTGCCGACCGGCTTCTGGTTGATGTCGGCGGCCTTGCCTTCCTTGAGCAGCTGGGCAGCGTACTCGGCGGACTGAATCGAGGCGAAACTCATGGCCATGTTCTGGATGAACGCGGCATCAACGTCCTTGAGGGTGAACTTGACAGTTTTGTCGTCGACCTTATCGATCTTGGTGATGTTGGTGTCCATCCCCATGTCGGTGAAGTACGGGAATTCGGTCGGGTACGCTTTGCGGAACGGGTCATCCTTGTTAATCATGCGATTAAAGGTGAACAGCACGTCGTCGGCGTTGAACTCACGAGTCGGCTTGAAGTACGGGGTCGTGTGGAACTTCACACCTTCACGCAGGTGGAAGGTGTAGGTCAGGCCGTCATCGGAGACGTCCCAGCTGGTCGCCAGACCTGGAATGACAGCGGTGCCGCCGCGCTCGAACTGGGTGAGGCGGTTGAACATGGTTTCTGCAGAGGCGTCGAAGTCGGTTCCGGTGGTGTATTGACCTGGATCGAAACCGGCCGGGCTCCCTTCGGAGCAGAACACCAGGTTAGTCGCAGCTTGAGCGAACGGTGCACTAGCCAACAGGCTGGCGCCGACTAAAAACGGAATGACCGCTTGTTTAAGCATGGTGGCCTCATGATTTGTTGTCATTTTTGGAATTAGAGGACGACCTCGTGAGTCGTGCCTGCGGATACTTATGCAGGGGCCATACCCAATGCAAGATCCAGAGTGACTACAAGCCTTAAACGGTGGCACGAACGTACCTTAATGTCGCATTTGTATAATTCCTGACGCATTTGACCGTTTGCGCGGCGTTTTTACGGTGCAAGTGACGCACTTTTACGGTGCGCGCCCGGCTCGGGTTGCTCCCGCGTGGGGCGGGGGTGTTACTTATTCATACCCCGGATGCTGGGGTGGGCATGGCGTGAATAAGAGTGGTTATTGTTGCACCGATAGTGGCCAATCGACGGCATTTCTCGGGTGGATCTATCCAGTTATAGCTCATGCCTGATAACTGCCAAAAAAAACGGCGATCATTTTAATGATCGCCGTTTATGTCTACGGGCTATCGATTCAAGGCATCAGCACTTCAATCGAGCCATCGGCGGTCATGCTGACCTGGCTGGTGCCGGCTTCGACATCCGGTGTCACGGGGGCGGCGTCCATGGCGGCCGCTTTCATCATCATCGGCGCGCGCAGGTATGGCTGTGGATAACCGCTGCTGTTGAGGTTCAGGTTGACGATTTTGTAGCCTTTGCCGCCGAGGGCATCGGTGGCCAGTTGGGCGCGGGCCTTGAAGGCGGTCACGGCGTCCTTGAGCAGGGCGTCTTCACTGGTCTTGCGGGTCGGGGTGGCAATGGCGAAGTCCATGCCACCCATTTTCAGGTCGGTGAGCAGCTCGCCAGTCAGCTTCGACAGTGCGGCGAAGTCCGAGCTTTCCAGGCGCAATTCGGCGCGCTCGCGCCAGCCGGTGATTTTCTGGCCCTTGGTGTCGTAGATCGGGTAGCTGTTGCGACTGCCCTGGCGCAGGGTGATGTCCTTGACCTGCTTGGCCTGGGCCAACGCCTTGTTCATGGTGGTGCTGACGTCGGCGGCGAGTTTGGCCGGATCGCTGTTCTGTTCTTCGGTGTAGAGGGTCACGATCATCAGGTCGCGGGCCACTTCCTGACTGACTTCGGCGCGCAGGGAAATCTGGTTGTAATGCAGTTCGTCGGCGGCCAGGGCCGGGAGGCTGGCGACGGTGCCGAGACTCAGGGCGAGGAGGGCGGCGCTGCGGCGGAATGTGTGCATGAAGGCTCCTTGAAAGGTGCGCAGGGGTATGGTCCGGGCCTGCGTGAAACCATCAGACTCTAGCTTTTATGCTCTGGTTCGCACAGTTACAACTTCTATACAGATGCATGCGGCCCTTTGTAGGAGCGAGCTTGCTCGCGAAGGTCGTCAACGATTACGCGGCAAGTCTGGCACCCCGTGGCGCGCTCCGGTTTTTCGCGAGCAAGCTCGCTCCTACACTGTGGCCGTTTGCCGCACTTTTGCCTGTCAGCCCCCGCGCTTGGTTATACTCCCTGCGATCCGCCTGGAGCGCTCATCAGGAGAGCTCATGCTCGCCCCCGTTCAAATCACTTCCGCCACTCGCCAGAACCTCTGGCGGCTGACATTCATCCGCACATTGGTGCTGGCCGCCCAGGCCGGTTCCGTGGGCCTGGCCTACTGGCTCGAATTGTTGCCTCTGCCCTGGTTTCAACTGGCTGCGACCCTCGCCTGTTCGATGCTGTTGTGCGTGTTCACAGCGATTCGCCTGCGTACCTCGTGGCCGGTGACCGAGCTCGAATACGCCGTACAACTGGCTTGCGACCTGTTTATCCACAGCGCATTGCTGTATTTCTCCGGTGGCTCGACCAACCCCTTCGTCTCCTATTACCTGGTGCCGCTGACCATTGCCGCCGTGACGTTGCCATGGCGTTATTCGGTGATCCTCTCGGGTATCGCGTTGACGATGTACACACTGCTGCTGGCGCAGTTCTATCCGTTGCAAACCTTCCCCATCGCCCGGGAAAACCTGCAGGTATACGGGATGTGGTTGAGTTTTGCCCTCGCGGCTGCGGTCATTACGTTTTTCGCCGCGCGCATGGCCGAAGAACTGCGTCGTCAGGAAGAGCTGCGCGCCATTCGTCGCGAAGAAGGCCTGCGCGATCAGCAATTGTTGGCCGTCGCCACCCAGGCCGCTGGCGCCGCCCATGAACTGGGCACGCCGCTTGCGACCATGAGTGTGCTACTCAAGGAAATGCGTCAGGACCACCCTGACCCGATGTTGCAGGATGACCTGAGCGTGCTGCAGGATCAGGTCAAGTTGTGTAAAGAGACCTTGCAACATCTGGTGCGCGCCGCAGAGGCCAATCGCCGGTTGGCGGTGGAGATGCAGGACGTCACCGACTGGCTTGATGAAGCCCTCAATCGCTGGCACCTGATGCGTCCGGAAGCCAGTTATCGCTTCCAGCGCCTCGGTCAGGGCGCAGTACCTCGTATGGCGCCGCCGCCGGATTTGACCCAGGCGTTGCTGAATCTGCTGAACAACGCCGCCGATGCCTGCCCCGAAGGGCTGCAGGTGACGCTGGACTGGGATTGGGAAAACCTCACCATCAGCATCCGTGACCATGGCGCCGGTGTGCCGCTGGCCATCGCCGAGCAAATCGGCAAACCGTTTTTTACCACCAAGGGCAAAGGTTTCGGCCTGGGCCTGTTTTTGAGCAAGGCCAGCGTGACACGCGCCGGCGGCTCAGTGAAACTCTACAGTCATGAGGAAGGCGGCACACTCACCGAGCTGCGCCTTCCCCGTGTCGCCCGAGGAGACGAACATGAGTGAAGAGATCCAAGTCGAAGGCGAAGAACTGCCGCATTTGTTGCTGGTCGATGACGACGCCACATTCACCCGCGTCATGGCCCGCGCCATGGCCCGTCGCGGTTTTCGCGTCAGCACCGCTGGTTCCGCCGAAGAAGGCCTGGAGCTGGCCAAGGCCGATCTGCCGGATTACGCCGCCCTGGACCTGAAAATGGACGGCGATTCGGGCCTGGTGCTGCTGCCCAAGTTGCTGGAAATGGACCCGGAAATGCGCGTGGTGATCCTCACCGGTTATTCGAGCATTGCCACCGCCGTCGAAGCGATCAAGCGCGGTGCCTGCAACTACCTGTGCAAACCGGCGGACGCCGACGACGTGCTGGCGGCGCTGCTGTCCGAACACGCCGACCTCGACAGCCTGGTGCCGGAAAACCCGATGTCCGTGGACCGCCTGCAGTGGGAGCACATCCAGCGCGTGCTGACCGAGCACGAAGGCAATATCTCCGCCACTGCCCGCGCCCTGGGCATGCACCGCCGCACCCTGCAGCGCAAACTGCAGAAGCGCCCCGTTCGCCGCTGAACCTGCGCTGAACGAATGCGGGCCGTATCTCGCGACAAACCGGACCGATCATCTATGATCGGTTCGTGCGTGTTCTTTTCTTTATCGAGCCTTATCCATGAATCAGAACGCTGAGTATTCCGCGGTCAACGACGCCGTGCGCGGGCAGTTTTTTCGCAAAGTGTGGGCAATGATCACGCCTTACTGGCGCAGTGAAGAGAAGGTCAAGGCCTGGACATTGCTGATCGCGGTGATCGCTCTGTCACTGATCAGCGTGGGGATCTCGGTGTGGTTCAACACCTGGTACAAGGACTTCTACAACGCCCTGCAAAAGAAGGACGAGGCAGCGTTCTGGCAACTGATCCTGTATTTCTGTGCGATAGCTGCGGTGGCGATCGTTGGCGCGGTGTATCGGCTTTACCTGACGCAGATGCTGACGATCCGCTGGCGGGCGTGGCTCACCGAAAAGCATTTCAGCCGTTGGCTGGCGGACAAAAACTACTACCAGCTGGAGCAGGGCGGTTACACCGATAACCCGGACCAGCGGATTTCCGAAGACCTCAACAACTTCACCTCCAACACCCTTGAACTGGGTATCGGGCTGCTGCGCAATATCGTCAGCCTGGTGTCGTTCTCGATCATCCTGTGGGGCGTTTCGGGCAGTATCGAAGTGTTCGGCATCACCATTCCCGGCTACATGTTCTGGTGCGTGCTGGTCTACGCCGTGGTGGGCAGTTGGCTGACGCATTTGATCGGTCGTCGCCTGATCGGTCTGAACAACCAACAACAACGCTTCGAAGCCGACCTGCGTTTCTCCATGGTGCGGATTCGCGAGAATGCCGAAAGCATCGCGTTGTACAACGGCGAGCCGAACGAAAATCGTCGGTTGAGCAGTCGCTTCGGGATGGTCTGGCATAACTTCTGGGACATCATGAAGGTGTCCAAGCGCCTGACGTTTTTCACCGCCGGTTACAGCCAGGCAGCCATCATCTTCCCGTTCATCGTTGCCTCGCCGCGTTACCTCTCCGGCAAGATCGAACTGGGCGAACTGATGCAGATCAGCTCGGCGTTCGGCAATGTGCAGGAAAGCTTCAGCTGGTTCATCAGTGCCTACCAGAGCCTCGCTTCCTGGCGCGCCACCTGCGATCGTCTGCTGAGCTTCCACCAGGCCATGCGTGACAACGAAGAGCGTGCGCCAGCGATCGACGTGCAGAATTCGGGCTCCGTCCTGAAGGTGCACAACCTCGGCCTCGACCTGGCGGACGGTCGTCACCTGCTGACCAACGCCGACATGACTGTGGAGAAGGGCGAGCGTGTGATGCTCAGCGGTCGCTCCGGCAGCGGCAAGTCGACACTGCTGCGGGCAATGGGGCATCTGTGGCCGGCCGGCCATGGCAGTATTCGCCTGCCATCGGCGCGTTACCTGTTCCTGCCGCAAAAACCGTATCTGCCGATTGGCACCCTGTGTGATGTCCTCAGTTATCCACAGCCCGGCGATACCTATCCGAACGAGCGCTACGTGCAGGTGCTGGAAACCTGTCGTTTGCCGCACCTGATTGCCCGTCTCGACGAAGCCAACCACTGGCAGCGCATGTTGTCTCCGGGTGAGCAGCAGCGCCTGGCCTTTGCCCGTGCGCTGCTTTATGCACCGCAATGGCTGTACATGGACGAAGCGACCTCGGCGATGGACGAAGAAGACGAGGCCACGCTGTACCAGGCGCTGATCGATGAATTGCCGGGGCTGAGCATTGTCAGCGTCGGCCATCGCAGCAGCCTCAAGCGCTTCCATCCGCGGCACGTTCGTATCGAGAATGGTCATCTGGTGGACCAGGCCGTGACCGCATAAACACCCCGATTCCTTGTAGGAGCGAGCTTGCTCGCGATGGACTTGAAAGCGCCGCGTTTATTCAGAAAGCACGCGTTATCGTTAGCCTCCATCGCGAGCAAGCTCGCTCCTACATGGGGCGGTGGTGATCGTACAACCGCGTTGCGCTATGATGCGCTTTCAGCCGCCGAACTTTTCGAGACCGATGTTCACCATGGAAAACCCGATCGACACACCACGCCTCCCACGCAAGCGCCGCAGCCTCGCTCAGGAACTGGTGACGGTGCTGTCCGAGCAGATCCGCGACGGTCATCTCAAGCGTGGCGACAAGTTGCCCACCGAGTCGGCCATCATGGATGCCCATGGTGTCAGCCGCACGGTGGTGCGCGAAGCGATATCCCGTCTGCAGGCGGCCGGCCAGGTGGAAACCCGCCATGGCATCGGCACCTTCGTGCTCGACACGCCGAGCCCGAGTGGCTTTCGTATCGACCCGGCGACCGTGGTGACCTTGCGCGATGTGCTGGCGATCCTGGAACTGCGCATCAGCCTGGAAGTGGAGTCCGCCGGCCTGGCGGCGCAACGTCGCAGTCCGGAACAACTGGCCAACATGCGCGCCGCCCTCGATGCGTTGAATGAAAGCGCCGCCCACGCCAGTGACGCCGTGGCTTCGGACTTCGCCTTTCACCTCGAAATAGCGCTGTCCACAGGCAACCGTTATTTCACCGACATCATGACCCACCTGGGCACCAGCATTATCCCGCGCACACGGTTGAATTCCGCGCGCCTGGCCCATGACGACCAGCAGCACTACATGGGGCGTCTGAGCCGTGAGCACGAGGAAATCTACGACGCCATTGCCCGTCAGGATTCCGATGCGGCCCGGGCCGCCATGCGTCTGCACCTGACCAACAGTCGTGAACGATTGCGCCATGCCCATGAAGAGGCTGAGGCGCAGCGGGGCTGAGTGTACTGATCCAATCCTGTGTTGGACTGACAGATTGCCTTCGCGAGCAAGCCCGCTCCCACACTTGATCTGTGTCGTGCACAAATTGTGAGTTCGCAGAAACTCAAATGTGGGAGCGGGCTTGCTCGCGAAAGGGCCGTAAGCCATCCCACAAAACCTTCAGTCAGCCTCTGTTGTACTTATCCCTCGCCACAATCCTCCGACAACGTATCTCCTGAGCACCTGTTTTTCGAGGTGTGATCATCCCTGTCCTCTTCCGCGTAAGCCAATAAAACAAGGGTTGTACGTATTCGTGTCGAACAATTTTCACCCCCAGCGATGAAATGCAGTTGACGGTTGTATTTTAAGTTGTACGATGACCTACAACTTCGGCGCAGGCTGAACGGTTATCTCACACAACGTCGCTATCCAGGGTGTTCGAATAATGAATCCACAAGAACTGAAGTCCATCCTCTCTGCCGGTCTGCTGTCTTTCCCGGTCACCGATTTCAATGCTCAGGGCGACTTCAATCGCGCGGGTTATATCAAGCGTCTCGAATGGCTGGCCCCATACGGCGCCTCGGCGCTGTTCGCCGCGGGCGGCACCGGTGAGTTCTTCTCTCTGGCGGCCAGCGAATATTCGGAAATCATCAAGACTGCGGTCGACACTTGCGCCACCAGCGTGCCAATCCTGGCCGGCGTGGGCGGTTCGACCCGTCAGGCCATTGAATACGCACAGGAAGCCGAGCGCCTGGGTGCCAAGGGCCTGTTGCTGCTGCCGCACTACCTGACTGAAGCTAGCCAGGATGGTGTTGCAGCCCACGTTGAAGCCGTGTGCAAATCGGTCAACATCGGCGTGGTGGTCTACAACCGTAACGTCTGCCGCCTGACCGCGCCGCTGCTGGAACGCCTGGCCGAGCGCTGCCCGAACCTGATCGGCTACAAGGATGGCCTGGGTGATATCGAGTTGATGGTGTCGATCCGTCGTCGCCTCGGTGATCGCTTCAGCTACCTGGGCGGTTTGCCGACCGCCGAAGTCTACGCCGCAGCCTACAAGGCGCTGGGCGTACCGGTTTACTCCTCGGCGGTGTTCAACTTCATCCCGAAAACCGCGATGGACTTCTACCACGCGATCGCTCGCGAAGATCACGCCACCGTCGGCAAGATCATCGACGACTTCTTCCTGCCGTACCTGGACATCCGTAACCGCAAGGCCGGTTATGCCGTGAGCATCGTCAAGGCCGGGGCAAAGATTGCCGGCTACGACGCCGGTCCCGTGCGTGCGCCGCTGACCGATCTGACCGGCGAAGAGTACGAAATGCTCGCCGCGCTGATCGACAAGCAGGGCGCGCAGTAACACATCCGATTAAGTAAGGCCGCTGAGCAATCAGCGGCTTTTTGCGTGAGGAGATCTTAAAGTGGCAGATGCAAAGCGTTTCGATAACTACATCAATGGCGAGTGGGTTTCCGGCAGCGATTACTCGACCAACATCAACCCGTCCGAGCTGAGCGACGCCATTGGCGACTACGCCAAGGCTGACCTGGCCCAGGTCAACGCTGCCATCGAAGCTGCCCGTGCGGCGTTCCCGGCGTGGTCCACTTCCGGCATCCAGGCGCGCCACGATTCCCTGGATAAAGTCGGCACTGAAATCCTCGCCCGCCGCGAAGAGCTCGGCACCCTGCTGGCCCGGGAAGAGGGCAAGACCCTGCCCGAAGCCATCGGTGAAGTGACCCGCGCCGGCAACATCTTCAAGTTCTTCGCCGGTGAATGCCTGCGTCTGTCCGGCGACTATCTGCCGTCGGTGCGTCCGGGCGTCAACGTTGAAGTCACTCGCGAAGCCTTGGGTGTGGTCGGTCTGGTCACCCCGTGGAACTTCCCGATCGCGATCCCATCGTGGAAAATCGCCCCGGCGCTGGCCTACGGCAACTGTGTCGTGCTCAAGCCGGCGGACCTGGTTCCCGGTTGCGCCTGGGCCCTGGCGGAAATCATCTCCCGCGCCGGTTTCCCGGCAGGCGTGTTCAACCTGGTAATGGGCAGCGGTCGCGTAGTCGGCGAAGCGCTGGTCAACAGCCCGAAAGTCGATGGCATCAGCTTCACCGGATCGGTTGGTGTCGGTCGTCAGATCGCCGTCAACTGTGTATCGCGCCAGGCCAAGGTGCAGCTGGAAATGGGCGGCAAGAACCCGCAGATCATTCTCGACGACGCCGACCTCAAGCAAGCGGTCGAGCTGTCGGTACAGAGCGCGTTCTACTCCACCGGCCAGCGTTGCACGGCTTCGAGTCGCTTTATCGTCACTGCTGGCATCCACGACAAGTTCGTCGAAGCCATGGCCGAGCGCATGAAGTCGATCAAGGTCGGCCATGCGTTGAAGGCTGGCACCGATATCGGGCCGGTGGTCTCGCAAGCGCAACTTGAACAGGACATGAAGTACATCGACATCGGCCAGTCCGAAGGTGCACGACTGGTCAGCGGCGGTGGTCTGGTGACCTGCGACACCGAGGGCTACTTCCTCGCGCCGACCCTGTTTGCCGATAGCGAAGCGTCGATGCGCATCAGCCGCGAAGAGATCTTCGGCCCGGTGGCCAACATCGTCCGCGTCGCCGATTACGAAGCCGCGCTGGCCATGGCCAACGACACCGAGTTCGGGCTGTCGGCGGGTATTGCCACCACCTCGTTGAAGTACGCCAACCACTTCAAGCGCCACTCCCAGGCCGGGATGGTGATGGTCAACCTGCCGACCGCCGGTGTGGATTACCACGTTCCGTTCGGTGGGCGTAAAGGTTCATCCTATGGATCACGTGAGCAAGGTCGCTATGCGCAAGAGTTCTACACGGTCGTGAAAACCAGCTACATCGGTTCGTAAACGCAACACCCCTGTTGTAGGAGCGAGCTTGCTCGCGATGGTCGTGAGGTCGCGGCGGTGAACCTGATACCCCGCGTCATCGTTGACCACCATCGCGAGCAGAGCTCGCTCCCACAGGGGAAACAAAGATTCACCCGCGCATAAAAATAATCAGTGGGAGTACATCTACATGCAATCGACCAAGCCGACTCACGTCCGCTATCTGATCCTGCTCATGCTGTTTCTGGTGACCACGATCAACTACGCCGACCGGGCTACCATCGCAATCGCTGGCTCCAGCCTGCAGAAAGACCTGGGCATTGACGCCGTTACCCTCGGCTACATCTTCTCCGCATTCGGTTGGGCCTACGTGGCAGGGCAAATCCCCGGCGGCTGGTTGCTGGACCGTTTCGGTTCGAAAAAAATCTACGCATTGAGCATCTTCACCTGGTCGCTGTTCACCGTGCTGCAGGGTTATGTCGGCGAGTTCGGCATGTCCACAGCCGTGGTTGCGCTGTTCATGCTGCGCTTTCTGGTGGGCCTGGCCGAAGCGCCATCCTTCCCCGGCAACGCGCGCATCGTCGCAGCCTGGTTCCCGACTGCTGAACGCGGCACCGCTTCGGCGATCTTCAACTCGGCGCAATACTTTGCCACCGTGTTGTTCGCTCCACTGATGGGCTGGATTGTCTACGCCTTTGGCTGGCAGCATGTGTTCATCGTCATGGGCGTGATCGGCATCATCTTCTCCGGGATCTGGCTGAAGGTGATCTACAGCCCGCGCCAGCATCCGATGATCAACGATGCCGAGTTCAAGCACATCGCGGACAACGGTGGCATGGTCGACATGGACCAGGACAAAGGCAAAGGCAAAAAGGGCGACGGTCCGAAGTGGGACTACATCCGCCAACTGCTGACCAACCGCATGATGCTCGGCGTGTACCTGGGCCAGTACTGCATCAATGGCATCACTTACTTCTTCTTGACCTGGTTCCCGGTGTACCTGGTGCAGGAGCGTGGCATGACCATCCTCAAGGCTGGTTTCATCGCGTCCTTGCCGGCGATCTGCGGCTTCATCGGTGGTGTGCTCGGCGGGGTGATTTCCGATTACCTGCTGCGCAAAGGCCATTCCCTGACCTTCGCCCGCAAGGCGCCGATCATTGCGGGCCTGTTGGTTTCCAGCAGCATCGTGGCCTGCAACTACGTGGATGTTGAATGGATGGTCGTCGGCTTCATGGCCCTGGCGTTCTTCGGCAAAGGCGTTGGCGCACTGGGCTGGGCCGTGGTGTCCGATACTTCGCCCAAGCAGATCGCCGGTCTGAGCGGTGGCCTGTTCAACACCTTCGGTAACCTGGCTTCGATCACCACCCCGATCGTCATCGGCTACATCATCAGCTCCACCGGTTCGTTCAAGTGGGCGCTGGTGTTCGTCGGTTGCAACGCGCTGGTCGCGGTGTTCAGCTATCTGGTGATCGTGGGTCCGATCAAGCGTGTGGTGCTCAAAGAGCCTCCCGCGAATGGTTCTGAAGCCCCTGGCAAATTGTCTCAAGCGCATTCCTGAGGAGCGGCGTCATGCAGTTGATTGAACATTCCGACTCGCCGCGCTACATCCGCCTGCACGAGCGGGATAACGTAGTGATCGTGGTCAACGATCAGGGCGTACCGGCCGGTACCGAATTTGCGGACGGCCTGGTGACCGTGGACTTCGTGCCACAGAGCCACAAGGTCACCCTGGAAGACATTCCCGAGGGTGGCCAGGTGATTCGTTACGGCCAGGTCATTGGCTACGCCTTGCAGCCGATTCCCCGCGGCAGCTGGGTCAAGGAAGATCAACTGCGCATGCCGACCGCGCCACCGCTGGACAGCCTGCCGCTGTCCACCGATGTGCCCGTCGCGCAAGCACCGCTGGAAGGTTTCACCTTCGAGGGATATCGCAACGCTGACGGCACCGTCGGCACGCGCAACATCCTCGGCATCACCACCACCGTGCAATGTGTGACAGGAGTGCTCGATCATGCGGTCAAGCGCATCAAGGCCGAGTTGCTGCCCAAGTACCCGCACGTCGATGACGTGGTAGCGCTGACCCACAGCTACGGCTGTGGCGTGGCGATCACCGCCACCGACGCGTACATCCCGATTCGCACGGTGCGCAATCTGGCGCGCAATCCGAACCTGGGCGGCGAAGCGCTGGTGATCAGCCTGGGCTGCGAGAAATTGCAGGCCGGGCAGGTGATGCACGAGAACGACAGTTCGGTGGATTTGAGCGAGCCATGGCTGTACCGCTTGCAGGACTCCAGCCACGGCTTCACCGAGATGATCGAGCAGATCATGGAACTGGCCGAAACCCGTTTGAAGAAGCTCGATCAACGTCGCCGGAAAACCGTGCCGGCGTCCGAGCTGATTCTCGGCATGCAGTGTGGCGGCAGTGATGCATTCTCCGGCATCACCGCCAACCCGGCGCTGGGTTACGCATCGGATCTGTTGCTGCGTGCGGGTGCGACGGTGATGTTCTCCGAAGTCACCGAAGTGCGCGACGCGATCTACCTGCTGACGTCCCGCGCGCAGACCAAGGAAGTCGCTCAGGAGCTGGTGCGGGAAATGGACTGGTACGACCGTTACCTGGCCAAGGGCGAAGCGGACCGCAGCGCCAACACCACGCCGGGCAACAAGAAGGGCGGGCTGTCGAACATTGTCGAGAAGTCCCTGGGCTCGATCGTCAAGTCCGGCAGCAGCGCAATCAACGGCGTGCTTGGCCCTGGCGAGCGTTTCAAGCGCAAAGGCCTGATCTTCTGCGCGACGCCGGCCAGCGATTTTGTCTGCGGGACGCTGCAACTGGCGGCGGGGATGAACCTGCACGTGTTCACTACTGGTCGCGGTACGCCTTACGGACTGGCCATGGCACCGGTGGTGAAGGTGTCGACCCGGACTGAATTGGCGCAGCGCTGGCCGGACCTGATCGACATCGACGCAGGGCGCATTGCCACCGGCCGCGCATCGATCGAGGAGCTGGGCTGGGAGCTGTTCCACTACTATCTGGACGTGGCCAGCGGCAAGAAGCAGACGTGGGCGCAGCAGCACAAGCTGCATAACGATATCACCCTGTTCAACCCGGCGCCGATCACGTAAGACCGCGTTATCGTTCTTCGCGAGCAAGCCCGCTCCCACAAGGATTGCGCTGAACCTGTGGGAGCGGGCTTGCTCGCGAAGGCGGTCGACCAGACACCGAAGGACTTGGTGGCTTATCATTAGCCCCCTAACGACGCCCACCCCAAGGTCCTCTCCGGCATGCTGGCAATATTCCTCGAAACCCTGAACATCACCGCGCCGGTATTCGCCATGCTGTTTCTGGGTGCGCTGCTCAAGCGCATCGACTGGATCAACGACAACTTCATCCACACGGCGTCGTCCCTGGTGTTCAATGTCACCATGCCGGCGCTGCTGTTTCTGGGCATCCTGCATGCCGACCTGCACGCGGCGTTGCAGCCGGCGCTGCTGATCTATTTCTCCCTCGCGACCCTGGTGGGCTTTGCCATCGCCTGGGGCTGGGCGATCTGGAAGTGTCCGCGGGAAGATCGGGGGATCTACACCCAGGGCGCCTTTCGCGGTAACAACGGGGTGATCGGTCTGGCGCTGGCGGCCAGCATGTACGGCGACTACGGGATTTCCCTCGGGGCGATCCTCGCGGCGCTGGTGATCCTGTTCTACAACACGCTTTCGACCATCGTGCTGGCGGTGTACAGCCCGGTGATCAAGTCCGATCCGTGGAGTATCTGCAAAAGCGTGTTGAGCAATCCGTTGATCCTCAGCGTGATGGCGGCGGCGCCCTTCGCCTATTTCAAGATCGGCTTGCCAGGCTGGCTGGAGACCTCCGGCCAGTACCTGGCGCAAACCACCTTGCCGCTGGCGCTGATCTGCATCGGCGGCACCTTGTCCATGGCGGCGCTGCGCAAAAGCGGCAACATGGCGCTGAGTTCAAGCCTGGTGAAGATGATCGGCTTGCCGGTGCTGGCGACGCTGGGTGCGTGGCTGTGGGGTTTTCGCGGCGCGGAATTAGGGATTCTGTTTCTGTACTTCGGCAGCCCGACCGCCGCTGCCAGTTTTGTGATGGCGCGGGCGGCCGAGGGCAATCATGAACTGGCGGCGGCGATTATCGTGATCACCACGCTGATGGCGGCGGTCACCACCAACGTCGGGATCTTTTTGTTGCAGTGGGGTGGGTGGATCTGACCCTGGAGTTTGTGGCGTTCTTCAGGGCCTCATCGCGAGCAAGCTCGCTCCCACAGGTTTCGTTGTTGTTAATCAAACTCTGTTCACACCGAAGCCCCCTGTGGGAGCGAGCTTGCTCGCGATGGCGCCAGATCAGGCAACCTGAATTTCAATGACTCACTCAGGTTGCTGATAGCTGTCGATCACTTCCTGCGCCGCGCGAAACGCATCGATCGCCGCCGGCACGCCGGCATACACCGCACAATGCAGCAACGCCTCGCGAATTTCCTCCACGGTGCAGCCGTTGTTCAAGGCCCCGCGCACGTGACCTTTCAATTCCTGCGGGCACTTGAGCGCGGTCAGGGCGGCGAGGGTGATCAGGCTGCGGGTTTTCAGCGGCAGGCCTTCGCGATTCCACACGCCGCCCCAGGCGTGCTCATTGACGAAGTCCTGCAGCGGCTGGGTGAACTCGGTGGCGTTGCCCAGTGCGCGGTCGACGAAGGCGTCGCCCATTACTTGGCGACGAACTTCAACGCCGGTTTTTTTATTCTCGGTCATGGGGCTTCCTTCTTATGGTGTTGGCGATGCCAGGCGCGTAGCGACGTGAACAGCAAAAACGCCACCAGCGCCGGCAGGACGAAAAACAGCATCAGGTGTTCCAGCTTGCCGGCCAGTGGCATGCCGGTGGTGAACGACACCACGTGCAGCCCATACGCCAGGTATAAACCCAGAAACAACAGGCCTTCGGCGCGGGTCACCCGGTAGCCGGAGTAGAACACCGGCAGGCAAAGCGCCGCGACGCCGAGCATCACCGGCAGGTCGAAATCCAGGGCATTGGGCGACACCGACAGTGGCGATGGCGCCACCAGTGCAGTAAAGCCGAGCACGCCCAGGAGATTGAACAGGTTGCTGCCAATCACGTTGCCTACGGCGATATCACGTTCGCCGCGCATCGCCGCGATCAACGAAGTGGCGAGCTCAGGCAGTGAGGTGCTGACGGCGACGATGGTCAGGCCGATGATCCGCTCCGACAACCCAAGATCGGTGGCGACCGCAACCGCGGCGCCCAGCAGCAAGTGCCCGGCGTACACCAGCATCACTAGCCCGGCGACGATCATCAGCAGGCTGCTCAGCCATGGCGCTTGCGCATGATGGTCATGGCTCGATACCGGGCGTGCAGAGTGTCGTGACTGGCGCAGCAGCAACCCCAGGTAAATCGCCAGTGCCGTCAGCAGTATCACTCCGTCGAAACGGGTCAGTTCTTCATTCCAGGCGAGTACGAACACCAGCAGGCTGGCACCGATCATCAGTGGAATATCCAGGCGTACCAGTTGCCGGGAAACCCGCAAAGGAATGATCAGGGCGGACAGCCCGAGGGTGACGAGGATGTTGAAAATGCTGCTGCCGATCACGCTGCCGACGGCGATGTCGGCATTGTGCGCCAGGGTCGCCTGCAGGCTGACCGCCATTTGCGGTGCGCTGCTGCCGAGGGCGACGATGGTCAGGCCGATGATCAACGGGCGTATGTGCAACCGCGCGGCAATGCGTACGGCGGCGCGCACCATCAATTCGGCGCCGACAATCAGCAGGAGCAATCCGCTGAGCAATTCGATCACGCTGATCAGGGGTAAATCGGCTAGTCCGAAAATGGTCGGGGCTCCATCGGTCAGTCGTCGAGGGCTTGCACGCGAACCCGCGCGGTGCCGCTGCGCAGCATGCCCAGGCGCTCGGCGGCTTCCTGGGACAGGTCGATCAGGCGGCCACGGGTGTGCGGCCCGCGATCATTGATGCGTACCACGCAGGACTTGTCGTTATTCAGATTGGTGACCTTCACCCGCGTACCGAAGGGTAGCTGGCGATGGGCGGCGGTCATGGAATTCTTGTTGAAACGCTCGCCGCTGGCGGTGCGTTTGCCTTGGTGTTTGGAGCCGTAGTACGAAGCCACGCCGGTTTTGTCGTAACCATGCGGATCGACGGTGTCGGTGCTGGCGCAACCGGCCAGGAGCGAGAGGAGGGCGCATAATCCAAGTAGACGCTTCATTTAAAGCTTCCAAAAACAAATGTGGGAGCGGGCTTGCTCGCGAATGCATTCTGACAGTCAACTTTGTGTTGAGTGCCGAACAGCATTCGCGAGCAAGCCCGCTCCCACAAGGGAAAGGAGCCAGATTTTAGGGCTGGCTCCATCCTCATCAGCCTTCGAGCTTGCTTTTCAGCAGTTCGTTCACTTGCTGCGGGTTGGCCTTGCCTTTGGAGGCTTTCATGGCCTGGCCGACGAAGAAGCCGAACATCTTGCCGCGCTTGGCTTCGTCTGCCGCGCGGTATTGTTCGACCTGCTCGGCGTTGGCCGCGAGCATTTCGTCCAGCACCGCCGAGATCGCGCCAGTGTCGGTCACTTGCTTGAGGCCGCGCTTGTCGATGATCTCGTCCGCGCTGCCTTCGCCGTTCGCCATCGCTTCAAACACCACCTTGGCGATTTTGCCGGAGATGGTGTTGTCCTTGATGCGCAGCAGCATGCCGCCCAGAAGCTCGGCGCAAACCGGTGACTGTTCGATGTCCAGGCCTTGCTTGTTGAGCAGGCTGCCCAACTCGACCATCACCCAGTTCGCCGCCAGCTTGGCGTCGCCGCTGATGCTTGCGACCTTCTCGAAGTAGTCCGCCTGCTCGCGGCTGGTGGCCAGCACGTTGGCGTCGTACGCCGACAGGCCGAACTGCGCCTGGAAGCGCTCGCGCTTCTGCGGCGGCAATTCCGGCAGGGTGGCGCGCACGTCGTCGAGGAAGGTGTTTTCGATCACGACTGGCAGCAGGTCCGGATCAGGGAAGTAACGGTAGTCGTTGGCTTCCTCTTTGCTGCGCATCGGACGGGTTTCGTCCTTGTTCGGATCGTACAGGCGGGTCTGCTGGATCACCTTGCCGCCGTCTTCGATCAGCTCGATCTGACGCTGGATTTCGCTGTTGATCGCTTTTTCGATGAAGCGGAACGAGTTGACGTTCTTGATCTCGCAGCGGGTGCCGAACTCGGCCTGGCCTTTCGGACGGATCGATACGTTGCAGTCGCAACGCAGCGAGCCTTCGGCCATGTTGCCGTCGCAAATCCCCAAGTAACGCACCAGCGCGTGGATCGCCTTGACGTAAGCCACGGCTTCCTTGGCGCTGCGCATGTCCGGTTCGGAAACGATTTCCAGCAAAGGCGTGCCGGCACGGTTCAGGTCGATGCCGCTGGCGCCGCTGAATTCTTCGTGCAGGCTCTTGCCGGCGTCTTCTTCCAGGTGCGCGCGGGTGATGCCGACACGTTTGACCGTGCCATCTTCCAGGGCGATGTCCAGGTGGCCCTTGCCGACGATCGGCAATTCCATCTGGCTGATCTGGTAGCCCTTGGGCAGGTCCGGGTAGAAGTAGTTTTTACGGGCGAACACGTTGTGCTGGCCGATCTCGGCGTCAATCGCCAGACCGAACATCACCGCCATGCGCACCGCTTCCTGGTTCAGCACCGGCAGCACGCCGGGCATGCCCAGGTCTATCAGGCTGGCCTGGGTGTTCGGCTCGGAACCGAAGGTGGTGGAACTACCGGAAAAGATTTTCGACCGGGTGGTGAGCTGGGTGTGAATCTCCAGCCCGATCACGACTTCCCATTGCATGTGTGTCTCCTCAGAAGCCGGTTGGGGTGCGGGTGTGCCAGTCAGTGTTGAGCTGATACTGGTGCGCAACGTTGAGCAAGCGGCCTTCCTGGAAATACGGGGCGAGCAGCTGCACGCCAACCGGCAGACCGTCGACAAAACCGGCCGGCATCGACAGGCCCGGCAGGCCGGCGAGGTTGGCGGTAATGGTGTAGACGTCTTCCAGGTACGCAGCGACCGGGTCGCTGTTCTTGGCGCCGAGCTTCCAGGCCGGGTTCGGCGTGGTTGGGCCGAGGATGATGTCGACCTCATTAAAGGCCGCCATGAAGTCGTTCTTGATCAGGCGACGGATCTTCTGCGCCTTGAGGTAGTAGGCATCGTAGTAACCGGCGGACAGCGCGTAGGCACCGACCATGATCCGGCGCTGCACTTCCGCGCCGAAGCCTTCACCACGGGAGCGCTTGTACAGGTCTTCCAGGTTTTTCGGGTCCTCGCAGCGATAGCCGAAGCGCACACCGTCGAAACGCGACAGGTTGGAAGAGGCTTCCGCCGGGGCGATCACGTAGTACGCAGGAATCGCGTGCTGCATGTTCGGCAGGCTGATTTCCTTGATCACGGCGCCGAGCTTTTCCAGCTCCTTGATGCTGTTGTGGATCAGTTCGGCGATGCGCGGGTCGAGACCGGCGCTGAAGTATTCCTTCGGCACACCGATGCGCAGGCCTTGCAGCGAGCCGTTGAGGCTGGCGCTGTAGTCCGGCACGGGTTCATCGATGCTGGTGGAGTCGTTCGGATCGAACCCGGCCATACCTTGCAACAAAATCGCGCAGTCTTCGGCCGTGCGCGCCAACGGGCCGCCCTGATCGAGACTGGAGGCGTAGGCGATCATGCCCCAGCGCGAAACACGACCGTACGTCGGTTTCAGGCCGGTGAGGTTGGTCAGGGCCGCCGGCTGACGGATCGAACCGCCGGTGTCGGTGCCGGTAGCTGCCGGCAACAGACGAGCGGCAACCGCCGCCGCCGAACCACCGGACGAACCGCCCGGCACGTGTTCCAGGTTCCACGGGTTTTTCACCGCGCCGTAGTAGCTCGACTCGTTGGCCGAACCCATGGCGAATTCGTCCATGTTGGTCTTGCCCAGGGTCACGGCCCCGGCGGCAGCCAGCTTGGCGACGACAGTGGCGTCGTACGGTGCTTTAAAGTTGTCGAGCATCTTCGAGCCGCAACTGGTGCGAATGCCCTGGGTGCAGAACAGGTCTTTGTGGGCGATCGGCGCGCCGAGCAGGGCGCCGCTCTCACCATTGGCCCGGCGGGCGTCAGCGGCTTTCGCCTGCGTCAGCGCCAGGTCTTCGGTAAGGCTGATGAAACTGTTGAGCTGTGGATCGAGCTGGGCGATGCGCGCCAGCAGGACTTTGGTCAGCTCTTCGGAGGAAAACTTTTTATCGGCGAGTCCGCGGGCGATCTCGGCCAGAGTCAATTGATGCATTGCAGGCTCTTTCCCTTTAGTCGATGACTTTCGGAACCAGGTACAGGCCGTTTTCGACCGCTGGTGCGATGGACTGGTAGGCCTCGCGGTTATTGGTCTCGGTCACGACGTCCGCGCGCAGGCGCTGGCTTGCTTCCAGCGGGTGGGCCAGCGGTTCGATACCGTCGGTATTGACCGCCTGCATTTCGTCGACCAGCCCGAGAATGCTGTTGAGGGCCGAAGTGATGTGTGGAAGATCGGCATCATTGAGGCCCAGACAGGCCAGATGAGCGATTTTTTCCACGTCGGAGCGTTCTAGCGCCATTGGGATTCTCCAGTGGAAAACAAAACGGACCGCGTCCGTGTGTTAGATTGTCGGAACACTACCGCACTTCTACGGTCATAAGGCCGCGATTGTGGGGCTTGGTGCACAGAAAAGCGTCCAATTTAACATATTGGCGCCTTGCCCAAAATCCCTGTCGTTGTTAGAGTTTGCCGCACTTTTTTACCCACGCGTTGCCTAGGGTCCCTTTCCCATGTTCAAGAAACTGCGTGGCATGTTTTCCAGCGATCTTTCCATTGACCTGGGCACTGCCAACACCCTTATTTACGTGCGCGAGCGCGGTATCGTCCTGAATGAGCCCTCCGTTGTGGCCATTCGGACACACGGTAACCAGAAAAGTGTCGTTGCTGTCGGCACCGAAGCCAAGCGAATGCTCGGCCGTACTCCGGGCAACATTGCTGCCATTCGTCCGATGAAGGACGGCGTGATCGCCGACTTCAGCGTATGCGAAAAAATGCTGCAGTATTTTATCAACAAGGTTCACGAAAACAGCTTTCTGCAGCCTAGCCCGCGTGTGTTGATCTGCGTTCCATGCAAATCCACCCAGGTTGAGCGTCGCGCCATCCGCGAATCGGCCCTTGGCGCCGGTGCCCGTGAAGTGTTCCTGATCGAAGAGCCAATGGCCGCTGCGATCGGTGCCGGCCTGCCGGTTGAAGAAGCCCGCGGTTCGATGGTCGTGGATATCGGTGGCGGTACCACCGAAATCGCGCTGATCTCCCTGAACGGTGTGGTTTACGCCGAATCCGTCCGCGTTGGCGGCGACCGCTTCGACGAAGCGATCATTACCTACGTGCGCCGCAACTACGGCAGCCTGATCGGTGAATCCACCGCCGAGCGCATCAAGCAGGAAATCGGCACGGCCTACCCGGGCGGCGAAATTCGCGAAGTCGACGTTCGTGGCCGTAACCTGGCCGAAGGCGTTCCACGCGCATTCACCCTGAACTCCAACGAAGTGCTGGAAGCTCTGCAAGAGTCCCTGGCAACCATCGTTCAGGCCGTGAAAAGCGCCCTGGAGCAATCGCCTCCGGAACTGGCTTCCGACATCGCCGAGCGCGGCCTGGTACTGACCGGTGGTGGCGCCTTGCTGCGTGACCTGGACAAGTTGCTGGCCCAGGAAACCGGTCTGCCGGTGATCGTTGCCGAAGACCCGCTGACCTGCGTTGCTCGCGGCGGTGGCCGTGCATTGGAAATGATGGATAAACACACCATGGACCTGCTTTCCAGCGAATAAGTCGCCGGATCGCCTCTATGCTGTTGAGCGCGCAGGCGGCACTTTGCAGTGCTGCCTGTTCGCGTTTATCTTCTGTCAGTCTGCATCCAGGCCGGATTGCTGTCGTATGAATAAACAGAACATTTGCCTGGGAGGAGCGGCTTATTAAACCGCTTTTCACCAAGGGCCCTTCACTGGGCGTGCGCCTGTTGGTGCTGGTCGTGCTATCGGTCGCGCTGATGGTGGTCGATGCCCGTTTCAGTCTGCTCAAGCCTGCACGCAGCCAGATGTCGCTGGTGCTGATGGACGCCTACTGGATCACCGACCTGCCCGGACGACTCTGGGAAGGCGTTGCCAGTCAGTTTGGCAGCCGGACCGAACTCGTCGCCGAAAACGAGAAACTCAAGACCGAGAACCTGCTGTTGCAGGGGCGCATGCAGAAGCTTGCCGCCCTGACCGAGCAGAACGTTCGGCTGCGTGAGTTGCTCAACTCTTCGGCACTGGTCAACGAGAAGGTCGAAGTGGCCGAGTTGATCGGCATGGACCCCAACCCCTTCACCCATCGCATCATCATCAATAAAGGTGAACGCGACGGCGTGGTCCTCGGTCAACCGGTACTCGATGCCCGTGGCCTGATGGGCCAGGTGGTCGAGTTGATGCCCTACACCTCCCGCGTCCTGCTGCTGACCGACACCACCCACAGCATTCCGGTGCAGTTGAACCGTAACGGTTTGCGGGCGATCGCCAGTGGCACCGGCAACCCGGAGCGCCTCGAGTTGCGACATGTGGCCGATACCGCCGACATCAAGGAAGGCGACTTGCTGGTCAGCTCCGGTCTCGGCCAACGTTTTCCGGCCGGGTACCCGGTGGCGACGGTCAAGGAAGTGATTCACGATTCCGGCCAGCCGTTTGCCATTGTCCGAGCCGTTCCAACCGCCGCCTTGAACCGCAGCCGCTACCTGCTGCTGGTATTCAGCGACAACCGGACTGCCGAAGAGCGCGTCAACGCTGCCGCCCAGGCCCAGGAAAGCCTGGATGCACAGGGCGGTGGGCCGACCATTCCGACGACGGTTCCGAAAGTGGTCAGCCCCGCGGTCCCCGCCGCACCGGCCGCTGCACCGGCGATACCTGCTACGGCGGCGCCTGCAGCGACTGCCCCCGCCAAACCAACCACCACGCCAGCCAAGCCTGCGGCCACGCATCCTGCGGCGGCTAAACCGCCGGCGGCGCAACCCGCTGCCGCGAAGCCTGCCGCCAAACCGCCAGTCTCCGCGCCGGCCACTCCAGTGGGGAGAGAATAATGGGCGGTGTAAAAGCATCCCGAAACGGCTGGATAGTCTGGCTGACGTTCGCCGTCGGTCTGCTGCTGAGCGTTTCACCTCTGCCGCAATTCATGGAAATCCTGCGCCCGCTGTGGCTGGCCTTGTTGCTGGCATTCTGGGCGCTGAACCTGCCGCAGACCGTCGGGATGGTGACGGCGTTCTGCCTGGGGCTGGCTGAAGACGTGCTCTACGGTACCTTGCTGGGTCAGAATGCCTTGATCCTGACGCTCATCACCTATCTGGTGCTGGCGCTGCAACAACGCTTGCGGATGTTCCCGATGTGGCAGCAGAGCCTGGTGATCCTGGTGATCTTCGGCCTCGCCCAGCTTGTACAACTCTGGCTCAGTGCCTTGACCGGTAATCGTCAGCCGACGCTGGCGCTGGTGCTGCCGGCACTGGTCAGTGCATTGCTCTGGCCCTGGATCAGTTTCGGTTTGCGCGGATTGCGTCGACGCTACAAAATCAATTAATTCGCTCAGGCATTAGACAGGGAGAGGTCTTGATGAAACGGTTGTACCTCGCCTCTGGCTCGCCACGCCGGCGTGAATTGCTCACGCAGATCGGCGTTCCGTTCTCCGCCGTCAGTGCGGACATCGATGAAACTCCTATAGATCAAGAATCCCCGTCGGCCTATGTCGAGCGTCTGGCGCGCGGCAAGGCCGAGGCCGGGCGTGGCAGCGTAGTGTCTGACGAGCCGTTCTGCGTGCTCGGTGCCGACACCGCCGTGGTGCTTGATGGAAAAATTCTCGGCAAACCGGTTGATCAAGCGGATGCCTGCGCCATGCTGATGATGTTGTCAGGGTGTGAGCATGAAGTCCTGACCGCGATTGCGGTACTTGATGGCGAGCGTTGCGAATCCCGGGTTGTCACCAGTCGCGTGCGTTTTCGGGATATCAGTCGCGATGAAGCCGTGGCCTACTGGGCCAGCGGTGAACCACAGGACAAGGCGGGCGGTTATGGCATTCAAGGACTGGGTGCGGTGTTTGTCGCCGGGCTCAATGGAAGTTATTCAGCGGTGGTTGGACTGCCGCTTTGCGAAACCGCGGAACTGCTCGGCCATTTCGGCATACCCTGTTGGCAAACCCGGAACGCACACCAAGCAACGTTCTGAACAGATGCGGCCATTATCGTGAACATGCCTGAACGAGACCCTGCCATGAGTGAAGAGATCCTGATCAACATCACGCCGATGGAGTCGCGCGTGGCGGTGGTCGAAAACGGTGTCCTGCAAGAGGTCCACGTCGAGCGTACGCAAAAGCGCGGAATCGTCGGCAACATCTATAAAGGCAAAGTCGTGCGGGTATTGCCGGGGATGCAGGCGGCATTCGTCGATATCGGCCTGGACCGTGCGGCGTTCATTCATGCGTCGGAAATTTCCCTGCGTGAAGGCCCGGCGGTCGAGAGCATCAGCGCACTGGTGCACGAAGGCCAGAGCCTGGTGGTGCAAGTGACCAAGGACCCGATCGGTTCCAAAGGCGCACGCCTGACCACTCAGCTGTCGATCCCTTCGCGCTACCTGGTGTACATGCCGCGCACGGCCCATGTCGGGATTTCCCTGAAGATCGAAGACGAAGCCGAGCGCGAACGTCTCAAGCAAGTGGTCACCGATTGCGTGGCCAAGGAAGGTATCAAGGAGGCCGGCGGTTTCATCCTGCGTACGGCAGCCGAAGGCGCCGGCGCCGATGAAATCCTCATGGACATCCGCTACCTGCGAAGGCTCTGGGATCAGATCAGCGCCCAGATCAAAACCATCAGCGCGCCCAGCGTGATCTACGAAGACCTCGGTCTGGCGCTGCGCACCCTGCGTGACCTGGTGAGCCCGAAAATCGAGAAGATCCGCATCGACTCCCGGGAAACTTTCCAGAAGACCACGCAATTCGTCGCCGAATTGATGCCGGAGATTGCCGATCGTCTGGAACATTACCCGGGCGAGCGGCCGATTTTCGACCTGTATGGCGTCGAAGACGAAATCCAGAAGGCCCTCGAACGCAAGGTCCCGCTCAAGTCCGGCGGATATCTGGTGGTCGATCCGGCGGAAGCCATGAGCACCATCGACGTCAATACCGGGGCGTTCGTCGGCCATCGCAACCTCGAAGAAACCATCTTCAAGACCAACCTCGAAGCCGCGACGGCCATCGCCCGTCAATTGCGCCTGCGCAACCTCGGCGGGATCATCATCATCGACTTCATCGACATGGAAGATGAAGAGCACCAGCGCCAGGTGCTGCGCACGCTGGAGAAGCAGCTGGAACGCGATCACGCCAAGACCAACATCATCGGTATCACCGAGTTGGGCCTGGTACAGATGACCCGCAAGCGCACCCGCGAAAGCCTTGAACAGGTCTTGTGCGAGCCTTGCAACGCCTGTCAGGGCCGCGGCAAGCTCAAGACGCCGGAAACCGTGTGCTACGAAATTTTTCGCGAAATCCTGCGTGAGGCTCGCGCCTATCAGGCGGAGGGCTATCGTGTATTGGCAAACCAGAAAGTTGTCGACCGCCTGCTCGACGAAGAGTCGGGCAACGTCGCCGAGCTGGAAGGGTTTATCGGGCGCACCATCCGTTTCCAGGTCGAAACCATGTATTCCCAGGAACAATACGACGTGGTGCTGCTCTGAAGCGTTTCGTTGTGATTTTTCGAGAATGGCTGGCCTCAGCTTTTTGCAAAACTTTTGCCATGAGGGCCATCTGACATGGACCGTCTGACACGCATTTTGGCCGCACTGACCCGCTGGGGTCTGGGCCTGTGCGCGTTGGTTTTGGTGCTGATGGCGCTCTACGTCAGCCTTGGCCGGGAGCTGACTCCGCTAGTCGCCGAGTACCGTGCCGAAATCGAGACCAAAGCCAGCGATGCCTTGGGCATGCCGCTGCAAATCGGCGAACTGGAAGGCAACTGGCGTGGATTCGCCCCCCTATTGATGGCGCACGACGTGACCGTCGGCGAAGGCGCCAATGCCCTGCACCTGGATCAGGTGCGCGCGGTGCCTGACCTTTGGGCCAGTCTGCTGGCACGTGAAGTACGCATTGCTCATCTGGAACTCAGCGGCCTGAAGATCAGCGTCAAGGAGGGCGACGACGGTCAATGGGCGCTCGAAGGTTTGCCGGTGCAACAGGATCAACCGATCGATCCGCAACAGTTGCTCAATCGCATGCAGATGATCCAGCAACTGTCGGTACTCGACAGCCAGGTGACCTTGCAGCCGTTTGCACAGTCGCCGCTGACCCTGACCTATGTCGGCCTGAATCTGAAAACCGGTGCGTCACGGCAGCGGCTAGACGCCCGCCTGACCCTGCCCGACGGCCAGCCCGTGGCCATGAGCCTGCGTACCCGCATTCGAGCCAGTCAATGGCAGAACGGTGAAGCCGAGTTCTACCTGAGCCTGCCGCAAAGCGACTGGTCGAAGTGGCTGCCCGAGCGCGTCAGCCAGCAATGGAATTTCTCCGAGATCAAGGCCGGCGGCGAGCTGTGGCTGACCTGGGGCAAAGGTGTCTTGCAAAGCGCTGCAGTGCGCTTGAACGCGCCACAACTCAAGGGCGCCTACGCCGAGCGCAAGCCGATCCAGATCAACAACCTGGCGCTCAATGGTTACTTCCAGCGCAGTGCCGAAGGCATGCAGGTGACCCTGGATTCCCTGGCAATGAACCTCGGCGACGTCCGCTGGGAAACGCATTTGCAGCTCAAGCAAAGCGCCGCAACCGACAACACCGAAGAGCTATGGCATCTACAGGCCGACCGGGTCGACCTGACCCCGCTCACGCCGCTGCTCAATGCCCTGGCGCCGTTTCCGAAAGGCTTTGCCACCGTTGTCGAGCGGCTCAAGGTGAAGGGCGGACTGCGCAATGTATTGATCGACGTGCGGCCCAATGCCACCGACGACAGCAAGTTCAGCTTTGCCGCCAACCTCGACCAGGTGGGCTTCGATGCCTATCACGGTGCGCCGGCGGCGCGAAATGTCAGCGGCAGCATCAGCGGTGACCTGGGGCACGGCGAACTGCGTATGGACAGCAAGGATTTCATGCTGCACCTGGACCCGATTTTCGCCAAGCCATGGCAGTACATTCAGGCCAATGCGCAGCTGACCTGGAAACTCGACAAAGAAGGCTTCAGCCTGATTGCTCCGTATCTGAAGGTGCTGGGCGAGGAGGGCAAGATTGCCGGTGACTTCCTGATTCGCCTGCATTTCGATGACACCCAGGAAGACTACATGGACCTGCGGGTTGGCCTGGTCGACGGTGACGGTCGCTACACCGCCAAATACCTGCCGACAGTCCTCAGCCCGGCGCTGGATGAATGGCTGCGCACGGCGATTCTCAAGGGCGCGGTGGATCAAGGTTTCTTCCAGTATCAAGGGTCGCTCAACCACGGTGCCGCAGACGTCGATCGCAGCATCAGCCTGTACTTCAAGGTTCACGATGCCGAACTGGCCTTCCAGCCGGGCTGGCCCCATGTCAGCAAGGTCAGCGGCGATGTGTTTGTCGAAGACAGCGGCGTGCGGATCCTGGCCAGCAAAGGCCAGTTGCTCGACACCCAGGTCAGCGATATTTACGTCAACATTCCCCATGTGCCTGCCGGGCAGAACGTTCATTTGTTCCTCGATGGCGGATTTGCCGGTGGTTTGGGCGATGGCCTGAAAATCCTTCAGGAAGCGCCGATAGGCACCGGGGCGACTTTTGCCGGCTGGGAAGGCGAGGGTGATCTGACAGGCAAGTTGAAGCTGGATATTCCGCTGGCAAAAGGCGAGGAACCGAAGATCCTCGTCGACTTCAAGACCGCCAAGGCACGCTTGAAACTGGCCGAACCGGTGCTGGAGTTGACCCAGCTCAAAGGTGACTTCCGTTTCGATAGCGCCAAAGGCCTGAGCGGGCATAACATCAGCGCCCGGGCATTTGACAAGCCGGTCACTGCACAGATTTTTGCCGATGGCAGCCCGGGTAAGCTCAATACCCGGGTGGCCGCGTCGGGCCAGGTCGAGGTCAAGAAACTGACCGACTGGCTGAAGGTGACCCAGCCTCTGCCGGTGAGCGGCGTGATCCCTTATCACCTGCAACTGACCCTCGATGGCCCCGACAGCCAATTGCTGGTCAACTCCAACCTCAAGGGCGTGGCGGTCGATTTGCCTGCGCCCTTCGGCATGGCCGCCGATGCCGGGCGCGACACGACGTTTCGCATGACGTTGCAGGGCGACGAGCGGCGCTATTGGGTCAACTACGGGGATCTGGCGAGTTTCACGTTTGCGGCCCCGGCCAGCAATTTCGCCGACGGTCGCGGGGACTTGTTCCTCGGTGGCGGCGAGGCCGTGTTGCCGGGCACCAAAGGCCTGCGGGTACGGGGCGTGTTGTCCGAGCTGGACGTAGGCCCGTGGAAGGATCTGATCGATAAATACGCCGGGCAGGACCCCGGCGGCAGCGCCAAGCAATTGCTCAGCGGTGCGGATTTCAAGGTGGGCAAGCTCAGCGGTATCGGCACCACGCTTGATCAGGCTTCGATCCAGCTGGCGCGCAAACCCTCCGCCTGGGCGCTGCAACTCGACAGCGAGCAGATCAAGGGCAGCGCCAACCTGTCCGACTCGAAGGCCACGCCAATCGCGATCAATCTGCAAACCGTGCGCCTGCCGGCACCGGACCCGACCGTACTGGCTGATGAAAACTCGCCGGATCCGCTGGCGTCAGTGGACCCGACGAAAATCCCCGCGATGGACATCACGATCAATCAGTTATTCCAGGGCCAGGATCTGGTCGGTGGCTGGTCGCTGAAGGTTCGCCCAACGCCCAGAGGCATTGTGTTCAACTCGCTGGATCTGGGACTCAAGGGCATGCTGCTGGTGGGCAGTGGTGGCTGGGAAGGCGTACCCGGCGCCAGCAACAGCTGGTACAAGGGCCGCATCAGCGGCAAGAACCTGGCCGATGTGCTCAAGGGCTGGGGGTTTGCGCCGAGCGTCACCAGCCGGGACTTTTATATGGATGTCGATGGCCGCTGGCCCGGCTCGCCGGCGTGGGTGGCGACCAAGCGTTTCTCCGGCTCGCTCGATGCGACACTCAATCAGGGCCAGTTCGTCGAAGTCGAAGGCAGTGCCCAGGCCCTGCGGGTGTTTGGTTTGCTCAACTTCAACTCCATCGGCCGGCGGCTGCGCCTGGACTTTTCCGACCTGTTCGGCAAAGGTCTGAGTTATGACCGGGTCAAGGGGCTGCTGGTCGGGACGAATGGTGTGTATGTCACCCGTCAGCCGATCCAGCTGACGGGGCCATCGAGCACCATCGAACTCGACGGCACGCTGAACATGGTGGCCGACCAGATCGATGCGAAACTGATGGTGACCTTGCCGGTGACCAATAACCTGCCGATTGCCGCGCTGATCGTCGGTGCGCCGGCGGTCGGCGGGGCACTGTTCCTGATCGACAAGCTGATCGGTGACCGGGTCTCCCGTTTCGCCAGTGTGAAGTACAGCGTCAAAGGGCCGTGGAAAGAACCGAAAATCACCTTCGACAAGGCTTTTTGAAAACCATCCTTCGGGCCTATGGAGTAGCATGGCCATTGCGGCTCGCCCCTCCCCTGTAGGAGCGAGCTTGCTCGCGATGAGTTTGAATGCGACGGGTTTTTTCAGACAACCTGCGTCATCGTTCACGTCCATCGCGAGCAAGCTCGCTCCTACAAGGTCTGTGTTGATTTCAATAAGGAAAAGGCCATGTCTGTAGCGGTGATTCAAATGGTCAGCCAGAGCGATGTGCTGGCCAATCTGGCTCAGGCCCGTCGACTGCTCGAACAAGCGGCTGCCGGCGGCGCGAAACTCGCGGTATTGCCGGAAAATTTCGCCGCCATGGGCCGGCGCGACATCGCCGACATCGGGCGCGCCGAAGCACTGGGCGAAGGCCCGATCCTGCCCTGGTTGAAACAGACCGCACGCGACCTCAAGTTATGGATAGTGGCCGGCACGTTGCCGTTGCCGCCGGTGGATCAGCCGACGGCGAAGGCGCACGCCTGTTCGTTGCTGATCGATGATCATGGCGAAACGGTGGCACGCTACGACAAGCTGCACCTGTTTGACGTGGACGTGGCGGACAATCGTGGCCGTTACCGTGAGTCCGATGACTATGCTTATGGCAGCGGTGTGGTCGTGGCGGACACACCGGTTGGCCGGGTCGGCCTGACGGTCTGCTATGACCTGCGCTTTCCCGAGCTGTACAGCGAACTGCGCGCTGCCGGCGCGGAACTGATTACCGCTCCCTCGGCCTTCACGGCGGTGACCGGTGCGGCGCATTGGGATGTGCTGATTCGTGCGCGGGCCATCGAGACCCAATGTTATGTGCTCGCGGCTGCCCAGGGCGGCACGCATCCGGGGCCGCGGGAAACCTTCGGGCATGCCGCCATCGTCGACCCGTGGGGGCGTGTGCTGGCACAACAGGATCAAGGCGAGGCCGTGCTGCTGGCCGAACGCGACAGCAGCGAACAGGCGTCCATCCGGGCGCGGATGCCGGTGTCCAGTCACCGGCGCTTTTTCTCGCAGGGCGCCCAGCGACCTGCATCAGAAACACGAATTTAAGGCGTAAAGCATATGAGCGAGTTGTTGTCCTCAGTCAGTGAACACCTGCTGGCGCCCGGTGGCGTCACGATCGAGAGCCTGCAAGGCGTGCTCGGCGATCTGGCCGGGCCGGGCATCGATGCCGCCGACCTGTATTTCCAGGGGCAGATCTCCGAGTCCTGGGCGCTGGAAGACGGCATCGTCAAGGAAGGCAGCTTCAACCTTGACCAGGGTGTCGGCGTGCGTGCGCAATCGGGTGAGAAAACCGGTTTTGCCTACAGCAATGCCATCACCCTTGAAGCCCTGGGCGCGGCGGCGCGTGCCGCCCGTTCGATTTCCCGGGCCGGGCAGCACGGTACGGTGCAGGCATTCACCAGCCAGGATGTCGCGCAGCTGTATGCGCCGGACAACCCCCTGGAAGTGCTGACCCGCGCCGAAAAGGTCGATTTGCTCAAGCGCGTCGACGCCGCGACCCGGGCACTTGACCCACGTATCCAGCAGGTCACCGTGAGCATGGCCGGTGTCTGGGAGCGGATTCTGGTGGCGTCCACCGACGGTGGCCTGGCGGCGGATGTACGTCCGCTGGTGCGTTTCAACGTCAGCGTGATCGTTGAGCAGAACGGTCGCCGCGAGCGCGGCGGTCATGGCGGCGGCGGCCGCACCGATTACCGTTATTTCCTCGCTGAAGACCGCGCCATGGGCTATGCCCGTGAAGCGTTGCGCCAGGCGCTGGTCAACCTTGAAGCCATTCCGGCTCCTGCCGGTACCTTGCCGGTGGTACTCGGCTCCGGCTGGTCGGGCGTGCTACTGCACGAAGCCGTCGGTCATGGTCTGGAAGGCGACTTCAACCGCAAGGGTAGTTCGGCTTATAGCGGGCGCATGGGCGAAATGGTTGCCTCCAAGCTATGTACCATCGTCGATGACGGCACCCTGGCCGGTCGTCGCGGTTCGTTGAGCGTCGATGACGAGGGTACGCCGACAGAGTGCACCACGCTGATCGAAAACGGCGTACTCAAGGGCTACATGCAGGACAAGCTCAACGCCCGCTTGATGGGTGTGGCCCGCACCGGCAACGGTCGTCGCGAGTCTTACGCGCACCTGCCGATGCCGCGCATGACCAACACCTACATGCTCGCCGGTGAAAGCGATCCGCAAGAAATCATCGCCTCGGTGAAACGCGGCATCTATTGCGCCAACCTCGGCGGCGGTCAGGTGGACATCACCAGCGGCAAGTTCGTGTTCTCCACCAGCGAGGCGTACCTGATCGAGGACGGCAAGATTACTGCTCCGGTCAAGGGAGCGACCCTGATCGGCAACGGGCCGGAAGCCATGAGCAAGGTGTCGATGGTCGGAAATGATCTGTCGCTGGACAGCGGCGTGGGCACATGTGGCAAGGATGGGCAGTCGGTGCCGGTGGGTGTCGGCCAGCCAACGCTGAAGATTGATGCGATCACCGTGGGTGGCACGGGGTCGTAAGGAGATACACCGCCTTTGTAGGAGCTGTCGAAGGCTGCGATCTTTTGATCTTTAAAAAGCAAAGATCGCAGCCTTCGGCAGCACCTACAAGGGCTGCGATGACTTAACGCAGTCCGCGTTGAGTCTCGTCCAGCTCACGGATGTACTTGAAGATTTTACGGCTGGAAGCAGGAGGCTTGTTTTGCGCAACCTCATGCTGGGCCTGACGGATCAGGGAGCGCAGTTGCTGGCGATCCGCGTCGGGATATTCGACGACGAATTTTTCCAGCACGGCGTCGTCACCGGCAATCAGACGATCGCGCCAGCGTTCCAGGTTATGGAAGCGTTCGTTGTATTGACGGGTGGAGGCATCGAGTTGATCGAGCAGAACCAGAATCGCGTCAGTGTCCTGATCGCGCATCAGTTTGCCGATGAACTGAAGGTGCCGTTTACGCGCGATGTTCGCGGTGTGCTTGGGCGCATCGGCCAGGGCCCGGCGCAATCCGTCGGTCAATGGCAGTTTGTTGAGCAAGTCAGGCTTGAGCGTTGTAAGGCGCTCGCCGAGGTCAACCAGAGCATGCAGCTCGCGTTTGACCTGGGATTTGCTTTTTTCTCCCGTATCGAGGGAGTCGTCGTAAGAATCAACCATGGTGGCAGTCCGCAAAGAAACGCCGCCATGATAACCAGTCGGGGGCCGCTTGTCCGGCCCGGTCGCTCGATGACCGTTACCGAAAGCAGAATTTGAGTGGAGAACAGCATGAGTGCAGTTGAAAGCGTCGGCCCACAAGCATTGCCGGCACTGCAGGAACAGGTCGAGCAGATCATCGCTGAAGCCAGGCGCCAGGGGGCTAGCGCCTGTGAAGTTGCCGTCTCCCTGGAGCAGGGCCTTTCGACGTCGGTGCGCCAGCGTGAAGTCGAAACGGTCGAATTCAACCGCGATCAGGGTTTTGGCATCACCCTGTACGTAGGCCAGCGCAAGGGCTCGGCCAGCACGTCGGCCAGCGGTCCGGAAGCGATTCGCGAAACGGTGGCCGCTGCTCTGGCTATCGCCAAGCACACCTCGGAAGACGAAGCCTCGGGCCTGGCCGATGCCGCGTTGATGGCGCGGGATCTTCCGGATTTCGACCTGTTTCACCAATGGGACATCACGCCGGAGCAAGCCATCGAGCAGGCCCTGGCCTGTGAAGCCGCAGCGTTTGCCGCCGACAGCCGGATCAAGAACGCCGACGGTACCACCCTCAGCACCCATCAGGGCTGCCGCGTTTATGGCAACAGTCACGGGTTTATCGGTGGTTATGCGTCGACTCGCCACAGCCTCAGCTGCGTGATGATCGCCGAAGCGGACGGCCAGATGCAGCGTGATTACTGGTACGACGTGAACCGTCAGGGCAACTTGCTGGCCGATCCGGTGAGCATCGGCCAGCGTGCCGCGCAACGGGCGGCGAGCCGCCTGGGCGCGCGTCCGGTGCCGACCTGTGAGGTTCCGGTGCTGTTTTCCGCAGAATTGGCTGGTGGCCTGTTCGGCAGTTTCCTGTCGGCGATTTCCGGCGGCAGCCTGTATCGCAAGTCGTCGTTCCTTGAGGGCACGCTGGGGCAGAAGCTGTTTCCGGAGTGGCTGACCATCGACGAGCGCCCACACTTGATGCGTGCCATGGGCAGCGCGGCGTTCGATGGTGATGGCCTGGCAACCTACGCCAAACCGTTCGTCGAAAAGGGTGAGTTGGTGTCGTACATCCTCGGCACCTACTCCGGCCGCAAGCTCGGCATGCCGAGCACCGCCAATGCCGGCGGCGTGCACAACCTGTTCGTCACCCATGGCGATGAAGATCAGGCGGCCTTGCTGCGGCGCATGGGGCGCGGGCTGTTGGTGACTGAACTGATGGGGCAGGGCCTGAACATGGTGACCGGTGACTATTCCCGCGGCGCGGCGGGTTTCTGGGTCGAGAACGGCGAAATCCAGTTCGCGGTCCAGGAAGTGACCATTGCGGGCAACATGCGCGACATGTTCAAACAGATCGTCGCCGTGGGTAATGATCTTGAGTTGCGTAGCAACATTCGTACGGGCTCGGTGCTGATCGAGCGGATGACGGTGGCAGGCAGCTAAGCCTCCCCGTTACACAAAAAGCGCGCCACCCATCGGGTGGCGCGCTTTTTTTAAGTCAAAAGATCTTTATTCGCCTTCGTCGAAGAAGTTGTTGATCAACGCGACCAGCGCATCCAGGGCTTCCTGTTCCCGCTCGCCTTCTGTGCTCAAGTGGATCGTGGTGCCCTTGCCAGCGGCCAGCATCATCATCGCCATGATGCTTTTGCCATCGACCATGGACTCTGGTGTGCGACCGGCCCGGATCTGGCACGGGAACTGACCCGCGACCCCAACGAATTTTGCAGAAGCGCGGGCGTGCAGGCCCAGTTTATTGATGATTTCGATTTCCAGAGCAGGCATCGCGATGTGAATCCTTTAGCTGAGGTCGCGGTGGCGAACCTGGACGTTCTTCAGGGATTTTTGCAGCGCCTGCCCCAGACGCTCGGTCAGGTAGACGGAGCGGTGATGTCCGCCAGTGCAGCCAATGGCAATGGTGACGTAGGCGCGGTTGCTGGCGGCAAAACGAGGCAGCCACTTTAGCAGGTATGTGGAAATGTCCTGGAACATCTCTTCGACATCCGGCTGTGCCGCCAGGTATTCGGCAACTGGTTGATCGAGTCCGGACTGCTCGCGCAATTCCGGTTTCCAGTAGGGGTTGGGCAGACAACGCACATCGAACACCAGGTCTGCGTCCACCGGCATGCCGCGCTTGAATCCGAAGGATTCCACCAGGAACGCAGTCCCGGGTTCTGGCTGGTTCAACAGGCGCAGCTTGATGGTGTCGCGCAGTTGATAGAGGTTCAGGCTGGTGGTGTTGATCTTGAGATCGGCGAGGTCGGCAATCGGCCCGAGCAGGACGCTCTCGACGTTGATGGCTTCAGCCAGCGAGCGGTTGGCGTTGCTCAGGGGGTGACGTCGGCGGGTTTCCGAGAAGCGCTTGAGCAGGGTTTCTTCGTCGGCATCCAGGTACAGGACATCGCACTGGATGTGGCGGCTGCGGACTTCTTCGAGCAGGTCAGGAAAGCGTGACAGGTGGCTGGGCAGGTTGCGGGCGTCAATGGAAACGGCCACCAGCGGCTGCATCAGCTCGGTATGAATCAACGCTCGTTCGGCCAGTTCCGGCAGCAGGCCGGCAGGCAGATTGTCGATGCAGTAGTAGCCGTTGTCCTCAAGAACATTGAGGGCGGTGCTTTTACCCGAGCCGGAACGGCCACTGACGATGATCAAGCGCATGATTACTGACCGTTTTGCTCGTCCAGGACAACCTGATACAGGGCTTCGTTGCTTGCGGCATGACGCAGTTTTTCGCGAACGTCCTTGCGGTCGAGCATGCTGGCGATCTGTCGCAGCAACTCAAGGTGCGCATCGGTAGCGGCTTGCGGGACCAGCAGAACGAACAGCAGGTCAACCGGCGCGCCGTCGATGGCGTCGAAATCGATTGGGGCGTCCAGGTGCATCAATGCACTGATGGGCGATACACACCCCTTGAGACGGCAGTGTGGAATAGCGATGCCGTTGCCAAAACCGGTGGAGCCGAGTTTTTCACGGGCAATCAGCGCCTCGAAGACATCTTGCATCTCCAGATCCGGCACTTCTTTGTGGATAAGGTTGGCAATTTGTTCGAGGGCTTTCTTTTTACTGCCGCCCGGCACGTTCACCAGGGAACGGCCGGGGGTCAGGATACTTTCAAGTCGGATCATGGGTTGGGAGTGTTAACGACCGGTTGCGCCCTGAAGGAGGCTCTGGGTCTTTTCCTTATGCTTTTTGAGTTGTTTATCCAGCTTGTCGGTGAGTGCATCGATCGCAGCGTACATATCGGTATGTTCCGCATTGGCGACCACTTCATTCCCGGGAATATGCAGCGTGGCTTCGATTTTCTGCTTCAGCTTCTCGACGGTCATCGTGACCTGCACGTTAGTGATCTTGTCGAAATGTCGCTCCAATCGTTCGAGTTTTTCGCCGATGTAGGTGCGAAGAGGTTCGGTCACTTCCAGTTGGTGTCCACTGATGTTGACTTGCATACAGCTTCTCCTTCGTTGCCAGTGCATAAAGCGGTAGATCAGATGATCTACCACTGGAACGCTGTGGCGTGGCTCTACATCAACCGCTTGCGTTCGCTCGAAGGCGCGATCCCGAGGGATTCGCGGTACTTGGCGACGGTGCGGCGAGCCACCTGAATGCCTTGTGCCTCCAGTAAACCAGCGATCTTGCTGTCACTCAACGGCTTTTTCTGATTTTCCGCGGCAACCAGTTTTTTGATGATCGCCCGGATCGCCGTGGACGAGCATTCGCCGCCTTCGGAGGTGCTTACGTGACTGGAAAAAAAGTATTTCAGTTCATAAATGCCCCGGGGGGTGTGCATGAACTTTTGGGTGGTCACCCGTGAAATCGTCGACTCATGCATACCGACCGCTTCGGCGATGTCATGCAGGACCAGCGGCTTCATGGCTTCGTCGCCATATTCGAGGAACCCGCGCTGATGCTCCACGATCTGGGTGGCAACCTTCATCAGGGTTTCATTGCGGCTCTGCAGGCTCTTGATGAACCAGCGGGCCTCCTGCAACTGATTGCGCATGAACGTGTTGTCGGCGCTGGTATCGGCGCGGCGCACAAAACCGGCGTACTGGGCGTTGACCCGCAGCCGTGGCACCGACTCCTGATTCAGCTCTACCAGCCAGCGCTCGTTGTCCTTGCGTACGATGACGTCAGGAACGACGTACTCGGCTTCGGTGGACTCGATTTGCGAGCCCGGGCGCGGGTTGAGGCTCTGGACCAGCTCTATGACCTGGCGCAGCTCATCTTCCTTGAGCTTCATGCGACGCATGAGCTGGCTGTAGTCGCGGCTGCCAAGCAGGTCGATGTAATCGGTGACAAGGCGCTTGGCTTCGGCCAGCCAAGGGGTCTTGGCGGGCAACTGGCGCAATTGCAGCAGCAGGCATTCGCCCAGATTGCGTGCGCCGATGCCGGCCGGCTCGAATTGCTGGATGCGGTGCAGGACGGCTTCGATTTCGTCCAGTTCGATGTCCAGTTCCGGATCGAAGGCTTCGAGGATTTCCTCGAGGGTTTCGTCCAGGTAGCCCTGATTGTTGATGCAGTCGATCAGGGTCACGGCGATCAAGCGATCGGTGTCGGACATCGGAGCCAGGTTCAGTTGCCACAACAAGTGGCTTTGCAGGCTTTCACCGGCCGAGGTGCGGGTGGTGAAGTCCCACTCGTCATCGTCATTGCTGGGCAGGCTGCTGGCGCTGGTCTGGTAAACGTCTTCCCACGCGGTGTCGACGGGGAGTTCATTGGGGATACGCTCGTTCCAGTCACCCTCATCGAGGTTGTCAACCGTCGGGGCGCTTTCCTGGTAGGAGGGTTCCTGGATATCGGTGTTGGGCTTTTGTTCGGCGTTGTCGGCCAAGGGGTCGGAATTGTCGAAGTCGTCGCCTTCTTCCTGGCGTTCGAGCATCGGATTGGACTCCAGGGCCTCCTGGATTTCCTGTTGCAGGTCCAGGGTCGACAATTGGAGCAGGCGGATGGCCTGTTGCAGCTGAGGTGTCATCGTCAGCTGCTGGCCCATTCTCAAGACTAGCGATGGTTTCATGGCAGGGGCTTAACACCTTATTCGCCGGCGCACATGCGCCATCCACTACAGGGCGCCAGGGCGCCAAACATAAGCAAATTATATGCCTGAAACTGAAGGATTTGCCTAGAGCGCTGTAACAATAAAAAACTATAAATTTGTGTTGCGGTGCTGCCCATGTTGGGGGCTGAACGCGCAGGTTCGCATCTGGCACCGATGAATCCCGAGACCGGTGCCAGGGCGCCTGCCTGGGCACAGCTCAGCGTTTACAGGCGGAACTCATGGCCCAGGTACACTTCCTTCACCAGGTCGTTGGCCAGGATAGTCTCTGCGTCACCTTCGGCAATCAGTTGGCCGTCATTGACGATATAGGCGGTTTCACAGATATCCAGGGTTTCACGAACGTTGTGGTCCGTGATCAGCACGCCAATGCCTTTGGCCTTGAGGTGGTAAATGATCTGTTTGATGTCGCCGACCGAAATCGGGTCCACGCCGGCGAACGGTTCATCGAGGAGGATGAATTTCGGGTTGGTGGCCAGGGCGCGGGCGATTTCCACGCGGCGGCGCTCACCACCGGACAGGCTCATGCCGAGGTTGTCGCGGATGTGGCTGATGTGGAATTCCTGCAGCAGGCTTTCCAGCTCCTTGCGACGACCGGCCTTGTCGAGCTCCTTGCGGGTCTCGAGGATGGCCATGATGTTGTCGGCCACCGACAGTTTGCGGAAGATCGATGCTTCTTGCGGCAAATAGCCGATACCGGCTTTTGCACGGCCGTGCATCGGCTGGTGGCTGACGTCCAGGTCATCGATCAGGACGCGGCCCTGGTCGGCTTGCACCAGGCCGACGATCATGTAGAAGCAGGTGGTCTTGCCGGCGCCGTTCGGGCCAAGCAGACCGACGATCTGACCGCTGTCGATGGACAGGCTGACATCACGCACGACCTGGCGGCTCTTGTAGCTCTTGGCCAGATGCTGAGCTTTCAGAGTTGCCATTACTGGGCCTTTTTCTCGTCGGTTTTCTTCTTCGGCTGGATCACCATGTCGATGCGCGGACGCGACTCGGTCACCTTGCTGCCGGTGGCGCGCCCGGCGCTGGCCAGCTTCTTCTCGGTGTCGTAGACGATTTTCTCGCCTTGGGTGACGTTGTTGTCCTTGTCGACAACCTTGGCCTTGTCGATCAACACGACGCGATTTTGCGTGGCGTGATACTGGATCGTCACGCCCCAACCCTGAACAGGCTTGGTATCGCCAGCCGTTTGCAATTGCTCGAAGTACGCCAGGTTGCCCACCGAGGTCACTACGTCAATGTCGCCAGCCGGGGTGCGGGTGATGGTAACGGTGTTGCCTGTCACCTTCATCGAGCCTTGGGTGATGATCACGTCACCCTTATAGGTAGCAATACCTTGCTTGTCGTCCAGTTGGGCATCGTCGGCCTGAATGCGGATAGGCTGCTGTTGGTCTTCCGGCAGAGCCCAGGCACTCACGCTTCCCAGTGCTGCGCCCAGACTGAGCAAAATCGGGAGGGTTTTAACGAGCCTCATACTGTCCTCTTACGTTCGATAGCAGGTGTATCCTGCTTTCTTTCAAATACGCTTTCATTCCCTTGCCAGTCGATACACCGCCAGCGCCGTCGATTCTAACGTCTTGCTCGGTCTGCGCATATTGCTGCTGCGGGAACACGGTCATGCGGGTGCTGGTGATCAGGGTCTTGCGGTTTTTCTCATCGAAGCGCGTGATGCGCACGTCATCGATCAGCTCGACCTGTGTGCCGTCAGGGTTGACCTCGCCGCGCAGGCTCTGGACGTGCCACGGGTACTCAGTGCCGCGGAACACGTTCAGGTCGGGGTTGGTCAGCAGTGTCACCTCGGTCGCCTTCAGGTGCTCGACCTTGTCGGACACCAGATCATATTGCAGCTTGCCGTCCGGCAGGTACTGCACGCTGTGGGCGTTGATGGCGTAATAGTCGATCGCGCTTTCATCGACCGGCGTTACCGGCTTGTCGAGGAAGCGTTCCGGGCTGATGTTCCAGTAGCCAACCGCGACGAATATCGCCGCGATGCAACTGAACATCAGGGTATTACGAAACTTTTTGCTCAGCATATCGGGCTCACAGGTACGCCGCATTGGCCGCATCGAGGCGGTCCTGGGCGCGCAGGATCAATTCGCAGAACTCGCGAGCGGCACCTTCGCCGCCACGGGCGAGGGTGATGCCGTGAGCATGTTCGCGCACGAAACTGGCGGCATTGGCCACCGCCATGCCCAGGCCGACGCGGCGAATCACCGGCAGGTCGGGCAGATCGTCGCCGAGGTAGGCCACCTGTTCGTAGCTCAAATTCAGTTGGGCCAGCAGTTCGTCGAGTACCACCAGTTTGTCTTCACGGCCCTGGTACAGGTGCGGGATGCCGAGGTTTTTGGCTCGCCGTTCGACCACCGGGGTCTTGCGGCCACTGATGATCGCGGTTTGCACTCCGGCGGCCATCAGCATTTTGATGCCCTGGCCGTCGAGCGTGTTGAACGTCTTGAATTCGCTGCCGTCTTCGAGGAAGTACAGGCGTCCATCGGTCAGCACGCCGTCGACATCGAACACCGCCAGTTTGATCTGTTTGCCGCGTTGCAGCAGGTCCGCACTCATTACATTACTCCTGCACGCAGCAAGTCGTGCATGTTCAAGGCGCCGACCGGGCGGTCTTCGCTGTCGACCACGACCAGCGCGCTGATTTTATGGTCTTCCATGATTTTCAGTGCTTCGGCGGCCAGCATTTCGGCGCGGGCGGTCTTGCCATGGGCTGTCATGACCTGGTCGATGACAACGCTGTGGATGTCGATGCTGCGGTCCAGTGTGCGGCGCAAATCACCATCGGTGAAGATTCCGGCCAGCTTGCCGTCGGCCTCGAGGATGACGGTCATGCCCAGGCCCTTGCGGGTCATTTCCATCAAGGCATCCTTGAGCAGGGTGCCGCGCTGGACCTGCGGCAGTTCCTGGCCGGCGTGCATGACATTTTCCACTTTCAGCAGCAGGCGTCGGCCCAGGGCGCCGCCGGGATGGGAAAAGGCGAAGTCTTCGGCGGTGAAGCCACGGGCTTCCAGCAGCGCGACCGCCAGGGCGTCGCCCATGACCAGGGCGGCGGTGGTCGACGAGGTGGGTGCCAGGTTCAGCGGGCAGGCTTCGTGTTCGACGTGAACATTCAGGTTGACCTCGGCGGCCTTGGCCAGCGGCGAATCAGGGTTGCCGGTCATGCTGATCAACTGTATGCCCAGGCGCTTGATCAGTGGCAGCAGGGTGACGATTTCATTGGTGGAGCCGGAGTTCGAGAGCGCCAGAATGATGTCGTCGCGGGTAATCATGCCCATGTCACCATGGCTGGCTTCCGCCGGGTGCACAAAAAATGCCGTGGTGCCGGTGCTGGCCAGGGTCGCGGCGATCTTGTTGCCGATGTGCCCCGATTTGCCCATGCCGACCACGACCACGCGGCCTTTGCTGGCCAGAATCATCTCGCAAGCGCGTACGAAATCTGCGTCGATTTGGGGTAGCAGGCCTTGCACGGCTTCTACTTCGAGGCGGATGGTGCGTTGTGCTGATTGAATCAGGTCGCTGGATTGGCTCATGTCAGAAATCGTATAGCCTGATGAAAAGGCGGCGATTATAGCGGTTATGATCGAATCCCTCACGCAAGTTCGTCGCGCATTGTCATTCCTTGCTACCGGAAACCCTCTAGACAGGGCTTTGAACCACTCCTGCAGTTGCACATGACTCGGCTTTGGTCTTGGGCGCGCAGCCTTTGCAGTGATATAGTTCGCCGCCAGTTCGGCCTGCAGGGAGGCATGTGCTTTCGTCTGAAAGCCAGGCGTCCGAGTGAGAGGCTGCATCGCAAGGAGTTTAGATGAGTGCCGATAACGCCTACGCGGTCGAGCTGAAGGGACTGTCCTTCAAGCGCGGAACGCGCAGCATTTTCAATAATGTCGATATCCGTATCCCGCGTGGCAAGGTCACCGGCATCATGGGGCCTTCCGGGTGCGGCAAGACCACGCTTTTGCGTCTGATGGGGGCCCAACTGCGGCCTACCAAGGGCGAAGTATGGGTCAACGGTCAGAACCTGCCGAAACTGTCGCGCAGCGACCTGTTCGATGCGCGCAAGCATATGGGTGTGCTGTTTCAGAGTGGCGCGCTGTTTACCGACCTCGATGTCTTCGAGAATGTCGCGTTTCCGCTGCGGGTTCACACGCAACTGCCGGAAGAAATGATCCGCGACATCGTCCTGCTCAAATTGCAGGCTGTGGGTTTGCGCGGTGCCATCGAATTGATGCCCGACGAGCTTTCCGGCGGCATGAAGCGCCGGGTTGCGCTGGCCCGGGCGATTGCGCTCGATCCACAGATCCTCATGTACGACGAACCCTTTGTCGGCCAGGACCCCATCGCCATGGGCGTTCTGGTGCGTCTGATTCGCTTGCTCAACGATGCGCTGGGCATCACCAGCATCGTGGTTTCCCACGACCTGGCCGAGACCGCGAGTATTGCCGATTACATTTATGTGGTGGGCGATGGTCAGGTGTTGGGGCAGGGGACCCCGGACGAGTTGATGAACTCGGATGAGCCGCGCATTCGTCAGTTCATGACCGGCGAACCCGATGGCCCGGTTCCGTACCACTTTCCAGCGACGGATTACCGCGCAGATATTCTGGGGAAGCGCTGATGCGCAGAATTTCATTGATAGAGCGCGTTCGCCGCTTCGGCCAGGCCGGCATCGATGTGCTGGCGGTGTTCGGGCGTTCGGCCTTGTTCCTGTTTCATGCCTTGCTTGGCCGCGGTGGTATCGGTGGCAGCTTCGGGTTGCTGGTCAAGCAGCTGCATTCGGTGGGCGTGATGTCCCTGGTGATCATCGTGGTCTCCGGGGTGTTCATCGGCATGGTGCTGGCGCTGCAGGGCTTCAATATCCTTTCCAGCTACGGTTCGGAGCAGGCTGTCGGGCAGATGGTTGCACTGACGCTGCTGAGAGAGCTGGGGCCGGTGGTGACCGCCTTGCTGTTCGCCGGGCGCGCCGGTTCGGCGTTGACCGCGGAAATCGGCAACATGAAGTCCACCGAGCAGTTGTCCAGCCTGGAAATGATCGGGGTTGACCCGCTCAAGTACATCATCGCACCACGTTTGTGGGCCGGCTTCATTTCCCTGCCGGTGCTGGCGATGATTTTCAGCGTGGTGGGCATCTGGGGCGGCTCGTGGGTCGCTGTCGACTGGCTGGGGGTCTATGAAGGTTCCTACTGGTCGAACATGCAGAACAGCGTGACGTTCACTGAGGATGTGCTCAACGGGATCATCAAAAGTATCGTCTTTGCCTTTGTCGTGACCTGGATCGCCGTATTCCAAGGCTATGACTGCGAACCCACTTCCGAGGGGATCAGTCGTGCCACTACCAAGACCGTTGTCTATGCCTCGTTGGCAGTGCTCGGCCTGGACTTTATTCTGACCGCCTTGATGTTTGGAGATTTCTGATGCAAAACCGCACCCTGGAAATCGGTGTCGGCCTTTTCTTGCTGGCTGGCATCCTGGCTTTGCTCTTGTTGGCGTTGCGGGTCAGTGGCCTGTCCCCGACTCCGAGCACCGACACGTATAAACTTTACGCCTACTTCGACAATATCGCCGGTTTGACTGTCAGAGCAAAGGTGACCATGGCCGGTGTGACCATCGGCAAGGTCACGGCCATCGATCTGGATCGCGACAGCTTTACCGGTCGGGTGACCATGCAGCTGGAAAAACGCATCGATAATCTGCCGGCGGACTCCACTGCGTCTATCCTGACCGCAGGACTGTTGGGCGAGAAGTACATCGGTATCAGCGTGGGCGGGGAAGACACCCTGCTCAAGGATGGTGGAACCATCCATGACACGCAGTCATCGCTGGTGCTCGAGGACCTGATCGGTAAATTCCTGCTCAATACCGTTAGCAAAGAAGCTAAATGAGGAACTGTTAAATGATCTCTACCTTGCGACGTGGCCTGTTGGTAATGCTTGCGGTGTTTCCGTTGGTGTCCCACGCCGTTGCGGCACCTTCGGCGCACGATCTGGTGCAGGACACAACCAACCGTATGCTCGCGGACCTGGCGGCAAACAAAGAGAAGTACAAGCAGGATCCGCAAGACTTTTATGCGGCGCTGAACACCATCGTCGGACCGGTCGTGGATGCCGAGGGTATTTCCAAGAGCATCATGACGGTCAAGTACTCGCGTAAAGCTACGCCTGCGCAGATGAAGACCTTCGAAGAAAACTTCAAGAGGGGCCTGTTCCAGTTCTATGGCAATGCCTTGCTGGAGTACAACAACCAGGGCATCACCGTTGAACCGGCCAAGGACGAATCGGGCGACCGTACCAGCGTTGGCATGACTGTCAAAGGCAGCAGCGGCTCGATCTATCCAGTGTCCTACACGCTGGAAAAGATCAACGGCGAGTGGAAACTGCGTAACGTCATCATCAACGGCATCAACATCGGCAAGCTGTTCCGCGATCAGTTCGCCGATGCGATGCAGCGCAATGGCAACGACCTGGACAAGACCATCAATGGTTGGGCCGGGGAAGTCGCCAAGGCCAAGGAAGCCACCGACAAGAAGCCAGAGCAGTCAGCCCAATGAGTGAGTCGGCAGTCCAGATAGACGAAGCGGGTGAGCTGCGACTCAGTGGCGTGCTGGATTACCGCACCGGACCTGACCTGCGTGAGCAGGGCAAGGCGCTGATCAAGGCCAGCAAGGCTGCGGCGCTGGTGCTCGATTGTTCGGCGGTGACCAAGTCCAGCAGTGTCGGTTTGTCATTGCTGCTGTGTTTCATCCGCGATGCTCAGGCGGCCGGCAAGGCGTTGAGCATCCGTGGAATGCCGGAAGACATGCGTGAAATCGCTCAGGTCAGCGAGCTGACCGAGCTGTTGGCGCATCCCTAACCCGCATCTATAAAGAAGCCCCCCGTCAGAGTCCTGCTTCGCGGGGTTCGCAGGCGCGGGGCTTTTTTGTATGATGTCCGACCCGCGCGCACAGGGCGCCGATTGAGGTTGAGCATGCAGGCCGTAGAAGTGAAGAGCTTCCTTGAAGGAAAGCTGCCCGGAACGTTGGTAGAAGTCGAGGGCGAAGGCTGCAATTTCCAGCTGAATGTGATTAGCGATGAACTGGCGGCGATGAGCCCGGTGAAGCGTCAGCAGCAGATCTATGCCCATTTGAACCCATGGATCACCGATGGCAGCATCCATGCGGTCACAATGAAATTTTTCAGCAGCGCGGCCTGGGCCGAGCGCACCTGAGCCCAAGGGCGTCGAGATTCTTATGGATAAATTGATTATTACTGGCGGTGCTCGTCTTGACGGCGAAATCCGCATCTCCGGGGCAAAGAACTCTGCCCTGCCGATCCTGGCTGCCACGCTGCTGTGCGATGGTCCGGTGACCGTTGCCAACCTGCCGCACCTGCACGACATCACCACCATGATCGAACTGTTCGGTCGCATGGGGATCGAGCCGGTGATCGACGAAAAACTCGCCGTCGAAATCGACCCGCGCACCATCAAGACCCTGGTCGCACCGTACGAACTGGTTAAAACCATGCGTGCGTCGATCCTGGTACTGGGCCCGATGGTTGCCCGTTTCGGCGAAGCCGAAGTCGCGCTGCCTGGCGGTTGCGCCATCGGTTCGCGTCCGGTTGACCTGCACATCCGTGGCCTGGAAGCCATGGGCGCGGTCATCGACGTCGAAGGCGGCTACATCAAGGCCAAGGCGCCTGAGGGCGGCTTGCGCGGTGCGCACTTCTTCTTCGACACCGTCAGCGTGACCGGTACCGAAAACATCATGATGGCCGCCGCACTGGCCAAGGGCCGCAGCGTCCTGCAAAACGCCGCGCGCGAACCTGAAGTGGTCGACCTGGCGAACTTCCTGAACGCCATGGGCGCCAAGGTTTCCGGCGCCGGCACCGATACCATCACCATCGATGGCGTCGAGCGTCTGCACACCACCACTTACAAAGTGATGCCCGACCGTATCGAAACCGGCACCTATCTGGTGGCGGCGGCTGTGACCGGTGGTCGCGTGAAGGTCAAGGACACGGATCCGACCATCCTCGAAGCCGTTCTGGAAAAACTCCGGGAGTCCGGTGCAGAAATCACCTGCGGCGAAGACTGGATCGAGCTGAACATGCACGGCAAGCGTCCGAAAGCCGTCAACGTGCGCACCGCTCCGTACCCGGCGTTCCCGACCGACATGCAAGCGCAGTTCATCTCCCTCAACGCCATTGCCGAAGGCACGGGTGCTGTGATCGAGACGATCTTCGAAAACCGCTTCATGCACGTCTACGAACTGCACCGCATGGGCGCCAAGATCCAGGTCGAGGGCAACACCGCGATCGTCACCGGTACCGAGAAGCTCAAGGGCGCGCCAGTGATGGCAACTGACCTGCGTGCTTCGGCCAGCCTGGTGATCTCGGCCCTGGTCGCCGAGGGCGACACCCTGATCGACCGCATCTACCACATAGACCGTGGCTACGAGTGCATCGAGGAAAAACTGCAGATGCTGGGCGCCAAGATCCGTCGCGTTCCGGGCTAGTACTGCTGCAAGGGCATAAGGACATGCCCGTTGATTTGTTGAAGTCGAGCCGTTTTCGGCTCGATGTGTGTCCGGCGCCATTTGCGACCGGGCATGAGTACCTTGATAAGGACTGACGTTTCCCATGTTGACCATCGCACTGTCCAAGGGCCGCATCCTTGACGATACCTTGCCGCTTCTGGCTGAAGCGGGCATCGTGCCGACCGAGAATCCGGACAAGAGCCGCAAGCTGATCATCCCCACGACCCAGGACGATGTCCGTCTGCTGATCGTGCGTGCTACCGATGTGCCGACCTATGTCGAACATGGTGCTGCCGACCTCGGCGTCGCCGGTAAAGATGTGCTGATGGAATACGGCGGCCAGGGCCTGTACGAGCCGCTGGACCTGCAAATTGCCCAGTGCAAGCTGATGACCGCCGGTAAAGTCGGTGCAGTCGAGCCCAAGGGCCGTCTGCGCATCGCCACCAAGTTCGTCAATGTTGCCAAGCGCTACTACGCCGAACAGGGTCGTCAGGTCGATATCATCAAGCTCTACGGTTCGATGGAACTGGCGCCGCTGATCGGTTTGGCGGACAAGATCATCGACGTGGTCGACACCGGTAACACGCTACGGGCCAACGGCCTGGAGCCACAGGATTTCATCGCGGCCATCAGCTCCCGCCTGATCGTCAACAAGGCTTCGATGAAAATGCAGCACGCCCGTATCCAGGCGTTGATCGACACCCTGCGCAAGGCAGTGGAGTCTCGACACCGCGGCTGATTCACCTGCGCGACCGCAAGGCGCGCCGTCTATCCGCCTCATAGCCAGAATTCTCAGGTGCCCAAGCGGATCGAATGTTAGCTTCGGGCGCCTGAGTTTTTTGCCATTCCTATGAGGCTCTCGCTATGACCGCACTGACTGCAATTCGCCGACTCAACGCTGCTGACCCGGATTTCGCGCATCATCTGGATCATCTGCTGAGCTGGGAAAGTGTGTCTGACGACTCGGTCAATCAGCGGGTGCTGGACATCATCAAGGCCGTGCGCGAACGCGGTGACGCGGCGCTGGTGGACTTCACCCGTCAGTTCGACGGCCTGGAAGTGAAGTCCATGGCCGATCTGATCCTGCCGCGCGAGCGTCTGGAGTTGGCACTGACCCGCATCTCCGTGGCCCAGCGCGAAGCACTGGAAGTCGCCGCAGCCCGCGTGCGCAGCTACCACGAGAAGCAGAAGCAGGACTCCTGGAGTTACACCGAGGCGGACGGCACCGTACTGGGCCAGAAAGTCACGCCGCTGGATCGTGCCGGTCTGTACGTGCCGGGCGGGAAGGCGTCGTACCCGTCGTCGGTGTTGATGAACGCGATTCCGGCCAAGGTGGCCGGCGTTACCGAAGTGGTCATGGTCGTACCGACCCCGCGCGGTGAAATCAACGAGCTTGTGCTGGCTGCGGCCTGCATCGCCGGTGTCGACCGCGTGTTCACCATCGGTGGCGCCCAGGCCGTTGCGGCGCTGGCTTACGGCACCGAAAGCGTACCGAAGGTCGACAAGGTCGTCGGCCCGGGCAACATCTATGTGGCTACCGCCAAGCGCCACGTGTTTGGCCAGGTCGGCATCGACATGATCGCCGGCCCTTCGGAAATCCTCGTGGTGTGCGACGGCCAGACCGATCCGGACTGGATCGCCATGGACCTGTTCTCCCAGGCCGAGCACGACGAAGACGCCCAGGCCATTCTGGTCAGCCCCGACGCCGGGTTCCTCGATAAGGTCGCCGCCAGCATCGCCAAATTGATGCCGACCATGGAGCGTGCCGCAATCATCGAAACCTCGATCAATGGCCGTGGTGCACTGATCAAGGTTCGCGACATGGAACAGGCCATCGAAGTGGCCAACCGCATCGCGCCGGAGCACCTCGAGTTGTCCGTTGCCGATCCGCAAGCCTGGCTGCCACAGATCCGCCACGCCGGCGCGATCTTCATGGGCCGTCACACCTCCGAAGCTCTGGGCGACTACTGCGCAGGCCCGAACCACGTGTTGCCGACCTCCGGCACCGCGCGATTCTCTTCGCCGCTGGGTGTGTATGACTTCCAGAAACGCTCGTCGATCATCTTCTGTTCCGAGCAGGGCGCATCGGAACTGGGCAAGACCGCATCCGTGCTGGCCCGTGGCGAGTCGCTGACCGCGCACGCGCGTAGCGCCGAATACCGCATCGTTGACGACAAGCAGGTGAAATGAAGATGAGTAAATTCTGGAGCCCGTTCGTCAAGAATCTGGTGCCTTACGTGCCGGGCGAGCAGCCGAAACTGGCAAAGCTGGTGAAGCTCAATACCAATGAAAACCCGTATGGTCCATCGCCCAAGGCCCTGGCCGCGATGCAGACCGAACTGAACGACAACCTGCGCCTGTACCCGGACCCGAACAGCGACCTGCTGAAAAACGCTGTCGCCAGGTACTACGGCGTGCAAGGCAATCAGGTGTTCCTCGGCAACGGTTCCGACGAAGTCCTGGCGCACATCTTCCACGGTTTGCTGCAGCACGATCAGCCGCTGCTGTTTCCGGACATCAGTTACAGCTTCTATCCGGTCTACTGCGGACTGTATGGCATCAACTTCGACGCGGTGCCGCTGGACGAGCAATTCCAGATCAACCCGGCGGACTACGCCAGGCCGAACGGCGGGATCATCTTCCCCAACCCGAACGCGCCGACCGGCTGCCTGCTGGCGCTGGAAGCAGTGGAGCAGATTCTCAAAGCCAGCCCGGATTCGGTGGTCGTGGTGGACGAGGCTTACATCGATTTCGGCGGCGAGACGGCAATCACTCTGGTCGATCGTTATCCCAACCTGCTGGTGACCCAGACCCTGTCCAAGTCCCGCTCCCTGGCCGGTCTGCGGGTTGGCCTGGCGGTGGGGCATCCGGATCTGATCGAAGCGCTGGAGCGGATCAAGAACAGCTTCAACTCCTACCCGCTGGATCGCATGGCGAATGTCGGCGCCGCTGCCGCGTTCGAGGATCGCGAGTATTTCGACAAGACCTGCCGGTTGGTGATCGAGAATCGCGAGAAGGTCGTCGGGCAATTGCAGGCCAAGGGATTTGAAGTGCTGCCATCAGCGGCGAACTTCATTTTCGCCCGTCACCCCCGGCACGATGCGGCGGGGCTGGCGGCGAAGTTGCGTGAGCAAGGCGTGATCGTCCGGCACTTCAAGCAGGAGCGGATTGCCCAGTTCCTGCGGATCTCCATCGGCACGCCAGAGCAGAACCAGGCGCTGATCGACGGCCTGGGCGAACTCTAAACCACCGCCAACCCTGTGGGAGCGGGCTTGCTCGCGAAAGCGGTGTGTCAGTTAACTTCTGCGTCGACTGACACACCGCTTTCGCGAGCAAGCCCGCTCCCACATTGGTTTTGGATGCCCCTTACTCTTCTTGTTTCTCTTTGACCGGTGCCGGCGGCGGACGCAAACCGATTTCCGCGGTCAGCTTGAGTTCCTTGCCGTTGCGCATCACCTGGATCGTGACCTTGTCGGTCGGCTTGATCCGCGCCACCTGATTCATCGAGCGACGGCCATCCCCGGCCGGTTCGCCATCGATGGCAAGAATCACGTCACCCAGTTGCAGGCCGGCCTTCTGTGCCGGGCCATCGCGGAAAATCCCCGCCACGACAATGCCCGGACGCCCGGACAAACCGAAGGATTCGGCCAGTTCCTGGGTCAACGGCTGCACTTCGATACCCAGCCAGCCACGAATCACCTGGCCGTGCTCGATGATCGACTTCATCACTTCCATCGCCAGCTTTACCGGGATCGCGAAACCGATGCCCTGGGAGCCGCCGGATTTGGAGAAGATCGCCGTATTGATGCCGGTCAGGTTGCCAATGGCGTCCACCAGTGCACCGCCCGAGTTGCCGGGGTTGATCGCGGCATCGGTCTGGATGAAGTCTTCGTAGTTGTTGAGGCCCAGTTGATTGCGCCCGGTGGCACTGATGATGCCCATGGTCACGGTCTGGCCGACGCCGAACGGGTTGCCGATGGCCAGCGCCACGTCGCCGATGCGGATGTTGTCGGAGCGTCCCACGGTGATCGACGGCAGGTTTTTCAGGTCGATTTTCAGCACCGCGAGGTCAGTCTCCGGGTCGCTGCCGATCACCCGGGCCAGGGTTTCGCGGCCGTCCTTGAGCGCCACGACGATCTGGTCGGCGCCGCTGGTCACGTGGTTGTTGGTCAGGATGTAGCCTTCCGGGCTCATGATCACGCCGGAACCGAGGCTCGATTCCATGCGTTTCTGTTTGGGCGAGTTATCGCCGAAGAAACGGCGGAACTGCGGATCTTCGAACAAAGGATGGCTGGGTTTGTTGATGACTTTGGTGGTGTACAGGTTCACCACCGACGGCGCCGCAGTGGTGACCGCGTCGGCATAAGACACCGGGCCCTGTTGCATACTGGTGGTTTGCGGTGCTTGTTGCAGATTGACGTCGAGGCTCGGGAGCCCGACCCACTGCGGGCAACGCTGGATTATCAAAAGAGCGACCAGCACGCCGGCCAACAGCGGCCAGCCGGAAAAACGCAGCGCCTTGAGCATTAAGCAGTTCCTGAGAGAGTTGCAGGCGGTATGAGACCGCTCATAATGACGCGCATTATACGAGGCCGCACGCGCCTCTGAACGGGATATTTAGGAGTCTTTCATGGCCGTCGCCCTGAGCACCCTGGTCGAAGAAGCCGACCGTTACCTCAACAGCGCCAAAATCGCCGATTACTGCCCCAATGGCTTGCAAATCGAAGGCCGTCCGCAAGTGATGCGCATTGTCAGTGGTGTCACTGCCAGCCAGGCGTTGCTGGATGCCGCGGTAGAGGCCAATGCCGATCTGGTACTGGTGCATCACGGCTATTTCTGGAAGGGCGAAAACCCGTGCATCACCGGCATGAAGCAACGCCGCTTGAAGACCCTGCTCAAGCACGATATCAGTCTCCTGGCCTATCACCTGCCGCTGGATCTGCACCCGGAAGTCGGCAATAACGTGCAGCTCGCGCGGCAGCTCGACATCACCGTCGAAGGTCCGCTGGCCCCGGATGACCTGAAGATTGTCGGTCTGGTCGGCTCGTTGAATGAACCGATGATGCCCCGGGATTTTGCCCGCCGCGTGCAGGAAGTCATGGGTCGTGAGCCACTGTTGATCGAAGGCAGCGCCATGATCCGCCGCGTCGGCTGGTGCACCGGTGGCGGCCAGGGATACATCGACCAGGCCATTTCGGCCGGCGTCGACCTGTACCTCAGCGGCGAGGCTTCCGAGCAGACCTTCCACAGTGCACGGGAAAACGACGTCAGCTTCATCGCCGCCGGTCACCATGCGACCGAGCGCTACGGCGTTCAGGCGCTGGGGGATTATCTGGCGCGGCGCTTTGCGCTGGAGCACATCTTCATCGATTGCCCCAATCCGATCTGAATCCGGGATCCCCTGTAGGAGCGAGCTTGCTCGCGATGGTCGTCAACGATAACGCTGGAAGCCTGATACCCCGAGGTGGTCTCAGGTTCATCGCGAGCAAGCTCGCTCCTACAGGGGGGGGGCGATGTGCCCAAACAGCGGGGCATATTCATATGCTCTTTCGATCTAGTTGGCGTCCTGATTAGAAGAGGTCGCTGTGCTAGGATCCCCGCTCGAACACGGCCCGCTGGCCGTTCATAAGAAAGCTTTCGTGAGTAGCCATGGTCGACAAACTGACGCATCTGAAACAGCTGGAGGCGGAAAGCATCCACATCATCCGCGAGGTGGCCGCCGAGTTCGACAACCCGGTGATGCTGTACTCCATCGGTAAAGACTCCGCCGTGATGCTGCATCTGGCACGCAAGGCGTTCTTCCCGGGCAAGCTGCCGTTTCCGGTGATGCACGTCGACACTCGCTGGAAATTCCAGGAGATGTACGCCTTCCGTGACAAGATGGTCGCGGAACTGGGCCTCGACCTGATCACCCACGTCAACCCGGACGGCGTGGCGCAGAACATCAACCCGTTCACCCACGGCAGCGCCAAGCACACCGACATCATGAAGACCGAGGGCCTGAAGCAGGCACTCGACAAGCATGGTTTCGACGCCGCGTTCGGCGGCGCCCGTCGCGATGAAGAGAAATCCCGCGCCAAGGAGCGCGTTTACTCGTTCCGCGACAGCAAGCACCGCTGGGACCCGAAGAACCAGCGTCCCGAGCTGTGGAACGTCTACAACGGCAAGGTCAACAAGGGCGAGTCGATCCGCGTCTTCCCGCTGTCGAACTGGACCGAACTGGACATCTGGCAGTACATCTACCTTGAAGGCATCCCGATCGTCCCGCTGTACTTCGCCGCCGAACGCGAAGTAATCGAGAAGAACGGCACGCTGATCATGATCGACGACGAGCGCATCCTCGAGCACCTGAGCGATGAAGACAAAGCGCGCATCGTCAAAAAGAAAGTGCGTTTCCGTACCCTTGGTTGCTACCCGTTGACGGGCGCGGTGGAGTCCGAGGCCGAAAGCCTTACGGACATCATTCAGGAAATGCTCCTGACGCGAACTTCCGAGCGCCAGGGCCGTGTCATCGACCACGATGGCGCAGGCTCGATGGAAGACAAAAAACGTCAAGGTTATTTCTAAGGGGCTGTCATGTCGCATCAATCTGATTTGATCAGCGAGGACATCCTCGCCTACCTGGGCCAGCACGAACGTAAAGAGCTGCTGCGCTTTTTGACCTGCGGTAACGTCGACGACGGCAAGAGCACCCTGATCGGGCGCCTGCTGCACGACTCCAAGATGATCTACGAAGATCACCTGGAAGCAATCACCCGCGACTCGAAAAAAGTCGGTACCACCGGCGAAGACATCGACTTGGCGTTGCTGGTAGACGGTCTGCAGGCCGAGCGTGAACAAGGCATCACCATCGATGTCGCGTACCGCTATTTCTCCACCGCCAAGCGCAAATTCATCATCGCCGACACCCCCGGCCATGAGCAGTACACCCGCAACATGGCCACCGGTGCGTCCACCTGTGACCTGGCGATCATCCTGGTCGACGCCCGCTACGGCGTGCAGACCCAGACCCGTCGCCACAGCTTCATCGCTTCGTTGCTGGGCATCAAGCACATAGTCGTCGCCATCAACAAGATGGACCTCAAGGACTTCGACCAAGGCGTGTTCGAGTCGATCAAGGCCGACTACCTGCAGTTCGCCGAAGGCCTGAAGATGAAGCCCACCAGCATGCACTTCGTGCCGATGTCGGCACTGAAGGGCGACAACGTGGTGAACAAGTCCGAGCGCTCGCCGTGGTACACCGGCCAGTCGCTGATGGAAATCCTCGAGACCGTGGAAGTGGCGGGCGACCGCAACTTCACCGATCTGCGTTTCCCGGTGCAGTACGTCAACCGTCCGAACCTGAACTTCCGTGGCTTCGCCGGTACGCTGGCCAGCGGCATCGTCAAGAAAGGCGACGAAGTCGTGGTGCTGCCGTCGGGCAAGAGCAGCCGCGTGAAGTCCATCGTCACCTTCGAAGGTGAACTGGAACACGCAGGTCCAGGTCAGGCAGTCACGCTGACCATGGAAGACGAAATCGACATCTCCCGTGGCGACCTGTTGGTTCACGCCGACAACGTGCCGCCGGTGACCGACAGCTTCGAAGCCATGCTGGTGTGGATGGCTGAAGAGCCGATGCTGCCGGGCAAGAAATACGACATCAAGCGCGCCACCAGTTACGTGCCGGGCTCCATCGCCAGCATCGTCAACAAAGTCGACGTGAACACCCTGGAAGAAGGTCCGGCCAGCGCGTTGCAGTTGAACGAAATCGGCAAGGTCAAGATCGCGCTCGACGCGCCGATTGCCCTCGACGGTTACGACAGCAATCGCACCACCGGCGCCTTCATCATCATCGACCGCTTGACCAACGGCACCGTCGGCGCCGGCATGATCGTCGCCCAGCCTTTGGCCCATGGCACCAGCACCCACCACGGCAAACTGGCCCACGTTGCCACTGAAGAGCGCGCCCAGCGCTTCGGCCAGCAACCGGCCACCGTGCTGTTCAGCGGCTTGTCGGGCGCGGGCAAGAGCACCCTGGCGTATGCGGTTGAACGCAAGCTGTTCGACCTTGGTCGTGCGGTGTACGTACTCGATGGCCAGAACCTGCGTCACGACCTGAACAAGGGTCTGCCACAGGATCGCGCCGGTCGTACCGAGAACTGGCGTCGCGCCGCGCACGTTGCGCGTCAGTTCAACGAAGCCGGTCTGCTGACCCTGGCGGCATTCGTTGCGCCGAGTGCCGAAGGTCGTGAACAGGCCCGGGAACTGATCGGCAAGGAACGTCTGCTGACGGTCTACGTCCAGGCTTCGCCGACCGTCTGCGCCGAGCGTGATCCGCAGGGCCTGTACGCGGCGGCCGGGGATAACATCCCGGGCGAGTCCTTCCCGTACGACGTGCCGCTGGATGCCGATCTGGTGATCGACACCCAGTCCGTGTCGCTGGAAGAAGGCGTCAAGCAAGTGCTGGCTCTGCTGCGTGAGCGTGGTGCGATTTAAGCCTTAGCACAAAATGAAAAACCCGCAGACAAGTGATTGTCTGCGGGTTTTTTTGTGTCCTGGAAATGGCTATCGCGGGCAAGCCCGCTCCCACAGTTTTGAGGGCGTTCGAAAAATTTGTGAACGACACGGTCCCTGTGGGAGCTGGCTTGCCAGCGAAGAGGCCAGTACAGGCACCTCAAGACTTCGCTGGATACTCGCGATGCAACTGTTCCAGCAGAGCATCCTTGTCCTGCCACATCTGATTGATCCAGCCCTGGAACTGCAATCGGTACTCGCCATCCTGGTCGTAGTTCTTGCCGATGAACTGCGGCGGAATGTTCAGCTCTTCAAAGTGCACCACCACGTCCGCAATGTTCCCGCACAACAAATCCCAGAAACCAGGACGCCCGGCCGGGTAGTGGATGGTCACGTTGACGATGGACTCCAGTTGCTCACCCATCGCATCCAGCACAAAGGCAATGCCACCGGCCTTGGGCTTGAGCAGGTACTTGAAGGGTGATTGTTGTTGCTTGTGCTTGCCCTCGGTGAAGCGCGTGCCTTCCACGAAGTTGAAGATTCCCACCGGGTTGTCGCGGAATTTCGCGCAGGTCTTGCGGGTGGTTTCCAGGTCCTTGCCTTTTTTCTCCGGGTGCTTCTCCAGATAGGCCTTGGAGTAGCGCTTCATGAACGGAAAGCCCAGCGCCCACCAGGCCAGACCAATCACCGGAACCCAGATCAGCTCTTGTTTGAGGAAGAACTTCAACGGTTGGATGCGTCGGTTGAGCACGTATTGCAGCACCAGGATGTCGACCCAGCTCTGGTGGTTGCTGGTGATCAGGTACGAGTGCCGGTAGTCGAGGCCTTGCAGGCCGCTGATGTGCCAGCGCGTGCGGCGCACCAGGTTCATCCAGCCTTTGTTGAGGCTGATCCAGGCTTCATGGGTATGACTCATCAGCCAGCCCGCGATGCGTTGGGTGAGGACGAACGGCAATGCCTTGACGAGTGCCACGCAGAACAGGAACGAGCAGAGCAAAATCGTGTTCAATGCCAGCAGCAGCGAGGCGATCACGCCGCGCAACGGGGCGGGTAGGAAGTCCAGCATTTACACATCCATAGGTCGGTTGGCGGCTTGAATCGCGGTCAGGGCGATGGTGTAGACGATGTCGTCGACCTGCGCGCCGCGCGGCAAATCGTTCACCGGTTTGCGCAGGCCTTGCAGCATCGGCCCGAGGCTGACGCAGTCGGCGCTGCGCTGCACGGCTTTGTGGGTGGTGTTGCCGGTGTTGAGGTCGGGGAACACGTACACCGTGGCACGACCGGCCACCTGGCTGTTCGGCGCCAGCTGCCGGGCGACGCTTTCGTTGGCCGCGGCGTCGTACTGCAATGGGCCGTCGATCAGCAGCGAGTGCTGTTGTTCGTGGGCGAGCAGGGTGGCCTCGCGGACCTTCTCGACCTCCTCGCCGCTGGCCGATTCGCCGCTGGAGTAGCTGATCATCGCCACCCGTGGCGTGATGCCGAATGCGGCCGCCGAGTCGGCGCTTTGCAGGGCGATCTCGGCCAGTTCGCTGGCGCTCGGGTGCGGGTTCATCACGCAGTCGCCGTAGACCAGCACTTCTTCGGGGAACAGCATGAAGAACACCGAAGACACCAGGGTGCAGCCCGGCGCGGTTTTAATCAGCTGCAGGGCCGGGCGGATGGTGTTGGCGGTGGTGTTGATCACGCCCGATACGAGTCCGTCGACTTCATCCAGGGCCAGCATCATGGTGCCGATCACCACGGTGTCTTCGAGTTGCTGCTCGGCCATCGGCGCGTTGAGGCTTTTGCTTTTGCGCAGTGCGACCATCGGCTCGACGTAGCGTTCGCGGATCAAGTCCGGATCGATGATTTCCAGGCCGGGCGGCAGCTCGATGCCTTGGGCGCGGGCGACGGCCTGCACGTCCTCGGGCTTGGCCAGCAGCACGCAACGTGCGATGCCGCGGGCCTGGCAGATCGCCGCGGCCTGCACGGTCAGCGGCTCGCTGCCTTCGGGCAGCACGATGCGCTTGTTGGCCGCCTGGGCGCGCTGGATCAATTGATAGCGGAACACCGCTGGCGACAGGCGCATCTCGCGCGGTGTACCGCAGCGCTGGTGCAACCAGTTGGCATCGAGATGGCCAGCGATGAAATCGGTGATGATTTCGGCGCGCTCGCGGTCGTCGATGGGGATTTCCTTGTTCAGGCCATTGAGCAGGTTGGCGGTGTCGTAGGAACCGGTACTCACCGACAGCACTGGCAGCCCGGCCTGCAGGGCACCGCGGCACAGGTCCATGATGCGTGGGTCGGGCAGGGTGTCGCTGGTCAGCAGCAGCCCGGCCAGCGGCACGCCGTTCAAGGCCGCGAGGCTGACGGCGAGGATGATGTCGTCGCGGTCGCCGGGGGTCACCACCAGTACGCCGGGCTTGAGCAACTCCACGGTGTTGCGCATGGTGCGGGCGCAAATGATGATCTTGGTCATGCGTCGGGTTTCGTAATCACCGGCGTTGAGCACTTGCGCGCCCATCAGGTCGGCGACGTCGCGGGTGCGCGGGGCGTTCAGTTCCGGCTGGAACGGAATGCAGCCGAGCAAGCGGAAATCACCACTGCGCAGCAACGGCGAATGCTCCTTCAGGCGCGTGGCGAAGGCCTCCATGCTTTCCTCGGTCTTGACCTTGTTGAGGATCACGCCGAGGACTTTCGGGTCTTTCGGGCCGCCGAACAATTGCGCCTGCAACTCGACGCGACCGGAGAGCTCGGTCAGCACTTCGTTTTCCGGTGCCGAGACCAGGATCACCTCGGCGTCGAGGCTCTTGGCCAGGTGCAGGTTGACCCGCGCGGCGTAACTGGCGCTGCGGGTCGGCACCATGCCTTCGACGATCAGCACGTCCTTGCCGATGGCCGCCTGCTGATACAGGGTGATGATTTCTTCGAGCAACTCATCGAGCTGGCCGTCGCCGAGCATGCGCTCGACATGGGCCAGGCCCAGTGGCTGAGGCGGTTTCAAGCCGTGGGTGCGCGCCACCAGTTCGGTGGAACGTTCCGGGCCCGTGTCACCCGGATGCGGCTGGGCAATCGGTTTGAAAAAGCCGACCTTGAGCCCGGCGCGCTCAAGGGTACGCACCAGCCCGAGGCTGATGGAGGTCAGACCCACACCAAAATCGGTGGGCGCGATAAAAAAAGTTTGCATGCGGATTCTCTGGAAGGTGCATGGCAATGGTCACGACCTATGGCTGGTCGATTACCGAAATTCAGTCGACAAGGTTATCGCTAACCGTGCCTTGTGCACACCAACCGCAATCAAAGGGTCGGCCTATTTTTTCCTGGCGCTGCACAGGGTCCATGACCCAGGCCCGGGATTGCCAGGGCGGCTGGTGCCGCAGGTGTTGGGTGTGGCCGCAGGAAAGCTCGGCCACCCAGTGGCCGTCCTCGTCTTGATGGAAGCCTGTGACCGTCGAATCCCGTTTGTCCGGGTTGTGTTCGCTTTCGGTCGATTGCTTCGCTAAACTTGGCCTTTCAATCTTCTTATGCAAAAGGTCTCGCCCCATGCTGATCGCCGCCAATAAGGCTGTCTCCATCGACTATACCCTGACCAACGACGCTGGTGAGGTCATCGACAGCTCCGCCGGCGGCGCGCCGCTGGTCTACCTGCAAGGCGCAGGCAACATCATCCCGGGCCTGGAAAAGGCTCTGGAAGGCAAGGCTGTCGGCGACGAGCTGACCGTAGCCGTTGAACCGGAAGACGCTTACGGCGAATACGCTGCCGAACTGGTCAGCACCCTGAGCCGCAGCATGTTCGAAGGCGTCGACGAGCTGGAAGTGGGCATGCAGTTCCACGCTTCCGCTCCGGACGGCCAGATGCAGATCGTGACCATCCGTGATCTGGACGGCGACGACGTGACCGTTGACGGCAACCACCCGTTGGCCGGTCAGCGCCTGAATTTCCAGGTCAAGATCGTTGCCATCCGTGACGCCAGCCAGGAAGAAATCGCTCATGGCCACGTCCATGGCGAAGGTGGCCATCACCACTGATTTCTGCGCTAAGCTCAGATAACTGGAGAGGCGCCCCGAGGGCGCCTTTTTAGTCTGCGGCTGTCCCTGATGACACCGCCAAGTGGCTGTTTCGAGAAGAACACGGGAATCTGGAGTACGCCATGAGTGCTTTTCACGACCTTAAATTGACAGCCCTGGATGGACAGGAGCTACCTCTGGCGCCTTTCAAAGGCCAAGTCGTACTGGTGGTCAACGTCGCCTCCAAATGCGGCCTGACCCCGCAGTACGCGGCGCTGGAAAACCTCTACCAACAATACAAGGCCAAAGGCTTCAGCGTGTTGGGCCTGCCTTGCAATCAGTTTGCCGGGCAGGAACCGGGGACCGAGCAGGAGATCAAGGATTTCTGCAGCCTCAACTATGGTGTGACCTTCCCGTTGTCCAGCAAGCTGGAAGTCAACGGGCATGACCGTCATCAGTTGTACCGCTTGCTGGCGGGCGAGGGCGCGGAATTCCCCGGCGATATCACCTGGAACTTCGAGAAGTTCCTGCTGGGCAAGGACGGCCGCGTACTGGCGCGGTTCTCGCCACGTACGGCGCCGGATGATCCGACCATTGTTCATGCGATTGAAAAAGCGCTGAGCTGAAATTCCCCTCTCCCTCTGTAGGAGCGAGCTCGCTCGCGATGGTTACAGGAACACCGCGGGGCATCAGACCGCCAGCGTTATCGTTGACCACCATCGCGAGCAAGCTCGCTCCTACATCACCTAAATCAATAGTGCTGTTCAGTACGCGCGAACCTCCATATTATCGCCGTCATAAAGTCATTCCCTGTGGAGCGTCCCATGCCCGTCAAAGCCCTGTTCAAACCGTTCCACCTCGGCACTCTCGAACTGCCGACCCGCGTCGTCATGGCGCCGATGACCCGCTCCTTTTCTCCGGGCGGCGTGCCGAATTCCAAAGTGATCGAATACTACCGTCGTCGCGCCGCTGCGGGCGTCGGTCTGATCATCACCGAAGGCACCACCGTCGGTCACAAGGCTTCCAACGGCTACCCTAACGTTCCGCACTTCTATGGTGAAGCGGCTCTGGCCGGCTGGAAGAAAGTTGTCGACGCCGTTCACGCCGAAGGCGGCAAGATCGTTCCGCAGTTGTGGCATGTGGGCAGCGTACGTCGTATCGGCACCGAGCCGGACGCCAGCGTACCGGGCTATGGCCCGTCGGAAAAAATCAAGGACGGCCAGGTCGTTGTGCACGGCATGACCCAACAGGATATCCAGGACGTGATCGCCGCGTTCGCCCAGGCTGCCAAGGATGCCCAGAGCATCGGCATGGACGGCGTGGAAATCCACGGCGCCCACGGTTACCTGGTCGACCAGTTCTTCTGGGAAGGCAGCAACCAGCGTACCGACGAATACGGCGGCAGCCTGGCCAACCGTTCGCGCTTCGCCATTGAATTGATTCAAGCCGTGCGTGCCGCGGTCGGTGAAGGCTTCCCGATCATCTTCCGTTTCTCCCAGTGGAAGCAGCAGGACTACACCGCGCGCCTGGTGCAAACCCCGGAGGCGCTGGGCGAGTTCCTCAAGCCGTTGGCCGATGCCGGCGTGGATATTTTCCACTGCTCGACCCGCCGCTTCTGGGAGCCGGAGTTCGACGGTTCCGAGCTGAACCTTGCTGGCTGGACCCGCCAACTCACCGGCAAGCCGACCATCACCGTGGGCAGCGTCGGCCTGGACGGCGAGTTCCTGCAGTTCATGGTCAACACCGACAAGGTGGCACAACCGGCCAGCCTGGAAAAACTGCTGGAGCGCCTGAACAACGATGAGTTCGACCTGGTGGCGGTCGGTCGTGCGTTGCTGGTGGACCCGGACTGGGCACAGAAAGTGCGCGATGGTCGTGAGGACGACATCTTGCCGTTCAGCCGCGAGGCGTTGATGACGCTGGTTTAAGCGGCGACCGGGAAGGCCTCATCGCGAGCAAGCTCGCTCCCACATTGGTTCTGTGTCGTACACAAATCCCCTGTGGGAGCGAGCTTGCTCGCGATGGCTGACTAAAGAGCACTACAAAATCAGGGAACAATCGGTGCATTCGGCACCACCATCTCCCCGGCACAGGCCCCGCGCAACTGTCCCTCGAACTGTTCGATGATCGTCGCCCAACCCTGGCGACTGGCATGCTGGCGCGCATTGAGCCGCACATTGCGCAAGGCTTCCCCGTCCTCCAGCAGCCATGCCGCTGCATCGCAGAACGCTTCTTCATCCCCCGGCATTGCCAACACACCGTTGTAGCCATGACGAATATGCTGGGCCGCTGCTGCCTGATCATAGGCCACCACGCCGAGCCCCGAGGCCAGTGCTTCAAGCACCACATTGCCGAAGGTTTCAGTCAGGCTCGGAAACAGAAACACATCGCCTGATGCGTAGTGACACGCCAGGGCTTCACCCCGCTGGGTGCCGCAGAAAATCGTCTCGGGCATTTCCTTTTCCAGCTCCTGGCGCTGCGGACCGTCGCCGACCACGATCAGTTTCAGGGTGCGCCGGGGATAACTCGCCTTGAGGGTATTGAAGGTGCGTTTGAGCAGGCCAAGATTCTTTTCCGGGGCCAGGCGACCGACGTGAATGACGGCGATGTCGTCCTCGGCCAATCCCCATTGCTCGCGCAGGCCATTCAAGCGTTTGGCCGGGTGAAACAACTCACTGTCGACCCCTCGGGAGAGCAACGCCAGCCGTTCGAAATGCCGTCGTTCCAGCTCCATGCGCTGACTGACGCTGGGCACCAGGGTCATGGTCGAGCGGTTGTGGAACCAGCGCAGGTAGTGAGTCAGCAGGCGCGTGAGCAAGCCAAGGCCGTACTGGTTGGAGTACTGCTGGAAATTGGTGTGGAAACCGCTGACCACGGAAATCCCCAGACGCCGTGCTGCACGCAAGGCCGACAGGCCCAACGGGCCCTCGGTGGCAATATAGAGCACGTCCGGGCGGTGACGCGTCCAGCGGCGCAGCAGCTTGTGCATCGACGACTGACCCCATTGCAGGCCGGGATAGCCCGGTAGCGGCCAGCCGCGGCACAGCAGCAATTCATCGTCGCTGCCCAGCTGCTGGTCGCAGCCCTGGCGTGGTCGCACCAGTTCCACCTGATGCCCGCGCGCGCGCAAACCGTCGCACAAGCGACCCAGGGTATTGGCCACGCCGTTGATTTCCGGAGGGAAGGTTTCTGTGATCAGGGTGATATGCAGAGCTGTCGTCATGACCCCAGTGTCGGCTGGGGCCATGTCGTCAGTGTGACGTCGGGATGATGGATTTGTGACTGTGGTACCGGTGCTGATGGCTCAGCGCTGGGTCACCAGGTTTTCCGCGCCACGTTCACGCACCCAGAACAGCGTCGCCCCAGCCACAGCGGCCGGCATCATCAGGATGTTGACCACCGGAATCAGCAGCACCAGGTACACGCTGCCGCCGAAGCCCATGCTCTGCCAGCGCTTCTGCCGCAGCCAGGCGAGCATCTCGTTCCAGCCCAGCTTGTGGTTGTCCGCCGGGTAGTCGATGTACTGGATCGCCATCATCCACACCCCGAACAATAGCCATAGCGGCGCGGCAATGATGTTCACTACCGGGATGAACGAAAGGATGAACAGCCCGATCGCCCGTGGCAGGAAGTAGCCAAGCTTGCGCATTTCCCGGGCCAGGGTGCGCGGGATCATCGCAATCAGTTCGCCCCAGCTGAAGGCCGGAAAATCATCGGTGCCGCGCACAACCACTTCGACCTTCTCCGCGAGGAAGCCGTTGAATGGCGCGGCAATGACGTTGGCAAGCATGGTGAAGGTGAAGAACACCATCAGCATGACGAGGACTACGAACAGCGGCCAGAGGATGTAGCTGAGAAAACTCAGCCAGTCGGGCAGGGACGGCATCAGCGTGTCGACCCACAGGCTGAATTGATGGCCGGCCAGGTAGATCAATCCGACGAACAGCACCAGGTTGATCGCCAGCGGCAACAACACAAACAAACGCAGGCTGGGGCTCAGCACCAGCTTGAGGCCTTCGCGCAGGTATTGCGGGCCGGACAGAACAGGGGCGGGCATAAGGTGCTCCGGGCAGAGGGAAAACGCGCCGACCTTACCGGCTTTGCTACACATGCGAAAGCGCGGTGGCGGTATCGACATTCACTGTAACAAAGACGTCGATATCGTCGGGCAGATTGCATAGAGACCACCTATGAGCTGGATTGTTAATCCGTATTTCCTTAATCTTCGCCCCCTCGATACGCTGCACCCAATCTTTTTACAGGACGGTCGTGTTCAAGCCTTCCCCAAGTGCTTTCAACCGTTCTTTTTTATTCCAGCCGGCAATCCGGCGTTCCGCGCCAGGTGTTCCGGGCCGGTCAACAGGAGCAGGTCATGTCTGAAGTCCGTCATTCGCGAGTGATTATTCTCGGTTCCGGCCCTGCCGGTTACAGCGCTGCGGTCTATGCCGCCCGTGCCAACCTCAAGCCACTGCTGATCACCGGCATGCAGGCCGGCGGTCAACTGACCACCACCACCGAAGTCGACAACTGGCCGGGCGACGTCCACGGCCTGACCGGCCCGGCGCTGATGGAGCGGATGCGCGAGCACGCCGAACGCTTTGAAACCGAGATCGTTTTCGATCACATCAATGCCGTGGACTTCGCTGCCAAGCCATACACACTGACTGGCGACAGTGCGACCTACACCTGCGATGCCCTGATCATCGCCACCGGCGCCAGTGCTCGTTACCTGGGCCTGCCGTCCGAAGAAGCGTTCATGGGCAAAGGCGTCTCCGCCTGCGCAACCTGCGACGGTTTCTTCTATCGCAACAAGCCGGTGGCTGTGGTCGGCGGTGGCAACACCGCTGTCGAAGAAGCCCTGTACCTGGCCAACATCGCCAGCAAAGTCACCCTGATCCACCGTCGCGAAACCTTCCGCGCCGAGAAGATCCTGATCGACAAGCTGAACGCCCGTGTTGCCGAAGGCAAGATCGAGCTGAAGCTGAACGCGACCCTGGACGAAGTGCTGGGCGACAACATGGGCGTGACCGGTGCCCGCCTGAAGAATAACGACGGCAGCTTCGACGAAGTGAAAGTCGACGGCGTGTTCATCGCCATCGGCCACACCCCGAACACTTCGCTGTTCGAAGGTCAGCTGACCCTGAAAGACGGTTACCTGGTTGTGCAGGGCGGCCGTGACGGCAACGCCACCGCCACCAACCTCGAAGGCATTTTCGCTGCCGGTGACGTGGCCGACCACGTGTACCGTCAGGCCATCACCTCGGCGGGCGCCGGTTGCATGGCGGCACTGGATGCCGAGCGTTACCTCGACAACCTGCAGAACGCTTGATTCTGTTTTGGTAAAAAAACCGGCCTCGGCCGGTTTTTTATGCCCACGATTTAATGCTTGATAACACTCCGGTGTGGGAGCGGGCTTACTCGCGAAGGCGGTGTGTCATTCAACATTGATGTGGCTGATCCACCGCTTTCGCGAGCAAGCCCGCTCCCACAGGGATAGTGTTCAGGTCAGTTTTGCAAGACAGGCTTCAAGAATATCCAGCCCTTCTTCCAGCACCGCAGCCTCGATGGTCAACGGCGCCAGCAAGCGAATGATGTGCCGCGATTTGCCACTGGGCATCAGCAGCAGGCCCGCATTCCGCGCCAAAGTCAGCAGTTGGGTCAATTGTGCCGGGGCGGGCGAGCCATCGGCGTTGATCAGCTCGAAACCACGCATCGCACCTACACCGGTAAGTCGGCCCAGGTACGGCGTCAGGTTGTTCGCGCGCCAGGTTTCATGGCGGCCGACAATCGCTTCCTCTTGTTGTGCGCCCCAGGCGTGCAGGTTGGCATCGGTCATTTCATCCAGCGTCGCCAGCGCGGCGGCGCAGGCGATGGGATTGCCCGAGTAAGTGCCACCGAGTCCGCCCTTGGGCAGGTTATCCATCAGCGATTTGCGCCCGACCACCGCCCCCAGCGGCACGCCGCCGGCGATGCTTTTGCCGAGCAGGACCAGATCCGGCTCGATGCCCAGCCGTGAGAACGCGAAGCGCTGGCCGGTGCGGCCGAAACCGGACTGGATTTCATCGGCGATCAGCACGATGCCCTTGTCGTCGCAGAACTTGCGCAACACCCGGGCGAACTCGACGTCCATGGCCAGGAAGCCCGCTTCGCCTTGCACCGGTTCAACGATAAAGCAGGCGACGTCTTCGACATCGATCTCGACGCTGAACAGGCGCTCCATGGCTTTGAGGGCTTCGGCGCAGGTCACGCCGTTGTCCGGGCCGGGAAAGGGCAGGTGATACACCGGCCCCGGCAGCACGCCGATTTTCTGTTTGTAGGGCGCCACTTTGCCATTGAGGTTGAGCGTGGCCAGCGTGCGGCCGTGGAATGCACCGTCGAAGGCGATGACCGCGCTGCGGCCGGTGGCGCCACGGACGATCTTCAGGGCGTTTTCCGCCGCTTCCGCGCCGCTGTTGGTGAGCATGCCGCTGACCGGGTAACCCACCGGCATGAACGCACTGAGGCGATCCATCAGTTCGAGGTAAGGCACATGGGGCGCCGCATTGAACGCATAGTGGGTCAGCTGCGTGGCTTGTTCGCGAATGGCCTCGACGATGCGCGGATGGCAATGGCCGAGGTTCAACACGCCAATGCCACCGACAAAGTCGATGTAGCGTTTGCCATCGATGTCCCAGACCTCGGCGTTTTTGCCGTGGCTGAGCGTGACAGGGTGAACGATGTTGATCGACTGGCTGATGGTTTCGCTGCGCATGAATGACCGGCTCGGAAGAAGGAGGACTTCTTTTTATCTAAGCCGTGAGCGGTGCTACGGGGCAAACGAAATAAAGTTGCCGGGTCAATCTTAAAAGTCGGGTTGTGCTTGTGATCAATTCCGCGCCATGAACGCAAAACCTGTAGGAGCGAGCTTGCTCGCGATGGTGGTGAACGATGACGCTGGGAGCCTGACACCCCGTGGCGTTCTTCAGTCCATCGCGAGCGGGCTCGCTCCTACAAATCAAATCAGCGGCGTGTCAGCGGCTGTTGGGTGAACTTCACACCCCCCAGGCCGTGGGCAATCAGCGCCCGGATGTTGCCGTGGTCGCTGCCTTCTGGCGTTGCCAGCACCGAGCGGTAATGCTCGCCGAAAGCCAGCAGGGCTTCTTCATCGCTCAAGCCTTCGAGCAGCGCCAGCCCCAGGGTCTTGCACGAGCCTTCGTTCTGCCCGGCCGCGTTTTCCACACCACCGTTGTTGAAGGCCTGAGGCTGGTAGTCGTAACCGCCAGCAATGAACGCCAGGGTGTCGGCGAAGGCGTGTTCGCCGCTGTTGAGGCTGGCGCGCAGGGTGTTCAAATCACTCATTGGGTTTTCCTTTGGCGAACGCCGCCTGTTGTTCGGCGCTGGCTTCTTGCTGATATTGGGCTTTCCATTCGGCGTACGGCATGCCGTAAACCACTTCGCGGGCTTCGTCGAGGCTGACCTCGATCTGGCGCTCATCCGCCGCCGCCTTGTACCATTTGGACAGGCAGTTGCGGCAGAAGCCCGAGAGGTTCATCAGGTCGATGTTCTGCACATCCTTGCGGCTGTCCAGGTGGGCCACCAGCCGACGAAAGGCGGCGGCTTCGAGTTCAAGGCGTTGTTGATCGTTCATGGGGGTCTCTGCGAGACAGCTGCAAGCGGCGAGCTTGAAGCTGCCAGATGATTGGCGATGAGTCCAAGTTTACAGCTTGCCGCTTGTAGCTTGTAGCTAGCGGCTCGCTGCAAGCGTTATCGACACCGACTCGGCGAATCGCAGCGCGTGGGGCTTGTCGACCTCGACTTCGGCGTAGAGCACCGATGCGTTGGCCATCACCAGGTCGAGAATTTCCTGGGTCAGGCGTTCGAGCAGCGCAAAGCGGTTGCCTTCCACGTGGGCGATGATCGCCTTGGTGATCGTGCGGTAGTTCAGCGCGTGATCGATGTCGTTGTCACGTACCGCTTCCTGGGCCGCGTACAGAATAGTGAGGTTGATCAGCACATCCTGCTTGTTGAGGATTTCATCCTCATTGATGCCGATGAAGGTACGCAGGCACAGGTCTTTGACCCGGATGCGTGCCATGCCTGGCTGAAGTTGTGGCATTGCTACTTGCTCCGTCCAATCAATTGCAGGAACTCCTGGCGGGTGTTGCTCGACTCGCGGAAAGCGCCGAGCATCACGGAGGTGTTCATGGTCGAATTCTGTTTCTCGACGCCGCGCATCATCATGCACATGTGCTGCGCTTCGATGACCACTGCGACGCCTGCCGCACCGGTCACCTGTTGCACGGCGTCGGCGATTTGCCGGGTGAGGTTTTCCTGGATTTGCAGGCGCCGGGCGAACATGTCCACCAGCCGCGCAATCTTCGACAGCCCCAGCACCTTGCCGGTTGGAATATAAGCCACATGCGCCTTGCCAATGAAGGGCAGCATGTGGTGTTCGCAAAGCGAATACAGCTCGATGTTGTCGACGATCACCATTTCATCGTTGTCGGAGGCGAACAGCGCGTCATTGACGATCTCTTCGACACTTTGTTCGTAGCCATGGCAAAGGTACTGCATGGCTTTGGCTGCGCGCACCGGGGTGTCGAGCAGGCCTTCGCGGTCTGGATTTTCACCGAGGCCGATGAGGATCTCTCGATAATTCTGGGGCAGGGATAACGTCATGGAAAATCCTCGCGGGACACTTACTTGATGTGCCTTCCGCCGTTGACGGTCAGGGTGGTGCCGGTGACATAAGGGTTGTCGAGCAGATAGCGCAGGCTCTGGTAGATCACTTCGCAGCCGGGTTCGATGCCCAGAGCGGACTTGGCCAGTGCCTTGGAGCGGTAGGTCGCGTCGTCTTCAGGGTTGAACAGTAGCAGGGCGGGCGCAATCCCGTTGACCTTGATGTCCGGCGCATACCTGGCGGCGAAGGACAGGGTCAGGCTGTCGAGTCCGGCTTTGCTGGCGCAATAGCCGATGTGCTTGCTGCTGCCCTTGCGGGTCACGTCATCGCTGATGTGCACGATGTCTGCGGGGCTTGAACGTTGCAGCAGATCGGCGCAGTGCAGGTTGATCAGGTAGGGCGCCAGCATGTGCACGCTGAACATGCGGGTGAATGCTGCAGCGTCAGTGTCCGGTGTTTCCGCCAGCCATTCGGAGGCGTTGTGGATAATCGCCCGCAAACAGTCGGTGTGGGTTTTCAGTTCACTGATGAAGGCGAGGATCCCGGCCTCGCTGGCGAAGTCCGCGAACACGGCGCTGGCCCCCAGGTCGCGCAGGGCTTGTACGCCGGGCCGCTCGCTGCGGTAGCTGAAAATCACGCGATGGCCGTCTTCCAGCAATCGCCGGGCGCAGTGCAGGCCGACACGCTGGCCGGCGCCGGTAATCAGGATAGGGGCTGCGGAAGAAGTCATGAACGGCTCGCGTCGCGGTGAGAGTAAAACTATACCAGCGACGGCAGCGCTCTACCTATTGCGGGGGGAAACAACTGTGGGAGCGAGCTCGCTCGCGATTGCGGACTGTCAGACGACACATATGTTGACTGACACGCCCTCATCGCGAGCAAGCTCGCTCCCACAGGGGGATCAGCGATTTTGGACGGTGGGTTCTGCGGGCAGCGGTCGAGCTGGCGCACTGTTCAGCCAATTGGCCAGCAAACGGGTCGACAACGGAATGAACAAATAAACCATCAGTGGCGTCAGGCACAGCGTGCTGATGAACACCCGCGGCAGCAGGCTCATGTCACTGATCAGCGGCCCCAGCACAAAGTTGAACAGCAGCGAGACCGGAAAGAACGCCAGCCAGATCGCCACGGCCTGTTTCCAGCGCGGCGGGCGTTGGCCGGCGACGCCAAACCAGCCTTCGATGCCGCTGACCCGGTGTTCTGTCGGGTGGGCGAACAGGTCGCTGCCGCGTCCGAGCCAGGCGCTGCGAGAGACGGAATGTTCCCAGGCGTGCAAGGTCTGCTCGTCGACGAAGCGGAAGATGATCTGGAATTCGTCGTCCCCGGGCGGCGGAGCGAGTACACCGGAGCCGAGATAACCGGGAAAGTCGGTGGCCAGTTGTTCGCCTTCTCGCAGCCAGGCGATCAGGTCCTGATAACGTCCATTGGCAACGCGGCGCGCAACCATCAGCGTGACGGGTGAGGTAGACATTGTGTATCTCCATAAGGCATTTGCGTCGCTCCGGATAGGCGCTTCGCCAGGCGCAGCGCCGGGGTGGTGGGCTGCGACTTGAAACAAGCAAGGATTATTCCTGATTCTGCCCGTGGCGTCTGTGACGTTTATCCGCTCATTCGCAGTATCGATTTTTTACGGAAACTTTACGGGGCGGGGGCGTTAGAATGACGCTCGGACGATACAAGGATGTTTCAACAGGATGCCGATACATACAGACGTCGCTTCACGATCCGCGCAGGCCATCACACTCGAACAGGAAGAGCTCTTTCCCATTCGCGAGGTGGCGCGACTGACAGGTGTCAACCCGGTCACGCTTCGCGCCTGGGAGCGACGTTATGGCCTGATTGTTCCAACACGCACCGATAGCGGGCATCGACTGTATTCGATGTCCGATATTGAGCGTGTTCGCAGCATTCTCGGCTGGATCGAACGCGGTGTTGCGGTCAGCAGGATCGGCAAGATCCTGGCCAGGAGCGAGCCGCTCCAGGCGTTGTCGCACATCATCCCCAACAGCCTCGTGGAAGCCGATTACGCGCAGTGGCAGCAGCAGGTTCTTGCGACGGTCAACGGGTTTGACGACCTTCAGCTGGAGCAGGTCTACGGGCAAATCTTCTCCAGTTACGCCCTGCCGGTGGTGTTTCAGGACATTCTGATCCCCGTCTGGAAGCAGTTGTTGCAACGCCAGGACCAGTTCGGCGTAACCAGCGAGTGGCTGTTCCTGGATGGTTTTCTACGTTCCCGGGTAGTGCAGCGCTTGCTGTTGACGCGCGAGCAGCAACCGCATCACGTGGTCATCTGTGCCCTGGATGGTCACTGTCGGGAACTGGAGCTGTTGGTCGCCGCCCTGTTCCTGAGTTCCGGGCCATCGACCATTGGCGTATTGAACATAGGCCAGCCATTCGAGGAGCTGGCGCTGATGTGTGAAAGGATCAAGCCCGTGGCACTGGTGCTGTTTTCCAATCATGTACCGAATGCCGAGTTGCCGCGGCGCTTGAATCGCCTGGCCATGGGTCTGGAGTGTCGATTGTTTTTGGCCGGTGATGCCTCTGACCTGGCGCAGCACAGCCTGGCCGGGTCATCGATCGGTTGCCTGGGCAATGAAGGGAAGGTCATGAGCCAGCGTCTGAAGCAGTTCCTGGCGGGTAGTCTGGATACTTGAAGTTCAGAGATGCAGCGTTGGATGAGTCAGACGATGCTGTTGCAGGATGAACTGGCGCAGACGCTCGGTTTCGTCCGTATCGCTCTGGTTCAGTTGATAGGCGTAGAAGCCCTGTTCGTTTTCTTTCTCGAAGGTGCCGCGCAAGGCAATCCGCTCATAGCCTGAGGGGCTGAACCACAAGGCGAAATGCTTCGGTGGCTTGGTCTTGTTGCGAACCTCCAGCAAAACCCCTTTGCACGACACTTCGTGTACCCACAGGGTGCCGGGTTGACCCTGGGCGTTTTCCAGCGCTACCGGCTCGTCCAGTACCAGACGCCAAGGCCGGGCCATGGGCCCGTCTTCATAGATGCTCGGCACGCCGAGACGCAAATGCATCGCATGGAACTCGTCTTCCACCAGGTGCAGGGGGAAGGTTATTTGCTGGTTTTCGAAGCTGGCTTGAATGGTGACCTGCTCATGGGCCGCCAGGCGGGTGAGCAGGTCACGGATTTGCGATCCACCGTTGACGAGCAGGCTCGACGTCGCATCCCGCACATTGAGTTGCGGGTTGTGTTGCATGGTCTGGATGAAATCCAGCTCATCCTGGGTCAGGAGCGCGTCGCGTTGCATGGCCAGCTCGAAGGGTATAGTTACAAAGTTATTGGTGATTGTAGTTACTGACCATTAATTCTAAGTTTCGTTTGCGCCGTTCGTCGCCTTGAGCGCAGCAAGCTCCGCCTGGAGTTCAGCCACCTGTCCCTCCAGTTGTGCCACGCGCTGTTGCGCCTTGACCTGCACGGTGACGTCTTTCTGCACACCGACAAAGTAGGTCTGCCCGTCCGCTGGATTTTTCACCGTTGAAAGGGACAGCTCATTCCAGAACGGTGTGCCGTCCTTGCGGTAGTTGCGCAGTATTTCCCGGCAGGAACCTTCTCGGTTCAAGGCGTCGCGAATCAACGGCAGGGCGTCCTGGTCGCGATCCCCCGACTGCAGGAAGCGACAATCCTGATAGAGGATCTCTTCGCTGGAGTAGCCCGTCAGGCGTTCGAATGCGGGGTTGACGTAAATGAGGATTTTGTCCTGATCGCCTTCCTTTTCGGCAATGACGATGCCGTCGTTGGAGGCGTTGATCACCATTTGCAGCAGTTGAGCATTAATCATCGGAGCATCCTTTCCTGATTGATTGTCAATTGCATTCTAAAAGAATAATCACGACTGTGGTGTTAATATCCGGGTCTTTTACTCGGATTCAGGATCAGATTGATGAAAGTCGCCATCATTTCCGGCTCGGTGTACGGCACGGCCGAAGAAGTTGCCCGCCACGCCGCCAGCCTGTTGAAAGCCGCCGGTTTCGAAACCTGGCACAACCAGCGTGCGACCCTCGCCGACATCCAGGCGTTTGGCCCCGAAGCCTTTCTGGCGGTGACCTCGACCACCGGCATGGGTGAGCTGCCGGACAATCTGCAACCACTGTATTCGACCATTCGTGACCAATTGCCTGCAGCCTGGCGCGGTTTGCCGGGGGCGGTGATCGGATTGGGCGATGCGAGTTATGGCGATACTTTTTGTGGCGGCGGCGAGCAGATGCGCGAACTGTTCGGTGAACTGGGCATTCGCGAAGTGCTGCCGATGCTGCGCCTGGATGCCAGCGAGAGCGTGACCCCAGAGACGGACGCCGAGCCTTGGCTGGCGGACCTGATCAGCGCACTGCGCACCTGACGTTACTCCGATATCCATGCCAGTCAGGGTTCTGACAGTACGGTAAAAAACTGCCTGTCAGACCATCGCTGGCGCCGGTCGTTTGACATGGATCCATGGGTGGCAGGGTGACTGACTCGTAGGGTCACCAAGCTGGCTGCCAATGCAACTACACGAACCCCAAGGGCTGACTAGACTCGGTGAACATAGGAAACACTCCATAATAAAAACACCGAGGCTTCTTGCCGTGACTGTCGCTCCCATCCAATCGCCACACAGTGTCAAAGACCAGGTCAGTGCTGCCGAGTGGCAGACTCGCGTCGACCTGGCCGCTTGTTATCGCCTGGTTGCCCAACATGGTTGGGATGACCTGATCTTTACCCACATCTCCGCCAAGGTGCCCGGCACCGAAGATTTCCTGATCAACCCGTTCGGGCTGATGTTTCACGAAATGACCGCGTCGAGCCTGGTCAAGGTGGATCAGGCCGGCAACAAGCTGATGGACAGTCCTTACGAGATCAATCCGGCGGGTTACACCATCCACAGCGCCGTGCATGAAGTCCGTCACGATGTCGTTTGTGTGCTGCACACCCACACGGCTTCAGGGGTGGCGGTCTCGGCACAGAAGCAGGGCGTGCTGCCGATCAGCCAACAGTCGTTGTTCGTGCTTTCCAGCCTGGCCTACCACGCCTACGAAGGTGTGGCGCTCAACCATGAAGAGAAGGTGCGGCTGCAGGCTGATCTCGGTGAAAACAATTTCCTGATGCTGCATAACCATGGTCTGCTGACATGCGGCAGCAGCATCGCCGATACGTTCCTGATGATGTTTACCTTTCAGCGTGCCTGCGACATTCAGGTCATGGCACAAAACGGTGCGGCTGAACTGATTGCAATCGAACCGCAGATTCTGGCCGGCGCCAAAGCCATGATCGCGGGTGTCACCAGAAGTGCTCAAGGAATGGGCGGAGCGCTGGCGTGGCCGGCGCTGCTGCGCAAGCTCGATAAACTGGACCCGGGTTATAAACTCTAATGGCACTTGCCGAGATTCCTCTGTGTGTCTGGCGCAAACGCAGCCAGACGTTCTTGTTCCGTGGCCACAGCATCCGTTACTGGACGGCGGGTCAGGGTGAGCCGCTGTTGCTGATTCACGGTTTTCCGTCCGCCAGCTGGGACTGGCATTACCTGTGGCAGCCATTGACCCAGCGCTATCGCGTGATCGCTTGCGACATGCTTGGCTTCGGCGATTCGGCAAAGCCGGCGAACCACGAATACAGCCTGCTGGAGCAAGCGGATCTGCAACAGGCACTGCTTGAGCACCTGAATGTCGAGCAACCGGTACACCTGTTCGCCCACGACTATGGCGACAGCGTGGCCCAGGAACTGCTGGCCCGGCATTACGAGTCGCGGGTGGAGCTGGCCAGTTGTGTGTTTCTCAACGGCGGGTTGTTTCCGGAAACCCACCGCCCGGTATTGATGCAAAAGCTCTTGCTCAGCCCTTTGGGCTGGATGATTGGCCGCGCCTTCAGCCGTGATGGCCTGGTGAGAAGCTTTCGGCAGATTTTCGGCCCGCAAACCCGGCCCAGTGAAAGCCAGATGGATGACTTCTGGAGCCTGGTCGAAAGCCAGCGTGGGCCACGGATCATGCACAAGTTGATCGCCTACATCCCGGAGCGACGCGTCTGGCGCAACCGCTGGGTGAGCGCGATGCAGCGCGGTGAAGTGCCGCTGCGAGTGATCGATGGCGGGGTCGATCCGATCTCCGGTGTGCATATGGTCGAGCGTTACCGGGAACTGATCCCGGATGCGGACACCGTGGTGTTGCCCGACATCGGTCACTACCCGCAGATCGAGGCACCCTGCGAGGTCCTCAGGCACTACCTGGCGTTTCGCGATCAGCTGCTTTCTCCGCCGCGCAAAGTCGCCTGCTCCTGATTCGCAGCGTGAACCTGCTGGGCTTTTGTGGCGAGGGGGCTTGCCCCCGTTCGGCTGCGAAGCAGTCGTAAACCTGCTTAACGCGTTGTATCTGAATCACTGCGCTGTATTTTGGGGCCGCTTCGCAGCCCAACGGGGGCAAGCCCCCTCGCCACAGGGTTCGTGTCCGTATCTCTATCAATCATCCCCCAGCCTTATCGCGCACCATTCAGCCTCCCCCGTGTTGATTGTGACCCGCTGCGCCGTGCCGGAAACTCGGACTCATCGTCCCTTGGCCTGCTGGAGTCCCCCCATGAATGAGCCTGTGCGCTTCGAAGATAAAGTCGTGATCATTACCGGTGCCGGTGGCGGCCTGGGACGGGTGCATGCACTGCTGTTCGCCAAACAGGGCGCCAGGGTTCTGGTCAACGACCTGGGCGGCTCGACTCAGGGCGAAGGCGCCAACGCCTCGGCCGCCGACCGCGTGGTAGCGGACATACGCGAAGCCGGCGGTATCGCCGAGGCCAACCACGATTCGGTCACTGACGGTGACAAACTGGTCCAGCATGCCCTGGACGTCTTCGGTCGCGTCGACGTGGTGGTCAACAACGCCGGGATCCTGCGTGACAAGACCTTCCACAAAATGGAAGACGCCGACTGGGACCTGGTTTACCGCGTCCACGTCGAAGGTGCCTACAAAGTCACCCGTGCCGCCTGGCCACATATGCGCGAGCAGAACTACGGCCGGGTGATTTTCACCGCGTCGACCTCGGGTATCTATGGCAATTTCGGCCAGTCCAACTACGGCATGGCCAAGCTCGGTCTCTATGGCCTGACCCGCACCCTGGCCATCGAAGGCCGCAAGAACAACATCCTGGTCAACGCCATCGCCCCCACCGGCGGCACGCGCATGACTGAAGGCCTGATCCCGCCGCAAGTCTTCGAACAGCTAAAGCCGGAACTGGTCAGCCCGCTGGTGGTGTACCTGGCCAGCGAGACCTGCCAGGAAACCTCCGGTCTGTTTGAAGTCGGCGGTGGCTGGATGGGCAAGGTCCGCTGGGAACGCAGCCTCGGTGTCGGGTTCGATCCACGGGCCGGCTTCTCACCGGAAGACGTGGCGGCGCATTGGCAGCAGATTTGCGACTTCGAAGGTGCGGCGCATCCGAAGGACAATATCGATGCGCTGAAGGAAATGATGGGGAATTTGCAGAAGTATTCGCTCTGACATTGTCGGCAAGGTCACATTGACTGACCTTGCCGGTTGCTGCATCTGTCGGTTGGAAAATCGTTTGCCATCGATCAGCGGGAAAAGTATTTGGATACCAGTGCCTTCAGATTGGCGGCTGTCTGTGCATCCATTTTTCCGTCAAATTTTTCCGGGCGAAAATGCATCTGGAATGCCCGTACCAACTGTTGAAAGCCACCTTCCGTCGAGGCGCCCGAAACATCGTATCCATAGGACTTGAACAGCCCCAGCAATTCGCTTCGGACTGGAACACCCGATGTGGTGTATTGGCTCAGATACTGGTCCCGAGTGGCTTCATCGAACCAGGCGCCGACGCCTTTCAGGTACAGCGCCTGCCAGGGAAACATCGGCCCCGGGTCGCTCTTGCGGCCGATTGAAATATCGGAGTGGCCCAACACCTGCGTCGGCGTGATATCCGGGTAGCGCTTGAGGATGTTCAGCGCCAGTAGTTCAATCGCGGCAATCTGCTCGGGGTGATACGGCGGGAAGGTGAATTGGCCTTTGTTGTCAGTCGCCAGGTTGACCACCTCAATGCCGATTGACGTGTCATTCAGATTGCTACGGTTACCCCACTGACTGACGCCCGCATGCCAAGCGCGATGGGTTTCATCCACCAGGTTGAACACTTCCTGCCCGGTATAACCGGCTTTCAGGTAGCTGGGGTCGGTGATATCCGGAACCAGATAGTGCGCGCTGACATTCGGGCCGGTCAGGGCACTGACAGAACTTGAGAAGTTAGCGGCGGTGTAGTGAAGAACCAGAAAGCGTATTCGGCTGTTGAAGCTTCTGGCTGAGCGATACTTGTTGTAGTTGATGGGTTTCATGGTTGCACTCGCAATAAGTAAGTTTGCAGTCGGACGAAGATCAAGGTTGTTCGCCGACTTGCTGGTCAACTTAATGGCTGGAGTGCTTGTGATGTTTCCCAATGCTGGTAGTCGTTTTCTGAAAGCAATGTAGGCATGCGATCTTTTTCCTGGTCGCAGTCATTCATCAAAAAACATCGCCCATAAAAAAGGCCGCTGCAAACGCAGCGGCCAAAGTAAGACGTTGGATCAGGAGCTACAAATCAACGTCAGTGAACACGGGCGATGAACCGAATCCTCAATTCATCTGAAATCTTTCAGTCACGGCGCAGGTTCCGTGGTAGCCAGGTAAGAATAAGCCCTCGGCGCCGTAGGAAAAATACCAATTCCCGACATGCACTGTTGCAGCACGGGCAACAGTCAGGATTCGGCTGCCCGACTTCCGGGTAGTGACCTTGTGCCAGTCATCCTTTAGAGGTACACCACGAATACCTCTTTGGTGCGCTTATCGATCCCGGTGCCCCGGCAGTAGGGTGAGGCCTTCTGTCACTCACCGGGGAAGACGCATGACAAAAACAACAATGCGCGCCATCTTCACACCGCAGGCGCTGGCGGCCGCGGTCGCATTGGGCTGCTGTGCCCAGGCTCAGGCCATTTCGTTCAGCATCGGGGAAATCGAGGGGACGTTCGACTCCTCATTGTCGGTCGGCGCGAGTTGGGGCATGCGTGATGCGGATGATGCCCTGGTAGGCACCGTCAACGGCGGTTCCGGCCAGTCTTCGACTGGTGACGACGGTCGCCTGAACTTCAAGAAAGGCGAAACCTTCTCGAAGATCTTCAAGGGCATTCACGACCTCGAACTGAAGTACGGCGACACCGGCGCGTTTGTGCGTGGCAAGTACTGGTACGACTTCGAGCTGAAGGATGAAAGCCGCCCATTCAAGGACATCAGCGATCACAATCGCAAAGAAGGCGCCAAGTCTTCAGGCGGACAAATCCTCGACGCATTCGTCTATCACAACTACTCCCTCGCCGATTTGCCGGGCACGGTGCGTGCCGGCAAGCAGGTGGTCAGTTGGGGGGAGAGCACCTTCATCGGCAACTCGATCAACAGCATCAATCCGGTCGACGTGTCCGCGTTCCGTCGCCCTGGCGCCGAGATCAAGGAGGGCCTGATCCCGGTCAACATGCTGTTCGCCTCCCAGGGCCTGACGGAGAAGTTGACCGTGGAAGGCTTCTATCAACTGGAGTGGGACCAGACGGTCGTCGATAACTGCGGCACCTTCTTTGGTGTCGATGTGGTGGCCGATGGCTGCAACAAGGGCTACACCGTCGCCAGCCCGGCCATTGCACCGCTGCAGCCGATTGCGGCTGCCTTTGGCCAGGGCTTCGAGGTCAGCAAAGAGGGCGTGATCGTTCCCCGTGGCGGCGACCGTGATGCCCGGGATTCCGGACAGTGGGGTACGGCGTTGCGCTGGCTGGGGGACGACACCGAGTACGGCCTGTACTTCATGAATTACCACAGCCGCGGCCCCAACGTCGGGACCACCACCGCCGGGCTCAGCACGCTGGCAAGCCTTCCGGGAATCGTAGCCGCCGCCAACCGAATCGCCCCCGGCAGCGGTTCAGGCCTGGCCCAGAGTGTGATGCTCGGTCGCGGCCAGTATTACCTCGAATATCCGGAGGACATCCGCCTCTACGGCGCCAGCTTCGCCACTACCTTATCGACCGGCACTGCGTGGAGCGGGGAAATCAGCTACCGCCCCAACCTCCCGGTACAGGTCAACACCAATGACCTGACCCTGGCCATGCTCAATCCGATTGCAGGCGGTGCGGCATCGCCCATCGCCACGTCACCGGGGGCTGACAACACAGGTTACCGCCGCAAGGAGGTGACGCAGGTCCAGAGCACCTTGACGCATTTCATCGATCAGGTTGCAGGTGCCGATCGCCTGACGCTGGTGGGTGAGGCGGCGGTGGTTCGGGTCGGTGGCCTGGAAGCACGTACGAAGTTGCGCTACGGCCGCGACTCGGTGTATGGCCAGTATGGTTTCGGCGGCGACACCGACGGCTTCGTGACCTCGACTTCATGGGGTTATCGCGCTCGGGCCATCCTCGACTACAACAACCTCATCGCCGGGATCAACGTCAGGCCCAATCTCTCGTGGTCCCACGACGTCGCCGGCTATGGCCCCAACGGCCTGTTCAACGAAGGCGCCAAGGCCATCAGCCTCGGTGTCGATGCGGACTATCGCAACACCTATACCGCAAGCCTCAGTTACACCGATTTTTTTGGCGGGGACTACAACGTCCTCACCGACCGTGACTTCGTGGCTTTGAGCTTTGGTGTGAACTTCTGACCCGGCTGATAAGGATGATTTCGATGCGCAAGATGATGTTGCAATTGGGCGTGCTGACCCTCGGGTTGCTGGCCGCCAACGTGATGGCCGCGGTGTCGCCAGAGGAAGCCAACAAGCTTGGCACCAGCCTGACCCCGCTCGGAGCCGAGAAGGCCGGCAATGCCGATGGTTCGATTCCGGCCTGGACCGGTGGCATCCCGAAAAACGCTGGCGCGGTGGACAGCAAAGGTTTCCTGGCCGACCCGTTCGCCAACGAAAAGCCATTGTTCGTGATCACCGCAGCGACCGTCGACAAGTACAAGGACAAGCTTTCCGACGGCCAGATAGCGATGTTCAAGCGCTACCCCGAGACTTACAAGATCCCGGTCTATCCCAGCCACCGCACCGTGGCGTTACCGGCAGAAATCTATGAGTCGGCCAAGCGCAGTGCGCTGAACGTAACACCGATCAACGACGGTAACGGTCTGGCCAACTTCACCGGCAATCGCTACTACGCGTTCCCGATTCCGAAGAATGGCGTGGAAGTGATCTGGAACCACGTCACCCGTTACCACGGCGGCAATCTGCGTCGCACCATCACCCAGGCGACGCCGCAATCCAATGGCGACTTCACGGTGATCCGCTTCAAGGACGAAGTCGCCGTGCCGTCGTTGCTCAGCGATCTGAAACCGGGCAGCGACGATAACGTGCTCAACTACTTCAAGCAGGAGGTGACCGCACCGGCGCGGCTGGCGGGCAACGTGCTGCTGGTTCACGAGACGCTCGATCAGGTCAAGGAACCGCGCAAGGCCTGGATCTACAACGCCGGCCAGCGTCGGGTACGGCGTGCGCCACAGGTCGCCTATGACGGTGTCGGCACCTCATCCGATGGCCTGCGCACCACCGACAACTTCGACATGTTTTCCGGCGCGCCGGATCGCTACGACTGGAAGCTGATCGGCAAGAAGGAAATGTACATCCCCTACAACAGCTACAAGCTCGACTCGCCAGACCTCAAGTACACGGATGTGATCAAGGCCGGGCACATCAACCAGGACCTGACCCGCTATGAGTTGCACCGGGTCTGGGAAGTCGTCGCCACGGTCAAGCCGAACGAGCGGCACGTGTACGCCAAGCGCCACATGTACATCGACGAAGACAGCTGGCAAGTGGCGCTGGCCGACCACTACGACGGGCGTGGACAGCTCTGGCGCGTCGCCGAAGGGCATGCCCAGTTCTACTACGATCACCAGGTGCCGGCCTACACCGTCGAAGCGCTGTATGACCTGATTGCCGGTCGCTATATCGCACTGGGAATGAAGAACGAAGAAAAGCGCAGCTTCGAATTCAACATCGATGCAAAAGCGGGGGACTACACACCAGCAGCCTTGCGTAGCACGGGGGTCAGGTAGGTTTCCTACAGGCTTCTACACAAAAGGGTGACTTTGCGGTCACCTTTTTTATAGGGGGCGATCAGTGTGTTGAATACTTCTTCAACAAGCGCTCGGGAGGGGGCTAGGGTGGCGCCAGAATTATAAAAAAAGGCGCATCACAATGACTGCAATGACGCACTGTCTGGACCGCCCAGGCCTTGTGCCCCGACTGTCGTCCCATCATCTGTCCCGCGAGCGGCTGATCGAGCCCATGCTGGTGTCGACCGCGAGGGTGAAGTTGCTTTGCGCACCGCCCGGCAGTGGCAAGAGCGCGTTGCTCAGCGAATGCCTGCTGCGGGCGCCGGAGCACTGTCGGGTCTGTTGGCTGCCGCTGGCGGGGGCGTCGTTGAGTGCTGCCGATTTTCTGTTGCGCCTGACGCAAGCGCTGGATCTGCCCTCGGCGGATGAGCCCGGGCTGCTGGCGCATCTGGCCCGATTACAGACCCCGACCTGGCTGTTTCTGGATGATTACTGCCGTGCACCCAACGCGGAACTCGACCGGATGCTCGATCGCCTGTTGGCCGTCGCCAGCCCGGCGCTGACCTGGTGGCTGGGTTCCCGTCGTCGACCCTCCTGCAACTGGCCGCGGCTGCTGCTCGATGATGAGTTGTACGAGTGCGAAGGCCGGGCGCTGGCGTTTACCGAGGCCGAGGTCGGGCAGTTACTCGGTCATGTCGAGCCGACCCTGGCGGCCCAGACCGCCAAGAGGGTGGTTGAGCGCAGCGGTGGCTGGTGCGCTGGTGTGCGGATTGCGTTGCTCAATGGTTGCCCGTGGTCGGTTGAGCAGGGGCGTTCGGCAACGTTGCTCGATTATCTGCAGCACGAGTTGTTCAACACCTTGCCGCCGGAGTTGGTTGAGGTCTGGCAGGTGTTGGTTCATCTGCCACGCTTCAACGCCAGCCTGTGCGAGCATCTTTTCGGTACGGGAGAGGGCGCGCAGTGGCTGCACGCGTTGCAGGACATGGGCTGCTTCATTGAACCTTGGGAAGATTCCGTCGAGTGGTTGCGGATCTTCGAGCCACTGGCCCGGGCAATGGCTGAAGAGCCGACCCCGGCCGGGCGATCCTGGCATCGCCGCGCGTGCCAGTGGTTCAGCGCCGAAGAGGACTGGCAAGGTGCGTTCGAGCAGGCGCTGTTGGCGCAGGAGTTCGAAGTGGCGGTCAGTCTGTTGCAGCACTTCAGCCTCGAACATTTGTTCCGGCGCGAAAATGTCTGCCTGTTGTTGAAACTCCACGAGCGTCAACAGGCTGAGCTGACCCTTGTTACGCCGCAATTGGTCGGGCTGGTCAGCGCGGCGTTGTTGTTTGCCGGACGTTTCGATCCTGCCGCCGCGTGCATCGGGCAACTGGCACGATTTACCCCGCAGCCTACGCAGGCGCTGCAACGGCAACTGCTGGCACGCTGGCAGGCGCAACAGGGCTGGCTCCTGCATTTGCAAGGCCGTATGGAGGCGGCTCGCGGGCACTTTCTCGAAGCGCTGGCCGAGTTGAGTGTCGATGCCTGGCCGGCGCGACTATTGTGCCTGTCAGGACTGACCCAGCAGGCGTTGCTCAACGCCGAACTCGATGTGGCGCAGACGTTCAATCGCGAGGCACTGTGCCTGGCGCGCGCCCAAGGCTCGCTATTGTTCGAAGGGCTGCTTGAACTCGATCACGCGCAGTTGCTGGAGATGCGCGGAGCGCCCCGACGCGCCGAGAGCTTGTTGGCTGATACTGTTGCGCTGTTGTCTCGAGAAGCTGATCGACCGACGCCGCTATTGGGGCGAATTGCCCTGCGCCGAGGACGGCTGGCCCTCTGTCAGGGACAAGATGAGCTGGCCGCCGGTTTCTTCCAGTCCGGCCTGGAGGACTGCCTGAAAAGCCAGGACAAGCACGCGCTGTATGGCTTTCTCGGGCAAGCGCAGATGGCCGCCAACCAGCGCGATTATGCCCTTGCGTTTGATCGTCTGCGCGAAGCCGAACGGTTGATGCAGCAACGACAGATCCCCGACACGGTTTATCGCAGCGTACTGCTGCAAATCAGCAGTCATTTCTGGCTGCAGCAAGGGCGCCCGGAGTTGGTCCGGGAAGCGCTGACCCGAGTCTTGCGTCATTATCGCGGGACTCATGCACGCCAGGCACCACCCGCCACGCTGCAACTGATTGCGCGTATCGAATACCAGTTGGTGTTGGCCGAGACTCAACTTCAATTGGCGCAAAGTCCAATGGATCGTCTCAAGGCGTTACTCAAGCATGCGCAAGAACAGGCCATGCTGGCGCTGGAAACGGAGTTGCAATTGGCAATCTGTGAAGTGGCGGACCTGACGGATGAGCCGGACATGGCTCATGCAGCGCTGGAGGCCGGCCTGGCCTTGGTGAAGCGTTGTCATGGGCAACAGGCATTGCGTGATTTGAATTTGCGCCAGCCGAGTCTGATCTGTCGTCTACAGGGCGCGGCGCCAGTGGTCGATAGAGACACCGATGTCAGTTTGCTGAGCGGGCGAGAGCTTGAAGTGCTGGACCTGATTGCCCAAGGCAACTCCAATCAGCAAATCGCCGAACAACTGTTCATTTCGTTGCATACGGTGAAAACCCATGCCCGGCGCATTCACAGCAAGTTGGGTGTGGAGCGGCGCACACAGGCAGTTGCCATGGCGAAGAAGCTGGGATTGATAATGCAGGTTTGGTAAGTGTTGGTTTTTGGTTTTGAAATGAATTAAAGGCATGCCAACCCTGCCTGGTTGGCACAGCTGTGGCAGTCAGGTCGCGGATGCGGCGGGTTCATAACCCATGCGCCAGCTGACCGCACGGCTGGCGGATAACAGGCGTTGCGCCGCCGGTCCGTTTTCATCGGCATGGAACAAGGAAGTCGGCCCCACCACCGTCAGCACGGCAACCACTCTGCCCATCGCATTGAATACCGGTGCCGACAAGGCATCCACCCCTGGCAGTAGCAAACCATGTACATGGTGCAAACCGCGTGCGCGGATTTGTTCGCACTGGGCCGCGTAGGCCTGATCGTCTGCCAGCACATGGGCTGCGTGGGACTGCAACTCCTGCACGCGCAGATCCTCGGTCTCGCGTTTCGGCAGGTAGGCGCCAAATACCAGTCCCGTCGAAGAGCTGAGCAGCGGCAGCACCGAGCCCAGCTGGGTCACCACCGTCACCGCACGCACTGCCGGCTCGATGTGCACCACGGTCGCGCCCTGATTGCCCCATACCGCCAGAAAGCAGGTTTCGTTCAAGTCATCACGCAGCTCGGCCAGGGGCAGGGCGGCGACTTTCAGCACGTCCATACTGTTGAGTGCTGCCAACCCCACGCGCAAGGCTTCACGACCCAGGCCGTAATGGTTGGTCGCTGCGTTCTGTTCGGCAAATCCGCTGGCGATCAGCGCCTGCAAATAGCGATGGACCTTGCTCGCCGGCATCTGCACGTGTTCGGCCAGGCGCGACAGCGAAGTCGAAGGCGACAACTCGGCCAGAGCCTTGAGGATGTCAGTGCCCACCTCGGCCGAGCGGACTTTCTGTTTACCGTTGTTGTCGCTGGAGGGCTTTTGCATGGAGGCAGTTTGATCCTGTTACGAATGGGCGTCTTTATAGCTTGACGGTCAATACCAATCAAATTACGTTATGCGTAATCAAATTACGATAAAAATAACCCAGGCGTGCCTCGACCTCTGCAACAGAGTGAGCGGCCACTGCCGACTCCCTGTTCAGGAGGCTCCATGAACCCCGATTCAACGATGCCAGCGCTGGCCTACCTGTCAGGCTTCGGCAACGAATTCAGCAGCGAAGCCTTGCCCGGCGCACTGCCTGTTGGCCAGAACTCCCCGCAAAAAGCCCCGTACGGTCTCTACACCGAACTGTTCTCCGGCACGGCGTTCACCATGCCGCGCAGCGAGGGGCGGCGGACGTGGATGTACCGCATTCAGCCGTCGGCCAATCATCCGGCGTTCATCAAACTCGATCGGCAACTGGCCGGCGGCCCGCTGGGTGAGGTGACCCCCAACCGCCTGCGCTGGAACCCGCTGGACATTCCCGCCGAGCCGACCGACTTCATCGACGGCCTGGTGAGCATGGCCGCCAACTCGGGCGCGGAAAAACCGGCCGGTATCAGCATCTACAACTACCGTGCGAACCGTTCCATGGAGCGGGTGTTCTTCAACGCCGACGGCGAGATGTTGCTGGTGCCTGAACTGGGGCGCCTGCGCATTGCCACCGAACTGGGCGCGCTTGAACTGGAACCGCTGGAAATTGCCGTGCTGCCACGCGGTCTTAAATTCCGCATCGAGCTGCTCGATCCGCAGGCCCGTGGTTATGTCGCCGAAAACCATGGCGCGCCGTTGCGTCTGCCGGACCTGGGGCCGATTGGCAGCAATGGTCTGGCCAATCCGCGGGACTTCCTGACCCCGGTGGCGGCCTACGAGAACCTGCAACAACCCACCACGCTGGTACAGAAATTCCTCGGCCAGCTGTGGGCGTGCGAGCTCAATCATTCGCCGCTCAACGTGGTTGCCTGGCACGGTAACAACGTGCCATACAAATATGACCTGCGCCGTTTCAACACCATCGGCACCGTCAGTTTCGATCACCCCGATCCGTCGATCTTCACCGTGCTGACCTCGCCGACCAGCGTTCATGGCCTGGCCAACCTCGACTTCGTGATCTTCCCGCCGCGCTGGATGGTGGCCGAGAAAACCTTCCGTCCGCCGTGGTTCCACCGCAACCTGATGAACGAATTCATGGGGTTGATCCAGGGCGAATACGACGCCAAGGCCGAAGGCTTTGTGCCCGGCGGTGCGTCCTTGCACAGCTGCATGAGCGCCCATGGTCCCGACGGAGAGACTTGCACCAAAGCGATCAACGCTGACCTCAAACCGGCGAAAATCGACAACACCATGGCATTCATGTTCGAGACCAGCCAGGTATTGCGTCCGAGCCGTTTCGCCCTCGATTGCCCGCAACTGCAAAACACTTACGATGCCTGCTGGGCTACGTTGCCCGCCACTTTCGACCCGACCCGGAGATAACCCATGACGCAGACTTCCATCACTCGCAGCTGGGTTGCATCCGCCAACGGCCATGCGGATTTCCCCCTGCAAAACCTGCCGCTGGGCGTGTTCAGCCTCAACGGCTCGGCACCGCGCAGTGGCGTGGCCATCGGCGAACACATCTTTGACCTGCAAGCGGCCCTTGAGGCCGGGTTGTTCGATGGCGCTGCGAAAGCCGCGGTCGAAGCGACCCTTGGCGGTCAGTTGAATGCCTTCTTCGAACTGGGGCGTGAGGCTCGCGTCGCGTTGCGCGAGCGTTTGCTGGAACTGTTCGCCGAGGGCAGCACCCTGCACGGCAAGATCGAAGCCCAGGGCGCAAAACTGCTGCCTCTGGCCGCGGATTGCGAAATGCACCTGCCGGCAAAAATCAATGATTACACCGACTTCTACGTCGGCATCGAGCACGCGCAGAACGTCGGCAAATTGTTTCGTCCCGACAACCCATTGCTGCCGAACTACAAGTACGTGCCAATCGGCTACCACGGTCGTGCGTCGACCATTCGCCCGTCCGGTACCGACGTCCGCCGCCCGAAAGGCCAGACGTTGCCGGCCGGTCAGAGTGAACCGACGTTCGGCCCTTGCGCACGCCTGGACTACGAACTGGAACTGGGCATCTGGATCGGCCAGGGCAACGACATGGGCGACTCGATTGCCATCGGCGACGCCGCCGATCACATAGCCGGTTTCTGCCTGCTCAACGACTGGTCGGCACGGGACATCCAGGCCTGGGAATACCAGCCTTTGGGGCCGTTCCTGTCGAAAAGCTTCATCACCAGCATCTCGCCGTGGGTCGTCACCGCCGAAGCGCTGGAGCCATTCCGCCGTGCCCAGCCTGCACGTCCGCAAGGTGATCCGCAGCCGCTGCCGTACCTGCTCGACAAGCGCGATCAGGCCGCTGGCGGGTTCGACATCGAACTGGAAGTGCTGCTGCTCACCGAGGCCATGCGCGAGCAGAACCTGCCGGCCCATCGCCTGACCTTGAGCAACACACAGCACATGTACTGGACCGTGGCGCAAATGGTCGCGCACCACAGCGTCAACGGCTGCCAGTTGCAGGCCGGTGACCTGTTCGGTTCGGGCACCTTGTCGGGGCCGGAGAACGGTCAGTTCGGCAGTCTGCTGGAAATTACCGAGGGTGGTAAAAAACCGATCGAACTGGCCTCGGGCGAAGTGCGCAAGTTCCTTGAGGACGGTGACGAAATCATCCTGCGCGGCCGTTGCCGCCGCGACGGTTTCGCCTCCATCGGTTTCGGTGAGTGCCGCGGCAAAGTGCTGCCGGCGCGCTGAGAGGAGCGGGGCATGGAACTCTATACCTACTACCGTTCGACGTCGTCGTACCGGGTGCGTATCGCGTTGGCGCTCAAGGGCCTGGATTATCAATCCCTGCCAGTCAACCTGATCGCACCCCAGGGCGGCGAGCATCGACAGCCGCCTTATCTGGGCATCAACCCACAGGGCCGCGTGCCGGCCTTGCGTACCGATGAAGGCGAGTTGCTGATCCAGTCTCCCGCGATCATCGAATACCTGGAGGAACGTTATCCACAGGTGCCGCTGCTGTCCAGGGACCTCGCCACCCGCGCACATGAGCGTGGCGTGGCGGCAGTGATCGGCTGCGATGTGCACCCGCTGCACAACGTCAGCGTGCTCAACCGGCTGCGCCAGTCGGGCCACGACGAACCGCAGGTGGTGGAGTGGATCGGCCACTGGGTCAGCCAGGGACTGGCCACGGTAGAGCAGTTGATCGGTGATGACGGTTACTGCTTCGGCCCCGAGCCGGGGCTGGCGGACGTCTATTTGATCCCGCAGCTGTACGCGGCCGAGCGCTTCAATGTTTCTCTTGAGGCTTATCCACGCATTCGGCGAGTGGCGGCATTGGCGGCGACGCATCCGGCGTTCATCCAGGCGCATCCGGCGAATCAGCCAGATACGCCATAACGGTTCACACAGACCCAATGTGGGAGCGGGCCTGCTCGCGATAGCGGTATGTCAGTCATATTGATTTGACTGACACTCCCTCTTCGCGAGCAGGCTCGCTCCCACAATGATTTTTGATCAGTGAACGATGGCATTCGGCGGTAAATGCCCCAGCCGGTCCGTGAGGCGAATCCGCTGGATGGGATCGTCGCTGAGCAGCAGTGCGTGCTCCAGGTCAAAACGCTCGGCGTTCGGGCAGTCCAGCCGTTGGTACAGGCTGGCCCGGGCCAGATAGTCGGCGGTACTGGCATTGCCCAGTTCCAGGACGCGCCCGGCGTCGATCAGGGCATTGATGAAGTCGTCGTGGGAGAGGTACAACTGGCGCAGGTTGCGCGACAGCCGTTGCAGCATCTGCACCGGCTCGGCGGTGACCAGATGGTCGGCGCTGAGCTTCATGTTCGGGCCATACTGGCGATGCAACAACTCTCGGCAATCGTTCGGATAAAGGCGACGGCCGCCGCAGGGATCGAGCAAATGATCGGAGCCCGGCACCCGCAGCAGGAAATGCCCGGGAAAGTTGACCCCGACCATGGGGATCTCCAGGCCCCTGGCCAACTCCAGAGCAATCAACCCCAGCGTCAAGGGTTGCCCTCGCCGGAGCTCCAGCACTTTGTCGAGCAGCGCCACTTGCGGGCGCAAGGGTGTGAAGTCGTCCTGGGCGAAGCCCAGGTCGTTCATGCGCCGCAATAGCGGTTGGGCCAGTTCACTGACCGGCAGCATCGGCAAGCCACCGCTGACCCGTTGCTGCAATTCCTGGAAATCGGCCTGTACCGCTTGGGGCTTAACTTCAGCGTCATGCTCGACTGCAATCCATAGCGCCGCCTCGAACAGCGCGGGCGGTGAACGTTGCAGGCAGGCGAAGAACGATTGGCGCGGGGTCATCAAAATCTCCGGGCAATGCCTCGTTTTAGTCCCCTCGCCGGCATTCGTCCAGTGCTGCGCAAGAGCGAATTCCGGTTATTTCCGAAAGCCTGCATCGCAGCTGTGCTTATTCCGGTGCGCTTCTGCAATTTTCGGGCGCAAGCCTATACTGGCGTCTACAAGAAGTGATTCGGGAGCCTGACGATGTTCGCTCTCATGCAAAGTACTCGCCTTGAATCGCTGCATCTGAGCGTTGACCCGGTCACCGGGTTAAAGGCGGTCATTGCCATTCATAACAGCCGACTGGGGCCTGCCCTGGGTGGTTGTCGTTATCTTGCCTATCCCAGCGACGAGTCTGCGGTCGAGGATGCGGTGCGCCTCGCCCAAGGCATGAGTTACAAGGCAGCACTGGCCGGCCTGGCCCAGGGCGGCGGCGTCGCGGTGATCATTCGCCCCGTTCATGTGGCCAACCGCGCCGCGCTGTTCGAAGCCTTCGGGCGCTGTATCAATCAGCTGGACGGGCGCTACATCACAGCCATCGACAGCGGCACCTCAGTGGCGGACATGGATTGCATCGCCCAACAGACCCAGCACGTCACCAGCACCACCTCGGCGGGTGACCCCGCGCCGCACGCGGCGATGGGCGTATTCACCGGCATTCGCGCCACTGCGATGGCGCGACTGGGCAGCGATAACCTCGAAGGTCTGCGCGTCGCCATTCAGGGCCTGGGCAACGTCGGATATGCCCTGGCAGAACAGTTGCACGCCGCCGGTGCCGAACTGCTGGTCAGCGATATCGATCACGGCAAGGTGCAACTGGCGATGGAGCAACTCGGGGCTCACCCCATCGCCAACGACGCACTGCTCAGCACACCTTGCGATATTCTTGCGCCATGCGGTCTGGGCGGGGTGCTGAACAGCCACAGCGTGACGCAACTGCGCTGCTCGGCAGTGGCCGGTTCGGCGAACAACCAGCTGACACATCTGGATGTCGCCGACCAACTGGAACGTCGCGGCATCCTGTATGCGCCGGACTACGTGATCAACGCCGGCGGTCTGATCTATGTGTCGCTCAAGCACCGCGGCGAAGAACTGTCGACCATCACCGCACACCTGTCGAAAATCAGCTCGCGCCTGACCGAGGTGTTTGCCCACGCCCAGGCGGAAAAACGTTCGCCGGCCCGGGTGGCGGACGAGTTGGCGGAAAAGGTGCTGTATCGATAAAAAGATCGGACATGAAAAAGGCCCTGACTCCATCGGACTCAGGGCCTATTCAATTCGGGTGTCGCTTATTTTGCTGTTTTCGCAGCCTTGGTTGGCTTGGCCGGGGCAACCGGCTCAGCGTTTGCCTCTTCCACAGGAGCGGGCACTGCAACCGGCTCGGCGACTTCAACAGGTGCCGCAAGCAGTTCGGACAGGGCGTCCGGCTGGCTCTTGAATGCCTTGGCGAACACATCGCGATTCTTCGCCATGTAGATCCCGGCTTCTTCCACTTGCTGCTCGGTCAGGGACGGAACGGCTTTTTGCAACACTTCAGCCAGCAATTCGGCCAGTTCGAGCATTTTGTCATGACGGTCAGCTTCGGCTTTATCCATGAACAAGCGCTCCAGATCTCGGCTGCTGCGGTATACCACTTCGACGGCCATTCACCACCTCACATGCCTTCACATTGGTTGTCGGTTTCGACTACTGTATCTATATACAGCGAAAGGATAAGCGAAACCCTGTCGTTTGGGTAGTGGCTTTTTAATGTAGACCGGTTTCGGCATTTGTCAGGCGAGGCCCTGCACAGGTGCGACCAAACGCCACGGCGCGCAATCCGGAACGCCTCGCCATCATGGGCTGGCCTTTTTTCTGCATGCAGAAAAACCGTCACGTCCAACCCGCATCATCCGGTCGAACCGACCTAAGGAAGCATCATCGTGAAAATCAACTGGGCCGAGAAACTGCGGCAGAGCGTGCATGAACTGGCCGAGTCCCTGGGCAATCTGTTCGTCGAGACCTTTCATTACCTGGCGCTGTTCGCCATCGGTGCGGTGACCGCATGGGCGGCGGTGATGGAATTTCTCGGGATGATCGAAGAGGGGCACATCAAGATCGATGACATCCTGCTGCTGTTCATCTACCTGGAACTGGGGGCGATGGTCGGGATTTACTTCAAGACCAACCACATGCCCGTGCGCTTCCTGATCTACGTGGCGATCACCGCGCTGACACGGCTGCTGATTTCCAACGTTTCGCACCACAACCCGCCGGACCTGGGGATCATTTACCTGTGCGGCGGGATCCTGCTGTTGGCGTTTGCGATTCTGGTGGTGCGTTACGCTTCGTCGCAATTTCCCTCGGTGAAGATTGAAAATCCGCATCGCAAGACCGGCGCGGGTTCCAGTGAACATCCAGAGGTCGAGAAGGGCGAAATCTAGAGTCCGAGAGTGGGGCGCAGCCGCCCTTTAACGGGAGGGGGCGGCAAGGTCCGTCCGCTGCCGGTGGTCATGGCTTCGAGGATGGCCACGGCGCTGTGGCCCTGTTCGATGGCAATGCCGAATTGAATGCTTTGAACCAGTCGCTTGAGGCGTTGGGGGTCATTGCGTTGTTCGGCGCTGATCATGCGTTTGGCCACTACGCGCCCACTGTTGGAGAGGGTCAGCATGATGCTGCCGTCCAGGCCCTGAATGCTCAGGTTGATCTGGTAATCCGCTGCAAAGGCATCGGTAATGAGCTGGAAAGGATTGTCCATGATGCGTCACCGCCTGATTGAACGTGCAGTTGTTGACCGGCCGTGATCGGGTTGGTTCGCAACGCCAGACCATCGGCCATCTCGCCATCATTGTTCCAACAGGGAAGTAGCAAGGCCCATGCCGGAAAAATTGTCGGACAAAAAACAGGTTCTGTAGGAGCGAGCTTGCTCGCGATGGTCGTCAACGATAACGCGTCAAACCAGATGGTTTGCGGCGCCTGAGGGTTTTTCGCGAGCAGGCTCGCTCCTACAGGGGCCGCGTTTTCTGCACGTTTCAGGGCAATAAACCTCGACGTGCCTCCAAAGTGATCAGCACTCCACCCAGTTCACCGCCAGTCCGCCCCGTGACGTCTCTTTGTACTTGTCGTGCATGTCGGCTCCGGTATCGCGCATGGTGCGGATCACCCGGTCCAGGGAAATGAAGTGCTTGCCGTCACCGCGCAGGGCCATTTGTGTGGCGTTGATGGCTTTCAGGGCGGCGATTGCGTTGCGTTCGATGCACGGCACTTGCACCAGACCGCCAACCGGGTCGCAGGTGAGGCCGAGGTTGTGTTCCAGGCCGATTTCGGCGGCGTTTTCCAACTGTTCGGGGCTGGCGCCCAGTACCTCTGCCAGGCCCGCGGCGGCCATGGCGCAAGCAGAGCCGACTTCGCCTTGGCAGCCGACTTCGGCCCCGGAGATCGATGCGTTTTTCTTGCACAGGATACCAACGGCGGCTGCACCCAGGAAGAACGCGACCACGTCGTCGTCAGACGCATCGGCATTGAATTTCATGTAGTAATGCAGCACTGCCGGGATGATTCCCGCTGCGCCGTTGGTCGGTGCCGTGACCATGCGCCCGCCTGCCGCGTTTTCTTCGTTCACGGCAAGGGCGTACAGGTTGACCCATTCCATCGCTGACAAGGTGGAGGTGATGACATTCGGTTTGCCGATTTCCTGCAGGCTGCGATGCAGTTTCGCCGCTCGGCGTGGAACATTCAGACCGCCGGGCAGGATGCCTTCGTGACGCAAGCCCTGCTCGACGCATTCGCGCATCACCGACCAGATATGCAACAGGCCCTCGCGGATCTCGGTATCACCACGCCATGCCCGTTCGTTGGCCATCATCAGCTCACTGACCCGCAGCCCGTGCTCGCTACACAGCTTGAGCAGTTCGGCGGCGCTGGAGAAATCGTAAGGCAGCACCACATCGTCGGCCGGTGCGATCCCGGACTCGGCTTCGGCGGCTTCGATGATGAAACCGCCTCCCACCGAGTAATAGGTTTGCTCGAACAGCTCGCCGGTTTCACTGAAAGCCGTCAGGGACATGGCATTGGGGTGGTAGGGCAGGCTCTCGTCAAGCAGCAGGAGATCGCGGTGCCAGTCGAAGGCAATGTCCGCAACGCCTGCCAGACGCAATTTGCCGGTTTCGCGCAGGATGTGAATGCGGCTGTCGATGGTGGTGGGATCGATGCTGTCGGGCCATTCGCCCATCAAGCCCATGACGCAGGCGCGGTCCGTTGCGTGACCGACGCCGGTCGCCGACAGAGAACCGTAAAGGCGAATCTCCACGCGTCGCACGTCCGTCAGAAAACCCAGTTCGAGCAGTTGTTGAGCGAAGGTCGCGGCGGCGCGCATCGGACCGACGGTATGGGAACTGGACGGGCCGATGCCAACTTTGAAGAGATCGAAAACACTGATAGCCATGCTAAAGCCTGTACAAGCAATGGAAGAGGAATCGCCGCCATTTTTGTAGGACAAGCGCTATGTCGGCGATACTGCCCGCCAAGGTTCTACGTGACCAACGAAATTTCCTAAGACATCCTTTAGCAGGACTAAACGATGAGCCGTCAATTACATGCCCAGACCTATGTCTGGCTGAACGTGTTTGCCTGTGCCGCGCGGCACCTGTCGTTCACCCGTTGCGCCGAAGAACTGCACATCACACCCGGAGCCGTCAGCCAGCAGATCCGCCAGCTGGAAGAACGCCTGGGCTTTCGCCTGTTTCACCGCCGCGCCCGTGGCGTGGAGCTGAGCGCGGAGGGCCAGCGCCTGGCCATTACCGTCAACGAGGCTTTTGGCAGTATCGACGCGGAATTGCGGCGACTGGATGCGGGCATGATCAGCGGGATTCTGCGGGTGCGTTCGATTCCGTCCTTCCTGAGCAAATGGCTGACGCCGCGCCTGCCGCGTTTGCAGCAGCGTTTTCCGGACATCCAGTTGCGCCTGGTGGCCGAGGACAGCAGCGTGCCATTGCATGAAGGCGACTTCGACCTGGCGATCGACCTGAACGACGGCAGCTACCCGGGTCTGTTATCCACAGCCTTGCTCGATGAGCAGATTTTTCCGGTGTGCGCGCCGAGCCTGTTGCGGGGGCGTCCGCCGCTGCACGGTCCGGCAGACCTGATGCACTTTCCGTTGTTGCACGACATCACCGCCTGGCGCGGCAGCTATGAATATGCGGAATGGGAGTTTTATCTCAACGCCATCGGCTTCGAAGGGGCGGATGTGCGGCGCGGGCATACCTTCAATCGCAATCACCTGACCATCGAAGCGGCCATTGCCGGGATGGGCGTGGCGATTGCCCGACGAACGTTGCTCAACGATGAGCTGGAACGCGGGGCGTTGATCGTGCCGTTTGGCCTGGCGGTGCCCAATCACAAGCGCTACATGCTGCTTTACGCACCGGGGGCATTGAGCCATCCGGGTGTGCGCGCGGTGCACGATTGGTTGGTGGAGGAAGCGGGGGTTTTTCGCAGCCTGCACCCGTTGGGGGAGCAGCAAATGTGAGCAATTGTTACGCAAGAGCAGGGCGACCCAACTCCCGACCTTAACAGCGCTTTTACCGGTTGTCCGGCTTTTTTTGCGATTGAAAATTTATCTTTTTTAGGGGTTGAATTGTTCAGCGTACAGACCGATTGTGTAACCAAGAGGTCACGGTGATGACGCCCAAGGGCTTAGCTGACCGGCCTCTCGCGAGCTAGCTGAAATAAGGGATGAACTATGCAAATCCAAGTCAATAGCGATAACCATATTCAAGGCAGTAAACGACTGGAGGAGTGGGTACGTACGACCATTGAGAGCACGCTCGAACGCTACGAAGAGGACCTGACACGCGTCGAGGTTCACCTGCGGGACGAGAACGGCGACAAGCCGGGTCCCCACGACATGCGCTGCCAGCTGGAGGCGCGGCCAAAAGGCCATCAACCGGTTTCCGTTACCCATAAAGCCTCCACCATGGAGCAGGCGATCGACGGAGCAGCCACCAAACTTGAACATGCGCTGGAGCATATGTTCGGCAAACTACGCGGCAAACGAGCAAATGTGGTGCCCATCGAGAGTGGCGCCCATGCCGACCAGCTGCTGGAAGAAGAGTTTCTGGAAAACGAACAGGCGGCGCTTAACGGCTGACACCTGATTCACTTTTTACCTTCCCATGAGAACGGGCCTGCACTGCAGGCCCGTTCTCGTTTCGGTGGCTTTTGGATTCCATGGTCATTGGCATGGGCTCTGGGACAGCCGGGTTTGCGATGAGCCAACGGGCGAGATAGAGGGCTGCACCCGATCTTTTTTGCATATGAGAATATTTATCATTAATATTGCGGCCTTGCCGGGCCCCTGAGGCTGTCGTGGCCTCCCCGGTTTTCAGGTCGAAACATGAACGATGATGACTCTCCCACCCGACCCCCACGATATCGAGCGTGATCAACAGCGCGGCGACCGTGCACATTTTCTCCAGGTGTTTCTCTCCCAGCGTTCGCAAATGGAAGCGCTGGTGAGTCGGCGTGTCGGTTGCAAGGCGACGGCAGCGGACCTGGTTCAGGACTTGTTCCTGCGGTTCTGGCGGCGGCCGCTGGTGCAAGTCGAGGAACTCAGTACCTACCTGTTGCGCTGCGCCGGCAACATCGCCATCGATCATTTGCGCAGTGAAGGCACGCGGGTGCGGGCCAGCGAAGGCATGCTGGTGGAATCACCGGACAGTCATGGCAGCGGACCGCAAGCGGCGCTGGAGGCGGGCAACGATCTGCGTCACGTCGAAGCCGCATTGCGCGCGTTACCGCAGCGCACGCGGCAGATCTTTTTGCTCAATCGCATTCACGGCCGTAAATACGCCGAGATCGCCAAGGCCATGGGCTTGTCCCAAAGTGCCGTGGAAAAACATATGATGCGCGCCCTCGAAGCCTGCAAGGCCAGCCTTCGGGATCCCGAACCGCGTACGCCAGGGAAAGCACCGTGAACCACTTCGAACGCGTCATCCCGACGCCCGCTCAGGAACAGCAAGCGCTTGCCTGGCTGAGTCTGTTGCATGACCAGCCCGGCAGTGCTGATCAGGCGACTTTCAGTCATTGGTTGCAGGCCGATCCCGCCCATGCCGAGGCCTATGCCCGGGCGCAGGTCTTGTGGGAGCTGAGCGAAGGACCGGCGCGCATGCTCGCCGATGAAGAAGCCCTGGCCTTGCAGAGGTATCTCAACGCCATGGACAAGTCTCGGCGCAGCACGGTCGGGCGTTGGTCCGGTGCGCTGGCGATGGCGGCGTGTCTGCTGTTGATGGTCAGTCTCGGTACAGGCTGGCAGCCCTCGCGCTGGATCGATGACCTGGGCGCGGACTTCGTTTCGGCACCGGGGGAAATCCGCACCGTCACCCTGGCCGATCAGTCGCAGGTGACACTGGATGCCGACAGTGCCATCGCCGTGGATTTCAGTCGCGGCGAGCGGCATGTGCAACTGCGTCGCGGCGCCGGGTTTTTCAGCGTTACTCACAGCGGTGAGCCGTTTGTGGTGGACGCCGAGAAAGGCCAGGCACGGGTGCTGGGCACGCAGTTCGAAGTCCGTTTGCAACCTCGGGGGGCGCAGGTCACGGTGCTGTCCGGGCGAGTCGGGGTGACGGCGGACCAGGATGCCGAACAGCAAATCCTCACCGCCGGCCAGCAAGTCGCCTACGGCGAAGGCTCGGCACAAATACTCCACGCGGTGGACAGCGAAGCGCAGTTGGCATGGCGCCAGGGCTGGCTCAATTATTACAAGGCGACGCTGGCCGATGTGGTGCGGGATCTGGGGCGCTATTACCCGGGGCGGATTGTGTTGCTCAACGATGAACTGGCGGCACGCCGGGTCAGTGGCAGCTTCCCGAGCAGGAACCCGCAGGCGGTGTTGAGTTCTTTGCAGGGAGTGTTGGGGTTTGAGCAGCATCAGGTGTTGGGGCATCTGATTATTTTGCGTTGAGGCGAATGACCTCTTCGCGAGCAGGCTCGCTTGTATGGTAGGACTTGAAGGGAGGAGGAGGGACAAGGCTCGATTCTGACTGTTGACGCAGTACAGACCGTGGGAGATATCGCCCCTCCTCCTTTCACCCAAGCGCCGATAAAGAATGCATCTGGCTAGACCGACGATAGGAACAAGCCTGCGCCTCTGGGTGAGCCCTTCAAGTGCTCAAACCTTATCCCGGAGGAAATCCTGTGGCAATGCCGGTCTCTCTATCAAAACCGATCGTGGGTGTGGATGTCGCCAAGAATGAACTGGTGATTTATCAGTCTGATGGTGATTTGCTTGAAGAGATTGCCAACACCAAAACATCCATCAAGCAGTGGCTGAAGGCGTTGTCGGGGACGGTGGCTATTGCCATTGAGGCGACCAACATCTACCACCTGGACTTCGCTGATCTGGCCTATGAGGCCGGTTGCACGATTTACATGGTGGGAGGCTATGAACTCAAACATTATCGCGAAGGCGTGAAAATCCGCGCCAAAACCGACGCACTGGATGCCAAGCTACTGGCTCGTTACCTGAAGAACGAAGCCGAGGAGTTGCGTCCTTGGACCCCGCCCTCACCGCTGTACCGCCAGCTCCTGAGCCTTTTCCGCCGTCGCGCAGCCTTGGTCCAGGCCAGGGTCGGCCTGGTGCAGAGCTGGTCGAATGAGCCGCTGCTCAAGGCGGCTTTTGCCGAGCAAGTGAAGTCCATGCAGCAGCTTGAGACGCTGATCGAAAAGACGATCAACGATCAGCTCAAAGAAGCCGGTTTGCTCGGTCAATTGAAGCGCTGCCTGAAAGTTGAGGGTATTGGTTTTTTGACTGGGGCCCGCTTGATAACCGCATTTCAGCGAGGGGATTTTAGAAACGCGGATGCATTTATCGCCTTCCTGGGCATGGATTTACGGGTGGCGAAATCAGGACAGAAGGACGCTCGCCGCAGTTTGACCAAGCGCGGTGACCCCGAGGCCCGCCGACTTCTGCACAATGCAGCGATGTCGGCTAGCCGTACGAAAGCCTGGAAAGGGTATTACGAAGAACAAAGAACTCGGGGGTTCAGCACCACTCAGGCGTTGGTGATGCTGGCTCGCAAGCTTACTCGGGTGGTATTCGCCTTGCTGAAAGGGCAAAGCGAATATCAGCCAAAAGCCAGTTGAGGGCTTTCCCTCAACCATAGAATCTCCCACAGAGAAATGCACTTCAAATGTGGGAGCGAGCCTGCTCGCGAAGACGGTGTGTCAAACGCCACTTTTCTTTCAATAAAAATATTTTCAGATTTTTGCTGAGGTAAATCCGATCGCCATCCGTGTAGTGACTGAAACTGCGAGTCATTCGCATCCGTTGTGGTTCTACACAGGTCATGAGTCATGAAGTCCAGGGCAAAATCGGGTTCGGTCAAACAATGGTTGGGTGTGTCTGCGTTGAGCTTTTCGGCATCGGCGTTGTTGCCGCTTGGCCTGGCGCTGGCCGCAGAGACGGGCAGCAGTCAGCCGCGTGCGCAGTTCAGTTTCTCGCTGGCCGCCAAACCGCTGCCCCAGGCCCTGAGTGATTTCAGTCGGGTAACCGGCATCAGCGTCGTTTATACCGATGAAGCGCCGTACGGCCTCAATGCGCCGGCGGTCAATGGACAGATGAGTGCCGAACAGGCCCTGCAACGTCTGCTCACCGGTTCGGGATTGACGTTCCGCCGCACCGACGGCCATACCATGGCGCTGGAACCGCAGCCGACTGAAGGTGCGTTGACACTGGGCGCGACCACTATCACCTCGGTGATGGATGAGTCCATGAGCTACCAGCCGCCGCCGACCTCTTCGGTGATGCGCTCTTCCGCCCCGATTCAGGACATCCCGCAGACCATCAATGTCGTCCCGGCCCAGGTGATCCGCGATCAGGCACCGCGCTATCTCGATGACGCCCTGGCCAACGTCAGCGGAATCACCCAGGCCAACACCCTGGGCAGCACCCAGGACTCGGTGATGGTTCGCGGTTTTGGGGACAACCGTAACGGCTCGATCATGCGCGACGGCATGCCGATCGTGCAGGGGCGCGGCCTCAACGCCAGTGTGGACCGGGTCGAAGTGCTCAAGGGCCCGGCCTCGTTGCTCTACGGCATCCAGGATCCGGGCGGCGTGGTCAACATGGTCAGCAAGAAGCCCGAACTTGAGCAGTACAACGCGCTGACTGCGCGCGGTTCGAGCTATGACGACGGCAAGAACGGCAGCGGCGGCACTCTCGACAGCACCGGCGCCCTCGGCAATTCCGGGCTGGCCTACCGCATGGTGCTGGACTACGAAGACGAAGATTACTGGCGCAACTTCGGCGTGCATCGCGAAAGCCTGATTGCGCCGTCGCTGGCCTGGTACGGCGAAAGCACCCAGCTGCTGTTCGCCTATGAGCACCGCGAATTCCTCACGCCGTTCGACCGCGGTACGCTGATCGACCCGCGGACCAACCACCCGCTGGACATCTCGCGCAACGAGCGTCTCGACGAGCCGTTCAACAACATGGAAGGGCGTTCGGACCTCTATCACTTCGAGGCCGATCACGAACTCAACGACAACTGGAAAGCCCATTTCGGCTATAGCTGGAACCGCGAAACCTACGACGCCAGCCAGGTGCGAGTGACCGCCATCGACACAAAAAAGGGCACCCTGACCCGCAACATGGACGGCACGCAGAACGCGATCAGCACCGACCGATTCACCACCGCCAGCCTCGAAGGCAATATGAATGTGCTCGGTATGCAGCACGACCTGCTGTTCGGCATCGATGACGAGTACCGCAAGATCTACCGCGAAGACCTGATCCGCCAGAAAAGCCTGACCACGTTCAGTTATGTCAATCCGGTCTATGGTCGGGAAGTGGCGGGCACCACCGTCAGTGCGCCCGACAGTGCGCAGACCGATGAACTGCGCAGCGATTCGGCCTTCCTGCAGGATTCCATCCACCTCAACGAGCAATGGATTCTGGTGGCCGGCGCGCGTTTCCAGGTTTATGACCAGTACGCCGGCAAAGGCGTGCCGTTCCACGCCAACACCGACAGCAACGGGCAGCAATGGGTGCCGCGCGCGGGCCTTGTGTACAAGTACACCGATGCCTTGTCGTTCTACGGCAGCTACACCGAATCGTTCAAACCCAACTCGACAATCGCGCCGTTGAGCGGCAGCAGTACCGTGCTTGACGGCGGCATCGCGCCGGAAGAAGCCAAGTCCTGGGAGTTGGGTGCCAAGCTTGATCTGCCGGGCCGCGTCACCGGCAACATCGCGCTGTTCGACATCAAGAAGCGCAATGTGCTGGTGGCCAACGCCGAAGGCCCGACCACGATCTACAGCGCCGCTGGCGAAGTGCGCTCCCGTGGCCTGGAAGTGGACTTGAGCGGTCAGCTCACCGATCGCTGGAGCATGATCGGCAGCTACGCCTATACCGATGCCGAAGTCACCGAAGACCCGGTTTACAAGGGTAATCAACTGCAAAACGTGGCGAAGAACAGCGGTTCGTTGTCGGCGGTCTATGACTTCGGCAGCGTCATTGGCGCTGATCAACTGCGGGTCGGCGCCGGGGCGCGTTATGTGGGTGAGCGCGCGGGCAACGCGGTGAACGATTTCGACCTGCCGAGCTACACCGTGGCCGATGCGTTCGCCACCTACGACACCCGGCTCGACGGGCAGAGGGTCAAGTTTCAGCTCAACGTGAAGAACCTGTTCGACCGCACCTACTACACCTCGGCGGCGAGCCGGTTCTTTGTTTCCATGGGGGATTCGCGGCAGGTGACGTTGTCGAGCACCTTGGAGTTCTGACGACAGACCGCGTCATCGTTCTTCGCGAGCAGGCTCGCTCCCACAGGGAAAAGCAGTCCAAAGGTGGGAGCGAGCCTGCTCGCGATGGCGGCCTGAAAGGCGCCGAAGATCCTGGATCTAGCGCAAAAACGCCTGCCGATACTCACCGGGCGTCCCGCCAAGTGACTGGCGAAAGCGATTGGTGAAGTGGCTGGCACTGGAGAAGCCGCAAGCCAGTGCAATCTCCCCCAGTGGCTGCGCCGTCGTGCGCAGCAATTCCCGCGCCCGGTTCAGGCGCCGCGCCAGCAAGTACTGGTGGGGTGGCAAGCCGAAGCTCTCGCGGAACATCCTTGCGAAGTGGTACTCCGACAACGCGCACAACGCCGCCAACTGACCGAGGCTGATGGCCTCGTCCAGATGGCTGTCGATGTACTCCACCAGATGCCGGCGCTGATGCGCGGCCAACCCACCTTTAAGGCGCAGGCCTTGTCGGGCGTTGACCTGGCTGAGCAGGGCATGGCTGAGCAGTTCGTGGGCCAGACTGCTGGTCAGCAGGCGCTCGCCCGGCTCGTCCCAGTTCAAACTGATCAATTGCCGAAAGCGCAGCGCCTGCTGCGGGTCATCGAGAAAGGTCTGCTCGCGCAGCTGCATTTCCCGTGGCTCGCGATCAAGCAGGGTGACGCAGCCGAGGGCAAATTGTTCGGGGCTGAAATACAGGTGTGCCAGGCGGATGTCGCCGTTGATCACCCAGCCTGACTGGTGGTCGGCCGGCAGGATGCACAGTTTGTCCGGGCCGCCCTTGTTGCCGGGCTGGTCGCGACGGAAGGTGCCGGTGCCGCCGGCTATGTAACAGGACAACGTGTGGTGGCTGGGCGCTTCGTATTCCTGGGCGTCGTGGTGATTGCTCCACAAGGCTGCAGACAAGCCGTCACCCAGCTCGGCGCTGTGCTCCAGACGAGCATTCGGCGAGCGGTTGAGGGCTTGAAAGACTTGTAGGGTATCCAGTGCAGCCATGATCGTTGCTCTCTAACACCTGCATCCAACGCCCTGCATCCTACTCCGTAGACGTGCGCCTGCCAGCCTGTCGCCAGACAAAAGCGCAAGTTTATGCAAGTGCGTCCAGGCGTGGCGCCGGACACTGGGCACCTATCGAGGAGCCTTTGTCATGAACCTTTCTTTGTACCTGCTGACCGTGCTGATCTGGGGCACCACCTGGATTGCCTTGAAATGGCAGCTGGGCGTGGTGGCGATTCCCGTGTCGATCGTCTATCGCTTCGGCCTCGCCGCGCTGGTGCTGTTCGTGATTCTGTTGCTAAGTCGGCGCCTGCAGGTGATGAACCGTCGCGGGCACCTGATTTGCCTGGCTCAGGGCCTGTGTCTGTTCTGCGTCAACTTCATGTGCTTCCTTACCGCGAGCCAGTGGATCCCCAGCGGTCTGGTGGCCGTCGTGTTTTCCACCGCTACCTTGTGGAATGCCCTCAACGCGCGGGTGTTCTTCGGTCAGAGAATCGTCCGCAACGTGCTGATGGGCGGTGCGCTGGGCCTGCTTGGGCTGGGCCTGCTGTTCTGGCCGGAACTGGCTGGGCATACCGCTAGCCCGGAAACCTTGCTCGGCCTTGGTCTGGCCCTGTGCGGCACCTTGTGTTTCTCGGCGGGCAACATGCTCTCAAGCCTGCAACAGAAGGCCGGTCTCAAGCCGCTGACCACCAATGCCTGGGGCATGGCCTACGGGGCGGCGATGCTCTCGGTGTGGTGTCTGGTCAAAGGCATTCCCTTCGACCTGGAAATGAGCGCGCGTTATATCGGCTCACTGTTGTATCTGGTGATTCCCGGGTCGGTGATCGGTTTCACCGCCTACCTGACGCTGGTCGGCCGCATGGGGCCTGAGCGGGCGGCGTACTGCACAGTGTTGTTTCCGGTGGTGGCGCTCAACGTGTCGGCGTTCGCCGAGGGTTATCAGTGGACGATGCCGGCACTGTTGGGGCTGGTGTTGGTGATGTCGGGCAACGTACTGGTGTTTCGCAAACCCAAAGTGCCGTTGATGCAGGGAACTGGCAAGTTAGCGTGATTCAGCAGAGGCGGGCGAGAGTGGCGGCTCTTCGCTCTCGATCGGTAAAACAATATAGATCAGGGATAACAGTATGAAGTCAACGGCTTGCCGACCCCAGTCCGTGTAGTTCCATTTTTTTGATTCGTCCATATTGAACCATTCGATACCAATGGCCTGAAAACAAACGTAATATATAAAAATAGCAATCACTAGTCCGACGACTGCAAATTTCTTTGCTTCGTGGAACGCTTCCTTGCTGGTGTTTATGTTTTTATAAAGATAGTAGGCTCCTATTGTGCAGAGGAGTGTAAACATGATTTCAAGTGTTATGATCAGCCAAAAGATCCGATGATGAAGCAGGGGCGATGTGATGGCTCTATTACTGTACTTGAGTTGATTTAGGGTCGTGTCCATGCTCAGTATATGGCCGAGATACTCGTAGTTTGTGGAGTAGTCGGCGAAATTGTTGTAAGTCGTCAATAACCCGAAAAAGCTGATAAATAGCAGGATCGAGGCTTTGCTGATTCTAATGATCTGGTTGGTGTTGAGTGAGTTCAAGATTTTCTCCGTTATTATTAAGGAAGGTTTCCTTTTAAGTAACGGATTTTAGCGGATGGTTCTATTGCTGGGTGATGTGCTGAATTGCAAAGTGTGTATGAGTTGAATTCAAGTTTGTTTTAATCGAACTTCTGAAGGCAAAGGGCAGGCGCTTGTAACACCTGCCCGTTTTGCGTCAGCCCTTCCAGACTTGCGGGTTTACCAGATCCTGTGGCCGCTCGCCCAACAGGGCACTGCGCAAGTTGGCCAAGGCACGGTTGGCCATGGCATCGCGGGTCTCATGGGTGGCCGAGCCGATGTGCGGCAAGGTTACGGCGTTGTTCAGCTGGAACAGCGGTGACTCGGCCAGTGGTTCTTTTTCGTACACGTCCAGCCCGGCACCACGAATGCGCTTGTTTTGCAGGGCCTCGATCAGCGCCGGTTCATCCACCACCGGGCCACGAGAGATGTTCACCAGTATCGCGCTCGGCTTCATCAGCGCCAGTTCGCGATGACTGATCAGGTGCCTGGTTTTTTCGCTGAGCGGTACCACCAGGCAGACGAAATCAGCTTCGGCCAGCAACTGATCGAGGCTGCGAAACTGCGCGCCGAGTTCCTGTTCCAGCCCGGTCTTGCGACTGTTGCCGCTGTAGATGACCGGCATGTTGAACCCCAGGCGACCACGTCGGGCGATGGCCGCACCGATATTGCCCATGCCGACGATCCCCAGGGTCTTGCCATGCACATCGCAACCGAACAGCTGCGCACCGACAGTGGCCTGCCATTGCCCGGCTTTGGTCCAGGCATCCAGTTCGGCGACGCGACGCGCGCTGCTCATCAACAGCGCGAACGCCAGGTCGGCGGTGCTTTCGGTGAGCACGTCCGGCGTGTTGGTCAGCATGATTGCGCGTTCGTTGAAGTAGGCCAGGTCATAGTTGTCGTAGCCCACCGAGACGCTGGACACCACTTCCAGCCTGGCGGCATTTTCCAGTTGGGCGCGGCCGAGTTTGCGCCCAACGCCGATCAGGCCGTGGGCGTGGGGCAGGGCTTCGTTGAACTGGGCGTTGATGTCGCCGTTTTTCGGATTCGGCACGATGACGTCGAAATCCTGTTGCAGGCGTTCGACCATTGCCGGAGTGACGCGGCTGAAGGCCAGGACAGTCTTTTTCATGAGAGGCGGGCTCGTCGGGCGGTGAAGAATGCTTAGCAAGCTACAAGTTTCAAGCGGCAAGCTGCAAGTTTAAAAGTCGCTCCCATCGTTTTTAACTTGAAGCTTGCCGCTTGAAGCTTGTCGCTGCCGTTCCGGTATACTGCCGCACTTCTTATACTGTGGCATGCGGCTCGCTCACCGGGCCCGACATTTCATGCATCACCCGGAGCTTTCATGACTTCCCCGAAACAACCGCCGGTCGCCGACGCCCAGAGCGACGTGCAGGCCGAGCTGCCAGTCAGCGTTGACTCCAGCACCGACAGCGAAGCCAAAGCCGGGATCCCGGCATTCAAGTTCCCGTTCAAGCCGGGCGAACTGGCGGCAGCCAAAGGCTCGAACCAGCCGTGGTACAAGAACGGCGCCAAGAACGGCCACACCAAGACGCCGGGCATGGCGCCGCCGGGGACTCGTCGGTCGATGGGTAAACGCTGAAATTTCCAGTGCCTGGCCTGCCGTCTTCGCGAGCAGGCTCGCTCCCACAGTGGATCTGTGTCCTACACAAATTCCATGTTCACTGAAGATCCCTTGTGGGAGCGAGCCTGCTCGCGATGGGGCCGTTGCCGGTAGCCCAAGTTATTGATCAAACTGCCCGTAACGAAATGTGCGCCACTCAATTGACCTTGGCGGCCGGACGGATGGAGTCCCATTCGGTGACGTACGCGGTTTTGCTCTTTTTGTTGTAGAGGCACAGCTCGGCGCCTTGTGCACCTTTCATGTGTTTTTGCGGGTACTGGCCCTGGAGCAGGAGCGCGGTATAGCCAACCCGGTCATCGAACTGCGCGGCGTTGCCCACGGGTTTGGCGTCTTTCAGGCCGCTGGCCTTGGTGCAACTGGTGAGTACGGCCTTGTCGTAGGCGGCCCAGGCGTCGGGGCTGGAGGCGTAGGCCTGAGAGGTGAGGGCGGTGAGGCAGAGAAAAGTCAGGGTGGCTGCTTTCATGGTTCAGGCGTCCTTGGATGTACAATGGCCAAGGATGGAGTATGCCTGAAGGTTTTGAGGCGGTTTTGCCGGCCTCTTCGCGGGCAGGCCCGCTCCCACCGTGACCGAGTACGACCACAAATTCTGTGCATGACACATAACCCTGTGGGAGCAGCCCGCTCGCGATTGCGGCGTATCAGTCTGGAACCGGCTCCCGGCGAACGGCACGCATCCCGACACTTTCATACAATCGCCGCGCCCGGTGGTTGTCTTCCAGCACCTTCAAATCCACATATCCTTCGCGCCGTTGCTGGAACACCTTGAACGCCTGCAACAACAAGGCACGTCCCAATCCTCGGCCCTGAAACCGTGGATGCACCACCAGGTTCTTGATGTAAGCGCTGGTCCAGCACTGGCACACACCAACAATGCCTTCGGCATCCCGGGCGATGAAGCACAGCGCCGGGTCATATTCCGGGTCGCTTTCGAACTGCCATTGCCACATCTCCAGCGCTGCCACGCGACCGCCACCTTCGAGGTAACCGAACTCCATCAACCGGTGCACGGCTGCGCCGATTTCGGGATGGTATTCGCTCAGTTGCAGGCCGGCTGGCCAATCGGGTGACGGCACGACTTCTGTTAGGTCGCGCCGCATCAGCCAGCAAAAATCTTCGGCCAAGGCTCAATATCCCTGTTCAGCGACAGCCTTGGCCGCAGTGATCAGGCACTGGGTCAATTCCGGCGAAGAGAACTTGGTCAGCACCGCGTTCGCCCCCGCCAGTCGTGCTTTTTCGGCGTTCATCGCACTGTCCAGCGACGTGTGCAGCAAGACATAAAGATGCGCGAAGTCCGGGGTTTCCCGCAGGGTGCGGGTGAAGGCGTAGCCGTCCATCTCGGACATTTCGATGTCCGAGACGATCAGGTTGATCTGCTGCGCGGTGCCTTGCAGGTCCAGTAGGCAGTCAATGGCTTCCTTGGCGCTGCGGGCGGTATGGCATTGCAGGCCAAGGTTACGCAAGGTGTGCACTGATTGCTGCAGGGCGACCTGGCTGTCGTCGACCACCAGGATGCGCGCGTTGCCGAGCAGTTCGGCGTCTTCCATGCTCAGTTCGGTCGGCGCCATTTCGATTTGTGCCGGGGCGATGCCGTGGATGACCTTTTCGATGTCCAGTACCTGCACCAGGGTGCCATCGACCGACGTCACGCCGGTGATGTAGGCGCGCAAACCACCGGAGCCGAAGGGCGGCGGGCGGATGTCGGTGGTCAGGCAATGGACGATCTTGCTCACGGCCTGCACGTGCAGGCCCTGCTTGGAGCGGCTGACATCGGTGACGATCAGGCAGCCGCCGTTCGGGTCTTCCAGCGGACGCTCGCCAATGGCGCGGCTGAGGTCGATCACCGACAGCGATGCACCACGCAGGGTGGCGATGCCTTTGACATGGGGGTGTGACTCCGGCAGCCGGGTCAGCGGCGGGCAGGGAATGATCTCACTGACCTTGAGCAGGTTGATCGCCATCAGCTTGCCGCTGCGCAGGGTAAACAGCAGAAGCGAAAGTGAGTCTGCGCGGGCTTTGGTGGAGGACATAGGAACCTTCTCTGGAAAAGGTGACGGGCAATCCCGGGATTGTCATGACTTCGATGCCGGGTTATCGACTTGTCGGGGGCAGGCTTTAGGGCACATGCCCTCATCTCGGATCAAATGGCAGACGATTGTGGCGAGGGGGCTTGCCCCCGTTGGGTCGCGAAGCGGCCCTCAGCTTTGTATCAGTTAAACCGCGTAACAGGATTTGCGACCGCTGCGCGGCCGAACGGGGGCAAGCCCCCTCGCCACAAGATTTCACTCGACACTGAAAAACACTATTTCATCCCCAACCGCTTGGCCATTCGCCCAAGATTCGCCCGATCCAAGCCTAGCTCACGGGCCGCGCTTGCCCAGTTGTTGTTGTGCCGTTCCAGGCAGGCACCGATCATTTGACGCTGATAACGCTCGGTGGCCTCACGCAAATCGCCGGTCGGCGCTTGGGTGACGGTGGCGACAGGTTGCTCGGCAGCGGTTTCAACGCTGGCGTTGGGCAAGTCCAGATCGGCGGCGCTCAGGCTGAGAATCTTCGGCCGTTCCTTGCAATTGCCCAGGGCTTTCAAGGCGCTGCGGCCGATCAAATGTTCAAGCTCGCGCACATTGCCGGGCCAGTCGTAGGCCAAAAGCGCGGTCTGGGCGTCACTGTTCAGGCGCAGGCTGTTGAGGCCCATGCGCGAGCGGTTCTGCTCGAGGAAGTAACCGCTGAGCAGCAGCACGTCGCGCCCGCGATCGCGCAGGGCCGGCACCAGCAGCGGATAAACGCTGAGGCGATGGTAGAAGTCGGCACGGTAACGACCGCTGCGCACTTCCTCGGCGAGGTCGCGGTTGGTCGCCGCGATCAGGCGCACGTCGACCTGATGCTCCTGGTCCGAACCCAGTCGCTGCAATTGACCGCTCTGCAACACGCGCAACAGCTTGGCCTGCACGGTCAGTGACAACTCACCGACTTCATCGAGAAACAGCGTGCCGCCATTGGCGAGTTCGAACTTGCCGCGGCGGTCGTTCATCGCCCCGGTAAAGGCGCCGCGGACATGGCCGAACAACTCGCTTTCCACCAAGGTATCGGGCAATGCGGCGCAGTTGAGGCTGATGATCGGCTTGTCGGCGCGGGGCGAGGCAGCATGGATGGCCTGGGCCACCAACTCCTTGCCGACTCCGGTTTCGCCGGTGATCAGCACGGTCAGGTCGCTGCCGCCGACCAGGTTGATTTCTTCCACCAGTCTTTTATGGGTTTTGCTCTGGCCAATCATCTCGCGATTCTGCTGGCCACTGGCCTGGCGGTAGACCTCGGCGCGTTGATGCTCATCTTCGACCCGGTTATTCAATCGCTCGATGCGCTCGGCGGCGTTGACCGTGGCGGCCGCGAGGCTGGCGAAGGCTTGCAGGGCATCCAGTTCGATCGGTTCGAAGCGCTCCGGATCGAGGGCGTCGAGGGTCAACAGACCCCATGGGCGCTCGTCGATGAACAAGGGGCAACCCATGCAGTCGTGGACTTCCAGATGATCATCCAGGCCATCGACCAGGCCGTCATAAGGGTCAGGTAAGTCGCTGTCGGCAGCGAAACGGGTCGGGCCGGGGCTGCCGAGCAGCGCTGCGAAACGCGGGTGCTCGCTGACCTTGAAGCGTCGACCGAGGGTGTCGGTACTCAAGCCGTCGACGGCCAGTGGCACCAGCCATTCACCATCAAGGCGCAGCAGGGCGGCGGCATCGCACGGGAGCAAGGCGCGCATGGCTTCCAGCAGGCGGCGATAACGCTCGCCCTCGGGCAGCTCGCGGGACAGGTCGGAGACCAGGGGCAGCAAAGCGGTGAGCAGTGGTTTTGCAGTCATAGTGACTCCGTGTAGTCGGTATGACTATAAAGCAGGCAGTGTCGAAATGACTATTAAGTTATTAACTCATTGATTTTTAACGATTAAATAGTTGGCACGAAAGCTGATACGCATAGGGTAATCCGTTAGCAACCCAAGAAGACCAGGAGTCACCTTATGCTGAGCGCTCAAGACCGTGCCATCGTCAAATCCACCGTACCGCTGCTCGAAAGCGGTGGTGAGGCGCTGATCACGCACTTCTACCGCATGATGCTCTCCGAATACCCGCAAGTCCGCCCGCTGTTCAACCAGGCTCATCAGGCCAGCGGTGACCAGCCGCGTGCCTTGGCCAACGGCGTATTGATGTATGCGCGCCATATCGACCAGCTCGACCAGTTGGGCGACCTGGTGGCCAAGATCATCAACAAGCACGTGGCCCTGCAGATCCTGCCTGAACACTATCCGATTGTCGGCAGCTGCCTGCTGCGGGCCATCGCCGAAGTACTGGGCGAAGAGATCGCCACCCCTGAAGTGATCGCGGCCTGGGGCGCGGCCTACGGCCAACTGGCGGACATCCTGATCGGTGCCGAAGCCAGCGTTTACGACCAAAAAGAACAGGCCCACGGCGGCTGGCGCGGGGCGCGGGAATTCATCGTGGTGGACAAGGTCAAGGAGAGCGCCGAGATCACTTCGTTCTACTTCGAACCTGCGGACAAAGGTCCGATCCTCGCGGCAGAACCCGGCCAGTACATCGGCATGAAACTGATCCTCGACGGTGAAGAGATCCGTCGTAACTACTCGCTGTCGGCGCTGGCGAACAAAGGCCAGTACCGCATCAGCGTCAAGCGTGAAACCGGTGGTCGCGCCTCCAACTACCTGCATGACCAGATGCATGTCGGCGACAGCATCCAGTTGTTCCCGCCATCGGGCGAGTTCACCCTGACCGCCAGCGACAAACCATTGGTACTGATCAGCGGCGGCGTTGGCATCACCCCGACCCTGGCGATGCTCGAAGCGGCGCTGGAGACTCAGCGGCCGGTGCATTTCATCCACTGCGCGCGCAACGGCAGCGTGCATGCCTTCCGCGACTGGATCGATGGCCTGGCCGAGCGTCACCCGCAACTCAAGCGCTTCTACTGCTATTCCGAGGACGATGGCGTGAGCCCGGCGGCGCACAAGGTCGGTTTGTTGAGCCAGCAGCAGTTGAATGCTTGGCTGCCGGAGCAGCGTGACCTGGATGTTTACTTCCTGGGGCCGAAAGGTTTCATGGCGTCCATCAAGCGCCATCTCAAGGCACTGGGTGTGCCGGAGAAGCAAAGCCGCTATGAGTTCTTCGGACCGGCAGCGGCGCTGGAATAAATAGTACCGGAGACCGCGTCGCCTTCATCGCGGGCAAGCCCGCTCCCACAGGGATTTGTGTCGATCCAGATCGATGTGAACGACACATAACCTGTGGGAGCGTGGCTTGCCCACGATGAAGGCGACGCGGTCTTGAATGGAAAAAAGCTGAAAAGTTAATCCCTCCTTAACCGCCTTGTCGTCTATTCCCCCCGAATCCCCCGGACATGCTCCAGACTCTCAAAGGTCCGGGCCAGCGTGTAGACTGGCGGGCACTCGAATCTTGAAGGGAAACGCGATGAGCGATGAATCCATGCGGTTGGGGCGTGAACGGCGCTACCTGGTGTTGTTGGGCATCATTTGCCTGGCGTTGATCGGCGGCGCGCTGTACATGCAAATTGTCCTGGGCGAGGCGCCTTGCCCGCTGTGCATCCTGCAACGTTATGCGTTGCTGCTGATCGCGATCTTCGCCTTCATCGGCGCGGCCATGCGCAACCGTCGCAGCATCACGGTGTTCGAAACCCTGGTGGTGATCTGCGCGTTGGCAGGTGCAGGCGTTGCCGGGCATCACGTCTATACGCAGTTCTATCCGGCGGTCAGCTGCGGCATCGATGTGTTGCAACCGATTGTCGATGACTTGCCGCTGGCGAAGATCTTCCCGCTGGGTTTCCAGGTCGATGGTTTCTGCTCCACGCCATACCCGCCGATCCTCGGTTTGTCGCTGGCGCAGTGGGCGCTGGTGGCGTTCGTACTGATCGTGGTGCTGGTGCCGCTGCTGACGTCGCGTAACCGCAAAGCGATGCGCTGAGGTCATCTGCCGCCACGCATTGTCGGACAAAAAAGCCCCGTTCCTTGCACAGAGGAGCGGGGCTTTTTTTGTGTTGAGCGGCGCATTCCAGAGACCAGGTAAAAAGACCCTGATGTGGGGCAGCCAGGGGTGCGACACATGTGCGACATGTTGTCACAGAGTCGGTGTCGCAGAGCCTTCATGGAGGCCGGATTGGCACATGGAATGGTAACGAAATTGGGCTGTTTTGCAGGCTCCCGTTTTTTTCCGTTCCGGACCCGAACAGGCAGTTTTAACAGGGGCTTGCGATTGGCCGGAGTCCCCGTCATATCGGGCCTCTGGCAGGGTCAAGGGCAGCAGGGAGGCACCCGATACTGTCTGAACTGTGGGTGGAAGACCTACTTATTTTGGTGTTTTTGTTGAGAATCAATTTCGATAAGATGCGCCGCTTTTGCGAAAACGGTGAATGATTGTTGCCGGTTCGGATAAAAATTATTTCGGGATGAGACATGGTTTATAAAACACTACATATCTACAATCGCCCGCACTGAATTCCCGACGCTGCTCAAATCTTAACCAGGTATGTGCAGGAACAGGGTGTCGAGAGGTCTGGTGGCTTCATGCGATGCCCAGGTGTCGGAGCCTCCAACTACCCGCACCAAATGGAATTGGTCTGTAACAAGGCCTTTGACCACGAATTCGAATAAGAACTCACCGCAGGCCCGGGATTTGTCGTACAGCGTCTGACGCACGACGGGCATGCCCTTATTCAATCCAAGAAAAATGCCAACCCTTGGCAGGGTGAAGTGTTGGCGATCAAAACCCAACTGCATTGCGCAAGCTGCTTTAGAGGTCGTGAGATGAGTAAAAACAGGTACCCCAGACTACTAGGCTTATTGCCGCTGATCGGCACGTTGTTGCTGTCAGGCTGCAACATGACCTTGCTCAATCCCAAGGGCCAGGTCGGTCTGGACGAGCGAAACCTGATCATCACCGCAACGCTGCTGATGCTGTTGGTCGTGGTTCCGGTCATCGTCATGACCTTCCTGTTCGCCTGGAAATACCGCGCGTCCAACACCAACGCCACCTACACCCCGAAATGGAACCACTCCACCAAGATCGAGATCGCGGTGTGGGCCGTTCCAGTGCTGATCATCATTGCCCTGGGTTACGTCACCTACAAGTCGACCCACGCTCTGGACCCGTACAAGCCACTGGAATCGGACGTGAAGCCTGTGACCATCGAAGTGGTCGCTCTGGACTGGAAATGGCTGTTCATCTACCCGGAACAAGGCATCGCCACGGTCAACAAGATCGTGTTCCCGGCGCACACCCCGATCAACTTCCGCATTACCTCTGACGCCGTGATGAACTCGTTCTTCATCCCTGCGCTGGGTGGCCAGATCTACGCGATGGCGGGCATGCAGACCAAGCTGCACCTGATCGCCAACGAAAACGCTGAGATGGACGGTATCTCCGCCAACTACAGCGGCGCTGGTTTCACCGGTATGAAATTCAAAGCGATCGCCACTTCCCAGGAAGAATTCGACGCCTGGGTAAGTGAAGTCAAAAAGGCACCTAAACAGCTTGAACAAGCTGAATACGCCGCCCTTGCCAAGCAGAGCCAGAACAACCCAGTCGAGCTCTACTCCTCGGTGACGCCGAACCTGTTCCAGACCATCGTCGACAAGTACGAAGGCATGAAACCGGGTCCGAAAGTGAAGCACGAGAAAGAAGAGAAAGAAGTGGCCGCTACGCAAGGAATGGACATGAACGCGCATTCAGCTGCCGGGGCAGAGGAGTAAACGATGTTTGGTAAATTAAGTTGGGAAGCGGTCCCGTTCCACGAGCCGATCGTGATGGTGACCATCGCCATGATCGCGCTCGGTGGTCTGGCGCTGTTCGCTGCAATCACCTACTTCAAGAAGTGGACCTACCTGTGGACCGAGTGGCTGACGTCCGTCGACCACAAGAAAATCGGCGTGATGTACATCATCGTCGCCATGGTCATGCTGCTGCGCGGTTTTGCCGACGCCATCATGATGCGTACCCAGCTGGCCATGGCCACCGAGGGTTCGCCTGGCTACCTGCCACCTGAACACTATGACCAGATCTTCACCGCCCACGGTGTGATCATGATCATCTTCATGGCGATGCCATTCTTCACCGGCCTGATGAACCTTGCAGTGCCGCTGCAGATCGGCGCGCGTGACGTTGCCTACCCGTTCCTGAACTCCTTGAGCTTCTGGCTGCTGGTTTCCGGCGTGGTGCTGATCAACCTGTCCCTGGGCGTCGGCGAGTTCGCCAAGACCGGCTGGGTTGCCTATCCGCCGCTGTCGGGCCTGCAGTACAGCCCTGGCGTGGGGATGGACTACTACATCTGGGCGCTACAGCTATCGGGTCTGGGGACAACGCTGACGGGGGTCAACTTCCTGGCCACCGTGCTGAAAATGCGTACCCCTGGCATGAAGCTGATGGACATGCCGATCTTCACCTGGACCTGCACCTGGGCCAACGTCCTGATCGTGGCTTCGTTCCCGATCCTGACCGCTACCCTGGCACTGCTGACGCTTGACCGTTACATGGATTTCCACATTTTCACCAACGAACTTGGTGGCAATCCGATGATGTACGTGAACCTGTTCTGGGCATGGGGTCACCCTGAGGTGTACATCCTGATCCTGCCAGCGTTCGGTATCTTCTCCGAAGTCATCTCGACCTTCACCGGCAAGAAACTGTTCGGCCACCACTCGATGGTCTACGCATCGGGCGCGATCTCGATCCTGGGCTTCATGGTTTGGCTGCACCACTTCTTCACCATGGGTTCGGGTGCCAGCGTCAACGCCTTCTTCGGTCTGGCGACGATGCTGATTTCCATCCCGACGGGTGTGAAACTGTTCAACTGGCTGTTCACCATCTACCAGGGCCGTCTGCGTTTCACCAGCCAGGTGCTGTGGACCCTGGGCTTCATGGTGACCTTCGCCATCGGTGGCATGACCGGCGTACTGCTGGCCATCCCGGGTGCCGACTTCGTTCTGCACAACAGCCTGTTCGTGATCGCGCACTTCCACAACGTGATCATCGGCGGTGCGGTATTCGGTTACATCGCAGGTTTCGCGTTCTACTTCCCTAAAGCGTTCGGCTTCAAGCTGCACGAAGGCTGGGGCAAGGCAGCGTTCTGGTTCTGGATCTCGGGCTTCTTCGTCGCATTCATGCCGCTCTACGCTCTGGGCTTCATGGGTATGACCCGTCGCCTGAACGCCACCACCAACCCTGAGTGGGTGCCGTACCTGTACGTCGCCATGTTCGGTGCGGTGATGATCGCCGTGGGTATCGCTTGCCAGCTGATCCAGCTGTACGTCAGCGTGCGTGACCGCAACAAGCCGGAAAACATGTGCGAACACGGTGACCCGTGGAATGCCCACACCCTGGAATGGTCGACTTCGTCGCCACCACCGTTCTACAACTTCGCCGTGCTGCCGAAAGCCGACTGCATCGACCCGTTCACCGAAGCCAAGGAAAACGGCACCGCTTACAAGGCTCCGGCCAAGTACCAGCCGATCCACATGCCTAACAACACCGCCACCGGTGTGGTCATGGGTGCTCTGTTGACCGTGTTCGGTTTCGCGATGATCTGGCACATCTGGTGGCTGGCAATCGCTAGCCTGGCCGGCACCGTGATCTACTTCGTGATCCACGCGGCCCGTGATGATCAAGGCTATATGGTGCCGGTCGATGTGATCGAGCGCATCGAAGCCGAGCAGCACAAGCGTCTGGTAGCGGCAGGGAAAATTCCGGCCACCGCCACCCGTGTTGAAACCTCGTTGGAACAGGCTTAAACCATGTCGAATTTAGTGACCAATGCTGGACACACCCATGTCGATGGACATGGGCATGATGACCACCACCACGACTCGGGCGAGATGACCGTATACGGTTTCTGGCTCTACCTGATGACCGACTGCATTCTGTTTGCGTCGATCTTCGCGGTGTACGCGGTACTGGTTAACAACGTAGCGGGTGGCCCGTCGGGTCACGACATCTTCGAACTGCCATACGTACTGGGCGAAACCGCTCTTCTGTTGTTCAGTTCGATCACCTACGGCTTCGCCATGCTGGCGTTGTACAAGGGTAACAAGAAGGCGGTGCTGGGCTGGCTGGGCATGACCTTCCTGTTAGGTGCAGGCTTTATCGCCATGGAGATCAATGAATTCCACATTTTGATCTCCGAAGGCTACGGCCCTAGTCGCTCAGGCTTCCTGTCCGCGTTCTTCACCCTGGTTGGTACCCACGGTCTGCACGTGACCGCCGGTCTGATCTGGATGGGCATCATGATGTACCAGGTGCAGAAAAACGGCCTGACGGCGACCAACAAGACCCGTCTGAGCTGCCTGAGCCTGTTCTGGCACTTCCTGGACGTTGTCTGGATCTGCGTATTCACCGTTGTTTATCTGATGGGGACTATGTAAATGGCTAACCCAGCTCATTCCCACCACGACGACGCCGGTCACGGCAGCTACAAGTCGTACGCCATCGGCTTCATCCTGTCGGTGATCCTGACCGTCATTCCATTCGGTCTGGTGATGTACCCGACGCTGCCGAAGTCGATCACCCTGTTGATCGTCCTGGCGTTCGCGATCGTCCAGGTGCTGGTGCACCTGGTGTACTTCCTGCACCTGGACCGTTCGGCCGCGCAGCGTAACAACGTGATTGCGTTTGTCTTCGCCGCGATCGTGATTGTCCTGCTGGTTGGCTTGTCGCTGTGGATCATGTTCAGCATCCACACGTTCATGATGGCGAAGTGAGGTAGATCCGCATGTCCCTTAAGCACTTTATCCAAATCACCAAACCGGGGATCATTTTCGGTAACGTGCTTTCTGTGGCAGGCGGATTTTTCCTGGCCTCCAAAGGGCATGTCGATCTGGCCATCTTCCTGGCCGCCATGATCGGCACGTCCCTGGTGGTTGCCTCCGGTTGCGTGTTCAACAACTGCATCGACCGCGACATCGACCTGAAGATGGAACGCACCAAGAACCGGGTGCTGGTCCAGGGCTTGATCTCCCTGAAACTGGCGCTGGTTTATGCGACCGTCCTGGGTGTTGCCGGCGTTGCCCTGTTGTACAAGGTGGCCAACCCGTTGGCCGCGCTGTTCGCCGTCATCGGTTTCGTGATCTACGTCGGCTTCTACAGCCTGTACCTCAAGCGCAAGTCGGTTCACGGCACGCTGGTGGGCAGCCTGTCGGGCGCCATGCCGCCGGTCATCGGCTACGTCGCGGTGAGCAACACCTTCGACATGGCCGCGCTGACCCTGCTAGTGATGTTCAGCCTGTGGCAGATGCCGCATTCCTATGCCATCGCGATCTTCCGCTTCAACGATTACCTGGCCGCATCGATTCCGGTGCTGCCAGTGAAGCGCGGCATCCAGGTGGCCAAGAAGCACATCCTGATCTACATCCTGGCCTTCCTCGTGGCGACCTTGATGCTGACCTTCAGCGGCTACGCCGGCATGAGCTACCTCGCCGTCGCCGCGGCCATGGGCATGTACTGGCTGTACATGGCCTGGACCGGCTACAAGGCAGTGGATGACACGGTCTGGGCACGCAAGCTGTTCGTGTTCTCGATCTTCACCATTACCGCGTTGAGCGTGATGATGTCCCTGGACTTCAAAGTGCCGACCGAGTTGCTGCTGACGTACGCGCCTTAAGGTTTAGATGCTGTAACGAAAAGCCCCGCCTTCGAGAGAAGAGCGGGGCTTTTTGTTGGGGTAATTCTGGTAGGCCATGCTGCCGCCAGTTTTAAGGACGACGCTGACCCCCCTGTGGGAGCGGTGAGTATCAGCTATTTAACTTGTTTGCCTGACTATAGGCAAATTGCCTATAGTCACCTACCGACACCATGAGGTACCCCATGAAAAAACGCGACCTGTTTGCAGAGTTGATGCAGGGCGTTGATGAGATGGCGGCTCAACGCGAAGGCAAGATTACATTGCGCAATACGGTTGTGGAGGACATCCCTGCACCTGAGGTGGGGGCACAAGAAATTGTTGCACTACGGGAAAAGCTACACATGTCCCAGGCTGTTTTCGCCAAGCGAATTCGAACCAGTCCCAGCACCCTGAGAAACTGGGAGCAGGAAAAGTCGAAGCCGAATGCTCAGGCCGCCTTGCTGATCAGGTTGGTTGAGAAGTTTCCGGATATGGTTGATCGACTGGCAGTCGTCTGATCACATCGTCGAATATCTGAAAAGCCCCGCGTTTCAAACGAAACGCGGGGCTTTTTCATTCATGCGCGGTTGTTACACGGCGCATCGAGCACCTTCACCACGTCATCAATGATCGCCTTGCTCATGTCCTGCAAAAAGTGCGAGGCCCAGGCATGCCGGTCGGAGTCGCGAACCATGGCGGCGTCTGAGGCGAGCAGTTTGGCGAGGTGGAGCAGGTCGGAGGCGTGGTAGAGGGCTTCGATCACCGGGACGCCGGCGTTGATGCGGAACAGTGGTTCGTTGGCGTGGTAGGAGAACGGGGTGAGGCCGATGGTTTTGAGGTCTTGAGGGTTGGTCATTGGGCTTCACCTCCTGTAGGTCAGGTGGTGTGGGATGACCAGTGAAGCGGACAGATCAATAGCGTTCATGAGTAAAACTCCCGTATCAAGTAGAGAGCTACCACGTTCGTTATCAGGCGAATGGGTGGCAGCTATGCGCGGGCTGATAAACCGGAGATACAGGAACCCGGCAGACCCGAAGGTCTCCCACGCACAGCCGCCATTGCACGAGTGTGCAGACACAAAAAAGCGCCGGCAATCGTGATTGGTGGCGCTTGTGCGCCTGTATCTTACTCGGGTTATCAGGCCCGGTCGCTGAATTGGCAGCGACGGGGAGCGAAGTTAGCCGGCAAGGATGGAGTCGGCAATCGTAGCGATCTGCTGGCCGGGGATGACCGGGACACCACAACCCCTGTGGGAGCGGGCTTGCTCGCGAAGGCGGAGTGTCAAGCAACATTGATGCTGGATGTGACGGCCTCTTCGCGGGCAAGCCCGCTCCCACAATGGTTAGTGGTCATCGCGGATACCGGGTACGACGCTGGTCCCCTGTGGGAGCGAGCCTGCTCGCGAAGGCGGTGTGTCAGGCGACATGGATATTGGCTGTGACGGCCTTTTCGCTCGCTCCCACAGTGGAACGGTGGTGCCGTCGGTCATGTACTTAACGGTGCCATATCAATGCCCAATCTGGATGAAATATCGGCTCTGATCGAGGTCGAAAGCTCTGGCTGATTTTTCTCCCAATTCATCATGTTGACGCTTGCACCACATTGTTCGTTGATAAGCGTTTCCATGCGGGCGTAGAACGTATCGATCAAGGCATTTTTCGCTGTAAGTTCAGGGGTGTCGATCAAGTTTTCCTTGAGCATGGTCTCAAAAGGGTTTTGCACACAATCCCGCAGCTCTAGTATCAAACTGCAACGGTAAGCAACCTTCATGCGTGTGCTATCAGCCCATTCGGCTTTTCCCGCGATGGATTGTGCATGGTCTGCATAAGGCAGATCGTCAAACTGTTCCGCCAATCTTGGTAGTTTTTCTGAAAATGTGGCGTTCTCCATCTTGAACACATTTTTAAGTTCTGGGAAAACCGCAGGGCGCTGTTTAACTGCGGTGTCAAAGCCGGTTTCTTTGGATTGCCCTTGAAAGCCAACATCCAGGCAACTCCCGAAATCAACACGCATTACCTGCAAATTTCCATCTTCCGCTTTTACTATGCCCATGTTCTTGTAAAAAGCGTTGATCGGGTCCCAATCACCCAATAGCTGCGACACCGCCAGGTGTTCTTGCATTTGTCTCTGCAATGATTCCGGTAACAGGTGAATCTGCGCTTGCATCACTTCATCAAGTTGTTCCGCCCTGGGTCTATAAGTTTGAACCAGCTCTGTATTGGGGGCACCACCGGTCCCTGCCCACCAATTGCTGTGTTTTTCCCGTAAAACGCATAGTTCGTCAGTCAGGCCTTTGGCAGTGTCAGCATTTCTTTTGAAGGCCTCTGTATGCACATTGGTGAACTCCTCGAATTGTTGCTCAAGATCATCAGCTAACTCTTTTCGTATTAAACAGTCTGCAAAATCCTGGTAGCTGACGAGTTTAGAGGCAATGTAAATTTTGTTGTCTTCGCCTCCCATCATCGAGCCGCATTGATTGACCATCAACTCTTCCGGTGCGGGTAAAAACAAGCCATACATCTTGGCGCTGGCGACTTCTCGCGAGGTGATCGCATTACCCATTTCCGGGCTTACGGGCAGATAACTTACTGCATCTTTCAAATAGAAGTGTGTACCTTCAAACAATACAATCTTGCCGAGGTTGGCACTGGTTCCCATGGCCTGTTGCGCTTCTGCCGGGGTTGCACTACTGAAATCAACAATTGATTGGGCTGGGGGCGGTTGACTACTCGCCTGTGAAGAGGTGCTTGCTGCGCTACTTGGAACTGTTTGGGAGGGCGAGGAAACTGCTGACAGCATGTAATCACCTATGAATGAAGAGGTTTACCGAAACGATTTTCTATGGAGCGTTGCAAAGGCAGGTGCAACAACCTTTAGCCGTTCCGTCGAGAAATCCAACAGGCGCAGCATGGCTTGCAACAGAGGTGGGCGATTGCTGATTTCGCTCATCGTGACGGGGCATTGTCAGTGAGGGGGAGGTGAAACAACGCCGCGTTTGCGCGGGCGGCATAACGATTTCGCCAGCAAGCCCACTTCCACGGGCTTGGGCAGCGCTCAGTTATTTTTGTACTTTAGCGAGCAGTCGAAAGATTCAGTTGTGCCGCCGGTTTTATGTACAACGCTCCCACAGGGTTGGTGTGTCAGTTATTTACTTTGTGTGTCGAGCAAGCGGAAAAACCGCTCACGCACCTGCAAGCTGTCGCTGTGCGCCACGTTGAAGCGCAGGAACTGACTGGCATTCGGCCCTTTACTCAGCAAGGTCCCCGGCGCCAATACCATGTTGTTCTCCAGCCCTTGGCGAGCCAGATTCTCGGCGTGCAAACCGTCAGGCAATCGCGCCCAGATAAACACGCCTTCGCCGGGCAGCGAGGAAAGCGAACACCCGGCCTGCGCCAACCAACCGGCCACTCGGCTGTTGGATTCATACAGCCGGTCCACCGTGCGCCGCGCATGCTTGGCGTAGCTGCCGTCGCTGAGCATGGTGCAGGTAATCTGCTCCGCCAGTTCCGAGGTCACGCCACCACAGGCCATTTTCAGGGCGACCATGCGTGCCGCCAGTTGCGGTGACAGTACGGTGTAGCTGACACGGCTGTTGGCGGTCAGGGTCTTGGAGAAGCCGGAGACATAACTCACATTGTCCAGCCCGCTGGCCGCCAGGCGCGGGGTGCGGCGTTGCTGGATGTCGCAGTACAGATCGTCTTCGACGATGTGGAAGCCATGGCGGTGGCTCAGTTCCAGCAAGCGGTAGACCTGGGCCGGGGTGAACGAGTGGCCGGTGGGGTTATGCAGCGTGCTGTTGGTCATGTACAGCACGGGTTTGTGGGCGATCAGCAGTTGCTCGAACGCGTCGAGGTCCATGCCGTCGCAATCCCGGGCGATGGTGACGACTTTGGCGCCGTGCAGCGCCAGGTTGGCGTGCATGTTGAAGTAGCACGGATCATCGAGCAGTACGGTGTCGCCGGGTTTGACCAGCAGGCGCATCAGCAGGTCGATGGCCTGCATGGTGTTGGCGGTGGTGATGATCTGGTCCACCGGCGCTTCGATGCCGAAGGTCGCCAGTTTGACCCGCAGAGCCTGGCGCAATGGCAAGTAACCGCCGGCCACGCCGTACTCGCCCATGCGCAACGATGTCGCTCGCAGAGTACTGCGCACGGCTTTCTGCAATTCTTCGGCGGGTAGCCACGAGGTCGGCAGGAAACCGCAGCCGGGGCGCAGCGCGCCGTTGTCCAGCAGCAGTGCGCGGCGAATCACGCTGAGGGTGTCCTGGGGTTGCAGGTCCGGGCCGGTACCACTTTTCAGCGCCGCTTCGGAGCGATGCACGTAATGCCCCGAGCCCTGGCGCGATACTACCAGCCCCTTGGCCCGCATGCGGTCCAGGGCATCGACCACCGTGGACTTGCCCACGTTCATCAAGTCGGAGAGTTCGCGAATCGGCGGCAGCTTGGCGCCGTGGGGCAGGCCCCCGGTGCTGATGGCTTGCGTCAACTGATCGACGATCTGCTGCACCAGCGGCGCGCCGGGCTGGAATTCAATGGCGGCAATGACTGCGCGTTGAACCTGCATTTTACTGGTCTCTCCGGCAGTAAAGTTCGTTGGATTCTATACGAACTTGCCCTGATCAGGACAAGCCTCTCTCTCTACCATGCCCTTACAGACTTTTCTGAATGTCGGCCTTTATTGGTGGGCGTTCATCCGGTTCCTGAGGTGCTGCATGAGTGTCGAAACAACGGTCGCGGTGGCCAAGCCGGTCATTAACCTGCGGTTATTCACGATCCGGATCATCACGGCTGTCTCGCTGTTCGCGGTGCTGGGCAAGGCCAACGTCTGGCTCGACACGGCCACCAACAGCATCCTGGCCCTTGGATATCGTGCCTTGTTACTGCTGTTGCCCCTGACTTTACTGGTGCTTGGCCGCCGCTCCCTGAGCGTCACGCTGCTGTGTGCCGGCCTTGGCTTGGTGCTGCTGGCGCTGACCAGCAATCAAGGCATGGTGATGTTTGCCGCCGCACTCTTTGCCTACGGCATTGCCATAGCCGGTTATCTGATCAAGAGCGAAGCGGCCCAGACCAAGGAAGGCGCGGCCTACAACCGCGTGGCCATGAACATGGGTAGCCTGGTGGCCGGATTGATCCTGCTGTCGCCGCTGCTGACCCCAACGATGTTTTTCCTCGGTGCGGCGGCGTTCGTGTTGCTGTGCCTGCCGATCGCCCTCGGCGCAACCTTCACCAGCGAACCGGTGCTGGCCCGTCCGGCCAGTCAGGTCGGCAGCAGCTGGGGCAACAAACTGCCGTGGGTGATCGCCGGGATCATCATGGGCATCAAGCTGTTCGGAGTGTTCTCGATCCTGCCACAGGCGATCCTGCTCAAGACCGGCGAGCTGCCGGCCTGGTACGGCCTGATGCTGATCCTCAACAGCGCCGTGGTGGTGTTCGCCCAGCTGCCGGTGATGAAGCTGATCGAGCGCACCGGGCGCTTCAAGGTCGTGGCAGTGATCGGGATCATCGTCGGCGGCTTTGCCGTGCTGTCTTCGCCAGCCGCATTCCACGTCGAAACCCTTGCCGGGGCGCTGATCTGGGTGGCGTTGCTGTCGATCGCCGAATGCGCCTTCAGCTACCTCGATTACTTCTCGGTCAAGCAAAACAACATGTTCGTCAAGGAAGTGTCCCTGGGGGTGGGGGCCGGGCTGACCGTGTTGATCATGCGAGTGGTGCCGGCGCCGTACAACGCGCTGGTCCTCGCCGCCATCGGCGCCGGCGGGATCCTGGCTTGGTACTGGCTCAACCGTCAATCCAATGCGTCGCTGCATGACTGAGTCATCGCCGTTGCGGTTTTCACTTTGCAGGTCGGGGGCATTATGAATACGACTTCATGCGTGGTAGTGGTCGGTTACAACGGCAATCGGGTTCACGACATCCAGAAATTGCGCGAGCTGTGCAAGTCGCTCTACAACGCCAGGCTCATCCTGCTGGTCGAGAAGATTCAGCCCCATGACGACCAGGTGGCCGATCACGTCTGCAGCACTTCACTGGCCGAGAAAGACGTGGCGGCGTCCCTTGAACTGGTGGTGGGGTGCCTGAATGCCGATAACTGGAAGCTGATCGGCGTACTGCCGTTCTCCGATCGCGGCGTGCTGCTCGGTGCAGCACTGGCCACTCACTTCGGCCTGCCGGGCATTACCCCGGACGAAGCGCGGGCGGGCCTGGACAAGCAGATCTTTCGTCGGCTTGAAGCGACGGCCAGCACCTCCCCTGAAGAATACCGGCCGGTGTTTTCCGTGCGGATCGAAAGCCTGCCGGAACTGCGCCAGAGCGTCGTCGAACTGGGTGGCAAGGCCTTCATCAAGCCAGCCTGCGAAGGGGCGAGCCGAGGCTGTCGCGTGATCCATCACCCTTCGGAATGCGATGACGCCTGGCTCGCCCTCAAGCCCTACCGCGAAGGCGGCATCGTCCTTGAAGAACTGGTGCAGAACGCCCGCGAATACAGCTGGGACTATGTGGCCGGCAGCACCTGGGTGACTGAAAAAACCACCACCGAAGGCGCCTACCGAGCAGAGATCCAGCAAGTCGTCCCCGCACCGCTTGCGGCGCAGGTTCAGGCACGCTTGATGGCTGCCGGTCGGCATATGTCGGGTCTGGTGTCCCGGGACAACGGTGCCTGGCACAACGAAGTGTTCCTGCGCCGCGACAACCTGACCAGCGCCGTGGAAACCAACATGCGCCCCGGCGGCATGCACATCTGGGACCTGGCCAAGCGCGCCTTCGTCAATTTCGATCCGTGGGAACGCTGGGTGCGCTGGGCGGTGGAAGGCAAGACCGAGCAGCATGAGCCGGTGGCTCGCGGCTACTGCGGCATTCGCCTGCTAAGAGCGCCAGCCGGCGGCATCCTGCGGGTAACACCAGACATCGAGACCCTGGCCCGCGAACTGCGCATCGACCTGGTGGAAGCACAGTACGCCAAGCGGATTGGCGACTCGGTCAGCGCATTAGTGAAAGACAACTTCTCATTCGTCGGCCACATCGTGTTGTTCAACGAAGACTACGGGCAACTGAGCAACGACCTGTTGCGCCTGGCCGAGTCGATTGAGTCACGCATCGAGGTGACTTGCCTGGCACCGGCTACCTGTGCCGTGTGTTGAGCCTGCAAGCAGCCGTTTTTTGCATTACCGATCAAGAGGGTTCGATCAATGATCCAGCACATGACCTGCGATGAACGCTTCATCGCCCTGGCCAAAGAGTTTGGCTATGACATCTACGGCGAAAACACCGCAGGCGGGCATTATGCGCCGCTGATCCGTCATCACGATGAGCTGTACATCAGCGGCCTGGTGCCACGCATGAACGGCAAGATCCATTACCCTGGCCGCGTCGGGCTGGACCTCAGCATGGCCGATGCGCAAGCGGCCGCCAGCATCAGTGCGATGCGCGGGCTGGCGTTGATCGTCGATGCCATCGGTTCGCTGGACAAGATCAAGTCATTGATCCGGGTAACGGTCTATGTGAGGTCCACGGCGGATTTTGTCGACTTGAGCGAAGTGGCCAACGGCGCCTCGGATGTGTTCAGCCACGTGTTGGGCGATGCCGGTAAACATACACGCACTACAGTCGGTGTTTATCAATTACCCAAGAATGCCGCGATAGAAGTGGACATGATCGCCGCCTTGCGCCCATCGGTTTTGTAAATTAATTCCAGACTTTACAGCGCTGAACCCTATAACTTAAGGTTTAGCGCTAAAGTGTGGGAAATAAAAAGAAAGGACGTGCGAATGGACAACTTTCAAGGTGCGTTTTTTTCATATAAGGACTTTCGTCAGAGTCTGCATCATCGACAGCAAAGTGCCAAGGTGTGGAAAGGCACCGAACTGGCGGGTATGCGTCAGACCCTTGAGGCCAGCGACGTGGATATTGTCGCCTTGGCTCACGACAAGAGCATTGACGGCTGTGCGGTGACGCCCGGGATGGCGATCGCCATGCAATGGCTGAACCCCGGTGTGACGCTCAACGGTCATGCCCACTCCTGGTGGCATCTGTTCGTTATCCAGTGTGGCAGTGGCGTGCTGACCCTCGGCGATGCCGATGGGGTCGACGTCAGCAGCGGCGACGTGCTGCTGGTGCCGGCCTGGACCCGGCATGGCTTCGTCAACACCAGCAAACACGAGTCTCTGGCGATGCTGAACATGAGCAACATGCCACAAATGGCACTGCTCTCGAACTTTGCCGACAGCCATGGCCTGATCACCACCCGGCCGTAATTACCCAACGCATCAACCCAGGGAGCCAACCTTCGTTGGCTCCCTTTTTTGTTTTACAGGCCTGCCCCTGTATCCCCATTTGCAGTGCTTTTGGCTGCGTGTCTGCCGGTAGAAAACAACTTTCTGTATCGATTGAAACGGACAAATTCTGTATCTATTCAGCCTTCATTCAACTAACTACGATCACTTCCAATGCACGTTGATCCCTGCAGTCAGTCAATGGAGTGCTCTATGGAAAACAGGAAGCTAAAACTGTATGTCGGCGCCGATCATGTCAGCGCTTTTGCGATGTCGGCTTTTGTCGCGCTCAAGGAAAAGCAACTTTCATTTGAACTTGTCACGGTTGATCTGAAATCGCGCGAGAACTATGGGACGAGTTATCGCGATCTTTCGCTGACCTGCAAAATACCAACATTAGTTCACGACGATTTTGCCTTGTCGGAATCCTCGGCGATTGCCGAGTACCTCGATGAACTCTGCCCGGGGCATAAAAAGCTCTATCCACAGGGCCTCCAGCAGCGTGCCCGTGCCCGTCAATTGCAGGCCTGGTTGCGCAGTGACTTGCTGGCGGTGCGCAAGGAGCGCCCGTTTGACCTGGTGTACTTCGGCAAGAAAAACACCGCGCTGCCCGACGAGGCCCAAGCCGCCGTCGAACGCCTGTTGTTCGTCGCCGACCATCTGCTGGAGGAGGGCGCCGAGCATCTGTTCGGTGACTGGAGCATTGCCGACACCGACCTGGCAATCATGCTCAACCGCCTGGTTGCCAACGGCGATCCGGTGCCGGCACGGCTCCAAGCCTATGTGCGTCGCCAGTGGGATCGCGACAGCGTTCGGGCGTGGATGGACATAGAGCGCAAAGCGCCGGCCATCGCCTAACAACACTCAGGGCAACCACCAGGAGCGCGGCCATGCAAGGACTGTCGGAGCACGAACGCTACAAACCCTATAACTCACGCACCATCCGCGACACACCTTACTGGCACAAGCTGACGCCGGCGTTGCAGGAGGCCATGACCGTCGTGGCCCGGGTCATGCCGTTTCGCACCAATGAATACGTGCTGGGTACGCTGATCGACTGGAACAACATTCCGGACGATCCGGTTTTCCGCATGACCTTCCCCCACAAGGACATGTTGCTGCCAGAGGAATACGCCTCGCTCAAACAACTGATCGAGCTGGATGACAGCGCGGCGATCAAGCATCGGATCGAGGCGATCTGGCTGCGCATGAACCCGCATCCGGCCGGACAGTTGACCCACAACGGCGTCACGCTCAACGGCAAAGTCCTACCGGGCATCCAGCACAAGTACCGCGAGACCGTGCTGTTTTTCCCCGGTGCCGGTCAGACCTGTCACGCGTACTGCACCTTCTGTTTCCGCTGGGCGCAGTTCATCGGCGAGGAAGAACTCAAATTCAACGCCCGAGAGTCCCAGGAGCTGGTCAGTTACCTGCGGGTGCATACCGAAGTCACGGACGTGCTGATTACCGGCGGCGACCCGATGATCATGAACACCCGCTCGCTGGCCGGTTACATCGAGCCGCTGCTGCAATTGCCACACCTCAAGAGCATCCGCATCGGCACCAAATCGGTGGCGTACTGGCCGCAGCGTTTTGTCAGCGACAAGGATGCGCCCGAGTTGCTGGAGCTGTTCCGGCGCATCGTCGCGGCGGGTAAAAACCTGTCGATCATGGGCCACTACAACCACCCGGTGGAGATCCGCCAGGCCATTGCCCGCCAGGCCATCGAGCGCATCCGCTCGACGGGCGCGACACTGCGCATGCAGGCGCCGGTGATCCGCCACATCAACGAAAACCCCGCCGATTGGGCCGCGCTGTGGACCGAAGGCGTGCGGCTAGGGGCCGTGCCGTATTACATGTTCGTCGAGCGTGACACCGGCCCCAGCCACTACTTCGCGATGCCGCTGGCACGGGCCTTTGAGATCTTCCAGGCGGCGTACCGCACGGTGTCTGGGCTTGCGCGAACGGTGCGCGGGCCGTCCATGAGCACCTTCTACGGCAAGGTGTTGATCAACGGCATCGAGACCGTCGCCGGGGAAAAAGTCTTCGTCTTGCAGTTCCTCCAGGCACGCAATCCGCAATGGGTGTTGCGCACGTTCTACGCGCGCTTCGATCCGCAAGTGACCTGGTTCGACGACTTGCAACCGGCCTTCGGCGAGCGTTCGTTCTTCTTTCAGACCGAGCTCTCTGCCGTGCCGGAATTGATACCGGTGTTGCTGGAAACGGCGTAGGAACATTCATGAACAATGGGGAGATATGGATATGAGCAGTATCCCGTTTGATCAGCGCGAGGGTGTCATCTGGCTCGACGGCGAGTTCGTCGAGTGGTCCCGGGCGCAGTTGCATGTGCTGACCCACGGCCTGCATTACGCGAGCACCGTGTATGAAGGCGAGCGGGTCTACAACGGCAGGATCTTCAAGCTGCGCGAGCACAGCGAGCGGCTGTACCGCTCGGCGCACCTGATGGACTTTGCCATCCCCTATGAGCTGGCCGAACTGGAGGCGGCGAGCCATGAACTGCTGCAACGCAACAAGGTGGTCGACGGTTATTTGCGCCCGGTGGCCTGGCGCGGCAGTGAAATGATCTCCACCTCGGCACGCTTCAACCGTGTTCACCTGGCCATCGCCTGCTGGCAGTGGCCGAGCTATTTCGACCCGGCGGCGCGCATGGCCGGCATCCGCTTGAAAACCGCGAGCTGGCGCCGCCCGCCACCTTGCAGCAGCCCGTTCGAGGCCAAGGCTTCCGGGCACTACCAGATCGCCACGCTGAGCAAGCACGACGCCGAGAACACGGGGTACCACGATGCGTTGATGCTCGACTGGCGCGGCCATGTCGCCGAAGCCACCAGCGCCAATGTGTTTTTCGTCAAGGGCCGGACGCTGCACACCCCGCTGCCGGATTGTTTTCTCAACGGCATCACCCGGCAAACCGTGATCGAACTGGCCAGGGCGTTGGATTATCAGGTGGTCGAGCGAACGATTCTGCCTACGGAACTCGGCGACTTCGATGAATGTTTTCTCACGGGCACCGCCGCCGAAATCACCCCGGTGCAGAGCATCGATGAGTGCCGCTATCGACCGGGCGGCGCCTGCCGCGACTTCATTGCCGCTTACACCTCAACCGTAAACGCCTGATCACCTGCCAGGAAACTCACCATGTCAGATCAAGGGATTGTTGCGTCTCAACCTTACATTTCGCTCGGCCATCGTCATGAAGAGCTGTCGACGTTGGGCTGGACTGTGCTGACCCCGGAAGAATTTGCCGATGATGTCGTAGGCACCTTGCATGAGTTCGGTCCGATCATTCCGCAGTTCAACGGCCAGATGGCCTTTCCCATCACTCGCAAACCAGGTTACGAAGACTTGCCCTATTCCCAGAGCATGAACGGTATTGGCCCGCACACTGAGGCGCCGGTGTACGGACCGCCGCCCCGTTACCTGGCATTGCATTGCCATAAACAGGCGACGTGTGGCGGCGGGCACACCGGGCTGGTGGACGGCTATGAATTTCTCCGCACCCTCGAACGCAGCGAGCCGCAACTGCGCGCATGGCTCGATGACACGCCGGTCGAATTTGTCGCCACCGCCAAACCGGGGGAACCGGGCCAACGGCGGGTCAAGGAGTACATCCTCACGCCTACGGAGGACGGGGATATTTTCCGCTTCAGCTACAACCAGTTTCACTACGGCGATGTAAACCCGTCCAGGGAAGCTCTACAACAATCCCTGGTCGCCAACAGCACTTCGCCGCTGGCCAGGTTTGCCGCGCTCGGCGAGGCGTACTTCGTCGAGCACAACATTCCGGTGCTGATTCCCGACGGATGCCTGCTGATCTGGGACAACTGGCGGATGATTCACGCCCGCAGTCGTTACACTGATCCGGCGCGCAACCTGACCCGCTATTGGCTGGCCTGATTTTTCCGGCGCCTTTCATTCTTTTGGCGTACCCCTTGGCGGGTACGCGTCTTACAGGTATCGCGTCATGCAAACAGCAATCGAGATCGCCCAGATCGATCATCAACTGATCGTGCGGCTCAACCAGGCCTGGACCAAGCGCGCCTCCGTTTGTGCGCCGGACAGGGCCCGGATCACTGAAGAATTCGACCCGCTGCGCCCGGATTACCCGGAGTGCATGGTGCCGTTTTTCCATCACCCGACATTCCAGGCCTTGAGTGACGAACTCAAGAGCAGCGTGGTGACCTGGGGCTGGATCGGCTACAACCTGCGCACCGTCACCGCCGAAGAACACATTGTCAATCCGGCCCTCAGCGTCATTGCCAATCAGTATCTGGGCAAGGACGACTGGCATTTTCGCGAGGCCATGCAACAGACCCTGATCGACGAGCACTACCACACGCTGATGCACCTGCGCGCCATCGAACGGACCAGGCTGGAGCGGGCGCTGGATCAGAATCTGGATCTGCCGCCGTCCGTCACTTACCTGCGCTTGAAAGCCTTGCAGGCAGAGCTGACCGAGCAATGGCAGCGAGATCTGGCGGCGATCACTTTTGCGGTGGTGGCCGAGATCAGCGTCAACGCCTATCTGGATTTGCTGGCGGATGACCAGACCATCCAGCCGCAGAACCGCCGGGTGGCCGAACTGCACAACCGCGACGAATACGCTCACAGCAAGGTGCTGGCTGAAGTGGCGAAGGTCATGTACGCCAACATGCAGCCGACCCAGCGGGAATTTTTCGCACGCAACCTGTCTGTGGCGCTGAGTGCCTTTATCGCTCAGGACTACTCGATGTGGGAGGCGATTCTGACGCAGCTCGGGGTCGAGGAGGCGGCAATGATCATTGCCGACACCCGCGAAAGCAACAAGAACGCGACCATCATGCGCGACTACAGCGGCCTGCATAAACTGGCACAGGACCTGGGCATCGGCGAGCAGATCGATTTCGACTTCCGTCCGACCCTCAAAACCACGGCGGCCGCCTGAGCCCGGAGGTATCTATGTCCACGCCTGTGTACGAAGTGTTCGCCATCCGTGTCGGCGCAAACGCCCAGCGCACCGCCAGGGAGAATTTTCTCTACGACGCCTGTTGCGGTGATCCGAATGCGCCGATGCCGCTGGATTACTACTTCTGGGTCATCCGCAACGAGCAGCAGGTGATAGTGGTCGACACCTGTTTCCAACCGGCCACGGCGGACCGGCGCAATCGCCAGATGTACCGCCTGCCGGAAGAATCCCTGCGGCAGCTGGACATCGATCCGGCCCGGGTCGAGCACCTGATCCTGACCCATTTGCACTGGGACCATGCCGGCAACCTCGGGCTGTTCCCGAAGGCGACCGTGCATTTGCAGGAAGCGGAACTGCGTTTCTGCACCGGGCCGAAAATGGCCCATCGCACGGTGAACAAAACCTACGAGGTCGAGGACGTGATGTCGGCGCTGCCGCCGCTGTTCGAAGGGCGGATGCGATTGCACAGCGGCACGGTCGAGGTGTTGCCAGGTGTGACCCTGCACCCCGTGGGCGGACACACGCCGGGCAGCCAGGTGGTGCGCGTGAACACTGAGCGCGGCTGGATTGTGCTGGCCTCGGATGCCGCGCACCTGTGGGTGAACATTCGTGAGCGCAGTCCGTTCCCGATCCTCGATGACCTGGCGCAAACCCTCGAAGCCTTCACCGAGATCGACCGCCTGGCCGATGGTGAAGACCACGTCATCCCCGGTCACGACCCGCTGATCGCCGAGCGCTTCGCGCACTGGAATGACGACCCGCATATCGTTTGTCTGCACCAGAATCCAATCTGAAGATCACGCCCCAACCTGTGGGAGCGAGCCTGCTCGCGAAGGCGTCAGTACATTCAAAGTCGATGTGACTGATACACCGCTTTCGCGAGCAGGCTCGCTCCCACAGGGACGTGTTAGCCCTGATTTTTCAGAATGCGACCCAAGGCCTGCAGTGCCTCATCAATCCGTGGCGAATACGGCGCGCCGCAGCCAATGCGCACAAAGTGATCGAAACGCTCGGTGTTGGAAAAGATATCCCCAGGGGAAATCTGGATGCTGACCTTCAGCGCTTCGTGAAAAAACGCCATGGATGAATGCCGGCGAGGCAACTCCACCCATAACAGCGTGCCGCCTTGCGGGTGGGTCACGCTGGTGCCGATGGGAAAATAGCGGGCGATCGCCGTGCTCATCTGCGCGCGTTGTACGGTCAGGGTTTTCCTCAACCGTCGCAGGTAACGCTCATAAGACGGTGTGCGCATGAATTCGCTGACCGCCAGTTGCGATAACAGCTCGCACCCCCGCGACTGCGTGTGCTTGAGCATCTCCACACGGTCGTGCCATTTCCCGGCGCTGATCCAGCCCAGGCGCATGCCCGGTGCCAGGGTTTTGTTCAGCGAGGCGCAATAGATCACGTTGTCGGTGCGGTCCCAATGTTTGAGTGTGGACAGCGGCTGCTCGGTGTCCACCAGGTCGCCGTAGGTGTCGTCCTCGATCAGCACGGTGTCGTGCTCGGCGCACAGTTTCACCAGCCGTGCCTTGTTGGCGTCGGGCATGATGCTGCCCAGCGGGTTTTGCAGGTTGGGAATGACGATCAACGCCGTGACCCGTTCAGGGCCTTGCAGCAGCAGCTCCAGGGCCGCCAGATTGAGCCCGGTGTGGGCCGAGGCCGGGACTTCCAGTACTCGCAGGCTCAGGCTTTCGAGAATTTGCAGCAGACCGTAGAAGGTCGGCGACTCCACGGCCACGGTGTCGCCGGGGCGGGTGACCGCACGCAAGGCCAGGTTGATTGCTTCGGTGGCGCCGTTGGTGATCACGATCCGTTCGGGGGCCAGGTGGGTCTTGCTGGTCAGCGCCCGCCGCGCCAGGAGGTGGCGCAATGCGCTGTTGCCGCAGGTCGAGCTCGCGGCGCCGAGCAGGCGGGTGTCGTAGCGCAGCGACTTGATCATGTTGTCTTGCAAGGTCTTCAGCGGATAAAGCTCCGGCGCGCAGTAGGCGCTGGCGAAATTGACCTTGATCGTTGCGCGCTGACTGGCCTTGAGCACCGTTGAGACCTGTTGATGAATGCCGACATAGGCGGTGGTATCCAGCGCTGGCGCCGAGGCAACCGGGGCGGGTCTGGGCAAGGTATCGGGCAGGCGAATGTAGTTGCCGGAACGCGGTCGGGCTTCCAGCACGCCGCAGTCTTCGAGTTCCCGGCACACCTGCACCGCGGTCGACAGGCTGACGGCGTGTTTTTCCATCATCAAGCGGATCGAGGGCAAGCGTTCACCGGTTTTCAAGGTGCCGCTGCGGATAGCGTCCAGATAGTGATTGGCCAGTTGGCGATACAAAGGGGTCGTGTTCATGATGACCTCAGCAGTTGCACCACCGAGGTCTGGGCTGGAAAGTGAGTTGACGCTCCCCGCAGGCGGACCCGTGGTGCTCATGGGTGAAGGGAAGTGTTGTTCTGCGTCGATACTGGAAGAGTAATCGCGGTTTTGCCCGAATCACGGGCAATAAAAAGCCCTGCGCTAGGGCAGGGCTCTTATTTGAGTCAGTGAGTGACCTGTGGCGAGGGGGCTTGCCCCCGTTGGGTGGCGCAGCCACCCCAATCAAGCTATTTGAGTCTTTCAGGAAAACCGCATTCACCGAGTTTACGACGGCTTCGCCGCCGAACGGGGGCAAGCCCCCTCGCCACAGGCAAGCTCGCTAGCCACAACATCAGGTATTACTGCGCAGCGATGCTATAACCGTCGAACGCGGTCTGCTGTTGCAGGGCGGTGATGATGTTCTTGCGGTTGACCGCTTGCTCGGCGCCGCTGTTGTCCAGGAACGTCTCGCTTTCCAGTTCTGCCTCATCGCCTTCGCCAACGAAGGTGAAACCGAGGAATTCCAGGGCTTCACGGTCGACGTTCAGGCGCGAGCGTGGGGTGCGCAGCGGCAGGGTGACGCTGATGCCGTCCTTGCTGATGGTGAACACTTCGACTTCTTTCTTGGCCTTGGCGGCCTTGCTCTTGCCGCCGCTCGGGTTGCTGATGGCCTGGTGCGTCTGGTTCAGCACCTTCAGGGCCAGGCCGTAGACGATTTCCTGGAACGCCGGGTCGTCCTTGAAGCTGGAGAGGATGCGGCTTATCGGGAACTTGCTGCTCAGGTCTTCCAGCGCGGCGATGTCGGCGGCTTCGGCGTCCTTGAGTTGCTTGAGCTGGCCCATCAGTTCATAGGCCTTGTCGTCGTCGAAGCTGTCGTGGGCCTGCCGAATGGCGGCGCGCAGTTCGCGGATCTGATCACTTTCGCGGGTGGACTGGAAAGCGTCCAGCACCATCTCGCTGATGGTTTTCGCCTGGGGTACGTGTTGTGAAAGATTGATGGAGTTTTCGTATTCCGCTTTGGACGACAAGGTGACTACGGATTCAGCGGTGTTGGAATCGGACATTGAAATTTCACTACTTCTTTGAACTTGAATAGGGGCGAGAAAGCCCGGGGGCTTTTTCAGGCCGCCTAATCTATTGGACCGACGCCGCGTTGTCACGGATCAACAGGCGGCTGGTCATGATTTCGCTTTCTGTAGGAGCGAGCCTGCTCGCGATGGACGTTAACGATAACGCGTTCATTCTGGATGAGCGCGGTGCCCTTGAGACCATCGCGAGCAGGCTCGCTCCTACAGGAATGGCGGCGGTTGAACGAAAAAAGCCCCGCGCTTGTATGGCAAGCGCAGGGCTTTTTTTTGAAATGCTTACGGATGCAGGAGTTTCTGCGCCCGTTTATCCGCCAGATGCTGAACCACCAGCCGTCCGATCAGCACCAGCAAGGTCAGCGAGATCAGCAACACCGAAATCGCCGCGACGCTCGGGTCGACGTTATCGCGCAAGCCGCTCCAGATGCGCTTGGGCAGGGTGTCGACGTTGACGCTGGTGATGAACAGCGTCACCGCCACTTCTTCCCAGGACAGGGCGAAACCCAGCAGCGCGGTGGAGGCCAGACCCAGTTTCAGGTTCGGCAGGATCACCATGAACGTGGTCTGCATCAGGCTGGCGCCAAGGTTGCGCGAGGCCAGTTCGATGCGCCGGTCGATCTGGCTGAGGGCCACCAGCATGGTCACCACGCCGTACGGCACCACCATGATCACGTGGGCAATCACCACGCCGGTCAGGGTGTCGTAGCCCATGCCCGGCGCGAAGCGACCGAGCTTGGTCTCCATGAAGTACAGCACCAGTGCGGAAATCACCGGCGGGATCGCCATCGGCAACAGCACCAGGCCGATCAGGGCCGTGGCCCATTTGGAGCGCATGTACCAGATGCCGAGGCTGAAACTGGCGGCCAGCAGGGTGGCGATGACGCTGGTGGCGAAGGCGATGGTCAGGCTTTGGCTGATGGCGTGGAACCAGTCCGGGTTGCTCACCAGCGCTTCGTAGTGGCGCAGCGACCAGTTGCCTTCGGGCATCGACAGGAAGCGCTTGCTGGTGAACGACACCGGAATGACCGTCAGCAGCGGGAACAGCATGAAGGCCATGGCGACCACGGCCAACAGCCGCGTACTCAGGCTTGTGCGATGGGTATTCATAGTGATCTCAGCCTACCAGTCGGTTGACGCGGGTCATTTTCAACAGCACCCAGATCAGCGCGCTGACCAGGGCCAGCAACACCACGCTCAGTGCCGCGCCCAGGCCCCAGTTGCTGGTCTGGAACATTTGCAGGAACACATACTCGGCGATCATCACCGTTTGCCCGCCACCCAACAGCACCGGGGTGATGAAGAAGCCCAGGCAGAACACGAAGACCATGATGAACGCGCCCAGAATGCCCGGCAGGGTCTGCGGCAGCAGCACTTGCCAGAAGGTGCGCAAGGCACCGGCCCCCAGGCCGCGCGAGGCCATGAGCACACGCTGGTCGAGTTGACGCATGGTCGACAGCAGCGGGAACACCGCATACGGAATCATCACGTGGAGCATGCCGATGACCACGCCTATCTCATTGCGGCTCAGTTGCAGCGGCTGGTCGATCAACCCCATGCCCATCAGCCCGTTGTTGAGCACGCCGTTGCTGCGCAGGGCGATCAACCAGCCGAAGGCCCGCACCAGCACGGAAATCCAGAACGGAATGAAGATGCAGATCTCCACCACGCGCTGCCAGAACGGCGGGCTGAACACCCAGCAGTAGGCCAGCAGGTAACCGATGATCAAGGCCAGGCCACTGACGGTCAGGCACAGGCGCAACGTGCGCCAGAGCATTTCGTGGATCGCCGGGTCCGTGGCGATGCGCTGGTACTGCTCGATGCCCGGCGTCGGCAGCGAGAAGCTCCAGCCGACCACGCCGAGGAACGGCAGCACGTAGAAGACCAGCAGCAACACCGGCAGTGGAAACAGCAGCAGGCCGCGCTCCAGGCCCGGTGAGCTGAAGCGGGGCTTGGGGGCGGTCAGGGTCGAGGTCAGGGTGGTGGTCATGGTCACAGGCTCACTTGGACAGCCGCGTCAGGTACTCTTCCAGAGCTTTGGAGTAGTTGTCGGCGTACCACTGGGCGTTGAGAGCGATCTGCTTCTTCAGGTTTTCTTCGGAGGCGCAGTTGGCTTCCAGTTGCTTGGCCGACATCAGCTTTTCCGTGGCGCTGTTGGACGGCCCGTTGCCCAGCAGTTCGAACAGCTTGAGCTGGCCTTCGGGTTGCAAGGCTTGCTGGATGAACTGCATGGTCGGTTGAGTGCCGCCGGGGTTGCCGTTCAATACCGCCCAACTGCTGGAGTTGATGAAGCCGTTGTCGAAGCTCCAGCGCACGCGGTTGTCGGTGTCTTCGCTGAGCAGCTTGGCGCGGGTGTGCCAGATCGCACCCACCGACACCTCGCCGTCGACCATCAGTTGCTGGCTCTCGGCACCCGAACTCCAGAACGACAAGACGTGCGGCTTGATCTCGTCGATCTTCTTCAGGGCCCGTGGCACGTCCAGCGGGTACAACTGATCAGCTGGAACGCCGTCGGCCAGCAACGCCGCTTCGAGCATGCCGTTCATCCACTTGTACAGCGTGCGCTTGCCGGGGAATTTCTTCACATCCCAGAAATCGGCCCAGGTCTTGGGCCCGTTTTCACCGAATTTTTCGCTGTCCCAGGCCATCACGTAGCTGAACTGGTAGCTGGCGATGCCGTAATCGGAGGAGAGCGCCGGGGCCACCTGATCGCGCTTGATGGTGTTGTAGTCCAGTGGCTGCAGGATCTTTTCCCGGCCCAGCACGATGGCGCTGTAGCTCTCGACGTCGACCACGTCCCAGCTCGGTTGGCCGCTGGCCAGCTGCGAGCGGATGGCCCCTTCGGTCGGGCCGGCACCGTCGATACGCACCTGGATGCCGGTGTTTTTGGTGAAGGTGTCGGTCCATGCCGAACGGAATGCGTTCAGGGCGTCGCCGCCCCAGTTGACCACCACCAGCGGCTTGTCCGCCGACCAGCTGATGCCGCTGCGCAGCGCCAGGGGCACCGCTGCCAGCAGGCCCATGGCCTGGATAAAGGTGCGGCGGTTGATCTGACCGTCGCGGGCCTTGTCGATAAGCACTTCGATGCAGTCTTGTTGGTGATCCTGGCGCATGGGCAAGTCCTCAGTCAGCGGGTGCCTGCGTGGGCACCGGCCTTGTTGTTGTCATTGGAAGAGAGCTTTGTGACGCAGTTTTTTGGGTTCAGGCCTGAAGCAGGAAGCTTTGCTGCACCGGCCAGCTCAACCACACCGGCGCGCCGCCGGGCATCGACGCGCCCGGGTGATTGCCGGGTACGGACAGGTTGATCGGCAGCGTGTCGCCGCCGACCTTGAGCGCCAGATGGGTGCTGGAGCCTTGATAAACCTTGTCGGTGAGTTGCGCGGGCATCACGTTGTAGCCCTCCCTGGTCGGGCACTCGCTGTGCAGCTCCATGTGCTCTGGGCGCACGGCCAGCACGATCGCTGCCGCACTCAGTGCGTTCGGCGCCTGGGCATGCAATACGCTGGTGCCGCAGCGGCCGCTGGCGATCTGGCCGTTGCGGGTCAGGTTGTCCAGCGGGAACAGGTTCATCTTGCCCAGGAACTCGGCGACGAAACGGCTCTCGGGGCGGTTGTAGATGTTTTCCGGGGTGTCGACCTGGGTCAGCTTGCCGTGGTTGAAAATCGCGATGCGCGAGGACAGCGCCAATGCTTCGTTCTGGTCGTGGGTGACGAACACGAAACTGGTACCGACCTGACGGTGGATGCGTTGCAGCTCGGTTTGCAGTTGTTCGCGCAGGTTCTTGTCCAGCGCCGACAGTGGCTCGTCGAGCAGCAGCAGTTCCGGTTCGAACACCAGCGCCCGGGCAATCGCCACGCGCTGCTGCTGGCCGCCGGACATCTCGGCGGGTTTCTTGTGCATGTGTGCACCGAGGCCGACCACTTCAAGGATGTGCTTGACCCGGCGATTGCGTTCTTCAACGGGGACTTTGCGGATGCGCAGCGGGTAGGCCACGTTGTCGGCCACGCTCATGTGCGGGAACAGCGCATAACCCTGGAACACCATGCCGTAGTTCCGCTTCTCGGCGGAGCGCCGGATGATGTCGACGCCTTGCTCCATCAACTTGCCCGAGGTCGGGCTGAGGAAACCGGCCAGTATCATCAGCAAGGTGGTTTTGCCCGAGCCGGACGGACCCAGCAGGGTAAGAAATTCACCTTGGCGAACGTCGAGATCGACGTTATCCAGCGCCGCGAAACGGCCGTAATACTGGCTGATACCTTGAGCGCTGAGCTGGATCGCTGAACGGCTGGACACAATGAGGTTCCTCTTTTTATTGCCCATAAGACGTACGAGGACGGATGCGAATCCGAAATGGGCTTTGGGCTTATTATTGTTAAAAATATCGCTACATCAATGGAATTATTTTGCTCGTATTGGTTAGTTTTATTGAACAAATAAGCTGCGTGTTTCGCCTCGGCCAGATGCCCCGAAATAGAGCTTCTACCCTGTGGGAGCGAGCTTGCTCGCGATAGCGATTTATCAGGCGACATCAATGGTGACTGTGGTGGCCTCATCGCGAGCAAGCTCGCTCCCACAGGGGAATGTGATGTGCTTTTACAGGGTGTCCTGCCAGGTCTGACGGGACGATTGCAGCTGGGTCTTGATCCAGTTGCCGAAGGCCTGGACCACGGCGCGGTCGGCCTTTTGCGGGTCTGCCGCCAGGTAGTAGCCACGGTGCAAATCGATGGTGATGTCGAACGGCCGCACCAGCAAACCCTTGGATAACGCGTCACCGCTGATCAGGTTGTCACCGATGGCGATGCCCTGGCCGGCAATGCACGCGGACTGGGCGCAGTGCGCATCGGAGAACAGGATGCCGCTCGTCGCATTGACCCCGGAAGCCCCCGCGGCGGTCAGCCACACGCGCCAGTCCGAGTAGTCGGTCATGTGCAGCAAGGGGTAGCTGCTCAGTTCCTGCGGGCTTTTCAGGCCGCCCAAGGCATTGATCAGGCGCGGGCTGCACACCGGAAAGAAACGCAATGCCACGATCTCCTCGACGATCATTTCCGGCCAGTCGCCAATCCCGTAGGCGATGCACAGGTCAGCAGCCGGGTTATTTACGTCATCCGGCGTGCGCGGCGAAATCAGCTGGAGTTGCACTTGCGGGTACTGGCGCAGAAACGCACCAATGTGGTGGCACAACCAATAGGTGGCGAACCCCGGCGCGCAACTGACGCACAGCCGCCCAGAGATTTCCTGGTCGTCGACCAACTGCCCGGCGTCGAGCAGGTTCAACAGAATCCCGTGCACTTCCCGCGCATAGCGTTCGCCCTGATACGTCAGGCCGATGCCTCGGCCAATGCGCTCGGTCAGGGCGAAACCGACGCACTCCTCCAGCTTGCTGATCTGGTGGCTGATGGCGCTGCGGGTCAGGTTCAGTTCACGGGCCGCGACCGACACGCTACCCAGACGGGCAACCGCATCCAGCGCACGAAGGGCTGTCATCGAAGGAAAACGCATAAATCATCCCGTTATGGTTTTGAGCGGTAGATATGGTGACGTAAATCGAACAGTCAGGCCAAAAAAAATCGATTGTTGTATCGGTTGATTCAACAATACTAGCCCCATTCGTCGTTGGGCCGAGCTGGCCCCCTTATCCAAGAGGTGCTGCATGACCCGTTGTGCCGAGGCGCTCGTTCAGTTGCTGGAAGGCTATGGTGTTGAAACCGTCTTCGGTATTCCCGGCGTGCACACCGTCGAGTTGTATCGTGGCCTGCACGGCAGTCGCCTGAAGCACATCAGCCCGCGCCACGAGCAGGGCGCCGGGTTCATGGCGGACGGTTATGCCCGTGCCAGCGGCAAGCCCGGGGTGTGCTTCATCATCACCGGACCGGGCATGACCAACATCATCACCGCCATGGGCCAGGCCTATGCCGACTCGGTGCCGATGCTGGTGATTTCCACCTGCAACCGTCGCGAACACCTGCGCCTGGGCCATGGCCACCTGCATGAAATGCCGGATCAGCGCGCGCTGGTCGCCGGGGTCTGTGCCTTCAGCCATACGCTGCAACACCCGTCGCAATTGCCGGAAGTGCTGGCACGGGCCTTTGCCTTGTTCGGCTGTACGCGGCCGCGGCCAGTGCACATCGAGATTCCGCTGGATGTGCTGGAGATGTCTGCCGACGGGCTGGACTTGCGTGCGCGTTCATTGCCTGCCGCGCCGGCCCCTGCGCCGCAAGCCATTGATGACGCCGTGGCCCTGATCAACAACGCCAAGCGTCCCTTGATTCTCGCCGGTGGTGGCGCGCGCCGGGCCAGTGAAGCCCTGACCGCACTCGCCGAACGCCTGCAGGCCCCCGTGGCACTGACCACCAACGCCCGCGGTTTGCTGGCCCCCGAACATCCTTTGTTGCTCGACGGTGTCCAGTCCTCGGCCCATGGTCGCGAACTGTTTGCCGAGGCCGACCTGGTGCTGGCCATCGGCACCGAGCTGGGGGAAACCGACTACGACTTTTTCGGTCTTGGCCCTGTGCAGTTCAAGGCACCGCTGATTCGCCTGGACATCGACCCCATGCAAATACTCGGCGTACAAGCGGCCACGGTCGGCTTGCTGGGAGATGCCGGGCAAGGCTTGCTTTTGTTGCTCGATCGCCTGCCGCAACGCCAGGCCGATCCAGCTTGGGCGGCTGAGCGAGTGAGCAAGGTCAACGCCCTCGAACACGCCGGCTGGAGCGCCAGACAATCACGTATGCAAACGCTGCTCGATACCCTGCGCGATCACTTGCCGCAGCCACTGATCGTCGGCGATTCGACCCAACCAGTGTACCAGGGCGCCCTCGGCTACCGGGCGCCAACCCCCAATAGCTGGTTCAACGCCGGCAGCGGCTACGGCACCCTCGGCTACGGTTTGCCCGCCGCCATCGGCGCCAAGCTGGCCCAACCCCTGCGACCGGTGGTGGCGTTGGTCGGCGACGGTGGCTTGCAGTTTTCCAGCGCCGAACTGATCGCCGCCAAAGAGGCCGGCGTCGGCGTGATCCTGCTGCTGTGGAACAACAGCAGCTACGCCGAAATCCGCGACTACATGAACGCCAAGGCGGTGCCGTTGCTGGGGGTGGACATCCTCACGCCGGACTTCGCTGCGCTGGCGCAAAGCTGCCACGTCAGCCATCACCGGGCACGTGATTTGGACGGCTTGCGCGAGCTGCTGGGGCAACTCGGCAGTAGCGATGAGCCGGTGATGATCGAGGTCGACGCCGCCATGTTTCTGGCTGACTAAAACAACAACAATTTTTTCAGGTCGCCGAAACGTAGATCGTCCGGCAGACCTTTCAATCTCCTGAACTCAAAGGTGGCTTACATGGCTGAGTCCGATAACTTTTCCTCTACCCATTCCGTGCAGGGGACCTACGCCGACCTGATCCTCGCCAACGGGCGTATCTACACCCAGGACCCGGCCAACCCGTGGGCCGAGGCCGTGGCCATCCGCGACGGCAAGTTGATCGCAGTCGCCAGCCTCGGCCAGATCGAGATGTTCAAGGGCCCGAACACCCGCGTGCACGACCTGCAAGGCGCATTCTGCATGCCGGGCCTGCACGACATGCACACGCACCCCGACCTCGCGTTGGCGCCGCGCTACGCCGATGACCTCGACGTCGGCATCGAAGACCCGACCCCGGAGCAGCTGCGCGAAAGCATCCTCGCCTATGCCGACAGCCATCCCGGCGACGGCTGGATCTACGGCCAGTACTGGGTGCGCTACACCTTCCGCGAGGCGGGCCTGACCCCGGGCCGCGAGTGGCTCGACAGCGTCATGCCGGACCGCCCGGTGGCACTGCTCGACCGCATGTGGGGCACCATGATGGTCAACTCCAAGGCCCTGGAACTGGCCGGCATCGACCGCCACACGTCCGACCCGCGCAACGGTTATTTCGAGCGTGACGAGCTGAGCGGCGAACCCACCGGCCTGATGATCGACGGTGCCTACGCGATGATCCACGCCGCCATGCCACCGACACCGGTCAGCGTGTTGCGTCGCGCCTACCGCGATGGCGTGCACTTCCAGAGTTCGCGCGGCGTCACGGCGAGCAAATACGTGCACGTCTGCGAACAGCGTTTGCAAGCCCTCAAGGAACTCGACGACAGCGGCGAACTGACGGTGCGCATCGAAGCGGCGATCAGTTGGCAGGACGACATCTTCCCGGTGCGTCGTCGCTGGGAGCTGCTGGCCGGCGAACGTCACTACTACCGCAGCGCGCGCCTGAGCGCCAACGCGGTGAAGTTCCACTTCGACGGCACCGTGGAGCCGAAGTCTTCGTACCTGCTGACCCCGTGGCCGCAGGAGTCGAGCTGGCGCGGCAAGCTCAACCTGACTCCGGAACACATCACCGACATGGTGGTGGACATGGACCGCAAGGGCATCCGCGTGATCGCCCACTGCACCGGTGACGGCGCGTCCGACGTGTTCCTCGATGCCGTGGCCGAGGCCCGTCGTCGCAACGGTTTCAGCGGTGTGCGTCACCAGTGCGCTCACAGCACCTTGCTGCACCCCGGCAACCTGCCGCGCTTCAAGGAGCTGAATGTCATCGCCGAGTTTTCCCCGGCCGCCTGGTACCCGACGCCGTTCGCCAGCGGTGCGCGTTCCGGTTACGGCCAGGAACGCCTCAAGCGCATCTACGATTTCAAAGGTGTGCTCGCCGCCGGCGGCACTGCGGTGATGGGCACCGACTGGCCGGTGGCGTCCATCGATCCGTGGCTGGCGCTGGAAACCATGATCACCCGGCAGAACCCGTGGAACGACGACCCGGCTTGCTTCGGCGACCCGATCAGCCTCGAGCAGGCGCTGACTGTGATCACCAGCAACGGCGCAGTGGCCATGGGCCTGGAACACAGCACCGGCAGCCTGCAAGTGGGCAAATCGGCGGACCTGATCGTCATCGACCGCGACCTGTTCGCTGCACCGGCACGCAACTACATCCACAAGACCCAGGTGCTGCTGACCTTCGTTGAAGGGCAACTGGTCTACGACCGCCACTCAACGCTGGAAGCCGTCGGCCTCAAAGCCGTCTGGCAGGGCGAGCCACCGGTGCTGGAGGGCAAGGCAGAATGACTTCCCCACGTATCGCCGTGACCGTGGTGTCGGGGTTTCTCGGCGCCGGTAAAACCACACTACTCAACCGTATGGTGCGCCGTGCCGAAGGCAGTCGGCTGGCGGTGATCGTCAACGATTTCGGCGAGCTGAACATCGATGCGGCCATCGTTTCCGAAGTCACCGACGCGGTGTACAGCCTGCAGAACGGCTGCATCTGCTGCACGGTGCAGGAAGACCTGCTGGCGCAACTCGCCAGCCTGGCGCAGCTTGAACCAAGGTTGGAGCGCATCGTCATCGAGTGCAGCGGTGTGTCCGATCCGCAGCGCATTGTGCAGACCCTGGCTTATCCACAGCTGCGCAGCCAGATGCAACTGGATATGGTGATTACAGTGGTCGACGCCACCCGCCATCTGCAACTCGACGGTGAATACGCGCGCCTGGCTCGGGTGCAGGTGGCCGCTGCCGACTTGCTGCTGCTGAACAAGACCGATCTGGTCGATGAGGCGCAGTTGCAGGCGTTGCGCGATGCGCTGGGCGCCAGGACGCGTGTGCATGAAAGTGTGCAAGCCGAGTTGCCCGATGCGTTGTGGCTGGATACCGATCTGGACCTTGAGCCTCGGGCACAGAAACCGCTGACCCGGGTGGCCGATGGTGATCACGGCGAGATGTTCAGCAGCTGGTTGTGGCAGAGCAACGCGGCCCTCGACGTCGAGTGCTTGCGTGGCTGGTTGAGGGCGCTGCCCAGCGATGTATTCCGGGTCAAAGGCCTGGTGCTGCTGACGCCGGGCAGCACGGCGCACTGGCTGCAACATGTCGGCACCCGCAGTCAGTTTCTGCCGGCGCTGGATGACGCTCATACCAACGCCACACGCCTGGTGTTCATCGCTCGCCGGGGTTTCGATGGCTGGGATGCCCTGGGGCAAGGGCTGGAAGATTGCACTGTGAAAGAGGTTGCCGGGGTATGACATCGACAGAGCAACGTCTGCGTGAGGAGTTGGCGGCCTGCTACCGCCTGATTGCGCACTTTCGCATGACCGATCTGATCTTCACCCACATTTCGGTGCGCATTCCGGGGCCGGAGCATCACTTTCTGATCAACCCCTACGGGCTGATGTTCGACGAAATCACCGCATCCAACCTGGTGAAGATCGACCTCGATGGCCACGCTGTGGAGCCTTCGCCATACCCGGTCAACCCGGCCGGTTTCGTGATCCACAGCGCCATTCATGGTGCCCGTGAAGATGCGCAATGCGTGCTGCACACCCACACCCGATCCGGGTGCGCGGTGGCGGCGTTGAAGTGCGGGTTATTGCCGGTGAACCAGATTTCCATGGAGTTTTACGGTCGCGTTGCCTATCACGACTACGAAGGGGTGGCGCTGGACTTGAGTGAGCAACAACGGCTGGTGGCAGACATGGGTGACAAGCCGGTGATGATGCTGCGTAACCATGGCTTGCTGACGGTGGGCGAGACGGTGGGGCAGGCGTTCATGCGCATGTATTACCTGGAAAAGGCCTGTGAAATCCAATTGGCGGCGCAAGCTGCCGGTGAAGTTGTTCTGCCGTCGCACGAGGTCTGCGCGCACACCGAGCGGCAGTTCAATGATCCGGGGCGGCCGTTGGATGAGGGCGAGTTCGATGACCCGGATGCCATGCAACTGGCCTGGGCGGCCTTGTTGCGAATGCTGGATCGAGTGGCGCCGGGTTATCGCGACTGATCCAGATCCTGTGTTGTTTGAGCCGGCCTCTTCGCGAGCAAGCCCGCTCCCACAGGGGAATGCATTCCAAATGTGGGAGCGAGCCTGCTCGCGAAGCAGGCGCCGCGGTCTTTCAGGCCTGCCGCGGCGTATTCAGGTTCATCGACCGCACCGCCAACGCCAACGCTGTCTCTTCATCGATCGGCAACGAAAACCGAAAGGTCGCCCCCCGTCCCGGTACATCGATCAGCTGAATATCGCGCCCGTGCAATTGCAGGATGCGATGCACGATCCGCAGCCCCAACCCCCCATCGCGCCGTGCGCCGCCGATGTTGAACGGACGCAGGAACAAACCTTCGCGCAATTGCGGGGCAATGCCCGGGCCGGTGTCGCTGACCGTGACTTCGATGAATGCCCCTTGCGGGCGCAGGCCCAGTTCGACGTCTCCACCTGGCGGTGTATGGCGCAGGGCATTGTCGAACAGGTTGGTCAGCACCCGTTCGATCAACCCGAGATCCGCGCAGGCCGCCGAGGTGTTTGGCGCGAACGCGGCCTTGAGTTCGACCTGGCGCGCTTCGGCGGTGAGTTCGAATTTCTGGAAGATGTCCTGGGCCAGGTCGGTCAGGGAAAAACGCTCCAGCACCGGCTGCACGAAGCCGTGTTCCAGCCGCACCAGTTCCAGCAACGACTGCGCCAGACCACCGACCTTGCGGCTCTGGTCCAGTGCGATGCCGAGGTAGCGACGGCGGTCGGCAGGGGACAGCGTGGCGTCCTTGAGCGACAGGGTTTCCAGATAGCCGTGCAGCGAGGCCAGCGGCGTGCGCAAGTCGTGGGAGATGTTCGCCACCAGTTCGCGGCGCTCCTGGTCCTGGCGGGTCAACGAACGCCATTGCTCGCCCAGGCGGGCCTGCATCTGCCGGAACGTGGCATCGAGCACGGCGATTTCATCGTGGCTGGCGGCTTTTTCCATCGCGACGGGCAGGGCCGGTGTGACCGGTACGCCATCGATGTCGAACTGGCTGACGGTTTCGGTCAAGCGGCGCAACGGCCGGGTGATCAGGGCAAACGCGGTGAGGCCGGCAATCAGGCACAGCAATGCCACCAGGCCGATGGACAGCAGCGCTGTGTTGAGCGCCGCGCTGGTTGCACCGCGTTCGGCCAGGCGGTCGTGATCCTCACCGAGCAGCACCACGTAGAGATAGCCCACCGGCTTGCCATCCACCTTCAGCGGTGCTGCGCTGAACACCTTGCGCGCATCGACACTGCGCGGGTCGTCGCCGGGAATCGGCAGCGGATCGCCCCGCAGCAGGCGCTGGATCGGCGCGAGGTCGACCCGCTCCCGACGGATCCGGCCCTCGGGCGCGGCACTGCCGACAATCTTGCCCTCGGTGTCGAGCAGGTACACCTCGACACTGGGGTTGACCTGCATCAGCTTGCTGAACAAATCACGCACGGCATTGGGCATCAGGCCCTGGGTGTCCATCAGCACCGTGTCGCTGGCGATGTGCTGCGCCAGGTCCCGGGACAAGCCTTGCACCACTTCCTGTTCATGCATCTGGTTGGAGCGAACCTGCATCCACGCCGACGTGCCGCAGCACACCAGCAGCAGCACGGCGAACACCAGGGACAGGCGTTGCGTCAGGGTCAGCCTCATGGCTGCGGCTCCTCCCCGGTGGCGAATTTGTAGCCGCGGCCCCAGACAGTGAGGATGCGTACAGGTTGCGCCGGATCGGCCTCGATCTTGGCGCGCAGGCGGTTGATGTGGGTGTTGACCGTGTGCTCGTAGCCTTCGTGGCTATAGCCCCACACGGCGTTGAGCAGGTCCATGCGCGAAAACACCTTGCCGGGCTGGCGGGCGAAGAAGTACAGCAAGTCGAATTCCCGGGGCGTGAGGTCCAGGCGTCGTCCGTCGAGGGCCACCTCGCGGGTGATCGGGTCGATTGCCAGGCCGTCGGTGAGCAGGCTGCCGGCGTCCATCTTCAGGTTGCGCGCCATGGCATCGACCCGGCGCAGCAGCGCCTTGACCCGGGCCACCAGTTCGAGCATGGAAAAGGGCTTGGCCAGATAGTCGTCGGCGCCCAGCTCCAGGCCGAGAATCCGGTGCACTTCGCTGGAGCGCGCGCTGGTGATGATGATCGGCGTGTAGCGCGCCATGGCCCGGGCGCGGCGGCAGATTTCCAGGCCGTCGACACCGGGCAGCATCAGGTCGAGGACCAGTGCGTCCCAGTTGCCTTGCTGCAGCAGGCGCATGCCTTCATCGCCATCGGCGCAGTGCACCACCTCGAACTGCTCATCGCGAAGATGCAGGCAGATCAGGTCGGCGATGTGCTGGTCGTCCTCGACCACGAGGACGCGTTTGGTTTGTTCCATCCAGATCAATCCTTCGGTGCAATGAGCGCATGCCATTCGGCTTATGTTCAAAAAACCTGTGGGAGCGGGCTTGCTCGCGAAAGCGTCAGGTCAGCCAGTATCACCATCGACTGACACTCCGCCTTCGCGAGCAAGCCCGCTCCCACAGGAATAGCAGTGTTCAAGGTTGGCGTTATGCATTGTGCGGGTTTTTCAGCGCCCGAGTTATCACGAATTGTTTAACTTCCCGTGAGGATTTGGCGATCACCCAAAGCCTAGGCTGTGTTCCATGAAACACCCCTGGATTTTTGGAGACGAGCATGTTTTCACGACGGCAATTTCTTCTGGCGAGCAGCGGGCTGGGCGTTGCAGCTCTGGCGATCGGCCTGTTGCCGAAGTTTTCCACAGGCTCGGCCTTGATCAGTGAGGCCAGCGCAGCGGAAACATTCGAAGTGACCCACAGCGACAGCGAATGGCACGCGATTCTCAGTGACGAGCAGTACGAGATCCTGCGCGAGGAGGGCACCGAACGGGCCTACAGCAGTCCGCTGAACAACGAGCACCGCGACGGCACCTTCGTCTGTGCCGGTTGCGACCTGCCGCTGTTTTCCTCGGCCACCAAGTTCGACAGCCGTACCGGTTGGCCGAGTTTCTGGGCACCGCTGGACAAGGCCGTGGCAACCCGTCAGGACCGTGCGTTCGGCATGGTCCGCGAAGAGGTGCACTGCCGGCGCTGTGGCGGGCATCTGGGCCATGTCTTCGATGACGGCCCGAAACCCACCGGCCTGCGCTACTGCATGAACGGCCTGGCGATGAAGTTCGAGCCCCGAACAGTCTGATTTTTGACTGCCCTGTCCCCTTGGATCATTCAGGAGTTCCTTACATGAAAAACCTGCTCACCTGGCGCCGTACGCTGTTGGCACTGGCCACCGTTGGCGTTATCGGATCATGCTCGGCGTTCTCTCTCAGTGGTGCTGAAGAAGCCGTCGTTATTCCGCCGCCGGCCCTCGATGAAACCACCCAGGCTCAAAGCGCAACGGCGGTGTTCGCCGGCGGTTGTTTCTGGGGCGTGCAAGGGGTGTTTCAGCACGTCAAAGGTGTGAAAAATGCGGTTTCCGGTTACGCCGGTGGCGCAGCCAACACGGCGCAATACGAGCGTGTCAGCAACGGCAATACCGGCCATGCGGAGTCTGTCGAAGTGACTTTCGATCCAAGCCAGGTCAGCTACGGCACCTTGCTGCAAATCTACTTCTCAGTGGCGCACAACCCGACAGAACTCAATCGCCAGGGACCGGACACCGGCACCCAGTATCGTTCGGCGATCTTTACCAAAAGTGCCGAGCAGCAGCGGGTCGCACAGGCCTACATCGCCCAGCTCGACGCCGCCCATGCCTTCGACAAGCCGATCGTCACCAAACTTGAAACTTTCAACGGTTTCTACCCGGCGGAGGAGGAACATCAGGATTTCCTGACCGAGCATCCGACCTATCCGTACATCGTGATCAATGATTTGCCGAAGGTTGCGCAGTTGAAGCAGCTGTACCCGAATCGTTATCAGGAACAGCCGGTGCTGGTGAAGGCGGGGAGGTAAATGGCGATCAGCGACTGCATGCCTGTTCGACCGACTAGTGCTTGCCCCACATCTGTACGGCGAATTCGACGAAGCGTCGCAGTTTCGGCAAACGGTGGCGATCCTGGGCATAGACCAGGTGCATCGGCCGGCTGGGCGGGCAGTAATCGGGCATCAAGGCCAACAGCTTTCCGTCCTTGAGGTCCTGCTCGACCAGGGCGTCGGGCATCATCACGATGCCCATGCCGGTCCGCGCCGCCTGATGCAAACCGGCCGAACTGTTGATCAGCATCGGCCCGCTGACCCCCACGCTGACTTCGCCCTCGGGACCTGCCAGGCGCCATTCCTTTTGCACCGATTGCCAGTCATCCCCGGCCGGATAGGCAAAGGACAGGCAGTCGTGGTGTCGCAGGTCTTCAGGCGTTTGCGGTGTGCCGCGACGGGTCAGATAGTCCGGTGATGCGCACATGGTCAGGGTGTAGTCGATCAGCGGGCGGGCGATCAGGTTGGAGGGCTCCAGCGCGCCGAGGCGAAAGGCCACGTCCAGGCCGTTTTCCAGCAGATCCGGGCGCCGGTTGGTCAGTACCACGTCGAGTTTCACCCGCGGGTTTTGCCGGCTGAACTCACTCAGTGCCGGTGCCAGGCGTTCGGTGCCGAAGGTCAGGGGAGCGGTGATGCGCAACGTCCCGCTCGGTTCGTCGAGGGCCTGCTCGGCCAGACGCTCGGAATCGGCCACCAGCCCCAGCACTTCCAGGCAACGCTGGTAATACGCGACGCCGAACTCGGTCAGCCGCTGACGCCGCGTCGTGCGGTTGAGCAGGCGCACACCCAGCCGCTGCTCCAGGGCCTTGAGGTGGTTGCCGACCATGGTCGTGGACATATCGCACTGCAAAGCGGCGGCGGTCATGCTGCCGGTCTCCACCACTTTCACGTAGACGCTCATTGCCTGGAACAGATCCATTATCAAGCCCAGCTTTTAAATGATTGAAGTTTTACAGCGTTTATCCAGCTCAGGTGGCTAACCATACTGCAAAAACACCGACCCTTGCTGGAGCTTGACGTCATGACCGCCGCCTGCCTGATGAGCACTTACCAACCCCTGGCCTTGAGTTTTGACAAGGGGCTGGGCACTCGCCTGTGGGATCAGACCGGTCGCGAATACCTGGATGCAGTCGCCGGTGTGGCGGTGACCAACGTCGGCCACTCCCACCCGAAAATCGTCGCAGCCATCGTTGAACAGGCCGGGTTACTGCTGCACACCTCGAACCTCTACAGCATCGACTGGCAACAACGGCTGGCGCAGAAATTGACACGGCTGGCGGGCATGGACCGGGCTTTTTTCAACAACTCCGGGGCCGAAGCCAACGAAACCGCACTGAAAATCGCCCGGCTGCATGGCTGGCACAAAGGTATCGAACAGCCGCTGGTGGTGGTCATGGAGAACGCGTTCCATGGCCGCACCCTGGGCACCTTGTCGGCCAGCGACGGCCCGGCGGTGCGCCTGGGGTTCAATCAGCTGCCGGGGGATTTCGTCAAAGTGCCGTTTGGCGACCTCGATGCGCTGGACAAGGTGCAACAGGCTTACGGATCGCGGATCGTGGCGGTACTGATGGAGCCGATCCAGGGCGAAAGCGGCGTGCAACTGGCGCCACCGGGGTATCTCAAGGCCGTGCGCGAACTGTGCAACCGGCGCTCGTGGCTGTTGATACTCGATGAAATCCAGACCGGCATCGGCCGCACCGGCCAGTGGTTCGCCTTCCAGCACGAAGGCATCGTTCCGGACGTCATGACCCTGGCCAAAGGCCTGGGCAACGGCGTGCCCATCGGCGCTTGCCTGGCCCGTGGCAAAGCGGCCGACCTGTTCACACCGGGCAGCCACGGCAGCACCTTCGGCGGTAATCCGTTGGCCTGCCGGGTCGGTTGCACCGTGCTGGATATCGTTGAAGAACAAGGGCTGCTGGAAAACGCCCGGCTTCAGGGCGCGCGGCTGCTCGACAGATTGCGCACCGAGTTGGCGGGCAACCCGAACGTGATGGCGATCCGTGGTCAGGGGCTGATGATCGGCATCGAACTCAAGCAACCGATCCGCGACCTGAGCCTGATCGCTGCGCGGGATCATGGCTTGCTGATCAACGTCACGCGGGGCAAAACCATTCGCCTGTTACCGCCGTTGACTCTGGATGAGCGGGAGGTGGAGATGATTGTCAGGGGGGTGAGTGGTGTGGTGAAGGAGGGCTGAAGTTCTGCTCAGTAATGGTATCTGCACATCACGACGCGTATTTCGCCGTCTTCAACGGCGTAGACCAGACGATGTTCAGCCGTAATCCGGCGTGACCAGAATCCGCTCAAGTTATGCTTGAGCGGTTCGGGTTTCCCCAGACCGTCGAAGGGCTCACGCTGGATAGCCTTGATCAACAGGTTGATACGTTTGAGCCCAGCCTTATCGTTCTGCTGGAACCAGAGATAATCGTCCCAGGCTTCCGGAGTGAACTCGATATTCATTCTTCAATCAGTTGCCTGGTTTTGGTTTCGCCGGCTCGCAGGTTACCGATTGATTTGATCAGGCGTTCAGCGTTGGCGGGGGAGCGCAGCAGATAGGCTGTCTCTTCGAGAGCGTTGTATTCGGCCAATGACATCATCACTACCGGCTCGCCTTTCTGACGGGTTACCAGTAGCGGGGCGCGATCTTCATTCACCCGGTCCATGGTTTGCGCCAGGTGTGCCCGAGCGTTGGTGTAGTTGATGGTTTCCATGTGATTGTCCTCGCTTGATGCAGAGAACGTACAGAAATGAGTACATGTTAGCAAGGCGATACCTACGAGTGGTTGTTACGTGGAAAGTGCAGCCACGTCTGTATCGAGTATCAGCCGAATGTTCCTCAAGACGTTTCCGTGACAGATGTAATTCCATTCTGAGTTACATGCCATCCATTAGGTTTGTGTGCGACCACAGTTGCGCAAACCTACAGGTGATGAATCAGCGCTGCGATTTTCTTCCGATCCGCCAATCGGATTTTCTCGCCGCAAAACCCAGCGAAAAGGCGCTGGTGCGCAGCGAATCCACTTGAATCATCACGTTTGTGATAGCTGCCCGCCCACTCCAGCATTGCCACCAACCGTTCGTCATCCTGCGTTTCCCGTTGGTGAATGTTGGCGACGCATTCCTTGTCATCGACACATAGCCAGATCAAGGCCGTGGCGCGGTGAAGGATTTCGCTGGCGATCCAGCCGTAAACCCCTTCGATCACCCAGCGCTGCTCGTCGGCTGCGATCCGCGCCATGGTCAATGCTTCGGCGCGGGGGCGGGGGATGCTGTGTTCGTCGGACAGCCAGTGAATCCGGTCGAGATCGGTCCAGGGCTCACGCAATTGCTCGGCCAGCCGCTGCGCCAGCCAGCTCTTGCCGGAGCCGGAGTTGCCGATGATCAGGGTGCGGGTGAGGTTCATGCCGAGTTGCCTCTACCTATGTGCCTGACGAGGATCACTGTGGGAGCGAGCTTGCTCGCGATGACGGACTCAAAGCCAACATCGATGTCGACTGATACGCCACCATCGCGAGCAAGCTCGCTCCCACAGGGGTTATACCTTTAGTCCTCACCCTCCGGCGCAACCATTCGTGTCTTTGGCGAGCCATTGGCGTTGTGTTGAAAAATGTCCTGCGGCTGACCTTTTTCATTAAAGAACACCTGCCCGATGCCCGCCGAGTTCCACAGCCGCTCTCCGGCTTCGGCGTGTTCCGGGACATGCGGCACGATGCGCATGCGTCGACGTTTGGTCAGCCAGTTCAGTGGCGAGCGTGGCGAGTACAGCCAGCGGTTGAGGCGGTCGAACCATTCGAGCAGGGTCGGGGGAAATTCATTCTTGATGCCGCTGCTGGTGATCTGCCAGATGCGTGGCCCGGCCTTGCGGTGGCGGATCAGCACTTCGTAGACGAAGGAGTAGTGCACATCGCCCGACAGCACCACGTAGTTACCCGGCGTGCGCGAGTGGCGGAATATGTTCAGGATCACTTGGGCTGCGCCGCGGTGGGCCATCCAGTTTTCCGCGTCCACCAGCAGTGGATAACCGCACCAGCTGAAGACCCGCTGCACGGTTTCAATCAGTTTGACGCCGAAGATCGGCGCCGGTGAAACGATGATCGCGCTCGGGTGGTCCAGCAGTTCCTGTTGCAGTTCGCTCAGGGCTTCCCAGTCGAGCAGGCCGGAAGGCTGCTTGAGGTTCATTTCGCTGCGCCAGCGCCGGGTGCGGGTGTCGATCACCACCATGGCGGGGGTGGTCGGCAGCACGTAATGCCAGTGCTGGAATTTCAGCAGGTCATCGATCAGGTCGTCCTGAACCCTGCTGTCGAGGTGGCGCTCCTGTGTGCTGGCGCTCAACGCACCGGCCTTGTGCAGCAGGGCCGCGAAGGCATCCGGGTTGTTGCCCCAGCCCTGGCACAGCATGTATGCCAGCAGCGCGTTGCCGATGATGCGTCGAGAGAACGGATGGCCGTAGGCCGTTTCCTCCCATTGCGCGGACAGGTTCCAGTCATCGGTGATGTCGTGGTCGTCGAAAATCATCAGCGTCGGCAGATGCGCCAGTGCCCGCGCGACCTTGCCAAGGCTGGCCGTGAAGACATCGATGCGTGTCTGTTCAAGGGCGTAGCGCTTGAGCCGCTCCGGTGTCAGCGTCGGTGCCTGGGGGGCGATCAGGGTCCAGGGCACGGGCGACCAGACCAGCAAGTACATGGCCATGACTTCGGCGAAGGTCACCAGGTGATTGTCGGCACTGCTGCTGGTGAAGATCGGCTTGCGTGCGCCACCGAAGAAACGCTCGCGCAGGGTTTCATTGCTTTGCAGCGCCGGCAGCAGATCCGCACGGTGGTAGTAACTGGCCGGATGTTCGTAGAGCCTGGCGCTGTCGCTGACCACGGCGCCTTCGAGGTGTTCGCCGAACAGGCCCAGGCGCTCGATCAAGGCGTGAATCGCCCGCAACATCGGCCCCGCGACATCGTCGGCGTAGACCTGATCGCCGGTCATCATCAGCAGTGCCGGGCGGTCCTTGGCTGCATGTTCCTGCGCCAGCAACCGGTCGACGCAGAGCAAGCCGTCTGCCGCCGGGTGATGAGGCTTGCGGCAGGAGCCATGGAGCAGTTGATCGATGCGAGAACGCAGGACGAAGTTCGGGCAACCTGCATCGCCATACAGCAGGTGCGGCGCCCATTCGGCGATACCTTTGCCGTCTTCCAGCAGCAGGTCGTATTCGATACGTTCGTCACAGGGCAGAGCGGCGTCCAGCGACACATCAATCAAATGCACGAAGGTATGGCTGCCTATCGCAATGACCGTGCATTGCCCGGTATCCAGTCGGATGTCGGCGCGGCCCTGCAAGCGCAGGGTCAACTCCAGTGCGCGAGACCCCACCAGCCATAACACCAGGCGCGTTGGCTCCAGCCGCCGCAGCAGCGGGCCGGCGAGGACCGGTGGCAATGAGGTTTGATGTTCAGGTAATTGCAAGGGTACGGACATCCGGGGTCAAGGCTCTTGGCGCACAGGCGGGCGATGATACCGCAGATGGTTTCTGTTGCCTGTTAAGCATTACATGCTGTTTGGGGAAGGGTATGCCTGAATCAGAAGATGAATGATGTAAAGAAATGAGCGTTTTTTTACAGATGAATATTGTGTGGTGCCATAGGTTTAAGTTGTCTGGCTATTTTAATAGTGGTGAAGGCGTAATTTTAAATTTCTCAAAGGTGATGAGTTTTATGGGGATATCAAATGTTAATGGATCTTCGTCAGGAGGACGTGTAACTCTCAGTGACGATCAACACGTTGCGCTGGCAAATAAAATGTTTGAGGAATTCAAGTCTGCTAGACAGGGTTACGAAAAGTTAATCGTGGCGTTTGAAAAAACCACACTGTCGAGCTCGTTGGAGTTGCCGAAGTTTTCGAAGTTGTCGAGCTCGGAGAAAGAAAAGCTCGTAGTGGACTCAAATCTGATTCTTGCCAAAATGGCAGATAATCTGGTGTTAGCCGGCGCTAATAAGGACCTTGCGATCAATAGTTCTTGCGAAAGTAAGGATTTGATCATAAAAGGGATTGATTCTTATGTCAAAGATGCAAAGTTGGATGCCAATACGCTTAAAACCTTACGCAATACATATGTGGCAAGCCTGCGGCCCGATTCGAGAGTAACTGAATCGGCTGAAAATATTAATAAGTCCGGTGAAGGTGCGGAAGGAAAGTCCGTAAAATTCTCAGAGACGGTTTTGGTGAAGTAATAAAAACGCTTCAATAGCCAAGTTTGGTGGCTGCTTTTGCAGCCACCAATTTTGCGCGATGGCTGATCCACTATAATTACCCATGTCTCCCCAGCCCCTCGAGCAGCGTGAAATGAACAAAACCCTCCTGCCAACCCTGGCCATTTTGCTGTTAGCCCAATCCCCGGCCCACGCCATCAACGACAAGTACCGCAAACAGCTTGAGCAATCCGGTTGCACCCAGGTCAGCGAGTTGGAGGGCTGCGATATCCACAAGAGCAAAGCCGAAAACGCCAAGGCCGGATTCAGCAACCCGCAAGCACCGGCCGCTGGCGAAAAAACCGGGGACCAGCCGAGCGACGGCAAGGAGGGAGCGGCCCTACCTGTCATGAAATGAAAAGCCATTGTCGCCTGATGAGAAGCGTCACAACAGGCCGCGTCCTACAGTCCAATCAGCGCAATTCGATGCAACACGCCCATATTGCAGATTGGAGAATAAGAAAAATGGCCAAAGCCGTACGCTTTTATGAAACCGGTGGTCCCGAAGTTCTACGTTACGAGGACGTCGAAGTCGGCGAACCCGGTCCAGGCCAGGTTCGTCTGCGTCATGTGGCGGTTGGCTTGAACTACGCCGACACCTATTTCCGTAACGGTACCTATCCGATTCCTATGCCCAATGGCATGGGCGTCGAGGCTTCCGGCGTGGTCCAGGCCGTTGGTGAAGGGGTCACCAACGTCGAGGTCGGCGACCGCGTCACCTACACCGGTTTTCTCAATACCCTCGGCGCCTACAGCACCGAGCGCCTGATCCCGGCCGCACCGCTGATCAAGCTGCCGGAAACCATCAGCTTCGAAACCGCTGCTGCGATGACCATGCGCGGCCTGACGTCTTCGTACCTGATGCGCCGCATCTACGACTTCAAGGCCGGCGACAGCATCCTGCTGCACGCCGCTGCCGGTGGTGTCGGCCTGATCGTTTCGCAATGGGCCAAGTTGCTGGGCCTGAACGTGATCGGCACGGTTTCGACCGAGCAAAAGGCGGAAATTGCCCGGGCTCACGGTTGTGACCATACGATCAATTACAGCCATGAAGACGTCGCCGCTCGCGTTCGCGAACTGACCGACGGTGTGGGCGTCAACGTGGTGTTCGACAGTGTTGGCAAGAACACCTTCATGGGGTCGCTGGATTCGTTGAAACCCCGTGGCCTGATGGTCTGCGTGGGTACCGCATCCGGACCGATCCCGGCGTTCGACCCGGTGATGCTGGCGATGAAAGGTTCGCTGTACCTGACCCGTCCTGCCCTGGCCAACTACATCAGCGACCCGGCCGAAAAAGCCGCCCTGGCTGGCGAGTTGTTCGACCACGTCGGCAGCGGCCGGATCAAGATCGAGATCAACCAGCACTACGCCTTGCAGGACGCGGTGCAGGCCCATCGCGACCTTGAATCGCGCAAGACGACCGGCTCTTCGATTTTCGTCGTTTAAGGAGCGGCCAGCCATGAAAGTCGAACAATTGACCTGCAGCATTGGCGCCGAACTGATCGGCGTCAACCTGGCCGACGCGGTGCATGACGACGGTCTGTTTGCCGAGATTCGTGCCCAGTTGCTCAAGCACCGCGTGGTGTTCCTGCGCGATCAGGACATCACCCGCGCCGAGCACGTGGCCTTCGCCCGACGCTTCGGCGAGCTGGAAGATCATCCGGTGGCCGGCAGTGATCCGGATCATCCGGGACTGGTGCGGATCTACAAGAATCCGGACCAGCCGATGGACCGCTATGAAAACGCCTGGCACACCGACGCCACCTGGCGCGAAGCACCACCGATGGGCTGCGTGCTGCGTTGCGTGGAATGCCCGCCAGTGGGCGGCGACACCATGTGGACCAACATGGTCCAGGCCTATGCGAACTTGCCGGAGGACGTAAAGGTCAAGATCGCCGACCTGCGTGCCCGCCACAGCATCGAAGCGAGCTTCGGTGCGGCGATGCCGATTGAAAAACGCCTGGCGCTCAAGGCGATGTACCCGGACGCCGAACACCCGGTGGTGCGCACCCATCCGGAAACCGGCGAGAAGGTGCTGTTCGTCAACGCCTTCACCACCCACTTCAGCAACTACCACACCCCTGAGCGGGTGCGCTTCGGCCAGGACGCCAACCCCGGCGCCGGCGAGTTGCTGCGCTACCTGATCAGTCAGGCGTACATCCCCGAGTATCAGGTGCGCTGGCGCTGGAAGCCGAACAGCATCGCCATCTGGGACAACCGCAGTACCCAGCATTACGCCGTCATGGATTACCCGCCCTGCCATCGCAAGATGGAACGTGCCGGGATCATCGGCGACAAGACGTTCTGATCGAACGCCACCGGCATCGCACTCGCACATTCGCACTCGTAAACACGCCAACCCGGCTCGACCCCGGGTGGGCGGGACAATCATAAGAACTGGAGTAGACCATGCAATTCTTCGACGATTCGCTGCACCCGGAAAACATGGAAAAGGTAGTCATCACCGTGGCCCCGTACGGCCCGGAGTGGATGCCGGAAGACTTCCCGGAAGACATCCCGCTGACCATGGACGAGCAAGTCCAGAAAGCGGTCGAATGCTATGAAGCCGGCGCCACGGTTCTGCACTTGCACGTGCGTGAACTGGACGGCAAGGGCTCCAAGCGCCTGTCGAAATTCAACGAGCTCATTGCCGGTGTGCGTGAAGCCGTGCCGGACATGATCATCCAGGTCGGCGGTTCGATTTCCTTCGCCCCGGAAAGCGATGGCGAAGCGGCCAAGTGGCTGTCGGACGACACTCGCCACATGCTGGCCGAGCTGACCCCCAAGCCGGATCAGGTCACCGTGGCGATCAACACCACCCAGATGAACATCATGGAGCTGCTGTATCCGGAGTACCTGGAAGGCACCTCACTGGCCAACCCGATGTTCCAGGCCGCCTACAGCGAAATGACCGTACCGGCAGGTCCGGCCTGGGTTGCCGAGCACCTCAAGCGCCTGACGGAGAACGGCATCCAGCCGCACTTCCAGTTGACCGGCATGCACGCCATGGAAACCCTCGAGCGCCTGGTGCGCAGGGGTATCTACAAGGGCCCGCTGAACCTGACCTGGATCGGCATCGGCGGCGGCTTCGACGGCCCGAACCCGTTCAACTTCTTCAACTTCATCCACCGCGCGCCGGACGGTTGCACCCTGACCTCCGAATCGCTGCTCAAGAACGTCATGCCGTTCAACACCATGTCGATGGCCATGGGCATGCACCCGCGCGTGGGCAATGAAGACACTATCATTGATCACAAGGGCGATCGTTTCGGCTCGGTGGCACAGATCCGGCAGACCGTGCGCATCGCTCATGAGTTGGGCCGCGAAATCGCCACCGGCAAAGAAGCCCGCGAGATCTACCGCATCGGCGTGCAGTACGAAACCATCGAAGAAACCCTGTTGGCCAACGGCATGGCCCCCAACCGCAAGGCTGGGCAAAAAGGTGTACCGCAACGCGGTTGACCGAGGGTCGGGATGAGAGGCCGTGGCCTCTCGTCCGCCTGACCGTTACACGCTTGATAACAAAAATAAAACAAAGCTCTTGAGGAGGCTGCATGGCCTTTCACCCAATAGCCGCTGACGATGACGACTCCAGCGGAGTCGGCGTTGCGCGCCAATATGCCTGGATCGTCTTTGCCTTGACGTTCGGCCTGTTGATTTCCGATTACATGTCGCGTCAGGTACTGAACGCGGTATTCCCCCTGCTCAAGACTGAGTGGGCGTTGAGCGACGGACAGCTGGGTCTGCTCAGCGGCATCGTCGCCCTGATGGTCGGCCTGCTGACGTTTCCCCTGTCGTTGATGGCGGACCGTTTCGGCCGGGTCAAGAGCCTGGCGCTGATGGCGTTCCTGTGGAGCGTGGCAACCCTGGGTTGCGCGTTGGCGCAAGACTACCAGCAGATGTTCATCGCACGGTTCATGGTCGGTGTCGGCGAAGCCGCCTACGGCAGCGTGGGCATTGCGGTGGTGATTTCGGTGTTCCCCAAACACATGCGGGCCACCCTGGCCAGTGCCTTCATGGCAGGCGGCATGTTCGGTTCGGTGTTGGGCATGGCGTTGGGTGGTGCGATTGCCGCCAAGCTGGGCTGGCGCTGGTCGTTCGCCGGCATGTCGTTGTTTGGCCTGGTGCTGGCGATGATTTATCCGCTCATCGTCAAGGAAGCGCGCATTGCGCCACAGCGTGCCGCGCAGATTGCGAACAAGACGGCTGCGGCGGTCAAGCGTCCGCTGCGCACGCTGTGGTCCAGCCGTTCGGTGGTGTCGACCTATATCGCCAGCGGCTTGCAGTTGTTCGTCGGCGGCACGGTGATGGTGTGGATTCCCAGCTACCTCAACCGCTACTACGACATGCCCACCGACAAGGCCGGCGGCATGGCGGCGGTCATCGTGTTGTGCAGCGGTGCGGGCATGATCCTGTGCGGCATGCTCAGCGATCGCCTGTGTCGCAACTCGCCGGAGCGCAAGGTCAGCCTGGCCATCGGCTTCTGCCTGGGCAGTTGCCTGCTGTTGTCGGCGGCGTTTGCCTTGCAGGCAGGGCCAGTGCAACTGCTGCTGATCTGCCTGGGCATGGCGATTGCCACAGGCACCACCGGCCCCGCCGGTGCGATGGTTGCCAACCTGACCCATTACTCGGTGCACGGTACGGCGTTCGCCACACTGACCCTGGCCAACAACATGCTGGGGCTGGCACCGGGGCCGTTCATCACCGGCCGGGTGTCCGACCTCATCGGCCTGCATGCCGCGTTTCAACTGGTGCCACTGGTCAGCCTCGCGGCGGCAGCGGTGTTCTTTTATGCCAAGTGTCACTACCACAAAGATATTGCCCGGCTTCAGGGTCAGAGCGTGCCTGACCCTGTCGGTGAAGCGGGTTTAGAGGTGAAGTTGTGAGTCGTCGTTTACGTATTGATGTGTTTTTCGATTTTATCTGCCCCTGGTGCCTGATCGGCAAACGTCAACTGGAGCATGCGCAGGTGCAGTTTCGCAGTCGTCACCCGGACGTGCAGATCACCACCGTGTGGCATGGCGTGCAGTTGTTGCCTCAGATACCGGTAGAGGGTGAACCCTTCGCCGATTTCTACCGCAAACGCCTGGGCAATGCCGACGCCATGACCATGCGCCAGAAGCAGGTACAGCAAGCTGCCAGTGCGGTTGGCCTGGCCATCGACCTCAGCCGTATCGAGACGATGCCCAACACCGCAGACGCCCATCGTTTGTTCGAGCGTGTCAGCGAACTGGGCAATGCCAGTCAGCGTGAAATGTTGCTCGAACGACTGTTCGCCGCTTATTTCCTGAGACGCGAAAACCTCGGTTGCCGCGAGACCTTGCTGGCCATTGCCCGCTCCTGCGGCGTTGATGCGCACGGGCTGCTCGATTGCCTGAAGGGCGATGCCACGCCGTTCGAAGGATCTCCCGGCGCGACCAGTGGCGTGCCGAGCTTCAAGTTCGACAACCGCATGACGGTGATCGGTGCACAACCTGCTCAGGCGTTGCTCGGGGCCATGAACGAGGCCCTCAAGGAAAGTGATCGCGAGCGGCAGCCAGCATGACCCGACGCATTCCCGTGCCGGCCGGCAAACACCCGCAGGCCGGTGGCCGGGCGCTGTTCGAATTCGAGGACAAAAGCCTGGCGTTGTTCAACGTCGACGGGCAGCTGTTTGCCATCGACGACAGCTGCCCGCATCAGGGCGCTTCGCTGTGTGGCGGGCGTCTTGAGGGCCGGGTGATTCAATGCTGCGCCCATGGTCTGCGCTTCGATTTGCACAGCGGCTACTTGCTCAACTCCAGGCAAGTCAAAGTCACCAACTACCCGGTCGAGATCATCGACGGCCAGGCGTTTATCGTCATTGTTTCCGAGGAGGCCGCGCCATGAGCGCCATTGCTCTCACCCGCATCCACAGTCGCACGCGCGAACTGGCACCGGGGTTTATCGTCAGCCTGATCGTGGCGGCCGCCGCGTCGTTCCTGTCCGAGCACTACGGTGCACCAGTCATGTTGTTCGCCTTGCTGTTGGGCATGGCCCTGAATTTTCTCGCCGATGACGGTCCGTGCAAGGCCGGTATCGAGTTCACCGCCCGCACCGTGCTGCGCATTGGCGTGGCGCTGCTGGGTATGCGCATCACCCTGGAGCAAATGGCCGCGCTGGGCTGGAAGCCGATCGCGCTGGTGGTGATCCTGGTGGTGGTGACCATCAGCGTCTCTGTGATTGCCGCCAAGGCCCTGGGTTTCCAACGCCTGTTCGGCATGCTCACCGGCGGCGCGACCGCCATCTGCGGCGCCTCGGCGGCCCTGGCACTGGCAGCGGCGCTGCCGAACCATCCGCAGAAAGAGCGGGCCACACTGTTTACCGTCATCGGCGTCTCGGCGCTGTCGACCCTGGCGATGATCGTCTACCCGATGATCGCCAACTGGCTAGAGTTATCGCCGCAGGTGGCGGGCGTGTTCCTCGGCGCCACGATCCACGACGTGGCCCAAGTGGTCGGCGCCGGCTACAGCATGTCGACCGAGACCGGCGACACGGCCACGGTAGTCAAGCTGATGCGCGTTGCCATGCTGCTGCCGGTGATCGTCACCGCCGCGATGATCACCCGCATGCAGGGCGCCGACCCGACCGGCAAACGCCCGCCGCTGTTGCCGTGGTTCGCCGTCGGCTTTCTGATCCTGGCCTGCATCAACAGCACCGGATGGATCGCGCCTGCGGTGCAAGGCACGGTCAACGAACTGTCGCGCTGGTGCCTGGTGATTTCCATCAGTGCCCTGGGCATGAAGACCCGCTTGCGTGAGCTGGCAGCAGTCGGGATCAAGCCGATCCTGTTGATGGTGGGGGAGACGGTGTTCCTGGTCGTGCTGGTGTTGTTGCTGCTGCGCTGGGGGTTCTGAACGCCTCATCACCCACAGGTTTTATGGCAGGGCCACACGGCGTTGACTCCTCATGCCGTGGGGCTCTCGATCGGTGTCACAAACACCGGTCTTTCGCGGCGACTGTACCAGCAGTCGCCGTTTTTTTTGCTTTCACCGGTTTGGACTCGGACGCGGTCGCTTGTAGGTGCTGGCTTGCCTGCGATGGGCGTTAACGATAGCGCTTATGTGCTGGATAAACGCGGTCCCCCTGTAGGAGCTGGCCTGCCAGCGATGGTCGTCAACGATAACGCGGGTGAACTGGATGAACGCGGCGCGCTGGAGTCCATCGCCAGCAGGCTGGCTCCTACAGTTTCAGCGTGGGCGCGGTCCCTTGTGGGAGCTGGCTTGCCAGCGATGGTCGTCAACGATAGCGCGTGTGAACCGGATAAACGCGGCGCACTGGAGTCCATCGCCAGCAGGCTGGCTCCTACAGTTTTAGCGTGGGTGCGGTCCCTTGTGGGAGCTGGCTTGCCTGCGATGGTCGTTAACGATGACGCGTGTGAACTGGATGAACGCGGCGCACTGGAGTCCATCGCCAGCAGGCTGGCTCCTACAGGTTCAGCGTGAGCATGGTCCCTTGTGGGAGCTGGCCTGCCAGCGATGGTCGTTAACGATAACGCGGGTGAACTGGATGAACGCGGCGCTCTTGAGTCCATCGCCGGCAAGCCGGCTCCTACATGTGTGTGCTCGACTCAGGATTCTTTCGGGCCTGCGCCAGGTTTTGCTGTGGATTGTTTTTGCGCACGCCATGAAGCCGGCGGCATCCCGAACTGACTGATAAACCACCGCGTAAACGAGCTCGCCATCGAATACCCAAGCATGTCGGCAATGCGGCTCAGCGAGTAGTTCGGGTTGTCCAGGTAACGCAGCACCAGATCACGGCGCACATCGTTGATCACGTCGTTGAAGGCGCAGCCGTCGTCCTTGAGGCGGCGTTGCAGGGTGCGCACGTTCATGCCCTGGCTCTGGGCGACCTGTTCGATGGTGGCGCGCCCCATGGGCAGTAGCAGGTAGATCGCCTTGCGTACTTCGAACAGCATCGAGGTGCCTTCGTGGCCCTGCAGCGAGTCGAGGTAGCTCTGGGCGTAGCGGGCCATGGCCGGGTCGGCGTTGGGGTTGGTCATGTCGAGGCTGATGTCGGGGCAGACGATGCCGTTGAATTCGCTGCCGAACTCCAGTTTGCAACCAAACAGCCGGCGGTGCAGGTGCAGGTTGTCCGGTGCCTGGTGCATGAAGTTGACGCTGTAGGGGTGCCAGTGACTGCCCAGCAGGGCCGAGCACAGCCGGAACATCACGCCGATGGCCAGCTCCGTGGCCTGGCGGCTGGGCATGGGCGTTTCGGTGACCACCTCTTCGCGAATGATCACCATCTTGCCGGCCTCTTCGATGAAGATGGCCAGCGAATCGTTCATCAGGTGTCGGTAATCCACCACGACCTGCAAGGCATCGCGCAGGGTGCGCTGGTGGCTGAGCAGCAGGCTGACCACGCCGAAGTCCGAGAGCTGGCGCGACTCGGCCATGCTCAGGCCGAAGGTCTGGCAACCGCTGGCGGTAGCGGAGTCTTCCAGCAGGCGTACGGCGGCATCGATCTGGATGCGGTGTTCAGGGGCTTGCAGTTGGGCCCTGCTCAGGCCGACAGCGGCCAGCACGTCGCGCGGGTTGAAACCCAGGTACTGGGTGACCTCAAGGTAGTTGGTCAAGACGGCGGCGCGAACAAGCTTGGTCATGCGAGGGGCTTCCCTGTGCCGATGGCGATTGGCGTGAGCGTGGCGACTATATCCAGCGTATCAACAGTTGAACAGTTGTCATGTCGTCGATGGTTTTCATGCTGTGCGCTCACCCATCTTCTACGCTGCAGGGAGCCATCAGCGCTCATCCGTTGATTACAGTGACCTTGCGCCAACCTGCTGGGTTTTTTAGACCGACGGTCACGCGTCTGAGTGTCGGACAATTTGTCATCAAAAGAAAAGTGCCTGACGTCCAATGTAAAGCGCTTCGGGTGGGCGCTCTTTAATGTCGAGCCTACAAAAAGCCCCTGGCGCAAACAGCCAGTCGAGTTATCGAGAAAGCGAAGGTGTTCACCGTGGACAAACTGCAAACTGCCGCCACCGTTCTGATTGTTCCAGGTCTGCGCGAGCACGTGGCCGAACATTGGCAAACGTTGCTGCAAGCCAGGCTGAGCAACGTGCGTAGCGTCCCGCCGCTGGAGACCGACAAGCTCGATTGCATGGCTCGCGTGCGGGCCATCCAGCACGAACTCGAGCAGATCGACGGGCCGGTGATTCTGGTGGCCCACAGTGCCGGCGTACTGATGGTCGCGCACTGGGCTGCGCATTACAGCCGTCCGATCAAGGGCGCTTTGCTGGCCGCGCCACCGGACCTCGATGCGGTCTGGCCGGCAAACTATCCATCCTCCGAAACCCTGCGCAGCCAGGGCTGGAATCCACTGCCACAAGGTCCGCTGCCATTTCGCAGCATCGTGGCCGGCAGCACCAACGATCACCTTGCCACGCTGCCTGCGGTCACCCGCATGGCAGAAGGCTGGGGCGCCGAATTGCTCAATCTGGGCGATGTCGGTCACCTCAATCCGGCCGCAGGATTTGGCCACTGGCCGCAAGCCGAAGCACTCATCCTGGAGCTGGACCGCTAGTACAAGGAGCTGGACTGGCAGTACGCCACCGGCATTTGCCCTCATTCCTTAAACGCAAACCCGAAGAGGCTTGCGTGAGGGCGGCTGCGCTAAAAACAAATACAAAAAGGCGGAGACAACGCAATGCACAACAACAAGAGTCACGGCTTCACCGCTCCACGCTGCACCTTGCTGGCCTCGGCCATTCTCGCGGCAACCGTACCGGTGGCCCATGGGGCCGAAATCGAGACGGGGAATCCGGACTGGAACGTACGCGTGGATAACACCATCAAGTATAACTATGGCGTGCGCACCGAAAGCGCCGACAAACGCATGTTGGGAACGCCGAACAACAACGACGGCGACTACAACTTCCGCAAGGCCGGCACCAACATCACCAACCGTATCGACCTGTTGACCGAAATGGACGTGGTCTACAAGAACGCCATGGGTTTTCGCGTCAGCGCCGCCAGCTGGTACGACAAGGCCTATGACAACACCGGCTCCAATTCCAACCCGTTCGTCAACGGCAACGATGCGCGTTCGGGCCTGATTGCCAACGACCCGCGCCTGGCCGGGGTCACCCGTGACAACGTCGGCAACGGCAGCCCGCACCTGAGCAACTATGCCCAGCGCTACTACAGCGGTCCTTCGGGCGAAATCCTCGATGCCTTCGTGTTCTACAGCACCGAAGTGGGCGAGGAGTCGATGTTCAGCGCCAAGGCCGGTCAGCACAACGTGTTCTGGGGCGAGACCATTCTCAACCCGGTGCACTCGGTCAGCTATGGCCAGTCCGGCCTCGACCTGGCCAAGCTTGCCGCGTCGCCGGGTACCGAAGCCAAGGAACTGTTCGTTCCGCGTAACCAGCTGTCGATGACGTTCACCGTCAATCCCGAGCTGACCGTGGGTGCCCAGTACTTCCTCAATTGGGATGCCGCGCGCTTGCCGGAAGCGGGCACCTATTACGGTGGTTCCGACCTGGTCGGCTTCGGCGCGCAATCGTTCCTGTTGGGCAACACCAACGCCGTGGTACCGGGCAGCCCGCTGGGTTGTGGCCTGGCGCCGTGCAACGCCTTGACCAATGTGCGTCGCGGCAAGGACCTGACACCGCATGACAGCGGCGACTGGGGCGTCATGGCCAAGTGGTCGCCGGCGTGGCTGGATGGCACCCTCGGCGTTTACTACCGCGAAACCTCGGAAATCCTGCCGCAAGCCTATCTGGACGCCAGGGGCATTACCTCGGCCAACCCGAACGGCACCCGCCCGGCAGGGCAGGTCCCGGCGGTGATCAACACCCTCAATTCGCTGGACACCGCCACCTATCAACTGGCCTATGCCGACAACATCAAGATCCTTGGCCTGAGCCTGTCCAAGGATGTCGGCGGGATCAGCGTCGGTTCGGACCTGAACGTTCGCCACAACATGCCGCTGGCCAGTATCCCGGCGATCGTCAGTACCCGCAGCCCGCTGGGCCTGGGTCAAGGTCTGGGTCTGCTGCCTGCACGTACGGACGCCACCGGTGTGGTCTACGACACCCCGAGCCGTGGCGACAGTATGAGCGCCACAGGCGACACCCTGCACTGGACACTCAACGGTCTGATGACCCTGCCGAAAACCCCGGTGTTCGATCAGGCAACCGTGCTGGCCGAGCTGTACTACAGCAACCTGCTCAAGCTCGATAGCAAGAACGAGGCGCTCTACAAGGGCAAGGACAGCTATCGCGGCATCGACGCGCCGACCCGTGACAACTGGGGCCTGGCAGTCAACTTCACACCGACCTGGTACCAGGTGTTCCCCGGTGTCGACCTCAACGCACCAATGTCCGTCAACGTCGGTCTCGACGGTGTGTCGCCGGTCTCCGGTGGCGGGGCCAAGGACACCGGCAACTATGCCGTGGGCGTCGGCGCCATTGTGTACAACAAATACTTTATCGACCTGAAGTACGTGGACTCCTTCGGCCAGACCGACAAGTGCAACGTCAGCGGCGTGAGCACCGGCTCGAAGGGCGGTGACGGCTCCACCCCGAACGCCTTCAGCGGCAACGAAAACTACGCCTGCTACGCCGGCGGCTACTCGTCCTTCTCCGGCGGTGGTGCCACGACCGAGGACCGTGGCGCCCTGTACCTGACGATGAAAACAACATTCTGATTCACCACTGATTTGCTCAAAGCAAGCAGGAGAATAACAAGATGAAATTTGTTCAAACCGTGTTGGCCGCTTCGCTGGCCATGGTCTTCGCCGCCCAGGCACAGGCTGCTGTTTCAACTCAGGAAGCTGCCAAACTGGGTACCAGCCTTACACAAGTAGGGGCTGAAAAAGCCGGGAACGCCGATGGCTCCATCCCCGCCTACAACGGTGGCCTGACCACCGCGCCGGCCAGCTTCAAAGCCGGCGACAGCATGCGCCCGGATCCTTTCGCCAGCGAAAAGCCGCTGTTGGTGATCGACGGCAAGAACGTCGATCAATACAAGGGCCAGCTCACGGCAACCACGGTGGAACTGGCCAAGCGTTTCCCGACGTTCCGTGTCGACGTGTTCCCGACGCACCGCACCGTTTCGCTGCCCCAGGCCATTCTGGATAACGGCGTGAAGAACGCCAGCGGCGCCAAGTCCCTGGAAGGGGGCCTGGCCATCGACAACGTGCTGCCGGGCATTCCGTTCCCGATTCCGCAGTCGGGCAACGAAGCGATGTGGAACTTCCTGTTGCGCTACCAGGGCGTCAGCATCAGCTCCAAGTACGACTCCTGGAACGTCGACTCGGCTGGCGTGGCGAGCCTGGCGACCACCGGGCAAGCGAACATCTCCTACCCGATCTATGAAAACCTCTCGCAGCCGATCAGCAGCGCCGACGTTTACTACCAGATGAAGCTGGCGTACACCGGCCCTGCGCGCCGTGCCGGCGAGGCGATCATGCTCAAGGACGCCGCCAACCCGTTGCAGCAGCCGCGTCGTGCCTGGCAGTACTTGCCGGGCCAGCGTCGGGTGAAACTGGCGCCGAGCCTGGCGTACGACACGCCTAACCCGGGTACCGCCGGCGCGGGCACCTACGATGACGTGTTCGTGTTCAACGGTGCGCTGGACCGCTACGACTGGAAGCTGGTGGGCAAGCAGGAAATGATCGTGCCCTACAACACCTACAAGCTGACCTACGTCCAGGATCCGAAGTCGCTGACCACTGCCAATCACCTGTCGCCTGACTTCGTGCGCTGGGAAAAACACCGCGTGTGGGTCGTCGAAGGCAACCTCAAGGCCGGTGCCCGTCACATCTACGCCAAGCGCCGCTTCTACCTCGACGAAGACAGCTGGACCGCTCTGGCCTCGGATCAATATGACGCCCGTGGTCAGCTGTATCGCGGTTCCTTCGCCTTCCTGAGCCAGAGCTATGACAAGCAGGTTCCGGATTCCACGCCCTTCATGATCTACGACCTGGTCGGCGGTTCCTACAACATCAACGGTGTGGTCGGCCCTTACGGCGGCATCAAGTACATCGAGCCGCTCTCCAAGGCCCAATGGTCTTCGGAATCCCTGGCCGGCGCCGGTATTCGCTAAGCCACGATCCATTGTGGGAGCGAGCCTGCTCGCGATGGACCAGAGGGCGACGCGGGCATCCAGAAAGCACGCGTCATCGTTAACGTCCATCGCGAGCAGGCTCGCTCCCACATGACCTGCTCGACGCGGTTTTCCGAAGAGGACGCAGCATGTGTTCGTATAAAAATAATATTGTGCGTTTGGCGTTCGGCGTTGTGCTCGGCCTGTCGCAGGGCGTCACCCAGGCGGCCGATTACGTCGATGTGCTGGACCTGCCCGCCAGGGTCAGTGCCTTGGCGATCAACAGCCCGTTGTCCGGCATGACCCGCGCCGGCGGGCGCGTGATTACCGTCGGCCAGCGTGGCCATATTCTGTTTTCCGATGATTCGGGAAACCACTGGCAACAGGCCGTCGTACCGGCCAGTGCCGACCTCACTGCGGTGAATTTTCCGACCGCCACCCAAGGCTGGGCGGTGGGCAATGACGGCGTGGTGCTGCACAGCAGCGACGCCGGCGCGACCTGGAAGAAGCAACTCGACGGTCGCCAGATCGGCGAATTGCTGATCAAGCATTACTCGGCGCTGGCCAAGGCCGAGCCGGGCAACGAGCAATGGCCCCAGTTGGCTATGGAAGGCCAACGACTAGCCGATCAGGGCGCGGACAAACCGCTGCTCGACGTCTGGTTCGCCAACGAAAAAACCGGCTATGTGGTCGGCGTGTTCAACCTGATCCTGCGCACCGACGACGGCGGCCAGACCTGGACGCCCTTCCAGGACCGCACCGACAACCCGCAGGGCTTCCACCTCAACGCCATCGCCTCCACTGGCGATGCGTTGTACATCGCCGGCGAGCAAGGCCTGTTGCTCAAGTGGGACGACAGCGCCCAACGCTTCAATGCCGTGCCGACGCCGTATCAGGGCAGCTTCTTCGGCGTGCTCGGCAAGCCTGGCGAAGTGCTGGTCTACGGCCTGCGCGGCAACGTGCTGCGCAGCACCGATGGCGGCCAGAGCTGGACTGCGCTGGACAGCGGCCTGCACGTCAGCATCACCGCGGGCCTGATCGATGCCCGTGGCAATTATCGCTTGTTCACCCAGGGCGGGCAGATGCTGGTCAGCCAGGGGACGGGCGCGCAGATGCATCTGGTGCGGCAACCGGCACCGACACCGGTCGCCGGCGCTGCCCAGTCCACCGACGGCGCACTGATGCTGGCGGGAAACCGTGGTGCCCGGACGCTGTCCGCCGATCCAGCCCTCGAACCCTAAGAGCGAGAACCCAGACATGGGCAACATCAAACAAGACGCCATGCCGGTGATCCGCGATCTGCGTGATTTCGACCACCGCTCCGGCAACCGCCTGGAACGCCTGGTGTTCAACTTCCGTCCGCTGTTCATGCTGCTGATGGCCCTGGCCACCGTGGTGCTCGGCTACATGGCGGCGACGCGCCTGGAGCTGCGTCCCAGCTTCGAAAAGATGATTCCGCAGAGCCAGCCGTACATCCAGAACTTCCTGGAAAACCGCGCTTCCTTGCGCGGGTTGGGCAACTCGGTGCGGGTGGTGGTGGAGAACACCCAGGGCGATATTTTCGATCCCGAATACCTCGACGTACTCAAGCAGGTCAACGACCAGTTGTTCCTCACCGAAGGCGTCGACCGCGCCTGGATGAAGTCGCTGTGGAGTCCGGCGGTGCGCTGGACCGAAGTCACCGAGGATGGTTTCCAGGGTGGCCCGGTGATGCCCGACACCTATTCAGGGCAGCCTGAACAGATCGAACAGCTGCGCCAGAACATTTCCCGCGCCGGCATTGTCGGCAGCCTGGTGGCCAGCGACTTCAAGTCGACCATGCTGATCGTGCCGCTGCTGGATAAAGCCGCCGCCGGTGGCCAGCGCATCAACTACCACGCTTTCTCGCAGATGCTCGAAGAGCAGTTGCGCGACAAGATCGAATACGCCGGCGACAGCGCTGCGCGTAAATCCGGGGTAGAGGGTACCGGCCATTACAAGGTCCGGGTGATCGGCTTCGCCAAACTCATGGGCGACCTGATCGACGGCCTGATCCAGGTGATGATGTTCTTCGGTCTGGCCGTCGTCACTTCACTGGCCATCATCTACGCCTACACCCGTTGCGTGCGCAGCACCTTGCTGGTGGTCGGCTGCTCGCTGGTCGCGGTGGTCTGGCAATTGGGCATCGTCGCCTGGCTCGGTTACGCCATCGATCCGTACTCGGTGCTGGTGCCGTTTTTGATCTTCGCCATCGGCGTGTCCCACGCCGCGCAGAAGATGAACGGCATCATGCAGGACATCGCCCGTGGCACCCACAAGCTGATCGCTGCGCGCTACACCTTCCGCCGCCTGTTCATTGCCGGCGTCACCGCATTGCTGGCCGATGCCGTGGGCTTTGCGGTGCTGATGCTGATCGACATCCCGGTGATCCAGGACCTGGCGATCACCGCCAGCATCGGTGTCGCGGTGCTGATTTTCACCTCGCTGCTGCTGATGCCGGTGGCGCTGTCCTATATCGGAGTTGGCGCCAAGGCCGCCGAGCGCGCGCTGAAAATCGACACCCGTGCCGAAAAGCACAAAGGCTTCGGCCGGTTGTGGGACGCGCTCGACCGCTTCACCACCGCCAAGTGGGCCACAGGCGCCGTGCTGGTCGCGGTGCTGATGGGCATTGGCGGCTACGTGGTCAGCCTCAACCTGAAGATCGGCGACCTGGAAAGCGGTGCGCCGGAGTTGCGCGCCGACTCGCGCTACAACCGCGACAACGCCTACATCACCCAGCATTACGCGCTGTCCAGCGACCTGTTCGCGGTGATGATCAAGACCGCGCCGGAAGGCTGTCTGAACTACAAGACCCTGGTGCTCGCCGACCGCCTGGCCTGGGAGCTGCAACAGTATCCGGGCGTGCAGGCCACCGCGTCCTTGGTCAACGCAGTACGGCAGATCACCGCCGGCACCTACGAAGGGAACCCCAAGCTCAACAGCATCCAGCGCAACCAGGACGTGCTCAACTACGCCGCGCAGCAAGCCTCGGTCAACTCCCCGGAGCTGTTCAACACCGAGTGCTCGCTGATGCCGGTGATCGCTTTCCTCAAGGATCACAAGGCCGAAACCCTGGATGCGGTGGTCGCCATCGCCGACAAATTCGCCAAAGAAAACAGCACCGAGGATCGCCAGTTCCTGCTGGCCGCCGGCAGCGCCGGTATCGAAGCGGCGACCAACATCGTGGTGCGCGAGGCCAATCGCACCATGCTGCTGTACGTGTACGCGGCGGTGACGCTGTTCTGCCTGATCACCTTCCGCAGCTGGCGGGCCACGCTGGTGGCGCTGTTGCCCCTGGTGCTGACCTCGATCCTCTGTGAAGCCTTGATGGTGGCCATGGGCATCGGCGTGAAAGTCGCGACCCTGCCGGTGATCGCCCTCGGTGTCGGCATCGGCGTGGACTACGCCCTGTACCTGCTCAGCGTGCAACTGCACTTCCAGCGCCAGGGCTTGCCGCTGTCCCAGGCCTACCGCAACGCCGTGTCCTTTACCGGCCGGGTGGTCGGCCTGGTGGGCATCACCCTCGCCGCCGGCGTGGTGTGCTGGGTCTGGTCGCCGATCAAGTTCCAGGCCGACATGGGCATCCTGCTGACCTTCATGTTCCTGTGGAACATGCTCGGCGCGCTGATCCTGATTCCGGCCCTGTCGTATTTCCTGCTGCGCGAACGGGCCCCGCAGCCGGGCTCCGCTACCGTCGCCGACAACACTGAATCCACTGAACGTCCGGGCATGCCCCATGCCCTGACCACTTCCGAGTAAGCCAAGATGTCTGAATACAAAGCTCCCCTGCGCGACATGCGCTTCGTACTCAACGAGGTTTTCCAGGTGTCCCGGCTCTGGGCCAGTTTGCCCGGCCTGGCCGACGTGATCGATGAAGAAACCGCCGCTGCCATCCTCGAAGAGGCCGGCAAGATCACTGGCGAAGTCATCGCACCCTTGAACCGCGCCACCGACGAACAGGGTTGTACCTGGAGCAATGGTTCGGTCACCGCGCCAGAGGGTTTTGCCGAGGCCTATCAAGCCTTCGCCGAGGGCGGTTGGGTCGGTGTCGGCGGTGATCCGCAGTACGGCGGCATGGGCATGCCCAAGGCGATTTCGGCGCAGGTCGAAGAGATGGTCAACTCGGCCAGCCTGTCGTTCGGCCTGTACCCGATGCTGACCGCCGGTGCCTGTCTGTCGATCAAGGCCCACGCCAGCGAAGAGCTCAAGCAACGCTATCTGCCAAACATGTACGCCGGCACCTGGACCGGTTCGATGTGCCTGACCGAAGCTCACGCCGGCACCGACCTGGGCCTGATTCGCACCAAGGCCGAACCCCAGGCCGATGGCAGCTACAAGGTTAGCGGCAGCAAGATTTTCATCACCGGCGGCGACCACGACCTGACCGAGAACATCATCCATCTGGTACTGGCGCGCCTGCCGGATGCACCGGCGGGGCCGAAGGGCATCTCGCTGTTCCTGGTGCCCAAGGTGCTGGTCAATGCCGACGGTTCGCTGGGCGAAAACAACGCGCTGTCCTGCGGCTCCATTGAACACAAGATGGGCATCAAGGCCTCCGCCACTTGCGTGATGAACTTCGATGGCGCCACCGGCTGGATCGTCGACGCGCCGAACAAAGGCCTGGCGGCGATGTTCACCATGATGAACTACGAGCGTCTGGGTGTGGGCATCCAGGGCCTGGCCCAGGGCGAGCGTTCCTATCAGAACGCCGTCGCGTACGCCCGCGACCGTCTGCAAAGCCGTGCGCCGACCGGTGCGCAGAACAAGGACAAGGCCGCCGACCCGATCATCGTGCACCCGGACGTGCGCCGCATGCTGTTGACCATGAAAGCCTTGAACGAAGGCGGCCGTGCGTTCTCCAGCTACGTCGCGTTGCAACTGGACACGGCCAGGTACAGCGAAGACGAAGTCACTCGCAATCGCGCGCAAGAACTGGTGGCACTGCTGACCCCGGTGGCCAAGGCGTTCCTCACCGACATGGGCCTGGAAACCACCTTGCACGGTCAGATGGTCTTCGGCGGCCACGGCTACATCCGCGAGTGGGGCCAGGAGCAACTGGTGCGCGACGTGCGCATCACCCAGATCTACGAAGGTACCAACGGCATCCAGTCCCTGGACCTGGCCGGGCGCAAGATCGTCGGCAGCGGCGGGGCGCTCTACCGCTTGTTCGCCTCGGAGATCCGCTACTTTACCGCTAACGCCGCTGCGGACCTCGACGAGTTCACCAAGCCGCTGAATGCCGCTGTGGATACCCTCGACGAGCTGACCGCATGGCTGCTGGACCGGGCCCAGGGCAACCCGAATGAAATCGGCGCGGCCTCGGTCGAGTACCTGCACGTGTTTGGCTACACCGCATACGCCTACATGTGGGCGCGGATGGCCAAGGCCGTCATCAGCGGGGATGCCGAAGACGACTTCTACACCAGCAAACTGGCCACCGCGCGTTTCTATTTCGCCCGGTTGCTGCCGCGTATCCACTCGTTGAGTGCATCGGTCAAGGCCGGTAGTGACTGCCTCTACGAGCTGAAAGCCGATCAGTTCTGATCGAAGGACAAGGAACTCCAACCATGCTGAAAACAAAAATAATCCCGCCCGCCGACGGCGCTTGTGCCTATCCCTTGCTGATCAAGCAATTGCTGCTGTCCGGCGTGCGTTACGAGCCGGGCCGGGAAATCGTCTACGCCGACAAACTGCGTTATAGCTACCAGACGCTGAACCAGCGCATCCGCCGCCTGGCCAATGCGCTGACGGCGGCCGGGGTCAAGGCCGGCGACACCGTGGCCTTGCTCGACTGGGACAGCCACCGCTACCTGGAATGCTTCTTCGCCGTGCCGATGATCGGCGCGGTGCTGCACACGGTGAACATTCGCCTGTCGCCGGAGCAGGTGCTGTTCACCATGAACCACGCCGAGGATGACCTGGTGCTGGTGCATGACGACTTCCTGCCCCTGGTCGAACAGATTCACGGGCGGCTGGAAACGGTAAAAGGCTACCTGCAGCTCACCGATGACGAGGCGAGCACGACATCGCTGCCGGTGCTCGGTGAGTACGAGCACCTGTTGTCCCTGGCCCCGGACCAGTACGACTTCCCGGATTTCGACGAGAACTCGGTCGCCACGCTGTTCTATACCACCGGCACTACCGGCGACCCGAAAGGAGTGTACTTCAGCCATCGGCAACTGGTGCTGCACACCCTGAATGCCGTCGGCACCCTGGGCGTCTATCAGGGACAGCCGCTGCTGCGTTCCGACGATGTGTACATGCCGATCACGCCGATGTTCCACGTACATGCGTGGGGCGTGCCGTATGTCGCGACCCTGATGGGCATCAAGCAGGTCTATCCCGGCCGCTACGAGCCCAACAGCCTGGTCCGGCTGTACCGCGAAGAGAAGGTGACCTTCTCTCACTGTGTGCCGACCATCTTGCAGATGATCCTCAACTGTGAAGAAGGCAAGGCGACCCGTTTCGACGGCTGGAAAATGCTCCTGGGCGGCAGTGCGCTGACGCTCGGCATCGCCAGCGAAGCCAATGCCAAGGGCATGGTGGTGCACGCCGGTTACGGCATGTCGGAAACCTGCCCGTTGCTGTGCCTGACCTACCTGCGCGACGAGGACCTTCAGCTATCCGCCGAAGCCCAGCTGCCGATCCGCATCAAGACCGGCACACCGGTGCCGCTGGTCGACCTGAAGATCATCGACGCCGAGGGCAATGACGTGGCCCATGACGGCGAGTCCCTGGGCGAGATCGTGGTGCGCGCGCCGTGGCTGACCCAGGGCTATCTGAAAGCCCCGGACAAAGGCGCGGAGCTGTGGCACAACGGCTGGCTGCACACCGGCGATATGGCCTCGATCGACAAACAGGGCGGCGTGGAAATCAAGGACCGCATCAAGGACGTGATCAAGACCGGCGGCGAGTGGATCAGCTCCCTGGAACTGGAAAGCCTGATCAGCGAACACCCGGGCGTCATGTCCGTCGCGGTGGTGGGCATCGTCGATGAGCAGTGGGGCGAGCGGCCCATGGCCATGGTGGTGTGCGAGCCGGGGCAATACCTGGACCGCAAGATCCTCGAGACGCACCTGCAAGCCTTCGTCGACGGCGGCCGCATCAACAAATGGGCGATCCCCAAGCAGTTCAAGTTCGTCGCCGAAATCCCCAAGACCAGTGTTGGCAAGATTAACAAGAAGCTGATTCGGGAAACGGAAGCGAACTGAGAGCCTGGAACCCTGTAGGAGCGAGCCTGCTCGCGATGGACTAGAGCGCGCCGCGTTTAAACAGGAAGCACGCGTTATCGTTGACGACCATCGCGAGCAGGCTCGCTCCTACAGGAATCCAACAGCGGGCGGTTTCTGGATAGCCCGGTTGGCGTCATCTTTGTCATAGTCCTGGCCAGAGATAACGCCCCGTTGGTCGCAGTTTTCAGCGCTTGTGCCAAGCTGAACGGGGTATTGAACCGCTGTGCATCAGTCAATTCCCAGGAAGCCCACGACATGAACCTCACCCGTGCATCAAACGTCCGCCACGAGTTCTACAAGGCCGTCTGGTTCTACTTCAAAGTGGTGTGGCCGATCTTTTCGATACTGCTGCTAGTGATCATTGCGTTCGGCCTCATCATCGCCCACCTGGAAGGGTGGAGCCCGTTTGACGGCGTCTACTTTGCCTTCGTGACCGGGCTGACCATCGGCTACGGAGAACTGGTGCCCAAACTGGGTGTTTCACGGGTACTGGCGATTCTGCTGGGTTTCAATGGGGTACTGATGACGGCGACATTCGCGGCGATCAGTGTCCGGGCGATTGAAGTGACAGTGACAGCGTCACGCAAGGACGTGTAGGAGCGAGCTTGCTCGCGATGGACTAGAGAGCGCCGCGTTTAACCAGGAAGCACGCGTTATCGTTGACGACCATCGCGAGCAAGCTCGCTCCTACAGGGGGGCAGCCAGCAGGTTGAACCTAAGCCCCCCAACCCGCCCCACTCACCGCCGCCTGCACCAGCGGGTGCAGGTCCGCCCCTTTATGCTCCGTCTGCCAGGCCAGCAATTCCTTGCGCATGCTCGGCGCCCAGTACATCTGCAGATGATTGCGCACGCTGAGCACCGCCTGTTGCTGGTCCGGCTGGCTGGCGAAGTACTGGGCGAACTGGTTGGCCATCTTGATCAGGTTGCCGGTGCTCATCGGCGAAGCTCCGCTTTGGCGCCGTGGGCCCGGTCCTTGAGCAGACGATGCTGTTCATCGCTGAATGCCTGGAAGCGTTTTTGCCACTCCGAAGGTGGTAGGCGCCGATTCTATAAAAGTGAGCGAAATTTGAAAGAGTAAATATTTTATTGCGCTATAGGCTTCAAGCCCAGCTGTTTGTAATGGGGCAATAATTTGTTCTGCGGGCTGCTGGGTGTAAATGGCTTGCGTATTTAAAGTTACTCTGGAGATAAGTGGCGATGAACGTATCTGGCAGTCATGGCTCAAGGTTCGTGTCTTTTGATACTGACCAAAAAACTGTGCATAAAAGCGATGTTGATAACTTGGCGCGTAGTATAAACTCTGTTCTGCAAAGCTCCTCGAAAATAATCGTGGATCTCAAGAGTCAAAAACTTCCTGCTGATCAGCAAAGAACTAACACGAGTAGTTCGGATGCTTTACGTGAGACGTTGGCTCAAAAGCAAGCAGAAGTCGTGTTCTTGGGAGATGAAATGGCGCGGAGCTCTTATAAGCATGCAGACTTTAAATGGGATAAGTTAGAGTCATTGGCCAAAAAAATAGACTCGACTATTGATAGTCTAGAACGCGCTGAAATTTCCTGTGTGAAAAAAAATCCATTCCTCGTTGAGTTGTGTAAAGTAAGAAATCAACAAAAGATCGAGGGGTTTAAGCTAGATCAAAATGAATATAATCAGAATAAGATTGGGTGGGTTCATGATGAGCGATAAATGGAAGCAGTAAAGTAATAAGAGCGATATCGAAAGCCTGGTGGTCGTTTCCGTGATCACCAGGCTCTTCGTAATGGACAGGCCCGTTACAATCTATTTATCGGGCATGATCATTTATGTCTTTTGCCTTCGGCGACAGTACCTCACTCCTGAACCGATTCAGATTGAATATCCTGGGATCAAAGTACATGCAATCCCAGAGGGAGCGAGGGGGCTCGCTCCCTCTGGTTACACAGTTCCCCTGGTCTAAGCCCCCCAACCCGCCCCACTCACTGCCGCCTGCACCAGCGGGTGCAGGTCCGCCCCTTTATGCTCCGTCTGCCAGGCCAGCAATTCCTTGCGCATGCTCGGCGCCCAGTACATCTGCAGATGATTGCGCACGCTGAGCACCGCCTGTTGCTGGTCCGGCTGGCTGGCGAAGTACTGGGCGATCTGGTTGGCCATCTTGATCAGGTTTTCAGTACTCATCGGCGCACCTCGGCTTTATCACCACGGGCGTGGCGGCGATCCTTGAGCAAACGGTCCTGTTCCTCGCTGAATTCCTGGAAGCGCTTTTGCCACTCCGAAGGGTGATAAACGCGGCTGACTTCGACGGCCGTGACCTTGTACTCCGGACAGTTGGTGGCCCAGTCGGAGTTGTCGGTGGTGATCACGTTGGCCCCCGATTCCGGGAAGTGGAAAGTGGTGTACACCACGCCCGGGGCGACCCGTTCGGTGATCCGCGCTCGCAGCACGGTCTGCCCGGCACGGCTGCCGATGCCGACCCAGTCACCTTCGTTGATGCCACGGCTCTCGGCGTCGCTCGGGTGGATTTCCAGGCGGTCTTCGTCGTGCCAGGCGACGTTGTCAGTACGCCGGGTCTGGGCGCCGACGTTGTACTGGCTGAGGATGCGCCCGGTGGTCAGCAGCAGTGGATAGCGAGTGTTGACCTTCTCCTCGGTGGGCACGTAGCCGGTGAGCATGAACCGCCCCTTGCCGCGCACGAACTCCTCGATGTGCATGGTCGGCGTACCGTCCGGCGCCGCGGCGTTGCACGGCCATTGCAGGCTGCCGTGGCGATCCAGTTCGGTGTAGCTGACGTTGGTGAAGGTCGGCGTCAGGCTGGCGATTTCATCCATGATTTCCGACGGGTGTTTGTAGTGCATCGGGTAACCCAGGGCATTGGCCAGGGCCACCGTGCCTTCCCAGTCGGCCTTGCCGCCCAGAGGGTCCATGACCTTGCGCACCCGGGAGATGCGCCGTTCGGCGTTGGTGAAGGTGCCGTCCTTTTCCAGGAACGAACTGCCCGGCAGGAACACATGGGCGAACTTGGCGGTTTCGTTGAGGAAAATATCCTGCACCACCACGCATTCCATCGCTGACAAAGCGGCGGTGACGTGCTGGGTATTCGGATCGCTTTGGGCGATGTCCTCACCCTGGCAATACAGGCCCTTGAAGCTGCCGCCCAGCGCTGCTTCGAACATGTTGGGAATGCGCAACCCCGGATCAGGTTGCAGAGTGACGTTCCACGCCTGTTCGAACTGCGCCCGCACCACCTCGTTGGAGATGTGCCGGTAACCGGGCAACTCATGGGGGAAAGACCCCATGTCGCAGGAGCCCTGAACGTTGTTCTGCCCCCGCAACGGGTTCACGCCCACGCCTTCGCGGCCGATGTTGCCCGTGGCCATCGCGAGGTTGGCGATGCCCATGACCGCCGTGCTGCCCTGGCTGTGCTCGGTGACACCCAGACCGTAGTAGATCGCTGCGTTGCCGCCGGTGGCATACAGGCGGGCGGCGGCGCGGATGTCGGCAGCGGGCACGCCGCAGATCGCGCCAAGCACTTCCGGCGAGTTCTCCGCGCGGCTGACGAACTCACTCCAGCTGGCGAAATCGCTGCCCTCGCAACGGGCGTCGATAAAGGCCTGGTTGAGCAGGCCTTCGGTGACGATGACATGGGCCAACGCATTGAGCATGGCGACGTTGGTGCCGGGACGCAGGGCCAGGTGCAGTTCGGCGCGGGCGTGCACCGAGTCCACCAGATCAATGCGCCGTGGGTCGATGACGATCAGCCGCGCGCCTTCACGCAGGCGGCGTTTGAGTTGGGAAGCGAACACCGGGTGGGCGTCGCTGGGGTTGGCGCCCATCACCAGGATCACGTCGGCCTGCATCACCGAGTCGAAACTCTGGGTGCCGGCGGACTCGCCCAAGGTCTGTTTCAAGCCATAACCGGTCGGCGAGTGGCAGACCCGCGCACAGGTGTCGACGTTGTTGTTGCCGAACGCGGCGCGCACCAGTTTTTGCACCAGATAGGTTTCTTCGTTGGTGCAGCGGCTGGAGGTGATGCCACCAATGGAGTCGCGGCCGTATTTCTGCTGCAACCGACGGAACTCGCTGGCGGCGTAGGTCACCGCTTCATCCCAGCTGACTTCCTGCCACGGGTCGTTGATGTGCTTGCGGATCATCGGCTTGGTGATGCGATCCGGGTGGGTGGCGTAGCCCCAGGCAAAGCGCCCCTTGACGCAGGAGTGGCCGTGGTTGGCCTGGCCGTTCTTGTCCGGAACCATGCGCACCAGCTGGTCGCCTTTCATCTCGGCGCGGAACGAGCAGCCCACGCCGCAATAGGCGCAAGTGGTGATCACGCTGCGTTCCGGCTGACCCAGTTCGACCACGCTTTTTTCCATCAGGGTTGCGGTCGGGCAGGCTTGTACACAGGCGCCGCAGGACACGCACTCCGAGTCGAGGAAGTTATCCCCACCGGCGGCTGCCACCCGGGATTCAAAACCGCGCCCGGTAATGGTCAGGGCAAAGGTGCCCTGGGTTTCTTCGCAGGCGCGCACGCAGCGGTTGCAGACGATGCACTTGCTCGGGTCGTAGTCGAAATACGGGTTGGACGTGTCCTTCACATCGGCCAGATGGTTGTCGCCTTCATAGCCGTAACGCACCTCCCGCAAACCGACCTGACCAGCCACGGTTTGCAGCTCGCAATTGCCGTTGGCCGAGCAGGTCAGGCAGTCCAGCGGGTGATCGGAGATGTACAACTCCATGACGTTGCGCCGCAGGGTCGCGAGCTTCGGCGTCTGGGTGTGCACGGTCATGCCTTCAGTGACCGGCGTGGTGCAGGACGCCGGATAACCGCGCATGCCGTCGATCTCCACCAGGCACATGCGGCAGGAGCCGAAGGCTTCCAGGCTGTCGGTGGCACAGAGTTTCGGAATGGTGGTGCCCAGCAGCGCAGCGGCGCGCATCACCGAGGTGCCTTCGGGCACGCTGATGCTGCGGCCGTCGATGTTCAGGGTGATTTGCACCTGACTTTCGCGGGCAGGGGTGCCCAGATCGATATCGGTGTTCGGGTCGAAGAGAGTGATCATTGCTCGGCCTCCGAGGGCTGCAAGCCGAAGTCGGCGGGGAAGTGCTTGAGGGCGCTGGCGACCGGAAAAGAGACCATACCGCCTAACGCGCACAGCGAACCGTATTGCAGGGTGTCGCACAGGTCCTTGAGGATGATCACCTGCTCATCCCGACCGTTCTGGTCAGGCGCTGCCAGCAGGCGGTCGATCACCTCGACGCCCCGAGTCGAGCCGATGCGGCACGGCGTGCATTTGCCACAGGATTCCTCGGCGCAGAACTCCATCGCGAAACGTGCCATGTGGGCCATGTCCAGGGTGTCGTCCGCCACCACCACACCACCGTGACCGAGCATCGCGCCGATGGCGGCGAAGGCTTCGTAATCCAGCGGCGTGTCGAATTGCGACGGCGGCACCCAGGCGCCGAGGGGGCCACCCACCTGTGCAGCCTTCAGTGGCCGGCCACTGGCAGTCCCGCCACCGTAGTCCTCCACCAACTCCCGAAGCGACAGGCCAAAAGCCCGCTCCACCAGACCGCCCTGACGAATATTGCCCGCCAACTGGAAGGGCATGGTGCCCAGGGAACGGCCCATGCCGTAATCGCGATAGAACTGCGCCCCCTTGGCCAGAATCAGCGGAACCGAGGCCAAAGTCAGCACGTTGTGCACCAGGGTCGGCTGTCCAAACAGCCCTTTCAAGGCAGGAATCGGCGGCTTGGCGCGAACGATCCCGCGCTTGCCTTCCAGAGAGTCCAGTAGCGCAGTTTCCTCACCGCAGATGTAGGCACCGGCACCTACACGCACTTCCATATCAAAGGCCTGACCGCTGCCGCCGACATTGGCGCCCAGGTAACCGTTCTCCCGGGCAATCTGCAGCGCATTGCGCAGGGTGGCCACGGCATCCGGATATTCCGAGCGCACATAGATGTAGCCATAGGTGGCGCCGACGCACAGGCCGGCAATCGCCATGCCTTCGATCAGCAGGAAAGGGTCGCCTTCCATCAGCATGCGGTCGGCAAAGGTGCCGGAGTCGCCTTCGTCGGCGTTGCACACGATGTACTTTTGCGCCGCTTCGGTCGCACGCACCGTGCGCCATTTGATCCCGGCGGGGAAGGCCGCGCCGCCACGGCCACGCAGGCCAGAATCGAACACCGCCGTCGCAGTTTGCTCGCCGCCAAGGGCGACGGCCCTGTTCAAACCTTCGAAACCGCCGTGGGCTCGATAATCGTCCAGCGAAAGCGGCCGAGTGATGCCAGCACGGGCGAACAACAGTCGCTGCTGAGTCTTCAGATAGGGCAACTCTTCCACCAGGCCCAAGGCCAGTGGATGAGAAGACGGGTCGCCTTTGAGCGCTTCGAGCACAGACGGCACATCAGCATCTGTCAGCGGACCGAAGCCGAAACGGCCTTGCGGCGTGTCCACTTCCAGCAGTGGCTCCAGCCAGTAAAGGCCCCGCGAGCTGGTGCGTTTAATCTCCAGCGGCACAACGCGTCCCCGGGCATGGGTGATAAGGGCTACCACAACATCTTCTGCACCCACGGCACGGGCAACCGAATCACCAGACACATAGAAAGCTGGCATCACACGTCCTCCCGGCAAGCATCGAGCAAGGCATCCAGACGCTCGGCACTGAGCCGCGCATGCACCCGGCCATCCAGCTCCAGAGCCGGCGAACAGGCACAGGCCCCAAGGCAATACACCGGACGCAAACTGATGCTGCCATCGGCACTGCTGCCGTGGTCATCCAGTTGCAGACGCTCACGCAACTGCGCAGCCAACTGCTCGGCGCCACGGCTCTTGCACGACTCGGCCCGGCACAGCCGCAGGATATGCCGCGCGGGCGGTGCAGTACGGAAATCATGGTAAAAACTGATCACCCCACGAACCTCGGCCTGGCTCAGGTTCAGGGCATGGGCAATCTCGGGGACGGCGACATCGGGGACGTAACCGATACGCTCCTGAATATCATGAAGAATGGGCAACAGTGCACCCGCAGAGCCCTTGTGGCGCTCCAGCAAACTGTTGACCACAGGCAGGTGCAACATCTCATCAGGCATTCAGCAATCCTCACGGTCACGGACAAACCAGATGGCTGTCGGTCGTCCGAAAGTGTCGGCTGCGGCACTCACACCACGTCACGGTATCGTGGCAATTTGGCCGTTGGCCAGGGCACCCTGAGCGGGCATCTTGTTGTGCCCGGCACGGTCTTCGCCGCACCTCAACTGGGCATAAAAGGCAGCTTGCCACGCCGCTATTGATCGACCTGCACCAAAGCGACGTGCTCGGTTCTGCCTACGACTATTCATTAAGTCTAGATGAGTGCCGCAAGGGGCGTTCACGCACTGGCCTAATGCCCAAAGGGCCTGTCGATGGCTGATGTATAGCAAGCATTACAGGTGAGAAGAAGCATCAGAACCCAGGGCGATTCTACGGAGCAGATGCGCTGAAGTACGCCGCTAACCCTGTGGGAGCGAGCTTGCTCGCGAAAGCGCCAGCCCAACCACCATCAATGCTGAAGGTGCACCGAAATCACAACCCACAGGGGCCAAACAACGCCTGTCAGCTCACCGCACCTCCTGTAGGAGCGAGCCCGCTCGCGAAAAACCCAAGGCATCCACATGTCCCACTGATTACCCCGCCCACCGCAACCAAGCCCGCCCTCACAGCATCACGCCTGACGCTTGAAACCAAAAGCTATTCCGGCGCGTCGCCCACTACGCTCGGACTTTTTCAACAGAATCGGTCGACAGCTGCCGCTGGCGAGGGACAGCTATGGGGCGAGGCTGTGTAAAAACATTTTAAGGCAGATACGGCAATGATAATCGGCGCGAAAAACACGCACCTACGCAAAATCCAGGTCTGCTAACTAACCGGACGTTTGCAGATTCAACGAGAAGCGAGGACTTCAAAACGGCGTCTGCG
>NC_019670.1:1085000-5285000 GCF_000316175.1 Pseudomonas sp. UW4
GGAAGGGCCATCGCTCAACGGATAAAAGGTACTCCGGGGATAACAGGCTGATACCGCCCAAGAGTTCATATCGACGGCGGTGTTTGGCACCTCGATGTCGGCTCATCACATCCTGGGGCTGAAGCCGGTCCCAAGGGTATGGCTGTTCGCCATTTAAAGTGGTACGCGAGCTGGGTTTAGAACGTCGTGAGACAGTTCGGTCCCTATCTGCCGTGGACGTTTGAGATTTGAGAGGGGCTGCTCCTAGTACGAGAGGACCGGAGTGGACGAACCTCTGGTGTTCCGGTTGTCACGCCAGTGGCATTGCCGGGTAGCTATGTTCGGAAAAGATAACCGCTGAAAGCATCTAAGCGGGAAACTTGCCTCAAGATGAGATCTCACTGGAACCTTGAGTTCCCTGAAGGGCCGTCGAAGACTACGACGTTGATAGGTTGGGTGTGTAAGCGCTGTGAGGCGTTGAGCTAACCAATACTAATTGCCCGTGAGGCTTGACCATATAACACCCAAGCAATTTGATGCTCCTAGTTGAAAAGACGAAAGAGACCAGATTGCGGTGTGTGAAGACGAAACGAACCGAAAGTTCGAAAGACTCACAAAACACCGAAGCTATCACCTACCCAATTTGCTGAAGCGAGACCAACTGGTCACGACTCAGTACCCGAATTTCTTGACGACCATAGAGCGTTGGAACCACCTGATCCCATCCCGAACTCAGAAGTGAAACGATGCATCGCCGATGGTAGTGTGGGGTTTCCCCATGTGAGAGTAGGTCATCGTCAAGATTAAATTCCGAAACCCCTATCTGCGTATGCAGGTAGGGGTTTTGTTTGTCCTTGAAAAAAGCATCCTGAGACTGGTGCGGAGGTTGACCGTCAACCACGTTAGAGTAGGTCCATGGTGGCCATGGAGTCAGCCATGCGGTAGCCCATCGCTTTGTAACCCGCCTGGCGCTTATCCCACATTCTCAGCAGCGCGACATTTCCCCCGTCAACGAAGTCAATCACTCGCACGTCGGCCTTATCGGCATGCGATCGATGCAACCGCCCCGCATATTGCTGAAGTTGCCCATCTCGGCGCACTGGGGTTGCGGTGAGTCCCAGTACGTACCGCGCGGTCGCGCTCCTCAGTAGCGCCTCGAATGACACGGCTGATAGGTGATGACACTCATCAACGATGATCTGGCCGTAGTTTTTTACCTGATCGCTGATCTCGCCTTTTCGCGATAACGACTGCATTACGGCAATGTCGATGATGCCGGTAAGCTTCGCTTTTCCGCCCCTAAGGGTACCAACGACACCATTCTCGACTCCCAGGAACGCCTGCAAGCGCTCTTGCCACTGCCTTAACAGTTCCGTCCGATGCACAAGCACCAACGTGTTAATGCCACGAGCGGCAATCAATGCAGCAGCACTCACCGTTTTACCGAAAGCTGTCGGTGCGCAGTGGATACCGGTGTCATGACTTAGCATTACGCTGACAGCAGCCTCTTGGTCAGAACGCAGGGTCCCGAGAAAACTCACGTCGATGGGGTCGCCCGCGAAGCGCTCGTCTTTAAAAATAGGGGTAACCCCGTTTTCCTCTAAAAGCTCCAGCGCAGCATCCAAACAGCCACGCGGTAACGCAATATGTTTGGGGAAGTTCTGGGCACAGCCGATAATCCTTGGCTTGTTCCACACTGACATGCGCATGGCCTGAGCTTTGTAGAACTCAGGATTTTGAAAAGCAGCGAGCCGGACAAGCTGGTTTGCCAATGGCTGTGGCAATTCCGACTTTTCAAAGTAAATTAAGTTAGCCAACGTGATGTTGACAGCAGCAGGCAACGGGCATGTCAATTTACGTGATCTCGATTCACGATCTTTCCAGGGTTCTGCATCACCTTCGTCATCGACATAGGCGACCCCTAGAGGGTCTCGATTACCCATCGCCTGGATAATAACGGGCTGGATATCTTCTGGACTCATGCGCTGAATCGATGCCAGGAAGGCCCATTGATCAGGATGAGGATCAAGCGTGTCGTCTACAAAAACGCTGTTGTTTTGGGCCCTGGCGCGCTTTTGCAAAGGGAGCGCGATGAGATTTCCAAAGCCGCCTTTGGGCATATAGTCCTGGTTTGGAAACAGTCGATCATAGGAGCTGAGCGCCAACTGGCGGGTGCGCTCACAGGCATGACTGATGATTGCGGCACCGAGGCGGCGCGCATCGCAGGCAGGAACATTACGCTCAAAGAAAATCCAGCCATGAGCCCCTTGGCCTGAGCGCGATATTTCCAGCGCCACCGGGACGTTCAGCTCATGGCATGACTGCACAAAAGCTTTGGAATCATCACGCCATTCGGCCTCATCGAAGTCGACCGCCAAAAAATAACAAGTGTCATCAGAGAGTAGGGGGTAGATACCAACGACCACTTCGCCCGCCAGATGGCGATAGATCACCTCATCGGTCAGCGGAAGCAGCTGGCGGTTACCGCAGTCGCCACATTTAATTCGGGGCTTCTCACAAACGCCAGGCCTCCATTCGTTTGCGCAAGCGGGTGCGTATCCTGATTTGCCTGCCTTGCTTTCCCAGCGGATGGGATAAACGTCCGTCCTGCCCCGAAATAAGCTTCGGAATAGGGCAAGCTTTCCTTCAGTATCGAGTTGCTGTGATTGTTCTGCTTGGACAATCGCTATCTTGACTGGCTCAGCAGGCGGGCGCCAATCGATGCCATGAGCATCCAGCAAGGCAACCAATCTTGCATTCTCAGCCCTTAGTTGCGCCTCTACGTCTCAGGTGAAGCCTGTAGCCTCGAGCTACAACCCTCAGTCCATCAGTAAAACATAGAGGTTAACAAACAACAGAGGTTCGGTTCAGGAGCTGAAGAGGTCCGCCCTAGTCCCAATCAAATCGTTGGCTGGCTCAATCTGCCGGTGAGGGATACAGAGCGCGCAGTTGCTGGCATTCGGCTAGCGTGGAGAGTTCCAGGATTTTCCTGGGCGCAGAGTGATCAGGTTTGTAGTCAGCAGGTAGTAGTAGCGCGTCGATTTCGAGTTTGAGTTCATGTGGTCGTTCAAAAACCAAACGAGATATTCAGTGCGGGCGCAACCCTCCCCATCACATCACAGGATGTCCTTCAGATAGTCCTTAAGCGCAATGAGAGGACCATCAAGCCCCTCCATCGCCCGAATCCCAGCAAATTCCCCCACCAACCGCCCTAACTCCCGCCCCAACGGCTTATCCACACCCCCAACCGCCTCCAACGCCAGCCCCACACACTCACCCACCTTCAACTGAATCCCCTCTACATCCCCACGCCGCACCAACAACTCAAACACATCCCGCTGGTAATCCCCCATCACCAGATCATCCCGCAAGATCGGGCTCTGGCCTTCCGATTCATAAGCCAGTTTGAGGGAGAAGAGGGCGACGGTTTCCAGGTGCAATTCCATGGGGGGAATCCTTGTGAAATGTTCCGGCGTTACGGGTGGTGGGGAAGAGCGGGGTCAAAAGCATCGCTGGCAAGCCAGCTCCCACAGGACGGCGGTGGGGCAGGGGCTTTTCTTTGGGCGAAAAAAAAGGCCTTGCTAAGCAAGACCTTTCTTAATTTTGGTGCCCCGAGGGAGACTCGAACTCCCACTCCTTTCGAAAACGGATTTTGAATCCGCCGCGTCTACCAATTCCGCCATCAGGGCTCAATGGCGGCGAAGTATAGAGATGAGATAACCGCTGGTCAATCAGGTACATGGAGAATTTTTGATAATTCCGCTAGACTTCCCGGCCCTGCTAGACGAACCCCATCATGCGCGTTGCTGACTTTACTTTCGAGCTCCCTGATTCGCTGATTGCCCGCCATCCTTTGGCCGAGCGTCGCAATAGTCGTCTGTTGACCCTGGATGGGGTCAGCGGCGCCCTGGAACACCGTCAATTCACTGATTTGCTGGAGCATTTGCGCCCTGGCGATTTGATGGTGTTCAACAATACCCGGGTGATTCCGGCGCGGCTGTTTGGCCAGAAGGCTTCCGGCGGCAAGCTGGAAATCCTGGTGGAGCGGGTGCTCGACAGTCATCGCGTGCTGGCCCATGTGCGTTCCAGCAAGTCGCCCAAGCCTGGGTCGAAGATCCTGATCGACGGCGGTGGCGAGGCCGAGATGCTGGCGCGGCACGATGCGTTGTTCGAGCTGGGGTTTGCCGAGGAGGTGTTGCCGCTGCTCGACCGCGTCGGGCACATGCCGTTGCCTCCTTATATTGACCGCCCGGATGAAGGCGCCGACCGCGAGCGTTACCAGACCGTCTACGCCGAGCGTTTGGGCGCGGTGGCGGCGCCGACGGCGGGGCTGCATTTCGATCAGGTGCTGATGGAGGCGATTGCCGCCAAGGGCGTCGAGACGGCGTTCGTGACCTTGCACGTTGGCGCGGGTACGTTCCAGCCGGTGCGGGTCGAGAAGATCGAAGACCATCATATGCACAGCGAATGGCTGGAAGTCGGCCAGGACGTGGTGGATGCCGTTGCCGCCTGCCGCGCTCGCGGTGGTCGTGTGGTGGCGGTGGGGACCACCAGCGTGCGCTCGCTGGAAAGTGCTGCGCGCGATGGTGTGCTCAAGCCGTTCAGCGGCGATACAGACATTTTCATTTACCCTGGCCGGCCGTTTCATGTGGTCGATGCCCTGGTCACCAACTTCCATTTGCCCGAATCCACGCTGTTGATGCTGGTTTCGGCGTTCGCCGGTTATCCCGAGACCATGGCCGCCTATAAGGCCGCCGTCGACAACGGGTACCGCTTTTTCAGCTACGGTGATGCGATGTTCATCACGCGTAATCCTGCGCCGACTGCCCCTAAAGAATCGGGCCCAGAGGAAACAGTATGAGTCGCACCTGTCGTATGTCTTTCGAGCTGCTGGCCACTGATGGCAAGGCTCGTCGCGGTCGCTTGACCTTCCCGCGCGGTACCGTCGAGACCCCGGCCTTCATGCCGGTGGGCACCTACGGCACGGTCAAGGGCATGCTGCCACGGGATATCGAGGCGACTGGCGCTGAAATCATTCTGGGCAACACCTTCCACCTGTGGCTGCGCCCGGGCACGGAAGTGATCAGGAAGCACGGCGACCTGCACGATTTCATGCAGTGGAAAGGCCCGATCCTGACCGACTCCGGCGGTTTCCAGGTGTTCAGCCTGGGTGCCATGCGCAAGATCAAGGAGGAGGGCGTGACCTTCGCTTCCCCGGTCGATGGCGCCAAGGTGTTCATGGGCCCGGAAGAGTCGATGCAGGTCCAGCGTGACCTGGGCTCGGACATCGTGATGATTTTCGACGAATGCACGCCGTACCCGGCTGATGAAGACGTCGCCCGTATTTCCATGGAATTGTCCCTGCGTTGGGCCAAGCGTTCGAAAGAAGCCCATGGCGACAACACCGCGGCGCTGTTCGGCATCGTTCAGGGCGGCATGCACCAGGACCTGCGCATGCGCTCCCTGGAAGGCCTGGACAAGATCGGCTTCGATGGCCTGGCCATCGGCGGCCTGTCGGTGGGCGAGCCCAAGCACGAGATGATCAAGGTGCTGGATTACCTGCCGGGCATGATGCCGGCTGACAAACCTCGTTACCTTATGGGCGTTGGCAAACCGGAAGACTTGGTTGAGGGTGTGCGCCGCGGTGTGGACATGTTCGATTGCGTGATGCCAACCCGTAATGCCCGCAATGGGCATCTGTTCATCGATACCGGCGTGCTGAAGATCCGAAACGCGTTCCATCGCCATGATGATTCGCCGCTCGATCCGACCTGCGATTGCTATACCTGCCAGAACTTCTCTCGCGCTTATCTGCATCACCTGGACAAGTGCGGCGAAATGCTGGGAAGCATGCTCAATACCATCCATAACTTGCGTCATTATCAAGTGCTTATGGCTGGTTTGCGCGAGGCTATTCAACAGGGTACATTGGCCGCCTTTGTCGATGCCTTCTACGCCAAACGCGGGTTACCTGTTCCGCCTTTGGACTGAGTTTCCTGACCCCAAGATTCAACATTTGCAACTGGAGTGCTAAATGAGCTTTTTTATCTCTAATGCCATGGCAGACGCTGCAGCCCCTGCGGGAGCCCCTATGGGCGGCGGTTTCGAGTGGATTTTCCTGGTCGGCTTCCTGGTCATCTTCTACCTGATGATCTGGCGTCCACAGGCCAAACGCGCCAAAGAGCAGAAAAACCTGCTGAGTAGCCTGCAGAAAGGCGACGAAGTTGTGACCACCGGCGGCATCGCCGGCAAGATCACTAAAGTGGCCGACGATTTCGTCGTTCTGGAAGTTTCCGACACCGTCGAAATGAAGTTCCAGAAAGGCGCCATCGCCGCCACGCTGCCAAAAGGCACGCTCAAAGCGATCTAAGTTTCAACTTCATTTTCAATCGACGGGGCGCGCAAGGCGCCCCGCGTCATAAACGGGCGGCGTGATGCTGAACAAATATCCTCTGTGGAAATACATTCTGATCCTGGCGGTGCTGGCGGTCGGTCTGATTTATTCCGCTCCCAATCTTTATCCTGATGACCCGGCCATTCAGGTCAGTGGTGCAAGCACTGCGCTGCAGGTCAATCAGGCTGATCTGGATCGTGTGAGCGCTGCGCTCAAGGAATCCGGGATCAACGTCAAGGCTGCCACGCTGGCAGAGGGCGGCAAGGGTGGTCTGATTCGCCTGACCAAGGCTGAAGACCAGTTGCCGGCCAAGGACGTTGTACGCAAGGCGTTGGGTGATGACTACGTCGTTGCATTGAACCTGGCGCAAACCACCCCGCAATGGCTGCGCAACCTCGCTGCGCACCCGATGAAGCTGGGTCTGGACTTGTCTGGTGGTGTGCACTTCCTGCTGGAAGTGGACATGGACAAAGCCCTCGATGCACGCCTGAAAGTCTACGAAGGCGACGTCAAGAGCCTGCTGCGTAAAGAAAAGCTGCGCTATCGCAGCCTGCCGCAACTCAATGGTGCCATCCAGCTGGGCTTCGCTGATGAAGACAGTCGTGAACAGGCCCGTGTGCTGATCCGCAAGAACTTCAACGATTTCGACATTGTTCCGGCCGACCTCAATGGTCAACCGGTGCTGCGTCTGGCGATGACCCCGGCCAAGCTGGCGGAAATCCGCGAATACTCCATCAAGCAGAACTTGACCACGGTACGTAACCGCGTCAACGAGCTGGGTGTTGCCGAACCGATCGTCCAGCGCCAGGGCGCCAACCGCATCGTGGTTGAGCTGCCGGGTGTGCAGGACACCGCCGAAGCCAAGCGTATTCTCGGCAAGACGGCCAACCTCGAGTTCCGTCTGGCGGCAGAGCCGGGTGCTTCGAAAGCCACTTCCGAATCCTTCGAGTTCCGTGAAGGCGGCCGTCCTCCAGCGCTGATCGAGCGCGGCCTGATCATCACCGGCGACCAGGTGACTGACGCCAAGGCCGGCTTCGACGAGCACGGCAGGCCAGAAGTGAATATCCGTCTGGATGGCCACGGCGGCGAGCTGATGAACCGTGCGACCCGTTCGAACGTCGGTCGCAGCATGGCGGTGATCTTCATCGAGCAGCGTCCGGTTACCACGTATACCAAGCAAGTGGTCAACGGCGTCGAGAAAGACGTGCCGGTTCAGAGCTTCAAGGAAGAGAAGAAGATCATCAGCCTGGCGACCATCCAGTCGCCGCTGGGTGCCCAGTTCCGTATTACCGGCCTGAACGGCCAGGGCGAGTCGTCCGAGCTGGCGCTGCTGCTGCGTGCCGGTGGTCTGGCTGCACCGATGTACTTTGCTGAAGAGCGCACCATTGGTCCAAGCCTGGGTGCCGACAACATCACCAAGGGTATCGATGCGTCGCTGTGGGGCATGCTGTTCGTCTCGCTGTTCATCATGGCCATCTACCGCTTCTTCGGCCTCATCGCCACCGTCGCTCTGGCGGTGAACATGGTGATGCTGCTGGCGCTGATGTCGCTGCTGGGTGCAACGCTGACCCTGCCGGGCATCGCCGGTATCGTATTGACCATGGGTATGGCGGTCGACGCCAACGTGCTGATCTTCTCGCGGATCCGTGAAGAGATCGCCGCCGGCATGACCGTGCAGCGTGCAATCAACGAAGGCTTCGGCCGGGCATTCACCGCGATTCTCGACGCCAACCTGACCACCTTGCTGGTCGGCGGCATCCTCTTTGCCATGGGCACCGGCCCGGTCAAGGGCTTCGCAGTGACCATGTCCCTCGGGATCTTTACCTCGATGTTCACGGCCATCATGGTGACCCGCGCGATGGTCAACCTGATCTTCGGCGGTCGTGACTTCAAGAAGTTGTGGATTTAAGGGGCTGCCATGTTACGTACAATCAACTTCATGGGCGTTCGCAACTTCGCGTTCGGCGTCACATTGTTCCTTACCGTGCTGGCCTTGTTCAGTGTCGCCACCAAGGGCATGAACTGGGGCCTGGACTTCACCGGCGGTACGCTCATCGAGCTGACCTACGAGCGTCCGGCTGATGTCTCCAAGGTGCGTGAGCAGCTGGTGAGCGCCGGTTATAATGACGCCGTCGTGCAGAACTTCGGTGCAACCACCGACCTGCTGGTGCGCATGCCTGGCGAAGACCCGCAACTGGGTCATCAGGTGGCCGAGGCCTTGCAGAAGGTCGGCGGCGAGAACCCGGCAACGGTCAAGCGTGTCGAATTCGTCGGCCCGCAGGTGGGTGAAGAACTGCGCGATCAGGGCGGCCTCGGCATGCTGATGGCGCTGGGCGGCATTCTGATCTACCTGGCGTTCCGCTTTCAGTGGAAGTTCGCGATCGGTGCGATCGTGTCCCTGATCCACGACGTGATCGTGACCATCGGTATCCTGTCGTTCTTCCAGATCACCTTCGACCTGACGGTGCTGGCGGCGGTACTGGCGATCATCGGTTACTCGCTCAACGACACCATCGTGGTATTCGACCGGGTTCGTGAGAACTTCCGTGTACTGCGCAAGGCCAGCCTGATCGAGAACATCAACATCTCGACCACGCAAACCCTGCTGCGGACCATGGCAACTTCGATCTCCACCTTGCTGGCGATCGCGGCCCTGCTGTTCTTCGGCGGCGACAACCTGTTCGGTTTCTCCATCGCCCTGTTCATCGGTGTGCTGGCGGGTACTTACTCGTCGATCTATATCGCGAACGTGGTGCTGATCTGGCTGAACCTGAGCACGGAAGACCTGATTCCTCCTGCCAATACCGAGAAGGAAGTCGACGACCGTCCTTGAGGGACAATTCCTCTGGCGGTGTAGTCCAAAAAAGGCGCGAGTTGAACTCGCGCCTTTTTTTGTGCTCCAAGGCTGGGAGAAGCGCGGACACGTTCCGCATGTGATGGTCCAGGAGGTTCATGTGAACAAGTCGATGCTGGTTGGTGCTGTACTGGGTGCTGTCGGTGTGACTGCCGGGGGCGCTGTGGCCACCTACAGCCTGGTTAAAAGCGGTCCTGAGTTCGCACAAGTACTCGCCGTTGAGCCGGTCAAGACACAAATCAAGACTCCACGTGAAGTGTGCAAGGATGTAACTGTCACCCGGCAGGCGCCGGTGAAAGATCAACATCAGATCGCCGGTACGGTGGTCGGTGCATTGGCAGGTGGTTTGCTGGGTAACCAGGTCGGTGGCGGCACCGGCAAGAAGATCGCCACGGTCGCGGGTGCTGTCGGTGGCGGTTATGCCGGCAACAAGGTGCAGGAAGGCATGCAAGAGCGTGATACCTACACCACGACCCAGACCCGCTGTAACACGGTCAACGACATTAGTGACAAGGTTGTAGGTTACGACGTGCGGTATTCGCTGGACGGCAAGGAAGGCAAGGTGCGCATGGATCGTGATCCGGGCAACCAGATTCCGGTGGATAAGGAAGGCAAGTTGATCCTGTCGGAGAATCAGCAGGGTCAGTGATCTGGATAAAAAAGAAGCACCCTGCGGGGTGCTTTTTTTGTGCCCGGGATTTATGCAGCACCACAACCCCCTGTAGGAGCGAGCCTGCTCGCGAAAAACCCAAGGACGCCGCGTTTATCCAGAATTACCGCGTTATCGTTGACGACCATCGCGAGCAGGCTCGCTCCTACAGGGGGTTGGGGTGTTTTCGAGGATGAATTTCAGGCATAAAAAAGCACCCCGAAGGGTGCTTTTTCTGTCGCGGGAAGCTTAGCGCTTCAGCGAGGCCGGCAGGTGCGGCTGGATCGCCGTCAAAACTGCCTTGAAGCATTTGGTGTTGCCGGCAACGACGTGGCCTTTCTCGAGGAAGTCGTGACCGCCGGTGAAGTCGCTCACCAGGCCGCCTGCTTCCTGGATCAGCAGGGCGCCAGCAGCCATGTCCCACTCGGACAGGCCCGACTCCCAGAAGGCGTCGAAGCGGCCGGCAGCCACGTAGGCCAGGTCCAGGCTCGCCGAACCGGCGCGGCGGATGCCGGCAGTCTGGCCGACCAGGGCGCGGAACATGCCCAGGTAGTTGTCGAGGTTGTCCATCTGCTCGTCACGGAACGGGAAGCCGGTACCCAGCAGGGCGCCGTCCAGGCTGGTGCGACCGCTGACGCGCAGGCGGCGACCGTTCAGTTGAGCGCCGCGACCACGGCTGGCGGTGAATTCTTCCTGGCGAACCGGGTCCAGAACAACAGCGTGCTCCAGGCGACCGCGGTATTTGCAGGCAATGCTGACAGCGAAGTGAGGAATGCCGCGCAGGAAGTTGGTGGTGCCGTCCAGCGGATCGATGATCCACAGGTACTCTTCGCCTTCGATGCCGGTGCCGGCGTGCATGCCGGTCTCTTCACCCAGGATCGAGTGATTCGGGTACGCCTTGCGCAGGGCGTCGATGATTTTCTGTTCGGCGGCGCGATCCACCTCGGATACGTAATCCTTGGCGTCTTTTTCGTCGACCTTGATGGTATCCAGGCGCTCGATGGAGCGGAAGATCAATTCACTGGCGCTGCGGGCGGCGCGCAGCGCGATATTCAGCATGGGCTGCATGGATGTGTCACCTAAGGTTGTTAAAGAAAGCCGGGCATTCTATCAGAAAGTTTCTACAGGAGAAGGACGACGTTCGCTTTCATGGCTTAACGGTAGTTTGAGCTGTAAGATTCCGCTCCCGATTATCGTGTTCGAGAGCGCCTCCCTTGCTGCATAACATTCGTGTCGTCTTGGTCAATACCAGCCATCCGGGCAATATCGGCGGGGCTGCGCGTGCCATGAAGAACATGGGGCTGTCGCGGCTGGTGCTGGTCGAGCCTCGTCAATTCCCGCATCACGAAGCCGACGCCCGTGCTTCCGGTGCCGGTGACATCCTTGAAAACGCGCAAGTCGTCGCCACCTTGGAAGATGCCCTGGTCGGCTGCAATCTGGTGCTGGGTACCAGTGCCCGCGACCGGCGCATTCCCTGGCCGCTGCTCGATCCCCGCGAATGCGGAACGAAGGTGGTCGAGGAAGCGGGGCAGGGCGCGGAAATCGCCCTGGTGTTCGGTCGTGAAGATTCCGGCCTGACCAACGAAGAGCTGCAGCGATGTCATTATCACGTGCACATCCCATCAGACCCTGAGTTCAGCTCGCTGAACCTTGGGGCGGCGGTGCAGGTGTTGAGCTATGAAGTGCGCATGTCCTGGCTGGCCGCCCAAGGTCAGCCAAGCAAGGTCGAGAAGGAAGAGGTGGCTTCGGTCAAGAGCGCTGAGCTCGCGACCATGGATGAGCTGGAGCGATTCTATGAACACCTGGAGCAAACCCTGGTGGCCATCGAATTCCTCGATCCGGAAAAACCACGGCACTTGATGGCACGCCTGCGCCGGTTGTACGGACGCAGCTCGGTCAGCCGGGCGGAAATGAATATTTTGCGTGGCATCCTCACGGAAACCCAGAAAGCGGCCCGTGGTGAGCTTCTTAAGCGGAAGGATTAATGATGTTTGAGCGTTTGCGTGAAGATATCCAGAGCGTATTCCATCGAGACCCGGCGGCGCGTAACGCTTTTGAAGTCCTGACTTGCTATCCCGGCATGCACGCTATCTGGATTCACCGTTTGTCGGCGATGCTGTGGCGCGCGGACCTGAAGTGGCTGGCGCGGCTGGTGTCGAACTTCGGTCGCTGGCTGACCGGGATCGAGATCCATCCGGGTGCCAAGGTCGGTCGACGTTTCTTCATCGACCATGGCATGGGCATCGTCATCGGTGAAACTGCGGAGATCGGCGACGATGTCACTATTTACCAGGGCGTGACCCTGGGCGGCACCAGCTGGAACAAGGGCAAGCGTCATCCGACCTTGGGTGACGGTGTAGTAGTCGGGGCGGGCGCGAAGGTGCTCGGCCCGTTCACTGTCGGTGCCGGTGCCAAGGTGGGTTCCAATGCTGTCGTGACCAAGGAAGTGCCGCCGGGTGCGACTGTGGTCGGGATACCGGGGCGGATCATCGTCAAATCCGACGAAGAGCAGGATGCCAAGCGCAAGGCCATGGCCGAGAAGATCGGTTTTGATGCCTACGGCGTGACAGAAGACATGCCTGACCCGGTGGCTCGCGCCATCAATCAGTTGCTCGATCACCTGCAGGCGGTCGATGGTCGTCTGGAGGGGATGTGCGGGGCGTTGAAGGATCTGGGCAGTAATTACTGTGCGAAAGATCTGCCTGAGCTGCGCGAAGAAGACTTCGCCTGCGTAAAAGACAAAGACCAGACCCAGGCCAGCTGATGCCTTTGTGTAGGAGCTGCCGCAGGCTGCGATCTTTTGATCTTGTTTTTTAAGAATCAAAGTCAAAAGATCGCAGCCTGCGGCAGCTCCTACAGGGATTGGGGGTCGTATTTGGGTAATGGCGCTGCGCTAAGCGGTGTGCCATTAAGCCGCAGACCCTGCTATGATGCGCCCGCTCTTTTGCGGGTAATCCTGACTAAAGTACTAGGTCTTATAGTTGACTTAAATACTCGGGAATTGCATACTCGCCTCATTCCGAACTCCGTGGTAATTGTCCATGCGACTGACTACAAAAGGCCGATACGCCGTGACCGCCATGCTTGACCTGGCGTTGCACGCGCAGCACGGGCCCGTGTCCCTGGCCGATATCTCCGAGCGCCAAGGCATCTCCCTGTCCTACCTCGAACAGCTTTTTGCCAAATTGCGCCGCAGCAATCTGGTGTCCAGCGTGCGTGGTCCGGGCGGTGGCTACCAATTGTCCCGCGACATGCAGGGCATCCAGGTCGCCCAGGTGATCGATGCGGTGAACGAATCGGTCGATGCCACCAAATGCCAGGGCCAAGGTGATTGCCATCAAGGCGACACTTGTCTGACCCACCACTTGTGGTGCGACCTGAGCCTGCAGATTCACGAATTTCTGAGCGGTATCAGCTTGGCTGACCTTGTGACTCGCCGTGAGGTGCAAGAAGTAGCCCAGCGTCAGGACCAGCGCCGTTGCAACAGCAAGGTGCCACGCCTGGACAAGATTGAAGCGTCCGCCGTCGAATGACAGCCAAAGAGCTAGCGGCACGCCAGCCAGCCTGATTTAGGAGATAGTCCATGAAATTGCCGATTTACCTTGATTACTCTGCGACCACCCCGGTTGATCCGCGTGTCGCGCAAAAGATGAGTGAATGCCTGCTGGTCGACGGAAACTTCGGTAACCCGGCGTCCCGTTCCCACGTGTTCGGCTGGAAAGCTGAAGAGTCCGTTGAAAACGCTCGTCGTCAGGTGGCCGACCTGGTCAACGCCGACCCGCGCGAAATCGTCTGGACCTCCGGTGCCACCGAATCCGACAATCTGGCAATCAAGGGTGCGGCACATTTCTACGCCACCAAAGGCAAGCACCTGATCACCACCAAGATCGAGCACAAGGCTGTCCTGGACACCATGCGCCAACTGGAGCGTGAAGGTTTCGAAGTGACCTACATCGAGCCTCGCACCGATGGCCTGGTAACGCCTGAGATGATCGAAGCCGAACTGCGCGACGACACCATCCTGGTTTCGGTCATGCACGTGAACAACGAAATCGGCACCATCAACGACATCGCAGCGATCGGCGAACTGCTCCGTTCCAAGGGCATCCTGTTTCACGTCGACGCCGCTCAGTCCACTGGCAAGGTCGAGATCGACCTGCAGAAGCTGAAAGTCGACATGATGTCGTTCTCCGCCCACAAGACCTACGGTCCCAAAGGCATCGGCGCCCTGTACGTAAGCCGCAAGCCGCGCGTACGTATCGAAGCGACCATGCACGGTGGCGGCCACGAGCGCGGCATGCGTTCCGGCACCCTGGCGACCCACCAGATCGTCGGCATGGGTGAAGCTTTCCGCGTAGCCAAGGAAGACATGGCTGCCGAAAACGCACGCATCAAGGCGTTGAGCGACCGTTTCTACAAGCAGGTCGAGCACCTGGAAGAGCTGTACGTCAACGGCAGCCTGACCGCCCGCGTTCCGCACAACCTGAACCTGAGCTTCAACTACGTTGAAGGCGAGTCGCTGATCATGGCACTCAAGGATCTGGCGGTTTCGTCCGGTTCGGCCTGCACCTCGGCATCCCTTGAGCCTTCGTACGTACTGCGCGCCCTGGGCCGCAACGACGAACTGGCTCACAGCTCGATCCGCTTCACCTTCGGTCGTTTCACCACCGAAGAAGAAATCGACTACGCCGCGCAGAAAGTCTGCGAGGCCGTAACCAAGCTGCGCGCTCTGTCGCCGCTGTGGGACATGTACAAAGACGGTGTCGACATTTCGAAAATCGAGTGGGCGGCACACTGATTTCAAGTCGCCGCAAACCAGCCCTGCAAACCCTTTGGGTGCAGGGCTTCAAGAGCGACTCTCTGATGAGTGAGGATTAAGAATCATGGCTTACAGCGAAAAGGTCATCGACCACTACGAAAACCCGCGCAACGTCGGCAAGATGGACGCGGAAGATCCTGATGTCGGCACCGGCATGGTCGGCGCTCCGGCGTGCGGCGACGTGATGCGCCTGCAGATCAAGGTCAACGACGCCGGCATCATCGAAGATGCCAAATTCAAGACCTACGGCTGCGGTTCGGCTATCGCTTCCAGCTCCTTGGCTACCGAGTGGATGAAGGGCAAGACCCTGGACGAAGCGGAAACCATCAAGAACACCCAGCTGGCTGAAGAACTGGCCCTGCCGCCAGTGAAAATCCACTGCTCGGTACTCGCTGAAGACGCCATCAAGGCGGCTGTTCGCGACTACAAGCAGAAGAAAGGCTTGATCTAAGCATTTGGCGACGAGTAAGGAGTCAACGATGGCTATCAGCATGACAGAAGCGGCGGCCAAGCACGTGCGGCGCTCCCTCGACGGGCGCGGCAAGGGTGAAGGGATTCGTCTGGGTGTCCGCACCACGGGCTGTTCCGGCCTTGCCTATGTGCTGGAGTTTGTCGACGAGGTGGTTGCTGAGGACCAGGTGTTCGAAAGTCACGGCGAAAAAGTGATTATCGACCCGAAAAGCCTGGCCTACCTGGACGGCACCGAGCTCGATTTCGTCAAGGAAGGGTTGAACGAAGGCTTCAAGTTCAACAACCCCAACGTGCGCGGTGAATGTGGCTGCGGCGAAAGCTTCAACATCTGAGGCTTGTCGTGGGTACTCCTTGTCATTTCGCTTTATTCGAGCTGCAACCGAGTTTCGATCTGGATCTCGATCAGTTGGCTACGCGCTACCGTGAGTTGGCGCGCGGCGTTCATCCGGACCGCTTTGCAGACGCTTCCGAGCGCGAGCAGCGGCTGGCGCTGGAGCAATCCGCGAGCCTCAACGAGGCCTATCAGACGCTCAAGAGTCCACCCAAGCGCGCGCGTTACCTGCTCGCCTTGAATGGTGGCGAGCTGCCTCTGGAGGTCACGGTGCATGATCCGGAGTTCCTTCTGCAGCAGATGGAGCTGCGTGAAGAGCTCGAGGACCTGCAGGACAGCGCCGATCTCAATGGCGTTGCCGTCTTCAAGCGTCGCCTGAAGGCTGCCCAGGATGAACTGAACCAAAGCTTCGCAGCTTGCTGGAACGATGCCGCGCAACGTGAACGGGCCGAACGCCTGATGCGGCGCATGCAGTTCCTCGACAAGCTCACCTACGAAGTGCGCCAGTTAGAAGAGCGCCTCGACGACTAACCCAGTGCCGCTCCGGTCGCACGCCTGATATACAGATAAGTCCTGATAACGATGGCCCTACTGCAGATCGCCGAACCCGGCCAAAGTCCTCAACCGCACCAGCGTCGTCTGGCTGTGGGGATTGACTTGGGCACTACCAATTCGCTGGTCGCTGCATTGCGCAGTGGACTTTCCGAGCCTCTGGCTGACGCGCAAGGGCGGGTCATCCTGCCGTCTGCCGTGCGCTATCACGCCGATCGGGTCGAGGTTGGCGAATCCGCCAAGCTGGCTGCCGCCACCGATCCCTTGAACACCGTGCTGTCGGTCAAGCGCTTGATGGGTCGTGGTCTGTCCGACGTCAAGCAGTTGGGCGAGCAACTGCCCTACCGCTTTGTCGGCGGCGAGTCGCACATGCCGTTCATCGACACGATCCAGGGCCCGAAAAGCCCGGTCGAAGTGTCAGCCGATATCCTCAAGGTCCTGCGCCAGCGCGCCGAAGCGACCCTGGGCGGTGAGCTGGTGGGGGCGGTGATTACCGTTCCGGCCTATTTCGATGACGCTCAACGTCAAGCCACCAAGGATGCGGCCAAGCTGGCCGGCCTGAATGTGCTGCGTTTGCTCAATGAGCCGACCGCAGCCGCTGTGGCTTACGGCCTGGATCAGCATGCCGAAGGCCTGGTCGCCATTTACGACCTGGGCGGCGGTACCTTCGATATTTCGATTCTGCGCCTGACCGGCGGTGTCTTCGAAGTCCTGGCCACCGGCGGCGACAGCGCCCTGGGTGGCGATGACTTCGACCACGCGATCGCGGGCTGGATCATCGAGAGCGCCGGTCTGTCCGCCGACCTCGATCCCGGTGCGCAGCGCAACCTGCTGCAAACCGCCTGTGCGGCCAAGGAAGCCCTGACCAATGCGCCTGCCGTTGAAGTGGCCTATGGCGACTGGAAGGCCGAGCTGACCCGTGAAGCCTTCAATGCGCTGATCGAGCCGATGGTCGCGCGCAGCCTCAAAGCCTGCCGTCGTGCGGTGCGTGATTCCGGTATCGAGTTGGAAGACGTGCACGCCGTGGTCATGGTCGGTGGTTCGACTCGCGTGCCTCGCGTTCGCGAAGCTGTCGCCGAAGCCTTCGGTCGCCAGCCCCTGACTGAAATCGACCCGGATCAAGTGGTCGCCATTGGTGCTGCGATCCAGGCTGATACCCTGGCCGGTAACAAGCGCGATGGTGGCGAACTGCTGCTGCTCGACGTGATTCCGCTGTCCCTGGGCCTGGAAACCATGGGTGGCCTGATGGAGAAGGTGATTCCGCGCAACACCACCATCCCCGTCGCTCGCGCCCAGGACTTCACCACCTATAAAGACGGCCAGTCGGCCATGGCCATCCATGTGTTGCAGGGCGAGCGCGAGCTGATCAGCGACTGTCGCTCCCTGGCGCGCTTCGAATTGCGCGGTATCCCGGCAATGGTGGCGGGTGCGGCGAAGATTCGCGTGACCTTCCAGGTCGACGCCGACGGTCTGCTCAGTGTTTCCGCTCGCGAACTGGGTTCGGGCGTCGAAGCCAGCATTCAGGTCAAGCCGTCCTACGGCCTGACCGACGGCGAAATCGCCAAAATGCTCAAGGACTCGTTCCAGCACGCCAATGACGACAAGGTTGCCCGTGTACTGCGCGAGCAGCAGGTCGACGCCCAGCGTCTGATCGAAGCCGTGCAGGCCGCTCTGGAGGCTGATGGCGAGCGCTTGCTCGACGCCGAAGAGCGCCTGGTCATCGACCTGCAGGTGCAGGAACTGACCGAACTGATGAAAGGTACCGATGGTTACGCCATCGAGCAGCAGACCAAGCGTCTGTCGCAAGTGACCGACGCCTTTGCTGCCCGCCGCCTGGACTCGACGGTGAAAGCCGCGCTGGCGGGGCGCAACCTGAATGAGATTGAGGAATAACGATGCCGCAGGTCATTTTTCTGCCACACGAGAAGTTTTGCCCCGAAGGCATGGTTGTTGAGGCTGAGACGGGGGTTTCCATCCTCGAACTGGCCCATGAGCACCACATCGAGATGGAAAGCGCCTGTGGCGGCGTCTGCGCCTGCACCACCTGCCACTGCATCATCCGTGAGGGTTTTGACTCGCTGGAAGAAGCCGACGAGTTGGAAGAAGACTACCTTGATAAAGCCTGGGGTCTTGAGCGCGAGTCCCGCCTGGGGTGCCAGGCCAAGGTCGGTACCGAAGACCTGACGGTCGAAATTCCGAAGTACTCGCTCAACCACGCCGCCGAAGCGCCGCATTGATTCAAGGAATTGTCATGAAACTCAAGTGGACTGATGTGCTGGAGATCGCGATCCAGCTGGCTGAAAGCAAGCCCGACGTGGACCCTATGTCGGTCAACTTCGTCGATCTGCGCAAATGGGTAATGGAATTGCCCGATTTCGACGATATGCCTGAGCATTGTGGCGAAAAGATCCTGGAAGCCATTCAGGCTCACTGGATCGAAGAACGCGATTGAGCCACGCCGCAGGTTAGGCAATACCCGAGAACCCGCGTATAATTCGCGGGTTTAATTTTTCGTAAATTACCGTTTCTGGAGTTACACCATGGCTGTTCAACGTACTTTCTCCATCATCAAGCCTGACGCCGTTGCTAAAAACGTGATCGGCGAGATCACCACTCGTTTCGAAAAAGCTGGCCTGCGCGTTGTAGCTTCGAAACTGAAGCAGCTGTCCAAAGCTGAAGCCGAAGGCTTCTACGCTGAGCACAGCGCTCGTGGTTTCTTCAACGACCTGGTTGCTTTCATGATCTCCGGTCCGGTTGTCGTTCAGGTTCTGGAAGGCGAAAACGCTATCGCTCTGAACCGTGAGCTGATGGGCGCTACCAACCCTAAAGAAGCTGCTGCCGGCACCATCCGTGCTGACTTCGCTGACTCCATCGACGCCAACGCCGTACACGGTTCGGACTCCGAAGCCGCTGCCGCTCGCGAAATCTCGTACTTCTTCGCAGCTACTGAAGTAACCACTCGCTAAGCATTGGCTTAAGAGTGAAGGTGAATCCATGACTACATCGACTGTAAAAACTAACCTGCTGGGTCTGACTCAACAGGAAATGGAAAAATTCTTCGACTCAATCGGGGAGAAGCGTTTCCGTGCCGGTCAGGTAATGAAATGGATTCACCACTTTGGTGTCGATGATTTCGATGCCATGACGAACGTCAGCAAGGCCTTGCGCGAAAAGCTCAAGGCTGTTGCTGAGGTCCGTGGTCCGGAAGTGGTCAGCGAGGACATCTCCAGCGACGGCACCCGCAAGTGGGTGGTGCGCGTGGCGTCCGGCAGCTGCGTCGAGACCGTTTACATTCCCCAGGGCAAACGCGGCACTTTGTGCGTTTCGTCCCAGGCAGGCTGTGCCCTGGATTGCAGTTTCTGCTCCACCGGCAAGCAAGGCTTCAACAGCAACCTCACCGCCGCCGAAGTCATCGGCCAGGTGTGGATTGCCAACAAATCCTTTGGCAGCGTCCCGGCAACCGTCGACCGTGCCATCACCAACGTGGTGATGATGGGCATGGGTGAGCCGCTGCTGAACTTCGACAACGTCGTCGCGGCCATGCACTTGATGATGGACGACCTGGGCTACGGCATTTCCAAGCGCCGCGTGACCCTGTCGACCTCCGGCGTGGTACCGATGATCGATGAGCTCTCCAAGCACATCGACGTCTCCCTGGCGTTGTCCCTGCACGCACCGAATGACGCATTGCGTAACCAATTGGTGCCGATCAACAAGAAGTATCCGCTTAAGATGCTGCTCGAGTCGTGCCAGCGCTACATGTCGTCCCTGGGCGAAAAGCGTGTGCTGACCATCGAGTACACCTTGCTCAAGGACGTCAACGACAAGCTTGAGCACGCCGTGGAAATGATCGAGCTGCTCAAGAACATCCCGTGCAAGATCAACCTGATCCCGTTCAACCCGTTCCCGCATTCCGGGTACGAGCGTCCGAGCAACAACGCCATTCGTCGTTTCCAGGATCAGCTTCATCATGCCGGTTTCAACGTCACCGTCCGCACCACCCGTGGTGAAGACATCGACGCCGCCTGTGGTCAATTGGTAGGGCAGGTGCTGGATCGCACCCGTCGCAGCGAACGTTATATCGCCGTGCGTGAATTGAACGCCGACAGCGATGTTGCTTCGAGCACTGCGAACAACAATTAAGAGAGGATCTCTATGTCCCTGCGCTTTGCGCTGCTTTTGCTGTTGGCCAGCCTGTGTGCTGGCTGCGTGCTTTCGGGTGATTACAACCCGATGAAGACCAGCAAGGGCCGTGATGAAGCGCGTGAGGCGTATGTGCAACTCGGTATCGGGTATTTGCAACAAGGCATGACCGAGCGCGCCAAGGTTCCGCTCAGAAAAGCCCTGGAACTCGATGGCTCCGACCCGGATGCCAACGCGGCGCTGGGGCTGGTGTTCCAGGCCGAGATGGAGCCGGAGCTGGCCGACGAGCATTTTCGCAAGGCGCTGTCTTCCCGTCCGGGCGACGCACGAATCCTCAATAATTACGGCAGTTTTCTTTTCGAGCAGAAACGTTACAAGGAAGCCTACGAGCGCTTTGAACAAGCCGCTGCCGATACGCTGTATCCTGAGCGTTCGCGGGTGTTCGAGAACCTGGGCATGACCGCTGCGATGCTCGGTCAGCGTGATCTGGCCCAGCAGCAACTGGAAAAAGCCCTGCGCCTGAACCGGCAACAACCTCGTGCATTGCTGGAAATGGCTGAGTTGTCTTACGAAGACAGGCATTATGTGCCCGCGCGAGATTATTACGACCGTTTCAGCCAGCTCTCTGAGCAAAATGCACGTAGTCTATTGCTCGGCGTTCGGCTGGCAAACGTGTTCGAAGATCGCGACAAGGCTGCAAGTAAAGGCCTGCAACTAAAAAGACTCTATCCCGGTACGCCGGAATATCAGCAATACCTGTCGGAGCAATGATGAAAGCGGCGCATCCCGAAGTTGTAGCAGCGAATCGCGTTAACCCCGGTGAGACTTTGCGCCAGGCCCGCGAAAGCAATGGCTGGTCGCTGGCCGAAGTGGCCCTCAAGCTCAACCTCACCACCACTTCCTTGAGCAATCTGGAAGCCGGCGCTTTCGACAAGCTGCCCGGGCATACCTTTGCCCGTGGTTACATTCGTGCTTATGCCAAGTTGCTCGGCATGGACCAGGCCGTTCTGGTCCAGCAATTCGATCAATCCACCGGTACCGACTCCCAAGGCAGCAATGTTCACAGCCTGGGTCGTATTGAAGAGCCGGTCCGGGTTTCCCACACCATTTTGCGAATCGTCAGCCTGCTGTTGCTGGTAGCGGTGATCGGTGGCGGTTTCGTCTGGTGGCAGGATCAGACCTCGATGCGCACCAAGGACCTGATCGGTCTGGCTCCGGAACACGTAGAAGTCGAAGGCGCCGACGGTACGACACAGATTCATCCGCTGGACGAGCCGGAAGACCAGGCCGTCGTGGAAGGTCAGACCGAAGGCGGAACCGCTCTCGCGTTGCCGCAGGCCGAGGCTCCGGCTGAAGCACCGGAACAGGCTCAAGTGACTGCGCCAGTTGCCCCGGCAGCGCCGACCACACCAGCCGCACCCGCTCATACCCCCGCGCCCGTTGTCGCAGCGCCGGTGACCCCGGCAGCTCCGGCTCCGGTAGCGGCTGCCGTCCCGGTTCCTGCGGTGACTGCGCCGGTAGTCGCTCCTGCTCCTGCCGCAGCCGCACCGGTGGCCGGTCAAGGCCAGGTTCAGGTGCAGTTCACCTCTGATTGCTGGACACAAGTGACCGACGGTAGCGGCAAGGTGCTGTTCAGCGGTCTCAAACGCAAAGGCGACAGCCTGGCAGTCAATGGCAAACCACCGTTTTCCGTACGCCTGGGTTTTGCCCGTGGCGCTCAGGTCAGCTACAACGGCCAGCCAGTCGATGTCGCTCCGTTCACCAGTGGCGAGACTGCTCGCCTGAAGTTGGGTCAATAAGTCATGCACGGCGAATCTCCAATCAAACGTCGCGAATCCCGCAAGATCTGGGTCGGTAACGTGCCTGTTGGCGGCGATGCGCCTATCGCTGTGCAGAGCATGACCAACAGCGACACCAACGACGTCGCGGCCACGGTCGCGCAAATCAATCGCCTGGAAGCGGCCGGCGTCGATATCGTGCGGGTTTCCGTACCGGACATGGACGCCGCCGAGGCCTTCGGCAAGATCAAGCAGCTGGTCAAAGTCCCCCTGGTCGCCGACATCCACTTCGACTACCGCATCGCGTTGCGCGTCGCCGAACTGGGTGTCGATTGCCTGCGGATCAACCCGGGCAACATCGGTCGCGAAGACCGCGTGCGCGCTGTGGTCGATGCCGCCCGTGACCGCGGGATCCCGATCCGTATCGGCGTGAACGCCGGTTCTCTGGAAAAAGACCTGCAGAAGAAATACGGCGAGCCCACGCCTGCTGCGCTTGTCGAGTCTGCCTTGCGTCACGTCGAGCACCTTGAACGTCTGAACTTCCAGGACTTCAAGGTCAGCGTGAAAGCCTCCGACGTGTTCATGGCCGTCGAAGCGTACCGCCTGCTGGCCAAGGAAATCGTCCAGCCACTGCACCTGGGCATCACCGAAGCCGGTGGTTTGCGTTCAGGCACGGTGAAATCTGCCGTGGGCCTCGGTATGCTGCTCGCCGAAGGGATTGGCGATACTATCCGCATCTCGTTGGCGGCCGACCCGGTCGAGGAAGTGAAAGTCGGCTACGACATTCTCAAATCCCTGCACCTGCGTTCCCGTGGCATCAACTTTATCGCCTGCCCGAGCTGCTCGCGGCAGAACTTCGATGTGGTCAAGACCATGAACGAGCTGGAAGGGCGCCTCGAGGATTTGCTGGTGCCGCTGGATGTCGCGGTCATCGGTTGCGTGGTCAACGGCCCGGGCGAAGCCAAGGAAGCCCATATCGGCTTGACCGGCGGCACGCCGAACCTGATTTACATCGACGGCAAGCCGTCGCAGAAACTGACGAATGACAATCTGGTGGATGAGCTTGAACGCTTGATCCGTCAGAAAGCGGCCGAAAAGGTCGAAGCTGACGCTGCCGTAATTGCGCGCGGCTGAACCTGACTGAAGAGCCGGACGAATTTAAGGATTTAAAGTGAGCAAGTCATTGCAAGCCATTCGTGGCATGAACGACATCCTGCCCGAACAGACCCCCCTGTGGCGTCATTTCGAAGGCACCGTTTCGCGCCTGCTGGATAACTACGGTTACAAGCAGATCCGCATGCCGATCGTCGAGTTCACCGAGCTGTTCAAACGCTCCATCGGTGAAGTGACCGACATCGTCGAAAAAGAGATGTACACCTTCGACGACCGCAACGGCGACTCCCTGACCCTGCGCCCTGAAGGCACGGCGGCTTGCGTGCGCGCGGTGCTGGAACATGGCATCACCGGCGGCGGCCAGGTTCAGAAACTCTGGTACATCGGTCCGATGTTCCGCCACGAGCGTCCGCAGAAAGGTCGCTATCGCCAGTTCCACCAGATTGGTGTCGAAGTGTTCAACCTCGACGGTCCGGACATCGACGCCGAACTGATCGTGTTGACCTGGCGCCTGTGGGGCGAGCTGGGCATCCGCGATGCGGTAAAACTTGAGCTCAACAGCCTGGGTACCAGCGAATCCCGCGGCCGTTATCGCGAAGCGCTGGTCGAATACCTCTCGGCGCACATGGACAAGCTCGACGAAGACAGTCAGCGTCGCCTGAAAACCAACCCGCTGCGGGTTCTGGATACCAAGAACGCCGACACCCAGGCGGTATTGGTCGATGCGCCGAAGATGGCCGACTACCTCGACGAAGAATCCCGCGTGCACTTCGAGGGCCTCAAGGCTCGCCTGGACGCTGCCGGCATTCCCTACGTGATCAACCCGAAGCTGGTTCGCGGGCTGGATTACTACAGCAAGACCGTTTTCGAATGGGTCACCGACAAGCTCGGCGCCCAAGGCACCGTGTGTGCTGGCGGTCGTTACGACGGCCTGGTAGAGCAGATGGGCGGCAAGCCGACCGCCGGCGTTGGCTTTGCCATGGGCATCGAACGCCTGGTGCTGTTGCTGGAAACCCTGGAGCAGATTCCGGAGGAGATCTCCCGTCAGGTTGATGTCTACCTCTGCGCCTTCGGTGAAGCCGCCGAACTTGCCGGGCTGACCCTGGCGGAGCGTGTCCGTGACCAGTTGCCCAACCTGCGCCTGCAAGTGAATGCCGGCGCCGGCAGTTTCAAAAGCCAGTTCAAGAAGGCCGACAAGAGCGGTGCGTTGTACGCGCTGATCCTCGGTGACGACGAAATGGCCCAGCAAGTGGTAGGTTTCAAACCCCTGCGTGGCCAGGGCGAACAACAAAGCATTGCCTGGGATGCGCTTGCAGCGCACCTGGCCACCTGCGTCGTGCAGGGTTGAAGCTGTCTAAACAGCCGAATTAGCGATTAAGGAGTATTGGGGTGTCGAGTACCGAAGACGAACATTTGATGGAACTGAAGGAATGGTGGTCACGCAACGGTAAGCCCCTGGTCACTGGCGGCCTGTTGGCGCTGGTCATCGTGTTCGGCTGGCAGGCGTTCCAAAAGTATCAGAGCAATCAGTCGCAAGGCGCGTCGATTCTCTATCAGCAATTGCTCGAAACCACGCTGACGCCTGACGGCAAGCCTGATGCGGCCCGTGTTTCGGACCTGGCCGGCAAGCTTAACAGCGAGTACGGCGGCAGCGCCTACGCGCAGTACGGCAGCCTGTTCGTGGCCAAGGTCGCGGTCGACAGCGGCAAGCTGGACGACGCGGTCACCGAGCTCAAGGCCATTGTCGCCAAGCCGGCCAACCCGGCGCTGGGCGAAATCGCCCGTCAGCGTCTGGCCCAGGTACTCGGCGCGCAGAACAAGGCCGACGAAGCCCTGAAGCTGCTCGAAGGCGATGCCGACAAGGCATTCCTGGCCACCCGCGAAGAACTCAAGGGCGACCTGCTGGTGCAGTTGGGTCGTACCGACGAGGCGAGCACGGCGTATCAAAAAGCCAAGGCGGCACTGTCGGATGAAGCGGCGGTCGGTGGCCTGCAAATCAAGCTGGACGACCTGGCCAAAGGGGATGCGTGACGTGATTCGTTGGAAACATGCAGCATTGCTGGCCCTGGCCATTTTGGCCGCGGGTTGCAGCAGCAACAGCAAAAAAGAACTGCCTCCGGCCGAACTGGTCGACTTCAAGGAAGAAGTGGTTCTGCAAAAACAGTGGAGTCGTTCGATCGGTGACGGTCAGGGCGAAACCTACAACATGCTGGTTCCGGCCATCGATGGCGATACCATCTATGCCGCCGATGTCACTGGCGTGTTGATGGCGATGGATCGCCACACGGGCGACGTCAAATGGAAGAAAGATCTCGAACTGCCTGTTTCCGGCGCTGTCGGCGTTGCTTACGGTCTGGTCACGATCGGTACGATCAAGGGTGAAATCGTTGCCCTGGACGCGATCAACGGTGAAGAAAAGTGGCGCGCTCGCGTGTCCAGCGAAGTGCTGGCACCGCCAGCCAACAACGGTGACGTTGTGGTGGTTCAGACCCAGGACGATCGCCTGATCGGCCTGGATGCCTCCACCGGTGATCGTCGCTGGATCTATGACAGCACGCCTGCGGTTCTGACCCTGCGGGGCACCAGTGCGCCGATCGTGACCAACCGCCTCGCGGTGGCTGGCCTGTCGACCGGCAAAGTGGTTGCCGTGGACATCTCCAACGGCGTACCGGTGTGGGAACAGCGCGTAGCGATCCCGCAAGGTCGTTCGGAGCTGGAGCGCGTGGTCGATATCGACGGTGGCTTGCTGCTGTCGGGCGAGACGCTGTATGTCGCCAGCTATCAGGGGCGCGTTGCGGCCCTGGATCTGCAAAGCGGCCGTCAGCTCTGGCAGCGTGATGCTTCCAGCTACGCCGGTGTCGCCCAGGGCTTTGGCACCGTTTATGTAAGCCTGTCTTCGGGTACCGTTGAAGGCGTCGACGAGCGTTCCACCACAGCCTTGTGGAGCAACGATTCGCTGGCCCGTCGTCAACTGTCGGCCCCGGAAGTGTTCTCCAGCTACGTTGCAGTCGGTGACCTGGAAGGTTACCTGCACCTGCTGAGTCAGGTGGACGGTCGATTCGTCGGCCGTGAGCGCATCGACAGCGACGGCCTGCGTGCCCGTCCGCTGGTGGTGGGTGACACGATTTATGTGTATGGCAACAGCGGCAAACTGGAAGCCCTGACCATCAAGTAAAGGTTTGACTATGCTTGGGGTTAACCCCCCAGGCTGCTTCACTTGTGGGTATGAATGTGGGAGCGAGCCTGCTCGCGATGGACGTCAACGATAGCGTTTGCGTCCTGAATGAACGCGGTGCCTTTGCGTTTATCGCGAGCAGGCTCGCTCCCACAGACAAGCGCGCAGTGTTGCCCCGAGCACCAGCCGCTGCCTCGCAGCGGCTTTTGTATTTTCTGAAATAACGAAGTGGAGAGCCGCATGGTTCCCGTAATCGCCCTGGTGGGCCGACCGAACGTCGGCAAGTCCACCTTGTTCAACCGCCTGACCAGGACTCGTGACGCCATCGTCGGCGACTTGTCCGGTCTGACCCGTGATCGCCAGTACGGTGAGGCCAAGTGGCAAGGGCGTTCCTACATTCTGATCGACACCGGCGGTATCTCCGGTGACGAGCACGGTATGGACGAAAAGATGGCCGAGCAGTCACTGCTGGCCATCGAAGAAGCCGATGTCGTTCTGTTCCTGGTAGATGCCAAGGCCGGTTTTACCGCCGCCGACCAGATGATCGCCGAGCATTTGCGCAAACGTAACAAGCGTTCCCACGTGGTCGCCAACAAGGTCGACAACATCGACCCGGAAATGGCCCGCGCCGAATTTGCCCCGTTGGGCATGGGCCATGCGATCCCGATCGCCGGTGCCCACGGCCGTGGTATCACCCAGTTGCTGGAAGCGGCACTGAGTGAATTCCCGCGTGACGAAGACGAGCCGCAGGAAGGCGAAGAGGAAGAGGTCGTCGCTGAAGGCGAGGAAGCCAAGCGCATTCCTGGCCCAAGCGAAAAAGACGGGATCAAGATCGCGATCATCGGCCGTCCGAACGTCGGCAAGTCGACCCTGGTCAACCGCATGCTCGGTGAAGACCGGGTCATCGTCTACGACCAGCCTGGCACCACCCGCGACAGTATCTACATCCCGTTCGAACGTAACGACGAGAAGTACACGCTGATCGACACGGCCGGTGTGCGCAAGCGCGGCAAGATCCACGAAGAAGTCGAAAAGTTTTCCGTGGTCAAAACCCTGCAAGCGATCAAAGACGCCAACGTGGTGATCTTCGTGATGGACGCCCGCGAAGGTGTGGTCGATCACGACCTCAACCTGTTGGGCTTCGCCATTGAATCGGGTCGTGCGCTGGTCATCGCGATCAACAAATGGGATGGCATGACGCCGAGCGAGCGCGACTTCGTGAAGGTCGAGCTGCAACGTCGGCTGTTCTTCGTTGACTACGCCGATATCCACTTTATCTCGGCCCTGCACGGCACCGGCGTGGGCAACCTCTACGCGTCGGTACAGAACTCGTTCAAGTCTGCGGTTACCCGTTGGCCGACCAGCCGCCTGACCCAGATCCTCGAAGACGCGGTCAGCGAGCACCAGCCGCCGATGGTCAACAGCCGCCGGATCAAGCTGCGTTATGCCCACCTCGGTGGTGCAAACCCGCCAATCATCGTGATCCACGGCAACCAGATCGAGAAGGTGCCGAAGTCCTACGTGCGCTACCTGGAAAACACTTACCGCCGTGTCCTGAAGCTGGTCGGTACGCCGATCCGCATCGAGTTCAAGGGTGGCGAGAACCCGTACGAAGGCAACAAGAACACGCTCACCGACCGTCAGGTCAACAAGAAGCGTCGTTTGATGTCACACCACAAGAAAGCCGACAAGAAGCGCCGCGATAAGCGCTGATTCCTGAAGGCCAGATCGACCGCTTTTGTAGGAGCTGCCGCAGGCTGCGATCTTTTGATTTTGCTTTAAAGACAAGATCAAAAGATCGCAGCCTGCGGCAGCTCCTACAGGGGGCGGTCAGAGAAAGGGCGCTCACCAGAGCGCCCTTTTTTTATGGGCGCCGTTTGGGCTATCCTCGGACTCCCCCGCGCCGCCGTAGAGCCGGGTGTAGAGCAGGGAACCCCCGATGATCACCAGCAAGCTGCCGAATGTCGGCATCACCATCTTCACGCAGATGTCTCAGCTCGCGGCACAGACCGGCGCGCTCAATCTGTCCCAGGGCTTTCCCGATTTCGCGGCCCCGCAGGCCCTGTGCGATGCGGTTGGCCGGCATATCGCCAGTGGCCATAACCAGTATTCGCCGATGACCGGACTGCCGGTGTTGCGTCAGCAGATTGCGGTGAAAATCGCCCGCAGCTATGGCACGCAGGTGGATGCGGATACTGAAGTGACGGTCACCCCAGGCGCGACCGAGGCGATTTTCTGTGCCATTCAGGCGGTTATCCACAGCGGCGACGAAGTCATCGTGTTTGACCCGGCATACGACAGCTACGAGCCCTCGGTAGAGCTGGCCGGCGGTCGTTGCGTGCATGTACAACTGGGCTTGAACGATTTCAGTATCGACTTCGAGAAGCTTGCCCAGGCACTGAGCCCGCGCACGCGGATGATCATTCTCAACTCCCCGCACAACCCCAGTGGCGCATTGATCAGTCGTGCCGAACTCGATCAGTTGGCCGCCTTGATCCGCGATCGCGACATCTATGTGATCAGCGACGAAGTCTACGAACACCTGGTGTATGACGGTGTGCCCCATGTCAGCGTGCTGGCCCATGAAGAGCTGTATCAGCGTGCTTTCGTGGTCAGCTCGTTCGGCAAGACCTACCACGTCACCGGCTGGAAAACCGGCTACGTGGTCGCGCCGCCGGCCCTGACGGCGGAATTGCGCAAGGTGCACCAGTACGTCAATTTCTGTGGTGTGACGCCGCTGCAATATGCCTTGGCCGACTTCATGGCCGAACACCCGGAGCACGTCGAAGAGCTGCCGGACTTCTATCAGGCCAAGCGTGATCTGTTCTGCGATCTGCTGGCGCCTTCGCGTTTCAGTTTCACCCGGGTTGCCGGAACCTATTTCCAGTTGGTCGATTACTCGCAGATCCGCCCGGACCTCAATGATGTCGAGATGGCCCTGTGGATGACTCGCGAGCATGGTGTGGCAAGTATCCCGATCTCGGTGTTCTACCAGACACCGCCTGAAGGGCAGCGCCTGGTGCGGTTGTGCTTTGCCAAGCGTGAGGAGACCCTGTGTGAAGCGGCGGAAAAACTATGCGCGATCTGAGTGAATTGCCGAACCTGACCGTGGCGCTGATCCAGACATCCCTGGCCTGGCACGACCGTCAGGCCAACCTGGAGCATTTTGAGTCATTGCTGGAGCAGGCTCGCGGCGCTGACCTGATCATTCTTCCGGAGATGTTCACCACCGGTTTTTCCATGGAGTCCGAGACCCTCGCGGAATCGGAAAACGGCCCCACCAGCAAGTGGCTGCGGGTTCAGGCGGCAAGACTTGATGCCGTGATTACCGGCAGCGTGATCATCCAGGCCGCCGACGGCAGTCACCGCAATCGCCTGTTGTGGGCACGCCCGGATGGCGAGGTGTTGCATTACGACAAGCGTCACCTGTTCCGAATGGCCGGTGAGCACAACCACTACACCCCGGGCGAGCGTCAGGTGCAGTTCGAGTTAAAGGGCTGGCGCGTGCGGCCGCTGATTTGCTACGACTTGCGCTTCCCGGTGTGGAGTCGTGACGCTCAGGACACGGATCTGTTGCTGTACACCGCCAATTGGCCAGGTGCGCGACGCCAGCATTGGAACCGTCTGCTACCGGCGCGGGCGATCGAGAACCTCTGCTATGTGGCGGCAGTCAATCGCGTTGGCACCGATGGCAAAGGCTTCGCCTATACCGGGGACAGCCAGGTGCTGGATTTCCAGGGCGAGACGTTGCTTAGCGCAGGAGAGGCGGATGGGGTGTTTCAGGTCGTTCTGAATGCCGCAGACCTTCAAGCTTATCGCACACGGTTTCCGGCGAATCTGGATGCCGATACCTTCGAGTTCACCTGAGATTTTCGCTGCCTGACAGGGCCTCTTCGCGGGCAAGCCCGCTCCCACAGGGTATGTGGGTGTACACAAAACTTGTGTTCGCAACACTCAACTGTGGGAGCGGGCTTGCCCGCGAAGAGGCCGGTTCAGACAACAAAAAACAAGCAGGCAAAAAAAGGCCCCGAGGTGCAAACCCCGGGGCCTTTTGCATTTCAGCGAAGGCCGATTACGCCGCTTTCGCTTCCGGCTGGCTCAGCGAACGGTTCAGCGCGCTGAACAGGGCCTTGAAGCTGGCGGTGGTGATGTTTTCATCGATGCCGACGCCGTGCACCGCACGTTCGCCGTTCACGCGCAGTTCAATGTAGGCCGCAGCCTTGGCATTGGTGCCCGCGCCAATGGCGTGCTCGTTGTAGTCCATGATTTCCACCGGGATCGGCAGACCGGCCACCAGCGCTTCCAGGGCACCGTTGCCCTTGCCGCGCCAGTGCAGGTTGGTCTCGCCCTGGCCTTTGCTGGCCACTTCCACTTCGACGGCGCTGTGACCGTTTTCTTCCTGCAGGCGATGGCTGACCAGCGCGTACGGGGTGTTGGCCTGCAAGTACTCGCTGTGCAGCAGCGCGTGGATTTGCTGGGCGGTCATCTCAAGGCCCAGGCGGTCGGTTTCACGCTGCACGACTTGGCTGAATTCGATCTGCATGCGACGTGGCAGGCTGATGCCGTATTCCTGCTCCAGGAGGTAGGCGATACCACCCTTGCCCGACTGGCTGTTGACGCGGATGACCGCCTCGTAGCTGCGGCCGATGTCAGCCGGGTCGATCGGCAGGTACGGCACTTCCCACAAGGCATCGGATTTCTGCTGGGCGAAGCCCTTGCGGATCGCATCCTGGTGCGAGCCGGAGAACGCGGTGTGCACCAGGTCGCCGACGTACGGGTGACGCGGGTGTACCTGGATCTGGTTGCACTCTTCGACGACTTTGCGCACGCCGTCGATGTCGGAGAAGTCCAGTTCAGGGTTCACGCCCTGGGTGTAGAGGTTCAGGGCCACGGTCATCAGGTCGACGTTGCCGGTACGCTCGCCGTTGCCGAACAGGCAGCCTTCGACACGGTCGGCGCCGGCCATCAGGCCCAGTTCGGTGGCGGCAACGCCGGTGCCACGGTCGTTGTGGGTGTGCAGACTGATGATCACGCTGTCACGACGGTTGATGTGACGGCCGAACCATTCGATCTGGTCGGCATAGATGTTCGGGGTCGCGCATTCGACGGTGGCCGGCAGGTTGAGGATCATCTTGTGCTCAGGCGTCGGGTTCCAGACCTCGATTACCGCGTCGCAGACTTCCTTGGCGAACTCCAGCTCGGTGGCGCTGAAGGTCTCCGGCGAGTATTCGAAGGTCCACTCGGTGTCCGGCTGCATGGCTGCGTATTTGACGAACAGCTTGGCGGCGTTCACGGCGATGGCCTTGACCCCGTCCTTGTCCTGGTTGAAGACAATGCGGCGGAAGGAAGGGGAGGTCGCGTTGTACAGGTGAACGATGGCTTTCTTCGCGCCGCGCAGGGATTCGAAGGTGCGCTCGATCAGGTCTTCACGGCCCTGGGTCAGCACCTGGATGGTGGTGTCGTCCGGGATGTGGTTGCCTTCGATCAGGGTGCGGACGAAGTCGAAGTCGGTTTGCGAAGCGGCCGGGAACGACGCTTCGATTTCCTTCACGCCGACCTGCACCAGGGTTTTCCAGAAGCGCAGCTTCTTGACGGCGTCCATCGGCTCGATCAGCGACTGGTTGCCGTCGCGCAGGTCGGAACTGCACCAGATCGGCGCGGCGGTGATGGTTTTCGATGGCCAGGTGCGGTCCGGAATATCGATGGTCGGGAACGCGCGGTATTTCGAAGACGGGTCTTTGAGCATGCTCATCGGGAAATCCTTATTGTGTGGGCCGAAAAAAAGGCGGCCTGCCGGTGGATCAAAAGTTCTTGGACTGACGCTTGGGGCGAGGCACCACGATTCAGCCCGACAGTCGTGCGCTGACAAGGCACAGGCTGCTGTGCTGGCGGAGCTGAATGAGGGTGTGAGAGGTTTTCATGCCTTCAACCCTAACCTTGGGGGGGAAGGATGGCAAGCAGTCGAAAAAAATTGAGAGGAATACTCGTGGGTGGGTATTTATCGAGATTTTATTGCTTCAAATGGTTGCGATGATCTTGTTTTTTGCGCGAGGTTTGAGCGGTGCGCAATTGGTGTGGGGCATGGCTGGACGACTTTCGGTGCCTGTGAAATTGCCATCGCGAGCAAGCTCGCTCCCACATTGGATCTGCGTGAACACGGACACTGTGGGAGCGAGCTTGCTCGCGATGGCGTCAGCTGCCTTACGCAATAATCAAGGTTGAAACGCCCCAATGAAAATGGCCGGATCCACCCGCGCATCGTTCAGGCTGACGTTCCAGTGCATATGCGGCCCTGTCGCCCGGCCAGTCGCGCCGACCTTGCCGACCACGCCACCGCGCGCCAGTTGCTGCCCCACCTTCACGTCGATTTTCGACATGTGGCAGAACATGCTGATGAAGCCCTGGCCATGGTCGACGAACACCGTATTGCCATTGAAGAAATAGTTGCCGATCAGGATCACCTTGCCCGCGGCCGGGGTCTTGATCGGTGTGCCGGCGCCCACCGCGAAATCCAGGCCCGAATGAGGATTACGCTCCTCACCGTTGAAGAATCGCCGCACGCCAAACTTGCTCGACAGCGGCCCGTTCACCGGTTTGTCCAGCAGCAGGTTGCTTGGCGTATTGGGGCTGAACGTGCGGTAAGCGGCAATCTGCTCAGCCAGTTCACGCTCGATGCGCTTGAGGTTTTCCGGGTCTGGATTGACCTGCTGGGTGTTTTTCAGGGTGATGCGCTGTTCCGGGTATTTCTTGTTGCCAACCGTAAAACTCAGATTGCGGCCGCCGCTGCTGATCGATTGAGCCCCCGGCTTGACCGTCAGCGGCACGCCGACTATGGCCAGCCAGTTGTTCTGCTCCTTCACGACCAGCACGGGTTTGCCTTGATAACTGGCTTTTGGCGCCTGGGCGGACGGGCCCAGATCCACCACCGCCACGCCGCCCGGCACCGGTTTGTTCAACAGGCGGGTGATGTAGCTGTCGGCGTGGGCGTTGAAGGTCAGGAGCAGCAACAGCAATGGAGCCAGGAAACGCGGCATGGATCAGTCCAGTAAAGAAAGGGTGACAGGCGTCAGGTGGTTGTCTTCGACCCGCACTTGCAGTTCGCCTTCGCCCAGCTTGGCTTTCAGGCGTTGGCCGGTGTGTGTTTGCGCGGCGTTGCGGATCGCGTTGCCGCGCTCGTCCAGCAAGATGCTGTAGCCACGACCGAGGGTCGCCAGCGGGCTGACCACATGCAGGGTCTGCATCTGGCTGTGCAATTGCAGGCGACGGTTCTTCAGCCCTTCGCGGATGGCGCGCGGCAGGCGTTCGGCCAGGCTGTCGAGGCGCTGGCGCAACATTGCCAGTTGCCGGCCAGGATGCTGTGCGGCCAGGCGGGTTTCCAGACGGATCAAGCGTTCGCGACGGGTGTTGAGGCTACGCTCGAACGCGCGGCGCATGCGCATGTCCAGGTCATCCAGGCGTTGCGCTTGCTGGCGCAGGCGCTCGCCGGGATGGCGCAGGCGGCGAGAGATGCCTTCCAGGCGCAGGCGGTCGCGCATCAAGCGGTCACGCATGCGCATCACCAGCCGGCGGTGCAGGCTCTCGACCCGACGCACCAGGTCACTGGAATCCGGTGCCAGCAATTCGGCGGCAGCGGAGGGGGTGGGCGCGCGAACATCGGCGACGAAGTCGCTGATCGACACGTCGGTTTCATGGCCGACGGCGCTGACAATCGGCGTCACGCAAGCGTCCACGGCGCGGGCCACGGCTTCTTCGTTGAAACACCAGAGGTCTTCCAGCGAACCGCCACCCCGGGCCAGGATCAGGGCGTCAAAACCGCGGGCATCCGCCAGTTTCAGCGCACGGACAATCTGTGCGGTGGCTTCGCGGCCCTGTACGGCGGTGGGGATCAGCGTCAACTGCACCTGCGGTGCGCGACGGCGGAACACGCTGATGATGTCGCGGATCACTGCCCCGGTGGGCGAACTGATGATGCCGATGCGTTGCGGATGCGCCGGTAGCGGGACCTTGCGCTCGGCACTGAACAGGCCTTCGGCGCTGAGCTTTTCCTTGAGTGCATCGAAAGCCAGGCGCAAGGCGCCATCGCCGGCCGGCTCCACGGTGTCGAGGATCAGTTGATAATCCCCGCGCCCCTCGAACAACGAGACCTTGCCGCGCACTTTGACCGCCAGCCCGTCCTTCAAGGCCTGGCGAACCCGGGCCGCGTTCTGCCGGAACAGCGCGCAACGCACCTGGGCGCCGCTGTCCTTGAGGGTGAAATACACGTGGCCGGACGCCGGGCGGGCGAGATTGGAGATTTCGCCCTCTACCCAGATGTTGCTGAACACGTCTTCGAGCAACACCCGCGCGCGGCCGTTGAGCTGGCTGACGGTCAGGACTTCGCGGTCCAGGCCGAGTCTTGCAAAGGGATCTTTAATCATGGGGCGCAGTTTAAAGGCATTCTTCAAGTGAATGCACGACCCCTATATCACCAAATGCTCGAGGAACTGTTGAACCAGTGCCGTCGGGTGTTTGCGGTACGCCAGAGCGACGCTGCTATGACTGCCAGGGTCTGCCAAAGGCAGGAAATGAACGTCGGGTGGCGCAATGTCCTGCATCGATTCCGGCAAGAGGGCGATACCAAATCCCGCCTGGATCAGTTGCAGTTGCGTGGTTTTACGCGACATTACCCGAGCTGCTTTGGGAAAGAAGCCCTGGCGCATGCACAACTCGGCAGACAGGTAGCTAAGACCGCCTCGCTGGGGATGAGGGATGGAAATAAACGCTTCGTCGCGTAGCTGCGCCAGGTTGATCTTCCGCCCGGATTTGTCCCCGGCCAGCCAGTGATCGGGCGGGACTGCCACCAGCAAAGGTTCGTCGTACAGCGGGTCGATTTGCACCTCTTCACACTGACGGAGCACTGGCAGGCGCAATAGGCCGATGTCCAGTCGGCCGTCCGCCAACTCTTGCAGCTGCGCCTCGGAAGACAACTGAGCGATGTCCATGGACACGCCAGGATGATGTTCGAGATAACGGCCGACGCTGCGCAGCAGTCGGCCGCTCATGGGCACAGTGCTGGAATGGCTCAAGCGTAAGGTGCCGTGTTGACCTTTGCCGATCCTGGTGGCCGTCTCGCTGGCTTTGATCAGCTCGCTCAACAGGTTTTTGGCACGGGGTAAGAAAGCCTCACCCGCTGGAGTGAGCTGGGGCCGCCGTGCAGTACGTTCGAAAAGTGGGGTTTGCAGGTGGACTTCCATGTCCTTGATTTGCCGGCTCAGGGCCGATTGGGCGATGAACAGGCGCTCGGCTGCGGCGCCGAAGCTGCCGCATTCAGCGATTTCAACGAAGTAACGCAGTTGCCGGGTTGAAAGCACAAGGCATGCCTTTTTGAGATGGGTTAGTGGCTTTGATGATATTAGTCGCAACGCTTGGCGATGGCTAAAGTCAGCGAACTTAAAGTAGAGGAACGCTGCAATGAGCGTATTGACGTTGTTGAATCAATGGCCTTTCAGCGCCATGGACTGGCTGGTCATCGGCTCGGGCATCGCCCTGGCCTACATTGTGTTCGGCATCGCCGGGTTCGGTACGGCGTTGATCGCGGGGCCGATTCTGATTCTGTTCATGCCGCTGTCGAAGATCGTGCCGTTGCTGGTGTTGCTCGATTTTGTCGCGGCATTCGGCAACCTGTTGCCTTCGCGGCGGGATGTCGCCCGGCCGGAGCTGTTGCGGCTGTTGCCCTGCATGGCGGTGGGCTGCACGCTGGGGGTGATTTTCCTGCTGAACCTCAAGTCCGATCTGTTGTTGCTGTTGATGGGGCTGTTTATCAGTGCCTATGCGATCTACAGCCTGTGGGTCAAAACCCGCCCGACGCAGTTGTCCGCAGTGTGGGCTCTGCCGATGGGCACTGTGGGCGGGATGTTTGGCGCGTTGTTTGGCAGCGGCGGCTTTCTCTATGCGATCTATCTGAACAGTCGGTTGCCCAAGGAGGCGGCCTGGGCCACCCAGAGCGCACTGATCAGTTGCAGTACGGTGGTGCGATTGAGTCTGTTTGCAATCGCCGGTGTGTATGCCGATCTGCCATTGCTGGTGCTGGCGGTGTGTCTGTTGCCGGCGATGGTGCTGGGGCTGTGGATTGGGCGGCGCCTGACCATGCGGATGTCCCGCGAGGGGTTCGTGCGCCTGGTGACGTGGCTGGTGCTGGCCAGCGGGATTGCGTTGATCGGGCGATATCTCAGCACCTGAAGATTCAACCTGTTGCAGGGGGCTTTTTGTGGGAGCGAGCTTGCTCGCGATAGCGGTCGAACAGACACATCAATGTTGAATATGACGCCCTCATCGCGAGCAAGCTCGCTCCCACAGAAGAGCCCTCACCGCAAGTTGTTCAATCGTTGTACTGGCTCAACAACCGCTCCAGTCGTGCACTGAGGCGGCGTTTGATTTCGGTCTCGATGTGCGGGGCGAAATCGTCGATCACGTCTTGCATGATCAGCTGCGCGGCGGCGCGCAGTTCGCTGTCCAGGTGCAACAGGTCATCCGGGTTCTTGCTGGCGGCAGGCGCCGGCGCAGCAGCGATGACCGGTTCTACAACTGGGGCGGGGATTGTCGGCTCGACGGGCGGCGAAGGCTCGCTGACCGCGTCGAACAACATGGGAATCTGTTCCTGGTCGCCTTCCTCGACCGTGTCGGTCAGCAGGGGCGGTTGCAGGTTGTCATCGCCGAGCAATTGGCGGATCGACTCAAGGTCGTCCAGCAGGTGCGCGGACTGTTGCAGCGGTTTTGGAGTGTCCATTGGAAGGCTCAGAGTCGCTGTAAACGGTGATCTTGCAGAGGATAGCCCTGTTCGCGGTAGAAACGGAAACTCTCCCGCGCGGCCTGGCGAATCGTCGGGTCTTCCACCACCACTTCCGCCACGCGGGCGAAACGCTGGGCGAAGGCCGGGACTTTCAGGTCGAGATTGACCAGCAAGTCCTGATGCTGACCGCAATCGTCACCCAGACCCAGGACAATCAAGCCATCCGGTTCGTTTTCGGCGGGGCCGTGGGGAACGAAGCTTTCACCCTTGAACGTCCAGAGGCGTGCGTCGAGATCGTTGCGTTGGGCGGCGTCACTGCAATGCAGGTAGACACGGTGCCCCATGCGCCAGGCCTTTTCGGTGAGCTTGCAAGCGAAATCCAGGCGTGCCGAAGGATCGGCGCTGGGCAGGATATAGAAGTCGACTTTGGTCATTGCGGTTCCTGATCCCTTGGGGGCACTGCCCGAAAGCAATGCCCCCCAGGGTCATTGGTTTCAGGCTTTGGCGCGGTCCAGCAGGTATTGGGTCAGCAAAGGAACCGGACGGCCAGTGGCGCCCTTGTCCTTGCCGCCGCTGGTCCAGGCGGTGCCGGCGATGTCCAGGTGCGCCCAGTTCAGGTTCTTGGTGAAGCGCGACAGGAAGCAGGCGGCGGTGATGGTGCCGGCTTTCGGGCCGCCAATGTTGGCGATGTCGGCGAACGGGCTGTCCAGCTGTTCCTGATACTCATCGAACAGCGGCAATTGCCAGGCACGGTCGTCGGCAGCCTTGCCGGCGCTCAGCAGTTGGCCGATCAGTTCGTCGTTGTTGCCCAGCAGGCCCGACGTGTGGGAACCCAGGGCGACCACGCAGGCACCGGTCAGGGTCGCGATGTCGATGACCGCTTGCGGCTTGAAGCGCTCGGAGTAGGTCAGGGCGTCGCACAGCACCAGACGGCCTTCGGCGTCGGTGTTGAGGATTTCCACGGTCTGGCCGCTCATGGTGGTGACAATGTCGCCAGGGCGCGAAGCGTTGCCGCTCGGCATGTTCTCGGCACAGGCCAGGATGCACACCAGGTTGATCGGCAGCTTCAGTTCCAGCACGGCACGCAGGGTGCCGAACACGCTGGCGGCACCGCCCATGTCGTACTTCATTTCATCCATGCCGGCGCCTGGCTTGAGGCTGATGCCGCCGGTGTCGAAGGTGATGCCTTTGCCGACCAGCGCATACGGCTTCTCGGATTTCTTGCCGCCGTTGTATTGCATGACGATCAGGCGTGGCGGCTGGGCGCTGCCCTGGCCTACGGCGTAGAACGAACCCATGCCCAGGGCCTTGATCTTCTTCTCGTCGAGGACTTCGACTTTCAGATCCTTGAATTCCTTGCCGAGGTCTTTCGCCTGCTCACCGAGGAAAGTCGGGTGGCAGATGTTGGGCGGCAGGTTGCCCAGGTTACGGGTGAAGGCCATGCCGTTGGCGATGGCAGTGGCGTGAGTCACGGCGCGCTGCACTTCAGCTTGAGCGGCCTTGATGGTCAGCAGGGTGATTTTCTTCAGGGCGCGGGGATCGGCTTTCTGGCTCTTGAACTGCTCGAAGCTGTACTCGCCGTCCACCAGGGTTTCGGCCAGCAGGCGGGTCTTGCCATAGCTGTCGCGGCCCTTGACCACGACTTCGTCGAGGGCCAGCACGGCATCGCTGCCGCCCAGGCCCTTCAGGGTGTTGAGGATGCCGGCGATGATTTTGCGGAACGGGCGGTCACCCAGTTCGTCGTCCTTGCCAGTGCCCACCAGCAGCACACGTTCGGCCTTGAGGTTCGGCAGGCTGTGCAGCAACAGGCTCTGGCCAACCTTGCCGGCCAGGTCGCCGCGCTTGAGCACTGCGCTGATCGCGCCGCCGCTCAGTTCGTCGAGTTGTCTGGCGACGGCGCCGAGCTTGCGGCCTTCGCCGACGGAGACCACGAGAGTGGCGGTCTTCAACGTTTCCGGGTTGACGCTTTTTACAACCAGTTCCATGTCCGGGTCCCTGAATTGATGGTTATCACGCATGCACCCGACACCTTATGTGCGTCGATTGCTTATATGAAGAAAGGCGCCAGGATCGACCGGCGACAAAGGCCGCAGTTTGAACCTCGCTACCGGCGGCTGACAACCCTCGGTTGTACGATCTTCATGGAATTGACGGCCTCTGTAGGAGCGAGCCCGCTCGCGAAGAACCCGAGACCACCGCGGGGCTTCAGGCTCCCCGCGTTATCGTTGACGACCATCGTCGGAACGCCGCCCGGAGCAAGCTCGCTCCTACACCTGCCCAATGCATTGCGCAGTGACAGGCGCACCCAATCACAGGATAATGCGCCATCTTTTTTCGGCGGCTCTGTCTTGCGGGCTGTCCGATATGTTTGCTTGTTTGGCCGCCTTAGCCTGACAACCCTGGAGTGTCTGGTTTGATCGTCTTCCGTTATCTGTCCCGCGAAGTCCTGTTGACCTTGAGCGCCGTCAGCGCCGTGCTGCTGGTCATAATCATGAGCGGTCGCTTCATCAAATACCTCGCCCAGGCGGCCTCGGGCCTGCTGGATCCGGGCTCGCTGTTCCTGATCATGGGCTTTCGCATGCCGGGGTTCCTCCAGCTGATCCTGCCGCTGGGGCTGTTTCTCGGGATCCTGTTGTCCTACGGGCGGCTGTACCTCGAAAGCGAAATGACCGTGCTCTCGGCCACCGGCATGAGCCAGCAGCGGCTGGTCTGGATGACGATGTTTCCGGCCACCCTGGTTGCACTCATCGTCGCATGGCTGAGCCTGAGCCTGGCGCCACAGGGGGCCAATCAGTTTCAGCTGCTGCTGAACAAGCAGGATGCGCTCACCGAATTCGATACCCTGGAGCCGGGGCGCTTCCAGTCCCTGCGTGACGGCACCCGGGTCACCTATACCGAACGCATGTCGGATGATCGCGTGAATCTGGGCGGTGTGTTCATCTCGCAAAAAAACATCAGTTCCAACAACAAGGATCGCGGAATTTCCGTGCTGGTGGCGGAAAAGGGGCGTCAGGAAATTCGCCCGGACGGCAACCGCTACCTGATCCTGGATAACGGCTATCGCTATGACGGTAGTCCGGGGCAGGCCGACTACCGGGCGATCAAATACGACGAGTACGGTGTGTTGCTGCCAAAACCGGAAGTCAGCGATGAAGTCACCGACCGCGATGCAATGCCGACCAGTACGTTGATCGGCAGTGAAGACATTCGCATGCGCGCCGAATTGCAATGGCGCATCTCGCTGCCATTGCTGGTGTTCATCGTGACCTTGATGGCGGTGCCGCTGTCGCGGGTCAACCCGCGTCAGGGCCGATTCCTCAAATTATTGCCGGCGATTCTTCTTTATATGGCTTACCTGAGCATTCTGATTGCCGCCCGCGGTGCCCTGGATAAAGGCAAGATTCCCGCCGCGGTGGGCTTGTGGTGGGTGCACGGGATCTTCCTCACCATTGGCCTGGGCCTGCTCTATTGGGAGCCTTTGCGCTTGAAGCGGGCGAGTCGCCGCAGCGCGCTGGAGGTGGCCCGTGGTTAAGCTGGATCGCTACATTGGTAGCAGCGTGTTCATGGCTATTCTCGCGGTGCTCGGGATCATTCTTGGTCTGGCGACGCTGTTTGCCTTCATCGACGAGATGGGGGACGTCAGCGATACCTACACCCTGGTCGATGTGCTGGGCTATGTGACGCTGACGGCGCCGCGCCGGATGTACGAAATGCTGCCGATGGCCGCGCTGATCGGTTGCCTGATCGGCCTGGGCACTCTGGCCAGCAACAGTGAATTGACGATCATGCGCGCCGCCGGTGTGTCGACCGGCCGGATCGTCTGGGCGGTCATGAAACCGATGCTGGTGTTGATGCTGGCGGGCTTGCTGATTGGCGAGTATGTCGCTCCGCCCGCTGAAACCGCCGCGCAGGCCAATCGCTCGCTGGCCCAGGGCAGCGGCGATGCACAAAGCGCCAAGCACGGTTTGTGGCACCGCCAGGGCGATGAGTTCATTCATGTCAACTCGGTGCAGCCTAATGGCATCCTGTACGGCGTGACTCGCTATCGTATCGACAGCGAGCGGCACATGCTGTCGGCGAGTTTCGCCAAGCGTGCCGAGTTCGACACGGATCACTGGCAGTTGACGGACGTCACGACCACTGTGTTCCACGAGCGCAGCACTGAAGTGGTGTCGACCCCGGTCGAGCGTTGGAACGTGGCCTTGAGTCCGCAGTTGCTGAGCACCGTGGTCATGGTGCCAGAGTCGCTGTCGATCAGCGGTCTGTGGGGTTATATCCACTACCTGGCGGACCAGGGGTTGAACAACAGCCGTTACTGGCTGGCATTTTGGGTCAAAGTGTTGCAGCCGCTGGTGACTGCCGCCCTGGTGTTGATGGCGATCTCCTTCATCTTTGGTCCGCTGCGTTCGGTGACCCTGGGTCAACGGGTGTTCACAGGCGTGCTGGTGGGCTTCACCTTCCGCATCGTTCAGGATTTGTTGGGCCCTTCGAGCCAGGTGTTCGGCTTCCCACCGTTGCTTTCGGTGCTGGTGCCAGCGGGTATTTGTGCCGTGGCCGGGCTCTGGCTGTTGCGCCGGGCCGGTTGATGGCGGGCTTTTTCCGACCGCTTTGACGATCAAAAACGCCCTTGTCGCAAGACCGGGGCGTTTTTGTAGGTGCCGTCTGACCTGCGAACGTGACGCTCGTGCCGTGGATCAGGTACAATTCCCGGCTATTTTTCGGCGGGCTATGCCTGCAGCCTTTTTGAGTGTTGATCCGTGAGTGATTTGAGTCATATCCGCAATTTCTCCATCATCGCCCACATTGACCATGGCAAGTCGACGCTGGCCGATCGCTTCATCCAGATGTGTGGCGGCCTGGCCGAGCGCGAAATGGAAGCCCAGGTCCTGGACTCCATGGACCTCGAGCGCGAGCGCGGGATCACCATCAAGGCGCACAGCGTTACTCTGTATTACAAAGCCAAAGACGGTATCAACTACCAGCTGAACTTCATTGACACCCCCGGCCACGTCGACTTCACCTACGAAGTCAGCCGTTCGCTGGCGGCCTGTGAAGGCGCGCTGCTGGTGGTCGACGCCGGCCAAGGCGTTGAAGCGCAGTCGGTTGCCAACTGCTACACGGCGATCGAACAGGGCCTGGAAGTAATGCCGGTGCTGAACAAGATCGACCTGCCACAGGCCGATCCTGAGCGCGTCAAGGAAGAAATCGAAAAAATCATCGGCATCGATGCCACCGACGCGGTCACTTGCTCTGCCAAGACCGGTCTGGGCGTCGATGAAGTACTCGAGCGCCTGGTGACCACCATTCCTGCGCCGACCGGCAACATCGAAGATCCGCTGCAAGCGTTGATCATCGACTCCTGGTTCGACAACTACCTGGGCGTTGTCTCCCTGGTGCGCGTGCGCCACGGCCGCGTGAAGAAGGGCGACAAGATCCTGGTCAAGTCCACCGGCAAGATCCACCTGGTGGACAGCGTCGGTGTATTCAACCCGAAACACACCCCGACCGTTGACCTGAAGGCCGGCGAAGTGGGCTTCATCATTGCCAGCATCAAGGACATTCACGGTGCGCCAGTGGGCGATACCCTGACCTTGAGCTCGACGCCGGACGTCGACGTGCTGCCAGGCTTCAAGCGCATTCAGCCGCAGGTGTACGCCGGCCTGTTCCCGGTCAGCTCCGACGACTTCGAAGACTTCCGCGAGGCGCTGCAAAAGCTCACCCTCAACGATTCGTCGCTGCAATACACGCCGGAAAGCTCCGACGCCCTGGGCTTCGGCTTCCGCTGCGGCTTCCTCGGCATGCTGCACATGGAAATCATCCAGGAGCGCCTGGAGCGCGAGTACAACCTGGACCTGATCACCACGGCGCCTACGGTAATCTTCGAGCTGCTGCTCAAGACCGGCGAGACGATCTACGTCGATAACCCGTCGAAGCTGCCGGACCTGTCTGCCATCGAAGACATGCGCGAGCCGATCGTGCGCGCCAATATTCTTGTGCCGCAAGAGCACCTGGGCAACGTCATTACCCTGTGTATCGAAAAACGCGGTGTACAGGTCGACATGCTGTTCCTCGGCTCTCAGGTACAGGTGACCTACGACTTGCCGATGAACGAGGTGGTGCTGGACTTCTTCGATCGTCTGAAATCCACCAGTCGCGGCTATGCTTCTCTGGACTACCATTTCGATCGTTACCAATCGGCCAGCTTGGTGAAACTGGACGTGCTGATCAACGGTGACAAGGTCGACGCCCTGGCGCTGATCGTGCACCGTGACAATTCGCACTACAAAGGTCGCCAGCTGACCGAGAAGATGAAGGATCTGATTCCTCGGCAGATGTTCGACGTGGCAATCCAGGCCGCCATTGGCGGGCAGATTGTGGCGCGGACAACCGTCAAGGCGCTCAGAAAGAACGTATTGGCCAAATGCTACGGTGGTGACGTCAGCCGTAAGAAAAAGCTGCTGGAAAAGCAAAAGGCCGGTAAGAAACGCATGAAGCAGGTCGGCAACGTGGAAATTCCACAGGAAGCCTTCCTTGCAGTGCTCAGGTTGGATAGTTAGGTCCTATGTCACTAAATTTCCCGCTGTTGCTGGTCATCGCCGTATTTGTCTGCGGCCTGTTGGCGTTGCTCGATCTGTTGATCCTGGCCCCGCGTCGGCGTGCCGCCATCGCTTCCTATCAGGGCAGCGTCAGCCAGCCTGACATGGTCGTGGTCGAGCAGCTGAACAAAGAGCCGCTGCTGGTCGAATACGGCAAGTCGTTCTTCCCGGTGTTGTTCATCGTGCTGGTGCTGCGTTCGTTCCTGGTGGAACCGTTCCAGATTCCTTCCGGTTCGATGAAGCCAACCCTGGATGTCGGTGACTTCATCCTGGTGAGCAAGTTTTCCTACGGGATCCGCTTGCCGGTGATCGACAAGAAAGTCATCGAAGTCGGTGATCCGCAGCGCGGCGATGTGATGGTATTCCGCTATCCGAGCGATCCGAACGTCAACTACATCAAGCGTGTGGTTGGCTTGCCGGGCGACACGGTTCGCTACACCGCCGACAAGCGTCTGTTCGTCAACGGTCAATCGATTGCCGAGCAACTGGTCGGCTCCGAGCCGGGCACGCTGGGCAGCGCCGAGCTCTACAAGGAAAAGCTCGGCGCCGCCGAGCACATGATCCGTAAAGAGATGAGTCGCTACCGCGCCATGCCGGACCATTCGTGGACCGTGCCGGCCGGGCACTACTTCATGATGGGCGACAACCGCGACAACTCGAACGACAGTCGCTACTGGGATGATCCGAGCATTCCCAAGGATCTGCTGGGCATGGTTCCCGACAAGAATATCGTCGGCAAGGCCTTCGCGGTCTGGATGAGCTGGCCGGAACCCAAACTCAGTCACCTGCCGAATTTCTCGCGGGTTGGCCTGATCAAGTAATCAAACACGGCGCTGTTGAACACAGCGCCGAATGCATTTCTGGAACCTGAAGAAGGTGACGGAAAAAGCATGAAGCCAATGATATTCAGGACGTTATTTTTGAACACAGCGTTAATTGTCCCAAGCCTGCGCCGCCTCACGGCGATGGCAGTGCAATCGAACCACGAACTCAGCGTGGGTAAACCGTGAGCGTCTCCTTAAGCCGTCTAGAGCGTCAGCTCGGCTACACCTTCAAGGATCAGGAACTGATGGTCCTGGCCCTGACTCACCGCAGTTTTGCCGGGCGTAACAACGAGCGCCTGGAATTCCTCGGTGACGCCATCCTCAACTTCGTCGCCGGCGAGGCGTTGTTCGAGCGTTTCCCGCTGGCCCGCGAAGGCCAGTTGTCGCGTTTGCGCGCACGCCTGGTGAAAGGTGAGACCCTGGCCGTACTGGCCCGTGGTTTCGATCTGGGCGAGTACCTGCGCCTGGGCTCGGGCGAGCTGAAAAGCGGCGGTTTCCGTCGCGAGTCGATTCTGGCCGATGCCCTCGAAGCGCTGATCGGTGCGATCTACCTCGACGCCGGCATGGAAGTGGCCCGCGAGCGTGTGCTCGCCTGGCTGGCCGGAGAGTTCGAAGGCCTGACGCTGGTCGACACCAACAAAGATCCGAAGACCCGCCTGCAAGAGTTCCTGCAGTCCCGTGGTTGTGAGCTGCCGCGTTACGAAGTGGTGGATATCCAGGGTGAGCCGCATTGCCGGACGTTCTTCGTCGAATGCGAAATCATCTTACTGAATGAAAAAAGCCGAGGTCAGGGTGTGAGCCGTCGTATTGCCGAACAGGTAGCGGCCGCCGCAGCACTGATTGCCCTGGGTGTGGAGAATGGCAATGACTGATACAAACGCAACGCGCTGTGGCTATGTTGCCATCGTCGGCCGTCCGAACGTGGGCAAGTCCACGCTGCTGAACCACATCCTGGGTCAGAAGCTGGCGATCACCTCGCGCAAGCCGCAAACCACCCGCCACAACATGCTCGGTATCAAGACCGAGGGCGACGTGCAGGCGATCTACGTCGACACCCCCGGTATGCACAAGGGTGGCGAGAAGGCCCTGAACCGCTACATGAACAAGACCGCTTCGGCGGCGTTGAAAGACGTCGACGTGGTGATCTTCGTGGTTGACCGCACCAAGTGGACCGAAGAGGACCAGATGGTGCTCGAGCGCGTCCAGTACGTGACCGGCCCGCTGATCGTGGCGCTGAACAAGACCGATCGCATCGAAGACAAGGCCGAGCTGATGCCGCACCTGAGCTGGTTGCAGGAGCAGCTGCCGAATGCGCAGATCATCCCGATTTCCGCGCAGCACGGGCACAACCTCGATGCACTGGAGCGGGTGATTGCCGAGCACTTGCCGGAAAACGATCACTTCTTCCCGGAAGACCAGATCACCGACCGCAGCAGCCGCTTCCTCGCCGCCGAGCTTGTGCGCGAGAAAATCATGCGCCAGATGGGCGCCGAGCTGCCATACCAGATCACCGTCGAGATCGAAGAGTTCAAGCAGCAGGGCAAGACCCTGCACATCCATGCCTTGATCCTCGTCGAGCGCGATGGCCAGAAGAAAATCATCATTGGCGACAAGGGCGAGCGCATCAAGCGAATCGGCACCGAAGCGCGCAAGGACATGGAGCTGCTGTTCGACTCCAAGATCATGCTCAACCTGTGGGTCAAGGTTAAGGGCGGCTGGTCCGATGACGAGCGTGCGCTGCGTTCGCTGGGTTACGGCGACTTGTAAACAGGTTTGCACTACACCGTAGAACCCTGTGGGAGCGGGCTTGTCCGCGATGAGGATGTAACATTCAGCAGAGATGTCGAATGTGAGTCCGTCATCGCGGGCAAGCCCGCTCCCACATTGGTTTGTGTTGATTTCAAAACGGCACGCCTTCAGCGAGACACTCATGTCGCAAACCCCGCCCATCGCCCAACCCGCCTACGTCCTGCACTCGCGCGCCTACCGTGAAAACAGTGCGCTGGTGGATTTCCTGACGCCGCAAGGCCGGCTGCGGGCGGTGTTGCGCAGTGCGCGAGGCAAGGCCGGGACGCTGGCGCGGCCATTCGTGCCATTGGAAGTCGAGTTCCGGGGCAAGGGCGAGCTGAAGAACGTCGGGCGCATGGAAAGTGCCGGTGTTTCCACCTGGCTCAATGGCGAGGCGCTGTTCAGCGGTCTTTACCTCAATGAACTGCTGATTCGCCTGTTGCCTGCCGAAGATCCCCATCCCGCCGTATTCGAACATTACGCCGCGACCCTGCTTGCTCTGGCCGAAGGTCGGGCGCTGGAGCCGTTGCTGCGTTCGTTCGAATGGCGCTTGCTCGATGATCTTGGCTACGGATTCTCACTGACTGCGGATATCCACGATGAGGCCATCGCCCCCGACGGTCTCTACCGTTTGCAAGTGGATGCCGGGCTGGAGCGGGTCTACCTGCTGCAACCGGGTCTGTTCAACGGCACCGAACTGCTGGCGATGGCCGATGCCGACTGGAGCGCACCGGGTGCGTTGTCGGCGGCCAAGCGTTTGATGCGTCAGGCATTGGCCGTGCATCTGGGTGGACGCCCACTGGTTTCCCGCGAGTTGTTTCGAAAGCCGTAATTTCCCCGTGTATGCTGTGCACCGAACTTTCTCTTCTTCTGGAGCGCTTTCCGTGACCACCAGCACCCGTATTCTTCTTGGCGTGAACATCGACCACGTTGCCACCCTGCGTCAGGCCCGGGGCACCCGTTATCCGGACCCGGTCAAGGCAGCACTGGACGCGGAAGAGGCGGGCGCTGACGGCATCACCGTGCACCTGCGCGAAGACCGACGGCACATTCAGGAGCGCGACGTTCTGGTGCTCAAGGATGTGCTGCAAACCCGCATGAACTTCGAAATGGGCATCACCGAAGAAATGATGCAGTTCGCCGAACGCATCCGCCCGGCGCATATCTGCCTGGTGCCCGAAACCCGTCAGGAGCTGACCACCGAAGGTGGACTGGATGTAGCGGGGCAGGAAGCGCGGATCAAGGCGGCGGTAGAACGCCTGTCGAAGATCGGCTCCGAGGTGTCGCTGTTCATCGACGCCGATGAGCGTCAGATCGAAGCCTCGCACCGTGTTGGCGCCCCGGCCATCGAACTGCACACCGGGCGTTATGCCGATGCCGAGACACCGACCGAAGTCGCCGAAGAACTCAAGCGTGTGGCCGATGGCGTGGCCTGCGGCCTGGCTCAGGGCCTGATCGTCAATGCCGGGCATGGCCTGCATTATCACAACGTTGAAGCCGTGGCGGCGATCAAGGGCATCAACGAGCTGAACATCGGGCATGCGCTGGTGGCTCATGCGTTGTTCGTTGGCTTCAAGTCGGCGGTGTCGGAGATGAAGGCGCTGATTCTGGCGGCTGCTGCCAAGGCTTAAAAACCAACACAAAACCCTGTGGGAGCGAGCTTGCTCGCGATAGCGGTCTGACAGACACAATCGATGTGGCTGAAAGGGCCTCATCGCGAGCAAGCTCGCTCCCACATTTGTTTGGTGGTGGCTGTCAGAGCGGCGCAGGCTCTTGAGCCGGCTTGCTCTTGTCGATCCCCGGAACGAGCAGTTTGCCCTCGGCGACCTGGTCGCCTTCAAGCTGTGGCTGGGTTACCCAGGTCAGGATGTCGTAGTAGCGACGGATGTTCGCCACGAAATGCACCGGTTCGCCGCCGCGGGCGTAGCCGTAGCGGGTCTTGCTGTACCACTTCTTCTCGGACAGGCGCGGCAGGATCTTCTTCACGTCCAGCCATTTGTCCGGGTTCAACCCTTCCTTGGCCGCCAGTTTGCGTGCGTCATCCAGATGGCCGCTGCCGACGTTGTAGGCCGCCAGGGCAAACCAGGTACGGTCCGGTTCCTGGATCGAGTCGTCGAGCTGTTCTTTGATGTAGGCCAGGTACTTGGCGCCGCCCATGATGCTTTGTTTCGGATCGAGGCGGTTGGACACGCCCATGGCCTGTGCGGTGTTCTGGGTCAGCATCATCAGGCCGCGAACACCGGTCTTGGACGTGACGGTCGGTTGCCACAGGGATTCCTGATAGCCGATGGCCGCCAGCAGGCGCCAGTCGACTTTCTCTTTCTTGGCGTAGGACTTGAAGTGCTGTTCGTACTTGGGCAGGCGTTGCTGCAAGTGTTGGGCAAAGGTGGTGGCGCCCATGTAGCCGAGAACGTCGACGTGCCCGTAGTAACGATCCTTGAGGCGTTGCAGGGTGCCGTTTTTCTTGACCTTGTCGAGGTAGTCGTTGATTTCGTTGAGCAGGCTGTTGTCGTCGCCCAGCCCGACGGCCCAGCTCTGGTTGCTGGCGTCACCGAGGTCGAAGGCGACCCGGATGTTGGTGAAGTACACCTGGTTCATCGCGACTTCGTTGGAGTCGACCAGCGTCAGGTCGATCTGACCTTCGTCGACCATGCGCAGGAGATCGACGACCTCGACTGCGTCAGACTCTTCGTATTCGATGCCGGGAAATTTCTGTTTCAGCTTTGCCAATTGTTCGGCGTGGGTGCTGCCCTTGAGCACCATGATTTTCTTGCCCACCAGGTCCTTGGCGTCGGTCGGCCGTGACTGGCCGTTGCGGTAAATGACCTGCGGGGTGACTTCCAGATAAGAGTGCGAGAAGCGCACCTGCTTCTTGCGTTCTTCGCTGCTGACCAGACCGGCAGCCGCCAGCACCGGGCCGTTGGGCTTGCCTACCTGGTTGAACAGGTCATCGAGGTTGTCGGCGGTCTCGATCTTGAGCTCGACCCCCAGATCGTCGGCGAAGCGCTTCACCAGCTCGTATTCGAAGCCGGTTTCACCGTTGCGATCCTGAAAGTAGGTGGCGGGGCTGTTTCGGGTAACCACCCGCAGCACGCCATCCTCCTTTACGCGCTCGAGCGTGTTGGGTTTATCAACACAGGCGCCGAGCATCAGGAAGAGTCCGGTTGCGATCAGCCATTTGGCGTACCGCGGACGCAAAGCCATTGGGAAAAACATCTGCGCAGTATACGCAAAGGACCACGGGCGCCATATCTCGACAGTGAAGGGCGAGTCTGCTAGAGATCACAAATCCGGCCGAAACCCCGCAGGAACGGGCCTTGTCTGCATTTTGTCACAGTAAAAATAAGCTGTCGTCACACGCCCGGTTAACCTGACTTTCGGGGCAGAAACACAGATCGACACCCGAGTGCAACCGTGCGTAGCGTTTCGGGTGATGTCGCGGGCTGTTTAGGCTAGAATGCACGGCCTCAAAGCACACCCCTTCCCGAGGCTGTCCCGAAGATGTTGATCCTGCGCGGCGCTCCTGCCCTTTCCGCCTTTCGCCACAGCAAGCTCCTTGAGCAACTGAGCCAGAAGGTTCCGGCTGTCAGCGGCCTGTATGCTGAATTCGCTCACTTCGCCGAAGTTACCGGCGTCCTGACCGGCGACGAACAGCAGGTGCTCGCGCGCCTTCTGAAGTACGGTCCAAGCGTTCCGGTACAAGAACCGACCGGTCGTCTGTTTCTGGTACTGCCGCGTTTCGGCACCATCTCGCCGTGGTCGAGCAAGGCCAGCGACATCGCCCGCAACTGCGGCCTGGCGAAAATCCAGCGCCTGGAGCGCGGCATCGCGTTCTACGTGGCCGGCCAGTTCAGCGATGCTGAAGCCCGGTTGATCGCTGACGGTCTGCACGACCGCATGACCCAGATCGTCCTGGGCAACCTCGAACAGGCCGCCGGCCTGTTCAGCCACGCCGAACCGAAACCCCTGACCGCCATCGACGTGCTGGGCGGCGGCCGCGCCGCGCTGGAAAAAGCCAACACCGAGCTGGGCCTGGCCCTGGCCGAAGACGAGATCGACTATCTGGTCAACGCCTTCGTCGGTTTGAAGCGCAACCCGCATGACATCGAACTGATGATGTTCGCCCAGGCGAACTCCGAGCACTGCCGTCACAAGATCTTCAACGCCAGTTGGGACATCGACGGCGAGAGCCAGGAAAAAAGCCTGTTCGGCATGATCAAGAACACCTATCAGATGCACAACGAAGGTGTCCTGTCGGCTTATAAGGACAACGCTTCGGTGATCGTCGGTTCCGTGGCCGGTCGTTTCTTCCCGGACCCTGAAACCCGCCAGTACGGCGCGGTGCAGGAACCGGTGCACATCCTGATGAAGGTCGAGACCCACAACCACCCGACCGCGATTGCTCCGTTCCCGGGCGCATCCACCGGTTCCGGTGGCGAAATCCGCGACGAAGGCGCCACCGGTCGCGGTGCCAAGCCGAAAGCCGGCCTGACCGGTTTCACCGTGTCCAACCTGCAGATCCCGGGCTTCGAACAGCCGTGGGAAGTGCCATACGGCAAGCCTGAGCGCATCGTTACCGCGCTGGACATCATGATCGAAGGCCCATTGGGCGGCGCTGCGTTCAACAATGAATTCGGTCGTCCGGCCCTGACCGGCTATTTCCGTACCTTCGAACAGTCGATCACCACCCCGCACGGTGACGAAGTTCGCGGCTACCACAAGCCGATCATGCTGGCAGGCGGCATGGGCAACATCCGCGAAGAACACGTCAAGAAAGGCGAGATCGTCGTTGGCTCCAAGCTGATCGTGCTCGGCGGCCCGGCGATGCTGATCGGCCTGGGTGGCGGCGCGGCTTCCTCCATGGCCACCGGCACCAGCTCGGCGGACCTGGACTTCGCTTCGGTACAGCGCGAAAACCCGGAAATGGAACGTCGCTGCCAGGAAGTCATCGACCGTTGCTGGCAACTGGGCGACAAGAACCCGATCAGCTTCATCCACGACGTGGGTGCAGGCGGTCTGTCCAACGCCTTCCCGGAACTGGTCAACGACGGCGACCGCGGTGGCCGTTTCGAACTGCGCAACATTCCAAACGACGAGCCGGGCATGGCCCCGCACGAAATCTGGTCCAACGAATCCCAGGAACGCTACGTTCTGGCGGTCGGCCCGGCTGACTTCGAGCGTTTCAAGGCGATCTGCGAACGTGAGCGTTGCCCGTTTGCCGTGGTCGGCGAAGCCACTGCCGAACCCCAGCTGACCGTCACCGACAGCCATTTCGGCAACAGCCCGGTGGACATGCCACTGGAAGTGTTGCTGGGCAAGGCGCCACGCATGCACCGTTCGGTGGTACGTGAAGCCGAGCTGGGCGACGACTTCGATCCGTCGACCCTGAACATTGCCGACTGCGTCGAGCGTGTCCTGCATCACCCGGCCGTGGCGAGCAAGAGCTTCCTGATCACCATCGGCGACCGCACCATCACCGGCCTCGTGGCTCGTGACCAGATGGTCGGCCCGTGGCAGGTTCCGGTGGCCGACGTTGCCGTCACCGCCACCAGCTTCGACGTCTACACCGGCGAAGCCATGGCCATGGGCGAGCGGACTCCGCTGGCACTGCTGGACGCTCCGGCGTCGGGCCGCATGGCCATCGGCGAAACCCTGACCAACATCGCGGCCTCGCGCATCGGCAAGATCTCCGACATCAAGCTGTCGGCGAACTGGATGTCCGCTGCCGGTCACCCGGGCGAAGACGCGCGTCTGTACGACACCGTGAAAGCGGTCGGCATGGAGCTGTGCCCTGAGCTGGGCATCACCATTCCGGTGGGCAAGGACTCGATGTCCATGGCCACGCGCTGGAACGATGAAGGCGTCGACAAGTCCGTCACGTCGCCGATGTCCCTGATCGTGACCGGTTTTGCGCCAGTGACTGACATCCGTCAGACCCTGACCCCGCAACTGCGCATGGACAAGGGCACCACTGACCTGATCCTGATCGACCTGGGCCGCGGCCAGAACCGCATGGGCGCCTCGATCCTCGCGCAGGTTCACGGCAAGCTCGGCAAACAGGCTCCGGACGTCGACGACGCCGAAGACCTGAAGGCCTTCTTCGCCGTGATCCAGGGCCTCAACGCCGACGGTCACCTGCTGGCTTACCACGACCGTTCCGACGGTGGTCTGCTGACCTCCGTCGTCGAAATGGCCTTCGCCGGTCACTGCGGCCTGAGCCTGAACCTCGACAGCCTGGCGGATTCCTCCGCCGACATCGCCGCGATCCTGTTCAACGAAGAACTGGGTGCCGTGATCCAGGTTCGCCAGGACGCCACCCCGGACATCCTCGCGCAGTTCAGCGCTGCCGGCCTGGGCGATTGCGTGTCGGTGATCGGTCAGCCAATCAACAATGGCGAGATCGGTATCACCTTCAACGGTGACACCGTGTTCGAAGGCCAGCGTCGTCTGCTGCAACGCCAGTGGGCCGAGACCAGCTACCAGATCCAGCGCCTGCGTGACAACGCCGATTGCGCCGAGCAAGAGTTCGACGTGCTGCTGGAAGAAGACAACCCGGGCCTGAGCGTCAAGCTGAGCTACGACATCAACCAGGACATCGCCGCGCCTTACATCAAGAAAGGCATCCGCCCACAGGTTGCCGTGCTGCGTGAGCAGGGCGTCAACGGTCAGGTGGAAATGGCGGCGGCGTTCGACCGCGCCGGTTTCAACGCGATCGACGTGCACATGAGCGACATCCTGGCCGGCCGTGTCGACCTCAACGAGTTCAAGGGCATGGTTGCTTGCGGTGGCTTCTCCTACGGCGACGTATTGGGTGCCGGTGAAGGCTGGGCGAAATCCGCGCTGTTCAACAGCCGCGCCCGCGATGCGTTCCAGGGCTTCTTCGAGCGCAACGACAGCTTCACCCTCGGCGTGTGCAACGGTTGCCAGATGATGTCCAACCTGCACGAGCTGATCCCGGGCAGCGAGTTCTGGCCGCACTTCGTGCGCAACCGTTCCGAGCAGTTCGAAGCCCGTGTTGCCATGGTGCAGATCCAGGAGTCGAATTCGATCTTCCTGCAGGGCATGGCCGGTTCGCGCATGCCGATCGCCATCGCCCACGGCGAAGGTCATGCCGAGTTCGCCAGCGAAGAAGCACTGCTGGAAGCCGATCTGTCCGGTTGCGTGGCAATGCGTTTCGTCGACAACCACGGCAAGGTCACCGAAAGCTACCCGGCCAACCCGAACGGCTCGCCGCGCGGGATCACCGGTTTGACCAGCCGCGACGGTCGCGTGACCATCATGATGCCGCACCCGGAGCGTGTGTTCCGCGCCGTGCAGAACTCGTGGCGTTCGGATGACTGGAACGAAGATGCACCGCTGATGCGCATGTTCCGTAACGCTCGCGTGTGGGTGAACTAAGCGTCGTGTACAAGCTCAGCTTCTTTGTTCCCGACAGTCATGTCGACATGGTCAAAAGTGCCGTATTCGCCGCCGGTGGCGGACGGATCGGTGCTTACGATCACTGTGCATGGCAAGTGTTGGGTCTGGGCCAGTTTCGTCCACTGGACGGCAGTCAGCCGTTCATTGGCGAGGCAGGGCAGGTCGAACAGGTCGAGGAATGGAAAGTCGAGCTTGTAGTGGCTGATGAGTTGATTCGCTCGGTGGTGGTGGCTCTGAAACAGAGCCATCCCTACGAGACGCCGGCTTATGAAGTGTGGCGGTTGGAGGATTTCTGATTCTCGTGCCGCTGAAATGAAAAACCCGCTGAAAGTGATTTCAGCGGGTTTTTTATTACCCACAACTATTGTGGTGTTAGTGATGGCCTCTTCGCGAGCAGGCTCGCTCCCACAGTGGATCGATGTACACCGGACCCTTGTGGGAGCGAGCCTGCTCGCGATGGCGGCCTGTCAGGCACCGAGGATCTAAACCTTGGCACTGACCTCACTGCGATTGACCAACGCTTCCAGCGCATCACTCAAACTTGGCGCCTTGTCGCCAACCAGCAGATGCCAGATCCCGCCGTCCAGCTGACTCACACCCTGGCAACCCAGCGCTTTCAAATCACACTCCGACAATGCCTTGCCATTGGCCAGTTGCAGGCGGATGCGCGTCATGGCGATGCAGTCGAGTTGCAGCACATTGTCGCCACCCCCCAGCGCATCGAGCCATTGCTGCGCCTCGGGTGTTGCCACGGCGGCAGGTGGAGGCGCGTCGATTTCTGCTGCCGGCGACGACACGATGGCACGCCCCTGCGCCGGCATCGCCAAGCGAATCTCATCGGCAATCGCATCGGCCATCGGCCCGACCACTACCTGCAAGCTCCCGCCCTTGCCCGGACGCACCACGGCCATGGCGCCGAGCGCCTTTAGATCGGTATCCGAGGCCTTGTTGCGATCCACCATGTCCAGGCGCAACCGCGTGGTGCAGGCACCGACGGTGATCAGGTTTGCGGCACCGCCCAAGGCCTTGATGTAAGCCCCGGCGCGTTCATTGTCGGCCACCGCCACCTGTGGGGTGGCAACACTGGTTTCGCGGCCCGGTGTCTTCAGGTCGAAACGACGGATGCAGTAATCGAACACCACGTAGTAGATCACGGCATACGCCAGGCCCACCGGAAACACCAGCCAGCCGTTGGTGGACTTGCCCCAGCCAAGCACCATGTCGATGAAGCCACCGGAGAAGGTGAAGCCCAGGTGAATGTTCAGCGCATTGGTGACGGCCATCGACAGGCCGGTGAGCAACGCATGCAGCAGAAACAGTAGCGGCGCGAGGAACATGAAGGCGAATTCGATCGGCTCGGTCACGCCGGTCAGGAACGCGGTCAGGGCCATCGACAGGAATATCCCGCCCATCACCTTGCGCCGTTCCGGCAGGGCGTTGCGGTACATCGCCAGGCACGCGGCGGGCAGGCCGAAGATCATCACCGGGAACATCCCGGTCATGAACTGGCCGCCTTTCGGGTCGCCGGCGAAGTAGCGCGACAGGTCGCCGGTGACCAGCGCACCGGAGGTGGGGTCGGTGAAATTGCCGAACACGAACCACGCCATGTTGTTGAGGATGTGGTGCAGGCCGGTGACGATCAGCAGGCGGTTGAACACGCCGAAGACGAACGCACCAATGCTGCCACTCTCCATCATCAGCGTGCCGAAGCTGTTGATGCCGTGCTGGATCGGCGGCCAGATATAGCCGAACACCACGCCCAGGCCCACGGCGGCGAACCCGGTGACAATCGGCACGAACCGTCGCCCACCGAAGAAGGCCAGGTACTCCGGCAGCTTGATGTCCTTGAAGCGGTTGTACAGCGCGCCGGCCATCAGGCCGCTGACGATCCCGGCGAGCATGCCCATGTTGATGCTCGGGTCGAGGACCTTGAGGGTGGCGATCATCACCAGGTAACCGATCACCCCGGCAAGCCCCGCCGTACCGTTGTTGTCCTTGGCGAAACCCACCGCGATGCCGATGGCGAAGATCATCGCCAGGTTGGCAAAGATCACCTGGCCGGCGTCGTGGATGATCGCGATGTTGAGCAGGTCGGTGTCGCCCAGGCGCAGCAGCAGGCCGGCAATCGGCAGGATCGCGATCGGCAGCATCAGCGCGCGGCCGAGGCGTTGCAGGCCTTCAATGAAAAGTTGGTACATGGCGGATCTCCCTGGATTTTTGTTCTTCTTTTGTAAAGAGCTAGCTCAGAGGCCAGTGCTGGTGGCAGGCATGACGCACGGCACTGGCGCTGCTCAGCTTGAGCAGGCCCTGGCTGATGCGCCAGCATTCGCTGGCGTCGAGATGACGCACGCGGTCCTTGATTTCACCGATCTGTACCGGGCTCACCGACAGCTCGCTGACCCCCAGGCCGATCAACACCGGCGTGGCCAGCGGATCGGACGCCAGTGCACCGCAGACACCGACCCAACGCTTGTGCTGCGCCGCACCGGCGCAGGTCTGGGCGATCAACCGCAGCAGGGCCGGGTGCAACGCATCGACGCGCGCGGCAAGGCCGGCATGGTCGCGGTCCATGGCCAGGGTGTATTGCGACAGGTCGTTGGTGCCGATGGACAGGAAGTCCGCGTGCTCCGCCAGTTGCTCGGCCAGCAGCGCGGCGGCCGGCACTTCAATCATCACCCCCAGTTCCGGGCGCTGCGCCAGGCCCAGTTCGGTACACAAGGCATCGAGGCGCTGGCGGATGTGCAGCAGTTCATCGACCTCAGTGATCATCGGCAGCAGGATCCGGCAGCGTGACAACGGGCGCAGGTGCAGTAGCGCGCGAAGTTGCTGGTCGAGCAGTTCCGGGCGGACCTGGGCCAGGCGAATGCCGCGCAGGCCGAGCACCGGGTTGGCCTCGGCGGGCAGTGGCAGGTAATCGAGTTGCTTGTCGCCACCGACGTCGATGGTGCGGATGATCACCGACTTGTCGCCCATGGCATCGAGCACGGCTTGATAGGCCTGGTGTTGTTCCAGTTCGTCCGGGGCGGTGTGGCGGTCGACGAAGAGAAATTCGGTGCGCAGCAAGCCGACGCCGTCGGCGCCATTGGCCAATGCGTCTGCCGCTTCCGTGCTGGACGCCACGTTGGCGGCGACCTCGATGCGCAGGCCATCGCTTGTCAGCGCCGGTGTGTGCGCCTGGGCCTGTTGTTCGGCCCGGCGTTGTTGCTGTTGCTGTTGCAACTGGCGCACGTCGGCCAGGCGCTGTGTGCCGGGTGTCAGTTCGAGGCGGCCGCCGTCGGCGTCCAGCACCACCGGTTGCCCCTGTTGCTGATCGAGCAGCGTCGAGCCCAGTGCGACCATGCACGGCAGGCCTTTGCCCCGGGCCAGAATCGCTACGTGGGAGGTCGCACCGCCCTCGGCCATGCACAGCCCGGCGACGCCTTGCTGGCTCAGTTGCAGCAGATCGGACGGAGTCAGTTCATGGGCCGCGACGATGGCGCCGGCCGGCACGTCGTAATGCCAGGTATCGCCGAGCAATACGCGCAGCACACGTTGCTTGAGGTCGCGCAGGTCATTGGCGCGTTCGGCGAGCAATGTACTGCCGGTTTGCTGGAGCACTTCGCATTGCGCGTCGATGGCCTGGCTCCAGGCGTGGGTCGCAGCTGTGCCCTGGTCGACGGATTGGCTGGCAGCGTCGAGCAAGGCCGGATCTTCGAGCAGCGCCAGGTGTGCGGCGAAAATGGCCTCTTCAGCGCTGTCCTTGTGTTTTTTTGCCAGGGTCAGGGTGTGGTCGATTTCATTGCGCACCTGGCCCAGTGCCGCGTCCAGAACCTGGCGTTGCTGTTGCGGATCATGCTGGCCGGCATCCACTGGCAGGCTGATCGCATTCAGGCGAAACAGCGGCCCGCCGACCAGGCCCGGCGCCGCGCAAACGCCGTGCAACACACCGGCTTCGGCGGGGCGATTGCGTTGGGCGATCGTCGGTGGCGCGGCGGCGTGACTGTCTTCGGCCAGGGCTGTGGATAACGCGGTGAGCAAGGCTTGCAACGCGGCTTCGGCATCCGGGCCCTGGCAACTGACCTGAACCTCCGCCTGTTCACCGATGGCCAGCCCCATCAAGCCAATCAGGCTGTCGCAGGTGGCCGACTTGCCGGCGAAGTGCAGCTGCGATTTGCTTTTGAAACCTTGCGCGGTCTGACGGATCAACGCCGCCGGCCGCGCGTGCAGGCCGCCACGGTGCGCAATGCGTACGAGGCCGACAATCTCTGCGCCGGCAAACTCGACATCGACCTCTGCGGTCGATGTCTGTCGACGAATGATGTGCAGCAGCGGCTCACCGACTTTCACCGATTTGAGGGTAATGGGCCGCGCCTGAAAGTCCTGGCTGTTAGTAAGGATCAGCAGGCTGACCAGGCTTTTGCACTGTTGCGCGACCTTGTCCAGGTCGTAGCGCAGCAGGGGTTGGCCATTGGCGACGCGCGCCCCTTCCTTGACCAGCATCGAGAAGCCCAGGCCCTGCAACTCGACCGTGTCGAGGCCCAGGTGCAGGAGCAATTCCGCGCCGTTGTCGGCACGCAAGGTCAGTGCGTGACCGGTGCGCGCGACATGCACCACCACCCCCGCGCAGGGGGCGTGGAGCGTGTCGTTGAGCGGATCGATAGCGATGCCGTCGCCCATGGCGCCGCTGGCAAACACCGGGTCCGGGACTTTGGCGAGCGTGAGCACCGGGCCGCTGAGCGGGGCGCTTAAAGTCAGCTCTTTATTGTTGTTATGCATGGCTCGGTCTCATCAAAAAATACAGTTCGGATCAACGTGCCCCCTGTAGGAGCGAGCTTGCTCGCGAAGAACCTGAGAACAACGCGTTCATTCAGGAAACACGCGTCATCGTTGACGTCCATCGCGAGCAAGCTCGCTCCCACAGGGGACAATGATTCAATGGGTGCGGGTGACTTTGCTCAAGTGCCGCGGCTGGTCCGGGTCCATGCCGCGGGCCACGGCCAGGCCGGCGGCCATCACGTAGAAACTCTGGATCGCCAGAATCGGGTCGAGGGCCGGGTGTTCGGCGCGGGTCAGGGTCAGATCGCGCTCGCGCACGTCATCCGGCGCGGCCAGCAGCACACGGGCGCCGCGCTGGCGCATGTCGGCGGCCAGGCTCAGCAGACCGGCCTGTTCGGCGCCCCGTGGGGCAAACACCAGCAGCGGGTAGTTGTCACCGATCAGAGCCATCGGGCCGTGACGGACTTCGGCGCTGCTGAAGGCTTCGGCCTGGATCGCCGAGGTCTCTTTGAATTTGAGCGCCGCTTCCTGGGCGATGGCGAAACCGGCGCCCCGGCCGATCACCATCAGCCGCTGGCAATCGCGCAAGGCCTCGATGGCCGGGCTCCAGTCCTGTTGCGCGGCGTTGCGCAGGCCGTCGGGCAAGGCCAAGCCGGCCTCGAGCAGTTCGGCGTCTTCCTTCCAGTGCCCGATCAACCGCGCGCTGGCGCTCAGGGTGGCGATGAAACTCTTGGTCGCAGCGACGCTGCTTTCAGTGCCGGCACACAGCGGCAGGCTGAACTCACAGGCGGCTTCCAGCGGCGAGTCCTCGGCATTGACCAGCGAAATGCTCAAGGCGCCGCGCTTGCGCAACAGGCGCAGGCTGTTGACCAGGTCCGGGCTTTGCCCCGATTGCGAGAAGGCGAATGCCACCTGGCCGCTGACCTTCAGCGGCGCCTGCTGCATGGTCACCACCGACATCGGCAACGACGCCACCGGAATGCCCAGTAGCTGCATGGTCAGGTAGGCGAAGTAACTGGCGGCGTGGTCGGAACTGCCGCGCGCCACGGTCATGGCCACTTGCGGCGGCTGACGACGCAGGCGTCCGGCGATCTCGATCATCTGCGGGTCGAGTTGCTGCAGTTGGGCTTGCACGGCCTCGAACGAGGACAGCGCCTCTTCAAGCATTTTTGAAGTCAATGTCTTCTCCTTCGACCATGACGGCGGTCAGTTTCAGTGAGCGATCCAGCCGCACGCAGTCGGCCCAGGCCCCTGGTTGCAGGCGCCCGCGTTCGGTGAGGCCGAGGTAGTCGGCGGGGAATTGCGACAGACGCTGCGAGGCTTCGGCGATGGGCAGGCCGATTTTCACCAGGTTGCGCAGGGCCTGATCCATGGTCAGGGTGCTGCCGGCCAGGGTGCCGTCGGGCAGGCGCACGCCGCCCAGACACTTGGTCACGGTGTGGCTGCCGAGTTTGTACTCGCCGTCGGGCATGCCGGCGGCGGCGGTCGAGTCGGTGACGCAGTACAGGCACGGGATCGAGCGCAGGGCGACGCGGATGGCGCCGGGGTGCACGTGCAACAGGTCCGGGATCAGTTCGGCGTACTTCGCGTGGGCCAGTGCGGCGCCGACAATCCCCGGCTCGCGGTGATGCAGCGGGCTCATGGCGTTGTAGAGGTGGGTGAAGCTGCTGGCGCCGGCCTCCAGCGCTGCGACGCCTTCCTCGTAACTGCCCAGGGTGTGGCCGATCTGCATGCGGATGCCGCGGCGGCTGAGGTCGCGGATCAAGGCATCGTGACCGGCGATTTCCGGGGCAATGGTGATCACCCGGATCGGCGCCAGTGCCAGATACGCTTCGACCTCGGCCATCAACGCGGTGTGGGCGAAGTTGGGTTGCGCGCCGAGCTTGCCGGGGTTGATGTAGGGGCCTTCGAGGTGCACACCGAGCACCCGCGCGCAGCCTTGTGGTCGCTGCTCATAGAATTCGCCGACGGCTTTGAGTACGTTGGAGATTTCTTCGCTCGGCGCCGTCATGGTGGTCGCCAGCAGCGACGTGGTGCCGAAGCGCACGTGGGTTCGGGTGATGGTTTCGAAGGCGGGCGTGCCTTCCATGATGTCTTTGCCGCCACCGCCGTGAACGTGCAGGTCGATGAAACCCGGCAGCAGATAAGGCAGGTCGTTGTCCGCCGGATCGCAAGGGACGCCTTCGATGGACACGACCTTGCCGTGGGCGTGGACCAGTCGGCCGCGAACCCAGCCGTGGGCTGTGAGGATGTTGTCTTCGGACATGTCGGGATCTCGGTTTTTAACGGCCGGCTGTTTTGTCAGCGACGCAGCTCGGCGACAAAGTCGTAGTAGTCGTTGCGGCAATAGGTGTCGGTGACTTCGATGGGCGTGTTGTCTTCCAGGTAGCCGACCCGGGTCATCAGCAGCATGGCGGTTCCGGGGGCGATGCCGACCAGCGCGGCGAACTCGTCCGAGGCGTTGATCGCCTGGATGTGCTGCAAGGCGCGCACCACCGGCTTGCCGATGCCGTCGAGGAATTCGTAGAGGGAATCACCCACCGCTTGCGGCTTGGGAATGATCGAGGCGGGCAGGGTGCTCATCTCGATGGCCATCACGGTGTCGTCGGCCTTGCGCAGGCGTTTGAGCCGCGCGACCTTGTCGTTGGGCGACAGGCCGAGGCGGATCAGCTCTTCGTGGGTCGGCAGGGTGATTTCCCGCTCCAGCCAGTGTGAACTGGGCACAAACCCCTTGAGCCTTAGCATTTCACTGAAACCGGAAAGGCGCGACAGCGGCTGTTCCAGGCGCGGCGTGATGAAGGTGCCGGAGCCCTGGTTACGGCGGATAAGGCCTTGTTCGAACAACACTTCCAGCGCTTTGCGTGCAGTGACGCGGGAGATGCCCAGGGTCTCGCTCAGATGGCGCTCCGACGGCATGGCCTGTTCGGCTTTCCACTGGCCGGCATGGATCGCCGCTTCCAGATTGCGTGCCAGTTGCAGGTACAACGGCGTGGGTTGGGTGTCGTCGGGGCGCAGGGCCTGTAGATCGTTCATGTAGGCATTGTCCGATGCGGATATAGGATTGTTGTCGCCCGGTTGTGAGGCGAAACTAATACCACTTGCATACCATGTCAACGCGGGTGTTTTACAAGAATGGGCCGATTGTGGCCGGCTGGATGTGGGGTGGTTTGAAGTGGTATTAGCGCTAGGCTTTAAAACGACAAAGATCGCAGCCTGCGGCAGCTCCTACAGAGCGAAATGGTATTCACCCCGTAGGAGCTGGCGCAGGCTGCGATCTTCTGATTTTATTTTTTGATGCCGACCAATGGTCGTGTTCAGAATTGTGCAATCGTTGTGGCGAGGGGGCTTGCCCCCGTTCGGCTGCGCAGCAGCCGTGAAGTCAGCAGATCAGTTGAGTCAGACAACATGTGTTTGCAGGGTTTGGCACTGCTGCGCAGCGCAACGGGGGCAAGCCCCCTCGCCACAGAATCCCTTGCAGGGGCAGGGAATTACGGACGAATCTCGATCATCGTGCCGTCCGGCACCAGGTTCCAGACTTCACGCATGTCAATGTTGCGCATGGCGATGCAGCCGTCGGTCCAGTCCAGGGTGTGGAACAGGTCTTCCGGGGTGTCTTCGGTGTCCGGGGTGCCGTGGATCATGATCATGCCGCCGGGCTCGACGCCTTCACGACGGGCGCGGGCCGAGTCGCTGATGTTCGGGTAGGAAATGTGCATCGCCAGGTTGAATTTATCGCTGACCTTGCGCCAGTCGACCCAGTAGAGGCCTTCCGGGGTGCGCTTGTCGCCTTCCATCAGTTTCGGCCCCTTGGGACGCTTGCCCAGGGAAATGCGATAGGTCTTGAGCGGCTTGCCGTCATTGATCAATTGCAATTGATGGGAAGACTTGAGAACCAGGATTTTCTCGATGACCTTGCCGTCCAGGGTTTCCAGGGCAGAAGCCTGGGACACCGCGACGAAAGACAAACAGAACAGGGCAAGCAACCAGCGCATTGAAACGATTCCCCAGGAGGTGTCGCGACTATTTATTTATAGATGTTTTTGTGGGAGCCGCCGAAGGCTCGGGCCGCGTTCGTACGATTTTTCAGCGGCTACGAATGATACCAATATGGCATCAGATAATGGCAGGCTGAGCAAGCGGCGGAATCGATTCAGACCGTACGGGATAGACCTCGGTCCGCCGGTCAGCGAAGAAGCATTCTAAGGTACGGCCCACCGTGCGGAAAGCCAGCTCATCCCAAGGAATGTCCGCTTCGTCGAATAGTTGCACTTCCAGGCTCTCGGGGCCTGCAGAAAAATCCAGGTCCGCAAGCGTGGCACGGAAGAACACATGCACCTGGCTGATGTGTGGCACATCGATCAGGGTATAGATGCTCAGGTTGCGCACCCGGGCGCAGGCTTCCTCGGCGGTCTCGCGAATGGCGGCCTGCTCGATGGTCTCGCCGTTTTCCATGAAACCGGCGGGCAGGGTCCAGTAACCGCGGCGCGGCTCGATGGCCCGTCGGCACAGCAACACCTTGCTGCCCCAGGTCGCCACGCAGCCGGCGACGATATTGGGGTTCTGGTAGTGGATGGCCTGACAGCTGTCGCAGACAAAACGCAGGCGCGAATCGCCCTCGGGAATGCGCTGGGTCACCGGGTTACCGCACTGGCTGCAAAATTTCATGCTGGGGTTCCTGAATGCTGCGCCTATCTTGGCGTGAGGCAGTGCCGGTCGGCAAGTTGTCGTTTCGCGACATGGGGCGGTTGCGGGGGTTGGGCGACCGCAGCGATTGGTGCATGATGCCGGGTAAGGCACAAATCGAGAACACTCATGCTGGACGAGCTACTGCATCGGGTTAGTAACCACACTCCACGCACACTGGAGACCGATCGTCGTTTTCCCGAGGCCGCGGTGCTGGTGCCCATCACCCGCAGTGACGAACCCGAGTTGGTGTTGACCCTGCGTGCCAGCGGCCTGTCGACCCATGGCGGCGAAGTCGCCTTCCCCGGTGGTCGCCGCGACCCCGAAGACTCCGACCTGATTTTCACCGCCCTGCGTGAAGCCGAGGAAGAAATCGGCCTGCCGCCGGGGCTGGTCGAGGTGATCGGCCCGCTCAGTCCGCTGATCAGCCTGCATGGCATCATGGTCACGCCCTATGTCGGGGTGATCCCGGATTTTGTCGAATACCGGGCCAACGATGCCGAGATTGCCGCGGTGTTCAGCGTGCCCCTGGAATTCTTCCGCAAAGACCCCCGCGAACATACCCATCGCATCGACTATCAGGGCCGCAGCTGGTACGTGCCGAGCTATCGCTTTGGCGAATACAAGATCTGGGGACTGACGGCGATCATGATCGTCGAGTTGATCAACCTGCTGTATGACGCCAAAATCAGCCTGCATCAACCTCCCAAAAGCTTTATCAATACCTGAAGCCATCGTTCGACTGGCACTGCCCGAGCCCTGAGGAAAACAACAATGAAATACCGCCTGGGCGACGCCCGTGTCGAAACCCATCCACAGAGCTGGGTCGCCCCCAATGCCGTGCTGGTGGGCAAGGTCAAGCTGGAGGAGGGCGCCAACGTCTGGTTCAACGCCGTGTTGCGCGGCGACAACGAGTTGATCCTGATCGGCAAGAACAGCAACGTCCAGGACGGCACCGTGATGCACACCGACATGGGCTATCCGCTGACCATCGGCACCGGCGTGACCATCGGCCACAACGCCATGCTCCACGGCTGCACCGTCGGCGACTACAGCCTGATCGGCATCAACGCGGTGATTCTCAATGGCGCGAAGATCGGCAAGAACTGCATCATCGGCGCCAATTCGCTGATCGGCGAAGGCAAGGAGATTCCGGACGGATCGCTGGTCATGGGTTCGCCCGGCAAAGTGGTGCGCGAATTGACCGAGCCGCAAATCAAGATGCTGGAAGCCAGCGCTGCCCACTATGTGCACAACTCGCAGCGTTATGCCCGCGATCTGGTCGAGCAGGAAGAATGACGGCCACCGAACGCCCGGTAGCGTCGCCCTGCGTGAGTATTTGTGCGCTGGATGACGATGACATCTGCACCGGTTGCCAGCGCACGGTTGAGGAAATCACCCGCTGGAGCCGCATGACCAACGACGAACGGCGCAAGGTGCTGGGGTTGTGTCATGAACGGGCCAAGGCCAGTGGGTTAGTGTGGATGATCGGGGCAAAACCGCGGTTGTAGGAGCGAGCCTGCTCGCGATGGACTCAAGAACACCGCGGGGAACCAGACTCCCCTGCGTTTTCGTTAACGACCATCGCGAGCAGGCTCGCTCCTACAGTATCCTGTGCGGCAAATTCACAGGTGCTTTCCAAGCCTATGCTCTTCCTGATCACCTACATCAGCAGCGTCGTGCTGATCAACTTCGCCTTTTCCACCGCGCCACACCTGGACATCCTCTGGTCGGCCTGGGGCGGGCTGGTGTTTGTGTTGCGCGACATGGTGCAAACCCGTTTCGGGCATGGCGCCCTCGTGGCGATGCTGGTGGCGCTGGTGTTGTCCTACGCCACCTCCGATCCGTCCATCGCCCTGGCCAGCGCCACGGCGTTCGCGGTTTCCGAGTGCATCGACTGGCTGGTGTTCAGCATCACCCGGCGCCCGCTGCATGATCGCCTGTGGATAAGTTCGGCCCTGAGCATTCCCCTCGATACCTTTATCTTTTTCGGCATGATCGACGCCCTGACGCCGGGGGTGATCCTCACCGCCCTGGGCTCGAAATTTGCCGGGGTAACCGCCGTGTGGCTGATCATGGCCTGGCGCCTGCGCAAACAGGCTGTCGTCAGCTGAAGTTCATGTAAAATGCCGCGCTTTCTCCCCATGGGAAGCGTGCTTCCCTCGATGATCCGCTTCTTGAGGACCTTCAGATGACCCGTATCGGAACTCCATTGTCGCCCACCGCGACCCGCGTATTGATGTGTGGCTGTGGCGAGTTGGGCAAGGAAGTGGTGATCGAGCTGCAACGCCTGGGCGTTGAAGTGATTGCCGTGGATCGCTACGCCAACGCGCCGGCCATGCAGGTGGCGCACCGCAGCCACGTGATCAACATGCTTGACGGCGCTGCCCTGCGTGCCGTGATCGAGGCCGAGAAGCCGCATTTCATCGTCCCGGAAATCGAAGCCATCGCCACCGCGACCCTGGTGGAGCTGGAGGCCGAAGGCTTCACCGTGATCCCGACCGCCCGCGCCGCGCAATTGACCATGAACCGCGAAGGCATCCGTCGCCTGGCCGCTGAAGAGCTGGACCTGCCGACCTCGCCGTACCACTTCGCCGACACCTTCGAGGACTACAGCAAGGCCGTTGAAGACCTCGGTTTCCCATGCGTGGTCAAGCCGGTCATGAGCTCCTCGGGCAAGGGCCAGAGCCTGCTGCGCAGCGTCGATGACGTGCAGAAAGCCTGGGACTACGCCCAGGAAGGTGGCCGCGCCGGTAAAGGTCGGGTGATCATCGAAGGCTTCATCGATTTCGACTACGAAATCACCCTGTTGACGGTGCGCCACGTTGGCGGCACCACCTTCTGCGCGCCGGTCGGTCACCGTCAGGAGAAGGGCGACTACCAGGAATCCTGGCAGCCGCAGGCCATGAGCCCGATTGCTCTTGCTGAATCCGAACGCGTCGCCAAAGCCGTGACCGAGGCCCTGGGTGGCCGCGGTCTGTTCGGCGTCGAGTTGTTCATCAAGGGTGACCAGGTGTGGTTCAGCGAAGTCTCGCCGCGCCCGCACGACACCGGCCTGGTCACGCTGATTTCTCAGGACCTGTCGCAGTTCGCCCTGCATGCACGGGCCATTCTCGGCCTGCCGATCCCGTTGATCCGTCAGTTCGGGCCATCGGCCTCGGCGGTGATTCTGGTGGAAGGGCAGTCGACCCGGACCGCATTCGCCAACCTGGGCGCCGCCTTGAGCGAGCCGGATACCGCGCTGCGCCTGTTCGGCAAGCCTGAAGTCAACGGCCAGCGCCGCATGGGCGTGGCCCTGGCGCGCGACGAGTCGATCGAAGTCGCCCGCGCCAAGGCGACCCGTGCTTCGCAGGCGGTTGTCGTCGAACTGTAAAAACAGCTATGGCGGGCCTATACCTTCTATAGGCATCTCGCCATTGCTTTACCTGTAGGAGCGAGCCTGCTCGCGATGGACTCAAGAACACCGCGGGGAACCAGACTCCCCGCGTTTTCGTTAACGACCATCGCGAGCAGGCTCGCTCCTACAGGTCATTTATCAATGCTCCAGGCCTGTACCCATGAATTCCCAAAGCATCATCGTCCCGAAAATCTCCACCCTGCCGGTGCACGAGCCCCGGGCCCGGGCCGTTGTGCGCTGGCTGGTGCGCAAGAACATCATCCAGGAAGAGCTGACCACCTGCGGCCGCACCGGCAATCGCATGGCCCATGCCATCGCTGACGGTGCCCGCGCAGTGGTCCTGCACCCCGAAGCCCTGCCGTTCGGTGAGCCGGTCAATGGCCTGGAGATCATTACCAAACGCTGCATCTATACGCCGGCCAAGGGTTTTCTTGAGGAAGCGGGCTGCGCCGAGTGCCGCAAGGAAGTCGGTGAGGCGCTGTTCGAAAGCCTGGAAGACTGGATGCCGGGGCGCACCGATAACTTCACCTGTCCGGAATGCGGGCATGAAGACGACATCAACGGTTTCCTGTTCCTGCAGGAATGCGGTTTCTCCAACCTCGGATTCATCTTCAACAACTGGGCCGAAGCCGGGTTCAAGCAAAGCTTTCTCGACGAATTCGCCGATTGGCTGGATCAGCCGGTGAGCTGGGTGAAAGTCGAACTCTGAAACCTGTAGGAGCGAGCTTGCTCGCGATGAACTTTCAGGCCACGCGGGTTTCCAGGCAACCCGCATTATCGTTCACGACCATCGCGAGCAAGCTCGCTCCTACAAAAAAGCGCCCCGTATGTCAGTAATGCCAATAATAGTCAGAGTTTTACATTGAACCCGAGGGGGTGTCTGACTATAATGGCGCGCTTCCATTTTCCCGCTCGGGAGCCCCCGCGATGCTGCGTATCAGCCAAGAAGCTCTGACATTCGACGACATTCTCCTAGTGCCCGGTTATTCCGAGGTGCTTCCTAACGAAGTCAGTCTCAAGACCCGCCTTACCCGTGGCATCGAGCTGAATATTCCACTGGTCTCCGCTGCCATGGACACCGTCACTGAAGCCCGTCTGGCAATTGCCATGGCTCAGGAAGGTGGAATCGGCATCATCCACAAGAACATGACCATCGAGCAGCAAGCTGCCGAAGTCCGCAAGGTCAAGAAGTTCGAAGCCGGCGTCGTAAAAGACCCGATCACCATCGAGGCTGATGCCACGGTGCGTGACCTGTTCGAACTGACCCGCATGCACAACATCTCCGGCGTTCCGGTGCTGCACAATGGCGACCTGGTCGGCATTGTCACTTCCCGTGACGTGCGTTTCGAGAACCGTCTGGAAGCCACTGTCCGTGAAGTGATGACGCCTAAAGAGCGTCTGGTCACGGTCAAGGAAGGCGCCGACAAGAACGATGTGCGTGAGCTGCTGCACAAGCACCGCATCGAGCGCGTGCTGATCGTCGACGACAAGTTCGCCCTCAAGGGCATGATGACCGTCAACGACATCGAAAAAGCCAAGGCTTACCCGCTGGCCAGCAAGGACGATCAAGGTCGTCTGCGCGTCGGTGCTGCCGTCGGTACCGGTAAAGACACCGGTGACCGCGTTGCCGCGCTGGTCAACGCCGGCGTTGACGTGGTGGTGGTCGACACCGCTCACGGTCACTCCAAAGGCGTGATCGACCGCGTTCGCTGGGTCAAGCAGAACTTCCCTGAAGTGCAGGTCATCGGCGGCAACATCGCCACCGGCGCTGCCGCCAAGGCCCTGGCCGAAGCCGGCGCTGACGCGGTCAAGGTCGGTATCGGCCCTGGCTCGATCTGCACCACCCGTATCGTCGCCGGTGTCGGCGTACCGCAAATCAGTGCCATCGCCAACGTCGCCGCTGCCCTTGAAGGCACTGGCGTGCCGTTGATCGCCGACGGCGGCATCCGTTTCTCCGGTGACCTGTCCAAGGCCATCGTGGCCGGTGCTTCCTGCGTGATGATGGGCTCGATGTTCGCCGGTACCGAAGAGGCGCCGGGCGAGATCGAACTGTTCCAGGGCCGTTCGTACAAGGCTTATCGCGGCATGGGTTCGCTGGGCGCCATGTCCCAGGCCCAGGGTTCCTCCGACCGTTACTTCCAGGACTCCTCGGCAGGCGCCGAGAAGCTCGTTCCGGAAGGTATCGAAGGGCGTGTTCCATACAAGGGCACCCTGAGCGCGATCATCCACCAGTTGATGGGCGGCCTGCGTTCTTCGATGGGCTACACCGGTAGCGCCAACATCGAAGAGATGCGCACCAAGCCCGAGTTCGTGCGGATCACCGGCGCCGGCATGGCCGAGTCCCACGTCCACGACGTGCAGATCACCAAGGAAGCGCCAAACTACCGCGTAGGTTGAGCCTTCCAGCAACAAGCTAAGCAACCGGGGCTGTTTTATTCAGCCCCGAGTTGTTTCTGAATCACGACTGTTTCCGAATTTTTTTAGACGAGACTGAATCATGGCCCTCGACATTCACGCTCACCGCATCCTGATCCTCGACTTCGGTTCCCAGTACACCCAGCTGATCGCCCGCCGCGTGCGTGAAATCGGCGTGTATTGCGAACTGCATCCGTTCGACATGGACGAAGATGCGATCCGCGAATTCGCTCCTAAAGGCGTCATCCTCGCCGGTGGCCCGGAGTCGGTTCACGAAGCCAACAGCCCTCGCTGCCCGCAAGCCGTTTTCGATCTGGGTGTGCCGGTCTTCGGTATCTGCTACGGCATGCAGACCATGGCCGAGCAACTGGGCGGCAAGGTTGAAGGTTCCGAGCTGCGTGAGTTCGGTTACGCCCGCGTGGACGTGGTCGGCAAGAGCCGTCTGCTCGACGGCATTGAAGACCACATCGACGCCGACGGCCTGTTCGGCCTCGACGTATGGATGAGCCACGGTGACAAGGTCACCCGGATGCCGGAAGACTTCCACATCCTGGCCAGCACCCCGAGCTGCCCGATCGCCGGCATGTTCAGCGACGAGCGTCGCTACTATGGCGTGCAGTTCCACCCGGAGGTGACCCACACCAAGCAGGGCGGTCGCATCCTGTCGCGCTTCATCCTCGACATCTGCGAGTGTGAAGCCCTGTGGACCCCGTCGAAGATCGCTGAAGACGCCATCGCCCAGGTTCGCGCCCAGGTCGGCACCGATAACGTCCTGCTCGGCTTGTCCGGCGGTGTCGATTCGTCCGTGGTTGCCGCACTGCTGCACAAGGCCATCGGCGACCAGCTGACCTGCGTGTTCGTCGACAACGGCCTGCTGCGCCTGCACGAAGGCGAGCAAGTGATGGCCATGTTCGCCGAGAACATGGGCGTCAAGGTGATCCGCGCCAACGCCGAGGACCAGTTCCTGGGCAACCTGGCCGGCGAAGCCGACCCGGAGAAGAAGCGCAAGATCATCGGTCGCACCTTCATCGACGTGTTCGATGCCGAATCCTGCAAGCTGGACAACATCAAGTACCTGGCCCAGGGCACCATCTACCCGGACGTGATCGAGTCGGCTGGCGCGAAAAGCGGCAAGGCCCACGTGATCAAGTCGCACCACAACGTGGGCGGCCTGCCGGAAGAAATGAACCTGAAACTGGTCGAGCCGCTGCGCGAACTGTTCAAGGACGAAGTCCGCCGTCTGGGCCTGGAGCTGGGCCTGCCGTACGACATGGTCTACCGTCACCCGTTCCCGGGCCCGGGCCTGGGCGTGCGCATCCTCGGTGAAGTGAAGAAGGAATACGCCGACCTGCTGCGTCGTGCCGACCACATCTTCATCGAAGAACTGCGCAAGGCCGACTGGTACCACAAGGTCAGCCAGGCCTTCGTGGTGTTCCAGCCGGTGAAATCGGTTGGCGTGGTTGGCGATGGCCGTCGTTACGCCTGGGTCGTGGCCCTGCGTGCCGTGGAAACCATCGACTTCATGACCGCACGTTGGGCACACCTGCCTTACGAACTGCTGGAAACCGTATCCGGCCGCATCATCAATGAAATCGAAGGCATCTCCCGCGTCACCTACGACGTGTCGAGCAAGCCGCCGGCGACCATTGAGTGGGAGTGATCGTATTTGAGCCTGTGAACCCGGGCTCAAAACGATAGCGTTAAAGGAAGCCCCCGGTCGCGAGACCGGGGGCTTCTTGCATGCAGGCGTGGCAGAAACAGGCACGAACTACAGAGGCAGACGTCCTTCGAGGTCCATGCCCATGCGGCTCAGGGCCCAGGACAGTTCGACGATACTGGCGTATGGCACCTGATGCACATCAGTCCATGTCGGACGATTGATCAGGTATTTGCCGTCAACCGTGCGCTCGACCAGCGTTCGCGCAATCTGGCGGTCTCTGCCGCGATGAATCAACGTCCAGGTTCCATCGACCTTCTCGAAGGTGAACATGCCTTGCCGGAACAGCAGCCGATTGAGTTCCGCCGGTGTTCGCTCGAGCAGCGGTAGTGGCATCTGCAGGCTCAGGTCGGCGTACAGCGTATCGTATTCGCCACTGACATGGTCCGGTTGCGTGGTAAAGCCCCGTCCCACTTCGATGCCCCGGTCTGTCTCGATCAGCAGGCGTTGTTCGGGCAACACTTCTTCGATGCGCAAGCCGATACCGCCCTGTATTTCACTGATGCCGGCCATACCGCGAAAGGTATTGATGTTTTCCTGGTCGGTCAGTACCACCCATTTACCTGCGCCATTGAGGGATTCGTTGGCCTGCATGATCGTGTGGGTGAGGTAGTTCTTTATGGCTTGCTCATGCATGTCGGGCAGTGGCGAGGCGGGATAGCGATAGCTCGCCAGACAGTCCGTCGCCTGAACCCGAATGCCGTTGAGTCGCGCAGCCCTGACCACTTCAAGCGGCGTATACCGCCCTGACGGGTCGCTTTGCAGTTGTTGCAGCGTTTCCTCCAGGTCATCGGACATTTCCCCGGTGCTGAAGAATGTGTTCAAGTCCAGTTGACTGAAATCGTTGAGCAGGCGATGGAAATAAAGTGTTTTGACCCCCTGTCTGGCGAGTGTCGGCATGTTCTCGATGAGAAAACGCATACTGGCAATGCGGTCCTGACTCTCACCGATGACCAGGCCATTTGCTGCATCCAGCGCCTGCCCGATCAGTTCTGTGGCGGTGGTCGAGGGCGTGACGGCGGGGATGGCCGGGCGGGCGGGCAGGGAAGTGGAGAAATCGCTACGGGCAAAGAAGCTTCGAGCGTCCCGTGACAACTCGGCACGAGGGGCGGCGACGTATTCGTCGTAGGTGGTAATCCCTTTCATTGTGCCGTCGGGCAAACGGCTGACTTTGACATGGGTCTCCGGTTTGCCCATCGCCAGTTTCCTGAGGCTGTATCTGGCAGGTGCGTCGTATTTTGTGGCGGGTTTGCGTAGCGACACTCCTTCCAGGTCGTTACCCCCACCCTTGAGTCCATATCGTGGCATCGTTTCCCACTCACCTTCGGCATTCAGTCTTACTGGAATCGAGCCGACGAACGTTGATGGTCGCTGCGGATCAACTACGGCCCAGTGCCCGGATCCGGCGCCATCGTTTTGAAAGCGAACGTAGAAGGGAGTCTCGTTCACCATGATGGCCGTCGAGGGCTCGGAATCGAGTCGATAGATACCCTGGAATTTCCCGGGCGTTGTTTCGGGTGTTATCCCTTCCAGCAATTCGTTGGCTTGCCAGTGCTGGGGTATGCTCGGCCGCTGGACTTCAGGTCGTACCCGGGCAAGCTCCTCGAGCTCCGATGCCGCACCCTCGGCCTCTCCAGCCACTGGCGGCCAACCCATCGGTTGCATGCCATTTTCAATCAGTGCCTGTTTCAGTTCTCCCAGGTTATCCACAGTCATGGAGTCATAGGCCGGCCCAAGCGGAGTATCCAGGTTGATCCTGCCACCGGGTGTCATTCTGATCACACTGTCGGCCATTCGGTTTTCGGCATTGCGATAGACCACCAACAGGCTGCTTCTGTACCGCTGAAAGGTGAACATCCCCGTTTCCGGCAACAGCGTTCGCAGCTCTTGTGGCGTCCGGTAGGCCCACGGGGTTTGCATTTGTACACGCCAGTCGCCTTGGATGCTGTCTCGGATGTGGTCGAAACCAGTGATACCGGACCCTTCCTCCTCGACAGGCGAGCCCGGATAGTCTGCATATTCCACCGCTAATCCCGGATCGGAACCAATGGGCAGTGCCTGACCCGGTGTCACGTCTTCGATTCGTACACTCAAGGCGTCAGTCTGTTCACTGATGCCTTGATAGCCTCTGAAACTCGTCATGTGTTCCTGATCGACCAAGGCAATCCATTTGGCGGGCCCCTTCAATTCTTCATTGAGCTGAATGACCTCGCCAGCAAAGTAACTCCTCGCCATTTGGCTGTCCGGATGCCGGGAAAACGAGTCTTCGTTGATGTTGTAGGTCGTTGTCATATCGATGGCCTGCACCCGCACACGCTGGGCGTTGGCAGACCTCACCAGCGCCAGCAGGTTGAATCTGCCCTCGGGATCGTTGCCGGCCTTGAAGTCGAGTTTTCTCAGGTAGTTCTCCAGCTCTTCGGGCATTTCGCCGGTTCTGGCGAAAGTGTCCAGATCGAGCTGATTGACGTTGGCCAGCAGTTCCTGCAAGTACAACGTCTTCACGCCGCGGCGGGCCAGGGCGGGCATGTTTTCGATCAGGAACTGCTTACTGCCGATACTGCCGCGGCTCTCGCCAACGATCAGTCCCGGTTTTTCCGCGAATGCGACGTCGAGCAGTTCGGTCGATGTGTTTAACACCCGTGCAGGGACTGGAAGGCGAGGGGGCGGGGGATTGAGCTCGTAGTAAGCGTTTGCATCGCTGATCAATTCATTGCGTGGCTCTTCCTGATCCAGCTGGAACTCGCTCAAGGACTCGGTGAGTTCTGCTTCGATCCCAAGCTCGCTACGTGCATCTATGCTGCCCATGCTCCGTAAACGTCTGTACAAATTACGTACATCGGGTCCACCGAGTGCCCAGGCCCTCATTTGCGGGTCTTCGAGGCCGGGCACATGAATGCCCGGTGTACGCGCCCATTCTTCGGTGACGGGCTCGCTTGTCGCACCAGCGCTGGAAACCGGCGGTACGATCATGCCGCCCCTCAGTCCCAGGCGCGGGGTGATTTCCCAGGTGCCATCAGCATTTAAACGCACGGGGATCGAACCAGAGAATGCATGGGGGTTGGCCGGGTCGATGATGGCCCAGGTGCCACGGCCATTGATATCGGATTCATAGCGCACGAAGTACGCGCTGTCGTTGAGCTTTATCGCGGACGAAGGGTTGGAAGCAAGCTGATAGGTGCCTTGAAACTTGCCCGGTTCGTGAACCAGTGTGTCGTCGCTGAGCGATACCTTGATCTTGAAAGATTCCGGCACCTTCACTGTAGGTCCGGCATTATCCGTTGTTCCAACGGCCACCTCGGTCGGTCCGGGTTTGGGGGCTTTGGCCGGTGGTGTTGTCTCCTTCAGCTCAGCCATTTCCTTCGCCTCGGCGGCGTCGATTTCGGGGCCGGCTTCTTCCAGCGAACCGGGACCTTTGAGGACGAGCAGGTTGAACACTATGTCGATACCGCTGAGCACCGCGCCAAGCACACCGGCCTTGCGTTCCTCGGCGGTTTTGCCGTTGACTGCCTGATCGATGTTCAACCCCATGTTGGCGATGCTGGCGCCGATAACCGGTAGTGCGACCGGCCAGCCGACGACCGCCATCGGACCGAACACTTTCACGCCGGCGCTGAGGTAACCGATCCACAGTTTTTCACGCAGATCGCCATTGGAGGTCAGTGACAGTGCGGCCTCGGCGGACATCGCGGCCTTGGTCGAGTCTCGCAACCAACTGAAAACGTCACCGTCAACGCCGCGGTTTTCCTGATTGATCAACTGATGGTCGTACACACTCCAGCTGCCCACCAAGCGGTTCATCAGGACCGTGAGGTTATCAGCGATGTCCTGGCGATCGGCCATGGAAAAGTGCGCCATGAATGCCTGGCGTCGCGCCTCGTCATTCATTTGCAGCAACACCCAGAAGTGCATGTCCGTTTCGGTTTCCAGCACCTTGAAGGCTTCGGCCTCTCCGGGAAGGTAGAGAATCTGCCGGCCTTTGGGCGCCTTGATGCGCACAATGTTGTTCGACAGGTAGCCGGCCACGTCCAGCATTCGTACCTGGGCATGCGTATCGGCATATTGCGTTTGCAATATCTGCAGGCTGACCGGCCAGGTGATGGGGCCCATGACGGCCGTGACGGCGACATTGAAGTCCGCGTCACTGAGCTTTTTACGGTCGCGGGCCCGCAAGGCGTTGATGAGAAAATTGCACTTGGCCAGGGTACGGAAGTCGGCGCCGGATTCGCTCCAGAAGCTCGTCAGCCGTTCGTTGTAGACCGCGCTGAAGTCGATGCTCCAGAAGTCTGTCAGCACGTCGTTGCCGTGCAGGCGCACTTCGTTGGTTTCATTGAAAGTCCCGGTGCGCGGTCCAACGGTATAGAAACCCGCATACACATCCAGCAGATCGGCATTGTCCTGATCGGCGGCGCGGAAGCGGTGGATCACCAGTTGGGTCAGGGTCATGGACGACGTCGGGGTGGCGTTGACATGCTCCCATCCGGAGAAGGCCTTCGAGCTGCTTTGCGACGCGTCGAAGCGGTGGAAATACACCCGGTCGGGATCGAGGCCGGTGATGCCGTACTTTTTCAGCAGGTTAAGGGCGACGTCATGAGCGGTGTCTTGCAGGCTGGGGCAAGTCTTGATGATGCGGGTGGCGATGGCCTTGAGGGTGGCCTTGTCGTCTGCATTGGGCAGGGGCCGGTTTTGATTTGGATTCATGCAGTCTCACTCCTTGAGAAACGAGTATTGAGCATGACCCGTTCGTTCAGAGGAGGTGTACTACATAGTTATATGCATGGGCGATCCGGCATGCGTCACTGTATCGCCCTTACTGTTTCGCAGTTGCAGGTGTATCGTATTCGCCTTTTCCGGGTCGCTGGCCTGTCGTTGATTTGTGAGGTAGTTGAGTTCATGTCCTTTACCCGTCGCCAAATACTCGGTGGCCTGGCCGGTCTTGTTGTCGTTGGCGTGGGAGCCGGTGGTGCGTCGCGCTACTGGCTGGGCAAGATGGCCGATGCGGATGCCGGTCACGACTATGAGCTGATTGCGGCGCCGTTGGACGTGGAGTTGGTGGCTGGGCACAAGACCCAGGCCTGGGCCTTCGGTCCGTCGGCGCCGGGCACCGAGTTGCGGGTGCGCCAGGGTGAATGGCTGCGGGTGCGCTTCATCAATCACTTGCCGGTGGCGACCACCATTCACTGGCACGGCATTCGCCTGCCGCTGGAAATGGACGGCGTACCCTACGTCTCGCAATTGCCGGTGCTGCCGGGCGAGTACTTCGACTACAAATTCCGCGTACCGGATGCCGGCAGCTACTGGTACCACCCGCATGTGAACAGCAGCGAAGAGCTCGGCCGTGGCCTGGTGGGCCCGCTGATCATCGAAGAGCGCGAGCCCACCGGTTTCAAGTACGAAAAGACCTTGAGTCTCAAGAGCTGGCATGTCGACGAGGTCGGCAATTTCGTCGAGTTCAGCATCCCCCGGGAAGCGGCCCGTGGCGGCACGGCGGGACGCCTGGCGACCATCAACGGTGTGCCGCAGGCGGTGATCGACTTGCCGGCGGGGCAGATCACCCGGGTGCGCATTCTCAATCTCGATAACACCCTGACCTATCGTCTGAATATTCCCGGCGTCGAAGCGCAAATCTACGCGCTCGACGGCAACCCCATCGAACCGCGCCCGCTGGGCAAGGAATACTGGCTCGGCCCCGGCATGCGCATTTGTCTTGCGATCAAGGCGCCAGCGGCCGGTGAAGAGTTGTCCTTGCGCAACGGCCCGGTGCGCCTGGGTACCTTGCGTTCAGTGGCCAATACCGATGCACCGAGCGAATGGCCGCCGGCACTGCCGGCCAACCCGATTGCCGAGCCGGACCTGGCCAATGCCGTGAAACTCAACTTCAATTTCGAGTGGGTCGGCTCGGTGTCGGTCAACGTCGACAACGGCAAGCCGCCGAGCCTGTGGCAGATCAACGGCAAGGCCTGGGACATCACCGACAAGACCTGCGCCGACCGCCCGATTGCCAAGCTGGAAAAGGGCAAGAGCTACATTTTCGAATTGAAGAACATGACCCAGTATCAGCACCCGATTCACCTGCACGGCATGAGCTTCAAGGTCATCGCCTCGAACCGGCACAAAGTGATTCCGTACTTCACCGACACTTATCTGCTGGGCAAAAACGAGCGCGCGCAAGTGGCGCTGGTGGCAGATAACCCCGGGGTCTGGATGTTCCACTGCCATGTGATCGATCACATGGAAACCGGCCTGATGGCCGCCATCGAGGTGGCGTGATGCGTCAGATTCGTCCCGCCGCCATCATCGACCGCAGCCGTGATCGCGAATTCATGCGTGAAGCCCTGGCCCTGGCCGCCCAAGGCGCAGCCCTGGGCGAAGTGCCGGTGGGCGCGGTGCTGGTGCAGGACGGTGAAATCATCGGGCGTGGCTTCAATTGCCCGATCAGCACCAGCGATCCCAGTGCCCACGCCGAGATGGTCGCGATCCGCGCCGCCGCCGAGGCCGTCAGCAACTATCGCCTGCCCGGCAGTACGCTGTATGTGACGCTGGAGCCGTGCAGCATGTGCGCCGGGCTGATCGTGCATTCGCGGATAACGCGGGTGGTGTATGGCGCGCTGGAGCCCAAGGCGGGGATTGTGCAGAGCCAGGGGCAGTTCTTTACCCAGGGCTTTTTGAATCACCGGGTGTTGCATGAGGGTGGGGTGTTGGCGGAGGAGTGCGGGGCTGTTTTAAGTGAGTTCTTCAAGGCCCGAAGAGCAAAACCTTCCGACTAAACACAGCCCCCCCTGTAGGAGCGAGCCTGCTCGCGATGGTCGTGAACGATTACGCGGGCAATCTGGTTCCCCACGGTGTTCTTGAGTCCATCGCGAGCAGGCTCGCTCCTACAGGGGATCTTCAGTGGCTGTTATTTACGGGCCACAATCACCGCCCGCATCGGCGCCGGTAGCCCTTCAACGGTCTTGCTGTGATCTTCCGGATCGAGGAAATCGCTCAGCGACTGATACTTCATCCACTCCGTCCCACGCTGTTCTTCGACAGTGGTGGTGCTCACATCCACGCACCTCACATCGCTGAACCCGGCACGTCGCAGCCACAACTCCAGCGCCGGCACCGACGGCAGGAACCATACGTTGCGCATCTGCGCGTAGCGGTCTTCCGGCACCAGTACCTGGTGCTTGTCGCCTTCGACCACCAGCGTTTCCAGCACCAGTTCACCGCCCTTGACCAGGCAGTCCTTCAGCGCCAGCAAATGCTCGATAGGCGAGCGACGGTGGTAGAACACGCCCATGGAAAATACTGTGTCGAAGCCTTCGAGGTTCGGCGGCAGGTCTTCGAACGGGAAGGGCAGGTGCCAGGCGTTCGGTTTGGACAGGTAGCGCTGCACCGCCTGGAACTGGCAGAAGAACAGCCAGTTGGGGTCGACACCGATCACGCTGTCGGCACCGGCGCCGAGCATGCGCCACATGTAATAGCCGTTGCCGCAGCCGACATCGAGGATGCGCTTGCCCGCAAGGTCCAGATGCGGCGCGACCCGCGACCACTTCCAGTCCGAGCGCCATTCGGTGTCGACGTGCACGCCGAACAGGTCGAACGGGCCCTTGCGCCACGGCGACAGGCCCATCAAGGCGGAACGCATTTGCGCGCGGGTTTCATCGTCGCAATCGGTGTCCAGCTTCAGGCCGTTGAGCAAATCGACTTCGCTCGGCTGGATCTTTGGCAGGGCGTCCAGCGCGCTTTGCCAGCGCTCCAGGTCGCCATGGCCCTTTTCCATTTTCTTGTCGAGTTGCGCCTGCAGGGTGTTGGCCCATTCGGCCAGCGGCGTGCCGGCCAGACGGCGGGCGAGGGGAGACAGATCAATCATGGCAGGGCAATCAACGAGGCAAAGTTAAGACACTGGAACCACGGCACGACTTTCGAGAACCCGGCGGCCAACAGGCGTTCGCGGTGTTCTTCGAGGCTGTCGGGCTTCATGACATTTTCGATGGCGCTGCGCTTCTGGGCGATTTCCAGCTCGCTGTAGCCGTTGGCGCGTTTGAAGGCGATGTGCAGGTCGGTGAGCAACGCGTGTTCCTGCTCGTCTTCGAAACGCAGTTTTTCCGAGAGGATCAGGGCGCCGCCGGGCAGCAGCGACTGACGGATGCGCGTCAACAGCGCGGTGCGTTGGTCCGGGGCGATGAATTGCAGGGTGAAGTTCAGCGCTACCACCGAGGCCGGCTGGAACTCCAGCGCCAGGATGTCGCCCTCGATCACCTCGACCGGCAGCAACTCCTGGAACATCGAGTCTTGGCCATTGAGGTATTCGCGGCAGCGCTCGACCATGGCCGCCGAGTTATCCACAGCGATGACGCGGCAACCATCGGTGCGCACATGCCGGCGCAAGGCCTGGGTCACGGCACCCAGCGACGAGCCCAGGTCGTAGAGCACGCTGCCCGGTTGGGCGAACTGCGCGGCGAGCACGCCGAGGTTTTCGACAATGGTCGGATAGCCCGGCACCGAGCGCTTGATCATGTCCGGGAACACCCGCACCACGTCCTCGTTGAAGGCGAAGTCAGGCACCTGGGCCAAAGGCTGGGCGAAAAGGCGATCGGGTTCTTTGCTCACGGCGGTTCCAGCGGTATCGGTGAAAAGGCCGGCATTTTAGCCAAGTTGGCGCGGGGATGCGCGGGTTGTCTGATAAACCGCCAAGCAGCCTGCAAAGTCTTTGTGTTCAGTGATATTGCTATCGCGAGCAAGCTCGCTCCCACAAGGACTGCGCAATACCTGTGGGAGCGAGCTTGCTCGCGATGGGTTTAACGCGGTTTTTGAGTGAATGCCGAGGCAGTGATGCCCCATTGCCCCAGCCAATAGCTGAGGATGATCACATAGGGTGCCGCATCGAACGGCACCACGAACCGGCTGATGCCAATCACACTGTCCGAAAACACAAAGGCCACCGCACCACCGGCGGCCAGCAGGGCCGAACGCTTGGGCACGTCGGTGCCAAGCCGCGCCAGCGCGCGCCAGAGCATGGCGCTGATCGCCAGGCCGTAGACGATCACCGGAACCAGCAGTGGCCCCAGTCCATGAGAAATCAGAATCCCCAACAGCACCGCACCAACGCCGAGGGCGATGATCAGGGGTAAAAGAGCCAGGCGCCGGCAATCGCTCAAGTAGGCTTTCAGATACGCCAGGTGGGCGACCAGAAATGCGCCGAGGCCGAACACGAACAAGTCCCCCGGCAAGGCCAGCAACACGTCGCCGACCAAGGAGAAAATCAGGCCCAGGCTGAGCCAGCGCCGGTACTCGCCGGGTGGTGCGTCGTGCAGCCAGCCGAGCAAGGCCAGCACCGGCAGCGGCTTGACCAGCAGGCACAGCATCGAGGCATGCACGCTCAGGCCATAAAGAAAGGTCACTGCGCCCATCAGCGCCAGAATCAGCCAGCCCACGGTCAGTTAACCGAAATCGCGCAGTCGAACGAGTCCACCGGCAGCACTTCCGGCGCCCATGGCTGTTGCGAGGTCAGGCGCAGACGTCCGGTGCCGGTCGCAAAAGCCTGGAAGCGCCAGGTCGAAACCCCGGCCGAACCGACGATGCCGGCATCTTCCGGATTTCGATACACCTCTGGCCCCAAGGCGTGCAGTACGCCGCCGGCCGAATCCTGGATCGCCCAGCGATAACCCGTGGTCGGATTGCTCGGCAGGGTCAGGATCAGGTTTTGTCCGTTGCTGAGTTTCACCGGGCATTCGCTCTGTTTTTCCACAGTCACGTTGTGTGCAGGTTGCGTGGCGCACGCGGCCAGCAAGGCGAGGGCTAGGGGGACAAACAGGCGAGTGGGGGACATAAGATCGGTGGCTCCGGCGTTGGCGACGAACGGCGAGCATAACTGAAGATGAGACAAAGTGTGACGGTCAGCCTGGACGGTGGTGTCAGGACTGACGCTTTCGCGGGCAAGCCCGCTCCCACAGGGATTGAGGGGGCACACAAGTTTTGTGACCGACTCAATTTCCTGTGGGAGCGGGCTTGCCCGCGAAGACGGCAGTACAGGCGCTACAAGAGCATCAGAACAACACCTTGGCCACATCCGCAAAGCGCTTGGCAAAGTGCACGGTAATCCCCTCCTTCAGATACTCCGGCAGTTCCTCGAAATTACCCCGGTTGGCCTCCGGCAGGATCAGCTCGAAAATCTTCTGCCGCCGCGCTGCAATCACCTTCTCGCGCACCCCGCCAATCGGCAGTACATGCCCGGTCAACGTCAGTTCGCCAGTCATGGCCACGCCTTTTTTCGGTGGCTGGTTGCGTGCCAGCGACAGCAGGGCGCTGGCCATGGTCACGCCGGCGCTCGGGCCGTCCTTCGGCGTGGCGCCTTCCGGTACGTGCAGGTGGACGAAGGCTTCGTCGAAGAACTTCGGATCGCCGCCATAGGACTTCAGGTGCGAACTGACGTAGCTGTAGGCGATCTCCGCCGATTCTTTCATCACATCCCCCAACTGCCCGGTGAGCTTGAACCCACGGTTGAGGGTGTGGATACGCGTGGCTTCGATCGGCAGGGTCGCGCCGCCCATGCTGGTCCAGGCAAGGCCGGTGATCACGCCGACCCCCGCCAGCACCTGCTCGTTGCGGAACACCGGTTTGCCGAGCGACGCTTCGAGATCTTTCGGGCCGAGCTTGATCACCGCTTTCGGTTCGTCGAGCAGTTTCATCACCGCTTTGCGCACCAGTTTGCCGAGGTTTTTTTCCAGCTGGCGCACGCCGGCTTCACGGGCATAGCCGTCGACCAGCGCCTTGAGCGCGCTGTCGCTGATGCTCAGGCTGCCCTTGGACACGCCGGCTTTCTCAAGCTGCTTGGGCCACAGGTGACGCTTGGCGATGGCGACTTTTTCTTCGGTGATGTAGCCCGACAGGCGAATCACTTCCATGCGGTCGAGCAACGGGCCGGGGATCGAGTCCAGGGTGTTGGCGGTGCACACGAACAACACCTTCGACAGGTCCATCCGCAGGTCCAGATAGTGGTCGAGGAATTCGACGTTCTGTTCCGGATCGAGGGTTTCCAGCAAGGCCGAAGCCGGGTCGCCCTGGTAGCTCTGGCCCATCTTGTCGATCTCGTCGAGCATGATCACCGGGTTCATCACTTCGACGTCTTTGAGCGCCTGCACCAGTTTGCCAGGCTGCGCGCCGATGTAGGTGCGGCGGTGGCCCTTGATCTCGGCTTCGTCGCGCATGCCGCCAAGGCTGAAGCGATAGAACGGTCGGCCCAGGGATTCGGCGATGGATTTACCGACGCTGGTCTTGCCCACGCCCGGCGGCCCCACCAGCAATACGATGGAACCGCTGATCTCGCCTTTGTAGGCGCCGACTGCGAGGAATTCGAGGATGCGGTCCTTGATGTCGTCGAGGCCGGCGTGGTGTTTGTCCAGCACCTTGCGCGCGTGCTTGAGGTCGAGTTTGTCCTCGCCGTACACCCCCCACGGCACCGAGGTCGCCCAGTCGATGTAATTGCGGGTGACCGCATACTCCGGCGAGCCGGTCTCGAGGATCGACAGCTTGTTCATTTCCTCTTCGAGGCGTTTCTGCACTTGCGCCGGCAGGACTTTGCCCACCAGCCGCTGCTCGAACTGTTCGAGGTCGGCGCTACGGTCGTCCTTGGTCAGGCCCAGCTCCTGCTGTATGACCTTGAGTTGCTCCTTGAGGAAGAATTCACGCTGATGTTCACCGATCTTGCGGTTAACTTCGGCGGAAATCTCTTTTTGCAGGCGCGCGACCTCGACTTCCTTGCGCAGCATCGGCAGGACTTTTTCCATGCGCTTGAGCATCGGCACGCAGTCGAGCACTTCCTGCAGCTCACTACCGGTGGCCGAGGTGAGCGCGGCGGCGAAGTCGGTTAGCGGCGACGGGTCGTTGGGGCTGAAGCGGTTGAGGTAGTTCTTCAACTCTTCGCTGTACAGCGGGTTGAGCGGCAGCAGTTCCTTGATCGCATTGATCAGCGCCATGCCGTAGGCCTTGACCTCGTCGGTCGGCTCGGTGGGCTGGTGCGGGTATTCGACTTCCACCAGATACGGCGGGCGATGGTGCTTGAGCCAGGTTTTCAGACGCACACGGGTCAGGCCCTGGGCGACGAATTGCAGTTTGCCGTTTTCGCGGCTGGCGTGATGCACCTTGACCAGGGTGCCGTAGAGCGGCAGGGCCGAGGTGTCGAAGTGGCGCGGATCTTCCTGGGGGCTGTCCATGTAGAACAGGGCCAGGGAGTGGTGTTCAGACTTGGCCACCAGGTCGAGGGTCTCGGCCCACGGCTCTTCGTTGACGATGACCGGCAGGACCTGGGCCGGGAAGAATGGCCGGTTGTGGATCGGGATGATGTAGACCTTGTCCGGCAGGTTCTGGCCGGGCAGGGCCAGGCCTTTGCCGGGTTTGTGCTGTGGAGCGCTTTGTGGCTCGGCGTATTCGCTCGGGTCTTCGGGGAATTCTTGCTGGTCGCTCATGGGGGCACCTGCACAATGGGTATGGGTCTTAGATGGGGCAGGTTGGCGGTGGTTTCAACGGTCATTTTCTGCAACGCCGTGTTTCGAAGGCGTGTTCAGCGCAGAGACAGGTTAGCTGGATTTTGCGGCGACACTATCCCCTGTGGGAGCGAGCTTGCTCGCGAAAGCGGTGTGCCAGACAACATTTACATCGCCTGACACCACCTCTTCGCGAGCAGGCTCGCTCCCACAGGGGGCATGTGGTGTTTTGAGATCTGCGGCCACAAAAAAGGCGACGTCCTCACGGGCGTCGCCTTTCGTTTTACTGCCGCTAAAACTTACTCGGACAGTTTGTACGCAATCACATAGTCACCCATTTTGGTGCCCAGTGAGCCGTGGCCACCGACGACCAACAGCACGTACTGCTTGCCGTCCTTGCCGGTGTAGGTCATCGGCGTAGCCTGACCGCCAGCCGGCAGGCGCGATTTCCAAAGCTCCTTGCCGGTATTGACGTCATAGGCGCGCAGGTACTGATCCAGCGTGCCGCTGAGGAAGCCGACGCCGCCGGCGGTGACTATCGAGCCGCCCATGCTTGGCACGCCGAGTGGCAGGCCGATAGGCAATGGCGAGCTGTCGCGGCTGGTGCCGTTCTTGCGTTTCCACACGACTTTGCCTGTGGTCAGGTCGATGCCGGCCACGTAGCCCCAGGCCGGCGCCTGGCACGGTACGCCGAGCGGCGACATGAACGGGTGCATGATCACCGCATAAGGTGCGCCGGTGTTCGGTTGCACGCCCGCTGTTTCGCTTTCGCGTTTGCTGTCGGCCGCGACTTCGGCGCGAGGCACCATTTTCGAGACGAAGGCCATGTAGTTCGGGCTGGTGAACAGCATCTGGCGAACCGGGTCGACCGAAACGCCGCCCCAGTTGAAGACGCCGACGTTACCCGGATAGATCAGGCTGCCTTGTTCCGACGGAGGGGTGTACTGGCCTTCGTAGCGCAACTCCTTGAACTGGATACGGCACAGCATCTGGTCGAACGGGCTGGCACCCCACATGGCTTTTTCGGTGAGTTCCGGGGCCAGCAGGTTCAGGTCCGAACGGGCCTGTGTCGGTGCGGTGTGGTCACCTTTCACGGCGCCTTGCGGAACCGGGATTTCCTTGATCGGGATGATCGGCGTGCCGTCACGGCGGTCGAGGACATACAGGCTGCCCTGTTTGGTCGGGGCGATCAGCGCAGGTTTCACGCCGTCGGCGGTTTTCATGTCCAGCAGGGTTGGCTGGCTGCCGACGTCCATGTCCCACAGGTCATGGTGAGTGAACTGGTAGTTCCAGCGCACCTTGCCGGTAGCCAGGTCCAGCGCGACCAGGCCGGCACTGAACTTCTCGGCGCCCGGGGTGCGGTCTGCGCCCCACTGGTCAGGGGTCTGGTTGCCCAGTGGCAGGTAGACCATGCCGAGCTTTTCGTCGACGCTGGCCAGCGACCACATGTTCGCCGAGTTGCGGCTGTAGTGTTCGCCTTCTGGCAGTGGTTCGGTGGCGTCTGGATTGTTGCTGTCCCAGTTCCACACCAGATGACCATCGTGTACGTCAAAGGCACGGATCACGCCGGATGGCTCGTTGGTCGACTCGTTGTCGGTGACGTGGCCGCCCATGATCACCAGGTCACGGGTGATCGCAGCCGGCGAGGTGGCGTAGTAGCCACCGGGGGTGAACGGGCCGATGCCCTGGGTCAAGTCAACCACACCGTTTTTACCGAAACCTTCGCAGACCTTGCCGGTGTCGGCGTTGAGTGCGATCAGGCGTGCATCGGCGGTTGGCAGGTACAGGCGACGCGGGCAGGCCTGGGCGACGGCTTTGCCGGCTTCAGAGATGACGGCGGAGGCAGCGTTTTCAGACTGGGCGTAGGCCGCTTCGTCGTAGTACGACACGCCGCGGCAGGTCATGTGGGCGAAGCCCTTGAAGCCCACCGGGCTCTTGATCTGCGGGTCGAAGCGCCACAGTTCCTTGCCGGTGTCCGGGTCCAGCGCCAGCACCTTGCTATGGGCGGTGCAGGCATAGAGCATGCCGTTGGCCTTGAGCGGGGTGTTTTCGTTGGTCAGTTCCACCGGGTCATCGGCGGTTGGCAGATCGCCGGTCTGGATACGCCAGGCTTCTTGCAGCTTGCCGACGTTGGCCGGGGTGATCTGCTTGAGCGGCGAGTAGCGGTCGCCGAATTCGCTGCGGCCATAGGCCTGCCAGTCACCTTCGGGCATCTGCGGCGCGGTGCTGGTCATGTCCGCGGTGTCGCGGCCCAGTTCGCCCAAGGTCTCGCCCGGGTGGGTGAACTGGCTGGCCACGGCGGTGACACCGGCCAGGACCACGGCCACGCTCAAGGCGCCAGTGCCCACAGGGGCAGGGCCGTTGATCAGCAATGGACGACGGAACCACGGCAGCAGCATCACCACACCGAGGGCGAACCACAGCGCCAGGCGCGGCACCAGTTGCCACCAGTCGAGGCCGACTTCCCACAGCGCCCAAACAGTACTGGCGAACAGCACCAGTGCGTACAGGCCCAGCGCCGCGCGGCGGGCGGCGATCAGCAACACGCCGCTCAGCACAATGCCAATGCCGGCCAGCAGGTAGTACAGCGAGCCGCCGAGCATGCTCAGCTTGATCCCCCCGGCCAGCATGGCCAGGCCCATTAGCAGAAGCAGTATGCCGAGCAGGGTCGGCAACAGACGGCTTCGACCCAAGGCACCATCAGTGCTCATAAGTGTGATTCTCCGTGATGTTTCAAGTAGTCCTGCGCCAGTTCACTGTAGATGACGATCCGGCGCGGGCATGGTTCATAAAACCGGTGTGGTTGACGTAGTCCTTGTAGGAGCGAGCCTGCTCGCGAAAAACCCGAGAACGCCGCGGGGAGTCAGGCTCGCAGCGTTATCGTTGACGACCATCGCGAGCAAGCTCGCTCCTACAAAGGTTTTATGGTGTTGCTCAGAACGACGACTGGACCTTGATCCCGCCAATCAGCGCGTCGTCGACCTCGTTCACGCCGCCGGGATGGCGGATGTATTGCAGGTTCGGGCGCACGGTCAGCCAGTTGGTCACGTGCACGCCGTAATAGAGTTCGGCGCTGTATTCGGTGTCCTGGGGCGGCAGGTAGGACGGATTGTCGTAGTCGAAAACGACATTGGCCTGGTTGGTCGCCTCGGCGTTCTTGCGATAGGCCGGGTTGACGTGGACGCGGGCCATGGCAAAACCGATGTCGTCCCTGGACCGGGCGTCGAACAGACCTTTGTAGACGAGACCGGCCTGGACGTAGTTGTCGATGGCATTGGTCTTCTTGTCGTGCATCGTGCCGTTGGCGAACAGGCTCAGGCCGCGGGAATGATCGCTGGCCAGGCTGGTGACTTGCTGCTGGAGGCCCAGCCACATGCCGTGCTTGCTCGAGGCGCTGCGGTAGGCTTCGCCACTCAGGGCGGCAGGCTGGCCATTGCTGTCCTTGTAGACGTCGGTAGCGTTGGCGCTGCTGTAGTAGTAACCGGCGCGGTATTCACCCGGCAGGCCGTTGAGTTTCGGCGTCCACACCAGTTCCACCGGCAGGACCGCGCCCTGAGTGCCGCTGCCGCTGAGCTTGAAGCCGTTGTCGCGATCCAGGTTCGACGGGTTCTGCTCGTACGCGCCGATCTGTGCATAAAGCTCTGGCGTCAGGTGATATTTGACCCGCAGTGCCCACTGGCTGACCGGCCAGTTGTACCAGATGTCGCCCGCCCAGTTGCCGACCTGGGAGCCGCAGAACGCCAGGTTCTGGAAGTCGCAAGGGAAGCTGTTGAAGTCTTCGCCTTCGCCGAAACGGCCGACCTTGATGTCGAGTTTTTCGTCGAGGAACTTCTGCTGATACCACATCTGCGTCAGGCGCCAGGTCTGGCCGCGGCCCCAGACTTCCTGGGCCGAGGTGAAACCGCCGACACGCGGGTCATTGATGCGGTCATTGCTGATGTTGTTGCCGCTGCGTTCGGTGATGGTCAACTGGAGCTCGGCGTCGTCCCAGCCGAGGATTTTCTGCAAGTCCAGATGGGTGCCCAGGCCGAACTGGTCGCTGTAGCGGGCGGTGCGGTCGTGGTCGTAGCCGCCGTGCAGATTGCTGCCCATTTCACCGGTGTAATCGACTTTGAAGTTGTAGCCTTTTTCCGCAAGTTCGCTGCGACTGCCGTTCCAGTCGCCGAGCATCCACGGTGAATCGCTATCGAAGGCCGGAGCCGAGTGAGCGCAAGTGGCAAGGCCCAAAGCGGTGAGTCCGCCTATCAGGTTCAAGGTGTTTCGGCAGGCAACAGGTTTGAAGACAGCGCTGTCTTTCGAAAGCTGGAAATCAGGCATAGAGAAGAAATTCTTGATCTTTTTCTGGGGATTAGACGGAAGAAATGGCTAGCAGAAGCGTTTCAGCTAAAGCGGGCGCAAGGATAATGATCTGTTACAAATAGAGAAAGGGCTTTTACTGACATGCAGCCTTTCGGATTCGGTAACAGTTCACCTACATTTGATAGATCGCTTCCACCCGACGAAACCCTCGGCTAAGGTGCGCGACTTCCAATTCCTACTCTGCTTGAAGGCCCGGCATGACCGAACACAACATCGACCCGCTGCACGGCGTGACGCTGGAGCAAATCCTCAACGCCCTGGTTGAACACTACGAATGGTCGGGGCTTGCCGAACGCATCGATATCCGCTGCTTCAAGAGCGACCCGAGCATCAAGTCGAGCCTGACGTTCCTGCGTAAAACCCCGTGGGCGCGGGAGAAGGTCGAACGTCTGTATGTGAAGTTGATGCGCACCAAACGACCGCTCTGAACATGGTCGATCCTTGCGCGATGCGCCGCCGTTTTGTAGTCGTGGCTGCCATGCTCGGCTGGGCGGGATTGAGCATCCAGATGTACCTGATTTTCTATTCGCGCTGGACGCTGGGGGCCAGCCTGATCGGTGGGCTGATGAGTTTTTTCAGCTATTTCACCGTGCTGAGCAACACCCTGGTGGCGACGGTGCTGACCTGTGAACTGACGTCCCGCGAGTCCGCAGCGCGACGCTGGTTTTTACAGCCCTGGGTCATGAGTGGCGTTGCTGTGAGCATCACTGTCGTCGGCCTGGCGTACAGCGTATTGCTTCGCCATCTATGGCATCCCGAAGGCTGGCAATGGCTGGCCGATGAGCTGATGCATGACGCCATGCCGCTGCTGTTCCTGGGGTATTGGTGGTTCTGTGTACCGAAAGGCTCGTTGCGTTGGGGGCATATCGCGTTGTGGGTGATTTATCCATTGGTGTACTTCGCTTACTCGTTGCTGCGCGGGCATTTGCTGGCGACTTATCCGTACCCGTTCATTGACGTGGACAAACTGGGTTATCCACAGGTGTTCATCAACGCCGGGGGATTGTTGGCGGGGTTTGTGGTGATTGCGTTGTGGGTGGTGGCGCTGGATCGGTGGCGTGCTCGGATGTAACCGCGGATAAGGCGGTGTGGAATGTTTTTTGTGGCGAGGGGGCTTGCCCCCGTTGCGCTGCGCAGCAGTGCTAAAACCTGCAACGAGGTTTTATCTGAAACACCGTACGAGCAGATTTTACGACTGCTTCGCAGCCGAACGGGGCGGTGCGGCGATCCGACAAGCCCCCTCGCCACACAGTGTGACGCCTGTTATTCCTCGTCGCTGCCATCCAGCCGCCAATAGCCCACCGCCTTGACGAACTGCTCGTTCAGCCCATGCTCATCGAGCAACACCCGACGAATCTGCCGCGACACCTTGCTCTCCGTCGCCACCCACGCGTACAGGCTGCCGGAGGGCACCTGGATCTGGCGCACGGTGGTTAGCAGATTGTCCTTGCCACCTTCGCGCAGCACCCAGATCACATTGACCTCGGCAGCGCTTTCCAGCACTTGCTGCTCCTTGCCGTTCTCCACTTCCACGATCACCAGCGCACGGCGGTTGGCCGCCAGGTTTTCGAGCCGACGGGCGATGGCGGGCAGGGCGGTTTCGTCGCCGATCAGCAAGTAGCTGTCGAACATGTCCGGCACGATCATCGAGCCCCGCGGCCCGCCGATGTGCAGGAACTGCCCCGGTTTGGCCTGTTCGGCCCAGGTCGAGGCCGGGCCGTCGCCGTGCAGCACGAAGTCGATGTCCAGTTCCAGGGTGTTCAGGTCATAGCGGCGCGGCGTGTAGTCGCGCATCTCGGGCAGCGGGCCGTTGTCCTTGCCGGCGCCCAACACCAGGGTTTCCAGTGCCGCAGCCTGCTCGGCGTTCTGCGGGAACAACAGTTTGACGTGATCGTCCGTACCCAGGCTGACGAACCCCGCCAACTCCGGCCCGCCCAGGGTAATCCGGCGCATGCGCGGGGTCAGGTCGACCACGCGCAACACCTCCAGGCGACGGCGTTTGATTTCGTGCATGACACGGTGAATGGTTTGCGCGATCACTTCAGTCATTCGGCTTTCTCCTGAACGGGTTGAACGGCAGGGCCGTCGACGATGGCTTTGGCTGTGTCGTTGAGCAGGGCCGCAACGCGCTGGATTTCTTCCGGGCTCCAGCGGCCGTGATGCAGTTGCAGGGCATGGCGCAGGTTGTGCACCGCCTCGTGGATTTCGGCCGGGCGATCATGGCCGCGCAACGAACGCTTGCTGACATCGATGCGCACCCGCACACCTTCTAGGGCGACGGCTTGCTCGGTCAGGGACTGGCGTCCGGCGTCGGTCACGCTGTAGCGTTTTTTCCCGCCTTCGGCGTCGCCGGTAATCAATTCGCTTTCTTCAAGAAACGTCAGGGTCGGGTAGATCACGCCGGGGCTGGGACTGTAGGCGCCGTCGAACATGCCTTCGATCTGGCGGATCAGGTCGTAGCCGTGGCACGGCTGTTCGGCGATCAACGCCAGCAGCAGCAGTTTCAGGTCGCCGGGGGCAAATACTCGCGGGCCACGCCCACCGCGTTCGCGGCCAGGGCGTTTCTCGAAGCCATCACGGCCGTCGCCGTGTTCGCGGTGGGGGGAATGATGGTCTCTCATTTTTTGCGTTCTCTTTCGTCGTGTTTAGATACAACTTAAGATATATCTTAAGAGGTCCGCAAGCCCCCCCGACCAACGGCGGATCACCACGCCAGGCGAAACCGCCACTGAAAATGGCGTTTTTGCAGCTCCGAAAAAGGCTTTTAAGACGCGCGAACAAGTTGAAATTAGTGTTAACTCTCTAAATTGACGATTCACGCCTTAATACATTGGTTTTGTAATATCCCTCCTACAGAAGTTACTGTGTCGTTGTCGACCTTAATGGCCTGTGTATTGGCTTTATGTAGTCTGAATCTGACAGCCGAACAGTGACTTTATAAATATTCAAGTATTTTTCATGCTGCTGTCGTGGCCCTTTGGCTACGCGCTTTGAGGAACTTGCCTGCTTACTTTCCAGATTGTTTGAACGATCATCTTTCGGCGTTGAGAGTTGCGCTGGAACATCACTGCTCGTGACTGTTTTGCTTCAGCGAAACTTTCAATACTTAGATCCTTTTTTTAAACGACAGGTACTGAAAGATGTTCAAGAAAATCGCGTTCGCTGCTCCTCTGGCTGTTTTGGCACTGAGTTCCTCGATGGCGTTTGCCGCCACCGAAGCCAAACACTCAATCAGCATTGTGGCCCATGTTCCATCCGACGATTTCTACGCGGTGCCGGTTGATGCGGACCTGGTCAACAAAGACCAGGACATGAGCTACAACCCGGGCACTGACTCCATGAAGACCGTCGACGGGCACTTTGATGTGCTGCACACCGCCGGCAAAGTGAACGCCCGCCTGGAAGGCGTGCCGAAACTGATCGCCGGGAACAAGACCATCGACCTGAAAGTCGAGCTCAACGGTAAAACCCTGACCACCACTTCGCAGGAAGTTGTTGGCGAAGCTGAATCCAACGTCCGCTATCGCGCACCGTTCAAGATCAGTGCACTGGGCGGTAAACCTGATGCGGGTGATTACACCGGTGTCGTCATGCTGGTCGTTGAACCTTCCGTATAAGTAACAACTGCGACGGTAAGCGTTTACTTGCTCAAAGTAACGTAACCGGTCGGCAAACTATCAAGTTTGCCGACCGGGCTTTGACTTCCTTGTAATCAGAGTATTTGTTCATGTTCCCGATGACGCCCATCGCGGCAACGCTTGCGTTGCTGTTATGTAGCAGCGCATTTGCGGCGCCGACTTCCGTTGATAATACGCCTCGAAGTTTACTGGCCCAGGCCAAGGGTCTGCCGGCCGATTTCGAGGAACATTTCTTCGATGTGCCATTGGCCGTGCGGGTCGAGCTTGATCAACAACCCCTCGGCGAGGCGATGATCGTGTTGTCCCGCGATGACCGGGTCACCTTGCTCGATTTCACCGACACCAGCGACAGCCGTTTCAGCGCTGGCGAACGCGACACCTGGGCCAGCATTCTGAAACCCGGCGTGGCTTTGGGCACCTGCAGCGGCCAATGCCCCGAGCAGATGCTTGCGGTGCACTACAACCTGGAAAACTCATTGCTGTCGATCGTCACTGAAAATGCCGAGCGCGACACTGAGGCCAAACGTTTCTACGACCAGCCCGAAGGCGGCAGCAGCGGCCTGATGGTGCGCAACCAGCTCAACCTCAACGGCGGCCAGGATCAGAACCTCGGCGGACGCTATGGCCTGGAGGCCAGCGGCAGCCTGGGCAACTGGAGCCAGACATTCAACATGCAACTGGCGCGTCTTGGCGGGCCGGATGACAAGACCTATCACGCGGTACACGAGCTCTACACCCAGCGCGAACTGCAAGGCAGTTTTTTCCGCCTGGGCTACTTCACCCCCAATTCCGAAGGCCTGACCCGTCAGCCCCGTTCGTTCGGCACCAGCCCCGACACTGCCGTTGGCGTGATGTACGGCAGTTCCGACAGCCTGGCGATCGACAGTCCCAAACCCAGCGTTTATCCGATCTATGTCACCGCCAATCGCCAGGCGTCGGTGGAGATTTATCGCGATGGTCTGCTGCTCAACACCCAATCGGTGCCCGCCGGTTTGCAAACCCTCGATACCCGCCCGTTGCCCGGCGGCATCTATGATGTGGAAGTGCGCTTGATAGAAGACGGCCAGGTCACCTCGACTACTCAGGAGCTGATCTACAAACCGACCAACTGGCGCAACGTTGAGGAGCGCTGGCGCTACAACCTTTTCGCCGGCCAGGAAAGCAAACTGCTGAGCAACTGGGATCAACAGTACAGCGGCGATGCGACCGCAGGCGCGGCGATCAACTACCTGCTGCATCCACGGATAATCCTCGGGTTGTCGGCACGTCAGGTGCGTAACACGCTGCAGTACGGCAGTTCCATCGACTGGAGCCTGGCCAACAGCGTCAGCCTCTATGCCAATCTGTACCAGACCGAAGACCACGGCACCGGCGCCGATCTGCAAGCGCTCTACAACTATGGTTCCGGCAGTCTGGTGGTGAGCCACAACCGCAGCTGGCTCGACACCACCAACACCTACGATACGTTGCCCGATGGCACCCGCGTGCGCCAACGCAATGTGTTCACCGGCGAGACCAGCAATTCATCGCTGGCGCTGAACCACCGCATCAGCCGCAAGAGTTCGCTCAACGCGCGGGTCTCCCACAGTGATGGCAACGTTGAAGGCGTCGGCGTCGACCTGGGCTGGACGCAGCGCACGATGCTGCTGGGCAGCGACGCCAACTGGCGGTTGTCACTGTTCGATCGTCCCGGCAGTTACAGCAGCGGTGATGCGCGCAATCGCGGGGTCGACCTGAGCATCAGCGTGGCGCTCGGCGGGCCGGGTCAGCAGGTTTCCGGCAGCATCGGCAGCCGCACCGCCCGTGATGGCAGCCGCGACACCAACGCCTCGCTCGGTTATCGCAAAGACCTGCAAGACCACATCCTGCAGAGCGTCTCGGTGACCGCGCTGACCGACACCTACGGTGTCGGCCTGTCGAGCCTGGCGAACTTTCGCACCGACGCGATCAACGGCGACGGTTTTATCCAGCGCTCGTCGTTCAACGACAACTTCACCGGCGGCTTGAACCTGGACAGCACCGTGGTCGTCGGTGGCCAGCGCATGGCCCTGACCAGTCAGCATCAAGGACGAGGGGCCGGGATGATCGTCGATGTCGAGTCTGATATCGACGGCATCGCGTTACGCGCCGACGACCTCAGCGGCGGCAGCGCGGCATTGCGTCCGGGGCGCAATTTCATACCGCTGACGGCCTACAGGAACAGCTCGGTGAGCTTCGATTTCGAAGGCAATCACGCGCCAGCGGCCAGCATCGAGCCGGCACGCACCCGTTATCACCTGAACAAGGGCGGCGTGGAGTACCGCAAGGTCTACGTGATGAAAACCCTGACCGTGCTCGGACGTCTGGTCGACCCACAAGGCCGGCCGCTCAAGGGCCACCACGTGATCAACCACGCCAGTCGTGGGGTGAGTGAAGTCGATGGCTTCTTCTCGATGGAAATGAACGCCGGTTCACCGACGCTGGAAGTGCGTTACGCCGACCAGTTGCTGTGCCAGTTCCGACTCGATACCGACAAGCACCGCAGTGAAAACAACGTGTTGATGATCGGCGATCTGCGGTGCACGCCGGATACGTTGGCGGATGCGTCATTGACTCGCCAGGAGGCCAGTTGAATGGTTAATTTCAAGACGTGTATGCCGCAGTGGCTGTGCTTGCTGGCGCTGTTTGTGGCGCCCACGGCCGAGGCGGTCAATCAGGAGATCAGGGCCTTGTTCCGGCCTGACCCGGCAAACCCGCAACGTAATACGTTCATCAACAAAACCCCGGTCAGCGGTTACTGCGCGGACTATCCCGATCAGTGCGAACAGAACGCGACCTTCAGCATCCGCCTGCCCATACGCTTCGATTCCGCAAGGGCCATGCAACCCCATGACTCGCAGCGCAACAGTTCGATGTTCACCGTGCCGGCGCAATGGCGTGCATTGACAGTTACGAATGCCGAAACCGGTGAGGCGGAACAGGTCGAGATGCGCATTGCCGGATTTGGATCGCGGTACGTGCTCGACGACAAGGTCACCAACCTTACAGGTGCACCCAATACGCTTGAAGGGCACCGGGCCTTGTGGGGCGGCCCGTATGGCAGCTGGGTGAACCCCCCGTCACCGTGTCAGTACAGCGGCGTCGGTTGGTACACCGATGATTATTACCAGTTTTTCTGGAAAACCCCGATTCAGGGTACCTGCGTAAAAACCGCCAGTTTCAAGATTCCAACCATGTACTACGAGTACCTGGATTTCGCCTATGAACTGCGTACGCCCAATCCGCTTGGTATGTCTTCAGGGCTCTACACCGGCGACCTGACTTATCGCATCGGGCCGGGCGGTGACTTTGACATGGGCGACGTGATGGTGCCCAACGATTCCGATCTGACCCTGAGTTTTGTGCTTGATGTTCAGCACACCCTCAAGGTCGATATCCCTCCAGGTGGCAACAAAATCCGATTGGAGCCGCAAGGCGGATGGCAAAGCTGGCTGCAAGCCGGACGCCGGCCGGTGCGACTGTTCCGTGACCAGACTTTCAATATATCGGCCTCGACGCGATTCAAGATACTGATGCAATGCGGGCCCGGAATAGGTGGCGAATGCGGACTGGAGAACAGTGCGGATAACGGTCGTCGAGTCGTCTTACACATCAGCGTAAGCCTGCCTAATGGCATAACCGACCTCTCAGGCCAACCCGTGAGACGCCTGCGATTGAGGACCGGTGCGGGGAATGAGCAGCAGTTCAAGCCCGGCTTCTATGTGGACCGGGCACCGGGAACCCTGCATTTCGAAGTTGAGCAATCGTACATGGAATCCATGCTGAGGCCCGGTGTTGCCGGCACCTATACCGGCATTGTCATTGTGATCTGGGACTCGGAAATCTGATGGCCAACGCATCGATCAGTCGTACCGGCAGTGTGTTCAATGACCAAGGACTAAAAGTTATGAAGCGTGTGTTTTTATTGATCGGTTTGAGCGGATTTTCCCTGGGCCTTCAAGCCGGGCCGCAAATCAATGTCGGAACGGTGTACGACTATCTGGATGGCGACAAAAGCACCTACCTCAAGCGCGTGTTCAACAGCGGCGACAGCACGGCCTTCGTCAAGGTCAACATTCTGGAAATCGTCTACGACGCCGATGGCAACGCCACTGAAGTACCGGTCAAAAGCGACCCTGGCGCGACATCGCGCGACGGGCTGATGGCCAGCCCCGCACGCCTGATCGTTCCGGCCAATGGCATGCAGGGCACGCGGCTGTTGTTCATGGGCGAGCGCGACACCGAGCGTTACTTTCGCGTGCGCTTCATCCCGGTGGTGCCGGAAAAGGAAGACGAATTCGCGGTGTCCAGCGACGAGCGCGAGGACTACAAAAAGAACCTCTCGGCCGGCGTCAACGTCATGACCGGCTTCGGCACGGTGTTCTTCGTCAGGCCGAACAACAGCCGGTACGACAGCCAGATCGACAACGGCGCCAGTACTTATCGCATTCGCAACAACGGCAACACGTCGGTGGTCGTCGACGAATTCCGCAACTGCTCGATCAAGCAGGAAAACGAGTGCGAGCCCACCACCAAGCACCACATTCGTGCGGGAAAAGAGTTCGCATTCGACAAGAAGCCGGGACGGGAATACCGCTTCAACCTGGTCGAGGGCGCATCGAAAAAGGCCTTGCGCATTGCCAGCCAATAACCGCCGGTACACACGCGTGGCCGTTATTGCCCGCTGCTTTTTTGGACGTAACAGGTACCTGAAATGATCAAGCTTTCGGCCATCGCCCTGTCGACAGGCGTCGCGGCACTGATGAGTTCCCTGGCATTCGCCGCCCGCGAAGAGCACCGATTCGAAGTGTCGGTGGATATTCCGACGTTGGGTTTCTACGTGATACCGGCCGAGTCGGACTGGATTCATCGCGAGCAAGTTTTGCCGTGGAACATCCACACCCGGTCGCTGGAGGGGCTGCGCAAGAACTTCGACGTCAAGCATGACACCAGCGCCATCCACGCGCGGCTGGAGAGCGAACCCTATCTGTCCAACGGCCGCGATGAGCAGAACATCTACCTGCTCGTCAGCTTCAACGGCAAGACGTTGAGCCACGACCCGCAACCCCTTGAAGTGCTCTCGCGCGAGCAGGCTGTCGCGGGCGGGCGCTTTGTCCTGCAGATCCAGCCGAAGGTGCCTGCGGGCGGTTACAAGCCGGGCCGCTACTATGGCAACGTGAATCTGGTCTTCAGTGCCGCAGCGCCTTGAACCCGGCCATTCGCTGTAATATCGGAGAGAGCTTTCATGAATCTCAATACTTGTCTGCCGGGATGGCTGTGCTTGCTGGTGTTGTTTGTGCCGACTTCGGCCGACGCGGTGAATCAGGAAATAAGGGCATTGTTCACGCCCGACTCAGCCAATCCGCAAAGCAACAAGTTCATCAATAAAACACCGTCTAGTGGCTACTGCGCGGATGCACCCAGTGAATGCCGGGACAACGAGATGTTCAGCATCCGGTTGCCCATGCGCTTCGAATCGATCAGAGCGATGCAACCTGATGATGTGTCGCGTAATAGCGCCATGTTCAAAGTACCTGCGCAGTGGCGGACGTTGACGGTGACCAACGTGGCTACGCAGGAATCTGAAAAAGTCGAGGTGCGCATTGCCGGCATCGGTTCCCGATACGCCCTGAGCGATACGGCCGCGAATCTGACAGGCGCACCGAGTGCGGCGCAAGGACACCAACGCTTGTGGTCGGGGGGCGTGGCAGGTGCCTGGGTCAACGCGTCACCTCCCTGCCTGTACAGCGGTGTCGGGTTCTATACGGATCATGCGTTTCGTTTTTTCTGGAAAACCCCGGTTGAAGCGGCTTGCGTCAAAACGGCGAAATTCCTGATACCGGAAATGTCCTATGAGTACCTGGATTTCGCCTACGAGTTGCGAACGCCAAATCCTCTTGGCATGTCGTCGGGGCTTTACACCGGTGACCTGAGCTATCGTATCGGTCCCGGCGGGGACTTCGACATGGGTGATGTGATGCTGCCAACCGACAGTGATTTGACCTTGAGTTTTGTACTGGACGTGCAGCACACCTTGAAAGTCGATATTCCGCCGGGTGGCAACAAGGTCCAACTGGTACCTGTGGGTGGCTGGCAGAGCTGGCTGCAGGCAGGCCGCCGGCCAGTGAGCCTGTTTCGCGACCAGACCTTCAATATCTCGGCCTCATCGCGCTTCAAGATGCAGATGGAATGTCAGTTCGGCGGCTTTCCCTACGAATGCATGTTGAATGATCCCGTCTCCAGGCGATCGGTCGAGCTTCAGGTCAGCGTCAGTCTGCCCAATGGCCTGACGGACCTGTCCGGGCAACCGGTCAGGCGTCAGCGCCTGCGAACCGGGCAAGCCAATTCGCAACAGTTTCAACCTGGTTTCTATGTTGATCGGGCTCCCGGGACTCTGCATTTCGAAATTGCAAAAAGCCAGATGGAGTTCATGCTGCAGCCGGGCGTGGCCAGCCGCTATTCCGGCAATGTCACGGTGATCTGGGATTCGGATATCTGACGTGGTTGCGGCAAACCTGACCGCAACGAATGCCGTCAGGTTTGCCTCACGATGCCGCCGCTATTACAACCCGGCCCTGCTCAACGCCGCGCGCGTCAAACGCCTGGACAGTTCTTTTTCGCCGTCCCCCAGATCGACGAGGAACCGGTCGAAGTTCGCTTCGCTTATCGGTTCATCGGCAAAGACAACCGTCTCGGCGACCGGCAGGTCGTTGGCCAGATCTCTGAGCCTGTTGCGCAGTGCCGCTCGTTCCACGTCCGTCAATTGCGTGGATTCGACCCATTCGCGCTGGGTGGATCGCAGGGTCTCCAGCAACTCGTATTTGTTCAAATACTCTCGTTTGTTCGCCTCGATCTGAATCGGGTAAGTTTCACCCAGATAAGTTTCCCAGAATGCCTGCTCAAGCATTTTGTTCACCAGGCCATCACCTTCGCTCAACGCCAGCACCGTGTCGTAGGCCTGATCGATCATGGCGTCGGTGACACCGGACACTGGCCTGAACAGCATGCCTTTTGATTGCCAGGGCAGCTGCAAGCGATCAGCCAGACCGGTCTGATAAGCGAGATAGACCTCGACATCATCCGGGTCGCCGCCACGACTGGCGACATCGGCGCGGGCGATCTCGTTGACGTGCTCCAGCCGCGCAGCGCCTTTGGCCAGGGTTACCAATTTGCGCTCCAGCTCCGCGAGGTCCTCGGAGTAGAAGTAAGCCTCGGACTTGAGCACTTCTATGCCCATGTTGTTGAACAACTGCGCCCCGGCATCGGCGCAATCGACCGGAGCGATTGCCATGGTGTAGAGCTTTTCCCGCAGGTCGGTGTCGATGTAGACGGCGTCGAGCATGCGTACCACGCGTTGCATCAGTTGCCTGCGGGGTTCACCTCCGACGAGATAATCGGCAGAGTTTTTCGTTTCGTGCACCACGGTCAGGAACCGATGGGCCTGAGGGTCGTCGGTCAGCTCAAGCCAGTTTGCCGTCCGCTCCACTCCCCAGCCGGGCACATCGCTCCAGTTGTTCGGATCGGTGGCGTGGATGACCGCATCTATCAGACTGGTGGATGCCTCGAGGGGCGTCGGCGGCAAACTCACTGAGTGTCGGATTTGCTGGTATCGCAACTGATTCAGCTCCGACAGATCCGCGACATCCAGCAGGGTACGCGCGATCACCCAGGCTTGTGCCGAGCCGGGGACGACTTCGGGAATCAGGTCGAGGGGGTTTTCCCGCAAATCCAGCAAGAAACCGCGTGGTCTGGTTTTCGCCAGCGTGCCCTCGGGCCATGTGGTCAGCCCGGTTTTGTTCAGGGCCACGACTTTCAGCCTCGGCATGCGGCTGATGTCTGGTGACAACCCCAGCGGATTACCGTCGAGCCTGAGGATTTCCAGATAGGTCAGGTCCTTGAGTTGTTTAACGGCGCCTGCATCCAGCACGATTGCGTTATCGCTCAATTGCAGGCGTTCCAGTCGGTGCAGGGAACCGATGCTGTGTGGAAGACTGGTCAGGTCGCAACGCCGGGCGCTGAGTTCGCGAAGGTTCGGGAAGGCTTTGAGCAAGCCGTTCGCCTCGCTGGAAAACTGCGTATTGCCGAGTTTCAGGACCGTGATTTTGTCGAGGAACTTTTGCAACTCCGGGGGGCGTTTTGACCACCAGGTTTCCAGGTTCAGGGGCAGTATCTCGGTGGAGAGATCCAGCGCGTAACTGTCCGGGTCGCTTCGGTTGCCGATGTCCCTGTGCTTTCGCTCGAAGCTATTGAGCAGGCATTCGGCGATATGTTGGCCGCCTTCATCACGAAAAGCCGTGCTGTGCGGCCCCCAGGTGGGTTCCTGCTGATATTCCCAACGATTGAGGATCACGCGCAGTTCATCGAGATCGTCTTCCCGCTGCTCGATGGCTTGCATCGGCTCACCTTTGGCGATCAGGGCATTGGCGAAGGCGTCGACTTCGCGGTCGCTGAAGTCCTCGTGCAGGTCGAGGATTCGCTCGTGCAGGGTTTCACCGGCCCGGCTGGTGAATGCGCCTCGCACCAGCAGCAGTGTCTGATGCTCGGGCACGGCGCGGATGGGCGGTGCGGCGAGTATCGTTCGACGTTCTCCGAGAGGCTCGATCTTGACCATGGCCCACTGCCTGAGGCGTTCGGTGTCCCCCGGCTTGAAGCCCAGCGCGTTTTGCCCATTGTGCTGGGTCGCCTGCAGCAAGGCTTCGAAAAAGCCTTGCGCTGCATGGATTGGCTGATTCGACCCGTCACGCACCTCATATTTTCCCGCGTCATCATGAATCAACACCCGGACCCGCGCTGCGCTCTCGGGCCCGGCGCTGCAGCGCAGTTCACCGTCGAATGTGCCTTCCCTGATCTCGATGCGCAGCTCACCGAAGGTGTCGCTGTTGATGCGCAAGGTGCCCAGCACCAGGCGTTCCGTGTCGATGTTGATCAACGCGTCATCGTATAGACCGTGGGCGGCGCGCACCGATTGCGTCTCGAATTGCAGTTCTCGCGCCTGGCTTTTCAGGCGCAGCGGCAGGCGCTTTTTCTGCTCGATCTGTTGGCGTTCCGCGGCGCTGGCGTTGGCGAGAATGCCTTGCGCCACCGTGTCGGGCAGGTCGGGGAATTCGCTGAACAGCGCAACGCTGTCGGCGGGTAGCGGGGTGCTGGCAGGCACGGGTGAGCCCAGGCGTTGCAGGGTATCGGTCAGCAATGGTGGTGGTGCCGAGCTGTCCATGTGCATCCGCCGCAGGGCGGCTTCATGGGTGCCGCTGATCTGGCGAATCTGTTCCAGTTGTTCATTGTTGAAACCATCGACGCTGTGACCAAGTCGCCGCATCAATGTCGAGCCTTCCCACTCGCGCGGGTTTTCCGTTTCGCAGACCCAGGCCCCGTGACCATTGTGGCGCAAGGTCGGTGCGTAGGCATCGAAACGCTGCGGATGGCGGATGCGCTGTTGTCCGGTGACCGGATCTTCCAGCACTTCGAAGTGTTGATCGTTCAGGGGCAGGATGCGCCGGCCCTGATGCTGGTGAATACCCTGTCCATCAGGCCGGGCGTCCGCGGGTAAATCCACGTCGGTTCGTTGATAGGGGCTGAGGTCTGGGTTCCATAGGCGGGTCTCACCGTTTGCCAACTGCACCGGTTTCAAGCTTTCGAAAAACGGCGAGAGTTTCGCCCTTGCGACGTTGCCGATCGCGCCTCCCGCGGCGAACGCACCCAGTTGCACAACGCTTTGCAGCACGCCGATGGCTTGTTCGCCAGCCTCGGCGACGCGGCCTTCGGCCAGATCGACGAGGCCCTCGACCACCTCATCGGTCAGTTGATACGCGGTGTAGGCCAGCATCAATTCGCCCATGCCGGGCACCAGTGGCGTCGCCACCAGCAACGCGGCATTGAGAATGTCCGAGAGCATTTTTTCCAGGTTGTCCCACCAGGCCCAGCGGGCCATGCGGTCGGCGTACTCGGTGGAAATCGCGATGTCCCATGCGTCGTTGAGTACCTTGTTGATTTTTTGTCGGTGGAAGTAGCCCCACAGGTCGCCGTTGAAAACAGTGTCCCGATCGTTCCTGATGCTCGACAGCTGAAATTGCAGGTTGGGGTTATCCACCGGCGTATCCCGCCAGCTCGGCAAGTTGGAACCGGCCGGGGCCGGTTGCCATTTGACCTTGCTCAGTCGGTCGTTCAACCCGGCAAAAAAATGCCCGCGCTGCTGATGGGGTACGAACTGGCTGAAGAATTTTTGGTAGCTGCGAGGGGCGCTGGCATCGCGCAGTTGGCGTGTCAGTTCGGCCATGAACTCGAGCAACGACGGGTACTGCTTGAGAGGGTGCTGCGGGTCATGGGGAACATAGGCGATCACGGGCACGGTATCGGTCGCGGTATTGGCATCAGGGGTGATCAGCACGATGCCGGTCAGGTGAATGTCCATCATCGACAGGTTGTAGCAGTCGACGGAGCGGCCCCTCCAGCGCAGGTTCTTGCGGTCATCGAGCAGTCCCTGCACCAGGTCAAAGGCATCCTGCCCAATGTCGTTTTTCATCAGCGCCATGTTCGCCGCGATGTTGAGCGCGGTCTTGTGGCTGAGGCTGACTTTGTGGCGCAGGACGTTACTGGCCACCCGGTTATGCGGCAGCAGAAAATCTCTCAGGTGTTGTTGGTAACGTCTGCCGATATTCAGGTCGCGGCACAGTGACTTGAACTGCTCGATACTCAGCTTGTGCTTGAGCTGTACCACGCTGAAATGCCCGCGTACGTCGGGGCGGGTGATGAATTCTGAGTCCTGGGTGAACACCTCCTTACTGGAAAAATTGTGCAGGGCAGCATCCAGCAGCGAGACGGTACGGCTGGTGGTTGCGCCGGTAAAGTTATGACCCCATGACGTTTCTGCCGGTGCATACAGCCGCAACCAGGTCTCTTCGACGTCATCTTCAACGCCGAAACGTTCGTTCAGTGCCTGTTGCAACAAGGGTTTGGCGAAGGCGTAGACATCCTGCAGTTTGCTGAACACTCTATCGACATCGTTTTGCGCGTTCCAGCCGAGCTTGATGCTCTGTTTCAACCGCTCCTGTAACGCTTTTGCGGCGTCAGCCTGCCAGTCGGGAATGCTTACCCGGTCAGTTTTCAGTGCGTTGATACGGGGGAGTGAAGCCTCTGATAGCCAGGAGGGGATGGCCTTCCTGACCAGGTCGAAGTGGATGCTTTGATCCGGGTCTGAAATTCGATGTGGGTGGGGCATTGCCTGATCGTCCTTTGATCATGGATGGAGCGATCAGGCTAGGCAGGCAGCAGCCCCAAAAAAAGCGCAAAAACCGGTTCGTAACGACGTCGATTGCGCCCCGAACCCGGTAAAAATCAGGAGTGAAAAATACATAGTTACAGCCACGCGGGCGCATCTGCCGATCCATGCCTAGCGGCGAGCGGTTGTCTCGGTTGCTGCCTTTGGCTGACACATCGTGTGGGTGCCCGGTTGCAGGTACGGGGTCAGGATCGGCGCCATGCCCTTGAGCACCTGCACCGGCAACGCCGAGGTGAAGGTGAAGTTCTCCGCCGAGCGGCCCGGCACGAACGCTGTCAGCGTGCCGAAATGGTGATCGCCGATGTAGAACACGAACGTGGCCGTGCGGTTGAGCGATTTGGAACTCAGGATCCGCCCGCCCGAACCGACGGCTTCGATGCGGTTGTCACCGGTGCCGGTCTTGCCGCCCATCGCCAGCGGGCTGCCGTCGGCGAGTTTGAAACTGCCGGACACGCGTTTGGCCGTACCGGCATCGACCACTTGCGAAAGGGCTTCGCGCATGGCCGTGGCGACTTCGGATGGCATCACCCGTTTGCCGACGTCGGGGTCATTGACCAGTTGGGTTTCATAGGGTGTATGCGCGGCGAAATGCAGGCTGTCGATACGCAGGGTCGGCATGCGCACGCCATCGTTGAGGATGGTGCCGATCAATTCGGCCAGGGCTGCCGGGCGGTCACCGGAGCTGCCGATGGCGGTGGCCAGCGACGGCACCAGGTGGTCGAACGGATAACCGACTTGCTGCCAGCGCTGGTGAATGTCGAGGAATGCCTCGATCTCCAGCATGGTGCGGATGCGACTGTCACGGGCGCCCTTGTGCCGGCTTTTGAACAGCCAGCTGTAGACTTCCTGGCGCTCGAACTGGCTGGCTTTGACGACGTCGGCCCACTTGGCGTCGGGGTGATTGAGCAAGTAGCCCATCATCCACAGGTCCAATGGGTGAACCTTGGCGATGAAGCCCTGGTCCGGCAAATCGTAAGCGCCGGGACCGTAGGCTTCGTAGAGCCGCACGAGACGTTCGTCAGTGAGTTTTTCCGTGAGCTTGGCCCCCGTCAGGTGCGAGCGCACGAAGGCGTTGAAGCTTTCCTGGCTGGCCTGTGGCAGCAGGTAGCGATGTACGGCGGCCATGCGGATCGGCGTCGGGCGCATGCCGTCCAGGAAGGTTTCGAGCCGTTCCTGGGTGTTCTTGTTCCTGTACTTCTTCCAGAACTTGAGCAGGAAAGACGTGCCCTCGCGGTCGGCGAACTCGGCCAGGTATTCCTGGCGCCGCGGGTCGCGGTCGTCCTTGAGCAGTTCGGCACTGCTGTTGGGGCCGGAGTAGGTGGTGTAGCGCACCAGGTCACGCATCAGGCGAATGAACGGCAGGTTGATCGACTCGCGCAGGGCGTCGCGCAGGGTCGGTATCCGGCCGTTGTCTTCCTTGCGGAAGTTGTTGAACACATGCAGGCCGCCCCCGGTGAAAAACGCCTCGCCGGGGCTGGCGGAATATTTGCGGTCCAGGGCTGCGCCGAGCATTTTTTTCAGGTCGCGGTCCTTGTTTTCAACCAGGTAATCAACCGCCCAACGGCTCAGGCGGTCCTGATCCGGCACCTCGACTTTCTTCAGTTCCGCAACGGCCATGCCGGCGTATTTGTCGTGCAACTCGGCGATGATTTGCAGGTAGGTGGTCAGCACGCGCATTTTCGCGGTGGAGCCCAGTTCCAGTTTGCTGCCTTCATTGATGTCGAAGGGCTGGTCGGTGCTGTCGGTCTGTACCCGAACCCGCGAGCCGTCCGGTGTCAGTTCGAACAAGGTGAAGCTGTAGCGCACCTGGGTGGTGCTGGTGGTGGTCAGGAGGCGCTCGCCGATCAGGCCGATTTGCGTGGCAAATTCAGGGTCGGCGAGCTTTTTCAGGTACTCGGTGGCCTCGGATTGCAACTCGCCTTGCAGGGTGCTGGTGGCGGAGAGGTCAAGGCGGTCGAGGTCATACAAAGGGCGATTGAGCATGCCGGCCAGACGGCTGCGCGCCACGCTGATGCCCTTGTTGGTTTCGATCGGTTGCATGGTCGGCTGGGTGGCCCAGTCGCGGTAGGTCACTTTGCTGGCCAGGGCGGCGGCGGCGAACTCGGCGTCGATCACATGGTTTTGCGCCAGCAGGCGAATATGGCTGTCGGTGAGGTCGGCCAGTTCATCATGGCCCTTGGTCAGGTAATGCGACGGGCGGCGCTGCGCAATCATCAATGACAGCACTTCACGCAAGACCAGGCCTTTTTCCGCCATGGTCTTTGGATCCGTTGCCGGGCTGTTCAGCACCTTGTTGGCGCTTTCGAAATCGGAGCCGTACCACACACGCAAACCCTCAGCCATGCCATGCACTTCACCGTGGCCCGGTACGGCTGACAACGGCACGCTGTTGAGGTAGTCGCGAACCACGTTCTGCCGCGCTTCCAGGGTTTGCGGCCCGGCCTGATAGGCGCGTACGGTGGCAGAAATCATCTGGCGAATTTTTTCCGCGCCGTTGACCGTCAAACCATCGGGGGAGTGCCGGTACTTCTCCAGTTGCGTGGCCAGGGTACTGCCACCGGCGGACTGGCCGGGCACGTGCAACATCTTGGCCAACTGGGACCACGCAGCCATGCCGAACCGCGGCCAGTCCACCGCCGGGTTGGCCAGCGGCTGCCTGGGATCGAGCAGGAAGCGGTTCTCGATGAACAGCAGGCTGTTGACCACCACCGGCGGGATCGAGGCAAAGGTTGAGTAAAGCTGTTGCGGGTAGTTGTACTGGTACAGCGGCGCTGCGCGGCAATCGGTGATCGACAGCCCGGCCTGGATTTTCTCGGCATAAGGCACGAACAGACCTTTGTCGGTGTACTTCAACAGCTCTGGAGAAAAGCGGGATTGCGCCTCAACGACGAAGTTGCGCTTGATCAGGCGCGGCAGGAACTCATCCATAGAGCTGTAGCCCAGGCGCCGATCGAACGGGCCATCGCCTGGATAGCGAATCGCATCGCTGGGGCCGGGTTTGAGCTCATAGTTCAGTGACGCGGCATATTTGCTGACTTCCTGGGCCTGGAACTTCGAGGTGCGCATCTCCCTCATGGCGGCCAGCCCCACGACAATCGCGATAATCAACAGCAATAGCCAGAACGCTCCCCATCCGTGCCTGGAACGACGGGGTTTTTCAGGTATAGGCGCTTCATCCACACTATCAGTCGGAACCACGGTTTTACTCGAATCGGTTTGCCACAAAACGCCCATAGTCGACTGATCCATTCACGCAGATTGATCGGACTTGACTCAAGCTTAGACGGTGGTTGGCGAGGGTGAAAAAAATGTGAAGGGCAAAATGATGCACGGACGCACCAATAATCAGGCTAATTGAAGCACTTGTGGCGAGGGGGCTTGCCCCCGTTCGGCTGCGAAGCAGTCGCAAATCCGGTAACCGCGGTGTGCCAGACCTTTATCGGTTGCAGGTTTTAGCGCCGCTTCGCAACGCAACGGGGGCAAGCCCCCTCGCCACAGGTACTGCTGTGGCTGGAAAGGGGGGGTCTGAAATAGCTGATTTAGACATGTCGAAGGGGTAAATACGGCTTTGGCAGGGGCATGACGATGCACCATTGTTGTGCAATACTCGGCGCTGCTTTTCCCACTGATCTTGCGGGTTTTTCCTACAGGACGGCGTTGCCCACGAGGCAGGGCCGGTTCGGGAAGCGATGGCTTATCGGCCTGCGCTTCGCCACTCGGTGGTCATATCCAATAACAAGACGAGGTTGTACCCAATGCCCGTAGGCAATCACCTGCCCCAAGGCGAGACCGCTCAGGGCGGTCCGCTCAAACGTGAACTCGGCGAGCGGCATATTCGCCTGATGGCACTCGGTGCCTGTATCGGCGTCGGCCTGTTCCTGGGCTCGGCCAAGGCCATCGAAATGGCCGGCCCGGCCATCATGCTGTCCTATATCATCGGCGGTCTGGCGATCCTGGTGATCATGCGCGCCCTCGGCGAGATGGCCGTGCACAACCCGGTTGCCGGCTCGTTCAGCCGATACGCCCAAGACTATCTGGGCCCGTTGGCGGGCTTCCTGACCGGCTGGAACTACTGGTTCCTGTGGCTGGTGACCTGCGTCGCGGAAATCACGGCCGTGGCGGTGTACATGGGTATCTGGTTTCCCGATGTACCACGCTGGATCTGGGCGCTCGCTGCGTTGATCAGCATGGGCTCGATCAACCTGATCGCGGTCAAGGCTTTCGGTGAGTTCGAGTTCTGGTTTGCCTTGATCAAGATCGTCACCATCATTGCGATGGTGTTCGGCGGCATCGGCATCATTGCTTTCGGTTTCGGCAACGACGGCGTGGCCTTGGGGATTTCCAACCTGTGGACCCACGGCGGCTTCATGCCCAACGGCGTGCAAGGCGTGTTGATGTCCCTGCAAATGGTGATGTTTGCCTATCTGGGCGTGGAGATGATCGGCCTGACCGCCGGTGAGGCGAAGAACCCGCAAAAGACCATCCCGAACGCCATCGGCTCGGTGTTCTGGCGGATTCTGCTGTTCTACGTCGGTGCGTTGTTCGTGATCCTGTCGATCTACCCGTGGAATGAAATCGGTACCCAGGGCAGCCCGTTCGTGATGACGTTCGAGCGCCTGGGTATCAAGACCGCCGCCGGCATCATCAACTTCGTGGTGATCACGGCGGCGCTGTCGTCCTGCAACGGTGGCATCTTCAGTACCGGGCGCATGCTCTACAGCCTGGCGCAGAACGGCCAGGCCCCGGCCGGCTTTGCCAAGACCTCGAACAACGGCGTGCCGCGTCGTGCATTGCTGCTGTCGATTGGCGCCTTGCTGTTGGGCGTGTTGCTGAACTATCTGGTGCCGGAAAAAGTGTTTGTCTGGGTGACGGCCATTGCCACCTTCGGCGCGATCTGGACCTGGGTGATGATCCTGCTGGCCCAGCTCAAGTTCCGTAAAGGGCTGAGCGCCAGCGAAGCGGCCGGCCTGAAATATCGCCTGTGGCTCTACCCGGTCAGTTCGTACCTGGCGCTGGCGTTCCTGGTGCTGGTGGTCGGCCTGATGGCGTACTTCCCGGATACCCGCGTGGCGTTGTATGTGGGGCCAGCGTTCCTGGTGCTGCTGACGGTGCTGTTCTACGTGTTCAAGCTGCAACCGACCAATGTGTCGCAGGGTGCGGTGCGTTCGGTTTCCTGAGTTGTAACGCTGAAACCTGTAGGAGCGAGCTTGCTCGCGATGGTCGTTAACGTTTACGCGTCTTTTCTGGCTAAACGCGGCGCTCTTGAGTCCATCGCGAGCAAGCTCGCTCCTACATAAGGCAGTCCAGTGACCGGGGCTTTTTCATCAGGCGGGCACAGTTTTCAGTGATTGATTCAAACGCTTGTTGAACTCAAGCCACATCGCCAGCAACGCCATCAACCCGGCACCCACCAGCGCCGTGAAAATCTGCATGGCAAACGCATCGTCGGTCAGGGCATTGACCATGTCCGCCAAGGGCGCCAGCAGCACGCCCAGGCAGAAAATCTCCAGCGAGAAACGGCCCATGCGGCAGCTTTGCTGCGCCAGCCAGTTTTGCGTCCATCCGCTGTCGGGAATCAGTTTCGCTGTGACGTAGGCCAGTGCGAGGAAGTGCAGCAGGCGCACGGGGGACAGGTTGGTCTTGCTGATGGGGTAGAAGACGTTTTGCAGGCTCGCCGGCACCACGGCATCGTGCAGGTCCGGCCAACGCCACAGGACGGTCAACACACCCGCGACCACGACATACAGCGCCGCACTCACAAACAAGGGCTGGCGTACCAATGGGCGGGTTTCGGGCAAGCGCGGGCGCTGGCTGTGAATCGCAGCGGCGCCGCCGAGCACGAACAGCAATTGCCAGGCGACCGGGTTGAAATACCACACGCCGTCCTTGATGGCCGCCAGGTTCCAGCCCGCCAGTGGCACCATCAGGTACAGCGCCACTGACATCGCGACCACCACCCAGGCCTTGCGCACCAGTATCGGCAGCACCAGGGGCAAGCCCGCCAGCAGCACGATGTACAGCGGCAACGGGTCCATCAGGTTCGGCTTGAAGCGCAACAGCAGTTCATCGATCAGGGCCTGCTGTGGGTTGCTGATGAAATGATGCATGCCCATTTCCTCCACCAGATCCCGTGTTTCCACGTGACTGTTGGCGAAAAACACAATGCCCATCAGCATCGCCAGCAGGAAGATATGCACCACGTAGAGCACCCACGCCCGACGCAGGATCTTCACGCAGGCGATCAGAAAGCCTTCGCGCGCCAGGACTTTGCCGTACGCCAGCACCGCCGCAAAACCGGCCAGAAACACGAAAACCTCGGCCGCATCGCTGAAACCGAAGTTACGCAGGGTGATTTGCCCCAAAGGGTTGTGGGGCACGTGATCCCAAAAGATGAAGATCAGTGCCAGGCCACGAAAAAAGTCGATCCGGTGATCGCGCGCTAAAGTCATGACAGCAGGCTCGTATCAGCGAGTGAAAATGGGATTGGCTGCGGGCGCAAAGGGCCGCGCGCCAAGTCGGCGGCGCGCAGGGTGGCGTGATTCGCAGTGAATTGCAAAACCGGGATATTACCGGATGTCTCGGACGTTGCTCCAAGGCTCAACCGCTGGTCTGAAAGGTCCGTCAATCTGCGATTTCTGACAGCAGACAGGCTCAAATACTCATAAGTACAACGTTCTTGAAACGGGAGCCTCACATGAGACTGTTGTGGAAAGGGCTGTCCAGCTACACGGTGATCGGGGTCGCCAACACCCTGATTCACTGGCAGGTCTTTTTTCTACTGAGCGTGGCGGCCGGCCTCAGTCAGGCACTCAGCAACCTGGCAGCCTTCTGCGTGGCTGCGTCATTTTCCTTCTACATGAACGCGCAATTTACCTTCGCCGCGAGTGCCACGATCGGCGGTTATCTGCTGTTTCTTCTGGGCATGGGGACACTGAGCCTGGGCATCGGTCACCTGGGTGATGTGTGGCGCCTGCATGGCCTGCTCACCGTCGTGCTGTTTTCGGCGTTGAGCCTGGTGTTCGGTTTCCTGTATTCCAAATACGTGGTGTTTCGCGGGCGTGATCAATGAAAATTTCGCTCATCGTCCCGGTATTCAACGAGGAGCAGTCAATCAACCTGTTTTATCAGGCCGTGCGCCGAGAGTTGAAACTGGGCGACACCGAGGTTGAAATCGTCTTCATCAACGACGGCAGTTCCGACCGCACGGCCGAACAGGCCACAGCACTGGCCGAGGCCGATGAGCAGGTGCTGCTGATCAATTTCTCGCGCAACTTCGGCAAGGAACCGGCCCTGTTTGCCGGCCTGGAGCACGCCAGCGGCGATGCCGTGATTCCCATGGATGTCGACCTGCAGGACCCGATCAGCGTCATCCCGTTGTTGGTCGAGCAATGGCAGAAGGGGGCCGATGTGGTGCTCGCCAAGCGCCGCAATCGGGACGTCGACGGCTACCTCAGGCGTCACAGCGCGTCGATTTTCTACCACGTGCTCAATCGCATCGCCTACACCCGAATCGAGGAAAACGTCGGAGATTTCCGGCTGATGGATCGCAAGGTGGTCGACGTGATCCGTTCCCTGCCCGAGCATCAGTTGTTCATGAAAGGCGTGTTGTCGTGGGCCGGGTTCAACTCCGTGGTGGTGGAGTACGAGCGGGCCGGGCGGGTAGCGGGGAACAGCAAGTTCAATGGCTGGAAGCTGTGGAACCTGGCCCTGGAAGGCGTGACCTCGTTCAGCACCGTGCCGCTGCGCTTGTGGACCTATGTCGGTGGCGGCATCTCGATTTTCGCGGTGTTTTACGCGGTGTACATGGTGCTGGACAAGATTTTCTTCGGCAACAACGTCCCCGGGTACCCGTCGCTGATGACCGCGATCCTGTTTCTCGGCGGCGTGCAACTGATCGGCATCGGCATCCTCGGCGAGTACATCGGTCGCATCTATATCGAGGCCAAGCACCGACCGCGTTATGTGATCAAGGACATCGTCGGCGGTAAAGACCGGGGCGGGCACTAGCATGGGCCGGTTCAGCGACTTTTTCGTCCGCGAGCTCAGCCGGCATCAGGTCTGGCGGTTTTTTCTGCTCGCCACCCTGGTGTATGTCCTGCCGTTGATCCTCGCGGATTATCCCTACATCGATGACAACTGGCGCTCGCTGGCGGCGGGCATGGCCTGGTCCGAACAGGGCCGACTCTTCGCCCAACTGTTCTACAACGCGCTGACCTTCAGCCATGCCGCGCCGAACATCTTTCCCTTGCCCCTGTTGATCGCCACGCTGGCCATGGCGGCCGCGCTGACCAGCCTGACCTTCCATTATTTTCGCCAGCCGACCGTCGCTTGCTGTCTGGTGCTGTTGCCGCTCTGGTACAACCCGTTCTTCCTGCAGAACCTGTCCTATCAATACGACGGTCCCACCACGACCTTGAGCCTGGTGGCGGTGATCTACGCGATCACCTTTCGTCATCCGTGGCGCAGCGTGCAATGGCTGGTGCCCTCGTTCCTGATTGCACTGGCGCTGGGGTTGTATCAGATCAGCCTGAATGTGTTCCTGGGCCTGTGTTGCCTGGAGTTGCTCAGGGCCGCCAACGATAAAACCGCCCCGGTGCCATGGCGCGACCTGCTGGGCTGGAAAGCCGCCCAGGTCATCCTCGGCGGGTTGATCTACAGCGTCAGCGCTTATCTATTCATGGATTCCAAGCGCACGTTGCTGCTGGACTGGACGGCGCATCCTTTATTGCAGATCCAGATCAACATGGCCCGGGTCCTGGAAAAAGTCGTGCTGCTGTTCCATGGCGGATGGCTCTGGGTGTTCGGCGGGTTGCTGTTGCTCGCGATAGCCGGGGCGGTGCGGTTGGGACTGAACGTAGCGGCGCGTCAGGACGACGGGCCGAAGAAACTGTTGATTGGTTTGATGTGCTTGCTGACAGTGCCGGTGGTGACACTGTTGGTGTCCGGTGTCGCGCTGTTTTTCCGCGATTTCAACGAGGGTGCCCGCACCTTGATGGGCTTCGCCGTGCTGCTGGTGTTGCTGTGCTATTTGAGCCATCTGGCGCTGGCGTCGATTCATGAGCGACTGCCACTGTTGTTGATCATTGCGCTGCTGGCGATGCTGTCGTTGTCGTTCGCCTATGGCCGGGTGCTGACGCTGCAGAAAACCTTTGCGTCCACGGCATTGGCCAGCCTTGCGTACGACATCGCCAGCCATCAGTCGCTGCGCGAGGCCAGGCGGATCTACCTCTCGGTGACTTACTCCGACTATTGGTTGGTGGCGGCGGCAGGCACGTTCAAGCAGATGCCGGTGCTGCACTACCTGCTCAATACCGATTTTTACATGCTGGCCGAGAATCTGCCGAAAGCGGGCATCACCAATGTGGTGGCGGAGCGCGAGCGCCGCAACGCGACGCGGGTTGGCTATCAGGGCTATCCGGCGCTGGTGGACAGCCAGTTCTACCGGATTTACCTGATTGGCGATTACGGTTTTATCGTGATGAAGGAGCCGGCCCCGAGCAAATCGCTGCGTTGGTGATGTGCGATTTCGATCGGTGCAGCGAGGTCATGCCGCTTCTATTTCATTGGGCTCAAAACTGTCCGCTCGCGCCATCTGCCACATCCGCGAGTAGAACTCGCCATTCACTTCACCGGTCAGCAGCTCGCCGGGTTTGAGGAATACATGTAACTGCGAGAACAGCTTGATCTCGGTTGCCGACATACGTCGCACCAGATGCTTGGCCGACAACTGCGACGGATGTTCGAGGCCGGCGGCGGCGAGCATTTCCGCCAGGGCCTTGAGGGTGTTGCGGTGGAAGTTGAATACTCGCTGGGCCTTGTCCGGCACCACCAGCGCGCGCTGGCGCAGGGTGTCCTGGGTGGCGACGCCGGTCGGGCATTTGTTGGTATGGCAGCTCTGCGACTGGATGCAACCGATGGCGAACATGAAGCCGCGCGCCGAGTTGGCCCAGTCGGCACCGATGGCCAGCACGCTGGCGATGTCGAAGGCGCTGACGATCTTGCCGCTGGCGCCGAGTTTGATCTTGTCCCGCAGGTTCAGGCCCACCAGGGTGTTGTGCACGAACAGCAAGCCCTCGCGCATCGGCACGCCGATGTGGTCGGTGAACTCCACGGGCGCGGCGCCGGTGCCGCCTTCCTTGCCATCGACCACGATGAAGTCCGGGAGGATGCCCGTCTCCAACATGGCCTTGGCAATGCCCATGAACTCCCACGGATGGCCAAGGCAGAACTTGAAGCCCACCGGTTTACCGCCGGACAACTCACGCAGTTGTGCGATGAAATGCATCATTTCGATCGGCGTCGAAAACGCCGTGTGGCGCGAGGGTGACACGCAATCCTCGCCCATCAGGATGCCGCGGGTTTCGGCGATTTCTTTGGTGACCTTGTGCTTGGGCAGGATGCCGCCGTGGCCGGGCTTGGCACCCTGGCTCATCTTGATTTCGATCATCCGCACCTGTGGCGTGCGGGCTTGCGCGGCGAAGCGTTCCGGGTCGAAACGACCGTCGCTGGTGCGGCAGCCGAAGTAACCGCTGCCCAGCTCCCAAGTCAGGTCACCGCCGTGTTCCCGGTGATAGGGGCTGATGCTGCCCTCGCCGGTGTCATGGGCGAAATTGCCGAGCCTGGCGCCCTGGTTCAACGCGCGGATGGCGTTGGCGCTGAGAGAGCCGAAACTCATGGCTGAAATGTTGAACACCGACGCCGAATACGGCTGGGTGCACTGCGGGCCGCCGACGGTGACACGAAAACTGCTCGGGTCGCTCAACGGCGCCGGGCGCATGGAATGGCCGATGAACTCGAAACCCGACTGATACACATCGATCAGGGTGCCGAAGGGTTTGTCGGCGGTTTCGTTCTTGGCCCGGGAATAAACCAGCGAGCGCTGGGCTCGGGAGAAGGGCAGGGCTTCACTGTCGGATTCGAGCAGGTACTGGCGGATTTCCGGGCGGATGCCTTCGACCAGATAACGGATATTGCCGAGGATCGGGTAGTTGCGGCGCACCGCGTGGGGGCTTTGCAGCAGATCGAACAGGCCGATCAGGCTGAGGACGCCGGTGACGGCGGTGATCGGCCAGAGCCAGTCATAGTCAAGAAAGGGCAGGCTGGCGAGGGTGAAGATCACGCAGAGGGCAAAGAAGGCGTAGCGGCTCAGGAGTGACAGGCTCATACGGTTTCCTTGGGTTCGGACTCAATAAATTTGGCTAAACACAAAACACTGTGGGAGCGGGCTTGCCCGCGAAGACGGTGTGTCAGCCACTATCAATGTTGAATGTGATGGCCTCTTCGCGGGCAAGCCCGCTCCCACATAAAAGCAAAGCCCCCCAATGGGTTGTCAGGCATTTTGTGCCTGGAGAAAAATCGAAAACAGCTCGGACTGGGACTTGATTCCCAGTTTGCTGTACATGTGTTTTTTGTGGACTTTCACGGTTTCGACAGAGATTTCCAGCTTACGGGCGATTTCTTTACTGGAGCAACCGCTGAGCATCAAGCGCCCGACATCCAGCTCCCGGGCGGTCAACTGCGCGCCCTTGAGCTGCTGCACCGACGCCTCCAGTTGCACCCGCCAGTCGGCTTGCGGCGGTGCGGGAGCGAGGGCCACCGCTTCGTTGATTTCATAGGGTAGACGCTGGCGCAACAGGCCGAGCACCCATGGCTGGATCAGCGACAACAAGGCGATCTGCTGGCCGCTGAAGCGCTGCGTGCTGCCCAGGGACAGGCACAGCGTGCGGTCGCCTTCGAGCTGACAATTGAACTGGATTTCGTCGGCCACCACATTCAGACGAAAGTAGCGCTGGTAATACTCGGTCAGCTCGAAGTGCTCCGGGGCCACTTCCGACAGACGATACAGCCCGGTGCGCGACTGCTCGCGGCAGGCGATGTAGAAGGGGTCGAGCAGGTACAGGCCGCGCAGGTAATCCTGGAACAACTGGTCAGGGCTGCCATCCTCGCCTGGGCATTCGGCGAACACCTGCGGGCGCTGATCGGCGCTGAAAAGCAGGGCCACCCAGCTGTCGAAGGGCACGTACTGATCCAGCAAACGCACCAGCCGGGTCCAGAAATTGGGCTTGTCCAGGGCGTCGATCAGTTGCCCCACCGAGCGGTGCCAGGCGATGTCGTCCAACGAGAGCGTCATGCATCTACCCCTATCGTGTTACCCCAACGGCGTGATTCCCCGCCCGGTTGCTTGCTGCGCATACTGGCGCACAGACACCGACCGGGCAATCTTTCTGCCGCCCGGGCCACAACAAGGAATACCCATGAAGGTCGAACTCGCCCAATTGGCAGGCCGTGACAACGATAAAGCCTACAACCTCGAACGCACCCTGGCGGCCATCGCCGCGTGCGCAGCCGACACGCAGCTGATCATGTTCCCTGAAGGCCATTTGATGGGCTTCCCTTCGGCGGAGTCCGTGGCCGATGTCGCCGAACCAGTGGACGGTCCGTCCGTCAGTGCGGTGCTCGACGCCGTCCGCCAGCGCGAAATCGCCGTGGCCATCGGCATGGCCGAAATCGACAACGGCCGTTTCTACAACACCACGCTGCTGATCACCCCTGAAGGCATCGCGCTGAAATACCGCAAGACGCACTTGTGGGCCTCGGATCGCGGTGTGTACGAGGCGGGTGATCGCTACGCCACTTGCCTGTGGAACGGCGTGCGCGTGGGCCTGCTGATTTGCTACGACATCGAATTCCCGGAAAGCGCCCGCGCCCTGGCGCAACTGGGCGCCGAGCTGTTTATCGTCACCAACGGCAACATGGACCCCTACGGCCCGACCCACCGCACCGCCATCATGGCACGCGCCCAGGAAAACCAGGCGTTTGCGCTGATGGTCAACCGGGTGGAAGAGGGGGATGGCAGTTTGTTGTTTGCCGGTGGCAGTGCGCTGGTCGATCCGCTGGGCACGCTGCTGTTCGAGGCCGGGCGCGAGGAAGGGCAGTTTGCCGTTGAACTGGACCTGAGCCAGTTGACGGCGGCGCGTCAGGATTATCGGTACCTGGATGATCAGCGGCTGAAGTTGCCGGGGGAGGTGGTCGAGCATGCATCTGGATTGCTGGAGCTGCTGATTCCTTCGCGCTGACCCCGGTTCTGTGTTGGCTGGACTGACGCCTTCGCGAGCAGGCTCGCTCCCACATTTGATTGCAGTCGTTCACCGGGTTTGTATTCACCGAAGATCCACTGTGGGAGCGAGCCTGCTCGCGATGAGGCCCTCTTGGATGACACACCTGTCTGACCGAAGAGCTACAACGCAACACCCGTAATTTGCGCCGAACTCGGCTCTGCCATAAATCCAATAAAATTCGGAGTAGTCGCTCATGGCTCGTTGCAACGCACCCTGTCATTTCATCACCCTGGCGGCGGCTCTTACATGAAACTCAAGCGTCCATGGAGCGGTCGGTCGGTTCTTGGCCCAGTTCGTGTTTCTTTTTGTCGTCGGGCAGGGCGTTGATGCAGTAATTGATATGGCAAAAAACGAACAACACCGTGTAGACACGATTCATTGGTGGTTCGAAATTGTATTTGGCCAACGCATACGCCCGGATTGCCCTGCGTACGCGGAAGCACCAGACCAAAGAAACCAGCAAAGTCGTAACGTTCCACAAAAGGCTTAGCTCCTCGGTATAGGCGACGGGAATAACGATCAGCAAAGTCCCCAACCCCGACAGCGTCAGAAATCCGACCAGAAATGTCTCGGTCATGACCTTTGTGCGGGTGACCTCTTCAACAGCCGTCGAAACCCTGTATAGCCAGACGTACGAGTAGAGCCCAAACGTCAGCATCGACAAGAGAAGGAAGTGAAATGTCTTGATGTTGATTTTTTCTTTCAGCGTTGAAATGTCGGACATGCGAGGGGTTCCAGTGGCGGCGGAGGGCGATTGACCGGTGAAGGCATAACACGCTACCAAAGTCGCTTGTGGGAAATTTCCGGGCTCGTTGGCGGAGAGTTCTGGATTCACTCTTGGCCGAGTTTTGAAGGCATGGGATTCTGTGCATCCCTCAACATGGACCTATGGTCAGCGATGCCCTCTTCTATAAATGTTTCACCCAATCACTCCAGACTCATCCGCATCGCCGCCGCCCTGTTGATCGGCCCCGATGGCCGCACATTGCTGGTGCGCAAGCGCGGTACCACGGCGTTCATGCAGCCCGGTGGCAAGATCGAACCCCATGAATTGCCGGTTCATGCGCTGGCTCGGGAGCTGGAGGAAGAACTGGGTCTGGACATCGACCCGGCGCAGGCCGTTTACCTCGGTCACTTTTCGGCACCGGCGGCCAATGAGCCGGGTTTTGTCGTACACGCCGAGCTGTTTCAGCTGAAGATTGATTCAGACGTCACCCCGGCGGCGGAGATCGAAGAAGTGATCTGGATCGACCCGGTGACCGACGGCGGTGTCTGTCTGGCGCCATTGACAAGGGACCTGATCCTGCCGTTTTATCGGGCATCGCTGACTGCGATCGCCTGATCATCACGCAAAGGACCTCGCCCATGATCCCGCTTCAAGACCTGCTGATTTTTGCTGCTGCCGCGTTGCTGATGGTACTGACCCCGGGGCCGAACATGATCTACCTGATCTCCCGTTCGATCTGCCAGGGGCGCAAGGCCGGGGTGATCTCCTTGCTCGGTGTGGTCGCGGGTTTTTTCGTGCACCTGTTTGCTGCGGCCGCCGGTCTGACTGCGGTGTTCCTGGCGGTGCCGATGGCCTATGAGGTGTTGAAGTGGGCCGGTGCGTTGTACCTGTTGTGGCTGGCCTGGCAGGCGGTCAAACCCGGTGCGCGCTCGCCGTTCGAGGCCCAGCAGTTGCCCCCGGATTCGTCGCGCAAGTTGATCACCATGGGTTTTCTGACCAGTGCCCTGAACCCGAAAATCGCGGTGTTCTATCTGTCGGTGTTTCCGCAGTTCATCACGCCGGAGCACGGTTCGGTGTTCAGCCAGAGCATCATCCTCGGGCTGACCCAGATCAGCGTCAGCTTCTGCGTCAACCTGCTGATCGCCATGTTTGCCGCGGGTATCGCCTCGTGGTTCGTCAACAATCCGACCTGGCTGGCGATGCAGCGCTATTTCATGGGCTTCGTATTGTCGGGGCTGGCGCTGCGGCTGATGCTTGAGCAAAAACGGATGGCCTGAGGATGTGGATCGAGCGACTGGACGCCAGCCATGCCCTGGACTACCGGGCACTGATGCTCGAAGCCTTCGATCTGCACCCGCAGGCATTTACCTCGAGTGTGCGTGAGCGGGCGGCGATGCCGCTGGGTTGGTGGGAGTCGCGCCTGACGAGCAAGCTGGACGTGGTGCTCGGGGCGTTCGAGGCCGGCCGGTTGGCCGGCATTGTCGGCCTTGCCTTCGAGTCTCGGGAGAAGGCCCGGCACAAGGTGACGCTGTTTGGCATGTACGTGACCCCCGGGGTCCGCCAGCGTGGGCTCGGCCATGAACTGGTTCAGGCGGCATTGGCCGAGGCGCAGCACCATGCAGGTTTGCGCCTGATCCAGTTGACCGTCACTGCTGGCAACGATGCCGCGTTCAACCTCTACCGGCGCTGCGGTTTCGTCCAGTTCGGCCTGGAACCGATGGCCGTGCGGGTTGGGGAGGATTACTTCGACAAGATCCACATGTGGCGCGAGCTCTAAGGATCACCAAGATCCCTTGTGGGAGCGGGCTTGCTCGCGAATACGGTCTTGCATTCAACAATGATGTTGGCTGATACACCGCTTTCGCGAGCAAGCCCGCTCCCACATTTGATTGCATTTCAGCGAACCGCACTCACCCCATCCAATGTAGAAAACGACGTGTCCTTGGCCGTCAGCAAGAAGTCGCGCATGTACGGTGCGTCGAGCATGTCGGCGCGGATCGCTGCATACAGCGTGGCGAACAAACCTTTCTCACCCAGCCGCTTGGCTTTCACATAACCCCGCGAACTGTATTCATGCAGCGCCCAATGGGGCATGCCGCACACGCCACGACCGCTGGCCACCAGTTGCATCATCATCACCGTCAGTTCCGAGGTGCGGACCTGGGCCGGTTCGATGTCGGCGGGTTCGAGGAAGCGGGTAAAGATGTCCAGCCGGTCCCGTTCCACGGGGTAGGTGATCAGGGTTTCCGGGAGCAAGTCTTCGGGGACGATATAGGCCTTGCCGGCCAGGCGGTGCTGGTTGGCCACTGCGAGCATCGCTTCATAAGTGAACAGCGGTACATAGGTGATCCCGGCCAGATCCAGCGGGTCGGAGGTCACCACCAGGTCCAGGTCACCACGGGCCAGGGCCGGCAGCGGGGCGAAGGAAAAACCCGAGGCCAGGTCCAGCTCGACTTCCGGCCATGCATCGCGGAACTGGTCGATGGTTGGCATCAGCCACTGGAAGCAACTGTGGCATTCAATGGCCATGTGCAGGCGCCCGGCGGTGCCCCCGGCCAGGCGACTGATGTCGCGTTCGGCGGCGCGCAGCAATGGCAAGGTGGCGTCGGCCAATTGCAGCAGGCGCAAACCGGCGCTGGTGAAACGCACCGGTTTGGTCTTGCGCACGAACAACGGCATGCCCATGCGCTCTTCCAGCTCCTTGAACTGGTGAGACAGGGCCGACTGGGTCAGGTGCAGGCGATCGGCTGCATCCACCAGGCTGTCGGCTTCGCGCAAGGCGTGCAGGGTCTTGAGGTGACGGATTTCAAGCACCGGGTTGCTCCATGAGTAAAATTTGTAGATAAACCGAAAAGGTTGAGTTTGTCTCATGTTGGTGCCGCTGTCCACGACGGGGCACATTGCGTGCCCCGTCGTTGTCATTTTACAGCGTCGAAAAGTGTTTGTTGCCCAGCGGTTTGCCGATGTCGCCGCGCCAGATCGCCTCGACCGTACCGCCACTGGCGGCCACGTCCTGCTGCCATTTCAGGCCGAGGTTGCGTTGTTCCGGCAGTTTCAGATGGCCTTTGACGAAGTCACCGAATGCCGGCTGGGCCGAGGTGTAGTGGAAGTGGGCGTACCACAGGGTTTGCGCCGGTTCGTTGCGCAGGTCGCGCACTTCGTACTCCTGCAGGAAATCCCGTCGTCCGTCGGCGCGTTTGCCCAGGTCGCGCAAGCCACCTTCCTTGCGGATGTCCACCACTTGTTGTTCAAGCAGATAGTCCAGATAGCCTTCGGTCGGGGTTTTGCTGCTCATGCTTTGATTGATGCGCAGGGTGCGCCCCGTGCGCAACATCTCATCCGCCCGCTTGCGCAGTTGCAGCGCTACGGCATCGGTGGGCGACAAGCGTTCGATGGCCTGGGCACGCATGGTCAACTCCGTGGCCTCGCTGCCCATCATGTGCTCAAGGTCGACCGGGAGCATGTCCTGCCGCGCATAGCCTTCGACTTTGCGGGTATAGGCGTTTGCCGCCTCCAGCCTGTTCCTGGCTTCTGTCAGCAGTGGCCCGACATCGGTGGGCAGTTCCGGCTGCACGGAACCGGTTGGCTCGCTGAGGCGATATTTGCCGCTGGAGCGCGGCAGCCAGGTTTCCGTGTGGCCATCGACACCTTCGATGGTGATGCGCTTTTGTCGGGTGACGGCGTCGGTGCTGGCGATGCCGATCAGCAACTGGTTGTCTTCGGTCTCGAACAGTTGCTGTCCGGGCCGGCCTTCTTTGGGCACCACCGAAGGTCGCGTCTTGATGGCCCGGCGTGCAAAATCTTCAACCTTGTCCAGGTTGTCCAGAAACGCGGTGACCTGTTCCAGGTCCAAATGCTGCGGATAGCCGAGGGTCCAGGCGCCCAGCTGACGCCGGAACTCGGTATAGCTGGCCAGGCAGTCTTTGAGGACTTTACTGCGCTGACTGACGCTGGCGCTCACCTGGGGTAGCTGATGTTGCGTCAGCAGCGCGCGGCCGACCTTGTTGCGGGCTGTTTTCAACTGCACGTGGAAGTACATCCAGGACAGGTCGGTCACCGCGTCATAACGGGTGATGATTTCCAGGGTGTGCGCCGTTTTCAGGTAGTAGTGATTGGCCTCGCTGAGTTTCTCATTCACGTTCGTCATGGCCTTCGCAATCTCCTTTTTTTGCGCCGGGTTAGTGATACGGCGGTTCCAGCGATTGGCTTCCTCGACCGTCGTATGCAGCTGATCGAAATCTTTGAGAAAGTTTTTGCGGATCTCCTTGCGTTGCGCCATGAACTGCAAGTGCGCGGCGGTATCGGTGATCGCTGTGGCATCTGACCGGGCGATCAGCTGATCGATACGATTGAGGTGTTCCACCAGCCGTTCCTTGGCCAGGTTGATCCGCCGCACCGAACGGTCGACGATGATCCAGGCGCAGCGACTTTGGATGTCTTCGATCTGCACGCGTTTGCGGCCATGGCTATACAGCATCAGCTCATCGAGATTCAGGTATTGGGCCTGGGCAAGGTCGATATCGTTCGCGCAGGCGACATCGGCACGGGAGCGAAGGGCCGGGCGCTGCTGGAGTTCGAGGCCGAAGTAGTGCTCAAGCAGGGTGTTGCTGCTGCGGGTCTGGGTATCAAGCCGTAGCGAGTAGGCGTCGGCGGTATTGGTCAGGGTCAATTGCCGGCGCAAGGCTCGGTCGGTCCACCAGCGCGGCAGCCAGCGGCGAATGGCGGCCGGCCAGAGTGGGTCCAATCCGTCGGCCATGTGCCCGAGCACCGCGCCACCGCCCACGCCTCCACCTTCGATCACGGTGCCGTACACCGCGAAGTGGGTGTTCCAGTGGCCTGATTCATCGAGGGCGACTGGCTGTTTGTAGGTCCGGCTGCTGGTGCCACTCAAGCGCCAGCGGGGTAGTTCGCCTTCCAGTTCGATGCGATAGATTCTTCCCTGGCTGAGCATGAAGTCGCCGTCGGCGTGGCGATACACGTTGCGATAAATGCCTTCGCTGCCTGGTTGCAGGCCCGCGAGGGAAATCGGTTTTTCATATTCATAACCCTTGAAGCGCTCCAGCGACCGCCGCGCCTGGGGTTGCGTCGATACCTGCAGGGCCCGCGGACTTTTGCCCAGCGCCCGCCACTGACGATTGCGCGTGGCGACGCGAGCGACACCGGGGGTGGCAGTGGTGCCGGGGAGAATGTCCATGGCCGCGTCGATCAGCGACAACAGCACCGCCTCCACCTCGGCCAGGCCATGGCCGACATCACCGCGCAGAAAGGCCGCCACCGCCAGGTTGGCGCTGTTCCAGGCGTCGTACAGGGCGATGGTCGTACCGACAAAGGGCAGCATGCCCACAGCCATTTTCAGGTAGTTAAACATTGCGCCGGACTTCAAGGCGACCTGTTCCAGGTACAACGCATCATTTGAGCGCGACGTCGCCCGATGGGCCTCCAGCAAACGGCCCATGTGTACATTCAGCAGATGCGCTGCCAGGGAAGTGCTGGCTGGCCAGGGCGTACCGACGCCGATCAGCCCGTCGAAGTTTTTCAATAGGGCCTGGTTGATCCGACTGACGTGGTGGGCGACATCACCCGTCAAGGCGCGGCCGGCCAGGTAGTTGACCATCGGACTGCGCAGGCAATCGTTGAACAGGCGCATCCGTGCCTGTTCAAGGCTGTCGAACTGGCGCAGATAAATGCCGTCGGGGCTGTCGGGCAGAAACAGCAGGGTCAGGCCGCTGAAGTGCTCCACGATAAAGGTGACGCCGGTCAAGGTGCTCGGTCCCTGGGCGTGGGTGTCCTTGCCGCCCACGGTCAGGTGCGCGGGCAGCAACTCGATGCGCTTGCCGTCGCTGGCAAAGGCTTCACGGCTGTTGGCGTCGATGGCGATTTCCAGCACTTGCCGGCCGTTGGCATCGATGTCCTTTGCCAACTCGGCGAATTCGCCTTGCAGGCGAAGCATCAGGCGCCACGGCTCACTCAGGCATTCGCGCCGATGTTCATTACTGAACGTCGATGCCGTCGAGGTGCCGAGGAACGTCTCGCGGATCAGCCTTTCATATTGCCCGGCCAGATCCAGCTCGGTGACCAGCTTGCTCAGCCAGGACGTCGTGATGGCGCCTTTCAGTTTCTGCTGTTGTGCGGCGTCGGCACCGCTGACCTCGACCTGCATGAACGACAGTCGCCACCCCATTTCCTGATCGATGTTGCCCAGCGCCAGCTCACCCAGGGACAGCTTGCTGCGCTGCTCGCTGGCGACCAGCACATTTTGTTGAGGGGTGCCTGGAGCGGCGCCTTCAGTCACCACTTTCTGCCACAGCGTGGAATCGGGAACGTCGAGCTGCACCTCCACCCGTTGAGTGAGGTCGAATTCCACGCGCAGCCGGGCGTCGACAGCCTTGATGGCGAAGGCTTCCCGTGGCGGCAGTTCACGTTCCAGCCACGCGTGGGAGCGCTGCATCGCGCCGATCCAGGATTTGAACAGCGTCTTGAGCCGGTCACGCTGCACGGCAGGCAGTTCGCGATGCCACGACGGCAATTGAGCGGCCAGCGCACTGCTCTGGTTTTGCTCGACGATGCGTGCGTATACCCAGTCCCGGGCGGCGGATTGGGGGACGGTCAGGCAGGCGAGGGTCTGCTCGCGCAGTTTTTCCAGTTCGGCCGCACGCTGGCTGGTACGAAGCGGAACAGGATTGGCTGCAATGATCCGGGCCGCTTGTTGTTCACAGCTGTGGAGCTGGATTTGCAGGGCGTATTTAAAAGGCGAGCCGCTGAGTGGCAAAACGTGCACTGCCAGGGCAGGGTCGTTGACCGGGCGTTTGAACAGCGACTGTTCCAGCAGCTGTCGAGAGGCAAACCGTTGCAGTCCACCGAAGCGTCCGGGCCAGTACAGCAACAGGCTGTCGGTCGAATTTGCCAGCAGCGCCGAGGGTTTGGCAAACAGCAGAACGCCGTCCAGTTCCTCGGTTTGCGTGCGGCGGGTGTCGTCTTCGGTGTCGGTTGCCGACAGTTCCAGCCGCGCGACCACCAGGTCGGCCGCTCGGGGCTGATCGGGGGCATCCAGCACACTGATGAGCCATTGATGCTCTTCACTGTTGATCTGATTCAGGCTCAATTGCAGTTCGGCTTCGGCGCGCAAACCGTCTTGGCGTGCCTGGAGCAGGGCTGCGTAATGCGGGCCCGGCTGGTGGCGCAGCTCCAGCCATTTGAGGCCATCGGCGGCGTCCAGTAGCGCCGTCGCGGCGGCGCTGCTGGCCTGCTCGGCAGCGCTGAGGGTCTCGAGTTGCTGTTGCAGGCGTTGCAGACGTGGATCCTTGGCATCACCGGAAAAGTCATCGCCGAGCAGACTCTCCAGGGCCGTCCGCTGTTGTGCCAGCGCGCGGTGACGCACGCCCAAGGGAATATCGGGGCTGAGCTGGCCGAACAGGGCCGCGTTGTCGTCTGTCTCCACCAGTGGCAGGTCAGGGGGCGCGGCCAGCACGGCAGCATTGCCGGGCCGGTCCGCGGGGGCGACGGACAATCGGGACAACAGGGCTTCGGCGCCAGTGCGCAGCACAGCTGTGTCGAGGACCGTGTAATCGACGCTGCCCTTGTCCATCGACAGCCGGGGCTGGTCGAACCGCTGTGGTTGATGCTCGGTCAACCAGCGCTCCAGTTCAATCCGGCTTTGAAAGGTCATCCAGGCGGATGAGTGTGAAGGCAGATACAACAGCTGAGCGACCGGTTGATCGGTATCCCGGGTGATGACCAGCGCGCCCGACAGCGGGGCAGACAGACCATTGTCATCTTTGAGGTTCAGCTGTTCGACGTACACGGGGTGCTGGTCAGGCGTTGGTGTTGGCGGGTCGATGAGCGTCAGTAACGTTTTGATCTGCCCGGCATCGAGGATGCCTTGGGCAAACGCCCATTGGCTCGACGCCTCGAAATGCTGGCGATACAAGCGGATGGCTTGCTCCCGACGCGAGTGATCGGTGCCGAGCGCACGTGCGCTCCACCAAGCGGTGTCGAGCTGGGCTTGCGAGCTTTGCGCCATGAGGCTGAGCCACTGCTCGCAGCATTCTTCCCAGCGTGCCGAGGCGCTCAGGCTCAGGCCCTGGTCCGGGTTGGCGGGCAATGGGTAGATGAGGCCGAAATCGGCCGTAAGGGGGGTGGTTTCGTCAACCATGACGATGAATCTCCAGAAAGCCGGGCCGTGCCGGCGGTACGGGCATTAGGCGGCAGTCGGCAGGAGGAGGGGTGGTACATAGTTATCGCCAAACCGGTTGTGACGCCGGATGACCGCCCGGCGCCGTTCATCAAACTGTCATGGAACTGTGGCAGCGCGCTTGAGCAAACTTCATCAGACTCGCGCTCTACTGGGGTTCTGCGTTTTGGTGTTTTTTCATGGGTGCTGCATTCTTTTCACGAATCATATTTCTGGCCGCGCTGTTGTTCGGCCTGCCGTCGTTGGCGGCCTCGCGTTGTGACGTCAATGTTCCGACCGAGCGGGTGGATCTGGCCGAGGTAAGCCTGGCGTACCAGAGCATCGGCCGTGCGTCGGATCCGGCCTTGCTGCTGGTGATGGGCCTGGGCGGGCAGTTGATCCACTGGCCGGACGAGGTGGTGGTTGCCCTGTGCCAGCAGGGGTTCCGGGTAATTCGCTATGACAATCGCGATGTCGGCCTGTCGACCTGGCGGCAAGCACCGGCCGAAGCCAACCTGACGTTCGAAGTGCTGCGCTACAAACTCGGATTGCCGGTGTCGTCGCCGTACTCGCTGACCGACATGGCCGACGATGGCCTGGGCTTGATGGATGCCTTGCACATCGATCAATTCCACGTGTTGGGCGCCAGCATGGGCGGGATGATCGCCCAGCACATGGCGGCCATGGCCCCGCAGCGGGTCGAGAGCCTGACCCTGATCATGACCAGCTCCGGGGCTGAAGGCTTGCCCGCGCCTAGTGCGGCGCTGGTGCAATTACTGGCGCGACGTGGCGCAGCGAACCGCGAGGTGGCCCTGGAACAACAGGCCGACTTGCTGGCGGCGCTCGGCAGCCCGATGGTGAGCGATGATCGTCAGGTGCTGTTGCATCAGGCGGCGCAGTCCTATGACCGGGCGTTCAATCCCGAGGGCGTGAAACGCCAGATCATGGCCATTCTCGCCGAGCCGAGCCGGGTCGCGCTGCTCAACCAGTTGCGGGTGCCGGCGCTGGTGGTGCATGGAACGGCCGACCCCTTGCTGCCGGTGATGCACGGGGTGCATCTGGCGGCGCATCTGCGTGGCAGCCAGTTGGTCTTGATTCCGGGTCTGGCCCATCGTTTCCAGGAGGCGTTCAAGGCGCCGTTGCTGGGGGCGGTGTTGCCGTACTTGCGCGAGCACCGTGAAGACACTTCGCACTGGGCGCAGATCGAGCCTGTGGCTGATCACAATCTCCTCTAACTCCCTCGGTCCAATGTGGGAGCGGGCTTGCTCGCGAAGAGGGAGTATCAGTTGGCATTTGAGTTGACTGACACACCGCTTTCGCGAGCAAGCCCGCTCCCACAGGAGAATGTATTTCTCTGTGAAAGCGTAGCCAGGCCAGCGAGGCTCACCACCACCGCCGCGCCCAGGGGTGTTTTGAGAATCAGGTCCACACAGCTCAATGGCTCAGGCCGTACTTTTTCACTTTGTCGAACAGCGTGGTCTTGGCCATGCCCAGTTCCTGGCTGGCCTGGGTCAGGTTGCCGCCGCTGCGTTGCAAGGCATCGCTGAGCAGGTTGCGCTCGAAGGCTTCCACCGCTTCGGCAAACGCCAGGCCTTGATTGCTTCCGCCGGCACCGGTTTTCTTGAACGCCGGCAGGCCCAGGGCAAAGCGCTCGGCAACGTTGCGCAATTCACGCACGTTGCCCGGCCAGTCGTGGCTCATCAGGTTTGAAAGGGTCTGGTTGTCCAGCTCCGGCACCGCGCGGTCGAAGCGCAGGGACGACTGCTGCAGAAAGTGTTCGAACAGTTGCAGGATGTCCTCGCGGCGCTCGCGCAGCGGCGGCAGTTCCAGGGTCACCACGTTGAGGCGGTAGTACAGGTCGCTGCGGAATTCGCCGGCCTTGCTCGACTCGACGAGGTCGGACTTGGTCGCCGCGATGACGCGGCAATCCACCGCCACGCTCTGGTTCGAACCGAGGCGTTCGAGGGTGCGTTCCTGCAATACCCGCAGCAGTTTGATCTGCAAGGGCAGGGGCATGCTTTCCACTTCGTCGAGGAACAGCGTGCCGCCGTCGGCGTGTTCGATCTTGCCGATCCGTCGTTTGCCGGCACCGGTAAAAGCGTTGGCTTCGTGGCCGAAGATTTCGCTTTCAAAGAGGTTCTCCGGCAGGCCGCCGCAGTTCAAGGCGACGAACTGCTTGGTGTGCCGCCGACTGAAATCATGCAGGCAGCGAGCGACCAGTTCCTTGCCGGTGCCGGTCTCGCCTTCGATCAACACGTTGGCCGACGTATCGGCGACGTTGGCGATCAGCTCCCGCAGGTTCTGCATGGCCGGCGAGCGCCCGATGATCCGCCCTTCGAGGGAGTCGCGCTCGGCCAGTTGCCGGCGCAGCGACGACACTTCCCGCGCCAGGCTGCGTTGCTCGAGAGCGCGGCGGGCCACATCCACCAAGCGTTCCGGGGAGAACGGCTTTTCCATGAAGTCGTAGGCGCCTTTCTGCATCGCACCGACGGCCATGGAGATGTCGCCGTGGCCGGTGATCAGCACCACCGGCAGGCTGCGGTCGCGCTCCTTGAGCCGGGTCAGCAACTCCAGGCCATCGATGCCCGGCAGGCGAATGTCGCTGACGACAATGCCGGCGAAGTTGTCGCCGACCCGCTCCAGGGCTTCTTCGGCGCTGCCCACGCCAATGCAGGGAATGTCTTCCAGGGTCAGCGCCTGCTGGCAGCCGAGCAGCACATGGGGGTCGTCTTCGACGATCAATACACTAAGGTCGTTGTTCATATTGGCTCGGCGGGAGTGGGGCTTACCAACGGTAAACTGAGGACGAATGCGGTACCACCGCTGGCCGGGTGCTCGACACCCAGGTGACCGCCGGTGGCGGCGGCCAGGCTGGCGGAAAGGGTCAGGCCAAGGCCCAGGCCCTGTTCGCCGGGTTTGGTGGTGAAGAAGGGTTCGAACAGGTGCTTGCGTGCTTCGGCGTCGATGCCGTGGCCGTTGTCACGCACGCGCAGGCGGTATTTGCCATCGAAGGTTTCGCCTTCGAGCCACAGCTCGGGTTGCGGCTGCGCTTGCATGGCGTCGAGGGCGTTGCCGATCAGGTTGACCAGAATCTGCTCCAGGCGGGTCTGATCGATCTGTACCTGCACAGCGTCAAAATGGCGGTGCAATTGCAGAGGTGTGTTTTCCACCCGTGCGCCGTGCAATTGCAAGGCCGCGTCCACCGCTTTGCCAAGGCAGGCCTGACCCTTGTCGTCACCGCGCCGGGCGAACGAGCGCAGGCTGGCGGTGATGCGGCCCATGCGGTCGATCAGTTCGTTGATGGTCTTGAGGTTGGTGCTGGCGACATCGAGCTGGCCGCGTTCGAGGAAGCGCACGGTATTGCCGGACAAGGTGCGCAGCGCCGCCAGCGGCTGGTTCAGTTCGTGGGCGATGCTGGTGGACATCTGGCCGATGGCCGCGAGTTTTCCGGCCTGTACCAGTTCATCCTGGGCGCGGCGCAAGGTCTCTTCGGCGTGCCGGCGTTCGCGGATCTGCCCCTTGAGCCGTTCGTTGCTGGCGCGCAGGTCGGTGGTGCGTTCGGTAATCCGACGTTCCAGCTGGTTGTTGGCTTCCTGCAAGGCTTCCCGGGCCGCGAGGCGGGTGGCGATCACCTTGCGCCGCTCGTTCCAGGCGATCAACAGAAAGGCGCAGAGGGCAAACGCCACGGCCACCAGAATCCCCTGGTTGATCGCTTCGCGGCGCAAGTCCTGAAGCGGCGTGAGCAGGGTGAAATTCCATGGCGTATCGCTCAACGGCCGGGTTTGCGACAGGTAGCTGATGTTTTCATCGTCGCGATCTTGTTGGAGCAGCAGTTCACTGTTGGCCGGGAACGTGAGTTTTTCCACGCCTTCGGACAGGGTTTCCCGGGCCAGCGGTTGCAATTCGTTGAGCGGGAACCAGTAGTACTGCAGGCTGCGGGCAAGTTTTTCCTTGGTTTCTTCACTCAGCGGCACCACCGATTTCAAGCGTCGAGCCGGATCGCTGGAGAGAATGATGATGCCGTTCTCGTCGCTGACGAAGGCTTCCAGCCGCGCGCGCTGCCAGCGCTCTTCCATGGCTTCCAGACGCACCTTGACCACCGCGACGCCGATGATCTTGCCGTGTTCTTCCAGGCCATGGGCCAGGTAGTAACCGGGTTCGCCGTTGGTGCTGCCGATGCCGTAGAAACGCCCCGGCTGACCGCGCACGGCGTTCTGGAAATAGGCGCGAAAGGACAGGTCTTCACCCAGGTAACTGTCGACATCGCGCCAGTTGCTGGTGGCCATGACGCGGCCGGTGGTGTCCATCACGTAGATGGCCCGACTGCGGCTGCGCCGGTTCAGGCCTTCGAGGTAATCGTTGACCGTTTGCCGGTGTTCCGGGGTCGGGTCGGCCAGCAGCTGCGAAACACTGGTTTCGAGCTCCAGCAGGCTGGGCAGGTAGGTGTATTTGCTGATTTCGCTTTCGACGGCACGGGCGTGCAGTTCCAGCTGACGCTGGCCGTTCTCGCCAAGGCTGCGAATGCCATAGTGCTCACTGATCCAGAAGCCGATATAGCCCAGGCCGATCATCATGGCGATGATCAGTGGCGGCAGGAACAAATGACGAACCAGACGGGGTTTCACGGCGAGTGACGGCGACGCTGCGCGATAAAGATTAGGGTCGCATTTCATCACAGATGCCTTGGGTCAACCACCACTTGCCTGCCTACCTCTACTGTAGGAGCGAGCTTGCTCGCGAAGAACTCAAGGACAACGCGTGCATTCAGGATGAACGCGTCATCGTTAACGACCATCGCGAGCAAGCTCGCTCCTACAGGCGGCGGTGTGGCTTTAGTGCTGCAGAATCTTGTTGAGGAAGTGCTGCGTACGCTCGGCACGGTGGCTGATGTCACCGAAGAATTCTTCTTTCTTGCAGTCTTCGATGATCTTGCCCTGGTCCATGAAAATCACCCGGTCGGCCACTTTACGGGCGAAGCCCATTTCGTGGGTCACGCACATCATGGTCATGCCTTCGTGGGCCAGTTGCACCATCACGTCGAGCACTTCGTTGACCATTTCCGGGTCCAGCGCCGAGGTCGGTTCGTCGAACAGCATGACGATCGGGTCCATCGCCAGCGCACGGGCAATCGCCACGCGCTGCTGCTGACCACCGGACAATTGGCCCGGGTGCTTGTGGGCGTGAGCCGAGAGGCCGACGCGCTCAAGCAGTTGCAGGCCTTTCTTGGTGGCTTCTTCCTTGCTGCGGCCCAATACCTTGATCTGCGCGATGGTCAGGTTTTCGGTAATGGTCAGGTGTGGGAACAGCTCGAAGTGCTGGAACACCATGCCCACGCGCGAACGCAGTTTCGGCAGGTTGGTCTTCGGGTCGGCGATGGAGGTGCCGTCGACCACGATGTCGCCTTTCTGGAAGGGTTCCAGGGCGTTGACGCACTTGATCAGGGTCGACTTGCCGGAACCGGATGGCCCGCACACCACGATCACTTCGCCTTTTTTGACCTCGGTGCTGCAATCAGTCAGAACCTGGAAGTCCCCATACCACTTGTTGATGCTTTTGATAGAGATCATACGGCGAACCTTTTTTGCAGACGCTTGACCAGCTGCGAGGCGGCAAAGCTGATGATGAAGTACACGAGACCCGCGAAAATCAGGAACTCATTGGAGCGGCCAATGATGTCGCCACTGGCGCGCGAAGCATTGAGGAAGTCCACCAGGCCGACGGCGTAGACCAGCGAGGTGTCCTGAAACAGGATGATGCTCTGTTGCAGCAACAGCGGCGTCATCTTGCGGAACGCCTGCGGCAGGATGATCAGGCGCATCATCTGGCCGTAGGACATGCCCAGGGCCTGGGCAGCGCCCATCTGACCCTTGGGAATCGACTGCACGCCGGCACGGACGATTTCGCAGAAGTACGCCGCTTCGAACATCATGAACGCCACGATGCACGAGGCGAACGCGCCGATCGGGGTGTCTTCGCCGGTAATCCAGCGCAGCACGAACGGTACCGCCAGGTAGAACCAGGTGATTACCAGCAGCAGCGGGATCGAGCGGAAGTAGTTGACGTAGGCGCCGGCGAGGTTCGACAGCAGCTTGTTGTGGGACAGGCGCATCAACGCCAGGATGGTGCCGAGGATGATGCCACCGACCACGCCCATGGCCATCAGCTTGAGGGTCATGACCATGCCGTTCCACAGGCCCGGCAGGGACGGGATGATGCCCGAGAAATCGAATTCCATCATTTACCCCCTACGGAGATCAGGCCCGGTACGGCGACTTTCTTCTCGACCAGGCGCATCAGCAACATCAGGCTCATGTTCAGGGTGAAGTAGATCAGCGTGGCCAGGGTAAAGGCTTCGAACAGGTTGGCGGAGAACTCGGCGGTCTGTTTGGTCTGCGCGAGCAATTCCATCAAGCCGATCAGCGACGCCACGGAAGTGTTCTTGAAGACGTTCAGGAATTCCGAGGTGAGCGGCGGAATGATGATCCGGTAAGCCTGGGGCAGCAGCACGTTCCAGTAGATCTGCGGCAGCTTGAAACCCATGGCGCGGGCCGCGGATTCCTGGCCTTTGGGCAGGGCCTGGATACCGGTGCGCACCTGTTCGCAAACCCGGGCGGTGGTGAACAGGCCCAGGCACACGACGACGCTGAGGAAGGCCGAGGTGGTCGGGTTCAGGTCCTGCTTGTACCACTCTTGCAGGTCGGCCGGCAGCAGGTCGGGTACCAGGAAGTACCAGATGAACAGCTGAACCAGCAGCGGCACGTTACGGAAGAGTTCGACGTAGCAGGTGGCGATGCCCGATACGATGCGGTTCGGCACGGTACGCATGACGCCCAGGATCGAGCCCAGTGTCAGGGCGATGATCCAGGCCGCGATGGCGATGCCGATGGTCCAGCCCAGACCGGACACGTACCAGTCGAGATAGGTCTCGCTGCCCACGCCGGTGGACTTGAAGAACACGCCCCAGTCCCAGTTGTAATTCATTAGGGTCTCCCCTCGGATTCGATCGATGTACAAATGCCCGCTTGGGGGAAGCTCCGTTCCCGCCTGTCCTTGGGGGACAGGCACACGCGCTCGGCTCGACAGCCACCGGTTCGAGTGTTTCCAGAAATGCCAGCAGGGAGTGCATTCCCCTGGAAGGGCTAAGGCCCTTTCAGGGGATAAGGTTAGTCAGAAATCAGGACTTCTTGTCGTCAGCCGCTTTATCAGTCGGATTGGCGATCAGGGCCTTGAGTTCGTCGCTCATCGGGAAGTTCAGGTTCAGGCCTTTTGGCGGGATCGGCTGCATGAACCATTTTTCGTAGATCTTGTTGATCTCGCCCGATGCGTAGGTGGCCTTGATGGCGTCATCCACAGCCTTCTTGAACGGCTCGTCGCCTTTGCGCACCATGCAGCCGTAGATTTCGTAGGACTGTGGAGTGCCGGTCACGGCCCAGTCGCTTGCCTTCTTGGCCTTGGCCGCTTCACCTGCCAGCAGGGCGTCGTCCATCATGAACGCAACGGCACGGCCGGTTTCCAGCATCTGGAACGACTCGCCGTGATCTTTGGCGGAGATGACGTTCATGCCCATCTGCTTGTCGGCGTTCATCGCCTTGAGGATGCGCTCGGACGTGGTGCCGGCGGTGGTCACGACGTTCTTGCCGGCCAGGTCAGGGAAATCCTTGTACTTGGAGTCTGCCTTGGACAGCAGGCGAGTACCGATTTCGAAGATGCCGACGGAGAAGTCAACCTGCTGCTGACGCTCGACGTTGTTGGTGGTGGAACCGCACTCGAGGTCCACGGTGCCGTTCTGCACCAGCGGGATACGGGTTTGCGAAGTCACCAGGTTGTATTTGACCTGGAGGTTCGGCATGTCGAGGTCTTTTTTCAGGGCTTCGACGACTTTCAGCTGGATGTCGTGGGAGTAGCCGACCGGTTTGCCGGAAGCATCCGCGATATAGGAAAACGGAATGGAAGCGTCGCGATGGCCCAGGGTGATGGTGCCGGATTCTTTGATCTTCTTCAGGGTGCCGGTGAGTTCGGCGGCGAAAACTGGCGTGCTGATCAGAGCGGCAGCAATGGCTGCGCTCAGGATATGGGGAACGATGCGCATCAAATTTTCCTCGACATTGTTTTTTTATGGAGCCAGTTCATCGGCCCTTTTGTGCTGCAAAACACCTGAGCGCTACGATGAGTGAGCGCAAAGGACATTCGTCGAAGAAGTGTAGAGCATGACTCGTGCCAGACCAGTCGGTATTGGTCAAAGTATTGATTTACAAGGAAATTAATTTTTTCTTGCGCTGAAATTTCAGCGGGGTGATCCGGTTAACCGAACCGACCCGCGGGTCGCGTTCGGAAAACCGAATGGTGGCGGGGTGCTACCCGATCATCAGGTGTACTTGCGTTTGTCCGGCGCTGGCGGGAAGTACTGGTACAACCAGGTTTCACTCAGCGTGCGGTCGTTGGTGCGGATGAACAGGCGCAGCTCGACGGGCTCCACGCTGTCATTGGTCGGGTACCAGTCAAACAGGATGCGGTAGCCCTTGATGTCATCGAGCTTGAGCACGCTGAAATCCTTGACCTCGCCGTTCGAGCAAGTGACCACCGGCTCGATGCCTGTGCCTTCAGGCAAGCGATCCAGGCCACCACCGGTGAAGTCCACGGCAAAACGACGGGCCCAGACGGGCGGGTAATGCTCGCCCGGCGCCCAGCCTTCGGTGAAACCGCCCATCCCGGAACGGGTTGCGTTGACCCGTGCCAACGGCGTTCCGACTGGCGGCAATGCGCTCCAGTACAGCTTGTAGCCGTAGTTCAGCGAATCCCCCGCAGCCACAGGTTTCTTCGGAGTCCAGAAGGCGACGATGTTGTCCATGGTTTCGCCGGTGGTAGGGATTTCCAGCAGATCGACCGAGCCTTCGCCCCATGCGGTGGTCGGCTCGACCCACAGGCTCGGGCGGCGGCTGTACCAGTCGACGGTGTCCTGATAGCTGGCGAACTCGTGGTCGGTCTGCACCAAGCCGAAACCTTTCGGGTCCTTGTCGGCGAAGGCATTGAATTGCAGGGTCGCCGGGTTGTTCAGCGGGCGGCAGATCCACTCGCCGTTGCCGCGCCACATGGCCAGGCGGTCGGAGTCGTGGATTTGCGGGTGAATGGTGTCGCACATGCGGCGCTCGTGGGTGCCGCAGCTGAACATGCTGGTCATCGGTGCGATGCCCAGTTGGTCGATGGCGGTACGTGCGTTGACGTGGGCATCGATCTCCATCACCACGCGCTCGGCCTGGCAATCGATATCGAAGCGGTAGGCACCGGTGGCACTTGGAGAGTCGAGCAGGGCGTAGACCACGAAGCGGGTGCTGTCCTTGTCCGGCGTCTCGAACCAGAACTTGGTGAAGTCGGGGAATTCTTCACGTTTCTTGGCGTAGGTGTCGATGGCCAGCCCGCGGGCCGACAAGCCGTACTGGCCGGTGGCGTCCACCGCACGGAAGTAACTGGCGCCGAGGAAGGACACGACGTCGTGCTTGTCCAGTTCCGGGGCCTTGAACAACTTGAAGCCGGAGAAACCCAGGTCGCCCTTGAGCTGTGCGGTGTCGACCGTGGTGTTTTCATAGTTGAACAGCGACGGGCGGAAATGCACCTCGCGGGCCATCCGGGTTTTCGGATCGACGCTGTACATGCGCACCGGCTGCTTGAAGCCCATGCCGACGTGGAAGAACTGCACGTCCAGCTGACCCTTGAGTTCTTTCCACAACGAATGATTGCCGTCGTAGCGGATCGCATTGAAGTTCTGCGGCGTCATGCTCGCCAGGGTCGGCGGCAACTGTTGCTTGGTGTCCTGGTAGCGATTGCTGGCGAGCTGTTTGGCCTGGAGCTTCAGCGCCTCGAAATCGAATGCGCTGGCCTCGCCATCGGCGGTGCCGCCGCTGGCGGCCCAGGCTTGGGCGGCCAACAGGCCCGTGGCGGACAAACCGGTGTAGGCCGCGATGGCCATGGAGGCTTTGAGCAAGTTCCTGCGGTGCATAAATACAACCTGTCGTGAGCAATCCCGCGCCGTTCCTGGCACGTGCTGGATCAGAAAATACGGTTCGGACATGCCTTCGGCCAAACGCAACGGACTGTAGAACAGATGCCCGACAGCTTAAACCGTTCGATTGCAGAGCAGAATTGATTGATGGCACAGCGCTGGCTCGGCAATGAAACAAGAAATGTCGGGAAACAATTCCGACAGGGGTTTCTGATTTACAGGGCATTTCTGCTTTTTTCGACTAATTACTCTAAAAACCGCTTTTCAGCGCCCGGAATATTTCTATTCTGTGCACATGACCGGTTTATGCCCTTCGGACCGGTGCGGTTCAGCGGGCACCCAGCGGCTGCTGAAAAAGGGATAGGGCGATGCAGTTTTTTGCAGTTTTCTTTGACGTATAGAGAAGGACATCGTCCATGTCGAAAGTACAAGGCATCACCGAAATGTTGGGAATCTTTCCGTGCCTGGCCATCGGGCGACGCAGGCGCCGGCTTAATAACGAGGAAATGAAACTGGTGGAGCGGTATCGGGAGTTGTCGGAGAGCGACAGGATCGCGATGAGGTATCTGGTGGATGCGATGAGGAGTGTTTCGAGGTTTTGAAGCAGGGCGGGTTACCGTGAGAGCCATTTGGCCTTCACGGTGGCCAGACTGGTTAACCTGCCTGCATCAGCGTCGGCTATGCCAGCGTCTATTGCTTGCTGTCGGGCAGATTGTTGGTCGAGCTTATGGAGATACGCTTCTGCAAACGAGCTATCACATGGAATCATTTCTATGATGTTTCGTTTGACGCTGTGAGTCTCGTTCATGTGGATATAGCTCATTCAGCAGGACAATTAATTGAGAGGACTCAAACCAAAGGGACGGACTGTGAAGTCTGTCCCTTTTTAATCAGCTCGATTTATCCCTTCAACGGCAAGTGCCAGCGATTGGGAAGGGGCGCTGCACCTGCATCAACTCAGGCATGTCTCGCCACTTGATCCAGGCGTGATGTTGGTAATGCAGCAAGGGCACCGAAACTCCCGCCCAATTCAAGGAGCTCAGGCTTGGCAGGTTTTCCACAGGCTCTGATTTCGCATCACGCAGCGAGGGTATGACTTCGTTGCTCAACCACTGGCGCAGGTTGCGGTTTTCCGGGACGAAGTGGTGAACCAACAAGGCGTACATGCCTGATTCGCTGACCATCAGTGTTTCGACCGTTTTGCCGTCCTTGAGCAGCCAGACGGTGCGACGTTGGTCGGGATCGAGTTTCAGGGTCAGGCGTTCATTGAGTGGTTTGCCCATCAAGCGACCCAGATCCTGGGCGCAGAACCAGGCTTGCCTGTCTTGCATGAAGGCATGGAGGAAGCGGTTGTGGCGGGTGAAGACTTTAGGGATGAAGCAGGAAGGAATTTCAGTTGGATGTGATGTGTGCTTGTGCATTTTTCGACTCCATGTTGAAAAAGGAGCCGCCACTAATCCTTCGAAAGATTTGGGTGGCGGACCGTGGGGCGTTCGAAGTCGGAACATTCTCGATCAACATGGAAGCCGAGAGGCCCGCGCCACACGGCCCGCCATAACGCGAAACTGAAAGGCAAAAAAATGCCCCAGCTCATATGGGGGCGCGGATGCGCCATGTTGATATGTTCCGGCTTCGACTCCGGGCCGCTGATTTGGCAGCGACGGATTGAAGCCTATCGGTCAGGCGCTCGCGGCGCCAAGTCTACTCTGGCGACGCTTGTTGTAGGAATCGGCGCCGGTATTCGAAGGTTCGATCTGTAGGATTTTCCTGTTTTTGCATTGGCTGCAGAGAAGCGGCACCTGAAGCGCATTTTTTCCTTTATGTATTCGAGTCCAGCAAACGAACTGCAGGTTTTTTCCATGCTGATCGAATTCTCGGTTTCCAATTACCGCTCGTTCCGTGACAAGCAAACCTTGTCCATGGCGGCGACTCCTCTCCTGAGCAAAACGCGTAATACATTCAAGCCGCCCTGCGCAGAAAAACTCCCCGACCTGTTGAAGGTGGCTGCGATTTACGGCCCAAATGCTTCCGGCAAGTCTTCATTGGTCCGCGCGATGGGGGTCGTCGGGCGCTTGCTTGTCATGGAAACCAATCCAAGTGACGCGTTGCTATCGGTTTCGCCTTTTCGTTTTGATCGCGCGTTGAAGGATGCGCCCAGTGTATTTGAATACAACTTCATTCAAGGAGGGCAGCGCTATCGGTTTGTGCTGGGGTTAACTGGGCAGCGGATCGTCCAAGAGCAGTTGCTCTCTTATCCAGGAGGGACCGAAACGCTTCTGTATGACCGCCAATTCGACGCCGAAGGGGAGCGTTATGTTTTCGGGACGGCGCTGGAGGGCGGGAAAGAAGTGCATGGCGCCTGGCGGCGTCTGACGAGCCCAAAAATGCTCTTCCTCGCGCAGGCCGTGAAGAACAGCAATGAAGAAATGACTCAGTTGCGAATGCCGTTCAGTTGGTTCCAAACCGGACTTCTCGTGGTCGAGCAGAACAGCATGATGGAGCTGTCGACGGCGTCGATCCGATTTCTTCAGATGGTATCGAGCCATACGAACGATCTTCGGGACTTTCTCAAGGCATTGGACATTCCGGTCTCTATCATTGAGCTCAATTCAGACGAGGTCGATGCCATTCAGAACAATAAAGAACCTACCCTGAAGGAGATCTTCGCGGCAGTTCAAAAGAACAAGGTGACCCTCACACATTCCAGTCATTTAGGTACTGCGGAGTTTGATTTTTCGGAGGAGTCGTGCGGTACAAAGAACCTGATTGGCTTTTGGTTGCCCTGGTTCATGATGAATCAAGCGGGGGGCAGTGGAGTGCTTTGTGTCGATGAACTCAACAGCAGCCTTCATCCCGACATCGTCGCTGACTTGATCGACAAGCATCTGGACAGTGGCCTCGATACCCAGCTGATTTTTACAACGCACGACACTCATCTGATGAACGAAAAGATTTTGCGGCGGGATCAGTTCTGGATTACCGAACGTGATGCCAACGGCGCGACCAGTTTGTTTTCCATTCACGATTTTGAGGGGGGCGAAAGTGAGGATGTCGAGAAGCGCTACTTTGAAGGCCGTTATCGCGGGCTACCGTTGATAAGGCAGGGCTGAGCAATGGTGAGTTCAGGCAAGTCATTTGATCGCAGGAGTTCAGGGTACAAGCCTCAACCTAAGGTGTTGGTGCTCTGTGAAGACAGCAAGTCAGGAAAACGCTATCTGGAGGAGGCTGCCTTTTATTTTCGGGCCAAGGCCCAGGTGGAAATTGCTCACTGCGGCGTCACACATCCGAGTGGCATTGTTGAGCGAGCAATCAGCCGGCAGAAGTACTTCGACAAAGTGTTTTGTGTATTGGATCGAGATACACACCTTTGCTTTCAGCGTGCATTGAATGTTGCGCAGTCTCATCCAAAGATCAAAGTCATTGCATCGTATCCCTGTTTTGAGTTTTGGCTACTGCTGCACTTTGGTTTCAACCGAAAACCCTTCAGAGCTGTCGGGAAACATTCCCCTGGCGAGTTGGTGAGCAAGAGTTTGCGAGAAAAGCCAACCATGGAAAAATATGAGAAGGGCAAAGACATCAACTACTTTGCCCAGCTGTTGGGAGCGCCGTTCCTAACGGCAAGAACCTTGGCACCGAAGATCCTCGAGGACGTTGCCATCAGCGGCGAGCCAAACCCCAGCACCGAAATCCACTTGCTAATGGATGAATTCGAAAGCCTCTCCAAGCCGCAACCGATTTAACATCAAACCCTGCCCGCATCGCTGCGGGCAGGGTGCTCAATCAGCCCACTTCCCCCACCGCCCGATACGCCTCATCAATCGCCGCATGGGCGTACGCACTCCACGCCGCGTCCGAGTTGGCGATGCTCACCCGTCCAACCGGCTGACGGGCCAGGTTCATCAGTTTTTCGCTTTCGTCGGCATCGTCGAACAGGCTGTTGGAGAAGTACGCGTAGCCGTGTGACCAGCGGTTGACGGTGATGGCGAGGATGTCGGTTTGGTGGTTGAAGCCGCCAGGGCCGAGCATGCGTTGCAGCTGGTCACGCAGTTGCGCTTCCAGTTGTTCGAAGCTCTGGCCGTACAGGCGGCCACGGCCGGCGCGGGCCTGGTCGCGGGCGTTCATGCCGCTGTTGGGGCTGGTGGGCACGTAGACCATGTGCAGGCCGATCGGCTGCGTCGGGTCATTCGGGTGGTCGTAGCCGCCCATGCTTACCGGGTAATCGAGTTTGATCCGGCTGTAGGGTTGGGTCGCCGCATAGATTTCATGCACACCGAGTTTCTGGAACGACTGCCAGTTGCGGATCACGACCTTGGTGTACACCAGCGGGAACTTCACGTTCTGGCTCAGGGCGTGGGATTGCTCCGGCGGCAGGTCGCGCAGCAGGTACGGGATGATCATGTTGTAGCAGGCCATGATGCAGTGCTTGCCGCGCACCTGGCTGAGCTGGCCGCCGCGGCTGTAGCCGACGTTCACGCCGCTGCCGACGTTGCGCACGCTCACCGCTGTGCTGTTGAGACGGATGCGTACCGGGGCTTTGGCCTGATCGAGTTTGGCGTAGTCGAACGGGGCGAGGACGATATCGTCCATGGTGTGCCCCGGTGCCACGGTCGGGATCAGGCTGCGCACCAGCAAGCGCGCCAGCGAGGCGTTGCCGTCGGGGAAGTGGTAGATGTAGGGCTCTTCCATTTCCGCCTGGGCTTCTTCGCTGATCGGCTGCAGATTCATCGCGCTGAAGCCTGGGAAACCGACTGAGTAGGCGTCGGACGCGGCAACCGCATCGATGCTCAGGGCCATGAAGTCGTTGGTGCGGCTTTGGAAATACTTCACCGCTTGAGCTGACAAGCCTACGTCCTTGAGCAGGAAGTCCTGGTAGCTGATGGCTTCCAGGTGCGCGGTTTTTTCCTCGGTGGTTTTGCCGGGCAGGTAATCCTTGGGCGTCATGTGCAAGGCGATCAACGCCTGGCGGTCGGCTTGCGGCAGCGGGAAGTCGTTGATGAAGTCCGGGATGGAGCGGGCGTGCAACTGGTCCGGGGCGATGTCGTCGGCCACCATAGGCGTCGGGTCACCGGTCACCAGTTTGTCTTCGCCGAAGTTTTCCTTGTCGAAGAACACCCCGCGCGACAGGCCCAGGCCCGGGTAGAACTGGCGGTCAAACGCGGTCTCGAAGCGTTTGATGTTCACCCCGAGTTTCTTCAGCAGGCCGTTCACTTCCTGGCTGTACAGATGATTTGGCGACTGGAAGGCTTCACTGCCGCCGTAGCCGATGATCATGCGACCACCGGCGGAGAATTCGTTGCGCTTGGCGTGGCCGCCGAAGTCGTCGTGGTTTTCCAGAATCAGGATGCGCGCTTTCGGATGTTTCTCACGGTAGAACCACGCAGCGGACAGTCCGCTGAGGCCGCCTCCTACCACCACCAGGTCATATTCCTCGGTGATCGGCAGCTTGTCGGTGTCGAAGACCTTTTTCTCCCAGCCCATCTGGTGGGCCATTTCGAACGAGCCGACGTGGTTACCCCGCAGACCGGTCAGTGCCGGAGGGTAGTAGCGCCCGTCAGGGGCGGCCTGGAGAAGTTGCAGAGGGGTCATGCCGGCAGCGATGGTGACAGCGACGCCGTTGAGAAAGTCGCGGCGGGTGATATCCATATTCAATCCTTGTTGGTTTTTCAAATCGCCCCGGCGCCACAACGGCACCGGGGCGAATGCCGTTACCGGCTGACTTTCCACGCATCGCCCGCCGGGGCGGTGCCGTGGTCATACGGCTTGGCGATCCACATGTAGAGCAAGCCCAGGCCAATCACGATGGCCGTGCTCAGTACCATGGCGTAGTTGATGTACCACGCGGCATCCGGTGTCCGTGGCCAGGCCATGTTGATAATGGCCCCGACACCATAGACCAGTGCGCCGATGTTCACCGCCCAGCCCCAGGCGCCGAGGGTGAATTTTCCGCTCGGTTTCCAGCCCTTCATGCGGGCGTACAGGGCCGCGAGTACGATCATCTGGAACGCCAGGTAGATGCCGATGGCCGCGAAGCTGACGATGGTGGCGACCGCATCCTGCAGAAAGAAGCCGAGGATGATGATAAGCGCCGGCAGGACACCGGAGACGAACAGCGCGGCAACCGGAACCTGCGTCGTAGGGGAAATCTTCTTCAGCAGTCGGCTGCCGATGACCATCTCGTCACGGGCGTAGGAATACAGCAGGCGACTGGCTGCCGCTTGCAGGCTGATGACGCAGGAGATGAAGGAAATCATCACTACGCCCATCACCACTTTCGAACCCACTGGCCCGAACGCGTTGTTGAGGATGGTGCTGACCGGGTCCTTGTCGGTGCCGTTGATCACCGCCTGCATGTCCGGCACGGCGAGGATCAGCGCCAGGCAGGCGAACATTGCCGCGATGCCGCCGATGTAGATGGTCATGCGCATGGCCACCGGGATTTTCTTGCTCGGGTTCGGGGTTTCTTCGGCAACATCACCGCAAGCCTCGAAGCCGTAGTACAGGAACATCCCCGCCAGCGACGCGGTGAGGAAGGCCGGCAGGTACGATCCGTCGACGCTGATATCGAAGGTGTTGAACAACACACTGATCGGCTGATGACGCTCGAAGATCAGCAGGTAAACGCCGACGATCACCGCGCCCACCAATTCGCAGAGGAAGCCGAACATGGCAATCCGCGCCAGTACTTTGGTGCCGCTGAGGTTGACCAGGGTGGCGAAGAGCGTCAGGAACAGGGCGATGATGATGTTGGTGTTGTTGCTCGGTTCAAAGCCCATCATGGCGGCGAGGTACGGACCGGCACCCACGGCAACCGCCGCGATGGTCACACACAGGGCGATGGAGTAGATCCAGCCGACCATCCACGCCCAGCGTTTGCCCACCAGGCGGCGGGCCCACGGGTACACGCCGCCGGAAATCGGGAACTGCGAAACCACTTCGCCGAAGATCAGGCACACCAGCAATTGGCCGCAACCGACCAGCAAGTAGGCCCAGAACATCGGTGGCCCGCCCGCGGCCAGGCACAGGCCGAACAGGGTATAAACCCCGACGACCGGGGACAGGTAGGTGAAGCCCAAGGCGAAGTTTTCCCACAGGCTCATGCTGCGATTGAAGTTGGAGGTGTAACCCAGTTTGCGCAGTTGCTCGGCATCGCTGTCGGCAAGGGCTGCAGAGAGATCGGGTGATGCACTCATGTGTGATTGCTCCGGAAAATCGGCAGATTTCGGATGTCCGAATCCGTGACGGGGCCTTGAGGGCACCGCCAGGATAGGTGGTTATTGTTTTGTTTTTTTGCTGTGGAGCCTGGTGGTGCGTATTGCCGGTTTCTGCCTTGAAACCGAGGTGACCCATTCGCTGTAGGAGCGAGCTTGCTCGCGAAAAAACCGAGGACACCGCGGGGCGTCAGGATCCCCGCGTCAACGTTGACGTCCATCGCGAGCAGGCTCGCTCCTACAGGCGATGCGTTTCTTAGTGCTTGAACATCACATGCCGCACAACGGTGTAATCCTCCAGCCCATACATGGACATGTCCTTGCCATACCCGGACAACTTCTGACCGCCATGAGGCATTTCGCTGACCAGCATGAAGTGCGTATTGACCCAGGTGCAGCCGTACTGCAAGCGCGCCGACATCCGATGAGCGCGGCCGACGTCGGCGGTCCACACTGAGGAGGCCAGGCCGTAGTCCGAATCGTTGGCCCAGCCCAGCACCTGCGCTTCATCGCTGAACCTGGTCACCGACACCACCGGCCCGAACACTTCACGCCGCACGATCTCGTCATCCTGCTGGGCGTCGGCCAGCACGGTCGGTTCGAAGAAGAAACCACTGCCCTCGACAGCCTTGCCGCCAGTGATCAGGCGAATGTGCGGCTGGGCCACGGCGCGTTCGACGAAACCGGCCACGCGGTCGCGGTGTTGCGCGGTGATCAGCGGGCCGAGTTCGGTCGACGGATCGTCCTGCACGCCGTACTTGATGCTGCTGACGGAGGCACCGAGTTTCTCGACGAATTTCTCGTAGATGCCTTCCTGCGCGTAGATGCGGCAGGCGGCGGTGCAGTCCTGGCCGGCGTTGTAGAACCCGAAGGTGCGGATGCCTTCGACGGCCGCGTCGATGTCGGCGTCGTCGAAGATGATCACCGGGGCCTTGCCGCCCAGTTCCATGTGCATGCGTTTGACGCTGTCGGCGGTGCTGGAAATGATGTTCGAGCCGGTGGCGATCGAACCGGTCAGCGACACCATGCGCACTTTCGGGTGGGTGACCAGCGGGCTGCCGACGCTAGGACCACGGCCGAACACCAGGTTGAGCACGCCGGCCGGGAAGATGTCCGACGCCAGTTCGGCCAGGCGTAGCGCAGTCAGCGGGGTTTGTTCCGACGGTTTGAGCACCACGGTATTACCGGCGGCCAGGGCCGGGGCGATTTTCCAGGCGACCATCATCAGCGGGTAGTTCCACGGCGCGATGGAGGCGATCACGCCTACCGGGTCGCGGCGGATCATCGAGGTGTGGCCCGGCAGGTATTCGCCACCGGCCGAGCCGCTCATGCAGCGGCTGGCGCCGGCAAAGAAGCGGAACACGTCGGCAATCGCCGGGATCTCATCGTTCAGCGCGGCGCTGTAAGGCTTGCCGCAGTTGTCCGATTCCAGTTTGGCCAGCTCTTCGCCGTGGGCCTCGATGGCATCGGCGAGTTTGAGCAGCAGCAGCGAACGCTCTTTCGGCGGGGTCTGCGACCAGCTGTCGAAGGCGGCGTCGGCGGCACGCACTGCGGCATCGACCTGGGCTTCGCTGGCTTCGTTGATTTCCACCAGCACACGACCCAGCGCAGGGTTGAACACCGGTTGGGCGGGGCCTTCGCCGACTTGCAGTTGGCCGTTGATCAAGAGTTTGGTTTGCATGGCGTTGTCCTCTTCAAAGCAGATCTTGTTTTGAAACCGGCCCCTGTGGGAGCGAGCCTGCTCGCGAAAGCGGTGGATCAGGCACATCAGTGTTGAATGTGATGGCCTATTCGCGAGCAGGCTCGCTCCCACAAGGGGTAGTTGTTGTCAGTTATTGATTTATTTCCCGCCACTGCCCGCAACGCTTTCACCGCCACGGGTCAGGTAATAGGCGCCAAGGATCGGCAGCATGGTCACGATCATCACCAGCATCGCCACGACGTTGGTCACTGGCACGTCCCGTGGGCGGCTCAACTGGTTGAGCAGCCACAGCGGCAGGGTCCGTTCATGGCCGGCGGTGAAGGTGGTGACGATGATTTCGTCGAACGACAGGGCGAACGCCAGCATGCCGCCGGCCAGCAACGCCGAGCCGAGGTTCGGCAGGATGATGTAGCGGAAGGTTTGCCAGCCGTCGGCGCCGAGGTCCATCGAGGCCTCGATCAAGCTGTGGGACGTGCGGCGCAAGCGGGCGATGACGTTGTTGTAGACGATCACCACGCAGAAGGTCGCGTGGCCGACGATGATGGTGAACATCCCCGGCTCGATGCCCAGTGTCTTGAAGGTTGCCAGCAACGCGATCCCGGTGATGATCCCCGGCAAGGCGATCGGCAGGATCAGCATCAGCGAGATGCCCTGCTTGCCGAAGAAGTCCCGGCGGTACAGTGCTGCCGAAGCCAGCGTGCCAAGGACCATGGCGATCAGCGTGGCAATCGAGGCGATCTGCAACGACAGCTTGATGGCTTCGAGCACGTCCGGCCGGGAGAACGCCACGCCGATCCACTTCCAAGTGAAGCCCTTGGGCGGAAAGCTGAACGCCGCGTCTTCGGTGTTGAAGGCGTACAGGAAGATGATCAGGATCGGGAAGTGCAGGAACACCAATCCGCCCCAGGCCGCGATGCGTAGCCCGAGAGATGCTTTTTCAGAGTGCATCGAAGGCCCCCAGACGTTTGACGATGGACAGGTAGATGGCGATCAGCACGATTGGCACCAGGGTGAACGCGGCAGCCATTGGCATGTTGCCGATGGCGCCTTGCTGGGCGTAGACCATGCTGCCGACGAAGTAGCCGGGCGGGCCGACCAGTTGCGGCACGATGAAGTCGCCCAGGGTCAGCGAGAAGGTGAAGATGGAACCGGCGGCAATGCCCGGGATCGACAGCGGCAGAATCACTTGCATGAAGGTCTGGCGCGGCTTGGCCCCGAGGTCGGCGGAGGCTTGCAGCAGCGAGGGCGGCAGGCGTTCCAGCGAAGCCTGGATCGGCAGGATCATGAACGGCAGCCAGATGTAGACGAACACCATGAAGCGGCCCAGGTGCGAGGTCGACAAGGTGCTGCCGCCAACGCCCGGAATGCCCAGCACGAACTGCAGGACCGGTTCCAGCCCCAGGTGCTGCACGAACCACTGTGCCACGCCGCCCTTGGCCAGCAGCAAGGTCCAGGCGTAGGCCTTGACGATGTAACTGGCCCACATCGGCATCATCACCGCGATGTAGAAAAACGCCTTGGTCTTGCCCGTGGTGTAGCGCGCCATGTAGTAGGCGATCGGGAATGCGACGATGGCGCTGGCAATCGACACGGCAATCGCCATGCCCAGAGTGCGCAGGATGATGTCGAAGTTCGACGGCTGGAACAGCGCGGTGAAGTTGGCCAGGGTCAGGTCGGGAGTGACCGCCATGGTGAAGTCATCGAAGGTGTAGAAACCTTGCCACAGCAGAACCAGCAATGAACCCAGGTAGATCGCGCCGAACCACAGCAGCGGCGGTACCAGCAGGAGCGACAGGTAAAAATTCGGCCGGCGATACAACAGGTTGGAAAACCTGCGCAACAGCGAGCCGCTGGCCGGAGATTGAGGGATAGCCACGGTGTTCATCTCACACCCCGCCTGCAACGGTGTCGTGCAACGGAATCATGGCTTCGCGTGCCCAGCGCGCGCTGATGCGCTGACCGGTCTGGTGTTGCGCGCTGGTGTCCAGCCACTGATTGTTGGCCTGGCTGATGTTCAGGGTCTGGCCGTTTTCCAGTTTCAGTTCATAGCGGGTGGCGCTGCCCTGGTATTGGATATCGTGGAGCAAGCCGGTGACTTCGATTTCGTGGCTGGCCAGCGGGCCTTCGGCGAAACGCACGTGTTCCGGGCGAATCGAGAACGGCTGTGGATTGCCACTGATTTGCTTCGCCAGATCACCGCGGATCACGTTGGAGGTGCCGACGAATTCCGCCACGAAGGTGGTGGCCGGTTTCATGTACAGGTTGCGCGGGCTGTCGACCTGTTCGATGCGACCCTTGTTGAATACCGCCACGCGGTCGGACATCGACAGCGCTTCGGTCTGGTCGTGGGTGACGAAGATGAAGGTGATGCCGAGCTGGCGCTGCAGTTTTTTCAGCTCGCTCTGCATTTGCTCGCGCAGTTTCAGGTCGAGTGCGCCGAGTGGCTCGTCGAGCAACAGTACCCGAGGACGGTTGACCAGGGCGCGGGCCAGGGCCACACGCTGGCGCTGGCCACCGGAAAGCTGCACCGGCTTGCGGTCGCCATAGCCGCCGAGGGCGACCATGTCGAGGGCTTCTTCGGCGCGTTTCAGACGTTCGGCCTTGCCCACGCCTTTGACTTTCAAACCGTAGGCGACGTTGTCGCGAACGTTCATGTGCGGGAACAGCGCGTAATCCTGGAACACGGTGTTCACGTCACGCTGGTACGGCGGCAGGCCGGCGGCCTCTTCGCCATGAATGCGGATGGAACCTGCGCTCGGTTGTTCAAAACCGGCGATCAGGCGCAAACAGGTGGTCTTGCCCGAGCCGGAAGGCCCCAGCATGGAGAAGAACTCGCCGTCCTGGATGTCGATGGAAACCCGGTCTACGGCTTTCACTTCGCCGAATTGACGGGAAACGTTGGTGAACTGGACTGCAAGCGTCATGGTGCGGTGCTCCAAAAAGGCGAAGGCCGTCGCAGCGGCCCTGCCTGGACTTCTGAAAAAACAAAAACTTTTATCTGTCGGCCGAGCGCGGTAGCGGCAACGACGGTGATCTACTGTTGGAGCGAGCTTGCTCGCGATGGCGGAGTGTCAGTCAGTAACAATATTGACTGGAGTGCCCTCATCGCGAGCAAGCTCGCTCCCACAGGGGAGGGTGGGTTATCTACCGCCCATGATCGCGATGTAGTCCTGGGTCCAGCGGCTGTACGGCACGAACTTGCCGCCTTCAGCCTGCGGGGTTTTCCAGAAGGCGATCTTGTCGAACTGGTCGAAACCGTTGGTCTTGCAGCCTTCGGCGCCGAGCAGTTCGCTCTCCTTGCACGCCGCTGGGACCGCTGGCAGCGAGCCGAACCACGCCGCTACGTCGCCCTGGACTTTCGGTTGCAGCGACCAGTCCATCCACTTGTAGGCGCAGTTCGGGTGCTTGGCCTCGGTGTGCAACATGGTGGTGTCGGCCCAACCGGTGGCGCCTTCTTTCGGGATGGTCGAGGCGATTGGCTGTTTCTCGTTCATCAGGCCGTTGACCTGATACGGCCACGCGCCGGAGGCGACCACGCCTTCGTTCTTGAAGTCGCTCATTTGCACGGTGGTGTCGTGCCAGTAGCGGTGGATCAACGGCTGCTGGGCGCGCAGCAGGTCGAGCACGGCCTTGTACTGGGCTTCGGTCAGTTCGTACGGGCTCTGGATGCCCAGTTCCGGTTTGGCGGTCTTGAGGTACAGCGCCGCGTCGGCGATGTAGATCGGGCCGTCATAGGCTTGCACGCGACCCTTGTTCGGCTTGCCGTCCGGCAGGTTTTCGGCATTGAACAGCACGCCCCAGCTGGTGGGCGCGGTCTTGAACACGTTGGTGTTGTACATCAGCACGTTCGGGCCCCACTGATACGGGGTGCCGTAGGTCTGCTTGTTGACCACGTACCAGGGTGCATCCTTGAGGCGCGGGTCGAGGTTTTTCCAGTTCGGGATCAACGCGGTGTTGATCGGCTGCACACGCTTGCCGACGATCAGGCGCAGGGAGGCGTCGCCCGACGCCGTCACCAGATCGTAACCGCCCTTGGCCATCAGGCTGACCATTTCATCGGAAGTGGCTGCGGTCTTGACGTTGACCTTGCAGCCGGTTTCCTTCTCGAAACCGGTCACCCAGTCGTAGGCCTTGTCGCTCTCGCCACGTTCGATGTAGCCAGGCCAGGCCACAATATCCAGTTGGCCCTCGCCAGCCCCGACAGCTTTGAGCGGCTCGGCGGCCTGGATGCTGGCACTGGCCAGCAGCGCGGTGGTGATTGCACTGAGCAGTGCGGTCTTGTGCACGAACATGGGAATTCCCTCTTCTTTAATTATGGTCGGGGCAGTGTTTTGAACGTGGTGAAGCATGCCGTTGGTGGCTTGTTATTAGCGTAGTCAGAGATGCTCGCCATGGCGGGCCATGATGTGCCGCACCACGCTGTAGTCCTGAAGCGAATCGCTGGACAGGTCCTTGCCGTAGCCCGAACGCTTCAGGCCGCCATGGGGCATTTCGCTGACCAGCATGAAATGGCTGTTGATCCAGGTGCAGCCGTACTGCAGGCGCGCCGCGACCTGCATGGCCTTGTCGAGGTTCTGGGTCCAGACCGACGACGCCAGGCCGTATTCCGAATCGTTGGCCCAGTCCACCGCTTGTTCCAGTTCATCGAAACGGGTCACGGTGACCACCGGTCCGAACACTTCGCGCTGGACGATCTCATCGCTTTGCTTGCAGCCGGCCAGCAGGGTCGGCTGGTAATAGAAGCCGGCGCCGGAATGCACGGCCGCGCCGGTCACCCGCTCGATGTGCGGCTGGCCGAGGGCGCGTTCGACAAAGCTGGCCACGCGGTCGCGCTGGCGGGTGCTGATCAGCGGGCCGATTTCGTTGTCGGCGTCGCGTTTGCCGGCAAAGCGCAGGCTGCTGACGGCCGCGCCGAGTTCGGCCACCAGACGGTCGTGAATCCCGGCCTGGGCATAAATGCGGCAAGCGGCGGTGCAATCCTGACCGGCGTTGTAGTAGCCATAAGTGCGCACACCTTCGATCACGGCCTGAATGTCGGCATCGTTGCAGACGATCACCGGAGCCTTGCCGCCGAGTTCCAGGTGGGTACGCTTGAGGGTTTTCGATGCGGCCTGGAGGATTTTTTGCCCGGTGACGATATCGCCGGTCAGCGACACCATGCGCACTTTAGGGTGGCTCACCAGGTGGCTGCCGACGCCTTCGCCACCCCCGCAAACGATATTGATCACACCCCGTGGCAGGATCTCGGCGAGCGCGGGTGCCAGGGCCAGGATCGACAACGGCGTGTGTTCCGACGGTTTGAATACCAGGGTGTTGCCGGCGGCGAGGGCCGGGGCGATTTTCCACGCGGCCATCATGATCGGGTAGTTCCACGGCGCAATCGACGCCACCACCCCGATAGGGTCGCGGCGCACCATGCTGGTGTAGCCCGGCAGGTATTCGCCGCTGAGCTGGCCGGTCTGGCAACGCACGGCGCCGGCGAAGAAGCGGAACACGTCGACCGTGGCACTCAGGTCATCCTGACGGGCCAGGTGCAACGGCTTGCCGCAGTTCATGGATTCGAGGCGGGCCAGCAGGTCGGCGTTTTTTTCGATGGCGTTGGCGATGTCCAGCAACAGGTTCGAACGTTGCTGTGGCGTGGTCCGTGACCAACCGGCAAAGGCGCGGTGGGCGGCGAGGATAGCGGCTTCGACTTGCTCGGTGCTGGCTTCGGCGATTTGCGTGATGACTTCGCCAGTGGCCGGGTTGAGAATCGGCTCGACACAGCCCTGACCGGCGACTAATTCACCATCGATCAACAATGCGGTGAACAACGGGGTCTGCGCGCCAGCCATTTTTCGGGTTCTCTTTTCTTGTGTGGCCATGGTGTTCCCAGTGGTTGGGACCCGGCCGTCTTATATAGATGTAACAAGACTAGTTCGCGGGCCCGAGGACAACAAATACTAAATACTGAAGGTGGCGTTCGATTAAATAGATGGCTTGCGTCCGCCATGGGGTTGTTCGCGGGCGACCGTCAGGAACGGGTCTACCAGCGCCGGTCGGGCCGTGCCGCGACGCCAGGCGAGGCCGACGTCCAGGGTCTGGCTGAGGTCGGCAATCGGCCGCGCTTCGATGATGTCGCCCTCAAGTGACCACGGGCGATAGGTCATGTCGGGCTGGATGGATACGCCCAATCCGGCGGCCACCAGGCTTCGCACTGCTTCGGTCGAGGCCGTGCGCAGGGTGATGCGCGGTTGCAAAGAGGCTGCCGACCACATGCGCTGGGCATTGCGGTCCATTTCATCGACGTTCAGTTGAATCAATGGCTCCCGGGCCACATCGGCGAGGTTGATGCTGTCGTGTTCCAGCAATGGATGCTGGGCCGGCAGCCATAGCCGGTGCGGCGAGTGGGTCAGCACTTCGGTCTGCAAGGCGTGGCGGTCTTCGAGGTTGGAGAGGATCAGCACGCCGACATCGATCTCGCCGCTGACCAGCAAATGCTCGATGTACGGGCGTTCATCTTCCATCACGCGGATTTCCACGTTGGGGTAGGCGCGCTGGAAGCGAGTGAGCAAATCCGCCAGGTAATAACCGGCCACCAGGCTGGTCACACCGACGATCAACTGTCCGGCAACCTGGTCGGTGCTCTGTTGCAGGCTGCGCTTGGCGTTATCCACGGTGGCCAGGATCAAGTGCGCCTGACGCAGGAATTGATGGCCCTGGTGGGTCAGGGTCATGCCCTTGGCATGGCGGCTGAACAGGCTGACGCCGATTTCCTCCTCCAGTTGCTGGATGGCCAGGGTCAGGGTCGACTGGGAAATGAACGCGGTTTGTGCGGCGGCGGAGATCGAACCGGTCTCGGCCACAGCGATGAAATGGCGGATCTGACGCAAGGTCATCATGGGGAGGCAACCAGTGGGCTGTTTTTATCGATTTGTTGGAGTGTATATCGTTTTTTTTAAACGCAGCTTTATGCCGCAGGCTTCAAGCGGCTGGCAGAAAGGCGGAGCAACATCTCGAAGCACTCTTGCGGGCAGCTGTCGTGAACTTTCGATCTAGGCTGGTGCCCTTGATTTCAGGCTAAACGTCCTGTGGAGGCAGCAAATGAACACCCGTGGATTGCTCGATCAACTACTCAAGTCCGGTCAGGATCTGCTTCAGAACAAGGCTGGTGGCTCACAGCAAAAAGGCGCGAGCGGTGGCACCGGTGCCCTCGGCGGTTTGCTCTCCGGCGCGAGCGGCGGGGCATTGGCGGCAGGCGCCATGGGCTTGCTGCTCGGCAGCAAGAAGGCCCGCAAGGTCGGCGGCAAGGTTGCGGTCTACGGCGGTCTCGCCGCGTTGGGCGTGCTGGCCTACAAGGCCTACGGCAACTGGCAGGCCCAGCAGGGCACTGCGCCAGAAACTGAACCGCAAACCCTCGACCGCTTGCCTGCCGCGCAAGTCGAGCAGCACAGCCAGGCGATTCTCAAGGCGCTGGTGGCCGCGGCCAAGGCTGACGGGCATGTCGACGAGCGTGAGCGCGCGCTGATCGAGGGCGAGTTCATCAAGCTCGACAATGACCAGGAGCTCCAACACTGGCTGCACGCCGAACTCAACAAGCCGCTGGACCCTGCCGACGTCGCCCGTGCCGCGCGCACGCCGGAGACCGCCGCCGAGATGTACATCGCGAGTGTGATGATGGTCGACGAGGAGAACTTCATGGAGAAGTCCTACCTGGATGAACTGGCGCGGCAACTCAAGCTGGAGCCGGGGTTGAAGGCTGAGCTGGAGAAGCAGGTTCGCCAGGCTTCCCTGTAAACCTTCCGTCCGCCTTCGCGAGCAGGCTCGCTCCCACGATGTTCGGCGAACACAGATCCACTGTGGGAGCGAGCCTGCTCGGGATGGCGTTTTCAGCCGCACCACATCCCCAATGGCCGATCCGTCGCCCGATTCTACCCAATCACCCCTAACACCCATTCCCTCAATTAGCGGACAGTCCCACCCAGAGCCAATCCCGCTTTTTTCAACGGGATGAGAAGTGGGTTGCATCTGTCTTATAAGTGAAACACCGCCCTCGGCTATACTCCCCGCATTTCGAATCAGGCCCGAGGATTGACTGTGAAGAACTGGACGTTACGCCAACGCATTTTGGCGAGCTTTGCGGTAATTATCGCCATCATGTTGTTGATGGTGGTCGTCTCGTATTCGCGGCTGTTGAAAATCGAAACCAGCGAAGCCAGCGTTCGCGAGGATGCTCTGCCGGGGTTGTATTACAGCTCGATGATCCGCGGCGCCTGGTCCGACAGTTATTTGCGGATGATGAGGATGCTGGGACTGGAGCAGGGACAGGGCTTCACCGACAAGGATGCATCGGAGTTCAAGGATTTCTCCGAGCGTCTGCAAGAGCAGATGGAGTTTTATCGTCATACGATCACGACGGAAGAAGACAAGGTCGAGTACGGCGCGTTTGAAGCCATCCAAAGGGATTACCACCGGATCCTGCTTGCCGTTGCCGAGTTGCATAAACGCAACCAGGACGCCGAAGCCATCAAAATGTTCAAAGAAGAACTGACCCCGGTCTGGACGGCTGGTCGAACGAAGCTCAGTGAGATTCTGCGTCATAACAAAGCGGTGGCAGACCAGGATGTTGCGGCCATCGATGATGCGGTGCTCACCGCAAAAACCATCATGGGCATTTCCCTGCTGGTAGCGGTTCTGGCCGCCGGTCTCTGCGGTCTGTTGTTGATGCGCGCAATCATGGCGCCGATGAACCGTATCGTGAATATTCTCGAAGTCATGCGCACCGGTGACCTCAGTGGCCGCCTGAACCTGGAGCGCAAGGACGAATTCGGCGCGGTAGAGACTGGTTTCAACGACATGATGACCGAGCTGACTTCGCTGGTGTCCCAGGCACAGCGCTCGTCGGTGCAGGTGACCACGTCGGTCACCGAGATCGCCGCCACCTCCAAGCAGCAACAGGCAACTGCCACGGAAACCGCCGCCACCACCACGGAAATCGGCGCGACCTCCCGTGAAATCGCCGCCACCTCCCGGGATCTGGTGCGCACCATGACCGAGGTTTCCACCGCCGCCGATCAGGCTTCCGTGGCCGCCGGCTCCGGGCAACAGGGCCTGGCGCGCATGGAGGAAACCATGCACTCGGTGATGGGCGCGGCCGATCTGGTCAATGCCAAGCTGGCGATCCTCAACGAGAAGGCCGGCAACATCAATCAGGTGGTGGTGACCATCGTCAAGGTGGCCGACCAGACCAACCTGCTGTCGCTCAACGCCGCCATCGAGGCCGAGAAGGCCGGTGAGTACGGGCGCGGTTTTGCCGTGGTCGCCACCGAAGTACGGCGCCTGGCGGACCAGACGGCGGTGGCCACCTACGACATCGAGCAAATGGTGCGCGAGATCCAGTCAGCGGTATCGGCCGGGGTCATGGGCATGGACAAGTTCTCCGAAGAAGTGCGGCGCGGCATGTCCGAGGTGCAGCAGGTCGGCGAGCAATTGTCGCAGATCATCCATCAGGTCCAGGCGCTGGCGCCACGGGTGCTGATGGTCAACGAAGGGATGCAGGCCCAGGCTACCGGTGCCGAGCAGATCAACCATGCGCTGGTGCAGTTGGGTGATGCCAGCAGCCAGACGGTCGAGTCTCTGCGCCAGGCCAGTTTCGCCATCGATGAACTGAGCCAGGTGGCCGTCGGGCTGCGCAGCGGCGTTTCGCGATTCAAAGTCTGATGAGCGAAATCACGGCCAAGCGCTCTGCCGTGAAGCAGGCGCTGCATGCATTGTTTCTGGTGTTTCGCATCGGCAGCGAGCGCTATGCCTTGAAGGCTGTCGAAGTGGCTGAAGTGCTGCCGCGCCTGCCCTTGAAGCCCATTGCCCATGCCCCCGCCTGGGTCGCCGGGGTGTTCGCCTACCGGGGCGCCGTGGTGCCGGTGATCGACCTGAGTGCGCTGACGTTTGGCGCGCCGGCACAGGCCCGTACCAGCACCCGGCTGGTGCTGGTCAACTACTGCCCGGATGAAACCGGCGAGACACAGCTGCTCGGGCTGATTCTGGAACAGGCGACCGACACCTTGCGCTGCGATCCGGCGGATTTTCAGCCCTACGGCCTGGACAATCGCCAGACGCCTTACCTGGGGCCGGTGCGCAAAGACGAGCAAGGCTTGCTGCAATGGGTTCGGGTCAGTGATCTGCTGAACGATCAGGTACGCGCCTTGTTGTTTCCTTCGCCGCCAATGGATCCGGCGCTGTTGGAGGTGCGGCCATGAGCAGCGATCAGCGTTTTTTCGACTTCCTCAAGGAGCGAATCGGACTCGACGTGACCTCGGTGGGGCCGGCCATCATCGAGCGGGCGGTGCGCCAGCGCAGCGTGGCTGCGCAAGCAGTCTCGGCCGATGAGTATTGGCTCACCTTGCAGGGCTCACGGGACGAGCAACAGGCATTGATCGAAGCGGTGATCGTTCCGGAAACCTGGTTCTTCCGGTATCCGGAGTCCTTCGCCACCCTGGCGAAACTGGCGAGCAAGCGTCTGGCTGAAATCAACAACCTGCGCGCACTGCGGATTCTCAGCCTGCCGTGTTCCACCGGTGAAGAACCGTACTCAATCGCCATGGCGTTGCTCGATGCCGGGCTCAAGCCGCACCAGTTCAAGGTCGACGGCATGGACGTCAGCCCGTTGTCGGTGGATAAAGCCAGGCGAGCCTTGTACGGCAAGAATTCCTTTCGGGGCGACGACATTGCGTTCCGCGACCGCCATTTCATTGCCGAAGGCGACGGCTATCGCCTGGACCCGCGTGTGCAGGAACAGGTGCGCTTGCAGGTCGGTAATCTGCTGGACCCGGCCTTGCTGGCTGGTGAACCGCCATTCGATTTCGTGTTTTGTCGCAACCTGCTGATCTATTTCGACCAGCCGACCCAGAAGCAAGTCTTTGAAGTGCTCAAGCGCCTGACCCATGATGACGGCGTGCTGTTTATCGGCCCGGCCGAAGGCAGTCTGCTGGGGCGTTTGGGGATGCGCTCGATCGGTATCGCGCAGTCCTTCGCCTTCAGTCGACAAGGGGCTTCGGAGCCTGAACCCCTGCCGACATTCGTTCCAACCCCCTTGCCTGTGCCGCAACCGTTGCGCAATCGACCAACTGCGCCGGTGCGCAGTCGTCCGTTCGCCGCTGTTGTGCCACTGGCGCCTGTGCCGAAATCCTCTGGCGCCGATACGGCCGTGCTGCTGGCGAACATCGCCGGGCTGGCCAACGAAGGCAAAAGCGCCGAGGCAAAGGCTGCGTGTGACAGCTATTTGCGCAGTCATGAACCGGTAGCCCAGGTGTTCTATTGGCTGGGACTGCTCAGTGATGTAGCGGGAAACGTCCTGGAAGCCCAGGGCTTTTATCGCAAGGCGTTGTACCTCGAACCGCAACATCCCGAAGCGTTGATGCATCTGGCCGCCTTGCTGCAGGCCCAGGGTGACGCGGCGGGGGCCAGACGATTGCAGGAACGTGCCGCCCGCAGCGCACGCGCCGCCGACAGTGAGCGTAAACGATGATCGCCTCCGACACCTTCAGCGTCACCCGGGATGCTCAGGCCATCGACGATTGCTGGAACCGCATCGGTATCCACGGCGACAAGTCCTGCCCGTTGCTGGCCGAACATATTCATTGCCGCAATTGTGCGGTGTATTCGGCAGCCGCGACGCGTCTGCTCGATCGTTATGCCTTGCAGCAGCAAGAGCGCGGGCCAGTGACCGTCGCGCTCGAGAGCGAGGTGAAAACCCGCTCGTTGTTGATGTTCCGTCTGGGAGAAGAGTGGTTGGGCCTGGCCACACGCAGCCTGGTGGAAGTGTCGCCGTTGCAGGCGATTCACTCTTTGCCGCACCAGCGCTCCCGGGCCTTGCTCGGCGTGGCGAATGTGCGCGGCGCGCTGGTCGCCTGCCTGTCGCTGGTGGAGCTGCTCGGGCTCGACGGAACCAGCAATGTGGCACCGGGTGCGCGGGTCATGCCGCGCATGCTGATCATCGCGGCCCACGGCGGGCCGGTGGTGGTGCCGGTGGACGAAGTCGACGGAATTCACGCCATCGACGAGCATATCCTCGATAGCGCATCGCGCTCGGGGGCCCAGGCCAGCGCCAGATACACCCGTGGCGTGTTGCAATTCAAAGGTCGCAGCCTGCGTTGGCTGGATGAAGAACAGCTGTTGTCCGCCGTGACCCGGAGCCTCACATGACCCCCGAGCAAATGCGCGACGCCTCTTTGCTGGAGCTGTTCAGCCTGGAGGCCGAAGCTCAGACCCAGGTCTTGAGTGCCGGCCTGCTGGCGCTTGAGCGCGATCCGACCCTGGCCGATCAGCTTGAATCGTGCATGCGTGCGGCGCACTCGCTCAAGGGAGCGGCGCGGATCGTGGGCGTCGATGCCGGGGTCAGCGTCGCCCACGTCATGGAAGATTGCCTGGTCAGTGCCCAGGAAGGGCGCCTGTTGCTGCGTCCCGAACACATCGATGCGTTGCTGCAAGGCACCGATTTGCTGATGCGCATCGCCACGCCGGAAAACAATCCGCAGGCCGCGGACATTGAGGCTTACGTATCCTTGATGGCACGCTTGCTGGATTCGACAGCGCCGCTGGTTGCGCCTGCCGAACCGGTCATGGCCGAACGGATTATCTCCGAGCTCATGCTCGAATCACCCGCGCCCGAGATCGAGCCGCCGGCGCCTGTCGTCGAACCGCCTGCGGCGCCCGCCCTGCGCAAGACCAAACGCACCACCGAAAATGGCGAACGTGTGTTGCGCGTCACCGCCGAGCGCCTGAACAGCCTGCTCGATCTGTCGAGCAAATCCCTGGTGGAAACCCAGCGCCTCAAACCGTACCTGGCGACCATGCAACGACTCAAGCGCATGCAGAGCAACAGCCTGCGAGCGCTGGAGAATCTCAACGTTCACCTCAAGGATCACGCCTTGAGCCTGGAAGCCCAGGAAGCCCTTGAGGATGCGCGACGCCTGCTCGCGCAATCCCAGCAATTGCTCATGGAGAAGAACGCCGAACTCGATGAGTTCGCCTGGCATGCCAGCCAGCGGGCGCAGGTGTTGTACGACACGGCGCTGGCCTGTCGCATGCGGCCCTTTGCCGATGTGCTGACCGGGCAGGTGCGCATGGTTCGTGATCTGGGGCGCGACCTGGGCAAACAAGTGCGACTGGAAATTGAAGGCGAGAAGACCCAGGTCGATCGCGACGTGCTGGAAAAGCTCGAGGCGCCGCTGACTCACCTGCTGCGCAACGCGGTCGACCACGGCATCGAACTCCCGGAACAACGCCTGCTGGCCGGCAAGCCGGCAGAAGGTTTGATTCGCCTGCGCGCTTCGCATCAGGCTGGTTTGCTGGTGCTTGAATTGAGCGATGACGGTAACGGCGTGGATCTGGAAAAGGTCCGTCGCAGTATCGTTGAACGAAATCTGTCCCCCGCAGAAACCGCCGCGCAGTTGAGCGAAGAAGAGTTGCTGACGTTCCTGTTCCTGCCCGGTTTCAGCCTGCGCGACAGGGTCACCGAGGTGTCCGGTCGTGGCGTCGGCCTGGATGCGGTGCAGCACATGGTCCGGCAGTTGCGCGGTGCGGTGGTGCTGGAGCAGACGGCGGGCGAGGGCAGTCGTTTCCATCTTGAAGTGCCGTTGACCCTGTCGGTGGTGCGCAGCCTGGTGGTGGAAGTCGGCGACGAGGCCTATGCCTTTCCGCTGGCGCACATTGAGCGCATGTGTGATCTGGAGCCGGCGGACATCGTGCAGGTCGAAGGTCGCCAGCATTTCTGGCACGAAGGCCGGCATGTCGGGCTGGTGGCGGCCAGCCAGTTGCTGCATCGCCCGGCCAGCCAGAACAGCGGGCAAACCCTGAAAGTCGTGGTGATTCGCGAGCGCGATGCGATCTACGGTGTGGCCGTGGAGCGGTTTATCGGGGAACGGACATTGGTGGTGCTGCCGCTGGATGAGCGTCTGGGCAAGGTGCAGGACATTTCCGCCGGGGCCCTGCTCGACGACGGCTCGGTGGTGCTGATCGTCGACGTCGAAGACATGCTGCGGTCCGTGGAAAAACTGCTCAACACCGGGCGCCTGGAACGCATCGCCCGCCACAGCAACCAGGTGGTCGAGGCGGCCCGCAAACGAATTCTGGTGGTGGACGATTCCCTGACCGTGCGAGAGTTGCAGCGCAAGCTGTTGCTCAATCGCGGATACGACGTGGCGGTTGCGGTAGACGGCATGGACGGCTGGAACGCGTTGCGTTCGGAGGATTTCGATCTGTTGATCACCGACATTGATATGCCGCGCATGGACGGCATCGAACTGGTTACGTTGCTGCGTCGGGACAATCGCCTGCAATCGCTGCCGGTGATGGTGGTGTCCTACAAGGATCGTGAGGAGGACCGGCGCCGTGGACTGGATGCCGGGGCCGACTATTATCTAGCCAAGGCCAGTTTTCATGACGACGCCTTGCTCGATGCAGTGGTCGAGCTCATCGGAGGAGCGCGGGCATGAGGATTGCAATCGTCAACGACATGCCCATGGCGGTAGAGGCCCTGCGCCGCGCCCTGGCATTCGAGCCGACACACGAGGTGGTCTGGGTCGCCGGCAATGGCGCCGAAGCGGTGCGCCTGTGCGCGCAGGACACGCCGGACCTGATCCTGATGGACCTGATCATGCCAGTGATGGATGGCGTCGAGGCCACGCGGCGGATCATGGCCGAGACCCCGTGCGCCATTGTCATCGTCACCGTGGATCGCCAGCAGAACGTGCACCGGGTGTTCGAGGCCATGGGCCACGGTGCGCTGGACGTAGTCGACACCCCGACCGTCGGCGCCGGCAATGCCCAGGAGGCGGCTGCGCCGTTGTTGCGCAAGATCATTAACATTGGCTGGCTGATCGGCGACAAGGGCAACCGCCCGCGCCCGGCGCCGGCACCGTTGCGCAGTTCGGGCTCACGCCAGAGCCTGATCGCCATTGGCTCATCTGCCGGTGGGCCGGCGGCGCTGGAAGTCTTGCTCAAGGGCCTGCCGCGTGATTTCTCTCCGGCCATCGTGCTGGTGCAGCACGTTGACCAGGTGTTTGCCGCCGGCATGGCTGAATGGCTCGGCAGCGCCAGCGGCCTCAACGTGCGCCTGGCCGAGGAAGGCGAGAAGCCGCAAAGCGGCACGGTATTGCTGGCCGGCACCAATCACCATATTCGCTTGCTGAAAAACGGCACGCTGGCCTACACCGCCGAACCGGTCAACGAAATCTACCGGCCCTCCATCGATGTGTTCTTCGAGAGCGTGGCCAGTTACTGGAACGGTGACGCCGTGGGGGTATTACTCACCGGCATGGGGCGTGATGGCGCCCAGGGGCTTAAACTCATGCGCCAACAGGGCTACCTGACCATCGCACAAGACCAGGGCAGCAGTGCGGTGTATGGCATGCCGAAGGCGGCCGCAGCCATCGACGCTGCCGTGGAGATTCGCCCGCTGGACAAGATAGCGCCACGATTGCTGGAGATTTTCGCCAAATGAGCACCTTTTTCCTCATTCCTGGCTCAAGTAGTACTCAGGTGACCGCACATGAATGAATTACAGCTCGACGACTTCAAGACCGACGAAAACGCCGCCATGGTGTTGCTGGTGGACGATCAGGCCATGATCGGCGAAGCCGTGCGCCGGGGGCTGGCGAACGAAGAGAACATCGATTTCCACTTCTGCGCCGACCCGCACCAGGCCATCGCCCACGCGGTGCGCATCAAGCCGACGGTGATCCTGCAGGATCTGGTCATGCCCGGCCTTGACGGCCTGAGCCTGGTGCGCGAATACCGCAATCACCCGGCGACCAAGGACATTCCGATCATCGTCCTGTCGACCAAGGAAGACCCGCTGATCAAGAGCGCGGCCTTCGCCGCCGGGGCCAACGATTACCTGGTCAAGCTGCCGGACAACATCGAACTGGTCGCGCGCATCCGCTATCACTCGCGGTCCTACATGACGTTGCTGCAACGGGACGCGGCCTACCGCGCGTTGCGGGTCAGCCAGCAGCAACTGCTCGACACCAACCTGGTCCTGCAACGCCTGATGAACTCCGATGGCCTGACCGGGTTGTCGAACCGTCGGCACTTCGACGAGTACATGGAACTGGAGTGGCGCCGCTCGCTGCGTGAGCAGAGCCAGTTGTCGTTGCTGATGATCGATGTCGACTACTTCAAGACCTACAACGACAGTTTCGGCCACCTGGAAGGCGATGAAGCCCTGCGCAAGGTCGCCACGGCGATCAAGGAGGCCAGTGCCCGGCCTTCGGACCTGCCGGCCCGCTACGGCGGCGAAGAGTTTGCCCTGGTGCTGCCCAACACCTCCCAGGGCGGCGCGCGGCTTGTCGCCGAGAAGCTGCGCCAGACCGTGGCAGCCCTTAAGATCCCGCATAACTCGCCAACCGAAGGGTCGAGCCTGACCATCAGCATCGGCCTGTCGACCATCACCCCGAAAGCGGGCAGCAACTGCCGCGACCTGATCCTGGCGGCGGACAAGGGGCTGTATTTGGCGAAGAATAGTGGGCGTAATCAGGTGGGGATCGGCTGAACAGCCTCCCCCTTGTAGGAGCGAGCCTGCTCGCGATGGCCGTTAACGATGACGATGGCTATCTGAATAAACGCGGTGCCTGAGCGTTTCTCGCGAGCAAGCTCGCTCCTACAGGGACTTGGCATTTCGGCCAAGCGGACTGCCGTTTTCGGCTGTTTCCCGGTATACTCGCCGGCTTTCAAAAGTTCGCCAACGAGTGCTGCCCGTCATGGAAATCAACCCGATCCTGAACACCATCAAGGACCTGTCCGAGCGCTCCGAAACCATTCGGGGTATCTTTGACTACGATCAAAAGCATGAGCGTCTGACCGAAGTCAATCGCGAGCTTGAAGATCCGAGTGTCTGGAACAAACCTGAATACGCCCAGGAGTTGGGCCGCGAGCGCGCTGCGCTGGCGCAAATCGTCGATACCCTGGACGAACTGAACACTGGTCTGGCCGATTGCCGCGACCTGCTGGACATGGCCGTCGAAGAAAACGACGAAGGCGCAGTGGACGATGTCGTCGCCGAGCTGGCCCGACTCGAGGAAAGTCTGGCCAAGCTGGAATTCCGTCGCATGTTCAGCCACGAAATGGACCCGAACAACGCCTACCTGGACATCCAGGCCGGTTCCGGCGGCACCGAAGCCCAGGACTGGGCCAACATTCTGCTGCGCATGTACCTGCGCTGGGCCGACAAACGCGGTTTCGACGCGACCATCATGGAACTGTCCGCCGGTGAAGTCGCCGGGATCAAGGGCGCGACCGTGCACATCAAGGGCGAATACGCGTTTGGCTGGTTGCGGACCGAGATCGGCGTGCACCGCCTGGTGCGCAAGAGCCCGTTCGACTCCGGCAACCGTCGTCACACCTCGTTTTCCGCGGTGTTCGTCTCGCCAGAGATCGATGACAAGGTGGAAATCGAAATCAACCCGGCAGACTTGCGGATCGACACCTATCGTTCCTCGGGTGCCGGTGGTCAGCACGTAAACACCACCGACTCGGCCGTACGTATCACCCACGTACCGACCAACACCGTGGTCAGCTGCCAGAACGAACGTTCCCAGCACGCCAACAAGGACACCGCCATGAAAATGCTGCGGGCCAAGTTGTACGAGCAGGAAATGCAGAAGCGCAACGCGGCGTCCCAGGCGCTGGAAGACACCAAGTCCGATATCGGCTGGGGTCATCAGATCCGTTCGTACGTGCTCGATGCCTCGCGGATCAAGGATCTGCGCACCAACATCGAACGCAGCGACTGTGACAAGGTGCTCGATGGCGACATCGACGAATACCTGGAAGCGAGCCTGAAGTCCGGGCTGTAAGTTACTGACACACCGCGATCCCCTGTAGGAGCCGGCTTGCCGGCGATCCCCGGCCGCAGGCCGGGGAAAACGAACCAGATGGAATATTTAAAGACATGAGCGACCTAGAACTCGATCCGCAAGCCCTGCAACAGGAAGAAAACTCCCTGATCGCCCTGCGCAAGGAAAAGCTTGCTGCCGAGCGCGCCAAGGGCAATGCCTTCCCGAATGACTTCCGCCGCGAAAACTACTGCGAACAACTGCAGAAACAGTATGCGGACAAGACCAAGGAAGAGCTGGCAGAGGCTGCGATCCCGGTCAAGGTTGCCGGTCGTATCATGCTCAACCGTGGCTCGTTCATGGTGATCCAGGACATGACCGGTCGTATCCAGGTCTACGTCAATCGCAAGACCCTGTCCGAAGAAACCCTGGCCGCGGTGAAAACCTGGGACATGGGCGACATCATTGCCGCCGAAGGCACCCTGGCCCGTTCCGGCAAGGGTGACCTGTACGTTGAAATGACCAACGTGCGCCTGCTGACCAAATCCCTGCGCCCGCTGCCGGACAAGCACCACGGCCTGACCGACACCGAACAGCGCTACCGCCAGCGCTACGTTGACCTGATCGTCAACGAAGACGTGCGCCAGACGTTCCGCGTGCGTTCGCAAGTCATCGCCCACATCCGCAGCTTCCTGATGAAGCGTGACTTCCTGGAAGTGGAAACGCCGATGCTGCAGACCATTCCGGGCGGCGCGGCAGCCAAGCCGTTCGAAACCCACCACAACGCGCTGGACATGGAAATGTTCTTGCGCATTGCGCCTGAGTTGTACCTCAAGCGGCTTGTTGTCGGCGGGTTTGAAAAAGTGTTCGAGATCAACCGCAACTTCCGTAACGAAGGCGTTTCGACTCGTCACAACCCTGAATTCACCATGTTGGAGTTCTACCAGGCCTACGCCGACTACGAAGACAACATGGACCTGACCGAAGAGTTGTTCCGTGAACTGGCGCAGCTGGTTCTGGGCAGCACCGACGTGCCGTACGGCGACAAGGTGTTCCACTTCGGCGAGCCGTTCGTGCGCCTGTCGGTATTCGACTCGATCCTCAAGTACAACCCCGAGCTGACCGCTGACGACCTGAACGACATCGACAAGGCTCGCGCCATTGCCAAGAAAGCCGGCGCCAAGGTGCTGGGCTTCGAAGGCCTGGGCAAGCTGCAGGTGATGATTTTCGAAGAGCTGGTCGAGCACAAGCTGGAACAGCCGCACTTCATTACCCAGTATCCGTTCGAAGTGTCGCCACTGGCACGTCGTAACGACGAGAACCCGAACGTCACCGACCGATTCGAGCTGTTCATCGGTGGTCGTGAAATCGCCAACGCCTACTCCGAGTTGAACGACGCGGAAGACCAGGCCGAGCGCTTCATGGCCCAGGTGGCCGACAAGGACGCCGGCGACGACGAAGCCATGCACTACGACGCTGACTTCGTGCGTGCGCTGGAGTACGGCATGCCGCCAACGGCGGGTGAAGGCATCGGTATCGACCGTCTGGTGATGCTGCTGACCAACTCCCCGTCGATCCGCGACGTGATCCTGTTCCCGCACATGCGGCCGCAAGCGTAAGTGTTTCGACTAAAAAGCCGCCTTTTCAGGCGGCTTTTTTATTGCCTGTCTGGTACAAACGTATCAACTTGTTAGTTTCATCTGAGAGGAAATACCTGTCGTGATTCGTGCAATGGCTCAAGAAGGTGCAGCGGGTATCGCCACTGCGGTCGCTGAAAGTGTTCAGTACCAGGGTCGCAAGGCCAGCCGACAGGGCAGTGAGCAGCGTCGACAGGACATTCTCGACGCTGCGATGCGCATTGTCGTGCGCGATGGCGTGCGCGCCGTACGGCACCGTGCGGTGGCTGCCGAGGCGCAGGTGCCGTTGTCGGCGACCACTTACTATTTCAAGGATATCGATGACCTGCTCACCGATACCTTCGCCCAATACGTGGAGCGCAGTGCCGCGTACATGGGCAAGCTGTGGGTGAACAACGAGGGCCTGCTGCGTGACATGATCGCCAGTGGCGATGGCAGCCCGCAGGCGCGCTCGAAACTGGCGGACGATATTGCACGGCTGATGACCGATTACGTTCACCGGCAACTGATCAATCGCCGCGAACACCTGATGGCCGAGCAGGCGTTCCGCCAGGAAGCGTTGCTCAACCCGCGCCTGGCCGAACTGGTGCGTTCGCATCAGCAAATCCTGTTGCAGGGCTCTTGCCAGCTGTTCCAGGTGCTGGGCTCGCGCGAGCCGCATCAGGATGCCAAGGTGTTGACGGCGATTATCGGCCGGATGGAATATCAGGGCCTGCTCAACGTAGACGAGCCTGCCGCCGAAGAGGAAATGCTCGGCATCCTGACGCGCTACATGCACCTGGTGCTGGCGTCGGTGTAGTCCCGGCTGGTGCTTTCCCCTGTGGGAGCGAGCTTGCTCGCGATAGCGGTTTACCATTCAACATTAATGTTGTCTGACACACCGTCATCGCGAGCAAGCTCGCTCCCACAGGGGAATGTGTCCACCTTAGGGCGGTGTGTGTTCAAAGGGAGTATTGAATGAAAGCCTGGCGTGTCGTTGTGATCGCCTTGTCGTTCTTGCTGCTCAGTGGCTGTCTGGTGTCCTTCAAGGAGCCGCTGCCTGCAAGCGACCCCGCGCCCAAAGGGTTACTCGGCAAATGGACCAGCACCAATGCCTGGGGTGAGGCGCTCAACCTCGAACTGACCCGCATTGGCGACAATCGTTATCAGGCCGTCAGCTATTACCGGGCCAGGCCCGGGGAGCGGGAAGCCTATCCTTTCACGGTGTCGCGTCATGGCAGCCGCTGGTACCTGTCGGCGAAGGTGCCGGCGCAGTTCGGCGGGCATTTCACCCTCGGCGGTTTTGAGCTGACCGACAAACATGAGTTGGTGGTTTACAACCTCGACCTCGAACAGATCAATCAGGCCATCAAGCAAAACGTCCTGAGCGGTGAAAGCTTCAAGACCAGCGATGGCGATGGCGTATTGATCGACAGCCACATGGATCAAGTCGCCGCCTACCTCGACGACCCGGCCAATTCCGATGTGTTCGTCGAAGCGGTGCGCTATCAGCGCCAGGCCAAAGCCAAGTAAGCAGCACCCACAGGTTTCTACAGGAGTTTCGCGTGGACGATTACCAACAGTCGATACGCATTTTGTCCGATCGCATCGTGTTGGCGCAGACGCCGATCCGCGTACTCGATGCGGTCAAATGGGACGACAACATTCGCAAGGGTTTCCTCAAGGCCAAGGGCAAGGAAATGCCGGCGGTGGACCGCGACTACTACCTCAACCGGCCGTTGGCGTTCGACTCCAGCAAAGTGAAGCTGGAGTTCCAGAACATCGAGCGCGACATCACCCGCCAGCTCGGCCAGTTCAACCCCGTCGGCCAGATCATGCGGCGCATGTGCAAGGAGTACCGCATGGTGGTGCGCATGCTCGAAGCGCGCGGTACCGAGGATTTCGGCCTGATTTCTCAGGAATTGTACGGCGCCGCGTCCGACGCGTTCCATGCCGGCGACCCGACCCTGTCCGACCTGGGCATGATGCTGTCCGAATACCTGAACAACATCGACGGCCGTGGCGACCTCAAGGACGAACCGAAGACGCTGACGGCCAAGGAGGCGGTCGACCTGTTGCAGCACCGGTTGAACAAGGTGTTTGGCGAAGCCGAGGAAACCATTCGGGTGTTCGAGTCCGACGGCATCGTCGCCGATGCGGCGGCCGGCGCCGACTACATCAAGATCCGCTCCGACGCGATGTTCAACCAGCGCGATGTGCGCGCCCTGGAGGTCCACGAAGGGCTGGTGCACGTCGGCACCACCCTCAACGGCCTGAACCAGCCGATCTGCACCTTCCTGGCCAAAGGCCCGCCCTCGTCGACGGTGACCCAGGAAGGCCTGGCGATCCTGATGGAGATCATCACCTTCGCCTCCTACCCCAGTCGCCTGCGCAAGCTCACCAACCGCACGCGCGCGATTCACATGGTGGAGGAGGGCGCGGATTTCCTGCAGGTGTTCGAGTTCTTCCGTGAACAAGGCTTCGAAATGCCCGAGAGCTACAGCAACGCCAGCCGCGTGTTCCGCGGCTCGGTGCCGACAGGTCTGCCATTTACCAAAGACTTGTCCTACCTCAAGGGCTTCATCATGATTTACAACTACATTCAACTGGCCGTGCGTAAAGGCAAGCTGGAGCAGATACCGCTGTTGTTCTGCGGCAAGACCACCCTGGAAGACATGCGTACCTTGCGTCAGTTGGTGGACGAAGGCCTGGTGGTGCCGCCCAAGTACCTGCCGGAACAGTTCCGCGACATGAATGCGTTGTCGGCGTGGATGTGCTTCTCCAACTTCCTCAACCACCTGAGCCTGGACCGGATCGAGGCGGATTACTCGAATATCTTGTGAACAATGAATTCCCCTGTGGGAGCGAGCTTGCTCGCGATAGCGGTCTCACATTCAACACTTCTGTTGTCTGATACACCGCCATCGCGAGCAAGCTCGCTCCCACAGGTGATGTGTTCCAGCTCAATACTTGCGAGGTTTCAACGGATGAGAATCCTCGGCATCCTCTGCCTTTTCCTGGCCTTGAGCGGCTGCAGCTCGCTGCTGTTCTACCCGGAACCCGGCCAGTTGTTCACCCCGGAAAAGGCCGGGCTTGAATACCGCACCGTCACTCTGAACACCGCCGATGGCCTCAAGCTCAATGCCTGGTGGCTGCCGGTGAAGCAGGGGGTTGAGGTCAAGGGCACGGTGCTGCACTTGCACGGCAATGGCGGAAACCTGCCCATGCACCTTGGCGGCAGCTTCTGGTTGCCGAAAAATGGTTACCAGGTGTTGCTTGTGGACTATCGCGGTTACGGCCTGTCCGAAGGCGAACCCAGCCTGCCGGCGATCTACCAGGACATCGATGCGGCGTTCGCCTGGCTGGACAAGGCGCCGCAGGTTCAAGGCAAGCCGCTGATCCTGCTCGGCCAGAGTCTCGGTGGCTCGATGGCCGTGCATTACCTGGTCCAGCACCCGCAACGGCAGAAACAACTCAAGGCGTTTGTCCTCGATGGTGTACCCGCCAGTTATCGCAGTGTCGGCCGCTATGCGCTCAGTAATTCATGGGTGTTCTGGACGTTCCAGGTGCCGTTATCGTGGCTGGTGCCGGACGGCGACAGCGCGATCAACTCCATGGCGCAACTTAAAGATGTGCCGAAACTGATCTACCACAGCATCGACGATCCGATCGTGCCTCTTTCCAACGGCATCCGACTGTATCAAGCTGCGCCGCCGCCGCGGGTGCTGCAACTGACCCGTGGCGGTCATGTGCAGACATTCGCCGACCCGGTCTGGCGTAACGTCATGCTGCGCTATCTCGATGACCCGCAGCATTTCAACGGCCTGCGCCGCCTGGGTGAAATCCCCAATTACCCGGCACCCCCGAATTCTGAAGATGAACCACCAGAGAGTCCGCAATGAGTGAAGAACGTAACGCCATCCCGCTGATCATCACCGGTATCTGCAGCATCCTCGGCACAGTCGGTGCCCTGTGGTGGTACGGCTACCTGCACTTCGCCAAGCCCGAGGATGCGTTGCTGCTCAACGAGTTCACCATGCTCAAGACCATTCCGGGCGAAGACTACAAAGTCTCACTGGAGCCGGCCGCGCAAGTGGCGCAGTGCATCGATGGCGTGCTGGTGCTGTTTGACATGGAACAGAAAGGCCTGACCGGCGTGCTGGTCGACAGCAAGAAAAAAGCCGTGCGTTGTATGGGGCAGGAGACGCCGCAGAAGCTGGAGCAGTAAGGACAGTACAGATCCAAATGTGGGAGCGGGCTTGCTCGCGATAGCGGTGTAACAGTCAACATGGATGTTGAATGTTATGGCCTCTTCGCGAGCAGGCTCGCTCCCACAGGTATTTGTGTTGTGGTTGATTATTGGGTGTATGAACTCACCGCCGAACGCGGCATCACCGGCTGGTTATCATTGGAAATGGTCACCTCCACCCGACGGTTCATCGCCCGGCCCGAGGTGCTTGAGTTATCCGCCACCGGATACTCCTTGCCGTACCCCTGCGCAACGATACGCGCCGGATCGACGCCCATCTTCACCAGGGCTGCTCGCACGGAGTCCGCACGACGTTCCGACAGCGACTGGTTGTGCGACGCCGTACCGGTGCTGTCGGTATAACCCTCGACAATCACTTTGCGGTCGGGGTTTTCCTGGAGGTACTGCGCCAGTTTGTTGATGTTCATCAGGCCGTTGGATTTCAGTTCGGCCTTGTCCGTGGCGAACAGCACATCCCCGAAGGTCACCAGCGTCCCGCGCTCGGTCTGCCTGGCGTTGAGGCTGTCCTTCAGTTGCTTGATCTGCTGATCGCGGCCTGCCAGGCGGGCCTCGGCCCGTTGTGCCGAGGTGTTTTTCAGATTGGCTTCGGCGGTGCGCAGGGCAATGGTCTGCTTGGCCACTTCAACCCGCTGGTTGGTCAGATAGGCAAGCTGGTCAACATTTGCTGGGTCTTCCTTGTCCCTGTAGGCCTGGTCGGCCTTGTCCAGATAATCGCTGGCTTCCTTGGTTTCCAGGGCTGCGACTTTGCTGGCCTGCGGGTCGGCCTGCAGGCCGGTGTAGTTGGTGCGGGCCTGTTCGAGGTTGGCGTTGGGCGGCGTGGAGCAGGCCGCCAGGGCTACGCTGGCAGCCAGCAGGGCAGGGATCATCAGTTGATTGTGTTTCATGATTTCGTCCTTTTAGTCGAGTGGGAATGCGTGGGGCCGCGCCGCTTACTGAACGGTGCGCTGGCTTTCCTGACGCAATTCCTGAACGCCTTTCTGCGCGTCCTTCACGGATTGTTCGGCCTTCATCGCCTGGGCCTTGCGCTCTGCGACACGAGCGTCCCACTCGGCCTGTTCGGCGAGCATCCGGGCCTGGTCATATTTTTTGTCGTGCATGGCGATTTCGGCTTGCTTGAGCTTGTCCTGGGCCGACTTCATTTCCACAGCGGCGAACTCGGTGCCGCCGGCGCTCACGGCGTCGTTGACGGCCGATTGGGTCACCGCGTACTGCTCGGTCGGCGGGTTGCCGGCGCAACCGGCCAGGATCAGGCTGCTGCCGAGGGCCAGCGCCGCCAGCTGGAGGCCGCGCGAATGAGTGAACGAGGATGTGCCGGTTCGGGTTTTCATGGTCTTCAACTCCATTGGGCTAACTCCTGAAAAGCGTTGAATCCATCCTGGGCAGGGCGCTGAAGCCATCAATTGCGGGGTGTTTTGAAACGCTCGTCCCAGGCATGGTTACTTGGGTTGACCCGAGGCTTTTTTTGAAAGTTCAGAGAATTTAGCCAGCTATCGAAAAAACTTTGACCGAATCGACAGGGCTCTAAGTCGGAGATTTGCGTCACGCACAGCGGTATACCGGACCTTTTACAGGCCCGGAGTAACGCAATTCTTGAAGTGAAATACGGGCCAATGTGGGAGCGGGCTTGCTCGCGAATGAGGTTTAACATTCAACAATAATGTTGACTGATACACCGCTTTCGCGAGCAAGCCCGCTCCCACAGGGTTCAAGGCAACCTCAGTGTTTCTGTTTGTCGTCAGGCACTGACATATCGTGCAGATGCCGGCGGGACAGCGCCAGAAAACGCGGGGTCGGCCCGATGTCTTCGTACAGCGGATCACCTTCTTCGTCAGTGGCGACCACGGTCGAGCCCTTGACGTATGGGAAGCTTCTTTCCAGCTCTTCGAGCGCGGCGCCGATCAGATCGCCGAGCAGTTCTTCGGGATGCCGCTTGGGGTACATCTCGACGAGCGCGGCCAGCCGTGCGGCAGACTCCACATCCAGATGAATCGAGTAGCCGGTGTCGGTCAGGCGACCCTTGGCGTTTTCTTCCCAGTGGTGGGCAAGCTCGCGAATTTTCATAGTGACCTCATGGCGCGACCGCTCGTGGCAGGCAGGGTGAGTGTCCGGCGTTGGCCGGCGACAGCCGTTGTACGGCTTATCTTCAGACTAGCTTCAACAGGCAAGGTTTGAAGGCCCTTCGTCGTCTTGCTTGTAAGAACCTGTCTGGGGCGGCACTCTCTAGGTTCCAAGCCGCCCGGATTCTTTGCTGGAGACCTGCTGATGACCGATATTGATGCACGCTTGCGCGAGGACGTTCACCTGTTGGGTGAGCTGTTGGGCAACACCATTCGTGAACAATATGGCGACGGTTTTCTCGACAAGATCGAGCAGATCCGCAAGGGCGCCAAGGCGGACCGGCGCGGCTCCATGGACGCCGAGCTCAGCGCCAGCCTCAACCAGTTGACCGAAGATGAACTGTTGCCGGTAGCGCGGGCGTTCAATCAGTTTCTCAACCTGGCCAATATCGCCGAGCAATACCAGTTGATTCACCGTCGGGAGGCGTCTCAACAGGCGCCGTTCGAAGCCCGGGTGTTGCCCGAATTGCTCGCTCGCCTGCGTGCCGAGGGTCATGGTGCCGAAGCACTGGCCCGGCAATTGGGGCGACTGGAGATTGAGCTGGTGCTGACCGCGCACCCGACCGAAGTCGCGCGCCGCACGCTGATCCAGAAGTACGACGCCATCGCCGCGCAACTGGCGGCTCAGGATCACCGCGACTTGACCAGTGCCGAGCGCGAGCAGATCAAAACCACCTTGCAGCGCCTGATCGCCGAAGCCTGGCACACCGAGGAAATCCGCCGCACGCGTCCGACACCGGTGGACGAAGCCAAGTGGGGTTTCGCGGTGATCGAGCATTCGCTGTGGCAGGCCATTCCCAATTACCTGCGCAAGGCCGACCAGGCCCTGCACGCTGCCACCGGTCTGCACTTGCCACTGGAGGCGGCGCCGATTCGCTTTGCCTCGTGGATGGGCGGCGACCGCGACGGCAACCCCAATGTGACGGCGGCGGTTACCCGAGAGGTTTTACTGTTGGCGCGCTGGATGGCGGCTGATCTGTACCTGCGCGATGTCGATCAGCTGGCGGCTGAGCTGTCGATGCAGCAGGCCAGCGATGAATTGAAGGCCAAGGCGGGTGACAGCGCCGAACCTTACCGGGCTGTGCTCAAACAGCTGCGCGAACGCCTGCGGGCGACGCGCAACTGGGCGCACACCTCGTTGTCGACACCCACGCCGGCACCGGCCGACGTGCTGCAAAACAACCGCGAACTGCTCGACCCGCTGGAGCTGTGCTACCACTCGCTGCATGAATGCGGCATGGGCGTGATCGCCGACGGACCGTTGCTCGACTGCCTGCGCCGGGCGGTGACCTTTGGCCTGTTCCTGGTTCGTCTGGATGTGCGCCAGGACTCGTCGCGACACACCGCTGCCATGACCGAAATCACCGACTACCTCGGCCTGGGGCGCTACGAGGACTGGGGCGAGGAAGAACGCATCGCCTTCCTGATGCGCGAACTGAATAACCGCCGGCCGTTGTTGCCGGCGTACTTCAAGCCCTCTGCCGATACCGCCGAGGTGCTGGCGACCTGCCGGGAAATTGCCGCTGCACCGGGGGCGTCCCTCGGTTCCTATGTGATCTCGATGGCCGGTGCCGCTTCCGATGTGCTGGCGGTGCAATTGTTGCTCAAGGAATCCGGCGTGCTGCGGCCGATGCGCGTGGTGCCGCTGTTCGAAACCTTGGCCGATCTCGACAACGCCGGTCCGGTGATCGAGAAGCTGCTGCTGTTGCCGGGCTATCGCTCGCGTCTGCAAGGTCCGCAGGAAGTGATGATCGGCTATTCCGATTCGGCCAAGGACGCCGGCACCACCGCGGCGGCCTGGGCGCAGTACCGGGCGCAGGAACGACTGGTGGATATCTGCCGCGAACAACAAGTGGAACTGCTGCTGTTCCACGGCCGCGGCGGCACAGTGGGGCGTGGCGGCGGACCGGCCCACGCGGCGATCCTGTCGCAGCCGCCGGGTTCGGTGGCGGGGCGCTTCCGCACCACCGAACAGGGTGAAATGATTCGATTCAAATTCGGCCTGCCGGACATCGCCGAGCAAAACCTCAACCTGTACCTGGCCGCCGTGCTTGAGGCGACCTTGCTGCCGCCGCCGCCACCGACGCCCGAGTGGCGCCATTTGATGGACGAACTGGCCGCCGATGGTGTCAGCGCTTACCGCGCCGTGGTGCGGGAAAATCCGCAGTTCGTGGAGTATTTCCGCCAGTCCACGCCGGAACAGGAACTCGGTCGTTTGCCCCTGGGCAGTCGCCCGGCCAAGCGCCGGGCCGGGGGGATCGAAAGCCTGCGGGCGATTCCGTGGATCTTCGGCTGGACCCAGACGCGTCTGATGCTGCCGGCCTGGCTGGGTTGGGAAGCCGCCCTGAGCAAGGCGCTGGAGCGTGGTGAAGGTGAACTGCTGGGGCAGATGCGTGAGCAATGGCCGTTCTTCCGCACCCGCATCGATATGCTGGAGATGGTCCTGGCCAAGGCGGATGCCGACATTGCCCGGTCTTATGACGAGCGTCTGGTGGAGCCGAATCTGTTGCCATTGGGTGCGCACTTACGCGACCTATTGTCGCAGGCATGCTCCATCGTTCTCGGCCTGACCGGGCAGTCGCAGCTGCTGGCACATAGCCCAGCGACCCTTGAATTCATCCGCTTGCGCAACACCTACCTCGACCCGCTTCATCTATTGCAGGCCGAGTTGCTGGCCCGTTCACGATTGCAGGATGTCGCGCAGGGCAGCCCGGTAGAACAGGCCCTGCTGGTGTCTGTCGCGGGGATTGCCGCCGGTTTGCGTAACACCGGCTAAGGTTTTTGCCGTGGGGTCAGGCATCCGGCAGGTGAGGCGGATGCCGCCGCAGGACGGGTTGAAAAGTGCTGTCAGGCGACAGTTAATGTTGGGGTTGCGACTTGGGGAACCGTGCGCAATGGTCGCAGGAGGCAGCGGTTTCTCCGACTTTTGGCGTCTTGTGTGGGCGCAGCCTGCTGTGTATCTTGATCAGCCTTTGGCCGTTTGGGCGGCCACGACCCTTTTTTGAGATTGGCCCCACGAGGCGAATCTGACGTTATCCATATAAAAAATTGAGGAGCACATCGATGCGCGTCATTCTGCTGGGAGCTCCCGGGGCCGGTAAAGGTACTCAGGCTAAGTTCATCACCGAAAAATTCGGCATTCCGCAAATCTCCACCGGCGACATGCTGCGTGCAGCGGTCAAGGCCGGCACCGAGCTGGGCATCAAGGCCAAGAGCATCATGGATGCCGGTGGCCTGGTGTCCGATGACCTGATCATCGCACTGGTCAAGGACCGCATCGCCCAGTCCGACTGCGCCAACGGTTTCCTGTTCGACGGCTTCCCGCGCACCATTCCCCAGGCCGAAGCCCTGGTGACTGCCGGCGTCGAGCTGGACGCAGTGGTTGAAATCGCCGTCGAGGACGAAGAAATCGTCCAGCGTATCGCCGGTCGTCGTGTTCACGAGGCCAGCGGCCGCGTGTACCACATCGTCTACAACCCGCCGAAAATCGCCGGCAAGGACGACATCACCGGTGAAGAGCTGGTACAGCGCAAGGACGACACCGAAGAAACCGTGCGTCATCGCCTGTCGGTCTACCACTCCCAGACCAAGCCGCTGGTGGATTTCTACCAGAAGCTGTCGGCCGCCAATGGCAAGCCGCAGTACAGCCATATCGAAGGCGTCGGTTCGGTTGAAGCGATCACCGCCAAGGTGCTTGAAGCCCTGAGCTGAAAAGTCTGAATCGCTTCATCTTCCACGGCCCGCTTGCGGGCCGTAGTTGTTTATACTGACGCACTTTTTCTGACCTCTTGTTACGGATACATCGATGAGCACCTTGCTGGCCCTGGACACCGCGACTGAAGCTTGCTCCGTTGCCTTGCTGCATGACGGCAAGGTCACGAGCCATTACGAGGTGATCCCGCGCCTGCACGCGCAGAAGCTGTTGCCGATGATCAAGCAATTGCTGGCCGATGCTGGCACCACCCTGCAAGCGGTCGATGCCATTGCGTTCGGTCGTGGCCCGGGAGCCTTCACCGGTGTGCGCATCGCCATCGGCGTGGTGCAAGGCCTGGCGTTTGCTCTGGATCGCCCGGTGCTGCCGGTGTCGAACCTGGCCGTGCTGGCGCAACGTGCATTGCGCGAACACGGCGCCACTCAGGTCGCTGCTGCCATCGATGCGCGCATGGATGAAGTGTATTGGGGTTGCTACCGCGAAACGGCCGGGGAGATGCGCCTGGTGGGCGCCGAAGCGGTACTGCCGCCGGAGTCCGCGGCATTGCCGGCCGATGTCGGCGGCGAGTGGTTCGGCGCCGGCACTGGTTGGGGTTATGGCGAGCGTATCGCCGTCAACCTGACTGGGCAGGACGCAGGCATGCTGCCTCACGCTGAAGATTTGCTGACCCTGGCGCGGTTCGCCTGGGAACGTGGTGAGGCGATCGTGGCCGACGAGGCGCAGCCGGTTTATCTGCGCGACAAAGTGGCGACGCCCAAAGCACGGTAGATTTTCAGGATTGAGTTGGTTCAATCGCGGGCAAGCCCGCTCCCACAGGATCACCGCTAACCCTGTGGGAGCGGGCTTGCCCGCGATGGCGATCTATCGGACGCAGCCAATCGTCATTTTCTAACCCCGGCTTTTAAACCTTTTGCCTTTTATGTGTTCTAGTTATCACTCGGCGGTTTGCGAAGTGGGGTTTGCGCCACTAAACTGCCATCACTGATTCCGAGTATGCACGTATGCGTATCGACGGCGTTTCCTCTCAGTCCTACCCCATCAAGCGCAAGCCACGCAAAGACCGTGTGGTGGAAGACGACGCCATTGATATCGAAGGCGAGCTGGAATTCCCGACTGAAGAGCAGTTGGCTGCCCGCGCCGCCAAAGCCTCTGCGCAAAAACCGAGCAATCTTCCCGCCCGTCAGCAAGACATGATTTACCACCGTGCCATGAGCAAAAGCGTGGCGACGGCGCTGGCCAGCTACCTGAGTACCGCCGGTTTCGTCGATTGGGATACGGATGTGCTGGGTCTTGACCTGTACATCTGATGTTGCTGCCGTATTACCTCGGTTGCCCGTCCTGGAGCGAGAACGCCTGGCGCGATTACCTGTATCCGCCGCACGCCAGGTCCGCCGAGTTTCTTGATCTCTATTGCCAGGTATTCAATGCCGTAGAAGGCAACACGACCTTCTACGCCAGCCCTGCTGCCAGCACCGTGCAGCGTTGGGCCCAAACCATGCCGCAGCACTTTCGCTTTACCGCCAAGTTTCCCGGCGAGATCAGCCACGGTGGCGATTTGCGCGAACAGCTGACCGCCGCCGAAACCTTCCTGCAATTGCTCACTCCGCTGGGTGATCGGGTGTCGCCACTGTGGTTGCAGCTGTCGAAAAACTTCACGCCCCAACGCTTGCCCGAGCTGGCCGGATTTATCGATGCCCTGCAACGCCCGCTGGCCGTTGAAGTACGCCATGGTGATTTCTTCGCCAAGGGTGACAGCGAGCGGATGCTCAATCGTCTGCTGCTGGATCGCGGTGTTGAACGCATCTGTCTTGATCCCCGCGCGTTGTTCAGTTGCACATCGACCGATCCGTCAGTGCTTCACGCTCAATCGAAGAAGCCCCGGGTGCCTCCGCGTCCGGCAGCGTTCACGCAGTGTCCGCAGGTGCGTTTTATCGGCCATCCGGTGCTTGAGGCCAACGATCCGTTCCTGGAGCCCTGGGTCGAGAAAATCGCGCTGTGGATCGAAGAAGGGCGAACGCCGTATATCTTCCTGCACACCGCCGACAACCTGCTGGCGGCGAAACTGGCGCAGCGTTTTCACGCCAGGCTGATGCGGCGTCTGCCTGGCTTGCCGGCGCTGCCTGAGCTATACAGAGAACCCGCCGCCGAGCAGCTTGGCTTGCTCTGAGGCGGATTCTTTCCCCCTCTTCAGGAGCCTGCCCCATGGATGCGCAAACCCTTCGAGCCCAGGCGTTCAAAGCCCTTCACGAACGCTCCGGCGCTTTTGTGATTCCCAATCCGTGGGATGCGGGTTCAGCGAAGATACTCGCCAGCCTCGGCTTCGAGGCGCTGGCGACCACCAGTGCCGGTTATGCCTTTTCCCAGGGGCGTGCCGATGGCGGCTTGAGCCTCGACGATACCCTGATGAACGTTCAGGCGATTGTCGCCGCCACTGACTTGCCGGTTGCCGTGGACCTGGAAAACGGCTTTGCCGACAACCCGGCCGACTGCGCGAAAAGCATTTTGCGCGCGGCAGAGGCAGGAGCCGTTGGAGGTTCGATTGAAGACGCCACCGGTCGCGAAGAAGGCCCCATCTACTGCTTCGACCACGCGGTGGCGCGCATCGAGGCCTCTGTGGCTGCCGCTCGCAGTTTGCCGTTCCCCTTCACATTGACCGCCCGGGCCGAAAACTTCCTGCACGGCAATCCTGATCTGGCCGACACCATCCGCCGCTTGCAGGCATTCGCCGAGGCCGGTGCCGATGTGCTCTACGCACCCGGTCTGCGCAACGCCGAGGATGTGCTGGCGGTGGTGCGCGCGGTGGCGCCCAAACCGGTGAATGTGTTGATGTCGGGCGGCTTGAAGCTGACGGTCGCGCAGTTGGCTGAAATGGGCGTCAAACGCATCAGCGTCGGTTCGGCGCTGGCGTTGGCGGCCTATGGTGAATTCTTCCGTGCCGCCGAAGAAATCCAGACATCAGGCACGTTCGGCTTCACTTCGCGGTCGATGCCGTACCAGAAGGCCAATCAGTTCTTCAAGGGCTGAGGGTCAGGCGGCGATGCGCAGGTTTTGCAGGATGATCGGGCGCGCCCAACCATTGTCGAAATCGAGTTGTTTCTGCTGTTCCACCAATTCTTCCGGAGAGAACGGCGGGAACGGCTTGTCGAGCAGATCGAGTTCGAATTCGGCAATCGGCAGGTGCAGCGGACGTGGTTTCGGGGCAGGCCCGGCTTCCGGCAGTGGCTGGCCGGCGTTGAGCACGATCGGGCGAACCCAGCCGCTGTCGAAGTCCTGTTGTTTTTGCTGGGCGACGACTTCATCCGCCGGGAACGGTGGAAATGGCTTGTCGGCCAGGTCCATTTCGAATTCGGCAATGGGCAGGAACAGAGGCTCTGGCGGGCGAACCAGGGTCTCTTTGACATCGCACTCACGCTGGGAAACGATGTGTTCCAGCAGCTCGCTGCCGACGGTTGGCTCGACCGGGCTTTCGAGATCGACCGGTGGGAAGTTCAGTGATTCAGGCAGCACATCACCCGACTGATCGGCCAGCGCACGGGCAAAGAAATCCTGCCAGATGTGACTGACACCGCTCAGTGCCTGGGTGTTTCGCAGGTTGTAATTGCCGTAGGGCGATATAAAGCCTGTGATTGTGGGTTGAATGTCTGACATTTCTCTCGGTCGACGCTCAGCTCTGGCAAAATGCTCGATAGTTTTGTTATCGGCAGTTTTTGCCGATCATTAATTTTTTGAGCGTGTTTTCCGATGATTGATCAACCCGCGGCCTGCCGCATCCATGTCCAGGCCCTGGACGCGGCTTTCGAGCCACAAGCCGAGCAGTGGGCCGAGCGCCTGGGCTTGCCGATGCAGGTGTCGGACGGCGAATTTGCCTTGCAGGTGGGTGACCAGGGTTTGCAGTTGCAACAGCTTGGGCCGGACGCGCCGGGGCCGGTGCGGGTGGACTTCGTCGAGGGCGGTGCGGCCCATCGCCGTCTGTACGGCGGCGGCAGCGGGCAGATGATCGCCAAGGCTGTTGGCGTCGCCCAGGGCGTGCGCCCGCGGGTACTGGATGCCACGGCAGGGCTGGGCAAGGACGCGTTCGTGCTGGCCAGCCTCGGTTGCGAGATGAGTCTCATCGAGCGTCAGCCGCTGATTGGCGCCTTGCTGGAAGATGGTCTGGCCCGTGGCGCGGAAGATTTCGATGTGGCGCCGATCGTGGCGCGCATGCGGCTGCTCAAGGGCAACTCGATCGAGGTGATGCGCAATTGGGAGGGCGAACCGCCGCAGGTGATCTACCTCGATCCTATGTTCCCGCACCGTGAGAAAACCGCGCTGGTGAAGAAGGAAATGCGCCTGTTCCGGCCGCTGGTGGGCGATGACCCGGATGCGCCGGCCTTGCTCGAAGCGGCGTTGGCCCTGGCCAGCCACCGGGTGGTGGTCAAGCGCCCGCGCAAGGCGCCGTGCATCGACGGGCCGAAGCCGAGTCATGCGCTGGATGGCAAGTCCAGTCGGTATGACATCTATCCGAAGAAAGCTTTGAAGCCTTAAGACCGAGTAGCCTTCATCGCGGGCAAGCCACGCTCCCACAGGTTTTGTGCCGGGTTCAAAATTCGAGTACACCTCGGACCCTGTGGGAGCGGGCTTGCCCGCGAAGGCGTCGGTACAGTCAACGCAATGCTGTCAGGCTCACTGAGGCCGATAAGCCCGCATAAACAACCCCACCACTTCCCGCACATGGCTCTCCGCGGCCTCGCCGACCGGCGGCTCGCCGCAGCCATACAGCAAGCGGAAATTCCCGGCGCCCTTGAGCAGGCAGAAGAAGTGCTCGGCGGCGTTGTGCGGCTTTTCGATGCTCAGCACGCCACTTTCGTCGATCCGTCTCAGCAAGCGTTCCATGCCATGCAGCATGCGCTCCGGGCCCGCCTCAAAGAAGATTTGCGCGAGTTTCGGGTCCTGGCTGCCCAGGGTCATCATCAGTCGGTGCAGGTTCACTGATTCGTCACTGTTGATCAGCTGATGAAAGCCGCGCGCGATGTTCAGCAGCACGGTTTCCACCGCCACGCCTTCGGGCAACTCGAAGAACAGCGGGGGCAACTGCTCCTCGCACTTGGCCACCACGGCGGCGGAGAACAGCGTCTCCTTGTCGTTGAAGTGGCTGTAGACCGTCAGCTTCGACACACCGGCCTCGGCTGCGACGGCATCCATGCTGGTATTGGCATAACCCTTACTCAGAAACAGCACTTTTGCCGCATCGAGAATGGCCTGGCGTTTCACCAGATCCTTGGGTCTGCCTGGGCCATTGGGTGCTGAAAGATTGTTTGGCATATTCGCTTTTATTACTGGACTGGTGAGTTTGCTATTAATAACATACTGCTCAGTATAATTATTCAAAGCACCATTAGCGAAAGGTCCTTCACCATGTTCCGCTATGCCTTGCCCCTCGCGTTGCCAGTCACCCTGGCTTTTTTATTGTCAGCGTGTGGCTCCGACGAAGTGCCGCCAGTCAGCGTGCGCCCGGCCATGGTGGTTCAGCCAGAGCCTTCGGCACAGGCCATGGAAAGTTATCCAGGTGAAGTCCGTGCGCGTTATGAGCCGGACCTGGCGTTCCGTATCGGCGGTAAAGTCAGCCGACGACTGGTCGAGGAAGGGCAGCGGGTCAAGGCCGATCAACCTTTGGCAGAGCTCGATCCTCAGGACGTGCGCCTGCAACTGGAGGCCACCCGGGCCCAGGTCGCTGCAGCTGAAGCCAATCTGAGCATGGTGCGTGCCGAGCGTGATCGCTACAAAACCCTGATGGAGCGTCAGCTGGTCAGCCGCTCGCAGTACGACAATCACGAAAACCTCTACCGCTCCGGCGAAGCGCGCCTCAAGCAAATCAAGGCCGAATTCAACGTTTCCAATAACCAGGCCAGCTACGCCGTGCTGCGTGCGCCGCAGGACGGCGTCGTGGCCAAGCGGCTGGTTGAAGTCGGGCAAGTCGTGGCCGCGGGGCAAACGGTGTTCACACTGGCGACCGATGGCGAGCGTGAAGTGTTGATCAGCCTGCCGGAGCAGAACTTCGGCCGCTTCAAGGTCGGTGAACCGGTGGCAGTGGAGCTCTGGACCCAACCCGGCCAGCGTTTCGAAGGGCGCATCCGTGAGCTGTCGCCAGCCGCTGATCCAAAGTCCCGCACCTTCGCGGCGCGCATCGCCTTCACCTCCGGCAAGGTGCCGGTGGAGCTGGGCCAGAGCGCCCGGGTGTTCGTGCAGGCCGCCGACGTGGTGACTCTGTCCGTTCCGCTGTCGGCGTTGACGGCAGAAAACGGAGTGACCTATGTCTGGGTCGTCAGCGCCAACAACACCTTGAAGAAAACCCCGGTGCGAGTGGGTGCCTTCGGTGAGAAAACCGTACCGGTGCTCGAGGGACTCAACGCCAGCGACTGGGTCGTGGCCGCCGGCGTCCATGTGCTTCTCGAAGGGCAGCAGGTGCGCCCGGTGGATCGCTCCAATCGCGTGGTCAATCTGGCGAACAAGGAGTAAGCCCTGATGCGCTTCAACGTTTCCGAATGGGCGCTGCGTAATCGCCAGATCGTACTGTTCCTGATGCTGTTGCTGGCCATCGTCGGTGCACTTTCCTACACCAAACTCGGCCAGAGTGAAGACCCGCCGTTCACCTTCAAGGCCATGGTGATTCGCACCAACTGGCCGGGCGCGACTGCCGAGGAAGTTTCGCGCCAGGTCACTGAACGCATCGAAAAAAAGCTGATGGAAACCGGCGAGTACGAGCGCATTGTTTCGTTCTCGCGGCCCGGGGAATCCCAGGTCACCTTCATTGCGCGTGATTCCATGCACTCGGCAGAGATCCCGGAGCTCTGGTATCAGGTACGCAAGAAAGTCAGCGACATCCGTCATACCCTGCCGCCGGGGATTCAGGGGCCGTTCTTCAACGATGAATTCGGTACCACGTTCGGCAACATCTACGCCTTGACCGGCGAGGGCTTCGACTACGCCGTGCTCAAGGATTACGCCGACCGCATCCAGATCCAGCTGCAACGGGTCAAGGATGTGGGCAAGGTCGAACTGCTGGGGTTGCAGGACGAAAAAGTCTGGATCGAACTCTCCAACGTCAAGCTCGCCACCCTCGGCTTGCCGCTGGCGGCTGTCCAGCAAGCCCTTGAAGAGCAGAACGCGGTGTCCACGGCAGGTTTCTTCGAAACCAGCAGCGAGCGATTGCAGCTACGGGTGACGGGGAATTTCCAGACGGTCGACGAGATCAAGAACTTCCCGATCCGCGTCGGTGATCGCACCTTCCGCATCTCCGATGTAGCCGATGTGCGGCGTGGTTTCAATGATCCGCCGGCGCCGCGCATGCGCTTCATGGCGCAAGACGCCATCGGCCTGGCGGTGGCGATGAAGGACGGCGGTGACATTCTGGTGCTGGGCAAGGCACTGGAAGTCGAATTCGCCCGCATCCAGAAAAACCTCCCGGCTGGTATGGAGCTGCGCAAAGTCTCCGACCAGCCGGCGGCGGTGAAAACCGGGGTTGGCGAGTTCGTGCAAGTGCTGGTCGAGGCGCTGGCCATCGTGTTGCTGGTGAGCTTCTTCTCCCTCGGCGTGCGCACTGGCATGGTGGTGGCCCTGGCGATTCCGCTGGTGCTGGCGATGACGTTTGCCAGCATGTATTACCTGGGCATCGGCCTGCACAAGATCTCTCTCGGTGCATTGGTACTGGCCTTGGGGTTGCTGGTGGACGACGCGATCATCGCCGTGGAAATGATGGCGATCAAAATGGAGCAGGGGTTCGACCGGGTCAAAGCCGCGAGTTACGCCTGGACCAGCACTGCGTTCCCGATGCTCACCGGTACGCTGATCACCGCGGCCGGCTTCCTGCCGATTGCCACGGCGCAATCGGGCACTGGCGAATACACCCGTTCGATCTTCGAGGTGGTCACCATCGCGCTGTTGGCGTCGTGGGTGGCCGCGGTGGTTTTCGTGCCGTATCTCGGGGAAAAACTCCTGCCGGACCTGGCGAAAATTCACGCCGCCAAGCACGGTGCCGGCCAACCCGATCCCTATGGCACGCCGTTCTATCAGCGCGTCCGGCGTCTGGTGGAGTGGTGCGTGCGCTGGCGCAAAACCGTGATCGCTGCGACTGTGGTGTTGTTCATCGCATCCATTGTGCTGTTCAAGTTTGTACCGCAGCAATTCTTCCCGGCATCGGGTCGCCTGGAGTTGATGGTCGACCTGAAGCTGGCCGAAGGTGCTTCGCTGAGCAACACCGCCGACGAGGTCAAACGCCTTGAAGCGCTGCTCAAGGACAAGGCGGGGATCGACAACTACGTGGCCTACGTCGGCACCGGTTCGCCGCGTTTTTACCTGCCGCTGGATCAGCAACTGCCGGCGGCGAGCTTCGCCCAGTTTGTCGTCCTGGCGAAAACCATCGAAGAACGGGAAGCCCTGCGCACCTGGTTGATCTCAACCCTCAACGAGCAATTCCCCGCTCTACGCTCGCGGGTCACGCGTCTGGAAAACGGTCCGCCGGTTGGCTACCCGGTACAGTTCCGCGTGACCGGGGAGCACATCGAGGAGGTGCGGGCGCTGGCGCGCAAAGTCGCGGCCAAGGTTCGCGAGAACCCGCATGTGGTCAACGTCCATCTGGACTGGGAAGAACCGAGCAAGGTGGTGTACCTGAACATTGATCAGGATCGCGCGCGGGCGCTGGGCGTGAGCACGGCCAACCTGTCGAAGTTCCTGCAAAGCTCCCTCACCGGTTCCAGCGTCAGCCAGTACCGTGAAGACAACGAGTTGATCGAGATCCTGTTGCGCGGCACCGTGCATGAACGCACCGAGCTGTCATTGCTGCCGAGCCTGGCGGTGCCGACCGATAACGGTCGCAGCGTCGCGTTGTCGCAGATCGCGACCCTGGAGTACGGCTTCGAAGAGGGCATCATCTGGCACCGCAACCGCCAGCCTAACGTGACGGTTCGCGCCGACATTTATGACAAGCAGCAACCGGCGACACTGGTGCAGCAAATCATGCCGACCCTCGATCCGATTCGCGCCGAACTGCCTGACGGCTATTTGCTGGATGTCGGCGGCACCGTTGAAGATTCGGCGCGTGGGCAGAACTCGGTGAAGGCCGGCGTGCCGTTGTTCATTGTGGTGGTGTTGACTTTGCTGATGCTGCAACTGCGCAGTTTCTCGCGCACGGCGATGGTGTTTCTGACGGCGCCGCTGGGGTTGATCGGGGTGACGCTGTTTCTGTTGGTGTTCCGCCAGCCGTTCGGTTTCGTGGCGATGCTGGGGACTATCGCCTTGTCGGGGATGATCATGCGTAACTCGGTGATTCTGGTGGATCAGATCGAGCAGGACATTGCTGCCGGGTTGAAGCCCTGGCAGGCGATCATCGAGGCGACGGTGCGGCGGTTCCGGCCGATTGTGTTGACGGCACTTGCGGCTGTTCTGGCGATGATTCCGTTGTCGCGCAGTGTGTTCTTTGGGCCGATGGCGGTGGCGATCATGGGGGGGCTGATTGTGGCCACGGCGTTGACGCTGCTGTTTTTGCCGGCGTTGTATGCGGCCTGGTTTCGGGTCAGGAAGGAGCCTGTTTGATCGGGGGCATATCCATTTCTTCGGTAGCGGCGGCTGGCGGTTTCGCCCTTACGGCGAGTCCCTTTGGCAAACGCCCCAAAGGAACCAAAGGTTCTCGCCCCTTACGTACGGCCCCTCGCTGAGGCTCGGGTTTCCTTCGCTCCGGCATTCATCCGGGGGCATTGCCCTCCGGTCGGCTTCGCTTCGACCTACATGCAATGAGTTCGACTGCGTCGAACGGCGCTGCGCGCCCATCCCCGGATGAACACCTGCGCTCAGCCTGCCGAGGGGGCGGGTGGATCAAGATCAAGAGCGGCAGGCGAGCTAACGCTCGGCCTGTTGAGTGGTGAAGAGCGAAGGTGTACGCCGATCTGCCTTTGCTCTTCTGTGGGAGCGAGCCTGCTCGCGAAGACGGCCTGACAGCCGACCAATTTCTTTCAGATGTACTCGGTCAAATTGTGGGAGCGGGCTTGCCCGCGAAGGCGTCCTGACAGTCAACCACGTTTATCGCCCAAGCCAACCATTCAGACCATTCCCACAAGACTTTCAGCTTGCCCGTCAGAAGCAGGATCTCTAGCCTTTGTCCGTCGCTGCCAATTCAGCGACCGGGACTGCAAGCCCGCGAATAGTCGTTAGGCGCCTACTTTGGGAGCTTCGCAATGATCAAAGACAGTCCTGATTACTCTGCCTCTGAATCCGAGAAACAAACGAGAATTTCAAACCGCCCCTGCCCAATTTTCACCATCCACCCAGGCGTCGACTCCGAAACCTTGCTGGTCCATGCCTACGAAACCCTCGCCTCAGCCAATGTAATGGCAACCGAACTGTCGTCCATCCTGACCGGCCCAACCTGCAATCTGGCACTCGGCATTAAGCAGATGATTGTCTTGGCGCAGTTATCAGTGAACCGCGTCCTCGATCAGTTGGATCAGCAGCAATAGCAATAGGAAGAAGCCCGCTGAACCTTTACCAATCAGCGGGCCTTCATTGTTCCTACATTTATCTCAGACCCGTCTGATATTGAGGCTCAAGAGCCCAGGTGTTGTACTCCAAACCCGGTTTCGTGAATGTTTGAGACAGTGCGTATGAAAAATCCACCCAAGTTGCGGGGACGGACCGACCCGGTGTTTGATCGGCTAGGGCAGTCGCCTCACAAGGAACGCCTCTCGGATTACTTGGCTCTGCTCAAGCCCCTGGACGATCAGGGGCGTTATCTGCCATTCGATGCGTTGCGCTATCGCTGGGCGCCGGGTCTGGATTCCAATTTGTGCTGGGCCTTGGTCAAGAAAGCCCGGACGGCGCAGTATTCGAGCCTTTTGCCATTGGGTGATCCGGTGCGGTGGCTGCAATTCGTGCTGACGCCGCTGGCGCAAAAGGCTATTTCCGCGGTAGACCGGCAAACCACTACGGCCATGCTGGAGTACATGACCAGCCAGATCGGCGAGCGTGCGCACTTCAGCTATCTGCTCAATGACCTGATTGAAGATGAAGCCATCAGTAGCAGCCAGCTCGAAGGCGCGGCAACCACGACACGTGTGGCCAAGGATATGCTCAAGCGTCATCGCCTGCCGCGTACGCCGGACGAGCGAATGGTCATCGGTAATTTCAAGATGATGAACTTCGCCTGGGAGCAGCGCTACGAGCCTCTGAGCATTGAGTTGATCGCGGCGATGCACCGCGTTGGCGTCGAGGGCATCGATGATCCGCAGTATTCGCCGGGGGTGTTCAGAAGCCGTGATGATGTCGTGGTGCAGGATGGCGAGGGCAACACCGTTCATACGCCGCCGCCAGCAGCAGGTATTGGGTTGCGTTTGCAGAAGCTGGCGCAATGGATCAACCATTCCCATAACAACTTCCATCAAGCGGATTACCTTCATCCTTTGATCAAAGGCATCGCTCTGCATTTTGCCCTGGGTTATGAACATCCTTTTCGTGACGGCAACGGTCGGGTCGCGCGGGCGCTGTTTTACTGGTTCATGTTCAAGAATGACTTCTCGGCGTTCCGCTATATCGCGATCAGCGTCTTGTTACGCAATGCACCGGTGAAGTACGGGCACTCATACCTGGATACCGAGGCGGATGATCTGGATCTGACGTATTTCGTCGATTTCCAGTGTTCGGTGGTGCTGCGTGCCGTGGGCAGTTTTACCGAGGCGTATCGGAAAAGTCTGGTTGATGCCGAGTGCTTTGATCGATGGTTGCGGGAAAGTGGTTTTCTCGAGCAACTCACTGAGAATCAGCGGGCCGTGTTTCAAGTGGCCAAGAGCGGAATGGCAAAGGAGTTTACTGCGGTCAATGTGAAGGAAAACCTGGGGTGCTCTTACAACACGGCATCAGCCACATTGAATGGGCTGGTCGAGTTGAAGTTATTTGAGAAACGGAAGATGGGACAGGAGTGGGTGTTTTTTCTACGACCTGCCTCCGTGACCTGAACCAATGTGGGAGCGAGCAGGCCCACTCCCACAGGGTTTTGTGTTGTGGCTTAGAGCGTGCCAAACACCTTCTTCGCCAAACTGGTCGCCGCAGCCGCCGGGTTCTGGCGGATGGTTTCTTCCTGTTTGCCGATCATTTCGAACAAGCCATTCAACGCCTGCTCGGTGACGTAGTTTTCGACGTTGGCGTTCTTCGCGTCCAATACGCCCATGGTCGCCGCTTGTCCGGCGAACGAGTTGTACTGCTGGGCCAGGCCCACCTTGTCGGTGGCTTGCTTGACGATCGGCAGGAACTTGGCGCGGATCTGTTCGCGGCTGGTCTTGTTGAGGTATTGGGTGGCCGAGTCGTTGCCGCCGCTGAGGATGCCCTTGGCGTCTTCCACGGTCATTTTCTTCACGGCATCGACGAGGATTGGCTGGGCCTGGGTCACGGCGGTTTCGGCCGCTTTGTTCATGCTGGCTTCCAGTTCATCGACCTGGTCTCCCATGCCGAACTGTTTCATTTTGCTGGCGACCTTGCCCAGTTTGCCCGGCAGTTCGATTTTTACTTCCGGGTTGTCGCTGAAGCCGCCCGGGGTGCCGAGTTGTTTCACGGCCAGTTGCGCGCCTTGAGTCAGTGCGTCCTTGAGCCCGCCGGTGGCGTCTTTCTGCGACAGGTCGCTGAGGGATAGCGCCAGGGCGTTGGCACAGATCATCAATCCTGCGCACAGGCCGGCAAAACGAAGGGTAGGGCGGAGCATGGCAGCTTCCTTGTTCAAAAAAGAGAGAGTTAGCGAACGGCGTCGACGCGGATTTTCAGTGGTTGCGGGTCCTTGCCATCAAGACGTACGGCATGGTGTTCGGTGGTGATGAACATCAGCTTTCCGTCGACTTCGATGCGCGCGCTGACCGAGTAGCGATGGCCTGGTTTGACCTGCGCCGGATCGTAACTCAGATGAAACGGCAGTGGCACCTGGCCTTTGACCGGGCCGTTCTGTTCGTCGAGGACAATGGCCGGTGCGTCGGCCAGAGACACGTCCTGCAAGCTCACGCTCAGGGTAGCTGTGGGCGGCAGAGCGCTGCGTTGCAGGTAGAAGACTTCGCCGTCGAGGCTCGCCTTGTCGCTCGGGGAAGTCGATTGGCAAGCGCTGAGCAGGGTGGCAGCGGCCAGAAGAGTCAGTTTTTTCATCAGCAATCTCCAATTAATGTGGGAGCGAGCCTGCTCTCTCCCACAGGTTTTGCATCAGGCCTGTGGCGCTGGGACCGCTTGATCCGCCGCATCTTCACTGCGATGCAACGCCACCTGCCGGATCGACAAACGGATCTCCGCCGGCAACACCCGTTTGGCCGCGCCTTCGGCCAGCTCGCCGAGCAGTTCGTGGTAGCTCAACTTGCCCGCTTCGTCGCGCTTGAGCACTTCGAGGTCGAGCAGGGTCTGGATGAAGTGGCGAAACAGGCTCTTGTCGAAGAACTCCGGGGCGTTCAGGCCATGGAGGATCGACAGGCGCTGGGCCATGACCGTGCACAGGTCTTCCAGTTCTTCGGCGCTGATGCTGTTCTGGCCGCTGTTGAGCAGCAGGGACACGGTCATGTAGAAGCGCTGCAGGGTCTGGGCGATGCTTTTCGACAGCAGCGTCAGCAACACGAAATGCCGTGAGCTTGGCGCCGGGCGCAGGTACACATCGTTCTCGAAGCGCAGCAGGCCTTGCTCGACGAACGCCTCCAGCCATTGATCGATCACCGCATCCAGTTCGTCCAGCGACCAGCGAATGAACAGCTCCGCTTGCAGGTACGGGTACAGCGCGCGGGTGTAGCGCAGGATCTGTTCGCGACTCATGCGCGAGGCACTCTGGAAGAAGCTCGCCAGCAGTGCCGGCAGGGCGAAGATGTGCAATACGTTGTTGCGGTAGTAGGTCATCAGGACGGCGTTCTGTTCGTCCAGATACAGAATCTTGCCCAGGGCATCGCTCTGCTCGGACAGCAGGTCCATGTCCTTCACGTGCTCGATCAGCGCCCGGCCGTCACCTTCCGGCAGGGTGGTGTGCGGCGAGTACGGCACCTTGCGCAGCAGCGCCAGATACAGGTCGAGCACCCGTGCCATGGCGCGGTCGTCCAGGGCCAGGCGGCTGGTGGACAGCAGCGCCAGGGCGACGAGGTTGACCGGGTTGATCGCCGCCGCTTCGTTCAGATGCCGCGCGACCTTCTCGCCGAGGCGGTTGGTGGTCTCGTTGAGCCAGGCGGGTCTGAACTGCGGGCCGAGTTCCTGTTGGCGCCAGTCCGGCTGTTCGTTGTCGAGAAATTCCGCGAGTTTGATCGGCTCGCCGAAGTTCACCGCGACCTGGCCGAAGCGCTGCTTGAGTGCGCCGATGACTTTGAAGATGTCGAAGATCGATTCTTTCTTCTTGGCCGCACCGCGCAATTCGCCGAGGTAGGTCCGGCCTTCCAGTACGCGCTCGTAGCCGATGTACACCGGCACGAAGACAATGGGCATGCGCGACGAACGCAGGAAGCTGCGCAGGGTGATCGCGAGCATCCCGGTCTTCGGTTGCAGCATGCGCCCGGTGCGCGAACGGCCACCCTCGACGAAATACTCCACCGGGAAGCCCTTGGTGAACAGGGTGTGCAGGTATTCGTTGAACACCGAGGTGTACAGCGGGTTGCCCTTGAACGTCCGGCGCATGAAGAACGCGCCGCCACGGCGCAGCAGGCCGCCGATCACCGGCATGTTCAGGTTGATCCCGGCGGCGATGTGCGGCGGGGTCAGGCCGTTGCGGAACAGCAGGTAGGACAGCAGCAGATAATCGATGTGGCTGCGGTGGCAGGGTACGTAGATCACTTCGTGACCCTGGGCGACCTTCTGCACGCCTTCGATGTGGTTGACCTTGATGCCGTCGTAGATCTTGTTCCAGAACCAGCTCAGTACCACTTCCATAAAACGGATGGCTGTGTAGGTGTAGTCCGAGGCGATTTCGTTGCCATAGCGCAGGGCCTGGGCCTTGGCTTTTTCCGGCGAAATGTTCTCGCGTTCGGCTTCGTCGAGGATCGCTTGTCTGACCTGCGGCTGGTTCAGCAGGCCCTTGACCAGGTTGCGACGGTGGGAAATGTCCGGGCCGATCACCGCCGCCTTCAGGTTGCGAAAGTGTACCCGCAGGATGCGCTGGGCCATGCGCACGGTGCGCTCGTGGCCCTTGTTGTGTTCGATCAGTTCGCGCAGGTGGATCGGCGCGGAGAACTGCACGCGGGTCTTGCGCCCCAGTACGATGATGCTCAACAAGCGACGCAGACGCCCGGTCACCGCCCAGCTATCGGCGAACAGGAGTTTCCACGGGCTGTTTTCGCTGTCCGGCGACTGGCCCCAGAACACGCTGACCGGAATGATCTGCGCGTCTTCGGCAGCGTTCTGGCTCAGGGCGCTGACCAGGCGGGTCAAGGTTGGCGGCGCGCCGCGTTTGTCCTGGCGGCCGAGCCAGTCCGGGTCCGGCGTCAGGTAGAAGAACGCGGCCGGTTCCAGCAGGTTGCCCACCGATACCGGCAGCACGGGGCGCGGCAAGCCGGCCTTGCTGCACTCGGTGTCGACCACGGCAAGGTCGGTCAGCGATGGGTTTTGCAGGACGTAGAACACCGGACGACTGCGGTCGAGGTTGAGGGTGAACGACGACTGGTTGATCGTCTCCGAGCGAACCCAGAGGTACAACAGTCGGCGCAGGGTGCCAAACACAAGACGGCGGAACGGGGAACGGGTCATACGGCTTCTGCATGAGTGAATGAAACCAAGCGTTTGCTCGGGCGCTGCGTAGTGTGCCGGATTCGTCGAAAATCGGCAAAAAAGCGGCGAAGTAAACTGCTATTGAGAGTTTCAGCGTCTGTCATATACTCGGCGCTCTGTCGCCGTTGCCCTCATGGGACCGGTATGCGCAGGCTGACGTTCCCGAGGCTTTCCTGCGAAAAGCCCGATCAATAATAAAAAGGGAGTATGAACAAATGGCAACACGCGAAACCGGCAACGTGAAGTGGTTCAACGACGCCAAGGGCTACGGCTTCATTCAGCGCGAGGACGGGGTGGACGTGTTCGTGCACTACCGCGCGATTCGTGGCGAGGGGCACCGCTCACTGACCGAAGGCCAGCAGGTTGAATATGCGGTGGTCGAAGGGCAGAAGGGGTTGCAGGCTGAGGATGTTGTAGGTCTGTAATCACGCAAAACCATTGTGGGAGCGGGCTTGCTCGCGAATGCGGTGTGCCAGTCGCAGTTGATGCCGGCTGATCCACCGCATTCGCGAGCAAGCCCGCTCCCACATTTGATCGGTGTTGTTGGCTATTAAGCGGTTTTCCAGGTGATCTCTTCTTCACCATCGGCGCTGATGCGAATCCAGCGGTCCGCCGTCTCTTCACCTTCTTCCTCGACCCAGGTGCCCGGTGCGCAACGCACTTCGACGTTCAGCGCGGCAAATGCGGCGCGGGCGCAGGCGATGTCGTCGTCCCATGGGGTCTGGTCGCTTTCCAGGTACAGGCTGTTCCACTTGCCGACCGCTTTTGGCAGCCAGGTCACCGGCACGGTGCCGGCCTTGCACTTGTAGGTCTGGCCCTTCTGGACCCAATCCGAACACGGGCCAAGTGCCGCGCCCAGCCAGGCGGCAATGGCTTTGTGATCGACGTCGGCGTCTTTCAGGTAAATCTCGATATCGGGCTGGCGCATGGATGTCCTCACTGCGGGTCTGAAAAATCCATTCGCGGATTTAGCCGGCCTTGAGCCGTTGCCCAAGACCAAAAATGTTTGAAGTTATTGAAGAACGAAATAATCGTAGCGCATCGACACGGTGACCTCGAACGGCTCGGCCTGCTCGATAACGGCAGCACGGCGTTCGGCACTGGCGCGCCAGCCGTGGGGCGTCATGGCCAGCAGGTTCGCCCGGTCCTGACCGTTGGCGAGTGTCAGCTTGAATTCCAGGGTTTCGCTGTGCGCCAGCGCCATGCCTTCCGGTACCAGGTCCAGGTGCTTGTCGTCGATGTACTCGCGGACCTCATCGTACAGCCGCTCGCGCAATTCCATCAGGTGGCCGCTGGTCGGCCCGACTTTCATCAGGCCGCCGCCGACGCTCAGCAGGCGCTTGGCCTCTTCCCAATCCAGCGGGCTGAAGACGCTGGCGAGGAACTGGCAACTGCCGGAAGCCAACGGCACCCGCGCCATGCTGGCAATCAACCAGGTGAGCTGCGGGTTGCGTTTGCAGGCGCGTTTGACCGCTTCGCGGGAGATGTCCAGGGCATAACCCTCGGCATCCGGCAGCGCCTCGGCGATCTGCGCGGTGTAGTAGCCCTCGCCACAACCGATGTCCAGCCAGCGCTGCGGCGCATAGCGGGCGGCCAGCTCCGCCAGACGCCTGGCCACCGGCGCATAGTGCCCGGCATTCAGGAAGTCACGGCGGGCTTCGACCATCGCCTGGTTATCCCCGGGGTCGCGGCTGTTCTTGTGCTGCACCGGCAGCAGGTTCAGGTAACCCTGGCGCGCACGGTCGAACCGATGCCCGGCGGGGCAGACCACACCGTTGTCCACCGCGTTGAGCGGTGCGCTGCAGATTGGGCAGGCAAGCATCAGGCGAGCAACTTGATCAGGGTCTGGTAGTAGATTTCGGTCAGCACATCGAGGTCGGCTGCCAGCACGCGCTCGTTGACCTGGTGGATGGTCGCGTTGACCGGGCCCAGCTCAACCACTTGCGTGCCCATGGTCGCGATGAAGCGCCCGTCGGAGGTACCGCCGCTGGTGGACGCCTTGGTGTCGCGACCGGTGATGTCCTTGATGCTCGACGACACCGCGTCCAGCAGCGCGCCTGGCTCGGTGAGGAACGGCAGGCCGGACAAGGCCCAGTCGACGTGCCAGTCCAGGCCATGCTTGTCGAGGATGTCGGCGACGCGCTTCTGCAGGCCTTCGACCGTGGACTCGGTGGAGAAACGGAAGTTGAACACCGCCACCAGGTCACCCGGGATGACGTTGGTCGCACCGGTGCCGGAGTTGACGTTGGAGATCTGGAAACTGGTCGGCGGGAAGAAATCGTTGCCGTGGTCCCAATGCTCGGCGGCCAGTTCTGCCAGGGCCGGAGCGGCGAGGTGGATCGGGTTCTTCGCCAGGTGCGGGTAAGCCACGTGACCTTGCACGCCGCGCACGGTCAGCTTGGCGCCGAGGGAGCCGCGACGGCCGTTCTTGACCACGTCACCCACCAGGGTGGTGCTCGACGGTTCGCCGACGATGCACCAGTCCAGGCGCTCCTTGCGCGCGGCGAGGCGTTCGACCACTGCCTTGGTGCCGTGGTGCGCCGGACCTTCTTCATCGCTGGTGATCAGGAACGCGACTTTGCCCTTGTGATTCGGGTAGTCGGCGACAAAACGCTCGGACGCGACGGTCATGGCGGCGAGACTGCCTTTCATGTCGGCAGCGCCACGGCCGCAGAGCATGCCGTGTTCGTCGATCAGCGCGTTGAACGGTTCGATCTGCCAGGCTGACACCGGGCCGGTCGGGACCACGTCGGTGTGGCCGGCGAAGCACAGCACCGGACCGTCGTCCTGGCCGTGGGTGGCCCAGAAGTTATCCACATCTTCGATGCGCATCGGTTCCAGGGTGAAACCGGCATCGCCCAGGCGCTGCATCATCTGCTTCTGGCAATCGGCGTCGACCGGCGTCACGGACGGACGGCGGATCAGGTCGATGGCGAGTTGAAGGGTCGGCGAAAGGTCGGCGTGGGCCGTCATGGAAAACTCCGGAATCATGGAATATGGGCTTTGGCTTTTAATGTGGGAGCGGGCTTGCTCGCGAAAGCGGTGTGTCAGTCAACATACGCCTCAACTGTTACAACGCATTCGCGAGCAAGCCCGCTCCCACAGGTATTGGGTTCGATCGGCAAACCGCGACACGCCAAGCCCCGCAAAATGGCGGTTATCTTAAAGCAAAACGGCGACCATTGGCCGCCGTTTAGTGCATCCGCAAAGATTTAGACGACAGGTGCCGTTTCAGGCTCGGCGGCCGGTTTCGGCAGCGACGACAGGAACGCCATGATCAGCGCCGCCAGATACGGTAGCGACTGCACCAACAGCATGGTGACCCAGAAGCGCATATCGTTGCTCGGCATGCCGTTGACCAGATAAATCCCCAACGCCGCGCTCCACAACAGCAGCATGATGAACAACTCTTCGCGCGCTTCGGAAATCGCGACCCAGAAGCCATGGTTGTCGGCATTTTTCGGTGTGCGGAAGAACGGAATGCTGCTGGTGAAGAAGCCGTACAGCACCGCTTTGGCGATGGTGTGGGACAACGCCAGACCGGCCAGCGCCGCGCAGAAGGCATCCTTCAAGTTCACCCCGACCGCACGACGGTAGAGGAAGATGATCTTGGCGACCTTGAATACGAACAGCGCCAACGGCGGGATTGCGAAGATCAGCAGCGGCGGATCGACCCGTTGCGGCACGATGATCATTGCCGCCGACCACAACAGCGCACCGACGGTGAAGAAGATGTTCATGCCGTCCGCCACCCATGGCAACCAGCCTGCGAGGAAGTGGTAACGCTGGCCGCGGGTCAGCTCGGTGCCCTTGCCGCGCAGCAGGCTGGCGGTGTGGCGCTTGATGATCTGAATCGCTCCGTAGGCCCAGCGGAAACGCTGTTTCTTGAAGTCGATGAAGGTATCGGGCATCAGGCCTTTGCCGTAGCTGGTGTGGTAGTACGCCGCCGACAGGCCTTTCTCGAATACGCGCAGGCCCAACTCGGCGTCTTCACAGATGCACCAGTCGGCCCAGCCCAGCTCTTCGAGCACCGAACGGCGGGTCATGGTCATGGTGCCGTGCTGGATGATCGCATCGCGGTCGTTGCGGGTGACCATGCCGATATGGAAGAAACCTTTGTATTCCGCGTAGCAGAGCTTCTTGAAGGTGCTTTCGTTCTGATCGCGGTAATCCTGTGGCGACTGCACCACGGCGATTTTCGGGTCGGCGAAATGCGGCACCATGTGCTTGAGCCAGTTGCGGTCGACGCAGTAGTCGGAGTCGATCACGGCAATCACTTCGGCGTCCTTGGCGGTGTGCGGAATCAGGTAGTTCAGTGCGCCACCCTTGAAGCCGGCCAGCGGTGCCACGTGGAAGAACTTGAAGCGCGGGCCGAGGGTGGCGCAGTAGTCGCGCACCGGTTCCCAGACCGCCGGGTCCTTGGTGTTGTTGTCGATGATCAGGACTTCGAAATCCGGATAGTCGAGATTGGCCAGGGCGTTGAGGGTTTGTTTGACCATCTCCGGCGGTTCGTTGTAGCAGGGCACGTGAATCGACACTTTCGGGCGGTAGCTGGAATCGCCTTCCACCGGCAGGAACTCTCGGCGGCGCTTGTGCACCCACACCGCTTCGGCCAGTTCATGGGCTTCGGTCAGCAGCACGATGAACACCCCGAGCGCACCGAGGGCAAGCAGGAAACCCACTGTCAGGCTGAACCAGGTGCTGTACTGCTGGCTGTAGTCGTAGCCGATCCACACCAGCACCGAACCACAGAGGAACGCAATGAAGGTCAGGAAGGTGCGACCACGCTGGCGCAGGGCCGAGCCGTCGATCATCAGCAGGGTCAGCGACAACAGCGCCAATACCACCGAACCGATGGCCAACACGCGCCACTGCGGAATCGCCACCACCGGGCCTTCGAAGTTGAACTTCTGCTGGCGCGCGGCGTTGAATACGCCCCAGTAGGCGCCAACGGAACCTTCGTCGCTGACTTTCCACGGCTGGTCAAACGCTTCGATCACGAAGTAGTTGAAGCCCTGGCGATTGAGCTTGTTGACCAGGGTTCGCAGGTAGATTGCCTGGTCTGCGGGCGAAGCATCGGCGCCGCCGCGCATGCGGCCGTTGCTCGGCCAGCCCACTTCGGACAGCAGCAGCGGCTTTTTCGGGAACATCTTTTTCAGGTCGCGGGCGCGGTCGAGGACGAACTGCCCGGCCTTGTCCATCGGGATGAATTCCCAGTAAGGCAGGACGTGGGCTGCGATCAGGTCGACGTGCTTGGCCAGTTCCGGGTGTTCTTCCCAGACGTGCCATTGCTCGGACGTGGTCACCGGCACCTTCACGGCGGCACGGACACGATCGAGCATCACGCTCAGTTCGGCGGCGGTGATTTCCTTGCGGAAGATCGCTTCGTTGCCGACCACCACACGAACCACGCTGCGCGAAGAGTTGGCGATTTCGATGGCGCGGGTAATTTCCCGTTCGTTGCGTTCCTGGTCCGGACTGATCCAGATCCCCAGTGTCACCCGCAAGCCGAATTCTTCCGCCAGTTTCGGAATGTCTTGCAGGGTGCCATCGACCGAGTAGATGCGGATGTTATCCGTCAGCTTGCTCATGATCTCCAGGTCGCGACGCATTTGATCGTCGGTCGGGTACTGGTCTTTCTGCGGGAACTGGCCCTGCTGGAATGGCGAGTACGAGAAGCCGGAGATCTGTTCAGGCCAGTTGGGGGCGGTGACCGGGCGGTTGATCAGCGCCCAGAAGCCGGTAAACAAGGCCGCGATGGCGAGCACCACGACCAGGTTGAGTCCAAATTTACGCGATGACATAGCTATTTCGGGTTCCAAAGACTGTGGAACGGAGGAACGGTTGGCCGTCGCCAATGGGCGCGCATCCTACACCGGGCATTCTCTGGTCCTGCAGCGGACAGGGAATTGCCGGACGTTGGGCAATCTGATTTCGTTAAAGTTCTTTCTATTTTTCATGTAACTGATTTTGTCTTCATATCGCCATATAATGCCCGCCGGTTTTTGGGGTAATGGTCATGAGTACTGAAGATCCGCGTTTTGCCGGCATTGCCCGTTTGTATGGCATCGAAGGCCTTGAACGCCTGCGCGCAGCCCATGTGGCGATTGTCGGCGTCGGTGGTGTCGGTTCCTGGGCGGCGGAAGCCATGGCCCGTTGTGGCGTGGGCGAGATTTCGCTGTTCGATCTGGACGACGTCTGCGTCAGCAACGCCAACCGTCAGTTGCACGCGCTGGACAGTACCGTCGGCAAACCCAAGGTCGAGGTGATGGCCGAGCGTCTGCGCGGGATCAACCCGGACTGCACGGTGCACGCGGTGCCGGACTTCGTCACCCGCGACACCATGGCCGAGTACATCACGCCGAACATCGACTGCGTGATCGACTGCATCGACAGCGTCAACGCCAAGGCTGCGCTGATCGCCTGGTGCAAGCGTCGCAAGATCCAGATCATCACCACCGGCGGCGCGGGCGGGCAGATCGACCCGACCTTGATTCAGGTCTGCGATCTGAATCGCACGTTCAACGACCCGCTGGCGTCGAAAGTGCGCTCCACGCTGCGCCGCGACTACGGATTCTCACGCACCGTGACCCGCCATTACAGCGTGCCGTGCGTGTTTTCCACCGAGCAGCTGCGTTATCCGAAACCGGACGGCAGCATTTGCCTGCAGAAGAGTTTTGTCGGTGATGGCGTGAAGCTCGACTGCGCCGGCGGGTTTGGCGCGGTGATGATGGTGACGGCGACCTTCGGCATGGTCGCGGCGACCAAGGCTGTGGACAAGATCGTGGCCGGAGTGCGGCGGCCGGCGGAGCGGGTCAAACCTCAGATTTAAGTGTTGCTACTGATGGCCTCTTCGCGAGCAAGCCCGCTCCCACATTCGATGTTCAGAGAGTACAGTTTTTGTGTACGACCGAAATCCAATGTGGGAGCGGGCTTGCTCGCGAAGGCGATTAACCGGCCAACTCATTCATTCGCTGAAGTACGGCATTGAGGCCATTGCTACGAGACTGGGACAACTGCCGCCCCAATCCCAGCTGATTGAACCAGTCCGGCAAATCCACCTGCTGCAATTGAGCCGCCGACAAGCCGTTGACCCGCGCCAGCAGCAACGCCACCAACCCGCGAATCAACCGTGCATCGCTGTTGGCGCTGAACTGCCAATGGCCGTCGCGCAATTCGCCCACCAGCCACACCTGACTTTCACAACCGTGCACCCGGTTGGCGTCGCACATCTGCGCATCACTCAAGGCAGGCAGGCGCTCGCCCCATTGCATCAGCAGGCGTGCGCGTTGTTCCCAGCTGGCAGCTTTGCCAAAGGTATCGAGTGCGGTCACGGCATCGGCAGGCAGGTTCATCGCAGCAGCTCCAGGGCCTGATCCAGGGCTTCAAAAAACCGTTCCAGGTCTTCGGAGTCGTTGTACAGCGCCAACGACACCCGAATCGCCCCCGCCAGTTCAAAGCGTTTGAGCAACGGCATGGCGCAGTGATGGCCAGCGCGCACTGCAATCCCTTGCTCAGTCAGCAAGTGCGCGAGGTCAGAGTTATGCACACCCTCGACGGTAAAACTGGCCAGTGCCACTTGCGGCCTGCCCAGCAAGCGGATGCCGTGACGTGCCTCAAGCCCCTTGAGCAGACAGGCATGCAGCGCCGCTTCATGGGCGGACACGGCGTCCTGATCAAGCCCGGCGAGGTAATCCAGGGTCGCTCCCAGGCCGATCACACTGGCAATCGGCGGCGTCCCGGCCTCGAAGCCCAGAGGTGCCGGGCGAAAGCGGGCGTCGTGATAATTGGCATCGAGCACCATTTCACCGCCGAACTGCCAGGGACGCAGCTGTTGCAGCGCAGTATTGCGCCCGAACAGCACGCCCAGGCCATCGGGACCGTAGAGCTTGTGGCTGGAGAAGACATAAAAATCGCAGCCCAATGCTTGCACGTCGTGGCGGCCATGGACCACGCCCTGGGCGCCATCGATCACGGTCAGGGCATTGTGCGCCTTGGCCAGCGCCAGCAATTGAGGCAGCGGCTGCCACGCGCCAATCACGTTGGACAGCTGACTGACGGCCAACAGACGCGTGCGTGGGCCGATCAAACCGGCGGCGGCTTCAAGGTCGATCACGCCGTCGGCGTCCAGCGGCAGGATCACCAGCTTCAGCTCGCGACGGTGCGCCAGTTGCTGCCACGGCAAAAGGTTGGCGTGATGCTCCAGGGCGCTGATGACAATTTCGTCGCCCGGATTGAAAAGGTGTTCCAGGCCATAGGCCAGGAGATTCAGCGCGGACGTCGCGCCGTGGGTAAAGATGATCTGCCCGCAATCGCCAGCATTGAGCCATTGCGCGGCTTTGCGACGGCTGTCCTCGAACGCCTGGGTGGCGTGGGCGCCGGGCAAGTGTTGCGCCCGATGCACGTTGGCCGCGCCATTGGCGTAGTAGTGCGCCAGGGCGTCCAGCAGGGCTTGGGGTTTTTGCGTGGTGGCGGCGTTGTCCAGATAGGTCTGGCCTTGCCGCTGCAGGGCGGCGATGGCCGGAAAGTCGGCGCGCCAGGGAGAGAGAATCAGCATGTTGTTCGCCTGTACGCCTGACCCCTGTAGGAGCGAGCCTGCTCGCGATGGACCTCAACGATAACGCGGGGTACCAGACAGCCCGTGTCGTTCATTTGATCATCGCGAGCAGGCTCGCTCCTACAGGTACAGGTGACGCTTAGTTGTGAGCGTGCAGCGCTTCGTTCAACTCGATGGCCGATTTGTGGGTTTTGCATTCCACGGCACCGGTCTCCGAATTGCGACGGAACAGCAGGTCCGGCTGGCCGGCCAGTTCACGGGCCTTGACCACTTTGACCAGTTGATTGTTCTCGTCCAGCAGCGCGACTTTCGTACCGGCGGTCACGTACAGGCCCGACTCGACGGTGTTGCGGTCGCCCAACGGGATACCGATACCGGCGTTGGCGCCGATCAGGCAGCCTTCGCCGACCTTGATCACGATGTTGCCGCCGCCCGACAGGGTGCCCATGGTCGAGCAGCCGCCGCCCAGGTCCGAACCCTTGCCGACGAATACGCCAGCGGATACGCGGCCTTCGATCATGCCCGGGCCTTCGGTGCCGGCGTTGAAGTTGATGAAACCTTCGTGCATCACGGTGGTGCCTTCGCCCACGTAAGCGCCCAGGCGCAGACGCGCAGCGTCAGCGATACGCACGCCAGCCGGAACCACGTAGTCGGTCATTTTCGGGAACTTGTCCACCGAGAACACTTCCAGCAACTCGCCGCGCAGGCGGGCTTCGAGTTGCAGTTCGGCCAGTTCGCTCAGGTCGACAGCGCCCTGGCTGGTCCAGGCCACATTCGGCAGCAGCGGGAAGATCCCGGCCAGGTTCAGGCCGTGAGGCTTGACCAGGCGATGGCTCAGCAGGTGCAGCTTGAGGTAGGCCTCCGGGGTGGACGACAGCTGGGCGTCTTCAGCCAGCAGGGTGGCGACCAGCGGCTTGTGGCTCTCGGCCAGTCGGGTCAGCAGGGCAGCCTGGGCAGCGTCGACGCCTTTGAGGGCTTCGGCCAGTTGCGAGGCCTGTGCGGTGCTGAATGCGATGGCCTGATTGCCTTCGGTGTAGCCCAGGATCGGTGCGATAGCGGCGACGACTTCAGCCGATGGCTTGAGAACCGGGGCGGCGTAGAACACTTCCAGCCATGCGCCTTGACGGTTTTGAGTGCCGACGCCGAAGGCCAGGCTGAACAGGGTAGTGGACATGTGAATACCTCTAACAAAATTGAACGGGCTGCTTACTTGAGCGCGGCCGCGTAGATATCTGGCTTGAAGCCAATCAGGGTTCGGTCACCGAGATCGAGCACCGGGCGCTTGATCATCGAGGGTTGTGCGAGCATCAGTTCGATGGCTTTCGTCTGGTCGAGATCGGCTTTGCGTTCGTCGTCGAGCTTGCGAAAGGTCGTGCCTGCACGGTTTAACACCACTTCCCAGCCGTGCTCGCTGCACCATTGGGTCAGGTGTTCACGGTCGATACCGACCGCTTTGTAATCATGAAAGTCATAGCTGACAGCGTGTTCATCGAGCCAGGTGCGCGCCTTTTTCATGGTGTCGCAGGCTTTGATGCCGAAAAGGTGCAACGTTTTGCTTGAAACGGTCAAGGAATTGCCCCCTTTGCAGGTGCTGGAAATAAAAGGTGGAGGATTATGCCATGGCCGGACGGTTTCGCGGCGGCTGTGGTCGGGTTTGTATTTTTGTCATTCCATAAATCCCTTGTAGGAGCGAGCTTGCTCGCGATGAGCCTGAGAGCGCCGCGGGGTATCAGGCAGTCAGCGTAATCGTGAACGACCATCGCGAGCGAGCTCGCTCCTACAAGGGGGTTGTGGTTCAGCCGTGCGACATTGGTGCAAGGGCCCCCAGCCAGTCTAAGCAGCTAATATGGCACTTCAATGCTGTCGATTGTCCGGGAACCACGCTTTATGCAAACCGCCTACACCGTCCTGATTCTGTTGATGCTGGTGGGCGTTTCGCGCCTGATCGGACGGGTGATCCCGCTGCCGTTGCCGCTGGTGCAAATCGCCGCAGGGGCATTGCTTGCGTGGCCGACTCTGGGATTGCATGTGGCCCTGGATCCCGAGTTGTTCCTGTTTCTGTTCCTGCCGCCGCTACTGTTCTCCGACGGTTGGCGCATGCCCAAGCGCGAACTCTGGCACCTGCGCGGACCGATCCTGGCCCTGGCGGTGGGCCTGGTGTTGTTTATCGTGGTTGGCGCCGGCTATTTCATTCATTGGCTGCTACCTAGTGTGCCGTTGCCGGTGGCGTTTGCCTTGGCGGCGGTACTGTCGCCGACGGATGCGGTGGCGGTGTCGGCGATCTCCCGCAATCGACTGCCCACGCCATTGATGCACATCTTGCAGGGTGAGGCACTGATGAACGACGCCTCGGGCCTGGTGACGTTCAAGTTTGCCTTGGTCGCGGCGGTAACCGGTGTGTTCTCACTGGCCAATGCCAGCCTGACGTTCGTGCTGGTCGCCGTCGGCGGGCTGGCCGTCGGGGTGGCCTTGAGCTGGCTGGTTGGCCGTCTGCGGGCGTGGATGATCGCGCGCGGCTGGGACGACCCCGCGACGCACGTGGTGTTCATGTTGTTGCTGCCGTTTGCGGCCTATGTGCTGGCCGAGCGCATGGAGGTGTCGGGCATCCTCTCGGCGGTGGCGGCGGGGATGATGCAGAGCTGGCTCGATCTGCTGCCGCGCCAGACCAACACGCGCCTGCTCAATCGCAGTGTCTGGTCATTGCTGGAATTCGCCTTCAACGGCTTGATTTTCCTGCTGTTGGGCCTGCAGTTGCCAAACATCATCAAGGCGGTGGCCAGTCACGAAACCTCGCTATGGCCGACGTTATTGTATCGCGGGCTGGATGTGGTGGTGATTTTCCTGGTGCTGCTGGTTTTGCGGTTCGTCTGGGTGCAAAGCATCTGGCGGCTGTCCATTTTTGTGCGGCGTTGGCGTGGCAAGGCTGAGATAACCCGGGTGCCAAGCGCGCGTTCCTGCTGGTTGCTGACTGTCGGTGGCGTGCGTGGGGCCGTGACGCTGGCGGGGGTAATGTCGGTGCCGATGCTCATGGGGGATAGTGCGTTTCCCGAGCGCGATCTGCTGATATTCATCGCTGCCGGGGTGATTCTGCTGTCGTTGATTGCGGCCTGCATCGCGCTGCCACTGTTGTTGCGCGGCATCGAAGCCAGCCCGGACGACAAGCGCCGCAACGAAGTGCGCGACGCCTGGCGCAAGACCGCCGAAGCGGCCATTCATGCGCTTGAGACAGAAGAAATCAACCCGCAGGACGCCGCCCAGTCCGCGCTGGCGGCCGAACTCAAGGCGCGGATCATGTCCGAGTACCGGCACCAGTTGGAGGTGTTCAACGATTCAGTCGAAGCCCAGGCCCTGGCCTTTCAGATGGACTTGCTGGAGCGGCGTCTACGTTTGAAGGCGCTGCGGGCACAGCGCCTGGAGTTGTACAGCCTCAGTCGTCAGCACCAGATTGGCGATGACGTATTGCGTGAGGTGTTGGGGGAGCTGGATTTGAGTGAAGCCAAGTTGGGAGCGGTGAAATAATAAAGAGGTTCGTTGTTTGGTTTACGCTGAGTGATAATTGATGTCTTAATCTGGCTTTGGATATGCTTTGCGCATTAGTCGGCGATCGTTTTGGCTTATTGTTGTATTTTTATATACCGCCCAATCCCCGATTGTCAGTTCGTTGGGTATGGGGTAATGCATTATTGAGGTTGGATCATAAGCAGTGGTTCGAGCAGTTGCTGTTTCCAGCAATCTAAACAGATTGTGATCAACTTCCTCCTTGCTCCATTGAAAAGCGGTCCAGTAGTGCTCATATACCGCAGGTTTGTTCCACGGGATATTAGCTTTTGGATGTTGATGTTCATGCTCCATGCCGAGTGCATGGCCGAATTCGTGCAATACCGCAGCTTCAAACCAAGGATGGTCGGGAGCGGTGCCAATGTTCATGGTGTTTTCGCCAGGGCCGCGCAGCGTGGCGTCGGTGCCGATAGCTGAGTAGTTTAAGGGGGCTTCCATGGTGATCCGAATGTCACCCTCGGAGCCGCTGACAAACTCCAGATTCAAGTTGATAGACGGTTGCCATAGCATGATGGCTTTTATGGCGGCCTCACGATGTGTGTCGGACGGCGGGTTGAGAAATGCTACTTTGAGTGTCCTCTGGTTAGCCCAAAATTTGGAGTGAGTTGCTACTCCTCTTTTTTTTCGACTTCCAGTGGTCGCAATGTTGGCATTGTCAGGGTTTTCATTAATGGCGGCGTCATAAGAGGCTTGTATGTCTGCTGGTTCGATAACTTTGCAGGGGTGTGAATGAGACATTGACTATCTCCTTGTCATGTTTTTTAGTTGAATCGGTTGATTCAGCTTGGAGATTAGTTGTCGTACTGTTGTGGGTAAAGTTGCTGCCTGTTAGGGGATGTTGCGATAACTAAGCATGGCCTGCACCGCGTTGCACGGTGCAGGCTTGGAGCGCTTACTGGTTTCTCGTAATAAATGCACGGATTCGTTCGGCAGCCTCGACACACTCAGCCAACGGCGCAACCAGCGCCATGCGCACGCGCCCGGCGCCCGGATTGACGCCATCGACATCCCGCGACAGGTAAGAGCCCGGCACCACGGTCACATGCTCCTGCTCGAACAGGTCGCGGCAGAACGCTGCATCGTCACCGGCCACATTCGGCCACAGGTAGAAACTGCCATCCGGACGCTGTACGTCCAGCACCGGGCTGAGGATTTCCAGTACTGCATCGAACTTCTCGCGATACAACGCACGGTTGGCGCGCACATGCACTTCGTCATTCCACGCAGCAACGCTGGCCAGTTGGGTTTGAACCGGCATCGCGCAGCCGTGGTAGGTGCGGTAAAGCAGGAAGCCTTTGAGAATGTCGGCGTCGCCGGCGACAAAACCCGAACGCAGGCCTGGCAGGTTCGAGCGCTTGGACAGGCTGTGGAACACCACGCAGCGCTTGAAGTCCTTGCGCCCCAGTTCTGCGCAGGCGCTGAGCAGGCCTGGCGGCGGCGTTTGTTCGTCGAAGTAGAGTTCGCTGTAGCACTCGTCCGCGGCAATCACGAAGTCATGCTCATCGGCCAGGGCGATCAGCTTTTTCAGGGTCTCGACCGGAATCAATGCGCCGGTCGGGTTGCCTGGCGAGCACAGGAACAGGATCTGGCAGCGTTTCCAGATGTCCGGCGAAACGGCGTCGAAATCCGGATTGAAGCCGTTTTCGTCCAGGCACGGCAGGTAATGCGGCTTGGCCCCGGCGAGGAACGCCGCGCCTTCGTAGATCTGGTAGAACGGGTTCGGGCTGACCACCAGTGCGTCATCGCCACGGTTGACCACGGTCTGGGTGAAGGCGAACAGTGCCTCGCGGGTGCCGTTGACCGGCAGCACGTTGCGCGCCGGATCGATCCAGCCTTTGGGGACATCGAAGCGACGTTCGCACCAGGCGGCGATGGCTTCGCGCAGGGCCGGGATGCCGAGGGTGGTCGGGTACACGGCCATCTGATCGAGATTGCTGGCCAGCGCTTCGGCGACGAAGCTTGGCGAGCGGTGTTTGGGCTCGCCAATGGACAGTGCAATAGGGCGCTTGTCCGGGTTGGGCGTGACGCTGCCGAGCAAGGCGCGGAGTTTTTCGAACGGGTAAGGCTGGAGCTGGGACAGAGCGTTGTTCATCGATAAATCTCGTTCGGTGTTGGAGCGGCGCTGGTCCCTGTAGGAGCGAGCTTGCTCGCGATGGTCGTCAACGATAACGCGTTCTTGCCAGAATAACGCGGCGTATTTGAGTTCATCGCGAGCAAGCTCGCTCCTACAAAAGGCGGGCCGTTGTTAAGTCAGATGCTGATGCGCGTTAGTTTGATATCGGGTTCCTGGTTGACGCTCAGTTGTTCGACGATCGCATCCTGCAGGCGGCTGCACAGCAGCGGGTCGGACAGCGGCTGATTGTGGGCGTCGGTGATGAAGAACACGTCTTCCACGCGCTCGCCGAGGGTGGCGATCTTGGCGTTTTGCAGCGACAGATCGAACTCCAGGAAAATCGTGCCGATCCGCGCCAGCAGGCCCGGGCGGTCGGGTGCCGTGAGTTCCAGCACCGTCACCTGCCGCTGGGCGTCGTTATGGATCGTTACCTGTGGTGCAAAGGCGAAATGCTTGAGCTGGCGCGGTACCCGGCGCTGGATGATGGTCGGGTAGTTGTCCGGGTTGCGCAGGGCCTCGGTAAGGCCGTCGCGGATCTGTTTGACCCGTGCCGGGTTGTCGCCAATCGAGTCGCCGTCGGTGTCGAGCACAATGTAGGTGTCGAGGGTGAACTGGCTGCTGGAGGTGATGACCCGGGCGTCATGGATGTTCAGGTTGAGCTGGTCCATCGCGGCCACGGTCACGGCGAAGAAGTCGTGCTGGTCGGGGGCGTAGATGAAAATCTGGGTCCCGCCTTCGAACTCGCGCTGGGTAGTCTCCTTGATCAGCACCAGCGGCCCGCCATCGGCCGGTTGCTGGAGGATCGCGTCGCTGTGCCAGGCCACATCGCCGGCGGTATGGCGCAGGAAATAGTCATCACCCAACTGCGCCCACAGCTGCTCGACATCGTCCGGGTCGGTGCCGCCGCGTACCAGAATGTCCAGGGCGGCGCTCTGGGTCTGGCGGATCTGCTCTTCGCGATCCACCGGATTCTCCAGGCCGCGACGCAGGGCACGCTTGGTTTCGGTGTAGAGCTGGCGCAGCAGGCTGGCGCGCCAGGAATTCCACAGCGTCGGGTTGGTGGCGTTGATGTCGGCGACGGTCAGCACATACAGGTAGTCAAGGCGGGTTTCGTCGCCGACGATCTGTGCGAAGTCGTGGATCACCTGCGGGTCGGAAAGGTCCTTGCGCTGGGCGGTGGTCGACATCACCAGATGGTTTTGCACCAGCCACACGATCAGGCGGCTGTCCCACAATGGCAGTTGATGGCGCTGGCAAAACGCTTCGGCGTCGACCGCGCCGATGTCCGAGTGGTCGCCATGGCGGCCTTTGCCGATATCGTGGTACAGGCCGGCCATGTAGATCAGCTCGGGTTTGGGTAACTTACCCATGAGCTTGCTGGCCAGCGGGAATTTTTCCGACACCTGAGTGTACTGCAGCTTACGCAGGTGCTTGATCAGGTTCAGGGTATGGGCATCGACCGTATAGATGTGGAACAGGTCATGCTGCATCTGCCCGACGATAAAGCCGAATTCGGGCAGATAACGACCCAGGATGCCGTAGCGGTTCATTCGTCGCAGGTTGCGGTGGATACCGATCTTGCACTTGAACAGCTCGATAAACAGGCTGGTGTTGCGAATATCGTTGCGGAAGTCGTCGTCGATCAGGTGACGGCTTTCCCGCAGCATGCGAATGGTGTCGGCGCGCACGCCCTTGATTTCCGGCTGCTGGGCCATCAATACGAAAATTTCCAGCATGGCGAACGGCGTGCGGCGGAATACGTTGTGGTTGCGTGCTTCGATATAGCCATCATGCAACTGGAAGCGCGAGTTGATCGGCTGCGGTGGTGCCTCGTCTTCCGGTGCGAGGATGACTTCCTCGAAGTGCTGGATGATCAGGTCGCTGAGCTGGGCGATGCTCATCACCACCCGGTAATACTGCTGCATGAAATTTTCGATGGCTTGCTTGGCGTCGTCGCCTTTGAAGCCCAGCAGCCCGGCAATGGTGCGCTGGTGATCGAACAGCAGGCGGTCTTCGGCGCGACCGGCGAGCATGTGCAGGGCATAGCGAACTTTCCACAGGAATTCCTGGGAAGAGGCCAGCAGGGCGTTTTCACTCTCGACCAGGAAGCCTTCGCCGGCCAGTGCCCTCAGGTTCAGGGTGCCGTACTCGCGACGGGCCACCCACAGAATCGTCTGGATATCCCGCAGGCCGCCGGGCGAGCCCTTGACGTTGGGTTCCAGATTGTATTCGGTGTCGTTGTACTTGTGGTGCCGGGCCTTTTGTTCGGCACGCTTGGCCAGAAAGAAGTCCTTGCTTGGCCACATGTGCCCGGTGCTGGTGACGTCCAGCATGCGCTGGCGCAAACGCTCGGGGCCGGCGATGGTGCGGCTTTCCATCAGGTTGGTGACGACCGTCAGGTCGGCGCGGGCCTCGACGGCGCATTCGTCGACCGAGCGAACGCTCTGACCGACCTCCAGGCCGATGTCCCACAACAGTGTCAGAAAGCGTTCGATCGAATCGCGGAAAACTTCGTGGTCCGCGCTGTCCAGCAGGATCAGCAAATCGATGTCGGAATAAGGGTGCAATTCACCGCGGCCGTAGCCGCCGACCGCGACCAGCGCGATGTCGGCGTCCTCGCTCCAGCTGAACTGTTCCCAGGCCTTTTGCAGGATGTTGTCGACGAACCAGGCGCGATCCTCGATCAGTCGACGAATGTCCCGGCCATTGCGAAAGCGTGCGTCGAGCACCTCGCGGGCCTGGCGGATCGCCTTCTTGAAGGCCGCGATCGGGCTTGCCTTCAGGGCCAGTTCAGCCTGGAACTGGCCACGGTCGAAGAGTTCGGGGTCCACCTGCGGCATCGATTGGCTTTCCTTTCTATAGGCGAGATACGCTGGCGAGATCAGGCCGAAACGCGAGGGATGGTGTCATCGCTGCGCAGGGTGAAGATCTCGTAACCGGTTTCGGTCACCAGCAGGGTGTGTTCCCACTGTGCCGAGAGCTTGCGGTCCTTGGTGATCGCGGTCCAGCCGTCGCCCAGAACCTTGGTGTCGGCACGGCCCTGGTTGATCATCGGCTCGATGGTGAAGGTCATGCCGGCCTTGAGTTCCATGCCGGTGCCAGCGCGGCCGTAGTGCAGGATCTGCGGCTCTTCGTGGAACACCTTGCCGATACCGTGGCCGCAGAATTCGCGAACCACCGAGAATCCGTTCTTTTCAGCGTGCTTCTGGATGATTTCACCGATATCGCCCAGGCGGCAGCCGGGCTTGACGATTTCAATCGCCTTGTACATGCATTCCTGGGTCACCTGGGACAGGCGCTCGGCCCAGACCGGCACGGTGCCGACGTGGAACATCCGGCTGGTGTCGCCGTGGTAGCCGTCCTTGATGACGGTGACGTCGATGTTCAGTGTATCGCCGTCTTTGAGCGGCTTGTCGTTCGGGATGCCGTGGCAGACCACATGGTTGATCGACGTGCAGATCGACTTTGGATAGCCCTTGTAGTTGAGCGGGGCAGGGATGGCTTTCTGCTCATTGACGATGTAGTCGTGGCAGATCTGGTTCAGTTGATCGGTGGTAACGCCCGGCTTGACATGTTCGGCAATCATTTCCAGCACATCGGCGGCCAGTTTGCCGGCGATACGCATTTTGGCGATATCCTCGGGAGTTTTGAGGGTGACGGTCATACGGGCTCTCTCTGCGCCAGGCGGCGCTTTCTGAACGGAAAGGGCATTGCGCGATGGGTCTTCGCAGCCCTGAAAAATACGATTCTACCAGACGATCAGCGCAAATCTGCGCCTGTGTGCATCGCTTCTCTCTATAGAATGGTGCATTCTTGGTGGATTCCAAGGGATGGCGCAAAGCGCTCGCCAGGATTTCAGAATCCGGGTTCCGTTTTGCCCTGCCTTGTGATATAAAATGCGCCGCTTTCCGGGGATGTCCCGAAAAGCCTAAATCCACACACGTGTCGACACGATGACCTGGGTGCCTTCAGCTGATGCTGCTGGTTGGTCATTGGGATACGTGGAGGCCAAACCCGACTTATTAAGGAACTATCATGTCCCAAGTCAACATGCGCGATATGCTGAAGGCCGGTGTGCACTTCGGTCACCAGACCCGTTACTGGAACCCGAAAATGGGCAAGTACATTTTCGGCGCGCGTAACAAGATCCACATCATCAACCTTGAAAAAACCCTGCCAATGTTCAACGAAGCTCTGACTTTCGTAGAGCGTCTGGCCCAGGGCAAAAACAAGATTCTGTTCGTCGGCACCAAGCGTTCCGCTGGCAAGATCGTTGCTGAAGAAGCAGCACGTTGCGGCTCGCCGTACGTCGATCACCGCTGGTTGGGCGGCATGCTGACCAACTTCAAAACCATCCGTGCTTCCATCAAGCGTCTGCGTGACCTTGAAGTTCAAGCCGAAGACGGTACTTTCGCCAAGCTGACCAAGAAAGAAGCGCTGATGCGCACTCGTGACCTGGAAAAGCTGGATCGTTCCCTGGGTGGTATCAAGGACATGGGCGGTCTGCCAGACGCTCTGTTCGTTATCGACGTTGATCACGAGCGCATCGCGATCACCGAAGCCAACAAGCTGGGTATCCCGGTTATCGGCGTAGTCGATACCAACAGCAGCCCGGAAGGCGTTGACTACATCATCCCAGGCAACGATGACGCAATCCGCGCTATCCAGCTGTACATGGGTTCGATGGCTGACGCTGTGATCCGTGGCCGCAACAACGTTGCCGGCGGCACCGAAGTTTTCGTTGAAGAAGCTCCGGTAGCAGCAGCTGAGTAATTGACGCCTTGGCGTTGACTCAGTAAGCAAAAAGGGGGCTTGGCCCCCTTTTTGCCACCTCGAAAACCATTTGTCGGCGCCCACTGCTCTATCTGTAATGTGCGGCAGCTAACAAGGGTGGTTCGGGAAGAATTGATCGCCCGTTCGATCGGGTGGAATGGTTGAAAACCTATCCAAGAGGATTTTGAAATGGCAGAGATTACTGCAGCGTTGGTCAAAGAACTGCGCGAGCGTACTGGCGAAGGCATGATGGACTGCAAAAAGGCCTTGACCAAGGCTGGCGGCGACATCGAGAAAGCCATTGATGACATGCGTGCTTCGGGCGCCATCAAGGCCGCCAAGAAAGCCGGCAACGTTGCCGCTGAAGGCGCTATCGCCATCAAGGCCGACGACAAGGCAGCCGTGCTGCTGGAAGTCAACTCGCAGACCGACTTCCTGGCCCTGCAAGACGACTTCAAGAACTTCGTTGCTGCCAGCGTAGAGAAAGCCTTCGACGAAAAACTGACCGACGCAGCTCCGCTGATCGCCGCTCAGGAATCGGCTCGTGAAGCACTGGTTGCCAAAGTTGGCGAAAACGTCAACATCCGTCGCCTGGTGCGTGTAGAGGGCGACGTTGTCGGCACCTACCTGCACGGTAACAAGATCGGTGTTGCTGTTGTTCTCAAGGGCGGCGATGTTCAGCTGGCCAAAGAGATCGCCATGCACGTGGCTGCAAGCAACCCTGAGTTCCTGCTGCCATCGCAGGTTTCGCCAGAAGCCATCGAGCGCGAAAAAGCCGTTTTCCTGTCTTTGAACGAAGACAAGATGAAAGGCAAGCCGGCTGAAATCGTCGAGAAGATGATCGCTGGTCGTATCACCAAGTTCCTGGCTGAAGCCAGCCTGGTCGAGCAAGCTTTCGTCATGAACCCGGAAGTCACCGTAGGTGCTCTGGCCAAGAAAGCCGGCGCTGAAATCGTTTCCTTCACCTACTTCAAAGTAGGCGAAGGCATCGAGAAGCCAGTGGACAACTTCGCAGAAGAAGTTGCTGCCCAGCTGGCTGCTGCCAAGCAATAAGACGGTTTTTTAACTGTCGCCCAGAAGAGGCTGCCCGCTCACGCGCGCAGCCTCTTTTCAGATGGGGCACCAATTTTTATTGGTTTCCATTTGGAACTGGCTTACAAAGCCATGTTCCGATGGCGCTGAAGCAGCGCCAAGCTAGAGTGAACGCCAGCTGTAAACAGCTCGCAAAGAATTTTTAAAATACGCCGCAGGAGAGATTCGCAATGGCTCAGCAGGGCAGTGGTTATCAGGCTCGCTATAAACGCATTCTACTCAAGCTCAGCGGCGAGGCCCTGATGGGCTCGGAAGAGTTCGGGATCGATCCGAAAGTTCTGGATCGCATGGCATTGGAAGTTGGCCAGCTGGTCGGCATCGGTGTTCAGGTCGGTCTGGTTATCGGTGGTGGCAACCTGTTCCGCGGTGAAGCGCTGAGCAAAGCTGGCATGGATCGGGTGACCGGCGACCACATGGGCATGCTGGCCACTGTGATGAACGCCCTGGCCATGCGCGACGCCCTTGAGCGCGCCAACATCTCGGCCATCGTGATGTCCGCTATTTCCATGGTTGGTGTGACCGATCACTATGATCGCCGCAAGGCCATGCGCCACTTGAACTCCAAGGACGTGGTGATTTTCGCGGCCGGTACCGGCAACCCGTTCTTTACGACGGATTCGGCTGCCTGCCTGCGTGCAATCGAGATCGATGCCGATGTCGTGCTCAAGGCGACCAAGGTCGATGGCGTCTACACCGCTGACCCGTTCAAAGACCCGCATGCCGAGAAGTTCGATCATCTGACTTACGATGAAGTGCTGGATCGCAAGCTGGGTGTTATGGATCTGACGGCCATTTGCCTGTGCCGCGACCACAAGATGCCGCTACGCGTATTTAACATGAACAAGCCCGGCGCTCTGCTGAACATCGTACATGGCGGCGCTGAAGGAACCCTGATCGAGGAAGGCCAACAATGATCAACGAAATCAAGAAAGACGCTAAAGAGCGCATGCAGAAGTCCGTGGAATCGCTGGCGCACAACTTCGGCCGCATTCGTACCGGTCAAGCGCACCCGAGCATTCTGGAAGGCGTGATGGTGCCGTACTACGGTTCCGACACCCCGATCAAGCAAGTGGCCAACATCACCGTCAAAGACGCCCGTACCCTGCAAGTCGTTGCCTTCGAGCGCAACATGCTGGGTGCTGTCGACAAGGCGATCGGCAGTGCAGGTCTGAACCTGAACCCGACCAACCTTGGTGAGCTGCTGCTGATCAGCATGCCGGCCCTGACCGAAGAAACCCGTCGCGGTTTCACCAAGCAGGCTCGCGATGTGGCTGAAGATGCCCGTGTTGCCGTGCGCAACATCCGTCGCGATGCGAACAGCTCGCTGAAGGATCTGGTCAAGGAAAAGGAAATCAGCGAAGACGAAGAACGTCGCGCCACTGGCGAGATCGACGATCTGACCAAGAAGTTCGTAGCTGAAATCGACGCTAAGTTGGCGGAGAAAGAAAAAGACCTGATGGCCGTATAAGAGTCGCGTTTTCATGGATAAGACTAAACAGACTGCACCGTCCGCGGTGCCGCGCCATGTCGCGATCATCATGGATGGTAATAATCGCTGGGCAAAAAAACGCTTTATGCCAGGTGTCGCCGGGCATAAAGCGGGCGTGGATGCGGTACGTGCGGTCATTGAGGTCTGTGCCGAGGCCAAGGTCGAAGTGCTGACCCTGTTCGCCTTCTCCAGTGAGAACTGGCAGCGTCCGGCCGATGAGGTCAGCGCTTTGATGGATCTGTTCTTCAGGGCGCTACGTCGTGAGGCCAAGCGCCTCAACGACAACAACATCAGCCTGCGCATCATTGGTGACCGCTCGCGCTTTCATCCCGAGCTGCAGGCTGCCATGCGCGAAGCCGAGGCCATGACGGTTGGCGCCAATCGTTTTGTCCTGCAGATCGCCGCCAATTACGGCGGTCAGTGGGATATCGCGCAAGCGGCGCAACGACTGGCACGAGAGGTTCAGGCCGGACACTTGCGTCCGGAAGACATCACGCCTGATCTGCTGCAGACCTGCCTGGTCACAGGCGACCTGCCGTTGCCTGACTTGTGTATTCGTACCGGTGGCGAGCATCGCATCAGTAATTTCCTGCTCTGGCAACTGGCCTATGCCGAGCTGTATTTCTCCGACCTGTTCTGGCCGGACTTCAAACACGATGCCATGCGCAATGCGCTGGCCGATTACGCTTCCCGCCAGCGCCGCTTCGGTAAAACGAGCGAGCAGGTCGAGGCTGGAGCCCGGGTTTAATGCTTAAACAACGAATCATCACCGCGCTGATCCTGCTGCCGATTGCCCTGTGCGGGTTTTTCCTGCTTGAGGGTTCCGGTTTTGCACTCTTCATCGGGCTGGTAGTTACCCTTGGTGCATGGGAATGGGCGCGTCTGGCGGGTTTCGCCGGTCAAGCGTTCCGCGTCGGTTTTGCTGCTGTGGTCGCCTTGATGCTGTTCGTCATGTACATCCTGCCCGGGCTGGCGCCTTGGGTATTGGGCGCTTCGGTGCTGTGGTGGGCGGTGGCGACGTATCTGGTACTGACCTATCCGCGTTCGAGCGAGCATTGGTCCAGTGCGGCGACCAAGCTGGTGATCGGCCTGTTGATTCTCCTGCCGGCCTGGCAGGGGCTGGTGCAGATCAAGCAGTACCCGCTGGGTAACTGGCTGATCATGGCGGTGATGGTGCTGGTCTGGGGTGCCGATATCGGTGCCTACTTCTCCGGTCGTGCTTTCGGCAAGCGTAAACTCGCGCCGCAGGTCAGTCCGGGCAAAAGCTGGGAGGGCGTGTACGGTGGTCTGGCGCTGAGCCTGGTCATTACCACGCTCGTTGCTCTGGTGCGCGACTGGACGGTGGCGCAGCTGTTCAAAGGACTGATCTGTGCTGCGCTGATCGTGTTCATTTCGGTGGTGGGCGATCTCACTGAAAGCATGTTCAAGCGTCAGTCCGGGATCAAGGACAGCAGCAATCTGCTTCCGGGGCACGGTGGTGTGCTGGATCGTATCGACAGCCTGACAGCGGCCATTCCGGTGTTCGCCGTGCTGTTGTGGATGGCGGCACCATGAGCCGCCCGCAACAGATTACCGTTCTGGGGGCAACCGGTTCGATTGGCCTGAGTACGCTCGACGTCGTCGCTCGTCATCCTGATCGTTACCAGGTCTTTGCCTTGAGTGGCTTCACTCGCTTGAGTGAATTGCTGGCGCTCTGCGTGCGCCATATCCCGCGATTTGCCGTAGTGCCTGAGGTCGCGGCTGCCCGCACCTTGCAGGATGATTTGCGCGCGGCGGGTCTTTCAACCCGTGTTCTGGTGGGTGAAGAAGGTTTGTGTCAGGTCGCTTCCGATCCGGAAGTCGATACGGTCATGGCGGCCATCGTCGGTGCGGCGGGATTGCGCCCGACGCTGGCGGCGGTCGAGGCGGGCAAGAAGATCCTCCTGGCCAATAAAGAAGCGCTGGTGATGTCCGGCGCGCTGTTCATGCAGGCGGTGCGCAAGAGTGGTTCGGTATTGCTGCCGATCGATAGCGAGCACAACGCCATTTTCCAGTGCATGCCGCACGATTATGCCCGTGGCCTCGAGGCAGTCGGCGTACGCCGGATTTTGCTGACGGCTTCCGGCGGTCCGTTCCGTCAGACACCACTGGCTGAATTGGCGCATGTTTCACCTGAACAGGCGTGTGCGCATCCGAACTGGTCCATGGGGCGAAAGATTTCCGTGGACTCGGCCAGCATGATGAACAAAGGGCTTGAGCTGATCGAAGCCTGCTGGCTGTTCGATGCCAGGCCATCCCAGGTCGAGGTGGTGATTCACCCGCAAAGTGTGATCCATTCGCTGGTTGACTACGTCGATGGTTCTGTCTTGGCGCAGCTGGGTAATCCGGACATGCGCACGCCCATCGCCAATGCTCTGGCCTGGCCGGAGCGGATCGATTCGGGTGTGGCGCCGCTGGATCTGTTTGCCATTGCACGGCTGGACTTCCAGGCGCCCGATGAAGAACGTTTCCCTTGTTTGCGTCTGGCGCGTCAGGCGGCCGAGGCGGGTAATAGCGCGCCAGCCATGCTCAATGCGGCAAATGAAGTGGCGGTGGCGGCATTTCTCGACGAGCGGGTTCGTTACCCGGAAATCGCGAGTATCATCGAGGAAGTACTGAGTCTGGAGCCCGTCGTGGCAGTGGATGATCTCGAGGCAGTGTTCACGGCAGACGCGAAAGCGCGATTGCTGGCCGGACAATGGTTGAGCCGTCACGGCCGGTAAATGCTGTAGATAGTCCACCCAGGCAGCAGCGAATAGGATTGCGGAGAAAGTAGATGAGCGCGCTCTATATGATTGTCGGCACCCTGGTCGCTCTGGGTGTGCTGGTCACCTTCCACGAGTTCGGCCACTTCTGGGTCGCGCGTCGCTGTGGGGTCAAGGTGCTGCGCTTCTCCGTAGGCTTCGGCACGCCTTTGCTGCGTTGGCACGACAAGCAGGGCACCGAATTCGTCGTTGCCGCCATCCCGTTGGGCGGCTACGTGAAAATGCTCGACGAGCGCGAAGGCGAAGTGCCGTCCGATCAGCTTGATCAATCCTTCAATCGTAAATCCGTTCGTCAGCGCATTGCCATTGTAGCGGCGGGGCCGATCGCCAACTTCCTGCTGGCATTGGTGTTCTTCTGGGGGCTGGCAATGCTCGGCAGCGAGCAGGTGCGTCCGGTCATCGGGGCTGTCGAGTCTGGCAGCATCGCGGCCAAGGCGGGTTTGAGTCCCGGCCAGGAAATCGTGGCCATTGATGGTGAGCTGACTTCCGGCTGGGCGGAGGTGAATCTGCAACTGGTTCGTCGTCTGGGCGAAAGCGGCTCATTGCAGGTGCTGGTTCGCGAGCAAGGCTCGACGACCGATTCGCCACGTGAACTTGCGTTGGATAAATGGCTCAAAGGCGCTGACGAACCCGACCCCATTCATTCGTTGGGGATTCGCCCGTGGCGCCCGGCATTGCCGCCTGTTCTGGCCGAACTTGATCCAAAGGGGCCGGCCCAGGCTGCCGGCCTGAAGACCGGTGACCGGTTGCTGGCGCTCGATGGTCGTGCGCTGGATGATTGGCAGCAAGTCGTCGATACCGTCCGTATGCATCCTGATACCAAAATCATGCTGCGGGTCGAGCGAGACGGTGCTCAAATCGACGTCCCGGTGACGCTTGCCGCTCGCGGCGAGAGCAAGTCACCCAACGGCTACCTGGGGGCAGGGGTGAAGGCTGTCGATTGGCCGCCGGAGATGCTCCGCGAGGTCAGTTATGGACCATTGGCAGCGATTGGCGAGGGGGCTCGGCGCACCTGGACCATGAGCGTGCTGACCCTCGATTCACTGAAGAAAATGTTGTTCGGCGAGCTCTCGGTAAAAAACTTGAGTGGACCGATAACCATTGCTAAAGTGGCGGGCGCTTCGGCCCAGTCGGGTGTTGCTGATTTCCTGAATTTCCTTGCTTATCTGAGTATTAGCCTGGGAGTTCTGAATTTGCTGCCCATTCCTGTGCTGGATGGGGGGCATTTGTTGTTTTATCTGATCGAGTGGGCGCGTGGTCGTCCCTTGTCGGATCGGGTGCAAGGTTGGGGGATACAGATCGGCATCAGTTTGGTGATCGGAGTGATGTTGCTCGCTCTGGTTAATGATCTGGGTCGTCTGTAACGTCGCTGAATTGCGAATCTGCCGCATTTTGCGGCAGTTTGTTTATTGCCAGTTGGAATAAGAAAGGACTTCATGAAACGTCTGCTGCTAACTGCGGTTCTCACCGTATTGATGATCGCCGAAGTTCACGCCGAGTCCTTCACTATCTCTGATATTCGCGTCAATGGCCTCCAGCGGGTCTCCGCGGGTAGCGTCTTTGGTGCTTTGCCGTTGAACGTCGGTGAACAGGCGGATGATCGTCGCCTGGTGGAATCCACTCGTGCGTTGTTCAAAACCGGTTTCTTTCAAGATATCCAGCTGGGCCGCGATGGCAACGTCCTGGTCATCACGGTAGTCGAGCGCCCGTCGGTCGCCAGTATCGAGATCGAAGGCAACAAGGCGATCTCTACCGAAGACCTGATGAAAGGCCTCAAGCAATCCGGTCTGGCCGAAGGCGAGATCTTCCAGCGTGCCACCCTTGAAGGTGTGCGTAACGAACTGCAGCGCCAATACGTCGCCCAGGGTCGCTACTCGGCTACCGTCGACACCGAAGTGGTGCCGCAGCCGCGTAACCGCGTTGGCCTGAAGGTCAACATCAACGAAGGTACCGTTGCGGCTATCCAGCACATCAACGTGGTGGGCAACACGGTCTTCCCCGATGAAGACCTGATCGACCTTTTCGAACTCAAGACCACCAACTGGTTGTCGTTCTTCAAGAACGATGACAAGTACGCCCGTGAAAAACTGTCCGGTGACCTGGAGCGTCTGCGTTCCTACTACCTGGACCGTGGCTATATCAACATGGATATCGCTTCGACCCAGGTTTCCATTACGCCGGACAAGAAACACGTCTACATCACCGTCAACGTCAACGAAGGCGAGAAATACACCGTTCGTGACGTCAAGCTCAGCGGCGACCTGAAAGTCCCTGAAGACCAGATCAAGTCCCTGTTGCTGGTGCAAAAAGGCCAGGTGTTCTCGCGCAAGCTGATGACCACCACTTCCGAACTGATCACCCGTCGCCTGGGTAACGAAGGCTACACCTTCGCCAACGTCAACGGCGTGCCTCAGCCGCACGATGAAGATCACACCGTGGACATCCTGTTCGCGGTCGATCCGGGCAAGCGTGCCTACGTGAATCGCATCAACTTCCGTGGCAACACCAAGTCCGAAGACGAAGTGCTGCGTCGTGAAATGCGTCAGATGGAAGGCGGCTGGGCTTCGACCTACCTGATCGATCAATCCAAGACCCGTCTGGAGCGTCTGGGCTTCTTCAAGGAAGTCAACGTCGAAACCCCGGCCGTACCGGGTGTCGATGACCAGGTGGACGTCAACTACAGCGTTGAAGAGCAAGCCTCCGGTTCGATTACCGCCAGCGTCGGTTTCGCCCAGAGCGCCGGTCTGATTCTCGGTGGTTCGATCACCCAGAACAACTTCCTGGGTACCGGTAACAAGGTCAGCGTCGGATTGACCAAAAGCGAATACCAGACCCGCTACAACTTCGGTTTCGTCGACCCCTACTGGACCGCCGATGGCGTGAGCCTGGGTTACAACGCCTTCTACCGCACGACTGACTACGATGACCTCGATACTGACGTCGCCAGCTACGCCGTAGACAGCCTGGGTGCCGGTGTCAGTGTCGGTTATCCAATCAGCGAGACATCGCGTCTGACCTTCGGCCTGAATGCGCAACAAGACGAAATCAAGACAGGCGTTTACACCGTTGACGAGATCTTCGACTTCGTTAACAAGGAAGGCGACAAGTACCTGAACTTCAAGGCTTCGGCCGGTTGGTCCGAGTCCACCCTGAACAAGGGCGTGCTCGCTACCCGTGGTCATTCCCAGAGCCTGGTGCTGGAATCCACGATTCCAGGCAGTGACCTGTCGTTCTTCAAGCTCGACTACCGTGGCCAGTTGTTCCAGCCATTGAGCGAGAACTACACCATGCGCCTGCACACCGAGTTGGGTTATGGCGATGGTTACGGTTCGACCGACGGCTTGCCATTCTATGAAAACTACTATGCTGGTGGTTTCAACTCGGTACGCGGCTTCAAGGACAGCACCCTGGGTCCTCGCAGTACGCCAAGTACCGGCAAGAACCCTGGTACAGCGTTCGACCCGGACCAGGATCCACTGCCGTTCGGTGGTAACGTCCTGATCCAGGGCGGTGTGGAAGTTCTGTTCCCGCTGCCGTTCGTCAAAGATCAACGCTCCCTGCGTACCTCGGTATTCTGGGATGTGGGTAACGTGTTCGATTCGTCGTGCTCGGATACCACAAATGCTGATGGCACGAAGTCCGACACCAAGTGCAACGACATTAGCCTGAGCAATATGGCCAGTTCTGTTGGTGTAGGTGTGACGTGGGTCACTGCACTGGGTCCTTTGAGTTTCGCATTGGCCATGCCGGTCAAGAAACCGGATGACGCCGAGACTCAAGTGTTCCAATTTTCCCTCGGCCAGACGTTCTAAGCGTCTGACCCAAGATAACGACAATGAATTTTGTAGGAGTGCATCGTGCGTAAGTTGACTCAATTGGTTCTCCTGGCCAGCGTATTGGTCGCTGGTCCGGCATTTGCCGACATGAAAATTGCAGTTCTGAACTATCAGATGGCTCTGCTGGAGTCCGACGCGGCCAAGAAATACGCCGTGGATGCCGAGAAGAAGTTCGGTCCTCAGCTGACCAAGCTCAAGACGCTGGAAACCAGCGCCAAGGGTATTCAGGACCGCCTGATGGCCGGTGGCGACAAAATGCAGCAGGGCGAGCGCGAGCGTCTGGAGCTTGAATTCAAGCAAAAGGCCCGTGACTTCCAGTTCCAGTCCAAGGAGCTGAACGAAGCCAAAGCCGTTGCCGACCGTGAAATGCTGAAGCAGCTCAAGCCGAAACTGGACAGCGCTGTGGAAGAAGTCATCAAGAAAGGTGCTTTTGACCTGGTCTTCGAGCGTGGCGCAGTGATTGATGTCAAGCCTCAGTACGACATCACTCGCCAGGTTATCGAGCGCATGAATCAGCTGAAGTAATCCATGACCGTGACCATTAAGCTCGGCCAGCTGGCCGAGTTCCTCGGCGCCACGCTACGTGGCGACCCGGAGAGAGAAATTACTGGGCTAGCCACCTTGCAGGAGGCTGGCCCAGCTCAGTTGAGCTTTCTCGCAAACCCTCAATACCGTAAGTACCTGGCGGACAGCCGGGCCGCAGCACTGTTGCTGAAGGCTGCTGATGCCGAAGGTTTTGCCGGTAATGCGCTAGTGGTGCCTGATCCGTATCTGGCCTACGCGCGTGTTTCCCACCTGTTTGATCCAAAGCCGAAAGCGGCTGCCGGTATTCACCCGACAGCCGTTGTGGCCGAGGACGCGGTGGTTGACCCGGCTGCGAGTATTGGTGCTTTTGCGGTGATCGAAAGCGCGGCACGAATTGCTGCCGGCGTGACCATCGGTGCGCATTGCTTCATCGGTGCCCGTTGCGAAATCGGCGAAGACGGCTGGCTGGCCCCGCGGGTCACGCTGTACCACGACGTGCGCATCGGCAAGCGTGTGGTCATTCAGTCGGGGGCCGTGCTCGGCGGTGAAGGCTTCGGTTTTGCCAATGAGAAAGGTGTCTGGCAGAAAATTGCCCAGATTGGTGGTGTGCTGGTCGGTGACGATGTCGAAATTGGCGTGAATACCGCTATTGATCGCGGTGCATTGGCCGATACCATTCTCGGCAATGGTGTGAAACTCGACAACCAGATCCAGATCGCCCACAACGTTCAGGTCGGTGATCACACCGCCATGGCGGCCTGCGTCGGGATCTCCGGCAGCACCAAAATCGGCAAGCATTGCATGCTCGCTGGCGGTGTAGGGCTGGTGGGGCATATCGAAATTTGCGATAACGTTTTCATCACCGGGATGACCATGGTGACCCACTCGATTACCGAAAAGGGTTCCTATTCTTCCGGTACGGCCATGCAGCCAGCAGCCGAATGGCGCAAAAGCGCGGCTCGCATCCGTCAGCTCGATGACATCGCGCGGCGCCTGCGACAGCTGGAAAAGCAAGTAGGGGAAGTGACCCCTGACGGTAATGCTTCATCAGATGGCTGATACCATTTCCATATCAAGTGTGCACAGCCGCTAGACTGCCTCCTTGATTTGCTAGCGGAACGTGCGTCAGTCGCGCGCTCCCAATCTTTACATAGGCTTCCCCCCGAAATGATGGACATCAACGAGATTCGCGAATACCTGCCTCACCGTTACCCGTTCCTGCTGGTGGACCGGGTAGTGGAGCTGGATGTTGAAGGCAAGCGCATTCGCGCCTACAAGAATGTCAGCATCAACGAACCGTTCTTCAATGGTCACTTCCCCGCGCATCCAATCATGCCGGGCGTATTGATCATCGAAGCCATGGCTCAGGCTGCCGGGATCCTTGGTTTCAAGATGCTCGACGTGAAACCGGCCGACGGCACCCTCTATTACTTCGTCGGTTCCGACAAGCTGCGCTTCCGCCAGCCGGTTCTGCCAGGCGATCAGTTGATCCTTGAAGCCAAGTTCATCAGCTGCAAGCGTCAGATCTGGAAATTCGAATGCCAGGCTTCGGTCGATGGCAAGCCGGTCTGCTCCGCTGAAATCATCTGCGCGGAACGCAAACTATGAGTTTGATTGACCCTCGTGCAATCATCGATCCGACAGCCATTCTGGCTGACGGCGTCGAGGTCGGCCCGTGGTCGATCGTCGGCGCAGGTGTGGAAATCGGCGAGGGGACAGTCATCGGGCCGCACGTGATCCTCAAGGGCCCGACCCGAATCGGCAAGCACAATCGCATCTACCAGTTTTCCTCGGTGGGTGAGGACACGCCTGACCTGAAGTACAAGGGCGAGGAAACCCGCCTGGTGATTGGTGATCACAACGTCATTCGTGAAGGCGTGACGATCCACCGCGGCACCATCCAGGATCGTTCGGAAACGACCCTGGGCGATCACAACCTGATCATGGCCTATGCCCACATCGGCCACGACAGCGTGATTGGCAACCACTGCATCCTGGTGAACAACACCGCACTGGCGGGCCATGTGCATGTGGAAGACTGGGCGATCCTCTCCGGTTTTACCCTGGTTCACCAGTATTGCCACATTGGCGCCCACAGCTTTTCCGGCATGGGGACGGCGATCGGCAAGGATGTTCCAGCCTACGTCACGGTGTTTGGCAACCCTGCCGAAGCCCGCAGCATGAACTTCGAGGGCATGCGCCGTCGGGGTTTCAGCGAAGATGCGATCCACGCGCTGCGTCGTGCCTACAAGGTGGTGTACCGCCAGGGCCTGACCGTGGAGCAGGCGCTCGCCGAACTGGCAGAGCCGTCCGCCCAGTATCCGGAAGTGGCGGTGTTCCGTGACTCCATTCAGTCTTCGACCCGCGGCATCACCCGCTAACCATGGCCAATCTGCGTATTGCGCTGGTAGCGGGTGAGGCTTCCGGTGACATTCTGGGTGCGGGCCTCATGCGCGCGCTCAAGGCTCGCCACCCGGCGGTCGAGTTCATCGGTGTCGGTGGTCCGTTGATGCAGGCTGAAGGCCTGACCTCGTATTTCCCGATGGAGCGTCTGTCCGTCATGGGCCTGGTGGAAGTGCTGGGCCGGTTGCGCGAGTTGCTCGCGCGGCGCAAGAAGCTGGTCGCCGACCTGATCTCCGCGAAACCCGATGTGTTCATCGGTATCGATGCGCCGGACTTCAACCTCAATATCGAACTCAAACTGCGTCAGGCCGGTATCAAGACCGTGCATTACGTCAGTCCGTCGGTTTGGGCCTGGCGGCAGAAGCGCGTGCTGAAGATTCGCGAAGGCTGCGACCTGATGCTCACGCTGTTCCCGTTCGAAGCCAGGTTCTATGAAGAGAAAGGCGTGCCGGTGCGGTTTGTCGGTCATACCTTGGCCGATGCCATTCCACTCGAAGCCGATCGCGCGGCTGCGCGGGCCGAGCTCGGTTTGCCTGACGGGCCGCTGGTGGCGTTGATGCCAGGCAGCCGTGGCGGTGAAGTTGGCCGGCTAGGTGCGTTGTTTCTCGATACCGCGCAGCGCCTGCGGGCGTTGCGCCCGGGTGTGCGGTTTGTCATGCCTTGCGCCAGTGCACAGCGTCGCGCACAGCTTGAAGAACTGTTGGCTGGTCGCGATCTGCCGCTGACGCTGCTCGACGGACAGTCGCATCTGGCCCTGGCAGCGTGCGATGCGGTGTTGATTGCCTCCGGTACCGCGACGCTCGAAGCATTGCTGTACAAGCGGCCGATGGTGGTCGCCTATCGCCTGGCGCCGCTGACGTTCTGGATACTCAAGCGCATGGTGAAAAGCCCCTACATTTCTTTGCCGAACCTGTTGGCTCAGCGTCTGTTGGTGCCCGAGTTGTTGCAGGACGATGCTACGGTCGAAGCGCTGGCCCAGACCCTGTCACCCTTGATCGAGGGTGGGGAAGAGCAGACCCGTGGCTTTGACGAGATTCACCGGACCCTGCGTCTGGATGCCTCCAACCAGGCGGCGGACGCCGTGCTGAACCTGATCGGCCAAGTAGAATGAGTAAAACGAACATGCAGATGGGGCTGGACTTTACCTTGGTCGCTGAAGTCGAAGAGTTGGTTGCCGGCGTCGATGAAGTCGGTCGCGGCCCGCTCTGTGGCGCGGTAGTGACGGCGGCGGTGATTCTTGATCCGAACCGCCCGATCCTCGGCCTGAACGACTCCAAGAAACTCACCGAGGCCCGTCGCGAAAAGCTCTACGACGAAATCTGCGAAAAAGCCCTGAGCTGGTGCATCGCTCGCGCCGAAGTCGAGGAAATCGACGAACTGAATATCCTCCACGCCACCATGCTGGCCATGCAGCGTGCGGTCGCCGGGCTGCATATTCAGCCGAAACTGGCGATGATCGACGGCAACCGCTGCCCGAAACTGCCGATGCGTTCCGAAGCCGTGGTCAAAGGCGATAGCAAGGTTCCAGCCATCGCCGCCGCATCGATTCTGGCCAAGGTCAGTCGCGATCGCGAAATGGCCGCGTTCGAGTTGATCTACCCGGGTTACGGCATCGGCGGGCATAAAGGTTACCCGACCCCCGTTCATCTGGAAGCACTCGCCCGTCTTGGCCCGACCCCGATTCACCGGCGTTCGTTTGCCCCGGTGCGGCTGGCGTATGAGGCGCGGGAAAGTCTCATCGAGAGTTAGTCGCAAGGCTGATTTTTTTTACCAAGGCCCGGTACAATCCGGGCCTTGTTGTCTTTACGTTCTCAGACAGGATCACTATGCCGGCTTCATTCGTTCACCTACGCCTGCACACTGAATACTCCCTGGTCGACGGTCTGGTGCGGATCAAGCCGCTGGTCAAGACCCTGGTCGGCATGAACATGCCTGCCGTGGCGGTCACCGACCAGAACAACATGTGTTCCCTGGTCAAATTCTATAAAAACGCCATGGGTGCCGGGATCAAGCCGATCTGCGGCGCCGACCTGTGGCTGTCGAACAAGGATCCGGACAACCCGCTGAGCCGGATCAGCCTGCTGGTGATGAACGCTGAAGGCTATCGCAACCTCACCGAACTGATTTCCCGCGGCTTTATCGAAGGTCAGCGCAATGGCGCAATCATCATCGAGCGCGAATGGGTCGCTGAAGCCAGCGCCGGCTTGATCATGTTGTCGGCGGCCAAAGAGGGCGAGATCGGCCAGGCCATGCTCAGCGGCAACCACGCGGAGGCCGAAACCCTGGCCCGCGAATGGATGGATGTGTTTCCGGATCGTTTCTACCTGGAGATCCAGCGTACCAACCGCCCCAACGATGAAGAGCAGTTGCACGGCGCCGTGGCCCTGGCCGAGAAGCTCGGTGCGCCGCTGGTGGCGACCAACGACGTGCGTTTCATCAAGCAGGAAGACTTCGCCGCCCACGAAACCCGCGTCTGCATCGGTGAGGGCCGTGCCCTCGACGATCCGCGGCGTTCGAAGAACTACAGCGATCAGCAGTACCTCAAAAGCGCCGAGGAAATGGCCGAGCTGTTCAGCGACATTCCCGAGGCGCTGGAAAACACCGTCGAGATCGCCAAGCGTTGCAACATCGAAGTGAAGCTGGGTACGCACTTCCTGCCCAACTTCCCGATCCCCGATGGCATGACCATCGACGAGTACTTCCGCAAGGTGTCCTTCGATGGCCTGGAAGAGCGCCTTGCCGTCCTGCTGCCCAAGGACACCACCGAAGACTATGAAGCCAAGCGTCAGGTCTATGTCGACCGGCTGAATTTCGAGCTGGATATCATCATCCAGATGGGCTTCCCCGGTTACTTCCTGATCGTGATGGACTTTATCCAGTGGGCCAAGAACAACGGCGTACCGGTAGGTCCTGGCCGTGGGTCGGGTGCCGGATCGCTGGTGGCCTATGTGCAGAAGATCACCGACCTCGACCCGCTGGAATATGACCTGCTGTTCGAGCGTTTCCTCAATCCGGAACGGGTATCGATGCCCGACTTCGACGTCGACTTCTGCATGGACGGTCGCGATCGGGTGATCGACTACGTGGCCGAGAAATACGGCCGCAACGCGGTAAGCCAGATCATCACTTTTGGTTCCATGGCCGCCAAGGCTGTGGTCCGCGACGTGGCGCGGGTGCAGGGCAAGTCCTATGGCCTGGCGGACCGTCTGTCGAAGATGATCCCGTTCGAAGTCGGCATGACCCTGGAAAAGGCCTACGAACAGGAAGAGATCCTGCGCGACTTCATCAAGGTCGATGAAGAAGCCGCGGAAATCTGGGAGATGGCCCGCAAGCTTGAAGGCGTTGTGCGTAACGTCGGCAAGCACGCCGGTGGTGTGGTGATCGCCCCGACCAAACTGACCGACTTCTCGCCGATCTACTGCGACGAAGCGGGCGATGGTCTGGTAACCCAGTTCGACAAGGACGACGTTGAAGCGGCCGGCCTGGTGAAGTTCGACTTCCTCGGTTTGCGGACCCTGACGATCATCGATTGGGCGCTGAAAACCATCAACCGCGACCGCGCCAAGGTCAACGAGCCGCCGCTGGATATCGCGTTCATCCCGCTGGACGACAAACCGACCTACACCTTGCTGCAAAAAGCCGAAACCACGGCGGTGTTCCAGCTTGAATCCCGGGGCATGAAAGAGCTGATCAAAAAGCTCAAGCCCGACTGCCTGGAAGACTTGATCGCACTGGTGGCCCTGTTCCGTCCGGGTCCGCTGCAATCGGGCATGGTGGACGACTTCATCAACCGCAAGCACGGTCGCGCCGAGCTGGCGTATCCGCACTCGGACTACCAGTACGAAGGCCTCAAGCCCGTACTGGCACCGACCTACGGCATCATCCTGTATCAGGAACAGGTGATGCAGATTGCCCAGGTCATGGCCGGTTACACCCTCGGTGGTGCGGACATGCTGCGTCGCGCCATGGGTAAGAAAAAACCCGAGGAAATGGCCAAGCAGCGCGGCGGTTTCATTGAAGGTTGCGCCACCAACAACATCGACGCGGACCTGGCCGGTAACATTTTCGACCTGGTGGAAAAGTTCGCCGGTTACGGCTTCAACAAGTCCCACTCCGCCGCCTATGGCCTGGTGTCGTACCAGACCGCGTGGCTGAAGGCGCACTACCCGGCGCCGTTCATGGCCGCGGTACTCTCGGCGGATATGCACAACACCGACAAGGTCGTGACCTTGATCGAAGAAGTGCGGACCATGAAGCTGCGTCTCGACGCGCCGGACGTAAATACCTCCGAATTCAAGTTCACGGTGAACGACGAAGGCCGGATCATCTACGGCCTGGGGGCCATCAAGGGCGTGGGTGAGGGGCCGGTCGAGGCCATCACCGAAGCGCGTCTGGCCGGGCCGTTCAAGGATCTGTTCGATTTCTGTGCCCGGGTCGACCTCAAGCGCATCAACAAGCGCACCCTCGACGGCTTGATCCGCAGCGGTGCCCTGGATCGCCTCGGGCCGTACTTCCACGATGAGCAGAAAGCCTACCAGGCCAACATCGACCGCAATCGCGCGGTGCTGCTGACGGCCATGGAAGAAGCGATCAAGGCGGCCGAACAGACCGCGCGGACCCAGGACAGCGGTCACTCGGACCTGTTCGGCGGTCTGTTTGTCGAAGAAGACGCCGACGTCTACGCCAATCACCGCAAGGCCAAGGAGCTGACCCTCAAGGAGCGCCTGAAAGGGGAAAAAGATACCCTCGGCCTGTACCTGACCGGTCACCCGATTGACGAGTATGAAGGTGAAATCCGTCGCTTTGCCCGCCAGCGCATCATCGATCTGAAACCTGCGCGTGATACCCAGACCGTTGCCGGGATGATCATCGCCTTGCGGGTGATGAAGAACAAAAAGGGCGACAAGATGGGGTTCATCACCCTCGACGACCGCTCCGGACGGATCGAGGCCTCGCTGTTTTCCGAGGCGTTCCATTCGGCGCAATCATTGTTGCAGACCGACGCGATGGTGGTGGTCGAAGGCGAGGTCAGCAACGACGACTTCTCCGGAGGCCTGAAATTGCGGGTCAAGCGGGTGATGAGCATGGAAGATGCGCGCACCAACCTGGCCGAAAGCCTGCGCCTGAAGTTGCATGCCAAGGATCTCAAGGGCGATCAGCTACGCTGGTTGGGCGAACTGTTGAAGCGTCACCGCGGTGCATGTCCGATCACCATGGACTACACCAGCCCTGATGCGAAGGCCTTGTTGCAGTTCGGCGAGGGCTGGCGGATCGATCCGGCGGATGCGTTGATTCAAGCCCTGCGTGACCAGTTCGGGCGAGACAACGTCTTCCTCCAATACCGTTGACGGTCAGTGCTATCAGATTGCCCTGACCCAGACCTGAATTTTTAATCTCGACCTCAACGCGCCTGTCCCTTAAGGTAGGGCGCGAATAGACAACCGGCCGGCCCAAGATCCCTTGGGACTCGACCCAAGACGGACGCCTATGAACCCGAATTTTCTAGATTTCGAACAGCCGATCGCCGACCTGCAAGCCAAGATCGAAGAGTTGCGCTTGGTCGGTAATGACAATTCGCTGAATATCGGCGATGAGATTTCCCGCCTGCAGGACAAGAGCAAAACGCTGACCGAAGACATTTTCGGCAAGCTGACCAGCTGGCAGATCGCACGCCTGGCACGTCACCCGAAACGTCCATATACCCTGGACTACATCGAACACATCTTCACCGAGTTCGACGAACTGCACGGTGATCGTCACTTCTCCGACGACGCGGCCATCGTTGGCGGCATCGCCCGTCTGGACGACAAGCCGGTCATGGTTATCGGCCACCAGAAGGGCCGTGAAGTGCGCGAGAAGGTTCGCCGCAACTTCGGCATGCCGCGTCCGGAAGGCTACCGCAAGGCTTGCCGCCTGATGGAAATGGCCGAGCGTTTCAAGATGCCGATCCTGACCTTCATCGACACCCCGGGCGCCTACCCTGGCATCGACGCTGAAGAGCGCAACCAGAGCGAAGCGATTGCCTGGAACCTGCGGGTCATGGCGCGCCTGAAAACCCCAATCATCGCTACCGTGATCGGTGAGGGTGGTTCCGGTGGTGCATTGGCAATCGGTGTCTGCGACCAGTTGAACATGCTGCAATACTCGACTTACGCGGTGATTTCGCCGGAAGGTTGCGCTTCGATTCTGTGGAAAACCGCCGAGAAGGCACCGGATGCCGCAGAAGCGATGGGCATCACCGCCGAGCGCCTCAAGGGCCTGGGCATCGTGGACAAGGTGATTGGCGAGCCATTGGGCGGCGCGCACCGTGACCCGGCTGCTGCCGCTGCATCGATTCGCGCCGAGCTGAGCTCGCAACTGGCGATGCTGAAGAAGTTCGACAACGACGCGCTGCTCAAGCGCCGTTACGATCGTCTGATGAGCTACGGCCTCTGATCTGACCTCGGCTTGAATGTGGGAGCGGGCTTGCTCGCGAAAGCGGTATAACAATCAACTGATGTGTTGAATGTTCAGCCGCCTTCGCGAGCAAGCCCGCTCCCACATTTGATTTGTGCAAAGGGAGAGATATGGATCGGCCCGCGATTGACTTGCCTTCCAGGCTTTTGCTGAATCTGAAACCGTGGCGTAACGCTCCGGCTTGGCACATCGCCTTCTCCGGCGGCCTGGACTCCACCGTCCTGCTGCACCTCCTTGCACATCTCGCAAAAACCGAATCCCTGCCGGCGCTGTGCGCCATCCATGTTCATCACGGCCTTCAAGCTGTGGCCGATGCGTGGCCGGAACATTGTCGTTCTGTGTGCGCTGCGCTGGGCGTCCCGTTGCAGATCGTTCGGGTGCAGGTGCAGCCCGGTGCCAGTCTGGAGCGTGCGGCGCGGGACGCGCGTTATCACGCGTTCACCGAAGTGACTAGGCCCGGTGACGTGCTGCTGACAGCCCAGCACCGCGACGATCAGGCGGAAACCTTGCTGTTCCGTTTGTTGCGTGGGGCCGGCGTGCGCGGGCTGTCGGGTATGCCGCGTCAGCGCTCGTTGGGCAAGGGCCATCTGCTGAGGCCATTGCTCGACGTCACGCGGGCTGAACTGGAGGCCTATGCCAACGAGCATGGCTTGAGCTGGATCGAAGACCCTTCAAACGAAGATCGGCAGTACTCGCGCAACTACCTGCGGCATCAAGTCTTCCCCGCATTGACCCGGCGCTGGCCACAAGCGGTGGCAACCATGGCCCGCAGCGCGGCGCATCTGACCGAGGCGCAGGGGTTGCTCGAAGAACTGGCAGACATGGATTTGCGTAACGCCAACTCTGTCAGTGAATTCGCCTGGCTGGGCTTGCGATCCCTTGAGCTGGCGTCGCTTGCGCAACTCTCCGACGCCCGGCAGCGCAATGCCTTGAGTCATTGGCTCGAACCGCTGACCCGCCTGCCGGACACTGACCATTGGTCGGGCTGGCAGGATTTGCGCGACGCCAGCGGCGATGCCTGCCCGGTGTGGCGGCTGGCCGATGGCGAGCTGCAGCGGGCTGGCGGGCGGATCTGGTGGTTGTCCGGCCGCTGGTTGCGCCCTCTGCCTGTCGCCGGAGTGTGGCAGGACCCGCGTTCACCGCTGGTAACTCCGGACAACGGCACGCTGTCGCTCACCGGACAAATCCCCGATGGCCCGTTACAGATCCGCTATCGTGAAGGGGGAGAGGTCATGGCTTTGCCAGGCCGCGGCCATCGGGACCTGAAACGTTTGCTCAATGAAAGCGCTGTACCGTCCTTCGTGCGCGGCAGATTGCCGCTGCTCTACAAAGACGGGCAATTGCTGGCGGTAGCGAACCTCAATGGGCTCGATGGCGGTGCGATCGGTAACTGGCATTTGCATTGGCAGCCACAGAACGAAGATCAAGGTTTGAGCTGAAAGGGGCTTTCCGGTAGACTACGCTCCCTTCTTGATACAACTTCTGTGGATTCGCCTGAATTGCAGGAGTTGCCGATTACCAAGCAGTCTTTGCTGGGCGATTCCAAAAAATGTGTAGCGAGCAACGAACCGGTGATTCATTTCCCGGTCTGTCCCAACGCGGCGGTTTTTTTGAAAGGTGCACTGTGATTAATGCAGGTGATCGGGGGCTTCGGCCTTCCTTCGCTTTCCCCGGCGGCTCGGACCGCTTTAACGCAGACTTCTAGGGTTTTTCATGACGCGCTACATATTCGTCACGGGCGGTGTTGTTTCTTCATTGGGGAAAGGCATTGCATCGGCATCATTGGCGGCCATCCTGGAGGCGCGGGGACTTAAGGTCACCATGCTGAAGCTGGACCCGTACATCAACGTCGACCCGGGCACCATGAGCCCGTTCCAGCACGGTGAAGTGTTCGTCACCCACGACGGCGCCGAGACCGACCTGGACCTGGGCCACTACGAGCGGTTCATCCGCACGACCATGACCCAGAACAACAACTTCACCACCGGCCGTGTCTACGAACACGTGCTGCGCAAAGAGCGCCGTGGTGACTACCTGGGTGCAACCATCCAGGTGATCCCGCACATCACCGACGAAATCAAGCGCCGCATCATCAAGGGTGCCGGCGACGCTGACGTGGCCATGGTCGAGATCGGTGGCACCGTGGGTGACATCGAGTCGCAACCGTTCCTCGAGGCGATCCGCCAACTGCGTTTCGAAGTCGGCGCCAAGCGCGCGATGCTGATGCACCTGACACTGGTGCCGTACATCGCCACTGCCGGTGAAACCAAGACCAAGCCAACCCAGCACTCGGTGAAGGAACTGCGTTCCATCGGCCTGCAACCAGACGTGCTGGTCTGCCGCTCCGACCACCCGATCGATGTGTCGTCGCGTCGCAAGATCGCGCAGTTCACCAACGTTGAAGAACGTGCGGTGATTGCGCTGGAAGACGCCGATACCATCTACAAGATCCCGGGTATCCTGCACTCTCAGGGCCTGGACGATTTCGTCGTCGAGCGCTTCGGCCTGCAATGCGGCGGTGCCGATCTGTCCGAGTGGGAAGCCGTGGTCGACGCCAAGCTCAACCCTGAGCACGAAGTCACCATCGCCATGGTCGGCAAGTACATGGAGCTGCTGGACGCCTACAAGTCGCTGATCGAAGCGATGAGTCACGCCGGCATCAGCAACCGTACCAAGGTCAACCTGCGCTACATCGATTCCGAAGACATCGAGAACCAGGGCACTGCGCTGCTGGAAGGCGTCGACGCGATCCTGGTGCCTGGCGGCTTCGGTCTGCGTGGCGTTGAAGGCAAGATCACTGCCGTTCAATACGCTCGCGAAAACAAGGTTCCGTACCTGGGCATCTGCCTGGGCATGCAAGTGGCCGTAATCGAGTTCGCCCGTAACGTGATGGGCTGGAAAGACGCCAACTCCACCGAGTTCGATCGTGCAAGCGGCCACCCGGTCGTGGGCCTGATCACCGAGTGGGAAGATGCCACCGGCGCGGTCGAAACCCGTACCGAAGCTTCCGATCTGGGCGGCACCATGCGCCTGGGCGCGCAGGATTGCCTGCTGGAGCCAGGTTCCCTGGTTCATGGTTGCTATGGCAAGGACGTGATCGTCGAGCGTCACCGTCATCGCTACGAAGTGAACAACAACCTGCTGCCGCAAATCATGGAAGCCGGTTTGAAAATCTCCGGTCGTTCCGGGGATGGCGCACTGGTTGAAGTGGTTGAAGCACCGGATCATCCATGGTTCGTCGCTTGCCAGTTCCACCCTGAGTTCACCTCGACGCCACGCGACGGTCATCCGCTGTTCAGCGGTTTCGTCAAGGCCGCGTTGGCTCAACACCAGAAGAAGGCGTAACCCCGATGGCACAGAAGATCATCCGCGTCGGCGACATCGAGATTGCCAACGACAAACCCATGGTGCTGTTCGGCGGCATGAACGTGCTGGAAAGCCGTGACATGGCCATGCAGGTTTGCGAAGAGTATGTGAAGGTCACCGAAAAGCTCGGTATCCCTTACGTGTTCAAGGCCAGTTTCGACAAGGCCAACCGGTCTTCTGTGACCTCCTATCGTGGTCCTGGCCTGGAAGAAGGCATGCGTATCTTCCAGGACATCAAGCAAGCCTTCGGCGTGCCGATCATCACCGACGTCCACGAGCCTGACCAGGCCGCGGTCGTCGCTGAAGTCTGCGACATCATCCAGTTGCCGGCCTTCCTGTCGCGCCAGACCGACCTCGTGGTCGCGATGGCCAAAACGGGCGCCGTGATCAACATCAAGAAAGCCCAGTTCCTCGCCCCCCAGGAAATGAAGCACATCCTGAACAAGTGCGTGGAAGCGGGTAATGATCAGTTGATTCTCTGCGAGCGTGGTTCGAGCTTCGGCTACAACAACCTGGTCGTCGACATGCTCGGCTTCGGCATCATGAAGCAGTTCGAATATCCGGTGTTCTTCGACGTGACCCATGCGCTGCAAATGCCTGGCGGTCGCTCCGATTCCGCCGGCGGTCGTCGCGCCCAGGTCACCGACCTAGCGAAGGCCGGCATGAGCCAGTCGCTGGCCGGACTGTTCCTGGAAGCCCACCCGGATCCGGACAACGCCAAATGTGACGGTCCTTGCGCCTTGCGCCTGGACAAACTGGAGCCATTCCTGGCCCAGCTCAAAGCCCTGGACGAACTGGTGAAGAGTTTTCCGACGGTAGAAACCGCGTAATCCTCAATTCTCCGGTAAAGTACCGCACGATTTAACGCTCAGGCCCTCGAGCCTGAGCCTTTTCGTCTGCAAGACTGCCCGCTGCACCTCGCTTGCCGACGACCAAAGATTTCCTACAGCTGCGTCGTTTTCGTCAACTTTGGAGTGTTTACAACAATGGCTAAAATCGTCGACATCAAAGGTCGTGAAGTTCTCGACTCCCGTGGCAATCCCACCGTGGAAGCGGATGTGCTTCTCGATAACGGCATCATCGGCAGCGCCTGCGCGCCGTCCGGTGCTTCCACTGGCTCGCGTGAAGCGCTCGAGCTGCGTGATGGCGACAAGAGCCGTTACCTGGGCAAGGGTGTTCTGAAGGCCGTAGCCAACATCAATGGTCCGATCAAGGACCTGTTGAAAGGCATGGACCCAAGCGACCAGAAAGCGCTCGATCTGGCAATGATCAAGCTCGACGGTACTGAAAACAAAGGTTCCCTGGGCGCCAACGCGATCCTCGCCGTTTCCCTGGCTGCCGCCAAGGCCGCCGCACAGGACCAGGACCTGCCGCTGTACGCTCACATCGCCAACCTGAACGGCACCCCGGGTGTCTACTCGATGCCGGTTCCGATGATGAACATCATCAACGGCGGCGAGCACGCCGATAACAACGTCGACATCCAGGAATTCATGGTTCAGCCGGTTGGCGCCAAGTCTTTCTCGGAAGGTTTGCGCATGGGCACCGAGATTTTCCACCACCTCAAAGCCGTACTGAAGGCCCGTGGCCTGAGCACTGCCGTCGGTGACGAAGGTGGTTTCGCGCCGAACCTGGCTTCCAACGAAGACGCTTTGAAAGTGATCTCCGAAGCCGTGGCCAATGCCGGTTACAAGCTGGGCACCGACGTGACCCTGGCCCTGGACTGCGCGGCCAGCGAATTCTACGAAGACGGCAAGTACAACCTGTCCGGCGAAGGCCAGGTGTTCACCGCCGAAGGTTTCGCTGACTACCTCAAAGGCCTGACCGAACGTTACCCGATCATCTCCATCGAAGATGGCCTGGACGAGTCCGATTGGGCTGGCTGGAAGATCCTCACCGACAAGATCGGCGAGAAGACCCAACTGGTAGGCGACGATCTGTTCGTAACCAACACCAAGATCCTGAAAGAAGGCATCGACAAGAAGATCGCCAACTCGATCCTGATCAAGTTCAACCAGATCGGCACCCTGACCGAAACCCTGGAAGCCATCCAGATGGCCAAGGCTGCCGGCTACACCGCCGTGATCTCGCACCGCTCCGGCGAAACCGAAGATTCGACCATTGCCGACCTGGCAGTGGGCACCTCGGCTGGCCAGATCAAGACTGGCTCCCTGTGCCGTTCCGACCGCGTTTCCAAGTACAACCAACTGCTGCGTATCGAAGAGCAGTTGAACGGCAAGGCCAAGTACAACGGTCGCGGCGAATTCCGCGGCTGAGTAAGTACATGGTAAAAAAGACACCGGATTGTGTCGGAAAAATCGCTACAGCGACGTTTTTGCCACTAATCTGATGGCTTATAAGCACAAGCCTGGTTCTTCCAGGCTTCGTGCTATCAGAAGCTTCACGTTTGGCATGGCTGTCTTTTTTCACTGGATACCTGATATTCGATGCGCAGTCCCAATTGGTTGTTCCTCATTCTGCTTTTGTTGCTGGCTGGCTTGCAGTACCGCCTGTGGGTGGGAAACGGCAGTCTGGCGCAAGTGGCCGAGTTGACGCAGCAGATCGCGGATCAGCAAGCTGAGAACCAGGCATTGCTGGAGCGCAATCGGGTAATGGACGCCGAAGTCAGTGAGTTGAAAAAGGGCATGGAGACCGTTGAAGAACGGGCTCGCCATGAACTGGGCATGGTCAAGGACGGTGAAACCCTTTACCAGTTGGCGCAATGAGCCAGACGTTACCGGCCTTCTGGGCCGTGATTCCTGCCGCGGGCGTCGGTGCCCGTATGGCCGCGGACCGTCCCAAGCAATACTTGCAACTGGGCGGGCGCACTATTCTCGAACACAGCCTCGGCTGTTTCCTTGATCATCCTTGCCTGAAAGGCCTGGTGGTCAGTCTTGCTGTCGACGATCCTTATTGGCCGAATCTGGCGTGTGCCAGTGACCCGCGTATTGCCCGGGTCGAGGGCGGCTCCGAACGTTCCGGATCGGTGCTCAATGCCTTGCTGCATTTGCACGCGCAGGGTGCCGATGATGAGGATTGGGTACTGGTTCACGATGCCGCACGGCCGAACCTCAGTCGTGACGACCTGGACAAGTTGTTGGCTGAACTGGCTGACGACCCTGTCGGCGGACTGCTGGCGGTTCCGGCACGGGATACGCTCAAGCGGGTCGACAAACACGGTCGTGTACTCGAAACTGTGGATCGCAGTGTGATCTGGCAGGCCTACACGCCGCAGATGTTTCGCCTTGGGGCATTGCATCGGGCGTTGGCTGACAGCCTGGTGGCGGATGCCGTTATTACCGACGAAGCTTCGGCCATGGAGTGGGCCGGTTCGGCACCACGGCTGATCGAAGGGCGGTCCGATAACCTCAAGGTGACGCGTCCCGAAGATCTTGAATGGTTGAGGCAGCGTTGGGCTAATCGTCACTAAGTTGTGCGGCAATCAACTTTGAGACCGCGTCGCGCCTTTCGCGAGCAAGCCCGCTCCCACATTTGACCAATGTGCCCGCAATTTTTGTGAGCAAGACTGTTCCCCTGTGGGAGCGGGCTTGCTCGCGAAAGCGCCGGTTCAGTCAGCCAATCTGTCACTGAGAAACACTGGTGGTTCTAACCCCGATACTCCGGCCGTTCGGCCAACCCTTCCTTCAGGTAGTCCACCAGTTTTCTTACCTTCGGCGACAAATGCCGTTGTTGTGGATAAAGCGCCCAAACCGCGGTGTTCGGTGGTTGATGCGCCTCCAACAACGAAATCAATGCGCCGCTCTTCAAATGCTCGAGCACGTAATAGTCCGGCAGCTGACACAACCCCACGCCCTGTAGCGCCGCGTCCAGTACGGCTTGCCCACTATTGCAGCGCCAATTTCCCTGGACTCGCTGGGAAAATTCCCGCCCGTTCTGCTCCAGTTGCCAGAGATCCGAACTGCCGATAAGGCAGTTGTGGCGACTGAGTTCCGACAGGCTGTGCGGCCGGCCGTAGCGCTCAATATAGGAGGGTGATGCGCAGAGAAACATGCGCCGTGGCGCGAGGCGGGTGGCAACCAGCCGTGAATCCTGCAAGCGCCCGAGGCGGATCGCCAGATCGAGGCCATCATGTACCAGGTCGAGTTGCCGATTGGTCAATTCGATATCGATGCGCAGTTGCGGATACAGCCCCATGAAACGGGTCACCAACGGCACGATGAAGCGTTCACCGTAAGCCACGGCGCACGTCATGCGCAGCATGCCTTTGGGCTCGCTGGTCAAGTCACCCACCGCGCGCAGTGCCTCTTCGCGGCCGTCCTGCAAGCGTTGGCAATGCTGCAGGAAAGTTTGCCCGGCCTCGGTCAGCGCGACCCGGCGGGTACTGCGGTAGAGCAAACGGGTTTGCAGGCGCTCTTCGAGGCGTACGATTTGTCGACTGATATGGGAGGAAGAAACCCCAAGGCGTTCCGCCGCAGCGGTGAACTGGTTGCACTCGGCGACAGCGACAAACTCGTCGATCCCTTCCCAGCGGTTTTCGGACATCGATGATTATCCCTGTGTGGCAATAATATTTTGCATTTACGTCGATTATTCATCGGTTGGCCATGTATTACACTCCTTGTCTCGTTTTTATTCACTGGAGAGTCATCATGATCAAGTCGCGCGCCGCCGTTGCCTTCGAGGCCAAGAAGCCCCTCGAAATCGTTGAAGTCGATGTCGCCATGCCCAAGGCCGGCGAAGTCTTGCTGCGCGTGGTGGCCTCCGGTGTCTGTCATACCGATGCCTACACCTTGTCCGGTGCTGATCCGGAAGGCATCTTCCCGTCGATCCTCGGTCACGAAGGCGGGGCGATCGTTGAAGCCATCGGCGAGGGTGTGACCTCCGTGGCGGTAGGCGACCATGTGATCCCGCTGTACACCCCGGAATGCCGCCAGTGCAAATTCTGCCTGTCGGGCAAGACCAACCTCTGCCAGGCGATTCGCGCGACCCAGGGCAAAGGTTTGATGCCGGACGGCACTTCGCGTTTTTCCTACAAGGGCGAAACGATTTTCCACTACATGGGCACTTCGACCTTCTCCGAGTACACCGTGCTTCCGGAGATTTCCGTTGCGAAAATCGCCAAGGAAGCGCCACTGGAAAAAGTCTGCCTGCTGGGCTGCGGTGTCACTACCGGTATCGGCGCCGTGCTCAACACCGCCAAGGTAAAACCGGGTGATACCGTGGCCATTTTCGGCCTCGGCGGCATCGGTCTGTCGGCTGTGATTGGCGCGGTCAAAGCCAAGGCTGCCCGCATCATCGCCATCGACATCAACCCGGCGAAGTTCGAGATCGCCAAACAGCTGGGTGCAACCGATTGCGTGAACCCTAAAGACTTCGATCGTCCGATCCAGGAAGTCATCGTCGACATGACCGACGGTGGCGTCGACTTTTCCTTCGAGTGCATCGGCAATGTGCAACTGATGCGCGCGGCACTGGAGTGCTGCCACAAGGGTTGGGGCGAGTCGGTCATCATCGGTGTTGCCGGTGCTGGTCAGGAAATCTCCACCCGTCCGTTCCAGCTGGTCACCGGTCGCGTCTGGCGCGGTTCGGCGTTCGGCGGTGTGCGTGGCCGTACCGAGTTGCCAAGCTATGTGGAAATGGCCGAGACCGGTGAGATTCCGCTGGATACCTTCATCACCCACACCATGGGCCTGGAAGATATCAACAAAGCGTTTGACCTGATGCATGAAGGAAAAAGCATCCGCTCCGTCATTCATTTCTGAGGTCTGTCATGAGCCTGGAAAACATATCCTGCCAGAAAAGCTTCGGCGGCTGGCACAAGCGCTATCGCCATCGCTCTGACGTGCTTGGCTGCGACATGGTGTTCGCCGTCTATCTGCCGCCGCAGGCGGAGCAGGGCGGCAAGCTGCCGGTGTTGTACTGGTTGTCCGGCCTGACCTGCACCGACGAGAACTTCATGCAGAAGGCCGGCGCCATGCGCATGGCCGCCGAGTTGGGGCTGATCATCGTCGCACCGGACACCAGCCCTCGCGGTCCTGATGTGCCGGGCGATCCGGATGGTGCCTGGGACTTCGGCCTCGGCGCCGGGTTTTACCTGAACGCCACCCAGGAACCCTGGTCGCGACACTATCGGATGCATGACTACGTTGTGCAGGAATTGCCGACATTGGTTGAAGCCCATTTCCCGGCGTCGGACAAGCGCGGTATCAGCGGCCATTCCATGGGCGGCCACGGCGCGCTGGTCTGTGCTTTGCGCAACCCGGGGCGTTATCGTTCGGTATCGGCGTTCTCGCCCATCAACAATCCGATGGATTGCCCGTGGGGGCACAAAGCCTTCTCCCGCTACCTGGGAGAGGACCGTTCGAAATGGCGTGAATGGGATGCCTGCGCGTTGATTGTCGAGGCCGATGAAAAGCTGCCGCTGCTGGTCGACCAGGGAGATCGCGACGATTTTCTCGCCACCCAGCTCAAGCCGGAAGCCTTGCAGCAGGCGACCAAACTGGCCGGTCATCCGCTGACGTTGCGCCTGCAACCGGGCTATGACCACAGCTATTTCTTCATCGCCAGTTTCATCGATGAGCACTTGCGGCATCACGCGCATGCTCTGGTTGGCTAATGCAGGTAGAATCACGCCCTGACAAAAATCGGGGCGTTTTTTTTATGCGTATTGGCCACGGCTATGATGTGCACCGTTTCGCTGAAGGCGATTTCATCACTCTGGGCGGTGTGCGCATTGCACACAGCTTCGGGCTGCTCGCCCACTCAGACGGTGACGTCCTCTTGCACGCCTTGAGCGATGCCTTGCTCGGCGCTGCGGCGCTGGGTGACATCGGCAAGCATTTCCCGGATACCGACCCGCAATTCAAGGGCGCCGACAGCCGTGCGCTGTTGCGTCACGTCGTCGCACTGGTCCATGCCAAGGGCTGGAAAGTCGGCAACGTCGACAACACCATCGTCGCCCAGGCGCCGAAAATGGCCTCGCATATCGAATCGATGCGCGCGCTGATTGCCGCGGATCTTCAAGTAGAGTTGGATCAAGTGAACGTGAAAGCTACCACCACCGAAAAGCTCGGCTTTGTCGGTCGCGAAGAAGGCATTGCCGTGCACTCCGTTGCCTTGTTGCTGCGCGCATGAACGAACTGCAATTGCTCGGCCCTCGGGCTTACGGTGAGGCCCTCGGCACGGCGGTCCTCAAGGCGATCGCGGAAGACTTCCAGGTCGACGAAGTCCTCGACATTCCCCTCAGTGGCGAAGGCGAACACCTGTGGATATGGGTGGAAAAGCGCGGCCTGAATACTGAAGAAGCGGCGCGCCGGATTGCCAAGGCTGCGGGTGTGCCGTTGCGTACCGTCAGTTATGCCGGGCTCAAGGACCGTCAGGCGTTGACTCGCCAGTGGTTCAGCGTGCAGCTGCCGGGCAAGGCCGACCCTGATCTGACAGCCGCGGAAAACGATACGCTGAAGATCCTCAAGACCGCCCGCCACAAGCGCAAGCTGCAACGTGGCGCGCACTCGGCCAACGGCTTCACCTTGCGCCTGACGCAGTTCGCCGGTGACAAGCCTGCGCTTGAAGAGCGTCTGCAACTGATCGCCAAGCAAGGCATCCCCAACTATTTCGGTGCCCAGCGTTTCGGCCATGACGGCGGCAACGTCGTCGATGCTCGCGCCTGGGCCGCACGCAAGGCCTTGCCGGAGCAGCGCAACGTGCGCTCGCGGCTGCTCTCCACGGCGCGCAGTTTTCTGTTCAACCAGGTATTGGCCGCACGTGTCGCCGACGGCACCTGGCAGCGTGCCCAGGTGGGCGATCTACTGGCGTTTACTGACAGCCGCAGCTTTTTCCCGGCAGGCGAAGCCGAGTGCAGCGACCCGCGCCTGGCGATTCTCGATCTGCACCCGACCGGTCCGCAGTGGGGCGAAGGTGACTCGCCGGCCACGGGGGGTGTCCATGAACTGGAGCAGGCCATCGCCGCACGCGAAGCGGATTTGCGTGATTGGCTGATCAACGCCGGTATGAGCCACGAACGTCGCATCCTGCGGCTGCCCATTGGCGGTTTGACGTGGCATTATCCCTCGCCTGACATTCTGCAACTGGAATTCGTCCTGCCGGCCGGATGCTTCGCCACCGTATTGGTGCGTGAGCTTGTTGATCTGGTGCCGGTGGGGCAGACGGACAGCCCATGCGTATTCTGATTTCTAACGACGATGGGGTAACAGCACCCGGTCTCGCCGCGCTTTATGCTGCGCTGGCGGATTACACCGAGTGCGTGGTTATCGCCCCGGACCAGGACAAAAGCGGCGCCAGCAGTTCGCTGACGCTCGACCGTCCGTTGCACCCGCAAACCCTGGCCAACGGCTTTATCAGCCTCAATGGCACACCAACCGATTGTGTGCACCTGGGCCTCAACGGCCTGCTGGAGCGCGAAGCGGACATGGTGGTTTCCGGTATCAACCTGGGCGCGAACCTGGGGGACGATGTCCTGTATTCCGGCACGGTGGCGGCGGCCCTTGAGGGGCGTTTCCTGAAACACCCTTCGTTTGCCTTTTCGCTGGTCTCACGCCAGGTAGAGAACCTTCCCACAGCTGCCCATTTCGCGCGCAAACTGGTTGAAGCCCATGCTGACCTGGATCTGCCACCGCGTACGGTACTGAACGTGAATATTCCGAATTTGCCGCTCGATCGCATCCGCGGTATCCAGTTGACCCGCCTGGGCCATCGCGCCCGTGCTGCGGCACCGATTAAAGTGGTAGATCCGCGGGGCAAGTCCGGTTACTGGATCGCCGCGGCCGGGGATGCCGAGGACGGTGGCCCGGGTACCGATTTCCATGCAGTGATGCAGGGTTATGTGTCGATCACGCCGCTGCAACTGGATCGCACCTTCAATGATGCCTTCAGAAGTCTGGACGGCTGGCTGGAGGGGCTGCGCTGATGGGTCGCGAACAAGACGATATGCTGCGTCGCGGCATCGGCATGACCTCCCAGCGAACCCGGGAGCGGCTCATCCAGCGCCTGTATGAAGAAGGTATCTCCAACGCGAGGGTGCTGGAGGTCATTCGCCGGACCCCGCGTCACCTGTTCGTCGATGAAGCGCTGGCGCACCGTGCCTATGAAGACACCGCGCTGCCGATTGGCAACAACCAGACCATCTCCCAGCCTTATATGGTGGCGCGCATGAGCGAGCTGCTGCTGGAGGCCGGTCCCCTCGACAAGGTGCTGGAAATCGGCACCGGGTCGGGTTATCAGACGGCAGTGCTGTCGCAACTGGTCGAGCGTGTGTTCTCGGTCGAGCGCATCAAGGTTCTGCAGGATCGGGCAAAGGAACGTCTGGTCGAACTGAACCTGCGCAACGTGGTGTTCCGCTGGGGCGATGGTTGGGAAGGCTGGCCGGCACTGGCGCCGTACAACGGGATTATCGTCACCGCCGTGGCGACTGACGTGCCCCAGGCATTGCTTGACCAGTTGGCACCGGGAGGCCGAATGGTGATCCCGGTCGGGGCCGGCGAAGTCCAGCAATTGATGCTGATCATCCGCGAGGAACAAGGTTTTTCCAGGCATGTTCTGGGAGCTGTGCGCTTCGTGCCATTGCTCAATGGGCCATTGGCCTGAGCATTTGTTTCGGCGCGCTGAATTCTCTTCGATTGCCTTTGTCTTACAGCGGCATCGATTGTTTCAACGGGATTCATCTTCAGGCAGCAAACGTGTGCGCGACAGCGATTCGCCACATTAAAGGTAAAGCGTGCACGGCCCGTTATACTTGCGACAGTTCATGCCGGACTCCGGTATTTAACATTTTCAGCCACCACAGAGGGAGCGGCGGGTGAGTCTCACAGTCATTGCGCAGCGTATGAGTAAAACGAGCTTTCAGCGCCTGGTGACTGGCCTTGTATTGAGTACATTGCTGGTCGGTTGTTCCAGCAACAAATCCAGTGATGTTCGTGTCGTGGACCGCAACAATGCGGCGGCTCAGCGTCCAGCCGTGACCACCGGGCAATACGTGGTGCGTCCCAAGGACACCCTGTTTTCCATTGCTTTCCGTTACGGCTGGGACTACAAGGCCCTTGCGGCCCGAAACAATATTCCCGCGCCCTACACCATCCGTCCGGGTCAGACGATTCGCTTTGATGGTCGTACCGGTTCAACGTCGACGGCGGTGGTCAGTTCGTCCAGTTCAACGCCTTCGTCGTCGAGTAAAACCACGGTCATCCGTCGTTCGGCAAACGGTACGACTACCAGCACAACGACAGTTGTACCGTCCGTCGCGAACAAACCTGCCCCCGCTCCGTTACCTCCTCCGGGGCCAGCCCCGACCGGCTGGGGATGGCCATCTAATGGCATTCTGATTGGAAAATTCTCTTCAAACGGTAGTTTGAATAAAGGAATTGATATCGCCGGAGATTTGGGACAGCCTGTTTTAGCTGCGTCTGATGGGACGGTGGTATATGCCGGGAGTGGCTTAAGGGGCTACGGCGAATTAGTGATCATCAAGCACAGTGAAACCTACGTTAGTGCCTACGGACATAACCGCAGGCTGTTGGTTCGGGAGGGGCAGCAGGTCAAGGTCGGACAGACAATTGCCGAAATGGGGTCAACGGGTACAGACCGGGTGAAACTGCATTTTGAGATTCGCCGCCAGGGTAAACCTGTAGATCCGCTGCAATTCCTGCCACGTCGTTGATCGCTTACCAGCCTGTTCCGTCGCGTAGAGGGGACAGGCTCCAGCGTTGCCAGGGAGAGAGGCGCCGCTTGAGCTTGAGGTCGAACTCACCAAAGGACTATAACAATGGCTCTCAGTAAAGAAGTGCCGGAGTTTGACATCGACGATGAGGTTCTCCTGATGGAGAGCAGCATTGATACGGATTCGATGTCGAATGATGAAGGGGCGGCTCCACCTTCCGTTCGTGCCAAATCCAAACACTCCGCATCGTTGAAACAACACAAGTACATTGACTACACGCGGGCACTCGATGCCACGCAGCTGTATCTCAATGAAATTGGTTTTTCTCCCCTCCTATCACCCGAAGAAGAAGTTCATTTTGCGCGCCTGTCGCAAAGTGGCGATCCGGCCGGGCGCAAGCGCATGATCGAAAGCAACCTGCGACTGGTGGTGAAAATCGCCCGACGCTATGTCAATCGTGGGCTGTCGCTACTGGACCTGATTGAAGAGGGCAACCTCGGTTTGATCCGGGCGGTGGAGAAGTTCGATCCGGAACGCGGTTTCCGTTTCTCGACCTACGCGACCTGGTGGATTCGCCAGACCATCGAACGTGCAATCATGAATCAGACCCGGACCATCCGGCTGCCGATCCATGTAGTCAAAGAGCTGAATGTGTACCTGCGGGCTGCGCGGGAACTGACGCAAAAACTCGACCATGAACCCTCACCCGAAGAAATCGCCAACCTGCTGGAAAAACCGGTGGGAGAGGTCAAGCGTATGCTCGGCCTTAACGAGCGTGTTTCCTCCGTTGACGTCTCGCTGGGGCCGGATTCGGATAAAACCCTGCTCGACACCCTGACTGACGACCGCCCGACCGATCCATGCGAACTGTTGCAGGACGACGACCTGTCCCAGAGCATCGATCAATGGCTCTCGGAACTGACCGACAAGCAACGCGAAGTGGTTGTACGCCGCTTCGGCCTGCGCGGTCATGAAAGCAGCACCCTTGAAGACGTCGGCCTGGAAATCGGCCTGACCCGCGAGAGGGTCCGGCAGATTCAGGTGGAAGGCTTGAAGCGGCTGCGCGAGATACTGGAAAAAAATGGTCTGTCGAGCGAGTCGCTGTTCCAATAAGGCACTCACTGCGATGGCATGAAAAACCCCGACTGGCTCGGGGTTTTTTATTGCCTGACCAGTAGACCGAATCCCCTCGGGATTTCGGTTTTGTGCTGTAAGCCCAGGCTTACACTTGCGTAAGTGTTCGTTATTTTTACACCCTGGCAATCGTCCATGCTGAACGCTTCTCGTTTTTATCTTTTTGATTTATATGGCTATTTTTTATTATTAATAACGTGTGACAGCTGGGCTTCGCGCCAAGGGGTGATTGATCCCGCGGGGGAACACTCTAGTATTGAGGTCGTGTCGACGGACAGACACGTCCTTCAAGGATGAGGGATAGGGAAATCGCAGGACGCGATTCATCAGGATGATGAAAAGGAACACAGGGAATAGGGAAAAAATGTGGGCGGGTTAAACCGCCCCTTTTTTTGCCTGCAGAAAAGCAAAAAGGCCCTTGTGGGGCCTTTTTCGCGAACGCGGGGGTAATCAGCGTTCGAGGTCTGCGATCTTGCCTGGCTTGCCATCCCATTCTGCGGAATCGGGCATTGGATCCTTGCGTTCGGTGATGTTCGGCCAGATATCGGCCAGTTCAGCGTTCAGCTCGATGAAGTTCTCCATGCCGGCCGGAACCTCATCTTCGGAGAAGATAGCCACGGCAGGGCATTCAGGTTCGCACAGCGCGCAATCGATGCACTCATCCGGGTGAATCACCAGGAAATTCGGGCCTTCGTAAAAGCAGTCCACCGGACAGACTTCTACGCAGTCGGTGTACTTGCACTTGATGCAGTTGTCGGTGACGACGAAGGTCATTTCTAATTTTCTCCTCAGGCGCGGCTTGCTGCGCCCCTTCTCGTAGGGGTCGCCAGGTTTGGGAGCGATAGTCTGCTGGCCAGGCTATTAGCCAGCAGCATCCCAAACCGCGCGAGATTCTAACAGCTTGCAAGCCGCTGCGTTAGATCCGTGTCTTCAGTGTATAGAGCATTTCGAGAGCACGACGTGGTGTCATGTCGTCCAGATCGAGCTTGGCCAGTTCCTCCAGCACCGGGTGTGGCAGGCTGGCAAACAGGTCGCTTTGCTGTGGAACCGCCGGTTTACCTTTGGCAGGTGCTGGCGACTCATGGGGCAGTGCGGTGTCTTCCAGGCGGCTCAAATGCTCGCGGGCACGGGTGATCACCTCACTTGGTACGCCCGCCAGCTGCGCGACCGCCAGGCCGTAACTCTGGCTGGCCGGGCCGGGCAGCACGTGGTGCAGGAACACGATGCGTTCATTGTGCTCGGTGGCATTGAGGTGCACGTTGGCCACCAGCGGCTGGGCCTCCGGCAGGACGGTCAGTTCGAAGTAGTGGGTGGCGAACAGCGTGTAGGCACGCAGATGCGCCAGGCGTTCGGCCGCCGCCCAGGCCAGCGACAGGCCATCGAAGGTGCTGGTGCCGCGCCCGACTTCGTCCATCAACACCAGGCTGCGCTCGGTGGCGTTGTGCAGGATGTTCGCGGTTTCGCTCATTTCCACCATGAAGGTCGAGCGCCCGCCAGCCAGGTCATCGCTGGAACCGATCCGGGTGAAGATGCGGTCGACGAGCGACAATTCGCAACTGGCCGCCGGCACGAAGCTGCCGATATGCGCCAGCAGCACAATCAGAGCGGTTTGACGCATGTAGGTGGATTTACCGCCCATGTTCGGGCCGGTGATCACCAGCATGCGGGTGTTGTCGTCCAGGCTCAGGTCGTTGGCCACGAACGGCGTGGTGAGCACTTGCTCGACCACCGGATGGCGGCCCTGGCTGATGCGCATGCACGGCTCACTGACGAAGCGCGGGCAGTTCAGGTCGAGGTTCAGTGCACGCTCGGCCAGGTTGCTCAAGACGTCCAGTTCGGCCAGGGCGCCGGCGGTGTCCTGCAAGGGTGGAAGTTGGGCGATCAGGTCTTCGAGCAGTGCTTCGTACAGCATCTTCTCGCGGGCCAGGGCGCGGCTCTTGGCTGACAATGCTTTGTCTTCGAACGCCTTGAGTTCCGGCGTAATGAAACGCTCGGCGCCTTTGAGCGTCTGGCGGCGAATATAGTCGGCCGGTGCCGACTCAGCCTGCTTGCTTGGCAGCTCGATGAAGTAACCGTGAATGCGGTTGTAACCGACCTTCAGGTGCGACAGGCCGGTGCGGGCCTTTTCCCGTGCCTCGAGGTCGATCAGGAATTGTCCGGCGTTTTCGCTGAGCGATTGCAGTTCGTCGAGTTCGCTGTCGTAGCCGGTTTTCAGTACACCACCGTCACGAATGACCGCGGGCGGGTTGTCGATGATGGCCTTCTCCAGCAGTGCCGCCAGCTCCGGGTAGGTGCTGGTGATGCTGGCGAGTTGCTGGAGGTGCGGGGCTTCAAGCTCCGTCATTGCCACTTGTAGTTCGGGCAGTGCGCCGAGGGCGTCACGCAAGCGGGCGAGGTCGCGCGGGCGGGCGTTGCGCAGGCCGATCCGCGCAAGAATCCGCTCGATGTCGCCGATTTCCTTGAGCTGCGGTTGCAGTCTTTCGAAGCGGTAGCCGTCGAGCAGGCAGGTGATCGAGCTCTGGCGCGCCAACAGCACCGTCAAATCGCGTAACGGGCGATTCAGCCAGCGGGTCAGCAGGCGGCTGCCCATGGCGGTCTGGCAACGGTCCACCACCGATTGCAGGGTGTTGTCGCGGCCGCCGGCCAGGTTGGTGTCGAGCTCCAGGTTGCGACGGCTGGCGCCATCGAGCACCACGGTGTCGTCGAGGCGCTCATGACGCAGGCTGCGCAAATGGGGCAGGGCGGTGCGCTGGGTTTCCTTGGCGTAGGCCAGCAGGCAACCGGCGGCGCCGATGGCCAGGGTCAGGTTTTCGCAGCCAAAGCCCTTGAGATCCTGGGTCGAGAATTGCTGGCACAGGCTTTTGAGCGCTGAATCGCGCTCGAAATCCCATGGCGCACGGCGACGCACACCGCGGCGTTTTTCTGCCGGCAGATCCTTGGGCCAGTCATCCGGGATCAGCAGCTCCACCGGGTTGACCCGCTCCAGCTCCGCCAGCAGATTTTCCCACCCCTTGATTTCCAGCACGCTGAAGTTGCCACTGGTGATGTCCAGCACCGCCAGACCGAACAGGCGCTCGTCACCCAGAACGGCAGCGATCAGGTTATCTCGACGCTCATCCAGCAGCGCCTCGTCACTCACCGTCCCCGGCGTGATGATGCGCACCACCTGCCGCTCCACGGGCCCTTTGCTGGTGGCCGGGTCACCGACCTGCTCGCAGATCACCACCGATTCGCCAAGCTTCACCAGTTTTGCCAGGTAACCCTCGGCGGCATGGTAAGGAATCCCGCACATCGGAATCGCCTGCCCCGCCGACTGTCCGCGGGCGGTCAGGGTGATGTCCAGCAACTTGGCTGCCTTCTTCGCGTCTTCATAGAAGATCTCGTAGAAGTCGCCCATGCGGTAGAACATCAGCTGGTCCGGGTGCTGGTTTTTCAGGCGCCAGTACTGCTGCATCATGGGGGTGTGGGAAGACAGGTCGGAGACGGCTTTATTCATCGGATTGTCAGGAAGCTCGTTGAAAGAGGTGGGGCAAAAGCGGGGCAACGGCCAGGCTTTTCCGCGATGGGCGCAAGGTTACCATGGGCGCTCTACCCGACGCAGGCATCGCGGCCGGGTGACCTCTTTTACGATGCAAAAAACAGGTCATGCATCGATTATGCAATTGGGCATTTGTCTTCTGCGAAAATAACCAGCACTATGCGCGTTATGCACAAACGCAACGTATCTACTGTCTTAAGGGCATTGCTCGATCAGCACGGGATCTCCCCCACGGAGCTTCACCGTCGTACCGGCGTACCTCAATCCACGCTCTCGCGTATTCTCAGCGGGAAGATCGTCGATCCTTCGGATCGGCACATTTCGAGAATTGCCGACTATTTTTCCGTGAGCACCGACCAGTTGCGCGGTCGCGCGGACGTCGCGCCCGCGACCATTGCCGGGCGCGCTCCTGTGCATTCGGAACTCAAGGATATCAGCCTGTGGGACGACGATACCCCTGTCGATGACGACGAGGTATCGGTCCCCTTTCTTCGTGAGGTTGAATTGGCAGCAGGATCGGGAAGATTCGTCATCGAGGAAAGCGAGCGCTCTAGCCTGCGCTTTGGGAAGCGTAGTCTGCGCCACAATGGTGTGCAGTTCGATCAGGCGAAATGCGTGACGGTGCGTGGCAACAGCATGCTGCCAGTACTGCGCGATGGCGCCACTGTCGGCGTGAATGCCGGCAAGTGCGGCATTGGCGATATCGTTGACGGCGACCTTTATGCAATCAATCACAACGGCCAATTGCGGGTGAAGCAGCTGTATCGCCTGCCGACCGGGATTCGCCTGCGCAGCTTTAATCGTGATGAACACCCGGACGAGGATTACACCTTTCAGGACATCCAGGAGGAGCCGATTGTTATCCTCGGACATGTCTTCTGGTGGGGCATGTACGCCCGCTAACACCCCCTGCGTTCAGATGAAACCCGCTTCCCGAGCGGGTTTTTTTCGTTTGCTGAAAGCATCGGATTGTCTCCTTGTATGCGTTTACGCATTGACTGAATATGCATAAATGCATAGTCTTGTTGCCTATCCATTCAAGAACACGGAATGACCGTTCACTCAAGGAGGCATGAAATGACCACTGAGCAATATGCGTTGCTGGACATGCCTCTTTGGCTGGTCATCAGCCTGCCAATACTCGGTGGCGTTACCGGTGAAATGTGGCGTGCCGATAAAGAGGGCGTTCGTGGCTGGCCCCTTATCCGGCGCCTGAGCCTGCGGTCTGGCTCCAGCATGATCTGCGGCGCCTCGGTCATCATGTTGCTGCACGCCGCCAATATTTCCATTTGGGCTGCTTGTGCAGGCGGTTGTTTGGCGGCGATGGCCGGGACTGACGTGGTTTTGGGTTTGTATGAGCGTTGGGCGGCCAAGCGCATGGGCATCAGTCAAGTTCCATCCGGCGACGTCGAAGATTGAATCCTCGGCAGGCCTTTTCCAGAGCCTCTGGTTCTTTACATTTTGATCGCCCCAGTCGCTTGCAAGTGCGGTCTGCTGGTGTACGGTTAACCCATCCCGCCCATCAGGAGATGACCGTGAAAGTAATCACCCAACTCGCCGCTGACCTTGGCAGGCAATTGCAGGTTCTCAATGCCCACGTTTCCACGGCCGAGTCCTGCACCGGAGGCGGGATCGCCGAGGCGATCACCCGTATTCCCGGCAGCTCGGCGTGGTTCGAGGCCGGTTATGTCACCTACTCCAATCTGCAGAAGAACCTGCAACTGGATGTTCCTGTGGAGTTGTTCACCACGGTGGGGGCGGTCAGTCGCGAGGTGGTCGAGGCGATGGCCAGGGGCGCGCAGGAGAAAAGTCGTGCGTATTTTTCCGTGGCGGTCAGTGGCGTAGCCGGGCCGGACGGTGGTTCGCCGAGCAAGCCGGTGGGGACGGTTTGGCTGGCCTGGGGGGTGGGCGAGCGAGTGTTCAGCGAGTTGCAACACTTCGCCGGTGACCGCGACGAGGTGCGCCGACAAACGGTGAAGGCCGCGCTAGAGGGGCTGCTGCGCTATGCCGCGGCAGAAATCTCAAATCAGGGGTAGGCGATCCGGAATCGCTGTGGAATAATACTGGCTACTTATACAGGTGTTGGCCGTCAGGCCTTATTGATTACGTGAGGACTTTAATGGACGACAACAAGAAGAAAGCCTTGGCTGCGGCCCTGGGTCAGATCGAACGTCAATTCGGCAAGGGTGCCGTAATGCGTATGGGCGATCAGGACCGTCAGGCGATCCCGGCCATTTCCACTGGCTCTCTGGGTCTGGACATTGCTCTCGGCATCGGCGGTCTGCCAAAAGGCCGTATTGTTGAAATCTACGGTCCTGAATCTTCCGGTAAAACCACGCTGACCTTGTCCGTGATCGCCCAGGCTCAAAAAGCCGGCGCGACCTGCGCATTCGTCGACGCCGAACACGCCCTCGATCCTGAGTACGCCGGCAAGCTGGGCGTCAACGTCGACGACCTGCTGGTTTCCCAGCCGGACACCGGCGAGCAGGCCCTGGAAATCACCGACATGCTGGTGCGTTCCAACGCGGTTGACGTGATCATCGTCGACTCCGTGGCCGCCCTGGTGCCAAAGGCTGAAATCGAAGGCGAAATGGGTGACATGCACGTGGGCCTGCAAGCTCGCCTGATGTCCCAGGCACTGCGTAAAATCACCGGTAACATCAAGAACGCCAACTGCCTGGTGATCTTCATCAACCAGATCCGCATGAAAATCGGCGTGATGTTCGGTAGCCCGGAAACCACCACCGGTGGTAACGCTCTGAAGTTCTACGCATCGGTTCGTCTGGACATCCGTCGTACTGGCGCGGTGAAGGAAGGTGATGAAGTCGTTGGTAGCGAAACCCGCGTCAAGGTTGTGAAGAACAAGGTGGCTTCGCCGTTCCGTCAGGCCGAGTTCCAGATTCTTTACGGCAAGGGCATCTACCTCAACGGTGAGATGATCGACCTGGGTGTTCTGCACGGTTTCGTTGAGAAGTCCGGCGCCTGGTATGCCTATGAAGGCACCAAGATCGGTCAGGGCAAGGCCAACTCGGCCAAGTTCCTGGCGGACAACCCGGAAGTCGCGGCAAAGCTGGAGAAGCAACTGCGTGACAAGCTCCTGTCCCCGGCATCTGTAGCAGACGCCAAAGCTTCTGCGGTCAAAGAGACCGAAGACGACCTGGTTGACGCTGATATCTGATCGAAGCGATGACCGCCGTACTCGATACACTCGTCGCGGTGCGGCGAACCGCAATGGACCTGCTCGCACGACGCGAGCACGGTCGAGTCGAGCTGACGCGTAAACTGCGTCAGCGCGGCGCCCTCCCTGAAATGATCGAAACAGCACTCGACCGGTTGACGGAAGAGGGGTTGTTGTCTGAAACCCGTTACCTCGAAAGTTTTGTTTCCTTCCGCGCCCGTTCCGGTTATGGCCCTTTACGCATTCGTGAAGAATTGAGCCAGCGCGGCCTGCAGCGCACCGATATTGAACTAGCCCTGCGTGAGAGCGGTATCGACTGGCAGGAGCAACTGGCCGATACCTGGCGACGTAAATTCTCCGGGCAATTGCCGGCAGATGTCCGGGAGCGCGCCAAACAAGGCAGGTTCCTGGCGTATCGGGGATACTCCATGGAAATGATCAACCGCCTGTTCAGCGGTCGAGGGATGGACGATTGAACTGAAACGGCCCGCTATTTCGATAGCGGGCCGTTTTTTATGCCTTACGTAACCTTTGACGACTCCCGCGTGCGTTGTTGTGCCTGGGATTTTGATTGTGCCCAGTTTTCCGGCAGGTTGATGTAGTCCACAAGTTCGCGCAGGCGGCCATGATTGCGGGCGTTGAAGTTGAAGACCAGTCGCGCCAGATGGCTGAATTCGGCTTCGTCGTGTTCTTCACCGCTGTAAGTGTGCTGATGGAAATGATCACTCAGGCACAGGTCGGCGAAAGCCTCCTGCATGTATTCGAGTGCCTGGTCGTTGAGTGAGTGATTCATGCGAATCAGGAACTGATGCTTGAGCCAGCGACTGGAGTGGAAGTTGCCGTAGAACTGGTTGATGTGCTCTACCGCTTCTTCGACGTTGTAGACCAGTCTCACCAGCTTCATGTCAGTGGGCAGGATGTAGTGGTTTTCCTCCAGTTGCTGGTGAATGAAGTCCAGTGCGCCTTGCCAGAATTTACCGCCCGGCGCGTCGAGCAGCACCACGGGCACCAATGGGCTCTTGCCGGTCTGAATCAGCGTCAGCACTTCCAGGGCTTCATCCAGCGTGCCAAAGCCGCCCGGGCACAGCACCAGGGCATCGGCTTCCTTGACGAAGAACAGCTTGCGGGTGAAGAAAAAATGGAAGGGCAGCAGGTTGGTCGTGCCGTCGACAGTGGGGTTGGCATGCTGCTCGAAGGGCAGGGTGATGTTGAACCCCAGGCTGTGTGTCAGGCCGGCTCCCTCGTGGGCGGCGGCCATGATGCCGCCACCGGCGCCGGTAATGACCATCATGTCCGAGCGCGCCAGAGCGGCGCCGAGTTCCCGGGCCATCCTGTAGAGGGGATGTTCCATGGGGGTACGGGCCGAGCCGAAAACAGTGACCTTGCGTCGTCCCTTGAATTGTTCGAGCACGCGGAAGGCCTGTTCCAGTTCGCGCAGGGCTTGCAGGGTGATTTTGGCGTTCCAGCGGTTGTGGTCTTCCTGGGCCATGCGCAGCACGGTCAGGATCATGTCACGGTAGATCGGGATATTCGGGCTGTTGGGTGAAATCAGCTTGAGTTGTTCTTCGACCTTGCTGAGGAGGTCGTGGCCGCTTTCTTCAAAATGACGGCTCAGGAGGTCATTCGGTTGGTAAGGCATTCAACTTCTCCTTCTGCACAGAACCTTCGGCCCGACAACGTACGTCGCGCCACGACACTTCATGTATCGCTGTCTGCCCAGGCCCATGCCTGGGCGATCTACTTGATCCGAAAGGCATCGGATCATCCAAACAGGTTCTGTTTTTCCCTTGGATGAAAGAAACAATCGCATAACACGACAAGCGACGGCCAGCCCCTTTCCAGCCCTGAAAAAGTGAAGGTGGACACCTGAAATCTAGACGTTCACAACGATTTGCGCTGATTGATCATTGCGCCACAACGTCTTTGCTGGCAACCGCTTATTGACGATTTGCAAGGTGGTTTCACCGCTCGTCTGAACAGGCGTCACGTGTGCCGCACTCTGATTTACTAAGTTACAGGTGCCGCACGACAACTTTGCGTCAACGGCAGGACGCACGGTATATGCAGTTCAAGGATTTAATCGCTCAAACTCAAACATGAGTGAAGTGCAGGGAGGCGGGAAACCATGGCCAGAGTCGTTCTGGAGGTCGATACGCAACTGTATCGATTGTTGAAGTCATCAGCCGAGGCCAATCATTTGAGCCTCGAAGAGGAGTGCTGCCGGCGTTTGCGTGGCGGCGAACGCCGTTCGCGTTACTTGCAGGCGCTGCTGGCAGAATTGCGCGCCGAAGATGAACAGCGGCGCGCCAATTCCCGGTGATTACTTTTTCTTCTTGGCCGGTTGCAGGCAATCCGATTCCTGGAAGCTTGCGGAGCCAACCGGACGGTTGGTCTTCACCTCGGTGAAGTCGTAACGCATGATCGCGCCCTTGGCCATCAGCTTGCGAAACCCTTCGTTTCTGCAGACAGAAGCGCCCAACTGGAAGTACACCGCCTTCGGGTCTGCACGCATCTTGTCGGCGTGGCTGCTCTGCACACTCAGGTGGTTGATCAGCTGTTTGCCTTCAACGGTGTAGCCTTGATCGAGTATGTCTTCGTTGATCGCTCGAGGAGTGCCGACGCTGCTCTGGGTGGCGACGTTTTGCAGCATTTTGTTCAGTTCCGTGTCTTTCAAAGACGCAGCCTGGGCATTGAGGGACGACGCCAGCAAAATGGCCGCGGTAGGAACGATAAGGCGCAGCATGAAACTCTCCTGGTTCAGTGATGGGGGGTTGACCCGTCACGTGACTGTGCGTTCAGTGGCGGCGAATTATAGGGGAGGCGGGCTGGACGGTACAGGCTTGCACCGGGCGGTCTGGTAAACTGCTGGCACTTTTTACCCTGTCGAGTGTTTTTCGTGTCGAGTTCCCTTCTCTGTGGGCGTTGCCCGCTATGAGCACTACCCCCACGCGCTTTGCTTTGAATGCCGTAGCCCGCTTGCGCGATCAGCGTGAGGAGGAAGGCATCAAGCCGATTCAGGCCCGCGGCTGGCGTGCGCCGCGTTGCCGTGACTGCCGGGTGATCGAGAGCCACTGCCTGTGCGCATGGCGTCCGCAGGTCGCGACCCGCTCCGGCGTGTGCCTGATCATGACCAACAAGGAAGTGTTCAAACCGAGCAACACCGGTTGGCTGATCGCCGATGTGGTCCCTGACAACCATGCCTTCATCTGGTCCCGTACGGAGGTCGATCCGAAGTTGCTGGCGCTGTTGTCCGACCCGCAATGGCAGCCCTACCTGGTGTTTCCCGGTGAGTATGTCGAGCCTGAGCGGGTGACAAACAGTGTGGATGTCGATGGCGCGAAGCGTCCGTTGTTCATTCTGTTGGACGCGACCTGGACCGAGGCGCGAAAGATCTTTCGCAAGAGTCCCTATTTCGATCGATTGCCGATCCTCAGCCTGCTGCCCGAAAAACTCTCGCGCTACCGGTTGCGCCGCTCGACCCGCAGCGAGCATCTGTGCACGGCGGAAGTGGCGGCGCTGTGTCTCGACCTTGCGGGCGATGTCGACGCAGCCTCGGCGCTGGATGCTTACTTTGATGTGTTCAGCCAGCATTACCTCGACGCCAAACATCAGTTGGACATGAACGTTTCGACCCCGGCGCATGCCGAGTTGATGGCCTATGTCCAGTCGGTCACTCCATGGGTGGGCTGATTGTCGCTCATACTGCAATAAACTGTACCGGGCATGCTGCTTGACCACCCCGGCTTCGCTGGGCATGCTTGGCGCCGATCAGGGTGCGGCCAGCGTTCGTAATGGCGTTTCTTGCGTTGAATGTGCCTGGTCAGTGCAGCTCCATGGCTGTGCCTTGAGGTGCTTTGGCGAGGTCCGAATGCATCGGGCGTCCCATAAAAAAAACAGGATCATTTGAAAAATGGCCACATACGAAATCCTGATTGCCGATGACCACCCACTGTTTCGTAGTGCCTTGCATCAAGCGTTGACCCTGGGCCTTGGCCCGGATGTCCGTCTGGTGGAGGTGGCGAGCATTGCCGAACTGGAAGTCCGCCTGACGGAAAAGTCCGACTGGGATCTGGTACTGCTGGACCTGAACATGCCGGGGGCCTACGGTTTTTCCGGGCTGGTCCTGCTGCGCGGTCAGTACCCGCAGATTCCGGTGGTCATGGTCTCGGCCCAGGAAGAGCCGACCATCATGGTCAAGTCCCGTGAATTCGGCGCCAGTGGTTTCATTCCCAAATCCAGCGACTTGAGTGTGATCCAGAAAGCCGTGCGTGCGGTCCTCGATGGCGATGTGTTCTGGCCACCGCAGGCGTTCGAAGCGGTCAGCGTTTCGGCAGAGGCCAAGGCGGCCAGCGAAGGCCTTGCCAGTCTGACACCGCAGCAATTCCGCGTGCTGACCATGGTCTGCGAAGGCTTGCTGAACAAGCAGATCGCCTACGAGTTGAGTGTTTCCGAGGCGACTATCAAGGCGCACGTGACCGCGATTTTCCGTAAACTGAATGTGCGGACCCGGACCCAGGCTGCGCTGCTCTTGCAACAACTTGAGTCAACTTCCAGCCATTAAAGGCTGGCAACTTCACGCTTTTTTGACTTTGGTTGAACTAGCTTTCCCACTTCCTTTTTTGTCAGTTGCCTACTCTATGTCACCTTTCAAAGGCCAGACCGGTCTGAAACGTATTCTCAATGCCTCCGGGTATTCGCTGGACGGCCTGCGCGCAGCCTTCACCGGCGAAGCCGCCTTTCGGCAACTGGTATTGCTCAACGTCATCCTGATTCCCTTGTCGTTCTTCCTGAATGTCAGCCGGGTCGAACAGGCGTTGTTGATCGCGGTATGCCTGTTGGCGTTGATCGTCGAGTTGCTCAATTCGGCCGTGGAAGCGGCCATCGACCGCATTTCCCTTGAGCGGCACCCGCTGTCCAAGAATGCCAAGGACATGGGCAGTGCCGCCCAGTTCGTGGCATTGAGCATGATTGCCCTGGTGTGGGCGGTCATCCTGCTCTAAGCGATCGTCGGTAGCACGATCTCGTCGCTGCGCTGAACCCCGGCGGTGAAGGCGCGGCACAGATCGAGGAATTCGCGCATCGCCGAGGTCTGATATTTCTGTTTATGCCAGATGAAATAAAACTGTCGCGCCAGATCCAGATCCGGCGTTTCGACAGGCACCAGGCTGCCGCGGCGAAATGCGTCACGCAAAGCCAGCCGGGAAATGCAGCCAATCCCCAAACCTGATTCCACCGCGCGCTTGATCGCTTCGGTGTGCTCAAGCTCCAGGCGGATATTCAAGGAAGAACGGTGATGACGCATGGCTTGATCGAAGGTCAACCGTGTGCCGGAACCCTGTTCGCGCAAGATCCAGGCTTCGTGGCTCAACTCGTCCATGGTGGCCGTGCCGCGCTGGGCCAGCGGATGCTGAGGGGCGCAGAACACCACCAGTTCGTCCTCGACCCAGCTTTGCACTTCGATGTCCGGGTGACTGCAGTCGCCTTCGATCAGACCCAGGTCAATTTCATAGTGGGCCACCTGCTGCACAATGTTGGCAGTGTTCTGCACATGCAGCTTCACCTGGCTTTCCGGATGGCGCTGCATGAAGCTGCCGATCAGCAGGGTGGCCAGGTAATTGCCGATGGTCAGGGTCGCGCCCACGGCCAGCGAGCCGAAACCGGACTTGCCGTTGAGCAGGTCTTCGATTTCCTTGGCCTGGTCCAGCAGGGCGACAGCTTGCGGCAATAGTTGTTTGCCGAGGGCGTTCAGGCTCAGCCGTTTGCCGGCGCGGTCGAACAGTTGGCAGCTGCACTGGCGCTCCAGTTCGGTGATCGAGGTGCTCGCCGCCGATTGCGAGAGGTTGAGCAGGCCCGCAGCACGGGACACGCTTTCCTGCTGGGCGACGGCGACGAATACTTGAAGTTGACGGAGAGTAAATCGCATATCGATATAACCGATAACCCTTATCTTAATAATCCATTTAACAGATATTGTCTCTGCCTTTAGAATGCGATGCAATTGCGCAGAGCTGGCTTTCTTGCAGAGCACACCGAACACGCGCAGACCAATCTCCAGGAGTCCCACGTACATGAGCAACATGAACCACGAGCGTGTCCTCAGTGTTCACCACTGGAACGACACTCTGTTCAGCTTCAAGTGCACCCGTGATCCGGGCCTGCGCTTCGAGAACGGTCAGTTCGTGATGATCGGCCTGCAACAGCCCAACGGCCGCCCGCTTATGCGCGCTTACTCGATTGCCAGCCCGAACTGGGAAGAGCATCTCGAGTTCTTCAGCATCAAGGTGCCTGATGGTCCGCTGACTTCGCAGTTGCAGCATCTGAAGGAAGGCGACGAGATCATCATCAGCAAGAAGCCTACCGGCACGCTGGTGCTGGATGACTTGAAGCCAGGCAAACATTTGTACCTGCTCAGCACCGGTACCGGTCTGGCGCCGTTCATGAGCGTCATCCAGGACCCGGAAACCTACGAGCGTTTCGAAAAAGTGATCCTGTGCCACGGCGTGCGTTACGTCAACGAAGTCGCTTACCGCGAGTTCATCACCGAGCACTTGCCGCAGAACGAATTCTTCGGCGAAGCCCTGCGTGACAAGTTGATCTACTACCCGACCGTGACCCGCGAGCCGTTCGAGAACGAAGGCCGCCTGACCGACCTGATGCGCAGCGGCAAGCTGTTCAGCGACATCGGTCTGCCCCCGATCAACCCGCAGGACGACCGCGCCATGCTGTGTGGCAGCCCGAGCATGCTCGACGAGACCAGCGAAGTGCTGAACAGCTTTGGCCTGAAGGTTTCGCCGCGCATGCGCGAGCCGGGTGACTACCTGATCGAGCGTGCGTTCGTAGAGAAGTGACCGCAGGTCACGTTGTAGGAGCGAGCCTGCTCGCGATGGAGGTCAACGATAACGCGGGAAGCTTGATACCCAGCGGCGTCCTCAGGTTTTTCGCGAGCAGGCTCGCTCCTACAGTAGATTTGCAGCGCATCTGAAAAGCCCGCATGACTTGGGAAGGTCATGCGGGCTTATTCGTTTCCGGCGTTCAGCCCTTTGCAGGAATGACTTCCAGGACGCGGATCAGCTCCGGTGTCGGGTAATGCCAGCGCACATCCAGATCCCAGAACTGCGCGCCGTATTCCCGCTCGGGTGCCGGCGTTTGATAGGCCGGGCGTGGGTCTTGCGCCAGGCATTGCTCGATCAGCTCAACCAAAGGCTCATCAAGGCGCCGGGCATGCTCGTGAGCCTGCAGCAGTGCTGAGTCCGTCCACTGCACGGGAATCAGCTGCGGCGCAGCGCTGGCGATGCTGTTGGCGGCTGTATCGACGATGTCGGCGTAGGGTACGTAGGGCTTGATATCGAGAATCGGCGTGCCATCAAGCAAATCGATGCCCGAGATCCACAGGCGGTTGGCTTCGACCCTGTCCAGTTTCACCACCGATTGCCCGATGCCATTGGGGCGGTGGGTGGCGCGGGTGGCAAACACGCCCATGGATTTATTGCCGCCGAGGCGAGGGGGGCGGACCTTCAGGCGAGGCTTTTCTTCCAGGGCCTGGTGGAACAGGAACAGCAGCCACACGTGGCTGACCTGCTCCAGGCCCTGCACTGCATCCCCTTGATCGAACGGAGCCACCAGTTCCAGTACCCCACGGGCAGCCGGGGCCAGTTGTGGCTGGCGCGGAATGGCGAACTTCTCCTTGAAGCAGGAGCGTACGAAGCCGATGGGGGAAACGCTGTAGGTCATGGTTTGGGGTCGAGGCGGGAAGAGGGTGGGCATGATAACCCGATCAACCATTGCTTAGGCGGTGCCTGTCATTCCGTCATCGCGGGCAAGCCCGCTCCCACAGGGATCCCAGGCGTATACAAGTTTTGTGTGCGCTAGAGAACCTTGTGGGAGCGTGGCTTGCCCGCGATGGGCACGCCGCCGATCTACAGACTGAACCCGCCATCCAACGGAATGATGTTCCCGGTCATATAGGCTCCGGCCGTGCTCGCCAGACTGATCGCCAGCGCCGCCATCTCTTCCTCGCGGCCCCAACGCTTCATTGGAATCAGCGCCGAATCCTCAGCCAATGCCTGTTCATCATTGCCAATGTGCCGGGTCATCTTGCTCGGAAAGCGACCCGGGGCGATCACATTGACATTGATGTGCTGGCTTACCAGTTCGCGCGCCAGAATCCTCGACAGTTGATGCAGCGCCGCCTTGCTCGGCCCGTAGGCATACGCCTGTTCGCCGAATGATGAAATCCCGGCCACCGAACCAATATTGATGATCCGCGCGGGATTTTGCGCTGAACCGGCCTTGCGCAGCAGGGGGAGCAATTGCTGGATACAGTTGAATACCGATGTCACGTTGAGCTGCATGACTTTTTCCCAGCCCTTGATCGGGTAGCTCTCCAGTGGTGCACCCCAGGTGGTGCCGGCATTGTTCACCAGGATGTCCAGTTGGGAAATCTGCTCGCCCAGGCGTGTGGCCAGTTGCAGGACGCCCTCTTCGGTGGCGAGGTTGGCCACCATGGCGTGGCAGTGTCCAAGCGCTCCGAGTTCGTCGGCGGTTTGCCGGCAGGCTTCGGCGTCGCGGGCGCAGACGTACACGGTGGCGCCCGCCTCGATGTAGGCCTTGGCGATCATCTTGCCGATACCACGGGTGCCGCCGGTCACCAGGGCGGTGCGGCCTTGCAGGGAAAAGTAGGGATGCATGGCGAATCCTGAGGGCTTAGGTCTTTACACCCTAGTCGTCAGCCGTTCGAAACGGAGCCACTATTTTTGCGCGGAATGAATGGCCATACGGCCAAGCCCTGAATCACCCTTGTAGGAGCTGCCGCAGGCTGCGATCTTTTGATTTTTAAAAACAAAGATCAAAAGATCGCAGCCTGCGGCAGCTCCTACAGGGGGCGCAGTGATTTACTGCGGACGAACGCGCAGGGTCAGCCCCTTGAGGAAATTGCGCAGCAACTGGTCGCCGCACGGTCGATAGTTGGTGTGGCCGAACTTGCGGAACAGCGCGCTCAGCTCAGGCTTGGACACCGGGAACTCGGCAGCCTTGAGGATCGCGTGCATGTCGTCTTCTTTCAGCTCGAACGCGACCCGCAGCTTTTTCAGGATGATGTTGTTGGTCACCGGCACTTCGATCGGCTGCGGCGGACGGCTTTCGTCCTTGCCGCGCTTGAAGATCACCAGGCCGTCGAGGAAATGTGCCATGACTTCGTCGGGGCAGCGTACAAAGCCTTCCTCGTCTTCCTCTTTCTTGTCGAGATAGGTCACCAGGTCTGCCAGGGGCACGTCCAGGCCGCCGAGCTTGATGATCTCGATGACTTTCTTGTCGCTGATGTCGAGCATGTAGCGCACGCTGCGCAATACGTCGTTATGAATCATGTGTGCAGTCCTGATAATTCAGCTATGGGTGCCGCCGAAAACAGCAGCACCGAAAAGTGTGGCGGTGCGCAAAGCCTTAGAACTTCTCTTTGCCGGACAAGTAGCGCCATTGCCCCACGGGCACTTTGCCGATGGACACGCCGCCGATGCGGATGCGGCGGATGGCGACGACCTTCAGGCCGACGGCCTGGCACAGCAGGGCGATGATGCCCGGTTGCGGGTTCTTCATGGCAAAGCGCAGGCGGTTTTCGTTCTGCCAGCTGGCCTTGACCGCCGGCAATTCCTTGCCCTTGTAGGTCAGGCCATGGTTCAGACGGTTGAGGCCGTGAGCCACCATCTCGCCTTCAACCTCGACCACATACTCTTGCTCGATCTTGCTGGAGTCGGCGGTGAGTTTGCGCAGGATTTTCCAGTCCTGGGTGAACACCAGCAGCCCGCTGGCGTTGGCCTGCAGGTCGGTGCTGGCGGTCAGTCGCAGGAAGTGCCCACGCAAGGGGCGCTTGCCGTAGCGGTGTTCTTCGCTCAGGGTCTCGGCGCCGAGGGTGGCCATGGCGGTGTCTGCGTCCATGCCGGCCGGCACGTTGAGCAGCAGGGTCACCGGTTCCGGCGCGGTGGCCTTGGCTTCTGGATCAAGCTCGACTTTCTGGGTGTCGACCTTGAATTGCGGCTCGTCGATGACCACGCCGTCGACGGTGACCCAGCCGCCCTCGATGAACAGCTCAGCCTCCCGACGGGAACAGCCGACGAGTTCGATGAGGCGTTTGGAGAGACGAATCGGGTCAGTCATGTCAGGGCCGTAACAAAAAGGGGGTGGGCATTGTACCTGCCTGGCGCCGGTTAATCCCGGTTCCATTTACGCAGTGAGGCTTTTTGTGGGAGCGAGCCTGCTCGCGAATGCAATCTGTCAGCTGACATCAATGGTGTCTGACACACCGCCTTCGCGAGCAGGCTCGCTCCCACATCTGGTTAGTGTTTGTGTCAGCCGTGCTGTGAACGTTTGTGGTGTTGACGCATACGCATATGCAACAACGGATACGGCTGGCCCATGCCATCGACTTCCGAGCGACCGATGACCTCGAAACCCTGTTTGAAGTAAAAGCCGAGGGCTTGCGGGTTCTGTTCGTTGACGTCCAGTTCATCGGCGTTCAGGTGTTCCAGGGCATAACGCAACAATTTCTTGCCCAGGCCCTGGCCGCGATGGTCGGGGTCGATGAAGAGCATTTCGATCTTGCCGGCCGCGACGCCGGCGAATCCGGTGATGCGCTGGCTCGAATCCTTGGTGCAGATCAGCATCACCGAGTCGAGGTAGCGGGTCAGCACAAGGTTTTTCAGCAGTTTGATGTAGCTGTCGGGCAGGAAGTCGTGGGTGGCGCGCACCGAGGCCTCCCAGACCCGGGTCAATTCTTCGTAGTCGCCGAGTTTCGGCGTGTGGATGACCGAATGCTGACGCATGCCCGTCTGCCTCTTATGCAGTGGTTGATAGGAATCCTTCCATGTGCAAACGATAGTCGTAAAAAAGCCCCGCATCTCGTCAAGAGAGCGGGGCTTTTTGTATTTTTTGCGATTAGATCTGTTCAGCCCACAGATCGTATTCGTCGGCGTCGGTCACCTTGCACCAGACCTTGTCGCCTGGCTTGAGGTTGCTGCCGTTGTCGATGAATACGTTGCCATCGATTTCCGGGGCATCGAAGAAGCAGCGGCCCACGGCGCCTTGCTCGTCGACTTCATCGACCAGCACTTCGATCTCGCGGCCGATGCGCATTTGCAGGCGCGCCGAGCTGATGGCCTGCTGGTGCGCCATGAAGCGCTCCCAACGGTCCTGCTTGACGTCGTCGGGGACGATTTCCAGGTCCAGGTCATTGGCCGGTGCGCCTTCAACCGGCGAGTACTGGAAGCAGCCGACGCGGTCGAGCTGGGCTTCGGTCAGCCAGTTCAGCAGGTACTGGAAGTCCTCTTCGGTTTCGCCCGGGAAACCGACGATGAAGGTCGAACGGATGATCAGGTCCGGGCAGATTTCGCGCCAGTTCTTGATGCGTGCCAGGGTCTTGTCTTCGAAGGCCGGGCGCTTCATCGACTTCAACACCTTCGGGCTGGCGTGCTGGAACGGGATGTCCAGGTACGGCAGGATCTTGCCGGCGGCCATCAGCGGGATCAGTTCGTCAACGTGCGGGTACGGGTAAACGTAGTGCAGGCGAACCCAGACGCCGAGGGTGCTCAGGGCTTCGCAGAGTTCGGTCATGCGGGTTTTCACCGGCGCGCCGTTCCAGAAACCGGTGCGGTATTTCACGTCGACGCCGTAGGCGCTGGTGTCCTGGGAGATCACCAGCAGCTCCTTGACGCCGGACTTGACCAGGCGCTGGGCCTCGTCGAGCACGTCGCCCACCGGACGGCTGACCAGTTTGCCGCGCATCGACGGGATGATGCAGAAGCTGCAGCTGTGGTTGCAGCCTTCGGAAATCTTCAGGTAGGCGTAGTGGCGCGGAGTCAGCTTGATGCCTTGTGGCGGCACCAGGTCGATCAGCGGGTTGTGGTCCTGGCGCGGCGGCACGACTTCGTGCACGGCGTTGACCACTTGCTCGTACTGCTGCGGACCGGTCACGGCCAGCACGCTTGGGTGTACGTCGCGAATGTTGCCTTCTTCGACGCCCATGCAGCCGGTCACGATGACCTTGCCGTTTTCCTTGATGGCTTCGCCGATCACTTCCAGGGACTCCGCCTTGGCCGAATCGATGAAGCCGCAGGTGTTGACCACCACGACGTCGGCGTCCTGGTAGGTGGACACGACGTCATAGCCTTCCATGCGCAGCTGGGTAAGGATGCGCTCGGAGTCGACCAGTGCTTTGGGGCAACCCAGGGATACGAAGCCAACCTTTGGATTGGCCGGCGCAGGAGTGGTGGACATGTCTAACCTCGGTATTTTGTGACGCCGCTTGCCGGGCAGGGCAAAACCGACGGACGGGCGCTTGAACTGCGCCTCTGATCAAAAAGTGCGCAATTCTAGCGATGAGTCGCTCACTTGACCAGCTTTATGCAGGGAAATACGACGAGTGCTGCGCTATGCTTCGCGCCGTTACGCTTTACTGGTTTTTTACAGTCAACAAAACGTCTGTAACAGTTAGTAAAACGGCGCATGCTGCACGGCAAAGCATAGTGCTTCTTATAAGAAGTCCGGGTCTGAGTAGTAGGAGTTTTGGATGGGGCAGGCAAGTAGTCAGGCGGCGGGCGCTGAGCATTCGGCGGCAAAACCGATCGGCATGCTGGTCGCGGCGGTCGGTGTGGTTTATGGCGATATCGGCACGAGCCCGCTGTATACCCTCAAAGAGGTTTTCGCCGGGCACTATGGGGTTCCGGTCAACCATGATGGAGTCTTCGGGATTCTGGCGCTGATCTTCTGGTCGTTGATCTGGGTCGTTTCGATCAAATACGTGCTGTTCGTGCTGCGTGCCGACAACCAGGGCGAAGGCGGGATCATGGCCTTGACCGCCCTTGCTCGGCGGGCTGCGGCCGGGCATCCGAAGTTGCGCACGTTGCTGGTGGTCTGCGGGCTGATCGGCGCGGCGCTGTTTTATGGCGACAGCATGATCACTCCGGCGATTTCCGTTCTTTCGGCGATTGAGGGGCTGGGGCTGGCGTTTGACGGTATCGACCATTGGGTGGTGCCGCTGTCGTTGGTCGTGCTGGTGGCGCTGTTCCTGATTCAACGTCACGGCACCGCGCGGATCGGCATTCTGTTCGGGCCGATCATGGTGACCTGGTTTGTCGTGCTGGGGGCGCTGGGCGTCTATGGCATCTTGCAGCACCCGGAAGTGTTGCAAGCGATGAACCCGATCTGGGGTGTGCGTTTCTTCATCGTTCACCCGGGCATGGGCGTGGCGATTCTCGGCGCGGTGGTGCTGGCACTGACCGGTGCCGAAGCGCTGTACGCCGACATGGGCCACTTCGGCCGCAAGCCGATCGCGCGCGCGTGGTTCCTCCTCGTGCTGCCGGCACTAATGCTGAACTACTTCGGCCAAGGCGCGTTGCTGCTCGGTGATCCGGAAGCCGCTCGCAACCCGTTCTACCTGCTGGCTCCAAGCTGGGCCCTGATTCCGTTGGTGGGGTTGTCGACCCTGGCCACGGTGATTGCTTCTCAGGCGGTGATTTCCGGTGCGTTCTCCCTGACTCGTCAGGCGATTCAGCTCGGTTACATACCGCGCATGCACATTCAGCACACCTCCAGTGCCGAACAAGGCCAGATCTACATCGGCGCGGTGAACTGGGCGCTGATGGTCGGCGTCATCCTGTTGGTGCTGGGCTTCGAGTCCTCCGGCGCGCTGGCTGCGGCTTACGGCGTGGCCGTGACGGGCACGATGCTGATGACCACAATCCTGGTGTCGGCGGTGATATTGCTGCTGTGGAAATGGCCGCCGGTCCTGGCGGTTCCGCTGTTGCTCGGGTTCCTCTTGGTGGACAGTCTGTACTTCGCTGCCAACGTGCCGAAAATCATTCAGGGCGGGGCGTTCCCGGTGATCGCCGGTATCGTGCTGTTTGTGCTGATGACCACCTGGAAACGCGGCAAGCAATTGCTGGTTGATCGTCTCGACGAGGGCGGCTTGCCGCTGCCGATCTTCATCAGCAGCATCGCCGTGCAACCACCGCATCGCGTCCAGGGCACCGCCGTGTTCCTGACCGCACGCCCGGACGCCGTGCCTCATGCGCTGCTACACAACCTGCTGCATAATCAGGTGCTGCATGAGCAAGTGGTGCTGCTGACGGTGGTGTACGAAGACATCCCGCGGGTGCCGGCATCACGGCGTTTCGAGGTCGATTCCTACGGCGAGGGTTTCTTCCGGGTGATCCTGCACTTTGGCTTCGTCGACGAGCCGGATGTGCCGCAAGCGCTGAAGCTGTGTCATCTCGATGACCTGGATTTCAGCCCGATGCGCACCACCTACTTCCTCAGCCGCGAGACGGTCATTGCCTCCAAACTCGAAGGCATGGCCCGCTGGCGTGAGGCGTTGTTCGCCTTCATGCTGCAGAACGCCAATGGCAATTTGCGCTTCTTCAATCTGCCGCTGAACCGGGTGATTGAGTTGGGTACTCAGGTGGAGATGTAAGCGCCCCACAAAAAGCCCCCGCTGCCGCAAGGCAACGGGGGCTTTTTTGTGGACGGTCGCTGGATACTTCAGAACCTCTGTGGGAGCGAGCTTGCTCGCGATGGCGGTGCCACATTCAACAGAAATGCTGACTGATCTACCGCTATCGCGAGCAAGCTCGCTCCCACAGGGGATGTATGGTGCACGCAAGAATGAAAAAGCCCCCGCTACCGTGAGGTAACGAGGGCTATTTTGCTGGCTGTCAGATCACTCTGCAGCCGCCGTTTCCTTCACCTGCCGCTTCTCGATCACCTCCACCAGACGCTTGGCCAGCGCCGGGTAGTTCTCGTCGAAGTGGTGGCCGCCAGGCAGCTTGATGGCTTCGCCCACCGCCGTCTTGTCGGTGCAGCCACTCTCGTCGGTTTCTTCTTCTCCGTAGATGCACACCACTTTGGCGGCTGGCAGCTTGGCCATTTCCGGGCCGGTGGCGGCTTCCTTGCCGGCGTTGCCGAGCCAGCCTTCGACTTCGATTTCGAAGCTGCCGGTGCGGGCGAAGGCAAGCAGGATGATCGCGTCGACGCGCTGCTGTTCCGCTTCGGCCAGGCGGTTATAGATTGCTGGCAGAACATCGGCACCGAACGAATAGCCGGTCAGGATGAAACGCTTGGTGCCCCATTTCTGCCGGTAGTGCTGCATCAGTTCGGTCAGGTCCAGCGCGCTTTGCTCAGGGCTCTTGTGCTGCCAGTAGTAGCGCAGGGTGTCGATGCCGACCACCGGGTAGCCGATCTTGGCCATCTCGCCCGCCACGTCGCGGTCGAGGTCGCGCCAGCCGCCGTCACCGGACAGGAACAGGGTCACGGTGTCCCTGGCCTGGCCGGCTGGCACTTCGACCACCGGAATCTGCAGGCCGCCAGCGGCTTTGTCGCCGCCGACGAGGATCTTGCGCAGTTCGTTGTTCAGTACTTGCGGCAGGTTGATGTCGTAGTCGCTGATGCTGGTTTCGGCGTTAGGCTGATCACGCACGAAGCCGGCACTGGTGTCGTCCGGGTTGTCGTTCCACGCGACCAGCCAGTGACCGTGGGCAGCGCTTTTGGGCAGCAGGTGAGTGCAGCCACCCTTTTCCAGGGCCAGGTCGACCGAGACGGCCTGGGCCTTGTCATTTTTTTGCTCGGACAACCAGCGCCAGGCCAGCACGGCACCCGGGCCGATGCCGCTGACCAGGGTCGCCGGGCCTTCGAGTTCCCTCAGGCCCGATTGCAGGGCGCGACTTTGCAGCAGGCAGTCCTTGGGCAGGATCACCTGGACAATCTGCGCCGAGCCACTGCGGCTCAGGGTCATCAATTGTTTGTCGCTGAGTTTCTGGTCTTCGTTGACCGCCACCAGCACCTGGGCGCGCGGCGTGGTGCCGGGGATGACACGGGTCATCGCCGCACCGTCGGTCGGGGTCAGCCATTCGAGGGTCGGTTCCGGTGCCGGGCGTTTCAGGTACCAGAAACCGCCAGCGAGAATCAGGGCCACTATCACCAGTGTGCCCAAAACATACCGCAAGGAGCGTTGAATCATCAGCGTTTCACCAATCCGGTCAAGCCACCCGCGATCAGGGCGGCAGTGTCGGCCAGCGCAACCAGCGGATCGAGTCCGGCGGGCACGGCCATATAACGGGGTTCCCAATCAGGCTGGAACTTGTCTTTGAAGCGGCGCAAGCCCTGGAAGTTGTACAGCTGCTCTCCACGGCGGAATACCATCGAGCCCAGGCGCTGGGTCAATGGCGCGCCGCGACGGGGTTGCAACCCCGACAACGGCACCATGCCCAGGCTGAAACGCGCGTATCCATGGTTTTTATAATGTTGAATCAGGCCGACCATCATGAATTCCATGGTCAGCTTCGGCGCGTCCGGGTGCGCGCGCATCAGGTCGAGGCTGGCCAGGTCGTGGCCGTAGGTCTCGAGCAAGTTGGCGAACGCGACCGGGCGTCCTTCGAAGCGAATCACCGCAATGCGGAAATACTTGAGGTAGTCATCGCTGAAGCGGCCCAGCGAAAAGCCTTTCTCGCGGACGTTCTTGCCGGTCAGCCAGGCATCGGAAATCACCTTGAGTTCATCCATCGGCGCCTGGCCCGGCTCGAAGATCTCCAGCGACAGGCCGTCACGGGTGCCACGGTTCCAGGTGTAGCGCAGGTCCTTCATCTCCTTGCCCTTGGCTTCGAGATCAAAACGCTTGAGATCGACCCGGGCTTCTTCGCCGAGCTTGATCGCGGTCAGGCCGATGTCCATGTAGTACGGCAGGTTTTCCGCGCGTACCTGATAGAACACGGGGCGGGCGTGGTGGATATCGCACAGGTCGCGGAACTGCCAGATCATTTCCGCCCGTTGCTGGCCCGGGCCGATCGGGTCATACAGCGCCACCAGGCTGCGGCCGCGACGGGCGTACATCAGGAATGCCTCATCGTTGGGGTGGAACAGCAGCGCCTTGTCACCGGTCAGGGCCAGGCCGCCATCGGGTTGCGCGGAGGCCATGAGGATCTTGCTGGCGCGCTCCAGCTCCTCGGGTGTCGGCAGGTGAATGACCGGGCGCGCGGTGCGCAGCAACCAGGTCAGCGATACCACTACCAGAAGCACGGCGGCCCCGAGCAGCGAACGCAGTCCGCGAGGGGCATCGGCGTCCAGCGTGAATTGCCACCAGAGTTGATGGCTGTACGGAACGTCCTGATAGGCGAACAGCAGCAACCAGATCGACGCCCCGAGCACGCACAGGCTGGCCACCAGGTACAGCGGCGAGAACGGTACTTCGGTCAGGCGACTGGGGCGGTAGAACGAGCGGCGGAATACCCCGAGCAGGCTCGCCGTCAGCACCATCAGGCTGGCTTCTTCCCAGTCGAAACCTTTGAGCAGCGAGAGCAGGGCGCCGACCAGCAACAGGATGGTGGTCAACATCCACGCGGCTGACAACCGGCGGCGCAGGCCCTGGGCCAGCAACAGGCAAAGCACGCCGACCAGGCTGGCGCCGAAGTGCGAAGCGTCGACCAGTCGATGGGGGATCAGAAAGCCGATGTGTTCCAGGCGGGTGTCGATTTCCGGGGTGACGCCGGAGAACAGCAGGACCACACCGGACAGAAACACCAGCACTGCCAGTATCGGCGCCGCCAGGCCTGAGGCCGCGCGCAATGTCTGGCGGGTCTGGAACAGGCGCTGACCTTCGTTGACCAGCAACAGCAGGCAGGCCACCAGCAAGGGCAGGACCACGTAGATCAGGCGATAGAGCAGCAGGGCGGCCGCCAGTGGCGCAGCACCCAGGGTGTCGGAAAAGGCCGCCAGCAAGATCGCCTCGAACACCCCGACACCGCCCGGCACATGGCTGAGCACACCGGCAGCCAAAGCCAGCAGGTACACCAGAAGGAACGCACCAAAGGGCGGCGTTTCCGGCAGCAGCAGATAGAGCACCGTTGCGGCGGCGGCAACGTCAAGGGCGGTGATGATCAATTGCAGGAACGTCAGGCGAGTCCCGGGAAGGCGCAGGGTGCGGCGCCCGATCCTGACCAGCAGGTTGTCCGGGTAAGGCTGTTCCGGCAGCCGGCGACGGTAGATGCCGATGGCCAGCACCGAAAACAACATGAGCACGGCGCTCGCCACTACGCCAAGCATTGTCTCGGAGAGTCCCAGGGCGGTGGCCGCGGCAGGCAGGTCGCTGAGCGTCGCCAGGGCGGCCAGCGGCGGCAGGGCGCAACCCAGCGAGAGGCTGGCGAACAGCGTCATGCGGGCGACTTCAGCCGCTCCCAGGCCATGGCGGGCATAGAGGCGATAGCGAACCGAGCCGCCCGACAACATTGAAAGGCCGATAGCGTTGCCGATGGCAAAGGCTGTGAAGCCACCCAGCGCCAACTCGCGCGGTGCCAGGCTCACCCCGGCATAGCGGCTGGCCGACCATTCGTAGCCGAGCAGAATGATGAAGCCCACCACGGTTGCGCCCAGAGCGCCCATCAAGGCAGGTTTCGGAACTTCGAGGATCGAGTCGTGCAGCGCGTAAAGGTCGAGCTCGCTCAGCAGGTGGCGACAGGCAATCAACGCGATCGCGAACAACAGCAGGGTGATCGCCAGGCCAATGGGTTGGCGGTATTTGCTCAATCGATCAAGCAGGCGCAAACGCTCAGCCTTGATCGGTTGTGTCGCTGTGACAGTGTCTTGTGAATCAGACGAGTTGGCGCGCATCAATCACCTCTTGGATTGTGCGCGACAGGATGGGGGTATCCAGCCAAGTTACCAATCCCTGTAGAAAAAAATAATCACAAATATTAATGCCTGTCACCGGGCGGCGGGGACGGCGCGACATCAGTCGTGAGGGCTTCAGTCTGCGATTGAGCATAGTCTGAACCCGGCGCATGGATGGCCTCAAACGGCTTGCTGCACAGTGACAGATCATTGTTGCGAAAGGACTTTTTCAACAGATACAAAAAAGGCCACTCTTTCGAGTAGCCTTTTTGATGTTTGGTTGCGGGAGCCGGATTTGAACCGACGACCTTCGGGTTATGAGCCCGACGAGCTACCAGACTGCTCCATCCCGCGTCTGTGTGGCGGCATTCTATAGAGATACGCCGGGGTGTCAACCGTTAATCCTGAAGCAGGTCAAATAAACGTTGAATTGCGGCAAACGGACGCAGCGATGGCCTAAGTTTCGGAATTAGAACGATTTCCAGTTTTGGCGTCGCTGAGTGTCAAGACCTTGGTTTGACGCAGGGCGCTACAAAACAGGCGCGCACAAAAAAGGCCACTCTTTCGAGTAGCCTTTTTTGATGTTTGGTTGCGGGAGCCGGATTTGAACCGACGACCTTCGGGTTATGAGCCCGACGAGCTACCAGACTGCTCCATCCCGCGTCTGTGTGTCGGCATTCTATAGAGAAACGCCGGGGTGTCAACCTTCAATTCAGATAAAACCTGTTCATCTTCAATCGGTTAGCTTGCCGATGAGCGGATTGGTCAGCCTGTGAGGCAGGCGGGGCAAGGCCTGCAGCTCTATCGGGAATGTTTTTCTGATTGAGAAAATAAATTTACCAACGACATTTCCCACGCGTCAAAAAGAACATTCAGACTACTGGTGCTATATACAGGTGTCGGTGAGATACTGGATGTCCGTCACACCAACACGCCTTTTCCTTGCCATGAACTCTGCTTTGCCATGACCCAGCGAAAGATCATCCACGTCGATTGTGACTGTTTCTACGCCGCCATTGAGATGCGTGACGACCCGCGTCTGGCCGGCAAGCCATTGGCGGTGGGCGGCTCGGCGGACCGGCGCGGAGTGATCGCGACCTGCAATTACGAGGCGCGGGCGTACGGGGTGCGTTCGGCGATGTCCTCGGGGCATGCCTTGAAGCTGTGCCCCGACCTGACCATCGTCAAGCCACGCATGGATGCCTATCGAGAAGCCTCCAGGGAAATCCACACGATTTTTCGCGATTACACCGAGATCATCGAGCCGCTCTCGCTCGACGAGGCGTACCTCGATGTGTCGGACAGCGCGCATTTCGCTGGCAGTGCAACGCGAATTGCCCAGGACATCCGGCGTCGGGTCTCCAATCAGTTGCACATCACCGTGTCGGCGGGCGTGGCGCCGAACAAGTTTCTGGCCAAGATCGCCAGTGACTGGAAAAAGCCCAACGGGCTGTTCGTCATCACACCGGACCAGGTCGAGGACTTTGTCAGTGGCTTGCCGGTGAGCAAGCTGCACGGAGTCGGCAAAGTCACCGCCGACAAACTTGGCAAGCTGGGAATCACTGATTGCCTGCAATTGCGCGAGTGGGACAAGTTGGCGCTGGTGCGAGAGTTCGGCAGCTTTGGTGAGCGACTCTGGAGCCTGGCCCGTGGGATTGATGAACGTGTGGTGCACAACGACAGTCGTCGTCAGTCAATCAGTGTCGAAAATACCTACGACGTTGACCTGCCGGACCTGAAGAGTTGCCTGGATAAGTTACCCGAGCTGCTGGAGACCCTGGCCGGTCGCATGGCGCGAATCGACAGCAGTTATCGTCCGGGTAAACCATTCGTCAAAGTGAAATTTCACGACTTCACGCAGACGACATTGGAGCAGGCCGGGGCAGGGCGGGATCTGGGGAGTTATCAGTTGATGTTGACCCAGGCCTTCAATCGCGGCGGTAAAGCGGTGCGGTTGTTGGGGGTCGGTGTGCGCCTGGAGGACTTGCGGGGCGGGTTCGAGCAGATGGAGTTGTTTGAGCGGTAGTTGGGTGGTGAATTTGCGGGCCTCTTCGCGAGCAGGCTCGCTCCCACAGGGGATTTGAGTGTTCACAAATCCAATGTGGGAGCGAGCCTGCTCGCGAAGCTTTTTGGCTCTTAGTTCAGTCCCGGATTCGCCACCAGTCGCTCGCCATTGCGGGCCAGCGACTTCAGGAACTCGGTCTGCAATTCTGGATCGTTGCGCGTCAGCTCGATCAGGCTCTGTTCCAGCTCACTGGCTTCTTCTTCAAGACCCAGCTCCGACAGGCGTTTGACCCGGTGGACCCACTGGCTGACTTCGTCGCCTTCGAGATCGTCATAAATCAGCCCGTGGGCCTCATAGAGCTTGCTGCGCAAGGTGCTGCTGACGGCCAGGGTGGAATCGGCGTGCACGTTGTCCTGGGCAGCCTCAACACGAATCAGCAAGCGGCTCAGATGATTGATGTCATGTTCGGCGAACGGGTTATCCAGCAGATTAAGGCGCAATACGCCATTTTTGTCGGTGGTCAGTTCGAAGATTTCCTTGCCAGCCTTGACCTCGACCGGGCGCTCGCTCCAGGGCAGGCTTGAGTACTCCGTGCGTTTGTCGCGCTGGACTTCATCAATGCCGGCCAGGTTCTGCTGCGCGCGGCCATGGGACTGCACGTTCATGAACGGGTTGAGCCCGGCGAAACCGTAGCTCAGCCAGTCCCTGGTCACGCTGTCCGGCAGATTGCCGAGGGCGAACACATTGACCACGTTGGCACCGACACCCGCCACCACGGCCACCGCGCCCAGCGGGATTTCGTAGATCTCCCGCCAGGGTTGGTACGGTGTATAGCGGTCATAGTGACGCGTGACTTCGTACTCGGTGACTTCGAAAGTCTTCTGCTCGTGGATTTTCACTCGCCGTTGCGGCAGCTCAAGCACCTTGGGCTCACCGACATCGATCTGCAGGCTGTGATCGAGCAGTTTGCGCTCGACCCGTTCCTCGTGCTCGCTGCGTTGTGACATGTGATTGGCACAGCCGCTGACCAGCAGGGTGCCGCACAGGGCGGCACCACCGAGGCCTAAGGTGTTTCGCTTGAACATGACGTCTCTATATCTGCTATCAGCGGCGGATGCGGGCCTGAAGGAAGGACAGCACGTCGGCGACCGGCAGCGCTTTTGCGTCGGCCTCGGTACGGCTCTTGTATTCCAGGTTGCCTTCGGCCAGGCCGCGGTCGCTGACCACGATCCGGTGTGGAATGCCGATCAGTTCCATGTCCGCGAACTTGATGCCCGGGCTGGTTTTCTTGTCACGGTCGTCCAGCAGCACTTCGAAGCCGGCAGCGGTCAGTTCCGCGTACAGCTTGTCGGTGGCTTCGCGAACCTGCTCGGTTTCGTAGCGCAGCGGCACCAGGGCAATCTGGAACGGCGCGAGCGTGTCGCTCCAGATGATCCCGTTTTCGTCGTTGTTCTGCTCGATGGCAGCCGCCACCACGCGAGACACGCCAATGCCGTAGCAGCCCATTTCCAGGGTGACCGGCTTGCCGTTCTCGCCCAGTACTTCGCACTTCATCGCTTTGCTGTACTTGTTGCCCAGCTGGAAGATGTGCCCGACTTCGATGCCGCGCTTGATTTCCAGGGTGCCTTTGCCGTCAGGGCTCGGGTCTCCGGAAACTACGTTGCGCAGGTCGGCAACGGTCGGAACAGGCAAGTCGCGCTCCCAGTTCACGCCGAAGTAGTGTTTGTCGTCGATGTTGGCACCGATGCCGAAGTCGCTCATCAGTTCGACCGAGCGGTCGATGATGATCGGCAGTGGCAGGTTCAACGGGCCGAGGGAACCGGCGCCGGCGCCAATGGCTTCGCGCAGTTCGCTTTCCGAGGCCATGACCAGAGGGCTGGCCACGCCTGGCTGGTTGGCGGCCTTGATTTCGTTCAGCTCATGGTCGCCACGGATGATCAGGGCAATCAGCTTGCCTTTCTCTTCGGCGTGCACCACGAGGGTCTTGATGGTTTTCTCGATCGGCAGGTTGAAGCCTTCGACCAGTTGCGCAATGGTCTTCGCGTTCGGGGTGTCGACCAGGCGCAGTTGTTCGGTCGCAGCGGCGCGCGAGGTTTCCCGTGGCACGGCTTCGGCTTTCTCGATGTTCGCGGCGTAGTCGGAGCCGTTGCTGAACACGATGTCGTCTTCACCGGACTCGGCCAGCACGTGGAACTCGTGGGAACCGGCACCGCCGATGGAGCCGTTGTCGGCTTCAACAGGGCGGAACTTCAGGCCCAGACGGGTGAACACGTTGCAGTAGGCCTGGTGCATGCGGTCGTAGGTGACCTGCAGCGAAGCCTGGTCAGCGTGGAACGAGTAGGCGTCCTTCATGATGAATTCGCGGCCGCGCATCAAGCCGAAGCGTGGGCGGATTTCGTCACGGAATTTGGTCTGGATCTGGTACAGGTTGATCGGCAGCTGCTTGTAGCTGCTCAACTCGTTGCGCATCAGATCGGTGATGACTTCTTCGTGGGTCGGGCCGGCGCAGAAGTCGCGGCCGTGGCGATCCTTGAAGCGCAGCAATTCAGGGCCGTACTCCTCCCAGCGCCCGGATTCCTGCCACAGCTCGGCCGGTTGCGTGCTCGGCATCAACACTTCGAGAGAGCCGGCGGCGTTCATTTCTTCACGAACGACGGCTTCGACCTTGCGCATTACCCGCAAGCCCATCGGCAGCCAGGTGTACAGGCCCGAGGCAAGCTTGCGGATCATGCCGGCGCGCAGCATCAGCTGGTGGCTGATCACGACCGCGTCGGAAGGCGTTTCTTTTTGTGTGGCGAGCAAAAATTGACTGGTGCGCATGGTTGGCCGTTATCGATTGCTGATGACGAGAAATGACGGAGCATTGTACGGGCGAGATCCGCTGGCGTACAGGCGTGCGGTCGGTGGTGTGGCAGGAGGGCGCGATTCACTCGGCCCTCCGCGATTCTTCCTGCAGAAAAAACCTACGATTCTTCGGCGACCGGGGTCTGCACCGGTTCCGGGGTGGGTGTCGGGCCTGCGCGGCGGTTCTCCTGGAACCAGTGCAAGGCGATCAACAGCAGGGTCGGGACGCCCAGCAGGGCGGTAATCAGGAAGAAATCGTGATAACCGAATTTCTCCACCATGACCCCGGAGTAGCCGCCGATCAGTCGTGGCAGCAACAGCATGATCGAGCTGAGCAAGGCGTACTGGGTGGCGGAGAACTTGAGGTTGGTCAGGCTCGACAGGTAGGCCACGAAGGCCGAGGTGGCCAGGCCTGAACTGAAGTTGTCCAGGGAGATGGTCAGTACCAGCATGTTCAGGTTGGGGCCCATGTCGGCAAGCATCAGGAACAGGATGTTGGTCGCCGCGGATGCGATGCCGCCGATGAACAGGATTGGCAGGATGCCGAAACGCACGATCAGCAGGCCGCCCATGCCGGCGCCGACCAGGGTCATGATCAGGCCGAAGATTTTGCTCACGCTGGCGATCTGGTCCTTGGTGAAGCCCTGGTCGATGTAGAACACGTTGGCCATCACGCCCATGACCGTATCGGACATCCGATAGGTGGCGATCAGGCCGAGGAGCAGCAACGCTTGCCAGCGGTATCGCAGGATGAAGTCGTTGACCGGCGTCAGCACCGGCGCCAGGCCGCGCCGGCCCATGGCCGAGAGGCACATGGCGGTGAACGTGATGTAGAGGATGGCCCTCAGGAGTGCGCGGTCTTCGAGCAGCAGGTCGAGCAGGCTCACACCTTCGAACAGTACGCTGGCGAAGTCGGTGTTGTAGAGCTGGGTGAACATGGCTGGCACGGACACCAGCAAAATGATCAGTACGAACACCGAGGCCAGTTGATGCATGAAGCTGTAGCGTCCGGCCTGCAGTTGCGTTCGCAACGGCACGGGTGGTTCGCGCATGAACAGGGACGTCAGCAGTGCCGGGACCATCAGTGCGCCGAACAGGATGTAAGTGCCGGCCCAGGCCGAATGCTTGTAGTTGAAGCCGGTGGAGCCAAAGCCTTCGGCGAAGTACAGCGCGCCTGCGGTGGCCAGCAGCGCAGCGACCCGGTAACCGGACATGTAGCTGGCGGCCAGGGCGGCCTGGCGATTGTCTTCGGCGATTTCCAGGCGGTAGGCGTCTACTGCAATGTCTTGCGTCGCTGATGCGAAAGCGACGACCACGGCAATGGCGATCAGCCAGGACAGATGTTTTTGCGGGTCGCAGAAACCCATCCCGATCAGCCCCAGGATGACCAGTGCCTGGGACAATACGAGCCAGGATCGTCGTCGGCCGAGTTTGCCGAGCAAAGGCAGTCGCCATTGGTCGAGCAGGGGCGACCAGACCCATTTGAAGGCATAGGCCAGGCCGATCAGGCTTGCATAGCCAATGGTTTCACGCGCCACGCCGGCTTCACGGAGCCAGACCGAAAGTGTCGAAAACACCAGCATGTAGGGCAGGCCGGCGGCGAAGCCAAGCAGCAACAGCACGAGTGTCGAGGGGCTGGCATAAGCGGCGAGCGCGGCGCGCCAGGTTTTACGGGGCATGGGCTGGAGTCTGCCTCAAGAAATACGGAAACAAAGCGCGCACTCTAACCGCTGTGCTCTACCGGACGCCAGCCATGGCGCTGAATATCAACACGATTATTCAGGACACTGATGCCCTCCATGCGTAATCGTGCGCGCTGCTCATCACCTGAAGGGCTGCCGACCGGCAGGCTTATACGCCCGTTTGCGCCCAGAACGCGGTGCCAGGGCAGTTTGCTGTCGCTCGGCAATTGGCTGAGTGTGCGGCCTACCCAGCGAGCGGCGCGACCCAACCCTGCAAGCTCGGCCAGCTGGCCATAGCTGACGACTTTGCCCTCGGGAACTTGCGCCAGAGTCAGATACAGCGCCGTGCGTCGGATTTGCGCTGCGCTCTCGGGTTCATCGGTTGGATCGGTCACGTCCGTCAGTCCTGAAGAAGTCTGCTTTACCGTCTGTAGAGTAATTCCTGTACGGGCGCTTGAGAAATGAACTCAACAGAAATAGCCGGGTCAGTCCTTGTCAGGGCCTTATTCCTGCGGATAATGCCGATTTTTTTCGCAATCCCGAGCCTGTATTTTGCTTATGTTGTCCAGATCCCTGCTATGTCTCGCTGTCCTTGGCGCCTCCACTCCCTTGCTAGCCGATACCGTGTGGTTGAACAACGGTGACAAGCTCAGTGGCAAGATTACGCTGTTCGATGGCGGCAAGCTGCTGATCCAGACCGAGTATGCCGGTGCGGTGACGATCGACTGGAAGCAGGTCAAGACCCTGGACAGCGATCAGGAGTTGCTGGTCAAGCAGGATGCCTACGCGGGCGAGAAAGCCAGGTCGCTGAAAGCGGCGGACGCCGGCAAGGTCACGCTGGCCAACGGCGAGGCACCGAAGACGGTCGAACTGGCGAGCATTCAGCAGATTCTCAAACCAAAACCGGTGGTCGAGGATCTGGTGTGGAAAGGCAATGTCGATGTCGCGCTGGATTATCAGCGGGCGGAAAACGATACCGATGACTACGACATCGATTTCAAGACCAGTGCGCGCCACGGTCGCTGGCGGCATACCGCCGAAGGCGAATACAACCGCGAGTTCCAGGACGACGTGGTGACCACGGACAACTGGCGGGCCGAGTACTCCATCGACCGGTTCCTGACCGAGCAATGGTTCTGGCAGGGGCGCCTGGTGTACAAGCGCGACAAGGTCGAAGACCTTTCCCGCCAACGCACCGTTGGCACGGGTCCCGGCTATCAGTTCTGGGATAACGAGCTCGGGGCATTCTCCCTGGGCTCGCTGGTCAACCGCACGGACTATGATTTCTCCGATGGCAGCAAGGAAAACTTCTACGCCCTGGCCATGACCTGGGACTACAACCGCTACCTGATCGGCAAGCGTGTCGAGTTCTTCACCAATGGTGAGGTCGCCAAGCCGCTGTCGGGTGTGGCCGACTACGCACTCGATGCCGAGATGGGGTTGCGCTACAAGGTGACTGACTGGGCTTCGCTGAACCTGAAGGCGGAGCGGGACATCATCAGTGGCACTGACGATGCGGATCTGGACAAGACGCGCTACACCGCAGGGTTTGGCGTGACCTGGTAAGACGTTAAAAGATCGCAGCCTGCGGCAGCTCTGTAGGAGCCGCCGCAGGCTGCGATCTTTTTTTACCTGTGAAAAACACACAGGCACAAAAAAGCCCCGCTGTTGAGGGCGGGGCTTTTTACTAAAGCAAGTACAAGTTAGATAACTTGAACTTCTTCAGCTTGCATGCCTTTCTGACCGCGGGTAGCGATGAAAGAAACCTGTTGGCCTTCTTTCAGGCTTTTGAAGCCGTCGGACTGGATAGCTTTGAAGTGAACGAACAGGTCGTCACCGGATTGTGGGGTGATGAAGCCGAAGCCTTTTTCATCGTTGAACCACTTAACGGTACCGGTTTGGCGATTAGACATGGTGTAACTCCTTGAACAAAGATAACTGCGACTCAGGAAGAACCCTGGCCGAGACTGAGTGCAAAGAGCAGGAAAAATTCTTGTAGATGGTTGGATCGAAATTCAACATATCGTGTAGAGATTCTCAGTGACACAAGCAGCACAGTGACGCCACCTTAACCCTTTTTCCGGGACGTGCCAATGCTTCTTGCGAAGGTTTCTCTGTTTTAAGGATCGGCGGTGTGACGGTTCGTCGCCAATGCGCGTAATTCCTGCCTGTTCAGTGAGAATTGCACCCCGGACTTTGAACCCGGCGGCGCGCCCGGTAAGATGCCGGACAGAATTTTTCGACCTCGCAATTCAGGACACCCGCCATGAGCATCAAATCGGACAAGTGGATTCGCCGCATGGCGCAGGAACACGGCATGATCGAGCCTTTCGTCGAGCGCCAGATGCGCGGCAGCGACGATAGCCGTGTGATCTCCTATGGCGTGTCGAGCTACGGCTACGACGTGCGTTGCACCAATCATTTCAAGGTGTTCACCAACATCAATTCGGCCATCGTCGACCCGAAGAACTTCGATGCCGGCAGTTTCGTCGACATCCACAGCGACGTGTGCATCATTCCGCCGAATTCCTTTGCCCTGGCCAGCACCGTCGAATACTTCCGCATTCCGCGCAATGTATTGACCATTTGCCTGGGTAAAAGCACTTACGCGCGCTGCGGCATCATCGTCAACGTCACGCCGCTCGAGCCTGAGTGGGAAGGTCACGTGACCCTGGAGTTCTCCAACACCACCAATCTGCCGGCGAAAATCTACGCCAACGAAGGCGTGGCGCAGATGCTGTTCCTTGAGTCGGACGAAGAGTGTGAAGTGTCCTACAAGGACCGTGGCGGCAAGTATCAGGGCCAGCGTGGCGTGACCCTGCCGCGCACCTGAGTCAACCGTCTGACAAATGTCGGGAATTCCTGGGCGGGGGTACACTCTATGGAGTGTACTGTTCCGATCCGCGCAAGGCGGGTCGGGCCATCGCCCAGGAGTGCCGAATGAAGATCGATCCGCGAATCAGTGCCGAACTGGCAAGGCTTGAACCCAATCAGGTTGGCGTTCTGGCCTGGTCCTTGTTGGCACATCCGCCCGTCAGCATGGCAGGGGGCATCCCCGGCCAGCCTGATCCTGATACCCCGAATGAACAGCCGATGGAACCTGGCGAACCTACTTTGCCGGATGAGCCACCGCCCGCGCCTGTTGTCTGATAGTTCAGACGCTATAGATCAAAAAAAGTGGGAGCGGGCTTGCTCGCGAAAGCGGTGTGTCAGGCGGCATGAATGCCACTGATACTCCGTCTTCGCGAGCAAGCCCGCTCCCACAGGTTTTTCTGTAGACGTTACTTCAGGTTGCCACTGAGGAACTGCTTCAACCGCTCGCTTTTCGGATTGCCCAGCACGTCTTCCGGCGCGCCTTCTTCCTCCACCAGACCCTGGTGCAGAAACAGTACCTGGCTCGATACCTTGCGGGCAAAGCTCATTTCGTGGGTCACCATGATCATGGTTCGGCCTTCTTCGGCCAGGCCCTGGATCACCTTGAGCACTTCGCCCACCAGTTCCGGGTCCAGCGCCGAGGTCGGTTCGTCGAACAGCATGACTTCCGGTTCCATGGCCAGTGCGCGGGCAATCGCCACCCGTTGTTGCTGGCCGCCGGACAGGAACGCCGGGTACTGGTCCGCCACACGGGAGGCCAGCCCTACCTTGTCGAGGTAGCGCCGGGCGCGGTCCTCGGCTTCTTTCCTGTCGCAGCCCAGCACCCGGCGCGGCGCCATGGTGATGTTTTCCAGCACCGTCATGTGGCTCCACAGGTTGAAGTGCTGGAACACCATGGCCAGGCGGGTGCGAATCCGCTGCAGTTCATCGGCATCGGCCACGTGCATGCCGTGGCGATCCTTGATCATGCGGATGTTCTGCCCGTCGAGGCTCATGGCGCCGTCGTTGGGTTGTTCCAGGAAGTTGATGCAACGCAGAAAGGTACTTTTACCCGAGCCACTGGCACCGATCAGGCTGATGACGTCGCCGGTGCTGGCCTTGAGCGAAACACCTTTGAGGACTTCATGGTCGCCATAGCTTTTATGCAGGCCTTCGATGGTCAATTTGTACATGGGGCGTGCATCCTCAAGGCGAAAGTAGATAGCCGCTGCGATAGGCTTCGGTGCCCGCGACGTGGGCGATCACCATGCCGGCAGTGGCCATGCGGCGCAGCGAGCGGGCGTACATCAGCCCGGCGGCGGAGCAGTGAACGGGAGTGACGCGGTCGTTGATCGGATCAATGACCTCGGCGATCAGTTGCCCCGCTTCCAGGTATTGCCCCGGCAGTGCGGTGAACACCAGCAGCCCGCCAGCAGGCGTGGCTACCGGTTCTACACCGGCCAGCGGTGTCGCCGGATAGGGCAGGTCGGGCAGGGGGGCGGATTCGCCGGCGATTGCGCCGTAATGGATCAGGTAATCGATCAGTGCCTGGCAATCACGGTTCGCCAGCGGATGATTGACGTCGCCCTGACCGCGCAATTCGACGGTCACCGAAAAACTGCCCGGTGGAATGTCGAAGTGTTCGCCGAAGCGCTCTTTCAACTGCCACCACAGCAGGGTGAAGCATTCATCGAACGACTGGCCGCCAGAGTCCGTCGCCAGCAGGCTGGCTTCGGCGCCGATGTAACGGGCCAGCGGTTCGACCTGCGGCCAGGCCTCCGGGGTGGTGTACAGATGCGCGACCGCTTCGAAGTCGCAATGCAGGTCGAGCACCATGTCGGCGTCGCAGGCCAGTCGTTGCAGGGTCAGGCGCTGGGATTGCAATTGGGTGTCGGCAGTCTGTCGGGCCAGCGCTTCGCGCAGGCTGCTGCGGATCAGTTGCTGGTTGCGCTGCGGATCGTCACCGAGCTTGCCCTCGATCGCGTTGCCGACCTCTTCACTGAGGTCGAGGAACCAGCGGTTGAAGTTCTGGCCGCTTTCCAGCTCGTAGCGGCCCAGTGGTACATCCATCAGCACCTGTTCCAGGCCCACCGGGTTGGCGATGGGCACGAGCACGATTTCGCTGCGCAGGCGACCGGCGGCTTCCAGCTCTGCCAGGCGTTGCTTGAGGTGCCAGGCCACCAGCATGCCGGGCATTTCGTCGGCGTGCAGAGAGGCCTGGATGTAGATCTTGCCGTTGGCCGGTTGTGGGCCGAAGTGAAAACTGTGGATCTGTCGTGCGGTCCCCGGCAGCGGGGCCAGCAGGTCATGTTTCTGGTGGCGCATCTGTTGTTCCTGAAGCAGATTGAGACCTAGTGGGTCGGCCCGAGGAAGGCCAGCCATCGGCGTTCGGCAAGGCGGAACAGGCCGACCAGCGCAAAAGTGACGGTCAGGTAGATCAGCGCGGCGATGCCGAATGACTGGAAGGTCAGGAATGTCGCCGAGTTGGCGTCCCGCGCGACTTTCAGGACGTCGGGGATGGTTGCGGTGAAGGCCACGGTGGTCGAGTGCAGCATCAGAATCACTTCGTTGCTGTAGTACGGCAACGAGCGACGCAGGGCCGACGGCATGATCACGTAGGCATACAGCTTCCAGCCTGTCAGGCCGTAAGCCTTGGCCGCTTCCACTTCACCGTGAGCCATGCTGCGGATTGCCCCGGCGAAAATCTCCGTGGTGTAGGCGCAGGTGTTCAGGGCAAAGGCCAGGATCGTGCAGTTCATCGCATCGCGAAAGAATGCGTCCAGTACTGGCTGGGCCCGAATGGCGGCCAGGCTGTAGATCCCCGTGTAACAGATCAGCAACTGGATATAGAGCGGCGTGCCACGGAACAGGTAGGTATAGAACTGCACCGGCCAACGGATGTAGAAGTTCGGCGATACACGGGCGATGGACAGCGGGATCGACACGATAAAACCGATGAGGATCGACGCGCTGAGCAGCCACATCGTCATGGCCAGGCCAGTGATGTTGTTGCCGTCGCTATAGAGAAAGGGTTTCCAGTACTCCTGCAGAAGTTCGATCATCGTACGGCCTCCCGGGTACCGGCGGAGTAACGACGCTCAAGCCAGCGCAGGATGAAGTTGGACGCGCTGGTGATCACCAGGTAGATCAATGCGGCAAGCACCAGGAAGTAAAACAGCTGATAGGTGCTTTTACCGGCGTCCTGGGCAGCCTTGACCAGGTCGGCGAGGCCGATGATCGACACCAGGGCGGTGGCCTTGAGCATCACCATCCAGTTATTGCCGATACCCGGCAGGGCATAACGCATCATTTGCGGGAACACCACGATCCAGAAACGCTGGCCGCGCTTGAGGCCATAGGCGGTGGCCGCTTCAACCTGACCCCGTGGGACGGCGAGGATCGCGCCACGGAAGGTTTCGGTGAAATACGCACCGTAAATGAAGCCCAGGGTAATGACCCCGGCACTGAACGGGTTGATCTCGATGTATTCCCATTCCATGTAATCGGTAAAGGAGGTCAGCCAGGTTTGCAGGCTGTAGAAGATCAACAGCATCAGGACCAGGTCCGGAACGCCGCGAATGAGGGTGGTGTAGAACTGGGCAGGCACGCGCATCAGTTTGACTTTTGACAGCTTGGCACTGGCGCCGAGCAGCCCGAGCAACACGGCCACCAACAGCGATAACGCCGACAACTTGATCGTCATCCAGGTGCCTTGCATCAGCAGCGGACCGAAGCCCTTGAGGCTGAAGGCAGAGAGCCCCAGATTTTCTAATAGGTTTTCGAACATAAATCAGCAACCTGATCGGATGAAAAAAGCGCCCATCGCAAGATGGGCGCCGGGCATTATTTGCCGCTGTACAGATTCAGATCGCCAAAGTGTTTCTTCTGAATGGTGGCGTAGGTGCCATCATCGTGTAACGCTTTGATACCTTTATCCAAAAGTGCTTTCAGCTCGGTGTTACCTTTCTTAATGCCGATCGCGGTTTTGGCTGGCAGCAGTTCGCTGTCGACTGGCTTGCTGACTTCGTAGCCTTCACCTTTTGGTGACTTCAAGAAACCCAGTTCGGCTTGCAGCATGTCCTGGATCGCTGCGTCGAGACGGCCGGAAGTCAGGTCGGAATACACCTGATCCTGATTCTGATAGGCCTGGGTTTTTACGCCGGCCTTGTCGAGAACGGCTTTGGCGTAGGCTTCCTGGATGGTGCCTTGCTCGTAGCCTACGGTTTTGCCCTTCAGCGAAGCGACGTCCTCGGTCAGGCCGGAGCCTTTCTTGAACACATAAGCGGTTGGGCCGGAGAACAGCTCGCTGGAGAAGTCGATGACTTTTTCACGGGCTTCGGTAACGGTCATCGACGAGATCACGCCGTCGAATTTGTTGGCTTTGAGGCCAGGGATCATGCCATCGAAGTCACTTTCGACCCACTTGCACTTGACCTTCAGTTCGGCGCAGATCGCGTTCCCCAGATCGATGTCGAAGCCTACCAGGCTGCCATCGGCCGCTTTCGACTCGAACGGTGCGTAGGAAGGGTCAACGCCGAAACGCAGTTCTTTGTATTCTTTCGCCATGGCGGAGCCAGCAGCCATGCACAATGCCAGTGCAGAAAGGGTCAGCAATGCTTTTTTCATTATTCAATCCCTAAAACCAATATGAGCGCTTGTGGCGCAGAATTATTGTTACTGGAAAGCGTAAGACATGTTGAAAGTAGCAATTTCCGAACCAGAGTGCCGAACAAGCGTTTTAAAAGGTGTCTGGAAATAACCGGAGACAGATTTATGCACGAAAACGGGCGCAGGGAAATGGCTGCACCAGTGCGACTCAAAAAGAAAAATATTTGAGGATGAATAGAGGGGTAGCTGAGCAGATTTGCAAGCACCTGTACCCTGGGGTTGCCAGCGGTAGATCGGCAGGCCAAAGGTCGACTCGGTGACTTGTCAGCTATGAGGTTGGCGCGGGGCGAGAAGTACTATCGGGCTTTATGAGTGGATGAAAACCAGTGTGGGAGCGAGCAAGCCTGCTCCCACAGGGTTCAGCGTTACTTGCCGGGTGTCAGTGTCAGTCGATTCTTGCCATAGGCGTTGTCGAAGTTCTGCGGTTGCATCGGCAGGCTCATGTACTGGCCCTTGAGCCAGGGTTCGATGCTGTTGAGGTAGTTCGCACTGGCCGGGTTGCCGGACTGACCGGTACCGTTCTGCGCCATCAGCGGTTCGGACTGGCCGAAGTCGACGATAAAGCGCATGGCGGGCGCCAGCGTGGTGTTGAAGTCCTGGCCCCAGGCGAACGCGGCGGTGTTGAGTGTGGTGTGATCGCCACCGGCCGGCAGCGGACCGCGTACCGTCTGGCCGCTGCCGTTCTTCCATTCATAGCGGTGCAGTTTGCCCCACTGCCAGGCTTTGTGATCGCCGCCCAACTGGCTGTCGCCTGCGCTGATCGCTGCAGCGAGGCTACGCGCGAGGATGGCCGGTTTGTCTTCTTTGTGTGCGGTGCGCACGTCATCCCAGAACGGGCTGTCCTCACGCCCGAGCAAGTGATCGGCCTGGGCTGCGTAGGACAACTTGCCATCGGCGACAAAGGCCTTCCACGCCGGACTGCTTTCCGGACCCAGTTCGTCGAGAAAGATCTGCCGGGTGCTTTCCTGCAGGAACAGTTCGTAGATGGCCGCATCGGTGGAAGTCGGGCTGAGCTTGCCATCGAACGCCATCAAGCGGCTGTAGGCTTCGTGTGCCTTGGCGCGATCGGCCGTCGGCAAGGCGTCGATGGCTTGTTTGAGCGGCTGGGCCATGCCTGGCGTTTCGAACATTTTTTTCAGCTTGGCAGCGAAGGTCGTGGTCTGGTCGTACTGCATGGCGATCAGGCTGCGGCTGTCGTGTTTGCCTGCGCCGGCCAGTTCGGCCAGACGCTCGCCGCGCTCCGGAGCGGCCCAGGAATTGGACAGCTGCATGCCGTAGCCATGGGGGATGACCCGCTGATTGGCGGTGCCGAGCCAGCCTTGGGCCGGGTCCTGGTCGTACGGGTGCAGCATCGGGTCGGCATAACCGTCCCAGTCATATCGACCTTCCCAACCCGGCGAGGGCAGCAGGCCTTCGCCTTCGCGGCGGTTCGGGTAGCGGCCGGTGACCTGCCAGCCGATGTGGCTGGCGTCGGCAAACACCAGGTTCAGTGCGATGGCGCGGATTTCGCGGCTGGCATCCGATGCTCTCTCGGCGCTCTGGGCGCGGGACAGGTCGAAGAACGCGTCCAGGGTCTTGTCGTCGGTGAAGTTCGGCATCTGCAAGGCCAGGCCGAAACCATTGACCAGCGTGGTGCCCTGGGCGCTGTTGAGCAGCGGGCCATGGCGGGTTTCGTACACCGCTTCGCGAATCGGCCGCTGGCCTTTGACGAAATAGGTTTCGTTGCGCACGATCGCCGGCTGCCACTTCCCGGCGTTTTCGTAGGCAAGTCCGTTGCCCTGGCGCTTGATCTTCTCCAGGAACAGGTCCTGGTTGTCGCCCATCACGGACGCCATGCTCCACGCCACTTTGCCATTGAAACCACCGAGCACCATCGGCAGGCCCGCGACGGTCACGCCGGACGCCTGATACTTCGGCGCGCGAATCTGCACGTAACTGAACAATGAAGGCACGCCCAGCGGGCCGTGACTGTCGCTGGCCAACAGGCTCTTGCCGCTGCGGCTGCGTTGCGCGGCGATGGCCCAGTTGTTCGACGAGGTGGCGCCCAGCAGGTTCAGGTCCGACAGTTGTCCCGTGGCTTTGCTGAGTACGGCCAGGCCCGGTACTTGCCCGTTGAGCTTGAGGCCCTGGAGTTTTTCGCTCTCGGCGACCGGCAGTTTTTCATCGGGGGCGGACGGCGTCAGCCACGCCAGTTTGTCGGTGGTGACGGTCTGGGCCAGTACCAGCGAGGAAATCTCTTCCGGCAGGTTGGTCGACTGGCTGAAGTTCAACAGGCAGAAAATCAGCGCCGAATCTTCCGGCTGCCAATATTCAGGCTGGTAGCCGGTGGCCGCGAGGTCCGCCGGCAGCTTGTCGCGGTAGCGGAAAAGGTAGGCGTTGACACCCCGCGCATAGACTTCGAAGAAACGCTTGAGGCGCGGCGAAGAGGCCTTGTACAACTCGCCGGCACTTTTCTTCAGGTTGACCGCCCGCATGTAACGGTCGGCATCGAGCAGGTCTGCACCGTGCATCTCGGCCAATCGACCCTGGGCCAGCAGGCGCAGGGTGACCATCTGCGTAATGCGGTCGCTGGCATGCACGTAACCGAGGGTGAACAGCGCGTCGTGGAAGCTGTTGCTTTCGATCAGCGGCATGCCCATGGCATTGCGGCGCACCGAAACGTTCTGCGCCAGGCCCTTGAGCGGCTGCACGCCGGAGGTCGGCGGGAGGGTGTCCTGGGCGTTGAAGTTCTGACAACCGGTCAGGCTCAAGACGCCCGCCACTGCTGCGGCAACGCCGAACCGGGGTAGAAAATGAGTAAGGGCTGGCGAGGCCATGGCAAAGCTCCTGCGGGGGGTAGAGGCGGTGGGGCGCAATAAAGGCGCTACGTTAGTGAGCGGGAGGTGGCCGCGCAAGCGGGGTACAAGGTTATTTCGGGATTTGTCAAAGATCGGCGTATCCCGGTAGGAGCTGCCGAAGGCTGCGATCTTTTGACTCTCAAGGGTGGCTTGTCAGCCGTAACCGGTGATGTTGAAGTGCGACACGGTCAACAATCCTGGGAGAAAAACCGGCATGGAGCTCAAGGCAAACGCGGCACTGATCATCATCGATCAACAAAAAGGCATCCTTCACCCCAGGCTTGGCCGCAGGAATAATCCTCAGGCCGAAGAGCGCATGCTGGAAATGCTCGGGCATTGGCGACGCACCGCTCGGCCGGTGATCCATGTGCAGCACCTGTCCCGCTCGGAGGACTCGGTGTTCTGGCCGCAGCAGTCGGGAGTGGAGTTTCAGGAGCGGTTCGCGCCGATGGCCGGTGAACGCTTGATCCAGAAGCAGGTGCCGGATGCGTTTTGTTCGACGGGGCTGGAGATGCAGTTGCGCGAGGCGGGGATCGGGCAGTTGATCATTGTGGGTGTCGCGACCCACAACTCGGTGGAGTCTACGGCGCGCACCGCGGGCAACCTGGGGTTTGATACCTGGGTGGCCGAGGATGCGTGCTTTACCTTCGACAAGGCTGACTTTTTTGGCCATGCCCATAGTGCCGAAGAGGTGCATGCGATGTCGCTGGGGAATCTGCATGGCGAGTATGCGACGGTGGTCAGCGCTGCCACCCTTCTGATGGATGACTGACAACTATTGTGGGAGCGGGCTTGCTCGCGAAGAGGGCCTCAGCTTCAACATCGTTTTTGCCTGACACACCGCTTTCGCGAGCAAGCCCGCTCCCACAAGGGAACTGCATTCACAGCACAGGTCTGCTCGCGAAGACGATTCAACAGGCGAAGCAAGTCTTCGCCCGAAGTATCAAGCGCCGTGGCACTTCTTGAATTTCTTGCCGTTGCCGCATGGGCACGGATCGTTGCGGCCGACGTCTTTCAGGGCATTGCGCACCGGTTCCTGGTGAGCGTGGCCACAGTTCGGGCCGTGGACATGGCCGTGGTCGTGATCATGGTGGTGATGGTCATGATCGTGATCGTGGTTGCAGTCAGGGCCGTGGACATGGGGTTGCTGGGTCATCGGTGTTGCTCCGGAATTAAATCGGCGGCGATTATCACGCCATTGCGCGCCAGGTGCACGTAGTGGGCGATGAATATACCGGTTTCCAGTTCACCTTCCAGACGATAGGGAATGGGTTGGTCGGATTTTTTCAGCAGTTTGGCCAGATCCCGGACCTTGGACCACAGGTTTGTGCGGATCGGCACCTTGAAGTAGGCACTGTGCCTGGGGCTGATGGTGAACCAGTGTTCGTACTCGCCGTCGGCCAGCAGTATGTCACCCAGGTGAACGCGGTACTCCAGACTGCGCACCGTCAGGTCGCTGTCGTTGGGGTTGTCGATGCGAAAATGCAGGAGGAATTTCTGTTCCAGCAGTTTGGCGCTGACCACTTCGACCTTCACCAGATGGACCTCGGGGTCCGGCAAGTCGTCGTCGAACCACGACGCACAGCCGCCAAGTCCCAATGTCAGGAACAGGGTAAGCAGACAGCGTGCGCAGCGGCGGATGATCATCGTGGAGTTTCTCCCTTGAGTCCCAGTCTAGACCCAAAGGATCGCAGCCTTCGACAGCTCCTGCGTGGTGGGCAGTCATTCCATGGACTAGCTGCTGAAGTAACCCGCGCAGCATTTCTTGAACTTCTGTCCACTGGCACACGGGCAGGGGTCATTGCGCCCGAGTTTGAGTGGCACGGTCGGGTCGATGAAATACCAGCGCCCGGTGTTCTGTACGAAGGATGAGCGCTCTCGATGGCTGTGCTCGCCACTACTGTCGTGCCACCGCGCGGTGAAGGTCACGAAAGCGTGTTCAGGCTGGCCACCCAGCACTTCGGAGCTTTCCACCTCAAGGCCCAGCCACGTACTTTGCGCACTCCAGTCACTGATCGATTGACGGTCCAGGCCGGCCTGTTGGGCGGGCAGGGTGGTGGCCACCAGATAGTCGACCAACCCCAGCACGTAGGCGCTGTAGCGCGAGCGCATCAAGGCTTCGGCGCACGGCGCCGGGTGTCCGGCATGGTAGTGACCGCAGCAGGCATCTAGCAGGGTGCCGCTGCCGCAAGGGCAAATGGATGTACTCATTGCTTTACCACCAGTATTTCCCGAAGTTTTCCGGATTGGCCCAGAAGCGCGAGTTGAGCCAGTCGGGGACTTGTTTGTATTCAAGCAGATCGTAGGTAAACAGGGTCAAGACCTGTTCGTCCCGCTGGAAGCGTTCGCTGGCTTGCAGGGCCAGGGAGAAAAAGTCGGTTTCCTGCCAGCCACAGGCCGGCAGATCCGCCAGCACGGCGATGCGGCTGGCGTTGAGGTTGCGGATGCCGCCCAACAGGTTCAGGCCGTCGCGCTTGGGCAAATGCTCCAGGCAATCGACCACCAGGGCCAGGTCGAATCGGCGGGCCGCCAACTCGTCGGGCAATGGGCCCGGGGCCGCGAAAGCCACGCAGCTGTCCGGGTGCGCGAGTTTGAATGCTTCCAGTGCCGGGAATTCGCTGGCGCCGATCAACAACAGGCGCGCGGGGGCATATCGGTCAAGTAAAGCGGCCAGTGCCTGCTGCGGCGTGCGTGAAGAAATACCTGCAATCATCGAAGATCCTCAATCAGATCTGCCAAGACTAGCCTGCCCGGCCGTTCGGGCCTAGAGCGGCTTGGCGACAAATGCGCCAAGCTGCCGTTAATGCCTTAATAAACAGCATGGCCTATTGCTGGCGGAGATTAATACTCGGGTCTTTACTACCTGAATCGGTTCTAAGCCGATCCTTCAGGAGAAAACTAGATGAGCATAGTTCGGACAGCATTACCCTTGGTTCTGCTAACCAGTGTGTTGACTGGTTGCGCAGGTTTGCAGAAAACCGACTGGCCGACCTGTGCGGCGGTTGGTGGTGTCGTGGGTGCGGGCCTCGGTGCGACCGAAAGCTCGGCATGGGCAGGGTATGGTGCTCTGCTCGTCGGCGGTACGGCAGCGGCTTATTGCTGGGTGCACGGTGATGGCGACGAAGACGGTGACGGTGTGCCGGATAGTCGCGACAAGTGCCCGGGCACGCCTAAAGGCGTTCAGGTCGATGCCAACGGTTGCCCACCACCAGCGCCTGTGGTCGAAGAAGTGGTTGTGGTCAAGGAAGAAACCATCGTCATCCGCGATGTTCACTTCCAGTTTGATAAAGCCACGCTTACCTCGTCCGACAAACAGGTCCTCGACAAGATTGCCACACGCCTGAAAGCCGAAGCCCCGACGGCTCAACTGACCGTAACCGGTCATACCGACAGCGTGGGCAGCGACGCCTACAACCAGAAACTGTCGGATAAACGCGCCCACTCGGTGGTTGAATACCTCATCGATCAAGGCGTACCTCGCAGCAACTTCGTGTCGGTGGTAGGTGCCGGTGAAAGCCAGCCGGTTGCGGACAACAAAACCGCTGACGGTCGTGCACAGAACCGTCGTACGGAAATCAAAATCGAGCGTTAAACGCCCCTCGCATCCGCGCCTTGTGCAGTCGCGGATGCGGGTCTTTACTCCTGTGTAACCGGTATGGGCCGGTGACACAGGAGCTTTCAATATGATCGTTCTCACAAGGACCGTCTTGCCGGTTCTGCTACTTGGTAGCCTCTTGACCGGCTGCGCGACCCACAGCGATGGCACTGCCCCCCTCAATCAACGAACCTGGCCAATCTGCAGCCTTATCGGCGGCCTGGTCGGCGGTGGTCTGGGCGCAATCGAGAGTGGTGCCTGGGCCGCGGGCGGGGCGGCGCTGGGTATCTTGTCCGGCGGCTTGATCTGCTATGCCCAGGATGGCGATGAAGACGGCGACGGCGTTTTCGACCGGCGCGACCGTTGCGCTGATACTCCCGCCAATACCTCGGCCGACCATCGCGGTTGCCCGGTGCCGCAGTACCCGGACCGCGTCCAGACCGAGCCTGCGCAAACCCAAGTCATTACGCTGAGCGATCTACTGTTTGTCTTCAATCAATCCGACCTGACCCCGACGGCCAAGAGTCAACTGGATGCGTTGATGAGCCAGTTCCTGGATGCCGATGTGGTCAGCATCAAAGTAGTTGGCCATACCGACAGCGTCGGTTCGGATGCCTATAACCAGGCCTTGTCGGAGCGACGCGCCAGCAGCGTGGCGGAATACTTGATCAGCCAGGGTGTGGCGCCGAACAAAGTCACCAGCGAAGGCAGGGGCGAAAGTCAGCCGATTGCCGACAATGAAACGGACGAAGGTCGTGCGAAAAACCGTCGAGTGGAACTGCATATAAACCGTTGAGCCAAGAGATAGAGCCGTCAAGCGACAGCTGTTTGCGCTGCGACGGCCGTTCGGCGGCCTTCATGAAGAATTTTTTGTTGCCCTCTGGCTTATCCCGCGCGGAAGCCGTTACTGTGCGCCCAAACAATAATTCTCATCGGGGGAGCGTATGAAAGTCTTATGGGGGCTGGGGCGGTTATTGACCCTGCTGTTCTGGTTGGTGGTGCTGGTCAATCAGCTCACGCCATTTGTCTTTCCGCTGCACCTGTTGGTCAATCTGGCCGGCGGCCTGTTGGGGTTCATCCATCTTCTGGAAGCACTGTTGTGCTATCGCAGCCTGCGAGGTCGCGCCCATCCCTGGCTTGACCGCCTGAAGATCGTCATTTTCGGTGTATTCCACCTGCAAACCATTCCAGCCCCCGGCGCTTCGAAGGCTTCCCATGCGTAAACTCTGTCTGCTCGCTGCACTCATCAGTCCATTGGCCAGCGCACAGGTGGTGAGTGTCGAACCCAACTCGCTGATGCGCTTGCCCAACACCGCCAGCACCCTGCAACTGGAACGTCTGGAAGTGGCCGATTACGGCACTTTGCTGATTCCTTCGAACGTCACCGAAGTCACCGTGGGTGAGTTGCATCTGGGACGTGAAGCGCGCATCGCCATTGTGCCGGGAGAGCAGGCGCTGGCGCTGAAGGTCCGTCGCGCTGATTTGTCCGAAGGCAGCCAGATCACCGCGCGTGGCGCGCCCGGGACCTATCAGAAAGCCGCCCGCTCCGGGCGCAATCTTGATTTGCAGATCAGGACACTGAATGCACCGCAATTGTTGGTGGACGCACGAGGCGGCGCAGGCGCACCGGGATTTGTCGGCCTGGATGGCGCCAACGGTCAGGACCCTGGCTGCACCTGGGGCCAGGCCGGTCGCGGTGCCGATGGCAGTGATGGCAGCAATGGTCAACCGGGCGCACCGGGTGCGTTGGTCAGGCTGGCAGTGCCCCACGACTTTCCGGCAGACCGGATCAAGGTGCAGGTGGCTGGCGGTGCCGGTGGCCTGGCCGGCCCGGGCGGCAAACCGGGGGCGGGCGGCAAGGCCAAGGGCTGCCTGGTCTACAAGGCCGATGGCGGCAAGAGCGGCAAACCTGGCGCCGACGGGCAGCCGGGGTCTGACGGTGCGGCGGGTTCGGTGACTGTGCAGCGTTTGTAAGAAACGCCAAGAACCCGTGGCGAGGGGTCTTGCCTGTGGTGAGGGGGCTTGCCTGTGGCGAGGGGGCTTGCCTGTGGCGAGGGGGCTTGCCCCCGTTGGGCCGCGAAGCGGCCCCAATTCCGGCAATCACAATACTGCTGAAGGTTATCGGTGTCTGGTTTTACGACTGCTTCGCAGCCGAACGGGGCGGTGCGGCGATCCGACAAGCCCCCTCGCCACAAAAGCGCTTTAGATTCAAAACATCGGTCGAGCCGCCGCAATCGCCACCACAGCCAACCCCACCAACAGATTGATCCCCACCAACCGGCGAATCCGCCCCAGCACGCCAGCACCCGCCGGCCAATCCTGTTCGGCCACGGCGGTGCGCAGCTCCGGCAGCATCAGCGCCTGAATGCGGATAAACAGCGCGGTCATTACCACATACAGGCCCATCATCACTTGCACATAGCGCGGTGCGGCTTCAAAGCCGTTGAAGTGCATATGCAGCATGCCCACGCCGCTGACCGGCAACAGCACCACCGCCACCCAGACCCAGCGGAAAAAACCTTGAAACACTTCTACCCATAACTTCAGCCGGGCAGGGCCTTCAAGTGCCGTGATTGCGGCGGGGCGCAGGACCATCCAGGCGAAAAACATGCCGCCGACCCAGACCAGGGTAGCCAGTACATGCAGGCTATATATGAGGCTAAAAGGTGTCATTCGGGTACTCCGTTCTGCGCGGGATTCATTAGCGGGGTATGATAGCCGTCGAACCGAACCACTGAAAATTTATCCAGCGTTTTTTGCGCCCGACAATCCATGATCAGCACCGAACTCAAAACCACGATCCAGGGCGCCTACTCGCGTTTTCTCGAAGCCAAGAGCCTCAAGCCGCGCTACGGCCAACGCCTGATGATCGCCGAAATCGCCAAGGTCCTGGGTGACATCGACACCGACGACGAAGGCCGGCGCAGTGGCGACCCCGCGATTGTCGCGGTGGAAGCCGGCACCGGTACCGGCAAGACCGTGGCCTATAGCCTGGCGGCGATTCCCACGGCCAAGGCCGCCGGCAAGCGCCTGGTGATCGCCACGGCCACCGTGGCCCTCCAGGAGCAGATCGTCTACAAGGACTTGCCCGACCTGATGCGCAACAGCGGGCTGAACTTCAGCTTCGCCCTGGCCAAGGGGCGCGGGCGCTACATGTGCCTGTCCAAACTCGACATGTTGCTCCAGGAAGGCCACGCACAGACTGCCACTGCGCAACTGTTCGAAGAAGAAGGATTCAAGATCGAGGTCGATGAGGCCAGCCAGAAGCTGTTCACCAGCATGATCGAGAAGCTCGCCGGCAATAAGTGGGACGGCGACCGCGACAGTTGGTCCACCGCCCTGGAAGACGCCGACTGGGCGCGCCTGACCACCGATCACAGCCAGTGCACCAACCGTCATTGCCCGAACTTCGGCCAGTGCGCTTTCTACAAGGCCCGCGAAGGCATGGGCAAGGTCGACGTGATCGTCACCAACCATGACATGGTCCTGGCCGACCTGGCCCTGGGCGGCGGCGCCGTACTGCCGGACCCGCGCGACACCATCTACGTCTTCGACGAAGGCCATCACCTGCCGGACAAGGCCATCGGCCACTTCGCCCATTACACGCGCCTGCGCTCCACCGCCGACTGGCTGGAAACCACCGCCAAGAACCTCACCAAATTGCTGGCCCAGCACCCGTTGCCGGGCGACCTGGGCAAGTTGATCGAGCAGGTGCCGGAGCTGGCGCGGGAGATCAAGACCCAGCAGCAATTCATGTTCACCGCGTGCGAGCAGATTGCCGACTTCAAACCCGGCGAAGATGTTGAAGGCCGCGAGCGCCCGCGTCACCGATTCGTCGGCGGGGTGATTCCCGAGCACATGCGTGAAATGGGCATCGAACTGAAGAAAGGCTTCGCTCGGCTGACCGACTTGTTCACCCGCCTGACCGACCTGCTCAAGGAGGGTATGGACGGCGAGGTCAACATTGGCATCGCCAGCAACCAGGCTGAGGAGTGGTACCCGCTGTTCGGCAGCCTGCTGTCGCGCTCTTCCGGCAACTGGGAGCTGTGGACCGCCTTCACCGTCGAAGACCCGGAAGACAACCCGCCCATGGCTCGCTGGCTGACCCTGGCCGAAAGCGGTTCGCTGTTCGATATCGAGGTCAACGCCAGTCCCATCCTCGCGGCGGAAATGCTTCGGCGCAACCTGTGGAACGTGGCGTATGGCTGCCTGGTGACGTCGGCGACCTTGACCGCCCTTGGTACCTTCGATCGCTTCCGCATGCGCGCCGGACTGCCGAAAAAAGCCGTGACGGCGGTGGTGCCGAGCCCCTTCCATCATGCCGACGCCGGTGTGCTGCGGGTGCCGAACCTGAACGCCGATCCCCGTGATGCAGCGGCACATACCGCCGCGATCATTCGTGATCTGCCGGAACTGGTCGAGGGCTCGCGGGGCACGCTGGTGCTGTTTTCCTCGCGCAAACAGATGCAGGACGTGTTCGATGGCCTGGACCGCGACTGGCGCAAGCAAGTGTTCATTCAGGGCAACCTGTCGAAGCAGGAAACCCTGAACAAGCACAAGGCGCGGGTCGATGGCGGGGATTCCAGCGTGCTGTTCGGCCTGGCGAGCTTCGCCGAAGGGGTCGACTTGCCCGGTGCCTATTGCGAGCACGTGGTCATTGCCAAGATTCCATTCTCGGTACCCGATGATCCCGTCGAAGCGGCGCTGTCGGAATGGATCGAAGCACGGGGCGGCAATCCGTTCATGGAAATCTCCGTACCGGACGCTTCGCTGAAACTGGTCCAGGCCTGCGGTCGCTTGCTGCGCACCGAAGAAGACCGCGGCACCATCACCTTGCTCGACCGGCGCCTGGTGACCCAGCGCTATGGCAAAGCCATCCTCAACGCGTTGCCGCCGTTCCGTCGAGAAATTTCCTGAAGCACCGGTGGGCAGTTTTGCCCACCGCGTTGTCTATCTCTCTGCCACCGCTTTTTCACTGGCCCATTGAGGTCGTTAGGGAGAATTTCGTTCTCATGATTTGCCGTTCGTTGCCTGCCGTATTTGCCCTGTTGTTCGCAACACCGCTGTTGGCCGCCCCCGCCAGCCAGCAGACGCTGTTCAACTTTGTGCGCCCCGCCGACGTGGTCCAGGTGGCGACACAGGACGCCAGCCTGCCGCAATCCAACGCCGAGCAAACCCCTGAAGGCGAAGTGTTGCGCCGGGTGACATTCAACCCGGTCGCCCGGCCGACGTTGCGCCTGACCCCGCAAACCGGTGCCTGGGACTGGTCGCAGTCGGGTGTGATGAGCCTGCGGATCCAGAGCGCGATGAACTGGGCGTTGACCCTGTACGTGACCATCCAGAGCAACGACGGCAAGACCCTGGTCAGTCGCGTCGATTTGCCAGCCGGGCCTGCGCAAACCCTGTTGGTGCCGCTGCAAGCGACATCACCGCTGAGCCAGGGCATGAAGGCCGGCCCGCCGATGCCGATGACCGTTGAGGGCCAGCGTGTGTTGCTGGCCAGCAGCACCGGTGAACTGGATCGCAGCCAGGTGGTGTCCGTGACGTTGTCGATGGACCAGCCCAAAGCCGCGCAAAGCATCCTGTTGGAGCGCTTTGGTGTGCAGGACGGCGAGTCGGTCAGCCAAGTCGTGTATGGCGGGTTGGTGGATGCGTATGGCCAGTCGACCCGGGCCAGATGGCCGGAAAAAGTCAGCAGCGACGAGCAGATGAAAAGCGCCGCCGCCAAGGAACAGCAACAACTGAAAACCTGGCTCGCTGAGCGTCAGAAGTCTTCGCTGGACAAATTTGGCGGATTGACCAAAGGCCCGTCGTTCAAGGCCAGCGGCTTTTTCCACACCGAGAAGCGCAACGGTCGCTGGTATCTGGTGACACCTGAAGGCCATCCGTTCTATTCCCTTGGGGTCAATACCCTGGCCCCGGATGTCAACCAGACCTATGTGGCCGGTCGCGAGTGGATGTTCGAGTCCCTGCCCAAGGCTGACGAGGCGCTGGCCAGCCACTACGGCGAAGGCGACAACCGCGGCGGCAATGGTGCCGATCAAGGGCGCGGCTACAATGCCGGGCGCTGGTACGACTTCTACGGTGCCAATCTGCAACGTTTGTATGGTGATCCTTGCGCGTTGGGCAGCGAAACCAAAGCGGGAGTCGCCGCAGCGGCCAAGGCGGATGCGGTTGAAGCGACAGCGACCAAGGCTGCGGAGCAACCCGTCGCTCCTGCAACCGCCGAGTCCGGCGTCGCCGAAGCGGCCAAGACTGAAGCGACGGTAGCAACAGCGGCAGAGCCAACATCGGTCGAACCGTGCAAAACGTTGTTCGACGAGCAGCGCTGGGCCAGTCACACCCTTGATCGCCTGCAGGCCTGGGGCTTCAACACCATCGGCAACTGGAGCGCCCCGGTACTGGGCAACGCCGATCGCGTGCCATACACCTTGCCGCTGTCGATCGTCGGCGACTACGCCAGCATCAGCACCGGTTCCGACTGGTGGGGCGGCATGCCCGATCCGTTCGACCCGCGTTTTGCCATGGCCACCGAGCGTGCAGTGGCGATTGCCGCTCGCGACCATCGTGACGATCCGTGGCTGATCGGTTACTACGCCGACAACGAACTGGCCTGGGCCGGTCCCGGGGATGATCCCAAAGCCCGTTATGCCCTGGCCTACGGCACCTTGAAAATGACCACCGACGTGCCGGCCAAACGTGCATTCCTCAAGCAACTGCGTGACAAGTACCGCAATCAGGCGGGCCTGTCGAAGGCCTGGGGCATTGATCTGCCCGCCTGGGAATTGATGGAAGATCCGGGATTCGTGCCACCGCTGCCGAGCCCCGAGCACCCGGAAATCGAAGCCGACTTCAAATACTTCCAGAAGGTCTTCGCCGACACTTACTTCAAGACCATTTCCGACTCACTCAAGTGGCACGCGCCAAACCAGCTGCTGCTCGGTGGCCGCTTCGCCATCAGCACGCCGGAAGCCGTGGAGTCCTGCGCCCAGTATTGCGACGTTCTGAGCTTCAACATGTACACCCTACAACCCCAGGATGGTTACGACTTCGCCAAACTGCGCAGTCTCGACAAACCGGTGCTGATCACCGAGTTCAATTTCGGCTCGGCTGATCGTGGGCCGTTCTGGGGCGGCGTCACGCCGTTGGCGAAAGAGGAGGACCGTGGTGCGGCGTATGCCAACTTCCTCAAGCAGGCAATGAGCGAGCCGTCGATTGTCGGTGTGCATTGGTTCCAGTACCTCGATCAACCGGTCACCGGGCGCCTGCTTGACGGTGAAAACGGTCACTTCGGGTTGGTGGGCATCACGGATCTGCCGTTCCAGGGCTTTGTCGACAGTGTGCGCAAGAGCAATCTGGCGACGGCTGAACAATTGGGCAAAGAGGTCGGGAAGGCTGCAGTTGACGCCGACAAAGCCAGCCACGACGCCGAGGGCGGTCGCAAGGCCGAGGCCGGCAAGGGGCCGGGGAAGGGCGCGGGTGGGCACTCCGGCCAAGGCCATTAATCGCTGAAACCGCGTCATCGTTCTTCGCGAGCAGGCTCGCTCCCACTTTGGAATGCATTCTCCTGTGGGAGCGAGCCTGCTCGCGAAGGCGTCATTAGCATCACCACCGCATTTCAAGTTGATGTCAGAGCGACCGCCCAGCCCAACCCTGTTCCCAAAACCCTCAAGGGCTGGAACAATGCCCGCCACTTTGTAGAGCGTTAATCCGGGGAGTTGCGGGTGCAGATTCAGGGTCATTACGAGCTTAAGTTCGAAGCGGTGCGAGAGGCTTTCGCAGCGCTGTTCGACGATCCTCAGGAGCGTGGCGCAGCATTGTGCATTCAGATTGGTGGCGAAACCGTCCTTGATCTGTGGGCCGGCACCGCCGACAAGGACGGGGCCGAGGCGTGGCACAGCGACACCATCGCCAACCTGTTCTCCTGCACCAAGACCTTTACCGCCGTCACCGCGCTGCAACTGGTCGCCGAAGGCAAGCTGCAACTGGATGCGCCGGTGGCGCGCTACTGGCCAGAATTTGCCGCTGCCGGCAAAGCGTCCGTCACCTTGCGTCAACTGCTCTGCCATCAAGCCGGCCTTCCGGCATTGCGCGAGCTGCTGGCCCCCGAAGCCCTCTACGACTGGCAAACCATGGTCGACGCCCTGGCCGCCGAAACGCCGTGGTGGACGCCGGGCGAAGGCCACGGGTATGCGGCGATCACTTATGGCTGGCTGATCGGCGAATTGCTGCGCCGTGCCGACGGTCGTGGGCCGGGGGAATCCATTGTCGCGCGGGTCGCGAAACCGTTGGGCCTGGACTTCCATGTGGGGCTGGCCGACGAAGAGTTCTATCGCGTGGCCCACATTGCGCGGGGCAAGGGCAATGTCGGCGATGCCGCCGCCCAGCGCCTGCTGCAAGTGACCATGCGTGAGCCAACGGCCATGACGACTCGGGCGTTCACCAACCCGCCGTCGATCATGACCAGCACCAACAAGCCCGAGTGGCGACGCATGCAGCAGCCGGCCGCCAATGGCCATGGCAATGCCCGTAGCCTGGCCGGTTTCTACGCCGGTCTGCTCGACGGCAGCCTGCTGGAAAGCGAAATGCTCGATGAGTTGACTCGTGAGCACAGCCTCGGCGAGGACAAGACTTTACTGACCCGAACCCGTTTCGGCCTGGGTTGCATGCTCGATCAACCGGACGTTGCCAATGCCACCTTCGGCCTTGGCCCGCGGGCGTTTGGTCATCCTGGTGCCGGCGGCTCCATCGGCTTTGCCGACCCGGAGCACGATGTAGCCTTCGGATTTGTGACAAATACCCTGGGCCCCTACGTCTTGATGGACCCGCGTGCGCAAAAGCTGGTGCGGGTTCTGGCCACTTGTCTGTAAGGGCGGCTATCGGTCACCAGGGCTGGAACCCGATAGCCTTTTCAGTTTCCAAGCGTCAGTTTGTACGGGCCGACGTGGCCTGATTTTTTTGACTTCATTCTTGTGGATATCCAATGTCATCCAATAAAACCCTCGCCTTGGCCCTGTGCTTCGTCATTACCGGCTGCGCACAGACTCCACAGAAAGACGCGACGGCACCTGTCGCCAAGACTGAAAGCGGCAGCCACTGGTACTGGCCGTTCGGTTCCGACGACAGCGCCGGCAAACCCGTGGCCAAGCCGGAGGTGAAACCTGAAGTCAAACCCGTGGAGGTGGCCAAGGCCGAAACCGATAGCGGCAGCAAGTGGTGGTGGCCGTTCGGCGGCAGCAAGCAGAGCGCCGCCAAGGCTGTGCCGATGCCAGACCCGAAAGTCACCCAGGCCTGGCTTGACGACTACGAACCGCGCCTGCGCGAGGCGGTCAAGGGCAGCAACCTGCAACTCGAGCGCCGCGAAAACGTGCTGGTGGTGACTGCGCCGGTCGAAGGCTCGTTTAACCCTGATCGTCCGGCCATGCTGCTGCCGGTCACACTCGGTCCGTTTACCCGCGTTGCCAAGATCCTTGAAGCCGATCCAAAGACCGCTGTCTTGATCCTCGGCCACAGCGATACGTCCGGCGCGGCACCTGCCAACGTCAAACTGAGCCAGGAGCGTGCCCAGTCCGTTGCGGCGATTTTCCGTCTCAGTGGTTTGCAGCGTGATCGCCTGATGCTGCGAGGCCTGGGCGGTGATGCGCCGCGTGCCGCCAACGACAGCGTGGAAGGTCGTGCGTTGAACCGCCGCGTGGAGTTGCTGGTGACCCCGCAAAACACCATGGCCGCACTGCTGAGCAAGTACAACATGCCGGCACCGGCCCCTGTGACCAAGGTCACTACCGCTGACGCCAAGCCGGTCGCCAAACCGGTTGCACCGGCCCCGGCGGCTAAAAAGGCTGCTGTTCCAGCAGCGAAAAAAGCCCCCGCGAAAAAAGCACCGGCCAAGAAAACACCTGCGAAAACCGCAACGCCGGCAAAAAAGACCACGCCAGCCAAAGCCTCCGCGGCTGACAAGAAAGGCGCCGCCACCGATACTGCAAAGCAGTGATTCGTTAACCAAAAGGAATGCGCCATGACCCAGGGCCTGGCTGATATGCGTCGTGACTACACCCGTGATGGCCTGACCGAGGCACAAGCCCCGGCCGAGCCGTTTGCGTTGTTCCACCAGTGGTTCGCCGACGCGGTGAAAACCGAACAGGCGCCGGTGGAGGCCAACGCCATGACTCTGGCCACCGTCGACCAGGACGGTCGACCGCACTGTCGCATTCTGTTGCTCAAGGGTCTGGACGAACTGGGTTTCACCTTTTTCACCAACTACGAAAGCGCCAAGGGCCAGCATCTGGCCGCGAATCCGTTCGCGGCCATGACGTTTTTCTGGCCGGCGCTGGAGCGTCAGGTGCGCATCGAAGGGCGGGTGGTGAAGGTGACGCCTGAGGAGTCCGACGCCTATTATCAGGTCCGTCCTCTGGGCAGTCGCCTGGGAGCCTGGGCATCGCCGCAAAGCCGCGTGATCGCCGATCGTGGCAAGCTCGAAGCGCTGCTCAAGGACACCGAGCAACGTTTCAGCGACACCCAGCCGCATTGCCCGGAACACTGGGGCGGTTATCGCCTGTTGCCGGAGCGCATCGAGTTCTGGCAGGGCCGCCCGAGTCGCCTGCACGACCGCCTCAATTACCGGCAGCAGGGCGCCGACTGGATTCTTGAACGTCTGGCACCCTGAGCAGTCTACCGATCGGGATAGCCTGCCGCAGCGGCCTCCAGCCACTTCGGCAGGTCTCGACGCTTGATCTTCTGCGCCTGGGCACTCGCCAACTGTTCGAGCATGAAGGCTTTTTTCTGCTCGTCCTTGCCCGCCAGCGCTAGCGCCAGGTCGCGGTCCATCCAGCGCTTTATCCGCACGTACAGCCACCAGTGGAAGTACAGTCCAGCGACGGTAGTAACGAAAATGATAAAGTAGTCCATGAAAGTCCTTGGCCGGTGGGGCAGTTTCCGATTTTGCCGCTACTGTGCGAGTTCGTGAAGGCACCTTAACGGAGCCTGAATCAAAGCAATTTTACCCGGGCGGTGCCGTGACAAGCGTCAAGCTGCGGAGTTTAATGAACATCTGTTTCTTTGGAGTTGATGCTATGCGTAAGTCTGTTCTGCTGGTTGCTTCCTTTTCCACGATGGCGATGTTGCTCACTGGTTGCCAATCGAGCCTGACCGGTGACTCCTACTCCCGTGACGAGGCGCGTCGCGTGCAGACCGTTCGCATGGGTACCATCGAAGCATTGCGTCCGGTGAAAATCGAAGGCACCAAAACCCCGATCGGCGGCGCTGCAGGCGCAGTGGTTGGCGGCGTTGGCGGCAGCGCCATCGGTGGCGGCAAAGGCAGTATCGTTGCTGCGGTCATCGGCGCAGTCGCTGGCGGCCTGATCGGTTCGGCCGCAGAAGAGGGCATGACCCGCACCCAGGGCGTGGAAATCACCGTGCGCGAAGACGATGGCAGCATGCGCGCCTACGTTCAGGAAGTTCAGCCGAACGAAGTGTTCCGTGTTGGCGAGCGTGTGCGCATCGCCAGTGTGAATGGCACCAGCCGCGTTTCGCACTAAGCGCAAACACCGGATAAACAAAAACCCGATCAGGTGACTGATCGGGTTTTTTGTTTTCGCGGTTTATCAGGAGGCCAGGCCGGAGCTCTTGCGACTCGCCATCGCGGTCACCCCATAACCGATTAGTGCGGCGAGAATCGAACCGGTCAGGATTCCCATGCGATCCATTCCGGCGAAATCGCTTACACCCGGTTCAAAGGCCAGTGAGCCGACAAACAGACTCATGGTGAAACCGATACCGCAGAGAATCGCTACGCCCAGTATCTGGCCCCAATTGGCGCCTTGGGGCAGGGCGGCGATACCGGTTTTCACGGCCAGCCAGGTCAGGCCGAAGACACCGACAGTCTTGCCCAGTAGCAGCCCGATGGCGATGCCCATGGGAACGTGATGGGTGAAACTTTCGACGGTGACGCCGCTCAGGGACAGGCCGGCGTTGGCGAAGGCGAACAGCGGCAGGATGCCGTAGGCGACCCACGGGTGCAGGGCGTGTTCCAGGGCCAGCAGTGGCGAAGGTTCGGCATTTTTTGTGCGCAGCGGAATGCAGAAAGCCAGGGTTACGCCGGCCAGCGTGGCGTGGACACCGCTCTTGAGCACGCAGACCCAGAGGATCAGACCAATGATCATGTACGGCCCGAGCTTGACTACACCAAGCCGGTTCATCCCGATCAGCGCAGCAATAGAGGCGGCGGCCAGCGCTAGGGACAGGGTCGACAGGGCACCGGAATAGAAGATCGCAATGATGATGATCGCGCCGAGGTCGTCGATGATCGCCAGGGTCATCAGGAACAGTTTCAGCGAAACCGGAACCCGTTTGCCAAGCAACGCCAGCACGCCAAGGGCGAAGGCAATGTCGGTCGCGGTCGGGATCGCCCAGCCGTTGAGGGCCGGTGGCGTGTCGCGGTTGAGGTACCAGTAGATCAGCGCCGGCACCACCATGCCGCCAATGGCCGCCGCGCCAGGCAGGACGATTTGCGACGGTTTGGACAACTGGCCGTCGAGGACTTCGCGCTTCACTTCCAGGCCGATCAGCAGGAAGAACAGCGCCATCAGGCCGTCGTTGATCCATAGCAGCAACGGCTTGGCGATTTTCAGTGCGCCGACCTGGGCCACCACCGGAGTGTCCAGCAGGCCGTTGTACAGCCACGACAGCGGTGAGTTGTTGATGATCAGAGCCAGAACGGCAGCGGCGATCAGTAACAGACCGCTGGCAGCTTCCAACTGAAAGAAACGCGTGAAAGTGCTACGCAGAGGCAAGGTCGCTCTCCATCTGTGAATTCAAAAGGTGTTACACCCTAACAAGTACTGTTAGTTGTTAAAACAAAAGTTATATTCTTTTTTGTTATATCCCGTTACAGGGCGATCCGTCGCCACCGAGCTGAGCCTAGCAGTTGCCGGACGTATTGGATCGCAGCTGTACCTGTGCCGGATGCAGGATTTTTCCTAAGCTGGTTGGATGGGCCTCGTACAAAGGCCAACTCCTGCCGATTCAACGAGAAAACCATCATGAGCGACAACCGACAGTGGTCCCGCGAGGCGATTCGGATCATCGAAGCTGATTATCAGCGCAGCGCCGACACCCACTTGATCCCCTTGCCGCTCCCGGGTTTTCCGGGCATCGAGTTGTATTTCAAGGATGAGTCCAGCCATCCCACGGGCAGCCTCAAGCACCGCCTGGCCCGATCGCTGTTCCTGTATGCGCTGTGTAACGGCTGGCTCAAACCCGGTGCGCCGGTCATTGAGGCTTCCAGCGGTTCCACGGCGATTTCCGAAGCGTACTTTGCACGCATGCTGGGCTTGCCGTTCATTGCGGTGATGCCGGCGACAACCTCAAAGGAAAAGATCGCGCAGATCGCCTTCTACGGTGGCCAAAGTCATCTGGTCGACGACCCGACCCAGATCTACGCCGAGTCCGAGCGTCTGGCTCGTGAGCACGACGGGCACTTCATCGATCAGTTCACCTACGCTGAGCGCGCCACCGACTGGCGAGCGAACAACAATATTGCCGAGTCGATTTTTCAGCAGATGCGATTCGAGCAGCATCCCGAGCCGAGCTGGCTGATTTCCAGCCCCGGTACCGGAGGCACCACGGCCACACTGGGCCGATACGTGCGTTATCGCCAGCATTGCACTCGCGTGCTGTGTGCCGATGCCGAGCGTTCGGTGTTCTTCGATTACTACCAGACTGGCGATGCCAGCCTGCGACTGGACCACGGTTCGCGCATCGAGGGCATTGGCCGGCCGCGTGTGGAGGCGTCGTTTCTGCCCAAGGTGATCGACGCCATGGTCAAGGTGCCGGATGCCCTGTCACTGGCGGCCATGCACTACCTGGCGGAACGCCTGGGACGCCATGTGGGCGGGTCGAGCGGGACCAACCTGATCGGCGCCCTGATGGCCGCTCAGCACATGAAAGCGGCAGGGGAGACGGGGTCGATGGTGGCGATTCTGTGTGACAGCGGCGAACGTTATGCCACGACCTATTACGATCTGCAGTGGCTCAAGGCCCAGGGGTATGAGTTGAGTGGTCTGATGGCTGCGGTCGCGGCGACGGTGGAGCGGGGTGAGCCGCTGCCGGACTCGGTTCTGCGTGCCAATATCTGACACACAGAAGATCAAACGTGGGAGCGGGCTTGCTCGCGAAAGCGGTGGATCAGCCAACACATATGTTGGATGTGAAACCGCCTTCGCGAGCAAGCCCGCTCCCACATCAGGCTGGTATCAGGCGTCGAGACCGAGGATATCCCGGGCCACTGCTTCTGCAATCCGAATCCCGTCCACACCCGCCGACAGAATCCCGCCCGCATAACCGGCACCTTCACCGGCCGGGAACAAGCCTTTCACGTTCAGGCTCTGCATCGACTCATTGCGGGTAATACGCAGCGGCGAGGAGGTGCGGGTCTCGATGCCGGTCAACACCGCGTCGTGCAGCGAGTAACCACGAATCTGCTTCTCGAACGCCGGCAAGGCTTCGCGAATCGCTTCGATGGCGAACGCCGGCAATGCCAACGCCAGATCACCCAGGGCAACGCCTGGCTTGTAGGACGGCTCGACACTGCCCAGTTCGGTGGACGGCTTGCCCGCGATGAAATCGCCGACCAGTTGCGCCGGGGCTTCGTAGTTGCTGCCGCCCAGCACAAAGGCGTGGGATTCCAGGCGTTCCTGCAGCTCGATACCGGCCAGCGGGCCGCCCGGATAATCGACTTCCGGCGTGATGCCGACAACGATCCCGGAGTTGGCATTGCGCTCGTTACGCGAGTACTGGCTCATGCCATTGGTGACCACGCGGTTCGGCTCGGATGTCGCTGCCACCACGGTACCACCCGGGCACATGCAGAAGCTGTAGACCGAACGGCCGTTCTTGGCGTGGTGCACCAGTTTGTAGTCGGCGGCGCCGAGTTTCGGGTGCCCGGCGTACTTGCCCAACCGCGCGCGGTCGATCAGCGACTGTGGGTGCTCGATACGGAAACCCACCGAGAAAGGCTTGGCCTCCATGTACACGCCACGGCCGTGGAGCATGCGGAAGGTATCGCGGGCACTGTGGCCGAGGGCCAGGATCACATGTTTCGAATGGATCTGTTCGCCGCCATTAAGCTTGACGCCGACCAGCTGGCCGTCTTCGATCAGCACGTCGGTGACACGCTGCTGGAAGCGCACTTCACCACCCAGTGCGCGAATCTGCTCACGCATGTTTTCCACCACGCCGGTCAGGCGGAACGTACCGATGTGCGGCTTGCTGACGTAGAGGATTTCTTCCGGTGCGCCCGCCTTGACGAACTCGTGCAGGACCTTGCGACCGAGGAACTTCGGATCCTTGATCTGGCTGTAGAGCTTGCCGTCGGAGAATGTCCCCGCGCCGCCTTCGCCGAATTGCACGTTGGATTCGGGGTTGAGCACGCTTTTGCGCCACAGGCCCCAAGTGTCCTTGGTGCGCTGGCGGACTTCGGTGCCGCGTTCGAGGATGATCGGCTTGAAGCCCATTTGCGCCAGCAGCAGCCCGGCGAAAATCCCGCACGGACCGAAGCCGACGACGATCGGACGTGAACTCAGGTCGGCCGGTGCCTGGCCAACCATTTTATAGCTGACATCCGGCGCCACGTTGACGTTACGGTCATCGGCGAACCTGTGCAGCACCGCCGCCTCGTCGCGAACTTCAAGGTCGATGGTGTAGATGAAGCACAGCTCGGAGGACTTTTTACGTGCATCGTAGCTGCGCTTGAACAAGGTGAAGTCGAGCAGGTCATCGTTGGCAAGCCCTAAGCGCTGCACGATGGCAGGGCGCAGGTCTTCATCGGGATGGTCGATCGGCAACTTGAGTTCGGTGATTCGTAACATGGCGGGATCCGGTTCGCGGGGCGCACAACTGCGCCAGGGCGTTTGAAACCCGCGATTATAAGCCGCAAAGGCACAGGCCCGTGAGGCTTAAACGATCAGTCGTCGCGCGATCCGCCGAAATACCCGCAGCCGCGCTGTACCTGACCGTCGATGCGCAGCTCGGCGCTCATGTGCTGGATGCTGCCGGTGCTGCTGTCGACGCAGCGTTGCGGTGCAACCCACAGTTCGATGTGCTGGTTGTTGGCTTCGGTGCTGAGGTTGAAACGGCCATCGCCCAGTTGCTCTTCGACGTAAGGCAGGGCCAAGGGTGGCTGGCCGGCCCGGTCGATGACCATGCCTTTGCCACTGACTTTTACGTTCCATTCCGGGGAGTGGCCGGCGGCACGCAGGATCAGCGGCTTGAAATTCGGATCGTCGCACGCGTTGCTCGAGCGCTCGACGCGGTACAACTGCTCCAGATCGAGTTGGCCGTCACCACCGCTGCCGGCCACAACCCGTCCACGCACGTCGGCAAACAGTTTGCCTTGCTTGTCCGCCAGGCTGGCGGCCTGCTGCAGGACGCTGGTACCGCCGGTGTCGTTGACCACGTAGCGGGTTGTCTGGTTGCACGGCTGGAACAGCAATTTGCCGTCCGCCGCAGTCAACTGGCCTTGCATGCGTGTCTGGCCGACGTGGGAGGCGTTCTGCCGCTCACCCTCGAACAACTGGCAAGCGGCGAACAGCGGAAGCAGGGCAACGAGGACTAAGGAACGGGCAACACGCATCTTGGGGTCTCCTGACAAGTGCTGCCACGTTACTCAGGCTGACCGTTCATCACAAGGCTGGAGTGGGGCTCTGGCACAGTGAAGGGCGAATTGCGGCAATATCTTGTGAATTATTCCGATGCCGAGTATCAGGATGCCAAAGGTAAGCTGCCGCTTTTTTGCAGGAAGCGGATATGAAACAGGCAATGGGCTGGAAGATCGGGTTGTTTCTGTTGGTGATGACGGGGGCCACGAGCAGTCACGCTGCCGAGATCAATTTGTCTTCGGCAACCGATTTCACCCGGATGGAATTGCTGTTGAAGGACAGCGACAGGCTTCATTCGGTGCTGGAGATGAATGTCACGCTCAGTCCTGAGGCAACTGAGCGTATGCACCGCATTACCCGTGAGTCGATAGGCCAGAAATTGACGCTGTCGATCAATGGCTGGAAGATTTCTACGGCGACGGTGCAATCGGCTTTGGGCTCGCAGTTCCAGGTGTCCATCCCGAAAGCCATCGCCAAAGACCTATTGCCCACGTTGGTTGATTGAGCTTGAACCGACTCAGCCTACGTGAAAGGTCTGACCCGTTTGCAGGCCTTCTACGCTTTTGGCGTAGGCCAAGGCCACATCTACTGCCGGTACCGGCTTGAAGCCACGGAAGTACGGCGCGTATTTGCCCATGGCTTCGACGAGGACGTTGGGGCTGATCGAGTTCACCCGCAGGCCCCGCGGCAGTTCGATGGCGGCGGCGCGAACGAAGCTGTCCAGTGCACCGTTGACCAGCGCCGCCGAGGCGCCACTGCGAATCGGGTCGTGGCTGAGTACGCCGGTAGTGAAGGTGAACGACGCACCGTCATTGGCGAAGTCGCGACCGATCAACAGCAAATTGACCTGGCCCATGAGCTTGTCTTTCAGGCCCAGGGCAAAGCTTTCTTCGGTCATCTCATTGAGCGGTGCGAAGGTCACGTTGCCGGCGGCGCAGATCAACGCATCAAACTTGCCGGTCTGCTCGAACAATTTGCGAATCGAGGCGCTGTCACTGATGTCCACCTGAAAATCGCCGCTGTTGCGGCCAATCCGGATGATTTCGTGGCGTTGCGACAGTTCCTTGTCAACTGCCGAACCGATGGTGCCGTTTGCGCCGATCAAAAGAATTTTCATGGGGCTGATCCTCGTATGGGTTGAACGAGGTATCAGTTTAGGGTGGTTTTTTTCGTAGATAAGCGAGCTAATAGGCAACCTTTGGTTTTCAAATGGAAACAATCCATGAGCGAGATGGATGACCTGGCCGCGTTCGCCGTATTGATCGAAGCGGGAAGTTTCACCCTGGCGGCGCAGCAGCTCGGTTGCAGCAAAGGCCAGCTGTCCAAGCGCATCAGCCAGCTGGAAGCGCAGTTTTCCGTGGTGCTGTTGCAACGTACCACTCGCCGCTTGAGCCTGACCGCCGCTGGTGCTGCTTTGTTGCCCCAGGCCCAGGCGTTGGTGGTGCAAGTCGAGCGGGCACGCCAGGCCCTGGCGCGACTGAAGGACGACATGGCCGGACCGGTGCGGATGACGGTCCCGGTGTCGCTCGGGGAAACCTTCTTCGATGGCCTGTTGCTGGAGTTCTCGACCCAGTATCCCCAGGTGCAGATCGAGCTGGAGCTCAACAACAACTACCGCGACCTGTCCCGCGACGGCTTCGACCTGGCGATTCGCTCTGAGGTGGCCCTTGACCAGCGACTGGTGGCGCGCCCGTTGCTGGCGTGGCAGGAACTGACCTGTGCCAGCCCGGCTTATCTGAAGCAATACGGTGAACCACAAACACCCCAGGCGCTGGCCGAACATCGCTGCCTGCTCAACAGTCATTACAGCGGCCGCGAAGAATGGCTGTATCACCAGCAGCATGAATTGTTGCGGGTGCGGGTGTCGGGGCCGTTCGCCAGCAACCACTACAACCTGTTGAAGAAAGCCGCACTGGTTGGCGCCGGTATTGCGCGCCTGCCCTCCTACTGTTTGCCAGCGGAGCTGGCGGACGGGCGTTTGCGATGGCTGCTGCGCGACTATCAGACCCGCAGCATGCCGATGTACCTGGTGCATCCGTATCAGGGTGGTTTGCCCAAGCGTACGCAGGTGCTGGCGGATTATTTGATTGGCTGGTTCAAGCGCAGTGGGGAGGCGTTGGACAGACTATAAATCTTCACACGCACCTCCTGTGGGAGCCTGCTCGCGATGAACGTTAACGATGACGAGGGCTGACTGAATGAACGCGACGCCCTCCAGTTCTTCGCGAGCAGGCTCGCTCCCACATTGGATTTCCATTGCTGTTGGGGTTGTGGTGACCATAAAAAAACGGCCCGCAAAGGCCGTTTTTGTTCACCGCAAAGGCTCAACCACCGAGGTACGCTTCGCGCACTTTCGGGTCGGTCAGCAGCGCTTCACCAGTGCCTTGCATCACTACCCGGCCGTTCTCCAGAACGTAGGCGCGGTCAGCGATTTTCAGTGCCTGGTTGGCGTTTTGCTCGACCAGGAACACCGTCACACCGTCCTTGCGCAGCTGTTCGATGATGTCGAAGATCTGCTGGATGATGATCGGCGCCAGACCCAGCGACGGCTCGTCGAGCAGCAACAGCTTGGGCTTGCTCATCAGTGCACGGCCGATGGCGAGCATTTGCTGTTCGCCGCCGGACATGGTGCCGCCACGCTGGTTGAAACGCTCTTTCAGGCGTGGGAAAAGTCCGAGGACCTTGTCCATCTGTTCCTGATAGTCGCCCTTGGCGGTGAAGAAACCGCCCATCGACAGGTTTTCTTCCACGGTCAGCCGGGAAAACACCCGACGACCTTCCGGCACCACGGCAATGCTCTTGCGCATGATCTGCGAGGAGTCCTGGCCGACCAGTTCCTCACCCATGTAGCGGATGCTGCCACTGTGGGCCCGCGGCGAACCGCAAAGCGTCATCAGCAGCGTGGACTTGCCGGCACCGTTGGCGCCGATCAGGGTCACGATCTCGCCCTGGCGGACTTCGACGTTGACGCTGTGCAGGGCCTGGATCTTGCCGTAGAAGGTGGAAACGTTTTCGAACTGCAGCATTTACGCTTCCCCCAGGTAGGCTTTGATCACTTCAGGATTGTCGCGGATCTGTTCCGGCGTGCCGTTGGCCAGGGGCGTACCCTGGTTGATCACGACGATGTGGTCGGAAATGCTCATGACCAGTTTCATGTCGTGTTCGATCAGCAGGACGGTCACGTTGTGCTCTTCACGCAGCACACTGATCAGCGCCTTGAGGTCTTCGGTTTCCTTCGGGTTCAGGCCTGCGGCCGGTTCGTCGAGCATGAGGATCCGAGGACGGGTCATCATGCAGCGGGCGATTTCCAGGCGACGTTGCTGACCGTAGGCCAGGGTACCGGCCGGACGGTTGGCGAACTCACGCAGATTGACCTTGTCCAGCCAGTATTCGGCGTACTCCATGGCCTCGCGCTCGCTCTTGCGGAACGACGGGGTCTTGAACAGGCCGGACAGAAAGTTGGTGTTCAGGTGGCGATGCTGGGCGATCAAGAGGTTCTCGACCGCGGTCATGTCCTTGAACAACCGTACGTTCTGGAAGGTCCGCACTACGCCTTTGAGGGCGATCTTGTGACCCGGCAGGCCTTCGATCGGCTCGCCGTCCAGCAGGATGCTGCCGCCGCTTGGCTTGTAGAAGCCGGTCAGGCAGTTGAACACAGTGGTCTTGCCGGCGCCGTTAGGGCCGATCAATGCCACCACTTGTTTCTCTTTCACGCTCAAGGCCACGCCATTGACCGCCAGCAAGCCGCCGAAGCGCATGCTCAGGTTTTCTACTTTAAGGATCTCGCGGCTCATTTGCGCAGCTCCATGTGAGGACGTTGCATGGGCAGCAGACCCTGAGGGCGCCAGATCATCATCAGTACCATCAAGGCACCGAACATCAACATGCGGTACTCACTGAACTCACGCATCATTTCCGGCAGCAGGATCATCACCACGGCAGCCAGGATCACGCCCAACTGCGAGCCCATGCCACCGAGCACCACGATGGCGAGGATGATCGCCGACTCGATGAAGGTGAAGGACTCAGGCGTCACCAGGCCCTGGCGAGCGGCGAAGAAGCTGCCGGCGAAACCGGCGAAGCTCGCACCCAGGGTGAAGGCCGACAACTTGATGATGGTCGGGTTCAGGCCCAGCGCACGGCAGGCGATTTCGTCTTCACGCAACGCTTCCCAGGCACGGCCCAGCGGCATGCGCAGCAAACGGTTGATGACAAACAGCGCAGCCAGTGCCAGGAACAGGGCAACGAGGTAAAGGAAAATCACCTTGTTGATCGAGTTGTATTCCAGGCCGAAGTACTCATGGAAGGTTTGCAGGCCTTCCGCGGCCTTACGTTCGAAGGTCAGGCCGAAGAACGTCGGTTTCTCGATGTTGCTGATGCCGTTAGGACCGCCAGTGATGTCGGTCAGGTTGCGCAGGAACAGACGGATGATTTCACCGAAGCCCAGGGTCACGATCGCCAGATAGTCACCGCGCAGACGCAACACCGGGAAGCCCAGCAGGAAGCCGAAAGTGGCCGCCATCAGGCCGGCAATCGGCAGGCAGATCCAGAAGCTCAGACCGTAGTAGTGCGACAACAGCGCGTAGCTGTAGGCGCCGACGGCATAGAAACCGACGTAACCGAGGTCGAGCAGGCCGGCCAGGCCGACCACGATGTTCAGGCCGAGGCCGAGCATCACGTAGATCAGCACCAGGGTCGCGATATCCACCGCACCGCGGGAACCGAAGAACGGCCAGACCAGGGCACCGGCGATCAGCGCGATGATGATCCAGCGTTGCGTGGCCGGCAGGGTCAGGAAGTTGCTGGCCTTGGCCGGAATCAGCGGCATGCCTGGCGACGAACGCCAGGCCGAGCTGATCTGCTGGTCGAACAGCACACGCAGGAACATCAGCACCGAACACACGGCGATGGTGATCAGGGTGGCGTCGCTGGTGCCATGAACTTCGAGGTTGATGCCGACGATGGTCAGCTTCAGACCGAGTACCGGGTAGGCCACGGCCCACACCAGCAAGGCGCTGAACAGCGCCTGTTTAAGATTCCTAGTCATACCTTCTCAACCTCCGGACGGCCCAGCAGGCCGGTTGGCCGGAACAACAGCACCAGAACCAGCAGGCCGAACGCCACGACGTCCTTGTACTGGTCGCCGAAGATATCGGCACCAAAGGCTTCCGCCACACCCAAAACGAGCCCGCCGAGCATGGCGCCCGGAATGCTGCCGATACCGCCCAGTACCGCTGCGGTGAAGGCCTTGAGGCCGACCAGGAAACCGGCGTTCGGGTTGATCACGCCGTATTGCATGCTCAGCAGCACGGCCGCGATGGCCGCCAGCGCGGCACCGATGACGAAGGTCAGGGCGATGATGTTGTTGGTGTTGATACCCAGCAGGTTGGCCATCTTGATGTCTTCGGCGCAGGCACGGCAGGCGCGGCCCAGGCGAGAGCGGGAGATGAACAGCGTCAGGCCGAGCATGGCGACCAGGGTCACCACGAACACCACGATTTGCATGTAGGAAATCAGCACTTCGTGTGCGCCACCTGGGCCAAAGGCAATATTGCCCGGAATCAGGTTGGGAATGGATTTGTCCTTGGAGTCTTGCGCCAGCAGAACGGTGTTCTGCAGGAAGATCGACATGCCGATGGCGGAGATCAGCGGGATCAGACGGTTGCTGCCGCGCAAGGGGCGGTAGGCGATCCGTTCGATGCTGTAGCCATAGGCACTGGTGACAACGATGGTTGCAAGGAAAGCGGCGGTCATCAACAGCGGAACGCTGTCGAGTCCCAGCATGGCCAGCCCGGCGATGGCGATGAACGCCACGTAGGAGCCGATCATGTACACCTCGCCGTGGGCGAAGTTGATCATTCCAATGATGCCGTAGACCATCGTATAGCCGATGGCGATCAGGGCATACGTGCTGCCAATGGTCATGCCATTAACCAGCTGTTGGAAAAAGTGATAGATGTCAGGCATTACAGCGCTCCTAAAAACCTGATACGCATTTCACTGGTGGAGTCATTTTCCCGCCCGAGCCCCGTGGATCTGCATCCACTTCGAATTCGGGGTTTGCCAGCGAACCGCTGATGACGGTTTTGAGATTTTCAGGTGGGGAGACTGGCGGATCACGCCAGCGCGGCCCAAGTACGTTCGTAAAACAAAGCCCACGGCACGCCGTGGGCTTTATTGGCAGTCAGTCAGGCAACGCCTTACTGAGGCTTGGCTTCAGTTTTTGGTTTGCCGAAGTGCCACTCGTAAACCACAAATTTGAAGTCCTTCAGGTCACCTTTCTCGTCGAAGCTCAGGTCGCCGGTAGGGGTCTTGAAGGTGCCGGCGTGGATGGCTTCAGCCACTTTGGCGGAGTCTTCGGACTTGGCAGCCTTGATACCATCGGCAATCACGGTCACAGCCGAGTAGGCCGGGAACACGAATGGACCGCTCGGGTCTTCTTTCTTGGCTTTGAACGCATCAGCCAGGGCAACGTTGGCCGGATCCTGGTCGAAGGATTTCGGCAGGGTTACCAGCAGGCCTTCGGAAGCGTCTTTGGCGATCTGCGAAATGGAGTCGTTACCCACGCCTTCCGGACCCATGAACTTGGCTTTCAGGCCTTTTTCCTGAGATTGACGCAGGATCAGACCCAGCTCAGGGTGGTAGCCGCCGTAGTAGACGAAGTCGACGTTGGCTTGCTTGAGCTTGGCGATCATCGAGGAGAAGTCTTTGTCGCCGGCGTTGACGCCTTCGAACACGGCAACCTTGACGCCTTTGCCTTCCAGGGTTTTCTTCACGGCGCTGGCGATGCCTTCACCGTACTGCTGTTTGTCGTGCAGGACCGCAACGATTTTCGGTTTGACGAAGTCGGCGATGTAGTTACCGGCGGCAGGGCCCTGGGCGCTGTCCAGACCGATGGTACGGAAGACCATTTTGTAACCACGGGCGGTGATGTCCGGGCTGGTGGCAGCCGGGGTGATCATGATCACGCCTTCGTCTTCGTAGATGTCCGAAGCCGGTTGAGTGGAGCTGGAGCACAGGTGACCAACCACGAACTTGACGCCGTCGTTGACGACTTTGTTCGCGACCGCCACGGCTTGTTTTGGATCACAGGCGTCATCGTATTCAACGGCTTCGAGTTTCTTGCCGTCTACGCCGCCTTTGGCGTTGATCTGCTCGATGGCCATTTTGGCGCCACTGAACTGCATGTCGCCGTATTGGGCTACAGGACCGGTTTTAGGGCCGGCGATGCCGATCTTGATGGTGTCAGCTGCGAACGAATGGCTGGCAACTCCGGCCAGAACCATAGCGGCAAACAGTTTGGAAATCTGCTTAGTAGCCTTAGTCATAGTGCTCCACTCTTACTGTTGTAGTTTTTATAGTCCTGGCGCCGTTGGCAGCAGAACCGGGTCAGATATCTAAGACATCCCCCGGAAATGCCCCCCGGCAACTGTACCGGTACAGTGTAGAGCGCCGATTGTCAGCCTGGGAAGCTGGCGCCAGGGGGCAAAACTTGGGGGTGTCGCTATTTTGAAAGAAAAAGACAGAATTGCGGCGGAGATTTGAAGGGCTTATAGCCAGATTCCGTGCATTCCTTGGCTTTCCTGCTCTTTTCGTTCAGTGACACAAATTGCATCTGGGTTTTTCTGCCAGACCACCGACGTTATCATTGCGTCGATTTCTTTTCCGGACCGGACCCATGACTGAAGAACCTAGCACCCTCTATGCCAAGCTGCTTGGTGAAACCGCATCTATTACCTGGAAGGAACTGGAGCCGTTCTTTGCCAAGGGTGCCCTATTGTGGGTCGACCCGAGCCTGGATTTGATCGCCGCAGCAGAGGCCGTAGCGAGTGATGAAGGCGAGAAAGTGGCTGCCTGGCTGGCCGAAGACAAGCTCGCCAAGCTGTCTGAAACGCGGGCGCTGGATCTTTTTGAACGTGATCCGCAGTTGTGGGCCGTGGTTGTTTCGCCGTGGATTCTGATCCAGGAAAGGGCGCAGGTTTAAAAAATTGCACTGGCCTGGTGCGCTCCTTTCAGGCAGGAAAGTGTGTAGCCGAGTAGCGTGATGGCAGGTTGCCGTAGAGAAAGGCCACAGCCTAACGGTGACGTAAACGTAACGGGAACAGTTGGGAGAGCAGTTGAACGGCTGCTCAATTGTTTCTGGATGTTGAAGTGCGGTGATTTTGAGGCCGCCTTCGCGAGCAGGCTCGCTCCCACAGAGATCGCGGTCAACTGTGGGAGCGAGCCTGCTCGCGATGCGGGCGACGCGGTTTTGCGCCTTAGTAAGCAGTCTTGCCCGTATGGTTATTCAGCGAAATAACCTTGGTCTTGCCGATGCGGTGACGATAGATCTCGCGCAGGTACTTGATCGATTTCTTCACGCAGTCCCGGGACAGGCGGATGTCGTTGATCGAAACGAACTTGTCCTTGTCGTTGATCAGTTCACGGTACTTCTTCTCGTACATCGGCTTGATGGCGTACCAGTTGGTATCGAGGATCTTCGCCGGATTCTCGAATTCGTTGAGCAACTCGTCGATCCGGTCTTCATCGAACTGTTCGTTGATGATGAAGTCCAGGATCGAGTTATCCAGAGTCTCGTCGAAGCGGTACGGATTCTTCGCAAAGCAGCGCTTGATGAAGGCCACGATCAACGTCAGGAAATCGTCCGACAGGCACGGGCTCTTGGCGATCAGGGTGGTCAGGGACAGGTTGGCCGAGGCACCGATCACCAGCGCGTAGCGCTTGAGCGTGGTGTTGGGGAACAGGCTGTTGAGGTGGGTCTTCAACCGGTTCAGGTCCATGTAGGACAGCTTGTAGTCCTTCGGCAAGGAAACGATCGACACTACCGACGAGCAATTCTTGAAGAAGTGCAAGTCATGCAGGGCCGCCGCGTCGTAACCCGAGTTCTTGTACTGCTCCAGCGACGCGCGATAGCGCTTGGACTCGATCGGCAACAGGCTGATGCCTTCGATGGCCTGGGTGACCTTGTTGAAGTGCGGCAGGTCGATTGAACGGAAGAACAGGTCGTCGATGTTCAGGCGCTGCGGCTCTTTCTCGAACACCTTGAACTTGTCGCTGCTTGGCGGCGGGGTTTCCGGTACCACGGACTCGGCATAGGCAATCGCCACCGGTCCGGCCAGGCTCATGAACAGGTCGTTGGCGTCCAGGCGAATGGTTTCGCCGATGTCGATGCCAGCCCGACGGAAATAGTTCTGGTCGTAGTCGGTGGTGACTGCCTGCGCCGTCAGAATGTTGAATATCTGCTGCGAGATGTACTGGTTGGCGTGCTTTTCCATGGCATTGACATCAATGTTCTGGATATTGCCGTCATCGTTCTCTTCGGCGTAACGCATGATGTCGTTGGAAATCAGCATCATCGCGTTCCATGGGCGGATGCGACCCATGACGCTGGCTTCGCTGCTGTCTTCGTTGGCGAAGTTGTAGGAGAAGTCCCACTCTTCCGACAGGTATTTACACAGCAGGCGCCCGGCGTTGATGTGCAGTGCCTCGGACATTTCACTGCGGTGGTCGGAGATGTTCGGCAGTACACAGATGCCGCTGGTGAAGATCGGTTCGAAGACGAAGGAGTGGCCGCTCTTGCTGTCGTGCTCGTCCATCGGTTTGGTGTCGAACGTCTTGTTCATGTACGAGTGCTGCTGGGCCAGGCCGAATTCCGAGGCCATGCCGGAGCCGGTACCGCCACCGGCACTGAAGATCGAGAAATACAGGCGCGACTGGTTGGCCTTGATGCCGCAGCTGTCGATCAGGTACGAGTGAATCATTTTCCAGTCAGGGCTGGAGAAACGCTGGGTGTCCTTGTTCAGGATGATCTTGGCCAGGTACTGGCCGAGGATCGGCGCGTTACCGGCGCCACCGGCGTGGACTTCCGACAGGTCCATGATTTTCATCTTGCTGTAGTCGCGCAGGAAGCCGCTTTTCTCGCCCTTGCGCGAGAAGCGGATGCGTCCGGCGATGTCTTTGTCCAGGTCGCCAAGCATCACCAACGGCTCGACCAGAAACACCGGTTTGGTGTTCTTGTTCTGACCCAGGCGCAGGTTGTTGCGGATCCACTGGGCCGGGCTGTAGCCCTTTTCGGCAAAACGCTTGTCCGGTGACAGGCGATCTTCGTTGTTGAATTCGTTGAGGTAGAACTTGCGGGCGTTGTACACCAGTTCTGCCACGTCCAGCGCAATGTTCGAGCCGCAGCGGCCCAGGCCGATCAGGCACACCGAGGGGAATTCCTGCTCGCTGTGCTGCTCGCTGTCGCCTTCCAGATGCGGTGGGCGCGGGAACACCATGTCACGCAGGCCGTCGAGGTTGTCGAGGATGCGGTCGGTGTTGGTTTCGGTGAAGTAGAGGTATTGCTGGGTCGCCAACGGGCGGGATTGAATCAATGGCTTCGGTGATGACGGGCTGTTGGCCGCGGGGCTCAGCGTCAGATCGGTTATCGCAGTGGCCGGGTTGTTTTTAGAAGTCATTGTTCGCCATCTACCTGGGCTGATTGGTTGGCCGACTGACTGTCGTCGAACCGTCACGGAATAGAATCGCGTCTTTTTTCAGCGCGTACCTGGACCATGCCTTGGTCATTGGCTTGAGCATTGCTCTGGGGGAATCCTTTCCCAAGTCATGATGAATCGGCCAGTATTTGGCGATCTTTAATCAAAAGGAGGCTAAATGATGTCAACGCTACCTTCGCTGGGGTTTGCCGGGATCGGCCTGATGGGGTTGCCGATGTGCCGGCGACTGCTGGCCGCGGGTTATCCGCTGGCGGTATGGAATCGTAATCCGGACAAGTGCAAACCACTGGTCGAGGCTGGCGCACGCCAGGTCGCCAGCCCGGCCGAACTGTGTCAGCACGCTGACGTGGTGATGATGTGCCTGGCGGATACGGCGGTCGTTCGCGAGGTAGTGTTTGGCCCGGCAGGCATTGTCGAGGGGGCAAAAAAAGGCCAGCTGCTGGTGGACTTTTCCAGTCTGGAGCCTAACGCCACGCGGGAGATGGCCGCAGACCTCGCCGGTAGAGCCGGCATGGGCTGGCTCGATACGCCGGTGTCCGGTGGCGTGGTCGGTGCAGAAGCCGCAAGCCTGGCGATCATGGTCGGCGGTGACGCACAGGATCTGGAACGGGTCCGGCCTGTCCTGTTGAACCTGGGGCAACGTGTGACACACATGGGCGGTGTCGGGGCAGGACAGGTGACCAAGGCATGCAATCAGATGATCGTCGCCTGCAATGCATTGGTGATCGCCGAAGTGGTCGCGCTGGCGGAACGTTCCGGGGTTGATGCAAGCCTGATCGCCGAAGCGCTGGCCGGCGGCTTTGCCGATTCAAAACCCTTGCAGTTCCTGGCCCCGCAGATGGCTGAAAACCGTTTCGAACCGGTCAAGTGGCACGTGCGCACCTTGCTCAAGGATCTGGATGCCGCGGTGAAGTTTTCCCGTGAGCAGGGCTCGGCGACACCGATCAGCGGTCTGGCCGCGCAGTTGATGCGCCTGCACGGGAGTCAGGGTTTCCTTGAAAAAGATCCGTCTACATTAGTGCAGATGTACCGTGAGCCAGACCCAGCGCCGTGACCGTGTAGGCGTGCTTGCGCTGGTTGATTTCGTTCAGCACCGGGAGTAACTCGGTCAGCGGTACCGGCCGACTGAGCAAATAGCCCTGAACGAAGTCACAGCCATGGTCTTCCAGGAACTGGTATTGCTCGAAGGTTTCGACCCCTTCGGTGACCACTTGCAGTTGCAGGGTATGAGCCATGACGATAATGGCCTGGACAATTTCCATGTCCTGGGTCGCCTTGGGAATGTCCTGGATGAACGAGCGGTCGATTTTCAGGGTGTTGAGCGGCAAGCGCTTGAGGTAGGCCAGGGATGAATAGCCGGTGCCGAAGTCATCAATAGATAGCGATACGCCGAGGGCGCGTATCTGCCGCAGCAATACCAGTGTGTTGGCGATATTGCCCATCAAGGCGTTTTCTGTGACTTCCAGCTCCAGTTGGTGGGGCTCAACACCGGCGGCCCGCAACGCGTACTCGATCTCATCGGCCAGTTCTTCGCGCGCCAGGTTCAGGGGCGAACAATTCACGGCGATCTTGAGGTCTTCACAGCCTTGGCGCGACAGCTCGCCCAGATCCTCGCAGGCTTTGCGCAGCACCCAGTTATCCAGCTCGGCGATCAGGCCGTTGGCCTCGGCGATGGCGATAAAACGATCCGGCACGAGGAAACCGTGGACCGGGTGTTGCCAGCGGATCAAGGCTTCGAGCTTGCTGACCTGACCGGTCTTGAGGTCATAGATCGGCTGGTAATAGAGAATCAGGCCGGTGTCTTCACGCAACGCGTGGCGCAACTCCTCTTCCAGTTGCAGCTCAAGCGTTGCGCGGGTTTTCAGGTTGGCACTGAAAAAACTCAACCCGTTGCGGCCGCTGCCCTTGGACTGATACAGCGCGAGGTCGGCGTTCTTCAACAGTTCCTCACACGTCTTGCCGTCCTCCGGAAACAGGCTGATACCGATGCTGGTGGTCATCACCATGCGCCTGCCGGCCAGTTCGATGGGCTCCTTCATTTTCAGCATGATGCGTTGGGCCAACTTTAGCGCTTCGTCACGATCATGCAGGTCGATGAGCAGGCAGAACTCGTCGCCGCCAAAGCGTGCGACCACATCCTCGTGACTGCGAACCGAGCTCTTGATGTGCGCGGCAAGCACTTTGAGCAGTTCGTCTCCGGCATCGTGGCCAAGGCTGTCGTTGATCCGCTTGAAATGGTCGATGTCCAGGAACAGGACTGCCAGCATCCCGCCCTCGTTGGTTTTCTCGATGAGTTTTTCGGCGAAGATCTGGTTGAACCCGCGACGGTTGATCAGGTTGGTCAACGCGTCGTAGTGCGCCACCTGTTGCAGCGACATGCGCGCCTGGTCCAGTTGGCTGAGCAGGGAGTTGACCCGCTGCAGGTCGTGGTCCTTGTGTTGCAGTTTCTTGTCCGCCAGTGCCGCGCTGATGCTGCTCCCGATGATCAGCAAGGCGATGACTGTCACGGTCAGCGCCAGTTGCAGGTGGCTGTGTTCGCCGGTTTGCGCTGGCAGGCTGTCGCTGGGCAACACCAGATTGAAGGCGGCCATGGCCGTGAGGTGCATGCTCAGGATGCCTGCCCCAAGCAGCAGGCTGGCGCCGTATTTGAAGAGCTGATGCAGCATCCCGGCGCCGTTGCGCAGATACCATGCCAGCAACAAGGCTGCCAGCGCGGCACCGATCGCGATCGCGATGGAAAGGACGAACAGACCTGGATGGTAATAGACTGCGGCGCTGGAGTGCATGGCCGTCATGCCCACGTAATGCATGGTCGCGATACCCAGGCCGATCCCGATCGATGCCTTGAGGCACTGTCGAAAACTCAGCTCGGGAAGGCTTAGGGTATGCATGGCCAGCCACGCGGCGAGCAGCGCGATGGTTAGCGAGAACACCGTGACGGGCAGTTGGTAGTGAAGGTCGACAGGCGCCTGGAATGCCAGCATCCCGACGAAATGCATGGCCCAGATACCGCCCGCCAGGCAGCCGCTGCCCACCCAGCGCCAGCGCGTTTGGGACGCGGTTTTTTCCGCGTGGGCCACCCGCTCTGCCATGTCCAGTGTCGCGAAACAGCCGACACAGGCGACCAGATAAGCCAGCAGCACCAGAAAAGGGTCATGTGTGCAATTGAGTATGACCTGCCCACTCTCTGGTAGCTCGGTAATGAAATGCAGACCAAGCCACTCCATAGCACGCCCCATCGTTATTACTCAGGCCGGAGCAAGAGCGCCAGCGAATGTCATGGAGTATAGAGGGCATGGATGGAACGCAAGCGATGGTGGCACATTGGTATCAAATATTTTGACATTAACCTGATAGCGATTGGTGCTATTACTCAGGCCATTTGCTTCTGAGGCGTCTCGAACACCGGTTGCAGGGCCGGCAAGCCGAATGCGGCACGGGCCGCGTCGCAATCGGGATTGGCCTGACCATCGACCCATGAAGCGTCGAACTCGCGGCAGGTGCTGGAGCGTTTTTCGTAAATCGAGCACTGCACCGTACTGCCCACCTCTCCGACCAGGCTGGTGCAGCGCACGGGTTTGCAGCCGGTGCCGATCATCGCGACCCGGCTGGGGCTGATCTGCTCGACAAGCTCATCGGGTACCGTCCCCCCGGAGGAGGCGCACTCACCCCAGAAAAATGACACGCGAAAATGAGAACAGCAGGCACCGCAATTCAGACACGGACTGGCTTCGGACATGGGCGATTATCGTGAGAAGGAGTGGAGACACAGGGGGGAATCAAGGCCGCTATTCTAGGCTTCGGCAACGGCTTGGGAAGGGGGGACGAGAGGTATTTTTCATCGACCGGACGAGCTGCGAAACACCCACCCTGCGAAAGCTCCTACGGGTTGCGTCCCATGGGCAGGTATCAGTCTGGCGAATAATGAAAGACAGTTGTGGCCGGCCTGTCTAGATTACAAAGTCCGGGGGCAGTGACGCCCCAAAAACAATAAAAGAGACGGACCCATGCAGAACTCGACCCAAGCGGCCAATGCCTGGCGCATCCTGTTCCTGTTGTTCCTGGCCAACCTGTTCAATTTTTTCGACCGCACCATCCCGGCCATCATCATCGAGCCCATTCGCATGGAGTGGCACCTCAGTGATTTCCAGTTGGGGATCATCGGTACGGCATTCACCATCGTCTACGCCATTGCCGGCTTGCCGCTGGGGCGCATGGCCGATACAGGCTCGCGCAGCAAGCTGATGGGCTGGGGACTCGCGGTGTGGAGCGGGTTGACAGCCGTCAACGGCATGGTGGGCAGTTTCTGGAGCTTCCTGATCGTGCGCATGGGCGTCGGCATCGGCGAGGCCAGTTACGCGCCAGCCGCCAACTCGTTGATCGGCGATTTGTTTCCGGCTCACCGCCGGGCACGGGCCATGGGCATCTTCATGCTGGGGCTGCCGTTGGGGCTGTTGCTGGCATTCTTCACCATCGGCGCGATGGTCAAGGCCTTCGATAGCTGGCGCGCGCCATTCTTTATCGCGGCGGTGCCCGGGCTGGTCCTGGCGATTTTCATGTTTTTCATCAGGGAACCGAAACGCGGCGCCGCCGAGAGCGTTCAGGTGTCGCAGGAAAAGATCGATCGACCGATCCGTCGGGTCCTGGCCGTACCAACCTTCCTGTGGCTGGTGATGGCGGGCCTGTGTTTCAACTTCGCCACCTATGCCTGTAATTCGTTTCTGGTGCCGATGCTGCAACGCTACTTCCTCATGCCGTTGCAGGAAGCCGCAGTGGCGACCGGGGTTATTGTCGGTGTGACCGGCTTGGTCGGCCTGACCCTCGGTGGCTGGATCGCGGACAAGATTCACCAGCGGGTCGCTAACGGGCGGCTATTGTTTGCCGCCTTCAGCCTGGTGATTTCGACGGTCTGCACCGCGTGGGCGCTGCATTCCGGGCGAATCGAGATCGGTGTGTTCGTCGTCGTATTCAGTGTTGGCTGGCTGTTCGCCTACAACTTCTACACCTGCGTGTACACGGCGATTCAGGACGTGGTCGAACCGCGCTTGCGGGCGACGGCCATGGCGCTGTTCTTTGCCGGCTTGTACCTGTTGGGCGGTGGCCTGGGGCCGGTTGTGGTCGGGGCCTTGTCGGATCACTTTGCCCACACGGCGATGCTTGCCGCCGGCGCCGAGCAGATGACCGAAGCGTTCAAGGCGGTTGGCCTGCATGACGCGATGTACCTGATTCCGGTGGCGCTGTTGCTTACCGTGGTGTTTCTGTTCCTGGCTTCGCGGTGTTTTGTGCGCGATGCCAAGCGGATGAAGGAAGGGTTGGTGGCGGTGGGTGAGCCTGAAGGTTCTGTGGTGACTGCTTAACCGCCTTCGCGAGCAGGCTCGCTCCCACATGGGATCTTCAGTGCGCATGGGATCCCTGTGGGAGCGAGCCTGCTCGCGAAGGGGCCATGAGCATCACAACAAAAAACAGATAAACAAAAAAGGCCCGCATCGCTGCGGGCCTTCTTTTTATAGCGGTGGAGGAGAGTTGTTAACCCGCCACCAACACCCGAATCGCTTCCAGTCGCAGTGCAGCCTTGTCGAGCATGGCCAGGCCTTGCTCGCGTTGTTTGCGCAGGGCCACCAGTTCGCTGTCGCGCACGGTCGGGTTGACCGCTTGCAACGCGGTCAGGCGCGCCAGTTCTTCGTCGGTATCGGCGGCCAGGCGACGCTGCGCCTCGGCAACACGTTCAGTGTGGCGCGGCAGGATCTTCGCCTCACCGGCGTTGATACGCGGCGCCAGTTGGTCACGCTGGGCCTGGATGAACTTGTTGGCGCTGGCACGTGGCACGCTTTCGAGCTGGTCGTTCAAGGTTTCGAACGACACGCGGGCCGACAGGTCGTTGCCGTTGGTATCGAGCAGGCAGCGCAGGGCGGCCGGCGGCAGGTAGCGGCCCAATTGCAGCGAGCGCGGGGCAACCACTTCGCTGACATACAACAGTTCCAGCAACACGGTGCCCGGCTTCAGCGCCTTGTTCTTGATCAGCGCCACGGCGGTGTTGCCCATGGAACCGGACAGCACCAGATCCATGCCGCCCTGCACCATCGGGTGCTCCCAGGTAATGAATTGCATGTCTTCGCGAGACAGCGCCTGGTTGCGGTCGTAAGTGATGGTCACGCCTTCGTCGTCGCCCAGCGGGAAGCTGGCGTCGAGCATTTTTTCGCTCGGCTTGAGGATCAGGGCGTTTTCCGAATGGTCTTCGCTGTCGATGCCGAAGGCGTCAAACAGGGTTTCCATGTAGATCGGCAGCGCGAACTGGTCGTCCTGCTCAAGGATATCTTCCACCAGTGCATCGCCTTCGCCCGCGCCACCGGAGTTCAGCTCCAGCAAACGGTCACGGCCGGTGTGCAGCTCGGCTTCCAGGCGTTCACGCTCGGTACGGGCTTCGTCGATCAGCGCTTGCCACTCGCCATCGTCGGCTTCTTCGAGCAGCGGCAGCAGGCGCGGGCCGAACTGGTGCTGCAAGGCGTTGCCGGTCGGGCAGGTGTTGAGGAATGCGTTCAGCGCTTCGTGGTACCACTGGAACAGGCGCTCTTGCGGGCTGGTTTCCAGGTATGGCACGTGCAATTCGATGATGTGCTTCTGGCCGATCCGGTCCAGACGACCGATGCGTTGCTCCAGCAAGTCCGGGTGGGACGGCAGGTCGAACAGCACCAGGTGATGGGAGAACTGGAAGTTGCGGCCTTCACTGCCGATTTCCGAGCAGATCAGCACTTGCGCGCCAAACTCTTCGTCGGCGAAGTAGGCGGCGGCGCGGTCACGCTCGAGGATGTTCATGCCTTCGTGGAACACCGTGGCCGGGATGCCGGAACGCACGCGCAGGGCGTCTTCCAGGTCCATGGCGGTTTCGGCGTGGGCGCAGATCACCAGCACTTTGGTGCGCTTGAGCATCTTCAACTGGTCGATCAGCCACTCGACGCGCGGGTCGAATTTCCACCAGCGCTCTTCTTCGCTGGCGTCCGGCTGGGCCTGGAAGCTGACTTCCGGGTACAGCTCGGCGTGATCGCCCAGCGGCAGTTCGAGGTATTCGTCCGGGCACGGCAGCGGGTACGGATGCAGCTTGCGTTCCGGGAAGCCTTGCACGGCGGCGCGGGTGTTGCGGAACAGTACGCGGCCGGTGCCGTGACGGTCGAGCAATTCGCGCACCAGGCGCGCGCTGGCTTCGGTGTCGCCATCGTTGACGGCGGCCAGCAGGGCTTCGCCTTCGTTACCGAGGAAACCGTGGATGGTCTTGTGGGCTTGTGGCGACAGGCGTCCCTGATCCAGCAACTCCTGAACGGCTTCGGCCACCGGGCGATAGTTTTCGCTCTCGGCGCGGAAGGCTTGCAGGTCATGGAAACGGTTCGGGTCGAGCAGGCGCAGACGGGCGAAGTGGCTGTCCTGGCCCAGTTGTTCCGGGGTGGCGGTCAACAGCAGTACGCCAGGAATGGTTTCGGCGAGTTGCTCGACCAGCGAATATTCAGGGCTGACCTGATCTTCGTGCCACACCAGGTGGTGAGCCTCGTCGACCACCAGCAAGTCCCAGCCTGCCGCGAACAGCGCGTCCTGGGCTTTCTCGTCGTCCACCAGCCACTCAAGCGCGACCAGCGCGAGTTGGGTGTCTTCGAACGGGTTGCTGGCATCGCTTTCGATGAAACGCTCTTCGTCGAACAGCGCGACCTGCAGGTTGAAACGACGACGCATCTCGACCAGCCACTGGTGCTGCAGGTTCTCCGGAACCAGGATCAGCACACGGCTGGCGCGGCCCGAGAGCAACTGGCGATGGATCACCAGGCCGGCTTCGATGGTTTTACCCAGGCCCACTTCGTCGGCCAGCAGAACCCGCGGCGCGATACGGTCGGCGACTTCGCGGGCAATGTGCAACTGGTGCGCGATCGGTTGCGCACGCACGCCGCCCAGGCCCCAAAGGGAGGACTGCAACTGACGGCTGGTGTGTTCCAGAGTGTGATAACGCAGGGAGAACCAGGGCAGCGGGTCGATCTGGCCGGCGAACAGACGATCGCTGGCCAGGCGGAACTGGATGAAGTTCGACAGCTGGGTTTCCGGCAGGGTGACCACTTCGTTCTGCCCGTTGAGGCCGTGGTAAACCAGCAGGCCATCAATGTCATCGACCTCGCGGACGGTCAGCTTCCAGCCTTCGAAGTGAGTGATGGAGTCACCCGGCGAAAACCGCACGCGGGTCAGAGGCGCATTCCGTAGCGCGTACTGGCGGGTGTCGCCAGTGGCCGGGTAGAGCACGGTCAACAAGCGGCCGTCCTGTGCCAGAACGGTGCCTAAACCCAGCTCGGCTTCGCTGTCACTGATCCAGCGTTGCCCCGGTTGATACTGCTGCGCCATGCTGCCTGACTCCCACCTTGAAAAAGCCGGCTATCTTAACGGAATGAGGGCTTCAGGGCCAAAGGACTCTCAGAAAAACTCACAGTCAAACGTTAGCCCACCTGTGCATGACGCGCCGCTCAGTGCACTAATGAGTGCCAATTGGGTCACAGTTTGCGACCGATGGCTCAAGTCGCCATCCGCGCAGCCGACAGCCTGCTGACAGGAGACTGAAAACCATGCTGCCACCGATGCTTCCCTTGAGTGCCGTGCCGATCACTTCACAGACTGATCCGATCCGCCAGCGCCCGGATATTCCACCGGTGGTGCCGGTGCAGGAAAGCTCCAGTGAAAGCACCATCGACCTGCAAAAGCGCAATCCTGAAGAGGACGGGCTGGTGCTGCGCGAGGAGCAGCGCCGCAGGCAGGAGCAGGAACGGCGTCGCCATGAGGCTGATAATGATCCCGAGGCTCACCTGGCGATTCCCGGTGATGAACTCAATGCCGACAACACCGTGCCGGTGGCGCCGCTGATGGAAGATCAGCCGCGGCAGGGGTTGTGGGTCGACATCGAGATTTGAGCACACGGCTGGTCAGCGCGGCCGTCAGGCCGCATTATTGGCGCAGGGTTGCCGAACGCTACGGTGGCTGAAACTCATTTCAAGCGATGCACTGACTGCCATGAGCCAAGACGACAAACTGATTGACCTCAACGCGGAACGCGCCAAGCGTGTTCATGACCTCAATGACAAACGACTCAATGAAGTTCGCCAGGCGTTCGAACAAGCCATGCCGTTGGGCAAGGTGAAGAAAAAGCCGAAAAACAAACCGAAAAACAAACCGAAAAAACGCTGACCCTCCTCCCCGCATTCATTGATACGGGTCAAACTTTTCCCTTCCTCTTGCCCAGTCTCGGGTGACATTGATCCCGGTCAATATTCTCTCCTGCCCGTTTGGTTAACTTAGCCCTATCGCAACAGGGCAAGTGCAGGAGACGCGTCATGTTTTTCGACAACGTGGTGATCGCCGGAGTGCTGACTGTCAGCCTCATGTTTGTATTTTTTGCAGGTTTCGGACTTTTTATCTGGAAGGATTCGCACAAGCGGAAATAACCGTGGTTCTTTCTGGATGTAATGAGCACGCAAGGCATTTTGGGCAACTTCGGTTGCCCTTTTTTTTTGCCTGTAAAACTCTATCGATACACGCAAACCCTGTGGGAGCGAGCTTGCTCGCGATGAGGCCATAACATTCGGCATCTATATTGACTGCAAGGCCGCTATCGCGAGCAAGCTCGCTCCCACAATGACTTGTGGTGTGGCGAAAATGGCAATAAAAAAGGCGCGTTCCTTGCGGAGCGCGCCTTTTTTGGTTTGGCTGCCTGTCAGCTGCCAAGCGCCTTCGAAGCGAGCCAGAACAACCCGGCCGACAGGGCCACGGTGGCTGGCAGGGTCAATACCCAGGCCAACAGGATGGTTCTGACGGTGCCGCCTTGCAGGCCGCTTTTGTTGGCGACCATGGTGCCCGCCACGCCCGAAGACAGCACGTGGGTGGTGGAAACCGGCAGGCTGAAGATGTTCGCCATGCCGATCAGGCTGGCGGTGGTGATCTGCGCCGACATACCTTGAGAGTAAGTCATGCCTTGCTTGCCGATCTTCTCGCCAATGGTCAGTACCACGCGTTTCCAGCCGACCATGGTGCCCAGGCCCAGGGCCAGTGCAACCGCCAGAATCACCCAGAACGGAGCGTATTCGGTGGTAGTGGTCAGGTCTTTGCGCAACTTGTCCAGGTCAGCCTTTTCACGGGCCCCGAGAGTTGGCAACTTGCTGACTTTCTTCGCTGTATCGTCCAGGCAGAGCAGGTAGCGACGGACTTCGATGCGGCTTTCCGCCGACAGCGAGTGGTAGTCGGCTACACCCTTGAGGGTGCCGAGCAGGGCGGTAATGGTCGGTTCGGTCTGTTGCGGGTTGCAACGGAATTTCTCCGGCAAGTCGCCGTTCTGGCTCTTGCCCAGTGCCAGGAATTCGCCCAGGGTTTCGGAATTGCGCTGGTAGAACTGGCTCAGGTGCAGGGTCGCGTCGCGAGTCCGCTCGATCTGATAGGTCGTGCTGTTCAGGTCGAGGACGAACTGGGCCGGCACGATACCGATCAGGACCAGCATGATCAGGCCGATACCTTTCTGGCCATCGTTGGAACCGTGCACGAAACTCACGGCCATGGCCGAGATCACCAGTACCAGGCGATTCCAGAACGGCGGGTGTTTCTTGTCGTCGATCTTGCGGCGCTGTTCCGGCGTCTTGTGCATCTTCGACAGCGGGCGCCACCATTTAAGGCCGATCAGGATCAGCGCGGCGATCAGGAAACCGGCCATTGGCGAGAACACTAGTGACATGCCGATATCGATCGCCTTTTGCCAGTTCACCCCGTCGGCCAGCGGAATATCGGTGATCAGGGCGTTGGCCAGGCCGACACCGAGGATCGAACCGATCAGCGTGTGGGAGCTGGAAGCGGGAATACCGAAGTACCAGGTGCCCAGGTTCCAGGTAATGGCGGCGGCGAGCAATGAGAACACCATGGCCAGTCCGTGACCGGTGTTCACATTGATCAGCAGTTCTACCGGCAGCAGGTGGACGATGGCATACGCCACGCCGACCCCGCCCAGCAGCACGCCGAGGAAGTTGAACACCCCGGAGAAAAACACCGCCAGATGAGGCGGCATGGCTTTGGTGTAGATAACGGTGGCCACCGCGTTAGCGGTGTCATGAAAGCCGTTGATGAACTCGAAGGCGAGGACAAAGGCCAGGGCGAGCAAGAGGCTCACAAGCACCCAAGCATCCAGTCCGCTGAATAAATCGATCATGAAGGTTTTCTGACCCGGTCATAAGGGGGCGCGATTATGCCAGAAAAGACTGCTAATCAATGCACTAGCTGCTCATCGGTAACATTCTTCAACGAATTTTTTTGCCGCGGCACCCAAAGCCCAAGGGTTTTGCTGTGTTTTTTAACGTATTGATTTTTCTTGAAAAGATCGCCGCAGCAAGGGATTCGCCCCTCTGAAGGATGGGGTACGAATGCCTGTACGAAATATCTGAGAAATACATCAGATATCAAAATCTGCCTTCATCCGGGGGTGGGCAGTGGCCGCTGCCCGCTCGTAGCGGGCGCGCAAGGCGACCTCCATACATCCCGCTTTTAACAGGTGCAGAGGCAGTTCCTTGTAAGGATCAGGCCGAAGCAGTCATGGCTCTTCGGCTTTGAGTTCCTTTTCCATTTTTTCAAGTTCTTGCTGGAAAACCTGATCCTGAACGGTGGCGCGTTTACGCCAGGGTTTGCGTTCCGGTTCGGGTTGAGCGGCGTAAGTGGTGACTTCTCCGCCGTAAACTTCCTTGTAGCGTTGTTCCTGGCGCTCTAGTTCCGCGCGCAGTTCGTCTTTCGTCACAGTGCTACCTGATTGAGTTGGGATAAATTCTGGTGAAAACGCGCTGCATCAAATCGATTGATCACGTCCGTCGAATGGCAATGCCCGTCAAGGCATCGTTTTGGCAACAACCGGGATCAATACTTCCATGTCACAGGCGGCCACGGCACCAGAGATAAATAGCTGACGTAGCTTCAGTTTCCTGTTTCAGCAAGCGCACGGGCAAGGCGGTGCAATGCAGATCTGGCGCTTGCAACGGGCAACGGCGATGGAACATCGCATTGCCGGGCAGCAGGTCCGGCAAGTAAAAAAACCGGAGTGCTACTGAGTTGTATTATAGCGGCCTATTTGAAGAACACTATATCCAAAGAGTTAAAAGCGGGTCTTGGGGTGGGCAGTTTTGTTGTTCGAAACTTTACATTCCACTGGAACGTCGACTGATCCCTGATTGCTGCGATGCCTTTCTGACGCCATTAAGTCGAACAAGTTACGGTATTTAGAATGCCTCATTAAGGCCCAGGGGCGATCGGCTGTAAACGAGTTCGTGATTCAGCGAAAAACGGATATCAGCGCACCCGGTGATTGATACGGTGGATTGCGATTATCGGTCGAGCGTTCGATAATCGCCCGGAGTTGGCGGGCCGGGCTTGAGCGTCAGGCGGTAGCCCTTTGTAATAGTCGCTGATCCGAGTGGGTAAAAGGACCTTGTATGAACGATCAAATGCGCAATTCCTTCGCTTCAGTGGCTCCCCCCATCGTTGCCTCACCGGCCAAACGGATCCAGGCACTGACCGGCGACCCGGATTTCATGACGTCCCTGGCCCGTGGCCTGGCTGTGGTGCAGGCGTTCCAGGAGCGCAAACGGCACCTGACCATCGCCCAGATCAGCCACCGCACGGAAATTCCCCGCGCTGCCGTGCGCCGTTGCCTGCACACCCTGATCAAACTCGGCTACGCCACCACCGACGGCCGCACCTATTCGCTGCTGCCCAAAGTACTGACCCTCGGCCATGCCTATGTGTCATCAACGCCGCTGGCGGTGTCCGCCCAGCCTTATCTGGACCGCATGAGCGAACAGCTGCACGAGGCCTGCAACATGGCCACGCTGGAAGGTGATGACATTCTGTACATCGCCCGCTCCGCGACCACCCAGCGCCTGATTTCGGTGGACCTGTCGGTGGGTGGGCGCCTGCCGGCCTATTGCACGTCGATGGGACGGATCCTGCTGGCCGCACTGGATGACACGTCGCTGGGCGAATACCTGGACCACGCCGAACTGCAGGCCAAGACGAGTCGCACGATTCACACCCCCGAGGCATTGCTCGAATGCCTGCAAGAGGTGCGACAGCAAGGCTGGTGCATCGTCGACCAGGAGCTTGAGCAGGGGCTGCGCTCGATTGCCGTCCCGGTGTACGACGCCTCCGGCCAGGTGGTCGCGGCCCTCAATGTCAGCACCCACGCCGGGCGAGTCAGTCGTAACGAGCTGGAACAACGCTTCCTGCCCGGCCTGCTGAGTGCCAGCCGCGACCTCAGTACCCAACTGTTCACCTAAGCTGTTCGATAAACGCACAGAGTTGCGTTTGGCGAATTGACGCTGTTTCCTGTGGATCATTACTGTCGCGTCTGCGTCAGCCTCCGCTGGCCCCTTTTCGACTGTGATCCACGGAATAAAAATAATGAACCAGCCCCAGTCTGCTGTAGGAAACTGCCTTGACGTGCAGTCCTTCATCAATGCTCAACCCATTTCGCGCTACCAGTGGCGTGTAGTCATCCTGTGTTTCCTGATTGTCTTTCTCGATGGCCTCGATACTGCGGCCATGGGGTTCATTGCGCCGGCTCTTTCGCAGGATTGGGGAATCGATCGCGCCAGCCTCGGCCCGGTGATGAGCGCGGCTCTGATCGGCATGGTCTTTGGTGCACTGGGCTCCGGGCCATTGGCTGACCGCTTTGGGCGAAAAGTCGTACTGGTCGGGGCGGTGTTGTTGTTCGGTGCCTTCAGCCTGGCTTCGGCCTACAGCACCAACGTCGAGCAATTGCTGGTGTTGCGCTTTTTAACCGGGTTGGGCCTGGGCGCCGGCATGCCGAACGCCACGACTCTGCTGTCGGAGTACACCCCGGAGCGCAAGAAGTCCCTGCTGGTGACCAGCATGTTCTGCGGTTTCAATCTTGGCATGGCTGGCGGTGGCTTTATCTCGGCCAAGCTCATTCCGGCCTTTGGCTGGCACAGCTTGCTGCTGATCGGTGGAGTCCTGCCGCTGATCCTCGCCGTCGTTTTGCTGTTCTGGCTGCCGGAGTCGGCGCGTTACCTGGTGGTGCGTAACCGCGGTACGGACAAAGTGCGCAGGGCACTGGCGCCGATTGACCCGACGGTGGTGGCCCAGGCGTCCAGTTTCAGCGTGCCGGAACAGAAAACCGTGAAGGCGCGCAATGTGTTTGCGGTGATCTTCTCCGGTACCTACAGCGTCGGCACCTTGCTGCTGTGGCTGACCTACTTCATGGGCCTGGTGATCGTCTACCTGCTGACCAGCTGGCTGCCGACGCTGATGCGTGACAGTGGCGCGAGCATGGAGCAGGCTGCCTTCATCGGCGCGCTGTTCCAGTTCGGTGGCGTGCTGAGCGCAGTGGGCGTGGGCTGGGCGATGGACCGGTTCAATCCGCACAAGGTCATCGGTACTTTCTACCTGCTGGCCGGGGTGTTTGCCTACGCGGTGGGGCAGAGCCTGGGCAACATCACAATACTGGCGACGCTGGTGCTGGTGGCGGGGATGTGTGTCAACGGTGCGCAATCGGCAATGCCATCGCTGGCGGCACGGTTTTACCCGACTCAGGGGCGGGCCACCGGAGTGTCGTGGATGCTCGGGATCGGCCGCTTCGGCGCCATTCTCGGGGCGTGGATGGGCGCGACGCTGCTGGGGTTGGGCTGGAACTTCGAACAAGTGCTGACGGCGCTGGTGATTCCGGCGGCGCTGGCGACTGCGGCCGTTGTGATCAAGGGCATGGTCAGTCATGCGGATGCGACATGACCGCCTGATCTGGAATCTCGAGTGAAGTTGATGGCCTCTTCGCGAGCAGGGCTCGCTCCCACAGGGGATTGCAATCAACTGTGAGAGCGAGCCTTGCTCGCGAAGTTTTGGGGGATCGGTAGTCGAGTAACAATATGTTCGATTATCGAACGGTTAGTCGATTATCGGATTGTTTGGTGTTTTGCACAGGCTTAACCTTCAGTCATTCCGGCGCTGCGCATCGGCGCCTTCTTCCACTGTCGGTTAACAACAAACGGGAGCCTGCCCCAATGGCTGAAATTCTTTCGCTGCACGACGCGGTGAAGCAATTCGTGAACGACGGCGATACGGTCGCACTCGAAGGCTTTACCCATCTGATCCCGACTGCCGCGGGTCACGAAATCATTCGCCAGGGCAAGAAAGACCTGACCCTGGTGCGGATGACCCCTGACCTGATCTACGACCAGTTGATCGGTGCCGGTTGTGCCCGCAAGCTGATTTTCTCCTGGGGCGGCAACCCGGGTGTCGGTTCCCTGCATCGACTGCGTGACGCCGTCGAGAAACAGTGGCCGCACCCGCTGGAAATCGAAGAGCACAGCCATGCCGACCTGGCCAATGCCTACGTCGCCGGTGCTTCCGGCCTGCCGTTCGCGGTGCTGCGAGCCTACGCCGGTTCCGACCTGCCGAAGGTCAACCCGCTGATCAAGTCCGTCACCTGCCCGTTCACCGGCGAAGTGCTCGCCGCCGTGCCTTCGGTGCGCCCGGACATCACCGTGATCCATGCACAGAAAGCCGACCGCAAAGGCAACGTGCTGCTCTGGGGCATTCTCGGGGTGCAGAAAGAAGCCGCACTGGCAGCCAAGCGTTGCATTGTCACCGTTGAAGAGATCGTCGACGACCTCAATGCACCGATGAACGCCTGCGTGCTGCCGACCTGGGCCTTGAGCGCGGTTTGCCACGTACCTGGCGGTGCGCATCCGTCCTACGCCCACGGTTACACCGAACGCGACAACCGTTTCTACCAGGCCTGGGACCCGATTGCCCGCGACCGTGAAACCTTCACCGCGTGGATCAACGAATACATCCACGGCAGCGCTGACTTCAGCGAGTTCCAGGCCAAACTGGCCGCCGCTTCGGAGGCGAAGTAATGACTTACACCACCAATGAAATGATGACCGTCGCCGCCGCTCGCCGCTTGAAGAACGGTTCTGTGTGCTTCGTTGGCATCGGCCTGCCGTCGAAAGCGGCCAACCTGGCGCGCCTGACGTCTTCGCCTGATGTGGTATTGATCTACGAATCGGGTCCGATCGGTGCCAAGCCGAGCGTATTGCCGCTGTCGATCGGTGACGGTGAATTGGCGGAAACCGCCGACACCGTGGTCCCGACCGGCGAGATTTTCCGCTACTGGCTGCAGGGCGGGCGCATCGACGTCGGCTTTCTCGGCGCGGCGCAGGTTGACCGTTTCGGCAACATCAACACCACCGTGGTCGGCGATTACCACGCGCCGAAAGTGCGTCTGCCAGGCGCCGGTGGCGCGCCGGAGATTGCCGGTTCCGCCAAGAGCGTGTTGATTATCCTCAAGCAGTCGGCGCGCTCCTTTGTCGACAAGCTCGACTTCATTACCTCGGTCGGCCACGGCGAGGGCGGCGATTCGCGCAAGCGTCTCGGCCTGCCAGGTGCCGGTCCGGTCGGCATCATTACTGACCTGTGCATCATGGAGCCGGAAGCCGGCACCCATGAGTTCGTGGTCACTGCACTGCACCCGGGTGTGACCCGCGAGCAAGTAGTCGCCGCCACCGGTTGGGCAATCCGTTTTGCCGACAACGTTGAGCAAACCGCCGAGCCGACCGACGTCGAACTGACCGCTCTGCGCGATCTCGAAGCCCGTACCGCAGCGGCCCACGGCCAAGCCCCCGGAGAAGCGTGATGCGTGACGTTTATATCTGCGACGCGATTCGTACCCCCATCGGCCGTTTCGGCGGCGGTCTGTCGACGGTGCGTGCCGATGACCTGGCCGCCGTGCCGATCAAGGCCTTGATGGAGCGCAACCCGTCGGTGGACTGGAGCGCCGTGGACGAGGTGTTCCTCGGCTGCGCTAACCAGGCCGGCGAAGACAACCGCAACGTCGCGCGCATGGCGCTGCTGTTGGCGGGGCTGCCGCAAAGCATTCCCGGCGTGACCCTCAACCGCCTCTGCGCTTCGGGCATGGATGCCATCGGCACCGCGTTCCGCGCGATCGCCAGCGGCGAGATGGAGCTGGCGATTGCCGGCGGCGTCGAGTCGATGTCCCGCGCACCGTTCGTGATGGGCAAGGCTGACGCGGCGTTCTCGCGCAACATGAAACTCGAAGACACCACCATCGGCTGGCGCTTCATCAACCCGCTGATGAAAGCCCAGTACGGCGTGGACGCGATGCCGCAGACCGCTGACAACGTGGCCGACGATTACAACGTCTCCCGCGAAGACCAGGACGCCTTTGCCCTGCGCAGCCAGCAGCGCACCGCCGTCGCGCAAGCTGCCGGGTACTTCGCCGAAGAAATCGTCGAGGTGCGGATTGCCCACAAGAAGGGTGAAACCGTGGTCAGCCAGGACGAACACCCTCGCGCCGACACCACCCTGGAAGCCCTGACCAAACTGAAACCGGTCAACGGCCCCGACAAAACCGTCACCGCCGGCAACGCCTCGGGTGTGAACGACGGTGCCGCCGCATTGATCCTGGCCTCGGCCGAAGCCGTGAAGAAACACGGCCTGACCGCCCGCGCCAAAGTGCTGGGCATGGCCAGCGCCGGAGTTGCACCGCGGGTGATGGGCATCGGTCCGGTGCCCGCGGTGCGCAAACTGACCGAGCGCCTCGGCGTGGCAGTCAGCGATTTCGATGTGATCGAACTCAACGAAGCCTTCGCCAGCCAGGGCTTGGCGGTTCTGCGTGAACTGGGGATCGCCGACGATGCCGCCCAGGTCAACCCGAACGGTGGCGCTATTGCCTTGGGCCATCCGTTGGGCATGAGTGGTGCGCGTCTGGTACTGACGGCGTTGCATCAGCTGGAAAAGACCGGCGGCAAGAAAGGACTGGCGACCATGTGCGTCGGTGTCGGCCAGGGTCTGGCTTTGGCAATCGAACGGGTCTGACACACCCTGTCGGCTAATAAGAACTGAGGAAAGAGTAATGACTGACAAGCCTGGTTACCGTCGCCCGCAGGAGGGTACTCAGCCGGAGTACCTGCATCCGACCTATCAATCCACCAACCTGCGCTCGCCGTCCAAGCCGTTGGTGTTTCTGCCCCATTCGTTGTCGGAAATCACCGGGCCAACCGTCGGCGCCGAGCGCGTCAACGAGAAGGACAATGACCTCACCGCTCAGCACGAAGGTCAGCCACAGGGCGAGCGCATCATCATTCACGGCCGCGTGCTGGACGAAAACGGTCTGCCGGTTCCGGGGATTCTGGTGGAGATCTGGCAGGCCAACGCCGCCGGTCGCTATGCCCATGCCCGCGACCTGCACGATGCGCCCCTGGACCCGAACTTCACCGGCACCGGCCGTACCGTGACCGACGCCGATGGCTGGTACCAGTTCCAGACCATCAAGCCCGGTGCGTATCCGTGGGGCAACCACCACAACGCCTGGCGTCCGGCGCACATCCACTTCTCGCTGTTCGGGCCGAGCATCCTGACGCGCCTGGTGACGCAAATGTATTTCCCGGGCGACCCGCTGCTGGCGTACGACCCGATCTACAACTGCGTGCCTGATACCCGCGCCAAAGAGCGCTTGATTGCCTCGTTCGATCTGGAAAAAACCATCCCGTCCTATGCCCTCGGTTATCGCTGGGACATCGTTTTGCGCGGCCGCGACGCCACGCCGATGGAGAAATAAGATGACGCTGACTGCGACCACGTCCCACACCGTCGGGCCGTACTACCACATCGGCCTGACCTGGCTGAACCGCGAAGACCTGACCGTCGAACAAACCCTGGGCGAGCGCGTGGCGATCACCGGGCAAGTGCTCGACGGCAATGGCGACATCGTCAACGACGCGATGCTGGAAGTCTGGCAGGCCAACGCCGCGGGCAAGTATGACCATCCGGAGGACGACCAGGAAAAACCCCTGGACCCGAATTTCGAAGGCTTTGGCCGGGTGCCGGTGGATGCCGAAGGGCGTTTTCGTTTCACTACCATCAAGCCGGGAACGGTCGAGGGGCTCAAAGGCACGACTCAGGCACCGCACCTGGTGGTGCTGGTGTTTGCCCGTGGTCTGGTTAAGCACCTGCTGACACGGATCTACTTTGAGGGTGAGGCGGCCAACGTGAACGATCCGCTGCTGGAATGCGTGCCGGCCGAGCGTCGCGGTACCTTGCTGGCCAGGAAGGATGCGTCGGGTGTCTATCAGTGGAATGTGATTCTGCAAGGCACTGATGCGGAGACGGTGTTCTTCGATTATTGAATGAACACCGCAAAACCTGTGGGAGCGGCGGTGGATTTGTGTTGCCGATCTATCTGTGGAACGGGGCTGTTGCAAGGCGTGTCTAGACTCTGACTGTCTCCGTTGAGTGAAAAACAATGACAACGACCACCGCTATACACCGGTGAGGAGCTCAGCAAGCGGATCTTCGCCATCGTCGGTGCCTCGTCCGGCAATCTGGTCGAATGGTTCGACTTCTTGCCGAAACAGGCGAAGTATCTGCATCACGATCTTTGATCTTCATGCGCGGGTCGCAAAGGCCCGCGCCTTCAGGAACTGCTTATGAACCAGCGACCGGGCAATCAATTATTCGATGCCTATTTCACTACCCGCGATATGCGTGAAGTGTTCTGCGATCAGGGGCGGGTCCAGGCCATGCTCGATTTCGAAGCGGCACTGTCCCGGGCACAAGCGCGAGTCGGCTTGATACCATCGAGTGCAGTCGCGCCGATTGAGGCGGCTTGCAGCGCCGGGCTCTACGACTTTGCGGCGTTGGGTGAGGCGATTGCCACGGCGGGTAACTCGGCGATTCCGTTGGTCAAGGCGCTGGGCAAGCAGATCGCTGCGCAGAATGCCGAGGCCGAGCGTTACGTGCATCTGGGCGCGACCAGCCAGGATGTGATGGACAGCGGCCTGGTGCTGCAATTGCGTCGTGCGCTGGAGCTGATCGAAAGTGATCTGGCGCAGCTGGGACATGTCCTCGCGTCCCAGGCCCGGCAATACGCGACCACACCATTGGCCGGGCGCACCTGGTTGCAACATGCAACGCCGGTGACCCTCGGCATGAAAATCGCCGGTTGGCTGGGCGCCGTGACCCGCAGTCGCCAACGCCTGGCCGAATTGAAACCGCGTTTGCTGGTGCTGCAATTCGGCGGTGCGTCCGGCACCCTCGCGGCACTTGGCGAGCAGGCCATGCCGATTGCCCAGGCACTGGCCGAAGAGCTGAAACTGACCTTGCCCGAGCAACCGTGGCACACCCAGCGCGATCGCGTGGTGGAGTTCGGCGCGGTGCTCGGGTTGATCGCCGGCAGTCTCGGCAAACTCGGTCGCGACGTCAGCCTGCTGATGCAAACCGAAGCCGCCGAAGTGTTCGAACCTTCGGCGCCGGGCAAGGGCGGTTCCTCAACCATGCCGCACAAGCGCAATCCGGTGGGCGCGGCGGTGTTGATCGGCGCGGCGACGCGTGTACCCGGTTTGCTCTCGACACTGTTCAGCGCCATGCCCCAGGAACACGAGCGCAGTCTCGGACTGTGGCATGCCGAGTGGGAAACCCTGCCGGAGATTTGCTGCCTGGTGTCGGGCAGCCTGCAGCAAGCTTTGCTGATCGCCCAGGGACTGGAAGTGGATGCCGGGCGCATGGCGCACAACCTCGATCTGACCCAGGGCCTGGTGCTCGCCGAAGCGGTGAGCATCGTCCTCGCCCAACGGGTCGGCCGCGATACCGCACACCATCTGCTCGAACGCTGCTGCAAACGCGCGGTGGCCGAACAGCGTCACCTGCGTGCGGTGCTCGGCGACGAACCGCATGTGACCGCCGAGCTGTCGGCGGCTGAACTCGATCGTCTGCTGGACCCTGCCCATTACCTCGGCCAGGCCCAAACCTGGGTCGAGCGGGCGGTGGCCGAACATTCTGCATTGACTGCCTGAAGGAGAATTGCTGTGGCTTTTGTACAACTCGCCGAGGGCGAACTGCATTATCAACTGGATGGACCGGTCGATGCGCCGGTGCTGGTGCTGTCCAACTCTTTGGGCACCGACCTGCACATGTGGGACGCGCAAATCCCGGCGTTCTCCAAGCATTTTCGCGTGTTGCGTTTTGACACTCGCGGCCATGGCCAGTCATTGGTGACACCGGGGCCTTACAGCATCGAGCAACTGGGCCACGACGTGCTCGCCTTGCTGGATGCCTTGCACATCGAATGCGCACATTTCTGTGGCTTGTCCATGGGCGGGCTGATTGGCCAGTGGCTGGGGATCAATGCCAGCGAGCGCCTGAACAAGCTGATCGTGTGCAACACTGCAGCGAAAATCGGCGATCCGACAGTGTGGAACCCGCGTATCGAAATGGTCCTGCGTGATGGCCAGGCGGCCATGGTTGCCTTGCGCGATGCCTCGATTGCCCGCTGGTTCACTCCGGACTTCTCTGCCGCCAACCCGGCGGCGGCCAAGCAGATTACCGACATGCTCGCGGCCACTTCGCCCGAAGGCTATGCGGCCAATTGCGCGGCGGTGCGTGATGCCGATTTCCGCGATCGGTTGTCCTCGATCAAGGCGCCGTTGCTGGTGATTGCCGGGACCGAAGACGCGGTGACGCCGCCATCCGGTGGGCATTTCATTCAGGAGCATGTGCGCGGGGCCGAGTACGCCGAGTTCTACGCCGCGCATTTGTCCAACGTCCAGGCAGGCAATGCGTTCAGCGAGCGTGTGCTGGCGTTTCTGTTGGCTGATTGAGGGGATTCTCGTGGACGAAAAACAACGTTATGACGAGGGCATGAAGGTCCGTCGCGCGGTCCTTGGAGACGCGCATGTCGATCGCAGCCTGACGACCCTGACCGAGTTCAACTCGGAGTTTCAGGAGATGATCACCCGCCACGCCTGGGGCGACATCTGGACCCGCCCGGGCCTGCCGCGCCATACCCGCAGCCTGATCACCATCGCCATGCTGATCGGTATGAACCGCGAGGGCGAGCTCAAACTGCACCTGCGCGCCGCCGCCAACAACGGCGTGAGTCGTGGCGAGATCAAGGAAGTGATCATGCAGAGCGCTATCTACTGCGGCATTCCGGCGGCCAATGCGACTTTCCACCTGGCCGAGTCGGTGTGGGATGAGTTGGGGGTCGAGTCGCGGGAGTAAGCGGTAAAACGGTGAACAACCTGTGGGAGCGAGCTTGCTCGCGATGGCGTCGGCACATTCACTATTGATGTCGCCTGATACACCGCCATCGCGAGCAAGCTCGCTCCCACATTTGTTTTGTGTTTACAGCAAACTGATCGGATAGCTGATGATCAACCGGTTCTCATCGAACTCGTTATTGCTGTAATCCCGGCGCATGGTCGAGTTGCGCCATTTCAGATTCAAGTCTTTCAGCACGCCGCTCTGCACGGTGTAGCCCAGTTCCGATTCACGTCCCCATTCCTTGCCGTCGGTGATGTTGCCGGTGTGCACATTGTCGCCGCTGATATAGCGGTTCATCAGGGTCAGGCCCGGTACGCCAAGGGCGGCGAAGTTGTAGTCGTGGCGTACTTGCCAGGATTTCTCCCGGGCATTGTCGTAGCTGGAGTTGTAGCTGTCGTTGGCCAGAGTGCCGCCGCTGGTGCCGTTGACCCGCATCCAGGCGCTGTCGCCGGTGAGTTTCTGCAGGCCGACGTAGAAGGTGTTGCCGCCGTACTTGGCCGAGAACAAACCGTACAGGGTTTTGTTGTCCAGCTCGCCGGCCTGGGCGCTGCCGTCATCCTTGCCGTAGAAGAAACCCAGGTTGGCGCCCAGGGTCCAGTCGCCAAGCGGTTGGCTGTGGATCAGGTTGACGAATTGCTGGCTGTAGATGTCCTTGAGCTCGGCGTTCCACAGACCAATCTGGGTGCGCTTGTCATTGAACACGTACTCACCGCCCTGGAAGTTAAAGCGGTCGGAGGTGAACGCAGCTTTGCCGGTCATCGACATGTCGCTCATGCTGCTGTCATCGCGCGGGCTGTTGGCGCGGAACTGGCCGCCGTACAACGTTAGTCCGTTGATTTCTTTCGAGGTGATCTGACCGCCACGGAAGGTTTGCGGCAGCGAACGACCATCGTCCGAACGCAGGATCGGCAGCACCGGCATCCATTCGCCAACCTTCACTTCTGTCTGGGACAGCTTCGCTTTGAACGCCACGTTGGTGCGGCCGAAGTTGTCCGCCGGGCGGCCGTCATGGTCCAGCGGCAGCAGTTGCGTACCGCCGGTGCCTTTGCCGCCGTCGAGCTTCACCGAATACAAACCCAGCACATCCATGCCGAAGCCGACAGTGCCCTGGGTGAACCCGGATTTGGCATCGAGGATGAAACTCTGCGTCCACTCCTCAGCCTTGCCCTGGGCCTTGGTCGGGTTGGTGAAGTTGCGATTGATGTAGAAGTTGCGCAGGTTCAGGTTGACCTTGGCGCCCTCGACAAAACCCGATTCCTCGGCGCTGGCGGGCAGGGCCGCGCAGGCGAGGGCAATGGCAATCAGGCTGGGAACGAAGTACGGCGCGGGAGTAGGCGTCATGGGTCGGGTCTCTCTAATTCTTGGGGATGAAACGCGGTGATGCCGCAACCCGCGGGTTGCAGACGAACAGTCGAAATCATGAAAAGCGAAGCGAATCAGCCGGGGAGGGCAGGGCGCGGGGGCATGGCGTCGAACCTGTTGTTATTGGTTTTGTGGTTCGGATGGTGCGTGGAATGTACTGAATGGTTCAATCAGCGAAAGCAGGTTTTGGGCGATTATCGAACGAAAGTGTGTTCGTGCGAATTAGTATTTGTTTCGATTTTTCAAGTTTCATGTGTGTGGGCTGTTGTCAACCATTAGACCTGATAGTTGTCGTGAGGAATTTCATGAGTTAGGTTTTTATCGTGTTGCCCAAGGGTGATTAACTAACGCTTTAAACAGGAGATTGCCATGAAGATTTCAAGGTCGGAGAAAGGATGGCCAGTTACTGATAGGGGAGATGTACCGCCTATATCGGGAAGGTTGAATGGAATTCTCAGGGTTCAAGACGAAGGAACTATTGGTGTTGGAGCGACGGATTTATATTTTTATTGGATCAAGGACCCCGCCTATTTTTTTCTGCTCGTAGAGGACAGCAGAATCGATATGGAGTTGACTCTCAGAGGTGACAAGCTCGAGCAAGGAAAAACATACGTTATTGATATGAAGAACCCTAGTGATGTGGAGGCGACGTTCCTTTGGGATGGTTCTAAGGGACATTCTCAATCGGACAAGGTCGGGACGCTAAATGTCACGCTCATTACTCCAGGAGATGATTTTGATGAAATCGACGGGTATTTTGAATTTGAATATACAGAGATGGGTGTTGGATTTGAGCGGAAAGTAGAATTTTTCTGTCAGAGTTTTTCGATCAAAGTGCCGAAATTAATGTCGTGAAAGTGCGGGTTTTTTGATTTGTTCGGTATGTTGAAGTTGTGAAGTTGATATGGGTAAGTGTGTTGGCTGCTCAAGGCGAGTGCCAATAAATACCCGCGCCATGGAGCACATATAGCTCAATGGCGTGGGTTTTTTGGTATTGCCAGATCAGAACATCTTCATCTTCGGTGCTTCTTCCTTCAGCGGCTCGTTCTTCGCCGTCTGTTCGTTCCAGCCACCACCCAGTGCCTTGTACAGGTTGACCTGACTGATCAGCTGCGCCAGGCGATCGGTGATCAGATTCTGTTCGGAGTTGAACAGCTGACGTTGGGCATCGAGGAACGTCAGGTTGCTGTCGACACCGATGCGATAACGACGCTCGGCCAGGCGGTAGTAGTCCTGGTTGGCGCTGACCAGATTACGCTGTGCCTGTACCTGGTCGGTATAGGTCCCGCGTGCGGCCAGGCCGTCGGCGACTTCCTGGAAGGCCGTTTGAATGGACTTCTCGTAGTTCGCCACACCAATGTCTTTCTGGATCTTCGAGTAATCCAGGCTGGCGCGCAGGCTGCCGGCGTTGAAGATCGGCAGGTTGATCTGCGGCTGGAACAGCCAGGTACCCGAACCGCCCTTGAACAGGCCGGACAGGTCCGGGCTCAGGGTCCCGGCGTTGGCGGTCAGGCTGATGCTCGGGAAGAACGCTGCCCGTGCCGCGCCGATGTTGGCGTTGGCCGCCTTGAGGTTGTGCTCGGCCTGGAGGATGTCCGGACGACGTTGCAGCAAGTCCGACGGCAGGCCGGCCGGTACTTCGGCCAACAGATCGTCGTTCAACGGTTTGGCCGCTGGCAGGTTGGCCGGGACGCCGGTACCCAACAGCAGTACCAGGCTGTTTTCATCCTGGGCGACCTGGCGGGTGTAACGGGCCAGTTGCGCACGGGCGTTTTCCACCGAGGTCCGCGACTGCGCCAGGTCCAGTGCCGAGGCGACTCCCACTTCGTTGCTGCGCGCGGTGAGCTTGTAGCTCTCCTCGAACGCGGCGAGGGTGTCCTGGGTGACTTTCAGCAGTTCCTTGTCGGCCTGCCAGGTCAGGTAGGCGTTGGCGACGCTGGCCACCAGGCTGAGTTGCGTGCTGCGCCGGCCTTCTTCGGTGGCGAAGTACTTCTGCAACGCTTCCTCGTTCAGGCTGCGAACCCGACCGAACAGGTCGAGTTCGTAGGCGTTGACGCCAACCGTTGCCGAGTAGGAACTGGTGATGCCGGCTTCGCCGGTCTGCGAAGCGTTAGCCGGAAGGCGCTGACGGCTGCCGGTGCCGTTGGCCGAAACGGCCGGGAACAGGTCGGCGCGGGAGATGCGGTACTGAGCCGCAAAGGCGTCGATGTTCAGGGCTGCGACACGCAGGTCACGGTTGTTTTCCAGGGCGACCTGGATCAGCTGTTGCAGCGCCGGGTCATGGAAAAACTGCTTCCAGCCCTGCTCGGCCGCCGCTTGCGCCGGTGCCTGGGCCGGCGAATACGCCGGGCCCTGCGGGTATTGCCCCGCCACCGGTGCTTCAGGCTGCTGATAATCAGGTATCAGCGAGCAGCCACCGAGCACGAAGGCGGCGACTGCCAGGGAGAGTAGCGACTTGCTCATTAGCCAGCCTCTTTAGGAGTTTCAGTAGCGTCATCCTGGTCGGCAATCTTACGCTGGCCAATGGACGACACGGTGACGAAGAACAGCGGGACCCAGAAGATCGCCAGCACAGTGGCCGTGATCATACCGCCGATCACGCCGGTACCGATCGCATGCTGGCTACCCGAACCTGCGCCCGTGGATATCGCCAGTGGTACCACGCCCAGAACGAAGGCGAGGGAGGTCATGATGATCGGTCGCAGACGCATGCGGCAGGCTTCGATTGCCGCGTCGCGCAGGCTACGCCCCTGTTCGTGCAGTTCCTTGGCAAATTCGACAATCAGAATGGCGTTTTTCGCCGCCAGACCGATAGTCGTCAACAGGCCTACCTGGAAGTACACGTCGTTGGACAAGCCGCGCAGGCTGGTGGCCATCAGTGCACCGATGATCCCAAGCGGTACCACCAACATCACCGCGATCGGAATCGACCAGCTTTCATACAACGCCGCCAGGCACAGGAACACCATCAGCAGCGACAGGGCGTACAGCGCCGGCGCTTGCGAACCGGACAGACGTTCCTCGTACGACAGGCCGGTCCAGGAAATACCGACACCGGCCGGCAGCTTCCTGGCAATGGCTTCGACTTCGAGCATGGCTTCACCGGTGGAGTAACCCGGTGCCGGGGCGCCGAGGATTTCCATCGCTTCCACGCCGTTGTAACGGGCCAGTTTCGGCGAACCGTAGATCCACTCGCCCTTGGCGAATGCCGAGAACGGCACCATGGTTCCCTGGGCGTTGCGCACGTACCACTTCTGCAAGTCTTCCGGGCCCATTCGAGAGCCTGGCTGGCCTTGCACGTAAACCTTCTTCACCCGACCACGGTCGATGAAGTCGTTGACGTAGCTACTGCCCAGGGCAATCGACAGGGTGTTGTTGATGTCGGCGATGGTAATGCCCAGGGCACTGGCCTTCTCGTCATCGATTTCCAGTTGGTATTGCGGTTCGTCGTTCAGGCCGTTCGGACGCACCTGAGACAGGATCTTGCTTTGTGCGGCCATGCCAAGGAACTGGTTGCGCGCTTCCATCAGTTTTTCGTGGCCGATACCGGCGCGGTCCTGCAGGAACACGTCGAAACCGGTGGCGTTACCCAACTCCAGTACCGCCGGCGGTGCAAAGGCGAACACCATGGCATCGCGGAAGGTGAAGAAGTGCTGCTGGGCACGGGCCGCCACCTTGAACACGTTGTTGTCGGCGTTACGTTCGTCCCACGGACGCAGCATGATGAACGCCATACCCGAACTCTGGCCACGGCCGGCGAAGTTGAAACCGGTCACGGTAAACACCGAGTTCACCGCATCGCCTTCGCCGCCATCCTTGCCCGGGCGCAGCAGGAATTCACGCATTTCATCCACGACCACCTGGGTACGCTGGGCTGTGGAGCCGGCCGGGGTTTGCACCTGGGCGAACAGTACACCCTGGTCTTCTTCCGGCAGGAACGCCGTTGGAATGCGGGTGAACAGCCAGATCATGCCCACCACGATCAGCAGGTACGCCAGCAGGTACGGGATCTTGCGCTGCAGGATATTGCCTACACCGCGTTCGTAGCCGCGCACGCCGCGGTCGAAATTGCGGTTGAACCAGCCAAAGAAACCACGCTTGGGTACGCCGTGCTCGCCTTTCGGAATCGGCTTGAGCATGGTGGCGCAGAGCGCCGGGGTGAAGATCAGCGCAACCAGTACCGACAGGGCCATGGCCGAAACGATGGTGATCGAGAACTGCTTGTAGATCACACCGGTGGAGCCGCTGAAGAACGCCATTGGCAGCAGAACCGCCGACAACACCAGGGCGATACCGACCAGTGCGCCCTGGATCTGGCCCATGGACTTCTTGGTGGCTTCCTTCGGTGACAGGCCTTCTTCGCTCATCACCCGTTCGACGTTTTCCACCACGACGATGGCGTCGTCCACCAGCAAGCCGATGGCCAGCACCATACCGAACATGGTCAGGGTGTTGATGCTGAAACCGGCGGCCGCGAGGATCCCGAATGTACCGAGCAATACCACCGGCACGGTCATCGTGGTGATCACGGTGGCGCGGAAGTTTTGCAGGAACAGGAACATCACCAGGAACACCAGCGCGATCGCTTCGACCAGGGTGTGCACCACACCTTTGATCGACTCGGTCACCACCGGCGTGGTGTCGTACGGGAACACCACTTCCATCCCTTGCGGGAAGAACGGCTTGAGGTTGTCGATGGTCGCGCGCAGGGCCTTGGCGGTATCGAGCGCGTTGGCACCGGTGGCCAGTTTCACCGCCAGGCCGGAAGCCGGGGCGCCGTTGAACTGGGCGTTGATGCTGTAGTTCTCGCCACCCAGGCCGACTTCGGCAACATCTTTGAGGCGAACCTGGGAGCCGTCCTTGTTGACCTTGAGCAGGATCTTGTCGAATTGCTCCGCGGTCTGCAGGCGGGTCTTGCCGATGATCGTCGCGTTCAACTGGGTGCCGGGCAGGGCAGGCAGGCCGCCGAGCTGACCGGACGACACCTGGACGTTTTGCGCCGCGATGGCGGTCTTGACGTCGATCGGGGTCAGGTTGTAGTTGTTCAACTTGGCCGGGTCGAGCCAGATACGCATGGCGTATTGCGAACCGAACACCTGGAAGTCACCGACACCGGCGGTCCGCGAGATCGGGTCTTGCATGTTCGACACGATGTAGTTGGACAGATCGTCCTTGGTCATGCTGCCGTCACGCGACACCACGCCGATCACCAGCAGGAAGTTCTTCACCGCCTTGGTGACGCGGATACCTTGCTGTTGCACTTCCTGCGGCAGCAGCGGGGTGGCCAGGTTCAGCTTGTTCTGCACCTGAACCTGTGCGGTGTCGGAGTTGGTGCCTTGCTCGAAGGTCGCGGTAATGGTCATGGTGCCGTCGGAGTTACTTTCCGACGAGACATAACGCAGGTTGTCGATACCGTTGAGCTGTTGCTCGATCACCTGAACCACGGTGTCCTGAACCGTTTGTGCCGAAGCACCCGGGTAAGTCACGGAAATGGCGATCGCCGGAGGCGCAATGCTCGGGTACTGGTTGATCGGCAAGCGCAGGATCGATAGTGCCCCGACCAACATGATCACCAGGGCAATTACCCAGGCGAAAATCGGACGGTCGATAAAAAATCTCGACATGGTTTACTCCCCTTTTCCGCCAGAGGCTTTATCAGCTGTCTGAGCGGGGGCCGGGTTCTTTACGGCTACGTTGGTCGCTTCACTGGCCTTGACTTCGATGCCGGGTTTGACGAATTGCAGACCTTCGGTGATCAGGCGATCGCCGGCCTTCAGGCCATCTTCGATCAGCCACTGGTTGCCGACGGTGCGGTTGGCCTTGAGTTGACGCAGTTCGACCTTGTTGTCCGGGCCGACAACCAGAGCGGTCGGGGTACCCTTGAGGTCGCGGGTCACGCCTTGTTGCGGGGCCAGAATCGCCGCGCTGTTCACACCGGCCAGCAACTTGGCGTGCACGAACATGCCCGGCAGAAGGGTGTGGTCAGGGTTCGGGAAAATGGCGCGCAGGGTGACGGAACCGGTGGTCTGGTCAACCGAGATTTCGGAGAACTCCAGCTTGCCGTCCAGCTTGTACTCGCTGCCGTCTTCCAGGGTCAGCTTGACCGAGGCCGCGTTGTCGCCGGCTTTTTGCAGGCGACCGCTTTCCAGCTCGCGGCGCAGTTGCAACAGCTCGACCGAAGACTGCGTCACGTCGACGTAGATCGGGTCGATTTGCTGAATCACCGCCATCGCATCGACCTGGGCATTGCTGACCAGCGCGCCTTCGGTCACCGAGGAGCGGCCGATGCGGCCGGTCAGCGGGGCATAGACCTTGGTGTAGCGCACGTTGATCTGTGCCGTTTGCAGTGCGGCTTCCGATTGCAGACGGTTGGCCACGGCGGTGTCGTATTCCTGACGGCTTACAGCCTGCTCGTCGACCAGTTGCTTGTAGCGGTCGGAAATCGACTTGGTCGAGCGCAGGTTGGCTTCGGCGCTTTTCAATGTCGCTTCATAGACCGACGGATCGATCTGATAGAGCTGCTGGCCGGCCTTGACGTCGCTGCCTTCCTTGAACAGGCGCTTGAGAATGATGCCGTTGACCTGAGGACGGACTTCGGCAATGCGGAACGCACTGGTACGGCCGGGCAGATCGGATGTCAGGGTGAACGCTTGCGGTTGCAGAGTCACGACGCCGACCTGAGGCGGTGGGGCGGCCGGCGCTGCCTCTTCCTTTTTGCATCCGCTGAGCAGCGATGCCAGGGCGACGGCGGCGACCAGAGCGGTAACAGCTGGCTTGAATTGCATGAAAATCCTCGGGTCAGGCGCGCAACGTGCGCACTAGAAAGGTGGAAGGTTGAAATATGGTTGCCGAGTGGATAAGTAGCTTGCTAAGTAATATACTTACGTACATGGTTGTTTGTAAATACCCAGGCTGTGTATCAAGGTCGTTACAAAGCCCGTTACACAAGCCGTTGAAAGGTTGGAATTGTAGGCCGGGGACGAACCCCCAGAACGTTCGCCCCACTTTTATTCAGCTGATATTCAGACATCGCTGAAGCACCCTGATTGAGGTTGTACTGCCATGGTCCGTCGTACCAAAGAGGAAGCTCAGGAAACCCGCGCGCAAATTCTCGTGGCGGCCGAAAAGGCCTTTTACGAGCGAGGCGTGGCGCGTACGACCCTGGCGGATATCGCCACCCTGGCCGGTGTCACTCGTGGGGCCATTTACTGGCATTTCAGCAACAAGGCCGATCTGGTGCAGGCCATGCTCGACACCTTGCATGAACCGCTGGAAGAAATGGCCAAGGCCAGCGAGAGTGAAGACGAACTCGATCCCTTGGGCTGCATGCGCAAGCTGCTGATTCATTTGTTTCATCAAATTGCGCTGGACCCGAAAACCCGACGCATCAATGAGATTCTTTTTCATAAGTGCGAATTCACCGATGAAATGTGCGACCTGCGCCAACAGCGTGTGTCAGCCAGCCTCGAATGCAACGTGCGAATCGGTCTGGCCCTGAGCAATGCCGTCAATCGAGGGCAGTTGCCGGAAAATCTCGACACCGCCCGCGCCGCGATCAGCTTGCATGCTTATATTGACGGCATCCTGTACCAGTGGTTGCTGGCCCCCGACAGTTTTGAATTGCACACCGAAGCCGAACGATGGGTCGATACCGGGCTGGACATGCTGCGCTTGAGCCCCAGCCTGCGCAAATGAAACAAAATGAAAAACTGGCTCCCGGCAAGTCAACCGTTGAAATCCCCCCGAGGATCATTTTGCTTCATGCGCCTTTTTGTAATGGGGTGCTTTTATATATGGGCTCGTGTCGGGTTGATAGCTATCAAGCTACATAATTTGTAGGGATTTTGTATCGAGCTTGCATGGGGCATGAACTTCGAACGGATACCACCGCTCGTGATAAAGAACCCCGGCTTTGCGAGTCGGGGTCTGGAATGTGGCGAAAAAAGACATCAGTAAGCTGGTCTGATACGTTTTTTCATCGGCGTATTTTTTGTCTGATTGATATTAACCGATTATCAGGTCGACGCTAAAACTGAAGGGCGCCTCTTCATTCTTTTTCACGATGTTGGCAGTGACTTTATATGAGCTGCTGCTGTTTCCGGATCGCGTTATTTTTTTTGTCCAGATTGGATTCAGGGTTGGATGCAGGAATCCGTAACCCACTGAAACTGTCAGCTGAATAGCTAACGTGCAAATTAATCCATCTTCGGTGATGTAAGAGAACTCTTGCAGGATCGGAGGGAACTTCCTTTTTTTGTAATGAATTCCATTACTGGAGAAGTCCCGAAAGTATGGAAGTTCGAGAGTTTGCTCATCGTTCATTTCGATTTCGAAGTCTGACAGCGACGTTCCGGTCAAATCCCAGCCTGCTTTCAAGAGCCGGATCGTGCCATTAGTGTTGTTGGCGATGTTGATGGTCATCACGGTGTACTTATCAGGGAATTTGCTGGCTGAGGCAGAAAAGCTGAAGTCTCCAGCTTCATATTCTGTTTGTGCAATGATTTGGGGCGCATGTATCGGGCCGTTGTTATCCATGCTGTTAATCCTTTAAAGTTTTTCAGGGGCTTTCCATAGCGCTCGATATGTTGTGACGAGGCGTTGTGAAGTATTAAGTTGTTTTTTGAGTTTGTCTGGGTTTTAGTTGTAAGTTTGTATGCAAGTGGGTGTGGGTGTGGGTGTGATACTGGTTTGAATGGCAGGTAAGTAGTCAGGGGTTTAAGTCTGGCAAGCGGGTTTTAGCTTATTTAAAGCAAAAAAAGCCCGGCGTCCGAAACGCCGGGCTTTTTGAGTTTGCGCAGTCTTACAATGTTGGATAGTCGATGTAACCAACCGGGCCCTTGGCATAGAACAGTTCCGGGCGCGCTTCGTTCAGCGGCGCGTCGGCCTGCAAGCGTGCCGGCAGGTCAGGGTTGGCAATGAAAGGTACGCCGAAGGCAACTGCATCGGCCTTGCCGCTGGCGAGCAACGCATTAGCGCTGTCCTTGGTGAAACGCTCGTTGGCAATGTAGGGGCCGCCGAAGGCTTCCTTGAGTTGTGGGCCGAGGCTGTCGGCACCTTCTTTCTCGCGCGAGCAGATGAAGGCGATGCCACGCTTGCCCAGTTCGCGAGCGACGTAGGTGAAAGTTTCAGCCAGGTTGTCGTCGCCCATGTCATGCAGGTCGGCGCGTGGTGAAAGGTGCACACCTACACGGCCGGCGCCCCAGATTTCGATGGCGGCGTCAGTCACTTCCAGCAGCAGGCGGGCACGGTTTTCCAGGGAGCCGCCATAGTTGTCGGTGCGCTGGTTGGTGCTGCTTTGCAGGAACTGGTCGAGCAGGTAACCGTTGGCGGCGTGGATTTCCACACCGTCGAAGCCGGCGGCCTTGGCGTTCTCGGCACCGACGCGGTAAGCGTCGACGATGTCGGCGATTTCAGCGGTTTCCAGGGCGCGCGGCACCGGGAAGTCGGCCAGCGGACGAACCAGGCTGACGTGGCCTTTGGGCTGGATGGCACTCGGGGCGACCGGTGCTTCATCGTTCAGGTACAAACCGTGGGAAATGCGACCCACGTGCCACAACTGCAGGAAGATCTTGCCGCCCGCGCCATGGATGGCCTTGGTCACGTTGGACCAGCCACGTACCTGATCGTTGGACCAGATGCCCGGGGTGTCCGGGTAGCCGACGCCCATCGGTGTCACCGAAGTCGCCTCGCTGAGGATCAGCCCGGCGGACGCACGCTGCACGTAGTACTCGGCCATCAGCGCATTGGGTACGCGGCCTTCGTCGGCGCGGCAGCGGGTCAGCGGTGCCATGATGATGCGGTTGGCCAACTCGAGGTCGCCCAGTTTGATTGGATCGAAAATAGTCGTCATGAAGTACAACCCTCGTGAGGTTTCAGGTGATTAGTGGGTAGCAGGAGCCAGATCGGGGTTGCCGCTCTGGCGGAAAGTAATTAGGGTCACCAGCAGGGCGAGTACCGCCAGTACGGCTGCCGCGAGCGGCACGCTGGTCAGGCCGAAGCCGTGGGCGATCACACTGCCGCCGACCCAGGCACCCAGGGCGTTGCCGATGTTGAAAGCGCCGATGTTCAGGGTCGACACCAGGTTCGGTGCGGCTTTGCCGAAGGTCACCACGTTCACTTGCAGCGCCGGTACGGCGGCGAAGCACGCGGTGGCCCAGAGGAACAGGGTGATTTCGGTCGGGATCAGGGCGACGCTGGTCCAGGTCAGCACGGTGGACACCACGGCCATGGTCACGAACACACCGATCAGGGTCGCGGCCATGCCTTTGTCGGCCAGCTTGCCGCCGATGATGTTGCCTACCGTCAGGCCCAGACCGATGAGCATCAGGGTCCAGGTCACGCCACGGGGCGAGACCCCAGTGACTTCGCCCAACAGCGGCGCGACGTAGGTGAACAGGGTGAACACCGAGGCGGCGAACAACGCGGTCATGCTCAGGGACAGCCAGATGCCAGCGCCCTTGAGTGCGGCCAGTTCGGCGCGCATGTCGAGTTTTTCTTCATCGCGCTTGGCCGGCAGGAAGCGGATCAGACCGATCAGTGCAATCACACCGATCACGGTCACGGCCCAAAAGGTCGAACGCCAGCCGGCTTCCTGGCCGAGGGCGGTGCCCAGCGGTACGCCGAGGACGTTGGCCAGGGTCAGGCCGGTGAACATCAGGGCCACGGCCGAGGCACGTTTGTTCGCAGGCACCAGGCCGGCAGCCACCACCGAACCGATGCCGAAGAAGGCGCCGTGGCACAGCGCGGTGACCACACGGGCAAACATCAGCACGTTGTAGTCGCCCGCTACTGCGCAGAGCAGGTTGCCGATAATGAAGATGCCCATCAACGCCACCAGGGCGGCCTTGCGCGGCAGCCTGGCGGTGGCCAGCGCCATGAACGGCGCACCGATGGCCACGCCCAGGGCGTAACCGGTCACCAGCCAGCCGGCACCGGGAATCGATACACCGAGGTCGGCCGCCACGTTGGGCAGCAGGCCCATGATGACGAACTCGGTGGTGCCGATGGCGAAAGCGCTCAAGGCCAGGATGAGTAGCGAGAGGGGCATTGTTTAATTCCTTTTGGCTGACTGACGTGGGGGGGCGTTCTCAATTGGTTTTCCCGGCGTTATGTGAAAACCAATTGAGAACGCCCCCACAGGATCAGAGCTCTTTACTGAAGGTTTTGAGGAACTCCTGAATGGTTTCCTCATTGCGTTTGAAAAAATGCCACTGGCCGACTTTGCGGCTGCTGATCAGGCCGGCGCGTTGCAGGGTCGCCAGGTGTGCCGACACCGTGGACTGCGACAGGCCGCAACGTTGATCGATCTGCCCGGCGCAAACGCCGTGCTCGTTGCTGTGGGACTGGTCGGGAAATTCGACGGTCGGGTCCTTGAGCCAGTGCAGGATTTCTCGCCGTACTGGGTGTGCCAGGGCTTTTATTATTTCGTCGAGATTGATGGTCATGATGTGGGCTCGTGATGTATAAAACGCTATATCGCGATGAGGCGAACTTTAAATCGGTATTTCGCGATACACAAATATGATTTGGCTCTGACCAGCTCACATTTCGGTATATCGAGTTATAACGATACATTGAGTGTAACAAGACAAGGGGGCAGTGCTAAGCTGCGCCCATGAACTATCTCGCACATCTTCACCTCGGTGGCCAGCGTCCCGGCCAATTGCTCGGCAGCCTGTATGGCGATTTCGTCAAGGGGCGACTGCAAGGGCAGTTCGCACCGGACATCGAGGGGGCTATCCAGTTGCACCGCAGCATCGACGTGTTCACCGATCGCCATCCTCTTGTGGATGTCGCGTTGTCGCGTTTTTCCCAGACCCGTCGCCGCTATGCGGGGATCGTGCTCGACGTGTTTTTCGACCATTGCCTGGCCCGGGACTGGAGGCTGTATGCCGACCGGCCGCTGGAGCTGTTCACCTCGGACGTTTATCGCGTGCTGTCCAGCGAGCGGCAACTGCCGGAGCGGCTGGCGAAAATTGCGCCGCACATGGTGGCCAATGACTGGTTGGGCTCGTATCAGGAATTTGAAGTACTGGAGCAGGTGTTGCGCGGGATCTCGCGGCGCCTGACCCGGCCGGAGGAACTGGCGGCGGCGATGCAGGAGTTGCGACGGTTGTATGAACCGTTGAGCGAGGACTTTCGGTTGTTCTATCCGCAGTTGCAGGATTTCGCCCGGAACTATCCAGCAACTTAAAACCACTGTGGGAGCGGGCTTGCCCGCGATAGCGGATCAACATTCAACGATGATGCTGAATGACCCACCGCTATCGCGAGCAAGCTCGCTCCCACAGGGTATTTCAGTGAATCAAGGATCGCGTCACGCCGCAATGGCAGGGCGCATCGGTGCTCGCTGAGGTTCAACGACAGTCCCAAACAACGCCTTCTGCACCGCCTGCTGCGCCTCGAACGCCAGTGCCGCGCGCTCCCGGCCTTCACAGGCGATTGGCTTGAGCAGATGAATCTCCACGCCGCCACGGTCATTGGCGAACAGACGCATCAGGTGCGAGAGCAGATCATCGTCGCCAATGAACGGCGCCAGCGCGCAAGGCTGGCCGTCACGCACATAACGGATCGCCACCGGCTGCAGCGCCACTTCGGAGTCGATGGCGGCGGACAGCAGGCGACCATGGAAGGTGCGCAGCGAACGGCCATCGGTGGTGGTGCCTTCCGGGAACATCAGCAGTGGGTAGGCTTGTTCCAGATGGCGGGTCATTTGCTTGCGGATCAACTGGCTGTCACCCGCGCCACGACGGATGAACAGGCTGCCGGCCTTGGCCGCCAACCAGCCGGCCACCGGCCAGGTGCGCACTTCGGCCTTGGACAGGAACGACAGCGGCGTGAGCATGCCCAGCAGCGGAATGTCGGTCCAGGACACATGGTTGCTGACCCAGAGCATCGGTGTCTTCGGCAGCTCGCCGTGGACGGTCACGTCAAAGGGCAGGGCGTTGCCCAGGCGGGCCATGAAAAATCGCGACCAGCGCTGACGACGCGCCATCGAATGGGCCAGGCCCAGGCGTTCGAACACGCCGAACACACTGGCCATGCCCAGGCCCAGCGTCACCACCATCAGCACTCGCGCGATTCGCGCGTACACCCGCAACCGGCTCATTACACAGCCGCCTTGAAGTGTTTGGCGTAGCGCGGGCAGAGTTCGTCGCGCTTGAGCAGGATGAATACGTCGGCGACCTGGAAGTCTTCGTCCCAGCAAGGCTCGCCGCAGATCTTCGCGCCCAGGCGCATGTAGGCCTTGAGCAGTGGTGGCATTTCGGCAATTACGTTGGACGGGATGTCCAGGCTTGGCAGCGGGTTTTTCGGCTCGGCGCGCAGGTGTTCGGTGCACAGGTAGCGTTCGCGCAGACGCTGCATGATCGCGTGGGCCTGCACGCCGCCATCCTGCATCGGAATGCTCGCGCAACCCATCAGGTAGCTGTAGCCGCCCTGGTTCAGGACTTCGGCCAGTTCACCCCAGAGCACGGCGATGGTGCCGCCGTTGCGGTAGGCCGGGTCGACGCAGGTGCGACCGATTTCCAGGATCGGGCCTTGCAGGTGTACCAGGCCGTGGAGGCTGAATTCTTCTTCGCTGTAGAACTTGCCCAGGCTGCTGGCAGCCGTGTGGTCGAGCAAACGGGTGGTCGCCACCAGACGCCCGGTGTTCAGGTCACGCACGCCGATGTGGGCGCAGTGAACGTCGTAGTCATCCATGTCCAGACCCCGTTCAGCGCCCTTGAGCTTGGCGTTGAATTCACCGCTGAACACGTTGAAACGCAAGGCCTGGGCTTCCTGCAGTGCCTCTGCGCCCACCAGGCGCTCGGCTTGCAGGCGGCGTTCGTTGGCGGTGTCGCTGATGCGGGCGATCTGAGTCATGGCGAATCTCCGTGCGGGCTGCTCACCCGTCTTTGGGCTACAGCGAATCGACTTTCTTTGTCTAGCCGTGTTGTGCAAAGTCAGGCTATGTAGCCCCGGTGTCATCGCCATTAAGCTTTGGTGATGCTTATATGACAGCCCACGAGGAGCCTCTTATGCCCTGGCAAACCCTGTTGAACCGCCGTGATCGCTTGCCCGCCAACCCGGACCTGGCCGAAGGTTTCGCGACTTTGTTGCAGCAGCTGGGCACGGTCGCGCCGTTTGAATTGGCCGTGCTGGGCGGGCGGCTGATGGCAACGCCGGGGCTGGCGTTTCTGGTGGGGTATCAAGCGGCATTGCGCATGCTCTGGCCGAGCGCGCCACTGAGCCTCGGCGCCTTGTGCGCCACGGAACAGCGCAGCCTGCGACCGGCCGACATGCAAACCCGCCTGAGCGGTTTGCGTCTGAGCGGACGCAAGGATTTCGTCACTGCCGGCGATGCCGCCGACTGGTTGCTGGTGGCTGCACGCTGCGAGGAGCCCGGCGCCGACCCGCGCTTGAGCCTGGCGGTGATCTATCGCGATGAGCCGGGCGTGCGGCTGGAAAAACTGGCGCCGATCCCGTTGATGCCGGACATCAGCCACGGCCGGTTGTTTCTGGATAATGCCTTGTGCGAATTGCTCGCCGGGGACGGCTGGGATGCATACGTCAAACCGTTTCGCACGCTGGAAGACATCTATGTACTGAGCGCCATGACGGCGTGGCTGTATGGGGTCGGTCAGGACTGTGCCTGGCCGCCATCCTTGCAATTGCGTCTGCTGGGGCTGTTGGCAGGGTGCGCGGAGGCCAGCCGCCAGCCACCGACCAGTCTGGCCGGGCATGTGGTGCTTGGCGGGTTGTTCGCGCAGTTTGATGCGCTCAAGACTGAGGTGAATGAGGCCCTGGCCGATGGGCCGCCGGAGTGGGCGGCGATGTGGCAGCGCGATCAAGCGGTGATGGATCTGGCGGCGGGGGCCCGGGGGAAGAGGTTGGCCAAGGCACTTTCCGGATATTCACTGGATTGACCGGCCCCTTCGCGAGCAGGCTTGCTCCCACATTGGAAATGCATTCCCCTGTGGGAGCGAGCCTGCTCGCGAAGACAGCCTCAACAGCAACACAAATCCAGGAACTGTCATCAACCTCGACTAGGCTCGGCAAGTTCAATCTCCGAGCCCCCGCCATGCCCAAAGGCTTGTCCCTGATTTTCCTGATGTTGCTCAGCTTCACGGCCCAGGCCGAGTACTGGCCCGCCGAGCAATGGCCGACTGCCCCGACGCCGACCGGCCCGGCGCTTCAAGCCCTGGAGGCCTACGCCTTCCCGTCCCGCGATGACGGCACTCGCCAGGGCATTCGCACCGATGCCTTGCTGGTGATTCGCGACGGCCAGTTGCTCTACGAGCGCTACGCCGGCCCGACGACGGCCGAGACGCCGCACCTGACCTGGTCGATCAGCAAGAGCCTGATGGCCGCCGTCCTTGGTGTGGCCTATGGCGAAGGTTTGTTCAAACTCGGTGATCCGGTGGCGAAGTTTTATCCGCCCCTGCAAAAACATCCCGATATGACCATGGTCGACTTGCTGCACTGGGCTTCAGGCCTGGACTGGCAGGAGGACTACGAATATGCACCGCTGAAATCTTCGGTGGTGGCCATGCTCTACACCCGCGGGCGCCACGACATGGCCGGGTTCACTGCGGCGCATGCTGCGTACGCCGCGCCGGGTCAGGCCTTTCGTTACTCCAGCGGTGACAGCAACCTGTTGTCCGCCGCGCTGAAAACCATCGTCGGCCCCGACCGCTATCCCGACTATCCATGGACTGCGGTGTTCGAACCGCTGGGCATTCGCCACGCCGTTTGGGAAACCGATGCCACCGGCACGTTCGTCGCGTCGTCCTATGCCTACCTGACGGCACGGGATCTGGCCCGGGTCGGTCTGTTGATGGCCCGCGAGGGGCGCTGGGGAGACAGGCAACTGCTGCCCAAGGACTGGGTGGCGTTCAACCGCGAGCCGTTCGCTCATTATCATGCCCGGCAAGACGATGCCGTCCCCGGCGGCCAGTGGTGGCTCAATCGAGCGGTTGAGGGCGCGCCACAACCCTGGCCCGATGCCCCCGCCGATACCTTCGCGGCGCTGGGGCATTGGGGGCAGGCGATGTATGTGATCCCCAGTGAACAGCTGGTGATCGTCCGCTACGGCGATGACCGCGACGGCAGTTACCGGCACAACGAATTGCTCAGGCTCGCGCTCAAGGCCTTTGCCGGGAAGGTGCAGCCATGACCGGGTTCATCCGTCGTCGACCGGTCAGTTCGCTATTGCTGATTGCACTGATTGCCTTGCTCGGCTGGATCTGGCACGAGCGTGAGGCGCTGTGGGCGTTCCCCGACATCATCAGCGCCTACACCGCCAAGGAATATTGTTCGTGCCGCTACGTGATGGGTAACGATACCCAGTACTGCCACGGCTATGTGAAGCAATGGCTGCCCACCAGTGGCTTTATCGATGACCCGAGCGCCAGACGCGTAACGGTCAGCGGCATGGGGCGCAGCAACAGCGCCGTGTGGATCGGCGAGCGCCAGGGTTGTCGCTTGGAGCCTTGATCACGCTGAAATGGTGAGATCTGGCGAGGGCTCTTGTGGCGAGGGGGCTTGCCCCCGTTGGGTCGCGAAGCGGCCCCAAAACCTGCAACTTCGGCGAACCAGAAAAACCGCGATCACCGAGTTTACGACTGCTTCGCAGCCGAACGGGGGCAAGCCCCCTCGCCACAAAAGCGGGTTTGGTGCAGTAGACGGCTTGCAATGCGCTGAGGGCCGGTTAAGGTTCAGCACAGGTTTATCTGCCCCCACGAGTCTTTATGTTCAAGCGCTCCACCCTTCAAACCCTCGCTTTCCTGCTGCTGACCGGTGCCGCGTTGTCGGCCCGTGCCGATTGGTACCTGGATGGCGAGTCTTCACGCCTGTCGTTTGTCAGCACCAAAAACGCCAATGTTTCCGAAGTGCAGCGCTTTCTGGTGCTGCACGGCAAAGTCGATCCCCAGGGGCTGGCGCAGGTGGAAGTCGAGCTGGAGTCGATCAACAGCGGCATCCCGTTGCGCGATGAGCGCATGCGCAAGGAGCTGTTCCAGATCGAGCGGTTCCCCGACGCCTTGATCTCCACGAAAATCGATCTGCGCCCGATCAACGACCTCGCTCCCGGTGCACAGCTGGAGTTGCGCCTGCCGCTGATGGTCGACCTGCACGGCAAACAACACCAATACCAGGCCGAACTGCTGGCCACCCGTCTCGATGACCGGCGCTTCCAGGTGGTGACCCTCGAACCGCTGGTGATCAACGCCGAGGATTTCGATCTGGCACCGGGTCTGGAAACGTTGCGCAAAATGGCCGGCCTCTCGGCCATCAGTCTTTCGGTGCCGGTGGGTGCGGTGCTGATTTTCACGGCGCGTTGACATGGCCGGAGCGATTTTTCCCTGGCGCGAAGGCAACCACTTCGAACTGCTGATCGATGGCCCGCAGTTTTTCCCGCGCATGCTGGTGGCGATTGCCCGGGCTGAAGAACAGGTGGAGCTGGAGCTGTATCTGGTGGAGGCGGGTGCCTGTGCCGAAGCCATGGTCCAGGCATTGGTTCAGGCCGCCGAGCGCGGTGTGCGGGTGCGCTGCCTGTTCGATGATTACGGCAGCCTCGCCTTCACCCTGGCCTTGCGCCAGCGGCTGATGGCCGCCGGGGTGGAGCTGCGTTTCTACAATCGTCTGAGCTGGCGCCGCTGGGTCGGCAACTTCTACCGTGACCACCGTAAATTGTTGCTGGTGGACCAGAGCCTGGCCGTGGTCGGGGGCACGGGCGTCACCGATGAGTTCTGGACGCCGGGCGAAGACGTCAGCGAATGGCACGAAGTGATGGTGGAAATCACCGGCCCGCTGGTGCTCGATTGGCAGCTGCTGTTCGATCGTCAGTGGATCGCCAACCGCCATCGTCGCGCCTGGCGACCGGCCTCGCATTTCGGCTTGCCGCGCTTACCCCGTGTACCGGCCAGTGGCGATGGTATGGGCCGGGTGGCCTATGCCGATGCCCGTCAACACCGGGACATTCTGCAATCGCTGGTGCGCGCCCTGAACAGCGGTCACCGACGGATCTGGCTGGCCACGCCGTACTTTCTGCCGACCTGGAAAGTGCGCCGTTCCCTGCGCCGGGCGGCTGCCCGCGGCGTGGATGTGCGCCTGCTGCTGACCGGCCCGCGTACCGATCACCCCTCCGTGCGCTATGCCGGCCATCGCTACTATCCGCGACTGCTCAAGGCCGGGGTGGAGATCTACGAATACCAGCCGTGTTTCCTGCACCTGAAAATGGTCCTGATCGACGACTGGGTGAGCATCGGTTCGTGCAACTTCGATCACTGGAACCTGCGCTTCAACCTGGAAGCCAACCTGGAAGCACTGGACCCCGGATTGACCCGAGCGGTAGCGGCGAGCTTCGAGCACGACTTCGCCCTGAGCCAGCAAGTCAGCCAGGAAGAATGGAAGCGTCGACCGCTGTGGCGGCGGATCAAGCAGCGGGTGTGGGGATGGGTGGATCGGGTGGTGGTGAATCTGCTGGATCGGAGGGGCTGATCTCGGGTTTCTGAACACCACAAACCACTGTGGGAGCGAGCCTGCTCGCGAATGCGGTCTGCCAGTCGACATCATCGTTGACTGACACACCGTCTTCGCGAGCAGGCTCGCTCCCACAGGGTTAATGCGGTGTAACGGGGTTAGAGCAACTCAAAACTCTGCTGCGTCACGTCCTCTGAATCCAGGCCGATCTGCACGTTGAACTTGCCCGGCTCCGCAGCGTACTTGAGCTGGGTGTTGTAGAACTTCAGGTCGTCCTCGGTGATGGTGAAGTGCACGACCTTCTGTTCGCCGGCCTTGATCATCACCTTCTGGAAGTTCTTCAGTTCCTTGATCGGGCGGATCATCGAGCCTGCCACGTCCTGGATGTACAACTGCACCACGGTTTCGCCGTCGCGCTTGCCGGTGTTTTTCACCGTGACACTGGCGTCGAGCTTGCCGGTCTTGTTCAACGTGGTCGACGACAGCGCCATGTCGCTCAGGCTGAACTCGGTGTAGCTCAGGCCGTAACCGAACGGGTACAGCGGGCCTGTGGTGTCATCGAAGTACTGCGAGGTGTAGTTGCCCGGCTTGCCCGGGGTGAACGGCCGGCCAATGGTCAGGTGGTTGTAGTAGGTCGGAATCTGGCCGACCGAACGCGGGATGCTGATCGGCAGTTTGCCCGACGGGTTGTAGTCGCCGAACAGCACGTCGGCGATGGCGTTGCCGCCTTCGGTGCCGGTGAACCAGGTTTCGAGGATCGCGTCGGCCTGTTCTTTCTCCTCGAGGATCGTCAGCGGGCGGCCGTTCATCAACACCAGCACCAGCGGTTTGCCGGTGGCTTTCAGGGCACGGATCAGCTCGCGCTGGTTTTCCGGGATGTTCAGGTCGGTGCGGCTCGACGATTCGTGGGACATGCCACGGGACTCGCCAACGGCGGCAACGACGACATCCGCATCCTTGGCCGCTTTCACCGCTTCGTCGATCAGCACGTTTGCCGGACGCGGATCATCCACCACTTCCGGGGCGTCGAAGTTGAGGAAGTTCAGGTAACCGAGGATTTTCGGGTCGCTGGTGATGTTGGCGCCACGGGCGTAGATCAGCGTCGATTTATCGCCCAGGGCGTTGGTCATGCCGTCGAACAGGGTGACGGACTGCGCAGGCCTGCCCGCGGCGGCCCAACTGCCCATCATGTCGATGGGCGCCTTGGCCAGCGGACCGACCAGGGCGATTTTCGCGGTCTTCTTCAGCGGCAGGGTCTCGTTCCGGTTCTTCAACAGCACCTGGCTGCGGCGCGCCACATCACGGGCCTCGGCGCGGTGCAGGCGGCTGTCGGCGTAGGTGTCGACTGGATCGTCCTCGGCCTTGCCGATGCGCAGGTACGGGTCCTTGAACAGGCCCATGTCGTACTTGGCGTCGAGCACTGCACGCACGGCGTTGTCGATGTCGCTCTGCTGGATCTCGCCAGACTTCAGCAGCCCAGGCAGCTCTTTGCCGTACAGGGTGTCGTTCATGCTCATGTGGATGCCGGCCTTGATCGCCAGCTTCGCCGCTTCGCGACCGTCGGCGGCAACGCCGTGCTTGATCAGCTCGAAAATCGCCCCGTGGTCGCTGACGGCCAGGCCCTTGAAACCCCACTCCTTGCGCAGCAGGTCGTTCATCAGCCAGGTGTTGGCGGTGGCCGGCACGCCGTTGACCGAGTTCAGCGCGACCATGACCCCGCCAGCGCCGGCATCGATGGCGGCGCGGTACGGTGGCAGGTAGTCCTGGTACATCTTGACCGGGCTCATGTCGACTATGTTGTAGTCGCGGCCACCCTCGACCGCGCCGTACAGGGCGAAGTGCTTGACGCTGGCCATGATGCTGTCGGCCGCGTTCGCGCCAGTACCCTGGAACGCCTTGACCATCACGCCGGCAATGCGCGACACCAGGTAGGTGTCTTCGCCGAAGCCTTCGGAGGTGCGGCCCCAGCGCGGGTCGCGGGAGATATCGACCATCGGCGCGAAGGTGATGTCGAGGCTGTCAGCCGCGGCTTCCTTGGCGGCGATGCGCCCGGACAGACCGATGGCATCCATGTCCCAACTCGAGGCCAGGGCCAGCGGGATCGGGAAAATGGTGCGGTGGCCGTGGATCACGTCGTAGGCGAAGAACATCGGGATCTTCAGGCGGCTGCGCATGGCCGCGTCCTGCATCGGCCGGTTTTCCGGACGGGTGATCGAGTTGAACGTACCGCCGATGTTGCCCGCCGCGATTTCCTTGCGGATCATTTCGCGAGGCATTTCCGGGCCGATGCTGATCAGGCGCAACTGGCCGATTTTTTCATCGAGGGTCATTTGCTTCATCAGGTTGCTGACGAAGGCTTCCTTGTTCTCCAGGGGTGCGGGCGTCGTGGCGGCCAATACGTTATGACTGGCCAGGCTGACGAACAGGCCCAGCAAACACAGCTTCTTCATGAATAGTTTTCTCAAGGGCCCAAACGGCGATATGCACGCCGGCCAGCCAAAATTTAGGGAGCGTCTATTGTTGTTCGGGTGCTGGCTCAAAAAAACAGAGCCAAAAAACGACAGCCAGGTGGCGGATGCGTTTTCACGCAGGGCCTCTTTTTAGCCCATCAGCCCGTTGCAATCCAGAGGCGCGGGCGATTATGCCCCAAGAGCCGGCCTAGAAGGTTTCACGGTCGGTTTTTTCATGAATGTACAAGGGAGCGACATCCTGATGAATGCAAGTCCAACCTACCGCTCGCGTTTGCAGGTAGTCACGCTGCTGATGCTGGCCACGTTGCTGACCGCCTGCGGCATCAACAATATCCCGACCCTCGACGAACAGGCCAAGGCCGCCTGGGGCCAGGTGCAGAACCAGTATCAGCGGCGCGCCGATCTGATTCCCAACCTGGTGGAAACGGTCAAGGGCTACGCAAAACATGAAGAAGAGACACTGACCGCGGTGATTGAGGCGCGGGCCAAGGCCACGTCGATCCAGGTGGATGCCTCGACCCTCGACAACCCGGAAAAGCTCAAGCAGTACCAACAGGCCCAGGATCAGCTCAGTGGTGCCTTGAGTCGTTTGATGGTGGTCTCCGAGCGTTATCCGGACCTCAAGGCCAACCAGAACTTCCTCGCCCTGCAATCGCAGCTCGAAGGCACCGAGAACCGCATCAGCGTGGCCCGGCGCGATTTCATCCTCGCGGTGCAGAAATACAACACCGAGATCCGCACCTTCCCTGGTCGCCTGTGGCACACGGTGATGTACAGCGACCTGCCGGTGCGTGAAACCTTCGAAGCCACGCCGGGTTCGGAAAAGGCCCCTGAGGTCAAGTTCTGAGTACAGCTTGTGCGTCACTACGGAAGAGGTAGCCAATGCGCGTGTTGAAAACGGGCCTGATGCTGTTGTTGTGGATGGTGGCGATCACGGCTCGGGCCGAACTGAGTTTTCCGGCGCTGACCGGGCGGGTGGTCGACAACGCGCAGATGATCGAACCAGCGGTGCGCGAGCAGCTCAGCCAACAGCTTCAGGCCCATGAACAGGCCACCGGCGAGCAGCTTGTGGTCGTGACGTTGCCGGACTTGCAGGGCACCGACATCGCCGATTTCGGTTACCAGCTCGGCCGCCACTGGGGGATCGGGCAGAAGGACAAGAACAACGGCGCCCTGCTGATCATCGCCCGAAACGAGCGCAGGTTGCGTATCGAAGTCGGATATGGCCTGGAGGATCGCCTGACCGACGCCCAGAGTTCAGTGATCATCAACCAGGTCATCACCCCGGCGTTCAAGACCGGCAACTTCAGTAAAGGCATCAGCGACGGAGTGGCGGCGATGCTGGTGGTGCTGGGCGGCAACCCCTTGGACGAACCCTCCACGGCGTATGAGTCCAGAGGCGATCCAGGGGACGATTTCGTCTCGCGACATCCCGGCTTGTTGGTGTTTTTGGTGATGCTGTTCATCCTGACTGTTTTTGTGTGTCAGATGCTCGGTATCCTTCCCGCCGGCCGGGGCGGCTCCGGAGGATCCGGGGGCGGTTTTGGCGGTGGTGGATTTGGCGGCGGCGGTGGAGGCGGAGGCTTCAGCGGCGGCGGAGGCAGTTTCGGCGGCGGCGGTTCGTCCGGCGGCTGGTGATAATAAAAATGAGCAGGCAATTCACGACATGGCATTACTGACTGAACACGAACAACGCAAAGTCGCCGAGGCAATCGCCCGGGTCGAGCGCGACACCGACGCAGAACTGGTGACCGTGCTCGCGGCCCGCGCCGACGACTATGCGTACATCCCGTTGCTGTGGGCCAGCCTGCTGGCGCTGCTGGTGCCGGGCATCGTGCATTACCTCAGCGGTTGGCTGACCCTGCACAGCCTGCTGCTGGTGCAATGGGCCATCTTCATCGTCCTGTGCCTGGTGTTCCGTCTGCCGAAAGTCACTACCCATCTGGTCCCGCGCTCGGTGCGCCACTGGCGCGCCTCGAACCTGGCGCGCCGGCAGTTCCTGGAGCAGAACCTGCACCACACCGAAGGCAGCACCGGTGTTCTGATTTTCGTCTCCGAAGCCGAGCGTTATGTGGAGATTCTGGTGGATGAAGGCATTTCCAGTCGGCTGGACAACAAGAACTGGGATGCCATCGTCGCCACCTTCACCCAACAGGTGAAGCAGGGGCAGACGTTGCAAGGTTTTGTCAGCTGCGTCGAAGCCTGCGGCGAGCTGCTCAAGGTGCATGTGCCCGTGACCCACGTGCGCAATGAGCTGCCGAACCGCTTGGTGGTACTCGGCTAAGTCCTCCCTGGCGTTGTGTAGCGCTTGCCGCTACAACTCCCGTCAATTGTCCGGGTTCAGCCTTGTCGTCAGTATTTCTCTCCAACAGTGGACGCCCAGCGACGGGCGTTCCCGCGAAGAGGGATTCTTATGGCAACCCGACAATCGATTGACTCTTTGGCACGTGCAGCCAATGGCGCTGGGGAAAACAAGCCCAAGGCGAAACTGACGGCGAAAGAAACGCAAGTCCTGATGTGGTGTTTCAAGGGCAAAACTTCCTGGGAAATCGCCAGGATCGAGAATTGCACGGAATCTACCGTCAATTTTCACTTCGCCAATATTCGCCGAAAGTTCGACGTCAGCTCCCGCACTTGCGCATTGCTCAGGGCGATCGAGTCGGGAGCGATCCAGGTGGATTCGGTCGTTGCGCGAGGTGCGCATGAGCCTGACTGATTCGGCATACAACGGCATCAATGGGCTCATGTTGGGAATGGGGATTGCAACGCTGCCAGTGGTCAATGGCGAGGTACTGTTCGGTGCGATGCTCGGCGCGTGGCTGGTCACCACCACTCGCACCAGCTTCAAGGCCTGGCAGCGCATCGGTTCCTGGTTGCTGTCTGCGGGTGTCGGTTACCTCTTTACGCCTGTCGCACATCCGCTGGCGCCATTTCTGACAGAAGGTGTAACGGCCTTTCTTTGTGCGCTGATCGTTATTCCCATCAGCATCAAGCTCATGCAATGGGTCGATGGTGCCGGTATCGGCGAAATCATTCGACACCTGAGAGGACGAAGATGATGGTCCGTGAATGGGGTTGTCTTGATATCCGGAACGGGAAGCCATGCAACTTCGGATGACACAGTTCATCAGGTTTCATTCGAAGGTTTGAGTGTTGCCAGGATGGTGGCCATTTCGGAAAGCCTGAGTTCCATATCACGCAGTCGTTGCTTTTCCTCGAGTGCGTTTTGTATGGCGCAGCGATCGTTTTCGTCGAGCAACCGCCAGAGCGCGAGAATGGTGTTTTCCCGTGTGGTGTTTTCCTGACCACTCTCCGAAGAATCAGTAATTGTTTGTCTCAAAATCGGCCCTTCGCCCAGCAACAGCCAGTCAAGGGATATTCCCCGGGTTTGCGCGATTTCTACGCATAATGAGTAAGGTGTGCTGTCACGGCCTCGCCAGCTACTAAGGGTTTGCGGGCTGATCTGTAGCGCGGAAGATAAAGAAGCATCGGTTTTTGTACCGGTAACTTGCTTTAGACGAGCCAGAACAGCTTGTGATTTTTTGCTACGCAATTTGAGCCGCTTCCTTTTGACATATGCTTTTTGAGTGCCTAATTTATGCGTAATGAGTACTTTTTTCTTGTAAGTAATCAATCATCAAAGATGAGTCAGAAGAATACGATGTCGAAACTTCCTAATGGTATCAGGGGGATTTCCTACGAGCATGGCTCGACCCCATTACGCGTCTGCCCGATGCAGTTCCTTATGCCTGGCAGACACTGTTCGCAAGCCCGGAGTGCCGCGATGAACGCCTCAAGCAGTATTGCGTTTGATCAGGTTGATTGCCACCCAATGACCCTCGGGATTCAAGCATGAGTACTTATAAAATGGTGTGCCCGCACTGCTTGAGCCGGATGCGCATCCGCACCAGCGAAGGCCGGCATATTTTCCTGCGGGTGGCGTATCTGCAATGCACGTCGGAAGCTTGCGGTTGGTCCGTGCGTGCCGAATTTGAAATGACCCATGAGCTTTCGCCCAGTGGCATGCCCAATCCGGCCGTACGCCTGCCTTGCGCCGGACCCGATTTGCGTCGTGCCTCCCGGCCTGTTGCCGTCGGTCCTGACACGTCAGAAGCGCCACAGGAGACTTGAGCATGAAGGTTACCGATGAAAATGCAGGTCTGAATGAGGAGTTATTGGCTATTGCCCAGGCGTTTCTGGGGCGTCATGAAAGTGAAGGGGGGATCGATGATCAAGTCCTGTTCTGTCGCGCGGTGAAGCATCTGCAGAGTATGGATGTACCGATGTTCCTGGCCGAAAGGCTGGTAAGCCGTGCCTATGGCTTACTCAAGTCGTGCAATGATCGTCGGCGCCTGGACATCGATGCAAGTTCCGAAACGGTCGCCGTGGTGACCGACCCTGCCAATGGCCTGACCTGGGCAGTGCCAGTGGGACTGATCGTCAAACACATCATTAATTCACCGAACAATCGCAAGCTTCGTCTGGTGGAACCCTGAGGTTCAACGCTTGTATCGAGGTCCTGGGCTGCGTGACTGGGACCTGCCACAAAATAACCCCGTGCCCAAAGTCCTCGTCCCCCTTAAAATACCGGCATTCTCCGATTTGCATCGCCTGAGGCCGTTTTTCCATGTCCGTCACTGCCACTCCCGCCAGCCTCGCGCCGGATCATCACGCCCAGTTCATCGAACTGCTGCAAGCCAGCCTCGAGCACAATGCGTTCATCAAACTGGTGCTGGCCAAGTACGCGGGCGATGAAACGGACCTGCAGCGGATCATCATCAAGCCGGTGACGGTCAAGGCGCAGCCTTGCCTGTCTTTCGTCTATCGCTACAAGACCCGCGATATCACCAAGAACCTGCCGCTGGCCGAAGGCGTGGCGAGCATTGCCGGGTTGCTGCCGGCGTCGTTCAAAAATGCGCATTTGTTGTCGTTGACCGACGAAGCCCAGCTCGAATACAGCAAAAAGGGCAAGTCATCGCTGTTCAAGAGCAAACCTCAACAATTGCGCGAAGTGCCATCGGCCGAGCACAACCGTGAAAAAAACCGTTTTCTTGACCTGAGCCGGCCGTTTCTCGCCGACCTGGGGGTGACCAACAAGCAGCATGAACTGATCCCGGCGATGTCGCGCAAGTGGAAGCAGATCAACAAGTTCATCGAAGTGTTCAGCCATGCACTGACCTCGTCACCCCTGGCCCTGGACAAACCGGTGCGTGTGGCGGACTTCGGTTCGGGCAAGGGTTACCTGACCTTCGCCATCCACGATTACCTGCGCAACACCTTGAAGGCCGAAGGCGAGGTGACCGGTGTCGAGCTGCGTGAAGACATGGTCACCCTGTGCAACACCGCGGCCGCCAGGCTTGAGCACCCCGGCCTGGTGTTCAAGTGCGGTGACGTACGCAGCGTGGCACCGAGCGAGCTGGACGTGATGATCGCCCTGCATGCCTGCGATATCGCCACCGACTATGCGATCCACACCGGTATCCGTTCCGGCGCGTCGATCATCATGTGCTCGCCTTGCTGCCACAAACAGATCCGCCTGCAAATCCAGAGCCCGGCGCTGCTCAAGCCGATGCTGCAATACGGCTTGCACCTGGGCCAGCAGGCGGAGATGGTCACCGACAGTTTGCGCGCGTTGTTCCTTGAGGCCTGCGGCTACGAGACCAAGGTGTTCGAGTTCATCTCGCTGGACCACACCAACAAGAACAAGATGATCCTGGCGGTCAAGCGCGCCGAACCGGTGGAACCGGCCCAGCTATTGGCGAAGATTCAGGAGCTGAAGGATTTCTACCACATCAGCGAGCATTGTCTGGAAACGTTGCTGCGCGCTGACGGCTACCTCTGATTCTGTGGGAGCGGGCTTGCTCGCGAAGGCGTTGGGTCAGTCGATATTGGTGTTGAATGTGGAGCGGTATTCGCGAGCAAGCCCGCTCCCACACTGGGTTTGATTGCGGTCTTGCGCCCCAGCATCACCGTCACAATGACCCCACCGGCAAACAGCCAGGTGATCGGCTCCACATGTTCACCGAAGAACAGCGCCGAGAAGGCGATGGTGAAGAATATCTGCAACAACTGAATCTGGCTGACCCGGGCAATGCCGCCCATGGCCAGCCCGGCGTACCAGGCGAAGAAGCCGATGAACTGCGAAAACAGCGAGACATAACCGAAGGCCCACCAGGTCCTGGCGGAAATCCCGCCCTGGTGTTGCAGCGCCAGATACACCACCGGGCCGATCAGCAGCGGCGTCGACAGTACCAGCGCCCAGCAGATCACCTGCCAGCCACCCATCTCCCTGGCTAGTCGGCCTCCCTCGGCGTAGCCCAGTCCGCCCACGGCAATGGCGCCAAGCATCAGCAGGTCACCGGCCTGAATGCTGCCGGCACCGCTGATCAGCGCATAACCGAGTACCAGCGCACTGCCCAATGCGGCGCAGGCCCAGAACGCTTTCGAAGGCCGTTCATGTGATAGCCACGCGGCGTACAGCGCCACGCACAGCGGCTGCAAACCATTGACCAGAGCGCCGTGGGACGCCGGCAAGGTTTGCATGGCCCAGGCCGACAACACCGGGAAACCGAGAATCACCCCGGCCATCACCAGCGTCAGGCCTTTGACCTGTTTCCAGGTCGGCCACTTTTCCCGGTGCCACAGCAACAGCAACGCCGCCGGAACCGCCGCAAACAGTGCCCGGCCCAGGCCGTTGAGCAGCGGGTGGAGTTCCTGCACGACGATCCGCGTGAAGGGCAGGGTGAGGCTGAAGATCACAACGCCGAGCAGGCCCAGGGCCATGCCGGTGTTTTCGCGCGAGGACATGATGGCAACCAGAATTTTGGGTGATGAGGTAAGGCTCCATATAGCCATAAACCATGGGTTGTCCGCTGTTACAGCTAGGCACAGACTTATCCGTACAGTTTGCGGGCCTCTTCGCGAGCAAGTCGGATCGCCGCACCGCCGCTCCCACATTGGAATGCGTTCCCCCTGTGGGAGCGGGCTTGCTCGCGAAGAACGATAACGCGGTCCATCAGGTAGTAGCCGGTTGTTACCCGGCCCGCCGGATAAGGACTACCTTGAATACTCCTGCACGCCCACTTCCAGAGGAGTCCTCCCCATGGCTGCGAAAAAAATTCTGATGCTGGTTGGTGATTACGTCGAAGACTATGAGGTGATGGTGCCGTTCCAGGCGCTGCTGATGGTCGGTCACACGGTGCACGCCGTTTGCCCGGACAAGTCTGCGGGCCAGACCGTGCGCACGGCGATCCATGACTTTGAAGGCGACCAGACCTACAGTGAAAAGCCCGGTCACCTGTTTGCCCTCAACTTCGATTTCGCCAAGGTCAACGCCGCCGATTATGACGCCGTGCTGATTCCGGGCGGCCGCGCGCCGGAGTATCTGCGCCTGAACGAAAAGGTCCTGGAGCTGGTGCGCGCATTCGACAAGGCCGGCAAGCCGATCGCCGCCGTGTGCCATGGCGCGCAGTTGCTGGCGGCAGCGGGTATTCTCGAAGGCCGTGAATGCAGCGCTTATCCGGCCTGCGCTCCGGAAGTGCGCCTGGCGGGCGGTACGTATATCGACATCCCGGTGACGGACGGCCATGTTCAGGGCAATCTGGCCACGGCGCCGGCCTGGCCTGCGCACCCGAACTGGCTGGCCGGTTTCCTGGGGTTGCTGGGTACCAAAATCACGCTGTAACGAGGGACATGTCCATGTGCGAGCTGTACGTCAAAGCCGACCCGATTCTTTACGAATCGCGCTCCCGCTCGCTGCGCATCTGCGGGGTGGTCACCACCCTGCGGCTGGAAAATCAGTTTTGGGACATCCTCAGCGAAATCGCCGAGGTCGACGGCATGACCACCAATCAGTTGATCGCCAAGCTGTATGAAGAGGTGATGGACTATCGCGGCGAGGTGGTCAATTTCGCTTCGTTCCTGCGGGTGAGTTGTACGCGGTATCTGAGCCAGCGGCGGACGCAGGCGCCGGAGTTGTCGGTGGTGCGGGCAGTGGCGAAGTAGTCAAAACTGCGTCGACCCCTTCGCGGGCAAGCCCGCTCCCACAGGGATTACGCTGATCCTGTGGGAGCGGGCTTGCTCGCGAAGGGGCCGGTACAGGCGACAGAAACATTTGGCTGTTCTTTACTGTGAAGCGCACAACCTCTCAATCGCCAAGGAGAAACAGCATGTCCGGATGGTATGAAGTGAGCAAAAGCAGCAATGGCCAGTTCAGGTTCGTCCTCAAGGCGGCCAACGCCGAGACCATTCTGACCAGCGAGCTGTACACCACCCACGCCGCCGCCGACAAAGGCATCGCCTCGGTCCAGGCCAACAGCCCGCTGGATGAGCGCTACGAGAAGAAAACCACCAAGGATGGCCATCCGTATTTCAACCTAAAGGCCGGTAATCACGAAATCATCGGCAGCAGCGAGACCTATTCCTCCGATGTCGCCATGGAGAAAGGCATCGCCAGTGTGAAAGCCAATGGCCCGAGCAAGGTGGTCAAGGACAAGACCCTGCCGGTGCTTTGATCACTACTTTCAAATCCAGTACAAATCCCTGTGGGAGCGAGCTTGCTCGCGATGGCGGTCTGACAGTCAACATCTGTGTTGAATGTAATGGCCTCATCGCGAGCAAGCTCGCTCCCACAGGGGGGTGTTTAACCTGAATTCAGCGTAAGGCTTCGAGTAGGCCTTGAAGCTGACTAACCCCCGCCTCACCCAACGGAAACACCGGCAACCGCGGATCCCCTACCTCCAGACCCGTCGCCCGCAAACCCGCCTTGATCGTCGCCGGCAAGCCACCCTTGAGAATGAAGTCCAGCAGCGGCAACTGGCGGTAGAACAGCTCCCGCGCCTTGACCAAATCGTTGGCCAGCACTGCATCATACAAATCAAGGTTGAGTTGCGGGATCAGGTTCGGCGCAGCGGTGCACCAGCCTTTCGCGCCAGCGGCAAAGGCCTCCAGGGCCAGCGGATTGCAGCCGTTGTAGAACGGCACCTGGCCGTCGCCGAGACGTTGCAGTTGATGCATGCGCTGGATGTCGCCGGTGCTCTCCTTGACCATGGTCACGTTTTCCACGGCCTTGACGATGCGCAGGATCAGGTCCACCGACATGTCGGTGCCGCTGGTGGCCGGGTTGTTGTAGAGCATGATCGGCACGCCGATGCTGTCGCCGATGGCGCGGTAATGAGCAAGGATTTCCGCTTCACTGAGTTTCCAGTAGGACGCGGGCAGCACCATCACCACATCGGCGCCATGGGCTTCGGCGAAGCGCGCGCGACGCACCGCTTTGGCGGTGGTCAGGTCGGACACGCTGACGACGGTCGGCACGCGTTTGGCCACGTGCTTGATACTGAATTCGCTGACCTGATCCCACTCCGCGTCGCTCAGGTAGGCACCTTCACCGGTGCTGCCCAGCGGTGCGATAGCGTGCACGCCGCCCTCGATCAGGCGGTCGATGGAGCGCCCGAGGGCGTCCAGGTCAACGCCTTCGCCATGGGCGGTGAAAGGGGTGATGGTGTAGCCGATGATGCCGTGAATGTTGGCGGTGGACATGGTGTATCTCCGTTCAAAAAGGTCTGGGGTCAGTTCAGGCAATCGGCGTGTTGGCGCAGGCTCTGCCGGGCGTAGTAGTTGAAAGCGGCGGCGTGACGTTTCGGCCGGGCAATCCAGTCATGGGCTTCACGGCCCAGCGCGGGGATGATCGGCTTAATGGTCCCGGCGCTCATCGCCAGCAATTGCAGCTTCGCGGCACGTTCGATCAGTTGCGCGATGACACAGGCTTCCTCGATGGTATTGCCGGTGGACAATTGGCCGTGGTGCGAAAGCAGGATCGCCCGCTTGTCGCCCAACGCCCCGGCAATCAACTCGCCTTCCTCGTTGCCCACCGGCACACCTGGCCAGCCTTCGAGAAACGCACAGTCTTCATAGAGCGGGCAGAGGTCCATGTGGGAAATCTGCAACGGTACTTCCAGCATCGACAAGGCTGCAACGTGGGTCGGATGGGTGTGGATGATGCAGTTCACATCCGGACGGGCGCGGTATACCCAACTGTGAAAACGATTGGCCGGGTTGGGCATGCCGTGGCCTTCCAGCACCTCCAGGTCTTCGTTGACCAGCAGCAGGTTGCCTGCGGTGATTTCGTCGAAACCCAGGCCCAGTTGTTGAGTGTAGTAAGTGCCGGGCTGCGGGCCACGGGCGGTGATTTGCCCGGCAAGACCGGAATCGTGACCGTGCTCGAACAGAATGCGGCAGGTCAGGGCCAGCTTTTGCCGGGCGGTCCACGTATTATCCGCCAGGGTATTTTGCATTTGGCTCAGCGCGTGCTTGACCAGTTGCTCTTTGGGCAGTGCTAATGTCTTGGCCATATCGGTGTCCTTTGGGTGATTCAATGGACGTCGGGTTTGCCGCTCACCGGTTCCTCGCAAAGTCGTCGGTGAGCGCAAATGACACTAAAGAGCCTAAATGACACAATGTGTCATTGGCAAGGACAAATCGTTGCCTCCTTGATGGATAAATCGCTCCACATGTCTATCCGTTTGAAATTACTAAGAAAAAAACTTGGCGTGACGTTGGAAGCGCTGGCCGAACAATCCGGCATGACCAAGAGTTACCTGTCGAAAGTCGAGCGCGGGTTGAACACGCCATCGATTGCGGCGGCGTTGAAACTGGCCAAGGCGCTGAACGTGAAGGTCGAGGAATTGTTCTCTGAAGACAACGCCGGCCTCGACAGCTACAGCCTGGTGCGCAGCCACGAGCGGCAACCTTTGGGGGCCAGCGGCAACAATCCGGGTTACGCGGTGCTGGCCCATCAGGTCAGTGAACGCAGCCTGCTGCCGTTCATCATTTACCCGCCGGCGGAGTTCACCGACAAAACCTTCAAGGAGCATCTGGGCGAGGAGTTTCTGTTCGTCCACGAGGGGCGGGTGGAAGTGGACTTCATGAGCGAGCGCGTGCTGCTCGATCGTGGGGATGCGCTGCACTTCAATGCGCAAAAACCGCACCGGATTCGTTCGGTGGGTGAGGTACAGGCGCAGTTGCTGGTGGTGGTGCACAGCACCGAGGAATGAGTCAACCTTAAAAGCTTCGCGAGCAGGCTCCCACAGGGGTCATGTACTTTACTGTGGGAGCGAGCCTGCTCGCGAATGCGTCAGATCAGTCGCCGCTAAACCTCGACTGGAACGGTCAGCTTCGGGCCACCCAACGCATGGCTCTTGGAATCAAAAAACCGCAACTCAACCCCCGTCCCCTCAAACACCTTCGCGTAATGCCGCTTCTGGTGCTGGATGAAGGCCTTGCTGCGCGGGTAAATCGAGATCGCCAGCACCTGCGGTTTCGCCAGGCGCAAGGCGTGGATGATATGGCTGTCCTGCTCCCCCAGCGCATGGCCGAAGATGCACAGCGCCTGGCCGTGACCGAGCAATTGCTCGTAGCAGAACGACAGATAATCCGAACTGCGAATGGTCTTGAGCTTGTCCGCACTCGGCCCTTCGTTGACGAACAGCGGCACGTCGTCGAGGGTCTTGATCGTGTTGTTGATGGCGAAGTTGCCCAGCAACGTGCCCTCGGTCGACATCAGCTTGCGCGCCGTGCCGTCCTGGTTGCGCACCAGGTGCAGACCGCCGTGCAGGTACAGCAAACGGGTTTTGTCGGTGGCCGTGTCGCTCAGGTCGAAAGCGGGTTCGGCACCCTGGAACAGATCGGTGATCGCCTCGGGCCGGTGTTGCACCGCCCAGTAGTTGATCAGGTCGTAATTGGTGGTGAACACCGTGCGGTAGCTGGCCAGTTCCTGATTAATGGTCGCCAGCGTCGAAGGCACCACCAACCGCCACGGGATATGCACCGCATGCACGGTGTTGATCAGCGCTTCCTTGATCGCGTAATAGCGATTGCGCGGGGCGGCGGAGCTGACGGCAAGCGCCTTGTTGACCCGGCTGGTGGTTTTTAACGCGCTCAGTACCTGCTCGAAACTGCGGGTCTGCATCGCGTCGAACACGCTCAGCTCGGACGGGCTCAGGGGTTTTTCTTCAACGGTGCGGGCATTTTCGAACAGCGACTCGTAGCCGAAATCGTCCCATACCGCGCGACTGGCACCGTTGCCCACCAGCAAACCACTGAACGAAGCGGTGCTGCGCAAGGCGTTCCAGTCTTCAAGTTGGGCGTCGACATCCTGGAAATCGGTCATTGCGGTCTTCGTCTCACGGCAAAAGGTCTTCGGGCGGCGACTTTATCACGACCGGCTGCCCGACCACGGCACGACGCGGGCGAAGAGCGTTATGCTGCGACTTCGCCGAGTACCCGTTGCTGCAAAAAAGCCTGATCCGCCGTCTCGATGCGGGGATGAAGTTCTTCGACGATCTGTAAGTCGATGTTGCGGGACCTGATATAGACTGGCCACCATTTACCCAGCAGTACAAAAGGACGCCCCATGACCCCATCGCTACTAATGGCCGTGCTTGCCTCGGGATTTATCTACGGCATCACCCCGGGACCGGGCGTGCTGGCAGTGTTCGGCATTGGCGCAGCCCATGGGCGACGGGCCGGGGCGGGGTTTCTGTGCGGGCATTTGCTCGGCGATGTGATCTGGTGCAGCACGGCGTTGATCGCGATTGTCGGTGCGCGGGAGATCGGCAGTACCGCGTTCGACGTGCTGGGTGTGCTCAGCGGCCTGTACCTGTTCTGGCTCGGCTGGCGTGCGGTGCGCGCCCGGCGCAGCAATGGCGATGCGCCACAGGGTCCGGCGCGGCAGCCGTTCTGGCATGGCATTCTGTTCGGCCTGACCAATCCCAAGGCTTATCCGGTGGCGGTGGCGACATTCACGGCGCTGTTGTCGAGCCGCGCGGAACTGCTCAACTGGTCAATGCTGCCAGCACTGATCGGCCTGAGCTTTGTCGGTGGATTGCTCGCCTACGCTATCCTCATCGGCATCGTTGGGGCTCGGCGGGTGCGCACTTTGTATCAACGTCATGAACTGGCGATCACCCGGTTGTGCGGGGTAATGTTCATCGGCTTTGCCATCAACGCGCTGGTCCATGCGTTGCCGGGGCTGATGCCGAACAAGGCTTGAATGTGATGACAAGGACGACCGGGCAGGGATGATTGATGAGCGCTGCATTATCGGGACACCCACGCTGAACCATGGAAAACCGTAATTCCGCGCCACTGGCGAGCTATATCGATTTGTTGCTGGACGCCGTTTGTGCGGTGGACAAGCAGGGCCGCTTCGTCTTTGTCAGTGCGGCGTGCGAGCGCATTTTCGGCTACAGCGCCGATGAAATGATCGGTCAAATGATGATCGACATGGTGCACCCCGCAGATCGCTTGCGTACCCTCGATGCCGCCCGGGAAATCATGGGCGGCGAGCCCAAGCTCAACTTCGAAAACCGCTACCTGCGCAAGGATGGCCGTGTGGTGCACATCCTCTGGTCGGCACGTTGGTCCGAAGTTGACCAGTTGCGCATTGCCGTGGCGCGCGACATCACCGAACGCAAGCAGGCCGAATCCCGGCAGGCCGCGTTGTATGCGATATCCGAAGCGGCCCACGCGGCGGAGGATCTGCTGGCGTTGTTCAGGCGCATCCACATGATCATCGGCGAGTGGCTGCCGGCGCTGAATTTTTCCGTGGCGCTGTACGACGAGCACTGTGCGCAGCTGAATTTCCCTTATCACGTCGATGACCAGGAGCCACAACCCGAAGTGCCCGGGACCATGACCGGGCGGGTGTGCACCGAAGTGATCCGCACGGGACAGCCGATCCTTTTGACCCCGAACCCGTGCACGCCGCCTGCCGGCTTCGAAGCGCTGATGACCGGGCAGAACGCACCCTGCTGGCTGGGTGTGCCGCTGAACTCGCAGAACGGCACCATCGGCGCGTTGATCGTCAAAAGCGTTCCGGGCGGCGAGCGCTACACCGAGCAGGACAAGGAATTGCTGCAGTACGTCTGCGCCCAGGTCGCGACGGCCATCGAGCGCAAACAGTTGCATGCCCGCCTGCAACACTTGGCCCAGTACGACCAACTGACCCAGTTACCCAACCGTGAACTGTTGCGCGACCGCCTCAAGGCGTCACTGCAATTGGCCCGTATGGACGGCGGGCGCATGGCCCTGTTGTACGTCGACCTCGACCGCTTCAAGCAAGTCAATGACACCCATGGCCATGCGGTCGGTGACATGCTGCTGCAAGCGGTGGCCAACCGGCTCAAGGGCTGCGTGCGGGAAACCGACACCGTGGCCCGCATTGGCGGCGATGAATTCGTGGTGTTGCTGCACCGCATTCATGCCGCAGACGATACCGACATCGTGGTCGGAAAAATCCGTCAGGTCCTGGCCCGGCCCCTGCGTCTGGACGGGCACAACCTGAGCATCCATCCAAGCATCGGCGTCGCCCGATACCCCGAACACGGCACTGAAGAGAAGCAGTTATTCCGGTATGCCGACGAGGCGATGTACTGCGCCAAACGTGAGCATCACCTGCGAATGGTCTGATAGTCCGTACACCGTTCGTCGTGCTATCCCCGCATTTTTCTAAACCTTTTGCGACGCGCAAATTCAGATTCTATGCGGGCGCCAGCTCGCCGCGACTATCACCAAGAGGAAGAGAATCATGCCTAATTCAAGAAACTCGAACTCGGGAAATTTCGCCAACGATCGAACGAAGGCGTCTGAAGCCGGTCGCAAGGGTGGGAAAACCACCACGACGACTGTCGATAAAGAACCTGCGAAACCCGACATGGGCCGCAAACCCGGACAGAAATCCAAGTAATGGATGCAGGTGGTTTTGATTGAGAAGCGGGGGCGCAAGCTCCCGTTTGAATTTGAAAAAGGAGGGCGCGACCATGAAACGGATGGCCACCCGATTATGTAATGCCAGTATTGCCACATTACTGGGCCTGTTTGCCAGCAACGTCTTCGCCCAGTCCCCCGCCGAATTCATCGACGATGCGTCGGCCCAGGGCATGGCCGACATCGAGGCCAGTCGCCTGGCACACCAGAAGTCCGAGTCCAAAGAGGTCAAGGACTACACCATCGTCGTCATCAACGACCGCACCACGGCGAACCAGCACCTGGCGAAAATCGCCAGACAACTGGATTTGCCGGTAGCGCCGCGCGAAGAAATCGTCGAAAAGGCCAAAGCCCTGATGCCACAAGTCATGAACGGGGCAACCTTCGATGAGGCCTATACGGCCAGCCAGGTGAAGACCACGCAGCAAGCCATCGAACGGTTGCAGCAGGAAGCGCAGACCACCGACGTGCCGCAAATCAAGGCGTTCGCCGAAGAAACTCTGCCAAAATTGCAAAATCATCTGCAAATGGCCAAGGCCCTGCAAGCCAGAAGCTGATCATCAGCAATTGTTCAGATTTTGCTGACCTTTTTCCTGGACGACGGTGCCGTCCAGGTCAATGGTCAGGCCTTCGCCAAGGCTGCGGTAGTGCTTTCTCAGTTTCTCCAGCTCAAACGTGAAAAGGTAGTTTTCTGAAACCTTTGGCGGCGCTCGCCGCGGTATCGTAGCGACCCGAGGACAACGCACCGACAGGAGAACGCAATGAGTTGGTCCGCCAAACAGTACGTCGCTTTTGAAGATGAACGCACCCGTCCCGCCCGAGACCTGCTGGCGGCCATCCCCGCCGGGGATGTGCGTTCGGCCATCGATATCGGTTGTGGCCCCGGTAACTCCACCGAGTTGCTGGTCGAGCGCTTTGCCAACGCCACGGTCCGCGGCCTGGACAGTTCGTCCGACATGATCGAGGCCGCACGCAAGCGCTTGCCGCAGGTGCAGTTCGACATCGCCGACATCGACACCTGGAACGACACAGGCCCCTTCGATGTGATTTTCGCCAACGCCGTGTTGCAGTGGCTGCCCGATCACGCGGCGCTGTTTCCTTCACTGGTGAGTAAATTGGCACCGGGTGGCAGCCTGGCGATCCAGATGCCCGACAACCTCAATGAACCTTCTCACCGCTTGATGCGTGAAGTCGCCGCTGACGGTCCTTGGGCCGGCAAACTGGCAGGCGCCGCCGGGCAGCGGACCGAGATGGCCGATGCCAGTGGTTATTACTCGATACTCAAGGCCTGTTGCTCGCGCGTCGATGTGTGGCGCACCACTTACCACCATCCGCTGGCGGGTGGCGCGTCTGGCGTGGTGGAGTGGTTCAAGGGCAGTGGCTTGCGGCCGTTTCTCGAACCGCTGGACGAAGCGGAACGGGCGCAGTATCTGAAGCAATATCAAACTGCTATCGAGCGGGCGTATCCGGCCTTGGCCGATGGGTCGGTGCTGCTGCCGTTCCCGCGACTGTTTATCGTCGCGACTCGCTGATGCACAGAAGGGACGGTTGATCAGTGTCTTCCGTCCCTTTTTCAGGCTCTTCATGTAATCCCGGGAAACATGGATAGCGCAATACCTGTAGGAGCCGGCTTGCCGGCGATGGACTCGAGTGCGCCGCGTTTATCCAGTTCACACGCGTGATCGTTAACGACCATCGCCAGCAGGCTGGCTCCTACTTTTTTTTCGAGCGTCTGGCGCTTAAGTATTCAAAAGCAAACGAGGCAAAGCCGAACAACCCGATCAATGAAATGATCATGATTCCCAACTCTGAATTGTGCATGTCGATCTCGTGGCGAAGGGTGAGCCGGGAGAATAAGGGATCTATTTCCGGGCTCAACGCCGCGCTACGGTTTCTTTATTCGCGTGCCGGGATCTATACGCAAAAGATACGAGCGTGGCTCAGCGCTGAACGCCGACCAGCATCATCATCGGCCGCTCCCGCTCTTCGGCCAGCGCCGGTTGCGCCGCCACCTCGGCATCGCTCGGCCCCCATTCGTTGACATGGCGAATGCTGAAACCCGCTGCAATCAGCAGGTTGAGCAAGGTGCCAATGGTGCGATGCTGCTTGATCACACCCTCGGCCAGCCAGTTGGTCACGCGCTCGCCTTCACGCTGATAACCGTCCACCGGCCAACGCTTGCAGCCCTCGGCATCGATGATCCAGCCAGGATTACGCGGTGCCATGAAGATCGGGTGCTCGATGGAAAACACGAACTGCGAACCGGGCTTGAGCGCCGCGTGCACATTGGCGAACAACCCCGGCAAGTCCTTGATGTAGTGCAACGCCAGGGAGCTGTAGGCCTGGTCGAAACCGCCGGCGGGCAGATCGAGGGCTTCCAGGTCGGCGCGCTCATAACGGATGTTTGCTGCCGCGGTGGTTTTGCGCGCCTGCTCCAGCATCTTTTGCGAAACATCCAGACCGAGCACGCTGTCAGCGCCTTGATCACTGGCCCAACGACAAAACCAGCCGTAACCGCAACCGAGATCCACCACCTTCAAGCCCTGCATTGTACGTTTACCAGAGACCAGAACTTGCTTGGCAGTTCGTTCAGGCAAGAGAGCTTACGGAGGGCAGGAATATTCCGTTGCAGGAGTTTGCGAGACAGTTTATCGCAGCGAGGAGGAACGTGATTGAGCTCAAACGTTTGTACGGTGATCAAATCCATATCGATTTATTGATTAAAAACTTTGATGGAGGCAGTCAATGGGTAGAGCTCGACGCCAGTGGCGATACGATTGACGCTCTGGTCCCTCAGACCTATGATCAGGTTCAGCTCGTTGAGCTGTTAACAGAGGCATGAAATCAATGAGTACAGCCAAGGCCAAAAAAACCAGTGCGTTGACTGATTTTTTTCTAACACTTCAGCCGAAGCAAGGCGAGAAATCTTGATGGGCGTGATTAGCAAGGCTAACGCCTCTCAACGTGATGTCGTTCAGAAAGCAGAAGCTATAAAAGCAGCTAAGGCCGCTGCCCCGACGGGCTGATCTTTCATCACAACGCCAATTCAAAGTCCAGCTCAATGCTGGGCTTTTTTGCATATTACTTCCTGGAAAATCCACCTTCGTTCAGTCAGATCGTTACCAGGTCGTACATCGGTCTGTATCACCCAAATTCCGCCCACAAAAACCGGTCACATCGGACCGGCCTTTTTGTGTATTCATATCTCCCGTCACTCAACTCTCAAACGCTGAACGCACCGCGTCCACAACACGTTGCGCCATTCGGTCATCTTCAAGTGGTGGATAGCCTTTCTTCAGCTTTCCGGACACCACCCAGCCGTTCTCCTTGATCGAACGGATGATCCGGTTGGCATCCTGATCCGGCATCTCGAGCACTTCTTTGAGTTGTTCCTGCGCTCGCTGAAAGATCATTAAAACTCGTGCTTCATCCGCCATCTCCGTACGAATCGTGTGCTCGACGACGCGAGCGGTGTACAAGACGTGTTCGGTCAGGTCTGGGTAGCGCCAGGCAAAGCCTGCGTCTTTGTATTCATCGAAGATGAAATTGCTGGGAGTTCCGTCCTCATAGGTCACGAGTTCGCCAAACCGATAAGCCGCCGCGTAACGGCGCATAAACGGTCGTGAAAACACCTCGAGCGTACGGTCGTAGCCTGCCCTGAAATCGATCGAACTGGTGATAGTGGCTGACACGGGCAGGATCACGCCGTCGGGCACTGCCTTGTCCCTGATCAAGGTGTCGTTGATCAGGAAGCGGTGAATCCGGCCGTTGCCGTCACGCATGGGATGGATGTACACGAAGCCGAATGCTAGCACTGCGGCGCGTGCCACGGACTCGGCACCCCGCGTTGCGACCTCGAACTCGTTGAGGCCTTCCAGTAGAGGGGCAAGTTCTTCAAAGTGCGGGGCAATGTAATGCACGATGTCCTCGCGCATTGTGGCCTGACCTACAAATACCGGGGAGCGCCGCAAGCCGAGCCCAATGGCATCTCGCCCCAGAATGCCGGCTTGCAGGGAACGCAGGCTGTCATTGCTCAATGGGGCTTCGATATGGCCGCAGTGCTGGGCAATGACATGCGCAAAACGCTGGATGCGATCAGCCTGGTCGGCCTCTTTTTCGATGAGAAAGCTGGCTCGTGACTCCTTGAACGTCAACCAACTGGCCGTACGCATCAAGATATCGGCACCAAAGGTTCGATCCAACTCCTTCAACGCCGCGCCGAGATCGAATTGCAGAGCCTCTTTGACTGCCGTCGTACGACGAACCAAAGGGCAAAAACCGGGTGTACCGGGCAGGTTGTTTTTGACTCGCCAACGTCGAACTCGTGGTGCTTCACTACGGGTGAGGTAGTCCTGCGCAGAAAGTGCATCGACATAGCCACCGTTGGTTACGTCTGGCACATCCAGACTTTGCCCTGTCAGCCATTCGTAGAGAAACCCCGTGCGGCGAGCATATTGGCCAAAAGGCTCTCGTCGGCACCAGGCTTCGACAGGGGCGGGTCCGGTCTTTGCAAACAAGCGAGCAAAGAATTCGAGATGGATTTCTTCGTATTTGAGGCCGAATTCGAAATGCCCTGAGAAATCGTCGGCAGGCCGGTAGCTCGGGGGATACTGATTCTGCGTATGCCCGCTACTTTCGCGACTGACACGTGTCGTGCCAATCGTCGATTCGACGCGCAGTGGCTGTGCCAGAACGATGTCGTACTGGTTTGCGAGTGCCTTTAAACCGACCTGCATTAACGAAATCCTTTACTGGGGCGATAAAAACGCTAACGAAAAGCTGATTTTACACGAAAACGTTAATTTCACGGAGAGTGAAAAGGCTAACGGTCACCGAAATTCGCTAACAAATCCCCATCATGTGAAAAAAACGCTAACGGGACTTTTATAGTAGTCGCTTCTGCACAGGAGCGCTTTGCGTATGGGAGGGCGCGAGGCAAGCCTTCTAAACGAAAAAAGTTGCGCAAGGTTCGGATGAGAAGGAACCCCTATACCAGCGAGTTCCCCCAAATCGCGGGCACAAAAATGTATGGTCAGCCCGTCTCCTGCAACCTCTTTGGCTGTTTTCGGTAAAGCTGGCTTGCGCTAATGTATTCGGGCTCGTTGTGAGCGTTGCTGTAACAACGCTCGGCCCTCGATGAGTAGCCGCTCCCGACTGTCCTGAAAAAACCGTCAGCCTCTAAAGCTGATTTTTGTGCCAGGTTCTCAGTCGGGCCATATGCCGTTTACTGTCATCAGTCAGTGACGTCGCAAAAGCCGGTGGTAAAGCTGTAGGTTCAAACGTTCGGATGTGGGGCGTACTGGCCGCCTTTGGCCAGTACCGCCCACACGATTCGCGCCAGTTTGTTCGCCAGCGCGCAGGCGACAACATTGGCGTGTCGACGCGTTAGCAGTTCTCGAACCCAAGGCCCAAGGGCATCTTCCCGCTTATCGATATGTTGCATGAGTGCCCGCGCGCCCTGCACCAGCAGTTGGCGTATGTGCTTGTCGCCACGTTTGCTGATCCCCTGCAGCACCGTCTTGCCACCCGTTGAGTACTGTTTCGGCACCAGCCCTAGTGAAGCGGCAAAATCACGACCACTTCGATAGTTCGACGCATCGCCCACATCGGCCAATACCGCGCTGGCGGTGATGGGACCAATACCTGGAATACTCTGCAGACGACTCCCGGCATCATCTTCTTTCAACTGCTGTTTCAGGTCGGACTCGATGTCCTTGATTTCATCATTGAGCTGTTGAATTTGACGATGAAGACGCATCACCACACCCTTCAGGCGTACTGGAACGGGGTGTTGTGGATCGTCCAGCAGCGCTGGCACGCGGTGCAACGCAGTGACTCCAATAGGCAGGCTGATCCCGAACTCCAGCAGAAAGCCATGAATCTGGTTGGTCGCCACTGTGCGATGGCCAATCAATGATTCACGGACCCGATGCAGGGCTGAAAGCGTTTGCTGCTCTGCGGTTTTGATCGAGCAGAAGCGCATGGCGGGGCGGCTCGCCGCCTCGCAAATCGCTTCGGCATCAATGAAGTCGTTTTTGTTGCCTTTGACGAATGGTTTGACGTACTGCGGGGCGATCAGCTTCACCTCGTGGCCCAACGCACCGATCTGTCGAGCCAGCCAGTGGGCGCCGCCGCACGACTCCATCACCACCGTGCAGGCCGGTAGCTGGGCCAATGTACTGAGCAATTGGCCGCGGTTGGTTTTTTTGCGCAAGACCTGGTGGCCTTTAGAGTCCTGGCCATGCAAGTGGAAACTGTGTTTGCCGATGTCGATACCGAGAAGCGTCATCGTGTTCATGAGAGATCCTCCGGCCGAAAACGAGAAAAGCCCTGCAAGCGTAAACCTGCAGGGCTTCTCGGTCAGGCTGACCATCTCATTAAACCGGCCATCAAGACCGGTTTTTCTGTCTCTGCATCCCCCGTCAAAACCACCCTGACGTGAGATCAAAATTCGATTGGAGCGGGTGAAGGGAATCGAACCCTCGTTATCAGCTTGGGAAGCTGGAGTAATGCCATTATACGACACCCGCTCAGAGCGCTGACTTTGTACCAGATACGGCCGGCGATTTGAAGTTTTTCTTTACGTGGGGCGGGTTTAACGCGATGTACCGACAAGGCCTGGGGCGCATGGCGGTCGATCGCGGGCAAGCCTCGCGCCTGCAGAATACGTTTGATTCAGCAGGGCGGGGCTTGCTCGCGATGACTCTGTTTCAAAGTGCCAATGCATGGTGGTCCTGGACGTAGTGGTAACGCGGTCGGCTATCGTGCTGGGCCGGTTTCAGGAACCCCATCAGTGCGTTGCGGCTGTCTCGGCAGGCGGCTTTGTGTTCCATGTCGAGAAAGTGGCCGGTGGCCTGAAGGGTCGTGAAGGTGGCGTGCTGCACGTGGTTGGCGAACAACCGTGCGCCATCGGCGGCGGTGTATTCGTCCCATTCGCCGTTCATGAACAGCACCGGCACGTTGATTTTTTCCGCCGCTTTGAAAAAGCATTGGCGATCGCTGTGCAGCAGGTCGCTGATGTGGAAGTGCATCTGCCCGTATTCATGATCGGCCAGGCTGCTGACGTGCCGATAGTTGAAGCGCTTGAACAGGGTCGGCAGGTGTTTGCCGATGGTGCTGTTCACCAGGTTGCCGACCCGGTCGCCATCCCGGCTGCCGAGGTAATCGACGCCGCGCTCGAGGTAGTCGAGCATGTGCGCGTTGATCTCCGGGGAGAACGAGCTGATCACGGCTTTTTCGATGCGTCGTGGCCGTTGGGCCAAGGCGACCAGGGTCGCGGCGCCACCCCAGGAAAACGACAGCACGTGTTCGGCGGCGAAGTGGTCGATCAGCTCCAGAAGGATCTGCCCTTCGACTTCCTTGGTCAGCAATTTCTCATGCAGATTGTGGGCCTTTGACCGGCCCGCGTAGGGCTGGTCGTAGCAGACGACGTTGAACTGCGGATGGAGGTTTTTCACGGTTTGTGCAAACGACGCAGTCGTGGCCATCGAGCCGTTGACCAGGATAATGGTCTTCTCTGCGGCGTCTGCGCGATAGAACTCCGTGTAAACCCGATACTGACCCTGTATATCCAGCACAGCGATTTCTGGCCTCATGTCATTAGACTCCTGGCAAGCGGGTATGCGCGCAATAGAGATTGCACGAGCTTTATGACAGGTAGGCATACGCCTGGAATTTGAGAGGCCCATGTCGATCCATTGCAGTCCGGTCGACGGGTATTGTTATTGGCGGGCAGTCTGCCGGATGAGGCCGGAACCCTTGGGTTCCTACCGGCAAAAAGTTTCTTAGAAGTATGGGGTGACTCATCGGTCACATTTCGGCCGACGTCCTGATTCAAGCAGGGGTCACGTCATCGCGCAAGTGCCATTGGTAAATTGTTCGACAACTTCTGCTCGACGGTCGCCTGCTTAGATCAATCCGATCTCTTCATCGCTCAGTGGGCGGTATTCGCCCGGTTTCAACCTGTCGTCGAGCACCAGCGGGCCCATGCGCTCGCGGTGCAGGCGCATCACCTTGTTGTTGAAGTGGCCGAACATGCGCTTGACCTGGTGATAGCGGCCTTCGACGATGCTCAGGCGCGCGCATTTCGGCCCGAGCAGCTCCAGCCCGGCGGGTTGCGTGGTGAGGTCTTCGAAGGCGAAGTACAGCCCCTGGCTGAACTTGATCGCGTATTCAGGGCCGATCTCCTGTTCGGTTTCGACGTAATACACCTTGGGCAGTTTGGTCTGCGGTTGGGTCAGGCGCCGCGACCAGCTGCCGTCGTTGGTGATCAGCATCAGGCCGGTGGTGTTGAAGTCCAGGCGCCCGGCGATGTGCAACTCGTCCTTGTCCGGCTCGTGGATCAAGTCGAGCACGGTCGGGTGCTGCGGATCCCGGGTGGCGCTGACGCATCCGGCGGGTTTGTGCAGCATGAAATGGCGCAGGGGTTTACCGACTTGCAGCACGTCGTTGTCGACTTCGACGCGGCTGAACTCGCGGACTTCACTGTGTGGGTCGCTGACGACTTTTCCATCAATCCTGACGCGTTTTTCCACCAGCAACAGGCGCACCTGCTTACGGTTGAAGCACGGCAGGTTGCTGAGGAATCGGTCGACACGCATGACTTAGGGATCAGTGAAGAAAGGGCCGCGCATCTTACTTGATCGATTCGGACGCTGCTTGCAACTGCGCCTCGACCTCGGCGCAGCGCGGGCACAGGCACGAGGCGTTGCGCAGTTGCGCCGGCAGCGCCTGGAGCACGGTCGGGTCGATGCTGACGCCGTAGCACCAGCAGGCGCGGTCGGCGGTTCGCGGGTCGGCCAGGGTGCAGTCGTTGGGTGCGCCGCAGGCGGGGCAGAGGTCAGGCTGGTTCATGGATGGAGTGAGCCATTTCCACGCAGGTTCGGTTACGGCCACTTTGCTTGGCCCGGTACATCGCATGATCAGCCCGTGACAGCAGGGTGTGCAAGGTGTCATCGGGCTGCAGGGTGGTCAGGCCGATGCTGACGGTCACTCGCAAGATCTGGCCGTTGTAGGTGTAGCTCTGTTGCTCCACGTATTGACGAATTTTCTCGGCAATCATCAGGCCGGTCTTGCCGTCGGTGTCCTTGAGCAGCACGATGAACTCTTCACCGCCCCAGCGGCAGACGATGTCGGCGTGCCGCAGGCAGCTCTTCAGATCCTGGGCAAAACCATTCAATACCTGATCGCCGGCCAGGTGGCCATAGGTGTCGTTCAACACCTTGAAGCGGTCGAGGTCCAGCAGCAAGGCAGTCAGCGGTTTGGGCTCGCGCCGGGCTTCGTGCATGGCCTGTATGGCCAGCAGGTCGAAGCCGCGACGGTTGGGCAGTTCGGTCAGGCTGTCGAGGGTGGCCTGGGCCTGGATCTTGTCCTGAAGGCGCTTGATGACCTGGTTGAGCAGGACCAGCACGATCAGCGTGACCAGCAGGCAGATCAGCAGGTTGAGGTACAGCGACTGGCGGATTTCACCCAGGGCGCTGTCCTCGCGTTTGTCGACGAACAGGTACCAGTTCAGTTCCGGGATGAACCGCACATTGAGGAAATGCCCCTGGCCCTGCACGGAATATTCGTAGCTGCCGCTGTGGGGTTTGGGCAGCCGACTGACCAGGTCCTTCATGCCGTCCAGTTCACCGAGTTTCTGCCCGATGCGCGCACCCTGCGGACCGCCTTCGGCGCCTGTCAGCACGAGGCGTCCGAAGTTGTCGACGAAATATACGCTGCGCTGATAACGCTGCTGGTACTTGTCGATCAGCTTGATCACGGCGTCGACGGTCAGGCCAACCCCGGCCGCGCCGATGAACCGGTCGTTGTAGTCGTGAACCTTGTAGTTGATGAAAAAGGTCAGGTTGTCCTTGTTGGCGAGGTCCGGGTCGACGTTGATCTCGTACGGATCCTTCATGTCCCGCACGCGGAAATACCAGGCGTCGCGGGGCTCGGTGGCCTTGACCTGCTTGAGCACACCCTTGGCGTGGTAGTAAGTCAGGCTGGTGTTGGAGACGAAGAACGCGGTGTAGGCGCCGTAGTGGGTCATGACCTCGTTGAGGTATCGGGTCATCTGGTCGGAATCCTTTTCACCATTGACCACCCAGTCGCGCATGAAGGTGTCGCGGGCCATCATCGAGGAAATCAGGATCGGCCTGACCAGGTCTTTCTGGATTTCCGAGTAGACCGTGTCCGATGTCAGCGGCAGTTCGGTGTTGACGATGTTGTTGCGGATCGAGGCCCGGGAGGCGTAGTAACTGAGAAAGGAGGTGGCGAGGAAGCCTGCGCCCAGCAATGCGACCAGCGTGAGCACCAACGAGCGTTGAGAATACAGCGGCGAGCGAAGCGGCATGGCAGTTCCATTGGCAGTCATCCGATGGCAGGCATTCTAAGGGTACTGCCGGGAAATAACTGCTCCATGTGCGCTGCGAATGGTCGTAAATCTTGCACGGACCTTGTGGGAGCGAGCTTGCTCGCGATGGCGGCGTGTCTGCCACATCAAGGCTGAATGTCACACCGCTATCGCGAGCAAGCTCGCTCCCACAGGGTTATGAGTCTGGTGTTTAGCCCAGTGATTTCAGGTACATCCGCCAGCCGCCGAAATGGCTGATGTTCACCGCGCCCTCCAGTCCATACGCCTCGCAGATAAACCCGCTCTCCCAGCGGCCGTCCGCCAGTTGCACCTTGCCCAGTCCCAGCGGTGCCGGTATCCCGGTCAGGAATGAACCCAGTTCTCGGCTGGGCAACTCCCAGACTTCCACGGCAATCGCCACGCCGCCATCCTTCACGCGGACCATGCCCGGACGCAACGGCGGGCCGCCGGCCAGGGCATGGAGTTGATAATCCGGCGAGCTGAAGGTTGTTTCCAGCAACCGGGCGCCACGCTGCCTGAGCTGCCAGTTCAACGCCAGCCCGTCCAGATGCGCGCCGCAGACCACCAGCCGCGCTCGATCATGGCGGGCAACCGGCGCCGGTGCGGGAGCGGCCAGGCCTTGCTGGCGCTGCAAGGCATCGGCCACGCTCAACAGGTACTGATCGGTGAAGGCCCGGCCAAACAATGTCACGCCCCATGGCAGGCCGTTGTCCATGAAGGCGCTGGGCACGGCGACGGCGGCGTAGTCGAGCAGGTTCATGAAGTTGGTGTAGTAGCCGAGGTCCGAATTGCGCAGCACCGGTTCGGCCTTGAGTTCCGCCAGCGACACCGGGCGGCCGATGGTGGGCGTGACGACACAATCGAGACCTTCCAGCGCTGCGTCGCACAGGGTCTTGAGCGCTTGCAGCCGGTATTGGGCGCGGAAGGTCTGCACGCCGTCGACGGCGGTTGCCTTGGCCAATACAGCGCGAATCACCGGCAACACGGCCTCGGGGTTTTGTGCCATCAACTCCCCGGCCACGCTGTAGCGCTCGGCCACCCACGGGCCTTCATAGAGCAAACGTGCGGCCTCCAGAAACGGTGACAGATCAAGCTCCACCGCTTCGCCGCCCAAGGCCTTGAGACGGTCGATGGCATCACCGAACAACAGCGGGCCTTCAGGGCATCCAAAGAATTGCAGGTCCTGTGCACGTGGCACGCCGAACCGGAACGGCCGTGGTGTGCCGAACGCCGAGCAGTCATTCCACAGCGGGTTGCTGCGGCTGTATTCGTCCCGCGGGTCGAGGCGTGCGGTGAGCGCCAGCAACTGACTGGCCTCCCGCGCCGTGGCGGTGAACGTAGTGACGCAATCGAGGGTACGACAGGCCGGCACCACGCCGGCCGTCGAGATCAGGCCCTTGGTGGCTTTCATGCCGACCAGGTTGTTCAACGCCGCCGGCACGCGCCCGGAGCCGGCGGTGTCGGTACCCAGGGAAAAGCTCGCGACTCCGAGCGCTACCGCCAGCGACGATCCGGCGCTGGAGCCGCCCGACGGATACTCCGGCAACACGCTGTTGGGGCACACGCCATAGGGTGATCGGCTGCCATTGAGCCCGGTGGCGAACTGGTCGAGATTGGTCTTGCCCAACGGAATCGCACCCAGGGCCAGCAGTTGTTCGACGATGGTCGCCGAACGCTGCGGCACGTAGGCAAATGCCGGGCACGCTGCCGTGGTCGGAATGCCCGCCAGGTCGATGTTGTCCTTGATCGCAAATGGCACGCCGTAGAGCGGCAGGCTGTCGAGGTCGCGGCCGTCGAGGGCGGCGAGGTACGGCTCCAGTTCCTCGGCGCTTAGCAGGTGGATGAACAGGTGATAGTCCGGATTCAGCGCGGCGGCTTTGTCCCGCAGGTTCGTCAGCAATTGACGGGGGTTAAGGCTGCCGTCGCGGTAGGCGCTGCGCAGGGCGTCGAGTTGCAGATTGATATTCATGGCATGCGTCCTTTTCAAAATGGGTTCAGTCAAGTTCCAGCACCACGACGCGCTGTCCGGCGCGCACCGCCGAACCCGGTTGCACGCGCACCTCGCGCACCACTCCGGCCATGGGGGCGAGCAGGGGGATTTCCATCTTCATCGACTCCAGGATCACCAGCACATCACCGGCCGCGACGCGCTTGCCGGCCTCGACCTGAACCTGCCAGAGGTTGCCGGCGATGTGGCTGTCGACACTCTGTTGACCGCTGGCCAGCGGTGCCTCCTCGGTCGTCTCCGGGGCCGGCTCTTCGCTGTCGAAATGCGCCTGGCCGCTGGCGATCCAGCGCTCACGCTCGGCATTGAACGCGCTTTTTTGCTGTTCGCGAAACGCGCCGATGGTCTGGGCTTCCTGCGTCAGAAACGCCTGGTAATCCGCCAGGTTCAACTGACTGTGTTCGATGTTCAGGTTGAAGCGCCCGAGGGGGAAATCCTGGCGAATGCGCAGCAGTTCATCGGCGCTGACCGGGTAGAAACGGATCTGGTCGAAAAACCGCAGCAACCATGGCTTGCCATCGAACGCAGCGACTTCGCGGTAGCGGTTCCACATCTGTAGCGTGCGCCCGACAAACTGATAACCGCCGGGGCCTTCCATGCCGTAGACGCACATGTACGCGCCACCGATGCCCACCGAGTTTTCCGCGGTCCAGGTGCGCGCCGGGTTGTACTTGGTCGTGACCAGGCGATGGCGCGGATCGAGCGGGGTGGCGACCGGCGCGCCGAGGTAAACGTCGCCCAGCCCCATCACCAGGTAACTGGCGTCGAACACCGTGCGTTGCACTTCATCGAGGTTTGGCAGGTCGTTGATGCGGCGGATGAACTCCAGGTTGCTCGGGCACCAGGGCGCGTCCTTGCGCACTGTGGTCATGTACTTCTCGATGGCCAACTGGCACGCCGGGTCGTCCCAGGACAGTGGCAGATGGACGATGCGCGAGGGCACTTGCAGGTCTTTGGCGGCGCACACGGCGTCCCATTCGCCGGCGACGATGCCGAGCAGGTCGGTCAGTGGCAGTTGTTCGGGTTGATAGTGGACTTGCAGTGAGCGGATGCCTGGCGTCAGGTCGATCACGCCGTGCAGGTGTTGGCTTTCCAGGGCTTGCATCAGGGCGTGGGCGCGGAAGCGCAGGACCAGGTCGAGTTCGGGGGCGCCGATTTCAAGGAGCAGATGTGTGTCACCCGACAGCCGTGCAACCAGCCGCGTATCTCCCTGACCGATATCCAGCACCACAGGCGACACAACCCCCTGTAGGAGCTGGCTTGCCAGCGATGAAGTTGATGCGGTGTCTGATCGGGCCCCATCGCTGGCAAGCCAGCTCCCACAGGTATCCCATTTGCGGGCGAGATCGCGGGCGGTCTTGATGTCGATGGGGGAGAACTGCACCTTGTCCCCCGCCTTCAGTTGACCAAGCTGCCAAAGATCCGCCTCGATCACCGTCACCGGGCACACGAACCCGCCAAGACTTGGGCCATCCGGGCCGAGGATGACCGGCATGTCCCCGGTGAAATCCACCGCGCCAATCGCATACGGATTGTCGTGAATGTTCGACGGATGCAAACCCGCCTCCCCACCGTCGGCACGCACCCATTCAGGCTTCGGCCCGATCAGGCGCACACCGGTGCGGCTGGAGTTGAAATGCACTTCCCACTGGGTGGCGAAGAAGGTACCGATGTAGTTTTCGGTGAAGTATTCCGGCGCACCGTGGGGGCCGTAGATCACGCGAATCTGCCGAACCGCCGGCAACTCGGTGACCTGATCTTCAGCCAGTTGTTGACCGGTGCTGCGGTCATTCAGCGCTGGCAGGTGCAATACGTCACCGGCCCGCAAGGCGCGGCCACCGTGCCCGCCAAATTGCCCCAGGGTGAAGGTGCTTTTGCTGCCCAGATAGTCCGGCACCTGCAGGCCGCCACGCAGACACAGATAACTGCGCGCGCCTGCGCCGGCAATGGTGCCGAGGCTCAAGCTGGCGCCTGCCGGAATCACCAGCGCAGTGTTCATCGGCACGCTTTGGCCGTCGAGCAGCAATGGAATCACCGCGCCGGTCACCGCTACCACCGCCTCGCAATTGAAGCGCAGCAACGGCCCGCTCATGGTGATTTCCAGCGCCGCCGCGCCTTCGTCGTTGCCCAGCAAACGGTTACCCAGGCGCAGCGCCCGACTGTCCATCGGCCCTGAAGGCGGCACGCCGACCGCCCAGTAACCGAGGCGCCCCGGATAATCCTGCACACTGGTTTGCGTACCGGCGCTGAGTACCTCGAACGTGTTGGCCTGATACACCAGGCCTTCCAGGCAACGGGTCCACGGCTGGCCGCTGGCGAAAGGCGTATCGAGCAGTATCTGGCGCAGGTAATCGCGGTTGGTTTCCACGCCGTAGAGCAGGCTGGCACCCAGCGCTTGATGCAGATCCGCAGCAGCCTCTTCGCGCGTCGGCGCCCAACTGATGACTTTGGCGATCATTGGGTCGAAATACGGCGGGATCTCGCAGCCCGCTTCGACCCAGGTGTCGATGCGCAGTCGTTTGCCGTCGGCGTCAGGGAAATTCACCGCCGTGAGCAACCCGGGGCTTGGCTGGAAATCGCGCCCCGGATCCTCGGCATACAACCGCGCCTGAATTGCATGACCCTGCGGCTTCAAACCCTGTACCAGACCGCTCAGCGGCGGCAGCTCACCGGCCGCCAGTTGCACCATCCAGCGCACGAGGTCGACGCCCCACACCTGTTCGGTGACGCCGTGTTCCACCTGCAAACGGGTGTTCACTTCCAGGAAATAGAAACGCCGGGCATCGCTGTCGAAGACGAACTCCACGGTGCCGGCGCTGCGGTAGTTCACCGCTTTGGCCAGTTTGATTGCCGCGGCGCACAGTTCATCGGCCATGCCCTCGGGCAGGTTCGGTGCCGGGGTTTCTTCGAGGACTTTCTGGTTGCGACGCTGCACCGAACAGTCGCGTACGCCAAGGGCGATCACTTCGCCGTGGCCGTCGCCGAATACCTGCACTTCCAGGTGACGGGCACGCTGGATGTACTTCTCGATGAACACCCCGGCGTCGCTGAAATTGTTCTGGCCCAGGCGCTTGACCGCTTCGAAGGATTCGCTCAACTCGGCTGCGCTGCGGCATACGCGCATGCCGATGCCGCCACCGCCGGCGGTGCTCTTGAGCATCACCGGGTAGCCGACCTGCTCACCGGCGATCAGTGCTGCGTCGAGGCTCTCGAGCAACTCGGTGCCTTCAAGCATGGGCACACCCTGTTGCCGGGCCAGGGCGCGGGCGGTGTGCTTGAGGCCGAACACCCGCAGTTGTTCCGGTGTCGGGCCGATGAAGGCGATGTCGGCGGCTTCGCAGGCTTCGGCGAATGTGGCGTTTTCCGAGAGGAAGCCGTAACCGGGATGGATCGCGGTGGCGCCGCTGGCTTTGGCGATGGCGAGGATTTTATCGACCGCCAGGTACGTGCCGGCGGCTGCGCCTTCACCGAGGCTGTGCGCATCGTCGGCGTGCAGGATGTGCAGGCTGGCCGCGTCGGCTTCGGAGTAAACGGCGACACCCCGCACGTGCAGTTCACGCAAGGTCCGCAGGATGCGGCAGGCAATGGCGCCACGGTTGGCAATCAGGACTTTTTCGAACATGGCATAACCCCCGGAGGCGATTGCGCATCAGCCTCGACTGGGATGCGGGCCGTCCCGCAGTTTTTCGACAGTCACCAGGGTCGTCCCCGGCGGCAGAATCAATTCGTTCCAAAACACCATTGGCCCCTTGTAGGAGCGAGCTTGCTCGCGATGGTCGTGAACGATTACGCGTAAAACCAGATGCCCAGCGGCGCTCTTGGGTTTTTCGCGAGCAAGCTCGCTCCTACAGGGGGCGGTGGTGGCTTTTACTGTTTGAGGCACTGCCCTGAACGGGCCTGGCACAGGGTGAACAGCCAGCGGCGCAAGCGCGCGAGTTTCAGTTCCATACCAGTAGCTCCGCTGGTGTCGGGTTGTAGGCGTTGCACGGGTTGTTCAGTTGCGGGCAGTTGGAGATCAGCACGATCACGTCCATCTCGGCGCGCAGGTCGACGTACTTGCCCGGCGCGGAAATCCCGTCTTCGAACGTCAAGCCGCCGTCGGCGGTGACCGGCACGTTCATGAAGAAGTTGATGTTCGGCCCGATGTCGCCCTTGCCCAGGCGTCCGTCGTGGACACAGGCGCGCAGGTAGTTGTCGCGGCAGCTGTGCATGTAGCGCTTCTCCAGGGCGTAGCGCACGGTGTTGCTCTCTTGCGCACAGGCGCCGCCGAGGGTGTCGTGACGCCCGCAAGTGTCGGCGACGATGGTCAGCATCGGTTTGCCGAGGTTGGAATACAGCACGCAGCCGGTGCTCAGGTACACGCTGTTCTGCCGACGCAACGTGCGCTGCACGTCGTAGCGTTCCTTGGGATTGGCGACGCTGTAGAACAAGGTGTCGACGGCCTGATTGCCTTCAAGGTCGAGGATGCGCAGGGTCTGGCCGGCCTTGACCTCCATCAGCCAGGGTTCGCCGGCGGGGATGGTGGCGCGGTAGATCGCGGTGTCTGGTTGCCTGCTTGTGTGAACGGCAGCGGTAGCGATTGCGAGTGACATGGCAGCGATCCTCAGGCGAACAGACGGTCGGTGTTGATGAAGCCGCGCTCGTTTTCCGGGCGCGAGGTGCGGCAGTGTTCGGCGACGCTGGCGTCGGCGTTCATCCAGCTGAGCTTCAGCGGTTTCGGTGCATATTCCGGCGATGGATCCATCGGGTGCTGCAGAGCGGTGAGCACCACCAGGGTGTCCATCGGTGCGTACAACTCGATGTAGTCGCCAGCCTTGGAATTGCCCTCGACGAAATGGAAGCGTCCGGCGTCATCAACGTTCACACGACTGAACAGGTTGAGCGTCATCAGCAGATCGGACAGGCCCAACCCCCACTTGCCCAGTTCCACCAGCAGGTTGTCGGTGCCGTTGCGGAAGAAGCCGTTACGCAGTTCCTGATAGCGTCCCGCGCCGTATTTTTCTGCGACCTCTTCGGCGCAGAGCACGCCGCCCAGGCTGTCGCTCCAGCCGCAGGTGTCGGCGGTGATGGCGGCCAGCACGCGGCCCATGTCCGAGTACAGGCAATGGCCGGCGGTGAGCTTGGCGGTGTGTTGGCATTTGAGGCTGTCGGGCAGGTTCAGGCGCTCGGTTTTTTCGTTGGCGTTGAGCAGTGTCAGGCTGACGTTGGCGCCGCCGCGCAGGTCGGTCAGGCGCAGCAATTGGCCGCGCTTGAGCACGAAGGAACGATGGCCGCCGCCGGGGAGCATTTCTTCGGCGAAGGGCGGGAACAGTTGAGTCGAATCAGTCATTGTGAAAAATCCTCTAAGCGATACGAAACGTGCCCGCCACCGGCAGCGGCAGGGCGTCGACGGCTTTGCACTGGGCGCGGCGGTCGCTGTTCAAAGGGATGTCGTAGGTGATGCGTGCGCCATAGGCGCCGGGGGCGTGCGGGTCGAGACGGACCTTGTCGAACACCAGCAGGCGCGTGCCGAGGCTGAAGCCTTCGGACAGGTCATGGGTGACCATGAACACCGTCAGCCGGGTCTCGCGCCACAGCTCCAGGAGCAAGGCGTGCATGTCTTTGCGGATGCCCGGATCGAGGGCGCCGAAGGGTTCGTCGAGCAGCAACACCCGCGGTTTCATGATCAGCGCCTGGGCGATGGCCAGCCGTTGTTGCATGCCGCCGGAGAGCTGCGCCGGGTACTTGTCCAGCGAATGGCCGAGGCCGACCTTGTGCAGCAGCACCGAGGCCTGTTCGCGGGCCTCTTTTTTCGCACTGCCGAACAGGCGCCCGAGCAAGGGCGAACGCGGCAGTTCGAGGCCGAGGGCGACGTTGTCCAGCACGCTCAGGTGCGGGAACACCGAGTAGCGCTGGAACACCACGCCACGGCTGGCATCCGGTTCACCGGCCAAGGGCTGGCCGTCGAGCAGGATCTCGCCGCGACTGGCGCGTTCCTGGCCGAGCAGCAGGCGCAGGAAGGTCGATTTGCCGCAACCGGACGCCCCCACCAGTGTGCAGAACTCACCCTCGTTGACGTTCAGGTTGAGGCCTTCGAGCACCACTTGATCGGCGTATTGCTGCCAGACGTTTTTAACGGTGATGAAGCTCATTTGGCGGCCCCCTCATACCAGGGGAACGCACGCCGGGTCAGGCGTTTAAGGCCCCAATCCATCAGCCAGGCGAGCAGGGTGATCCACACCACGTAGGGCAAGATCACGTCCATCGCCAGGTAGCGGCGCACCAGGAAGATCCGGTAGCCAAGGCCATCAGTGGAGGCAATGGCTTCGGCGGCGATCAGGAACAGCCATGCCGAGCCGAGCATCAAGCGCAGCGAGATCAACAGCCGTGGCAACAGTTGCGGCAACACCACCCGCAACATCAGGGTCCAGGTGGAGGCGCCGAGGGTCTGGGCCTTGATCAGCAGTTCCACGGGAATTTCCCGGGCACGCTGTTCCAGGTCCCGGGCCAGCGCCGGGGTGATGCCGATGACGATCAGCATCACTTTCGACAATTCCCCCAGGCCGAAGACGATGAACAGGATCGGCAGGATCGCCAGCGGTGGCACCATCGACAGCACCGTCAGCAGGGGGGACAACGGCGCACCGAACAGCGGCAGGGTGCCGGCGGCGATGCCCAGGCACAGCCCGGCCAGGGCGCTGATGCCCAGGCCGATGGCCAGGCGTTGCAGGCTTGAGGCCGTGTCCTGCCAGAGCAGGTATTCGCCGGTGCGGGTGTCGGCTACGAAGGCCAGGCGTTTCACTGCATCGGTCATCTGCACGGCGCTGGGCAGCAGCTTGTCGTTGGGGTTGTCCAGCAGTCGCTCGGCCGAGCCCATGAAATAGGCGAACAGCACCAGGGCGAACGGCAGGATCACCAACAACAGGCGACTCGGGCGGTCCGGGTGACGGTTGATCAGGCGCATGGCCGGTTCTCCTGATTACAGCTTGGCGTCGGCGGCCATCTGCACGTAGCTCGGGTCGAAACGCAGCTTGAGGTTGCCTTTGTCGCCGCTGGTCACGCCGTTGGCGAAGGCCATGCCGACAGCGCTGGTGTCCTTGGCGCCCTCACCCAGCAAGCCGTGCTGGAAGGAGAACTCGGCGACTTTGCGCATGGTTTCCGGCAGTTGCTTGCTGGTGCTGAACGCCAGGGCTTCCTTGGGCGTGGCGAACAATCGGGTGGTGTCCAGTTGCGCCTGGAAACCCGCCAGGTCAGTGCCCGAGGCCTTGGCCATGTGTTCCAGCGCGGCTTTGCCGGCGGCGTTTTTCGCGTTCATCAACTCGACCACTTCAAACCAGGCACCGGTCAGTGCCTTGCCCAGGGCCGGGTTGTCTTTGAGGGTGGCGCTGTTGACCACCATCATGTCCATGATTTCGCCGGGGATCTGGCTCGAATTGAACACTTCGGTCACCGCGGGCTTGGCCTTGATGTCCGAGAGCATCGGGTTCCAGGTGGTGACGGCGTTGACCTGTTCGGTGTTGAAGGCGGCCGAGATATCGGCGTCGGAGGTATTGACCACTTTCAGGTCTTTCTCGGTGAGGTCCACCGAATCCAGCGCGCGGGCCAGCAGGTAATGGGAGACCGAGAGCTCCACCAGGTTGACGTCCATGCCCTTGAGGTCGGCGACTGTCTTGCCTTCGCCCTTGAGCACGATGCCGTCGTTGCCGTTGGAGAAATCGCTGACGATCAGCGCGGTGCTGTCGACGCCGCCGGCGGCCGGAATGGTCAGCGCGTCCATGTTGGTCATGGTGCAGCCGTCGAACTGGCCGGCGGTGTACTGGTTGATCGATTCGACATAGTCATTGAGCTGCACCACATCGATCTGGATGCCGTACTTCTTCGCCCATTTGTCGACGATGCCCTGGCTGCCGGCGTACTCCCACGGCATCCAGCCGGCGTAGATGGTCCAGCACACGCTGAAGTGGTCTTTCTGGGCAGCCTGGGACGAGAAGCTCACGAGGGCTGCGAACGCAGCGGCGAGCAGGGCGGGTAAACGAAGCTGGGACATGGTGGTTCTCCAGTTGATCAAGGACGGACAGGACGGCAGCGGCACCGCTAACGGTGGCTTGTCTCCCGGGCTTTTGTCCCGCCGTGTAACCTCAACTGGAGGTCGCCAACTCTCGGACCAGTCACTCGCGATTGCGAGCCGGAACCCTAGTCAGCCATTTGCAAATTGTGGTGCCGCGAACCTGTAGTGACTCCTGCACGGGGTTGTTAAAGCGAGAGGCGTGCCAAGTTGGCCCGAGCGCTCTAGCTCGGGCGACGGGGAGGTCGACGGTGTTGATTGGAAAGGCGTACTGCCTTGTGATGGTGCGCGGGTGCACCGCATTGGAACCTGTCCGCCGCTGATCAGAAGGTGGGTGCGACATCGCACTTGGCAGGGGATTGCCAGTCCAAACAGGTGTCAGCCGGTGTGTGCCGACTGCTGTCACAGGTCTTTACGGAGGCCGCCATGTTACGTCGATTGTTGTTGGGAGCAGTGCTCGGTCTCGGATTGTCTGGCTGCTACTACTACGACGGTCCTGCCGATTACTACGGGGGATCTTATTACTACCCCGGCTATTACTCGCCCTATTACTACGGTTACTACGGTCCGCGCTATTACGGTGGTTATCGCGCCTATTACTACGGCGGGAATGGTTACTACCGTGGTCACGGTGGTGGACATCATGGCGGTGGATACCATGGCGGTGGACATCGTGGTGGACACCGTTGATCAGGGCGTGAATGGATGAAAAACCTTTCATCGGGCAGATGTTTCTACTTGTTTCAGTGACGCACCAGATTCCGAATCCGGTGTCTGATCTTTCGACAGTCACCGAACATTTGACTGTCGCCTGCCAGCGTCGCTGGTGTGGCTCATCCGCGGTCCAGGAGGCCGCCATGCTCTGTCAAAAAAAGCTGCGCCGAATTCTACTGCTAGCAGTGTTGGGATTGTCCCTTGGTGGGTGCGTGCCTTACTACGATGAAGGAGGCAGTTACTACAGTTCCGAGGTCTATACCTCGCCATCGCCAACCTATTACGCCGCAGGGAGTTCCTACTACTCCAATGGTGGCGGTTACTACACACCGCCGCCCCGGTACTACGTGCCTCCAGCGCGGTATTACCAGCCGACACCGCGCTATTACTCACAGCCGCGGATATATCAACCGTCGCGCTATTACTCGCAGCCGCGGATGCATCAATCGTCGCGCCATTCCCAGTCGGCCACTCGTTATTATCAGCCGTCGCGGGGCGACTACCGCACGCATCAGAACCATGGCTGGGACGGCCGTAACCGCGGGAACTGGAACAACGACTATCGCGGTAACGGTCGCGGCTATCGCAACGGGCGGGGCGGCCACCGCTAATCTGTCAGTCAAATGTCAAACCTGTGGGAGCGAGCCTGCTCGCGATGGCGGTGTGTCAGGCACTCCGTCTTCGCGAGCAGGCTCGCTCCCACAGTTTGTTCAGTATTCGGACAAATCCGCCAGCGGATGCCGACCTTCCCAGGCCTTGTGAAAATGCGCCTCGACCACCGCATCCGGCACGTTGTTGATGTCCGGCCAGTGCCAGTGCGGCTTCTGGTCCTTGTCGATCAACCGCGCACGCACGCCTTCACTGAATTCCGGATGACGGCAGCAGTTGAGGCTCAGGGTGTATTCCATCTGGAAGACTTCGGCCAGCGACAGGTGCCGGGCCCGGATGATCTGTTCCCATACCAGATGCGCGGTCAGCGGCGCGCCTTCACTCAGGGTCCTGGCCGCACGGCTGAGCAACAGGTCGCTGTGGTCGCGCAGGGCGCTGATGGCCTTCCAGGCGCAACGCACATCGCTGACATCCAGTAGCTCGTCGATCTGACGACGACGTGGCAGCCACTGGGCTTCGGGCATCTGCGCCACGGCTTCCTGCTGCAAGGCCTTGAGCAGGCTGTTGAGCTGCATGGGTGTCTGTTCCTGCCAGTTCAGTTGCAGCAGGCCTTCGATCAACTTCGGCTGCTGCTCATCGAGCATAAAACGATCCGCCAGGTCCAGATCGATGGCATCGCGGCCGTTCATGTGCGCGCCGGTCAGGCCCAGGAACAACCCGAGCTTGCCGGGCAGGCGCGACAGGAACCAGCTGGCGCCAACATCCGGGTACAGGCCGATGCTGATCTCCGGCATGGCCAGGCGGCTGCTCGGCGTGACGATACGGGTGCTCGCTCCTTGCAACAGTCCCATGCCGCCGCCAAGCACATAGCCGTGCCCCCAGCAGATCAACGGCTTGGGGTAGGTGTGCAGTTTGAAGTCCAGGCGATACTCCGCCGCAAAAAACTGCGCAGCCAGTGGCGGTACTTCACCCGTATGGACGCGACAGGCTTGCACCAGGCTGCGCACTTCACCGCCGGCGCAAAAGGCCTTGGCGCCATTGCCGCGCAACAGGACGCAGACGATCTGCGGGTCCTTGGCCCAGGCTTCCATGCGGTCGCGCAGGGCGTTGATCATGGGCAGGGACAGGGCGTTCAGGGACTTTTCGGCATCCAGACTGGCGATGCCGATGCGTGCGCCGTCGGTGCCGGTGAGTTCTTCGAAGTGCAGATTCATCGTGACCTCGATCGGGAATTTGAGGGTTAAGTATGATCGCTGTGTGGGAAAGTGCCGGATCTGTATCAGATCAATTGACAAGCGTGGTGAGCTTTCCTAGGGTTCGCCCCATTGTTTTTGCCGGATGTAACCATGACTGCTGACGACCGTATCAAACTCGAACCGGGCTGGAAGGAGGCACTGCGTGCCGAATTCGACCAGCCTTACATGGCAGAGTTGCGAAACTTCCTGCAACAGGAACGGGCGGCCGGCAAGGAGATCTATCCGCCGGGGCCGATGATTTTCAACGCGCTCAATTCCACGCCGCTGGACAAGGTCAAGGTGGTGATCCTCGGTCAGGATCCCTATCACGGCCCGGGCCAGGCCCACGGTTTGTGCTTCTCGGTGCAACCTGGCGTACCGGCGCCACCGTCGCTGGTGAACATCTATAAAGAGCTCAAGCGCGACCTGAACATCGACATCCCCAACCATGGCTACCTGCAGAGCTGGGCCGATCAGGGCGTGCTGATGCTCAACACCACCATGACCGTCGAACGCGCCAACGCCAATGCCCACAAGGACAAGGGCTGGCAGTTTTTCACCGATCGGGTCATTGAAGTGGTCAGCCAGCAGCAGCCGCACCTGGTGTTCATGCTGTGGGGCGCCCATGCCCAGAGCAAGCAGAAGCTGATCGATGCGACCAAGCACCTGGTGCTGACCTCGGTGCACCCGTCACCGCTGTCCGCCTATCGCGGCTTCCTCGGTTGCGGGCATTTCAGCCGGACCAACAAGTTTCTGGAGCAGAATGGCGAGACGCCGATCGAGTGGCGGTTGCCGCCGGTTTGATGTGTTGACGGGGCTGGCCCCTTCGCGAGCAGGCTCGCTCCCACAGGGATCACGCGAACCCTGTGGGAGCGAGCCTGCTCGCGATGAAGTCGACTCGGTCTTACTCCAGATTGCGATTCCAGTACTTGAACAACGGCTCCGCCAGAAACAATACAAACAACAACCTCATCACCTGCATCGCCGTCACCAGCGGCACCGACAATTGCAGGGTCTCCGCCGTCAGGCTCATCTCGGCAATACCGCCCGGCATCATGCCCAATGTCAGTGAGCGCAGATCCAGGTGGGTCAGCGCACTCAAGCCCAGTGCTGCGGCAGTCGCAATCAGCATGGACAGCACCGTGCCGATCAAGGTGCGGCCCATGAACGATGGCGCACGCCGGAAAAACTGCCGGTTGAAGTGACAGCCCAGACCGCTGCCGATCAACCACTGGCCGATCTGGCTGCCGCCGTTGGGCAAGCCGATGTGCAGATCCCAGCCGATGCTGACCGCCGCACTGACCAGCAAAGGCCCGAACAGCCAGGGGTTGGGTTGACGCAGGCGTTCCCAGATCCACGCCGCCAATGCGCCAGCAGGAAACAGCACCGCCAGCCAGCGCCAATCGATACTGCCCGCGTGGGAAATCGGCGCACCGTCACCCAGCAAATACTTGAAGGCCGCCGGTACGCACAGCACCACCACCAACACCCGCAAACTTTGCCCCGCCGCGACACGGCTGAGCACCGCACCATTGCGCGCGCCGAGGTTGACCATCTCCCCGGAACCGCCGGGCATGCTGGAAAAGAACGCGGTGGCGCGATCTTCACCGGTGCGGCGCATCAGCCACACGGCGACCACTGCGGACAGGCTGGTGACCAACGCACCGAAGAAGATCAGACCGAAATGACTGAGCACCTGCTCCATCACCAGCGGGGTGAAGTGCAGACCGATACCGATGCCGACGATCCACTGGCCGCACTTGCGACCGCCAGGGATTTCGGCCAGTTGCCAGGGGGTCAGGCAGCGCACGAGGATGATCGCCAGCAACGAGCCGACCATCCACGGCAAAGGCCAGCCGACCTGGCTGGCGAGGTAACCGCCCAGCAGGCCGACCAGCGGGGTTCCCCACCAGGCTTTGAAAGGTGTTCGATCAGACATCGGCGATAACGCGCCGGGTAACCGAACGTTTACGCCAGATACGCACAATGGGCACCAGCAACATGACCACGATCAACCCCCAGACACCGACGGTGATACCGCTCGACCAGAGAATATCCAGCGAACCGTTGGAAATCGACAGCGCCCGACGCAGGTTCTGTTCCATCAAGCCACCGAGGATGAAACCCAGCAAAACCGGGGACAACGGGAAGTCCAGCTTGCGCAGGATGTAACCGAAGATGCCGATGCCGATCATCAGGAACAGGTCGAAGGTCGTGGCATGCACGGCGTACACGCCAATGGCGGTGATGATTGCGATCATCGGCACCAGCGCCCAGTTCGGTACGGCAAGGATTTTGGTGAAGATCCGGATCATCGGAATGTTGAGGATCACCAGCATGATGTTGGCGATGAACAACGAAGCGATCAGGCCCCAGACGATGTCCGGTTGCTGTTGAAACAGCAGTGGGCCTGGCGTGATGTTGTACAGCGACAACGCGCCGATCATCACGGCCGTGGTGCCCGAGCCGGGAACGCCAAGGGTCAGCATCGGCACCAGTGCACCGCACGCTTCTGCGCCAATGGCGGTTTCCGGTGCAGCCAGGCCACGCTTGTCGCCTTGTCCGAATTTTCCGCTTGGGCCAGCGATACGTTTCTCGGTCATGTAGGCCACGGCGCTGGCCAGTGTTGCGCCCGCACCCGGCAACACGCCCATGATGAAACCGAGCACACCGCAACGCATGTTCACCCAGAACACCGAAGCGGCTTCCTTGAAGTTGAACAGCATCCGGCCGGTGGCCTGGAAGGCTTCCTGGCCACGGTGGGTTTTTTCCAGCAGCAGGAGAATTTCGCTGATGGAAAACAGGCCCAGCACCAGGACCACGAATTGAATGCCATCGGTGAGGTGGATGTTGTCCCCGGTGAAACGGTAAACGCCGCTGTTGGCATCAATGCCGACGGTCGACAGGAACAGGCCGATCAGCGCCGCGATGAACGTCTTGAGCGGCCTGTCACCCGCCATGCCGCCAAGGCAGACAATGGCGAACACCATCAGTACGAAATACTCCGCCGGACCGAAGGCAATCGCCCATTTCGCCAGCATCGGCGCGAACACGACCATCCCGCAGGTCGCAATGAAGGCGCCGATGAACGAACTCCACGCCGACAACGACAACGCCACACCGGCCAGACCCTGGCGGGCCATCGGGTAGCCATCGAGGGTGGTCATGACGGTGGAAGCTTCGCCCGGGATGTTCAGCAGGATTGAACTGATACGACCGCCGTATTCGCAACCCAGGTAAACCGCGGCCAGCAGGATCAGCGCCGACTCCGGTGGCAGGCCGAGGGCGAAAGCGATCGGGATCAACAACGCCACGCCATTGATCGGGCCCAGCCCCGGAAGCAGGCCGACGACCGTACCGATCAGCGTGCCGCTGAGAGCGGTCACCAGGTTGTAAGGGGTGAGTGCGACGCCGAAGCCGTGACTCAAGTAACCAAGCGTATCCATATCAGTTCTCCAGTACGTCGAGCAGGCCCAGAGGCAGTGGCACGTCCATGACTTTGTCGAACAGCAGGTACAGGCCGACGCTCATCAGGCTGATGATGATCACGCCCGGCAGCCAGCGCCCGCCGTACAGGCGAGCCATTGGAATGCCAACCAGCATGCTGCTGAGGATGAAACCCAGCGGTTCGAACAGCCCGGCGAAGACCAGCAGCAACAGCACGCAAACACCAATTTTGGTCAGGGTCTCGCGATCCATCGGCGGATCATCATCGGTGTGCTTGATCGGCGAGGGCCGATACACCATGTAAACCAGCGCCAGGCCCATCAGCCCCAGCATCAACAGGGGGAACGCGCGTGGGCCGATCGGTTCGTAGGAAAAAGGTGCCTGATAGGGCAAGGCCATCAGCACCAGGCTGAGACAGGCCAGCAACAGCACCGAAGCAAAAATGCGTTGTAAGAGCATGTGAAACTCCTGTGCCGCGACTCCGCCAAACGGAGTCGCAGCCGCTAGACAGAGGCGATCACTGGATCAGGCCGAACTCTTTGGCCAGCACTTTGTAGTCCGCGACCTGTTTCTTCACATAGGTGTCCAGCTCCGGGCCGGTCATGGCGAACGGGAACAGTTCACGCTGGTCGCGCAACTTGGCGAACTCCGGTGAAGCCAGCAGTTTGTCGAAGGAGTCCTTCCACCAGGCGTAGTCCTCGTCGCTGACCTTCGGCCCCAGGTAGAAGCCGCGAACCACCGGCCAGACGATGTCGTAGCCTTGTTCGCGGGCAGTCGGGATGTTCTTCATTTCCGGCTCGTCCAGACGCTTGTCGGAGAACACCGCCAGCAGGCGCATGTCACCGCTCTGGATGTGCGGCATGGAGTCGGAAATGTCGGTACTGCCAACCTGGATATGACCGCCGAGCAGGGCAGTGGCGATCTCGCCGCCACCTTCGAGGGCGACGTAACGCAGGTCACGCGGATTGATCCCGGCGGCCTTGGCGATCAGCGCGGTCTGCATCCAGTCCTGGCTGCCGACGGTGCCGCCGGAACCGATCACCACTTTGCTCGGATCTTTCTTCAGTGCCTGGACCAGATCGTCGAGGGTCTTGTAGGGCGAATCGCTCTTCACCGCGATAGCGCCGTAGCTGGTGCCGACGGCGGCCAGCCAGCGCACATTGCTTTCATCGAAACGACCGAACTTGCCTTGGGCCAGGTTCAGCAGCGAACCACTGGACCAGGCCACCAACGTACCGGCATCGGCCGGACGCTGGGCGACTACCGCGTTGTACGCCACCGCGCCGACACCGCCGGGCATGTAGGTCACCCGCATCGGTTTGGTCAGCAGTTTTTCGTTGACCAGCGCGCTTTGCGCCAGTTTGCAGGTCAGGTCGAAACCACCACCGGGCGAGGCCGGGGCGATGCATTCCGGGCGTTTAGGCTCGGCCATGAGTTGGCCGGCGAATAGCACACAGCTAGCGGCGAGGGCGAAACGGCGCATTGAACGATTCATTTTTGTCTCCAGTGGAGTTTTTGTTTTTGGGGATGATTCAGGTGCGACGATTTCGCGCGGTGCTGGCGTGTTCGAATCCGCACGGATCGAACGACGGGCAGCCGGCTTCGGCGCTGGCAAGCGTAAAAATCGGGGAGCGAGAGAAAGGGCGGGGCGGGCAAGCCTGAAGCTGTGTGGACAGCATGGTGCAGTACCTCGTTTATTGTTTTTATTGGCGAAAACGCTTCGAGGCGTTTTTCGGTAGTTACATGTCAAAGCACGTTTTCAAACTACGATTCGATGGTCTGCAGTCGAAACCATCCGTGGGGCGACTCTAACGACCCAACCTTTCGCTAACCTTTCAGCGGGCTTTCACGGTTTTTCGGGCTTCACAGCGGTGATTGCGGCTGTAAACTCCGCGCCAAAGAATGGCGTCGGCCATCCCTGAACGAGGTATAGATCCATGCGTGTCCTGCTCGTCGAAGACCATTTGCAGCTCGCCGAAAGTGTCGCCCAGGCGCTCAAGAGCACCGGGCTGACTGTGGACGTTCTGCACGATGGCGTGGCCGCCGACCTGGCGCTGGGCAGCGAGGAATACGCCATGGCGATCCTCGATGTCGGCTTGCCGCGCATGGATGGTTTCGAAGTGCTGGCGCGCCTGCGGGCGCGGGGCAAGAACCTCCCGGTGTTGATGCTGACCGCCCGCAGTGACGTCAAGGATAGGGTCCATGGCCTGAACCTCGGCGCCGACGATTACCTGGCCAAGCCGTTCGAACTGACCGAACTCGAAGCCCGGGTCAAGGCGTTGCTGCGCCGCAGTGTGCTGGGCGGTGAACGTATCCAGCGTTGTGGTGTGCTGGCCTATGACCTGGAAACCCGGCGTTTCACCCTCGGTGAAGAATTGCTGACCCTGACCTCCCGCGAACAGGCGGTACTCGAAGCCCTGATCGCACGCCCCGGTCGGGTGATGAGCAAGGAGCAACTGGCGTCGCAAGTGTTCGGTCTGGATGAAGAGGCCAGTCCCGATGCGATCGAAATCTACGTGCACCGCCTGCGCAAGAAGCTTGACGGCCAGCCGGTCGCCATCGTGACCTTCCGTGGCCTCGGTTACTTGCTGGAAAGCCGCGATGCATAAGCCCAGCAGCTTGCGCTGGCGGTTGTTGTGGAACCTGGCGCTGTTGCTGGTGGTGTTGATGCTGGCCAGCGGGTTGAGCGCCTACTGGAACGGTCGTGAAGCCGCCGACACGGCCTATGACCGGACCTTGCTGGCCTCGGCGCGCACCATCGCCGCCGGCGTTTCCCAGCGCGACGGCACCCTGAGTGCCGACGTGCCCTACGTGGCCCTCGATACCTTTGCCTACGACAGTGCCGGGCGAATTTTCTACCTGGTCAATGACATCAATCAGAAGCTGATTTCCGGTTACGAAAACCTGCCCGCGCCACCGCCGGGAACGCCGCGCACCGATGATTACCCGGCGCTGGCGCGCTTCTACAACGCCCAGTACCGCGGGCAGAACGTGCGCGTGGTGAGCCTGCTCAAGCCCGTGAGCGAGCCCAACATGAACGGCATGGCGGAAATCCGCGTGGCGGAAACCGATGAGGCGCGCGTCAGCATGGCCCGCAGTCTGGCGGCGGATACCTTGCTGCGCCTGGGCATGCTGGCAATCGGTGCGTTGATGCTGGTGTGGTTTGCGGTGAGTGCCGCGTTGCGCCCGCTGGAGCGCCTGCGCACGGCGGTGGAAGAGCGCCAGCCGGACGATCTGCGCCCCTTGCCATTGGTGGAAGTGCAGCGCGAATTGTGGCCGCTGGTGCGCGCCCTCAATCACTTTACCGAGCGTCTGCGTGGACAGTTCGAGAAGCAGGCGCAATTCATTGCCGATGCGGCCCACGAGCTGCGCACGCCATTGGCAGCCCTCAAGGCGCGACTGGAGCTGGGCATGCGCTCATCCGAGCCCGATACCTGGCGCAGCACGCTGGAGACCGCCGCCCAGGGCACTGACCGCTTGACCCACCTGGCCAATCAGTTGCTTTCCCTGGCACGGGTCGAAAATGGCGCCCGGGCGATTGCCGAGGGTGGCGCGCAGTTGCTCGACCTCAGTCAATTGGCCCGGGAGCTGGGCATGGCCATGGCGCCGTTGGCCCACAAGCGCGGCATCGCGCTGGCGCTGGAAGCGGATGAACCCGTCTGGTTGCGGGGCGAGCCGACGCTGTTGAACGAACTGCTGAGCAATCTGGTGGATAACGCACTGGCTCACACGCCGCCGGGCGGCAATGTGATTCTGCGAGTCTCGGCCCCCGCCGTGCTGGAAGTCGAAGATGATGGCCCCGGTATTCCTCTTGAGGAGCGTGACCGGGTATTCGAGCGTTTTTACCGGCGCAATCAGCAAGTGGCTGGCTCAGGGTTGGGTTTGGCGATTGTCGGCGAAATCTGCCGCGCGCATCTGGCGCAGATCAGCCTGCATGATGGAGAGCGGGCGGGGTTGAAGGTGCGGGTGAGCTTTGTTGCAGGGGAGTGATGCAGCGTCTGTTCAGGCCCCTTCGCGAGCAGGCTCGCTCCCACAGGGATTTGTGGTGTTGCATAGATCCAATGTGGGAGCGAGCCTGCTCGCGAAGGGGGCGAAGCAGTCCTTGATCAGTAAAACATCGTGCGGGTTTCTTCCAGGTCGGCGCACATCGCCTCGTCGTCAAAGTCGACTCCGAGCGTCCTGAAGGCCGGTACAGTCAAGGCATCGAGAGTGGCGAGCGGATGTTCGGTGTCCCGGAAGCAATACAGGCTGGCCACCTGCACCAGATCCACATAGTCGATCTGCGCCGACTGGCGTTTGAAATTCAGGTAGAGCTGCGGTACCTGCACCAGCATGTCGGGAAAGTCCCAGACCTTGAGCAGTTTTTCGCCGATCAGCGGATGAATCCGGTCGATCACATGGTTGAGGCTGACCGGGTCGGACAGCAATTCATAGTGATCTTCGGCGTAGGTCAGGATCGGCAGCACGCCGATTTGATGCACCAGCCCGCCAAGAGCAGCCTGGTCGGGCTTGAGCCGGGTGTAGCTGCGGCACAGGGCATAGCTGACGCCGGCGATTTCCAGGCTTTTGCGCCAGACTTCGCGCATTTTCTGTTCCACCACGTCGGAGCGGGCGTGGAAAATCTGCTCCATGACCAGGCCGATCGCCAGATTGCAGCTGTAGTTGATGCCCAGGCGAGTGATCGCGGTGTGCAGGTCGGTCACTTCCTGGGTCGCGCGCAACAGCGGGCTGTTGACCACTTTGATCAGGCGCGCCGACAGCGCGGTATCACGGCCGATCACTTTGCTCAGGGTACTGACGCTGACTTCCGGGTTTTCCGCGGCCTTGCGAATTTGCAGGGCCACTTCCGGTAACGTTGGCAGAACCAGGTCATCGTTATTGATGGCCTCAACCAAATCCTGTTGGACCTTTTCCGCCAGTTCGCTCATTTAGTCTCTCTGGGTGTTGCGCCAAGTGCTGCCGTTATTGCTGGATTTCGCGATCGCGATCCAGTTCATAAGGCAGGTCGAGCAGCTGCAAGGACGGCCCTTCGAGCGCCCCCAGGTGGATGTCTCCACTGTCTGCCGCTTCGGCTTGCAACACCGCCAGGAGCTCAATGCCTTGCCCGGCGCGGGCAGCCAGCACCACTTCGCCGATAGAGCTGCCATGGGTCGGGGAGAACAGCGTGATACCCGGTTCCGGCAGCTCGCCGGCCGCCAGTTGCAGGCGATACAGGCGACGCTTGAGTTTGCCCAGGTATTGCATGCGCGCGACGATTTCCTGGCCGGTGTAGCAACCTTTCTTGAAACTCACGCCACCGACCGCTTGCAGGTTGAGCATCTGCGGGATGAACAACTCGCGGGTGCCGGGCATGACCTGGCCGATCCCGGCACGTATCTGGCCCAGCAACCATTGATTCAGGTCACCTTCGCTCAGCACCGCCGACAGCTTGCTTTTGACCGCATCGGCAAGACCTGCGGCGACCCACAACTCGGCGCGTTGCGGCGAAACACGGATGGCGATCAGTCCATCGCTGCGCACGACGCTGTCGGTTTCTGCCGCCAGGTCCAGGCCGAGGCTGGCCAGTGCGGCGTCGCCATGGTCAATGCCGAAGCGGACCCAGGCGGCACTCTCGTCGGTCAGTTTCGATTTGGAAAACACCGCGTATTTTTTCAGGTCCGCCAGTTGCGGTTCGAGCAATTCGGTGGCCATGGCCAGGACCACGCCATCACCTTCGAGCAGGATGCGGAAACTCGATTGCATCCGGCCTTTCTGCGTGCAGCGCGCACCGAGGCTGGCCCGGGAATCGCTCAGATAGTTGAGATTGCAGGTCAGTTGGCCTTGCAGGAATTTGCTGGCGTCCGCGCCGCGGACCGCGAGAACACCTTCATGAGAAAGGGTGCAGAAAAAAGCAGAATCGGCCATGGGTCATCGCAGGGTAAAAAGTCTGGTGGACATCATAAGGGGCCGCCTTCGAAATGGGTAGTTCACAAAGGATCACCGGTGCCCGACCAAAGCCGACTGTTCGACGGTGCGCGGGCCTGTATACTTGCGGCCTATTTGAGGAGCGCTCCATGGTCGAAGATGTTGAACTGAACCGCCTCTTTTGGCACAGCCGCCGTGGCATGCTTGAGCTTGACGTGTTGCTGGTACCGTTCACGAAAGAGGTTTACGCAACGCTCAACGAGGTGGATCGCGCGTTGTACGTCCGACTGCTGACGTGTGAGGATCAGGACATGTTCGGCTGGTTCATGGAACGCAGCGAATCGGAAGATCCCGAGCTGCAACGCATGGTTCGCATGATCCTGGATCGTGTCCAGCCCAAGTAATTCGTTCGAATGCCGCTGGCATGCCTCACGGCAGTTGCTGGCGGCGTATCTGCTGGCCCAGCTGTTCGCGCTGGGTTCGTTGTTTTTATTGTCGATTCCGCTCTGGGCCAGCGCGCTCGGCATCGTGCTGTGCTTGGCTCACGGCTTCTGGCTGTTGCCCCGGCAAATCCTGCTGACCCATCCGCAAGCCTTTTGCGGCTTGCGGCGCGATGCCGATGGCTGGCAGTTGTGGAGTCGGGCCAAGGGTTGGCAGCCCGTGCAGCTGAGGCCGGACAGCCTGGCGCTGCCGTTGGTGGTGGTCTTGCGTTTCCGTCTGCGGGGCGAGCGCCGGGTCAGGGCCATTTGCGTGCCTCGGGATGCGCAGGCGGCGGATGTGCACCGACGCCTGCGGGTCCGGCTCAAATTCAGCCGACGTAGGTGGGCGGCACCAGAATAGTGTCCAGCGCGACCGGCAACATGTCCGGGTAGTCGAGGGTGTAATGCAGGCCACGGCTTTCCTTGCGCTCCATGGCTGACAAAATCATCAGCTCGGCCACCTGGGCCAGGTTGCGCAGCTCGATCAGATCCCGGCTGACCTTGTAGTTGCTGTAGAACTCGTCGATTTCATCCAGCAACAGTTGTACGCGGTGTTGTGCCCGTTGCAGGCGTTTGTTGGTGCGCACGATGCCAACGTAGTCCCACATGAACCTCCGCAGCTCATCCCAGTTGTGCGCAATGATCACGTCTTCATCGGAATCGGTAACCTGGCTCGCATCCCAGGCGGGAAGGGGGGCGGGCATTGGAACCCGGGGCAACTGTTCGAGAATGTCCGTGGCCGCCGAGCGGGCATAAACGAAACATTCAAGCAGCGAGTTGCTGGCCATGCGGTTGGCGCCGTGCAGGCCGGTGAAACTGGTTTCGCCAATGGCGTACAGCCCCGGCACGTCGGTGCGGCCCTGTTGATCGACCATCACGCCACCGCAGGTGTAGTGCGCCGCCGGGACCACCGGAATCGGCTGTTTGGTGATGTCGATGGAAAATTCCAGGCAGCGTTCGTACACCGTCGGGAAGTGCGTCTTGATGAAGGCCTCGGGCTTGTGACTGATGTCCAGATAAACGCAATCGATACCCAGGCGTTTCATTTCATGGTCGATGGCCCGGGCGACGATGTCCCGTGGCGCCAGTTCTGCCCGTGGATCGAAACGCTGCATGAAGCGCTCGCCGTTGGGCAGCTTGAGGTGGGCACCCTCGCCGCGCAGGGCTTCGGTGATCAGGAAACTCTTGGCCTGCGGGTGATACAGGCAGGTGGGGTGAAACTGGTTGAACTCCAGGTTCGCCACCCGGCAGCCTGAGCGCCAGGCCATGGCGATGCCATCGCCGCAGGCGCCGTCGGGGTTACTGGTGTACAGGTAAACCTTGGCCGCTCCGCCGGAGGCGAGGATCACAAAGCGGGCGCCATAGGTATCGACTTCGCCGGTGCCGCGATTGAGCACATAAGCACCGAGGCAGCGATCACCTTCGAGTCCCAGGCGTTTCTCGGTGATCAGGTCTACCGCAACCCGCTGCTCCAGCAGTTCGATGTTCGGTCGTTTCCTGGCCTGCTCGAGCAGGGTTGTGAAAATGGCAGCGCCCGTGGCATCGGCGGCGTGGATGATGCGCCGATGGCTGTGACCGCCTTCGCGGGTCAGGTGGAATTCGAACCCGCCATCTTCATTGCCCGACTGTTCATCGCGGGTAAAAGGCACGCCCTGGTCGATCAGCCATTGAATCGCTTCCTTGCTGTGCTCGACGGTAAAGCGCACCGCGTCTTCATGGCACAGGCCGCCGCCGGCATTGAGTGTGTCATCGACATGGGATTCAACGGTATCGGTGTCGTCCAGCACGGCGGCAACACCACCCTGGGCCCAGAACGTCGAGCCATTGGCGAGGTTGCCTTTGCTCAATACGGCAATGCGCAAATGACCGGGCAAGGTCAGCGCAAGGCTCAAGCCGGCAGCACCGCTGCCAATTACCAGAACATCGTGTTGAAACTGTTGGCTCATTTCAGGATTCCGCTCAAAGCGACCCGGGTCGGGGGTGGCGCAGCTGGACTGGCGAGTCAAGTCAGCCGCACAGCCCACTAGTATATAGAGGGGGGGGACGGCACAATACCCGAGCCAGCATGGCATTGTGAAACTACTGTGACGCAAAATGTCGGGCGCTTCGTCGGATGGTTTTCTGTCCATGGCGCGCGAGAATGACTGTATCGCCGATTTAACAGTCTTTTTCGCTTCACGGTTGCACAATGTCGGTTCGGCGCAGCTATAAATATTTGGAACTTTTGCCAAAGTGCCAAGATCAATAGACCGTTGCCTGAAACAAGGGACAGCGTCGGATTCAGTACAGGATTGCAGTTCGATCCCTGGCGAAGAATCCGATGACAAGATTATTCGCGCAGCCGGGCCCACTCGCGCTGCGCTTTTCGTGCGTGCCAAATCAGAGCCCGCAGGAAACTTGCCTGGAGGGGGAGAACTTTTGCGAAAAGCCCGAGTCTATGGTTGCAAGTCTGGTGGTTTACTTCTGCAAGCCTCCTCCGAGCTCATCGAGGAGTGTTCATGCTAACCCAGGAAGAGGATCAGCAACTGGTCGAACGCGTTCAGCGCGGCGACAAGCGTGCTTTCGATCTGCTAGTGCTGAAATACCAGCACAAAATTCTCGGGTTGATCGTGCGTTTTGTGCACGACACCCATGAAGCCCAGGATGTGGCACAAGAAGCCTTTATCAAGGCGTACCGTGCACTTGGAAATTTTCGCGGAGACAGCGCGTTTTATACGTGGCTTTACCGCATCGCCATCAACACGGCGAAAAACTATCTGGTTTCACGCGGCCGTCGGCCGCCGGATAGCGATGTCAGTTCCGAAGATGCAGAGTTCTACGATGGCGATCATGGCCTCAAGGATCTCGAGTCGCCAGAACGGGCTTTGCTGCGGGATGAGATCGAAGGCACTGTCCATCGAACCATTCAGCAACTGCCGGAAGATTTGCGTACGGCTTTAACTTTACGTGAGTTTGATGGTCTGAGTTACGAGGACATTGCGAGCGTCATGCAATGTCCGGTAGGCACCGTGCGCTCCCGGATTTTCCGCGCCCGGGAGGCCATCGACAAAGCCCTGCAGCCGTTGTTGCAGGAAAACTAAAGACAGCGGCGACAGCCAAGAGAGGAACGCCATGAGTCGTGAAGCCCTGCAGGAATCGCTGTCCGCAGTGATGGATAACGAAGCGGACGAATTGGAATTGCGTCGGGTATTGAATGCCTGCGACGATGTTGAAACCCGTGAAACCTGGGCTCGTTATCAGATCGCTCGGGCAGTGATGCACAAGGATCTGCTGCTTCCACGCCTGGACATCGCTGCGGCTGTTTCTGCTGCCCTGGCTGACGAAGCCTCACCGGCAAAAGCTTCCCGCGGTCCATGGCGCAGCCTGGGTCGTCTGGCGGTCGCAGCTTCTGTGACCCTGGCAGTACTGGCCGGTGTGCGTCTGTACAACCAGGATGAGATCGCCGGTACCGAACTGGCCCAGCAATCCAGTCAACCCGCACTGGCCGCTCCTCAAGTAAAAGGCCCTGCTGTTCTGGCAGGCTACAATGAGAGTTCGGAAGCTACAGGCCCAATGGCCAATGGCGTTTTGCAAGGTCAGCCAGGCTGGCACGATCAGCGTCTGCCAGGCTACTTGCGCCAACATGCACAACAGGCTGCACTGAAAGGTACTGAGAGCGCTCTGCCTTACGCTCGTGCGGCAAGTCTGGAAAACCGTTAAGGAGGATCATGCGCGCCATACCTCTACTTTCGCTTCTGCTCAGCGGCTGGTTCATCGTTCCAGCCCAAGCTGATGATGCCCAGGACTGGTTGACCCGCCTGGGCCAGGCAGAGCAGCAGCAAAGCTTTCAGGGTACTTTCGTCTACGAGCGTAACGGTAGTTTTTCTACCCATAACATCTGGCACCTCGTCCAGGATGGAAAGGTCCGCGAGCGATTGATCCAGCTCGACGGCTCCGCTCAGGAAGTCGTTCGCATTGATGGGCATACTCAATGCGTCAGCGGCACACTGATAGCAGGGCTGGGGGACTCCCCCAACTCCGCTGCCCGTGCACTCGATCCTCAAAAGCTCAAGAATTGGTATGACCTCGCCGTCATCGGCAAGTCGCGTGTTGCCGGGCGTTCGGCGGTGATCGTATCGCTGAAACCCCGCGATCAACACCGTTACGGTTTTGAACTGCATCTGGACAAAGAAACCGGCCTGCCTCTGAAGTCTTTGTTATTGGACGACAAGGGGCGGTTGCTGGAGCGCTTCCAGTTCACGCAACTGGATACGGCCGATGTTCCTTCCGAAAAGGATCTGCAGGCCAGCAATGATTGCAAGCCAGTCAACCTCGACAGTGACAAGGCTTCTGCCGTCAAGACTGCCCAGGTCTGGCATTCCGACTGGTTGCCTCCCGGCTTCGAGCTGACCAGCAGTACCGCTCGCAAGGATCCGCAGACCAAGACCCAGGTCAATAGCCTGATGTACGACGATGGGCTGGCGCGTTTTTCGGTATTCCTCGAACCGTTGAATGGCGCAACCGTCACCGACACCCGTACTCAGTTGGGGCCGACCGTTGCGGTTTCCCGGCGCTTGACCACGGCACAGGGCGACATGATGGTGACCGTCGTCGGCGAGATACCGGTAGGTACTGCTGAACGGATAGCGCTTTCAATGCGCACCGATGCCACTGCAACCAAGCAGTGAGCTAAATTCGAAATGTTTCGTGAGCATTTCAATTTGCAAAAAAACCTTAAATTTCTTATAGGTCAGAGCCCCTCGGCTCTGGCCTTGTTTGTTGTTCCCGGAACAAAAATACCGGCGTATTGTTCCCGGTGTTCCTTGCTCCATATCGCTTAACCCTGCTCGTCGTAACGGGAGCCGTATGTCGATACCACGCTTGAAGTCCTACCTTTCCATTATTGCCACCGTGCTGGTGCTCGGTCAGGCGGTCACCGCCCAAGCGGTCGAATTGCCTGACTTTACGCAACTGGTCGAACAAGCCTCGCCCGCGGTCGTGAACATCAGTACCACGCAAAAGCTGCCGGATCGCAAAGTCAGCCAGCAAATGCCCGACCTCGAAGGCCTGCCGCCAATGCTGCGCGAATTCTTCGAGCGGGGCATGCCGCCGCAATCGCGTTCTCCTCGTGACCGTCAGCGCGAGGCAACTTCCCTGGGCTCGGGTTTTATCATCTCGTCTGATGGCTACATCCTGACCAATAACCACGTGATCGCCGATGCAGACGAAATCCTCGTCCGTCTGGCCGATCGCAGCGAAATGAAGGCCAAGCTGGTCGGTACCGATCCACGTTCCGACGTGGCGCTGCTGAAAATCGAAGGCAAGGATCTGCCGGTGCTCAAGCTCGGTAAATCCCAGGACCTGAAGGCAGGCCAGTGGGTGGTTGCTATCGGTTCGCCGTTCGGCTTTGACCATACGGTGACCCAAGGCATCGTCAGCGCCGTCGGTCGCAGTCTGCCGAATGAAAACTATGTGCCGTTCATTCAGACCGACGTGCCGATCAACCCGGGTAACTCGGGCGGCCCGCTGTTCAACCTCGACGGTGAAGTGGTCGGGATCAACTCGCAGATCTATACCCGCTCCGGTGGCTTCATGGGCGTGTCGTTTGCAATCCCGATCGACGTGGCCATGGACGTTTCCAATCAGCTGAAGTCCGGTGGCAAGGTCAGCCGTGGCTGGCTGGGCGTGGTGATTCAGGAAGTGAGCAAGGATCTCGCCGAGTCGTTTGGCCTTGAGAAGCCGGCGGGTGCGCTGGTGGCCCAGATCCAGGATGATGGCCCGGCTGCCAAGGGTGGCCTGCAAGTGGGCGACGTGATCCTGAGCATGAACGGTCAGCCAATCGTCATGTCGGCTGACCTGCCGCACCTCGTTGGCGCATTGAAGGCTGGCGCCAAGGCCGATCTGGAAGTGATTCGTGACGGCAAGCGCAAAAATGTCGAGCTGACCGTCGGTGCCATTCCGGATGAAGACAAGGAAATGGGCGCCGAGCCAAAATCCAGCATCGAGCGCAGCAGCAATCGCCTCGGTGTTTCCGTGGTCGAACTGACTGACGACCAGAAGAAAACCTACGACCTCAAAGGTGGTGTGGTGATCAAGGAAGTGCAGGACGGTCCTGCCGCCATGATCGGCCTGCAGCCGGGTGATGTGATCACCCACCTGAACAACCAGGCCATCGGTTCCGCCAAGGAGTTCGCGGACATCGCCAAGGCGCTGCCAAAGAACCGTTCGGTGTCGATGCGGGTACTGCGTCAAGGTCGTGCGAGCTTCATCACCTTCAAGCTGGCTGAATAATCCGGTTGATGGCTGAATAAAAAACCGCCTCGAAAGAGGCGGTTTTTTTGTGTCCGGACTTATTGTCTGCGAGGGCGTCAGCCCATCATGTCCTTGATCATGCGCTCCTGTTCCATCAGCTCGCGTTGCCGCGCGTCGATCCGCGAAGACAGCGGGAAGTTGCTGCCGGCCTTGCGTTTGGCGAAGTCCAGTTGCTGAATGGCCTGTTTGTAGTCCCCGACCAGGGCAAAATATTCGGCGCGCGCCTGATGCAGGCCGATGATATTGCCCGACAGTCCGCGCGTCTCGGCAACCTGATACCACACGTCCGGGTCATCCGGCCGTGACTTGAGCAGACCTTCGAGGGCTTTCTCCGCATCTGCGGTGCGGTTTTGCTTGAGCAGTAGGTCGACGCGCACCTGGTTCAGCGGGTAGTTGCCAGGGTACTGGGTCATCAAGCGGTCAACCCGGGACTGGGCATCCGCCAGGCGATTGTTGGTGATGTCCAGATCGACCTGAGCGAGGTTGTAGATGATTTCGTTGGGTGACTTGGCCAGCAACTGCTTGAGGTTTTCCCGTGCTTCGTTCAGTTGGCCGCCCTTGATCTGGGCGATCGCCAAGCCGTAGCGTGCCACGTCGTTTTTCGGGTTCTCGTCGAGTTGGGCGCGGAAGCGCTTGGCGCCGAGCCCCGGGGTTTCTTCATAGATCAGCTGTACGCGTGCGCGGATCAGCTGGTAGCGCATGCTGTCTTCAATGCCGCCCGTTGGGAACTGTTCGGCGCGGTTGCGGGTGTCGGCGATACGCGATTCGGTGACCGGGTGAGTCAGCAGGAACTCCGGTGGCTTGGCATCGTAGCGGTACTGACGCCCCAGGCGTTCGAACATGGTGGGCATCGAGCGGGGATCGTAACCGGCCTTTTCCAGATTGAGGAGGCCGATACGGTCGGCTTCCTGTTCGTTCTGGCGGGAGAATCGCCGCTGTTCCTGAATGGCTGCTGCCTGTGTGCCGGCAATGGCTGCGATCCCGGCGTCACCGCCACCTGCCGCCGCTACCACGATACCCGCCAGCAATGCAGCCATCATGGGTACTTGCATGCGTTTTTGTGCTTCGATACCCCGGGCAAAGTGGCGCTGCGACAAGTGAGCCAGTTCGTGCGCCAGTACCGAGGCGTATTCGCCTTCGGTCTGGGCGTTGAGGAACAAGCCTCCGTTGACCCCGACGATCCCGCCCGGCGCCGCAAAGGCGTTGAGCTGCGGGCTGTTGATCAGGATGAACTCCAGGCGCCGGTCAGTGACCTGGCTGGTCTCCAGCAGGCGGTAAACGCTGGATTCCACGTAATTCTTGAGTTGCGGGTCGTTGAGTTGCGAAACCTGGCTGCGCAACATGGCCAGCCATGCGCGGCCGAGCTCGTATTCCTGTTGTGGCGAGACAATGGCAGAACTGGCGTCGCCGAGTGACGGCAGGTCGTCGGCGAAGCCCGGTGAGGCGAGCAGGCAAGCGAGCGTCAGCAGGGTAGGGCGCAAAAATGTCATGCACTAAGCCTTAGTCGACAAAGACCTTACTGTAGCCGGACACCGGCGTTGCGACCAGATATTCTAGGCAACTCAACCACCTGACCCGGAGTGATGCAATGACCGATGCTGTAGAGCATGACGTTGAACTGGACGCCAGCGGCCTGAATTGCCCGTTGCCGCTGCTCAAGGCCAAGATGGAGCTCAACCGGCTGGCCAGTGGCGCGGTACTCAAGGTCATCGCCACCGATGCAGGTTCGCAGCGCGACTTTCGCACCTTTGCCCGATTGGCCGGTCATACCCTGCTTCGTGAAGAAGATGAGGCAGGTGTTTACCGCTACTGGTTGAAAAAAGCCTGAATTGTGCTGCGTTTGCTCCTAAGGATTATTGATGTTCAAAGTGTTACGCGACTGGATTCAGCGCTATTTTTCCGATGAAGAAGCGGTGGTGCTGGCTGTCCTGCTGTTTCTGTCGTTCACCGCCGTATTGACCCTGGGCGGAATGCTGGCGCCGGTGCTCGCCGGGATGGTGCTGGCGTACCTGATGCAGGGGCTGGTGGTGACGCTTGAACGCCTGCGAGTGCCGGGCGGGGTCGCGGTGGGGCTGGTCTTTGCGTTGTTCATGGGGCTGTTGCTGGTGTTTATCGTGGTGGTCGTGCCGCTGCTGTGGCATCAACTGATCACCTTGTTCAACGAGTTGCCCGGCATGCTCGCCAAGTGGCAGTCACTGTTGCTGCTGTTGCCCGAGCGCTATCCGCATCTGGTATCTGATGAGCAAGTACTGCAGGCCATCGAAGTGGCGCGCGGCGAAATCGGCAAGTTTGGTCAGTGGGCACTGACGTTCTCGCTGTCGAGCCTGCCATTGCTGGTGAACATCATGATCTACCTGGTGCTGGTACCGATCCTGGTGTTTTTCTTCCTCAAGGACCGAGCCATGATCGGCCAGTGGGTGCGCGGTTACCTGCCCCGTGAGCGGGCGTTGATCACCCGGGTCGCCCATGAGATGAACCGGCAGATCGCCAACTACATTCGCGGCAAGGTCATCGAAATCTTCATCTGCGGTGGTGTGACCTACATCGCCTTTGTCGTGCTTGAACTCAACTACGCGGCGTTGCTGGCACTGCTGGTGGGGATTTCGGTGGTGGTGCCTTATGTCGGCGCCGTGGTGGTGACTGTGCCCGTGTTTCTGATTGCGCTGTTCCAGTGGGGCTGGAGCGATCAGTTCATCTACCTGATGGCGGTCTACGGAATCATCCAGACGCTCGATGGCAACGTGCTGGTGCCCTTGCTGTTCTCGGAGGCGGTCAACCTGCACCCGGTGGCGATCATCTGCGCGGTGCTGCTGTTTGGCGGGTTGTGGGGCTTCTGGGGGGTGTTCTTTGCGATTCCCCTGGCGACGCTGTTCAAGGCGGTACTGGACGCTTGGCCGCGCAAGGAGCCGGAAGTCGCGCCGTTGCTTTAAATCTTCGGTGAGGCTGATGGCCTCTTCGCGGGCAAGCCCGCTCCCACATTGGACCTTGTTCGCCTGAACAACTCGGTCAACTGTGGGAGCGGGCTTGCCCGCGAAAGCGTCCGGATAGGCGCTATATGAATCAGGCTTTGTCGAGGGCCTGAGCCGCCGCCAGAACCGCATCCACATGCCCCGGCACCTTCACGCCACGCCACTCCTGGCGCAGCAGACCATTCTTGTCGATCAGGAACGTGCTGCGATCCACGCCCATGTATTCCTTGCCATACAGCTTTTTCAGCTTGATCACGTCGAACAGCTGGCAGATGGCTTCGTCCTTGTCGCTGATCAGCTCAAAGGGGAATTCCTGTTTGCACTTGAAGTTCTCGTGGGATTTCAGGCTGTCGCGCGACACGCCGAACACTTCGGTGTTGGCGGCCCTGAACGCAGCATACTGATCACGAAAGCCCTGGCCCTCGGTGGTGCAGCCCGGCGTGCTGTCCTTCGGATAGAAGTAGATCACCACCTGCCTGCCCTTCAGGCCGGCGAGGCTGACGGTCTGCCCGTTGGTGGCGGGGGCTTCGAAATCGGCAACCGGTTGGTCGATGGCAACGGCCATGGAAAGCTTCCTTACATTGGGTTCTGTGGGCGCCAGGGTTCGATCAGGGCGTCCAGGTTCAGCGCGTCGGCGAAATCCAGGAACTGATCGCGCAGCCAGCTGATCTGCACGCCGGCCGGCAAGGTCACGGTGAACGTGGCGTTGAGCATGGTGCCGCCGGTCTGCGGAGCCTGATAGGTGTCGCAGGTCAGGTTCTCCAGCTCGACATTGTGGTCCATGAAGAACTGGCACAGCTCGTTGATGATGTCCGAGCGGTAGGCCGAGCTGACATAAGCGACGTACGGCAGGGCCTGGGGGCGGTTTTCCAGGGCGGCGCTGCGTACCACGTTGACCGTGAACGCATGCCGCTTGGCCAGCACTGGCAGGCTGCCTTCCAGGCGCGCCAGGGCATCCCAGCTACCGGAAATTTCCAGCACCAGGGCACTGCATTCGCCATGGCGGGTCAGGCGAGAGGTGACAACGGCGCAGCGGTTTTCATGGCTGGCGCGGCACAGGACGTTGGTCAGCTCCATGGGGTTGGCGCCGAGGGCACTGATAACAAGGAATTGTTCGCGAACTGTGGGGGTGGACATGCAGCATTCCTAAAGCGATGAGCGGTCGGTACATCTAAGGGCTGATTGGCCGGGAGCGAGCCTGCGGATGCGAACTCAGAAAGTCCCGAGTGACAGATTGCGAACAGGCTCCGCCGGGGCGGGAGCGAGACGTGGCAACGCTGGATCAGGACTTGTGATGCCGAAAATGGAGGCTGAAACCCGACGGACGAGCTTGTCTGTAACGATCAAAGTCTGAAGGGTAGCGAAAACCGGCGCCAAGGGGAATGGCGGCAGCACAGTACTTCGCTTGTGCAAGCAACTTGGCGCCAGTACCATTACGGCTCTCTTTTTCCGGCAGGAGCGGTTTCATGATTGCGGGCAGTATGGTGGCACTGGTCACTCCCATGGATGCACAGGGGCGTCTTGACTGGGACAGCCTCAGCAAACTTGTGGACTTCCACCTTGAAAACGGCACCCATGCCATTGTCGCCGTCGGTACCACCGGCGAATCGGCAACCCTTGATGTCGATGAACACATCGCCGTCATCAAGGCGGTAGTCAAGCAGGTCAATGGCCGCATTCCGGTGATTGCCGGTACCGGCGCCAATTCGACCCGCGAAGCCGTCGAATTGACCCGCAATGCCAAGGAAGCCGGCGCCGATGCCTGCCTGCTGGTCGTGCCGTACTACAACAAGCCGACCCAGGAAGGCCTGTATCTGCACTTCAAGCACATCGCCGAAGCGGTCGACATCCCGCAGATTCTCTATAACGTGCCCGGCCGCACCTCCTGCGACATGCAGGCCGAGACCGTGATCCGCCTGTCGACCGTGCCGAACATCATCGGTATCAAGGAAGCGACCGGCGACCTCAAGCGCGCCAAGGCCATCCTCGATGGCGTCAGCAAGGACTTCATCGTGCTGTCCGGCGATGATCCGACCGCGGTCGAGCTGATCCTGATGGGCGGCAAGGGCAACATCTCCGTCACCGCCAACGTCGCGCCGCGTGAAATGGCCGATCTGTGCGAGGCCGCCCTCAAGGGTGACGCCGAGACTGCCCGGGCTATCAACGAAAAACTGATGCCGCTGCACAAGGACCTGTTCATCGAAGCCAACCCGATTCCGGTGAAGTGGGCTTTGGTCGAAATGGGCCTGATGCACGAAGGCATTCGCCTGCCGCTGACCTGGCTGAGCGCACCTTGTCACGAAACGCTCCGCACGGCCCTGCGCCAGTGCAGCGTCCTGGTTTAATTGAGGAAGTACAACGCATGAAGCGAATGGCCGGACTTTCCGCACTTGCCTTGATTATCTCCAGCACCAGTGGCTGCGGATGGATCTGGGGCCCGGAAGGTTATTTCCGTGACCGTGGTAGCGATTACCTGGAAGCGCAACAGACTGCACCGATGCAAATTCCGCCGGATATCCATACCGCCAAGCGTCTGGATCCTCTGTTGCCGATCCCGCGCAACGTGGCCGATGACACCGCCACGGGCGAATACGTCGTTCCTCGTCCCCAGCCGCTGACGGCGGCTGCCGACGCCAGTCCCTATTCGCTGCAGAAGAGCGGCGGCACCAGTTCCATCCTGGCGCAGAATCCGCCGGCCGAAATCTGGCCTGTGGCCGTTCAGTTCTTCCAGGACAACGGTTTCCGTCTGGATGAACAGCGCCCGCAAACCGGCGAATTCACCACGACCTGGCAGCATTCCGATGAGCTGTCTGCGGCCATGGCCAAGCGCCTGAGCGCGGCCGGCGTCAGCACCGACAGCGAAACCCGCGTGCGGGTGCGCATCGAGCCGGGCGTGCAGCGCAACACCAGTGAAGTCTACGTGGTCAGCGCTGAGCGTCCTGCCGGCAGCACCGCCGACGTCGAGTTCACCAACCGTTCGGTCAACACTGGCCTGGACGCGGCACTGGTCGACGACATGCTCGCGAGCATGAGCCGTATCTCGGAGAAGGGCGGCTCTGTCTCCATGCTGGCTTCGCGTGATTTCGACGCGCCCAGCCGTGTCAGCCTGAGTGAAGACGGCAGCGGCAACCCTGTGCTGAACGTCGGTACCGACCTTGACCGTGCCTGGTCGAGCGTAGGTCGTGCGCTGGAACAAGGTGAGTGGCGCGTTGAAGACATCAACCGCAGCCTGGGCCTGTACTACATCAACCTGGCCGAAAAAGCCGAGAGCAAAGACGACAAGCCAGGCTTCCTCAGCGGCCTGTTCGGCAGTGCGCCGAGCAAGGAAGAGCTTGAGGCCCGTGCCGAGCGTTATCAGGTTCGCCTGAGCAAGGTTGGCGAGAACGTCCAGGTCACCGTCGAGAAGAACATCAACACCGTGGCGCCGGCAGATGTGGCGCGTAAAGTGTTGAGCAAGATTCAAGACAACCTGGGCTGATCCTATGCGTTTTGCCGTTCTCGGCAGCGGCAGTCAAGGGAACGGCACGCTGGTAGCCAGCGCTGATACGTACGTGCTGGTGGATTGTGGTTTTTCCCTGCGGGAAACCGAAAAACGCCTGCTGCGACTGGGTGTGAACCCTGCGCAGCTGAGCGCGATACTCGTGACCCACGAACATGCCGACCACGTGCATGGCGTGGGTTTGCTGTCTCGGCGCTACAATCTGCCTGTCTACCTCAGTCGCGGGACCTTGCGCGGGATGCGCAAACCGATTGAACCCGCAGGCTTTCTGGCCGGTGGCGAGCAGTTGCAAATCGGCGACTTGAGCATCGGTGTCATTGCCGTGGCCCACGATGCACAGGAACCGACGCAGTATGTCTTCAGTGACGGTTTACGGCGTTTCGGCCTGTTGACCGACTTGGGCTCCTATTGCGACAAGGTGCTGGACGGTTACCGGGACCTCGATGCATTGATGATCGAGTCCAACCATTGCAGGGACATGCTGGCTCGCGGTCATTACCCGTACTTTCTCAAGGAGCGGGTGGGCGGTGAACTGGGACATTTGAACAACCATCAGGCGGCATTCCTGGTGGCCGAGCTGGGCTGGAAGGACCTGCAACACCTGGTCCTGGCCCATCTGAGCAGCAAGAACAACCTGCCGCAGCTGGCCCGGCAATGTTTTGTCGACACCCTTGGGTGCGACCCGGACTGGCTGCAACTGGCCGATCAAGATTCAGGGCTCGACTGGCGACACATCGCCTAGCCCATCTACTTAGCAAGCGGAGCCCATCATGGAAAAACGTGAAGAACTCTACCGCGGCAAAGCCAAGTCGGTTTACAAGACCGACGACGCTAACCGTTTGATCCTGCTGTTTCGCAACGACACTTCGGCGTTCGACGGCAAGCGTATCGAACAGCTCGACCGCAAGGGCATGGTGAACAACAAGTTCAACGCCTTCATCATGCAGAAGCTCGAAGCTGCCGGCGTGCCGACCCAGTTCGACAAACTGCTGGGCGACAACGAATGCCTGGTGAAGAAGCTGGACATGATCCCGGTCGAGTGCGTCGTGCGTAATTACGCCGCGGGCAGCCTGGTCAAGCGCCTGGGTGTCGAGGAGGGCATGAAGCTCAACCCTTACACCTTCGAACTGTTCCTGAAGGACGACGCCAAGGGCGACCCGTTCATCAACGAATCCCACGTCGTGGCTTTCGGTTGGGGCACCGCCGAGCAACTGGTTCGCATGAAAGAACTGTCGCTCAAGGTCAACGAAGTCCTGAGCAAACTGTTCGACGACGCCGGCCTGCTGCTGGTCGACTTCAAGCTGGAATTCGGCGTGTTCCACGATGGTTCCATCGTGCTGGGCGACGAGTTCAGCCCGGACGGCTGCCGTCTGTGGGACAAGGCTACCGGCAAGAAAATGGACAAGGACCGCTTCCGTCAGGGCCTCGGTGACGTCATCGAAGCCTACGAAGAAGTCGCCAACCGTCTGGGCGTACCGCTTTAACCGACGCAAGCATCTGAAAGCACAGAAATATTTCGCTTGGGGGGTTCGCTTCCGGCGAAAGTGTTGTTATGATGCGCGCCGTTGGAGAGATGCCAGAGTGGCCGAATGGGACGGATTCGAAATCCGTTGTACCTTCACCGGTACCTAGGGTTCGAATCCCTATCTCTCCGCCATTACATGGAAAAAGCCCCGTAGCTGAAAAGTTACGGGGCTTTTTCGTTTCTGAAGTTTTTTCAGTGGTCTATCTCTGCCGGCATCTGATCAAGGGAGCCTGCGAACAGACCTCGATCAAGGAAATCCAGTTGCTTGAACGCGAACCCCGTCAGGCTGTTGAACTTGAGTTGGATAGACGGCAGTTGCCCCGGCTCCCTAAACTGTCAGCAGATTTGGGGAGCGGGGACACTGGATGAATCGCAACGAACTTCGCAAGGCGGATATCAACCTGATGGTGGTGTTCGAAACGCTGATGCTGGAGCGCAATGTCACCCGGGTGGCGGAGAAGCTGTTTCTCGGTCAGCCGACCATCAGTTCTGCGCTCAACCGTTTGCGTGCGATGTTCAATGATCCGCTGTTCATCCGTGTTGGCCATCGCATGGAGCCGACGGCACGGGCAGAAGAGATCATCAGGCACCTGTCGCCGGCGCTGGATTCCTTGTCCGTGGCCTTGAGCCTGACCCATGATTTTGACCCGGCCAGCAGCACGATGACGTTCCGCATTGGCTTATCCGACGATGTCGAGTTCGGCCTGTTGCCGCCCTTGCTGCGAACGCTGCGCCAGGAAGCGCCAAACGTGGTGTTTGTGGTGCAGCACGTCGATTACTGGCGGATTCCCGACTTGCTGGCGTCCGGCGATATCACGGTGGGTATCAGCCAGACCCGTGGCTTGCCGGCCAATGCCAAGCGCAAGTTGCTGCGGCACATCCAGCCCAGCATTTTGCGCGCCGATGCTTGCGACACTCCGCTGACGCTCGACGAATATTGCGCGCGACCGCATGTGCTGGTGTCCCATACCGCCAACGTCAGTGGCTACGCCGACGAGTGGCTGGCGGAAATCGGCCGCACGCGCCAGGTGGTGCTCTCAGTACCGCAATACAGTTCGTTGCCGGCACTGCTCGCCGGGACGGACCTGATCGCCAGCCTGCCGGACTACACCGCCGAGGCGATGGCTGCTTCGGGAATGCTGTTCAAGGAGCCCTTTCCGTTCAAGACACCGACTCTGGATTTGTCCATGGTCTGGCTCAGTCATGTCGATACCGACCCTGCCGAGCGCTGGTTGCGTTCGCGCCTGGAGGCGTTCATGAGTGAGCGTGCCGTTTTGCCGCTGCCCGAATGAACAGGGCGTGTTATACGTACGACCTTTCCATCCCCTTCCAGGAGCCAACTCATGCCTCACCTGCACATGGAATACACTGCCAACCTGTCTGACCTGAATGCCGATGTGGCGTTGATGCGGTTGAACAATACGCTGGTGGGTTCCGGTCAGTTTGCTGCCGAATTCGACATCAAGAGCCGCGCGGTCAGGGTCGAAACGTTCAAGGTCGGTACTGCTTTGTCTGAGCGGGCGTTCGTGCATGTGAAACTGGCACTGTTGAGTGGTCGTTCCGCACAGATCAAGAAACAACTTTCCGAAAGCCTGCTGGCGGTGGTTCAGGACCTGTGTGAGTGGCCGAGCGGCGTTGAAGTCCAGTTGTGCGTGGAAATTCTCGACATCGATCGCGATTCCTACAGCAAGACCGCCATCAGCCACTGAGTATCAGGCCGTTTCCTGCGCGGCGCAGGCTTGGATCACTTGCGCTCGCAACCAGCTGTTGGCGCTGTCCTGATCGACACGCTGGCTCCACTGCATGTCGAGGGTGAACCCCGGCAAGCCCTCGGGCGCTTCACAGTGATTGAAGGTGTCGGTACTGGCCAGCAGCCGCTGGATGCGCCGGGGCAGGGTCAGGGCATAGTCGGTGCCGGTAATCAGCTTCAGCGCTGCACTGTAACTGTTGGCGCGCGCGACGATCTGGCGCTGTTTGGCCTGTTGCGCGAGCCAGCCGTCGACCATGTTGGTGGCGGACGTCCAGGGTGTCGGGAACACGTGTCGACGTTCGACATAGGTTTGCAGGCTCAAACGTGGTTCCGCCGGGGTGGCGCGTTTGTCGAACACACAGACCAGATCATCATCGAGCAGTGTCCGGGATTTGAAATCGACGTGGCTGCGATGAAAGTTCGGGCCGAAACACATCACCAGGTCGAGACTGCCTTCGCGCAACGCTTCGGCAGGGATGTCGGCTTCGAGTTTGAGCACATTGACCGTCACCGGGAGATCGGCGAGGGCGAAGGTTTTCAGCAGGCGCGGCAGGATCAACTGCTCGAAATACTCCGGTGCGCAGAGGTTGAAAGTCACGGCTTGCAGGCCTGGGTCGAACGCGGGTGAGCCGGCGTGACACAAGTTGATGCTTTCCAGGATTTTCAGCGCGTGAGGGTACATCGCGCTGGCCTTGCCGGTGGGTTGCATGCCGCCGGTACGGGTATTGATGAACAGTTCGTCCTCGAAGCTGTTGCGCAGTTTTTTCAGGCAGTAACTCACTGTGGACTGGCTGACGCTAAGCATCTCGGATACGCCGGTGACGCTGTTCTGCTCGTACACGGCGACGAACACCAGGAGGTCCTGCATGTCGAGTTTTCTAAGCGAATTACTGTTCAGCATCCATTGCGTCTCGCTGCGTCCCTTGCACTGACCCTGTGCAGGGTGGATGAATTATCCTAACGGAATGAGCGAACAGGGAAAATGCCTTGCAGGAATTTTCGCCCTGAAGCCCTTCAACTCTGGACCATCGCCGACACGGCGCGGCGGCTGGAGATCAACAGCGCGAACATGCCGATGCCCACCAGCAGCGCGCCGGCCAACTCCAGCGGCAGCGGCATCTGTCGTCCCCAAAGCCAGTGAAACAAGGTGATGAACAGCGTGCTCAGGTAGATATAGGAAATCACCGAGGATGGCGCGATCACGCCGATGGCCCGATGCAGCAACCAGAACGTCGCCAGGGTGGCGAACACCGCCAGGTACATCAGCCAATAGAAATCCTTGAGCGTCAGTGATGATGCCGAGCGCCAACCACCACTGAATCCGCAGAACACCAGCAGGAACAGCGCGCCGAACAGCATGTTCCAGAACGTCATGGGCACCGGCCCGCGTCCCTTCAGGCTATTGGCTTTCAGGCGTTGGCTGAGAGGGGCATAGAGCGCCATCGCCAGGCAACCGATGCCGTACACGGTCAGTGCATAGGGCGATGGCAACTCACCGGGGCCGGTGCCTTTCATGATCAGTAACACCGCCCCGGCAGCGGCGAGCAGCATCGGCACAATCCGTTGTTTCAGGCGGCTGTCAGGTATGAGCACGGCTTCGAAAGCCAGGGTCATCAGCGGCACGAGCGTAAACATCGTCCCGGTATTGACGGCCGAGGTGTAGCGCAACGCTTCGAACAGTGAGCCGAAGTACAACGCCAGCAGCAGGCCGAGCACCGCATGACCGAGCAGCCCGCGGGCGGTCATGGCGGCGTTGCCTTCACGCAGCAACAGCGGCAGAAACACCACCGCGCAGAACAACAGGCGCAAACCGGTCAGCAGGATCGGGTCGATGGCCTGGCTGACTTGCGCCGCCGCGGAAAACGAGGCGGCGATCAGCAAGGCCCAAAGCAGCATGCTGACGTGAGCGGCGGCGAAACCGGTGGTTTTCATGGCAGGCTCCGGGTCAGTGGATGTGGCGGCTGTAGTGCCTTGGGTTGAAGCGCAAAACCATCAACATCATCAGCGCCATGACCGCCGTCAGTGACCACCAGGCCCATTCAAAGCTGCCGAGCCGGTCGCGGATGATCCCCGCCAGCAGCGGCGACAGGCTGGCGATCAGGTAGCCGATGCCTTGCACGAATGCGGTCAGGCCACCGGCGCGCAATGGATTGTCCAGGTGATCCAGCGATACGACCAGGCTCATCGGGAACAGCCCACCAATGCCCAGCCCCAGCAGGCATGGCCACATCAGGCTCAAGTGCTGCGGGCTCAGAATCAGTCCGCAGAAACCGGCGATGATCAGTGCCAGCAAGACCATCAGCACGACGCGGCGGTCGCGGCTGCGATTGGCGATGAAGGGCGTCAGCAGGCCCGACAGCACTTCCATTGCGGTCAGAAACCCGAGCAGCAATCCGGCGTGTTGCTCGCTCCAGCCCTTTTCCACGTAGTACGGCGCCAGCCAGGCCAGAACACAGGTGTAGGACGCAGTGCCCAGGCCAAAGAAGATCGCGAGTAACCACGCGCGGGAATTGGCAAAGAACGAACCGTTGCGGGATGCCCTCGAATCCAGTGTGGGCATCCCCGCGCTTTGGCTGCGCCAGAAGAGCAATGCCAGCACGGCGAGAACGGCCCAGATCGCCAGGCCCATACGCCAGCTGCCGCTAGACGCCATCACCAGCGGCGCAAAGGACGCACCCATGGCGGCACCGCCCATGATCGATGTGACGTAGAGCCCCATGCACAGGGCAACGTGGTCGCTGAAGCGGGATTTGATCAGCGCAGGCATCAGGGCCTGGATCAGGGCGATGCCGATACCTGCCAGCACGGCGCTGAGGATCAATTCGGCTACCGAATCGAGAAACAGGCGCGACACCGTGGCCACGCCTATGATCAGCAACGAAAGTACGACCGTGCGCTGTTCACCGAGACGCTGGCTGACACGCAGTCCGAAAAACATCGCCAGTCCCATGGCCATGACCGGCAGCAGGGTCAGCAGTGATGCCAGGCTGAAACTCAGCGGGATGTCCTCGCGAATTGCCGAGAGCAAAGGTCCGACGGCGGCCATGGAGGGACGCAGGTTCAGGGCGACGAGAACAATGCTGAACATCAACCAGAGGGCAGGGCGGGTAGTCGCGCGAGTGTTTTCCATGATCGGACCTTGAACGGTAGGGTTGCGATTAGGCGCGCGAGGCCGCAAGGCCGCAAATCAGAAAGTCTGCTGGACTATTTGGAAATTAAATAAGAGTGCGGTCATACGGACGCCGTTGAATGTTTAGCCAGACGACATCCAAGGTTCTTCAAATCCTGATTTAACGACTGGACCCATCGTGTGACGCTGCGGGTCATCTGTTTTCTGCGGTTCTCTCTATGGACGGTTGGCCAGTCGCAATCCACTTCAAGGCAACCATCGACGCTCGTGCGTCGAGCCTTGGTCGTCGATTCACGCCTGCCACCGCGCCAAGCCTTTCTGCACTTCCTTCTGAACTGGCCTTCTGGGCGCTGTGGCATTGCCGCCATGCGCGCCCGCCGGATTCCCGCTTTTTCCGCTGATTGCTCCTACATATTCCGGTAGGTACCGGAATTAAAGTGCGGGTGCCTATGCGCACCCGTCAAACACGGAAAAAGAGAGTTTCCATGAGTACTGCCACGACCTCGTTTGCCACCAGGCTTGAAGCCCTGACCTTTCTGGAACAGAACCCGGATATTGAAATGTTCGAGCTGTTCATCCTCGACAACAACGGTGTGCCGCGGGGCAAGCTGCTGCACCGTGACGAGTTGCTGGCGGTGTATGAAAGCGGGCGGCCATTGCCGAGCACCATCCTCGGACTGACCATCAACGGCGATGACGTGGAAAACTCCGGGCTGGTCTGGGATGTCGGCGATATCGACTGCCGGGCCTACCCGATCAGCGGCAGCCTCACGCGTATGCCGTGGCGTCTGATACCGACCGCGGCCGTGCAGGTCAGCATGCACCCGACTGAGGGTATGCCCGCTACCATTGCCGATCCCCGTCACTTGCTGGCGAAAGTCATCGAAGGTTTGCAGGCTGACGGCTATTACCCGGTCATGGCGGCGGAACTGGAGTTCTATCTGCTGGATCAGCAACGCGACAGCAATGGCCGGCCGCAACCGGCACGGGATGTCGATGGCGGGCGTCCGCGCGGCACTCAGGTCTATGGATTGCGCGAGCTTGAGCAGATCGAACCCTTCCTTGCCGATCTCTACAGCGCCTGCAAGCTCCAGGGGATTCCGGCGCGCACGGCCATTTCCGAATACGCGCCGGGGCAAGTGGAAATCACCCTCGAACACCGCAGCGACGCGTTGCAGGCAATGGACGAAGCGGTGCGCTACAAGCGCCTGGTCAAAGGGGTGGCGCACAAGCACGGCATGACAGCGTGCTTCATGGCCAAGCCATTCGATGACCTGGCTGGCACCGGAATGCACATGCACGTGAGTCTGGCGGACAAGGACGGCAACAATCTCTTTGCCAGCGAAGCCCCGGATGGAACGCCCCTGCTCAAGCAGGCTGTCGCTGGCATGCTCAGTACCTTGCTCGACTCGCTGTTGCTGTTCTGCCCCAACGCCAACTCCTACCGTCGATTCCAGGCCAACAGCTATGCGCCGCTGGCAGCCACCTGGGGTGTGGACAATCGCACCGTGAGTTTGCGTGTCCCTGGCGGGCCGGCGTATTCCCGGCACATCGAACATCGAATTTGTGGCGCGGATGCCAACCCCTATCTGGCGGCTGCGGCGATTCTGGCCGGTATTCATCGCGGTATCCGCGAACAACTCGACCCGGGTGCGCCGGTAGAGGGCAATGGCTACGCCCAGGCCGCGAAACTGTTGCCGACGGACTGGCTGACCACATTGCGTTCGCTGGAAGGCTCCAGTTGGGCCAGGGAAGCCTTCGGCGGCGAATTCCTCGGTGTCTACCTGGCGGTGAAACGCGCCGAGTACCGCCAGTTCATGGGGGAGGTCGGTGAGCAGGACTGGCGCTGGTACCTGCATCAGGCTTGAGCCGAAACTGAACCAAAGCTGAACTATTCTCAAATAGTCTGAAGTTTCAGGCAGGTGTTATAAGCCAACTAATTGTTGGCTTCTTTTTCACAAAAAATTGATGGTTGGCTTCCTAAAATTTGAACTGTCTCGGTAAATGAAATTTTCACATTTAGCGAAGGCACTTCTTTTCAGGACTCGCCGAACCTCATGTTTAAGATTAAAGCCGTGCGCCCCGAATGGGTGACACTGATTGTCAGTGCGTTTTTGTTGGTTGGCTTCAACTTTCTACTCTGGCAACACCTGTTCGAAATCACCACGTCCGATGGCAAAGGCATCGTTATGCGCGTGGCCTTCGGGGTGATGATCTTCGCGGCCTTCAATATCGTGCTGACGCTGCTGGCCTTCCGCCCGGTGCTCAAGCCGGCCCTGACCCTGCTGTTCATGATCAGCGCGGGCGTGGCGTATTTCATGAGCCAGTATGGTGTTCTGATTGACGCCGGCATGTTGCGTAACTTCGCTGAAACCAATGCCACCGAAGTGCGTGATTTACTGTCGATAAAGTTGTTCGCCTATCTACTGTTGCTCGGTGTTTTTCCAGCCTTGTTATTGTGGATAACCCCGATTGGTTATCGTCGCTGGCATCGCGAGCTATTAAGTAAGGTATTGGTGATCTTTGCCTCTGTGGCGGTTATCGGTGGTGTTGCACTGATCAATTATCAAGGCCTGTCGTCACTGTTTCGCAACCACCATGAGTTGCGCCTGATGGTGGTGCCGAGTAACTACATTGGTGCTTCGCTCGGTTACTTGCGTGAGCAGGTTGCGTCTGCGCATCAACCTTTTATGAAAGTTGGTGAAGATGCCCAGCGCAATACGCTCTGGCAAACTCACGGGCGCAAATCCCTGACGGTGCTTGTCGTGGGGGAAAGTGCCCGGGCAGAGAACTTCGGCATCCTTGGCTATAGCCGCGACACCACGCCAAAACTGAGCAAGGAAGATGGCCTGATCGCTTTCACCGATGTGCACTCCTGCGGTACGGAAACCGCCGTATCGGTGCCTTGCATGTTCTCCAACATGGGGCGCAAGGACTATAACGCCAGCAAGGCCAAGAACGAAGAAGGCCTGCTGGATGTGCTCAAGCATGCGGGTATCGACGTGATCTGGCGTGACAACCAGTCAGGCTGCAAGGGTGCATGCGATCGCGTCACCCTCCAGGACGTCAGCAATCTGAAAGACCCGGTGCTGTGCGCCAACAGTGAATGCCGCGACGAAATCCTGCTGCAGGGACTTCAACATTTCATCGATACCCTGGACAAGGACACCGTGCTGGTATTGCACCAGATGGGTAGCCACGGTCCGGAGTACTTCAAGCGTTATCCGAAAGAGTTCGAGCGCTTCACCCCGGTCTGCGAGAGTAATGCCCTGAACAATTGCAGTCGCGAAAGTATCGTCAATGGTTACGACAACACCTTGGTCTATACCGACCATGTGCTGTCGACCTTGATTGATCTGCTGCGCAGTAACCAGTCCAAAGTGGACACCGCGATGCTGTATCTGTCGGACCACGGTGAATCCCTGGGCGAGTACAACTTGTTCCTCCACGGCACGCCTTACATGCTGGCACCGGAGCAGCAAAAACATGTGGCCATGTTTGCCTGGTTCTCCGACAGCTATAAACAGTCGTTTGCGGTAGATACCCGCTGCCTGCAACAGGGTCGTGAAAAGCCCCTGAGCCAGGACAACCTGTTCCATTCGATGCTTGGGCTGCTGGAGGTCAACAGCAAGGTCTACAACCAGGATCTGGACATGTTTGCCGGATGTCGTGGCCCGGTGACCGACGGTGTATTGGCCAAGGATTGAGTGCTCCGGTTTTGTTTCACGCGGCGGCTGCCGACCTGCGGCCAGTAGAACGTTTATCAAGAGCCATTGCACATGTCCGCTCAGCCCCCATCCGCCATCGAGCTTGAGATTGCCAGGCGCTACGACCAGGAACACGCACGCGTCTGCCTGCAGCCGCAAGCGCCGGGCCTGACCGGGCGTCTGCTGCTCTGGCGTGAGGCGTGTCTGGTGCGCAACGCACTCAAGGTCGCCGGCGAACCGGGGCTGATCCTCGACGTGGCCTGCGGGGTGGGGCGTTTCTGGTCGGTGCTGGCCGAACATGCCAATCGGGTGATCCTCGCGACGGACCCGTCCCAGGACATCCTCGATCATGCCCGCACACATCACCCGCAAAGCCTGTTGAAGCGGATCAAGACCTTTCAAAGCTCCGCCTTCTCGATTGGTTTGTCGGAGAACGCGGTCGACTGCATTTTTTGCATGCAACTGTTTCAGCACCTTTACAGCCCGGAGCATCGTCTGGCGATGCTGGGCGAGTTTTACCGGGTCAGTCGCGATACGGTGATTGTCGCCGGGCGCCTCGACGGACGTTTCAAGGGCGCGCATTCAAGCCTGGAGGGGCCGTTACCGAGCAAGGCCGGGGTCGAAAGCGAGTTCAGGCAGGCGGGATTCCGTTTGCTCAGCCATCAGGATTTTTTCCCCGGTTGTGTACAAATGCGGGTCTACGTGCTGGGTAAGACCCGCTAGGCCGACCTTGTCGGACTATTCTTCATGTCACGCAGCAGTTTTCGCTAACGCTCTTGTTCAGTGGATGCGCGGAAATCGCCGGGGGCGATATATACTGCGCGCCATTCTTCAAGGGAGAGCCGTGTGGCCATCGATATTCACTGGATTCGCGACAACGATAGCCTCGGTCGGTTTTGCGCCGAGTGGCAGCAACTGCCATTCGTTGCCCTCGATACCGAATTCATGCGGGTCGACACCTTCTACCCGATCGCAGGCCTGCTGCAGGTCGGCGATGGCGAACGTGCCTACCTGATTGATCCGCTGACCATCGACAACTGGCAGCCTCTGGCCGCGTTGCTGGAAAATCCGGCCGTGCTCAAGGTTGTCCACGCGTGCAGCGAAGACCTCGAAGTCCTGCTACGCCTGACCGGTAGCCTGCCGGCGCCACTGTTCGATACGCAATTGGCGGCCGCTTACCTGAACCTCGGTTTCTCCATGGGTTATTCGCGCCTGGTGCAGGAAGTGCTCGGCATCGACCTGCCCAAGGGTGAAACCCGTTCCGACTGGCTGCAACGTCCGCTCTCCGAAACCCAGATCAGCTATGCCGCCGAAGACGCCGTGCACCTGGCCGAAGTCTTCGTAAAGCTGCGTCCAAAGCTGTCTGACGAGAAATACGCCTGGGTCCTGGAAGACGGTGCCGAACTGGTGGCCAACCTGCGCCGCGAGATCGATCCGTACGAGGTCTATCGCGATGCCAAGCTGGCCTGGAAGCTGTCCCGCGCCCAACTCGTGGTATTGCGCGAGCTTTGTGCCTGGCGCGAAAAGGAAGCCCGTGCCCGCGACCTGCCGCGCAACCGGATCATCCGCGAGCATTCGTTGTGGCCGCTGGCGCGTACGCAACCGGATAATCTCGGCGCCCTGGCGAAAATCGAAGACATGCACCCGCGTACCGTGCGTCAGGATGGTGAGTTTCTGCTTGATCTGATCAAGCGCTCTGGCAGTGTGTCGCCAGATCAATGGCCGCCATCCGTGCCGGAGCCGCTGCCGGTGGACGCTGCCGTGTTACTCAAGCAGCTCAAAGCCATCGGCCAGGCCGAGGCCGAGCGCCTGAACATTGCGCCGGAACTGATGCTGCGCAAGAAAACCCTGGAAGCGCTGCTCAAGAGCGGCTTCCCCAATGGTCCCTACCAATTGCCTGATTCGCTGCGTGGCTGGCGCCGCGAATTGATGGGCCAGGCGCTGCTGGACAGCCTGGTCACCGCCGGAGAACAGCCTTGAAACGTATTTGCTCCATCTACCGCAGCTCGAAAAGAAACGAAATGTACCTGTATGTGCTCAAGAGCGATGCTCTGGAGCGCGTGCCGGAACCCCTGATGGCAGCCTTCGGCAAGGCCATCCACGCGTTCGACCTGGTGCTCAGCCCCGAGCGCAAGCTGTCGCGCGAGGACATCGCGGTCGTGCTGGAAAACCTCGAGAAACAGGGTTATCACCTGCAAATGCCGCCTGCCGAAGACGAGTACATCGAGCACTTGCCGGAAGAATTGTTGCGCCGCAACGATCCGGTGTGAATGGCAGACAGGCTCTGTTCAGAGTGGTTATGAAACACTGATTGATTTTAGCGATGGCAGCATCGACGGAGCAGCGCTCTGTCGGCTGCCGTCTGCACTGTTTTTGAAAGGTTTGAAGCATGCGCGTCCTGATTGCTGAACACGACCACCCCGTGTACGCCCAAATGTTGCGCGAGGCGGCACCGGACCTGGAGGTGCTGACCAGCGGTGATTCCGCCGAACTGGCCGGCCAGGCCGCTGATTGTCCGGTGTGGCTCGGCCAGCCTGATCTGCTGGCGACCCTGTTACGCCAGGGCCATCAACCGCAATGGCTGCAATCGACCTGGGCCGGCATTACGCCGCTGCTGGCCGATGGTTTGCCACGGCACTATCGATTGACCCGTGCAGTCGGCATCTTCGGGCAAGTCATGGCCGAATACGTGCTCACCTATATGCTCGGTCACGAACGTGAAGTGCTGGCGCGACTGGTCAGCCAGGTCGAGCGCAAATGGGACAGCCGTCATGGCCAGAGCCTGGCGGGGCGCAAGGTGTTGATCGTCGGCACCGGTGATATCGGTCAGAGTGTCGCGCAGTTCCTCGTGCCGTTTGGTGTCGAGTTGTATGGCGTTGCCAGCAGCGCGCGGGAACAGGCACCGTTTATCGAAGTCGGTTCTCTGGCGGATCTGCCGCGGCTGGTCGGTGAAGTCGATTACGTGGTCAATCTGCTGCCGAACACGCCGCAAACCCACGATATCTACGACGCTACGCTGTTCAAGCAATTCAAGCCGACCGGGTTGTTCATCAATGCCGGGCGCGGTGTGGCGGTGGTCGATGCGGATCTGGTGGAAGCCTTGAAGGAAGGGCATCTGGCGGGCGCGGTGATCGACGTGTGCCGTCAGGAGCCATTGCCCCAGCGGCATCCATTCTGGACAGCCTGGGGCCTGCTGCTTACAGGCCACAGTTCGGCACCGACTTCGCCGTCGATGATGGTGAAGCTGTTTGTCGAAAACCTGCGGGCGTTTCAGGTGGGAGAGGCGTTGCGCGGGGAAGTGGATTTCGATCGCGGGTACTGAAATCACTCTCAAAAACTGTGGGAGCGAGCTTGCTCGCGATGAGGCCATTAGCTTCAACATCAATGTTGACTGACTGGCCGCCATCGCGAGCAAGCTCGCTCCCACAGGGATTTTCAGTATGGCTTAGAGACTGAAGTCACCTTCAGCCGCCAGCTCGCTCAACGGGCGACGCGGGCTTGGTACTTCACGGGCCTGCAGGTAATCCGCCAGGCTGGCCTTGTCCCCCAGCTTGCCCACCGCGACGGCGGCGTGCAGGGCGTAGCCTTCAGGAATGTTCAGCTCCTTGCGGGTCAGTTCCTGGTCGAAGCCGGCCATGCCGTGGGTGTGCCAGCCGCTGAGGCTTGCTTGCAGGGCCAGGTGGCCCCAGGCGGAACCGGTGTCGAAGGTGTGCCACAGGGCCGGGGTTTCTTCTGTGGCGCCAGGCGCGGTGAAGGTGGTTTTCGATATCACGATCACCAGGGCCGAAGCATGTTGCGCCCAGCTGCGGTTGAATTCGTTCAGCAGTCCCAGGTAGCGTTCCCAGTTCGGCGTATCGCGACGTGCGTAAAGAAAGCGCCAGGGTTGCGAGTTGTAGGCCGAGGGTGCCCAGCGCGCAGCTTCGAAGAAACTCAGCAGGGTTTCTTCGGCAATGGCTTCGCCAGTGAAGGCGCGGGGCGACCAGCGATCGGTGAACTGAGGGTCAATGGTGTAATCGGCAACGCGTGGGTTGGCACTCATCAAGAGATTCCTTGCTACGTTTGAAAGTGGAAGCGACGAAAAACCCTACTTGGCAGCGCAGAAACTGACAAGCCCGTTCTACCGACAGTCGCCAATGCTTGGCCCACGGGGCTTCGGGCACTAGACTGGCGGCCTTTTCACCACCTGATGTCGATGCTCGAACCATGGCCGCCAAAGTAGAACCGTTCTGGATACGCAAGACCCTCGATCAACTCGATCAGGAGGAATGGGAGTCGCTGTGCGACGGCTGTGGATTGTGCTGTCTGCAAAAGCTTGAAGACGAAGACGACAACAGCGTCTATTACACGCGCATCGCCTGCAAACTGCTGGACCTGAAAACCTGCCAGTGCACGGATTATCCTAACCGTCGCGACACTGTGCCGGACTGCATCCAGCTCACGCCGGGCAAGGCCGACGAATTCAAATGGCTGCCGCCGACATGCGGCTATCGTCTGGTCAGCGAAGGCAAGGACCTGCCGTTGTGGCATCACCTGGTGTGCGGTGATCGCGATGCCGTGCACCATGAGCGGATCTCCCAGTCCGGGCGCATGCTCGCCGAAGGCAGCGTGCCGGAAGACGACTGGGAAGATCACCTGATTTTCCGCGCAGGCTGACTGCCAGAGGCTCAACCTTTCACGAAGGAGTGTGTATGGCTGTGGGATGGCGGCAGGCGTGGGGCGTTGGATTACTGGCCGTGAGTGCGCCCGTATGGGCAGCGAACAAGGTCGATCTGGATTATCACGTGCGCCTGTTGCCGAAGAACGATCAGGCCGAAGTGCGCCTGACGCTCGCCCAGGGCTCGGCGGTTCGCAGCCTGGATTTCGACCTCGGCGACGGCAGCCACTACAGCGATTTCAAGGCCGACGGCCAATGGCAACTGACCCCTGGCAAAGCGGTGCGGGGTGTCTGGCGTCCAGCGGCTGACAAGGCCAGCCTGACGTATCGGGTGAGTATCAACCACGGTCGCAAGAACGGCAGCTTTGATGCTCGCATGACGCCAAGCTGGGCATTGATGCGCGGCGACGATCTGGTGCCGCCTGCCAGACTCGATCAACAAGATGGCATCGAACTGGTTTCACGCCTTGAATTCGAGCTGCCCGGTGGCTGGAAAAGCGTCGAAACCGCGTGGCCACGGATCGGCCAGAACAAGTTCCGTATCGATAACCCTTCCAGGCTGTTCGACCGGCCCACGGGCTGGATGCTCGCCGGCCAGCTTGGCAGCCGCCGTACCCGTCTGGGCGAGACTGAAGTCACCGTCGCCTCGCCGCTGGGGCAGGGCATGCGGCGTATGGATGTGCTGACGATGCTGACCTTCGTCTGGCCGCAAGTGCAGGCGCTGTACCCGCGACACCCGGGCAAACTGCTGATCGTCGGGGCCAATGATCCGATGTGGCGTGGCAGCCGGTCGGCGCATGAGTCGATCTACCTCAACAGTCGCCTGCCATTGGTCAGCGAAAGCGGCTCCAGCGCTCTGGTTCGCGAGTTGGCCCAGGTGTTCGGGCGGATCAACGGCACAAAGCGCAGTGACTGGATCAATGAAGGCTTTGCCGAGTATTACGCCATCGAACTGGTGCGCCGGGCCGGCGGCATGAGCGATGAACGCTACGAGAGCCTGCACGGCAAACTGGTCGGGACCAGCCAGAAAGTCACCACGCTGCGCAGTGATCGGGTCAACCCGGCGCAGGTGGCCAGGGCGGTGGTGTTGCTGCAGGAACTGGATCGCGAGATTCGCCTGAAAACCCACAACAAGCGTTCACTGGACGACGTGTTGCACGGGGCGATGCAGCAGGGGGAAATCGATACCCAGGCGTTTGTTCAGCTCAGCGAGAGCGTGATAGGTGGGTCTTCAAAAGTACTCGGTACCGAGTTGATTCAGTAACACCGTCATCCGCGAGCAAGCCCGCTCCCGCATCAGATTTCTGATTTCTTCAAAAAATCAAATTGACACACAATCGTATGATGATTAGCGTGGTCCTCCATCGCATACGGCTTGGAGGTGCTCATGTCCAACAGCTTTCATGCTACGACGGTCGACTGGCTGGGATGCTGGCTGGCCACGGGGCAGGTCAGGCCGGGTGAGTCACTCAAGGTCGAAGCCGACCTCGGCGAACAACTTGGCGTGAGCCGTACGGTCATCCGCGAAGCGATCAAAACCCTGGTTGCCAAAGGCATGCTCGAAGTCGGCCCGAAAGTCGGCACGCGAGTGTTGCCGGTGCGGCGCTGGAACCTCTTCGATCCACAAGTCGTCGGCTGGCTGTCGCGCAGCGGCTTGCCGGAAAACTTCGTCGACGATCTGCTCGATCTGCGTCGCACCATCGAACCGATGGCCGTGCGCTGGGCTTGCGAGCGCGCAACCGGCGAACAGGTGGACGCGATCCTGTTGGCCTGCAACGCACTGGAACGGGCGGTGGACAGCGGCTTCGATTACAACCGTGCCGACCAGCTCTTCCACGAGTGCATCCTGGCCGCCAGCCACAATCAGTTCATCGAACAAATGGTTCCCGCCCTCGGCGCGTTGCTGGCGGTGGCCTTTGAAGTGTCCGCCGCCGACCCGGATGAACTGCGTCGCACCTTGCCGATTCACCGGGACCTGGCCGAGGCTATCGCGGCCCGTGATACCGCTCGGGGTGTCTGGGCCTGCATGACCCTGATCGATAACGCCGCCCTGGCGATCAAGCGTTACTACCCGCAAGTCATGGCCGATAAAAAGGCCAGCTGAGAACTCGAACCCCTGTAGGAGCGAGCTTGCTGGCGATGGTGTATCAGCTACCACGAGACCGACTGACACACCATCGCCAGCAAGCTGGCTCCTACATCATAAAAACAAGAACCATGCAGGAGGTTTCATGACGTTGACGGCGGTTACCGGGCATCGGGCGAAACTGGGCGAAGGTCCGTTCTGGGATGCGCCGACCCAAGCCCTGTATTGGGTGGATATCACGGGTAAACAGGCGTTGCGGTTGATCGGCGCCAACGTGCAGATCTGGCAGATGCCGGAACATGTGTCAGCCTTCATCCCCTGTGAAAGCGGCGACGCGCTGGTGACATTGAGCAGTGGCGTGTATCGGCTCGATCTCGATTCACCGGGCTTGGCGCCGCGCCTGACATTGTTCTGCGTGGCCGATCCGCAACCGGGCAACCGCCCCAACGAAGCCCGCTGCGACGCCCAGGGCCGGCTCTGGCTCAGTACCATGCAAAACAATATCGGAGAACAGGGCGAAGACCTGCCCATCGTGCGCCGTTCGGGTGGACTGTTGCGCATCGATCGTGCCGGGCGGGTTGTGCCGTTACTGCGCAACCTGGGCATTCCCAACACGCTGTTGTGGAGCGATGACGCCACCAGCGTTTATTTCGGCGACAGCCTCGATGGCACCTTGTATCGATACTTCATCCGCAGCGACGGGGCCCTCGATGCGCCGCAGGTCTGGTTTGGCCCGCACGGGCGGGGCGGCCCGGACGGCTCGGCGATGGATGCCGAAGGTTTTATCTGGAATGCCCGTTGGGATGGCCACTGTCTGCTCAGGTTGAGCCCTGACTGCAAAGTCGACCGGACCATCGAACTGCCGATCAGTCGTCCCACCAGTTGCGTGTTCGGTGGTGCCGACCTGAAAACCCTGTACATCACCAGCGCGGCGAGTCCGCTGGGCCATCCCCTGGATGGGGCGGTGCTGTCGATTCCAGTGGATGTGCCCGGGAAGCGTTGTACGCGTTTCGCGGGTTAATTCCCATATTATGGGATGTAAATATATATATTGAGATTTGTCGTGGGCCAGGTTTATAGTCGGCCTCACCAGTTACATGCACTCACACTCAAAAAAACAAAACAGGTGAAGTGATGCAGCGAAACTCCCCCGTGCTCCCTTGCGCAGACAGTGCCGCAAAGCGTTTTCAAGCTGAAACGTTTTCGCTTTCACCTGTTTTCTTCCACAACGCCTTTTGACCGGCCATCGACTGATGTCCGGTTTTCGTCGTGTTTTCGAACAGGAGTCTTGAACCATGGCTGAACCGCTGTCATTGCCCCCGGTGCCCGAGCCGCCCAAGGGTGAGCGCCTCAAAGACAAAGTCGTGTTGCTGACCGGTGCCGCCCAGGGCATTGGCGAGGCCATTGTGGCGACCTTTGCGTCCCAGCAGGCCAGGTTGATCATCAGCGACATCCAGGCTGAGAAAGTCGAGAAGGTCGCGGCGCACTGGCGCGGACAGGGCGCCGACGTGGTGGCGATCAAGGCTGACGTTTCACAGTCGCAGGATCTGCAGGCTATGGCCAGGCTGGCGGTCGAGCGACATGGCCGGATCGATGTGCTGGTCAACTGCGCCGGGATCAACGTGTTCCGTGATCCGCTGGAAATGACCGAGGAAGACTGGCGTCGCTGCTTTGCCATTGACCTCGATGGCGCGTGGTATGGCTGCAAGGCGGTGCTGCCGCAGATGATCGAGCAGGGCATCGGCAGCATCATCAATATTGCCTCGACCCATTCCTCCCACATCATTCCGGGCTGCTTTCCCTACCCGGTGGCCAAGCACGGCTTGCTCGGCCTGACCCGCGCGCTGGGCATCGAATATGCGTCCAGGGGCATCCGCGTCAACGCCATCGCACCGGGCTATATCGAAACCCAGATCAATATCGATTACTGGAACGGTTTCGCCGATCCTCACGCTGAGCGCCAGCGTGCGTTTGACCTGCATCCGCCCAAACGCATCGGCCAGCCGATTGAAGTGGCGATGACTGCGGTGTTCCTGGCCAGTGATGAAGCGCCGTTCATCAATGCCTCGTGTATCACCATCGATGGTGGGCGCTCGGTGATGTACCACGACTGAGTGGCCGGGCTTTCAGGCGTCCTGGTACGTCTGAAAGTCAATCATCATACGATATGACTATTGGCAGTACGGTTTACCGCCCAGGCTTTACAGAACGCTTTCAAAGAACGCTCAAGAAAAATAACAAGGAGTCAGCTTATGAATCGTCGTCGTGCTATCCGTTCCCTGTGCTGTGCCGCGTTGGCGGTCTCGGCGGTCAGCCTGAGCAGCACGCTGCTGGCGGCCGAGGAAGTGAAAATCGGGTTTCTGGTCAAGCAAGCGGAAGAGCCCTGGTTCCAGACTGAGTGGGCGTTTGCCGAAAAGGCCGGGAAAGAGAAGGGCTTCACCCTGATCAAGATCGCCGTGCCGGACGGTGAGAAAACCCTGTCGGCCATCGACAGCCTCGCGGCCAACGGCGCCAAGGGCTTCGTGATCTGCCCGCCGGACGTGTCCCTCGGCCCGGCAATCATGGCCAAGGCCAGGCTCAACGGGTTGAAGGTGATCGCCGTCGATGACCGTTTCGTCGATGCCAGCGGCAAATTCATGGAAGACGTGCCGTACCTCGGCATGGCCGCGTTCGAAGTCGGCCAGAAGCAAGGCCATGCCATGGCCACCGAGGCGAAGAAACGCGGCTGGGACTGGAAAGACACGTACGCGGTGATCAATACCTACAACGAACTCGACACCGGCAAGAAGCGCACTGACGGTTCGGTCAAAGCCCTGGAAGACGCCGGCATGCCGAAGGACCACATCCTGTTCTCGGCCCTCAAGACCCTCGACGTGCCGGGCAGCATGGACGCCACCAACTCGGCGTTGGTGAAACTGCCGAGTGCAGCGAAGAACCTGATCATCGGCGGCATGAACGACAACACCGTGCTCGGCGGTGTGCGCGCCACCGAGAGCGCCGGGTTCGCTGCGGCCAACGTGATCGGCATCGGCATCAACGGTACCGACGCCATCGGCGAGCTGAAGAAGCCCGACAGTGGCTTTTATGGTTCGATGCTGCCGAGCCCGCACATCGAGGGCTACAACACCGCAAGCATGATGTACGAGTGGGTCACCACCGGCAAAGAACCAGCGAAGTACACCGCCATGGATGACGTGACGCTGATCACCCGCGACAACTTCAAGCAGGAACTGGAAAAGATCGGCCTGTGGAACTGACGGCCATTGATTTCAGCGACGGTCTCGGCGACGAGGCTGCCTGTCCGGTTTGAAGAGGTGGGTTATGCACGCGCAAATACATACACAACAACACAGCGGCAGCTTGCGCTTCAACGGGATCGGCAAGACCTTTCCCGGAGTGAAGGCGCTGGACAACATCAGCTTCGTCGCCCATCCGGGGCAGGTTCATGCCTTGATGGGCGAGAACGGCGCCGGCAAATCGACGCTGCTGAAAATCCTCGGCGGGGCCTACATACCCAGCAGCGGAGCCTTGCAGATCGGCGAGCGGACGATGGACTTCAAGTCCACCGCCGACAGCATCGGCAGTGGCGTCGTGGTGATCCACCAGGAGCTGCATCTGGTGCCGGAAATGACCGTGGCCGAGAACCTGTTTCTTGGGCATCTGCCGGCCAGTTTCGGCCTGATCAATCGCAGCGCCCTGCGTCAGCAGGCACTGGCCTGTCTCAAAGGCCTGGCCGATGAGATCGACCCGCAGGAGAAAGTCGGGCGCCTGTCTCTCGGCCAGCGGCAATTGGTGGAAATCGCCAAGGCGCTGTCCCGTGGCGCCCATGTGATTGCCTTCGACGAACCCACCAGCAGCCTTTCGGCACGGGAGATCGACCGTTTGATGGCGATCATCGGCCGGCTGCGGGACGAGGGGAAAGTGGTGCTCTACGTCTCCCACCGCATGGAAGAAGTGTTCCGCATCTGCAATGCGGTGACGGTGTTCAAGGACGGACGATACGTGCGCACGTTCGACGACATGAATGAGCTGACCCACGATCATCTGGTCACCTGCATGGTCGGGCGCGACATCCAGGACATCTACGATTACCGCCCGCGCCAGCGCGGCGCGGTGGCACTCAAGGTCGACGGTCTGCTCGGGCCGGGGTTACGCGAGCCCGTGAGTTTCGAGGTGCACAAAGGCGAGATTCTCGGCTTGTTCGGGCTGGTGGGCGCCGGTCGCACCGAGCTGCTGCGCCTGCTCAGCGGCCTGGCGCGAAACCGCGCCGGACAGCTGAAACTGCGTGGCCATGAACTGAAGCTGCGTTCACCCCGGGATGCGATTGCCGCCGGGATCCTGTTGTGCCCCGAGGACCGCAAGAAGGAAGGCATCCTGCCGCTGGCCAGCGTCGCCGAGAACATCAACATCAGCGCCCGCGGTGCCCATTCCACCTTCGGCTGCCTGTTGCGTGGCCAGTGGGAAAAAGGCAACGCCGACCAGCAGATCAAGGCGCTCAAGGTGAAAACACCACACGCCGGGCAGCCGATCAAGTTTCTATCCGGTGGCAATCAACAGAAGGCCATTCTCGGTCGCTGGCTGTCGATGCCGATGAAAGTGCTGCTGCTCGACGAACCCACCCGCGGCATCGACATCGGCGCCAAGGCCGAGATCTACCAGATCATCCATAACCTGGCGGCCGAGGGGATCGCGGTGATTGTGGTGTCCAGCGACTTGATGGAAGTCATGGGCATTTCCGACCGCATCCTGGTGCTGTGCGAAGGCGCGCTGCGTGGCGAGCTGAGCCGCGACCAGGCCAACGAATCCAACCTGCTGCAACTGGCTTTGCCGCGCCAACGCGCTGACGGCGTGGCGAACTGAGAGGTGACTATGATGACAACCCAAAACAACACCCTGCCGACCACGCGCAAACCGCTGGACCTGCGGCGCTTCCTCGATGACTGGGTAATGCTGCTGGCGGCCGTCGGAATCTTCGTGCTCTGTACCCTGATGATCGACAACTTCCTGTCGCCGCTGAACATGCGTGGCCTGGGCCTGGCGATTTCCACCACCGGGATCGCTGCGTGCACCATGTTGTATTGCCTGGCGTCCGGGCATTTCGACTTGTCGGTGGGCTCGGTGATTGCCTGTGCCGGGGTGGTTGCGGCGGTGGTGATGCGTGATACCGACAGCGTGTTTCTCGGTATCTGTGCGGCGCTGGTGATGGGCCTGATCGTCGGGCTGATCAACGGCATCGTCATTGCCAAGCTGCGGGTCAACGCGCTGATCACCACGCTGGCGACCATGCAGATCGTGCGCGGCCTGGCCTACATCTTCGCCAACGGCAAGGCGGTGGGGGTGTCCCAGGAGTCGTTCTTCGTGTTCGGCAACGGTCAGATGTTCGGCGTGCCGGTACCGATCCTGATCACCATCGTCTGCTTCCTGTTCTTCGGCTGGCTGTTGAACTACACGACCTACGGGCGCAACACCATGGCCATCGGCGGCAATCAGGAGGCGGCGTTGCTGGCCGGGGTCAATGTCGACCGGACCAAAATCATCATCTTTGCCGTGCATGGCGTGATTGGCGCGTTGGCCGGGGTGATCCTGGCGTCGCGCATGACCTCCGGCCAACCGATGATCGGCCAGGGTTTCGAGCTGACCGTGATCTCGGCCTGTGTACTGGGCGGGGTATCGTTGAGTGGCGGGATCGGCATGATCCGGCACGTGATTGCCGGGGTGTTGATTCTGGCGATCATCGAGAATGCGATGAACCTGAAGAATATCGATACGTTTTATCAGTATGTGATTCGCGGTTCGATCTTGCTGCTGGCGGTGGTCATTGACCGACTGAAGCAGCGCTGACATTCATTTCCTCTGTAGGCGCGTGCTTGCCCGTGAAGGTCTGTCTGAAATGTAAATGTTGGATATGACGACGCCTTCGCGAGCAAGCCCGCTCCCACAGGGTTCTGCCTTCACACATTGAGTGCCGGTGTGGCATAGATCCTGTGGGAGCGGGCTTGCCCGCGAAGGGGGCATCAGCTCAGTACATTTCTCCTGGCTTCACTATTGGCTGATGTTGCTGTCCTCGTCCTCGGTGGTGCTCGAGCCGAGACCACCGCTGCCGGGCGTTTTTCTGTTCGGCAAGTCCGCCCCTCCCTGACGTCCCATGTCATTGCCCTGGATGCGTGGGTCGGTGCCGGTGGACGGAGGCATGTTGTGATCGATCGTGGTGCCGTCGGTGTTCATGCCGGGGGCACTCTGGATGGCTGGCGCCCTGGGCTTTTCCACCGGATTGGTCGGGCCGGTGCTCGAGCCGAGGGTCCCGGCGAACGAGGCACAAGACAGCAGGGCGCAGAGGGCGAGGGCGGTCAACCTGGACAGGATCATGGTGTTGTCTCCAACGGGTAGAGTCCTTACCTGATTAGTCCGTCCTCGCCCGGGATAGGTGCGTTGTTAGCGACGGACGGCTCAGGCCTGTGTCAATGCCCTGACCGCCGCTGCCCTTCGCCAGATCAATCGGCCTGCGGTGATCAACCAGTTGAGCGCAGCAACCGCCAGCACGGTGAGCAGCAGCGTGGCCATCCCTTGCTCAACGATGATTTTCCCGGCCAGCAAGGGGAAGCCGAACACTCCGATGAAGTACGACAGGCTGAACAGCAACAAGGATTGCGCGGTGGTGCCGGGCGGCGCCTCATTGGCGGCCAGGCCGTTGATCACCGAGTAGGTCAGGCCGTAACCGGTCCCGAGCATCACCGCCGCGAGCACGTAGCTGAAGCTGCTGTCGACGACAAAACCGAACATGACGATCGATGCCAGCATCAGCCCCGAAAGCAGGCACGAGGCACGCAATGGATCGCGCTTGACCACAAACCCGGCAACCAGCATTCGGCCACTGATCGCCGCGCTCATGAAGCCGAGGAAGAACAGCGAGTAGTCGAGCGAGTGCGCTGCGGCATAACTGGTTTGAAAGCTCGACAGACCGCCGAACACGCAGCCGCCAAGACCGACCATGATGATCGCAAAGACAGCCCTGGACGACAGCACCTGACCCGCGGCACGCCACGAAATCCGCGACACGCTGCCCGATGGCAGAGGGGCATGATTCAATTTCCGCTGCAGGCGCCAGAACAGCACCACACCGACCAGGCTGGCCAGTGCCGCCAGATAAAACGCAGCGGTCACCGGATACCCGAGGGCACTCGCCGCGCGGCCGAGCAACGGGCCACTGCCGATCCCGGTCATCATGCTGCCCGACAGCAGGGCGAAGTATCTGGCGCGCTGTGCGGGCGTCACCAGGCTTGCCACGATGATCGGCCCGAGGGTGTAGAACACGCCCCAACCCAGGCCCAGCAGCAGGCCGAAAAACAACAGCAGAGGGCCGAAGCCCGGGGTCAGGGCGAAGCCCAGGCTGGCCGCTACCAGCAACACACCGAACAGCGCCACCGACCGGGCGGCACCGAGCAAGTCGGACAAATGACCGGAAACGATCACTGCCGCAAAGGTGCTGAGCATCGCCGCGGAAATCACACTGCCGGCGTCGTGTTCGTTGCCACCACGCGCGTTGATCAGCAGCGACAGCAGGAAGGTCGAGCCATAGGACAATGACAGCAGGTAACTGGCAAGGCAAAACAGGCCGAACAACTTGCTTGAGACTGGGGGTGTTGCGGTAGACATGACGCGGTTCCTTGACCGGATAAGTGAGCAGCGCCTCTATCTAACCACGCAGTGCCTGATTGTCAGGTTCAAGGTTATCGATGCCAGGGTTAGTGGCGGCCGGAGTGAAGCCTCTGCGTTGTTGTGGCGAGGGAGCTTGCTTGTGGTGAGGGGACTTGCCCCCGTTGGGTTGCGCAGCAACCCCAATAAGAAAGCTGCAATCTTTCTGGTGTAATGCGATCGCTGAGAAAGGGCCTGCTTCGCAGGCCAACGGGGGCAAGCCCCCTCGCCACAAATATCGCGTCGCCTTAGTATGGCGTTTTCAACTTTTGACAAGGCACGTCCATGACGATCGAAATCCGCCCGGCGACCCCCAGTGATGCACCGCAAATCCTCGCGTTCATCACTGAACTGGCCGACTACGAACGTGCCCGCCATGAAGTCATCGCCAGCGTTGCCGATATCGAACGCAGCCTGTTCAGCGAAGGCGCCACGGCCCATGGCCTGATCTGCCTGCGCGACGGCGCAGCCATCGGTTTCGCGGTGTTCTTCTTCAGCTATTCCACCTGGTTGGGCAGCAATTGCCTGTACCTCGAAGACCTTTACATCACGCCGGAACAGCGGGGCGGTGGCGCGGGCAAGACCCTGCTGCGGCATCTGGCGAAAATCGCCTGTGCCAACGACTGCGGCCGTTTCGAGTGGAGCGTGCTGGAGTGGAATACGCCGGCCATCGACTTCTACAAATCCCTGGGTGCGCAACCGCAGGAGGAGTGGGTTCGGTATCGGATGGATGGGAAAGTATTGCGCGAGTTCGCCGAGGGCAGTTGAGCCGTATCCCCTGTAGGAGCGAGCTTGCTCGCGAATAAATCGAAAGCACCACGGGGTGTCAGGTTTTCGCTTAATCGTTGACGACCATCGCTAGCAAGTTAGCTCCTGGGGAATGCATTCCAGGGAGCTACCGTAGGCGGTGGTTTTTTTTGTCTTAATCTCAATATGTGGGATGCTAATTTATATATTGAGATTTTGCGGCGCGTCGGTTTATAGTCCCGCCCACTCACTGCCAAAAACCAAAACAGGTGAAGCGATGCAGGCGCAATTGATCGCGCTCGACTGGGGGACAACCTCATTACGTGCTTACAAACTGGCCGAAGGCGGGCAGGTGCTCGAACAGCGTTCGCTGGCGTCGGGGATCATGCAGTTGCCCAAGACGCCGCGAATCATCGGCGGCCGGGAATGCACCGACGGTTTTGAACTGGCTTTCGATGAGGCATGCGGTGACTGGCTCGATGCCCAGCCGCAATTGCCGGTGATTGCCTGTGGCATGGTCGGCAGCGCCCAGGGCTGGTGCGAAGCGGCGTACCGCGACACGCCGGCGAACGTCGCCACGCTCGGCACTTCCTTGCAAACCGTGCGCAGCCTGCGCGGCGTCGATGTGCACATCGTGCCCGGCGTCATCGAGCGTTCACGTCTGCCGAACGTGATGCGCGGCGAAGAAACCCAGGTGCTCGGTGTGCTGCAAAACCTGCCGGGCGAGGCGAGCGCGGACCTGCTGATCGGCCTGCCGGGCAGTCATTCGAAATGGGTGGAAGTGGCCGACGGCTGCATCGTGCATTTCGACACTTTCATGACCGGCGAAGTCTTCGCCGTGCTCAGCGAGCACAGCATTCTCGGGCGCACCCAGCAGCGTGGCGGGTCTTTCGAGGGGGACGCGTTTGATCGTGGCGTGCAGGTCGCGTTGTCGGCGGACGGTGAAACCGGTCCGCTGTCGACCCTGTTCAGCGCCCGTAGCCTGGGCCTGACCGGCGAATTGAGCGCCACCGCTCAGACAAACTACCTGTCCGGCCTGCTGATCGGCCATGAGCTGGCGGCCCTGGCCAATGTCCAGCGGCGTCGGCGCAACAGCGTGCACCTGCCGTCGATCATCCTTATCGGCAATACCCAACTCTGTGCCCGCTACCGCCGTGCGCTCGACGCCTGCGGCTTTACCCGGGTGACCCTGGCCGAACAGGCCACCGAACGCGGATTGTGGCAACTGGCGCTCGCCGCCGGTCTGGTCTCGTCCACCGCATCCCGTTAAACCTGCCTGGAGGTCTGACATGCTCAAACAAGCGCTGGCGCAAAACGGCCTGATCGCGATCCTGCGCGGCTTGCGTCCACAGGAAGCTGCCGCTGTCGGCGAGGTCCTGTACGCCGCCGGATTTCGCGTCATCGAAGTGCCGCTCAATTCCCCAGAACCGTACGACAGTATCCGCATCCTGCGCAGTACCTTGCCTGCCGATTGCCTGATCGGTGCCGGCACGGTGCTGACGCCGGAACAGGTCGAACGGGTGAAAGCGGCGGGGGGCCAGGTGATCGTCATGCCCCATAGCGACCCGAAGGTCCTGCGTGCGGCGAAAGCGGCGGGGCTGTCTCTGTCGCCCGGTGTCGCCACGCCGACCGAAGCCTTCGCGGCGCTGGCCGAAGGCGCGGACATCCTCAAGCTGTTCCCGGCCGAGCAAATGGGGCCGGCAGTCGTCAAGGCCTGGCTGGCGGTACTGCCGGCCGGGACGATTCTGGCGCCGGTCGGTGGCATTACCCCGGACAACATGCAGGTGTTTATCGACGCGGGCGTCAAAGGTTTCGGCCTCGGCTCCGGTCTGTTCAAACCGGGCATGACGCCTGCGCAGGTGGCGGCCAATGCCAAGGCCTATGTCGCTGCCTGGAAAGCCCTTCGCTAAGACTTTTTGGCGCTGCGAGCGCTGCATCCATAAGAGAGACAACAGATGAAAATCACCAAATTGACCACCTTCATCGTTCCGCCACGCTGGTGCTTCCTCAAGGTCGAAACCGACGAGGGCGTCACCGGTTGGGGCGAGCCCGTGGTCGAAGGCCGCGCCCACACCGTTGCCGCTGCCGTCGAAGAATTGTCCGACTACCTGATCGGCAAGGACCCGCGCAACATCGAAGACATCTGGACCGTGCTCTATCGCGGCGGCTTCTACCGTGGCGGTGCGATCCACATGAGCGCCCTGGCCGGTATTGATCAGGCCTTGTGGGACATCAAGGGCAAGGCGCTGGGCGTGTCGGTCAGCGATCTGCTGGGTGGTCAGGTGCGGGACAAGATTCGCGTGTATTCGTGGATCGGCGGCGACCGCCCGGCGGACACGGCGCGTGCTGCCAAAGAAGCTGTCGAGCGCGGTTTCACTGCGGTGAAAATGAACGGCACCGAAGAGCTGCAATTCCTCGACACCTTCGACAAGGTCGACCAGGCCCTAGCCAATGTCGCCGCCGTGCGCGATGCGGTCGGCCCGAACGTCGGCATCGGCGTGGACTTCCATGGCCGGGTGCACAAGCCCATGGCCAAGGTGCTGATGAAGGAGCTTGATCCGTACAAGCTGATGTTCATCGAAGAGCCTGTGCTGAGCGAAAACTACGAAGCGCTGAAAGAACTGGCACCACTGACCAGCACACCGATTGCCCTCGGCGAGCGCCTGTTCTCGCGCTGGGATTTCAAGCGCGTGCTCAGCGAAGGCTACGTCGACATCATCCAGCCGGATGCGTCCCACGCCGGTGGTATCACCGAAACCCGCAAGATCGCCAACATGGCCGAAGCCTACGACGTGGCGCTGGCGTTGCATTGCCCGCTGGGGCCGATTGCCCTGGCGGCATGTCTGCAACTGGACGCGGCTTGTTACAACGCATTCATCCAGGAGCAGAGCCTGGGCATCCATTACAACGAGAGCAACGACCTGCTCGACTACGTGAAAGACCCACGGGTGTTCGACTACGACCAGGGCTTTGTGAAGATCCCGAACGGCCCGGGCCTGGGCATCGAGATCAACGAGGAATACGTGATCGAACGCGCCGCCATCGGCCACCGCTGGCGCAACCCGATCTGGCGCCATGCCGATGGCAGTTTTGCCGAGTGGTGAGTCACTGACACACCACTGAGTCCTGTGGGAGCGAGCCTGCTCGCGAAGACGATGGTGCATTCAACATTGATGTTGCCTGACACACCGCATTCGCGAGCAGGCTCGCTCCCACAGTTTGATCTCCATGGATAGAGGGATCTGCGTTCCCCCGGTTTTCTCATTGACCTCAATAACCATAAGAAGAGGCACCCCCATGCAACCGCAAACCCTCACCGGGCAGGCGTCCTTGGTGACGCCCAGCCGCAAGCGTTTTTTCATCATGGTGCTGTTGTTCATCACGGTGGTGATCAACTACCTGGACCGCAGCAACCTGTCGATTGCCGCCCCGGCATTGACCAGTGACCTGGGCATCGACCCGATTCATGTCGGCCTGATCTTCTCTGCCTTCGGCTGGACCTACGCCGCCATGCAGATCCCCGGCGGCTGGCTGGTAGACCGGGTCCCGCCACGCATCCTGTACACGGCAGCGCTGCTGCTGTGGTCGATTGCCACCGTGATGCTCGGCTTCGCTGGTAGCTTCATCGCGCTGTTCGTGTTGCGCATGGCGGTCGGCGCCCTGGAAGCGCCGGCCTATCCGATCAACAGCCGCGTGGTCACCACCTGGTTCCCCGAGCGCGAGCGTGCCACGGCCATCGGTTTCTACACCTCCGGGCAATTCGTCGGCCTGGCCTTCCTGACACCGGTGCTGGCTTGGCTGCAGCACGAATTCGGCTGGCATATGGTGTTCGTCACCACCGGCGCGGTAGGCATTCTGTGGGCAGTGATCTGGTACGCGGTGTATCGCGAGCCGCGGGACTTCAAAGGCGCCAATCAGGCGGAGATCGACTTGATCTGCGAGGGCGGCGGGCTGGTGGATATCCAGGCCGAACAGGCCAAGGTCAAAGCCAAATTCAGCTGGACTGACCTTGGCATTGTCCTGACCAAGCGCAAGCTCTGGGGCATCTACCTCGGCCAGTTCTGCCTCAACTCGACCCTGTGGTTTTTCCTGACGTGGTTCCCGACCTACCTGGTGAAATATCGCGGCATGGATTTCATCAAGTCCGGCCTGTTGGCGTCGCTGCCGTTTCTCGCGGCCTTTGTCGGCGTACTGTGCTCCGGTTTCTTCTCGGACTTTTTGATCCGTCGCGGTTACACGGTGGGTTTCGCCCGCAAGTTACCGATCATCAGCGGCTTGCTGATTTCCACCTCGATCATCGGCGCCAACTTCGTTGAGTCGACGCCACTGGTGATTGCCTTCCTCGCGCTGGCATTCTTCGGCAACGGCCTGGCTTCGATCACCTGGTCACTGGTGTCGACGCTCGCCCCGGCGCGTTTGCTCGGGCTGACCGGCGGGGTGTTCAACTTCATCGGCAACCTGGCGGCCATTGCCACGCCGATCGTGATCGGCTTCCTCGCCACGGGTGATTCCTTTGCCCCGGCAATCACCTACATCTCGGTGCTGGCATTGATTGGCGCACTGTCCTACATCTTGCTGGTGGGCAAGGTCGAGCGTATCAAGTTGTAGTCGTGGCACGCGGGCGACCATAATGCCGCCCGTTCACTCGCTCAACGGTAAAGGCTGGATATGCAGGAAGACGCCCCAAAAATCGCCAAGGACGCCGCACCGACCGGCACCCAGACCCTGCTTCGCGGTTTGGGTGTGGTTCATGCCGTGGCCAGCGGCGCCCGCGATCTCAAGGAAATCGCCCGGCTGATCGGCACCACGCGCAGCACCACCCATCGCCTGGCCAGTTGCCTGGTGGACGAGCGTTACCTGCGGGTGGTGCCGCAAGTCGGCTATCTGCTGGGGCCGAAACTGATCGAGTTGGGGTTTCAGGCCCGTGAAGAGTTGCCATTGGTGACCCTGGCCGGGCCGTATCTGGATGAGTTGTCGGCGTTGACCGGCGACACCATTCATCTGGCGATCCGTGAAGGCGACGAAGTGCTGTACCTGCACAAGAACCCGGGGCGCAATGGCCCGGAAATGCGTTCGCGGGTCGGCCATCGCATGCCGCTGGCGCGCACCGGGATCGGCAAGGCGCTGATGCTCGATGATTCGCCGCAAGAGTGGCAGCGCCTGTACGAAGTCAGCCTGCCGGTGGGTGGAAAAAACCAGTTCTGGCCGCAGCACCCGGAGCAATCCTGGGAGCAGTTCGAGCAGCGCATGGTCGAGTACGTGGCCGGCGGCTACGCCTTCGATCTGGAAGATAACGAGCCGTCGATCCGTTGCGTGGCGGCGCCGGTGCGCGATGCCAGCAAGCGCATCGTTGCCGGCATCAGCATCGCCAGTACCGTGCCGTACATGCCGCTGGAAAAAATGGCCGAGCTGATTCCACTGATCAAAGGTGTTACGGCGCGGCTCTCGGCGGAGTTGGGCGCCAAAATCTGACCTCAGGCAGCAACCCTTGTGGGAGCGAGCCTGCTCGCGAAAGCAATCTGTCAGTTAATGCCAGTGTCGACTGACGGGACGCTTTCGCGAGCAGGCTCGCTCCCACATGGGGTTTGTGTTGTTGCATAAATGCCAGGCAACAAAAAGGCCCCCATTCGGGAGCCTTGATGTTCAGCGGTAGGCTTACATGTTCGGGTAAGTCGGGCCGCCAGCGCCTTCCGGCGTCACCCAGGTGATGTTCTGTGCAGGATCCTTGATGTCGCAGGTCTTGCAGTGAACGCAGTTCTGGGCGTTGATCTGGAAGCGCTTCTCGCCGTCTTCCTTGGTGATCACTTCATACACGCCGGCCGGGCAGTAACGCTGGGCAGGCTCATCGTACAGCGGCAGGTTCTTGCTGATCGGGATGCTCGGATCGGCCAGCTTCAGGTGGCACGGCTGCTCTTCTTCGTGGTTGGTACCGGAGATGAACACCGAGCTCAGTTTATCGAAGCTGATCTTGCCGTCCGGTTTCGGGTAGTCGATCTTCTTGCAGTCGGCCGCCAGTTTCAGGCAAGCGTAATCCGGCTTGGTGTCGTGCAGGGTGAACGGCAGTTTGCCGCCGAAGATGTTCTGGTCCAGCCAGTTGAAGCCGCCACCCACGATGGCGCCGAACTTGTGGATCGCCGGGCCGAAGTTGCGGCTGGCGAACAGTTCGTCGTAGAGCCAGCTCTTCTTGAACGCGTCGACGTAGGTGGTCAGCTCTTCGCTGCCGTCCTTCTCTGCGAACAGTGCGTCAGCCACCGATTCAGCAGCGAGCATGCCGGACTTCATCGCGGTGTGGCTGCCCTTGATCTTGGCGAAGTTCAGGGTGCCGAGGTCGCAACCGATCAGCGCGCCGCCCTTGAAGACCATCTTCGGCAGCGAGTTCAGGCCACCCTTGCAGATCGCACGGGCGCCGTAGCTGATGCGCTTGCCGCCTTCCAGGTACTGCTTGAGCACCGGGTGATGTTTGAGGCGCTGGAACTCGTCGAACGGCGACAGGTAGGTGTTGCTGTAGGACAGGTCGACGATCAGGCCGACGACGACCTGGTTGTTTTCCAGGTGATAGAGGAACGAGCCACCGGTGTTCTCGGTGCCCATGATGTCCATCGGCCAACCGGCGGTGTGCACCACCAGGCCTGGCTGGTGTTTGGCCGGGTCGACTTCCCAGATTTCCTTCAGGCCGATGCCGTAGTGCTGGGCGTCGGCATCGCTGTCGAGGTTGAAGCGCTTGATCAGTTGCTTGCCGATATGGCCACGGCAACCTTCGGCGAACAGCGTGTATTTGCCACGCAGTTCCATGCCCGGGGTGTACAGGCCTTCTTTCGGATGGCCTTCGCGGTCGACACCCAGGTCACCGGTGATGATCCCGCGCACCACGCCGTTCTCGTCGATCAGCGCTTCCTGAGCGGCGAAGCCCGGGTAGATTTCCACGCCCAGGTTCTCGGCCTGCTGGGCCAGCCAGCGGCACAGGTTGCCCAGGGAGATGATGTAGTTGCCTTCGTTGTGCATGGTCTTGGGCACAAAGAAGTCTGGAACTTTCTGCGCGCTTTCAGCGTTCTTCAGCACGAAGATGTCGTCACGGGTGACGGGAGTGTTCAGCGGCGCGCCGAGTTCTTTCCAGTCCGGGAACAGTTCGTTCAGGGCGCGTGGTTCGAACACGGCACCGGACAGAATGTGAGCACCGACTTCGGAGCCTTTTTCGACCACGCAGACGCTGATTTCCTTACCGGCTTCGGCGGCCTTCTGCTTCAAGCGGCAGGCGGCGGAAAGACCAGCGGGGCCGGCACCGACGATGACGACGTCGAATTCCATGTATTCGCGTTCCACAGGTTATCTCCTACTCAAGGCTCAACAGTTTTTTTCTAATTTGGAGGTTGGGTGTCGCATCCATGAATTCCGGCGCAACGCCGAAAGCGGACAATCGATTGACCACCTTTCTCTTTGGGTGGCGCATTATATCTACACCACTCTCAGCGTCCAATACAAACGTTTGTTTGAATTGGCTCAAAGCCAGAGAAATCAAAGTCACGCGCCTTATGAACGGCCATTTTGGCGTATTGACCGGAATAGGCGTTCCGGTCAAGATACGGGCGGTTTTGCGCTCGCCGTAGGCTGGCAGTTGGTTTCAAGAGCACCTCTAAAGACAGGGCGATGGCAGTAGAGAGTGATGCGCCGTGCGGGTTTGGCGCGAAGTTTACACGCCGTGACGTTGAATGACTCGTCAGTCACCACTGACGAATGGTCATGCAGATCATGAGTGATGGTCACTTGACACGTTAGCCGGCGTTTTTAGAGGTGCCCTTGCGCCCGATGAGCATCAACCGCCAGGTTCGCCTAGGCGACTTTCTTTTCACCGGAGAGTAACGAGGAATCCATGAAGGTTCTTGTAGCTGTCAAACGCGTTGTGGATTACAACGTCAAGGTTCGCGTCAAGGCGGACAATTCCGGCGTCGATCTTGCCAACGTCAAGATGTCGATGAACCCGTTCTGCGAGATCGCCGTGGAAGAAGCCGTACGCCTGAAAGAGAAAGGTGTTGCGACTGAAATCGTCGTCGTCTCCGTCGGCCCGTCCACCGCTCAAGAGCAACTGCGCACCGCGCTGGCTCTGGGTGCCGACCGCGCCATCCTCGTCGAGTCCGCCGAAGACCTGACTTCCCTGGCCGTTGCCAAGCTGCTCAAGGCTGTTGTCGACAAGGAACAGCCTCAGCTGGTGATCCTTGGCAAACAGGCCATCGACAGCGACAACAACCAGACTGGCCAGATGCTCGCTGCACTGAGCGGCTACGGTCAGGGCACGTTCGCTTCGAAAGTCGAAATCAGCGGTGACAGCGTTGCCGTGACTCGCGAAATCGACGGCGGCGCGCAGACAGTTTCCCTGAAACTGCCGGCCATCGTCACCACCGACCTGCGTTTGAACGAGCCGCGCTACGCGTCTCTGCCGAACATCATGAAAGCCAAGAAGAAGCCTCTCGAAGTGCTGACTCCGGACGCTTTGGGCGTTTCCACCGCCTCCACCAACAAGACCCTGAAAGTCGAAGCGCCGGCTGCACGCAGCGCGGGTATCAAGGTCAAGTCGGTGGCTGAACTGGTCGAGAAACTGAAAAACGAAGCGAAGGTAATCTAAATGACTATCTTGGTTATTGCTGAACACGACAACAAAGTGCTGGCCCCGGCCACGCTGAACACCGTTGCTGCCGCCGCCAAAATCGGTGGTGACATCCACGTTCTGGTTGCAGGCCAGGGCGCTGGCGCCGTGGCGGAAGCCGCTGCGAAAGTCGCTGGCGTGGCTAAAGTGCTGGTAGCCGATAACGCTGCCTACGCTCACCAACTGCCGGAAAACGTTGCTCCACTGGTTGCCGAACTTGGCAAGGGCTACAGCCACATCCTGGCTGCCGCCACTTCCAACGGCAAAAACATCCTGCCGCGCGTTGCCGCTGCACTGGACGTTGACCAGATTTCCGAGATCATCTCGGTAGAAAGCGCTGACACCTTCAAGCGTCCAATCTACGCCGGTAACGCCATTGCTACCGTTCAGTCGAACGCTGCAGTGAAAGTGATCACCGTGCGTGCCACCGGTTTCGACCCGGTTGCCGCTGAAGGCGGTTCGGCTGCCGTTGAAGCCGTTGGCGCTGCCCACGACGCTGGCATCTCCAGCTTCGTCGGCGAAGAACTGGCCAAGTCCGATCGTCCGGAACTGACCGCTGCCAAGATCGTCGTTTCCGGCGGGCGCGGCATGCAGAACGGCGACAACTTCAAACACCTGTACGCCCTGGCCGACAAGCTGGGCGCTGCCGTGGGTGCTTCGCGCGCCGCGGTCGACGCAGGTTTTGTTCCGAACGACATGCAGGTCGGTCAGACCGGCAAGATCGTTGCTCCACAGCTGTACATCGCCGTCGGTATCTCCGGCGCGATCCAGCACCTGGCCGGCATGAAAGACTCCAAAGTGATCGTTGCGATCAACAAGGACGAAGAAGCGCCGATCTTCCAGGTGGCCGATTACGGCCTGGTGGCGGACCTGTTCGAAGCCATCCCCGAGTTCGAGAAGCTGGTCTAAACCGGCGGCTTGACTTATAAAGAGCCCGGCCTTTTGGCCGGGCTTTTTTTTGCTCTCTGTAGGAGCGAGCTTGCTCGCGATGGGCGTTAACGATGATGCGTTCATTCTGAAAAAACGCGGCGCATTGACGTCCATCGCGAGCAAGCTCGCTCCTACAGGAGGCATAACCGGGTATGAGTGGAGTGTGAAGCCATGGATTTGCGCCTTGTGTGGAGCTTGCTGGGATTGACGCTGTTGCCGGCGCTGTCTTTCGCCGCAGGCAAATGCGAACGCCTGGTGGTCACCGGCAGCCCCGATGCGCCGCCGTACCTTTGGCAAGACCCGCAAGATCCCAAACACCTGATCGGTGCCAGTGCCGATTTGTTGCAGCAAGTGGCGGGGGAGTTGGGGCTCAAGGTCGAACTGCTGTATGCCGGCAAACGCGCCCAGGCCCTGGACGAAGTGCGCAGCGGACGCATGGACATGCTGGCGGACGCGACGTTGACCGTCAGTGAGCTGGAAACCCTGGATTACATCCATCCACCTTTGCTGGAAAACGACTACCTGGTCTGGACGCGCAAGGATTCGACACTGGTCTACAACCAAGCACCCGATCTGCACGGCCATCCGGGTGCCGTGTCGGAACGGGCTCGATTGACCCCGCAATTCAGCACTTTTGCCGCACAGCAGTTAACCCTCGCGCGCACGTCCAGCCTGACCCTGGCCTTTCAGAAGCTGTTGTTGGGCGAAGTCGAATTTGTCCTGGCCGGACGTTACTCGGGCATGGCGACTGCACAGACACTGGGCATGGCCGGTGATCTGATCGCACGTTCGCAACCGGTCGACAAGCCTGGCCTGTTCCTGGCGATTTCCCACAACTCAGCCTGCAACGATCCGTGGTTGCGCGGACAGTTGGCCAAAAAGATGACAGAATTGCCCGCGTCCGGACTGACGGAGGCCGTTCTGCTGCGCAATATCGAACGTTGGAAGGCACAACGCTCACAACCGCAGCAACCCTCGCAACAACCCGTCAGTACCCCAAAACAGTAGGGATATTTAGTGAGTATTCGACCTCTTTTCGCTGCCGTGGCCATTGTCGCCCTGGCGGGTTGTGCAACCGATCCGGCGCCGAATGAACAAATGCGCCTGACCGAACAGGCACTCGAACAGGCCAAGGCCGTGGGTGCCACCGCCGACGATGTGCCGGAAATGAAACTGGCCGAGGACAAGTACAATCGCGCCAAGGGCAACATGACTGATCAATCGTTCAAGAATGCGCGCATGCGCGCCGAACAGGCCGAACTGGATGCGCGCCTGGCTGAGGCCAAGGTGCTGACGGCCAAGAGCGAGGAACAGTTGAACGTGCTTAACACCCGCATCGCCCGTCTGCAAAAGCAACTGGGAGATGCTCAATGAGCCTCAAGAGCAAAACCCTCGGCGGTTTGATCCTGGCCGCCAGCCTGTCTGGTTGCGTCAGCCAGCACAGCGAGAGCGCGTTGCAGCAGGCTGGAACCGACTTTCAGAAGGTCAAGGAAGACTCCAATGTGCTGCGAATCGCCCCCAAGGACGTGATCCGCGCCGGTGAGTCCCTGGCCCGTGCCGACCGCCTGTCCAGCTATTGGGGCAGTGGTTCGGACGTGGTGCATTACGCCTACCTGAGCCAGCGCTATAGCGCCATTGCCCGGGAACACACCAATCAGGCGCTCAACGAAGAAAAAGCGGCAAAACTCGAACTGGAACGGCAGCGTCTGCAACTGGCATTGCGTGAGTCCAAACTGTTCAGTGTGCAGCAGCAAGGCAAATGGCTCGAAGAGCAGATCCTGGCATTGACCACCTCCCAGACCGACCGCGGTCTGGTGATGACGTTGGGCGACATGCTGTTCGACACCGGCGAAGCGGAATTGAAACCTTCGGCCAACCGCGTGGTGTTGAAGATCGTGCAGTTCCTGCAACTCAACCCCAAGCGTGTGGTGCGGATCGAAGGTTACACGGACAGTACCGGGGGCAAGCAGGAAAACCTCAAGCTGTCTCGCGACCGCGCACAATCGGTGGCTGACGTGCTGATGGATCTGGGCATCGATGACAAGCGCATCCAGGTCGAAGGTTATGGCGACGAGTATCCCGTGGACGCGAATGCGTCGGAACGGGGCCGTGCGCAGAACCGTCGGGTGGAAATTGTGTTTTCCGACGAAAACGGCCAGCTCGGCGCCGCCCGGTAGGGTGTGCGTCGATGGAAAACCCGGCCTGCCATGCAGCGCCGGGTTTTTTTACGCCTGCCGATTACCGCACAAAACAGTACAGATTTTGCTGACACTGCACTGTACGGTCGACTATTGTGGTAACTGTCCCCGTACACTTCTAAACTGTTCCGGTATTGTTTTACACAAGAATAAAATGCCCGTGAAATCGAGTGCTGCGTCATGACCAATCTTTTGCTCTATCAACGTATTGCTCAACAACTGGCCGAAGACATCCGCCGAGGGGTCTATCAGCCGGGAGAGCGCGTGCCTTCGGTGCGCAAGATGAGCTCGCAGCTCAATGTCAGTCATGCGACGGTGTTGCAGGCGTATGCCAATCTCGAAGATCAGGGGCTGATCCGCGCCCGGCCGCAGTCGGGTTACTACGTGCACCAGACGCCGGCACTCACGGCGCCGACGCCGGACATCGCCCGGGTCGAGCGCCCCGGCCTGGTCACCCGTAGCAGCATCATTCAACAAGTGCTGGTCGAATCCCGTCGTGAAGGTGTCTTTCCGCTGGGTGCGGCGGTGCCGAGTGTCGACTATTTACCGGTGCGGGCGCTGCATCAGCAATTGGCCAAAGTCACTCGTTTCCATAGCCCGCGGGCCTTCAGTTACATGTTCAGCCCCGGTTTCGAGCCGTTGCGCCGACAGGTGGCGATCCGCATGCGCGATGCCGGCGTGGTGGTCGATCCGTCGGAAGTGGTGATCACCCACGGCTGCGTCGATGCGCTGCAGATGTCCTTGCGCGTGCTGACCCGTCCGGGCGATCTGATTGCTGCCGAGTCGCCGACCTATTACGGGTTGCTGCAACTGGCCGATCTGTTGGGCCTCAAGGTCATCGAGATCCCCAGCGATCCGGCCACGGGCATGAGCCTGGAAGCCCTGCAACTGGCAGCCAACCAGTGGTCGATCAAGGCGTTGGTGCTGACCACCCGGCTGAGTAACCCGTTGGGCGGCACCATGCCTGAAGAGCGGCAGAAACAACTGCTGCGCCTGGCGTCGGACTTCGATATCCAGATTGTCGAAGACGATATCTACGGTGAGCTGATGTTCGAGCAGGGACGCACCAAATCCCTCAAGGCCTATGACCGGCTGGACCGGGTGATCTATTGCTCAAGCTTCTCGAAAACCCTGTCACCCGGGGTGCGGATCGGCTGGATGATTGCCGGCAAGTATCAGCAGGAAATCCAGCGCTTGCAGACCTTCAGCACGCATTCAGCGTGTAGCGTGACCCAGATGGGAATTGCCGCTTACCTGGAGAATGGCGGGTATGACCGGCATTTGCGCTTTATCCGTCAGGAGTACCGCAAGAACCTCAGTGCCTTCCAGCTGGCCGTACAGCAGTATTTCCCGGAAGGCACGCAGATGACCCGGCCTACCGGTGGCTTCATTCTGTGGGTCAGTCTGCCGGGGCGGGTCAACACCCAGGAGTTGCACGTGCGGGCATTGCAGCAGGGCATCAGTATTGCGCCCGGGCTGATCTTCAGTAATACCGAGCAATTCAATCACTGCATTCGCCTCAATTGCGGCACGCCCTGGAATCGTGAAGCCGAGCGCGCGTTGATGACCCTTGGCATGCTGGCCACCCAACTCTGCCAGGAGATGGCTGGCAGTTTGTAATAGTCTGCTACTGCGCTTGTCTTGTGGGCTGCAACAGGCGAGCATAGACACCTCTGCCGTTTGCACCCACCGTTGGATACATGAAACCGACTTTTCCTGCCGCCTGGCTTTTGCTCTGCCTGATTGCGAGTATTCAGCCGGTATCCGTCGTTGCCGCCACTGAGCAGGATCAGCAGGCCACCGGCAGTTTCCACGTCGCACCGATAGAAACCGCTCCAGCAAAAAAAGCCTCGCCGGCCAAAAAACCGGCGACGCCCGCGAAAAAACGCCCACCCATTGCTTCCAAATCGAAACCGGCCAGCGAAGTGGTAAAGACCGAGCTTCCATCCGCCAAGCTGGACCTGAGCTTGCCCAAGGATATGGTTCAGGAACTCAAGCCGGTCGGAACGGTGCCGTTGTCCAAGCGCGAACCGCTGCTGCCCCAGATGTTCGGTGACAAAAGCGGCAGCAGCCCGTTCCAGCTCAACGGCCGCCTGCTCAGCAATGAAATGCAGCTGCAACTGCGCAATGAAGAGCGCCGTGAGGTTGAAGGTGCAGCACTGGATTTCGAGTTCAAGCAGTAACGCCAGCAAGTTCCGCGAGCCGCAGAACAGACGCTTTGTCGGAGACTGGTCGGTCATGCCCGTTAACGTGGAAAAACCGGCTCGCAGGTAATTTAAAACAACTGTTTTAGCGGGTACTCTGTGCCCCGTCCTTTTACACATTGCTCGTCGCGAGGAGCTTGTCGTCATGAAATGCCGTGAGGGCTGTGGCGCTTGTTGCATTGCCCCGTCCATCAGTTCACCGATCCCCGGTATGCCCAACGGCAAGGCCGCGGGGCAGCGTTGCCTGCAACTTTCCGCCGATAACCTGTGCAATATTTTCGGCCAGCCGGAACGGCCGGCGGTGTGTTCTGCCTTCGAGGCCGACCCCGAGGTGTGCGGAAGCAGCAGCGAAGAAGCCATTCGGCTGATTGGCTGGTGGGAGCAAATGACGGCGGCGTGATGTGTGGGCTCGCACCTGTGATCACCTCCAAAAGACCTGACGGAGATCGAAGGTGCAAACCCAACGAACGGAACTTCAACAATAAGGAATAAGACTATGGGTTCGCTGCATCGTATGGCTGTACTGTGTGGTTTGACGGTTGTGCTGGCTACCACGACGGCCCAGGCCGAAGACTGGAAAATCGCGAAAAACGAAGACGGCATCAAGGTCTCCCTGAGTGAAGTGGCCGGGTCCGATTACAAGGCCTACCAGGGCGTTACGCTAATGAAAACCACCATTGCCAAGCTGCGTGCGTTGCAGGATGACGTGTCCGGAGCCTGCGCCTGGATTCACGAATGCAAAACCCAGAAGTTGCTCAAGCACGAAGGTGACCAGAGCTGGACCTACACTCAGTTCAACACCCCATGGCCGGTTACTCCGCGTGACTCGGTGCTGCACATCACCACCACCGAAGGTGCCGATGGCAGCCTGACCCGCAAGCTCGAAGGCGTACCGAAATACCTTCCTGAAGAAAAAGGCTTCGTCCGGGTTGCCAGGATCGACGGTTTCTGGAAGTTCGTACCCAAGGGCGACCAGATCGAAGTGACCTATCAGGTGCACACCGAACCGGGCGGCAGCGTGCCGTCGATGGTGGCTAACAAGTTCGTGGTGGATGCCCCGTTCAATACCTTGAAAGCCCTCAAGGAACGCGCCGAGAAGTAACGGCGTGCTGCTATAAAGATGACTTCGCAGCGCCCCGACCGGTTCGGGGCGTTTGCGTTTTTGGCCGGGCAGGGCGCTTTAATTTGTTTCCGGATATGCGTTGCACGAAATTTTCACCAGGTCTCCAAGACAATTCACCGGCTCTCCCGCCACACGCAGCGTATTCCTGAATGCAGGATGAAACAGTCGGGATGAGGGTAGTAATCAATGGCAATACAGCCGTTGATCGTGCAACATTTGCGCACCGCGCAAACCCCCGGGCCTTGTACGGGCCGAAAAGAGGGCCAGGCGCAGCTGTATTTTTTGAAACTTCAACTTCCAATGGGTCCTAAAACGACATGGCAATCCCGGACGCCCTGAATCAGCAGCGAGCCTTTAGTCGCCTGCTGCAACCGACCGTCAAATCGCATTTGGCCTACACGCTGTTGTGTGCACTGGTCATGATGGTCATGTTCAGCCTGCTGCGCGTCGCGCTGCTGGTTTACAACCGCTCGATGATCCTCGATACACCGGCTTCGACCTTCCTTGAGGCATTCGCCAACGGTCTGCGTTTCGACCTGCGTCTGGTGGTCTATCTCAGTATTCCGTTGCTGCTGTCATTGTTCAGTGTCCGGGCCATGGCCGCACGCGGGCTGTTCCGTCTCTGGCTGACAGTCGTCTCCAGCATTGCGCTGTTCCTGGGCCTGATGGAGATGGACTTCTATCGTGAGTTCCACCAGCGCCTCAACGGCCTGGTCTTCCAGTACGTCAAGGAAGATCCGAAAACCGTGATGAGCATGCTCTGGTACGGTTTCCCCGTGGTCCGCTACCTGCTGGCATGGGCCGTGGGCACCTGGATCCTGAGCCTGGCGTTCAAGGGCGCAGACCGTGCGACCCGCCCTCGTGGCCCGTTCAGTGGCGGCAGCATCGGCACTCGCCAGGTTGCGCCGTGGTATGCACGCGTTGGCGTGTTCGTGGTTTGCCTGCTGATCTGCGTCGTCGCGGCCCGTGGCACCTTGCGTCAAGGCCCGCCGATGCGCTGGGGTGATGTTTACACCACAGATTCCAACTTCGCCAACCAGTTGGGTCTCAACGGTACGCTTTCTCTGGTCGCCGCCGCCAAGAGCCGGATGTCCGAGGATCGCGACAATATCTGGAAGGCGACCCTGCCTCAGCCACAAGCCCAGCAAGTGGTGCGTGACATGCTGGTGGTACCGGCCGATAAACTGGTGGATGCCGACACCGCAGCGGTACGTCGCGATTACACCCCGCCGGCCGACAAGACCCTGCCGGTCAAGAACGTCGTTGTGATCCTGATGGAAAGCATGGCCGGTCACTCGGTGGGCGCGCTGGGCGGGCCGGGCAACATCACGCCGTACCTCGACAAACTGTCAAAGGAAGGCTTGCTGTTCGACCGCTTCTTCTCCAACGGCACCCATACCCACCAGGGCATGTTCGCCACCATGGCCTGCTTCCCGAACCTGCCGGGCTTCGAATACCTGATGCAGACCCCGGAAGGCAGTCACAAGCTGTCTGGGCTGCCGCAGTTGCTCAGTGCCCGTGACTTCGACGACGTGTATGTCTACAACGGCGATTTCGCCTGGGACAACCAGTCGGGTTTCTTCAGCAACCAGGGCATGACCAACTTCATCGGTCGTAACGATTTTGTGAACCCGGTGTTCTCTGATCCGACCTGGGGCGTGTCCGACCAGGACATGTTCGACCGTGGCCTGGTCGAACTCAAGGCGCGGGAAAACGGCAAGCCGTTCTATGCCTTGCTGCAAACCCTGTCCAACCACACGCCTTACGCCTTGCCGACGCCATTGCCGGTCGAGCGCGTAACCGATCGTGGCAACCTGAACGAACACCTGACCGCCATGCGTTACTCGGACTGGGCACTGGGCCAGTTCTTTGAAAAGGCCCGCAAGGAGCCGTACTTCAAGGAAACCCTGTTTGTCATCGTCGGTGACCACGGTTTTGGTAACGAACAGCAGATCACCGAGATGGACCTGGGCCGCTTCAACGTGCCAATGCTGATGATCGCGCCGGGCATCCAGGAAAAATTCGGCCAGCGTGACCACACCGTGGGCACCCAGATCGACATCGTGCCGACCATCATGGGCCGCATCGGTGGCGAAGTGCGCCATCAATGCTGGGGACGCGATCTGCTTGACCTGCCGGAGGGCGATGCCGGTATTGGTGTGATCAAGCCGTCGGGCAGCGAGCAGACCACGGCTATCCTCACCGCCGACCAGGTTCTGGTCCTGCCGAAGGACAAGGACATGGCGCCGAAGTTGTATCAGTATGAATTGGGTGCCAAGCCTCGCGCCGAAGTCATTGCTGACGCGCCGCGTACCGCCGAGTTGAAACTCAAGCTCGAAGCGTTCCTGCAAACAGCGACCAAGAGCCTGCTGGACAACACCGCGGGTGTCGTTGACGGCACTCCGGACTAAGTATTCAGTCAGGTCTTGCTGCCTGACCTCAGGCAACAAAAAATCAGAATCCGATGCCTGCACAGGCATCGGATTTTTTTATGTTTGCCGGGTGGCGAAGAACCGCAACCAAGGGCAATACCTGTCAACTCTGACAGTAGACACCCTTGGGGTTTGGGGATTTCATACAGGTGCTTCGGGTACCTGATCCAACGTTTGTAACAGCGACGTTGAGAGCGGGCAGTGTCGCAAGGATGAGTGTCTGTCTGTTCCTGTCTCTTTGGCTTTCGTGCCATGTCTTGGTGATGCTGTGGAACCGCACTGGAAGACATTCCAATAGAAACGCCGGGGGTGGCTTTGGCGCTTTTCTGGCCTGCCGCTTCGGTTCAGGTGGTTCGCCGCAGGACATCGAATCAACAGATTTGTCCACTGGGTTGAAGCACTTGTCTAACGAGTGAGGCTCGCTTCATGAACAAGTCTGTCGGTGTGCTTCGTTTGCTGTGGCTCGCGTGTCTGGTGGCGCTCGCCGCTGTCATCGCTTGGGTGGCGTTCACCAGAACATCAGAGTCCACGCCCTCACCTCAGTCCTGTACCGCACCCGCTTATGCGGAGGGCACGCTCTATGAACAAGGGCAACAGGTACAGCACAAGGGCCAACAGTTTGAATGCTGGAAAGACGACGAGGCACCGCTTGGTATCGGCAGTTGGCAATGGTGCAGGCAACCGGCCTATGAGCCACTCCTTCCAACCAACCACTGGAAAGACGCGTGGAAGGACCTCGGTGAATGCGGTGGTTTCGAAGGCAATCGCCTTACGCTGAGCTTTGCCACCCTTGGCGGCAAAGCACCCCTGAAACCGGCGGTGCCCGGTGTCGCTCGCGCTGATCAGATGGTCACCGGGACTCTGCGCTGCAAGGCCGAAGAAATTTCGATCAGGGCGAAGGCCAGCGAAACGATCCACCTCGATAATCTGAAAGCCTGCGACTACCAATTGGTGATGAACAGCGCCGATGGATACATCCCGCTGAACACGCCGCGCATTGTCACGTTCAAGGAGGCGCAAGGGGCAGAGCAAGCCGTGACGGTGACGTATCGCCCACCGGTGGATGTGAGCAAGCTCAGTGGTTTGCCGGGGGTGAAAATCGAGCTGTTTGCCCAGGGGCTTGTTCAACCCAGGCAGATGGCCATGGGCAAGAACGTATTGTATGTCGGCTCCAGTGCAATCCCTTCGTACGTCTATGGCGGAAAAATCGGCGACATGATCTACGCGTTGCCACTGGATGGGGCGGGTAAACCGACGGGCATTCATGTCATTGCCAGCGGTCTGGAAGAGCCCCACGGCGTGGCGTATCGCGACGCTGATCTGTATTACTCGACCACGGGTGGTCTGTATCGCTTGCGTAACGCGGACGATCATTACAAAGACCCGAAACCCGAACGGGTCTTTAGCTTTCCGGCAGACGACAACCTGTTTCCCTTGCCCCCTCTGTCGTCCGGTTCCAACACTCGCATCTGGCACATGAAGCACCCCTTGCGCTTCAATCCACTCGATCCATCAGACAAGTGGCTTTATACAGCGGTCGGCATTCCGTGCAACTTGTGCATGATTCCTGCCGACAAGCGCTATGGGACGGTCTTGCGCTACTCCCCGGAAACGGGGGCGTCCGAGATTCTGGCCTCGGGGGTGCGTAACTCTGTCGGCTTCGACTGGAACCCCAAGGACGGCAAAATATGGTTCAGCGACAATAATCGCCAAGGCTTCCCCAACCCTGATGAGGTCAACTTTATCCGCAGCCCCGGGTTGCATTTCGGCGTGCCTTATCGGTTTGGCAAGGACACGCCCGGATTCACTCAGGAGGAGTACCTCAACCCGGGTGTGATCCAGCCGCCGCTGGTGCCCGGTGCCATTGTGTCCGACAAGTCGCTCGAGCAGATCAACCCCGCTGATTATGTGCCGGCAGCTTTTGAGTCGGGCACCAACACGGCGCCGCTCGGGGTCAAGTTCTGGTCAGGTTACCCGGCCACCGAGAGGACCCAGCGTTTGCTGGTTGCCGTGCATGGTGCGGGCTCCACTGCCCGTCCAGGCATGGACATACAAATGCTGACCATCCAGGACGGTACGCGCGTGGTCAACCAGATCCCGCTGATCAATGGATTTGTGCAGGACCCGGAACGATTTGATGTCTATTGCCTGGACAGCTCGTGCATTGGGCGCCCCGTCGAGTTTCTTGAACTGGCGGATGGCAGCCTGCTGATCAGCGATGACGTCGCCGGGGTCATCTATCGCGTGCGCTATGACGCGACCGGGTTGCCGCAGACGCAGTTGGCGTTACGTCCAATGCTGTCACCTCCCGGCCTGGAAAACGAAATGATCAGTGGTTATCTGATTGCCCCCGACGGCAATAGTCGACTGGTGCAAATTTCATGGAATCCGTTAAACAATGAGTCTGCGCTGGTTCTCAATGGGTTGGCGTATGGTGAGTATCAGTTGCGCCTCAATGATGTGAAAAACTGGATTCCCGAGGTGCGCAACACAGCGTTAACGCTATCGGAAACCAGCAAGACTCATACGATCAACCTGCGTTATCGCGAGCGGCCGATCAAGCTTGAGGTCAAGGTGACGATCAAGGCACCGACCAGGCCTGTTTCCGTCACCGATGCCCAATGGCACGTCAGCCTGATTAACGAGGACCAGAGTAATGCTGAGCCACAGGTCATAAACATTCCATGGGGCGGGACTACGACGCAGCTCCTCGACTATGGCAAGTACAAGGTTATCTACCCGTTTTATCCGAAGGAAAAACCGCAGCCGGAACTGGAGACGGTGGTGATTGATGAGTCCAGCCAGGACCGGCAGCTGCCACTCGTCACTTACCAGCATGTCGAGAGCCTGGGCGAAACGGTCCTGGCGGGGGCCTGTACCAAGTGCCATGCGGTCGAGTACTTCAACAGCGCGAGTAAGGCCTTGCTCTGGAGCGTGGCGGGTCGGGACGCGTTGGTCAAACAAATCAAGACCATGCCGGTTTCAGGGCATTGCGACACCACCTGTGCGACTGAAATCAGTAATCACTTGTTCGACGTCGTCTGGAAACCTTACCTGGATCAGGACGAATCCTATGGCGCGCGGCAGTTGCGATTGCTGACGCCACATGAGTATGCCGCCACCGTCCTGGACATTCTGGGGGTTGAAGTCAATCCCGAGAAGCTGCCGGCCGACAAGTCCGAAAAAGACTTCAAGTACCCTGGGGAAGCGAACATGGGCGTTCTGCAGGCAGAGGACGTCAAACTGTTTTACGACATGGCATTGTCGGTGGCAGAAAAGGTTTCGCCATCGCGGTTGAGCGCGCTGGCAACCTCCCGGGCAGGCACCGATCTGGTCACCTCCCTGGGCTATCAGTTGTTCCGACGGCCTGTCACTGACGCCGAGCGGTTGCGTTACCAGAAAATCCTCGACGAGCAAGGGGCACCGGCTGCAATCACCGCTCTGATGATGTCGCCGAACTTTCTCTATCGCTCGGAGTTGGGAGTGGAGTCAGCATCGGCAAGCAAGGTGTATCAGCTCACACCGTTCGAGGTAGCCACTGCGCTCTCTTACGGGTTCCTGGGCACGACGCCGGATGTTGAGCTGCTGGCCAAGGCGCAGCGCAACGAACTGCAGACCTCACAACAGATCGCTGCAGAAATTCAGCGAATGATGCAAACCGATCGCGGCATCGAGCAGTTCAACCGCTTCGTCAGCTATTACGTCAAAACGGTTCGAGGCGTCCAGGAAAAACCGGGACTGACCAGACACATGATTGAGCTCATGACGCAGGAGCAGTATCTGCTGAGCAAAAATATGCTGCTGGGTTCCGGCACCCTGAACGAGTTGTTCAACCCCGGCTACACCTATTTGAATCAGGACCTGGCCGCGCATTATGGCATCAGCGGTGTCACGGGCAGCACGATGCAAAAGGTTGTGGTGGACGAAAAACGGGGAGGGTTGTTGCATCTGGGGCTGACTCAAGCTGCCACGTCAGACTTGGTGAGTACCTCATTGGTCAAGCGTGGAATCATGATTCGTGAGCAGATGTTCTGCCGTGAGTTCGGTGCCCCGGTGGAGGCCGATCCGACAGAACCGGTTTATCCGCCTCGCGCCATTACCACCCGTGAGCATTGGGACCTGGTCAACGGCGAGCAAGCCTCAGGTGGACGCTGCTGGCAGTGCCATCAATACATGAATGACACAGGGTCGTCGATGGAGCATTACGACGCGGCTGGTCGTTATCGCACTCAGGAAAAGGCCCACAACTATAACCAGTATCCGCAGATGTTGCCGATCAAGGCCTCCGGTCCGTTCATCAGTCTGGCCGGCACCGAGCAGGTCGATGATGTCCGGGATGTCGCAAGAATTGTCTCGCGTAACCCGGCATCACAGTTCTGCATGGCCGACAGTTACTTCCGGTTTGTGTTCGGCAACAAATCGGATGAATCGACCTCCGGGACAGTGAAGGCGATTGCCGATGGCTTGAAAACTTCAGGCTCCCTGGCAGAAATGTTGCGAACCCTGGGGACTTCCAAGGCGTTCATCTACAAAACCGAGAGGAATTGATCATGGGCATTTTGAAAAGTCGTCGGCGTTTTCTCGCTGGCCTGGCTGCGGCAGGTGTCTTCGGTCCTCTGACTCAATTCGGTTTGGCGCGCATGGCTTTGGCCGGGCAAACACAGCAAGCCAAGTTGAAGGTTGTATTTGTGGTGGTCCCCGACGGACTGGCGGTGGACTCCTACAATGGCGGTGCTTTTGGTGATGGGCGCGGATTGTGGCATCCCGATGTACAGGGGAGGACGGATACCACGGCCTTTACGCTCAATGAAGTCAGTTCAGAGCTGGCCGCCTATCGCAACCAGTCGTTGTACCTGCGCGGGATTATTCTGGGGCCGGGGAACGTGGGTCATGATGGCTGGAACTGGGTATTGCGTGATAGTGCAAGGAGTCAATCGTCTATTGACGTGTTGCTGGGGCAAGCGCTGCCGGGCACTGAGCCGTCCCACCGAAGTCTGTTTGCCGGCCCCCACGCCGGAATCGATGGAACGCCCTGGTTTGTGTCGTTTCAGGGACGTTCGATTCGTACCCCCTACCGTGACCCAATGCTGATGGCTGAATCATTGTTCAAGTCGCCCGCTCGGACTCGGCGCGCACTACAGCCCGGGGCCGGTGCGCTGCTGGAGGCATCCCTGGTGGATATCCGGGAACTCAAAGCCAGGCTTTCTACCGGCGAGCGGCAGAAGCTTGATACCCATCTCGACTCGGTGGAGCAGGTCATCAAGGACCTGGAGGAAACACGGCCGCCCGTGGGGGCATGTGAGCCGGTGACACTCGAGCCTCTGGATTACAGATCGGCAGCGCACCGAACCCGCATTCAGGCGGATCACCACAAAGTGGTGGCCACCGCCTTGGGTTGCGGGATAACCCGGGTCGCCACCCTTCAGATCGGGCGCTCGGCGGAGTCGCTCAATATCATTGATGTCAGTCCCGAGAGAAATCCCCACGATTGTGCTCACCGTCGCTCCGGGCAAGAACTCTGGAAGGGAACGCGGCAATGGTACGTTCGGCAGGTCAAACTGTTTATGGATGAACTGGCCCGGTACCAGGACCCGCACGTGCCCAGCGACAATCTGCTCCAACATACACTCGTCGTACTCACCAGCGAGATGGCCGATGGATCCCCTGAGCACATGATCGATATGCCGATGTTGTTAATGGGGGGGGCGAGCGGACTGTTGAAAAGCGGGGACGGTTCGGGACGGTACTTCAACATTACGTCGCAATTCGATCAAGAGCACCACGCAGGGAACCCGGTAATCGGCCAGAGATTCGTCGACATGCAGCGTATCTGGGCAACCGTAGCCAAGGCAGCCGGAACCAGCGTGCCTTACGGCGGCAATATCAATCCCCTCAGCGGGATATTCACTAACGTGTGAATCCGAACAACGATGCCAGTCAGATTGACTGGCATCGTTTTTTTCGCTGGTTTCTATCTGCTTGTCAGACTTTCATATCTTGCCGAGCAAGAGCAGGATCAACAGCACCACCAATACGACGCCGATGATTCCGGATGGGCCGTAACCCCAACTTCTGGAGTGCGGGAAGACCGGTAAACCCCCGATCAGTAACAGGATCAGAATGATGATCAGTATTGTGCCCATGTCTTTTTCCTTGTCGAAAATGCAGTGAAATGACCATGCCAATCAGGTCAGCGGGAATGAAGTAAATTCGAGCTGCTTAAAAATTCCGACTCATGCGACTGCAGGAAAATTCCAAGTTTTTTTGAAGTATTTCGGACAGGTTCTTATTTCTTTTGTGATGGCCTTAGTTGCTTGTGGCGCGCCCGCGGTTTGCTCGGGCCATTCAGCAATCTGATGGAGCGTGGGTCGGGCAACTTCCTTCGCTACACTCGATGCATCTTCCGAGAACAACAAGGCTGTTTGCTATGCAAAATCGCATGATGATCACTGGTGCAGGCTCTGGCCTGGGTCGCGAAATCGCGCTGCGCTGGGCGCGTGAAGGCTGGCAACTGGCCTTGTCGGACGTCAGCGAACCCGGTTTGCAGGAAACCCTGAAGTTGGTCCGTGAAGCCGGTGGCGATGGTTTTATCCAGCGCTGCGACGTGCGCGACTACAGCCAACTGACGGCGTTCGCCCAGGCCTGTGAGGTCAAGCTCGGCGGCATCGATGTCATCGTCAATAACGCGGGTGTAGCCTCTGGCGGCTTCTTCAGTGAGTTGTCCCTGGAGGACTGGGACTGGCAGATCGCGATCAACCTGATGGGCGTGGTCAAGGGCTGCAAGGCTTTCCTGCCGCTGCTGGAACAAAGCAAAGGCAAGATCATCAACATCGCGTCCATGGCCGCGCTGATGCAAGGCCCGGCGATGAGCAACTACAACGTGGCCAAGGCGGGCGTGGTGGCGTTGTCCGAAAGCCTGCTGATCGAGCTGGCGCATCAGGAAGTCGGCGTACATGTGGTGTGCCCGTCGTTCTTCCAGACCAACCTGCTGGACTCCTTCCGCGGCCCGACCCCGGCCATGAAGGCCCAGGTCGGCAAGCTGCTGGAAAGCTCGCCGATCAGCGCCGCCGACATCGCCGACTACATCTACCAGCATGTCGCTGCCGGCGAGTTCATGATCCTGCCCCACGAACAGGGCCGCATGGCCTGGGCGATCAAGCAGAAGAACCCGCAATTGCTCTACAACGAAATGACCGTCATGGCCGACAAAATGCGCGCCAAGGCCAGGCAATCCGCAAGCTGATCTTGCCCGCAGGCAGCACGGTCGTTAGGGTGGCCGCCATCGGCCATCCTTGCGAGACGCTTGCATGCTCAATTACCTGTGGTTTTTCCTCGCCGCGCTGTTCGAAATTGCCGGTTGCTTCGCCTTCTGGATGTGGCTGCGCCAGGGTAAAAGCATGTGGTGGGTGGTGCCGGCGCTCCTGAGCCTGACCCTGTTCGCCCTGCTGCTGACCCGTATCGAGGCCACCTACGCCGGCCGCGCCTACGCTGCCTACGGTGGCATCTACATCATTGCCTCGATTGGCTGGCTGGCCGTGGTCGAGCGGATTCGTCCGCTGGGGTCGGACTGGCTCGGCGTGGCGCTGTGTGTGATTGGCGCGAGTATCATCCTGTTCGGGCCGCGATTCTCCGCGTCCTGACAGCTCGTCCCTACAATCACCCGGCTTGTCGGACTTTTCCGTCAGTGGGATGGTTCAGGGGCTGTCAGTCCGGTCCGGTTTGCTGTCGGAGCATTGTAGGCGTACGACGGGCCGGGCATCTTCAGGGGCCAGTAATCCCTGAAGGACATTCCTTATGCTCGTACTCAGTCGCGTTGTGGGCGAAACCATTTCCATCGGTGACAACATTTGCGTGCGCGTTCTCGCGATCAACGGAAACCACGTTCGCTTTGGTGTCGAAGCGCCTCAGGACGTCAATGTGCACCGCGCCGAAATCTATGAACGCATCCAGAACAAACTGGCGAAAACCAAGGAACGCTGAAGCTTCAGTCAAACAGGTGCTTGGGCACGTCATGCTTGAGCATCAGTTGGCATTGCTCGCTTTCCGGGTCGAAGACAATCAGTGCCTGGCCCTTGGTCAGCGCCTGGCGCACGCGCAGAACGCGGGTTTCCAGCGGCGTGTCGTCACCGTTGTCGGTGCCGTCGCGGGTCACGAAATCCTCGATCAGGCGGGTGAGGGTGTCGACTTCAAGTTGGTCGTGGGGGATCAGCATAGGCACCTCGGTTGGATCAATGGCGCGATGCTACGGCGTATGGCCGGTATCGGCTAGCCTGGGATTTGATGTTGTCTGCACTGACGCCATCGCGAGCAAGCTCGCTCCCACAGGGTTCAGCGGCGAACCGAAGATTTGTGTTCACCACCGATCAACTGTGGGAGCGAGCTTGCTCGCGATAGCGGTTTACCCGGCGATGAAGATCCTGGATCAGCTCTCCGACCGCTGCCCCACCAGGCTGTCCACCGAAGGCACCCGCGTATCGCTTTCCATCTGCGTGTCATGTTCGAGCTGATGGCTGAACCGGTCCAGTGAGCCCTTGGCCGGTTGCGCATCGCTGGCAAACACCGGCGGGCTGAGGATGTAGGCACCGAGCAGGCGGCTCAGGGCGGCGAGGCTGTCGATGTGGGTGCGTTCGTAACCGTGGGTGGCGTCGCAGCCGAAGGCCAGCAGGGCCGTGCGAATGTCGTGGCCGGCGGTGACCGCCGAATGCGCGTCGCTGAAGTAGTAGCGGAACAGGTCGCGGCGTGCCGGCAGGTCGTTGTCGCTGGCCAGGCGCAGGAGGTGACGCGATAGGTGATAGTCATACGGCCCGCCGGAGTCCTGCATCGCGATGCTTACCGCATGCTCGCTGGAGTGCTGGCCTGGCGCGACCGGAGCGATGTCGATGCCGACGAATTCACTGACGTCCCAGGGCAGCGCCGCCGCGGCGCCGCTGCCGGTTTCCTCGGTGATGGTGAACAGCGGATGGCAGTCGATCATCAGTTCTTCGCCACTGTCGACGATGGCTTTGAGGGCCGCCAGCAGCGCGGCCACTCCGGCCTTGTCATCGAGGTGGCGGGCGCTGATATGGCCGCTTTCGGTGAACTCCGGCAACGGGTCGAAGGCGACGAAATCACCGATGCTGATGCCCAGCGACTCGCAGTCGGCGCGGGTGGCGCAGTAGGCGTCCAGGCGCAATTCGATGTGATCCCAACTGATCGGCATTTCATCCACGGCGGTATTGAACGCGTGCCCGGACGCCATCAACGGCAAGACGCTGCCTCGGATCACGCCGTTGTCGGTAAACAGGCTGACGCGGCTGCCTTCGGCAAAGCGGCTGGACCAGCAACCGACCGGCGCGAGGGTCAGGCGGCCGTTGTCCTTCACCGCACGCACTGCCGCGCCGATGGTGTCCAGGTGGGCGGAAACGGCGCGGTCGGGGCTGTTCTTCTTGCCCTTGAGCGTGGCGCGGATGGTGCCGCGACGGGTCAGCTCGAAGGGAATGCCGAGTTCTTCAAGGCGTTCGGCGACGTAGCGCACGATGGTGTCGGTGAACCCGGTGGGGCTGGGAATGGCGAGCATTTCCAGCAGGACTTTTTGCAGGTAGCCGAGGTCCGGTTCGGGGATTTTTCTGGTCATGGAAACTCCTCATGAGTTGAGGTGCCTGGACTGGCCCCTTCGCGAGCAGGCTCGCTCCCACAGGGGAATGCGATCACATGTGGGAGCGAGCCTGCTCGCGAAGGGGGCAGTCCAGACAACGCATAGCTAAGAAACCGCCGGCTGGCTGTGCGGAAACAACAAATCCACAAATCGCTCCGCCGTGGGCTGTGGTTCGTGGTTGGCCAGCCCGGCCCGTTCGTTGGCTTCGATAAACACGTAGTCCGGCTGGTCAGCGGCGGACACCATCAGGTCGAGGCCGACCACGGGAATGTCCAGCGCCCGGGCGGCCCGTACAGCCGCATCCAGCAGCGTCGGATGCAGGATCGCCGTGACGTCCTCGAGAATGCCGCCGGTATGAAGATTCGCCGTACGCCGTACGAACAGATGCTCGCCGGCCGGCAGAATGCTGCCGTAGTCGTATCCGGCCGCCTGCAAGGTGCGAAGGGTTTCCGCGTCCTGCGGGATCTTGCTTTCGCCACCCGTGGCCGCTTGTCGGCGCCGGCTCTGGGCTTCGATCAACTGGCCGATGGAGTGCTGGCCATCGCCGATCACTTCGGCCGGCCGGCGAATCGCGGCCGCGACCACTTCAAAACCGATCACCAGGATTCGCAGGTCGAGGCCTTGGTGGAAGCTTTCCAGCAGCACGCGACTATCAAACTGGCGGGCCGCCTCGATGGCGTGCTGCACCTCTTCGATGGTCTGCAAGTCGACCGCCACGCCTTGGCCCTGTTCGCCGTCCAGCGGTTTGACCACCACGCGCCGGTGCTCATCAAGGAACGCCAGATTGTCATCGGCATTGCCCGCCAGTTGCTGCACGGGCAGGTTCAGCCCGGCAGCCTTGAGCACCTTGTGGGTCAGGCTCTTGTCCTGGCACAGGGTCATGCTGATGGCGCTGGTCAGGTCACTCAGGGATTCGCGGCAGCGTACCCGGCGCCCGCCATGGCTGAGGGTGAACATTCCGGCATCGGCGTCATCGACTTGCACATCGATGCCGCGACGGTGTGCTTCTTCGACGATGATCCGGGCGTACGGATTAAAGGCAGCTTCGGGGCCCGGCCCGAGAAACAGCGACTGATTGATGCCGTTCTTGCGCTTGATGGCGAAGGTCGACAGGTTGCGAAAACCGAGCTTGGCGTACAGGTTTTTCGCCTGGCGGTTGTCGTGCAGCACGGACAGGTCGAGGTAAGCGAGACCGCGACTCATGAAGTGTTCGATCAGATGCCGCACCAGCACCTCGCCGACACCCGGCCGCGCACAATGCGGGTCGACCGCCAGGCACCAGAGACTGCTGCCGTGTTCCGGATCGTTGAAGGCCTTTGCATGATTGAGGCCCATGACGCTGCCAATGACCGCGCCGCTGTCATCGTCTTCCGCCAGCCAGTACACCGGGCCGCCCAGGTGACGCGCAGTGAGCAGGGTGGCATCGATCGGCAGCATGCCGCGCGCCTGGTACAGCTGGTTGATGGCCTGCCAGTCGGCGTCGCTCTGTGCGCGTCGAATGCGAAATCCACGAAACACCCGGGTCGCCTGGCGGTAGTCGCTGAACCACAGGCGCAAGGTATCGGACGGGTCGAGGAACAGCTGCGCCGGCTCCAGCCCCAACACCTGCTGGGGCGCGGCGACGTACAGCGCGATGTCCCGTTCGCCGGGCTGCTCGTTGAGCAACTCCGCGGCCAGGCTCGCCGCATCGGCAAAGGTGTGGCCGATCAACAAGCGCCCCCAGCCGCAATGCACGGCAATCGGTGCGGCGCCGAGTTCACTGCCATCCTCGGCCAGACGTGCCTGTAAACGTTCGTAGGAAGGCGACTGGCCGCGCAACAGGCGTTGGCTGATAGCCGTGGCGTGAGGTTTCATCGGTCAGATTCCTTGTTCGCTGAGCCACAGGTTGAGGGCCGCCAGTTGCCACAGCTTGGAGCCGCGCAACGGCGTCAATTGTCCCTGGGGATCGGTCAGCAGACGGTCGAGCATTGCCGGGTTGAACAGGCCGCGATCCTGGCTCGGATCGAGCAGCAACTCACGCACCCACTCCAGCGTATCGCCCTGCAAATGCTTGAGGCCCGGCACCGGGAAGTAACCTTTCTTGCGGTCGATCACTTCACTGGGAATCACTTGGCGCGCGGCTTCTTTCAAGACTTGCTTGCCGCCGTCCGGCAGTTTGAAACGCCCCGGAATCCGGGCCGACAGCTCCACCAGGCGGTAGTCGAGAAACGGCGTGCGCGCTTCCAGGCCCCAGGCCATGGTCATGTTGTCGACGCGTTTGACCGGGTCGTCCACCAGCATCACCGTACTGTCCAGACGCAAGGCCTTGTCCACCGCCGCATCGGCACCGGGCTGGGCGAAATGGGCTTTGACGAAGTCACCGGCGGCGTCATTGGCAGTCAGCCATTTTGGCTGCACGGTCGCCGCGTAGTCGTCGTAACTGCGGTCGAAAAATGCGTCGCGGTACGCGGCATAGGGATCGTTCGCACCGTCCACTTGCGGATACCAGTGGTAACCGGCGAACAGTTCGTCGGCACCCTGGCCGCTCTGGACGACCTTGCAGTGTTTTGCCACTTCGCGGGACAACAGGTAGAACGCGATGCAGTCGTGGCTGACCATCGGTTCGCTCATGGCGTGGAATGCGGCGGGCAGTTGTTCGATGATCTCTTTTTCATCGATGCGCAATTGGTGATGCTGCGTGCCGTAGTGTCGGGCGATCAGGTCGGAGTACTGGAACTCGTCACCGCGCTCGCCACCCGCATCCTGGAAGCCGATGGAGAAGGTCGACAGATTGTCCACGCCGACTTCCCGCAACAGGCCCACCAGCAGACTCGAGTCGACACCGCCGGACAGCAGCACGCCAACATCGACCGCCGCACGCTGACGAATCGCGACGGCTTCGCGGGTACTGTCGAGCACCCGGTCGCGCCAGTCTTCGAGGGTCAGGTTTTTCTCGTCGTCGTGGGGGCCATAGGCCAGGGTCCACCAGGTTTTCTGCTCGGTGCGACCATCGGCTTCGATGCGCATCCAGGTCGCTGGCGGCAGTTTTTCGATGCCCGCCAGCAACGTGCGCGGTGCGGGGACCACGGCGTGGAAATTCAGGTAGTGATTGAGCGCCACCGGATCGAGGAGCGGATTGATGTCGCCGCCCTTGAGCAATGCCGGCAGTGCTGAGGCAAAGCGCAAGCGCTGGCCGGTGCGCGACAGGTACAAGGGTTTTACGCCAAGACGGTCGCGGGCGATGAACAGGCGTTGGGCATCGCGCTCCCAAACGGCAAAGGCAAACATACCGTTGAGTTTCGGCAGCAAGGCTTCGCCCCAGGCGTGATAGCCCTTGAGCAAGACTTCAGTGTCGCCACCGGAATAGAAGGCGTAACCCAGGCTTTCAAGCTCGGCGCGCAGTTCCGGAAAGTTGTAGATAGCGCCGTTGAAGGCCAGGGACAGGCCCAATTGCGGGTCGATCATCGGCTGCGCCGAGCCGTCCGACAGGTCCATGATTTTCAGGCGCCGATGGCCCAGGGCAACCGGCCCCTGGCTATGAAATCCCCAGGCGTCAGGGCCGCGAGGGGCCAGGTGATGGGTGATTCGTTCAACGGCTGCAAGGTCTGCAGGTTGATGATCAAAACGTAACTCGCCAGCTAATCCGCACATAAATTCCTTACCGGTTTTTCCGTTGGGGAGGGTCAATCGATACCGCGCCAAAATGGCGGGTACTCAGAAACTGACCCGCCTCGGCAAGGGGAGTTTTATATCGATGAGTTATAAGAGGGCGAAACCCGGGCCGAGAGCCGCTGTGCGGGCGCTCTCGACGGCGGTATCGACTATTTGCCCCGGATCAGGCGCCGTAACGCGAACCGGTTGGGATGACAGGCTTCGGCCACGCTTCTGGGCAAGGGCAGGGGTTCGTTGTCCAGCCAGGCGGCCAGCAGTTCTCCGGACAGCGGCGCGGTGATCAGGCCGCGCGAGCCGTGGCCGCTGTTGATGTACAAACCGTCGAGCCACGGGCATTCGACGTCCGGCACCTGCCGGGCGTCCTTGCCCAGCGCGGCATAGGCCTGAGCGAAGGCCTGGGTGTCGGCCAACGGGCCGACGATTGGCAGGTAGTCGGGGCTGGTACAGCGAAACGCTGCACGCCCCTGGAGGCTCTCGGGGTCGAGGCGGTCGATCTCCAGGCGCTCGACCAGATCGTGGGAAATCTCGTCAAGCATGGCCAGGTTGCCCAAGTGTTCAGCCGTGGTCGGCGTCAGGTCATCGCTGTTGAAATCGAAACTGGCCCCCAAGGTGTGTTCGCCCAAGCGTGCGGGAGCGACATAACCTTCGGCGCACACCACAGTGCTCAGGGCCTGGCTTTGCGGCGTTTGCGCCAGACGGGTGATTTGCCCGCGAATGCGTTTGAGCGGCAACCCCGCACTCTCGGGGAAACGCTGGATTTCGGCTGCACCGGCGAGGACCACCACGGGGGCGCAGGCAAGCAATTGCTCGCCGTTCCAGGCTTGCCATTGATCCTCGACCTTGCGCAGTTCCAGCGCATCACAATGCGTGAGCAGTTGAACCCGCGGATGCCCGGCCTGCCACTGGCACAGCGCCGGTGGGTGGACCCAGCCGCCTTGCGGATAGAACAGGCCCCCGTGTGCCAGCCCGATCCCGGCCACAGCCTGCGCCCCGGATTGATCCAGCAGGTGCAACAGGTCCGGTGCAAACGCCACCGCCAATTGCGCCTGGCGTTCGGCTTCCCTGGCATTGAAGGCCAGTTGCAACACGCCGCAATCGTCCCAGTCGCGGCCCCGTTGCAAGTGTTCGAGCAGTCGTCGGGTGTAGCCGAATCCGCTGACGATCATTTGCGACAGCACCGTGCCATGCGCCGATAACTTCAGGTAGAGCACGCCCTGCGGATTGCCCGAAGCTTCGCGGGCGATGTCGTCGTGACGCTCCAGCAACGTCACTTGCCAGCCCCGTGCAGCCAGGCTGGCGGCGCTGGCACAACCGGCCAGCCCGGCGCCGATCACCAGTGCCCGGCGTTCGCCGCTCGGCGGTGCAGGTCGGGCAAACCAGGGTTTGTCGGGCGCCGGGGCGGGTACGTCGTCGGGCCAGCCGAGGAACTCGCCGCGCAGGATTTCCCATTTGTGGCCGATGCCCGGGGTGCGTTTCATCTTGAAACCGGCGGCGTTGAGCAGGCGCCGCACCCAACCGGTGCTGGTGAAGGTGCTGATGGATGCACCGGGAGCGGCCAGGCGCGCCAGTTCGGCAAACAGTTCGGCGGTCCACATGTCCGGGTTTTTCGCCGGAGCGAAACCGTCGAGGAACCAGGCATCGATCCTGGCGTTGAGTTGGGGCAGTTGCTCCAATGCATCGCCGATCAGCAGGGTCAGGGTGATGCGGCCGTGGTCCAGCGTCAGGCGCTGAAAGCCCTGATGGATGGCTACGTATTGCTCAAGCAGTTGATCGACAAATACCTTGAGTTCCGGCCACAGCGCCAGGGCACGTTGCAAGTCGGCCGGGCTCAACGGGTACTTTTCGACGCTGACAAAATGCAGTCGCGCACCGGCCACGGCGTGTTGCTCGAACACCTGCCAGGCGCACAGGAAATTCAGCCCGGTGCCGAACCCCGTTTCACCGATGACCAGCCGCCCACCGTCGGGCAAGGCCGCAAAGCGTTCCGCCAAACGGTTCTGTTCGATGAACACGTAGCGGGTTTCGTCCAGCCCCGATTTGTCGGAGAAATACACATCATCGAACATTCGCGAATACGGGCGACCTTGGTCGTCCCAGTCGAGCTGGGCGTGGGGCAATACAGGTTTCATGGCAGGCTCGGCAACGGCAAGGTCGCCATTCTAGCCGATCGATGGTGCGTTGCTTGATCCGTGGCAAGGCATGCATTGGCTGAGTAGGAGAAAATCTTCGACGTGCCCGAACCTTTTGCGGCGAGAGGGCTGTTGTGGCGAGGGGGCTTGCCCCCGTTGGGTCGCGAAGCGGCCCTGAAATCAGCCAACCGGGTCTGTCAGGTAAATCCGGTTGGCTGGTTTTACGACTGCTTCGCAGCCGAACGGGGGCAAGCCCCCTCGCCACAGGAATCCGGAACCATCAGGAAAAACTCTGCTGGCTTTCAGTTCAATCCGCTAGTCTTGCTCACATCTGGAAGGGAGCCATCCATGTTCGAATCCGCCGAAATCGATCACGTCATCGACAAAGAAACCTACGACGCCGAAGAACCGGCCCTGCGCGAGGCGTTGCTCGAAGCGCAGTTCGAATTGCAGCAGCAACGCCGCTTTCCGGTGATCATTTTGATCAATGGCATCGAAGGTGCCGGCAAGGGCGAGACGATCAAGTTACTTAACGAGTGGATGGACCCGCGCCTGATCGAGGTCCGTACCTTCGATCAGCAAACCGACGAAGAACTGGCGCGGCCACCGGCCTGGCGCTACTGGCGGATGCTCCCGGCCAAGGGACGCATGGGGATTTTCTTCGGCAACTGGTACAGCCAGATGCTGCAGGGGCGGGTCCATGGCGAGTTCAAGGATCCGCGGCTGGACCAGGCGATCAATGGCGCCGAGCGCCTGGAAAAGATGCTCTGCGATGAAGGTGCGCTGATCTTCAAGTTCTGGTTTCACCTTTCCAAGAAGCAGATGAAGGCACGCCTCAAGGCATTGGCCGACGACCCGCTGCACAGCTGGCGCATCAGCCCGCTGGACTGGCAGCAATCGGAAACCTATGACAGGTTCGTGAAGTATGGCGAGCGGGTGCTGCGCCGTACCAGCCGCGACTATGCACCCTGGCATGTGATCGCCGGGGCGGATGCCCATTATCGCAGTCTGGCCGTGGGGCGGATTCTGCTGGCGGGCCTGCAGGGCGCATTGCAACGGCCAACGATCCATCCGGAAAAGGTCAGTGCCGCGCCAGTGTTCCCCAGTGTCGATCAAGTGAACCTGCTCGACAGCCTGGACCTGAGCCTGCATCTGGACAAGGAGGATTACGAAGAACAACTGATCACCGAGCAGGCGCGGTTTTCCGGGTTGATGCGTGACAAGCGCATGCGTCGCCATGCGCTGGTGACGGTGTTCGAGGGCAACGACGCGGCAGGCAAGGGCGGGGCGATTCGCCGGGTGGCGGCGGCGCTTGATCCGCGCCAATACAGCATCGTGCCGATTGCCGCCCCCACTGAAGAGGAGCGGGCGCAACCCTATCTTTGGCGCTTCTGGCGGCACCTCCCGGCCCGGGGCAAGTTCACCGTGTTCGACCGCTCCTGGTATGGCCGGGTGTTGGTGGAGCGCATCGAAGGGTTTTGCAGCCCGGCAGACTGGCTGCGTGCCTACGGTGAAATCAACGACTTCGAGGAACAACTCACCGACGCCGGTGTGATCGTGGTCAAGTTCTGGCTGTCCATCGACAAACAGACGCAACTGGAGCGCTTCGAGGAACGCGAAAAGATTTCCTTCAAGCGCTTCAAGATCACTGAAGATGACTGGCGCAACCGTGAAAAATGGGATGACTATCGCGCGGCGGTCGGCGACATGGTTGACCGTACCAGCACCGAGATTGCGCCATGGACCCTGGTGGAAGCCAACGACAAGCGCTGGGCGCGAGTCAAAGTCTTGCGCACCATCAATCGGGCAATGGAGGAGGCTTTCGAAAAAGCCGACCGGCATGAGCGCAAGAAGCAGAAGGACAAGGATTGAGGCGATGGTTACGCATACGCGAGGTGAATGATTGTCGCGGTCGGTGAAGGGCTGGACTTATGCTCGGTCCACTCTCAACCGACAACAACAATGAGGTATGCCATGCGTGAAGTGGTGATCGTCGACAGCGTGCGGACCGGCCTGGCCAAATCCTTTCGCGGCAAATTCAACATGACCCGCCCGGACGACATGGCGGCACACTGTGTCGACGCCCTGTTGGCGCGCACCGGTATCGATCCGGCAAGCGTCGAGGACTGCATCGTTGGCGCCGGCTCCAATGAAGGCGCCCAGGGTTTCAATATCGGGCGCAATGTCGCGGTGCTGTCGCGCCTGGGCATCGGCACGGCCGGCATGACCCTCAACCGCTTCTGTTCCTCGGGCTTGCAGGCGATCGCCATCGCCGCCAACCAGATCGCTTCGGGTTGCAGCGACATCATCGTCGCCGGTGGCGTCGAGTCCATCAGCCTGACCATGAAAAGCGTCAACACCGACAACCTGATCAACCCGCTGCTCAAGGAGCAGGTGCCGGGCATCTACTTCCCGATGGGCCAGACGGCTGAAATCGTCGCGCGTCGGTACAACGTCAGCCGCGAAGAGCAGGACCTGTACGCGCTGCAAAGCCAGCAGCGCACCGCCGAGGCTCAGGCCGCCGGGCTGTTCACTGATGAAATCGTGCCGATGGCGGTGAAGTACCGCGTCGAAGACAAGGCGACCGGCCAGGCGCAGATCCTCGACGGCATCGTCGACCGCGACGACTGCAACCGCCCCGACACCACCCTGGAAAGCCTGGCTGGCTTGAAACCGGTGTTCGCCGAAGATGGCTCGGTCACGGCCGGCAACTCTTCACAACTGTCGGACGGCGCGTCCATGACCCTGGTGATGAGCCTGGAAAAGGCACTGGAACTGGGGCTCAAGCCGAAAGCGTTCTTCCGCGGTTTTACCGTGGCCGGTTGCGCGCCGGACGAGATGGGCATCGGCCCGGTGTTTTCGGTGCCGAAACTGCTCAAGGCCAAAGGCTTGCACGTTGCGGATATCGATCTGTGGGAACTCAACGAGGCGTTCGCTTCGCAGTGCCTCCATAGCCGTAATCGCCTGGAAATCGACAACGCCCGGTACAACGTCAACGGCGGCTCGATCTCCATCGGCCACCCGTTCGGCATGACCGGTTCGCGTCAGGTCGGGCACCTTGTGCGTGAACTGCAGCGGCGCAATCTGCGTTACGGCATCGTCACCATGTGCGTGGGGGGCGGGATGGGGGCGACCGGGCTGTTTGAAGCGGTGCGCTAGGCCTCGATATTTCTCGTTGTCAGTTAGATAGCCATCGCGAGCAAGCTCGCTCCCACAGGTTTTGTGGTGACCAAAGAACCTGTGGGAGCGAGCTTGCTCGCGATGGGCGCGCCGCGGTCAAAAAACATCCCCCGAAGATTACGACCTGCACAGTTTCATTCGCGGCCAGACCGTAACTGTCCCTGTGTGCGTCACAGCCGTGGGCCTAGAATGACGGCTCCTGTCAGTTGGCTTCGGGGTTCACATGCACATTTCATCGGGTCGCTGGGTTTACGGTCTGTTCCTGGCCTTGCTGACCGCGTTGTTGTGGGGAATCCTGCCGATCAAACTCAAGCAAGTGTTGCTGGTGATGGACCCGGTGACGGTGACCTGGTTTCGCCTGCTGGTGTCTGGCGGTTGCCTGTTCATTTACCTGGCGGCCACCAGGCGCCTGCCCAGCCGCAAAGTGCTCGGTCCTCGCGGTGGCTGGCTGGTGCTGATGGCCGTGCTTGGCCTGGTGGGCAACTATGTCTTGTATTTGATGGGCCTGAACCTGCTCAGCCCCGGCACCGCGCAACTGGTAGTGCAGATGGGGCCGATCATGCTGCTGATCGCCAGTCTGTTTGTGTTCAAGGAGCGCTTCAGCCTGGGGCAGGGGATTGGCCTGCTGGTGCTGCTGATCGGCTTTGCGCTGTTCTTCAACCAGCGCTTGAGTGAATTGCTCACGTCGTTGACCGACTACACCGCCGGCGTTCTGCTGGTACTGTTGGCGTCCACGGTCTGGACCTTCTATGCCCTGGGGCAGAAGCAATTGCTGACGGTGTGGAATTCGCTGCAGGTGATGATGGTGATCTACCTGTTTTGCGCGGCGCTGCTGACGCCCTGGGTGCATCCGCTTGAAGCGCTGCAATTGAACCCCTTGCAGGGGTGGTTGCTGCTGGCGTGCTGTCTCAACACCCTGATTGCCTATGGCGCTTTTGCCGAGGCCCTGGCCCACTGGGAAGCTTCCCGGGTCAGCGCGACGCTGGCCATCACGCCGTTGGTGACATTTGCGGCGGTTGCCATGGCGGCATGGCTGTGGCCCGAGTATGTGCATGCCGAGACGATCAATGGGTTGGGTTATGGCGGTGCGGTGCTGGTGGTGCTGGGGTCGGCGCTGGTGGCGTTGGGGCCGTCATTGATTGCAGGGTTGAAAGCGCGGAAAGTGCGGATGGCAGCCAGTTAGACTGCGTCATCGTTCATCGCGGGCAAGCCACGCTCCCACAGGTTTTGCGTCGTCCACAATGTTCATGGACGACTCGAAATCTGTGGGAGCGGGCTTGCCCGCGAAGACGGACTATCAGGCGCTACAGATTCAGCCCTTGGCCCCGGCCTCCAGCATATTCTCCGGCCTTACCCAGGCATCGAACTCTTCATCAGTCAGATACCCCAACTGCAACGCCGCCTCACGCAAGGTCAGCCCTTCGCTGTAGGCCTTCTTGGCGATCTCCGCCGATTTGTCATAGCCAATGTGCGGGTTGAGCGCCGTCACCAGCATCAGGCCACGATCCAGGTGTTCAGCCATTTTTTCCGCATCCGGCTCCAGGCCGGCCACGCAATGTTGCTGGAAGTTGCTGCAGCCATCACCGAGCAATCGGATCGATTGCAGCAGGTTATGGATGATCACCGGTTTGAACACGTTCAACTGCAAGTGGCCCTGACTGGCCGCAAAGCCGATAGCGACGTCGTTGCCCAGCACCTGGCAGGCCAGCATCGATAGCGCTTCGCACTGGGTCGGGTTGACCTTGCCCGGCATGATCGAACTGCCCGGTTCATTGGCCGGCAGCCTGACTTCGGCGAAGCCGGCGCGCGGACCGGAGCCCAGCAGGCGCAGGTCGTTGGCGATTTTCATCAGGGTCACGGCGAGGGTTTTCAGCGCGCCGGACAGCGTGGTCAGGGGCTCATGACCGGCCAGTGCAGCGAACTTGTTCGGCGCGGTGATGAACGGCAAACCGGAGAGGGCGGCCAGTTCGGCGGCGATGGCTTCACCGAAACCGTGGGGCGAATTCAGCCCGGTGCCGACCGCTGTGCCGCCCTGGGCCAGCTCGCAGACCGCGGGCAGTGCGCTGCGGATCGCCCGCTCGGCGTAATCGAGTTGCGCGATGAAGGCCGAGATTTCCTGGCCGAAGCTGATCGGTGTCGCATCCATCATGTGGGTGCGGCCGGTCTTGACCAGCTTCATATGGCGAGCAGCCAGCTCGGCCAGGCCGCCGGACAATTCGCTGATTGCCGGCAGCAAGTGCTGCTGCACCGCCTGCACGGCCGCGATGTGCATGGCGGTGGGGAAACAGTCGTTGGAACTCTGGGAGCGATTGACGTGATCGTTGGGGTGCACCGGGGACTTGCCGCCACGGGGGTTGCCAGCCAGCTCGTTGGCGCGACCGGCGATGACTTCGTTGACGTTCATGTTGCTCTGGGTGCCACTGCCGGTTTGCCAGACCACCAGCGGAAACTGGTCATCATGGTCGCCGGCGAGCACCTCGTCGGCGGCCTGCTCGATCAGACGGGCGATATCGGCGGGCAGGTCGCCGTTGCGATCATTGACCCGCGCCGCGGCTTTCTTGATCAGCGCCAGGGCATGCAACACCGCCAGCGGCATGCGTTCGTTGCCGATGGCGAAGTTGATCAGCGAGCGTTGCGTCTGAGCACCCCAATAGGCTTCATCCGGGACTTCAACCTGGCCGAGGCTGTCGGTTTCGATACGGCTCATCTTGCTCACTCCTGTAGGTCCGATTGCGCAGTTTAGGCCGTGATCGACGGCCGTGGTTCCATCAGTCTGAATTTGTCCATTCAACCCCTCTAAATCAGGTGCGACAAGGCTTGGGGTTGAGCGACACACTTTTTTAGGCGCAGAATGGACGCCCTTGGGGTCTTACCTCGCCAGCTAGAAAAGGAAACTCGATGACTCGTCTTCGTGCCATCTGTACCGCCGTTGCTTTGGTCTGCGCCAGCGGCCAGGTTCTCGCCGACACCGCCAGCCATAACGCCAGTGCCGAGGCTTTCCTGACCATGGCGCACGCTGACAAACTGGGCACTCCGGTGTACATGCAAGTACAGCAGATGTTTGCCCAGCGTTTCGAACAGTCCAAAGCCCCTGAATCGAAAAAAGCCGTACTGGAAACCTACCAGGCCAAGGCTAACGCCGCTCTGGACCAGGCCATTGGCTGGAACAAGCTGAAGCCGGACATGGTCAAGCTGTACACCAGCAACTTCAGCGAATCCGAGCTCAAGGACCTGGTTGCGTTCTACCAGTCGCCACTGGGCAAGAAAGTCATGGAAAAAATGCCCCAGCTGACCCAGCAATCGGCCCAGATGACCCAGTCCAAGCTGGAAAGCGCTGTGCCGGTGGTCAACAAGCTGCTGGCTGACATGACGGCCGAGCTGGCCCCGAAAGACGCGGCTGCACCCGCCAAGAAAAAGCCTTAAGCGGAGTTCGGTATGACTATGCAACAACGCATCGAATCGACGCTCGCCCTGCTTCAGCCCGAGCATCTGCAAGTGCTGGATGAGAGCCACATGCACAGCCGTGGGCTGCAAACCCATTTCAAGGCCGTGGTGGTCAGCGCGCAGTTCGATGGCCTGAACCGGGTCAAGCGTCACCAGAAGGTCTACGGCACGCTCGGCGAGCTGATGGGCGAGTTCCATGCGTTGGCGCTGCATACCTACACGCCAGAGGAATGGGCACAGATCGACGCGGCTCCGGCCTCGCCGACCTGTGCTGGCGGCAGCAAGCATTAAGATCAAAAGATCGCAGCCTGCGGCAGCTCCTACAGGAAATTGTATTCCCATGTAGGAGCTGCCGCAGGCTGCGATCTTTTTTGTTAGAATGCCCAACGCGCCGCTCACCCGGCGCGTTTTTTTTCGCATCCGGTTCACCCCTTACGAGGGTAGCCACCTGGAGATTTACCCATGACACAACAGATTGTCGTGGCGGCACTGTATAAGTTCGTCACCCTGGAAGATTACGTCGCCCTGCGCGAGCCCCTGCTGCAAGCGATGGTCGACAACGGCATCAAAGGCACCCTGCTGATTGCCGAAGAAGGCATCAACGGCACCGTGTCCGGCAGCCGCGAAGGCATCGACGGGCTGATGGCCTGGCTCAAGAACGACCCACGCATGGACGACATCGACCATAAAGAGTCGTACTGCGATGAGCAGCCGTTCTACCGCACCAAAGTCAAACTCAAGAAAGAAATCGTCACCCTCGGTGTGGAAGGCGTGGACCCGAACAAAAAGGTCGGCACCTACGTCGACCCGCAAGACTGGAACGCGCTGATCAGCGACCCGGAAGTGCTGTTGATCGACACCCGCAACGACTACGAAGTCTCGATTGGCACCTTCGAAGGCGCCATCGACCCGAAAACCACCAGTTTTCGCGAATTTCCCGACTACATCAAAGCCAACTTCGACCCGGCAGTGCACAAGAAGGTCGCGATGTTCTGCACCGGCGGCATCCGCTGCGAGAAAGCGTCGAGCTACATGCTCAGCGAGGGCTTCGGTGAGGTCTACCACCTCAAGGGCGGCATCCTGAAGTACCTCGAAGAGGTGCCGCAGGAAGAAACCAAGTGGCAGGGCGACTGCTTCGTGTTCGACAACCGCGTGACCGTGCGACACGACCTGAGCGAAGGTGACTACGATCAATGTCATGCCTGCCGCACTCCGGTCAGCATCGAAGACCGCGCGTCCGAGCATTACGTGGCCGGCATCAGTTGCCCGCATTGCTGGGATAAGCTGAGTGAGAAGACCCGTCGCAGCGCCATCGACCGGCAGAAGCAGATCGAGCTGGCCAAGGCTCGTAACCAGCCTCACCCGATCGGCTACAACTACAAGCAAGCATCCACCGAGGCCTGAACCATGTCTGCGCGCCTGCTCTATGTGATGGACCCGATGTGTTCCTGGTGCTGGGGGTTTGCCCCGGTGGCCAAGGCACTGGTCGAGCAGGCGCAAGCCGCGGGTGTGGATGTGCATCTGATCGTGGGTGGCTTGCGAACCGGTAGCGGTGCGGCGCTGGAGCCGACCACCCGACGCTATATTTTTGAGCATTGGCAGGCGGTCACCGAGGCCACCGGCCAGCCGTTCAAGTTCGATGGCGCGCTGCCCGAAGGTTTTGTCTACGATACCGAGCCTGCCTGCCGGGCCTTGGTGACGGCGCGCAGCCTGGCGCCGGATTGCGCGTTGAAACTGCTCGGGCTGATTCAGCACGCATTTTATGCCGAAGGCCGTGATGTCACCCAGGCCCGCGTGTTGGTCGAGTTGGCGGAACAGGCCGGTCTGCCGCGCATCGAGTTCGCCGGTGCTTTCGATCGGGCTGATATGCACGCAGCCACCGCCGCCGATTTCACCTGGGTCCAGGACCTGGGTATCGCCGGTTTTCCTACATTGCTCGCTGAACGCAATGGTCAATTGGCGTTGCTGACCAACGGCTATCAGCCTCTGAGTGTGCTGTCCCCGCTGCTCGGCCGCTGGCTGGAGCGCGCTGCCTGTGCATGATCTGCCCGATGACGTCGCCACCGCTAAACGTGTCGACCGTCTGAGTTGGGCGGAAATCCGTCGCCTGGCCCTGCATCACAAGAAGTCTCTGTGGATCGCCAACGGCGTGGCCGTGCTGGCGACCTTGTGCAGCGTGCCGATTCCCTTGCTCCTGCCGTTGCTGGTGGACGAGGTGTTGCTGGGGCACGGTGACGCCGCGCTGAAGATCATGAACCACGCGCTGCCCGAAGGCTGGCAAAAAGCGGCGGGCTACATCGGCCTGATGCTGCTGGTGACCTTGACCCTGAGGTGTACGGCGTTGCTGTTCAACGTGGTGCAGGCGAAATTGTTCGCCGGGTTGGCCAAGGACATCGTCTACCGCATTCGCATACGTCTGATCGAACGGCTCAAGCGTATCTCGCTGGGTGAATACGAAAGCCTGGGCAGTGGCACGGTGACCACGCATCTGGTCACCGACCTGGACACGCTGGACAAATTCGTCGGTGAAACCCTCAGTCGTTTCCTCGTGGCCATGCTGACCCTGGTCGGTACGGCGGGCATTCTGATGTGGATGCACTGGAAACTGGCATTGCTGATCCTGCTGTTCAACCCGCTGGTGATCTACGCCACGGTGCAACTGGGCAAACGGGTCAAGCACCTGAAAAAACTCGAGAACGACAGCACTTCGCGCTTTACCCAGGCGCTGACCGAAACCCTGGATGCCATCCAGGAAGTTCGCGCCGGCAACCGGCAGGGGTTTTTCCTCGGTCGCTTGGGGCAACGCGCCCGTGACGTGCGCGACTATGCGGTGAATTCGCAATGGAAAACCGATGCGTCGAACCGGGCCAGCGGTTTGTTGTTCCAGTTCGGCATCGATATTTTCCGTGCCGCGGCCATGCTCACGGTTTTGTTCTCCGACTTGTCCATCGGCCAGATGCTCGCGGTGTTCAGCTACCTGTGGTTCATGATCGGTCCGGTCGAACAGCTGCTGAACCTGCAATATGCCTACTACGCTGCCGGCGGTGCGCTGTCGCGGATCAATGAGCTGCTGTCGCGTGATGATGAGCCTGAATACCCGGGCGGCGTCGACCCGTTCATCGGTCGCGAGACCGTCGGGCTGGAAGTACAAGGGTTGAGCTTCGGTTACGGCGATGAACTGGTCCTGAACCAGATGAACCTGTCCATCGCCCCCGGCGAAAAGGTCGCGATCGTCGGCGCCAGTGGTGGGGGCAAGAGCACGCTGGTGCAACTGCTGCTGGGTTTGTACACGCCGTTGTCCGGAACCATTCGATTTGGCGGTTCGACCCAGCAGGAGATCGGCCTGGAAACCGTGCGGGAAAATGTTGCCGTGGTCCTGCAACATCCGGCGCTGTTCAACGACACCATCCGGGCCAACCTGACCATGGGCCGTGAGCGCAGTGACGAGGCTTGCTGGCATGCACTGGAAATCGCCCAGTTGCACGGCACGGTGCGGGATTTGCCCAATGGCCTGGACAGCATCGTCGGACGCTCCGGCGTGCGTTTGTCCGGCGGACAGCGCCAACGCCTGGCCATCGCCCGGATGGTGCTCGCCGAGCCCAAGGTGGTGATCCTCGACGAAGCCACCTCCGCGCTGGATGCCGCCACCGAATACAACCTGCACCAGGCCCTGGCGCGGTTTCTGAGCAACCGCACCACGTTGATCATTGCCCACCGCCTTTCGGCGGTGAAGCAGGCTGATCGAGTGCTGGTATTCGACGGCGGGCAAGTGGCCGAGGACGGCGACCACCAGCAGCTGATTGCCGATGGCGGTCTGTATGCCAAGCTGTATGGGCATTTGCAGCGGTTGTAGGTTTAACTCCACAGCACCTGGAGCGCGTTTTCCCCACCGTCGTAGCCGAACTCTTTCATCACGATCGAGCACGACTCGCAAGGGGGCATCGTTGTGGCGATGTTGACGGACTTGATTGCCTTGGGGTCGGGGTATTTTTCCCGGATCACGCGGATCAACTTGCTTTCGCTGTCCAGTGATGTCGGTTTTTTCGACTGCGCTGGCTTGTAAGTGCCGATGTCCTTGATGGTCGTCGGCACGGCCAGCAACTTGCCCTCAGCGGTCATATCGAGAGAGGTGTAGGGAAAGCGCTGATTCATGTCGATGTTGAAGTAGGTCGATTCACCAACCTGAACTGAATCCGCTCCAAGATGCTGTTTGAACAGCGGCAAGTGATCGGTTGCTTGCTGGGCGCCGGAAACGCTGACGTAGATTTCCCGTTGTCCACTGCTTGTCATGACGTCGGCGTAGGCAATGTTTCTTGGATTGAAGGAGCGTTGACGTCTGGGTATCAACTGGTGCAGCTTCTGCATGGTCTGGTTGATCCTCAGCGCGCTGTTGGCATTACTGGCGTCGATCGTCGGCTCCATGAACAAGGCATCGAAAATATTGGCGGTGCTTTGACGCAAGTCCTCCGGAGCATCCTTGCTCCTGCTCCAGGTCGTGGCGCCTTCAGGCATTCGAGTGACGATCATTCGGGTTGCATGATCGAACATCAGCGCTTCTCCAGGACTGGTGTCGACCTTCAGGAATTTCATGTTGCCCGGTGGGTTAGGGGCCGCTCCGATGGGAATGGCGATTTCGTCCATGGTTTTCATCGCGAGCTCAAGGGCTTCCTCGCCGTGGATGCGCGCGATGTTATTGGCGCTCAATGACCCGGTGTACACCGTTAGCAGTTCCGCACCCAGGGTGTCTTCAGCCATGTCAGCCTTGAACAGGCGTTTCAACGTCAGTGGCTCGCTCAGGTTTTGTCCCTTGGGCACTGTCGCGACGTAACATTTGTCGGTGTTGATTCGGCTGAAAACATAAGTGCTCGATTCATCGATGGATGGCACCAGAATGGCCCCGATCTGGTGCGGGTCCTCGGCGCCCTCGTAAACCCCCTTGACTTCGATACGGCCATAAATGCCTTTGCGGAACATCAGGTTGGCCGGCATCTCGCGGCGGGGCACCAGCCACTTCCTGGCAAAGCCAAGTTCGGTGATGTCACCAGGGTAAAGGGTCGGTTTGTTGTCGATGACCTGATAAAGATTTCCCTCATGGGTGACAAACTGACCGTTATGACCTGGCCGGATAACCGCTTCGGACACCCTGTCGCCAAACCAGGGGGCGTAACCTTTGGTTTCGTCGAATGAGCCGACTTCCGGCGTCGGGGCGGGCGTTCCTGTCACAAAACTGCTGCGGCATTCGCTGCCGTTGTCTGGCGCGCGGCGTGGCCGACAGGGGACTGACGTCAATGCGCCGCTGTCATCGATCATTTCGACGCGGCGCAGGTCTTCGCCATCCAGGCGGTAGGGAGCGTCGTCGATGAAGACTGTCGTGCGCCCATCGATATCGAACTGATAGCGAACGTGAGCCTGATCCGGGAGTTCAAAGAGAATCAGGTCGTCGGTTTTATTCACTCGGTTGTAACTGGAGCGCCCGAGTGACAACTCATGATCCAGGGCAGTGAGCCGCGGGCCGTAGGGGCGAGTAGACAGCGGGTCAATCAAGTAATGGTGGCCGTCGATCTTTCGCAGCGGAACATCTTCGATGCCTTTGACGACACCCAGTTGGTCGGCATTCATCAGCGGTTTCCAGCGTCCCGGTTCGGTTGCCTGGGGCAGGCTGCTGACAAAGTCATAGCTATCGGCCTTGCCGGCGAGTTTTTTCAATTGGAACATCGCCCGCCTCTCGAGATGGACCGCTGCGCGTCCTGCGCCTTTCACTCCCCGTCCGATGAGCCGTAACAAGTCGCTCGCACCGTCCAGAGGGTTGAGGTTTTTCAAGCTCGAAGTCACCAGGATTCTGGACAGATCTGCCATTCGCGGCAAAGTCGCACGAATTCCCATCCTGCCGGCTCGGGCGGCCAAGCGGATGCTCCCGGCAGCGAACTTACCCAAGGGCATCACAAACGACACGATATCGAGCGCCAGGCCGATTACGCCGAGCACGCGATCACCGAACTGGTCCGATTGAAGGTCTTCGAGGCTGCCCCAGAAGGGTACGAAGCCCTTGAGGTTGTTGATCCAGGGTTTTTCGTCGAGGTCGCGTTCGTATTGTGTGGTACCCCGGGCTTCGCGGCGCAGTTCCTGTTCATCAAGAAAAAACAGTTGGGTTGCAATAAAGGACGCGATTTGCTGCGTACGGGGAGACGTCAGTGTGAAATTGGGCGAATAGTCATGATGTGCCGGCGGAGTTGGAGTAGGGGGGAGGGCGTTGCCGAGCGGATCAAGAATCGCGCGACAGGTGGTTCCTGCTCTCGGGGGTGTGCCGGATGTATGGGCATCGCGATCGAATGGCAGGCGATGTGGGCGTATGGCGATATAGAAGTCATAGTCCTCTTCAGCCCAGCGGTTGACGAAAAAAAACTTGTCACGAACGCCTCCGACATGGGCGGTTGTCACATCAGTGCGCGGCCTTATGACACCAGCACGGGGCAGGCACTCATAGAAGAGCACGTCTTTCCCGTAAGCGGCTTGCAGCACAAATCCCATGCGCGCCCTGAGCGGCAGGGTGTGTGCTGCGGTTTCTTCATCGGCTTTGCGCCCGGTTTCATCCCGAAGGCTGAGAATCCTGACTTCGCCATGCTCCAGCGCCTTGCGATCGGCCCACGGCAGTGTGACCAACAGGCTTTTGATCAGGACTTCGTAGGCTTTTTTTGTCTCGTCGAGGTAGCTTTTGAATTGCTTGTCGAACAGTTCATCGATATCAGGCAGTGTGCGGTTGTGTTGCAGCAACAAGATCCGGGAAGCAGGGGTGTCAGGATTTGCCAAACCCGATTCAAACTTGCGATCAGTGGACAATCTGATCCAAAAGCTCGCGGTCTTGCCATCCCTGCTGATGTACCACTTGCTGCCGGGCTTCAAGCCACCTGAGGCATACACCTCGAGCAGCGGCCAGGTTGCCTGCGGCACAACCGGGGTATCCAGGATACCGCGTTCAACGCGTCTGCCTGACCGATAAAGGTCGCGCATAAGGCGGATGCTCAGGGGGTCGATCGAAATATCGTTGGTCAATGCCACCTTCAGCTGCTGTTCCGCCAGCTTCAGTCGTTGTGGGGGGGCGGTATCGAGTTGGACGATCGCATCATTCAATTGCCGTGTGTGGTCTTCCAGCGCTTTCAGGGCTTCCATTTTGCTTTCCCGGGAGTCGCTGGTTTGCGCGCTATGTGCCAACACCCCGGTTGCCTGCGTCCAGGTCAACGCGGCTGGAATTCGCGTTAGCGCGATCAACTGGAGCAGAGCGTCTGTGGCGTTCTCGCTTTTTTTCAAGGGTAGATCGGTCAGTTGCTGGAAGGTCAGTCGTTGCAGCAGGGTCGGGTCCAGTGCATGAGCGAGATGGGCGCCGTGAACGAAGTTGACCCAGACGATAGACGTGGCATAGGGCAAGTCGTGGGGAATATCGCGCACCTGGAATTCAACTGGAAACCCGGCTTGACCGAGCCTTCCCAGCAACGCTCTTTCGGTTGGCGTTATCGCGTAATGTGAGTCCTTCAGGTGTTGCCGGAAGCTTTCGAGGATATCCGCGTAGCTTTTGCCGTGGTTGCCGCGTTGTTGCAATGAGTAGCCGGCAATGCTGTGTGGCGCATCGGTATGCGTCAGGTCGTACCACAGTCGCAACGCTTCCAGCAGCAGTTTTGCGCCAATGTCTGGAACCGTTTCTTCGTCGGGTTCTCCGCCGTACCAGTCGAGTGTTTCGAGCAGGCGCCTGGCCACGTTTTGTGCCTTCGGGGTGTCGAGCAGACGCTCAAGGCAGGCCGTAGGCTGGGTGTTCAGTTGCTGTGGCGTAATCGGCGGCGTGACGTCATTGGCCAGGGTGTCGATGACGGAGCTGGCTTCAGTTGTGACGATTTCGCTGATGACGTTGAGAATCAGGGGGGGATGGTGCGGTTCTATCAGTTCACTGATTTGCAGCCCCTGTTCCAGGTTCAATCGGTGAATGGCGCGTTTTTCCTGCACCTCTTCAATCAGTCGGGTCAGGGACTCTGTGTTGTTTGCGGCTGGCAATGTCAGGCCGTAAAACTTCAGGCACTGCGGCAAGGGCAGCAACCTGTCGGTGCGTATGTACCCCCCTATACTCACCAGCGCCCGTTGAAAGGCTCGAATCGCGCTGGCGGAATTTGTTACGTCATTGATCCTGTGCAGGGCGACGGAGCCATCTTTGCGGGTCGTTGAGAAAACACACTGATCGGCGACGCCGTTCACTTCGGTCAGCAGTCCTTCAATGGGGCGAAGATGCTCAGACAACACCTTGTCACCGGCATCTTCGAAAAGCGCCAGCAGCAGGGCTTGCGCGTGATTGTGCTCAATACCCAGGGGGGAGTCCGCCTGGGGAGGCATGTAATAACCACTGATTTCGGAAGATGCCGTTTGCACGGCTGACAAGGCGGTCAATAACGCCTCGTATTCGGCCTGTTGGCTGGCATGTCGCTGCAACGGGGTGGGCGTTGAAGTTGGAGATTGCATGAGATAGCGGCTCTGGAAATGGATGAGAGCCGGCAGTGTCGGAGTTTCGTTCTTTGCGCATGCGGTACATATGTGTCGCACGATGTACAGTGTCCGGCTTGCCGGAAGCGCAATCGCGCCCTAGTCTGGCTAAAGCGATTACGTCCGGAAGACGAGCAAGCAGTGCTAATGCAAGGGACCTCATGAATCAAACGCGGACTCTCGGAACGCCACGGTTGTTGGGCATTGTCTGGCCATTTATCGCCGTTGTGTTGTTTCAAGCCTTGCTGGGCGGCGTTAGCCTTTATGTGCTGTCGGCTGTTCGTGGCTATGTTGCCGGCGAAAGCCTTTGGTCCAAGGGCCAGAAAGATGCCATCTATTACCTGAACCTCTACGCCGACAGCGGCGACGAAGGGATATTTGATAAGTACCAGAGCGCCATTTCCGTGCCTCAAGGCGGGCATGAATTGCGTGTGGCGCTGGATCAGCAACCGCCAGACATCGAAGCGGCGAGGCTGGCGATCCTCAAGGGGGGCAACCACCCGGACGACGTTTCCAGCCTGATCTGGCTGTACCTCAACTTTCGTCACTTCAGTTACCTCGAAAAAGCCATCGACTTGTGGACCGTGGGGGATGCCTATCTGGCCAAGCTCGATGACGTTGCCAGGGACATGCATCAGCACATCAATACCCGCCCTGCCTCTGATGCGGATATCCAGCGCTGGAAGGAGCAGATCTTCGCGATCAATGATGAAGTGACTCCGGCGGCGAAAGCCTTCAGTGATGCACTGGGGGAAGGGTCGCGGGTCATTCTTCGTCTGCTGCTGCTGACTAACCTCGCCACTGCGCTTGGATTGATTGCGCTGGCGCTGATGCGCACCCGCAAGCTGCTCAAGCAGCGCCATGCCTTCGCCGATGCACTGCAACTGGAGAAAGAACGGGCGCAGATCACCCTGCAATCGATTGGCGACGGCGTGATCACCACAGATGTTTCCGGTGCGATTGCCTACATGAACCCGGCGGCCGAGGCATTGACCCACTGGAAGGCCGAGCAGGCGACAGGCTTGCCGCTGGCAGCGCTGTTCAACCTGCTGGATGAAGAGGCCCAGACCGATGGCTTCACCCTTATCGAACATATTCTCAGCGGCCAGCTCAGTGGCGGCAGCGAGCACTCCAAGCTGATTCAACGCCTGGACGGCAGCACGGTGTCGGTCACACTGGTGGGCGCGCCCATCCGCAATGCCGGCAAAGTCAGCGGTACGGTGCTGGTGCTGCATGACATGACCCAGGAGCGGCAATACATCGCCAATCTGTCATGGCAGGCGACCCACGATGCCTTGACCGGACTCGCCAACCGCCGTGAATTCGAATATCGCCTGGAACAGGCGCTGCACAACCTGACCCGCTACTCGGGGCGCCATGCCCTGATGTTCCTCGATCTGGATCAGTTCAAGCTGGTCAACGATACCTGCGGCCATGCGGCGGGCGACGAACTGTTGCGGCATATCTGCGCCTTGCTGCAGTCGGGGCTGCGCGAAGGCGATACCCTGGCGCGCCTGGGCGGCGACGAGTTTGGCATCCTGCTGGAAAACTGTGCGCCGGAAGCGGCGGAGAAAATTGCCGAGAGCCTGCGCCAGACTGTGCAGAATCTGCATTTTGTCTGGAAGGGCCGGCCTTTCGTCACCACTGTCAGTATCGGGCTGGTTCATGTCGCGCAGAATCCGACGACGCTCGAAGTCTCGCTGCGTGCTGCTGACATGGCGTGCTACATGGCCAAGGAAAAGGGCCGCAACCGGGTCCAGGTCTATCATCCGGATGACTCGGAACTGTCCCTGCGTTTCGGCGAAATGGCCTGGGTGCAACGTTTGCATATGGCGCTGGAGGAAAACCGCTTCTGCCTGTATGCCCAGGAAATCGTCCCCTTGGGTCATGTCGAGCAGGACGGCGGGCATATTGAAATTCTGCTGCGATTGCATGATGAAGCCGGGCGGATGATCTTGCCCGACAGCTTCATTCCGGCTGCCGAGCGTTATGGCCTGATGAGCTCGCTTGATCGTTGGGTGGTGCAGAACGTGTTCAAGATCATTGCCCAATGTCGGGCCGAGCGAGGCCAAGGCCCGCTGGCCATGTGTGCGATTAATCTGTCAGGCACGACGATCGGGGATGAGGCGTTCCTCGACTTCCTGCGTGAACAGTTTGTGACCTATTCGATTCCGCCTGAAATGATTTGTTTTGAAATTACTGAAACCAGTGCTATTTCAAATCTTGGCAGCGCCATTCGATTCATTAATGAACTCAAAGGCTTAGGATGCCATTTTTCACTGGACGACTTTTGTGCCGGAATGTCCTCATTCGCGTACCTGAAACATTTGCCTGTAGACTTCCTGAAGATCGACGGGAGTTTCGTAAAGGATATGCTGGAGGACCCGATAAACCGCGCCATGGTCGAGGTGATCAATCACATCGGCCATGTCATGGGTAAGCGCACGATTGCCGAGTTTGTCGAAACGCCCCAGATCGAGCAGGCATTGCTGGAGATCGGGGTTGATTACGCTCAAGGGTATGTGATTGAACGCCCGCATCTGTTTACCAGCGATAGCTTGTTGAGTCGTCCTGCCAGGCCCCAGCCGATGTTGTTCAAGGCCCCTGGCACGTTCCGTTGAAATTCCTGCCGGTCTTACAATCACAATCAAAAGGAGCTCGACAGTGATCGACACATTCAACCGAACCGGACCGCTCATGGAAGCTGCAAGTTACCCTGCCTGGGCCCAGCGCCTGATCCAGGACTGCAGCGAGAGCAAGCGCCGGGTTGTCGAACACGAACTGTACCAACGCATGCGAGACAACAAGCTCAGTGCGAAGACCATGCGCCAATACCTGATCGGTGGTTGGCCGGTGGTCGAACAGTTCGCGTTGTATATGGCACAAAACCTGACCAAGACCCGCTTCGCCCGTCATCCCGGCGAAGACATGGCCCGTCGCTGGCTGATGCGCAACATCCGCGTCGAATTGAACCACGCCGATTATTGGGTGCACTGGAGTCGCTCGCACGGTGTCAGCCTGGAGGACCTGCAGGCACAGCAGGTTGCACCGGAGCTTCACGCGTTGAGCCATTGGTGCTGGCACACCAGTTCGGCCGACTCGCTGATCGTTGCGATTGCCGCCACCAATTACGCCATCGAAGGAGCGACCGGGGAATGGTCGGCACTCGTTTGTTCCAACGGTATCTACGCCGCCTCGTTCCCCGAGGAGGATCGCAAGCGGGCGATGAAGTGGCTGAAGATGCATGCCCAGTACGACGATGCCCACCCGTGGGAAGCCCTGGAAATCATCTGCACGTTGGCGGGCACCAACCCGAGCAAAGCCCTGCAGGTGGAGTTGCGCCAGGCCGTTTGCAAGAGTTACGACTACATGTACCTGTTTCTCGAGCGTTGCATGCAATTGGAGCACGCAGAGCGGGCGCCGGTCGTGCGTGAGCGGATGGCATTGGCCGAAGGCTGATTCAGCTATCACGCAATAAAACTGTGGGAGCGGGCTTGCTCGCGAAAGCGGAGTGTCATTCAGCTTAGATGTCAGCTGATACGCCGCCTTCGCGAGCAAGCCCGCTCCCACATTGTCTTGTGTCGCAGCTAATGACTCAGCCCGCCATCTCCAGCCGGTTACGACCTTCGCGCTTGGCCACATACAGTGCACTGTCTGCCCGCCGCAACAGGCTGTCGGCGGACTCGCCGGGCAACAGGGTCGAACAGCCGAGGCTGACTGTCAGCAAGATCGTATGACCGTCGGCCAGGTACTCCTCAGCCTGAACAGCAAACCGCAGCCGTTCCCCCACCATGGCCGCGGCTTCGCGGCTGGTATTGGACAGCAGTATCAGGAACTCTTCACCGCCATAGCGGAACACCATGTCGACGTTGCGCAGCTGGTTCTTGATCGAGGCGGCGACCGCCTTTAGCACGTGATCACCCGTGCTGTGGCCATGGGTGTCATTGACCAGCTTGAAATGATCGATGTCCAGCATCAACACCGATAACGGTTGCAGATGGCGCCGGGACAGCTCGATTTCCCTTTGCAGCGTCTGGTCCATGGCGATGCGGTTACCGGTGCCCGTCAGCGGGTCGCGCAGTGCGCTTTGGGTGGCGGTACGGTAAAGCAGCGCATTACGCATCGGAAACAGCAGCGTAGCCAGCAGTGATTCGAGATTGCCCTGTTCCTGTTCGCTGAAACGCTGATTGCGGCGGAAAATCAGTTCACCCAGGTGTTCGCCATCGTGGCTGAGGCTGTAACTGATGGAATGGTGACCACGCTGGCCGAACTCCAGGCGCAGATCGCTGCTCTTGTGCAGGTAACACAAGGCGTCCAGCGGCACCAATCGCTGAATCTCGCGATAGAAAGTCCCAAGAATGCGCTGCGGTTCCAGACTGGTTTGCAGTTGCAGGCCCAGTTGCTGGCGCATTTGCGCAAGGCAGACGGGCCGTTCCAGAAGAGGCGGTTGCTGACCAAAGCCCAGGCGCTGCAATTTGGCGCTATCGAAGTCAATTGCGTTGGTCTGGGAAGGTGGTTTCATTAGGCGTGCGCCCCTGAGCAGTAAGGCTGTCTTACAAGCAGGGTGAGAGCGGCTTAGGGCTGCGCGTCGTACTGGTCCGTCAGTCCCGTAGGACATTTCGTACAAGTTTAATCTGCTTTGTGGAAGATGAGTAACTTCTGCACCCATGCTTCACCCCGTCTGCTTTCACGTTGCGTGTCTGAGCAAACTTAGAGCGAAAGTCGTGCCATTCGGTTCATCAGAATAAAATTCATATTAAATCAAATGGTTGTGCATCATCTATAACCTGTATGGCGCAGCGTGTGACGTTTGTTTGACAGGTGCATGGGGTGTCTTCGAGTGCCGCGTCGGGAAGCCGGCGCGGCATCGAAAAAGCGATGTACGGTCGTTATTGGGCGTTGAACGCCTGACCATTGATACCGGTGCTGTCCGGGCCCATCAGGTACAGGTAGACCGGCATGATCTCCTCGGGCGTCGGGTTGTTCAGCGGGTTTTCACCCGGGTAAGCCTGGGCGCGCATGCTGGTGCGGGTAGCGCCCGGGTTGATGCTGTTGGAGCGTACCGGGGCCACGGTGTCGACTTCGTCAGCCAGGGTTTGCATCAGGCCTTCGGTGGCGAACTTGGAGACGCCGTAAGCGCCCCAGTACGCACGTCCCTTGCGACCGACGCTGCTGGATGTGAACACCACCGAGGCGTCCTGTGACAGCTTGAGCAGCGGCAGCAATGTGCTGGTGAGCATGAACATGGCATTGACGTTGACTTGCATGACCCGCATGAAGTTTTCGCCGGAAAGCTGTTCGATCGGCGTGCGCGGGCCGATGATCGAGGCATTGTGCAGCAGGCCGTCGAGGTGCCCGAATTCGTTTTCGATCATCGCCGCCAGCTCATCGTATTGATGGGGCAGGGCGGTTTCGAGGTTGAACGGGATCACCGCCGGTTGTGGATGGCCGGCGGCTTCGATTTCGTCGTAGACCTGGGTCAGGTTGGCTTCGGTCTTGCCCAGCAGCAACACGGTTGCGCCGTGGGCGGCGTAAGTCTTTGCCGCTGCGGCGCCGATGCCGCGTCCTGCACCGGTGACCAGGATGACCCGATCCTTGAGCAGTTCGGGGCGGGCGGAATAATCAAACATAAAAACCTCAACAGATCAGAACGAGCGAACCTTGTAGGAGCGAGCCTGCTCGCGATGGTCGTCAACGATTACGCGACGAGCCTGGCACCCCGCGGCGCTCTCAGGTTTTTCGCGAGCTAGCTCGCTCCTACAGTGGGCGAGCTCAGTAAAGAGATTCAGCAGCCGCAGAGCGCGCTATCGAGCACTTTGCGCAACTCCAGCGGATGATCGACCACCACGTCCGCACCCCAGTGACGCGGGTTATCGTCGGGGTGGATGTAGCCGAAGGTCACCGCAGCCGTCCTGGTGCCGGCATCACGGCCCGACTCGATGTCGCGCAGGTCGTCGCCGACGAACAGCACGCTGGCCGGGTCCAGGTCGAGCATCTTGCACGCCAGGATCAGCGGCTCCGGATCCGGCTTGCTGTTCTTCACGTGATCCGGGCAGATCAGCAGCGCCGAACGTTCGGACAGCCCCAGTTGTTGCATGATCGGTTCGGCGAAGCGCAGTGGCTTGTTGGTGACCACGCCCCAGATCAGGTTGGCTTTCTCGATATCGGCGAGCAACTCGGCCATGCCGTCGAACAGCTTGCTGTGCACCGCGCAACCGACGAGGTAGCGCTCCAGGAACTCCAGGCGCAACTCTTCGAACCCCGGCGATTCCGGATCCATGGCGAAGGTCACGGCGACCATCGCCTTGGCACCGCCGGAAATCTCGTCGCGGATGTGCTTGTCGTTCATCGGTGGCAAGCCGCGGTCGGCACGCATCGCCTGACAGATCGCAATGAAGTCTGGCGCGGTGTCGAGCAGGGTGCCGTCCATGTCGAAAAGAACTGCTCTGATTGGCATCGGCTTATTCCTCGCGCAGGGTCTGGATCATGTAGTTGACGTCCACGTCGGCGGCCAGCTTGTAGTGCTTGGTCAGCGGGTTGTAAGTCAGGCCGATGATGTCCTTGACGGTCAGGCCGGCCATGCGGCTCCAGGCGCCGAGTTCGGAAGGGCGGATGAATTTCTTGAAGTCGTGGGTGCCGCGCGGCAGCAGCTTCATGATGTATTCGGCGCCGACGATGGCGAACAGGTACGCCTTCGGGTTGCGGTTGATGGTCGAGAAGAACACCTGGCCGCCGGGCTTGACCATGCGGAAGCAGGCGCGGATGACCGACGACGGGTCCGGCACGTGCTCAAGCATTTCCAGGCAGGTGACCACGTCGAACTGCTCCGGCATTTCCTCGGCCAGGGCTTCGGCGGTGATCTGCCGGTATTCGACGTTGACGCCCGATTCCAGTTGATGCAACTGGGCAACCGCCAGCGGCGCTTCGCCCATGTCGATACCCGTCACGGTCGCGCCGCGCTGGGCCATGGCTTCACTGAGGATGCCACCGCCGCAACCCACGTCGAGAACTTTCTTGCCGGCCAGATTGACCCGCTCGTCAATCCAGTTGACCCGCAGCGGGTTGATGTCGTGCAGCGGTTTGAATTCGCTTTCGCGGTCCCACCAGCGATGGGCCAGGGCCTCGAATTTGGCGATTTCGGCGTAGTCGACGTTGCTCATGGTCTAAGTCCTCTAAAACTTGAAAAATCCTGTTGCCCCGGATGGCGTTCCGGGGTGCTTACGATTCGGTACGGCCACTGATGCGCTGGCCCCAGGCCTTCGCGACAGCGCAAAGCTGTTGTTCATCAAGGCGAGTGAGGCGACGGTCGTCGAGCAGTTGCTTGCCGGCAACCCAAAGGTGTTTCACGCAGTCCCGGCCGGTGGCGTATATAAGCTGCGAAACCGGGTCGTAGACCGGTTGCTGGGCCAGGCCGGAGAGGTCGAAAGCCACCATGTCCGCGGCCTTGCCGATTTCCAGCGAGCCGGTTTCGGTCTCGATACCCAGGGCACGGGCGCCATTGAGGGTGGCCATGCGCAAGGCGCGATGGGCATCCAGCGCGGTGGCCGAGCCGGCGACAGTCTTGGCCAGCAGGGCCGCGGTGCGGGTTTCGCCGAGCAGGTCCAGGTCATTGTTGCTCGCCGCGCCATCGGTGCCGACCGCGACATTGACCCCCGCCTGCCACAAGCGCTCGACCGGGCAGAACCCGCTGGCCAGCTTCAGGTTCGACTCCGGGCAATGAATCACATTGCTGTTGCTTTCTACCAGCAGTGCCAGGTCTTCATCGCTGATCTGGGTCATGTGAACCGCCTGGAAACGCGGCCCCAGCAAGCCCAGGCGCGCCAGGCGGGCCAGCGGGCGTTCACCGCGCTGCTCGACCGACTGCTGCACTTCGAAGGCGGTTTCATGCACGTGCATGTGGATCGAGGCGTCCAGTTCCTCGGCGATTACCCGGATTTTTTCCAGGTTCTCGTCGCCCACGGTGTAGGGTGCGTGGGGGCCGAAGGTGATTTTGATGCGTTCGTGGTGCTTGAGATCGCCAAACAGTTCAACGCCCTGACGAATGGCCTCATCCGCGGAGCCCGCGCCCGGAATGGGGAAGTCGAGGATCGGAATCGCGATCTGCGCGCGAATGCCGCTGTTGTGCACGCGCTCGCTGGCAACCTTCGGGAAGAAGTACATGTCAGAGAAACAGGTGATGCCGCCTTTGATTTGCTCGGCGATGGCAAGGTCGGTGCCGTCGCGCACGAAGTCTTCGTCGACCCACTTGGCTTCGGCGGGCCAGATGTGGTTTTCCAGCCAGGTCATCAATGGCAGGTCATCGGCCAGGCCGCGGAACAGTGTCATCGCCGCGTGCCCGTGGGCATTGATCAGGCCGGGGCTGAGCAGCATGTCGGGCAATTCGCGGATTTCGGTTGCGTTAAGCTTCAGTGCGGCGGAACGTGGGCCGATAAACACGATGCGTCCATCACGGATGCCCACGCCATGTTCCTTGAGGACGACGCCAGCGGGTTCGACGGGTACCAGCCAGGTCGGCAGCAATAACAGGTCGAGCGCAGCGGCAGTGTTCGGCATCGAGGGTCGGTTCCAGTGCTTTTGTAAAGAATGGCGAAGTATACCCGAGCGTCTTCGCGGGGGGATCGCTATAATCGGCGGCTTTTGTTCATGAGTGCGGGGTGAGGGATGCGCGATCGACTGTTGGCTGCGGAAAAGGTAAAGGCCATCGATTGGCGTGATGGCGCTCTCCATCTGCTGGATCAGCGTATTTTGCCGTTCGAGGAAACCTGGATCGCCTACACCAGTGCAGCCGGTGTGGCCGAGGCCATTCGCTCGATGGTGGTGCGTGGCGCGCCGGCCATCGGCATCAGCGCCGCTTATGGCATCGTGCTCGCGGCCCGTGCCCGGATTGCCGAAGGTGGCGATTGGTATGCGGCGCTGGAGGAGGATTTCATGCTGCTGGCCGATTCCCGTCCTACTGCGGTCAACCTGTTCTGGGCGCTGGGTCGCATGCACGACCGGCTTGATCGCCTGAAAGACAATGCCGATCCGCTGGAGGCGCTGGAGGCCGAGGCCATTGCCATTCACGAAAGTGATCGCGAAGCCAACCTGACCATGGCGCAACTGGGTGTCGACCTGATCCGCAAGCATCAGGGCAACGCCCAGGCGATCCTGACCCACTGCAACACTGGCGCACTGGCCACGGGCGGCTTTGGCACGGCGCTGGGCGTGATTCGCGCTGCATTCATCGAGGGGATGGTCGAGCAGGTCTATGTCGACGAAACCCGCCCATGGCTGCAGGGCTCGCGGCTGACCGCATGGGAGCTGGCCAATGAAGGCATTCCCGTGACCCTCAATGTCGACTCCGCCGCTGCGCATATCATGAAGACCAAAGGCCCTACCTGGGTCATCGTCGGCGCTGACCGGATTACCGCCAATGGCGATGTGGCCAACAAGATCGGCACCTATCAGCTGGCCGTCAACGCCATGCACCACGGCGTGCGCTTCATGGTGGTGGCGCCGAGTTCGACCATCGACATGAACCTGGCCAGTGGCGACGACATTCCGATTGAAGAGCGTGATGGTCGCGAGTTGCTGGAAGTTGGTGGCAAGCGCGTCGGGGCCGATGTCGATGCCTTCAATCCGGTGTTCGACGTGACGCCGGCGGATCTGATCGATGCGATCGTCACCGAAAAAGGCATTGTCGAACGCCCGGACACGGCGAAGATGGCGCAGTTGATGTGCCGCAAGCGTCTGCATTAATTATCGTTGGCGTTTGTTCAATCGCTTTCGCGGGTAAGCCCGCTCCCACAGTTGATCGAGGTGTGACCGCAATCGTCGGCACAATAAAGAACCACTGTGGGAGCGGGCTTGCCCGCGAAGAGGCCTGCACAGGCACCGAACAACCCAAAATCCACCCCATTTCTTCATTCAACACGGCTCTAAGCCTCCCTGTTCCCTTTTCAGCCTGTCACCGGTCAACTAACTACTCTCCATGCGCATCTGGGGGATAGGTGCGTGGCGGCTCTTGTGATAACATCCGGCGGTTTCCATGGTTACCCTGCGGGGTGACCTTTACTGCGCAGATCCATGGCATAACTCGTTGATTTGTCGTAAGCCACTGCATGGCACCGAGCCTGCAGCGGCGAGCTTCGTTGGTCCTGACGAAGTTTCACCAGAAAAAGGAATCAGGCTTCTCATGGGCGAACTGGCCAAAGAAATCCTCCCGGTCAATATCGAAGACGAGCTGAAGCAGTCCTACCTCGACTACGCGATGAGCGTAATTGTCGGGCGGGCACTGCCGGATGCGCGCGATGGCTTGAAGCCCGTGCACCGGCGCGTGCTGTTCGCGATGAGCGAGCTGGGCAACGACTTCAACAAGCCGTACAAGAAATCTGCCCGTGTTGTCGGTGACGTGATCGGTAAGTATCACCCGCACGGTGATACCGCGGTGTACGACACCATCGTTCGGATGGCACAGCCATTCTCCCTGCGCTACCTGCTGGTAGACGGCCAGGGCAACTTCGGTTCGGTGGACGGCGACAACGCCGCGGCCATGCGATACACCGAAGTGCGCATGACCAAGCTGGCGCACGAGCTGCTGGCCGACCTGCATAAGGAAACCGTGGACTGGGTGCCGAACTACGACGGCACCGAAATGATCCCGGCGGTCATGCCGACCCGTATTCCCAACCTGTTGGTCAACGGCTCCAGCGGTATCGCCGTGGGCATGGCGACCAACATTCCGCCACACAACCTCGGTGAAGTCATCGACGGTTGCCTGGCGCTCATCGACAATCCCGAGCTGACTGTCGACGAGCTGATGCAATACATCCCTGGTCCGGACTTCCCGACCGCTGCGATCATCAACGGTCGCGCCGGCATCATTGAAGCCTACCGCACTGGCCGTGGCCGCATTTACATGCGCGCCCGCTCGATGATCGAAGACATCGACAAGGTCGGTGGCCGCCAGCAAATCGTCATCACCGAACTCCCTTACCAGTTGAACAAGGCGCGTCTGATCGAGAAGATCGCCGAGCTGGTAAAAGAGAAGAAGCTCGAAGGCATCACCGAACTGCGCGACGAGTCCGACAAGGACGGTATGCGCGTCGTGATCGAGCTGCGTCGTGGTGAAGTGCCTGAGGTGATCCTCAACAACCTCTACGCCCAGACCCAGCTGCAAGCGGTGTTCGGCATCAACATCGTCGCGCTGATCGACGGCCGTCCGCGGATCCTGAACCTCAAGGACCTGCTGGAAGCCTTCGTTCGTCACCGTCGCGAAGTGGTGACCCGTCGTACCGTGTTCGAACTGCGCAAAGCCCGCGAGCGTGGTCACATTCTTGAAGGTCAAGCGGTTGCCCTGTCGAACATCGACCCGGTCATCGCCCTGATCAAGGCGTCGCCAACGCCGTCGGAAGCCAAGGAAGCGCTGGTCAGCACCCCTTGGGAGTCCTCGGCCGTGGTGGCGATGGTGGAGCGTGCCGGCGCCGATTCGTGCCGTCCGGAAAACCTCGATCCGCAATACGGTCTGCGTGACGGCAAGTACTTCCTGTCGCCGGAACAGGCGCAAGCCATTCTGGAGCTGCGTCTGCACCGCCTGACCGGTCTGGAACACGAAAAACTGCTGGCCGAGTATCAAGAGATCCTCAACCAGATCGGCGAGCTGATCCGCATCCTCAACAGCGCCACGCGCCTGATGGAAGTGATCCGCGAAGAGCTGGAAGTGATTCGCGCCGAGTACGGCGACGTGCGTCGCACCGAAATCCTCGATGCCCGTCTCGACCTGACCCTGGGGGACATGATCCCGGAAGAAGAGCGCGTCGTGACCATATCCCACGGTGGCTATGCCAAGACCCAGCCGCTGGCTGCGTACCAGGCCCAGCGTCGTGGCGGTAAAGGCAAGTCGGCGACCGGCGTCAAGGATGAGGACTACATTGCCCACCTGCTGGTTGCCAACAGCCACACTACGCTGCTGCTGTTCTCGAGCAAGGGCAAGGTGTACTGGCTGAAAACCTACGAAATCCCTGAAGCATCCCGCGCTGCCCGTGGTCGTCCGCTGGTCAACCTGCTGCCGCTGGATGACGGTGAATACATCACCACCATGCTGCCGGTCGAGGAATACACCGAAGGTCACTACATCTTCATGGCCACCGCCAACGGCACCGTGAAGAAGACCCCGCTGGAATCCTTCAGCCGCCAGCGCAGCGTCGGCCTGATCGCGCTGGAGCTGGACGAAGGCGACGTGCTGATTTCTGCCGCCATTACCGATGGCGAGCGTGAAGTGATGCTGTTCTCCGACGGCGGCAAGGTTACCCGCTTCAAGGAATCCGACGTTCGCGCCATGGGTCGTACTGCCCGCGGTGTGCGCGGTATGCGTCTGCCGGAAGGCCAGAAGCTTATTTCCATGCTGATCCCGGAAGAAGGCAGTCAGATCCTCACCGCTTCCGAGCGTGGTTTTGGCAAGCGCACGGCGATCACCGAGTTCCCTGAGTACAAGCGTGGCGGTCAGGGCGTTATCGCCATGGTCAGCAACGAGCGTAACGGCCGCCTGGTCGGCGCCGTCCAGGTGCTCGACGGCGAGGAAATCATGCTGATTTCCGACCAGGGCACCCTGGTGCGTACTCGTGTCGACGAAGTGTCCAGCCTGGGTCGTAACACCCAGGGCGTGACCCTGATCAAGCTGGCCAAGGATGAAACCCTGGTCGGGCTGGAGCGGGTTCAGGAACCTTCGGAAATCGAAGGTGAAGAACTGGAGGGTGAAGAGGGGGCGGTGTTCGATGGTGAAGTCGTGATCGACGACGTTGCCGAAGACCGGCAACTCGACGCCGCTGCTGACGAAGAGCCACAGGAATAAGCGGGCAAGCAGGGGGCGGATGAAAATTCGCCCCCTTGTTGTTTGTCCGTAATGAAATATCGACGCCCATGAGATCCCCTGTGGGAGCGGGCTTGCTCGCGAAAGCGGAGTATCAGGCGACATCTTTGCTGAATGTCAGCCCGTTTTCGCGAGCAAGCCCGCTCCCACATCAAGTTGGCGTCGACTGATATGTGATACCCCCAAATCAGAGCGAGATTGGATGTGAGCAAGAGAGCCTATAACTTCTGTGCCGGTCCTGCGGCGCTTCCCGAAGCTGTCCTGCAGCGCGCCCAGGGTGAACTCCTCGACTGGCACGGCAAGGGTCTGTCGGTCATGGAAATGAGCCATCGCAGTGATGAGTTCGTGTCCATCGCCACCAAGGCCGAGCAGGATCTGCGTGATCTGCTGAATATCCCTTCGAACTATAAAGTGCTGTTCCTGCAGGGTGGCGCCAGCCAGCAATTCGCGCAGATTCCTCTGAACCTGCTGCCGGAAAACGGCTCGGCCGACTATATCGACACCGGTATCTGGTCGCAGAAAGCCATCGAAGAAGCTTCGCGCTACGGCCAGGTCAACGTTGCCGGCACCGCCAAGCCCTACGACTATTTCGCCATTCCCGGTCAGAACGAGTGGAAGCTGTCGAAAGACGCGGCCTATGTTCACTACGCGCCGAACGAAACCATCGGCGGCCTGGAGTTCCAGTGGATTCCGCAAACCGGTGACGTTCCGCTGGTGGCCGACATGTCCTCGGACATCCTGTCGCGCCCGGTGGATGTTTCGCGTTTCGGCATGATCTACGCCGGTGCCCAGAAAAACATCGGCCCGAGCGGTATCGTCGTCAACATCGTTCGCGAAGACCTGCTGGGCAAGGCCCGCTCCATTTGCCCCACCATGCTCAATTACAAGGTCGCGGCCGACAACGGCTCGATGTACAACACCCCGCCGACCCTGGCCTGGTATTTGTCCGGCCTGGTGTTCGAGTGGCTCAAAGAGCAGGGCGGTGTCGAGGCCATCGGCAAGCTCAACGAAGTCAAGCAGCGCACGCTGTACAGCTTCATCGATGCCAGCGGCCTGTACAGCAACCCGATCAACAAGTCGGACCGCTCGTGGATGAACGTGCCGTTCCGCCTGGCTGACGATCGTCTGGACAAGCCGTTCCTGGCTGGTGCCGACGAGCGTGGCCTGTTGAACCTCAAGGGCCACCGTTCCGTGGGTGGCATGCGCGCCTCCATCTATAACGCCGTCGACATCAACGCCGTCAATGCGCTGATTTCGTACATGGCAGAGTTCGAGAAGGAACACGGCTAATGTCTGAGCAAGAACTCAAGGCACTGCGCCTGCGCATTGATGCCCTGGACGAAAAGGTCTTGGAGCTGATCAGTGAGCGTGCGCGCTGCGCCCAGGAAGTCGCGCGAGTAAAGATGGCCTCGCTGGCCGAAGGCGAAGTGCCGGTGTTCTATCGTCCTGAGCGTGAGGCTCAGGTGCTCAAGCGTGTCATGGAGCGTAACCAGGGGCCGCTGGGCAACGAAGAGATGGCGCGGCTGTTCCGCGAAATCATGTCTTCCTGCCTGGCACTCGAGCAGCCGTTGAAAGTGGCTTATCTCGGCCCCGAGGGTACCTTCACCCAGGCGGCGGCCATGAAGCACTTCGGTCACGCGGTGATCAGCAAGCCGATGGCGGCGATCGACGAAGTGTTCCGTGAAGTGGCGGCCGGGGCGGTGAACTTTGGCGTGGTGCCGGTGGAAAACTCCACCGAAGGCGCGGTCAACCACACCCTCGATAGCTTCCTCGAACATGACATGGTGATCTGCGGCGAAGTCGAGCTGCGTATCCACCATCACCTGTTGGTCGGTGAAAACACCAAGACCGACAGCATCAGCCGCATCTACTCCCACGCCCAGTCCCTGGCCCAGTGCCGCAAGTGGCTGGACGCCCATTACCCGAATGTCGAGCGCGTGGCGGTGTCCAGCAACGCCGAGGCGGCCAAGCGGGTCAAGGGCGAGTGGAACTCGGCGGCGATTGCCGGTGACATGGCGGCCGGCCTGTACGGCTTGACCCGTCTGGCCGAAAAAATCGAGGACCGCCCGGATAACTCCACGCGCTTCCTCATGATCGGCAACCAGGAAGTGCCGCCGACCGGCGACGACAAGACCTCGATCATCGTCTCGATGAGCAACAAGCCGGGTGCGCTTCATGAGTTGCTGGTGCCGTTCCACGACAACGGCATCGACCTGACGCGAATCGAGACCCGTCCGTCGCGCAGCGGCAAATGGACCTACGTGTTCTTCATCGATTTTGTCGGCCACCACCGCGATCCGCTGGTAAAAGGCGTGCTGGAAAAAATCAGTCAGGAAGCAGTGGCACTCAAAGTGCTGGGTTCCTACCCGAAAGCAGTTCTCTAAGGGCGGTAGCAAATGAGTGGTAATTTCCTCGCTCTGGCACAGCCGGGCGTGCAACAACTTTCGCCTTACGTTCCGGGCAAACCCGTGGACGAACTGGCTCGCGAGCTGGACCTCGATCCAGCCAGCATCATCAAGCTGGCGAGCAACGAAAACCCGCTGGGCCCCGGTCCCAAGGCGTTGGCGGCCATCCGCGATGCGCTGGCCGAGCTGACCCGTTATCCGGACGGCAATGGCTTTGCCCTCAAGAGCCTGTTGGCCGGGCAGTGCCGCGTCGAACTTGATCAGGTTACGCTGGGCAATGGTTCCAACGACATCCTGGAACTGGTCGCGCGTGCCTATCTGGCGCCGGGCCTGAACGCCGTGTTCAGCGAGCATGCGTTCGCGGTCTACCCGATTGCCACTCAGGCGGTCGGTGCGCAGGCCAAGGTGGTTCCGGCCAGGGATTGGGGGCATGACCTGCCTGCAATGCTGGCAGCCATCGATGCCAATACCCGCGTGGTCTTCATCGCCAACCCGAACAACCCGACCGGGACCTGGTTCGACGCCGAGGCGCTGGACGAATTTCTGCAGGATGTTCCGGAGCATGTGCTGGTCGTGCTGGACGAGGCCTATATCGAGTACGCCGAAGGCAGCGACATGCCGGACGGCCTGGACTTCCTGGCGGCTTATCCGAACCTGCTGGTTTCCCGCACCTTCTCCAAGGCCTATGGCCTGGCGGCGTTGCGCGTGGGTTATGGCTTGTCCACGGCGGTAGTCGCAGACGTGCTGAACCGTGTGCGCCAGCCGTTCAACGTCAACAGCCTGGCCCTGGCCGCGGCCTGTGCGGCGTTGAAGGACGACGAGTATCTGGCGCAAAGCCGTCAGTTGAACGAGTCCGGCATGCAGCAGCTGGAAGCCGGTTTCCGTGAGCTGGGGCTGAGCTGGATTCCATCCAAAGGCAATTTCATCTGCGTCGATCTCGGTCAAGTCGCGGCCCCGGTGTTCCAGGGCTTGCTGCGTGAAGGTGTGATCGTGCGCCCGGTGGCCAACTACGGCATGCCAAATCACCTGCGCGTCACCATTGGTCTGCCGGCAGAGAACAGCCGCTTCCTGGATGCGCTGACCAAGGTTCTGGCTCGTGGTTGATGTCACTGCACTGCAATCTGCTGAACCTATGATCGGTCGCCTGGTGGTGGTCGGTCTGGGGTTGATCGGCGGTTCGTTTGCCAAGGGTTTGCGCGAAAGCGGGATGTGTCGCGAAGTGGTCGGGGTCGATCTCGATCCACAATCGCGCAAGCTCGCGGTCGAGTTGGGTGTGGTGGATCGCTGCGAAGAAGACCTGGGCGTTGCTTGTCTGGGCGCCGACGTCATTCAGCTGGCGGTGCCGATCCTGGCCATGGAGAAAGTGCTCGCGCGTCTGGCTGGCATGGACCTGGGGCAGGCGATCCTGACCGATGTCGGTAGCGCCAAGGGTAACGTGGTGCGCGCTGCCACTGAAGCATTTGGCAAGATGCCGCCATGCTTCGTGCCGGGGCATCCGATTGCCGGTTCCGAGCAGAGTGGGGTCGAGGCCTCCAACGCCGAGCTGTTCCGTCGGCACAAGGTGATCCTGACGCCGCTGGATCAGACCGATCCGGCAGCCTTGGCCGTGGTCGACCGTTTGTGGCGCGCGCTGGGTGCCGATGTCGAGCACATGCAGGTCGAGCGTCACGACGAAGTACTGGCCGCGACCAGTCATCTGCCGCACTTGCTGGCATTCGGCCTGGTCGACTCGTTGGCCAAGCGCAATGAAAATCTTGAGATCTTCCGTTACGCTGCGGGCGGTTTCCGCGATTTCACAAGAATCGCCGGAAGCGACCCGGTCATGTGGCACGACATTTTCCTCGCCAACCGCGAAGCTGTCCTGCGCACACTCGATACATTTCGCAGCGATCTCGACGCCTTGCGCGACGCGGTCGATGCAGGGGATGGGCACCAATTGTTGGGCGTTTTCACTCGCGCCCGGGTTGCCCGCGAGCATTTCAGTAAAATCCTGGCCCGCAGGGCCTATGTGGACGCTATGAATTCCAACGATCTGATTTTCCTGGCTCAACCTGGTGGCCGCCTGTCCGGTCGGATTCGCGTACCGGGTGACAAATCGATTTCCCACCGTTCGATCATGCTCGGTTCCCTCGCTGAAGGCGTCACCGAAGTCGAAGGCTTCCTCGAGGGTGAAGATGCCCTGGCGACCTTGCAGGCGTTCCGTGACATGGGCGTGGTCATCGAAGGTCCGCACCACGGACGCGTGACCATTCACGGCGTTGGCCTGCACGGCCTGAAGCCGGCACCGGGCCCGATCTACCTGGGCAACTCCGGTACTTCGATGCGTCTGCTGTCCGGCCTGCTGGCTGCGCAAAACTTCGACAGCACCCTGACCGGCGACGCCTCGCTGTCCAAGCGCCCGATGAATCGCGTGGCCAATCCGCTGCGTGAAATGGGCGCGGTGATCGAGACTGCCGCCGAAGGTCGTCCACCGATGACCATCCGTGGCGGCAACAAGCTCAAGGGCCTGACGTACACCATGCCGATGGCCAGCGCCCAGGTTAAATCCTGCCTGCTGCTGGCCGGTCTGTACGCCGAAGGCAAGACCACCGTGACCGAGCCGGCTCCGACCCGCGACCATACCGAGCGCATGCTGCGCGGTTTCGGCTACCCGGTGAGCGTTGACGGTGCCACGGCATCGGTAGAGTCCGGTGGCAAGCTGGCCGCGACCCACATCGAAGTTCCGGGCGACATTTCGTCGTCGGCGTTCTTCCTGGTGGCGGCATCGATCGCCGAAGGTTCGGACCTGGTGCTCGAGCATGTCGGCATCAATCCGACCCGTACCGGTGTGATCGACATCCTGCGCCTGATGGGTGCGGACATCACGCTGGAAAACCAGCGTGAAGTCGGCGGCGAACCCGTGGCTGACCTGCGTGTACGGGCAGCTAAACTCAAAGGTATCGAGATTCCGCAAGCGCTGGTTCCATTGGCCATTGACGAATTCCCGGTGCTGTTCGTGGCCGCTGCCTGTGCCGAAGGGCGCACTGTGCTGACCGGCGCCGAAGAGCTGCGGGTCAAGGAATCGGATCGCATCCAGGTCATGGCGGACGGTCTGCTGGCACTGGGCGTCAAATGCGAACCGACCCCGGACGGCATCATCATCGACGGCGGCCAGATCGGCGGCGGTGAAGTGCACGGTCATGGTGATCACCGTATCGCCATGGCGTTCAGCGTTGCTTCGCTGCGCGCCAGTGCGCCGATCCGCATTCATGATTGCGCCAACGTCGCGACGTCGTTCCCGAACTTCCTGGCGCTATGCGCGCAGGTCGGCATTCGTGTGGCACAAGAGGCGCAGTCGTGAAAAACATTGCACCGGTCATCACCATCGATGGGCCAAGCGGTTCGGGCAAGGGCACGGTAGCCGGGATTCTGGCCAAGCGCCTGGGCTGGAACCTGCTGGACTCCGGTGCGTTGTACCGCCTGCTGGCTTTCGCCGCGCATAACCATGGCGTCGACCTGACCAACGAAGAGTTGCTGAAGAAACTTGCCGCTCATCTGGACGTGCAGTTCATCGCGGCGACGGACGGTCAGCTGCAACGCATCATTCTGGAAGGTGATGAAGTCAGCGATGTCATCCGCACCGAAAGCGTCGGTTCCGGCGCGTCCCAGGTGGCTGCGTTGCCCGCTGTACGCGAGGCGCTGCTGCAGCGCCAGCGTGCTTTTCAGGAAGCGCCGGGCCTGGTGGCGGATGGGCGTGACATGGGAACGGTGGTTTTTCCTGATGCGCCGCTGAAGATTTTTCTGACCGCAAGTGCCGAGGAACGGGCACGCCGCCGATATTTGCAGTTGAAGGGCAAGGTCGAGGGTGTTAGTCTGTCGAGTCTGCTAGATGAGATACGTGCACGCGATGAGCGTGACACCCAGCGAGCGGTAGCCCCGCTCAAACCGGCGGCTGACGCCATACAGCTGGATTCCACGGAATTGTCCATCGACCAGGTGCTGGAACGCATCATGAGCGAGATCGCCATCCGCGATATCGCCGGGTGACCAAGAAGGCCGCAGGGGACCAGTCATAGTCCTGCGGTGGCTTCTTTTAAATGAAACTAACCCACACCGTCTGGGGTGTGGAGATGGGCGTTTTCTTCGCCCTCATCAACAGGAATTAAAATGAGCGAAAGCTTTGCGGAACTCTTTGAAGAAAGCCTAAAAACCCTGAACCTTCAGGCAGGCTCCATCATCACCGGTGTTATCGTTGATATCGATTACCAGGCTCGCTGGGTAACCGTTCACGCTGGCCTGAAGTCTGAAGCACTCATCCCGCTTGAGCAGTTCTACAACGACGCTGGCGAACTGAACATCAACGTCGGTGACGAAGTTCACGTTGCTCTGGACTCGGTTGAAGACGGCTTTGGTGAAACCAAGCTGTCCCGTGAAAAAGCCAAGCGCGCTGAATGCTGGATTGTTCTGGAAGCAGCCTTCGCAGCCGAAGAAGTGGTCAAGGGCGTTATCAACGGTAAGGTTAAAGGCGGCTTCACTGTCGACGTTAACGGCATCCGTGCGTTCCTGCCAGGTTCTCTGGTTGACGTCCGTCCAGTGCGCGACACCACGCACCTGGAAGGCAAAGAGCTGGAATTCAAGGTCATCAAGCTGGACCAGAAGCGCAACAACGTTGTCGTTTCCCGTCGCAGCGTCCTGGAAGCCGAGAACTCCGCCGAGCGCGAAGCTCTGCTGGAATCCCTGCAGGAAGGCCAACAAGTCAAAGGTATCGTCAAGAACCTCACCGATTACGGCGCATTCGTCGATCTGGGTGGCGTCGATGGCCTGCTGCACATTACCGACATGGCTTGGAAGCGTATCAAGCATCCTTCCGAAATCGTCAACGTTGGCGACGAGATCGATGTCAAGGTTCTGAAGTACGATCGCGAGCGCAATCGTGTTTCCCTGGGCCTGAAGCAACTGGGTGAAGATCCATGGGTTGCTATCAAAGCCCGTTACCCGGAAAGCACTCGCGTTACCGCTCGTGTAACCAACCTGACCGACTACGGCTGCTTCGCTGAGCTGGAAGAAGGCGTTGAAGGTCTGGTACACGTTTCCGAAATGGACTGGACCAACAAGAACATCCACCCTTCGAAAGTCGTACAAGTCGGCGACGAAGTGGAAGTCATGGTTCTGGACATCGACGAAGAGCGTCGTCGTATCTCCCTGGGCATCAAGCAGTGCAAATCTAACCCATGGGAAGATTTCTCTGGCCAGTTCAACAAGGGCGATAAAATCTCCGGCACCATCAAGTCGATCACCGATTTCGGTATCTTCATTGGTCTGGACGGCGGCATCGACGGTCTGGTTCACCTGTCCGACATCTCCTGGAACGAAGTGGGCGAAGAAGCCGTACGCCGCTTCAAGAAGGGCGACGAACTGGACACCGTTATCCTGTCGGTTGACCCAGAGCGCGAGCGCATCTCCCTGGGTATCAAGCAACTGGAAAGCGATCCGTTCTCCGAGTACGTTCAAGAGAACGACAAAGGCGCCATCGTTAAAGGCATCGTGAAGGAAGTTGACGCTAAAGGCGCCATCATCACTCTGGCCGACGATATCGAAGCGACTCTGAAAGCCTCCGAAATCAGCCGTGACCGCGTTGAAGACGCGCGCAACGTTCTGAAAGAAGGCGAAGAAGTAGAAGCCAAGATCATCAGCGTTGACCGCAAGAGCCGTGTAATCCAGCTCTCGATCAAGTCGAAAGACGTTGAAGACGAGAAAGAAGCAATCCAGAGCCTGCGCGACAAGCCAGTAGCTACTGATGCTCCTGTGGCCACCACTCTGGGTGACCTGCTGCGTGCACAAATGGAAAAACAGAACTAAGTTCTGATTTTCTGTAAAAAGGGCGACTTCGGTCGCCCTTTTTTGTGCCTGGAATTTGGTGAGGCGCGCCCGGCTTTGGTTGCTCGAGTCGTGAACCAAAGCTGCTGAGAAAATGTCTGATTGTTTAGTCGGATCAAGTGCTTGTTTGCGGCTAGTCTTTAGCTTGAGACTAATGATCGCCCGTTGGGCTTTCTGGCAAAAGGACGTGAATGAACAAGCTAATTGTCGCAGTAGCAGTGCTGGCGCTAGCGGGTTGTGCCACCAATGCCAAAACTCACGCAGTGCGCGGGGTGAGCGGCATTGAGGTTGATTGTTCGGGGCTCGGTTCGAAATGGGATAAGTGTTACAAACGCGCGGCCAAGGAGTGCAGGGGGGCGGGCTATAAAGTGGTAGCGAGGTCTGACGATGTGAAGGAGGAGGAAGATGGCTTCCCCTTCGGCTTCAATCCCGCAGGTTTCCTGACGCGCACTATGCTGGTGATTTGCCGATGAGGCAGTGATGGCTCGGAGGTCTCCTCGGTCCAGGAATCAGGCATTCCGGGGTGGTGGGATGTATGGCAAAACTCGGGCTGTTCAAAATCATGCCGGCGTGCTAAAACCTTTGGAGCGCTGATCTAGCTGCTTGAAAAAGAAGGGAAAAATATGACGAAGTCGGAGTTGATCGAACGAATTGTCACCCATCAAGGGCTGCTTTCATCCAAGGATGTGGAGCTGGCCATCAAGACCATGCTTGAGCAAATGTCCCAGTGTCTGGCTACCGGAGACCGTATCGAGATCCGGGGGTTTGGCAGCTTCTCTCTGCACTACCGTGCTCCACGGGTTGGCCGTAATCCGAAAACCGGTCAGTCTGTCAGTCTCGACGGCAAATTCGTTCCGCATTTCAAGCCCGGTAAAGAGTTGAGGGATCGGGTGAATGAGGATGAGGAGGTTGGGCTTTGACTAGCCGCCGCATTCATAAGGGGGGGGGGCTCATGCGTAACTTCAAGCGCGCAATAATTGCTGTATTTCTCTTGTTGCTGGTTTTGGTAATACTTGCGTTCGTTCTTGAAAATCAGCAATCGGTTTCGCTTTTGTTCCTGGGGTGGGTTAGCCCGGCTCTACCTTTATCATTGGTTTTGGTTCTTACGCTGCTCATGGGTATGACAATCGGGCCGGTTCTTGGTTGGTTTGTGAGGCGACCCAGAGCGCAACGCAAACGAGCTCTGGCGCAGGATCTGATTCATGAATAGTCAGTGCTCGTTGGAGCGCTTGATCGTCCCCAAAAGGTTGATTTTGCGTGAAAGCTTCAACGATCAGTAGTGGAGTGGCGATGTCTGTTCTACGTCAAATGGCGACATACTTCTTCAGGCTCGTTGGTTTAGCTGTATGTCTAAATTGAACGCTCACCGCAAGGCGCTACCCAGTGAGGCATCATACTTGGTTGCGTGGATTTCCCTGGTTGCGTTGAGTGTTATGGCTTTGAAGAAAATTATGGTCTGTAAAATCAAAAAAATCTTCTTAAGGCCATGCTTGTGGCGTTCGCCTGCTACAGGCAGTCGAACTTTCAGGTGTTTGATAAATGAAGAGTGCTATTAATAGCGTGGATAGAGTTTGGTTTATTAAAGTTCAATGCTTGAAAACTTTTTACGCTTAATGAATAATATTGACGCAATTTGTAATTGTGCTGCCCAAAACGGAGTGGTGCAAGAGAATAAGAAGTTAATTTGGTATCGGATGCCTATCAATTGTAATTCAAGATAGGGGAGATATTTGAATAGAGTGATAAGGTCATATGCATATGCAGGAAACATCAAGCTTGCCAGCTGGAGCTAATGAGATAGATTTGAAGGTTTTGGCGTACGTACTTTGGCGTCAGCGATTTATTATCATTGCCATTACAGCAGTGGTGACCATTCTTGCGGCGTCATTCACTTTTTTCAGTAAGCCAATTTATGAAGCGAAGGTGTTCGTAATTCCACCCACGCAGAATGATATCGCTAATTATAATTATGGCCGAACATTAGAGAACGAGCTTTCTCCTTACACTATCAAAGAGGTTTATAGCGTTTTTACAAGGAATCTCATGGCTGAGTCCTTGAGGCGCGAATTTTTCAATAATTATTACTTGCCTAGTCTCACCGAAAGCGAGAGAAGCGGTTCGCAGGATAAGTTGTACGCTGAATTCTCGAAGTTGTTGATGGTGGCTTTGGTAAATAAAGAGTCGTCGGACAGATATGTGGTTGTGGCGCAAAATGAGAGTGCCGCAAAAGGAGTTGAGCTAGTTGGTAAATACATTGAGCGAGCTAGTGAGCTAGCAAAAAAAGAAATAAAAAAGGATATGGGAAGTGAGGCAGATGTTCTGGCGCGAAATATTCGTCAGCAAATTGCATCGCTCAGGGATGTGGGTTTGAAGGATCGTGAAGACTCAATAATCAAACTGCGAGAGGCCTTGCTGGTCGCGGAAGCTATTGGGTTGGACAGGCCTCCGATTATTAGTGGCAATTCTGCGGTGGAGATTGCAGGGAACCTTGATGGGCAGCTTATTTATATGCGCGGTACCAAAGCATTGAAGGCTGAGATTGAGAACCTTGAATCCAGAAACTCTGATGATCCATTTATCAAAAAGCTGCGGATGCTTCAGGCGAAATACGATTTTTACAGCAGTCTGGAATCTAGTATCCTGAATGTAGAAGTGTACAGAACTGATGGCGCTGTAGAATTACCGGATAGTCCAGTCAAATCTCAGAAGTCGCTATACGTGTTGATAGGGTTGATAGCGGGGCTGATTCTCGGTGTGCTAGTTGCCTTGATAAGAAATTATCTCAGTAGTGATGGCGTTAGGCTTTTTGAGAGCAGATCAGTTGCTAAAAATAGGCAATGAGTTAAGCAAAAAAAGCTATGATCAACAACTGCTGAGCAGTCGTAAAAGAGGCCGATACTGAATTGTGACGGCTGATGTAATTCTAGCGCTCTGGTACGAAAATTTGGGTGAGTAAAGTGGCCTATTTAACTGAAGTGGAACTTAAAGAAGCTGGTTTCAAAAAGATTGGTAAAGAAGTCAAAATTAGCGATAAAGCCAGCATTTACAATGCTGATCAGATTGAGATCGGTGACTACTCTCGCATTGATGATTTTTGCATCCTGTCGGGAAAGATAACGCTGGGCAAGTATAATCATATTACACCGATGTGTCTGGTCGCAGGTGGGACGCCTGGCATTATTTTTGAAGACTTCTGTACTTTGGCATATGGAGTGAAAGTGTTTTCGCAGTCAGATGATTATAGCGGCGAGACATTAACAAACTCTTTATTGCCTAAAAAATTTAAAAATGAAAAGTTTGCTTCGGTTTTCTTTAAGCGTCATGTGATTGTGGGTGCGGGGTCTATTGTACTTCCTGGAGTTACGATCGAGGAGGGGTGCTCCATTGGTGCTATGACTCTATTGACGAAAAGCACTGAGTCCTGGGGGATCTATACGGGCGTCCCGGCCAAGCGTATTAAAGACAGGAAGAAAGATCTTCTGGAGTTGGAAGCAAAGTTTCTTGAGGAGCAAAATTATGATTCCATTTAATAGGCCGCCTTACACAGGTAACGAAGATCAATTTGTTACTGCAGCTATGCGAAGTGCAAAAATGTCCGGGGATGGTGATTTCACAATCCGTTGCCAAACTTGGTTCGAAGCTAAGCTATCCTGCAAAAAAGCCTTGCTAACGCCATCGTGTACTCAAGCGTTGGAAATGGCAGCGTTGCTGGTAGGTATTGAGCCTGGTGACGAAGTTATCATGCCGAGTTATACCTTTGTCAGTACCGCAAATGCGTTTGTGTTGCGCGGAGCAAAGATTGTATTTGTCGATGTTCGACCGGACACTATGAATATAGATGAATCTCTGATAGAGGCGGCCATTACCGCCAAGACAAAGGTCATTGTTCCTGTTCATTATGCCGGAGTGGCATGTGAAATGGATGTGATCATGGATATCGCGGCTCGGCATAAGCTTTATGTCATAGAAGATGCAGCTCAAGGGATGATGTCCACTTACAAGGGGCGGCCTCTGGGAACGATTGGTCACTTCGGTGCTTATAGTTTTCATGAAACGAAAAACTATACAAGTGGCGGTGAGGGTGGGCTCCTGCTGATAAATGACGAAACGTTTGTCAGTAGGGCTGAGATAATTAGAGAGAAAGGCACCAACCGAAGTCAGTTCTGGCGTGGCATGGTAGATAAGTATACCTGGGTTGATATCGGCAGTAGTTATCTCCCATCCGAATTGCAAGCTGCCTATTTGTATGGGCAGTTGACGGTTGCCGACGAGATAAATGTTGATCGCCTTAATACTTGGAGTGAGTACTATAAAGCATTCGGTGACCTTTCAGCCAAGATAGAATTGCCCTTTGTTCCTCAGGGTTGCCAGCACAATGCACATATGTTCTATCTGAAGCTTGATGGGCTTGAGAGTCGTACGAAATTTATTGCCGGGCTTAAAGAAAGTAATGTCATGTCTGTTTTTCATTACGTCCCTTTACATTCTTCTCCTTGTGGCAAGGTATTTGGCCGAATGCATGCAAGCGACAAGTTTACTACTCGGGAAAGCGAAAAACTTGTGCGACTACCTATTTGGTATGGAATGCAAAGTAAAGAGCGCGAGCAAGTCATCCAATCTGTATTGACCGTGCTGGATAGAATTTAACTAAAAATGAAAGTATTAAACGGTGCCATCTTAACGGGGTGTGCTCATCTCTCTAGAATAGTAATGGGCTTCATCCTGCTAAAGATAATAGCCTATTATCTAGGTGCCGAAGGTATGGGAGCCTTGGGACACTTTATGAGTGTCTCAACTATGGTTTATATGGTTGCCGGAGGAGGAATAATAAATGCTGTGATAAAGTATACGTCAGAGTATTCGAAGCAACCCCGGCTTCTACTTCGCTTTGTTTCAGCATCAGCTACGTACTCTGCAGTCTTTAGCGCAGTAATAATGTTCTTTGGCGTGCTGTGCTCAAAATACGTTGCATCCTTGGTTTTTAAAGATTCAGGCTTGTACTGGGTAATTATCGTATTGGCCGTTGTCCAAATGGTATTTGCCTTTGTGAATTTGGTAGTAGGCATTAGCAATGGTTTAATGCAGACTCATGTCTATTCAAAAATTCAAGTAATTGGAAGTATTTTAGCACTGCCTGTCATGTGGGGGCTAACTGCTAAAGTTGGGGCTATCGGTGCAGCGCTTTCGATAGTTGTCATGTATGCAGGCTCTTTTGTGCCTGCATTGTACTATTACTTTAAATCTAATTTTAGATTTCGAGTGGCATTTGTCAGATTGAGGAGAAAAGAGCTAACCTCACTGTCGTCGTTCACCTTGATGTTGTTGACTACAGCAGTAACATTCCCTGTTGTAGAAATTATTATTCGTCAGATATTAATCGACTCTGCGGGTTTTAGTGCAGCAGGTGTCTGGCAAGGTGCCATTAAGTTATCCAGTGCCTATTTGGGTTTTTTCTCTGTTTTTCTAGCATATTACTTTATGCCTATGATTTCTCGCATAGTAACAGGGAGGGAAATTGGGCTGGTAACGTTAAAGTTTATGGCTATGATGATGGTCGCTTTCGGTGTCGGTGCAGGCATACTTTATAGTGGGAGGGGTTTTTTTATTCCGCTCATTCTCTCATCGAGCTTTAGATCCTTGGACGATGTGATTGTTTATCAGTTGGTAGGTGATTTTTTCAAAGTTGCATCTTATGTGATAGGATTTGTCGCTGTTGCAAAAGCCGCAACTAAGGTGTATATAGCGGCTGAATTGGTTCAGAATGTGCTTTTCCTGACCTGCGCTATGATAATGCTGAAGACTTATCCTGGCGAAAAGGGAGTTATGGTTGGGTATATGATTTCTTATATTGTGTACTTTGTTTTTGCGGTTGCTGCGTTTTGTACTTATCTTAAGTTGATATCTGCGCGTGAGAAGGCCCATGCTATTCATTGCTAATGTTTTAGAGTTGAACGGAGGTACGACTTTTATTCTAAGGTTGGCTCGCGAGTTTAATGAGAGGAAAGCAAGGGTTGGTGTGTTGGTGATGTCTGATGTGATAGATCAAGGGCTGGAGAGCAAAATTCGCCAGTATGCTGATATCTATTACCTTAAGGATTATTCTAGTCGGAAACTATCTTCCGGCTTTAGGTCGCCTTTAGGTTGTTTTCTACCTTTCAATAATTCTGAATTGATTAAGCTGATTGAGTTATATGGTTCTCATGCCCATGTTATGGGTGTTTTTGGTTTGTTGTTCATAAAGCGCTTGTGTGCGCTTATTGATTGTAGATTTAAAGTTTCTTTTGGTGTGTATCATCAAAATGAAATTATGTTCGACGGTGTTCCGTATTACTTTGCGAATAAAGCCAAGAAGTTATTTTCGTTGCTGCCTGCTGAAAGCGTAGTCTTTTTCAATGAAAAGAACATGGAGTCATACCAGGCATTTTACGGTAAAAGCTTTTCTGGGTCGACTCTTGTCCCCATTGGTATCGAGATTCCAAAGAAAAAAACTGAATCGCTTGGGGATCCTGATTCTGATCGATTGATTTCTATAGGCAATTTACACGTATTCAAGGCTTACAATCGGCATATTATAAGCTTATTGCCTGAGCTCAAGAAAATCAGACCAAATCTCATATATGAAATTTATGGGACTGGACCTTACAAGTTAGAGTTATTGAAGCTCGTTTCTTCGCTTGGTCTCGAATCATCTGTGATTTTCAAAGGGGCCATTGCATATGAAGAGATCCCAAATGTACTGAAAGGTGGATTGGCCTTCGTTGGAAGTGGTACTGCGGTTGTTGAGTCGTCTGCGTTAGGCCTGCCATCGATAATTGGGATAGAGTCAGCACCTGATCCGGTTACATATGGTTTTTTAGGTGATATTGAAGGTTTCTCTTATAATGAGTTGGCTGCTAATCAAAGTACGTATCTCATAAGCGATAAATTGCTTTCGATTATCAAAAGTAGTGAAGAGTGGCAACTTGCTGCGAGCTCGTGCAAGTCCAAGGCGCAAGAATTTTCCATCGAGCATACTGCAGACGGATTTATGAAGCTTGAAGAAAGCGTTATTGATTTTGAGTTGTTTCGAGCGGAAGATTACAGTAATTTTTTTGCGGGGTTGTCATTCGTAAAGTGTGCAGTCAAGTATAAATTTGGCTTTGATAAGGAATTCATCGGGCGAAGGGATCAGGGAACGCTGGCTTAAAGTTCAGTTAGTTCTTTAGCGTGATCGTTGTCGAGTGTAAATTTTTATGTGCGTTAATAAATGAAAATAGGTCAGGAAAAATATCAGGCACTTCTTTGGGGGCTTCCATTTTTTTTAGGAAGCCTTTTGATTTTTCCATATGCGCTACTGGGTGATCAAGAATTCTACAGGAAGTTTTATACTGGTGTCGTAGGTCTGTCGCTGGTTGAAGCCTTCCAGTTTTACAGGGGCGCTTTAGGTACAAGTGAACCAGGCTACTTTTTGTTTTCGTTTGTTTTTGCGCCATACTTTAATAAGGATATACTTTTTTCTATCGTTAACTATTTGTTTGCATATAATGTTTTTTATGGCTGATACGTAATGGCGTCAGCCGCTTGCTTTTTCCTATGATTTATTTCAATTTTTATATCGTTGTGTTGGCGTTTTCTGCTGAAAGATTAAAGCTCTCTCTGCTGTTTTTTTAGTGGGTGCTTGTAGTTCTGGGTTGATTCGGTATGCGCTTTACGCATTTTCAACGTTGACGCATGTACAAACACTAATGTTGGTCGTCGTTGCGCAAGTCAGAGAAGTTTTATATATTTCACGTCGCCTATTTGCGGGGAAAATAGGGTTCGGTTTTATTTCGTTGTTTTTATTGGTAGTGGGGATTCTGCTCGTTTTGTTGCTGCTTAAAGAGCACATTGAAGCAAAGTTAATGTTCTATGCGGGGACGTGGGGTGGGTTAGAGGCTATGTTGAAACCTCTCATTTTTACCGCTCTTTCTATGTGCTATGCACAATCACGCAGGGTGGAGGCGATCCTTGCGTCACTTCCTATGGTGTTGGCTTCGTATTATATTGGTGCGGAACGGGTGGTGATTTTTTCGTATTTTGTGTTTATGTATTACGGGCTCCAGAGTAAACGAGGTATTAATATCCCGGTGATTTTTACGTTGTTGTATTTTGGGTATAAGGGATTGAATTTTCTTGTCAATATATTTGTGTATTCAGATGGTTTTGCGCCTGTTGCATGATGTATTTTTAATGGATTGCATTATATGAGTAGTGCGCCGTGCGTTCCATTTTGATCCAGCATATTTACTTGTGGTTGTCATCACCAGAGACTGGACTCGGGCTGTCCTGATGTAAGTCGTTGCGTGGTCGAAAAAATATCGTATGTCGAGCTCGCAGAGCTTCCTCTTTCCGGGGGAGAGGCGCCCCGTCACCTTCTATATCCAGAATCCAGCTGTTATTTTTTGAGATGTCGTGTAAGAAAACAAAACAATCCCATGTAGCAACCCTCGGCTACACCTCTTCATATAAAAAACAAAAAACAAACGCTGTATCTCTTGTCGAGTGGCCGAAGCGAACGTTCATTGAAGTGGGGTAAGAGTGAATGGGGGGATCGTTCGAAAATCTGGTGATCTATTGTCTATCCTGAGCGGTGCTGCGGTTTTCGCGGGATTCTTAGGGCGAAAGCGCTAATGCTCGGCGACTATACCGGTTGTGGGTTCTCCACGTTACCAGTGGTAGTTTGTGGTTCTAAGATACCCATTCTTTATTTCTGTCAAGCAGGCTTAGGCCGCTGATCGGATTGAAAGTGAGTGCCTGATGGCGAGAACACTTGAAAATGGTTATGGTTCCAGTCGTAACGTTATGTATAATTTCTTATTTTAGCGGTTGTAGTGCCGGTTTCTGAGTCTGCAAGATAGTGAAATGATTTACGATTGACCCAGCAAATGGTGGCAAGGAAACTCAATGCTTAAACTCGAAGATGTTAATTTGGCCGTTGTAGGTCTCGATTATGTGGGCCTGCCGCTGGCTGTAGAGTTTGGCAAGAAAACGCTTGTGGTTGGGTTTGATATCAGCAAGCCAAGGGTTGGTGCGCTGGAATCCGCTCATATTGAGTCGCTGACCAAGGTTAAAAACGCTTTAACGATTCCCCGCGGAATCAGTTCGATGTTCAGGACTCACAATAACAGCACCGTTCGCGCTGATTTTTTACCCGCGAGCGAGTATATTTTATATGTTTCGAAGTTTGATGTTTGCAAGCATCATTGTGAAGTAATAAGTGCTTATGCAACGCTTCCTCAGGAAACTCGCGAAAAATTTCCGTTGATTTTGGTAGGTGAGACGAGTTCGCCGGAGGCAGATCGCGTAAAGCCTTTGATTTCAACGTTGGGCCTGGACGGACAAGTTCTGTTGATCGGCTCGACTCTTTATCAGAGTCTTCCTCCTCTGTATCATCATGCGTATTTGAATATTTTTGCATCGTCCTGCGAGAACTGTCCAAACATTATTCCGGAAGCGCTGGCTTCCGGAAGGCCGTTGATCTGCTCCAATGTAATGCTCATGCCGGAATTCGGAGAAGATGCAACACTTTATTTTTTCCCGTTTGATTCAATGAATATGGGTGATGTGCTGATTGAGGCAATATCAACTCCTGAGCTATTGAGTAGGTTGTCGAGTGCGACCGTTTTACAGGGTGACAAGTTTGATTGGGAAAGTACCTCGAAAAGACTTGGTCCGAATTGCCGGTGTTGGCCAAACGCTCAAAAGAAGGTGCTTGCTAGATGAAAATTTTGGTGGTTACACAATATTTTTGGCCCGAGTCTTTCATTATTAATGATTTGGTCAAGAACTTGACTGGTCAAGGGCACGTCATAAAGGTTCTTACTGGCAAGCCGAACTACCCTGATGGCGTTGTCTTTGGCGGTTATAGTGCTTCCGGATATCAGGAAGAGAAATTCGAGTCTTCCGTTAGTGTTTGTCGTGCACCACTCAGGCCACGTGGTTCTTCCGGGGCGAAAAATCTCGTATTGAACTATTTGTCATTTATCTTAAATGGCCTGAAATTTTACCCGGATTCAGTAAAGGGTGAGCGCTTTGACGCGATTTTTGTGTTTGCGCCGTCTCCTATAACCTCGGTAATTCCTGCGATTTACTTGAAGTGGAAGCTCAAAAGTCATCTGGCCGTTTGGGTTCAGGATCTCTGGCCGGAGAGTTTGAGTGCAACCGGATTCATAAAAAACAAGGCGGTTTTGGGGGTTGTGGGATGGCTAGTCAAAGGCATTTACGCCTTTGTCGATACGCTACTCGTTCAGTCGCGGGCGTTCCGCGAGCCGGTCGCCCGTTACGCCAATCCTGGCAAGGTTGTGTATTACCCCAACTCATATCAGGACGTACCGCGGAGTATCGAGGAGACCCGGATTCCCGCCCCCTTGCTCGCGGAGCTAGACAATCATTTCTGTCTGGTTTTTGCTGGAAACCTGGGGACTGCCCAGTCGGTCGAAACCCTCATTGAGGTAGCTGACAAGCTTCGCCATTTGTCGGAAGTCAGGATTGTTTTGGTCGGAAGCGGCAGTATGTCGAGCTGGATCGAAACCCAGAAGGAATCCCGAGGTTTGGACAACCTTATACTCGCCGGACGCTTTGCAGCCACTGAAATGCCGCATTTTTTCAGTCGTGCTGAGGGATTGTTGGTGACGTTGAAGCAAGATGAGGCGTTCTCCTATACCATCCCTAGTAAAGTTCAGGCTTACCTGGCAGCGGGGAGGCCGATTATCGCCGCGCTGGACGGGGAGGGCGCGCGCGTCATTCAAGAGGCGGGAGCCGGTCTGACCACCGCGGCGCAAGACGCCGAAGGTATGGCCAATTGCATTGAGCAGCTTTTTCGCATGACTTCGGATGAGCGGGAATCGATGGGACAGGCAGGTCGAGCGTATTACCTCGAGCATTTCGAAATGGAGCGGCAAAGTCAGCGTCTGGTCGAAATTCTCAGTAGCAGGATCAATGAATTAAAAGGTAGCTCAAAATGAAAGTTCTCGTGTTAGGGGTCACCGGAATGCTGGGCAGCACAGTGTTCAGGCAATTCCATGGAAACCCGCACTACGAGGTGTGGGGCACTTTGCGCAATCCGGGTGGCGCAAGATACTTTTCTGAGGACATGCACAGTTCGTTGATCAGTAATGTCGACGTACTAGACCAGGATTCGCTGGTTTCGGTGCTGGCACGGGTCAAGCCGGACGTCGTCATCAACTGCGTCGGACTGATCAAACAATTGGCCGATGCCAAGGACCCCCTTTCCGCACTCCCTATCAATGCCATGTTGCCGCATCGCATTGCCAAGTTGTGCACGCTGTCAGGTTCCCGGCTGATTCATATCAGCACCGATTGCGTGTTTTCTGGCCGCAAAGGCATGTACACCGAAGAGGACATCTCCGATGCAGAGGATCTCTACGGTAAGTCCAAGTACATCGGTGAGCTTCACGATGAACTGAATGCTATCACCCTGCGGACTTCGATCATTGGTCACGAACTGGGGAGCCAGTATTCGCTGGTGGACTGGTTCCTGTCCCAGAACGGGTCGGTCAAGGGCTATGAGAAGGCCATTTTCTCAGGACTGCCTACCGTTGAGCTGGCACGTGTCATTCGCGACTATGTGATCCCGAATCCACAGCTTCACGGCCTGTATCATGTTTCGGTGGCACCGATTGACAAGTTGTCTCTTCTGAAGCTGGTAGCGGAAGTTTACGAAAAGGAAATCGATATCATCGCGGATAGTCAAGTTTCCATAGATCGCTCACTAAACTCCTCGAAGTTTCAGGCGGCAACCGGTTACGTTCCACCGTCGTGGTTGGAATTGGTTAAGTCGATGCGCGCGTTGCGTTGATCATTAAATTCAATCAGGTTTGGGAAGGTAGTTATGTTCGATAATAAGGTTTTGATGATCACGGGCGGTACGGGCTCGTTTGGCCATACGGTGTTGAAGCGTTTTCTGGATACTGATGTAAAAGAGATTCGTGTATTCAGCCGTGACGAGAAGAAGCAGGAAGATATGCGCATTGCCTTGTCGAATGACAAGGTGAAGTTCTACATCGGTGACGTGCGTGATCGCGACAGCCTGGATCAGGCGATGGTGGGGGTGGATTACATTTTCCACGCCGCTGCCCTGAAACAGGTGCCTTCCTGCGAGTTTTACCCGATGGAAGCCGTGCGTACCAACGTCATGGGTACCGAGAACGTTTTGAATGCGGCTATTGCTTCGGGCGTGCAACGCGTTGTCGTACTCAGTACCGACAAAGCGGTATACCCGATCAATGCCATGGGCATTTCCAAGGCCATGGCTGAAAAGCTGATGGTTGCCAAATCGCGGATGATTCCGGCGACAGGCCCGGTGATTTGCGCAACCCGCTACGGTAACGTCATGGCATCGCGCGGTTCGGTGATCCCGTTGTTCATCAATCAGTTGCAGAGTGGCGAGCCGCTGACCGTCACCGACCCGAACATGACACGTTTCCTGATGTCGCTCGAGGATTCCGTTGACCTGGTCCTGCACGCGTTCGAGCATGCCGAGCAAGGTGATATTTTCGTCCAGAAAGCACCAGCCTCGACAGTGGCGGACCTGGCCCAGGCACTCAAGGAACTGTTTGTTCGCGACAATGCCGTCAAGGTCATCGGTACTCGCCACGGCGAAAAACTCTACGAGTCGCTGATCTCCCGAGAAGAAATGGCCAAGGCCGAAGACATGGGACGCTACTACCGCATCCCTTCGGACAATCGCGACCTTAACTACAAGAAGTTTTTTGTCGAGGGCGAGCAGGAAATTTCCGATCTCGACGACTACACCTCCCACAACACCGAGCGTCTCGATGTAGAAGGCGTGAAGAAAGTTCTGTTGAATCTGGAATACATTCAGGAGCAACTTGATGCTTAAGGTCATGACGCTGGTCGGGACGCGACCAGAACTTATCAAGATGAGCCGCGTTATTGCCGAGCTTGATAAGCAGGTTAATCATGTGTTGGTTCACTCGGGTCAAAATTACGACTTCGAATTGAATCAGGTCTTTTTCGATGATCTCGAAATTCGCAAGCCTGATTACTTTCTGGGTGCTGCCGGCGATACCGCAGCCAAGACCATCGCCGAAGTCATTTCGAAGGCGGACGAAGTATTCGAGGCAGAAAAGCCTGATGCACTTCTGCTCTACGGCGATACCAATACCTGTCTGGCCGTCATTGCCGCCAAGCGCCGCAAGATTCCGGTGTTCCATATGGAAGCCGGCAACCGTTGTTTTGACCAGCGCGTCCCTGAAGAATTGAACCGCAAGGTGCTCGATCACCTCAGCGATATCAATATGGTCTTGACCGAACATGCCCGGCGTTACCTGATCGCTGAAGGCATTCGTCCTGAAACCATCATCAAGACCGGCTCGCATATGGAGGAGGTGCTCGACTACTACATGCCGAAAATCCTCACTTCCGACGTGCTGGCGCGAGAAGGCCTGGAGCAGGACAAGTTCTTCATCATCAGCGCTCACCGTGAGGAAAACGTCGATACGCCGGAAAACCTTCGCGACTTGCTCAAAACGCTGCGAGCCCTGGCCGACAAGTACCAGTACCCGATCATCGTTTCCACGCATCCTCGTACGCGCAAACGTCTGGAAGCGATAGGTGAATCGCTGGACCACCCCCTGATTCGCTTCTCGAAGCCATTCGGTCTGCTCGACTACATCAAGTTGCAGATGTCGGCGTTCTGCGTGCTGTCCGATAGCGGCACCATCACCGAAGAAGCCTCTCTTCTGAATCTGCCCGCCATTACCATTCGTAATGCGCACGAGCGTCCGGAAGGGATGGATGAAGGCACTCTCATCATGAGCGGCCTGAAAGTGGAGGGTGTTCTGGATGCCGTACGTGTAGTCACCAGCCAACATGATCGTAGCCAGCGCGTTATCCCGGTTGTCAGGGATTACCAGGCAGGTCCTGTGTCGAAGCAGGTCGTTCGGGTCGTACTGAGTTACACCGACTACATCAATCGTACTGTCTGGTCGAAATCCTGAGCGTCGTCGAGGTTTGAAAAATGCGTGTTTTATTGACAGGTGCTACGGGTTTCGTCGGTCGCGCGGTATTGGGTCGCTTGGCGGCCTCTGACGATCTGGAACCGGTGGCAGCCATTCGTGGGCACGCCCTGCCTGACTGTCCGTCGCGCGTTATTACCGTTCGAACCGCCGGGCTCAGTGCTGATACCGATTGGTCTCAGGCGCTGGATCAAGTAGAGGTTGTCATTCATGGCGCGGCTCGCGTTCACGTCATGAATGACACCGAATCCGATCCGCTGGAGGCGTTTCGCAAGGTGAATGTCGAGGGCACGCTAAGCCTCGCTCGGCAGGCCGCCTCGTCGGGTGTTCGCCGCTTTGTGTTCATCAGTTCGATCAAGGTGAATGGCGAAGGTACGCCGCTCAATCAGCCTTACTTCGCCGACGCGACGCCCGCACCAGGTGATCCGTACGGCGTTTCGAAAATGGAGGCAGAGCAAGGGCTGCGTGAAATTGCGAGCACTTGCGGGATGGAAGTGGTGATCATCCGTCCGGTACTGGTTTACGGTCCGGGCGTGAGAGCCAACTTTCTGAACATGATGCGTTGGCTGGACAAGGGAATACCCTTGCCGTTCGGCGCTATCCATAATCGACGCAGCCTGGTCGCTCTGGAAAATCTTGCGGATTTGATCGTGACCTGCATCCGTCACCCGGCCGCCGCCAATCAGACCTTCCTCGTCAGCGACGGGGAGGATTTGTCCACGACACAATTGTTGACGCGGATGGCAAAGGCATTGGGTAAACCTGCCCGCCTGTTGCCTGTGCCAAGCGTGTTGCTTGAACGAGGGGCGCAGTTGCTCGGCAAGAAGGCTTTGTCGCAACGTCTGTGCGGTTCGTTGCAAGTCGATATCAGCAAAACTCGAGAGTTGCTGGGCTGGATTCCGCCGGTCAGCGTCGATGAGGCGCTTGTCTCGGCTGCCAACTACTACAAGGAAAGGCAGCGCTAAGCTGGCTTATGACAATGCCGGTTCAATTGCAGAATTGATTGTGGCTGTTTCAGGAAGTTGACCTTTGAACACAATATGGTTGTTGGCGTTGGTGGTGGGTGTTTCATTCTTGGGCACCGGTGCATTGCGCAAATACGCGCTGGCACGCAGCTTGATAGATATTCCTAATGCGCGTAGCTCACACTCGGTCCCAACCCCCCGGGGTGGTGGTGTGGCTATCGTCCTGAGCTTTCTGATCGCGTTGCCAGTCCTGGCCTGGACAGATGCCGTCGCCTGGCCGATGGCGCTGGCTCTGCTGGGGGCCGGCGGCTGGATCGCGATCATCGGGTTTCTCGACGATCATGGGCATATTGCCGCGCGCTGGCGCCTGCTTGCGCATTTCGCGGGTGCCATCTGGGCATTGATGTGGATTGGCGGGATGGCGCCGATCAACCTGTTCGGCTTCGAGTTCAGTCTCGGCTGGTTCGGATATGTCATCGGTGCGTTCTATCTGGTCTGGATGCTCAACCTCTACAACTTCATGGATGGTATTGATGGCCTGGCCAGCGTCGAGGCGATTTGTGCCTGTGTCGGTGCTTGTCTGGTCTACTGGATTGCAGGCCACACCAGCCTCGCGATTGCTCCGCTGGTGCTGGCGATGGCCGTATCGGGTTTCCTGGCCTGGAATTTCCCGCCAGCGAAGATTTTCATGGGCGATGCCGGCAGTGGTTTTCTGGGCATCGTGCTGGCGGTGATGTCGCTTTATGCAGCCTGGACGAATCCACTGTTGCTCTGGGCCTGGCTCATATTGTTGGGCGTCTTTATTGTTGATGCCACCTTTACCCTCATTCGTCGGCTGTTGCGAGGGGATAAGGTTTATGAGGCCCATCGCAGCCATGGGTACCAGTATGCTTCACGACAATATGGCAGCCATCGGGCAGTCACGCTGACAATTGCTGCGATCAATTTGTTGTGGTTAGTGCCATTGGCTATATTGGTCGTCATGCAATATATCGATGGCGTGGCAGGCGTGGTCCTGGCCTATGTGCCTCTGGTGTTGCTGGCTTTCAAGTTCCACGCGGGCGAGTTGGAAATCGCTGGCAAGGCGTGATGAACGCATTGGTTTTTGAGTATTGCTTTGTCGGTAAGTGAGTTACCGAAAGCTGCAGTTGCTGTATCAATGCTAGGAGCTTCGACTGGTGTTTAGAGGGGTTATGGATAAGATTCGGGCAAAGTTGTTAAGTCTGCCAAGACGACATAAGCGCATTCTGCAGGTCCTGACTGATATTTCGCTGGTCTGGTGTGCCCTCTGGATGGCGTTTGTCGTGCGACTTGGGGTGGACGAGTTGATCAACCCGTTCACTCAGCACGTCTGGCTTTTTGTCAGTGCACCTGTCATCGCCATTCCTCTTTTCGTTCGCTTTGGCATGTACCGTGCGGTCATGCGGTACTTTGGAAATGACGCGCTCATTGCCATTATCAAGGCGGTGACACTATCGGCTCTGATACTTGGCGTCGTGGTGTACTGGTACAGCAATCATCAAAACGTCGTTCCGCGCTCGATCATTTTCAACTACTGGTGGTTGAGCCTGATCATGATCGGCGGTCTGCGCCTGGCCATGCGTCAGTACTTTATGGGCGACTGGTTCAGCGCCGCCCAGCACGTTCCGTTCACCAGCCGGGATGACGGACTGCCGAAAGTGGCCATCTACGGCGCAGGGGCGGCGGGTAATCAACTTGTTGCAGCGTTGCGGATGGGGCGCGTCATGCGCCCTGTAGCCTTTATCGATGACGATAGCGGGATCGCCGACCGAGTGATTTCCGGATTGCAGGTGTATAAGCCCAAGCACATCCAGCAGATGATCGATAACACCGGCGCCCAGGAAATTCTCCTTGCCATCCCTTCGTCAAACCGTGGCCGCCGTCGCGAGATTCTCGGGTTTCTCGAAGGCTTTCCGCTGCACGTTCGAAGCGTCCCGGGTTTCATGGATCTGGCCAGTGGCCGGGTCAAGGTAGACGATATCCAGGAAGTAGACATTGCCGACCTGCTCGGGCGTGACGCCGTCCCGGCCCAGGCTGATTTACTCGAACATTGCATCACGGGGCAGTCCGTGTTGGTCACGGGCGCCGGGGGCTCCATTGGCTCCGAGCTTTGCCGGCAGATTCTGGCACTGCGCCCCACAACGCTTCTCCTGTTTGAACACAGTGAGTTCAATCTTTACTCCATCTTGTCCGAGTTGGAGCAGCGGGTCGCTCGAGAATCGCTGTCCATTCGTCTCTTGCCGATTCTCGGATCGGTTCGCAACCCGGACAAGTTGCTGGACGTCATGAAAACCTGGCGAGTAGACACGGTGTATCACGCCGCCGCCTACAAGCATGTGCCCATGGTCGAGCACAACATTGCCGAGGGTGTGCTCAATAATGTGATAGGCACGCTTAATACGGCCCAGGCCGCACTTCAGGCAGGAGTGGCCAACTTCGTCCTGATTTCGACGGACAAGGCCGTGCGGCCTACCAATGTCATGGGTAGCACCAAGCGCCTTGCCGAGTTGACGTTGCAAGCGCTGAGTCGTGAGTTGGCTCCGGTTTTGTTCGGAGATACGAGCAATGTCTCCCGTGTGAACAAAACGCGCTTCACGATGGTGCGGTTTGGTAACGTCCTGGGGTCATCGGGTTCGGTCATTCCGCTGTTTCACAAGCAGATCAAGTCGGGTGGTCCTCTGACGGTCACGCATCCGAAGATCACTCGATACTTCATGACAATCCCGGAAGCGGCGCAGCTGGTGATTCAAGCGGGTTCCATGGGGCAGGGGGGGGATGTTTTTGTCCTGGACATGGGCGAGCCCGTGAAAATCGTCGAACTGGCCGAGAAGATGATCCATTTGTCCGGCCTGAGTGTGCGCTCGGAAAAGAACCTGCATGGCGACATCGCTATCGAGTTCACCGGGCTGCGCCCGGGCGAAAAGCTTTACGAAGAGCTACTGATCGGTGACAACGTAGCAGCCACACAGCATCCGATGATCATGACGGCCAATGAGGATCACCTGTCCTGGGATTTGCTGAAGGGCAAGTTGACCGAGTTGCTCGCAGCGGTGGATCAGGACGACTACACGCGCGTCCGCCAGTTGTTGCGCGACACTGTCAGCGGCTACACCCCGGACGGTGAGATTGTCGACTGGATCTACCAGCAGCGCCGCCTTGAGCCCTGATTGTTTCATATGCAGTAACGTACACATTTTTGACAGCCCCATGGCATAGGCTAGGTTTGAAGAGCAGCTTCGGAAAAGCTGCTTTCTCAAACGACGGCATGGAGCTTCACTTATGCGTACAAGCAGTTTCTACTCTCTGGTATTCGCCCTCCTCACCAGTGCTTCTCTTACGGCAATCGCCGCGCCTGTCAAGGCGCCTGAGGCGATGACTGCGCCTCTGGTGCAGGATGTGGCCGTCCAGGCGCCATCCGGTAAAGTCGATCTCAATAGTGCTGATGTACCTACGTTGCAACGTGAGCTGACGGGAGTGGGCGAGGCCAAAGCGAAAGCAATTGTTGCTTATCGTGAAAGTAATGGTGCGTTTGCGTCAGTTGACGAGTTGCTGGAAGTGAAGGGTATCGGCAAAGCGCTTCTGGACAGGAACCGCGACAGGATCGAGGTGAACTAGGGGCGGGACTGGACGACAAGGGCCGGTCATTGATCGGCCTTTGTCTATAGCGAGAGTTATGCCCGGCTGACCAGTCGCAGTACTTGAATGGTTTGTCGGTTACCTGAAATCAGGCAAAGTTCAGGCCCGCGTTGTTCAGCAGGGTCGCCAATCAGACATCGCTTTGATCGACTATCGGGCGAATTCGACGGATGAAAGTCCAGTCGTTCAGTCACCGTTGAATGCGCACTGTTCATCCGCCCCTGCATTTATCGGTCAACATGCAATACCGTTCATTCCATCGCAGAGCTTCGGCGCGGTTTTGTGTTCATTCAGGGTCTACTCTCTCATTCTGGCCGGGCCACCAACGAGTGACGTCCGCTTCGCGGAAATAAAAATTACGACTATCATATTGTGTTTGTATTATGTGCATAATAAATACCGCTTGCGCCAATGTGCCTCGGCGTCAGGCGCCCTTCAGCATTTTTTAGGAGCATCGTCATGAATTCAGTTCAGCCCCAAGGTACGGCCCTTGTCACCGGTGCTTCGTCCGGTATCGGGGCGGTTTACGCCGAGCGGTTGGCGGCCCGTGGTTTTGATTTGTTGCTCGTGGCTCGCGACGAGCAGCGACTGGAGGCGGCCGCGAGCAAACTGCGTTCGGAGCATGGGATCGAGGTTGAAGTGTTGAAGGCGGACCTGACTCAAAAAGCAGATGTGCTGCAGCTCGAACAGCGGTTACGCAGCGATTCGAGTATCAGTCTGTTGCTCAATAACGCCGGCGTGGCGGCGGACGGGCTTTTGGCCAATGCCGATATCGACCAACTGGAGCGAATGATTCAGTTGAATATCACCGCTGTCACGCGACTGGCCGCGGCGGCTGCAGCCGGTTTTACCAAGGCCGGGCGCGGCACAATCATCAATATTGCGTCGGTGGTGGCCTTGTTTCCCGAGCGTTTCAACGCGACCTACAGCGCCAGCAAGGCCTATGTATTGAGCCTGACTCAATCGTTGAATGCCGAACTGGATGGCACCGGGGTGAAGATCCAGGCGGTGCTGCCCGGTGTAACCCGAACCGAGATCTGGGAGCGCTCCGGCATCGATGGATCACAAATTCCTGCGGACATGGTGATGGAGGCGGGTGAGATGGTCGATGCTGCATTGTCGGGTCTGGATCAGGGTGAATTGATCACTATTCCTTCATTGCCCGATGCGGCGGATTGGAATGCGTTCGTGGCGGCGCGTCTTGTGATGGCGCCTAACCTGTCCAAAAGCAAGGCTGCTGCCCGTTATCGGTAAGTGCCATCAATCAGATTGAGGTGTGAGCGGTATGAATGATCGTCGTGTGGTTGTAACAGGCATGGGCCTTGTGTCGCCGCTGGGGAGCGGTGTCGAAGTGGTCTGGGAGCGGCTGCTGGCCGGGCGTTCCGGGCTGCGTAATCTGCCGGATGAGGTGGTTGCCGATCTGCCGGCCAAGGTCGGCGGTGCGGTGCCGACCTTGGTGGATGACCCGCAGGCGGGTTTCGATCCGGACCGGGCGACCCCGCCCAAGGAACAGAAGAAGATGGACCGCTTCATTCTGTTCGCCATGGAAGCCGCGCGTCAGGCATTGGAGCAAGCCGGCTGGCAAGCGCTGGATGCCAATGCCCAGGAGCGTACGGCCACCATCATCGGTTCAGGCGTGGGTGGTTTCGGTGCGATTGCCGACGCGGTGCGTACTACCGATAGCCGTGGTCCGAGGCGTTTGTCTCCGTTCACCATTCCTTCATTTCTGGTCAACCTCGCGGCCGGTCATGTGTCGATCCAGCATGGCTTCAAGGGGCCATTGGGCGCGCCGGTCACGGCATGCGCTGCCGGGGTTCAGGCGATTGGCGACGCGGCGCGAATGATTCGTGCGGGTGAGGCGGATATCGCGGTGTGCGGCGGTACGGAAGCGGCGATCGATCGGGTCAGCCTTGCCGGGTTCGCGGCTGCTCGTGCCTTGTCCAGTGCTTACAACGAAACGCCTGAGCGCGCATCACGACCTTTCGACAGTGGTCGCGATGGCTTTGTCATGGGTGAAGGGGCCGGGCTACTGGTCATCGAGTCTCTGGACCATGCGCTGGCCCGGGGCGCCAAGCCCCTGGCGGAGCTGGTCGGCTACGGCACCAGCGCCGATGCCTATCACTTGACCGCCGGTCCCGAGGACGGCAGCGGTGCGCGGCGAGCGATGTCTTTGGCATTGGCACAGGCCGGTGTTTCTCCGGCTCAGGTCCAGCATTTGAATGCTCATGCAACCTCGACTCCGGTAGGGGATCTGGGTGAGCTGGCGGCGATCAAGGCGTTGTTCGGTGCGCAAAACGGCATCGCAGTGACATCGACCAAGTCGGCGACCGGACATTTGCTCGGTGCCGCGGGTGGACTCGAAGCGATCTTTACGCTGCTGGCGATCCGCGACCAGGTCGTGCCGGCGACCCTCAATTTCGAAAAACCGGACCCTGCCACTGAAGGCGTGGACATTGTTCATGGCAGCGCACGGCCGATGGCCATCGAATATGCGTTGTCCAACGGCTTCGGATTTGGCGGGGTCAATGCCAGTGTGCTGTTCAAGCGTTGGCAGGGTTAATCCTGCGGGTGTTTGAGGTGTTCGCGTGCGACGTCGAGAATCCGTTGGGCAAACCCGGCGTCAGCCACGCTGCGTGATAACAGCAGGGCGCCGACCAGCGTAGACATGATGACGATGCTACGGTCGGCGGTGTGCTCTCCGTCAAGGGTGTGCCGGATCTGGTCGAGTCGCGCCTGGAGCACGACGTCGCTGGTGGGGCTCGGTTGACCACGCAGTCCCAGTTCGGAAGAAATGGTCGGCAGCGGACAACCCTCGTGAGGTGAGGTTTGATGCCATTCGGACAGGTAGGTGTCGATGAAGGCTTCGAGCGGGTGTTCCTCGGCGAAGATTTGCGCGCACAACTCGTCGACTTGAACGCCAGCCTCTTGCAAGGCTTTTTCCACCAGTTCGTCCTTGGACTTGAAGTGCGAGTAAAAGCCACCGTGGGTCAGGCCCAGTGCTTTCATCAGAGGTTGCAGCCCGGTCGCGCCGATACCGTCGCGTCTAAATCGCGCTGAAGCTTCCTTGATTATGCGTTGGTGGGTCTGGGCTTTATGGTCCTGCGAGTAACGCATCTGATATCTCCGCATCAATGCGGCCCATATTAACCAATGAAAATTGCATGGTGACTGTACTTCTATTTCTAAAAAGCATGCAGATGCTTCGATATGGGTACAAAGCGACATGATTTCAGGGCAAGCCACGCAAAAACAAACCCCGCCGTTCAAGGCGGGGTTTTCATTCAGCGGTCCTGCGCTTCCTTGGCGTCCATTTCCGCATTGCGTTCGGCGACGCGCTTACGTTGCTCTTCGGTCAGTTCGACTTTGTGAGCGGTGTCGCGCAGCATCATCAGACCACCAACGATCGAGCCAATGGCAACGACCAGAATCAACCAGGCATACCAGGGCATAGGACTCTCCTTGAAAAGCAGGCGGGTCGACGAGGGTTCGTCAACCGATCGCGTATAGCACTTTGAGTGACGGGGTTTCATCGCAGTTCCATCGCTATCACCCCCATTCTATGCCTGTTGTTCAAGCTTCACTTGAACGCTTTCAACGTCCGGTCAGCATCGCATCCGCCGGTGCGTCGGCGCGCAATTGCGCGGTGAGCGTGAAGTACACGAAACCTGCGGCCATGAAGCCCAGAAAGATCAGGCCGATCAAGGTGTTGAACCAGGCCATCGCCACCAGGCATACCACCGCCAGCATCAGCGCAATGAACGGCACCAGCGGGTAGCACGGCGCGCGGAAGGTGCGCTCCAGGTTCGGCTCGGTTTTGCGCAGCTTGAACAGGCTGAGCATGCTCATGATGTACATGACGATGGCGCCGAATACCGCCATGGTGATCATCGCCGCCGTCAGCGTCATGCCGCCGAGGTTGATCAAACCGTCGCTGTAGATCGCCGCGATGCCGATCACGCCGCCGGCGATGATCGCCCGGTGCGGAGTCTGGAAGCGCGACAATCTGGCCAGAGACGCCGGCAGGTAGCCGGCGCGGGCGAGGGCGAAGAACTGGCGCGAATAGCCAAGGATGATTCCGTGGAAACTCGCCACCAGACCGAACAGGCCGATCCACACCAGCATGTGCAGCCACCCGGAGCTTTCGCCGACCACGGTTTTCATCGCCTGGGGCAGCGGGTCGTTGATGTTCGACAGGGTGCGCCAGTCGCCGACGCCACCGGCGAAGAACATCACGCCCATCGCCAGCAGCACCAGGGTCAAAATACCGCTGATGTAGGCCTTGGGAATGGTGCGTTTCGGGTCCTTGGCTTCTTCGGCGGCCATGGCGGCGCCTTCGATGGCCAGGAAGAACCAGATGGCAAAGGGGATGGCCGCGAACATTCCGGCAATCGCCGGAGCGCCGAACACGTCGGTGCCGGCCCAACCATTGAGGGCGAAGTTGCTGAAGCTGAACGCCGGCGCGACCACGCCCATGAACACCAGCAATTCAGCGACCGCCAACACGCAGACCACCAGTTCGAAGGTCGCCGCCAGTTTCACGCCGAGGATGTTGAGACCCATGAACAGGATATAGGCACCGACTGCCGCGTGTTTCGGGTCGAGGGCTGGAAACTGGACATTGAGATAGGCGCCGATGGCCAGGGCAATCGCCGGTGGGGCGAAGACAAATTCGATCAATGTCGCCAGGCCTGCGATCAATCCGCCTTTTTCCCCAAACGCACGACGGCTGTAGGCAAAGGGGCCTCCAGCGTGAGGAATGGCGGTGGTCAGCTCGGTGAAACTGAAGATGAAGCAGGTGTACATGGTGGCGACCATGAAAGAGGTCACCAGAAAACCCAAGGTCCCGGCCACGCCCCAGCCATAACTCCAGCCGAAATACTCCCCGGAAATCACCAGCCCGACGGCAATGCCCCACAGATGCAACGTGCCCAGCGTGGGTTTGAGTTGTGTGTTCATGCGCTTGCTCCCTGAGTGGTTTGGAACGCTCGGGGGGAGGCCAGTGCAGTGGGCGTGCCATTTTTCGAGGGGGCGTCGTAATGGACTGAAAGGCGTCGTATCGGAGATATTCGCAACTGAATGTGCGAACTTTGTGCGTCAGTCGGGGGCGTCGTTGCTACTGGTGCCGCTTTCGCGAGCAAGCCCGAATGTCTGCTACACGACGCCGCTGCGATGCGGATACGTCGTGTTTCAAAGCAGGTGCGGGCTGCCGTTGATGTTCAGGTTTGTTCGGTAAGGCACTCGCGCAGCGCCGTCTGCCAGTCAGGTTGACTGACGCCCCAATCGCGTTGCAAGCGACTGCAATCCAGGCGCGAGTTAAGCGGCCGGGCGGCGGGCGTCGGGTAATCGCTGGACGGGATCGGTAACAGGGCGGCACAAGGTTTGCCCTGTTGTCGCAATGCTTCGCCGATTGCCTGGGCGAAACCAAACCAGGAGGTCTCACCTTGAGCGGTCAAGTGATAAGTGCCCCAGTTGGCCACTTCGCGCGCCTGCCAGTGTTCAATCAGGGCAAGGGTGCTGTTGGCGAGTGTGCCGGCCCAGGTAGGGGCTCCGATTTGATCGGCAACTACACGTAACTCTGGTTTCTCTTGCAGCAATCGCTGCATCGTCAGCAGAAAGTTACGGCCATGGTTTGAATAGACCCAACTGGTACGAAGGATCAGGTGTTTGCCTTGCACGTCCTTGATAGCCTGCTCACCGGCCAACTTGCTCTTACCATATACGCCGAGCGGATTGGGCGTGTCGTCCTCGTTGTAAGGTCCGGCTTTCAATCCGTCGAAAACATAGTCCGTGGAGTAATGTATCAACGGGATGTCGAGAGCCAGCGCCTCTTCGGCGAGAATGCCGGGAGCGATCGCGTTGATGGCAAAGGCTGCTTGCGGCTCGCTTTCTGCCAGGTCAACCGCTGTATGGGCCGCCGCGTTGATGATCAGGTCGGGCCTGAGGTTTTGCACCTGGCGACGAATCTGATCGGGTTGCGCGAGATCGAGCTGTTCGCGACCCAATACGATCAATTCGCCGAGCACACCCAGTCGGCGTTGCAGCTCGTGTGAGACCTGACCATGTCTGCCATTGATGAGTACTTTCATGAGAACAGTTCAGTCTCGCCATGGGGCAAATCGGACTCACACAGGCTCATTACTCTCCCCCTGCCAATTTGGCCAAGTACTGACCATAGCCCGTCTTGCCGAAGTACTGGGCGCGCTCCAGAAGTTGTTCGCGGTTGATCCAGCCATTTTCATAGGCTATTTCTTCGAGACAGGCGACTTTGAGGCCTTGGCGGTGTTCGATGGTCTGCACGTATTGAGAGGCTTCGAGCAAGCTGTCGTGGGTGCCGGTGTCGAGCCAGGCGAAACCTCGACCAAAACGCTCGACTTGCAGGTCTCCGCGTTGCAGATAGGCATTGTTGACGTCAGTGATTTCCAGCTCGCCGCGAGGCGAAGGTTTCACCGCCTTGGCGATCTCGATCACGTCGTTGTCGTAGAAATACAGGCCGGTTACGGCATAGCTTGATTTTGGCTTTTTCGGTTTTTCTTCGATCGAAAGCGCACGGCCCTCGCTGTCGAAATCGATGACGCCGAAGCGTTCGGGGTCCTTGACCCAATAACCGAACACGGTGGCGCCGGAACAGCGTTGTGCCGCGTTCTGCAATTGTTCGCCAAAGTGCTGACCGTGAAAGATGTTGTCGCCCAGGATCAGGCACACAGGGTCATCGCCAATGAACTCCTCGCCAATCAGGAAAGCCTGGGCCAGACCGTCCGGAGATGGCTGTTCGGCAAAGCTGAAGTTCACCCCGAACTGGCTGCCGTCACCCAGCAGATTGCGATATTGCGGCAGATCCTGCGGGGTGGAGATCAGCAGGATATCCTTGATGCCGGCCAGCATCAGCACCGAGATCGGGTAGTAGATCATGGGCTTGTCGTAGACCGGCAACAGCTGTTTCGACACACCGAGCGTAATCGGGTGCAGGCGTGTGCCCGAGCCACCTGCCAAAACGATACCTTTCATCATGGGAGCAACTCCTTGGAATTGATGGCGCCAAGGCGTTCGCCCTGATAGCTGCCATCTTGAACACGGCGGCACCAGTCCATGTTGTTCAGGTACCATTGAACGGTTTTGCGCAAGCCGGTTTCGAACGTCTCTTCGGGCACCCAGCCCAGTTCGCGTTCAATCTTGCTGGCGTCGATTGCGTAGCGTAAGTCATGTCCAGGACGATCCTGGACGAAGGTGATCAGGTCGGCGTAATGCGCAACGCCCTCCGGCTTTTGCGGTGCCAGTTCTTCAAGCAGGGCACAGATGCCGCGCACCACGTCGATGTTCTTTTGTTCGTTGTGCCCGCCGATGTTGTAGGTCTCGCCGACCTTGCCGGTGGTCACCACTGTGAGCAGTGCCCGGGCGTGATCTTCGACGAACAGCCAGTCGCGCACTTGCAGGCCGTTGCCATACACCGGCAGTGGCTTGCCGGCCAGGGCATTGAGGATAACCAGCGGAATCAATTTCTCGGGGAAGTGGAAAGGCCCGTAATTGTTCGAACAATTGGTCAGCAGCACCGGCAGGCCATAGGTTCGCTGCCAGGCGCGGACCAGGTGGTCGGACGCGGCCTTGCTGGCGGAGTAGGGCGAGCTGGGTGCGTAGGGCGTCGTTTCCGTAAACAGGTCATCGACGCCGTGCAGGTCACCGTAAACCTCGTCGGTGGAAATGTGATGAAAGCGGAAGGCGCTTTTCTCAGGCTCCGGGAGGGCTTGCCAATAGGCACGGGTGGCTTCGAGCAGGCTGTAGGTGCCGACGATGTTGGTCTGGATGAACTCTGATGGACCATCGATGGAACGATCGACGTGGGACTCGGCTGCCAGGTGCATGATCGCGTCAGGCTGGAAACGCGCCAGCACTGCACTGACGGTCGCCTGATCAACAATATCGGCCTGAACGAACTCGTAACGAGTGTTGTTGGCAATACTGGTCAGCGACTCGAGATTGCCGGCATACGTCAGTTTGTCCAGGTTGAGCACATCATGCTCAGTGTGTTGGATCAGCTCGCGAACAAGGGCCGAGCCTATGAAACCGGCTCCGCCGGTAATAAGGATACGCATGTTGGGCCAGCCTTTTTCAGTAATGCGAATATCGGTAGCTTGCAGGCACGAGCGAGGAGGCGCAAGAAATCCTGACCCCATTCGCATTCGGTTACGTCGTGCCAATCGTGCTGGATTATCCATGACTTGCAGCCTTCACTCACTACATCTTGCGCAAAATTTAGAGCTTTACCCGCGAAATTCACGGTTTTCTCCGTACCGGAATCCCTTCGCGCACCCCGTAACCCCAGCGTAAACCCACTCTTTACGCTTTCTTTATGTCCGGCCCGCACCCTCGGTCTCGCTCCTTTACAGCCTCCTTTCCGACAATGACTCCACACGCGGCAATACGCCGTAACACGGAGAACTTCCATGAGCGTTCTGGACGGAGTGTCACTGCTGTTGGCAGTGGGGCTGTTCATTTATCTGTTGGTTGCGCTGTTGCGCGCGGACCGGAACTAGGAGCGGCTATGCACAGTTATGACTATTGGCTGATCCTCGGGTTTTTCGCCCTGGTATTGGTCCCGGCGCCGTTTCTCGGGCGCTTCTACTACAAGGTGATGGAGGGGCAGCGCACGTGGCTGTCGCCGGTCCTGGGTCCGGTCGAACGCGGTTGCTATCGGCTGGCCGGCGTCGATCCGCACGCCGAACAGACTTGGCAGAAGTACACCCTGGCCTTGCTCGCCTTCAACCTTGCGGGTTTCCTGCTGCTGTTCGCGATCCTGCTGTTCCAGGACCATTTGCCGCTGAACCCGCAAAACCTGCCGGGGCAGGAGTGGACGCAGGCGTTCAACACCGCCGTCAGTTTCATGACTAACACCAACTGGCAGTCCTACAGCGGCGAAGCGTCCTTGAGCTACTTGAGCCAGATGGCCGGCCTCACCGTGCAGAACTTCGTCAGCGCCGCCACTGGCCTGGCCGTACTGGTTGCGCTGTGCCGCGGCATCGGGCGCAAATCCACGGCATCGCTTGGCAACTTCTGGGTCGACATGACCCGCGCCACCCTCTACGGCCTGTTGCCGCTGTGCCTGTTGCTGGCGCTGTATCTGGTCTGGCAGGGCGTGCCGCAAACCTTCGCGCAGTACGTGAATGCGGTGACGGTGCAAGGCGTCGACCAGGTCATTCCACTGGGCCCGGCTGCCAGCCAGATTGCGATCAAGCAATTGGGTACCAACGGTGGCGGCTTCTTCGGCGTCAACTCGGCGCATCCGTTCGAGAACCCGACGGCCTGGAGCAACCTGTTCGAAGTGGCCTCGATCATCCTGATCCCGGTGGCACTGGTGTTCACCTTCGGCCATTACGTGAAGGACCTGCGTCAGAGTCGAGCGATCATCGCCTGCATGCTGGCGCTGTTCCTGATCGGCGGCGCGACCTCGCTATGGGCTGAATACCAGCCGAACCCGACCCTGAACAACGTAGCCGTCGAGCAGACTGCGCCGCTGGAGGGCAAGGAAGCGCGTTTCGGCACTACCGCCACGGTGCTTTGGTCGGTAACCACCACGGCGGCGTCCAACGGCTCGGTCAACGGCATGCATGACAGCCTCAATCCGCTGAGCGGCATGGTGGCCCTGGTCAACATGATGGTTGGCGAGGTGATCTTCGGTGGCGTCGGTGCCGGGCTCTACGGCATGTTGCTCAACGTGCTGATCGCGGTGTTCCTCGCCGGCCTGATGATCGGTCGTACGCCGGAGTACCTCGGCAAGAAACTGCAAGCCAGGGAAGTGCAATTGCTGGTGCTGACCCTGATGGTCATGCCGATTGGCGTATTGGTGCTCGGCGCGATTGCCGCCAGCCTGCCAGGCCCGGTGGCCTCGGTGAGCAACCCCGGCGCCCACGGTTTCAGTCAGTTGCTCTACGCCTACACCTCGGCCAGTGCCAACAACGGTTCGGCTTTCGGCGGCTTCGGTGCCAACACGCCGTTTCACAACCTGATGCTGGGCCTGGGCATGTTGATTGGTCGCTTCGGTTACATCCTCCCGGTTCTGGCCCTGGCCGGCAGCCTGGCGATGAAGAAAACCGCACCGATTGGCCAGAACAGCTTCCCGACCCACGGCCCGCTGTTCGTGACCTTGCTGACTGTGACCATTTTGCTGGTGGGTGGTTTGACCTTCCTGCCGACCCTGGCACTGGGGCCTATTGCTGAACACCTGAGTATGGGCTTCTAAGGAATCCATCATGAATATGCATGTTCCAGCTTCAAAACCTGCATCACCGACCAAGTCGGCCGAAGCCCCGAAAACCGCGATCTCGGCCCTGTGGCGCCCGGCGCTGGTGCAAGCCTTCGTCAAGCTCGACCCACGGCAACTGCAGCGCGCACCGGTGATGCTGGTGGTCGAACTGACCGCGATCCTGACCACCGTGCTGTGCTTCATTCCCGATACGGCCGTACCGACCTTCGTCGCCGCGCAAATTGCCGTGTGGCTGTGGTTCACCGTGTTGTTCGCCAACTTCGCCGAAGCTTTGGCTGAAGGTCGTGGCAAGGCCCGCGCCGACAGCCTCAAGGCCGGTAGCGAAGGCTTGAGCGCCCGGCGCAAAACCAGCAATGGCACGTTCCAGGTGGTGCCGGCCACCAGCCTGCGCAAAGGTGATGTGGTGCGTGTCGAAGCCGGGGAGATGATCCCCGGTGACGGCGAAGTGCTCGAAGGTATCGCAGCGGTCAACGAAGCGGCGATTACCGGTGAGTCGGCACCGGTGATTCGTGAGTCCGGCGGCGACCGCTCGGCCGTCACCGGCAATACACGGCTGGTGTCCGACTGGCTGTTGGTGAAGATCACCGCCAACCCTGGCGAGTCGACCCTGGACCGCATGATCGCCCTGGTCGAAGGCGCCAAACGCCAGAAAACCCCGAACGAAGTGGCGCTCGACATCCTGCTGATCGGCCTGACCCTGATCTTCCTGCTGGTGGTCGTCACCCTGCAACCGTTCGCCCACTTCGCCAACGGCAGCCTGCCGCTGGTGTTCCTGGTGGCACTGCTGGTCACCTTGATTCCGACCACCATCGGCGGTCTGTTGTCGGCCATCGGTATCGCCGGCATGGATCGTCTGGTGCGCCTGAACGTGATCGCCAAGTCCGGTCGTGCGGTGGAAGCGGCGGGGGACGTGCACGTCCTGCTGCTGGACAAGACCGGCACCATTACCTTCGGTAACCGTCGTTGCTCGGCGGTGTATGCCGCGCCAGGCGTGACAGCCATGGAGTTGGCCGAAGGCGCGTTGCTGGCGTCGCTGGCCGACGACACCGCTGAAGGCAAGTCGATCGTCGAGTACCTGCGTGGCACTCATCCGCAACCGGAACCGTCCGCCGACCTGCTGACAGCCGTACCATTCAGTGCCGAAACCCGCTTGTCCGGTGTCGACTATCAAGGGCGCGTGTACCGCAAGGGTGCGGTGGATTCGTTGCTGGCCTTCGTCGGCCTGAAACGTGCTGACCTGGCACCGGCCTTGTCCCGCGAAATCGACAAGATCGCGCAAAGCGGCGGCACCCCCTTGCTGGTCTGCGCCGACGGCAAGTTGCTCGGCGCGATCCACCTCAAGGACGTGGTCAAGCCCGGTATCCGCGAGCGTTTCGCCGAATTGCGCAAGCTGGGCATTCGCACGGTCATGGTCACCGGCGACAACCCCTTGACTGCAGCCGCCATCGCCGCTGAGGCCGGTGTGGACGATGTGCTGGCGGAAGCCACGCCGGAGAAAAAACTGGCGCGCATTCGTCACGAGCAAAACGACGGGCGTCTGGTCGCCATGTGCGGCGATGGAGCCAACGACGCCCCGGCACTGGCCCAGGCGGACGTCGGCATGGCGATGAACGACGGCACGCAAGCGGCACGTGAAGCGGCCAACATGGTCGACCTCGACAGCGACCCGACCAAGTTGCTGGATGTGGTGCAGATCGGCAAGGAATTGCTGGTTACCCGCGGTGCGCTGACGACCTTTTCCATCGCCAACGACGTGGCCAAGTACTTCGCGATCCTGCCGGCGCTGTTCGCCGCGATCTACCCGCAACTGGGTGTGCTCAACGTAATGCACCTGAGCAGTCCGCAGAGCGCGATTCTGTCGGCGATCGTTTTCAACGCCTTGATCATTGTGGTGCTGATTCCCCTGGCATTGCGCGGTGTGCGCGTGCAGGCGGCGAGTGCGGCGGCGCTGTTGCGACGCAATCTGCTGATCTATGGCCTGGGCGGGATCCTGGTGCCGTTTGTGGGCATCAAGGCGATCGACATGCTGTTGACGGCGTTGCATCTGGTTTGACCTGCGCGGGGTGCCAGATGCACCGCCTTCGCGAGCAGGCTCGCTCCCACATTTGAAATGCTTTCGCCCTGTGGGAGCGAGCCTGCTCGCGAAGAATGCGACACGGTCCAATTGATTGAATTACGAATTCGAGGATTTTGAAATGTCCACATTGATACGCCCGGCCCTGAGCCTGCTGGTCCTGATGACGCTGATCACTGGCGTCGCTTATCCACTGGTGGTTACCGGCGTCGCCCAGGTCGCGTTCCCGGATCAGGCCAACGGCAGCCTGGTGCGCGATGCCGAGGGCAAGGTCCGCGGTTCCTCGCTGATCGCCCAGGATTTCGTCGGCGACGCCTGGTTCCACCCGCGTCCTTCGGCCGGTGCCTTTGCCACCGTATCGAGCAGTGCCAGCAACCTCTCGCCGAGTAACCCGGCCCTCGCCACGCGGGTGATCGACGAAGCCGGCAAGCTGCTGGTGCCCGGCCAGGGGGCGGTGCCATTGGCGCTGGTCACTACGTCGGGCAGCGGTCTCGATCCGCACTTGCCACCGGCGGCGATTGCCTATCAACTGGCGCGTGTCGCGGCGGCGCGCAATCTGCCGGTCGCGTCACTGCAACAGCTGCTGGACGCGCACATCGAACAGCCATTGGTAGGCCCGCCGGTGGTGAATGTGCTTGAGTTGAATCTGGCGCTGGAAAAACTGTAAATCGGCGGTGCAGCCATTCGCGAGCAGGCTCGCTCCCACAGGAGTATGCATTCCAATTGTGGGAGCGAGCCTGCTCGCGATGACGGCCTCCCAATCACCACAACAACATCTGAAAAAAGAGATTTCCAAGCATGAGCAACTCCGGCCGCGCCGACGCGCTGTTAGCAGACCTGCCCCGCGATGGCCGTGGCCGGCTCAAGGTTTTTCTCGGCGCCGCGCCCGGAGTCGGCAAGACCTACGCCATGCTCCAGGCGGCCCATACCCAACTGCGTCAAGGCGTGAAGGTCATTGCCGGCGTCGTCGAAACCCACGGCCGCGCCGAAACCGAAGTACTGCTCAGCGGCTTGCCGCAGCAGCCGTTGGTGCGCTCGGAATACCGTGGTGTGTTGCTCGAAGAAATGGACCTGGACGGTCTGATCAAAGCCAAACCGAAGCTGGTGCTGGTCGATGAGCTGGCGCACACCAACGCACCCGGCAGCCGTCACGAAAAACGCTGGCAGGACATTCAGGAACTGCTCGCCGCCGGCATTGATGTCTACACAACGGTCAACGTCCAGCACCTGGAAAGCCTCAACGATCAGGTGCGTGGCATCACCGGTGTACAGGTCCGTGAAACCTTGCCGGACTGGGTGCTGCAAGAAGCCTACGAACTGCTGCTGATCGACTTGCCGCCACGGGAACTGCTCGAGCGCCTGCGCGATGGCAAGGTCTATGTGCCGGAGCAGGCGCGGGCGGCCATTGACGCGTTCTTTTCCCAGACCAACCTGACAGCCCTGCGCGAACTGGCGATGCAAACCGCAGCGGCTCAGGTCGATAACGATCTGGCCCTGGGCTATCGCCAACTTGGACAAGCGGCGCCAGCCGTGCGCGGGCGTTTGCTGGTAGGAGTGGACGGCGATGCCCAGGCCGAGCGTCTGGTACGGCATGCCAGTCGCGTGGCCCAACGGCGACACCTGCCCTGGAGCCTGGTGCACGTGGACAACGGCCGCGTGCGTGACGAACAGTCACGCCTGCGCCTGCAGAGCGCCCAGCAACTGGCCGAGCGCCTGGGCGGCGAAGTGGTGTTGCTGCGCGCCGGTGAGGTGGCGAAAACCTTGATCCAGCATGCCGCCGAACGTCGTGCCAGCCTGGTGCTGGTCGGCCAGTCCCGGCCGAGATTGCGCCGACGCCTGTTTGGTGGCGGGCTGGCGGCGCGGTTGCTGCGCAATGCGCGCGGACTGGAAATCAACGTTCTCGACGGCGATCACCAACAGCATCAACCTCATCAGCGGTCGATGGGGCCGCTGGTCTGGTTCGACTACGCGTTGGCGGTGGTCGCGACGGTCATGGCCAGCGCCCTGGCCTGGGCCGTGGCGAGTGTATTGCCACTGCCCAATATTTCACTGGTGTTCCTCGCCGCCGTGTTGCTGGTGGCGGTGCGCAGTAGTCTCGGGCCGGCGCTGGCCTGTGCGGCGCTGTCGTTTCTGACCTATGATTTCCTGTTCATTCCACCGACTTTTTCTTTCAGCATCCAGCGCGAAGAAGACGTGCTGACCTTGCTGTTTTTCCTGCTGATGGCAGCCCTCACCGGCAACCTCGCGGCGCGCCAGCGCAGGCAATTGCAGGCACTGCGCGATACCCAGGAAGAGACCACGGAATTGCTCGACCTGTCACGCAAACTGACTGCCGCCACCGACCGCCAGGCCGTGGTCAGTGCGGCCGCCCAGCACCTCAACGGTTGGAGCGACGTGCAGCTGTGTCTGCTCAATCGCGACGGGCAGAGCGGCTGGAAAGTCGAAACCGGTGGCCCGCTTGAGTTTACCGAAGCTGAGCGCGCCGCCGCCGATTGGGCCTGGCAGCACGATCAACCGGCAGGTGCGGGCACCGGCACCTTGCCGTTCGGCCGCTGGTGGTGGTGGCCGTTATCGGTCGAGGACGGGCCGCTCGCGCTGCTTGGCGTATGCGCCAAGGAAGGCCAGACCCTGAGTGGCCAGCGCCGTCGTTTGTTGACCGCGCTGAGCCAGCCGCTGGCTCAGGCGCTGGCCCGGGCGCAACTGGTCGATGATCTGGAAGCGGCGCGGCTGCACGGTGAAACCGAGCAGTTGCGCAGTGCCTTGCTGGCTTCGGTGTCGCACGATTTGCGCACACCCTTGACGTCCATGCGCGGCAGTATCGATAGCCTGCTGGCCCTGGGTGAAGCGATCCCGCTGGAGGATCGGCGTGAGCTGCTCGAGGGCACCCGTGATGAAGCCGAGCGCCTTGATCGTTATATCCAGAATCTGCTCGACATGACCCGCCTCGGCCACGGAGCCCTGAAGCTGGCGCGGGACTGGGTGTCACCGGCCGATATCGTCGGCAGTGCGCTCAATCGCCTGCGCGCAGTCCTTGCGCCGCTGCAAGTCAGCACCGACGTGCCGGCCGAGTTACCGCTGCTGTATGTGCACGCCGCGCTGATCGAACAGGCATTGGTCAACGTGCTGGAAAACGCCGCGCGGTTTTCGCCGCCCCACGGGCGTTTGCAATTGCGCGCCGGGACCGACGACGGTGAGTTGTTCTTTTCGGTCAGCGATGAGGGCCCGGGGATTCCGGAGGAGGATCGGGCGAAGATTTTCGACATGTTCTACACCGCGGCGCGAGGTGATCGTGGCGGACAGGGCACCGGACTGGGGCTGGCGATCTGTCAGGGCATGGTCGGTGCCCATGGCGGGCGCATCAGCGTCGCCGACGGCATTGAGGGACGCGGTACCTGCATCACGTTACACCTGCCGCTACAGGTTCAGCCGGGATACGAGAGTGAAGCCTGATCGTGCTTGCGCTACTCTCTTGCCACTTCTTATTGTTGATGTGAATTCATGAGCCAGACCGCGACCATACTGGTCATCGACGACGAACCGCAGATCCGCAAATTCCTGCGCATCAGCCTCGCTTCCCAGGGCTACAAAGTGCTGGAGGCCGGCACCGGCAGTGAAGGCTTGGCCCAAGCTGCATTGAACAAACCGGACTTGCTGGTGCTCGACCTCGGCTTGCCGGACATGGACGGCCAACAGGTATTGCGCGATTTTCGCGAGTGGTCGACGGTGCCGGTGCTGGTGCTCTCCGTGCGCGCCAGTGAAGGGCAGAAAGTCGAGGCCCTGGATGGCGGCGCCAACGACTACGTGACCAAACCGTTCGGCATCCAGGAATTTCTGGCACGGGTTCGAGCGTTGCTGCGCCAGGCGCCCGTCGGCGAAACCCAGCCAGCGGCGCTGAGCTTCGGTCCTTTGACGGTCGACCTGGCGTATCGCCGGGTATTGCTCGATGGTATCGAAGTTGCGTTGACTCGCAAGGAGTACGCCGTGCTGGCGCAACTGGCGCGGCATCCCGGGCGGGTGATCACCCAGCAGCAATTGCTCAAGGACATCTGGGGGCCGACACACACCGAAGACACTCACTACCTGCGCATCGTGGTCGGGCACTTGCGCCAGAAACTGGCGGATGACCCGACCCAGCCAAGGTTCATCGTGACCGAGGCGGGGGTGGGGTATCGGTTGTTGAGTGAGGGCAGCCTTTAGTTTTGTGCTGAATGTTCCGGCCCCATCGCGAGCAGGCTCGCTCCCACATGGGGTCCTGGTCAGACACAGACTTTGTGTACACCAACGATTCACTGTGGGAGCGAGCCTGCTCGCGAAGGGGCCCTTACATTCAATTGAGAACTTTCAGAACTTTCAATTCTGCTCATTCTCATACCGATCCAGCGTATCGCGCGCAATCTCCCGTCCCAGCGCGATCAGCTCCGGCGCCTTGTAGAACTCGAAAAAACGGCACACGCGCTTGGGCACGTTGATCAGGATGTCCGGCGGATACCCGGCAATCTTGTACTGCGCCAGCGACGTCTGCATCACCTCGAAACTCTGGTTGATCAAGTCGAGCAAGGATGCCGGCCCGACGTTGTCGATGATGAACGAACCGGTGGCAGAGCGGGGCGCGCCACTGGCTTCCGGGGCGGCCGCGGGTTGCTGTGCTTCGGGTTCGGCGGACTCGATCCACGGGTTGAAATCCGCCCCTTCGGCTTTCAACGCTTCCTGCTCCAGGATCAACAATTGTTCCGCCTGTTTACGCCGGAACGGCAACTTCGAGCCGACAGAGCTCATCAGGTTGTCGAAGCGGCTCTTGAACGCGGCAGGGCGCTGGATCACCGGCAATTGATAGTGGCGCTGGTTGGTGGAGTTCAGGTTGACCGCGATGATCAGGTCGCAATGGCTCGACACCACGGGCACGATCGGCAGCGGGTTGAGAATGCCGCCATCGACCAGCATGCGGTTGCCCTGCATCACCGGGGTGAACAGGCTGGGAATCGCTGCCGAGGCGCGCATCGCCTGGTGCAGGCAACCTTCCTGGAACCAGATTTCCTGCTGGTTGGTCAGGTCGGCGGCAACGGCGGTATAGGGGATACGCAAGTCTTCGATGTTGATCTCGCCGACGATCTTGCGAATCTGCCCGAACACCTTCTCGCCACGAATCGCCCCCAGACGAAAACTGACGTCCACCAGGCGCAACACGTCGAGGTAATCCAGGCTCTCGATCCAGTCGCGGTATTCATTGAGTTTGCCGGCGGCGTAGATCCCGCCCACCACCGCGCCCATGGAGCAACCGGCGATACAGGCAATGTCATAGCCGCGCCGTTCGATCTCTTCAATGACCCCAATATGTGCGTAACCCCGGGCTCCACCCGAGCCCAATACCAGTGCGACACGCTTTTTCATGAATCGCCCTCGTTTGAATGCTTCAACAATGCACCCATCGAGGGGCATGCTTCAATCGTCATGGTCGTTCGAGGGGGCAAGAGCGTCGTATTTTCGACACTCCATGGCGGCACATGGTTGTTCTCGTCAGCGCTATAGTTCGCACAGCGGACCAACGGCACTTTTCAGGTGCTACACCGTCTTACCTGCATGACTGTTGACCTATTTTTGAGGAGTAAGTGATGAAAGCCTGGATCTGCGTGCCATTGATTGCCCTGGCACTCGCCGGTTGTGCCGGAAAAACCGCCTACCGCGACAGTTGCGGAAGTAACCTGGATGCGGCATGGCATGAACTGGACCTGGCCAAAGCCGAAGGTTTCGCCGGGACCGTCAGCTACTCCAAGGCCCTGTCGCTGTTGACTGCGGCCAAGACCCAGCAGCAATTCGAGGGGTTCGAAGGCTGCACCAGGAAAGCCGAGAAGGCTCGTTTCTATATTCGTGAATCGCGCGCGGGGCGCTGAAGGCAAAAAGCAGCTGCAGGCTCTAGGCTACGAGTTGCAAGACTCATCGGGCTTGCAGCTCGTAGCTTGCAGCCTGGCGCTGTTTACGGAGTAAACCCCCCATGATCGATCGGCTGGTGGCTCATGTCCTGGGCCTGGAAGTTCGTCTGCTGGCCTGTCAGGCCCGCTTGAGAGAGCGGACTGACCCTGAAGCTTTACACGATCTGCGCACAACCATGCGTCGGTTACGCAGTCTGTTGCGGCCTTTGCGCGGGTTGCCCGGTGTCGAACAACTGGAGGCGGCCGCCTCGCGGGTGGGCGATCTGACCACGCCGTTGCGTGATCGCGAAGTGCTGGCGGCGTACCTGCTTGAGCACGGTCAACCTCACGCTGCACAGTGGCGCATGGCGCAAATGGCCGAAGCTTATCCGGCCGTGGCGGCCAGTCCCGAGCTCGCGCAATTGCTGATCGTGCTCGATGCGTTTCCGCGTTTTCTGCGCGCTGCCCAGCGCCAGGGATTGCTCAAGGGCCTGCGCAAGCGCATCGAAAAACGCCTGGGCAAGCAGTGGAAAAAACTCGATGAAGCATTGCACGACCCGGCCCACGACCGTCATCGGCTACGCCTGCTGATCAAGCGCGTGCGCTATGGTATCGACGCTTACCCCGAGCTGGACCGTTTACCGAAAGCGGCCATGCCCCGATTGAAATCGGCTCAGGGCGCGCTGGGTGAGTGGCACGATTGCGTGCAATGGCTGGCCATGGCTGAGCAGGAAGCGGATTTGCGGCCCTGTGTCGCGGTCTGGACAACCACCATGGCCGAGGCAGAAAGCCGGGCGGACCGGGTGCTGGAAAAACTCAGTCGCGATTGTTTCAAATCCTGATATCACCACCGAACAAATGTGGGAGCGGGCTTGCTCGCGAAAGCAGTGTGTTAGTCAGCATTGATGCTGAAGCTGATGGCCTCTTCGCGAGCAAGCCCGCTCCCACAGGAGGTTTATGTTCGACATGAAACCTGCGCGACTTATCTGTCAGTCAATTTGTCCGGAATAGGCGATGTATCCATCTCGCCAGATGGTTAAGATCCCCTCATCTTTTTCCGATCCCTGAGGTTTTCATGCGTTTTTCCGAACTGCTTGACGCTGTCCGTAGCCAGCCGCTGGAGCTCTCCATTCCGGCCTCCTGGGGCCAGGGGCGCGCCAGTTTCGGTGGCGTGGTGGCGGCTTTGCAGTACGAAGCCATGCGTGCCCGGGTACCAGCGGATCGCCCGGTGCGCTCATTGGCGATCACCTTTGTCGGCCCGGTTGAGCCTGAGGTTCCAGTCAGCTTTGAAGTCGACGTATTGCGCGAAGGCAAGGCGGTCAGCCAGCTGTTGGGCCGGGTGATGCAGAAGGGCCAGGTGGTGACGTTGATCCAGGGGAGCTTCGGCGCTTCACGCCCTTCGGTGGTGGCCGTGGCCGCTGAACCGGCACCTGAAATGAAGCACTGGGACGAGTGCCAGGAGTTGCCTTTTATCGAAGGCGTTATCCCGGAATTCATGCGGCACCTGGCGATGCGCTGGAGTGTAGGCGGGCTGCCGTTCAGCGGTAGCACATCGCGGCAAATGGGTGGTTGGGTGCGCTTGCGCTGCGATGACAAGGAAGAGGCCATCGGCGAGGCGCATATCCTCGCACTGGTGGACGCCTGGCCGCCGGCCCTGATGCCATTTCTGAAGAAGCCGGCGATGGGCAGTACGCTGACCTGGACCATCGAGTTCGTGCAACCGCTGCTGGAATTGACCACCCTGGAGTGGTGCAAATACCTCGTCGAGACCGAGCACGCCGCCGATGGTTACGGGCACGCCGCCGCCAAAATGTGGAGCGCCGATGGCCGGTTGATCGCCATGAGCCGGCAGACGGTGACGGTGTTTGCCTGATCAGTGACGGCGGTGGCGCTCGCGCCAGGCGCGCCACCAGCCACCGCTGAGGAAGAACCGCGGAAAGGTCAGAAACTGCTCGACCAACAGGCGCGATAGTGCATCCTTGCGGTCACTGAACGGCTCGGCGGCTTGCGTCTCCATGCTGTGGCCGTGGCGTTGCAGGGCCAGCGCCGCAATCATGCCGATCACGCCAATGGCGATGTTGGCCAGGCTCAGGCTGAAGACCCCGGATACGATCAGCAGAAACGCCACGATGAACAGCGGCACCGCGATCAGGTGTAACACCAGATTGGTCGGGTGCTGATGATTGTTCGGGTACGCTCGCCATTGCCAGGCGGGAAGGTTGGGGTGACGTTTGCCCATGTTGCTGATCCTCGATCCATGTTGAACACATGTAATGAAGAATAGGCCCGGTCAACGCCGGCGGCGAATCAAGGCTGGCTATTGGCTTGATAGGCGTCATGTTCAACTTTGATGTGGGGTCGACTGACGCCTTCGCGAGCAGGCTCGCTCCCACATTGATCCTCGGTGACCATCAGATTCTGGGCATACATAGATCCCTTGTGGGAGCGAGCCTGCTCGCGAAAGGGCCCTCAAAGTTTGAGCTGACCTATCGCCTTGCTCAACTCCCCGGCCAGCGCAGCCAGTTCATTGCTGGTCGTCGCCGAAGACACTGTCTGCTGCACCGTGTTCTCAGTCACGTCACGGATGCTCACCACCGCCCGGTTCATCTCTTCCGCCACCTGGCTCTGCTGCTCGGCCGCCACGGCGATCTGCGTGTTGCTTTCACGCATCTGTGCCACTGCGCCAGTGATTTCGGCCAGTGCCGCGCCGGCCTCTTGCGCTTGTCGTACGCAGTCATCGGCCTTGAACGAGCTCTCTTGCATGAAATCCACGGCGTCCCGCGTCCCGGCCTGCAACGCCGAGACCATGATCGTGATTTCGTCCGTGGAGGCTTGCACGCGTTTGGCCAGGTTACGTACTTCATCGGCGACTACCGCAAAGCCGCGCCCCATCTCGCCGGCCCGGGCCGCTTCGATGGCGGCGTTGAGCGCCAGCAGGTTGGTCTGTTCGGCGATGCTGTGAATCACGTTGACCACGCCGTTGATCTTCTGGCTGTCCTCGGCCAGGCGTTGAATCATCTCGGCGGTCTGCTGCACGCCGGTGGACAGCCCGGCAATCGAGCGCTGCACCCGCGTCACCACTTCCTGCCCACTACCGGCCAGGGTATCGGCCGATTGTGAAAGGTCACGGGTGGCGCCCGCGTGCTGGGCGATGTGATAGACCGTGGCGGTCATTTCATTGATCGCCGTGGCGGCCTGATCGGTTTCGCTTTGCTGACCGAGCATGCCGTGGCGCACTTCATTCATGCTCGCCGCCAGCCGCGCGGCGCCGATATCCAGTTGCCGGGCGGTGCTGGCGACGGTGTTGACCACCCGTTGATAACCGGCCTGCATGGCGTTGAAGGCGTTGGCCATCTGGCCGACTTCGTCGCTGCAAGCCAATGGCACGCGGGTCGACAGGTCGCCGGTTTTCTCCACGTGCAACATGACGTCTTTCAAGGTGTTGAGCTGGCTGAGCAGGAATCGGATCAGCAACTGCGATGCGCCGAGCATGGCCAGCATCAGGATGAACACCGCCACCGCGTAGTGGGCGAAGCGCTCGCTGAACACCTGGCTCAGGCTTGGACCGTGGGCGATCACGGCGACCCGCTGCCCGTCAGCGCGTGCGAACACTTCGGCGCCCATCAACGGGTTGTCACCGAACAGCGGCATCGGGTTGATCTCGACCCAGCCATTGGCGTCGGCCAGTTCTTGCACGGGGCGCTCATTGAGCGTGGGGGCTTGTCCGCGGCTGAACGCCAGCAGGTTGTCGGCGGGGGGCAGCGGTTGCCCGGCGGGCCAGGCTTCGAGCAATCGCGCCTGGGCCTGGGCCGAAGCCTGGGATGCGTGACTGCGGGCCTGCTGCTCAAGCTGCACCGCGTACAACACCAGCAACAGGGTGGTGACGAACGCGACGGCGTTGACCGCCCAGAATTTGTATTTCAGCGAGATATTGCTAAGCCAGGCACCCATGGAGGTCTTCTCTGATAGCGGAAACAGTTTTGGCAAGGTGCCAGCATTGTGCCGCTATGCAGGTGGCTGGTTCTTGATGCAGATCAACGGGCCAGTACCCTTCCAGTGTGGGAGCGAGCCTGCTCGCGATAGCGGTCTGTCATTCAACCCGATGCTCGCAGACACGACGCCTTTCGCGAGCAGGCTCGCTCCCACAGGGATTTATGGTTACTGGGGGATTGATGGCAAGCCGTAGAACGCGCGTGCACAGGCTGTGGTGTGTGCCGCCAGATCCTCCTGGCTTTCCCCGCGATGCAGTGCCACTTCGCGCAATACTTCGGTCAGGTACGCCGGCTCGTTTCGCCCGTTTTTCGGCTTGGGGCGCAGGCTGCGCGGCAGCAGGTACGGTGCATCGCTTTCGAGCATCAGGCGTCCGCGCTTGATCTCCCTGACCAGCGGATGCAAATGCGTGCCCCGGCGCTCGTCGCAGATCCAGCCGGTAATGCCGATGTGCAGGTCGAGGTCGAGGTAGCTGAACAGCGCCTTCTGCTCCCCGGTGAAGCAGTGCACCACCGCGGCCGGCAATTGGTCGCGGAAGTCGCGCAGGATCTCCAGCAAACGCTGGCTGGCGTCGCGTTCGTGCAGAAAAACCGGCAGCTGCAATTCGACGGCCAAGGCCAGATGTTCTTCGAGCACCTTTTCCTGCTGCGGGCGTGGCGAGAAATCACGGTTGAAATCCAGCCCGCATTCACCCACGGCCACCACATTCGGCTCGTCAAGCAAGCTGCGCAAACGTCGGGCGCTGTCGGCGTTCCAGTCGCTGGCGCAGTGAGGGTGAATACCGGCGGTGGTGAACAGGCGCTGATTGCTTGCGTCCAGTTGCCGGCACAGCTCAAGGGCCTGTTCGCTGCCCTCGACACTGGTGCCGGTCAGCACCAGTTGGCACACGCCGGCCGCGTAGGCGCGGTCGAGTACGGCCTGGTGTTTGTCGGCAAAACTGGCGTTGGTCAGGTTGACGCCGATATCGATGAGTTGCATGGTGCTACCTCGGCCCAAAGGCCGGAAAGCATATCAGAGCCGTGGATTTATAAGAAAAGCCAAGAACTACAACGGGTTAACGCTGTCTCTTGAGCCGCGGACCAGGCTGGCTTGGTAGTTTTGCCATCATTGTGCCAGTCTTTCGCCCGTTGTCAGCGCCCTGGGCACCCTGTTTTTGTCGTCGCGTTTCATTGACGCGGCCTCATATTCTTTCCGGAGAGTGGATGATTCGTCCCTCGGTTTTGCTACTGCTGTGTTGTTCGCTGCTACTGCCGATGATGGCGGTCGCGCGTCTGCCCGGGCCGCTGCAAGCCGTACCGGCCAGCGAGGTGCGCGACCTGACGCAGATCCGCAGCAGTCGTGTGCTGCGGGTGCTGGTCAACCAGAGCCGCAACAGTTCCGGCGAAGTCCAGGGGCAGGCGATCGGGGTTGAATACCATCGTCTGAGAGCGTTCGAGCAATACCTCAACGGTCATGCCCGTGACGGTCAGGAAATCACCCTCAAGATCATTCCCAAGGCCAAGGATCAACTGCTTGGCGCATTGCAGCGCGGGGAGGGCGATCTGGTGGCGCCAGGCGAGTTGCTCGATCTGCAACCGGGCTTTGCCGTCAGCACCAGTGAGCCGATTGCCAGCAACATCCCGTTGGTCCTGGTGGGCATCAAGGGCGAACGTCGCTACACCCGGCTTGAACAGCTCTCCGGCAAGACCCTGGCGTTACCCGCCGGCAGCGCCGCCGGGGATGCCGTCAGCCAGATCAATCAAAAGCTCGCCTTGCACAAACTGCCACCGGTCAACATCGAGTGGGTCGATCCGAGCCTTGCCGTCGAGGACGTACTGGAGATGGTCCAGGGCGGAATCTTTCACCTGACCATCGTTGAGCAACCGATTGCCGAACGCTGGGGCAAAATCCTGCCCAAGCTGCGTTTCGACAAGCAGGTCGTCATCCGTGAGCGGGGCGAAGAGTTCTGGTTCGTACGCCGTGATGCGTCGATGCTGCGGGCCAGCATCAATCGCTTCCTCACCGTCTACAAAAAACCATCGGATCAGGACGCTGCATTCCTGCGCATCTATCGCCGTCTCTATCAAGTGCACTATCCACTGGCCAAGGCGGACCGGCAGCGCCTGGAAAAACTGCGCCCGGTTCTGCAGAAACACGCGGATGCCCAGGGCATGGACTGGCTGAACCTGGCGGCGCTGGCCTTCAAGGAGTCGGCGTTGCAGCCCACCGCCCGCAGTGGCGGCAGCCCGACCGGTCTGATGCAGATCACGCCTTCTGCAGCGCAGCGGGTGGGGGTCAGCAATATTCAGGACGTAGACGGCAATGTGCAGGCCGGGGCCAAGTACCTGGCGATGATCCGGCGCAAGTTCTTTGCCAGCCCGAAACTCAACGAGCGCGAACGCATGGCATTTGTGCTGGCGGCCTACAACATCGGGCCGGAGCGGGTTCAGGGCATGCGCACCGAAGCCCGGCGGCGAGGACTGAATCCCAATCAGTGGTTCTTCCAGGTCGAACGCGTGGCCATGGAGCAGGTGGGTATGGGGCCTGTCAGCTATGTTAATAGCGTGAACAAGTATTACTTGGCGTTCGACCGGGAGCGGGAGTCGTTGGAGCCCCAGGGACAAAAGGTTGTCTCTCGCAAATGATCAACTAATCTGATTGTAATAGTGGGTTTTTTACGCTTTTAACATGTGATTTATTGATTAATATGGCGCCCAACCCACACACACTGACAAGGATTTAAACAGCATGAGCACTCTGATCAACAAGGTACTGTTTACCCGCGCTGGCTACGGCCTGACCGTTCTGCGCATCGTGGTCGGCATTGTTTTCGCCGCTCACGGCGCGCAAAAACTCTTCGGGGCGTTCGGTGGTTATGGTCTGGCCGGAACCGCACAGTACATGGAAAGCCTCGGACTGACGCCGGGTTACCTGATGGCGGCACTGGCGGGCGGCACCGAATTCTTTGCCGGCCTGGCGCTGATCATCGGCTTACTGGTTCGCCCGGCTGCATTGGGCCTGATCTTCCTGTCGCTGGTCGCGATTTTCTCGGTGCACATCAGCAATGGACTGTTCATGGCCAACAACGGTTATGAATTCGCCCTGGCCTTGCTCGGTGGCAGTATCGCGGTGTTGATCGAAGGTGCGGGCAAACTCTCGGCGGACCGTGTCATCGCCGGCTGACCGCTCTGGTTCAACGAAAATGGCCCGCCTCGTGCGGGTCTTTTTTGTTGAGCGTCATTCTTGACACTGTCCAGTCAGCTTCTCTAGGATGTTGCTCATGCGCCGATTTAAACAGCTACTTGCGGGGCGCCAGGTGACTCATTCAGTTGCCGATAGAAGCCGAAACAGGCTTCGAAATACCGCTAAAGCGCTGGTTCGGTGTTGCCTCTCACCTGCCATGCAGACTTTTGAGGCAGAGACACGACACAATGAATGCACTAAACCCGGTAGTACGTCCCGCGCCGATCACGGCACATCTCACCCAGCGCAATCCAAAAATCCTGCTTGGCGGCAAACATCAGCCGACGCTCTTGCGTTATCTCGATGGCTGGCCACGTCGTACCGGCGGTCCCGCTGCCTTTCTGATCCAGTTTGTCGAAGACGGTGAGTCGCTCGCCCGTTTCGCCGACGACAGTTTTGATCTGGCAGTGATTCAATCCCCCAGCCTCGAAGACGCTCCCGAGGTGATCAGGCAACTGACTCGCGTTGCCCGGCAAGGGCTGATCACCCGCCCTTGAGGTTTACGGGTAGTCGATCGCCACGATATAAACACACTGCTCACCGGTCGGTGTCTGGACCCGGACTTCGGCGTCCAGTGCCTTGCCGATCAGGGCTCTGGCCAATGGCGAGTCAATGCTGATCAGGCCTTGTTTGAGGTCCAGTTCATCCGGTCCGACAATGCGGTAGCGCGACTCTTTGCCATCCTCGTCCTCGATCGTGACCCAGGCGCCGAAATAGACCTTGTTCGGATCGCTGGGTTTTTCGCTGACAACCTTGAGCGCTTCCAGGCGTTTGGTGAGAAAACGCACGCGGCTGTCGATCTCTCGCAGCATCTTTTTGCCGTAGGTGTACTCGGCGTTCTCCGAGCGATCACCCTGTGCCGCGGCTTCGCTGACCGCCTGGGTCACCTGGGGTCGACGCACATGCCACAGTTCATGGAATTCGGCGCGCATCCGTGCTTCACCCTCGGGGGTGATCAGCGCGGTGCCGGCGGTGCGGGGAGGGCGGTAACGGCTCATGGCAACTTCTTGTGGTGGCGACGGCTGGAGTCTATCAACCCTCGCGCAGGACTGTCAGCGGGCTGGCGTTCAATGCCCGACGGGTGCCGAACACACCGGCACCGCCGATCAGCACCGCGCCCAGCAGTGGCAGCAGCAACAGCCAGGGATGCGGATGCCACGGCAGGTCAAAGGCATAGCGGTAGAGCACCAGGCTCACCAGTTCCGAGCCCAATGCCGCCAGCAAACCGCTGACCGCCCCCAGCAAACCGAACTCGATGCGCCGCGCCTTGACCAGCAATTGCCGTTCGGCCCCCAGCGCGCGCAGCAGCGCGCCCTGGCGAATGCGTTCGTCCAGCGTCGCCTGCAGGCCGGAAAACAGCACCGTCATCCCAGCCGCCAACACAAACAACAATACGTACTCCACCGCCAGGGTGACCTGGGCGAGGATACTGCGCAATTGTTCCAGCAAGGCTTCGACCTGCAGGATCGTCACCGCCGGGAAGGCGCGGGACAGGTCGACGATCTGCTGGTCATGTCCCGCTGCCAGATAGAAGCTGGTCAGGTAAGTCGCCGGCAGATCCTTGAGGGTGCCGGGCTGGAAGATCATGAAAAAGTTCGGCTGGAAGTTATCCCAGTTGATCTCCCGCAGGCTGGTGACTTTCGCCTCGCGATTGACCCCGCCCACGCTGAAAACCAGATGATCGCCGAGCTTGATTTTCAGGCTTTCAGCGACCTTGCCTTCTACCGACACGCCGGGAACATCATCGGGTGCCTGTTCATTCCACCAACTGCCCGCCGTGAGCTTGTTGCCCTCCGGCAGGTCCGCCGCCCAGGTCAGGCTCAGGTCGCGCTGGACTGCCCGATCACCGGCCGATTCTTTGGTGACGATCTGCTGCACCGGTTCGCCGTTGATGCTGATCAGGCGCCCCGGCACCACCGGGTACAAGGGGGCCGATTTTGCCGACACGGCGATCAGGTGATCGGTGAAGGCCTGTTTATCCGCGGGCAGAATGTTCAGGGCGAAGTAATTGGGGGCGTTTTTCGGTAGCTGGTTCTGCCAGGTATCCAGCAATTCGCCGCGCAGCAGCGCAATCAGCGCCATCGACAGCAGGATCAGGCCGAACGCCAGGGACTGGCCTGCGGCAGCGAGCGGATGACGCAGCAATTGTCCGAGTCCCAGGCGCCAGGGCAAGGACGCACGCGCAAGCAAGCGCCGCAGGCTCTTCAACAGCAGCAACAACAAACTGCCCAGCACCAGCGCTGCAATCACGCCACCGCCGAGCAGGGCAAAGGTCAGCACCAGGTCCAGGCTCAGGCGCCACATGATCAGGCCGAGGGCGCCCAGCGCTGCACCGTAGACCATCCAGGTGCTGGAAGGGATCGGCAGCATGTCCCGGCGCAGCACGCGTAATGGCGGAACCCGGCCCAGAGCCGCCAGCGGCGGCAAGGCGAAACCGGCCAGGGCCACCAGTCCGGTGCCGATCCCGGCGACGGCCGGAAACAGTCCGCCCGGAGGTACGTCGGTCGGCAGCAAGTCGTGCAGCAGGGCAAACAACCCCAGCTGTGCGAGCCAGCCGAGGAGTGCGCCGCTGATGCTGGCCAGCAGCCCGAGCACAGTCAGTTGCAGGCTGAACAACACCATGGTTTCCCGGCGCGATAGTCCGAGGCAGCGCAGCAAGGCACTGGCATCGAATCGGCGGGTGGCGAAGCGGGTCGCCGACAACGCCACCGCCACGCCGGACAGTAGCACTGCCACCAGACTGGCCATGTTCAGGTAGCGTTCGGCCTTGCCCAAGGCTCCGCCGATCTGCCGGTTGCCATCCCGGGCGTCCTGCAAGCGCTGGTTGGCGGCGAGTCCCGGTTTGATCAGTTGCCGATACATCTCGAGTGCCTGGGCATTGCCTCGCCATAATTCGCGATAGCTGACCCGGCTGCCGGGTTGCACCACGCCGGTTGCCGCAAGGTCGTCGAGATTGATCAGCACCCGCGGCGTCAGGCTGTAGAAATTGCCGGCGCGATCGGGTTCGTAGGTCAGCACCCGCGCCAGTTTCAGGGTTTTCATGCCGACATCGATGCTATCGCCGATCTTCAGGTCCAGGGCGGTCAGCAGGCGTGCCTCGATCCAGGCTTCACCGGGTTGCGGTCCGCCACCGGCGCTTTCCGTGGCGAACGGGGCGGGCGCGCTTTTCAGTTCGCCGCGTAGCGGGTAGGTGTCATCGGCCGCCTTGATGCTGGACAACTGGATGCCGTTGTCGGTGGCGATAACGCTGGAAAACTCCACCACCTGCGCATGTTGCAGCCCCAACTCTGTGCCGCTTCTTATCTGTTCGGGGCGTGCGGGCGAACTGCCTTCGAGGAGCAGGTCGGCACCGAGAAACTCAGTGGCGCGCAGCATCATGGCGCCATTCAGGCGGGCGCCGAAATAGCCAATGGCAGTGCTCGCGGCCACGGCCACCAGCAAGGCAAAAAACAATACGCGTAATTCACCCGCGCGGGCGTCGCGCAGCAATTGGCGGATGGCGAGACTGAACAGGCGCAACAGCGGCAGGCGTGCCATCAAGGCTCCAGAGGGGCGACCAGCAGGCCGGCTTCAAGACGGATCAGGCGCCGGCACCGATGGGCCAGGCGTTCATCGTGGGTCACCAGCACCAGGGTCGTGCCGCGTTCCTTGTTGAGTTCGAACAGCAAGTCGCTGATGCGCTCACCGGTGTGACTGTCGAGGTTGCCGGTCGGTTCGTCGGCGAACAGCACATCGGGTTCGGCGGCAAACGCGCGGGCAATCGCCACGCGTTGTTGCTCGCCCCCGGAGAGCTGGCGCGGCGAATGCGTCAGGCGTTGCCCCAGGCCTACACGTTGCAGCAATTGGGTGGCGCGTTCGCGGGCGTCCTTGCGGCCATCGAGCTCCAGCGGCAGCATGACGTTTTCCAGGGCATTGAGGCTGTCGAGCAGCTGAAACGATTGAAAGACAAAACCCACATGCTCGGCGCGGATGCGCGCACGCTGGTCTTCATCGAGGTTGCTCAGGCCTTGCCCGGCGAGGGTGACTTCGCCGCTGCTCGGCAGGTCGAGACCGGCGAGCAGGCCCAGCAGTGTGGATTTGCCGGAACCGGAAGCGCCGACGATGGCCAGGCTGTCTCCCTTGTTCAGTTCCAGGCTGAGTTCGTGCAGGATGGTCAGTTCACCTTCCGCGCTGGGAACCACTTTGCTAAGGTCCTTCGCTATGAGAATGCTTGCGCCCATGGAGAGTCCGATGCGTGTCTGGTTTTTGAGTGCTGGCCTGGCCTTGATGTGCATGGCCCAAAACGCAGCGGCGGGTACAGTCCTGATCGTTGGCGATAGTATCAGCGCCGGTTTCGGGCTGGATACCCGGCTGGGGTGGGTGTCGCTGCTTGAACAACGGCTCAGGCGCGAAGGTTTCGACGACAAAGTGATCAATGCGTCCATCAGTGGCGACACCAGTGCCGGAGGCCAGGCGCGCCTGCCCGCGCTGCTTGCAGAGCATAAACCGGAACTGGTGATCCTCGAGTTGGGGGGCAATGATGGCCTGCGCGGTTTGCTGCCAACTCAATTGCAACAAAATCTTGCTTCGATGATCGACAGCTCCCGGGCCAGCGGTGCCAAGGTGTTGTTGCTCGGCATGCAATTGCCACCCAATTATGGTGCGCGTTACACCAAGGCGTTCGCCGAGGTCTACAGCAACCTGGCCGATGAGAAAAAGATCCCGCTGGTGCCGTTTTTCCTCGACGGCGTGGGGGGGCATCCGGAGTTGATGCAGGCCGACGGCATACACCCGGCCGCCGGGGCCCAGGACAAGTTGCTGGAAAATGTCTGGCCTACTCTAAAACCGCTGTTATGACACTTTTCTAGACGCAGGCTTTCGGCTAAGGTGGCGCCCCCGATTTGGAGCCCCCGATGCCGCGTCCCGCCTGGTCACTATTTGCCTATCAACTGATCGAGCCTGACGAACAGCTGGATCTGTTCGCCTGCCAGGAAGTGCGGGTGCATCTGGTGACCCGTCAGCTGGAGTTGGGCGGCTCGGCTGACCGGACCCTTTGCGGCAGCCTGTTGCCGGCACAACCGCGCTGGTCGAGTGTTGATCGCCGGGTGTTTCAGGATCAGCGGCTGTGTTCGTTGTGCCGGGCCATTCTTGAGTCGCAGAAGCGGGGGACGTCGCCGATCTGGCCTGAATTGCGGTTTGAGCTTTGATTCGTAGTTGTGCGCTTGTCTTTTGCTGATTGGGTACATATCCGTTTTTTAGGTAACGGCGGCTTATGGTTTCGCCCTGACGGCGACTCCCTTTTTTACAAGCGCCTAAAAAAGGAAGCAAAAAAACTCGCCCCGAATGTACGGCCCCTCGCTGAGGCTCGGGGTACCTTCGCTCCGGTATTCATCCGGGGGCATTGCCCTCCGGTCGGCTTCGCTTCGACCTACATGCAATGAGTTCGACTGCGTCGAACGGCGCTGCGCGCCCATCCCCGGATGAACACCTGCGCTCAGCCTGCCGAGGGGGCGGGTGGATCAAGATCAAGAGCTGCAGGCGAGCTAACGCTCGGCCTGATGAGTGGTGAAGAGCGAAGATGTACGCCGACCTGCCTTTGCTCTTCTGTGGGGGCGAGCTTGCTCGCGATGGCGGCCTGTCAGCCGGCCGAAATCTCGCGGATCCAAGCCAGCAAACAGGCCGGCCGGTAGGCCGCCTCGGGTTAGCCGCCGCCGGCCATGGATGGCCGATGGCGGCGGGCTCTGTAGGAGCGAGCTTGCTCGCGAAAAACCTGAGAGCACCGCGGGGTGCCAGGCTCCCCGCATCATAGTTGACCTCCATCGCGAGCAAGCTCGCTCCTACAGGCTTTTCCAAAGTGACCCGCTGTAAGAGCGGAACCGCCAGAGGCCGTGACCGCAGCAATGGATATGTACACCCGTAAAAAACACATCGCCCAACACAAAGCCTTCGCGAGCAAGCCCGCCACAGGGATCTTCAGTGGCCAGAGGCCCAGTGTGGGAGCGAAGATAATCGCAAAATCACCTTGCACTGCCTGCAATCGGGCCATCTCCCCGAAATAACGGGCGGCAGTGTACAATCGCGTGCTTATACCCTCTGTTGATCATGCGAAGGATTTTCCGGATGTTGCCGCGCTTTCCTGCCGTCACCCGCTGCCTGACTCTTGCCGCCCTTTTTGTGGCCGGTCCCGTTGCAGCATTGGAGTTGCCCCTGCCACCGCCCGGTGAGGACATCATCGGCCAGGTGCAGGTGATCAAGGCCAAGTACGAAGACACGTTCGCCGATCTTGGTACTGCCTATGACCTGGGCTACACGGAAATGGTCGCGGCCAACCCGGGTGTCGATGCATGGTTGCCGGGCGCCGGCACGGAAATCATTCTGCCGACCCGCTTCATCCTGCCACCAGGCCCGCGTGAAGGCATCGTGATCAACCTGGCCGAGTACCGTCTCTACTACTACCCGAAAGGCAAGAACGTGGTGTACACGTTCCCGCTGGGTATCGGTCGTGAAGGCTGGGGCTCGCCGATTGCCCACACCAGCATCACCGCCAAGACGCCTAACCCGACCTGGACGCCTCCGGCGTCGATCAAGGCCGAGCACGCGGCAGACGGTGACCCGCTGCCCAACGTTGTGCCGGCAGGCCCCGACAACCCGCTGGGCCCGTTCAAGTTCACCCTGGGCACTCCGGGCTACCTGATCCACGGTTCGAACAAGAAGTTCGGTATCGGCATGCGCACCAGCCACGGTTGCTTCCGCATGTTCAACAACAACGTGCTGCAAATGGCAGGCATGGTGCCGGTCGGTACCTCGGTACGGATCATCAACGACCCGTACAAGTTCGGCATGAGTGGCGGCAAGGTCTATCTGGAGGCGCACACGCCGCTGGACGACAAGGGCAACCCGTCGGTGGTCGACAAGCACACAGCGGTCATCAATGCGATGCTCAAGCGTGAAGACATCACCAACAACCTGCGCATGAACTGGGATGTGGTGCGGGACGTGGTGGCCGCCGAAGACGGCCTGCCGGTAGAGATCGCTGTGCCGGGCAACGGCGTTGCGCCGATGGTGTCGAGCACGCCGATCGATCCGCTGCAGTAACGCTTGCAAAGAGCCCGTCGACGCAGACCGCGTCGACGGGTTTTTTATTGCCTGGAGAAACGCCGGGCAATAAAAAAGCCGACCCAAAAAATGGGTCGGCTTGATAACAATCCCGAGGGATTATTACTTGCGGCTAGCTTTGTCCAGCATGCGCAGAGCACGCTCGTTAGCTTCGTCAGCAGTCTGTTGTGCTTTTTGAGCAGCAGCCAGAGCTTCATCAGCTTTACGGTAAGCTTCGTCTGCACGAGCCTGGGAGCGAGCAGCTGCGTCTTCAGTAGCGGTCAGACGTGCTTCGGTTTCTTTCGATGCGCTGCTGCAACCGGTAGCCAGAACTGCGGCCAGAGCCAGAGCAGAGAATTTCAGAACGTTGTTCATCGTGTTCCCCTTCAAGGACTTTCTATTAAGTAGCTATCTCCTCCGATTGAGGAAATAGCCGGCGTACATACTACCCATTACTTGTAGTAAGTAAAACTGACGTGAAGCAAGAAGCAAAAAAATTGTAGGCGTTGATTCTTTTTCGAGCAACTTTTAACTGAATTGTTTAAAAAATATCCAGCTGCAAGGCCCGTGGCTGAGCGAACTGCCGAGAAAAAGTTCCTTCGGCACAGCGCTCTTTTTCCCTGGCTGGCTAAAGTCCGCCTATATGGATTCGTCTACACTTTTGTTCGGCTTTTGCGTGGCGCCTCTCACTATCTTTCTCGATGTTCAGGTGACTTTAACAACGGACGCTCGTCTTAAGTCTCAACATCCGGCAATGTTCAGGCTATCGACCCGGAGTGACCTTCGGTCGAGCCATTCCTGCGTGAATACGGAGCAGCACCCGCCAACCGGCATGATGACGAGCGCACCTTGAGCATTTCTGCCAATGGTGCCTACTATTTGTACGTGCTCGGTAGCGCGAGATCGGTGCAGTTCTTCTCGGTGTCCATTCAGGCACGGGGTGGCGTAGATGTTCCTTCGCCGGAAAAACATCGGTAAGGTAGGGGTCGGAATTCCAGACCCGCGAGGAGTAGTGATGAGCGAGGCGTTGTCCATCCACCATGACCAGGCTGGTCATCAGTTCGAGACCAATGTGGACGGTCATCGTGCCTATCTGACCTATATGGATCTGGGGAAACAGACCCTGGATATCTATCGCACCTTCGTGCCCAACGCATTGCGTGGTCGCGGTATTGCGGCAGCCTTGACCGAGAAGGCGCTGGAGTACGCTGACGAAATGGGCTACACCGTCATTCCATCTTGCTCCTACGTCGAGCGCTACATGGAGCGTCACCAGCGGCATGCGGCCAAGCTGAGTCAGTGACTTTCAGTCAAACGAATGCATAAAAAAACGCCGGGTTCTACCCGGCGTTTTTTTGTGCGCTTTTGGAACAGGCCGTAAGGCGATCAGCTGCGATCGCGTTTAGGCAGCACATCCTTGAGCTTGGCATGCATGCTGCGCAAGGTGTTTTCGGTCGCGGTCCAGTCGATGCAGGCGTCGGTGATCGACACGCCGTACTGCAGATCGGCGAGGTCTTTCGGGATCGCCTGGGCGCCCCAGTTCAGGTGGCTTTCAACCATCAGGCCGATGATCGACTTGTTGCCTTCGAGGATCTGGTTGGCGACGTTTTCCATCACCAGCGGTTGCAGGGCCGGATCCTTGTTGGAGTTGGCGTGGCTGCAATCGACCATGATGTTCGGCTTGATCTTCGCCTTGTTCAGCGCCTGCTCGCAAAGCGCAACGCTGACCGAATCGTAGTTCGGCTTGCCGTTGCCGCCGCGCAGCACCACGTGACCGTAGGCATTGCCCTTGGTCGTCACGATGGAGACGCCACCTTCCTGGTTGATACCCAGGAAGCGGTGCGGGCTGGAAACCGACTGCAGGGCGTTGATCGCCACGGTCAGGCCGCCGTCGGTACCGTTCTTGAAGCCGACGGCCGAGGACAGGCCGGACGCCATTTCACGGTGAGTCTGGGATTCGGTGGTGCGCGCGCCGATGGCCGACCAGCTGATCAGGTCCTGCAGGTACTGCGGGGAGATCGGGTCGAGGGCTTCGGTGGCGGTCGGCAGGCCTTTTTCGGCCAGGTCCAGCAGCAACTGGCGACCGATGTGCAAGCCATCCTGAATCTTGAACGAGTCGTCCAGGTACGGGTCGTTGATCAAGCCTTTCCAGCCGACGGTGGTACGTGGCTTCTCGAAATACACGCGCATGACCAGATACAGGGTATCGGACACTTCGGCAGCGAGAGCCTTCAGGCGCTCGGCATATTCGTGGGCGGCCTTGATGTCGTGGATCGAGCAAGGCCCGATGACGACGAACAGGCGGTGGTCGGTGCCATCCAGAATGTTGCGAATGACTTCGCGGCCCTTGGTGACGGTGCGCAGTGCGGCGTCGCTCAGGGGAATATCGCGCTTGAGCTGATCGGGAGTGATCAGCGTCTCGTTGGAGGCGACGTTTAGGTCGTTGATCGGTAAATCAGCCATCGTTTACTCGTCAGGTCACGGGTGCCGGCCGCCAGCGAACCCGCGCGGCGGAGCACAGCAGATTAAGCGCGTCGGGGAGCTGAACCTTAGCGCGTTACACCGTGGCTCGACAATGGGCAGACGCCGGTTTGGTGGGCTTTCGCAGTCAGTTTCCCTGCCATGAGGGGCAAACCGATCAAGAACACCCCTATTCCAGTACCGGCTGCGCAAAAGCCTTGCGCACCGAATCGTGAGAGAACTCGTCGGCATGCTCCTGGACCCATTCGAGCGCCAGGGCCTGAACATCCTGCAAGTCTTCGTGGGACTCATGCAGGCGGCAGTAGCGTTCGATCTGGCACACCTGCTCACCCATTCGGGCGCTGAACAGCGTTTGTTCGTCGACGAAGGCGATGCCCACCAGATAACCGCGTTTGCGCCGCAGGCACCAGGCGACATAGCCCAGGTAGCGCATGTCCGGGTTCACGGTCGGCATGCGTACTTCCAGTGCCGTGCCGTAGCGCCACGCGCGGTGATAATTGCAAGCCATGCCCCCGAGGCTGATAGTGTGCAGCTGCCGTCGCGAAATACACTCGGGTTTGAGCAAGGTTAATTCGACAGGCACATCGTCAGGGTGAGGAATGAATCGTCCCATGAACACAGACTCCATGTGTCGGCCATCTGACATTGTTCTCCCCAGTATAGTGGTCGAATTGGAACTGACCGATTTTGACGCCGACCAACGGTTGCTGGCGATGAACGGTGTTTCGCTGGTTATTTTCACCAGTGTCGGCTGCGCCAGCTGCCGTTTTGCCCGCGAGCAATTGCCGACACTCGATCTGGTCGTCGATCGGCTGTGCTGGATCGATGCCGGCAATAACGGCGGAGTGGTCGAGCGTTATCAGGTCTTTCACTTGCCGGCGCTGTTTGTCGTTCGCGACGGCGAATTCTTCGGAACACTGAAATCGCGCCTGACCGACACAGAGCTCAATCGAGCCGTGCGCCAGGCGTTGAGTCGAACAGCAGAGGAGTTGCCATGATGGGGACAGTTGCCAGGCCGACAATCGGCATTATCGGGACCGGCGCAATCGGCGGGTTCTACGGGGTGATGCTGGCGCGTGCCGGTTTTGATGTGCACTTTCTGCTGCGCAGCGAGTTTTGCGCCGTGGCCGAGCACGGGTTGCGAGTCGATAGCGCGCCCCACGGCGCACTGATGTTGAACCCGGTGCAAGCCTATTCGAAGGCTGAAGACATGCCGCCCTGCGACTGGCTGCTGGTAGGCGCGAAAACCACCAGCAACGCAGATCTGGCACCAGCCATCCTGCAGGCGGCGGCACCGGATGCCAAAGTGCTGCTGTTGCAAAATGGCCTGGACGTGGAAGACAGCCTGCGCGCGTTGCTCCCCGATTCGCTGCATGTGCTCGGCGGACTCTGCTACATCTGCGTCCATCGCGAGGCGCCGGGCGTCATCACCCATCAGGCGCTGGGCGCGGTACACGTGGGTTATCACAGCGGTCCCGCCGATGGGCCGACACGTACTGCAATAGTCGAGGAGGGCGTCGGCCTGTTCCGCAGCGCCGGGCTCGATTCCCAGGCCATGGCGAATTTGCATCAGGCGCGCTGGCAAAAACTGGTCTGGAATATCCCCTACAACGGTCTCTCGGTTTTGCTCGGGGCGAGCACCACACCGTTGATGGCGGATGCTGACAGTCGCGAACTGATCAAGGCGCTGATGGCTGAAGTGGTGCAAGGCGCCATCGCCTGCGGGCACGACGTACCGGCAGGGTATGCCGAGCACCTGTTCATGGTGACCGAAAAAATGCCCGACTACTGGCCGAGCATGTACCACGATTTCCTGCACAAGCGGCCGCTGGAGCTGGCGGCGATCTACGCTCGACCACTGGCGGCCGCCAGGGCCGCGGGATGTGAAATGCCACGCATCGAGGCCTTGTATCGCAGCTTGAGTTTCATTGATCGACGCAACACCTGAGTCGACCGACCTGAGGGGGAAGGGCATGCCAAAGGCAATTGACGACAAGCTGGTGCTGGCGATTTCTTCGCGGGCGCTGTTTGATTTGAGCGAAAGCCACAAGGTCTATCTGTCGAGCGGCGTCGAAGCCTACCGGCAGTATCAGATCGAACACGAAGACGAAATCCTTTCGCCCGGCGATGCTTTTCCGTTGGTGCAGAAACTCCTGAACCTCAATAATAGCCTGGGACGCGCCCGGGTCGAGGTGATTCTGGTGTCGCGTAACAGCGCCGACACCGGGCTGCGGGTATTCAATTCGATCGACCACTACGGACTGGCGATTTCCCGTGCGGCATTCGTCGGCGGACGCAGTCCGTATCCCTACCTCAAGGCCTTTGGCTGCGACCTGTTTCTTTCGACCCACGCCGAAGATGTGCGCAATGCCCTGGACGCCGGATTCGCCGCGGCGACCATCCTGTCTGGCGGTGCCAGCCGTGCGGCCAGCGACGAGCTGCGCATTGCCTTCGACGGAGACGCGGTGCTGTTTTCCGATGAGTCGGAGCGCATTTATCAGGCCGGTGGTCTGGAGGCGTTCCAGGCCAGCGAGCGTGAGGCCGCTCGCGAGCCGTTGCGCGGTGGGCCGTTCAAGGGCTTTCTCGCGGCCCTGAACCTGTTGCAGCGTGAGTTCCCGGAGGACGCCTGTCCGATTCGTACCGCGCTGGTCACGGCGCGATCGGCGCCCGCCCATGAGCGGGTGATTCGCACGTTGCGCGAATGGGACATCCGTCTTGACGAATCGCTGTTCCTCGGCGGCCTGACCAAGTCCGCCTTTCTCGAAGCATTCGCCGCCGATGTGTTTTTCGACGATCAGGCCGGCCACTGCGAGTTGGCCCGTGAAGTCGTCGCCACCGGTCATGTGCCCCACGGCATAAGCAACGAGCAAAAGGTTTAAGCCCGCCGTTCAATGTGTTGCGCCGGACGTCGTAGTCGCCAAGGCACTGCTAAGCTCAATCAAATGTCCGCCATGTTGGCAGTCGAGGAGGTCATATGATTCGTTCGATGCTGTACGCCACTGACCTTGGCCTGTACGCGCCCGTGGTGATGCAGCATGCCCTGGAGCTGGCCCGCACCTTCAATGCCAATTTGTACGTCGTGCATGCGGTTGAGCCCATGGGGTTGTTTGCCGAATCGGTGCTGCAAAGTTATCTCGATGAACAGGCGCTGAACGAGTTTCACAGCCAGGGCCTGAATACAGTGATTGCCAGTATCGAGCAGCGGGTGCTCGACAGTTTTCGTGAGGAACTGGGGGATGAAGGGGAGCACGACCTGGAGCGGATACAGGCAGTCAGGGTGCTGCAGGGCGACCCCTCGCAGGTGATTCTGGATCAGGCGCAGAAACTCTCCGTGGATTTGTTGATCGTAGGAAGTCACAGCCACGGTGCGGGTGCGGAAACGCCTTTGGGCCGCACCGCCGCCCGTGTGTTGCAACTGTCCAAGGTGCCGGTCTATCTGGTGCCATTGGTGCAACGTCGTCGTCAAGGGGACCTCTAGGGCCCGAATAATGGCAATCTGATAAAAAAGTTCTAGATTTATTCTTCGAGCCATTAATATAGTTATATATCGTCGCTGATGCCCGTGGCGTCTACCTGCTTTGAGGGATTCATATGAAGCTTCAACAATTGCGCTACATCTGGGAAGTGGCGCACCACGACCTCAACGTTTCCGCTACAGCCCAAAGCCTTTACACCTCTCAACCGGGCATCAGCAAACAGATCCGTCTGCTGGAAGATGAGCTGGGCGTCGAAGTCTTTGCCCGCAGCGGCAAGCACTTGACCCGGGTCACCCCGGCCGGTGAGCGCATCATCACCACCGCTGGCGAGATTCTGCGCAAGGTTGAAAGCATCAAGCAGATCGCCCAGGAATTCTCCAACGAGAAGAAAGGCACCCTGTCGATTGCCACCACTCACACCCAGGCGCGTTATGCGTTGCCGCCGGTGATCAGCAATTTCATCAAGCAATACCCGGACGTTGCCCTGCATATGCACCAGGGATCGCCGATGCAAATCGCCGAAATGGCCGCTGACGGCACCGTGGATTTCGCCATTGCCACCGAAGCGCTCGAACTGTTCGGTGATCTGGTGATGATGCCGTGCTACCGCTGGAACCGCTGCGTGGTCGTGCCTCAGGGCCACCCGCTGACCAAACTGTCGAAACTGACCCTCGAAGCGCTGGCCGAATACCCGATCGTTACCTACGTGTTCGGTTTTACCGGCCGTTCGAAACTCGACGAAGCGTTCAGCCATCGAGGCCTGACGCCGAAAGTGGTGTTCACCGCCGCCGACGCCGACGTGATCAAGACCTATGTTCGCCTGGGTCTGGGCGTGGGCATCGTGGCGAAAATGGCCGTCGACACCAAACTCGACAGCGACCTGGTCGTACTTGATGCCAGCGAACTGTTCGAGTCCAGCGTGACCAAGATCGGCTTCCGTCGCGGCACCTTCCTGCGTGGTTTCATGTGCGACTTCATCGAGAAGTTCGCGCCGCACCTGACCCGCGAAGTCATGGCCAAGGCCATTCAATGCCACAACAAGCAGGAACTGGAAGAGCTGTTCGAAGGTGTTGAACTGCCAGTCCATTAAGCCCGTTTATACGACCTCGGTGACAGCGAACTGTTGCCGAGCGCCCGCCACCGTAATTTCCACCTCGTCGCCCTCGAACTTGCCCAGCAGGCTTTTGCCCAGTGGTGAGCGCGGGGTGATGACGGTGATCAGTTGCCCCACCAGGTCAACTTTCAACCCGGCTGCATCAGGGGCGAGGAACAGCCATTGTTCACGCCCCTTTTCGTCTTCGAGCCCGAGCAGCGCGCCGACTTCGATGCCCCGCTGTTCGTCATACGGGCGCAGGGCCAGGTTCTGGCAGAGGCTCAGTGACTGGCGGATTTCCTCGACCCTCTTGGCTTGCCCGGCCGCGAGATAGGACGCCTCGAGCCCCAGGGTGTCGTATTTGTTCTCGGCGATGTTTTCTTCGTGGGTCGCCGTTTCGTAGGCGGTTTGCGCGGCCCGTTCGGCGATGTCGAGATCGATCTGCAGCTTGTCGAGAATCAGTTGGTGGACGGTGTGCTTATTCATGATCAATCGCAGAATTGCAGGACGTTGGCGCGACTTTTTTCGCTGGGTGCAGTCCGGTCCTGTTGCAGCCAGAACTGACAGTTCGGGTTGGCCAGGTTGCGAGTGCTGCTGCGCGCCTGATCGAGTCGTTGTGCCTGTTCGCTCTTGCGCAGGTTTTCTTCATATTGCTCGAACAGCGGGCTCTGTGGCGGGATGTCCGGCACCGGTTGAGCCACCACCGGTGGTTTGGCCAGTTGCTCCACAGCTGCAGCCACGGGTGCCAATTGTTCGCTGAAAAGCAGGCGTGAAGCGAGCCAGCAGGTCAGCACAATGGCAATGAATCCCAGCCACATGCCGAGGGCGATGCTGCCGGTCAGTTGCAGGGCATTGAGGCTGATCGGGAAGGATCGGCGCGGAGCGGGGCGGTGGGGCATGGTTGCTTCCTGGCGAAAGGTCACTGGCGAGTGGCGATTGTCGCATGAAGAATAATCGTCGTCGGCTCTTCTGCACGGGGTAATTTATGCGGACAATCGGCGCCTTTGCCAACGGGAGCCTGGAATGCCTGAACTGAAAACCCGCTGGGATATTTTTTGCACCGTGGTCGACAACTTCGGCGACATCGGCGTGACCTGGCGACTGGCCCGGCAACTGGTGGCCGAACATGGGCTGGCGGTGCGTCTATGGGTCGATGATCTGCGAGCGTTCGAGCGCCTGTGTCCGCAAATCGACATCCACGCTGCGCAGCAATGGCAGCAAGGCGTCGAAGTGCGCCAATGGCCAGCCGAGTGGCAGCGGACTGAAGCCGCCGATGTGGTGATTGCTGCATTCGCCTGCCAATTGCCGAGCGCCTATATGGATGCCATGGTCGAACGGGAAAAGACTCCGCTGTGGATGAACCTCGACTATCTGAGTGCCGAGGACTGGGTGATCGGCTGTCACGGTTTGCCCTCGGTGAAGTACAAAAGCGTACAGAAGTTCTTTTTTTTCCCGGGTTTCCAGAAGGGCACTGGCGGATTGTTGCGTGAGCGCGGATTGCTTGAGCGTCGTCGGCAATTTCAGCAGGACCCGCAAGCTCAAAGAGAATTCCTGCACGGTTTAGGGATTGATCCTGCACCCGGTGCACAGTTGATCTCATTGTTTGCCTACGAAAACACCGGGTTGGCCAGTTGGCTCGATGCGATGGCTGGCGATTCGACGGCCACTCATCTGCTGGTGCCGGAAGGGCGGATTCTCGGCGACGTCGAGCGTTGGCTCGGTGTTCAGGGGCTGGCGGCCGGTGCCGTGCATGTGCGTGACGCCTTGACCGTGCAAGTGCTGCCATTCGTCCGCCAGGACCAATACGACAGCTTGCTGTGGTGCTGCGATTTCAATGCCGTGCGTGGCGAAGATTCCTTTGTGCGCGCTCAATGGGCGGGCCGGCCATTTCTCTGGCACATCTACCGGCAGGAAGAAGATATCCATCTGGACAAGCTCGATGCTTTCCTCGAACTCTATGTGAAGGGGCTATCGGACGCTGCGCGAGAGGCGATCAGCGGTCTCTGGCGGGCCTGGAACGCCGGTGAAAAAATGCCCGACCACTGGCAATCCACCCGTAAACACTGGCCAGAGCTGGAAAAACACGCCGAGGCGTGGTGTCTGGAACAGGCCTTGCAGGCCGATCTTGCCACGGCGCTGGTACAGTTTTATGGAAATTGGATATGATACGCGGCCTAGATTTTTGTAAATCCCATCCAAATTCGGATATTCGCAATGAAAACTGGTAAAGAACTCAAACCCGGTACCGTGATCCGTATCGACAACGATCCTTGGCTGGTTCAGAAAGCTGAATTCACCAAGTCCGGTCGTAACAGCGCGATCATGAAGACCAAGCTGAAGAACCTGCTGACCGGCTACAAGACCGAAACCGTATACGGTGCGGACGACAAGCTGGACGACGTGATCCTCGACCGTAAGGAAGCGACCCTGTCCTTCATCAGCGGCGACTCCTACACGTTCATGGACACCACCGACTACACCATGTACGAGCTGAACGCCGAAGACATCGAAAGCGTTCTGCCATTCGTGGAAGAAGGCATGACCGACGTTTGCGAAGCCGTGTTCTTCGAAGGCCGTCTGGTTTCCGTAGAGCTGCCGACCACCATCGTGCGTCAGGTTGACTACACCGAAGGTTCCGCTCGCGGCGACACTTCCGGCAAGGTAATGAAGCCTGCCAAACTGAAGAACGGTACCGAGCTGTCGGTTGCTGACTTCATCGAAATCGGCGACATGATCGAGATCGATACCCGCGAAGGCGGTTCCTACAAAGGCCGTGCCAAATAAGCACTGCTTGAGGAATGAAAAAGCCCGACCATTGAGTCGGGCTTTTTTGTGCCTGGAACATCCATCCTATGTAGGAGCGAGCTTGCTCGCGATGGAGGTCAACGATAACGCGTATTTCCCGGTGAAACGCGTCGCCTGCAAGTCCATCGCGAGCAAGCTCGCTCCTACAGTTTCTATTTCAGGTGTTGCTTGAGCTCTTCAGACGCCTGCAACATCGCCGAACGCACCGCCGGCACCTGGCTCACCACGTTGAGCAAACCGTAGTCGTGGATCATGCCGTTGTAGCGCACCGAGGTCACCGGCACTCCGGCTTCATCGAGTTTGCGGGCGTAGGCTTCGCCTTCGTCGCGCAACACGTCAGCACCGGCGGTCTGTACCAGCGCTGGTGGCAAGCCTTTCAACTGGGCGGTGGTTGCGCGCAGAGGTGAGGCGTAGATCTCGTTACGCTGGTTGGCGTCGGTGGTGTAGTTGTCCCAGAACCACTTCATCGCATTTCTGGTGAGGAAGTGCCCTTCGGCAAACTGGTTGTAGGACGCGGTTTCGAAGTTGGCATCCGTCACCGGCCACAGCAACACCTGGAACTTGATCGCCGGGGTTCCCTTGTCCTTGGCCATCAGTGCAACCACGGCCGCCATGTTGCCGCCGACACTGTTGCCGGCTACCGCCAGTCGCTTGCCATCGACGTTGATCTCTTTACCGTGCTCGGCCACCCATTTTGTCGCAGCGTAAGCCTGGTTGATCGCCACCGGGTAATGGGCTTCCGGCGACGGCGTGTAGTTCACGAACACCGCCGCTGCCCCCGAACCCGTCACCAGGTCACGCACCAGCCGCTCGTGGGTCGGGAAGTCCCCCAGTACCCAGCCACCGCCGTGGAAGAACATGAACACGGGCAGCTCACCCTTGACCCCGGCCGGCCGGACTATGGTCAGGTTCAGCGGTTGGCCATCGACTTGAATGGTCTTCTGGCTGACATCGGCTTTTGGCAGTGTCAGTTTCACCCCGGCCTGCGCGCCCGTCAGCACGGCGCGGGCGTCTTTCGGGCTGAGTTGTTCAAGCGGCTTGCCGGTACCGGCATTCAGCACATCGAGGAACGCCTGGGTGTTGTGTTCAACCCCATCACTTGCGAACGCACCGTTGATCGACAGAGCGAGAAGGGTACCGGTCAAGACTTTGCTGAAAGTGTTCATGTTCGTTTCCTGTTCGGGCCTGAGTAGTCAGCGCTTAGACGGTTACGTGCAGGCGCACATCGACGTTGCCACGGGTGGCATTGGAGTACGGGCAGACCTGGTGGGCGGCGTCGACCAGTGCCTGGGCATCGGCTTGTTCAAGACCCGGCAGGCTGATGTGCAGGTCGATGTCCAGGCCGAAACCCCCAGGGATCTGGCCGATGCCGACATGGGCGGTGATCGAAGCGTCGCTCGGGATGCTGCGCTTGGTCTGGCTGGCAACGAATTTCAGGGCACCGATGAAGCAGGCGGAGTAGCCGGCGGCGAACAGTTGCTCAGGATTGGTGGCTGCGCCGCCGGCACCGCCGAGTTCTTTCGGCGTGGCGAGTTTGACGTCGAGGATGTTGTCGCTGGAAACCGCACGACCGTCACGGCCACCGGTGGAAGTTGCGATTGCGGTGTAGAGAGTTTGCATGGTGAAAGCCTCGTTCAGGGGTTGAGTTGTTTGCGCTAAATGTTTGCGCGCTAAGTAAGTGCGAAGTAAATGTATCGCGCTAATGTTTAGCGCGCAATAAAAAACAAAATAAATTTGCAAGGGACGACGAGCGGTTAAACGAGGTTGGCTGAAACTATTGAGTTAGAGCGGATGGAGGTTTTACAGGCGACTTTTTTTGGGGGGGCGGCGGGTTCTATAGCACCGCACAAAGCAACTGTGGGAGCGGCGGTGCGGCGATCCGACTTGCTCGCGAGGCGGTGTGTCAGTCGATGTAAATTTCGAATGACAAGACGCCTTCGCGAGCAAGCCCGCTCCCACAGGGGATTAGTGGTGGTTTTGAAATTACAGGCTGTCTTGCAGGTGGCGACGCAGCTCTTGCAGCTCCGCTTGCAGGTTTTGCAGGCGCTCCAGTGTCATCCCGCTGGCGCCGAGGATGCATTGGGGAATATCACGCGCCTTGTCGCGCAACGCCCGACCCTGTTCGGTGAGCTCGACGATCACCACGCGTTCATCTTCGCGGCTGCGGGTTCGGCTGAGCAGGCCTTCGGCTTCCAGGCGCTTGAGCAGCGGCGTCAAGGATCCAGGGTCGGTCAGCAATCGCGTGCTGATTTCGCCTACCGTCAAACCGTCCCTTTCCCACAACACCATCATCGCCAGGTATTGCGGGTAGGTCAGGCCCAGCGCTTGCAGCAAGGGCTTGTAGACCTTGGTCATCATCAGCGAAGTGGAGTGCAGGGCGAAGCAGGCCTGATTATCCAGTAGCAGGTTGTCGCAGTTGTCCGGGGTGTCGCGCTCGGTGCTCATGTCGAAGCCTTGATCTGTGATCATTGGAATCTAGCGGGCGAATCTTTAATGCGCCAGATAATTTTGATCAGTGCCGTTGCAAATGGGTTTGCAACAGCAGATCCCAGGGCGGCACCGGGCTGAAGCGGGTTTTCAGGTACTCCAGCAACAAGCGGCTACGGGGGTTGGGTTGTTGTTCCAGGCGCAAGGCATAGATGCCGGTGTTTTCCGGTTTCGGCAGGCCGCTGTCGCAGAACAGCGGCAGCAACTCACCCCGTAACAGGTACTCGCTGGCCAGCCAGGTCGGCAGGTGCGCGATACCCAATCCGGCCAATGCGCCGCATACCAGCGCCTCGGCATTGTTGGCGCTCATGCGCACCCGTGCCGGCCGATGCAACTGCATTTGCCCGTCCCGTTCGAAACGCCAGGCGAAGGGCGGGGCCAGGCCATCCCAATCGAGTCCGTCGTGTTCAATCAGCTGTGACGGATCGCTCGGCACGCCGCGTCGCCGCAAATAGTCAGGGCTGGCGCAGGCAATACGCACCATGCTCGCCAATGGCGTGGCCACCAGCCGGGTGTCGGCCAATTGCCCGGCGCGCAGCACCAGATCGACCTTGCCGAGGTTCTGGCCCTGCATGTCGACGAAACTGTCGATCAGGTGCAGTTGCACATCGAGTCCCGGATAGAGCATGAGGAAGTCGGCAATCACCGGTGCCAGGTGCCGGCGCCCAAAGGCTGCTGGCGCATCGATACGAATCAGGCCTTCCGGCGCGCTGCTCAAGGACACCGCCTCGGCCCGGGCCAGGCGCAACTCGGCGACGATCCGCCGTGCTCGCTCGGCGAAGGCCAATCCTGCCGGGGTAGCGCGCACCGCATGCGTGCTGCGGATGAACAGCTGACTGCCGACCGCGTTTTCCAGGCTGTCGATACGCCGTGCCACGGCCGAAGGAGTCATCGGATGACGGCGCGAGGCGGCGGAAAAACTGCCGGTTTCCAGTACATCGAGGAATAAAGCCAGTTGGTCGGTCAATTGGTTGGGATTCATGGCAAGTCTGTGCTTGTGCGAATTTGGCACAGCCATTGTGCGTCGCTTTGCGTTTCCGTGCCATAAGCAACTGCGTAGGATCAATGGCGTGATGTGAGGAGAAATTGGCCGTGATTGAGTTTCTGATGTACCTGGTATTCGGTGCCGTACTGGGCACGCTTGGCGGTTTGTTCGGAATCGGCGGTGGCCTGATTGCCATTCCGCTGTTGGGTGTGCTGTTCGGGCTCGATCAGCAGATTGCCCAAGGCACGGCATTGGTGATGGTCGTGCCGAACGTGATGCTGGCGCTGTGGCGCTACCATCAGCGCAACCGGATCGAGCGGCAACACGCGCTACCGTTGGCCATCATGGGGTTCTGCTTCGCCTGGCTCGGGTCGATCTGGGCAGTGGGCATCGATGCGCGAACCATGCGCATAGGTTTTGTCGCGTTTCTGATCGCACTGTCGGCGTACAACTTCGTTCGCATGTTCGCCACCAGCGCCCGAGCGGCGTCACAGATGAACTACTCATGGCCCTGGCTGGGCGTGCTTGGCGCTGCATCAGGCACAATGGGTGGGTTGTTCGGCGTGGGCGGCGCGGTGGTGGCGACACCGGTGTTGACTAGTCTGTTCGGTACCAGTCAGGTGGTTGCGCAGGGGTTATCGTTAGCGCTGGCCTTGCCGAGCACGGGGGTGACGCTGGTGACTTATGCCGTGCACCATCAGGTCAACTGGGGGATCGGCTTACCCTTGGCGGTCGGGGGGTTGATGAGCATCAGTTGGGGCGTGAAGGTTGCCCACGCCTTGCCGGAGCGGCTGCTGCGCGGGCTGTTTTGCGGGTTCCTGGTGTTCTGTGCGGTGACGCTCGCTTTTAAAGTTTGAAGCCATCAATGATGTGTTCGGCCAGGCACTCGGTGATCGGTGACGGGTTATGCAGGTTGCGCACGAGCATGATACTGGCCTCGGGCAGCAACGGCAGATCCTCGGCTTCACCCAGAATGCGCATGTCCGCGGTGATCAGGCTTTCAAGCTGCGCGGTCACTGCCAGGCCGGCGCTGACCACGGCCATGATCGCCGACAGGCTGTCGCTGTTGTACGCCACCCGGTAATCGCGCCCCCGGGCATCCAGGGCATTGCACGCCCACTGGCGGCAGAAGCAATCGCTGTTGAACATCGCCAGCGGCAGCGGCGTCTGTTCGTGGGCGCTGTAGCATTGCGCCTCGGCCCAGACAAAACGTTCCTTGCGCAACAACTGGCCGATTTCGCTGCCCGGTTTGCGGGTCACGATGGACAGGTCCAGGTCCTGGCGCATCAACAGCTGTTTCGATGATTCGCAGTGCACTTCGATCTGGATCAGCGGATAGGACTGGGCAAACCGGCGCAGGATCCCCGGGAGAAACCGCATCACATAATCGTCCGGTGTACCGATGCGCACCATGCCGACCATGTCGGGCTCACGCAGGGTATTGAAGACCTCGCTGTGCAGCTTGAGGATCCGCCGCGCATAACCCAGCAACACCTGGCCTTCGGCCGTCAGCCGCACCTGCCGTCCGTCGCGCTGGAACAACTGGCGTTGCAGCACATCTTCTTCCAGTCGTTTCATCTGCATGCTGACGGCTGACTGGGTGCGGTTGACCATTTCGCCGGCGCGGGTAAAGCCGCCCTGGTCGGCGATGGCGACGAAGGTGCGCAGCACTTCGGTATCGATACTCGGGTAGGCCGACATCCATCAATCTCCGAGATATGTGACATCAGAAACATTCGTTGGATTGATCTTAGACCCGGCGCGAGACTGGAGCCATCCAAACGGAGGGCAACAAGATGAAAGGTCAACATGAGTTCCACGGTGCGGAAAAACACTCGATTCACCTGATATCCGATCTGCTGCACAAGGTCGGCCGCTGGTACGAACTGCATCGCGAGCGCGAACTGCTGGCGAGCTTGAGCGACGAAGCACTCAAGGACATCGGCATGAGTCGTGCGGATGTGGAGAGCGAGTCGATCAAACCGTTCTGGAGCGACCCGATGCACAAATGACCCGATCAATAAATGATGAATGCCACGCTACACAAACCCCTTACCGGTGAGGTAGGTTGCGAGCAGACAAGGAGATGCCCATGCCCGCAACATTGTCCTTTACCCTCAAACAGGCTCGGCGTCTGGCGCTGGCCGCCCAAGGGTTCAACGGGCGGCAGTCGCCAGCGGCGATCAAGGCTGTTGCGCTCAACCGCCTGATCGAACGGCTGGGCATTTTGCAGATCGATTCGGTCAATGCAGTGGTGCGTTCGCACTACCTTCCGCTGTTTTCCCGCCTCGGCCATTATTCCCCGGACTTGCTCGACCAGGCAGCCTGGAGCCAGGGCCGGCGTCGAACACTCTTTGAGTATTGGGGCCATGAAGCCTCGTTGTTACCGCTTTCCCTATACCCGCTGATGCGTTGGCGCATGCAGCGAGCGAGCCGTGGCGAAGACATCTATCAGCAATTGGCGCGTTTTGGGCGTGAGCAGCAAGACACGATTCGTCGCGTGCTGGCGTCGGTCGAGCAGCAGGGCGCGCTGGGTGCCGCAAGCCTGTCGACCCGTCAGGAGCGTGCCGGGCCCTGGTGGGACTGGAGTGCGGAAAAGCATGCGCTGGAATGGTTGTTCGCTGCCGGTGAAGTGACCGTTGCCGGACGGCGCGGGTTCGAAAGGCTCTACGATTTGCCGGAGCGGGTGATTCCCTCGGCGGTTCTTGCGCAGCCCGTCCTCGATGAAGCTGACGCCCAGCGCGGCCTGTTACGGCATGCGGCAAAGGCCTTGGGTGTCGGTACGGAGAAGGACTTGCGTGACTATTTCCGCCTGAACCCTGCGGACAGTCGTCCACGTTTGACCGAGTTGGTCGAGGCCGGTGAATTGCTGACCTGCGAAGTCCAGGGCTGGCGACAACCAGCCTATTGTCTGCCCGAGCCGAGGGTGCCGCGCAAAGTCGCGGCCAGTGCCTTGCTCTCGCCGTTCGATTCGCTGATCTGGGAGCGCAGCCGCACGGAGCGGCTGTTTGATTTCCGTTATCGGCTGGAAATCTACACACCGCAGGACAAGCGCGTTTACGGCTATTACGTGCTGCCGTTTCTGCACAACGAACGGATTGCCGCACGGGTCGATCTGCGTGCCGAGCGGGCGGCGGGTCGTTTGGCTGTGCATGCGGTGCATGAAGAAGAAACGGGGCTGGATGACGAGGGGATGTTGGCGTTGGCGGTCAATCTGCGGCAGATGGCGGATTGGCTGGGGCTGGCGCAGGTTCAGTTGAACTGCCCGCGGGCGAGCGCGGCAAGGTTGCGGGTGGCATTGGCACAGATTGATGGTGACTGAACTGGCCCCTTCGCGAGCAAGCCCGCTCCCACATTTGGTTCTGTGTCGTTCACAAATCAAGTGTGGGAGCGGGCTTGCTCGCGAAGGCGCCTTGTCAGGCAGCCAATAACTAGCGCCGAACCTGCTTCAGGGTTTCAGCAATCAAAAACGCCAGTTCCAGCGACTGATCGGCATTCATCCGCGGGTCGCAATGGGTGTGGTAGCGATCCGACAAACCGTCCTCGGTAATGGGCCGCGCACCACCGATGCACTCGGTAACGTTCTGCCCGGTCATTTCGATATGGATACCCCCGGCATAACTGCCTTCGGCTTCGTGCACCTGGAAGAACTGCTTCACCTCGCCAAGGATCTGCGCGAAGTCGCGGGTCTTGTAGCCGCTGCTGGCCTTGATGGTGTTGCCGTGCATCGGGTCGGAACTCCACAGCACCTGCTTGCCTTCACACTGGACGGCACGGATCAGTTGCGGCAAGTGATCGCCGACCTTGTTCGCGCCCATCCGTGCGATCAGGTTCAAGCGGCCGGGATCGTTGTCCGGGTTGAGCACGTCGATCAGGCGAATCAGGTCGTCGGGGTTCATGCTCGGGCCGACCTTGACCCCGATCGGGTTGTTCACCCCGCGCAGGAATTCGACGTGGGCGCCGTCGAGCTGGCGGGTGCGGTCGCCGATCCACAGCATGTGCGCCGAGCAATCGTAGTAATCGTTGGTCAGGCTGTCGCGCCGCACGAAAGCTTCTTCGTAGTTCAGCAGCAGCGCTTCGTGGGCGGTGAAGAAACTGGTCTCGCGCAGCTGCGGCGAACTGTCCATGCCGCAGGCGCGCATGAACGCCAGGGTTTCATCGATGCGATCGGCCAGGTGGCTGTATTTTTCCGCCAGCGCCGAGTTGGCGATGAAGTCCAGGTTCCACTTGTGCACCTGATGCAGATCGGCAAACCCGCCCTGGGCGAACGCGCGCAGCAGGTTCAACGTGGCGGTGGACTGGTGATAGGACTGCAACAGGCGTTCGGGGTCCGGCACGCGGCTTTTTTCGTCGAAACCGATGCCATTGACGATGTCGCCACGGTAGGCGGGCAGGGTCACGCCATCAATGGTTTCGTCGTTGGCCGAACGCGGCTTGGCGAACTGCCCGGCCATGCGCCCGACCTTGACCACCGGACAGCCGGCGGCAAAAGTCATCACGATGGCCATCTGCAGCAACACCTTGAAGGTGTCACGGATTTTCGCCGCGGAGAATTCGGCGAAGCTTTCGGCGCAGTCGCCACCCTGCAACAGAAACGCGCGGCCCTGGGTCACCTCGGCAAACTGACGGCGCAACTCACGGGCTTCACCGGCAAACACCAGCGGCGGATAGCTGGCCAGGGTCTGCTCGACCTGCTGCAAATGCGCGGCGTCGGGGTATCGGGGTTGTTGCTGGATCGGCAGGGCGCGCCAGCTGTCAGGACTCCAGGGTTGGCTCATCACGGTCTCTGGTGTTTTCGCTCGGACGTCCATGTTATCAGCAAATTAGTGCGTGACCTGTTCCCTTCGCATCGCTGACAATCTCGCCTTTGCCGCTCTCTACACGCGGTGTTATTGCGTTGCCGGCCCCGGTGACGGTCAGGAGATGAAATGACTGAGGAACGCGTCGAGCATCTGCTCGCCGAGGTACAGGACGAGTTCGGTGTGATTCGTGTGCTGGAAGTGGCCGATTACCGTTTTCTCGAGTTCGGTGATGCCATCGAGCAAAGCTGCGTGTTCACCGCCGATCCGAGCTGGCTCGAGTACGACTATACCCGGGCGATGCTGATCGGCGCGTTGTGCCATGAACTGCCCGAAAGCGCACTGTTTCTCGGTCTTGGCGCCGGTACGCTGACCCAGGCCTGCCTCAAGTTCCTGCCGCTGGAAGATGTCGAAGCCATCGAGCTGCGCCCGGACGTGCCGCGCCTGGCCATTGAATATCTGGGGCTGGATGACGATCCACGCCTGTACATCCGCGTTGGCGATGCGCTGGAGTTGCTGGATAGCGCAGAATCGGCGGACCTGATTTTCGTCGACCTTTATACCGATGTCGGCCCGGGTGTCGGGCATCTGGCCTGGAGTTTCCTGGAAAACTGCCAGAAACGATTGAATCCGGGTGGCTGGCTGGTGATCAATCAGTGGGCGACCGACGATGGCAAACCCCTGGGCGCCGCCTTGTTGCGCGGTTTGTATCACCGGCACTATTGGGAGCTGCCGGTGAAGGAGGGCAACGTGATCCTGATCGTGCCTTCGGAGCTGGATCAGGAGCTGGACATGGACGGCCTGATCGCCCGCGCCGAAACGCTGGCGCCGCGGCTGGGGTATTCGTTGCAGTCGTTGATCAAGGCGATTCGCCCGGCAACCTGATTAATTGATTGTCTGGACGGGCCCCTTCGCGGGCAAGCCCGCTCCCACAGTGGATCTTTGGAGCTCGCCGGACTCTGTGGGAGCGGGCTTGCCCGCGAAAGGGCCATCAAAGCCAATGTAAAAATCAAAGCCCTTTGAAGACCCCAGGCCGCCGCTCCACCATCGACCGCACACCTTCCTTGACGTCCTCGCTAGCCATCAACTTCTTCACCAGCAGCGGCAACGCCTGTGCCGCTGCAGTTTCCCCTTCATAGCGGGACTGTCGCGCAGACATCAGTGTCGCTTGAACGCCGAGCGGCGCCTGACGGGCGATCCGCTCGGCCAGTTCAATCGCCCGGGGCAGCAAGTCCTCGCTGGCCATGACCTCTTGCACCAGACCCAGGTGCAAGGCGTCACGGGCGTCGAATTCATCCCCGGTCAACAGCCAGCGCATGGCATTGCCCCAGCCGGCCACTTGATGCAGACGCAGGGTGGCACCGCCGAACGGGAAGATCCCGCGTTGCACTTCCATCTGCGCGAACCGGGTGTTGCTGGCGCACAGGTTGATGTCGGCGGCCAGCATCAGCTCGATGCCGATGGTCAGGCAATAACCCTGGGCGGCGATAATGACCGGTTTGCTGACCCTGGGGCCGGCGAATACCGCCCAGGGATCACAGCCGCCGGGTGGAACCTGCCAGCCATCTGCCAGTGCGACGCTGGCATTGACCAGGTCGAGCCCGGCGGTAAAGTGCTCGCCATGAGCGAACACCACCGCCACGCGAGCTTCGCTGTCGGCCTCGAATTCGCCATAGGCCAGGCTTAGCGCGTTGAGCAGGTCGAGATCGAAGGCGTTGCGCTTGGCCACCCGATCCAGGCCGATCAGGAACACATGGCCGCGCCGTTCACGGCTGACTCGACTGGAGCTGGACTGATTCATGGAGCGGTCCTCGGGGGTGGGAAAGGCGTGCGGGGACCTGCGGTCTGCACGGTAAAGGGTGAACCGTTTTAGCGCCATCACCCGCAAGGCCGGGCCTTTGAAAAATAGACGGCTGACCGATTATTCGCAAAGCCTGTGACACAACGGTGTATCCGTTGGATTTCCGATAAAAAAAGCTCCCTTTTTTGACGAATTCCGGTATAGTGCGCGCCGGCCTTTAACCGGGCCGCGTTTAGGTAGCGCAATTCCCCGAAGCCAGCTTCGGCTGCACGTCCGCCCAGCGGACTCTTCCTTTACGATTCTTTTCATTCATTCGTTTTCGCAAATCCCCGCCGACAAAGCTGCCAGGGCGACTCTTGAGTCTCAACACGGCATGTGCAGCTTTGGAGCATGGGTCTTTGCGGATGCACTTAGAGGCAGACCCATGACCCAGGAAATCGGCGGCTTCGCCGCTCTTGAACTTCATCCAAATATTGTCGCTGCAGTAGTCGCTACCGGCTATGAAGAGCCTTCGGCCATTCAGCAGCAGTCGATCCCGATCATTCTCGCCGGTCACGATATGATTGGTCAGGCGCAAACCGGTACCGGTAAAACCGCTGCCTTTGCCCTGCCAATTCTGCACCGCATTGATCCGTCCAAGCGCGAGCCGCAAGCTCTGATCCTGGCCCCAACTCGTGAGTTGGCGCTACAAGTTGCAACCGCTTTCGAAACCTACGCCAAGCAAATGCCGGGCGTGACTGTTGTGGCTGTCTACGGCGGCGCGCCGATGGGCCCACAACTGAAAGCAATCCGTAATGGCGCACAAATCGTTGTCGCCACTCCGGGCCGTCTGTGCGACCACCTGCGTCGCGACGAAAAAGTACTGGCGACCGTGAACCACCTGGTTCTCGACGAAGCCGACGAAATGCTCAAGCTGGGCTTCATGGACGACCTGGAAGTCATCTTCAAGGCCATGCCGGAAACCCGTCAGACCGTACTGTTCTCGGCAACCCTGCCTCAGTCGATCCGTGCAATCGCCGAACGCCACCTGCGCGATCCGAAGCACGTCAAGATTCAGAGCAAGACCCAGACCGTTACCGCGATCGAGCAGGCTCACCTGCTGGTTCACGCTGACCAGAAGACTTCGGCCGTTCTCAGCTTGCTGGAAGTGGAAGATTTCGACGCCCTGATCATGTTCGTGCGCACCAAGCAAGCGACCCTGGACCTGGCCAGTGCCCTGGAAGCCAAAGGCTACAAAGCCGCTGCGCTGAACGGTGACATCGCCCAGAACCAGCGTGAGCGCGTGATCGACTCCCTCAAGGATGGCCGTCTGGACATCGTTGTGGCCACCGACGTTGCCGCTCGTGGCCTGGACGTTCCGCGCATTACTCACGTGTTCAACGTTGACATGCCGTACGATCCGGAGTCCTACGTTCACCGTATCGGCCGTACCGGCCGTGCCGGTCGCGAAGGTCGTGCACTGCTGCTGGTGACTCCGCGTGAGCGCCGCATGCTGCAAGTGATCGAGCGTGTAACCGGTCAGAAGGTTGCTGAAGTTCGCCTGCCGGACGCTCAAGCCGTTCTGGATGCGCGCATCAAGAAACTGACCAACAGCCTGTCGCCGCTGGTGGCCGAGGCCGAATCGACTCACGGTGATCTGCTCGATCGCCTGACCGCCGACATCGGTTGCAGCCCGCGTGCCCTGGCCGCAGCCCTGTTGCGCAAGGCAACCAACGGTCAAGCGTTGAACCTGGCCGCTATCGAGAAAGAGCGTCCACTGGTGCCGAACAATGCACCGCGTGGCGATCGTCCAGAGCGTTCCGGTGATCGTCCTGAGCGTGGCGACCGCGAGCGTCGTGCTCCGATGCCGCTGGGCGAAGGCCGTGCACGTTGCCGTACCGCGCTGGGCGCGCGTGATGGTATCGCTGCCAAGAACCTGCTGGGCGCCATCCTCAACGAAGGTGGTCTGGCGCGTGAAGCGATCGGTCGCATCCAGGTGCGTGACAGCTTCAGCCTCGTCGAACTGCCGGAAGATGGTCTGGAGAAGTTGCTGACCAAGCTGAAGGACACTCGCGTTGCCGGCAAGCAGTTGAAGCTGCGTCGCTACCGCGAAGATTGATCCGCTCTCGGGCTGATTGATCGAACATGAAAAATCCCCGACTGGTTCGGGGATTTTTTTGTCTGTAAAAAAGATCGCAGCCTATTTGGCTAGCCGAAACGATAGATGTCCATGCCCAGTGCGCCCATGGTGAACCCCTGGTGGGCAATGCTGAACGGCCCACCGGCGGCGCGGGCGAAGTACAGCGGCAACAGGTGTTCGTCGCTGGGGTGGTTGCGCACGGCATGCGGTGCCTGCGCGCGATAGTCATGCAGTGCGGCTTCGTCGTTCGCTGCGAGTTTCTCGATCATCCAGTCGCGAAACGCCAGCGCCCAGGGCTCAACGCTCTCGGGGCCGGCGTGCCAGTCCAGCTCCCGCAGGTTGTGAGTGATGCTGCCGGAGCCGATCAGCAGGACGCCGTGCTCGCGCAGGCTGGCCAGCGCATGGCCAACGCGGGTCTGTAGAGCGGGGCCGGCCCGGGTGGGCAGCGAAACCTGGACAATCGGGATGTCTGCTTGCGGGTACATCAGCGATAAAGGCACCCAGACGCCATGGTCGAAAGGCCGATTGTTGTCGATGCGCGCAGGAAAGCCAGCGGTTTTCAGTAGCTCGGTAACCTCTGCGGCGAGTCGCGGGTCGCCGGGTGCCGGGTACTGGACCTCGAACAGGGCTTTGGGGAATCCACCGAAGTCATGCCAGGTTTCAGGCTGCGGATTGCCGCTGACCAGCAGCTCATTGCTTTCCCAGTGCGCAGACACAATCACGATGGCTTTGGGCCTGGGTATCTCGGCGGCCAGGCGAGCCAGTGCCGGCCCGCTGGCACCGGGTTCCAGGGCGAGCATGGGGGAGCCGTGGGATATGTACAGACTGGGGAACATGAATGAGCTCCTGAGAGTTAAGATGCAACATCTTCAGTCAGATCATTAATCTAAATCTAATATAAGTTTTAGGGTGTTTTGATCGAATTTTCGGGGTTATTTATGCAGCCGGAGTTTTGGCACAAGAAATGGGCGGCGAATCAGATCGGCTTTCACCTGCCGCAGGTGAACCCTTATCTGAAACGGTTCTGGCCAGCGTTAAGCCTTGAAGAGGGGGCACGCGTGTTGGTGCCGTTATGTGGAAAAAGCCTGGATTTGCTTTGGCTCGCCCATCAAGGCCATGAGGTCCTGGGAGTCGAACTGTCGGAAAAAGCCATCGAGGAGTTTTTCAGCGAGCATGGCTTTGATCCGGCCGTCAGTGAGCAGGGGCCGTTCAAGGTCTATCGGGCAGGTTCCATCGAGCTTTGGTGCGGCAATTTCTTTGAGCTGACGGCCGGTGACACGGCTGATTGCTCCGCGCTCTATGATCGCGCCGCGTTGATTGCGTTGCCGGCGAAGATGCGTGAGCAATATGCAGCGCACCTGAATCGGATTCTGCCGAAAGAGTGTCGCGGATTATTGATCACGCTGGACTATGACCAGGTACAGATGGACGGACCGCCGTTTGCCGTGCTCGATGATGAGGTGCAGCGATTGTTGGGCGGGTCATGGTCGCTGAAGGTTCTGGAGGATCAGGACGTATTGAGTGAGAGCGGGAAGTTCCTGGAGGCGGGTGTGACGCGACTTGAGGAGCGGGTGTATAGGGTTTCCAGTCGATAATATCCAGATGTTAGCACCGGCCTCTTCGTCGGAACGCCGCCCGGAGCAAGCCCGCTCCCACATGGGATTGGGCCAGTCATAAGGTTTTGGTTTAACCTGGTCAACTGTGGGAGCGGGCTTGCCCGCGAAGAGGCCCTGAAAAACACTGAAGCTTTCGAGCAGAAAAAAAGGCCCGCATCGCTGCGGGCCTTTTCATTTGCGGTGGAGCCTCTTAGCCGCGGCGACGAGCCAGGGCGTCGATACGCTCTTCCAGTGGCGGGTGGCTCATGAACATGCGAGCGAACCCTTGCTTGATGCCACCATTGATGCCGAAAGCGTTCAGGGTGTCGGGCATGTGCACCGGCAGGCCTTGTTCCGCCCGCAGGCGCTGCAGGGCGCCAATCATTGCGGCGGTGCCGGCCAGGTTTGCACCGGCTTCGTCGGCACGGAATTCGCGCTTGCGCGAGAACCACATGACGATGGCGCTGGCCAGGATGCCCAGAACCAGTTCGGCGAAGATGGTCGCCACGTAGTAGGCAATGCCCTGGCCTTCTTCGTTCTTGAAGATCACCTTGTCGACGAAATTGCCGATGATCCGGGCGAAGAACATCACGAAGGTGTTCACCACGCCCTGGATCAGCGCCAGGGTAACCATGTCGCCATTGGCCACGTGGCCGATTTCGTGGGCCAGGACGGCTTTCACTTCATCGGGCGAAAAGCGCTCGAGCAAGCCCTGGCTCACGGCGACCAGTGCGTCGTTCTTGTTCCAGCCGGTGGCGAAGGCGTTCGCCTCGTAGGCGGGGAAAATACCGACTTCGGGCATCTTGATCCCGGCTTCTCGGGACAGTTGCTCGACGGTTTGCAGCAGCCATTGCTCGTGACGGGTGCGTGGCTGGGTGATGATCTGGGTGCTGGTGCTCATCTTCGCCATCCACTTGGAGATGAACAGCGAAAACAGTGAACCGGCGAAACCAAAGACCGCACAGAAAATCAGCAGCTGATTGAGGTTGAGGTCAACCCCATTGGCCGCCATGAACCCGTTGAAGCCGAAAAGGCTCAGGGTGATGCTGGCAATCAGCACGACCGCCAGGTTAGTGGCCAAGAACAGCAGGATGCGCATCATGGTTGTAGAAATCTCCTCATGCTAAAGATGTAGCGTACTGCGGGGTATATAAGGTGCTGCACCGGGGTATTCAACCGGGTGACTATTTCAAACTGTGTCCTACGGCAATAGTTTAGCTGCTTGCAGGGCATTTCCGACGCGAGTGCAGGAAGTGTTTGTCAGTCAATTCATGTCGAATGCCCCGCCTTTGTTAGGCGCGAGCAGGCACGGCGTTGTTCGGCAGCGGGCAAAACGACTGCCAGTGACGCAATGCAAACAAATGTTGCCGGATGAAAATCCCCGTGCGACGCGCAGGCGTGTCGCACGGTGGAGGGCACTTACTGGCGGTAGGACTTGAGGAAGCCGCCGATGCGTCCGATGGCCATCTCCAGGTCATCGACACGTGGCAGGGTCACGACGCGGAAGTGGTCTGGCCATGGCCAGTTGAATGCGGTGCCTTGAACCACCAGCAGCTTTTCGGAGAGCAGCAGGTCGAGGACGAATTTCTCGTCGTTGTGGATCGGGCAGACTTTCGGGTCGATGCGCGGGAATGCGTACAGCGCGCCCATCGGCTTGACGCAGCTCACGCCCGGAATGTCGTTGAGCAATTCCCAGGTGCGGTTGCGCTGTTCGAGCAGGCGACCTTGCGGCAGCACCAGGTCATTGATGCTCTGGTAGCCACCCAGGGCAGTCTGGATCGCATGCTGGCTGGGCACGTTGGCGCACAGGCGCATGTTCGCCAGCATGTCGATGCCTTCGATATAGCTCTGGGCGTGGTGTTTCGGACCGGAAATGGCGATCCAGCCGGAACGGAAACCGGCCACGCGATAGGACTTGGACAGACCGTTGAAGGTCAGGCAGAGCAAGTCCGGCGCCAGGGAGGCGGTGCAGATGTGCACGGCATCGTCGTAGAGGATCTTGTCGTAGATTTCGTCGGAGAACACCACCAGATTGTGCTGGCGGGCCAGTTCCAGCATGCCCAGCAGCACTTCCTTCGAATACACGGCGCCGGTCGGGTTGTTCGGGTTGATGATCACCAGGGCCTTGGTGTTCGGGGTGATCTTGGCCTTGATGTCGGCCAGGTCTGGCCACCAGTTGGCTTGCTCGTCGCACAGGTAATGCACCGGATTGCCGCCGGACAGGCTCACGGCGGCGGTCCATAGCGGGTAGTCAGGCGCAGGCACCAGCACTTCGTCGCCATTGTTGAGCAGGGCCTGCATCGACATCACGATCAGTTCGGAAACGCCATTGCCCAGGTAGATGTCTTCAATGCCGACGCCTTCTACCTGCTTTTGCTGGTAATACTGCATCACGGCCTTGCGCGCACTGAACAGGCCCTTGGAGTCGCTATAGCCCTGGGCGGTCGGCAGGTTGCGGATCACGTCCTGGAGGATTTCATCCGGCGCTTCGAACCCAAAAGGCGCCGGGTTGCCGATGTTCAGCTTGAGGATGCGATGGCCTTCCTCTTCCAGGCGCTTGGCGTGCTTGAGCACCGGGCCGCGAATGTCGTAGCAGACGTTGGCGAGCTTGTTCGATTTGCTGACCTGCATGGCGATGTGTTCCCGAAAATGAACGATCCAGACGGCGTTTGGACAGCCGTGCTGGGAATCCTGCGTATTCACACAGGCCTGACGCCTTGAAATGCAGCACCCATATTTCCGTTTGAATGCGCGTGGTCTGGCTGCCAGACTGGCGTTTGACGAGGCGCAATCATACGTGCCGCCCGATCCGTGGAAAAGGTACAGATCGGGCTTTTTCAGCCGCTGAGGTGTGATGATGGAAAAGTTGGAAAAAACCCTGGAAGAATGGAAGGCGATGCTCGATCCAGAGCAGTACAACGTGTGCCGCCTCAAAGGCACCGAACGTCCGTTTTCCGGTAAATACAACGCCACCAAAACCGACGGTATCTACCGCTGCATCTGCTGTAGCGAACCGCTGTTCGACTCCAGGACCAAATTCGATTCCGGCTGCGGCTGGCCGAGTTTCTACGCGCCGATCGGCGACAGCGCCATGACCGAGATCCGTGATGTCAGCCACGGCATGATCCGCACCGAAGTGGTCTGCGCCAGATGCGACGCGCACCTGGGGCATGTTTTCCCTGATGGTCCGCCGCCGACTGGCCTGCGTTATTGCATCAACTCGGTATGCCTGGACCTGGTGCCCCGCGAGTAATGCGAGCCCTGTAGGAGCGAGCTTGCTCGCGATGGACCAGAGAGCAACTCGGAGCACCAGGCTTCCCGCGTTATCGTTGACGACCATCGCGAGCGAGCTCGCTCCTACAGTGGATTGGCGTTCGATAATTTAAATTGCACACAATTCAATTGCTCGCTATGTTTGGCTCATCTTCCCGAATCCGGAGCTTTCATCATGAGCGACAACCTGCTGAGCATCCCTTGCACAACGATCAAGGGAGAGCAAAAGACCCTGGCGGATTTCGCCGGCAAGGCCGTGCTGGTGGTCAACACGGCCAGCAAGTGCGGTTTCACTCCGCAATACAAAGGCCTGGAAGAGTTGTGGCAGACCTACAAGGACCAGGGCCTGGTGGTGCTCGGTTTTCCCTGCAACCAGTTCGGCAAGCAAGAGCCGGGCAATGAAGGGGCGATCTCCGAATTCTGCGAGCTGAACTTCGGTGTCAGCTTCCCGCTGTTCAAAAAGATCGAAGTCAACGGCGCCGGCGCACACCCTTTGTTCGTGCAGTTGAAAAAGCGCGCTCCGGGTGTGCTGGGTTCCCAGGGCATCAAGTGGAACTTCACCAAGTTCCTGATCGGCAAGGACGGGCAACTGGTCAAGCGCTTCGCCCCGGCGACCAAGCCGCAGGACCTGACCCGCGAGATTGAAGCCCTGCTCAAATGAACACCTTGTCCGTCGATTCCCTGAAGCTCGACAGCCAGCTGTGTTTCAAGCTGTACGCCGCTTCCCGTGCGGTCATTCGCGCCTACAAGCCAATGCTCGATCAGTTGGGCCTGACTTACCCTCAGTACCTGGCGATGCTGGTGCTGTGGGAGTGGCAGGAAGCCGCCCCCGAGCAACCGACCGTGAAGGCATTGGGGGAGCGTCTGGCCCTGGATTCCGGCACGCTGACACCCTTGCTCAAGCGCCTCGAACAAATGCATCTGGTGCAGCGTCAGCGTTCGGCGCGCGATGAGCGTGAAGTGCACCTGAGCCTGTCGCCAGCCGGAACGGCCTTGCGCGATCAGGTCGGGCCACTCAAGGCGCGGTTGTTGTGCGACAGCGGGGTCGACCTGAATCGTCTCAACGACTTGCGCGATGGTCTCGACCACCTGTTGGGACAGATCAGGGCGCTGTCGTAGCGGGGATCCACAAGTCCAGCAGGGCGGCCAGCTCTTCGCGCCGGAAGGGTTTGGCCAGGTAATCGCTCATACCCGCGGCACGACAGCGTTCGCGCTCCTCCGACATGGCGTTGGCCGTCAGGGCGACGATGGGCAGTTGGGGCCAGCGTCCGCTGCGGCGGATTTGCCGGCTGGCTTCATAGCCATCCATCACCGGCATGTTGCAGTCCATCAGCACCAGGTCGAACTCCCGTTGTTCGAGTTGATCCAGAGCCTCGGCACCATGAGCCGCGGTGGTGACCTCGCAGCCGAGTTTGCCGAGCATGCCCTTGGCCACCAGCTGGTTCACCGGATTATCTTCCACCAGCAGCACGCGCCCGCGGCGTAGCGGGCATTGCGTTTCGAGCCGGACATCGTTGATCGGCTGGGGTTGTGGCTGCAGGATCCGCCGCAAGCTCTGATACAGCGTATTGCGGGCCAGGGGGCGTGCCTGTTGTTGCAAAGGGGCGAGGGTGTTTACCTCTTCGCTGGGCATGAAATTGCCATAAGCGGTGATCAGCAGGATCGGCGCGCTGAGGGCAGGGCGCAAATTGAACAGGCATTCGGGGCAGTCGGTGATGAGCACGTCGGCTGCCAGGCCAAGCAGTGAGTCATCCATGGAGCGCCGTTCATAGTCCAGCCCCCAGCCAGGCAACAGGCTGTTCAACAGTTCGCCCAGCCCGCTGCTGGCGGCCGTGATGGCGACGACTTTGCCATTGAGCGCAACAGCAGGCATTGCGCGGGTATGGCTGGGTAATGGCAGATCCGCGCAGAACTGACTGCCAAAACCCGCTTCGGAGCTGATCGTCAGGCGCCCTTGCATGGCTTCGCAAAGGTTGTAGGTCAGCGCCAGGCCCAGCCCGGTGCCGCCAAATTGGCGGGTAATACCGGCTCCGGCCTGGGTGAAAGGCTGGAAGATCCTGGCCTGGGCTTCCTGAGGGATGCCGATGCCGGTGTCGCACACTTCGATTCTGACGCCGTCCCCGAACGTTGACAGGCGTACGTCGACACGACCGAAACGGGTGAACTTGAGGGCGTTGGACAGCAGGTTACTGACGATCTGCCGCACCCGGGTCGGATCGCCGAGCACCAGAGTCGGGAAATGCGGATCGATCAGGCAGGTCAGTTCGACGCTGGGGGCGGCGTTCTGCGACAACAGGTTGGCGGTGTCCTCGATCAGTGAGCCGAGGTCGAAGGGGATGTGTTCGAGTTCGAGTTGACCGGCATCGAACTTCGACAAATCGAGGATATCGTTGAGCAGTTCCACCAGTACCTTGCCCGAGTCATGGGCAATCGACAGCTGTTGCTGTTGTTCGGCATTGAGCGGTCCGTCGAGGGACAGCGCGATCATCCCGAGCAAGCCATTGAGGGGCGTGCGGATTTCATGGCTCATGTTGGCCAGGAACACCGAGCGGGCTTCGGCCATGTCGAGGGCGGTACTGCGCGCGGCTTCCAGTTCCTCGTTGGATTGGCTGAGCCTGGCATTGATTGCCTTGAGTTCGGCGGTGCGGGCCGAGACGATGTTTTCCAGTTGGCCAAGGTATTCGGTCAGGCGGTTTTCCGCGTTGCGCCGCTGCCGGATTTCGGTGGCGATGTTTTTGAATTGCTGGTTGGCAACCTTGACCAGTACACCAATCTCATCGTTGGCGTGCCCGGCAGGACACTCCAGCGACGTCGGTTCGGTGTTGCCCGGGTCGCGACCGCTGAGCTCACGGATTACCCGTACCAGGGGTTTGGTCAGCATCACATAGAAGAGCGCCAGCAGGATGCCGGACAGCAGCAGGCTGCGGGCGAAGCCATTGATCAGGGTCACTTCGGCCCGGCGCAGGAACCGGTTGCCGAAGGCGTAGGTATCGACCTTCAGCCGCAGCGTACCCAGGGATTCGTTGGGTAAATTATCCAGGTAAAGCCGGTCTTCGAACTGTCGGCTGGCACCGAACAGGAAGTCACTGAACATCCGGTAGCCGTTTTGCACCTCGGGTCGCTTGGAGTTCGCCAGCACGGTGCCGTTGTTGTCGGTCAGTTTCGCGCCGATGATCGCCGGCGAGCGCAGCAGGCCCTGGGTCAGTTCCTTGGCGAGTTCGGCGTCGATGTTGTAGGCGATTCGCGAGGCCGGGTTGTGGCTGATTTCCAGTAATGAAAGGATTTCACGATTGATGGAGGCGTCTTCACTGGCATAATCGATGCCTATTTGCAGCAGGCTGAGCAGCGTGCCCAGAATGAAACCGACCAGCACGGTAAGCCGGGCTTGCTTGAATGACAGCCGGTTGGTGAATTTGATGTCCATGGGGGGGTGAACCACTTCCGTTTCCTTTCGCTGCTCAAGCATAGTCGATCATGCCTGCCTGTTGATGTTCTCGCGAGGCCTGTACTGCGGGGGCAGCCGCTTGTGTGACGCTGTGTTTGGTCGCTGTATCACCATCATTACTGTGAACGTGCCCGAGGAGAAGTCGTGGATTCCCGATTGAATGCTTTTCTTGAACGCGCTGATGCCGTTCTGGCGCGTATCGAGCCGTTGCTGCCGGCACCCCGGCCAGCCATCGACTGGACGCAATGCCTGGCCGCGCGCTGGCAGCGTGAGTCTCGCGGCGGTTATCTGATGCCGCTGCAGGTCAGCCTCGACATGCGCCTGTCGGACCTGATCGGCGTCGACCGGCAAGTTGAGCAGCTTGGGCGCAACACCCGACAGTTCCTCGATGGCATGCCCGCCAACCACGCCTTGCTCTGGGGCTCGCGCGGCACCGGCAAGTCTTCGCTGGTGCGCGCCTTGTTGGCCGAGCACGCTCAAGTCGGTTTGCGTCTGATCGAGATTGAACGCGATCACCTGGCAGACCTGCCGCGAGTGGTCGAACAGATCGGCAAACTGCCCCAGCGTTTCGTGCTGTTTTGCGATGACCTCTCGTTCGAGTCGGGCGAGGGCGATTACCGAGTGCTCAAAAGCGTACTCGATGGCTCGCTGGAACAGGCGCCGGACAACGTCTTGCTGTACGCCACGTCGAACCGTCGCCACCTGGTGCCGGAAAAGGAAAGTGACAACGAGAACTGGAAGCGGGTCGACGGCGAACTGCATCCGAGCGAGGCGGTGGAAGACAAGATCGCGCTGTCGGACCGCTTCGGCCTGTGGCTATCGTTCTATCCGTTTACCCAGGAACACTTCCTCAACGTCGTCGAACACTGGATCGGCCAGTTGGCCGGCAAAGCCGGGCTGGCATGGCAGCGCAGCGAAGAGCTGGACATCCTGGCGGTACGCTGGGCTACCGGCAGAGGCAATCGCAATGGACGTTGCGCTTATCAATTTGCCCGTTACTGGGTCGGGCTGAAACTGTTGGAGCACAAGGCATGATCGATTTACAAAAGAGCGGCCAGGGCCTCGAAGGCTACGGCATGCTGCACGCGCAGCTTGAGTCCTTGCTGGCGGACGAGCGGGATTTCATCGCCAATGCCGCGCAGTTCTCGGCGTTTCTGTTCAATCAGATCGATGACCTGAACTGGGCCGGTTTCTACCTCAACCGCAATGAGGAACTGGTGCTGGGCCCGTTTCAGGGGCAGATCGCTTGCGTGCGGATTCCGTTCGGACGTGGTGTCTGCGGAACGGCAGCCGCTACCTTGCAGACCCAGTTGGTCGAAGATGTGCACGCGTTCCCTGGTCACATTGCCTGTGACAGCGCCTCGAACAGCGAACTGGTAGTGCCGCTGGTCAAGGACGGCCGATTGATCGGCGTGCTCGACCTCGACAGCCCGAAACTGGCGCGGTTCACTCCGCAGGACCAGGCCGGTATCGAGCAACTGGCGGCGATTTTCCTGCGTTTGACCGACTGCTGATCAAGACGCCAGGCCTGCCTTGGCCAGCAGGTCCGATGCGTCCACCGCGTCGATCTGCGCAGGGTCGAGGAAGCGCCTGGCGTACTGCAAATAGATCTGTGCCCTGATGAACAGCCCGAACAGTTCCGGGTCGATGTGGGCATCACGGCACATGAACGCCATGATGCCCAGCGCCTCGCTCAGGGTCTTGGCTTTTTTGTAAGGGCGGTCGGCGGCCGTCAGCGCTTCGAAAATATCGGCAATCGCCATCATTCGCGCCGGCAGGCTCATGTCTTCTCGCTTCAAGCGTTTCGGATAACCACTGCCGTCCATTTTTTCGTGATGCCCGCCGGCTATTTCCGCGACGCTGCGCAGGTGTCCGGGGAACGGCAGATGGTTGAGCATCAGAATCGTCTGGACGATGTGGTTATTGATGACATAACGCTCCTCGCTCGTCAGGGTGCCCCGGACAATGCTCAGGTTGTACAGCTCACCCCGATTGTATTTGTGGGGCGGAACGTCGAGTTTGAAACCCAGGGGATTGTCTTGCGGTATCACTTCGTTTTCGCTGCGTTCGAACAGGTGCTCGGGCTTGTCCGCCAGTAAGGGTTCGCTGACGGGCAGGGTGGGGGCGGGCGTTCTGGACTGGCGCCGGTTCTCTTCCCAGGACACGCCCAGCCGGTCATCCAGGGTTCGGGTCCAGGTGCGTTCAGCCACGCTGCGCAGGCGTTGCAGGTCAGCGTCGGCCATGGCTTCGCCACCCAGATTGCAACGGGCAATGAAGGCGAAATCATCATCCAGCCCGGCCAGGCTGGCATCACGCAGTTCTGCCAGCGCTTGCTCGTCACCGCCCAGGGCAATGGCCTGCCAGTAGTTGATCCAGACATCGCGCTTGAGTACCTCGAAGCGGGTGCGGATTTCGTGGATGCGATCGGTCAGGGTTTCCAGCTTCGTGGCTTTGTCGACGACGTATTCCGGCGTGGTGATCTTGCCGCAATCGTGCAGCCAGGCAGCGATGTGCAGTGCCTCCCATTCATCTTCGGTCGGCTGATAGGCGCTGAAGGCGGGTTCCTGGCTGGCTGCTGCCGCCCGGGCAAGCATCAGGGTCAGTTCCGGCACGCGCTGGCAATGGCCGCCGGTATAGGGACTTTTGGCGTCGATGGCACCGGCCAGCAGTTGAATGAAGGCGTCCAGCAGCTGTTTTTGCCGGGCCTGCAGGCGCTGGCTTTCAATACACACGGCCGCCGCGCCGGACACCGCCTGGAGAAACGCAATGCGGTCCGGTCGCAGTTTGTCCAGATCGCTGTGCTCGCCGCTGTCGGCCAATAGCAACACCAGCAGGCCCACGGTTTCGTTGTGACGATTATGCAGGCGGATTCCGATCAAATGGACTCGGGGACTTTCCAGCGCAAGCAAGACTTTCTGCAGGTCGCCCGCTTGCTCGAACCCCAGGTTACTGACGACGTTGTCGACGTTTGCCAGTTGCTGCAGCCATGGGGGGCTTTGCGGGTTTTCCAGTGAGTGTCCGCGGATGTCGAAGGATTGCAGGTTTTCGGTGGTGTCATTGATGACCAGTCCGTGGGGTTCCATGTACCCGCCATCACCTTCGCGCAGATAGATCAGGCCGGCCTGTGCCTGACCGATTTTCACGGTTTCAAACAACACGCGTTCCAGCAGCGGGGCGAAACGGGTTTCGGCGCTGAGGCTGTCAGTGATCTGGAAGAAGCTCGCCAGCGTGTCTTTCATCCGTGCCATCGACACGCTCAGTTGGTCGACTTCGAGCACCGGCGAGCGACGGGAAAGCGGAAAATTGAAATCGAAACTGCGAATCGCATCGGCTTCCTGCACCAGCGCACGCAAGGGTTTGACCAGGACTCTGGAGGTCAGCCAACCCAGCGGCACGCATAACAGCAGCGTTGCCAGGGTAATGAGCGCACCTTGCCAGCGCATTCGGTAAGCATCGACAAGCAACTCGTCTTCCGGTACCAGCAGCGCCAGTTGCAGGCCTTGGGGGCCGCCCTCCTGCATGCTGCTGCGGGCCACGATCCACTGCCGGCCGTTGGCATCCAGGCGGCTGCCTTGAGAGGGGTTGTTGAGCAGCGCACCCAGGCTGGGGCTCAGGTCCGCGGCCTTGATCAGGCGGGATGTCTGATCATCGATGATCAGCTTGCGGCTGTCGGGGTAGGCAATGGCATTGCCTTCGGCATCGAACAGCACGATTTCGGTATGGGGGGTCACGACGTGCTTGGCCAGGGTCGCGCTGAGTTCGGCCAGGGTCAGGTCGGCGGCCATGATTGCTTTGTCGCCACTGCGTCGCGCCAGCGTCGTGCCAATGTCATGGGTGGAAAAAAAGATATAGGGTTCGGTCGTGATCTGGTCATTGTCGCTACGGGCGCTGGTAAACCAGGCACGGCTGCGAGGGTCGTAGGTGTCGTTCAGGTTGTCCTGGCGGCTGACGAGTGCCAGGTCCCGGTCGAAAAACAAAGACTGGGAACGAGCCAGGCCGCTGCTGTCGTGTTCAATGCTCCAGACCTGGTAAAACGCCGTGTCCGGGGCCTTGACCAGCGCTTTGACCTGCGGAGTACGCAGCGGGCGGACCATGAAAAAGTCGCCGTTGTCGTAGCCCAGGTACAGCGACGCCAGATTGGGGTTGTCCTCGAGTGACTGGCTGAACGGTTCGAGCAGTGCCAGGCGGTGTTCCAGATCAGTGGACTGGCCCGCCGGATTGAGTGCCAGCAGGCTCAACAGGTGGCGAATGGGTTCATAGGTTGCGTGCAGGTCCAGCCGGACATCCTGCTCGATACGGTTGAAGAGTTTTTCACTGCTGGACAGTATGATCTGGGTCGTTTGCCGGTAGTTGAAAAGCCCCAGCAGCACTCCGGTCAGCAACAACAGAAAGGTGAACATCACGCTGATATGGACATGCAGTGGAAACCGGCGTGGATCCGTGCGCAGTGGGTCAGGCATTGCGGGTTTCTCCATGAGGGTCAACACCCTGCTGAGGGTCCAAGCATAGTTAAGGCTCTGTCATTGTGCCTTCGTCGTAATGCTTGATCTGACGTAGTAACGCCTCCTCCAGCTCAAGCATGGTGCGTTCCATGGATTGGCAGCATCCGGCCACTTTTTCGCGATCGAAATCCTCATGGCAGGCGGCTTCAAGCGCCTCGCAACGGTCGATCAGGGGGGAGGCTTGCACTATCCGGGCTGCGCCTTTGATTTTGTGGGCAATGTCCTGCAGCGCCTGCGTATCCCCGGAGCTGGCTAGTGTCTGCAGCGTTTGCAGATCCTGGCGGTTGCTGTTGACCAACTCGTTGAGCAATCTGCGGTTCAAAATCGGGTTGCCTCCGGTCAGCAGTTTCAACCCGTGCAGGCTGAACGCCGGGGTTGCATGGGGGGGCTCAATGTTTTCCATCCACTGGCTCAAGGCACCGAGGCTCAGGGGTTTGAACAGGCAGTCATCCATCCCGGCCTGTTTGCAGCGTTGTATTTCTTCCGGTTGGGCGTTGGCGGTGAAACCGAGCACGGTGCAGGGAGGGCGATGGTTTTGTCTTTCGTGCTGGCGAATGGCACGGGCCAGCTCGTAACCGTTCATGACCGGCATGTTGCAATCGGCGATCACCAGATCAAACGGTTGGTCTTTCCATGCCTCCAATCCCTCCTGGCCATCGGCCGCGACGGTAAATCGATGGCCTAGAAACTCCAGTTGCTGGCAGGTGAGCAAGCGATTGGCCGAATGATCGTCGACGACCAGAACATTCAATGGGGTTGTGGCGACGACAATTTGCGTCTCGGCCACCTGGGCAGATGGTTGCAGCGGTAATGTTTCCAGGTGCAGCAATACCTCCACTTGAGTGCCGACACCCGGCTCGCTGCGCAGTTGCAGACTGCCGCCCATCATCTCGCAGAGATTGCGGCTGATGACCAGCCCCAGCCCTGCGCCCCCCCTGGCCGATTGAGTGGCGTTGTCGGCCTGGGCGAAGGGCTCGAACAGTCGGTATTGATCCTGTTCGCTGATCCCGATTCCACTGTCGTGAACCTGCACCCGCATTTGCACACGATCAGGCTGCATTGCCGGGTGCAGGTCGACAATGACCCGGACCTTGCCTTGCTCGGTAAACTTGATGGCATTGCTGATCAGGTTGGACAGCACCTGCTTGAAGCGCAAAGGGTCCAGCAACACATCGAAGGTCGGGTTGGCCGAAGAAAACTCCAGCTGCAGTTCGAGTTCCTTCTGTCGGGCAAGGCCATCGAAAATCCGTACGACCGAGGCCACGAGTTCACCCGGATTGACGCGCTCCGGGCTAAGGCTCAAGCGTCCCGATTCGATTCTGGCAATGTCGAGGATGTCGCCAATCAGTTCCAGCAACCCTTTCGCCGAGTTGTACGCGACATCGATGGCCGGACGCTCCGAGTGCCGATGATCAAGACGCTTAAGTGTCAGTTCAAGCATGCCGATGATTGCATTCATCGGCGTGCGGATCTCATGGCTCATCGTTGCCAGAAACGTGCTTTTGGCCCGGTTGGCGTTATCGGCGTGTTCTTTCGCGCAACGCAGATCATCGAGCAGTTGCCGGCGTTCGCTGATGTCGATCCAGCCACCGATAATGCCTTGCACTGTCGCGCTGGAATCGCGGTAGGGAAGAATCCAGTGATAGATCGTCAGCCGCCGGCCACCAATGTGCAGTTCGCGATCGACGATCAACGGTCTGCCCTCGGTCACCACGCGCTGATAGTCAGCCTGGTACTCCCGGGCTTCGAACACATTGCTCATCGCCCCCTGCATGACGCTTTTGCCGATGACATCTTCCCGCCTGGCGCAGAACGCTTGCAGGTAACTGTCGTTGCAACTTTGCAGCAATCCCTGGCGATCACGTACGTAGATAGGATGGGGCGTGCCATTGACCAGCGATCGCATGAACTCGAACTGATCGTTCAATGCACGCTCGGCGGTCTTGCGCTGCTTGATCTGGCGTCGCATGTAGTCGTTCCACGCAATGGAAATCAGCAATAGCGCACCGGCACCAATGACGATTTGGTAGAACAGTCTTTGATAGTTGCGCCAGGTGCTTTGCGAGGACGCCGAATAGCCGCGCCAGCGACTGTTGATGATGCCCAGTTCCTCCGGCGAGATGCTCAGCAGCGCTTTGTTCAGAATGGCGTTCAGCTCTTTGGCGTCCCGTGCAGTGGCCAGCGAGAACGCTGCCTGCTCGGTGCCGATGGTGGTGCTGATTTGCAAGGTGTGTTCGAACAGCCGCGAGGAAATGAAGTAATTGGCAATGACCAGTGAGTTCACCGCGCCCTCGGCCTGACCTTCGTCGAGTAACTCTACGGCGCTGAAGGTATCTGGAGCTTCGATCAACCTGATCCGGGGAAATTCCATGCGCAGGTAATCCATGAGTGGATTGCCGCGGGCAATGGCCAGGCGTTTGTCCTGCAACTGCTCGAGGTTGGTCGGGCTGTCGGCGGCTTTGCGGGTCAGCAGGACGTAGGAGTTTTCCAGGAAGGGGCGGGTAAAGTTCAGTTGGGTTTGACGTTTGGTGCTGGGGAGCAATGCGGCGATCACATCGGCCTGGTTGTTTTTGATCTGTTTGATCATCTCGTCATCGTTTCGACTGCGCTGGATGTCAAAGCGCAAGCCGGTGCGCAGCCTGATCAGCTCAAGCAAATCCGCGCTGATCCCGCGAAAGTTGTCATTGCTATCGAAAAACGTCAGTGGCGCATAGGCTTCGTTGACGACGACGCGCACTGTCGGGTGATGTGCCAGCCAGCGTTCTTCCCGGTCAGTGAGTTGCAGCTTTTGATCGGTCAGCAGAATGTCGCTGCCGGCGCTCCAGCGTTTGGCGATGTTTTCTCGCTCACTGGAGGGAATGGCCCTGATCATCGTGTTGATGATGCCGAGCAGCTCGGGGTTGTTCCTGTTGACGGCAAAGCTGAAGCCATGGGCTTCATGTTTGCCGAAGTTGGCCATCCGGATGTTGTTCAAGTACCCCTTGTTGATCATGTAGTGAGTTGAAATCGTGTCGCCGAGAAACACATCCGCCTGATCGAAGGCAACGGCATTGATCGCATTCTGGTAGGACGGATAGGACGTGATGATCGCCTTTGGGTACAACGCCTTGACTTCCGCCAGCGGCAAATAGTGATACACCATGCTCAGGCGCAATCCGGCCAGGCCATCGGTGAGGGATCGGGTTTCCCCTTCGCGGGTCACCAATACGGGTTGGTCGACGGCATAGGGTATGGACAGGGCAATCTCGGCAATTCCAGCTTCGAATCCATTGGCGCTGCCAAGCAGATCGACATCGCCGTTCTGCAGCGCAGCGATCGCGGCCCCTCGGGATTCGAAACGCCGAACCTTGACCGGCAACCCGGTTGCTTTTTCCAGAAGGCCAGCGTAATCGGCGGTAAAGCCTTCATAGTCCTGACCACTGGTGGTCAGGTCGAAAGGGGGGTAGTCCGGGGCCGACGTGCCGAGCGTCAGTTGATTTTTGTTGTTTATCCATTGTTGCTGGGATTCATCCAGTCGAATCTCCAGCGCCCCGACCTTCGCGCGACTGAGCAGTGTGTAGAATTCATCGCCCGGTGCTCCGAACAACGAGGTGCTCACGCATAGACCTGCGGTCACTTGAATCAGATAGACCTTCAAACGGCTGGGCATCCAGGTTCTCACACGAGTGCGTTACGTTTTGCCATCTCGATCAGTTCAACCAGGGATTTGGCTTTGAGTTTCTGCATGAGTCGCTTTTTGTAGGTACTCACGGTCTTGTTGCTCAGAAACATGCCCTTGGCGATTTCCTTGTTTGTGCGACCTTGGGCAAAAAGTTGCAGGACCATCAGTTCCCGGTCGTTTACGGACTTGAACAGTTCCAATTCGATGCAGCGTGTTTCATCTCCGTGGATGGGGTTCAAGGCTTCACTCGGGAAATAGTTGTAACCTGAAAATACTGCTTTTATGGAACTCACCAGTTCACTGATGTCCTCTTGTTTGCAAACATAACCCGAGGCTCCGGATTGCATGCAACGAATACCGAAGAGTGTCGGGCATTGTGCGGTCAGTACCAGTGTTTTAGGAGGGTTACTCATTGCGTTGAACCGGGACAGCACTTCCAGTCCATCCAGTTTTGGAATGCTGATATCGAGAATGACCAGGTCCGGCATGCATTCGCGAACCATCTGCATGGCGTCGACCCCATTGTCAGTTTCGCCGACGACTTTGTAACCTTCGTGTTCCAGTAGCATTCGAACGGCAAGGCGGATAACCGGGTGATCGTCGACAATAAAAACGGAGTTCATAATCAAGTCCCATGCGAGCTCAAATAAAGCGCGCACCTTAGCTCAGATGCTTGAAGGGACGCATGAACGGACCGGGCTGTAGCAGCAATATAGGAGAAATCCTACAAATTAAAAGGAATAGGACTACGTATTAACTAGGTTTCTTATTAGGAAGTCTGGGGAATTTGGCGGTCTGGTGGATTTTTTTTGGAAGTTGTTTGTAGGTTTTACGCTGTGTATTTGTCGGTTCTTATATGTGCTTTTTGTTTATGTTGGTGCCAGGGTCAACAGGTCTCTCAATTCAGATTGTTTCAATGGTTTTATTAAGTAGCCCAATAATGGCAGTCCGTGTTCATTGGCCGTTTTTACAAGTTCATCCAGTTCAGACGTCGTCAGGCTGCTCAGCATGATCGCCTGTCTGATCAGCCCTCGCTGACTGGCGAACCGGACCAGATCGAGTCCGGTCAGATCGGGCAGGCATTGATCGCATAAAAGGATGTCGAATGGCTGGTCGACCCCGAGCATCTGCAGCATGGCGCTTCTGGCGCTGTCGGCGGTAGTCAGTCGGGTGAAGCCATAACTTTCCAGCAGGCATTGAGTGGCTATCAGTTGGAAGGGGTGGTCCTCCACCACGAGGATGCGTAGATCGTCTTCGGCCATGGTGCACACTTCATCTGTCGAACAGAGGGAGGGCGATTGTTTCGCGAGAGTGCCGGACAGGCGATCAGTTCGCTCGCCATGTGTTGTAGGGCGATTCGACGAGACTTGAGCGCTGTTGGAGGTTGAGGGGGGGGATCAGCCAAAACGAACGCCGTAATGGCTGATCAAACGAAGCACCTCAGTGGCTGGCACGTCCGGTCATTTCCAGGGCCATGTCACTGGCATAGCTGTCGGTCATGCCGGCGATGAAATCAATCATGCGCAAAAACGACGTGTGCAACGGGCCGTGAGGGTCGGGTGCATTGTTACCCAGCAGATCAAGGATGCGGCGACTCTTGAATGACGGGGTCCGGCCGTTGTGCTGCTCCAGTGCTGCGCCGCAAAAGGCATTGAGGAGAATTTCCAGGGTGGTGTAGGCGCCGATCTCGTGCAGGGTCTTGCGCTTGTCCTGGAAGATTTTCTTGCGGGCCATGTCCTTGGCGTTCAACACGCAACGCTTGGCGGGCCCGTGCATGTGCTCCACCAGGTCGCCGGGCAATGTGCCGGCCAGCAGTGCGTGCTGTTGCTCGACGAAGGCGCGGGCCGCGGCATTGGTCAAGTGTTCGATGGCCTTGCCGCGCAGGATCGCCAGTTTGCGTCGGCGCGAATCGCCGGGACCGAGCTGGCGGTAGGTCTCCGGCAAGTCGTCGCCCACCAGGTCCAGCAGCAGGGACTCGACTTCGGCGTACTCCAGCAATTCCATTTCCAGGCCGTCTTCCAGGTCGATCAGCGCATAGCAGATGTCGTCGGCGGCCTCCATCAGGTACACCAGCGGATGCCGCGCCCAGCGTTGTTCCTCAAGTTGTGGCAGGCCGAGTTTATGGGCGATCTGCTCCAATAGCGGCAGCTCGCTCTGATAACAGCCGAACTTGTGTTTCTTGTAGCCCAGCGAATCGGCGTGCCTGGCCGTCCATGGATACTTCAGGTAGGTGCCCAGGGTTGCATAGGTCAGTCGGGTGCCGCCGTCGAACTGGTGATACTCCAGTTGAGTGAGTACCCGAAAGCCCTGGGCGTTGCCTTCGAAGTTCAGGAAGTCATTGCGCTCGGCTTCACTCATCGCATCCAGCCAGCCACGGCCGGCGGCTTGCTGGAACCAGTGACGGATCGCGTCTTCACCGGAATGGCCGAACGGCGGGTTGCCGATGTCGTGTGCCAGGCAGGCCGATTGCACCACCATCCCCAGGTCGCTGGGTTCGCACCAGTCGGGCAGGGCGTTGCGGATGGTTTCGCCGACCCGCATGCCCAGCGAGCGCCCCACGCAACTGACTTCCAGCGAGTGGGTCAGGCGCGTATGAATGTGATCATTGCTGGACACCGGATGGACCTGGGTCTTGCGCCCGAGGCGGCGGAAAGCCCCCGAGAAAATGATGCGGTCGTGGTCTTTGTGAAAAGGGCTGCGGCCGAGTTCTTCAGGGCTGTGCAGAGGCTTTCCGAGGCGTTCGCGGGTAAGCAGGGTGTGCCAATCCAAGGCGGGACTCTCCGTCAGGTGACTGATGGCCTAGCTTCCCGTTTCGCGTCATGACCTGCAAGCGGAACTACAACCGGGCGCCGTCGATATCTAGGCCACCTTGCAAGAGCTTTTTTCGCAGGGGGGCAATTGACCGGGTAGGCGCAAAGGATTGCCCCCCCTCGATAGAGGGGGCATCCCGTCGATACTGCAAGAGCGTAGCCAGAAAGAAACTGATCAGTCTTTGCGCGAAGAGCCCTGCATGATCAGTCTGATCAGCGGCCCCAGTGTGGTGCCGAGGCGGATGAGCCGGGTCAGGCTGCTGAGGCCACCGCCATTCTTTGCGCCCTTGCCGGTCAGAAAACCCAGCAAGGTGACGGCGGCCACGCCCCAGAGTGGCGCGTGTTTGATGCCGAAACCGTCCTGCAGGTTCTGCGTCATCCCGCGCACGCGTTGCAACGGTTGCAGCAGTTGCGCGGATTCGTGGCGGATTTCCTGGCGGTGCATTTCCATGCGCAGGCGAATCAGCGCCTTGCGCATTTCCGTGCGTGAGCTGTTGCGTGGCAATTCAGGCAGGTTCATGGCAGCAGGCGCTCCCGATCGTTGGCCAGCTCTTCCAGCGTCCCGTGGAAGGGCGAGGACTCATCGAAAATCGCTGCCCTCAAACGCATCGCGCAGAATATGGCGGCGAGGGTGTAGAACACGCAGAGCCCGATGATGGCGGTCAGGCGATAGGTGTCCCAGAACACGATCAGCACCAGCGTCGACAGCCCTACCAGCAGCAGCAACGCAAACACCAGCGCCAGACCGGCAAACAGCAACAGGCTGACGGTGCGGGCTTTCTGTTCCTGCAACTCGATGCCGAACAGTTCGACATGGCTGTGCAGCAACCCCAGGAAGGCAGCACCCAGGCGCCGCGATGAGGAGCTTGTTCCCGTCGCAGACGGGCCGGATTCACCGATCGACATATCAGCGCCGGCTGGCCAGCAGGCCGATCAGGAAACCCACGCCGGCCGCGATTCCGACCGATTGCCAAGGGTTGGCCTGGACATAGTCTTCGGTGGCGGTGACAGCCGCCTTGCCGCGTTCGCGCAGGGAGTCTTCGGTCAGCTTCAGGGTTTCACGGGCACGTAAGAGACTTTCGTGAATCTGCTCGCGCAACTCGTCGGCCTGGTCGCCGGCCAGGGTCGCGGTGTGCTCCAGCAACCGTTCGGTGTCACTGACCAGTGTCTGAAAATCGTTCATCAGGATTTCTTGAGCAGTCTTTGCCTGGATGCGGGCCATGGTGGATCTCCATAAGTGGCTTTCTGATGGGTTCGAGTATGAGCCTTCTGCGAAGGTTCAGTACAAATGACTGGTACAACTTTTGCTGTGTCGTGGTGCGCCGGTCCGCACCATTGCGCTATAGCCGGGCATGATTTCAGTAAAACCGTAGGACCAACAATCAAAAACGCGCGCAAACGTCCGGATCACGTTTTTCCCGGACGGTGTCCGTGCACCATGGCGGTTCAACGAGATCAGTCCTCTGATGCTTCGAAGCTGCAACTTGGTGCGTGGGCGGTCATCGCGAACTGCTTTGGTGCTTTTTTCTGCCATAAGGTCTGCCCATCCCATGGAAAATTTGCAAAGCGCCGTGGACACCCTGGTCCATAGCTCCAACACGCTGTTCATTCTGATCGGTGCGGTCATGGTTCTGGCCATGCACGCCGGTTTTGCCTTTCTCGAAGTCGGAACCGTGCGACAGAAAAACCAGGTCAATGCCTTGTCGAAAATCCTCAGTGACTTCGCCGTATCGACACTGGCTTACTTCTTTATAGGCTATTGGATTTCTTATGGCGTGACCTTCATGCAACCGGCGGCCGTGCTCAATGCCGACCATGGTTATGGATTGGTGAAGTTTTTCTTCCTGCTGACCTTTGCCGCGGCTATCCCTGCGATCATTTCCGGAGGAATCGCCGAGCGCGCCCGGTTTGTCCCGCAGCTGTGTGCAACTGCGTTGATTGTCGCGTTCATCTATCCGTTCTTCGAAGGCATGGTCTGGAACGGCAACCTGGGTTTGCAAGCCTGGCTGCTGGAGCGTTTTGGCGCCGGTTTCCATGATTTCGCAGGTTCAGTGGTGGTGCATGCCATGGGCGGTTGGCTGGCACTGGCGGCGGTGCTGTTGCTCGGGCCGCGTAATGGCCGCTATCGCGAAGGTCGGCTGGTCGCGTTCGCGCCCTCGAGCATCCCGTTTCTGGCGTTGGGCTCATGGATCCTGATTGTTGGCTGGTTCGGCTTCAACGTCATGAGCGCGCAAACCCTGCAAGGTGTCAGCGGACTGGTGGCGGTGAACTCATTGATGGCCATGGTGGGCGGTACGGTGGCCGCGCTGATCGTCGGGCGCAACGACCCCGGCTTTCTGCACAACGGACCGTTGGCGGGACTGGTGGCGATCTGCGCCGGCTCCGACCTGATGCATCCGGTGGGGGCGCTGGTGACCGGCGCCGTCGCGGGGGCGTTGTTTGTCTGGTGCTTTACCGCCGCTCAGGTCAAGTGGCGCATAGACGACGTGTTGGGTGTCTGGCCGCTGCACGGTTTGTGCGGCGTGTGGGGCGGTATTGCCTGCGGCATTTTCGGCCAGAGCGCTTTGGGCGGGCTGGGTGGGGTCAGCCTGATCAGCCAGTTGATCGGCACCGCACTGGGCGTCACCGTGGCTCTGGCCGGCGGGTTCGCCGTGTATGGCGTGATCAAGGCTCTGCATGGATTGCGTCTGAGTCAGGAGCAGGAGTATTACGGCGCGGACCTTTCGATCCACAAGATCGGCGCCGTCAGCCAGGACTGACACAGGTCTGATCATCGCTGGCATCAGGCAGGAGACTCAATGGCTCGACGGTTTTTCGGAGCAGGCCTAGAATGGTCACTTCATTTTCCGGTTGAGTGCTCATGCTTCCCGAATGTCAGCTGTTCGGCACCCTTGGATGCCATCTCTGTGAAGTAGCCGAAGCCATGTTGATGGAGTTTGTCGAGCGCGGTCTGCTGGTGGAGCTGGTGGATATCGCCGAAGATGAAACCTGGTTCGCCGCCTACAGCCTGCGCATCCCGGTGTTGCGGCGGGTCGACACCGGTGCTGAACTGGGCTGGCCATTCAGTGCCGATGAGGTGGTGGCGTTCTTGCTTTGAGCGGCTTTTGCGCTGGTGGTGTTTCCCGTCTGTCGAACTTTGCGATTGATCCCCTTGGCTTATCCGGTACTGATCGGATACTGTATGCGCATACAGTTATTCGTGGCGCTTGCATGGCCGCTGCTGATTTTCGGCAGCGAGCAGACAAGCCCGGGCGTGAGAGGGATGAATCGTGGTCAATGTCGAACAGTTGAAGAACAGCGTGAACCGGATGTCCGCAGACGTCGTGAGTGAAGCTGTTCTTGAGTTGCGTCTGGATGGTCTGGTGACCGAGGGCAAGACACCCTTCAACAAAACGCATTTCAATACCTGTTTCGCAGAGATCGAAGCCTTGTTTCAACGCGCGGGTTATCACCGGCAACTCGATGTCGTGGGTTATCAGGGATTGTTGTATGCCCTCTATGACCCCGCTCGCTGGGAGGCGGTTGATGTACTGCGCTGGCTCAAGGAATACACCGAAGCGGCGGCGCGCACACGGATTCCGGCTTGAGGCTAGGCTCACTCCCCGTGCTGTTGGATAATGCCGCCCTGCACTGAGGGTTAGAACTTTCGTATGTCCACTTCTTCTTTTTCCGCGGCACACAGCCAGGCCAGTACGCTGTACTTGCCACCTGGCCCGTGGCTGACCGTTGTCGATTGCCTGTGCGAGCATTTCAGCGCCATTGGTCGGGAACAATGGCTGGACAGAATCGCCCGTGGCCGGGTCCTCGATGGGCAGGGCATGCCGATTGCCCTCGATTTGGCCTACAGGGAAGGTTTGCGGATTCATTATTTTCGCGAAGTGCCGGATGAAAAGCCGATCCCGGTGATCGAGTCGATTCTGTACGCGGACGAGCATCTGGTGGTGGCCGACAAACCGCACTTTCTGCCGGTGACGCCGGCTGGTGAATACGTCGAACAGACGCTGCTCAGGCGCTTGATCCGTCGCCTGGACAATCCGCATCTGGTGCCATTGCATCGCATCGACCGGCATACCGCAGGGCTGGTACTGTTTTCCGCCAATCCACAGAGTCGTTCGGCTTATCAGTCGTTGTTTCCAACCCGGCAGATCGAAAAGCGTTATGAGGCCATCGCAGCGGCGTTGCCTGAACTTGCCTTCCCGCTGGTTCATAAAAGCCGGCTGGTCGATGGCGAGCCATTCTTCCGCATGCAGGAAGGGCCTGGGGCCTGCAACACCGAGACGGCGATCGAAGTCAGGGAGAAACAGGAGAAACTCTGGCGGTATGGTCTTTACCCGGTGACGGGCAAGAAACATCAGTTGCGGGTACACATGGCGGCGTTGGGCGCCGCTATCTGCAACGACCCGTTTTACCCCGAGGTGCTCAAGGATGCGCAGGATGACTACGCCAATCCTTTGAAGCTGCTGGCCCAGGGGCTGAGATTCATCGATCCGGTCACAGGCCAGGAGCGAGTGTTCGAGAGTGAAATTACCCTGCAATGGTGATCCTGAACGGCGCCCCTGAAGTGCTGTTCTTCAGGCATGAAAAAGCCCGCATCAAGCGGGCTTTTCTGTATCCGGTGGCACCCGGTTACAGCTCTTTGACGGTACGGACCTGATCTTTGTTGATGCGAGTCTGTTTGCCATCGAGCTGTTCGAATTCGTAGAAGCCGGAATCCTTGTCGAACTCTGGCGTGTCGACGGCCTGGATTTCGCGACCGTCATTCAAGGTGATCACCGTAGGCGACGCGCAACCGGCGAGGGTGGCGAGGCCCAGTGCGAGCATGAAAGTGGCGAGTGTCCGTTGCATCATGAGTGTGTCTCCGAATATGAATTCTTTGGTTGCTGAACTTGAGACGTGAACCGTCCGCGCAAGTTCCTGATCAATGTCAGTCTGACACAGTGTCGTGACCGCTTGCATGACCGCTTAATAGTTCCGGCGTGTTGAGGTTGGCCAGCCGAGGGTCATTGTCGGGGCATTGCAGCGCGGTCGCGCCGAGCTTGCGCATCAACCGGCCAGGGCTGCGCTCACCCTCGTTCCAGGCCTTTTCAAAGGCTGCCCTGTGCAGCACTGGAATTACACACAACAACGGCTCCCAGTGGTCATCGTGCCGCACCATCAGTGGCTTGTCCGGATTCAGGTTGGCGGTCTCGCGCATGGTGCCGATCAGCGCCGCATCAATGCCCGGAACGTCACAGGGCAGGACCAGCATATGGGTATGGCGGGCCGCTTCCAGGCCCGCGCGAATTCCCGCCAGGGGCCCGGGGAAGTCACCTTCATCGTCGTGGACCAACTGGTCGGCGTAGGGCGCATACTTCTCCAGGTTGCGATTGCAGGAGATGATCAGGTCATCGGTCAGCGGGCGGGTCTTGCGATGCAAGTGAGCAATCAGCGGTTCGCCTCGCCAGTCCAGCAACCCCTTGTCCCGCCCCCCCATACGTTGGCCGCGACCGCCTGCCAGGAGCAGAATGGAGCAGGGTGGCAATTGTGAATTCATGATCATGGCAGGTCTCCATGGGAGCGGCGAAAAAACGGAGCGCTGTGATATAACACCGGGCTGTTTCTCCTACAACTGGACGAGCCTATGAAAGCCAAGGCTGATGTACCTTTCGCACCGCTGAACATTGCAGTGCTGACTGTCAGCGATACCCGCACGCTGGAAACCGACACCTCGGGTCAGCTCTTTGTCGATCGCCTGAGCGCCGCCGGTCATTACCTGGCAGCCCGGGTGTTGCTCAAAGATGACCTCTACAAAATTCGTGCGCAAGTCGCCAACTGGATTGCCGACGATGTCGTGCAGGTGGTGCTGATCACCGGCGGAACCGGTTTTACCGGGCGTGACAGCACACCGGAAGCCGTCAGCTGCCTGCTGGACAAGCAGGTCGATGGATTCGGCGAGCTGTTCCGTCAGATCTCGGTTGCCGATATCGGCACCTCGACCGTCCAGTCCCGGACGTTGGCCGGTCTGGCCAATGGCACGCTGGTTTGCTGCTTGCCGGGTTCGACCAATGCCGTGCGCACCGGTTGGGACGGCATTCTGGCCGAACAGCTGGATTCGCGGCATCGCCCGTGCAATTTCGTGCCCCACCTGAAACAGGCAGCGCCTTGTGAATCCCGTGGGTAAGCCGGGCAAGACCGGCAGCCTGATGCCCGTCGAGGTGGCGTTGGCACGCTTGCTGGAAATGGCCGAGGCTTCGAGGATTGTCGAGCGTGAACGCTTGCCATTGGCGCAGGTGCAGGGGCGTGTACTGGCTGAAGATCTGCTGTCGACCCTTGATCTACCGCCCTGGCCCAACAGTGCCATGGACGGGTATGCCCTGCGCACGGCTGACTGGACGGGAGAGCCGTTGGTGGTCAGCCAGAAGGTGTTTGCTGGCCAGGCCCCCGATCCGTTGCAGCCTGGAACCTGTGCGCGCATTTTCACCGGAGCGCCTGTTCCCGCCGGTGCCGATTGCGTCGAGATGCAGGAAAACGCCGAGGTCCAGGCGGATGAGCGAGTGCGTTTCACGCAAGCCTTTACCCAGGGCCAGAACATCCGTCCGCAAGGCCAGGAAGCGACCGTCGGCGAGTTGATTCTGCCGGCAGGCACACGCCTGGGGCCGATCGAGCAAGGATTGGCTGCCTCATTGGGCTACGCCGAGCTGGAGGTCGTTCGCAAGGTACGTGTGGCGGTGCTGTCGACCGGCGACGAATTGGTTGAGCCGGGCCAGACGCTGGGTCCGGGACAGATCTACAACAGCAACCGGGTGTTGTTGTGCAGCTGGTTGCAGGGTCTGGGCTGTGAGGTCGTCGACGCGGGCATTCTTCCGGACGATCTGCAAACCACTCGTTCCCGATTGGGTGAGTTGAAGGATGTCGACCTGATCCTCTCGACCGGTGGCGTATCGGTGGGAGAAGCCGATTTTCTGGGTATCGCCTTGCGTGAAGAGGGCGAACTGACGCTGTGGAAGCTCGCCATCAAGCCCGGAAAACCGTTGACGTTCGGACATTTTCGCGGTGTGCCCGTGATCGGCTTGCCGGGCAATCCGGCATCGACCCTTGTGACTTTTGCCTTGTTGACCAGGCCCTATCTCCTGCGTCGTCAGGGTGTAAAGGAAGTCGAGCCGCTGAAGGTGCAGGTACCGGCAGGGTTTGACTGGCCCCAACCTGGCAATCGGCGGGAGTATTTGCGTGGACGGCTGGAAAACGGCAGGGCGACGATCTACAAAAACCAGAGTTCCGGTGTATTGCGCAGCGCTGCCTGGGCTGATGGACTGGTAGAAGTCCTGGAAGGTCGCACGCTGGTTCAGGGCGATAGCGTTTTCTTCATTCCGTTGAGCGAAGTACTGAGTTGACCGCTTCAGCGGATTAGCCAGGCAAAAACCCGGTTGATTGAACCGGGTTTTTGCTTGATGGCCATTCAATGTGCCAGGAACAATGAAATGACCTGCTCGAAACGGCTATTGGCGATCCAGCCAATAAGTCCGAGGATCACGACCGTTCCGCAGGCGGAGTAGGCGAGCCTGTGCTTGATGGATTTGACGTCACCGCGGATTTCGTCCAGGTCCCTGCGTATGTGCTTGAGGTGTGTTTCCAGCTCGGTGACGCGAGGTTCCATATCAATTTCTCCCGTGGCTCTTGTGCTGGCCGGTAATCCAGGGTTTTGGCCTTGCTTGGCACGTCCCTGTGGTGTCCTGCTGAAACCCCAAGGTCTACCAATTCGGATTTGCGGTCAATTGAGCTGATTCCTCACGTCCTGTAAGAAAAATCCTGCCGTAGGGGATCAAGTTGCCTGACTGGAAATAATTGGTTTTCTGGCGACCTTTAACAGCGCCTGCGCGGTCAACATCTCCCAGATGCCATTCAAACGGGAGTGAAGTAATGAGCGATCGCAAGGCGCTGTTGATTCTGCATGGCAAACAGGCACTCAACGAGGCGGTTCGCGCCGCCGTCGAAAACCGTCGTGAACAAGGCTGGGAGCTGGCTGTGCGATTGACCTGGGAAGCCGGCGATGCGCAGAGACTGGTGGGCGAAGCGTTGGCGGCCGGTTATCGACACATCATCGCCGGTGGCGGCGATGGCACCTTGCGGGATATCGCCGAGGCCATGGCGGAGCACTCGAAAAAAGCCAGCCTGATACTGATGCCGCTGGGAACCGCCAACGATTTTGCGCGTGCGGCAGGCGTGCCCCTGCAGCCTGATCAGGCGCTGGCGTTGCTTGATACCGCGCCGACCCCCATTGATCTGGGGGAGGTCGACGGGCAGATATTCCTGAACATGGCGACCGGTGGGTTTGGCAGTCATGTCACGGCGAACACCTCGGAGGAGTTGAAGAAAATCCTCGGTGGTGCTGCTTACCTGTTCACCGGCCTGTCACGCTTCAATGAGCTGCATACCGCCTACGGTGAATTGCAGGGACCGGATTTCCACTGGAGCGGCGATCTGCTGGCGCTGGGCATCGGCAATGGCCGGCAGGCCGGTGGCGGGCGGGAATTGTGCCCACAGGCCCTGGTCGATGATGGTTTGCTGGACATCAGTATCCTGCCGGCACCGCAGGAGGTGGTCGGTACATTGAAAAACCTGCTGACCGAAGGTTTTGGCATCGACAGCATGTTTGTCCGGGTGCGCCTGCCATGGGTCGAGATCAAGGCCTCGGAAGGGCTCTGCATCAACCTTGATGGTGAGCCGCTGGTCGGGGATAACCTGCGTTTCTCGGTCCGCCCGGCGGCGTTGCTCGTGCATTTGCCTGAAGACTCGCCGCTGTTACGGGCCAGTGAAGTGGCTAGTCATCAAGGCTGATGATTTGTTCACGCACGGCGAACAGCACCAGGCCGGCCACATCGTAGATCTGCAAACGCTTCATGATCTGCGAACGGTGGGTTTCGACGGTCTTGACGCTCAACCCCAGGCCGTTGGCAATCTCTCGGGTGGATTTGCCGCGAACGATCAACCGCAGGATTTCCAGCTGGCGTGCCGTCAGGTTGTGCGAGTCGGCAGGTTCGGGTTGGTGCTTCTGATTTCGGATCAGGGCCTGGGTGATCACCGTGTGGGCAATGGCCGGGCTCAGATAGCGCTCGTTGTTGCGCAAGGCGTCCAGCGCGTGCTCGAGTTCGGTCGCCGTGGTGTCCTTGAGCAGATAGCCGTGGGCTCCGGACTCCAGGGCCTGCATGATGAGGGCCGGGTCGGTGTGCATCGACAGGATCAGCACCTTGCTCTGCGGGTGCACCCGCTTGAGCTGTTGCAAGGCTTCGAGGCCGCCGGTCTGGCGCATCGAAATATCCAGCAGGACAATATCCGGGGACAGATGCCCGACCATTTCGAGTAACTGCGAGCCGTCATTGGCCTCACCGACGACGGCGTAGCCGGGCAGGTCCATTACCAGGGCGCGCACGCCAGCCCTGATCAGCGAGTGGTCATCCACCAGTAGTAAATTACAAGTCAATGCATAACCTTATTCGAACTGGCCCGTTCGAGCGCACGGGGCGCCCAGGGAAATAGAGCTTCGATTTGAGTGCCTTTGCCCGGCTCGCTGGTAACGGTCAACGTGCCGCCCAGTTGATCGATACGTTCCGACATCCCGGCCATACCGCGTTGCCCTTCGCGACCTGGGTCTGTTGCGGGTGCGAAGCCCTGGCCATCATCGCTGATCTGCAACCTCAGGCCTTGGGGCAGGCGCTGCAGGCATACCAGCAGGTTCTTGGCCCGGGCATGTCGCAGGATGTTGGTGACCGCTTCCTGGGTAATGCGAAAAGCCGCCACGGCCATTTCCTCCGGTATGCCGGTCAGGCGCTGCTGGCATTCCAGGCTCCAGTGTACCGGGGTGTTGGCCAGGGTCTTGAGCAGGTGTGCCCGCAGACTGGCTTCCAGCCCGAGGCTGGTCAACTGCCGGGGATTGAGAATGGCGGATACGTCACGAACTTTGGCCAGGGTTTCTTCCAGTGTGTCGCACAGGACCGTGCATTGTCCCCGGAGCTCTTCGGGCATCCGGCGTTTGAGCCAGTCACTTTGCAATTTTGCGGCGGTCAGCAATTGACCGATGTCGTCATGCAGTTCGCGGCTCAGTCGGTGACGCTCGTTTTCCTGGACCTGCAACAGCCGGTCGGCCAGCTCCTGAGGCTCGAATTTGATCGATTTGCGCGAGAGGCAGTACTGCACGGCAACACTGGTCAGCGCTGCAATGTTGAGCACCAGCAATGACAAGGGCAACGGAATGGACAAACCATGGACCAGCAAACTGCCGAGGGTCGAGCAGGCGCATAGCAACAGCGTGAATCTGCGAGCATTTTCCCGGGAGGGCGGCCACTTGGCGATTGACTTGAGGCTGGCGTACATAGCGGATGGAGCCAATGGATGTTCGCTGCGGGCTGACCGGTCATGCTGGCTGACAGGCCCCTGTTTTTTATGTGGAGCGCCGACGAGTTCAGCTGCGAACTGCAGCGAGCTGTGTCCGGCTGCGATCACGCAGCCATTAATTGGCGTCAACTAACAGGCGGCATAGTAGCACTTAAGATACCGTTGGTCGCGTCCGTATGCATGTCCGAAAAGTCAGGAATCCAGTCGTTTCGACAATGCTTCCATAATGGAACAAGTTGGTTGTTGCCATCGCAAAATACCGATAGCCCCGGGGGGGGGGGCTGTTGATACCAGGCAATACCTGATCAAGGCTGGCGCGCAATTGTCGATAGGCAATAGTGGTTGTTTTAAGGATGTCGCTTATAGCTATGAAATATTCACTTGCGACATATGCGCACTCAATTAACAGTGCGGTACTGATAACCAAACCCCGCCATACGGCATAGTTGGATTAGTTCAAGCCCGTCGTTCCGAATAGGGCACGAGGGTCAGCGGCCTGGAATTGGCCGGTGGTTGAAACCGGCTTTGCCCGACCTGAAAGGCAAAGGCTTCGATAAGGGTGACCTGCTCGCTGTCGTCGAGGCTGAGTTGCCCGGTGGTCTGGTCGATGAGTTCGAGTTGCCAGGCAATCAGGGTCAGACAGTCTTTCAGGGCGCTCAGCGCCTCGTCGTGCAGGCTCATGGTGTTCTGTGCGTGGTTCAGCAAACCATGAATGTGCAGCGAAAATTCAGACACGGCCGCCAAAGCCAGGGCATCGGCCTTGTTGGCCAGCTTGAGCAGCGTGCTGAGCATGCAGTCGATGGCGTCCTTGTCATTGCTGATCAACTGCAGATGGCTCAGGCATTCCTCGGTTTTAGCCAGGAGTGTTTCAGCCTCGACGAGAAACTCCGGGAGCCGCTGGGCCCACTCTTTACGATCGTTCGGCATACTTATCTCCACAACGTCATGTCAAATGAGGGGATATCGTGTGTGTCGACGAGGGCGGTCGGAACCCCGGCATTGCCGAGTCGTCGGGTGAACGAACGGCGGCTGGCCCAGAGGCTGGCTGGGGAACACGAGAGGGTGGTTGGCCACTGGCTTGCGATCGCACACAAAAGCCTGACTCCGTTCATGCAATGAGAATGGCGTCACATTAATGGCTATTGGATATTGCGAACATCAGGTTGCACCTGATTGTTGATAGGGGAATCCCTTACGCAACGGAACCTTTCGCAAGAACCGGGGTCGCGGTGCAGAAGTGCCGCAGATGTAATCACAGCGCCAGTAAAGCATGATGTTAATGTGACATCAATGCCTGTGCGTGGCATTTTAGAGAGGGTCAAGCTTCGGCAAAAACAGCCGATAACCTTCTCTAAGTGAATTCATCCGAACAAGACCAGGAGTCATTGATGGCCGGCATTCTCGACACGGTAGACCAACGCACGCAACTGGTGGGTGAGAATCGCCTGGAGATCCTCATGTTCCGCCTCGCCGGACGGCAATTGTTCGCGATCAACGTCTTCAAAGTACAGGAAGTCCTGCAGCTGCCAAAGTTGACGCTGATGCCGCAGCGCCATCCTTTTGTCTGCGGCGTGGTCAACCTGCGCGGCCAGACCCTGCCGGTGATCGACCTGTCCCAGGCCATCGGCATGCGCCCGCTGGTGCCGGGGCCTGGCAGCACGATTATCGTCACCGAATACAACCGTTCGGTTCAGGCCTTCCTGGTCGGCGGCGTGGACCGGATCGTCAACATGAACTGGGAAGCCATCCTGCCGCCACCGAGCAGCGCCGGCCGCCAGCACTACCTGACGGCAATCAGCAAGGTCGATGATCAACTGGTGGAAATCATCGACGTCGAAAAGGTCTTGGCCGAAATCGTCCCGTACAACGCCAAGGTCTCCCGTGACAAGCTCGAAGACCCGGTACTGGAACGCGCCCGTGGCCGAGAGGTGCTGCTGGTGGATGACTCCAACGTGGCCCTGGCGCAATTGCGCGATACCCTGGGACAGCTGGGCGTGAAGATGCACATCGCCAGCGATGGGTTGAAGGCCTTGAACATGCTCAAGGCCTGGGCGGACAGCGGCGTGGACATGACCGAAAAACTGCTGATGATCTTCACCGATGCGGAAATGCCGGAAATGGATGGCTATCGCCTGACTACCGAAATTCGCAACGATCCGCGCCTGCGCGGCTTGTACGTGGTGCTGCACACTTCTTTGTCCGGCAGCTTCAACGATTCGATGGTGAAAAAGGTCGGCTGCGACAATTTCCTCTCCAAATTCCAGCCGGACAAACTCGTCGACGTGGTACGCCAGCGCCTGATGCTTGACGAAGTACCGGCCTGATTAAAACTGCGGACAACCTGTGGGAGCGAGCCTGCTCGCGAAGGCGGTGTGACAGTTGGCATGGTTATCGACTGATACTCCCACTTCGCGAGCAGGCTCGCTCCCACAGGGGGCAGTGTTTGATCGTCACTCTTTGATTCGATCATCAAGCTCGTATAGGGTGGCGTTTTGCCTAAGAGGGAGCTGGCCATGTTGCGTCTGAGCGCGCTGTATCGTTATCCGTTGAAGTCCGCCAGGGGCGAGACGCTGCAACGGATCGGTCTCGATAAACTCGGTCTGGACGGCGATCGCCGCTGGATGCTGGTGGATGAAGCCAGCGGTCGTTTCCTGACCCAGCGTGCGGTGGCGCAGATGAGCCAGTTGTCGGCGTTGTGGAATGCCGAAGGCGGCCTGACCCTCAGTGCGCCTGGTCATTCGCCGATCGACGTAGCCTTGCCCGGCCTTGATGCAGAACTGCGTGGCGTGACGATCTGGCGCGATACCTTGCGGGTCCCCGATGCAGGCGATGCCGCCGCAGCCTGGGTCAGCGAATTTATTGGTAAACCGACACGTCTGGTGCAAGTGCCACTGGATCGGGCGCGGATGACGGAGGCGGGCTACGGCAAGGATGACGACCAGGTGGCGTTCGCCGATGGCTATCCGCTGTTGCTGATTGGCCAGGCCTCCCTCGAGGACTTGTCGAAACGGGTCGGGCGTCCGTTGGAGATGCTGCGTTTCCGGCCAAACCTGGTGATCGAAGGCAGTGAAGCCTTCGCCGAGGACGGCTGGAAGCGTATTCGCATCGGCGATGTCGAGTTCCGCGTGGTCAAGTCATGCTCACGCTGCATCCTGACCACCATCGACCCGCAAACCGGCGAGCGCAGCGACGACCGAGAACCCCTGGCAACCTTGCAGAAATACCGTTCGCAGGCGGACGGCGCGATGTTTGGCCAGAACCTGGTCAACGACGGCAACGGTCGACTCGAAGTCGGCATGTCGGTGGAGATCCTCGAATAATTTTGCGCAGAACAAAAAAATGCCCGTGCCGAAAAACACGGGCATTTTTATTGCGCTGACCTTTATTTCGGCAAAGCCTGCGGTTTAGCCGCGGTATTCACACAGGTAAGCGGTGTCGACGGCCACTTTGAGCTGGAACTTGCTGTTGGCCGGCACGTTGAACTGGCTGCCGGCGGCGAAGGTTTCCCAGTCGCTGCTGTCTGGCAGTTTGACGGTCAATGCGCCACTGACCACGTGCATGATTTCACGCTGGCTGGTGCCGAATTCGTATTCGCCCGGAGCCATGACGCCGATGGTCGCTGGACCTTCTGCGGTGCCAAAGGCGATCGACTTGACGGTGCCGTCGAAGTACTCGTTGACTTTAAACATGGGCGATTCCTCGAAAAGGGCTAAAAAGGGCCGGCCAGTATGCACAAGGCCCCGAGTGTCGTCACCTGTCTAAAGCGCAAGAACCAGCGGCAGCAGGCGTGCGGTATTGCGCGCATCTTCCAGCGCCCGGTGTTGCTGGCCGGTGAATTGCAGGCCGGCCAGTTGCAGGGCGCCGTTGAGCCCCAGCGGGCGTTCCAGACGCCTGGCCTTGGCAAAGCGCTGTTTGAGGTTCATGTGGGGCACGTTGGCCAGCATGCTGACGAGCCCCAGTCGCTGCCAATCCTGAAGCAGCTGTTTGCGATCGTAGTCGCCCCAACTGGCCCAGCCTTCAAGTCGCGTGTGGTGGTTGCCGAGCCAGCGCTCAAACGCCGGCCAGACTTCGCCCAGCGGTTGCGCCGCATCGATGTTGGCTTGGGTGATGTGCGTCAGCTCGCGGCAAAACGGCGTCAGCAAAGGCCGCCGCAAGGGGCGGACGAAGCGCTGGAACTGGTCCAGTTCGCGTCCCTTGCGGTCCACCAGGGTGGCGCCGATTTCAATGATTTCCATATCCGTTACGGGCCATCCACCCTCATCGGTGGTGGCCTCCAGATCAATGACCAGCCAATGAGGCATTGCAGGGTTCCTGGTATCCGCGTCCTGATAGGCTTTGAGCGTAGCCAAACCCGGCGGTTCCGCCTAGCGCCTTATTCGACCTCCAACAGTATCTGCCGGTTTTTCACCTGATCCCCGACTTTGACTTGCAAGCGTTTCAGGACACCGTCGATGCCTGATTTCAAGGGGTGCTCCATTTTCATCGCTTCCAGTACCACCAGCAGTTGGCCCTTGGTGACCGGGCTGCCTTCATTGACCAGGACGTCGACAATCGCACCGTCCATCGGGGCCTTGAGGGTGCCGCAACTGACACTGGCCCGGCTGGAAACCTGCGCCTGAGTGCGATCGGCAAACTGCAAGCTGCCCGGCCGGGTAAACAGCCAGAGTTGCCCTGCCTCCAGGCGATAGGCGTGGCGCTGGCGGATGCCATCGATTTCGAGGGTGGCACGGCGCCCGTCGCAGTGGAGGATCTTCAGCTCGATGCTGCGTTCGGCGACCTGAATGCGCAATGGTTCACCCGGGATCGCCTGCAACGTCACCACCCAGTCCTGATCCTCAAGGCTGATGCGATAGTGCAGGGGCACGCTGGCATTGTTGCGCCAACCGCCCAGCGGGGCGGGATGAGGCTGTGTCGAAGCCTGGTAGAAGAGGGCGGTTGCGATGGCCAGGTGTTGCGCGCCCGGGGCATGGGACTGCAGGCAGGCAGGGTCGGCAAAGTGCTGCGCGATGAACCCGGTACTGAAGTCACCGCTGGCGAACTGCGGGTGGTCCAGCAGGCTTTCGAGCAAACGCTGATTGCTTTGCACCCCCAGCAGCACGCTGTCTTGCACCGCTCGCAGCAATTTGCGCCGGGCCTCTTCGCGGGTGGCGCCGTGGGCGATGAGCTTGCCGAGCATCGGGTCGTAGAAGGGGCTGATGAGCTGACCTTCGATCAGGCCGTGGTCGATCCGCACGCCGTCCTGCAATCCCGGTTCCCAGGCCACGACGCGACCGGTTTGCGGCAGGAAACCCTGGGCCGGGTCTTCGGCATACAGGCGCACTTCCATGGCGTGGCCCGTGAGTTGCACCTGCTCCTGGCGCAAGGGCAGCGGTTGCCCTTCGGCAATGTTGAGTTGCCAGGCCACCAGGTCCAGCCCGGTGATCAATTCGGTCACCGGGTGCTCGACTTGCAGTCGGGTGTTCATCTCCAGGAAATAGAATTGCCCGCAGGCATCCAGCAGAAACTCCACGGTGCCCGCGCCGACGTAATGCACTGCCCGGCCGGCCTTGAGCGCCGCTTCGCCCATGGCCTGGCGCAGTTCAGGGGTCATCACCGGGCAGGGTGCTTCCTCGATGACTTTTTGATGCCGGCGCTGCACCGAACAATCGCGCTCGCCGAGGTAAATCAGGTTGCCTTGCCGGTCACCGAACAGCTGAACCTCGACATGACGGGGTTCGATCAGTGCCTGTTCGAGAATCAGTTCGCCGCTGCCAAATCCGTTCAGGGCTTCGGAGCGTGCAGTGCGAATCTGTTCCAGCAGGTTGCCGGCTTCGTGCACCAGGCGCATGCCGCGTCCACCGCCGCCAGCACTGGCCTTGATCATCAACGGATAGCCGATGCGTTCGGCTTCGCGGCTCAGGGTGGCGTCGTCCTGTTCGGCGCCTTGATAGCCTTTGATGCAGGGCACACCGGCTTCGATCATGGCAATCTTCGACAGGCGCTTGCTGCCCATCAGTTCGATGGCCTCGGGGCTGGGGCCAATGAAGGTGATGCCGGCATCCTGGCAAGCGCGGGAAAACCCGGCGTTTTCCGAGAGGAAACCGTAGCCCGGATGAATCGCATCCGCGCCCGTGCGCCGGGCGGCGTCGAGGATCGCCGGGATGTTCAAATAAGACTGTTGCACCGCGGCCGGACCGATGTTGACCGCCTCGTCGGCCATCTGCACGTGCAAGGCATCGGCGTCGGCGTCGCTGAACACGGCAACCGTGCGATAGCCCAGCGCCTGGGCCGTGCGCTGGATGCGGCAGGCGATTTCACCGCGGTTGGCGATGAGGATTTTCTTGAGTCCGGGCATAGGGGGCGTCTCTCAAATTGTGCGGTGAAAGTGCTGGCCTCTTCGCGAGCAAGCCCGCTCCCACATTTGAAATGCATTCCAGTGTGGGAGCTGGCTTGCCAGCGAAGCTTTTCAGGAGGCCCACCCCGGTTTGCGTTTTTGCACGAAGGCCATCGTTCCCTCGACGCCTTCTGCCCCGGTCACCGCTTCGCTGAACCATTCGGCTGCCTGATCAAGCAACTCATCCGACGGCTGACCCGCACTCGCCAGCAAGAGTTTCTTGGTCGCCGCGTTCGCCCCCGGCGCACAACACAAGACATGGGCCAACACCTCATCGAGACGCTCGGCCAGGGCCTGCGGATCATGTTCGACAAAGTGCACCAGCCCCATGCGCCGTGCCTGGTGACCATCAAACCGCGCCGCGGTCAGGGCAAGTCGCCGGGCCTCGGTCAGGCCGATGCGTTGCACCACGAATGGTGCGATCTGCGCCGGCAACAGGCCGAGGCTGGTTTCTGGCAGGCCGAATTGCGCCTGGTGATCAGCCAGGGCGATATCGCTGACGCAGGCCAGGCCGAGACCGCCGCCGAGTACCGCGCCTTGCAGCACCGTGATCACCACTTGCGGTGCGTGTTGCACCTCTTGCAGCAGTGCGCCGAACACCCGGTTCAGGTCCCGGTGCGCAGTGGGGCCTTGAGCTCGGGCGTTGGCCATGTCCTTGATGTCGCCGCCAGCACAGAAGTGCCCGCCGACGCCACCGATCACCAGCGCGCGAACCCCTGGCTTATCGCGTACCGCCGCCAGCACCGAGCGCAACTCGGCGACCATCTGCGAGCTCATCGCATTGCGGCATTCCGGGCGGTTGAGGGTGACGTGCAACACGCCGTTGTGCAGCTCCAGCAGCAAGGTCTGGCAAACCGGCAGGTTGTTCATTTCTTTTTCCCCGGCAGGATGCCCATCAACTTGCAGATGATCCCCAGCATGATTTCGTCGGCGCCGCCGCCAATCGACACCAGCCGCACGTCGCGGTAAGCGCGGGCCACCGGGTTGTCCCACATGAAGCCCATGCCACCCCAATATTGCAGGCAGCTGTCGCTGACTTCGCGGCCCAGCCGCCCGGCCTTGAGCTTGGCCATCGAAGCCAGGCGCGTGACGTCCTGGCCTTTGACGTATTGCTCGGTGGCCTGATAGACCAGCGCCCGCAGGCATTCGATTTCGGTTTGCAGCTCAGCGAGACGGAAGTGGATGACCTGATTGTCGATCAGCGCATTGCCGAAGGTTTTGCGTTCCTTGCAGTATTCGATGGTGCTGTCGACACAATATTCCAGGCCCTTGATCATGTTGGCCGCGCCGAACAGGCGCTCCTCCTGGAACTGCAGCATCTGCATCATGAACCCCGCGCCTTCATGGCCGATGCGGTTGCGCTGCGGCACGCGCACGTTGTCGAAAAACACCTGGGCGGTTTCCGAGCTGCGCATGCCGAGCTTGTCCAGGTGCGAACTCAAGCTGATGCCCGGCGTATTCATCGGCACCATGATCAGCGACTTGTTGATGTGCGGCTTGTCGTCCGAGGTGTTGGCCAGCAGGCAGATGAAGTCGGCGCTCGGCGAGTTGGTGATCCACATCTTGCTGCCGTTGATCACATAGTCGTCGCCGTCCTTGCGCGCGGTGGTTTTCAATCCGGCGACGTCGGAACCGGCACCGACTTCGGAAACACCGATGCAGCCGACCTGCTCGCCGCTGATGGCCGGGCGCAGGAATTCCTCGCGCAGCTCATCGGAACCGAACCGGGCCAGTGCCGGCGTGCACATGTCGGTCTGCACGCCGATGGACATCGGGATGCCGCCGCAATGAATGGTGCCGAACTCTTCGGCGGCGACGATCGAATAGCTGTAGTCGAGCCCCATGCCACCGAATTTTTCCGGTTTCGAAATGCCCAGCAAGCCGAGATCGCCGGCCTTGCGGAAGATGTCGTGGATGGGGAAGCGCCCGGCCTTTTCCCATTCCTCGACGTGCGGGTTGATCTCGTGCTCGACGAATTGGCGTACGGTGCGGCGCAGTGCTTCGTGTTCCTGGGTGAAGATCATTTTTATTGTTCTCCTTGAGCCGGCCTAGAGCCGGGCTACGCCAAAACTGTTGGCTTGCAATGGCCGCACCTGGGCCTCGTGACAAATGTCCAGCAAGTAACCGAGCAAGGTCCGGGTATCGCGCGGGTCGATCAAACCGTCGTCCCACAGATTGGCGCTGCCGTAGAGCGCCGTGGACTGGCTGTCGAGTTTCTGCGCGGTGACCTGTTCCAACATGTCGAGCATTTTTGGATCGGGCACCAGGCCGTCCTTGGCCTGTTTGGCCTCGGTGACGATGCGCAGCACCTTGCCCGCTTGCGCGCCGCCCATCACGGCGGTGCGGCTGTTGGGCCAGGCGAAGATGAAACGCGGGTCGAGGCCGCGCCCGCACATTGCATAGTTGCCGGCACCGTAGGAGCCGCCGACGACTATGGTCAGCTTCGGCACCCGGGCGTTGGCCACCGCTTGAATCATCTTCGCGCCGTGCTTGATCACCCCCTGCTGTTCCGATTCGGTGCCGACCATGAACCCGGTGGTGTTGTGGAAAAACAGCAACGGCGTCTGGCTCTGATCGCACAGCTGGATGAACTGCGCGGCCTTGCTCGCGCCCTTGGGCGTGATCGGGCCGTTGTTGCCGATGAAGCCACAGGCGCGTCCCTGAATTTTCAGGTGACCGCAGACGGTCTGCTGATCGAACTCGCCCTTGAACTCGAGAAAGTTCGAAGCGTCGGCAATCCTGGCGATGATTTCGCGTACGTCGTAGGGTTTTTTCGGGTCATCCGGAATCAGGCCGAGCAGTTCGTCGATGGGGTACAGCGGCTCCTCCCAGCGTCGTTCGGGGAGTGGGGGCAACTGCTCGTTCCACGGCAGCAGGCTGACGATCTCGCGTACCTGGCGCACACCGTCGGCGTCGTTTTCAGCCAGGTATTCGGCGGTGCCGGCGATTTGTGCGTGCATCTCGGCGCCGCCCAGTTCTTCATCGGTCGCGACTTCGCCGGTGGCGGCCTTGAGCAGTGGGGGACCTGCGAGAAACAGCTTGGCCTTGCCGCGCACCACCACCACGTAATCCGACAGCCCCGGCTGATAGGCACCGCCCGCCGTGGCCGAGCCGTGCACCACAGTCACCTGCGGCAACCCCATGGCCGACATCCGCGCCTGATTGGCAAAGCTGCGCGCGCCTTCGACGAAAATCTCCGCCGCGTAATTGAGGTTGGCGCCGCCGCTTTCGGCGAGGGTGATCACTGGCAGTTTGTTTTCCATGGCGATCTGTTGCAGGCGCAGGGATTTTTTCAAACCGCTGGGGGAGATGGTCCCGCCCCTGATCGCGCTGTTGTTCGCCACCACCAGCACGCGCACGCCAGACACATAGCCGATGCCGGCGATCAGGCCGCCACCGGCAGAGCTGCCGTCCTTGTCGTCGTGCAGCTTGTAGCCGGCCAGGCTCGCCAGTTCGAGAAACGGCGCGCCGGGGTCGAGCAGCAGATTGAGGCGCTCTCGGGGCAATAACTGACCGCGTTTTTCAAACCTGGGTCTGGCTTCGGCGGCCTTGTCCAGCAGGTTCTGTTCGAGCACGCGGACTTGTTCGATGGCGCTCAGCATCGCCGTACGGTTCCGGGCGAACGGCTCGCTGTGGGGATCGAGTTGCGACTGAATCACCGGCATGGGTTATTCCTTGTCCTTCAACACATCGGGTATGTAGGCGCGGTGGAAACCGTTGTACGACTCACTGTTGGTCGCTTTATGGATCGGCCAGGCGCGCCCGCCGAGGCTGGCGGCGCCGTCGATGCGCAGGGTGCTGCCGCTGACGAACGCCGCTGCCGGGCTGAGCAGGAAAACGATCGCCGCGCTGACTTCCGATTCGGTGCCGATGCGCTTGAGCGGTACGTGTTCGCGCAGGGTCGGGATCACGGCCTTGAAGGCGCCTTCGTAGGTGTCCATGCCGCTGGAGGCAACCCAGCCCGGCGCCACGGCGTTGACCCGCACGCCGGCATGACCCCATTCGTACGCGGCGGTCTTGGTCAGGTTGTCCATGCCCGAGCGTGCCGCGCCGGAATGCCCCATGCCGGGCATACCGCCCCACATGTCGGCGAGCATGTTGACGATGGCGCCGCCGTGCTTGCTCATGGATTGGTTGAATACTTCCCGGGCCATCAGGAAGCCGCCCACCAGATTGGTGCGCATCACGGTTTCGAAACCCTTCTGGTTGATCGAGGCCAAGGGCGACGGGTACTGCCCGCCGGCATTGTTGACCAGGCCATGGATCGGGCCGTGCTTGCGAATCAGTTCGCTGACCAGATGCGTCACCGCTTCTTCCTCGCGGATATCGCAAACGGCCCAGTCGGCCTTGCCGCCGTCTTCGGCGATCTCGGCCGCAACGGTTTTGAGCTTGTCGGCCTTGCGCCCGACCAGCAGCACATGGGCGCCGAGGGCCGCCAGTTCGTGGGCGGTGCAGCGGCCGATGCCGCTGCCGCCACCGGTGACGATGATGTTTTGGCCGGCAAACAAATCGGCTTTGAAAATCGAATCGTAGGCCATGGCGACAATCCTCTAGTTGAGCTGGTCGGCGATGCGCTGCGGCACCGGGATCTGGATTTCCAGCAGTTGCTGGGCGAAGGCTTTGCCTTGCGGGTCGATGCGCAGGCTGGCGACACCGCCGCCGCCGAGGGCGTTTTCCAGCAGGAAATTCAGGCTGTGGCTGGCGGGCAAGTACCAGCGTTCGACCCGCCCGTGGATGGGGTCGAGAACATGGCCCATCCAGTCGACGATCACTTCCGGGGTCAGGGCTTCGGCGATCCATGGCAGGAATTCGGCATCGCGCGCCATGACGCCGATGTTGCTGTGGTTGCCTTTGTCGCCGGAGCGGGCGACCGCCAGCTTGACCAGGGCCACGCTGGCGTCGGCCTGGCCGGTCGGTTTCGGCGCGGCGAACGGGGCTGGCAGGTCCAGCGGGTCGAGCATATCGAGTGCGGGCAGGGCACAGGGGTGGCGCCGGCCCATGAAATCAATGTCCAGCGTGCAGGCGGTTTTGTCGATGAGGAACGAGAACAGTCGGATCAGCGGATACACCGTCGGCCGGCCACCGACAATGCCGGTCAGCCCCGGCGCCATGCCGGTGGCGGCCTGGGCAATCTCCCGGGAGAACACGATCAAGGCCTGCTTGTCCGGATGGCGCACGGCGAGTTTGATCACCACTTCGCGGCTGTCCTGCCGCTGGCCGTGAGGGCCATAGGTAGCCTCGCTGCCCAGCAACTCGATATTCACCTCGCTGTACGGCGCCCAGCCGCGCTGGCTGAACATTTCCGAGGTCTTGTCGATGATCGCCGCGCTGACTCGCCGCGCCTTGTCGACGGCATCGATGCCGGCAATCAGGCAACTGGCGGTACAGCGAAAACCATCGGGATACGTGGCGCTGACCTTGTATTGAGCCGTCGGCGGCAGGCCTTTGGCGCCGTGCACCTGCACCGCGTTCTTGCCTTGTTGCAGCAGTTTGACCTGAGTGAAGTCGCACACCACGTCGGGCAGCAGATACGCGCGCGGATCGCCGATTTCATACAGCATCTGTTCGCCCACCGTCAGTGGCGTGACCAGCCCGCCGGTACCTTGTGGTTTGCTGACGATGAACTGGCTGTCGGCGCTGACTTCGACGATGGGAAAACCGATGTGTTCGTAGTCGGGCACGTCGCGCCAATCGGTGAAGTTGCCGCCCGTGCACTGGGCGCCACATTCGATGATGTGCCCGGCCAATGCGGCCTGGGCGAGCTTGTCGTAGTCGTGCCACGACCAGCCGAACTCATGCACCAGCGCGGCGCTGACTACCGCACTGTCGACCACGCGCCCGGTGATCACGATGTCCGCGCCCAGACGCAGGGCTTCGACGATGCCGGGTGCGCCGAGGTAGGCATTGGTCGAGACGCACCTCGATGGCAGGGGTGCACCGCTGAACATTTCATGAATGCCTTGGCTGCCCAGCTGCTTGAATTGCGGTTGCAGGTCGTCACCCAGCAGCACGGCGATTTTCAACGTCACCCCGGCCTTGTCGCAGGCCGCTTGCAGGGCGGCGGCGCAGGCTTGGGGATTGACCCCGCCGGCATTGCTGATGACCCGGATGTTGTGCTGTGCGAGCTGCGGCAGCAAGGGCGCGAGCACTTCGATGAAGTCGCCCGCATACCCGGCCTGGGGATCTTTCATCCGTGCGCCGGCCATGATCGACAGGGTGATCTCGGCCAGGTAATCGAAGACCAGATAGTCCAGATGCCCGTGTTCCACCAGTTGCGCGGCAGCGGTCGAGGTATCGCCCCAGAACGCGCTGGCGCAACCGATGCGAATTGATTTTGGCGCAGTCCGTTCCATAGCCACCTCCAACCCAAGTGTGTCGACATTACCAAGCAAGCGCTTGGTTTGTAAATGACTGGGTTATCTTCTGCCAAGCGCTTGCTTGGTTGCATCCATGAGCTTAAATTGCCCGCGCAACCCCGCTGTTTTCGGGGGGATCGGCGTTACTGATTGATCGACTGTAGGAGAGAACGGGTGGACGAGCAAAAAGCCCTGAGGGTCATGCGTGAATTGGTGGACGACGGCCAATTGACCGACCCGGACAGCGCCCGTGGCAAGCTGCTGCAAGTGGCAGCCCACCTGTTCCGCAATAAAGGCTATGAGCGCACGACCGTGCGCGATCTGGCCGGCGCCGTGGGCATTCAGTCCGGGAGTATTTTCCACCACTTCAAAAGCAAGGACGAAATCCTGCGCGCCGTGATGGAGGAAACCATCCGCTACAACACCGCGTTGATGCGTGCGGCCATCGCCGAGGCCGGCAATGTGCGCGAACGGGTGCTGGCGCTGATCCGCTGTGAATTGCAGTCGATCATGGGTGGCAGCGGCGAGGCCATGGCCGTGCTGGTCTACGAATGGCGCTCGCTGTCCGAAGAAGGCCAGGCCAAGGTCCTGGCGCTGCGCGAAATCTACGAAGACATCTGGCTGCAAGTACTGGGCGAAGCCAAGACCGCCGGGTTTATCCGCGGCGATGTGTTCATTACCCGCCGCTTCCTGACCGGCGCATTGTCCTGGACCACCACCTGGTTTCGTGCCGACGGTAGCATGAGTCTTGATCAGTTGGCCGATGAAGCGTTGATTCTTGTGCTGGAAGACCGGTAATAAACTTGTGTGGGCCAGCATTAAACTGGCTAACTTGACGAAAACGCCTAGCTTGAAGTCATTGATGCCGTTTTATTGGGGAGTGAGCTTGTTTTGAGGGGGGCGCCAATTCGGACAGCTTCGCAGCTTTTGCTCGCGACGCTTGCGGCGTTAACGATGCTGCCATCCCAGGCTGCGCAACTGGTGCGCATTGGTGCCGCGCATTTTCCGCCCTACACCGTGCGCCCGGAATCCGGGGCCGATACCGGGTTGCTGCCGCAGCTGGTCGAGGCCCTGAACGCTGCGCAAAGTGACTATCAGTTTGTCCTGGTGCCCACGTCCATTCCACGGCGTTTCGGTGACTTGAAGCAGGGCCGGGTCGACATGGCCATCTTCGAAAATCCGGCCTGGGGTTGGGAAGACATTCCCCATACCGCCGTCGACATGGGGCTGGAAGACGCCGAGATTTTTGTCGCGCAACGCCTGCCTGATCGGCAGCAAAGCTATTTTGCCGACCTGAGCGGCAAGCGCCTGGCACTCTTCAGCGGTTATCACTACGAGTTCGCCAACTTCAATGCCGAGCCCCAGTACCTGCAAAAAAACTACAACGCCACGCTGACCTATTCCCATGACAGCAATCTGCTGATGGTGTTACGCGATCGCGCCGACATCGCCCTGGTCACGCGCTCTTACCTGAACGACTATTTTTTGCGCAATCCGAAAGTCGCCGAGAAGTTGTTGGCGTCCGATCGTATCGATCAGGTCTATCACCATTACGCCATCCTGCGCCCGGCGGCCCCCATCAGCGGCGAGGTCTTCGGCAAATTGTTGCAAGGCTTGCGGGACGGTGGCCAGATGCTGAAGATTTTCGATCCGTACAAGATTGCGGTGGTGCCGGTCCCGCACAAAGAACCGCCACCTCAAGTCGTCAATTGACGTTCTTTTCCTAAATTTCCCGCCGTGGCTGACGTCACCTCGTTGAACTGTCGACGATTATCGTGAGCCCGCCCCCATGTCCAATCTGAATGACCTGACTGCCCTGTGCCTGCCGACCGGCAGTCGTCTTGCCGCTGATGAAACGCAAGGCCACCTGAGCCTCAGCCTGGAAGGGCAGCCATTGCTCACCCTGCGGCTCAATCGTGGCCCCGAGTTGCACGTGCAATTGCTGGAGCACTTCAGTCACCCCGAAGGGCAAGCGATATGGGCGGCCTGTTACTGGCTGTTCGCCCGCAACCCCGACTGTCAGCGCCAGGTCTGGCAACTGCAAGACGTGCCGCACGAAGCTGTGCTCAGTGGTTTGCTGATTCCGACTTCCGTCAATGGCCAGTATTGCTGCGAGCGCACCTTGTTCTGGCAGTTGCCGCAGCCATGGCTGGGGCGTTCCCTGACCGGCAGCTACCCACAGCAAATGGTCATGACCGGCGGCAAGCGTCATCCGCTGCGAGCGGTGAAACCCCGGGGTGAGGTGTATCGACGATTCGATGCGCGGCTGGGCGCCTGGGTTTCCCTGCGTACCCTGGAAATCGAGCAAGACCTGGCGCGTTTCAACCGTTGGCAGAACAGTCCGCGCGTCGCCAGCTTCTGGCAGGAGGAGGGCAGCCTCGAACAGCATCGCCAATACCTGAGCAAACTCGAGGCCGATCCTCACACCCTGACGCTGATCGGGTGTTTCGACGATCAGCCGTTCGCTTACTTCGAAGCCTACTGGGCCAAGGAGGATCGCATCGCACCCTTCTATGATGCCGGCGATTACGACCGTGGCATTCATATGCTGGTGGGTGAGGAAAATCATCGCGGTCCGCACAAGGTGGCGAGCTGGTTATCGGCGCTGGTGCATTACCTGTTTCTCGATGATCCGCGCACGCAGCGCGTGGTGGCCGAGCCGCGTGCCGATAACGCGAAGATGATCGGGTACATGCACAACCAGTGCTTTCACTGCGATAAGGAGTTCGACTTCCCGCACAAGCGCGCGGCCTTGATGGTATTGGGGCGGGAGCGGTTTTTCGATCGGTGCGCACTGGCTTGAGAGGTAAGGCTCAAGCCCTGTATTGACCTTGAGTCCACTATCGCGAGCAAGCTCGCTCCCACAGGGTGTGCGCTGAACTTGTGGGAGCGAGCTTGCTCGCGATGGGCGCGATGCAGATCTCGGATCTTATTGGCGAGTAGCCATATCGCCACGATTCCCCGACACCTTGCGGCAGTGCACCAGCGCATCGCGAATCATGAAGTTCACCAGGGTCGGCGAGACTCCGAGTTCCTTGGCGATGTCTTTCTGCGGTACGCCGTGCAGGCGATACATCTCGAAGGCGTAGCGGGTGCGGCTCGGCAACTCGGTCAACGCATCGGCAATGTGCTCCAGCGTCGAGAAATTGATGTGCGAAGTTTCCGGTGACGCACCCTGGATCACCACATTCAGCCCTTCCTCTTCAGGGCCGGAATACTTCTGCTCCAGCGCCTGCTTGCGGTAGTGGTCGATCGCCAGGTTGCGCACGATCTGGAACAGGTAGCTGAGCTGGGCCTTGATCGAACTGGTGATGGGCGGGGCCGATTGCAACCGGAAGAACGCGTCCTGCACAACATCTTCGGCACGTGAGCGGCAACCGGTAATACGGGCTGCAATCTTCACCAGAATCAGTCGATTATCGACGAATGCCTGAAGTAGCGGTGTATCGCACCTGCTTGTGGATACTGGTTCCATCATGGAAATCACCTTGCTGCCAAAAGGTTAGTGGGACGGGGATAAACCGGGGGGCCGTCCTGCACAATCGAGCGACAAATTAGGCTTAATGATAATGATTGTCAAATGAGAAAAAGAATTACTGCGCGCCAAAGGTGCAGAGTGCGAACTGCGACACGTTGTCTCACTTCAGTCCGCTTTGCGTTCCAGCCTGGCGACTAATTATTTCCAGACGTCATCCGTTCTCATTGGTGAATTGCACAGCGCAACCCTCATCACCCCGTAGGAGCGAGCTCGCTCGCGATGGTCGTCAACGATGACGATGGGCGCCTGACACCCCGCGGTGTTCTCCGGATTTTCGCGAGCAGGCTCGCTCCTACCAAGCCGAAATCAGGCAGGAAACCTCATGACCGACGCGTTCGAACTCCCCAGCACAATGGTCCAAGCCCTTCAGCGCCGCGCGGCCCTGACGCCGGATCGGGTGGCCCTGCGTTTTCTTGCCGAGACCCCGGAACAGGCTGTGGTGCTCAGTTATCGCGAGCTGGATCAGCGGGCGCGAACGATTGCCGGCGCCTTGCAGGCTCAAGTGGATGTTGGCGACCGCGCCGTGTTGTTGTTCCCCAGCGGCCCGGATTACGTCGCGGCGTTTTTCGGTTGCCTGTACGCCGGGGTGATCGCGGTCCCGGCCTACCCGCCGGAATCGACGCGCCGTCATCACCAGGAGCGCCTGCTGTCGATCATCAGCGATGCTCAACCGCGCCTGCTGCTGACCAGCGCCGGGCTGCGCGATGCATTGCAGCAAATCGAAGGGGCGCCGCCGTTGCTGTGTGTCGACACCCTCGACGGTGCACTGGCCGAACGCTGGGTCGCGGCGGATTTGCAGGACGATCACATCGCCTTCCTGCAATACACCTCCGGCTCCACCGCACTGCCCAAGGGCGTGCAAGTCAGCCACTGCAATCTGGTGGCCAACGAATTGCTGATTCGTCACGGCTTCGGCATCGACCTCAACCCCGACGACGTGATCGTCAGCTGGCTGCCGCTGTACCACGACATGGGCCTGATCGGCGGCTTGCTGCAGCCGATTTTCAGCGGCGTGCCTTGCGTGTTGATGTCACCGGCGTACTTCCTCGGCCGGCCGTTGCGCTGGCTGGAAGCGATCAGCGAATACGGCGGCACCATCAGCGGCGGGCCGGATTTTGCCTATCGCCTGTGCAGCGAGCGGGTCAGTGAATCGGCTCTGGAACGGCTGGACCTGAGTGGCTGGCGCGTGGCGTATTCCGGTTCCGAACCGATTCGCCTCGACACCCTGGAACGCTTCGCCGAGAAGTTCGCGACCTGCGGTTTCACTGCGGACAGCTTCATGGCCTCTTACGGTCTGGCCGAAGCCACCTTGTTTGTGGCCGGCACAGCACGCGGCGAAGGCATCGGCAACCTGCGGGTGGACGATCAGGCTCTGGCGCAGAACCGGGTGGAAGTGGGCGAGGGCAGCCCGATCATGAGTTGTGGCATCAGCCAGCCGGCTCACGCCGTGCTGATCGTCGACCCGGTCTCGCTCAGCGAACAGGCCGACAACGCCGTCGGCGAAGTCTGGGCCAGCGGGCCGAGCATCGCCCTCGGTTATTGGCGCAACCCCGAGGCGTCAGCCAAAACGTTCGTCCGGCACGCCGGCCAGACCTGGTTGCGAACCGGTGACCTGGGTTTCATGCGCAACGGCGAGCTGTTCATCACCGGCCGTCTGAAGGACATGCTGATCGTGCGCGGGCACAACCTGTACCCGCAGGACATCGAACAGACCGTCGAGCGCGAAGTGGAAGTGGTGCGCAAGGGCCGTGTTGCCGCCTTTGCCGTCACGGTCGATGGTCAGGAGGGCATCGGCATCGCCGCCGAAATCAGCCGCAGCGTGCAGAAAATCCTGCCGCCCGAGGCCCTGATCAAAGCCATTCGCCAGGCCGTCGCCGAGGCGTATCAGGAAGCACCGAGCGTGGTGGTGCTGCTCAATCCGGGTGCGCTGCCCAAGACGTCCAGCGGCAAATTGCAACGCTCGGCGTGCCGCAGTCGACTGGCGGACGGCAGCCTCGACAGCTACGCGCTGTTCCCGTCGGCCAGCACCGAAAATGCAAGCCAGGTCGAGTCGGGCTCTGAGCTGCAAAGCCTGATCGGCCGTATCTGGTGCGAGCAATTGCAGGTCGGGCAGGTGGGCGCCGACGATCATTTCTTCCTGCTCGGCGGCAACTCCATTGCAGCGACGCAAGTGGTGGCGCGTCTGCGTGAAGCGCTGGGGCTGGAGTTGAACCTGCGCCTGCTGTTCGAAGCCCCGACCCTCGGCGCCTTCGCCGATGCCGTGGCCCGTCAGCAACAGGACGGTGGCCTGGCCCAGGGCGCGATCACGGCGCTGTCGCGCCAGCAACCGATGCCGCAATCGCTGGCACAAAACCGTTTGTGGATCACCTGGCAACTCGACCCCCACAGCAGCGCCTACAACATTCCGGGTGCCTTGCGCCTGCGTGGCGAGCTGGACGAGAACGCATTGCGCGCCAGTTTCCAGCAGTTGATCGAGCGCCACGAATCCCTGCGCACGCGGTTCTTCGAGCGTGATGGCGTGGCTCTGCAGCAGGTCACTGCGGGTGCTGAGTTCAACCTGCAAATGATCGACATCAGCGACTTGCCGGCCGCCGAACGTGAAGCCCGCGCGCTGCAGATCCGCGAGGATGAAGCGCGGACCCGGTTCGACCTAGAGAAAGGCCCGCTGTTGTGGGTGACGCTGGTGCGCCTCGACGACGAAGACCATCAGTTGTTGGTGACGATGCATCACATCATCGCGGACGGCTGGTCGCTGAATGTGCTGATCGACGAGTTCTCGCGCCTGTATGCGGCGGCCTCCCAAGGCCAGCAAGCGCTCCTGGCGCCATTGCCGACGCAGTACGCCGATTACGCCAGCTGGCAGCGCCAATGGCTGGCGCAAGGGGAGGGCGAGCGGCAACTGGCCTACTGGAAAGCCCGTTTGGGCGATGAGCATCCGACCCTGAGCCTGGCCACCGATCATCCGCGCTGCGCACAACAACTGCACAGCGCCGCCCGCCATACCCTGCGTCTGGGTGCGGCCCTCAGTGATGCGATTCGCCAGACCGCCCAGGCCCACGAATCGACCTCCTTCATGCTGCTGCTCGCCGCGTTCCAGGCCTTGTTGCATCGCTACAGCGGTCAGCGTGACATCCGCATCGGCGTACCGAACGCCAACCGTCCGCGCCTGGAAACCCAGGGCCTGATCGGCTTTTTCATCAACACCCAGGTGCTGCGCGCCGAGGTGGATTCACGGCTGCCGTTCACTGAGCTGCTTGGGCAAACCCGTCAGGCAGCGCTGGGTGCGCAAGCGCATCAGGACTTGCCGTTCGAGCAGTTGCTTGAAGCTTTTCCGCAGGCCCGTGAACAGGGTTTGTTCCAGGTCATGTTCAACCACCAGCAGCGCGACCTCAGTGCCTTGAAACGCCTGCCGGGGTTGCTGGCCGAAGAGCTGCCGTGGCACAGCCGGCAAGCCAAGTTCGACCTGCAATTGCACAGTGAAGAAGATCGCAACGGGCGCTTGAGTCTGTCCTTCGACTATGCCAGCGAGTTGTTCGATGCGGCGACCATCGAGCGCCTGTCCGGGCATTACGCCAACCTGTTGCGTGAAGTCTGCGAGCGTCCGCAAACGGCCCTCGGCGATCTGCAACTGCTCACTGAACCTGAGCACAACCAGCAAGCAAACTGGTCCGTTGCACCCTGCACACAGGCCAGTCAATGGCTGCCGGAACGGCTTGACGAACAAGCCCGGCGGACCCCGCAGCGCACGGCGTTGCTGTGGGACGGCGGTCAGTTGGACTTCGCCGGACTGCATACCCAGGCCAACCGCCTGGCCCATTACCTGCGCGACAAGGGCGTCGGCCCGGACGTCTGCGTGGCCATTGCCTGCGAGCGTTCGCCGCAACTGCTGATTGGCCTGCTGGCGATCATCAAGGCCGGTGGTGCTTATGTACCGCTGGATCCGGACTACCCGGCCGAGCGCCTGTCCTACATGCTCAGCGACAGCGGTGTCGAACTGCTGCTGACGCAAACCTGCTTGCTCGATCGCTTGCCGGCCAGCCAGGGCGTCAGTGTGATCGCCATGGATACCTTGCACCTGGACAGCTGGCCAAGCCAGGCGCCGGGCCTGCATCTGCAGGGCGACAACCTCGCCTATGTGATTTACACCTCGGGATCGACCGGTCAACCAAAAGGCGTCGGCAACACCCACGCGGCGCTGGCCGAGCGCCTGCAATGGATGCAGCAAACCTATCAGTTGAACGAAACCGACGTGCTGATGCAAAAGGCGCCGATCAGTTTCGACGTGTCGGTGTGGGAGTGCTTCTGGCCGCTGATCACCGGCAGTCGCCTGTTGCTTGCCGGCCCCGGCGAACACCGTGATCCCCAGCGCATCGCGCAGCTTGTGCAAGCGTACGGCGTGACCACGCTGCACTTCGTACCGCCGCTGCTTTCGTTGTTCATCGACGAACCGCTCAGCGTGCAATGTACGAGCCTGCGCCGCGTATTCTCCGGTGGCGAAGCCTTGCCAGCGGAGTTGCGCAACCGCGTGCTGGCGCAACTGCCGGCCGTACAGTTGCACAACCGCTACGGTCCGACCGAAACCGCAATCAACGTCACCCATTGGCAGTGTTCCAGCGCCGATGGCGAACGTTCGCCGATTGGCCGGCCACTGGGCAATGTGATCTGCCGCGTGCTCGACAGCGAGCTCAATCCGGTTCCGGCCGGTGTACCGGGTGAGTTGTGCATCAGTGGCAGCGGCCTGGCGCGTGGCTATCTGGGCCGTCCGGGCCTGACGGCGGAACGCTTTGTCGTCGATCCATTGGGCGAGCACGGCGCGCGTCTGTACCGCACCGGTGATCGTGCACGCTGGGCTGGCGATGGCGTGATCGAGTATCTCGGTCGCCTCGATCAGCAGGTCAAGCTGCGCGGTTTCCGCGTCGAGCCACAGGAAATCGAAGCCCGTCTGCTGGCGCAGGAGGGTGTCGCCCAAGCGGTGGTGCTGGTGCGCGAAACGGCGGCGGGTGGACAACTGGTCGGTTACTTCACCACCACCGACACTGCTGAGTCCGTCGATGCGCAAACGACTCGCCTGAAAGCGGCGCTGACGGCGCAGCTGCCGGAATACATGGTCCCGGCTCAGCTGATGCGGCTGGACCAAATGCCCCTCGGCCCGAGCGGCAAACTCGACCGTCGCGCCTTGCCGGAACCGCAGTGGCAGGTTCGCGAACACGTCGAGCCCGTGACCGAACTGGAGCAACAGATCGCCGGCATCTGGCGCGAAGTGCTGGGCCTGACGCCCGTCGGCCTGCGCGATGATTTCTTTGCCCTCGGCGGCCACTCGCTGCTGGCCACGCAAATCATCTCCCGCACCCGCCAGGCCTGTGACGTCGAGTTGCCGCTGCGGACGCTGTTCGAACACAGCGAACTGGGTGCATTTGCCGAACAGGTCCGCTTGATCCAGGCCAGCGGCAGCACCAACAAACAGCCGCCGATTGAAACAGTCGACCGTCGTCAGGCGGTGCCGCTGTCCTATTCCCAGCAGCGCATGTGGTTCCTCTGGCAGATGGAACCGGACAGCCCGGCCTACAACGTCGGCGGCATGGCGCGGCTGCGCGGCGTGCTGGATGTCGCGCGTTTCGAAGCGGCGCTGCAAGCCTTGATCATGCGCCATGAAACCCTGCGCACGACGTTCCCGAGCGTTGACGGCGTCGCTCGCCAACAGGTGCACATGGAGACCGGCGTGCGCATGGCGTGGAAGGATTTCTCCGCGCTGGATGCCGAGGGCCGCGAGTGGCAGGTCCAGCAACTGGCCGACGACGAAGCGCACCTGCCGTTCGATCTGGAGACCGGACCGCTGTTGCGTGCATGCCTGGTCAGGACCGGCGAGCAGGAACACTACTTCGTTCTGACCTTGCACCACATCGTCACCGAAGGCTGGGCGATGGACATCTTTGCCCGGGAACTCAGTGCGCTGTACGAAGCATTTGTCGACGACCGTGAGTCGCCGCTCGCGCCGTTGCCGGTGCAGTACCTGGATTACAGCATGTGGCAGCGTCAGTGGCTGGAGTCGGGCGAACGTCAGCGTCAGCTCGATTACTGGACCACGCAACTGGGCCATGAGCATCCGCTGCTGGAGTTGCCGGCTGACCGTCCGCGTCCGCCGGTACAAAGCCATCAGGGTGAGCTGTATCGCTTTGACCTGAGCGACGAGCTCGCGGCACGGGTCCGTGCCTTCAATGCACAGCACGGCCTGACCCTGTTCATGACCATGACCGCCGCACTGGCGACCCTGCTGTACCGCTATAGCGGCCAGACCGATCTGCGCATCGGCGCGCCTGTGGCCAACCGCATTCGTCCGGAAAGCGAGGGGCTGATCGGCGCATTCCTCAACACCCAGGTGCTGCGCTGCCAGCTCGACGGACAGATGTCTGTCGGCGAGCTGTTCGAGCAGGTGCGCCACACGGTAATCGAAGGCCAGTCCCATCAGGACCTGCCGTTCGATCATCTGGTGGAGGCCTTGCAACCGCCGCGCAGTGCAGCCTACAACCCGTTGTTCCAGGTGATGTGCAACGTGCAGCGCTGGGAGTTCCAGCAAAGCCGCACCCTGGCCGGCATGACGGTCGAGTACCTGGCCAACGATGCCCGCGCGACCAAGTTCGACCTCAACCTGGAAGTCACCGACCTCGATCATCGACTGGGCTGCTGCCTGACCTACAGCACCGATCTGTTCGACGAACCGCGCATCGCCCGCATGGCCGGGCATTGGCGCAACCTGCTGGAGGCGCTGATTGCCGATTCGCAACAACGCTTGAGCGAACTGCCGCTGCTGGCGTCCGGCGAGCAACAGCTACTGCTCGACAGCCTCGGTGTCGAGGCGGGCGAACATCGGCTGGATCAGTGCATCCATCACCTGTTCGCCGAGCAAGCCCTGGTGCGCCAGGACGCGCCGGCCCTGACCTTCGCCGGGCAGACCCTGAGCTACGCCGAACTCGATAGCCGCGCCAACCGCCTGGCCTGGATGCTGCGCGAGCGTGGTGTCGGCCCCCAGGTTCGTGTGGGGCTGGCACTTGAGCGCTCGCTGGAAATGGTGGTCGGCCTGTTGGCGATCCTCAAGGCAGGCGGTGCCTATGTGCCGCTGGATCCGGAATACCCGCTGGACCGCTTGCACTACATGATCGAAGACAGCGGCATCGGTTTGCTGCTCAGCGATGCGGCGATGTTCAAGGCCCTGGGCGAGTTGCCGGCGACCGTCGGCCGCTGGTGTCTTGAAGAAGACGCCGCTGCGCTGGCCCATTTCCCGGCCACCGAGCTGCCGCCGATCAGTCTGGCGCAGCATCACGCCTACCTGATCTACACCTCGGGCTCGACCGGCAAACCGAAAGGCGTGGTGGTGTCCCACGGTGAAATCGCCATGCATTGCCGCGCGGTGATCGAGCGTTTCGGCATGCGCCCCGACGACTGTGAGCTGCACTTCTATTCGATCAACTTCGACGCCGCCACCGAGCGTTTGCTGGTGCCGCTGCTCAGCGGCGCGCACGTGGTGTTGCGCGCGCAAGGGCAATGGGACGCGGAAGAAATCTGCGGCCTGATCCGTCGTCATCAGATCAACGTACTCGGTTTCACGCCCAGCTACGGCAGCCAGTTGGCGCAATGGCTGGCGACCCAGGACCAGACCCTGCCGGTGCGCATGATCATCACCGGCGGCGAGGCGCTGACCGGTGAGCACCTGGCGCGTATTCGTGCAGCGTTCAAGCCGAGCCGGTTCTTCAACGCCTACGGCCCGACCGAGACCGTGGTCATGCCGCTGGCCAGCCTTGCTCCCGAAGTGCTGGAAGAGGGCGCCGGCAGCGTGCCGATCGGCAGTGTGATCGGCGACCGCGTGGCCTACATTCTCGACGCCGACCTGGCGTTGGTGCCGCAAGGCGCGACGGGCGAGTTGTATGTCGGTGGCGCGGGTCTGGCCCAGGGTTATCACCAGCGCCCGGGCATGACGGCGGAGCGCTTTGTGGCCGATCCGTTTGCCGCCGATGGCGGGCGTATCTACCGCACCGGTGACCTGGTGCGCCAGGGTGCCGATGGCCTGGTGGAATACCTTGGACGCATCGACCATCAAGTGAAGATTCGCGGATTCCGCATCGAGCTCGGTGAAATCGAAACCCGCCTGCTGGACCATGATTCAGTCCGTGAGGCGGTCGTGCTGGCGCTTGACGCACCGAGCGGCAAGCAACTGGTCGGCTACCTGGTGACGGATGTCGCCGAACAGGACGAAGCGCAGCAATCGATGTTGCGCGAGGCCCTCAAGGCGCATCTGAAATCGCAACTGCCGGATTACATGGTGCCCACGCACCTGATCCTGCTGGCGAGCATGCCGTTGACCGGCAACGGTAAACTCGACCGCCGTGCGCTCCCGGCACCGGACCCGGAGCTGAATCGCCAAGATTATGTGGCGCCAAGCAACGAGCTCGAAGTCACGCTGGCGCAGATCTGGTGCGACGTGCTGAACGTCGAGCAGGTCGGTCTCAACGACAATTTCTTCGAACTGGGCGGTGACTCGATCCTGTCGATCCAGGTGGTCAGCCGGGCGCGGCAGCAGGGCATTCACTTCACCCCTCGCGATCTGTTCCAGCACCAGACCGTGCAGACCCTCGCCGCCGTGGCCACCCGCAGCGAGCAGATCAGCGCCGAGCAGGGCTTGATCTTGGGCGAGTCGCGCCTGACACCGATCCAGCACTGGTTCTTCGACACCGACATCGCGCAACGCCAACACTGGAACCAGGCGCTGTTGTTGCAACCGACGGTGGTGCTGGAATCTCATCGCCTGGAGCAAGCGTTGCTGGCGGTGATCGAACAGCACGACGCCTTGCGCCTGCGCTTTGGCAAGGATGCCGGCCAGTGGCAGGCCTTGCACCAGCCGATTTCCGATGCGCCGGTGTTGTGGCAAGTGCGTGTTTCGTCCATGGATAAATGCGCGGCCTTGTTCGCCGATGCCCAGCGCAGTCTCGACCTTGAACAGGGACCCTTACTGCGCGTGTTGCTGGTCGATGGCCCTGAAGGCCAGCAACGCTTGTTTATCGCCATTCACCACCTGGTGGTGGACGGTGTGTCGTGGCGGGTGCTGCTCGATGACCTGCAAACCCTGTATCGCCAACTGGAAGCACGTCAGTCGGTGAAACTGCCGGCGAAAACCAGCGCCTTCAAGGACTGGGCTGCACGCTTGCAAGCCTACGCCGGCAGCGAGTCCCTGCGCGAAGAGCTGGGCTGGTGGCAGGCGCAACTGGCCGGGCCAAGTGCCGATTTACCCTGCGATCACCCTGAAGGCGGGCGGCAAAACCGTCATGCGCAAACCGTCAGCGTGCGTCTTGACAGCGAGCGTACGCGGCAGTTGCTGCAACAGGCGCCAAGTGCCTATCGCACCCAGGTCAACGACTTGCTGTTGACTGCTTTGGCCCGCGTTTTGTGCCGCTGGAGCGGTCAGCCATCGGCGCTGATCCAGCTGGAAGGCCACGGCCGCGAAGCGCTGTTCGACGACATCGACCTGACCCGCACCGTGGGCTGGTTCACCAGTGCCTATCCGTTGCGCCTGACGCCGTCGAACATCGAAGAAGTCGCCGGGCAGGGGGCCTCGATCAAGGCGATCAAGGAACAGCTGCGTGCCGTGCCGCACAAGGGCCTGGGTTATGGCGTGCTGCGTTACCTCGCCGATGAGCCGATTCGCCGCAGCATGGCGACGTTGCCGCAGGCACCGATTACCTTCAACTACCTCGGCCAGTTCGACCAGAGCTTCGGCGCGGACGCGCTGTTCCATCCACTGGATGAAGCCGTCGGCGCGGCCCACGATGCCCATGCACCGTTGCCCAACGAGCTGAGCGTCGACAGTCAGGTGTATGGCGGTGAACTGGTATTGCGCTGGACGTTCAGCGCCGAACGCTTCGATCCGTCCACCATCGGCGAGTTGGCCGATGCCTACCTCGGTGAGCTGAGCAGTCTAATCGAGCATTGCCTGCGCGACGACGCCGGCGGCCTGACGCCGTCGGACTTCCCGCTGGCGCAGCTCAATCAGACGCAACTGGATGCGTTGCCGGTGCCGGCCGCCGTTATCGAAGACGTCTACCCGCTGACCCCGATGCAGGAAGGCATGCTGTTGCACACCTTGCTGGAGCCAGGCACCGGCCTGTACTACATGCAGGACCGCTACCGCATCAACAGCGAACTGGATCCGCAGCGTTTCGCCCAGGCCTGGCAAGCCGTAGTCGCCCGCCACGAAGCGTTGCGCGCGTCGTTCTGCTGGAACGTCGGCGAGGACATGCTGCAGGTGATCCACAAACCGGGCAGCACACCGATCGAGTACCTCGACTGGCGTGATATCGCCCAAGCCGAGCAAGAGCCGAAGCTGCAAGCCTTGCTCAAGACCGAACGCGAGGCGGGGTTCGATCTGCTCAACCAGGCGCCGTTCCACTTGCGCCTGATCCGTGTGGACGCGGCGCGCTATTGGTTCATGATGAGCAACCACCACATCCTCATCGATGCCTGGTGCCGTTCGCTGCTGATGAACGATTTCTTCGAGATCTACAGCGCCCTCGGCGAAGGCCGGGAAGCGCAGCTTGGGCCTGTGTCGCGTTATCGCGACTACATTGGCTGGCTGCAACGCCAGAGCCTGGACGAAGCGCGGCAATGGTGGAAAACCAGCCTGCAGGGGTTTGAGCGGACCACGCCGATCCCGAGCGACCGGCCGTTCCTGCGTGAACATGCCGGCGACAGTGGCGGCATGATCGTCGGCGACCGCTACACCCGGCTCGATGCCCGGGACGGTGCGCAATTGCGCGAACTGGCCCAGGCCCATCAGTTGACCATCAACACCTTCGCCCAGGCGGCGTGGGCGCTGGTGCTGCGGCGCTTGAGCGGTGATCGCGACGTGCTGTTCGGCGTCACCGTGGCCGGGCGTCCGGTGGAGATGCCGCAGATGCAACGCACCGTCGGCCTGTTCATCAACAGCATCGCGCTGCGGGTGAAGATGCCCGAGGACGGTCAGCGATGCAGCGTGCGCCAGTGGCTCAGCGGACTGCTCGACAGCAACATGCAACTGCGTGAATACGAATACCTGCCGCTGGTGAACATCCAGGAGCAAAGCGAGCTGCCCAAGGGCCAACCGCTGTTCGACAGCCTGTTCGTGTTCGAAAACGCCCCGGTGGAAGTCTCGGTGCTGGACCGTGCGCAGAGCCTCAACGCGACCTCGGATTCGGGCCGGACCCACACCAACTTCCCGTTGACGGCCGTGTGCTATCCGGGGGATGACCTGGGCTTGCACCTGTCCTACGACCAGCGCTACTTCGATGAAGCCACGGTCGAGCGCATGCTTGGCGAGTTCAAGCGTTTGCTGTTGGCGTTGGTGGAAGGTTTCCATGGCGACATGGCCGACCTGCCGTTGCTGGGGGCCGAGGAGCAGGACTTCCTCCTCCATGGCTGCAACCAGAGCGAACACGAATATCCACTGCAGCAGAGCTACGTTTCATTGTTTGAAACTCAGGTCGCCCGACACCCGCAGCGGATTGCCGCCAGTTGTCTTGATCGGCAGTACAGTTATCTGGAACTGAACCAGCGCAGTAACCGTCTCGGTCATGCGTTGATCGCCGCCGGCGTCGGGCGCGATCAACCGGTGGCATTGCTGGCCGAACGCAGTCTCGATCTGCTGGGCATGATCATCGGCAGCTTCAAGGCCGGCGCGGGTTACCTGCCGCTGGACCCGGGCCTGCCGAGCCAGCGTCTGAGCCGGATCATCGAACTGAGCCGAACGCCACTGCTGGTGTGCACGCAAGCGTGCCGTGAACAGGCGCAGGCCTTGCTTGACGAGTTCGGCTGCGCCAGCCGGCCACGGCTGCTGGTCTGGGAGGAGGTCCAGGCCCTTGCGCTGTCGGCGGACAATCCCGGCATCTACAGCAGTGCGGACAACCTGGCCTATGTGATCTACACCTCCGGTTCCACCGGTTTGCCCAAAGGCGTGATGGTCGAGCAGCGCGGCATGCTCAACAACCAGCTGAGCAAAGTGCCGTATCTGGACCTGAGCGACGCCGACGTGATCGCCCAGACCGCCTCGCAAAGCTTCGACATTTCCGTGTGGCAGTTCCTCGCCGCGCCGCTGTTCGGCGCACGGGTGGACATCGTGCCGAACACCATCGCCCACGATCCGCAGGGTTTGCTGGCGCATGTTGCGGCCCAGGGCATCACCGTGCTGGAAAGCGTGCCATCGCTGATCCAGGGCATGCTCGCCCAGGAGCGCATGAGCCTCGACGGCCTGCGCTGGATGCTGCCGACCGGTGAGGCAATGCCGCCGGAACTGGCGCACCAATGGTTGCTGCGTTATCCGCAGATCGGCCTGGTGAATGCCTACGGTCCGGCGGAGTGCTCGGACGACGTGGCGTTCTTCCGTGTCGACCTGGCCTCGACCCGCGGCAGCTATTTGCCGATCGGTACGCCGACCGACAATAACCTGTTGTATGTGCTCGATGGCGCACTGGAACTGGTGCCGCTGGGTGCCGTGGGTGAACTGTGTGTCGCCGGCACCGGGGTCGGGCGCGGTTATGTCAGCGACCCGCTGCGCACGGCTCCGGTGTTTGTGCCGAACCCGTTCGGCGCGCCCGGCGAGCGCCTGTATCGCACCGGCGACCTGGCCCGCCGTCGCAGTGACGGCGTGCTGGAGTACGTGGGGCGCATCGACCATCAGGTTAAGATTCGTGGTTACCGCATCGAGCTGGGTGAAATCGAGGCTCGCCTGCATGAACAACCGGAAGTCCGCGATGCGGCGGTGGGTGTGCAGGAAGGGGCGAACGGCAAGCATCTGGTGGGCTATCTGGTCGCGGCGCAGGTGGCGTCGAGTCCGGCCGAGGGATTGGAGCGGATCAAGCAACGCCTGCGCGCCGAATTGCCGGAATACATGGTGCCGCTGCACTGGCTGTGGCTGGACAAGCTGCCGCTGAACGCCAATGGCAAACTGGATCGCAAGGCCTTGCCGGCGCTGGAGATCGGCCAGATGCAGAGCCAGGATTACCAGGCGCCGCGCAATGACCTGGAGCAGACCCTGGCGGACATCTGGGCTGAAGTGTTGAAGGTCGAGAAGGTCGGCGTTCGCGACAACTTCTTCGAACTGGGCGGGCATTCGTTGCTGGCCACGCAGATCGCCTCACGGGTGCAGAAATCCCTGCAACGTGACGTGCCGTTGCGGGCGATGTTCGAGTGCAGCACGGTGCAGGAGTTGGCCGGTTACATCGACGGATTGGCGGCCAGCGAGATCACCGAGGAGAAGGTGGATCGCTTGAATGACCTGATGGCGGAGCTGGAGGGGTTGTAAATCTCCAGCGGCCGTACTGGCTTCATCGCGGGCAAGCCCGCTCCCACAGGCTCGGTGGTGTACTCATGATGTATGAACACCTGAATCCCTGTGGGAGCAACTGTCTTCCCCATACCGCTCGTCACCGCCATTCGGTGCCGTCCCGCAACATGGCAGGATCCGCATGCAGGCGTTGGCGCAACAGTATCGTGTGATAGCAGAGGATGGGTATGTTTCCAATCTGGAAAATTCAGGGCTCGTCACCGCTGCTTTGCTGGAGTTCCTGGCTGCGAGAACCTGGTCAAACCTGTAGAAATCCCTGCAATGGAATATGCCAGTGCGGGCGATGTTCGAGTGCAACCCGGTGGAGGAACTGGCTGGGGTCAACCACGGGTTCGTGGCGAACCGGGCTCTACCGAGTCAATCCTGTGCACATTGGCGCGCTACAAACTTTTCGACGCTAATCGGGTTATCTGCACAACCGTTGGATGAAGTTCTGTCTCTCCCTCCAAATGGATCAATCCCATTTCCAGTGCTTTGATCAACGCCAGCCAGCGCGAGCTGACGCGGAATTTTCGACGAATATTGCAGAAGTGATAATTCACTCCCGCCTCAGAGCAATTGAGGATCCGTCCGATCTCCCAGGACGATTTGCCAATGGCACACCACTTCAGGATTTCCTGTTCTTTGGCAGAGAGAATCGGGGGGATATGAGGTGTATCCACATAGCTGTGGGGTTTGGCGGGTAGCGTACTGGGTTGGAACTGGATTGGGCTCGCAGTGTGCATGGCTGGTCTCCCGGGGTAGGGGCGCCTCGGACGGCGGTGAGTAACTCCAGGACTCTGTTATAGCGCGATTCAGCGTCGTTGGAACCTGTAAGAAATAACAGGTCGGTGGGCTGTATTCGCAGGCTGGTTGCGAGTGCAAGTTCAGGGGGGACTGAGTTGATAGCGTTTTTTCGGGAGTGTATGCGTGTTGCAGCGATTGGGTTTGTTAAAGCGAATGGGACGGTAAGTGTTAAGTTTTTGAAAAGTTGAAGTTTTTCGCGGGTTGGAGGTGTTTTTTTATCGAGTACTAGCAGTTCTGCTAGTTTGTGGGTGGCTTTTTTTATGGGTTAATGCAGGTGCGGAGTGTTTTTATGAAGAAAGCACTGTGGTTGTAAAATTTTTCTTGTGGAGATGGTAAATGAATCAGCCAGTTTTCAATAAGCTAAAATTCGACCAGTCACCTCTTTCCTGGAAAGTTGTAGGTGTGACAAGAAATACTATAGAGCTATCGTGGGAGAATCGCGATGAGCTAGTGGAATACAGTCTTGTTGCGAGTGATAACTCAGGTCAAGTGATTTATCAAGGGCCCGATACAAAATTTACTGTCGATTCGCTTAAGTCAAATACCCGATATGTTTATTTTCTTACTGGGCGCAGTGCTGATGGGAAGAAGGTTAGGCCGACCTTGGTTGTCGGAAAGACGGCAGTTAGAGGTGTTCCGGAAAAACCAACACATTTGCGGGAGCATTTTAAAACGACCGATTCAGTAATATTGGTGTGGGATGATGGGGAAGTAGATGGTGGTGTGCCTCGTTATCTTGTAAAACGAGACGGGACTACGCTCGAAGTGGTTGAAGATACTGCCATTTGGGATACAACTCCTCAGCAGGGAAGGGACCATATTTACTGCGTAACTACCGTTGATGATGAATTTTATGAATCTGAACCTCTCTGTATAGAGGTCTCCTTCGACGATATTACCGCACCTACAAAACCTACGAATATGCATGTCGAAGAGATTCAGGTGAAAGTGAGATGGACCCCAGTGTACGACAGTTCCGGTAGGGTTACTTATCACCTTGATCTGGGCCTCGGTAAACCAGTGGGGACGACAACGGAACCGTGGTATCTGTTTACCGGACTGCAATCGGGGAAACCATATGAAATGGGAGTGACGGCCTTCGATGAAAGCGGTAATGAGTCGGAGAGGGAGGTCATTCACTATCCGGCACAGGGTATTCCTCCTCAGAGGAAATAGTCGTTTCCCTGTGTCGCTGACTATGTCTGTATAAAAAGTCCCGATGACTGTGCATCGGGATTTTTTTTGTGCGTGAACTGACGCCGAATTTTCGCACGATATTGCCGATGTGATAGTTCACCCCCGCCTCAGACCGCGCAAGATTCTGCGCGATCTCCCAAGATCACTTGCCCATGGCGCACCACTTCAGAATTTCGAGCTCTTTGGTGGACAGTTACGGCTAGATAGGTGATGTGTCCGCACAGTTGTGGGGAGCGCCGCGCGGCGTTGTGGATTGGAACTGTGTCGAACTCGCAATGTGCATGGCTGTTCTCCCGAGCTTTCGGCGGTGCTGAAAAGGTCATGGGTGTTTTATTGCGCGATTCTGGGCGGTTGGAACCTGTTAGAAATAACAGGTGGCGCGGATTTTTTGGTGGCTGGAACGAATCTGTAGTGCATGGTTTAAGTGTTTTCAACTAGTAGATCTGTCAGTTTTGGTTACCTGGATTTGATGCTTGAATGGTGCTGCGGTTAAAAATTAAATGCGGATTCGGTAATTTATAAGGTGGTTGTCATGAATACTTCTGTTTCTGTTTCTGGTTTAGTGTCGCCTGGTCGGGATGCTAGTGCTAATGAGACTCCTAAAGGTGAAATTAGGCTTGATAGTGTAGGTAGGAGAGAGTTCACGGTTACTGTGAATTTTTTTATCCCGGGGAATGGTACTGCTGTGTTTTTGCATCAGCCTTCAGGTGGAACTCGTCAGCTGGGGGTTGCTTGGTACGGTAGTTCAAGTTGGACGGTTACTGATTTGCTTCCTCTCCAAACGTACAAAATTTCCCTTGGTCCGGGGATCGTTCCACCTATAGAAATTAATGTCACCACATTAGGAGCTAATCCTACTCCTCCGAATCATTTCACTCCTTTCTTTCAAACGGAGAGTGAAGTTTACTTCTTTTGGGATGGAGGCAAGGTCGACACTGGCGAACCGCGTTTTGAAATACGGCGAGACGGAGTGCTACTCGAGATAGTAGATAAACCTCCCTATAGGGATAACACTCCAATGCAAGGGCGTGATCACCAGTATTGCATTCGAACTGTTGATGAGGAATTTCTTTATTCGGACCCTCTTTGTGTTACCGTAAAATTTAAAGACGTCACAGCACCCACAGTCCCTTCAAACTTGCGCACCAGTAATCTTGGTCTGATATTGAGTTGGGAGCCGTCGTACGACAGTTCTCCAGTGGTTAATTATAGAATTTATCAAGTTGAGCAGGGTGGAGAAGAAATTGTAGCGGGGACGACAGTGGAAACGGAGTTTGCTGTTACCAAATTGCAACCGGGGCGTCGATATGTATTTGGAGTGACGGCCTTCGATGACTCCGGTAATGAGTCGGAGAGGGCGACCATTCAGTATCCGGCGCAGGGTATTTCTCTTCAGAGGAAATAGTCGTTTCCCTGTGTCGCTGACTATGCATGTATAAAAAATCCCGATGCCTGTGCATCGGGATTTTTTTGTGGGTGCGCCAGGCATGGCGAGTTGCGCGCAAGCGCAACCAGCGTGCGTATAAACGCGTGGTCAGCGATGAGGGCACACCGGGTACCGATGGCATGACGGTCGACCTGTTGGCGGACTATTTGAAACAGTATTGGCCGATCCTCAAGACTCGGTTGCTGGCCGGCGAGTACCACCCGCAAGGCGGCCCGCTCTCGCCGCTGCTGTCGAACATCCAGCTCAACGAACTCGACCGCGAGTGGGAACGGCGGAGCCATCGTTTCGTACGTTATGCCCGAACACAAAATTTCTGACACCCCCCGGTGGTGTGAGAGGACGGCGGATGCAAATCCGCCTCATACTCGATTGCCGGTAAGCACGTCCGTTGGACTTTCACATAAAAGATCTCTTTCAGCCAGGTACGCCCCCGGGATCTACTGCCCTGCCTCCTTGATGAACACTTCCCGACATCCCTGAAGAGCTTCAAAACACTCTCAGACAACACTTGCGCAACGGGCCAGCGGCACTCGGGCCTCTTTCATTAGTCGCGCGCGAAGGTTTTTTGTGCAGGGATTTGTCCTACAGAATGTTCGGATAGGTCTTGCATACCGGTCCTACGGAAAACGAGAAGATGCGCGCCGTTGAAACGCAACATCATATTTGTTGGTGTTGATCAATAACCCGGTGCCTGACTTTTGTCGCTTGGCCGAAGCGCGCACTATCAATCAGATGTTTAAAGGTAATTCCAATGTTCAAGAAAATTGCAATTTCTGCCCCGGTGCTTGCTTTGGCTTTTGTTTCCTCGGCTGCCATGGCTGTTCCACAAACTCACACCATTGAAGTCTACGCTGATATTCCGAGCACCGACTTCTATGTGCAGCCATCCAACCTCGATACTGTACAAAAGCCTCAGCAATTGGCCTGGGATATTGACACTTCCACGCTGAAAGGCATCAGCCGTAACTTCAAGGTGAAAAGCAACGTTTCCATTGGCACAGCCCCTGCCATCAAGGCAACTCTGATGGACCCGGCGTTCATCACCTCTGGCGAAGATGATATTCAGTTGACCGTCAAGTTTAATGACGTTGATTTGACTGATGGCAGCGAAAAAGAAGTTTTCGCTGCTGATGCTGCGAAAACTGAAGTCATCGCCCCCCTGAGCATTGAGCCAATCGCACCTGCCGCCGGTTACAAGGAAGGTAACTACACCGGATTCGTTCGTGTGATGTTCGACGCACCTTGATAATTGTTGGATAAGTTCCAGCTAACAGTAAGTCCTTTATGTGGCCGGCGCAGTCGGCCGCATTCTTTCTTGCACGTGCAAGCGCTAACTTGAGATATTGATCAATGTTTCCGATGACTCCTATCGCAGGAGCGCTTGCGCTAATTTTTTGCGCAGGCGCGCTTGCCAGTGAAAGCCAGCCTGCGAACAAGTCCGTAAGTTTGCTCCAGCAGGCTGAAGGTTTGCCTGCAGAGTTTCATGAATTCTTTTTTGATGTTCCATTGGCTGTTCGAGTCGAAGTCGATCGACAGTTCCTGGGTGAAGCCATGATCCTGTTGACCCGCGATGAGCGAGTGACGCTGATCAACTTTACGGATACACGCAACAGTGACCTTGCTTCGAGCGAGCGTGATGAGTGGGCCGCTTTCCTGACGCAGGGCGCGACGTTGGGCGCCTGTAAAAGTGGCTGCCCTCGGCAATTGCAGTCGGTTTACTACAGTCTGGAAGACTCGATGGTGTCGTTGGTGACGGAGAACGCCGAGCGCGATCCGCAAATCCGCCAGTTTCATGATCAGCCTGAAGGCGGCAGCCACGGTATGATTGTGCGCAATCAACTGAACATCAGCGGCGGTCAGCAGCAGAATATCGCCGGCCGTTATGGCCTGGAGGCAACCGCGAGCCTGGGCAACTGGACGAACACGTTCAATGCTCAACTGTCGCGCATGTCAGGGATGGACACTGGCATCAAGCATGCTGTCCATGAGTTGCATACCCAACGGGAACTGGAGGGCAGCTTCATCCGTGCCGGGTACTTCACGCCCAGTGCCCAAGGTCTGACTCGGTCTGTGCGCACCATCGGGCGAGGTCCCGACACGGTAATGGGCCTGATGTACGGCAGTTCCGACAGCTTGGCGATCGACAACGCCAACCCCAGTCTCTATCCCATTACGGTGACCGCCAACCGCCAGGCGATGGTGGAAATCTATCGCAACGGTGTGCTGATCAACAGTCAGCAGGTGGCGAGCGGTCTGCAGGCGCTCGATACACGTCCGCTGCCCGGCGGAATCTACGAAGTGGAAGTACGGGTGGTCGAAGACGGTCAAGTGATTACCACCACTTCAGAGCTTATTTACAAGCCCACTAACTGGCGCAACCCGGAAAATCGCTGGCGCTACAACCTGTTCGCCGGTCGCGAGAGCAAACTGCTCAGCAATTGGCAGGAGCGCGATGACGGTGAACTGACGGCAGGCGCGGCCTTTAACTTCTTGCTGCATCCGCGAGTTGTCCTGGGGCTTTCAGCCCGTCAGGTCAAGGAGCAGATGCAGTTGGGCACCTCTGCCGACTGGACGGTGGGCGAGAAAACGTCCCTTTACACCAGCCTTTCCCAGACCAAGGGCGAAGGCACGGGGATGGAGTTGCAAGGTGTGCATCGCTACAACGGCGGCAGTCTGGTGTTGCGCCATCAGCGCAGCTGGCTGGACACCCGTAATACTTACGAAGTGCTGCCGGACGGGACACACATCCGTCAACGCAACACCTACAACGGACAAACCAGCAATACATCGCTATCGGTGAGTCAGCGCTTGAACAGCAAGAGCTCGGTCAGCGCGCAAGTCTCCCAAAGTCAGGGTTATTCCGAAGGCGTGGGCATCGACCTGAGCTGGACCCGCAACGCACAGTTGTTCGGCAACCGCGCCGACTGGCGCGTGGCGGTGTTCGATCGACCAGGCACGGTTGGCACTGCCGACCAGCGAAACCGCGGGATCGATATCAGCCTGCGCATGGCACTGGGTTCCGACGGTCACCAGGTGAGCGGTAGCGTCGGTCAACGTACATCGCGTGACGGTGGACGCGATCCGAATGCGTCCGTCACCTATCGTCGCGACCTCGAGGATCACGTCCTGCAAAGTGTTTCTGCAACCGTCAGCAAGGATGTGTACGGGACAGGTCAGGCGGGCACGGCTGATTTCAAGACTGACCAGGTCAGCGGTTCGATGCATGCGCAACGTTCCTCCTACAACGGTCAGATCAGCGGCGGTTTGAATCTGGACAGTACTTTGGCGGTCAGTGGCAAAAAACTCGTAATGAGTAGCCAGGCCTCGACCGGAGAGGCGGGAATGATCGTCGATGTCGAGAGCGATCTCGATGATATCGAGCTGCGGGCCGACGACTTCGCCGGTACCCACGCCACGTTGCGGCCGGGGCGCAATTTCATTCCCGTTTCGGCGTACAAGAACGGCACGGTGAATTTCGATTTCAAGGGCACCGATGTTCCTGCGGCGGCAATCCAGCCTGCGCGCACCACCTATCACTTGAACAAGGGAGGGGTGGATTATCGCCAGGTGCGCATTCTGAAGACCGTGACCGTGATGGGGCGTCTGTTGGATGCCGGTGGAAAACCGTTGAAAGGCCATCACGTCATCAACCATGCCAGTCGTGGTGTCAGCGAAGTCGATGGGTTCTTTTCCATGGAGCTTAGCGAGAATTCTCCTACACTCGAAGTGCGGCACGACAGTCAGTTGTTATGCCAGTTCAGGCTCGATCCAGCCTCCCAGCGTCGAGAGAATGATGTGCTGATGGTAGGGGATCTGCGGTGTCATCCGGACACCTTGGCCGAAGCTGCTTATAAGTCTGAGAAGGCCAGTTGATGGGCACTTATACAAAAGCAGTCAGAACATGGCGTACACAGGACAGTCAAATGAACAAGTTAATCAACCGTCTGGTGCTGGGATCGGCACTTTGCGGGTTTGCAAGTTTAGCCAATGCCGCTGAATTGGAGGTACAAGCCGAGATCAGCCCGGATCCGCTTAATCCGGGAAGCGCGGAGATTATCAATCAGACACCTCAAACCGGGTATTGCACGGAATATCCGGCTAATTGCTATAGTAAGGGGATTCGAAGTAACAGCTTCTCTATTGCTTTTACGTCGTCAGGGGGCATTGCCAAAGATCATGTGATCCCTTTTGGTTTTCCGGCGACATGGCGCAGATTTACTGTCCAGCATGCGGTGATTCCTGGCGAAACAGCGGAGATCGAAATTCGCATTGCCGGAGTGGGGACCCGTTATCGCTTGAGTAGAACAGTGCAAGCAATAGTCGGACTTCCGGCGGATTTTCCTGTGTTTGATTCTCACGCCTATCTCTGGCAACCCTCGTGGGCTGAGGCAACTGGTTCCTGCCGGCAAGTCAATGATACTTCCCAGGGGGCTGATGACAATGGAACAGATTTTACGGCATTTTGGTTGACCCCCCAGAACGTCACCACTTGCTCAAGGAGTCCGAAATACAACATTCCCGGAATGACTTTGCAACGGCTCGATGTACATTATGAACTGCGGGCTGTTCGACCGGAGCAGTTGATAAGTGGCGAATATGAAGGGTCGTATACTTACTCCACCAGCGGCGATTTCGATATGGGTGTCTTGACCCCCAATGACGGTGCAATGACATTCAATTTGAACCTGGCGGTAAAGCAGGACGTCAACATCAAAATGCCCGCCGACAGTATTGCCCTGGCACCCAAGGGCGGCTGGATGGAGTGGATCACCCATGGAAGACGACCCGAGAAAATACTGGGTGACTTGCGGTTTTTCATCTTGACGTCTACGCCGTTTAAAATGGATCTCAGCTGCAGTCAACCGGGAGCTGGAACCTGTCTGATAAGCAACGGTACCCACGAAGTACCTGTCGATATCAGTGTCAGCCTGCCAAATCCTTGGGTGGACGATGCAGGCCAGTCGGTAGCACGGCGTCCGCTGAAGATAGGCGGTGCCGGCCTGGAGCATCTGAAGCCAGCAGGTTTGCCCACTCGACAACCCAGCCTGCTGCATTTTGAAGTGCAGCAAGATTCAGTTGCAACAATGCACGACGATAGCAGTTATCGAGGAACCGTTAATATAACGTTTGATTCCGATATCTAATTGCAGTAGCAAAGCCTGAGGCTTACTCAGGCTGTTGTCCCAGTACGAGGCTATATCTCATGAAATCCATTTATATGTTATTGTGCACGTTTTTCTTCAGTCTGTGCGCGCACGCCGGCCCCAGCCTGCAAATTGGTAGCTTCTATGACTTTATGAAGGGCGATCAAAGTACCTATCTGAAACGTATTCATAACGGTGGTACTTCAACGGCGTTCGTCAAGATCGAGATCAAGGAGATTTTTTATCAGCAGAATGGAAACTCCCGCGAAGAGCCCTTGAAGAGTGTTGATGGCAGTACCCGTGACGGCCTGGTCGCCAGCCCGGCCAGGCTAATCGTACCGGCCAAAGGAACTCAGGGTACCCGCCTGCTGTATACCGGCGATCGGAGTAAAGAGCGCTATTTTCGCGTTCGTTTTCTACCCGTTGTTCCCGAAAAAGAAGACAAGTTCGCCGTCTCGGACACTGAGCGTGAAACGTATGAAAAGGAAATGTCAGCCGGTTTTAACGTAATGGCCGGTTATGGCATGGTGTTCTTTGTTCGACCGGGCAATACCCGTTTTGATACCAAAATCGATAACACTGCCAATGGTTATCAAGTGAAAAACAATGGCAATAGTGTAGTTGTCATCGATTCCTTCAAGGATTGTTCGGCGAAGAACGAAGATGATTGCAAACCGACCAGAAAAGTTCACTTGATTCCAGGTCATGATTTCGCGTTCGACAAACAAGCGGGTCGAGTCTATCGCTATAACCTGATCGAGGACGAAAAGAAGACACCTGTGCAAGTGAAGGGATAGTTCGGTTTGCGTGGCCACTGTCATTTTGACTATGGCCACGCTTGCTTTCGGGGGCTGATTACCCATTCATGTGGCATTAGTCATGTTGACCCGAAAATATTCGACAACTTGTCCGGTGACACTGCAACTCGCCCTTGCCGGTGGCTTGGTGATTCTGGCTCGCAAGCTCGCTCGCGAAGGCGGGGGCACAAACGCACACACTCCAGCGATTGACGAGGGACTGTCAGCCACTCAGTCTTCCGGCTCCATTTTTATTCGCGGAGACAGTCGATGCCCTACGTAACAATAGATGGACAACCCCTTCACTACATCGATCAAGGCAGCGGCCCGACGGTTCTGCTGGCCGGTAGTTACCTGTGGGACCAGGCCATGTGGGGACCGCAGATCGCCGCGCTGTCGCAACAGTATCGTGTGATAGCCCTGGACCTGTGGGGACACGGCCAATCCGGGCCATTGCCTGTCGGTACGACTTCACTGGATGACATTGCGCGTCAGGCTCTGGTCTTGCTCGATCATCTGGACATCGAGCGGGTCACCCTGGTCGGCCTGTCGGTCGGCGGCATGTGGGGCGTGCGTCTGGCGCTGTCGGCAGCGCACCGGCTCAATGGCCTGGTGTTGATGGACACCTACCTCGGCGTCGAACCGGAACCGACTCGCCAGTACTACTTTTCACTGTTGAAGCAGATCGAAGAGGCGGGTGTCATCACTCCAGCGCTGCTGGATATCATAGTGCCGATCTTCTTTCGCCCCGGCATCGACCCGCAGTCGCCTCTGTACCAGAACTTCCGTGCGGCGCTGGCGGCTTTGCCCACCGATCGCCTGCGTGAAAGCATCGTGCCGATGGGGCGCATTACCTTTGGCCGTGATGACTGTATGAACCGGCTGGGCGAGCTAGACAGTGCCAGCACACTGGTGATGTGCGGTGCCCAGGACATTCCGCGTCCGCCGGAGGAAGCCCGTGAAATGGCCGAGTTGATTGGCTGCCCGTGTGTGCTGGTGCCAGAAGCTGGGCATATTTCCAGTCTGGAAAATCCGGAGTTTGTCAGCCAGGCGCTGTTGGAGTTTTTGGCTGAACGCAATCCGGAGTAGGTTTAACGAAAAAGATCGCAGCCCTTTAGGAGCTGCCGAAGGCTGCGATCTTTTGATCCTGCTTACTTCGGCCCGAGAATCTTCACCAGTTTGTCCGGTGACGGCGCGCCTTGCTGCTGTTGCAACTCACCTTTGGCATCCATGTAGAAAATCGCCGGGGTCGCCTGCAGCTCCAGCTCTTCCATCAATTGCATGTTGGCCGCAAGTTTTGCCTGAACCGCTGGCGGCACTTCCTTCAAGGCCTTGAGCGAGCTGCCCTTGCCGGCGGCTTCGTGGTCCTGCAGGGCTTTTTCCGGGTCTTTGGCGGCGAGCAGTGCGGCTGATTTCCCGGGGCTGTCTTCGCGGATGATGCCCACCATGATGTGGCGCAACTGCACCTTGCCGGCCTTGACCCACGGCCGGGCCTGTTCCCAGAACATGTTGCAGTACGGGCAGTTCGGGTCACTGAACAGGTACACCACGCGCGGCGCATCCTTCTTGCCGTCACCGATCCAGTTGCTGGTTTCGAACTTGGCCCAGACTTCCTTGGCCATCGGCGCATACACCAGTTTCTGCAATGGCGCGCTGCTCAGGTCATTGCCCTCGGCGTCGTACAGGTTGCCCAGTAGTACGTGTTTACCGTCCGGTGTCAGGTACAGCGCCATGCCGCGGCCCTGGTATTGCGCGGCATACCCGCGCAAGCCGTCAGGGGCGTCGAATTGGCCGACGATTTTCGCGCCCTTGGCCTCGATTTTCCTGATCGCATCGGGCAACTCTTCGGCCTGTACCGACGGCAGGTGCAGCAGGGCGACACCGAGGCTCAGGGTCAACAGGTGGCGGAGGCGGGGCATGGCAGTTTCCTTGAAGAGGTGGCGGGTACGGTGTCGAAGTTTTCCAGTGCGCGAGCCAGGCTGGCGTTTGACAGCTCACCCAGATGGCTGCCCAGCAGGCGACCTTCGGGGCTGTAGAACAGCGTAGTCGGTAATGCCATGGAACCGACGGCCTGGCTCAGTCGCCCGCCGCCGTCGAACAGCACGTTGGACAGGCTCAGGCCCTGGGTTTCCAGAAAGGTCGCGACGCTTTGCATGCTTTCCGCCTGATTGACGAACAGGAACGTCAGGTCCGGACGTTGTTGCTGGGCGCTTTCCAGCACCGGCATTTCCCGGCGGCACGGCGGGCACCAGGTTGCCCAGAGATTGATGACCAACGGGCCGCCCTTGTAGTCGGCCAGTTGCACGGTTTCGCCGGCGGCGTTGCGCAGGGCGATTTCCGGCAGGCGCGTGCCTTGTTCATAAATCGACAGGGAGAACGTTGCCAACACCCAGAACGCCAGGCCGCTGGCCGCGCCAAAGCCCAGTGGGCGGCGCAACCCCGGGCGACGCCAGCCGCGATACAGCGTGGCGAGCAGCACGACAATCACCCCCGGCCAGGCGAGAAAACCGCCATCGCGCAGGTCGATGATCTGCCACGGATCATTGTGGTAGTGCGCCCAATAGACCGCCACGAAACCGATCCGGGCCGCCAGCATGCCCAGCAGGAACAGACTGAACAGCGCGGACTCGGGGTTTTCTCCGCCGCGCTTGGCCACCCGCCAGCCGACAAAAGTGGCCAGCGCCAACGCGCTGATCAGCAGCAGGTGATTGAGCGCGATGGCAAAGGTGCCGAGGGTGAAGGTCAGCATCAACGGGCGTCTCGGGTGGTGATCCAGCGTTGCAGGAAAGTGTCGGCATCGACCTCGCCGGTGATGCGCTGGCTGCGCCGTTCTTCACCGTCAGCGCCAATCCACAGCAGGCTCGGTGGTCCAGGCACTTTGTAACGGCCGAGCAACTCGCGGCTGGCGGCATTGTCGGCGGTGACGTCCAGGCGGAGCAAGCGCACATCGCTCAAGGCTTCAAGCACATGGGGTTTGCCGAAGACCTGCTTTTCCATGACCTTGCACGACACACACCAGTCGGCGTAGTAATCCAGCAACACCCACTGGCCCTGAGCCTGCGCCACATCGAACTCCCTTTGCAGCGCACTCGGGTCCTTGATCGTAGTGAAGGCGTCGTGGCCGGTCGGCATGGCAGCGACGGCGGAACTGGACGCGCGGAAGACCTGTAACGGCTTGAGCAGATCATCACTGCCGCCGGCCGCACCGATCATCAACAGACTGCCCCACAAGCCGAGCAGCAACGAGCTGGCACCGAACAGGTGAGCAGTGCGACCGAAGCCATCCGACTGTTTCCAGGCACTGTACGCCGCAATCAGCAACAACGCCCCGCACAGGCCGACCCACAGCGACTCATCCAGTACCGGGCGCAACATCAGCAGCGCCGTGGCGAGGAACAGGAAGCCGAAAATGCCTTTGACCAGGTTCATCCACGCACCCGGCTTGGGCATGAAGCGATTGCCAACGGTCACCAGCAACAGCAGCGGCACACCGATGCCGATGCCCAGGGCGAACAGAATCAATCCGCCATGCAACGCGTTACCGCTTTGCGCGATGTACAGCAGCGCGCCGGCCAGTGGTGCGGTCATGCAGGGCCCGACCAACAGACCGGACAGGGCGCCCAGCACCCCGGCGCCGATCAGGCTGCCGCCGCGCTGATTACGCGAAACGTTTTCCAGTCGATCCCGCACGGCCACCGGCAATTGCAGCTCGAAGTAGCCGAACATCGGCAGCGCCAGCAACACGAAAATCACCGCGAAACTGCCCAGCAGCCAGGGGTTCTGCAACCAGGCTTGCAGGTTCGCCCCCAGGGAGGCGGCCAGGACACCCATCGCCGCATACACCAGCGCCATGCTGACCACGTAACTGCCGGCCAGGGCGAAACCACGCTTGGGCGAGGCGCCGCTGCCGACGATCAGCCCGGCCAGAATCGGCAGCATCGGCAGTGAGCAAGGGGTGAAGGCCAGCAGCAGGCCCAGACCGAAGAACACCAGCAGGCTCCAGCCCAGCGCCCGTTGTTGCAGGTCGCTGGCCAAGGCCTGGTCTGGCGCTTCGGTGGCTGAATTGACTGTGGCACTGTCGCCCAGGTTTACGACCTGGGTTTGCGGTGGATAGCACAAACCGGCATCCGCACATCCCTGGAAGCCCACCTTGATCTGGCCACTGGTCCCGGCAGGGATTTTCAGTTCCAGGCCTTGTCGATAAACCTGCTGCTCACCGAAAAACTCGTCGCTGTGGGCCTCGCCCTCCGGTAGCACGGGTTTGTGCTGTTCCGGCAGGCCATCGAATTTCAGGCGCTTCTGATACAGGTAATAGCCGTCGGCAATCTGCCAGAACAGCTGGGTTTCACCGGATTCCAGGCGTTCGGAAGTAAAAATGAAGGCTTTGCCGACCGGAAGAAATTCAGGTTTGGTTTCGAACGGATTTGTTCCCGCCTGGGCCAGACCCGAGATCAAGAGAACAAAAAACAAAAACAGTCGACGCATGGAAAAACCTTGGCTCAGTGCAGGTGAGGTGCACAATGTGCGGCGGCGATTAACCGATGATTAACCGCCGCTCGCTTGCCATGGTCTGACCAGGCTCAGTCGCGAAGCAGACCCGGCCAGCTGTTTTCATCGACCTTCTCGGGGCCGTGCACGAGTTCGCCATTGGGAATGGTATAGGTCATGAATTCATTATCGGTCAGGAAGATATGGAAAAGACTTTCCGCCAGCGTTCGGTCATTTTGTACGCCGGTGAGGATCCGATCCTTGTACGGTGCCAAGCCAGGCCAGGTGCGCTCATCGATGGGCTCAAGGCGCACATTCTTCTCGTACATATCAAACATGAAAGTGTGCCCGTCGTTCATAAGGAATCGAACGGGTGACTTTTTTCCTATCCAGTTTACACCGAAGCTTTCCCACCATGTGGCCGCCACAATTCTGTCAAAGTACGGAAGAATAGGGCGATAGTGAGTATCTGCCACAGGTCGACGGCGAGTGACCTTGTCATCATCCTGATCGTACCAGCAGCACATGGGGGTTTCGCCCTTGTAATAGAAAAGCAGAAGATAATCCCGGTCAAAAGCTTCTTGCCCATCGAACCTGTAAATATTGGTGGTTGAGAACCCGAATCTCAGATTTTTGACGTCTGAGTGAAAACTGTCCCAATTACCTGAGTTGACTGATGCGGGGTATCCGTCTGGAAGGTTGCGGTATTCAGCATCGATTCGAGTGTAGGTTTCGGTATCTTTGAAAAAGAAGTAATAACGGTCTTTTCCTGATCGCCAATCTACGGCGACCACGTTTTTTAATGTACGCATAGTCTGATTCCTTTCAGTTTTATTGATGTTATTCAGCGGTACGTCCAGATCCATTTTCACGTGTCGATAGTGATCCGCTGGTTGCATGATTTTATGCAGTTGTTAAAAGGTCTGTTCAGTGAGCTTTGTTTCGTTATTTATATGTTCAGGTTAACGATTAGTTGTTCAAGTCTTGTTCAGACGGCAAGTAATAGCTGATACAACGGCTCCGGGTGGTCCTGGCGCTTCTCCTGATTCACATGGCTTGTCATAATTGGGCCTTAATCCTCACCTGCTTGACTCATGTTTTTACCCATGGAGCTGTCATGCACGTACTGGTTTGCGAAGACGATGAGCTGATCGCCAGCGGCATCGTTGCCGGCCTGACCGCCCAGGGCCTGACCGTGGAGCACGTGGCCACGGCGTCCGCTGCCCGGGCCATGCTCAGGGTCGCGGAATTCGATGTCATGGTGCTCGACCTTGGGCTGCCGGACGAAGATGGCCTCAAGCTGCTGCAACAGTTGCGTCATCAGGGCCTGGAGTTGCCGGTTTTGATCCTCACCGCGCGTGATTCGGTCACCGACCGCGTCGATGGCCTGCAAGCCGGTGCCGATGATTACCTGCTCAAACCCTTCGACCTGCGCGAACTCGCTGCGCGCTTGCACACGCTGTTGCGACGGGTGGCGGGGCGCAGCGTCAACCTGATCGAACACGGCGCCCTGACCTACGATCCGAGCAGCCGCGAGACCAAACTCGCCGGCCAGCCGGTGGATCTCTCGCGTCGCGAGCAGTCGCTGCTGCAAGCCTTGTTGCATAACCGTGGCCGGGTGCTGTCCACCGAGCAACTGAAGGACAGCGTCTACGGTTTCAACGACGAGCTGGAAAGCAATGCCCTCAACGTTCATATCCATCACCTGCGGCGCAAGCTCGGCAATGGCATTGTCGAGACCGTGCGCGGCCTGGGCTATCGCCTGGGGCCGGCTGATGGCGGAGAAGAATCGAAGTGATGAGTCTGCGTTTGCGCCTGAGCCTGACGCTCGGCGCCGCGTTTGCGCTGATCTGGGCCCTGGCCGCGGCCTGGATGCTCAGCGATTTGCGCAATCAAATGATGTTTTCCCTCGACCAGCGCCTGGTGGCGTCGGCACGCATGGTCGCCGGCCTGATGGAGCAACTGCCACCCCTGCCGAGCAAGGGCGAGGGCACCCACTTCAGCGCCGAACAACTGAACATACCGGGTGGCATGGCGTGCCAGGTCAGCTCGCTGCGCGGTGAAATCCTTGCCCGCAGCCACACCGATCCGCAGCAGACTCTGGAGGCCGAGAAGCTGGGTTTTCACGATCAGATGATCGACGGCGCGCCGTGGCGCAGTTTCACACTGGCCCGGGGCGATCTGCGCATTACCACTGCCGACCGGCAGATTGAGCGTGAGGCGTTGAACATGTCGATCCTGCTGGCCGCTTCGGTACCGGTGGGCGTGGCGCTGCTCGGTTGCCTGTGCCTGCTCTGGCTGGGCATCGGCCAGGGGCTGGCGCCGCTCAACCGCATGCGCGACGCCTTGATGCGCCGCAGCGCCGACTCCCTGGAACCCTTGCAGATCCAGCCATTGCCCAGCGAGCTGCAACCCTTGCTGGAAACCCAGAACCAGTTGCTCCAGCGTATCGGCAAGGCCATCGAGCGCGAACGTCGCCTGACTGGTGACGCGGCCCACGAGTTGCGCAGCCCGCTGACCGCCATCAAGACCCACCTGCAAGTGGCGCGCATGACCGACGGTAGCGCCCGGGACCAATCCCTGGCGCGCGCCGAAGAAGGGGCGGATCGCATGCACCGCACCCTCGAGCAATTGCTGTTGCTGGCGCGGGTCGAGGGCAGCCTGTCGTTTGACGACGGTGTGCAGTGCAACGCCGAGCAAGTGGCAAAACTGGCGATCCAGGATGCGGCGAGCGGTGATCGCCAGCGCATCAGGTTTCAGGCGCCGGGCAAGGTCTCCGCTGCGCCAGTACAAATGCCTGCCGTGCTGTCGATCGCCGCGCTGCGCAACTTGCTCGACAACGCACTGCGCCACACTCCCGCCGACAAAGCGGTGGAGTTGAGCCTGGAAACTACCGGCAATCGTGTGCAGTTCGTGGTGCGCGACCATGGGCCGGGGATTGCCGAAGAGGATTTGCAACACTTGACCCAACGCTTCTGGCGCAACGGCCATAGCACGGGTTGCGGCCTGGGGCTGGCGATCGTCCAGGCGATCGTTCAGCGTTGCGGTTGTACGCTGCATTTCGATAGCCGACCGGACGGCTTGCGGGTCGAGCTGACGATGCCGCTGCAACCAACCTGAAAAACACCACAAAACCCTGTGGGAGCGGGCTTGCTCGCGAAGAGGCCATTACATTCAACATCAATGTCGACTGTAACGCCGCCTTCGCGAGCAAGCTGAACTGGCCTAATGATTTTGGACACTTCAATCGGGCGCTATGATGGCGCCCAAATCTGAGGTGTTTGGATATGCGTAAATCTTATTCCAGTGAGTTCAAACTCAAGGCCGCCAGCATGGTGCTGGACGAGGGCCAGTCAGTTCCCGATGTTTGTGCCAGTTTGGATATTGGCCCTACGGCCTTGCGCCGTTGGGTCGACCAGGTTCGCAAAGAACGCTTGGGTTCGACCCCGGTGGGGGCCAAGGCAATCACCGCCGATCAGCGGGAGATTCAGCAGCTCAAAGCGTTGCTCAGGCAAAGAGACCTGGACATTGAAATCCTAAAAAAAGGCCAGTGCTCTCCTGCTTTTGGACTCCAAAGATCATTCTCGCTGATCAATGAGCTGGACGAGCAGTACGGCGTTAACAATTGCTGTCGGGCGTTTGCAGTCACCCGCAGCAGCTTTTACGCCTGGCGTCAGCGTCAGGGCAAGGTGAATCCTGAGCGGGAGAAACTTAAGGCCGTGCTGGTCAAGCATCACAAGGAATCCAGAGCGTCCGCAGGGTCTCGCACCCTGTCCAAGGAACTGCAAGCCAAGGGGCATCGTGTCGGGCGACATATGGCTCGCAGCTTGATGCGCGAAGCCGGTGTTGCCAGCCATCAACGGCGGCGGCACAAGTACAAATCTTCCGGCGTTGAGGCGCTGGTGGCGCCGCATGTGCTCAAGCGCAAGTTTGATGTCACTGCGGTTAACCAAGTGTGGTGCGGCGATGTGACCTACATCAAAGTCGGCACGCGCTGGATGTATTTCGCGGCGGTGCTGGATCTGTTTGCCCGCAGGATCGTGGGCTGGTCGTTTTCGATGATTTCCGATGCCACGCTGACCTGCGAAGCGTTGCGGATGGCGGTCGACCTGCGAGGCCGGCCAAAAGAGGTGCTGTTTCACTCTGACCAGGGCTGCCAATACACCAGTCATAAATTCAGGAAAGAAATGCGCAAACATGGCCTCCTGCAAAGCATGAGTCGCAAAGGTGAGTGCTGGGACAACGCTCCGATGGAGCGTTTCTTTGGAAGCCTCAAGTCAGAGTGGGTACCAGAAGATGGCTACCGCTCGGAACATGAGGCGCGGGTGGATGTGCAGCGTTATGTGATGCGTTACAACAACGTCAGGCTCCATAGCTACAACGGCTACCGGTCGCCGGTAGCTATGGAGAAACTGGCGGCATGAAACCGTAACTGGTGTCCAAAATTAGTTGACCAGTTCAAGCCCGCTCCCACAAAGGATCAGATGTATCTTCTCTCCATCCGCCTAAATCCTCACCCCGCTGATGCGTTTCCAGAACAGGAAAACCGTATTGAGGGGTCGAGAGATGTCAGTCGCTACCAGCCTTATCGAAGATCAGCCGGCGACGTCCGCTGAGACGCTTTATCAATTCAATGAATCGCCATTGCTGGCCCGCCAGAGACAGCAGGAATCAAACGCCCGCAGCTATCCGCGACGCATTCCCCTGGCGCTCAAGCGCGCCAAGGGTATTTACGTCGAAGACGTCGAAGGCCGCACGTTCATCGACTGCCTGGCCGGTGCCGGGACCCTGGCCCTGGGGCACAACCACCCGGTGGTGATCCAGGCCATCCAGCAAGTGCTGACCGATGAACTGCCGCTGCACACCCTGGACCTGACCACCCCGGTCAAGGATCAGTTCGTCCAGGACCTGTTCGGCCTGCTGCCGCCTGCCCTGGCCGCTGAAGCGAAGATCCAGTTCTGCGGTCCCACGGGCACCGATGCCGTGGAAGCCGCCCTGAAGCTGGTGCGTACCACCACTGGCCGCAGCACCGTGATCTCGTTCCAGGGCGGGTATCACGGCATGAGCCAGGGCGCGCTGAGCCTGATGGGCAGCCTCGGGCCGAAAAAGCCGCTGGGCGCCTTGCTCGGCAGCGGCGTGCAGTTCATGCCGTACCCTTACGATTATCGCTGCCCGTTCGGGCTGGGCGGTGCGCAAGGGGTGAAAGCCAACCTGAGCTATCTGGAAAACCTGCTCAACGACCCCGAGGCCGGTGTGCAGTTGCCGGCGGCGGTGATCGTGGAAGTGGTGCAGGGCGAGGGTGGGGTGATCCCGGCCGACCTGGACTGGTTGCGCGGTGTGCGGCGGATCACCGAAAAGGCGGGCGTCGCACTGATCGTCGATGAAATCCAGAGCGGTTTTGCCCGGACCGGCAAGATGTTTGCCTTCGAGCACGCCGGGATCATTCCCGATGTCGTGGTGATGTCCAAGGCCATCGGCGGCAGCCTGCCGCTGGCGGTGGTGGTCTACCGCGAGTGGCTCGACACCTGGCTGCCGGGCGCCCACGCCGGGACCTTCCGTGGCAACCAGATGGCCATGGCCGCCGGTTCAGCAGTGATGCGCTATCTGGTCGAACACAAAGTCTGTGAGCATGCCGCCGCCATGGGCGAGCGCCTGGCCGAGCACCTGCGCATTCTGCAACGGGACTTCCCGCAACTGGGTGATATTCGTGGGCGTGGCTTGATGCTCGGTGTCGAACTGGTCGATCCGACGGGCGCACTGGATGCCCAGGGTCACCCGCCGGCGTTCGCCCGCCTGGCCCCCCTGGTACAGCGCGAATGCCTCAAGCGTGGCTTGATCCTGGAACTCGGTGGCCGCCATGGCGCGGTGGTGCGCTTCCTGCCGCCACTGGTGATCAGCGCTGCGGAAATCGATCAGGTGGCCGGGATTTTCGGTCGGGCCCTGGCTGCTGCCACCCGCGATCTATAAATTTTTCGCGCCGCGTAACGTTCCTTCTACATAACGGCTGCGCACACGGCGCAGCCCGCCCAACATCGATGGAGAGACAGCATGACTTCAGTATTCGACCGCGAGGACATCCTCTTTCAGGTCGTGGTCAACCATGAAGAGCAATACTCGATCTGGCCCGATTACAAAGCCGTACCACAGGGCTGGCGCACCGTGGGTAAAAGCGGGCTGAAAAAGGAATGCCTGGCCTATATCGAAGAGACCTGGACTGACATGCGTCCGTTGAGCCTGCGCCAGAAGATGGATGAGCAGGCGGCTGTGGCGAACTGATCCGTCGCCCATAAAAGAGCCCGCTGAGCCGGTAAGGTCAGCGGGCTTTTTTCATATCGGGATTTTGTGTTGTCTGTCAGGCCGCCTTCGCGAGCAAGCCCGCTCCCACAGGGGACCGCATTTCCAATGTGGGAGCGGGCTTGCTCGCGAAGAACGATAACGCGGTCCTACTGAGGTTACACACCACTAAGCCCCTTGATGACCAGATCCACATTCCCCTCCAGCTCTGCCACCGGATCCCCTGCATCGGTACTCAACACCACTAACCGGCTACCCGATTCGGTAATCACCGCTTTTACAGCATCCGAAGGCTGCCGGTGATGCAACACCACCGCCACATCATTGTCCTTGAGCATCGCGCTCAACGCCTTGAGCGCTTCCGGCGTCCATTGCGCATCCGGTCGCGCATCCAGCCCCACCAACTCCAGATTGAGCCCACCGATCAGGTAGCCGAAATGATCGCTGAGGCTCATCACACTGAGGTTATCGGCCGTCGCCAGCCGCGCTTCGCTGTCAGCACTGAGCTTGAGCAAGCGTTGCTTGAGGGCTGCCAGGTTGGCGTCGATCTTCGGCTTGGCCTCGGGGGCCAGGCGTACCAGGTCCGCCGCCATCACGTCGGCCATGCGGCCCATGTTGTTACTGGAAAACCACGGCTGGCTGTTGAGGCCGTCGACCCTGTTGCCCGGCTGCACGGCGATGCCCGGCAGGGCGCCGTCCACCGGGCGGGCGGCATCGACTTCGACGATACGGATATTGCTGCGACGGGAGATCGGGTACAGCGGGTCATCCGGCCAGAGTGAACGCAGGCCGATCACCGCATCGGCATCCTTCGCCAGTTGGGCCAGCGCCGGAGCACCTCGGCCGGTGAAATAGGCGGTCTGGCGGCTGCCGGGCAGATTGGCCGGCGCGGCACGTTCGAGGCTGACATCGGTGCCTTTGAGCAACACTTCACCCAGACCATAAGTGATCGGCAAAGAGGCCAGCACGCGCAGCGGTTTACCGTTGTTTGCAGCGAAGGTCGTAGCGGCCAGCCCGCACAGGGCAATCGTGAGGGTCAGTTGGCGCAGAGAATAAATCATTTATCCAAGGTTCCCTTTCAGGCTGGGGACGATGCCGCGCGCAATGGCGGCCAGGGCGAAGGCGATACCGGCCACGAGGATGATCGCGGCGCCGGATGGAATCGGCAGGTCGAAGACGATCGGCGCGAGAATCCCGCACAGCGTGCTGACAGTGGCGATCAGCACCGAACACCAGAAAAAGCCTTTCAGCGATTGGCTGAGCAAACGCGCCGCCGCTGCCGGAATCACCAGCAGCGCGCCGACCAGAATCGCCCCGATGACCTTCACCGCGGCGACGGTGATCAGCGTCACCAGAATCACGAACAGATAATCCAGGGCCTTCACCGCCACCCCGCGCACCGCTGCCAGTTGCGGATTGAAGCTGGCGAGCATGATGCGGTTGTACAAGGGCAAAGCCAGGGCCATCACCAGCGAACCGACGATGGTCAGCACCAGCAGGTCATTGCCGTTGACCGTCAGCACCGAACCGAACAGCACGTTTTCCAGGATGTGCACGTTGATCTTGCCCGCCAGAATCAACAGCAGGCTGGCGCCCAGGGCGAGCGACACCGAGAGGAACACGCCGATCAAGGTGTCCGGTGCCAGGCCGGTGCGGTTGCGCAGGTAGTTGAGCAGAATGCCGAACAGCAGGCAGTAGCCGAACAGACTGCCGTAGGGACCGGTGTAGGGTTCGCCGAGCAAAATGCCGATGGCCACGCCGGTCAACGCGGCATGGCCGACGGCTTCGGAGAAAAACGCGAAGCGCTTGACCACCACCAGCGTACCCAGGCCGCCCAGCACCGGGCCGATCAGCAGCCCGGCGAGCAGCGCATTGACCACAAATCCATAGGCCAGCGCCTCGGGCAGATAACCCGACGATGCCCAACCCTGGACCATCAGGCGAAAAGCTTCGTAACTCATCAGGCAAGGCTCCGTGGGTGAGTCGAGAACAGCGTCAGCAGGCGCTCCGGCGTCAGTGCCTGTTGCGGCGTGGCGTCGAACAGCACGCGGCGATTGAGGCCGGTGACGTGATCGGCCAGGCGCCCGACCGCTTCCAGGTCGTGCTCGATCCACAGCACGGTGATGCCCGCCGCTCGCCAGTCGCCGAGCAGACGTTCGAACACCTGGATCCCGGCCTCATCGAGGGCCGACATCGGCTCGTCGAGTACCAGCAGTTGCGGAGGCGGAATCAGCCCCTGGGCCAGCAACACCCGCTGGCGTTCGCCGCCGGACAACGCACCCATGCGGCGCTTGCGCTTGTCCTGCATGCCGACCCGTTCAAGGGCCTCGCCAATCGCCGTCGCGTAATGTTTGCTCAAACCGAGAAAGGCCGGGCGACGCTGGCACATGGCAGCCATGAAATCGTCGACAGTCATCGGCAAACCCCGGTCGAACTCCAGCGCCTGTGGCACGTAGCCAATGGTTCCCGGCTCCGCCGACCACTGCAGGCTCAAGCGGCCCTGATGCGGCATTTGCCCGAGCAGGGTCTTGATCAGCGAACTCTTGCCGCCGCCGTTGGGGCCGACCAGCGCATGCACGCTGCCGGGACGGACCTGGAAGGTCACCTTGTCGAGGATCGTCGTGCGGCCGAGGGTCAGGCTGATGTCGGTAAAATCCAGGGTCGGGCCCGAAACCTGTGGGAGCGGGCTTGCTCGCGAATGCGGTGGGTCATTCACCGGTGATGTTGACTGACTGGACGCCTTCGCGAGCAGGCTCGCTCCCACAGGGGACTCTGTATCGGCCGGGATGGTTTCTTTCGATGTCATGCCCCCGACTCCTGAATCGCCCGCACCACGGTGTTGAGGTTTCCGGTCATTTCCTTTTCGTACTTGTCGGCGGTGTATTCGCCGTAGGAAATATGCGACAGCGGATACAGCTTCACGCCGGATTCGCGCTGGATGGTGTCGACGTAAGTGGAGGGAAAATCCATCTCCGAGAAGATCACCTTCACGTCCAGCTCACGCAGTTGGTCTATGGTCTTTTTCAACTGGCTCGGGCTCGGCTCGATGCCGTGGGCCGGCTCGACCACGGCGGTCACTTCCAGGCCGAACTCGCGCAGCAGGTAGTCGTAGGCGGCGTGTACCGTGGCCACGCGCAACTCGGCGTTCGGCGCCTGGGTCAGTTTGGCCAGGGCATCGGCACGCATCTTGCGCAGGCGCTTGCCGTAGGCGCGGGCGTTCTCGGTGTAGGTTTTGGCATTGGCCGGATCGAGCTTGCCCAGCTCCCGGGCGATGTTGTTGACCTGGGCGATCGAGGCGCTGATGGACAGGAAGGTATGCGGGTTCACCACTTTGCCGGCACCGCGGGCGGCAACACCGGTGGCGGCGAGCAGCGGCACGTTTTCATTGGCTTCGATCACCGGCACATTGGGGGTTTCGCTGGCGGCGATCATGCGGTCGGCGAAATCATCATGGCCTACGCCGTTGAGCACGATCACGTCCAGCCCGCTGATGCGCTTGATGTCTTCGGCGCGGGGTTCGTAGGCATGCGGGTTGAAACCGGCCGGAATCAGCGGCACCACTTCGGCCTTGTCACCGACGATGTTCGCCACGTAGCTGTAATACGGGTGCAGGGTGATGCCGATGCGCAGGCGCTTGGTCGCGTCGGCACTGGCGAAGGATGGCAGCAGGCAGGCCAGCAGGCCGATCAGCAGCACGCGCAAGATAGAACGTTGAGATGAAATGGGCATGGGAAAGCGGTCTTCTCTCGGGTGAGGGCGAGGGTTCAATGCCGGTGCTGGCGGGTCACGCCGGCATCGAATTGCGCGACGATCTGTTGCCAGCCGGCGCTTTCGAGCGCGCTGTCGCTGAGGTCGACCGGAGCGGTGAGCGTGCCGGCGCGGTTGAGCCAGATGTCCGGAGCGTCATCGGTGGCGGTCAGGCGCATCAGGAACGAACCGGCGACCGTCGGCGTCTGGCTCTGGCCGAAGTAGGCCTTGGCGTTGAGCAATTGCCAGGCATGGCTGCCACGGCTGACGGAACTGGCATCCTGGGCAAACGGGGCAAAACCCTCGTCGGCGAGGGCCTCGGGGGGCGGCAGGGTTTGCTGTTCCTGGCGCAGCAAATGAATCTCGTCCAGCGTCACCCGCAAATCGGCGTAGATGCCTTGCTCGGCAGCGCTGAGGTCGCGGCGCGCATCCAGTTGGTGGCTGTTGATGCTGCTCACCTCATGGGATTCCCCGCGCCAGAGCACCACCGAACCTGCGATCGCAAGGATCATCAGGCACAGCAGCAGGACGTAGAGGGTTTCGTGGCCGGCACCCGCCGGGCGCACGACCTGGGTCGTTGAAGTATTCATGGCGCCTGGATGTCCGCCTGGTCGATTTCCACCACGTGACCGGGGCCTGCGTCGAACAGCACGTAGAACTCGGCGCCGGGTTTCTTGAACGTCAGGGTCGAATCGGCTCCGAGTTTGCCAGGCACCAGAATGGTTTCGTCGTAGCCGATCACATCGAGGGTCACGCCCGGTGCGCCGCTGCCGTCGGAAAAGCCGCCGGTGCATTTGATCTGCTCGGCGTCGATGGCCTTGCATTCGCACATCGGGTTGTGGGCCAGGGCGCTGGCGCTGAAACCGGCGCAGAGCAGCAACAGGGTTTTGAGTTTGATCATGGTTTACCTCCTTGTTTGTTCAGCCAGGCGATGGTGGCGGGGGAGGCCTGGCTCAAAGGAATGGATGCCTGATGCATGGCACCGTCCCAGCCTTCCATAGTGATCCACAGCTCGGCGTCGGCCGTGGTCTTTTCCGGGACGGGCAGTGAAGCGCCCATGCGGTACGGCGTGCCGAAGAAAATCACGCCGGCGGCGCGCAGGCTGCGGGGTTTGCCGATGCGCAGGTAAGTGGCCTTGACCTGTCCGATACAGGCCTCGCACAGTGCCGCGTTGAAACCCTTCATGTAGCCGGCCGGGCCGTCGAGCGTGGGGGCGGCGTTGCGCAATTCCGCCAGGCGCAGGCTCCAGGGGCCGACCTGGACTTCGCCGACTTCGCGTTCGCCCAGGCCACTGTCGCCACGCATCAATGCTTCATCCGCGAAGTACTTGGGCATGAAGCCGAGTGGAATCAGCAGCAACAGGACGTTCAGGTGAAAGCGCCATTTGTGCCAGAACAGGTTCAAGCGCGAGGGTGGTGAGACCGCAATGTCTTTGCTCACAGGTTGGCCTCCGATGCTTCATTGCGGGTGGCCGGTTGCGCCGTGGCGCTGCGCGGTTTCCTGTTGCTGCGCTTGAAGGCATTGGCCGTCGCCAGTGCCGTGCGCTTGGTCCAGATCAGCAAGCCGCTGAGCACCATCATGCTCAGCAACAGGCCGAAGAACGCCCAGATCAGCTTGATCCACAGGCCACCGAAGTCGCCGGTGTGCAGCGGGCGCATGGATTCGGTGACGAACTCCAGGGTCGAACGGTCCGAAATCAGGCGCGAGGCGGCGATTTCGCCGTTGTACGGGTTGAGGGTCGCGGTCTGGAACATCAGTGGATACCAACCGCGTCCCCCGACATCCAGATGACTGTAGGCATTGCCCGGCAGGCTGACGAAGCTGGCTTCCAGCCCGGAGATTTTCTGCGTGGCGATTTCAATCGCGCGATCAAGGTCGATACGCGGCGGGGGCGACCCATCGGGCGACAGCGGCACCGCTTCGCGGGACATCGCCGGAATGATCTTTTCCGTGGAGATGGAAATCTGGTTATCGAACAGCAAGGCCTGGATCAGGAACCAGGTGCCGGTGATGGAAATCACCGCGATGAACCAGATCGACCAGATGCCGCTCAAGCGGTGGAAGTCGCCCCAGAAAATCCGCGCGCCGTGGCGAATCCGCAGGGTCGGGCGGAAAAAGCCTTTCCAGAAGCGTTTGTAGACCACCAGCCCGGTGACCAGCGAAGCAAGCAGCGGCAAGCCGAGAAACGACACCAGGTACCAGCCCCAGCTGTAGCCGTTGGTGAACGGCACCAGCCACCAGCCGTGCAGTGCCCGGGTGAAGGCGCGGAAGTTGAACTCCGGCGCGACGCCCTGGATCACGCCGCTGTATGGATTGACATAAATCACCACCGAGCGTCCGTCGGGATAGCTGACTTCGACATCCAGCGCGAAGTGCGACTCGTCGGGCCGACTGATGCTCTGCACCACGGTCTGCGGTTCGGCCTTGTTGATGGCCTCGATGACCTGTTGATAGCTGAGCAGCGGTGCATCGTCCGAGGGCTGGCTGGCGCGCATGGGCGGGTTGGCCAGCCAGACGATTTCCTGGCTGATCACCGCCAGGGTGCCGGTCACGCAGACGATCAGCACGAAAAACCAGATCGGCAGCGCCAGCCAGCTATGGACCAGAAACCAGATTTTTGAGCGGGATTTCTTTGACATATTGAAGGTCTTGCCTGGATGAGAGGCCGCTCGGCTGCGGGCTTCGCAGGGGGGAGCGCCCTGAAGGTCCAGTCGTGGCTTTTGCCTACGCGACAGGACTGCATCTAGGTAAGACGGATGAGCAAAGGAAATCCCGAAAGAGAAAATGAAAGTAAATGTTTCGCATTACCAGGAGAGTGGGTCGGGGCCCCTGTGGGAGCGAGCCTGCTCGCGAAGAGGCCCGCTCCGGCATCGAAGATTCAACCCTGCTGAAACATTTTCTTCGCCCGTTGTTCAATCTGCTCCTGAGTCAGGTCTTCCTTGCGCGTCGCCAGGAACCACAGGTGCCCGTAGGGATCCTTCAAGGTGCCCGAGCGATCGCCGTAAAACTGATCCTTGACCTCGGATACAACGGTGGCACCGGCATCGATGGCCTGTTTGTAGGACTTGTCGACATCGGTCACATACAAATGCAGACCCACGGACGGCGAATTGTCCGGGTTGCTCAGCGGTCCTTGATCGCACGGTGTGCCCAGCATGATCGGGCAATCGCCGATGCGCAGTTCGGCGTGACCGATGCCACCATCGGGCATGGCCAGGCGCATGACCTCAATGGCGCCGAAGGCTTTCTTGTAGAAATCGATGGCTTCGGCAGCTTTGTGGATGCCCAGATAGGGGGTGATGCTGTGATACCCCTCCGGAATGGGTTTGACACTCATGATGGATCTCCCTGTTCTTGTTATGTGAATGGAAAGTACTTGCTTCGTTGTGCAGCCGATTAAATATAGGCCAGCCGCTTTCGCCTCACCGAGCGCCCGACGAGCAGCCACGCCATACAAGTGCCATCAGGTAGGCTCCAGCGCTGATAAGGACAATGATCGCCATTTCCTGATAGCCACTATTGAAAGCGTTGATTTCTGCTACCCGGGAGGCGCCGGTAGCCTGTGTTCATTGCCTCGAACCAGTCGCCAGGACGCCAGAAATGAAACCGATGATCGCCACTCTGCTGATGCTCGCTGTCTCCGTACTCGCCGGATGTGCCAGCCATGTTTCCCCGGAGCTTCGCCCTTACACGGCTGAAGAAAGCAAGGAACTGGCGCTGGAGGCGCTGAACCGCCGCGGATTGTCCTTCGATGAATACCACGCGAAAAAAGCCGAACTGCTCGGCCAGCCGCAAAAGTCGTTGAGCTACGACAACCAGGGGGAAATGAACGCCAGCCGATCTGTACAGCTTCACGGTCGTCCAAGCTGAGGCAAAACTGTACTGCTCCAAGTTTCGCGTAACTGTCCATGGGTTTCGCCCAAGGTGTGCGATAGGGTCAACACCTGACCGACCCTGACGGACTGCCACCCATGACGCTCTCACTCGACCTGCTGCTGGGCTTTGCCCTGTTCGCCCTCGTCACCTCGATCACACCCGGTCCGAACAACACCATGTTGCTGGCTTCGGGGGTGAACTTCGGCTTCAACCGCACGATTCCGCACATGCTCGGCATCACTTGTGGCTTCTTTGTACTGGTGGTGGCGGTCGGTTTCGGCCTTGGCGCGGTGTTCCAGGCTTACCCTTTGCTCTATAACGTGCTGCGTTACGTGGGGGCGGCGTATCTGCTGTATCTGGCGTGGAAAATCGCTCATTCCGGGCCAGTGTCGGAGGGTCAGCAGAGCGAGGCGAAACCGATCAGCTATCTGGGTGCCGCCGCGTTCCAGTGGGTCAACCCCAAGGCCTGGATCATGGCTATTGGCGCCATCAGCACCTACACGCCGATGCAGGGTTACTTCACCAATGTGATCGTGATTGCGGCGGTTTTTGCCATTATCAACCTGCCGAGTGTCGGTGTCTGGGCCGCTTGCGGCACGCTGTTGCGCAATGTTCTGAAGGATCGCCGCTGGCTGCGCCTGTTCAATTGGGGCATGGCCGCGCTGCTCGTGGGTTCGCTTTATCCGCTGCTACTCGAAAGCTTTGGCTGACGCATTGCTTCAACCGGTTGCCCGATGCCTGTTAAGCTGACTTTTCAGGAGCGTTCCTACGCACTATTAAATGAAGTAGTCCTTCTTTAACGGCATCCGATCAGGTATTGGTAGCGTTCTGAAAACAGCGCGCAGCTCACAAGGCTGCGCTTTGCCGTTTGCAGTCACGAGCTTCCTGATCCCGGAACACGCTCTGCGAGTCTTTTATGAATAAACGTCCGTTGTATTTCGATTACGCCGCCACCACGCCGGTGGATGAGCGGGTCATCAAGGTGATGGTCGAGTGTCTGGGCTTTACCGGCAATTTCGGCAACCCGGCCTCCAGCTCCCACGTCTTCGGCCAACAGGCCCGGCAATCGGTTGAGCAGGCGCGACGCCAGGTCGCCGAACTGGTCGGCGCGACACCTGAACAGATCGTCTGGACCTCAGGCGCCACCGAATCGAACAACCTTGCCCTCAAAGGCGTAGCCCAGGGGCGCGGCACTGGCGGTGGCCATATCCTCACCAGCCAGATCGAACACAAGGCCATTCTCGATACCGCCAGGCAACTGCAGGATGTCGGTGTCGCCGTGACGTACCTGGTGCCGGATGCCGATGGGCTGATCACCGCGCAAGCGGTCAGCGAAGCCATGCGCGAGGACACTTTCCTGGTGTCGCTGATGCTGGTCAACAACGAACTGGGGACGCTCAACGATATTCCCGCCATCGGTCAGGTGGTGCGTGAAAGCGGGGCGTTGTTCCATGTCGACGCCGCACAGGGCGCGGGCAAAGTGGCGATCGACCTCGCGCAGTGGCCGGTGGACCTGATGTCGTTTTCCGCGCATAAACTGTACGGCCCCAAAGGCATCGGTGCGTTGTATGTCGGTCCGCGTGCCCAGCAACGATTGCAGGCGCAGATCCATGGCGGCGGGCATGAGGGCGGTCTGCGTTCCGGCACCCTGGCGACTCATCAGATCGTGGCCATGGGCTCGGCCTTTGCACTGGCGGCCGCTGCGTTCGATGAAGAGAAAGCCACCATCGTGCGTTTGCGTGAACGCTTGCTCGAGCAATTGCAGGGCATTCCCGGCGTGCGACTCAATGGCAGCCCGACCCGGCGCATTCCCCATACCCTGAGCCTGACCTTCGCGCAAGGCGAGTTCAACCCGGCGGCGTTGCTGGCCTCGATCGCTTTTTCCGCGACCTCGGCGTGCAATTCCGCGAGCAATACCCCATCCCATGTGCTGCTGGCCCTGGGGCATGATGCCCGCTCGGCCGGCCGCACCATCCGCTTGAGCCTCGGGCGTTTCACCACCGAGCAGGATATCGACCAGGCGGTTCAACTGATCAAGGCAGCCTGCGCCAGTGCTCCGGCATTCTGGCAATAGGGCGACGAAGCGCCGACGCTGATCGGCACTCAACAATAATGATGAAGTGGTTAGCAGGAGACACGATGAATACGCAGCTTTCGATCAATGGATCGGTGCCCCAGCGCCTGGCGCAAACTCGCGAACTGATGAGCCGGGAGGGCATTCACGCCTTGCTGGTGCCGTCGGCCGACCCGCACTTGTCCGAGTACCTGCCGGGTTACTGGCAGGGGCGCCAGTGGTTGTCGGGTTTCCATGGTTCGGTCGGCACCCTGATAGTGACCCCGGATTTTGCCGGCGTCTGGGCTGACAGCCGTTACTGGGAGCAGGCGACCAAGGAACTCAAGGGCAGCGGCATTGACCTGGTCAAGCTGCAACCGGGCCAACCCGGGCCACTGGAGTGGCTGGCCGAGCAAACCCCCGAGGGTGGCGTTGTCGCGGTCGATGGCGCGGTCATGGCCGTGGCGTCGGCGCGGACCCTGGGCGCTAAACTTGAAGAGCGTGGCGCCCGCCTGCGCACCGACATCGACCTGCTTGGCGGAGTCTGGAGCGACCGCCCAAGCCTGCCGAACGAACCGATTTATCAGCACCTGCCTCCACAAGCGACCGTCAGCCGTGGCGAAAAACTCGCAAAACTGCGTGAAACCCTTCAGGCCCGTGGCGCCGACTGGCATTTCATCGCCACCCTCGATGACATCGCCTGGCTGTTCAACCTGCGTGGCGGCGACGTGTCGTTCAACCCGGTATTCGTTTCCTTCGCCTTGATCAATCAGCAACAGGCCACGCTGTTTGTCGCCCTGAGCAAGGTCAGTGCCGAACTGCGCGCCATCCTTGAGCAGGACGGCGTGACCTTGCGCGACTACAGCGAAGTCGCTGTCGCACTGCGCGCCGTGCCGAGCGGCGCGAGCCTGCAAGTCGACCCGGCGCGGGTCACGGCGGGGTTGCTGGACAACCTCGACAGTGGGGTGAAGCTGATCGAGGGCCTGAACCCGACCACCCTGGCCAAATCGCAAAAAAGCCTGGCCGATGCCGAACACATCCGTCAGGCCATGGAGCAGGACGGCGCAGCACTGTGCGAATTCTTCGCCTGGCTGGACTCGGCGCTGGGCCGTGAGCGCATCACCGAACTGACCATCGACGAAAAACTCACCGCCGCCCGTGAGCGCCGTCCGGATTATGTGTCGCTGAGCTTCAATACCATTGCCGCCTACAACGCCAATGGCGCGATGCCGCACTACCACGCCACCGAAGAGGAACACGCGGTCATCGAAGGGGATGGTCTGCTGTTGATCGACTCCGGAGGCCAGTACCTGGGCGGCACCACCGACATCACGCGGATGGTTGCAGTGGGCACCCCGACCGATGAGCAAAAACGCGATTGCACCCGCGTGCTCAAGGGCGTGATTGCCTTGTCCCGCGCGCAGTTCCCGAAAGGCATTCTGTCGCCGCTGCTCGATGCCATCGCTCGTGCGCCGATCTGGGCGGAAAGTGTCGACTATGGTCATGGCACCGGTCATGGTGTCGGTTACTTCCTCAACGTCCACGAAGGTCCGCAAGTCATCGCCTATCAGGCTGCACCTGCCCCGCAAACGGCGATGCAACCGGGCATGATCACGTCCATTGAACCGGGCACCTATCGTCCGGGCCGTTGGGGCGTGCGGATCGAAAACCTGGCGATGAACCGTGAGGCAGGCAAAAGCGAATTCGGTGAATTCCTGAAGTTCGAAACGCTGACCCTGTGCCCGATCGACACCCGTTGCCTGGAAACCACGCTGCTGACCGAAGATGAAAAGCAGTGGTTCAATGCCTACCACGCCGAAGTGCGCGAACGCCTGAGCCCATTGGTCGAGGGTGCGGCCCTTGAGTGGCTGAACACGCGTACCGCGGCTATTTGATTGCTTTCAGTTCGGGCGCTGTCTCCAGCGCCCGGCTCATGTAGTCAACAAAGGCTTTGACCCTGGCGGATTGGCGACGATTCGCCGGGGACACGGCATGAATCGGTAGCGACTCTGCAGTGTAGTCCTGAAGAATCGCCGTCACTCTTCCGGCTTTCAGATCCTCGCTGAACAACCACACCGGCGATAGCGCAATCCCCAATCCCCCCAGCACCAGTTCGCGGATCGCCTCGGAATTGTTGCTCTGCGCATTGCCTTTGATCCGCACCTCGTGACGCTGGGCATCTTTTGCGTAAACCCACAGGTTTTGACTGCTCAGCAGGTTGAACATAAGGCAGTTGTGCCTGCCCAGTTCCTGCGGTGTTTGCGGTTGGCCGTATTGCCTGAGGTAGTCAGGTGATGCGACGGTCACCCGACGGGTCGAACCTACAAGGCGAGCGATCAGGCCACTGTCGTTCAGGGCGCCGATCCGGAAGGTGACGTCCAGCCCTTCACTGACCAGATCCTGGTTCTGATCGTTCAGTTGCAGGTCTATCTGTACGTCAGGGTAGCGTCTGAGAAAGTCCGGCAATCGGGGAGCGATCTGCAAGCGGCCGAAACTGACCGACGAACCGATTTTCAGAGGACCGGCCACCTTTTCCCGGCCGGACTGGAAGCTGTGTTCTGCCGCATCCACGGCAGCGAGGATGATCCGGCATTCGTTGTAATAGCGCTGACCTTCGTCCGTCAGCGATAGCTTGCGGGTACTGCGGGCAATCAGCTTTCCGCCCAATCGGGTTTCCAGCGCTTGCAGCACCTTGCTGATGGTCGGCTGACTGGTCTGCAACTCCCGGGCAACGGCGGAAAAGCTGCCACGCTCGACCACCCGTACGAATATTGCCATTGCATTGAGTGTGTCCACGGAATTTCTCATTGATGCTGTGCAGGCATGATCACTATAGCGATATGGCGTCTTATCGGCATGAATAGGGCGGGGCAAGATTGACCCTGTATTCACTTCTGATGGGAGATGGCGAAATGACTGACTCACTGAACATGCGCGCTCTGATGATCGACTCGGCCAATGCGCCGTTACGCCTGGTTTCCATCGCGCGGCCCGTGCCACAGGCAGGGCAGGTATTGGTCAGGATCAAGGCCAGCGGTGTGAATCCACTGGATGGAAAAATCCGCTCCGGGCAAGCGGCCCATGCGAGGCAACCACTGCCGGCGATTGTCGGAATGGATCTGGCCGGGATTGTAGAGTCGCTGGGCGAGGGTGTCAGTGGCTGGCTGCCGGGGGATGAGGTGTACGCCATGGCCACGGGTATTGGTGGTATTCAAGGTTCATTGGCCGAGTACGCGGCGGTCGATGCCCGCCTGTTGGCTCGCAAACCGCACAACCTGAGCATGCGCGAAGCGGCTGGATTGCCACTGGTGCTGATCACCGCTTGGGAAGGTCTGGTGGACCGGGCTCGCGTTCGGTCCGGTCAGAAGGTATTGATACAGGGTGGCGCCGGGGGCGTCGGACATGTAGCGGTACAAATCGCCCGCGCTTTTGGTGCTGAGGTTTTTGCCACGGGCTCGGCCGGGCAACAATCGATCATCGAAGGGTTCGGCGCGACCTTTATCGATTACCGCAAGTCTTCGATCGAAGACTATGTGGCCGAACATACCGCCGGTGAGGGCTTCGACATTGTCTATGACACAGTGGGGGGCGAAACGCTGGATGCGTCATTCAAGGCTGCCCGGGTGTATCACGGTCATGTACTCAGTTGCCTGGGGTGGGGCCAGCACAGCCTGGCACCGCTTTCCTTTCGCGGGGCGACTTACTCCGGTGTCTTCACCCTGCTGCCACTGTTGACGGGCCTGGGGCGCGAGCATCACGGCGAGATTCTGCGCGAGGCGGCGGGGTTGATCGAGGCGGGCAAGCTCGTGCCGTTGCTTGACCCGCACTCGTTCACGCTGGAATCGGCAGAAGCCGCCCATGCACTGCTCTTGTCGGGAGCGGCAAAGGGGCGGTTGGTCATCGAGGTCTAACTCAGGGCTTCGAGCACGAAGTCCAGTCGATCCTGGCCGAAGTACAGCTGGTTGTCGACAAACATGCTCGGGGCTCCGAATACGCCTCGCTTTACGGCTTTTTCGGTATTGTCCTTGAGCGCCGTCTTGATTTCTTCATCGGCGGTCAGGGCCAGTACTTCCTGTGGGTGGAAGCCGTTTTCGCTGAGTACTGCCGCGACAGTTGCCGGTTCGTCCAGGTTGCGACCCTCTACCCAGATGGCCTTGAACAGGCAGTCGAGGAAGGCGGCAAAGCGTTCCGGATGGCGCAACTGCATGCCTGTTACGGCGCGCATGAGCATCAAGGTGTTGATCGGGAAGTGCGGATTGAACTTCAGGGGCACGCCGTAGCGTTTGGCATAGCGGTCCAGGTCCTGAAACATGTAGCGGCCCTTGGCCGGGATAGTCGCCGGAGAAGCATTGCCGGTGGCTTTGAATACTCCGCCCAGCAAGAGCGGAATGTAGACCAGCCGGGTATCGGTCTGTGCGCAAATCTTCGGTAGCTGGGTATAGGCCAGATAGGTGGCGGGGCTGCCGAGGTCGAAGTAGAACTCCACGGTTTTGCTCATGTTCAAGGCGCTCGTCTTATTGTTGTGTGTGGGCGATTACCAGCGTTCGCTCCAGGGGCGAAGGTCCAGCTCGAAGGTCCAGGCATCGCGGGGCTGGCTGTGCAGGTACCAATAGTTTTCGGCGATATGCTCGGGATTGAGGATGCCATCCTGATCCTTGGTAGCGTATTTCTCGGGGAAACTTTCACGGATGAAATCGGTATCGATGGCGCCATCGACGATGACATGTGCAACGTGAATATTCATCGGTCCGAGTTCCCGGGCCATGCTTTGCGCCAATGCCCGAATGCCATGCTTGGCACCCGCAAATGCGGCGAACCCGGCAGCACCACGCATGCCTGCGGTGGCGCCGGTGAACAGAATGGTGCCGCGCTGGCGCCTGGCCATGCGCTTGGCCACTTCACGGGCATTGAGAAAACCGGAAAAACAGGCCATTTCCCAGATCTTGAAATACTTGCGGGCGGTTTCTTCGAGAATGCTGCACGGCACGTTGGCGCCGATGTTGAAGACAAATGCTTCGATGGGGCCGATCTGGCTTTCGATCTGCTCGACCAGCGCTATCACGTCTTCTTCTTTACGTGCATCACAGGCAAACCCGTGAGCTTCGCCGCCGTCAGCCTTGATGGCCTCCACCAGTGGCTGGAGCTTGTCCGCGCTGCGACGGGTGACGCAGGCGACAAACCCTTCCTGGGCAAACCGCTTGGCAATGGCGCCGCCCGTGGAGTCACCTGCACCGACGACCAATACGACCTTCTTGTTATTCATGGGTTGATCCCTTTGGTAAACGATCGTTAACTAAACGAACGTTATGCTATGATTCGACAGACGTCAAGGTGAGCAACTCAGGGGGAAGGGCAATGCGTTATTCGGCCAGTCACAAGCTGGAAACCAGGCAAAGGCTGCTGGAAAGCAGTGCGTTCTCGGCCAAGAAATCCGGTTTTTCCACGGTGGGCGTGGACGGCCTGATGAAAGCCATTGGCTTGAGTGGTGGGGCCTTCTACAGTCACTTTTCGTCGAAAGACGAGTTGTTCGCAACCATTGTCGAACGTGAACTGGGTCAAAGTCTGGCGCGGCTGGGGGAAGGACAGGGCCGTGACAAGCTTGAGCGCTGCCTGAAGCTGTACCTGAGCATGTCTCACGTCGAGAATCCGGAAACCGGTTGCGCGTTACCGGCATTGGGGGCGGAAATTGCCCGTTCCGATGTGAGTGTCCGCCAACAGGCAGAGCACTGGATTTGTCGCCTTCAGGAAAGTTGGGCGGGTGTCCTGCAAAGCGACAGCCTGGCGTGGGCAATTCTGTCGCAATGTATTGGTGCGTTGGTTGTAGCGCGAATGCTGGCTAGCCCGGATGTCCAGCGCACGGTGCTGAAGTCCAGCTACGAGGAAATCGGCCGTCAGATCGCAAGTTCGGGAGCCTGACACGACGACCCTGCCTATTTGCAGATGACAATCATGCTGCGGCTGGTATAACCCGCGGGATTGAGGCCAAACGGATAATCACCGGGCTCCTCCACGGAGTCTCCCGACTTGGCGATGACCTTGTATCCCTTGGGGGCACAGGAGTTGGCAGCGCTGGCGTAGCACTTGTCCCAGGACGAAGACAGCCCGGAACAGTTGATGTGTAGCCCTTTCTTGCCGTGCTTGATCTGTGTTTCGGAGGTCGCTGCGCAGCCCGCAATTGCAAGTACGGCGATCAGTATCAAAAATCGTTTCATTACTGTCCTTAAAGCGTCCCCGGATCTTGTGCCCGGGTCTGGCGGCGTTCGCGTTCGCTTTCGCTTGAAGCGTACCGATATCCCTATCAGAAATTGTCCATGGCATGACTCTGGGGGGCGGGGCTAAACATGGCCTAATTGAGCGGTAAATACCAGACCTGTGTCATATCTGCTATCAATCTGCCGCGACTGCCGGCCTGGTGGCATTGCCCATGGTCATGGTTGCACCGACGGACGCCAGAATGATGCACATGATTGCCATCCACTGCGACAGCGAGAGGTATTCATGAAGGAACAGCAAGCCTGATAACGCGCCAAAGGCAGGCTCGATGCTCATCAGCGTACCGAAGGTTCTGGCAGGCATACGGGTCAGGGCGACCATCTCCAAGGTGTAGGGGAGGGCGGTGGACAAGACGGCGACGCCAAGGGCTATGGGGATCAATGAAGGGGTCAGCAAAGCGGAGCCAGCATGGACAATACCGATAGGGGCTACGAAGAGCGCAGCGATCATTACCCCCAACGCGGCGGTTTGCACGCCATTATCGGCCCCCGCTTTTTGCCCGAACAGAATGTACAGTGCCCAGCAGACCCCCGCCCCCAGGGCATAACCGGCGCCTACCAGATCGATTCCTGCGCTCGCTTCTCCAGTCGGTATCAGTAACAGCAAGCCAACGGCGGCCAGGGCGATCCACAAAAAGTCGATCGCGCGGCGCGAGGCGTAGATCGCCACAGCCAATGGGCCGGTGAACTCAAGCGCCACCGCGATGCCCAGCGGTACGGTTTGCAATGACATATAGAAGAGGAAGTTCATGCCGCCCAGTGCCATCCCGTAGACGATGACGGTGCGCAGGGACTTTGCGGTGAGTTTTGCCCGCCATGGACGCAGTATCAGCATCATGATCACACTGGCAAAAATCAGCCGTAATGTTGTCGTCCCTTGGGGGCCGACAACGGAGAACATGCTTTTGGCCAGGGAGGCTCCGGACTGGATCGACGCCATGGCGATGAGCAGCAGCCCAACCGAGAGCAGGGTAGAGGCCAGGCTGCGAGGCTGATCATTCATTAGGTGGCATCGTCCGAAATATGGGGATCAAGGGCGTTTCTATTTGTGTTGGGCAATATACTGCGCATTCTCCGCAGGCGCGTCTATCTATAAGCAGTGTTTTTGCACATATCGATAGAAAACCTGAATCAGTGCTTGACGGCAGATTTCAGATGTCTATAATTCGCACCACTTCCGGCGCAGTCGAAACGGAAAACTCCTTGATAAACAAAGAGTTACGCAGTTTTCGGCAGCGGGTTGTTTCAGGTCATCGAAGCATAAAGGAAGTTGAAAAAGAGGTGTTGACAGCAGCGAGTAACGCTGTAGAATTCGCCTCCCGCTGACGAGAGATCGAAAGCGCAAGTGGTTGAAGTTGTTAAGGATTCCTTGAAAACTTCTGAAAATAATCACTTGACAGCAAATGAGGCTGCTGTAGAATGCGCGCCTCGGTTGAGACGAAAGATCTTAACCAACCGCTCTTTAACAACTGAATCAAGCAATTCGTGTGGGTGCTTGTGGAGTCAGACTGCTAGTCAACAGATTATCAGCATCACAAGTTACTCCGCGAGAAATCAAAGATGTAACCAACGATTGCTGAGCCAAGTTTAGGGTTTTCTCAAAACCCAAAGATGTTTGAACTGAAGAGTTTGATCATGGCTCAGATTGAACGCTGGCGGCAGGCCTAACACATGCAAGTCGAGCGGATGAAGAGAGCTTGCTCTCTGATTCAGCGGCGGACGGGTGAGTAATGCCTAGGAATCTGCCTGGTAGTGGGGGACAACGTTTCGAAAGGAACGCTAATACCGCATACGTCCTACGGGAGAAAGCAGGGGACCTTCGGGCCTTGCGCTATCAGATGAGCCTAGGTCGGATTAGCTAGTTGGTGAGGTAATGGCTCACCAAGGCGACGATCCGTAACTGGTCTGAGAGGATGATCAGTCACACTGGAACTGAGACACGGTCCAGACTCCTACGGGAGGCAGCAGTGGGGAATATTGGACAATGGGCGAAAGCCTGATCCAGCCATGCCGCGTGTGTGAAGAAGGTCTTCGGATTGTAAAGCACTTTAAGTTGGGAGGAAGGGCATTAACCTAATACGTTAGTGTTTTGACGTTACCGACAGAATAAGCACCGGCTAACTCTGTGCCAGCAGCCGCGGTAATACAGAGGGTGCAAGCGTTAATCGGAATTACTGGGCGTAAAGCGCGCGTAGGTGGTTTGTTAAGTTGGATGTGAAAGCCCCGGGCTCAACCTGGGAACTGCATTCAAAACTGACAAGCTAGAGTATGGTAGAGGGTGGTGGAATTTCCTGTGTAGCGGTGAAATGCGTAGATATAGGAAGGAACACCAGTGGCGAAGGCGACCACCTGGACTGATACTGACACTGAGGTGCGAAAGCGTGGGGAGCAAACAGGATTAGATACCCTGGTAGTCCACGCCGTAAACGATGTCAACTAGCCGTTGGGAGCCTTGAGCTCTTAGTGGCGCAGCTAACGCATTAAGTTGACCGCCTGGGGAGTACGGCCGCAAGGTTAAAACTCAAATGAATTGACGGGGGCCCGCACAAGCGGTGGAGCATGTGGTTTAATTCGAAGCAACGCGAAGAACCTTACCAGGCCTTGACATCCAATGAACTTTCCAGAGATGGATTGGTGCCTTCGGGAACATTGAGACAGGTGCTGCATGGCTGTCGTCAGCTCGTGTCGTGAGATGTTGGGTTAAGTCCCGTAACGAGCGCAACCCTTGTCCTTAGTTACCAGCACGTTATGGTGGGCACTCTAAGGAGACTGCCGGTGACAAACCGGAGGAAGGTGGGGATGACGTCAAGTCATCATGGCCCTTACGGCCTGGGCTACACACGTGCTACAATGGTCGGTACAGAGGGTTGCCAAGCCGCGAGGTGGAGCTAATCCCACAAAACCGATCGTAGTCCGGATCGCAGTCTGCAACTCGACTGCGTGAAGTCGGAATCGCTAGTAATCGCGAATCAGAATGTCGCGGTGAATACGTTCCCGGGCCTTGTACACACCGCCCGTCACACCATGGGAGTGGGTTGCACCAGAAGTAGCTAGTCTAACCTTCGGGAGGACGGTTACCACGGTGTGATTCATGACTGGGGTGAAGTCGTAACAAGGTAGCCGTAGGGGAACCTGCGGCTGGATCACCTCCTTAATCGACGACTCAGCTGCTCCATAAGTTCCCACACGAATTGCTTGATTCATTGAAGAAGACGATAGAAGCAGCTTTAAGCTCCAAGCTGATAGCTCAACGCTAACAGTTACGCGCTCGAAATTGGGTCTGTAGCTCAGTTGGTTAGAGCGCACCCCTGATAAGGGTGAGGTCGGCAGTTCGAATCTGCCCAGACCCACCAATTTTGTATGGGGCCATAGCTCAGCTGGGAGAGCGCCTGCCTTGCACGCAGGAGGTCAACGGTTCGATCCCGTTTGGCTCCACCATTAACTGCTTCGAAAGTTTGAGAGTTTAGAAATGAATATTCTGCAATGAATATTGATTTCTAGTCTTTTGATTAGATCGTTCTTTAAAAATTTGGGTATGTGATAGAAAGATAGACTGAACGTTACTTTCACTGGTAACGGATCAGGCTAAGGTAAAATTTGTGAGTTCTCTTAGTTGAGAAATTCGAATTTTCGGCGAATGTCGTCTTCACAGTATAACCAGATTGCTTGGGGTTATATGGTCAAGTGAAGAAGCGCATACGGTGGATGCCTTGGCAGTCAGAGGCGATGAAAGACGTGGTAGCCTGCGAAAAGCTTCGGGGAGTCGGCAAACAGACTTTGATCCGGAGATGTCTGAATGGGGGAACCCAGCCATCATAAGATGGTTATCTTGTACTGAATACATAGGTGCAAGAGGCGAACCAGGGGAACTGAAACATCTAAGTACCCTGAGGAAAAGAAATCAACCGAGATTCCCTTAGTAGTGGCGAGCGAACGGGGACTAGCCCTTAAGTGGCTTTGAGATTAGCGGAACGCTCTGGAAAGTGCGGCCATAGTGGGTGATAGCCCTGTACGCGAAAATCTCTTAGTCATGAAATCGAGTAGGACGGAGCACGAGAAACTTTGTCTGAATATGGGGGGACCATCCTCCAAGGCTAAATACTACTGACTGACCGATAGTGAACTAGTACCGTGAGGGAAAGGCGAAAAGAACCCCGGAGAGGGGAGTGAAATAGATCCTGAAACCGTATGCGTACAAGCAGTGGGAGCAGACTTTGTTCTGTGACTGCGTACCTTTTGTATAATGGGTCAGCGACTTATTTTCAGTGGCGAGCTTAACCGAATAGGGGAGGCGTAGCGAAAGCGAGTCTTAATAGGGCGTCTAGTCGCTGGGAATAGACCCGAAACCGGGCGATCTATCCATGGGCAGGTTGAAGGTTAGGTAACACTGACTGGAGGACCGAACCGACTACCGTTGAAAAGTTAGCGGATGACCTGTGGATCGGAGTGAAAGGCTAATCAAGCTCGGAGATAGCTGGTTCTCCTCGAAAGCTATTTAGGTAGCGCCTCATGTATCACTGTAGGGGGTAGAGCACTGTTTCGGCTAGGGGGTCATCCCGACTTACCAAACCGATGCAAACTCCGAATACCTACAAGTGCCGAGCATGGGAGACACACGGCGGGTGCTAACGTCCGTCGTGAAAAGGGAAACAACCCAGACCGTCAGCTAAGGTCCCAAAGTTATGGTTAAGTGGGAAACGATGTGGGAAGGCTTAGACAGCTAGGAGGTTGGCTTAGAAGCAGCCACCCTTTAAAGAAAGCGTAATAGCTCACTAGTCGAGTCGGCCTGCGCGGAAGATGTAACGGGGCTCAAACCATACACCGAAGCTACGGGTATCACCTTCGGGTGATGCGGTAGAGGAGCGTTCTGTAAGCCTGTGAAGGTGAGTTGAGAAGCTTGCTGGAGGTATCAGAAGTGCGAATGCTGACATGAGTAACGACAATGGGTGTGAAAAACACCCACGCCGAAAGACCAAGGTTTCCTGCGCAACGTTAATCGACGCAGGGTTAGTCGGTCCCTAAGGCGAGGCTGAAAAGCGTAGTCGATGGAAAACAGGTTAATATTCCTGTACTTCTGGTTATTGCGATGGAGGGACGGAGAAGGCTAGGCCAGCTTGGCGTTGGTTGTCCAAGTTTAAGGTGGTAGGCTGAGATCTTAGGTAAATCCGGGATCTTAAGGCCGAGAGCTGATGACGAGTTACCTTCTAGGTGACGAAGTGGTTGATGCCATGCTTCCAAGAAAAGCTTCTAAGCTTCAGATAACCAGGAACCGTACCCCAAACCGACACAGGTGGTTGGGTAGAGAATACCAAGGCGCTTGAGAGAACTCGGGTGAAGGAACTAGGCAAAATGGCACCGTAACTTCGGGAGAAGGTGCGCCGGTGAGGGTGAAGGACTTGCTCCGTAAGCCCACGCCGGTCGAAGATACCAGGCCGCTGCGACTGTTTATTAAAAACACAGCACTCTGCAAACACGAAAGTGGACGTATAGGGTGTGACGCCTGCCCGGTGCCGGAAGGTTAATTGATGGGGTTAGCTAACGCGAAGCTCTTGATCGAAGCCCCGGTAAACGGCGGCCGTAACTATAACGGTCCTAAGGTAGCGAAATTCCTTGTCGGGTAAGTTCCGACCTGCACGAATGGCGTAACGATGGCGGCGCTGTCTCCACCCGAGACTCAGTGAAATTGAAATCGCTGTGAAGATGCAGTGTATCCGCGGCTAGACGGAAAGACCCCGTGAACCTTTACTATAGCTTTGCACTGGACTTTGAATTTGCTTGTGTAGGATAGGTGGGAGGCTTTGAAGCGTGGACGCCAGTTCGCGTGGAGCCATCCTTGAAATACCACCCTGGCAACTTTGAGGTTCTAACTCAGGTCCGTTATCCGGATCGAGGACAGTGTATGGTGGGTAGTTTGACTGGGGCGGTCTCCTCCTAAAGAGTAACGGAGGAGTACGAAGGTGCGCTCAGACCGGTCGGAAATCGGTCGTAGAGTATAAAGGCAAAAGCGCGCTTGACTGCGAGACAGACACGTCGAGCAGGTACGAAAGTAGGTCTTAGTGATCCGGTGGTTCTGTATGGAAGGGCCATCGCTCAACGGATAAAAGGTACTCCGGGGATAACAGGCTGATACCGCCCAAGAGTTCATATCGACGGCGGTGTTTGGCACCTCGATGTCGGCTCATCACATCCTGGGGCTGAAGCCGGTCCCAAGGGTATGGCTGTTCGCCATTTAAAGTGGTACGCGAGCTGGGTTTAGAACGTCGTGAGACAGTTCGGTCCCTATCTGCCGTGGACGTTTGAGATTTGAGAGGGGCTGCTCCTAGTACGAGAGGACCGGAGTGGACGAACCTCTGGTGTTCCGGTTGTCACGCCAGTGGCATTGCCGGGTAGCTATGTTCGGAAAAGATAACCGCTGAAAGCATCTAAGCGGGAAACTTGCCTCAAGATGAGATCTCACTGGAACCTTGAGTTCCCTGAAGGGCCGTCGAAGACTACGACGTTGATAGGTTGGGTGTGTAAGCGCTGTGAGGCGTTGAGCTAACCAATACTAATTGCCCGTGAGGCTTGACCATATAACACCCAAGCAATTTGCTTACTTCGAAAGAAGCATCAGATTGCGGTGTGTGAAGACGAAACGAACCGAAAGTTCGAAAGACTCACAAAACACCGAACTCTATTACATACCCAATTTGCTGAAGCGAGGCCATCCGGTCACGACTCAGTACCCGAATTTCTTGACGACCATAGAGCGTTGGAACCACCTGATCCCATCCCGAACTCAGAAGTGAAACGATGCATCGCCGATGGTAGTGTGGGGTTTCCCCATGTGAGAGTAGGTCATCGTCAAGATTAAATTCCGAAACCCCAATTGCGAAAGCAGTTGGGGTTTTGTTTTTGCGCGCGAAAAAACACGAGCGCCCCATTCAAAGTCAATTGTAAAAAAAATCACACAAACCGGACCCCCCGGTTTTGCTAAGGTGCAGCTCATTTCTAATGGACTGAGTCTGCGCCCACGGATCGGCATTCTTTTCAAAGAGTTGCTTCACAAGTGCCTGAACCGATACCGATCAAGGACCACGAAAAAGAAACACGCCTGGTCAACAAGAGACTCATGGCCTGCGCATTGTTTGTTGCCGCCATTACCTGTGCTCTGGTGGTACGCCTGTATGTCCTGCAGGTCGTCGAGTTCGACTATCACTCGACCATCTCCGAAAACAATCGCGTACATGTCCTGCCGATTACGCCTACCCGCGGATTGATCTATGACCGCAACGGCGTACTCCTTGCGGACAACCGCCCCAGCTTCAACCTGACCATCAGCCGCGAACGTGCTTCCAATGTCAACGAAGAACTGGACGAGGTCGTCAATCTCCTGCACTTGTCCGCTGAAGACCGGTCGCAATTCGACAAGGTGATGAGGCAGGCACGTCACCCCTTCGTACCGGTGACGCTGTTCTATGAGCTGAGCGAAGAACAGATCGCTGTACTCGCCGTCAACGAGTTCCGTTTGCCGGGCATCGAAGTCGAGCCGCAGTTCGTTCGGCACTATCCGTTGGGCGCGCACTTCGCGCATTCGGTCGGCTACGTCGGACGCATCAACGAGAAAGAGTCAAAGGTCCTGGATACGGTCGAGTACCGAGGCACCCAATCCATTGGCAAGACCGGGATCGAAAAATTCTACGAGGCGCAACTGCACGGCCATGTGGGTTATGAGGAAGTCGAAACCAATGCCCAGGGCCGCGTGCTGCGAGTGCTCAAGCACACGGATCCGGTGCCGGGTGAAAACATTGTCCTGAGTCTCGACGTCAAGCTGCAGGAAGCAGCCGAACAAGCTCTGGGTGATCGTCGCGGCTCGGTGGTTGCGCTCGATCCTTCGACCGGTGAAGTGCTGGCCATGGTCAGCAACCCGAGTTTCGATCCTAATCTGTTCGTCACCGGCATCAGTTCCAGGGAGTACTCTGCGCTACGCGACTCCGTCGACCGACCGCTGTTCAACCGTGTGCTGCGCGGCCTGTACGCGCCGGGTTCGACCATCAAGCCGGAAGTGGCAATCGCCGGCCTCGACGCGGGTGTCGTCACGCCTCAGACCCGGGTGTTCGACCCCGGTTATTACCAGCTGCCGGATTTCGATCACAAGTACCGCAACTGGAACCACAGCGGCGACGGCTGGGTGGATATGGATGCAGCGATCATGCGTTCCAACGACACCTATTTCTATGACCTCGCACACAAGCTGGGGATCGATCGCCTTCACGACTACATGGCAATGTTCGGACTGGGTGAGAAAGTCTCCCTGGACATGAACGAAGAATCCCCCGGCCTGATGCCATCCCAGGCATGGAAGCGCGCCACGCGTCGACAGGCCTGGTTTCCTGGCGAGACGGTGATTCTCGGAATCGGCCAGGGCTATATGCAGGTCACGCCGCTGCAATTGGCCCAGGCCACGGCGCTGATTGCCAACAAAGGCGTGTGGAATCGCCCGCACCTGGCCAAAACCGTGGACGGTGTCGCGCCGGTGGATGAGCATCCGATGCCGGACATCCTGCTCAAGGATCCACGCGACTGGGAGCAGGTCAACCATGGAATGCAGATGGTGATGCACGATGCCCGCGGGATTGCCCGGGCCGCAGCCGCGGGCGCGCAGTACCGTATTGCTGGCAAAAGTGGTACCGCGCAAGTGGTGGCGATCAAGCAGGGCGAACGCTACAACCGGGAGAAAACCCGTGAGCGTAACCGCGACAACGCCTTGTTCGTCGGTTTCGCCCCGGCCGAGCACCCGAAGATCGTGATTTCGGTGATGATCGAAAACGGTGAGGCGGGTGGCCGCGTCGCCGGACCGGTCGTACGGCAGATCATGGACGCCTGGCTACTCGATCAGGACGGGCACCTGAAGCCGCAGTACGCGGCACCAGGCAAGGCGCCGGGCGATCCTCACGTCTGAACCGTCAGGGCTCATCTTCTGTTCGCGGTTCCACAGCAAATGAATCTCGCATCGGCAATTTGCCAATTACTTCATCGGCCGGTTGTTCCAGCACGCTGCTGACCTGGGACATTTGCCCGTAGATTTCCCCGGCCGCAGCCAAAGCAAGTCGGATCCTGCAAAAAAAAGCCTCATGCGTAGGCGAGGTTTTTTTCTTCCAGCAGTTCCTCATACAACGCCGCCCATTTGCGACCCATTTCGTCCGCCGTAAACAGATTCTGATAGCGGGCCTGCGCCTTCTCGCCCATTTGTGCCGCCAGCACCGGGTTTTCCCAAAGCGTGCGCATCGCCTCACGAAACGCCAGTGGATCACTTGGCGGCACTACCAGCCCGGTTTCGTTATGGATGTTGATGTAACTGGTGCCCGTGCCAATCTCACTGGAGATCATCGGTTTGCCATACATCGCGCCTTCCAGCAGTGAAATGCCGAATGCTTCGGAGCGCAGGTGCGACGGGAACACCACCGCATAACTCAATTCGAGCAAGGCAACCTTGTCTTCATCACCGAGGAAGCCGAGAAAGTGCAGGTTCTGCAGGTTCAGTGCCCTGGCCTGGGCATGCAACTCCTCTTCCAGCGGGCCGGCGCCGACGATCACCACGGGGTAGTTCAGCCCCTGCATCGCTTCGAGCAAGATGTGCAGCCCCTTGTAGTAGCGCATGACACCGACGAACAGGAAGAACTTGTCCCCCAGTTTCTGGCGCCAGCGCTCGGTACGTGCCGCGTCGTGCTTCGGATAACCCGATTTGTCCAGGCCATAGGTGATGACCCGGGTCTTGTCCCGATAGCCCTTGAGCACGTCGCTGGTGTGAAAGTAGTTGGGGGACGCCACGGCGATTCGATCCGCACTGTCCAGGAACCGGCGCATCAACGGACGGTACAGTTTGAGCAGATGACGCTGGCGAATGATGTCGGAATGGTAACTCACCACGCTGGGCTTTTTGGTGGCGCTGACAAAATGCACCAGGTCCATGAAGGGCCAGGGGAAGTGGTAGTTGACCACGTCGGCTTCGGCGGCGAGCTCACGAAACTGCTTGAACACGCTGTAGGAAAAACCGGTGGAGGCGAGCTGAAAATCCATCCTGGCCTGATGCACCTGGTGCTCGCGGATCTGCAACACGCCCGGCGCCGGGTTATTGCTCAGGGTCAGCACTGTGCTGTCGACACCATGGCGCGCGCCACTTTCGCTCATCTGGAAAATGACTTGTTCGATGCCGCCCATGGAGTCGGGCAAGTAGGTTTTGTAAAAGTGCAGAACGCGCATATCAGTTCTCCATAGCCTGGCGGTAGGCGCGGGCGGTCACCGTCGCGCAACGCTCCCAGGAAAAAAGCTTCGCTCGCTGCAAGCCCGCCTCGCGACAGGCCTGCCAGTGTGCCGGGTCGTCGATCAGCCGCTGCATGGCATCGCGCAAGGTGTCCGGGTCGTGCGCCTCGATGTAGTTGCCGGCATCGCCAGCCACCTCCGGCATCGCCGAGATACCCGTCAGAATCACCGGGGTGCCACTGGCCATGGCTTCCAGCACCGGCAGGCCGAACCCCTCGTACAACGAAGGGAAGACCAGCGCCCGGGCACCGGCCAGCAACTGCGCCAGATCCTCGTCGGGCAGGTACCCCAGCAGGCACACATGACCCGAGGCGAGGGCCGAACGCAACTCGTCGTTGAACTGCTGACGCTGCCAGCCGGCCATACCGGCGATCAGCAAGGGAAAACGCTGGCGCACGGTTTCCGGCAGTAGCGCATGGGCGCGCAGGGCCTGGGTCAGGTTCTTGCGCGGCTCCAGGGTACCGACGCAGAGAAAATACTTCCGCGCCTCGACGCCGTGGGTTTTGAGGACGTGATCGATGGCCTCGGGTTCACGCGGGTGGAATCGCGCGGCCACACCCAGCGGTGCCACCACGAAGCGCTCGGCCGGCAGTGCGAACCAGGCCTGCGCTTCATCGGCGATGTGCTGCGAGTCCGTCAGAATCAGCCGTGCGCGCTGTACGCCGTCGGCCAGTCGCCGCTCGATTTCGCGCAGACGGGCTGGTGGCTGGGTGTCGGGATAGTGCAGGTGGGTGAGGTCATGCAGCGTGATGATGGTCGGGCCGTTGAACGACAGCGGCCACAGGCTCGGCTCGTGATACAGATCGATGGACTGGGCGGGGCGCTGGTCGAAGCGCTTCTGTTCCAGCCAGCGCCGCGCCTGATAGGCCCCCGGGATCTGTCGCAGCAATGGCGTCAAGCGCGAGTAACCGGGCATCGCCGCCTCGGGCAGGACCGAACTCCAGCCCCAGCCATGGAACAACGACAACTCGACGTCCGGTTCGCGGGCCAGGGCCGTCGCCAGTTCGGCGACGTAGTGGCCGATGCCCGTGCGCGGGGCCTGGAGGATGCGGGCGTTAAGGGCAATTCGCATGCTGACTCTCAGGCACCTTAGCATCGCTGTGCAGGTTGCGCTGGATACGGTCGACCAGTTGCGCACTCGCCTCGCGCCAGCTCAGCCAGCGCCAGTTTTCCAGGTTGAGGGGCGCGGGAAATGCGCCGTTCGTTTCCATGTCGATGACCAGATCGGCCAGGTTCTGCGGATCATCGAGGTCGAAGTACGCCATGTACTCGCCACCGATTTCGCGAAACACCGGGATGTCGCTGGCCATTGCCGGCAGGCCACGCTGCATGGCTTCCACCAGCGGCAACCCGAACCCTTCGACGTAGGACGGGAACACCAGCGATGTCGCGTGGGAATAGGCGTGTTCCAGGCTCTTGTCCGAGAGCGTATTGAACATGAACAGGCGCTGGTTCAACTCTGGATGCTGGCGGATACGCTCGATCAGCGCCTCGCACTTCCAGCCGATCTTGCCGACGATGCACAACCGGGCCCTGGACCCGGCCGCCCAGGCGCGCTCGAACGCGTCGAGCAGATACGCATGGTTCTTGCGCGGCTCGATGGTGCTGACCATCAGGAATACAGGGGCCGCCGACTTGAACATCTGCAGCAGCCCCGGGTCGACGGCGGACCGGGCATCGCTCAGGTCGAGTTCTGAGCCGAGGTGAAAGTAGTCGAACCAGCGTTGCTGGACCTGCGCGGTGCCGATCCTGCGGGTCATCTCCTGGCGCACCTGGTCGCGGATGGTGGTCGAGATCGCCACGTAGCCATCGGCGGTGCGGGCGATCCAGTCGAACCATTCGTTGAACACCTTTACCAGCCCGGCGTCGCAGAATTGCGGGTGGGTCAGGGGAATCAGGTCGTAGATCACCGACACGATGCCGACCCCGTCACGCTTGAGTTGCTCGGCCAGGGGGAAAAAATTGGCGTGCCAGGACGAGTCCAGCAGCACCAACTGGTCGCCTGCGCGATGTTGCAATGGCACGCAGCGCTCGGGAACCGGCTTGCCCTTGAGTACCCGGTCCAGCAGGCGCATCGGCAGGCTCAGGCAGGCGAACGCGGTGAGGCGGCAACCGACATAAAGCACCCGGCGGGCGAACTTCGATTGGCTGAAAGGACGGCGTCGTTCCAGCGCGCGGTGGCGCAGCCAGAACTGATTGGCGAACTGTTCGAGCTTCACCCGCAGGCTCACCAGGTCCACTTTGACGGTCGGCAGGGGCGCCAGGCTTTTCACCTCGAACAACGCGCCATTGATCATCACCACCGGAATGCATTCACGCTGGGCGTCCGCGGCCGGCAATTGGTGAATCACATTGCGAACGACCCGCTGAATGCCCGAGTTGGCATCGGGGTGTTCGAAAACGTAGGTACATTCCACCAGCAGTCTGGTCATTGCGTCACCCCAACGGTTTCCACCTGGTTCTCGCTGGAGCGGGTAACACTGGTCTGCGCTTCGAGCCAGGAGCAACCGACAAAATCTTCCTGGCGATTGTTGATCACGTGGAAGACCAGCCCGTAGTCTCGCCATTCGAAATTGCGATCCAGGTGCGAGTCCAGACGCGACAGGCTCAGGGCCACCGAATAGTTGCCCTTGCCCAGACGCATGTCGAAGGCAAAACGGTAGGTGATGCGTTCGCCGGCACTCAGGTCGGTGAGTGCTTTGTCGACCCGGTGGGTGTTGATGCCATACATGGGCTGGCCGAGGCGGTCCTTGATCATGAAGCCGAGAATCAGCCGCTCGATGTCCTGGCGCACCTCGACCTGCACTTCGAGGACCATCGCCTGACCGACTTCTGCCACTTCCACCGAACGGCCCTTGGGGTCAAGCAGGCGGACGCTGAGAATGCCCGCTTCGCCTGTCCCGGAAATGGTTTGCACCTGCCCGTTGGCGAGCATTTCCTGGCGCACCGTCTGGCCCTCGCGCTGGGCGAGCATGGCGTTGTAGTAGTCCATTACTTCTTCGGGCTTGCCGCGCATGGCCATGCGCCCGTTTTCCAGGAGGATGGCGGTGTCGCAGATCGACTGGATCGCGGAACGGTCATGGGACACGATCAGCAACGTGGTGCCGGCCTTGCGGAAGTTGCGGATGCGATCGAAGCTCTTGTGCTGGAAGTAGGCGTCACCCACGGACAGCGCTTCGTCGACGATCAGGATATCCGGCCGCCGCGCGGTGGCCACGCTGAACGCCAGGCGCATCTGCATGCCGCTGGAGTAGGTGCGAACCGGATGGTCGATGGCCTCGCCGATTTCGGCGAAGCTCTCGATCTCCGGCATCAGCGCTTCGATTTCTTCCACCTGCATGCCGAGCAACTGGCCGGCCATGAAGGTGTTCTGCCGACCGGTGAAGTCCGGGTGGAAACCCATGCCCAGTTCAAGCAGCGCGGCCACGCGACCTTGCAACTGGATGTCGCCGCAGGAGGGCTGGGTGGTGCCGGTGATCATCTTCAACAGCGTGCTTTTGCCGGCACCGTTGACCCCGACGATGCCCACGGCTTCGCCCGGCTGAATCTCGAAATCGACCCCTTGCAGCACCCAGTGCAGGTGATGCCGGTTGCGGGAAAACGGCACCAGCCATTCGAACAGCCGGCTCCAGCGATTGGGGTACTGCTTGTAGGCCTTGCCCAGGCCACTGACACGTATTTGTCCCATCAGAGCTCGTCCACCATTTCACCGACACGCTGGCGGAACAGCCGCAGCGCCATCGCGCAGAACAACAGGCCGATCACCAGCAAGGGGACCAGCGAGTTCCAGTTCGGCCATTGGTTGTAGAGAAACAGGTTCTGGTAGCTGTTCATCAGTGCCGTCATCGGGTTCAGTTCGATGAAGCTCTGGATACCCGACGGCAGGATCGACAGCGGATAAACGATCGGCGTCAGCCAGAACCAGAATTGCAGGCAGATGCCAAAAAACTGCCCGACGTCGCGAAAGAACACGTTGAGCACGCCCAGGATCATCCCCAGCCCCGCGGCGAACATCACTTGCAGGATCAGCAACGGCACCAGCGCCAGTAACGCCATACCGGGCAGCCGCCCGCTGATCAGCAGGAAGCCGAGGAACAAGCCCAGGATGATCGCGAAATTGATTCCGGCATTGAGCAGCACGATGACCGGCAGGCAGATGCGCGGGAAGCTGATTTTCTTCAGCAGGTTGGCGTTTTCCAGGAACATGCTCTGGCTGCGCGTGGTGATCTCGGCGAACAGGCCCCAGGTGAGCAGGCCGGCGCACAGGTAGACACTGTAGGCGAGCCCGTCATCCACGCCCGGCAATCGGGCGCGCATGATGGTGGAAAAGATCACCGTGTAGACCAGGATCATCGACAGCGGATTGAGCACGGTCCACAAGGCACCGAACAGCGAGTTGCGATAACGCGCCTGGAACTCCCGCTTGACGCTGCCGAGGATGAAACCCCGGTAACTCCACAGGGATTGGTAAAGATTACGCAGCATTCAAACCGTCCGCCCATATTGGTCTTCGAAGCGGACGATATCGTCCTCTCCCAGGTATTCGCCGCTTTGCACTTCGATGATCACAAGGTCGATCACGCCGGGATTCTCCAGGCGATGCTTGTGACCGGCGGCAATGAAGGTCGATTCGTTCTTGGCCACCAGGTGCGTGCCGGTGCCGTTGTTGGTGACCTTGGCCATGCCTTCGACCACCACCCAGTGCTCATTGCGATGGTGGTGCATCTGCAATGACAACTTGGCGCCGGGCTTGACCACGATACGTTTGATCTTGAAGCGCGGGCCTTCCTCGAGCACGGTGTAGGTGCCCCATGGCCGGCTGACCGTACGGTGCAGGCGATAGGCCTCGTGCTCTTTGTCCTTGAGTTGCCTGGCCACCCGGCGCACATCCTGGGCGCGGTCGGCGTGGGCCACCAGCACCGCGTCGGCGGTGTCGACGATGATCAGGTCATCCACGCCCACGGTCGCTACCAGACGGTTGTCGCTCTGGACAAAGTTGTTGTGGCTGTCGATGAAAATCGCCTCGCCGACGGCACGGTTGTTCTGTGCATCCGCCGGCACCAGCGCGGCCACCGCGCCCCAGGAGCCGATGTCGCTCCAATCGAAACGGGCGGGCACGACGACCACTTTGTCGGAGCGCTCCATCAACGCGTAGTCGATGGAAATGTCCATGATTTCGCCAAACAGCGCCGGTGACAGTTCCTGTTGCACGCTCCCGGCGTTTTCCACCGCCGCGCTGGCGCCCATGCAGGTTTGCGTCTGCTCCAGCAAATCGGGAGCGTGGGTTTGCAGTTCGGCCAGCAGGGTGGCGACCGAGAAACAGAACATCCCGGAGTTCCATAGGAAGTTGCCGCTTTCCACGTAATGCGTCGCGGTTTGCAGGTCGGGCTTTTCGACAAAGCGCCGCACACTGGCAGCGCCTTTGTCGTCCAGTGAAGTGCCGGCCTCAATGTAGCCAAAACCGGTTTCCGGAGCGCTGGGCACCACACCGAAGGTCACCAGGTGACCGCGCCTGGCCAGCGTCACGGCATGCTCGACTGCGTCCTTCAACGCCTCGACATTGACGATCAGATGGTCGGCCGGCATGACCAGCATGATCGCGTCGTTGCCATGCAGGGCCTGGAGGGAGAGGGCGGCGGCGGCAATCGCCGGCGCCGTATTGCGCCCCGTCGGTTCCAGCAGAAAGTGCCCGCGATGACGGCCAAGGTGCGCGTCCTGAAAGTGATCCTTGCTCTGGAAGTAGTACTCGCGGTTGGTCACCGTGACGATATCGCCCCAGCCGTCGAGCAGCTCAGCGGCACGCCGATAGGTCTTGCCCAGCAGCGACTGGCCGTCAGGCAAGGTCATGAACGGTTTGGGATGGCCTTCACGCGACACCGGCCACAACCTGGTCCCGGCACCGCCGGAGAGAATCACGGGAATCAGCATGGCCTACTCCTTGGCAACGCGTTTCATGTCCGCATCCATCATCATGCGGATCAAGGCATCCAGATCGGTTTTTGGTTTCCAGCCCAGCACTCGCTGGGCCTTGGCCGGGTTGCCGAGCAGCACTTCGACTTCGGCCGGGCGGAAGAACGCCGGGTCGATCTTCACGTAGTCGCGGTAGTTCAGGCCCACATGATCGAAGGCGATCCGACACATCTCGCGCACGGTGGTGGTCACGCCGGTGGCCACCACGAAGTCGTCGGGTTTGTCCTGTTGCAGCATCAGCCACATGGCTTCGACGTAGTCGCCGGCAAACCCCCAGTCGCGCTTGGCGTCGATGTTGCCCAGGCGCAGTTCCTGCTGTTTGCCCTGTTTGATCCGGGCGGCGGCGTCGGTGACTTTGCGTGTCACGAACTCGATGCCGCGCAGCGGTGATTCATGGTTGAACAGAATCCCGCTGCTGGCGTGCAGATTGAAGCTTTCGCGGTAGTTCACGGTAATCCAGTGGCCATACAGCTTGGCCACGCCATAAGGGCTGCGCGGATAGAACGGCGTGTTCTCGTCCTGCTGCTCGGCCTGGATCAGGCCGAACATTTCACTGGTGGACGCCTGATAGAAACGCGTGTGCGGACTGAACTGGCGGATCGCTTCGAGCAAGTGCGTAACGCCCAGGCCGTCGACGATGCCGGTGGTCACCGGTTGATCCCAAGAGGCCGCGACAAAGCTTTGCGCGGCGAGGTTGTAGACCTCGTCCGGCGCCGACTTGATCACCGCGCGCTGCACTGAACAGGCATCGGCCATGTCGCCATCCAGGTAGACGATGTCCGCCTCGACCCCCATCTCGCGCAGGCGCCAGCGCGAGTCGCTGCTGCGACGCGCAACCAGGCCGTGGACCTTGTAACCCTTGTCGAGCAGCAGTTTGGCCAGATAGGCGCCATCCTGGCCGGTGATACCTGTAATCAATGCACTTTTAGTCATACTTGTCGTACTCGCTTCTCCCAGTCGGACAGGATCGCCCGCAGGGATTGTTGTGTTGTGATTTCAGACTTCCATCCGGTGGTCTGGGCCAGTCTGTCAGGGCTGCCACACACACGACGCTGATCCGCGCGGCGAAGTCGCGCAGGGTCCTGGACCAGTTGCAGGTCGACCTGGGCAAGATTTGCCAATTGTTCGATCAAACTGCGAATGCTCTGCTCGCGTCCCGAGCAAATGTTGTAGACCTGTCCCGGGGTGCCTTTTTCCAGCAAGGCCAGGTAGGCCGAGACCACGTCCGCGACATCAAGGAAATCGCGCGTGACGTCGATGTCCCCGACCTCCAGTCGTGGCGCTTGCAGGCCTTGCTTGATCCGGCAGATCTGGTGCGCGGCGCCGGCAATGACGAAGCTGTCTTTCTGCCCGCTGCCGATATGGTTGAAGGGGCGGGCAACCAGTACGGGCCAGCCTTCGCTCAGGCCCCATTGCAGGCTCAGGAACTCGGCCGACAGTTTGCTCACGGCATAAGGATTGCGCGGGCAGGGGGGCTGCAACTCAGTGATGGGCAGATGCTCTTCAGCGACCTGGCCATAGACATCACCGGAGCTGACGTACAGAAACGTGCCGGTGAAGCCGCGCGCCTTGAGGGCTTGCAGCAGGTTCAGGGTGCCCAGCAGATTGATATTCAGGGTGCCGGCCGGATCACGAAAGGCCTGCGGGACGAACGTCTGGCCGGCCAGGTGAATCACCGCATCGGGCATTTGCGGCCACAAGCCTTCGAGGCTCGAAGGTGCAGCAAGATCGTAGCGGTCGGGAACCGGCAGCAGTTCCCATTCCGAGGTATCAGCCTGCAAACGCGATTGGATGTGTTGTCCTACGAATCCGCTCAGACCCGTGACAAACAGACGTTTTTTCAAACAGCGACCCCTTGGTCATGCATTTCATCCATTTCCCACAGGCTCCATGGAAAAACTTGCGAGCGGCATGATCGCTCGAATGGCGGGTGAAATGTTTGTTGTAGTTGTTTGGGAGCCAATCTGTGCCATTTGCTCGGCAATTTCAACAGGTCCAACCGTGACTGGTCAGTTCTCGTCAGCGTAGCCCGATTTATTCTCGTCGGGCGGTTCACGAACCCTCGATGGATGTGTTTAGAATGCCCCTCGTCACTATTACCCGGGGTTCGGCAGCGTCGCTTCGAAACTGCGAGAAACTGACCACTAAAACAAGAACGTAGACGGGCAGGAAGACGATGGGCGAGCGCCGGTAAACACGGGCTCGAACCCTGTCCTCCCCGTCATAGCGTGAGGCTGCCGGGATGGCGGCGTCACCGTGGGATGCCATGAATTTCATTCTTTACTCCGACGTCAACGACAGCTCCATCAGCCAGAGTCTCGGCCGTCCCGAGTACAGTTACTACTTCGTGCTCAAGGCGTATCGACCGCTGTTCGAAAGCCTGGGACCGGTGCATGTCGTGTCATCGGCCGCCGAAGTCGATCCGCTGTACCGGCAGTTGCAGCAGGCCGGTCAGGACTGCCTGTTCATTTCGTTCGCGCCACCGCACAAGACCCCCACTGACTTGCAATGTCCGATGGTGTGCGTGGTCGCCTGGGAGTTCGACAGCATTCCCGCCGAGCACTGGGACAACGATCCACGGCAGGACTGGAGCCGCACACTGGCACGCCTGGGGCGGGTGATTACCTTGTCCACCCATACCGCCGAAGCCATCCACCGGACCCTGGGTGACGACTTCCCGGTGCTGGTGCTGCCGACGCCATTGTGGGAGCGCTTTGCCGACATTCGCCAGCAATACCCCGGTACGCCGGTGAACGCCGGTGCCACGCTGCAGATCAAGGGTTGCATCCTGGACAGCCGCTCGATGGGGTTGTCCGCCGATGGCCTGATCGCGCCGATCATCGAGCAACCACCCGTGGAAATCGTTGAGCCGGAGTCAATACCGGAACCACAACCAGAACCGCAACCCGCGCCGCCGTTGACCCTGCGGCGACGCCTCTTCATCACCAGGCATTACGTGCTGCTGTGGTATCGCGAAGCCATTCGCGATCTGGTGCCGGATGCCGTTCGCCCATGGCTGGCCAGGTTTCGCAGACCTCAGCCGTTGCCGATCGAACCCGTCGTCAGCGCACCCTCCGTGCCGGATGAACCCGTCATCAGCGCAGCTGGCGCGCAGGACGAGCATCCACAAGCGGCTTTCCCCGACACCAGCCAAACGGTCGAAATCGTGGTCGACGGCGTCATCTACGTGAGCGTGTTCAACCCTGATGACGGTCGCAAGAACTGGCACCACCTGATCACGGCGTTCTGCTGGGCGCTGCGTGATGCAGAGGACGCCACGCTCGTGTTGAAGATGACCCAGAACGACCTGTCGACCTATTACGTCGAGCTCATCACCTTGCTGTCCCAACTCTCGCCCTTCGCCTGTCGCGTGGTGGTCATGCACGGTTATCTGCAGGATGAGCAGTTTGCCCGTCTCTATGGCGCGGCAAGTTACTACGTCAACGCTTCACGCTGCGAAGGCCTGTGCCTGCCGCTGATGGAATTCATGTCATGCGCGCGGCCGGTGATCGCCCCGAACCACACGGCGATGCGCGACTACATCGACGACCGCGTGGCCTTCGTCGTCAAGTCCAGCCAGGAACCGACGATCTGGCCGGAAGACGCGCGCATCCTGTATCGCACCCTGCGCCACCGTCCGAATTGGGGCTCGTTGAAAACGGCTTACGAGAACAGCTACGCCATGGCAAAAAACCAGCCGGACGCCTGGCAGGCCATGGCGGACGCGGCCAGCGAACGCATGCACGAATACTGCAGCTTCGCACCGGTACAACAGCGGCTGGCGCTGTTCTTCAAACAGGAATCGGTCCGTGACGTCGTGCCGGTGGTTGCCGAAACGGGGGCTGCATCGTGCTGATCATCATTCATTCGGAAACCAACAAGAGCAACATCCAGCAGAACCTGGGGCGGCCCGAGTACAGCTATTACTTCGTCCTCAAGGAATTCCGCCCGGTGCTCGAACGGCTGGGGCAAGTGATCGAGGTCAGCAACCCCGACGAGTTGGTCGACCGGCTGTATTTCGATTGCCTGAGCCGGGGCGAAGACTGCGTGTTCCTGTCCTTCTCCCCGCCGCATCGCACGCCGGTCCACTACGCGTGCCCGACGATTCCGGTCTTCGCCTGGGAGTTCAGCACCATTCCGACCGAGAGTTGGCAGGGTGAACCGCGGCATGACTGGCGGATGGTGTTGGGCGCCTGCGGGACGGCGATCACCCACTCCAGCTTCACCGTGAATGCCGTGCACGATGTGATGGGCCGCGATTATCCGGTCAGTGCCATCGCGGCCCCCGTCTGGGACCGTTTTGCCGCCCGTGGCGAGCTGCTGGACAAGCGTCCGGTCGTGGGCCCCACACGCCTGAACCTGCGCGGGCTGTTGATCGACAGTCGCACGGCGGATTTGCGCCCCTATGGCCCCGAGCGTTTGCGCGAGGGCACGCCAATCGCCTTCGATCAACCGCCGCGCGACTGCGAGTTGTTGCTCGAGGGCGTGGTCTACACCTCGGTGTTCAATCCGTACGACGGTCGAAAGAACTGGAAGGACATGATCAGTGCGTTCTGCAGCGCCTTTCGCGATACGCCTGACGCGACCCTGGTGCTCAAGCTCACGCACCATGACATCGCCAACGCACTGTCCGACATGATGCACCACGTCTACAAGAATCAGTCCTACCAGTGCCGCATCGTGTTGATCCACGGCTATCTGGCCGATATCGACTACGAGCGCCTGGTCGAGGCCACCAGCTACGTCGTCAACTGCTCCTACGGCGAAGGGCAATGTCTGCCGTTGATGGAGTTCATGTCCTGCGGCAAGCCGGCGATTGCGCCACAGAACACCGCCATGGCCGACTACATCGACCGTGACAACGCGTTTATCGTCGACAGCACCGATGAACTGACATCCTGGCCCCACGATCCTCGCGCAGCCTATCGTACCCTGCGGTACGTCACGGACTGGGACTCGCTGTGCACGGCTTTTTCCGTCAGCCATGACGTTGCCAGACAGGATGTCGAGCGCTATCAACGGATGTCGGCCCATGCCGTGCGCAGCCTGCAGGGATTTTGCAGCCAGGCCGTTGCCGAGCAGCGCCTGAAAGCCGTGTTCGAGCAGTTGCTGCAACGGCGTGAAGCAAACTGCGCACAAGCGTCTGACACATGATCCGGCGCCTGCTTGCGAAGTTGCGGCCTGCGCCGGTGGTGGTCGCTGCACCCGAAACACGAGTCTCGCCCAGGGACATCGGTTTGTACGATGCCCTGCTCGACGGCTGGTTTCTGGGCGACAGCGGCGAACTGCTCAAAGGGTTTGCCATCACCGCCGACGACACCTTGCTGGATGTCGGTTGCGGCGAAGGCGTGGCGACCTTGTTTGCGATCCGCCAGGGCGCTTCGGTGATCTTCACCGACAGTGAACATGACAAGGTCCGCGAGCTTGCCCGGCAAGTGACGGCACAATCGGGCCAAGCGAACCTGGGGCTGGTCAGCAACAGTTTGCCGCTGCCATTGGCCGATGGTTGCGCGAGCAAAGTCGTGTGCATGGAAGTGCTCGAGCATATCGACCAACCGGAACCCTTCATGGCTGAACTGGTGCGCATGGGCCGCCCCGGCGCGCAGTACCTGCTGAGCGTACCGTCGCCGGTGGGCGAGCATTTGCAGAAAGGCATCGCCCCGGCCAGCTACTTTCAATCGCCCAATCATGTGCAGATTTTCACCCCCGAGCGGTTTGCCGCGCTGGTGGAGGACGCGGGCCTGGTCATCGAGCATCGTCAGGCCACCGGGTTTTTCTGGGTCATGGGCATGATTTTTTTCTGGGCCAGTGAACGGGCCGCCGGGCGCGACCTGGGGGGGGCGGTTCGCGACCGGATCCAGGCGCCGTACCCGCCGCTGATGGAGAGCTGGGCGAAAACCTGGCAGGACTTGCTGGCCCAGCCCGACGGGTTGGCGATCAAGCAGATGCTGGACCGGTTCATGCCCAAGAGTCAGGTGATCATTGCTCGAAAACCTCATGTCCAGGAGGGCGCATGAGCAACGAAAAACGGATCATGGACATCGAGTTGTTGCGCGGCATTGCGGTGCTTGGCGTGCTGTTTCACCACCTGCAGGACAGCCTGTTCGCGGCGGCTGTGCCTGTGCTGCAGACCATCACCCTGTACGGCCAGCCGTGGTGGGGCGTGGATCTGTTTTTAGCGATCTCGGGCTTTGTCATTGCCCGCAGCCTGATCCCGGCCATGCGCCGCTGCACAACACGTCAGGAGTATTGGCAACAGACGCGCAATTTCTGGTTGCGCCGGGCCTTTCGATTGCTGCCGTCGGCCTGGTTGTGGCTGGCGCTGATGTTGCTGGCGTGTCTTTTTCTCAACCGCTCCGGCGCCTTCGGCACCCTGCACGCGAACCTTCAGGCGACCTTGGCCGGCGTCGCGCAGTACGCCAATTTCCGCTTTGCCGACAGTTTCTATCGCTACGAGTACGGCACCAGTTTCGTGTACTGGAGCCTGTCGCTGGAAGAGCAGTTCTACCTGCTGTTCCCGCTGATGATCGTGCTGTTTCGCAAACACCTTGTATGGGCTTTGCTGGCGCTGGTTGCGGTGCAGTTGTTCACCCTGCGCACGCCGATCCTGATGGTGGTGCGCACCGACGCGCTGGCCCTTGGCGTGCTGTTGGCGATGTGGAGTACGCAACCGTCGTACCTGCGCTGGGAGCCAACATTCCTGCGTCGTCCATGGGCGGGTGTCGCCGCACTGATCGCGGTGTCGCTGCTGCTCGGCTTCATGGCAACGGACCGCTTTACCTTCACCCATTACCGGATTGGTGTGATCGCGGTGCTGTGCGCAGTGCTGGTCTGGATCGCTTCCTACAACCGCGATTACCTGTGGCCGCGCGGCGTGTTCAAGAACCTGATGACGTGGGTCGGCAGCCGTTCCTACGGGATTTACCTGATCCATATCCCGGCCTACTTGCTGGTACGTGAATTCATTTTCCGTTTACAGGCTGCCGGGCTGCCCAGCCCGGCTGGCCATCCGATACTGATGTTGCTGATGGCCGGCGGCCTGATCGTGCTGCTGAGCGAACTCAACTATCGCTTCATTGAAATGCCCATGCGCAACCGCGGCGCCTCGCTGGTCAAGCGCCTGGACACCTCCCGAACAGCCGTCTCATCCTCTGGAGCCACCTCATGCTGAGCCTTTTGAAGAAACTCACGGCGGGCACGCCCGCGCCGGTGCAGCCAGAGATTGCGCCTGCGCCACCCGTGGCGGAGAAGGTCGACCCCTATATGCTCGGCCTGCACGACGCAATGCTCAGCGGCTGGTTCAATCAGCAGACCGGCGAACTGTTCAGCGGTTTCCCGGTGACCCCCGAGGACACACTGCTGGATGTGGGCTGTGGCGACGGCGGCAACGTGCATTTCTGCGGGATGCGCGGGGCGAAGATCATCATCGCCGATATCGACGCGGCCAAGGTCGAAGCGACCCGCCAGCGCCTGAGCGATACACCGGCCCGTGACGTCGAATGTCACGTCACCGACTGCAACCCGCTGCCGATTGCCGATGCGACCGCCACGCGGGTGGTGTCGACCGAGGTCATCGAGCATGTGGACGATCCGGCCCAGTTCCTCGCGGAGCTGGTGCGCGTCGGTAAACCGGGCGCGCTGTATCTGCTGAGCGTCCCGCACCCCAGCTCTGAAGACCTGCAGAAAGACATCGCGGCGGCCGAGTATTTCCAGAAGCCCAACCACATTCGCATCATCAGTGAAGCGCAGTTCAAGGCCATGGTCAGCGATGCCGGCCTGGAAGTGATCAGCCACAGCCAGTACGGATTCTACTGGTCGATGTGGATGCTGCTGTTCTGGGAAGCCAAGGTCGACTTCAGCAACCCGGACCATCCGTTGCTCAACCACTGGGCGGACACCTGGCAGGCGATCCTGGCGTCGCCACGGGGTACACAGATCAAGCAGGCGCTGGATGCGGTGGTAGCCAAGAGCCAGGTGATCATTGCGCGTAAACCCTGATCCACCAGCGCCGCAAACGACGGCCTGCAACAGGCCGTCCGTCACCGCCATGCGATGGCCGGCGAGCATGCGCCGAAAGGCCGGCGCAACTTTCTCGCCTCGTTTGCGCAACTGGGCAGCCCGGCGGGATTGATTCTGTCGCTGCTGGCCTTCAGCGCCGTCACCCGTCTGCCGGCATCATGGCGCTGGACGCCGTGCTGGCGGTGCGCGATATCGATGGCATCAGCGTCGCCGAGGCACTGCAGCGTACCGGTTATGCCGGCGAGCGCCCGCTGGGTGGCGCGGTGGACGCCTACTTTGAAGCGCACATCGAACAAGGGCCGACCCTCGAAGACAACGCCAAGAGCATCGGCGTCGTCAGCGGCGGCCAGGCGATTCGCTGGCTCGACGTGCGGGTCGAAGGCATGGCGGCCCACGCCGGTACCACGCCTATGCCGCTGCGCAAGGATGCCTTGTACGGCGTGGCGCAGATGATCCAGGCCATCGAAGGCTCTTAAACCCCCGGCACCGGGCAACTCATATCCCCTTCCTGGCACTTCAGGTAGTTCTTGAACGTCTGAACCCGTGCCTTGGTCAGTTCCGTGGTGCAGTTGCTGTAGATCAGCGGATACACACTCCCGCCTTCCACCCCGGACGCCGAGAACTTGCACTCGGCATCGCGGAACGCAACCCACGCCCGCTGTGCACCCACCAGCAGTTTCTTGTTGTCCGGGTTGCCCTTGAACCGCGAAGTGATCTGCTGGTACAGCGCATTCAATTCCTTGTCGGCGGCCGCATTCTGTTGCGCCGCGCACTGGTTCATCGTCGCCTGGTCGCTGGCGTTGTCGCAGTCCACGGCGACAGCCATGGAGGTAAACAGCAGGGGCGTCAATGCCAATAGTAAGCGTGGGTTCATGCCGGATTACTCGCTGTGACCGAAAGTTGAGGTGCAGTGTAGCCTTGTGACGGATTCAGCCGGCTACGCTTGCCACTGCGCATGCTTTTCCACCGATGGGTATTCAAGCCAAGGCACATCATGAGATGTCCAGATATGCGCTTGGGGTGTCATTTTCGGGTCATCATCCAGTGTCGCCACACGAACAATCACGTGAGGCTGGGCCGGCCGTTCGGCCATCAGGTGTGAACCGCAGACCGAACAGAAATATCGAAACTTGCCCGGCGACGATTCGTAGCGACTCAGGCGATCCTCGCCTTTGATCCAGCGAAAGTGCTCGCGCATGACCCCGGCGGTCGATGCGAACGCTGCCGCGTGAGCCTTGCGGCAGGTCTGGCAATGGCAGTGGCTGATGGGCATGTCGAGGCTATCGAGTTGGTATTCGATGGTTTTACACAGGCAACTGCCGCGCAGTTTTTTCATGGACGACTCCTTTCGTGGGGCGATCTGGAGGGAGAACGTTAGCAGTTTCGAGCCTCTGACTTTTCACCGACCCCAGAACTTATCCGCGCAAATGCAACCGAATATCTCAGGCATGGTTGATTGCGCATCCCGATTGGTACAACTTTAGGGTTGGTCTTGTGGTCTTACTGACCTACTGTTCAAGTACAGGAGGTGACTTATGAACCCAGCATCTGATCGCATCGAAAGGAAAATCCTGCTCAAGGCCAAGCGTTCGCAGGTCTGGCGCGTGCTGGCCAATGCCGAAGTATTCGGACAGTGGTTTGGCGTGGCGCTGGAAGGCAAGCGTTTTGTGGCAGGCGAGTGGACCCAGGGCCGGGTTACGTACCCCGGTTATGAGCACGTATTGTGGAACGTGTTGGTCGAGCGGGTCGAGCCGGAGCGGTTGTTTTCGTTTCGCTGGCATCCGTACGCGGTGCGTCCGGAGATCGACTATTCCCAGGAGCCAACCACCCTGGTCAAGTTCGAACTGGAAGATCATGACGCAGGCACCTTGCTCAGAGTCTCCGAGTCCGGTTTCGATCACATCCCCGATGTGCGCCGGGAAAAGGCTTTCCGAATGGATAGTCGTGGATGGGAAGAGCAAATGAACAATATCGAGCAGTTCTTGATCGACAATGCAAAGTCCCACGAGCAACAGGGTGGCTGAAGTCGGCTCGACGCCTGAGGTATCTAAGGGTTTCGGGAAGGTGGCTTATAGCGAATGTCTTACACGCGGTGGTAGCGATATCGCCTGTTACAATTTGGATCCGATGCGTATTCTGGCCTCACCCACTGAAGCACAGGATGTGCTCAGGATCACGGATGATCGACCATATGCAAGGAACGCTACGACAAGGAGTCGTCATGGTCTTGGAAAAACCCGCTTCGGCGGGTTTTTTTGTGACCGCAGGAAAGGTCGGGGCGGCAGAAGCGGATTCCTGCCGCCGTTTTCTTACTGACGATCGAGTTCCGCCGCCGCGCGCTCGGTGATTTGCGCCCGCAGCTTCAACGAGGCGGCAGCCCGCCGGCGAGCCTCTTCCAGCACACTGGCCGGCGCCGTCTCGGGGCTGCCCGCCGTAAACGGCGGGGCCGGAGCGTATTCCAGTTGCAACTGCACCAACTCGGCGGTGGCCGGGTCGAACAGTTCGGCGGCCAGGGTCAGGGCGAAGTCGATACCGGCGGTGATCCCGCCACCGGTCAACAGATTGCCATCGCGAACCACCCGATCTTTCACCGCGATTGCGCCCAGCGGCTTGAGCAATTCGTGATAGGCCCAGTGAGTGGTGGCGCGTTTGCCCTTGAGCAATCCCGCCGCGCCAAGCACCAGTGCGCCGGTGCACACCGACGTGATGTACCGGGCGTTGGCGGCCTGGGCCCTGAGGAAGTCCAGGGTCTGGTCATCTTCCATCAACGGCCCGACGCCACTGCCACCGGGTACGCAGATCACGTCCAGTGCCGGGCAATCCTCGAAAGTGGTCGTCGGTTTCAACAGCAGGCCGGTGCTGGCGGTGACCGGCATCAGGTCCTTCCAGATCAGGTGCACTTTCACATCCGGCAGCGAGGCCAGTACGTCATAAGGGCCGGTCAGGTCCAGTTGCTGAACCTGAGGAAACAACAGAAAGCCGATCTGCAACGTCATGGTGTTTTTCTCGTGAAGTGGGTGGACGGTTTAACTGTAGGCTCGTAGGATTTGGCGTATACGCCAATATCCCCACGAATTACGCCAAATGTCGAAAACCATCCATGTACTCGCGTTCGCCAACGTGCAATTGCTCGACGTCACCGGGCCGTTGCAGGTATTCGCCTCGGCCAACGACATTGCCCGCCAGCAAAACCTGCCGCCACCCTACGCGCCGACGGTGATTGCCAGCGGCGGCGGGGCTGTGATGTCGTCGGCGGGCCTGGCGCTGTTGGCCGAACCCTTACCGGATGACGGCACTGACACCCTGATCATCGCCGGTGGCTGGGGGGTCTACGCGGCGGCGCAAGATGCGCCGTTGGTCGCCTGGGTACGCGAGCATGCCCGTGGCTGCCGACGGGTTTCCTCGGTGTGTACCGGTGCGTTTCTGCTGGCGGCCAGCGGCTGGCTCGATGGCCGGCGGGTGGTCACCCACTGGACCCGCTGCGAGCAACTGGCGCAACAGCACCCGCGCTTGCAGGTCGAGCCCAACCCGATCTTCATCAACGACGGCCCGGTCTGGACCTCGGCCGGAGTGACGGCTGGCATCGACCTGGCACTGGCCATGGTCGAACAGGACCTGGGGCGCAACATGGCCCTGGAAGTCGCCCGGCAACTGGTGGTGTTTCTCAAGCGTCCGGGTGGCCAGTCGCAATTCAGCGTGACCCTGTCCCTGCAACAGGAAGGCAAGAGATTCGACGAACTTCACGCCTGGATCAGCGAAAACCTGACCAAGGACCTTGGCATCCCGGCCCTGGCCTTGCAGGCCGGCATGAGCGAACGCAGCTTCGTGCGCCACTACCGCGCCGACACCGGCCAGACCCCGGCCCGGGCCATCGAACTGATCCGCGTCGAAACCGCACGGCGTCTGCTCAGCGATACCGGTGTGCCGATCAAACGGGTGGCGGTGCAATGCGGCTTCGGCAGCGAAGAAACCCTGCGCCGCAGCTTCCTGCGGGCCATGGGGGTGACACCGCAGGCTTATCGGGAGCGGTTTTCGGTCAGTGCCGAAGTAGATCCAGTGGGACGTTGAGCACCTTTTTGCCTGAGCCCGATGCAGTTACCCCACGGTCACCCGAACAACACCCTTTGCCAGTGTTCTTCACTGATGATTGCGATTGGAACGCCACTCTCTCTTAGCTCAACCGCTTTTTTGATCTTGGTTCCATAGGTGCTATGAAGCCATTGATCGTTTCCGATGCTGCCGACCACCAGATAGTTGATTTTCTTGCTGACCGAACCTCCAATCAGGCCGCCGCGTTCGACAATCAGCGATTCGCATGCTTTGCGCGGACCGTAAGCCATGACTCCGGTGAACAGGAAAACCCGATCAACCCAGTTCAGTGCGGGGGCAGGGTTGTCGAGTGGAAGACTGCAAGGCGTTGTGAAGACCTGGCCAGAGCCAACCGGCAGACCTGCAAACTGGTGCAGCATATCCAGTAGCTCAGCCGATTCTTCGGAGTCCAGCACGCCATCGCTCAACATGTCGGAGAGGCGTTTATAGAGGATGTTCACGACCGGATCACCCAGATGACACAAATGAGCTTCGATCCAGCTCTTGAGAAACTCGGCTTCCTGCTGATTGATCTTGCCATCGGCAGCGAGTCCAGCCGCAATACCTGTCAACGCGTCGGCTGAACGTCTATCAATGCGTGCTTCGTGGAAGAATCCACTGTTTTGAAATTCCTGATGCAAATCGACCATCGTCCCTGCTCCTAGGATTCAACTTCCGCTACTTGATTGAAATACTTCGCCCGATCCGGTGTAAACGTCACCACCATGGCTGTTCGTACACACCTCAGCGCTCGTTCTTGCGCCAGGTCCACGTCCAGGTCTTCCCCGCGCAAGCCTTGCCACTGGGCGAGGTATTTGAGGGAGCCGTATTTTTCGGTTTTCTTCAGGCTGCGGCTGACGCCACCTTTCCAGCCCAGTACCGGCAACTCGCCAGCGAGGCACTGTCGGGCGAGTTCGGGGAAACGGGTTGCGCGCTGGCGGCCGACTTCCCAGCATTTGATCAGGCCCTTGTCGTCGGCCTCCCAGAGTTCTTCGCGGTTCAAACCGGTTCTGAGCGGGGTGTCGATGCTGCGATGGATGCGTTGGGTCATTCTGGTTCCTTGAATTCGGGTGGTTCTGGACAGCTCCGCTGTACCCTTGATAGTCGATGTTAGGTGCGGATTTAGCAGCCGGCAACCGGACATTTTCGGGATGTTGCAAGCTGTTTGTTTGAGAAATGTAGGACTCGGTGTGCAAGACCTGTGGTGAGGGGCGCCCCTTACGTACGGCCCCTCGCTTAGGCTCGGGGTTCCTTCGCTCCGGCATTCATCCGGAGGCATTGCCCTCAGGTCGGCTTCGCGTGACCTGCATGCAATGAGTTCGACTGCGTCGAACGGCGCTGCGCGCCGATCCCCGGATGAACACCGGAACGAGGCTTGCCGAGGGGGCGGGTGGATCAAGATCAAAAACGGCAGGCGAGCTAACGCTCGGCCTGTTGAGTGGTGAAGAGCGTGGGGGTACGCGGATCTGCTTTGCTCTGCTCTTCTGTAGGCGCTGCGGTGCGGCGATCCGACTTGCCAGCGATGGCGGCCTGACAGTCGATCCATTTCTTGCAGATGTACTCAGCACCTGTGGACGCGGGCTTGCCCCGAGCGGCGTTCCGACGATGGGGCCTTCACATTCAACCAACAAATTGCCGCTTCCCCCTCGATTCGCCCTTATGGCAACGTGCAGTCCCCTGATGAGACCTGACCCATGGCAAACCCCTATCGCGAGCTGTTCAAAGCCCCTGGCAGCGGCGCATTCGTGCTGGCCGGCATGCTCGCGCGCATGCCGATTTCCATGACCGGCATCGGCCTGATCACCATGCTCTCGCAGTTGCAGGGTGGCTACGGTCTGGCGGGCGCGGTGGCGGCGACGTTCGCCCTGGCCACGGCCTTTTGTGCGCCCCAGGTCTCGCGACTGGTGGATCGGTATGGCCAGGGGCGGATTCTGCCGGTGGCGGCGCTGCTCGGCGGCGGGGCGCTGTTGCTGTTGTTGCTGTGCACGCGGTTGCAGGCGCCGCACTGGACGCTGTTTGTCTTCGCCGCGCTGGCCGGTTGCATGCCGAGCATGTCGGCGATGGTGCGGGCCCGCTGGACCGAGGTGTATCGTGGCCGCCCCGAGTTGCAGACTGCCTACGCCCTGGAATCGGTACTGGATGAAGTCTGCTTCATCGTCGGGCCGCCGCTTTCCGTTGGCCTGTGTGTGGTGGCGTTTCCCGAGGCCGGGCCATTGGCGGCCTTGCTGGCGCTGGCCGTCGGCGTCACCGCGTTCGTGTTGCAGCGCAGCACGGAACCGCCGGTACATCCCCACGAAGATCACCATCAAGGCTCGATCATTCGCTCGCGCGACATTCAATTGCTGATGCTGTTGATGGTCGCCATGGGCACCATCGTCGGCGTGGTGGACGTAGTCAGCGTCGCCTTCGCCCAGCAGCAGGGTCAACCGGCGGCGGCGAGCATCGTGCTGTCGGTGTACGCCATCGGCTCGTGCCTGGCCGGGCTGGCCTTCGGCGCACTGCGTTCGAAAGTACCGCTGGCGCGCCTGTTCCTGTACGGCGGCGTGGCAACGGCGGTGACCACCTTGCCGTTGTTGCTGGCGGCGAACATTCTCGGCTTGTCGCTGGCGGTGTTTGTCGCGGGGCTGTTTTTTGCCCCGACGCTGATCGTCGCCATGGCCCTGGTGGAGCAGATCGTGCCACCGGCCAAACTCACCGAAGGCCTGACCTGGCTGGTCACCGGGCTGAGCATCGGCGTCGCGATCGGTGCCGCCGGCTCCGGCTGGCTGGTGGACGCCTTCGGCGCGCGCAGCGGGTTCTGGCTGGCGATTGCGGCGGGGGCGCTGGTGCTCGGCTCGGCGATCCCGAGCTATCGCCATTTGAAATGAAGATCTGACTGCGGGGCATTTCCTTGTGGGAGCGAGCTTGCTCGCGATGGTGCAGTATCAGTCGGTATCATTGGTGTCTGACACGCCCCCATCGCGAGCAAGCTCGCTCCCACAGGGTTACTCATATGGCTAATTCCCGGAACACCTCATCCGTTCTCCAAGTAGACAACCTTCGAGGAAAGCCCGGTGACCCCGCTGACATTGCTGTGCCTGCCCTATTCGGGCGCGAGTGCCATGGTCTATAGCCGCTGGCGGCGCAAACTGCCGGAATGGCTCAAGCTGCAACCGGTGGAATTGCCGGGGCGGGGCGCACGATATGGCGAGCCCCTGCACACCGACATGCGCCGCCTGGCGCTGCAACTGGCCCACGAACAGAAGGCCACGCTCAAGGCGCCGTATGCGTTGTTCGGCCACAGCATGGGGGCGTTGCTGGCCTGCGAGATGGCCCACGCGTTCCGCTCGCTGGGTTGCCCGGAACCGGTCGCGCTGTTCGCCTCGGGCACTGCCGCGCCGACCCTGCGCGCCGACTACGACCGCGGCTTTGCCCAGCCGAAAACCGATGCCGAACTGATCGAGCAATTGCGCACCCTCAACGGCACCAGTGAAGAGATCCTGGCCAATCAAGAGTTGATGAGCCTGACCCTGCCGGTGCTGCGCGCGGACTTCCTGTTGTGCGGGCGTTTCGCGCCGATCGAGCGCCCCTTGCTCAAGTGCCCGGTGCACGTGCTCGGCGGCAAGGCCGACCGCGCCACCACCGAGCAATTGATCGGCTGGAGCCAGGAAACCCGCGGCAGTTTCTCGGTGGACATGCTGGCCGGCGGGCACTTCTTCATCCATGAGCAGGAGGCCAAGGTGCTGCGGGTGATCAAGGACCAGCTTGAGGGGCATCATCGGCGGCATGGGTTGATGGCTGTGAGCTAACTCTATTCTGAATTCACCACAAAACCTGTGGGAGCGAGCCTGCTCGCGAAAGCGATGTGTCAGACACCATTGATGTCGACTGACACGCCGTCTTCGCGAGCAGGCTCGCTCCCACAGTGGTTTTCATTGCGCTGTTTTCCGCGCTTTACCTTTCGCCTGATCCGCTAATTTTTCCCGCCTGCATTCGTTTTACAGGGACGACGCGCCTTTGCGCCTGCTGCCTACTGATGCGGATGCCGATAGATGAATGCTGAAGACTCCTTGAAACTTGCTCGCCGGTTTATCGGGTTGCCCCTGGAAAAGCGCCAGATGTTCCTTGCGGCCTTGCACAAGGAGGGCGTGGACTTCGCCCGTTTCCCGATCCCGGCCGGCATCGAGGCCGAGGATCGCCAGGCGTTGTCGTACGCCCAGCAACGCATGTGGTTCCTCTGGCAGCTGGACCCACACAGTGGCGCCTACAACCTGCCGGGCGCGGTGCGGTTGACCGGGCACTTGAACCTGTTGGCGCTGGACCAGGCGTTCGCCAGTCTGGTGACGCGGCATGAAACCCTGCGCACAGTGTTCCAGCGTCAAGTCGACGACAGCTTGCAGCAAGTGCCGGCCACGGCGCCGCTGATGATCGAACAGGTGGATTTCAGCGCACTGCCCGCCGAGGAACGCGAGCGGGCCGTGGCGCACACCGCCGAGCAGCAATCGATGCTGCCGTTCGATCTGTCGACCGGTCCGCTGCTGCGGGTCACCTTGCTCAAGCTCGCAGAACTTGAGCACGTGCTGTTGCTGACCCTGCACCACATCGTGTCCGACGGCTGGTCGATGAACGTGCTGATCGACGAATTCATCCGCTGCTACGACGCCTTCGATGCGGGCACCCAACCGCAGCTGGCAGCGTTGCCGATCCAGTACAGCGACTATGCCCTGTGGCAGCGCCGCTGGCTGGAGGCGGGCGAGCAGGCGCGGCAACTGGCGTACTGGCAGGCACAACTGGGCGATGAACATCCGGTGCTGGAATTGCCCCTGGATCATTCGCGCCCGGCCATGCCGAGCTATCGCGGCACCCGCTTTGAATTCGCGGTCGAGGCGCAACTGGCCGAACAACTGCGCAGCACCGCGCAGAAGCACAACATCACCCTGTTCATGCTGTTGCTCGGCGCCTTCAACGCGTTGCTGCATCGCTACACCGGGCAAACCGACATCCGCGTCGGCGTGCCCATCGCCAACCGCAACCGTGGGGAAATCGAAGGCCTGATCGGCTTCTTCGTCAACACCCAGGTGTTGCGTACCCAGCTGGACGGCCAGACCCGGGTCGATGACCTGCTGCGCGCCGTCAAGGAAACCGCTCTCGGCGCCCAGGCCCATCAGGACCTGCCGTTCGAACGCCTGGTCGAAGCGTTGAAACTGGAACGCAGCCTCAGTCACACGCCGTTGTTCCAGGTGATGTACAACCACCAGCCGCACGTGGCCGACATGGCGTCGGTCAGCACCGCCTCCGGTCTGGTGCTGGGCAGCCTCGACTGGCAAAGCCGCACCACCCAGTTCGACCTCACCCTCGACACCTGGGAGAAGGGCGGCAAGCTGCACGCCGCGCTGACCTATGCCAACGACCTGTTCGAAGCCGACACCATCGCACGCATGGCCCGGCACTGGACGCGTCTGTTGCAGGCGTTAGTCGACGACTCGACGCAAAAAATCGGTGAGTTGCCGATGCTGAGCGCTGATGAGCAACAGGTGCTGGTGCAGGACTGGAACCGCACCGCCGAGGTCTATCCCGTCGAGCAGTGCATGCATCAGTTGATTCAGGCCCAGGCCCGACGCACGCCCGAGGCAACGGCGCTGGTGTTTGGCGAGCGCCAGTTGAGCTACGCGCAACTCGATGCCCGCACCAATCGCCTGGCCAACTATCTGCGCGAGCAGGGCGTTGGCCCGGATGTACTGGTGGGGGTCTGCGTCGAGCGTTCGCTGGACATGGTCATTGGCCTGTTGGCCATTCACAAGGCCGGTGGTGCCTACGTACCGCTGGACCCGGAGTACCCGGCTGAACGTCTGGCCTACATGATCGACGACAGCGCGATTGGCGTGCTGCTCACGCAAGGCACCCTGCTCGGCGCGCTGCCCACCGACGGCGTCAAGGTCATCGCCCTGGACCAGCCGCAAGACTGGCTCGATGGCTACAGCGACGCCTGCCCGCAGGTCGAGGTGCATCCGCTGAACCTGGCCTATGTGATCTACACCTCCGGTTCCACCGGTAAGCCCAAAGGCGCCGGCAACAGTCATGCGGCGCTGGTCAACCGCTTGTGCTGGATGCAGCAGGCTTACGGGTTGGATGGCAGCGATTCGGTATTGCAGAAAACCCCGTTCAGTTTCGACGTGTCGGTCTGGGAGTTCTTCTGGCCGCTGATGACCGGCGCGCGTCTGGTGGTGGCGCCGCCGGGCGCACATCGGGAACCGGCGCAGTTGATCCGCCTCATCGCTGACCACCGCATCAGCACGCTGCACTTTGTGCCGTCGATGCTCCAGGCGTTCATCCACGAGCCGGGTGTCGAGGCCTGCACCGGCCTCAAACGCATTGCTTGCAGTGGTGAAGCCTTGCCGCTGGATGCGCAATTGCAGGTGTTCAAAAAGCTGCCGGGCGCCGGGTTGTACAACCTTTACGGCCCGACCGAGGCGGCCATCGACGTGACCCACTGGACCTGCGTCGACGAAGGTGCCGACAGCGTGCCCATCGGCCGGCCCATCGCCAACCTGCGCACCCATGTGCTGGATGCGCAATTGCTTCCGGTTCCGGCCGGCGTGGCGGGGGAGCTGTACCTCGGCGGCGCCGGGCTGGCGCGCAGTTATCACCGGCGGCCGGCGCTCACCGCCGAGCGCTTCGTGCCGTGTCCGTTCCACGACGGTGCGCGCTTGTACCGCACCGGTGACCGCGTGCGGCAGCGCGCCGATGGCGTGATCGAATACCTCGGGCGCCTCGACCATCAAGTCAAATTGCGCGGCCTGCGCATCGAACTGGGGGAGATCGAAACCCGCCTGATGCAGCATGAGCTGGTGCGCGAGGCCGTGGTGCTGGTGCAGGGCGGCAAGCATCTGGTGGCATACCTGGTGCTGGAAAACGCCGACGCCGATGCGCAGTGGCCACAAACCCTCAAGGCCTGGCTGCTCGGCAGCCTGCCGGAATACATGGTGCCCACCTACCTGATGCCGCTGGACGCCTTGCCGGTGACCGCCAACGGCAAGCTCGACCGCAAGGCCTTGCCGCCACCGGACGCCGCGCCGCAACAGGCGTTCGTCGCACCGCAGGATGCCATGCAGACCACGCTGGCGCAGATCTGGCAGGACGTATTGGGCACGCAACCGGTGGGCCTTGAAGACAATTTCTTCGAACTCGGCGGCGACTCGATCATTTCCATCCAGGTGGTCAGCCGCGCCCGCCAGGCCGGCATTCGCCTCAGCCCGCGAAATCTGTTCCAGTACCAGACCGTGCGCAGCCTGGCTTTGGTCGCGACGTTCGATAGCCGCAGCAGCATCGATCAAGGCCCGGTCAGCGGCGAGGTGATCCTGACCCCGGCGCAGCATTACTTCTTCGAACAGGCCATTGCCCAACGTCAGCACTGGAACCAGTCGCTGCTGCTGACGCCCCGGGAAGCGCTGGATCCGCAAGCGTTGGAGCGGGCCTTGGTGGCCGTCATCCATCATCATGACGCCTTGCGCCTGCGTTTCATCGACGGTGCCCAAGGCTGGCAGCAACACCATGGGCCGCAGGTCGAATCCGCTGGATTGTGGCTGCGTCAGGCGTCTTCGGCCGAAGCCCTGACCGCGCTGTGCGATGAAGCGCAACGCAGCCTCGATCTGGCCAACGGGCCGCTGCTGCGGGCCTTGCTGGTCAACCTCGACGATGGCAGCCAGCGCCTGCTGCTGGTGGTTCATCACCTGGCGGTGGACGGCGTGTCGTGGCGGGTGTTGCTCGAAGACTTGCAGCAGGCTTACCGGCAAGTGGCGCTGCCCGAGAAAACCAGCGCCTATCAAGCCTGGGCCGCGCACCTGCAACAGCATGCCGGCACCTTGTCTGGGCAAATGCCGTACTGGCAGGCGCAACTGGCCGATGCCCGGGACCTGCCGTGTGAGCATCCGCAGGGCAGCTTGCAGCAGCGCCACGGGCACAAGATCGAATCGACACTGGATGCCGAACTGACCCGCCAATTGTTGCAACAGGCACCGGCGGCCTATCGCACCCAGGTCAATGACCTGTTGCTCACGGCGTTGGCGCGGGTCATCTGCCGCTGGAGCGGGCAGGGCTCGACGCTGATCCAGCTTGAAGGCCACGGCCGCGAGGACCAGGGCGACGATCTCGACCTGAGCCGCACCGTCGGCTGGTTCACCAGCCTGTTTCCCGTGCGCCTGCAACCCGAGGCCGGGGCGGCGAATTCGATCAAGTCGATCAAGGAACAACTGCGCGCGATTCCCGGCAAAGGCCTGGGTTATGGGCTGCTGCGCTATCTCGGCGAGCCGGCGCAGCGCCAGGTTCTGCAAGACCTGCCGGCGCCACGCATCACCTTCAACTACCTGGGGCAGTTCGACCGTCAGTTCGATGAGACTGCGCTGTTCGTCCCGGCCGTGGAAAGCGCTGGTCAGGCCCAGGGCGATGATGCACCGCTGGCCAACTGGCTGACCGTGGAAGGCCAGGTGTATGGCGGGCAGCTCTCGCTGCAATGGGGTTTCAGCCGCGACATGTTCACCGAGTCCACGGTGCAGCAACTGGCCGATGCCTACACCGAAGAACTCAAGGCACTGATCGAACATTGCTGCGCGACAACGCCAGGCCAGGTCACGCCGTCGGACTTCCCGCTGGCGCGCATCACCCGGGCACAACTCGATGCCTTGCCTGTCCCGGCGCCGGCCATTGAGGACGTTTACCCACTGACGCCGATGCAACAGGGCATGCTGTTCCACACCTTGTACGAGCCCCAGGCCGAGGCCTACATCAATCAGTTGCGCCTGGACATCCAGGGGCTGGAGCTGGCGGCATTCGGCCGGGCCTGGCAGGCGGCGATCAACCGACACGACATTCTGCGCAGCAGCTTCCACTGGCTGGGGCTTGAGTGCGCGCATCAGGTGATTCATCGCCAGATCGACCTGCAACTGCAAGTGATCGAGGCGGACGATGTCGACCTCGATGCACTGGCCGCCGAAGAGCGCAGTCGCGGCTTCGAACTCGGCGCCGCGCCGTTGTTCCGCCTGGTGCTGGTGCGCCGAACCCCTGAAGACTGGCACCTGATCTACACCAGCCATCACATCCTCATGGATGGCTGGAGCAACGCGCAGTTGCTCGGCGAAGTGATCCAGCACTATGCCGGGCAGACGCTGGCCAGGCCGTTGGGGCAATACCGCGATTATCTGGGCTGGATTCAACAGCAGCCGCTGCTGGCCGCCGAACAGTTCTGGAAGCAAGCGCTGGCGCCACTGGAAACGCCGACGCTGCTGGCGCAAGCCTTGCCGACACCGGTCGAAGGACGCGGCATGGGCGAACATCAATTGACCCTTGAGAGCGCCGCACTACAGCGCCTGGGCGATTTCGCCCGCCAACAGAAAATCACCCTCAACACCTTGCTGCAAGGCGCCTGGGGCCTGCTGTTGCAGCGCTACACCGGCCAGTCCTGCGTGGCGTTCGGCGCCACCATGGCCGGACGCTCCGCGCCGCTGCCGGGTATCGAACAGCAACTGGGGCTGTTCATCAACACCTTGCCGATCATTGCCGCGCCGCCGGCAGGGCAGTCGGTGGCCCAGTGGCTCAACCACCTGCAAGCGCTGAACCTGAGCCTGCGCGAGTTCGAGCACGTGCCGCTGTACGACATTCAGGGCTGGGCCGGGCAACAGGGGGCGCTGTTCGACAGCCTGCTGGTGTTCGAGAATTTCCCGGTGGCCGAAGCCCTCAAGCAAGGGGCGCCGGCGGGCCTGACCTTCGGCGCGCTGCGCAATCACGAAATCACCAGCTACCCGCTGACCCTCGGCATCGAAGTCGGCGCCACCCTGCGTCTGGATTTCAGTTTCGACCGCAGCCGGTTCAGCGCAGCGCAGATCAGCCAGTTGGGCGCCAGCCTGTTGCAGGTGCTGGAGCAGTTCGTCGCTCAGCCACAACAGGCACTGGGCGCGGTCAGCTTGCTGGATCCCACGGCCCAAGCAAAAGTGTTGGCGTATTCCCGTCCGCCTGCGCCGCAAATCGACAGCCCGTTGCTGGCCCACCAGCGTTTCGAACAACAGGCGGCACGCACGCCCGATGCACTGGCGGTGATGGTCGGCGACGAGTGCCTGACCTACGCCCAGCTCAATGCGCAAGCCAACCAGCTTGCCCATCGCCTGCGCGCCCAGGGTGTGGCACCGGGGCAGCGGGTCGGCCTGTCGGTGCGGCGCAATGCGCAGATGATCGTCAGCCTGATGGCCATCCTCAAGTCCGGCGCCGGTTATGTGCCGCTCGATCCGGACTACCCGGCCGAGCGCCTGGCCTACATGATCGAAGACAGCGGCATGGATCTGCTGTTGGCGCAACCGGGCTTGCTCGCCGATGTAGCGCTGCCGCAAGGTTTGCCGCGCCTGGCGCTGGAGGCGAGCGTTGACGGTTACTCCACCGAAAACCCGGACAACCTCGCCAGCGCCGAAGACCTCGCCTACCTGATCTACACCTCCGGCTCCACCGGACGCCCGAAAGGTGTGTGCCTGGCCCACGCCGCGCTGCGCGAGTTTTGCGTGATCGCGGCGGACTATTCACAACTCACAGCGCAAGACCGTGTGCTGCAATTCGCCACTTTCAGCTTCGACGGCTTTGTCGAGCAGTGCTACCCGCCGCTGTGCGTGGGCGCGGCGCTGGTGATGCGCGGCGATGAGTTGTGGGACACCGACAGGCTTTATCGGCAGATCATCGCGCGCGGCGTGACCCTGGCCGACCTGCCGGCCGCCTACTGGTTCTTGCTGGCCCAAGAGTGGGCTGCGCAACCGCAGCGTGAGAAAGGGCGCTTGCGTCAGGTCCACGTCGGTGGCGAGGCCATGTCGCTGGAAGGCCTGAAGTTGTGGCATGCCGCCGGTCTGGGCGATGTGCGCCTGCTCAATACCTATGGACCGACCGAAGCCACGGTCGTTTCCAGTACCCACGAATGCACCCTGGCCGATACCCGCAACCCCCTTGGCGTGCCGATTGGTCGCGCGCTGCCGGGGCGTGCGTTGTATGTGCTGGACAGCGAAGGCCACCTGCTGCCGACCGGTTGCGTCGGCGAGTTGTGCATCGGCGGTGACGCCGGCCTCGCCCAGCGTTATCACCAGCGTCCGGGTTTGAGCGCCGAGCGTTTCATTGCCGATCCGTTTTCCGCCACGCCGGGGGCACGGCTGTACCGCAGCGGCGACCTGGCGCGCTATCGCGAGGACGGCGCACTGGAATACCTGGGGCGTATCGACCATCAGGTGAAAATCCGCGGATTTCGCGTCGAACTGGGTGAGCTGGAGGCGCACCTGCAAGGCCTGCCGATGATCAGCGAAGCCGCAGTGCTGGTGCACGAAGGCGTCGGTGGCAAGCAGTTGATCGGTTATGTGGTGCCAGCCTCGGGTGAACAGCTGGACGCCGATGCGCAGCAACTCACCGACACCGTGCGCCGCGCCTTGGGCGAGCGCCTGCCGGACTACATGCTGCCGACGCAACTGGTGCTGCTGGCCGCGTTGCCGCTCAACCGCAACGGCAAACTCGACCGCGCCGCGTTGCCGGCCCCGCCAGTCTGGGAGGCGGCAACCGGTAGCGCACCGCAGGGGGCACTGGAAATCCAGCTGGCGCAGATCTGGCAGCAGGTGTTGCAGGTCAGTCGCGTCGACCGCGAGAACAGCTTCTTCGAATTGGGCGGGCACTCGTTGCTGGCGACGCAAATCGTCTCGCAGATCCGCCAGCGCATGGGCCTGTCGGTGAGCCTGCGCAGCCTGTTCGAACACCCGCGCCTTGAGGATTTCGCCGCTCAGGTGCAGACCCTGCAACACCGCTGTGAACGCCCGGCGCTGGTGGCGGACACCTCTGGCGAACGCCAGCCGCTGTCCTTTGCCCAGCAGCGCCTGTGGTTCCTGTGGAACCTGGAACCGGACAGCTCGATGTACAACATGCCGGGTGCCTTGCGCCTGCGCGGCGAGCTGAACCTCGACGCCCTGCGCCAGACCTTCGAAAGCCTGGTGCAGCGCCACGCGGTGTTGCGCACCACCTTCTACGAAGAAGACGGCCAGACCTGGCAGCGGGTACACCGGCAATTGCCATTGAGCTTCGAGGCCGGCGACCTGCGGCATCTGCCGGCGCCGGACGTCGAGGCGCAACAGCTGGCCCGCGAGGAAGTCGCAAGGCCATTCGACCTGCGCCACGGCCCGTTGCTGCGGGTGCGGGTGCTGCGGGTCGCGGATGACCAGCATGTGTTGTTGCTGACGGTGCATCACATCGTCGCCGATGACTGGTCGTTCCGCGTGCTGATCAATGAATTCGTCACGCTGTATTCAACCCTCAACCGTGGCCAGACCCCGCAATTGCCGGCGCACAGCGTGCAGTACGCCGACTTCGCCAAATGGCAGCGCCAGTGGCTAGAGCAGGGCGGCGAGTTGCAACGCCAGCTCGACTACTGGCAGCAGCGCCTTGCCGAGCCGCAAGCCGTGCTGGAGCTGCCCGCCGATGGCGACCGGCGCACGGCGCAAGAAGGTGCCAGCGCGCATTTCACCTTCAGTGCCGAACTCAGCCAGCAGTTGCGCGACTTTGCCCAGCAGCGCGACCTGTCGCTGTTCATGCTGCTGCTGGCCGGTTTCACCTTGGTGTTGCGCCAGCGTACCGAGGTCGCTCGGGTACGCATCGGCACCGATATCGCCAACCGAAATCAAGCCGAGCTTGAAGAAATGGTCGGCTTCTTCGTTAACCAACTAGTACTGCAAGTGGAAGTCGATGCCGGGCAGCCGGCAGCGCAATTGCTGGAGGCCTGTCGCCGGGCGGTGCTGGAGGCTTCGGACCATCAGGACCTGCCGTTCGAGCGCTTGGTGGAAGCCTTGCGCTTGCCGCGCCGGGCCGGCCGTTCGCCGCTGTTCGACATCAAGCTGATTTACCAGGAAGGCGTCGCTCGCTTGCCCTCGATGGATGGGTTGCACGTGGAGGATTTCCCCTCCGGGCGTCAGGCCGCCGAGATCGGCATGGTCGCTGCGTTCTACAACGACGCGCAGCACATCCACCTGAGCTTCGAGACACCGGCCGGCCAGTACCTGCCGAGCACGCTGGAATGTCTGTTCGAACAGATCCGGGCGGTGCTCCAGGCGTTGGTAGGCGCTGAGCCGTTGCAGGTCGGTGAGTTGCTGAACCTGGCCAGCGATGTCCAGCGCCGTGCCGATGCGCGCTTGAACGAGCAACGCAAGGCCCTGCTCGGCGGTGCCATGGCGATCAAGCGCCGCTCGGCGAACCGGGGCGCGCCGACAGCGCCAACCGCAGCGGACTGATTCAGGCGGCGGCGCCCTTTAGCGCCGCCGTCAACATTTTCTGGAGGGGTTTATGACCGTTTCAACGACCAAGTCCATTCCCAAGATGGGTCGTGGTGCCCGCAAAAGCCTGTCCACCGATCCGACGCGGCTGGTGAGTTTTGCGCCGATGTTCGAAGGCCACAGCATGCCGCTGGTGTGCCGTCCGGCCGTGTCCGGCGTGAACCTGGTGGAATGGGCGAGCCAGAATCGCGCGCTGATCGAAAGCAAGCTGCTGGAACACGCGGTGATCCTGTTCCGTGGCTTCCAGGTGGCCGATATCGGCGAGTTCAACCGCTGCGTCGATGCGATATCCGGCGGCGCGCTGGAGTACCTGTTCCGCGCCTCGCCACGCACCCAGATCACCGGTCAGTTCAAGATCTACAGCTCCACCGATTACCCGGCGCCGGAGAAAATCTTCCCGCACAACGAACACTCGTATTCGCCGGTGTTCCCGCGTCACCTGTATTTCTACTGCGACACCCCGTCGGCCACTGGCGGCGAAACACCCTTCGGCAATACCCGCCGGATCCTCGCGCGGATCGACCCGGCGGTGCGCGAAGAATTTGCCCGTAAACGCATCATGTACGTGCGCAACTACGGCGACGGCATGGGCCTGCCGTGGCAGACCGTGTTCCAGAGCGAGGACCGCGCAGAGGTCGAAGCCTACTGCGCCAAAATCGGTATCCAGGCCGAGTGGAAGTCCGGCAACCGCCTGCGCACCCGGCAGAACGGCCCGGCCATCGTGCGCCATCCGCTGACCGGTGAGCGCATCTGGTTCAACCACGGCACCTTCTTCAACGCGCTGACCCTGCCGGACAGCATCCGCGACAACCTGCTGCGTGAATTCGGCCCCCAAGACCTGCCGCAGAACACCTTCTTCGGCGACGGCTCATCGATTCCCGACGACGTGATTCGCCACCTGCAAGGCATCTACCGCGAGGTGATGGTCGAGTTCGCCTGGGAGAAGGGCGACGTGGTCCTGCTCGACAACATCCTCAGCGTGCATGCGCGCAACGAATTCACTGGCTTCAGAAAAATCCTCACGGCCATGGCCATCGCGCAGAAAAGCGCCGACCTGGATCAGGAATAAGGACACCCGACATGAACACCACCGCCCTCGAACCTTCGGTAGACGTCTTCCAGACTTCGGCCCAGCAGGCCTTTTATTTGCGCGTCCAGGAACTGGGTGCCCGGCCGCTGTTCGCCGCCCTGACATTGCCGGTCGCCAGGCCGGTGGATGCCCAGGCGTTACGTGTGGCGCTGGAGACACTGGGCCGGCGTCACGAAACCCTGCGCACGGTGTACCGCCGCTTGCCGGGCATGAAGTGGCCAGTGCAGAGCCTGTGCGAGGCGCTGCCACTGACAGTGCTGGGCGACCAGCCTTCGGTGGCCGAGGCCTTGAGCTGCAGCCGTGAAATCCTGGTTGAAGATTCGAACCAAGTGCTGGTGGTGGCACAGGTCGAGGGCGAAGCAGGGCAATCCATCGTCACTCTGCTGACCCCGGCGTGCAGCTTCGACGAGGCCTCGCTGCGGGTGCTGTCGGCTGAACTCGCCAGTCTGTTGCGCGGCGAAACTCTGGTCGAAGACGAGGACGCGCTGCAATACCTGGACTACAGCGCCTGGCAGCAAGAGCTGCGCGAAGAAGACATCGGCCACCAGGGCGCCGCGTTCTGGCGCAACCTGCAACAGCAGTTCGCCGTGACCCACCGCTTGCCGTTCGAAAAAGCGCTCGATGTCACCTTGGTTCGTCGTCAGGCCACCTTGATTGACGCGCCATGGTTGGCTGGGGTGCAACGGGCCGCTGTTGACGCGGGCGTTGAGCCGGAGCAAGTGGCGCTGTTGCTGTGGACCGCGTTCGTTGCACGCATCGGCCAGCAGGAAAAACTGCTGATGGGCTGGCAGATGGACGGTCGCAACGAGCAGACCGCCGCCACCCTCGGCCGTTTCGCCCGGCGTCTGCCGGTGGCCTTCGAGCACCGTAGCCAGCAGACACTGGCGCAAGCCTTGGCAGCCTTTGCGGCCAGCGTTGAGCAGTCGTTGTCCTGGCTCGACTGCCTCAACGAGTTCGAACTGAGCGCCGAAGGCACCGCGCCTCTGCGTTACGGCTTCGTCTATCAAGCCGCCATCGAAGCCGGTATCGAGGTGGACGACGCCAACCCCGAAGTCCTGCGCCTGCGTGTCCAGGGCGAACAGTTGCAGCTGTCGTGTCTCGACGGTGCGCTGCCGGAGTCGATGCTGGCCGAATGGCTGGAGCAGTTTGTCGAGTTCAGCCGTCAATTGCTGGCATCGCCCGAGCTGACCCTGGCTCAGGCGAGTCTGGTCAATGCTGCACAGCGAACCCGCCTGATCGAGGGCTTCAACCCGAACGCCACCGGCCAGGCCTTGCCGTGCCGTTTCCTGCAAGAGCTGTTCAGCGAGCAGGCACGCCTGCATCCGCAACGCATCGCCCTGAGTATCAACGGTCAGCGCCTGACCTATGCCGAACTCGATGCCCGTTCCAATCAGGTGGCCAATGTCTTGCGCACCCAAGGTGTGGCGGCGGATGAAATCGTGGCGGTCTACGGCCAGCGCTCGCTGGAAATCGTCATTGCCTTGTTGGGTACACTCAAGGCCGGCGCTGCGTACTTGCCGCTGGACCCGAACTACCCGATCGAGCGCCTGGCGTTCATGCTCGCCGATACCGGCGCGCGCCAGGTGCTGGCCTGCCAGCCGCTGCCGGACGCATTGCGTCATGAACAGATAATTTCCCTGATGCCGGGGGCCGATGTCTGGACCGCCGCGCAAACCGAACCTGCGCCTCAGGGTGACAGCGCGAACCTGGCCTACGTCATCTACACCTCCGGTTCCACCGGCAAACCCAAGGGCGTGATGATCAGTCATGCCAACGCCGTGGCCTCGACCCTGGCGCGCACTGGGTTTTATCGCCAGCCGCTGCGCGCGTTCCTGATGCTCTCGTCGTTCTCCTTCGACAGTTCGGTGGCCGGGGTGTTCTGGGCGCTGGGGCAGGGCGCGACCCTGTGCCTGCCGGACGAAGACAGCTACAAGGATCCGGCGCAACTCGTGGCGCTGATCCGGCGCGAAGAGATTTCCCACTACCTGACTCTGCCGTCCTACCACGCACAGATTCTCGAACACCTCGATCAGCAGACCCTGGCCTGCGTCATCGTTGCCGGTGAAGCCTGCAGCAACGCCCTGGTGCAGCGACATCGCGAGGCATTGCCGGGGGTGGCACTGGTCAACGAATACGGCCCGACCGAAGGCACCGTGTGGTGCTCGGCCTGGGAGCTTCCGGTCGGTCAGGACGCCGACAGCATTCCGATTGGCCAGCCGATTGCCGGCATGCGCATTCACGTGCTCGGCCCGGACCTGCAACCGGTGGCGGTGGGCGTGGAGGGTGAACTCTATGTCGGCGGTGCCGGCATTGCCCGGGGTTACTTGCAGCGTGCCACGCTGACGGCCGAACGATTTGTCCCCGACCTGTTTGCGAAGGCGGCGGGCCAACGCTTGTACCGCACCGGTGACCTGGCGCGCTATCGCGCCGATGGCGTGCTGGAGTATCTGGGCCGGGTCGATCACCAGGTGAAAATCCGCGGCTTCCGCATCGAGCTGGGCGAAATCGAAGCGGCCATGCGCAGCGCACCGGGCATCGAGGACGCCGCCGTCATCGCCCGGGAAACCCCGACCGGCCCGCAACTGCTGGGCTTCGTGGTGTCCCCGGCGGACACCGCCGACATCCGCCTCAACGAATTGCGCAGCCATCTGGGGCAGGTGCTGCCCGAGCACATGCAGCCGGCGCGCTTGCAGGTACTGGAGCGTTTCCCGCTGATGCCCAACGGCAAGCTCAATCGCCAGGCCTTGCTCGATCTCGATGTGCGCCGCAGCGCCTTCGTCGCGCCGCGCAACGACCTGGAAAAAACCCTGGCGGCGATCTGGGCCGAAGCGCTGCACGTCGAGCGCGTGGGCGTGCACGACAGCTTCTTCGAACTCGGCGGGCACTCGCTGCTGGCCACGCGCATTCGCGCGCGGATTCAGGACGAACTGAACCTGGCGATCCCGCTCAAGCTGTTTTTCGACGGCGATACCCTGGAACGCCTGGCGGCGCAGATCGAGCAGTTCCGCCAGCAAAGTGAACACAAAGACAACGATGTAGACGCCCTCGAAGCGTTGTTCGACGAAGTGGATGAGGAACACGCGCAATGAGTGCTGCACCGGACAGAATGATGACCCTGGCCCAGCGTTTCTGCGGCTTGAGCGCGGACGCCCGGCGTGCGTTGCAACAAAAGATGCACGCTCAGGGGCTGACCCTGGAATTGCTGCCGATCCCGCCACGGGACCGCGCCGTCGACACGCTGCCGGCGTCCTATGCGCAGCAGCGCTTGTGGTTCCTCTGGCAGATGCAGCCCCAGGCCACGGCCTACAACCTGACCGGTGCCTTCCGCCTCAATGGCGAGCTGAACCGCGATGCATTGGCGCAGACCCTGGCGTCACTGGTGCAACGTCATGAGGTGTTGCGCACCACGTTCGTCTTCGATGAACAGCAAGTGCTGCAGCACATCCACCCGCAGATGGACACCCCGCTGGTCGAGGTCACTGCCGCCGACGACATCGAACTGCAACGCCAGATTGCCCTCAACGCCGAGCAGCCGTTCGACCTGCAGCACGGCCCGTTGATGCGCTGCCGCTTGATCCGCCTCGATGCCCGGCAACATGTGCTGGTGCTGACCTTCCATCACATCGTCACCGATGGCGGCTCGCTGCCGATCCTGTTGCAGGAATTCACCCAACTCTATGGACAACTCAGTGCAGGACAGCCCGCGCAGCTAGCGGAACCGGGCATTCAATACGCCGACTTCGCCCGCTGGCAGCGCCTGTGGCTGGAGGCCGGCGAAGCCGAGCGTCAGCTCGCTTACTGGCGCGGGCAGTTGGGCAACGAGCATCCACCGCTGAACCTGCCGACCGACCGCCGTCGCCCGGCGATTCCGAGCCAGCAGGGCGCCAGCGTCGAGCTGAAAATCCCCGCTGCGTTGACCGCGCAACTGCGCGAGCTGGCCCGTCGCGAAGGCTGCACCCTGTTCATGCTGCTGATGGCAGCGTTGCAGACGCTGTTGCATCGCTACAGTGGCGAGCAGGACATTCGCGTCGGCGTGCCGATTGCCAACCGTACCCGCCAGGATGTGGAAAACCTGCTGGGCTTTTTCGTCAACACCCAGGTGTTGCGCAGCCAGCCCCGGGCCGACCAGCCGTTCGTGCAGTTGCTGGCCGAGATCAAGTCCGCGGCACTCGGCGCACAGGCCCATCAGGACCTGCCGTTCGAGCAACTGGTCGATGGCCTGGGCGTGGAGCGCAGCCTGAGCCACACGCCGCTGTTCCAGGTGATGTTCAACCACCAGCGCGACAGTGGCGACCCGCAACGCTGGGACCTGCCGGGGCTGAGCGTCGAACCGCTGATCTGGGACGAAAAGACCACCAAGTTCGACCTGATGCTCGACACCGTCGAAAGCGACGAGGACATCCACGCGTCGTTCGTCTACGCCACCGAACTGTTCGACGCCGCGACCATCGAGCGTCTCGGCCGACACTGGCTGAACCTTTTGCAGGCCATCAGCACCGATGCCGGTGTGGCCTTGGCCGACCTGAGCATGCTCGACGCTGCCGAGCAGCAGGCCACCTTGCTGGACTGGAATCGCAGCGTCGGAATCAACACGGCAGAAGCTGCGAATGCCCTGTGTGCCCATCAACTGATCGAAGCCCGGGTCGCCGCGCACCCGCACAACATTGCCGTGACCTGCGAGGGCATCACCCTCACTTACGCCGAACTGAACAGCCGCGCCAACCGCATTGCCCATCGTCTGCGCGAACGCGGGGTCGGCCCGGACGTGTTGGTGGGCATCGCCCTGGAGCGTTCGCTGGAGATGATCGTCAGCCTGGTGGCGATCCTCAAGGCCGGTGGCGCCTATGTGCCGCTGGACCCGGATTACCCGCAGGATCGCCTGGCCTACATGCTCGCCGACAGCGGCACGCGCCTGTTGCTGACCGATTCGGCGCTGATGCCGCGCCTGCCGTTGAACGAAGGCATTGAAGTGATCTGCCTCGATCACGCCAGCGACTGGCTCGATGAGGCCAGCGCCGATAACCTGCCGAACCTGACCGTTGCAGCGAACCTGGCCTACGTCATCTACACCTCCGGTTCCACCGGCAAACCCAAGGGCACGCTGCTGCCCCACAGCAACCTGACCCGCCTGTTCAGCGCCACCGGGCACTGGTTCGGTTTCAATGCGGACGACGTCTGGAGCCTGTTCCACTCCTATGCCTTCGACTTTTCCGTATGGGAAATCTTTGGCGCGCTGTTCTACGGCGGCAAGCTGGTGGTGGTGCCGCACGCGGTCAGCCGCTCCCCGGAAGACTTCGCCCGCTTGCTCTGTGATGAAGGCGTCACGGTACTCAACCAGACCCCCTCGGCCTTCCGTCAGTTGATGCCGTTCGCCTGTGCCAACGCACCAGGCATGGCCCTGCGTTACGTGGTGTTTGGTGGCGAGGCGCTGGACGTGGCCAGCCTGCGGCCGTGGTACGACGCTTTCGACGACCGGCAGCCATTGCTGATCAACATGTACGGCATCACCGAAACCACGGTGCACGTGACCTACCGCCCGCTGTCCCGCGCCGACCTCGATGGCGCCAACAGCTCGCCGCTGGGCGAGCCGATCACCGACCTGCGCTGGTACGTGCTCGACCCGCGCCTGAACCCGGTGGCCAAGGGCTGCGTCGGTGAGCTTTACGTCGGCGGTGCCGGTCTGGCCCGGGGTTATCACCAGCGTGCCGACCTGACCGCCACGCGCTTTGTGCCGGACCTGTTCGCCGCCGAGCCGGGCGCGCGCCTGTATCGCACCGGCGACCTGGCGCGATATTGCGCCGATGGCAGCATCGAGTACGCCGGGCGTATCGACCATCAAGTGAAGATCCGTGGCTTTCGCATCGAACTGGGGGAAATCCAGGACCGCCTGCAAAGCCACCCGGCCATCGAGCAGGCGCTGGTCCTGGCACCGCAGGTCAACGGCAGCCAGCAACTGGTGGCGTGGTTCACCGCGACCAACGACGACAAGGATTTGCGCCAGTCCCTGCGCGAACATTTGCAGGGCGGTTTGCCGGACTACATGGTGCCGGCGCACCTGATCAGACTCGAGCACTGGCCGCTGACCAGCAACGGCAAGCTGGATCGCAATGCACTGCCCAAGCCTGATGCGGCGCTGGCGCAGCAGGCTTACACGGCACCGATGGATGACATGCAGATCGAGCTGGCGGCGATCTGGCAAGACGTGCTCAAGCTCGAGCGCGTAGGCATCGATGACAACTTCTTCGAGCTGGGCGGCGACTCGATCATCTCGATCCAGGTGGTCAGCCGCGCGCGTCAGGCCGGGATTCGCATCACCCCGCGTGACCTGTTCCAGCACCAGACCGTGCAGAGCCTGGCGAAGGTCGCTGTGCGCAGCGCCGGGCTGGTCATCGATCAGGGGCCGGTGCGCGGTGACGTGTTGCTGACGCCGATCCAGCACTGGTTCTTCGAACAAGGCATCGAGGCCCGCCATCACTGGAACCAGTCGGTATTGCTGGAACTGCGCGAGCCTCTGGACAGCGGCTGCCTGCAACAGGCGCTGGCGGCGTTGCTGGAACATCACGACGCATTGCGCCTGCGTTTGCGTCAGGTGGAGGGTGTCTGGCAACAGGCACAAGCCGAGCAATGGAACAGCGCCGATGTACTGTGGCAGCGCCAAGCCGCCGATGCCGATGAACTGCTTGAACTGTGCAACGCCGCACAGGCGAGCCTGAACTTGCAGGACGGCCCGTTGCTGCGTGCCTTGCTGGTGGACATGGGCACGGCAGGCCAGCGCCTGTTGCTGGTGGTGCATCACCTGGCGGTGGACGGCGTTTCCTGGCGTCTGCTGCTCGAAGACCTGCAAGCCGCTTACGCTCAGGCACGTCGGACCGAGCCGCTGCGCCTGCCGGCCAAGACCAGCGCCTATCAGGCCTGGGCCGCACGTTTGCAACGCCATGCGCAAAACCCGGCGCTGGCGCAGCAAGCCGCTTACTGGCAAGCCCAATACCAGGACGTTGCGGTGCAACTGCCAGCGGACAACCCGCAAGGCAGCCTGGCCAGCCAGCACGCCATCAGCGTGGAAACCGTGCTCGACAGCACCTTGACCCGCCAACTGCTGCAAGACGCTCCGGCGGCTTACCGCACCCAGGTCAACGACCTGTTGCTGACGGCACTGGCGCGGGTACTGGGCCAGTGGACCGGTCAATCCTCGACCCTGGTCAAACTGGAAGGCCACGGCCGCGAAGACCTGTTCGATGACATCGACCTGACCCGTACCCTGGGCTGGTTCACCTCGATTTTCCCGGTCAAGCTCACCCCGGCCGACGACCTGGCCGCGAGCATCAAGGCGGTCAAGGAACAGCTGCGCGCCGTGCCCGACAAAGGCATCGGCTTCGGCATCCTGCGCTATCTGGCCGACGCTGGCCTTGAGGCTTTGCCGTCACCCCAGGTCACCTTCAACTACATGGGCCAGTTCGACGCCAGCTTCGACGAGCAGGCGCCGTGGCGTCCGGCGAAGGAAAGTGGTGGTGCCGAGCAGGGCGCCTCGACCGAGCTGGACCGGGGCCTGAGCATCAACGGCCAGGTCTACGCTGGCCAACTGCGCCTGAGCTGGACCTTCAGTAGCGACCAGTTCAAAGCGCAAACCGTACAGCACCTTGCCGATGCCTATGCCATGGAGTTGCAACGGCTGATCGAACATTGCCTGAGCGGCGCCGGTGGCCTGACCCCGAGCGACGTACCGCTGGTGCGCGTCGATCAGGCGCAGCTCGATGCCTTGCCGCTGGCAGCCAGCCGCATCGAAGACATCCTGCCGCTGTCGCCGATGCAGCAAGGCATGTTGTTCCACAGCCTGTTCGCCCCGGATGCCGGTGCCTACGTGCCGCAGATGCGCGTGGATGTGCAGGGGCTCGACGTCGCGGCGTTCCGCGATGCCTGGCAGCAGACGCTGGCGCGCCATGAAGTGCTGCGCGCGGCGTTCTTCAGCGAAAGCAATGGCTCGCGACCGCTGCAAGTGATCCTGGCCGAAGCCACGTTGCCGATGAGCCTGCTCGACTGGCGCGACCGGCCTGATCTGCCGCACGCGCTGGAGCGACTGGCCGAGGACGATCGCCTGCGCGGTTTCGACCTGACGGCGGCACCGCTGCTGCGCCTGACCCTGGTGCAGACTGCCCATGACAGCCATCACCTGATCTTCACCAACCACCACATCCTGCTGGACGGCTGGAGCACTTCGCAGTTGTTCGGTGAAGTGCTGCAACGCTACTGCGGCGTCATGCCGGCGCCGGGTGTTGGCCGTTATCGCGACTACATGAGCTGGCTGGGTACCCGTGACCGTGCCGCTTGCGAGGCGTTCTGGCTGGAGCAATTGCACGCGTTCACCGAGCCGACGCGACTGGCCGGCGCCTTGCCGGGGCCGGTTGCAGGGCAGGGCAGCGCTCATCGCGGCGATCATCGCAGCGTGCACCTGAACCTGGACCGCGCGGCTACCGAGCGCCTGAGCGGGTTCGCCCGCGAGGCCCGCGTCACGCCCAACACCCTGCTGCAAGCCGCCTGGCTGTTGATATTGCAGCGCTACACCGGCCAGTCGACGGTGGCGTTCGGCGCCACGGTGTCGGGGCGTCCGAGTGAGCTGCAAGGCATCGAGCAGCAGATCGGGTTGTTCATCAACACCTTGCCGGTGATCGCCACGCCGCACCCCGAGCGCACGGTCAGCCAATGGATCGATGAAGTCCAGGCGCTCAACCTCAGGTTGCGCGAAGTCGAATACACGCCGCTGGCGGACGTGCAGCGCTGGGCCGGTCACTCCGGCGAGGCGCTGTTCGACACCCTGCTGGTGTTCGAAAACTACCCGGTGGCGCAAGCGTTGGAGGAGGGTAACAGCAGCGCGCTGAAATTCTCCGGCATCAGCAACCACGACCAGACCAGTTTCCCGCTGGCCATTGCCGCCGAGCTGGGCGAATGCCTGGACCTGCGTTTCAACTACGACACGACTCTGTTCAGCGCCGAAGCGATTGAGGGTTTGAGCACTCGGCTGGTGGCATTGCTCGATGCCATGGTCTGCGCGCCGCAACAGCCATTGGGGCGCTTGAGCCTGCTTGATGCCGTGCAAACGGCGCAGCAGGTCGAAGGCTTCAACCGCACGGTGCAGGACTGGGCGGATGTGCGCCCGGTCTACCAGTGCTTCGAAGCCCAGGTGCTGCAAACCCCGGAGGCCCCGGCCCTGGTGTTTGCCGGCCGGACCCTGAGTTATCGCCAGCTCAACCAACAGGCCAACCGCCTGGCGCACCTGTTGCGCCGTCAGGGTGTGGGCGCCGAAGTGTTGGTGGGCATCGCTGCCGAGCGTTCACTGGAACTGGTGATCGGCTTGCTGGCGATCATGAAGGCCGGTGGCGCCTACGTGCCGCTCGACCCGGACTACCCGCGCGAACGCCTGGAACACATGTTCGACGACAGTGGCGTGCACCTGTTGCTGACCCAGCGTCATTTGCTTGAGCAGTTGCCGATCCCGGCCACCACCACGGCGATCTGCCTGGACGACATGGCGCCGCTGCTCGAAGGGCTGAGCGAGGAAAACCTGTCCTGCGTGGTCGAGCTGCAATCGCTGGCCTACATGATCTACACCTCCGGTTCCACCGGCAAACCCAAGGGCGCGGCCAACCGTCACGATGCCTTGTACAACCGCCTGGCGTGGATGCAGGGCGCCTATCCGCTGGATGGGCGCGACACCGTCTTGCAGAAAACCCCGTTCAGTTTCGACGTGTCGGTCTGGGAGTTCTTCTGGCCGCTGATGACCGGTGCACGGCTGGCCGTGGCCGAGCCGGGTGCCCATCGCGATCCGGCGCAACTGGTCAGCCTGATCGAGCAGTACCGGGTCAGCACCCTGCATTTCGTGCCGTCGATGTTGCAGGCGTTTGTCCAGGGCGAAGGCTTCGAGCGCTGCGCCAGCCTGCGGCAGATCATGTGCAGCGGCGAAGCCTTGTCGGCAGACTTGCAGCACAGCCTGTTCCGCGTCCTGCCGGACGTCGGCCTGTACAACCTGTACGGCCCGACCGAAGCGGCGATCGACGTAACCCACTGGACCTGTGTCGATGACGGCGGGTTCAGCGTGCCGATCGGTTATCCGATTGCCAACCTGGTGACCTACATCCTCGACGACAGCCTGCAACCGCAGGTGCAGGGGTGTGTGGGCGAGCTGTACCTGGGCGGCATCGGCCTTGCCCGTGGTTACCACAACCGTGCGGACCTGACCGCCGAGCGCTTCGTCGCCAGCCCGGTCGGTGAGCAGGGCGAACGCCTGTATCGCACCGGCGATCTGGCACGCTACCGCGAGGACGGCGTGATCGAATACGTCGGCCGCATCGACCATCAAGTGAAGATCCGCGGCTTGCGCATCGAACTGGGGGAAATCGAAGCCTGCCTGCTGGAGCATCCACAGGTGCGCGAAGCCGCGGTGATTGCCCTGGATGTCGGCAAGTCCAGGCAATTGGTGGCTTACGTCGTCGGTCATGCCGACCTTGAGCCACTCAAGCAACACCTGCGCAACGCGCTGCCAGAGCACATGCAGCCAAGCCACATACTGTTGCTCGATCAGTTGCCGGTGACACCCAACGGCAAGCTCGACCGCCGCGCATTGCCGCAGCCGGACCAGCAAATACGCGAATACGTTGCGCCGCGCAGTGCCGTGGAAGCGACGCTGCAAGCGGTGTGGCAGGCGTTGTTCGAAGTGCCGCAGATTGGCATGCACGACAACTTCTTCGAACTGGGCGGCGATTCCATCGTCTCGATCCAGGCCGTCAGCCGCGCACGCAAGGCCGGGTTGAGCATTTCGCCCAAGGATGTGTTCAGCCATCCGACCCTCGCCGAACTGGCGACGGTCGCCCAACCCGTCACGGCGGATCAAGCCGTGCCGACTGTGGTTGCACCGGCAGCAAAAATCGAACTGAGTGAAGCGCAATATCAGGCGCTGGAACTGACAGCGGACGAAGTCGAGGACGTTTATCCGCTGTCGCCAATGCAGCAAGGCATGCTCTTCCATTCGGTGCAGGACGGCGATTCGGGGCTGTACGTCAACCAGATCGAAGTGGGCGTGCGCGGCGTGGATGGCACGCGTTTTCGTGAAGCCTGGGCCGATGCTGCCCAACGTCACGGGATTCTGCGTACCGCATTCCTCTGGGAAGGCGACAAGGAGCCGCTGCAAGTGGTGCGGCGCGATGCGCCTGCGTTGCTGACCGAGCTGGACTGGCGCGGGCTGGATGATCAAACAGAACGCGTCCGTCAACTGGCTCTGGAGGAGCGTGAACGCGGATTCTCGCTCAATCGCGCCCCCTTGTTGCGCCTGTTGCTGGTGCGTCTGGAAGACGACCGCTATCGTCTGATCTGGACCTACCACCACATCCTCATGGACGGCTGGAGCGTGTCGCGCCTGATCGGTGAAGTACTGCGCTATTACAGCGGCGATGAGCACGAGCCGGTGGCTGCCTATCGCGACTACATCGACTGGCTCGGCCAGCAAGTCGCCGAGGCCAGCGAGGCGTTCTGGAAAGGCAAACTCGCCAACCTCGAAGGCGCCACGTACCTGGCCCGCGCCTTGCCGGTCAAGGCGCCGCAAGCGGGTTACCACGCAATCTACACGCACCTGAGTGCCGGGCAGACTGTGCGTTTGCAGGCCTTTGCCCAGCAACAGCAGGTGACGCTCAACACCCTGGTGCAAGCCGCGTGGTTGCTGCTGTTGCAGCGCTACACCGGCCAGCGCACGGTGACGTTCGGCGCCACCGTGTCCGGGCGTCCGGAAACCCTCAACGGCTCCGAGAACATGCTCGGGCTGTTCATCAACACCTTGCCGGTGGTCAACAGCGTGCCGACCGAGGCCAGCGTCGGTGACTGGCTGCGCGAAATCCAGGCCTACAACCTCGACATCCGCGACTTCCAGCAAACCCCGCTGAGCGATATCCAGCGCTGGGCCGGGCAGGGCGGGCAGTCGTTGTTCGACAGCATCATCGTCTTCGAAAACCAGCCGGTGGACCGTACCCTGCGCGAATGGAACGGCGACTCGCTGCGCTTCGAAGACGTGTCCGACTTCGGCCTGACCAGCTTCGCCATGGACCTGATGGTCAGCCTCGACGAGGGGCTGCGCATCGAGTACATGCACCAGCGCGACCAGTTCGATCTGGCGACTGTCGAAAGCCTGCGCGGCCACCTGGAAAGCCTGATGCAGCGCCTGTGCGAAGACGCCGGGCGTGCCGTCGGCGAACTGGGCCTGCTGACCCTGGACGAAGGCCGGGCGCTGGACGGCGAACGGCCGGTATTGGCGGACGGTGACGAGACACCGGTGCACGAGCTGATCCGTCAGCGTGCGCGACTGCAACCGGATCACACGGCGCTGGTGCTCAGCTATGCCGACCGTGACGCCGAGCACCTGAGCTACGCCGAACTGGACCGGCGCTCCGATGCGTTGGCGGTGCATCTGCTGGAACAAGGCGTGCAGGCCGAGGACGTGATCGGTGTGTTCATGGAGCGCTCGCTGGAGCTGGTGGTGTCGCTGCTGGCGGTGATGAAGTGTGGCGCCGCCTACGTGCCGCTGGACCCGCAATACCCGCAGGAACGTCTGCGCTACATGATGGCCGACAGCGACATGCGCCTGCTGCTGACCCAGGAACGGCTGCGCGACACAGCGCAGTTGAATCCAGGCACGGCGATGGTCGCGGTGGACCGATTGAACCTCGACATCGAGGTGGTGGCGCCATCGTGCGCCGTACACGCCGAGCAACTGGCCTACCTGATCTACACCTCCGGTTCGACCGGCAAACCGAAGAGCGTCGCCGTCGCCCACGGACCACTGAGCATGCACGTACAGGCCATCGCCGAGCTGTACGAAATGGACCCGGGCAATCGCGAACTGCACTTCATGTCGTTCGCTTTCGATGGCGCCCATGAACGCTGGATCACCGCGCTGATCAGCGGCTCGACCCTGGTCATTCGCGACAATACGTTGTGGACCGCCGAACAGACCCTGGCCGTGCTGCACCGCCAGCGCATCAGCGTCGCCTGCTTCCCCCCGGCGTACCTGCTGCAACTGGCCGAGCACGCCGAACTGCAGGGCGGTGATCCGCCGCCGGTGCGCATCTACTGCTTCGGTGGCGATGCGGTGCCGGACGCCACGTTCGAGCGGGTCAAGCACACACTCAAGCCGCAATACCTGGTCAACGGCTACGGCCCGACCGAAACCGTGGTCACGCCGCTGCTGTGGAAGATCGCTGCCGACGGCCATTGCCAGGCGATGTACGCGCCGATTGGCCAACGTGTCGGCAGCCGCAGCCTGCACGTGCTGGACATGGACCTCAACCCGCTGCCGGTGGGCATGGTCGGTGAGCTGTACATCGGCGGACGGGGTGTCGCGCGCGGTTACCATCGTCATCCGTGGCAGAGCGCCGAGCGCTTTGTCGCCGATCCGTTCAGCCCTGAAGGCGGGCGCCTGTACCGCACCGGTGATCTGGTGCGCCGTCGCGAGGATGGCGTGTTCGACTACGTCGGGCGCATCGACCATCAGGTCAAGGTGCGTGGCTTCCGCATCGAACTGGGCGAAATCGAAGCCCGCTTGCGCGAGCAGGCCGGGGTCAACGATGCGCTGGTGGTCGTGCGGGACAACGGCCAGGGACCGCAACTGGTGGGCTATGTGGTGGCGGCGCAAGACGATGGCCTCGGCCCGCGTTGCCAGGCGGCATTGCGCGAAAGCCTGCCCGACTACATGGTGCCGACGCAGGTCGTGGTGCTGCCGCGCTTCCCGCTGACGCCCAACGGCAAGCTCGACCGCAAGGCCCTGCCGGATCCGGCCTTCACCGGCCGCGACTACGTGGCCCCGCGCACGCCGCTGGAGTGGGCGCTGGCGGACATCTGGCAACAGGTGCTGGGCATCGAGAAGGTCGGCATCACCGACAATTTCTTCGAACTGGGCGGCGATTCGCTGCGCACCCTCAAGGTGATCTCGAAAGTGCGTGCGCTGAACGAGCCGGATTTCCAGATCAAGCTGCGCGACATGATGGCCAAGCCGACGATTGCCGGGTTGTCCGGTGTCGATGAGCAACCCGTGCGCCAGAGCCCGCAACCGCTGTTGCTGCTCAATCAGCTGGTGGCGGATCAGCCGGCATTGTTCTGCCTGCACGCCGGTTTCGGCACGGTGTTCGACTACGAGCCGCTGGCCCGGCGCCTGGACGGTGAGCGCACGGTGTACGGCGTGCAATGCCGGATGCTGCTCGACCGGCAGTGGCACGACACCTCGCTTTCGCAGATGGCCGCCGACTACGTCGAGGCGATCCGCGCCAGACAACCCCAGGGACCGTACCACGTGCTGGGCTGGTCGCTGGGCGGGGCGTTGGCGTTGCTGGTGAGTGAGCTGTTCGAACAGCAGGGCCAGCGCGTGGCGTTCGTCGGTCTGGTGGACAGCTTTGTACCGACCCAGGCCAATGCCGTTGCCAGTGCGGATGAGTGGCGTGTGGATCTGGCCGGGTTCCTCGGCGCGACCTTGGGCATGGATGGCGAGGTGATCGCCCGGGCATTGAGTACCGAGTCGGCGGGGGACCACGATGCCGTGGCGCGGATCATTCGCGCGGTGATCGACAGCCAAAGCGATCAGGCTAGCGGTTATGCACTGCTCGGTGCCGATGAGCTGGCCCAGACGTTCATGGTCAGCACGCGCTTGAAGGCCCTGTCGCGGCAAGTCGAAACCCTGCCGATTCCGCAAGCCGGGCTGCATTGCTGGTGGGCCGATGGCAACCCGACGGCCGAACGCGCCACGCTCGAACGCCAGCAACCGCGGCTGCGCCAGGTGAAAACGGTGACGGCTGGCCACTTCGATATCCTGCAGCAGGATGAGTACCTGGACGCCGTGGTGGCGCTGCTTGGCCGGGAGGTGGTGCCGCAGATCTAAGCCGATCACTTGTGGAGGGCTTGCCTGTGATGTGGGGCTTGCCTGTGGTCTGGGGGTTTACCTGTGATTTGGGGCTTGCCTGTGGCGAGGGGGCTTGCCCCCGTTCGGCTGCGCAGCAGCCGTAAACCCGAACAACGCGATATGCCTGAAGAACCGCGATCGCTGGTTTTGGGGCCGCTACGCGACCCAACGGGGGCAAGCCCCCTCGCCACAGGCAAGCCCCCTCACCACAGGAAAGTGGTTCTGGCCACAGATTGTCACTCGGCTTGAGCAGTTCTTGAGCTCGCCCTAATGAACAACCCTCCCGGTTCGTTTACCAGGGCAAGCCTGTTTATTTTTTGGAGACTACCGCCCATGGCATTGCACCCGGACATCGAAGGTTTTCTGGAGCTGGCCGAGTTCGGCCGCCTCAGCGGCAAAAGCCAACCCATGCATGAGCTGACGCCTGGCGAAGCGCGGCAGCAATTCGAACAGACGTCGCAGTTGCTCGATGCCACCCCGACGGGTGCATTGACGGTGACGGCGGTCAGCCTGCCTGCGCGGGACGGGCATGTGCTCAACGCGCGGCTGTACGCCAAAGCGCAACCGCACAACGAACCACGCCCGGTGTTGTTGTACTTCCATGGCGGCGGCTACGTGGTGGGCAGCCTCGATTCCCACGACACCCTGTGCCGGCGTCTGGCGCTGGCAGGGGAATTTGTCGTGTTGTCGGCGGATTATCGACTGGCGCCGGAACACCGTTTTCCCACCGCTTACAACGATGCCGAAGACGTGACGCGCTGGCTGGCTATTACCGGTGCCCAAGCCTTGGGACTGGACGCGAGGCGCATAGCGCTGGCAGGGGATAGCGTCGGCGGCAGCCTGGTGGCATCGCTGTGCATCGCCATTGCCCAGGATCCGCTGGGATGGCCGCTGGTGCCGCGCCTGCAAGTGTTGCTGTACCCGGTGATCGATGCGCTAAAAAAACGCCCGTCGCTTGAGCGATTCGCCGAAGGCTATCTGCTCGAAGCCACCACGCTGGAATGGTTCTACCAGCAATACCAACGCAGCGAAGCGGATCGTGCCGACTGGCGTTTTTCACCGCTGTACGTCGAGGGCCTGCAACGCCTGACGCCGACTGTGCTGTGGTTGGCCGAGTACGATCCATTGCTCGATGAAGGTCTGGCCTGGGCCGAAAAACTGCGGGCTGCGGGGCAATCCCTGGTGCTGGACGTGAAGGCCGGCATGACCCACGACTTTGCGCGCATGGGCGAGATTGTCCAGGAAGTGCCGGGGATGCTGGTGCAACTGGCGGCGCAGATCAGCGAGAGTCTGGGCTGATTTGTGGGAATTGCCCTGAGGTCGATCAGTTAAGCACAACCCCTGTGGGAGCGAGCTTGCTCGCGATAGCGGTCGTACATTCAACATCTATGTGTCTGATGCACCGCCATCGCGAGCAAGCTCGCTCCCACAGGTCTATCTGTGATCCGGAGATTGTGGTCAGGGCGGATCAAGCCGATCCAGCGCCCGATTCACCGCCAGTTCCCCCAGCATGATCACCTGCGCAATCCCCAACAGCGCATTGCGACTTGTCCCCTGCAAATGATCCACCAGATCGTTGGCCATGACATTGGCCGACGCCAGGGATTCGCAGGCGTGCACCAGCAGGGTTTCGGTATTGAGTTCGGGGTTGACGATGAACATCGTACTGGGTGTGCGCGGGGTGGCCATGATGCTGGGGCCCGGATTGAGGACGCGCTCGGCGGCTTCTTGGGATTGTTTTGATTCGGGACTTTCGTGTGGGGAGGCCGGGTCGGAATCCGGTGGATTGGGTGTGGGCTTGAACATGGATGGTAAACCTCTCAGTTGAGCCGCAACCTGTCTCGCTACTAAACGGAAGGGTGGCGGCTGTGCGCAAGTTAGTAGACCGGATTACCACCCAAATCCGGCGCACCCGAAGGCGCCATGCACACAGCCACCATCAAATGCAGGCGGACACCTGATTGAAGGACACTTATGCAACCGATTTTGGATGGTAAGACGGGCTACTAAACCCGATCACTGACAATCAGTGACCCGAACCAAGTTACCGACCACCCCCAAGGCGCGCAAGCCGGCGGATTCTGGCGTACCTGTAGGCAGCGGCGCAAGGCGTTGTGGCTTTCACGAAGTAACCTGTAGGCCGCTTAAACAGGCGCTGCCGAGCGGTGTTTGATGCTCAAATCCAACGTAGAGTAAAAAGCCCTGACCGAACCAGCGGAGCATCTACGATGCCCCGAATGGATCACCCTTTCGGCTGGCAAACAAACTGACCGACCTTCAGGAACGTCTCATGAGAGTCGGGGGAGTAAACGCTCAAGATCCCCTGTTTGTTAGCACAAATGTGCTGCCAGCTGCCTTCGTCGAGCATGAACTCTTTGAATACTTTAGCGTCCTGGCTCAGGTAAATGACCTGGCTTTTGTACCGTGAAGGAAAGAGGCTCACATCTTCCGGCAGAATCCTGCGGCTTTCGAGTGACGCCAGGTTGCCGAGCATGTGCGACAAACGGTGTCGCTTTGGAAAACACAAGAGATAGCCAGTGATCATGACCATAGATGATCTGACAATGCGTAAGATCTCGGCGCTTGCACCCCAGGTCCTGGTGTTGGAAGCGGAGGCGGCTACAGGCGGATTCAGGTTTCTCACCCGACTGATTGTGCAATGGAAAACGGGAGCGAATCGATTCGATCAGGCAGGCGAATGCTTTCTGGGAGCCTCCGTGCGAAATTCCCCCCAACTTGACCACTCGTTTGCATTCGTTCTGACCACCGATTGCATCGGATTTGACCAGCACGCTTTGTAATCATGATCGGCAGAGAACGGCCAAAAACGGACTGATCAAACCTTTCTTGAGCTTACCTCCTTTTGAGGCTTCAAGATCTCTACGGAAGCCGTGGCGATTCAGTGCCGTCAGCTTGGGGCATAATAGAAATATCCCAATAAAAATTCAGATAAGTAGACTGTATGCATAACAAAATTGTGGCTGTTGCCTTCTTTCTTGCTGCTCTAATGGGCTGCGCATCACGAGGAAGTGCTCCTGCCAGCGACCCTCGTTACCCTAAAATGATAGAGTGTGGTGCTGATTTAGTGGTGTTTATTCTCTCTGACACCGTGCTGACACAGCGCGTTGAACGTGACCTTCGCACTGGTCCGGTGCCGGCTTCGATGCAATCGGCTCTTGAAAACCGCATGAAAACCCATCCTTCTGCTGGGTATGTGGAAGTGGTTTCAAGGGAAGTGGGTTCGTCAGCCCTGAATAGACATCTAAATAGCGATGTTATGCCGAAAGTGGCCGATATGAAGGCAAATTCCGACCTCAAGTTCGCGAATGACAAGATTAAGGCTTTGCAGGAAATTGTCCCTCAACTTGCTGAATCTGCGCAGTCAGCCTGCAAGCAAGCTGGCTATTCATTCACGGCCATCAAGCCGCTTTCAGTTATCCCGGTCACTGAGGGGCCAAAGGTGGCAAGAGCCACGCCAAGCATTCCCCTGCAGGTTTCGATGCCTCCAAGCGCTGAGCCTGAGATCCAAAAGTCCAGCCCTGCCATAAAACGAAGTGCTGAGCCGCCAGCAGCCAGCAAAGCAGAACCAAAGCCCGTAAAAGCTCTACCCGCTATTAGCGTGCGAAAAGCAAGTCAGAGCGAGCGGGTCCAGTTGGTAAAATCTGTCGGTAGCGCTCTTAAAGATGCAGATTCTGCAAAGTATGCAGAGATGGATGTCATCCCCAAAAAATTCGCATGCGTTAGCGTCAATTCTAAGAATTCATTTGGCGGATATACAGGCTTCAAATCAATACTGGTGGCCTACATAGATAAAGGTTGGTTTTCTCTCCAAGAGGTTGGAAGTCACTCTCTTTGCCATACAGTCATGACCAAGATGGCGAGGAATGACTCGTAACTGCTGAGTCGACCATATCGGGCAGCACATACATGAATCGCCCCTAGTTTCGTAGACACCATGATCTGCCGCTATGGGTCGAACTGCGACCACCGCTCGTTCTGACTAATCCACCCTTGTCCTCCATCAACATGGAGGACAAGCCATGAATGCCACTACTAGATCCCGCCATCAGCCTTGGAACAAGGGAAAGCTTGTCGGGGCAGAAGCCCCGCTCCGAGTCAGAGATATCTGGGCCATCCGGATCAGACTCCAACTCGCAGAGAAGACACGTGATTTGGCGCTTTTCAACTTGGCCATCGACAGTAAACTGCGTGCCTGTGACTTAACCAAGCTGCGAGTCCGAGACATCGCCCATGGGGAGCATGTGTCGTCACGGGCCATCGTGATGCAGCAAAAAACCCATCACCCAGTGCAATTTGAAATCACTGAGCAGACCCGAACGGTATTGGAAGCTTGGATGCATCGGGCGCGTCTCCGAAGCGAGGACTTTTTGTTTCCGAGCCGATTGCACGACTCAGACCATCTTTCCACCAGACAGTACGCTCGAATAGTCAAAGCGTGGGTGACAGCCACAGGCCTTGACCCAACCATGTACGGTACTCACACACTACGGCGAACCAAGGCATCGTTGATCTATCGCAGGACGAAGAATCTGAGAGCTGTCCAACTCCTGCTTGGTCATACGAAACTCGAAAGCACTGTCAAGTACTTGGGCATCGAGGTCGATGATGCTCTGGAAATGGCAGAGCAAACAGAAGTTTGACCTACACTGCGGCGGTCTGAGCCAGACCGTCGCTATCCGGCCAGAAGCCGCCGTTAGGAAGTTAGACCTGCCCCCTGTTTCACTTCAGTGGTTCGTCGTGAAGACAATGCATACCTTAAAAAACACTATAATGGCACCACGCAATCACACGCGTACTCTACAGGGACGTCTATGAAAACACTGATCATCTCTACGCTTCTAAGCGCCTTGACCTCGATTGCCTACGCTGCCGACATTCCGAATATCATTGGCCAACCTTATGACAAAGCGAAGCAGACGCTGGCCGTAGCAGGACTCACGCCGCTGAATCAGGATGAGGTAGCGAAAGTCACCACTGAGCCCCTCGATGGCATGGACTCCAGGATTACCGAGCAGCGCCAACAAGGTCGGTCGGAAGTGGAGGCCTGCGGAGGCATCGGCTTCTGCAATTACCTACACAAGAACAAGGCAGGCGAAGTTTACGGCGTCAGCGTCTACATACCCGAGGGTGGCGGCGTCGACCGCGTGGAGCACCTGGAAAAGACCGCGTACCAACTGGAACTCCCCGATGGCAATGGCGCGCACAAGGCGGCCCCAGCTACTGTTGCCCTGAACGACTTGCAGTTACGTATTGCCGCCGACCAGTGCGACGAAACTTGCGTTCAAAATGAACTCGTTAAACTGGTGCCGAAGAAGCTGCCGAAGATTCAATCCACCGAAGATTCGCTGACGGGTAAATCGATCCCGGACTACCGTAATCTCAATATCGCCGAACTGATGGCGACTACCCAGCAGCACGCAATCGGCACGGTTACGTTGGCCTCGCCCGAGTATAAGTTCCAGAATGCTGCCGTTTCGAAGGCGCTCTACTTGGCATCGAATAAGTCGGCTCGCACCTGCTATGAAGCCCAAAAAGGCCTGACCTGCACACTGATCTTTATGGACAATCAGGGCTACATGCTGAAGATCGACATGACCGGCACCGACTTGGGTACCATGCGCTCCTCGGCCGTCCGGCTGGCAAATGCTGACGATGACATGAAGGGCATTTCAGAAGAGTCCCAGCGCTTCAACGTCCAGATGATGCGCGACCAGAAACTGGCGAAGGATGACCCAAAGATCTTCCGCTCGGCTATGAAGCGGCGCTATGACAAAACCACGGAACCGCAGATGTCAGTTGTCCAGGGCTTGGAATTGAACACAAAAAACAGCGGAGTTTGCGACCGCTTGATCGGCCGCGCTTACCTTTTCGTGGGCAGTGCTAGCCCGGAGTCGGCGAAGGAGCGCTCAATCGACGAAACAATTCTGATCATGAACCGGTCAGGGTGCTTCATTCAATCCATGTGAGGCCTGCCAAAGAACTGCCACGGTCGCTAACGGGGCTTTTCAGTTAGCTCGGCTGCATCCAACGGACAGTTCTAGAAAGAGCCAAGCGTCTGCGTTGGGTCGATTGCTGCATATCGCGACAGGCAGAAATCGGCCGATTCTGTTGAAAAAGTCTGATTTGCAGATCGGCTGAACTCACGCACGATCTCCACCGGAGAACCTACTCACCACATTGAGTGGTTTTTCGGCCCTTCGTTGAGCTTTGCAGCTCGGTTATTGGGTTGATTTGAGGTTTTTTGCTTTGTGCAGACGCACCTATCCCGTAACCGGTGGCCCTTGAGAAGAAAATTTGGCCAGCCGTCGCAGGTTCTGCACCGCAGCAGCCAGCGTGAATTCATCAGTCGCGCCACTCATGCCACGTAGTCGCAAGCGATCCAGTTTCAGGATGCGCTTGAGGTGGGCAAACAACATTTCGACCTTCTTACGTTCGTGGCGAGAGCGCACATACTCCGGCGTCGCTGCGATGCGTCGAGCCACATCACGAGCGGCTTCATGGACGCTGCGGACGATCTTGCGAAACGCAGTGTTGGGGCAACACTTGGCCTTCATTGGACAGGCTACGCAGTCGGCCTGTCGGGATCGGAAGATGATGGTGTTGGCTTTGGTGACGTGCGAACGCTCGTTTTTGGAGGCTCGCCATTCGCTACGTAATGCATTGCCGGCCGGACAGCGGTATTCCTCAGCCTCTTCATTCCAGTGGAAATCGTTGCTCGAAAAAACTGTCGTTCTTGCGCTCGGTTTTGTCCCACACCGGCACATGCCGGCTCGATGTCCTTTTCCTCTACCATCCAGGCCAGCAATCGGCGCGGTTCCGTAAGCGGTGTCGCCAATAAGGCGCTCCGGCTTGATGTCGAACTGCGCCTCGACCCGTTCCATCATGATCTTGGTGCTCTCGACTTCGGCCGTGCGATGAGCCGGTGTGGGTTCCACATCCACGATGACACCGTGCTCGGTATCGATCAGATAATTCGTGGAGTAAGCGTAGAACGCTGGGCCACCTGGAGCGGCGGTCCAGCGAGCCTGAGGATCCGTCAGCGACAGGCGCTTCGGTAGCGTTTCGGCCAGAGCCTCTTCATCGAGTGCCTCAAGATACTCACGCACGGCGCGGGTGCTCAGGGCCGGATCGCTCCAGTTGACCTGTTCATCTCCCGGTACGCCGCGCTGCCGACTCGCATCCGCTTTGATGATGCTGGCGTCCACGGCAAAGCCTTCGCCCTTCACCAACCCCGCATCCATGCAGCGACGCAGCACTTCATTGAACAGCCAGCGAAATAGATCGCTGTCCCGAAAACGGCCGTGTCGATTTTTGGAAAAGGTCGAGTGATTGGGCACTTCATCTTCAAGGCTCAACCGGCAGAACCAGCGATACGCCAGGTTCAGATGGGCCTCTTCGCACAACCGCCGCTCTGAGCGAATGCCGTAGCAATAGCCCACGATCAGCATGCGGATCATCAACTCTGGGTCAATCGAAGGACGCCCAATTGGGCTGTAAAAATCGGCGAGGTAATGGCGCAAGTCGCTCAGATCGAGACACCGATCAATGCTGCGCAGAAGGTGATTGGCGGGGATGTGATCTTCAAGGTTGAACGAGTAAAACAGTCGCTCCTGCCCACTCGATAACTGCCCCATCATACTGCGTGTTTCCCTGCTGGCCGATGCGCGAATTTTGCCGCAGGCCAGACGGGGGAGCTACTTTTTCAACAGAATCGGCCAAAAGCGGACCTTGGGGTTGCCGAAGGATAACGAATCGGCAGCTCTTCAGAATCGAGTAGGAGGCGGATTTACATCCGCCGTCCTCTCACACCACCGTACATACGGTTCCGTATACGGCGGTTCAGGTTAAGCGGTTATTCGCTTTCTGTTCGTCAGGCCAGCAATTTGCCTCGGGCTTCCTTCAGATTCGCAGTCACCCACGACACCCTTGCCTCTGGCTAACACTTCCCCTTGCCGGGTGTGTAGAGGACTTTCACCTCCAAGTCACCAGCGAGGCCACCACAGCCAAGCTGGTTGCGCTTACGCGCAACGCGCCATGCCTGGCGCACAAACGAAAAGCCCCGGCAGGCGCCGGGGCTTCTAAGTGTTCAATGAGGCTCTTTCCGCAAAGTAACTTGAGCAGTACGGTTTCGGGTCGGTCCTGCCAGCGATCTTATTATGTCGGAGGATGATCGCCACTCGAACACATGCTGTTCCAGTCCTTCATATGCTCAAGCGTCACCGGGGCGTCGTCTCCCTGCGACTTGCGGAAGTAGGCGGTCCACTCATCTACGCATTGCTGGTTAGCTGAGCTAACCGCCGCTGCCCACTCATCCACTACAGGCGCTTCTTCTTCCTCACGCACGTGCCGAACGAATCGGTCATTTTCGAAAATGGAGGCACCAGACTTGGAGCCATCTGCCCTCCACGATTCGGATAGACCGTTCTGGCGGCCCTTCACGAAAGTGATCGACTGCTCTGGCTTTCCATTCGGATGCCACGACTTGACGATCCCATCCCGCAATCCATCAACGTACGGCACCTCCAAGACCTTTACGCCGTCTTCAGTCCACGCCTCCATGTTTCCAACGTAGGCCCCATCCTTCGCGTTGACATGGTAAATCATGGTGCCCGATTCGTTCCAAGACGATTGCTCGCCGTCAGCCTTACCGTCCTTGTTGCTGTACTTGCCGACTAGCTTCCCGTTCTGCGGGCCAAAAATCTCAATCGTCCCGTTGCTCTTTCCGTCGGTGTACTCACCGCGCGTCAGCACTTTTGACCCTGTGAGGTCGTAAATCTCAGCCGTCCCCTGGAGCTTGCCGCCTTTCAGATTGAAGACAAAACGCTTGTTGTTTGCAGCGTCTCGGCAAGTTGTGGTGCCGGAAATGTAGCCGTCTTCCACTACGGAGTCGCATACAAAGGTGCCGCGAACGAATTGGGCTTGCACCTTGATTCGCTCCATTACTTTGTTGTGAGTCACGAGCAGGCTGCTAAAGGCCTCGCTGGGTGGAAGCTTGTCCCCAGGTATATTCGTAACAGCTCCGCTGAAAGGCGTGTTTTCGCTACTAGCGTAAATTTTGCCGCCAGAAACAGACGCGTTGCGCCAGTCCAACACGTCATCACCACAACCCGCCAAGGAGAGTGTTATGGCAATTACTGTAAGGTACTTCATGTAGGTCAATCCCTAATCATTGTTGGCTAATTGTCACGCAGAATTGGCATACATCAGTCCGTGTTTCCAACGCTTCAACGCGAGAAAACAAAGCCGTTATCCCTTCTCCGATGGTTGGATAGTGCTGGCCACTTATGCAGGAAGTCAATCTGCCACTACTCGTCAACTGACGCTCGCATACGACCGATCAACCGCTGTCGTTTTGTGCTCATGCCGCTAGGCTGCGCTGCGCCTACAAGGCGCCATCAATCCAAGCGCGCCCTGCCTTCCAAAGCTGCCGCACTTTCTGATATCTGAAGCCGAGAAGCTGTCAAAAACCATCTACGAAGTCGAAAACTATCGGAGACTGCCTCAGGAACTCTACCTTTCCCTGACCAGGGATCGGACTGATGGTGGATGGCGTCCGCTCCAAGCGCAGGGCAATTTGAGGGCCGTGATGGCAGGTCAATGACATAGGTTTGAGCATGTGCTGAAGGCGGCCCATTGACGAAAGCAAACCATGGTCCATCCGGTCTTGATGAAGCCTACCGGCTGTCTACGGCTGTTTTGGCCGTTTGTAACCTTTCGCCACCGACAGCTTTGAATCGATTTTAGCCGGTCACAAAAGACAGAAATCGGCCAGAGGCTGTCAGTCGCTCAAAACACCTAAAAACCACTGATTGCTAAAGTAACCAGGATCCGAAATAGCTCACTCGGTCGAAGGGACGGATGCTTTGCTGCCCAAGCGAATCAGTTCATTGGAGAAACACAGGCCGACGATGATCAGTGCCGCTCCCGCGTACAGGCTTTCGCGCGGTACTTCATTGAGCGCCACAAACGCCAGCAGCGCGGCGAACAGTGGCTCGGTCAGCTCCAGCGCTTGCACTTGGGAAGGCTTGAGATACTCGATGGCCTTGGTGGTGCAGAAGAAGCCCAGGATTGTCGGCAGCGTGGCCAGTGCCAGCAGCGCGGCGATCGCCAGCGGCGACAGCTCGCCCATCGCGAAACCATCGGCCGCAGCCGGCATCAACAGGTACAGGCTGCCAAAGAACAACAATTGTCGGGTGAAGTGCAGCCCCCCCGACACACCCATACGCTTCATGGCAACCGAAAAGGCCCCATAGCCGCAGCCGGCCATGGAGGCAAGCGCAGCACCTTGCAGGGTAAAGCCCTGCTGCAGGTCGCCGCCGAAGATCACCGAGATCCCGGCGATAGCCAATGTGGCGCCGACGGTAGCGTTCGCGGTGATGGCATCCTTGAGGAAAATGCGCCCCAGAATGATCGAGGAAATTGAGGCACTGGCCATCAGCACCACCACCACACCTGCCGCAGCGTAGTGTCGATAGGCGGACGTTTCGAAATGGAACAGCACAAAGATGCCGAGGAATGCGCAGATAGCCGCCTGAGTCCATTTGATCGACGGCGCCGGGCGCTTGAGGAAAAACAGTAGGATCGAGAGAAGCACGCAACCCAGTACAGTCTTGATGACAGCGACACTGCTGGCGGTGAAACCATTACTCATGAGTACTTTGCTGAGTACACCGATCGTTGCGTTCAGTGCCGCAGCGCAGAGTGCAAATATGACGCCTTTGCTGAAAGTAGATTGCATTGTTGACGATCCCTGTCGCTGAATTGTCGTTCGATAGAATGCCGCCCTGCATCGACGGCGCAAAGTTTGCGGATAGCCCCAAGGGAGCAGTCAGAGGGCCTGGCCCTTGGCTATGCAATATGAGTTGACGAACGTTGCAGTGTGCTGCAAAGACTGACGTATATCCGGTTTGGCTATTCCATGCCTGTTGGCAAATTGCCCGACCGCCGTTGTATCAAAACGAGTGGTCTGGATAAAGTCCAGGGCTTCGGGTTTTGTATTCAAAAAACGCGCAACGGGAGGAATACTCAGTAGCAACTTCAGCAAGCGCAGTGGAATGTAATGCTTGGGAGACTTTAAGCCCAACGGTTGTGCCACCTGTACCAGCAGTTCTCGCAAGTTGGGAGTCTGGTCATCGAGCGCCAGCAGTTCCTGGCCCGCCATGGCAGGATCAAAAGCACAAACCGCCACCAGCTCAACCAGGTAATCCACGGTGACCAGTGGCAGCCAGTGCTCGGCGGTACCGGGCACTGCAGTCAGCTTTCCCAGCACAAGGTTGCGTATCAGCTCCACCAGCGGCTGACCGTCAAGGATATGCCCCGTGCGGCTGTGGCCACAAACCGTCGCGGGGTGGACAACGGTAATCTCCCCGCCCTTGGCGGACATGACCTCCAGGGTCGCAAAATGCGCTTCCAGCTTGCTCCCCTCGTAACCACCGACACGTCGGTAGACGGCAGGCCAGTTCGTCAGCTCCGGGTAACGAGGGTCAATTCCGATGCGTTGCAGATGTTCATGATTTTTCAGCATGTAGCCGCCGATCATCACTAACCGGCTTTTTTGCTCAGCCGCCAACAGCGCAACGCGCTTTGCCCCTTCCACATTCACCGCACGAGAATGCTCCACGGAAAGCCCCCATGCGAAGTGGGCGCCCAAGTGGAATATGACTCTGGCGCGCCTTAATACTTCTCGGTCAGGAAGACTCAGCCCGAGGTTGTCCCGTTCCAGATCGCCAGCCACGGCAAATACCCGGGTCGCGCAGCCTCCCAAATTGTCGACTTGCTCGCGCAATGCAGCCAGTCGCTCTGGGCGACGCATCAACACCCGAATGGTGTGACCTTTTGCACTCAGGTACGCCACCAAATGTTGACCGATAAAGCCGGTACCCCCCGTGACAAAGCACTCCACGCTCATTTCCCTGCTCCTTGTTCAAGATGAAAAATCAAGCGTAAACTATCGACCCAACTCTATAGTCAAGCGGTGTTTTCATGAAAATCGGCGAACTTGAGGCCCGCAGCGGCGCCAGCCGCCATACGCTGCGTTATTACGAGCAAATCGGCCTGATCTCACCGCTGCGGCAAACTAACAACTATCGCGTTTACACAGAGCAAACTCTGCAGGATCTGGACTTTATCCAGCGCGCGCAAAGCATGGGGTTTTCCCTGGGGGAAATAGGCGAGATTCTGGATGCGCAACGCAACAAACTGATCGATTGTGCTGACGGCGCCAAGCTAATTGAAAAGAAGATGGCGGAAATCAAACAGAAAATCGCCAACTTCCAAAGCATTTATCGGTATCTGGACCAAGAGCGTGCAAGCCTCGAAGCCAGTGCTGCCAAGCAACTTGAGCTTCAGCAGCTGAACAACTCTTCCAACTGAGCTGTCAGCATCTGAGTAACGGAAGCTGCAGCTTGCTTTCAGTTTCAAGCCCATGAGCCGGGCATTTGCGGGTTGTGCGACTGTCCACGGCCACACCCGAGGGTGCTGCCTTTTACCTTCGCTGCGGGTTCCAGCCGACACGGGATGACTATGCGACGCATATGAAGCCCACTTCATAACTCGGCAGCCGCTATGTATTATCGACATCGGCCCGATGTTGCCCGCCGCTCGCTCCCGCTGGGAAAGGTGAAAGCATCTCCGCCTCATACAAACCCTGTCGCCTCTCTTGACGGTCGAGGTTTGGCAATGCGAGCACCAAAGCATCTCGGCTACAGGAGCAGACATGTTTTCAATCGAGCAAGCCAAGCAAATGGCCAAACAGTTGCGCGCCTCGCTGGAGGAACGCAATCAGGCGGTGACCCATTCCACCGCGCTGGAACTGGTCGCGCAGCAGCTGGGCTACAAGGACTGGAACACCGCGTCGGCGATGCTGGCCCAGGCCGATACCCCGCCAGCGCCGAGCATTACCTTCGATAAACCCATCCCCATTTTGCGCAGTTTCGACGAAGCCAAGGCCCGGGAGTTCTATCTGGATTTTCTGGGTTTCAGCGTCGAGTTCGAACATCGCTTCGAGGCTGATCTGCCGCTGTACCTGGGCATCAGCCGCGACGGGCTGCAACTGCACCTTTCCGAACATCACGGCGATGCCAGCCCGGGCTCGACGGTGTTTGTGCCGATGCAAAACATCGAACTGCTCAGGGACGAATTGCAGGGCAAGCGCTACGGCTACGGACGCCCGGAGATTGTTCAGCAGGGCTGGGGCAAGGAGTTGCAGGTCTACGACCCGTTCGGCAATCGGATTCGCTTCTGCCAATACTGATCACGCGGTGCGGGCCGGGGCGACCCGGTCCGCTTTGAACCACCTGCCACTTAGGATGAACACGCCATGACCACGCAGGACATTTCGCTTCAAGACATCGCCGCGCCTGAAGGCGTTTGTTATGGCTGCGGCAGCCAGAACCCGCACGGGCTGCACATCAAGAGCTTCTGGCATGAAGACGGGGTGCATGTCATGGCCGAGCATATGCCCGATGACAAGTATTGCGGCTGGCCGGGGCTGGTTTACGGCGGTTTGATCGCGATGCTGGTCGATTGCCACTCCAATTGGGCCGCTATGGCCTATCACTACCGCGCCGAACAGCGCGAAGTGGGCAGTTTGCCCCACGTCACCTGCGTCACCGGTAACCTGGGCATCAAGTACATCAAGCCGACCCCGATGGGCGTACGCCTGACATTGCGGGCGAAAGTCGAGGGTGATGTCGGGCGCAAAAGTCGCGTCATCTGTGAGGTTTTCGCCGGGGATGTCCTGACCGCTGTCGGGGACTCCACGTTTGTCCGCGTTGATACTGAGCAACTCAGGGCCGCCGCGCACGACAACAAGGTCGATTCCTGATCCCGGCGTCTTCGCCGTTCGTCAGCGAGACAGCACCTTTTACGATGCCGGGTCTTCCAAGGTTTTATACCTCTCCGGGGAGACCCAAATAATGAACAGGAAAATGCTCGCACTCATGGCTGCGGGTCTGTTGTCGACGGGCTCTTTTTTTGCGCTGGTCGCCGAGAACGCGACGGCGGGTTCCGCTGTCCCGCCTGCTGCCGTGCCTGGCATCAACCAGCCTCAAGGCGCTGAAGTCAAAGACGAGAAGGCCGACAAGATGGGCGAGGAGGCCGCAGGCTCAAACTCCGGCGCCGATTCGCAAGCGATGGAGAAGGATGCCGCGACCTCAAGTGGTTCGAAGGACGAAGAAAAAGAACCCACGCAGTGACAGCCTGAATCGACCGGTTTTTCCCGGCCATTACGCGACGTCTATGCCATCACCCGGTTGCGCCCGCTCTGCTTGGCCAGATAAAGACGCTCATCGGCCAGTTTCAGAACGCTTTCGGGTATCGGGGTGTCCGCATTCCGGCAAGCCACGCCGATGGACATCGTCAGCTTTCCAACCTGCGGCACCTCGGTCTGCGCGATGTGCTCGCGTATCCGTTCTGCAATGACCCTGGCGGTATCCAGCGGCGTATCCGGAAGGATCAGCGCGAACTCTTCACCCCCGGAGCGGCAGGCGAGGTCGCCGGTCCGGGAGTTCTGCTTGAGTATGCCGGCGACCTCTTTCAGGGCCACGTCACCGGCGTCATGCCCGAAGGTGTCGTTGACCTTTTTGAAGTGATCGATATCCAGCGCCAGCACCGAATAGGCTTGCCCGGTTTTTGCCAGCAGATCCAGTACGCCGCCCATGGCCCTTCGATTGGCCAGGCCGGTCAGGGGATCGCTTTGCGCTTCGTGGCTGAGCTGGCCAAGCTTTTGCTGGAGCAGCTGCACACCGGTCAGCATGGCCTGGCGGATGGCCGATGCGTCGCGGTACCAGGCATGGACTTGCCGCAGTTGCTCGGTCGTTTGCGGGGCGGCCAACTGGTCGGCGGCTGCCGATAACTGGCGCAACGGGCGGGCGATCAGTGTGGTCCCGAGCAAAATCAGCCCCAGACCCAACAGCCCGGCAGGGATCATGCCCAGGACCATGTCGCGCATGAGTTGTCCCAGCGGTGCCAGGCTGAGGTCCCGGGGTTGTTGCGCGACAACCGCCCAGTTGGCGTCTGGCACCTGGGCAAAACCGGCGAGCATGGGAACACCTTTGTAGTTCGGGCCTTCCAGGGAACCACGTTCGCCGCGCAAGGCCGCATCGACCGTCAGGCTCCAGCCCAGAACCTCACCGATGCGCTTCTGGTCCGGGTGATACAGCAGCCGCCGATTACCGTCGGCGATGAACGCAAAGGTCCCTTCGTGATGGAAGTGACGGCTGATGATCGTATGAAAGGTGCTTTGCTTGAGCAGGTAGACCGAGCCGCCGACGACGCCGAGGAACGCTCCTGACGGGTTGAAAACCGGTTGTGAAATGAACACCACCAGGTTGCCCGCCGCGGAAACGTAAGCTGCGCTGACCGATGGACGACGTTCCTTGAGCGCCTGCTGGATGCCCTCCGACGTCAACGTGGCGCCGACAATCTGCGAGGTATCCGGATAGGCCTGCAGGACTTTGCCTGTCGCATCCACAATGGCAATGGAGTTGAAGTCGGCATCCTGGGCTTGCAGGCGAATGGCTTCTTTACGCAGCACTTCGGGGTCGTTCCAGTGCCGGCCAAGTGTATTGGCGCTGTAGTTCAAGCGACTGTGCGCCGAGTTCAGGAACTCACCGATGCTGGAAGCGACTTTTGCGGCGTAGGCTGCGTTGGCCTCAAGCGTCGTATGGATCAGGGATTGACGCTGCACCCGGTAAGCGACGTAGAGGCTGTTGCACAGCGTCGCCAGGACCGACAGCAGGACGAAGAAAAGAATCAGTCCGCGCAGGTTGATGGGCAGGGGCCTGGACAGCTTCGCGCGGCTACCTTGCTCGTTGATGGCACTGTTGGGGGCATCCGCAGGCGTCGCCATTTTCGATCCATGAAGGGTGTGTTGTGAGGGGGGCAAAGACTGCCTTGCAGGATAGGCAGAGAGCGCCGAGTTGTCACATGCACGCCACAGAAAACAGAACCGGGCAAGGCTTTGGCCGCTGCACCTTCTGAGGGAGCGAGCTTGCTCGCGATAGCGCAATGTCAGTCAACGATGATGTTGACTGTGCAATCGTCATCGCGAGCAAGCTCGCTCCCACAGGTTCTGCGCCTCGGCTGACAGGCATTAGCTGCCGGCAATCAGTACTGTGCGCGCAGGCTCAGGGTCAGGGTGCGCGGGTCGCCGTAGAAGTTGGTGCCCCAGGACGCATCGACGCGGTCGTAGTACTTGCGGTCGAACAGGTTGTTGGCGGTCAGTGTCGACGACAGGTTTTCGTTGAACTTGTAGCCGACCTGCGCTGTGGTGATGGCATAGCCGCCTTGCTGGAACTTCACGTCACGCTGGTAGTAGGTGTCGCTGACCGCACGCACGCCACCGCCGACGCTGAAGTCCTTGAGCGGACCGTCAGTGAACTCGTACTTGGTCCACAGGTTGAAGTTGTGCTTGGGCGTGATGGTGCTGAAGGTATTGCCTTTGTTGGCCGCATCACCGTCCAGGAACTTGGTGGAGGTGTAGGCGTAACCGGTGACGATGCTCCAGTTCTCGGTCAGGTTGCCGCTCAGTTCGGTTTCCCAACCTTCGCTGCGTGCCTTGCCTTCGGTCATGTAGGCACCGGAGTTGTTGTCGTATTCGGCGCGGTTTTCATCGTAGATACGGAAGGCCGCGATGCTGGCGTTCAGGCGACCGTCGTAGAACTCGCGCTTGAGGCCGATCTCGTATTGCTTGCCTTCGCGCGGGCCGACCGGCTCGCCGTCCGCGCCGATTTCGCTCTGCGGCTTGAACACGCCGGTGTAGCTGAAGTAGGTCGACAGTTCCGGGGTGATCTTGCCGATGAGGGCGCCGTACGGCACGACCTTGCGGTTGATGCTGGTGTGGGCTTCGCCGAAGTTGTTGAAGAAGGCGTTGGCGTTCTTCGCGTCGCTTTCGTACCAGGTTACGCGGCTGCCACCGATGACATCGAGCCAGTCGGTGACGTTGAACTTGGCACGGGTATAGACACCGTACTGGTCGGACTTGGACCAGTTGCCGTTGACGTGTGCATAGTCGTTGCGGGGAATGTCGATGCTGCCCGGATCCCACACGTTGATCGGGAAGTACTCGCCGCCGCCGTAGGTGAAGTCCTTGTCCAGGTGCTGGTACTCGGCGCCCAGGGTGAACTCGTGGCGGCGATCGGCGAACTCGAAGGGCGTGGTGACGAAGCTGTCGACGCCGATGGTCTTGATGTGGGTGTAGTAGTCGTAGGCCACGGCCCAGCTGTCACCGGTGGCCGGGTCGACCGCGCCGTCGGCCCAGGTGAAGTTACGCTCCGGGGTTTCGGCGTCGCGATAGGTCAGGGTGGTCTTGAACTGCCCGCCGTTGTCCAGTTCGTGATCAACTTCGGCAAAGGATTCCCAGACCTTCTCGTTCAGGGTGTTCCACTTGGCGTCGACGAAGGTCGAGCGCGGAACGTCGAGCAATGTGCCGTCGGCATAGGCCGGCAAGCCGAAGGCCGGGGTGGAGTTGTTCTTCTGGTAAGCACCACCGACCGACAGGGTGGTGGCCGGGTCGAGGTCGAATTCAAGGCGACCGTAGACCATCGGGCGTTCGTTCTGCGCGTAGTCGACGAAGGACTGGTTGTTCTCGTAGGCGGTGATGAAGCGGCCGCGCACGGTGCCCTGGTCGTTCAGCGGGCCGGTGACATCGACCATGGAACGGTAGTGATCGTAGGAGCCGGCGGCCAGCTCGCCACCGAGGGCGAATTTGCCCAGGGCGCGCTTGCGCACCACGTTGATCGTACCGCCGGGTTCACCTGCGCCCTGGTACAGGCCCGACGGACCGCGCAGCACTTCGATGCGGTCGTACATCGCCAGGTCGAAACTGGTGGCCATGTCGCCCTGACCGGTGGGTTGCGAGACGCCGTCGACCTGCACCTGGTCGACGAGGAAGCCGCGCATGTAGACGTCGTTGAGGCTGGAGCCGGAGTTGTAGGTCTTGATGGTCACGCCGGTGACCTGACGCATGGCGTCCTGCAGGCTGTTCATGTTCTGGTCGTCCATGCGCTGGCGCGTGACGACGGACACCGACTGCGGCATGTCCTTGAGCTTGATGTTGCCTTTGCCGATGGTCACTTCATCGCTGGTGTAGGAATGCGTGCCTTCGGTGGTCGGGCCCAACGCCACGCCGGTGATGGAGGTCGCACCCAGTTGCAATGCACTGGAGTCACCGACCGCTGGCACCAGCGACACGGTGTTGCCATTCAACTGAAAATTGATGCCGCTCCCCAGCAGCAAGGTTTTCAGTGCCTGTTCCGGTTCCATGCTGCCGGACACCGCCGTGGATTTGATGCCGTTGACCATGTCCTGGCTGTAGAGAATCTGCAGGTTGGTCTGCTGGCCCAGTTCGCGCAATGCACTGGCCAGCGACTGGGCCGGCACGTTGACGTTCACCGGGGCCGCCTCGACCTGGGAAGTGCCCAGCAGCAATAGGGTCAACAGCGCACCCGGCACGACCGTTCGGAATTTCTTTTGCCGATCGATGGCTAATGCCAAGGGTGCGCGGGACAGAGTAAGGCTTTGCATTGCTCGAATCGCTCCAGAAGTGTGTGTGCAGTTTTTTAGTTAATGATAATTATTATTAGACGGGCCACTTTGCCTAAACCGGAAAACAAACTTCAAAAAAACAACAACCTGCGTGCAATTACCGCTGTCAGGCGGTCGTGCGCTCGGTGATGACCCGGCCCGATTCCATGCGCACCAGTTGATCGGCCATGTCGAAGTAGCGGTCGTCGTGGGAGATGACGATGATGGTTTTGCCCAGGCGTTTGAGGTCCGGCAGCAGCTCGGTGTAGAAGATGCGGCGGAAGGTCGGGTCCTGGTCGGCGGCCCATTCGTCGAACACCAGCACCGGGCGTTCTTCCAGCCAGGCATTGACCAGCGCCAGGCGCTTGCGCTGGCCGGTGGACAGGTCGGTGGTGGTGAAACTGCCGTCCCTGACGCTGACCTTGTGCGCAATTTCCAGGCGTTGCAGGTAGGCATTGGCATCTTCGGGGATGTGCTGGTCACCCTGCACCACGTCATCGAACAGGTAGTAGTCGGCAAAGATCGTGGTGAACAACTGGCGGTAGTCGTCTCGATTGTGCGCATCGATGCCTTGGCCGTTGAGCAGGATTTCGCCGTGTTGCGGGGCGTAGAGGCCCAGCAGCAACTTGATCAGCGTGGTCTTGCCGCAGCCGTTTTCGCCGACGATGAAAATGATGTCGCCTTGCGCGATGGTCAGGTTCACCGGGCCCAGGCGAAACGCGTCGCTGCCCGGTGCGGCGGGGAAGGCGTAGCTGACGTTGTTCAGTTGCAGGCTGTTGACCACAGCCGGCGGGGTGCCTTGGTCGTTGAGCAGCAGGTGCGGTTCCGGCGAGGAAAACCGGCTCGACAGCTCGGCGATGCGCCGGAAGGCGATGCGCGCCCGGCTGACGATCGGCAAGGTGCTGACCAGGTGCTCGATCGGGCCTTTCATGTACAGCAGCACCAGCACGAATCCGCTCATCACCGCTTGGTCGGCGCTGGGCCAGAACGATTGCAGGGCCAGCGCCAGGCCGATAACCACGAAGAACAGCATCGAGCCGAGGGTCTTGGCGATCACGAAGGTGTTGATCGAACGTACCTGGGTGTCGCAGATGAAATCGGCGGTGCCCTGGATGCCCTTGACGAACATGCGCTGGCGGCGCGGACGGTGGATGCGCAATTCCTTGGCGCCGCCGGCAATGGCGTTGTAGTGCTTCTGCAATTCGTCTTCGGCGTCGCGGGCGGCCATGAACCCCTGGATACCCTTGCCCTGCGCGTAGAACTGGATGCCGGTACCGATGGCAATCGCCAGCACCATCATCAGGAACATCGGCCACGACAGCATCGCCAGGTAACCCATGCAGCCGAGGGTCACGGTCAGGGAAATGGCGAGCGGCGCGAAGGCGAAGGCGAAGTCGCTGATGGTGTCGACGTCGTGGGTCAGCACCGGGATCAACCGGTGGCTGCGGTAGCGCTCGATCTGCTCGATGGGCGCCGAGAGTACTTTTTCCCCCAGCTCTTTGCGCAGTTTGGCAATGATGTGCTGGCCGACGTAGTTGGTGCCGATGTCCGAACAGATCGAACTGCCCAGGGCCAGCAGGCACAGGCCACCGAACAGCGCGACCACGCCCTGGGTCAGGCCGTCCGGCGAATGCAGCGCGTTGTTGATGGTGGCCAGCAGCACCGTGACGCTCAGGCCGCCGACCATGCCCAGGAGGATCGACAGACTGACGACGAGCCGGAACGGTTTCAGGAGGCTGAACAATTCATGAATTGCACCGCGCGTTGGCTGGGTCATGAGCAGAGGGTTCCTTGGGTCTTGAGGCAGATACCCAGTAGAACGTCTGGTGGGGGGCTGAATTTAAAGGCGGGGCGACTGGTGGCTGGGGAGTTACATAAACCCCTGTGGGAGCGAGCTTGCTCGCGAAAGCGGCGGGTCAGAAAATTTTATGTTGGCTGACACGACGCCTTCGCGAGCAAGCTCGCTCCCACAGGGGGTGTGGAAGGGCTCAGAGGTTGGGGGTCAGGTCGCGTACGACTCGGAATCCGATCCAGTCGCCACGAGTCTGCGGGTCGATGTCGTTGCGGTTGCCCGAACGGGAAAACACCGGTGCTTCGCCCCAGTCGTTGCCACGGATGCGCAGGGTGTCGCAGTCGGGCTCGGTCCAGGCGCTGCCGTCGGTGGGCGCGCCGACGTAGTCCGGGTGGTAGCAGTCGGCGATCCACTCGTAGACGTTGCCGTGCATGTCATATAGGCCAAATGCATTCGCCGGGAAGCTGCCGACCGGCGAGCTGTAGCTGTAGCCGTCGGTCGGGCCGTAGGTGTTGGCGTGGGTGGCGATGCTGTATTCGGTGCCGGGGTCGAACGGGAAGGGGAACGCGCCCGTCGATCCACCACGGGCCGCGTACTCGCGCTGGGCTTCGCTGACGATGTGGTAGTGCTGGCCGGTTTTCATCGACAGCCAGGCGACGTAGGCGCTGACCTCGGCGAAGTTCATGCACACCGCCGGCTGGCGCGGGCCCTGGGGGTAGCTCGGCTTGCCGTTGGTGCACGCGCGGCCGGGGCGGGTGTCGCCGTCGGGCAGGGTGATGCCGGTTTCCTTCATGTATTGGTTCCATTCGCCGGCGGTGATCTGGTAACGGCTCATGGCGAACGGTTTGTCGAACGTCACCTCATGCATCGGGCCTTCATCAGGCTCGCGGCCGACTTCGTCGTCCGGAGTACCCATGGTGAAGGTGCCGGCGGGCAGCACGACCATTTCCGGGCAGTTGCGGCAATCCTTGAAGACCTTGCCGGGCAATGGCGCAGTGTAGGCCTGGGCGAGGCCAGGCAAGGCGCTGCCGAGCACGGCCAACAGCGTCAGGGCGCCAAGTTTATTCAGGGTATTTTTCATAATGGCTCTCGCTCAGTCAGGCCTGGTTGGCCAGCAGTTCCATCAGGCGGTCGATATGCGCTTGGGTATTGAGCAACCCCGGCGACACTCGAATGATCGGCCCGACATCACGGTCCACGGCATCGCACACCACGCGCTGATCCATCAGGTAGTTGGCGACTTCTTCGCAGTCGCGGTTCTTGATGCGGAAGAAGGTGAAACCGGCGGAATACTCCGGTGACAGTGGCGTGACCAGCTCCACCGACGGGTGCTGCTGCAAGCGTTTTTTCAGGTAGCTGTTGATGTCATGGATGCGTGCCGCGACTTCGGCCTTGCCCAGGTCCAGGTGCAACTTGAAGGCTTCGGTCAATGCCCAGCGGTGTTCGAACGAGTGATAGCCGCCGTAGGTCATCACCGTGGAAAATTGCGTGGCTTCGGAGAAGGTCGGGATGGTCGGGGTCACGTCCTTGAGCTCGTCGGAACGGGCGCAGATGATCCCGGTGCCCCGTGGGCCGAACATCCATTTGTGGGTGCCGGCGATGAAGAAATCGCAGTGCATGTCCGGGAAGTCGAGGTTCTCCACGCCGAAGCCGTGGACGCCATCGATCACGTAGAGGATGCGGTCCTTATCCTCGCGGCCACGGTTTTTCTCTTCCACCAGTTTGCCGATCTCGCCGATGGGCAGCTTCACGCCGCTGCCGGAGTGCACCCAGGTCATGCCCAGTACGCGGGTCTCGGGGCGAATGTTGCGTTCAATCGCGGCCAGCACTTCGGCGGTCGAGACCTTGTACGGGTCTTCGAACAATCTGATCTTGCGAACCCGGGTGCCGTCCTTCTGGGTACGGTATTCGAACACGCTGTTAGCGGCGTAGTGCTCGTGTTCGCTGGTGAGGATCTCCTGGTCCGGGCGCACGTGGATGCCGGCGTAGATCATCGCCAGGCCTTCGGTGGTGCTGCCGGTCAGGGCGATCTGCGACGGCTTGGCTTTCAGATAGCGCCCGGCCCAGACGCGCACCTCTTCTTCGCGGCGTTCGGTTTCGCCGCGATGCCAGTCCATGGCAAGGCCCGGGTTGCGATCGAGGTTGGCGCGGTGCATCTCGATGGCTTCACGCACCGGACGCGGGTGCGAGGTCACCAGGAAGTTGGCGAAGTGCAGGTAGTTCGGGTCCTGCGTGAACAATTGGCGCAACTGGTCCCATTTGTCCTTGGGCAAGGGCGCCGGGACAGTGGCCAGTGCCGGCAGGTTCACGGCCGAGGCCAAGGGAATGCCGGCCGCCAGAATGCCGGCCTGCTTGAGGAATGAACGACGGTTGGTCATGGGTTCGGTTCGCTTTGGCAAAAGGAAAAATCAGTTCTGGACCACGGGCCGGGAGGACTTTTGCACCTGGTCCCAGACCCGCAGGAAATTGCCGCCCCAGAGCTTGGCGATGTCGGCCTCGCTGTAGCCGCGGCTGATCAGTTCGGCGGTCACGTTGCGGGCTTCGCTGACGTCTTTCCAGCCGTCGAGGCCGCCGCCATCGTTGAAGTCGGAACTGATGCCGACGTGGTCGATGCCGATTTTTTTCACGGCGTAATCGATCGCGTCGCCGTAATCCTTGAGACTGGCCTTGGGTTCTTCGTCGAGGATTGAATAGAGCTGGCTGGCGTATTCGCCGAAGCGCTGCTCGGGCCAGACGGTGATCACCGGGTCACCCGGCATCAGGGCCATCTCCAGGCCTTGCAGTGGTTGCAGGTCGAAGCGCGCGCGCAGGGCGTTGAGCTTGTCCTGGGTGGCCTGGCTCAGCGGGCGGATGTAGGTCGGGAAACCGACAATCTGCACCACGCCGCCGCTGTTCTTGATCAACTGCATTTCCGCATCGCTGAGGTTGCGCGGGATGTCCACCAAGGCGCGCGGCGCCGAGTGCGAGGCGACCATCGGCGTGCGGCTCAGGTGCGCGACTTGCTCCAGGGCCTTGGTCGACATCTGCGACACATCGATGATCACGCCCAGGTCGTTGAGACGCTGCACTGCTTGCTTGCCGATGTCCGACAGCCCGCCGAGGGCGTCCCGCGAGTCATTGAAGAACGGCAGCGGCCGCGACGAGTCGGCCCAGGCGTTGTTGCCCACGTAGCTGAAGCCGAACATGCGCATGCCTCGCGCCGCCCACTTGTCCAGGGCGTTGAGGTCATTGCCCAGCGGGTAGGCGTTGAGCATGCTGATGAATATCGCGAACTTGCCTTCGCCGTGCAGGCGACGGAAGTCGTCGGGGGTGTAGGCGATGGCGACTTGATGGGGGAAGTCGCGCACCATCGCGCTGATGATCTTGTAGCGGGTTTCCTGCTCGTGTCGGGCCTCGTCGACGAAACCGGCGGTAGGGCGATGGGGCGCGTTGGGGCCGTTCCAGATTTCCGGCCAGCCGAAAATCGTCAGCGCCGCCCCGGAGAGGCGCCCGCGTCCGGTCTTGACCAGGTCGAACTGGCCTTCGCCGTCCTTGTCGACTTCGTTGCCGGCGGTGCCGAAGTCCATCGGTATGGTGATGTGGCTGTCGAACGAGAGGATACGCTCCTGCAGTTGATCGGCCTGTTTCATCACCTTCACCGGGTAGCCGGGATTGTCCCTGAACCAATAGTCCCAAGCCCCGAAGCCTGCCCCCGCGCTGATCGCCAGGGCCAGCGGCAAGCCGATGAAAAGAGCCTTTTTCGAACGTGGTTTTGTCATTGCCGTCTCAGTCAGGTTCGCCGTCGGGGATCAGGCGCGGGGGCCTTTGCTATCTGGGGGGAACGAGTGGCCGGGCTGAGAATTTAGTTGTTTGTGCCGGCCTCTTCGCGAGCAGGCTCGCTCCCACATGGGAATGCGGTCGCCTGTGGGAGCGAGCCTGCTCGCGAAGCTTTTAAATTTGTCAGGGCAACAAACGTTCTAGCTTGGATAAAGCCTGCTCCATGGCTGACACAGGTAGGGCAATGACGATTTCTCGACGATGGTTCCTCGCGGGTCTGGCGCTGACCGGTGCCGCCGTGCCTGCGGTCTATTACGGGCATCGCGAACTGACCAAACCGGACCCTGCGATCACCCCGGACGAAGCCTCGTTCGACGTGGCGGACGTGGCCGGCCAGCGGTTGGCGGACGCCTTGCGCGGGGTCTGGCAGATTCGGTTCGAAGGTCGTGACGCCGGTCTAGAAGGCTTGCCGCTGGAAGGGCTGGAGGTCTTTCTCGACATCGCTCACAAAGGTCGTGGCGTCGTCGGTTTCCTCGACACTGCCGAACGTTTGCGCTCCACCGAGGAGCCCCGTTACCGGGTGCTCGGCGATCTGTCCGGGGCCAACCCGAAGCAGCTCGGTTGGCGACTGCTGGGAGCCAGCGGCTGTTGCGATTACGAGTTCGAAATGACCCTGGATGAGGTCTGGGCCGGTTTCGGTAACGCCGGCAGCGGCAGTCTCAGCGGGCGTGTGCTGGACCTCAAGCGTCCGCTGATGCTGACGGCCCAGGACCATCGCTTCATTGCCGTCAAACAGGTGTTCCCTGAAGCACGTGAACGCACTGGCCTCAATCCGGCTCTGCTGGCCTGGCTGGTATCGCCGGAGCACCGTCTGTTCCACCAGCTCTGGCATGCCTCCCGGGACAAGTGGCACAAGCTGTCCGAAGACCAGCGCGGCGCCCTGCGCGGGCTCGGCTGGCAACCCGGTCCGCGAGACAGGGAGCGCGATGGCCGAGGTGTGCGCAAGGATCGCAACGGGTCGGGCGTGGACTTTTTCTTCATGCACCGGCACATGCTTGGCACGGCGCGTTCGATGCAGGACTTGCCGTCCTGGAAGCACTTCCCGTTGCCGCAACCGGAGCTGGCGCGGGACCGGTCCGGCTTTGCCCGATACTTCGACAACCACGACGGCACCGCGCTGCCACCGACCTGGCTGGCCGAGGACGATGATGAATACTCGCAATGGGTCAGTGACATCAAGACCGGCGAGACGTATCACAGCAATTTCCAGGTCTGGGAATCGCGCTACCGTGATCCGCGTTACCTGTCGACGCTGACCCTCGGCCAGTTCGGTTCGGAGGTTGAGCTGGGGCTGCACGACTGGCTGCACATGCGCTGGGCTTCTGTGCCGCGTGATCCGTCCAACGGTCAGCCGGTGCCCTTTGCCCGTGATCCGGCGGACTTTTCCGCGCGCTGGTTCGCCGCGGAAAACGACTTCCTCGGCGACCCGTTTTCCTCCCATGTGAACCCGGTGTTCTGGCATTTCCACGGCTGGATCGACGATCGTCTGGAGGACTGGTTCCGCGCCCATGAGCGCTTCCACCCGGGGCAGGTCAGTCGGCTGCAGGTCAATGGCGTGCCCTGGTTTGCGCCGGGGCGCTGGGTCGAAATCGATGATCCGTGGCTCGGCCCGGTCACCCATGGCTGCAGCACCACGCCGGGGTTACAGGCGGGCAAGTCAGTGGAAATGGACCCGGAAACCATGAAGCTGGCGCTGCGCATTACCTTTGGCGAGGACGAGAAGAAGCTGAAGGATTTGTTCCGCAAGGTGCCGCAGCGGCCGTGGTATGCGCGCAATCTGAAGGCTAAGCAATCTCAGGCTTGATTCCGCGTTATCGTTCTTCGCGAGCAGGCTCGCTCCCACACTTGATCTTGGTCGTACACAGATTTTGTGTTCACTGGTGATCCTCTGTGGGAGCGAGCCTGCTCGCGAAGGCGTACTCACTAACGACAAAAATTACAGAGCCTGCCACCCCCCACCCAACGCCTTGTACAACGCAATACTCGCCTGCATCCGCGACAAGCGCAGTTGCACATTCAAATCCTGCGCCGCATACAGTGTGCGTTGGGTTTCCAGGACCGTCAGCAAATCCTCGGCCCCGGCCAGGTAACGGCTTTGCGCGATGTTGAACGCGGTCTGTGCCTGGCTCAGTTCCTCACTCTGCCAGCCGCGCTGTTCATCCAGCCCGCGAATGCTGTTGAGGGCTTTTTCGACGTCGGCGAAGCCGTTGATGATCGCGCCGCGATAGGTTTCCAGCAGTTCTTGCTGGCGCGCCGTGGCCTTGTCGCGCTGGGCGCCGAGGCGGCCGTTGTTGAACACCGGCGCAAGCAGCCCGGCGCTGAGGTTGTAGAAGGGACTGCGCAGAATATCGTCGACCCGGTCGGCCCCGGAGCCGATTTCGGCGGTGAGGGTCACGGTGGGCAGCATGGCGGCCCGGGCGACGGTGACGTCGGCCTGGGCGGCGGCCAGTTGGGCCTCGGCCCGGGCAATGTCCGGACGGCGGCTGAGCAACTGGCTGGGCACCCCGGCGTCGATGGCCGGCCAGGTCAGTTGATCGAAGCGTTCCTGACCCAGCGACAGTGCCTGTACCGGGCGGCCGAGCAGGGCGGCGAGGCTGATTCGCGCCTCCTCGGCCTGTTGCCGCACCAGCGGCAGCTGGCGTTGCTGCGCCGCCACCAGGCTTTTTTGCTGCGCCAGTTCAAGGGCCGTGGCCGAGCCCGAATCGAAGCGGGTCTGCACCAGTTTCAGCACGCTTTGCGCATTGGCCAGGTTCAACTCGGCGATGCGGCTCTGCTCCTGCAACGACAAGGCTTGCGCGTAACTGTTGGCCACGCCGCTGAGCAAGGTCAATTCCACGGTGGCCTGGTCGAACTCGCTGGCGTTCAGACTGAATTGCGCACTGTCGCGGCTGGCCTGCTGGCCGCCCCAGAAATCGATTTCGTAGCTGGCCACCAGGTTCGCATTGAAGTAGTCGACGGCGTCGTTATCGCTGTCGGCATCGAGCTGACTGTAGCCGCTGCCCCGCATCAGCTTCTGGCGATTGGCATTGGCCGAGGCCTTGACCTCCGGCAGTTGCGAGCCACCGGCGATGACCGTGTCGGCCTGGGCCTGGCGCACTCTGGCGATGGCGGCGGCCAAATCGTAACTGCCGAGGCGCGCCTGTTCGATCAGGCGACCCAGTTGCGGGCTGCCGAAGCGATTCCACCATTGCTGGTTGTCATGGACAGCGCCTGCGGTGTGTGGCGATTGCCAAGAGGCCGGCGGCTGGATGCCGCTGTCGGGGCGCTGGGCCGGGGTGCCGCAGGCACTGAGCAACAGGCACAGGGTTAATACACTGAGTGGCGGCTTCATCAATCGATCATTCACTAGTAAGGGCCGTGACCGGGTCGAGTCGGGCAGCTTTGCGGGCCGGCATAAAGCCGAAAACAACACCGGTGACCAGGGCGCAGCCGAAGGCGCCCAGCACCGCTATCAGGGAGAACGCGACAGCCACTTCGCTGAAAATCAGCACGCCACCGACGATCAGCGCCAGGGCAATCCCGGTGAGGCCGCCCACCACCGAGAGCATCACCGCCTCGGTGAGGAACTGGCGCAGGATGTCGCGCTGGCGCGCACCGGTGGCCATGCGGATGCCGATCTCTCGAGTCCGCTCGCGCACGGTCATGAGCATGATGTTCATCACGCCGATCCCGCCCACCAGCAGCGAAATGGCGGCAATCGAACCGAGCATCAGCGACAGGGTGTTTTGCGTGCGTGCCTCGGCCTGGATCATTGCGGCATTGTTGGTCAGTTCGAAGTCGTGCTTGCCGTCGTGCAGGCGCAGCATCAATTGCTCGATGGCTTTTTCGGTTTCCTTGACCTTGCGCGCGTCGGCGGCGGCGATGGCGATGTACTCGGGATTGTGCGTGCCGAACAGGCGCACACTGGCGGCGGAGTAGGGGATGGCAATGCGGTCGTCGCTGTCGGAGTCGCCGGAGCTGGCGCCTTTTTCGGCGAGCACGCCGACCACCTGGAAGGGTACGTTTTCGATCAGGATGTACTGGCCGATCGGGTTGGCCACGTCCTTGAGCAACCTGGTCCGCACCTTGTGCCCGATCACCGCGACCGCCGCGGCGTTCTGTTCATCGGCGTGGGTGAAGTAGCTGCCCTCGACCACCGGCCAGTTGAAGATCGCCGGGAAGTTGGTGTCGTTGCCACCGACATAGCTCATGTGATCAAGGTTGCCGAAGCGCACCCCGGCCTCCTGGCCGTTGACCGGCATGATCCGCATGACCTGGGGCAAGCTGGCAATCGCTGCGACCTCATCGAGGGTGATGATGCCCATCGGCGTACGCGGGTTGGGCGCCGAGCCGCTGAGGTAAATGATGTTGGAACCGAACGCGCCCATCTGCGCCATCACCTGGCGCTTGCTGCCTTCACCCACGGCCAGCATGACCACCACCGAGGCGACGCCGATAATGATCCCGAGCAGGGTCAGCGCGGTGCGGAACTTGTTGATCCACATCACCCGCCACGCCGCGTGCACGGCATCGACCAATTCGCCCTTCCAGGCGCCGGTGGCTTCGGCGCCTTCACTCAAGCGCTTGCGCAGGTCGACGGCTTGTAGCGCACCGGGGTTCGCCGGGTTTTGCGCGGTCGGGTTCTCACTGGCGCTGTCGCTGATGATCAGGCCGTCGCGGATCTCGATGATGCGTTTGGCCCGGGCTGCCACTTCGCGGTCGTGGGTGATGAGGATCACCACGTGGCCCTGGCTCGCCAGCTCGTCGAGCAGGCTCATGACCTCGGCACCGCTGTGGCTGTCGAGGGCGCCGGTGGGTTCGTCGGCAAGAATGATGTGGCCGCCGTTCATCAGCGCGCGGGCGATCGACACCCGTTGCTGCTGGCCGCCGGAGAGTTGATGGGGGCGGTTGCCGGTTCGCGAAGCCAGGCCGAGGCGCTCGAGCAGGGCGGCGGCGCGGGCGTGACGTTCGGCGGCCGGAGTGCCGGCATAGATGGCCGGCATCTCGACGTTCTCCTGGGCCGAACCCGACGGAATCAGGTGATAGCCCTGGAACACAAAACCGAAGGCTTCGCGCCGCAGCCAGGCCAGTTCGTCGCTGTCGAGGGCGGCGACGTTTTCCCCGGCGAAACGGTATTCGCCCGAGGTCGGACGGTCGAGGCAGCCGAGGATGTTCATCAGCGTCGACTTGCCGGAACCGGAGGCGCCGACAATCGCCACGAACTCTCCGGCATGGATCGACAGGTCGATACCGCGCAATACGTGAACTTCAGGCGCCTCGCCACCGCCGTAGGCTTTGCGGATGTCCGAAAGTTCGATCAGGGGCGTCAGCATTCAGCCGCCACTCCCGTCGACCGGGCCGATCAACAGATGATCGCCTTCTTGCAGGCCGTCGAGGATCTGCACCCGCAGGCGGTCACTGATGCCGGTGCGCACGTCGCGCTGTTCGATGCTGCCGTTTTTGGCGACCACTTGCGCGGTCTGCAGGTCTGGCTGTGCGCCGGTTTGCAGGGCGGCGATGGGGGCGGTGAGGACGTTCTGCGCCTGGTTGGCGACGAAGAACACCTGGGTGGTCATTTCCGCCATCAGCGCGTTGTCGGCGTTGTCGACGTCCAGCAGCACGGTGTACAGCACCACGCGGGCACTCCCGCTTTTGCTGGTGCTGGCGGGGCTGCCGCCGCCCTGGCTGGTCTGGTCCAGTGGCTTGGGCGGCACGGGGAGGATTTGCCGCACGGTGCTGGTCCAGCGCCGGGTGCCGCCGCTCAGGGTGGTGAACCAGGCGTGCATGCCGGGTTTGACGTGGCCGATGTCGGCCTCCGAGACCTCGGCCCACACAGTCATTGGCGACAGCTTGGCGATGCGCAGAATCAGCGGTGTCTGCTGCTGGGCGTTGAGGGTCTGGCCCTCGCGGGCATCCAGCGCCACTACTGTGCCGGCCATCGGTGCATAAATCCGCGTGTAGCCGAGCTCCGCCTGATCGCTGCGCAGGCTGGCTTCGGCCTGGCGGATCTGCGCCTGGAACATGTCGATGCGCGCCTGGGTCACGCGCAGTTCGGCCTGGGCGGTCTGCACGTCTTCTTCACGGGTGGCGCCGCCAGCGGCGAGGTTCTGCTGGCGCTGGTATTTCTGCCGGGCCAGTTCGTGTTGCGCCCGCTGTTCCTGCAGCTGCGCCTTGAGGTTTTCGATGGAGAAGCGTCCGGCATCGAGTTTGGCCTGTTGCGTGGACGGGTCGATTTCCACCAGCAACTGGCCTTCCTTGACCCGGTCGCCGACTTCCACGTGGATCTTGTGGATTTGCCCGGAGGCCTGGGCGCCGACGTCGACATAGCGCCGCGGTTGCAGGGTGCCCAGGGCGGTGACGCTGCTTTCAATGTCGGCGCGGCTGACCTGGACGGTGGTGAACCGGTCGCGGCCCGGCGGGATGAACTGCCAGGCGGCGACGGCCACCACGGGGATCAGACAAAGTGCTGCAAGCAGGGCGCGTCGGGTCTGTCGGGGGCGTTTCATGCAGGGTTCCGGCCTTGGGAAATCGGCCCGTCCGGGCAGAGACGGGGAGCTGTCCTTAATACGATGAAAGCCCCCGTGAATTTAGCTACAGACACACGACGTAACACCTGCGGGGGACTATTTATCGGGCGAGGTGAAGCAGTACTTTAAATCTATATGAGAATTACTATAAATTACACTACTCAACTGCCACTATCGTGCCACTGCTTGATCCAGCGGTCGCCGAAACGGCTCAAGGACAGCAACCGCACCCCCGTGCGGACGGGAGTCATGTTGGAAAACTACTATCGCGAGCTGGTGTGTTTCCTGAACGCCAGGCTGGGCAACCGTCAGGTGGCCGAAGATGTGGTGCATGACGCTTACCTGCGGGTCCTGGAGCGTTCCAGCGATACACCGATCGAGCAGCCCCGGGCATTTCTTTATCGCACCGCCCTCAACCTGGTCGTCGATGACCACCGGCGCAACGCCTTGCGTCGCACCGAGCCGCTGGACGTACTCGACAGCGAAGAAAGCTGCTTCATACCTTCACCGCACAAGGTCCTCGATCACGGCCAGCGCCTGGACATGCTCCAGCGTGCCCTGGCGGAACTGCCACGGCTGTGCCGCGAGAGTTTTCTGCTGCGCAAGATCGATGGCCTGTCCCATCTGGAAATCGCCGGGCAATTGGGTATTTCCCGTGCGCTGGTGGAAAAGCACATCGTCAATGCCATGAAGCATTGCCGTGCGCGGATGCGCCAGTGGGAAGGCCACTGATCCTGCGGGATTCATCAAGCCCGGTTAAATTTTGTTCCATTGTCCTCGTTCCTACTCAACAGACGACCTGTTGCCCTGCCCAAGGCCGGTCAGGTCACTTAGGTTCAATGCCCCGCTGTTGCGGGGAACATCCAGAGGACACTGGAAATGACACAGGCAATTGCATCGCCCCTCGTTCACGACCTGATCGGCGTCGGTTTCGGCCCGTCGAACCTGGCACTGGCCATCGCGCTGCAAGAGCGCGGGGCGAGCCAGGGCAAGCTGGATGTGCTGTTTCTCGACAAGCAGGCCGACTATCGCTGGCACGGCAACACCCTGGTGACCCAGAGCGAGTTGCAGATTTCCTTCCTCAAGGACCTGGTGACCCTGCGCAACCCGACCAGCCCTTACTCGTTCGTCAATTACCTCAAGGCCCACGGGCGCCTGGTGGACTTCATCAACCTGGGCACCTTCTATCCGTGCCGCATGGAGTACAACGACTACCTGCGTTGGGTGGCCGGGCAGTTCTCGGCGCAAAGCCGTTACGGCGAAGAAGTGCTGACCATCGAGCCGGTGCTGCACAACCATCAGGTCGAGGCATTGCGGGTGATTTCCCGCGATGCGAGCGGCCATCAACAGGTGCGCACCACCCGTTCGGTGGTGGTCAGCGCCGGTGGCACGCCGCGTATTCCCGAAGTGTTCAAGGCGCTCAAGGATGACGGCCGGGTGTTCCACCATTCCCAGTACCTGGCGCAGATGGCCAAACAACCGTGCGTGAACAACCAGCCGATGAGCATTGCGATCATCGGTGGCGGGCAGAGCGCCGCAGAGGCCTTCATCGATTTGAACGACAGCTTCCCGTCGGTGCAGGTGGACATGATCCTGCGCGGCTCGGCACTCAAGCCGGCCGACGACAGCCCCTTCGTCAACGAGGTGTTCTCGCCGGAATTCACCGACCTGGTGTTCCAGCAGCCCGACAGCGAACGCGAGCGCCTGGTCAACGAGTACCACAACACCAACTATTCGGTGGTGGACATCGATCTGATCGAGCGCATCTACGGCATCTTCTACCGGCAGAAGGTCTCGGGCATCGCCCGTCATGCGTTCCATACCCTGACCACGATCGAAAAGGCCACCGCCAACGAACGCGGCGTCGAACTGGTGCTGCGCAACAACGCCACCGGTGAAGTCTCGGTGCGTCACTACGACGCCGTGGTGCTGGCCACCGGTTACGAGCGGCAGATGCACCGCAAGCTGCTGGCGCCGCTGGAAGAGTACCTGGGCGATTTCAAGGTCGATCGCAATTACAAACTGATCACTGATGAACGCTGCAAGGCCGGCCTCTACATGCAGGGCTTCTGCCAGGCCAGCCACGGGTTGAGCGACACCTTGTTGTCGATCCTGCCGATCCGTGCCGATGAGATTGCCGGTTCGTTGTATGAGCACGGCAAGCATCGCGGGCATGGGCGGTCGGTGGTGGATCTGTTGTTGGCCACGGCCAGCTGAGTTCTGCGGCGACTGACAGGCCGCCTTCGCGAGCAGGCTCGCTCCCACAGTAGCCCTGTGAACACAGGTCCATTGTGGGAGCGAGCCTGCTCGCGAAGGGGCCATTGAAAGCACCAGAATTCTTGAAAGCTGAACCCTTCCTGAAGAACCCTGATTTTCCCCCTGCAAGACTATGTAACGGGTTTACTCCCCAAACATCGGGGCGTAAGCTTCGCGCGTTTTCATCCATTACGGAGACCCACAGTGGGTACTTGTTCGAGTGACAGTTGTCGGCCGGTCTCGGTAACCGGCATTTTCTCGGCAAGATAACGCGCAGTCTCCAGTGCCGTTGTCTCGCCGACAAGCGAGCAGCGGCATCCTGATCATGGCCAGTCCCGGCCGTGTCCCGACGTCCCTCTCATCGACACTGAACAGTGCGTGGTTTCGACTTTTTGTCGTGGCCGCCGCTCTATCGACACGCCTGTCATTCGTGACCGGCGCGCCAGGCCTTGCTTTGCCGGTTGTTCCGGCGGCAGAGGCGTGGACCTGCCTGCTCGACGGTTTCCCGGCTGACCAAAGGGGCACCAGCCATGAAACTTACCCTCAAGGAATTCTTCGCAGGCTTCCTGCGTAACCGCCACATCGCCCGGCACTTCCGTCGCCTGGCGTTGCTGGAAACCTTCACCGAAACCACGGTCAGCCGTGAAGTCCCGCCCACCCTGGCGCAAACCCTGGTCAACGCTGCCGGCAGCGAAACTGGCCAGTTGCTCGACACACTCGGCTCTCACACCGATGGCTTGAGCGAGCCTGAAGCCGATGCCCTGCGCGAGCAGTTCGGCCTTAATGAAGTCGAGCACGAACAACCGCTGCCCTGGTGGACGCACCTGTGGCACTGCTACAAGAATCCGTTCAACCTGCTGCTGACACTGTTGGCGGTCATCTCCTGGCTGACTGAAGACATGAAAGCCGCCATCGTGATTTTCTCCATGGTGGTGCTCTCGACCCTGCTGCGTTTCTGGCAGGAAACAAAATCCAATCAGGCCGCCGATGCCCTCAAGGCCATGGTCAGCAACACGGCCACAGTGATGCGCCGGGACCTTGAGAACCACAGCGCGCAGCGCATCGAATTGCCGATCAAACAACTGGTGCCGGGTGACCTGATCGTGCTGTCTGCCGGGGACATGATTCCCGCCGATTGCCGGGTGCTCAGCGCCAAGGACCTGTTCGTCAGCCAGGCGGCCATGACCGGCGAATCGATGCCGGTGGAAAAATTTCCCCGGCAGCAGGACCGCGACACGCAGAATCCGCTGGACCTGGACAACATCCTGTTCATGGGTACCAACGTGGTGTCCGGCACGGCCATGGCGGTGATCCTCACCACCGGCAACAGCACCTATTTCGGCGCCCTGGCCCAGCGGGTCGGGGCGACGGATCGCGCGCCGACTTCGTTCCAGACCGGCGTCAACAAAGTCAGCTGGCTGTTGATCCGCTTCATGTTCGTGATGGCGCCGCTGGTGTTGTTCATCAACGGTTTCACCAAGGGCGACTGGACCGAAGCGCTGCTGTTCGCGCTGTCGATTGCCGTGGGCCTGACCCCGGAAATGCTGCCGATGATCGTCACCTCGACCCTGGCCAAGGGCGCGGTGTTCCTGTCGCGCAAGAAAGTCATCGTCAAACGCCTCGACGCGATCCAGAACTTCGGCGCCATGGACGTGCTGTGCACCGACAAGACCGGCACCCTGACCCAGGACAAGATCTTCCTGGCGCGCAACGTCGACGTCTGGGGCAACGACTCGGATGACGTGCTGGAAATGGCCTACCTCAACAGCTACTACCAGACCGGCCTGAAAAACCTGCTGGATGTGGCGGTGCTCGAACACGTCGAAATCCATCGTGAACTGAAAGTCGGCACGGCGTTTCGCAAGGTCGACGAGATTCCGTTCGACTTCACTCGCCGGCGCATGTCGGTGGTGGTCGCCGAGCGCGATCAACCGCACCTGCTGATCTGCAAGGGGGCGGTGGAGGAAGTGTTGGCGGTCTGCTCGCGGGTGCGCCATGGCGAAGTCGATGAAGCCTTGAACGAAGAACTGCTGGTGCGCATCCGTCAGGCCACGGCCACGTTCAACGCCGAGGGCCTGCGGGTGGTTGCGGTAGCAGCACGGCCAATGGTTGAAGGCCGCGACACCTACAGCCTGGCCGATGAACAGGCACTGACACTGATCGGTTATGTGGCCTTTCTCGATCCACCGAAAGAAAGCACCGCGCCGGCCCTCAAGGCGCTGGCGGTCCACGGCGTGGCGGTGAAAGTGCTGACCGGTGACAACGAACTGGTTACAGCGAAGATCTGCCGCGAAGTCGGCCTGGAGCAGCAGGGCCTGCTGATGGGCAACGACATCGAGCGCATGACGGATGCCGAGCTGGCGAAAGCCGTGGAGACCACCAACGTCTTCGCCAAACTGACGCCGTCGCACAAGGAGCGCATCGTCCGGCTACTCAAGGGTAACGGCCATGTGGTCGGTTTCATGGGCGACGGCATCAACGACGCCCCGGCCCTGCGCACGGCCGACATCGGTATTTCCGTGGACAGCGCCGTGGACATCGCCAAGGAGGCAGCCGACATCATCCTGCTGGAAAAGAGCCTGATGGTGCTGGAGGAGGGGGTGCTGGAAGGGCGCCGGACCTTCGCCAACATGCTCAAGTACATCAAGATGACCGCCAGTTCGAACTTCGGCAACGTGTTCTCGGTGCTGGTGGCCAGTGCGTTCATCCCCTTCCTGCCGATGCTGCCGATGCACCTGCTGGTGCAGAACCTGCTCTACGACATTTCGCAGATCGCCATTCCGTTCGATAACGTCGATGACGAGATGCTCAAGCAACCGCAGCGCTGGCAGCCGGCGGATGTCGGGCGCTTCATGCTGTTCTTCGGGCCGATCAGTTCGATCTTCGACATCACTACATTCGCCTTGATGTGGTACGTGTTCGATGCCAGCACCCCGGATCACCAGACCCTGTTCCAGTCCGGCTGGTTCGTGGTCGGGTTGCTGACCCAGACACTGATCGTGCACATGATCCGCACGCCGAAGATCCCGTTCCTGCAAAGCCGCGCGGCCATGCCGTTGCTGGTGATGACCGGGTTGATCATGGCCGTGGGGATTTTCCTGCCGATGGGCCCGCTGGCGCACTACTTCAAGCTGCAGGCATTGCCGTCAATGTACTTCGTGTTCCTGCCGGTGATCCTGCTGGCGTACATGGCGCTGACCCAGGCGGTGAAGGGGGTCTACATCCGGCGGTTTGGCTGGCAGTAATGCTGCCAGATGTAGGAGCGAGCCTGCTCGCGATGGTCGTTAACGATAACGCGTGTTTACTGGCTAAACGCGGCGCTCTTGAGACCATCGCGAGCAAGCTCGCTCCTACAGGGGATCGTGTATTTTTCAAGGATTTCATCATGCAAGCCATCAACAACCTCAACCTGACCTCTCTGCTCGACACCCTGGTCAGCCTCAGCGCGGCCTTCATCCTCGGTGGCCTGATCGGATTCGAGCGCCAGTACCGGCAGCGCACCGCCGGCCTGCGCACCAACGTGCTGGTGGCGGTGGGCGCGGCGATTTTCGTCGACATGGCCAACCGGCTTGCCGGTGCCGATGGCGCCGTGCGGGTCGTGGCGTATGTGGTTTCCGGCATCGGTTTTCTCGGTGCCGGGGTGATCATGCGTGAAGAGGGCAATGTGCGCGGCCTCAATACGGCCGCCACCCTCTGGACCTCGGCGGCGGTCGGTGCCTGCGCCGGTGCCGACCTGCTGGCCGAGGCCTTGCTCGGCACGCTGTTCGTGCTGGCGGCCAACACCTTGCTGCGGCCGATCGTCAACAACATCAACCGTCAGCCGCTGGACGTGATTTCGGCGGAAGTCACCAACATCGTCTATGTCATCGCCCGGCGTACGCAGCAAAAAACCGTGCTGGCCTTGCTCGAAGCCGAGCTGGAGCGCAGCAACTATCCGGCCAGCGATGTCGATGTGCATGCCTTCGGCACGGATGAAATTGAAATCGAAGCCACCCTGGCGACCACCTCGGTCGATGGTGATGAACTGGATGCGCTGGTGGCCAGGATTTCGACCTCGAACCTGGTGGTGCAGGCGTTCTGGAGTCCGAGTACTACGGAGTGAAGGCCAAGGTTTCCCTGGCAATCGTCAGACTAACCGGTATTCATTTAGGAATATTCCTACATAAACCTGGGGGGGGGCTACCGTAGGCTTTGCGACCTCTTGAAACCGACATCCTTTTGGAGGTCACCTTGCCGGATAAATCCTTGCGCATCCTGATCGCCGATGCGCAGCACTTCAATCGCCTGCGGATCGAGCGGCTGTTCAACCAGCTCGGCTACTTTCGGGTGGCGCCGGTGCACAGCCTCGACGAGCTCCTTCCACTGGTGGAGTACGCTGGCGAGCCGCTGGACCTGGTGCTCGTCAATGGGACGATGGCCAGCGGAGGGCTGGACCTGTTCAGTTTCCTGGCTGACAACCCGCAGGTTCATCACGGGTATATCTTCAATGAGCAGCAGGCGCCGGTGCCGTCCGTTGCGGGCAAGGTCCAGGTCAGCCAGGCCGCTCTGCCTGACCTTGCGTCAATCACGCAGTTGATGAGCACTGTCGATCGTCGCCTGCCGTTCGTCGGAACTGTCATTTCTGTCAGGTAGTTCTTTCCAGCCTTCCATGCAATTGTCTTTGCGCAGCGTTGTGCCCAACCGCTGCAGTGTCTGGAGGGCTTTTTTTGGCCCGATCGTGTTGTTTTGCACGGGAGTTGTCATGAAGTCAGCACTGATTGTGGAAGATCATCCGGTGGTTCGCTCCATGATCAAACTCATACTCAAGGGTGAAGGGTTCACGCGGATTTACGAGGCCTCCCGTGGCGATGAGGTCCTGTCGTTGATCCGGGAGCATCAACCGGATGTCGTGTTGCTTGATCTGGGTCTTCCCGGGGTGGCGGGGCTTGAGGTGATGGATCGCATAAAGGCTGAAAACACCCGATGTCGCGTGGTGGTGTTCACCTCGCTGGAGGCGCAGTTTTATCAGGACCGCTGCATGCGCGCCGGGGCTGTGGCCTATGTTTCCAAGAGCAAGGACCTGGATGACTTGAAGGCGGCGGTGAATTCGGTGATGGCCGGCTACACCTATTTCGCCCAGACCCCCTCGAGCTCCGTGGCGATGGGGCAGTTGCAACGTAGTGAAAAGCAGTTGATCGACAAACTCTCCAATCGTGAACTGACCATTCTGCAGTACCTGGCCCGGGGCTCGAAAAACCTGGAGATCGCCGAGATCATGCACCTGAGCTACAAGACCGTCAGTACCTACAAGACCCGGCTCATCCTCAAGCTCAACATGAGCTCGTCGGTGCACTTGAGGGATTTCGCCCTGCGCAATCATCTGATCTGAATGAACGTTCTCCGACGACTGGCTGGTTGGTTGCTGACGGGCCTTCTTCTTTGGGTACCGACGGTCTGTGCGCAACAGTCGTTGACCCTGTTGGGACGCTCGAGTGCCGAAGGCCTGAGCGTCAGGTTGTCGGACACCGAGTTACGCTGGCTGCAGCAAAAGGGCAAATTGGTGCTGGCTGTCTCGGGGCCGGACTATCCCCCCTTCGAGTTCAATACGGCGGGCAAGGTATTCGAAGGCGTGACAGCCGATTACGCCGGGTTGCTCGAACAATTGTTGAACATTGACATAGAGGTGCACTGTTATCCGTCGCGAGCCGACGCGCTGCAGGCCATCAAGGAGGGGCGGGCAGACCTTCTGGGAACCGCCAATCGATATGAAGCCGAGGACCCGCAGTTACAGATGTCCAGCGCCTACGCGGTCGATCAACCGGTGCTGGTCACCCGCACCGATTCCCCTCCGGTGCTTGACTCGACTCTGGCCGGCCAGCGGTTGGTGATGCTGTATCACTACTTGCCCGAATACAGCGTGCAACAGTTCTATTCCAAGGCGCAGGTCCAGCTGTTTCCCTCGACACTGGCGGCGATGGGTGCCGTGGCTTTCGGCCAGGCCGATGTCTATCTGGGCGATGCGATCAATGCCCACTACCTGATCAGCAGGAACTACCTGAACAACGTGCAACTGACCGACTTCTCGCCCATGGAGTCCGGGCGCTTTGCCTTCGCGATGACCCGCGACAACGTTTCGCTGTTGCGCATCGTCAACAAGGCTTTGGCGGCCATCACCCCCAATGAACAGATGAACATTCTGCGTCGCTGGGGGGGCAATGGCGTATCTATCCACGGCACCCGGTCATTGCAATTGAGTGTGGCGGAACAGCACTGGCTCGAACGCCACCCGCGGGTGAGGGTGGCAATCAACGACAATATTCCGCCGATTTCATTTATCGACAGCGAAGGCAAGTTTCGCGGTATCAGCGTCGATGTGCTGGCGAAAATCACTTCGCGCACCGGGCTGCAATTCGACATCCAGAGCATGAAATCAGTGACTGATATGGTGTCCGGAATCACCAATGGGCAGGTCGATGTACTGGCCGGTATCGGCCTCAGTTCCCAGCGTGAGGATGAACTGCTGTTCACCCGGGCGTTTCTGAGCAGCCCTTCGGTGCTGGTGACCCGAGCGACCGGGGACAGCCCCAGGACGCTGGAAGACATGGCGGGAAAAGCCCTGGCACTGACCCAGGGCAACATTGCCGGCGAGTACCTTCGCCAGCATCACCCGCAGATCCAGCTGGTGGATGCACCACTGTCGACGGACGCCATGAAAATGGTCGCCCAGGGCAAGGTCCACGGCGGCATCAACTCCTTGATCAGCGCTCGCTACCTGATTTCCAGGCAGTATCGCGATCGCCTGCAGGTGACCAGCACCGTGGGTGCCAACCCTGTCCGAAGCACTCTGGCAACCAGTCGCGAGGCTGCAGAACTGCATTCGATTCTGGATAAGGCGCTGTTAAGCATTCCTCCCGAAGAAATAGACGAGCTGACTCAACCCTGGCGCTATGACTCGGTGGTCGAGCAGAGTTACTGGCTGCGACACCGACAGGCGATCTTGCAGGCGTTTGCGCTGGCGGGTGTCTTGCTGTTGCTCGCGTTGGCCGGGATCGTCTGGCAGCGGCGGCAGATTCGTCAGCGTCAGCAATTGCTCGGGCAATTGCAGGAAGCCAAGGACGCGGCGGACGACGCCAACCGGGCCAAGACCACGTTCCTGGCCACCATGAGCCATGAGATTCGCACGCCGATGAACGCCTTGATCGGCATGCTCGAACTGGCGCTGAAACGGGCCGATGAAGGGGTGACCGACCGCGCCGCCATCGAGGTGGCCTCCAATGCCGGGCAGCAATTGCTGGATTTGATCGGCGACATCCTGGACGTCGCCCGGATCGAATCGGGGCATTTGTCGTTGGCGCCGGAGCGGGTCAACCTGCATGCGCTGGTGACATCGGTCTGCCGGGTTTTCGAAGGGCTGGCGATTCAGAAGAATCTGCAATGGCGGGTCGAGCTCGCCGAACACAGTGACCTCGATGTGATGCTCGATCCCGTGCGCTTCAAACAAGTGCTGTCCAATCTGCTGAGCAACGCCATCAAGTTCACCCGTGCAGGCCAGGTGAGCCTGACACTGCGAGTGCGGCCGCAAGCTCCGGCGCATCTCGCCGTCAGCGTACGGATCGAGGACAGCGGCATCGGTATCAGCGCTTTCGACCAGCAACGCCTGTTCAGCCCGTTCGTGCAGGCCGATAACAATCAGCAGACCGCCCGGCAAGGGTCCGGCCTGGGCCTGGTGATCAGTCGTACCTTGTGCGAAATGATGGGCGGGCAGTTGCATCTCGATAGTGAGCCTGGGCGCGGCACGCGGGTGGACATCAGCCTGATGCTGCCCGCCCTGCAAGCGTTGCCCGTGGAGGGGATGCCCCAGGACTCGGCGCAACTCACGACCCGGGCGTTGTCGATCCTGGTGGTTGACGATTACCCGGCCAATCGCCTGCTGCTCTCGCGGCAGTTGAGCTATCTGGGTCACAGTGTGGTATTGGCGGAGGATGGGGCGCAGGGGCTTGAACAGTGGCGCGGACAGAGTTTCGAACAGAGTTTCGAACTGGTCATTACCGACTGCAACATGCCGGTGCTCAGCGGTTACGAATTGGCGGGCGCAATACGTGAGCAAGAGCGGCTGCAGGGGTTGTCGCCTACGCTGATTCTGGGCTTTACCGCCAATGCGCAGGCTGAGGAGAAAATCCGCTGTCAGGCGGCGGGCATGGACGATTGCCTGTTCAAACCCATTCGCCTGGTGGATTTGCAGGCGTGGCTGGCTCTGCGCTTTTCCAGCACACCCCCGGCGGCAAATGACGACCCAGGCTTGGCCGAGTTCGACTTGAGCGGGCTGGAGCGCTATGCGGATACGGACCCTGAGCTGGTCGATCAACTGCTGCACGATCTGGCGCTGACCAACCGTGAGGACCGCGTGCATTTGCTGGCCTTGCACGCCAGCGACAACCGCCCGGGTTTGCAGACACTGGCACACCGGATCAAGGGCGGGGCGCTGATGGTGCAAGCGCTTGGCCTGGTCGAGTGTTGCGAACAACTGGAGCGGGCGTGCAATGACGGCCGCGCGGCACTGATCGACGCCGCCGTCGACCAGTTGCAGAAAGCCATGACCCGCCTGGACCTGCGTCTCGAGCAGGACTGAGGCTCAATCCCAGCTCGGTGCGATGCCTTTGGGACTGGTCAACCGGTGGCCGCGATCCAGTGTTGCGATCAAGGCCATGTCGGCCTCGCTCAAGGTCAGTTCGCGAGCCTTCAAGTTGCTTTCGAGGTTGGCCCGGCGAGTGGACGACGGGATCACCGAGTAACCCGATTGCATGGCCCACGCCAGGGTGACCTGAGCCGGCGTCGCTCGCAGGCGTTCGGCGATCTGCTGGATGAGCGGGTCCTTGAGGACTTCACCGTAAGCCAGAGTCATGTAGGACGTGATGCCAATGCCCTGGCTCTGCGCGAACGCGACGACCTTGCGGTTTTGCAGGTACGGGTGCAGTTCGATCTGGTTCGTGGCGATGTGCTCGGCGCCGATGGCCGCAATCGCCTGTTTCATCAGGTCGATGGTGAAGTTGGACACGCCGATCTGCCGGGTCAGGCCCATGCGTTTGGCTTCGAGCAGGGCGCCCATGAACGCTGCGACAGGCACTTGATCGTCCGGCGAAGGCCAGTGGATCAGGGTCAGGTCCAGGTAATCGGTCTGCAGTTTGCCCAGGCTTTCCTTCAGGCTGTCGATCAGTCGATCACCGGCCAGGTTGGCGACCCAGATCTTGCTGGTGATGAACAGGTCTTCCCGGGCGATGCTGCTGGCGGCGATAGCCTCGCCGACCTCGGCTTCGTTCTCGTAGATTTGTGCGGTATCGATCACCCGGTAACCGAGCGCCAGGGCGGTGCTCACCGAATCGATGAGCACCTGGCCTTGCAAGCGAAACGTACCCAGGCCGAAGGCGGGAATGGACATTGATGACTCCAGAGGTTGCAGTGGGAATGGGCGACAGTATCTGCGCCTGCATCCGTGAGAAAAACCGCTGGATTGGCAAAGCAATGTTTACCGTAGATCAAGAATCATCGGCAGTCTGGTGGGGTGATGGTGTCTGATCCGACGCCTTCGCGAGCAAGCCCGCTCCCACATTTGGAATGCATTCCCCATGTGGGAGCGGGCTTGCTCGCGAAGGTAGCGACTCGGTCTGAAGCCTTAGCCCCGAGGTTCAAGAATCATGCAAGTGGTGGTACCCGTCGCATACAACCGCCCATCCACATCATAAATCCGCCCCTCGGCCAGCGCCGTCGAGCGACCCAAGTGCACAATCTTGCCCTCGGCACGCACCGGTCCACTGGCGTTGTTCAACGCGCGGACGTAGCTGATGCGCAGATCCAGCGTGGTGTAACCCTGGCCTTTTTTCAGTTGTGTATGGACCGCGCAACCCATGCATGAATCCAGCAAGGTTGCAGCATAGCCGCCGTGAACCGTGCCCAGCGGGTTGTAGTGCCGAGCGTCCGGCGTGCCCTGGAAGATGAACAGTCCGGTCGACCATTGGATGGGGATGAAATCCATCAGCGTGCCAATCGGCGGGGAGGGCAATTCGCCGTTGCCAATGCCTTCGAAAAACTCGGCGGGGGACAACGCGCTGACCTCGGCCATGGACAGACTGCCGGGCCCGGCAAGGCGGGCGCGCATGGCCTGTTCCTGGGCGATCCATTGGGCGAGGGTGGCGTCGCGGTTAGGGCTTTGCATGACGGAGTCCTCGGTGGGCTCAATATTATGGGTGTAATCAAATTTAATATTATGCCCGAAATAAAATCTCCGCTACCCCCCCCCAATCAACTTGCCGCTTTCAGCTCAAAGCTTGCCGCTGCCTTCAAGCAATATCACTGCGGCTGAATTCTTCCCCGAGAAAATCGATCAACGTGCGCACCGACGGCAGCAGGCCGCGACGCGACGGGAATATCGCATGGATCACTCCGCTCTTCGGTGCCCAGCCCGGCACCAGTTCCACCAGTTGCCCGGCAGCGATTTCATCGCGCACCACCACGCTGGGCAGGTGCACGATGCCGATCCCGGCGACTGCCGCATGGCGCAAGGCCAACAGGTCATCGGTGACCATGCGCGGGGCATGCCGGATCATCGCCGTGCTGCCATCGGCGCCGAACAGTTCCCACTGATATTCGCGCTGCGCCGCGCCCCAGTGCAGGCTCGGCAGGCCGCTGAGGTCGGCCGGGGAGGCCGGTGTCGACAGGCGCGATAAAAAGGCCGGGCTGCCGACCACGCTCTGGGTGCTGTTGCCCAGCACCTTCATCACCATGTCGGTGTTTTCCAGCGGTGGAAAGCGTACCCGCAGGGCAATGTCGAAGCCTTCGTGAATCAGATCGACCCGGCGGTTGGTGCTCTCGATGAACACTTGCACCAACGGATACTTGAGCATGTAACGGGTCAGCATCGGCCCGACCCAGGTGTTGAGCAGCGCCGTCGGGCAACTGATACGCACCATGCCCTGAGGCTCGGAGCGGTTGCGCTCGATCAGTTCGGCGGCGCTTTCCGCCTCCACCCGCATGGCCAGGCAACGCTGGTAATACGCCTGGCCGATTTCCGTCAATGAGCAATGCCGGCTGGTGCGGTGCAGCAGGCGCACGCCGAGACGTTCTTCAAGCTCGGCAATGCGTCGGCTGAGCTTCGACTTGGGCATGTCCAGTGCCCGGCCGGCCGCAGCGAAACCGTGATGCTCCACCACTTGGGTGAAGTAGTAGAGGGTGTTGAGGTCTTCCACCATCGTTCTCCAGATAGAACGCTAAAGCTGATTTTTGCAGTCTAGCGCAGCAAAGGTCACGGTTTTAAGCTTTGTCCATGGCTTCACCACCCCCTCACCAGGAGACACCATGAAAAACATCATCGGTATCTACACCAGCCCACGGACCCATTGGGTTGGCGACGGTTTTCCGGTTCGCACGCTGTTTTCCTACGACAACCTGGGCAAACACATCAGCCCGTTCCTGTTGCTCGATCACGCCGGCCCCGCTGAATTCACCCCGACCACCGAACGACGTGGCGTTGGTCAGCATCCTCATCGTGGTTTTGAAACCGTGACTATCGTTTACAAGGGCGAACTGGAGCACCGGGATTCCACCGGCAGCGGCGGCAAGATCGGCCCTGGCGATGTGCAATGGATGACCGCTGCCTCGGGGATCCTGCATGAAGAGTTTCACTCCGAAGGATTCGCCAAAAGCGGCGGCACCCTGGAGATGGTGCAACTGTGGGTCAACCTGCCGGCCAGGGACAAAATGGCCGACCCCGGCTACCAGACGATTCTCGATGCTGACATCCCGAGCATCGCCTTGAAGGACAGCGCCGGCAGCCTGCGCCTGATCGCCGGTGAGTTCGACGGTCACAAGGGCCCGGCACGCACCTTTACCCCGGTCGACCTGTGGGACATTCGTTTGAATGCCGGCAAGTCGCTGACCCTGGGCCTGCATGAAGGGCGCAACACCGCACTGGTGGTCTTGCGTGGCACGGTTCAGGTCAATGGCCTGGAACCGGTGCGCCAGGGGCAACTGGCCCTGTTCGATCGCAAGGGCGATCAGATGACCCTCCAAGCCAGCGAAGACGCGGTGGTGTTGTTGCTCAGCGGCGAGCCGATCGACGAACCGATCGTCGGTCACGGGCCGTTCGTGATGAACACCGAGCAAGAAATCCACCAGGCCTTCGCCGACTTCCAGTCCGGACGCTTCGGCCGGATGCACGCTTAATTCGCAGCGCTTCAACACCCGACTCTACACAGGATGAGTAGGCCGGTTTTCAGGCCAGGGATGGCTGTTGCCCAAAAGAAAGAGGAAACGCACATGAGTACTGTCTACGCGGCCAACTTCAACGGCCAGAAACCGACCATCGATCCCAGCGACAGCGCGATGCTGTTGATCGATCACCAGAGCGGACTGTTCCAGATCGTCAAGGACATGGACGTGCCCCAACTGCGCGCCAACGCCATTGCCCTGGCCAAGGCTGCGACCCTGCTGAAGATGCCGGTGATCACCACGGCTTCCGTTCCCCAGGGGCCGAACGGGCCGCTGATTCCCGAGATTCACGAGGCCGCACCCCATGCGCAGTACGTGGCGCGCAAAGGCGAAATCAATGCCTGGGACAACCCGCAGTTTCACGCGGCGGTCAAAGCCACCGGCAAGAAAACCCTGGTGATCGCCGGCACCCTGACCAGCGTGTGCCTGGCGTTCCCGTCCATCGCCGCCGTGCATGAAGGCTACAAGGTGTTTGCGGTGGTCGACGCCTCCGGCAACCACTCGAAACTGGCCACTGATCTGACCGTTGCCCGCCTGGCCCAGGCCGGGGTGGTGCCGATCGACATCATGGCGACGCTCTCCGAACTGCAAGGCTCGTGGAACCGCCCCGATGCCGAGCAGTGGGCCGCTGTCTACGCCCAGGCCATGCCGCATTATCAATTGCTGATCGAGAGCTACCTCAAGGCCCAGCAAGTGGCGAACGAACACGAGGCGCTGGATTCCCAGCGCTAACCGGCTACCCCACGCCGATCTCCAATCGGCATCGATAACCTGCGAGGATTACTGCAATGACCACTTCCTACAAGCGTCTGGACAAGGACAACGCCGCCGTTCTGCTGGTGGATCATCAGACCGGCCTGCTGTCGCTGGTACGCGACATCGATCCTGATCGATTCAAGAACAATGTGCTGGCCCTGGCCGACCTGGCCAAGTACTTCAAGCTGCCGACCATCCTCACCACCAGTTTCGAAACCGGCCCCAACGGCCCGCTGGTGCCGGAGCTCAAGGCACAGTTCCCGGATGCGCCGTACATCGCTCGCCCTGGCCAGATCAACGCCTGGGACAACGAAGACTTCGTCAAGGCGATCAAGGCCACCGGCAAGAAACAACTGATCATCGCCGGCGTAGTGACCGAAGTCTGCGTGGCGTTTCCGGCACTGTCGGCGCTGGCCGAAGGCTTTGATGTGTTCGTGGTCACCGACGCGTCTGGCACCTTCAACGAACTGACCCGCGAATCGGCATGGAGCCGCATGACCGCCCAGGGCGCGCAATTGATGACCTGGTTCGGCCTGGCCTGTGAACTGCACCGCGACTGGCGCAACGATATCGAAGGGTTGGGCACGCTGTTCTCCAACCATATTCCGGACTACCGCAACCTGATGACCAGCTACAGCACGCTGACCAACAGCAAGTAACTTCGGCTTCACGCATCCCCTCTGTGGGAGCGAGCCTGCTCGCGAAAGCGGTGTGTCAAACAACATAGATGTTGCCTGACACACTGAATTCGCGAGCAAGCCCGCTCCCACATTTGTTTTTGTGGCGATTGCAGAATCCCGCCAAATCAATTGCTCCTACACTAGTGCCAATCCATGCGATCTTCGCGTCATTGGCCCTGGATGGAGTTGCTTGATGCTGTCATTGCTCACTGAACACCCATTGATCTGCGCCATGGCGCTGATCCTGATCGATCTCGGGTTGTGGTACTTGCTCAGTGCCGCTGGCAGTGCCTGGCGGCTGCTGGTGCGGGTGGTGATTTTTTCGTTGTTCAGCCTCCTGTTGTTCAACGAAGGCCTGAACCCGATGGAGCCGCCGCCCTGGGCCGATAACGTGCCGCTGCACCTGGCCGCCACCGGCTTGCAGATCGGCTGGTGGTTGTTCGGCGCGCGGACCCTGACCGTGCTGATCGGCGCGGTGATGATGCAACGGGTGGGGCATACCGGGCGCTTGCTCCAGGATTTGCTCGGCGCGGTGATTTTCCTGATCGCGGTGATTGCGGCCCTGGCCTATGTGCTGGAACTGCCGGTCAAGGGCGTGTTGGCCACCTCCGGCGCGTTGGCGATCATCGTCGGTCTGGCGTTGCAAAGTACCCTCAGCGACGTGTTCTCCGGGATCGTCCTCAACACCACCAAGCCCTATCAACTCGATGACTACATCTCCATCGACGGCATGGAGGGCAAGGTGACCGACATCGACTGGCGCGCCACCCGCCTGCAGACCTCCCAGGGCTGCATGGCGGTGATTCCCAACTCGTTGGCGGCCAAGGCCAAGATCATCAATTTCAGCAGGCCGAACGACATGTTCGGTATCTCCGTATCCCTGGAAGTGAGCCCCCACGCGAGGCCGAACAGGGTGATCGAAGCCTTGGAGCGGGCCATGCAAGGGTGCCGTGCGCTGCTGGAGACGCCGTCGCCCAGCGTCGGCCTGAAAAATGCCAGCAACACTGGTGTGGTCTATGAAATCAGCGGGTTTGTCGCATCGATGGACGAGAAACGCTCAGTGCGCAATCAGCTGTACGACCTGGCCTACCGGCACTTGCAGGCGTGCGGGGTCAATTTGTTGTCGAGCGTGGAGCCCAACCCGCCGATCAACTCGACACGCAAACGGGCGTTGCTGGACAGCTCGCCGATTTTCTCCACCCTGCGTCAGGAGGAGAAAGACACGTTCAGCCAGAACATGACCCTGCAAACCTTTCGCGCCGGGGAGGTGATCCTGGAAGCGGAGGAGGTCAGCGATCACTTGTTCATTATCGAATCCGGCGTGATCTCGGTGACCTTGATGCGCCACGGAACGCCATTCGAATCCGGACGCATGGGGCCGGGGGAGGTGATCGGCGAGGCGGGTATTCTCACCGACAGCGCGCTGCCGGCGCAGTTTACCGCCAAGACATTCTGTGGCCTGTACCGCATCGAAAAGTCATACCTCAAGCCGTGTCTGGATGCCCGTCACGACATCAACGATGCAATGAAAGCCTTGCTCGATTACCGGCTGCAAAAAGCGAAAACCCTGACTCAGGAGCTGCCGGTGGCGGTGGAGAAAAAGGGCTTTCTGCGGTGGTTGCGCAATCGGGTTTGAGCTCGGTGGTGAATGGCCGCTGCGCGGATCGCGAGCAAGCTCGCTCCCACATTTGAGTGCATTTCCCTGTGGGAGCGAGCTTGCTCGCGATGACGGCAGTGAATTCACCAAAAGTGAAGAGTGAAACCCATCACACCCGCGCCAATGGCCTCCTCGACTTCTGGAATATTGGCTATTTGTGTAGACCGGCCGGGGGACTAACGTAGCGACACACCCACCTGCCCTGGAGCACGTCATGCAACCCCGTATCGATTTCTACACTGCCAGCCCCGACGCCCTCAAGGCGATGATCGCCCTGGAAACCGCAGTGTCGAAGCTGCCGCTGGAAAAAAGCCTGATTGAACTGGTCAAGCTGCGCGCTTCGCAGATCAACGGCTGTGCCTTCTGCATCGACATGCACACCGCCGATGCGATCAAGGGGGGCGAAACCCCGCGTCGTCTGTTCGCCGTGACGGCCTGGCGCGAGGCGCCGTTTTTCACCGAGCGTGAACGTGCTGCGCTGCTGTGGACCGAATCCCTGACCCAGCTCAGCCAGACCCACGCCCCGGACGAAGACTACGAAGTGGTCAGCGCACAGTTCACGCCTAAGGAAATGGTCGACCTGACCGTCGCCATCAGCACCATCAACAGCTGGAACCGCCTGGCGGTTGGCTTCCGTAAAATGCCTCAGGCCTGACATTCAGGTCATCGATGCGGGGATGGGTAACTCGCTACGGACCATTGATTTTTGAGTCACCCCAACTTGCTTATTGATAACGGACGCCTCCACTTCGGAGGCGTTCCTTTTTCCGGATTAGCTCTATTTATTCAATTTCTCTCTGCGTAATGGCGGGCTTATGGGTTTACCGTCTAACGAACTGTAATTTATGACAGTTATATAAATATGTTTTTGATCCTAATGTCTTTTCGAAATCCAGCGCTTTTCTATGGGCGAGTTGAAATGGCTAACGAAGAGACTAAGAGATACACGCAGACAATTTACAGCCTTGAGCGACCTGATTGGTTGCTTAAGTCGGGACTCAGCAAAGGAATTTTTCATGACCGAAAATCAACTTCGTTAATTGTCCCGGCAGGCAAGTCAATACGATTTCGTCAATCTCTCCCGGAAACGGGTATAGGGGTAACTCTGAACTTGCTGAATGATGACAGCGCAAAAGAGAACCACCACACAGTGACCACTCAGTGGAAAGAAGTTTTCGCCGAGCATGCGTCAGCCATATTTTTGACTACGCCTTATACCGATACCGCTGGCCAGCAGGTTAATGTTGAGGTGGAGTTTGTAAGCGGCGGGGGAAGTTTGCCAACCTGTCAGGCGGGTTTGGATGCAGATGTGTTTTTTAAAGAGTGGGACCGATTGGCAGCACCATATGCATTGTATGTTTGTGATTATGCAATGATTTTAATTCCCGCTAAGGATAAAGAAGCCTTGCGCAGGTTGCATGTGGAATCTGGCTTGCATAGCCTGACTGCTTACTATGATGGTGTTTTTGAATACTTCAATTATCTTGCCGGTCTTTCATTTGCCCCGAGCGTGCCCACCGATAAAAATATTCCTAACCGTTACTTCATGAAGGCGGACAAATCAGGTGGCGGTGCTGCCTATTATGGAGGCGGATGGACCGCGGAGTCTTCGGATTCGGTAGCGAGTTTCTGGTTGGATATCAGGGCTACCAATTGGGGCTCTCTTCATGAAATATCTCATGGTTACGAAGGACGGTTCATCAGTGATGCTGTCGTCAGGATGAGTGAAATTTGGAACAATATTTTGTGTGCAATGTATCAACAGAAGGAACTGGGGGAGGAATTTTACAAAGTCGGCTGGCTGTACGGTGCCGGGGAAGAACAGCTTTATATCAATGCCAAAGCGGCATTTGATAAAGGGCTTGTCGATGTAGGGCCTCATGGGCACCTGATACTTTTTTTCTATCTGCTACTGGTTAAATCGATGGGGGAAACTGGGTTGATAGAGCTCTATCGACGCTTTCGTCTAAACAGTAATTCCGACGGTTATGTCGTTGCCGATTATGCCGGTATGGATTTGTTGAGTGAAGTAGGTATCGATATCGGAAATGTTGATTTTTCACCAGTCATGTCTTACGTGGGGGTTGTCCTGTCGCCTGAAAAAGTTGAGTTTAATTCCTTTAGCAACGCCAGTGCTGTTTATCCTCTGTATCTGCTTGTTGAAAATCACGACATTCAGCAGATTCAAAATCAACTGGGGCTAAGAAGTCCATTGGATTTGGTTAGTTGTGCCGATCTCAGTGTTACTGGTTTGATCGGCAGCGTATCATTTATTTTTGATGAAAACATACTTGATAAGATTCAGGGTAAGACCCTGCTCCTGAGAAATGGATGGGGTCCTGCCAAAGTTGCACAGATAAATGGGGTAAGGGTGGTTGTCAGTAGTTTGGAGTTGGGTGTATATGCATTGCAACTACCGGCTATAGGTGATGACGAGTATCAGTGGGATTGCCACTATGTTGCGGTTCAGGACAAGCATATTGAGTATAACTGCACGTGCGTAAAAAAATATGCGAGTTCTCTGGTAAATCAAACCATAAGCCTGGGAGGGCTGAGTGGCGATTTTTGCCGAATTGCAGTAGATGTTTCATTCGGGCGTCTGTTGGTCGAAGTTGTTAGTAAAAGGCCACACGATTATTTTCCGGGGCAGGTATATGGGGGAATAACAGTGAGGAATGCGCAGGGTCGTATTGTTTTTCATCGATCGATGTTGGGTGATAAGACCGAGTTGTTCTCGGGGACGGTTCTGATTTCTCCAGGATTTACTATTGATATAATGCATAAGGAGCCATCGCGTATAGGAGTGTCTAATGCGACGGTATCGGCAGTAATTGATTCGAATACACAGGTCAATAGGTTGAAAGTGACTGAGCAAGGACTGGTAAATGTAAGTCTTGGCACTGATGCAGGTGAAAATTTGAGACCCGAAATTGATAATTGTGCAAGGGCGTTTGAAAGGGATCCGCACTTTGTTCTGAGTAATGAGGTTTTATTGAAGCAAGATATGCGGCGCGCAATTAATGCTTTTGATGAGCCTGTTCGCAGTTTGCTTTTCGATAAATATCGCGCGGTTGAGTTTGTCAGGCCTGGATTTGATGTTGCTATTGTGGGGGCGGTTTTTGTTTGGCTCTTGCGAGGAAATGGCAATCGTGAGATAGGATCGATACGCATAAATTTGTTTTCGCGTAGGGTGGAAATAACCTTCCTCGCTAACTCCAATGCTCATGAATACTTTTCCTCGGTATATTTATCAATTGTGTTGACGTCGGCGACAGGTGAGCTTGTTTATGTTCGAGATCTTCGAGGGAATGCTCCCGTGGCAGCCAGTAGTGTTCAGTTCCCGTTTTTCTCCGATATGGTGTTGAGTGTTATGCATAGAGAGCCCACACGTTGTCGAATTAGAAATGAGAGTTCCGTGCCCGAGACCGAGATTCCGGTGGGGCGTGTACAGCATGCTCAAATCAATACAACCTCATTTTCCTTGAATTTGGGCAGTTACTGGCCAAGGGAAACGGTCGATTCCTGACAAAGATCCTCAATGAGCATCGGCACTCGGCGCGGCCGGTGGTTGCACCTTGCGCATCAGGGGCACCATCGCCGTGGCGATGACGAAGCACACCCCGATCATCAGAAACGCGTCGCCATAGGTTTGTGTCTGGGCTTCGCGGTAGGTCAGCAACCAGAGTTGATGCAGGCTGGCGGTGACCGCGGCGTCACCGCTCTGGCCGAGGGCGGCGAAGTTGTTGCCGACCTGGGACAGCCATTGGTTGAGGGCCTCGTTGGTGCTGTTGAGGTTCTCCGCCAACCGGGTGAAATGCAGGTTGGTACGGTCGTTGAGAATGGTCGCACAGGCGGCGATACCGATCGCCCCGCCCAGGTTACGCATCAGGTTGAACAGCCCCGATGCATGTTTGAGCCGCGCCGGTGCCAGGCCGCCGAGGGTCAGCGTTACCGCGGGCGGCACCGCCAGTTGCTGGGCAATCCCGCGCAAGGCTTGCGGCAACATCAATTCCCTGGCCCCCCAGTCATGGGTGATCGGGCTGAAATCCCACATCGATAACGCGAACAGCCCGAGGCCGGTCATCATGATCCAGCGCAGGTCGACGCGGTTGGCCAGAAAGGCGTACAGCGGAATCGCCATGATCTGGAACACCCCGGTGGAGAAAACCGCCAGACCAATGTCCAACGCACCGTAGCCACGCACCCGGCCGAGGAACAGTGGCGTCAGGTAAATGGTGGCGAACAGGCCGATGCCAGTGACGAACGAGAAGAAGCAGCCAAGGGCGAAATTGCGATCTTTCAGGGCGCGCAGATCGACAATCGGATTGGCCACATGCAGGGTCCGGCCGATGAATGCCAACCCGGCCAGGCCGCTGATCCACGCAGTGGTCAGGATCGTGCGATCGCTGAACCAGTTCCAGCGCGGGCCTTCTTCGAGGGTGTATTCCAGGCAGCCGAGGAACAGCGCCAGAAACACCATGCTCAAATAATCCGCGCCTTTGAGCAGCGACAGTTCAGGCTGGTCGATCTTGACCAGCATCGGCACGGCGACCGCGACGAAAATCCCCGGCACCAGGTTGATGTAGAACAGCCAGTGCCAGGACGAGATGTCGGTGATCCAGCCACCGATCACTGGCCCCAGTGTCGGTGCCAGGGATGCCACCGCGCCAATGGTCGCGGCGGCGATCACCCGTTGTTTGCCGGTGAAGAACACGAAGGCCGTGGTGAACACCAGCGGGATCATCGAACCGCCCAGAAAGCCTTGCAGGGCGCGGAAGGCGATCATGCTCTGGATGTTCCAGGCCACGCCGCACAGCAGGCTGGTCAGGGTAAAGCCGACCGCCGATGCGCAGAATAGCCAGCGCGTGGAAAACACCCGGGACAACCAGCCCGACAGCGGGATCACGATGATCTCGGCGATCAGGTAACTGGTTTGCACCCACGCGGTTTCGTCGGTGCCGGCGGAGAGTCCGCCGCCGATGTCACGCAACGAAGCCGAGACAATCTGGATATCCAGCAGCGCAATGAACATGCCGATGCACATGCTGGCAAAGGCGAAGACCTTGGTCGCCGTCGCCATGTCCGCGGCGTTGAACGGTTGCGCCGGGGCGGCGAGGGCGCGGCTCATGGCGCGCTGGCCACGGCGGGCGCTTCAGGCTCCTTGCGCGTGTCCACTTCAGCGGTGACCGACAAACCCGGACGCAGGTGGCCGAGCACACTGTCGGCCGGGTCGAGGTGAATCCGCACCGGCACCCGCTGCACGATCTTGGTGAAGTTGCCGGTGGCGTTTTCCGGCGGCAACACACTGAATTGCGAACCGCTGGCGGGGGCTAGGCTGTCCAGGTGACCGTGGAATTCCTGCCCCGACAGTACGTCGGCACGGATCACCACCCGCTGCCCCGGCACCATGTGCGCCAGTTGGTCTTCCTTGAAGTTGGCGTCGACCCACAGGCCGCTGGCCGGCACCACCGAGAGCAATTGCGAGCCGGCCTGGGCATAGGCGCCGACCCGTGCCCGACGGTTGCCGATCACGCCGTCAACCGGTGCCTTCAGTTCGGTGTAGCCGACATTCAGTTGCGCCAGATCACGCTCGGCCTTGGCCTGGATCAAGGCGGCCCGGGCCTGTTGTTTCTGGGTGTCGATCACATTCAACTGGCGCTGAGCGGCCAGCAACTCCGCCTGGGCGCGGTTGCTTTGGGCCTGGGCGGTCTTGAACGTGGCATTGGCCCGCTGGGCGCTTTCCACCGAGACGGCGTTGGTGGACACCAGTTTTCTGTAGCGGGCATCGTCATCTCGCGAACGGGTGGCTTCGGCACCGGCGGCGTCGATGCCGGCACGGGCCTGGCCGATGACCGCCTGTTGCAGTTGTTCGGTGGCGTCGAGGTTGGCCAGCAAGGCTTCCTGGGCGGCCACTGCGCCTTCGGCCTTGGCCAGGTTGGCGCGGTAGTCGCGCGAATCGATACGGATCAGCACATCGCCGGCCTTGACCTTCTGATTGTCGGTTACCAGCACTTCATCGATATAACCCGCCACCTTTGGCCCGATCACCGTTACGTCACCGCCGATGTAGGCATCGTCGGTTTCTTCGATGAAACGCCCGGCCGTCCACCAATGCGCGCCATACACACCGGCCAACACCAACGCTGCAATCCCCATTGTTGGCACAAACAGGCGCTTGAGCAGGGGACGTTTTGCCGGTTGCACCGGGGCGTCCAGGTCGGGTTCAACGGTGGGCATGCTGGTCATGGAGGGATACCTGTCAGGCGGCGCTTAATTATGATGCCTGTAATATGACGCATGTAATATTTTGCGGCAAATGGTTTTTGCTGCCGGTCGTCAGGTGCTTGGTTCAGAGAGAAGGAGATTCTGCATGCGCTAGAGAACCACTGTGGGAGCGAGCTTGCTCGCGATAGCGGTAGTCCAGTCAACAATGATGGTGCCTGACATGCCGCCATCGCGAGCAAGCTCGCTCCCACAGGGGATCGCTACTGGTTTACCGGAATGAAAAAGGCCGGTGATCTGCGCGATCACCGGCCTTTTTTGCGGCTATTGCTTAGACGCGTTCAAAAATCGCCGCAATCCCCTGGCCACCACCGATGCACATGGTCACCAGTGCATAACGGCCGCCGGTGCGGTGCAGTTCGTGGATGGCTTTGGTGGCGATGATCGCGCCGGTCGCGCCCACCGGGTGACCCAGGGCGATGCCCGAACCGTTCGGGTTGACCTTGGCCGGGTCGAGGTCCAGTTCCTGGCTGACGGCGCAGGCCTGGGCGGCGAAGGCGATGTTGGCTTCGATCACGTCCAGGTCGGCGACGGTCAGGCCGGCGCGCTTGAGCGCCAGGCGGGTGGCCGGGATCGGGCCCAGGCCCATGAATTCCGGTTCGACGCCTGCGTGGGCGTAGCTGACCAGGCGGGCCAGTGGCTTCAGGTTGTTGGCCTGGACCGCATTGCCGCTGGCCATGACCAGTGCGGCGGCGCCGTCGTTCAGGCCCGAGGCGTTGCCGGCGGTGACCGAACCGTCCTTCTTGAACGCCGGCTTCATGGCTGCCAGTTGTTCCAGGGACGTGGCGCGCGGGTGTTCGTCGACGCTGAACAGTTTGACGCCTTTGCGATCCTGGATTTCCACGGTCGCGATCTGCTCGCTGAAGTAGCCGTTGGCAATTGCGTGGGCCGCGCGTTTCTGGTCTTCCAGGGCCAGGGCGTCCTGCATTTCGCGGGTGATGCCGTTGCGTGCGGCGACGTTTTCGGCGGTGATGCCCATGTGGATGCCATGGAAGGGGTCATGCAGGATGCCGAGCATGTAGTCGATGACCTGGGCGTTGCCCATGCGCGAACCCCAACGGGCGGCTGGCATCAGGTACGGGCCACGGCTCATGGATTCGGCACCGGCGCCGACGACGATGTCGGCATCGCCGAGCATCAGGGTCTGGGCGGCGTTGATGATCGCTTGCAGGCCCGAACCACACAGGCGGTTGACGTTGTAGGCCGGGGTTTCCTTCGGGATGCCGGCGTTCATCGCGGCGACGCGGGAGATGTAGGCGTCGCGGGTTTCGGTCGGGATCACGTTGCCCATCACCAGATGGCCAACGAGCGCCGGGTCCACGGCGGCTCGTTCCAGGGCGGCTTTCACGGCCGTGGTCGCGAGGTCGGCCAGGGGCACGTCCTTGAGCGAACCGCCGAACGTACCGATGGCGGTACGGGCGGCGCTGACGACGTAGATTTCCGGAGTGTTCATGGCTGGTTTCCTTTCGGTGGATTCTTGTCTGTACTGCGATTGAGCAGGGCGTTCAAGGCGTTTTTTGCCTCGTCGGTATTCAGGCGCTGGATGAACAGCGTGTTTTCTTCGCGCAGGGTGGCTTCCAGTTCCGGCAACGTCGCCTGCTTCATCAACTGCCGGGACTGGCGCAAGGCCTCCCGGGGCAGGGCCAAAAAGCGCTGGGCGATTTTTCTGGCCGCTGCCAGGCATTGCTCGCCATCATCGAAGGCTTCGTTGGCGATGCCCCAATTCACCGCTTCGTTGCCATCCAGGCCGTTGCCCAGCAGGAGCAGGCTCGCGGCGCGGGCATGGCCGAGTCGACGGGGCAGCAACAGGCTGGCACCGAATTCGGGGCACAGGCCGATGTTGACGAACGGCATGCGCAGCTTGGCGTTGCGGGTGACCAACACCTGATCGCAATGCAGCAGCAACGTAGTACCAATGCCGATGGCCGCCCCGCAGACTGCCGCGATCAGCGGTTTTTGCAGGTGCGTGACGACTTTCATCAGGCGAAACGCCGGGGCGTCCAGATGCGTCGGCGGATGCTGGAGGAAATCCACCAGGTCATTGCCGCTGGTGAAGCAGGCCGGGCCGCCGGTGAGGATGATGACGCCGGTCTGCGCGTCTTCGTCGGCGGCCAGCAACAGCTCGGCCAGCTGCGTGTACATGGCGTTGTTCAGCGCGTTGAGCTTGTCCGGGCGGTCGATGGTCAGCGTCAACACGCCGTCGCGTTGCTCGTGTTTGATCAAATCTGTCATCGCAGGCTCCGCAGGGTCGGTTCAGGCTGCCACTTTAAGCGTCGGACAAATCCCGATCTATGGCAAAACGGGTCAACTGCGCTGCCGCTTTTTGCCATGCCGGTGTGCCAAAAACGACACACACCCATTCGGGGTATGGTTCCGCCCGGCCAATCGACCAATAGTGCAGGCATCCGCTCATCCAGAGCCGAACTCGCTATAAGGTGCATTTGCAATGGGCAAGACACTGCTTAAGGTGATTTCCAGTCTGTTTGTTGTACCGTTGACATTGAATGCCTACGCGGACGACAGCAATACGCTGCGGCTGTACAACTGGGCGGATTACATCGGTGAAAAAACCATCGCCGATTTCGAAAAGGCCACCGGTATCAAGGTGGTCTACGACACCTTCGATTCATATGAAACGGTACAGGCCAAGTTGCTCACCGGCCATTCCGGTTATGACCTGATCGTGTTGAACGCCTCGCTCGCGCCCCCCCTGATCAAGGCCAAGGTGTTCCAGCCGCTGGACAAAAAACAGCTGCCGGGCTGGACCAACCTCGACCCGCAAATCCTCGAGGATCTGCAAGGCTACGACCCCGGCACCCAGTACTCTGCGCCCTACACCTGGGGCAGCAACGGCGTGACCTACAACGTCGACAAGATCAAGGAACGCATGCCGGACGCGCCGATCGGTTCGCTGGCGATGATCTTCGATCCGAAGATTGTCTCGCGCTTCGCCGACTGTGGCGTGACCCTGCTCGATGCGCCGACCGAAGTCATCCCCATGGCCTTGACCTACCTGGGGCGTGACCCGAATAGCGCCGCTCCGGCGGATCTGAAAGCCGCTCAGGAGCTGTTGCTGTCGGTGCGGCCGTATATCCGCAAGTTCGACTCGGTCAATTACCTGACCAGCCTGCCCAACGGCGATGTGTGCATGGCCATGACCTGGTCCGGCGACTACGCCACGGCCATGGCCCGCGCCGCAGAAGCCAAGAAGCAGATCAACCTGGCGTACTTCATTCCCAAGGAAGGCTCGCTGATCTGGTTCGACAACCTGTACATCCCGGCCGATGCGACGCACGTCGCCAATGCGCACAAATTCCTGGAATACCTGATGCAGCCGCAGGTGATGGCGGATGTGAGTGACTACATCAATTACGCCAACAGTAACGCGGCGGCCACGCCCCTGTTGAACGCCGCAGTGCGCGACAACCCGGCGATCTACCCCGATGCAAAGACCCGCGAGCGCCTGTTCCCGCAGAAGACCCAGGACGCCAAGGACATGCGGGCGATTACCCGGGTCTGGAGCACCGTGAAAAGCGGCATCTGATTTGTTCGATCGTGAGTCATTTCGGTTAGAGGTTTATTTATGGCGACGCCAACACGCAGCGTTTTTTCCCCAGCGGACGAGTCCCGGCTGGTCAAGGCCGACAAGGCCCATCACATGCACGGCTACCACATGTTCGACGAACACGCCGAGCAAGGCTCGTTGAACATCGTTGCCGGCGATGGTGCCTACATCTACGACACCCAGGGCAACCGCTTTCTCGATGCGGTGGGCGGCATGTGGTGCACCAACATCGGCCTGGGCCGTGAGGAAATGGCCGAGGCCATCGCCGATCAGGTGCGCCAACTGGCCTATTCGAACCCGTTTTCCGACATGTCGAACAACGTGGCGATTCAGCTGTGCGAAAAACTCGCCAGCCTGGCCCCCGGCGATCTCGACCATGTGTTCCTGACCACCGGCGGCTCCACCGCCGTGGACACCGCGTACCGGCTGATCCAGTACTACCAGAACTGCCGCGGCAAGCCGGAAAAGAAACACGTCATCGCCCGGTTCAACGCCTATCACGGCTCCACCACCCTGACCATGTCGATCGGCAACAAGGCCGCCGACCGGGTGCCGGAGTTCGATTACGCCAACCCGCTGATCCACCACGTCTCCAACCCCAACCCGTACCGCGCGCCGGACGGCATGGACGAGGCGCAGTTCCTCGAGTTCCTGGTCAAGGAGTTCGAAGACAAGATCCTGTCGATTGGCGCGGACAAGGTCGCCGCTTTCTTTGCCGAACCGATCATGGGCTCGGGCGGGGTGATCATTCCGCCCCGGGGCTACCTCAAACGCATGTGGGACGTCTGCCAGCGCTACGACATCCTGTTCGTCGCCGACGAAGTAGTGACCTCGTTCGGGCGCCTGGGCAAGTTCTTCGCTTCCTGGGATGTGTTCGACGTGCAGCCCGACATCATCACCACCGCCAAGGGCCTGACCTCGGCCTACCTGCCGCTGGGCGCGTGCATCTTTTCCGAGCGCATCTGGAAGGTCATCGCCGAGCCGGGCAAGGGCCGCTGCTTCACCCACGGCTTCACCTACAGCGGCCACCCGGTGTGCTGCACGGCGGCGCTGAAGAACATCGAAATCATCGAGCGGGAAAACCTGCTGGCCCATGTCGACACGGTGGGCGCTTATCTGGAGGAACGTCTGGCAACCCTGCGCGACTTGCCGCTGGTGGGGGATGTGCGCTGCCAGAAACTCATGGCCTGCGTGGAGTTCGTGGCGGATAAACGCACCAAGGCACTGTTCCCCGACGAGATCAACATCGGCGAGAAGATCCACGTGCGGGCACAGGCCCGGGGTTTGCTGGTGCGGCCGATCATGCACCTCAACGTGATGTCGCCACCGCTGATCCTGACGTTTGCCCAGGTCGATGAAATCGTCGAGACCTTGCGCGATTGCATTGTCGAAGTGGCCGCTGAGCTTCAGGCCAGCGGTCAGTATGGCGGCCAATGAATTCGCCACACAGGCTGTTACCAAGGGCCTGCGCACCCGCTAGACTGCGGGGCATGAGCAAACCAGACGACGATACGCTGATCGCGATGCCCTTCGGGGCGTTGCACAAATGGCATGGGGGGATGCGCGAGGCATTCGCCCATGTCGATGAGCCTGACGCCCTGCAATACCTGGCGTCAGCGTTGGCGCAGCTGGTGTCCGTGGAGTCGATGATGATCAGCCTGGAGCGCAAGGACCGCGCACCACAGCTGCTGCATCAGCGCGGGATTGCCCAGGAGTATCAGGTCTCGATTCTTGAGCGCTATTTTTCCGGGGGCTATTTGCTCGACCCCTTCTGCCTGGCGGTGGAGCAGGGGTTGGCGCAAGGCTTCTATCACCTGGAGGAAATCGCCCCGGACAACTTCTTCGACAGTGACTACTACAAATCCTATTACCTGAAGGCGGGCTGTTCGGAAGACAGCTACTACATCGTCGATACCGGCAATGACACGAAGATTTCCGTCAGCCTCTATCAGGGTTTCGGCGGTGAGTGTCTGAGCGACGAACAGTTGAACCTGCTGCGTGCCGTCGAACCGCTGGTGCGGGAATTCATCAGCGAGTTCAGCCAGCGTGGACTGCTGCGCAGTGCCGGGATCGAGCGAGATGACGAGCAAGGCATGCGCGACGATCTCAAGCATCGGGTGCAGGCGGCGTTCGAGAACTTCGGTTGTGAATTGCTCACCGAGCGAGAGCGGGAAGTGGCGCACATGGTGCTGCGCGGGCATTCGGTGAAGTCCACGGCCAGCCAGATGAACATCTCGCCGGAAACCGTACGCATGCACCGCAAGAACCTGTACCTGAAACTGGAGGTGGGTTCGCAGTCGGAGTTGTTTGCGCTGTTTATCGAGTGGTTGCGCAGGCATTAGGACGCAATAGATCGCAGCCTTCGGCAGCTCCTACAAGGAGCGTCGCGTTACCTGGGCCCAAGAGCCTGTTTAACGGGTTTATTCGATTACATGTCGTATTTTCAGGGCGGTCAGGCCGTTCAGGTCTAAGGGGTTTTCTTGTTGACAGCATCCCATGGTACTGGCTATAAATCTCTTAAGTCATACGACGACGTATGACATGCGTGTCCAAACTAAAAATAAAAAGAGTGTCGACCCCAACATGAATCCAATCGCCTCCCTCTCGCCCCTGAAGTTCCCGTGTTCAGCCATCGGCTTCTACGCCCACACCCCCTTGAGTCCGTTATCTGTGACAACCCGTCACTGACTCGCGTGAGAAACGCAGGCTGAGCAATCAGTCCCTGTTTTTCTGTGAGTTGTCTGATGAGTTGTCCGAAATCAGTTGGCCCAATCCCTCGGCGGAACAGGGCCCGTTTCGTCTGGACTGATGCATTGAAGTGAAGCCCGGCGGCCCAATCGATCTCGTTTTACACCGAGAGATCATCACCAAAAATCTACAATAAAGTGATGCCATGAACCTCAACGAGCCAATTACTGCGCAACGCGTCAGCCAGTCTGTCGGTAAATACCGATGGACCATTTGTGCATTGTTGTTTTTTGCAACCACCGTCAATTACCTCGACCGCCAGGTGCTCAGCCTGCTGGCGCCGGAGCTGTCGAGGCAATTTGGCTGGAGCAACACCGATTACGCCAACATTGCCGCGGTCTTCCAGTTCACCTACGCGATTTCCATGCTGTTCGCGGGCCGTGTGGTCGACAAGATCGGCACCAAGGCTGCTTTTGTGGTGGCGATTTGTGTTTGGTCGACCGGCGCCGTCATGCACGCCTTTGCAGAACCCATGGGCGAGGGTATCGCCGCCATCTGTGCCGCGCTCGGTATTGCGGTCATCCCGGTCTCGATCGCCGGCTTCATGCTGTCGCGCGCCGTGCTGGCGGTCGGTGAGTCGGCCAACTTCCCGGCCGCAATCAAGGTCACCGCTGAGTATTTCCCGAAGAAGGAACGCTCCTTCGCCACCGGCATCTTCAACTCCGGGGCCAACGTCGGCGCGATCCTGGCCCCCATTTCGGTGCCGCTGATCGCTGGCCTGTGGGGCTGGCAGGTAGCGTTCATCGTGATCGGCATGCTGGGCTTTATCTGGATGGGCGTATGGCTGGTGTTGTACGACAAGCCGGAGCAGCAGAAGCGCCTGTCGGCACAGGAACTGGCGCACATTCGCAGTGATTCCCCCGCCAGCGCCGCAGTGCAGACGGGCGTCGGCAAAAAGTTTTCGTGGTTCCAATTGCTGAAATACCGTCAGACGTGGGCGTTCGCCTTCGGCAAGTTCATGACCGATGGTGTGTGGTGGTTCTTTCTATTCTGGCTTCCGACCTACCTGTCGGAGCAGTACGGCCTCAAAGGCGCAGCCATCGTGGTGCCGCTGGCCGTGCTGTACAGCATGACCATGGTGGGCAGTATTGGCGGCGGCTGGTTCCCCAGCTATTTCATGGCACGTGGCGACAAGCCGTATGACGGCCGCATGAAAGCCATGCTGGTGATTGCCGTTTTCCCGTTGGTCGTGCTGTTGGCGCAGCCATTGGGTCACATCAGCGTCTGGGTACCGGTGTTGCTCATCGGTGTGGGCGCGTCGGCGCATCAGGCCTGGTCGGCCAACATCTTCACCACGGTGTCCGACATGTTTCCGCAAAAGACCGTCGCATCCGTGGTCGGCATTGGCGGTATGGCGGGTGGGTTGGGCGGAGTCTTGCTGACCAAGATCGGTGGCTGGGTGTTCGACTACTACAAATCGGTGGGTGAAATCCGTACCGGCTACATGATCATGTTCGCCGTCTGCGCGCTGGCCTATCTGGTGGCGTGGAGTGTGATGAAGATGCTGGTGCCTCGCCACAAGGAAATTACCGACCTGTGAATTTCGGCTTCGATGGCATCTGCCAGGCGGACTAACCCATCGGATTGAACAAGGCCGCTGAGCAATCAGCGGCCTTTTTTCGTTACCTGTAGGAGCTGCCGAAGGCTGCGATCTTTTGACTGTGATTTTGGAAAGAAAGATCAAAAGATCGCAGCCTTCGGCAGCTCCTACAGGGGGCGTGTTTGAGGTGGGTGGCGATTGCTTTGGTTTAATAAGAAGCATTACTATTCACGCCCCGTTTCCACAGCACAGCGCAATGACCCTCAAGCTGCCCCGCAGACACGGCTTTTTCGAGCATTACGAAGAGTTGGTTGGTACCTGGACCCGTCGCCTGAGGAATCGTCAGCAGGCCGAGGACCTGGCCCACGATACCTTTGTGCGGGTGCTTGAGTCCGATTCGGCGCGGGTTGAACAGCCCCGGGCGTATTTGCACCAGACCGCGCGCAACATTGCCGTGGATGGTTATCGGCGTGAGGACCGGCGGGGCGCCATGGAGTCAGAGGCGATCGATCTCAGTGAGTCGCCGAGCGGCGACCCGGAGCATTTCATGCACGCGATCCAGCTGGCTGATTCCATCGAACGGGCGCTCACCGAGCTGCCGGTCAACTGCCGCAAGGTGTTTGTCTGGCAGAAAATCGAGGGCCTGACCCAGGCCGAAATCGCCGAACGCCTGGGGCTGTCCAAGAACATGGTGGAAAAGTATATGATCCGCACGCTTCGGCACCTGCGTGATCGCCTGGACGGGTTGCAGTCATGATCGGTCGCGCCATCTCCTCCCCAGCCCAACAGGAACTTCCATGATGGATACTCGTGATTGTGCGTGCGGGCAAACAACGGTTCGCGATGACGCGGCGCTATGGTTTGTACGTTTGCAGGAGCCTGTCGTCGATGTCGAAGTGCGTCGCCGGTTTCAGGCCTGGCTGGACGAACACCCCCAACACCGAAATGAATTCGAAGTGCTCCAGGGAGTGTGGAGCGCCGCCGATTTGCTGCCGGCGGCGCGTTTGCGTGCCTTGTGTGAAACTCCGCCAGCCCTGAAAAAAACTCGTCCGGTGCTGCGTTACGCGGTAGCCGCCAGCGTGGTCGCGGTGGCGCTTGGCCTGGGTTTGTTCAGCAGCCTGAATCATCCGGCGCCTTACACGGCCGAGTTTTCAACGGCCCTGAATGAGCGGCGCCATGTGGCGTTGCCGGATGGTTCGGCGGTGGATCTGGACAGCCGCAGCCGGATTCAGGTGCGTTTTGAAAAGGCTCAACGCCACGTTGAGCTGAGCGAAGGCGAAGCGATGTTCAGCGTCGCGCACGACACCCGCCGACCCTTTGTGGTCGAGTCGGGCAGCGGCAAGGTCACGGTCACCGGCACCCGGTTCGACGTACGCCGTGGCGCCAGCGAAACCCGGGTGGTGGTGGAGCAGGGCACGGTCAAGGTCCAGGGGCGCGAGGCTGCCGATAACGATTTCATCAATCTGACAGCGGGCCTGGGCACCCACGTCGATGCCCAGGGCAAGGTCGCGGCCGCCTACGCCGTCAACCCGGCGGAAATGACTGCCTGGCGCAGCGGCAAACTGGTGTTCAACAACGCCCGCCTGGTCGACGTCGCCGAGCAGGTCTCACGTTATCGGGAGAAACCGCTCAAGGTCGCCAGCGCAGCGGTCGGCGATCTGCGCCTGACCAGCGTGTTCAAGTCCGACAACACCGACGCACTGCTCAAGGCCTTGCCGAGCATTCTGCCGGTGGCCGTGCGCACCCTTGGCGATGGCAGCCAGGAAATAATTTCAAAATAAAATTCAGGTTTTTTTCGAGTTCATCGTCTTCCTGTTCAACTGCAACTGGTTTGCATTAACAAGCGCACACTTTTGCGATCCACAGGATTACGTTCGACGTGAATAATTCCACCGCTAAAAACAACAAATTTCCCTGGTTGCCGCTGGCGCTCGTCCTGGCGGTCAACGTTGCGCTGCCCCAGGCCTTTGCCGCCGACGGCATCCGCATCCCGGCGCAACCCTTGGGACAAGCCTTGAGCCAATTGGGCCAGCAAACCTCGCTTCAGGTGTTCTTCAGCCCTGAACTGGTCGCCGGCAAACAGGCTCCGGCGGTGGACGGCAATATGTCCCCGGAAGACGCACTGCGCCAGTTGCTGCAAGGCAGCGGCCTGCAATACCAGATCGATGAAGGTTCGGTGACCCTGATGCCGGCGCCGACTTCGGCGGCCAACGGCCCATTGGAATTGGGCGTGACCGACATCAAGGTGGTTGGCGACTGGCTCGATGACGCCGATGCCGTCTTGGTGCAGAACCACCCTGGCGCACGAACGGTGGTGCGCCGCGAAGCCATGATCGAGCAGGGCGCGATGAACGTCGGCGACGTGTTGAAACGGGTTCCCGGCGTGCAAGTGCAGGACGCCAACGGCACCGGTGGCAGCGACATTTCCCTCAACGTCGGCGTGCGTGGCCTGACTTCGCGCCTGTCGCCTCGCTCCACCGTGCTGATCGACGGCATCCCGGCGGCGTTTGCGCCTTACGGTCAGCCACAACTGTCCATGGCACCGATTTCCTCCGGCAACCTCGACAGCATCGACGTGGTACGCGGTGCCGGCTCCGTGCGCTACGGACCGCAAAACGTCGGCGGTGTGATCAACTTCGTGACCCGCGCGATCCCGGAACAGGCCTCCGCGGAAATCGGCACCACCCTGGAAACGTCGCAGCACGGTGGCTGGAAACACATCGATACGGCGTTCATGGGCGGCACCGCCGACAACGGCATGGGTGTGGCGCTGTTGTACTCCGGCGTGAACGGCAACGGTTACCGTGAAAGCAACAACGGCAACGACATCGACGACGTGATCCTCAAGACCCATTGGGCGCCGACCGATGTCGACGATTTCAGCCTCAACTTCCACTACTACGACGCCAAGGCCGACATGCCCGGCGGCCTGACCCAGGCGCAGTACGACGCCGACCCGTTCCAGTCGGTGCGCGACTACGACAACTTCAGCGGCCGTCGCAAGGATGTGTCGTTCAAGTGGGCACGACAGATTGACGATCGCACCCAGGCCGAAGTGCTGACCTACTACACCGACAGTTTTCGTGGCAGCACCATCGCCTCCCGTGACCTGAAGACACTCAATTCCTATCCGCGCAGCTACTACACCTTCGGTATCGAACCACGGGTGTCCCATGTGTTTGATGTGGGCCCGACCACCCAGGAAGTCAGCGTCGGTTATCGCTACCTGAAGGAAGCCATGCACGAAGAGGCCAGTCGAGTGGCGCTGGTCAACAACGAGCCCGTCGTGCGTCCGGGGGCGGACGGCCATGTCTATCAGGACCGCACCGGTGGAACCGAGGCCAATTCGGTCTACGTCGACAACAAGATCGACGTGGGCCACTGGACCGTCACCCCGGGTATTCGCTTCGAGCACATCAGCACCGATTGGCATGACCGCCCGGTGCTCGATAATGCCGGTAAACCGGTGCCGGAGAAAAAACGCAGCATCGAGAGCAATGAACCGCTGCCGGCCCTGAGCGTGATGTACCACATGTCCGAGGCCTGGAAGCTGTTCGCCAACTACGAAACCTCGTTCGGCGCGCTGCAGTATTTCCAACTGGGGCAGGGCGGTATTGGTGATGAGCCTGCCAACGGCCTGCAGCCGGAAAAGGCCAAGACCTACGAAATCGGTACGCGCTACAACGATGACGTGTGGGGCGGTGAGGTGACGCTGTTCTACATCGACTTCGACGACGAACTGCAATACATCAGCAATGACGTGGGCTGGACCAACCTCGGCGCGACCAAACACCAGGGCATCGAAACCTCGGTGCACTACGATCTGGCGGCGCTGGACCCACGCCTCGACGGCCTGACCGCCAACGCCGGTTTCACCTACACCCGTGCCACTTATGAAGGTGAAATCCCGGGCTTCAAGGGCCGTGACCTGCCGTTCTACTCCCGTCAGGTGGCCACCGCCGGCCTGCGTTACGACATCAACCGCTGGACCTGGAACCTCGATGCGTTCGCCCAGTCGAAACAGCGCTCGCCGGGCACCGGTGTGAACGCCGACGGCAGCTTCAACGGCAACTACATCACCGAAGGCTCCGCCGACGGCCAGTTCGGCGACATTCCGGGTTATGTGACCTGGAACGTGCGTAGTGGCTATGACTTCGGCCCGCAGGTGTCGAACCTGAAACTGGGTGCCGGGGTGAAAAACATCTTCGACAAGCAGTACTTTACCCGCTCCAGCGACAACAACTCGGGCATGTACGTCGGCGCGCCGCGTACGTTCTTTGTGCAGGCCAGTGTCGGGTTCTGATAGATCGAGGTGAATTCATCGCGGGCAAGCCCGCTCCCACAATGACCGTATCGTTCACAAATCATGTGTACGACACAAATCCTGTGGGAGCGAGCCTGCTCGCGAAGCTTTTCAGACCTTCAACACCTTCCCGCCAATCGCCACCGCCACCAGCAACACTGCCATCAAGGCAAAGGCAAAACTCAAGCTGGCGCCATGGGCGACAAAGCCGATCAGCGCAGGCCCTGCGAGTATTCCCGCATAACCCAGGGTGGTAATGGCCGGCACGGCGATGCTTTCGGGCATGACGGTCTGTTTGCCCACCGCGGTGTACAACACCGGCACAATGTTCGAGCAACCGGCACCCAGCAGCGCATACCCCAATAGCGCGGCTTCCCAACCCGGCGCAAACGTCGCCAGAAACAAGCCCGCGGCAGCCGTCAGCCCGCCGAACACAATCACCCGTGTCGCGCCCAACCGCCGTACGATTTTGTCACCGGTCAAACGCCCGGCCGTCATGGTCAAGGCAAACGCCGCATAGCCGAGGCCCGCATACGCCGTGTCGATGCCACGTTCCTGTGCCAGGAATACCGCGCTCCAGTCCAGCGCCGCGCCTTCGGCGAGGAACACGATAAAGCACATGCCACCGATAAACAGGACGATGCCATGGGGCACCGCGAACGCCGGCCCCGAGCTCTCGCTGCCGTAGGGCAACAGATGCGGTACGGCCCTGGCCAATGCGATCAGCAGCATCACGATCACCACCAGCGTGGCCCCCAACGGCGAAATCCCCAGGCCAAGCAAGCCGCTGACGCCTGCCGCGCCGACTATCCCGCCGAGGCTGAACAGGCCATGGAAACCCGACATCATGTTTTTGCCGCTGGCGCGCTCGACGATCACCGCTTGCAGGTTGACCGTCGAATCCACTGTGCCGAGGCCCGCGCCGAACATGAACAGCGCCGCGATCAAGGCCGGAATCGATGACACCGTGGCCAGCAGCGGCAGGGCGGCACAGATCAGCAAGGTCCCGCCGGTCGTCACCCGTCGGCAGCCGAAACGCGTGGCCAGGATCCCGGCCATCGGCATCGCCAGGATCGAACCTACCCCCAGGCACAGCAGCAACAGGCCCAGGGTGCCTTCATCCAGCCCGGCCCGGGCCTTGGCATAGGGCACCAGCGGCGCCCACGCGGCGATACCGAACCCGGCAATGAAAAAGGCGATGCGCGTGGACATCTGTTCCAGGCGGCCGGGAACGAAGGTGGTTTGGCTGTTGAGGCTGGTCATATCAATCCCTGGCAAAAATGTTACGTCCTCAACGGACAGTGATCGATCGAGGAGGGTTCGATCAGTGCCCGGAAAGTTTTACGGTCAAACAGGGCGACATCGTTGCACAGCGCCGCTGGTTTTCGCGATATGTTGAGCCATTCCAATGACACACGGAGGGCGCCATGGCGCAGAGGTACGATGCACGGGGCAATATTTACATCGTGGTAGCGCCCGAAGAATTGCGCCGCCAGGGCATCGACTTGCCCGATCAGGCCAGCCACGCGGCACAAACTCGTCAGGCATGGGCTGCGGCGGCCATCGAAGCCTGCTGCAACTGGGCACCCGGCACGCAACCGGCCGGCAGCAAGGATCATCGCAGCGACGGATTGCTGGTCGGACCGTTCCAGTCCTCGCCACCCTTTGACCTGCTGATCGTCAACACCGACGGGACCCTGGCCGAACGCAGTGGCAACGGGCTGACGATTTTTTCCCAGGCCTTGAGCGACCAAGGGCTTTTACCCGGCGACGAAGCCTGTCTGCTCAGGGTTCACCACGACAAGTCCGACACGCCTTCACCGGGGCAGACTTCGGTGAAAGCCGCTCAAGTCGAGGACGTGCAGGGTTTCTGGCTTGACCTTGGCCAGCCTGGTTTCGGGCCGTCGGCGGTCAGTGCCGAGGGCGTTGAAACGGCGCTGTTGAATGGCCGCGAACTCAGCCACGTCAAACCGCTGTCGGCCCTCAATGGCGCATGGTCGCGCAGCCAGTTCGCGCGGGTCGGCAATCCGCATTGCGTGACGCTGGTCGAAAACGCCGATGACTTGCCGAGCAACGAGCAGATGCGAGAGCCGGCGCTGGGTGACGGGTTGATGCGAATTGCCTACGCCATGCCGGTCGGTGCAGGCAAACCCTGTCCGGCGGGGATCAATCTGCAATGGGCGATGCGCTTGTCCGAAGGACATATCGCCGCGCGGGTATTCGAGCGTGGCGAGGGGCCGACAGCGTCTTCGGGGACCAGCGCCAGTGCGGTGGCCTGTGCGGCCTGGCGCGTGGGTTGGGTCAGCGCCGGGGAAGTGAGGGTGACGATGCCGGGTGGCACGGCGCCGATCTTGCTGGAAGAGGAGCAGGGGGAGTTGAGTCGGGTCAGTCTGTTTGGTACGGCTCGAATGATCGATTGATTTTGAGAAAGCTTTCGCGAGCAGGCTCGCTCCCACAGGGGTTTTGTGAACAACATCAATCCAGTGTGGGAGCGAGCCTGCTCGCGAAGGGGCCAGTTCGGGTCAATGCAAATCTCAGCTCAGCCCAGCGAACTCCACCACCGGCATCGTCCGCTTCATCAACACCTTGCCCTCGCGCACCGAGTACAGCGGCAACCCCTGGCTGCGGATCACCTCGTAATCACTCTCCGCCGACAGAATCAGCAGGTTCGCCGGCCGCCCGCGCTCCAGGCCATAGCGTTCGCCGAGGTTCATGGCCCTGGCGCTGTTGTCCGTCACCAGGTCCAGCGCGCTTTGCAGGTTGCGATAACCGAGCATGTGGCAGATGTGCAGCCCGGCCTCGAGCACCCGCAGAATGTTGCCATTGCCCAGCGGGTACCACGGATCGACGATGGAGTCCTGGCCAAAGCACACGTTCATGCCCGCTTCCAGCAACTCGTTGACCCGGGTCACGCCCCGGCGTTTCGGGAAGCTGTCGAAGCGACCTTGCAGGTGGATGCTTTCGGTGGGGCAGGAGACAAAGCTGATCCCCGAATGCCCGAGCAAGCGAAACAGCTTGGCGCAGTAGGCGTTGTCGTAGGAGCCCATGGCCGTGGTGTGGCTGGCCGTGACCCGCGAACCCATGTCGCGGCTGCGGGCCTCTTCGGCGAGCACTTCGAGAAAGCGTGAATGCGGGTCGTCGGTTTCGTCGCAATGCACGTCGACCAGGCAACCGCTGCGTTCGGCCAGGTCCATGAGGAACTTCACCGAGCTGACACCCTGGTCGCGGGTGTACTCGAAATGCGGAATGCCACCGACCACGTCCGCGCCCATGCGGATCGCTTCTTCCATCAATTCGCGACCATTGCGGTACGACTCGATGCCTTCCTGAGGGAACGCGACGATTTGCAGGTCGATCAGGTGCCGGCTTTCCTCACGCACTTCGAGCATCGCCTTGAGCGCAGTCAGTTGCGGGTCGGTGACGTCGACGTGGGTGCGCACATGCTGGATGCCGTGGGCGGCGAGGGCCTGGATGGTTTTTTTGGCGCGGGTCTTGGTGTCTTCGTGGGTGATGGTCGCCTTGCGTTCGCCCCAGCACTCGATGCCTTCGAACAGCGTGCCACTCATGTTCCAGCGCGGCTCGCCGGCGGTCAGGGTGGCGTCGAGGTGGATGTGCGGCTCGACAAAGGGCGGCACCACCAGGTTGCCGCCGGCATCCAGGTCGCCAGGGCCCAGGGTCGGGGCCTCGATCTGGCGGGCGATGCTGCTGATCAGGCCGTTTTCCAGGTTCAACTCATGCAGGCCTTCCTGGTTGCGCAGACGGGCGTTGATGATGTGCATCGGGCGAGTCCTTTTAGCGAGTCGTATTGGCAATACCTTTACGTTAGCTCGCCAACGGCGGTCCCCGCCAGTGACATTGATCACTGTAGAACCAATGTGGGAGCGAGCCTGCTCGCGAAGGCGGTGTGTCAGCCCATTCGATGTCGGAGGTGACATTGTCTTCGCGAGCAGGCTCGCTCCCACAGGGGATTGGGTTTGTTCAGGAGAATTGTTACAGGGGCAGGAATCGCAGCAACGCCGCGACTATGGCTTCAGGCGCATCTTCCTGAACCAGATGACCGGCGTTGGGTATCGGATGGAACTGCGCACCGGGAATCATCTGCTGCAAGGCCCGCCCGCGTTCGACGGGAATCCACTGATCGTCTTCACCCCAGAGAATCTGCACCGGGCAGCGAATCGTCGGGTACAGACCTTCGGCCTCACGGGTATAGCGCTCGTCCATCTGCGCGATCTGCCGGTAGAACGCCGCTTGCCCCCGCTGCCCCAGCCACGGCAGAACGTAGGGGGCGAGTTCGGCGTCGGGAATTTCGCGCTGGATGGCCCCGCGAATGTAGGTCGGCACGATGGCCCGCTGGATGTAATCGGGCAGTCCGCTGAACGCCGCTTCATGCTGGCGCACATGCTGCACGAATGGCGAACCCCAGGGCGTCAGCGCCACCGGATCGATCAGCGTCAGGCTGCGGTAATCCTTGCCGTTGAGCAAATGCGCGCGCAGGGCGGTGGCGCCGCCGAAGTCGTGGGCCACTACGTCGGGGCGATCCAGACTCCAATGCTCCAGCAACTGCGCCAGCAATTCGTTCTGCACACCCAGGGACACGTCGCCATCGACTTTCTCGGATTGCCCGTAGCCCAGCAGATCGAAATAGTGCACCCGGTGCGTGGTGATGAAGTGCGGGGCAATCCGGTGCCAGACACAGGAGGAGAAGGGCGTGCCATGCACGAACACCAGCGGCGGGCCATCGCCACGCACGGCGTAGCGCACGGAGTGCCCTTTGAAGCGATAGGTCTGAGGCAGCGGCCAGTCAGTCATGGGCTTGTCCTCTTGGCGGGGGAAGAGGCAAAAAGCATAGGCATAAAAAAACAGCCGATGAAGGCTGTTCTTTATTTCTCTGACAAAACGCTGTTCCCCTGTAGGAGCGAGCTTGCTCGCGAAGAACGTCAACGATTACGCGTGGTATCTGGCAGCCCGCGGTGCTCTGGCGTCCATCGCGAGCAAGCTCGCTCCTACAAGGGGGCGGTGTCTTTATTCGCCGCGATAGATGCAGCCGCTGGTGCAGGTTTCGTGGATACGAATCGCACTGAGCTCCGGCAACAACGGCTTCATCTCATTCCAGATAAACTTGGCCAACACTTCGCTGGTCGGGTTTTCCAGGCCAGGAATGTCGTTCAGGTAGTTATGGTCCAGACGCTCGTACAGCGGCTTGAAGATCGCCTTGATCTCGGAGAAGTCGCGGATCCAGCCGGTGTGCGGATCAAGATCGCCGCTCAAATGAATCGCCACTTTGAACGAGTGCCCGTGCAGGCGCCCGCACTTGTGGCCGTCCGGTACGTGGGGCAGGCGGTGGGCGGATTCGAAAGTAAATTCCTTGAAAATTTCCACAGTGTTTTCAGCTCTGTTCAGGTGGCGTTCGCCGCAGCGATTCGGGCAGGCGGCGAGTTTACCAGTTTGTCCTGACTAAAGGGTCAGCAAGCGCTCGCCGAGGCGACCGTTGGCGGCCAGTTCGAGGAATTCGTCGCCCATGCGGCGGCTTTCTTCCATGGTGGTGCGCCAGTATTTCTGCCGGCTCGGGGCGTCGCCCATGAAGCGCTTGAAGTCGTTACGGTCCGGCAGTTTGCCGTAGGGCAGGCGCGCCAGGTATTCCTTCGACGGTGCCAGCAGCAGTACGTTTTGCAAGCGTGCCGGGCAGGCGCGGCGCCACGGCAGGGGCTTGTCGAACCAGCCGGGAATCACCCGGTCGGTGAAGTGCGGGTAGAGCACGATGTCATCGCCGCTGTAGGGCAGGTCCAGGTGATAGTCCAGCAGACCGCCGTCGCGGAAGGTGCCGGTGCCGGCGCCCGGCAGGTCGCGCACGCCTTCCATCACCATCGGGATCGAGCCCGAAGCCAGCAGGGCCTGACGCAAATTGCCGGCATTGAGGGCGACGAAGCGCGACGGGAAGTCGTTCAAGGCGTCGACCGGCGGCGCCAGGCGCGGGTCGTGGATGATCAGGCGTTCGAAGTGCCGGGCCAGCCGCGCCCGGCCGCGCAGGTTGTCGGCAATGACCGAGGAAAGGCCCAGCCCCAGGCGACCGCGATGGTCGTCGGCGAGCAGGCCGTGGCTTTTGACCACCATGATGTTCAGGCGATAAGCGCTGTTGCCGAGGATCGAGGCATCACGACCGTCGAGCAGGTCATCGAGCATGCGCCGCGAGCTCTGGCTGATTTGCGCCATGGTCACGCCCTTGGCAAAGTTTTGCTCGGTGTACAGCTGCCCGAGACGCCGGATGCCCTCGGCGGCGTCCGGCAGGCAGGCGCTGGCGAAGCGCCAGGAACCCACCGATGCACCAATCAGCGAGCGCTCCCGCGGTGCCGCCGGCAGCCACTCGCCGAACAGCGCCAGGTCCAGCCCCTGAATCCCCAGCGCCTTCGGACCGCCGGCTGCACCGGGCAGGGTGCCGACCTCGGCGGCGTTCAGGCCGCTCTCACGGATGCGCGCAAAAGCCCGCGGACCGGCCTTGAGGGTCAGGGAAGGAAACTTGATGTGGATGGCGGTCATACCGGTCTCGAATGTTGGCAAGCGGGGAAATATAAACACGACATCCCCTGTAGGAGCGAGCCTGCTCGCGATGGTCGTCAACGATTACGCTGGTAACCTGACACCCCGCGGCGTTCCAAGGTCCATCGCGAGCAGGCTCTCTCCCACAGGGGCTGGGGTTTCAGCAATGATGGCCATTCAGTTTCAATTAAGTTCATCCGGTTAAGGTGTCGTCCACAGGCAGCACCTGAAGAAATACGGAGACACCCATGAAAACCCCGACAGCCCTGTTCACCGCGTGCATCATTGGCATGATCGCGAGCATCGCCCATGCCCGGGAACTTGGCCCGGATGAAGCGCTGAGATTGCGCGACGCTGGTACCATTGTCTCGTTCGAGACACTCAATGCCAATGCAGTGGCCAGGCATCCAGGCTCCACCGTCAATGAATCCGAGCTGGAGCAGCATTACGGCAGGTACTTGTACAAGGTAGAGCTGCGCGATCCCCAGGGTATCGACTGGGATCTGGAATTAGACGCTGTCAGCGGGCAGGTTCTCAAGGATCATCAGGATTGGTAATGAAGGTGTTTTTATCCAATCGATGCACCGGCAGCCGGATGGCGCTGGTGCTTCTGGCATTTTGCTCGGCAGTGATGGCTCGCGACCTGGACCAGGACGAAGCCCTGCACCTGCGTCAACAGGGCGTGATCCTGCCGCTGGAGCAACTGCTGCAGCAGGCAATGGATCGCTACCCCGGCGCGAAACTGCTGGAGGCCGAGCTCGAAGAAAAACACGACGTCTACATTTATGAAGTCGAGCTGCTGACCCCTGAAGGCGTGGTCCGCGAACTGGACATCGATGCCACCACCGGCCGTTTACTCAAAGACAAGGAAGACTGATCCATGCGTTTGCTTCTGGTCGAAGACCATGTGCCCCTGGCCGACGAACTGCTGGCCGGTCTCAACCGCCAGGGTTATGCGGTGGACTGGCTGACCGACGGTCGCGACGCGGTGCATCAGGGCAGCACTGAACCTTACGACCTGATCATCCTCGACCTCGGCTTGCCGGGCGTGCCGGGGCTTGAGGTGCTGGCGCAATGGCGCGCGGCGGGGCTGGCCACGCCGGTGCTGATCCTCACGGCCCGGGATTCCTGGGCCGAACGCATCGAAGGCCTCAAGGCCGGCGCCGACGATTACCTGACCAAACCCTTTCATCCCGAAGAGCTGTTTTTGCGCATCCAGGCGTTGCTGCGCCGCTCCCATGGCCAGGTCAACCAGCCGACGCTCCAGGCCGCCGGGCTGCACCTGGACGAAGGTCGCCAGTGCGTTGTCCGTGACGGTGCGGACATTCAGCTGACCGCCGCGGAGTTTCGCCTGTTGCGTTATTTCATGCTGCACCCCGAGCAGATCCTCTCCAAAAGCCACCTGGCCGAACACCTCTACGACGGTGAAACCGAGCGCGATTCCAATGTGCTGGAGGTGCATGTCAACCATTTGCGCCGCAAGCTCGGCAAAAGCGTGATAGAAACCCGTCGTGGCCAGGGCTACCTGTTCGGTGGGCAAGCCCGGTGAGATCGATCCAGCGTCGCTTGAGCCTGGGCCTGATCAGCGTGATGGTGGTCGTTGGCCTGGTGCTGGCGCAAACCAGCCTGTGGCTGTTCGAAATGGGGTTGCAGCGCTACCTCGAAGCCGGGTTGCGCAATGACAGCGAGAGCCTGCTGGCGGCGCTGGTGCGCGGGCCGCAAGGCTTGCAACTGGATGAGCGACGTCTGTCGCCGGCCTATCAGCGGCCGTTTTCCGGGCACTATTTCCGCATCGATTTCACCGATGGCCATTGGCGTTCCCGTTCGTTATGGGATCAGGAACTGCCGGCGCTCGATCACCCCGGCCTGCACGACGATCTGCAACTGGGGCCGGAAGGGCAACAGTTGCTGGTGCTGCGTACGGACTATCGGCGTCTGGGGTTGCCGATCTCCATCAGCGTCGCCGAGGATTACACGCCGATACGCGAAAGCTTCCGGCGCGTGCAACAGCTCGGGTTGGGCCTGGGTTTGAGCGGGTTGCTGCTGATTCTGTTGCTGCAACGGATCACCGTGCGCCGCGCCTTGCGTCCGCTGGAACAGGCGCGCGAGCAGATCGCGCAGTTACAACAGGGCCAGCGCTCGCAACTCGATGATCAGGTACCGCTGGAGCTGGAGCCACTGGTGGCGCAGATCAACCACCTGCTGGCCCACACCGAGGACAGCCTCAAGCGCTCACGCAATGCCCTGGGCAACCTCGGCCATGCGTTGAAAACACCGCTGGCGGTGCTGTTGAGCCTGGCCTCGAGCGAGCAGCTTGAGGCGCACCCGCAGCTGCGCAAGACCCTCAAGGAACAACTGCAACAGGTCGAGCAACGGCTCAATCGGGAACTCAATCGTGCGCGGTTATCCGGTGATGCTTTGCCGGGTGCGCTGTTTGATTGCAATGCCGAACTCCCCGGGTTGCTGGCAACCCTGAACATGATCCATGGCGAACACCTGGCGCTGAGCTACCGTGCTCCGGCCGGCCTGCAATTGCCCTGGGATCGTGAAGATTTGCTGGAACTGTTGGGCAACCTGCTGGATAACGCCTGCAAATGGGCGGATGCCGAAGTTCGCGTGAGTGTGGCGGAGTTGGCGACCGGGTTTGAACTCAGTGTGGAAGATGACGGCCCGGGCATTCCCCAAGAGCGTCGCGATCAAGTGTTCAGCCGGGGAACGCGGCTGGATGAACAGACCCATGGGCATGGCCTGGGACTTGGCATCGTGCGCGACATCGTCGATAGCTGGGGCGGGACACTGTCGTTGCTGGAAAGCGAGTGGGGCGGGCTGAAGGTTGTCATCGAATTACCCAGACACTGAGATCCATTGTGGGAGCGGGCTTGCTCGCGAAGGCGGAGTGTCAGCCGATACGGTCATCGACTGATACACCGCCTTCGCGAGCAAGCCCGCTCCCACAGGGGTTCACTGATTGGCTGGCAAGTCTCAGGTGTGATGAATCTCCCGATCCTTGGTTTCCGGCATGAAGAAAATACCCAGCACGGCCGTCATCACCGCGATGACGATCGGATACCACAGCCCGTAATAGATATCCCCCGTGGCCGCGACCATGGCGAACGCCACCGTCGGCAGGAAGCCACCGAACCAGCCATTGCCGATGTGATAGGGCAGCGACATCGAGGTGTAGCGGATGCGCGCAGGGAACAGTTCCACCAGCCAGGCGGCGATCGGCCCGTAGACCATGGTCACGTAGATCACCAGGATCGTCAGGAGCAACAGCACCATCGGGTAGTTGGTCTTGGCCGGGTCGGCCTTCTCGGGGTAGCCGGCGTCCTTGAGGGCGGTGGCGAGACTGGCAGTAAAGGCATCGTTCCTGGCCTTGAAGTCGGCGGCCGGCATGCCGGTGCCCTCGAAGCTCTCGATCACTTTCTCGCCGATGCGCACCTGCGCAACGGCGCCCGGCTCGGCGTTGACGTTGGTGTAGGGGATGGCCTTTTTGGCCAGCACGGTCTTGGCCAGGTCGCAGGAGCTGGTGAATTTGGCCTTGCCCACCGGGTCGAACTGGAACGAGCACTGGTCAGGATTGGCGATGACCGTGACCGGGTTCTTCTCCTGTGCCACGAACACGTCGGGGTTACCGTATTGGGTCAACGCCTGGAAGATCGGGAAGTAAGTCAGTGCTGCGATGATGCAGCCGGCCATGATGATGCCCTTGCGGCCGATACGATCGGACAGGCTGCCGAATATGACGAAGAACGGTGTGCCGATCAGCAACGAGCCGGCAATCAGCAAGTTGGCGGTCTGCGCGTCGATCTTCAGCGTCTGCAACAGGAAGAACAGCGCATAGAATTGCCCGGTGTACCAGACCACGGCCTGGCCGGCGGTGCCACCGAGCAGGGCCATGATCACGATCTTGAGGTTGTCCCAACGGGCGAAGGATTCGGTCAATGGTGCCTTGGAGGACTTGCCTTCCGCCTTCATTTTCATGAACACCGGTGATTCGCTCAGTTGCAGGCGGATGTACACCGAGATAATCAACAACAGGATCGAAAGCAGGAACGGAATCCGCCAGCCCCAGGCTTCGAATGCTTCCGTGCCCAGCGCGGTACGGCAGGCCAGGATCACCAGCAGTGAAAGAAACAGGCCAAGGGTGGCTGTCGTCTGAATCCACGAGGTGAAATAGCCGCGCCTGCCCTTGGGGGCATGTTCGGCCACGTAGGTGGCTGCGCCGCCGTACTCACCGCCCAGCGCCAGGCCCTGGAGCAAACGCAGGCTGATCAGGATGATCGGCGCGGCCACGCCTATGGTCGCGTAGCCGGGCAGCAAGCCCACCACGGCCGTCGAGACCCCCATGATCACGATGGTGATGAGGAAGGTGTGCTTGCGTCCGATCATGTCGCCCAAGCGGCCGAACACAATGGCGCCGAACGGCCGGACGGCGAAGCCGGCGGCGAAGGCGAGCAGGGCGAAGATGAAGGACGTCGTTTCGTTGACGCCGGCGAAGAAGTGCTTGGCGATAATCGCCGCGAGGGAGCCGTACAGGTAGAAGTCATACCATTCGAACACGGTGCCCAGGGACGACGCGAAGATGACCTTGCGTTCCTCCTTGGTGAGCCCGTGGTTGGGCGCGCTGCCCGTGGTTGCATTGTCGATTGCTGCCATGAGTCTTCTCCGTCTTGCTCTTGTTGTAGGCCGGAGTTCCCACCAACACTTGCCGTACCCAGGCCCTGGGGCTGAAGTGATCGGATTACGTGGCTTGCATTCAAGTTGACGCCAGAAAAAGCTGCAAGGTTCCATGAAGAATAATCGGCTTGCGGCAGATATCCACTTGCCACCATTTCATTGAGCAGCGCGCAGAAAAAAATGTGGAAAACAAATGTGGGAGCGGGCTTGCTCGCGAAGGCGGTGGATCAGACAACATCTTTGTTGATTGACCCACCGCCTTCGCGAGCAAGCCCGCTCCCACATGGGGATTTTGCAAGGCTTAAACGCGGAACTGGTCCATCAGACTCTGCTGCTGGTTCGCCAGGCTGTTGAGCGACTGGCTGACCCGTGCCGACTCATTGGCCTGGCCCGACAGCGACTCGGTCACGTCGCGAATGGTCGCCACGTTGTTGTTGATCTCCTCGGCCACCGCGCTTTGCTCTTCGGCAGCGCTGGCGATCTGCATGTTCATGTCGTTGATCACGGTCACCGCGTCGCCGATCTGGCGCAGCGCGGTCACGGCCTGGCCAACCTGCTCGACACTGCCCTGGGCCTGGCGATGACTGTTGTTCATCGAACCCACCACGTCCTGGGTGCCGCTTTGCAGTTGCTCGATCACCAGACGGGTTTCCTCCACCGACTCCTGGGTACGCCGCGCCAGGTTGCGCACCTCGTCGGCGACCACGGCAAAACCGCGCCCGGCCTCACCGGCACGAGCCGCTTCGATCGCCGCGTTGAGGGCCAGCAGGTTGGTCTGCTCGGCAATCGCGCGGATCACTTCCAGCACCGTGCCGATCTTCTCGCTGTTGGCTGCCAGGCCTTCGACCTGAACCATGGCCGCGCTCATGTCGGCGGCGAGGTTGTCGATGCTGGCGGTGGTGCGGTCGATCACGGTCAGGCCCTGACGGGTCGCCTGATCGGCATCGCGGGCGGCGTGTGCCGCTTGCGCGGCGCTGCGGGCGACGTCCTGGGCGGTGGCGCTCATCTCGTGGGAGGCGGTGGCAACCTGATCCACCTGGCGATATTGCTGCTCCATGCCGGCGCTGGTCTGGGTGGCGATGGCGGACGACTGGTCGGCGGTGCTGCGGGCGTCCTGCACCGAGCGTTTCACTTCGGCAATGATCGGCTGCAGCTTGTCGAGGAAGCGGTTGAACCAGCCGGCCAACTGCCCCAGTTCATCCTTTTTGTCGTAGGCCAACCGGCGGGTCAGGTCACCTTCGCCGCTGGCGATGTCCTCGAGCATGTGCGCCACGCCGAGAATCGGTCTGGTCACGCTGCGGGCCATCAGCCACACCAGTACCAGGCCCAGCAGCGCAGCGAGCACGCCCAGGCCGAGCTCGACCAGTGTGCCGGCGGTGTTGCTGTCGTCCAGTTGCTTTTTCAGGGCTTCGGCGGGGCCGACCAGGACTTTCTCCGGCACGTCGAGCAGTACGCCCCAGGACTTGCCGCCGGGAATCGGCTGGAAGGGGGCCAGCACTTTCAATTGCTGATGGCTGTGCAGGCTGGCGGTTTTGCTGCTGGCGGCCAGCATGCGCAGCAGTTCGGTACCGCTGGCCTTGTCGACGGCATCCAGGCGCTGGCTGAGTTTGCTGGCGTCCGGGCTGTAGCCGGCGAGCAGGCCCGCCGGGCTGATGATGCTGACACTGGTCTGGCCGTCGTAGAGTTTCTTGCTGGCCCCCAGGCTGACCGCTTGCAGGCTGTTGAGGTTGATGTCCACCGACAGCGAGGCGATCACCTTGCCGTTGACCATCAGCGGGAAAACGATGCTGGTCATCAGCACGTTCTGGCCGTCGATCTCATAGAAGTAGGGTTCGATCACGCACGGCTTGAGCGTGGTGCGCGGGCAGGTGAACCAGGCGTTGGCCGCTTCGCCGCTGGGGCCGGTGCTGGTGTCGGCCATGTCCTTTTCCGGCAGCGCCATGGACGTTAGCTTGCCCGGCGTCGGCTGCGACCAGTAGAGGGCGAAACGGCCCTTGTCGTTGCTGCCCAGTTCGGCCTGGCCGGCGAACAGGTCGTCCTTGCCGTCCAGCCCGTTGGGTTCGAACACCAGGGACAGGCCAAGCAGGTCCGGATTGGCCTGCAGGGCCGACTTGACCTGGCGGGTCAGGTCTTCGCGCAGGTCGAAGGCATCGAGGAAGCGCTTTTCGGCCTGCTCGCGCAAAAACAGCACCTGCCGGGAGAAACCGTGGCCGTACTGATAGGCGTCCATGAACTGCTGGCGAATCCCCAGTGCCTGGTTCTCGCCCTGGGACTCGATCCGGGCCTGGGCCGATTCGGTCAGCATCTCCATGCTCGAGGCTTTCACCAGCTCGGAGCTGTGCTCCATGCGGTATAGCGAAAGACCCACCAGCAGGGTCACGATGCCCGCCAGACAGAGCCCGGCCAGCAGGGTGATTTTCCATTGAATGGAAAGTTGTCTGAGCGACATGGAGGCGTCCTTATTCGATAAATATCTGAGACTTTGCACTGTAGCGGCCGCGATCCGGCTTTCTTTATGCCGCGCTTCGAATAAGGTTTGTAACTGCTTTTTGTGGCGAGGGGGCTTGCCCCCGTTGGGTCGCGAAGCGGCCCCTATATTGTCCGGTCATACCGAGTTGTCTGGATCGCGACTGCTACGCAGTCGAACGGGGGTGAGCCCCCTCGCCACAGGGGATCGCAATTCACTGCACATTCAGAATCCCCACGAACTTTGACACCGCGCCGACTCTGCGGCAAAGTGCGCGCCCTCTAATAAAACCCATTCCTGTTATCCGCTGGTGGCTCACGCAGACTGCCGGCCGGACTCTTTCCGTTTGTCACGAGGTTACGAAATGAATGCAGTCATTGCCGCGGTCGGCATCATGCTGGTGCTCAGCCTGTCCCGCGTGCATGTGGTGATCGCCCTGATCGTCGGTGCGCTGGTAGGTGGTCTGACCGGTGGCCTGGGCATCGAGGCGACGCTCAAGGCTTTCAACAGTGGCCTGGGTGGCGGGGCGACGGTGGCGTTGTCCTACGCCTTGCTCGGAGCTTTTGCCGTGGCCATTGCCAAATCCGGCATGGCCCATGCGCTGGCCGACAAGGCGCTGGCGATGGTCGATCGCCAGCACGCCAGCGGCGGCGGCCAGGTCAAATGGCTGCTGATTGGCCTGCTCTGGGTCGTGGCCATCGCCTCGCAGAACATCCTGCCGATCCATATCGCGTTCATTCCGTTGCTGGTGCCGCCGCTTCTATATGTGCTGACCAAGCTGCAACTTGACCGTCGACTGATTGCCTGTGTCATGACCTTCGGCCTGATCACGCCCTACATGTTCCTGCCGGTGGGCTTCGGCAATATCTTCCTCAATGAGATCCTGCTGGCCAACGTCGCCCGCAGCGGTGTGGACATCAGCGGCGTCAATGTGACCCACGCCATGGGCATTCCGGCGCTGGGCATGGTGGCGGGCCTGCTGATCGCGTTTGTCAGCTACCGCAAGAAGCGGGTCTACGACCTGGCAAGGATCGAGCAAGTCGAGCAAGTGGCGGTGCAATACAACCCGCTGAGCCTGATGGTGGCCGGCGTGGCCATCGCCGCGGCGTTCATCATTCAGTTGCTGCTCGATTCGATGATTATCGGTGCACTGGTCGGCTTCCTGATTTTTTCGGTGTCGGGCATCGTCAAATGGCGCGACACCGATGACCTGTTCACCGAAGGCATGAAAATGATGGCGATGATCGGTTTCATCATGATCGCCGCCTCGGGTTTTGCCGAAGTGATGAAGGCCACCGGTCAAGTGCAGACGCTGGTCGAGTCGTCGGCGGCGTACATCGATCACAGCAAAGGCATTGGCGCCTTGCTGATGTTGCTGGTGGGGTTGCTGGTGACCATGGGCATCGGCTCGTCGTTCTCCACCGTGCCGATTCTGGCGGCGATCTTCGTGCCGCTGTGCGTGCAACTGGGCTTCAGCCCGTTGGCGATCGTGTGCATCGTCGGCACGGCCGGTGCCCTGGGCGATGCCGGTTCGCCGGCCTCGGACTCGACCCTCGGCCCGACCTCCGGCCTGAACATCGACGGCCAGCACCATCACATCTGGGACACCGTGGTCCCGACCTTCCTGCACTACAACCTGCCGCTGCTGGCGTTTGGCTGGGTGGCGGCGATGGTGCTGTAAAACACCACTTACCCTGTGGGAGCGAGCTTGCTCGCGATAGCGGTCTGTCAGACAACTTGATGCTGAATGTGCCGCCGTCATCGCGAGCAAGCTCGCTCCCACAGGGATTTTCTGCGGAGCTGATGACCGCGTTCAACTTTTGACCTGGCATGCCGTTAAAGCTTTTAACCACGCCAACAAAAACAAAAGAGTGAACGTCATGCGCATGAGCCTCAAGGCCAAAGTCCTGTCCCTTGCCGTCCTCCCGGTGCTGCTGTTTGCGCTGGTCATCAGCCTGACCACGCTGTTCATTCTTCAGGAGCAGGCCCGAAAGGAAGTCGAACAGACCCGCGAACGCCTGCTCAGCGATGCCAAGGCGACCCTGCAAAGCTATGTGGCCGTGGCCATGACCACGATCAAACCGCTGTATGACGCAGCCGCCCCCGGCGACGAGGCGGCGCGGGCCCAGGTGATCAAGCTGCTGTCGAGCATCACCTATGGCAAGGACGGCTACTTCTTCGGCTACGACTCCAACACCGTGCGCCTGTTCAAGGCCAACAGCCCCGAAGGCGTAGGCCAGAGTTTCAAGGACAATCGCGACCCGAACGGTGTCTACGTCAACCGCGACCTGGTGAAAGTCGCCAAAGACGGTACGCACTATCTGCAATACAGCTCGCCATTGCCCGGCAACACCCAGGTGCTGGTGCCCAAGCTCGGCTACACCGAATACCTGCCCAAGTGGGACATGGCGGTCGGCACCTCAGTCAACCTCGACGGCATCGAAGCACAAGTGGCGGTGGTCCAGGACAAGGTCCAGGAGCGCATGCAAGGCATGGTGCTGAGCATCGTCGGGGTGGCGGTCGTGGTGTTGCTGGTGATCGCTGCTGCCGGGATGTTGCTGGCCAAGACCATTCTGCGTCCGTTGCACTTGATGAAAGCCAACCTCGACGACATCGCGGCGGGCGAGGGCGATTTGACCCGCCGCCTGACCATCACCAGTCAGGATGAACTCGGCGAACTGGCCGGCTCGTTCAACCGGTTCGTCGACAAGATCCACGGGCTAGTACGGCAGATCAGCGAAATGACCACGCAACTGACCGGACTGGTGAATCAGGTGTCCGACCAGGCCAATCGCTCGGATCAGGCCATGGAACGTCAGCGTCATGAGACCGATCAGGTGGCCACGGCAATCAACGAAATGTCGGCGGCGGCCCAGGAAGTGGCCAAGAGCGCGCAGAACGCTGCGGTGGCAGCCCAACAGACGGATGAAGAAGGCCAGGCGGCCAAGCGGGTGGTGGCCGGCAGCATCGAGAAGATCCATGCGCTGGTGGACGACATCCGCAGCAGCGGCGTGTCTCTGGACAGCCTGCAAAAAGACGTGTCATCGATTGTCAGCGTGCTGGGGGTGATCCGCTCGATTGCCGATCAGACCAACCTGCTGGCGCTCAACGCGGCCATCGAAGCCGCCCGTGCCGGCGAGGCCGGGCGCGGTTTTGCGGTGGTGGCCGATGAAGTGCGGGCGCTGGCCAGCCGCACGCAAATCAGTACCCAGGAAATCCAGGGCATGATCGACCGCCTGCAGGCCGGCACCCAGTCGGCGGTGGAGGCGATGCGTCGCTCCAGCGAGGCGGGCGACGGTACCTCGGCCCAGGCCAACGAGGCGGGGGCTTCGCTGGACACCATGGCCCAGTTGATCGCGACCATCAATTCGATGAACGCGCAGATCGCCAGCGCCGCTGAAGAACAGACTGCCGTGGCCGAAGAGATCAACCGCAGCGTGCATCAGATTGCCGTGGCGGTGGACAACGTCGCCGACGAAACCCAGCTCGGCGCGCAGACTTCGCGCAGCCTGGCCGAGCTCGGTCAGCGCCTGGGCAGACTGGTCGGGCAGTTCCGTATCTGATTAAAGCTTTTGTGGCGAGCGAGCTTGCTCGCCACAAAAGATCGCAACCTGCGGCAGCTCCTACACTTACGGTGTGCATCTGAGCACTGGCGACCACACAAGAGGAGTCAGACCCATGATTGACCGTGAAAGTATCTGCGATTGTCCGAAATGTTCCTGCAAACTCGGTGAACATCCGATTGCCCGTCACGGCAAGCACTACTGCTGTGAAGCCTGCGCCAAACACCATGAGCACGGCGAGGAGTGCGCTCATAAAGGCTGCAAGTGCTCCCATGGCTGACGGCATTCACGACAAGCTGTAAAAAGTGGAGCCTAGTCCGGCTCCACTTCCAGCCTGAGGCTGTCGTCCTCCAGGCGTTCGCTGTGGCGAACGGTGCCCTGCAAGCGCCGCCCTTCGACCCACAGCACCAGGGTCCTGGCTTGCTCCAGATCTTCCGGCAGTGGCGCGGGGACGCGTACGGCGAAGCAAAACGGGTCGTTTTCGACCGCTTCCAGTCCGATCGGGCACTCGGCGCTTTTGGTGATGCGACCGGACTGCGTGTCCAGGCCATAGTCCAGCTGCGCAGGGCTGTAGACGGATGTCGCACTCATATCGCTTCCCCCGAACCTGACGGTTGCCAGTGATTAGTTCGCCGGCCGCCACTTGACGTTTTCCACGCCGAATTTTTCAGCCATCGGCTTGCTGGTCTTTTGCACCTTCTCGCGTCCAAACCGGGGAATTCGCCCCACCCCCGCGTCACAGCTCGCCCAATGCCAGGCTTCTGCGTTATCCATTTTTTCCAGCCGGATAATGAATGATTTCGGAGTGCCATGGAGTGTGTACTCGATGACGAATAATTTTGCACTGTTCATAAAGCCCCGGTTCCTCCCTGTTGTACATAAAAGGATCGCGTGCCATCAGGAAAATTCACTCGGATTGTCGGATGCCGGCTGATCCTGTTGCCATAACCCACAGTGGCCCGTATTCACCAGCGTATCTCCTACAAAGAAAAAGGCGCGTTTGCTGTAGGATTGGTTACCTAGACTCCAAGAGGTGACCCTATGAGCGAGCCGATTCGCCTGACCCAATACAGTCACGGCGCCGGATGCGGTTGCAAAATTTCCCCCCAGGTGCTGGAAGTGATCCTGGCCGGCAGCGGGGCGCAGAATCTCGACCCGAAACTCTGGGTCGGCAACGCCTCGCGTGACGACGCGGCGGTGTATGCCATCGATGAAGAACGCGGTGTGGTCTCGACCACCGACTTTTTCATGCCGATCGTAGACGATCCCTTCGATTTCGGCCGAATTGCCGCCACCAATGCCATCAGCGACATCTACGCCATGGGCGGCGATCCCTTGATGGCGATTGCGATCCTGGGCTGGCCGGTGAACGTGCTGGCGCCGGAAATCGCCCGGGAAGTGATTCGCGGTGGGCGTTCGGTGTGCGACGCAGCGGGCATCCCGCTGGCAGGCGGACACTCCATCGACGCACCCGAGCCGATCTTTGGCCTGGCCGTCACCGGTCTGGTGGAAAAACGCCACATGAAGCGCAACGACACCGCTACCGCCGGTTGTCTGCTCTATCTCACCAAGCCCCTGGGCATCGGCATCCTTACGACGGCCGAGAAAAAGGGCAAGTTGCGCCATGCCGACATCGGCCTGGCCCGGGACTGGATGTGCACCCTGAACAAGCCCGGCAGCCGTTTCGGCAAGCTCGATGGCGTGACCGCGATGACCGACGTCACCGGTTTCGGCCTGCTCGGGCACCTGGTGGAAATGGCTGACGGCAGCCAGCTCACGGCGCGCATTGAATATGACCGGGTTCCGCGTCTGCCGGGTGTTGAGTATTACCTCGAACAGGGTTGCGTACCGGGCGGTACGCTGCGCAATTTCGACAGCTACGCCAGCAAGCTCGGACGCCTTCAGGAGCTGCACAAACGTGTGCTCTGCGACCCGCAGACCAGCGGCGGCCTGCTGATTGCCGTAACACCGCAAGGCAACGAGCAGTTTCTTGCCGTGGCCGCCGAACTGGGCCTGAGCCTGGAGCCGATCGGCGAACTGGTCGAGCGACAGGGCAACGCGGTCGAGGTGTTTTGATGTTCGTCGACTGCACCGATTACCGCGACATCTTCCTCAACGACCGGCCCATGATGGACGCGCGCGCGCCGGTTGAATTCAACAAGGGTTCGTTTCCCGGTGTGATCAACCTGCCGTTGATGAATGACCATGAACGCCAGCGGGTCGGCACGTGCTACAAGCAGCACGGCCAGCAGGCGGCCATCGTGCTCGGGCATCAACTGGTATCGGGGGCGGTCAAGGCTGAACGCATCCAGGCCTGGGCCGACTTTGCCCGGGCGCATCCGGATGGCCTGCTGTATTGCTTTCGCGGCGGCCTGCGCTCGCAGATTGTCCAGCAATGGCTCAAGGATGAAGCCGGCATCGACTACCCACGGGTGGGCGGCGGCTACAAGGCCATGCGTACCTTCCTGCTGGACACCCTCGATCAAGCGGTTGCCCAGTGCGATTTCGTCCTGCTGGGCGGGATGACCGGTACCGGCAAAACCGAGGTGCTAACGCAACTGGGCAACAGCGTGGACCTTGAAGGTCATGCCAACCACCGCGGCTCCAGTTTCGGCAAGCGCGCCACCGGCCAGCCCTCGAACATCGACTTCGAAAACCGCCTGGCCGTGGATGTGCTGAAAAAACGCGCCCGGGGTATCGAGCAGTTCGTATTGGAAGACGAAAGTCGTGCGGTGGGCAGTTGCGCGTTGCCGTTGCCGCTGTACCAGGGCATGCAGCAGTTCCCGATGGTCTGGCTGGAAGACAGCCTGGAAGGTCGGGTCGAGCGGATCCTGCGCGATTACGTGGTGGATCTGTGCGCCGAATTCATCGACGTGCATGGCGAAGACGGCTTCGCACTGTTTTCCGAACGGTTGCTGGCGAGCCTGAACAATGTGCAGAAACGCCTGGGCGGCGAACGTCATCGGCGCATGCTGGATTTGATGGAAGAGGCGCTGGCAGAGCAGGCCCGCAGTGGCGCGGTGGATCTGCACCGGGGCTGGATCGAAGGATTGCTGAGCGAGTATTACGATCCGATGTACGCGTTCCAGCGGGAGAAGAAAGGTGCGCGGATCGAGTTTGCCGGGGAGCGGGGGGCGGTTCTCGAGTATTTGCGCGAGCGGGTGAATCAACGAAAGTGATGTCATCTTTACTGGCCCCATCGCGAGCAAGCTCGCTCCCACAGGGTTCAGTGGTGCTCATGCCTTAGTGATCACACAGCAAATCCAATGTGGGAGCGAGCTTGCTCGCGATGAGGCCCGATCAAGCAATGCTCAAACTCAGGTCGGGCAGGTTTCAGCACCATTATCCAGACCTTGCTTGTACACATGGCTCTGCAAACTGGCCTTGCCGTTGTGCCAGGTCAGGGTGAGCACATACAGCGAGTCGTAGTCGCTGGATTCCCAGTCATCGGTGATGGTCGTTTTCTTGCCGGTGGCGTCGCCAGCCACCTTGTTGATCAGCTCCGGCAGGTAGCCGTGCGACCAGGCGGTGTAGATGACCGAGTTGTGATACTTGTCGTGAAGCAGTTCATTGGCCAGGTCGCTGGTGTCATTGGCGGAGAAATTGATGTTCACCGGCAGGCCTAGCTTGATGGCGCTGGGGCTGATGGTCATCAGGGGACGGATGTAGCTGTAGGAATTGTCGAACTCGCCTTCCTCGACGTTACGGGTCGGATTCGCCGCAAACACGTAGTCGGCCTTGCCGAACTTTTCCGGCAGCAACGTGGACAGGTCGATGGCGCGGTTCAGCCCCTGGCAATTGAGCTGGCCGAGGCCGCCGTCGGGTTTTTCCCCGTGGCGCAGGAAGACCAGCGTCTGGGTGCCATCCATCGGTTGGGCGCGACTCAGGCCGGATTCCAGCAACAGGAACACCGCGCTGACTACCAGCAATGCGGGTAACAACAGGTAGGCGCGATGTTTAAAGCGGTTGGTAAAACTGAACAGATTCATGAATAAAAGGTTCTTCAGCGCAATTCGGTTAAGGCTGACAAACCTTTACACCACGACTTTCCAGCGTCGGATGTTTTCCATGTCGTTGAAGCCGGTCCGTTTTCAAAGGGGTGGTGCTCAGAGTCCCCTGATCCCGTTTGGTTCGATTCCGGCCAAGAGCGCAGCAATGTACCGGTAACCTTCAGCGGATTGCAGTGAAGGTTATCGACAGGATGTTGCGGATTTGTGGACAGCCTACACCTGATGGTGTTCAAACCGTCGTGATCTCTTTTGATCTCCTCTATCAGCGAGATTGATGGTTCCAAGGGGTCGCTGAGCCGATATCTCCATTATGATCGCCACTCTCAATGTCTTCGTGGATCCTGCCCATGACCGATTTGTCCGCCTTCCCCATCACCCGCAAATGGCCTGCCCAATACCCGGAGTGGATTCAGCTGTACTCCTTGCCGACCCCCAACGGCGTCAAGGTCTCGATCATGCTCGAAGAGATCGGCCTGCCGTATGAGCCTCACCGGGTAGGCTTTGACACCAATGACCAGATGTCCCCGGAATTCCTGTCGTTGAACCCCAACAACAAGATCCCGGCGATCCTCGACCCCCACGGTCCGGACGACAAACCGCTGGCGCTGTTCGAGTCGGGAGCGATTCTGATCTACCTGGCCGACAAGAGTGGGCAACTGCTGGCCCAGGAATCGGCCGCGCGTTACGAAACGATTCAATGGCTGATGTTCCAGATGGGCGGCATTGGCCCGATGTTCGGCCAGCTCGGGTTCTTCAACAAATTCGCCGGCAAGGACTACGAAGACAAGCGTCCCCGTGATCGCTATGTCGAGGAGAGCAAACGCCTGCTCAAGGTGCTCGACGGCCGGCTCCAAGGGCGCGACTGGATCATGGGTGAGCGCTACACCATCGCCGACATCGCCACCTTCCCGTGGGTACGCAACCTGATTGGGTTCTATGAAGCCGGCGATCTGGTGGGCATTCAGAATTTCCCGAACGTCACACGGGTGCTGGAGCGCTTCCTGGCACGGCCGGCGGTGGTGCGCGGGTTGCAGATTCCAAGCCCGGTCGCGGGTTGAAACCATTCCCTGTAGGAGCGAGCTTGCTCGCGAAAAACGTAAGGGCACGCGGTCATTCAGACAATGCGCGTTATCGTTAACGACCATCGCGAGCGGGCTCGCTCCTACATCTTGTCCTCTGAAATTCAGGAATTCCCATGTCCAGCCAGTTCCCCGAAGCACGCCCACGCCGTCTGCGCCGCAATGCGAGCCTGCGCAGCCTGTTCCAGGAGACCGAGTTCAGCCTGAACGACCTGGTGCTGCCGATTTTCGTCGAAGAAGAGATCGACGACTTCGTACCGATCAAAAGCATGCCTGGCGTGATGCGCATTCCCGAGTCGAAGCTGGCCGGCGAGATCGAGCGCTACGCCCGTGCCGGGATCAAGTCGGTGATGACCTTCGGTGTGTCCCATCATCTGGACAGCAGCGGCAGCGACACCTGGCGCGACGACGGCCTGGTTTCGCGCATGTCGCGCATCGCCAAGGACGCGGTGCCGGACATGATCGTGATGTCCGACACCTGTTTTTGCGAGTACACCGACCATGGCCATTGCGGCGTGCTGCACAACCATGAAGTCGACAACGACCAGACCCTGATCAACCTCGGCAGGCAAGCCGTCGCGGCGGCCCGGGCCGGTGCCGATGTGATCGCCCCGTCGGCGGCCATGGACGGGCAGGTCCAGGCGATCCGCCAGGCGCTCGATGACGCCGGGTTTACCCAGACGGCGATCATGGCCTATTCGACCAAGTTCGCCTCGGCGCTCTATGGTCCGTTCCGTGAGGCGGGTGGCAGTGCGCTCAAGGGCGACCGCAAAAGCTACCAGATGAACCCGATGAACCGCCGCGAAGCGGTGCGCGAGTCGTTGCTCGACGAACAGGAAGGCGCCGATGCGCTGATGGTCAAGCCGGCCGGTGCGTACCTGGACATCATCCGCGACATTCGCGAAGCCTCGCGCCTGCCGCTGTCGGCGTATCAGGTGAGCGGTGAATACGCGATGATCAAGTTTGCCGCCCAGGCCGGGGCCATCGATGAAGACCGCGTGGTGCGCGAGAGCCTGGGGGCCATCAAGCGTGCCGGGGCAGACCTGATCTTTACGTATTTTGCGATGGATCTGGCGTTGGCCGGGATCTGAAAAACAACGCATAACCCTGTGGGAGCGGGCTTGCCCGCGATAGCGGTATGTCAGACATATAGATGCTGGATGTGCCGTCGCCATCGCGGGCAAGCCCGCTCCCACAGGGGGATGTGGTGTTCTCAGGGCGTGCCAAAAAACGAGCGGATCCCGTGGTCGCGGAAATACCGTTCGATCACTTTCGGGTCCGCGCACGTCTCGGCAATCGCTACATAGGTATCGGGCCGCAACAGATAAAAGCCGTTGCGCCCCAGGCCCGCCGCTTCGAACGCCGGACGCCAGTCGAACACATGCAACGGCAGATGGTGCTCGTGGCACCAGGCGATCATCTCGTCGCTGGTGTCGCCATAGACATGCACCTGCCAGGTCATGCATTTCAGTGACTCAAAGTTGTCCCCCTCACCGTCATGGGCCCAGGGCAGGCGATCACCGCCATGCACGTGCCCGGCAACGCCTGTGCTCAAAGGCATGCCCCGATAATTCAGGGTGATCTGCGACACCGTGCGAAACAGGAATTGGCGGGAGGTTTCGAACGAGGTTATTTTCGGTATCAGGAACGGCGCCAGGCGCGTACGCAGCAAATCGGCCATCGGCCCGTCGGCGGTGACGAACGTGAAGACCCGGTCAGTGGTCGCCACCAGTTTGCGTGCAAAGGCGATGCGCTCGGTTTCATAGGTGTCGAGCAGCCTGGCCTCGGCAGCGCCGCTCAGCACGGCCGCCAGTTTCCAGGCCAGGTTGATGGCGTCGCCGATCCCGGTGTTCATGCCCTGGCCACCCGCCGGGCTGTGCACGTGGGCCGCATCGCCGAGCAGAAACGCCCGGCCATTGCGAAAGTGATCTGCCACCCGGTGATGGACGCGGTAGGTCGAGAACCAGTTCAGTTGCTCGATCTGCACCTTCATGTGCTCGATGGCCCGGCTGCTGACGTCTTCGAAGCACAGGGTCTCGGCGTGGTCGGCGCGTTCGTCGCGTACGGTGCCGATCAGGCGCGCGCGGCCACTGCCCGCCAGCGGGAACACGGCAAGGAAGTCCGCCTCGTCGAGGTCCACGTGCAGTTCACCGTTGAATGTCGGGCCGCTGCCCTGTACGTCGGCGACGTAGAAAATCTGCTGGTAAGTGCCGCCGGGAAACCCGGTATCCAGGGTCTTGCGCACAATCGACCGGGCGCCGTCGCACCCGGCCAGGAAACAGGCCTGACAGATTTCCTGCTGGCCGTCGGGCAGATGCAGCGTGGCGGTGATGCCGTCTGCGGTTTGCTCGAAGCTTGCCAGTTCGGTGTTGCGTTCCACCGAGATGCCGAAGGCTTCCAGGCGCTCGATCAGCAGCCGTTCGTGCTCGTCCTGCGGGAAAATTTCCAGGAACGCGTAGGGTGTCAGTCCCTCGCCGACCTGAGTCAGTGGCAGGTGCGCCACGGGTTCGCCCTTGACCCAGAAGTTGGCGGCTGCCACCCGATAGCCGTATTGCACAACCGCGTCGGCAAGCCCGAGTTGTCGATACAGTTCCAGCGTCCGCGCCTGGACAGCCAGCGCCCGGGACGTGGTGCCAGGGGCCGAGGCCTTGTCGACAATCCGCACGCGCACGCCCAGCTTGCTCAGCCACAACGCCAGGACCAGCCCGGTCGGGCCGGCGCCGATGATCAACACATCGCTTCTGTGCATGAGCTCATCCTCCTCGCTGGGTAGAACAAGTATGGACGACTCGGCCCTCTGTAGGAGCGAGCCTGCTCGCGATGGACGACAGAGCGCCGCGTTAATCCAGAAAGTACGCGTTATCGTTAACGTCCATCGCGAGCAGGCTCGCTCCTACAGGTACAGGTACAGGTACAGGTACAGGTACAGGTACAGGTACAGGTACAGGTACAGGCACTCCGCCTTCTGTAGGAGCGAGCTCGCTCGCGATGAACGAAAGAGCGCCGCGTTAATCCAGAAAGTACGCGTTATCGTTAACGTCCATCGCGAGCAAGCTCGCTCCTACAGGTACAGGGCAGCCCTCAATCAGAAGTCGATGGTGCCCGACAGCTTCGCCGTGCGCGGTTCGCCCTGGGTCAGGTAACCCCCTTGGGCCGATTCCCAGTAGCTCTTGTTGGCGACGTTTTCCACGCCCAGGCGTACGGTCACGTCTTTTTCCTGGACCCTGAACGCGTAGCGGGCGCCGGCATCGAAGCGGTTCCAGGCCGGCAGGCTGAGGTTGTTCGCCGCGTCGGCGTATTGGCCGCCGGTGCGCAACATGCGTCCGTTCAGGGCTGCGCCCGGCAGGCCCGGCACATCCCAATCGACACTGGCATTGAACTGGAAGCTCGGCACGCCGATGGCCCGATTGCCATCGTTGAGGCCGTCCTGGGTGTTCTTCAGTTCGGTGTCCATCACGGTCACGCCGCTGAGCAGGCGCAGGCCGTCGATGGGTTCGCCGAAGACATTGAGCTCCACGCCCTTGTTGATCTGTTCACCGTCATGAACGAACACGGCGGTGGTGTCGTCGATGACTTGGGTGTAGCCGTCAGCCGGTTGTTCTATGCGGTACACACCGAGGGTCGCACCATAGGTACCCATGTCGACTTTGACCCCGGCTTCAACCTGTTTGGAACGCGATGGTGCGAACACTTCATTGCCGTTGACCACGACCCTGGAGCCGGAGGTCGTCGGAGCCGTCGGCCCCTGGGCCAAGCCCTCGATACGGTTGGCGTAGAACGACACGTGGTCCCACGGCTTGAACACGATGCCGTACACCGGCGTGGTGATCGACTTGTCGTAGTTGGATGTGCGGTTTTGCGTGTTGTAGTCGTAGCCTTGAACGACCAGCTGTTGACGGCGTACGCCCAGGGTGACCAGCAGGCGGTCATCGATAAAGCCCAGGGTGTCGGACACGGCGGCGCTGCGCATGAAGGTTTTGCCGGTGATGCCCGGATCGCCCAGGTCACCGCCGGAGAAGCCGCCCGCTGGCGCCGGAACGTCAATCGGGTGGTAGATGTTGTTCGGGTATTGGGTCAGATCGAAATCGAAGGCGTTGCGCTGTTGGGTCCAGATCCCGGCCAGGCCGAAGTTCAGTTTATGGGTCACCGGACCCGTGGCGAAACGGCCATTGAGGCCGGCCATGGCACTGGTGTTGTCTTCTTCGTGGGGAATGAACGAGCCGCTGGTCACCGAGCTGCCATCGTTGCCCACCAGGGTGGTGGAGTCGTAGTTGCCGACTTCGCGGGTATGCTTGGCGCCGCCAGCGGCGTAGGCGGTCCAGCTGTCGTTCAGGTCGTATTCGGCGCGCAGCATGCCGAAGGTGTCCTCGATCTCGCTGAAACCCCACTTCTGCGCGTAGTTGGTGTCGGCGGAGGGCGCATCCGGGATGTGCGTGGCGTCGCCAAGGTTGACCGAGCTGCGGCCGCCGTTGATGCGTTCCTTCGAATAGACGAAATCGCCGGACAGGCGTAGCGCATCGCCGCGGTAGTCCAGGCCCAGGGCGAACAGTTTGGAGCGCTGGTTCTCGTCGTCGATGGCGGTGTCGCCTTCACGTTGGGACAGGTTCAGGCGGGCACCGAAGCGGTTGTCCTCGCCAAAGCGCTGACCGATGTCAAGGTGTTCGCCGATGCGCCCGTCGTCGCTGATGTCCGTGGTGAACCGTCGCAGCGGCACGTCACTGGCGCGCTTGGGTTGCAGGTTGACGCCGCCACCGATGCCGGAACCGGTCGGGGTGACACCGTTGATGAAGGCGTTCGGCCCCTTGAACACTTCCACACGCTCCAGGGCATCAGTGGAAATGATCTGCCGCGGCAGGATGCCGTACAGGCCGTTAAAGGAAATATCATCGCCGTTCAGGGGCAGGCCGCGAATCATGAAGGTCTGGGCCTGGTTGGAAAAACCGGATGCCTGGCGCACCGAGGAATCGTTAAGCAGCACATCGCCGACGGTTTCGGCCTGCTGGTCGCGGATCAACGCTTCGGTGTAGGACGTCATGGTGAACGGAACGTCCATGATGTCCTGGTTACCCAAGATACCCAGTTGACCGCCGCGGGCGACCTGACCACCGGCGTAAACCGGGGGCAGGTCGGACGGTGCCGGGGCCTGGGCGTTGACATTGACGTCGCCCAGCACCAGCGGTTTTCCCTGGGCCTCGGATGTTTCGGGCGTTGCGGCATGGGCCGTCAGGGACAAGGAGCAAAACAGGGCCAGTAGCGTCGGGTGAAAAGGCACACGGAGTCGTGCTGGAGTGATCATGATGGGTTCCTGGGCGGCGCGCGGCCGATTGGAAAAAGGGGCGGCGCGGGAACTCCATGCGCAAATGCGACTCCAAGCGCGAATGGTAGTTGTTCTCAGTAACGTTGTGCAATGCGTTTTCTGCAAGGTACACAGGCATTTTCTGCACATGCAGATTTCGGATAACGGGGCTTCAGGGCCGTTTCAGTGGCAAATAAAGGCACGTGGTGGACAACGGTTATAGCCGGTGCCCTGCCATTGCTCGTATGGTTAAGCCGGACCCAAGGACTAGATGGAACGACATGCAAGCCAATCGATTGATCTTCAGCATCGCCGCTTTGTTGATACTGGCCGGTTGCGGCAGCCAGCGGACCCAGGAGCCGGCGGCGCGTAGTCCGGCCCAGGTGAAGGCTGAGATTGTGCGATTGCTGCCGGCCAAAGCCGCCGATCCCCAGGGGTGGGCCACGGATATCCAGGTGGCGTTTACCGCGCAAGACATCTCGCCGACCACGCAAAACCTGTGCTCGGTGCTGGCCGTGACCGAACAGGAATCGACCTTTCAGGTCGATCCGAGCGTACCGGGCCTGGGCAAGATCGCCCGCGACGAGATCGACCGTCGCGCCGCCAAGGCACACATTCCCGGCCTGCTGGTGAGCGGTGCGTTGAAGCTCGACTCGCCCAACGGCAAAAGCTACAGCGCCCGCCTGAATACCGCGCGCAGTGAAAAGGAGCTGAGTGGCATTTTCGACGACTTCATTGGCATGGTACCGATGGGCAAAACCCTGTTCGGTGGCTTCAACCCGGTGCATACCGGCGGACCGATGCAGGTCAGCATCGATTTTGCCGAGCAGCAGGCCAAGGGCTACCCGTATCCGGTGCAGGGCTCGATCCGTCATGAAGTGTTCACCCGGCGCGGCGGCATGTATTTCGGCATCGCGCACCTGCTGGGGTATCCGGCGAGCTACCCACAGCCGCTGTACCGCTTTGCGGACTTCAACGCGGGTTGGTACGCCAGCCGTAATGCCGCGTTTCAGAACGCGGTGAGCCGGGCTTCCGGTATCCCGTTGGCGCTGGATGGCGACCTGGTGCGTTACGGTTCGATCATGCCCGGCACCACGGAACTGGCCGTGCGTACCCTCGGCAAGCAACTGGACATGCGCAATCCGACGATCCGCGAGCAACTGGAAGAGGGCAATACCCTGGCGTTCGAAGACAGCAAGCTCTATCGACGGGTTTTCGAACTGGCCGAACGGGCCGAAGGTCGGCCGTTACCCCGTGAAGTGTTGCCGGGGATCGTGCTGCAAAGCCCGAAAATCACGCGCAAACTGACCACCGCGTGGTTCGCCAAACGGGTCGATGAACGTTACCAGCGCTGCATGGCGCGGGCAGGGAAGTAATCGCGAGCTAAAAAAACGCATAAAAAACCCGGCGGGTGAGGCCGGGTTTTCGTCGAGTCCTGCGGTAAAGCCCTGCATTCAGACAGCGCGGCTTTCGATCAGACGATCCGAACCACCTTCGGCAACGCGGTTTTCGATCAGGCGATCGGAACCACCTTCAGCGACGCGGTTTTCGATCAGACGATCCGAACCACCTTCGGCAACGCGGTTTTCGATCAGGCGATCGGAACCACCTTCAGCGACGCGGTTTTCGATCAGACGATCCGAACCGCCTTCGGCAACGCGGTTTTCGATCAGACGATCCGAACCGCCTTCGGCAACGCGGTTTTCGATCAGACGATCCGAACCACCTTCAGCCACACGGTTTTCGATCAGGCGATCGGAACCACCTTCGGCGACGCGGTTTTCGATCAGGCGATCGGAACCACCTTCGGCGACACGATTCTCGATCAGGCGATCGGAACCACCTTCGGCGACGCGGTTTTCGATCAGTCGATCGGAGCCACCCTCGGCCACACGGCTTTCAATCAGACGATCCGAGCCGCCTTCAGCGACCACAGGTTGAGCAGAAGTTGCGGCGAAAGCGTTAACTGCGAAAACCGAAAAAGCGATGCTGAGGAGGGTCTGGCGTTTCATGATCGTGTGCTCCGGGGTGCTTATGGGTTGGTATGGAGCAGATGTTACGCCGTGGATTTTTTAAGAGAACTTCATTGAGGTGATGGTGAACATCGATGGCAGTGATAGGACCTGCGCCATACCTCTTGTGAGCTTGATGGTGCGATCGTCGGATGGTCGCTGCGTGGCAGGTGGCGGCTTCTACACTGCAAAGCTGGCGCGTTCCTCTGCCGGGACGGATGATGAGGCACTGCAGAGATCGCGGTGTGCAAGGAGACGATTATGTACCAGCTCTATGGCCATCAGAACTCCGGGGCCGCGGCCATCGAAGCCGCCCTTGAACTCTGTGATGTTCCCTATCGCTTCATCGATGTCCAGGCGTCCGCGGAGGCGGCCCATGCGCTGGAGAAGCTCAATCCGCTTAAACAGATTCCGACCCTGCAACTCCCTGATGGCGCTGTCCTGACCGAGAGCGTGGCGATCCTGATTCACCTAGGGCTGAGCTTTCCCGCGTCGCGGTTGTTGCCCCAGGACCCGGCCGAGCGGGACCAGGCCATTCGCGCCATGGCGTACATCGTCAGCAATTGCTATGCGGCCATCGGCATCATCGATTACCCCGAACGCTGGCTGGCCGGGGCGGATGAGTCGTCCAGGCATAACCTCATGGAGGGAACCCGCCGACGCCTGCACTGGAGTTGGGAGGTGTTTGCCGACCAGTTTTCGGGCGAGCTGTATCTGGGCAGCGAGAAGCCGGGGGCCCTGGATGTGCTGACGGCGGTGATCTCGCGATGGGCGGGCAGTCGGGAACATTTGCGCACGACGCGGCCCGGGTTTTTCGCCTGGCTGGAACGCATCGACCGCCACCCGGCTTTGGCACCGGTGTTCGCCCGGCATTGGCCCGCCTGAAAACACCACTTACCCTGTGGGAGCGAGCTTGCTCGCGATGGGGCCATGTCGGTCGACATCTATGTTGAATGTCTGGCCGCTATCGCGAGCAAGCTCGCTCCCACAGGTTTTCGGGTGAATGTTATGTCCGGATTTACTCCCCGCGAATGTACTGCTCAAGCTGGCGAATCAACTCCGCCTGTTCGGCAATCGCTTCCTTGACCAGGTCACCGATCGACAGCAGGCCGATCAATTTGCCGCCTTCGACCACTGGCAAGTGACGCAGGCGTTTATCGGACATGATGCCCAGGCAGGTATCCACGGTTTGATGGGTGTCGACGGTAATCACCGGTGACACCATGATGTCGCGCACGGGCGTTCCCACCGAGGAGCGGCCGTGCAGCACCAGTTTGCGCGCATAGTCCCGTTCGCTGATGATGCCCAGCACTTCATCATTCTCCACCACCAGCAAGGCGCCGACGTTTTTCTCGGCCATCTTCATCAGCGCTTCGAGCACCATGTGATCGGGTTTGATCTGGTGCACTTCCTGATTCTTCTGATCTTTGAGCTTGAGCAGTTGGGCGACGGTTTTCATGGTGGTTACTCGGGTGTTGTCGTTGTCCTTGAAGAATCGTAGACGCAAGCGCTCAGGGCAAGAGCGAAAGCGGCAGATAACACGCAAAAAACGTCATTTGGCGGTTTTTCTTCGCTAAACCCCCTCATTTCCGGCCAGCAGCTGACCTGTGGGAGCGGGCTTGCTCGCGAAAGCGGACTGTCAGCCAGCAAAGATGTTGAATGTGCTGGCCCCTTCGCGAGCAAGCCCGCTCCCACAGGTTCTGTGTCTGCCTGTTAGGCCTGCGGCAAACGGGCTATCGCGACGGATGACAGGTAGAATCCCCCTCTGAATCAACGTGAGGTTTGCAGTGGTGGATCTACAGCAGGGCTTCGTCCTGACCCGGCATTGGCGCGACACCCCGGCCGGTACGGAAGTCGAGTTCTGGCTGGCGACCGACAGCGGTCCCCGGCGCATCCGCCTGCCTTGCCAGCCCTCGGTGGCGTTCATCCCTGCTGCGCAGCGTCTGCAGGCCGAAAGCGTTTTGCATGACGAAAAGAACGTCGAACTCAAGCCCCTGGCCCTGCAGGATTTCGACCATCGTCCGGTCCTCGGACTCTACTGCCGGCAACATGGCCAGTTGATGCGCCTGGAAACCGCGTTGCGCCGGGCCGGCGTCGAAGTGTTCGAAGCCGATGTGCGCCCGCCGGAACGCTACATGATGGAACGCTTCATCACCGCGCCGGTGCGCTTCAGTGGCACGCCGAATGCCGAGGGCCTGCTGCTCGACGCACAGATGAAGCCCGATCCCGGTTACCGGCCGAGCCTCAAACTGGTGTCCCTGGACATCGAGACCACGGCCCAGGGCGAGTTGTATTCCATTGCCCTGGAGGGCTGCGGCGAGCGTCAGGTGTACATGCTCGGCGCGCCAAATGGCGACGATAGCCAGGTGGATTTCCAGCTCGAGTACTGCGATTCGCGGACCCTGCTGCTGAAAAAGCTCAACGAATGGTTTACCCGGTTCAACCCCGACGCGATCATTGGCTGGAACGTCGTGCAGTTCGACTTGCGCGTGCTTCACGAACACGCCCGGCGCCTGGCGGTGCCGTTGAAACTGGGGCGTGGCGGCGAGGAAATGCAGTGGCGCGAACATGGCAACGGCAACCATTACTTCGCTTCAGCCGCTGGCCGCCTGATCATCGACGGTATCGAGGCCCTGCGTTCGGCGACCTGGAGCTTTCCCTCGTTCAGCCTGGAAAACGTCGCGCAAACCCTGCTCGGCGAGGGCAAGTCCCTCGACAACCCGTACCAGCGCATGGACGAAATCAATCGCATGTTCGCCGAGGACAAACCGGCGCTGGCCAAATACAACCTCAAGGATTGCGAACTGGTCACGCGGATTTTTGCCAAGACCGAGTTGCTCACCTTCCTGCTGGAGCGGGCCAGCGTCACGGGACTGCCGGCCGATCGCATGGGCGGTTCGGTGGCGGCGTTCACCCACCTGTACATGCCGCTGATGCACCGTCAGGGTTTCGTCGCGCCGAACCTCGGTGGCAAGCCACCTGAAGCCAGCCCGGGCGGTTTCGTCATGGATTCGCAACCGGGGCTGTACGAATCGGTGCTGGTGCTCGACTACAAGAGCCTCTATCCGTCGATCATCCGCACCTTCCTGATTGACCCCGTGGGGCTGATAGAAGGGCTCAGGCACCCGGACGATAGCGAGTCGGTGCCGGGTTTTCGCGGCGCACGCTTTTCTCGCACCCGGCATTGCCTGCCCTCCATCGTCGCCCGGGTCGCCGAAGGCCGGGAAACCGCCAAGCGCGAACACAACGCACCGCTGTCCCAGGCGCTGAAAATCATCATGAACGCGTTCTATGGGGTGCTCGGCTCCAGCGGTTGTCGCTTCTTCGACACGCGCCTGGCGTCGTCCATCACCTTGCGCGGGCACGAGATCATGCTGCGCACCCGCCAGTTGATCGAGGCCCAGGGGCATGCGGTGATCTACGGCGACACCGATTCGACGTTCGTCTGGCTGCGTCGCGCCCACGGCCAGCAGGAGGCGGCGCAAATCGGCCAGGCGCTGGTGGCGCACGTCAATCAGTGGTGGCGCGAGCATGTGCAGCAGGAATACGGCCTGCAAAGCGTTCTCGAGTTGCAGTTCGAAACCCACTACAAGCGCTTTTTGATGCCGACCATTCGCGGCGCCGAAGAAGGCAGCAAAAAGCGCTACGCCGGACTGGTGACCCGCGCCGATGGCAGCGACGAAATGGTCTACAAAGGCCTGGAAACCGTGCGCACTGACTGGTCGCCGCTGGCCCGGCAATTCCAGCAAGAGCTGTACTCGCGGATCTTCCTGCGCAAGCCCTATCAGGATTACGTGCGTGACTACGTGCGCAAGACCCTGGCCGGCGAGTTCGATGACCGGCTGGTTTATCGCAAACGTCTGCGCCGCACCCTCGATGACTATCAGCGTAACGTCCCGCCCCACGTGCGCGCGGCGCGCCTGGCCGATGAGTACAACGACAGCCAGGGTCGCCCGCGGCAATACCAGAACGGCGGCTGGATCAGCTACGTGATCACCGTCGCCGGCCCCGAACCGCTGGAAGTGCGCAGCGCGCCCATCGATTACGACCACTACATCACCCGGCAACTGCAACCGGTGGCGGACGCGATACTGCCGTTTGTCGACGACGACTTCTCAACCCTGATTGGGGGGCAGTTGGGCCTGTTTTGAGTCCATCAGCGACAAGGTCCAGTCATCCAGGATGCCGTGGAAGTATTGGTTCAAGGCTTGCTGGAAAAGGCTGTCGGCGGCATCGACCTGGGCGAACAGGGTCATCGAGGAATGAAATTTCAGGTCGTCGGGATGACCGAAAATCCCGGCCACCGAGCGCTCCCGGATGTTCAACACTTCCTGGGTACAGGTGCGCAGGCGGGCGCCGAGCAGCGGATGCTCAAGGTAGGCCAGGGCCTCCTCCCGCGAACGAATGGCAAAGCGGCGCGACATCTCGCTGCCGCCGAGCCCGGCAAACTGCGGAAAAATGAACCACATCCAGTGACTGCGCTTGTGTCCATTGTTCAGCTCGTCTTGAACCCGGTCGAATACCGGGTCCTGAGCCTGGACAAAGCGTTGCAGATTGAACGGGTCCAGGTGGTCGGTGCTTCTCATGGCGAAGCTCTCAGACAGACTGCGTTGGCTCAGACCATGGCCAGCCGCTGTTTGCGATGTGGCGCATGAAACGCGTGGTCCAGCGCCTCCAGATCCCCGGGTTCAAGTTGCAGTGTGGCGGCTTGGGCATTGAGCCGCACATGCTCGGGCCGGACCGCTTTGGGGATGGCGGTCACGCCGTCCTGGCGCATTATCCATGCCAGCGCTACCTGTGCTGGCGTCACGCCGTGCCGGGCTGCCACCTGCTTGAGCGTGGCATTGGCGAGCATTTCTCCACCCTGGCCGATCGGGCAGTAAGCCATGACCGGCAGCCGCTGTTGTTGGCTCCAGGGTAACAAATCAAATTCTATGCCGCGCTGCTCCAGATTGTAGAGCACCTGATTGGTGGCGCAGGCCGGGGCATCCAGTTCCAGCAGGTCGTCGAGGTCGAAATTGGACACGCCCCAACGCCCGATCTTGCCGGCTTCGCGCAGGCGCTCGAAGGCGTCGACGGTTTCCTCCAGCGGATACTGGCCGCGCCAGTGCAGCAGATACAGATCGATGTAATCGGTGCCGAGCCTGCGCAGGCTGCGCTCGCAAGCCTGGGGAATGCCCTGGCGGCTGGCGTTGTGCGGGTACACCTTGCTGACCACAAAGACGCTGTCGCGCTGGCCGGCGATGGCATCGCGCACCACTTCCTCGGCACCGCCTTCGGCGTACATTTCAGCGGTGTCGATCAGGGTCATCCCGAGTTCGATGCCCAGGCGCAGTGCCGCGACTTCTTCTCTGTGCCGAGAGCGGTCTTCGCCCATCTGCCAGGTGCCCTGGCCAATGACGGGCACCCGGGCGCCAGCCAATTGAAGCGTGCGCATGCAAACCTCCTTTATGAATGCCGATGGTTATTTCAGTGGGCACCAGAATAGTCCATCGGTTCCCTCGCCGGGGTTGCCGCAGGCTGCGATCTATTGAGCTGCACCGCGCCGGTGATCGATTGGTGCGCTCCGATACTGCACTTTTTCGAAATGTCCGGCTCTATCCATGGCAGCCTGCGGCGATCCCCACCGTCGGCCCATGCCCAAGTTCAAGAACCCATGGCTCGAGTTTTACCCGCGAACAGCTCAAGAATCCGCCGTCATTGCCTGTTGCTGGCAGGTCTGTCGATGTTCTTCGTCACCGGTTGCAGCCAGCAGCAGGGCGGCGACATCATCACCCAGATGCGCGAAGGCAAACCCCAGGAGTTCCTGCAGACCAGTGTCGACCGTATGGCCACCCTGACCATGCGCGACAACCTCGACAGCCTTTACCTGCTTATGGGCAAGCTCTACCTGCGCAACCCCGATGAGCTGAAAAAGTCCGGTTTCCTCGATGCCCGTACGGCCGGCAAGCAAGTGCGCATAGCCATTGAACAGCAGCAGCCCTTACCGACCCTGGGCGGCAAAAAGGACCTGGCGGCCCTGCGTTTTGCCATGAGCCCGGAATTTCTCGGCGATCGGGTCGGAGCGTTCATCTATGCCATCGGCAGCATGCTGGTGACCGCCCATGGCAATCGCACCGAGTTCTACATGACCGATACGATCAACCCGGTATTCGTCAGCAATGCCGCACGCAACATCGAGATTGCCACCTGGATCCTCAGCCAGCGACAAGACAAGGAAGGCCAACCCCTGCTGTTTTCCAACGAAATCTCGGAGGAGGGCAGCAACCTGAGCTTTGCCGTCGAGTTCGGCAAGATCGTCGCCCGGCTGGATTTGCTGACCCAGATGCTCGACGAACGCTACCGGCGCATCGGCCTGAATTATGCCCAGAGCCTGCTGTTCCTGAATTTCCTGCCGGTGCAATGAGCACGACACGGAACCCTGTGGGAGCGAGCTTGCTCGCGATGACTGAGTGTCAGTCGCCATTGATGCCAACTGATACACCGCTATCGCGAGCAAGCTCGCTCCCACAGGGTTGCATGACGGTTCCGGAATAAAGATAGATCGCATCGATATAACTGGTTATAAGAAATATCGCTATGCTGCGGGCCAGATTTCCCCTGCGATCTTTGTGGACGTATCAATGGATTTAGTGAACATCGGGTTGGTCGTGGCCGGGTTGGTGGTTGGCTTTATTGTCGGCATGACTGGCGTCGGTGGCGGGTCGCTCATGACTCCGATCCTGCTGTGGTTCGGCATCAATCCGGCAACGGCGGTCGGTACCGATTTGCTCTACGCGGCAATCACCAAATCCAGCGGTGTACTGGTTCATCGAAAGAACAACAACATCGACTGGGCGATTACCGGTTGGCTGACCCTTGGCAGCGTGCCGGCGGTGGCACTGACGTTGTGGTTCCTGAGCAGCCTGCACTCCAGCCCCGATGCGATGAACGCCATCATCAAGCAGGCCCTCGGCTTTGTGTTATTCGCCACGGCGCTGGCGATTCTGTTCAAGAAACGTCTGCTGGATTTCGCCCACAAACGTGCTGGCGGCCACTACAACCCCAGCGGGAAGCGCCTCAATGTCCTGACGGTCATCACAGGCCTGGTCCTCGGCACCATGGTCGCGCTGACGTCCATCGGCGCCGGTGCACTGGGCACCGTGGCCCTGTTCATTCTCTATCCGATGCTGCCGACCCGTCGCCTGGTAGGCACTGAAATCGCCCACGCCGTGCCGCTGACCCTGGTCGCCGGCCTCGGCCATGCGAGCATGGGCAACATGGACTGGCAGGTCTTGGGTTACTTGCTGGTGGGTTCGTTGCCGGGGATTTACCTGGGCAGCCACCTGACCGGGCGCATCTCCGACGAACTGCTGCGCCCTTGCCTGGCGACCATGTTGTTGCTGATCGGCTACAAACTGGCGTTCTGATTCAATTCGTTACGCCAGCCTCCTTCGCGGGTGCAATGCCCAGTCGGTGCCTGTCCGGGCACCCCTTGCGACCCGCTTGATCCTTGATCTGCCTTGAACTTTGTAAGTCCTGAGATGACCCCGAGCTGTTGCGCAATGACCGCCCTGACCTAAGCTTGGGACAAGGCGAAAAATTTGCGGCACGTCACCCGGAACGATCGCCGCGATGCGCAATCATTAGAGCGTGGATATCAAAAAGGAGATGCGCATGCTCATCAGGTCACTGACCATGGCTATCTTGCTGGCGATTGCCGGCACCTCGTTCGCCGCTGATGGCGACTCACCGCTGGACATGGACAAGGGCAGGGCCCGGCCACTGATTGTCATCGCTCCAAGCACTGTGGATCCGACCTGGGTCAGCCTGAAAAAGTCGCTGGATGAACCGGCCAATCGCAAGGGTTTCACCGACCGCAACATGGTGCTCTACACCGTGCTCAACCTGATGGGCCAGCGCGACGGCAAAGACCTCGGGCCACAGGACACCGCGGCGCTGATCCGCTCGCTCAAGCTGGGTGCCGGCGCCAAGACCAAGGTGATTCTGGTCGGCAAGGACGGCGAAAAGAAACTGGAACAATCGGACGCCATCAAGCTGGAAGAGATTTTCAGCGCGGTCGATCAATTGCCGGCGACCGAGAAAGAATTTACCGCGACAGTGGCCGCTCCCGTCGCTGAAGCCGAGCCGGCGGCCAAAGGTGCCAAGCCCGGGAAAAACAGCAAACCGGCCAAGCCCGCCAAGCCACCGGAAATGCCGGATGATTGAGCCGGCCCTGAATCCTGGTGGTAAGCAATTAACCTGTGGGAGCGAGCTTGCTCGCGATGGGGACCTGACATTCAACATTTATATTGACTGTTACGACGCCATCGCGAGCAAGCTCGCTCCCACAGGTTTCGTGTGTTAACTGATCAGTATTAACCTCCAGAGGTCGACTTTTCTCTGGGGGCGCGAACCAGGCTTATCGGGCAAGCGCACTCAGAATCTGATGAGCAATCCTGACCCGCTGCGCATTCGGGAAGTTTTTGTTGGCCAGCATCACAATGCCGATTTCCTTCGATGGCACGTACATCACGTAAGCGCCAAAGCCACCGGTTGAACCTGTCTTGTTGATCAACACGTTCTGTGGCTGTGCTTGCGGCGGATTCAGCCACTGGACTTTGTGCGCCTGCATGGCCATCGGCGTGGAGTTGCCGTCCAGCAAGCGATCCAGTGTGATCGGGTAGCGATACATCTCCCAGCCCAGGCCTTGGGTCATGTCGCCAACGCTGTAGTAGGCGCTATGGGTCAAGGCGATGGCTTGCTGCAACGGCTTTTCCAGAGGCGCCGGCTTCATGTTGGCGTCGACGTAGGCCAGCAAGTCTGCGGCGCTGGTTTTCACCCCGTACGCCTCGGAATCCAACGCCCCCGGAGTGACCCGCACTGGCTTGCCGTCCTTGTTGTAACCCTGGGCGTACAGCGCCATCTGGTCCTGCGGTACATGCACATAGGTGTGCTTGAGGCCCAGTTTCGGCAGCAGGGTTTTCTCCATCAGGTCATCAAAAGGCTGGCCCATGCTGTGGGCGGCGAGGTAGCCGAACAGGCCGAGGCTGGGGTTCGAATACAGTCGGTGGCTGCCGGGGGCGTAGAGCGGTTTCCATTGTTTGTAGTAGCCGAGCATTTTGTCGGCCGAATCATATTCAGCAGGAAATTGCAGCGGCAGGCCGCCGGCGCTGTAGGTGCCCAGTTGCAGCACGCTGATGTTGTCGAAAGCGCTGCCGCGCAAGGCCGGCAAGACCTGGCTGGCCTTGTCCGACAGTGACAGTTTGCCCGAAGTCTGGGCGTAGGCGGCGAGGGTGGCGGTGAAGGTTTTGCTGACGGAGCCGATTTCGAACAGGGTGTCCTTTGTGACGGGGCTGCCGGTTTCTTGCGAGGCGACGCCATAGTTGAAGTAGTGCGCTTGGCCGTTGACGGTGACCGCCACGGCCATGCCGTGGATACCTTCGGCCTGCATCACCGGTTGTACGGCGGCGTTCACCAGCGTCTCGATTTGATCCTGTGCCACGCAATGGCCTGCGGCAAATATCGCCATGCCGGCGGCGATGGTTTTCAGCCTGTCCATGTGGGTTTCATCCGTCGTTGATTCAGTTGCGCGCCATTTTAGGGGGTTAAGTGCTGTGCTCCGAGCGTTTTTTAACCGGCCGCCAACAGGCGGCCACGCGCAACCCTTGATTCAACTCGCTGGGCGTTTCAACGCACCAGGCACGGCCGCTTGTTATCGAACGTCCAGCCCGGAATCAAAAACTGCATGGCCACGCTGTCATCCCGCGCCCCCAGGCCCATGCCTTTGTACAGTTCATGGGCTTTGGCGACCTGATCCATGTCCAGTTCCACCCCCAACCCCGGTTTCTGCGGCACCTGCACGCAGCCGTCGACGATTTGCAGCGGGGCCTTGGTCAGGCGCTGGCCGTCCTGCCAGATCCAGTGGGTGTCGATGGCGGTGATCTCGCCCGGCGCGGCTGCCGCGACATGGGTGAACATCGCCAGGGAAATGTCGAAGTGGTTGTTGGAGTGCGAACCCCAGGTGAGGCCCCATTCGTGGCACATCTGCGCCACGCGCACCGAACCCTGCATGGTCCAGAAGTGCGGATCGGCCAGGGGAATATCGACCGACTGCAACTGGATCGCGTGGCCCATCTCCCGCCAGTCGGTGGCGATCATGTTGGTTGCGGTTTTCAGCCCCGTGGCCCGGCGGAATTCAGCCATGACTTCGCGTCCCGAGTAACCGTTTTCCGCCCCGCACGGGTCTTCGGCGTAGGCCAGCACGCGGTGCTGATCGCGGCACAGGCGGATGGCTTCTTTCAACGACCAGGCCCCGTTCGGGTCGAGGGTGATGCGCGCATCGGGGAAGCGTTCGGCGAGGGCCGTGACCGCTTCGATTTCGGCGTCGCCGCTGAGCACGCCGCCCTTGAGCTTGAAGTCCTTGAAGCCATAACGCGCGTGCGCCGCCTCGGCCAGGCGGACCACCGCCTCGGCGGTCATGGCTTTTTCGTGACGTACGCGGAACCAGTCGTTTTCGGCGTCTGGCTCGCAGCGGTAGGCGAGGTCTGTTTCGTTGCGATCGCCGAGATAAAACAGATAGCCAAGCATCTTCACTTCATCGCGCTGCTGGCCTTCGCCAAGCAGGGCGGCGACCGGCACGTCCAGGTGCTGGCCGAGCAGGTCGAGCAGCGCGGCTTCAAGGCCGGTGACGGCGTGGATGGTGATGCGCAGGTCGAAGGTCTGCAATCCGCGACCGCCGGCATCGCGGTCGGCGAAGGTCTGGCGTACCTGGTTGAGAATCTTCTGGTAGGTGCCGATCGGGCTGCCGACCACCAGGCTGCGTGCGTCTTCCAGAGTCTGGCGAATGCGCTCGCCACCCGGCACTTCGCCGACGCCGGTGTGGCCGGCGTTGTCCTTGAGGATCACGATGTTGCGGGTGAAAAACGGGCCGTGGGCGCCGCTGAGATTGAGCAGCATGCCGTCGTGGCCGGCCACCGGAACAACCTGCATGCTGGTGATGATCGGGGCTTTGGCGGTGTCGTGTGCGGTCATGTTGTTGTCCTTTTGAACCAATGTTTCAGGCGTGGTGGGACGCTGGTTTGCCTGGTGCGGTGACGGGGGCGACTTTGGGTTTGTTGCGTGCGGCAAAGACGATGATCGCGGCGATGATCGAGGTCGCGGCCAAGCCGTAGAGTCCGCCCTGGATGGAGCCGGTGCGTTCTTCCAGCAGGCCGAAGGTGGTCGGCGCGACGAAACCGCCGAGGTTGCCCACCGAGTTGATCAGCGCGATGACACCGGCGGCGATGCGTGCGTCCAGATAAGCCTGGGGAATCGGCCAGAACAGCGACGAGGCCGATTTGAAACCCAGCGCCGCAAAGCAGATCGCGACGAAGGCGAAGACCGGCCCGCCGGTGGTGGACATGAACATCCCGGCAGCGGCGATCAGCAGGGCCGCGGCGACCCAGGCTTGCTGATGCTTCCACTTGGCCGACAACGAGGCGAAGGCATACATGCCGACAATCGACAGCAGCCACGGAATCGAGTTGAACATTCCGACCTGGAAGTCGCTGAGGTCACCCATCTTCTTGATGATGCTCGGCAGCCAGAAAGTCGCGGCGTAGATGGTCAGCTGGATAAAGAAGTAGATCACGCAGAACAGGATGATCTGGCGATCCTTGAGCAATTTGCCCAGTGACGGCTTGATCGGTGTGGCGGCTTCGCGGGCCAGTTGTTCGTCGTCGATGGCCTTGACCAGCGCGTCCTGCTCGTCGCGGCTCAGCCATTTGGCATCGTGGGGTTTGGAATCGAGCCAGAACCAGACAAAAACACACAGACCCACCGAGAACATGCCTTCGATGAAGTACATCCATTGCCAGCCATGCATGCCGAGTCCGCTGATTTGCAGCAGCAAGCCGGACAGAGGGCCGGAGATCAGCGAGGCAATCGCCGAGCCACTGAGGAAAATCGCAATCGCCTTGCCACGCTCCACGCCAGGCAACCAGCGGGTGAAGTAGTAGATCACCCCGGGAAAGAATCCGGCCTCGGCCACGCCCAGCAGAAATCGAAGGATGTAGAAGTGAGTTTCGTTCTGGATGAACGCCATGCCTGCGGCGACCAGGCCCCAGGTCAGCATGATCCGCGTCAGCCAGATGCGGGCGCCGACTTTTTGCAGAAGGATGTTGGAGGGCACTTCGAACAGCGCATAGCCGATGAAGAACAGGCCGGCGCCGAGGCCGTAGGCTGCAGCGCCAATGCCCAGGTCGTGTTCCATGTGGGCGCGGACGAAACCGATGTTCACTCGATCAATGTAATTGACGATGAACATGATGACGAACAGCGGCAAGACGTGACGTTTGACTTTGGCGATGGCGGACTTCAGCGCTGAATTGGCGTCGTCGTGCATCCCGGAGACGGATGTATTCACTGCGTTTTCTCCCACTCGTTATTTTTATGCGGGGTGAAGCTGAGTGCTGCGTTGTTGATAGACATCATACAACTAGGTTTTTTGATCTTGCAACTGCCTTTGTCCAATGAAATGGCGCTGCATTAGAGATTTTTTATTCTGGTGATGGTGGCGTGTGGCCTTTAAAACGAATCGATATGGGCTAATTGTTGAGTGTTGTCATACAAGCTGAGCGAGATTTTTCAGGATTCCCGCCCGGCGCGGTGCTACGATTCGATAGCCCTGATTTCCGGACACCCTCATGCAAGAAGACCTCGAAGCACCCGCCCGCAAGCGCAGCCACAACCTGGCCCATGACCTGGTGGAGAAACTGACCCAGCGCATCCTGCTGGGCCAGATATTGCCCGGCGACAAGCTGCCGTCGGAAAACACCATCGTTCAGGAACACGGGGTCAGTCGCACGGTGGTGCGCGAGGCGATCTCGAAGTTGCAGGCCTCGGGGCTGGTGGAAACCCGGCATGGCATTGGCACGTTCGTGATCGAGCGCGCACCGGAGCAGGGGCTGCGACTGAATGTCGATACGGCGTTGGGGGTACGCAGCATTCTGGAGTTGCGCATGGGCCTGGAAACCCAGGCGGCGGCGCTGGCGGCAACTCGCCGCACCGATCTGCAACTGGCGCAGATGCGTGAAGCGCTGGACGATTATCAAAGCCTGCTGGCCAACAACGACAGCTGTGTCGAAGCGGACCGGCGTTTTCATCTGCTGATCGCCGAAGCCACCGGCAACGTCTGCTTTACCGAAATCATGCAGCACCTGGGCAGCGCCATGATCCCGCGCACCCGGGTCAATGCGGCCGAGCGGGGGGCCGTGGACTTGAGCAAGCTCGGCGAGCTGGCCAATCTTGAGCACGAGGCGATCCTCAACGCCATCAAGCGCCAGGACCCGGACGCGGCGCGGGCGGCGATGTGGTTGCACCTGACCAACAGTCGTGACCGGTTTTCGGCCAGCTGATGGTCAGTGATTCCGCGTTATCGTTCATCGCGGGCAAGCCACGCTCCCACAGGTTCTGGGTCGTGCTCAGGAACCGCGGCAACCATAAAACCCTGTGGGAGCGAGCTTGCTCGCGATAGCGCCAGACCTGACAGCGAAAAACCTGAATCAGACCCTGACAGCCTGAACAACCACAGCCCGCCGCTCCAGATTCAACGCCAGCACACTCGCCAACACCACCAGCCCACCCACCACGATCATCAACGTCGGCCGTTCGCCAAGCGCATAGGAGGCCATCACCATCGCCGTCGGCGGCGTCAGATACAGCGTCATGGTCGCCCGGCTCAAATCGACATGCGCCAGCACATAGGCCCAGGCCAGGTACGCCAGGGCACTGGGGAATATCCCCAGGGCAATCACCGCCCACTGCACGCGCATCGGCGCCAGGGCGACTTGATCCACAAGGCCGGGCAGAAAAATCAACAACAGCACCGTACCGGACCACACCGTGTAGCACACCAGCGTCAGCCCGTCGTAACGCCCGGTGTGATGTTTTTGCAGGGCAAAGTAGAGGCTCCAGGACACCGCCGCCAGCAGGATCAGCAAGCCGTGGGCGTCAATGCTGCCCAGGCCATGATCGCCCGCCACCACTATCACCACGCCGAACAACCCGAGCAGCACACAACCCCAGCGCCACAGGCTCACCTGATCCTTGAACACGAAGCGTGCGATCAATGTGCTGAACAGTGGCGTGGTCTGGGCCAGGACGCTCGAAGCGCCAGCGCTGACTCCCTGCTGCCCGAAGTTGATCGCCACGTGATGCAGGCTCACGGCAAAGAAACCCAGGCCGAACATCAGCGGCAAGTCTCGCAGGCTGGGCAGGCGGATGCCTTTGATGACCGCGACCACGGCCATGAACACGGAGGCCAGCAGGAAGCGTAGCAGGGCCAGGTGCACGGGGTCGTAGGCCTGCAAGCCGATATGAATGCCGGTCGGGGAGTAGCCCCAGCACGCCACGACAAATGCCATGGCCAGAATGATTTTCCAGGGTGAAGCGGGGGAGGGTGTGAGCGGCGTCATGGTCGTGCACCTGTGGGCTGATGCACGGAGTATCAGAAAGCCTATCGTTCGCCACAACTGACTTATACTGCGCTAATTGTTCACTATGGGTGATGTATGGAGCTGGCACAGATTCGCATGTTCAAGACCGTGGCCGAGGTCGGCAGCATTGCCCGCGCAGCGCAATTGCTGCATTGCGTGCCGTCCAACATCACGGCACGGATCAAGGCCCTCGAGGCTGAGCTGGGTGTCGCGCTGTTCCTGCGCGAAGGCCGAGGGCTGCGCATCAGCCCGTCGGGGCAGACCTTCCTGGCCTACGCCTCGAAAATTCTCGCCCTGACCGTCGAGGCCAAGCGGGCGGTCGACCCTTCGGCCGAACCCTCAGGGCCGTTGCGCATCGGCGCCATCGAGTCGTCGGCCACCGGGCGATTGCCGCGCCTGCTGGCGAAATTCCACAAGCGTTTCCCGCAGGTGGCGCTGGAACTGACCACCGGCACCTGGAGCCAGTTGCTCGACGACACGCTCAATCACAAGCTCGACGGCGCCATCGTCGCGGTCGACGTCGAGCGTTCGCACCTCAAGCGCACGCCGATGTACCGCGAAGAGTTGCTGCTGATCGCCTCGACATCCCTGGGGCCGTTGCGCAGCGTGACGGACCTGCATGACAAGACGATGTTCCTTTGGCCCCAGGGCTGTCCTTACCGGGCGGCGATGGAGCATTGGCTATTGCGAAATGGGTTGGCGCTGCCGATTGTCAGCCTGGCCAGCTATGGCGCGATTGTCGGTTGCGTCAGCGCCGGGGCCGGTGTGGCGCTGGTGACTAAAGGGGTTTTCGATCAATACGCCAAGGGCGCCGGGTGCGTGGCGTTTGAGTTTCCCGAACTGACGGCAATCGAGAGCCTGTTCTACTGGCACGAAAACGCCGGGGTGCACCCGGCGCGTGAGGCGTTTGTGGCGATGCTCCGCGAGGAATTTGCCTGACGCAGTACCTGTGGGAGAGCCTGTGGGAGCGAGCTTGCTCGCGATGACGGAGTGTCAGTCGCTAACAATATTGACTGATACACCGCTATCGCGAGCAAGCTCGCTCCCACAGGGTTGTGTGTGTATTTGAAGGTCAGTTCACACCTACGTCCCGCATCAACAACCCAAACTGCAGATCCACCGCATCCGGTATCGGCAAATACACCCTATGCCCATCCCCCGGTGCAATGTCGATCGCTCCACCCTTGGCGTTCTGCAGCTGATGCAGATCGAAGTGGAAGTTGCCCCTGGGCGTCATCAGCTCCATGTGGTCGCCCACGCCGAAGCGGTTTTTCACCTTGACCTCGGCCAGGCGATCCCGGCGCTGCCCGGTCAGCTCACCGACAAACTGTTGCCGCTCCGATACTGAGCTGCCGTTCTGGTAGTTCTGGTATTCGTCATGCACATGCCGGCGCAGAAAACCTTCGGTGTAGCCGCGCTGGGCGAGGGATTCCAGGTCGCTCATCAGGCCGCGGTCGAAGGCCCGGCCCGCCACTGCGTCGTCGATGGCCCGGCGATAAACCTGGGTGGTGCGCGCGCAATAAAAGTGCGATTTGGTCCGGCCTTCGATTTTCAGCGAGTGCACGCCCATCTGCGTCAGGCGTTCGACGTGTTGCACGGCGCGCAGATCCTTGGCGTTCATGATGTACGTGCCGTGTTCGTCTTCGAAGGCAGGCATCTGTTCGCCGGGACGATTGGCTTCCTGCAACAGGAACACCTGATCGGTGGGCGCGCCGATGCCCAGGGTCGGTTCGGGGTCGAATGTCTGCACGATTTCGCCCAGCTGGTTTTCCGTGGCCGGCTGCGCCGAATATTTCCAGCGACAGGCATTGGTGCAACTGCCCTGATTGGCGTCGCGTCTGTTCATGTACCCCGACAGCAGGCAGCGCCCGGAATAGGCCATGCACAATGCGCCATGCACGAACACTTCCAGTTCCATGGCCGGCACTTGCCCGCGGATCTCGGCGATCTCTTCCAGCGACAGCTCCCGCGACAGGATGATCCGGCTCAAGCCTTGCTGCTGCCAGAACTCGACGCTTGCCCAGTTCACGGTATTGGCCTGCACCGAAAGGTGGACCGGCATCTGCGGGTAGTGCCGGCGCACCAGCATGATCAGGCCGGGGTCGGACATGATCAGCGCATCGGGGGCCATGGCGATCACCGGTTCAAGGTCCTTGAGGAAGGTCTTGAGCTTGGCGTTGTGCGGCGCGATGTTCACCACCACGTAGAAGCGCTTGCCCTGCGCCTGGGCCTCGCGAATGCCGAGGGCGAGGTTGGCGTGGTCGAATTCATTGTTGCGCACCCGCAGGCTGTAGCGCGGCTGGCCGGCGTACACGGCATCGGCGCCGTAGGCGAAGGCATAACGCATGTTTTTCAGGGTGCCGGCGGGGGCGAGCAGTTCTGGCGCGGTGAGGTTCATGGTGGTGTCGTCGCAAAAGCCGCACAGGGTAAACGCCCCGTGCCGAGCGTTTATTGACCTGGATCTATGTCTGATCAACAAAGAGATGGCACTCGCGCGAGCCGTAGCGGACTAAAGATCAGGACGGAAGTGTTTCGTCCAGGCGGGCATGGATCGGATATGAACGAAGAAACCCTGAAAGACAGATCGCTGACCGTCCTTCTGGCCCTGGTGAGCGTCGCCTTCATCTGGATCCTGCTGCCGTTCTACGGCGCTGTGTTCTGGGCGGTAATCCTCGGCATCCTCTTCGCTCCGCTGCAACGGCGGCTGCAGTTGAGGTTCGGCTGGGAGCGCAACCTCACGTCACTGCTCACGCTGAGCATCTGCCTGTTGATCGCGATCCTGCCAGTGATAGTCCTCAGCAGCCTCCTGGTCCAGGAGGGGGTTGCGCTCTACAAGAACATCGAGAGCGGCGAACTGGACATCGCCGGGTACGTGACGCAGTTCAAGCACATCCTGCCGCCGTATTTCCAGCATCTGCTGGATCGCTTCGGCATGGGTGAGCTGAACGGGCTGCGAGAGAAAATCGTCAAGAGTGCGATGACCGGCGGGCAGGAACTGGCCGCCAAGGCCTTCATTTTTGGCCAGGGCACGTTCGAGTTCATCGTCAGTTTCTTCATCATGCTGTACCTGCTGTTCTTCTTCCTGCGCGACGGCGCGGAACTGGCACGCAAGGTGCGTGCGGCGGTGCCGTTGGAGGAACAGCAGAAACGTCGTTTGCAGCTCAAGTTCAATCGTGTGGTACGGGCCACGGTGAAGGGCAACCTGCTGGTGGCGATCACACAAGGCGCGCTGGGTGGCCTGATTTTCTGGTTCCTGGACATTCCCAGCGTAGTGCTCTGGGCGGTGTTGATGGCGTTTCTGTCGCTGTTGCCGGCGGTGGGGGCGGGGATTGTCTGGGTACCGGTGGCGGCGTTTTTCCTGCTCACCGGGGCCATCTGGCAGGGCGTGGTGCTGGGATTGTTCGGGATCTTCGTGATCGGCCTGGTGGATAACGTGCTTCGACCGATTCTAGTGGGAAAGGACACCCGGATGCCGGATTACATGATCCTGATCTCGACCCTCGGTGGCCTGGCGATTTTCGGGCTGAACGGCTTTGTCATCGGCCCGTTGATCGCGGCCCTGTTCATGTCCAGCTGGGACATTTTCATCGAAACCAAACCGCGGGTACAGCTGCCTTAGGCGCTGAGCCTGCCGGACTGGGCGGTGCCGATGCGTTGCGACAGTTCACGGGCGGCGGGCAGCGAAGTGAGCGGGCCGCTGATCTGCACACCGTCCTGCACCAGATACCAGCAGGCGAGCATGCCCAGCTCTCTGAGCTGGGCGGGGACGGCGCTGCCGATAACGGACATGATCTGAACCTGGGACATGACAAGTACCTCCATCAATCTGTGGAGCTACTTTAAAGTCCGGGTGCCTCGAGGAGTAATCAACGCTTTCAATAGTGGTCATTGATGCCAGCGGGGGCAAACGACCGTTGGTCGGTCAGTTGACCACCTGATCGAGCATGTTCACCACTTCCTGCTCGTTGAGCAGGCCCTTGCGCACCAGGTTTTGCGTCAGCAGCGAGAGAAACTTGGCGCTGCGATGACCTTCCAGGTGCTTGAGTTCGGTCAGTGCGTTGTACACCTTGCTGGAGGTGCACAGACCGACGATGCGGTGCGGGTTTTGCGTTGGCATGTGGTCGTCCTTGTTGTTATCAAGCTGTTTTCGACGGACAGCACCGAGCTTGCGGATCTGTCATGACAAAAATATGACCGTTTTTCGCCGCGCGGCACAAAACCGGTCGAGTCCATCTTGCCCGTTTCTGCCGGGCGCACTGTCCCGATAGCGACCTTGGCGAGATTTATCCAGACCTGCGCCGACCAACGGGCTCAAAAAAAATGCCCCGCTGTTTCAGCGGGGCTTGATGTCTTCGTTACCAGCGGCCGTGTCGTGGGCCGTAGTAGCCGCGTGGCGGGCCGTAGTAGCCACGGGGTGGCCCATAGTAAACCGGGGCCGGGCGGTAGTAGATCGGTTGCTGCACGTAGACCGGGGCCGGCTGGTAGTAAACCGGGGGCGGTGGCGCGTAATAAACCGGAGGCGGCGGGGCGTAGACCGGTTGCGGCGCGACATAGACCGGGCGGTTGGCGTTGATCAGAGCCGAACCTACGATGGCAGTACCGACGATCGCGCCAAACACCGCCGGACCCTGCCAGTAATTACCACCACCATGGGCTTGCGCCTGTCCCGTGATAGCGAGGGCGCCGATCAGCAAGGCTACTGTGGGGATTTTACGGATCATGATAGTTCCTCGGTTCTTCAGCCCGGCGCCTGTGCCTGCAATAGACCCAGGGATTGTCGCGGGGATACTTCTAAGACAGCTTTTTTTCGAAAAACAGCACGGCCGCCAGGTAAATTTTGTGTAAGGTCTGTACCGACTTTCTTACCGACCTGTTCAAGCCTGTGCGTCCAGGCTTTCATGATCGATCAGATCCCGATGGACGGCTAATCCCGTCCATCCGAAAAGTGCATTTGAAGGAGCTTTGCCATGCAGATGAACCCCAACAAAGACACCCAGCTGTGCATGTCCCTTTCAGGGCGCCCCGGGAACTTTGGCCTGCGTTTTCATAATCATCTGTATGAACAACTGGGCCTGAACTTCTACTACAAGGCCTTTGCCAGCCAGGACCTGCCGGGCGCCGTCGCCGGCATTCGCGCCCTGCGCATTCGTGGTTGTGGGGTGTCGATGCCGTTCAAGGAAGCCTGCATTGCCCTGGTCGATGAACTCGACGCCTCTGCCGCCGCCATTCAATCGATCAACACCATCGTCAACACCGACGGTCATCTCAAGGCCTACAACACCGATTACATCGCCGTGGCCCAGTTGCTGGAAAAACACCAGGTGCCCAAGGACTCGACCTTTGCCTTGCGCGGCAGCGGCGGCATGGCCAAGGCCGTGGCGAGCGCCTTGCGCGATGGCGGCTACGAGAACGGCCTGATCGTGGCCCGCAACGAGCGCGCCGGGCAGGCGCTGGCGCAGTCGTTGGGCTATGAGTGGCAGGCAGAGTTGGGCAGTCGTCGCCCGCAGATGCTGGTCAATGTCACCCCGATCGGCATGACGGGAGGGCCGGAGGCCGAGCAACTGGCCTTTGAGGGCGATGTGATCGAAAAAGCGGAAACCGTCTTCGATGTGGTGGCGATCCCCTCGGAAACGCCGCTGATCGTGCGTGCCCGCGCCGAAGGCAAGCGGGTCATCACCGGGCTGGAAGTGATCGCGATCCAGGCGCTGGAGCAATTTGTGCTCTATACCGGTGTACGGCCGACGGATGAGCAATTCCAGAAGGCCGTGGCGTTTGCCCGCAGCTAAGAGGTGCCCATGCATCCCCCCATTCTCAATTTGAACACTGTCGAGCTTGAACCGCTGCCCGAAGCGTTTGCGCCGAGCGGTGAAACCGCCGGTCGTTATCAACAGCGCCAGGCCCGGGTCGGTCAGCAACTGGGGGCGCAAAAGCTGGGATATCGCCTCTATGTGCTGGAGCCGGGCATGCGTGGCAGCCCGTTTCACAGTCATCGGGTCAATGAGGAAATGTTCTACGTCGTGGCCGGGGAAGGGCAGGTGCGCCTGGGAGACGAGCGTTTTCCAATCCGCACCGGTGATGTGATCGCCTGTCCACCGGGTGGGCCTGAACAGGCGCATCAGATCATCAATACCAGCAACGGCGAGTTGCGGTATCTGGCCGTCAGCACCCAGCAATCACCGGAGATCTGCGAATACCCGGATTCCGGCAAATACGCCGTGATGGATGACTTCAAGGTCGATGCCGAGGGGAATGCTTCAGGCTTTGTGGCGGTGGCCCGGCAGGCGGATGGGGTGGATTACTGGGACGGGGAGTAACTCAAAGCCCTTCAGTGTCAATCACACATGTCAGTCAGCCCATCGATCCACTGTGGGAGCGGGCTTGCCCGCGAATACGTCGGCATATCCAGCATTGATGTGACTGACAATCCGCTTTCGCGAGCAAGCCCGCTCCCACAGGTTTTGTGTCAATCACAAATGCCATTCAGCCCACAGGTTTTGTGCCAGGCAAACATCCAGGCTATTCCAGCCGTGCCAACCGCTCTTCCAGCGCCGCAATCCGCGCTTCCAGTTCTTCGATCCGTTCTACCGAAACCCCGTTGCTGCCACGTTCGGTCGGGTTCTGTCGTGCCGCCATGATGGCTTCGATATCCGCCGGATCACCCAGAGCGTGGGTATAGCGGTCTTCACGCTGGCCGGCCTGACGCGGTATCAGCACGGCCAGGCCCCGGGCGATCAGGCGTTCGAGTTGATGCACGACCTGTTCGGCGTCTTCGAATTCATGCATGCGGCCGCTGCGGGTCAGCAGTTCATTGACGGTCTGCGGGCCGCGCAGAAACATCAGCCCGGTCAGGATCACCTGCGCCGGCACCAGTTCCAGGGCCTTGTCGACCTTGTGTTCCCAACGATCGGCACGGCTGCCCATCACCAGCCTGGCGAAGCCGCGCCCTTCGAGCGCGCGCAGGCTCTGGCCGACCTGGCCCGGCGTCAGGTTCATCACCGGCTCGCGGCTGGTTTTCTGGTTGCAGGCGATCACCAGCGCATTGAGGGTCAGGGGATAGGTTTCCGGGCTGGTGGCCTGTTTCTCGATCAACGAACCCAGAATGCGAATTTCCGTACTGTTGAGCCGCGGTTCGTCGAAAGTCGTCTCTTGCTCAGTGCTCATGGTTCTGCATCCTTAGCTGATTCATGTTTTTCACTTGCGTGAGCGCACTTTGACATCGCCCGTTCGGACTAGGCAAGGCTAACGATTCTGCCGCGTCCCGCTGGCGCCAGACTTCATGCTCAAAGGGGTGTTGCGCCATGCGCGCCCCGCCAAACGAGCAGAAGGCGCCGCGATGGAGTTTGCATTCAGCGACGAACAGGAAATGATCCGCGCATCGGCCGAGGGCTTCCTCGCCGATGTCTCGGATTCTGCCGCCGTGCGGGCGGCAATGGTCAGTGAACGGGGTTTTGACGAAGTCCTCTGGCAGCGTTTGTGCCAGGAAATGTGCTGGCCCGCCATTCATATCCCCGAAACCTACGGTGGCCTTGGCCTCGGTTTTGTCGAGCTGACGATCCTGCTCGAAGAGATGGGCCGGCGTTTGCTGTGCTCACCGTTTTTCGCCACCGCCTGCATGGCCACACCCGCGCTGTTGCTGGCCGCCAATGATGAACAGAAACAGCGCTGGTTGCCGTCGATCGCCGATGGCAGCGTGACGGCGACCCTGGCGTTCAGCAGTGCCAACGGCTGGTCAGCCGACGATGTCCAGGCAACGGTGCTGGCCGAAGGTGACGGCTTCGTCCTCGACGGCACCCTCAAGCATGTGCTCGACGGCCATGGCGCTGATCTGTTGATCATTGCCGCACGACAACCCGGAACCACTGGCGAAAAGGGCATCAGCCTGTTTGCCGTGAACGCCGCAAGCGCAGGCATCGCGCGACAGATGTTGCCGACCATGGACCAGACCCGGCGCCAGGCGCGGATCCAGCTCAAGGGCCTGTACCTTGAAGCTGATGCGCTGCTGGGGGAGTTCGGTCACGGCTGGCCGCACCTTGAGCGCGTCCTGCAACTGGCCTGCATCGGCCTGGCTGCCGAGCAGACCGGCGGCGCGCAGCAGGTGCTCGATCTCAGCGTGGCCTACATGCAGGAGCGCCAGCAGTTCGGGCGCCCGATTGCCAGTTTCCAGGCCCTCAAACACCGCGCCGCGGACATGATGCTGCAAGTCGAATGCGCGCGTTCGGCCAGCTACTACGCCGCGTGCGTGGCCCAGGAGGTTCTCGACCCCCAGGGTGATCCGCAGGTCGCGGTCCAATTGCCGCTGGCGGCGGCGCTGGCCAAGGCGCAGTGCTCCGAGACCTATTTCCACTGCGCGTCCGAATCGATCCAGTTGCACGGCGGTGTCGGTTTCACCTGGGAATACGACCCGCACCTCTACTTCAAGCGCGCCCGCGCCAGCGAGAGTTTCCTCGGGCTACCGGCCTGGCATCGCGAGCGCATTGCTTCGGTGATTCTTGGAGAGCAGCCATGAAAATCAGTTTCAGCGAGCAGGACGAATGCTTCCGCCAGGAAGTGGCCGACTGGATGAGCGCCAACCTTTGCGGTGAGTTCGAGGCCCTGCGTTTTCGCGGCGGTCCGGGCGACGAGCACATGTTTCCCGAAGAGCGCAAAGCCTGGGAACGCAAACTCGCCGAAGGTGGCTGGACCTGCGTCGGCTGGGCGCCGGAGCATGGCGGGCGTGGCTTGTCGATCACCCGGCAAGTGATTTTCCACGAAGAATACGCCCGCGCCGGCGGCCCCGGTCGCATGGGTCATATCGGCGAAGGGCTGGCCGGGCCGACCATTGCCGCGTTTGGCACGGTTGAACAGCAACAGCGCTTTTTGCCGGGAATCGTCAGCGGCACGTCGTTCTGGTGCCAGGGCTATTCGGAGCCGGGGGCCGGTTCCGACCTGGCCAACGTCAAGACCCGCGCCACGCTGGATGAGGCGAGCGGTCAATGGGTGATCAATGGCCAGAAAGTCTGGACCTCCCTGGCCCACGAATCGGACTGGTGCTTTGTCATCGCTCGTACTGAACCTGGCAGCGTCGGCCATCGCGGCCTGTCGTTCCTGCTGGTGCCGATGGCCCAGGCGGAAATCACCGTGCGGCCTATCGAGCAACTGACCGGCACCTCGGAGTTCAACGAAGTGTTCTTCGACGATGCCCGCACCGACGCCGCCAACATCATCGGCGCGCCGGGCGACGGCTGGAAGATCGCCATGGCGCTGCTCGGTTTCGAGCGCGGTGTGTCGACCCTCGGCCAGCAGATGCAGTTTCAGAACGAACTCAACGAAATCATCGCCATCGCTAAAGCCAACGGTGCCGACCGCGATCCGATCCTGCGCCAGCGCCTGGCCGAAGCCTGGAGCGGGTTGCGGATCATGCGCTACAACTCGCTGCGCATGCTTTCGGGTAGCCAGGACGGTTCGCTGCGCAAAGAGGCGACCATCTACAAGCTGTTCTGGTCGACCTGGCACGCCAGCCTCGGCAAGTTGGCGATGGACGTGCTCGGCGCCGAAGCGGAACTGCTCGAAGCGGCGCCCTACCAACTGACCCGTTTGCAGTCGCTGTACCTGTTCAGCCGCGCCGACACCCTGTACGGCGGCAGCAACGAAATCCAGCGCAACATCATCGCCGAGCGTGCCTTGGGCATGCCCAAAGAGCCGCGTCCGCGCGCCTGAAAGGAGAGAGTTCATGTCTGTACCTCAATATGTTGAAGGTCGCGGCCTGCTGCGCGGCAAGTCGGTACTGATCACCGCGGCGGCGGGTGCCGGGATCGGTTTTTCCGCCGCCGTGCGTGCTGCCGAGGAAGGTTGCCGTGCGCTGATGATCAGCGACATCCATGAAGGCCGGTTGGCCGAAGCAGTGCTGAAAATTCGCGAAACCACCGGGTTGCAGCAGGTCTTCGGCCAGGTCTGCAACGTCGCTGACGAAGCCCAGGTGCAGCAGCTGATTGCCTGCGCCGAGCGCGACCTGCAAGGCGTCGACGTGCTGATCAACAACGCCGGCCTTGGCGGCTCACGCCTGCTGGTGGAGATGGGCGACGAGGAGTGGAACCGGGTGCTGGATGTGACGCTCACCGGCACCATGCGCATGACCCGCGCCATGCTGCCGAAAATGATGGAGCGGCGTGCCGGCGTCATCGTCAATAACGCCTCGGTACTGGGCTGGCGCGCGCAGAAAGAACAGTCGCACTACGCCGCGGCCAAGGCCGGGGTCATGGCGCTGACCCGCTGTGCAGCGGTCGAGGCCGCCGACTACGGCATCCGCATCAACGCGGTCAGTCCGAGCATCGCCCTGCACGATTTCCTGCGCAAATCCGCGCCCCAGGCGGTGCTCGATCAACTCGCCGCCAACGAAGCCTTCGGCCGCGCCGCCGAAGTCTGGGAAGTGGCCAACGTGATGATGTTCCTGGCCAGCGACTACAGCTCCTACATGACCGGCGAAGTGTTGTCGGTATCCAGCCAGAGGGCGTGACCATGCCACGTATTTTCGAGACGCCGATGGCCCTGTTCGAGGCCGTTGGCCAATCGCTCGGCGTCAGCGACTGGCTGCTACTGGAGCAGGACCGCATCGACCGGTTCGCCGACGCCACCGGCGATCACCAGTGGATTCACGTTGATCCGCTCAAGGCTGCCAGCGGCCCGTTTGGTGTTTGCATTGCCCATGGCTACCTGAGCCTGTCACTGGTCAACCTGTTCCTGCCGCAGATCGTCGAAGTCCGTGGCCTGGCCATGGGCGTCAACTACGGTTGCGAGCGGGTGCGCTTCCCTTCGGTGGTGCGCGTCGGTTCGCGGGTACGCGGCAGTGCGCAATTGATCGCGGTCGAGGAAGTGAAGGGCGGCGTGCAGGCGACCATCCGCGTCAGCGTCGACATCGACGGCCAGGAACGTCCAGGCGCCGTGGTCGACACCATCAGTCGCTATTACCCGGCCTGACCTTCAACAGCATTTTCGAGGAATCCAGCATGAAAGAAGCCGTCATCGTTTCGACCGCCCGTACTCCGATCGGCAAGGCCTTTCGCGGTGCGTTCAATGACACCGAGGCGCCGCAACTGGGCGGCCACGTGGTGCGCGAAGCCGTGCGCCGTGCCGGCATCGAGCCGGGTGAAGTGGACGACGTGATCATTGGCGCCGCCGCGCAGCAGGGCACGCAGTCCTACAACCTGGGGCGCCTGTGCGCGATCGCCGGCGGTTTGCCGACATCGGTTGCCGGGATGGCCGTTGAGCGCCAGTGCTCGTCGGGCCTGATGAGCATCGCCATGGCCGCCAAAGGCATCATGTGCGACGAAATCGACATCGCCGTGGCCGGTGGCCTGGAGTCGATTTCCCTGGTGCAGAACAAGCACAAGAACCTCTATCGCAACCAGTCGGCTTCAGTGATCGAGCTGGACCCGCACGCCTACATCCCGATGATCGAAACCGCCGAGATCGTCTCCGCGCGCTATGGCATCTCCCGCGACGAGCAGGACGAATACAGCTACCAGAGTCAGCTGCGTACCGCACAGGCCCAGAGCGCCGGGCGCTTCGACCGCGAACTCGCGCCGCTGACCAGCCGCAAGGCACTGTTCGACAAGGCTACCGGCGAAACCGGTTATGAATCCGTCACATTGCTGCGCGACGAGTGCAACCGCATCGACACCACCCTGCAAAGCCTGAAAGCGCTGGAGCCGGTATGGCCGGGCGGTCAGTGGAGCGACAAGGGGCGTTTCATCACCGCCGGCAATGCCTCGCAGTTGTCCGACGGTGCGTCGGCCTCGGTGTTGATGAGCGCCAAACTGGCCGAGAAGCGTGGCCTGGAACCGCTGGGGATCTATCGCGGCATGGCCGTCGCCGGCTGCAATTCCGACGAGATGGGCATCGGCCCGGTCTACGCCATTCCCAAGCTGCTCAAGCGCCACGGCCTGACCATGGACCACATCGGCCTCTGGGAGCTGAACGAAGCGTTCGCCTGTCAGGTGCTGTACTGCCGCGACACCCTGGGCATTCCCGCCGAGCGCCTGAACGTCAACGGCGGGGCGATTTCCATCGGTCATCCGTTCGGCATGTCCGGGGCGCGGATGGTTGGCCATGCGCTGATCGAAGGCCAGCGTCGCGGTTTGCGTTATGTGGTGGTGAGCATGTGCATCGGTGGCGGCATGGGCGCCGCCGCCCTGTTCGAGGTGGTCTGAATGATCAGCGCACAGCAGATCCAGGCAACCATGGCGCGTTATGTGGAGCTGGTGGATGCCGGCGACATCGAAGGCATCCTCGCGCTCTACGCCAAAGACGCCACTGTTGAAGACCCGGTCGGCCAGGCGCCGTTGCAGGGCATCGACGCCATCGCGCGTTTTTATCGTGAGGGGCTGGGGGCGATGAAAGTCTCCGCAACCCGGACCGGCCCGGTGCGCGCCACGCTCAACGGTTGCGGGGCGATGCCGTTCCGGGTCGACATGGAGTGGGGCGGGCAACCGTGCTCGCTGCATGTGATCGACGTGATGGAGTTCGATGCCCACGGCCAGATCCGCTCGATGAAAGCCTTCTGGAGCGAGGTCAACGTGACGGCGCGAGGTGCGGCATGAATCTGGAACAGCGGGTCGCCCGCCTGGAAGCGATGGAGGACATCCGCCAGCTCAAGCATCGCTACCTCAATGCCTGCGACCTCAAGCAGGTCGAGGTGATTGCCGACTGCTTTGCCGACGGTGAAGTGCTGATCGATTACGGTCCGTTGGGGATCTTTCATGAGCGCGACAGTTTTGTCGCGCTGTACCGCGAGCTGGCCTGCCATGAGCGGGTGATCGACCTGCATCATGGCGCCAACCCGGAAATCGAGGTGTTGGGCGAGGATCAGGCCCGGGGCCGTTGGGCCCTGTGGTATTTCAACCTGGATGGCGAGAGCGGGGCGACGCGGCAGTTGGGTGGGTTCTATCAGGACCGTTACCAGCGTATCGCCGGCCAATGGAAGATCGTCGCCACCCGTTTTATTGCTCACTCGGAAGTGGCGCGTTCCTGAGGGTCGCCGCGATCCCAAGGAGCTGGCTTGCCAGCGATGACGGTGTGTCAGGCGACATTGATGCTGGATGTTCCGACCCCATCGCTGGCAAGCCAGCTCCCACAGGTCTTATGGTGACCCCGGCATTTGCAAGCACCCCCAATCCCCTGTGGGAGCGGGCTTGCCCGCGAAGGCGGGGTGTCAGGCGACATCAATGTTGGATGTGCCGGCCCCTTCGCAGGCAAGCCAGCTCCCACAGTTTTTGTGGTGACCCCGGCATTTGCAAACACCCCCCAATCCCCTGTGGGAGCGGGCTTGCTCGCGAAGGCGGCGTGTCAGGCGACATCAATGCTGGATGTGCTCAAAGCCATATCGGAATTCTGCGTGCGGCCGGTTTCGTAGAAGGCCTTGAGGTTCTCGGCAATCTGCTGCACGACCTTGTTGAAGGACTTGGCCAGCAACCACTCTGCCAACCTGCCTCCGCGCAGGCTGTAACGCATTTGCAGGGTGATGCGGGTGGCAATGCCTTCGGCTTGCAGGGCATAACTGAAGCTTGCCTCGCGAAACGGAAAGGGCGAGTCATTGCCGCCCTTGTGCAACCGCAGGACGAACCCCGTGCCTTCGCGCCACTGCACCACGCTTTCATCCAGATACTGACCGCCCTTGCGCAACACCCGGCGACTGGCGCCGACACCCTCTGTTGCGCCTGGATGAAACTGGCAACCGGTCAGGCCCGGTACGTAATACGGAGCGAGGCTCAGGTCGCACAGTTTGGCCCAGGCGGCTTGTTGCGTGAGGTTCAGTACAACGCTGTGGCTGGCTACGGGCATGTCGAAAGTCCTCTTATGAATGGGATTGTGCCGCGTCGAGAAACGCCGGTCGCTCGCCAGCACCGTGCACCGCGATGTCCGCGCCGCTGACGTAACGGGCCAAAGACGACGCCAGGTACAGGCAGGTATCGCCAATGTCCTCCGGGGTCGCCAGGCGTTGCATTGGAATGGTTGCCGCCACCCGGGCAATGCCCGCGTCGTCACCATAATGCAAGGCGGCCTGCTCGGTGAGAATCAGCCCGGCGATCACCGCATTGACCCGCACCTTCGGCGCCCATTCCACCGCCAGCGAGGTGGTCAGGTTCAGCAGGCCGGCCTTGGCCGCGCCATAGGCGGCGGTGCCGGGGGAGGGGCGGGTGGCGCTTACGCTGCAGATGTTGATGATCGCGCCGCCGTCGACCTGGGCCTGCATCACTTGGTTGGCCTGCTGGCACAGGTTCAGTGGCGCGATCAGGTTCAAGCGAATGATCGCTTCACTGAAACGGGGAGAAGCGGTGGCCGCGTCGGCATTCGGTGAGCCGCCGGCGTTGTTGACCAGCACATCGAGGCGGCCGAAACGCTCGACGATCTGTGTGATCAAGCGCCCGGATTGTTCGACGTCCCGCAGGTCGCAGGGCACGAACAGCGCCTCGCGCCCGCCGCTGGCAGGCAAGGATGGCGGGGCTTGGCGACCGCAGATCACCACCTCGGCGCCGCACTCGAGAAAGCGCTGGCTGATGCCGCGACCCACACCTTTGCCACCGCCGGTGACCAGTACCACTTTGCCGCGAAAGTCCATTGGATCCAGCATGGGAATTCTCTTTTTGCTGCTCGGGAATGCCGTCGATGCTAGGTCTGTGGTTCCTGTAATCCAACGTCCGATGAGACTAGGAACGGTGTAGGAGCGAGCCTGCTCGCGATGGACGTCAACGATAACGCGTAAAACCTGATGCCCCACGGTGTCCTGGCGTTTTTCGCGAGCAGGCTCACTCCTACAGGGGCGTAGTCCTGTCGGACGATGTTGCGCAGCCGGCCCGTCTGAATAATCCAGCTACAACAACAGGCCGGGAGGACACCTTATGGGCGCTTTAGCGCAAGGGCACTTCGTTACGCTGCCGGATGGTTTGCAGCTGCGCTATGTGGATACAGGCGGGAAGGATGGCGGCAACGGCGAGCCGGTGATCTTCATCCATGGCAGCGGGCCGGGCGCCAGCGGTCACAGCAACTTCAAGCAGAACTACACGGTGTTTGCCGAGGCCGGTTACCGGGTGATAGTCCCGGATCTGCCGGGCTACGGCGCCTCGGACAAACCCGACACCCTCTACACCCTGGATTTTTTTGTCGCAGCCCTGAGCGGTTTGCTCGATGCCCTCGACATCCAGCGTTGTGTGTTGGTCGGTAATTCGTTGGGCGGCGCGATCGCGATCAAACTGGCCCTCGACCAACCGCAGCGTGTCAGCCGTCTGGTGCTGATGGCCCCCGGTGGCCTGATGGAAAAGGAACAGTATTACCTGCAGATGGAAGGTATCCAGAAAATGGGCGCGGCCTTCGCCAAGGGTGAGCTGAACGACGCGGCGGGCATGCGTCGCCTGCTGGCGCTGCAGCTGTTCGACGAAAGCCTGATCAGCGACGAGACGGTCAACGAGCGGGTGGCCGTGGTGCAACAGCAGCCGGTGTGCGTGCTGTCGACCATGCAGGTACCGAACATGACGTCGCGCCTGGGTGAGTTGCAGTGCCCGATCCTCGGTTTCTGGGGCATGAACGACAAGTTCTGCCCGTCCTCCGGCGCCCGGACCATGCTCGAGAACTGTTCCAGAATCCGTTTCGTGATGCTCAGCGAGTGCGGGCATTGGGTTCAGGTCGAGCACCGTGACTATTTCAACAGCCAGTGCCTGGCGTTTCTTCAGGAGGCCCGCGGATGAGCGTGCAATTGCGCCGTGAGTTCGGCGAAGAGCTTTATCAGGCGCTGCTCAGCGGCTCCACCCTGGCGCCGCTGACCGAGCGTTGGCCGTCGATCAGTATCGAAGACGCCTATCACATTTCCCTGTACGCCATTGAGCGTCGGGTGGCGGCCGGCGACCAGATCGTCGGCAAGAAGATCGGGGTGACCTCGGCGGCGGTGCAACAGATGCTCAACGTGCATCAACCGGATTTCGGCTTCATCACCCGGCAGATGTCGTTCGACGACGATGCGCAAATTTCCCTGTCCGCCAACAAACTGATCCAGCCCCGTGCCGAAGGCGAGATCGCCTTCAAGCTTAAGCACGACCTGGTCGGCCCCGGCATCACCGAGGCCGATGTGCTGGACGCGACCGAGTACGTAATGCCGTGCTTCGAGATCGTCGATTCGCGGATTCACGACTGGCGCATCCGCATCCAGGACACGGTCGCTGACAACGCCTCCTGCGGCGTATTCGTGCTGGGCGACAGCAAGGTCGACCCTCGCGAGCTGGACCTGCCCAACTTGCGCATGCGCGTGTTCAAGAACGGTGAACCCTTGAGCGAAGGCCTGGGTTCGGCGGTTCAGGGTAATCCATTGACGGCGGTGGCCTGGCTGGCCAACACCTTGGGCGCCTTCGGCATTCCGTTCAAGGCCGGGGAAATCATCCTGTCCGGCTCCCTGGTGCCACTGGAGCCGGCCCGTGCCGGCGACTGTTTTTCTCTGACCATCGATGGCCTGGGCAGTGCCCGGGTGTCTTTCTGCGCCTGACTTTTGGAGTTTGACCCCATGAGCAAAAAACTCAGAGCGGCCATTATCGGCCCGGGCAATATCGGCACCGATCTGCTGATGAAAATGTGCCGATCGCAATGGATCGAGCCGGTATGGATGGTTGGCGTCGACCCTGAATCCGAAGGCCTGAAACGAGCCCGGGAAATGGGCATCAAAACCACCGCCGACGGTGTCGATGGCTTGCTGCCGCACGTGCTCGACGATGATATTCGGATCGCTTTCGACGCCACCTCGGCCTACGTGCATGCGCAAAACAGTCGCAAGCTCAACGAGCTCGGGGTGATCATGATCGACCTCACGCCGGCGGCCATCGGCCCGTTCTGCGTGCCGCCGGTCAACCTCAAGGAGCACGCGTCGAGCCTGGCAATGAACGTCAACATGGTCACCTGCGGTGGCCAGGCGACCATCCCGATGGTGGCGGCGGTGTCGCGGGTGCAACCGGTGAGCTACGGCGAAATCGTTGCCACCGTGTCGTCCGGTTCGGTTGGCCCGGGTACCCGGCAGAACATCGATGAATTCACCCGCACCACGGCCGGTGCGGTGGAGAAGATCGGCGGCGCCCGACGCGGCAAGGCGATCATCGTCATCAACCCGGCCGAGCCGCCGCTGATGATGCGCGACACCATCCACTGCCTGACCGATGACGAGCCGAACCAGGATGCGATCCGCACCTCGGTGCTGGACATGGTTCGCGAGGTGCAGCGCTATGTGCCCGGCTACAAGCTGATCAACGGGCCGGTGTTCGACGGGCGCAAGGTGTCGATCTTCATCGAGGTCGAAGGCCTCGGCGACTTCCTGCCCAAGTCTGCCGGCAACCTCGACATCATGACCGCCGCCGGTTTGCGCACGGCCGAGATGTTCGCCGAAGAAGCCCACAAGGGCACCCTGCAACTGCCTGTCCGTTGAGTGGAGATGAGTATGAATTTGCAAGGTAAGAGCGTCCGTCTGCATGACATGAGCCTGCGCGACGGCATGCACGCCAAACAGCATCAGATCAGCATTGAACAAATGGTCGCGGTGGCCACCGGCCTCGATGGGGCCGGTGTGCCGCTGATCGAAATCACCCACGGCGATGGCCTGGGCGGTGCGTCGCTGAACTACGGCTTCCCGGCCCACAGCGACGAAGAGTACTTCGCTGCGGTGATCCCGCAGATGAAACAGGCCAGGGTTTCGGCCCTGTTATTGCCGGGGATCGGCACCCTCGACCACCTGAAAATGGCCCATGAACATGGGGTTTCGACCATTCGCGTGGCGACCCATTGCACCGAAGCGGACGTGTCCGGCCAGCACATCGGCATGTCGGCGAAGATGGGTCTGGACACCGTCGGCTTCCTGATGATGGCGCACATGGTCAGCCCGGAGAAACTGCTGGAGCAGGCGCGGCTGATGGAAAGCTACGGCGCCAATTGCATCTATTGCACCGACTCGGCCGGCTACATGCTGCCCGATGAAGTGACGCAAAAGATCGGTGCCCTGCGCGCCGGCCTGAACGCCGGGACCGAAGTCGGTTTTCACGGCCACCACAACATGGGCATGGCCATCGCCAACTCACTGGCCGCGATCGAGGCCGGTGCTGCGCGGATCGACGGGTCTGTGGCGGGCCTTGGCGCAGGGGCGGGCAATACGCCGCTGGAAGTGTTCGTCGCGGTGCTGGAGCGCATGGGGGTCAACAGTGGCGTGGATCTGTACAAGATCATGGACGTGGCCGAAGACCTGGTGGTGCCGATGATGGACCAGCCGATCCGCCTTGACCGCGATGCGCTGACTTTGGGTTATGCCGGGGTTTACAGTTCGTTCCTGCTGTTCGCCAAGCGTGCTGAACAGAAGTACGGGATTGCCGCCCGTGAGCTGCTGGTGGAGCTGGGCCGACGCGGGACTGTGGGTGGTCAGGAGGACATGATTGAAGACCTGGCGCTGACTCTGTCGCGGGCGAGGGCGGTGTTACCGACCTGATCCCGGGGAAGCAAAAAAACCACCGATGATTCGGTGGTTTTTTATTGCCGGTGAAATCTTGCGCTTAAGGCAACAAATTACGTACCAGCGGTGGATAGCAATTGATCGCCGTGCTCGCACAACTGAAATACGCCGTGGTCGGTCGATAGGCTTCGTTTTTGAACAGTTGGCACAGACTGGTGGAAGCGCCTGCACAGACGATGATGAATAGAGCACAAGTGGATTTGCGCATGGTGGGTCTCGACACGGTTTTATTGTTGTAGAGACAGGTTATGGCGACGGTTCGCCAGTGGCTTCGTCCGAATGGACTAGTTGATGGCTTGAGAGCTCCGCAACCCCTGTGGGAGCGAGCCTGCTCGCGAAGGCGGTGTATCAGGCGACGTGGATGTTGAATGTGCCGGCCTCTTCGCGAGCAAGCCCGCTCCCACAGGTTACTTGGCGTTTCCGGGATTTGCGTCTGGCTGCAATCCCCTGTGGGAGCGAGCCTGTTCGCGAAGGCGGTGTATCACGCGACGTGGATGTTGAATGTGCCGGCCCCTTCGCGAGCAAGCCCGCTCCCACAGTTACTTGGCGTTTCCGGGATTTGCGTCTGGCTGCAATCCCCTGTGGAGCGAGCCTGCTCGCGAAAGCGGAGTGTCAGGCGACGTGGATGTTGAATGTGCCGGCCCCTTCGCGAGCAAGCCCGCTCCCACAGGTTACTTGGCGTTTCCGGGATTTGCGTCTGGCTGCAATCCCTGTGGGAGCGAGCCTGCTCGCGAAAGCGGAGTGTCAGGCGACATGGATGTTAAATGTGCTGCCCCTTCGAAGCAAGCTCGCTCCCACAGGTTACTTGGCGTTTCCGGGATTTGCGTCTGGCTGCAATCCCCTGTGGGACGGAGCCTGCTCGCGAAAGCGGAGTGTCAGGCGACGTGGATGTTGAATGTGCCGGCCCCTTCGCGAGCAAGCCCGCTCCCACAGGTTACTTGGCGTTTCCGGGATTTGCGTCTGGCTGCAATTCCCTGTGGGACGAGCCTGCTCGCGAAAGGGGAGTGTCAGGCGACGAGGATGTTGAATGTGCCGGCCTCTTCGCGAGCAGGCTCGCTCCCACAGGTTCTGTGTGGTGTCAGGTTCTTCGGGCGAGGGCGCCCATGGCCATGAACAGCGCAGCAATGGCCCTGGCTTCGTGGAGGTCACCGCGGGCCACCAGTTCGGGGATCTGTGCCAGGGGTACACGCAAGCATTCAAGGGGTTCGGGTTCGTCGCCTTCGAGTTGGCAGGGGCTCAGTTGTTCGGCCAATACCACCCGGTAGCGATGGCACAAATGCCCCGGTGCCAGGGTCAGTTCGCCCAGTTCGGTGAGGCGTGCGGCGCGCAGGCCGACTTCTTCGCTCAGCTCGCGTTGCGCCGCCTGCAAATAGTCTTCATCGGGCTTGGCGCCGCCCTTGGGCAGGCCGAGTATGGTTTTTTCCACACCGACCGCGTATTCGCGCACCAGCAGCACATGCGCAGGATCGGGCATCGCCACCAGCATCACCGAGCGATAACCGGTGCCGCGCAGGCGTTCGTAGACCCGCTGCTGGCCGTTGCTGAATTGCAGGTGCAGGGCTTCGATCTGAAAGTGGCCGCTTTGCGCCAGCAGTTCAGTCTTGAGGATGGTTGGGCAGTTGCGCATGGGGCAGTCCCCTGTTTGGGATGGGGACACTGTGCGCTGTACCACGGGGGCCGCCATCGTCCGAGCGGACGAGGGCGGCAATGAGGCTCAGCCGAGGGTCGCCACGCTGCGCAGGATCAGGCGCACCAGCATGGTCTGGCGGGTCACGCCGGTCTTGGAGAAGGTCGAGCGCAGGTGGGCCCGCGAGGTGTTGCGGCTGATGCCCAGCTCTTCCGAGGCTTCGTCGAGGGTCAGACCGTTGGCCAGCAACATCGCCAACTGGGTTTCCGCCGGGGTGAAGTCGAACAGCGCGCGCACGATTTCCTGCGGTGCGGTGGACTGTTGTTCCGGGTCGCTGATGAAAATCACCACGGTCGGGCACTGTTTGCCCTCGCTCCAGTCGGTCAATGGCACCGAGCGCACGATGATCCCCAGGTCCGCTTTGCCGGACGGCCGCTGCACGCGCAGGGCTTCGACCACGGACGGGTTGCTGCTCTTTTGCGACAGCAGCGACTGCTTGACCAGGCGGCGGAACTCCTGGGTGTCCCGGGCCGTTCCCACCTGCAGGCCATCGTTGACCAGTTTGATGCCGTCCTTTTCCTGGATCAGCCGGTCGGCCACCTGGTTGGTCTGCAGCACCTTGCCGGACTCGTCGAGGATGATCGTGCCGACCGCCATCTGGTTCACCGCGCCGGCGTACAGGTTGCGCTCGGCTTCGATGCGGTTGAGCTGCATGTGGATCTTGATCGACCGCTCCAGGTGTGGAATGAAATGCGTGAGCATGGCCTTTTCTTCATTGCCGAAAGGCTTGTCGTCACGTCCGCGGCTGATGCGAATGCGGCACTGGGCGCCCTCGACGGTGTTGATGTCGGCACCGAGGATGTGGAACACGTCCACCGGTTCCAGGAAATTCTTGTAGAACTCGGAGTTCTGCCAGTCGTCGTTGGAGACGAACTCGGCGAGGGTCACGACCTGGCGGTTGGGCAGGTCGACAAAGGGGTCGAGGCTGAAAAAGTGTTTGTTATACGACGCGGTCGCCTCGGTCGAAGTGCCGGTGGTGTTGACCATCAACCCGTCCACGTGGGCGCTGGGTGGACGCAGGATGAAAGTCACGTACTTGCTGTTCAGATGCACATTGAGCTGATTGAGGAAAGTCGCCCAGGGAATGTTTTCCAGCGGACCCTGATAGAGGTTGCCGATCAAATCACTGAACGTATCGAGGCTGAGGCTCTGCTGCATAGGGAAAAACCGTTTTTATTATTAGCGTTGGCGGTGGCCGAGAATAAGCGCCGGTATCGACTCCTTGCAACGCTCGGGCTCAGGGCCTGACAGGCGGCTGCCGATCAGGCCCGGGGCGGGCGAAAAGCCGCTGGCGTCAGACCCGTTCGCTGGCGCGCACGACATACTTCTTGTGTTCGGCAACGTCCGCCGACAGCGCCTCGACGTCGGTGTAGAACTGCTCGTACCAACGGCGCAACTGATAGACCGGGCCGTCGCCGTCGCACAGCAGCGGGTTGTCGACGCGGGTCTTGCTGTGCCAGATGGCCACGTCTTCGTAGAAGGCTGCCTGGGCCTGTGCCACGTAGGCCTTGGCCATCGCCTGGTTCTGCTCTTCGCTGAGCCCCGGGATTTTTTTCACCAGCACGCCGTAGCGCAGGGTGAAGCTGTCCAGATCGATCGGCACGTGGCAGTTGAGCAGGATCGAATGGATCGGCTGGCCGTTCATGGCGCCGTTCATTTCGGTGATCTGATAGGCCGGGCCGAAGTAGGTGGCTTCGGTGGTCAACACGCTGTCGCCGGACAAGCGTTCGCTGCGGGCGCGCATGATCTGGGTGGCCAGGTGGCCTTCGAAAACATTGATGAACTCATCGACCGGCGCGCCGTGCACTGTGCCGAAGTGCGCCATATCGGCGATGTTGTCGATCAGTTCGCGGCAGTTGGTGCCAATCTGCAACTCGGCGACTTCCCACTCGGCCCATTCGTCGCTGTAGCAGGCGTCGATGCGCGGAATGCGTTGTTCCGGCAGCGGCGGGTTGCCTTCGGGGTCATTCCAGACGAACAACAGCTGGTTCTCTTCCATGATCGGCCAGCTCTTGATCCTGGCCCGTGGCGGAATGCGTTTGGCGTAGGGGATGTCGTCGCACACGCCATCGGCGCCCCAGCGCCAGGCGTGGAACGGACAGCGGATCGAGTTGCCCTCAACGCAACCGGTGCTCAGGTCGGCACCCATGTGCGGGCAGTAGCCATCAAGAATATGCAGTTCGCCGTCTTCACCCTGGAACGCCACCAAGCGGGTGCCGAACACCTCCAGGCGATGGGCCTTGCCGTCGCGGTATTGCGCAGCCAGGCCCAGGCAATGCCAGCCACGGGCGTAGCGGTCTTGAAGCAGTTTGGCTTCGATGCGGTGCAGGGTACTCATCTTATTATTCTCCCAAGGGATCACGGGGTTGGCGCATGCAAGGGATTCTGCCGCCCCTGTAAAAGCGGGCATCGTCTGAATGGACGATGGCTGCTTCAAGCCGGCCCGCTCTACTGGCGCCATTGGACCCATGGCAGGAGTTGGCGATGAGTAATGAACAAGGGCCGGTCGCGGTGATTACCGGGGCCGCCAGTGGTATTGGCCGTGGCCTGGCCGAACACGCGGCGACACTGGGCATGCGCCTGGTGCTGGCGGATCGGGATGCGGCGGGCTTGCAAGCGCTGTGCGACGAATTGAAGGCCGGTGGTGTGCAAGCGATTGCCTGCGTCACCGATGTCGGTGAGGTGAAGCAGGTCGAGCGCTTGCGTGACCGGGCTGTCGAGCACTTTGGCGGGGTCGACCTGCTGTTCAACAACGCCGGCGTCATGCAGACCGGCTTCAGCTGGGAAATCACCGAGGCGCAATGGCAGCGCATGCTCGACGTCAACCTGGGCGGCGTGATCAACGGCATTCGCAGCTTTGTGCCGCTGTTGCTCAGCCAGGGCCGGGCGGCCCATGTGATCAACACCGCGTCCCTTGCCGGGCTGGTCAGTAGTCCGCTGATGGCACCGTACAACGTGACCAAGCAGGCCGTGGTCGCGCTCTCGGAAACCCTGCATTACGAACTCGCCATGCTCGGTGCACAGGTGTCGGTTTCGGTGCTGTGCCCGGGGCCGGTGGCCAGTGAAATCATGGCATCGAACCAGGTGGTGGACACCGCCGGATCCGACTTCAGTCAACTGCTCGACAGCACTATTCGCCAGGGCATGACCCCGGCGGAGCTGGCCGCGCTAGTGTTCGCCGCCGTCGCGCAAAAACGCTTCTGGATCCTGCCCCACAAGGGTTTCAAACCGGCCCTCGAGCGGCGGGTACAAAGCATCCTGGGCGAGACCAATCCGCAATTTCAAATGACCGACGTAGAGGACGATGCCCATGCCGCTCGATAAGCAGATCGCCGGGGTTCTCCAGCAATTTCGCGACCTCCCGGAACCCGATTTCAGCCAGGTCGATGCCGCTCAGTACCGGCAGTTCTCCGATAACCTGCTGCCGGCCATCCCCGGCGATCCGATGAGCGAGGTGCGCGATCTGAAAGTGGCCGGCGCGGACGGTGATCGGGATGCACGGCTGTACCGGCCATCGCAAGCGCCCGACCTGCCGTTGCTGGTGTTTTTCCATGGCGGCGGATTTGTCATGGGCAATCTCGATACCCACGACAATCTTTGCCGCTCGCTGGCGCGCCAGACCGAGGCGGTGGTGGTGTCCGTGGCTTATCGATTGGCCCCGGAACACCCGTTCCCGGCGGCGCCCCTCGATTGCTATGCGGCCACCTGCTGGCTGGTTGAGCACGCGGCTGAACTGCGCGTCGATGGCAGCCGGCTGGCCGTGGCCGGCGACAGCGCCGGTGGCAATCTGGCGCTGGCGGTCAGCCGACTGGCGGCGCAAGGCAAGGGACCGAAGATCAGCTATCAGTGCCTGTTCTACCCGGTCACCGATGCCGGATGCGACAGTCAGTCCTTCGAGGCATTCGCCGAAAGTTACCTGCTTTCCGCCAAGGCGATGCGCTGGTTCTGGCAGCAATACCTGCAAGAGGATGGACAGGCGGATGATCCGTTGGCCTCGCCATTGCGAGCCGAAAGCCTGGCAGGCTTGCCGCCGACCACCTTGTTCAGCGCCGGGTTCGATCCGCTGCGGGACGAGGGCGAAGCGTTGGCCGAGTGCCTGCGCGAAGCCGGTGTGGCGGTGCGCGTGCAGCGTTACGAAGGCATGATCCACGGCTTTATCAGCATGGCGCCGTTTGTTGAAGCCGCAGCACAAGCGTTGACAGACGCTTGCGCCGATTTGCGCGGGGCACTCCAATGAGCGGCCTGGTTTTCAACACGGTGCCGCAACTGATCGAGGCCATCGGCGCCGGTCAAATGGTGGTGATTACCGACGATGAACACAACGGCGAAGGCTCGCTGCTGATGGCCGCCGAACAGGCCGGGGCCGAGGCCGTCACCTTCATGGCGGTGCAGGCACGCGGGCTGATTTGCCTGGCCTTGACCGAGCAGCGCTGCCGCGCGCTGGGCCTGGACCTGATGGTGCCCAACTCCCGGGCGCAGCATGGCGTGGGGTTTACCCGCTCGATCGAAGCCGCCACCGGGGTGTCCACCGGCATCTCGGCGGCGGACCGGGCGCGGTCGATCCAGGTGGCGGTCGACCCGGCCAGCGTACCGGCGGACCTGGTGCAGCCGGGGCATATCTTCCCGGTGCAAGCCTTGCCCGGTGGCGTGATGCAGCGCGCCGGACATGTCGAGGCCGCTTGCGACCTGACACGGCTGGCGGGGCGGCAACCGGCGGCCACCCTGGTGGGCATTCTCAACGAGGACGGCGAACTGGCCCGGGGCGCCGAGTTACATGAATTTGCCCAGCGTCATGACTTGCGGATCGGCACCATTGCCGACCTGATTCACTACCGCATCCTGCATGAGGGCACGATCGAGCGCGGCGGTGAGTATCCGTTACAGACACGCCATGGCGAGTTCCAGGTGACGACCTATCAGGACACCTACCAGGGCGCGTTGCACCTGGCACTGGTCAAGGGCCGGATCGACAGCACGCAACCGGTGCTGGTGCGGGTGCAAAGCATCGAGACGTTGCGCGACGTTCTGGGGTGTGAAAGCGAAGGCGGGACACAGCAGTGGACCCTCGAACGCTCGCTGGCGAGCATCGCCGCCGCCGGTAACGGCGTACTGGTATTGCTGGCACAGAAGGAAACCGCCGACGGCGTGCTCGAACAACTGCGCCAGCGCAGCGGCGCCAAGCCGCGCACACCGCAGTTTCCGCAACGGACCCTGGGCATTGGCGCACAGATCCTGCGCGACCAGAACGTGCGCAAAATGCGCCTGATGAGCTCGCCGGTGCCCTACAAGGCCGTGTCCGGGTTTGATCTGGAAGTGACCGAGTTTGTGCCGTTCCAGCCGGTAGTCTGAAGCCAACACCTGAACCTGTGGGAGCGAGCCTGCTCGCGAAGGCGGTCGGTCAGTCAACATCAATGTTGAATGTGCCGGCCTCTTCGCGAGCAGGCTCGCTCCCTCAGTGATTTCGGTTGGTTGCATAGTTTGTGTACACCCACAAACCCTGTGGGAGCGAGCTTGCTCGCGATGACGATCTATCAGACACATCCAGTCAAAAGCTGACCCAACTCTCAAGCATCCACCGGTCTAGCCTTTCTCCTGAACTCACCATGTAGAGGGCAAAGGAATGCCGGATTTACCCGCCTCACATCGCCTGCGCACAGGCCGCTATCCTGAACCCAACAGGATTTACCTGCTGACGAGCAACACGCTGGGCCGAGAACCGGTTTTCAAGGATTTCGGTTTGGGCAGGCTGGTCGTCAAGCAATTTCAGTTTGCACAGGAACAATACTGGGCGAACTCTTTAGCCTGGGTCGTCATGCCCGATCATTTTCATTGGTTGATCGAACTGCAGCAGTGCTCACTCAGTCAACTGATGCAAAAAACCAAATCATTGAGTACGCGAGCCGTGAACATGTCCGTCGGACGTAAAGGCAGTCTTTGGCAGCAGGGCTATCACGATCGGGCGTTGAGGCGGGATGACGACCTGGTCAAGCTTGCTCGATATGTCGTCGCCAACCCGCTGCGCGCGGGATTGGTGGGGAAGCTGGGCGATTATCCGCTGTGGGACGCGATATGGGTTTGATCCGTAACCGCGTTGCCACCATCGCGAGCAAGCTCGCTCCCACAGTAGATTTGGTTGCCCGCAGATGTTGCGTACACCCGCTAACCATGTGGGAGCGAGCTTGCTCGCGATGGCGGAGTGTCAGTCGACATCTCTTTTGAATGAGTGCGCTTAAGGCTTGATCCCTCGCAAGATTTTCTTCGCCTGATCCTGCACCGCCTCCGGTGCCGTCATGTTGCCGTCGATCACGGTGATCACTGCATGGCCTTGCCACAGTAGATAGGCATCGGCCTTTTGCTGGACGTCGGTCGGTGTCGACGGCGGGGCCAGGTTGACGTGGACCACGCCATCGGCGCCACGTTGTGAGGTGAAGTTCACCCGGTCCCAGTTGCCGATCGGGGCAAAGCTCACGCCCTTGACCTCATCGGGTTTCAGCGGTGGGTAGTTGAGGTTCAGGCCGCTGACACCCGGCAGGCCCAGCACGTTCAAATCACACAGATGTTTACTCCTGGCACAGGCCTGTTTGGCGTCTGTACCGGCCAGGCTCGCCTGGTCTATCACCTTCACGGCAAAGCGCGCCGTGTCGTCCATCGCGCCGAGGGTCTTGCGGTACCCGGCCTGCTGGTCACGGATGATCAGGTCCATGTCGATGGCCGTGGACACCGCCACCGCCGGAACCCCTTTGAACATCGCCCGCACAGCCGCGTTGAGGGTGCCGGACATCTGCGTCAGCGGGCCGACGTTTTCGCCAAAGTTGCTGCCCGAGACCACCAGGTCCGGCGGTGAATCCCTGAGGATCACGTCGAGGCCGACGTTGACCGCATCCACCGGCGTGCCGATGGCGGAAGTCTTGCCGGCAGGCGGGGTGTAGCCTTGCGGCGGCCCGACGCAAAATTTCCCCGGCGCCAGTTCGGTCACCGCCAGGGCCTGGCCGGGCACGACCACGCTGGCGGCACTGATGCCGCTGCTGTCATTCAACGGACCGACCAGGGTGACTGTGTGTCCGGCAGCGGTCAGGGCGCGGTACATCGCATCGATGCCGGGTGCGCGGCAGCCATCGTCGTTGGTCAGCAGGATGTTCAGGGCGCTGGCTTGCATCGACAGGCCAACGCTGGCCAAGGCAATGACGCCGGTGAGGAGTTTGTTCATGGGGACTTTTCCGTGGGAGGCGCGGATTTTACAAAGCACAACGCCCCGACCGAAGAAATCGGTCGGGGCGCGGTGAGTTTAGCGGGTGCCGAGTTTGCGCAGGTTGCCAGGGGTGAATTCGTCTTCGGTGAAGGCGGTGGCGTTGAGCTTGGCCGGTTTCTGATCGACCAGCATGCGGTCAACCAGGTAGGAGCCGGCGATCAGGTCGTGGTAGATGCCGAGGCGAGCGTGGTAGCGCTGCATCTCGTAGGCGTAGATCGAGGTCTGCATGTTGGTGCGCCACAACTGGCCACGGCTGTCGTAGTTGTCGGCCATGGTTGCCGACCAGGTGTCCTCGTCAAGGTACAGCACGCGCTTGGCGTATACGTGGCGGGCACCTTCCTTGAGGTTGGCCTGCAACACCCAGACGCGGTGTTTCTCGTAGCGCATGTACTGCGGATCGACGTGACCGGTGGTGTCCAGGATCTGGTCGGTCGTTACGCTCGGGTCATCGATCTTGTAGTTGTGGTACGGAATGTAGATCTCTTTCTTGCCGACGATGGTCCAGTTGTAGCGGTCCGGCGCACCGTTGAACAGACGGTCTTCGTCGTACACGCGAAAACCTCCCGCACCGGTCGGCGAATCGTAGCCTACGGTCGGTGCGCGACGGACCCGGCGTTGGCCCGGGCTGTACTGCCAGGCCTGGCGCGGGGAGGCGGTCGGGTTGATGAACTCGTGGCCGACCACGATCTCGCCTTTCTTGCGCACCGGCTCCAGCGTGGTGATCAGGAAGTTGGTGAGCACGCCGTTGGCGGTATCCAGGGTCTTGTCCGGGCTCGACCAGATCGAGAAGATCTTGTAGTTGACCTCTTCGAGCACCTTTTCCTTGTTGGAGTAGATCACCGCCTGGCCATAGTTGGCTTCTTCGGTGTTGGCGCGCCCTTGCAAGGTATGGTTGAACATCAACTCGCTGCCGTTCTTCGGAATCGGGAACGGCGAAGCACCCCAGGCGTTTTTCGTGTCGTTGTTGTCATTGTCGAGTTCGGCAGTGACGGCGTTTTTCTTGATCTGGTCTTCCAGGCGCTGATCGAAGCGGAAGTCGCGGTGGCTCGGGTACACCGGGATCTTGAACGTGTCAGGGTAACGCTTGAGCAACGCTTTCTGGCCATCGGTCAGGTTGTCGGCGTACTTGTCCATGTTCTTCGAATCGATCACGAACAGCGGTTTTTCCGCAGCGTACGGGTCCGGGTACGGCGTGCCCGGGCCGGCGTATTTGAGGCCGGGTGGCAGGCCGCGCCATTTGCCGGTCCAGGCCGGGATGCTGCCGTCGGCGTTGCCGGCTTTTTCGGCACCCATCGGGGTCAGGTCCTGGCCCAGGCGGGCGGCTTCTTCGGGGTTGACCTTGGCGTAGGCCAGGCCACTGCCGAGCAGGCTGACGGTCAGCGCCGTGCTCAATAATGTTTGGGTGAATCTGGACATGCTGTGCTCCTCCGACAGGGGAATCAGAACCGGTACTTGAAGTTGAGCGCGACGTTGTCGCGGTCGGCCAACGGGCTGTTGTTGGCACTGGCGAGGTAGGCGTTGTAGCGGGCCTCGACGGTGAAGTTGCCCAGGTAGCGCCACGAACTGCCGATGCTGGCGCGGTTATCGTTCTGGCCGGCGTTGATCGAGCCGACCATCGAGCTGTCGCCGTGGGCGGCGGCGCTGAAGGTGACAGGCACCGACATGTCCCATCCGCTGAACACGTCGTTGTAGTCAAAGTTCGCCTGCACCGTGTAGCCCCAGGCATCGCGGTCATAGACCAGACTGTCGGTTCCCGGCAGCGCGAAGCCCGGCGCCAGGGGCACCGGTTGCGACTTGTCGTTGCTGACCACGGTGTTGTAGACCAGCTCGCCGGTCAGGGTGGTGTTGTCGGCGAAGGCGGTCGGGCCGAGCACGTAGATCATCGACGTTTGCGCCTGCACGGTCTTGCCACGCACGGGGCTGGAGAAACCGTTGTCGACCATCACTGGCGTGCCGTCGCGGTAGCTGACTTCACCGGCCCAGCTGACGTCGCCCAGCACGGTGGCGAAGCTCGCGCCGAACAGGTCGATGTTGTCGAAGTAGCGCACCTGGTAGCGACCCAGGGTCGAGGCAAAGTCCAGCGACGGGGTCTTGTCGTGATAGCGCGAGTAGTAGATGCCGAACTCGGTGTTGTTCAACGACTCGGCGGCGTAGGTGAAGGCCAGACCGTACTGGCCGCTGTCGCTCGGCTTGTCGTCCTTGAGGCGGGTGACGAAACCGGAGGCGTCGTTGAAGCCGCCCTCATCGATGAAGTCGGTGGTGGAGAAGTAGCTACCCACGCCGAAGAGCTCGGTCTTTTCCCACTTGTATTGGTAGTACGCCTGGATACCCAGGCTTTCGGTCAGGGCGAACTGGGTGAACAGTTGGCCGACCGGCAGCAGGATTTCCTTGACCTCGACGCCCGGGGTGGTCGCCTTGGTCGCGTCGACCGGGCTCTGCGCTGCGGAGATACCCGGGTAGAACAGGCTTTCACCCCAGCTCACCACCTGGTTACCCAGGCGTGCGTTGAGGGCGTGGCCGCTCACGTCCCAGGTGCCGTAGGCGTAGTAATCGAGCATGCGCAGTTCATTGCGGTGCTGGTCGATGGTGTCCTGGGAGAAACGGTCGGGTTGGCTGCAATGGCCACCGGCGAAGCAGTTCGAGGTGCCGGTGGTGTTGTCGTTGCCCTGATCGTAGACGTTGTCGTAGAAGCCCGTTGCGCGGACAAACACGCCGTAGTTGTCTTGCCACTTGATGTTGGCTTCGGTGAGAAAGCCGCTGCGGTTGTTGATCAGGCTGCCTTTGTCGAACGCGTTGTCGCCGTCGTTGGCGTTGGCATCGGCAGTCAGTTTGTGATCGCGAGACTCGGTCCGCCAGGCGAGGCTGTACGTCAGTGTGGTGTCCCAGTCGATGCTCAAGTCTTCGCTCGGCTGAAAGCTCATGGCGTTAACGTGAGCGCTTAATCCGCCAGCCAGCATCAATAGAACAAGCTGTGTGCGAGGGTGCTGTGTTGGTGGGGCGATTATTGTTTTTATCATGTCGTCCTCATGGTCCAGGTCAGACCTGCCCGACCTGCATTTCAGGGGGGGATTGGTGTTGTGGGCGACTATGGAGTCACGACTTGCGCGCAACATCGTCCAAGCGGACTAAGCGATTTGTACGGGGCTGTCGCAGTCCCGGCCTTAGTCCCATCGGACGATGAACACCCGGCGCGTGCGGCGAACAATCCCGAGACCGACTGCACCGGGCGAAGATCCGGCGGTGGCGGTTTCTGCCTGATGGGCGCTGAACAAGGGTGATCGCATGAACGCTGCCGGGATCAAATGGGACGAGTGCTGTGATGTGTTGGTGATTGGCTCGGGAGCCGGGGGCATGACCGCTGCGCTGCGCGCCCACGACCTGGGCTTGAATGCGCTGCTGATCGAGAAGAGCGGCGAGTACGGCGGCACCTCGGCGGTGTCCGGCGGCGGTATCTGGATCCCCAACAACCACCGGATCAACGCGCTCGGCGGCAGTGATTCGGCAGCCGAAGCGATTGCCTACATCCGCGCCGTTACCCATGGCGAGATCGACGACGGGCGCATCGAAGCCTATGTCGAACATGGCCGGGAGATGGTCGAGTACCTGGAAAAACACACCCGGGTGCGCTTCGAGGCGCAACCGCGCTACGCCGATTACTACCCGGAAGTCGCGGGCGGCAAACCGGGCTATCGCTCGATGGATCCGCAACCCTTCGATGCATCTGAGCTCGGCGAAGAATTCCTGCGCATGCGCGCACCGTCCCCCGGCACCCTGATGATGGGACGCATGGCGATGACCATGAAAGAGGCGCAAGTGCTGCTGTGCCGTGGCCCCGGCTGGTTGCGCCTGACGCTACGGGTGATGTGGCGTTACTGGCGTGACCGCGAGGGTCGGCGCTTGTCCCGCCGCGACCGCTACCTGACCCTGGGCAATGCCTTGATCGGTGCCTTGCGCTGTTCGTTGCAGGATCGCGGCAAATCCCTGTGGCTCAACTGTGCGCTCGAAGAACTGCTGCTGGTCGGCGACCGGGTCGGCGGTGCGCGGGTCAATCGCAACGGTCAGTTGCTCCACGTCAAGGCGCGTTACGGGGTGATCGTTGCCGCCGGTGGTTTCGAGCGTAACCAGGCGATGCGCGAGCAGTACCTGCCGCAGCCGTCCCGGGCCAACTGGAGTGCCACGCCGCCGAACAATACCGGCGACGGCATCCGCGCCGGCCAGGCCATCGGCGCGCGGACCGCGTTGATGGAGCACAGCTGGTGGGCGCCGACCACTTTCGTCAAGGGCGAAGAGAAGCAGCGCGCGTTGTTCGTCGAACGAACCTTGCCGGGGTGCGTGATGGTCAACGCGGCGGGGGAGCGTTTCGTCAATGAAGCCGCGCCCTATACCGATATCGTTTATGCGATGTACGCCAACAACCGCGAAGGCAGCGAGAGCGTGCCGTGCTGGATGGTGTTCGACGCCGAGTTCCGCCGCAAATACCCGTGCGGTGCCTTGCTGCCGGGCTATGCCCAGCGCGACTGGCAATTGCCCGAGCATCTGCGTGACTACTTCCACAAGGCGTCGAGCCTGGAAGAACTGGCGACGAAAATCGGCGTCGACGCTGGCGGGCTGCTGCGCACCGTGCAGCGCTTCAATGGCATGGCCGTGCAGGGCGTCGACGAGGATTTCCACAAGGGCGACTCACTGTTCGACCGCTACTACGGCGACCCAAACGTGCAGCCCAATCCGTGCCTGGCGCCGTTGCTCAAGGGGCCGTTCTACGCCGTGCGCATCGACGCCGGCGACATCGGCACCAAGGGGGGACTGCTGACCGACGTGCACGCCCGCGTGTTGCACGAAGACGGGCAACCGATCAACGGCCTTTACGCCATCGGCAACAGCGCCGCCTCGATGATGGGCCGCACTTATCCAGGCGCCGGCTCGACAATCGGCCCGGCCATGACCTTCGGCTACCTGGCCGCCAATCACATCAAGCGCCAGAGCGAAACCGCTTCGGCGAAAACCTCGTTAGGGAGCGTTGAATGAATCAGCCACGTCAACAGGTCGCCGTCGTGACCGGTGCCAGTCGCGGAGTGGGCCAGGGTATCGCCCTGGCCCTCGGGGCGGCCGGCATGACCGTGTACATCACTGGCCGCGCCCCGGCGCAGGGCGGCTCGAATCTGTACGGGCATGCCTTGCGCGGCTCGCTGGAGGACACCGCCGCGGCGATCACTGCCGCCGGTGGGCGCGGTATCGCGGTGGTCTGTGACCATGCCGATGACGCGCAGGTTCGGGCGTTGTTTGCCCGCGTAGAAGAAGAGTGCGGGCACCTGGATTTGCTGGTGAACAACGCCGCCTTCATCCATGACCAATTGATCGAGCCGGGGCCGTTCTGGGCCAAACCGCTGGAGCTGGTCCGGATTCTCGACGTCGGCCTGCGCTCGGCCTACATCGCCAGCTACTACGCCGCGCCGCTGTTGCTCAAAAGTGCCCAAGGACTGATCTGCTTCACGTCGTCGTTCGGGGCCGGGTGCTACATGCACGGTCCGGCATACGGCGCGCAAAAGGCCGGCGTCGACAAACTGGCGGCGGACATGGCGATCGATTTCGAGGGGCAGGGCGTGGCGGCGTTGTCGCTGTGGCTCGGCCCGCAACTGACCGAACGCACCCGGATTGCCGGCGAGCAGCACGGCGAGCAGTACCAGGCGTTTCTCGCCCATGCCGAAACCCCGCAATTCAACGGGCGGGTAATTCATGCCTTGCTCAATGATCCGCAGTTGATGGCGCTGTCGGGGCAGACCTTGATCACCGCCGAAGTCGCTCCCGGCTATGGCATCAGCGAAGCCGAAGGCCGCCAGCCGCCGTCCCACCGCGTCATGCTCGGCGACCCGCGTCAACAGCATCCGGCGAGGGTAGTCTGACTCAGTAGCAGGTAAAACATAAGATCCTGTGGGAGCGGGCTTGCTCGCGAATATGGTGTGTCAGTCAACAATAATGTTGAAGCTGATGACCCCTTCGCGAGCAAGCCCGCTCCCACAGTTGATCTGTATCGAATGCGAAATCTGCTTACACCCTCTCACAGGGATTGGGATTAACTGACCGGCCGCAATGCCCACTCCCGCAACACATTCTTCGTCACTTTCCCCGCCGCATTGATCGGCATGCTCTGCAGCATCTGCACCCGGCGCGGCACCTTGTAGTTGGCCATCTGCTCACGGCACCAGGCGAGGAGTCGCGCCTGCTCGATTTCCATTCCGGGTGCAGGCAACAGGAACGCCATCGCCACCTCACCCATGCGCTCATCGGGGATGCCGATCACCGCGGCCTGGGCCACGCCCGGATAAGTCAGCAGGCACTGTTCGATTTCCGCCGGGTACACGTTGAAGCCACCGGTGATGAACATGTCCTTGAGGCGGTCGGTGATGCGCAGGTAACCCTGTTCGTCGAGCATGCCGATGTCGCCGGTGTGCAGCCAGCCGTCGGCGTCGAGAAGCTCCTGGCTGGCCTCGGGGTTGTTGAGATAGCCCTGCATCAGGTTGTAACCGCGGATCTGCACTTCACCGGGAGTGTTCGCCGGTTGGCTGCGGCCAGTGTTGTCGACACACCGCACTTCCACTCCAGGCATCGCCCGGCCACTGGTGTTGGCGACCAGTTCCGCAGAGTCGCTGGCGCGGCAGATCGTGGCGAAACCGCAGACTTCCGTCAGGCCATACGCGGTGACGATGGTGGCGAACCCCAGTTCGTCGCGCATGCGGTGGATCATCTCCACGGGAATCGCCGCCGCCCCGGTCACCGCTACCCGCAAGGAGCTCAGGTCGAACTCGCTGCGTTGTGGATGGGCCAGCAACGATTGATACAGCGTCGGCGGTCCGGGCAACACGGTGATGCGTTCGCGCTGCACGCATTCAAGCACGGCCTGCACGTCGAACACTTGCTGCGGCAGGAGGGTGCAGCCACGCATCAATGCGGCCAGCCAGCCGGCCTTGTAGCCGAAGGAGTGGAAGAATGGATTGACGATCAGGTAGCGATCACTTTCGCGCAGCCCGACGATGTCGCTCCAGTCGCGTACGATGCGCAGGTTCTGGCCGTGGTTGGTCATTACGCCCTTGGGCTTGCCGGTGGTACCCGAGGTGAACAGCACGTCGGACAAGGCTTGCGGGCCAACGCTCTGTTCGCGGGTGCGCAAGGCCAGTTGCGGCACGTCGGCCGCCAGATCCATAAACCGCTCCCAGGCCAGGGTGCCCGAATTGGCGCCGCGCAGGCTGACGATGTGGCGCAGCGCAGGCAGATCTTCCGACACCAGCATGCCGGGGTAGTCCGCGCCGAGGAATTCGCCGATGGCAAACAGTACGCAGGTGCCGCTTTCGCGCAGGATGTAGCCAGCCTCGCTGCCCTTCATCCGGGTATTGAGCGGTACCAGGGCGGCGCCGACACTTTGCAGGGCGCCGGCGGCGACGATCCATTCCCACACGTTGGGCGCCCAGATCGCCACGCGGTCCCCGGCCTGTACGTCGAGGGCCAGCAGGGCGCGGGCAGCCTGGCGGCGCAACTGGTCCAGTTGTCGGTAGCTGATGACGTGGCCCGCGTCCTCGATGGCCGGGCGGTCGCCGTAGGCCTGGGCAGCGTTGGCGAACAGTTGAGCGATGGTCAGTGCGGTGGCGACAGGCGGCATGGGGCCTCCCCGGTTAGAAGACAGTTGCGAAAAAGGGAGTAGGCCGGGCAGGGCGCCCGGCCGGATTGCGAATTACTGGGCGGGCGGGGCGAAACGGCGACCGGCGGAGAAACCACCGTCCACGGCGATCATCTGGCCGCTGACAAAGGACGCTTCGTCCGAGGCCAGGAACAGCGCGACGTTGGCCACTTCTTCCGGTTGCCCGGAGCGGCTGAGCATGTGCTGCGAGGCGAAGAAGGCGTGGAACGCATCGTTGTCACGGACCATGCTGGTCATCGGCGTTTCGATCAGGCCCGGGCACAGGCCGTTGACGCGAATGTTGGCGTAGCCGTAGTCGATGGCCATCGAGCGGGTCAGCTGGTTGATGCCGCCCTTGGACACGTTGTAGGCCACGTTGCCGTCGCAGCCTTGCAGGCCGAAGATCGAACCGACGTTGATGATCGAGCCATTGCGTTGTTCCACCATCGACGCCAGCGCGTACTTGCTGGTGAGCATGCTGCCGGTGAGGTTGATGTCCATCACCCGTTGCCAGTTGGCGGTGGTGGTCTGGGTCACGCTGCCCTGGTCGGCGACGCCGGCGGCGTTGACCAGAATATCGATGCGCCCGAAGCGGCTGATGACGTCTTGCATGACCTGCTGCACCTGCGCTTCGTCGCGCACGTCCAGGGTCATGAACAGGCCGGGAAAGTCTGCCGGTGCGCTGCCGATGTCCAGCCCGATCACTTGCGCGCCTTCGACAGCGAAACGGCGCACGCAGGCCAGACCGATCCCCGAAGCGCCACCGGTGACCACCGCGACCTTGTTCTGCAAACGAGCCATAACTGCACCTCTTTATTGTTGTGGGCTAATGCTGTGGCCGAGTCTAACTGCAGACCGGGCCTGAGTGATCGTCCGTTGAGACTAAGCAACAGTTCTCCCGTCCGGCACATTTCAACTGTAGGAGCGAGCCTGCTCGCGAAAAACGTCTGGACACCGCGTTCATTCAGACAGGGCGCGTTATCGTTGACGTCCATCGCGAGCAGGCTCGCTCCTACAGGGTTATGCGTAGCCTCAATCCGGGAATTTCAGGCGTACCCGGGCACCCGTCGGTCGGCTCTGGCAGGCCAGCGTCCAGCCGTCGGCGAGTTCCTTGGGGGTCAGCACGTCGTTGCGCGCCAACTGGACTTCACCTTCCTTGACCACGCACATGCACGCGCCGCAAAAACCTTCTTCGCAGGACGATGGCACATCGAGGCCAGCCGCTTTGCAACTTTGCAGCAAGGTGTCGCCGGGGCGGCAGGCGATTTCGTGTTGCTGGCCGTCGAGCTCGACGATAAGCGCCTCGCACTGCGACCCCATCGCGGCCTCGCGGGCGAGGGCTTCTTCGGCCAACAGCTCGTCGGGGTCCGGTGGCGAGACGAAACGTTCGACATGAATGCGTTCGGCCGCTTCGCCCAGTGCCAGCAGCGTGCGCTCCACGGTGTCCATGAAGGGGCCCGGGCCGCAGATGAAGTAGTCGCCGCCGGCCGATCCGCGCAGCAGATGACGGACCTGATGGTCCGTCAGGAAGCCCTGCACCGAATCGAGGACGTGCACCACGTGCAGTTGATCAGGATGCGCCTGGATCAGCTGGCACAGCTCGTCCTTGAAAATCACCGACGCCTCATCGCGGTTGGCGTAGATCAACTTGATCGGCCGCCGGCTGCCATGGAGCACTGATTTGAGAATGGAAAACACCGGGGTGATGCCCGAACCGCCCCCGAACAGGACCAGGGGCTTTTCGGTGTCCACCTGCGGGTCCAGGTAGAAATGCCCGGCCGGTGGCAATACTTCCAGCCAGTCGCCGATCTGCACTTCGTTCATCCAGTTCGACACCCGGCCACCGTCAACCCGTTTCACCGTGACCTTGGGCAGCGCGTCCGCGAGGGGCGAGCTGGCCATGGAGTAGCAGCGGGTCAACAGTTTGCCGGCGAAGGGCACGCGAAAACTCAGGAACTGGCCCGGTTTGTAGCGAAAGCGCTCACGCAGGTCTGGCGGTACATCCAGCACCAGCGAGCGTGCATCAAAGGTCTCGTCGATCACCGCGCACACTTGCAATGAGACGCTCGCCGTCATGTGTTCGGCCGGGGTCAGGTTCTGTTGTTGCGTGCCCATGTTCACCTCGACCTCAGAGCCCGCTGATCAGTTGGGCGTTGTCGACGCGGATCTCGGCACCGTTGACGAACCGCGACTCGTCCGTGGCGAGGAACAGCACCACGTTGGCAATGTCCCGTGGCGCGGCCATGCGGTTCATCGGGTCCTGGTCCAGCGCTTCCTGCGGGATCGGCTGACCGCCGGCCAGGGCCTGGGTCATCGGCGTGTTCACGCCATCGGGGTGCACGCTGTTGCAGCGGATGCGATAGCCCTGCTGCTTGCAGTGCAGGGCGATGGAACGGGTCATCGCCGCCACCGCGCCTTTGGACGCCGAGTAGGCGCAGAACATCGGCATGGCGCCCAGGGCGGCGACTGACGACATGTTGATGATCGAGCCGCCACCGCTTTCCTTCATCGCCTGGATGGCGTACTTGCAACCGAGGAAGTAGCCGTCGCCGTTGATCTTCTGCACCTTCTGCCACAGCTCCAGGGTGGTGTCTTCGATGCTGCCCAGGGCCAGGATCGCGGCGTTGTTGACCAGTACGTCGAGGCGGCCGAAGTGTTCGACGGTGGTCTTGACCACGTGTTGCCAGTCGCTTTCGCTGGCGATGTCGTGGCGGATGAACAGCGCGTTGGCGCCGATTTCTGCGGCCGCCTGGCGACCGGCTTCTTCGTTGAGGTCGGTCAGTACGACTTTGGCGCCTTCGCGGGCCAGCAGCAGGGCGTCTTCGCGACCAATGCCGCTGGCGGCGCCGGTGATGATGCAGACTTTGCCTTCTACACGTTGCATTGTTGTTCTCCTGATCGTGCGGTTTGAAGTGCGAATTGGTCGGCCACGTGGGCGGCAGCCCGGCGACCGGAATAGATGCAATCGGCCAGTGACAGGCCGGAGACATACAGGTTGGAGGCGACCCCGACCGCATTGCGGCCGGCGCTGTACAGGCCGTCTATTGGCTGGCCGGCAGGGTCCAGCACCCGACCGCTGGCCTCGCAGACTTTCAACCCGCCCAAGGTGATGACCGGGCAGGGGAACAGTTTGCTGGCGAATGAAAGATCGAGGGCGTACCACGGGCCCTGGTCGAGGTTGGCGAGCATCGCTGCGGACTTGCCGAATTCGTCGGCCACCTCGCCCCGTGCCGCGCGGGAATAGCGTTCGACACTTTGGCGCAGCAGTTCCGGCGGCAGGTTGCAGCGCTTGGCCAGGCCGGCGAGGCTGGTGCTGCGCTTGGCGTTGAACAGCAGGTTGAGGAGCACCGGCAGGCGCTGGAAATTCCATACCTTGCCGGGACCGACCTGACTCAATGCCTCACGTACCAGTGCGCGGTTGAGCACCAGAATGGCGCGGCCATCCTGTTCTTCGACCATGGCGTGGCCGAGGGTCGCGCCATAGATTTCTTCGTTGGCGTAACGTTGTCCGCGGGCATTGACGATCAGCCCGCGGGCCCAGGCCAGCGGCGGATTGATGAAACGCCAGGCGCTGATCTTGTCCATCCGTGCCACGCTGGCCCCGGCGCTCTGACCCAGGGCGATGCCGCTGCCGTTGCACCCGGTGGCGCCCAGCGGCAGACCGGCCAGGTACTGCGGCGCGTGTTGGCGCACCAGATCACGATTGAAAATAAAGCCGCCACTGCTCAACAGCACTGCCTGTTCGGCGCGAATCAATTGGCGGATGGCGCTGGTCTGTTCGATGCGACGCTGACGGGCGCGCAAGCGGTCGGCCAAGGCCGGAGCGTACATATGAATGGCCGCGGCCCAGCGCGACAGGCGCGCATGTTGTTTGGCAGCGCGACTACCCGACGGCAACTGCCAGGCTTCGACGCCGAGGACCTTGTCGTCGAGGTCGAGCACCAGCCGCCGTACTTCGCACTGGCTGCGCAGGCGTGCACCGTGGCGCAAGGCGCTGGCCTTGAGCGGGGCGAACAGACTGGCGCCGGACATGCCCGGGCCTTTGGTGCGGTGACCGCGGGGCGCTGGTCTGGCGCTGGCGGCATAGGCCGGCACGGCTTCGTTGCCGGAGTAATAGAGGTAGTACTGGTCGCTAGGGTACGAGGTTTTATGCGGCGGCACGCTGGCTTCGAAGGCCGCGCCTTGTTGTTCCAGCCATGCCAGTTGTTCACGGCTGCCTTCGCAGAACGCGCGCAATGTCTCGTGGCTGACGGCTTCGCCGACTTCCTGACGCAGGTAGTTGAACATGGCGTCGCTGGTGTCTTCATAGCCAGCCTGGCGCTGATACGGCGTACCGCCGCCGGCATAGACCACGCCACCGCTGAGTGCCGTGGCGCCGCCGCCTTCGAAGCGATCCAGTGCGAGCACCGACAGGCCGCGAGTGCTGGCTTCGATGGCGGCACAGGCGCCAGCTCCGCCAAACCCGACGATCAGCAAGTCGCAGCGGTCATCCCATGGCAACGGGTCGGCGCTGTTCACTCGCAACGCCGTCAACCGGTTCAGGCTGTCCATGTTCGGGCCTCAGCCAGCGGCTGCGAGAGAAGGTGCGGGTTTGGCGGTGGTGGTGTAGCTGCCGTCGAGGTAGACCAGCGGGGTGATGGCGTCAGTGGTGTGGATCTGCAGAATGCGTCCGATGAACACGGTGTGGGTGCCGTAGCTGAAGTGGCCGTCCTGGCGGCAGAGGATCGCCGACTGTGCGTCACCCAGGTAAGGAATGCCGCCGGGGCTGGTGAGCCAGTTGCCACGGTCGAAGCGTGCTTCGCCCTTGATCGCGCCGCTGCACAGGTTGGCCAGGTCTTGTTGGTCGACGCCGAGGATGTTGACGCAGAAGTCGGCGCCGGTCGCCAGTGCGGCGTGGGGCGAGGCGGTCTTGTTGACGCAGATCAGCAGCGATGGCGGCTCGGTGCTCAGGGAGTCGACCGCGGTGGCGGCCATGGCGAAGCGTTCGGAGCCATTGCTGGTGCTGATAATGGTGACGGACTTGGCCAGGCGGCGCATGGCCTGGAGCATGTCGGCTTTGAGATTGGCGTCGTTCATCGCACTGGGCCTTTTTTGTTGGGGGTGGAGTGCGATGGATTCTTGCTCTGGTGTACAGACTCAACATCGTCCGAGGGGACTAGGCCTTGGCGGCCTCTGGGCCGACCAGGCTGTTGTTGTGTTGTGTACATATCCGTTGCTGCGGTAACGGCGGCTTATGGTTTCGCCCTGACGGCGACTCACTTTTTTTACAAGCGCCTAAAAAAAGTAAGCAAAAAAACGCTCGCCCCTTACGTACGGCCCCTCGCTGAGGCTCGGGGTACCTTCGCTCCGGTATTCATCCGGGGGCATTGCCCTCCGGTCGGCTTCGCTTCGACCTACATGCAATGAGTTCGACTGCGTCGAACGGCGCTGCGCGCCCATCCCCGGATGAACACCTGCGCTCAGCCTGCCGAGGGGGCGGGTGGATCAAGATCAATAGCTGCAGGCGAGCTAACGCTCGGCCTGATGAGTGGTGAGAAGCGGCGCGGTGTGGGCTGCTCTGCTTTTGCTCTTCTGTGGGAGCGGGCTTGCTCGCGAAGGGGGTTGATCATTCAACATCTCTGCTGGCTGATACTCAGCTTTCGCGAGCAGGCTCGCTCCCACATTGGATCTGTGTTGCTCACAAATGCTGTGAACAACCCGGTTCCCTGTGGGAGCGAGCCTGCTCGCGAAGGCGGCCTGCCAGCAAACACATCCCTTTCAGATACACCCCCAGAGACCCGTTCCGCAATCCCACATGGTCCGTTTGAGGGATGCCCGCCGCTTTGCGCATTGTTTGAATGCCAGCGTAGGGGCACTACACCCGCCCCGTTGCACGCGCGCCCCGGCGGATGGGGTGAACAAAGGAGAACAATAAAAATGCTCAACCAAGACCTGATTCGCCAGCGTCTGAGCCAACGTGCCCGTGAGTTGGTGCCGATCCTGCGTGAGCGCGCCCTGAATGCTGCGCAAGCCGGGCAGTTGCCTGAAGAAACCCTGAAGGATTTTCACGACGCCGGGTTCTTTCGCATCCTGCAACCGTCCCGTTGGGAAGGCTATGAGCTGGAGCCCAAGGATTTCTTCGACGTGCAGATGACCCTGGCCGAAGGCTGCATGTCCTCGGCCTGGGTGCTGGGGGTGGTGGCGATCCACAACTGGCAGCTGGCGCTGTTCGACGACCGCGCGGCGCAGGATGTCTGGGGTAGCGATTCCAGCGTGCTGATCTCGTCTTCCTATATGCCGGTGGGCAAGGTCGAGCGGGTCGACGGTGGTTTCAAGTTGAGCGGCCGTTGGGGCTTTTCTTCCGGCAGCAAGCACTGCGATTGGGCGTTCCTCGGTGCGCTGGTGCCGCCGGAAGAGGCGGGCGGGGCGCCGGATTACCGGACGTTCCTGGTGCCGCGCAGTGACTACCAGATTCTCGACAACTGGAATGTCATGGGCCTTGAAGCCACCGGCTCCCACGACATTCTGGTGGAAAACGCCTTCGTCCCCGAGTACCGCACCCATCGCGCGCTCGACGGTTTCATGCAGAACAGTCCGGGCAATGCGGTGAACACCGCGCCCTTGTTCCGCCTGCCGTTCGGGCAGATTTTCGTGCGTGCGGTGTCGTCGTCCGCTATCGGCGCGCTGCAAGGCGCGGTGGATCAGTTTGTCGAGCACAACCGCGCCCGGGTCGGGGTCAATGACGGTCGCAAGATGGTCCAGGACCCGGCTGCGCAATCGGCCCTGGCCAATGCCCTGGTCTGCGTCGACGAATGCAAGACCGTGCTGCATCGCAACTTCGCCCTGATGCTGGAGCGCGCGCAGAAGGGCGAGCCGTTGAGCATGCCTGAGCGGGTGAAGATGCGTTACGACTCGGCGCTGGTGGCCGACAAGTGCGCCAAGGCGGTTGGCGACCTGATGTTCAACAGCGGTGCTTCGACGATCTTCCGCAGTCACGCGATCAACCGTGCCTTCCGCGACATTCACACCGGTCGCGCCCACGTTGCCAACAGCCCGGCCAAGTACGCCTGGAACCTTGGCGGCGTGAGCATGGGGCAGGACAGCAGCGACTTTTTCCTCTGACGCTTCCCTACAGCTCTTTTTCTATGAAACGGGCTAGTCCGTTTGCGTGATTCGAGCGCCCCGTCGATGCACGAGCATTGGCGGTAAGGCGAAGGTCTACGGCGCCGACTGCGCATCCAAATAAGCACAAGGATCAACCATGAAATTTTCCCTGATTTACGAAGCCCAGACGGTGGACTCCAGCCGCGAAGGCGACCGCAAGATTTTCGAAGACACGGTCGAGCAGGCCGTGCTGGCCGACAAGCTCGGCTTCGACACCTTCTGGTGCGTAGAGCACACGGCGCTGAGCAACTACTCGCACATGTCCGCGCCGGAAACCATGCTGGCTTTCGTGGCCGGTAAAACCGAGCGCATCGGTATCGGCCACGGCGTGGTCTGCCTGCCTCCAGCGATGAACCATCCGGTGAAAGTCGCCGAGCGCATCGCCACCCTCGACCTGCTGTCCAAGGGCCGTGTGCACTTTGGCGTCGGCAAGGGCGGCACCCAGCAGGAAGCCGGCACCTTCGGCTACGACCTGGCGACCCTGCAGCCGCAGATCGACGAGATGATGTACCTGATCCCGAAAATGTTCGTGCAGGACGAGATCGAGCACAACGGCGACTTCGTGCAGATCCCCAAGCGCCCGATTCATCCAAAGCCGTATCAGGACCCGCACCCGCCGATGTACCTGGCGTGTACCAACACCGAGTCGCTGAAGAATGCCGGCGGTCGCGGCATGGGTGCGCTGGTGCTGGGCTTCGGTGGCCCGGAAGAAATCGCCAAGAAGGTTGAGGTGTATCACTCGGCCTACGACAACCGCGATGAGAAGAAGCAAGTGGGCTTCCGCCCGAACCGGCACATCGCCGCGCTGTGCCCGGCCATCGTGCTGGACGACAACGAAGAAGCGCGCCGCATTGGTATCCGTGGCCAGCGTTACTTCATGGAATCCCTGGGCTACTGGTACGGCGGTGGCGAGCGCCCGGATCCAGAGAAGTGGAAGGACGACACCTTCGTCGACGGCAACGGCCAGAGCGTGATCAAGTCGCGCTTCGCCTCCGAAGAAGTCAGCGTCGACTTCTCCGACCCGACCATGGCCATGATGAACCCGAACCACGCCTACGGCACCGTCGAGGATTGCATCGGCTACGTGCAGCGGCTGATCGACGCCGGCGCCGACGAAATCCTGTTCATCTGCCAGATGGGCACTGTGCCGCAGTGGGCGCAGCTCGAGACACTGAAGAACATTGGCGAGAAGGTGATTCCGCACTTCCGCAAGGGTTGATGCGGGTCAAACCCCACAACCCCTGTGGGAGCGGGCTTGCTCGCGAAGAGGCCGGCACATTCAATATTTATGCTGCCTGACACACCGCCTTCGCGAGCAAGCCCGCTCCCACAGTTTGACCGCATTTCAGGCCAGGCACGGACGTCAGGCCAACTTTCCAACGGGTCCCCAAGGCCCGTTTTTTATGCCTGCCGAATAAAGATTGAACACCGCATACCCCTTGTAGGAGCGAGCCTGCTCGCGATAAACCGGAGAACGCCACGGGGTGTCAGGCTTTCAGCGTCATCGTTGACGACCATCGCGAGCAGGCTCGCTCCTACAGGTTATTGCGCAAGTTCGCGTCACTGGCCACGACCGAAATCCTGGCGGTGTAGCTGGTCGAGACGCTGGCCTCGGTCGATGTCATGGTCCATTACCTGGTCGACCATTTGGAGGGCAGTTCACGCAATGTTTTGCTGGGTATTTCAAATATTGTGATGCTGGCGGAGATCACGGCGAACCGGGTACTGGACCAAATCTCACCACCTGTATAACGCAACGCCAGGAACTGCCGCGGTTTGCTATCTTTTGATCTCTATTTTCCATCGACTCCGAGAAGATCAAGATCAGAAAATCACGACCAGAGATAATTCCTACAGGGGTTTCCGGGTCTTGACGAAGAGATTCAAACGCCCATTATTTTGTTGGGCTTTATTGAAGGTCATTACTGCTGCAGTTGTTGCAAATATATACCTGGTATTGTGGGTTACTGATATCGCTCCTATATTTCATTAGCTGCTCGCAGTGATTATTTTTTTACGAGAGCAAAAACAACAAGCAAACGTCACCACTAAACTCGGCAAGGAATTATTCCATGCGAAAATACCACGCAATGTTTAAATGCCTGCTCCTCGCTGGATTACTCAGTCCACTTGTCAGCCACGGAAAGCAGATGGAGGATAAGACTGATATTCAGGCATTGGCCACATCTCCTCAATGGTTGACAACCAAGGTTTATATAGAGGGAGCCCCGGAAGTAGACGTCAAGGAAAAATATCCGGGTGTTGTTGGAATATCAATGTGGGATCCCGGACGTAATCGCTATGAATTTTTTTATACCGATACCGGGCAATCAAAATATGACAATGGCGGCGGCGGTTACTTCCTTGTCACCGGTGACAAAACAACGCATATCCTGGTGCCTGATAAAGGAACGGTCAGGACGGTGGTCAGAAGACTGGAAAAGTTGAATGACGAAGAGTTCACCTATTCACGAGAGGTACCTCGCGACATGGTGGATACCAATGCCCCTGTCCGGATCTATGTGGTCCATGCGCCCTACAGAGGACCTTTAAAGACCTCAATGTCGCACTAAACGCCTTTCGGCAGTCATTTATTAAGTAATTATTTCGATACTTCAAGGCGTCCGCGTTAAATGACGCCACTCTGAAGTAGCATCCATAAAAACCCAAAATAAAAGGTGCAACATGAGTATGAAATTCAGAACGCTATTGATGTCTACGTTACTACTGGCCGGAATATACTCGGCTGGCGCCCATGCACAGCCGACAACGCCTTCGGCCGCAAAAGACGCTATCGCCACGCCAGATAATGCACTCATGCTGACTGTTTTCCTGAAGCACGATCAATCGCGTCCATTGGGAGAGTTGAAAGAGCAACTCGCCAAACAGGATTTCTACAAGGTGTTCCCTCCTGCCGGGGTGGAGGTTGTCAGCTGGAATATAACCATGGGGATAGGACAGGTCATCGTTCTACGCCTGCCTGCCTCGCGTCTCGCAGCGGTCAACCTCGCACTTGAAAACACCGCGTGGGGAAGCTACCGGACAGAGTTCTTTCCGACTTATGATTTCAAGGAAATAGCCCTGGCAGAGCAAAAGAAAGTGCGAGAAGCCAAGTCTACCCAGTAATCACAGAGACAATGCGCAGCGTCTTGAGCCTGTAGGATTTTCCTCGGTTGTGAACACAATCGCACTTTCCTCAAACGGGCCATTTATGGCCCGTTTTTTTATACCTGCAGTAATCCCACAGCCACGACACCTTCGGCAGCTCCTATGGGTGTTTGTGAGGGTTGTTTAATGCCTGCCGGAATCACTTCTTGAAAGCTACAACGCCTTGCGTCGTTGCCTACAGGTACGCCAGAATCCGCCGGCTTGTGCGCCTTGGGGCCGCTCGGTAACTTGATTCGTGTCACTGCCCATCAGTGATCGGGTTTAGTCGCCCGTGGTCAATCGAAGCGCATTTGCATCCAGACAGTCAGGTCATTTCATGCCTGCACTTTATGGTAGCTGTGCGCAGGGCGCCTTCGGGCGCGCCGGTTTCGATTCTCCCCGGTCGACTAACCTGCGTACAGCTGCCACCTCTCGTTTAGTCGCAAGTCGGTGACGGCTCCACATTATTGGAGAGTCGTAAATGTTCAAGGTAACGCCCAATCCGCCGGACACCGATCCGGCATCCCCATACGAACCCGATTCCAAAAAACTCAACGAAGCCGCCGAGCGAGCCCTCGCTTCCCACTTCCCCTCGACCGCCGATATCAGAGCCACCCCTCGAACAATCAGCACGTTGTTCAGCGTCGCCCCTGAGGCCACGACCGAAACTCTGGTGGTTTATCTGGTCGAGACGTTGGCCTCGGTGGATGTGATGGTGCATCAACTGGTGGATCATCTGGAGGGCGGTGACCGTAATGCACTGCTGGGCATCTCCAATAGCGTCATGCTCGCCGAGATCACCGCGAACCGTGTGCTGGATCAAATCGATCCGCCTACATAAACCCGCAACACCACTTACCCCTGTGGGAGCGAGCTTGCTCGCGATGAGGCCCTGTCATCCAACAGCTCTGTTGACTGTCACTCCGCCATCGCGAGCAAGCTCGCTCCCACAGGTTTTTCATGTTCCGCGCCATCAAATCCGCTAGTCCCATTGGACGATGTTGCCCCTCCCCGAACCCGTTTGAATAGCTCCTACAAATAGCCCCTACATAAAGTCTCCCCCGGCAGTCGCCGAAGGGCGGCACGGCCTGAGTAAAACGAGGAGTGCATCCATGGATATCCGCGGTCTGGGTTACGTCACCCTGTTATCCAGCGACCTGGCGCAATGGCGCCACTACGCAAGCCAGGTGCTGGGCATGATGGTCAGCGGCGACGATGAGCTTTTGTACCTGAAAATGGACGAGCGTCATTACCGCGTGCTGGTGCAGAACAGTGCCGAGAACGGTTTCGGTGCCTGCGGCTGGGAAGTGGCCGGCAAAGCGGCGCTGGAGCAGGCGGTCAGGGAGCTGCAGCAGGCCGACGTGCAAGTGACCCGTGGCACCGCGTCCGAAGCCGAGCTGCGCAAGGTTCAGGAGCTGGTGCACTTCAGCGATCCGGATGGCAACCGCCACGAAATTTTCTGGGGCCCGCTGCAGGACTTCGCCCGTTTTGTTTCGCCGGTGGGCGTCAAAGGCTTTGTCACCAACGACCTCGGCATGGGCCACGTGGTGTTGCCGGCGCCGGCCTTCGAACGCTGCCGCGACTTCTACGAACAAGTGATGGGATTCGGCCTGTCGGACCTGATGAAAGTCCGCTTCACCCCGGACCCGGCCGAGCCGCAAAAGCGCATCCACTTCCTGCACTGCAACAACGGTCGCCACCACTCGCTGGCGATTTTCGAGTGCCCGATGCCCCATGGCTGCGTGCACATGATGGTCGAAGTCAACGCGCTGGACGAAGTCGGTCGCGCCCTGGATCGCGTCCACGCCAATGGCGTGAAGCTGTCGGCCACCCTCGGCCAGCACACCAACGACCAGATGATTTCTTTCTATATCAAGACCCCGTCCGGGTTTGACCTGGAGTACGGCTGCGACGGCCTGGTGGTCGACTGGGACCGCCACACGCCGTTCGAAAGTACCGTGGTCAGCCATTGGGGCCACGACTTCAGTGTCGGTCGCCAATGAGGAACATGACGATGGACAAGCAAATGACCACCGCCGAGATCGTCGGCCAACTGCGTGACGGCATGACCATCGGTATCGGTGGCTGGGGTCCGCGCCGTAAGCCGATGGCGCTGGTGCGCGAAATTCTGCGCTCGGATCTCAAGGACCTGACCGTGGTCGCCTACGGCGGTGCGGATGTCGGCATGCTCTGCGCCGCCGGCAAGATCAGGAAACTGGTGTTCGCCTTCGTCTCCCTGGATTTCATTCCGCTGGAGCCGTACTTCCGCAAGGCGCGCCAGGAAGCCGCGCTGGACGTGATGGAAATCGACGAAGGCATGCTGCTGCTCGGCCTGCGGGCGGCGGCGATGAATGTGCCGTTCATTCCGACCGCCGTGGGCCTGGGCACCGATGTGCTGCGCCACAACCGCCAGATCAAGTTGATCGCCTCGCCCTACGCCGATGGCAAGGATTGGGTGGCGATGCCGGCCCTCAAGCTCGACGCGGCGCTGGTGCATGTCGACCGTGCCGACAAACGCGGCGTGTGCCAGATCAGCGGCCCGGATCACTACATGGACGACCTGTTCGTGCGGGCCGCGACCCACAGCTACGTGACTTGCGATGAACTGGTCGACAGCGAGTACTTCCATCAGGACAGCGCCCATGCCCATCAAGTGTTCTGGGAACGCAACCTGACCACAGCCGTGGCCCACGTGCCGGGCGGTGCGCATCCGTCGTCCTGCGCGCCGCTGTACGGTTTCGACGTCGCGCACTTCAAGGCCTACAACGCCACCGTACAGGCGGCCGATGGCTGGGAAGGTTACGTGCGCGACTACGTCGACTGCACCCACGAACAGTACCTGGACAAGGTTGGCGGCCTGGCTGCGATCCGTGAACTGCCGTTGCCGATTTTCTAAGGGAGCCTTGCGATGAGCACTACCACTTACAGCCTCGCCGAACTGATGATCTGCGCCGCCTCTGAAGCCTGGCGCGAAGACGGCGAAGTGTTGGCCACCGGCATCGGTGTGATCCCGCGCCTGGCAGCATCCTTGGCCATGCTGACCAGCAACCCGCAACTGCTGATGACCGACTCCGAAGCCTACATGGTCGCCGAACCGGTGCCTTTGGGCGCGCGCAAGGGCTACGAGCCCAAGCGCGACAGCTGGATGGGTTTCTCGCGGATTTTCGACAACGTCTGGGGCGGCAAGCGCCATGCACTGGTCGGCCCGACCCAGATCGACCGCTTTGGCCAGGCGAACATTTCCTGCATCGGCGACTACGCCAAACCCAAGGCGCAGATGCTCGGTGTGCGCGGTTTCCCCGGCAACTCGGTCAGCCACGCCAACTCGTTTTGCGTGCCGAGCCACAACCGTCGGGTGTTCGTCGAAGGCGAGGTCGATATGGTCGCTTCGGTCGGCTACAACCCGGCCCGCCTGGCGCGTGGCTGGAAGCTGGACGACATCGACATTCGCCTGATCATCACCGACCTCTGCGTCCTGGATTTCCAAGGCCCGCAACGGCAGATGCGCATCCGTTCGCTGCACCCCGGCGTGACGGCGGCGCAGGTCCAGGACAACACCGGCTTCGAGTTGCACGTGCCGGACGACTGCCCGACCACCGCAGCCCCGACCACCGAGCAATTGCAACTGATCCAGCGTCTGGACCCGCACAACCTGCGCGCCCTGCAGCTTAAAGACAACCCGCCAGGCCAGCGCTGAGCGCCCGCGTTTTCGGAGACAAGTGATGGCTGAACATAACGACAAGAACGAGGCCGAGGTGGTCCTGTACGAAGTGCGCGACGCGGTGGCAATCGTCACCATGAACCGCCCCGAGTACCACAACGCACAGAACTCGCAGATGACTTATGCGCTGGACGCGGCGTTTCGCCGGGCCTGCGATGACGATGAAGTGAAGGTCATCGTGTTGCGCGGCGCCGGCAAGCATTTCTCCGCCGGGCATGACATCGGCACCCCGGGCCGCGACGTCGACAAGAGCTTCGATCGCGCCAGCCTGTGGTACGACCATGTGAACAAGCCGGGCGGCGAGTTTCTCTATGCCCGCGAACAGGAAGTCTATCTGGGCATGTGCCGACGCTGGCGCGAGATGCCCAAGCCGACCATCGCCATGGTCCAGGGCGCGTGCATTGCCGGTGGGCTGATGCTGGCCTGGGTGTGTGACTTGATCGTCGCCAGCGAGGATGCGTACTTCGCCGATCCGGTGGTGCGCATGGGCATTCCCGGGGTCGAGTATTTCGCCCACGTGCATGAATTGAACCCGCGCATCGCCAAGGAATTCCTGTTCCTTGGCGAACGCATGCCGGCACCGCGTGCCTATCAGATGGGCATGCTCAATCGGGTGGTGCCGCGCGACGAGCTGGAACAACAGACCCTCGACATCGCCGGGCGCATCGCCCAGATGCCGCGCCTGGGCCTGCAACTGAGCAAGCAAGCGGTGAACAACGCCGAAGACCTGATGGGCAAGCGCGCGACCATGGACATGGTGTTCGGCCTGCATCACTTCGCCCATGCCCACAACGAACTGGTGTCCGGCGACCGCCTCGGCGGCTACGACGCCAAGGCCATGGCCAGTTCCCAGCGCAAAACGGGCGAGGCGTGAGCATGGCGATTTCGTTGAATACCCGCCTGACCGAGCTGCTCGGTTGCCGCTATCCGATCATCCAGACCGCCATGGGCTGGGTCGCCGATCCGAAACTGGTGGCGGCCACGGGCAATGCCGGTGGTTTCGGTTTTCTCGCCGGGGCGACCATCGAACCGCAGCAGATGGAAGCGGCGATTATCGAAACCCGGCGCCTGACCGATCAGCCGTTCGGGGTGAATTTCCACATGTACCAGGCCAATGCCGGCGAGATCGTCGAGCTGGTGTTGCGCCATAAAGTCCGTGCGGTCAGCTACAGCCGTTCGCCGGGCAAGCAAATGATCAGCCGCCTGAAAGATGCCGGGGTGGTGTGCATTCCCACGGTCGGCGCGCTCAAGCATGCGCAGAAAGCCGTGGAAATGGGCGCCGATGCGGTGACCGTACAGGGCGGCGAGGGCGGTGGGCACACCGGTTCCGTGCCGACCTTGATGCTGCTTGATCAAGTGGTCAATGCGGTTTCGGTGCCCGTGGTGGCGGCCGGTGGTTTCAAGGACGGCAAAGGCCTTGTGTCGGCCCTGGCCTACGGTGCTGAAGGCATCGCCATGGGCACGCGTTTTTTGATGTGCGCCGACAGCCCGGTGCCGCAGGCGACGTTGGCGCGTTACCTGGCGGTCAAGGACCCGGCCGCGATCATCATCAGCCGCGCCATCGACGGCATGCCGCAACGGATGATCCGCAACGAGTTGCTCAACCAGCTGGAAAACAGCGGCGGTCTCAAGCGCCTGTTGCTGGCCTTGCAGAGTGGTCTGGCCTACCGCCGCCACACGGGCATGAGCCTGACGCAACTGCTGACCAGCGCGCTGAAGATGCGCGGTGCCGGAGAGTTGACCGCCGCGCAAAGCATCATGGCCGCCAACGCGCCGATGGTGATCCAGAAAGCCATGGTCGACGGGCAACCGGCCGCGGGCGTGTTGCCTGCCGGACAGATCGCCGCATCCATCGACAGCTTGCCCAGCTGCGCCCAATTGATTGAACAGATCGTCCGCGACGCCGAAGCGCGCCTGGGCGAACTGTGCTGCCGTGTGTCGTAAGGGGCCATGCATTGTGAAGGAAGGAAACCATGAAACCATTTAGCGTCAGCATCGAACACGGCATTGCCGAACTGGTGTTCAACCGGCCACCGGTCAACGCCTTCAACAACCAGGGCTGGGCTGATATCGCCAGCGAGATCGAGGGCCTGGGCCGCAACGACGACGTGCGGGTGATCCTGATCCGTGCTGAAGGTCGCGGCTTCTGTGCCGGGGTCGATATCAAGGAACTGGCCGCCGACGGCAACCTGATCGTCGCGGTGAACAAGGGCAACTACGACAGCTTCAAGGCCATTCACCGCAACCCGAAACCGGTGATAGTGGCCGTGCACGGCTTCGTGCTGGGCGGCGGCATCGGCATCTGCGGCGCTGCCGACATCATTGTCGCGTCCGAGTGCGCCACCTTCGGCGTGCCGGAAGTGGATCGCGGGGCCATGGGTGGCGGCGCGCATTTGCAGCGCCTGTTCCCGGTGCAGAAGGTCCGCCACATGTACTTCACCGGCGAGCCGATCGACGCCGCCGAAGCTTACCGCCTGGGCGCGGTGGAGCAGGTGGTCAAGCGCGAAGACTTGCGCGAAGCCGCGTTGCAGATCGCCCGCACCATCGCCGCCAAGAGCCCGGGCATGATCAGCCTGGCCAAGGAAGCGCTGACAGGCATCGAAGACGGCAATCTGGAAGACAAATACCGCTGGGAGCAGGGCTTCACCCTCGAAGCCTACCGCTCACTGGACTCTCAGGAAGCACGCGACTCGTTCGTCGAGAAACGCGATGCCCGATTCAACGGCTGAAGGCATATCCATGGACCTGACCTATACCCCGGCCCAGCAGGCCTTTCGCGTTGAGGCGCGAACCTGGCTGGCGGCCAATGTACCGAGTGAACCGCTGCAATCGTTCGACACCGAACAGGGCTTTGCCGAGCACCGCGCCTGGGAAGCCAAGCTCAACGAAGGCCGTTGGGGCATGGTCACCTGGCCGACCGAACTCGGCGGGCGCGGCTGCGACCTGATCGAGTGGCTGATTTTCGAGGAGGAATACTACCGTTCCGGGGCACCGGCACGGGTCAACCAGAACGGTATCTTCCTGCTCGGCCCGACCCTGATGGAGTACGGCAGCGAAGAACAAAAGGCTCGGTTTCTGCCGCGCATGGCCACCGGCGAAGACATCTGGGCCCAGGCCTGGTCCGAGCCGGGTGCCGGTTCCGACATGGCGGCGATCCGCTCCAAGGCGGAACGGGTGGGCGACCACTACGTGATCAATGGCCAGAAGACCTGGTCGACCCGCGCGGTGTGGGCCGATTGGGTGTTCGGTATTTTCCGTACCGATCCACAGTCCCAGCGCCATCACGGCCTGACCTTCATCCTGCTGCCGCTGAATACGCCGGGCATCACCGTGCGGCCGATTCCGCAGCTCAATGGTTTGCCGGGTTTCGCCGAAATCTTCTTCGACGACGTCAAGGTGCCGGTGGAAAACGCCCTCGGCGGCGAAGGCATGGGCTGGCACGTGGCGATGTCCACCGCCGGTTTCGAGCGCGGTTTGTTGCTGCGCTCGCCGGCGCGTTTCCAGGAAACCGCCAAGCGTCTGGTGCAGCTGTACCTGGCTAACCGCGAGCAGGCCGACCGCGACCCGGCCATCGGTGAGGCGGTGATGCGCGCCTGGCTCGATGCCGAGGCCTACACCCTGAGCACCTACATGACGGCCTCGCAACTGGTGCAGGGCGGCAAGATCGGGCCGGAATCGTCGACCAACAAGATCTTCTGGTCCGAACTCGACCAGCGCATGCACGACACCGCCATGAGCATTCTTGGCCTGCGTGGTGAGCTGCTGCCGCAAGCCCCGGCCGCCGGTGACGTCGGCCATTGGCTGGACGGTTTCCTGTTTGCCCAGGCCGGGCCGATCTACGCCGGCACCAACGAGATCCAGCGCAACATCATTGCCGAACGCATGCTCGGCATGCCGCGTGCCTGAGGAATAGACCATGGACTTTAGTTTCAGCCGCGACCAACTGCTGTTTCAGGACAACGTCCGCAGCTTCCTGATCAACGAAGTCACCCCGGAACGCATTCGCGAACTGTGGCAGAGCGACGGCGGGCGCAGTGAGCGACTCTGGGCGCAACTGGTGGAACTGGGCCTGACCGCGCTGACCGTGCCCGAGGCGCAGGACGGCATGGGCATGAATGAATTGGATTTCGTGCTGATTGCCCAGGAATGCGGTTACGCCGGTCTGCCCGAACCGCTGGTGGACACCATGCTGGTGGGCGTGCCGATGCTCGCCGCCCTCGATGAGCAACACGCGACGCTCAAGCAATACTGGTTGGCGCGAGTTGCCGAGGGCAGTGCACGTCTGACCGTTTCTGAACCGGGGAACCCGCTGGTCAGCGATGCCCATGTTGCCGATCTGCTGTTGCTGGCCCATGGCGATGAAGTGCATGCACTGGAGCGCAATGCCGTGCGCCTGACCCGCAACGAGTCGGTCGACCCGAGCCGTCAACTGTTCCAGGTCGAATGGACGCCGACTCCCGCTACTTGCGTAGCCAGCGGCGAACAAGGAAGGCAACTGTGGGCGGCCGCCTTCAACCGAGGCGCTCTCGCCAGCGCTGCGCAATTGCTGGGGCTGGCCAAACGCATGGTCGACCTGGCGGTGGACTACACCTTCGAGCGCAAGCAGTTCGGCAAGCCGGTCGGCTCGTTCCAGGCGGTCAAGCATTTGATGGCCAACGTCGCGGTGCAGATCGAGTTCGCCAAAGGTCCGCTGTACCGCGCCGCTTATGCGCTGGCCGAGCAGCAACCGGGGCAGGACGTGCTGGTGTCCCACGCCAAGCTGGCAACGGCGGAAGCGGCCATGCTGGCGGCGAAGAACACCATCCAGGCCCACGGCGCCATGGGTTACACCTGGGAAGTCGACCTGCATCTGTTCATGAAACGCGCGTGGGCGCTGGACAAGGTCTGGGGCGATCGCGGCCATCACAAAGGGCGGATTCGTGCGGCGCTGTTTGACGGCAAATCGGCGCTGGGCGCGGGCAGTACGTTTTAACCCGTCAGTAAGGGTGACTACATCCCTGTGGGAGCGAGCTTGCTCGCGATGGCGGTGCGTCAGATGGCATCAATGTTGGATGTGTCGGCCTCATCGCGAGCAAGCTCGCTCCCACAGGTTTTTCGGCGCTCTCAATACCAGATTTCAATTTTTTCACCGAGGTAGACCATGCCTGAAGCCTATATCGTCGACGCCCTGCGCACGCCCACCGGGCGGCGCAAGGGTGGTCTGAGCCAGATTCACGCCGCCGATCTGGGCGCGCATGTTTTGCGCGCACTGGTCGAGCGCAATGACATTCCCGACGAGGATTACGACGACGTGATCTTCGGCTGTGTCGACACCATCGGCCCGCTGGCCGGTGACATCGCCCGCACCAGTTGGCTGGCGGCCGGCCTGTCGCAATCAGTGCCGGGCACCACTATCGATCGCCAGTGCGGTTCGTCCCAGCAAGCGGTGCACTTCGCGGCGCAAGCGGTGATGAGCGGCACCCAGGACGTGGTCATCGCCGGTGGCGTGCAGACCATGACTCAGATCCCGATTTCCTCGGCGATGATCGCTGCCGAGCCCTTGGGCTTCACCGATCCGTTCAGCGGCTCCGAAGGCTGGGTGCGGCGCTACGGTGCGCAACCGCCGACGCAGTTCCGTTCGGCGCAGATGATCGCCGAAAAGTGGGACCTGTCCCGGGCGCAGCTTGAAGCCTATTCGCTGGAGTCCCATCGACGGGCCCTGCAGGCCATCGAGCAAGGCCGTTTCAACCGCGAGATCGTGCCCTTGGCCGGCGTGCTGCACGATGAAACGCCGCGCCAGACCAGCCTGGAAAAAATGGCCGAGCTGGAATTCCTGTTCGGCTGTGACCGGGTCACCGCGGCAGTGTCGAGCCAGACCTGCGACGCGGCCAGCGCGATGCTGATCGTCTCGGAGGCGGCGCTCAAGCGTTACGGCCTGACGCCACGGGCACGCATCCATCACCTTAGCGTGCGTGCCGAAGACCCGATCTGGATGCTCACCGCCCCGATCCCGGCCACGGCCTACGCGCTCAAGCGTGCGGGGATGAAACTGAAAGACATCGACCGGGTGGAGATCAACGAGGCTTTCGCGTCGGTGGCCATGGCCTGGTTGAAAGAGACGGGCTATCCCCACGAACAGACCAACGTCAACGGCGGCGCGATTGCCCTCGGCCATCCGCTGGGCGCCACCGGCACCCGTTTGATGTGCAGCCTGCTGCATGAGCTGGAGCGCAGCGGCGGACGCTTTGGCCTGCAGACCATGTGCGAAGGCGGTGGGCAGGCCAACGTGACCATCATCGAACGTTTGTAATCAGGAATCACACCGATCCTGTAGGAGCGAGCCTGCTCGCGATGGACTCAAGAACGACGCGGTTATTCAGATACCCCGCGTATTCGTTAACGACCATCGCGAGCAGGCTCGCTCCTACAGGGGATTGTGTCGATTAGTGAAGAATTTGAAGGAATAGACTCATGAAAATCTGTGAAAACCGCGTCGTGATCATCACCGGTGCCGGCGGTGGTCTGGGCCGCGCCTACGCGATGGCCTTCGCTGCCGAAGGCGCGAAGGTGGTGGTCAACGACATCAACCGCGAAGCGGCCCTGGCCGTGGTCGGCGAAATCCTCGGCCAGGGCGGCAGTGCCGTGGCCAACAGCGACGACATCACCCGTTATGACTCGGCAGGGCTGATCGTGCGCCAGGCCATCGAAACCTTTGGCGACCTGAACGTGGTGGTCAACAACGCCGGCATCTGCCGTGACCGCATGTTCGCCAGCCTCAGCGAATCCGACTGGGACGCCGTGGTGGCCGTGCACCTCAAGGGCCACTTCTGCATTTCCAGCCACGCCGTGAAGTACTGGCGTGAGCAGGCCAAGAGCGGCGCCAAGGTCGATGCGCGGATCATCAACACCAGTTCCGGCGCCGGTTTACAGGGTTCCATTGGACAGTCCAACTATGCGGCGGCCAAGGGCGGTATTGCTTCGCTGACGCTGGTGCAGGCGGCTGAACTGCGCCGTTACGGGATCACCGCCAACGCCCTGGCGCCGGCCGCGCGTACCGGAATGACCGAGCAGGTGTTCGCCGACACCATGAAAAAGCCTGAAGCGGGCTTCGATTACTTCGCCCCGGAAAACGTCGCGCCGCTGGTGGTGTGGCTGGGTTCCGAGGCGTCCGCCGAGGTGACCGGGCAGATGTTCGAAGTCGAGGGTGGCAAGTTGTCGATCGCCGATGGCTGGCGCCGTGGCCCGCAACTGGATCGCCAGGGCCGCTGGGCGGTTGGCGAGATGGGGGATGCTGTCGCGCAGCTGCTGATGCAAGCGGTCCCGGCGGCCAAAGTGTACGGCAGCTGAAAAAGACCGGTCTCGGATGGGCGGCACGCGGCTATAATCGGCCAAAATCGAACCCCTGTGGGAGCGAGCTTGCTCCGGGCGGCGTTCCGACGATGGACTCCAGCGCGACGCGTGTATTCAGACAGAACGCGTTATCGTTCACGTCCATCGCGAGCAAGCTCGCTCCCACAGGTTTCCCGCGATCCTCCCGTCACCATACGAGACCTGCCATGACCATTTCCCTGTACGACGCTTCCGTGCCTGTTTTCCAGCAAATGCTCAATGCCCTGAGCGATGTACTGAAAAAGGCCGAGGCTCACGCCACTGAAAAAAACATCGACCCTAACGCCTTCCTGCAAGCGCGCCTCTTCCCGGACATGTTCCCGCTGGTGCGCCAGGTACAGATCGCCGTTGATTTCGCCAAGGGCGTTTCTTCCCGTCTGGCCGAAGTTGAAGTGCCGAAGTACGACGACACCGAAACCACTTTCGCCGAACTGCAAGCGCTGCTGAGCAAAGTTCTGGCTTACATCGGCGAGTTCACGCCTGAGCAGATCAACGGCAAGGAAGGCATCGAGATCGTCACCCGTCCGGGCACGCCTAAAGAGAAGCGCTTCAGCGGCCAGTCCTACCTGCTGACCTATGGCCTGCCGCAGTTCTTCTTCCACGTCACCACCACTTATGCACTGCTGCGTCACAACGGCGTGGAAGTGGGCAAGCGCGACTACATGGGCGCGTTCTAAACCGCCCGGGTACAAAAAAGCCCGCCAAGGTTTACGCCTTGGCGGGCTTTTTCATACACGCATATGTTTCAAATACACCGCCGACCCTGTGGGAGCGGGCTTGCCCGCGATGGCGGTGTAACCTTCAACATTGATGTTGACTGACCCACCGCTATCGCGAGCAAGCTCGCTCCCACAGGGATTTGTGTCAGGCCAGGCGCTCTGTTTTTGCCTCTTCACCCAGGCAAGCCGCCGCGGTGAACAGCACATCGGTGGACGAGTTCAGCGCGGTTTCCGCCGAGTCCTGCAACACGCCGATGATGAACCCGACCGCCACCACCTGCATGGCGATTTCGCTCGGGATGCCGAACAGACTACATGCCAGCGGAATCAGCAACAGCGAACCGCCGGCCACACCCGAAGCACCACAGGCGCAGATCGCTGCGACCACGCTCAGCAGGATCGCGGTGGGAATGTCCACGGTGATGCCCAGGGTGTGTACGGCGGCCAGGGTCAGCACGGTGATGGTGATCGCCGCGCCGGCCATGTTGATGGTCGCGCCCAGCGGGATCGATACCGAGTAGGTGTCTTCGTGCAGGCCCAGGCGCTTGCTCAATTCCAGGTTGACCGGAATGTTCGCCGCCGAACTGCGGGTGAAGAATGCGGTGATACCGCTTTCGCGCAGGCAGGTCAGCACCAGCGGGTACGGGTTGCGGCGCAGTTTCCAGAAGACAATGATCGGGTTCATCACCAGTGCCACGAACAGCATGCAGCCCAGCAGCACGGCCAGCAGGTGCGCATAACCGATCAAGGCGCCGAAGCCGGAGGTGGCCAGGGTCGAGGCCACCAGCCCGAAGATGCCCAGTGGAGCGAAACTGATCACCAGGCGCACGATCACGGTCACGCCGTTGGACAGGTCGCCCAGCACTTCACGAGTGGTGTCGCCGGCATGGCGGATGGCGATGCCCATGCCGATGGCCCACGCCAGAATGCCGATGAAATTGGCGTTCATCAGCGCGCTGACCGGATTGTCGACCACGCTCAGCAACAGGCTTTGCAGCACTTCGCCAATCCCGCCTGGCGCTGTGACCGCGACGTCCTGGGTCGACAGCACCAGGCTGGACGGGAACGTCATGCTGGCAACCACCGCGACCACGGCCGCGGCGAAAGTGCCCAGCAGATACAGGAACAGAATCGGCCGGATGTGGGTTTCCTGGCCGTGCTTGTGGTTGGCAATCGACGCCATGACCAGCACGAACACCAGAATCGGCGCGACGGCTTTCAGTGCCGAGACAAACACTTTGCCAATGAACGCCGTGGATTTCGCCACGTCGGGGGCCAACAGGGCCAGGGTAATACCGGCGATCAGGCCGACCACGATCTGTGTGACCAGGCTCAAGCGTTTAATGCGGTGTAATAGAGAAGGGGATGAAGCAGTCATAAAACAGCATCTCTGATTTTTTATTAATGCATGGTTTCGCAGGTTTGCGGCAACAAACAGGGCAGGCCGCAGGCAGGAAACCGAGAAGGAAACACAGGGATCAATGTCTTTTAAGGTGTTGAACGTCGCATTTCTTGTGGGAGCGAGCTTGCTCGCGATGACGGTGGCACAGTCCATAGTTGCGTTGTCTGACAGTCCGCCATCGCGAGCAAGCTCGCTCCCACAGGTTTTGCCCTTAAATAATCGGCATTAACCACAGGGTGTACTTTTTCAGGGCGCGGACTTTATCACAGCGCAGGTATGATCCTTCAGACCTGTGACGAACTGCCGCCCTGGTCTTCAACGCGAATTGCAGGTTCGTGCAACCGCATCCGAAAACACTCTGTTAAGATTCGCCATCCTCATTTTCATGTCTGCCAGTGGGCCTTCGGGCTATCGCTGGTGTCGTCGTTTTCTGGAGTTGTGCATGCGGTTGTTGCCCATTCTTCTGTTGTCTGCCGCCGGTTTCACGGTGCTGACCACGGAATTCATCATCGTTGGCCTGTTGCCGGCTATCGCCAGGGACCTGGAAGTCAGCATCCCGCAGGCCGGTTTGCTGGTGACCTTGTTCGCGTTTACCGTGGCCGCGTTCGGGCCGTTCCTGACGGCCTGGTTCGCCCGCTTCGAGCGGCGCAAGCTGTTCATCTCGGTACTGATCCTGTTTGGCCTGGCCAATACGCTGGCGGCGCTGGCGCCGAACATCTGGGTGATGGCGTTTGCCCGGTTGATCCCGGCGCTGGGGCTACCGGTGTTCTGGGCGCTGGCCAGCGAAACGGCGGTGGACATCGTCGGGCCGGATTACGCCGGTCGCGCCATCGCCAAGATCGGCTTCGGCATTGTCTGCGCCACTGTGTTCGGCATTCCGGTGGGCACGCTGATTTCCGATGCGTTCGGCTGGCGCAGTGCCTTTGCGATTCTGGCGGTCATCGCCTTTGCCAAGGCGCTGCTGCTGTTTATCTATCTGCCCAGGACCAACCTGCACCAGCATCAGGTGAGCTTTGTGTCGCAGTTCAAGATCCTGCGCAGCCCGCTGATGCTCGGTCATGTGTTGCTGTCGGTGATTGTGTTCAGCGGCATGTTCACGGCCTATACCTATCTGGCCGACATCCTCGAGCGTCTGGCCGGCTTCAACGGCACACTGGTCGGCTGGTGCCTGATGGGCTTCGGCGCGGTCGGGTTGATCGGCAACTCCCTGGGCGGCCGGGCGGTGGATCGGCATCCGCTGATGGCGTCAATGATGTTCTGCGCGTTCATGATTGCCGGTCTGGTGGCGCTGGTGCCGAACATCCATTCGCCGCTCGGTCTGGCGGCGGCGATGGGCATCTGGGGCGTGACTCAGGCGGCGTTGTTCCTGGTCAGCCATGTGCGCCTGATGAAAGCCGCGCCCGAAGCGCCGGCATTTGCCGCGTCGCTGAACATCGCCGGGGCCAACCTCGGCATCGGCCTGGGCGCGATGATCGGTGGTCGGGTGATCGACAGCGTCGGCCTGCAAGGCCTTGGCTTTGCCGCCGCCGCTTTCATTCTGGCTTCGATCCTGCTGGCCATCGCCCTGATGACGTTCAAGCCGCGCGAAGCGGTTACAGCGCTGTAAACAGCTCGCGTCGGGCACCTTCGGTAATGGCGACAATGCCGGGGTGCTTGACCTTGCGCTCCACTGAGATGGCATAGAACGACTCGCTCACCGCATCGGTCTGGCCGATCACTTGCACGCCATACTGGCGTCGCACTTCATCGGCAATCACGCTCGGACCGATGAAGATCCCGCTGCCGGATTGGCCGAAGGCCTGCATCAGGGCGCTATCGTCGAACTCGCCGACAATCTGCGGCTGGATCTGCTGCTCGGCGAACCAGCGCTGCAAACGGCTGCGCACCACGGTTTCCGGACCTGGAATCAGCAGTGGCGCACCGTGCAGGTTGCGCGGGAAGTCCTGACCGAAGCGTGCCGCCAACTCAGGGGTGGCGAAGAAGCTGATCCCGCACTCACCCAGTTTCTGGCTGTAGCCCTTGATGTCCAGGTGCGACGGCATCGGGCTATCGGAGATCACCAGGTCCAGGCGCTGGATCGCCAGGTCGGCCAACAAACGTTCAAGCTTGTCTTCGCGGCAGGTGATGCGCAGCGGTTCGCTCAGCTCCATGGTCGGTGCAATCAGGCGATAGACGATGGACTTGGGCACCACGTCGGCCACCCCGACACGAAACAGAATTTGCTGCTCATTGGGTTGTGCCCGCAGCATCAGTTCCAGTTCGCCACCCAGCTGGAACATTTGCTCGGCGTAGGGCAGTGCCTGGCGTCCGGCCTCGGTCAGTTCGAGTTGTCGTCCGACGCGCCGAAACAACTCGATGCCAAAGGTCTGTTCCAGCAATGAAATCTGCCCGCTGATGGTTTGCGGCGTGAGGTTCAGTTGTTCGCAGGCGCGCACGATGCTGCCGGTCTTGGCCACCACCCAAAAATAATGCAGTTGTCGATAATTCAACATAGGTACGGTCCCTGTAAGAGCAGCCTTCGGCAGCTTCTACATAAAAGCAAGGAAGTATTGGTTCGTAAAAATCGAAGTATATACCGCAAAAATACGAATTTTCCTGAAGTGTTTGCTTCCCTAGAATGCATCGCTATCAACGGGCCATCGTTTCGGTCCCGTTCGTTCTATCGAGGGAAGCATCATGAAAATTAAAGCCACGGCGCTGTTGATCACATCTTTACTGGTATTGGCCGGTTGCGACCAGGCCGAGCAAAGCGCTCAACAGTTGATGGGCAAGGCCGCCGAAAGCGCCAAACAGGCGATTGACGATACCCACAAGGCTGCCGAACAGGCACTCAACGATGCCACCAGCGGGTTGATCAGCAAAAAAGAATCACCGGAAAAAGAATCGGAAAAAACCGAATCTTCCTCCCAGGAAATCTAAACCGTATTACAACGAGTCAGGACTGACCCATGGACTACCTTTTACAACTTGCCGCCAGCCCCACTGCCTGGGTTGCCCTGGCCACCCTGGTGGTGATGGAAATCGTGCTCGGCATCGATAACCTGATCTTCATTTCGATCCTGACCAACAAGCTGCCCGAGCAACACAGGCAGAAGGCGCGGCGCATCGGTATCGGCATGGCGCTGATCCTGCGATTGGGTCTGCTGAGCACCATCGCGTTCATCGTCCAGTTGACCGCTCCGGTGATCGAGATTCTCGGCCACGCGTTTTCCTGGAAAGACATGATCCTGATCGCCGGTGGCCTGTTCCTGTTGTGGAAGGCGACCACCGAGATCCATCACAGCATGGACCCGGCGCCGGATGATCCGACGTCCAAGACATCCACCGTGACCCTGGGCTTTGCTGCGGCGATCGGCCAGATCCTGATGCTGGACATGGTGTTTTCCATCGACAGCATCATTACCGCTGTCGGCATGACCGAGCATTTGCCGATCATGATTATCGCGGTGGTGGTGTCGGTGCTGGTGATGTTGTTTGCCGCTGATCCGTTGGCCAAGTTCATCAACGACAACCCGACGGTGGTGATGCTGGCCCTGGGCTTCCTGATCATGATCGGCATGACACTGATTGCCGAAGGCTTCGGCGCCCATGTACCGAAAGGCTACGTCTATGCGGCCATGGCATTCTCGGCTTCGATCGAGGTGTTGAACATGATGTCCCGCCGGGCCCGGCAGAAGCAGGTAAACGCTGACGCTTGACGGTAGATGAAAGCAAAACGGCCGCCTGAACCCAGGCGGCCGTTTTCGTTTGTTTGAGGAAAATATCGGTCAGTGAGCGTTGGCGTGTTGGCTGCGCGTCTCGTCCGCTTCTGGCGCCGTTGCGGGCGGGGCAGGGTGATGGTGGTGGCGAGTGATGCGCAGCACGCCCCACAGCATGGCAGCGGCTACCGCCAGCCAGCTGCAAATCAACATCGCAATGATCATGGTCAGGCTCATCTGTGCCTCCTCTTTGCCCTGCTGCGGGCACACACGCTTCACTGTCGTCTCTTTAGAACACAGTTTAGCCGTTACTGCATTTCAGACTATTGACCGAAAGTCGGCAGTCACCAACCAGTTCGCTCTATCGAATGCACGCGTCTGCCGTTTAAAGCTATACCCGGGCAGCGCGGCGACCTATGATCGACGACCGAGCCAGAAATGGGATTGCCTGGCGTCTGAACCTGAACAAGAGAGAGCTGATGGTGCGGGTATTTTCTCGAATTTTGTCGGCCATGCTGATGGCCGGTTGCGTGGCGAGTCTGGCGGGGTGTGCCGGGAGCGTTGCACCCGAGATCAAGCGTTTGCCGGAGCGAGTCGAACTCAGCGGCCGATTCTACAGGGGCGATGCGTATCAAAGCGGACCGCAGGTGCTGGCCAGCATGTTGTCCCAGCAGGGCATCGTGATCACCCCAGGCTTGCTCGAAAAGCCCTTGCATTTGCCGGGGGGCGAAGCGCAATTGCAACAGAACATGCAGAATCTGGCCCGCGAGTACGGGATGGTGGTTTATTCCCTCGACAGCAACCTTGCGGCCTTGTTGACGCAGGTCGCCGCCGGTTATCCGGTGATGGTGCGCTTCACCGAGGGCTCGGCCATGTGGGCCGAACCGCGTTACGCCATTCTGGCCGGCTACAACCGTCAGAAGCAGACGGTCCTGTTGCGCGCGGGGATGAACCGCCGCGAACTGATGAGCTTCAGCGCCTTCGAGTCGGCATTCAAGGACGCCGGTGGCTGGGCCGTGCTGATCCAGAATCCGACGCAAATCCCGTCTCAGGTCGATCAGCAGCGCTGGCTCAAGGCCGCCAACGATCTGGCCCAAGCCGGTCAGGAGCAGGCCGCCGCCAAGGCGAAAAAAGCCCTGGCCGCACACTAAGTCCGTTGGTCACCCGACGGGCACCATCGCTCGTCGCCGGCCTCTGATCTTCAAAGGCCCGGTTCCGGGCCGAGATCAGGAGGCACCCATGGCTCACTCCACAACGCCCGTCGGTCCGCACTCGTCTGAACATTCGTCTGGCGATGAGCTGGGTTTCGACCCCGATTCCCCGGACCTTGCCGATCCTCAGGTCGACCCGATCGGGCCCGCCAAGGCACCGAGGGACGTGAAGCCGGGTGACAACCCCAAGGCTCCGGCCAAGCCCTACGATCCACTGGGTGATCTGAAACCTTAGGTTCAATGGAGGTGTGTATGTCTACCGATTCCAGTTTTGACGACAAACGTCCGGAAACCGTCCCCACGACCCCGGAGCAAAGCACCGATCCGGTGATGGATCCGGACAGCCCGTTGAGGGATCCCATGGCGCGGCCAACGGTGGTGCCCACTGAAAAACCGAAGGGGTGGAGAGATCCAAGTACCGGCGACGGCATCCCTGATGACGACCAGATGCCGCTGCCCAACGACTGAATAGCCGGCGAAAAAAAGGTTCTTCACGCAACCCCGGGGAACACCGATCCTCGTAGGATCCGGCTTGCTGGCGATGACGGCCACTTATGGTTCCGGTCTTACGGGGGGGGGGGGGCACTTGGAAAAACGGAACGCCGCCCGGCCTGTAGGAGCGAGCTTGCTCGCGATGGAGGTCAACGATGATGCGGGGAGCCTGACACCCCGCGGTGCTCTCAGGCTTTTCGTCGGAACGCCGCCCGGAGCAAGCTCGCTCCTACAGGTATTTCGTAATCTGTGTTCCGTGAATCACCAAAAAAAAAGCCCCGAGTGATCGGGGCTTTTTTAATATGTTTGCAGCAAGGTTACTGCGACGCCTCAACCACGCCACTCTGCCGCTGCTTGAGGTTCTTGTCTGCCTTGTACTGCAAGGCTACGGAAGGCACGTCTGCGCTCTTTCCGCTCTCTACCCAATTACGCATGCGCGTGGCATCGGCAAAATGGGTGTACTTGCCATAGGCGTCAAGGATCACCAGGGCCACCGGGCGATTACTCATTCGGGTCACCAGCACCAGGCAGTGGCCTGCTTCGTTGGTGAAACCGGTTTTTGTCAGCTGGATGTCCCAGTCCGGCTTGCGGACCAAATGGTCGGTGTTGCGAAAACCCAGGCTGTAGTTGGGCTTACGGAACGAAACGGTTTTTTCCTTGGTCGTGCTCAGTTCGGTAAGCAGCGGGTACTTGTGCGCGGCGATCAACAGTTTGCTCAAATCGCGAGCGGTCGAAACGTTGCGCGGGGAGAGTCCGGTCGGCTCGACGAAATGCGTGTTGGTCATGCCCAAGGCCCGGGCCTTGGCGTTCATGGCAGCAATGAACGCGGCATAGCCTCCCGGATAGTGGTGGGCCAGGCTTGCGGCGGCGCGGTTTTCGGATGACATCAGGGCAATCAGCAACATTTCCCGGCGCGGCAGTTCGCTCTTGAGCTTGACCCGGGAGTACACGCCTTTCATTTCCGGTGTGTCGCTGATGTTGATGTTGATGTATTCATCCATGTTCTGGCGGGCTTCGACCACGACCAGGCCGGTCATCAGTTTGCTGACGGACGCGATGGGGACGACGACGTCAGGATTGCTGGCATAGATGACTTTGTTGGTTTGCATGTCCAGCAGCAGGGAGCTGCCGGAAGCGAGCTTGAGTGTCTTCGTATCTCGCGGTGCTGCGGTGGTCTCGTCAGCACTGGCGATTGGCGTGAGGAAAGTCCCTGTAACTGCAAAAAATAGGCTCAGGATGGAAAGACGGATTTTCACGCTGGCAGACTCACAAAGTGTTGATAGGCCGTTCTGTAACGGGCTATTTCGTAAAAAGCGCGACATTCTGGAGTATGGCTGAATAACTGTCGATGGTTGTTCAAACAACAGGCGAAAGTCCTGAGAAACATGAAAAAAATGTCATTTTCCGTCGGGTGGTCGAGTGTGTTTCGCAGGCAAAAAGAACCCCGCCAAGGGCGGGGTTCTTCGATTCGCTGTCAGCGTCTGCGGTGAAACTCAGCTGTGCAGGGTTTCAGCGGCGTAGAGGGTGTTTTCCAGCAGGCAGGCACGGGTCATCGGGCCAACGCCGCCCGGCACCGGAGTGATCCAGCCGGCGCGGGGCAGGGCGGTTTCATAGATCACGTCACCGACCAGCTTGCCATCGTCCTGACGGTTGATGCCGACATCGATCACGATCGCGCCTTCCTTGATCCATTCGCCCTTGACCAGTCCCGGCTTGCCGGCGGCGACGACGACCAGGTCCGCACGGCCGACATGCCCGGCCAGGTCCTTGGTAAAGCGGTGGGTGACGGTCACGGTGCAACCGGCCAGCAGCAATTCCATCGCCATCGGGCGGCCAACGATATTGGACGCACCGACGACCACGGCATTCATCCCGTAAAGATCGACCCCGGTGCTTTCCAGCAGGGTCATGATGCCTTTGGGGGTGCATGGGCGCAGTAGCGGGATACGCTGGGCCAGGCGACCGACGTTATAAGGATGGAAACCGTCGACGTCTTTGTCCGGACGAATGCGCTCCAGCAGTCTGGAGGCGTCCAGGTGTTCGGGAAGCGGAAGCTGAAGCAGGACGCCGTCGATCGCAGGATCGTCGTTCAGGCGATCGATCAGCTCGGTCAGCGCTTCTTGAGTGGTTTCGGAAGGCAGGTCATAAGCTTGGGACAGAAAGCCGACCTCTTCACAGTCTTTACGCTTGTGCGAGACATAAACCTGAGAGGCAGGATCGCTACCGACCAGGATCACCGCGAGGCCGGGCGTGCGCAGGCCTTGCTGGCGACGCTCGGTGACACGTTGGGCGATCTGCTGGCGCAGGCAGGCGGCGATCGATTTGCCGTCGATTAGTTGTGCAGTCATTGCGCGTGATTAACCATCGAGAGGGGAAAAAAAGAGAACGCATTCTCGCATGTCATGCGGTGAGGGCAAAGGCGCTTGGTCTGCAAATTCCCCTAACTCCTTTAATTAAATGAATTTTTTTTAAAAAGGATTTGACGACCTTCAGGTGGCTCTATACTATTCGTCGCACTTGTCGGGCACAGCCTAGCACTGGTTAAGAAGGTTGAGCGGGATTACGGTTCTGCGAGACTGGAAAGCACTTAGTTTGTAGTCCTCCAAGGGTACAGCTAACAAGGCGCCCGTAGCTCAGCTGGATAGAGCATCCGCCTTCTAAGCGGATGGTCGCAGGTTCGAGTCCTGCCGGGTGCGCCATTAGGCAGCTTTGGCACAAGTAACGCGATATGGTGGGCGTAGCTCAGTTGGTAGAGCACGGGATTGTGACTCCCGTTGTCGTGGGTTCGATCCCCATCGTCCACCCCATATTTCGAAAGGCGCCAGATTAACAGTCTGGCGCCTTTGCTTTAACGGCTTCATCCGCGGATGTGGTGGAATTGGTAGACACACTGGATTTAGGTTCCAGCGCCGCGAGGCGTAAGAGTTCGAGTCTCTTCATCCGCACCAAATAAAGCTTCGATCAGGCTGTTGGCCTGGCTGGAGCTTGATAAAGAAGTTGTTTGGCTTCTTTAACAGGCAATATGGTGGGCGTAGCTCAGTTGGTAGAGCACGGGATTGTGACTCCCGTTGTCGTGGGTTCGATCCCCATCGTCCACCCCATATTTCGAAAGGCGCCAGATTGAAAAGTCTGGCGCCTTTTTTGTTTCGGCGGCCGCAAGTTCCGGGTCGCAGGGGCGGGGCGTTTCGTCGTATTTATGTTTCTCGATGATGCCGTCCTGTCCGCCGGTCCTGTGTGCGGGGCTGGCTGTCAGGGAGATGATTGGCGACCTCTTCTATATAGGAAGGGTCGGCGCAGAGCCCTGGCGTGATTGGTTGTATTTGCCATCGGGGCGAGGTGCATTCGTGCATTCGCACCTATAAATTGCCTGCTGCTTTTTTACCCGTTTTCAGTAGGGTGACTTCTTGAGTTTGACCCACTAGAATGCATGCCCTTGATTCTGGGGTCGGAAACGGCCGGCTAACGTCTGTGCAACGAGGAATATCCATGCAAGTTTCTGTTGAAAATACTACTGCTCTTGAGCGCCGCATGAGCGTCACCGTGCCGGCTGAGCGCATCGAGAGCCAGGTCAACAAGCGTCTGCAGCAGACCGCCCAAAAGGCCAAGATTGCTGGCTTCCGTCCAGGCAAAGTGCCAATGAGCGAAATCAAGCGCCGTTTCGGTGCCGATGCTCGCCAGGAAGCTGTAGGCGACGTGATCCAGTCCTCCTTCTACGAAGCTGTGGTTGAGCAGAAGCTGAACCCGGCTGGTTCGCCATCGATCGAGCCTAAATCCCTGGAAGCGGGCAAGGACCTGGAATACGTCGCTGTTTTCGAAGTGTTCCCTGAGTTCACCGTTGCCGGTTTTGACGGTATCGCCGTCGAGCGTCTGAGCGCTGACGTGACTGACGCCGATCTGGACAAGATGCTGGAAATCCTGCGCAAGCAGAACACCCGTTTCGAAGTGGCCGATCGCGCTGCCCAGAACGAAGACCAGCTGAACATCGATTTCGTCGGCAAGGTCGACGGTGAAGTGTTCGCCGGCGGTTCCGCCAAGGGTACCCAGCTGGTCCTGGGTTCCGGCCGCATGATCCCTGGTTTCGAAGATGGCCTGGTTGGCGCCAAGGCCGGTGAAGAACGCGTTCTGAACCTGACTTTCCCAGAGGACTATCAGAACCTGGACCTGGCTGGCAAAACTGCCGAGTTCACCGTGACTGTCAACACCGTTTCCGAGCCAAAGCTGCCAGAACTGACTGAAGAGTTCTTCGCTCAATTCGGCATCAAGGAAACCGGTCTGGAAGGCTTCCGCGCCGAAGTTCGCAAGAACATGGAGCGTGAACTGCGTCAGGCGATCAAATCCAAGGTCAAGAATCAGGTAATGGATGGTCTGCTGGCCACCAACCCGATCGAAGTGCCAAAGGCTCTGCTGTCCAACGAAGTTGACCGTCTGCGCGTGCAGGCCGTCCAGCAGTTCGGCGGCAACATCAAGCCTGACCAACTGCCGGCCGAGCTGTTCGAAGAGCAAGCCAAGCGCCGCGTAGTGCTGGGCCTGATCGTGGCTGAAGTGGTCAAGCAATTCGACCTCAAGCCGGACGAAACCCGCGTTCGCGAGATGATTCAGGAAATGGCTTCGGCCTATCAGGAGCCTGAGCAAGTTGTGTCCTGGTACTACAAAAACGACCAGCAACTGAACGAAGTTCGTTCGGTTGTGCTGGAAGAGCAAGTTGTGGATACTGTTCTGCAGAAAGCTAGCGTGACCGACAAATCGGTCTCTTACGAAGAAGCGGTCAAGCCGGTAGAAGCACCACAAGCCGACTGATCACTTTTGCGGTAAGAAGCAATCACCATAAGCCAGCCTTCGTGCTGGCTTATGCGTATTCAAGACATAACTATTTGGGAGTGACTGCAGAGCATGTTCCGTAATTCGTATATTCAGCAGAACTCTGATATCCAGGCCGCAGGCGGCCTGGTCCCGATGGTTGTCGAGCAGTCCGCTCGTGGCGAGCGCGCCTACGACATCTACTCGCGCCTGCTCAAGGAGCGAGTGATCTTTCTGGTTGGCCCGGTAGAGGACTACATGGCCAACCTGATCTGTGCGCAACTGCTGTTCCTTGAAGCGGAAAACCCGGACAAGGACATCCATCTCTATATCAACTCCCCGGGCGGTTCGGTGACGGCGGGCATGTCGATCTACGACACCATGCAGTTCATCAAGCCCAATGTGTCAACCACCTGTATCGGTCAGGCGTGCAGCATGGGCGCATTCCTGCTGACGGCCGGTGCCCAGGGCAAGCGTTACTGCCTGCCGAACTCGCGTGTGATGATTCACCAGCCACTGGGCGGTTTCCAGGGCCAGGCGTCGGATATCGAAATCCACGCCAAGGAAATCCTCTTCATTCGTGAGCGTCTCAACACGCTGATGGCCAAGCACAGCGGGCGCACGCTTGAAGAAATCGAGCGCGATACCAACCGCGATAATTTCATGAGTGCGGACGCTGCGCGTGAGTACGGGCTGATCGACGAAGTGATCAGTCAGCGCCCTGCTTAAAATAAGCAGCTCAAAATAAGGTTGGTCGGCGGGTCCGATCACCTGCGGGCTTGAAAAAGCCCGCAATAGCCTTCATCTTGTGTTGCAAGCCTATCGGATTTGGATCGAACGAATGACTGACACCCGCAACGGCGAGGACAACGGCAAGCTGCTCTATTGCTCCTTCTGTGGCAAAAGCCAGCATGAAGTACGCAAATTGATTGCCGGCCCCTCGGTCTTTATCTGCGACGAGTGCGTCGACCTGTGCAATGACATCATCCGCGAGGAGGTGCAGGAAGCACAGGCCGAAAGCAGCGCGCATAAATTGCCTTCGCCTAAAGAAATCAGCGGCATCCTTGATCAGTATGTGATTGGTCAGGAGCGTGCGAAAAAGGTTCTGGCCGTAGCGGTGTACAACCACTACAAGCGCCTGAATCAGCGTGACAAAAAGAATGACGACGTCGAACTCGGCAAGAGCAACATCCTGCTGATCGGCCCGACAGGCTCGGGTAAGACCCTGCTTGCCGAAACCCTGGCTCGCTTGCTGAACGTTCCGTTCACCATCGCCGACGCAACCACCCTCACCGAGGCGGGTTACGTGGGTGAAGATGTCGAGAACATCATTCAGAAGCTGCTGCAGAAATGCGATTACGACGTGGAAAAGGCCCAGATGGGTATTGTCTACATCGATGAAATCGACAAGATTTCGCGCAAATCCGATAACCCGTCGATCACCCGGGACGTTTCCGGTGAAGGCGTGCAGCAGGCCCTGCTCAAGTTGATCGAAGGCACGGTCGCTTCCGTTCCGCCTCAAGGTGGTCGCAAGCATCCGCAGCAGGAATTCCTTCAGGTCGACACCCGTAACATCCTGTTCATCTGCGGCGGTGCGTTCTCCGGTCTGGAAAAGGTTATTCAAAACCGTTCCACCAAGGGCGGTATCGGTTTCAACGCGGAAGTGCGCAGCAAGGAAGAAGGCAAGAAAGTAGGTGAGTCCCTGCGTGAAGTCGAGCCTGACGATCTGGTCAAGTTCGGTCTGATCCCGGAATTCGTCGGTCGCCTGCCGGTGCTTGCAACGCTGGACGAGCTTGACGAGGCTGCGTTGATGCAGATCCTCACTGAGCCGAAAAATGCTCTGACCAAGCAGTATGCCAAGCTGTTCGAGATGGAAGGCGTTGATCTGGAATTCCGTTCCGACGCTCTGAAATCGGTCGCCAAGCGTGCCCTGGAGCGTAAAACCGGTGCCCGTGGCCTGCGTTCGATTCTCGAAGGTGTATTGCTCGACACTATGTATGAAATCCCCTCGCAATCCGAGGTGAGCAAAGTAGTGATCGATGAAAGCGTGATAGAAGGCAAGTCCAAGCCACTGTATATCTATGAAAACAGTGAGCCGACCGCCAAGGCCGCGCCAGACGCTTAAGCGTCACGCAGCTTGAACAAAGAAGGGGCCTTCGGGCCCCTTTTCTTTTGTGGGAGCTGGCTTGCCAGCGAAGGCGACCTGACAGCCAGCCATTTTCTCAAGCTTCTTCGGGCTGAGATCTTTTACTGCTTTTATCCGCTTGTTTTTTTCGAAACTAGACCCCATCTTGGTTTCAAGCTTACTTCCATCTGTTTACGGCCTTACGGCCGCCGTAGAGGCGAAATCATGAAGACCACCATTGAATTGCCTCTCCTGCCATTGCGTGATGTCGTGGTTTATCCGCACATGGTTATCCCGCTGTTCGTGGGGCGCGAGAAATCCATCGAAGCCCTCGAGGCTGCGATGACGGGTGACAAGCAGATTCTTCTGCTGGCGCAGAGAAACCCGGCTGACGACGATCCCGGTGAAGAGGCTCTGTACCGCGTTGGTACGATTGCCACCGTTCTGCAGCTGCTGAAGCTGCCTGACGGCACGGTCAAGGTCCTGGTCGAAGGTGAGCAGCGGGGCGCCGTTGAGCGCTTCAGCGAAGTGGACGGCCACTGCCGTGCTGAAGTCTCCCTGATCGACGAAGTTGATGCACCAGAGCGCGAGTCGGAAGTGTTCGTTCGCAGCCTGCTGTCCCAGTTCGAGCAATACGTGCAGTTGGGCAAGAAAGTCCCGGCTGAAGTCCTCTCGTCGCTCAACAGCATCGATGAGCCAGGCCGCCTGGTGGACACCATGGCTGCGCACATGGCCCTGAAGATCGAGCAGAAGCAGGAAATACTCGAAATCATCGATCTGTCGGCCCGGGTCGAGCACGTTCTGGCGTTGCTTGATGCCGAGATCGATCTGCTGCAAGTCGAAAAACGCATTCGCGGCCGCGTCAAGAAGCAAATGGAGCGCAGTCAGCGCGAGTACTACCTGAACGAGCAGATGAAGGCCATTCAGAAAGAGCTCGGTGACAGCGACGAAGGTCATAACGAAGTCGAAGAGCTGAAAAAGCGTATCGACGCCGCCGGCCTGCCGAAAGACGCACTGGCCAAGGCGACGGCCGAACTGAACAAGCTCAAGCAGATGTCACCGATGTCCGCGGAAGCAACCGTGGTGCGTTCGTACATCGACTGGCTGGTTCAGGTGCCGTGGAAGGCCCAGAGCAAGGTGCGCCTGGATCTGGCGCGTGCCGAAGACATTCTGGATGCCGACCACTATGGCCTCGAAGAAGTCAAAGAACGCATCCTCGAATACCTCGCCGTGCAAAAACGCGTGAAGAAGATTCGTGGTCCGGTGCTGTGCCTGGTCGGTCCTCCCGGGGTGGGTAAAACGTCCCTGGCGGAGTCGATTGCTCATGCCACCAACCGCAAGTTCGTACGCATGGCTCTCGGTGGCGTGCGTGACGAGGCGGAAATTCGTGGTCATCGCCGTACTTACATCGGTTCGATGCCAGGAAGATTGATTCAAAAGATGACAAAAGTGGGCGTGCGCAACCCGCTGTTCCTGCTCGATGAAATCGACAAAATGGGCAGCGACATGCGCGGCGACCCGGCATCGGCGTTGCTGGAAGTGCTCGATCCCGAGCAGAACCACAATTTCAACGATCACTATCTGGAAGTCGATTACGACCTGTCCGATGTGATGTTCCTGTGCACCTCGAACTCGATGAACATTCCGCCGGCGCTGCTGGACCGGATGGAAGTGATCCGTCTGCCTGGCTACACCGAAGACGAGAAGATCAACATCGCCGTGAAGTACCTTTCGCCGAAGCAGATCACTGCCAACGGATTGAAAAAAGGCGAGCTGGAATTCGACGCCGAAGCGATTCGCGACATCATCCGCTACTACACCCGAGAAGCCGGTGTGCGTGGCCTTGAGCGGCAGATTGCCAAGGTGTGCCGCAAGGCCGTCAAGGAACATGCGCTGGAAAAACGCTTCTCGGTGAAGGTCACCGCAGACATGCTGGAGCACTTCCTGGGCGTGCGTAAATTCCGTTATGGCCTGGCCGAGCAGCAGGATCAGATCGGCCAGGTGACCGGGCTGGCGTGGACTCAGGTGGGTGGCGAACTGCTGACCATCGAAGCCGCCGTGGTACCGGGCAAGGGCCAGTTGATCAAGACCGGTTCCCTGGGTGATGTGATGGTCGAGTCGATCACGGCCGCATTGACCGTTGTTCGCAGTCGGGCGAAGAGCCTGGGCATTCCCCTGGACTTCCATGAGAAGCGCGACACGCACATCCATATGCCTGAAGGGGCAACCCCGAAAGACGGTCCTAGCGCTGGCGTGGGCATGTGTACGGCCCTGGTTTCGGCATTGACCGGCATTCCGGTACGCGCGGATGTCGCCATGACCGGCGAAATCACTTTGCGTGGCCAGGTGCTGGCCATTGGCGGCTTGAAAGAAAAACTGCTGGCTGCCCATCGTGGCGGGATCAAGACCGTGATCATTCCTGAAGAGAATGTGCGCGATCTCAAAGAGATTCCGGACAATATCAAGCAGGATCTACAGATTAAACCGGTTAAATGGATTGACGAGGTCCTGCAAATTGCGTTGCAATACGCGCCGGAGCCCTTGCCGGACGTGGCTCCGGAGATAGTCGCGAAGGATGAGAAACGCGACGCGGATTCTAAGGAAAGAATTAGTACGCATTAGTACGTATTTGCCTGGGGGGCTTCCTTGACAGTTTTTTAGAGCCCTTGTTATAAAGCGGCTCTTAAGTGTCTGTAGGCCATTCAGCACTCGTTTTTGCTTTCACCAAAAAAACTTAGAATCATACTCAAATAGATATAAGGGGACTTAGAGTGAACAAGTCGGAACTGATTGATGCTATCGCTGCATCCGCTGATATCCCGAAAGCTGCTGCTGGCCGTGCGCTGGACGCTGTAATCGAATCCGTCACTGGCGCTCTCAAGGCTGGCGACTCTGTTGTTCTGGTAGGTTTCGGTACTTTCTCCGTAACCGATCGTCCAGCTCGCATTGGTCGTAACCCACAGACCGGTAAGACGCTGGAAATCGCAGCAGCCAAAAAACCAGGTTTCAAAGCCGGTAAAGCACTGAAAGAAGCTGTCAACTAAGTTCGATTCAGGTTTTTACCCATCCGGGTCGGGGTCATGCCTGACTTGGCAGCGGAGCGGCAGTCCTGACTGCAGGTCGCCGGTTCAAGACACCAAGGGTCGCCAGTTCGAGCCTTTGATCCGCTCCGCCAGTTACGAGAAGGCGCATCCTCGGATGCGCCTTTCTTCTATCCGGATTCTACCCACGCTCCACGGTTGCCTAATTTTGAAGTTCAACCGTTTCTGGGGGACGCATGCTGCAGAATATCAGGGACAATTCACAAGGCTGGATTGCCAAGACTATTATCGGGGTCATCGTTGCACTGATGGCCTTGACCGGTTTCGACGCCATTTTCCAGGCCACGACGAGCAAGAATGAAGCGGCGAAGGTCAACGGTGAAGAAATCAGCCAGAACGAGCTGAGCCAGGCGGTGGATATGCAACGCCGCCAGCTCATGCAACAGCTGGGCAAGGATTTCGATGCTTCCTTGCTGGATGAAAAAATGTTGCGCGAATCGGCTCTCAAGGGCCTGATCGATCGCAAGCTGCTGCTGCAAGGCGCAGAACAATCGAAGTTTGCCTTTTCCGAAGCGGCACTTGATCAGGTCATCCTGCAAACACCGGAATTTCAGGTTGATGGCAAGTTCAGCTCCGAGCGTTTCGACCAGGTGATTCGCCAGCTCGGCTATAGCCGCATGCAATTCCGCCAGATGCTGGCTCAGGAAATGCTGATTGGCCAGCTGCGTGCCGGTCTGGCCGGTAGCGGCTTCGTGACCGATGCGCAGGTGCTGGCGTTTGCCCGTCTGGAAAAACAGACCCGCGATTTCGCTTCGCTGAACATCAAGGCTGATCCGTCGGCTGTGAAGCTGACCGACGAAGAGGTCAAGGCCTATTACGACGAGCACGCCAAGGAGTTCATGACGCCGGATCAGGTGGTCATCGATTACCTCGAGTTGAAGAAGTCTTCCTTCTTTGACCAGGTCAGCGTCAGCGACGAAGAACTGCAAGCGGCCTATCAGAAAGAAATCGCGAACCTGTCCGAGCAACGCCGGGCTGCGCATATTCTGATTGAAGTGAACGACAAGACCACCGAGGCACAAGCCAAAGCGAAGATCGAAGAGATCCAGGCCCGTCTGGCCAAGGGTGAGCAGTTCGAGGCGCTGGCCAAGGAGTTCTCCCAGGATCCGGGTTCGGCGAACAACGGCGGTGACCTGGGTTATGCCGGTGCTGGCGTCTACGATCCGGCGTTCGAAAAAGCCCTGTATTCGTTGGCCAAAGACCAGGTTTCGACGCCGGTTCGCACCGACTTCGGTTTTCACCTGATCAAGCTGTTGGGTGTGGAAGCGCCTGAAGTGCCAACTTTCGCCAGCCTGAAAGACAAGCTGACCCGCGCGCTGAAAACCCAGCAGGTCGAGCAGCGTTTCGTTGAGGCGAGCAAGCAGCTGGAAGACGCCTCGTTCGAAGCGTCCGATCTGGCTCAGCCGGCGCAGGACCTGAAACTGACCGTACAGACGACCAAGCCGTTCGGTCGCGAAGGCGGAGAGGGTATTGCAGCCAACCGTGCCGTGATCACTGCCGCGTTCAGCCCGGAAGTCCTGGATGAGGGTGCGAACAGCACCGCCATCGAGCTCGATCCGGAAACCGTGATCGTGTTGCGTGCCAAGGAGCACCTGAAGCCTTCGCAGTTGCCGCTGGAAAGTGTTTCTGCTGCAATCCGGGTACAGCTGGCCAAGGAGCACGCCAGCGCCGATGCCAAGACCAAGGCTGAAGCCTTGATTGCCAGCCTGCGCGATGGCAAGACCCCGCTGGATCAGGCAGTCGACGGCCAGGCCTGGAAAGTCACCGAAGCGGCGACTCGCGCTCAGGAAGGGGTCGACCCTGCTGTGCTGCAAGCGCTGTTCCGCATGGCGAAGCCTGCGGCCAAGGACAAGCCGACCTTCACCAGCGTGACGCTGGCCGATGGTAGCCTGATGATCGTGCGCCTCAATGGCGTGAACGAAGCAGCGGCACCGACCGAAGAAGAGAAAGCGCAGTACCGTCGCTACCTCGCTTCGCGCATCGGCCAGCAAGACTTTGCGGCGTATCGCAAGCAACTGGAAAGCCAGGCAGACATCAAGAAATACTGATGCCTTTGCAGGTTTAGCGCTACACAGAAGACCCCGGCCGAAACGCCGGGGTCTTTTTGTTGTGCCGTACGTCAATTGCCGCGGTGACTTTTGTGCAAAACCGGGGTCAATCAGCCTGTAACCGTTTTAAGACACAATCGATACTCCGCTAAGCATCGATCTGTTGCACAATATGCCCCGAACCGTTTTCCTCAGGATGTTCAATGTTTAAATCATTTCCCATGCGGATTGTCGGCGTGGCTGCCGTGCTGGCCGTTGCAGCCGGTTGTTCATCGAACAAGGCTGCCATCTACGAGCATGAGAACTTCGACGATTCCGGCACCTTTTCCCGAAACTATCCGGTCACCGATATCCAGACCTGTGAAGCCGCCCGCCGCGCCTTGCTCAGCCAGGGTTACATCATCACCAGCAACGATCCGAAGCTGGTCAGCGGTCACAAGAGCTTCCAGCAGACCGGCGAGAACCACATGGAGATCAGCTTCAATGTGGTGTGTGCCGATGACGGTAGTGAAGGGCACCACGCGACCGTGTTCGCCAACGCCCTGCAGGATCGTTATGCGCTGAAGAAAACCAACAACTCCGCCAGTCTTGGTGTGGGTGTGCTGGGCTCGGTGTCGATGCCGATCGGTTCCTCTGACGACTCGATGGTCAAGGTCGCCAGCGAAACCGTATCGTCTGCCAAGTTCTACGAGCGTTTCTTTGCACTGGTCGAACTGTTCCTGCCGCCAGAAGCGAAGAAGGCTGCGCATATCCCCGAAAAGCCGAAAACAGACCTGGGGATGCCTGAAGCCAAGGCAGTACCGGCTCCCCTGGCGCCTGCAGCGACCACTGCGCCGATCGCAGAGCCAGCCCCGGTAATCCCGGCACCGGCTCCAGTGGAACCCGCTCCAGCGGCCTCTGAGCCGGTCATGCCGCCGCCTGAAGCGGCACCGATCACCCCGGTGCAGAGCATGGATCCGGCACCGTCGGTAGAAACCATCACGCCACCGACAAATCCGACAGACATGCCGCCGCCGAGCGAGGCGATTCCGGCGATGCCTGTCACCGGTCAGTGATTGTTCGCGTTACGGGATCGGCCAGCGAGTAACGATCCCGTAGCGAGCGCATGGATTGATCTGCGTCAAGCAAGGCCGCTGTCCTGTGGCCTCCCGCGAAAAAACCCAATGATAAATTCCTGACCAGCTGCTACGTTTTATTCAGTAGCGACGCAGTGTCGTGTCCGCGTCATTTTTCTTTCATGCGGGCACTTTATGCTCAAGGGGCTGGTCATTTATTCAAGCGTTTTCAATGCATGTCGGGGGATTCAACAATGGACGATTATCAAGAAGAACTGCTCGAGTATCAGGCTTTCGAACTGGACCCGCTGGAGCCGGCGGAAGACGCTACCGAGCTGTAGGCATCAGGCGGACTGGCGATGGCTGCGGCGAAACTCGCCGGGAGTCTGCCCGTTCCAGCGTTTGAATGCGCGTTGAAAGGCTTCGGCTGAAGCAAAGCCCAGCAGGTAGGCGATTTCCCCGAACGCCAGTTCGGTGTCGCGTATGTAGGTCATGGCCAGATCGCGACGGGTTTCATTGAGGATTGCGCGAAATTGCGTGCCTTCCTCGGCAAGTTTGCGGCGCAGGGTCCAGGTGGGCAGCTTCAGGCGTGCCGCCACTTCTTCCAGGTCGGGCTCCCGGCCACCATTGAGCAAGGGGCCCAGCAGCGCGATGATGCGCTCACGCAGGCTGCGGGTGCGTGTCAGTTGTTCCAGCTCTTGCTCGCACAGTTGCAGCAAATGCCGCCAGGTGCTCGGGCAATGCTCGGGGTTGCGCTGGGCGAGGCTTGCCAGGCTCAAGCGCAGTTGATTGCGTTCGCTGCCAAACTGGATCGGACAGTCACCCAGAACGTCATAAGCCGCGCGGTAACCGGGTTCGTCGAATTCGATCTCGATACGTTCGGCGCGCAGCGGGATGGGGCTGACACTGGATAATTGCTGCAACCAGCCCGCAATGATCGAATCCACCACGAAGCGGTTGTAGGCGTTGTAGGGGCTGATCGAATAGAAGCGCAGCCAGGCACCCTGGGCGTCTTCGTGGAAGCTTGATTGGCCGCGATAATTGGAACCATACAAGGCTTCGAAGCGGATCAGACAGCGTGCGGCTTCACGTACTGTGGGTGCCTGGGCGGCGGTGACCCCTGCGAGGCCGATCTGGCTCAGGCGACTGAGTTGACCCATGCGTAAGCCAAGGGCCGGGTTGTCGGTGAGTTGAATGGCGCCGTGGCCCAGGCGCATGTAGCGCGGTATTGACAGGCGGGCACCGGCCTCGCTCAGTCGTGCTGCATCGAGGCCGTATTGATCGAGCAGTGGCTGCGGATCGACGCCATGGCTGCGCACGGCATCGGCCAGGCTATGAACAAAGCCCACCGACAGATCGCCGAGGCGCATCGGCTGCGGTTTCATGGCTTACAACCAGAGGTTCAGCAAGCGCGCACCCTGGGCGTTGCCGTCGGCAAAATGCTGGCCGTTGCGGCTGAGGAAACTGTGCCCGGCGCTGCCCTGATCCCAGAACTGACCCCGCAGGAACACACTCATGCCAGCGACAGCCTGGCTGGCCGGTACCCGGGTCGTGAGGGTCAGGCGCTGCCAGGCCTGGCCTTCGCTGACTTCTCCGGGCTTGAGGTTGAGCGACGCCGGTTCCGATGACCTCCCGTAGCCACGCCACGGCTGCTCCCAGTTGCCACGGCCGGGAACAAAGGCCGGTACCGCAACCAGCTGTACGCTCTGGTCGTTGAGCTTGAGGTAGTTTTCCGGGTACCAGCTGTCGTGGCCGATCAATACGCCCAACCTTCCTGCGGGGGTATCAACGACGTTGAGCGAGTGGTCGGCGTTCGCCTTGATCACGTTCTGTTCTGCGAAGAACGGGTGCATCTGGCGCTGGGGCTGGCCGATCGGCAGGCCATCGTTGTTGAACACCACACTGCTGTTGTACAGCGCGCCGCGACCGATTTTCAAGGTGCCGTCGATGATGCTCGGTTCGGGCAGCACGATGGAGCCCGCGACCAGCGTCACGTGGAATTCCCTGGCCAATCCTCCGAACAACGCCTGGTAGTCTCTGGCCATCGCCTTGGCTTTCATGCGCAGGTGGGCATCATCCAGGCGGTTGCCACCCTCGGCGCTGATCAATGCCCTGGCGAACTTGAGGGGATTGCTCACCGCCAGCCAGTTCATGGCCTCCTTGAGGGTGCTGGCCTGATACAACTCATCTTTTTCGCCGCTGACCATCAGCCAGGTACCGACGTGTTCCGGCAACACGACGACGGTCTTGCCGTTCAACAAACCCTGGTCCCGGGCTGCTTGCAAATAGGCCGCGAGCTTGCGGTGCAAACGCTCGGGGCTTTGATAATCGGTAGGAAACAGTTCGGGCTGAATGCCCAGCAGATTGCCACGATCGGCAGGCGTACCCTGGTCGACAGCCAGGTTGATCCGCAGGTCCGAAAGGTAGTGACCCACCGGCCGGTCCGCGGCCCACATCGCGTAGGTCGTGAGGGCGGCGAGCAACGCCATGGAGAATGTCAGGTACAAAAGTTTGCGCATGGGGACACAGTTTACAGCCTGGAGCCGGGCGTGGCTTTTCATTTGGAACCGGATTAAGCATAAAGGGAATCAAGGGCTTGGTGGGCAAATTTCACGCTGACGGTTTTTTGCGGTCGGCGGCCTTTCTGCATCGAGATGCAGCACTGAATGACCGGGTTAAACGCGAGGGGAATTGAGGGGGAGGGGGGGCGCCGGTCAGCCACCATTTTGCTCGACCGGCCGGCAGGAGAACGTTAGTTGGTGACCAGCAGTTCCGGGCCGAGGTAGTCGTTGATCTGGTCGATATCGTCGTCGCCCAGGCTGCCCACCGAAGAAGCCAGGCGCAGACGCGACATCAAATAGCGCAACTTGGCATCGAACAGGTCGTGACGCGCAACGAAGAGCAGCTCTTCGGCATTGAGTACGTCCGAGTTGGTGCTGGTGCCACCTTCCTTGAAGCCCTTGCGTGTCGATGCAAGCGAGCGTTCGTTGGACGCTACTGCCTTTTCCAGGGCGCGAATGCGTTTGGCGCCGCTGAGTATGCCTTGATACTCACGGGTGGTTCCGGTGATGACTTCCTGACGCGCGGCGTCAAGCTCATCCAGGGCCTTGTCGCTATTGGCGCTGGCCTGGCGCGTCAGTGCGCTGACGCCGCCACCGCTGTACAGCGGGATATTGACTTCCAGCCCGATCGAGCCGTAGCGGTTGCGTTGGTTCAACTCGGAGAGCGATTGGCTCTCACCCGCGGTGTAGCCGGCGATGAAATCCAGTGTTGGCCAGTGGCCGGCCCTGGCGCGCTTCACTTCTTCTGCGGCAAGGTCGCGGCTATAGCGGCGCGCATGGATCAGCGGGCTGTCGGTCTGGGCCTTGACCAACCAGTCCTGCAGGTTGCTCGGCAGCAGCGGCGGTGTATCGAAACTCGGACGCAAGGTGGTCAGCGATTCGGGAGTTTCACCGATATATTCCTCAAGCTTGGCGCGCGCGTTGACCAGATTGTCCTGCGCTTCGATCAGTTCGGCTTCGGCAAGGTCGCGGCGGGCGGCTGACTCGTCGATGTCGGTGATGGTGCCGGCCCCCAACTCCATGCGCCGTTTCGCCGAGGCGAGTTGCTCATCGAAGGCGGTCAGCTTGGACTTGGCCAGGGTGATGGTTTCGCTGGCCAGGAGCACGTCGAAATAGCTTTCGGCCAGGCGCACCGCGGCGTCCTGGCTCTTGGCATCGAATACCGCGTTGCTGTAGTCGGCACGTTGCTGACCCTGGCGGTACTCAGCCATCTTCTGTTTGTTGAACAGCGGCTGGCGCAGGCGCACGTTGGCGCCCTTGGAGTCGTAGTGCAGATCATTGTCGATGTTGTTCTGGCTTTGGGAACCGTTGACCTTGTTGTTGTAGGCCGAGGCGTTGATCTGCGGCAGCAGGCCGGCCTTGCCGATGGCGCGGTTTTCGCCGCCGGCTTGTTTTTCATGCACGGCGGCCTGGTAGATAGGGCCCTGGTACTGCAACAGATCCCAGGCTTGCTTGAGGTCCATGGCGTCAGCCGGCAGGGCCAACCCCAACAAGCAGAAGAGCAGGCAATGACGTTCCATTTCATTGTTCCTTGAATGAGCTGTCCACGCGTTCGAGCATTGGTTTAAGAAGATAGCTCATCATGTTGCGTTCGCCGGTCTTGATGGTGACGGTGGCGGGCATGCCGGGGCGAATGTGATTGCTGCCAAGCAGGTTCATGCCGTCGGGCGTGACTTCCACCTGGGCCAGATAGAAGGGTTGTTTGCTTTCCTCGTCCATCAGGCGGTCGGCGGAGATGGTCAGCACGCGACCTGGGATGTTTGGCGTCTGGGCATGGTTGAAGGCCGGGAAGGCGATGTCCACGGGCAAGCCGGGGACCATCTTGTCGATGGCCTGCACGGGAATCATCGCGTCGACCTGCAACGGTTCGTTGAGCGGAACGATTTCCATGATCTTGAAGCCGGGCTGAATGACCCCGCCGACGGTGGCAATGCTCAGGCCCTGGACCATGCCATCGATTGGCGAGCGAATCACCGTGTGGGTCACTTCATAGTCGAGTGCGCGCAAGCGGTCGGCCAGGGTGGTGTTTTCCTTGGCGGTTTCAGTCAACTGCGATTCGACTTCCTTGAGGTAATCGTGCTGGCGCTGCAGGATGCGCAGCTTGATTTCGGTGGTCTGGCTGCGCACGCGGGCGATGTTGTTGAGGTTCTCGGCCTGGCCGGCGGAGAGGTCGGCGTTGCTGCGTTCCAGCTCGAGCAGGCGATTGCGCGGCACATAGCCTTCAGCCGACAGCACGCGGGTGCCCTGCAGTTCCTGATTGAGGAAGCCGATCTGCGAAGCGCGGGCGCTGTAGACCTGTTGCAGGCCCTTGAGCTGCACTGCCGACGCTGCCAGGTTCTCCTGCAGGATGCTGATTTCGCCAGCGAGTCCGGCGCGGCGGGTGTCCAGCAGGCGCTGCTGCAGGTCCATGGCGGCCTCCAGGCGGTAGTCACCCTTGAAGCGCTTGAGCAACTCGGGATCGTAGGTCACTACATCGCGACCGTCTCGTTCCGCTTCCAGGCGGTTTTCCACGGTCTTGCTGACGATGTACTGAGCGCTGATCGCACCCTCTTCGGCAGCGGCACGCAACGAGTCGAGGCGGACCACTTCCTGTCCTTTTTTCACCAAATCGCCTTCGCGAACGAGTATGGCTTCCACGGTACCGCCGGTGAGGTGCTGTACGGCTTTGCGATTGTTGGTGACTTTGACCGTGCCGGTCGCGACCACGCCGGCATCCAGTGGTGCCAGCCAGGACCACAGGAGGAAGCCGCCGAACCCGGCGAGCACCAGCCACACGCCCCATCGCGTGGGTCTGCCGACGTCCAGGTCTACCGCGCTGCGGGGATCGGCAGGAATCATCTCGGTGTGTTGGCTCAGTTGCATGATCGGTCACTCCCGTGCTTTGACGGAGGCCAGCGGAGTCGACGCGCCTGCAGGCATCACACTGGCCTTGCGCAGCGCTGCGAATACTTCATCGCGCGTGCCGAGCATCTGCACGCCGCCGTCACGCAGCATCAGCACCTTGTCGACGGCGCAGAGTACGTTGGGACGGTGGGAAATCAGGACGACGGTGGCGCCACGGCCCTTGAGTTCGGCGAGCGCATCGACCAGGGCCTTTTCGCCGACGTCATCGAGGTTGGCGTTCGGCTCATCCAGCACGATCAGATTGGGCTCGCCATACAGTGCGCGGGCCAAGGCGATTCGCTGTTTCTGGCCACCGGAAAGCGGGCTGCCATCGGTGCCCAGGCGGGTGTCATAACCCTGCGGAAAACGCAGGATCATCTCGTGCACACCGGTGCTCTTGGCGGCGCGGATGACCGCTTCACTGTCCACTTCGCCAAAACGCGCAATGTTGTCGGCGATGTTGCCCTCGAACAGCTCCACGTCCTGTGGCAGATAACCGAGCCAGGGGCCGAGTTCGCCCTTGTTCCAGGTGAATATGTCCGCGCCGTCCAGGCGCACCTTGCCGGCCTGCGCCGGCCAGACCCCGACCAGCAGGCGGGCGAGGGTGGATTTGCCCGAGGCGGACGGGCCGATGATGCCAAGGCTTTCACCGGGGACCAGACTGAAGCCCACGCCGCGTAGAATCGTGTTGTTGGTACCAGGGGCCCCGGCATACACATTCTCCACTGCCAGCATGCCCTGCGGCCGCTGCAGCGACATGCTCGGTGGCCGGCGCGGAAAGTCTTGCAGCATCTCGTTGAGCCGGCCCCAGGCCGAGCGGCAGCCGAGCAGTTGCTTCCACGATGCGATGACCTGTTCCACCGGGCCCAGTGCACGGCCGGTGAGGATCGAGCAGGCAATCATCATCCCCGGGGTGATCTTGCCTTCGATCGCCAGCAGCGCGCCGGCGCCGAGGATCAGTGACTGCAGTGTGATACGCACGAAGCGTCCGGTACTGCTGATCAAGGCGGCGCGGTCGGAGGCCAGGGTCTGCATTTCCAGGATGCGCAAATGGCTATTGAACCAGCGCTTGCTGATCGACGGCAGCATGCCCATGGCCTCGATGACCTCGGCATTGCGCAGGTTGTTGTTGGCGTATTGGGCTGAGGACATGGCGGCCTGATTGGCTTCGGCCAGCGGCTTCTGCGTCGACTTTTCTGTGAGATAAGCCAGGCCTATCAGAATCAGGGAGCCGATCAGCGTGATCAGCCCGAGTATCGGGTGGATCAGATAGGCGACCAACAGGTAGATCGGCGTCCACGGTGCATCAAAGAAGGCGAACAGGGAATTGCCGGTGACGAACTGACGAACCTGGGAGAGATCTTGCAGGGCCTGGGCCGGATTACCTCCGGCGCGGTTCAGGTTGCGTTCGAATGCAGCGTTGAAAACGCGTCGGTTGAGGTCCATGTCGAGGCAGTTGCCGACCCGGATCAGCACCTTGGTGCGGACCATTTCCAGCGTGGACATCAACAGGAAAAGACCCACCACCAGCACAGTCAGCATTGTCAGCGTCGTAACGTTCCGACTGACCAGGGCTCGATCATAGACCTGCAGCATATAAATAGCTGGCGTCAACATCATGACGTTTATGACGCCGCTGAACGCTGCCAGCGAATAAAAGCTGCGCCGCAGGCGAAACAGCGCGTCGGCCAGTTCGGAACGGATGCTCGACTGCTTGGGCATGGTGATCCTCCCACTTCGAAAAGGCGGTTGCCCTAGGGACGCAACAGCTAACAGTAAATGTAGTCCCTTAAACGACTTATGCACACGCAGGCTGGTCGCTCTGTGAATGGCGAGTCTTCCGAAATCTCTGCGTTGCTCCCTTATGCAGGAGCGTAGGTCGCGCTGAAACCCTCCGAAATAACATTTCGCTCTATACCTGCACTCAACTTTCTATATGTCGTTTAAAAACAGCTAGTTGTGTCGACTAAACACCAGTCGTCTGTTTTCACGACGGAATATTGACAAAGATTTGCTATGGAACTTTAGTCTTAGTTATCGGGGGGGCCGCCCGCCTGAAGCTTGTCATCGTTTTGGCAACGCAAGGCGCGGTGATTTCCCGGAAGGAGCAAAGCATGTCGATCATTGCGTTCTTTTGCAGAGTGAAGGGGCTTTCCAGCAAGTTTGCCTTTACCTCCTGTTTCCATGGCCCGCCCAAGGGTCGTACTTGCTCTGCCTGACCGTTCGGCGAGCCATTCACTACGCGAATTCCAGGCGCGTATCCCGGGTTCCGGGTAACGCCAGCTCTCGCAAAAAAACATGACCAACACACTGCGCAAGCCAGCACTTGACTTGGCGCGGGAGGATTTTCTCGTCCCGCGCCTTTACCCAGACAGATCGAGGGCAATCCAAAATGGCCAATTTCACCCAATCGGACCTGGAATTCATCCTCAAGCAAATCTTTATCGCCGAAGCGAATGCCGCCGGCACCAGCCTCATTGATTTGCTTCCCAACACTCAGGTGCCATTCGGTCTGCGTACCGTCGATGGCAGCTTCAACAACCTGGTCACCGGCCAGACTGATTTCGGCGCGGCGGACGCTGATTTTCCGCGCCTGCTTGATCCTTCCTTTCTATCGGCGCAATACGCAGGAACTGGGACGGTGGTCGACCCGCAACCACGGATTATCAGTAACCTGATTGTCGACCAGACTGCCAACAACCCAGCCGCGGTAGCGGCGAACGGCGGCGCCGCCCCAGTGATCAGCCCCGGCCTGGATGGCGTGTTCGGAACGGCCGATGACAAGGAAGTGTTCTTCATTCCCAACGAGTCGCCGGACGTCGGCCTGACCGCCGGCTTCAACTCGTGGATGACTTTCTTCGGTCAGTTCTTCGACCACGGCCTCGACCTTGTCACCAAAAGCGCTACCGACATTGTGTTCATTCCGCTGCAGCCGGACGATCCGTTGTTCGTACCGGGCAGCCCGACCAACTTCATGGTGCTCTCACGCGCAGTGCGTACCGCCGGTGCGGACGGCGTAGTCGGCACGGCCGATGATGGCCAGACCAACACCACCTCGCCGTTCGTCGACCAAAGCCAGACCTACAGCTCGCACCCCTCGCATCAGGTGTTCCTGCGCGAGTACGTTCTCAACGCGGCAGGTGACCCTGTTGCCACGGGGCGCTTGATTACCGGCGGCGAAAATGGCGGCATGGCGACCTGGGCAGTGGTCAAGGCGCAGGCCCGTGACATGCTCGGCATCGATCTGACCGACGCCGATGTGCACAACGTGCCGTTGCTGGCAACCGATGCGTACGGCAACTTCATTCGCGGGCCTGGCGGCATGCCGCAGGTGGTGATTCGCATCAGTAACGGTGCCGACGGCATCGCCGGGACAGCGGATGACGTCACGCAACTGGTCGAAGGCAACCGGGCTGCTCCGATCAGTCTGACCAACGCGGTGAGTACCGGGCATGCGTTCCTCGATGACATTGCCCACAATGCTGCACCCGTCGTCGTCGGTGGCGTTCTGCAGGCGGATGCCGACACCGCAGTCGGCAATGCGCAGCCTGTTGGCCCGGGCGGCAACAACCTGACCTATGACAACGAATTGCTCGACTCCCACTATATTGCCGGCGACGGCCGGGTTAACGAGAACATCGGCCTGACCGCCGTGCACCATGTGTTCCACTCCGAGCACAACCGTCTGGTCCAGCAGTCCAAGGACACCATCCTTGCCTCCGGTAACCTGGCCTTCCTCAATGAATGGCTGGCTGACGACGTGACTGCGATACCGACTACACCCGCCGGGATCGCGGCACTGGTGTGGGACGGTGAACGCCTGTTCCAGGCCGCCAAGTTCGGTACTGAAATGCAGTACCAACACCTGGTGTTCGAGGAATTCGGGCGTACCGTTCAGCCACAGATCGACGCGTTCCTTGCGCCCAACGGGTATGACACCTCGATCAATCCGGCAATCCTCGCCGAGTTCGCCCACGTGGTGTACCGCTTCGGTCACTCGATGTTGACCGAGACCGTCGATCGCTTCGACCCCGCGTTCAATCCGCTGCTCACTGACCCCACCAACCCGGACTCGCAAATGGGGTTGATCGCGGCCTTCCTCAACCCTCTGGCGTTCGCCAGCAGCGGGTTGACTGCGGACCAGGCGGCAGGTGCGATCATTCGCGGTGTGACCCGCCAGGTTGGCAACGAGATCGATGAGTTCGTCACTGAAGCGTTGCGCAACAACCTGCTCGGTCTGCCGCTCGATTTGCCGGCCCTGAACCTGGCGCGTGGTCGCGACACGGGTATCCCCACCTTGAATGAGGCGCGCCGGGAGTTCTACGAATCAACCGGCGACAGCCAACTCAAGCCTTACATCAGTTGGGCTGACCTGGCAGACAGCCTCAAGCACCCCGAGTCTCTGGTCAACTTCATCGCGGCTTATGGCACGCACAGCACGATCACGGCGGCGACCACACTGGCAGGCAAACGCGATGCAGCCCTGGCGCTGGTTTTGGGGGGCGTGGGTTCGCCCGCTGACCGCCTGGACTTCCTCAACAGCACCGGTGCCTATGCCAACGTAACGCTGGCCGGCGCGGATGGGGTACTGGGTACTGCAGATGACCTGACCGGTGTGACGATCACGGGCGTTGACGACATCGACTTCTGGGTCGGTGGCCTCGCCGAACAGAAGATGCCGTTCGGCGGCATGCTCGGCTCGACCTTCAACTTCGTGTTTGAAACCCAGATGGAGGCGTTGCAGGACGGCGACCGCTTCTACTACCTGGCGCGTACGGCTGGCCTGGACTTCGGCACCGAGTTGGAAAACAACTCCTTTGCCAAGCTGATCATGCTCAACTCCGATGTCACCCACCTGTCGAACACTGTGTTCCTGACACCGACGTTCACCCTCGAGGTGGATCAGACCGCTCAGTTCACCGGCCTTGGCGCGGACGGCCGAGCCGACCCTACGGGCGGCATCATGATCAACGGCGTCGAAGTCGTGTCGCTGGTGATTCGCGACAACCCTGACACCGTGGGTCCGGATACCAATTATCTGCAATACACCGGTGAAGACCATATCGTCATGGGCGGCACCGCCGGCAATGACATCCTCATTTCCGGCGAGGGCGATGACACCCTTTACGGCGACGGCGGCAACGACCGCCTCGAAGGCGGCGCCGGGAACGACGCGGTATTGGGCGGTGCGGGTGATGACATCATCAGCGACTCGTTCGGTGACAACCGTCTGGAAGGCAATGACGGTAACGATGTGATCGTGGCCGGCAGCATGCTGGCGGGTGGCAACCTGATCCTGGGTGGCGCTGGCCAGGACTTCATCATCACCACGGAAGACATCAGCACCACCTTCGGTGGCCAGGGCGACGACTTCATCCTCGGTGCCAAGACCAACCTGCCACCTACCGGTGGCGAAGGTGATGACTGGATCGAGATGGGCACCCAGGACGGTGCGCCTGGTGATAACTTCTCGCCACTGCTCAATGACGATGTGATAGGCAACGACATCTTTATCGGTGGTCCCGGCTTCGACGAAATGATCGGCGAGGGTGGCGATGACATCTTTACCGGCAGCGACGCCCAAGACAACATGGATGGCATGTCCGGCTTCGACTGGGTGACCTACAAGAATGACAGGCACGGCGTGACTGCCGACCTGACCATGGCCACGCTGGCACAGCCACACGGCAACGCGCCCAACCAGAACACCGGGGTGTTCAATCCGGTCGGTGCCTCGCCGGCCTCGATTCTCGACCGATATGCCGAGGTCGAGGGCTTGTCCGGTTCGAGTTTCGGCGATGTGCTCAAAGGCGATAATGTTGATGCGGACACCATCATCAACCACGGCGGTACCACAGGCAGTGCGCTGACCAATGTGGCGTTGATCCGCGGTCTGGACCAGTTCCTGGCTGATGCCGGGTTGCCGGTCACCGGCTTTGCCACTGGCAACATCATCCTTGGCGGCGATGGCAGTGACCTGATCGAGGGTCGCGGTGGCGATGACCTGATCGACGGTGACAAATGGATCAACGTCAGGATTGCCGTTTATGATCCGGCTGACGTCAACCATACCGGTCCCGAAATCGCCTCCTTCGACAGCATGGTCGATATGATTCCGCTCATGCTGGACGGCACCATCAACCCTGGTCAGCTCCAGGCCGTGCGGGAAATCATGCCCGGCACCTCGACTGACGGGGAGGCCTTCGACACCGCCATTTTCTCCGGGCTTCAGGACGAGTACACGGTGACCGTCGACGACCGCGGTACCGACGATCTGGCGGATGACGTCTATACGGTGACAGACAGCGTAGCGGGCCGCGACGGCGCCGATACCCTGCTGCATATCGAACGCCTGCAATTCGCCGATAACCAGCTAGTGCTGGTGGATGGACTCAATGCCGAACCGACTGGCAGTCCGACTGTCACGGATGGCAACGGCGGCGCGATAGTCGTGGGCGATATACTGACTGTCAGCGTGGCCGGGGTGACCGATGCCGACAACGTCGCGGCGGGTAATCCGCAAGGCTTGATCAACGGCTCGGTGTCCTACTTCTGGCAATTCGAGGCGGATCCAGGCAGCGGCATTTTCGAGGACATCATCCTGTTGCCTGCCGGCGACGTGGCGTTCCAGAGTGCCGACGGCACCACGTTCAAGGTCTCTCCCGACCTTGCCGGGCTGTCGTTGCGGGTCAAGGCGATCTACCAGGACGGTCATGGCACGACTGAGGTGTTGTTCTCGCAACCCACTTCAGTGGTGGCTCCCGGCGCGCCGGTCGTGCCGACCGCGCAGACCCCGGTGGTCGATGCCACCGCGGGTGGCGCGGGCCTGCACATGGTCCGCTCTGACCTCAACTTCATCCTTGACCAGATCAAGATTGCCGAGGCTGACGCAGCCGGTCAGGACATACTCTCGCTGCTCCCGAACATCCGCGCGCCGTTGGGCCTGCGTACGGTAGACGGGTCGAACAACAACCTGTTGAACCTCGACGGCATCAACAATACCGAGTTCGGCGCCGCCGATAACCTCTTTCCGCGGGTGACCGATCCGGTCTTCAATCCGGCGGAACAGGGAACGTCGTATGCGCAGGACAACGGCATTGTGATTGACTCGCAGCCGCGCACCATCAGTAACCTGATCGTCGACCAGACGTCGAACAATCCGGCGGCCTATGCCACGGCTTTCGACCCGGGCGCGGACGGTGTGCTCAACTTCGGCCTGGCGGGTAATGACGACGTGCTCAAGGATGGCGTATCGATAGTCGCCAGCCCCGGCCTGGATGGTGAGTTCGGCACTGCCGACGACCGCGATGTGTACCTGTTCGAGAACACCACGGCGGACGCGGGGTTGTCCGCACCTTTCAACGCCTGGATGACCTTCTTCGGGCAGTTCTTCGATCATGGCCTGGACCTGGTGACTAAAGGTGGTTCGGGCACCGTGTTCATCCCGCTGCAACCGGATGATCCGCTGTTTGTGCCTGGTAGCCCGACGAACTTCATGGTTCTGACCCGCGCGACCAACCAGCCGGGGGCCGATGGCATTCTCGGCACGGCCGACGACATCCATGAGCACACCAACACCACCTCGCCGTTCGTGGACCAGAACCAGACCTATAGCTCGCATCCGTCGCACCAGGTGTTCCTGCGCGCTTATCAATTGACTGACAACGGTCCCATAGCGACCGGCCGGTTGATCACCAACCGTGACCTGGGGGCGGATGGCCAGTTTGGTACCTCGGATGACATCGAACTGGGTGGCATGGCGACCTGGAAAGTGGTCAAGGCACAGGCCCGCGACATCCTGGGTATCAACCTTACCGATGCCGATGTCGATAGTGGCCCGCTGTTGGCGACCGACGCCTATGGCAATTTCATCAAGGGGCCGAACGGCTTCCCGATGGTGGTGATGACAGGGGTTGACGGTATTGGCGGCACGCCTGATGACGTCCTTGTCGAAGGCAATCCGCTAGCGCCGATTGACCTGAGCAATGCCGTGCGCACCGGTCACCAGTTCCTCGCCGACATCGCCCACAATGCCGTGCCGGTCGTCGTTGGTGGGGTTCTGCAGGCGGACGCTGACACCGATGTCGGCAATGCGCAGCCTGTTGGCCCAGGCGGCAACAACCTGACCTATGACAACGAGCTGCTCGATGCTCACTACATCGCCGGCGACGGCCGGGTCAACGAGAACATCGGTCTGACCGCGGTGCATGCGATCTTCCACTCCGAGCACAACCGGCTGGTTGCGCAGACCAAGGACACCGTGCTCGATTCGGGTGACGTGGCCTTCCTCAACGAGTGGCTGCTCACTCCGGTGAGTGCGCTGCCAACCAACCAGGCCGAGTTCGATGCGCTGGTGTGGAATGGCGAGCGCCTGTTCCAGGCTGCCAAGTTCGGCACCGAAATGCAGTACCAGCACCTGGTATTCGAGGAGTTTGCGCGGACCATCCAGCCCAACATCGACCTGTTCTTCGCACCGACCCAGGTCTATGACGTTGACCTCGACCCCTCGATCGTTGCCGAGTTCGCCCACACCGTGTACCGGTTTGGCCACTCGATGCTGACCGAGACCGTCGATCGCTACGACATCGACTTCAACGTGGTAAGCGATCCGAACAGCGCTGATCCCACTCAGCAGCTCGGCCTGATCGCGGCGTTCCTCAACCCGTTGGCGTTCGCCGCCAGTGGTGTGTCGGCAGAGGATGCGACCAGTGCGATCATCCGTGGGGTGACCCGGCAAGCCGGTAACGAAATCGACGAGTTCGTCACCGAGGCGCTGCGCAACAACCTGCTCGGCCTGCCGCTCGACCTGCCGGCGATCAACATCGCCCGTGGCCGCGACGTGGGGATTCCCTCGCTCAACGCGATCCGCCGCGACATCTACAGCCAAACCGGTGATACCCAACTCAAGCCGTACACCAGCTGGGTCGACCTGGTGCAGCACCTCAAACATCCGGAGTCGTTGATCAACTTCATCGCGGCCTACGGCACGCATGACACGATCACCGCGGCGACCACGCTGGAAGGCAAGCGCGCTGCGGCGATGTTGCTGGTGTTTGGCGATGGTGGTGTTACGGAGCCAGTCGATCGTCTGGACTTCCTCAACAGCACCGGTGCCTATGCCAACGTAACGCTGGCCGGCACGGATGGCGTGCTGGGCACTGCCGACGACCTGAGGGGTGTAACGGTCACTGGCGTCGATGCCATCGATCTCTGGATCGGCGGCCTGGCCGAACAGAAAACCCCGTTCGGCGGCATGCTCGGCTCGACCTTCAACTTCGTGTTCGAGAACCAGCTGGAAAAACTGCAGGACGGCGATCGCTTCTACTACCTGGAGCGTACCGCTGGCCTGACGATGAATGCGGAGCTTGAAAGCAACTCGTTTGCCAAGTTGATCATGGCCAACACTTCGGCCACTCACTTGCCGGGCCTGGTGTTCTCGACCCCGGGACTCTACCTGGAAGTGGACCCGGGCAGGCAATTCAACGAAGGCCTGGCCGCCGCCGATCCGCTCGGCCCGAACGGCGAGCAAGTGGTGTTCCGCGACAATCCGCTGACCGTGGGGGCGGACACCAACTACATCAAGTACACAGGTGACCAGCACATCGTGCTGGGCGGTACCGAAAACGCAGACATCCTCATCTCCAGTGAAGGCGACGACACGGTCTGGGGTGATGGCGGCAACGATCGCATCGAAGGCGGTGACGGCAACGACCAGCTGCGCGGTGGCGCCGGCGACGACATCATTACCGACACCGGCGGCGACGATAACCTCCAGGGTGGCGACGGTAATGACGTGCTGCACGGAGGCAACGGCGTCAACCTGATCATTGGCGGGTTCGGCAACGACTTCATCATTACCGGTGAGGACGCCTCCGAAGCCATTGGTGGCCAGGGCAACGACTTCATCCTGGGCAGCAAGGCCAACGAACAGGACATGGGTAACGAAGGCGACGACTGGATCGAGAAGGGCACCTCGGACGGTGCACCTGGCGACAACTTCGACCCGCTCGGTAACGACCCTGTGATCGGCCACGATGTATTCGTCGGCGCCAGCGAGAACGATAAGTTCAACGGCGAAGGCGGTGACGACATCATGGTCGGCAGTCTCGGCTTCGGTGATCGCTATATCGGCGGCTCGGGCTATGACTGGGCGACCTTCAAGGGACTCGCCCAGGGCGTGAGCATCGATTTCAGTGACCGCTTCTTCGATGTACCACCGACGCCGGGTTCGGGAGCGTCGGCGCTGGTGCGTTTCGACGCCATGGAAGGTCTGTCGGGTTCGTCTCACGGTGATTACCTGCGCGGCGATAGCACAGATGCGACAACGCTACCCACTGCGGGTGCAACCGGCAGTGTGCTGACCAACATCAGCCTGATCAACGGTCTGTCCGATCTGCTGGCAGCGGGAGCTACGTTCTTTGACGGCGGCAACATCATCCTCGGTGGCAGCGGCAGCGACCTCATCGAAGGTCGCGGTGGTGACGACATCATCGATGGTGACAAGTGGCTGAACGTGCGCATCAGCGTACGGGCGAATGCTGATGGAAGCGGCGCGGAGATCGCCACGTTCAACAGCATGGAACCACTGGTGCCGTTCATGCTCAACGGTACCTACAACCCGGGCCAACTGGTCATCGTGCGGGAGATTCTGACCGGCACTGACAACTTCGATACTGCGTTGTATTCCGGTAACGCGTCGGAGTACACGGTCGCTGTCGAGGGCAACGCCGTCATCGTGACCGACCTGGTGGCCGGGCGTGATGGCGTCGATCACCTGACCGGCATCGAGCGCCTGCAGTTCGCTGACCAGACGCAGGCCTCCGGTGTTGGCACCGCCTCGAACAGCGCTCCTGTGGGGCGTCTGGCGATCCTCGATGCTACCACCGGTGCGCGTGTCGATGCGCCTGTCGCCGGCCAACTGCTGCGCGTCAGCAGCCAGTCGATACGCGACGCCAACAGCGTGGGTGCGGCCAATCCGACCGGTGCGGTTACCGGACCGGTGGCGTACTACTGGCAGGTCGAAACCATTGCCGGTTCGGGCATCTATGATGACATCACCATTCTCGCCGCCGGCGAGGCATCGCGGGTGACGGGCGCCACCTATATGGTGGCGGACGATGTCGCCGGGCTGAACATCCGCGTTCGCGCGGTGTATCAGGATGGCAATGGTACGCTGGAGATCGTCGACTCGTCGGCGAACAACGCACCGACCGCAGGGCCGGGCATCCTCGGGTTTGCGTTTCTGAACCAGGTGTTGACCGCCGACCTGTCGACCATCGTCGACGTCGATGGCCTCAGCAATCCGCAGTTCACCTTCCAGTGGCAGGAGACCAATGGGGTGACCTTCGTTGACATCGCCGGAGCCACCGCTAGCACGTTTACGCTTGGCCAGGCTCAGGTCGGCGATCAGGTGCGCGTGGTGGTCAGTTACGTCGATGACTTCGGTGTGGCCGAAAGCATTGCGTCCGACGCCACGGCCCCGGTGACCGTCGGTGCAGTGTTTGTCGGTACCGCCGGTGCCGACATTTTTATCGGCACGCCAGGCGACGACGTGGCCAGCGGAGGTGATGGCAACGACTTCCTGAACGGCCTGGGTGGCAACGACATCCTCAATGGTGACGGGGGCAATGACATTCTTATCGGCGGTAGTGGTGCCGATACGATGGCGGGAGGTCTTGGCGACGATACCTTTGAAGTTTCCGATCTTGGGGACACGGTGACCGAACTTGGCGGCGAAGGCAACGACACAATCTGGACTTCGCTCGCGAGCTACACCCTGGGTGCCAATGTCGAGAACCTCGCGTTCGGCGGCAGTGGCAATTTTGTGGCTATCGGCAACGCGCTCGACAACACGCTCGTGGGTGGTTCGGGTAACGACGTCATCATCGGTGGTGGCGGTAACGACGTGATGAATGGTGGTGTCGCCGGCAACGATACTTATGAAGTCACCGACACCGGGGACGTTGTGTTCGAGCTTGGCGGCTCAGGCACGGACACGGTCTGGACCTCTCTTGCGAGCTACACCCTGGGTGCCAACGTCGAGAATCTGTATTTCGGCGGTAGCGGCAACTTCGCGGGCACCGGCAACGTGCTCGACAACACGGTCGTGGGTGGTGCGGGTAACGACGTCCTCACCGGCGGCGCAGGTAACGACGTCATCATCGGTGGCGCAGGTGCCGACACGATGGTCGGTGGCGTCGGCAACGATACCTATGAAGTCGCCGACCTTGGGGACGTGGTGAGCGAGCTTGGCAGTGCCGACACGGATACGGTCTGGACCTCGCTTGCGAACTACACCCTGAGTGCCAACGTCGACAATCTGTTTTTCGGCGGCAGCGGCAACTTTGTGGGTAACGGCAACGAGCTCGCCAACACGATGGTCGGCGGCGCGGGTAACGACGCCCTCAACGGCGGCGACGGAGTCGACACGATGGTCGGCGGCGGCGGTGCCGACACGATGGCCGGCGGTGATGGCAATGATATCTACGCAGTCGCCGACCTTGGGGACGTGGTCAGCGAGAACGCCGGTGGTGGCAGCGACACGGTGTGGACCTCACTCGCGAGCTACACCCTGGATGCCAACGTCGAAAATCTGTTTTTCGGCGGTGGCGGCAACTTTGCGGGCAGCGGCAACGCGCAGGCCAACACGATCGTGGGGGGGGCGGGTAACGACGTTCTAACCGGCGGTGGCGGTAACGACGTGATGAGTGGTGGCGTCGCCGGCAACGATACGTTTGTGTTTGCTGCCGCAGGTTTCGGCAACGACCAGATCTTCGGCTTCGGAGCCAATCCAGTCGGGCAGGACTTGCTCAATATCACGGCGCTGGGGATCACCAGCGCGACGTTCGCTGCCAACGTGACCATCACGGCCAACGGGGCAGACACGGTGGTAGGGATCGGGGCTGACAGCATTCAGCTTGTCGGTGTCAACAGCGCGGCCGTTGATCAAACGGACTTCATCCTGGCCACTTGAGGTCCTGGCCAGTACTGTCGCAGGGAGCGTGGACCACGGAAGGGAGGGCAATGGATGCCCTCCCTTTTTCCTTCCACTCAATGACCCATCGGTAATCGGGGTGCCAGCAGCGTACTGGAGCTCAACAAAGCAGGCTGGAATTGAGCTGCGAAATCAAAAAATGGAAAAGGGGACACCAGGTCGTGAACATTTCTGCCATCTGCATCTTGAGCAGCCTACTGGTTTCGGCCGCGGCATCTGCTACCGGGGCCGCTTCTGTCTTCGACCTGGACTTCACCAGGTCAGCCATGGAAACGCTGGAAAAACTGGATATCAACGACGCTTGTATTATCTCCGTCTCAAGTCCTGCTGCGTTTACCTTTTGCCGAAAAGGATCGTCAACACTCTGGAAGTATCAGGTGCTGGATCTGGAGCAACAGGCGGCGATCCAGATGGGGCAAAAGCGCTCTTCGACGGACTATCAACGAATTACCGTTGTGCAACTCAATAGCGTTGCCTGCGAGCAGGATCACCTTGCAGCATTGGCTAAACCGGCTATCAGGCGTGGGCTTGCCCTTGGCCTGATCGCCCTGTTTCTGTTGGTCGGCCTGCGGTATACCTACCAGGCAATCAGGCATGGTTATTATGTACAGGTCGGTGTTGCGAAGCCCGGTTTGCAGCGATTGAGCGAATCCGGATTACCGCAAAACTCAACGGTCATGGCATTGGTCGCGTGGGGTATGGCGGCAGCTACGGCATTTGTCTACTTCGGCTTTTGAGTCTGGGGCGAACAGTATTCACCCATCAGGCGGTGTGAATTCGCTGGCTCACACGCTTGAGCACCTGCAAGTAAGTGGGCGGTTGCGGCACGATGCCACGCTGTCGCAAAAGAGCATGCAACTTCGGCAGGCGAAAATACGGCACCGATGCCATCAGATGGTGCTCGATGTGAAAGTTGACCCGGATAGGTGCCACGCAAACGCGGGCGATAACACCGGCTTGTGTGGTTCGCGTATTGCGAAGGACGTCCGTGCCTGATTCCAGGCAGGCATGTTCGGCCATGGAGCGAATGCGGATGAACAACGGAAACGGCGTGATATAGGCCAGCACCCACACACCGTACAACCACGCCTGTCCACTGATCCAGAATGCGGCAAGGAGCAGGCCGTTGGTGAGTAGCATGCCGCTGGCGTTTCTGAAAAAGGTCCGTGGGTAGTCCCACCAGCGACGACCTGCCTGCGGCAGGCGGTGGATATCGCTGGTGAGCGACCACTGCAGCACGCCGGCATCCATCAGCACGCGTCCCGCCAGGAACTTCAGACCGGTAATGCCTGAAAGATCGCGCAGGCACTTGCGCATCAAGGAGCGTCGCGTCGTAGGCAATCCGGCAACCAGGCAGAGATCGGGGTCGTCGACGCAAGAGGTCCTGGCGTGATGAGTCAGGTGATAGGGACGATATTTGCGCAGCTCGTTCCAGATCGGCCGGGCGCACAACCAGTCCACCAGTACGTCATTGCACCATTTGGTCTTGAACAATGTCCCGTGCGCGGCGTCGTGCTGCAAAATGCCAAAGCACAACTGGCGTCCGGCAATAATCACGATACCCACGATCAGGGCGAGACAAAATCCCCACCAGGGCAGGAGTTCGCGGGCCCAGGCCAGGCTTGTAAAGGTCAAGGCCAACACACCCCAAGTAGACACTACGGCCCAGGCACCCCAGAGGTCTGAGCGTTCGCTGAAGGATTTGATTTCGTCGCGGCTGAGAATATCGCTGATTTTGGTTTTGTTATGCATGTCTATCCTCGACATCAAGGGCCAGGTACCGGCCCGGGTGATGAGTCAGTTGAGTCTTCAGGGCTGTTGCACAAAGGTGCGCCAGATTTGATGGCCGCGATCCACGAAGCGCTGGGTGCAGGCAAAGAATTCCGTGCGCAGCGCCACATCGACCATAGGTTCCGGTAGCAGGGGGTCGAAGACGATCTGGCGGATGGCTTCGCGGCCGAGGATGAAAGACTCGCGTGCGGCCATATCCGGCTTCAGTTGCCCCGCGCGCAGCATCCAGCTTTCCAATTGCTCGCAATTGCGGCGATAGCTGTCGTCGAGCAACTCACCCTTCCACAGGTTTTGTATTCGCTGCGACTGCGCCTCTTCGAAGCCCTGGGCCTGGAAAACCAGTGCGGCCGGTTCCAGGCCGAGTTCGATCAAACGTCGACGCAACGACTCGATATCAGGCGAGATATTGTTCGGGCGCACGTACAGGTCTTTGTCCAGCTCCGCGAAACCCAGCATCTGCAGGGCACGTTCACGCTGGCGCAAGATGTTGCGATCACTGCGCCCCAGGGCATTGCACGCCACCATCAGATAACTGCCGTCCCACGGCCGCAGATGCTGCTCCACGTTGCGCCACTCGAACAGCTGCGCCGAGATGTCCCTGGCCTGCGGCCCCAACTGATAACTTCCTCGGCCCGCACCTTCGAGCAATGCTTCGATAGTGAGGCGCGCCAAGGTGACCCGGACGTTGTTTTCACTGATGCCGAATAGCTCGCAGGCGACGATGGCTTCCCTGACCTGCAAGGGAACGCCGTTTTTAGCGACCAGCAGTTCGAGCACCAGGCTTTTTACGCAAGGTTTCATGGTCTTTTCAGCTCATTACAGGTTATTAACAAATCTATCGTGAAGTGTAATATTACACAACAGTAGGTTTATTTATTTTTACTGTAATGACTTGCTTTATGCCTTGGGCTGCCTGATCAACGGCGTTTTACCGCTCCAGACGTGGCCGCTACCCACCCTGTGGCAGCACCCGGGCATTATTTCCCGAGCCTTCGATGTAAACGTTCATGCCATTGCTCAGGGCCGGATTGATCGGCTGGGTCACCGATACCAGCACGCCACTTTTCACCCGCACGATGACCTGTTGCGCTGCGACCGGCTGATCGTACTTTTTCTTCTCTGCATAGTTACCGCCCACCGCACCGGCGAGTGCGCCGGCAACCATTGCAACGTCGCGCCCGGTGCCACTGCCGATCAGGCTGCCAATGCCGAGACCGCCGAGACCACCAAGGACGGCGCCGACGCCACTGTCGTGATTGGTCTGCATCTGCGTCAGCGATATCTGCTCGATCTTGCCCGAGCGAATCTCCATTTCACCGGCACCACCATCGTTCGATCCCACGGCGGAACAGGCACTGATCAAGACAGTCGCCAACGTGACCGTCAGCCAGGACAGGATTGCTTTCATAGCTGTGCACCTCGTCATTGGTATTTGATGGCAATGCCTTTGAGCTTGCGGCCCTGGATCGTATCGATGTCGCGGTTCCACAGAGGACCGGTCACGTAGGCGGCGACGGGTTGGATCTGGTCGTAAACCACCACCACCGCGTCTGCACCCAGTTTGGCGCCTTCTTCACGCAGTTTCTGTTCGACCTGGGTGATGGGAGGCGCGGGGTCGACACTGGCATCGATCAGGATTTCGCCCAAACGCACACTGGGGCGCGTCGGTTCCGTGCGTAGTATCTGGACTTCGCTGGGCAGGGTCGGAGCAGGGTGCTCGACCCCGACGTAGGCGGTCGTCTGGGCATCCACCGTTGCGCAAGCGCTTAACGCAAGCGCGCTGGCGATGAGCGTTGCGACGATTAAAGGTCTGTGCAAGTTTGTGAGTCGAAGCAATGTATGGGAAGCCATGTCAGCTATTCCTCTACGGGGAAGCGATTCAACTGCGGATGAATGCCCAGAGATCGACGTTCAACTTGTCGATCGCCGCCTTGAAGTCCTGGGCGGTGATTTTCTGGGTTTCGTTGGACAACTGCTTGCCGAACACCTTGCGCACTACCCTGGCCACGGTCTGGTTGTCTTTCGCGTCGATGAGCTCGGCCTCGATATACAGCTCGGTGTCCTGATCGCGGTGACCGGTGGCCGCCTGTGTCGCTCCGACGACAGCGGCGACGGGCACCACTTCATACCATTTCATGCCTTCATTGGAGGCGCTCACGCCGGTAATCGCGGCGCGCAGGATCAAGGTTTTCGAACCTTTTGGCGCGGCACTCGTGTGGTGGACCATCCGGTACTTCTGCCCCAGCGTCGCCTTGACCCTGCTGCTCATGTAGTCCCGGATGTCATCGAGTGTCTGCTGGTTGACCCGCTCATTGGGCTTGGGCGCCGGATACAGCTCCAGTCGCTCGAACGCTACCGTGTCATAGGCATTGGGGTTCCACGACGGGCTCACCCAGCGCATCGCCGTGCCGCCGCTGGGCGTGGTGACCTCCTGCAGATTGTCGTAGTTGGACAGGTAGCCGGAGTACTGCGCCTGTTCAGTGACTTTGGAGGTGCAACCACCGAGCAGAAGCCCGGCCACGGCGGCACCGACAAGCAGGTTTCGGGACAGATTCATGATGCTGTGTGCTCCTCGGATGAAGTCGCTTTGGTGTGGCAAGACACTCAAAAGCGCCAGGTCATGTTTCCGGTCACGGCTTGAATCCAGGCATTGTCGAATTGACCGGAAATTCGATTGCCCGAAACGTTTCTGGTCTGGTCAACCGGCATGTCGCCAATCCAGATCATGGCCCAACTGAGGTTGACGTCGGTGTCCTTGTCCAGCGCATAGGTGGCTCCTGTTGCAAGGCGCCAGGACTCGGCCATCGGTACGGTAACGCTGCGGTTGTGGTCCGACACGGCGCTGCTGTCGTACGCCACACCGACGTTCCACAACCATTGCGGGGTAGCCTGGTATTGCGCGCCGAGCGACAGGTGCCAGGTGTCCTTGAAATGTGCGTCGACAGTGGTTGATCGGGCGCCGAGCGCCGTGGTGTCGACCTGCACCGCGATGTCGCCGAACTCTGACCAGTCCTGCCAGTTGACCGAGGCCAGCAAGGCCCATTGCCGGTCCAGTTGCTGGAACAGGCTCAGGGTGACGGTTTGCGGTACCTTCACATCGAGTTCGGTTTTGGTGTTGTTGACGCGCTCGAGCAGTCGGCCATCGCCATTCACGTCCAGCCGGTCCTCGAAGTCCAGATCGACCTGGCTGGTGTAGGTCAGGCCAATGCGCGTGCCGGCTTGCGGGGCGTAGATCACGCCGACATTCGCACCGAAGCCCCAATCCTGGTCCTTGTACTTGAATTGGCCGTCGGTGCGGTCGGTAAAGCCGAACGGCGAGCGGTCAATCGCGGTCTGGGCTTGCAGCATGCCGTACATGGCCTTGACGCCCAGACCCACCGACCATTGCTCGTTAAAGCGGTAAGCCACGCTCGGCACCAACGACAAACCACCGAGGCTGGCGTTCTGCGCGAAGTAGCGCCCGGACCAGTCGTTGTCGTAATTGACCGCCAGACCGAAGTCGGCGTATTGGCCGAAGCCGACACTCCAGTGCTCGTCCAGTTCATGGCTGATGAAAAAACTGCCGCCGGGAATCGGGTCGAGGGCGTTGCCACTGCCGCTACCCGGCACGTTGGTGTCTTCGTCGCGATCGAATTTGAGGTTGCCGTAAAGCACCTGCAAGCCCGCGGTGATCTGTGTTCCCGGCAGGTAACTCAGGCCCGCCGGGTTGCTGGCGATGGTCGAGGGGCCTTGGGCGCGGGCAGCGGCACCGGCGTTGGCCAGGCCGGCGTTATCGGTGCCGATTTCGTAGAGCATGAGGCCGCCGGCGTGTGCTTGCTGGCTGCACAAGGCAAGTAGCGTAAAGGCAGGCAGTGCACCTGTTCTGGTTTGCATGGATTAAATCCCGGCAAATGTGCATTTTCGAATAAGGGTGAATTAACGAACGTCGAAAAACCTGAATTACGTTCAAGCGGCCTGGTGGGGTCACACATAAGTGGTAGTTCATATTCTCGATATTGGAAGGAACAACTTATGAATAGCGCCATCCATGCTCGTTATTGTTTATTCAGGGTTACGAGTAGAACGCCAAAAAGCGCTTCACCCCGGTGCAGGATGAAGCGCAGCCCTTGTTGATTACTGTTGGGTGCCTGGCAGTAGTTCAAAGGTCGGGGTAAACGGGGTGATCGCCACCATCAACAGTTCGAACGGTTTACGATCGCCCTCGAAAGTGGCTTTGCCGGCTGCAACAAGTTGATCAAAGCTGGTTTTCCTGGCCATCACACCTTCAAGGTCAGCACGGTCAAGGGTGATGGTGAGGTCGGGTTTGCTGGCTTGCTGCCCCTTGATATTGGTCAGTGTCGAGTTGCTCAACTCCACGACAAATTGCTCGCCGTTATCGGGTGTCTTGAGGTTGAAGATGAAGTGCTGGTTCGCGACTTTGCTGCCATCCAGGGCAATGCCCAGGTACTCCAGCCATAACTCGGTGCTCATGCCGCGGATCATGTCCGCACCACCCGTTTTTGGCGGCACGCCCTTGGGCATGCCATGGCGCAGTTCATACGCGGCCGAGAGGAAACTATTGCGCACGCCGGCACTTTCCTTCTGATAACCGACTTGCTCATAGACATCCGCGAGCAAGTCCTTGGCCTTGCTGTTCTGCGGTTCGGCATACACCAGCTTGTTGAGGATTTCATAGGCTTCGCGGTACTTGCCCTGATCGAACAAGGACTTGCCCTTGGCCATGATCTTGTCGGCGCCTCCCATCATTTCCACATACAAGGGTGCCGAATCCTTCGGAGACAACGGCATCAGCGTCGCCGGATTGGCATCCCAGTAACCCAGGTAGCGGTTGATCACGGCGCGACTGTTGTGTTCTTCCGAGCCGTGGTAGCTATGGGTCGCCCAGTTGTTTTTCAGGCTTTCGGGCAATTTGTAGACGTTTTGAATCTCGTTGATGGTGACGCCCTGGTTGGCGGCATGCAGCACGGCGTTGTTCAGGTTGGCATAGGCATCGCGTTGCGCGCGCATCACATCCTGAATCCGCTCATTGCCCCAGCGTGGCCAACTGTGGGAGGCGAACATGACGTCTGCCGTTTGACCGTAGCGATACAGGGCATTGTTGATGTTCTTCGACCAGACCAGCGGGTCGCGGACAAGGGCGCCGCGCAGGGTATAGATGTTATGGATGGTGCCAGTGATGTTCTCGGCTGCCCAGAACGCCTTGAACTGTGGGAACCAGGTGTTCATCTCTGCGGGCGCTTCAGTGCCGGGCGTGCTCTGGAACTCCATTTCGATACCGTCGATGGTCAGGGTCTCGAAATCTTTGGTAATGAAACGATTAGGTTCGATCAGGCCCATGTTCCCACTGGAAGCGTTTTTACCAATGGCCATGTCGACATGACCATAGGGGCTGTGCGGCAACAGCAAACCATATTGCAAGAACGCTCGCCGGTTCATGGCGTTGCCGGCGTAGACGTTTTCAGCCACGGCATGCTCCATGAAACCTTGCGGCGCAATCAGCGGGATCTTGCCGCTGCGGACATCGGCCTCGTCGACCACGCCGCGGATTCCGCCAAAGTGATCGGCATGGGAGTGGGAGATCACCACCGCCACGACCGGGCGCTTGCCCAGTTTTTCGTTGATGAAGTCCAGGGCGGCCCTGGCGGTTTCCTTCGACAGCAGCGTGTCGAAGACAATCCAGCCGGTGTCGCCCTTGATGAATGTGATATTGGCCAGGTCAAACCCGCGCACCTGGTAGATCTTGTCCGGAACGACTTCATAGAGGCCATAGGCCGTATTGAGCACCGCCTGACGCTGCAGCGACGGATTGATGCTGTCGTAATCCTTGCCTTCATTCAGGAAGTTGTAGCTCCCCATGTTCCACGCGACGTTCCCGGCGTCGGCCATGATCTTCTTGTAGGGCGGTGCGGCGATGAAGCCTTTTTTCGCTTCTTCAAGGTCGCGCTTGTCTGCAAAGGGGAGTGTCTTGCGCACAGTGTTCTGCATGTCGACCGTGTAGGACGAAGGCGCCTTGCCCTTGCTGTCGAAGTGCACGTTTTGCGATGGAGCCGGATCGGAAGCTGCGCCGTTTGCATCGGCAGCGAAAACGCAAGGGCTGATGCCACCGCCAAGTGTGATCGCCAATGCCAGATGGAGGGTCTTGTTGTACATGAAAGGTTCCTGCGCCAGATGAAGTGTCCAAGGGCGTCAAGGCAACGCGAGTGTTCTGCGTTCTCGGCTTGACCTGTCGAACCATGAATAGCATATTGAGTTAATTCCGAAAAATTCCGTTTTAAAGGCTTTCGATAACATAAAGGTTATGAAATGACGCCGAACCGTCTACGTCAGTTTTTGGCATTGATTGAGCACGCACACTTTGGCCGAGCGGCAAAGGCGCTGGGTGTTTCCCAGCCGGCGCTGAGCAAAAGCATCCAGTTGCTGGAGCGCGAACTCGGGGTCACGTTGTTCGATCGACGCACCGACGGCGTTGTATTGACTGCATTTGGTCATTTGCTTCGGGAGAAAAGTCAGCGCCTGTTGGTGGCGGAGCAGGATCTGCGCCGTGACATCGCCTTGCTCGCGGGCGGGGATATCGGCGCACTGAAAGTCGCTTTCGGTCCTTACCCCAGCATCATCAGCGGATACGCCAGCATTGCGCGGATGCATGCCCGGCATCCGCAAATCAAGGTGACGGCCCATGTGGCCGGGTGGCGGGAGGTGGCGCATCAGGTCACAACCGGCGTGGTGGATCTGGGCATCGCTGAAATCAGTACCCTGCAAGGCCGGGAAGAGCTCACCTGCGAGCTGTTGGGGGAGCATGAAGGCCGCCTGTTCTGTCGACCGGACCATCCGCTGCTGGCGCAAAACCGTTCCCTGACGCTGGCACAAACACTCGATTACCCCTGGGTGGCGTCGCGCATTCCCTTGCGATTGGCGACCCACTTGCTTCCGGCAACGCTGGGCTGCGCCGGTGCCTATGATGCGCTGAGCGGAGACTTCGTACCGGCCATCGAAATTGATGTCCCCATGCAAATCGTGAAGTTCGTCGAGAACAGCAACGCCTTGGCGCTGGGGAATCTGTCGACGTTCGAACGCGAATTGTCGGCGGGAGAAATCGCGCCGTTACCCGTTCAGGACCTCGCACTGCGTACCCGGTACGGCTTCATTTACCTCAAGGAACGTTCGCTGCCACCCGCGGTAGAGGTATTCATGAAAGAAGTGAGGGCAGTGGAGGCCGACGTTTGCCAGCGCGAAAGTCTGTTGGTCAAGATCATGGAGGCGTGAAAGCCAGGGACAGATGACACTGTCAGCGTTTCTTCTATTTTTTTGCCTGATCGCCGGGTGACAGGTGCGAAGTTTTCCAATGCGGATTTATTGAGGTACAGCCCATTTATTAATGAGCTATACCCAATGTTCCCCCATGCACTTCTTCCACTTTTGGAGGTTGTTATGAATACCCGCATCGTTCCACTCGCGCTACTCATGGCAGGTCTTTTCGGTTGCAGCACGGCTTCGAACCACTCAATGAATCTGCCTCTGGCGGCCACCCACCGCAATGCGGGCCAGACGGGCAACGCCACCCTGACAGCCGAAGGCAACCAGACCAATTTTGATTTCTATATCACTGGCGTTCCCACCGGAACCCTCCTGCCGCCGCGCATTTACACCTTCATCAACAAAGGCAGCTGTCAGCAACCCGGACCTGTCGCCTATGCAATGAACGATAAGGTCAATACAAAAAATGAAGCCGGGTCCAACGGTTGGAGTTTTTACCGTAATGCGCCGATCGCAACGTCAGAGTTGCTTTCCGGACAATATTCCATCGTCGTGCGTACATCACCCGAAGATGGCAGCGTCGATATTTTCTGCGGCGATGTCGCGCAGGCAAAGCGATGAAGTGATGTGATCCATGGAGGGGCGGCTTTGCGGCCGGCTCCTTGTAAATGCGCGTCTATACTCACCATCCGGTTAGTGGTAGGGCTGAATTCTGGGTATGCAAATGACTGGAGCCAAACACCATTGCGGTCAAAGCTCAACATATTTAAGGAAGCCGCACCCGTGACGGATGACCGTCAGTATTAAGGATGGGGCAGTTGAAGTTTTTGAGCCTTGAGAGATGAGAGCACGACGTATCCGAGATGGGTAGTTATGTGAATCAACTGGAAGAGGATCAAGTTCATGAAACTGAGAAAACTTGTACTGACGGGACTGGCGTTAAGCAGTCTTGCCAGTACCGTCAGCCTGTCGACAGTGACTCAAGCGGCCGACAAGAAACCCAACATCATGTTCATCATGGCCGATGACATCGGCTGGATGCAGCCGAGCATCTATCACCAGGGCCTGGCGGTGGGTGAAACGCCGAATATCGATCGCATCGCCCAGGAAGGCGCGAAATTCATGACCTACTACGCCGAGCAGAGTTGTACGGCGGGGCGCAATGCTTTTTTTACCGGGATGCACCCGCTGCGAACCGGCATGATCCCACCGCAATTGCCCGGCAGCCCGTCATGGCTGCGTCCTGGCACACCTGCGCTGTCCAAGTTCCTGCTGGATCTAGGCTATAACACAGGCGAATTTGGCAAGAACCACCTGGGTGACAATTTTGAGGCACTGCCGACTTCCCACGGCTTCCAGGAGTTCTGGGGTTACCTCTATCACCTCGATGCAATGCAGGGCGTGAGCTTTGTCGACATCAACAAGACGCCGCAGGTGCAGGGCATCGCCCCACCCTGCAAGGCCACGCCGATCAACGGGCTGCCGGACGTGCCTGGCGCCATCGATCCGCGGGAAGGTACCTGCCTGACGCCACCTCGTCCGGTCATGTCCTGCGTCTCCAGCGACGGTACGCAAAAGAACACCACGTGCAAGGACGAAGGGCCGCTGACGCTGGAACGCTCGAAGTCCGTGGATGAAGAAATCTCTGCCAAGGTCATCGACTTCCTCGACCGCAACGATCCGAAGAAGACCAACAAGCCCTTCTTCGTCTGGTACAACCCGGCGCGCATGCACATCACCACGGTGCTGCCACCCAAGTATGACGCCATGGTCGGTGAGCCCGGCGGAAAAGACTGGGGCACCAACGAAGCAGGCATGAAGCAACTGGACGACAATATTGGTTATGTCCTGAAGAAACTCGAGGACATGGGCCAACTGGACAACACCATTGTCGTCTTCACCACCGACAACGGTGCGGAAACCATTACCTTCCCGGATGGCGGTACAACCCCGTTCAAAGGCGGCAAGTTGACCACCTGGGAGGGTGGCATGCGCGCGCCATTGGTCATTCGCTGGCCCGGGGTGATCAAGCCTGGCACGGTCCTGACCGATATTTTCGCCTCGCTCGACTGGGTACCGACCCTGGTCAATATCGCTGGCGGCAAGAAGGGTAATGAGCTCAATGAGCAGATCATGGCGGGCAATTACCCCGGCATCGTCAAGACCAAGCTCGATGGCGTGGATCAAACCGACTACCTGACCGGCAAGTCCGACAAGTCGGCGCGCGACACCTTCTTCTACTACACCGGCTCGCAACCTTCGGCGGTGCGCTACAAGAACTGGAAGATGTACTACACCATGGTGCCGGATACCGCGACGGGCGGGTTGTATGGCGCGACCACGTTCCACTGGACCCAACTGCTCAACCTCAAGCGCGACCCTTTTGAAACAACGGTCGGTGCCGACGCGAAGTCCATCACGGGCTATGGCGGTGCCTTGGGCTCACCGGGTAACGCCTATATCTACAACTGGAACATGCTGCCGATCGGACAGTTGCTCTGGGAGAAGGAGCTGATGTCGTACAAGGACTTCCCGCCCATGCAGGCGCCGGAAACCTACAACCTGGACGGCATCCTCAAAGCCATGAAGCAGAACGGTCATAACGGACACGATTGACGCCGTGACTGATCAGCCGTGCGGGCGCCCCAAACAGGCGCCCGTTTTTTTGCATGAGAGCTTTGCAGTCCTACTTCGCTACACCGTTGAGTAGCACCCCATACGACTGGAGAAACTCCACTGTCCCGTGAAAGATCAGCCCCACGCCCATCGCCGAAACGAAGAAACCGACGATGCGGGTCGCGGCATCGATGCCTTGCGGGCCAATCTTCTTGAGGATGTTGTTGGCGTAGGCCAAAGAGAGGTAAGTGACCAGCATGGTGGCGCAGATCGCCAGCGCCACGACGGCGAAGGACAGTACGGCGCGGTCGGAGTCCTTGATGGTGCTGGTCAGGCCGATCACCGTGGCAATGGCGCCGGGGCCGAACATGATCGGCATGGCCATGGGGATGAAAGATACGTCCTCGTCGCCTTTGCCACCGCTTGGAATCAGGCTGCTGTCGGGCGAGGGCGCAAAAAGCTCGAACCCGATCCGCATCAGGATCACCCCGCCGACTACCCGAATCATACTCAGCGGAACTTCAAACAAACGCAGCAGCAGGTTGCCGAAGATCAAAAAGAAAAACATCAACAGCAGCGCGTAAAGGCAGGCCTTGCGCGCCACCCGCCGCTGTTCGGCGGCATCTTTGCCTTGCAACAGACCCAGGAACACCGGGATGGCTTCCAGAGGATTGATGATTGCCAGCAGGGTAGTGAACATGCCGAAGAACAGGGTGAAGTAGGCGTTCATGGATGATCTGCCCAAACGGGTGGTTGACCAAGTTACCTTAGCTGATCAGGAGCAAATCACCTCAAACCACTGCCGCACTGTTCGGAACCTGTGTATCCAAACCGCTGACCTCCGGCAGCAACGCCGAAGGTCGATTCGACGGCAGGATCACCTGCTCGCGGACACCCAGTCCGCCGCGCGTTCGGCGATCATGATTGAAGCGGCGTTGGTGTTGCCGCCCACCAGCGTCGGCATGATCGAGGCATCCACCACCCGCAACCCCTCGATGCCATGCACGCGCAATTGACTGTCCACCACCGCACGCTCGTCGTTGCCCATCTTGCAGGTACCGACCGGGTGATAAATGGTGTCGGTACGCTGACGCAACAGTTCGATCAGCTGTTCATCGCCGTACAAGCCCGCGCTGAACATATCCTTCAAGCCATAACGCGCCATCGGCGCTTGTTGAATGATGTTCCGGGTCATGCGGTAGCCCGTGAGCAGGGTCTCGACATCTTCGTCATGCCCGAGAATGTTCGGGTCGATGCGCGGTGGGGCGCTCGGGTCGTTTGATTGCAAGCCGACGCTGCCGATGCTCTTGGGCCGCAACACGCAGACGTGGCAACTGAAGCCGTGGCCCCAGTGCAGCTTGCGGTTGTGGTCGTCGATCATCGCGATCACCGAATGCAGCTGGATATCCGGGCGTGCAAGTTTGGCATCGGTTTTCAGGAAGCCGCCACCTTCGGCGAAGTTGCTCACAAAAGGGCCGCGCCGATGACGGGCATAGTCGATCAATGCCTTGCCCATCTTCACACTGCCGCGCAGTGAGACACCCATCAATGACGTATCCTGACTCCTGTAGCTGAGCACGACATCCGGATGGTCCTGCAGGTTTTGCCCGACACCGGGCAGTTCGTGCTGCACCGTGATGCCTTGGGGCTTGAGTTCCTCTTGCGGGCCAATCCCCGAGAGCATCAGCAATTGTGGGCTACCGAAACAACCGGCACTGAGCAGGACTTCCCGGCGTGCTTTGATGGTCTGGCGATTGCCCTTGAGGCGCAGTTCGACACCGACGGCTTTTTTGCCTTCGAGCACAATGCGTTCGGCAGCGGCCGACGTCAGCACCGTGAGGTTCTTGCGGATGTGTCGAACCGGTTTGAGGAACGCGGTGGCCGTGCTCCAGCGCCGACCGTCGCGGATCGTCACATCGAACTGGCCAACGCCTTCCTGGTCGACGCCATTGAAGTCGGGATTGTGGCGGTGTCCGGCCATCTGCCCCGCCTCGATGAAAGCTTGCGTGACGGGATGCATCGGGTTCCTGCCGACATAAAGTTCGCCTTGCGCCCCGTGGTAGTCGCATGCGCCGCGGTGGCTCATTTCACTCTTGCGAAAGTACGGCAGTACATCGGCGAACGACCAGCCGGGATTGCCCAGCGCCTGCCAATCGTCGAAGTCACCATGGTGGCCTCGGATGTACACCATGCCGTTGATCGAACTGCTTCCGCCCAGTACCTTGCCGCGTGGCTGGTAGCCGCGACGTCCGTTCAAGCCGGGCTGCGGTACTGTGTGAAATGCCCAATTGACGTGTCGGCTCGGCAGGATCGCCGCGACGCCCACCGGGGCATGGATCAATGGCGAGCGGTCTTCCGGACCGGCCTCCAGCAAACATACCGTGATATCGGGATTTGCACTCAAGCGGTTGGCCAGGACACAGCCGGCTGAACCGGCACCAATGATTACGTAGTCGAATTCCATCACACAATGATCCCGAGCGAGCGAACAGGGGCTGCTTCACCAGGAAGCAACAGAGTTACCTGGGACCGATTGTTGGCTGAAGGCGGTAGAAAATAATTGACCTCTCATGCCATTTATTTGATCTTTGACGACATGACTACATTGATCAGAACAAGCTCGTTTACCGGGTTCCGTGAGGTGGCAAGCCAGCTCGGCGGGCAAGCTGACCTCATGCTCGAGCGCTTCCGCATCCATCCGGACGTGCTGATGGACGAGGAGGCACGGGTGCCGTTGCGTTCGCTGGTCGGGCTGCTGGAGTTTGCCGCACGAGAGCTGGACTGCCCTGACTTTGGCTTGCGCATGGCCGAGTACCAGGACTTGCACGTCTTGGGGCCGATTGCGGTCATCGCTCGAACGTGCGCAACGGCGGGGGAGGCGTTGGAGCAAATCATCCGTTTTATCGGCTACCACAGCCCGGGCATCCAGCTTGATCTGGACCTTAGCGAGAAACAGGCGCCGCGTCTGTTGATCGACATCCGCCTGTCCGGACCGACCCCGCGACGGCAAATGGTGGAGCTGGCAATGGGGGTGGCGCATAACGGCATGAGGTTGCTGTATGGCGACAACTTCGTTGCCCAGGCGGTTCTGTTTTCCGCCAATCACTCAGTGGCTCAAGCACGTTACCGGCGCTATTTCAAAACTGCGGTGTGCACCGGTCAATCCTGCAACGCCCTGGTACTTCGTGACGAACAACTCAATCAGCGGATTGAACAGCAGGCCCCCTACCTGCATCGCGCACTGGAACAGTATTTCCAGCAGTTCGACTTGCAAGCGACGTCGGATGTTGTCAGTCAGGTCGAGCGCCTGGTCTTGCGCATGATGCCGATACAGCGTTGCCGTTTGCCATTGATTGCCGAGCAACTGGGTATGCACGTGCGTATGTTGCAGCGAAGGCTGGCCGAGCAGGGGAGAAGCTTCGATGAAATCGTCGAGAGCCTGCGGCGTGACCGTGCCGACCACTATCTGGCGGAGCGGCACATGCCGATGTCCCAGGTTGCCGGTCTGCTCGGCTATAGCGAACAGAGCGTGTTCAATCGCGCTTGCCAGCGCTGGTTTTCCATGTCGCCGGGAGCCAGGCGTCGTCAGTTGTTCGAATGAAAGGTTATCGATCTGCGCGCGGGACCTGATGGCTGGCGACATCGAGACCGTCGCCGAAATGGCCGCTGTTGCGAATCACCGCCTTTAGCCAGCGCCGCAGCCGCAAGACTTTGGGAGACATCTCATTGCCATTGAGACACAGCAAGCGGTAGGCCGACACTCGCTCCAGCTTCTCCTTGAAAGGCAGAACCAATTGGCCATTCTTCAGGTGCTTTTCGATAAGCCCCAGCGGAGCCATCATCAATCCCTGACCGTCAATTGCCGCCTGCAGGCCATCACTCAGACTTTCAAAAAGCAGCTCACGCTGTGGCGGGATATCCATGCGTCCGGCGGCTTGATTCCAAAGTGTCCAGACGCCAGGTGCCTGGGCTAGCGTAATGCGAGGGATACTCTCGATACGCTCCCCGGCAACGAGTCTTGCCGCTATTTGCGGTGCACAGACAGGTGCACCGGAAACATCCGCCAGTTTTTCGGAAAATACGTTGAATCGGGTTTGCGTGGTGTGGCGAATGGCAATGTCCAGCTCGCGGGCTTCCAGATCGGCCACTCTGGATGAAAACTCCATATGCACGGTGATATCCGGGTTCTCATGCTCGAACTGCGCCATGCCCGCACTCAGATAGGTAGCCGCGAAACTGGGCGCCACACTGATGCGTAAAGGGCTGGTGTCACTGGCTTGTTTGACCGCCTGAAGCCCGATAGCGATCTCGGCCAGGCCCCGGCTGACGTGCAGCTGCAGCTTGCGGCCGCTTTCGGTCAGTTCGATTTGCCGATTGCGTCGAACAAAAAGCGCCACACCCAATACGCCTTCCAGCCTTCGAACCTGGTGACTGATTGCCGAAGGCGTCAGGTGCAGGAACGTTGCGGCCTCTTGAAAGGAGCCCAGCCGCGCAGCCGCTTCAAAAGCATTGAGCGCGGGCAGCTGTCGCACGCTCTCCGTAGGGATGAGGATCTTCTTTTCACGTGACATTTTGTCATCCAAGTAAAACCAATGTCGTTTGTCGAGCTCACGACCCCGCTCGTACTGTTGTTCACGAGTCGATGACCCCTAAGGCGCACCAACGTGCCTCGGAACACGCAATGACCAATACCACGAGCGGGGTAAATACATGAATTCATTTCTGTCGCAAAGGCCTTTGGAAGTACCCGTCGGTTCCTTCGCCGGGCTATTTCTGGAGCGAATCCAACACTACGCAGACAACCCGGCGCTGATCGACGGGCTGAGCGGTGAACAACTGACCTACGCCGAACTGTCCCGGCATGTGCGTGTGCTTGCCGCCAACCTGATAGAGCGCGGTCTGGAGCCGGGCGAGGTCACCGCCATCATCGCGCCGAACAGCATTTGGTTCCCGGTGGCTCTGTACGGTATAGCCTTCGCCGGCGGCGTGTACTCCACACTCAATCCCATGTCCTCACCAGAGGACGTGCGAGAACTCCTCAAGCTGGTGGGGGCCACGCGTGTGATCGTCACCCCGCAAGTCTTCGAAAGGCTACGTGACACCCTGTCCACATTGCAGCTCAAAGAAATTTTCGTGCTGGGTGAGTCTGCGGGCCTCACGCCGTTTTCCTCGTTGCTGATGGGCAAGCCTCTGGCCGAAGAACGCTGCCGTGATGTGCAAAAAGACCTGTTGGCCCTGATGTTCTCCAGTGGCACCAGCGGCTTCCCCAAGGCGGTGATGCTCAGCAATCGCAACTACGTCGCGGCGACCGAGCAGGTGACCGCCGCCCAGGTTTTCCGCCGGTCCGACACCATCCTGGCGGCGCTGCCGTTCTTCCATATCTATGGACAAACCAGCTTCATAGGCTCGGCTCTTTCTCAGGGCGCGCGCTTGATCGTGCTGCCCGCTCTCGACCTGGAAGTGACTTTGCGCGTGATTCAGGACTACAAAATCACTGTCGCTCCGGTCGTTGCTCCCGTTGTGTTGCAGTTTGCCAAGCACCCTTTGGTCGATCATTTCGACCTGTCGAGCCTGCGGCTGGCCATCTCCGGTGCCTCACCCATCAGTGCCGACCTGCTGAAGAGCGCCGCCGATCGATTGAAAGTACCGGTGCTCAACGGCTGGGGCCTTACCGAATCCACCACCACCGGAGCTGTTTCCGAGCCAGGCATGCCCAAAGAGGCCGAAGGTTCGGTCGGCCGGGTGATGCATGGCATTGAGGTGCGGGTCGTGGAAATCGGCGGCAGCCAGGACGTGGCGCCAGGTGCGGATGGCGAGCTGCTGATACGCGGTCCCAACGTGATGCTCGGCTACTTCAACAATCCGGCGGCAACCGCCGAAACGATCGATGCGCAGGGCTGGCTGCGAACCGGAGATGTCGGCCGGCTCGATGAGCACGGCAATCTGCGAATCATCGACCGCGCCAAAGAGTTCATCAAGTTCAAAGGCTTCCAGATCAGCCCGGTCGAACTCGAAAGTGTGTTGTTGATGCACCCCGCGGTGGCGGATGCCGGCGTCGTGCCCAGCCCTGACACCGAATCCGGTGAGGTGCCCAAAGCCTTCGTTGTGCTGCGCTCACCTGTGACCGAAGCCGAACTGATCGACTTCGTCGCACAGCGTGTAACCCCCTACAAGAAACTGCGCGACATCGAGTTCATCGACGCCATTCCGAAGAACCCGGCAGGGAAAATCCTGCGGCGGATCCTGGTACTGCGCGAGCGCGAAAAACGCGAAACCCATGCCGCGTCCGGCGACCGTCTTGAGGATCGGGTGGTTATCACACGCCACGGTAATGTGCTGTCGATCTGCCTGGACCGTCCGCGCAAGATGAATGCCTTCGACCGCGACATGTTCATCGGCCTGGCCAAGGCCATGGCGATCTACGAGGACGATCCAGGCCTGCGTTGTGCGGTGTTGCATGCCAATGGCCTGGTCTTCACCTCGGGCATGGACATCGTCAGTACTGCGCCTCTCGCCGCGCGGGGAGAGTTGCGTATCGGCGATCCATCGCTGGTGGATATGCTCGAAATCGACCCGGCCGTTCGCCGCCGGAGCAAACCGGTGGTCCTTGCCGTTCATGGCAAGTGCATGAACCTGGGGGTGGAGCTGGCGGCAGCGGCAGATATCGTTATCGCCGCGCAAGATGTCACGTTCATTCAACGCGAGGTGGCAGTCGGGTTGTTCCCGTTCGGGGGTGCCACCGTGTTCTTGCCGGCAAAAATCGGTCTCGGTAACGCGCTTCGCTACATCCTGACGGCGCAAGAGTTCGATGCTCAGTCCGCTTGCCGGATGGGGCTGGTGCAAGAAGTCGTACCGCAGAGCCAGCTGATGACGCGCGCTTTCGAATTCGCACGGCTGATTGCGCAGAACTCACCGTCCGGGGTTAAAGCAGCGCTTGCGTCGGTGCGCCTGGCTCGTGAAAAAGGCCCCGAGGCGGCGCTTGCAACACTGCTAAGTGAAGTCGCCCGGTTGACCGGTGCAGAAGACTTCAAGGAAGGCGCTGCGGCCTTCCTGGAAAAACGAGCGCCGAACTTCAAGGACGCGTGAGCGCCACACCGGATGCATTGAATCCTTTGCAATAGAAGGGGGGCGGCTGCGCGACAAGCGTAGCCAAACCCATTTGCCGCCTTTCAATCACTACACAAGGACCTCGGCATGAGTGCCCTGAATATTGCCCAGCCCATCGTTCCCCCCGCCATGCAATCCTGTTTCGAGCACCAACGCGCCGCCTACCTCGCCACGCCCGAGCGCAGCTATGCCCAGCGCGTGGAAGACCTCAAGAAGTTGGCGCGGATGCTGAAAGACAACCGCCAGGCACTGATCGAAGCGATCAACCAGGACTACGGCAACCGCTCCACCTTCGAGACGCTGTTCGCCGAGTTTTTCGTCGTGCTGGGAGATATCAAGTCCACCATCAAGCACCTGAAGAAGTGGATGAAACCGCAGAAGCGTCACATCGATCTGATGGTCTACCCCACCTCCAGCAACCGTGTCATTCCCCAGCCGTTGGGCGTGGTCGGCGTGATCGTACCCTGGAACTTTCCGCTGCTGCTGTCGTTCGGGCCACTCACCGCCATCTTCGCCGCCGGCAACCGGGCGATGGTCAAGATGTCGGAAAACTCGAACAATCTGACGCGTCTTCTGATGTCCATCTCACCGAAATATTTCCCGCCGCAACAGCTTCAGTTCTTCGAAGACAGCGGCGCCAATGGCTCGGTGGGCCCGGCTTTTTCCTCGATCCGCTTCGATCATCTCTTCTTCACGGGTTCGGGTCAGACCGGCCGCTCCGTGATGGCGAACGCTGCACGCAACCTGACCCCGGTGACGCTGGAGTTGGGCGGAAAATCACCCGCCGTGGTCGCGCCGGATTTCCCGATGACCCTGGCCGTCGATCGCATCATGTGGAGCAAGGCCTTCAACGCGGGCCAGATCTGCACCAACGTCGACTATGTCTTCATTCCCGCCGGCTCCGAGGCGGACTTCGAGCTGGAAGCCCTGCGGGTCATAGCCGAGCGCTACCCTGACATCAATCATGCCGATTACACGTCCATGATCGACCAGCGCGCCTATGACCGCATGCAGGCCACGCTGGATGACGCTGTGGCCAAGGGCGCGCGCGTGGTCAATCTTTTCCCCGAGCAGACGCCGGACAAGACCCTGCGCAAGTTCCCGCTGACTCTGGTATTCAACGTCAGCGACGACATGGTCATCATGCAGCGCGAGATCTTCGGCCCGCTGCTGCCGGTCAAGACCTACACCACTCGCGAAGAAGTGGCTGGTTACGTCAACAAGCACGACAGGCCCCTGGCGCTGTATCCCTTCACCAGGGACCGCGCCCTGCAGGACTACTACGTGACCCACATCATGTCGGGCGGCGTATGCATCAACACCGCGCTGCTGCACGTGTCTCAGCACGACATGCCCTTCGGCGGCGTCGGCGCCAGCGGTATGGGCCATTACCACGGTTACGAAGGCTTTCAGACCTTTTCCAAAATGCGCCCCGTCTATCGTCAGGGCTTCTTCGCGGCCACCAGGATGATGCTGCCGCCCTACGACAAAGGACCGCTCAAGCCCAACAAGCTGATCGAACTGATCATCAAGTTGAAGGGCTGAAGCCCTGTGTACCTGACTGTTGCATAACGTCTTCAAAGGAGTTTTCCATGCCCCTCTATGAATGCCAGACCGTCAAAGGAACGCTCAGCGAGCGTCAACGCCAATCGCTGGCCGAGTCCATCACATCCATTCACACCAGGGAAACTGGCGCGCCGGCCAGCTATGTGCACGTGCTGTTCAAGGAGCTTGAACCGGGAAGCGCATTCACCGCCGGCCAAGTCGCGACCCCCGCGATAATTCGCGGACAGATACGTGCAGGACGACCACAGGCGACACGCCACGCCATCCTGCGCGCAATCACCGACGTTTACATGGCCGTCACCGGGGCCGATGCGAATGCAGTGGTCGTGGCAGTGGTCGACATACCCGCTTCATGGGCCATGGAAGGCGGTCAAATTTTCCCGGAACCGGAACAGCCTCCTGAAGTGGCCTGACACGCTTCGCTGCGACGAAAACATTTGCGCATTTTTGACGGCCGATAATTTTGCGACCGTCGTAGGCACCCCTTACAAAAAAAGGAATCACTCATCATGTCCAACGAAAACCCCCTGTTGATCACGCGTCACGGCGCCGTTATGTCCATCAGCATCAATGACGCACCGATCAACCGAATGAGCTTCGCTTTCATCGACGCTCTGGAAGCGGCGGTTGAAGAGGCCGCCACCGATTCAAGTGTACGTGCCCTGCTTTTCACGGGTGAAGGCGAGGCCAATTTCTCCGTTGGCATGGACCTCAAGGAGGCGATGCGCGAGGTTCCAGCCCGCGGTGGTTGGGACACCGTGCTCGACCAGCGCCTACGCGTTCTGGCGCGCATCGAGTCCCTGGGCAAGCCGTCGGTTGCCACCCTGTTCGGCTACTGCCTGGGCGGCGGGCTCGAATTGCCCCTGGCCTGCCATTTCCGTCTCGCCGCCGATACTGGCACTCAGATAGGTCTGCCCGAGATGGATCTGGGAACCGTGCCGGCATGGGGCGGTTCGGTGCGCCTGACTCGCTGCATTGGTCGTGACAACGCGCTCGATATGGTGTTGCGTGCCCGCAGGATTGACGGTCACGAGGCCTTGCGCATGGGGCTGGTGCGTTCCGTTCATCCAGTCGCCGAACTCAAGGTAGCAGCGATGGCGCTGGCGCAGGAACTGGCTGAGAAGGCACCGCTGGCCGTGGACGGTGTGCTGCGCTGTATCGTAGGCGCCGACGAGAGGACACTGGACGAAGGACTGCGTGAAGAGCGCAAGGCTTTCCTGCACTGCGCGGCGAGCAAGGATCAGGCTGAAGGTGCACGCGCCTTCTTCGAAAAGCGCAAGCCGGTATTTACGGGTAATTGACCTTATGAGGGGTGGCCACTCTCGGTCACCCCCTGTTGCTGCACATTTCGATCATTAAGTTGTCAGTTACGGTCATTGAGCGACGGCGCTGCGACTCTTAGTCTGTCGAACATGACTGATGGGGGCCACAGAGCTCCTGCACTTTCCGTGATCGATCGATGTGGAGTTACCGATGACCGCCGCTCAATACCCGCACCTGTTGGCTCCGCTGGACCTGGGTTTCACCACGCTGCGCAATCGCACCCTGATGGGTTCGATGCACACGGGTCTTGAGGAGAAACCGGGTGGTTTCGAACGCATGGCGGCGTACTTTGCCGAACGTGCCCGTGGCGGTGTCGGCCTGATGGTTACCGGCGGTATCGGCCCGAACGACGAAGGTGGCGTGTATTCCGGTGCGGCCAAGCTGACGACCGAAGAAGAGGCGCTCAAGCACCGTATCGTCACCCGTGCCGTTCATGACGCGGGCGGCAAGATCTGCATGCAGATTCTCCACGCCGGTCGTTATGCCTACAGCCCGAAACAGGTTGCACCCAGCGCCATTCAAGCGCCGATCAACCCGTTCAAGCCCAAGGAGCTGGACGAGGAAGGCATCGAGAAGCAGATCAGCGATTTCGTCACCTGCTCGGTACTGGCGCAAACCGCCGAGTACGACGGTGTGGAAATCATGGGCTCCGAAGGCTATTTCATTAACCAGTTCCTCGCCGCCCACACCAACCACCGTACCGACCGCTGGGGTGGCAGTTATGAAAACCGCATGCGCCTGCCGGTGGAAATCGTTCGCCGCGTGCGTGAAGCGGTCGGCCCGAATTTCATCATCATTTTCCGGCTGTCGATGCTCGACCTGGTCGAAGGCGGCAGCACCTGGGAAGAGATCGTTCAACTGGCCAAGGCCATCGAGCAGGCCGGCGCGACCATCATCAACACCGGTATCGGCTGGCACGAAGCGCGGATTCCGACCATCGCCACCAAAGTGCCGCGTGCGGCGTTCAGCAAGGTCACGGCCAAGCTGCGGGGTTCGGTGAATATTCCGCTGATCACCACCAATCGCATCAACACACCGGAAGTCGCCGAGCAGATACTCGCCGAGGGCGATGCCGACATGGTGTCCATGGCACGGCCCTTCCTCGCCGATCCGGATTTCGTCAACAAGGCCGCAGAGGGTCGCGCCGATGAGATCAACACCTGCATCGGCTGCAACCAGGCCTGCCTCGATCACACCTTTGGCGGCAAGCTGACCAGCTGCCTGGTCAACCCGCGTGCCTGCCACGAAACCGAACTCAATTACCTGCCTGTGCAGCAACTGAAGAAAATCGCCGTGGTCGGTGCCGGCCCTGCCGGTTTGTCCGCCGCGACCGTGGCGGCCGAGCGCGGCCATCAGGTGACGCTGTTCGATTCGGCCAGCGAAATCGGCGGTCAGTTCAACATCGCCAAGCGCGTTCCGGGCAAGGAAGAGTTCTATGAGACCATCCGCTACTTCAACCGCAAGCTGCAGACCACCAACGTCGAGGTGTGCCTGAACACCCGAGTCGACGTGGCACAGCTGGTCGAAGGCGGCTACGACGAGATCATCCTGGCCACCGGCATTGCGCCGCGCGTGCCGGCGATTCCTGGCGTGGAAAACGCCAAGGTGCTGAGCTACCTGGATGTGATCCTGGAGCGCAAACCGGTCGGCAAGCGTGTCGCGGTGATTGGTGCCGGTGGTATTGGTTTCGACGTCTCCGAGTTCCTCGTTCATGAAGGTGTCGCTACCAGTCAGGACCGCGCCGCGTTCTGGAAGGAGTGGGGCATCGATACGCACCTTGAGGCACGCGGTGGTGTTGCCGGTATCAAGGCCGCACCCCATGCGCCGGCCCGCGAGGTGTTCCTGCTGCAACGCAAGAAGTCCAAGGTCGGCGACGGCCTGGGCAAGACCACCGGCTGGATCCATCGCACGGGGCTGAAGAACAAGCAGGTGCAGATGCTCAACAGCGTTGAATACCTGAAGATCGACGACGAAGGCCTGCACATCCGCATCGGCGAAACCGGCGAGCCGCAGGTGCTGCCAGTGGACAACATCGTGATTTGCGCCGGGCAGGACCCGTTGCGTGAGTTGCATGAGAGCCTGGTGGCGGCGGGGCAGAGCGTGCACCTGATCGGTGGCGCGGACGTCGCGGCAGAGCTGGATGCCAAGCGGGCGATCAATCAGGGTTCGCGGTTGGCGGCGCAGTTGTAATAGCAGGTTCAGCGTGCCAATGGCCATCGCGAGCAAGCTCGCTCCCACAGTTATTGCGTTGTTCATGAGTTTTGTGAGCGACACAAATCCACTGTGGGAGCGGCGGTGCGACGATTCGACTTGCCCGCGATAGCGTCCGCATGGCTGTTAAGATGCCGGCTCTTCACCTAGAGCCGGCATTGATGCTTCTCCCTTCTTCCACCTGGCTACCCCAGCCCACCCTCGAACGCGTTGATCTCGACTGGCTTACCGATGCCGGCATCGAAGTCGCCATCCTGCGTCTGGACCTGATCGACCCGCTGATCAGCGGCAACAAATGGTTCAAGCTCATCGAACACCTTAAGACTGCCGACCGCGCAGGGGCCGAAGGCATCATCAGTCTCGGTGGCGCGCATTCCAATCACCTCCATGCGTTGGCTGCGGCGGGCAAGCGTTTCGGCTTTTCCACCGTCGGCTTGTTGCGCGGGCATCCTCAGGAAACACCGACCGTGAAGGATTTGCAGGCATTTGGCATGCAGTTGCACTGGCTGGGTTACGGCGGCTATCGGGCGCGACATGAGGCCGGTTTTTGGCAGCCATGGCAAACGCAGTATCCGACATTGCATCCGGTGCCTGAAGGTGGAGGCGGATTACCCGGTGCACGAGGGTGCATGCAGTTGCGGGCGCAGGTTTGTGCGCAACTGACCGGATTGGGCTGGAGTGATTACGACGGCTGGTGGCTGGCCTGCGGAACCGGCACGACCCTCGCGGGGCTGGTACTGGCAGAAGCTGGTGATCATCCGGTTTTCGGGGCGTTGGCGGTGCCTGAAGATCATGGCGTGGCGCTGCAGGTCGAGATGATCGTGGGGCAAGCGGGCGTGTCAGATCCGGTGTATGAACTGTTTGAGGCCAGTCGCGGTGGCTTCGCCAAGGTCGATCCGCTGCTGCTTGAGTTCATCGAAAAGACCGGGCAGGCCAGCGGCATTCCCTTCGAACCGCTGTACACCGGCAAGGCACTGCTGGCACTCAAGCACCAAGTCGAAGCGGGCCGATTCGCCCAAGGTACGCGACTGATCTTCATCCACACCGGCGGCTTGCAGGGGCGGCGAGGGTTTGATTCACAAGCCTGAAACGCACCGCAAATCAATGTGGGAGCGAGCTTGCTCGCGATGAGGGCATTGCCTTCAGCACATTTGTCGACTGACACACCGCCATCGCGAGCAAGCTCGCTCCCACATCTCGGGTTGCCGCCAAGTTCAGTTATCGCGGGTTCCGCCTTTGGGCGTCATCCGCAGCAAGGTGTTATCGCCCACCACATAATGGTGATACAGCGCGGCCACGGCATGCAGGCCGATCAGCCAATAGCCGATAGTGCCGCCGAGTTCGTGCCAGTCCTTGAGTTGTTTGGCCAGGTCCTTGTTTTCCGCGATCGGCATCGGCAGGTCGAAACCGTAGAACATCACCTGGTTGCCTTTGGCGCTGGTGACCAGCCAGCCGAGGATCGGCGTGACGATCATGAAAATGTACAGCGCCCAGTGCATCAGCCTGGCCAGCGTCGTTTGCCACGGCGGCGAGGCGGGGAAGACCTGCGGCGCCGGGCCCAGACTGCGTGCGAACAATCGCAGCCAGACCAGGACGAATACGGTCAGGCCGAGCATGAAGTGTGATTCGACGATCAGCGTGCGCCCGCCACTGCCCTTGGGAAAGAGCCCGCGAAACTCGATACAGGCATAAACCAACGCCAGCAGGACCAGCATCAACCAATGCAGCGTGATCGATACGGTGCTGTAGCGCGACTCGGAGTTTTTCCACGGCATTCGGTGTTCCTCAGAGGTCCGGTTTAAAGCCACCGCTCTTGTCCGACGGTGTGCCTTAACTGTAATCCTGTTTCACCGGGTTTGCCTGAGGTGATCGATCGCTCGATGCTCTGGATCGGGGCAATAGAAAAACATTGTAGGAGTGAGCTTGCTCGCGATGGTGTGTCAGTCGACATCAACGTATCTGACACTCCATCGCGAGCAAGCTCGCTCCTACAGGGGGCGTTGTGGTTTTTAGCTCGATTGCGGCATTTCGCCGTTGGCCAGACGCTTGTTGATGTCGGCGATGACCTGCGGCAGATCTGTGATGGTGTCGATCATGTAGTGCGGGCGCGAACTTTCGAACATCCCATGGATGCGCTTGCGCTCACTGTCCAGCTGGTCGCTGCCCAGCGCGCGATAACCTTCGTAATCCAGGCCCAGGGCGTTGCCCGAGCAGATCAGCGCCACGGTCCACATGCCGGCGCGGCGACCTTCGAGAATGCCTGGTACGGTGTCATCTATCTTCACGCACGCGGCGACATCGTCGATGCCCAGGGCAATGACGTTGGCCAGCGCCTGGGCGGGCCACGGGCGGCCATTCGGGACTTCGTCGGTGGCAACCACGTGATCGGCCACATAACCGTTGGTGGCAGCCAGTTCGACCACCTTGTCCATGACCTGTTTCGGATAACCGGAGCAGGAGCCGATCTTGATCCCTTGCTGGCGCAGGTTGGCGATGGTCTCCAGAGCGCCCGGAATCAGCGCCGAGTGTTCGGCGATTTTCTCGATCTGCAGCGGCATGAAACGCTGGTAGATTGCGGTGACGTCGTCGTCGGTCGGCGTGCGGCCGAAGACTTTGCGATAACGCTCGGCAACTTCCGGCAGATCGCACAGGGTGCGGATGTGGTCCCACTTGCCCATGCCCATCGGGCCACGGGCTTCTTCGATGGAAACCTGGACGTCGAACTCGGCGAAGGCCTCGACGAAAATCTGCGTCGGGGCGAAGGAGCCGAAGTCGACCACGGTGCCGGCCCAGTCGAGGATCGCGGCCTGGAGTTTGCCTGGGTTGGAGTAGTTCATGGTGTTTGGATTCCTGTGAGAATGAGCTATTCGGTAGTTCGCGTTACCTGTGGGAGCGGGCTTGCCCGCGATGGGGCCCTGTCAGTCGACATCAGTGGTGAATGTCAGACCGCAATCGCGGGCAAGCCCGCTCCCACAGGGGAATGCGGTGTGGGTTAGATCTCCAGCACTTCCATCTCGCGCAACACCTCGCCAATCGCGGCCACGGCTTCGCGCATCTCGGCCGGTTGCACATGTCCGATGCAGCCGACGCGGAAGGTTTCGACCTGGGTCAGTTTGCCGGGGTAGAGGATGTAACCCTTGGCCTTGACCCGCTCGTAGAACTCCTTGAACTGGTAGCGAGGATCTTTCGGGGCGTGGAAGGTGGCGATGATGGGCGCCTGAATGGCCGCCGGCAGGAAGCTGCGCAACCCCAGGTTGCCCATCTCTTCCATCAGTGCCTGGCAGTTGGCGGCGTAGCGTGCGTGCCGGGCCGGCAAGCCGCCTTCTTCGTTGTATTGCAGCAGGGCTTCGTGCAGCGCCGCGACCACATGGGTCGGCGGGGTGAAGCGCCATTGGCCGGTCTTGGCCATGTAGGCGTGCTGGTCCTGCAGGTCCATCGCCAGCGAATGCGAGTTGCCGGCGGCGCTGGCCAGGGATTCTTTGCGAGCGAAGACAAAACCCATGCCAGGCACGCCCTCCAGGCATTTGCCCGAGGCGGCGATCAGGGCGTCGAACGGCACTTGTTGCGCGTCCACCGGCAGGGCACCGAAGGAGCTCATGGCGTCGATGATCAGGCGCTTGCCGTGTCCGGCGACGACCTGAGCGATCTCCGGCAACGGATTGAGGATGCCGGTGCTGGTTTCGCAGTGAATCAGGGCAACGTGGGTGATGCCGTTGTCGGCGCGCAGCAGGCGGTCGACGTCGGCGGCGGTGGTCGGTTCGTCTTCGGCGGTTTCGAAGGTGCTGAAGGAACGGCCCAGCACTTCGCAGATTTTCGCCAGGCGTTTGCCGTAGGCGCCGTTGATCAGTACCAGAACCTTGCCATCGCGAGGCACCAGGGTGCCGATCGCGGCCTCGACGGCGAAGGTGCCACTGCCTTGCAAGGGCACGCAGTGGTGGGTGGCGGCGCCGTTGACGATCGCCAGCAATTGCTCGCATAGGCTGGCGGTCAGTTGATTGAAGCGCTCATCCCATGAGCCCCAGTCGATCATCATCGCCTGACGGGTGCGGGCCGAAGTGGTCAACGGGCCGGGGGTGAGCAGGATGGGTTCGGCAGCACTCATTTTCGTGTCCTCGCAATCGATGGGGTGAAGCTACGGGGCTTAAATTGCAATTTGCCGTGCTATCAATCAAATTGTTTGTTGTTATGCCAGCCATCAGTGAGGGTTATTCATGAACCTGTTTCAGCTCCGCGCCTTCGATGCCGTGGCCCGGGAAGGCAGTTTTACCCGGGCGGCGGCGCGGCTGTTCATCAGCCAGCCGGCGGTCACCGGGCACATCAAGGCGCTGGAAGAGCACTACCAGATCACCCTGTTGCGCCGCACCGCCCGACGGGTGGAACTGACGGAGGAGGGCACCAAGCTGGCGGCGATCACCCGGGCGATGTTCGGCCTGGCCGAGGAGGCGCAGGCGATGCTCGAAGCCAACCGGCAATTGCTGACCGGACGCCTGGAGGTGGCGGCGGACGGTCCGCACATGGTCATGCCGATGCTCGCCAGCCTGCGCGCGCGCTATCCGGGGATCACGGTGAACCTGCGCCTGGGCAACGCCCAGGAAACCCTGGCGGCGCTGCTGTCCGAACATGCCGACGTGGCGGTGCTGACCGAAGTCGAGCCGCGCAAGGGCTTGCATCTGCAGGCACTGAGCGAATCACGGATTTGTGCGCTGGTGCCCGACGGGCACCCTTGGGCGCAGAAGACCAAAGGCGTGCAGCTCAAGGAGCTGGATCAGGTAATCATGGTGCTGCGCGAGCCGAGTTCGATTACCCGGCGCACCTTCGATGAGGCTTGCGCTCAGGCCAGGGTCAATCCGCGGGTGCTGCTGGAACTGGACAGCCGCGAAGCGGTGACCGAGGCGGTGGCCGCCGAACTGGGGGTGGGGGTGGTGTCGTCGGTGGAAGTCAGCCACGACCCGCGAGTGGCGGCGGTGCCGATCATTGGCGAGGGGTTGGTGAACCGGCACATGATCGGGTGCATGGAGCGGCGCCGGGATTTGCGGTTGATTCAGGCTTTTTTGGGGTTGGCGCCCACCTAACAGACCGAGTCGCGCCTTTCGCGAGCAGGCTCGCTCCCACAGTAGATCTTTGGCGTGCACAGAGCTTTGTGGGAGCGAGCCTGCTCGCGAAGGGGCCGGCCCTGCCTACACAAGACTCTCGCGCACCATCTCAAGAAACGTCGCCACGATTCGCCGCGAACTCTGCTCGCGCAAGCACACCAGCGTTTCAGTCAGCCGCCGTTTGCAATCGGTAATTGGCAAGGCGCATACACGTGAGTCGGCGCCGAACTCGGCCGCCGACACCACGCCGATGCCAATCCCTACCACTACCGCTTCACGAGCGGCTTCCCGGCCTTCAACCTGGATCGCCGGACGAATGCGCAGCCCGGCGCCGGCCATTTCCTCCTCCAGGGTCTGGCGCGTCACCGAACCGATTTCCCGCAGTACCAGCGGTGTGTCATCAAGGTCGGCGAGGGTGATGGATTCACGGTCGGCCCACGGATGATTGCGCGACACGAACGCCACCATCGGGTCATTGCGCAGGGGCAAGGAGATCAGGCGTTCGTCACTGACGTCCCGGCCCAGCAACGCCAGGTCGGCCTGATAGTTGAACAGTCGAAACAGCGACTCATCAGTGTTGCCGGTTTCGATCTTCACGCTGATCCCCGGGTAGCGTTCGCAGAATCGGGCAATCTGCGGCAGCACGTGCACCGGCGCATCCACCGCCAGGATCAGGCTGCCGGTCTGCAGGGCCTGGGAGTCCTGCAGCAGTTCCTGGGCTTCGGCCTCAATCACAAAAAGCCGCTGGGTAACGCTCAGCAGGCGTTCGCCCAGATCGGTCAGGCGTACCGAACGCTTGTTGCGGTGAAACAGCAAAACACCGTAGCGCTCTTCAAGTTTGCGCACTTGGTCGGAAATCGCTGGCTGCGTCAGAAATAGCCGCTCGGCGGCTTTGGTAAAGCTTCCATATACCGCAACGGCATGGAACGCTTTGAGTTGGGCGTGGGAAACCGACATCGATATCTCCAGTAACAAGCAAAGCTTATTTTGGAAATACGATAAATCGATTTCACTTATTAAACAGTAATTGTTTTTATCACTCTCAGCCCCGCTGACCGGTCAGTCGAACCGCAGCGGGTGCCATGAGCCTGGGCGTGCAAAACAGGACTCATCTGACCGGTATCCGCCGTAGGGACAGGGCGATATCGCAGTGCTCAACAATAAGAAAACAGGCATTTGCTTCCAATTCTGCCGGCACACTCACACCCTGAGGTCAGAAGCACAATGAACAAGCACATCGGCACCATCAAGCGTTGGCGCGTGCAGATCTTCGCGATCACCTGGCTTGCCTACGCCGCGTTCTACTTCACCCGAAAAGCCTTCTCGGTGGCCAAACTCGGCATCGCCGAAGACCCGACCTTCATGCTCGACAAAATGGCCATGGCCAACCTCGATGCCATCTACCTGACGGCTTACGCCGTCGGCCAATTCACCTGGGGCATCCTGGCCGACCGCTTCGGTCCGCGGGTGGTGGTGCTCGGCGGGTTGCTGATTTCCGCTGGTGCGGCGCTGGTGATGGGCAACTTTGCGACGTTACCGATTTTTGCTACCTGCATGCTGGTACAAGGCCTGGCGCAGTCCACCGGCTGGTCGGGATTGTGCAAGAACCTGGGCAGTTTCTTTCCCTCCGAACAGCGCGGTCGGGTATTGGGTCTGTGGAGTTCCTGCTACGCCTTTGGCGGGCTCGTGGCCTCGCCGTTTGCCGGCTGGTGGGCGTATACGCTCATCGGCACCTGGCATGCGGCGTTCATTTCCAGTGCGGCGGTGGTCGGGCTGGTCGCCGTGCTGTTTTTTATTTTCCAGCGCAACAAACCTGAAGACGTCGGCTTGCCGGCTGTGGAACCGGAGCCCGAACTGACCGCTGAAGAAACCCTTGCCCAAAGCAGAATCAGAATCTGGGAGCCACTCAAGGAAATCCTGCGCAACCGCACGGTACTGGTGCTGGGGCTGGCGTACTTCATGCTGAAACCGGCGCGCTACGCGATTCTGCTGTGGGGACCGGTGATCGTCTTCGAACAGATGCCTTCGGTGGGCAAGGTCGGTGCGGCGATCATTCCGACCTCGTTCGAACTGGCCGGGTTGCTCGGGCCGATCATGATCGGCCTGGCCTCGGACAAACTGTTCGGCGCCCGGCGCATGCCGGCTTGCGTACTCAGTCTGTTGGCACTCACCGTGACCCTGGCGTTGTTCATGGGCGCCCTGCATACCGGCAGTGTGGTCCTGGTGGTGGCGCTCTTGTTCGTCATGGGCCTGACCCTCTACGGGCCGGACTCGATGATCAGCGGCGCGGCGGCGATCGATTTCGGCACGGCCAAGGCCGGCGCGACGGCAGCCGGGTTCGTCAACGGTTGCGGTTCCGTCGGAGCGGTGCTTGGCGGATTGCTGCCAGGTTACTTCGACTCGGTCACGGTGTTCATTGTCTTCGCCGGCTGCGCGATGTTCTCGGCGCTGGTGCTGATCCCGCACTGGAACAGCCGCCCCGGCGGCCTGAAAACCAACCATCCCTCCGTGCCCGATCGGGCGATGAACATCAAACCCCTGCGTACCTGAGTGCTGTTCCTCGTCGCCGATGTGTACATCGTCGGCGGCGGTTACACCGGTTTGTGGACCTCGGTCATGCTCAAGGACGGTGGAGCAGCCAGTCGAACAGCAGGCGGGTATCGCCCCGGGGTTCACGGGGCGGTGGGTTCAGAGGTTGTGGTCGAGGGCCCAGCGCCGTACAGAGCACCGGGCGATCCGGGTCACTGTCGAGGAAGATCACCTGTACCTCACTGCCGGCCACGGGCAAGCGGGACGGATCGATCCAGTCCTCGGCGGTGGTCAGCGCCAAGGGTAGCCACAGGCCGCTGGACAACGACTCTGTGGCTGAATGTGTGGCGGGCCAGAGGTTCACCCGAATCCGGCCATCCTCGTCCACTGTCGGCGGTTGTCCGACCGGGCCGCACACCTGGCCTGGTTGATACCCGGGGATACTCGGCCTGGGTTGTTTAAGCGCGGGCCTGAACACCGTCGACCAGGGGATGGCGCTGAATTGATTGCGGTAACCCAGGGCCATGCCCGTTGAGTCGTCGAGCAGAATCGATGGCTGGCACCCCTGATGGCTTGCTTCGGTCACCAGCCATTGATCATTGAAACTCGCCAGGGGATGCCCGGCCACCTGCACGATCCGGCCGCTGCGTAATGCTCCCAGGTTGCTTTGACCGTGGATCTGCAGGTGCCGGCACCGCAGGCGTTCCAGTTGTCGCCGGCTGAGCTGGTCGCGATGCTGCTGTTCGCCAGCGAGAACCTGTCTGGCCGTGGTGAACGAGTGATTGGCTGCACCGTCGCTGATGTCCGCTGCACCAGGATTGCTCGCACCCGGGCGCACAGGGGGGAGCGAAGCATCATGGCGCTGGAACAATTCGCTGATCACAGGTTGGTGAGGGTCGTTGCCTGCGTCGCTGCACAGCGGCATGAGCAGCGGCTCCTGGGGGAAACTCAGGCTGTCATCGGCCAGTACCAGTACATGGCCGTCGCGTTGATGCTCGAAGTGGTAATGGATGCCTTCTTCCTCGCACAGTCGTTGCAACAATGCCAGGTCGGTTTCTTCGTACTGAATGCAAAAAGCTCGCACGGGATAGTGGCCGGTTGCCAGTTCAAAGCGATAGCTGCTGGCGGGCAGCCCATGTTCCTCGAGCAACTGGCGCAGGATCATGGGCACGCTGGCGTGCTGGAAAACCCGTCGGCAGCGTTGCTGCTCCAGTTTCTGGATACCGGACACCAGCACCAGTTTGTAAGCGACCCGGTGTGCGCTTCGATATTCACACCCGGCGCTGTGCAGCACGCCATGTATGCCCTGGTCGTGGCCGAACTCGAGAAACGCCGGCTGGTGCAGCAATCGTTCAAGGTTCAGGGCCGGTGCCAGGCCGATAACCTCGATGTCGAATCGATAGGGCTGGTTGAGTGCTTCGTGACCGCTGAACCGGACCACCTGGAAACTCAGGTCGTCATCGAGAAGCGTCAGGGTGGTGGGACTTTCCTTGTCGTTGTGCATCGAACACGCTGCTGCCGTTGAATAGGCTGCAAAGCGTACGAAACCCCGGCGCATTGCGGACAGGCTAAAGCGGCATTTCAGAATCCCCCTACAACCGCTGGTGAAGATGTCGATGCCAGTCGGGATTTTTTGGTCGATTGCCAACTTTAGGCCGTATAAACTTGCGCAAAGCGTCGGCCAATGGTTGTCTCGACGCCACAGATGTCACAGATAAGAGAGTGAGAAATGGGCGCACAGTGGAAGGTTAAACACAAAGAAGCGGCAGCCAATGCCAAGGGCAAGATCTTCGGCAAACTGGTGAAAGAAATCACCATTGCTGCGCGCAATGGCGCTGATGTTGCTACCAACGCGCACTTGCGTCTGGTCGTTGAACAGGCCAAGAAAGCTTCGATGCCCAAGGAAACACTGGATCGCGCCATCAAGAAGGGCGCGGGCCTGTTGGGCGAGACCGTGCAATACCATCGCGTGACCTATGAAGGGTTTGCCCCGCATCAGGTGCCGTTGATCGTCGAGTGCGTGACCGACAACATCAACCGCACCGTTGCCGAAATCCGCGTGGCGTTCCGCAAGGGTCAACTGGGCGCTTCCGGTTCGGTAGCCTGGGACTTTAACCATGTCGGCATGATCGAAGCGTCGCCGGACACCCCGGACGCCGATCCGGAAATGGCCGCCATCGAAGCCGGTGCTCAGGATTTCGAACCGGGTGAAGAGGGTGCAACCCTGTTCCTGACCGAACCGACCGACCTCGACGCGGTACAGAAAGCCCTGCCGGAACAAGGCTTCACCGTGCTGTCGGCCAAACTGGGCTATCAGCCGAAAAACCCGGTCAGCGGCCTGAGCGACGAGCAGATGGCGGAAGTCGAAGCCTTCCTCGAAGGCCTTGATAACCATGACGACGTGCAGGACATGTTTGTCGGGTTGGCGGGTTAAGTCTTTGTGTCAATGACGGTTCTGTTGTCTGTCAGACCGTCATCGCGAGCAAGCTCGCTCCCACAGTTGACCGAGTTGCCTGGTTGGGCGCGGTCTAATAATGTGGGAGCGAGCTTGCTCGCGATTGACTGCATAGCGGTCACAGACTTTCCAATTGCCGCACGACTTCGCTAAACCCCGGCCGCGCCAGCACCTGCGGCTGACAGCAACGCCGCTCCAGATCTTCCAGCACTCCACGCCGATCATCGCTCAACCCCGAGTCGATCCGCACCAGCAACTCCCCCAGCAACACCCCGAACGCCCGCACCTCGATCCGCTGCAAGGCACGGCTTTCAAGGCTGTCGGAAATCCCGTGGAACGACGCCGCGCCAAAGTCCCCCAGCAAGCAGTCTCCCTGCTCATTCCACAGGATATTGTGCCCGTAGAGGTCGCCGTGGGTGATGCCATGGCTGTGCAGGTGTTCGGCCACCGAGGCAATGCCCGAGGCAATGCGCAGCGCCACGGCCGCACTGAAGCGCAAGTCGTCGGGGTAGATGTCGCGGCTGCACGACGCCAGGCTCGGCAGTGCGGCGAGGTTGCGGTAACTCGGTGCGATCAGTTGCATCACCAGCCCGGCGGTTTGCTGCGGATGATCGACAATCCGCCCTTCGACGCGGATCAGGTTCGGGTGCAGGCCGGCGGTGATGCAGGCGTTCATCTCGTGCAGCGGTGAACCATCGCTGGTCATTTCGCCCTTGTAGAGCTTCACCGCAACGGCCATGGGCGGTTGCTCTGCCGGTTGCCAGACCGCCTGATGGATCACCCCGGACGCACCTTCGCCGAGCTGTTTTTCCAGGCGCAATGCCGACCAGTCAATGCGCGGTGTCGCGTCGAGGGCCGCGGCATCGGCTTCGGTTTCCAGCGGGTTACCGGCATAGGCCAGCCAGGTCAGGCTCGGCAATTCCAGCAGCCATTGCGGTAACTCGGTCAACTGGTTGGCCGCGATGCGGATCAGCTCCAGCCGATGGCACTGACGCAACGACTCCGGCAGCGCGTGCAAACGGTTGCCAGCGAGCATGAGCTTTTGCAGGTATGGCCGCTCTCCCAACTCGCTCGGCAGCGTCTCGATGCAGTTGTCGGTCAGGATCAGCCAGCGCAGCAGCGGTGGCAGTGCCGCAGCGGGCACGTGGGCGATGCGGTTGGCCTTGAAGCCGATCATCGTCAGTGCGGCGCATTGGCCCAGGCAGGCCGGCAACTCGGTGAAGCGGTTATCGGAACAGAACAGCACGCGCAGACGGGTCAGGCGATGCAAGTCTTCCGGCAGGGCGCTCAAGGCATTGCCGCTGAGGTTGAGTACTTCCAGCGAGTCCGCCAGATCGAAAATTTCCCGAGGGAATTCCGTGAGGCCGTCGACCAGATCCAGCCGCGTGATGCCTGACAACTCGCCGGCACGCAATTGAGCAAGGGTATGCATGAACAGATTCGCTATTGATCAAGGAATAGGCACGAGGCCCCGCAAAGGCGCGACATGATAGCGGGAAAGATGTGGTGACTGTCAGACCGCTTTCGCGAGCAGGCTCGCTCCCACATTGGATCACTCCCGTCCGGGCAATTCGGTCAACTGTGGGAGCGAGCCTGCTCGCGAAGGGGCCAGTCAATGCAACAAAAAGATATCGATCAAACTGGCTCGCTGACTTCGACCAGTTGCCCCAGTCGACTGCGGGTGCGTGCCAGATCAATGGCATCGCCGTCCAGGCATTCGCGCAGGGCGTGTTGTGCGAGCAGTGTCAGGTGCTTGTCCTGGTCGTACAGTACGTCGATGAGGTTGATGAAGCGCTGTTGGGCGGCCATCGAGCACTCAGCGAGCCGCGGCAGGTCATCGATGATCCAGCGATCGAAGCGGCGGCACAGCTCCAGGTAATCCATCACGGCCACAGGCTGGTCGCACAGGTCGGCGAAAGTGAAACCGATGCGTCGCTCATCGTACAAACGCGCCTGGAAATGCCGGGTGCCTACGGGGAGCGACAGGGGCGGGGCGCCGCGATCCGGCAGATTCAATGAGCGCCGCTGCACCGCGCTGGCTGGCCACACATAATGGCCTTGGGTGAACAGCTGCTGCGCATGGCTGCGGACCTGGCTGCGATAGTCGTGTGGACCGCCGACTTCCATGACTTGCATGCGTGCATTGATCAAGTCGATCACCGGTTTGAAGCGGGCGTGGTACAGCGGATTGGGCAACAGGCCTGCGGGCGGGTAGTTGGAGGTGACCAGCAACAGGATGCCGCGCTGAAACAGTGCCTTGAACAACCGGGTGATGAGCATCGCATCGCCGATGTCGTGCACATGGAACTCATCGAAACACAGCACCCTGCAATCGCTGAGCAGGGCATCCAGGGTGATCGCCAGGGCATCAGGATGATCGCGGTGCTCGAACATGCCCTGGTGCAGTTGGGCGAAAAACTGATGGAAGTGCAGGCGTTGTTTATGCGCGAGGGGAACGGCGCGGAAAAAACCGTCGAGCAGCCAGCTCTTGCCGCGCCCCACGGCACCATGCAGGTAAAGGCCCGGAAGGGTTTGCGTCGAAGTGCCCATCAACATGCAGGTATGCCGGGCCATGCAGTCGATCACGCGTTGCTGGCTGTGACTGAGGGTGTAGCCCCGGGAATGGGCCTGGTGACGAAAGTAGTCGTGGATAGCCTCGCCTGCCTCGGCGTTGCCGGCAGCCGGTGCCTTGCCGAGAAGACGACGCAACGATTGCCAGCGCGATTTGATTCGCGAACGATTGGGTGGTCGAACGGCCACTGAGATGTCACCTCTGGTGTGCGGGCAGGCTCCCCGAGCTGCGGCGGCATAGTTTAACCAGAGCAGGGAATGTGCTTCCAGCGGAGTTGACCTGTCCGGGCCACCGTAACCGGGTTCTGAAGGAACACCGCAAACCCTGTGGGAGCAAGCTCGCTCCCGCAGAGGGGGATCAGAACCGAGTGGTCTGCTTGAGCATCCGCGCCGCCGCTGTGTCCGCCGGGCTGACCATCGCATAGTTGTAGCCAGCACCCGACCAGTACTCGGCCTGCAGGTCTCCATCGCTACGGCTGCCACGGGGCAGCAGGAAGTTTTTCGGTCCTGGCGGGCGCACATAGAAGCTGATTTTCTGCCCGCCCTGATTCTCGTAGACCACCATCGCTGCCGGGCCTTGCTCGGTACTCAGCAAACGCCCGCTGGCCGGCTTGAACCCGGCCCCCGAGAGGTCGGGCAGGCGATTGGCCCGGGTGAAGTAGCGGTCGAGCCAACCTTGCATGTCACCGTCGTCGCCGGCCTTGTAATCCGCCGGCAGGATGCCTTGCTGGGCAATCAGGCGATACGCCTGCAGGGCATCGGTCATTGGAAGCTGGGGGCTCGCAAGTGTCATCTCCCGCGCTTGCCAACCGCTGAAACCGCCGACGCTGACGGCGATGATCAATACCGCGGCAGTGGCCAGGTGTCGACGGGATTGGCGTTTGAGGCGCTGGCGTATCACCACCGGATCCAGGTCCGGGTTCGACGGTTGTTGCAAGGCGCCACTCAAGGCCGCGCGCAGTGTCTGGGCATCCTGCTGCCAGGCGCGCACTTGTGCCGCCACGGGCGGGTTACTGGCCAGAAATGTCTCCATCAGGCGCCGGTCGGCGTCGCTCAGTTGGTGGTCGACGTAGGCGTGCAGGTCTCGCTCGCTGGGGGGCATGCTGATCATTTGAGTCTCCGCAGGGATGGGCGGTTGATTTCGCCATCGCTGAGTTGGCGCAGGGCTTGGCGAGCCCGGGACAGGCGGGACATCACGGTGCCGGTGGGGACGTCGAGAATCTCGGCGACCTCTTTGTAACTCAAGCCTTCTACCGAGACCCAGAGCAGCAGCGCGCGTTGTTCGGTGGGCAGTTGATCGAAGGCATTGAGGGTCGATTGAGCAATGACGGTGCGCTCCACCGAGGGCTGGGCATCGTCACGGCCGGTGAAAAAATCGAGCATGCGCGCGTAGCGCCGGGAGCGGCGGTGCGCATCGAGAAACTGCCGATACAGAATCGAGAACAGCCAGGCGCGCAAGTCGCCCTCGGCGCGTTTGCCAGCCCAACTCGACAGTGCCCGCTCCAGACTGGCTTGCACCAGATCGTCGGCGCTGCTGGAGTTGCGTGTCAACGACACAGCAAATCGCCGCAATCTGGGAATAATTTCTCTCAGTTGTTCGTCGATATCGTTCATGAAGTTCTGGCTAGTCACTACGCTTGGGACTAGGAAGACGCCCGGTACTCGAGGTTATTCCACGTCTGAAAAAATAAATACCGCGTGTGGGAATAAACCTGCCTGCGGTTCGTCTGCTTGATTCTTCTCACTTGTGGCCGATGGCCCTGGAGTCTTTCATGGTAGATCGATCATCACCGCCCATCCGGCCACCCTTGAGTGCGGCAAGCCTGACGTTGCGTCTGGCTGGCATTGCCGTGGTCGTTGCCGCACTGGCAGGGGCGTTTGCCTACGTCAACGGCACCTTCGACCCACAGCGCCTGACCCCGAAGAAACTGATCAACGTGCTGGAAACCAACAACGGCGTGCATCCGGGTTTCCGTCGCAACCATTCAAAAGGCGTGTGCGTGATCGGGCACTTCGAAAGCAGCGGTGAGGCGCGCAGCTATTCCACCGCTCAGGTCTTCAATGAGGCGCAGACGCCGGTGGTCGGGCGTTTCGCCTTGCCGGCCGGTAACCCCTACGCGCCGGACAGTGCCGTGCCGATCCGCAGCATGGCCTTGCGCTTCACTCAGGCCAACGGCCAGCAGTGGCGCACCGGGATGAACAGCATGCCGGTGTTCCCGGTGGGCACGCCCGAGGCGTTCTATCAATTGCAAAAAGCCCAGTCACCAGACCCGGCCACCGGCAAACCGGACCCCAAGGCTGTGCCCGCATTCTTTGCTTCGCACCCCGAAGCGGCACCTTTCCTGGCCTGGATCAAAACCGCCAAGCCGTCGGCCAGTTATGTGACCGAAAACTACAACAGCGTCAATGCGTTCTACCTGGTCAACGCGGCGGGCCAACGTCAGGCCGTGCGCTGGAACATGGTGCCTCTGGCCCAGGACGCACCCGGGGCCACGGCGCCGGAGGGTAGTGATTTCCTGGAGAAAGACCTGGTCGAGCGAATCGCCGCAGGCCCGTTGCGCTGGCAGTTGAACATCACCCTGGCCAACCCCGGCGATCCGGTGAACGACGCCAGCAAGGCCTGGCCCGAAGGACGCAAGGTATTGAACGCTGGCACTCTGGTGCTTGAAAAGACTCAGCCGCAACTCAACGGCGAATGCCGTGACATCAATTACGATCCGCTGGTGTTGCCTGCCGGAATCGAAGGTTCCGACGACCCGTTGCTTGCCGCTCGTTCAGCCGGTTACGCCAATTCCTACCTGCGTCGCACCAGCGAAGTCAGCCAGTTGCCCGCCGCCACACAGGAGACCCGGCAATGAGCACTCAACCGAACCACTTCGCCCCGCTGGCACGCCTGCTGCACTGGCTGATGGCACTGATGATCATCGCCATGCTGTTTATCGGTGCCGGCATGGTCGCCTCGGTTTCCGAGCGGCATGAATGGCTGATCCATTTGCACAAACCCTTGGGGGTCGCGATTTTGCTGTTGGTAATCGTGCGTCTGGTGGTGCGTTTCTCTACCACGCAGCCTCCGCTGCCGGCGGATCTGCCGGGTTGGCAAGCGCTGGCGGCCAAGGCCTCGCATGTCTTGTTGTATGCACTGATGCTGGTCTTGCCGTTGCTTGGCTGGGCGATGATTTCGGCATCGGGCGAACCGGTCATGCTCAGCAGTTCGTTGCAACTGCCGTCGATTGTGTCGGCGAATGCACAGCTGTTTGCGTTTTTGCGCAAGGCGCATGGGTATCTGGCGTATCTGTTGTTTCTGACCGTGTTGCTGCATCTGGCGGCGGCGTTGTTTCACGGTTGGGTGCGGCGAGATGAAGTGCTGGACAGTATGTTGCGGGGTAAGGATCGCGGTTGATCTCGCTGGGCTGTGATTTGGCTTTTGTCACAGGGTGATCGTCTGCTTACCTGTCAACTCTGACAGTTTCGCTGATCTGAAAAAGCACGTTCAATGCTCAAAGACTGCAGTGGTCCCGAATGGGGCCAGTCGGACAGCACTGATCGTGCCATTCAGGGAGACGAACCATGTTCAAGACTGCAGGCGTGCGTTCCATACGACGCGCTTTTTTCGGGCTGTCGTTAGTGTGTTTGGCGGTGATACTCGGTGCTTGTGCGCATCCGCCGACGACTGACTCCGGAGAACCGAAAAGCTGGGTTGTCGAAAATGTTGCGAGTAAATCGACAGCAGAGCTGTATGCGGATTTGATTGCGCCGGCGGTTTTCGAACGTTCGAGTTCGAAGGTTATTGATGGTTATACCGTTGAGAGTGGCAAGCTGCGCATGCCAGATAAGTCCGAGGGTTCGCTGGTGACGGTGCGTTCGGCAAATGGAAGTCTTGTCTCGTTAGTCAATAAGCCAGGCAAAAGCGGGCTGTTTTTAGTCAACAAACAAGGCTTGAGTACGTTTAGTCCAGAGCCAAAATTTGATCCGGCAGTCGAGGACGGCATTCCAAGTCCCGATGAAAAAGTTGCCACGGCGCTGGTAAATTCAGCCAGCGAGGATCCCAAAATTGTTGATGTCTTGTTGGGCTATTCTCGTGCGGCGGTTAATCGAGTAGGCGGGGATGTGATGGCCCATGCGTTATCACAAATAGAGTCTGTTAACTTAGCCTTGAGAATCTCAGAGGTCTCCAATGTTTCACTTAGATTGGTCGGGATTCAGGTAGTGGAGCAGAATTACCCAACAACGACCGGGACCCTGGGGCAATTAAGAATGATTTTTTCTGCAGGCATGGCCGAATACGTACCTGACATAATTTATGGTTTTTTTGATTCGACTCCAGAGGATACGGCCACAGGTTGGGGGAATATAGGAGGCCGTGCGGGTATTGGATTGGCACGTAGCATCAATACGTATAGGCATGAGGTAGGTCACAATGCTGGAAGTATTCATTGCAATTCCAACGGCGGGGCTAAATACCATTATGGGTATAACAATGGGAAGACTTCTACGATTTTGTGTGGAGAGTCAACGGGGTACTATTCAACACCTGCTCTGAGCGATGAGTTCGGTTTGCCGCGTGGGGATGCTGTAACCGCAGATACAGCGCGTATATGGCGCGAAAATGCTGAGCGGCTATCCTCTTACGCTCCCTCCCGGCCAACCGCGCCAGGAAACTTTGCCAAAGTTGGGTCAACTGCTAGTACGATTACTTTTAGCTGGAACGCATCACCTGAAGCCGTTCAATATGAAATATACCGTGTGAACGTTGCTTTGGACCCCTTGCCAAAAAAAATTGGAGACAGTACAGCGCTAACGTTTACCGCAACCAATATTTCAGGGGAGGCACTGTACTTTGTTAAGGCTGTTAGTTCTATTGGACTGGTTTCAGTCCCGAGCAATTCCGTTGTTGCAAGGCCATAAATGCTCAAGTGAGTGACGCGGCCTATTGTCAGGCCACGTCACTATGTAATCGAATCAGCGCAGGGTATCGACCATATCCGCAAGCGTGGTCAGCACATCCTTCCCCAACTGCTTCGACCGCTTGCCCGACCAGCCCGTCAACGGATTCGGATGATCATCATGATCCTTGAACGGCATTTCCAGGGTCAGCGACAGGCAGTCGTACTTCTGGCCAACGCTGTTGCAGGCCAGCGTCATGTTGGCCTGGCCCGGTTCGTCGCGGGTGTAGCCGTACTTGGTCTGGAAGTCTTTGGTGGTGTGCTTCAGGTGGCTGCGGAAGTGCTCCTCGAGCTTTTCGATCCGCGGCGTGTAGCCTGGATTGCCTTCGCAGCCGGCGGTGAACACGTGAGGGATTTCCTCGTCACCATGGACGTCGAGAAACATATCGACGCCGTACTTTTCCATCTGCTGCTGAACGAACAGGACCTCCGGGCTGATTTCCTGGCTGGCGCTCTGCCAGGCACGATTGAGGTCCTGGCCCATGGCGTTGGTGCGCAGGTGGCCGTGGAAGGCGCCGTCCGGGTTCATGTTCGGCACCAGGTACAGGTCGGCGCTGGCCAGGAGTTTGTTCAGCACCGGGTCGTCGTGTTTTTCCAGGCGTTCGATCACGCCTTCCATGAACCACTCGGCCATGTGTTCGCCCGGATGTTGCTGGGCAATCATCCACACCTTGCGTCGACCTTCGGCCCCGGTGCCTTTGCGTAACAACTGGATGTCACGGCCTTCGACACTCTTGCCGGTGGCCAGCAGTTCGGTACCGGCCTTGCTCAGCGCCTGCTCGATCAGCCAGTCGTGACGGCCACGGCTGTAGGGTTCGAAGTAGGCGAACCAGGCGTGGGTCTGCTCGGCTTCGAGGCTGAAACGCAGGCAGTCGCCTTCGAAAATGGTGGGTACGCGGAACCAGTTGACGTGATCGTAGGACGCCACCGCCTGATAGCCGGTCCAGGCCTTGTTATAGGAGGACTGGCTGGCATTGTTCAGGCGAAACCAGTGCTCCTGGCCGACATGCAGGCCGCTGGCCTTGAAGTGGAACCACTGGAAATGGGCACTGCGGGTGTCCGGGCGAATGGCCAGAAGCGGTTTGAGCGGATCGCTGATGTCGATGACTTGGATGTTGCCGCTGTCGAAGTTGGCACTGATGTCGAAAGAGGATTTGCCCACGGTCATAATCGGGTCCTGAATATGATTTTTATCGCGGCTACTTTACACGCAAGAGGGGGTGAAACCGAGGGAAATTGCGGGCTGCAGAGGTGGGGGCGTCCTCCTTGACGCTGACGCAGCTTAGAGGCTATGCGATTGATTCTCAAGTGCTATCTGTCGCTGGTTTGAACCCATGATTCCGGGCCACTCTTGCCAACTGGCATTCTTTTGATATCATCCGCGCCATCGAATTTGCGGCACCCAAAGACTTCATTAGCCTGAAGCCAAAGCCAGAAAAAACTGGCAAAAAAAGACCCGGCAAAAAGCCGGGTCAAAAACCGTGATTAGCCTGATGAGGAGATAGTCCAGGAGACCGACCTAAGGTCACCTGGTCCATCGACTGATCTCGCGACCAGTTGCAGCAATAATAATCATTCTCGTTTGCGGGTCAAGCATTTTTACCTGCGCGACAGGAAAATTCTTTCCTGTCCTCTCGATTTGCCTTCTCACTTCAAGCGTTTTCATACTTTTCCAGCGAGCGATCGACCATCGCCTTGGCCATGTCGATCATGTGCACCGTCGAAAACGCCAGGTCGCGGTTTGCGCCTTGCAGGTGACTGGCTGATTCGTACGCGGTGGCGGCTGCACAGCGCAACAGGTCCAAGGCATGGACCAGCGCCTCTTCGCCGCTGATGTTGCGGTTGACATCAAAAAAACGCGACTCGGCCACTTCCTCCGAAACGGCAGGTTTCAAGTAATAGTCCAGCGCGCGTTGTGCCGCCGCCGAGTCCAGGGATGAGGTGAGGGTGGTGTCGATTTGCGCGTCCGGCAGGTCATTGGCGGGTGGGTTCATGGCGATGGCAAGCTCCGTGTTAGATTCAGATCCGTGAGTCGATCCTAATACGAACTGTATTTGTGACGAGGATTTAAATACTACAATTTGTGTTTTGATGGTCGGAGTCGCCCACGTATCGTGCCGCACATGGATAAATGGATTGAATTGGTCAAGGCCAAGATGAGTGAACTCAAAATCACTCAAGAGATACTCGCCGAGCGCCTCGGGATGTCCCAGGGCGGCATTGGCCACTGGCTCAACAAACGTCGTGAACCCGGCATCGAAGACATGAACCGTGTGTTGCAGGCGCTGGGTCTGGAGTTTCTCGAAGTGGCGCTGGTGATCAGGGAACCGCAGGCGTCAACCGACGACGAAATCCCCCTGACTCACAAGTACAACCCGTACTTTCGCTACCCGATCAGTGACTGGCACGAGCCTGCCGAAGTGCGCGACGGCGAGGTCCCGGTGTATGGCAAGGAGCGCTATGAACTGTCCGATTACCACGCCCGGGGGCCGGCATTCTGGTTGCGAGTGGCGGGCGATGCGATGACCGCGCCCAATGGCATCAGCATCCCGGAAGGCATGCTGATCCTGGTGGACCCGGCTGTGGAAGCCGTGCCTGGCAAACTGGTCATTGCCCAGTGGCCGGACAGCACCGAAGCCACGTTTCGCAAGCTGATCGAAGAGGGTGGTCAGCGTTATCTGGTCCCGCTCAATCCGACGTATCCGAAAGCCTTGTACGCCGATGAGTGTCGAATCATCGGCGTAGTGGTTCAGGCAACAGCCAGGTTCTGATCAGATCGGTCCTGGCAATGCGCAGGACCGATCTTCATTTCACGCTTCTTCCAGTTCGACCAGCGCACTGCCTTCGCTGACCATCTCGCCTTCCTGGCAATACAGCGCCTTGATCACCCCGGCATGGGGCGCGCGAATGCTGTGCTCCATCTTCATCGCTTCCAGTACCACCAACTGCGCCCCGGCCTCGACCGATTGCCCGGCCTCCACCAGCACGCGGACGATGCTGCCGTTCATCGGTGCGGTCAGCCCGCCCTGATGGCTGTGGCTGGCCTCGACGGCGCTGATCGGGTCGTAGGCCTCGATGCGGTGCAATTCGCCATCCCACTGCAAATACACATGCTCGCCACGGCGTATTGCGCGGTGTTGACGACGCACGCCAGCCTGCTCGGTCAACAGATGCTCACCCTTGAGCCGGGCACTGTCAGCATTGATATCGCCCAGCGTCAGTGCACGGTCCTGGCCTTCACAACTCAAGTGCAGAGTGATCTCTCTCGGCAAACCGGCACGCAGACCATTAGGCGCCGCCCACGGTGAACCCGGGTCATCGGCACGGGTTGCATGCGGCTGGCTCTGGGCAAATGCCTGGGCGGCGGCTTGCCAGAACTCATCGCCGAGTTGTGCTGGCTCTGGCAGCAACTGTTCCTGATAGCGCGGAATGAAGCCGGTATCGAGTTCGGCAGCGGCGAACGCCGGGTGACCGATGATGCGCCGCAGGAAGTTGATGTTGGTCTTCAATCCGCCGATGGCGAACTCGTCGAGCATGCTCAGCAGGCGCAACCGTGCCTGTTCACGATCCTCGCCCCAGGCAATCAGTTTGCCGAGCATCGGGTCGTAGAACGGCGAAATTTCATCGCCTTCTTCAACGCCGCTGTCCACCCGGCGCCCAGACCCCGGGGCGGATTCGCGATACAGCTCCAGGCGACCGGTCGCCGGCAGGAAATCATTGCCCGGATCTTCGGCGTACAGCCGCACTTCGATCGCGTGGCCCACCAGCGGCACCTGATCCTGAGTCATCGGCAACGCTTCGCCGCGCGCCACACGAATCTGCCAGGCCACCAGGTCGAGACCGGTGATGGCTTCGGTGACGGGGTGTTCGACTTGCAGGCGGGTGTTCATCTCCATGAAGAAGAACTCGCCGCGCGCATCCAGCAAAAACTCAACGGTGCCGGCACCGACGTAGCCGATGGCCTGCGCCGAACGCACGGCCGCTTCCCCCATGGCGCGCCGCAGTTCCGGGCTCAGGCCCGGTGCCGGGGCTTCTTCGACGACTTTCTGGTGCCGGCGCTGAATCGAGCAGTCACGCTCATTGAGGTACAGGCAGTTGCCGTGTTGGTCGGCGAACACCTGGATTTCCACGTGACGTGGCTTGAGCAGGTATTTCTCCACCAGCATCCGCGAATCGCCGAACGACGATTGCGCCTCGCGCTGGGCCGAGGCCAGGGCTTCGGCCAGCTGGCTGACGTCCTCGACCACTTTCATGCCTTTGCCGCCGCCGCCCGCGGTGGCCTTGAGCAGCACCGGGTAGCCGATGCGTTCGCAGGCGGCGCGGAAGGTTTCCAGGTCCTGGGCTTCGCCGTGATAACCGGGCACCAGTGGCACGCCGGCGGTTTCCATCAAGGCTTTGGCCGCGGATTTGCTGCCCATGGCGTCGATGGCAGAGGCAGGTGGGCCGAGGAAAATCAGGCCGGCGTTTTCGATGGCGCGGGCGAATCCGGCGTTCTCCGACAGAAAACCATAGCCAGGGTGAATCGCCTGGGCGCCGCTGGCCTTGGCGGCGGCGATCAGTTTGTCGATCTGCAGATAGCTGTCGGCGGCTTTGCTGCCGCCCAGGTCAACGCGAATGTCGGCTTCGCGGCTGTGCCGGGCGTCACGGTCGGTGGCGCTGTGCACGGCCACGGTCGTCAGGCCCAGGGCCTTGGCGGTGCGCATCACCCGGCAAGCGATTTCGCCACGGTTGGCCACCAGCAGGGTGGTGAGGACAGGTGCGCTCATCAACGGGGCTCCTTGGTGGTTTCGGCTTGCCAGCTCGGCGGACGTTTTTGCAGGAAGGCACGCAGGCCTTCCTGGCCTTCGGGGCTGACGCGGATGCGGGCGATGGCGTTTTCGGTGTAGCGGCGCAATGCCGGGGTCAATGAGCCGTCTCCGACTTCGCGCAACAGATCCTTGCTGGCGCGCATGGCCGCCGGGCTGTTGAGCAGCAGGTTGTCGATCCACTGCTCGACTTTCTGTTCGAGCTCGGCACTTGCATAGCTCTCCGACAACAGGCCGATTTCCCGTGCCCGTTGCCCGCCAAAGCGCTCAGCCGTCAGGGCATAACGCCGGGTCGCACGCTCGCCGATGGCTTGCACCACGAATGGGCTGATCACCGCGGGTGCCAGGCCGATGCGCACTTCCGACAGGCAGAACTGCGCATCATCGGCACCGATGGCCATGTCGCAGCAACTGATCAGGCCCAGCGCGCCGCCGAAGGCTGCACCTTGCACCACGGCCAGGGTCGGCACTTTGAGTTTGGCCAGGTTGTACATCAACTCCGCCAGTTCCCGGGCGTCATCGAGGTTGGTGGCGTAATCGAGTTCGGCCGATTGCTGCATCCAGGCCAGGTCAGCGCCGGCGCTGAAATGCTTGCCACGGCCGCGCACGATCAGAAAGCGCAGGCTGGCATCGCTCGCGACTTTGTCGAGGGCGATGATCAGTTCGCGGATCATTTCGGCGTTGAAGGCGTTGTTCTTTTCTTCACGGCTGAGCCACAGGGTGGCAAAACCACGCGGATCGCTCAGCAGTTCGAGGGTGTTGAAGTCGCTCATATTCGTCCGTCTCCACGGTTCTTGTGTAGGAGCGAGCTTGCTCGCGATGGGCTACAGGGCGGCGCGTTTTTTCAGAAAACACGCGTTATCGTTAACGTCCATCGCGAGCAGGCTCGCTCCTACAACAAAAAAATCACATCCGGAACACGCCGAAGCGGCTCGGTTCGATTGGCGCGTTCAACGACGCGGACAAGGCCAGGGCCAGTACGTCGCGGGTCTGGGCCGGGTCGATGACACCGTCGTCCCACAGGCGCGCGCTGGAATAGTAGGGGTGACCCTGTTCTTCGTACTGGTCGAGGATCGGTTGCTTGATCTCGGCTTCCTGCTCGGCACTGAAACCATGGCCGCTGCGTTCGGCCTGTTCGCGCTTGACCTGCACCAGCACGCCGGCCGCCTGTTCGGCGCCCATCACCCCGATGCGTGCGTTTGGCCACATCCACAGGAAGCGCGGATCGTAGGCGCGACCGCACATGCCGTAGTTACCGGCACCGAAGCTGCCGCCGATGATTACCGTAAACTTCGGCACCTTGGCGCAAGCCACCGCCGTCACCAGTTTCGCGCCGTGCTTGGCAATACCGCCGGCTTCGTATTTCTGGCCGACCATGAAGCCGGTGATGTTTTGCAGGAACAACAACGGAATGCCGCGCTGGCATGCCAGTTCAATGAAGTGCGCGCCTTTCTGCGCCGCTTCAGCGAATAGAATGCCGTTGTTGGCGAGGATCGCGATCGGGTAACCGTGCAGGTAAGCAAAACCGCAGACCAGCGTTGTCCCGAACAGCGCCTTGAACTCGTCGAACACCGACCCGTCCACCAGTCGCGCGATGACTTCGCGCACGTCGAACGGCTGCTTGGCATCGGCCGGCACCACGCCGTACAACTCGTCGCTGCTGTAGAGCGGGGCGATCGGCGTGCGTTGTTGAACCTCGCCTTGTTTGCGCCAGTTGAGGTTGGCGACGCTGCGGCGTGCCAGGGCCAGGGCGTGTTCATCGCTCTCGGCGTAATGGTCGGCCACCCCGGAAATCTTGCAGTGCACATCGGCCCCGCCGAGGTCCTCGGCGCTGACCACTTCACCGGTCGCGGCCTTCACCAGCGGCGGGCCGGCGAGGAAGATCGTCGCTTGCTCGCGGACCATGATCGCTTCGTCGGCCATCGCCGGCACGTAGGCGCCGCCAGCGGTGCAGGAACCCATGACCACGGCAATCTGCGGAATGCCCATGGCGCTCATGTTGGCCTGGTTGAAGAAGATCCGGCCGAAGTGCTCGCGGTCCGGGAACACTTCATCCTGACGCGGCAGGTTGGCGCCGCCCGAATCCACCAGGTAGATGCACGGCAGACGGTTCTGCTGGGCGATGGTCTGGGCGCGCAGGTGTTTTTTCACGGTCAGCGGGTAATACGAGCCACCTTTCACCGTGGCGTCGTTGGCGACGATCATGCATTCGACGCCTTCCACGCGACCGATCCCGGCAATCACGCCCGCAGCGGGGACGTCTTCGCCATACACCTCATACGCCGCCAGTTGGCTGATTTCCAGAAACGGCGAGCCCGGATCGAGCAAGCGGTTGATGCGCTCGCGAGGCAGCAGTTTGCCCCGCGAGGTGTGGCGTTCCTGAGCCTTCGGGCCGCCACCTTGCGCCACTTGGGCGAGCAGGGTGTGCAACGCGTCGACCTGCTTGAGCATCGCCGCGCTGTTGGTGGCGAACTCCGCTGAACGGGGGTTGAGCTGGGTATGCAGGGTAGCCATGGACAGCTCCGTTTAGCGGGTTTCGTTGAACAGTTCGCGACCGATCAGCATGCGACGGATCTCACTGGTGCCCGCGCCGATTTCGTACAGCTTGGCGTCACGCAACAGACGACCGGCCGGGAATTCATTGATATAGCCGTTGCCACCGAGAATCTGGATCGCGTCGAGGGCCATTTGCGTGGCGCGTTCGGCGCTGTAGAGGATCACGCCGGCGGCGTCCTTGCGCGTGGTTTCGCCGCGCTCGCAAGCCTGGGCCACGGCGTACAGGTAGGCGCGGCTAGCGTTGAGCTGGGTGTACATGTCGGCGACCTTGCCCTGGATCAGCTGGAATTCGCCGATGCTTTGGCCGAACTGCTTGCGGTCGTGGATGTACGGCACGATCAGGTCCATGCACGCCTGCATGATCCCGGTCGGGCCACCTGAAAGGACGACGCGCTCGTAGTCGAGGCCACTCATCAGCACTTTCACGCCGCCGTTGAGTACGCCGAGGATGTTTTCTTCCGGCACTTCGACGTCATCGAAAAACAGCTCGCAGGTGTTCGAACCGCGCATGCCGAGCTTGTCGAACTTGTTGCTGCGGCTGAAACCTTTCCAGTCGCGCTCGACGATGAACGCGGTGATGCCGTGGGGGCCCTTTTCCAGGTCGGTCTTGGCGTAGATCACGTAGGTGTTGGCGTCCGGACCGTTGGTGATCCAGGTCTTGCTGCCGTTGAGCACGTAGTGGTCGCCACGCTTGTCGGCGCGCAGTTTCATCGAGACCACGTCGGAACCGGCATTCGGCTCACTCATGGCCAGCGCGCCGATGTGCTCGCCGCTGATCAGCTTCGGCAGGTATTTGGATTTCTGTTCGTGGTTGCCGTTGCGGTTGATCTGGTTGACGCAGAGGTTGGAGTGGGCGCCATAGGACAGGGCCACCGAGGCCGAACCGCGGCTGATTTCTTCCATTGCGACCACGTGAGCCAGGTAACCCAGGCCAGCGCCGCTGTACTCTTCCGGCACGGTGATGCCCAGCAGACCCATGTCGCCGAATTTGCGCCACAGGTCGGCGGGGAACAGGTTGTCGATGTCGATCTGAGCGGCGCGCGGGGCGATCTCCTTGGCGACGAAGGACTGGACCTGATCGCGCAGCATGTCGATGGTTTCACCGAGGGCAAAGTTCAGGGATGGATAGCTCATGGGTCACCTTTTGGCTTTTTTGTAGGGCGGGAGAGGGCCGTGATCGGGTTCTCACCTTTACGTTAACGTAAGCCTGTGGCGAATGGCTGTCAATCACCCTTTACGTTAACGTCAACTTGAGCGAGAGTAGAGCCAGTTCAAGATAGAACGCGGATCAGTTCCTGTAGGAGCGAGCTTGCTCGCGATGAACTTGAAGGCGACGCATTTTTCAGGTGGTACGCGTCATCGTTGACCTCCATCGCGAGCAAGCTCGCTCCTACAAGAGGCCGCCGGTAGCCCATAAATAAAGACAATAGGGGTCGTCATGGATCAACCCAGTGCAAGCCCGCAACGCAGTTACACCCGTGGTTCCCAGGACAAAGCCTTGCTGGCGATGACCATCGGCCAGGCGTTCGACAACACGGTCGCGCAGTTCCCGGACGGGGAGGCGCTGGTGGTGCGCCATCAACAGCTGCGTTACACCTGGCGGCAGTTGGCCGAGGCCGCGGACCTGCACGCCAGGGCACTGCTGGCGCTGGGGCTGCAAGCCGGGGACCGCCTTGGTATCTGGGCGCCGAACTGCGCGCAGTGGTGCATCAGCCAGGTTGCCACCGCGAAAATCGGCGTGATCCTGGTCAATATCAATCCGGCATATCGCAGTTCCGAACTCGAATACGTACTCAAGCAATCCGGCTGCCAATGGCTGGTTTGCGCCGGCGCCTTCAAAACGTCGAACTATCACGCGATGCTGCAAGGCCTGGTGCCCGAGCTGGCCGAGCAATCCATCGGCAAACTGCAGAGCGAGCGGTTGCCGCAGTTGCGTGGCGTTATCAGCCTGGATGCCCAGCCGCCGTCGGGGTTCCTGCCCTGGTCGCAACTGGCCGGTCTGGCGGACAGCGTGACGGTCGAGCAACTGCATGAGCGCCAGAACAGCCTGCATTTCGATCAGCCGGTGAATATCCAGTACACCTCTGGCACTACCGGTTTCCCCAAGGGCGCGACCCTCAGTCACTACAACATTCTCAACAACGGTTACATGGTCGGTGAAAGCCTGGGCCTGACGGCGGCCGATCGCCTGGTGATTCCGGTGCCCTTGTATCACTGCTTCGGCATGGTCATGGGCAATCTCGGCTGCATCACCCATGGCAGCACGATGATTTATCCGAACGACGCGTTCGATCCGTTGCTGACCCTCGGCACTGTGGCTGACGAAAAAGCCACGGCGCTGTACGGCGTGCCGACCATGTTCATCGCCATGCTCGATCAACCTCAACGTGCCGAATTCGATCTGTCGAGCCTGCGCACCGGGATCATGGCAGGCGCAACCTGTCCTATTGAAGTGATGCGTCGGGTCATCAGCGAAATGCACATGAGCGAAGTACAGATTGCCTACGGCATGACGGAAACCAGTCCGGTGTCATTGCAGACCGGTCCTTCAGACGACCTGGAACTGCGCGTGACCACCGTCGGCCGCACCCAGCCGCAACTTGAAAGCAAGATCATCGACGAAGCCGGCAACCTGGTACCGCGGGGCACCATCGGTGAGCTGTGCACTCGCGGTTACAGTGTGATGCTGGGTTACTGGAACAATCCCGAAGGCACCGCAGAAGCCATCGATCAGGCAGGCTGGATGCACACCGGTGACCTGGCGAGCATGAACGATGAGGGGTACGTGTGTATTGCCGGGCGCAACAAGGACATGATCATCCGTGGCGGCGAGAATATTTACCCCCGGGAGCTGGAAGAGTTTTTCTTCACGCATCCGGCCGTTGCGGATGTTCAGGTAATCGGCATTCCATGCTCGCGCTACGGCGAAGAGATCGTCGCCTGGATCAAGTTCCACCCCGGCCACAGCGCTACCGAACAAGAGCTGCAAGCCTGGTGCAAGGAGCGCATCGCGCACTTCAAGACACCGCGTTACTTCAAGTTCGTGGAAGAGTTTCCAATGACCGTGACCGGCAAGATCCAGAAATTCCGGATGCGCGAGATAAGTATCGAGGAGTTGCGCATCAACAAAGGCTGAACACAACCTAATGTGGGAGCGGGCTTGCTCGCGAAGGCGTCGGATCAGTCGATACATGTATTGACTGAAGCACCGTCTTCGCGAGCAAGCCCGCTCCCACAGTTTTGATCGAGGAAAACCTGAATGCCAGACAGCACAAAGGGGAGCCGAAGCTCCCCTTTAATTTGTCGTTGCGCGTGCTCTTTTTTTATTATTGAGGGTCGGTCTGTTTTTGTTTTTGGCAACCGTTGCCCTTTACCGCTGTTTTTGGCGATCCCCATCCGGGATCAAGAGCAAACGTATTTTTTTGAGCGCTGATCTGCTTTTTCGCTGAGCGATCCAACCAGTACGGGAGCTACCTGAAGGTAGTTTTATTATTCTCTGTCTGATTGCGGGTCACTTCGAAAAGCACCCTGAAAAGCACATCTTCTCCAAAAAAATCTGTTAGCTGCGTCTCTGCCGTGTTGTTTTTGTTATGTCAGAGTCGTTACGTCTTGTTTTTATTAGGGTTGCCGCAATTTTTTTATTCTTGTTATGCGATAGATATAGCAGAAGCCGTGCCAACTTTTTAAAAGCCTTTAAAATCAATGCTTTGCGGTTTTACAGGTTTTTTTGCCTCAGGCAAAACCCTACATTTTGTTTCCGTGTTACTCGCTTGCGCCCACGTTTGAGTCTGCGCGGTAACACCCGGACACACTCAACGCACTCACTGTGCGCTGCGGGCCCTGGCCACGCGGGAACCGGTAGGGCGACCCAATACGCTGCAAATCTGTTGACCGGCGAGCATCAGGGCGTCGAGGTCGATTCCGGTGTCGATACCCAGGCCGTTCAGCAGGTAAACCACGTCTTCGGTCGCGACGTTACCGCTGGCGCCCTTGGCATAGGGACAGCCGCCGAGACCGGCGATGGAGCTGTCGAACACCGAGATACCTTCCAGCAGGCTGGCGTAGATGTTGGCCACGGCCTGGCCATAGGTGTCGTGGAAGTGCCCGGCGAGCTTTTCACGGGGTACATCCTTTGATACCACTTCGAACATTTTCCGGGTCGCGCCAGCGGTGCCGGTGCCGATGGTGTCCCCCAGCGAGACCTCGTAGCAGCCCATGGCATAGAGCTCGCGAGCGACCAAAGCGACTTGCTCCGGGGTGACGTGACCTTCATAGGGGCACCCCAGCACGCAGGACACATACCCGCGCACGGTCACCCCCTGTTGTCTGGCGGCCTCCATGATTGGCGCGAAACGCTCCAGGCTTTCGCTGATCGAGCAATTGATGTTGCGCCGGGAAAACGCCTCGGACGCTGCGGCGAACACGGCCACTTCCTTGACCCCGGCGGCGAGGGCATCTTCGAAGCCGCGCAGGTTGGGAGCGAGTGCGCCATAGACCACACCCGGTTTGCGCTGGATCTGCGCGAAAACCTCGGCGGAGCCGGCCATCTGCGGCACCCACTTGGGCGACACGAAACTGCCGACTTCTATGTAGCCGAGCCCGGCTGCGGTCAGTGCATCGACCAGTTGCACCTTGTCGGCAACGCTGATGGGTTGGGCTTCGTTTTGCAGGCCATCGCGCGGGCCGACTTCGACAATGCGTACGTGGGAGGGGAGGGACATGGGCTTTGACCTGTGCTGATTGTTCGCAGAACCCTGTAGGAGCGAGCCTGCTCGCGATGGGTTCTCAGGCACCGCGTTTATCCAGCAAACACGCGTTATCGTTAACGACCATCGCGAGCAGGCTCGCTCCTACAGGGGGCGGTGTGGATTTACTGAATTGATTCCTGGCTTTTGAGGGTCTGCTCCAGCGCCTGTACGCAGCGCTCTTCGGCAGTATCGAGCTCCAGTTTCATCTGTTCGATGTCCAGCAACTGTTGTTCGAGCTGCTCACGGCGCTCGCTGATTTTCGCCAGCATGCTGTGCAACTGTTTGGTGTTACCGCTGGACGGATCGTAAAGCTCGATCAGCTCGCGGCATTCAGCCAGCGAGAAACCGATGCGTTTGCCCCGCAGGATCAGCTTCAGGCTGACTTTGTCCCGGGGCGAGTAAATGCGTTCCTGACCACGGCGCTCGGGGCTGAGCAGGCCTTGCTCCTCATAAAAGCGAATGGCGCGGGTGGTGATGTCGAGCTCGCGGGCGAGGTCGGAAATGCTGTAGGTCTGGCTGCTCATGGAAGCGCTCGCAAAAGGTCATGGCGCTAAGCTAATGGCAGGTTGACGTTTACGTCAAGGGGCGTGAATTTTCAGCGTTCTTGCTGGCCCCTTCGCGAGCAAGCCCGCTCCCACAGGGATTTGTGCAGGGCACCAGTATTGTGTCCACTGAAGATCCAATGTGGGAGCGGGCTTGCTCGCGAAGAACGATAACGCGGTGTGACTCCTTTACACCTTCTCGAGCTTCTTCTCCTGCGCCGTCACCTGCTGGCACAACTCGATCATCTGCTCGCGCATCCAGCGGTTCGCCGGGTCCTGGTCTGTGCTTTCGTGCCAGTAAAGGTGGGTTTCCACCGGTGGCACATCGTTGACCGGCAGATAAAAGGCGTGCAGGTCGTTGCGGCGGGCGAAGCGTTCCGGCACGGTCATGACCATGTCCGTCTGCTGCAACACCTGCGAGGCCATCAGGTAATGCTGGGAACGCAGGGCGATCTTGCGCTGGATGCCCATCTTGCCCAGCGCCAGGTCGACATAACCGAGGCCGCTGCGGCGGCTGGAAATATGGATGTGGGTCAGGCCCAGGTAATCATCCAGCGTGAGTTTTTCCTTGCCCGCCAGCGGATGCCCCTTGCGCATGGCGCACACGTAGCGGTCCTCCATCAACTTGACGTGACGTACCTGCGGGTCGGTGTTGAGCGGCGCATCGACCGCAAAGTCCAGGCGGCCGGCCGCCAGTTCCTTGGTGGTCTCGCGGCGTTTGGACAGAAAACTCTCGATGATCACCGTCGGCGCCAGGCGGCGCAGGCGCTGGAACAGCGGCGGCAGGATCACCGCTTCGGTGAGGTCGGTCATGCTGATGCGATAGGTCTTGACCGCTTGCTGCGGGTTGAAAATGCGGCTTTCCTGCACCGACACGCGCAGCAGTGAGAGCGCATTGCGCACCGGGCCGATGATGTTCTGCGCCATGGGCGTCGGCACCATGCCCTGGGCCGTGCGTACGAACAGCGGGTCGTTGAAGGTCTCGCGCAGGCGGGCCAGAGCGTTCGACACCGCCGGTTGAGTGATGCCGACAATCTGCCCGGCACGGGTCAGGTTGGCTTCGGTGTAGATCGCGTCGAAGACGATGAAAAGGTTGAGATCGACCTTGCTCAGATTCATTACGCGGCTCTCTTATTGTGTGGGCGGGCTGACCTTGACGATCAGCCGATCATATATCGGTGATGAATGTTTATACACGCCGAGAATAGGCTAGGTAAATTTTCATGGCTGTTCTAGCATCGATTGCATGATCTAAACAACCTCCCCCAAGAAGGTATCTCGCTCATGGATTTCGCTTATTCGCCCAAGGTTCAGGAACTGCGTGAGCGCGTAACAGCGTTCATGGACACCTACGTTTATCCCGCCGAAGCCGTGTTCGAGCGCCAGGTCGCCGAGGGCGACCGCTGGCAGCCGACCGCGATCATGGAAGAACTCAAACTCAAGGCCAAGGCTGAAGGGCTGTGGAATTTGTTTCTGCCTGAGTCTGAGCTCGGTGCCGGTCTGACCAACCTCGAATACGCGCCGCTGGCGGAAATCATGGGCCGCTCGCTGCTGGGACCTGAGCCGTTCAACTGTTCGGCACCGGACACCGGCAACATGGAAGTGCTGGTGCGTTATGCCAACGAAGAACAGAAGCAACGCTGGCTCGAACCCTTGCTGCGCGGCGAGATTCGCTCGGCATTCGCCATGACCGAACCGGACGTTGCCTCCTCCGACGCCACCAACATGGCCGCCCGTGCGGTGCGCGATGGCGACGAGTGGGTGATCAACGGCAAGAAGTGGTGGACCTCGGGTGCTTGCGACCCACGCTGCAAAATCCTGATTTTCATGGGGCTGAGCAATCCGGACGCGCCACGCCACGCCCAGCACTCGATGATTCTGGTGCCGGTCGATACCCCCGGCGTGAAGATTGTGCGTCCGCTGCCGGTGTTCGGTTACGACGATGCGCCCCATGGTCACGCCGAAGTGCTGTTTGAAAACGTCCGGGTGCCGTACGAAAACGTCCTGTTGGGCGAAGGACGCGGCTTCGAAATCGCTCAAGGTCGCCTTGGCCCGGGCCGGATTCACCACTGCATGCGTTCGATCGGCATGGCCGAGCGTGCACTGGAACTGATGTGCAAGCGCTCGGTGAGCCGTACGGCATTCGGCAAGCCCCTCGCGCGGCTGGGCGGTAACGTCGACAAGATCGCCGACTCGCGGATGGAGATCGACATGGCACGTCTGCTGACACTGAAGGCGGCGTACATGATGGACACCGTTGGCAACAAAGTGGCCCGCAGCGAGATCGCGCAGATCAAGGTCGTCGCGCCAAACGTTGCGTTGCGGGTGATCGACCGGGCGATCCAGATCCATGGCGGGGCAGGGGTTTCCAACGATTTCCCGCTGGCCTACATGTATGCGATGCAGCGCACCCTGCGCCTGGCCGACGGCCCGGACGAAGTGCACCGAGCGGCGATCGGCAAGTTCGAAATCGGCAAGTATGTGCCGAAAGAGATGATGCGTAGCGGGCACTAAGACCGCGTCATCGTTCTTCGCGAGCAGGCTCGCTCCCACAAGGGAATTCTGTGGTCACAGATAGTGTGTTCACTGAAGATCCACTGTGGGAGCGGGCTTGCTCGCGAAGGCGTCATTCCATTCAATGCAGCAACATCAGATTCAATGCACCCAAACCTCAACCCGCCGATTCTTGATCCTTCCCTCATCGGCGCTATTGGCCGCCACCGGCATCTGCGCTCCAAACCCGCGAATCTCGCGAAACACCACACCGCTTTTCACCAACTCCCGCCGCACTGCCATGGCTCGCAGTTTCGACAATAAGTCGGCGCGCGCCGGGTCGCTCTTGGCATCGCCAAAGCCCACCAGTGTTACCCGGCCATTGGTTTTGTCGTGCTGCTTTATATAGTCGAGAACCCGGGACAAGTCTTGTTGCGCCTTGTTGTCCAGCGTTGCGCTGCCTTCTTCGAAACGAAAGTTGACCGACAAACGCTGTGCGTGACGGCTCAGCGCCTGATAACCCTCGGGCATCAACGCATTGGGTGTCACGGTCATGGCCTGGACGGTCTGGGCGATGAAACCGTTGGCGGCGACAATCGCTTGTCCTTTACTGCTTTGGGCAAACGCCACCAGTGCATCGGCCCAAGGGTTTTCCCCGCTCGGTGGCAGATAAAAAAACAGTCGGCGGGACAGCGGATAGTCTTCCGTGGCAATCAGGTTGTTCAGTGGCGGCATGGCTTGTGATTGCCCATCGACAATCGCCACGGTTTTGGCCCGGCGGACGTAGGGCAGGCCGATAAAACCAATGCCTTGTGGGTCTGCACTCACGGCGTCGGACAGTTGTTCACTGGATTCGAAGCGTTTCGCCGTGCTGCTGAGACTTTTACCGCGATCACTCAGGACCAGTTCCTTGAAGGTGTCGTAGGTACCGGACTGATCATCCCGCGCATACAGATGAATCGGCCCGACGCGGCCGCCGATTTCTTCCCAGGTTTTGACTTCGCCACTGAAAATGCGCGCCAGTTGCTCGGTGCCGAGTTGAGTCAGCGGATTGTCCGGGTGAAGGATGATCGCCAGGCCGTCGATGGCGATGACTTGTTCGGCACCCGGGCTTTTCAGATCGCCCAGGGATGCAAGGCTCACCCGTTCGCTGTCCTTGATCGGACGTGATGAGGCGGCGAGGTCGGCATTGGCGGCTTTCAGGGCGGCAAAACCGGTGCTCGAACCGTGGGCTGCGACTTCAACGACAACCTGGCTGCCCTGATCGGTTTCACCCACGATGCGCAGTTCGTTGGCGGTAGCCAGGGTTTCGCGGTGAATCCTGCGCAGGCCCTGTTCGCCCAGCAGGCCTTCGACCAGCGCCGGCCCCAGGGCCGCGCCGATGGTGTTGGAGCCCTGAATGCGCAGCACCGGGCCTTGTCCGGATGTCGGCAAATTGCCGGCAGCCGCCAGCTGTGGCAAGCCGAGGCACAGCATCAACAGGAACAACACGCGCAGCATCATGCCGGCACCTTATATAGCCAAAGGAGGTGTCGGGAGATTAAGTCAGTAAGGTTTCCGAAAAATGACACTTTTCCAATGTGGGAGCGAGCCTGCTCGCGAAGAGGGCGTATCAGTCGACATCATTGTTGAATGACACACCGCTTTCGCGAGCAGGCTGAACTGGTCAACTAATTTTGGACACCAGTTACGGTTTCATGCCGCCAGTTTCTCCATAGCTACCGGCGACCGGTAGCCGTTGTAGCTATGGAGCCTGACGTTGTTGTAACGCATCACATAACGCTGCACATCCACCCGCGCCTCATGTTCCGAGCGGTAGCCATCTTCTGGTACCCACTCTGACTTGAGGCTTCCAAAGAAACGCTCCATCGGAGCGTTGTCCCAGCACTCACCTTTGCGACTCATGCTTTGCAGGAGGCCATGTTTGCGCATTTCTTTCCTGAATTTATGACTGGTGTATTGGCAGCCCTGGTCAGAGTGAAACAGCACCTCTTTTGGCCGGCCTCGCAGGTCGACCGCCATCCGCAACGCTTCGCAGGTCAGCGTGGCATCGGAAATCATCGAAAACGACCAGCCCACGATCCTGCGGGCAAACAGATCCAGCACCGCCGCGAAATACATCCAGCGCGTGCCGACTTTGATGTAGGTCACATCGCCGCACCACACTTGGTTAACCGCAGTGACATCAAACTTGCGCTTGAGCACATGCGGCGCCACCAGCGCCTCAACGCCGGAAGATTTGTACTTGTGCCGCCGCCGTTGATGGCTGGCAACACCGGCTTCGCGCATCAAGCTGCGAGCCATATGTCGCCCGACACGATGCCCCTTGGCTTGCAGTTCCTTGGACAGGGTGCGAGACCCTGCGGACGCTCTGGATTCCTTGTGATGCTTGACCAGCACGGCCTTAAGTTTCTCCCGCTCAGGATTCACCTTGCCCTGACGCTGACGCCAGGCGTAAAAGCTGCTGCGGGTGACTCCAAACGCCCGACAGCAATTGTTAACGCCGTACTGCTCGTCCAGCTCATTGATCAGCGAGAATGATCTTTGGAGTCCAAAAGCAGGAGAGCACTGGCCTTTTTTTAGGATTTCAATGTCCAGGTCTTTTTGCCTGAGCAACGCTTTGAGCTGCTGAATCTCCCGCTGATCGGCGGTGATTGCCTTGGCCCCCACCGGGGTCGAACCCAAGCGTTCTTTGCGAACCTGGTCGACCCAACGGCGCAAGGCCGTAGGCCAATATCCAAACTGGCACAAACATCGGGAACTGACTGGCCCTCGTCCAGCACCATGCTGCGGCCTTGAGTTTGAACTCACTGGAATAAGATTTACGCATATCCAAACACCTCAGATTTGGGCGCCATCATAGCGCCCGATTGAAGTGTCCAAAATCATTAGGCCAGTTCAGGCTCGCTCCCACAGGGAATTGATGCAGCCGTGAGGGATCAGCTCAACTCAAGCCAGATCGGCGCATGGTCCGAAGGTTTTTCCATGCCGCGCAGTTCGTAGTCCACACCGGCGGCCTTCACCCGCGGCAGCAAGCCGTGGGAGGCGAGGATCAGGTCGATGCGCAGGCCGCGCTTGGGTTCGTCTTCGAAGCCACGGCTACGGTAGTCGAACCAGCTGAAGGTGTCGGTCACGTCCGGGTTCAGGTGACGGAAACTGTCGACCAGGCCCCAGTTCTTCAGGCGGGCCATCCACTCGCGCTCTTCCGGCAGAAAGCTGCATTTGCCGGTCTTCAGCCAGCGCTTCATGTTGTCCGGGCCGATGCCGATGTCGCAGTCTTCCGGGGAAATGTTCACATCGCCCATCACCACCAGCGGCTGGTCGTTCTTGAACTGGCTTTCCAGCAATTGCTGCAAGTCGCCGTAGAAACGCTCCTTGGCCGGGAATTTGGTCGGGTGGTCGCGGCTTTCGCCCTGTGGGAAATAACCGTTCATGATGGTGACCGGGACACCGTTGGCGTCGGCGAAGGTGCCCCAGATGAAACGCCGCTGGGCATCTTCTTCATCGGTGGCGAAACCTTTATGCAGGGCCAGCGGTTCCTGGCGCGAGAGCAGGGCGACGCCGTAATGGCCTTTTTGCCCGTGGAAATACACGTGGTAGCCCAGCGCCTGCACCTCGGCCAGCGGGAACTGCTCATCGTGGACTTTGGTTTCCTGCAAGCCGATCACATCGGGCTGGTGCTTTTCGATCAGCGCCGCCAGCTGATGGGGACGGGCGCGCAGCCCGTTGATGTTGAAGGAGACGATCTTCATGGTCGGCAGTCCTGGCAAAAGGGCGATGCTAGCTGACATGGGGGAATCGGGCCAGTGTGGGGTGAGGGGATTGAGTTTTTCCAGTCAGCCTTGTGTGGGCAGTGATGGCCTCATCGCGAGCAGGCTCGCTCCCACAGGGAATGGATGGAGCCTGTACCTTTGTGGGAGCGAGCCTGCTCGCGAAGGCGATTTCATTGCCTACACTGATTGCTGGTCTGTAAGGAACTGTGTCAGCGCCGATCAGCTCGTAACAACAGTAACAACAAGAGCGCAGCCATCCGAGCTGTGCCGGGGAGATCAACCGTCATGCCCGAAACCTCGTCCGCCATCGCCGATATTCACATGCTCGACAGCGGCTACGCCCGTGAAGCCCGTTCGCTGCTGTACCAGGCTTATCGACACGAACCGACCTTCGGCTATCTGTTCGAAGCTGAACGCCCCGGTTACGAACAGCGGGTTCGCGCCACGGTGCGCGAACTGGTGACCCAGCATTTTCTCCAGGACCTGCCGGCCATCGGTCTGCTGGTCAACGACCGCCTGATCGGCATCGCCCTGATTGCGCCGCCGCAACGTCGCCTTGGGGTCACCGAAAGTTGGGCGTGGCGCCTGCGCATGGTGCTCAGCACGGGATTTCGCTGCACCCGTCGCTACCTCGAGTATCACGCTGCCGTGGAGGCCTGCGTGCCGAACGACTCGGTGCACGTCTTGCCGTTGCTGGGGGTTCACCCGCAGTTCCAGGGCCAGCATTTCGGCGAACAGCTGTTGCAAGCCGTGCACAACTGGTGCGCGGTGGATGAACACTCACAGGGCGTGATCCTCGACACCGGGAACCCTCGCTATCTGGAGTTCTATAAACGTCAGGGCTATGAGGAAATCGGTGAAGTTGCGGTTGGGCCGGTTCGCGAACACGTGTTTTTTCACCCCAATCCCCAGGTGTTACAAACAGCAACGGCTTAGACCACGAACTTTCCGGGCATGTCAGGCTCTATCACGCTTCCATGTTCATGAACCATGCTCGTGATAGCATCCGCGCCTATGAAGTTTCCAGGAAGATTTACCAGTGGCGTGCTCATGCTGTTATCCAGCTGCACGGCGCTGGCGCAAAGTGAATTGGATGTGCGGATCAAACCGTCCAACGATGAACTGAAGGCCAATATAGAGGGCTATATCGGCAGCCTCGGCGATCGTGACGAAGAAGCCTTGCAGCGCTTCAGTCGTGGCGCCGAGGAGCAGGCGCGCAAGGCCGCCCAGGCCTTGGGTTATTACCAGCCGCACATCGACAGCGAAGTGAAGGGTGGCGAAAAGCCGCGCCTGGTGTTGAAGGTCGACCCCGGCGAGCCGGTGCACTTGCGCAATGTCACGGTGCGAGTCGAAGGACCCGCAGCGTCCCTCAAATCCTTTCGAGTCCCCAAAAGCGACGCGCTCAAGCCCGGTGCCGTGCTCAACCATGGGCATTACGAGGACGCCAAGCGCCTGATCCAGAACCAGGCTTCGCGTTATGGCTTTTTCAGCGGCCGTTTCACCCGTTCGACACTGTCGGTCGACCCGCGGGCCGGCGTTGCCGATATCGACCTTATCTATGAAAGCGGTCCGCGCTATTCCTTGGGCAAGGTCAGTTTCGAGGGCGATACGCCGTTCGATGACGAACTGCTGCAACGCATGGTGCCCTTCAAGGCCGGTACACCTTACGACTCGGAGCTGATTGCCGAACTCAATCAGAACCTGCAATCGAGTGGCTACTTCGAAGGCGTGCGCGTGGACGCAGCACCCGCGGCGTCAAAAGAGAATGCGATCCCGGTAGACGTCAAGCTCGAAACCCGCAAGCCACGGACCATGGGCCTGGGCCTGGGTTTCTCCACCGACGTCGGCCCGCGGGCCAAGGCCAACTGGACCCGGCACTGGGTCAATGCACAAGGGCACAGTTATGGCTGGGAAACCGAAGTCTCGGCACCCCGGCAAAACGTCGGGCTGTTCTACGACATTCCGCTGGACCCACCATTGACCGACAAACTGCGTTTTGCCGGTGGTTACCAGAATGAAGAAATCGCCGATAAGGAAAGCCACAGCAAGCTGTTGACCCTCGGCCCCGAGTGGCACAGCAAACTGCCCAGCGGCTGGCAACGGGTGGTGTCGCTGAAGTGGCAGCACGAGGATTATCAACTGGGCGACGACTCGGGGCTCAGCACCTTGCTGATGCCCGGTGTGAGCTATTCGTACCTCAAAAGCGACAACCGCATCGATCCGCACAACGGCTATCGCCTGCAATTCGAATCCAAGGTGGCCAAGGAGGGGCTGGGTTCCGACAGCAACCTGCTCTATGGCACGGCATTGGTCAAAGGCCTGACCACGGTGTTCGATAAACACCGCTTCCTCGGACGGGTGCAGGTCGGCGGCAGTGCCACCAACGGCTTCAAATCTGTACCGCCATCGCTGCGCTTCTTCGCCGGTGGCGATCAGAGCGTGCGTGGCTACGACTATCAGAGCCTGTCCCCGGAAAACTCCGATGGCGATCGCATCGGTGGCCGCTACATGGTGGCCGCCAGCGCGGAGTATCAGTATTCGGTCGCCGAAAAATGGCGGATAGCGACCTTTGTCGACCAGGGCAACGCCTTCAACACCCTCGAACTGCCGAGCCTCAAGACCGGGGTCGGTATCGGCGTGCGCTGGGTCTCGCCGGTGGGGCCGATCCGCCTCGACCTGGCCCATGCGCTGGACGACGATGGTGGCATTCGACTGCACTTTTCCATGGGGCCTGAGCTGTGAAGCGTGGTTTGAAAGTAACGCTGCTGGCAATAGCCGCACTGTTGATGCTGGTTGTCCTGACGCTGGCCACTGTGCTCGGCACGGCGACGGGCAGCCGCTGGGCCTTGGGTTTCGTACCGGGGTTGACCCTGGACAACTTCCAGGGCCGGCTGGGCGGGCAGTGGAGTGCCGACCGGGTGCTGTGGCAGCAGGACACCAGCCGGGTTGAACTGAACCAGGTGATTTTCGCCTGGTCGCCGTTGTGCCTGACCCGCATGACCTTGTGCATCGAGCAATTGCAGGCCGACCAGGTCAGCCTGACGTTCCCGCCGGGTGGCGAAGAGCCGGACAGCGGCCCGATTACCCTGCCGGAACTGAAGTTGCCGCTGGCCATCGAGTTGGGAGACGTCAAGGTCGGCAGCCTGCTGTTCAACGGCAGTGAAGAGCTCAAGGGTTTGCAGCTGGCAGCACACTGGACCCCTGAGGGCATGCAGATCGATTCCGTGCATTTGCAGCGCGATGACCTCAGCCTGAACCTGTCCGGCTCGCTGCAACCGATCGGCAATTGGCCGCTTCAAGCGCAAGGCAAGTTGACCCTGTCGACCCCCGCGCCGTGGGAGCTGGCGCTCAAGATTGATGGCGACCTGCTGAAAACCCTCAATCTCAGAGCCGACAGCAGCGGTTACCTCAACGGGCAACTGACCGGCGAACTGCAACCGCTGGTGGACAACCTGCCGGCCAAGGTGCGGATCACCGCCGATGGCTTCAAACCCGGTGCCGATCTGCCGGACACCCTGCAACTCAATCAGCTTGAACTCAGCGGTGCCGGCGACCTGAAGAACGGCTACGCGCTGCTCGGCAAAGCCACGCTGCCCGCCGAGCAAGGGCCGGTCGCCCTGGCGCTGCAAGGCAAGGTCGACGCCAACGGCGCGCAGATCGCCGCGCTCGACCTGACCGCCAACGACAAGCAAAGCCTCAAGCTCACAGGGCTTGTGGACTGGAGCAAAGGCTTGAGCGCCGAAGCGAAAATCGACTGGCTGGACTTCCCCTGGCACCGTCTCTATCCATTGATCGACGAGCCGGAGGTGGCGTTGCGCCGCTTCACCGGTGAGGTCTCCTACACCGACGGCAAGTACCTCGGTCATTTTGAAGCCGCGGCGGATGGTCCGGCCGGTGCCTTCACCCTGGCCAGTCCGTTCGCGGGCGACCTGACGAAAATCTACCTGCAACAGATTCAACTCCAGGCCGGGCAGGGCAAGGCTGAAGGGCACCTGAACCTGCAGTTCGCCGACGGCATTGCCTGGGACACCGCGCTGGATCTGTCGGCGATCAACCCGGCGTACTGGGTCGCGGAGCTGCCGGGCACGCTGGCGGGGCCGTTGCGCAGCACGGGCGAGCTGAAAAACGAAGTGCTCAGCCTCAATGCCGACCTGGACCTCAAGGGCAAACTGCGCGGCCAGCCAGCGGTGATCCAGGCCAAGGCCGATGGCCGTGGTGAGCAATGGAACCTCAACGCCCTGCAGGTTCGCCTGGGCGAGAACAGCATCAGCGGCAAGGGCAGCCTGCAACAGAAACTCGCCGGGCAGATCGATCTCAAGCTGCCGCGCCTGGCCCAGCTCTGGCCAGAGCTGCGCGGCCAACTCAATGGCCGCGTGGATGTCGCCGGCACGCTCAAGGCGCCCCAAGGCAAGCTTGACCTGCAAGGCTCGCAATTGGTTTTCCAGGACAATCGCCTGCAAAGCCTGAACCTGGACGCCACGCTGGACAGTGCGCAACGGGCGAAAATCGATCTCAAGGGCAGCGGCATCCAGGCCGGTGACACCTCGCTGGGAACCCTGACCGCCAGCGGCCAGGGCGATATCAAGAACCAGAAGTTGAGCCTCGATCTGCAAGGGCCGAAGCTGAAACTGGCGCTGGGTCTGGACGGTGCGCTGGATAAAGGCAATTGGCGTGGACGCCTGGCCAGCGGTGATATCCAGGCCGGTGGCCAGGACTGGAAGCTGCAAGGGCCGGCGAAGCTCGAACGCCTGGCGGACGGCAAAATCAACTTCGGTGCCCATTGCTGGGCATCCGGCCAGGCCAGTCTGTGCGGTGAAGACTCACGCCTGATGCCCGAGCCGAAGCTGCGTTATCACCTCAGGCAGTTCCCGATCGACAGCCTCGCACAGTGGTTGCCGAAGGATTTCGCCTGGCAGGGGCGGCTCAATGCCGACCTGCAACTGGATCTGCCGGCCAGTGGCCCGAACGGCCAGGTCAGCGTCGATGCCAGCGGCGGCACGTTGCGCATCAAGGACAAGGACCAGTGGCTGGATTTCCCGTACCAGACCCTGAAACTCACCAGCAAACTCACGCCCAAACGTATCGACACCGAACTCAATTTCGTTGGCGGCAAACTCGGCGAACTGAGGGTGCAGGCGCAGCTCAATCCGTTGCCGAAGAACAAGCCGTTGAGCGGCTCGTTCCGTTTGAGCGGGCTGGACTTGTCGGTGGCTCGGCCATTCGTGCCAATGGTCGAGAAGCTGACCGGGCGCCTGAATGGCAGCGGCACGATTTCCGGCGGTCTTTTGGCGCCGCAGGTCAATGGCAGTCTGCAACTCAGTGACGGCGTGGTGGCCGGGCCTGAATTGCCGATGGAGCTGCAAAATCTGCACGTTCAGGCGCTCATCGCCGGTGAAAGCGTGCAACTGAACGGTGGCTGGAACAGTGGCAAGGCCGGGCAGGGCAGCTTGAACGGCAACATCGCCTGGGGGCAGGCGCTGGTGGTGGATCTGGCACTCAAGGGCTCGCAGTTGCCGGTCACCGTCGAGCCTTACGCCAAGCTTGAAGTCGCGCCGGACCTGAAGATTTCAATGAAGGGCGATGAGCTGGCCATCGCCGGCAAGGTGCTGGTGCCCAGGGGCGAAATCACCATTCGTGAATTGCCGCCGTCGACGGTCAAGGTCTCCGATGACACGGTGATCGTCGGTCAGCAGACCGAGGAGGGCAAGCCACCGCTGGCGATGAAGATGGACATCGAAGTGCTGGTCGGCGAGGACAAGCTGAGCTTTGCCGGGTTTGGCCTGACGGCGAATGTGCAGGGGCATGTGCACATCGGTGACAACATGGACACCCGTGGCGAGCTGTGGCTCAACGACGGGCGTTACCGCGCCTATGGCCAGCGGCTTTCAGTGCGCCGGGCACGCTTGCTGTTTGCCGGGCCCATCGATCAGCCGTACCTGGACATCGAAGCCATTCGCAAGACCGACGACATCATCGCCGGCATTCGTTTAAGTGGCAGCGCCGAACAACCGACCACGCAAATCTTTTCAGAGCCGGCGATGAGCCAGGAGCAGGCCTTGTCCTATCTGGTGCTCGGGCGTCCACTGAGCAGCAATGGCGAAGACAACAACATGCTCGCCCAGGCGGCCCTCGGGTTGGGCTTGATGGGCAGTTCCGGTGTGACCAGCGGCATCGCCAAGAACCTGGGCATCCAGGACTTCCAGCTCGACACCCAGGGCAGTGGCGACGCCACCAGTGTTGTGGCCAGCGGTAATATTTCCGAGAAGCTCAGCCTGCGTTATGGCGTCGGCGTGTTCGAACCGGCCAACACCATTGCCTTGCGCTACAAGCTGAGCAAAAGGGTCTACCTTGAAGCCGCCGGCGGTGTGGCCAGTTCGCTGGACATCTTCTACAAGCGGGATTTCTAGGCCCGAAAATCAAAAGATCGCAGCCTTCGGCAGCTCCTACACAGGCATGTGTACACCTGTAGGAGCTGCCGAAGGCTGCGATCTCTTGATCTTCAAGACGCTGCGAAGTCAAACGGCGCCAGCGCAAACCCTTGCTCATCCACCTGCAACGCCCATCCCTGACGATCCCAATCCCCCAGCACAATGCGCCGGGCTGCCTGGTCGCCCAACTGCAACTTGTGGATGGCCGGACGATGGGTATGCCCGTGGATCAAGGTCTTCACCCCGAACTCCTGCATGATCCGCGGAATCTCTTCGGGCGTGACGTCGACGATGTCATTGGCCTTCATCCGCACCTGGGCACGGCTTTCACTGCGCAGTTTGCGTGCCAGCTTGTGCCGGGTGCGCAAGGGCAGGTTGCGCAGGATGAACAGGGTGATCGGGTTGCGCAGGTAGCGGCGCAGCTTCATATAGCCTTCGTCGCGGGTGCACAGGCTGTCGCCGTGCATCAGCAGCACCGGCTCGCCGTTGAATTGCACGACACTCGGGTCTTTCAGCAGGGTGCAGCCAGCCTGCTTGCAGAAGGCCTTGCCGAGCATGAAATCACGATTGCCGTGCATCAGGAAAATGGCCGTGCCGCTGTCGCTGAGGTCGCGCAGGGCCTGGCAGATGGAACGCTGGAAGGGCGTCATGGCGTCGTCGCCAATCCACACCTCGAAAAAGTCGCCCAGGATGTACAACGCACTCGCCGAGCGGGCGCGTCCGGCGAGCAAATCCAGAAACGCCCGGGTAATGTCCGGGCGCTCCTCTTCCAGATGTAAATCTGAAATCAGCAATATCACTCAATGATCTCGGCTTTCTCGATGATCACGTCGTCTGCCGGTACGTCCTGGTGGCCGGCCTTGGAAGTGGTGGCCACGCCTTTGATCTTGTCGACAACGTCGGTGCCGGCGGTCACTTTACCGAATACCGCGTAGCCCCAGCCTTGAACGTTCTTGCCGCTGTGGTTGAGGAAGCTGTTGTCCGCCACGTTGATGAAGAACTGAGCGGAAGCCGAATGCGGCTCCATGGTGCGGGCCATGGCGATGGTGTACTTGTCGTTGGAAAGACCGTTGTCGGCTTCGTTCTGGATGCTTGGACGCTTGTCTTTCTTTTCTTTCATGCCTGGCTCGAAACCGCCGCCCTGGATCATGAAGTTGCCGATGACACGGTGGAAAACGGTGTTTTCGTAGTGACCGGCTTTAACGTACTCGACGAAGTTGGCCACGGTGATCGGGGCTTTGTCGGCGTTCAGTTCGAGGACGATGTCGCCGAAATTGGTAGTCAGTTTGACTTGGGTCATGATCGTTACTCACTAAGGGAATTCGTGGTTTTGGAACATTCCGTCCCGCAACCGGTTCAGCCTGTCTCGGCCAAGGTGCGCAGTTTAGCGTGACAGGCACGAATTTCGAGGCAGTTTTTTCATTTGCGGCCCATTAAATGCGACGGTTTACAGAGTGCGCTCTGTCAGGTACTTGACGGCATCGGCTATGATAGCGGCTTTGTTTTGTCCGGCCTTCATTACGGCCACGCACTTGTACGTTCAAGGATCCTATGAGCAAGCCCACTGTCGACCCTACCTCGAATGCCAAGACCGGCCCAGCCGTGCCGGTCAACTTCCTGCGGCCGATCATCCAGGCAGACCTGGACTCGGGCAAGCACACGCAGATCGTCACCCGTTTCCCGCCTGAGCCCAACGGCTACCTGCACATCGGCCATGCCAAGTCGATCTGTGTGAACTTCGGCCTGGCCCAGGAGTTCGGCGGCGTCACACACCTGCGTTTCGACGACACCAACCCGGCCAAGGAAGACCAGGAATACATCGACGCGATCGAAAGCGACGTCAAATGGCTGGGCTTCGAGTGGTCCGGTGAAGTGCGCTACGCCTCGCAATATTTCGACCAGTTGCACGACTGGGCAGTGGAGTTGATCAAATCCGGCAATGCCTACGTCGATGACCTGACTCCGGAGCAAGCCAAGGAATTCCGTGGCAGCCTGACCGAACCTGGCAAGAACAGCCCGTTCCGCGACCGCAGCGTCGAAGAGAACCTGGACCTGTTCGCCCGCATGAAGGCCGGCGAGTTCCCGGACGGCGCACGCGTGCTGCGGGCCAAGATCGACATGGCCTCGCCGAACATGAACCTGCGCGACCCGATCATGTATCGCATCCGTCACGCTCACCACCACCAGACCGGTGACAAGTGGTGCATCTACCCGAACTACGACTTCACCCACGGTCAGTCGGACGCCATCGAAGGCATCACTCACTCGATCTGCACCCTGGAGTTCGAAAGCCACCGTCCGCTGTACGAGTGGTTCCTCGAGCATCTGCCGGTGCCGGCCAACCCGCGCCAGTACGAGTTCAGCCGCCTGAACCTGAACTACACCATCACCAGCAAGCGCAAGCTCAAGCAGCTGGTCGATGAAAAGCACGTCAACGGCTGGGACGACCCGCGCATGTCCACGCTGTCGGGTTTCCGCCGCCGTGGCTACACGCCGAAATCGATCCGCAACTTCTGCGAAATGATCGGCACCAACCGTTCCGACGGCGTGGTGGACTTCGGCATGCTCGAGTTCAGCATCCGTGACGACCTCGACCAGAGTGCCCCGCGTGCCATGTGCGTGTTGCGTCCGCTGAAAGTCGTGATCACCAACTACCCGCAAGGCCAGGTCGAGAACCTCGAACTGCCGCGTCATCCGAAGGAAGACATGGGCGTGCGCGCTTTGCCGTTCGCCCGTGAAATCTACATCGACCGTGAAGACTTCATGGAAGAGCCGCCGAAGGGCTACAAGCGCCTGGAACCGGCCGGTGAAGTGCGTCTGCGTGGCAGCTACGTGATCCGCGCCGACGAAGCGATCAAGGACGCCGATGGCAACATCGTCGAACTGCGCTGCTCGTACGATCCGGACACCCTGGGCAAGAACCCGGAAGGCCGCAAGGTCAAAGGCGTGATCCACTGGGTGCCGGCCGCCGCCAGCGTCGAGTGCGAAGTGCGTCTGTACGATCGCCTGTTCCGTTCTCCGAACCCGGAGAAGGCCGAAGACAGCGCCAGTTTCCTGGACAACATCAACCCTGACTCGCTGCAGGTACTCACTGGTTGTCGTGCTGAGCCTTCGCTTGGCAATGCACAGCCGGAAGACCGTTTCCAGTTCGAGCGCGAAGGTTACTTCGTCGCCGATTTGAAGGACTCGAAACCAGGTCAGCCGGTATTCAACCGTACCGTGACCCTGCGTGATTCGTGGGGCCAGTGATTCAGCGTCAAGGAAATTAAAGTGCTGACGATCTACAACACGCTCACCAAGAGCAAAGAAGTCTTCAAGCCGCTCGATGGCAACAATGTGCGCATGTACGTGTGCGGCATGACCGTGTACGACTACTGCCACATCGGCCACGGCCGCAGCATGGTCGCGTTCGACCTTGTGACCCGCTGGTTGCGCTTCAGTGGCTACAACCTGACTTATGTGCGCAACATCACCGATATTGAAGACAAGATCATCAATCGGGCCCGGGAGAACGGCGAGCCGTTCGACGCATTGACCGAGCGTATGATCACCGCCATGCATGAGGACGAGGCACGCCTCAACATCCTCAAGCCGGACATGGAACCGCGTGCCACCGATCACATCCCGGGCATGCTGAGCATGATCCAGACCCTGATCGACAAGGGTTATGCCTACGCCCCGGGCAACGGCGACGTGTACTACCGCGTCGCCAAGTTCATGGGCTACGGCAAGCTGTCGCGCAAGAAGATCGAAGACCTGCGCATCGGCGCGCGTATCGAAGTCGACGAGTCCAAGCAGGACCCGCTGGACTTCGTACTGTGGAAAGCCACCAAGCCGGGCGAGCCGAGCTGGGAATCGCCGTGGGGCGCCGGGCGTCCGGGCTGGCACATCGAATGCTCGGTGATGTCGACCTGCTGCCTGGGCGAAACCTTCGACATTCATGGCGGCGGCAGCGACCTTGAGTTCCCGCACCACGAAAACGAAATCGCCCAGAGCGAAGCGGCCACCGGCAAGACCTACGCCAACGCGTGGATGCATTGCGGCATGATCCGTATCAATGGCGAGAAGATGTCCAAGTCCTTGAACAACTTCTTCACCATTCGCGACGTGCTCGACAAGTACCACCCGGAAGTCGTGCGTTACTTGCTGGTGTCGAGCCACTACCGCAGTGCGATCAACTATTCGGAAGACAACCTCAAGGACGCCAAGGGCGCCCTGGAGCGTTTCTACCACGCGTTGAAAGGCCTGCCGAATGTGGCGCCGGCGGGCGGCGAAGCCTTCGTCGAGCGTTTCACCCAGGTGATGAACGACGACTTCGGCACGCCGGAAGCCTGCGCCGTACTGTTCGAGATGGTCCGCGAGATCAACCGTCTGCGCGAGAGCGATCTCAATGCAGCGGCCGGCCTGGCGGCGCGTCTGAAAGAACTGGCCAGCGTGTTGGGTGTGTTGCAGCTCGAAGCCGATGACTTCCTGCAGGCCGGTGCCGAAGGGCGGGTTGATGCAGCCCAAGTCGAGGCGCTGATTGCCGCTCGCCTGGCGGCACGTGCCGGCAAGGACTGGGCCGAATCCGACCGCATCCGCGACCAGCTCACCGCCATGGGCGTGGTGCTGGAAGACGGCAAGGGCGGCACGACCTGGCGTCTGGCTGACTGATTGCCTGATCCGCTGTAAAGCAAAACCCGCCTTGTGCGGGTTTTTGTTTTTTGGGTAGCTGCAAGTTGGTGGCGTCTCGACTGACGCCTTCGCGAGCAGGCTCGCTCCCACATTGGACCTTCGTCAGCTTTGGATTCTGTGGTCGACACCAAGCCCCTGTGGGAGCGAGCCTGCTCGCGAAGGTCTCAAGCCGAACACCGCCGGTGCGGTTCACCTGTCATTAAGTCTGGCGCAGTCTCTTATAGAGGGTATTACGACTAACTCCCAGTCTGCGCGCCAGATACGAAATATTCCCCCCGACCGCCTGCAACTGCCGATTCAGTGCTTCCACATCATTCAAGTCGATGCCCAGCGGCTCCGGCGTCTCCACCGGCTCCATCTCCAGGTCGACAAAAAAATCATCCGGCAAGTGCTCAGCCCGCACCGGCTGTTCCTCGGCCATGGCCAGGGCCACCTGGATCACGCTGCTGACCTGGCGCAAGTTGCCCGGCCACGGGTGGCGGCTGAATAACGCCATCACTTCCTGGCTTAAACCGGCCCATTGCGTCGGTTCACGGTGCTGCTCCCACAGGCGTTTGAACAGTGCCTCCTTATCGCTGCGCTCACGCAGGGGCGGCAGTTCCAGGGTCAGGCCGCCGATGCGGTAGTACAAGTCTTCACGAAACCGCCCCAGTTGTACTTGTTCGCGCAGCGAGCGATTGGTCGCTGAAATGATGCGCAAGTCCACAGGGAACAATTCGCTGCTGCCCACTGGCTGCACGCAACGTTCCTGCAACACCCGCAACAGTCGCGCCTGTGTCGGCAGCGGCATATCGCCGATTTCGTCGAGAAACAGCGTGCCTTTGTCAGCCTTGCGGATCAGCCCGATGCTGCCTTTCTGGTTGGCGCCGGTGAACGCGCCTTTCTCATAACCGAATAACTCGGATTCCACCAGTTCGGCGGGAATCGCCGCACAGTTGACGGCGATGAGTGATTGTTTGCTGCGTGAGCTGGCGTGGTGCAGGGCTTTGACGAAGACTTCCTTGCCGACCCCGGTTTCACCGTGGATCAGCAGTGGAATGTCTTTTTCCAGCAAGCGTTCGGCCTGGCGCACGGCTTTTTCCACGCGGCTGTCGCCGAAATGCAGGGTGTTCAGGCTGATGGCCGCGGGTGTAGCTACAACCGGCTCGGTGAATACTCGGGGTTGAATGGATGCCTGTTTCGGCCGCTTCAGCAGGCACTGGAAGCGGTTGCGTCCGGAGGTTTGCAAGGCGAAGGGCAGGCCTTCGGGCTGATTGAGCAGCTCCAGCAGCGAGACCTTGAACAGGCTCTCGACACTGACCCGCGACAGGCTGATGCCGAGCAGATTGTCGGCCCGGCGATTGGCCGACAGCACCTGGCCGCTTTCATCGAAAATCAGCAAGCCAGCCCATTGGCTGTCGAGGTTGTTCAGCCCGGTGTTGAACGTCAACTGGAAATGCTGGCCATGGAACAGGTTTAGGATCAGCCGGTTTTCCACGGTCTGGCTCATCATCTTGACCATGCCCAGGGTATGGGATGGCGGCAGGTAGCTGTCGCTGGACACGTCCAGCACCGCGATCACCTTGCGCTCGGCATCGAAAATCGGCGCAGCGGAACCGGTCATGAAGCGGTTGGCCTTGAGGAAATGTTCGTCGTGCTCGATGTGCACGGCCTGTTCACAGGCCAGGGCGGTGCCAATGGCGTTGGTGCCGGTGCAACGTTCCACCCAGCTGGCGCCGGCGCTGAAACCCCGGGCCAGTTTCGGCTCGATAAAGCGCTGGGTGCCCCACGATGTAAGCACCTGGCCCTGATGGTCGGCGAGCATGATCAGGCAATTGGAATTGCTCAGGATGTTCTCGTAGTAGGGCAGCACTTCCTGATGGGTGGTTTGCACCAGTGAATGCTGGCTCTCCAGCAGTTGCGCGATGCCCGCGGCCGGCAATTGATCGAATGCCGGCACGCTCTGATGACTGAGGCCGAACGCGCGGCAACGCGACCAGGAGTCCTGGATGATGGCGTCGTGGGACAGCGGCAGGGCAGGTGCGGCCATGGCAGTCGATCTCTGAACAAGATTTTATTGTTTTTATGGGTAGTTCTGCAGCGCGATGAACTTCATGTGGGAGCGGGCTTGCTCGCGAAGGCGGCGGCACATTCAACATCAATGTGACTGTCAGACCGCTTTCGCGAGCAAGCCCGCTCCCACAGGTTTTGCATTTATTTCAGGTATCAGGAAAGGCAAAACGCATCCGTAGAGTGTTGTTCACTATTGTTCACTGTCAATGGGTGAACTGTTCAATTGTTCATTTCAGATTGTTCATTTGTGTTCAGCAACGAACGTCGACGGCCCGTTGTTTTCACTAATTTCAAGCTGAATCAACGGCTTGGGATTTTTGGCACGGATGTCGCTTTATCGCTCCGGTCGCTTGACTCCAATAATAAAAGGCCGAGCCATGTCACTCACCCTGGAGCACGTCAGCCGCACCGTCGAGGGCCAGACCTGGATCGACGATGCCAACCTGAGTTTTGAACCCGGTTCCTTCAACGTTTTGCTGGGACGAACCCTGTCCGGCAAAACCAGCCTGATGCGCCTGATGGCCGGTCTGGACAAGCCCGACAGCGGCCGCATCCTGATGAACGGCGTCGACGTTACCCAACGGCCGGTGCGCTTGCGAAATGTGTCGATGGTTTATCAGCAATTCATCAATTACCCGACCATGACGGTGTTCGACAACATCGCCTCGCCGCTGCGTCAGGCCGGAGTATCCAGCGAGCTGATCCAGAGCAAGGTGCTGGAAACCGCGAAGATGCTGCGCATCGAAAAATTTCTGAAGCGTTATCCGCTGGAGCTTTCCGGTGGCCAGCAACAACGCACGGCCATGGCCCGGGCGCTGGTCAAGGATGCCGAGTTGATCCTGTTCGACGAGCCGCTGGTCAACCTCGACTACAAGTTGCGCGAGGAACTGCGCCAGGAAATGCGCGAGCTGTTCAAGGCGCGCCATACCATCGCGATCTATGCCACCACCGAACCCAACGAGGCCCTGGCCCTGGGCGGTACCACCACCATTCTTCACGAAGGGCGGGTGATCCAGAGCGGCCAGTCGTCTTCGGTCTATCACCAGCCGCAAACCGTGCTGGCGGCGGAGCTGTTCTCCGAGCCGCCGATCAACCTGATGCCGGGGCGCATTGCCGGCAACGAAGTGAGTTTCGCCAACTTCGTGCACTTTCCGCTGAACGTCGATTTGCGCCCGGTGGGCGAGGGCGAGTTCCGTTTCGGCGTGCGACCCAGCCATATCTCGCTGGTGCCGAGCAATGACGATGACCTCGAACTGGCGGTGACCGTCGAGGTGGCCGAGATCAGTGGCTCGGAAACCTTTCTGCACGTGCGCAACGAGCATTTTCTGCTGGTGCTGCACTTGCCGGGTGTTCACGAATACGACGTCGATGCGCCCATCCGTATCTACATCCCGACCCATAAACTGTTTGTGTTCGATACGCAGGGCCGGCTGGTGCAGGCGCCGGGCCAGCGTGTCGCGAGGGTAGCCTGATGGCCGAAATCCGTTTGCAGAACCTCGCCCACAGCTACACCAAAACCCCGGTGGGACCTGAGGACTACGCGATCCGCGAGATGGACCACATCTGGGAGCAGGGCGGCGCCTACGCGTTGCTCGGTCCGTCGGGCTGTGGCAAATCAACCTTGCTCAACATTATTTCCGGGCTGCTCAGCCCGTCCCAGGGTCATGTGCTGTTCGACGGCAAAGCGGTCAACGACCTGACGCCGGAGAAGCGCAACATTGCCCAGGTTTTCCAGTTCCCGGTGGTCTACGACACCATGACGGTGTTCGACAACCTGGCCTTCCCGCTGCGCAACCAGGGCATGGCCGAGGCAAGAGTTCATACCAAGGTGCAGGAAATCGCCGAGGTCCTCGACCTGCAGAACCTGCTGGGCAAAAAGGCGCGCAACCTCACCGCCGACGAAAAACAGAAAGTCTCCATGGGCCGCGGGCTGGTGCGCGACGATGTGTCGGCGATCCTGTTCGATGAACCGCTGACGGTGATCGACCCGCACCTGAAGTGGAAGCTGCGACGCAAGCTCAAGCAGATCCACGAGCAGTTCAACATCACTATGGTCTACGTCACCCACGATCAGCTGGAGGCCTCGACCTTCGCCGACAAGATTGCGGTGATGTACGGCGGGCAGATCGTGCAATTCGGCACACCACGGGAATTGTTCGAGCGCCCGAGCCACACCTTTGTCGGCTACTTCATCGGCAGCCCGGGGATGAACCTGATCGAGGTGCAGCCGCAACCGGGTGGCGTCGGGTTCGCTTCGACCCACCTGCCGCTGTCCGAGGCCATGCAGCAACGCATCGCAGAATCCGAATGGAAAACCCTGAAGGTCGGCATTCGCCCGGAGTTCGTCCATGTGTGGGACGAAGCCTTTGATGACGCGCTGCGGGCACAGGTTGTACACGTCGAGGACCTGGGCACCTACAAGATCATGACCCTCAACCTCGACGGTGCCACCCTGAAGGTGCGCCTGGCCGAAGACAAACCGGTGCCGCAAGGCACGGCCTACATCAGCTTTCCGGCGCAATGGCTGATGGTCTATGCCGATGATTTCCTGCTCGAAGCCAATGCCAATCAAGAGGCGCAGCCATGAACAAGGTGCAGAACAACAAGGCCTGGTGGCTGGTGCTGCCGGTGTTCCTGCTGGTGGCGTTCAGTGCGGTGATCCCGATGATGACCGTGGTCAACTATTCGGTGCAGGACATTTTCGACCAGTCCAGCCGCTATTTCGTCGGTGCCGACTGGTACAAACAGGTACTGCTCGACCCGCGGCTGCATGACTCGTTGCTGCGCCAGTTCATCTATTCCGCCTGCGTGCTGCTGATCGAAATTCCGCTGGGCATCGCCATCGCCCTGACCATGCCGACCAAGGGCCGCTGGTCTTCGGTGGTGCTGATCGTGCTGGCGATCCCGCTACTGATCCCGTGGAACGTGGTCGGCACCATCTGGCAGATCTTCGGCCGCGCCGACATCGGCCTGCTCGGTTCGAGCCTCAACGCCATGGGCATCAGCTACAACTATGCGGCGAACACGGCGGACGCCTGGGTCACCGTGCTGGTGATGGACGTCTGGCACTGGACCTCGCTGGTGGCGTTGTTGTGCTTCTCCGGCCTGCGGGCGATTCCGGATGTGTATTACCAGGCGGCGCGGATCGATCGTGCCTCGGCCTGGGCGGTGTTCCGGCACATCCAGTTGCCCAAGCTCAAGAGCGTGCTGCTGATCGCGGTGATGCTGCGTTTCATGGACAGTTTCATGATCTACACCGAGCCCTTCGTACTCACCGGTGGCGGTCCGGGCAATGCCACGACCTTCCTCAGCCAGACCCTGACGCAGATGGCCGTAGGGCAATTCGACCTGGGGCCGGCCGCAGCGTTCTCGCTGGTGTACTTCCTGATCATCCTGTTGGTGTCCTGGCTGTTCTACACCGCCATGACTCACTCTGACGCCAACCGCTGAGGCCCGCGCCATGAGCAAAAGAAAGCTTATCCCCCTGCTGCTCTACATCCTGTTCCTGCTGGTGCCGATCTACTGGCTGCTGAACATGTCCTTCAAGAGCAACAGCGAAATCCTCGGCGGCCTGACGCTGTTCCCGCAGGATTTCACCCTGGCCAACTACAAGGTGATCTTCACCGACCCGAGCTGGTACACCGGCTACATCAACTCGGCGTATTACGTGAGCCTGAACACGATCATTTCCCTGACCGTGGCACTGCCGGCGGCTTATGCGTTTTCGCGTTATCGCTTCCTGGGTGATAAGCACCTGTTCTTCTGGCTGCTGACCAACCGCATGGCGCCGCCGGCGGTGTTCCTGTTGCCGTTTTTCCAGCTGTATTCGTCGATCGGGTTGTTCGACACCCATATTGCCGTGGCCCTGGCTCACTGCCTGTTCAACGTGCCGCTGGCGGTGTGGATTCTCGAAGGCTTCATGTCCGGTGTGCCCAAGGAAATCGACGAAACCGCCTACATTGATGGCTACAGTTTCCCCAAGTTCTTCGTGAAGATTTTCATCCCGTTGATCGGCTCCGGCATCGGTGTGACGGCGTTCTTCTGCTTCATGTTTTCCTGGGTAGAACTGCTGCTGGCGCGAACCCTCACCTCGGTGAACGCGAAACCCATCGCGGCGGTGATGACCCGTACCGTTTCGGCATCCGGTATCGACTGGGGTGTACTGGCAGCGGCGGGGGTGTTGACCATCCTGCCGGGCATGCTGGTGATCTGGTTTGTTCGCAACCACGTGGCCAAGGGCTTTGCCCTGGGCCGGGTATGAGGAGCTGATGATGGAATGGATGAGTTGGACCGCCCCCACGGCGGCGTTCTTCGGCGTCATTGCCTTGATCCTGGTGGGCATGACCACCTGGGAGTTGCGTTCGCCGAGCGTGCTTCGGCGAGGTTTGCTACCGATTGCCACCACCCGTGGCGATCGCTTGTTCATCGGTCTTCTCGGCAGCGCCTACCTGCATTTGCTGGTAATCGGCGTCACCGACTGGAGCATCTGGGTGGCGTTCGCGTTGTCCCTGGTGTGGCTGTTGGCTGTGATGCGTTGGGGCTAGTCGAATCGCTCGGCACTGTTGCTCCGAAACCCTATAAGGAGGTCTCTATGTTCGACAAAAACAATAAGCTGCGACATAGCATTTCATTGGCAGCCATGCTGGCACTCAGCGGTTTGAGCGCTTCGGCCTGGGCCGATGCTTACGAAGATGCCGCGAAAAAATGGATCGGCAGTGAATTCAAGCCATCCACACTGACGGCCGATCAACAGCTGGAAGAGTTGAAGTGGTTTATCAAGGCGGCGGAACCCTTTCGCGGAATGAACATCAAGGTGGTGTCGGAAACCATCGCTACCCACGAGTACGAGTCCAAGGTGCTGGCCAAGGCCTTCACCGAGATCACCGGGATCAAGCTGACCCACGACCTGCTGCAGGAAGGCGACGTGGTGGAAAAGCTGCAGACCGTGATGCAATCGGACAAAAGCATCTATGACGGCTGGGTCAACGACTCGGACTTGATCGGTACGCACTTTCGCTACGGCAAGACCGAATCGATCACCGACCTGATGGCGAACGAAGGCAAGGACTTCACCTCGCCGACCCTCGACCTCAAGGACTTCATCGGCATTTCCTTCACCACTGCGCCGGACGGCAAGATCTACCAGTTGCCTGACCAGCAGTTCGCCAACCTTTACTGGTTCCGTGCCGACTGGTTCGAACGCGCGGACCTCAAGGCCAAGTTCAAGGAAAAGTACGGTTACGAGCTGGGCGTACCGGTGAACTGGTCGGCCTATGAAGACATTGCCAGGTTCTTCAGCGAAGACGTCAAGGAAATCGACGGCAAGCGCGTCTACGGGCACATGGACTACGGCAAAAAGGACCCATCCCTGGGCTGGCGCTTCACCGATGCCTGGTTCTCCATGGCCGGTGGCGGCGACAAGGGCATCCCCAACGGCTTGCCGGTGGACGAGTGGGGCATTCGTGTCGAGGACTGCCACCCGGTGGGTTCCAGCGTGACCCGCGGCGGCGACACCAACGGCCCGGCGGCGGTGTTCGCCACCACCAAGTACGTCGACTGGCTGAAAAAGTACGCGCCACCGGAAGCGGCGGGCATGACCTTCTCCGAATCCGGTCCGGTGCCGTCCCAGGGCAGCATCGCGCAGCAGATTTTCTGGTACACCGCCTTCACTGCCGACATGACCAAGCCAGGCCTGGCGGTGATGAACGCCGATGGCACGCCGAAATGGCGCATGGCGCCGTCACCACGGGGACCGTACTGGGAAGAGGGCATGAAGTTGGGCTATCAGGACGTGGGTTCCTGGACCTTCATGAAGTCCACGCCTGAGAAGCAGAAACTGGCGGCCTGGCTCTATGCGCAGTTCGTGACCTCGAAAACCGTGTCGCTGAAGAAAACCATCGTCGGCCTGACGCCTATCCGCGAATCGGACATCAACTCACAAGCGATGACCGACCTGGCGCCGAAACTCGGTGGCCTGGTGGAGTTCTACCGCAGCCCGGCCCGCGTGCAATGGACCCCGACCGGGACCAACGTACCTGATTATCCTCGCCTCGCGCAGTTGTGGTGGAGCCACATCGCCGAAGCGGCCAGCGGCGACAAAACCCCACAACAGGCGCTCGATGGCCTGGCCAAGGATCAGGACGCGATCATGACCCGCCTGGAGCGTTCGAAGGCACAAGCCACCTGCGCACCGAAAATGAACCCCGAGCGCGATGCGCAGTACTGGTTCGATCAGCCGGGTGCACCGAAACCTAAACTGGAAAACGAGAAGCCTAAGGGGGAGACCGTGAGCTACAGCGAGCTGCTGAAATCTTGGGCGGATGCGCGTAAGTAACGTGGCGGGAGTGTGAAAGGCGAACGGCACCGAAAGGTGCCGTTTTCATTTGTGTTTGACCTACAGTCTTCGCGAGCAAGCCCGCTCTCGCATTTGATCGGAGTTGGGCTGACTAAATCAAAATAGCCAAATCCGTGTACTTGGCCACCAATGGGTCAGACGTTAGAAGTTTCATGGGTTCAGTCATCGCGGTTGCAACAATGAGGCGGTCGAACGGATCACGATGGTGATGTTCGAGGTCTTTCACGGCAATGGCATGTTCTGAAGTCACAGGCAATTCGATGAACCCGCTTTCGAGGCAGTACTGGCGGATTTCTTCCAGATCAACATTGAGCTTTCCCAACCCGACCTTGATTGCCATTTCCCAGAATGTCGCTGCGCTGATGTATATGTCGGCAGCGCCTTCAATGAGCTTTCTGGCCTTGCCGGATAGTTTGGGGTCATCGCTCAGAGCCCAAAGCAAAACATGAGTGTCCAGCAGAACCCTCATTCGTGGGTTCTTTCAAAAGCATCCAGCATGTCGTCCGGCAGTGGTGCATCGAAATCTTCATCCAGAAGCAGTTTGCCTTTCATCGCACCGATACGCTTCCCGCTGGTTTTTCCTACGGGAACAAGGCGGGCCAAGGCTCGACCATGCTTGGCAATCGTTATGATCTGGCCGGCCGCCGCATCGTCGACGAGTTTGGACAGATTGTTTTTTGCTTCGGCCAACGGAACGACGATCATGATTTCTCTCCCATATTCTGGACAAATATAGCCAGAATTTTTCGGGGTGGCAAAGGCAATCGAACCATGGCTCGGTTTCGCCGTTTCATTGCACATCATCACCATCGGTTCTTGTTTCATTTGAATACTCCTGTAAGCCCGTCGCTCACACTAGCGTTCGGAGCAATCGCCGGATGTCATCGATTGCTGATCGCCAGACAAATACTTTCTGAAAGGAGGGTAGGCAATGAAGATTAAAAGATCGCAGCCTGCGGCAGCTCCTACAGGCTGTACGCCTCCCCAATGTAGGAGCTGCCGCAGGCTGCGATCTTTTGACCTTGAAAACCCCAAACGCAAAAACGGCACCCGAAGGTGCCGTTTCTGTTTGTTGCCGAGAGTCGCCTAAGCGATCAACCCGCCAGACCCGATTGCTGAACCAGGTTCAGCAGCGGTTGTGGGTACAGGCCGAGGAAGAAGGCCAGTACCGCGATGGCCAGCAGCATCACGCCGCCTGCACGTTGTTCCCAGTGCAGTTGGGCGTCGACGCGACGCAGGTTCGGTTCGATCAGGTACAGGGTGACCATCACACGCAGGTAGTAGAACACGCCGATGGCGCTGCCCAGTACCAGGGAGCCGACCAGCCACCATTGGTGCGACTCGACACCGGTGGCGATGATGTAGAACTTGCCGATGAAGCCCGCGGTCAGCGGGATACCGGCCAGGGACAGCATCATCACGGTCAGTACGGCAGTCAGGTACGGACGGCGCCAGAACAGGCCGCGGTACTCGTACAGGGCGTCTGCGTCACGACCTTTGTACGGCGAGGACATCAGGGTGATCACGCCGAAAGCGCCGAGGCTGGTGATCACGTAGGTGACCAGGTATACGCCGATGGCTTCCACGGCCAGGCCCTTGCTCGCCACCAGGGCGATCAGCAGGTAGCCGAAGTGGGCGATGGACGAGTAACCCAGCAGACGCTTGAGGTTGCTCTGGGTCAGTGCCAGCAGGTTGCCAAACAGGATCGACGCAATGGCGATGATGGTCAGCACGTCGCTCAGCACGCCGCTGCTGGCCGCTGGCGAGATCTGGAACAGGCGCACCATCACTGCGAACACGGCCACTTTGGAAGCGGTGGCCAGGAACGCTGCGACCGGTGCCGGAGCACCCTCGTAGACGTCTGGAGTCCAGAGGTGGAAGGGCACCAGCGACAGCTTGAACGCCAGGCCGATCAGCATCATGCCCAGGCCCAGTTGTGCCAGCGAGCTTGGCAGGCCGGTAGCCGCCAGCGCCTGACCGATGCCGACGAAGCTCAGGGAGCCGGAGTCTGCGTACAGCAGTGCCATACCGAACAACAGGAACGCGGAGCCGGCAGCCGACAGCACCATGTACTTGATACCGGCTTCCAGCGAACGCTTGTTGAAGAAGGCATAGGCCACCAGACCGTAGACCGGCACCGACAGCAGTTCCAGACCGATGAACAACCCGGCCAGGTGCTGCGCGCTGACCAGCACCAGGCCACCGGCGGCGGCCATCAGGATCAGCAGGTACAGTTCTTCACGGTTGCCCGGGTAACCCGTGCCGCCATCGCCGAGGTAGGCGTGGGCGAGGGTGACACAAGCGAGGGTGGCGACCAGGATCAGTGCCATGTACAGGCAAGCGAAGCTATCGATTTGCAGCAGTGGGGTCACGGCCAATGGCGCGACCTTCAAGGCTGGCAGGATCGACAGCAACGCCAGGTTCAGACCCGCCACGGACAGCAGGAAGGTCTGGGAGTGGTTGCGGCGCCAGGCGATCGCCAGCATCACCACGATGATCGTGGCGCTGGTAATCAACAGCGGCGCTAGCGCGATAAAGTGTTGAGTCGTGAATTCCATAGCGCTCTTACCGGGCCGAAGCGAGTTGAGTGAAGGCGGTGCCGAGCCATTGCTGCACGCCATGCATCGTAGCGGCAGAGGTATCGAGGAACGGTTGTGGGTAGATGCCGATGTAGACCAGCAGCGCTGCCAGACCGACCACCATGATCATTTCGCGACCGTCCATGCCATGCAGTACCGCGTCCGACTTGGCCGGGCCGAAGAAGGCACGGTGGACCATGATCAGCGAGTAGACCGAACCGAACACCAGGCCGGACGTGGCGATGATGGTGATCCATGGGGCGATCGGGAAGGTGCCGATCAGGATCAGGAACTCACCGACGAAGTTACCGGTACCCGGCAAGCCCAGGGACGCCGCCGCGAAGAACAGGCTGAGGGCCGGCAGGTAAGCGATCTTCGACCACAGGCCACCCATTTCACGCATGTCGCGGGTGTGGGTGCGTTCGTACAGCTGGCCACTCAGGATAAAGAGTGCCGCCGCCGACAGACCGTGGGCCAGCATCTGCATCACCGCGCCCTGCAGTGCCAGTTGGCTGCCGGAGTAGATGCCGATCAGTACGAAGCCCATGTGGGAAACGGACGAGAAGGCGATCAGACGCTTGATGTCGGTTTGCGCGAACGCCAGGAACGCACCGTAGAAGATCCCGATCAGACCCAGGGTCATGGCGATCGGCGCGAACTCGGCCGAGGCATTCGGGAACAGCGGCAGGGCGAAACGCAGCAGGCCGTAGGCAGCGGTTTTCAGCAGGATACCGGCGAGGTCGACGGAACCTGCGGTCGGCGCCTGGGCGTGAGCGTCAGGCAGCCAGGAGTGGAACGGCACCACGGGCAGCTTGACCGCAAAGGCGATGAAGAAGCCGAGCATCAGGATGTACTCGGTGGTCATCGACATCTTGGTCTTCAACAGGTCGGCGTAGTTGAAGGTAATCACGCCGGTGTCGTTGAAGTTGACCAGTACCAGACCCAGGATCGCCACCAGCATGATCAGGCCGGAAGCCTGAGTGAAGATGAAGAACTTGGTCGCCGCGTAGATCCGGGTTTTCTTGCCGTCCGAAGAACTGTGACCCCAGAGCGCGATGAGGAAGTACATCGGCACCAGCATCATTTCCCAGAAGAAGAAGAACATGAACAGATCGAGGGCGAGGAATACGCCGACGACACCGCCCAGGATCCACATCAGGTTCAGGTGGAAGAAGCCAACGTGACGCTGGATCTCTTTCCACGAGCAGAGTACCGAGAGGACACCCAGCAGGCCGGTCAGCATGATCATCAACAGCGACAGGCCGTCGAGGGCCAGGTGCACATTGATACCGAAGCGCTGGATCCAGACGTGCTTGAACTCAAGCGCCCAGGTCGGATCGGCACCCGGTGCCGGAGCGAATGAATAGTCACCGTTGGCCCACAGCCAGAGGCCGAGGGAAAGCAACAGGGACATGGTGATCAGCGCAATCCAGCGGGGGAGGGTGGCGCCGAAGCGCTCACCCATCCAGCACAGCAGGCCGCCGATGAAGGGGATCAGGATTAGCCAAGGCAGAATCATGACGGGTTCGTTTCCTTTCGCAAATTCGCAAGGTTCATATCAGACCGCTACCAGCACGACGGCGCCGATGACCAGCACGGCACCCGCAGCCATCGAGGCGGCATACCAACGCAGTTGACCGGTCTCGGTACGGCTCAGGGCGGTGTGACCGCCTTTGGCCATGCGCGGGATCAGACCGATGGTCTGGTCGAGCGGGTCTTTGCGCAGGATGTGGCTGATCGCCAGGTAAGGCTTGACGAACAGTTTGTCGTAGATCCAGTCGAAGCCCCAGGCAGCGAACCACCAGGCCGAAAGGACACGGCCGATGCCGCTGTTGGCGATGGCCGTCACGAAACGACGCTTGCCGAGGAACAGCAGCGCGGCCAGCAGGATACCGGCCAGGGCGATGGCGCCCGAAGCGATTTCCAGGCTGTGCTTGGCTTCGCCGCCGGCATGGCCGACGCTCTCAGGCAGTACGCCGTGCAGCGGTGGAACGATCATCGCGCCGATGGCGGTGGACAATACGATCAGCACCGACAGTGGCAGCCAGTGGGCAATGCCGTGACCGGCGTGCGCTTCGGTCTTCGCTTCACCGTGGAACGCGATGAAGATCAGGCGGAAGGTGTACAGCGAAGTCATGAACGCACCGACCAGACCTGCATACAGCAGACCTTCGTTACCGCTGGCAAATGCTTCCCAGAGGATTTCGTCCTTGGAGTAGAAGCCCGCGGTTACCAGTGGCAGGGCCGCCAGGGCCGCGCCACCGACGATGAAGCTGGCGTAGGCCAGTGGCAGTTTCTTCCACAGGCCGCCCATCTTGAAGATGTCCTGCTCGTGGTGGCAGGCAACGATCACCGCACCGGATGCAAGGAACAGCAGGGCCTTGAAGAAGGCGTGGGTCATCAGGTGGAAGATCGCGCCATCCCAGGCACCGACGCCCAGGGCCAGGAACATGTAGCCGATCTGGCTCATGGTCGAGTAGGCGAGGATACGCTTGATGTCGGTCTGAACCAGGGCTGCAAAACCGGCGAGTACCAGCGTCACACCGCCGACCAGGCCAACCAGATGCAGGATTTCCGGCGCCAGGGTGAACAGGCCGTGGGTACGGGCGATCAGGTAGACACCGGCGGTCACCATGGTTGCGGCGTGGATCAGTGCCGAAACCGGAGTAGGACCGGCCATCGCGTCCGCCAGCCAGGTTTGCAGTGGCAGTTGCGCGGATTTACCGACAGCGCCGCCCAGCAGCATCAGGGTGGCCATGACCATCCAGAAGTCGCCGGCCTGGAATTTCTGCGGTGCCAGCACCAGCAGTTCCTGGACGTTCAGCGTGCCCAGTTGGGCAAACAGAATGAACAGGCCGATGGCCATGAACACGTCACCGATGCGGGTCACGATGAAGGCCTTGAGTGCGGCGTTACCGTTGTTGCGGTTGCTGTAGTAGAAACCGATCAACAGGTACGAGCACAGGCCCACGCCTTCCCAGCCGAAGTACAGGAACAACAGATTATCGCCCAACACGAGGAACAGCATGCTGGCGATGAACAGGTTGGTGTAGGCGAAGAAACGCGAGTAGCCGGCTTCACCGCGCATGTACCAGGACGCGAACAGGTGGATCAGGAAGCCGACGCCGACGACCACACCGAGCATGGTCACGGACAGGCCGTCCAGGTACAGGGCGAAGTTAGGGGTGAAGCCTTCCACCGCCATCCACTGCCACAACACCTGGGTGTAGTGGCCGCCTTCCGGCGGGGCGACGTTGAATTGCCAGATCACGTAGGCGGTAACGATCGCCGACAGACCGATGGAGCCGACGCCAATCAGCGCGGCCAGGTTTTCCGAGATGCGTCCACGGGAGAACGACAGCAGCAGGAAACCGATGAGAGGGAATACGAAAGTCAGATAGAGAAGGTTCATCCGCGCATCTCACTGGCAGCGTCGATATCGAGCGTGTGGAAGCGGCGATACAGTTGCAGCAGGATCGCCAGGCCGATACTGGCCTCGGCGGCTGCCAGGCTGATCACCAGGATGAACATGATCTGTCCATCCGGCTGCGCCCAGCGGCTACCGGCAACGATGAACGCCAAAGCGGAGGCATTCATCATGACCTCCAGGCTCATCAGCACGAAAAGGATGTTGCGGCGGACCATCAGGCCGACCAGACCGAGGCAGAACAGGATGCCGGCGACCGCCAGACCATGCTCCATGGGGATAGCAGGCATCGTCATTGCTCCTTGGCTTCGTTGCGGCCCAAGTGGAACGCCGTGACGGCTGCGGCGAGCAGCAGCATCGAGGCGAGTTCAACCACCAGCAGGTAAGGACCGAACAGGCTGATGCCCACGGCCTTGGCGTCTACGGTGGTGTGGCCGATGGCTTCACCGGTCTGATGGGAGAACAGCACGTACAGCAGTTCCACCAGCAGCAGCGTGGCGAGGAGGACCGGGCCGCCCCAGATGCCGGGCTTGAGCCAGGCGCGCTCTTGCTGAACCGAGGCCGGGCCCAGGTTCAGCATCATCACCACGAACACGAACAGAACCATGATGGCGCCAGCGTAGGCGATCACTTCCAGGACACCGGCAAACGGTGCGCCGAGGGCGAAGAACGTCATGGCCACGGCGATCAGCGAAATGATCAGGTAGAGCAGGGCGTGCACGGGGTTGGTGTGGGTGATCACGCGAAGCGTGGACACCACAGCGATACCCGATGCGAAATAGAAAGCGAATTCCATCTTTCTTCCTTAAGGCAGCAAGCTCTTCACGTTGATCGGCTGGGCTTCGTTCTGCGCGGAGCCTTTCGGCTTCCCGGCAATCGCCATACCTGCAACACGATAGAAGTTGTAATCAGGGTTTTTGCCGGGGCCGGAGATCAGCAGATCTTCTTTCTCGTAGACCAGGTCCTGACGTTTGAACTCGGCCATCTCGAAATCCGGTGTCAGCTGGATCGCGGTGGTCGGGCAGGCTTCCTCGCAGAGGCCACAGAAAATGCAGCGCGAGAAGTTGATGCGGAAGAAGTCCGGGTACCAGCGACCGTCTTCGGTTTCAGCTTTCTGCAGCGAGATGCAACCGACCGGGCAGGCCACGGCGCACAGGTTGCAGGCTACGCAACGCTCTTCGCCGTCGGGGTCGCGGGTCAGGACGATACGTCCACGGTAGCGCGGCGGCAGGTAGACCGGTTCTTCCGGGTACTGCAGCGTGTCGCGCTTGCGGAAGGCGTGGCCGAAAATCATCACCAGGCTGCGAAGCTGGGTGTAGAAGCCATGCACGATGTCAAATATGTACTTCATGATTCTCTATCCTCACTGAGCCGCGACGGCGGGCGTGTTGAGCAACACGATCGCAGCGGTCACCAGCATATTGACGAGGGTCAGCGGCAGGCAGAACTTCCAGCTGAAATCCATCACCTGGTCATACCGTGGGCGCGGGATCGACGCGCGCAGCAGGATGAACATCATGATGAAGAACGCGGTTTTCAGTGCGAACCAGATGAACGGGATCTGCGGCAGGAGGCCGAACGGACCGTGCCAGCCACCGAAGAACAAGGTCACCAGCAGCGCCGAAATCAACACGATGCCGATGTACTCGCCGACGAAGAACATGCCCCATTTCATGCCGGCGTATTCAATGTGGTAACCGTCGGCCAGTTCCTGTTCCGCTTCCGGCTGGTCGAACGGGTGACGGTGAGTCACGGCCACGCCGGCGATGAAGAAGGTCAGGAAGCCGAAGATCTGCGGAATGATGAACCACAGGTTCTGCGCTTGATATTCAACGATGTCGCGCATGTTGAACGAGCCGACCTGGATCACGATGCCCATCAGCGACAGGCCCATGAACACTTCGTACGACACGGTTTGCGCCGAGGCACGCAAGCTGCCCAGCAGGGCGAACTTGTTGTTGCTCGACCAGCCGGCGAACAGCACCGCGTAGACCGAGAGGCCAGCCATGGCGAAGAAGAACAGGATGCCGATGTTGATGTCCGCCACGCCCCAGGTTGGGGTGATCGGGATGATCGCGAAGGCAATCAGCAGGGCGCTCATGGCCACGACCGGTGCCAGGGTGAAGATCATCTTGTCGGCGAATGGAGGCGTCCAGTCTTCCTTGAAGAACATCTTGATCATGTCGGCGGCGATCTGGAACGCGCCGAACGGGCCGACGCGGTTCGGACCGTAACGGTCCTGCCAGAGGGCGAGCAAACGACGCTCGACCCAGCTCAGCAGGGCACCGCAAACCACCACGGCGAGCAGAATCACCACGGCCTTGAGGACCGTGATGATGATGTCGATCACTTCAGGAGTGAACCAGGTCATTGAGCTGCCTCCTGCAGACCGTCAACGGATTTGCCTGCGATCGCTGGCGGAATGCCGGCGATGCCCGCAGGCAATGCCACCAGGCCTGCGCCCAGCTCTTCATTGATACGCAGCGGCAGACGCAGGGTCTGGCCGGCCACGTTCAGGCTCAGCATGGCACCGTCGTTGACGCCCAGGCGGTCGGCTTCGGACTTGGCCAGTGCAACGTAGGCCGCCGGAATGCGTTCCTGGACCGGAGCGGCTTTCGAAGAGTTTTCTTCGCTGCCGAACAGGTGGAAGAACGGCACGACCTGCCAGGTGCCTGGAGCCGGGTTGAACGCGCGCGGAACGCTGGCGAACCAGTTCAGCGAGTCACCGGTGCTTTCGATCAGGCGGGTGCCCGGGTCGCCAGCGCGGATGTGACCACCGACTTCGTCCTGGAACTTGTTCCAGGCTTGCGGCGAGTTCCAGCCCGGAGACCAGGCGAATGGCACTTGCTGACGCGGTTCGGCCGAACCCGAGTAACCTTCCATGGAGAAGGCGAACGCGGTGTCCTTGTCCTGCGGGGTACGCGGTTCGTGCACGCTGATGTCGGCGCGCATGGCGGTACGACCGGAGTAACGCAGCGGTTCACGGGCCAGTTTCATGCCCTTGATGCGGAACGCGGCGGACGGTGCGGCATCGACGATGCGGTTCAGGATCGAAGTGCTGGAAGCGACGGCGGCGGTGACGTGGTCCAGTTGGGTCCAGTCGATCGGCTGGTTCAGCAGGGTGGCGCGCAGGGCATGCAGCCAGCGCCAGCCTTCGTGAACCAGGATGCTCGCGTCCATGTACTTCGGATCGAAGACCTGGAAGAAGCGCTGGGCGCGACCTTCCTGGCTGACCAGGGTACCGTCGCCTTCAGCAAAGCTGGCGGCTGGCAGCACCAGGTGCGCGCGATCGCTGGTGGCAGTCTTCTGATGGTCGGCGACGATCAGCACTTTGGCGGCGGTCAGCGCAGCATCGACACGGGCTTTGTCGGTACGGGTGTACAGATCGTTTTCCAGCACGACAATGGCGTCGGCCTTGCCATCGATTACGGCTTGCAGCGCAGCGTCGACCGATTCGCCACCGAGCATGGCCAGGCCGAGGCTGTTGGCCTCCGGCACGATCAGGCTGATGGAACCGTTCTTCTCGCGCAGCTTCAAGGCCTTGGCGATGTTCGCGGCAGCTTCGATCAGGGCTTTGGAGCCCAGGGAAGTACCGGCGATGATCAGTGGGCGCTTGGCCGCAAGCAGGGCGTCGGCAATGCGCTTGGCCAGTTCGAGGGCTTCAGCGTCCAGACCTTCAACGGCCGGTGCGCTGGCGTCGAGGGCGTGAGCCACGGCGAAACCGATGCGGGCCAGGTCGTCTGGAGCGGCGTGAACGCATTCTTCGGCGATGTCGTCGAGCTTGGTTTCAGCCAGGCTGGCGATGAACAGCGGGTTCAGCGCGTGCTGGCCGATGTTCTTCACGGCGGCGTCGAGCCAAGGCTGGACGCGCATGGCGTCGGCCATGTCTTCGGCCTTGCCCTTGACCGATTGACGCAGGGACAGGGCCATGCGCGCAGCCGTCTGGGTCAGGTCTTCACCGAGGACGAACACGGCGTCGTGGTCTTCGATGTCGCGCATGTTCGGCACTGGCAGCGGGCTGTCTTTGAGCACTTGCAGGACCAGGCGGATGCGCTCCAGTTCGGCGGCTTCGATACCCGAGTAGAAGTGCTCGGCACCGACCAGTTCGCGCAACGCGTAGTTGCTTTCGAGGCTGGCGCGAGGCGAACCGATACCGACGATGTTGCGACCGCGCAGCAAATCGGCAGCTTTATCCAGTGCTTCGTCGAGGCTCAGCTTGGTGCCGTTGGCCAGCAGCGGCTGACGTGGACGGTCTTCACGGTTGACGTAGCCATAGCCGAAACGGCCACGGTCGCACAGGAAGTACTGGTTCACCGAACCGTTGAAACGGTTTTCGATGCGGCGCAGTTCGCCGTAACGCTCGCCCGGGGAGATGTTGCAACCGCTGGAGCAGCCATGGCAGATGCTCGGCGAGAACTGCATGTCCCACTTGCGGTTGTAGCGTTCGGAGTGAGTCTTGTCGGTGAACACACCGGTCGGGCAGACCTCGGTGAGGTTGCCGGAGAACTCGCTTTCCAGGGTGCCGTCTTCAACGCGACCGAAGTACACGTTGTCGTGGGCGCCGAACACACCCAGATCGGTGCCGCCGGCGTAGTCCTTGTAGAAGCGCACGCAGCGGTAGCAAGCGATGCAGCGGTTCATTTCGTGGGAAATAAACGGGCCCAGTTGCTGGTTCTGGTGGGTACGCTTGGTGAAACGATAACGGCGCTCGTTGTGGCCGGTCATTACCGTCATGTCTTGCAGGTGGCAATGACCGCCTTCCTCACAGACCGGGCAGTCGTGAGGGTGGTTGGTCATCAGCCATTCAACAACACTGGCGCGGAAGGCCTTGGACTCTTCATCTTCGATGGAGATCCAGGTGTTGTCGGTGGCAGGGGTCATGCAGGACATGACGATGCGACCACGGGTGTCGTTCTCGTCGGTGTACTGCTTGACCGCGCACTGGCGGCAAGCGCCAACGCTGCCCAGGGCAGGGTGCCAGCAGAAATAAGGGATATCGAGGCCTAGCGACAGACATGCCTGTAACAGGTTGTCTGCCCCATCGACTTCGAGCTCTTTGCCGTCTACGTGGATAGTGGCCATGGTTCAAAGTTCTTCGTTGGCCCGGTGTCAGCGGGCGTGGCTAATGGAATCTTGTCATTCGCGTGAATCAACACAGCCGCTTACGGCGTCATCACACGAAAAGCGAAGGGCACGGACCCTTCGCCTTTTTAAGCGGTTACGCGCCGACTACGATCGGCCTTGCCAGAGGCGGGACGGCGGCGCTGACAGGCGCGATACCGGCTTCGAACTCATGGCGGAAGTATTTGATTGCGCTGCCCAACGGCTCCACGGCGCCCGGTGCGTGAGCACAGAAGGTCTTGCCCGGGCCGAGGAAACCGACCAGACCCAGCAGGGTCTCGATGTCGCCTGGCTGGCCTTCACCGTTCTCGATGGCCATCAGGAGCTTGACGCTCCATGGCAAGCCATCGCGGCACGGGGTGCAGAAGCCACAGGATTCGCGGGCGAAGAACTGCTCCATGTTGCGTAGCAGGGACACCATGTTGACGCTGTCGTCCACCGCCATGGCCAGGCCGGTACCCATACGGGTACCCACTTTGGCGATGCCGCCGGCGTACATTTGTGCGTCCAGGTGTTCCGGCAACAGGAAGCCGGTCCCGGCGCCGCCTGGCTGCCAGCACTTGAGCTTGTAACCGTCGCGCATGCCACCGGCGTAGTCTTCGAACAGCTCGCGACCGGTGACGCCGAACGGCAATTCCCACAGGCCCGGGTTCTTGACCTTGCCGGAGAAGCCCATGAGCTTGGTGCCCATGTCTTCACTGCCTTCGCGGGCCAGGGATTTGTACCAGTCCACGCCGTCGGCAATGATCGCCGGCACGTTGCACAGGGTCTCGACGTTGTTCACGCAAGTCGGCTTGCCCCACACGCCAACGGCGGCAGGGAAGGGCGGCTTGGAGCGCGGGTTGGCGCGGCGGCCTTCGAGGGAGTTGATCAGTGCGGTTTCTTCACCGCAGATATAACGCCCGGCACCGGTGTGGACGAACAGCTCGAAGTCGAAACCGCTGCCCAGGATGTTTTTACCCAGCAGGCCTGCTGCCTTGGCTTCTTCCACGGCACGGTTCAGGTGCTTGGCGGCGGTGGTGTACTCGCCACGCAGGAAGATGTAGCCGCGGTAGGTTTTCAGCGCACGGGCACTGATCAGCATGCCTTCGATCAGCAGATGGGGCAGTTGCTCCATCAGCATGCGGTCTTTCCAGGTGTTCGGCTCCATTTCATCCGCGTTGCACAGCAGGTAGCGGATGTTGATGGACTCGTCCTTGGGCATCAGGCCCCACTTCACGCCAGTGGGGAAGCCTGCACCGCCACGACCCTTGAGGCCGGAATCTTTCACGGTCTGGACGATGTCGTCCTGGGCCATGTCGGCGAAGGCCTTGCGCGCAGCGGCGTAACCGTTCTTGGCCTGGTACTCGTCGAGCCATACGGCTTCGCCGTCGTCGCGCAGACGCCAGGTGAGCGGGTGAGTCTCGGCCGAACGCTTGATGCGGTTGGCTGGACCGAAGGAAGTCAGGGTCATACGTAGCCCTCGAGCAATTTGGCAACGCCTGCTGGCTGCACATCACCGAACGTGTCGTCGTCGATCATCAGCGCCGGCGCCTTGTCGCAGTTGCCGAGGCAGCAGACCGGCAGCAGGGTGAAACGACCGTCGGCGGTGGTCTGACCCAGGCCGATGCCGAGCTTGCTCTGGATTTCGCTGACCACGGACTCGTGGCCGCCGATGTAGCAGACCATGCTGTCGCAGACGCGAATGATGTGGCGGCCGACCGGCTGACGGAAGATCTGGCTATAGAAAGTAGCCACGCCTTCAACGTCGCTGGCCGGGATGCCGAGGATCTCGCCGATGGCGTACAGGGCGCCGTCCGGCACCCAGCCACGTTCCTTCTGGACGATCTTCAGGGCTTCGATCGACGCCGCGCGCGGGTCTTCGTAGTGATGCAACTCGTGCTCGATGGCCGAGCGCTCGGTTTCGCTCAGGGCGAAACGGTCTGTCTGGATAAGCGTGCTGTTCATGCTTAGCGGTCCACGTCGGCCATAACGAAATCGATACTACCCAGGTACGCAATCAAGTCCGCGACCATGCTGCCTTTGATCACCGAGGGGATCTGCTGCAGGTGCGGGAAGCTTGGGGTACGAATCCGGGTGCGGTAGCTCATGGTGCCGCCATCGCTCGTCAGGTAATAACTGTTGATGCCCTTGGTCGCTTCAATCATCTGGAAGGATTCGTTGGCCGGCATGACCGGACCCCACGAAACCTGCAGGAAGTGCGTGATCAGGGTTTCGATGTGCTGCAGGGTGCGCTCTTTCGGCGGCGGCGTGGTCAGCGGGTGATCCGCCTTGTACGGGCCTTCCGGCATGTTGCGCAGGCACTGGTCGATGATCCTGATGCTCTGGCGCATCTCCTCGACGCGCACGATGCAGCGGTCGTAGGCATCGCCATTGGCGGCCAGCGGCACTTCGAATTCGAAGTTCTCGTAGCCCGAGTACGGGCGCGCTTTACGCAGGTCGAAATCGCAACCGGTCGAACGCAGGCCGGCACCGGTGACGCCCCATTCCAGGGCCTCTTTGGTGTTGTAGTCGGCGACGCCGATGGTCCGGCCACGCAGGATGCTGTTGTCCAGGGCGGCTTTCTGGTATTCGTCCAGACGCTTGGGCATCCACTCGACGAAGTCCTTGACCAGCTTTTCCCAACCGCGCGGCAGGTCGTGGGCGACGCCACCGATGCGGTACCAGGCCGGGTGCAGGCGGAAACCGGTAATGGCCTCGATCACCGTGTACGCGCGCTGGCGGTCGGTGAAGGTGAAGAACACCGGGGTCATGGCGCCGACGTCCTGGATGTAGGTACCCAGGAACAGCAGGTGGCTGGTGATCCGGAAGAACTCGGCCATCATGATGCGGATGACATCGACCTTCTCCGGCACCTTGATGCCGGCCAGCTTCTCGACCGAGAGCACGTACGGCAGGTTGTTCATCACGCCGCCGAGGTAGTCGATACGGTCGGTGTACGGGATGAAGCTGTGCCACGATTGACGCTCGGCCATCTTCTCGGCACCACGGTGGTGGTAGCCGATGTCCGGTACGCAATCGACGATCTCTTCACCGTCCAGCTGCAGGATGATGCGGAATGCACCGTGCGCCGAAGGGTGGTTCGGGCCGAGGTTGAGGAACATGTAGTCCTCGTTCGGGCCGGAGCGTTTCATGCCCCAGTCTTCCGGCTTGAAGCGCGCAGACTCTTCTTCGAGCTGCTGCTTGGCCAGGTTCAGGGTGAACGGGTCGAACTCGGTGGCGCGGGCCGGGAAGTCCTTGCGCAGCGGGTGACCTTCCCAGGTCGGCGGCATCATGATGCGCGACAGGTGCGGGTGGCCTTTGAAGTCGATGCCGTACATGTCCCAGACTTCACGCTCGTACCAGTTGGCGTTCGGCCAGATGCTGGTGACGGTCGGCAGGCTGAGGTCGCTCTCGGACAAGGCGACCTTGATCATTACGTCACTATTACGTTCGATCGACATCAAGTGGTAGAACACGGAGAAGTCGACGCCGTTCGGCAGCCCTTGACGCTTGGTACGCAGACGCTCGTCCACGCCGTGCAGGTCATAGAGCATGACGTACGGCTTGGGCAGGTTACGCAGGAAAGTCAGGACTTCGACGAGTTTGGCGCGGGCAACCCAAAGCACCGGCATGCCGGTGCGGGTAGGCTGGGCGGTGAACGCCTCCGGGCCAAAACGGTTGTTCAGTTCGACGACCACATCCTGGTCGTCTGCCTTGTAAGGCGGGATGTACAGAGCACTGCCTGTAGTCATGGTTATTTATCGCTTTCGGTCAACGTAAAGAATGAAGCCAGGTTCTCGTTCTATATAAGAAGCAGATCTGGATCAGACTTCGTCGGGGCTGCGCAGGTTGGTTACCTGAATACGCTGTTCGCGGCGCTTTTCCTTCTCGGAAGGCATCTCGGCGCGATACACGCCTTGATCGCCAACGACCCAGGAAAGTGGGCGACGCTCCTGGCCAATCGACTCCTGCAACAGCATCAGGCCTTGCAGGAAAGCTTCAGGGCGGGGCGGGCAGCCAGGCACGTAGACGTCCACGGGCAGGAACTTGTCCACCCCTTGAACGACGGAGTAGATGTCGTACATGCCACCGGAGTTGGCGCACGAACCCATGGAGATGACCCATTTAGGCTCGAGCATTTGCTCGTAGAGACGCTGAATGATCGGCGCCATCTTGATGAAGCAGGTACCGGCGATAACCATGAAATCCGCCTGGCGCGGCGATGCCCGGATAACCTCGGCGCCAAAGCGCGCGATGTCGTGGGGCGCCGTGAAGGCGGTGGTCATTTCCACGTAGCAGCACGAAAGACCGAAGTTATACGGCCACAGGGAGTTCTTGCGCCCCCAGTTGATCGTGCCGTTGAGCACGTCTTCGAGCTTGCCCATGAAAATGTTTTTGTGGACTTGATCTTCTAACGGATCGGAAACGGTTTCCCGCTGGCCAATCGGATACTGCTCGTTAGGAGCATCGGGGTCGATCCTGGTGAGATTGTATTGCATTGCCAAAGCCTCATTGTTTCAGCTTCGCTTGCCGCTTGCGCCGAGCTTCCGGAGCCCAGTCAAGGGCGCCCACTCGGAATAGGTAGACAAGGCCTGCCAACAGAATTGCTATGAAAACGAGAGCTTCGACGAATCCGGTCCAGCCGCTTTCGCGGACGGACACAGACCATGCAAAGAGAAAGAGGGCTTCGATATCGAAGATCACGAAGAGCATCGCGACCAGATAGAATTTGGCTGAGAGCCGCAAGCGGGCGCCACCTGTAGGTAGCATGCCGGACTCGAACGGTTCGTTTTTGCTGCGGCCCCAGGCTTTTGACCCGAGGAGGCTGGAGACGCCCAGCATGAAGGCGCAGAGGCCGACAACGCCTAGAAGGAAAATGGCAAAGCCCCAGTTGTGGGCCATGAGTCCTGTCGCTTCGGGCATGCTGGTAATCCTTAACAGAGAGCAAAGGTCTCTGAGCTTGAAAAGAAACAAAAGCAGTGACGATATGTCGCAGCAATCAATCCCGCTGATTTTATGGCTAAACACCCGGCAAGTAAAATTCCTATAGCGAAATTATTTATAGGAATAAGGACATAGCGCACCTCCAAAGCCCCGCAGCCCATGCGATGCGGGCATTAGCAGGGTTTTCATCAATTATGTTTTGTAGGGAATGTAACGAACATAGTTGTCGCCAAATGATAATCAATATTGTTTGAGTCGGTTTTCAAACTGTTTAACGGGTGAGTGGTCGGGAGGTTGTCCTACATGCGCGCTACTGCGAGCAGCGGACGGGGCATTTTTACCTTGGTTTTCCGAGCGAGAAACTGCTCTGGAACAATGTTTTTCCCTGAATCACCATCGCCCGTTGTGGGAGCGGGCTTGCCCGCGATGGCGGTGTGTCAGCCAACCATGCGCTTGATGATCCACCGTAATCGCGGGCAAGCCCGCTCCCACAGGGTTCGGCGGTGATTGTATATCTCAGGCAAAAACGCCCCGAACCAGGTCGGGGTATCAGATGTGCGGCGTTGCGGTTGGCTTTCGGTCCGCAACGGCCAGTTGTTTAGGCCAAGCAGATCAGAGGCGACAGGTACGACCTTGCTATGCCTCGTGCCAATAGGAAAAAAACATAAAGTCTGCTGCGACTTTAAGGTTCTCTAAATACAGCTGTGCCCCCCATCAATTACCAGATCAGCACCGGTCATCCATGATGACTCATCGGATGCCAGGAGGATGGCAGCGCCCGTCATATCCGAGGGAATTCCGGCGCGCTGCATTGGAATCTCTTTTTTTCTGTTCTGCCATAGCTCTGGAGCGTCCCGCCACTGGTTGGCGTTGCCGTTGGTGGCGGTCAGTCCAGGTGAAAGGGTGTTGACCCTGATGCCATAGGGAGCCAGTTCCAAGGCACAGCTTCGTGTAAGCATCGACAGTGCTGCCTTGCTGGCTTGATACGCTGACATTCGGCTGACTGCCTTGAAGGCGCTGACCGATGAAATGTTAATGATGCTGCCGCCCTGTTTGCGTGCTATGCAATCTTTTGCAAAGCGTTGAGTTGCAAAGAAGGGGAAGCGGAGGTTGACTGCAAGGGTGCGTTCGTACTCATCGCCGCTCAGCTCCAGAAATGGAGTGCGGGTTATGAATGCGGGATTATTGACAAGTATATCTATCGGTCCGATGTCTGCGTGCGCTTTCTCGAAGAGCGCATTTACGCTACAGCTTTCGGCATCCATAAGCATGAAACTGGCCCGCTGTTCAAGACGCTCGGCTATTTCAATAACTGCACGCGCGCCGGCTTCATCAGTGCGTGCGGTAATGAAAACGTCGGCCCCCTGCGCAATGAAAGCTTCGGCTATTGCTCTTCCAATGCCTGCCGATGCGCCTGTTATTAGAGCTCGCTTACCTTTTAATCTTCCTTCCATGAAGGAACCTCCGTTTGGTGGTTGGGTGCAAATAGTTCAAGTAGGCGTAACGTTTGAATATAGAGAGGGATCTGCATTTTGCTGGCGTGGGATCTAACAAAACTATCTTGGTTTGTTACATGATAATTCAGAGCGGCGTTGGGTATAATTTCTCATCAGGATTGCACTTGCGTAAATATCTATCTGTTGAAGCTTTGTTAGTATTTCGGTTTGGTTTTGGCGAAAATTCCTACGGAACTTTCATTCGTAAATTACAGACTTTTCTGAGTTGCCGGAAAGAAATGAGTGTGTAAGGCTAATTGGGCTGGCATGAAGTGGCTGGTGTATTGAATTTTGCTGTTGTACTGGCTCTTCATGTGTCATCGGTCATAGAGAGGTCGTGTATGTCAGAGCAAAAAAATAAATATATCAACACTGCCAGATCCGTCGAAATGGGTAATCCCTCCTGGGGGCTTGCACAAGAGTCGGGGCTTACCGATTTGAGTATCGAGCATACTCGACAGGGGCGCATGCAAGACCAGAACGGTCATGAATTCATGAATATGTGCTCTTGTTCATATTTGGGGCTTGAGGTCGATGAACGTCTGGCGCGACGTGCTGCAGATTATGTGCTGAGTTGCGGTACCGTGAATTTGCCCACTTCGCGTATCCGAATAAGGTTGAAAGAGCTCGATGAGCTTGAAGACGCCTTATCTGCCCATTTCAATTGTCGAGCATTCACAGCGACTTCCTGCAGCGCGGGCATCGTCGCGTCTCTTCCCCTGCTGGCAGCCGGTATGTTTACTGATGGCCAGCGCCCCTTTTTGATCTTTGATAAACATGCCCATTTTGCACTGAACCAGGTCAAGGCCATCTGCGGTGATGAAACGCAGGTTGTCACTTGCAATCACAATGATGTCGATTTCATCGAGGATATGTGCAAGCGTCATCCTTTGGTCGCGTATGTTGCTGACGGTGCTTACAGTATGGGGGGAAGTGCGCCTATTGAGCGGCTGTTGGCTTTGCAGGACAAGTTTGGGCTGTTTCTCTACTTCGATGACTCTCATTCATTGAGCGCCTATGGCGAGCGGGGTGAGGGTTATATTCGTAATTTCCTGCCTGAGCTCAATCCGCGGACCCTGTTGGTTTATTCATTGGCCAAGGCATTTGGCGCCAATGGAGGCGGTATATTCATGTCGGAGAAGGCCAACTATCAGAAGATTTTCCGTCGTTTTGGCGGGCCAATGTCCTATTCGCAATATGTGAATCCCGCCGCTATAGGCGCTGCCATGGCTTCTCTGGATATTCACAAGACCAGTGAGCTTGGCGTTTTGCAGCAGAAGCTTAGTGCCAATATTCGCCTGTTCGACAGCTTGTTTGCGACGGAGCACGCGGGGTCGGGTCTACCGATTCGGGTTATCCCATTAGACAGTCCGGATATGGCGATTTCTGTTTCGGAGGGTGTCTTCAAACGCGGGTATTACACCTCGGCAGTATTCTTTCCCATCGTGGCCAGGAACAAATCCGGTTTGCGCGTGATGATGCGTGCAGACATGTCCCAAGAAGATGTCCGGAGCTTCTGCTCCGCTGTCCAGGCAGCGGTCAAAGAGGCCCGTCTGAACCTGAAACCTGTCCAGCGTTGAGAGGTTGCGATGTCCAATCCCACACCAAGAAGTTTGCTGTATTGCTCCGCCTTGCACCCTGAGCAATACGCCAAGAGTGCTCTGACGGATGTCATGGTGATTGATCTGGAGGACGGTGTTCCGCTCTCTGGGAAAGCTGAAGCCCGGTTGTGTGTCGAACAGTTCTATCGTTCCCGTGTTACGCAGCGTACAGCACTGCGTATCAATCCTCTGCGGGACAATCAAGGGTTGCTCGATCTGCTGCTGGTGCAATCACTTGACCAGCGGCCCGAGTTCGTTGTCCTGGCAATGACCGAAGCGGCGGCGGAGATAGAGGTGGTGCGCGCCAATTTAAGTCGTGATGGAGAAAGTCCGAAAATACTGGTCACCGTCGAAACACCGGCCTGTCTGCGGGATATTTACGCCATTGCATCGAGTGCCGATGGACTGATCTTTGGTTCCGCCGACTATGCGGCCAGCCTGGGGGTGCAGATCGGTGGCTGGAGCAACATCCTGCATGCCCGTGGGAGCATCGTCGCGGCCGCAAGCGCCGCGGGTATTCCCGCGTTCGACACCGCTTACTTCAATCTCGACGACGAGGCGGGGCTGCTGAAGGAATGCCAGGACACCCGGGAGTTGGGATTCAGTGGCAAGACCTCCATTCACCCAAGGCAGATTCCCATCATCAATGATGTGTTCACTCCTTCCATCGCTGAGTACGAACATGCTTTGGCAGTTGTGCAGGCTGCGGAGAACAGTGGTGAAAAAATCACCCGGTTGAAAAACCTCATGGTGGGACCGCCGTTTGTGAAGCAAGCCAGGAAACTTATCCAGCGCGCCCAGGAACTGGGCCTTTGAGGAGAAGGTTATGGAACCGATGATTTCGGCCCATGTACGGATCGGTGCAAATCGCTACCGGGAGTCTTATGGCTTGCACTACGAAGAGTTTGTGGTGGGGGATGTATTCGAGCACCGCCCCGGCCGAACTGTGACTGAGCTGGACAACATCTGGCAGTCACTGGTGAACATGAACAACCATCCTGCACATATCGACGTTGCTTATGCCCAGCGCACCGAATTCGGGAAATTGCTGGTCAACAGTTCGGTGACCTTGTCGATTATCAGCGGCATGACGGTAGCGACAATGAGTGCCCGGGCGATCGCAAACCTGGGCTGGGACGAAATTCGTCTGCCAAATCCGGTTTATGTCGGCGACACCTTGTACGCCGAGAGCGAGGTTGTCTCCAAGCGTGAATCCCGATCGCGTCCGGGGCAAGGCATTGTCACCATCAGGGTGATTGGTCGTAAGCAGGATGACACCCCCGTGATCACTTACCTGCGCACCTTTTTGGTTCCCAAGCAAGGGCATTCCCAAGACTACCCGGTCGGCTAGGCGTCTCGGGATGGCGATGTCGATGGATGGAGGCACTCAAGCATGAGTGCTGCCGGCTCGAGGATGGCCCGTATCTTCGAAAAGCTTTGATGGAAAAGGAAAAGCCATGCTGCTTCTTAATCGCGAAGATATCGGGCGTTGTGTCGAGTTACTAACGCTTGTTCGCGCACTCGAAAAAGCCCACCGGGGGTTTGCACTCTCGCCTCCTGTGGTTCCGCAACGTTCGATCATCACACACGAGCGACAGAAAGCATTCTCTTTGTTCATGCCGGCCTTTTTGCCCGGAAGCCAGACGCTGGGCATCAAAGTGTCGTCGTTTCATCCCGGCAACGCTATGCATGGGTTATCGGGGGTCAATGGCGCGGTTTTGCTGATCGATATCGACAGCGGGAGGTTGCTAGCCATGATTGACAGTGCAGCCCTGACGGCGATTCGTACCAGTGCCATGAGTGCCCTGGCGACGGACAAGCTCTGCCCGCGGGAGCGACTCAATCTGGCGGTGATCGGTGCTGGGGCTCAGGCCGCAGCGCATACCAAGGCGATGGCCGCTATCAGAGATCTGGGGCAGGTCAGGATATTTTCCCGTTGCCTGGCCAAAAGTGTCGCTTTGGCCGAGCGCCTGTCCATTGAGCTTGCGCTGCCGGTCGAGGCCGTCAACCGCATGGAGGAGGCGCTGGCTGATGCGGACATAGTCTGCACGACGACCTCCCATGACAGTCCACTGCCCTTGATTGGAGTGCATCAGCTCAAATCCGATGCCCATATCAATGCCATTGGTGGCAGTACGCTTCAGGCGTGCGAGATCGATCCCCGGTTACTGGGCAACGCTCAAGTTCATGTCGATCATTTGGACGCCGCATGTCGTGAGTCGGGCGAAATTGCTCAGGCGTTGGCGTTGTCGGTGATTGGTGTAAAGGACATCCGGGAAATCGGTGCTTTAGCCGTCGAGCAGCCTTCGCCAGTAACGCATAAACAAGGTCTGAGTTATTTCCGCAGCGTCGGCCACGCCAGTCAGGACATGGTGGTCGCTGCCTGCCTATATGACGTGGCCATGGCACGGAACATCGGCAAACACTGCGACTACCTCAGCGGCTGAGGGCTGCCAGGCGCGAAATTTGAATCGGCAATGCTACTGCTAGGGAAGGAGGAGAAGCTCATGAATATTCTGATGATCGATTCGCGGAGAGTGAATTATGTCGACCCTGGGGAGTATGTCTCGGGTTCGGCGCATCAGCCCTATAGCCTGGAGGTCACATCCCGGCCCTCGGATGAACAATTGGCCCGCGCCGACGGGATCATCGCCTTTCATTCGGTTGTCATCGACGCGCCATTGGTGGCCAGGATGCATCGATGCCGCGCGTTGGTGAAGGCGACCATTGGCCTTGATGATGTGGATGTCGAGGCTTTGAGCGCGAAAGGCATTCTTTGCTCCAACATCGGCTCTGTGGGGGCGGAGGAAGTCGCGGAGCACGCCATGGCGTTGATTCTCTTTGCCCAGCGCAAGCTTCTCGACTACGCCAGGCACACCCGGCAGGGCGGCTGGAGCTGGCGAGCTCATACTGGCGAGGTCAAAGCCTGCGCAGATACGGTCCTGGGGTTGATCGGTTATGGCGCAACAGGGCGAGCATTGGCGCGCAGAGCGGTGGCCCTGGGTTACCGGATTTGTTTTTACGATCCTTGGGTCGAGCGCTGTGTCGAAGGTATTGCGCAGGGCGGCACGCTGGAGTCGTTGCTCGATACGGCCGATGTCATATCGCTGCATTTGCCTCTTAATCCGGACACTGCGCATTTGATGAACGATGCGCGATTTTCGCGGATGAAGCACGGTGCGACCCTGGTCAATACTGCGCGAGGTGGCATCGTCGATACCAATGCTCTGCTTCTGGCCCTGCAGTCCGGGGTAGTGTCAATGGCACTGCTGGATGTCGTGCAGGAGGAACCGGCACCTCCCCAGGCCCTGATCGAACATGAGCGTGTGTTATTGACGCCGCATGCCGCGTTTTACAGCGAACGCTCTCTGGCCGATTTGAAGGCCAATGCCCTGGAAACGATTCTGGGTCTGCTACAGGGGACAAAGATCAAAACCGTGGTCAATCCCGATTGCGTATCGGGGGGAGGCAAAGGGATATGCCTGAATTAAAACTGGCGGGACTTGAAACTTCCCGATCCGGGTTGCCAGCCTGGTTCGACGTGGCGATCGGCAGCAGTATTCTTCAATACGGTCAGCGCTTGGCGGCGCGACAGCTGTTGGTCAATACGCTGGGCAATATCGCTGTACGAAGCCACTGCGCATACTGGCAGCGCGAAGTGATCTACACCAAACACCGCGGCGTCTCCCTGGAAGAGTGCGGTCTTGAACATCTGGCTGTGCTGGATATGCAGTCCGATGAGCTTTTGCACGGTCGTTTCAGACCCAGCCTGGGGCACCAGATGCACCGGGAAATCATGCGCTGTCGCGCTGATGTCAATGCCACGGTGCATCTTCATCCCAATGAAGTCATTTCCTTCTTCGCTGTCATGCAATGGCGTGAAATGGAGTACGTGTCGAACGACACGGCACTGGTGATGGGCAAGCCACCGTGCATTCTTGGTGAGGGTGTGAATGTCGAACTGGATGTCAGTGCCATTGGCCGCTGCGCCAGCGACACCAACTGCATTGTCATGCCCAGTCATGGCATTACCTGTTTTGGCCGCGACCTGTCCGAGGCGTTTCATCGTGCCGTGGCATTCACTGCGGAAATCAGTCGATTGATTACGAGCCAGTATTTATCGGCGGCCACAGGGAAGTCGGTGGTGTATGCCAGCGACGAAGAGGTCAGGCAGATGTATGAGCTCGGCGAACAGGTGATCTACGGAGGGATGCACAAATGAAGTTTCACGGACACATCTTGCGTTCCGGATTATGGAAGTCTCCGGAACGCGATCTCTCGTCGGTGTTGCTGGATCTGAATGAAAACCAGTTTCTACATGAGTTTCTGGCGCGGTTCATGGCCACCGAATTGAAGCCTCGGGATCTGTTCACCTACCCCAATTATCAGCCACTCCTTAGCGAGCTGGCAAAGTACTGCAAGGTGTCGACCGACAGCTTGCTGTTGACCAATGGGGCGGATCAGGCAATCGATCTGGTGATACGGTCGGTGTTTTCGCCCGGGGATCGGGTGGTAGTTCCTTCTCCGGTTTTTTCCTTCTATTACCAGATGCTCGACGTCAATGGCGTGGCGCCGGTGATCGTGGGCTTCGAGAAACAAGCCCAAAGATTCGTGCTGCCGACCGAGGCTGTGCTCGAGGCTTTGCAAACCTGTCAGGGACTGATCCTGTGTAACCCCAACAATCCTCTGGGCGTACGTATTGATCCTGAGCAATTGAAAGCTCTTGTCGAGACTTGTGTAAGACAAGACAAGCCGATGATCGTTGACGAATGCTACTTTGAGTACCTGCAACACTCGTGTCTGGATACATTCAACACGGCCAGGCAGTTGTTCGTTATCCGTTCGTTCTCAAAGTACTTTGGCCTTGCCGGGTTGCGTCTGGGGTATGTGATCACGCGACCGGAATCAATCCGTGAACTGATGAAGGTGCGCGGACCCTGGGATGTAAACCATGTGGCGGTGAAAGCTGCGCTGTTCTGCTTGCAGAACCGGGAAGCATTGCAGCGGGCTCACGATAAACTCGCGCAGATCAAGCGTGAAATAATCGAAGTCTGTCGGGCCAACGCGATCGTCGTATACGAAAGCGATACGAATTTTTTGCTGTTGCAGGATCAGTCCGACGGTCGTCTGGCCAACGCTTTCGCTCAGGCCAAAATTCGCGTCAGCGACTGTTCGCAGTACCCCCACAGCTTCGGCCTGCTCCACAATATGTTGCGTGTGGCCATTCCTGCTTCGTCGGATCTCAAAACATTCCTGATGGCAATATTGCTTGGCAGCGGCAGTACGGCTGCCAGCGTTGCTCACTTGCGCAGCGTCGAGGTGATTCTCAAGTGAAGGGATTGCTGAAAAGGATCGGTATGGCAGAAGGGATGCGCAATATCGTTTTGCTTCGGTTGCTGTTCGTCATGGCGAATGCCTTGGGGCCTTTTGCTGCTTTGTTTTTCCAGCGCCACTACCAGCTCGACAGTTCGGCGGTGGCCTTGGTAATCACGCTGATGTCGGCGTTCTATCTGTTGGGCAATCTGTTGGGCGGGGTGCTGATCGGTCGTTGTTCCTTCCGGGTGCTATTGATCTGTACCTCGTCTTGTTCATCGGTGTTTTTGTTGTTTGCTGCACTGTTCAGCTCATCGATCGCATCCATTGTGATGGTGCTGCTGTTCATGCTGTGTGCGGGCCTGATCACGCCGGTATTTAGTGTCCTCACGTCCTTGGCGGCGGATGAAAGCAATCGCGTCGCCAACTTTGGCTATTTACACCTGGCCAGCAATCTGGGGGGCGCGCTGCTGTTCGTGATTGGTGGGTATTTGCTCGGCCTGGACAGTCACTACCTGATGATTTTTGCGATGGTCGTGAGTGTGTTGTGCCTTTTGGCGAGTATCTTTCTGGCTCTGCCGGAACGCCAGAGCGCCGTACCTGAAGCCAGAAGGGCTTCCATCGGCGCACTGGTTGATGTGCCAAGGATCGTGATCGTTGCGGGCGCAATGTTCTTTGCGTTGTCGGTGCTGGATGCGCAGCGTGAATATCAGCTGCCTCTATGGCTTGACGTGGTAACGGCGGGGAAGGCCGCCAGCGTGTTCGGTGCTGTAGGTATCGTCAATGCGTTGATGGTGATCGTGTTGACGCAACCACTGATAGCGTTGACGTCGCGTTTCGGGGCGCTCACCAATCTGTCCCTGGCTGCGGTTTTTTACGGTATCGGATTTGGCGCCTATGCCTTTTTCGAGCAGACAGTTCTGATCCTGTCGTTTGTTTTCTTCTGGACGCTGGGTGAGATTCTCGGCATTACCTACATCACCGCGCTGATTTCACAGAAAACCACATTGCAAACCCAGGCCAGTCTTTTTTCCCTTATTCCGATCGTGCTGGCGGGGGCGAGGATGGTATCCGTAGGGCTGGGCGCCTCGTTGATCAGCGGGGTCGGTTTCCAGCTGAGTTGGAGTCTTTATGGGCTGTTGGGCCTCCTGTTCGGAGGCGGCTGTCTTTTGGTTGCTGCCAGGACGGCTGTAGCGCCCCGTGTTTCATCGCCGGACAGGAACTGAAGCAAATCGACCGGTAACTTTTAAGGAGTGTGAGCCGAGCGAGTCGTTGTTCAGCTCCTGCAATGTTGAGGAACCTCTATGCGACCACAGTATGATCCAGTCTGGGTTGAAAGTACGGCTCAGGCCAAATGGCTTCAAGGTGATGTATTCAGGGCGGTCGAAGATCAAAGTCGGCCGAAGTTTTATGCCTGCTCGATGCTTCCCTATCCATCGGGAAAGTTGCATATGGGGCACGTTCGCAACTATACGATCAACGACATGTTGGCCCGTCATTTACGCATGAAAGGGTTCAATGTCCTGATGCCGATGGGCTGGGATGCTTTTGGTTTGCCGGCAGAGAATGCGGCCATGCAGTCGGGTGTTTCTCCCGCCGAGTGGACACGACTGAACATTGCGGACATGAAGGCGCAAATGCAGCCGCTGGGGCTGGCCTTCGATTGGTCGCGCGAGATCGCCACCAGCGACCCACAGTATTACAAATGGAGTCAGTGGTTCTTCCTCAAGTTGCTGGAAAAAGGCGTGGCCTACAAGAAAACCCAGATAGTCAACTGGGATCCTGTCGACCAAACGGTGCTGGCCAATGAGCAGGTGATCGAAGGTCGAGGCTGGCGCTCGGGGGCGCTGGTCGAGAAGCGGGAAATTCCCGGGTACTACCTGCGTATCACGCAATATGCCGAAGAGTTGCTATCGGCCATCGACACGCTGGATGGCTGGCCCGACAGGGTGCGCACCATGCAGCGCAACTGGATCGGCAAGGCCAGCGGTGTTCGTCTGGCATTTGCCCACCAGATCCGGGATGCGTCGGAGCAACTTATCGATGCAGGCAAGCTGTGGGTGTTCACAACCCGGGTGGATACGCTGATGGGGGTGACCTTCTGTGCCATTTCTCCCGAGCATGCACTGGCCAGGCGGGCTCTGGAGCTTGATCCGAGCCTGGAGTTGCAGGTGCGGGCGTGTCGTCAAGCGGCGGATGCCGGTCCCGCCTCCAGCGTTCAGGTCAAGATCGGCGTTCCCAGCGGTTTGCACGTCGAGCACCCGTTGACCGGTGAGCCTGTCGCACTGTGGATTACCAACTATGTGCTCAGCGAATACGGTGAAGGGGCCCTGATGGCCGTGCCTGCCCACGATGAGCGTGACTTCAACTTTGCCCATCAATACGGTTTGCCTGTTCGCCAGGTCATTGCCTCCGATGATCAGGCGTACGAGCCCGAGGTCTGGTCAGACGATTACACCCGTCGGGACGGCCATCTGATCAACTCCGGCACCTTCGATGGGCTGACAGTCGAACAGGCCACTCAGGCCATCGTCGCGGCGTTGGTTGAATGTGGCATGGGCGAGGAAACCACCACGTGGCGCCTGCGCGATTGGGGGATTTCACGGCAGCGGTACTGGGGAACCCCAATTCCCATCATCCATTGTGAACAATGTGGCGACATCCCGGTACCTTACGCAGATCTGCCCGTGGTGTTACCCACCGATTGTGTTCCCGACGGCAGCGCAAACCCGTTACTGGAACATGAAGGATTTCGCCATGTGGCTTGCCCTCGCTGCGCGGCGCCGGCGCTTCGAGAAACGGACACCATGGATACCTTCGTCGACTCAAGCTGGTACTTCATGCGCTACTGCGATCCCGACAGTGCTACCGCGATGGTGGGGCCAGGCAGCCAATACTGGATGCCCGTCGATCAATACATCGGCGGTATCGAGCATGCTGTGCTGCATTTGCTGTACGCCAGGTTCTGGACCCGGGCTATGCGGGATGAAGGGCTGGTGGCGTTCAGCGAACCGTTCAAGAACCTGTTCACCCAAGGCATGCTGTTGCGGGAAAGTTATTACCGCAAAGCGGATGATGGCAGTCGGCGATGGTTTTATCCCGCGCAGGTGACGGTCGAGTACGATGAAAAAGGTCGCCCGGTAAAGGCTACGGCGCTTGAGGACGGTTTGCCCGTCACCATTGGCGGCGTGGAGAAAATGTCCAAGTCGAAGAACAACGTCGTCGAGCCGAAGGACATCATCAACACGTTCGGCGCCGACACTGCCCGTTTGTTTACTATTTTCGCGGGACCTCCCGACCAGGACACGATCTGGAGCGACAGTGGGGTGGAGGGTGCTTATCGCTTCCTGCGCCGGCTATGGACTTTTGCCTGTGACAGCCGGGCCCCGGATGGTGGGGATGCTCGGGTTGAGGACGTTGCCGAATCCAGACGCGTGCGCTTTGAGATACATCGCTTGCTGCAGCAGATCAACAACGATTACGAACGGCTGCAATACAACACTGTGGTTTCGGGTGCGATGAAGATGTTCAAGGTGCTGGAGGGCGGCAGGTCGGCTGGCCCGCACGCGGCCCGCGAGGGGATGGCGATCCTGTTGCAGGTCCTGTATCCCGTTACGCCGCACATCGCCCAGACACTCTGGGCGGAACTGGGTTTCGCAGGTGACATCTACGACAGTTCGTGGCCGGTACCCGACAATGAAGCCTTGAAACAGAACGAAGTAAAAATGATGGTGCAAGTCAACGGCAAGTTGCGTGGGGACATCATGATCCAGGTTGATGCCGATCACGATGCGATACGGAGCCAGGCATTGGCTGATCCGGTGTTGCGCAGTTATCTGGAAGGCGCGGGCAGGATGATTGTGGTGCCCAATCGACTGGTTAACTTCGTTATCTGATTTCCGGTCGCTCACTCCGCTTAGAGATGGAGCAACGTTTTTGCCCAGACTGCCGCCGACCCTTGTAGGAGCTGACGAGTGAAACGAGACTGCGATCTTTTGACTTTGTTTTTTAGAAGCAAGATCAAAAGATCGCAGCCTCGTTTCACTCGTCAGCTCCTACCGGGGTTTTGCAGTGTTGGTTAAATCGCAGGCAAAAAAACGCCCCGAACCAGTCGGGGCGTCAGATGTGCAGCGCTGCGGTTAGCTTTCTATTCAGTCCGCAGCGGCTGTTTACTCAAGAAGCAGATCAGTGGAACTGTTCTTCTTCAGTCGAGCCGGTCAGCGCGGTTACCGAAGATGAGCCACCCTGGATCACGGTGGTCATGTCGTCGAAGTAGCCGGTGCCCACTTCCTGCTGGTGGGCCACGAAGGTGTAACCCTTGGCGGCGTCAGCGAATTCCTGCTCTTGCAGCTTCACGTAGGCAGTCATGTCGTTGCGGGCGTAGTCGTGCGCCAGGTTGAACATGCTGTGCCACATGTTGTGAATGCCGGCCAGGGTGATGAACTGGTGCTTGTAGCCCATGGCGGACAGTTCGCGCTGGAACTTGGCGATGGTCGCGTCGTCCAGGTTTTTCTTCCAGTTGAAGGAAGGCGAGCAGTTGTACGACAGCAGTTGGTCCGGGTATTCCTTCTTGATCGCTTCAGCGAAGCGACGAGCCTCGTCCAGGTCCGGCTTGGCGGTTTCGCACCAGATCAGGTCGGCGTACGGAGCGTAGGCCAGGCCGCGAGCGATGGCCTGGTCCAGACCGGCGCGCACTTTGTAGAAGCCTTCCTGGGTACGTTCGCCAGTCACGAATGGCTGGTCGTACGGGTCGCAGTCGGACGTCAGCAGGTCAGCGGCGTTGGCGTCGGTACGGGCCAGGATGATGGTCGGAGTACCGGCGACGTCAGCTGCCAGGCGGGCAGCGGTCAGCTTCTGCACGGCTTCCTGGGTAGGAACCAGTACCTTGCCGCCCATGTGGCCGCATTTCTTCACGGAAGCCAGCTGGTCTTCGAAGTGAACGCCGGCGGCGCCTGCTTCGATCATGCTCTTCATCAGCTCGTAGGCGTTCAGTACGCCGCCGAAACCGGCTTCGGCGTCAGCCACGATCGGTGCGAAGTAGTCGATGTAGCCAGCGTCGCCAGGGTTCTTGCCGGCTTTCCACTGGATCTGGTCGGCACGACGGAACGAGTTGTTGATGCGCTTGACCACGGTTGGAACCGAGTCCACCGGGTACAGCGACTGGTCCGGGTACATCGATTCGGCGGAGTTGTTGTCCGCAGCAACCTGCCAGCCCGACAGGTAGATTGCCTGGATGCCGGCTTTGACTTGTTGCACAGCCTGGCCGCCGGTCAGGGCGCCCATGCAGTTGACGAAATCTTTCTCAGGACGGAAGGCTGGCTTGGCACCCTGGGTGACCAGGTTCCACAGCTTCTCGGCGCCCATTTTTGCAAAGGTGTGCTCAGGTTGAACCGAGCCACGCAGGCGGACGACGTCAGCAGCGGAGTAAGTGCGAGTCACGCCTTTCCAGCGCGGGTTTTCAGCCCAGTCTTTTTCGAGGGCTGCAATTTGCTGTTCGCGTGTCAGTGCCATGGGAGATAAACCTCGTCGCGTCTTTATGAAAAGTTGTTCTGCGGTGGAAAATTCCTGCGCTCGCTGACCAGAAGCTTAAGCGGTCAAGTCGGATTCGGCGGGGAGGGCGACGGGATGAACGACGGGCTCGAGGGGAAGTGAGCAGGTAAAGGCGAACTGCGGGCGCATTCGGGCGTCGTGGGCCTTGGTACGAACATCAGTGTGGTGCCGGGTTACCTATTACGCTTCCGTCCCTCGGGACAACTTCGTTCCAGTCGACAACCTCGTCAAACACACCTTGTGGGCGGTACAGACACGAAGCGGTTCGCGGGGTAGGTGCGAACGTCGCCTCGAAGGCCCTTGCCAGGGCCCCTGATTAGCGGGAGCGAGGCCATCATGCCTTCGCTTTTTTGGCTCGTCAAACGTTTTGTAGTGCTTTTTTTCGGGCACTACATCTTTGGTCTAATACGACTCGTCAGTCAGTTTTTGGTGATTTAGTCCAAGGTGTCGACTTTCACCCGCAAAGTCATGTCGTTGCGGCTCTGGGTTGAGTAGCTGCGGGTCTGGCCCTGTTTGTCGGCCTGGGTCTGGCCGTTGACCCCGGCCAGCAGGATCCACTCACCGAGGTGGCCGGTGACGGTTGTGTCGGTACTTTGCACGTTCACTACATCCTGACGTTCCTGGCTCAGGCGGTCACGGTTGGTACTGATCGAGAGGTGAACGATGTCGCCGGTGACGTTTGCGGTGACGTAAAAGCCCTGGGTGACGTTGCGGTATTCGGTCTGGCTGCGCAGGTCACCATAGCCATCGGTCTGCGAACTGGTCAGCGGCACGCTCTGGCCGACCTGGATCAGCGCCGGTGCGCCTTCGCTGGCCTGCACTTGCTGGATACCGCCGTCACGGCTGTCGGTGCTGTAGTTGATGATGCGAGTCTTGGCGCCATTGGCTGAAGAACCCTGGTCACCCTGGAAGTTGTTGTCGCTGGTGTCGACAGTGATCAGCAGGCGCTTGGGTGCCGTATCGAGTTGGGAAATAAGGGCTTTAAGTTCGTCGATCTTGCGCTGATCGGCGTTGACGATGAGTTGATTGCCGTAGGCGCTGACCTGTCCGTCCTTGCCGACGAAATCCTGCGCCACTGGCAGAAGATCGGCGCTGGTGCGGTAGTTCAGGGGCACGATTTCGGTGGCTGCCATGACCGAAAAACTGCAGGCTACCAGCAGGGTGCTGAGCAGGGGGCGTAGGGACATATCCGTTATCTCCGGCTTCGTGATTTGTGTAGGAGCGAGCTTGCTCGCGATGGTCGTCAACGATAATGCGTGAAGCCTGACACCCCGCGGCGCTCTCAGGTGCATCGCGAGCAAGCTCGCTCCTACAGGTGCATGTGTTGATATTGCCAGTTTGTCGGCCGGTAGTGGCGCTAGTTGAATCGTAGACAGCAAAACGCCCCGGCATCGCTTGATGTCGGGGCGTTTTGTGGTGTTCTTGAGGCTGCTATCGCGAGCAAGCTCGCTCCCACTGGGATCGATGGTGTTGCCAGAATCTTCAACAACTCACAAATCTATTGTGGGAGCGAGCTTGCTCGCGATGTAGGCGACTCGGTCTCAGGCCGAATGCCGAACCATGTCCACATGCGGAATCCCGGCTTCCAGGAACTCCTCACTGACCAGGTGAAAGCCCAGGCGCTCATAGAACGCCGTGGCTTGTACCTGGGCGCTGAGCATCTGCTGCTTGAGTCCGCGCTCTTCGGCTTCGCCGATGACCGCTTGCATCAGCGCATCGCCGACTTTCAGGCCGCGCCAGTCCTTGAGTACCGAGACCCGGCCAACGTGACCGTCAGGCAACAGGCGCGCGGTGCCAATCGGAAAGTCGCCTTCGTAAGCGAGGAAATGCACTGCATCAATGTCATCGGCGTCCCATTCCAGTTCCGGCGGAACGGATTGCTCGGCGACGAACACCGCTTCACGAATGCGCCGGATCTCGGCGTTGTCCTTTTGCCAGTCTGCGACACGTACGTGAATCTTATTCATCGGCAAACCCCAGGCTTCCTTGCTTGACCAGTTCGCACAACAGGCCGCGGCCGTCTTCATCACTCAACCATTCGCCGAGGTTGTCGGCGTGCAGCGCGTCGGCGGCGCAGATCATTTTCAGCAGTTCGCGCAGTTTGCCCGGCAGGTAACGGCTCTGGCCGCTGGCGAACAGCAGCAGGTCGTCATCGACTTCGGACCACGCCAGGCGCGCGCTCGGGTTGCGGATCAGGATCGCGCCTTGCTCGAGGGCGGACATGAAGTCCTCTTCTTCGACGTCTTCCGGGCCCACTACCAGTTCCGGGTAGCGTGGCTCGGTCATGAACTGGCCGAACCAGGTCAGCAGCAGGCGCTCGTCGCTCATGTGCTCGGCCAGCAGGCCTTTGAGGCGATCGAGTGCATCGCGCTGGATCTGGTGAGGATCGGCGGTCGGCAAGGCGTCGGCGTCGGTGTAGCGTTCTTCGTCCGACAGGAACTGGCTGAGGAAGTCAGTGAAGTGGGTCAGCACTTCAGCGGCGCTCGGCGCGCGAAAACCGACCGAGTAGGTCATGCAGTCATCCACGGCGACGCCGCAGTGGGCCAGGCGCGGCGGCAGGTAGAGCATGTCGCCCGGTTCCAGCACCCATTCATCGGTGGCTTCGAATTCAGAGAGGATGCGCAGATCGGCGTGGGCCAGCATCGGGCTCTCGGTGTTGCACATCTGGCCGATCTTCCAGTTGCGCTTGCCGTGGCCTTGCAGCAGGAACACGTCGTAGTTGTCGAAGTGCGGACCCACGCTGCCGCCTGGTGCGGCGTAGCTGATCATCACGTCGTCGATGCGCCAGCTCGGCAGGAAGCGGAAATTTTCCAGCAGTTCGCTGACTTCCGGGACGAATTGATCCACGGCCTGAACCAGCAGGGTCCAGTCACGTTCAGGCAGCTTGCTGAATTCATCTTCGGCGAACGGGCCGCGACGCAACTCCCATGGACGCTCGCCATTCTCGATGATCAGGCGCGATTCGACTTCTTCTTCCAGCGCCAGGCCGGCCAGTTCGTCGGCGTCGATCGGGCTTTCGAAATCAGGAATCGCCTGGCGGATCAACAGCGGCTTTTTCTGCCAGTAATCGCGCAGGAATTCCCGTGCCGTGATGCCGCCCAGAAGTTGAAGAGGAATATCAGGATTCATGTGTAACCTATTGAAAAAATGCACTTTTCAGACGGGAATAAAAACGCCCGGCGCGGCCGGGCGTCTTCAAAGGGTCTAGCGATCGATCAGATGCGTCTGGCTTGTTCCACAGCATTGCCGATGTAGTTCGCCGGGGTGAGCAGTTTCAGCTCTGCCTTGGCGGCGGCTGGCATGTCCAGGCCGTCGATGAAAGTCTGCAGCGCTTCAGGGCTGATGCCCTTGCCGCGCGTCAATTCTTTCAGTTTTTCGTACGGGTTTTCGATGTTGTAGCGACGCATCACGGTCTGGATCGGCTCGGCCAATACTTCCCAGCAAGCGTCCAGGTCAGCGGCAATCTTCTGCTCGTTGAGCTCAAGCTTGCTGATGCCCTTGAGGCTGGCTTCGTACGCGATCACGCTGTGGGCGAAGCCGACGCCGAGGTTGCGCAGTACGGTGGAGTCGGTCAGGTCGCGCTGCCAGCGGGAGATCGGCAGCTTGCTCGCCAGGTGCTGGAACAGTGCGTTGGCGATGCCCAGGTTGCCTTCGGAGTTTTCGAAGTCGATCGGGTTGACCTTGTGCGGCATGGTCGACGAACCGATTTCGCCAGCGATGGTGCGCTGTTTGAAGTAACCCAGGGAGATGTAGCCCCAGATGTCGCGGTCGAAGTCGATCAGGATGGTGTTGAAGCGGGCGATCGCGTCGAACAGCTCGGCAATGTAGTCGTGGGGTTCGATCTGCGTGGTGTACGGGTTGAAACCCAGGCCCAGTTCGTCTTCGATGAAGGCGCGGGCATTGGCTTCCCAGTCGATCTCAGGGTAGGCCGACAGGTGGGCGTTGTAGTTGCCGACAGCGCCGTTGATCTTGCCCAGCAGCGGAACGGCAGCGACTTGAGCGATCTGGCGCTCCAGACGGTAAACCACGTTCGCCAGTTCTTTGCCCAGGGTGGTCGGCGAGGCCGGTTGACCGTGGGTGCGCGACAGCATTGGCACGTCGGCGAAGCGGATGGCCAGTTCGCGGATGGCGTTGGCGGTCTGGCGCATCAGCGGCAGCATCACGTCATCACGGCCTTCGCGCAGCATCAGGGCGTGGGACAGGTTGTTGATGTCCTCGCTGGTGCAGGCAAAGTGGATGAACTCGCTGACCTTGGCCAGCTCCGGCAGCTTGGCCGCTTGCTCTTTGAGCAGGTATTCGATGGCCTTGACGTCGTGGTTGGTGGTGCGCTCGATCTCTTTGACGCGCTCGGCGTGCTCCAGAGAGAAGTTTTCCGCCAGGGCGTTGAGCACAGCGTTGGCTTCGGCGGAGAACGCCGGCACTTCGCTGATGGCAGGATGAGCGGCCAGGCGCTGGAGCCAGCGCACTTCAACCAGAACGCGGGCACGGATCAGGCCGTACTCGCTGAAAATTGGGCGCAGGGCCTGGGTTTTGCCGGCGTAGCGGCCGTCAACAGGGGAAACCGCAGTGAGCGAAGAGAGCTGCATGGGGTGTTCTCGGACAGTCGGGCAACGAAATGGGGCGCGTATCATACATGAAAAAATCCGCCGGTCCGTCGCCAACTGACCGGCGTATTACGCGTATTGCTAAGTTCTGTTCTGTCGATGCGGGTTATTCGTTACGCATCAAGGGGTAAAGCTCTTTGAGCAATTTGCGACGGCTGATCACCAGCTGCCAGCGATGACCGCCCAATTGCCGCCACAGGCGTGCAGAACGGATGCCGGCCAGCAGCAGGGCACGAATTTTCGAGGCGTTGCTCGGTTGTTGCAGGTTGCGCATGTCGCCGTGCACCTGGATACGTTGGCGCAGGGTGCTCAAAGTATCCTGGTACAGCGCGCCGCACGCGGCGATCACGTTTTCGTGTGCCGGGCCGAAGTGTTCGACCTGGGACTGGATCTGCGGCAAACGCTTGCCGATCACCTCGAGCATGTCCTCGCGCTTGGCCAGTTGGCGCTCAAGACCGAGCATTGCCAGGGCATAGCGCAGCGGTTCGCGCTGCAGGGTGCTTGGGTCGCGCTCGAGGGCGCCGATCAGGGCGCGATAACCTTCACGTAGGTTGATGTCATCGCCGCCATAGACTTCCAGGGTGTCCTTGGGGTCGCGGATCAGCAGGCTGCCGAGCATGCAACTCAGGCCGGCCTCGTTGGTCTGGCCGCTCTTGGCAATCCTGTCCACCAGCACGGCGGCGAGAAACACGCCGCCCAGTGCTGTCAGTTGCTCCTGAATCGGGTTCATAGGGCCTGGCCCTTGCTCGTCCACGGCTCGGCTACTTCAATCACGCCGCCGCCGAGGCAGATCTCACCGTCGTAGAACACCACGGACTGGCCTGGAGTGACCGCGCGTTGCGGGTCATCGAAGGTCGCGCGATAACCGGTGGCGGTTTTTTCCAGGGTGCAGGGCTGGTCGCTCTGACGATAACGAACCTTGGCGGTCAGCTTGCGTGGCTGGCTCAGGTCGATCGGGTTGACCCAGTAGATATCGGAAGCGAGCAGGGCGCGGGAGAACAGCCATGGATGGTCATTGCCCTGGCCAACGATCAGCTCGTTGTGCTCCAGGTCCTTGATCAGCACGTACCACGGCTCGTCGCTGGCGTCTTTCAGGCCGCCGATGCCCAGGCCCTGACGCTGGCCGATGGTGTGATACATCAGGCCGTGATGACGGCCGATGATTTCACCTTCGGTGGTCTTGATCTCGCCCGGTTGTGCCGGCAGGTACTGTTTGAGGAAGTCGCTGAAACGGCGCTCGCCGATAAAGCAGATCCCGGTGGAGTCCTTCTTCTTCGCGGTTGCCAGCTCGTACTTTTCGGCAATCGCGCGCACTTGCGGTTTTTCCAGCTCGCCGACCGGGAACAGGGTCTTGGCGATCTGTTCGCCGCCGACGGCGTGCAGGAAGTAGCTCTGGTCCTTGTTCGGATCCAGGCCCTTGAGCAGTTCGGTGCGGCCATCGATGTCGCGGCGACGCACGTAGTGGCCGGTGGCGATCAGGTCGGCGCCAAGCATCATGGCGTAGTCGAGGAACGCCTTGAACTTGATTTCGCGGTTGCACAGGATGTCCGGGTTCGGCGTGCGTCCGGCTTTGTATTCCGCCAGGAAGTGCTCGAACACATTGTCCCAGTACTCAGCGGCGAAGTTGGCGGTGTGCAGCTTGATGCCGATCTTGTCGCACACGGCCTGGGCGTCCGCCAGGTCATCCATGGCGGTGCAGTATTCCGTTCCATCGTCTTCTTCCCAGTTCTTCATGAACAGGCCTTCCACCTCATAGCCCTGCTCGATCAGCAGGAGGGCGGAAACGGAAGAGTCCACGCCGCCGGACATGCCGACAATGACGCGCTTCTTTTGTGTGTCAGAAGGGGCTGGATCACGCATAGGGATTCAATGAGTGTCTTGAAAAAGGACGCGATTCTAACAGGCCGGAGCCCGCATGGCTAAAGAGAAGGACGGATCAATGCAAGGCCGAAGTGAATGCCTGCCAGATAGTCATCGATGCAGCGCATGATCAGCTCGCTGCGCCAGTTGCCGCGCTGCTCGATTAATTCCTCGCGGGTCAACCACTTGGCGCCGACGATGCCGTCGTCCAGTTGATAATCAGGGTGGTGTTTCAGTGGTTTTGCGATGAAGCAGACCCGCTGGTAAGTCACGCCGTTGCTCGGGGCGGTGTAGAGGTAAATGCCCAGTACGCCGGTCGGTTCGACGTCCCAGCCGGTTTCCTCGAGGGTTTCGCGCACGGCGGCTTCGGTCAGGGTTTCGTCCGGATCGAGATGCCCGGCGGGCTGGTTGAGCACCACGCGACCGTGCTTGAGTTCTTCGACCATCAGGAAGCGGCCATTGTCTTCGACGATGGTGGCGACGGTGATGTGGGGTTTCCAGTCCATGAGATCTCCTCGAAGTTGAAATGCTGTCCCTGTGGGAGCGGGCTTGCTCGCGAAAGCGGTGGGTCAGTCAATAAAGATGTTGAATGATAAACCGCTTTCGCGAGCAAGCCCGCTCCCACATTGGATCGGATTTCACCGATAAAAATATGTATGGGCCACAAACACAAACCCCGGCACATGGCCGGGGTTTGTGATGTTCCCTTACAACCTTAAACCAGCGCAGCAACCGCCGCGTTGAAGGTTGCGCTTGGGCGCATGGCCTTGCTGATCAGCTCGGCGTCGGCGTGGTAGTAACCGCCGATGTCCACTGGCTTGCCCTGAACGGCGTTGAGTTCGGCAACGATGGTCGCTTCGTTCTCGGTCAGGGTTTTGGCCAGGGTCGCGAACTGCGCTTGCAGTGCAGCGTCTTCGGTCTGGGCGGCCAGGGCTTGAGCCCAGTACAACGCCAGGTAGAAGTGGCTGCCGCGGTTGTCGATGTTGCCGACTTTGCGCGATGGCGACTTGTTGTTGTCCAGGAACTGGCCGGTGGCCTGGTCCAGGGTCTTGGCCAGTACCAGCGCCTTTGGATTGTTGTAGGTCACGCCCAGGTGTTCCAGGGACGCGGCCAGGGCCAGGAACTCACCCAGCGAATCCCAGCGCAGGAAGTTCTCTTCCAGCAATTGCTGAACGTGCTTCGGAGCCGAACCGCCGGCGCCGGTTTCGAACAGGCCACCGCCGTTCATCAGCGGCACGATCGACAGCATCTTGGCGCTGGTGCCCAGTTCCATGATCGGGAACAGGTCGGTCAGGTAGTCGCGCAGTACGTTGCCGGTCACCGAGATGGTGTCTTTACCTTCGCGGGTGCGCTGCAGGGTGAACTTCATGGCGTCGACAGGCGACATGATCTGGATGTCCAGGCCGGTGGTGTCGTGATCCTTCAGGTAAGCCTGAACTTTCTCGATCACCACGCCGTCGTGGGCGCGCATTGGGTCCAGCCAGAAAATCGCCGGAGTACTGCTGGCGCGAGCACGGTTGACTGCCAGTTTGACCCAGTCCTGGATCGGTGCATCTTTGGTCTGGCACATGCGGAAGATGTCGCCGGCTTCGACCGACTGCTCCAGCAGCAGGTTGCCCTTGCTGTCGGTGACGCGAACAACGCCGTCAGCCTTGATCTGGAAGGTCTTGTCATGGGAGCCGTATTCTTCGGCTTTCTTCGCCATCAGGCCAACGTTCGGTACGCTGCCCATGGTGGTCGGATCGAATGCGCCGTTGGCTTTGCAATCTTCGATCACGGCCTGGTAGATGGTTGCGTAGCAACGATCCGGGATCACGGCCTTGGTGTCGTGCAGCTGGCCGTCGGTGCCCCACATCTTGCCGGAGTCACGGATCATCGCCGGCATCGAGGCGTCGACGATGACGTCGCTCGGCACGTGCAGGTTGGTGATGCCTTTGTCGGAGTTGACCATCGCCAGGGAAGGGCGAGCGGCGTAGACCGCCTGGATGTCAGCTTCGATGGCCGCTTGCTGTTCGGCAGGCAGGGCCTTGATGCGAGCGTACAGGTCGCCGATGCCGTTGTTCAGGTTGAAGCCGATCTGTGCCAGCACGTCAGCGTGCTTGGCCAGTGCATCTTTATAGAACTCGGCAACGATCTGGCCGAACATGATCGGGTCGGAAACCTTCATCATGGTGGCTTTCAGGTGGACCGACAGCAGCACGCCTTGTGCCTTGGCATCTTCGATTTCGGCGGCGATGAAGCTGCGCAGGGCGTTTTTGCTCATGACCGCGCAATCGAGGATCTCACCGGCTTGTACGCTGGTCTTTTCTTTCAGGACGGTGGCGGTGCCGTCTTGCGCGATCAGTTCGATTTTCACGGCGTCAGCGGCGTCGATCAGGGCGGCTTTTTCGCTGCCGTAGAAATCGCCGGTGCTCATGTGCGCGACGTGGGACTTGGAGTCCTTGGCCCAGGCGCCCATTTTGTGCGGGTGCTTGCGCGCGTAGTTCTTGACCGACAGCGGAGCGCGGCGGTCGGAGTTGCCTTCACGCAGAACCGGGTTCACGGCGCTGCCCTTGACCTTGTCGTAGCGCGCCTTGGCTTCTTTGTCGGCGTCGCAGGTCACGGTTTCCGGGTAGTCCGGCAGGTTGTAGCCCTGGGCTTGCAGCTCTTTGATCGCGGCTTGCAGTTGTGGAACCGAAGCACTGATGTTCGGCAGCTTGATGATGTTGGCTTCAGGCGTAACGGCCAGGGCGCCCAGTTCGGCGAGGTGGTCGGCTACGGCTTTGTCACCCAGTTGCTCGGGGAAGCTGGCCAGGATGCGCCCTGCAAGAGAGATATCGCGGGTTTCAACGGCGATATCAGCCGAGGCGGTGAACGCCTCTACGATAGGCAACAGTGAATAGGTGGCGAGGGCAGGAGCTTCGTCGGTGAAGGTATAGATGATCTTCGAGCGGGTGGGCATATTCGGATTAACTCTCTCTTCTTTGCTAAAGCGTGCGCAGAAACTCGAGGGCGCCGGGTAAGCGCGTTCGTTCAAAGTCATCCATGAGCCGAATATCGAGGTTTCGTTGCTGTGATGTTGGGTGCATCAGTAGGGCGTCATGCAGTCGGGCTGCGGTAACAGACCGGCTAATCGGGCGTAAACACTCATCGTAGAGCTGTTCAGGCCGTCGTGACCCTTTAGTCAGCGGCGGCATTATACATAGGTAGCTGGCAATCTGCCGATGGTTCATACGCAACCAATGTCGTCCATTGGTCTAAAGGTCGCAGGGGCGAGGAGGGCGTAAGGTCATTCGTCGTGCTTGAGTTTGGCGTTTTTCCCTTTGCTTTCAGGCTTGTAGGCCGCTGGTTGTGCGGCTTTGCGGCATATGGATAGAACATAGGGTTTGCGCGCCGATTCAACTGGGTTACGCTCGAACCAAGCCAGATGTTCAATCCAATCAATGGAGTTCAGCATGGGTTACAAGAAGATTCAGGTTCCAGCCGTCGGCGACAAAATCACCGTCAATGCAGACCATTCTCTCAATGTTCCTAATAACCCGATCATCCCCTTCATCGAAGGCGACGGCATTGGCGTCGACATCAGCCCGGTCATGATCAAGGTTGTCGATGCTGCAGTTAAGAAGGCTTATGGTGGCGAGCGCAAGATTTCCTGGATGGAGGTGTACGCCGGGGAAAAAGCGACTCAGGTCTACGATCAGGATACCTGGCTGCCTCAGGAGACCCTGGACGCGGTCAAGGATTACGTGGTTTCCATCAAGGGCCCGCTGACCACCCCGGTCGGTGGCGGCATCCGTTCGCTGAACGTGGCCCTGCGTCAGCAACTCGATCTGTACGTCTGCCTGCGCCCGGTGCGCTGGTTCGAAGGCGTGCCCAGCCCGGTCAAGAAGCCGGGTGATGTCGACATGACCATCTTCCGCGAGAACTCCGAAGACATCTACGCCGGCATCGAGTGGAAGGCCGGTACGCCGGAAGCCACCAAGGTCATCAAGTTTCTTAAAGAAGAAATGGGCGTCACCAAGATCCGTTTCGACGAGAACTGCGGTATCGGTGTCAAGCCGGTTTCGCTGCAAGGCACCAAGCGTCTGGCGCGCAAGGCCCTGCAATATGTGGTCGACAACGATCGCGATTCGCTGACCATCGTGCACAAAGGCAACATCATGAAGTTCACCGAAGGTGCCTTCAAGGAATGGGCCTACGAAGTGGCGGCTGAGGAGTTCGGTGCGACCCTGCTCGACGGCGGTCCGTGGATGCAGTTCAAGAACCCGAAAACCGGCAAGAACGTCATCGTCAAGGATGCCATCGCCGACGCCATGCTCCAGCAGATCCTGCTGCGCCCGGCCGAATACGATGTGATCGCGACCCTGAACCTGAACGGTGACTACCTCTCCGACGCCCTGGCGGCGGAAGTGGGCGGTATCGGTATCGCGCCAGGGGCCAACCTGTCCGACACCGTGGCCATGTTCGAAGCCACCCACGGTACGGCGCCGAAGTACGCCGGCAAGGACCAGGTCAACCCGGGTTCGCTGATCCTCTCCGCTGAAATGATGCTGCGCCACATGGGCTGGACCGAAGCGGCCGACCTGATCATCAAGGGCACCAATGGCGCGATTTCCGCCAAGACCGTGACCTATGATTTCGAGCGTCTGATGGAAGGGGCGAAACTGGTGTCGTCTTCCGGTTTCGGTGATGCGCTGATCTCGCACATGTAAGAACACGCAGGTACACAAAAACCGCCTGATTCAAGAAGTTGAGTCAGGCGGTTTTTTTATGACTGGATGACGCGGCGGTATTAAACCGAAACGGTCTGCTCAGGTGACGGTGTCGCGGTTTTCGAGGCGTCCACCGGGTTGCCGATGTTGACCGCGTGAAGGCCTTTGGGGCCCTGGATGATCTCGAATACGACAGCTTGCCCGGCTTTCAGGGTTTTATAACCTTCCATTTTTATGGCCGAGTAGTGGGCAAACAGATCCTCTGTCTTGCCTTCCTCGTTGATGAATCCGTAACCCTTGGCGTTGTTGAACCACTTCACCTTGCCGACTGCCATACCCAACTCCCTCTGCAACAGACTCCATCACTGGAGTATCATCCACTACATCCGCAGCCGAACCTGTAAATAAGTTTGACTCCGCGGACCTTTTTTACCCACTGTGGGCTCTATTGGTTGTAACACCCTTTTGCCGATAGTCAAGCTGACCGGCAGTCGGAGTTGAAATCGCTGATAGCCGCCCCCACCACTGTATTTGAACAACTGACGAACCTTTCTTTCCATGCATGCAATCAGCCAGATTCGACTAACATTCAATCAGGATCGCCCTGATTTACACGACGACGATTCCGCAGGCATTGCTGTTCAGGAGGCAAAGCCTGCTCTACAGGCGCCGCCGATGTACAAGGTGGTTTTGTTCAATGATGACTACACACCGATGGATTTCGTCGTCGAAGTGCTCGAGGTGTTTTTTAACCTGAATCGCGAGCTGGCGACCAAGGTCATGCTGGCCGTCCATACAGAAGGACGGGCAGTATGTGGAGTGTTTACCCGCGACATCGCGGAGACCAAGGCCATGCAGGTCAACCAGTACGCCAGGGAAAGCCAGCATCCGCTACTCTGTGAAATCGAGAAGGACGGTTAATCGCCGACCACTTGGGTATGAGGTGAAGCTATGTTAAACCGCGAGCTCGAAGTCACCCTCAATCTTGCCTTCAAGGAAGCCCGTTCGAAGCGTCATGAGTTCATGACCGTCGAACACCTCCTGCTGGCCCTATTGGACAATGAGGCTGCCGCCACCGTTCTGCGCGCGTGCGGCGCAAACCTCGACAAACTCAAGCATGACCTGCAGGAGTTCATCGACTCCACCACGCCATTGATCCCCGTGCATGACGAGGATCGCGAAACCCAGCCAACCCTGGGCTTCCAGCGTGTACTGCAACGTGCTGTGTTTCACGTACAGAGCTCGGGCAAACGCGAAGTGACTGGTGCCAACGTGCTGGTCGCGATCTTCAGTGAGCAAGAGAGTCAGGCGGTGTTCCTGCTGAAACAGCAGAGCGTTGCCCGCATAGATGTCGTCAACTACATCGCCCATGGCATTTCCAAGGTGCCGGGGCATGGCGATCACTCTGAAGGTGAGCAGGATATGCAGGACGACGAGGGCGGTGAGTCTTCTTCCTCGGGCAATCCCCTGGATGCTTATGCCAGCAACCTCAACGAACTCGCGCGCCAGGGTCGTATCGATCCCTTGGTGGGGCGTGAGCTGGAAGTCGAGCGTGTCGCACAGATCCTGGCGCGTCGACGCAAGAACAACCCGCTGCTGGTGGGCGAGGCGGGGGTGGGTAAAACCGCGATCGCCGAAGGCCTGGCCAAGCGCATTGTCGACAACCAGGTGCCGGACCTGCTGGCCAACAGCGTGGTTTACTCCCTCGACCTGGGTGCCTTGCTGGCCGGTACCAAATACCGTGGCGATTTCGAGAAGCGCTTCAAGGCGTTGCTCAATGAGCTGAAGAAACGGCCGCAGGCGATCCTGTTCATCGACGAGATCCACACCATCATTGGTGCGGGTGCCGCGTCCGGTGGTGTCATGGATGCCTCGAACCTGCTCAAGCCGCTGCTGTCCTCGGGTGATATCCGTTGCATCGGATCGACCACCTTCCAGGAGTTCCGCGGCATCTTCGAGAAGGACCGTGCCTTGGCCCGGCGTTTCCAGAAGGTCGATGTGTCGGAGCCTTCGGTGGAAGACACCATTGGCATTCTGCGCGGCCTGAAGGGGCGTTTCGAAAGCCATCACAATATCGAATACAGCGATGAAGCCCTGCGCGCGGCTGCCGAACTGGCTTCGCGTTACATCAACGATCGTCACATGCCGGACAAGGCGATCGATGTGATCGACGAGGCGGGTGCCTACCAGCGCCTGCAGCCGGTCGAGATGCGTGTCAAGCGCATCGAAGTGCCTCAGGTCGAGGACATCGTCGCGAAAATCGCGCGGATTCCGCCAAAACACGTCACCAGCTCCGACAAGGAACTGCTGCGTAACCTCGAGCGTGACCTGAAGTTGACCGTATTTGGTCAGGATGCCGCGATCGACTCGCTGGCAACCGCGATCAAGTTGTCCCGTGCGGGCCTCAAGTCCCCTGACAAGCCTGTCGGTTCGTTCCTGTTCGCAGGGCCTACCGGTGTCGGTAAAACCGAAGCGGCGCGTCAGTTGGCCAAGGCGCTGGGGGTCGAGCTGATTCGCTTCGACATGTCCGAGTACATGGAGCGCCATACCGTATCGCGTCTGATCGGTGCGCCTCCGGGTTATGTCGGGTTCGACCAGGGCGGTCTGCTGACCGAAGCCATCACCAAACAGCCACACTGCGTGCTGTTGCTCGATGAAATCGAGAAAGCGCATCCGGAAGTCTTCAACCTGCTGCTGCAGGTCATGGACCACGGTACCTTGACCGATAACAACGGGCGCAAGGCGGATTTCCGTAACGTGATCGTCATCATGACGACCAACGCCGGTGCCGAGACAGCTGCTCGTGCTTCGATCGGTTTCACCTTCCAGGACCACTCGTCCGATGCGATGGAAGTGATCAAGAAGAGCTTCACGCCGGAATTCCGCAACCGTCTGGACACCATTATCCAGTTTGGTCGCCTCAGTCATGAGGTCATCAAGAGCGTGGTGGACAAGTTCCTTACCGAACTTCAGGCGCAGCTGGAAGACAAGCGAGTGTTGCTGGAAGTCACCGATGCGGCCCGCAGCTGGCTGGCCGAAGGTGGCTACGACGCGGCGATGGGTGCTCGCCCAATGGCTCGCCTGATCCAGGACAAGATCAAGCGTCCACTGGCGGAGGAGATTCTCTTTGGCGAACTGGCCGAACATGGCGGTGTGGTGCACATCGACATCAAGGATGGCGAGCTGACCTTCGAGTTCGAGACCACGGCCGAGATGGCCTGACGTTAAATCGCAACAAAGCAAAAAGGCGTCGAAAGGCGCCTTTTTGTTGTCTGTAGGAGCGAGCTTGCTCGCGATGGTTGTTAACGATGAAGCGGGAAACCTGGATTGACGCGGCGTTCTCAGGTTTTTCGCGAGCAAGCTCGCTCCTACAGTGGTTTGGCAGCTAAATCCCGCACAAACAAAAACGCCCGGCATAAGCCGGGCGTCTTGTATTGACCAGATTAGCGGGCGCGGTAAGTGATGCGCCCTTTGCTCAAGTCATAGGGAGTCAGCTCTACGCGCACTTTGTCGCCGGTAAGAATACGGATGTAGTTCTTGCGCATCTTGCCGGAGATGTGCGCGGTTACGACGTGCCCATTTTCCAACTCCACACGAAACATGGTGTTGGGCAGGGTGTCGACGACAGTGCCTTCCATTTCGAAGCTGTCTTCTTTCGACATGCAGTAAAGCCCTCGGTGTCCAATGAATGGCCCGGTGCAACTGCGCCAGGCAAAAGCGGCGTGCATTGTGCCCGAAAAGAGGGGTTTAAGCCAAGGGGTTTAGGGCCGGCTCTAGTTTAGAACCACCCAGCGCTGGTTAATCAGCAACTCAATAGGGCGATATTGAGTCTTGTAATTCATTTTTTTGCAGTTTTTGATCCAGTAGCCGAGGTAGACCGCCTCCAGCCCCAGTCGCCTGGCCTCGGCGATTTGCCACAGGATTGCATAGCGTCCAAGGCTGCGACGCTCTTCGGCTGGCTCGTAGAAGGTGTAGACCGCCGAAAGACCGTTCGGCAGTAAATCGGTGACGGCGACGGCCAGTAGCTGGCCATTCAGGCGGAACTCATAAAACCGTGAAAACGGCAGGTCCCGCACCAGGAAGGTCGAAAACTGGTCGCGACTGGGCGGGTACATGTCGCCATCGGCGTGACGCTGTTCGATGTAGCGCTGGTAAAGCTCGAAGTACTCTTCGTTGAAGCGGGGCTTGGCCGGGCGCACCTGCAAGTCCGCGTTGCGCTTGAAAATGCGTTTCTGTTGCCGGTTGGGCGTGAACTGCCCCACGGGGATGCGCGCCGGAACGCAGGCATTGCAATTCTGGCAATGCGGCCGGTAGAGATGATCGCCACTGCGACGAAACCCCATCTCCGACAGGTCTGCATAGACATGCACATCCATGGGCTGGCTAGGGTCGAGGAACAGGGTTGTGGCCTGCTCATCGGGCAGATAACTGCAAGAGTGCGGCTGAGTGGCATAGAACTTCAAACGCGCCAACTCGGTCATGATCAACCCTCGGGATAATGCTTTTGAATAAGTGTAAGCCACACGGGAGAAAGTCGCTCAGCAAACCCAGGTGGCGGTGTTGGGTTGGTCCAGGTGCTTGACCAGATAGCTCGCAAATTCGCGGCGGGGTATCGCTCGAGCGCCCAGACTGTGCAGGTGATCGGTCGGCATCTGGCAGTCGATCAGTACAAACCCCGAGTCTTTCAGATGTCGGACCAGGGTGGCAAAGCCGAATTTCGAGGCGTTGTCAGTGCGGCTGAACATGGACTCGCCAAAAAACAACCGGCCCATGGCCAGGCCATACAGGCCGCCGACCAGTTCCTCCCCGTCCCACACTTCCACCGAGTGCGCGTGACCACGCCTGTGCAGTTCGATGTAGGCCTCTTGCATCGCTTCGGTGATCCAGGTGCCGTCGGCGTAATCCCGGGGCGCCGCACAGGCGCGAATGACGGCGGCGAAGTCCTGGTCGAAGGTCACCTGATAGCGTTGCTGGCGCAGCAGTTTGTTCAGGCTGCGCGAGACGTGCAATTCGTCGGGAAACAGAACCGTGCGCGGATCCGGCGACCACCAGAGAATCGGCTGGCCTTCGGAAAACCATGGGAAGCAGCCGTGGCGATAAGCCGAGATCAACCGATCGGCGGACAGGTCGCCACCGGCAGCCAGCAGCCCGTTGGGGTCGCGCATGGCCTTTTCCAGCGGTGGGAAATGCAAGGTATTGCGTTGTAACCAAGTCAGCATGGCATCCGGGCTTGCAGAAGGGGAGGGCAGTGGCGGGCATTGGCCCGCCGTAAAGTTTGCCTTCAAACGGCAGGAATGTCGTCGAGGTATTTTTCGGCGTCCAGCGCCGCCATGCAACCGGCCCCGGCAGACGTAACGGCCTGGCGATAAACATGATCGGCCACGTCGCCGGCGGCAAACACACCTGCAATCGCCGTGGCGGTAGCATCGCCTTCGCTGCCGCCCTTGACCAGCAGATACCCGTCGCGCATTTCCAGTTGCCCGGTGAACAGGTCGGTGTTGGGTTTGTGGCCGATGGCGATAAACACCCCGGCCAGCGGCAGCTCTTTGGTTTCACCTGTTTGGCTGTCCCGCAGGCGGGCACCGGTCACGCCACTGGCATCGCCGAGCACTTCGTCCAGATTCTGGTTCCAATGCAGGCGGATATTGCCGTTGGCGGCTTTTTCGAAGAGTTTGTCCTGGAGGATTTTCTCCGAGCGCAGTTTGTCGCGTCGATGGATCAGGTGCACTTCCTTGGCGATGTTCGACAGGTATAACGCTTCCTCGACCGCCGTGTTGCCGCCGCCGACCACCGCGACCACCTGGTTGCGATAGAAGAACCCGTCACAGGTCGCGCACGCCGACACCCCTTTGCCGGCAAATGCTTCCTCCGAGGGCAGGCCCAGGTATTGTGCGGAGGCGCCGGTGGCAATGATCAGGGCGTCGCAGGTGTAGGTGCCGCCATCGCCAATCAGCTCGAATGGCCGTTGTTGCAACTTGGCGGTATGGATGTGGTCGTAAACGATCTCGGTGGCAAAGCGCTCGGCGTGTTTTTGCATGCGCTCCATCAGCACGGGGCCGGTCAGGCCTTCGACGTCGCCTGGCCAATTATCGACTTCGACGGTGGTGGTGAGCTGGCCACCTGCCTGTATGCCGGTAATGACAACGGGCTTGAGGTTGGCGCGGGCGGCATAAACGGCTGCGCTGTAACCGGCAGGGCCGGAGCCCAGGATGATCAAGCGGGAATGCTTCGCTTCGCTCATAAAAACACCTCATAAGCCTTTGTCACAAAAGACAATGCATGCTCAAATTGAATAGCATGTCATGTGCTGTTGACTATGCTACACCCAAGGGTCTCAAGCATGGCGTCGTGCGTACAAACCCGTACAATGCCCTGCGTGTTACATATATTCAGTGCGCACCGTGTTTATAAAAGCCGGGACGCAGTGTTAAAAGTAGTCCCGGTTACGTGTGTTAACTTTTTTACCTGCCTGGATTGGGCAGTTTTTTAGACATTCAACAGATGGACGCGCCATTGGCGCAGGAAAAGAAGCGTTTTGAAGAAATCCACCGCAGCACCTAAACCAGCCGTCGTTCCGCTCTGGCGCCAGCACTTGCACTACCGACTCAAGGAAGGTGCGCTGATCGCCATCGGTGCCCTGTGCCTGTTCCTGATGATGGCCTTGCTGACCTATGGCAAGGATGATCCGGGCTGGAGCCATAACAGCAAGATCGACGACGTGCAGAATTTCGGCGGGCCCGCGGGCTCCTACAGCGCCGATATCCTGTTCATGGTGCTGGGTTACTTCGCCTACATTTTCCCGTTGCTGCTGGCGGTCAAGGCGTACCAGATCTTCCGTCAGCGTCACGAGCCTTGGCAGTGGAGCGGCTGGCTATTCTCCTGGCGCCTGATCGGCCTGGTGTTCCTGGTGCTGTCGGGGGCCGCGCTGGCCCATATCCATTTCCATGCCGCGACCGGTCTACCGGCCGGTGCAGGCGGTGCGCTGGGCGAAAGCCTCGGCGAACTGGCGAGGAACGCGCTGAATATCCAGGGCAGTACGCTGCTGTTCATCGCATTGTTCCTGTTCGGCCTGACGGTGTTTACCGACCTGTCGTGGTTCAAGGTGATGGACATCACCGGCAAGATCACCCTCGACCTGTTCGAACTGTTCCAGGGGGCGGCCAATCGCTGGTGGGCGGCCCGTACCGAACGCAAACAGCTGGTCGCCCAGCTGCGTGAAGTCGATGACCGTATGGATGAAGTGGTTGCGCCGACCGTCACCGACAAGCGCGAGCAGGCCAAGGTCAAGGAGCGGTTGATCGAGCGTGAGCAGGCCCTGAGCAAGCACATGTCCGAGCGCGAGAAGCAGGTGCCGCCGGTGATTGCACCCGCGCCGCCAAAACCTGCCGCGCCGAGCAAACGCGTGGAAAAAGAGAAGCAGGCGCCACTGTTCGTCGACAGCGCCGTTGAAGGCACCTTGCCGCCGATCTCGATTCTCGATCCCGCGGAAAAGAAACAGCTCAATTACTCGCCCGAATCCCTGGCGGCGGTCGGTCACCTGCTGGAAATCAAGCTCAAGGAGTTCGGCGTCGAAGTGACCGTGGACTCGATCCACCCGGGTCCGGTGATTACCCGTTACGAAATCCAGCCGGCCGCCGGCGTCAAGGTCAGCCGCATCGCCAACCTGGCCAAAGACCTGGCCCGTTCCCTGGCCGTGACCAGCGTGCGCGTGGTGGAAGTGATTCCGGGCAAGACCACGGTCGGTATCGAGATTCCCAACGAAGACCGGCAGATCGTGCGTTTCTCCGAGGTATTGTCGACCCCCGAGTACGACAACTTCAAATCCCCGGTCACCCTGGCCCTGGGCCACGACATCGGCGGCAAACCGGTCATCACCGACCTGGCGAAAATGCCGCACCTGCTGGTGGCCGGTACCACCGGTTCCGGTAAGTCGGTGGGCGTGAACGCGATGATCCTGTCGATTCTGTTCAAGTCCGGCCCGGAAGACGCCAAGCTGATCATGATCGACCCGAAAATGTTGGAACTGTCGATCTACGAAGGCATTCCGCACCTGCTGTGCCCGGTGGTCACCGACATGAAGGACGCCGCCAATGCCCTGCGCTGGAGCGTTGCCGAGATGGAGCGACGCTACAAGCTGATGGCCAAGATGGGCGTGCGCAACCTGTCGGGTTTCAACGCCAAGGTCAAGGAAGCCCAGGACGCCGGCGAGCCGTTGAGCGATCCGCTGTACAAGCGCGAAAGCATCCACGACGAAGCGCCGCTCCTGCAAAAGCTGCCGACCATTGTGGTGGTGGTCGACGAATTCGCCGACATGATGATGATCGTCGGCAAGAAGGTTGAAGAACTGATCGCGCGTATCGCCCAGAAGGCGCGTGCGGCCGGCATTCACTTGATCCTCGCGACCCAGCGTCCGTCGGTGGATGTGATCACCGGTCTGATCAAGGCCAACATCCCGACCCGCATGGCTTTCCAGGTGTCGAGCAAGATCGACTCGCGGACCATCATCGACCAGGGCGGCGCCGAACAACTGCTGGGCCACGGTGACATGCTGTATATGCCGCCGGGCACCAGTCTGCCGATTCGTGTTCACGGTGCCTTCGTGTCCGACGATGAGGTTCACCGCGTGGTGGAGGCCTGGAAGCTGCGGGGCGCGCCGGAATACAACGACGATATCCTCAATGGCGTCGAAGAGGCGGGCAGTGGCTTCGAAGGCAGCAGCGGGGGCGGCGACGGTGACGATCCCGAGGCCGACGCGCTGTACGACGAAGCGGTCCAGTTCGTGCTGGAAAGCCGTCGCGCCTCCATTTCCGCGGTTCAGCGCAAGCTCAAGATCGGCTACAACCGCGCCGCGCGCATGATCGAAGCCATGGAAATGGCCGGGGTCGTGACGTCCATGAACACCAACGGTTCGCGTGAAGTCCTGGCCCCTGGCCCGGTGCGCGACTGACACGAATAGAAAGGGTGGCGCCCTTTGGCGCCGCTCGCACTCCCACGAATGTTATGAGGACTCCCATGCGTCTGATCCGCATGCTGTTGCTGCCGGTACTGGCTTTGACCACGCTCCAGGCTAACGCCGATGACAAGGATGTGGCACGCCTGACCCAACTGCTGGAAAAATCCCAGACCCTGACTGCGCGTTTTTCGCAACTGACCCTTGATGGCACCGGCACCCAGTTGCAGGAAACCTCCGGCGACATGTCCCTGCAGCGCCCGGGCCTGTTCTACTGGCACACCGATGCACCGGCCGAACAGACCATGGTGTCCGATGGCAAGAAGGTCACCCTGTGGGATCCGGACCTGGAACAGGCCACCATCAAGAACCTCGACCAGCGCCTGACCCAGACTCCGGCCTTGCTGCTGTCCGGTGACGTGTCCAAGATCAGCCAGAGCTTCGACATCAGCGCCAAGGAAGCCGGCGGCGTGATCGACTTCACCCTGAAGCCGAAGACCAAGGACACCCTGTTCGACAGCCTGCGCCTGTCGTTCCGCAATGGTCTGGTCAACGACATGCAACTGATCGACAGTGTCGGCCAACGCACCAATATCCTGTTCACCGGGGTGAAGGCCAACGAGCCGATCCCGGCATCCAAATTCAAGTTCGACATCCCCAAGGGTGCGGACGTGATCCAGGAATAACCACGGAGCCTGTGGGAACGGGCTTCTGTGGTGAGGGGGCTTGCCCCCGTTGGGCCGCGAAGCGGCCCCATAACCTGCAATTGCGTTGTATCAGGCACACCGCATGCAGAGTTTTTACGACTGCTTCGCAGCCGAACGGGGGCAAGCCCCCTCGCCACAGTATTTTGCCAGACATGAAAGCTACGTAATAAGACGAGGTTTTAAACGTACGTGATGGACCTGTTTCGCAGCACCCCCATCGCCCAGCCCCTGGCCGCCCGCCTGCGCGCGGCCAACCTGGACGAGTACGTCGGTCAGGAACACGTGCTCGCTCGCGGCAAGCCCTTGCGCGAAGCGCTGGAGCAGGGTGCCCTGCATTCGATGATTTTCTGGGGACCGCCGGGTGTGGGCAAAACCACCCTGGCGCGATTGCTCGCGGAAGTCTCGGATGCGCACTTCGAAACGGTCTCGGCGGTGCTGGCCGGGGTCAAGGAGATCCGTCAGGCGGTGGAAATCGCCAAGCAGCAGGCCGCGCAGTACGGCCGCCGCACCATTCTGTTCGTCGACGAAGTGCATCGTTTCAACAAGTCCCAGCAGGACGCGTTCCTGCCTTATGTCGAGGATGGCACGCTGATTTTCATCGGCGCGACCACGGAAAACCCTTCGTTCGAACTCAATAACGCCTTGCTGTCCCGCGCCCGCGTCTACGTGCTCAAGAGCCTCGACGAAGCGGCCCTGCGCAAACTGGTGCAGCGCGCGCTGACCGAAGAGCGGGGCCTGGGCAAGCGCAACCTGACCCTCAGCGATGAAGGCTTCCAGATGCTGCTGTCGGCCGCGGACGGCGATGGTCGACGCCTGCTCAACCTGCTGGAAAACGCCTCGGACCTGGCCGAAGACAACAGCGAGATCGGCACCGAGCTCCTTCAGAGCCTGCTCGGCGACACCCGTCGACGCTTCGACAAGGGTGGCGAAGCCTTCTACGACCAGATATCCGCGCTGCACAAATCGGTGCGCGGCTCCAACCCCGACGGCGCGCTGTACTGGTTCGCGCGCATGATCGACGGCGGTTGCGACCCGCTGTACCTGGCCCGGCGCGTGGTGCGCATGGCCAGCGAAGACATCGGCAACGCCGACCCGCGCGCCCTGAGCCTGTGCCTGGCGGCCTGGGAAGTGCAGGAGCGTCTCGGCAGCCCCGAAGGCGAACTGGCGGTGGCCCAGGCCATCACCTACCTGGCCTGCGCGCCAAAAAGCAACGCGGTGTACATGGGCTTCAAGACCGCACTGCGCGCCGCCGCCGAACATGGCTCGCTGGAAGTGCCGCTGCACCTGCGCAACGCGCCGACCAAGCTGATGAAACAATTGGGCTATGGCGACGAATACCGCTATGCCCACGACGAGCCGGATGCTTACGCCGCCGGGGAAGACTATTTCCCCGAAGAACTCGACCCGATTCCGTTCTATCAGCCGGTGCCCCGTGGCCTGGAGTTGAAGATCGGCGAAAAACTCAACCACTTGGCAAAACTCGACCGTTTAAGCCCCCGGCAGCGGAGAAAATAGTGCTTCCCTTGATCGTTGCGGTTTCCGTCGGCGGGATGGCCGGCACGCTGTTGCGCTTTGCCACGGGTAACTGGATCAACGCGAATTGGCCGCGGCACTTCTATACCGCGACGCTGGCCGTTAATATCGTGGGCTGTTTGCTGATCGGCGTTCTATACGGTCTGTTTTTGATACGCCCGGAGGTGCCTATCGAGGTGCGCGCCGGGTTGATGGTCGGCTTCCTCGGGGGGCTGACGACTTTTTCATCCTTTTCACTGGATACGGTGCGCCTGCTGGAAAGCGGGCAAGTGCCGCTGGCCCTGGGCTATGCGGCACTCAGCGTATTCGGCGGGCTGCTTGCCACCTGGGCCGGCCTGTCCTTGACCAAACTTTGATAAACGAGAAACCGACATGCTCGATTCCAAACTGTTACGTAGCAACCTTCAGGACGTAGCGGACCGCCTGGCATCCCGTGGCTTTGTGCTGGATGTTGCGCGCATCGAAGCGCTGGAAGAACAGCGCAAGACCGTCCAGACCCGCACCGAAGCACTGCAGGCTGAACGTAACGCGCGCTCCAAATCCATCGGTCAGGCCAAGCAGCGTGGCGAAGACATCGCGCCGCTGATGGCGGATGTCGAGCGCATGGCGGGCGAATTGAGCGCCGGTAAAGTCGAACTGGACGCGATCCAGACCGAACTGGACTCGATCCTGCTGGGTATTCCCAACCTGCCGCACGAATCCGTGCCGGTTGGCGAAGACGAAGACGGCAACGTCGAAGTGCGCCGTTGGGGGACCCCGACTGCCTTCGATTTCCCGGTTCAGGACCACGTTGCCCTGGGTGAGAAGTTCGGCTGGCTGGACTTCGAAACCGCCGCCAAGCTGTCCGGCGCCCGTTTCGCCCTGCTGCGTGGCCCGATCGCCCGTCTGCACCGCGCCCTGGCGCAGTTCATGATTAACCTGCACGTCACCGAGCACGGCTACGAAGAGGCCTACACGCCTTACCTGGTCCAGGCCCCGGCGCTGCAAGGCACCGGTCAGCTGCCGAAGTTCGAAGAAGACCTGTTCAAGATCGCCCGCGAAGGCGAGGCCGACCTGTACCTGATCCCGACCGCCGAAGTGTCGCTGACCAACATCGTCGCCGGAGAAATCGTCGATTCGAAACTGCTGCCGATCAAGTTCGTCGCCCACACGCCGTGCTTCCGCAGTGAAGCCGGCGCATCGGGTCGTGATACCCGCGGCATGATCCGTCAGCACCAGTTCGACAAGGTTGAAATGGTGCAGATCGTCGAGCCGTCGAAGTCGATGGAAGCGCTGGAAGGCCTGACCGCCAACGCCGAGAAAGTCCTGCAACTGCTGGAACTGCCTTACCGCACCCTGGCGCTGTGCACCGGCGACATGGGCTTCAGCGCGGTCAAGACCTACGACCTGGAAGTGTGGATCCCGAGCCAGGACAAGTACCGCGAAATCTCATCGTGCTCCAACTGTGGCGACTTCCAGGCCCGCCGCATGCAGGCGCGCTTCCGCAACCCGGAAACCGGCAAGCCGGAACTGGTACACACCCTGAACGGCTCCGGCCTGGCAGTGGGTCGCACCCTGGTGGCGGTGCTGGAGAACTATCAGCAGGCCGACGGTTCGATCCGTGTGCCCGAGGTTCTCAAGCCGTACATGGGTGGCCTTGAGGTCATCGGCTAAATGAAATATCTGCCGCTGTTTCACAACCTTCGCGGCAGTCGTGTGTTGGTCGTCGGCGGGGGGGAAATTGCCTTGCGCAAATCCCGCCTGCTGGCCGATGCCGGTGCGCAGCTGCGGGTGGTTGCACCTGAAATCGAAGCACAACTGCGCGAACTGGTTGCCGGCAGCGGTGGCGAGTGCCTGTTGCGTGGCTACGCCGAGGCGGACCTGGACGGTTGCGGGCTGATCATTGCCGCCACCGACGACGAAGCGCTGAATGCACAAGTCTCCGCCGATGCCCATCGGCGTTGCGTGCCGGTCAACGTCGTGGACGCGCCGGCCCTGTGCAGCGTGATCTTCCCGGCCATCGTTGACCGTTCCCCGTTGATCATTGCCGTGTCCAGCGGTGGCGATGCGCCGGTGCTGGCACGCTTGATCCGCGCCAAGATCGAAACCTGGATTCCTTCCACCTACGGTCAACTGGCCGGTCTGGCGGCGCGTTTTCGTCACCAGGTCAAAGGCCTGTTTCCGGATGTGCAGCAGCGTCGGGCATTCTGGGAGGATGTTTTCCAGGGCCCGGTTGCCGATCGGCAACTGGCCGGGCAGGGCGCTGAAGCCGAGCGATTGCTCCAGGCGAAAATCGATGGTGAAGCCCCTGTGGCGACCGGTGAGGTCTATCTGGTGGGCGCAGGGCCAGGTGATCCCGATCTGCTGACGTTCAAGGCACTGCGTCTGATGCAGCAAGCCGACGTGGTGCTGTACGACCGTCTGGTGGCACCGGCGATTCTCGAACTGTGCCGTCGCGACGCCGAGCGGGTTTACGTCGGCAAGCGCCGTTCCGATCACGCGGTGCCGCAGGATCAGATCAACCAGCAATTGGTGGACCTGGCCAAACAGGGCAAGCGTGTAGTGCGACTGAAGGGCGGCGATCCGTTCATCTTCGGTCGTGGCGGTGAAGAGATCGAAGAATTGGCGGCCCATGGCATCCCGTTCCAGGTCGTGCCGGGGATCACCGCGGCCAGTGGTTGCGCGGCCTATGCCGGGATTCCGCTGACCCACCGCGATTACGCGCAGTCGGTGCGCTTTGTCACCGGGCACCTGAAGGACGGCTCAACCGATTTGCCGTGGGCCGATCTGGTCGCGCCGGCGCAGACGCTGGTGTTCTACATGGGCCTGGTGGGCTTGCCGATCATCTGCGAGCAGTTGATCAAGCATGGTCGCGGTGCTGATACCCCTGCGGCGTTGATCCAGCAGGGCACAACGGTCAACCAGCGCGTCTTCACCGGAACCCTGGCCGACTTGCCACGATTGGTGGCGGAGCATGAAGTGCATGCGCCGACCCTGGTGATCGTCGGTGAAGTGGTGCAACTGCGCGAGAAACTGGCGTGGTTCGAAGGGGCTCAGGGGCAGGTCTAGAGACCGAGTTGCCCCCATTCGCGAGCAGGCTCGCTCCCACAGGGGATTTGTGAACGACACAGATCCAATGTGGGAGCGAGCCTGCTCGCGATGGGGCCTTCAAAAGCACCGAATTACTCAACCTCTGCGCCAAACCCCTTTCCCACTCAACCGCTCCCGATCATGGGCCACGGTAAAGTCCTGCGCCGGCCCCTTGGGCACCACACCCGTCGGGTTGATGGTGCGATGGCTTGCGTAGTAGTGGTGCTTGATGTGTTCAAAATCCACCGTCTCGGCAATCCCCGGCCACTGATAGATCTCCCGCAGCCAGTTCGACAGGTTCGGATAATCCGCAATCCGCCGCAGGTTGCACTTGAAGTGCCCGTAGTACACCGCATCGAAGCGAATCAGCGTGGTGAACAGGCGGATGTCCGCTTCGGTCAGGTATTCGCCAGCCAGATAGCGGTTGGCGCCCAGCAGCAGCTCCAGGCGGTCCAGTTCGGCAAACACCTCGTCGAAGGCTTGTTCATAAGCCTGTTGCGAGGTGGCAAACCCGGCGCGGTACACGCCATTGTTCACCGCCGGATAAATCCGCTCGTTCAACGCATCGATCTCACCGCGCAGCGGCGCCGGGTAGAAGTCCAGGTCGTTACCGGTCAGATCGTCGAAGGCACTATTGAACATGCGGATGATTTCCGATGATTCATTGTTGACGATGCGTTTGTGCTGTTTGTCCCACAGCACCGGCACGGTGACGCGGCCGCTGTAGTCGGCGGTATCGGCGGTGTAGCGCTGGTGCATGAAGTCGAAGTGATCGAGCTTGTCGCCGGTGGAGCCCAGGGCTTTGTCGAAGGTCCAGCCGTTTTCCAGCATCAGCCAACTGACCACCGAAACGTCGATCAGGCTTTCGAGGCCTTTGAGTTTGCGCAGGATCAGGGTGCGATGGGCCCACGGACAGGCCAGGGACACGTATAGGTGATAGCGACCGGGTTCTGCGGCAAAACCGCCGACGCCGGTCGGTCCCGGCTTGCCATCTGCGGTCAGCCAGTGGCGACGCTGCGCCTGTTCACGCTGGAACGCGCCGTCCTTGCTGCTTTCGTACCACTTGTCCTGCCAGCGGCCATCGACTAACAAACCCATGTTCAAGACTCCCGAAGCCAATAATCGTTGGAGTCGAGTCTATTCCCATGGGTTCGAACAAAAAGCGCAAAGATCGGGCGTGAATTATCGGTTAAATCGATTTGTTGCGCGCGGCCCAGTATTGCCCGGCGGTTTCAAAGGCCTGTTCGCGGCTCTGGCCGAGTCCACGCAGGGCCAGGGCCATGGTCGAGATCAGGGCCATTTGCGGGTAGCTGTCGACCACATCGCCACGCCACACCGCTTTCAGGTGCTCGGGATCGAGCGAGGCGGGTTTGACATGACGTTGCGCCGATAACTGCGGCCATTCCTCGTCCCAGCTCTGGCCGCCAGTGGTGCCGTACAGATGGCTGTCGGCGTCCGGGTTGATCTCGATTTCGCCGCCATCGCCCTTGATCACGATCGCGGTATCGCCGAGCAAGCCGCTGGCATCGCGATGCACGGCCTGATAGCCGGGGTGGAAAATGCTCTGCAGGCCGCAACGCGCACCCAGCGGATTGAGAATCCGCGCCAGCGAGTGGATCGGCGAGCGCAGACCGAGGGTGTTGCGCAGGTCGATCATCCGTTGCAGCTGCGGTGCCCAGTCCACCAGCGGCATGAAGGCCAGGCCGCCGTTATCCAGCGCGGAGCCGACCTGTTGCCAGTTGCGGCACAGCGGGATGTTCAACTCACCCAGCAGTTGCTCGCTGTACAAGCGACCGGCCGTGTGGGCGCCGCCGCCATGCATGAAAATCCGCACGCCGTTTTGCGCCAGGCACTTGGCCGCCAACAGGTACCACGGCAAGTGCCGTTTCTTGCCGGCGTAGGTCGGCCAGTCCAGGTCCACCGCCAGCGCCGGAGGGTTCAGGCGTTCGCGCAAGGCTTCGGTGAACCCGGCCATTTCCTCGGCGCTTTCTTCCTTGTGCCGCAACAGCATCAGGAATGCGCCGAGCTGGGTTTCCTCGATCTTTTCATCGAGCACCATGCCCATGGCCTCGCGGGCCTCGACCCGGGTCAAGTCACGGGCGCCGCGCTTGCCTTTGCCAAGGATCCGCACGAATTGGGCGAACGGGTGCTCGGCGGGCGTTTCGAGGGTCAGTGCTGGGTAATCGGTCATAAGCAATTCGTCGGTTTGGGCAGGCCCGCCAGCTTCGCGGCGAGTTTGGCGGGGGTGCCTTTGAACAGTCGGTTCAGGTGCAGGCTGTTGCCTTTTTCCGGGCCGAGTTTCAATGCGGTGTACTTGATCAACGGGCGGGTGGCCGGTGACAACTGGAACTCGGCGTAGAAACTGCGCAGCAGTTCGAGGACTTCCCAGTGCTCGGGCGTCAACTCGATGTCTTCGGCAGCCGCCAGGGCGCTGGCCACATCGGCAGACCAGTCATTCAGTTCGACCAGGAAGCCGTCCTTGTCCAGCTCGATGGCGCGGGCGCCGACCGTCAATGCATTCATAGCCAACTGTTGACCTTGTCATAGTGAATCGACAGTTCGACGAAGGCCGGGTAATCGATGGCCCGGGCCCAGTCCGGAACCACCAGCGCACGGGCCTGGGCATCTTCGGTCAGGACGAACAGCTTCAGGCCACGGGTGCTGAGTGCCGTGAACGGTACAGTGCCTGGTTGCAACGCATAGGCGGCATCGCCGGACAGCAGCAAGCCGTCGTTGGCACCGATCACGCGCAGGCAACTGGTCAGGCGTTCGTCAGCGAACGGGGAGTGAGACAACACATGTAAAGTCGACATCAGAGGGTGATCACCTGGTCGTAACGATCAATGAGGGCGGTGATTTCGTGGGCGGCCAACACCCGGGCTTCTTCCAGCGCCAGGCCGCTCGGGTCGAGGCCGCGCCGGGCGATGCTGTCGCCACAGGCGAACAGTTCCTCGACACCGAACATCGGCAGGGCTTGCAGGTTGGCGCTCAGGTCTTTTTGTTGCAAGGCCCTGGCGTTCTGGCTGGCGGCGAGCTGGAACACGCCGTCATCGAGAAACAACAGGCCAATCGGCAGATCGAAGGCCCCGCCGGCCAGCACGATATCCAGCGCTTCCCGCGCGCCCGGGCCGGACCATGGCGACTGGCGGCTGATGATCAATATGGATTTGGCCATGTCATGCGCCTCCGAAACAGATCAGGCGGTCGGCATCCTGCGCCGCATCATGCAATTGGCCGAGGCCGGACAATTCCCACGGCGCACCGACGGCAACAGCCTCGCGTTGATAGCGCCGGGCTTCTTCTTCATTCAAGACTCCACGACGCAGGGCGGCGGCGATGCACACCACACCGTCGAGTTGGTGGTCGCTGACAAAGGCGCGCCATTGCTTGGGCAAGTCCGCTTCATCCTGGGGCGTGACCACGCTGGCGGACGCGTTGTAGACACCATCCTGATAGAAAAACAGCCGGACGATCTCATGCCCGCCGGCCAGCGCCGCTTGGGCGAACAGCAGGGCGCGGCGCGAGGAGGGCGCATGGGCGGCGGAAAACACGGCGATGGCGAACTTCATGACAGACTCGATCAGCGAAACTGCGGCCATGATAAAGCTTTATCGGCGGGGCGGCCAAAGTGATGTTGTCCGGGCGGGCCTCTTCGCGAGCAGGCTCGCTCCCACAAGGGATTTGTGTCGGATACAAATCAGCAATCACCACAGGTCCACTGTGGGAGCGAGCCTGCTCGCGAAGGCGGCACCACAGTCAACACCAGTCTCAGCGCGGCATGTACCCCAACTGCCAGCGCCGCGGGATCTTCAACGACAATACCCCGAGCGCGGCAGCCAGCAGGCCACTGGCAAACAACGCCTTGAGCCCCAGGTGATGTTCCAGCACGGCACCGAGTACCGCACCGGCGAACATGCCGGTCCATGGGATCAGTTGCACGCGCCAGCCGTTACGGCGCTCGCCGAGCATCCAGCGGCCCAGTCCGCGGCCGAAACGCGACAGGGCGCCGGTAACGTAAGTCAGGCCCACCGGCAGGCCGTTCACTTCTTCCACCGCGGCGTTGAGCATGCCCATTGCAATGATCGCCGCCAGCAGGGCCGGCAGTTGCGCCTCATAAGGCCAGGCTGCGGCGGCGCACAGCAGGGTGGCGATGCACAACAGCAGCGGCAGGGCCCGACGGCGACCCAGGCGGCTGACGATAATGCCCAGCGCGTTGCCGACGATGAAGGTGGCGACGAGTATCACCAGGCGCAAGGTCAAGCCAAGGTCGCCAGTGCTGATGGCGACAGCCATCCGGGTGGTGTTGCCGCTCATGAACGAGACGAAGTCGCCGCTGGCCATGAAGCCGATGGCGTCGGTCATGCCGGCGAGTACCGAGAGCATGGCCACCAGGCTCAGGCCTATGCGCCCGCGCCATTTCTGCGTGTGCAAGTGACCGGGGCTGGCGTGGGTCCTGGCGGTGTTGGGCAGCATGGGCGACGGCATCCTTGAACAGTGCTTAGGGTTTTATCCCATTCAACTCGCAATACTCGAGCCAGTCCATACCGGCCATTTCCGCGACTTCCCGGTGCACTTCCAGGCGCTGCGCTTCGTAGTCTTCGGCCGTAGCAGCCGTCAGTTGCAGCGTCAGCTCCCAGGCGAACAATCCTTGCCGTTCTGCCTCGGCTTCGAAGGCTTCGTGCAAGCGTTCGTCGCGGTACTGCGCCGGGGTTTCACCCTTGGCCTGGGCCTGCAACGGGTTGAGGTTGTCGAGGTCGTGGCGCAACTCGGGGCGTTCGTCGAGAAATCGCTTCAGTGCCTGCTCATGTTGCTGCTCGGTTGCCGCCATGGTCGCTCCTTGAGAACGGATTACGAGGATTGCTTCTTGCTGGCCTTGGCCGCTGCCGCCAGGCATTCGAGGGCAAACTGTTCGGTGTAGGTCATCTGGATCGGCGTGGTTTCGCCTTTGACGGTTCTTTCGCCGTCGAGGATGTAGCGAATCCGCTTGTCGGTGACGCCGATTCGCTTGGCGATCCAGGACGGCGTCTGCCCGATCTGGCTGATCAGCTTGTCGGCATATTCAGTGCTCGGTTTGTAGAACTCGGCATTAGGTGTCATCAGATTTCCAGTCAGGGCTGCGATGGGGCGATATTGGCGCGACAGGGTGCGCGAATCGTTGTGCGCTGTCGCGCTATAAATGCAGTAAAGCAGAACGATACGGGCTGCCGGGGTGATAAAGTCCGCTTTTTCCCGATGAGTGAATGCAATGCGAATTCTGATGGTGGCGCTGGCCGTGACCTTGCTGGCCGGATGCGCCAGCTCGGCGATGAACGACGCCCGCACCAAGGCCCCGTACAAAACCCTGAACTCGGAAAAACCGGGAAAGGACGTTGCCCAGTGCGTGCAGTTTTCCTGGCAGGACGAGGCTGTGTTCGGCGTTGATGCCGCCGCCTATCTGGAGCCTGGCGAGAAGGGCGGCACGACCGTTTATACCCGTTCGGCGGAGTCCTTCGTCGACGTGACCACCGATGCCTCGGGCACGGTGTTGAGCTACTACGCACAGAAGGATGATTTCGTGGCCAAGCGCCGCTTGGCGGCGTTGGCGACTTGCCTCTGATCTGACGCTGTACCCCCCTGTAGGAGCGAGCTTGCTCGCGATGGTCGACAACGAAAACGCTGGGTGCCTGACACCCCGCGGTGTTCCGGTTTTTTTCGCGAGCAAGCTCGCTCCTACAGGGGGGGCGGTATGGATCAATAGCTCAGGCGCTTCTGGAAGAAGAAGTGCTTGTGCCCCGGCGGGTAATCGGCAATGTGCCCGATCTCGCTGTAGCCGCATTTCTTGTAGAACTCCGGCGCCTGGAATTCGAAGGTGTCGAGCCACAGACCGACGCAATGCCGTTCCCGCGCCAGGTCCTCGGCCATCTGCATCAGTTTCGAACCCAGGCCCTGTCCCCGTGCCTGTTCCGGCACCACCAGCAAGTCGATGTACAGCCACTGGTAAAACAATCGGCCATGCAGGCCGCCGAGGATCTCGTCGTTGTCGTCGCGCACCAGCAAGGCGATGTGCTCGGGCACGTTGCCTTCGGCCTTCGAGCCGTTGTAGGCGCGCAATGGCTTGAGGATGGCCTGGCGTTGTTCTTCCGTGGGGTTTTGCGACAGTTCGATACGCAGGTTCATGGCTATATCCTTATGGCAGTGAAGCCGCAGCCTATCCCGGTTGCTGTGATTGTTCCATCCCCGGGAAAGTTGAACCGTCGCCAACGCACAGCTGTCATTCCTTAAGACGCGTCACTCCAGACGCCGCTGATGAGGACAACGCCCCGTGAACATTTTTGAAGCCTTGCGCGAAAGCCACGAACGCCAACGGACCTATGCCAAGGCGCTGATCCATACCAGCGGCGATACGCCTGAGCGGGTCGAGGCGTACAAGCAACTCAAGTCAGAATTGCAGGCTCACGCCACGGCCGAAGAGCGGCATTTCTACATTCCGCTGATGAAGTTCGACAACGGGGTCGACCTCAGCCGTCATGGCATCGCCGAACATCACGAAATGGACGAAATGATGGAGGCGCTCGATGACACCGAAATGTCCAGCCCGGCCTGGCTGGTGACCGCGAAGAAGCTTTCGGAGAAGGTGCATCACCACCTCGAGGAAGAAGAGCAGAAGTTCTTCCAGATGGCCGGCAAGCTGCTCGACGACAAACAGAAAGAGTCGTTGGCCGGGCAATACGAGAAGGAGTACAAGGCGCAGCTTGCTTGAGGAGGCAGGTTTTCACCTAACATGTGCACTCTCTGACAAATAACAGGACGCGTTGTCATGTCGAACACAACCGAGCGGGTCAACATCCTTGAGTCCCAGGTGTTGTCCCACGACTGGTACCTGCTGAAGAAAATCACCTTCGATTACCAACGCAACAACGGCGAGTGGCAACGCCAGACGCGAGAGGTCTACGACCGTGGCAACGGCGCGGCGATTCTCTTGTACAACCGCGAAAAGAAAACCGTGGTACTGACCCGGCAATTTCGCCTGCCGGTGTTCGTCAACGGTCACGACGGGCTGTTGATCGAAGTGGCGGCGGGGTTGCTGGAAGGCGCGGCGCCTGAAGACCGCATCCGCGATGAAGCGGAGGAAGAAACGGGTTACCGCGTGCACCATGTGCAGAAGGTGTTCGAAGCGTTCATGAGCCCCGGTTCGGTGACGGAAAAACTGCACTTCTTCATTGCCGAATACGACGCCAGGTTGAAAGTCAGCGACGGTGGCGGGCTGGAGGCGGAAACCGAAGAACTGGAAGTGCTGGAGTGGGCGTTCGACGACGCCCTCGAAGCGTTCTACCGTGGCGAGATCTGCGACGCCAAGACCATCATGCTGCTGCAGTATGCGGCGATGAAAAACCTTTTCAACCAATCCTGATCTCCCCGTAGGAGCTGCCGCAGGCTGCGATCTTTTGATCTTTTCAATGCAAGATCAAAAGATCGCAGCCTGCGGCAGCTCCTACAAGGTCAAAAGCCGGGCAGGCGCGCGGTGCCGGGCGTTTGCCCGCCTTCAAGGGTGAGCAACAACGCCTTCGCTTCCAGCCCGCCGGCAAACCCGGTGAGCTTTCCCGACGCACCAATCACCCGGTGACACGGCGCCACGATCGAAATCGGGTTCTTGCCATTCGCCGCACCCACCGCCCTGACCGCCGCCGGGTTGCCGATCTGTTCGGCGATCTGGCTGTAGCTGCGGGTCTCGCCGAACGGGATGGTCAGCAGCGCCGCCCAGACCTTTTTCTGAAATTGCGTGCCGGCAAAGTCCAGTTCCAGTTCGAAGCGATCGCGGGTGCCGGAAAAATATTCGCTTAGTTGCGCGGCGGTGCGCACCAGGATCGGGTTGTCCGGCGCCTCGCTCATCGGGCCAAGGCGCACCCGCCCGGGTTTGTCGTTTTCCCAGAGGATGGCTGCCAGTCGCGAACCGTTCGCCACCAGCTTCAACTGGCCGACCGGGGAAGCCACGGTGATGCAGGTATAGGTCATGCCAGGGCTCGCGGGAAATGGCTGAACAAGCGTTAAGGATACTGTGTCGACGAGGAGGCGCAATACGTAATCCCGACCATACTTGCTCACTGATTTTGAAGCGTTCCCCTGGTTAATAACAAGAAGAGACCGACTCATGAAGTACGAACCTTTTGCCAAATCGCTGATTGCGACCTCATTGGCTCTCAGCTGCCTGACTGCTCACGCCGCCTCCGTGGCCCCGGCGACGGGGGAAAACGGCATGGTGGTCACCGCCCAGCACCTGGCCAGCCATGTGGGCGTGGATGTGCTCAAGAACGGCGGCAACGCGGTCGATGCAGCGGTCGCGGTCGGCTATGCGCTGGCGGTGGTGTACCCCGCGGCAGGCAACCTCGGCGGCGGCGGTTTCATGACCATTCAGTTGGCGGACGGGCGCAAGACCTTCCTCGACTTCCGTGAAAAAGCGCCGCTGGCCGCCACCGCCAACATGTACCTGGACAAGGACGGCAACGTCGTTCCCGATCTCAGTACCCGTGGCCACCTGGCCGTGGGTGTGCCGGGTACCGTTTCGGGCATGGAACTGGCGCTGTCCAAGTACGGCACCAAGCCGCGCAAGGAAATCATCGCCCCGGCCATCAAGCTGGCCGAAGACGGTTTCGTACTGGAGCAGGGCGACGTCGATCTGCTGGACTACGCCACCGACATGTTCAAGAAGGACATCAAGGATTCCGGCTCGATCTTCCTCAGTAACGGCGAGCCGATGCAGGTCGGCCAGAAGCTGGTGCAAAAGGACCTGAGCAAAACCCTGCGGGAAATCTCCGAGAAAGGCGCCGACGGCTTCTATAAGGGCTGGGTGGCCGACGCCATCGTCACCTCCAGCCAGGCCAACAAGGGCATCATCACCCAGGCCGACCTCGACAAATACAAGACCCGCGAACTGGCGCCCATCGAGTGCGACTACCGTGGCTACCACGTGGTCTCGGCACCGCCACCGAGCTCCGGCGGCGTGGTGATCTGCCAGATCATGAACATTCTCGAAGGCTATCCGATGAAGGATCTGGGCTATCACTCGGCCCAGGGCATGCACTATCAGATCGAAGCAATGCGCCACGCCTATGTGGACCGCAACAGCTACCTGGGCGATCCGGATTTCGTGAAGAACCCGATTGCCCACCTGCTGGATAAAAACTACGCGACCAAGCTGCGCGAAGCGATCAATCCACAAAAAGCCGCGGTATCGAGTGAGCTCAAGCCCGGCGTAGCGCCTCATGAAGGCAACAACACCACGCATTACTCCATCGTCGACAAGTGGGGCAACGCGGTGTCGGTGACCTACACCCTCAACGACTGGTTCGGCGCGGGCGTGATGGCGAGCAAGACCGGGGTCATCCTCAACGATGAAATGGACGACTTCACCTCGAAAATCGGCGTGCCGAACATGTACGGCCTGGTGCAGGGCGAGGCCAATGCCATCGCACCCGGCAAGGCGCCGCTGTCGTCCATGAGCCCGACCATCGTCACCAAGGACGGCAAAGTGGTGATGGTGGTCGGCACTCCGGGTGGCAGCCGCATCATCACCGCGACCTTGCTGACCATGCTCAACGTGATCGACTACGGCATGAACATCCAGGAAGCGGTGGATGCACCGCGTTTCCACCAGCAGTGGCTGCCGGAGGAGACCAACCTGGAAGCCTTCACCACCAGCCCGGACACGGTGAAGATCCTCGAAAGCTGGGGACACAAGTTTGCCGGTCCACAGGACGCCAACCACCTGGCGGCGATCCTCGTCGGTGCGCCGTCCCTGGGTGGCAAGCCGGTGGGCAAGAACCGTTTCTACGGGGCGAACGACCCTCGGCGCAACACCGGGTTGTCGCTGGGTTATTGAGGGTTGTGCCCGGAGGGGGACGGGCTTATGTTCGTCCCCTGAACCATCGACCGTTCAAGGAAGGAAATCATGACCACTGCGTTGTTAATCATCGACGTCCAGCAGGCCTTGTGTTGCGGTGAGTACGAGTGCTTCGAGATCGGACGGGTCATCAACACCATCAATGACCTGTCAGCCCGGGCGCGCAAGGCCGGCGTGACAGTGGTGCTGATCCAGCACGAAGAAGTGGGCAGTCCGCTGACGCATAAGGCTGCCGGTTGGCAACTGGCCGAAGGGCTGCAAACCTCGCCCAAGGACCTGCTCGTACGCAAGACCACTCCGGATTCGTTCTACAAGACCCACCTGCAAAAACAGTTGCCGGAGCAAGAATTCGAGCGCCTGGTCATCTGTGGTTTGCAAACCGATTACTGCATCAATACCACCGTGCGCCAGGCCCTGAAACTGGGCTACGACGTGGTGCTGGCGAGCGACGCACATTCCACCGTCGACAACGGCAACCAGACCGCCGAAGACATCATCGCCGAACACAACAAGGACCTTGCAAAGCTGACCGGTTCCGTGGCGCGGATCGATGTGGTCCCGGCCAAGGACATCCATTTCTGAAACCACCGCATCCCCCTGTGGGAGCGGGCTTGCCCGCGATGAGGCCAGCACATTCAACATAGATGCTGGCTGACCCACCGCCTTCGCGAGCAGGCTCGCTCCCACAGTAATCCCGGTTGCCCGCAGATGATGCGTACACCCACTAACCCTGTGGGAGCGGGCTTGCCCGCGATGAGGCCAGCACATTCAACATTGATGCTGGCTGACCCACCGCCTTCGCAAGCAGGCTCCCACAGTAATCCCGGTTGCTCGCAGATGTTGCGTACACCCACTAACCCTGTGGGAGCGGGCTTGCTCGCGAAGGCGCCATTACAGCCAGCGTTGATGTCAGCTGACCCACAGCTCCCACAGGGCCCTACACCGCTCCGAAAATCTCGATCAGCTCGTTGAGGAACGCACTCACCAGATCCTTCTGACGAGATGAATGCCGCACCGCTGCATGAAAGCTCACCTCATAACGCAGCAGATCCGGGTTCAGCGGGTGCAATTGCCCCAGCTGTTCATGCCGGGTCGCGTAGTGCTGTGGCAGAAACCCCAGGTGCTGGCCGGACAGGATCAGCAGGGCGGCGCCGTCCATGCTGTCGGTGAGCACGGTCAGGCGTTCGATGGAGGTGGGGGCCGGCATCTCCGGCAGCGGATGGCTCGGCCAGACCCAGTCAAAGCCGCTGACATCTTCGCGGGTCAGTGCGCCGACCTGGCCGAACAGCGGATGCGAGGGGGCGCAGTAGGCAATCTGGGTTTCCGGGAACAGCGGGAAATAATCGATGCTGGGCAAGCGGTGCCAGAAGTAACCAATGGCCAGGTCGATATGGCCGTTGATGATTTTCTCTTCCAGCAGGGACGACGACAGCTCGGTGAAATGGAAGTACAGCCCCTCGTGCCGAGCCCGCAAACGGGCAATGGCCAGGCCGATTTTCTTGTTCGCCACCGGATCGATTTGCCCCAGCAGGCCGATGTTGATGCTGCCCGAGACTTTGCGGTTGATGTGCTGTACCTCGACCCGGAATCCTTCGGCCGCCGCCAGCAAGCGTCGGGCCGCCTCGATGAACTGCGTGCCTTTGGGCGTGACGGAAAACCCGCCACGCCCGCGTTCGCACAGACGAAAACCGACCCGCGCTTCCAGCGTCGCCAATTGCGCGCTGATCGTCGGTTGCGTGGCGTTGAGGGCGGTTTGCGCCGCCGAGATGCCGCCCGCCTCGACGACGGTCAGAAATACCCGGATCAGACGCAGATCCAGCTCCGTTACAGTTCCCAGCATGAGGGCTCCCGATTGTCGATTACATAGGTGCTGATCTATGTGAACAGTGTGCCTGCGATATTTTATTGCCCGGACTCACACCCTACATTGCCGTGAAACCAGCGTCATCGTCAGCTTTTTCTGGAGTTTCACCCGATCTGGACGTCGTAGCGAGCGCTGTAACCACAAAAACAACAAACACCAGCATAGGAACAATCGTATGTCAGGTTCCCCAGTGTCTGCGCGCGCCGCCGAGGCGAGTGGCGGATTGGCCATCGAAGGCCACTCCATCGATTACATTCCGGAAAACGAACGTCACGCCAAACTCGGCAGCCAGGGGCCGTTCTGGTTCCTGGGCAACTTCCACTTCTTCACCATCTCCATCGGCTTTGTCGGCCCGAGCCTCGGCTTGTCCGCACTGTGGACCATGCTCGCCGGTGCCCTGGGCATCATGTTCGGCACCATTTTCATGGCGTTCCACGGCTCCCAGGGCCCGGAAATGGGCCTGCCGCAGATGATCCAGTCCCGCGCCCAGTTCGGCTATCGCGGGGTGATCCTGGCGTTGATGGCGACGATGTTCGTATTCGTCGGTTTCAACGTGGTCAACATCTCGCTGATCATGAACGGCCTTGAACATGTTTTCGGCATCGACCCGACCATCGTCGCCGTCACCGTGGTGCTGATCGGTGCGCTGTTGTCGATCTACGGCCACGACCTGATGCACAAGGCGTTCAAGTGGGCCTTGCTGGCGACCTTGCCGCTGTACGCCCTGGTGACCATCGCCCTGATGTTCGGTGCGGGTCAGGAAGGTGTCACGCCGGCGACCGATCTGGGCTTCAACTGGGTGGCCTTCGCCACGTTGTTCGCCATCGGTGCCAGCTACAACATTTCCTATGCGCCCTACGTGTCCGACTATTCCCGTTACCTGCCGAAAAACACCAGCCGGGTGAAATTGATCGCGGCGGTGTTCATCGGTGCCTCGTTGTCCGGCAGCTGGATGATCGGCCTCGGCGCCTGGCTGGCGCAGCAGTTGAAAGCAGCGGATGCACTGGTGGCGTTGAATCAGGTCGGTTCTTCCATGGTGCCGGGGTTGGGCAATCTGCTGGTGATCGTCTCGGTGGCGGGCTTCCTGCCGATCATCGCGCTCAACACCTACAGCGCCATGCTGACGCTGCTGACCGGTGTCGACTCGATCCGGAAAATCACCCCGACACCCCGCGCCCGTGTGCTGTCGATCAGTGTGATCAGCGTGGTTCTGTTGACCTGCGTGCTGTCGATCAAAGGGGACGGCATCGCGCTGTTGAACACCTTCCTGGTGCTGTTGCTGTACTTCCTCGTGCCGTGGACCGCCGTCAACCTGGTGGACTACTTCTTCGTGCGCAAGGGCCGCTATGCGATCCCGCATTTCTTCACGCCGAAGGGCATCTACGGCGCCTGGCAATTTCGCGGAATCGTCTCGTACCTGATCGGCTTCGCCGCGATGGTGCCGTTCTTCTACATCTTCGATGCCGCCGCCGGCAAAGAGGTTTTTGTCGGCCCGCTGGCGCGGGTGCTCGAAGGCGTGGACATCGCCTGGCTGGTGGGCCTGGTGGTCTCGGGGCTGACCTATTACCTGCTCAGCCGTTCGATTGACCTGGCCGCCGAACGCCGGGTGATCGATGCCCTGAGCGAGAGCGACATCGTCGCCATGACCCATTCATCTGCGGAGGCAGGGCGTTGAACAACGCAAAAAATACCCTGGTCGCCTGTTGCCAACTGGCACCGAAAATAGGTGACCTGGCCTACAACCGCACGCTCACCGAGCGCGCGATTCGCCAGGCGGCGCACCAGGGCGCGCAAGTCGTCGTGCTGCCTGAGCTGGTGCAGAGCGGCTATCTGTTTGCCGACCGCGACGAAGCGCTGAGCCTGGCGGAAACCGTTGACGGTCCGACCTTGCAGTTATGGCAGGCCCTGGCCCGTGAGCTGAACCTGGTGATCGTCGGCGGCTTCTGCGAACGCCTGCCCGGCGATGAGCTGGCCAACAGCGCGGCGATGATCGACGCCAATGGCCTGCGTGCGGTGTACCGCAAGGCGCATCTGTGGGATGCCGAAAAGGACATCTTCACCGCTGGCGATGCACCGCCGCCGGTGGTCGAAACGCTGCATGGACGGCTCGGCATGCTGATCTGCTACGACCTGGAATTCCCCGAGTGGGTGCGACTGCCGGCACTGGCTGGCGCCGATCTGTTGTGTGCGCCGGTCAACTGGCCCGACGGTCCGCGGCCGCAGACCGAGCGCCCGGCGGAAGTCTTGCGGGTGCAGGCCAATGCCTCGGTGAACCGCATGTTCATTGCAGCATGCGATCGCTATGGCCATGAACGCGGGGTCGGCTGGGTGCAAGGGTCGGTCATCGTCGATGCTGACGGTTACCCCTTGGCCGGGCCGGCGGAGCAGGGCGGCGAGCAAATCCTGCTGGCGACGCTGAACCTCGCCGAAGCGCGCAACAAACGCATCAGCGCCCGCAACGACCTGCATCAGGACCGCCGGCCACAGTTGTATGGGTTGCACAGCACTTTGTAACCGATGATGTCATTGCGTGCTGGACGCCCGTCAGGGGCCTATGGCATCGTCGAAACGAAAGGCCATGCAGTGAACGGGATCGCAATGATGGGGGCGGGAAATAAAGTCGACGGTGACGCAACGATGGTCACGCTCAAGGCGTTCAATCATTGCGTACTGCACCTTGGTCGGCTGGCGCGGGAGAGCGGCGCGTCGCGGTTCATCGCCGATGGCCTGCAGGCCTTCGGTCAACTGGTGCCCTTCGCCTCTGCCTGGTGGGGCGAAATGTCTGCGCCAGGTCCTGAGGTGCCCATGCAAAGCTGGATGCATGGCAGCATCAATCTCCCTGAATCCTTTGCCGCCGAATGGCATCCGGTGGCGGCCAACGATCAGTTCTCCTACGCCACGCTCAATCATCCCGGTGAAGTGGTGCGCGACAAGGGTTTCACCGACCCTTGCGAGGCAGTCAATGATTTCGCCCGGCGCTTCGATCTCTATCACTTGATGAGCATCACCTACGAATTGCCCGAAAGCGGCCTGATGTTTTTCGTCTGCCTCTACCGGGGTGAGGATGAACAGGCGTTCGAGGAGAACGAAGCCGAGCTGTTTTTGGCGTTCTGCGATCACCTGTTCCAGCTGTGGCGGTTCCAGGTGCAGGACATGATTCGCTTCGACAGCGAAAATGGCGCGAGTGATTTTGGCATCGCGCGTATGGACGGCAGTCTGCTCTATGTGGGGGCCAGGTTGTGCGTCGCCATCCAGCGCGAACTGCCCGGCTGGAGCGGTTCCACGCTGCCACCTGAGGTGATCGCGCAATTGTCCAAAGCCCCCTGCGTGATCCGTCTGGGTCGCTGCGCCCTGACCCTGAGCCCCAACGCCGAACACGTCATCCTGTCCCTCGAAGCCCCCTCGGGCGGGGATGGCCTGGCACCTCGGGAGCGCACGGCAGCGATGCTGTTCGCCGCCGGCCATTCCTACAAAGAGATCGCCAAACTCCTCGCCTTGAGCCCCGCGACCGTGCGCACCTATCTGCGTAACTGCTACTTGCAGCTCGGTGTGAAAAGCAAGGTGGAATTGGGCTCGGTCCTGCGCTCGCCGGGCGCGCTGACGGAGTCCGTGCGCCGGGATTAATCCCAGCCGTTTCAATTATTTGCCTGACCCCTCCTCATTTGCAGAGGTCCATTCGAACGCTGCGCCCTATAGGGTAGGCCCTGTCTATACAAGGGCTTGTGCAGCCGTTCGGGCCGCTTCAAAACAATAAGAACAGGGGTGAGGCATTTGAGACTTTCCAGGTTGTTCATCGCCGTTGCGTCGACAACGGCATTTTCCTGCATGGCATGGGGCGCGACGCCCGCCGACACGGTCATGCGCAATGGCTACGTCTACACGGTCGATGGCCAGAATTCCGTGCAACAGGCCATCGCGATTTCCGCCGGCAAGATTGTCTACGTGGGCAGCGATGCCGGGGTCGACGGCTACATCGGCAAGCAAACCCAACTGATCGACCTGGCCGGGCGCATGCTGATGCCAGGCTTCGTCGATGCGCACATGCACCCGGGGGATGGCGGTCGCGCCATGACGCTGTGCGACCTGAAATACCAGACCATGACCCGTGCGCAGTTTCAGGCGAGCATCCAGGCCTGCCTCGATGCCGAGAAGGACAAGGGCCCGGATGTCTGGCTGGAAGTCGGCAGCTGGGACCGCATGGGCATGACCGGGCTTGACGGCGACGCCGACAAGTCGACCCTGGACGCGCTCAAGACCAAGCGTCCGATCCAGGTGCGCTCTACCGATTTTCACACCGTGCTGACCAACTCTCGCGGCCTGGAGCTGGCCGGGATCAACAAGAACACCGCCGACCCCGAAGACGGCAAGTACCGACGTGACAGCGCCGGCAATCCGAACGGCATCTGCGAGGACGGCGCCGCCGAGTCGTTGGCTGCCATGGTGCCGCCCGCCACCGATGCAGAAAAACTCAACCAGACCCGTGCTGCCCTCGACGCCATGCGCCAACAGGGCATCACCAGCTTCTTCGATGCCCTGTCGGGACCGGAAAGCGCCAAGGCCTTCACCAACCTGCAAAAGTCCGGCGAACTGACCGCCCGAGCCTTGCTGGCGATCAAGCTGGACCCGGCCGCCGCTGCCGCCGACCCGGTGAAAACCATCGCCGAGGCCAAGGCCCTGGCCAACACCTACGACCAGGGCGAAGTGCATGTCGCGCCGGGCGTGAACATGCGCCACGTCAAACTGTTCATGGACGGCATCATCAATGCCCCGGCGGACACCGGCGCCATGTTGACCCCGTATCTGCACAACAGCGGCACCGAACAGGCGCCGAAGTGGACGCCGGGCAAGAACCTGGGCGAATTGTACTTCCCGCCGCAGGTGCTCAATCCGCTGTTGCTGCAAGCGGTCAAGGCCGGTTTCGATCCGCACCTGCACGCCACCGGCGAGCGCGCGGTGCGCGATGCACTGGACAGCGTCGCCTACGTGCGCAAGGAACTGCCCGGTCAGGACTTGCGCCCGGCCATCGCGCACGCCGAGTCGGTCGACCCTGCCGACTACCCACGCTTCAAGGCACTGGACGTCACGGCCACCATGTCGTTCCAGTGGGCGCAGCAGGCACCGTCCACGGTCGACGGCACCAGCGATCACCTCGGCGCCGAGCGATTCGAACGCATGGAGCCCTCGGGCAGCATCGCCCATGCCGGTGGCCGTGTGGCGTTTGGCAGCGACTGGCCGGTCGATCCCCTCGATGAGTTCCTGGCGCTGAAAGTCGGTGTTACCCGCTCCGGCGACCCCACCAATCCGCATAGCTATGGACCCAAGTATGCCGGGCGACTCAACAGCGATCCGGCCATGTCGCGAGCCGAAGTGCTGCGCAGCATCACCCTCAATGCCGCCCAGCAGCTGAAGCTGGATGCGGTGCTGGGTTCGGTCGAAGTCGGCAAGTTCGCTGACCTGATCGTGCTCGACAAGAACTTCATGCAGGTGCCCGAGGAGGAGCTGGGCCGCAATGGCGTGCTGCTGACGCTGGTCGGCGGCAAGGTCGTGTGGGCCAAGGCGCCGTTCCTGGGGCTTGCGCCGAATGTGGTTTCCCAGGCTGTTACTTCCCGATCCGCCCAATAAAAACTAGAGAGCGTTCCGATGCGATTGATTCCAAACCTGTTGGCCGCCGCACTGGCCTTGTCCTCGGTGCAGGCGATGGCCGCCGCTGACCTGGTGTTGTTCAACGGCAAGGTCTTTACCGCCGAACCCGGCCAGGCGCTGGTGCAAGCTGTTGCGGTGCAAGACGGCAAGATTCTGAAAGTCGGCAGTGATGCCGAAATCAACGCCTTGGCCGATGCCAAGACCCAGCGCATCGACCTGGCGGGCAAGGTGTTGATGCCAGGCATGATCGACACCCACAGCCACCCGGTGGTGGGGGCGTTCGACAGCATGAAGGCCAACCTGCTGGACGAAGTCAAACCGCTGCCGGAACTGGAGCAGTGGTTGATTGAAGAGGACAAGGCCGGGCGTGCCCGGGCTGGCGATGTGATCAGCGTCGCCGGGGTCAGTTCGGCCTATTGGGAAAAAAGCCGTGAACTGGGCAAGGTGTTCAATCAGGGGCGCTGGGCCGATCAGCCTGTCGTCTTCAGCGGCATCGACGGCCACACCGGTTGGGCCAACAACGCGATGCTCAAGCGTCTGAACATCGACGCGGCACTGGTCAAGAGCCTGCCGGAGAAAGAGCGCGGTTACGTCGGCCATGAAGCGGACTTCACCCCTAACGGCTACTTTGCCGAATCACGCTGGGACGTGGTGCGCAGCGCAATTCCCGCGCCCAGCCAGGAGAGCATGCTCAAGGCCGCGAAAGAGGCGGTGCGGGTCAACAACCAGTTCGGCATCACTGCGTGGATGGACGCCGCGGCGAACGGCGGCAGTGAGGACTCACTGTTCGATTTCCATGCCACCGCAGAAACCGTCGGCGTCCTGCCGTTGTACAAGGCGCTGGCGCAGAACGGCGAACTCAGCGCCCACGTCGCCGCGTTGATGGTCACCAACCCGAAGAGCAAACCGGCCGACCTGGAAGTGATCGACACGGTGATGAAGCAGTTCGAGGGCGTGCCTAACCTGACGTTCCCCGGCATCAAGGTCTTTGTCGACGGCATTCTCGAGTTCCCGGGGCAAACCGCTGCGGTCATCGTGCCGTACAAGAACAGCCACAAGGACGGACAACTGCTGACCGACCCGGCGCACTTCGGTGAACTGGTGGTGGCGGCGGAAAAGCGCGGCTGGATCGTGCACATGCACGCCGTCGGCGACCGCGCGGTGCGTGAAGCACTCAATGGCGTGGCCTATGCGCGCAAGCTCAGCCCGACCCCGGTGCCGCACAGCATCGCGCACCTGCAACTGGTCAATCCCAAGGAGTTTCCACGCTTCAAGCAGCTCGGCGTGATCGCCTCGATGCAATTGCTGTGGGCCACCGGCGAGTCCTACACCGTCGAACTGGTCAAACCCTACATCAGCGCCTTTGCCTACGGTTACCAGTATCCCGCGCGGTCCCTGCATGACGCAGGCGCAACGATTGCCGGTGGCAGCGACTGGCCGGTGTCGAGCGCCAATCCGTTCAACGCCATTGCCCAGGCCAGCACCCGCAAAGGTCCGTTGGGCGTACTTAATGCCAAGGAAAGCATCGACCGCAAGACCATGTTCTATGCCTATACCCTTAATGCCGCGAAAACCCTGGGCCTGGACAAGCAGATCGGTTCGCTGGCACCGGGCAAGCAGGCTGACCTGATCATTCTCGACCGCGATGTGTTCAAGGTCAGCGATGACGACCTGTTCGAAACCAAAGTCCTGAACACCTTCTTCGCCGGCAAGCAGGTCTACGCCCCCGCGTCCTGACCTGCGAACACCCGACATACGCAAACACCGCCAGCCCCTCGTCGCGCGAGGGGCCTGGCATCGCCATGCCTGAAATTCCCCGTACGCCATAACAACAAGAGAACTGTATGAACGCACTTTCAGCATTGACCCTCGCCGCACTGGCACTGGCCCCCCTGAGCAGCCACGCCCTGGCCCTCAACGATGACTTCAGCCTTGACATGACCCTGGGCGTGGTCAGCGACTACCGTACCCGTGGCATCTCGCAAACCCTGGGTGATCCGGCCGTGCAGGGCGGGGCAACGCTGCTGCACAGCAGTGGCCTGTACATCGGCGCCTGGACCTCCAACGTGGATTTCGGTGGCGGCTTCGATACCCGGCAGGAGCTTGAGTACTATGCGGGTTACTACTGGCAGGCGACCGAGGCAATCAGCCTGGACCTGGGCTACATCAAGTACGACTACCCGAAAAACTCCGAATTCAACCTCAGTGAGGTGTACGCCATTCTCGATCTGTATGGCGTCAAGCTCGGTGCCTATTACTCAAAGGACACACCGAACTTTTTCGGCGAGGACCAGGACACCCTTTACACCTACCTGAGCTACAAAATCGATCTGCCGGCTGAAGTCGGCCTGGACCTGCGCTTTGGACGCAACGATGTGAAAGACCCCGCGTTCTGGTCCGCCAGTGGCGATAACCGCGAGTCTTACTACGAGTGGGAGGCCAAGCTGACACGCGACTTCGTCGGCGTGACCTGGGGTCTGAGCTATGTCGACACGGACTTGTCGAAAAGCGAGTGCAGCAGTTGGTATGGCTATGACGACCTGTGTTCGGCGACCGTTGTAGCCAGTGCAACCAAGACCTTTTAGATTCCGTCCCTGACAACAAAAACAGTTCCACAAAGGAAACACTTTCATGAGTGCTCAACGCAGTCCCCTGATCGAGACCCGCTCGATCGATTTCATTCCCGAGGCCGAGCGTCACGGCAGCCTCTACAGCCAGTTCACCCTGTGGCTTGGCGCCAACCTGCAAATCACCGCCATCGTCACCGGCGCCCTGGCCGTGGTACTGGGCGGTGACGTGTTCTGGTCGCTGATCGGCTTGCTGATCGGGCAAGTGCTCGGCGGCGCCGTGGTGGCGCTGCACGCGGCGCAAGGGCCCAAGCTCGGGCTGCCGCAGATGATCTCCAGCCGCGTGCAGTTCGGGGTGTATGGCGCGGCGATCCCGATTGTCCTGGTGTGCCTGATGTACCTCGGTTTCAGCGCCACCGGCGCGGTGCTGTCGGGGCAGGCGATTGCTCAGTTGATCAGTGTCAGCGACAGCGCCGGCATCCTGATTTTCGCGGCGTGCATCGCGTTCCTGACGATCTTCGGCTATCGGGTGATTCACCTGGTCGGGCGGGTGGCCAGTGTGCTGGGCATCATCGCCTTCGCCTACCTGTTCACCCGGTTGATGACCCTCAACGACATCGGCCTGCTGCTCGACAACCGTCATTTCAGCTGGAGCACCTTCCTGCTGGCGGTGTCGCTCTCGGCGTCCTGGCAGATCGCCTTCGGCCCCTACGTGGCGGACTACTCGCGCTACCTGCCGAGCAAGACCTCATCGTGGAAAACCTTCACCGCCGTCGGTCTCGGCACGGTGCTGGGGGCCCAGGCTTCGATGGTGCTCGGGGTGTTCGCCGCCGCATTGGCCGGGGCGAATTTCCGTGGGCACGAAGTGGCGACCATTGTCGGCCTGGGCAGTAGCGGTGTGATCGCGTCCTTGCTGTACCTGAGCATTGTGTTCGGCAAGGTCACGGTGTCCACCCTCAACGCCTACGGCAGCTTCATGTGCATTGCCACCATCATCAGTGGCTTCCGTCGCCGCCTGGAAATCAGCGCCCGCCAGCGCATGCTGTTTGTGCTGCTGATCGTCGCGGCGTCCACCGCGCTGGCGTTGGCGGGGCAGTACTCGTTCCTCAACTCGTTCAAGTACTTCATCCTGTTTTTGCTGACGTTCTTCACCCCCTGGAGCGCGATCAACCTGGTGGACTACTACTTCATCAACAAGGAACGCTACGACATCCCGGCGCTGTCCGACCCGAACGGCCGCTACGGTCGCTGGAACGTGCTGGGGATCAGCGTGTACGTGATCGGCGTGTTGATCCAGCTGCCCTTTGTCGACACCCATTTCTACTCCGGGCCGATGGTTGCGCAACTGGGCGGCGTGGACATTTCCTGGATCGTCGGGTTGTTGGTGCCGGGGGTGATCTATTACGCGCTGGCCAAGCCGTCGATGAGTGGCGTGGTGGTTGAGCGGGGTTAACACCCGCATTTGTAGCGAGGGGGCTTTTGTGGTGAGGGAGCTTTTGTGGTGAGGGGGCTTGCCCCCGTTGGACGTGCGCGAGCAGGCCCATCTTTTGGGGCCGCTTCGCAGCCCAACGGGACAAGCCCCCTCGCCACAGGGTCCGGCGTTGACTAGCGCTTGGGGAGTTTCCAACGCTCACGCAGCGCCTCGTACTGCGCTTCAGGCAGTTGCACCAGCACCGGAGATTTTCTGGGGTCCAGCCAGTTGAACAAACGCCCGATATCCACCGGGTCCATGGCCGTACAGCCACGGGTCGGCGCCGTGGGGCCGCGCCAGATGTGGAAGAAAATGCACGAGCCGGCAGCGGGAGAGGCCGGGGTGTTGTGCTGGATGAAAATGCCCTGGCGGTACAACTCATCCGGGCGGCGCATCCGTTCGGAGCTGCTCCAGTCCTTTTCGACGACCGCGCCGTCGACCAGTTCGTTGTAGCGAGTCGATTGGCTGTCATCCACGCATTCTATGCTCGGTGTCAGCGACAGATAGGGCAGGCGGGTATCGGCCGAAAGCGCGTAGCCAAACGCCGTGCCCAGCTTGAACATGCCAGCTGGCGCCTTGCCATCGCCTTCCTGTTTGACCGGTCCTTCAGGTGGCCCGCTGTCGAGCAGCCCCTTGCCCCAGCCCATGCCGTTCTTGCCGAGAACGACGGCAAAGGGCGCTTCGAATTTGCGCAAGGTCTGCCCGTGCCGTTCATAGCGTTGGGCAGTACCCTGGATGTCATTCCAGCCGTTACTGGTGACCACGATCAGTTGGTCGCTGCCGTCGAGTCCCTGGGCCATGGCGGCCAGCGGAAAAAACGCCATCAACATGGCCTTGAGCAGATTGTTCATGGCGTGAACGGCGTGATCGGGAAGTCCATGACGTCCGGCTTCGGCGGATTGCCGCTGTACGTGAAGTGCCACCACTCGGCCGAATAACCCACAAAGCCTTCCTTGGCCATGGCACGGGTCAGTCGCTGGCGATTGGCCCTGGCCGTGGCGTTGATCAGCGCCGAGTCGGTGTGCGCGCGCTCATCGAAGCAATCGAAACCGGTGCCCAAGTCGAGCGCGCCGTCGTGCCAGCGCTCGCCGTAAGGCGCCGTGCAATCCACCGGTTTCACCGAAGGCGTCCAGGTGTCGGCGGGCAGGGTGTCGGGGCCGGTCATCGTCAGGTCGACGGTGTTGCCCCGGGAGTGATTGGACACCCGGGCCACATACCCCAGGCGCCAGAAGTCCTGCTTGTCGACCCGCGGATAGAACTCGGTCTTGAGCGGGTCGCCGGGTTCGCTGGCGAAGCGGCCCATGTCCGCCACCGCGCGGGTCGGGCGATAGCAGTCGAATACCTTCAGGCCGTAACCTTCGGCTTTCAGTGCGCTTTGCACTCGGGCCAACGCCTTTGCCGCGTCCTGCGATAGCAGGCACTCTGCCGCCTGGTAGCCGTCGAGCGGATGCCCGGTGAAATTGTGCGCGCTGGCGTAGCGGATGTCCTGCGCGATGCCCGGGTCGACGCTGCGCACATACAGCATGTGCCCGGGTTTTGGCTCGTCGGCCATGCACGGCAGGGCAAGGCTCAGGCACAGCAACAACAGACAGGGTGAACGCGGCATCGGGAACGGCTCCATGCATGACCAGTCACTCCATCATGGCTGGAAACCGCCGGCACCTCCATGAAGTTGTTGATCGGCGTGATAGGACGAGCGCACCAGCGGCCCGGACGCCACGTTCTTGAAGCCCATGCGCGTGCCTTCTTCGGCGAACCAGGCAAAGGTGTCCGGGTGCACGAAGCGCTGCACCGGCAGGTGACTGCGCGAGGGCTGCAGATACTGGCCGAGGGTCAGCATGTCGATGTCGTGCTCGCGCATGCGCTGCATGACTTCGATGACTTCCTCGTCGGTTTCGCCCAGGCCCAGCATCAGGCCGGATTTGGTCGGTACGTGGGGCACGGCGAGCTTGAACTTCTGCAGCAGGTCCAGTGACCACTCGAAGTCCGAACCGGGGCGCGCGGCCTTGTACAGGCGCGGTACGGTTTCCAGATTGTGGTTGAACACATCCGGCGGCTCAGTGGCGGTGATCGCCAGGGCCACGTCCATGCGTCCGCGATAATCCGGCACCAGGGTCTCCAGCTGCACGCCGGGTGACAGCTTGCGGATCTCGCGCAGGCAATCGACAAAGTGTTGGGCGCCGCCATCGCGCAAATCGTCGCGATCCACCGAGGTGATCACCACGTACTTCAGGCGCAGCTCGGCAATCGCCACGGCCAGGTTCATCGGCTCGTTGGTGTCCAGCGGCCTGGGCCGACCATGGCCGACATCACAGAACGGGCAGCGCCGGGTGCAGATGTCGCCCATGATCATGAAGGTCGCGGTGCCACCGGAAAAACACTCGCCGAGGTTCGGGCACGAGGCTTCTTCGCAGACGCTGTGCAGCTTGTGCTTGCGCAACAGTTGCTTGATCCGCTCGACCTCGGGAGAGATCGGCATGCGCACGCGGATCCAGTCGGGTTTGCGCGGGAATTCATCCGTGGGAATGATCTTCACCGGAATCCGCGCGACCTTGTCCGCGCCGCGCAGTTTGGTGCCGACTTCCACCTTGGCCGGGTGGTTGCCGGTCGATTCGACAATGGCGTTCATGGTGTTTTCCTTGTACAACAGGGTACTGAACCTGTGGGAGACCCTGTGGGAGCGAGCTTGCTCGCGATGAGGCCATTACATTCAGCATTGATGTTGAATGAAAGTCCGCCATCGCGAGCAAGCTCGCTCCCACAGGTTTTTTCCCACAGGGTTCTATGTTGTGTGGTCAGTCGCGATAGACCGGGAAGTCCGTGCACAGGGCGGCCGCCTGGCGGGCGACATTGGCTTCGATGTCGGCATCGCCCAGGTGATCGAGGATGTCGCAGATCCAGCCGGCCAGGGCGATGCTTTGCGCTTCCTTGAAGCCACGGCTGGTGATCGCCGGCGTACCGATGCGCAGGCCGGAGGTCACGAAGGGCGATTGCGGATCATTGGGCACGGCGTTCTTGTTCACGGTGATGCCGGCACGCCCGAGGGCAGCGTCGGCGTCCTTGCCGGTCAGGCCCTGGCGGATCAGGCTGACCAGGAACAGGTGGTTGTCGGTACCGCCGGACACCACGTCATAACCGCGCTCGATAAACACCTGCGCCATGGCCTGGGCATTGCGGATCACCTGCGCCTGATAAGTCTTGAATGCCGGCTCCAGCGCTTCCTTGAAGCACACGGCCTTGGCCGCGATCACGTGCATCAGCGGGCCACCCTGGCCGCCGGGGAACACGGCGGCGTTGAGCTTCTTCTCCAGCTCCGGGTTGGCCTTGGCCAGAATCAGACCGCCACGGGGGCCGCGCAGGGTCTTGTGCGTGGTGGTGGTGACCACGTCGGCGTAGGGCAGCGGGTTCGGGTACAGCCCCGTGGCCACCAGCCCGGCGACGTGGGCCATGTCGACGAAGAAGTACGCACCGACCTTGTCCGCAATCTGACGAAAGCGCGGGAAGTCCAGGGTCTTCGAATAGGCCGAGAAGCCGGCGATGATCATCTTCGGCTTGTGCTCCAGTGCCAGACGCTCGACTTCGTCGTAATCGATCAGGCCGGTGGCGGTGTCGATGCCGTACTGCACCGCGTTGTACAGCTTGCCGGAAAAACTCACCTTGGCGCCGTGGGTCAGGTGGCCGCCGTGGGCCAGGCTCATGCCGAGCACGGTGTCGCCCGCTTGCAGCAACGCCAGATAAACCGCGGCGTTGGCCTGGCTGCCGGAGTGCGGCTGGACGTTGGCGTAGTCGGCGCCGAACAGCTGCCTGGCGCGGTCGATGGCCAGTTGTTCGACCACATCGACGTGCTCGCAGCCGCCGTAGTAACGCTTGCCCGGATACCCTTCGGCGTACTTGTTGGTCAGGCCGCTGCCCTGGGCCTGCATCACCCGCTGGCTGGTGTAGTTCTCCGAGGCGATCAGTTCGATATGGTGTTCCTGCCGCGCATCCTCGGCATTCATCGCCGCCAGCAGTTCGTCGTCGTAGCCTTTGATCTGGTCGTGTTTGCTGAACATGGTGTGGTCCTTTTTCTGGGTTCGTGGGGGCTTCAAGCGTCGGCGTGTTCGGCGGTCAGGCGTGCATAGGCGTCTTGATCGAGCAAGTCGCTCAACGCCTCGACATCGACCGGTTTGAAGCGAAAGAACCAGCCTTCGCCCAACGGGTCTTCGTTGACCAGTTCCGGGCTGCTCTCCAGCGTGTCGTTGACCTCGACCACCTCACCGTCCAGCGGCATGCCGATGCTGCTGGCGGCTTTCACCGACTCCAGTACCGACACTTCAGCGCCGGCACCGAAGGCGCCCAGTTCAGGCACCTGAACGAACACCACATCCCCCAGCGCCTGCTGGGCAAACGCCGTGATGCCGACTGTGACCAGGCCATTGCTCTCAAGACGCAACCATTCGTGATCGACGGTAAAACGCAATTGGCTCATATCAACTCCTTATTGTTTTAAGGCTCGTGGCGGGGCGACGAGCGGGGTTGGAGGAGTGATAGCAAGGGCGGTGCCAATGTTTATTAGTCGTTTTAAATCAATGGCTTAAACTAATTTTTTAAGGCGCTGAAGATTTCTTCTGTATTGAAATCAATACGGGGCAGCCGGGCGGTGGACGCGGATGCCGTGATTGCGGTGTGAAGGGTTTTGTCTTGATTTCGCTACGCTGTATCGATTTGAAGACGGGGAGCCCGCGCGCGACTCAGTCCCCTGTGGGAGCGAGCTTGCTCGCGATAGCGGTATGACAGTCACATTGATATTGACTGACACTCCGTCATCGCGAGCAAGCTCGCTCCCACAGGGGAATGTGTTGTCGGTGACAATGTGTTCCGACAGATAACTCAGGGCTTGTTGGGAATCCCATATTTGCGCAGGCGAATCGCAATCGCGCTATGGGACGTCTGCAACCGTGCAGCGAGCAACCGACTGGACGGATAACTGCGATAAAGCTGTTCCAGCAGGTTCTTTTCAAAGTCGCCAACCGCTTCTTCCAGGCTGCCCACTTCACCGTCGTTTTGCCGCTCGACGGCGGTGCGGGCGATGTCGAGGTCATCGATGTCCACCAACGGATTCTCGCAGATCGCCGCCGCGCGAAAGATCACGTTTTGCAGTTGCCGCACGTTGCCCGGCCAGCGGTTGCCGAGCAGGGCGCTGAAGGTGCTCGGTGCCAGGCGACAGGCCGGTCGCTGGATCTGCGCGCAGGCCTGTTGCATGAAGTGATTGGCCATCAGCAGGATGTCGTGACCGCGCTCGCGCAGCGGCGGCACTTGCAGGTTGAGCACGTTGAGGCGGTAGAACAGGTCTTCGCGAAAACGTCCTTCGGCGACCATTTTTTCCAGGTCGCGGTGGGTGGCGCTGAGTACCCGCACATTGACCCGCACTTCCTTGTCGCCCCCCACCCGACGGAAGCAACCATCGCTCAAGAAACGCAGCAACTTGGCTTGCAGATAGGGCGACATTTCCCCGACTTCATCGAGGAATACCGTGCCTTGGTCGGCCAGTTCCAACAGGCCGAGCTTGCCGCCCCGTTGCGCGCCGGTGAAGGCGCCGGGGGCGTAGCCGAACAGCTCGCTTTCAGCGAGGCTCTCCGGCAGTGCCGCGCAGTTCAGGGCCAGGAATGGCGCGTCGTGACGCGGGCTGATGGCATGGCAGGCACGGGCCACCAACTCCTTGCCGGTGCCGGTTTCACCCTGGATCAACAGTGGTGCATCCAATGCTGCGACCCGTTGCGCGCGGGCCTTGAGCGCGCGGATCGGCGGCGATTCGCCGAGCAGCGCATCGAAGCCTTCAGCATGGTCGTGATGCAGTGCCGACAGGCGTTCGCCGATGCGATTGGGTTGATACAGGGTGAGCAGGGCGCCGGCGTCGGTGATCGGCATCGCGTCGAGGAGCAAGGTCTGGCCGCCGAGACTGACCTCGTGCATCGGCAGGCGGAAATGATGGGCGATCAGGGTGCGCTGCAAATCGGTATCGTCGAACAGGGCGGTCAGCGATTCACCGGCCGGTTCGCGGCCGCACAGGGCGATCAGCGCCGGGTTGGCCAGCAGCACATGACCACGGTCATCCACCGCCAGCACCGGGTCGGAACTGGCGGCCAGCAAGGCGTCCAGTTGCAGGCGCCGGCGTTGCCCCGGAAGGATGTCGACCAGGGTCACGGCCTGCACGCCGCGCACATCGAAAAGGGCTTCGCGCAACTCTTCGAGCACCTCGGCGCCGAGGGTCGGCGCATCGATGTAGACGTTCGGCGGGACCATCTCCACGGCGTCCAGGTTGAAACTGCGTCCACCGAGCAGGGCCAGCACTTCCTGGGTGATGCCGACGCGGTCGATGAAGGTGACGTGGATGCGCATGACGGGCCTGCAAGGTTGGCGAACCGAATCAGTATGCCCGGCAAAATTTCGATTTGGCGAGTGTCATATCACGGCTTGGCGGTTTTACGGGCGCTGGCGGCCAGGTCCTCGAGGAACGCCTGGAGGATGGGCGGCGGTGCCGTACCGCGCCGGGTGATCACATCGAAGGGTGACTTCAGGCGCAGGCTCGCGGCTGCCAGTTGATGCATCTCGCCGCTCTTGACCCACTGGCTGGCGAAGTGCTCGGGCAGGAAGCCCACATAGGCGCCGGAGATGATCAGGATGGCCGAAGCCTCGATGTTATCGACGGTGGCGGCTGCCTTGCTCACGCCCAGGTGCTCGAGGTCGTATTGCTGCATGTAGCCGCGCACGACGATGCGCCCGGCAGCGACTTCCTCGAGCAGTTCCGCACCTTCAGCCTGGCTGCCAAACAGCGGATGGCGCCGTCCGCAATACAAGCCCAGGGCTTCCTGGTACAGCGGCGATTGCAGCAGCCCCGGCACATGGATCGGGAAGTGCCCGATGGCGAGATGGAGTCGACCGTCGAGCACCCGTTCTTCGAGTTCCGCCGGGGTACCGACGTACACGTTCAGGTGCACGTCGTGGCCGCGGGAAACGAAGCGCTGGGTGGTGCGCGGGATCGGCGAGTCGGGGTCGGTGATCGTGGTGTCGATGATCCCCAGGTTGAGCTTGCCGCTGATGTGCTGCTTGAGCACGTCGGCGTCCATGCAGAAGTTTTCCACCGCCGACAGCAGGCGCTGGGTGGCTTCATGAATCGCCACGCCCTGTTCGGTCAGGCGAAAGCCGCTGCGCCCGCGCTGGCAGAGTTTGACCCCCAGGCGGGTTTCCAGGTGGGTCATCTGCTCGCTGATGGTCGACTGCCCGGCATTCAGCGCCGCCTGTGCAGCCGAGAAGCCGCCGCAACGGACAATCGTGGCAAACACCCTGAGCAGTTTCAGGTCGACATCGTGCAGCTGGATCATCTTGGACCTCCGGCCTGTGGACGCATCGGGAATGCCGATATGAGTATCTGATGTTTAGCATTTTTTCCACGAAAACCTGCGCCCATAGTCTTTCCAACGGCGGTCGCCTTGCAGTCCGCCAGGCCGATAACAAGAAGTGGAGAGGCTAGAAATGTCGAACAACGGTTATGAATCCGGTCGCCTGAACCTGCCATTCGTGGGTCATTGCACCTTTGGCAAATCCCCGGTGTGCACCGATTGGGACGCACTGGATGCCGACGTCGCGGTGCTGGGCGTGCCCAACGACATGGGCACCCAGTGGCGCTCCGGCGCACGCTTCGGACCCCGCGGTATTCGTGAAGCATCGACGCTGTTTTCCTTCGGCCACGCCGGCGCCTACGATCACGAAGATGACGTGATGTACCTCACCGCATCGGATGTGCGCATGGTCGACGTCGGTGATGCCGACATCGTCCACACCGACATGGCCACCAGCAACAAGAACACTGAATACGCCGTGCGCAAGATCCTCGACGCCGGCGTGATGCCGGTGGTGCTCGGCGGCGACCACTCGGTGCACGCGCCGGTGATCAAGGCCTTCGAAGGCCGCGGCCCGATCCACATCATCCACTTCGATGCGCACCTGGATTTCGTCGACGAGCGCCACGGTGTGCGCTACGGCCACGGCAACCCGCTGCGCCGTGCATCCGAAATGAACCACATCGTCGGCATGACCCAGATGGGCATCCGCAACGTATCGTCGTCCAACCGTGACGATTACGAAGCGGCCCATGAAGCCGGCTCGAAAATCCTCTCGGTACGTGACGTGCGCCGCCTCGGCGTCGAGGGTGTGCTGGCGCTGATCCCGCAGAACATCAACTACTACATCACCATCGACATCGACGGTTTCGACCCGTCCATCGCCCCCGGCACCGGCACCCCGAGCCACGGCGGCTTCCTCTACTACGAAGTGCTGGAAATCATCCAGGCCCTGGCCAAACGCAGCAAGGGCAACATCGTCGGTATGGACCTGGTGGAAGTGGCGCCGGTGTACGACCCGACCGGCATGACCTCGATCCTCGCCGCGCAACTGCTGCTCAACAGCATCGGTTTCATCTTCCACGAGCGCGGCAAGGTGCGTGCGGCCGCCGAGAGCGAAACAACTCCAGCCTGATCATCGAAACCATAAAGCTCAGAAACCAGAGCTCAAAAACCAGAGCCCCGGCAGGACCTGACTGCCGGGCAGAGAGAATAAAAATGGACACGATCGTCAAGAGTTACCTGCAGAAATTCGGCGTCAGCGAAGCCACCCAGACCTTCCTCAGCAAGGTCCAGAAAATGTTCATCGGCGGCGCCTGGGTCGAAGCCAGCGACGGCCAGACCTCCGATGTCATCGAACCTTCGACCGAAGGCCTGATCACCCGCATTCCCATGGGCACCACCGATGACCTGGACCGCGCCGTGCAAGCCGCCCGCGCGCAGTTCGACGGCGGCGCCTGGCGCCAGGCCAAACCGGCCGAGCGCGAGCGCATGATGCAGCGCCTGGCCGACCTGATCGAACAGAACGCTGCCGAACTGGCGGAAATCGAATCGATCGACATGGGCAAATCCGTGGCCTTCGCCAAGGACGTGGACATCCAGGGCACCGTCGATACCCTGCGTTACTTCGCCGGCTGGGCCACCAAGCTGCACGGCCGCACCGTCGAACCTTCGCTGCCGGGCAACTACCTGGCCTATACCCGCAAGGAAGCGGTCGGCGTGGTCGGTGCCATCGTGCCGTGGAACTTCCCGTTGCAGACCATGGCCTGGAAGCTCGGCGCAGCGCTGGCGACCGGTTGCACAGTGGTAGTCAAACCCGCCGAACTGACCTCGTTGTCGGCCCTGCGTTTCGCTGAACTGGTGCAGGAAGCGGGCATCCCCGACGGCGTGATCAACATCGTCACCGGGCGCGGCAGTGTGGTCGGTGCGGCCATGGCCACCCACCCCGGCATCGACAAACTGACCTTCACCGGCTCGACCCCGGTCGGCCAGACTGTCGGCCGCGCAGCGCTGGATGACATGAAGCGCCTGACCCTCGAACTCGGTGGCAAATCACCGGTCATCGTCTGCGCCGACGCTGACATCCCGGCCGCCGCCCAAGCGGTCGCCAACGGCGTGTTTTTCAACTCCGGGCAGGTATGCGACGCCGGTACACGGGCCTATATTCATAGCAGTGTCTACGACCAATTCCTGGGTGAGCTGATCGCCTACACACGCACCCTGAAAATGGCCCCGGGCCTGGACCCGGACTGCTTCATCGGCCCACTGGTTTCGGCCCTGCAAAAGCAGCGGGTGACCGAGTACATCGAGACCGGCAAGGCTGAAGGCGCGAAACTGGTCTACGGCGGACAAGCGGTCGATGGCCCAGGCTTCTTCGTCGAGCCGACCATCTTCGCCCATTGCCGCAACGACATGCGCATTGTCCAGGAAGAGATCTTCGGCCCGGTGCTGGTCACCGCACCTTTCGACGATGAAGAAGAGGCCCTGGCCCTGGCCAACGACTCGCCTTACGGCCTGGCAGCCGCACTGTATTCCAACGACCTTGGCAAAGTGCACAGCTTGATCCCGCGCCTCAAGGCCGGCTCGGTCTACGTCAATGCCCACGGCACCCTCGATCCGTCGATGCCGTTCGGTGGCTACAAACAGTCCGGGTTCGGCAAGGACCTGGGCGCCGAGCAGCTCGATTACCTGCTCGAAACCAAGGCGGTCTGGATCACGCTGCCAGGCTGATGCTGATCAGTTAAGACAAGGAACAATGCAATCCCTGTGGGAGCGAGCTTGCTCGCGATAGCGGACTGTCAGCCAACATCAATGTTGCATGTCACGCCCCCATCGCGAGCAAGCTCGCTCCCACAGGTTTTGCGCCAAAGTTGAAAGCAATTGCACCTTTGAAATTCGGGAACGGCAAGGACGCGCCCCGGGAGTCGTTCACCCGAAAGAACGCGGTTATCTCGTCATGATCTTCCAACAATAAGAGACCATCATGAACACTAACGCCAAGTCAGCCCCGAGCGTGTCCAGCCTCGATGACAAACCCGTCGTCGAAAGCCATTCGATCGATTTCATCCCCGAGAACGAGCGCACCGACAAACTGTCGAGCCAAGGCCCGTTCTGGTTCCTCGGCAACTTCACCTTTTTCACCATGACCATCGGCTTCGTCGGCCCGAGCGTCGGCCTGACCGCGCTCTGGACCACCCTGGCCGGCACGCTGGGCATCATGTTCGGCACGCTGTTCATGGCGTTTCACGGTTCGCAAGGCCCACACCTGGGCCTGCCGCAGATGATCCAGTCCCGCGCGCAGTTCGGTTATCGCGGGGTGATCCTGGTGCTGCTGGCGACGCTGTTCGTGTTCGCCGGTTTCAACATCGTCAACCTGGTGCTGATGATGCAGGGGCTGCACACGCTGTTCGGTTTCAGCCCTGCGGTGATCGCGGTGGCGGTGACCATCCCGGCGGCGGTGCTGGCGATTCTCGGCCATGACTGGATGCACCGCAGCTTCAAATGGGCACTGTTCCTGTCGTTGCCGCTGTATGGCCTGGTGACCATGGCGGTGCTGATGGGTTGGGTGCCGGATGCGGTGCTGCCGGCACTCGCGGAAGGCGAAGTGGCCCGTGAACCGCTGGGCTTCAACTGGACCGGTTTCATCGCGCAGTTTGCGGCGGCCGCCAGCTACAACATCGCCTATGCGCCTTATGTGTCGGACTACTCGCGCTACCTTCCGAAAAATACTTCCAGCGGCAAGCTGATCGCCGTGGTGTTCCTCGGGGCTTCGCTGTCCGGTGCATGGATGATTTCCGTGGGGGGCTGGCTGGCCGATCACCTGCATACCACTGACGTGCTGGTGGCCCTGGGGCAAGTCGGCAACACCGTGTCGCCACTGATGGGCACGGCGGTGGTGGTGGTCACCATCCTGGCGTTCCTGCCGGTGATCGCGATGAACATCTACAGCGCCAAGCTGACCACGCTGACCTGCGTCGACTCGATCAAGCACATCGAACCCACCCGCAAGGCACGCATCCTGGCCATCGGCTTCGTGATCCTGCTGCAACTGGGCGTGGCCCTGAGCATCCAGAGTTCGGGCAAAGGCCTGTCGGTGCTGGGGATCTACCTGGTGGTGATGCTGTACTTCCTGGTGCCCTGGACCTCGGTCAACCTCACCGATTACTTCTTCGTGCGCAAGGGCCGCTACGCCATCCCGCACTTCTTCATGCCCCACGGCAACATCTATGGCAGCTGGGGACTGCGCGGGATCGCCGCCTATGCCATCGGTTTTATCTCGATGATTCCGTTCTTCTACATCTTCGACGGCGTTGAACAGCGCGAGGTGTATGTCGGCCCGCTCGCCAAGGCACTGGGCAGCATCGACATCGCCTGGCTGGTCGGGTTGATCGTCTCGGGCCTGGCCTACTACTGGCTGAGCCGCTCGATCGACCTCAAGCGCGAAGAAGCGGTGATCCAGCAGATCGAAAAAACCTCCCCGCAATACACCACCGGCGACACGCTGACCCACAAACAGCAGCCACTGCCGGTATTCACTGAATCGACGGTCGGGAGATGACCATGGCTACGCAAAAATACGACTACATCATCATTGGCGCAGGCTCGGCAGGTTGTGTGTTGGCCAACCGCCTGAGCGAAGATCCGGCCACCTCGGTGCTGGTCCTGGAATTCGGCGGCAGCGACAAGAGCGTAGTGATCCAGATGCCCAGTGCCTTCTCGATCCCGATGAACACCAAGAAGTACAACTGGCGCTACGAGACCGAGCCGGAGACTTTCCTCAACGGTCGGCGCATTCACTGTCCACGGGGCAAGGTGCTGGGCGGTTCGTCTTCGATCAACGGCCTGGTGTACATCCGTGGTCATGCGCTGGATTTCGACGAGTGGGAATCCCTGGGCGCTGAAGGCTGGGGCTATCGCAACTGCCTGCCGTACTTCAAGCGTGCCGAGAGCTATGAGTCGGGCGGCGACAGCTATCGCGGGCAGACCGGGCCCTTGCACACCACCAACGGCAACCACATGAAAAACCCGCTGTACGGTGCCTGGGTCGAAGCCGGCGCGGAGGCGGGCTACATCAAGACCGAAGACTGCAACGGCTACATGCAAGAGGGTTTCGGCGCCATGCACATGACCGTGAAAAACGGCGTGCGCTGCTCCACGGCCAATGCCTATCTGCGTCCGGCCATGGGTCGACCGAACCTGACGGTGATCACCCACGCGATGACCCGCCAGGTCATCCTCGAAGGCAAGCGTGCGGTCGGAGTCATGTATGACCACGGCGGCCAGACCCACCAGGTGCTTTGCAACCGCGAAGTGCTGATCTCGTCCGGCCCGATCGGCTCGCCGCACCTTCTGCAACGCTCCGGCATCGGCCCGGCGGACGTCCTGCGCAAAGCCGGGATCGGCGTGCGCCATGACCTGCCGGGGGTAGGGGAGAACCTGCAGGATCACGCCGAGGTGTACATCCAGTTCGGCTGTAAGGAACCGGTGACCCTCAACAGCAAGATGGACCCGCTGAGCAAGCTGATGATCGGTCTGCGCTGGCTGCTGTTCAAGGACGGCCTGGGCGCCACCAACCACTTCGAGGCCGGTGGCTTCATTCGCTCCGAGAAGGGCCTGCGCTGGCCGGACATCCAGTTCCACTTTCTGCCGGCAGCGATGCGCTACGACGGCAACAAGCCGATCAAGGGCCATGGCTTCATGGTGCTCACCGGTCCCAACAAACCGAAAAGCCGTGGTTATGTTCGGGTGCGCTCGGCCGACCCGTACGAGCATCCGGAGATTCGCTTCAACTATCTGGAGCGGGAAGAGGACCGCGAAGGATTCCGCCGCTGCATCCGCCTGACCCGCGAGATCATCGGCCAGAAAGCCATGGACCGCTTCCGCGACGGCGAAATCGCCCCGGGCGCGCAGGTGACCAGCGACGAAGACCTCGACGCCTTCGTGCGCGACAACCTGGAAAGCACCTACCATCCCTGCGGTTCATGCCGCATGGGCGAGGACGACATGGCGGTGGTTGATTCCCAATTGCGTGTGCGCGGCATCGCCGGTCTGCGGGTGATCGATTCGTCGGTGTTCCCGACCGAGCCGAACGGCAACCTCAATGCGCCGACCATCATGCTGGCTGAGCGGGCGTCCGACCTGGTGCGTGGCGTGCAGATGCTGCCGTCAGCGGATGTACCGGTTGGGTTGGTCGAGGGCTGGGAAAGCAGCCAGCGCACTTCACTGCCGGGGCGTAATGTGCGGGTCTGATTGCAACCCGCAATCAATGTGCAAACCTAATGTGGGAGCGGGCTTGCTCGCGAAAGCGGTGTGTCATTCAACATTTATGTCGACTGACACGGCCTCTTCGCGAGCAAGCTCGCTCCCACATTGGGTGGCGGTGCTTTCAGAAAATTTTAAGTCGCTGTTCCGTTGCCATTGCTAGTCTGTAAATCCTTGAGACCGCAATGGAGCACCCTTATGGCTATTCAGGCCCTGCGCGCCGACGCATCGCATATCGACCAGATCGCCCCTCTGTTTGACGCCTACCGGATGTTCTACGAGCAGCCGTCGAACCTGGCGCAGTCCCGCGCCTTCATCGCCGAGCGCATTGCCCGGGATGAGTCGGTGATTTTTCTTGCCCGGGACAACAACGGTGAAAACCTCGGCTTCGTCCAGCTGTTCCCGACCTTTTCCTCGATTGACGCCCATCGTACCTGGCTGCTGGGTGATCTGTTCACCACGCCCGCTGCCCGGGGCAAAGGTGTCGGCACCTTGCTGATGAACACCGCACGGGATTTTGCAAGGCTGGCCGGTGGCAAAGGCATGACCCTGGAAACCGCCACCGACAATTTCACCGCCCAGCGCTTGTATGAGTCCCTGGGCTGGGTGCGCGACCCCGGTTACTACACCTACTGCCTGGATCTGAAAATAGACTGAGCCAGCAAGCCTTTCAGGCAAACACCGGCCGCATGAATGAACGCTCGTAGCTGAGGATGAATTTCCGGTCTTCGGCGTATTTGAACGCCGCGATGCACTCCGGATCGTTCATCGATTGCTGCCGGTAATGTTCGTAGGCCGCCAGGCTGGGAAAGGTGAACAGCGCCAGGGCGATGTTGTTGGCGCCTTCAGACGGCAAAAAGTAGCCGTGGTGCTGGCCGCCGAACTTCTCCACCAGGGGGATCCACAACTTGCCGTAGTGCTCGAATGCCTCGAGTTGGTAGGGGTCGAGCACGTATTTCAGGTAGCAGGTCACCATTGTTTCACTCCTTGATCAGGTTTTGAGGGCAGTCGCCACTGTAATCAACAGTGGGCGCCCGGCACAGCCGCTTGTTCGACATTGACCGGTAAGTTTGCGCCAGAGGCCTGCATTGGCGCCGCCGCACTATTGGTTCAGTCAATAGTCACCATCAAGCATCGCAAGTTCTGTTTTTTGCGCAAAGGCGGAAAATTGCCGGCATTGAACACGCTGCTCAAGGAACCTGCGCGATGAAGATCCTGATCCGACTGGCTGCTGAGTTCGTTGCACAAGACCTTTGAACGGCGGGCAAGCCCATTCACCGTAGATTGCTTTTCAGGACCTGATTCATGCGCACTTTTTTTGCCCCGATCCTGGCCTTCGCCTCGCTGTTGCTGGCCGGTTGTGCCACGCCGAACAATCCGACCATGACCTTGCAGACCAGCAAGTCGCCCGAGCAGTACACCCATTGCGTGGTGCCGAAGTTGCAGCACGATGCACTGGCACCCACGGTGTCGCAGACCCAGCGCAGCTACCGGATCGTCGTATCGAGCAAAGTGGCGGCGGACAACGTGCTTGAAACCTACAAGGCCTCGAACGGCGGCAAGGTGTTCCTGTACGAGCGCAAGCTGCTGGCGTCGACCTTCGTGCCGTCCAGTTTCGAGCGTGCGGCGCAGGAATGCCTGTAAGCGCAATTTCAGGCAAAAAAGCCGCCGGGAGAGGCAGCAGAAAATTAAAGCACGCATTGGATGACTGGAGTATGGCGGTCGGTGCATGACAATTCGATGACGACTTGATGGCCATTCGTCAGGACACCAAAAATCCCGCTGCGAGTGATTAACTGTGGCGAGGGGGCTTGCCCCCGTTCGGCTGCGCAGCAGTCGTAAAATCATTCAGTGCAGTTTGTCTGGCAAATCGCACCGCCTGATTTTGGGGGGCGCTGCGCAACCCAACGGGGGCAAGCCCCCTCGCCACAGGTCCTGTGTTGAGTCAGTAAACCTCCGGCACGATGATTTCCTGCGGCACAGGTCCCCGCGAATAGTCTTTCTGGCGCTCACGCTGCGGCAATTCGATCACCGGCAACTCGACTTCCTCATAAGGCATCTGGCTCAGCAGGTGATGGATGCCGGAGCGGGCAAGCATGCGCTCGAATTCCGGTACGGTGCGCAAGAACTCGCTGCTGTCATCCGGGTGTCATCGAAGCCATGGCAAGATCCTCGCAATCCGTCTTGAGTGCCCGACGGCCGTCAGTCCGCCGGCAGATGAATGTGCAAGGAACCCCGTATGAAAGACGCCCCGCTGTTTGCCGCCATCGACCTGGGTTCCAATGCGTTTCGCCTGATGATTGGTCAGTCGGTGAGACGAAACCAGCAGATGGTCATTCAGGAAGTGAAGACCCTGCGCGAACCGGTGCGTCTGGCCGAAGGTCTGCAGGGCGGGGCGCTCGATGAGTTGGCGCTGGACCGTGGCTGGCAGGCGCTGGCGCGATTCGGCAAGAAGCTGCGCGGTTTTGAGGCCGGACGCGTGCGGGCGGTGGCCACCAGTGCCGTGCGCGAAGCGGACAACGCGCCGCTGTTCCTGGCCAGTGCCGAGCGTCACCTGGGCTTTCGCATCGACGTCATTTCCGGTCACGAAGAGGCACAACTGGTCTACGCCGGCGTCGCCCACACCTTGCCGGCGCAAAGCACGCGGCTGGTGGTGGATATCGGCGGTGGCTCCACGGAAATGATCATCGGCCGTGGCGACCGGTTGCTGGTCACTGAAAGCATTGCCATCGGCAGCGGCACTTTCGGTGCGCATTACTTCCACGGTGGGCGGATCGTGGCCCAAGCGCTGCTGGAGGCCGAACGCGCGGCCACGGTGCAATTCGAACGCGTTGCCCACCGCTACCGCGCCATGGGCTGGCAGCAGGCGATCGGCTCTTCAGGGACGGCGCGGATGCTGGCCAAGGTGCTCAAGGCCAATGGCCTGAACGATGACGGGCTAAGCGGCATCACCTATGGCGGCCTGTTGCGCCTGTCGTTGCGCCTGCTGGAAGTCAAACATGTGAAACACCTCAAGTTGGCCGGTTTGCCGACCCACCGCCTGAGCATTCTGCCCGGCGGTCTGGTGGTGATGCTGGCGGCGTTCAAGGTGTTCGGGATCACGCATATGATTGCGTCTGAACCGGGATTGCGGCTCGGCGTACTGCATGGATTGATGAGCAAACACTGACAACCTGCCAGCCGAGGTAAACCCATGACCGAACCACGTCGCGTGCTGTTCGTCTGCGCCAGAAACGATGTCCGCTCACCCATGGCCGAAGCCTTGCTTCGCCACACCGACCCTGCCGACTTCCTGGCCTTCAGCGCCGGGCTTGAGGCCACCGAGATCGATCCACGCACCTTCGAATCCCTCGAACACATCAATGTCGATGCCAGTGGCTTGCGTAGCAAGTCCCTCGAGGATTTCGAAGGGCAGGAATTCGACTACGTCATCACCCTGTGCGACAAGTCCCGCGAAGAGGCCGCGCGCATGCCGTTTTCCGGTGAAGTGATGGTCTGGAGCTTCGAAGACCCGACCACCAGCGAAAGACACGAGCCGTTCCGCCATACCCTCCAGGAAATCGGCGACCGCATCAAAATGTTCGTCACCGTGAAAACCCGTCCCGCGCCCCAGGCACCGTCAGTCAGCGATTCCTGAAAAGCCGCGAACAGCGTCTACCCTCATCGGTCACAACCATCATGATGAGGGTGCAGACAGTGATGAAAACGGACAAGGTTGAATCAAACGAAGCCTGGGCGCTGATCGACGAGCGAATCCGCGAACTGGCCGACTGGCGCGGCGAAACCCTGGCCCGCCTGCGCAAGATCATCCGGCAGGCCGACCCCGAAGTGATCGAAGAGTGGAAGTGGCGTGTGCCGGTGTGGTCCCGTGCCGGCATCCTCTGCACCGGCGAGACTTACAAGCAGGTGGTGAAGCTGACCTTCGCCAAGGGCGCGTCGCTGGACGATCCGTCGAAGCTGTTCAATGCAAGCCTTGAAGGCAATACCCGACGGGCGATTGATATCCGCGAGGGCGAGCAGATCGATGAAGCGGCGCTGACGGCGTTGATTCAAGCGGCCATTGAGCTCAATACCTCCCGAACCAAAAAGTAACTCAGTACACAGCCCCCCTGTGGGAGCGAGCTTGCTCGCGATAGCGATCTGTGAGGCACCTTTGATGTCGACTGACACTCCCTCATCGCGAGCAAGCTCGCTCCCACATTGGGCCGTGCCCACCTGACTGTTTTGGAGAACCTCAGCTGTCATGTTCCAATAGCGAGCCATCGCAGACTGGAAACGCAACATGAAGAAAATCGCCGCCCTGGCCCTCGCCCTGGCACTCAGCGCTGGCCTGTTCAGCACACCCACCCTTGCTGGGGGCGATGTCCAGGCCGGGGAGAAAGTGTACAAGCGCCTCTGCAGCGGCTGCCATCAGATCGGCGAATCGGCTCGCGCTTTCTTCGGCCCGCAGCTCAATGGCGTGATCGGCCGCCAATCCGCCGTCACCACGGACTATGTGTATTCCGACGCGATGAAATCCGCCAACCTGGTCTGGGATCGCGAAACCCTGATCGCCTACCTTGAAGCGCCGAAGAAAGTGGTGCCTGGCACGCGCATGATTTTCTGGGGCCTCAGTGACCCGGAAAAAATCGAAGACCTGTTGGCCTATCTGCAAACGTTTCCGGCGCAGTAATCACTCGCCGGCGGCCTTGTGGAAACCCGATCACCACCGAGTCAGTGTTGCTCAACCCTAACGGCAAGGTGGTACGGCTCGACATCGACGCGATCTCCGCCGGTGGTGGGGGGATTCACTGCGTGACCAGCCATCAGCCGATAGCGTGAAGACTCCAGGTTGCACACAAAACCTGTGGGAGCGGGCTTGCTCGCGAAAGCGGAGTGTCAGTCAACATCTCTATCGACTGTTTCACCGCCTTCGCGAGCAAGCCCGCTCCCACAGGGTAATTTGCTGACTCAGGCTTTTGTGGCCTTCAGATAAGCACCGAGGCGCCGCCCCATTTCCTCACCCAACGCCTGCAAGCCACTCAGCGGCCGCACCATCACTTCAAACTCGACAATCCTGCCCTGTTCGTTGAAGCGGATCATGTCGATGCCCTTGAGCTCTTTATCGCCGACTCTGGCGCTGAATTCGAGAATCACGTTCAAGCCATCCGCCGTCGCCAGCTCGCGGTGATAGGAAAAATCCTCGAACACGTTCATGACCGTGTTGAGGATCATCGACACCACTGGCGCCCCCGGATACGGCGTGTGCGCCATCGGCGAGCGGAACACCGCCTGCGGATCGAGCAGTAAGGGCAAAGCGCTCAAGTCGCGGTTGCCGAGCATTGCGTGCCACTGCTTCATGGACGCGGCGACATTGGGGTTCAGGTTCAGCTCAGACATCTTCAACTCCTGTTTTTATTGTTGTGGTGCGAAAGCGTTGATCGATAACCCTGGCGGCATCGTCGGCCCATTGCAGGTAGAGCATCGGCCCCGGATGAAAACCATCGCTGGCCATCAAGCCCGGTTCGGGTGCCAGCGGGGTGGTCAGCATCGTGCATTGATCCACGCCTGCGGCCAGATCCGCAAGCCGTGCGTTGAAACAACGCGCCCTGAACCCCAGAAACCAGCGCAGCGGCTGCGGCAGGGCAGGGAACAAATGCATCGGCGGAAGCGGCGAGACCACAATCTGCCTCACCGCGAACCTGTCGCACAACAGCCTCATCAAGCGCTGTTGCCGAGCGAGCCACTGATCCAGGGTGAGCGAGCTGGTGACATCGTTGACGCCAATCGACAACAGCGCCACATCGAACGGCTCGGGGGCGTGCTGTTCGAGCAGCTCCAGCAACCCTTGCGAATCCAGGCCGGTGCGCGCCCAGAGTTTCCATGACACCTGATAATCCTCGACCAGGCGCTCCACCAGCCGACCGCTGAGCGCCTCACCTTGAGTCGCCGCCCCCACACCCGCTGCGGCGCTGTCGCCGACAATCAACAACCGCAGAACATCGCCGCTGCCGGCCACGCCTTGGCGTTCACCTTCGGCCTCCGGCAGCTTCGGCGTCACCCGTCGCGTGTACAGGCCCTGAATCAGCAGCAACGGGCCGAGCAGGATTTTGGCGAGGGTTTCCGTATGGCTCATGGGCAGGCGCCTGATTGAAGAGAGAGATTAGCCGGCGAACTCGTCATCGAAAATACTTTCGATAGGCAGCGCAAATGCCCGGGCAATCTGGAACGCCAAGGGCAGGCTGGGATCATAGCGGCCATTTTCGATGGCATTGATGGTCTGCCGCGAAACATTCAACAACGCCGCCAGATCGACCTGCGACCACTTGCGTTCGGCACGCAGTTCCTTGAGACGGTTTTTCATTGGTAGCGCCGCTTGGCCAGTCTGAGCCCGACCATCCACATCAGGCCCATCACTGGCCACACACAGACCCAGGACACATGTGGAAAGCCGACATTCTCCAGAAAGCCGTAGGTGAAGGTCAGCAGCGCCGAAGCGGCAAAGGCAAAACCGAGCGCTTCGTACTGGATACGCAAGTGCATTTCGTCCAGCGTGCGCATGTTGCGCACCACTGCCCAACACATCAGCCCCGCAGGAATCACCGGCAACAGCGTGATGACGATCTTCAGCGCCATGGCCATTTCCTGCTGATCCTTGAGCAGGATAACCGACAGGATCAGCAGTACCGAGTACAGCGCTGCTGCGGCGCCCATTTCCATGTAATAGCGTTTCATTGCTTCTTCCTGATGTAAAAGACCCTTTACATCTTCGCCGGGGATTTCACGAATGTAAAGGGTGTTTTACATCGCGGTCAGCCGACTGTCTCCGGTTGCCGCGCAGGCGGAGCCTCTTGTGTACGCAACTGATGGCTCATGTCGTTGCAGTTACGCGACCAGTCCGTCAACCATGGCGGCATCGACGGCGATTGCTCTGGCAAACCCAGCTCCAGCGCGAATTCACCGGGTGCCACCGTGCCTCTACCCGCGCGGAACAGACCGCGCATCACCACCACGCCGACCACCCGGCCCTTGCTGACGAAACGGTGCTCCATAAAGCTCCACTTGTCGTCCCAGCCAAGCATACGGGTATGTATTTCAAAGGCTTCGAACAGGCGCAACTCTCGGCGGAACTTGCCCCAGGTATCGCCGACAATCGGCACGGCCTTATGACGAAGCGCCACACGAAAGGCCCCGCTGCGCAGTACGTAATCCATTCGCCCGATGTCTGCCAGCGTGAAATAGCGACCGTTGGTGACGTGCCGGTTGAGGTCCAGATCCAGCGGCCACACGCGCATGCGCACAACGGTGGTCGCCGAGGCGTCCACGGGTTTGCGCCACGGGCGACGCAACAGCATGAGGAAAAGTCGAAACCAGAGATTCATAAGTGCGCCACCGTTGGGTTGATGGCTGCACTTTAGGCCTTGTAAATCGGCTAAGGTAGGTGCGCAAATGACATTTTACATGCGAAAAGCGCAATGGAGTCGCAATGCACATCACCTTGTTACTGGCGGATCAATGCTCCACCGCCAGCGCAACCATGGCCCTGGAAGTGCTCAGTGCTGCCAACCTGTTCGCCGATAGCGACCCACCACCGTTCAGGGTGGTCAGCGCTTCGCTCGATGGCGCCGATGTCGCCGCCTGGGGCGGGCAGCGGTTGCATGTGAACCGTTCCACTGGCGAGATCCCGCGAACCGATCTGGTCCTGATCCCGGGATTCCTCTTCACCCTCAAGGATGCCTTGCCGGCCTTTTGCGCCTATGGACCGTGGCTGCGTGAGCAGCACGCCCAAGGTGCGGTGGTGGCTTCCATGTGCACGGCGGCGTTCATGTTGGGTGAGGCCGGGCTATTGAACGGCACCCGTGCGACTACGCACTGGGCTTTTGCCGAGCTTTTCCGTCGCCGCTATACCCACGCGTTGCTGGACGAAGGGCAAATCATTTGCGAGGACAATCGCGTGGTCACCAGCGGCGGCGCGAGTGCGGCCATGGACCTGTTGCTGCACCTGGTGCGTCGCTTTGCGTCACTGGAACTGGCGCAAAAGTGTGGCAAGTACCTGTTGGTCGACTCGGTGCGCAGCGAGCAGTCGGTGTATGTGATGTGGTCAATGCCCAAGAGCCACGGTGATGGCGATATCCTGCGGGTGCAATACTGGCTGGAAGAACACTTCGATCAGCCGTTGTTGATCGATGATGTGGCCCAACAATTCGGCTTCGGCGTGCGCAACTTCAAGCGACGTTTCAAGGACGCCACCGGCTACACGCCGATTGCCTACCTGCAGACCTTGCGCCTGGAAAAGGCCAAGCAATTGCTTGAATCCACACGCATGACGCTGGACAGCATCACCTATGCGGTGGGCTACGAGGATGGCAACTCGTTTCGCAGGCTGTTTCAACAACGCGTCGGGCTACTGCCGGCGGCTTACCGCAAGCGGTTCCAAGCGGCAGCGAACTGAAGAGCAAAGCGCGTCCATGAAAGCCCGACAGATTGGGCCGGGCTCTTCGTCTGGATCACTTCGCTGTCATCGACCCACAACACACAATTCGCCCGTCGCACGAATCATCGCCTGGCCATGCAGGTAATCCTTGATCAGCGCCGAGCGTTCGGTGGCCAGCCATTGCGGGCAGTTCGGGTCTTTGCGGTAGGGCAGGAACGCGGCGTACTGCGTGAGCAGCAGGTTCTGCAGTTTGTCGAGGTTGGGCCGGATGTCGTTGTTGAGGTCCGGTCGTGGCGTGTCCGGTGCCTTGTGCGCCGCTTGCCATTGCGCGAGTCGGCCGTATTGCAGCAGTTTGCTGGCTTCGATCTGGGCCGCAATCAGGTCGGCGACATCGTCGGGGTCGAGCTTGCGCTGGTCCGCCTGCTTGCGCGCGTTGGCGATGACTTGCGCTTCCCGGGCATTGTCCTGGACCGGTTTGCCGCTGTCCCACTTGGTCAGCGCCACCAGCTCACTGATGTTCAAGCGCTCGTTCATCGTCGCCAGCAAGGGTTGCAGGGCATCGGGTGCCGGGGCCGTCGTGCCGGCCTGGGCAACGCCAGCGAACAAACCGAGCAGGGCGCAAGCCAGCCAGTGCGAAAGGCGTGGGGAACGGGGCATGGGCGGAATCTCCTTGGACGCAGAAATCATTCCGGCTTGTGTATCACAAGTGCGGCCAGGGAACGACAGGTTGCGAATGATTCAGGCCAGCAACCGCTCAATCTGCGCCAGCTCCCAGGTGCTGAGCAAACTCACCGGGTCGGTGCCGAAGCGCTGCCCGCTGTCGAACGCATACTCGCGGCCATCGGGGCATTGGCCGTGCAGGCAGTGGCGCAAGTGGCCGGTGTCGACGTCGAGCGTCAGGCGCCAGCCGTCGATGTCGACCTGTACAAGGTTCGACGTGCAGTATTCATCGATACGCTTGAAGGTGCGAATACCCTGGGCGGCATCGCGCAACGGCTGGTAAACCTCGCGGGCGGTGAGGGCGGGCACAGGTGTCTCCGGGAAGAAATCGGGGGGCACAGGATAAATCATCGCCATACAAAAAAGCCTGGCAGAGGTGGCTAATGCCAGTCAGCCAAGCGTTGGAACACCACAAACCCTGTGGGAGCGAGCTTGCTCGCGATAAGGCTGGCACATCCAGCATCCATGGCGCCTGACACGCCGCCATCGCGAGCAAGCTCGCTCCCACAGGTTACTCATTGCTCGCTCTATTTCCGGTTCAACGCCGCTTCCGCCGCCGCGATTTCAGCCTGGCGCTTGACGATCATGTCGCCCACCGGTGGCCCCTGGAAGCGCCGGGCTTCAAAACCGAACCAGACGATGGCGGTCAGCACCAGGAAGCCGATGGTGATGTATAGCGCCCAATCGTTCGGTGGCTGGATGCCGATGACGAAAATGATGATCATCGACAGGATCGAGAGGATGGCGAACACCGAGTACCAGAATCGCCCCATGTTCCATGGGCCCATGGTCGGCCACTTCGACGTCCCGTAGGTAAACAGGCCGAGCACGATGGGGATGGCGAAGGAGAAGAACAGGAAGATCACCGTGCAGGACACCACGATCGTGTAGACCGGCGTTGCCCCGACCGAGATCACCGACGAGCCCCAGTCGAACAGTACGGCAAGGGTGGCACCGGTCCAGATGGCCGCCACCGGGCTGCGAAAGGTCGGCGAGACGGAGGACAGGGCTTTGGAGCAGGGCAGGCCGCCGTCCCGGGAGAAGGCGAAGATCATGCGCGAAACCGAGGTGACGGTGGCCAGCCCGCAGAGCACCTGCGAGATGAAAATTGCCACGAAAAGCACCAGTTTCAAGGTCGGGTTGACCTGGGTGTTCATGGCCCAGAAAAACACGTTCCAGCCTTGCTTGGCCGCTTCGTCCATGCTCGGCAGCATCAGCACGAACGCACTGAGCATCAGCCAGCCGAACAGCAACGACCAGACCACCGACATGACCATGCCGCGCGGCACCGACATGGCCGCGTTGCGGGTTTCCTCGGAGGTATGCGCCGAGGCGTCATAGCCGGTGATGGTGTAGATCGGCAACAGCAGGCCGAGCATGAAAACCCAGCCGTTGGAGACCTGCGGCCAGACGCTGCCGCCGGCTTCGCCGGAATAGTTACCGAAGGTCCACAACCGCGCGAATTCATAGCTGGGTGCCGAGATCAGGCAGACGATGGTCAGCGCCAGCGCCGTGGCGAAGATCAGGTAGCCGGAGAAGTCGGTGAGCTTGGCGGTCAGGCCGATACCCAAGTGGTTGCACAAGGCCTGCAGGCCCGTGAGGATTGCCAGGAAAATCACCCTGACCGTGGTCGTGTCCTCCATGCCCAGTGCCGGTCCGAAGGCACCGAAAAAGAAGTAATAGGTGCCGACGTTGATCGCGCCCAGCACCGTGACCAGTCCCAGCAGGTTGAACCACGCGGTCAGCCAGCCAGTGAAGCGGTTACCGAGAATCGAGCCCCAGTGGTACAGGCCGCCGGCGGTGGGGTAGGCCGAGGAAATCTGCGCCATGGCCATGGCGAATACCCCGGAGATCAGGCAGCCGATCGGCCAGCCGATTCCGATGGATATGCCACCCGCGCCCGAGGTGCCCTGGGCCAGTGAGTTGATACCACCGGAGAGGATGCAGATGATCGAAAAGGAAATGGCGAAGTTGGAGAAAACCCCCATTCGTCGTGAGAGTTGCTGGGCGTAGCCCATGCTGTGCAGCACCTTGACGTCCTCGTCGTGGGTGTCGGTGCCCGGCTGGCTTGTTGGGTTCATTGTTGTATGCCCCTTTTCAGGTATTGGACAGGCCGAACTGAGCCGCCGTAGGCTCGACCTTGGTTTTCTGTAGGAGCGAGCCTGCTCGCGATGGACTGGAGGACGACGCGGGGTGTCAGGCTCCCCGCATCATCGTTGACGTCCATCGCGAGCAGGCTCGCTCCTACAGACGGCCGTGAAGTGCCGCGTCGAAAATCTTTGCCACACCGTCCCGGGTCAAAGGCAGCGGGTTGCCACCTGCAGAGGGGTCGACAATCGCCATGTCAGCGATCAGGTCGGCCTGCCGGTCATCCACGCCCAGTTCAACCAGGGTATGGGGCACGCCGATGTCCTTGCGCAGCTTGAGGACGAAGGCCAGGAAGCTGTCGAACCCCGGCGAGGGCAGGCGCAGGTACGCCGCCAGGCGGGTGATGCGCTCCTCGATGGCCGTGCGATTGAATTGCAGGACATAGGGCATGAAGGTGGCGTTGGTCATGCCGTGATGGGTGTCGTACAGCGCACCCACCGGATGGGAGAGCGCATGCATCCCGCCCAGGCCTTTCTGGAATGCCGTGGCGCCCATGGCCGCCGCCGCGAGCATTTGCGCGCGCGCCTCGAGGTCCGACGGCGTGTGTACCGCTTTCACCAGGGCGTTGGCCACCAGGCGCATACCTTCCACCGCAATGCCATCGGCCAGGGGATGAAAACCGGGGGCGCAGTACGCTTCCAGGCAATGGGATAACGCGTCCATGCCAGTGCCGGCGGTGACCTTGGCGGGCATGCCGACGGTGAGGGCCGGGTCACTGATGACCACGCGCGGCATCATTTTCGGGTGGAAGATGATGCGTTTGGTGTGGGTGCGTTCGTCGATGATCACTGCCGCACGACCGACTTCCGAGCCGGTCCCCGCCGTGGTCGGCACGGCAATGACCGGGGCAATGCGGCTGTCGTCGGCGCGGGTCCAGTAGTCGCCGATGTCTTCGAAGTCCCATACCGGGCGGGTCTGGCCGCTCATGAAGGCAATCAGCTTGCCCATGTCCAGGCCACTGCCGCCGCCGAATGCGATCACACCGTCATGTTTACCGGCGCGCCAGGCGTCGAGCCCGCCGGCCAGGTTGGCTTCGACCGGATTGGGCTTGAGGTCACAGAACAACGCGACGCCCAGGCCGGCGGCGCGCAGCGCGTCCAGTGCCGCCGTGGTGATCGGTGCGCGGGCCAGGCCGCTGTCGGTGACCAGCAAGGGTCGCTGGATCCCCTGGCTGCGACAGACGTCGGCCAGCTCGGCGATGCGCCCGACGCCGAACCGAACGCTCGTGGGGTAGTTCCAGTTTCCAGTCAGGTTCATGGTCTACACCTCGTGACGCAGATGAAAGGATTTGGCTCGGGTCAGGTGCTCGTAGCCCAGTGGCGACAGGGTGACGCCGCGCCCGCTGTTCTTCACGCCGGTCCAGGCCAGCGCCGGGTCCAGGTAATCGCAGCGGTTCATGAACAGCGTGCCGGTGGCGACCTGGTTGCCCAGACGTTCGGCCGCTGCGAGGTCCCGGGTCCAGATGGACGCGCTGAGCCCGAACTCACTGTCGTTCATCAAGGCAATGGCCTCGTCATCGCTGGCCACCGGCATGATGCCGACCACCGGGCCAAAGCTCTCATCGCGCATGACCGACATTTGATGGCTGACATCGACCAGGACCTGGGGCGCGAGGTAGGCACTGCCCGGCACGTCGGCGGGAAAGACCTGCGGATCGATCAGCGCCGTCGCGCCCTGGGCCAGTGCTTCGGCGATCTGGCCACGAACGAAAAACGCGGCACCCGGTGTCACCATCGGACCGAGGGTGGTGGCTTCGTCCAGCGGGTTGCCCAGCACGTACTGGCGGGTCAGTTCGGCGAAGCGCTCGACAAATACCGGGAAGATTTTCTGGTCGACGTAGATGCGTTCCACGGCGCAGCAACTCTGCCCGGAATTGAAGAAACTGCCGTCCACCAGGTTTTCCACCGCATGCTCGAGGTTGGCGTCAGCCCGCACGTAGGCCGGATCCTTGCCGCCGAGCTCCAGGCCCACGCCGATGAAGCGTCCCGTGGCGGCGCTTTCCATGGCCTTGCCGGCATCGACTGAGCCGGTGAAGTTGACCTGCTGCACCCGGCCCGAATCAATGATCGCGGCGGTCTGCCGATGATCGAGCAGCAGGTTGTGGAACAGGCCATCCGGCAGATGGGCGCGGCGCATGGCCTCGGCGAAACGCTCGCCCACCAACAGCGTCTGCGACGCATGCTTGAGGATCACGCTGTTGCCGGCCATCAACGCCGGGATGATCGTGTTAACCGCCGTCAAATAGGGGTAGTTCCACGGCGCGACCACCAGCACCGTGCCCAGCGGCTCGCGCTTGATGTAGCGTCGAAAACCCGCCACAGGCACCGGCTCTACAGCGGCCAGCGCTTGCGGCGCGATGGCGATCATGTGCCGGGCGCGTTCGGCAAAACCGCGCAGTTCGCCAGCGCCATAACGCACCGGGCGACCCATCTGCCAGGCCAGTTCCGGCACGATGTCCGCCTGCATCGACAACATCGCGTCCACTGCGGCGCTGCACAATGCTGCGCGTTCGCTCAGTGAGCGGCGTTGCCATGCCGCCTGTGCGCTGGCAGCGGCCGTCAGCGCCTGCTCGACCTGCGCCGCATCGGCCATCTCTCGTTCGACGTACACCCGGCCATCGACCGGGGAGATCAATTGCACCTTCGCAGTCATGATGTTCTCAATAGCGCTCGAAGCCGCGCTGCAGTTCCCAGTCGGTGATTCGCCGGTCGTACTCTTTCTGTTCCCACTCGGCGGTGTGCACGTAATGGTCGACCACCTCATCGCCGAACGCCTCGCGCAACATGCCGGAGGCCTTGAGGGCGGCGCTCGCCTCGCGCAGGGTCTTGGACACTTCCGGCAAATGCTCGTCCTGGTAGGCATCCCCTTCGAATGGCGGGATGAGATCGAGCTTTTCGTCGATGCCGGCCAGGCCCGCCGCGATCAACGCGGCGAAGGCCAGATAGGGGTTGAGGTCGGCGCCGCCGATGCGGCATTCGATGCGGATGGCCTTGCTGCCTTCGGCACACAAGCGGAAGCCCGCGGTGCGATTGTCGCGGCTCCACACCGCCCGCGTCGGCGCAAAGGTGCCGGCCTGGAAGCGCTTGTAGGAGTTGATGTAGGGCGCGAGAAAACAGGTGATGTCGTTGGCGTACTTGAGCTGCCCGGCGACCCAGGCACGCATCAGTTTCGACATGCCGAATTCGGCTTTTGCGTCGAAGAACAGCGGCTTTTTCGCGTTCTTGTCCCACAACGAATTATGGATGTGACTGCTGGAACCGGCGGCGTCATAGCGCCACTTGGCCATGAAGGTGATCGCCTTGCCCTGCAACTGCGCGATCTCTTTGCAGGCGTGCTTGATGATGACGTGGTGGTCGGCCATGGTCATGGCATCGGCGTAGCGGATGTTGATCTCTTCCTGGCCGGGGCCCCATTCGCCCTTGGAGTTTTCCACGGGAATGCCCGAGGCCTGCAGATGCTTGCGAATCGCCCGCAGCACCGGCTCTTCGCGGGTGGTCTGGAGGATGTTGTAGTCCTCGATGTAATGGCCGGCGGTTTTCGGTTTGTGATAGTTGCGCTTGTGGATCGCCTCGTAACTCTCATCGAACAGATAGAACTCGAGTTCCGAGGCAAACATGCCGGTATAGCCACGCTCGCGCAGACGCTCGACCTGCTTTTTCAGAATCGCCCGCGGGCTGTGGGGCAGGTCCTGGCGATGGTGATGATCGAGCACGTCGCACAGCACCAGCGCCGTGCATTCCAGCCAGGGCACGCGTCGCAGGGTGGACATGTCAGGCTTGAGCACGAAATCGCCGTAGCCCTTGCTCCAACTGGCCGCGGCGTAACCCGGCACGGGCTCCATGTCGATGTCGTCGGCCAACAGGTAGTTGCAGCAATGGGTTTCTTCGTGGCCGCTGTCGATGAAAAACTCGACCTGGAAGCGCTTGCCGACCAGGCGTCCCTGCATGTCGACCATGCAGACCAGCACGGTGTCGATTTCGCCGGCGGCAGCGGCGCGTTTGAGTGCATCAAAGCTGAGGAGGGGCTCGGTCATCACGGCAATCCTGCGTGAAAGGTTTTGGCCAGTCTGAGATCGCTGTTGCAGACGCTCTCCAGAAACACCCAAAACCTGCAGAACCGAGCATCATGAGCAACGAGTTGCTCAAAGCTTAGCCTACCGTTGCAATGTGCAAGTTTTGCCAGGTAAAAGCTAATGCACGACCTGGCCCCTGGTCCCCTGTAGGAGCGAGCTTGCTCGCGATGGACTTCAGGACACCGCGTTTAATCAGGTAACCCGCGTCATCGTTGACGACCATCGCGAGCAGGCTCGCTCCTACAGGTCAAGGGTGCTCGCGTTTACTCCGGCAATCCCGCCAGGCGCAATCCATCGACGAAGCGGGCGAAATCCTCAGGCCGTTGAATGGGCAGCCAGTCCTTGAGGGTGCACAGGCGCAAAGAGGGATCCAGCGCTTGCAGGCGTTGCATCGCCAGATTCGCTTTGTCCATTCGACCGCCGAGCGCATGACTGGCCGCCACCAGTGCCGCGGCGACCAGCAGGCTGGGCAGGTTACCCAGTGCCTTGTCCGCCCAGCCCGCTGCGGCATCGAAGTGCCCGGCGAAGAAATGCGCCAGCGCCATGCCGACCTGCATCCTGAACATTTCCGGGTCCAGCGGGCTCAAGCGAACGGCATGGTTCAGATGCTCGATGGCCGCGTCCGTTTCACCGCGCAGCGCCCGCAGGATACCGCCCAGAAACCAGGCGGGGGCGAGGTTGGGGTTGAGCAAGCGTGCCCGGTCGAGCAGTGCAATGCCGCCGTCGACTTCGCCGGCGAGGTGGGCCAGCGCATGTCCGCCCCGGGTCAACGCGACGGCATCATCGCGGCCCAGGGCCACCGCCAGCCGCGCCAACCGTATGCCCTCGGCGATTTCCGCAGGCCGATCGACCATCCAGCCATTGAGCTTGCGCCAGAAGTGGCACCAGGCAGCCATGCCATAGGCTGAGGCAAATTCTCCATCGAGTTCGATGGCCTGGTAGAACATCGGCAGCGCCTGCTCGATGGCTTCCCGGCTGCCGCTGTGCAGTTTGGCCATGGCCCGCAGGTAGTAGTCGTAGGCGTCCAGGCTTTCTGTCGGCTTGCGCTTGGCGCGTTCGATTTCTGCCCGCTCCAGTTGCGGCGCGATCGCGCCGACGACGCTTTCGGTGATCTGGTCCTGCAGCTCGAAGATATCGTCCAGCAGGCCTTCGAAGCGCTCGGCCCAGATGTGCGTGCCGCTTGTCGCGTCGATCAGTTGCCCGGTAATGCGCAGCTTGTTCCCGCTCTTGCGCACGCTGCCTTCGAGCACGTAGCGAACGCCCAGCGCCTGGCCAACGCCTTGGGCGTCCACCGTCTGGCCCTTGTAGGTGAAGCTCGAATTGCGCGCGATGACGAACAGCCAGCGAAGACGCGACAGGGCGGCGATGATGTCCTCCACGACGCCGTCGGCGAAGTATTCCTGCTCCGGATCGCCGCTCAGGTTCTGGAAGGGCAGGACGGTGATCGAGGGTTTTTCCGGCAGGACCAGCGCAGGGGAGGGGATTGGCTTCGGGGCGGCGGTCGGGCGTTCATCGTCTTCGGGCTGTCGCGCTTGCCCGGTCAAGTCGCCGTTGATCCGGCCAACGAAGCGGTAGCCTTTGCGGGCGACGGTGCGTACGAGGCGCTGCTCCTCACCGGTATCGCCGATGGCCTTGCGCACGGCATTGATGTGGCTGGTGATCGTCGATTCCGAAACGATCCGGTCGCCCCACACCGCCTTGAGCAATTCGTCCTTGCTGACGACGCGGTCGGGATTGTTGACGAACAGCAGCAACAGGTCGAAGACCTGCGGTCCGACGGCCACGACTTGCCCGCGCAGGGTCAGCTCCCGGCGTTCCTGATCGAGTACGTAATCTTCAAAACTGAATGGCAAGACGGGCATCCCCAGGCGGCTGGTTGTGACTGAAAAGGATGATACGGCAGCTCGACAGCCGCTGCACCGTCAGCGGCAAGGGGGCTGGACGACCGTCAGTTGCCTTGGACAAAAATCCAAGCGCTCGCCAAGGCAAACCCAAGCCCGGCGCAAGGACTTGCCTTGCCCGTGCAGGCAATCTCTCTACACCGACGCAATGGTTGCAGTCGACAAGTGGAGAACAGTCATGAAGATCGTCGTCATCGGAGGCTCCGGCCTCATCGGATCGAAACTTGTGAACACCCTTCGCGAGCGCGGCCATGATGCGCTCGCCGCCAGCCCCAGCACGGGCGTGAACAGCATCACCCGCGAAGGCCTGGCCGAAGCGATGGATGGTGCTGACGTGGTGGTCGACGTGGCGAACGCGCCGTCGTGGGAGGACCAGGCCGTTCTCGATTTCTTCCAGACCTCCAGTCGTAACCTGCTGGCCGCCGAAGCCGCCGCCGGGGTTCGTCATCACGTGGCCCTGTCGATTGTCGGCAGCGAACGGCTTCCCGATACCGGTTACTTCCGGGCCAAGGTCGCGCAGGAGGCCCTTATCAAGGCGTCCGGCATTCCCTACACCATTGTGCGTGCCACGCAGTTCTCTGAGTTTGCCGCCGGCATTGTCCAGTCGTTCACCGTCGGCGATGAGATTCATGCTTCGCCGGCGCTGATCCAGCCGATTGCGTCCGACGACGTGGTAGCGGCGCTGGCCGATGTCGTGCTGGCAGCACCGGTCAATGGCACGATTGAAGTGGGCGGCCCGGAAACCATGCCGATCGACGAACTGGCCAGGCGCTATCTGCGGGCGACCCAGGACAGCCGCAAGGTCGTGCCGGATGTACATGCCCGTTACTTCGGCGCCGTGCTCGACGATCAATCGCTGGTCACCGGCAAGAACGCACGCCTGGGGGCGATTCGCTTCGACGACTGGCTGGCCCGGTCGACAGCGCAGTAACGGATCTCACCTCTCATTTCCCTATGCATCCAGGAGACATCCCATGGTTACCCGATTGCTAATGGCCGCTGTGTTCGCAGCGCTCTCGATCAGCGCCGCCTCGGCCGCCGAGCCGCCCCCCGGCAAGGTGACGGTGGTGTTCGACCGTCCCATTCCCAATATCCCCGGCAAGAGTATGAGGGGTGTGGTCGTCGAGTATGGGCCGGGTGCCGCGTCGCCAGCCCACACCCATCCGAAAACGGCTTTCATCTATGCGACGGTGCTGGAAGGCTCGTTTCGCATCCAGGTCAAAGGCCAGCCGGAACATATCTACAAGGTCGGCGAAAACTTCGTAGAGGAGCCGGGTTCCGTGCACCTGGTCAGCGCCAACGCCAGTGACACCCAACCGGCACGCCTGTTGGCGGTGTTCGTCCTCGACACCGAGGAAAAGGTGCTCGTCACACCGATCAAGCAGTGAGCCGATCAACCCGCTCATGAAGGCTCGACAGCCGGGCGGCAGACCCTGCCGCCCCGTGGCTGCCTGGCTCTTGGCATTGAACAGGATATGAAAAAATGAACTCGCTCCAGGACAAGGCCGCCATTGCCACCGCAACGCCGGTGGTCGTGGTGCGGCGCAGCCAGCGCAAGACCATCGGCCTGTTGCTGTGTGTCGCGGCGGTGGTGGTCGTGGCGGCTTGGGGCGTCATGGCGTATTCCAGTGGCGTGACCTCGACCGACAACGCCTATGTCCGCGGGGATGTCACCTCGCTGGCCGCCAAGGTCGCCGGCTATGTCACGGCGCTCGAGGTCAAGGACAACCAGGCCGTGCGCGCGGGTGATGTGCTGTTCCGTATCGATGACCGCGACTATCGCGCCAGACTTGCGCAAGCCGAGGCCAATGTCAGCGCCGCCCGGGCGAACCTGACCCATGTCGACGCGCAGATCCGGCTTCAGCATGCGCTGATCAGGCAGGCTGAAGCGCAAAGACGCTCGGCCACCGCCGACATGAGCCTGGCGGCCAAGACCCACGACCGCAGCCGCAAACTGATCGTCAGCAACGCCGTGAGCCAGGCACTGGTCGATGAAACCGGCACGGCACAATCCAGAGCCGTGGCGTCGGTATCGGCCGCTTCGGCAACGGTCGAGGCCCAACAGCAACGCATCACTGTGTTTGTCGCGCAAAGAGAAGCGGCCGTGGCAGCGGTGGCTCAGGCTGAAGCGGCCCGTGATCTGGCCCGGATCGATCTCGACCACACCGTGGTGCATGCGCCGGTGGATGGCGTAGTCGGCAATCGTCAGGTTCGCCTCGGCCGCTTCGTTACGCCGGGTGTCGCCCTGCTCGATATCGTGCCGGTCAACGATGTGTGGGTCGTGGCCAATTTCAAGGAAACCCAGCTCGAACAGATTCGCCCTGGTCAGCCCGTGCGCGTCACGGTCGATGGCTATCCCGATGCGGCACTGGCCGGCGTGGTCGACAGCTTTGCACCGGGCAGTGGTTCGGCGTTCAGCCTGCTGCCGCCCGACAATGCCACCGGGAACTTCGTACGTGTCGTACAGCGCGTTCCGGTGAAGATCCGCCTGGCTGACAATCCGCTGCCGGGGCGCATCGTGCCGGGGCTGTCCGCGCGGGTAGAGGTTGCGCAAGGGGCCGGCTCATGAGTCGCGCCAGGCCGACGACCGGCGTGCTGCTGATCGCGGGCATCGTCCTGGCCGCGTTGACCGAGGCGATCGCCAGCACCGTGCTCGCCCTCGGACGCGGCGACATCATCGGCGACACCTATGCCACGCCTGACGAGTTCGCCTGGCTGGATGTCGGCTACATCGCCCTCAAGCTGATCGGGTTCATGCTCGCCCCTTGGCTGATGCAGCGCTTTTCTCCACGCAACGTGCTCATCGGCGCCACCCTGGTCATGGGTCTGGCGTGCTGCGTGGCTGCCGTCAGCGCCTGGCTGGAGCTGCTGATCGCACTGCGCATCCTGCAAGGCTTCGCCGGCGGTGCTTTGCTGGTGGCGGGCCAGGCGATCATCTTTCGCGGTTATCCGCGCGCCCTTCAGCCGATCCTGCAAGCCCTGTTCGCCATGGCGGCCGTGGTTGCGTCCGCGACCCTCGCACCGGCCCTGCAAGGGTGGTTGATCGACAGCCAGTCCTGGACCTGGATTTTCTTCAGCGTGGTGCCGCTGGCATTGGCAGCGACCGGCCTCTTGCTCATCGCCGACCACCCCATGCCCGCCAGGGGCCGGCAACCTTCGTTTGACTGGCTCGGGTTCTCGTTGCTCTGTGCGTCCCTGTTCTGTTTCACCTATGTGCTCAGCCAGGGCAGCCGCTGGGACTGGTTCGAGGAACCGCGCATTCTGGTGCTGACGGTGATCGGTACCGCCGCGCTGCTGGGCTTTATCGGCCAACAGGTCCTTACCGGAGGCCAGGGGCTGCTTGACTTAAGCCTGTTCAAATCGAGCGATTTCACCTTTGCCTTTATCGTCAGTTTCGTCGCCGGTGCCGCGCTGTTCGGCAGCGCCTACCTGATCCCGGCATTTGCCCTGTCGGTACTCGCCTTCACACCGACCGATGCCGGCCTGCTGCTGTTGCCCAGCGGCGGTTTTTTTGTCGGTTCGCTGCTCATCGCCGCCTGGTTGTTCCAGGTCCGCCGCGTGCCGCCGGTGGCCACCGTGCCCTTGGGCATCCTGCTGATCATGGCGGCGATGTGGATGCTGTCCGGCTCCACCAGCGAAAGCGGCAACGATGACATGATGGCGGCCATCCTGCTGCGCGGCCTGGGCCTGGGCTTCCTGTTTCTGTCGATCACACTGATTGCCTTCACCCACCTCAACAGCCGCAACCTGGCCAGCGGCATCGGCCTGTTCAATACGGGGCGTCAGTTCGGCGGCCTGATGGGCGTCGCCGGACTGCAGACCCTGATCGAGCATCACGCAGTCAGCAACGGCGTGGTCCTGGGCACCCACGTCACTGCGGGTGGGCACGCGCTCATCGAGCGGCTGACGACCACCACCGCGATGCTGGCGGGGAAGGGCATGGACCCGTTGGCCGCTGGCGGGGCAGCCACCAGCCTGCTGGGCAAGGCGGTGTCAGGTCAGGCCACGGTGATTGCCTTCGACACGGCGTTCTTCGCCGTGGCCCTGCTGTTCGTCTTTGCCGCGCCCATGCTGGTTGGCATCAAGATTGGCCTGGCGCGCTATGCGAAAGCGCATGAACAACGGACGAATTGATCACCCGCACGAAAAAGCCCGGCGGTTGAGGCCGGGCTTTTCATTGAGTCCTGCGGTAAAGCCCTGCATTCAGACAGCGCGGCTTTCGATCAGACGGTCGGAGCCACCTTCGGCGACGCGGTTTTCGATCAGGCGGTCGGAGCCACCTTCGGCGACGCGGTTTTCGATCAGGCGATCGGAACCACCTTCGGCGACGCGGTTTTCGATCAGGCGATCGGAACCACCTTCGGCAACGCGGTTTTCGATCAGGCGATCGGAACCACCTTCGGCGACGCGGTTTTCGATCAGGCGATCAGAACCACCTTCAGCCACACGGCTTTCAATCAGACGATCCGAGCCGCCTTCAGCGACCACGGGTTGAGCAGAGTTTGCGGCGAAAGCGTTAACTGCGAAAACCGAGAAAGCGATGCTGAGGAGGGTCTGGCGTTTCATGATGGTGTGCTCCGGGGTGCTTATGGGTTGGTATGGAGCAGATGTTACGCCGGGGATTTTTTAAGAGAACTTCATTGAACTGATGGTGACTATCGATGCGGTCAATGGATCGCAGATCCATGTGGGAGCGAGCTTGCTCGCGATGGCAGTTTCACATTCAATATCTGTGTCGATTGACACTCAGCAATCGCGAGCAAGCTCGCTCCCACAGGTTTTCATGTGCCTGACAACGGGGCTCAAGCCTCGCTGATCTGGCTGACACTGGTGATCTGCCCATTCCACACCATCTCGTAATGCGCCGTCTGCACAATCGACGAGACCGGCCTCGGCGTCATCAACGCCCAGCAATGACTGCCCGGCATGCGCACCGAGTGATAACGCAAACCGGGACAACCGGCGTCCCGCACCGCCCGCCCCAGCACGCGGGAATGGCTGTAATCGTCCGACGCATACACCGGATCGGTCAGCGGCAGGGCGGTGGCGTCCTTTATCCCGCCATCGCCAAAGGCACAGGCCAACCCGCGAAACACAAACCGCTCATAGTTCAGGCTCGGCACCTTCGACCAATACAGAGCCTGGTGATGCCGCACTTCGGCCAGCGCCGCTTCCATCGAATCCGCCAGGTACAACACCCCGAAACTGCCGTCACTGAAGCGCGACCCCGCCGGATTCACATGGGTAAACGGCGCGATGGCGTAAGAGCAACCGGCAATCCCGAACGGGATCTCGCTGCGCGCAATCAACTCAAGCTGACCCACTTCATTCTTCAACCGCGGATTGGTCAGCGCCTGAATCTCGAACAGCACCTCAAACTCATCCGCGTCCGCCACGTCATCAAACAACGCAATGGGCGGAAACTTCGAATTGACCAGCCGATAGGCCTGCAGCGACTGACCGGCAAACACCGCCAGCTCACTCGCCATCACCATTGCGCACCCCGCAACATGTCGATGCGGCGGAAGGTTTCATACAGCGCAATCATGTCGCCCTGGGCCATGATCTCCAACGGGCTGCGGCCATTGAAAAACTCATTGTCATTGGCCATCGAGGCAAAGCCGTACACGTTGTCCGGGTTGTCGAACACCAGGCGCAACGTCGCATGAATGTTCAACACGAAACTGATGCGCTGCATCTGGTCCGCATCCAGCGCCACAGCCCACTCCACATCGCGCTGCCGCGCCCGGGTGTAGGTGCTGCGGGAAATGCGCAGGATGCGACAGGCCTGGTCGCTGCTGGCCTGCCACTTTTCCAGAATGCTCACCGCAGCGCGCAGGCCGGTGACGCATTGGTTTTTGCTGAAGGATTGGGGTTGCAGGGGGACGGCCATGATCAATACCTGTCTTGCCTCTATAGACTCAAAGATAGGTATTATGAATCTGTAGAGCAAGTCGGTTCGACCAGCGGACAACCTCCCGCATCGAGCATCACTGATGAAACGTGCGCCCCAACGCATCCAGCCGAGTCGCAATAGGCGGCAAGCGCCGACTGCTCGACGCCAGCGTCTGCACATCATCCGCCGTGTTCTGCGCGATGCTCTGCACCGACTGCAAGCGCCCGACAATCTCGACACTCGCCGTGGATTGTTCGCGGGTCGTCGTGAAAATTCGCCCATTGAGCTCATCGATCTGCGAGATGTCGCTGCCGACCGCCTGCAACATCGCTGCCGCCAACTGACTGTCCTCGACGCAGCGCTCCACACCTTCGCGACTGTCCTGCATGGCCTCCACGGCTTTGCGGCTGCCTTGCTGCAAGGCCTCGATAATGGTCCGGATTTCTTTGGTGGACACCGCCGTGCGCTGCGCCAGGCTGCGTACTTCATCGGCCACCACGGCAAAGCCGCGGCCTTGCTCGCCGGCACGCGCCGCTTCAATCGCCGCGTTGAGCGCCAGCAAGTTGGTCTGCTCGGCAATGCTGCTGATCACCTCCAGCACCGTACCGATCTGCTGCGCCTGCCCGGCGAGCACCTGCACGGTCTGGTTGGTGCCTTCCAGGCGCGAGGCCAGATGGGTGATTTCCTGCCGCGCGCGGTTCACGCTTTCCTGCCCGCGGGTGATCTGCACACTGGCCTGGCCGGCATGGGCAACGGCATGCTCGACATGCACCACGATGTGCTCCATCGCATCACCCATGCGCTGCATCGACCCGGTCATCTGCGCGATTTCCGTCAACTGATGTTTGGCGCCTTTCTCCAGCGTGTTGCTGGCCTTGGCCAACTCCTGGCCCAACTGACCCAAGCCGTTGGAGTCACGCACCACCCCGTCCACCAACGCGGTGATCTGCATCAGGAACTGATCGAACCGCTGCGCCAGTGACACATGCACCCGCGCCTTGTCACCCTGACCGGGATCGGTTGTCAGCTGTGAAGCAGCGGCGAGCATCTTGTCCAGCATGTCCTGGCTCTCTACCGCATCGGCCTGGCTGTGCACCGCCAGATAGAGCAGCGCGACCGTTTCCATCAGCACATAAAAAGCGTGAACGAACACCATCGTCCAGCCACCGTGATGCGCCATCACGAACACCGGAAAACCCTGGTGCTGCAGCACATGAAACACCACGTGATGCAGCGCAATCGTCACCGCCGCCACCAGAATCGGCAGCCAGTCCCGATAAAACGTCAACACCGCCAACAACGCAAAAATCCCGAAGTGCGACTCAATGACCCCCTCGGCCTGGTTGATGTGCAACGCCGCCATCACCATCAAGCCTGTGCCGAGCAAACAGCGCATCAACCGAGAACCGCCGATGGCGCGATACACCAGCGTCAGCAACACGCTGGTACCGCCACCCACCAACAGTGCCTGCTTGAAGGTGTCGTGCCAGAACGCCAGGCCCACCGCGAAAGCGAACATCAACCAGATCAGGCCCAGCATGATGCGGTCGGCTTTGCGGTAGTGGTCGAGGAAACGAGGGGGGAAGGGCATGTACGCTTACTCCATGTAATCGAACCGCGAAGAAGCAGGGGTTGGACTGATACCGGAAGACAAGCCTCACACTTAACCTGTGGCGAGGGAGCAAACTCCCTCGCCACAGGATTTTTATCGCTTAAGCCATTGAGGCAAATCGATTGCCGGCATGCACGAGGTGTATTTGAGAAACCGTGTAGAGCGTAGCCCTTGGCCATCATTCTTGGCCGGAACGACGTCGCTTGTGGAAAACAATGTCCGATATAGAGGCAAGTAATGCTGAAGTGACGGGGTGTACGACAGGCTCCATTGCAAAGCCTGTCTTACACCCGAGGCAATTACGACTTCTTCGGCGGATAGTTACCGCGCAAGCCGCCGGACTTGTTGCCGGTTTTGCTCGGCAGGTTCGGCACCAACGGACGGGATCTGGGTTGGGGGTTGGAGCGGCTTTGGGGTTGAGGTTGCTTGCTCATTGTTCGCCTCCTGATATTCAGGGTTTCGCGAAGTGGTTTACTCATGAAGTTTAGCTAATTGACTGTTGGCAGGGGCGTTTGGCACTTTGGGGGAAGGTGTTGTGAGTGATCAGAACCGTCTTCACGCAGCGCAAACAAAAAGGGCGCCTGATTAGATCTGGCGCCCGTTTTCGCTTACTCCGCTGCTTGTGCTCGCAGGCGTCTGCCAATCACATCCATCAAGTCACAACCATCGCGCAACGGAATGACCAGCAATTTGGCAAAGTCTTCCAGCACCACCGTGTCACAACCGAGTTCGGATCGGTAGGCGATGTTTTCCAGCACCTGCGTAACCGTCCGAATCCGGTAATCGGCCATGGCTTGCAGGACGTCGAGTGGGGCTTGGGTGTCGATGAGCAGGGAGGCCGGAACCAGGTCGATTCCGGTGAGAGGTATGTATCGATTCATTGTGAAGATCTCTGTTTGATTGGCTCAAGGCCGTCACTCAGTCGTCGCCAAACGAATGGGTGGCAGCTGTGCGCAGGTTGGCGAACCGGCACAGAGAAAACCGGCAGACCCGAAGGTCTCCCGCGCACAGCCGCCATAACAGCGGCTTTGCGGGTGCGATGATACCTGCAATAAAGCGGATAGCCTTCGCATTCTCTGAGGTCAGGTCGCCAAACCCGAATCGCCATTAGGGCGACGGCGCCGACTATAAGCCGCACGAGATCAGCGCGGGAAGGTGAGGCATTCCGAGCTTTGTGTAGGACCTTTGATGATGAAACTTCAGACCTTTCACCTCAGGCCGCTGGATATCCAGACACAGACCTGAGATGGTCATCGCCCCTTGGTTTCAGCCACCCACGCTATCCTTAATCATCGCTACTGCCGTCGAGATGGATCTTCGCCCATGCAAACCCCCAACCCCCAACGCCCTCTCTGGAAAACCTACCTGTTTTTCCTCGCCCCGATGGTGCTGTCGAACTTCCTGCAATCCATGTCCGGTACGGTCAACAGCATCTACATCGGCCAGATGCTTGGCACCCAGGCGCTGGCGGCGGTGTCGGGGATGTTCCCCATCGTGTTTTTCTTCATCGCCCTGGTGATCGGCCTCGGTGCCGGCGCGGGGGTGTTGATCGGGCAGGCGTGGGGGGCGCGGGAGACGCATCTGGTGAAGGCGATTGCCGGGGCAACCTTGTTGCTGGGGGTGTTGATCGGGTTGACGGCGGCGGTGGTGGGCAGTGTGTTTGCGCGCTCGGCGTTGGTGGGGTTGGGGACGCCGGCGGATGTGCTGGACGATGCGGTGGCGTATGCCCATGTGATGTTGTGGATCATGCCGTCGCTGTTGGTGTTTGTGCTGTTCACGCAGTTGTTGCGCGGGGTGAGCGATACCTTGTCGCCGTTGTTGGCGCTGGTGGTGTCGACCATGGTCGGGTTGGCGCTGACGCCGGCGTTGATTCGCGGGTGGATTGGCTTGCCGCCGATGGGGATTCAGAGTGCGGCGTTTGCCGGGTTGGTGGGTAACCTGGTGGCGATGGGGTTGCTGGCGTGGCGGCTGATTGGCAAGGGCCATCCGCTGGCGCCGGACCGTGAGTTCTTTGCGGCGATGAAGCTGGACATGGCGATTCTCGGCAAGGTGCTGCGCATCGGTTTGCCCACCGGGTTGCAGATGGTGGTGTTGTCGCTGTCGGAGCTGGTGATTCTGGCGCTGGTGAACCAGCACGGTTCCCAGGCGACGGCGGCCTATGGCGCGGTGACGCAGATCGTCAATTACGTGCAGTTCCCGGCGCTGTCGATTGCGATTACCGCGTCGATTCTTGGCGCGCAGGCGATTGGGGCGGGACGCATCGAACGCATGGGGCCGATTCTGCGCACGGGGTTGATGATCAATGTGTGCCTGACCGGTGGTCTGGTGGTGCTCGGGTATTTGCTGTCGCATTGGCTGCTGGCGTCGTTCCTCACGGAAGAAGCGACGCGGAGCATGGCCCAGCACCTGTTGCACATCATGCTCTGGAGCCTGTTGGTGTTTGGCTTCCAGGCGATCATCGGCGGCATCATGCGCGCCAGCGGCACGGTGATGGTGCCGGTGGCGATTTCCATTGTCTGCGTGGTGGGGGTGCAGTTGCCGGCGGCGTATCTGCTGGATGCGAAGTTCGGGCTGCAAGGGGTGTGGATGGCGTTTCCGGTGGCGTATCTGGGGATGCTGGTGCTGCAGACGCTGTATTACAAACTGGTGTGGCAGCATCAGAAGATTGAGCGGTTGGTGTAGGCGGGACGCGTCGGGAGGGGCATGCTGTTCACTGAACTCTGTGGCGAGGGGGCTTGCCCCCGTTGGGCTGCGTAGCGGCCCCAGAAATCTTATGATCAACGGTGTTAGCGAGTGCTTCGCACTCGAACGGGGGCAAGCCCCCTCGCCACAAAAGCCCCTGCCACAGAGCCCCTTGCCACAAAAGGACGGTGTGACTGAAAAAGTCAGGCGCAATCGCCTGGGGAGGTTTTCACATGAGCCCCTTGTCCCATTCCATCCTGCAAGACCGGCCAGCGGCCGGGCGGCGTTTGATCGAGCCGCTGCTGCCTTACGCCAATCGCCCCGATGTCATCGTTCTGGCCTTGCCCCGTGGCGGCGTGCCGGTGGCTTATGAGGTGGCCACGGCGCTGAAGGTTCGCCTGGACCTGATGCTGGTGCGCAAGCTCGGCGTGCCATCCCACCCGGAGTACACCATGGGTGCGATTGCCAGCGGCGGCATCCGGATTCGTAATGAAGAGGCGCTGCGGGTGCATCCGATTGCCAAGGCTGAATTCGACGCCGTGGTCGAACGGGAAAGCCGCGAGTTGTTGCGCCGCGAGCAGGTCTACCGTGGCACGCGCCCGCCGGTGCAGCTCAAGGATCAGGTGGCGATCCTGATCGACGACGGCCTGGCCACCGGCGCTTCGATGCGGGCGGCGATCCAGGCGCTGCGGGTGCAGGAACCTGCGCGCATCGTGGTGGCGGTGCCGGTGGCACCGATCGAGACGGTGGAGGCGCTGCGCCGCGAGGTGGATGAACTGGTCTGCCCGCTGATGCCCGAGTGGTTCACTTCGATTGGCCATTGGTACATGGACTTTTCCCAGACTTCGGATGCCGAGGTGATCGAACTGTTGCGGCGGGCGTGGCAACGCGAGGCGTGCGGGTAGCACCGGCGGCCAGTGGCAGGTGGTCGCAATTCAACGGGTGAGGTGGAATAAACGCCGGTTGTTTGCTTTAGTCCATCTGATGCCGGCCTTTGTGTACGGCACGCCAACTCAATACGGGAGCCCTCCCGGAGAGTGCCATGAACCTTCGATCCGCGCGTTGCATCGCTCTGGCCGGCACGTTGGTGTTCGGCCCGGTGCAGTTCAGCCTGACGCCGTTCGCTGAAGCCGTGGAATACAAGGAAGTCAACGCCAAGGCCAGTACCTTGAGTTTCACCTATCAGCAGATGGGTTCTAGAACCTACGGCACCTTCGGTAAGTTCAAGGCCAACCTCGACTTCGACACCGATAACCCGGGCGCCGCCCATGCCGCACTGACCATCGACCTGAGCAGCATCGACGCCGGCAGCAGCGACGCCAACACTGAGCTGCAAAAACCGGCATGGTTCGATACCGCGACTTATCCGGTGGCGACGTTCGAGTCGACGTCCATCAAGGCCTTGGGCAATAACCGCTACAGGTTCACCGGCAAATTGTCCCTGCGCGGGCTCACTCGGGAAGTGAGTGTGCCGGTGATGCTGAAGTCGGAGAGTTCCATCGGCATCTTCGATGGCCAACTGGTGCTCAAGCGTGACGACTTCAAGATAGGCGAGGGCGAGTGGGCGGACAGTATGGTGTCCAACGAGATCAATATCCGTTTTCGGATGGTGGCGCCGCAGCGGTGACTGGGGGCCGCCTTCGCGAGCAGGCTCGCTCCCACATTTGATCTTTGGTGAACACAATATCTGTGTACGACGCCGATCCAATGGTGGGAGCGAGCCTGCTCGCGAAGGCGGCCTGACAGTCAGCGCAAATGCGAGGCACTTTGCGAATAGAACCTCACTCGGCCCACCGTACGATCCGCAAAAAAAGCGCCCGGTACACATTGCATGGACCGGGCGCCGATCAATCCACTCTAGTGTACTGGCACCGTCACGGTTTTGCCGAAGGCCGACTTGATGGTCGCTGTCGGGTTGGGCGACGGGCCGCTGCCGACGGTTGTCACCGCTATATTCCAGCGCGCGCCTGTCGGCGTAAGCGTCAGGGTGGCGGTGCCAAGGTTCACCGTGCCGGTTGTGGTTGTGGCCGTCGCCGTGATGCTATTGCCCGTGCCACGCGAGGTGGTGCCGGACAGCACCCAATACCAGCGGCTGCTGCTGCGGGCGGTGACGGTGGCGCTGGTGACGATCAGGTTCTCGACGACCCCTGCCGAGACCGCCACGGACACCGTCGCCGGTGCCGACTCCGCATTCTTCGCATCGCTGGCCCTATAGGTAAAGGTCGCGGTGAACGGCGCGGGGATCGTGGCCGGTGGTGTGTAGATCACGCGCAGACCGTCGGTGCTGACCGAGCCCTTGCCGGAGTCCGGTTGCTCCAGACCCACCACTTTAAGCGGCACGTTGCCGTCAGGGTCGCTGTCGTTGGCCAGCACGTTGATGGTCACCGGTTGGCCGGTGTTACTGATGGCGCTGTCGGGGTTGGCGACAGGTTTCTGGTTGGCGAGGTCTTCGACACGTTCATCGCCAGTGCGGAAAGTCGGCAGCGCGGCGGAATTGACGTAGGTGACGCCGTCCCAGCCAGGCAGGGGCGTTGGCATCAACTGGAACTGGCCGGGGTGCTCGACATCCCAACGCATCAGCATGGACGTGTCCTCGTGCTGGGTGTTGTGGCAGTGCTCCATGTAGGTCCCGGCGAATTCACGGAAGCGGATAGCAATGTCCACGTCCACCGAGCTGTCGATGCCCTCGCCGATGCGATAGACGTCCTTGCGTGCCCATTTTTCCCATTCCGGCGGTGCCTTGCCGTCGCGGTTGAGGACGACGCCTTCTTCGAAATGCACATGCACCGGGTGGCTCCAGCCGTTGCCGCCGTTCCTGATTTTCCACACTTCCAGGGTGCCATCGCCGGAGAACCCGGCAGGGGTCGGACCGGTGGCCAATTGCGGAGCGGCGCTGATGATCCGAGGATCCATTTGGTAGCCGAAACCGCCGTCGGTCTTGATGGTCCAGGGCTCTTCGTCGGTACCGTCGGAGCGACCGAAGATGAACTCGCGATGCCGCGCCGCCTTGAGCTTGGCCTGCATCGTCGGATCGTCACGATTGATCGTCAACGGGATCATGACCTTACCAACCGGTTTGCCCGGTTTGGCAGGTTCGTAGTCGGCAGGGTTCATGCTCACGTCCTGGCCAGCGTAAGGCTGCACCACCATCTGCAGGAACTTGCCCACCACCGGGTCGCCGCCGTCCCATTCCAGCCCTTTGCTGCCCAGCTTGAGCACCGCCTTGTACTTGCCGGAAAGGACATCGGCCAGGCTCAGCGGCACAGGTTCCGGCCCCTTGCCGTTCTGGTGCTCCATCAGGTTGACGAAGTACAGCTTGTCGCCAACGCTAATCCCGTTTTTCGCGAAGTTGACGATGATGTCGTAACGTTCGGCGATGCCCTGAGCAGGCAGGATCGCGTTGTGGTCCTGCACATCGCCGTCACCGTCCAGATCCATGCTGCCGTCGAACGGTACGGCGTGCTCCATGAGGTTGCCGTCATTGGCGATCATGTGGAAGGGCACGCGGGTATAGGACAGGCCGGAGCCTGTCGGGCCAGGGAATTCACCACCGGTACCGACGATTTCACGCACCAGCGCGATCCTGAAGAAGCGCGACACCGAGCCATTGAGAATGCGGAAACGATAGCTGCGCGCCCGCACTTTCAGACGCGGCTGGTACTGCCAGTTGACCAAGAGTTGATCGCCGAGAAAACCATCGGTGTTGAAGGGGTTGAACCACAACTGGCCATTGGCATCCCAGGCCTTGTCGGCCAGCATCAGGTTGACGTCGTAGTCACGGTTGCCCCAGGGCAACGCCGAACCGCTGGGCAGGCGCAGGTTGACACCGTCTTCCAAGGCTTCGTTACCGCGGTCCATGGCACTGTAATAGTTCATCATCACCGCGTTGCCCTTGTAGACGTTCTGCGCGGTGAAATCGAGCATGTGGTCGTGGAACCAGTGGGTGCTCATGGTTTCGCGCCAGTCGCCACGGATCTTGATGGTGCCGTTGTTGCAGGTCTTCAGGCCCGGCGTGGCATCGTTGACGTACAGGGTTTCACCCGGGGCGCAGGGGAAGGCCGCGCGCGGATCCTGCGCATTGGTGTTGATGGTGTCGTAACCGGCCAGTTGCACCGGCCAGCGATAGTCGTAGTACTGGCCGGGAAAGAAAAACGCATTGGCATAGCCGTCGCTTTCGGCCGGGGAGTGGCCGTTGTGTTCGTGGGTGCTGAGGGTATGCAGGCCAAAACCCATGTTGGCCGACGGGTCGATGGGCAGGGCGTTGTAGTGCCGCATCAGCACGCCCTGGCCGTAGCGCACCATCAGCAGTTTTGCCGGGAAGGTGCCGTCGAAGGTCCAGAGCGCCTTGTGGTTCTGAATCGGCATGTTGGGGTGGAAACGCGTGTCGATGCCTTTGGTGGTGCCCGTCGTGGTCGGGATGTCCGAGGTCTGGTAGTAGAGGCCACCCGGTCCGAACTCACCGACGGCGTAGTTGTGCAACTGGCGACGGTCGCGCATGCCGCCGTTGAGCTTGGCGCCTGCTTGAGCGGTCTTGAAGGCGACCTGTGGGTAGAACTCGTTCCAGCGCTGGTGCGACCAGCCTTTTCCTGGCGGACGCCCTTCGGCCGGCGAGCCGACCGGATGGCGGTTGAGGAAGGCTTCGATCTGCGCTTTCCACGGGTTGCGGTCCAGCACGTTGGAAAACTGCGACGGAAACGGGTACAGCCCGGGCTGGCGCATGAAGGCTTCGAGCGCCGCGGCCGAAGGGCCGCTGCGGGCGATGTTGTTCGGGTCCTGCGTGGGCGCCGGGCCGACAATCGGAGGCGGGAAGGTCAGGGTGGGCGGCGGCAGTGTCGGGTCAAGTTTTTCCGTGCCGAATTCTTCGAACAACAGCAATTGCTGGGTGTACGGCTGCGCCCCGAACAACGGGCTGGGCTTGCCGTTGGTGGGGATCTTGAACGATGTCTGCAGCGCTGGCGGCAGCACGTTGTCGGTCGTCGGCGTGGTGCGGGTACCATACACGCCATTGGGCAGGGCGAAGGCACCCGTGTTGGTGGGTGGCATGGCCTCTATGGCATCCACCGCGGCCTGGGGGTCGGCCGGCGGGTTGGTATACGCCGAGGGGTCCGTCGGTGGTGGTTGGCTGACATCGTCCAGCGGTGCGGCGTTGAGGGTGCCGATACTGATCAGCATCACAGCGGCGATGCCCGTTTTGCTGAAACCGAGCGGTTTGAGGTCAGGCAGGCTTTTCATATTGTTTCCCTCGAGGCGCGCCGATGTGGCTGACGTACGCAATGCGGTCGATGCAAGAGCTACGCCAATCACCAGAGGGTCTCGGGAGATATGGAAGATTGATTTGTATCAAAACATTGAAGACTTTTCTGTAGCGCCGAAGTGGGTGGCAATCCTCAAGTTCGGGGGGCTTGACCCACCCATTTCCCCAATCCCCTGCCACACCACCATCACCCTTCGGACCGCAGGTGTCAGGCGCGTTATGATAGGCGGCCCACCTCCCGGAGCCTGTCACCGCAATGCCCCTGATCAGCCACTTCAAGACCTCGTGCCCCGAGCACATCAATAGCCAGATCCTGCAGATGGTGGTCGACAACCTGACCGACATCAGTATGGTCGCGATCCCGCCCAGCAACCTGCTGTACAACCTCTATCAATACGCGATCGGCTATGAGGTGCACCTGTACCTGGAGGCGCTCAACGGTGAAAAAGGCATTGCCGTGGAGTTGATCGTTGCCACGGACGAAGACGATCCGCAAAAGGTGCTCGGCTTTTTGCTGTACCTGCCGGTGCAGGACGACCCCGAAGCCTGTGGCGTGGCGTACATGGCTGTACAGGCCGAGTATCGGCGCCAGGGTGTGGCACGACGGATGCTGCGGGAAATGGTCGGCCGCTATCCCCATGCCGAGCTGACCTGCGCGGTGGCCAAGGTGCCGTATTTCGAGGCGATGGGTTTTCAGGTGGTGGGCGTGCGTGCGACCCAGGTGTTGATGAATACCCGCGACCACAGTACCGGTGGCTTGATGGCGCTGCTGGACGTGGCGTCGATCTACAGCTCGCTGGAAGTGCGGCAGATTCATACCTATCTGCTGCAAAAACACGGCAAGCGGGCCATGACCGACGCGGAAAAACAGCGCGACCGGCATCTGGACCAGTTGACGCGCAAGGCCAATGAGTTTGTGCGCGAGCGTATGGGTGATGATGCAGTGCCGGCGTCTGGCCCCCGGTTGCGCCTGGTCTGACCGCATTCAACTAAACACCACAATTTCCCTGTGGGAGCGGGCTTGCTCGCGAAAGCGGTGTGTCAGCCAACATTTATGGCGACTGACACGACGCCTTCGCGAGCAAGCCCGCTCCCACAGGGACCGAGTTTTCCGCGAGAGGCGGTCAGCGTTTAGGCCAGCTTCACATTCATGGTAATCCGCGCCGTGAACACCTTCTTGCCCTCGGCATCGTGAATGTCCACCGGCACGATCTTGTCGCCTTCGCAGGTCCAGTCCACTGCATCTCCTTCGGCTACCGCCGTCACATCACTCTTTGCCTTGGCCAGGTATTCGACGCTCATGCCCTTGGGAATCCAGCGGGCGCCGGCGGGAATGGAAACGTCGGTCATCATCCCGGCGGCCAGCTCGGCGGCGTTGCACATCGCTATCGCATGCACCGAACCCAAATGATTGGTGATTTCCCGGGCAAACGGCACGTGCACGGTGGCCGAGCCTTTGCGCAAATCCTGGACCAGCGGGTTGATGGTGGAGAAGTAGGGCGCCACCTGGCAGGCCAATTTGCTGAACGCTTCTGGCCCTGCGCTGTTGAACATGCTGAGGAACTGACTCATTTTTTTGCCTCTTGAGGATGATGGTTTACAGAGCAAGTTTCCGTAACAGAATAATGTTCTGTTACGGAACAGTATTCTGTTGAAAGGAAATCTGTCAACCTAGCACCACTTGTTCGCTGGCAACCGCCAGCCTCCACTCATGACTTTTGCGGACTGTTTTTCAGCATGGATACCGCCGATCTGCTCGAACGCTGCTACCCCGGACGACGCGCCGAACTCAAGCGCGACATCTTCAGAAAGGCCCTGTGCCTGTTCAACGAACAGGGGATCGAGGCCACCACCATCGAAATGATCCGCGCCGAATGCAATACCAGTGTCGGCGCGATCTATCACCATTTCGGCAACAAGGAAGGCCTGGTGGCGGCGTTGTTTTTTACCGCCCTCGATGATCAGGCCCGTTTGCGCGACAGCTACCTGGCGGATGCACAAACCACGCAGGCGGGGGTGCACGCGCTGGTGCACAGCTATGTGGATTGGGTCGATAGCCAGCCGGAGTGGGCGCGGTTCCAGTACCACGCGCGATTTGCCGTCACCAAGGGGCCGTTCAAGGACGAACTCGCCACCCGCAACAAGGCGCGCAACAAGCAGTTGCTGGAGTGGCTGGGTGCTCACGGCGATGAATTGGGTGGTTTTCCGGCGGAGTTGATACTGTCGTTGATCATCGGCCAGGCAGACAGTTACTGCCGCGCGTGGTTGTCGGGCCGGGTCAAGGGCAGCCCGAGGGCGTACCGGGACATGCTGGCGCAGGCAGCGTGGCGGTCGCTGTGCACCACCGAGCCTCAATGAAAATCCCACAGGGGGAATGTGTTGATTGAGAGATGGTTTTTCAGAGACAAAAAAAGAGCCTCAAAGCTCTTTGATGGGGAGGAAGTAGAGCCCTCGAGGCTCAAGATGCGCATGAAGCAGGCGGTGAGCTTGGTAGGGGTTCAGTTCACTCACCACCTACGCAGCGGCTTGCACAAGCAAGCGACTGCGTAAGTTCATCCTAGAAAGACCGAGTGTTTCACTCAAGTACCGCTAGTCGCATCCCCCGGCCAGCCGGCGCGGCGCAACGCCTTGAGCAGGGTTTCGGCATCCAGCCCCGGCACCCCATGCCCGTTGCCTTCGGCGGTGTCGGCGGCGAGCAGGGCATTGATGATGGCTTCTTCAACGGCTTCGGTGGCGGCCAGGAACAGCTCGCTGATGTGGTCGTTGTTGACCATGCTCAGGTTGTTTGTGGTCGGCGCTTTCTTGCTCTCGTATGCAGCCGGTGGCACGTGATCGTTACCGGTGGCGAAGGCGATGAAGATGTCGCCGCTGTGGTCTTCATTGCCGCCGCCGGTGCGGGCCAGGCCAAGGCTGGCGCGTTGGGCCAGGCGCGTGCACTGGTGTGGCAGCAGCGGCGCATCGGTGGCCAGGCAGACCACGATCGAACCCATGCCCGGATGGGGCAGCGAGGCCTTGAGGAACGGCGAATCGACCTGTTCCATGTAGCGCCCGACCGGATACCCGTCGACGCGCAGTTCATGGCGGATGCCATGGTTGGCCTGGACAATCGCCCCCACTGTCCAGCCACCCTGGGCGCTGTTCAAGCGTCGCGACGCGGTACCGATGCCGCCCTTGAATTCGTGGCAGATCATGCCGCTGCCGCCTCCGACATTGCCTTCGGCCACCGGGCCACCCGCCGCCGAGTGCACGGCTTGGGCTACGTGTTCGGGCTTCACGTGAAAACCGTTGATGTCGTTGAGCAGTCCGTCGAAGGTTTCCAGCACCACCGGCATGTTCCAGTAGAGCCGTCCGTCATCGGCTTGCTGTTCGCGGTCGACCACGATCAGCGCATCGCGCACCACGCCCAGGCTGTGGGTGTTGGTGAAGGCGATGGGGCTGGTCAGCAAGCCCGCTTCGCGAATCCATTCCAGGCCCGTGGCATCGCCATTGCCGTTGAGAACATGCACGCCGGCAAAGCACGGTTGCTGGCTGGTGGAACCGGCACGCGGTTCGATGACGGTCACTCCGGTGAGGATGTCGCGGCCGTTGGCCGTGCGTCCTCGTACATCACAGTGGCCGATCCGCACGCCGGGGACGTCGGTGATGGCATTGAGCGGGCCGGGTTGCAGTTGGCCGAACAGGATGTTCAGGTCGCGGGCGCGTGGTTTCATGGGTTTTCTCATTCGATTCGTGGCAGAAAAAAGGGGTATTTCGGGCATCGTAGATCCCCTGTGGGAGCGGGCTTGCTCGCGAAGGCGTAGTGTCAGTCGCTATCAACGTTGGCTGACCCAACGCCTTCGCGAGCAAGCCCGCTCCCACAAGGGTATGCGGTGGGTTATTGGCCGTTTTTGACCTTGCTCCAGATTCGCGTGCGTACGCGCTCGGTCGCCGGTGGCAGGGGCTGGAGGGTGAACAGGGTGGCCATGGCTTCGGCTGACGGGTAGACGGCCGGGTTGTTGCGGGTCGCTTCGGCCACCAGCGTGGTCGCGCTGCGGTTGCCGTTGGGGTAATTGAGGTGGTCGCTGACCGGGGCGATGACTTCAGGGCGCATCATGTACTCGATGAAGGCCATCCCTTGTACCGGGTGCGGGGCGTCCTTGAGCAGCACCAGGGTGTCGAACCACACCGGCGCGCCTTCCTTGGGCAGGCTGTAGGCGATCTTCACGCCGTTGCCGGCCTGCTCGGCGGTGGTCTTGGCTTCGAGCATCGCGCCGGACCAGCCGACCGCCACGCAGATGTTGCCGTTGGACAGGTCGCTGATGAACTTCGACGAGTTGAAGTAGGCAATGTGCGGACGCAGCCTGAGCAGCAGCGCTTCGGCTTTCTTGTAGTCTTCGGGGTTGGTGCTGTTGGGCGGCAGGCCGAGGTAATGCAGGGCAACCGGCAGCATCTCCGACGGCGAGTCGAGCATGGCCACGCCGCACTCGCCGAGTTTGGCCAGGTTCTCCTCCTTGAACACCAGGTCCCAGGAGTCCACCGGCGCCTTGTCGCCCAGTACCGCGCGCACTTTGTCGATGTTGTAGCCGATGCCGTTGGTGCCCCACAGGTACGGCACGGCGTACTGGTTGCCCGGATCGTTGCTGGCCAGTTTCGCCAGCAGTTCGGTGTCCATGTTCTTGAAGTCCGGCATCTGCGAGCGGGGCAGTGGGGCGAGGGCACCGGCCTTGATCAGGGTCGGCAGACTGAAGTTGCTGGCCACCACCACGTCGTAGCCGCTGCGGCTGGTGAGCAACTTGCCTTCGAGTACTTCGGCGCTGTCGAAGGTGTCGTAGACCGGCGCGATCCCGGTGTCTCGCTTGAAGTCCTGCAGGGTCGTGGGGCCGATGTAGTCGTACCAGTTGTACACGTGCACGGTCGGGGCTTCGACGGCAAGCGCTGACAGCGACACCGCCAGACAGGCGCCAAACCCCAGATTGAAATACAAGCGGTGACGACTCATGATGCGGCACTCCTGGCCTGTTGCGGCCGGTGGTAATCAGGAGTTTGCAGCGTATCGACCGGGGTGGCCTTCACCCATTCCCATCATGGGTTACTCAAAAGGGGTAGTGCGTGGACGCGTTGTTGAAAGAGTTGCCGGTGCACCAGGGGCTGGCGCGGGTCTTTACGACGGTGGGGCGAGACGGTTTCTGGCGGGCGCTGGTCGATACCCTGCGGCTGCTGGTGCCGCTGGACAACGCCCTGGTGGCGCTGATGCGCCCGGGCCACGTGCCGCGCCTGCTGATTGATTTCGATGCCAAGGGCAACAGTGCCGAGCAGGAAGAACTGGCGGACTACCGCGCCGGCATGTACTTGCTCGATCCATTCTATCAAGCCGTGTGCGCCGGCATCGCCGACGGCTTGCACAGCCTCGAATCGGTGGCCCCCGACCAGTTCCAGCACAGCGAGTACTACCTGAGTTACTTCAGCACAGTGGTCGGTGGCGACGAGTTGCAGTTCATGGTCAACCTCGACGGCGCCGTGCTCGGCCTGTCCCTCGGGCGTTCGACGCGCTTTGGCCTTGAGGATCAGGGGCGCCTGCTATGCGTGCGTGACTGGGTGCTGTCCGCGATGCGCCGACACCTGGATTTGCTGCCTCCGGAAGGGCCGGTCGCCGAACCGCCGGCCGGCGATCTGGCGACCTTGCTCGATCGCTTCGACGCCCGCCTGACCGTGCGGGAAATCGAAACCGCGCGCCTGATTCTCCAGGGCTTCTCCAGCAAGGCCATCGCCCAGCAAATGGGCATCTCCCCGGAAACGGTGAAAGTGCACCGGCGCAACCTCTATCACAAGCTCAACGTGAACGGGCATGGCGAGTTGTTTGCGCTGGTGTTGCAGCCGCGCTAATCCGGATTGTCTGGTTGCCCAAGCCGTCGCCTTTGCGAGCAGGCTCGCTCCCACAGTTGAACTGCATTTCATTGTGGGAGCGAGCCTGCTCGCGAAGGGCGCTATGCGGTCTTCAGGCCTGCTGTTCCTGCCAATGCGCCTTGAGGTATTCGATGAACACTTTGACCTTGCGTGTGTTGCGCCGGTGGGCCAGGTACAGCACGTAGATCCACGGCCCGAACGCACTGGGTTCACGCCAGTACTGCGGCATCAACTCGACCAATTCACCCCGCGCCAGATAGGGCGCGGCACTCCATTGCGGGATGAACTGCAGACCCTGCCCATCGAGCAGACAGGCCAGCAGAAAATCAAAGTTGTCGCTGGCCACCCGCGGCGTCGGTTGTGTCAGCCGAATTCGTTGCTCGCCTTGCTTGACCCACCAGAAATGCCGGTTGAGCAGCGGGTGGCGGAAGATCAGCCAGTCGTGCTGCTGATAGTTCTCCAGTGAAACATCCTCGCCCTTGCGCGCCAGGTAAGCCGGGCTGGCGCAGAGCAACACCTGGTTTTCCACCAGCGGCTGCGCGATCACGCCAGGCAGGTCGATGGGGCCGTCGCGCAGGGCCAGGTCATAGCCACCGTCCACCGGGTCTTCGAAGTTATCGCTCAGGTCCACTTCCAGTTTGACCTGCGGGTACGCGGTCAAAAAGCGACAGCACACCTGGTTCAGAAAAGCCGGCGCGAACGAGGGCGGGGCGGTGATCCGCAGGTCGCCGCGCAGTTCATGCTGCAACTGCTCCACATCCTCGGTGGCCAGTTGCAGTTGCATCAGCGCCTGGCGTGCACCTTCCAGGTAGATGCGACCGGCCTCGGTCAACGCCATGCGCCGGGTGGTGCGGTCGAACAGGCGCGTGCCGAGTTCTTCCTCCAGTTGAGCCACGGCCTTGGTCAGGGCGGACGGGGTCTTGCCGAGCAGGTCGGCGGCGCGGCTGAAATTACCCTGTTCGGCGGTGGCGACGAACATGGTCAGGGCACCCATTTTATCCATTTATCTATTCCTGATAGGCACAGAAGTTGTGCGGGAGCAGGCATTCAGTTGTCGATTCGGCTTGGATAGTATTGGCTGCAGCCCAACAAAAATAAAGAGCCACCCATGAAACAGATTCTGACTCTGGCCACGTCGCTTGCTCTGGCCTGTTCCTCGATGGAAAGTATGGCCGCTGTTGATCTCATCCTGCACAACGCCAGGGTGTACACCGCCGAACCTGGCCAGCCCTTGCAGCAGGCCATTGCGGTCGAGAACGGCAAGGTTTCGGCGGTGGGTTCCGATGCCCAGGTGCTGCGGCTCAAACAGCCGGGCACGCGCATCGTCGACCTGGGCGGCAAGGTGCTGATGCCGGGGTTTATCGACTCGCACTCACACACGGTGAAGGGCGGCCTGCAATTGCGTCAGGCCAATCTGGACGGCGAGTTGCTGGCGCTCGACGAGCTGGAAAAGCGCCTGCGTCAGTGGCGCGAAGACGGCAAGGCCAAACGCGGTGACATCCTTAGCGTCGGCGGCTTGCCATCGACTTACTGGAGCCAGGTCGAGGCGCTTGAGCAGCGCTTCAATCAGGGCGAATGGGCAGACACGCCGATTCTCTTTCTGGGCTGGGACCTGCACACGGGGTGGGCCAACCGGGCGATGCTCCAGCGTGCCGGAGTGGATGTCGCGCGGGTCAAGGCGTTGAAGGACGAAGAGCAGGCCACGATCGGGCATCACGACGATGGACGGCCCAATGGCTTCCTGGTCGACGCCGGACTGTATCCGGTGCAGGCCCTGCTGCCACCTCCGACCACCGAGGAATTGATGGCGGGCGCGCGTGCAGCCCTCGACTATTACAAAAGCCTGGGCATCACCGGTTGGATGGACCCCATCGCCAATGAAATTCCCGGTGGCGATGTGAACAATCAGTCGCTGGGGGTGTTGCCGATCTACAAGGCGCTGGCCGAGCGCGACGAGCTGACCGCGCATGTGGCCGCATTGCTGATGGCCGATTCGAAAGCCACACCGGCCGATCTGGATGAACTGGACAAGGTTCGCCAGCAGTTTATCGGCGTGCCCAACCTGACCCTGCCGGGCATCAAGATTTTTGCCGACGGCGTGGCGGAAGTTCCGGCGCAAAGCGCCGCCATGCTGGAGCCCTACAAGGACTCGAAAAAATCCGGCGAATTGCTGATCGACCCGGCGCACTTCGGCGAGCTGGTCAGCGCTGCCGACGCCCGTGGCTGGCTGGTGCACATCCACGCGATTGGCGATCGCGCGGTGCGTGAATCGCTCAACGGCATCGAACAGGCGCGCAAGGATCGGCAAAGCGGGATTCCCCACTCCATCACGCACCTGCAAATGGTCAACCCTAAGGAATTCGCCCGCTTCAAAACCCTCAACGTGATTGCCTCGATGCAGCTGTATTGGGCCATGGCCGATGAGTCGAGCATGGACTTGGTCAAGCCCTATGTCAGCGCCATGGCCTTCATGTATTCGTACCCGGCCCGTTCGCTGCTCAAGAACGGCGCGACCATTGCCGGCGCCAGCGACTGGCCGATCACCACGCCGGATCCGTGGAAGGCGATCTATCAGGCAGTCAGCCGCACCGGCCCCAAAGGCGTGCTCAACGCCGCCGAAGACATCGACCGCCAGACCATGTTCCAGGCCTACACCCTCAACGCCGCCCGCACCCTGCGCCTTGAAGAACAGATCGGTTCGCTCAAGCCGGGCAAACAGGCCGACATGATCGTCCTCGACCGTGATGTCTTCACCGTCAAGTCCGAGGCCTTGCGCGATACCCGGGTGCTGCAGACCTTCTTCGCCGGCCGCGAGATCTTTTCCCTTAAACCCTGATTCCATTCAGGCCGGACACAGTACCTGTGGGAGCGGGCTTGCTCGCGAAAGCGGTGTATCGGGCAATACAGATGTTGACTGACACCCCGCCTTCGCGAGCAAGCCCGCTCCCACAGGTTGAATACCCACGCAAAAAAGGAACACCGCTCGTGAAACTGCATTGCTTCGTCACCGACACCCACAACCCACAGATTCGAGGCCAGCAAATCGGCGAAACCTGGGCGGCGCAAATCGGCAAGACGGTGGCGCTCTATCTCGACTTTTTCAATCAGGTGGGCGTGGCGCCCGAACAGGTGCGCGCCCTGGGCGAAGCCAGCCTGCAAGCACTCACCGACTGGAGCCCGAACCTGGCCCAGGAACTGCAAGCCACGGCCGAAGGCGCCGGGATTCCCCTGTGGCAACTGGCGAGCCTGAACGCCCGCACGGAAATCCTCGCGGTGATGCCTGCCTCTCTCGAGGGCGAATGCTCGACAGCGGTCTTCGCGCCGGCGGGGGCCGATGCGCCCAGGACCATCCAGACCTGGGACTGGCACGATTCGCTGGTGCCCCACGGCATGCTGCTGCAACTGACAAACCCTTCCGGCATGACCGTCAAGCTGTTCACCGAGTTCGGCATGCTGGGCAAGATCGGCGTGAACAGCGCCGGCCTCGGGCTGCACTTCAACATCCTCCACCACGCCAGTGATAACGCGGTAGCCGGGGTGCCGGTGCACGCCATTGCCCGACGGATCCTGGAGGAGGCGACCAGCGTTGAAGAGGCCATTGCCCTGGCGCGGTCGGCGCGGGTCAGTGCGTCGACCGTCCTGACCGTGTTCTCGACCCGTGATACGGCGCCACGGGCGGCGAGCATTGAAATGTCCGCTGCCGGCATCGCCGTGGTCCTGCCCGGCGAAGACGGCTGGATCACCCACACCAATCACTTCCTTGACCCGGTGCTGAGCCTTGGCGAGCGAACGCCGGATGCATCGACCACCTACGCACGCCTGGCCCATGTCAACGCGGCGCGGGTCGACATGATCCATGGCGACTTGAATCGCCGGGCAGGGGCCATGTGCGGTGACGCCGGGGACGAGGCGCCGATCTGTTTCCATCCGGACCTGAGCCTGCCGGCCACCGAGCGCTGGGAAACCCTGCTGACCATCGGCATCGACAGCGAAAACGCGGTCCTCGAATACGTCGCCGGCAACCCGATGCTGCTGGCCCGCGACGGCTTCCAGCGCTTCTGAAACGACGTCCTCCATAACAACAAAAAGAGCACTCGATATGGCTAGTTACGGTCATTCCCCGGCGGGTTCGCAGTCCGCCCTCAGAACCTTCTTCGTCTCCGGCATGGGCACCGCGCTGGAGTTCTATGACTTCGTCATCTACGGCACGGCGGCGGCGCTGGTGTTTCCCAAGGTGTTCTTCCCGCAGATGGACCCGCTGACCGCCACGCTGTTTGCCTTCGGCGCCTTTGGCGCGGGCTTTTTTGCCCGACCGTTGGGCGGCATGGTGTTCGGGCACTACGGTGACAGGATCGGCCGGCAGAAAATGCTGGTGATCACCCTGTTGCTGATGGGCTTGAGTACCTTGTTGATCGGCTGCCTGCCGGGCTATTCGTCGATTGGCTTGGCAGCACCGGCTCTGCTGGTGTTGCTGCGCTTGATACAAGGCTTCGCCGCCGGTGGTGAGTGGGGCGGGGCGGCGCTGTTCGGCATCGAGTCGGCGCCGCCCGGTCGACGAGGGTTGTGGGGCAGTTTCACCAGCATGGGCATCGGCATCGGCGGCATCCTCGGCGCGGCAGTGTTCGGCATTGTCAGTGTCGCCTCCAACGATAATCTCGCCGATTTCGCCTGGCGCATTCCCTTCTGGCTGGGCGGTGTGCTGGTGTTGATCGGGCTCTATGCGCGGCTGCAAAAACCCGTCGAACAGCGCGTCGAACAAAAGGCGCCGGTGCGTATGCCACTGATCGCGGCACTGCGGGCGCGGCCGAAAGAAATGCTGCTGTGCACGGGGATCGCGTTTGGCTACGTGACCATCGCCTACATCGGCAGCACGTTCTTTTTGTCGTACGCCACGCAGATCGGTTACGGCAGCACCGATGCACTGATCTTCGATTTTTCGCTGTCGGTGGCCATCGTGGTGACCGCGCCATTGTTTGCCCTGCTGTCCGACCGGATCGGCCGTCGCAAGGTCATGATCCTCGGTGCGGTCATCATGGCCGTCGGGTTCTTTGCTTTCTTCCCGTTGGTCGGCATGAAAAGCCTGCTGGTATCGACCCTGGCCTACATCGCGGTTGGCGCGTTCATGGGAGCGACACAGGGGCCGATTCCGGCCTTTCTCGCAGAGCAGTTCCCCCGGGAGATGCGCTATTCGGGGATGTCCGCCGCCTACCAGATCGGCGCTGCACTTGGCGGCGGTACGGCGTCGAGCGTGGCCACGGCGATCCTGATTGCCACCCACCACAATGCGGTGGGTGTAGCCGTGTACGGCTCGGTGGCGCTGGCGATTGTGGCGGTCTGCTCGTTCTTCTTGAGGGAGACCGCGCACTTGAGCATGGCGCAGATTGATGAGGTGGCGGGAGAGGGAAGGCATCCGTCGGTAGCTGGTTTAGCTACACGCTCTTGAGATCAAAAGATCGCAGGCCTTGCCAGCTCCTACGGGAAATACAAAACCCTGTAGGAGCTGCCGCAGTCTGCGATCTTTTCTAGTTGTCCAGCCTGAACACCAACGCCTTCAACCCACACTCGACATCCGCATCCGGAAACTCCGGCGGATTCTCCAGCCGCTGCTCAAACCGCAAGCCCGGCGCCTCACGAGTCACGCCATCGATCAGGAAGTCCGCCCCAAACGCCGGGTCGTTCATGCAGGCCAGCACCGTGCCTTCAGGGCTGAGCAATTCCGGCAACCGACGCAGCACCCGCTGGTAATCCTTGGTCAGCAAAAAGCTGCCTTTCTGGAACGACGGCGGGTCGATGATCACCAGGTCGTACGGGCCTTTGCCGATGACTTTGCCCCAGGACTTGAACAGGTCATGGCCGAGAAACGTGACCTTGCCCAGGTCGTGGCCGTTGAGCCGGTGGTTGTCGCGGCCACGGCTCAGGGCCGGGCTGGACATGTCGAGATTGACCACGTGGCTCGCGCCGCCTTCGATGGCCGCCACCGAGAAGCCGCAGGTGTAGGCGAACAGGTTCAGCACCCGCTTGCCCTGTGCGTTGGCACGGACCCAGTCGCGGCCGTAGCGCATGTCGAGGAACAGCCCGGTGTTCTGCTTGCGGCCCAGGTCGACCCGGTATTTCAGGCCACCCTCGGTGATGGTCATTTCTTCGATGACTTCGCCCAGCAGCCATTCGGTGGTGCTTTGCAGCAGGTAGCGATGTTGCAGCAACAGCGTATGGGCGCCGGATTGTGCCCACTGATCAGACTGGGTGATCGCCATCAGCCGCTGCTTCAGGTCTTCCAGTTGCGACGCCTCCGGCTCCTTGAACAACGCCACCAGCACCACGCCCTGCAACCAGTCCACGGTCACTTGCTCCAGCCCCGGCCAGCAGCGGCCACGGCCGTGGAACAGGCGACGGGTTTCGGCGGGGGCGGCCGCGAGGGCGGTCAGCAGGTGCTGGTCGAGGGTGGCGAGGGCTTCAGGGTTCATCGGGTCGGGTCGGTGGCGTGGAAAGGGGCGGCATTTAACCATAATTGCGCACTCGACGGACTACACAAGTCCCCCTGTGGGAGCGGGCTTGCTCGCGAAGGCGTAGTGTCAGCCAACATTAATAGCGGCTGACACTACGCCTTCGCGAGCAAGCCCGCTCCCACAGGGTTTTCGGTGCTCGCTATGCGCGAGTTATCACGTTTAATTTAACTTTATGTGAGGATTTGGCGATCTTCCGGCTCCCATACTCGGCCCCAACGAACAACAACACACGGGAGCCGGACATGTCGCAGTCAACTGCTTCACCCAAGGCCAGTCATCCACGCTGGCTACGCATGACCCACTGGCTCAACGCCCTGGCGGTGCTGGTGATGGTCACCAGCGGTTGGCGCATCTACAACGCCTCGCCGATCTACGAGTTCAGCTTTCCCGCGTCGATCACCCTCGGCGGCTGGCTCGCTGGCGCGCTGCAATGGCATTTCGCGGCGATGTGGTTCCTGGCGATCAACGGTCTGATCTACCTGGCCTTCAACCTGTTCAGCGGGCGCCTGAAGCGGCGTTTCTTCCCGGTGACGCCCAGCGGCGTGCTGCATGACCTGTGGGCCGCCTTGCGCGGAAAACTCGGACACGCCGACCTCAACCATTACAACCAGGTGCAACGCGTCGCCTACCTGTTCGTGATGGTCGACATCACGCTGCTGGTGCTCTCCGGGCTGGTGTTGTGGAAGTCGGTGCAGTTCCCGCTGCTGCGTGAATTGATGTTCGGTTACGAAGGCGCACGCCGGGTGCATTTCTTCGCCATGGCGCTGTTGGTGGCCTTCGTGGCGGTGCATCTGCTGATGGTCGCGCTGGTTCCGAAAACACTGTTGGCCATGATCGTCGGCCGCAAGGAGCAAGCATGAAAAAGCGCATTCAGATCCCCGGACTGGACGAGTCTTCGATCCTCACCGACGCCCGCAAGATCCTCGCCCCGCAAATCGAAGACCGCTCGCGGCGTTCGTTCCTGCTGCGTGGCCTGACCCTCGGTGGCGTGGCCATGTTGTCCGGTTGCAACATCACCGACAACGAAAGCGTCGACACCGCGCTGTCCTCCATGTCGCGCTTCAACGACCGGGTACAGGGCTGGCTGTTCAACCCCAACGCCATGGCGCCGACCTATCCCGCATCGATGATCACCCGGCCGTTTCCCTTCAATGCCTTTTACGGCATCGACGAGGCACCGACAGTGGAGGAGGAGAGCTATCGCCTGGAGGTCAGCGGCCTGGTCGCCGACAAGCGCAGCTGGCGCCTCGACGAACTGCGCGCCATGGCCCAGACCGAGCAGATCACCCGGCATATTTGCGTCGAAGGCTGGAGCGCGATCGGACGCTGGGGCGGCGTGCGCTTCAGCGATTTCCTCAAGCGCATCGGCGCCGACACCGACGCCAAATACGTAGGCTTCAAATGCGCCGACGACTACTACACCAGCATCGACATGGCCACTGCGCTGCACGCGCAAACCCTGCTCGCGCTGACCTGGGACGGCGCGGTGCTGCCGCGCGAGTACGGCTTCCCGATGAAGCTGCGCATGCCCACCAAACTTGGCTACAAGAACCCCAAACACATTCAGGCGATTTTCGTCAGTAACACCTACAGCGGCGGCTACTGGGAAGACCAGGGCTACAACTGGTTCGGTGGCAGCTGACGAATGCCTGGCCCTTTCACACCACCACAACCCACGCTCCAGGGAGTTTCATCATGAAAAAGTTGACCACCGTTGTACTGTCCATGTGCCTGGCCGTTGGCGCTGCCTCCGTGTTTGCAGCTGACACCATGAGCAACGACAGCATGAGCAAGGACTCGATGTCCAAGGATGCGATGAAGAAAGATGCGATGAAGAAAACCGATTCGATGTCCAAGGACGCCATGTCCAAAGGCAGCATGTCCAAGGACTCGATGAAAAAAGATGCAATGTCCAAGGATGCAATGAAAAAAGCGAAATGTCTCAGTAAGTCCAATCACCGCAGGCCCTGTGGGGGCCTGCTCGCGAAAGCGGCGTATCAGTCAACATTGATTGCGACTGACACTACGCCTTCGCGAGCAAGCTCGCTCCCACAGGTTTTTTGTCGCCCCGAACGACCTGAGCCCAGAAAAAAGACATCGATGATTGATCCGGACGCGTGATGCCGGTCACCTGGCTGTATCAAAAATGAATTTCCGCGGTCTGCGCTGCTCATACCTTTAGGCAGCGGATCCAATTCCGCGAAATCATTGAGGCAATCAGGGAGCGGCACGGTCATGAGTCGAGTACCGACGGCGGGCGGACATCGTCCTGACGGGTTGATCCTGGTGGTTGAGGACGACCCGCTGATCCTGGAGTTTCTCTGCGAGATTCTCCAGGAGGAAGGTTTTGTCGTCGAGCCGCAAATCAGTGCGGACGCGGCAGTCATCTATCTGGAGCAGCATGCGCCGCAGGTGCACATGCTGCTGACAGACATCACCATGCCCGGCACGCTCAATGGCGCGGACCTGGCCAACCAGTTCGGCGATCGCTGGCCGGACAAGCCGATCATGATCATGTCCGGTTTCGAAACCCCTGAAAGCTCAGGCGTGCGACACGCGGTCTCGTTTATCAAGAAGCCCTGGATGATCGGTGGGCTGCTCGATTGTGTGGACCAGACCTTCAAGTCCAAACGACTCAACTGAGTCGTTCGCAGATGCTACATTGCCGGGCAAATCCGTCCGGCAGCTGCGAGGTTCCTTTCCTTGTCCGATCACCCCGTTTTCAATTCGACTTACCGTGCCTTTCTGTTCGACATGGACGGCACCGTCCTGACGTCCATTGCCGCTGCCGAGCGGGTCTGGACCACCTGGGCCGTGCGCCATGATGTCGATGTCGAGTCCTTCCTGCCGACCATTCACGGCGCCCGCGCCATCGACACCATCAGGCGCCTGGGCTTGCCCGGTGTGGATGCCGAGGCCGAAGCCGCGTGGATCACCGAAGCGGAAATCGACGACGTCGACGGGGTATTCGAAGTGGCGGGCGCGGCGAAATTCCTGCGGTCCTTGCCGGCCAGACAGTGGGCCATCGTCACCTCCGCCCCACGGGAACTGGCGCTGCGGCGGATGGCGGCGGCGGGGATTCCCGAGCCTGGGGTGATGGTGACTGCCGAGGACGTCACGGCCGGCAAGCCTGACCCCGCGGGTTATCGACTCGCGGCCCGGCGCCTGGGCGTGGAGCCTGGGCAGTGCCTGGTTTTTGAAGATGCCACGGTGGGGATTCTGGCGGCTGAAGCGGCGGGGGCGGATTTGGTTATTGTCACGGCGACCCATGAGCAGCCGATCGAGACGTTGCATGGGACGTTGGTTGACTATGACATGGTCCGGGTTCAGGTGGATGCTGCAGGTCTGCGCCTGCACGCCGTCTAATGTGGGAGCGAGCCTGCTCGCGAAGACGTCGTGTCAGTGGCTATTGATATTGGCTGACACACCGCTTTCGCGAGCAGGCTCGCTCTCACAGGGGATAGGGTTGCATTCAGTAAAGCCCGGGAACCAGCCGCCAGGTGCGGGCGCAATAGGCTTCGTATTCGCTGCCGAACTGTGCCCTGAGCAAGGCTTCTTCCGAGTGAATCCGGGCGATCAGCGGGATCAGGGTCAACGCCGCCAGCAGCAGGCCGACACTTGAGCGAAACGCCAGCGCCCAGCCCACGGCGATGACCATCATCCCCAGGTAACTGGGGTTGCGCAGGCGCCGGTAAATGCCCTCGGTGACCAGTCGATGCCCCGGCTGGATCGCCACCAGCCCGCTGAAGCGCTTGCCCAGCACAAACACCGGCCACAACCGCAGCGCGCCGCCCGCGATGAACAGCAGTGCCCCGAGCCAGCGCACGCCTTCACCTCCAAACGTCCAGAAGTCGATGCGATCGGTATAGGCCGGCACAAAGCCGCTGAGCACGCCGATCACACCGAAGACCGGGAGGACCCAGCGATTGCCCCGGTCTTCGCGTTCTCCCGAACTCAGGTTGGCCTCGGTGAACAGCGATGCGACGGCCATGATCAGGGTGGCCAGGGCAACGACGACCAGTGAGCCGTGGCTGAAGAAAGCCGCGAAACCGCCCAGCCCCCAGATCGCCAGGGCGAGGTAGGCGAGGGTGCTGACGACGGCGAAAAACGCCAGTTTGGCCGAGATTTTCATGGCGCCTCCAAAAAGACCTCCGCTATGTTCAGTGTAGATACCGAGGGTTCCCACCTCAGCGAGGTAGCAATCAAATCACCTCTGCTCGCGCATTGCGCCGGATCACCTGGGGTGGTTGTCCGAAGACCCGCAGGAAGGTTTCGCGCATGCGTCGGCGGTCGGTGAACCCGGTTTCCAGGGCGATCTGGTCGAGGGTCAGGCGTCCGCGCTCGAGCAACTGTCGCGCGGCTTCCAGACGCAGGTTCTCGATGGCCTTGGCCGGCGATTGTCCGGTTTCGGCGCGAAACGCCCGGCTGAATTGCCGGGGGCTGAGGTTGGCCACTTGTGCCAGTTGCTCCACCGAAAGGGGCTGGGCGAGGTGTTCCCGGGCGTAGCCGAGCACGGTCTGGATGCGGTCGGATTTCGGCGCCAGTTCCAGCAGCGCCGAATGCTGCGACTGGCCGCCGGCGCGGCGGTGGTACATCACCAGTTTCTGCGCCACGGCCCGGGCCAGCTCGGCGCCGTGGTCCTTTTCCACCATGGCCAGTGCGAGGTCGATACCCGCGGTCATGCCGGCCGAAGTCCAGATTGAACCGTCGATCACGTAGATGCGATCAGCCTCGACCTTGATCGCCGGAAACCGCGCCTGCAGTTCCCGGGCGTAGGCCCAGTGGGTGGTGGCCCGCCGTCCGTCGAGCAAGCCGGCCTGGGCCATGACGAACGCCCCGGAGCAGATCGACGCGGTGCGACGCGCGCTGTGGATGCTGGCCTTCAGGTACTCCAGCACGGCCTCGGGCGCCTGTTCGACGATCGAGTCGCCGCCGACCACGATGACGGTGTCGAACACGCGCCCGTCGAAGGCCTCGGTGCAAACGCTCAAGCCACCCGAGGCGCGCAGGTTGTGACCGTTTTCCGAGAGCACGCGCACGTCATACAGGGGCTGTGCGGCACTGAAATTGGCGTACTCGAACACCGGCATGGCGGCCAGCGCCATGGACTGGAAACCCTCGAAAACCACGAACGCCACGCTGATCATCGACCTGTCCTCAAACGGTTGTGTCCGAAAAACGTACTTTAAACGTCATTTGAGACGGGTGTAAGTCCCTTTATAACGGTCTGCACCCGGCGAATCTCTCGCCTCACCCTAGAGGAATTGCACCATGGCTCTTTCATCCAAAGGCACTGCACTGATCACCGGTGCTTCTTCGGGCATCGGCGCGGTGTATGCCGACCGCCTGGCCCGCCAGGGTTACGACCTGATCCTGGTGGCCCGCAGCCGGGGCAGACTCAATGCCCTGGCCAAGCATTTGAGCGACCAGACCGGGCGCACCGTGGAGGTGGTGGCCGCCGACCTGACGAACAAGGCGGATTCGCTGCGGGTCGAACAGATCCTGCGCAACGACGCCAGCATTACCTTGTTGGTCAACAACGCCGGGGTCGGTGGCGTCATGCCGCTGCTGGGCAGTCCCGTGGACGACATGGAAGCGATGGTCAGCCTCAACGTGACGGCTTTGATGCGCCTGGCCTACGCCGCTGTACCCGGTTTCGTTGCCCGGGGCACCGGCACCGTGGTCAATATCGCCTCCATCGTCGCCATTGCCCCGGAAATTCTCAACGGCGTGTACGGCGGGACCAAGGCGTTCGTCCTGGCCCTGAGCCAGTCGATGCAGCATGAACTGGCGGACAAAGGCGTACGCGTCCAGGCGGTGTTGCCGGGGGCGACCGCCACCGATTTCTGGAGCGAGGCCGGCAACCCGGTGGAAAATCTGCCGCAGGAGATCGTGATGTCCGCCGAAGACATGGTCGATGCCGCGCTCGCTGGCCTGGCGGCCGGTGAGACAGTGACCATCCCGGGCCTGCACGATGGCAGCCAGTGGGATCGTTACGAAGCCCAGCGCAAGACGCTGTCCGGGTTGTTTGGCAATTGCGTGGCGGCACCGCGTTATCGCTGAGACAGTCGCCGGACCAAGTGAACTAAACTTGCATGAGAGGACCGTTCACCGCTGGCTCGTCGACCTGTTCGGCGGGCCGGCGGCGTGTAACAGGAATCGACATGCTTCACATCCGCACGCCTTTGATTCTGCACCCTGGCCTCTCGACCCCGACCCGCCGTATCTGGCTGAAACTGGAAAACCTGCAACCTGGCGGCTCGTTCAAAATACGCGGCATCGGCTTGCTGTGCAGTCGGGCGGCGCAGCAGGGCAAGCGCAAGGTGGTCTGTCCCTCCGGCGGTAACGCAGGACTGGCCACGGCCATGGCCGCGGCCTGCCTGGGGCTCAAGGCCTGCATCGTGGTGCCGCACACCACCCCGCACAGTACCCGGGCGCGGATCAGCAAGACCGGCGCCGAGGTGATCGAGCACGGCAAGGTCTGGGACGAAGCCAATCAATGGGCCCGGGAACTCGCCCAGGACCCGCGCAGTGAATTCGTGCCGGCCTTCGACCACCCGGTGTTGTGGGAAGGGCACAGCACCATGGTCGATGAAATCCTTGCCGACTGCCCGCCAGTGGATGTGCTGGTGGCATCGGTGGGCGGCGGGGGCTTGCTGGCCGGGTTGCTCACCGGCCTGATTCGTCATCGGCACACCGATTGCCGCATCGTCGCCTGCGAAACCGAAGGCGCGGCGTCATTCGCCGCGGCGGTGGCGGCCGGGCACCCGGTCAGACTGCCGAAAATCGACACGGTTGCCACGTCCCTGGGGGCCGCGCAAGTGGCCGCCTGGCCGGTCAGGCACATCGGTGATTTCCCCCATGAGTGCGTGGTACTCAGTGATGATGAGGCGATCTTGGGCGTGGTGCGTTACGCCAATGATTTGCGTCAGCTGGTCGAGCCGGCGTGCGGCGTTTCATTGGCGATCGCCTACCTGGATCACCCGGCGATTGCCGACGCCCATGACGTGGTGATCGTGGTGTGTGGCGGGGTGAGTATCAACGCGCAGCTCGTGGCCGGGTGGGCACGCATGTCCACTGGCACGCACGCGAGGCAGGGCTGGAAACGCTATCCCGGTGTCACAAGCCCCACCGCTGGCGATGACGGTCTTCAGTGATCGGCGCCAACACCTTCCTGGACGAGGATGGCGCGGGCCAGGTCTTCGTCGCTTGCGTTGTTGAGGGCGGGATTGTCCTGACGGATCTTTTTCAACACCGACTCCAGATAGGCACCACGAATCGCACCGCCGCTGGCGATGAAGCTGGAGGCGTCATCCCGGGCGGGAATCATGAGTTTGTGGTCTTTGAACGTTGAGTACAGCGAGGCGGAAACCCCGGCGGAAGTGGCGACGTCACCGGCATCTACTTTGGCCAGAGCCGAGCCTGCGGGTAAACAAAGTACCAGTGCAGAGATGATAAATATGCGGCGCATGACGGTGTCCTCCGACAGCATGAAGCATAAGGGATGTACCACATAGTTTAGGATACGTGGCAGTCGACGAGAGTTCCGTGAGGAGGGCTCTGAGGCGTCGCCGGTGAGAGCAGGTGCAGGAGGCAGGGTCGTTGAGCGTGGATATTCAAAGCGTGGTGATCGGGGCCGGCGTCGTCGGGTTGGCGGTGGCCAGGTGCCTGGCCATGAGCGGGCGGGAAGTGCTGGTGGTCGAGGCCGGGACGGGCATCGGCACGGGCATCAGCTCGCGCAACTCGGAGGTGATTCATGCCGGTATCTATTACCCGGAAGGTAGCCTCAAGGCGCAACTGTGCGTGGAGGGCAAGCAGCGTCTATACGCTTTTTGCGATGAGCACGCCGTTGAATACCGGCGCGTCGGCAAGCTGATCGTGGCCACCGATGCGCAACAGCGCTCGGCGTTGCAGCGTCTGTTGCAGCAGGGGCGTGTCAATGGTGTCGATGACCTGCAATGGCTGGATGGCCCGCAGGCCCGGGAGCTTGAACCGGCGTTGTCCTGCGTCGCGGCACTGTGGTCGCCCTCTACCGGCATCGTCGATTCCCATGGGCTGATGCTGGCACTTCAGGGCGACGCCGAGCGGTTCGGTGCGACGCTGGCCTTGCACACGCCGCTGCTGTCGGCCCTGTGCATCGATCAGGGCTTCGAGCTGCACATGGGCGGCAGCGAACCCATGACCCTGCGCTGCCGCGAAGTGATCAACTGCGCGGGGTTGTCCGCTCCCGAGGTGGCGCGCGCTATCGTCGGTCTGCCTGAACAGTGCGTTCCCCAGGCGCATCTGTGCAAGGGCAGTTATTTCAGTCTCAGCGGCCGGGCACCCTTTCGGCACCTGGTGTATCCGGCCCCGGAGAGCGCGGGACTGGGCGTGCACATGACGCTGGACCTGGGCGGGCAGGCGCGCTTCGGGCCGGACGTTGAATGGGTCGAGCACATTGATTACCGCGTCGAACCCCGCCGGGCCGAAGGCTTCTATCAGGCGATCCGCCGTTATTGGCCGGGGTTGCCGGACAACAGCCTGCAACCGGCCTACAGCGGCATTCGCCCGAAAATCAGCGGGCCGATCGAGCCGGCCGCCGATTTTCTCGTCAGCGGTTGCGCCGAACATGGCGTGCCGGGGCTGGTGAATCTGTTCGGCATCGAATCACCAGGGCTGACCAGTTGCCTGGCGCTTGCCGGGCACGTGGTGAAACGCCTCGACGACCGATGATCGGTGCTGGCCCTGCCTTGCGGGCATCGGGTCTATGCTAGGGAGTGCGCTTACTGCCATCGGAGAACTCTGATGATCACCGTACGCACTGCCTGCCTGCTGGCCGATTACAAACGCTGGGCCAATCAGCGTCTGTTTGACAGCCTTGCGGCGCTTCCTCCGGGCGAAGTCAAAAAACAACGGGTGTCGGTGTTCAACAACATGATCGGCACCCTCAATCATGTCTACGTGGTGGATTGCATCTGGCGGGCGCACCTTGAAGGCCGGGGACATGGCTTCAAGACCTCGCACGATCTGCTGCATGCCGACCTGTCGGAACTGCGCCAGGCGCAAAAAGACATCGACCGCTGGTATTGCGACTGGAGCGCCCGGCAAACCGATGCCTCCCTGGACAAACCGGTGGAGTTCACCTTTGTCTCGGGCGAAAGCGGCACCATGAGCGCCGGCGCGATGCTGATGCATGTGGTCAACCACGCCAGCTACCACCGCGGCTGGGTGGTGCAGATGTACTTCGAGATTCCGGCCATGCCACCGGTGACCGACATGCCGGTGTACCTGCGCGAATCCGAGCCGGTGCTCCTGCAGTCGATCAATGCCCCGACGGTGGCGCCGCCATGTGCTGTGCAATTTTCGAACGCAACCAGCGTTCTGCCGGATCGTTATCGCTGACCCCGTTCCAGACCATCGACAGTTCGGACAGGTTGATCTCAAAGGGCGCATCGTCCGCCCGTAACTGGCTGCTGCCTTCGATCAGCGCGCTGGCCGCGTAATCCGGTACGGTGGCGAGCATGTCAGTACCCGCCAGCAAGGCCCGCAAGCCCGCGAACTGTGGCACCGCCAGCACCACCCGCCGCGAACGGCCGATGCGGGCCAGGTCATTGTCGATGGCACCGCTCAGATCCCCGGAAAACGACACCAGTGCGTGAGGACGTTCGCAGAACTCGTCGAGGGTCAGCGGGCCGGGACGGTCATCGCCGCGCAGGATCTTCACACTCAGGTCGCGCAGTTTCTTGCGCTTGGCGTTGGCTGGCAATTCCGTGGTGTAGCTGATACCGACGGAAATCTCGCCGCTGGCCAGCATCGACGACATCAGCAGGAAATTCACCCGGCGCACCACCACCACAACGTTCTGCGCCTCTTCGCGAATCTGCTTGAGCAGCGGCGGAAAGAGCCCGAATTCGGCGTCGTCGGACAGGCCGATACGAAACACCTCGCGACTGGTGGAGGGCTCGAAATCCTTGGCCCGGCTGACCGCCCCGGAAATGGTGTCCATCGCCGGCTGCAACTCCTTGAGAATCTGCAACGCCCGCGGGGTCGGCTCCAGGGTTCGACCGTTGCGCACCAGCAACGGGTCGTCGAACAGATCGCGCAACTTGGCCAGCGACGCACTGACAGCGGGTTGGCCGAGGAACAGTTTTTCCCCGGCCCGGGTCAGGTTCTTCTCGAACATCAGGGTTTCGAAAATCACCAGCAGGTTCATGTCCACGCGGCGCAGGTCGTTGCGGTTCATGCCGGGGTTCTCGCTGAGGTCCGGGGTCTTTTCAGTAAAGCACCAAACCCTGTGGGAGCGAGCCTGCTCGCGATGGCGGAGTGTCAGGCGCCATATATGTTGGCTGTCATCGCGGGCAAATCGGATCGGCGCACCGCCGCTCCCACAAGGTTATTGGGTATTTTGATCCCTCATCGGCAAGCGACACCTGTTATTTCTGTCAGTAGTCAGCACTACTTCTGCGTGTTACTTAAGCGGCATGAACAACCTCGGCCTGCACAGCCATACACCCAGTCTCGCGGTCGTCGATCCGCGAGGGCTGGCGGTGCGCGCTGTGGCTTACTGCCGTTCCGAGGTGGGCCAACCGGCTCAGCCGCATATCAGCCGGACGGTATTCGATCCCGCGGGCCGTGAAGTCGAGCGTTGCGATCCCAGGCTGTGGGATCAGGGCCTTGGGCCAAACCGCGTGTCCATTCACAGCCTGTCCGGGGTCGAGTTGCTGCGCACCAGCGTCGATGCCGGATGGGCGCTGGCGCTGCCGGGCCAGGCGGTCCAAACGTTGGAGCGTTGGGACAGCCGCAGCCATCAGCAACGCGACTACGATGAACAACTGCGCCCTGTCGCCATCACCGAGCGACTCGGCGATGAGGCGCCGCGGGTGGTCGAGCGTTTTCTCTACGGCGACCCCGGCGGCAGTGCCCGCAATCAGTGCGGGCAATTGATCCGCCACGATGACCCGAGCACCACCCGGCACATGCCCGATTACGACCTGCACGGTAACCCTTTGCTGGAAACCAGCCACTTTCTGCAGTCCCTGGAGCCGGTGAACTGGCCCGCGGACGTCGAGGCCCGTGACGCCCTGCTCGAAACCGCGCCGGGTCTGGACAGTCGCTGGAGCCATGACGCGTTGGGCGAGGTCGTGACGCAAACCGATGCCCTGCTTAACCGCCGGCGTTTGCGTCGCACCTGTGCCGGCCAGTTGCAGGCGGTGTACTTGCAGCGGGCGGGGGGCGATGAGGTGCAACTGGTGGGTGACATTGGCTACAGCGCCGGTGGTCAGGTGGAACAGGAAACGGCGGGTAACGGGGTGATCACCTGCGCCGTGTTTCGAGCGGAGGACGCACGTCTGCAACGCTTGAGCGCCGGCCTGCCCGGACAGCCGTGGCACCAGGATCTGCAGTATGACTACGACCCGGTTGGCAATGTCGTGCGCATCGCTGACCTGTCCAAAGCCACGCGCCATTTCAAGAATCAGCGTGTCGACCCGGTCAGCACTTATGGCTACGACAGCCGCTATCGCCTGGTCAGCGCCACCGGGCGGGAGGTCCTGCGCGCGGCCAATGATCCCGCTGCGCTGGTCAACTATCGCGAAGAATACGATTACGACGCGGGCGACAATCCGTTGGAACTTCGGCACCTGGGCGTGCAAGCCTTCACCCGGCGTTGGGCCGTGGCGGCGCAGAGCAACCGCAGCCTGATCCGTCACGACGGCGACGGTCCGCCAGACTTTGCCCGGGCATTCGATGGCAACGGCAACCAGGCCGAGTTGTTGCGCGGTCAGTCGATGCACTGGGATGCACGCAACCAGCTGAGCCAGGTGACCCCGGTCACCCGCGAAGACGCGCCGCACGACACCGAGCTGTACCGCTACGGCGGTGGCGGCAAACGCCTGCGCAAGGTGCGCTGCGCACTGACCTCAGGCCGTACGGTGATCAGCGAAGTGCGCTACCTGCCCGGTGTGGAGATCCACCGAGGCGCCAACGGCCGGGAGCACCACGTGATAGCCGTCGAGGCCGGGCGCAACAGTGTGCGCTTGCTGCATTGGGGGGGGCCGCCGCCGTCCGGTGTCGACAATGATCACTTCAGTTACAGCCTCAACGATCATTTGGGTTCGAGCCTGCTGGAACTGGATGAGCGGGGCGCGGTGTTGAGTGATGAAGGCTATCTGCCGTTTGGTGGCCGGGCCTGGTGGGTCGTGCATGACGGGGCCAAGGCGTCGTACAAGACGCGAGGGTATTCGGGCAAGGAACGCGATGCGACCGGGCTGTATTACTACGGCTATCGGTATTACGCCGAGTGGCAGCACTGCTGGATCAATCCGGACCCGGCGGGGGAGGTGGATGGGTTGAACCTGTACTGTTTTGTCGGGAATTCGCCGCTGCGGTATGCGGACGGGGATGGGCGATGGACAATAGAGGAAATCAGGGCTGCTTCAGGGAGCAACTCCGAAGAAGGACAAATCCCAAATGCTGGCGCTGAGGAATTTCACCGTCTGATCAATAGTTCGTCGACACCCGAGCAGGGATCATCTGGGATCTATGTAAGGAGTGAGATTGACGATCTACTCAACATATTGGGACCTGACCCGACGACTGCAACTAACGCTATTGTGGAACCTCAACCCTCAACCTCTGCTGAAGCTTATGGGACCTGGGCGGGGTCGATGCGCGTCCTGGATCATGTGGTGAGCTGTTCGTACTGCGGTAAAGGGTTTAAAACGAACACAAAATTGGACCACCACACACGAATTCACACCAAAGAAAAGCCCCACCGCTGTTCGATTTGCGGCAAAGCGTTTACACAGCCCGGACATTTGAAGAGACACGAGCGAACCCACACCAAAGAAAAGCCCCACCGCTGTTCGATTTGCGGCAAAGCGTTTACACAGCCCGGACATTTGAAGAGACACGAGCGAAACCACACCGAAGAAAAGCCTCACCGCTGTAAGACTTGCGGCGAAGGGTTTATACAGTCCACAGATTTGACGAGACACGAACGAATCCATGCCGCTTACCGCTGTGCACCCTGCGACATGGTTTTTACACAGGCCGGAGATTTGGAGATACACGAGCGAACCCACACCCCAAAAAAGTACCGCTGTGCGGCTTGCGGCAAAGATTTTACTACGTCCGGAAATTTGAAGACCCACATACGAACCCACACCAGAGAAAAACCTTTCAACTGTCTGCTTTGTAATAAATATTATCGCCACAGCAGCAGTTTGAGAGAGCATGAGCGGCTGCACCACTCCGGGAGATAGCCGTACTAGTCCCAAGAAATCCGAACACGAAAGTTCTGATCAGTACCGCCCCATCCAATTAAACGCCCCCTTGCGCCTGCCACGCAGGTTCAAGGACGTCACCGTCCGCGACAAAAAGGGCACAGCAACGCCCGGGGGTTGACCGGTCGAGTTGATCCAGAGACCTGCCGGCTCCCACACAATACGGTCAACCTGACTATGCGCGGTGGCAGGTTTTGGGGCCGCTGCGCGACCCGGCGGGAGCAAGCTCCCTCGCCACAAGGTTTCAATCAACCGACTCTGGCTCCGTCAGCACTTTCCTGAACGTCTCCACCAACGGCCGCAAATTGATCCGGTGCCACGCCGCCCACAGCGGTCGGGTGAGGGAAATCCACGGCACTTCCCGCAGCACCACGCCCGGCGGTGCGTTGCGGCTCAAGCCTTTCTGGATCATGGCGATGCCCAGTCCCGAGGCCACCAGTGCCATTGCGGTGAACGGGCCGGTGGCTTCCATGCGGATATCCGGGGTGAAGCCGGCGCGGATGCAGGCGCTGACGAAGTTTTCGCGGCTGGCGACATTCTGGTGTTGCACGCCAATCCACTCCTGACCGGCGAGGTCCGCCGGGGTCAGCACGGCCTGTTGTGCCAGCGGGTGGTGCTCGGGCAGGGCCAGCAGCATCGGGTCGTCCAGCACCTGAAAACCCAGCAGGTCCGGGTCGTCTTCGGTCGGTGGTTCGCTGACCAGGGCGATGTCCAGGCTTCGCTGGCGCAAGCCTTCGAGTTGTTCGGCCGAGCGCAGGTTGTACAGCGCCACGTGTACGTTCGGCCGGTTGACCCGCAGCACACGCAAGGCATTGGGCAGCACGCCGGCGTGCATGGCATTTTCGATGTAGCCGATGCACAGGCCGCCTTCCTCGCCGCGCCCCAGGCGTTTGCCGAGGGATTCCAGGCGATTGGCGTGGGTCAGCAGGGCGCGGGTTTCGGCGAGGAAGGTCTGGCCGTCGCGGGTCAGGCGGATGCGTTGCTGGCTGCGCTCGAACAGGGTCAGGCCCAGGCGCTCTTCGAGCTGGGCGATCTGCCGGCTCAGGGGCGACTGGGAAATGTGCAGGCGTTCGGCGGCGCGTCCGACGTGTTCTTCCTCGGCGACGGCGACGAAGTAGCGCAATTGGCGGATGTCGATCATGTCAGACCTTTAGGGACTCAAGTACTGCACATTATGTCTTGGACGGTCCGATGCTCGCAATCTAGGATCGGCTCAACGGTCAGCAACCTGACCTCTTATACTCAGGAGGATTCACCATGAGCTTGAAAGACAAACTGCCCGGCGCGCTGGGCTTGGGCACCGCACCACTGGGCAACATGTTCCGCGCCATTCCCGAAGACGAGGCAATGGCCACCGTCCATGCCGCCTGGGACGCCGGCGTGCGTTACTTCGATACCGCGCCGTTCTACGGTTCCGGCCTGTCGGAAATTCGCCTCGGCGCCGCATTGACCCGCTACAACCGCGACGACTATGTACTGAGCAGCAAGGTCGGCCGGGTGATCCTCGATGAAGTCGAAGACACCGCCGCCCGTGACCTGGGCGAGAAGAGCGGGGTGTTCGAGCACGGCCTGCCGAACAAAATCGTCAACGACTACAGCGCCGACGCGACCCTGCGCTCCATCGAAGACAGCCTCAAGCGCCTGCAAACCGATCGCCTGGACATCGTCTGGGTCCACGATATCGCCCAGGATTTCTACGGCGATCAATGGCTGGAGTACTTCAACCAGGCCCGCACCGGCGCCTTCAAAGTGCTGACACGCTTGCGCGAAGAAGGCGTGATCAAGGGCTGGGGCCTGGGCGTGAACAAGGTCGAACCCTGCGAGCTGACCCTTGATCTGAGCGAAGCGCAGCCGGACGGTTTTCTGCTGGCGGGTCGCTACACTCTTCTGGACCATGATCGCGCCTTGCAGCGTTTGATGGACGCCGCCCTGGCGCAGCAGGTCGAAATCGTGGTCGGCGGTCCTTACAGCTCGGGCATTCTGGCCGGTGGCGCGCACTTCGAGTACCAGAAGGCCAGCCCGGCGATCATCGACAAGGTCGAACAGATCAAGCGTATCGCGGCGGCCCATGGCGTCGACGTCAAGGCCGCAGCATTGCAATTCTCGCTGGCTAACCCGGCAGTCGCCGCGGTGATTCCGGGTTCCAGCCGTCCGCAGCGGATTGCCGAAGACGTGGCCGCGTTGTCGGCGGTGATTCCCGCTGCTTTCTGGCAGGCGTTGCGTGAGGCGAAGCTGATTTGCGAGCGCGCCCCCTTGCCCCTCATTGGAGCTTGAACATGAAGATTGATTTGAGCGCAAAACTGGCAATCGTCAGCGGCAGTACCGCCGGCATTGGCCTGGGCATCAGCCAGGCACTGGCCGAGGCGGGCGCCACGGTGGTGGTGATCGGCCGCGATACGGCCAAGGTTGAGCAGGCACTGGCGAGCATCCGTCAGCGTGTTCCTGCTGCGCAATTACGTGGCGTGACCGCAGACCTGGGCACCGCCGAAGGCGCCGAAAAACTGTTCGCCGCCGAGCCACGGGCAGACATCCTGGTGAACAACCTCGGGATCTTCAACACGGTGGATTTCTACGACACCCCGGACAGTGAGTGGACGCGCTTCTACGAGGTCAACGTGATCTCCGGTGTGCGCCTGTCACGGCACTACACACCGGGCATGGTCAAGCAGGGTTGGGGACGGGTGATCTTCCTGTCTTCGGAATCCGGCGTGGCGACCCCGGCGGACATGATCAACTATGGCGTGACCAAAAGCGCCAACCTCGCCGTGTCCCATGGCCTGGCCAAACGCCTGGCCGGCACCGGGGTGACGGTCAACGCGATCCTGCCCGGCCCGACCTTTACCGATGGCCTGGAAGACATGCTCAAGGACGCCACGGCCGAATCCGGGCGCAGCGCCCGGGACGAAGCCGATGCGTTCGTGCGCAAGGCCCGGCCGACGTCGATCATCCAGCGCGTGGCGGACGTCGAGGAGGTTGCCAATCTGGTGGCCTACATCGCTTCGCCGTTATCCTCGGCCACCACCGGTGCTGCCTTGCGGGTCGACGGCGGTGTCGTCGACAGCCTGGCCATCTGAACCTTATTGATTGGAGAAAGCATTTCATGGCAACTGCAACAGCCTTCATCGACATCCCGGTTTCGGCCGAACAGGTCTGGCAATTGATTGGCGGGTTCAACTCGCTGCCGGACTGGCTGCCGTTCATTCCCAGGAGCGAGCTCAGTGACGGCGGTCGCGTGCGCAGCCTGCAAACGGCGGATGGCGCGGTGGTGATCGAACGCCTGCAAACCTTCGACAACATGGGCCGAACCTACAGCTACTCGATTGAGCAGGCTCCCTTTCCGGCGACTGAATATCTGGCGACGATCAAGGTCGAGGCGCAAGGCGATGGCGCGCGGGTGACCTGGTCCGGGCGGTTTGAACCGGTGGGCGTGAGCAATGAGGAGGTGGAGGCGTTGTTTACCGGGATTTATTCCGGCGGACTGCAAGCATTGCGGGCCAACTACCCGGCCTGATTCACCCAGCGGAAAACACCACCAATCCCCTGTGGGAGCGAGCTTGCTCGCGATGACGGTGTATCAGGTAAAAATATATCGCCTGACACTCCGCTATCGCGAGCAAGCTCGCTCCCACAGGGGAGGATCATTGTTTGTAAGCGTTTGTCAGGCCGGTGCAATCAAACTCTCCCGGCAATCAAGCACCAGCCGCGCGCCGCCCAGTTCGCTGCTGCCCACCTCCAGCGTAAATCCGTGCAGGCTGACAATCGCCGCGACGATGGACAGGCCCAGCCCGAAGCCGGTCTTTTGATTGCCAGCCTCGGCGCGATAGAAACGCTGGAATACCGCTTCACGCTCCGCCTCGGGAATGCCGGGGCCTGAGTCGAGCACTTCGATCCGTGTATGCCCGCCAGCATTGACCCCGCGCAGGATCACCGCACCACCGGGCGGGGTGAATTTGATCGAGTTGCTGAGCAGGTTCGCCACGGCTTCGAACAGCAGCGCCCGGTCGCCATTGAGGGGTGGCAATGACGCGGGCAGGTGCAGTTGGAAAACCAGGCCGTCGTCTTCCGCCAGGGGCAGGTAGAACTCATGCAGTTCCTGCAGCAACGCGACGGGGTCCAGTTGCACGAAACCGGAGCGGCGCCGGCGATCTTCCAGTTCGGAGATCCGCAGCAGGCCACGGAAGCGCGCCATCAGCGTATCGGCTTCGGCCAGCACCAGGTCCAGTTGCATGGCCTGCGGCGAGCCTTCGCCGGCTTGCTGCTGCATGCGGTAAAGCTGTGCGCGCAGACGGGTCAGGGGCGTGCGCAGGTCATGGGCGATGTTGTCGCACACGCCCTTGACCTCATGCATCAGGCGCTCGATGCGTTCGAGCATGGCGTTGACGATGGCGGCGAGCATGTCCAGTTCGTCACGCCGACTGGACAGTGGCAGGCGCCGGCTCAGGTCGCCCGCGACTATGGCTTCGGCACTGGCCTGGATCCCGCGGATGCGGCGCAACGGCCGGCGCCGCAGCAGATACCAGCCGACGATGCCCGGCAGGATGGTCAGGGTCACCCCCCAGAACAGCGCGTGCAGAATGATCCGGGTCACGGCGAACAGCGAACCGTTGTCGCGCACCAGCACCAGCCAGCGGCCGTCGAGGGTGCGGGTCGCCACGGCGTCGCAACTGTCGGCGGGCAGCGTCTGGTCATCATTGTCGCCGTAGGCATCGCAGTCGCGCAGCATGTGGATCTTGCCATCGAGCGGCAAGCCGTCCGGAATGTAGCGCAGGGCGCCGCTGAGGTAACGGTGCCGGGCATCGAACAGGCCGTAGGCGTCGATGCCGCGGATGTCGAAGGTCATGCTGACGGCGAGGGCGTCCACCAGTTGCTCGCCCGAGAAGCGCGAAAACAGGTGCTGACGTTGCATCAGTGAATGTTTGGCCAGATTGTCCAGATAAGCGGAAACCTCGTAGTACATGACCCCCATGAGAATCCCGCTCCAGATTACGAACAGCGAACTGTAGAGCGCCAGCAAACGGCTGCTGGAAGAGCGCCAGCCTTTAGACGGGTTCGGCAATGACATAACCCGAGCCTCTCACGGTCCGAATCAGTGGGACATTGCCAGGCGGGTCGATTTTCTTGCGCAGTCGGCCGATGTGTACGTCGATCAGGTTGGTGCCGGGGTCGAAGTGGTAACCCCAGACTTCTTCGAAAATCATCATCCGCGAGAGGATCTGCCCGGTATTGCGCATCAGGAATTCCAGCAGTTTGTACTCGGTGGGCAACAGCGTCAGCAGTTTACCGTCGCGGCTCGCTTCGTGGCTGATCAGGTTCAGCTCCAGATCCGCCACCCGCAACGTGGTCGCCTGGGCGGTCACGGTGTTCTGCCGGCGCAGCAGGACTTCGACCCGGGCGGCCATTTCATCGGTGGCGAAGGGTTTGGTCAGGTAGTCGTCGCCGCCGGCGCGCAAGCCGCGCACGCGTTCATCGACGTCGGACAGTGCGCTGATCATCAGGATCGGTGTCGCCACGCCCATGGTCCGCAGCGTGGTGACGATCGCCAGGCCATCGAGTTCGGGCAACATGCGGTCGAGGGTGATCAGGTCATAGTTGCCGCTGACTGCCCGCTCCAGCCCTTCACGGCCATTGTCGACCCAATCGACGTCGAGGCCGTGGCTACTCAGTTCGGCGACAATTTCCCGGGCGGTCACGGCGTCGTCTTCGATGGTCAAGATGCGGGTCATAAGGCTGGCCTGATTTGCAGTTCAATACGAAGTTGCGAGCATTTTGCCAAGAAAAAACTGCGACTTAATAAATTAACTTTCATCTGGGCGGGGTCGCTTCACGCATTCCCGGGGAATTGTAGGAGCCAGCCTGCTGGCGATGGACTCAAGTGCGCCACGTTTATCCAGTTCACACGCGTAATCGTTAACGACCATCGCTGCGATGCGGCGACCCGACAAGCCAGCTCCCACAAAAGACCGCGTCCGAATCGAAAAAACAGTGAACGCCCCCCCCAAGAAAAAAAGGTTGTCTGACCGCCAGTGGCAACGCAAATAACCCATGCATAAAACCCGTTGGCTCAACCTGTTCCTTGCAGTTTGCATGGGGCCGGGAAGTTCAAACTTTCTAAAGGATTGAAGCGCAACGATTTATTCAAAGTGCGTGACTGGCACGGTGACTGCAATTCCTTCCTCGAAGAGTTGTAACACCATCTTTCTGCCTGGAGCGATACAACTATGAATAGATCCTCTGACGGTTTCTATCCCGCCATGGACCCCGCCATGAATGAGTCCACCACGCTGTCCGGCGTGTCCTGGGGCGCGATTTTCGCGGGTGCCGCTGCCGCGGCGGCGTTGTCGCTGATCCTGGTGTTGCTCGGCTTCGGCCTGGGTTTTTCGGCGGTATCGCCTTGGGCCAATGAAGGCGTGAGCGCCAAAAGCCTGGGGATCTCGACCATTGTCTGGCTGGCCTTCACCCAGATTGTCGCTTCGGGACTTGGCGGTTACATCGCCGGGCGACTGCGGGTGAAGTGGGCGTACATGCACGGCGATGAAGTCTACTTTCGCGACACGGCCCATGGTTTTCTGGCCTGGTGCGTGGCGACGCTGGTGACGGCCACGCTGGTCGCCGGGTCGGTCAGCAGCCTGGTCGGCGGCGGTGTGCAGGCCGGGGCACACATGGTCGGCGGTGCCGCCAGTGCCGCGACGCAAGCCGTGGGCACTGCGGCGGGCAATACCCAAGGCGATGAGTATGGTTACTTCGTCGACAGCCTGTTCCGTGATGATCGCCCGGTTGCCGTCAGCGATGATGCGGCCCGGGGCACCGTCACCCGGATCTTTGTGCGTTCCCTGAGCAGGGGTGAGCTGGCCGCCGAAGACCGGACTTACCTGGCGCAACTGGTCGCGCAGCGGACCAACCTCACCCAGGCCGACGCCGAACGTCGTGTCGATGAAGTCTATGCCCGCACCCAGAAAGCCGTGGCCGACGCCAAGCTGGCCGCTCAACAAGCCGCTGACACCGCTGCGAAAGTGGCGGCGTGGACCACGCTGTGGATGTTCGTTGCGCTGTTGGCGGGTGCGTTTTTCGCCAGCCTTGCCGCCACCTTCGGCGGTCGTCGTCGGGATGCGGTGGTGTATCTGGAAACCGATACCTACGTCACCGCTGCACCGATTCGTTAATCCAGGAGAACTACCATGCGTTCATTACTGCTGTTCTTTCTCGGCGTGCCGATCCCGATCATTATCTTGATTGCGTTGTTTGTGCATTGATTCGACTGCAGAAGCTATAAAGCTTCGCGAGCAAGCTCGCTCCCACAGGGAATCGCGTTTTTCTGTGGGAGCGAGCTTGCTCGCGATGGCGGTCGATGAGGCGAAATGAATCCGTCAGTCAATCGGCGTACTGACAAACACCTCAAGCCCTTCGGCATACGCCGTGAACGCGGCGACCCGCGCAAACTGCGCCGCACTCACCTGGTCCGGTACCACCAGGTTGGTGAAGCTCCAGGCTACGGCGAGGGTGATGCCGTCCTGCTCGATCGCACCGTCAGTCTTCAGCGGCTGCTTTTCCAGCTCCCGCTCCAGCGCAGACCAGGCCGCCACCAGTTGTCCTTCGACCCGCTGCACCCAAGGCTCGAATTGAATTTCCGCCGGCCGCAGGTTGCGCTCGTAGTAAAGCTGCACGGACTTTTCGCTGGCGGCCAGCGCCAGGCCGATCAGGCGCAACGCGCGCAGACGCTGAGCCGGTTCGACGGGCATCAGGCTGTTATCGGCCAGGGTTTCCAGGTAGTCGATGATCAGCGTCGAGTCCATCAACACCTCACCGTCATCCAGCACCAGGGTGGGCGCCTTGACCACCGGGTTGATCTGCCGGAATTGTTCGAAGTGGCGGAACACCGAGACCGATTGATGTTCCAGCGTGATTCCCAGGCATTTGGCAGAAATGGCGGCGCGCCTGACATAGGGCGAGTCCAGCATACCGATCAGCTTCATGGTCCTTTCCTTTATATGGCCATTTCGGGAGGACAACCTTAGCTGAGGTTCGCCGCCGTGCAAATGGCAGGGAAAATGGCCTCGCGCAGGCCGTTTGTCTTCTATATACAGCCGCTCGATTGAATTTCTTGCTATAAACGCACTCCGATTACCGCCTCAAAGCCTGCCGTAGAGCATTTTCAGGGCTTTGTCGGACAAATTCGCTGTCTTTTCAGTTGCTGAGGCCTCAAGTCGGCCTTAGACTGCCGCCCCTCGTAAATTGAGTGCCGGGTGGCGCTTGGAACAAACGGCGCCTTTCCGATGGCCTGCCCAGGTCTGCCGGAACGCTCCCTAATTCGCCTTAATGCACGTTTTTTTATAGAGATATCAATGACAAAGGACAAGTTGCTGGCCATGCCGGCGGATGACTACATGAATGCCGAGCAACATGCTTTTTTCTCCGAGCTGTTGCAGAACATGAAAGTCGAAACCCATGAGCGCATCGAACAGAACCGCATCGCCATCGAAAGCCTGGACACCCCGGCCGATCCGGCAGACGCGGCTTCGGTCGAAGAAGAGCGCACCTGGCTGGTGAACGCGATCGATCGCGACCAGCGCATGCTGCCTCAGTTGGAACAAGCCCTTGAGCGCATCAAGGAAGACAGCTTTGGCTGGTGCGACGACAGCGGCGAGCCGATCGGCCTCAAGCGCCTGCTGATCAGCCCGACCACCAAGTACTGCATCGAAGCTCAAGAGCGTCACGAGCAAATCGACAAGCACCAGCGTCAGGCCTGATTCTGTGAGGCAGCCCTGTTGAACCGGGCTGCCTTGAAAAGATCGCAGCCTGCGGCAGCTCCTACGCAATTGAAGTAGGGCGTTGCTGCAGGCTGCGATCTTTGTTTTCTGCCGTCTGCGATTTCCCGATTCTTCTATTGATCTGCTGCAACGTTCGCGACTAAAGGCTCATGGATAATGGCCTTATGCCGGCGTTTAATGCGAAGACAACAATTAGAAGTTTTCCGGGGTGACGATGATGACAAGAGACGGGTCTCTGGCTGCGGCAGTGTCTGCACCAATGCTGTTGCCGAAAAACCGCTGGCTGACACCGACGCTGCAAAGCATCGCCCTGATGCTGTTGTTATGTGGCATGACGTTGGGCGGTTGGTCGCTCTACCTTGGCCTGCCCCTGGCCGTACTAATCATCTGGCTGCCTCGCTTGCGTTCGCGCGCGACCCCACAGGCGGCTTCCCCCGACAACGCTGATGCCATCGGCGATTTGACTCGCGATCTTTCCTACACCACCAGCCATAACGCGCTCTCGGCCGCCGGGGTGGCGTTCTCGGTTCGGCAATTGGCGCAAAAACTGCAATCGCAGCTGTCGGCGGCGGCACAGATCGTCAGCAACGCCGAGGTCATGATTACCACCGAACACGCCACCTCGCTGCTCAGTCGCCAGGCGCTGAGCGCTGCCAGCGAGGCTCATCAAAGCGGCGTGATGGGGCGTACGGAACTGATCGAGTCCATTGCCCGCATGCACCAGCTCAGCCAGCGCGCCAGCAACAGCCGTGAACTGATCGAAGCCTTGAGCCTGCGCAGCGATGATATCCAGCGCGTGACTCTGGTGATTCAGTCCATCGCCAGCCAGACCAACCTGTTGGCGTTGAACGCCGCCATTGAAGCGGCGCGGGCGGGGGAGCACGGTCGCGGGTTTGCAGTGGTGGCCGACGAGGTTCGCGGGCTTGCCGCGCGCACGGCGACCGCGACGGGCGAAGTCGGTGAGATGGTTGCCGATATCCAGCAACGTACGACACAGGTGGTGGAGCAGATCCGCCAACTGTCCAGCGACCTCGACACCGGCGTCGAGCAGGTCGAGCGCACGGGGCAGCATCTGGAGAACATTGCCCGTCTGGCGGCCAGTGTCGAGTCCCAGGTCGGGGAAATCGCCCGGGGCGCAGACACCAACCGTGAACAGCTCGACAGCCTGTTTCATGCCATTGAACAGATGCGCAGCGACCTGGCGGTCAGCGACCAGCAGACTCAGCGCCTGGCCCAGGCGGCGGTGCAAATGGAAGGGCAGGCCGAAACCATCAGTGAGCGCCTGGCCGAGGTGGGGCTGGATGATTATCACCAGCGGATCTATGACCTGGCCCGGGAAGGCGCGAGCCGGATTGCAGAGCGTTTCGAGGCGGATATCGATGCCGGTCGAATCAGCCTGGACGATCTGTTCGACCGCAACTACCAGGTCATCCCCCATACCAGCCCGGCCAAGTACCAGACGCGTTTCGACCGCTACACCGATCAGGTTTTGCCAGCGATCCAGGAACCCTTGTTGCCGCGTCACGAAGGATTGGTGTTCGCCATCGCCTGCACCCAGCAGGGTTATGTGCCGACCCACAACCATGCGTTCAGCCAGCCGCTGACGGGGGACGCGCAGGTCGATGCCTTGCAGAACCGGACCAAACGCAAGTTCGCCGACCGCACCGGGATCCGCTGCGGCAGCCATCAGAAGGCGGTGCTGCTGCAAACCTATACCCGCGACACCGGCGAGTTGATGCACGATCTTTCGGTGCCGATCATGCTCAAGGGTCGGCATTGGGGCGGTTTGCGCCTGGGCTACAAGCCGGAAAAACCGCGCTAGAAACCCCGGGTTGCCGGGTAATGCTGTTCAGTTAAGGATTCTGTAGGAGCGAGCTTGCTCCGGGCGGCGTTCCGACGATGGACTCAAGAGCGCCGCGTTTAGTCAGTAAACACGCGGCATCGTTAACGACCATCGCGAGCAAGCTCGCTCCTACAGTGGATCGGGTTACCGGGCAATTGTTACAAATCCTGCAACTAACCTGTGCAGCGTTTTGCTGTTTCCTCGTCGAAAATTTAACTAGCATATCTATTAATTAGGTTGCTAATGAAATTCGGGGGGCAGCATGCAAGGCAAAGTTGATGTCGCGGTCATGATCGGCAGCGGCGTACCTGCCAATCTGCGCTCCATGGGACGCAAGGTTTGCTGGGTGGTGTTGCTCAATGGCGAGCGCCGGGGCACGGCGTTCTCCAGTCGCGACGAAGCGCAGGAGTGCAAGGCTGCCTGGTTGGCGCAATTGAACGCCGAAAGACCTGACAGCCAGCATTGAAATGGTCAGTGAGTCTGATGCATGCGCAGGTTCAGGTCGTCGACCACCCGCGCCCAGTCTGCGTCTTCGCGCAGTTGTTCCTTGAGGAAGCCGGCCTGCTGCGGTGACCAGAACTCGGCGTCGATGAGCTTCTTGTCGTCGGGCAGGAAATGGCCGGCAATGAAGTCGTCGATCGCTTTCTGGCTGGAGTCCAGGCCGAGCTGGTCGAACAGGCCTTTCAGGTCGTGTGTCGGTGATTCCATCTTCATCTCCTTGCAGGTCATCAGTCGGGTCGAGGGGCGATGTGCGGTCTCCTGATTTGGAGGGCGCCGCACGGGTGGAGTTCGATCACGATGTTCAAACGCAACACAGAGCATAGACCGCCAATCCGGGTGTCAGGCTTTCAGTGCCCCGGCATCGACCGCCGCCTTCAGTTCCCTGGCCGATTCCTGGGCCGCAATGGCAGCGACATCCGGGGTTTTGAACCAGCGATCTTTTTCGACCTGGTGATAGGTCACGGTCTTGAGCGGAGGTTTGGCGCGCATGACAATCACGGCCTGGAATTCACCCTCGACTTCTCTGGCTTCACCGCGGATAAAAAACTCGCCGATATCAAATTCCGTCACGTTGCAGACTTCCCCTGGAAATACATTGTTGTTGTCAACGCCATCCGATTTGTTGCGGATCCGTTTTATTGGGCGGGCAGTATGGCAGTAGTTGCCCGTCGACGGCTGAGATAAGTCGACGGGCAGACCAAACGTCGTTGAAAATGAGCGCGGCGGGCGTGTCAACCCTTTGATTCAAGAAACCGGGCGAGGGCGCAGGCTTCGTTATGATTGGCTCGGAAACCTCTTACACAGCCTGTAGAAATATCCCTGATGTGAAAGAAGGCAATGCCCGCCATCACCACCTGAAATCGCGGGCGGGGAGGGACGTCGGGAAGCGGTTCAGAACGGCCGAACGGTAACGGCTGCGAGATCGCTGCTGTTTTCGAGTCAGGCACCAAGGGATAGGCAAAGTGTGTCAGTGTGCACATATGAAGTCCTTTTCATTGTTTTGCCGACGTATGTACGTCGTTTTGGCTAGTCTTCAGGAGCATCGCTGCTCTAGAATCACTCTTATTGGTGGGTGAATGATGTTTATCTAAAGCAATTTTTTGCTGATGATATGTAGGAAAATTTGTTCTCTTGGTGAGATTTTTCCCCGAAGTTGATAGTCCATAATTTTCTGGCAGCAGGAAGGGCGTTTTCCTTCAGCCTGTGACGAACGCCAGTCAGGACGACGCGAGTGACGTTCCAGTAGTCTTCTCAAGCTTCGTGATAAATGAGTGCACTGCTCATTCAGGACTTCAATCCGGGTTCTCTGGCTACACCTTCGGCATTGCCGCTTTTTTGGCTGTGCGTTTATTTTCGCGTACGGCGCCATTTTTCAGATGTGGGGATGTTTCCTTGGCAGTAAGTAATCTCGATATGCATGCCTTGTTCGTGCTGGGCGATTTGCGCGCAAAGCTGGTCAAGCAGTTTCAGTCACGTTTCGTTTACATCACCGAACAGAACGCTGAAGGCATTTACATTGCCGAAATCGACACCGAATCAGCCCTGGTGGTGGACGACAAGCCCGGGCTCAAGCTCAAGGTCGGCGATCATTTCAGCGCGTCCGTGCTGCCCAGTCGCGAAGGTGGCAAGCTGGACATCAGGTTCCGTGACATCAAGCTGACGGTTTACGGAATTGGCGATTACGCCTTCGTGACCACGGCCGACGGTCAGGGAGTCGTGTTCAAGGAAGGTCACAGCGTGGTGATGGTGTTTGCCGCCCATCAACAGTTGCAGGAAGGCCTGACCAAGACCCTCAAGGCCGTGACCACCAAAGTGGCCAAGTGGCGCAAGGGCGAGTTGGTGACCTTCAAGGCCAGCGAGTGATGACCCTGACCCGCGCCGACTTCCACGAACAGAACCTGGCCAGCGCTCAAGACGAAGCGCGGCGGCTGTTCGGGCAGAAGTCCATTCTGCAAGGAGCCTGGCTGAACTGGGTGGCGTCACAGCTTTACCAACTGCAACCGGCGCCATACGCCAGCATGGTCAGACGAGAGCTGACGCGTTTGCAGGAAACTTCCGAAAACTGATCCCCGCACCTCGAAAGCAGGAACCTCTACTACAGTCATTGGACTGAGTATTCAGAGGCTTCGCGGTCTACTGCCAGGCCATCCTGCTATTGCTGTGAACAGCACGAGGTGCAAAAGCATGAACGGATTTCGACGGTTGCTGGCTGCTGTCCTGGCCACTTTCGGTTTGCTGGCGACACCCGCCCCGGTGTTTGCCGCCCAGGCGCCGATCCACTTCGCCGACCTGAACTGGGAAAGCGGCAGCCTGATCACCGATGTCCTGCGCATCATTGTCGAGAAGGGCTACGGGCTGCCCACCGATACCTTGCCAGGCACCACCATCACCCTGGAAACCGCGCTGGCCAACAATGACATCCAGGTCATTGGCGAAGAGTGGGCCGGTCGCAGCCCGGTCTGGGTCAAGGCCGAAGCCGAAGGCAAAGTCGTCAGCCTCGGCGACACGGTCAAGGGCGCTACCGAAGGCTGGTGGGTGCCGGAATACGTGATCAAGGGCGACCCGGCCAAGGGCATCAAGCCGCTGGCGCCGGACCTGCGCAGCGTCAGCGACCTGCCACGCTACAAGGACGTGTTCAAGGACCCGGAAGCCCCGTCCAAGGGACGTTTCCTCAACAGCCCTATCGGCTGGACCTCGGAAGTGGTCAACAAGCAGAAGCTCAAGGCGTACGGGCTGGACGACAGCTACGTGAACTTCCGCAGTGGTTCGGGCGCGGCCCTGGATGCAGAGATCAGTTCGTCCATTCATCGTGGCAAGCCGGTGCTGTTTTACTACTGGTCGCCCACGCCGTTGCTCGGCCGCTTCAAGCTGATTCAACTGGAAGAACCACCGTTCGACGCCGAAGCCTGGAAGACCCTGACCGACGCCGACAACCCCAATCCACGGCCGACCCGTTCCCTGGCTTCAAAGCTGTCGATCGGTGTGTCCACTCCCTTCCAGAAGCAATATCCGCAGATTGCCGAGTTCTTTGCCAAGGTCGACTTTCCGATCGGCCCGCTGAACAAGGCGCTGGCCGAGATGAGCGAGAAACATACACCGCCGCGCCAGGCGGCAGAGGCGTTCATGAAGGCTCATCCGGACGTCTGGCGGGCCTGGCTGCCCAAGGACGTGGCGGATAAAGTCTCCGCCGCCCTGTAGGCGCTGCCGCAGGTCGGGATCTTTTGATCTTTGTCATGAAAAAGCAAAATCAAGACATCGCAGCCTGCGGTAGCTCCTACAATGTTCGGTTCATATCCCTTTCAAGGATCTCTGAACCATGACCCTGTTGTTGGCTCAGTCGCTGGTGACGATTTTCTCCGTGATCAGTCTGATGCATGTGTATTGGGCGTTGGGTGGCGAGTGGGCGGCGGTGGCGGCGGTTCCGCAAGTACCTCAGGAGGGCAGCGCAAGACTGAGGCCGGCGTTCAAGCCGCGAGGCTGGGTCACGCTGGTGGTGGCCGGGGCATTGCTGTTGATTGCCGTGCTGGTGTGCTGGCGGGTGGGTTGGTGGCTGCCACCCTTGCACCACTGGTCGTTGCAGTGGGCGATCAGCGCCATTGCGATCTTGCTGTTTGCCCGGGCCATTGGCGATTCGGAGCTGGTGGGCTTCTTCAAAGAGGTCAAGGGCTCGAAGTTTGCCCGGCTCGACACCTGGGTTTATTCGCCCTTGTGTGTGGTGTTGGGTGCAGGGTTGTTGGCGGTGGCCTGGGTCTGATACAGCGACGTTTCTGTAGTGATAGTACTGGCCTCATCGCGAGCAAGCTCGCTCCCACAAGGTTTGGTGTCGGACTCAAAAGGTGTGTACGACGCCCATCACTGTGGGAGCGAGCTTGCTCGCGATGAGGCCGGTCCAGTCGATGCAAATCCTTGGTCTAACTGCCGCTCTCACTCCGCCGACTACTCACCTCCGCCGGCACATCATCCCCGGCCATGCGTTTGCGGAACAGCGCCGCCCGGGCCAGCAGCAAGGTGGTCACGGGCACGGTAATCGCCAACAGGATCGGAATCAGCCAGGCGTGCAAGACCGGCGCGGACTTGAGCGCCGAAAAATAGATGATCGAAGCCAGCGCCACGCACCAGGCTCCGAGCGTCGAGGCCAGGGCCGGTGGGTGCATGCGCTGGAAGTAATCCTGCATGCGCAGCAGGCCCGTGGCGCCGATCAAGGCAAACAGGCTGCCGAGCACCAGCAGGATCGCCACCGGGATTTCCACCCACAACGACAAGGGCGTATTCATTCGATCACCTCACCACGCAGCAGGAATTTCGCCAGGGCGAAGGAACCGACGAAACCGAACAGGGCGATCAGCAGCGCCGCCTCGAAGTAGGTGTCACTGGCATAACGAATACCCAGCGTCAGCATCATCAGCATCGCGACGATGTACAGGTAGTCCAGCGCCAGGACCCGGTCCTGGGCCGACGGCCCTTTGAACAGGCGGATCAGGGTCAGGACCATCGTCAGGGAAAACAGGAACAGGCTCAGCAGGATCGCGTTCGCCAGCAAGGGGCTCATTCGAAGATCTCCATCAACGGACGCTCGTAGGTCGCCTTGAAGTGCTGGATGAACAGCGCCTCGTCGTCCAGGTCGAAGACGTGCAACAGCAGAATGCTGCGGTCCAGCGCCAGCTCCGACCAGACCGTGCCGGGCACCACCGTGGTGATCATCGACAGCGCGGCCAGGCCGTTGGCGTCACGCAAGTCCAGTGGCACCTTGATGAATTGCGAGCGTGGCGGACGGCGACCGGCATTGAGCACACCCCAGGCCACGGCGAGGTTGGACACCAGCACGTCACGCCCGACCAGCAGGACCAGGCGCAGGATCACCCCGGGACGACGGATGCGCACCGGTAGCGGACGCAACCTGCGCATCATCAGCGGCGCGCAGAACCCCAGCGCCGCACCCAGCAGCAGATTGCCGGGGCTGGTCGACAGGTTCAGCAACAGCCACAGCAGGCACAAGGCCAGCGACAGCAAGGGTGCGGGAAACAGACGCCTCATGGTTGCACCTCCTGCGGGACCGCCTTGGCCGTGGGGTTCGGTACGACGCGGGTGTCGAGTACCGCCATCACGTATTGCTGCGGGTTGTACAAGGCATCGGCGGCGGCCTGGGTGTAGCGCAGCAGCGGATCGGCCTTGAAGGTCAGCGCAATGCTCAAGCCCAGCAGCGCGAAGATCGGCATGCACTCCAGGCGTCGCAGCAGGGGCGATGGTCGTTCCGCCGGCGTCCAGAAGCGCTGGATGCCCAGGCGCGAGAAGGCGACCAGCGACGCCAGCCCCGACACAATCAACAACACCAGCAGGCCCCACGCGGCGTTGGAAATCGGTGTGTCGCCGCTGTTGCCCAGGCCCAGTGGATTGAGCAGGGCGCCGATCAACCCGAGTTTGCCGATAAACCCGGAGAGCGGCGGCATGCCGATGATCAGCAAGGCGCAGGCGATGAAGCTCAGGCCGAGAAACGCCATGGTCCACGGGATCACCTGGCCGACCACGGCTTTCTGATCGTCGTCGAGGTTGGTGCCTTTGGGGGGATGCAGGGACTCCAGAGGGCGGGGCAGCAGTTCGGCTTCATCTTCGAGCTGTATCTCGTTGGCCGAGCGCGAGCGCTCGATCAGTTCGGCCAGCAGGAACAGCGCGCTCAAGGCCAGGGTCGAGCTGAACAGATAGAACAGCGCTGCGCCCACCAGGTTCGGCTGGGCGAAACCGATGGTCGACAACAGGATGCCCGCCGACACCAGAATGCTCAGGCTGGCCATGCGCTCCAGGCGTTGCGCGGCGAGGATCGCAAGGGCGGCGCAGACGATGGTCGCCATGCCGCCGTAGATCAGCCACTCCCCGCCAAAGAACGCCGATGCCCCGGCCTGGGCGGAGAACAGCAGCGTCCACAGGCGCAGCAGGGTGTAGACGCCGACCTTGGTCATGATCGCGAACATCGCCGCCACCGGCGCGCTGGCCGAGGAATAGGCCGGCACCAGCCAGAAGTTCAATGGCCACATGCCGGCCTTGGCCAGAAACGCGACGGCCAGAATCCCTGCGCCAGCGTGCAGCAAGCCCCGGTCAGCTTCGGACACCAGCGGGATTTTCACCGCCAGATCGGCCATGTTCAGCGTGCCGGTCACCCCATAGATCAGCGCCGCGCCAATCAGGAACAGCGACGAGGCCAGCAGGTTGATCGAGATGTAATGCAGCCCCGACGACACCCGCGCCCGACCCGAGCCGTGGAGCATCAACCCGTAGGACGCGGCCAGCAACACCTCGAAGAACACGAACAGGTTGAACAGGTCCGCGGTGAGGAATGCGCCGTAAAGCCCCATCAACTGGATCTGGAACAGCGCGTGGAAACTCGAACCGGCGCTGTCCCAGCGGGCCATGGCGAACAGCAGGGCACTGACGCCGATGATGCCGGTCAGCACCAGCATCAGCGCCGAAAGACGATCGACCACCAACACCAGGCCGAACGGCACTTGCCAGTTGCTCGGCAGGTACACGCCGATGGAGCCGGGCACGCCGGTGGTTTGCGTCCATTGCAACAACGCCACGGCAATGCCCAGCCCGAGCAGGCTGGAGAACAGATTGATCCTGGCCTTGAGCGGCCGGTGTTTCTCGCCGAGCATCAGCATGATCGCGGCCGTCAGCAACGGCAGCAGGATGGGCGCGACGATCAGGTGGGTCATCGCCATCATTCCCTGGGCTCCCGGCCATCCACATGGTCAGTGCCGGTCAGGCCCCGGGACGCCAGCAGCACCACCAGGAACAGCGCGGTCATGGCGAAGCTGATGACGATCGCCGTTAGCACCAACGCTTGCGGCAACGGGTCGGTGTAGTGCAACAGATCCTGCGGCACGCCGTCCTTGATGATCGGTTCCTTGCCGATGAACAGGCTGCCCATGCTGAAAATGAACAGGTTGACGCCGTAGGACAGCAGGCACAGGCCCATGACCACCTGGAACGTCCGTGGGCGCAGGATCAGCCACACGCCGGACGCGGCCAGTACGCCGATGGCGATTGCGATGACTTCTTCCATCAGACGGCTCCCGTGGCGGCAACGGATTTAGGCTGGGCAGCGGTTTTGTGACCGCGCACCGATTGGTGGGCGAGGGCGATGAGGATCAACAGGGTCGAGCCGACCACAACGCCGTACACGCCGACGTCGAAGAACAGCGCGCTGGCCAGGTGAATGTCACCCAGCAGCGGCAACGAAAAATGCCAGGTATGGGTGGTCAGGAACGGATAGCCGACCAGCATCGCACCCAGGCCGGTGGCCGTGGCAATCATCAGGCCCGTGCCCATCCAGCGCAGCGGTCGCAGGCTCATTTGCGCCTCGACCCACTGCGTGCCGGCAACCATGTATTGCAGGATGAACGCCACCGACATCACCAGCCCGGCGACAAAGCCGCCGCCCGGCTGATTGTGCCCGCGCATGAACAGGTAGAACGACACCACCAGCGCCACCGGCAACAGCAGGCGCACCAGCACCGCCGGCACCATCATGAAGCCGAGCGCGGTGTCGCTGGCGTGACGCGGGTTGACCAGGTCGGTGACCACATCCGGTGCGAGCAAGCGTTGCTGGGCCGGCAGCTGCAGGCTTTCTTTCGGCGGACGGAAGCGGCGCAGCAGGGCGTACACGGTCAGGGCCACGGCCACCAGTACGGTGATTTCACCGAGGGTGTCGAAACCGCGGAAGTCCACCAGCATCACGTTGACCACGTTGCTGCCGCCGCCTTCGGGCAAGGCGCGACTCAGGTAGAAGGAGGAAATGTCGTTGGGGGTCTGGCGCGTCAGCATGGCGTAGGACAGCAGCGCCATGCCGACACCGACCACGGTCGACAGCAGCAAGTCGCGGATCCGCCGCACCCGCGCCCGGCGCAGGCTGCCCGGCAACGGCGAGACTTCTTCGATCCGTCGTGGTAGCCAGCGCAGGCCCAGCAGGATCAGCACCGTGGTCACCACTTCGACCGCCAGTTGGGTCAGGGCCAGGTCCGGCGCCGAGAACCAGACGAAGGTGACGCAGGTCATCAGGCCGCAGACGCTGACCATGGTCAGGGCCGCCAGACGGTGATACTTGGCCTGATACGCCGCGCCAAGGGCACAGGCGATGGCCAGCAACCACAGGGTGACGAAGACGATCGACCCGGGGATCTTCGGCCGGTCGCCCCAGTGCAGGCTGCTGTGCAGCATGGGAATCAAGCCAGCCAGCACGGCGGCGAGCACCACCAGGAACAACTGCATCTGCAGGCGCCGGGTGCCAATCCGCGGCTCCAGGCGGCGGGCCAGGCGCATGCTGGCGACCAGTGCCCATTCGAACAGGTGCTTGCCGTCCAGGCGACCCAAGACGGGCGGGCGGTTGAAGCGTCCGCGCTTGAATTGATTGCGCAGCAGCAGGTAAAGCACGGTGCCGCAGGACAAGGCGATCAGGCTCATGATCATCGGCGCGTTCAGGCCGTGCCAGATCGCCAGGCTGTATTCGGGCAGGGCGCCGCCGACCACCGGTTGCGCCGCCGCGGCGAGCAGCGGGCCGACCACCTGCGCCGGGAAGATCCCCACCAGCAGGCAAGTGAACACCAGCAGCTCGACCGGCGCGCGCATCCAGCGCGGTGGCTCGTGGGGGGTGTGAGGCAAGTCGGTCGCGGGCGGACCGAAGAACACATCCACGGTGAAACGCAGGGAGTAAGCCACGCTGAAGGTACCGGCGATCGTTGCCACGATCGGCAAGCTCAGCTCGACCCAGCGCGTGGCATTGATGAACACGGTTTCGGCGAAGAACATCTCTTTGGAGAGGAAGCCGTTGAGCAACGGCACGCCGGCCATCGAGGCGCTGGCGACCATGGCCAGGGTCGCGGTAAACGGCATCAGTTTGTACAGGCCGCTGAGTTTGCGGATATCGCGGGTGCCGCTTTCGTGGTCGATGATGCCGGCGGCCATGAACAACGAGGCCTTGAACGTCGCGTGGTTGAGGATGTGGAACACCGCGGCGACGGCGGCCAGCGGGCTGTTCAGGCCGAGCAGCAGGGTGATCAGGCCGAGGTGGCTGATGGTCGAGTAGGCCAGCAGTCCCTTGAGGTCGTTCTGGAACATCGCGCAATACGCCCCGAGCAACAGGGTGCAGGCACCGGCGCCGCTGACGATGTAGAACCATTCTTCACTGCCCGAAAGCGACGGCCATAGCCGCGCCAGCAGAAACACCCCGGCCTTGACCATGGTCGCCGAGTGCAGGTACGCCGACACGGGCGTCGGCGCGGCCATGGCGTGGGGCAGCCAGAAATGGAAGGGGAATTGCGCGCTTTTGCTCAAGGCGCCGATCAGGATCAGGGGCAACAGGATGGGGTAGAGGGCATGGGCACGAATCAGGTCGCCGGCGGCCAGGACCTTGTCCAGGTCATAGCTGCCGACCACATGGCCGAGCAGCATGACCCCCGCAAGCAGGCACAAACCACCCGCACCGGTGACCATCAGCGCCATGTAGGCACCGCGCCGGGCATCGGCGCGATGGTGCCAGTAGCCGATCAGAAGGAACGAGAAGAGGCTGGTCAGCTCCCAGAAAAACACGATCTGGATCAGGTTGCCGGAGATCACCAGCCCCAGCATGGCGCCCATGAAGGCCAGGAAAAACGCGAAGAAGCGCGGCACCGGATCGTTCGGCGACATGTAGTAGCGGGCGTACAGCGACACCAGGGTGCCGATGCCCAGCACCAGCAGGGAGAACAGCCAGGCGAAACCGTCCATGCGCAGGACGAAATTCAGGCCCAGGCTGGGCAGCCAGGAAAACTCTTCGCGAATGACGCCGCCATGGGCGATCTGCGGGTACAGGAATGCGACCTGAACGCTGCCGATCAGGGCGATCAGGCCAGCCAGCAGGGATTCGGCGTTACGGGCATTGTGCGGCAACACGGCCGCCAAACAGCTGCCTATGAAAGGCAGAAGCAGTAGAACTATCAGGGACATAGGCTTCTAATCTGCGGAAGTTTGTGAAGCATCATACGTGCCAGCTCCCGGATCGCCAAACGCCAAGCTGTCGCAGAATCCTACACGGTAGACGGAAAAACCCTGTTTAACATTGTTTCAGAGAGGGGGTGTCTGGACCGGCCCCTTCGCGGGCAAGCCCGCTCCCACAGTGTCCGCGTCGTACACAAGTTATGTGAACACCTCTGAACCTGTGGGAGCAGGCTTGCCCGCGAAGGCGATTTATCTGGCGCTGCGGAACCTGCGGTTTATCGCTGGGTTTCCTGCTCCAGTTCCCGCTCAGACGCCGCCTTACCCTTGGTCTTCAACTCGCTGACAATCACCGCCGCCACAATCAACCCGGCCCCGACCAGGGCAATCGCCGGCAGGCGTTCCCCGGCGATGCGCCCGACAATCCCGGCCCATACCGGCTCGCCGGCATAGATCAGCGTGGCGCGGGTCGGTGACACGCTTTTCTGTGCCCAGTTCATCGCCACCTGAATCGCCGCACTCGCCGCCCCAAGGCCCAGTGCGCTGCACAGCAGCAGCCAGGAGAAGTCTGGAATCGCCTCGTTGGTCGGCACCACCATCAGGAACGACAACACCGAAGTGACCGCCAGTTGCACCACCGTCACCCGGCGCACATCGACCTGGCCGGCATAGGTGCTGATCAGGATGATCTCGGCCGCAATGGCCACGGCGCTGATCAAGGTGGCGATTTCACCGGGGCTGAAGTTGAACGACGCACCAGACGGCCCGGACAACAGCATCAGCCCGGTAAAGGCCAGCATGATGCCGATGCTCGGCATCAACCCCGGACGCCGCCCCAGCACCAGCCATTGCAGCAATGGCACGAACGGAACATACAGCGCGGTAATGAATGCCGACTGGCTGCTGGGAATGCTCTGCAGGCCGACCGTCTGCAAGCCGTAGCCGAGCATGATCGCCACGCCGATGAACGAGCCGGCCTTGAGTTCGAACAGGGTCAGGTCGCGCAGGTGACGCCAGGAGAACAGGGCGACGATACTCGCGGCGGCGGCAAAGCGCAGGCCGACGAAAAACATCGGGCCGCTGACGGTCATCGCATGCTGGACCAGCAGGAAGGTTCCGCCCCAGACCATCGTGATCAGCACCAGCACACATTCGGCCTTGCTGAACCTTGTGAAACGGGAGGAAGCCTTTGGGGAATTCACCGACGTCATGACCTTGCACGCTACTGGAGGGGGACGCACAATGCGCCGAATGTTGCGCAGTATACTGCCCAACCCCACTCAGTGAGCAATATAGTGCACAAAGATTCTACCCAACGGGCTTCGGTCCTCCAGCACGTCAGCCAAAATGTTCGTCGTTTGCGTCATGCCGCCGACCTGAGCCAGACCGCGCTGGCCGAAAAGTCCGGTGTCAGCCGCCGAATGCTGGTGGCGATCGAGGCGGGGGAAAAGAATGTCAGCCTGACCACCCTCGACCGCGTGGCCGAGGCCCTCGACGTTGCCTTCAGTGATTTGATCCAGGCTCCCGATGCCCGAGATCCCAGCCGTATCAATGAGCTGGCCTGGACCGGCACGATTCCCGGCAGTAAGGCGGTGTTGCTTTCCAAGGCCAGCGCCAGCCGCGAAGTCGAGCAGTGGGAGTGGTGCCTGCAACCGGGCGAGGTGTATCCCTCGGAGCCGGACGCCGATGGCTGGAGCGAGCAGATTTATGTCTTCGAAGGTTGCCTGACCGTTATGCTCGGCGACCGGCCGCAGAATATTGCGGCGGGTGAATTCTTCATGTTCGCCAGCAATCAGCCGCACTGTTATCGCAATGACGGGACGGTAGCGGCGCGGTTTGTGCGTAATGTGGTGATCTGAACAGGGAGAGCAGGATGGGCCAGACCTTGAACAATGACGCCGATGTCCTGATTGTCGGTGGCGGCCTCAGTGGCGCGATGCTGGCGGCGCAGTTGATGCGATTGCCGGGCCGGCGTCGGGTGCTGGTGATCGAACCCAGGGCCGAGTTGGGGCGGGGCGAAGCCTACAGCGCGGTGGAGTTGGGCCATACGCTCAACGGCAACGCGGCGCGGATGAGTGTCGACCCGGACAACCCCGACGACCTGACCCAATGGCTCACCGACTACATTGCCGGCGGCGGCTGGCCGGAATCGGATCAGCAGCACGTGCCAATCAGCGAGCTGTTTCCCCCTCGGGGAATTTTCGGCCTGTACGCTCGGCAGCGCCTCGCAGAAGCGCAGGCGGTGGGCGCCTTGGTCGGTTCGACGGTCGGGCATGTGCAGGCCGAGGCGGTCGATTTGCAAGCCGGTGCAGACGTCGTGCGATTGACCTTGAGCGACGGCCGATGCTTGCAGGGCGCTTTTGCGGTACTGGCGACCGGGATGTTTCCCGCTGCGCGCCACAAACCCAATCCAGCGGATTGAATGCGGCCGCCCTCGATCCGTGGGACGTGGCAGCCATGCAGCAGCTCGACCCGCAATCGACGGTCATGATCATCGGCTCGGGCCTGACCATGGTCGACGCCGTGGTGTCCCTCGAACAGGCTGGACATCGCGGGCCGATCGAAGTGTTTTCCCGCCATGGGCTGCTGCCCCATGTGCGGCGCCAGCCTCCGGCCTGGGTGGACTTTCTCGCCGAGGACCAGGACATCCGCACACCTCGGCAGTTGTTGCGCGAATTGCGTCGACACTGCCGGGACGCCATCGCCCAGGGCATCGACTGGCAGGCGCCACTGGACACGGTTCGGGCACACATTGGCCGCTTGTGGCATCAGGCAACGGATGTGCAGCGTCGGCAGTTCGTGCGGCATGTGCGGCCCTGGTGGGAAAGCCATCACCACCGCTCGCCACCCTTGAGTGCCGAACTGGTCGAGCGTTTGTATAAAGAAGGACGGCTGCGTATTCACGCAGCGTCATACCAGGGCCTTGAGCCTTCGATCAATGGCGGGGTGAGCATCCGCCTTCGACGACGCGGCGAGGCGCAGGCCTGTGTGGTCAGCGGTGCTGCCCTGATCAACTCCAGCGGTATCGAATACGACTGGCGCCGGGTCGCGCGACCGCTGCCCCGGCAACTGCTCGCCCGTGGTCTGGTGCGGCCGGGGGCCTTGGCCCTGGGCATCGCGGCAGAGGTCGATGGCGCGGTGCTGAACGCGCAGGGGCTGCCCGCCAGCCGTCTGTTTGCCATGGGCCCGCCGTTGCGCGGCATGTGGTGGGAAAGCACGGCCGTCACTGATGTGGCGAGCCAGGCCAAGGCGCTGGCCGAGCGACTGGTGCGCTAAGGCCGTCCATTTGCCGAGCTAACGCTCGGCCTGATACGAGTGGTGAAGCCGACCCACTGTAGGAGCGAGCTTGCTCGCGAAAAAACCGAGAGCACCGCGGGGTGTCAGGCTCCCCGCATCATCGTTGACCTCCATCGCGAGCAGGCTCGCTCCTACAGGCCGGGCGGCGTTCCGTTTTTCCAAAGTGAACCGCCGTACGGGCGGGACCAATAGTCGCCGTTACCTGTACACCTTCAAAAAATACCACCCGCACTGCAGATCCCCCCGATGAATATTTTTTGTCGGCCATCGCTTGCGTGTCGCGCTCGATAGTTGGGCAACGTGTCCGGGCTGAGCAAACCTGACCGGAGCCCAATAATGATAAAAAAAAGCTCGGCCACAGCCGGAGTCCGCCAACGACTTCACCGGCTTGGCCATTCCCGCCCGCAACCGCTTGCGTTGGCGATTGTTGCCATACTCACGGGGCCGGCCTGCGCCACCACCTTTGACCTCAACGAAGACTGGAGCCTGTCGACCAGGACCAGCCTGAGCCTGGGCAGCAGTTGGTCGACGCAAAATCCCGACAAAAGCCTGATGACCCGTGCCAATGCCTTGCAGGCCCAGGGCGTGAATGCCAATGGCAGCAGCGTCAGCGCCGATGACAACCGGCTGAACTTCGAGAAGGGTGACCCTATCTCGCAGCTTTTCAAGGGCCTCACCGATTTCAGTCTCGATGGCCAGGGCCAGGGCGCGTTCCTGCGCTTCAAATACTGGTACGACCACGCCTATGAAACCGGCAATGGCCGCTTCAAGGATTTCGACGATTCGGGCTGGGACGACTTGTCGAAATTCAAGGGTTTCCAGGTCCTCGACGCCTACGTCTGGAAAGACTTCCAGGTGGCCGACCATCCGCTGAACGTGAAGGTCGGTAACCAGGTGTTGTCCTGGGGCGAGGCGCTGTTGATCCAGAACGGCATCAACGTGATCAACCCGCTGGACATCTCGGCGTTCAACCGTCCCGGCGTGGAAATCAAGGAAGGCCAGTTGCCTGTGGAGATGGTGTCCTTCAGCTTCGGTCTGACCGACACCACCAATCTCGAAGGTTTCTACCAATACAACTGGCGACCCAGTGTCCTCGACGGTTGCGGCACGTTCTTCGCCAGCAGTGACGTGATTCAACCGGGGTGCGGGCCGTTGTACCTGAGCCAGGTGCAGACCGATGAACAGATGCAGGCCGCGGGGTTGTACGCCACCTCCCGGGGCAATGAGTCGCCGTCCGATTACGGCCAGTTCGGCTTCGCCCTGCGCCAGATGATCCCGGCGCTGAACGATGCTGAAGCGGCGATTTACTACATCAACTATCACTCGCGTTTGCCGTATTTCACCCTCGACGCCAGGAACACTTCCTTGCCCGGCACCTTCCCCGGTGGCACCCAGGCGCCGAGTTATGCGGCGGCCTTCCCGGAAAACATTCACCTGTACGGCATCAGCCTCAACGGCGTCGAACCGGTCACCGGGATTTCCCTGGCCGGTGAGCTGAGCTATCGGCCGAACATGCCACTGGCGATCAACGCACCCGACGTCAACGTCGCCGTGATTTCCGGGCCGGGGGGCAGCTCCTGGGTGCAATTGCCGCCAGGTTTCAGCACCACCAATGGCAGCCAGTTCGATGCCTGGGAACGCAAGGGTGTCTGGCAGATGACCGGTTCGGCCACCCAGGCCATCGACAACGTACTGGGCGCCACGCGCCTGAGCCTGTTCGGTGAAGTCGGTGTCGTACACATCGACGATCTAGGGGACGAGCGCCTTGGCCGTAGCGCCGCGTTCGGCCGCAGTGCGCCGCGCAACGGCACGCCGTGCAATACCGTCGCCTCCGGCGTCACCAATCAGTACTGCACCGACAAAGGCTTTGCCACCGAGTGGTCGTGGGGTTATCGCCTGCGCGCCAGCCTCGAGTACAGCGATGTGTTGCCGGGCATCAACCTGATTCCGGCCGTCAACTGGCGGCATGACGTCGAGGGTTATTCCTACGATCCGCAAGGGCCGTTCCAGGAAGGCCAGCAAGCGCTGGGCGTGAGCCTGACCGGCGTCTACATGAACGATTACAGCGTGGAACTGGCCTACAACGCCTTCTTCGGTTCCAACGACTACAGCACCCTCGACGACCGCGATTTCGCATCCGTCAGCTTCAAGGCAGACTTCTGAGGAGAACCGTTATGCGTATGCAATTGTGCGTGCTGGCCCTGGCCTGCACCGTCGGCCTGGCACAGGCCAAGGGCACCGATTCGGCAGCCCTGGGCAAGACCCTGACCCCCATGGGCTCGGAAATGGCAGCCAATGCCGACGGCAGCATTCCGGCCTGGACCGGTGGCCTGGCGAGCAACGCTGGCACCGTCGACAGCAAGGGCGGCTACAGCGACCCTTATGCGGCCGAGAAGCCCTTGTTCACTGTCACGGCGAAGAATGTGGCGCAGTACGAAAAGTTTCTCAGCCCCGGGCAAATCGCGTTGTTCAAGCGCTTTCCCGACACCTACAAGATGAACATTTACCCGACCCATCGCAGCGCCAACCTGCCCAGGGATGTGCTGGCGGCAAGCCGCGACAACGTGGCCAAGACCAGCATGGCCGATGGCGGCAACGGTCTGCATGACTACGCCAGGGGCATTCCGTTCCCGCTGCCCACCGAAGGCCTGGAGGTGATGTGGAACCACATGACCCGTTATCGCGGCGGCAGCTACGAGCGCATCAGCAGCGCCGCACTGGTGCGTGAAAACGGCGCCACCAGCTACGTGCGCAACCAGTCGCTGATCAACTTCGCCGACACCGTCAGTGGCCTGGAGGCGGGTTCCAACGTGCTGTTCATGTTCAAAAGCCGGGTTCTGGAGCCGGCGCGTCTGTCCGGCGAAGCGGTGCTGGTGCATGAGCCGATCGACCAGGTCGCCGAGCCGCGTTCGGCCTGGCAATACCTGCCGGGGCAACGTCGCGTGCGCCGTGCGCCGATGATCGCCTATGACAACAGCGCCCGTTACAGCAATGGCTTGATCACCGCCGACAACGTCGACGGCTACAACGGCGCGCCAGACCGTTTCGACTGGAAACTGGTAGGCAAGCAAGAGCTGTTCATTCCTTACAACAGCTACAGGATCGGCAGCCGCGACCTCAAGTACGACGCCGTGATCAAGCCCAACCACGTCAACCAGGACCTGGCCCGCTACGAGAAGCATCGGGTGTGGGTGGTGGAAGCGACCCTCAAGCCGGGTGCCCGGCACATCTACGCCAAGCGCCGCTTTTATGTGGACGAGGACAGTTGGCAGATCGCCCAGTCGGACCAGTACGACAGCCGCGGTGAACTGTGGCGCAGCGGTGAACTGCATGCGATTCAGCAGTACGACCACGGCTTCACCTACAACGTGCTGGAAACCTCGTACGACCTGATCTCCGGACGCTACTACGCCGGCGGCCTGGCCAACGAAGAGACCGAACCGATGCGCGTGGGCTTCGCCGCCAAGACCGACGACTACACCCCGTCGGACCTGCGGCGCTGGGCCAAGTAATTCGTATTGCAGCAACACTGCAAGTCCCTGTGGGAGCGGGCTTGCCCGCGAAGAGGGTGTGTCAGTCGACTGCATTGCTATCTGACCCACCGCCATCGCGGGCAAGCCCGCTCCCACAGGGACTTGCGGTGAATCGTTGATTCCACAAAGGAGATCTACCGTGCGCTACTGGATATCCGCTCTTGCCCTGGGCGCAAGCCTGGGTACCGTTCACGCTGCAACCCTCGATCAACCCCAGGCGAAGGCACTGGCCCAGGAGGCCTACGTGTTCGCCTACGCCACCGTCGAGCACGACAAAGTGCTCAGCGCCATCGCCGCGAAGCTGCCGTTCAACCGGCTCTACAGCGAACCGCGCTTGCTCGGCCCGCAGGACAACAAAGTGGTGTCGCCGAACAACGACACCTTCTATTCCCGGGCCCTGCTTGATTTGCGCAGCGAACCGATGGTGCTGGACGTGCCGGCCGTGCAGGGGCGCTACTACAGCTTTCAACTGGTCGACATGCGCACCGACAACCTCGACTACATCGGCACCCGCGCCACGGGTGATAAAGCGGGGCGCTACCTGATCGCCGGGCCGGACTGGAAGGGTGAAGCGCCATCGGGTTTCAGCGGCGTGATTCGCTCGCCGAGCCGCCTGGTGTTCCTGTTGGGGCGCACCGAGGTCAAGGGCGAAGCCGATCAGAAAGACGCCGCTCAAGTGCTCAAGGGCTACGCCTTGCAACCACTGTCCACCGTGAGCGGCGGCGCGGCGCCTGAGCCCTTGGCAGCGCTGCAGCTTCCAGCGTATACGGACACCAAACAGGGGCCGGCGCAGGCGCTGTTCAGCACCTTCAACGCCTTGGCGCCGCTGCACCAGTGGAGCGCCAGCGAGCAGGAAAAACTGGCCCGTTTCGCCGCCATCGGTGTGAACCCGGGCGCCACATTCCAGGCGCCGGCGGATTTGCACGAAGCCGTCGCCCAAGGCGCCGAAGCCGGTCGCGAGCAAGTGCGCGCCGCGTCCAGCCAGCTGTCGGTGGAACAGCAGGGCTGGTTGCCGTCGCCGTCCAACGTCGGCAAGTTCGGCGACGACGACCTGACCCGTGCCGCGGTTGCCTGGCGCTACATCTACGCCAACGATGCGGTGGAAGCGCTGTACCCGATGGCGCTGCACGATGCCCAGGGGCAGATGCTCAGCGGCCAGCACGCCTATCGCCTGCATTTCCCTGCAGGGCAATTGCCGCCGGTGAATGCGTTCTGGTCACTGACCTTGTACGACAGCAAGACCCAACTGCTCGCCGCCAACCCGATCCAGCGTTATGCCCTGGGCGACCGCAGCCCTGGTCTACAATACGATGCCGACGGCGGCTTGACCCTGACCCTGCAAGCCGATGCGCCCAAGGATGCGCCGCAGGGCAACTGGCTGCCGACGCCGCAAGGTCCGTTCAACCTGCTGTTGCGCCTGTACCTGCCCAAGGGCGGGGCATTGGACGGGAGTTATCGGTTGCCGACGATTGCGAGGATCGAACCGTGAACCTGATTTTCAGTCGCCGCCGGGTGTTGGGCAGTATGGGGGTATTGGGAGGCAGCCTGATGTTTCCACGCTGGTTGCTGGCCGCTGATTCCGATGACCTTCGCCAGATTGCCAAAGAGGCGTGGATTTACGCGTATCCCATGCTCATGCATTACCAGACCATGGAAAAACAGGCGCTCAACGCGTCTGCGCCGGAGTACGTCGGCGGCTTCAACCGCTGGCGTCACTACGGCGAGTTGTTCACCCCGAGCAATCGCGACATCGTCACGCCGAACAACGACACGCCGTATTCCTGGGCCTGGCTCGACCTGCGCAGCGAGCCGCAAGTGCTGAGTGTGCCGGCCGTGCCTGATGACCGCTACTACGTGCTGCAACTGGTCGACCAGTACACCCACAACTTTGCCTATGTCGGCGTGCTCAGCACCGGGCGCGATGCGGGAAATTACCTGATCGCCGGGCCCGACTGGCAAGGCCATACACCGGACGGCGTCACGGCCGTGCTGCGCAGCGAAACCGAAATCGTCATGGTGCTTGGCAGAACGGGCCTGAAAAACGCCGGGGACCTGCCGGCGGTGCGTGCCTTGCAGCAGCAATACGGTTTGCGTTCGTTGCATGAATACGTCGGCAGTGCAGCGCCCGTGGCCGCGCCAGTCATTGACTGGCAACCCTGGGACAGCAAGACCGGCTTGGGGCTTGAGTTTATCCCGGTGTTGAACCAGATCCTCAGCCTGTGTCCGACGCAACCGTCCGAGCAAGCCTTGCGCGCACGCTTTGCGCGGATCGGCATCGTGCCTGGCCAGGGCTTCGACCCGGCGACGTTGCCGCCAGCCACTCGCAAGGCACTGCTCGCCGGGATTCAGGACGCCCAGGCGCAACTGCAAACGGCGGTGAGCCAGGTCCGCACCACCCTCGGCCTGTTCGGCACTCGCGAAACACTGGATGGCAATTACCTCAACCGCGCTGTTGCGGCGAATGTCGGCATTTACGGCAACAGTGTGGAGGAGGCCTTCTACACCGGCACTCGCGTGGATAATCAGGGGCAACCCTTGCAGGGCGGGCGACGCTATCGCCTGCGTTTCGCACCGGGTCAATTGCCGCCCGCCAGCGAGTTCTGGTCGCTGACGTTGTATGACTTGCCGGACCGGCAACTGGTGGCCAACCCGATCAATCGTTACGGCCTGAGCAGTCGGGATCATATGCAGATGGACGCGGACGGCGGGTTGACGTTGATCTTGCAGAACACCACGCCGCCGGAGCAGAGCAACTGGTTGCCGACGCCGGCGAGCGGGGCGTTCACCCTGATCTTGCGCCTGTATGGGCCCGGGCAGCAGGTGGTCAATCAACGCTGGCAAATGCCGGTGGTTGAAGTGGTGTCTGTTTAAGCCGCACCGTCGCTCCTGCATGGGATCCCTGTGGGAGCAACTGTCTTCACCATGCCATTCGTCACCGCCATTCGGTGCCGTCCCGCAACATGGCCTTCAGCCTGATCAGCAGGATTCGCATGCAGGCAAGAGCGTTTGCGTACGCCAACCCAGGGATACCGGCCCCATCAACCAGCGTGGCTGATGGGGCGCGGGCTCAGTTGGCGATCACCGGTACCGTGCGCACGGAGCCTTGGGACGAGCTGATCGTGGCGGTCGGGCTGGCCGACGGAACCACCGTGGTGGTGTTGTTCACCGTCAACTTCCAGCGTCCATTCACCGGTACGGAGGTGGTGCCCAGGGTGACCAGCCCGGCAGGAGTAGTGACCTTGACGGTGATGGTGTTGCCGGTGGTCACCGATGAGGTGCCGGCAAAGTCCCAGGTGAAGCGGTTGTTGGAGCGGGCTCTGACCGTTGCGGTGGTCACTGCGAAGGTTTCCGCAACAGGCCGCGGCGAGACTTGCACCGTGACCGTGGCCGGCGTCGTCGACACGGCGCCGAAGCTGTCCCGGGCGAAGTAGGTGAAGGTCGTGGTGAAGGCCGTGGGGACGGAGGCCGGTGGGGTGTAGGTGAGCACCGTGCCGTTGCTGCTGACGGTGCCGCGACCTGTCGGTGGTGGAGTGAAGCTGGCGACGGCCAGCGGCAGGTTGCCTTCCGGATCGGTGTCGTTGGCCAGCACGCTGATCGGGATCGCCACACCCAGTGTCGTGACGGCATCGGCGACCGCCACCGGAGGTCGGTTAGGCGTGACGGTAATGGTCACGGTTGCCGCCGTCGTCGAGGCCAGGCCTTTGACGTCCTGGGCCTTGTAGGTGAAGGTCGCGGTCAGCGGCGCGTTGACCACGGCGGGAGGTGTGTAGACCACCGCCGTGGTGCCGCTCAATGCCACGGTACCCTGGCCGGCGGCCGGTGGGGTCAGCGCGGTAATGCTCAGCGGCGTGTTGCCATCAGGGTCCCTGTCGTTGGCCAGCAGGTTGAGGGTGATCGGCACGCCGAAGCTGGTACTGCCGGTATCGGCGACGGAGATCGGTGCCTGGTTCGCGCCGGTGTCCGGTGCAGTGCCAACGACTGCGACCGGCTCGGTGTCACTGCCGCCGGCGGCGGATTTCACCGTGACGGTTGCAGGTGGTTGGGACAGGTCGGCCACCGTCAGACGTTGCAGGGTGCCGGTTTTCGACAGCCGTCCGTAACCCTGGGCGACCATGTCCGGTACCACCACTTCGTCTGTGGAGGTGGCCTCGATCAGCAGGCTGTGATTGCTCCAGCTATAACTGGCGGTCTGGATTTTCACCAGGTCCGAGAGCTTGCTCGACACCGTGGTCGGGCGGGTGGTGCCGGCCGGGTTGGTGGCGGTGACCACCACGACCGGCGGCACGGTGCCGTTGGCCAGCAGATGCTGGGCGAAGAACGTGCCGTTGTCATCGCTCACCATGTTGGTCTGGCAAGGCGTCGGCGGCGGACCGGGCACCAGGGCGATGCTTTCGCGAAAGCACAGGGTCGAACCATTGTCGGCTCTGGCGAACACTTCGACCCGGGTGTTGTTGCCCCCCGTGCCGGCGGTGCGCCGGTAGGTGGCACGGCTCATATCCACCGCGGTTTGCGCGCGGCTGTCGAGCACCTTGCCGGCCACGGTGAAGAGGTTGGTCTGGATGGTCCCGGCCGGGCCCTGGATGCGTACGAAGTTGGTGTTGTTGGGGCTGCCGGTCACGGCCTCGGTGAGGTTCGGGTCGCCGATGAAGGTTTCGATGGCGCCGGTGTCCGGATTCACCGCTGTGTAGGGGCCGTTGACGCTGCGCAGGAACGGCCCGATCGCACCGTTGACTGCACCGGTGAAAACCCCCGGTGCACCGATGCCGACGTCCCTGGTGATGTTGATCGCACGACGTCCGGGAGTGGTGACGTTGACCGTTTCCACACCATAGGGGTGGGTAATGGTGTAGGTCCCGGCAGTGGGAACATTTATCCGCATGCGAATCCGCGCGAAGCTGATCTGGTCGCCGTCGACCGGGTTGCCGCCGGCAAATGCAGCCTCGATCCCGGCGACATAAGCGTCCATGCCATAGCCGGCGGCATTGTCGGGGATGCTGGTTTCGGCCAGGTACCAGAAGGCTTCGTCCGGCCAGTTATCCGGGAACACCATCGGCTGGGTGTCGTCGAAAATCCCGGGTGTCGGCAGCAGGGTGCACATGTACGCCGGTGGCACACTGGCAGCGACCCGTGTGCTGACGGCGCGGGACTGGCACAGCTCCATCGACAGCAGATTGTTGTCCTGATACCAGATGGGGAATTTCCCGGTGGCAAAGGTGTAGGGGCCGGGATCGACGGCGGCGAGTTGTGCGAAGGCACTGCCGGACAGCAATAGAGTCAGTCCCAGGGCGTTGACCGCCAGGCGTGGCCATTTGTTCATGATGCCTCCTGATGAGGATCCGGGCATGTGGGCGTTCATTGCACGATGACCACTTCTTCGGTATCGCTGCCGCCATTGGATGACGTCACGCGAACCTGGGCTGGCGGAATCGGCGTGATACCGGTGGCCAGGCTTTTCACGGCGCCGTCGCCACTCAGGGCGCCGATGGCAAGACCGGAGCCGGTGGTAGCGGTGAGCACCGGTGGTGAGGTTTCGTCGCTGGTCGAGGCGGTGATGCTGATTTGCCCGGTGCTCAGGCTGTACTCGGCACGTGAGATCGTCACCAGGTCGGTCAGCGGCATGGGCAAGACGGTCGGCGTGCTGCTGGTGATCGCCAGGTGGTTGTCGGCGGTCACCTGCAAGGTGCTCGGCAGGGTCGGATTGTTCGGCGACTGCGCATACCAGTGGCCGGTGGTGTCCGCTTCAGAGAAGTTCAGGATCGGATTGTTGCTGGTCAGGGTCACGCTGGCCGGTGGCGGTGGGGCCAGCACGAACACATCCTGCTGGGCCACCGGTGCGCTGGCGCCGGCATGTCGCGAGTAGGTGCTGCGTTCGGCGATCACCGGGGTCGGCCGGACCACCGACGACAACTTGCCGGAAACGGCGAAGAGGGTGGTGCGCAGGTCCAGGCCATTGGGGCCTTCGATACGCACGTAGTTGGTGTTGAACGGGCTGCCGGTCACGGCTTCGTTGAGGTTCGGATCGCCGACGAATATTTCCGCCTGGCCCGTGCTCGGGTTGGTCTCGGTGTAGGGGCCGTTGACGCTGCGCAGGAACGGCCCGACGTCACCCTTGAGCGCGCCGTCATAGGTTTTTGGCGCACCGATGCCGATGTCCCGGGTCATGTTGATCGCCCGCCGGCCGGGGGTGTCGATATTGAATACCTCGACGCCATAGGGGTGGGTGATGACATAGGTGCCGGCGACGGGCACGTCGACGCGAATACGGATACGGGCGAAGCTGATCTGCTCGCCCTCCAGCGGATCACCCCCGCTGAAGGCGGCTTCGAGCGCCGAGACATAGGTCAGGTCAATGCCTCGGGCGGCGTCGACGATGGTCGTTTCGCCTGTCGCCCAGAACGCTTCGTCGGGGAAATTGGTCGGGAAGACCAACGGTTGGGTGTCGTCGAAAATCCCGGGGTTAGGGATCAAAGAGCACATGTAAGTCGGGGCGCCAGGCGCGCTGGCAACCCTGGAACTGACAGCCTTTGACAGACACAGGTCAAGTGTTCGGCCGTGGGCATCTTGATACCAGGCGGCGAAATTGCCATTGGCTGGCAGGTAGGGTCCGGGGTCTACGGCAAACAGCGCTGCCTGGGCGATGCCTTGGGCTAGAGCGATCACGCCCAGCGCGGTCGCGGTTTTGCACAGAAAAGGGTGCATGGGTATTCCCTCTGTCGAAGTACCTGCCCTTTGGGGATGGGTCAGCTGACAGGGAGTGGCAACTTCCATACCAATCAGCGAAAACGCCCGGCAGAGGCCTGAACAAAGGCGCTGGCGCAGTCGCGGCCGATAGACCGGGAAGTGATCAAACGGGCGGTTGTCCCCAACATTGGGGCAAAGGGGGCGCAGGGACGCAGGGGAACCGCAGTCCCCAGGTTCGGGCAAACTGTCTTGGGTGGGCTATAAACCAATGGAGGGTTACCGGGAAGGTGTCCATGACCACAATCGCTAAAGTGCTTGCGAGCGAAAGCGAAGTCCGCTTGAGAACGCGCAAGCAGCCGTTCGATCTGCTGCGCTGGTTCTCGCTGATCAGCATGGCGGTGATCGGCACGGTGGTGGTGGCGCTGGGGGCGGTGTCCACGCGGTTCGTGATTACCGAAAGCGTGCAGCGCGATGCGCTGTTGACCTCGCAGTTCGTTCAGTCGATTGCCTTGGCCGAGGTACGTCATGTGTCGATTCCCAACGTGCGGACCATGGGCGAGTTGCTCGACCCACGAACAGACAAGGACTTTCCCGACGTCGACCCGCTGGCCCGGGCCAGTGCCCGTGGTGAATTCCTCGACCATATCGAAAAGCTGCCGGACGTGATCCTGGCCAATATCTATGCCCCCGACCGCATGGTGATCTGGTCCACCAATCCGTCCTTGATGGGCACCACGATTCATGACAATGAAGACCTCGAACGGGCATTCAACTCCAGGACTTCCGTGTCGGCCAGTTACCACGATGTGGACAAATCCCGCATGGAGCAGAAGTTCGTGGTGCCACCCAAATTCATCTTCCTCGAGAATTACATTCCCCTGTTCGACGCCGATGGCACCACCGTCACGGCGATGGTCGAGATCTACAAGGAACCGCAGGACCTGATCAACCGCATGGCGCGCGGACTGGTGCTGATCTGGCTGGCGACCGCCCTGGGCGGCGCTTTGATTTACCTGGGCCTGTTCTGGATCGTGCGGCGTGCGGCGATCCTGCTGGCGACGCAGCAGAAGCAATTGATCACCAACGAAACCTTCGTCGCGCTGGGGGAGATGTCCTCGGCGGTCGCCCACAGTCTGCGCAATCCGTTGGCGAACATCCGTTCAAGCGCCGAGCTGGCGATAGAGTTCGACGACGGTCCGGCACACGGCAACATCAACGACATCATTGGACAGGTCGATCGCATGTCGAATTGGGTACGGGAGTTGCTCCAGTCCCTGCGACCGCTCAATGACGAGGCTGAACCGGTGAACCTGGTGGCTGCACTGCACGACAGCCTGCTGGCTTACGAGCAGCAGATCCGCAAGGCCAGGGTCAACGTGGTGTTCGAGCCGGACCAGACGCCCATGGTCCTGAGCGAGCACGTGCAACTGACCCAGATCCTCAACAGCCTGCTGTCCAACGCGGTGGAAGCCATGGACAACGGCGGAACACTGACCATCCGGATCGAGCCGCGTGAAGCCCAGCGTGTCAGCGTGACGGTCAGCGATACCGGCAAAGGCATGAGCGAAGAACAGCGCACCATGGCCTTCCGGCCGTTCTTTACAACCAAGCAGGGCGGGCTGGGCGTCGGGTTGGTGCTGGTCAAGCGGATCATGGAGCGTTTTGGCGGGGCAGTGACCCTCGATAGCCGTGAAGGCGAGGGCACCACCGTCCGCCTTTCATTTAATCTCGTCCCCTGAAAATGGGGATGAACTATCCCCGTTATCGGGTCAAATCCCCAGTCATTTCCCCGGTCGTAGCGCATTGATGTTGATAAGCCATTGTTTATCAAATGTTAATGACTTTGCATAAAACAGTTACAGAACTGGCGAGATCCTTGCAAAACCATCATCACCCCCCTTCACGACATCAAGGCGGCTGGTGATGGAAAAAAAAGCGCAGTGCAGCGAAGAATTCTTCGATTTGCCTGACGGGGTCAAAGACTCACGCAACACCGCGCGGGTGCAGAACGCTCTGTTGCCTGCAGTGCAGGCCCGTTTTGATTCCCCCACCACGCCAGCGGCGCCCTTGCCGTTTCCACCGACGGCCATTGGCCCGTTGCGCCGCACTGCCAACCTTCCTCAATCGCAACGGCTTCAGTCCTGAACTTGAACAGGGAGGGTGTCGACATGAACATGAAGACGCATTCACCACGCTCACGAGCTTTGGGCATGCACCTGGTGCTGATGTTGGTGACCGGTTTGCTGGCCAGCCAGTTGCTGGTCGCCAGCCAGCCATTGTCGACGCCCGCACCGGCTCCGGCAGCCGCTGCCGAACCCGCTGTCGTTGAGGACGCCACCCCGTGGGGCGGCGACTATTTCCCCAACACCCTGCTGACCGACCAGAACGGTAAGCAACTGCGTTTTTTCGATGACATGATCAAAGGCAAGGTGGTGGTGATCAATTTCATCTTCACCACGTGCAGCGACTCCTGCCCCCTGGAAACCGCGCGTCTGCGTCAGGTGCAGAAACTGCTGGGAGACAGGGTCGGCAAGGACATTTTCTTCTACTCCATCAGCATCGACCCCTTGAGCGATACCCCCGAGGTACTCAAGGCTTATGCGCAACGCTTCCAGGTCGGGCCCGGGTGGAAATTCCTCACCGGGGAATTCGCCGACGTCACCGAACTGCGGCAGAAACTGGGCCTGTTCATCGACGGCGTCGATAACGGGCGCAACAAGGACCACAACCTGAGCCTGATTGTCGGCAACCAGGAAACGGGCCGCTGGATGAAAGCCTCGCCGTTCGAAAATCCGTGGATTCTGGCCGACCAACTGGCCAACACCCTGCAGAACTGGAAGCAGCCCAGCGTGGAAGAAAGCTACGTCGATGCACCGCAAATCCGTCCCCCAAGCAATGGCGAAGAGCTGTTCCGCACCCGCTGCGCGTCTTGCCACAGCCTCGGCCCAACGGACGGGCAGGGCATCGGTGTGCGCAGCATCGGCCCGGACCTGATCGGCGTGACCCGTCAGCGCGATCCGGCCTGGCTCAACCGCTGGATCCGCGAACCGGATCGCATGCTGGCGGAAAAGGACCCGATTGCGATGCAGCTGTTCGAAAGCTACAACAGGATCTCGATGCCCAACCTGCGGCTGGACAAGAAGTCCGCCCAGTCCATCATCGACTTCCTGCAAGAAGAAACCGACCGTCAGCATCCGCCAGTGGCGCCATTGGCAAGTGGTAGCGAAGAACCTGAACAGCATCACTCAGTCGCGCAACCGAACGAGCCCCAAATGCAATAGCGTCGAAATAGTTTCGTGGGCCGGTCAATTGCTATCAATGTTACCTACACTGACTGGATACATGGCTGCAAAGGCTGGTTTTCAAGAACTCAGGACAGACCCCATGCAGATACTAGAACAACAAAAAGTACCTGCGCCGCAGGCCCCGGCCGCTCCGCGCAAGGGGTGGCTGCCCCAGTTCAACTTGCTGCGCTGGTTCTCCCTGGCCAGTTTTTTCATCATTGGCGTGGTGGCGCTGGGGCTGGGTTACATCTCCACGCGCTTTGTGGTCGATGAAAGCATTGAGCGCGATTCGATGCTGACCGCGCAGTTCATCCACGCCATTGGCGAGGCCGAAGTCCGTCATGCCGGGATTTCGCCGGGCAGGACCATGGGCGAAATGCTCGACCCGCGACTGGACCATGCCTATGCCGACGTCCCTCCCGAATCCCGGGCCACCGTACGCTCCGAGTTTCTCGACCATGTGAAGCATCTGCCGGACATCCTGCTGGCGACGGTGTATGCCCAGGACCGCACCGTGGTCTGGTCGACCAACTCCGAGTTGATCGGCGTGCGCATCGAAGGCGACGATGAGCTGGATGAATCCTTCGAAATGAAATCGCCGGTGTCCACCAGCTACCACGAGATCGATGAAGAGCGTCCCGAGCAGCGCCTGTTGCGCGAACCGGAATACCTGTTCGTCGAGAACTACATCCCGATGTTCAACGCCGACAAAAGCAAAGTGATTGCCATGGTGGAGATCTACAAGGAACCGGTGGACCTGGTGGGTCGCATCCAGCGTGGCTTCAAGGCGATCTGGCTGGCGACCCTGATTGGCGGGGCGGCGATCTACCTGGGGTTATTCTGGATCGTGCGGCGTGCGGCGATGCTGTTGCAAAGCCAGCAAAAACAGCTGATCGCCAATGAAACCTTTGTCGCCCTGGGTGAGATGTCCTCGGCGGTCGCCCACAGCTTGCGCAATCCACTGGCCAATATCCGTTCCAGCGCCGAACTGGCCCAGGTCATCGCCAGCCAGCCGGCACAGAAAAACATTGGCGACATCATCAATCAGGTCGACCGCATGTCGCGTTGGGTGCGCGAGTTGCTGGTGTCGTTGCGGCCGATGAATGACGATTTTGAAACGGTCGACCTGGTGCTCGCCATCGAAGACACCCTGAGTGCCTTCGAGTCCCTGATCAAGCGTTCGAACGTCGAAGTGCGTTTCTCTCCCGCCAGCGTGCCACCGGTCGTCAGCCACCAGGTGCTGCTGACGCAAATACTCAATAGCCTGTTTGCTAACGCACTGGAAGCCATGCCCAAGGAGGGCATGCTGACGATCGAGATCGATTCCTCGGTGCCCGGCTACTTGAGCATGATCCTGACCGACACCGGCAAGGGGATGTCCAAACAACAACAACAAATGGTCTTCAAGCCGTTTTTCACCACCAAACAAGGTGGATTGGGTGTGGGCCTGGCCCTGGTCAAAAGAATAATGGAACGGTTTGACGGCTCGGTCGAACTGACCAGCCGGGAGCAGGAGGGAACCCGCGTTTGTCTCAATTTCAAAGTGGCAACGGGAGGGGTATATGGAGCACAGCATTCTGCTGGTCGAGGATGACGAGATCCTCGCCGAGAATATTCAGACTTACCTGGAGCGCAAGGACTTCGAGGTGACCGTCTGCCACTCGGCTGAAGATGCACTGGAGCAATTGGGTTCTTTCGCACCTGACGTGGTACTGACCGACAACTCGTTGCCGGGCATGAGTGGTCACGACCTGATCCAGAAGCTGCGCATCAGCGCGCCGGATCTGAAAGTGATCATGATGACCGGTTACGGCAACGTCGAAGACGCCGTGGTGGCAATGAAAGAGGGCGCCTTTCACTACGTCACCAAACCGGTAGCCCTGCCAGAGCTCAAGCTGCTGCTGGACAAGGCCCTGGCGACCGACCGCATGGAGCGCACGCTGTCCTTTTATCAGGAACGTGAGGCCCAGAAGTCGGGGGTGCAGGCACTGATTGGCGAGTCGGCGCCGATGGTGTATCTCAAGGGCACCATCAGCCAGTTGCTCGACGCCGAACGGCGCATGGCCAACAGCGATCTGCCGCCGGTCCTGGTGGAAGGCGAGACCGGTACCGGCAAGGAACTGGTGGCCCGGGCACTGCACTTCGACGGCCCGCGCAGCAAAGGCCCGTTCATTGAATTCAACTGTGCTTCGATCCCGTCCAACCTGGTGGAATCAGAGCTGTTCGGCCACGAGAAGGGCGCCTTCACCGACGCCAAGGACCGTCGCATGGGGCTGGTGGAAGCGGCCGATGGCGGCACGCTGTTCCTCGATGAAATCGGTGAAATGGACCTGCTGTTGCAAGCCAAGCTTCTCAAGCTGTTGGAGGACCGGACCGTTCGCCGGGTCGGTTCGGTGAAGGAGCGCAAGGTCGATCTGCGGGTGATCAGTGCCACCAACTGCAATCTCGAACAGATGGTCCAGCAAGGCAAATTCCGCCGCGACCTGTTTTTCCGCCTGCGCATCATTTCAATCAAGGTGCCGCGCCTGTACGCCCGTGGCGCCGATATCCTGCTGCTGGCCCGGCACTTCCTGGGGCTGCATGGCAAACGCTACGGCAAGCCGAACCTGTATTTCAGCAACCAGGCCGAAGAGTTGCTGCTCAGCTACAGCTGGCCAGGCAACGTACGCGAACTGCGCAACATGCTGGAGCAAACCGTGTTGCTGGCGCAAAGCGACAACATCGCTGCCCATCAATTGAACGTTTGCCTGAGCCTGGTGGATGAGCCACCGATGTTTCATCACGAGCCGCAACATTTCAGCGAACAGCGTCCGTCCTACAACGGCGGCGAATCCATGAACCTGCCGGAAGTGGAGCGCGACATGGTGCGCAAGATGCTCGACAAGACAGACTGGAACGTCACCAAATCGGCACGCCTGCTGGGTCTTAGCCGTGACATGTTGCGCTACCGGATCGAAAAGCTCGGTCTTGCCCGCCCGGACAAACGCCAGTGGTAGAGAACGCCCCTGGTGTTCACTGCAATACCGGGCCCTGTCTCAGGCAGGACATCATGCAAGCGGGATTCTCGACTTCCTGGTTCACGTACACGCCACGCTCCGGATCGTAGGAGCGGATAAACACCCGGACCGTGGCATCGGCCACGGTTGGCAGGCGCGAGTCGGAAAACACATGCTCGCTGGAAACCGGAATGAAATCCCCTGGCGCGGTCGGGATGTATGAGCCCGGCGGGATGAAGTTCATGGACGGCGGTGCGGGGTGGGCGAAGGGTTGGTCGGCGCCGTAATAGTTGAATTCACTGCTGTATTGAGTGGTGTTTGGAAAGTCGTCGGCGTGGGCAGCAGCGGACACGCTCAGGAAGAAGGGGAGCAAAAGCGTCAGGTCGGTCTTTTTCATGGCAACACCTGCTAAATCGGTTTAACCACATTTCCCCCATGGTCATTAACTATAGCTGGCGCCGTGAGCAGGCGTCGACGCTGCGCGAATTACAAGTTCGCAACAGCTGTCAGTATGGGCTTGATCTAGACTTCGGCCGGTCAATTCGACAACCCGAACCCTGGAGCGTGCAATGGAACTGCCGACAAAAGAACAAGCCATCGCCAGCAACCGCGAGGCCTGGAATGACTCCGCCCGTCACCACAAAGACTCCAGCGAATGGCACGCCTTGTTGAAGGGCGTGCAACAGGCGGATTTTTCCTGCCTGGACGACACCCTGACCGCGTTGCTGGCCCAGACCGGTGTCGACGGCAAGGAGGTGCTGCAACTGGGCTGCAACAACGGCCGCGAAAGCCTGTCGCTGTTTGCCCTGGGTGCGCGCAGCGTGGTGGGCGTCGACCAGTCCGGCGCATTTCTCGAGCAGGCACGGGAACTGGCTTGCCGCTCGCCCCATGCGCCGCAATTCATCGAAGCGGACATTCACCGCTTGCCTGCGCAACTGCAGGAGCGCTTCGACCTGGCGCTGATCACCATCGGGGTCCTGAACTGGATGCCGGACATCGGCGAATTCTTCCGTCATGTGGCGCGTACCCTGAAGCCGGGGGGCGCGCTGGTGGTGTACGAAACCCACCCATTCCTGGAAATGTTCGACCCCGAGGCAGCTGATCCTTTTCGTCCGGCCAGTTCATACTTCCGTCGCGAACCGTTCGTGCAGCACGAACCGATCGTCTACGAGGGCAAGATCGAACAGCCGGCCGCGCCGTCCTACTGGTTCGTCCACACCCTGGGCGACCTCTTCGGCGCCGCCATTGCCGCAGGCCTGCAGATCCGTCACTTCAAGGAATACCCGCACTCCAACCGCGAAGAACTCTATGACCGCTATCAGCAGCAGGTGGCGCAGTTGCCGTTGTGTTTTACCTGGGTGGTGGTGAAGCCAGTGACATAACGCGCGGAATCAAATCAGGGATTTGAGTGATTGACCGTGTGCCCTGGCTGCGCGCAGAGATCTATGCCCAAGGCATGAATGACCTTCAGGACCGTATCAAAACGTGGTTTTGCTCCGGGCGCGAAGGCTTTGTAGAGGCTTTCGCGACCCATTCCCGAGTCTTTGGCAATCTGTGTCATGCCACGGGCTTTCACCACATAGCCGATAGCGCGAAGAAACTCCTCGTTGTCACCGTCTGCCAGTACCTGAGACAGGTACTCGCTAATGGCTTCATCACTGTCGAGCAGTGCCGCCATGTCGAAATTCGTCAAAGTCTGGCTCATGGTCAAACCTCCTTTGCCATTTTTTTTGCGCGTTTGATATCGGCGGTTTGAGATGACTTGTCACCCCCGGCCAGCAAGACAATGACGACACCGCCTCGCATCGTGAAGTAAACCCGGTATCCGGCACCCACGTCCACGCGCATTTCAGAAACGCCATCACCGACCGGTTTGTTATCGCCGAGATTACCCGCAGATGCTCGGTCAATGCGACGAGCGATAGCTAGCTTGGCCCGCAAATCGCGAACTGAGGCGTGCCATGCTGCGAAAGTAGTGGTTTGCTGGACAAGATAATTCATTACTCGAATGTATCCAAATGGATACAGATGAGCAGTCAGACATTTCCGCGATCAGGTGGTTTTTTTCTGAGGAAGTTGTAGGCGACTCCTTCGCGAGCAAGCCCGCCCCCACACTGGATTTGTGAACGACACAGATCAAATGTGGGAGCGAGCCTGCTCGCGAAGAGGGCGACGCACTAAAGCGGATAACCCCGGAATCAAGCCTCGGCCTGCGCCTGCGTCACCACCGGCCGCCCCGGTTTGCGCAGCGGATCCAGGCGTGAGCCGCTGTAGCGGGTTTCGCGGAAGAAGCGCCAGCGGCCGAACAGGCCGTAGACGTGGGTGACGCGGCCCTGCTCCTGGTAGCCCATGCGGATGTGCAGTTTCAGCGCCGGGATGTTGTGGGTCTCGCAGACGTCCACCACCTTGTTGCAGCCTTGCAGCGCCATGGTTTCCCAGAGAGCCACCTGGACATCCACGGACAGGCGGGTGCCGAAGTAGGCGCGGGTCATTTCGCCGCCGAATTCGAAGAACTCGCCTTCCTTGACCGGGAACAAGCAGCCGTAATAGTGACGGTCGAAATAATCCCGGGTGCTGGCCCAGATGAAGCCGATCGCATGGCCTTCGTCATCCAGGTACATAAGTCCGGTATGACCTTCGGCGGCGAGCTCGGCCATGGTCCCGACGCGGTCGCCGAAGTGCTTGGCAAACGCCGTGGCGTTTTCCGGGGTGATGGTCACCTGGCGGACGGGAGGATAGGGCCGCAGCTTGTGCGGCGGTACCGGGCTGACCAGGTCGCGCTCCATCCACAGCAACTCCCAATGGAAGAACACATAGCGCTTCCACAGCGTACTGAACGTGCGACCCAGACCCTTGCGCTTGATGTGTTCGTGAAGCTTGTCGAGTACGCTCATGAAGCCCTCCTTTAACCGAGGATTGGTGGTGTGTGGTGAAGGTATTGATGGGTATAGATCACCAGTGGCAATTGCATGGCCGTGTCCTTGTCATCAATGTATTTCAAGTTGTGTATCAGTCTTGACACAGTTTTCAGGCGTCAAAATGCTGCTGATCCTGAAGGCTTTCGGAGCTTTCAAGGGGCAAGGAAAAACACCAAACCTGTGGGAGCGGGCTTGCTCGCGAAGGCGTCAGTTCAGGCATCCATGATGTCGCCTGACACGGCCCCTTCGCGAGCAAGCCCGCTCCCACAGGGGAGATTGCGGTTCATTCGAGAACAGCCTCGCCAGCGGCGGTATAGGCCACCCGCGGCACACCCGGCAAACGCTGTTGCAGCAATGCACTCAACGACTCTCCCGGTTCCAGATAGGCATCGCCGAAGTCGACGCCGAGCCGGTTCGGGTGGGCGACGATTTCCAGCAGTCCGTCGGGCGGCGGCGCGGCGTTGCGCAGATCCACAGGGGTGCACACGTAGTCGGCAGTGGTGCCGGCCAGGTGGCTCAGGCGACGGTTGAGCAGGTCCTTGAACACGCGCTTGGGCAGGCTGAGGTTTTGCCCCAGGTTGCGCGCCAGACGCACAGGCACCCCTTGGCGGGCGGCGAAGCGCGCGACGATCTCGCCGATCGGCCAGATGTTGTGCACGTGTTGATGGGAGTCCAGGTGACTGGGGCGCAAGCCGTTGTCCAGGCAGCGTTGCCACTGGGCTTCGAGTTCTTCGAGCACGGCGTGGCGATCCCGGCGCCCGAGCCAGAGGCGGGTGCGGCGCAGGTTGAGGTCGAACACGCCGGCGTCGTCGCAAAAGGTCGGGCGCTGCACAATGCTCTGGCTCAACGGACGGCCGTAGGTCAGGTTGAAGTGCAGGCCGATGCGGCCTTCGAGCAACGGGTGCCGGGCCAGGACACAGGCCGCTTCGAACGCCGGCATATTGGCCATGGCGGTGGCGGAGCTGATGAGCCCGGCCTGGAACGCGCCGAGGATCACCGCGTTTTCGCAGGCACTGAGGCCGAAGTCGTCAGCGTTGACTATCACTTGCCGGGGCATGTTCACCCTCCTTGAGTTTTTCCGTAGGCGCAGGCGTTTTGACAGCCGGTGTCGCGACGGGCGCCGGGGTTGCGACTGCAGCCGCCGCGCGCCGGGCGCGCCATTGCTGCATTCGGGGTTTGAAGCGTTGCCAGACCCGCAAGGCCAGCCCCAACACCAGTCCACCCGGGCGCCAGGAGTAAAAACTCCAGCGCCAGTGTTCCAGTTGTCCGGTCATGCGTTCGTGCAGTTGATGGCTGGAGTTTTCCAGGCTGACCCGCGACGCATCGATCCACTGCCAGTGGTCTTCGAGGCCCCAGCGAATCCACTCTTCGAGCAGCACCCGGCCGCTGCCCAGGTCGGCATATTGCGGCAGGAACGCCAGGTTGTAGTCGTACAGCCGACCCTGTTCCAGCAAGCCGAGGCGATAGCTGATGCAGCGCCCCTCCAGCTCCAGCACCACCACGCGCACCAGGCCGCGGGCGGCCAGTGCGGTGAAGGCGCGGTCCATCCACTGGCGATGGCGTGCATCGGAAAAGATTCCGACCCCTTCATCGCCTTTCCAGCTTACGGCTTCGACTTCACTGATTTCCTGCAACAGCGGCCCCATGGTCAACGCGTCGGGGGTAATCCGCCGCACCCGGGCGCCACAGGCGGCGATGCGTTTGCGTGCGCGGCGCAGTTTGTAGCGCGGATCGCCGGAGACTTCCTGATGGTCGGCCTCGCTGATCAGGTGCACCGGCACTCGACAGCTGAGGCGTTGTTCGGCGGTCGAGCTCAGCGCCTGCCAGGGTGCCAGGGCCTGGGCCGTGGCGCCGGCCAGTTCGTTCAATTGCAGCAAGGCATGGGGCAGGCGCTGGCGGATTTGCCTCAGCGCCTTGCCTGAAGCGTCGCCGTCCAGCCTGGTCAGCAGCGCGAGGCGGTCGGCGAGGGGATAGCCCAAATGATGCAGGACCCGAAATGGCACGCGCGCAAAGCGCTCCACGGACGCCACCAGCGGCAGGCACAGCGCCAGTTCGTCACCCTGCCAGCCGAGCAGCACGTGCAACTGCTCGCCGGGTTTGAGTGCCTGTTCCGATGCGCATAGCCAGGCCAGGGTGTTGAACGGCGTGTGGTCCGTCACGCACTGGCGCAACGCTTCGTAAGCCGCAGCGGGAAAGTCGTGGGTGCACAGCGAAGTGTGCCATTCGAATCGTAGCGTCATGGGATCACGTCGCCTCGGCAGTGGCAGGTTCACGCGCCGGTTTGCGCAAGGATTCCAGGCGCGAACCGGTGTAGCGTGTTTCGCGGAACAAGCGCCAACGGCCAAACAGTTTGTAGATGTTCATGATCCGTCCCTGTTCGCTGTAGCCGGTGCGTATATGCAGCTTGAGTGCCGGGGTGTTGTGCCACTCGCACACGTCCACCACCTTGTTGCAGCCTTGGACGTGCATGGCTTTCCACAGCTCGGTCTGCAGGTCCATCGACAGCCGGGTACCCCAGTAAGGCCTGGCCAGTTCGCCACCGAACTCGAAGAATTCCCCTGGCTTCACCGGGAACCGGCAACCGTAGTAGTGCTTGTCGTGATAGTCGCGGGCGGCGCCCCAGATGAACGCCACCGCGTCACCCTTGTCATCCAGGTGCATTTGCCCGGTGTAACCCTCGCGGGCCAGTTCGGCCATGGTCTCTACCCGGTCGCCAAAGTGACGGGTGAAGGCCACGGCGTTCTGCGGGGTGATGTTGACGACCCGCAGTGGCGGGTAGGCCTTGAGTTTGTGCGGTGGCACGGGGCTCACCAGGTCACGTTCCATCCACAGCAGTTCCTGATGAGAAAACACGTAGTGCTTCCAGACTTTTTTCAGGGTGGCGCTCAGGCCTCTTTGCTTTATGTGTTCGCTGAGTTTGTGTATTGCACTCATGTTGTTGGCTCCTGACGGGATTACCCGTGAGTGGAGTGATTCCTGCGCGCGACGAAATGCCGACACGGCCAAACACAAGAGGGGCGGTCATGGGGCGATCCAGCTGAGGGCGAACAAGGTTTGCCCGGGCAGTTCGAAGCTCACGCGACCGTCCCGGCAGTTGAAGGGCGAGTCGCGGCTGCGATTGTCTGCACCGAAGTAACGCAGGGAGCCCTTGCCCAGCGGGCAGGCCACACCGTTGAGGTCGACACGCTGCAAACGCGTGCCCTTGTTCACCCCCAGCAGCGTGCGCTTGAGGTCGTCGGCCATGGCCAGCACATCGACTTCGAAGGCATCGTTGTCCAGGCGCACCACCTGGTGCAGCCAGTGTTGCTGGATGAACTGCTGGGCCAGGCCGACGGGTTTGAGCTCGAAATGATCATCGCCGAGCACCCGCAGCATGCCCTTGGGGTACTCGGGCTCGTCCGCGGCCTGGAACCAGCCGAGCATGTCGAGCAGACCGTCCTGGGACGCGTTGATCACCACCGAGGCCCACCACAGCGAGGCGTAGTGGGTTTCCTGATCGTAAGGGCTGAGGCTGGCACCGCTGGACATGTTGGTCTGGTCGAGCAACAAGGCCTTGCGCGGCCGACCCTGGGCGTCGAGTCCCACCAGTTCGGCGGCACGGCGCACGCTGTCACGATAGACACGGGTCGCGAGCAGGTCGCGGATCATCCATTCGTGCCAGGCCAGGGCGTCAATCTGCTCGCCGTTGTCCTTGAGCAAGCGCCGGGCCCAATCGATGCCGCGCCGCTCGCTGGCGTGGTCAGACAACGGGCCGTTGATAAAACGCGAGCTGGCCGGGATGGCGATGCGCACACCCGCCCTGGCGTTGTCGGGGTTGTCGCGTACCTTCCGGGCCATGCTGTTGAACAGGGCCTGGAAACTGGCGTAGTCCGGGTAATTGAGGTTCGGCTCATCGGCAAAACCGATGTAGTGCGTGCCCTTGCCGCCCAGGGCGCGGGTCGCGGCCAGCCAGGCCTCGAGGCCGCCATGGCTGGTGCTGTCGAGGTGCAGTTCGGCCTGGCGCTGGCTGCCGGCCAACAGGGTGATGTCCTGGGTGATGCCGAACCGGTCCTGGTACAGGCGACGGAACGCGTCTTCGTAGTGCGGCCGCGTGGCCATGATGTCGACGAGGCTGTAGTAAGTCGCTGCCTGCGGTTTGAGCGCATCGAGCACGGCAAAGCTGGCGGGCGGCGGCATCACGTAGGGCAGGGCGATGCCCAGGTTCGGCGTGTTGCCGAGCAGCTCCTTGTGCAGGGTCAACCGGGTCCGGCCATCGTCCTCGCGCAGCGGCTTGAGCTGTTGCGGATTCTGCGCGAACAGATTGGCCGTGCCATCGAGCCAGAACGCCGCCTTGCCGGTGCCTTGCAGGCGCAGGCGCCAGACCTGGTCGCTGTCGGCGACCGGCAGCTGGGCCTTGTCGAATTGCCAATAGGCGCGGTAGGGCTTGAGGGGCAACGTCAGTTGCTTGCCGTCGCCCACGCGCTGGGCATGCAGGGCTTCGACGCCATCGTGGAACTTGCCGGCGAGGACGGCGTGTTCCCCGGCCGCGACCTTGAAATACAGCTCGTCGCCGTCACGGGTTTCCGCGCTGAAATGCACTTTGGCCGGTGCGAACAGCGCCACCGTGTGCTCATCGTGTTCCACGCGGTAGCGGCGGAAGCTGTAGCCCGGTATCTCCAGGCGATAACTGCTGGCACCCGGTGCCAGTGGCCAGCGCTGGCTGCCCTGGGTCTCGGCGGCGGCAATCGCCCGTTCGCCCGCAAGCCGGCCCTGGCCATCGAGCAGATACAGATGTTCTTCGTTGGCCCCGGCCTGCCACGCCGGCACCCATTGCACGCTCAGGGTGTCGGGGCGATCCGTTTGCAGGTACAGGCTGCCGTCGCGGATATCGGCCCAGCGCATCGGCCCGGCGTAGGCGTCGACGCTCAGGCCAAGGCTCACCAGCAGCGCAAAGTACTTCATGCCGACTTCCGTTGCAGTACCAGTAGCATCGGCGCGATATCGCTGGGCAGGATGATCAGGGTTTGCCAGAGCGGCACCTGGCTCAGGCGGCAATACATCGCCAGCAGGGCGACCGTCACCGCCAGGTAGGCGATGGACGAGGCCGCCGCCGCGCCGACGATGCCGTAGGCCGGGATCAGCACCAGGTTCAGCGCCAGGTTGAGCAAGGCACCGAGGCCCATCAGCAACGAAATCGAACCGGGGCGATTCTTGCCCAGCAAGTCCAGGCGCAGGATGCTCGCGTAGCACAGCCCGAGCAGGCCCGGCAGCAGGGCGAGCAATGCCGGATAGGCCGGTTGGTAGGCCACGCCGAATAGCGTGACGATCAGCCACTCACCGATCAGCGCCATGCTCAGGCAGGCGCCGAGCATCACCGTGGCCGTCAGGCGCAAGGCCAGCGGCGTGACTTTGTCGATGCCTTCTTCCTGTTGCAGCAGGCGTTTCATCAGCGGCGTGGTCACCGCTTCCGGGACGATCAGCAGCAACTCGGCGGCGGCACTGGCCATGGCGTAGTGACCCAACGCGGTGCTGCCGAGCAGGGCGCCGATGAACAGGTAGTCCGAGCGCAGGATCACTTGCTGGAACAGCAAGTCCGGATGGCTGCGGGCGCTGTAGCGCAGCAGTTCGTTCTGGCTGGCGCGGTCCCATTGCAGGGTCAGTGGCTGGTTGCGCTTGAGCCACACCCAACCGACCAGCACCACCAGGCTGATGCCCGCCAGCCAGCTGATCAATGCCGCTTCCAGCGCTGCGCTTTGCCACATCCAGAACAAGGCGAGAAACAGCAACAGCGGCACCAGCGATTCGATCAGGCGCAAGGCATTGAAGGCGACTACGCCACCCGAGGCATTGTGCAAGGTCAGCAAACCGCTTTTGAGCACAGTCAGCGGCACCGCCAGCAGCAACAGCCAGGCGAGCAGGCCCAATTGCGTGGTGATGTCCAGCTCACTGCCGAACTCGCGGGTCAGCGCCACCACCAGCAGGGTCAGCAACGCCGCCAGCAGACAACCGAATACCAGCACCTGGCTGAGCAGCAATCCCATCGGTCGTTGCTTGGCTGCCTGATAACCCACCGCGGAGTTCAAGCCGCCGCTGGTGGCCGCGCTGATCAGGTCGGGCAGGGTGCTGAGTAAGGCAAACAGGCCGCGCTCGCTGGGGCCGAGAATCCGCGCCAGCAGCACGTTGCGCAGCAAGCGCAAGGCGATCATCGCAAGTTTGGTGCCCATGCTCAGGGCCAGATGCTTGAGGTAGTGGCTGCGGCTCATGGACGTGCCCCACGGTAGATGCGCCAGGACAGCAACTCGGGATTGCGCGCGGTACGCTGGCTGACGCCGAAGCGCGGCAGGGCCAGCGGATCTTCGGTCCCTCGATAAATGCCGGTGCCGGTGCCCAGGGCAAACGGGAAGTCATGCCTGGCCACCTGTTGGCGCACCCGCGCATCGTTGTCACCATTGGGGTAGCAATAAACCGGCAACGGCTGGTGGCAGCCGCGGAGCAGTGCGTCGCGACTGCGGCGCAGTTCTTCGTTCAGGCGTTGATCGTCGAGACCGGTGAGGATCGCGTGGCTGGCACCGTGGGGGCCGAAGCGCACCAGGCCGGACGCTTCGAGCGTACGCACCTGCTGCCAGTCCAGCGCCTGGGGCAACGACTCTTGCGGGCAGTCGTCGGTCAGGCGATTGAGGTCCGGCGGCGACAGGGTCTTCAGGCTCTGCAGGAAATTCAGCAACGCCAGGCTGCGGCGCTGCTCGTCCGGGTCATCGCACAGTGTCGGCAGCGCACGCCCCGCGAGCTGCAAGCGTGCGATCAGGTGCCGGCGTGCCTGTTCGCCATGGCTGTTCCACAGGGTTTCGCCGATGCTTTCCCACCAGAATCGCTGGCGGCTGCCGATGAAATCGGTGGACAGGAAAATGCTCGCCGGCACCTGGTATTCCCGCAGCAACGGGAAGGCATTGACCGCGTTGTCGCGCCAGCCGTCATCGAAGGTGAGCGCCACTTTCGGCCGTTCCGAGCGCGGCGTGCCCGGTTGCAGAATGTCCATCAGCGGCACGCAGTCGAAGTGTTTTTTCAACCACGCCAGCAGGTGTTCAAACGCCTTTGGCCCGACGCACAGTTCATTGCGATGGGGCAGTGCGGCGGCCCGGTCGCTGGCCAGCACCCGGTGCAGCATCAGGATCACCCCGGCGCCGTGCAGTTGATTGCGCCCGACCGGGGAATTGAGGTACAGCCAGCCACTGGTGCGTTTTAACAATTGCTTGATCGCCATGGCGCGCGCCTCTCATCGATTTTGCTCGGGGTTCCATTGGGCGTAACGCTGACCGCGCAGGAACTGCCACAGGCCGATGCTCATCCCGGCAAGGGTCACCAGAAGGAACGCGGCGAGGCGAAAGGGTTTGGGCAAGCGGTGTCGCGAATCCAGCAGGCCGGCAAGGGCCACCGTGTAGCCGAGCAGTTGCGCGATCAGGCTCAGGCGATAGAAATCGTGGTCTTCCCACAACCAGAAATTGCTCAGCAGCAACGGCAGCAACAGGATCGGCGCCAGTCGCCGGATCAGCTTGTGGCTGATCAGCGCAATCGCATACAGGCCGTGGGTCAGCGGATTGAGCAACTCGCGGCGCTGGGCCAGGCTTTGCAGGCCACCGACCGTGACCCGCTGACGGCGGCGGAACTGCTTGTCGGCTTCATCCACGCCCTGGTCGATGACCCGGGCCTGGGGCACGTAGACAATCTTTTTGAAAGCCGCCGGCGCGCAGGTGCTGATAAAGAAGTCGTCGTTGACCTCCGCCGGCACGTTCTGGAACAACTCGCGGCGCAGGGCGAGCAATGCGCCGTCGGCGGAAACCATGCAGCCGGTGCGATTTTCCACGTAGCGCAGCCAGCCTTCGTAATGCCGGTACAGGCTGTCGCCAATGCTCAGGCCCTTGCCGGTCACCGGGATCACCATGTGCCCGGCGCAGCCGCCGACCTGCGGGTCGTTGAGTGGTGCGAGCAGATGGCCGAGGGTGTCGCCGGACCATTGGTTGTCGGCGTCGGTGAACACCAGGATCTCACCGCTGCTGATCGCGACCCCGGCATTGAGCGTCGCCGCCTTGCCCTGGCGGGGCAGGTCGAGCACGCTGATGCGCGGGTCATCGACCCTGCGTGCGCAGGCCACGGTGTCGTCGGTCGAACCGTCACTGGCGAGGATGATGTGCAGCGAGCGGGCCTGGTAGTCCTGGGCCAGCACGGTGCGCAGTTTTGCTTCGATATGCCGCGCCTCGTTGTGTGCGGCAATCACGATGCTCACGTCCATCGGTTGAGCCGGTCCATGACGCGGTGCCCGATAAAAGGGTGCCAGCAACGTCAGTAACAGGGGATAGCCGAGGTAGGCGTAGACCGGTAGCAACAGGCACAACCAGAAAATGAATTCAGCCACGGGCGGGCCTCCTGGCATTCCAATGACAAAGGCTGAGGACCAATCCGGCGCCCGCCAGGTGCAGGCGCACCCAATGCAGGCCCCAGAGTTGCAGGGTCAGACGCATGTCGTGGTGTTTGGCACTCTGGCGCAGGCTCAGGCCCAGGGCGGGCAGGAGAGTCAGCATCAGCATCAACACCGCGTGGTGGGGGAAGCCGTCGAGCAGGGCGGAAATGGCCAGGAAGTCGATCCCCCAGGCGGCCATCGACAGCAGCGGAAAACGCAGCAGGCGCAGGCTCGGGCCATGGGTGTGCAGCAGTTGCAGATGACTGCCCTGGCGCCACAGTTCCTTGCCCATCCATTCGCGCCAACTGCCTTCGTAGCCCCAGTGCAGCGCCACGCTCTGGTTGACCGAGCACAGCCTGGCGCCGGCGTCGGCCAGGCGCATGGTCAGCTCCTTGTCCTCGCCGGTGCGCAGTTGTTCATTGAATCCGCCGACCTTGTCGAACCAGCGACGGCGCATCAGCAGGTTGGAACTGGGCAGCCATTGCACGACTTGCAGCGGCTGCGTATCGGGGCGCAAGGTGCGGCGCTGCCAGGCATCGGCGTACCACGGCGCTTCGGCCGGGGTGTGCAGGTCAAGCCCCATGACATCGGCCTGGCCGGCGGATTCGAGGTCGAACAGCAGCTCGAACCAGTTCTCCGGCATCTCGATGTCGGCATCGATAAAGGCCAGCCATTCACCACGGGCGATCGCCGCTCCGCGATTGCGCAATGCGCCGATGAGCAGGCCGGGCAGGACCAGCACCTGGGCGCCGAACTGCCTGGCGATGTGCGGGCCCTGGTCGTCGGAGCCGTTGTCGACCACGATCAACTCGCATTCCACCCTGGCCGCATCGGCGGCATGTTGTGCCGCGAACAGGGTCCTGGCGATGTGCCGGGCTTCGTTGTACATCGGGATGACGATACTGATGCGGTTCATGCCCTGGCCTCCGTCAACGGGGCTTCTTCGGCCTTGGTGCGCAGTACGCAGGTCAACGCGAGCATGATCCACAGGTACTTGTGGTTCGGCGCGCTGAGGAACATCAGGAACAAGGTCAACGACAGAAAACTCATGCTCAGGTGGGTCATCACATCGGCCTGCGCTGCGTTCCCTCGCAACAGCCAGACCCGGCGGGCGCGAAGCAGGTTGTACAACCCCAGGGCCAGCATGCCGACGAACATCAGGCCGGCGGGAATTCCCAGTTCACTGACGATCTCCAGGTAGGTGTTATGGGCACGCCGGTACAGGTCTTGCGTCTCGCCTTTGATGGAAAAGGCCTTGGCGTAACCGGTGGTGGCGTAGTGCAGCGGGAACGTGCCGGGGCCGGTGCCGAGCAAGGGGTTCTCGGCGATCATCGCGCCGCCGACCACAATGTAGGAGGCGCGACGGCCCAGGGACGGGTCCTGGCTCTTGGCCCCGGAGCCGAGGATGCTCAGCGACTGGATACGCTCCACGTAACCGGCCGGCATCGCATAGAACCCCAGTGGAATCACAATCGCCAGGCCGAGCATGGCAAAGCCCAGGTGACGCGGGCGAATGCGTGGCAACTGCGCACGGTAATGCCACGCACCGATCAACAGGCTGAGGAACAACACCACCAGCCCCGAACGGGAATCGGTCTTGGTCATGCCGCCCAGCAACAGGAGGGTGCAGCCCCCCCAGAACAACCGGTGCAACAGGTTCGGGCTACGCACCACCAGCAACAACGCCATGGGCACGGCGAAGGCGATCAGCAGGGCAAAGTTGTTCGGGTCCTTGAGCAGCCCGGAGGCGCGGCCCGCGTCCTGGTATTTGGTGGAGAACATGGCCATGGCGCAGGTCACCGCGACACTGATGGCGACCAGCCGGGCGAACATGTCGAGGTTCAACTCACGCGCCACCAGCAGGGTGATGACAAACAGGATCAGGCCGACGCTCAATTCGCGCAGGTGGCCCAGGGAGATGCCCATGTCGTCGGTGTTCAACAGGCTCAGCAGGTACAGCAACATGAACCCGACCAGCAAACGCCAGATATTGCTGCGCAGGCGATCGGCCGGTATCTGATGAATCGCCAGTTGCAGCATCAGGATCAGCGCCAGCGAGGCCCCGAGGAACTTGGTGCCCGACAGCGAGTTGGCCTTGAACAGCCCCTCGAACGGCAGAATGGCGACAATACCCAGAAGGCCCCAGGCAGGCTTGCGGTACAGCACCGCGACACCCACCAGGCCCAGCACCGCTCCCGGCGCCAGGTACGGATAGGGACTGGCCAGCAAACCGAGGCAGACCAGACCGAGCAAACTGACGATCGAGAGTGGAAAGATCACGCGCGTGCCTCCCGTGCAGTGCGGATGTAAAGCTGCGACCAGCGTTCGGCCAGGGCCTTGAGGTCGTAGCGATCCCGTTGCGTACGTTTTGCGTTGTCGATCAACTCGCCGGCCAGTGCCGGGTCACGCACCAGCGTGCCGATCTGGCGGGCGAGGGCGGCGCTGTCGGCGGGCGCGGCGAGCAGGCCGTTGTGGCGGTCCTGCACGACATCGGGAATCCCGCCAACGCCAAAGGCCACCACCGGCACCCCGGCCTGCATCGCTTCGAGCAGAATCATCGGCGTGCCTTCGGTGCGCGAGCTGATCACCAGCGCATCGAGTTGCCGCCACCAGACCCGCATGTCGGTCTGGTAGCCCGGCAGGGTGATACGCGCCTGCAATCCTGCTTCGTCGATGCGCGCCTGCAGGCTTTCGCGCTCCGGCCCGTCGCCGAGCATCACCGCATCCAGTTGCGGATACTGCTGACACAACGGGATCAGTGCATCGAGAAACAGGTCAGGGCCTTTTTCACTGCTCAGGCGCCCGACGTAACCGGCCAGCCAGCGCTGATGTGCGCCGCTTTGCGGCAGCAGGTCGTTGGCCGCCGGCAGGCCGTTGGGGATCACCTGCAACTTGTCCGTGCGCACGTTGGCCTGGCGATGCAGCGCCGCAATGCTTTCGGCGACACACACCACCCGGTCCACCGAAGCCGTACGGCACAGTTGCAGGCTCAGCCAGGTGTAGAACTTCTGCTTGCGGCTGCGCGGGGTAAAGCCGTGCTGGGTGATCACCAGGGGCAGGCGCAACAGCGTGGCGCCGACCCAGCCGAACAGCAGGCCCTTGAAGTTGTGCGTATTGATCAGTGGCCGCCGGTCCCGACGCTGGCGCAAATGCCCCAGCAACGCGCCCAGGCCCGCGCAGCCCAGGCAATCGACACCGGCCTGGCGAAAACGCGCGATCAGCTCTGGCGGCGCATCGAGAAACAGCACCTGGTGCTGCCCCGGCGTCGCCAGGCAATGGTCCAGCAGCATCCGCTCGGCCCCATAGAAGCCGCCGCTGCTGAGCAAATGAATGATCGGCAGGTCGCCGGTGGTGCCGAGCGCCGCGTTCAATTGCGCACCCAATGCACGAGGGCCGGAACGCTCCAGTTCTTGTGCGGATTGTTTGGCAGGGTGTTTTGATCGTTGAGCACCAGCAGCACCGGCAAGCCCAGTTCATGGGTGATTTGCGCAGGGTGCTTGAAGCGGTGGTCGAAGAACTCACGCACGTAGACCAGGGCAATCGCCAGCAACAGACCGGTGAACAGCCCGAACGGAATGATCAGCAGCGGTTTGGGGAACGCCGCTTCAGTCGGTTCGAACGGCGGGCTGAGCACCCGGGCGTTGGACAGGTCGTTGTCCAGCGCGCGCGCGGTGCTGCTTTCGGCGAAGCGCTGGGCATAGGTGGAGAACGCCGCATGCAGCGCATTGATCTCGGTGTCCATTTGCCGCAGCTTGCTCTGGGTTTCCTGCAACTGGTGGATGCGGTTCTTGAACTCGGCAATGCGCGCGGTTTTCTGGTTGATGATCGAGCTGACCGTCGCCAGGTCGCTGGTGCGCTCCTGGATCCGGTTGCTGACAATCTTCAGGAACTGCCCACGGGTGCGGGTGATTTGCTCTCGTGCCAGCAGCATCGGCTCACTGCTGGGCTGAAAGATCGCCAGGTCGCTCATGTAGCGGCTGACCAGGGTCGTCAGTTGCTCACCCAGTTGCTTGATCTCGCGGTCTTCGAAAGCGACGTTGTCGACCGTGGTGGTAAAGGTGTAGGGGAAGGTGTAGTCGTTGAACCTGGCGTTGTTGGCGGTGGCCAGGTTGGTTTTCAGGTATTCGAGCCAGCGCTGGCTTTGCAGCAACCGGTCCTGATACAGGTTGAGCGCTTGCTCCTCGGTGTTGATCGCGTTGAGGCGGAATGTGATTTCTTCCTTGGGATCGGACGAGCCGACGTTTTCGAGCAAGGCCAGGCGGTTGGCTTCCAGGCCATCGAGTCTCACCTGGTACTGCAACTTCTTGGTTTCGTAGAAGCTCTGCGGCAGGTCGATCGACTGCATTTCCTGGCGGTTGACCAGGTAGTTCTGCAGCAGGGCGGCGACGAACCGGGTGCCTTGGGCCGGGTCAGGGAAGCTGTAGACGATCGAGATCACGTTGGAGCCCGGCAAGGTTTCAATCTTGAGATCGTCGGACGCTTCCTGCGTGAGCACATCGAGCTCGGTGTCGCGTACCGGATCGGTCTGCAGCCCCAGCATGTTGCGAAGCGGGTTGATCACCTGCTCGCGAACGGGATTGCTGACATACCGTTTGAACGGCTGCACCAGCAGTTTGTTGAAGACGCTCACGGGCGGTGTGTACTCCCCATTTTCGCGCAACTGGCCGATGGTCTGGCGGATCAAGGCCGGCGAACGCAGGATGTTGCTCTCAGTCTCCATGTCCGCCAGCGACGGCGGAATGAAGGAAGCGTTCTCCTGGTTGAGGGTGCTGGTGGCATCCCCTTGGGAGAGTTTCTTGGACTGCACGATCACCTGGGCGGTGATATCGAAGCTCTGCTTGAGCATCAGCGGCAAGACCACGGCGATCACTGCAAAGACCAGGAACACTCGTTTCACCAATTGCTTGTTGGCGAAGAAGATCCTGAAGAACTCATGCAGGTAGTTTTCCTTTGGATTCATGGCGGTCACCTGTGAGTTAGTCGTTGCTGTCTTTGTTGTCGACGCGATAGCTGAAGCTCATGCCCACGCCCTGGAACAACACCACGTCCGCCAGTTGCCTGGCGAGTTCGCCGGCGCTGGCCAGTTTGGTCTTGGGCACGTACAGCATGTCGTCGGCCTGCAGGTAGGCGATTTGCGAGGCATCGCCGGACAAGGCTTTCTCCACGTCATAACGATGTGCGACCACCTGGTTACCGTTGCGCCGCATGATCATCACCGAGTCCAGGCGCGCCTTGACGTTGGAGCCACGTGCCATGGTCAGGGCCTCAAGCACCGACACTGGGCGGCGGATCGGGTAGGAGCCCGGCTGGCCGACTTCACCCAGCACAAAGATCTCATTGCCGGCGGTGGACTTGAGCAGCACGTCCACGGTCATGCGGCCCGGCAAGGTGGCGTAGCGTTTATTGAGGTAGGCCTCCAGTTGGTTGACGGTCATGCCTTGCAGCGGCACGGAGCCGATTTCCGGGAAGCTGGCGTAGCCGTCGGTGCCTACGGTGATTTCCCGGCTCATGCCGGTGCCAGGGTGATTGAGCACGGACTTGAGGTTCTGTTCATTGGTCAGCGGGGTCACCAGGTTCACCGACAGTTGATTGCGGTTGGGCTGGAACAGCTGTTTGCGGTCGTAGGCGCGCTGAATCGCATCACGTGCCTGATCGCGGGTCAGCCCCTCGATTTTCACCGAGGTGTTGGCCCCGGGCAGTTCGATGGTGCCATCGGGCAGCACCAACTGGTTGCCGTTGAGTTGGCTGGCGGCGGTGAAGTTCAGCGAGATCATGTCCCCGGACTGCACGCGATAGGCGTCGGAACCACTGGTGCTGATGTGGAAAATCACGTCCAGTACATCTTGAGGCCGCAGGGTCTGCTCGACCTTGGGCACGTCGGTGGCCTGGGCGTTGGCCGGCGGAGCCGTGAGGATCTGCACCGGCATGCTTTGGGATTGGTCGGAGGAAGTGCTGGAGCAACCTGCAAGCGGCAGCAACAGCAGGACAAGCATCTTGGCGTTCATGGCGTCATCCTTATCTGATTGCTCACAGGTTTTTGTACAGCCACTTGGGCATGTAGTACTTGCGTCGGTTGAACACGCTGCCGACCAGTTTCGCGCCGGCCTGACTCAGGCGTTGGGCCGCGGCTTGGGCCACTTCCCAGCGAGTGTCTTCAGAGCGCACGACCATGACCACGCCGTCCGCCTGGGTGCTGATGGCCAGGGTGTCGGAATCCGAATACACGGCATCGCCGTCGATCACCACGAACCGGTATTGACTGCCGAGTTGATCGAGCAGCGGGCCCAGGCGTTCGGGTGTGAGGTGTTCGTTGCCCCGGGAGTGGCGGCCGAACGGCAGGACGTGGAACGGCAGGCTGGACACATCCACCACACAGTCCTGCAACAAGGGCGGGTTCTGGGTGTTGAACAGCAAGTCGTGAAACCCCCGTTCCCTGGTCAGCCCCAACTGTTGCGTGAGGTTGGTCGCCGACTGGCTGGCGTCCACCAGCAGCACCAGGCCACTGCTCATCTGCGCCAGTTGGCTGGCCAGCGTCAGGGCGCTGGTGGTGGTGCCCGCGCCGGGGTTGGCGGCGGTCAGGAACAGGATCCGCAGATCCTGGTCCAGCACGGTCGATGTCAGGTTGGACTCGCTCGGGCTGGCAATGCTGAGGCTTTTAGCAGTTGAACCGTCCATTTAACTCGCTCCGTGGCCGCTGAATACTTTGAAAGGGGTTTTCAACAGAATCTTCAAATCAAGCAGCAGGCTCTGTTGGGCGATGTAACGCATATCCAGCTCAACGCGCTGGTCGAAATCGATATTGCTTCGCCCGGAGATCTGCCACAGGCCGGTCATGCCGGGGTAGATGCTCAGGCGAACCAGGTGATTGTCCTTGTAGCGGTAGGCGTTGAACGAAGTGGGCCTGGGGCCGACAAGGCGCATGTCGCCGGTCACTACGTTGAACAGGTTCGGCAGCTCGTCGAGACTGGTACGCCGCAGAAAGCCGCCGATACCGGTGATGCGCGGGTCCTGGTCGATCTTGAAATCGATGGCGTCGGCGCCGTGCTTGTTCAGGTGCCGCAGGGACTCCTTGAGCTCCTCGGCGTTGATGACCATGGTGCGGAACTTGTACATGCCGAACAGGCGGCCGCGGTAACCTGTGCGCTTCTGCACGAACATCACCGGCCCCGGGCTTGTGCATTTGATGGCCAGCGCCAGACCCAGCAGCACCGGCGCAATCAGCACCAGGATCAGTAGTGCACCGCAACTGGCCAGCACGCGGTTGGTGCGCGACAGGGTCCAGGGTCGGCCACCGTCGCGACCGGTAATCCAGCCACGTCCCTGCCTATGGATGGCGGCGTCCATGCGCATGCGGTGCTCGGGGTCCATGCGTTTGTCCCTGCGCATTGTGTCCAGGGACAGACTTTTCTCATGACCAGTCATAAATCCTCCGCAAAGTTCAGCCGCGTGCGGCGTGGGCGATAGGCAGTCAGTTAGTGTTAAACAAATTATTGCTTGGTTAATTATTTTTGATCGCTTTGTTACTTAGTTAATTGGTATTAATCAGTTAATTAATTGTTTGATTAGTGTTGAGTGTTTAATTATTTAGTTGGTAATAAGCGCGGAACCAGGCAACGAAGCGCCAAAGTCCCTCATCCAGCTGGATGCGCGGCTGGAAATCGGTCGCGCGAGCCAGGTCGCTGGCATCGGCGCAGGTGTTGAGGACATCGCCGGGCTGCAGCGGCAGCAGTTCGACCCGGGCTTTGTGCCCCATGTGTTTTTCCAGCAGCGCCAGATAATCCTTGAGCGCTACCGGGTGCTGGCCGCCGATGTTGAAAATCCGCCAGGGAGCCATGCTCGTGGCCGGGTCCGGGTGTTCGCGGTCCCATTGGTCATTGGCTTGCGGTGGGCACTCGATCAGGCGCGTGATGCTCTCGATGATGTCGTCGATGTAGGTGAAGTCGCGCTGGTGCTCGCCGTAGTTGAACAGTTTCAGTGGCCGCTCTTCGGCGATGGCCCGGGCGAACTGGATCGGCGACATGTCGGGCCGTCCCCAGGGTCCGTATACCGTGAAGAAGCGCAGCCCGGTGCAGGGAATGCCGAACAGGTGGCTGTAGCTGTGGGCCATCAACTCGTTGGACTTCTTGGTCGCGGCATACAGCGAGAGCGGATGATCGACACCATCGCGCACCGAGTAGGGTGTGTGCTGGTTGGCGCCATACACCGAGCTGGACGAGGCGTAGACCAAGTGTTTGACCGGGTGGTTGCGGCAGCTCTCGAGGATGTTCAGGAAACCGCTCAAGTTGCTGTCCAGGTACGCCCGGGGATTTTCCAGGGAGTAGCGCACCCCGGCCTGGGCCGCAAGGTGGATCACCACTTCGGGCTGTTCCTCGGCAAACAGCGTCTCGATGGCCGTGGCATCGGCCAGGTCAATCGTTGAGAGCGGGAAAGGGCGTGCCTGCTCCTGCACCCAGCGCACGCGATCGCGCTTGAGTTGCGGGTCGTAGTAGCTGTTGAAGTTGTCCAGGCCGAACACCTGGTGGCCGTCGCGCAACAGTCGCAGCACGCAATGGGCACCAATGAAGCCGGCCGCTCCGGTGACGAGAATCTTCATGGGCGTACGGCCTCGGGCACGATGTGGCGCAAGCCGATGCCGCTGTAGTGCAGGCCGGCAGCCGCCACCTGTTCCGGGTTGTAGAGGTTGCGCCCGTCGACGATTACCCGGCAGCGCAGTTTGCTCGCCAGCAGGTCGAAGTCGACCACGCGGAAGTTCTTCCACTCGGTGCAGATCACCAGGGCATCGGCGTCTTCGAGGGTGTCATCGCGGGTGGCGCACAGATGCAGGTCGTTACGGTAGCCGTAGAGGCGCCGGCATTCGGACATGGCTTCCGGGTCGTAGGCCTGCACGCTCGCGCCTTCGGCCCAGAGTGCCTCCATGAGATAACGGCTGGGGGCTTCGCGCATGTCATCGGTATTGGGTTTGAACGCCAGGCCCCACAGGGCGACGGATTTTCCGGCCAGCCCGCCGGGAAATTGCGCCTTGAGTTTGCTGAACAGGATATGGCGCTGGTGCTCGTTGACTTCGGTCACGCTGCGCAGCAGACGCAAAGGCATGCCGCAGTGCTCGGCGGTGTGCAGGAGGGCGCGCAGGTCCTTGGGGAAGCAGGAACCGCCGAAGCCGCAACCGGGGTAGATGAAGTGGTAACCGATGCGCGGGTCCGAACCGATGCCTTTGCGCACCGCTTCGATGTCGGCGCCCAGCAACTCGGTGAGGTTGGCCAGTTCGTTCATGAAGCTGATGCGCGTGGCCAGCATCGCGTTCGCCGCGTACTTGGTCAGCTCGGCACTGCGATTGTCCATGAACATCAGTTTTTCGCGGTTGCGGCAGAACGGTGCGTAGAGCTCGCTCATCTGGCTGCGGGCTTCATCGTCGGCGGTACCGACGATGATCCGGTCCGGGCGCATGCAATCGGCCAGGGCACTGCCTTCCTTGAGAAACTCCGGGTTGGACACCACCCGAACCTTCAACGAACCTTTGCCGCGGCGCTGCAGCTCATCGACAGCGGTGGCACTGACCTGGTCCGCCGTGCCGACCGGCACCGTGGACTTGATGATCAGGGTGCGGTCGGCCTCCATGAAACTGGCAATCTGCCGGGCCACGTTCAGCACATGGCTGAGGTCGGCCGAACCGTCTTCGTCGGCGGGCGTACCGACGGCGATGAAGATCAGATCGGCATGCTCCACCGCATCGCTGGCCTGGGTGGTGAAGAGCAGGCGACCGGCCTTGATGTTTTCTTCAAGGGTGGCGCTAAGCCCTGGCTCACTGATCGGTGGCACGGCCTGTTGCAGTTGCCGGATCTTGTTCGGGTCGATGTCGACACACAGGACACGATGTCCGACATCGGCCAGTGCCGCTGCTTGTATCAGGCCGACATAGCCCGTACCAAATACGCTCACGTCCATACTGGCGTGCCTCGTAAGACGGTGGAGAGTCGCGAAGTGAAACTGTAAAAATGGGTATAGACCAGCCTCGGCAAACCGCGTCAACCGTCCGGCATGTTAAATAGGCAAGACACCCAAAATTCGTGGGGGCAATTGCTATTAAACTCGCACCACTGTTGGGTTTGTCCCCGATTTTGAGCGTTTGGCGAGAGGCCAAGGAAATCGATAAACGGTCGTAAGCCGCGAAATACAAGGGCTGTAGCAGCTTGAGCGTGTCAGAATTGAGTCACCGGTTTATTGACGCTTTTCCCTAAACTTCGACAGCTCTTACGCATATGTGGCGATGTGCCGTTGTCAAGAATCGACCGACAATTTATTGACGGGTGTCTGTCCGGTCATTGCAGAATTCACTGATCTGACAGGTCGACGGGGGGCTGGCCATGGGCATTTTCATGAGTCGGGCGCGCCGATTGCCGGGCGCCCGTGAGCGGGGGAGGTGGTGTCAATTGACCACGCGGGCACCCAACCTTGCGTCGGCGGTTTGCGGTTTGGCCTTGGGGTCGTGCAGCAGGGAGAAGCCACGATCGAGCAAGGTCTGGCCGATAAACCGCGAGCCCGCTTCGTTCAAGTGTGAGTCGTCCAGGTACAGCAACTGACCCTCGATGATCGGACTGCACACGCCGCCCGGGCATATCACCTGATTGGGGTCGATGAAGCGTATCTGCGGGAACCTGGCGCGCACGTCCGCCCAATAGGGCGCCAGAGCGCTCTGGGCGACCGAGCAGTTGCGCCCGGTGCCGAACATCAGCCGGCGAATCGGGCAACTCGCGGCCTTTTCGATGTGCTGGTTGCTCAGGATGACGATCACCTGGCCGCTGTTCTCCACCACCCGCCGCAGGCTCGCTTCGACCAGATCCCTGGCCCGGACATCCTTGGGCCAGATCGCCGCCAGTACCACGTAGCGATACTTGTTCTGCTCGATCAGGCTGAACACCCGTTCGTTGCGTTTCGCACAATGGGCCGCATACACCGGAGGCATTTCGGCGGTGTAGCCGAGGATCGGCGGGCAGGAGTCCATGGTGTAGTCCATGAGCATGATGTTGTTGGGCCTGGCCAGAATGTCGACCATGCCGGTGAAGTGATTGGCAAACGAGTCGCCGATCATGATGCCGTCCAGTGCCTCCTTGGTTGCGCCCAACCGGCAGCGCTCATTGGGTTCGGTCTGGTACAGCGCATTGGGCACATGGCAGCCGCTGCGGACCTCGGCAGGCTTGTTCAGGGTCATCGCTTCAAGCGCTGAAACGCCGGCGTTGAAGCGTTGTGGAAATCCGTTGAACTGCAGGCTCAGCCCCGCCAGCACGGCCAGCCCCAACGCCGGAAGGGCAAACCGGCGGGTGAACACCCGGGCAAAGTGCAGGCTGGCCCCGGTACGGCGAAACGGCACTTCGACGTACCGCCAGGACAGCCACGAAAGCAGGATAGAGGCGGCAATCAGCAGCGCGCCCACGGGCAGGTCGATGGGGATTTCCACGTAGTTCAGGAAGGCGATCAGCGGCCAGTGCCACAAATACAGCGAGTAGGAGATCAGGCCGATAAACACCATGGGCCGGCTGGTGAGCAGGCGTGAATGGCGTTCACCGCTGCCGGCCAGGATCAGCAAGGCGGCGCCCAGGCAGGGAATCAGGGCGTTGATCCCGGGAAAAGTGGAGTTGGGGTTCAAGGCAAACAGCGAGAAACCGATCAGCAGGTAGCCCGCCAATGCATAGCCATGGGCCGTCCGTTTGCCGATCATGCGCGGTGAATGGAGGTAGATCGCCAGCAGCCCGCCCAGCATCAGTTCGAAAAAACGCGTGGGCAGCAGGTAGTAGGCGGCCGTGGCGAAGACCCCCGTTGCGTACTCGGAAACCCCCACCGCCAGCACCACGCCGATGGCCAGCACGGGCAACACGTAACGCGGCGCCAGGCGATACAGCAACACGATGAACAGCGGCCAGATGACGTAGAACTGCTCTTCGATACCCAGCGACCAGGTGTGCAGCAAAGGCGCTTCGCTGGCATCGGCGGCGAAGTAGTTACCGTACTTGACCCAGATGTAGATATTCGAGACGCCCAGCAGCGAGAACAGGGCGCTGACGTTGAGCCGGACCAGGTCGACCGGAGACAGGATGAAGGCGCCGGCGATCACGGTCGCCAGCAGCACCGTCGCCAGCGCCGGTACGATGCGGTTGATGCGCCGCTGATAAAAACCCTTGAGCGAGAATGCATTGCGCTTGACCTCGGAAAACACCTGGGAAGTGATCAGGAATCCCGAGATGACGAAGAAGATGTCGACGCCCACGTAGCCGCCGGGCAACAGGCCGGCCTTGAGGTGATGCAGCAGCACTGCAATCACCGCGACAGCGCGCAGCCCATCTATGTCGGAGCGATACTTGCCTTGAGCCATGCGCCTGACCATCCGTAAAACCGCAGCCATCCATCGTTGTCCACCCCTGACAATCGCTGTCAGGATTGCGGACACTCAACCCACCCTTCATTTGTAGCTGGAAACCGGGGGGACGCAAAAAACCAAAGGCCCCCGTGGCGCACGAGCCTGGTTTTTGTGGGAGCGAGCCTGCTCGCGAAGACGGCGGCACATCCAGTATCGATGTGACTGACATACCGCTTTCGCGAGCAGGCTCGCTCCCACAGGGTTCTGCGTTTTACCTGGCTCCTACAGTTTCCCGGGAATGAGCAAAGAGCCTTTTTGTTGTCCCTGCCGGGCTCGCCAGGCGCCCGGCGCGCACCCCAGCCACCGCAGGCATGCACGGTTGAAGCTTTGTACATCGCTGTAGCCCAGGCGGTCGGAAATCTCCACCAGCTCCAGGTCTGTCCCCTGCAAAAAGTCTTCGGCCCGGTAGCGGCGGTACTCGTCGAGCAACTCGGAAAAACTCCAGCCCAACGCTTTCAAACGCCGGGCTGCGGTGCGCTCGAGCAAGTGCTGGGTGCTACACCATTGCTGCCAGTTGGCTTGTGCGAGGTCGACGATCAAGTGGTCGCAGACTTGCTCCAGCAAGGTCGGCTCGCTGTTGCGCCGGGTCTGCTCCAACAGTTCGACCAGTGTCTGCTCCAGTTCATGATTGCCCGGCGTCAACGGGATGACGAACAGCTGTGGATCGAGGCGGATCGAGTGTTGCGCCTGTTGCCACTGCACCGGGGCGCGGAAGGCTTGCTCGTGATCCTGCGGGTTGGCGGTGCAGGGCCCGGTCAGCCCGATGCCCAGCACCGGATCGCGCTCCAGGCCGCTGGCGAGGAACTTGCGCCGCAACATGCTGCACAGGCTGATCAGGATGTAATCGGCGGTGGCTGCGCTGGCTTTCACGCTGCCGCAATCGAGCAGACGCAGTTCGACGTTGTCGCCGCCGCGCACGATCTGCGCCTGGAAGTGCCCGTTGAAAAACGGAAAGAAGCGCACGAAATACTGGCAGGCGCTGTCCAGTGAGTCGGCCACGTCGAACAGGTACGTCAGGCCATTGGTGGCGGTGGAAACGAAACGCCGACCGGCCGCCAGGCCGATCAACGGATCGCCGGTCTGTTCCAGGGCGAACGCCCAGAAGCGCCGCGACATGAACAGCGCAACGCGCATGAAGGGCGTGCGCAACTCGAACAGGCTGCGACGGAACAGGCCTTCAATGCTTTCCCGGTCCACACCGCGGGCCAGCAACTCTTCGATGGCCGGCAGCAGGGTCGGCGCGTAGAACGCATTGGGTATGGATTGATCGTGCAGTGGCTGATCGCTTTTTGTCATTTAGGGCTCACAGCTTGTTCCGGAACACTGGTTAGGCTGCCCGACGTTAAGCGATTTGCCGGAGCAAGACCATGCTTGATTTACGCCAGCTCGATTTGAACCTGTTGCTCGCCTTCGATGCGATTTACCAGCAGCGCAGCGTCACCCGTGCCGCTGAGGTGATGTGCCTGTCGCAACCGGCCATGAGCAATGCGTTGCGTCGCCTGCGCGAATTGTGCGGCGATCCGCTGTTCATCAAAAGTCGCCTGGGCGTGACGCCGACACTGGTCGCCCATCGTCTGGCCGACTACGTGCGTGCAGCGCTCGAGTCATTGCGCGATGGTTTGCGCATGATCCCCGCCGCGCGGCAGAACAATCCGTTGCTGCGCATCAGTTGCCTGGATTGCCTGCAACCGGTGCTGCTAGATGCCTTGCTCGAATCGCCCCACGCCGATTGGCAGGTGCGTTATTTCCAGCCCCGGCGTCGCGACGCCTTGCAGGACCTGGCCAGCGGCAAGCTGGATATCCTGATCGATCTCGACCAGCCGCTGGCCGGGCTTGCGGGCCTGCACAAACAGGTATTGCCCGCCGACCATTACGTGTTCGCCTATGGCACCGCGCTCAAGGCGCCGCCGCGCACCCTGCAGGAATATCTGGAGCAACCGCAGATTCAGGTGTCGAGCCGCCGCGACGGACTCAGCCCGGTGGACTTGCAACTTGGCTTGAAAGGCCTGCGCCGCCATATCGCGATGAGCACCCAGAGCACCCTGGCCGCGAAGCTGATCGCCGACCGCCAGCCGCTGGGCATCAGCCTGCCGAGCCGGGTCGCCAGTGTGCTGGGCCTGCAACAGGTGCCGCTGCCCCTGGACGAACCCGTGGAGTTGAAACTGGCGTTGTACATCGAGTCCCGCTATCGCTTCGAGCGCAGCCGTGAGGAGGCGATGCATTGCCTGCTGCGCGCACTCGGTGAGCCCCGGGCATTGCAGGCGCTGGCGCGGCGTGCGTGACATCAAGGCAACGGCGAACCCTGTGGGAGCGAGCTTGCTCGCGATTGGGCCGTGTCAGCCGACATCATTGTTGAATGACACACCGCTATCGCGAGCAAGCTCGCTCCCACAAGGATTGCGGCGTTGCAGGCAAGCCTTAGTTCGACGCCAGCAAACGCCGGTCAACCGTCAGCACCGCCTCGACCATCGCCAGCGCCGCCGGTGTCAGGGAGTGGCCGGCGCGGCTGACGATGCCGTAGTGCAATTGCAGGCCGGGGTCGTCCTTGGGCACATCGGCAAACTCCAGCAGGCGGATCAGGCCCTGATCGACCAGTTCGGCCAGGGCCTCGATGGTTGCGATGCCCACCGCGTCGGAGCGCATCACCACGCGGCGGATGGCATCGAACTGCGCGCATTCCACGCTCGGGTTGAAGTCCGCCTCGCCCTGCGAATCGGCGAGGATCTTGCGGATCATCGGCGGTATGCGCGTGCCGACCACCGCGTAGTCGAGCAGGGCGCGCAGGGACAGGTCCGGCCGTTGCGCCAGGGGATGACCGACACGGCAAAAGAACCGCCCGCGCCGGGGGCGCAACAGCTGTACCTGGTATTGCGGGTCGCCGGTGAAGTAGCGCGCGTCGGCCACGAGGAATTCGATCTGCTGTTCACGGAGCCAGACCGCCAGTTGTTCCCAGTCGCCCTGATGGAAACTGATGCGGATCGCCGGGTGCGCCTGGATGAATTCCGCCAGCGCCTCGGGTACCAGCAACTGTGCCGGATACGGGCCACAGCCGAAGTGCAACTCGCCACCGGTCAGACCGTTGTATTGCGTCAGTTCGTTTTGCAGGGCCTGGCTGCCAGCGAGCAGGCGCCGGGCATGTTGCAGCACCAGTTCACCCTGGCCAGTCAGGCGGAATTCGCGGCTGCTGCGCTCCACCAGCGCGCAGTCGAGGTCGCGCTCCAGGGTCTGGATGCTACGACTGAAGGCCGGTTGGCTGAGATTGATCGCCTCGGCGGCGCGCCCGAAATTGCGGTAATCGGCCAGGGCGACAAGGTGGCGGAGTTGTCGTAGATCCATCATGCGTCTCCTGCATTTGGCGGATACTTTTAATGCATTGGATCGATAGCATAGAGGCTGGCATAAGTACACGCCTGTCTTCTCGTCGTAACGTGCCATGACCTGCCAACCGTTCATTTCCAGCGCCTTCACCCGCACCATTCTCAGCCATGCCCGGCAGTCCGGCCTGTGTCAGGACCAACTGCTGCGACGGGCCGGCATCTGTCTTTCGTTGCTCGAAGGGCAGGATCTGCACGTGCCTGCGCACCTGGTCGAGCGCCTGTGGAACGAATGCGAACGTGCGGGCGCGGGGGTGTCGTTTGGCTGTGAACTGGTCAATGGCATGGCGACCACCACGTTGCGGGGGTTGAACATCCTCCTGGACTCCGCCGCCACCCTGCGCGCGAGCCTGGCGTGCTTCACTGATTTCCTGCCACGGGTGACCAACTATGTGGTGGCGGAACTGGAGGAGGGTGACGGGCAGGCCCGCCTGCACTTGCGCAGTGCTGGCCGGCAGGCGCATTTTTTCGGCCTCGATGCGGCGACCCTGACGTTGGTGCGCAACATTGCCCGACGCTTGGGGCGGGCGCCGGCCGAGGTGTTTGTCTGCGTTCACCTGACGCCGCAGCAGGCTGCCGGGCAGTGGTTGCGTAGCGTTGGCATCGAGGTGCTGCAGGGGGCACATCCGTGTTTGAGCCTGCCGGCGGTTAGCCTTGATGAGCCGTTGCTGGGGGCCAATGCGTTTTTGCATCAGAGCATGTTGCGGCATTGGCAGACTGCTGCGACGCAACAGAGTCGTAGCGACAGCCTGGAGTTGGCGCGGCACTGGTTGACTGCCGGCGATCAGCCGATTGAGCGGATTGCCGAGCGGTTGGGGTATCGGCAGGCCAGTAATTTTATTCGGGCGTTTCGTAAGCGGTTTGGGGTTACGCCCAAGCAGTTTCGTCTGGGGTTGTAGTCTTGGTTTTTGGTTGAGTACATATCCGTTATTTAGGTAACGGCGGCTTATGGTTTCGCCCTTACGTACGGCCCCTCGCTGAGGCTCGGGGTTCCTTCGCTCCGGTATTCATCCGGGGGCATTGCCCTCCGGTCGGCTGCGCTTCGACCTGCATGCAATGAGTTCGGCTGCGCCGAACGGCACTGCGCGCCCATCCCCGGATGAACACCTTCAGCCTGCCGATGAGGGGGCGGGTGGATCAAGATCACAAGCTGCAGGCGAGCTAACGCTCGGCCTGATGAGTGGTGAGGAGCAGGTGTTCGCAACTCTGCTCTTCTGTAATTGTATGGACTCGCCCCCACTGTCTACCCGCTTTTGAAAAACCGCTGCCCCGTTGCATCTATGTATCAGGCCTATTCGTGGAAGCCGTCTTCGGCTTCTGGCCAAAATTGGAAAAACTCGTGGTATGCCGATTACAGTCAGGCCTCGAAGGCCAGTAGGAGCTTAGGCATCAACCCACGCCGGTCTTACCTGGGGTCAATTTTTTTCAGCAGAGGGTCAGACGGTTAGTACCTCGGTGGCAGAACTCTGTCGCTCAGTGGCCCATTGTCGCTGGCTGGCCATCACCAGCGTGGCGACGATAAGTCTGGTCATTCTGTAGAAGCACCCAGACGATTCGCAGGTTGCGGTTGGCTAGCCTGATCGCAGCCTCCTTGCGGCCCAACCGGCTCATCCAGTGCAACAAGCGGCGGTCATCGGGTTGCTGGGAATCAGGTCGTAGTTGTTGCAGCACCGCATGGGCTCCCTGGATCATCAGGCTGCGTAAATAAGCATCGCCTCGCTTGGTCATGTCCCCCAGCCGGACCGTCTGCCCACTGCTGTGCTGGTCAGGCACCATGCCAAAATACGCGGCAAACTTGCGGGCATTGGGAAATCGCTCAGGCTTGGTTTCCTTGGCCACCAGTGCCGTGGCAGTGACCGGGCCGATGCCGCGCACAGTCATTAGCCGCTTCGCCGTCATGTCGGCGTTGGCGGCCACTTCCAGGCGTCCCGTCAGTACGCTGATGCGCTCACCCAAATGGCGCCACTCGGCCAACAGTTCGTCGATCAGTTCACGCAGCAGGCCCGGCACCGGCTGGGTGGCATCTTCCAGCACCCGCGGGATTTTCTGGCTGATCGCAACATCGCCCTGTGCCAAGGCTACGCCGTGCTCAAGCAGCAGGCCGCGCATCTGATTACTGAGGGCCGTGCGTCGACGCACATAGCCCTGGCGGGCGCGATGCAACGCCTGCATGGCCAGCGCTGCAACGCTTTTGACCGGTACTGCGCAGATTTTTTCATCGCGATTAGCCCGCAGGATCGCCAGCGCATCGTTGCGATCATTTTTAGGCCCGCTGCGATGTGTGGCCACCAAACCGGCTGGAAGAATCCGCACCGGATTGCCTTGGTCTTGCAGCTGCCGGGCCCAGGCCTGGGCACCCGGACCGGTCTCCATCAAAACCATGACATGAGGCGACAACTGTCGGAGAAAATCATAAAACGCCTCGCGCGACTTGATCCGCTGCTCGTAGAGCACCTGGCCGAGGACATCTTCGCCGGCGACCTGAAAGACCTGTTTGGCCAGATCGACCGCCAAGGTTATGCAGGCCGACAAATCGGAAGAAGACACAGATTGCTCAATCGAACTATGATTTTTCATGGACTCGCCCTCGCTGTCGTTGGCTGTTTAGACTGTCACCGTGGCGCATTGACGCCTCGGCTTGGGCGAGTCCATCCAATTACAGGGGATCACGTACGCATCAGAATCAGGCCGGCCGGTACGCCGCCTCGTAAGGCTTCGTTCCGGTTCTGCGCAGTGGGCAACCCGGCATGGATGGCGACTGGCTCTGTAGGAGCGAGCTTGCTCGCGAAAAACCCGAGAGCACCGCGGGGTGTCAGGCTCCCCGCATCATCGTTGACCTCCATCGCGAGCAAGCTGAACATTTACTGTGGGAGCGAGCCTGCTCGCGAAGAACGATGACGCGGTATACATGAAAAAGCGGGGATAAAAAAACCAGGATGTGGCGAGGGGGCTTGCCCCCGTTGGAGTGCGAAGCACTTCCAAAGTACTCGACTATTGCCGAGATTCTGGGGCTGCTGCGCAACCCAACGGGGGCAAGCCCCCTCGCCACAGTTGTCCAGACGGCGACGGATCTTCGTGGGTCCCCGCGCCGTCTGTTGAACGCTTTAAGCCCGTTCGAGCGCCAGTGCCACGCCCTGACCGCCACCGATGCACAGGGTGGCGAGGCCTTTTTTGGCGTCACGCTTGAGCATTTCATGCAGCAGGGTCACCAGTACGCGGCAACCCGAAGCACCGATCGGGTGGCCCAGGGCGATGGCGCCGCCGTTGACGTTGACCTTGTTCAAGTCCCATTCCAGGTCCTTGGCCACCGCCAGCGATTGCGCGGCGAAGGCTTCGTTGGCTTCAACCAGGTCAAGCTGGTCGACGTTCCAGCCGGCCTTGTCCAGGCAACGACGGGTGGCCGACACCGGGCCGATGCCCATGATCGCCGGGTCAACGCCTGCGTTGGCGTAGGCCGCGATTTTCGCCAGTACCGGCAGGCCCAGGGTCTTGGCCTTTTCGGCGCTCATCAGGATCACGGCGGCGGCACCGTCGTTCAGCGACGAAGCGTTACCGGCGGTCACCGAACCGTCCTTCTTGAAGGCCGGCTTGAGCTTGCCCAGGGATTCGGCGGTGGTGCCGGCCCGTGGCTGCTCGTCGGTGGCGAAGGACAGCGGATCGCCCTTGCGCTGCGGGATCAGGATCGGGGTGATTTCATCGACGAAGCGCCCGGCTTCGATGGCGGCCACGGCTTTCTGTTGCGAGGCAGCGGCGAACGCGTCCTGCTGCTCGCGAGTCAGGCTGTACTTCTCGGCCAGGTTCTCGGCGGTGATACCCATGTGGTAGTCGTTGAACGCGTCCCACAGGCCATCGCTGATCATGGTGTCGACGATCTGCGCGTGGCCCATGCGCAGGCCGGTGCGCGCGCCGGGCATGACGTAGTTGGCCAGGCTCATGTTTTCCTGGCCGCCGGCGATGATCACCTCGGCATCGCCGCAGCGAATTGCCTGGGCGCCCAGGTGCAGGGCCTTGAGGCCCGAACCGCAGACCTTGTTCAGGGTCATGGCCGGTACGGCGAAGGGCAGGCCGGCCTTGATCGCGGCCTGGCGCGCAGGGTTCTGCCCGGCGCCGGCGGTCAGCACCTGACCCATGATCACTTCATCGACTTGCGCAGGGTCCAGGCCGGTTTGCGCCATCAACTGGCGGATCACCGCAGCGCCCAGGTCAACGGCAGAAACATTGGCCAGGGAACCCTGGAAACTGCCGATCGCGGTGCGCGTGGCGGCAACAATGACGACTTCTTGCATGGAATGATTCCTCATTGGGCAGCGAACTGCATTTCCGGAACGTGGTCCGGGACGATCAGTTTACCAGCGGTCTTGGCGACGATTTCCTCGACGCTGACGCCAGGTGCGCGTTCCTTGAGGACAAATGCGCCATTTTCGATTTCCAGGTAGGCGAGGTCGGTCAGCACGCGCTTGATGCACCCGGCGCCGGTCAGCGGCAGGCTGCATTGGGACAGCAGCTTGGACTCACCGTCCTTGGACGCGTGGGTCATGATGACGATGATGTTGTCTGCGCCGGCCACCAGGTCCATCGCGCCGCCCATGCCCTTGACCAGCTTGCCGGGGATCATCCACGAGGCGATGTTACCTTGCACGTCCACTTCGAAGGCGCCCAGTACGGTCAGGTCGACATGACCACCGCGGATCATCGCGAAGGACTCGGCCGAGGAAAAGATCGAAGCGCCGATGCGCGCGGTCACCGTTTGTTTGCCGGCGTTGATCATGTCGGCATCGATGGTTTCTTCAGTCGGGAACGGACCCATGCCCAGCAGGCCGTTTTCCGACTGCAGCATGACTTCCATGCCTTCAGGGATGTAGTTGGCGACCAGGGTCGGAATGCCGATGCCCAGGTTCACGTAGAAGCCGTCCTGCATTTCGCGGGCGACGCGTTGAGCCATTTGTTCGCGGGAAAGTGCCATTGTCGTTATTCCTTGATTCGGTCCGGGGGCAGGGGATCACTTACGCACGGTGCGCTGTTCGATGCGCTTCTCGAACGTGCCGCAGATGATCCGGTCGACGTAGATGCCAGGGGTGTGGATCTGCGCCGGGTCCAGCTCGCCGGGTTCGACGATTTCTTCGACTTCGACCACGGTGATCTTGCCGGCGGTGGCGGCCAGCGGGTTGAAGTTCTGGGCGGTGTGGCGATAGATCACGTTACCGAAATGGTCGGCTTTCCAGCCTTTGACGATGGCGAAGTCGCCGGTGATGGACTCTTCCATCAGGTACTTGCGGCCATGGAATTCGCGCACTTCCTTGCCTTCGGCAACCGGAGTGCCGACGCCGGTGGCGGTGAAGAAGGCCGGAATGCCGGCGCCGCCCGCGCGCATTTTCTCGGCGAGGGTGCCTTGCGGGGTCAGGATGACTTCGATTTCGCCCTTGAGCAGTTGCTCTTCGAACAGCTTGTTTTCGCCGACGTAGGACGCCACCACTTTGCTGATCTGGCGGTCGGTCAGCAGTACGCCGAGGCCGAAACCGTCGACGCCGCAGTTGTTGGAGACCACGGTGAGGTCGCGAGTGCCCTTGCGCTTGATCTCGGCGATCAGGTTTTCCGGGATGCCGCACAGGCCGAAGCCGCCAGCGATCACGGTCATGCCGTCTTCAAGACCTGCCAACGCTTGCTCATAGGAACTCACGCGCTTGTCGAAACCTGCCATATGCACCTCTTTTATTCTTTGTGGGCGGCTGGCTAGCCGAATGGGAAGGAGTGTCTCGCCGAAGTATTCATTTGTTAAGTTGATTTTTAAGGTTGATTAATAGATAAAACTCAACAAACCGCTGCTTTCTTGCAGCTCCAGGCTTGTAGCTTACAACTGGAAGCGAAGCGACCATGACCATTAAGCAGATCCGCGCCTTTCTCGCCGTGGCCCAGAGCCTGAGCTTTGCCGTGGCCTGTGAACGCCTGCACCTGTCGCAATCGGCCCTGAGCCTGACCATCAAGGCGCTGGAAGAGGGCCTTGGCGGACGCCTGTTCACCCGCAACACGCGCAACGTGGCGCTCACCGCCGAAGGCGAATCCCTGGTGCCGCTGGCGCGCCGGTTGATCGCCGACTGGGACAATGTCGAGGACGAGCTGCGTCAACGCTTCACCCTGCAGCGCGGTCGCGTGACCCTGGCGGCGATGCCGTCGTTCGCCGGCAACCTGCTGCCGCCGATCCTCAAGACCTTCCGCGCCCGTTACCCGAACGTCAACGTGACGGTCAATGACGTGATCAACGAGCAGGTGCTGGAAATGGTCCGTGACCGCCAGGTTGAACTGGGGGTGGCGTTCGAGCCGACCCAGAGTTCGCCGCTGCAATTCACGCCGTTGTACATCGATCGATTCGTGGCGGTGGTGCCCCTGGATTCAGCGCTGGCCGAACTCGATGACATCGATTGGCAGACCCTGCTCAAGGAGCCGTTCATTACCTTGCAGCGACCTTCCACCGTGCGGGTCATGCTTGAAGAGCACCTGCAGGCCCGCGGCATGAAGCTGTCGGTGGAGTTTGAAAGCCATCAACTGGCGACGGTCGGACGCATGGTCGCCAGCGGCCTGGGTGTGAGCGCGGTGCCGGCCTTGTGTGCCGGGCAGATGCGTGAGCTGGGCGCGCGCTGCATTACCTTGCGCGATCCGGTGGTGGAGCGGGCGCTTGGTGTGTTGACGTTGCCCGGGGGGGAGCTGTCGGCGGCGGCGCAGGCGTTGTTTGATGTGCTGAAGGAGGAAAAATTTGGGGAAAAGCTTCTCTGACATGAGCGCCGGCCCCTGTGGGAGCGAGCTTGCTCGCGAAGGCGGAGTGTCAGCTACATCAATGTGGTTTGACCCACCGCTTTCGCGAGCAAGCCCGCTCCCACAGTTTTCTGGGTTGATCAGGAAGACAGGCGTTGGGCCAACAAGGGCAAGAGCTGCTCGCACGACCCCTCGATCTTCATATCCAGAATGTCATCCGCCCGGGTCTTGCCTAGGTTGATCGCGATCAACGGCTTGCCCTGATCCACCACCGCCCGGCACAGGCGAAACGCCGAATAGGCCATCAACGAAGACCCGATCACCAACAACCCGGCCGCTTGTTCAATGGCCGCCATCGCCTTGGCCGCCGTGGCTTGCGCGACGTTTTCACCAAAAAACACCACATCCGGCTTCATCCGTTCCCCGGCGCAATGGGGGCAATGCGGGACCTGGAAACGGGCCTCGAAGGCCGCGTCGAGCAGGGTGTCGCCATCCGGCGCCTGTACCGCGTCGACGCCGGCCAGGTAGGGGTTGCGGGTTTCCATCAAGCGCTGGATCGAGTCGCGCTCGCAAAGCCTGCCGCAATCGAGGCACAACACCCGGTGCAAACTGCCGTGGAGTTCGATCACGTCATGGCTGCCGGCCTGGTCATGCAGGGTGTCGACGTTCTGGGTGATCAACCCGTTGATCTGTCGCGTACCCTGCAGCCGGGCCAGGGTGTCGTGGGCCACGTTCGGCTGCGCCAGGCGCACCCGTGGCCAGCCGAGCATCGCCCGCGCCCAATAGCGTCGCCGTGACTCGGGGGCTGAGAGAAACTCCTGGTACATCATCGGCTGCCGGCCCCGTCGCACGCCCTGATTGTCACGATAATCGGGGATGCCCGACGGTGTGCTGATGCCGGCCCCGGTCAGCACTGCAAACGGCGCGTCGGCCATGCGTTGATGGAGGCGCTCGAGTTGTTCGTGGATCAGGCTGTCGAGCATGCTGGAAAACCTGTAGGAGCGAGCTTGCTCGCGATGGTCGTCAACGATAACACTGTAAGCCTGACACCCCGCGGCGTGCTCGCGCTTTTCGCGAGCAAGCTCGCTCCTACAGGGGGGGTGGCGGGGGTTATTTACGTGCCTCCAGAATCAGGTTGAACGGCGTCTCCGTGGCCCGACGAAAACGGCTGAACCCGGCCTCGCTGAACACCTTGCGCAACCGCGCTTCACCGGCCTGGGCACCCAGCCCGAGGCCGACTTCCTGGGACAGCGAGTTGGGCGTGCAGACAAAGGTCGACGCCGCGTAGAACAAGCGTCCGACCGGGTTGACGTTGTCGTCGAGCAAGTCATTGGCGTAGGGCTCGACCAGCAGCACCGTGCCGTCCTCCTTCAACGATTCATAGGCATGTCTGGCCGCACCCACCGGGTCGCCCATGTCGTGCAGGCAGTCGAAGTAGCAGACCAGGTCATAGTCGTTGCCGGGGTAGCTTTTTGCCGTGCCCTGGAAGAACCTGGCCCGGCCGGACACACCGCCTTCTTCGGCCCGTTGGGTGGCGACGGTAATGGAGGGCGCGTGGTAGTCGAAGCCGACGAAGCGCGAATCCGGAAATGCCTGGGCCATGATCACCGTCGAGGCACCGTGACCGCAGCCGATGTCCGCCACTTTGGCCCCGGCTTGCAGTTTGGCCACCACGCCGTCGAGGGCCGGCAACCATTCGGCGATCAAGTGGGCTTTGTAGCCGGGGCGGAAGAAACGCTCGGTGCCGCTGAACATGCACGGGTGATGCTCGCCCCATGGCAGGGCGCCGTTGCCGCGCATGGCGTTGACCAGCTTGTCCTTGTCGTGGAAAAACGACGCGACCACGCCTATGCCTCCGGCGATATAGACCGGTGAGTCTTCGATGGCCAGGGCCAGGGCTTGCTCCTCCGGAAGGCGGAACTGGCCGTCCTGGTGTTCCATGTAGCCGGAGGCAGCGTGGGCGCTGAGCCATTCGCGCAGCAGGCGGGTGTTGCAGCCGGTTCTCTCGGCGAGGGTTTCGGGGGTGATGGGCTGGCTGTCGGCCATTGCCCGGTACAGGCCGAGCTCTTCGCCGAGGATGACGTTGGCGAGCATCGCCGCGCCGCCCATGTCATTCACCAGTTTGCCCATGAAATCGTTGAGTCTGGCCTCGTCCATCACGTGTGCTCCTTTGGCAGGATCACGGTCCAGAGGCATCGTTTGGCGAGGCATGCGCCGCTGGGCGGTGGTCGTGGGGATGTGCAGGGCACCAAGCGGGTCCTGTGTGCATTAAGTCTAGTCCGGGGCGTGTGTACTGCTGTCTGGAGCGACGAAAGTCCTCATGATTGACACTAAACCCCTGTGGGAGCGGGCTTGCTCGCGAAAGCGGTGGCTCGGCCAACATCGCTTCTGAATGTGCCGGCCTCTTCGCGGGCAAGCCCGCTCCCACAGGATCAGCGGAGCCTGCAAGGATCGTGTGTATCCCACTGTATCCAGACCCCTTCTTGACACAATGACCTCTTATTCCAGCCCCAGCCAAACACAGTCCCGATACACCCCTTCGATTAACTGTGTCTCGAGGCGGGCACCGGCCCGCGCCATTGGACACAGGCGAGATCGACACCATGCAGACATCCATTCCCCCCGTAGCCAAGGCCAGCGCAGGGCTTGGCCTGCGTCGCGGATTACTCAAAGACCTGCAAGCGGCCCCTGTTGGCAGTTTCGACTTTCTGGAGGTCGCGCCGGAAAACTGGATCGGCATTGGCGGCGCCCATGGTGCGGCGCTGCGGGCACTGGCCGAGCGTTATCCGTTGTCCTGTCACGGCTTGTCCCTGTCCCTGGGTGGACCGTCGCCGCTGGACGTCGATTTTCTGCAGGAGGTTCGCAGCTTCCTTGATCACTACCACGTGCCGCTGTACAGCGAGCACCTGAGTTACTGCAGCGATGACGGTCACCTGTACGACCTGTTGCCGCTGCCGTTTACCGAAGAAGCGGTGCACCACGTCGCCGCGCGTATCCGCCAGGCCCAGGACATCCTCGGTCGGCGCCTGGCGGTGGAAAACGTCTCTTACTACGCCGCCCCCCAACAGGACATGGACGAGGTGACGTTCACCAATGCGGTGTTGCGCGAGGCTGACTGCGACCTGTTGCTGGACGTCAACAACGTCTACGTCAACTCGATCAACCACGGTTTCGATCCCCAGGCGTTTCTCGCCGGTATCGATGCGGGACGGGTGGTGGCCATGCATATCGCCGGGCATTTCGATGAGTCCGATACTTTGAAAATCGATACCCATGGCGCCTCGGTGAAACCGGCGGTGTGGTCGTTGCTGGCCCAGGCCTACGCCCGGTTCGGTGCGCAGCCGACCTTGCTGGAGCGCGATTTCAATTTTCCGGCATTCGCCGAACTGGTGGCGGAACTGCAGACCATTCGCCGCCTGCAGCAGGAGGGGATGAACCGTGGATAAGTCGAGCCTTGTGCAGCAACAAACCACCATGGGCCTGTATCTGCGCGACCCTGAGCACAACGCACCACCCACCGAAATGGACCCGGCGCGGGCACAGGTTTATCGCGATCTGGTGTTCGCCAACCTGTCTTCATTGCTCAGCGGAACCTTTCCGGTCCTGGTGAAGATTCTGGGCGATGAACACTGGCGTTCGCTGGTGCGGATTTTTCTGCGGGACTACCGCGCCCGCACGCCGAAATTCGGTGAGATCGCTCAGGAGTTTGTCGAGTTTCTAGCCAGTGAACCTACGACGTTGGCCGATGGTTCGTGGCCGCCGTTCATGGTGGAGCTGGCGCATTACGAGTGGGTGGAAATGGCGCTGCAACAATCTGAAGCCGAGCCTGTGGCTGCCGGTGATGTGGCGTTGCTGCTGGATCGGCCCTTGCAGGTGTCGCCCCTGGCCTGGCCGTTGGCGTATGCCTGGCCGGTGCAACAGGTGGGGCCGGATTACCAGCCGGACGTTTTACCGGCTCAGCCGACGTTGTTGCTGGTGCGTCGCGCCGAGGACTGGAGTGTGAAGTTTTCCGGGTTGAGTCCGTTGGCGTGGCGGTTGTTGCTGCTTGTTGGCGAGTTTCCCGAGTTGACCGGGCGTGAGCTGTTGCAGGGGTTGGCGGTGGAGGCTGGGGCGGTGGGGGCTTCGGAGTTTCTCGAGGGTGGGTTGGTGTTGTTGCGGCAGATGCATGGGGAGGGGGTTGTGGGGGTTGTTGATTGAGTACATATCCGTTTCTTCGGTAACGGCGGCTGGCGGTTTCGCCCTTACGGCGAGTCACTTTTAACAAGCGCCTTAAAAGTAACCAAAAGCGCTCGCCCCTTACGTACGGCCCCTCGCTGAGGCTCGGGGTTCCTTCGCTCCGGTGTCCATCCGGGGGCATTGCCCTCCGGTCGGCTTCGCTTCGACCTACATGCAATGAGTTCGACTGCGTCGAACGGCGCTGCGCGCCCATCCCCGGATGAACACCTCCACTCAGCCTGCCGAGGGGGCGGGTGGATCAAGATCAAGAGCGGCAGGCGAGCTAACGCTCGGCCTGTTGAGTGGTGGAGCCTTATGGGCGACCAATCTCTTACGGCTAAACACGCTCCCTGTAGGAGCTGCCGCAGGCTGCGATCTTTTGCTCTTGATCTTCCGCTCTTTCGACATTGTCAAAAATCAAAATCAAAAGATCGCAGCCTGCGGTGCTCCTACAGGGAAACGCATCAGAACCAGGTCGGCCGGTAGGCACCTGTGGGAGCGGGCTTGCCCGCGAAGGCGGCCTTGCAGCCGAACATTTTCTACCGCTGGCCCAACATCCTTATACTCCCCCAGCCAATCCTTCCTACCCCGGCAATCTCAACTCCGCACACAACCCACCCCCTTCCCGATTGCTCAAGGTCAACGCCCCTCCAATCGCTATCGCCAGTTGCTGGGCAATCGCCAACCCCAACCCGGTGCCGCCGGTGCTGCGGTTGCGGGAGTTTTCCACGCGGTAGAAGGGTTCCATCACGTGCTTGAGTTCTTCTTCGGCGATTCCCGGGCCGCGGTCGAGGATCTTGATCGACAGCTTGCCGTCGGCCTGTTTTTCCACGCGCAACTCGGCAGCTCCGGCAAATTTCAAGGCGTTGTCCGTCAGGTTGACCAGCACCCGGCGCAGGGCGTGAGGGCGGGTATCGATGACGGTGGAGCTCTTGCCTGTGAGTTGAACGTCCTTGCCCATGTCCTGGTAGTCGAACACCAGACTGTCGAGGAACGAGTCGAGGTCGGTGCGGCGGCTTTCTTCGGTGGCGCCGTGGATGCTGCGGGCGTAGGCGACGCCTTCGCGCACCAGGTGTTCCATCTCGCCCAGGTCGTTCCACAGTTTGTCTTTTTCGCTGGAGTCGTCCATGAACTCGGCGCGCAGTTTCATGCGGGTGATCGGGGTTTGCAGGTCGTGGGAGATCGCTGCGAGCAATTGCATGCGTTCCTTCAGGTACGCCGCGATGCGTGCCTGCATCGCGTTGAAGGCCTTGGCGGCGTGGGCGACTTCGGTCGGGCCTTTTTCGTCCAGGAGTACGGGGTGGGCGTTGGGGTCCAGAGTTTCGACGGCCTCGGCGAGGCGGGTGAGGGGGCGGATGGCAATTCTGACCGCCAACCAGGAACAGGCGAGCATCAGTGCCAGTTGCCCGAGCAACACGAAGGGCAGCCAGGGCGACAGCGGTACCATTGCCGGGCGGAGGTCGATGGTCAGCGGGTTGCCATCCGCCAGGTTCAGGTGCACCTGGAAGTGTTTTTTCGGCCCGGGAATCTCAGTAAAGGTCATCGGGTAATCGTGGCCGATGGCGTCCTTGATCGAGGCGATGGCAATGGGCGCATCGGGCATGTCGGTGCGGATGGGCGTGCCCGGCGAACCCTCGTTGAGCAGGTAACTGTAGTTGCGCCGCTCCAGTTGTTTGAGCCAGGCGGCTCGTTCATCGGCGGGCAAGCGGTCGAGGATGGCAACGGAGGTGGAAACATCGGTTTCCAGGTTGCCGAGCATGGTGTTTTTCGAGGATTCGTAGCGTTCGTAGTACTGCGCACCGAAGGACAATGCCTGAGCGAGGATCAGGCCGATCAGGAAAATCAGCGACAGCCGCGAAGCCAGGGTCCGCGGCCAAAGCAGCGCCTGCGTCATGATGGGTCGCCCAGAATTTCCACCGGCAGGGAAAACACATAGCCTTCGCTGCGCACGGTCTTGATGTAGGCCGGTTCGCGGGCGTCGTCGAGCAGGCGCTGGCGCAGGCGACTGACCAACAGGTCGATGGAACGGTCGAACAGATCGGCGTCGCGGCCTTGGGTCAGGTTGAGCAGTTGATCGCGGTTGAGCACCCGTTGCGGATGGTCGAGAAACACCCGCAGCAATCGATATTCGGCGCCGCTCAGGGCGACCATGGTGCCGTCTTCATCGAGCAGGTGACGGGCCGAGGTGTCCAGGCGCCAGCGGCCGAAGGCCAGCAGGCGGCTGGCTTCGGTCACCACCAGGTTCGGCGGCAGCATGCGGGTGCGTCGCAGCACCGCGTTGATCCGCGCCAGCAGTTCACGGGCAGCGAAGGGTTTGACCAGGTAGTCGTCGGCGCCCATTTCCAGGCCGAGGATGCGGTCGGTTTCATCGTTGCGTGCAGTGAGCATCAGCACCGGCGTGGTCTTGTGTTTACCGGCGCGCAATTCGCGGCAGAGCAGCAGGCCATCGTCCCCCGGCATCATGATGTCCAGCACGATCAGGTCCACCGGGGTGGTTTCCAGAAACGCGCGCATCTGCCGTCCATCCGCCACGACGGTGGTGCGCAGGCCGTTCTTCTTCAGGTAGTTGCCTACCAGCTCGCGGATTTCGCGGTCATCGTCAACGATGAGGATGTGATCAACGTGATCCATTGGGCCAAACCTCTGATGAATGGGGATTGCCACACAGTCTATCGAGCCTGGGCGGGGTCGCCTGTCGCCCTTTGTATTGCAGTGTATCCGGCCTGCCTGCGGATACACACGAAGGCAAAAAAAGCCGATTTCAGGGGGTTTGTATTGCTCTGTATCTGCGCCCGGTTCTGATACGTACCGATTGATTCACGCCGATTTCCGACACAGACGAGATACCTCGCAGGCTTTTAATTGGTTCCATCGAGGCAAACCAGACCGCCTCGGATCTGTTGAAACCTTGAGGAACTCGCCATGAACACCAAAGCCGTCTACGCCGCTTGCCTGTTTGCCGCCCTGAACATCTGCACCCTGTCGGCCCGCGCCGAAGCCGATGTTGCGCCAAAAACCTACACCTACGGCAGCCATCTTGACATCAGCAAAGTGGTTTCGCTGACCGAGGACGCAACGCCTTCCTGCGGTGTGGTCAATGCACGGCTGACGTACCTCGACTCCCAGTCGAAAACCCAGGTGCTGGATTACAGCAAGTTCGCCGATCACTGCAACTCGGAAAACTGAGTGTTGCGATCAACGCCCGCCTAATCCCATTGAATCAGGAAGGACATCATGAATAACGTATCCCGCTTTCTTACCGCCATCGCCTTTTCCGTCGCCGGTGCTGCGGCTCATGCCAACGCCGCCGTCGAGCAAAGCACCTGCGCCAGCAACACCTGCTTCCAGCTGACGCCCTTGGCAGAGAAGGGCACCCAGGGCTTGCTGGCACAAGACGGTGCCAGCCGCACGCCTCAGGGACAGTTGCTGGATGAACAGACAGCTTGAAAACACCCCAATCCACTGTGGGAGCGAGCCTGCTCGCGAAAGCGATTGTCCGGTCAATGATGTGTCGCCTGACCCGACGCCATCGCGAGCAGGCTCGCTCCCACACTGGCTATGTGTCGCCCTCTAATTGTATTAGGTGATCCCATGTTACTCATCGCTTTCCTGGGCGGCATATTGACCGTCCTCAGCCCGTGCATCCTGCCGGTCGTGCCATTTTTGTTCGCCGGGGCCGACCGCACACGCGCCTCGATCCTGCTGACCCTCGGCGGCATGGTCCTGACCTTCGCCCTGGTCTCCAGCCTGGCGGTGGTCAGCAGTGAGTGGGTGATACAGGCCAGCAACACCGGCCGACACGTCGCCCTGTTCGTGATGGTGCTGTTCGCCCTGTCGCTGATTTCCGCCCGGGTCGGTGACTGGCTGGCGCGCCCCTTCGTGCTGCTGGGCAATCGCATCGACCCGGACTCGCGCAAGATGTCCGGGCCGCTGGCGTCGATCATGATCGGTGTCGCTACCGGGCTGCTCTGGGCACCCTGCGCCGGGCCGATCCTCGGGGTGATTCTCACCAGCGCCATGCTGCAGGGCGCGAATGCCGGTACCAGTCTGTTGCTGGTGGCCTATGGCGCGGGCAGTGCGTTGTCCCTGGGCGTCTTGATCTTTGCCGGGCGTGGCCTGGTCAATCGCTTGAAACCGTCGATTCCGGTCACTGGCTGGCTGCGCCGGGGCGCGGGGGTTGCGGTGCTGGCCGGTACGGCGGTGATCGCAACGGGGGCCAACGACCTGTTGCTGGCCAACACTTCATCGGAAGGTGTCAGCCGTGTCGAGAAAAACGTGCTGGAGACCGTGCCGAAAGTCGTCGATTACCTGGTCAGCAAGGTCAAGGCCGACAGCACCATGGGCAACGCCCAGGGCGCAATGCCGTCGTTGTCCGGCGCGGTGGACTGGATCAACTCACCGGCACTGACCAACGAAGCCCTCAAAGGCAAGGTGGTGCTGGTGGACTTCTGGACCTTCGACTGCATCAACTGCAAGCGCACCCTGCCGTACGTGAAGGACTGGGCGAAGAAATATGAAAAGGACGGACTGCTGGTGATCGGCGTGCACACGCCTGAATACGGCTTTGAACGCATCATCGACAATGTCAGGGACAAGGTGAAGGAATACGGCATCACCTACCCGGTGGCGATCGACAATAACTACGCGATCTGGCGCAACTTCGACAACCAGTACTGGCCGGCGCACTACATCATCGATGCCAAGGGGCAGGTGCGTTACACCCACTTCGGTGAAGGCAGCTACGACACGCAGGAGAAAGTGATCCAGCAATTGCTGGAGGAGGCCAAGGCCAGCGCGCCAGCGGCTTGAACCGTTTGATCAATGGCTCACAGGTCCCGCGCCATGAGCCATTGATCTTTTTCCCATGCCTGAAAACGCTCCAGTACCACCCAGCCGCGCCTGGCGTAATAAGCGCTCTGGTCCTGGGTGTGCAGGTAGATCCTCTTCTCGCCGTTGGCTTTGGCTTGCGCGCAAATCCCTTCGATCAAACGCTCCGCCAAGCCCTTGCTGCGTGCCTCGGGAGTGATGAACACGCAAGCGAGCCAAGGCCCCAGATCCGGGCGATGGGCCAGATCGGCCCTGGCCAGCGCTGCACCGCCCAACAGTTCGTTGTGGTCGAGGGCGATCAGGCACTTCCAGTCGCCGTTGTCTTGGCCTTCGGCAAATTCCCGTTGCCAGTCGGGCAGGGGCTGTCCGGCGTATTCGTAGTGGAACTGCCGGTGGATCCACGAAGCGAATGTGTTGCTGTGCTGCCTATGTCGAGCAAGCCAGTCCAGGCGGGGTGCCATGTGATGAGTCCTTTCAAGTTCAGTCGCAGGGTAGCGAGAGTAGCGGGCTCGGACAGGACTGTCGCCCCCATTGGTTTAGTGACCGCTCAATTGGCTCGAGGCCGCCTGACCACGTCGCCACGCCGCCGGCGGTGCACCGAACTCGCGACGAAAGGCGCGGCTGAAGGCGGTATCGGTCTGGTAGCCGACTTCCTCGGCGATGCGCGTCAATGAGTTGTTGCTGCTGCGCAACAGGTTGGCGGCGAGCAACATCCGCCATTGCGTCAGGTACTGCATCGGCGACACCCCCACCAGTTGCTGGAAGCGCTCGGCCAACACCGATCTTGAAGTACTGGCGGTGCGCGCCAGTTCGTCCAGCGTCCAGGCGTGGCAGGGTTTTTTGTGCAAGGCGTTGAGGGCGGCGCCGACGATGCGGTCGCGTACACCGGCCAGCCAGCCGGTGCGACCTTCGCCCTGTTCGTTCATGTACAGGCGCAGCACTTCGATGAACAGCACTTCGGCGAGTTTGGCCAGGACCCCTTCGCCGCCGGGGCGGGGGGAGCGGGCTTCGGCGAGGGCGTAGCGCACGGAGGATTCCAGCCAGATACCGGCACTCGAACCGCGCACGTTGACCCGCACCACGGGTGGCAAGCCCTTGAGCAACATGCCCGCCAGGCGCGTGTCGCACGCCAGGTAGCCGCACACCAGGCGGGTGACCGCGCCACCGCCGCCATAGCTCAGTTGGCGTGGCCGGCGTGCCAGCACCGCATCCAGTCGCGCACCCGTGGCCGGGGGCAATCCGGGTCGGGAGCACATGCGATGGGCGTCGCCCTGAGGGAAGATCACCACGTCGCCGGCGCTCAGCAGCAGCGGCGGGTCATCGCCCAGCTCGACGTAGCACTCGCCATCGGTGATCAGGTGAAAGATCACCACTCGTTCCGCATCGGGCTCCAGGAACGGCGCGGCCGTGTCGGCGCTGGGCGACTGGTAGCACCAGGGCGCGGTGAACCGTGCGTTGATGAAGATCGCGCCGACCAGGTGCACCACCCGCAGGGTCTGTGACAGAGCGTCCATAGGGATTTCCCCGTGACAGGATTCCTGATTGTGAACGCGTCGGCGCGCCGTGTGGAATCTCCGGACGATCGGGCAGGCTTGGGCGACGATCGGGCAGGACGCCAGCGCCCGTCAGGACGATAGTTTGATCACAGGGTGAGAGCCGCCCTGTCATCCAGAACAACAAAGAGAGGTTGCCATGCCTAAGTTCGTCATTGAACGTGAGATCCAGGGCGCCGGAGCTCTGTCGGAAAGGGATTTGAAAGCCGCTTCGCAAAAGTCCTGCCGGGCGTTGCGTGAGTTGCCAGAGGTGCAGTGGCTGCAGAGCTATGTCACCGGTGACAAGCTCTACTGCGTGTACATCTCGCCGAACGAGGCGCAGATCCAGGAGCATGCCAGGATCAGTGGTTTTCCCGCCAACCGCATTTCCCAGGTCATGAACATCATCGACCCGACGACTGCGGAGTAACCGCGATCAGGCCCGATTCGTGTTTCAACCCAGAGACTACCTCCATGAGTACACCCATTGATCTGACTGCCTTGAAAAACCGTCAAATGGCCTCCTGGGCCAGCGGCGACTACGCCGTGATCGGCACCACCCTGCAAATCGTCGGCGAGCAACTGGCCGAAGCCTGCGACCTGTTGTGCGATGAGCGCGTGCTCGACGTCGCCGCCGGCAACGGCAACGCGACCCTCGCGGCCGCGCGCCGAGGCTGCAAGGTGACGTCCACCGACTATGTCGCCGCCTTGCTGGAGCGCGGCGAAGAGCGGGCCCGGGCAGAACGCCTGAACGTCGCTTTCCAGGTCGCCGATGCCGAAGCCTTGCCCTTTGCCGACGCCAGCTTCGACGCCGTGCTTTCCACTTTCGGTGTAATGTTCACGCCGGACCAGCCCAAGGCCGCCGCGGAGCTGGCGCGAGTCTGCCGCCCGGGCGGGCGGATCGGCCTGGCCAACTGGACACCGGAAGGCTTCGTCGGCCAGATGTTCAAGACCCTGGGCCAGCACCTGCCACCGCCGCCGGGAGCGAATCCGCCCTCGCGCTGGGGCACCGAAGCCTGGCTGCACGAGCACTTCGACGAGCGGGACTTCCTGCTGCAGGTGACGCGCCGCACGTTCAATTTCCGCTATCGCTCGGCGGCGCATTTCATCGACACCTTCCGCCAGTGGTACGGACCGGTGCACAAAGCCTTCGCCGCACTGCCCGCGGACGGCGCCAAGGCCCTGGAAGCGGACCTGACCGAGCTGATCAACCGGATGAACCGGGCGGGTGACAAGTCGCTGGTGGTGCCGAGTGAGTACCTGGAGGTGGTGATTACGCGGCGGTGAAGGGTCACGCATAACCCCCCTGTAGGAGCGAGCTTGAACTGGCCTAATGATTTTGGACACTTCAATCGGGCGCTATGATGGCGCCCAAATCTGAGGTGTTTGGATATGCGTAAATCTTATTCCAGTGAGTTCAAACTCAAGGCCGCCAGCATGGTGCTGGACGAGGGCCAGTCAGTTCCCGATGTTTGTGCCAGTTTGGATATTGGCCCTACGGCCTTGCGCCGTTGGGTCGACCAGGTTCGCAAAGAACGCTTGGGTTCGACCCCGGTGGGGGCCAAGGCAATCACCGCCGATCAGCGGGAGATTCAGCAGCTCAAAGCGTTGCTCAGGCAAAAAGACCTGGACATTGAAATCCTAAAAAAAGGCCAGTGCTCTCCTGCTTTTGGACTCCAAAGATCATTCTCGCTGATCAATGAGCTGGACGAGCAGTACGGCGTTAACAATTGCTGTCGGGCGTTTGGAGTCACCCGCAGCAGCTTTTACGCCTGGCGTCAGCGTCAGGGCAAGGTGAATCCTGAGCGGGAGAAACTTAAGGCCGTGCTGGTCAAGCATCACAAGGAATCCAGAGCGTCCGCAGGGTCTCGCACCCTGTCCAAGGAACTGCAAGCCAAGGGGCATCGTGTCGGGCGACATATGGCTCGCAGCTTGATGCGCGAAGCCGGTGTTGCCAGCCATCAACGGCGGCGGCACAAGTACAAATCTTCCGGCGTTGAGGCGCTGGTGGCGCCGCATGTGCTCAAGCGCAAGTTTGATGTCACTGCGGTTAACCAAGTGTGGTGCGGCGATGTGACCTACATCAAAGTCGGCACGCGCTGGATGTATTTCGCGGCGGTGCTGGATCTGTTTGCCCGCAGGATCGTGGGCTGGTCGTTTTCGATGATTTCCGATGCCACGCTGACCTGCGAAGCGTTGCGGATGGCGGTCGACCTGCGAGGCCGGCCAAAAGAGGTGCTGTTTCACTCTGACCAGGGCTGCCAATACACCAGTCATAAATTCAGGAAAGAAATGCGCAAACATGGCCTCCTGCAAAGCATGAGTCGCAAAGGTGAGTGCTGGGACAACGCTCCGATGGAGCGTTTCTTTGGAAGCCTCAAGTCAGAGTGGGTACCAGAAGATGGCTACCGCTCGGAACATGAGGCGCGGGTGGATGTGCAGCGTTATGTGATGCGTTACAACAACGTCAGGCTCCATAGCTACAACGGCTACCGGTCGCCGGTAGCTATGGAGAAACTGGCGGCATGAAACCGTAACTGGTGTCCAAAATTAGTTGACCAGTTCAGCTTGCTCGCGATGGTCGATAACGATTACGCGTGATTTCTGGATGCGCGCGGTGTTTTCGAGTCCATCGCGAGCAAGCTCGCTCCTACACGCAAAAAACGGCGCCCTAAGGTGCCGTTTTTGTTCGTGCCTGTTCCTGTAAACGGAGATCGGAAAATCAGATCAAGCGAGTCGGCCAAAGGCAGCGGCGGTTACTCAGGTGGGTCAAGTTGGTCAAGCGCGCGGTTCACCGCCAGCTCGCCCAGCATGATGACTTGCGCAATGCCTAGTAGGGCGTTGCGCCTGGGACCTTCCGTATGATCAGCCAAATCCATGGTCATGACATTGGCCGAAGCCAGCGATTCGCATGCATGGGCCAGCAGGGTTTCTGTATCGAGCTCTGGGTTGACGAAGAACATCGTGCCGACCGAGCGCGGAATATCCATGATGGGGACGTCTGGCTTCAGGTGATAGTCGAGGGTTTGTTCGGCGTCTTCGTGAGGTTTTTTTGAATCGGCGTTTTCGTACGGGGATGGAGGATCGGTCTCCGGCGGATTGGGTGTGACCTTGAACATGGATGGAACTCCGACGCTATTTAAAAGGAGCCATCACCGCCTCGCTACCAAACGAAGGGTGGCGACCATACGAAGGTTGGTAGACCGGGCATCGGAACCGGCGCCCCCGAAGGAGCCCTGCGCATGGTCACCATAAAAACACCGCCCAGACACTGGGCAGTAAAGGTGACGCTATGCGTCGATGCTACGGGCCTACCAAGCCCGATCACTGATTTTTCAATGACCGGCAAACGATAGAACCCAAGCCCACGACGCACAAGCCGGCGGATTCTGTCGCACCGGTAGGCAACGGCGCAAGGTGGTGTAGCTTTCAAGAAGTAATTTTCCAAGCGATTAAACGTGTGCGTTTAAATTTCTTTGAGTGGGCTTCCACTTCGCAAAAAAATTAACTTTTGGAACTATCGCTGTAGGAAATGGGTTGTTGGTTATTGCGAAAATTCCTATTCGTTCAGTTGGCTACGCCATTGGATTGCTTACAGCATGTGTTCCACCGTCTTATTTGTCGTCGCCCAATATTCTCTCTGCTCAGCGTTTCTGCGGAAACGAGAGGGAACGCAACTCCAATCGATGACAATAAGGACGTTTAAATGAATGCATCCCTGAACCCCTCATATTCCAACGAAGTCACCGCTGAGTTTCTCTGCAGTCTTGATGCCCCCCACTTCACTGAAGAACGACTTGCGCAGTTTTGCGAAGAGTCTCTGGCGGTTGTTCGCCAGGGGCAGGCGTACGTGGACGCTCATCCCGCTCACTCCATTTACCGAATCGCAACCGAAGGCAGTCAGACCCGCGATGGCGGGGTGATCCAGCAGGGAACTGCTCGCTTGGTATTCACATTGGAGAGCGGCCAGGAAGTCCGCGCGGCACAGAAGGGCGATTACGTCGTGTACGCAGATGGATCTACGGCGCAGATCGTGACGGGCGCGGGACAAGAAAATAGCCATGTGGCGCTGGTCGGCAGCCGTCTTTGCAATGGCGATGAGATCATCAACACCTTGCAAGGCGGTTTTTTGATAGTGGGGCGTGAAGGGGTGCCGATGGTCGAGGACTTTCTGCCTTCCATCAAGGAGGAAGAACATCAATGAACGAAGGACATTTCATTGGCCTGCATGACAAGACCACCTGTGGCGGCAAGGTCCTGGATGGTCATACCGGAGTCATGATGTACGGCATCGCCCATGCCCGCGAAGGCGATCGGGTCACCTGTGGCAAGGACGGCAAAACTTACAAGATCGTGGGTGGCATTTCGTACATGATCAGTCATGGCAAAGCCGTGGCGGGCACGCTGGACAGCCATAGCGGTTGTCCCTGCAAAGCCCGATTGATCCCCTCGGTGTTTACGGCCACCTATCGCAGTGCTAACTCCGCACCGCGAACGGGCAGGAGTGTTGTGCAACCCGCTGCCAGTGCTGCAACCAGTCAACCGGCAGCGCCACATCAGTCCGGTTTCGCCCCATCCAACCCTCCAGCGTCTGCGATATTCACCCGCGCGGAGCTTCAAGAGCCGGGTTTCTATGTGGTGCCCAAAAGCATGACCCGCGAAGCCCTGGAGGCCACGCTGTTCACCACGCCTGATGCCGCCGTGATGCGCAAGTTTCGAGCGCTCAACCCTGAGCGAGGCGATATCAAGGCCGGTTCGCTGATCGTACTGAGCGACCCGAACAACACCTCCTGCACCTACCAGGAAGCGCAGCTGATGCAGGCCGCGCAACAGGTCAAGTCCGCACTCGACCCCCTGACGCCAGATGAGGCCGATTTCATGTACCGCCACGCGGCGCAAATCGCCAGTTTTACCGGCCAGACCTCGACCTGGCTGGGCGTGAGCGCGGTGGTGATGGAAAAACACCTGAGCCGACTGCGCGACACCCTGCAAGCCATGGAACGCCTGCATCAGGACAGCTATCGTCAGCACGGCCATCTCAAATCGCCGCAGTTTTTCACCGAACGCCAGCGCCTGCTCGCGCAACTGGATGCCCACCTGCTGAACTCCACTCGCCTGCGTGGCCAGACGACCTTGGGTGATCACCCCAAACTGAAGACGGCCCTCGGCATTTCCAGTCGAAGTCTGGTGCATCACTGGAACAAAGCCGGTGCGCCGGGGCAGATACCGGGTTATGCGACCCATGTGGATGCGACCAGTCGGGCCGCGAAGTACATGCAGGCGGGCGGGTACATCGGGATTGGGATTGGTGGGGTTTCTTCGTTGCTGGCTGTTCAGGAGGTTTGTGTTGGTGACGCTGGAGCGGCTTGCGAGAGGGTCCGATTTACAGAAGCAGGAAAGTTTGTCGGATCCACCGTTGGTGGCGCTCTGGGTGCAAGGATAGCCCAATCTGCCAGCGGTCCAATCTGCCTGGCGCTTGGGGTTACAGGAGTTGGTGCGGTTGCCTGCGTTGCGACCGTGATAGGGATTGGCGCATGGATGGGTACGACTGGCTTAGGTGAAGGCGGTGAGAAAGTTGGTGAGATCTTGTACGAAAAAACACAGCCATGATGAGTGAGGATTTTTGGTCGTCTTGGTTTGCTTTCTGGCTTCTGGCCGGCCCAATCTTGCTGGGCTGTGTAAGTATTGCATTTACTCTGTATCTGAGCCGTCATCATCTGGATTCCATGTTGGAGGCCTTGCAGAACAGTCGCTACATCTACATTTGGGGGCCGGGCCTGCGGAATCAGGGTTGGTTTGGGGGCTTCATATTGATTAGCAAGATTGCCGGCATGATGATGTGGCCGAGGGCGTATATCCGCATTGGAGATGTGGACCCTATCGATGTCGCAAACTTCCCTCCTCATCTCAAACGACTTCTGCAAATCGACGCGGTGATGCTTTTTGGTAGCGCAACTTGGGCATTAGCAGGATATGTGCTGATGAAATTTGAGTAGGTTTATGGGCGATCCCCCCAAGCTAAAAACGATACTCGGCATCTTCAGCCGCAGTATGGTGCACCACTGGGACAAAGCCGGTGCGCCAGGGCAGATACCGGGTTATGCGACCCATGTGGATGCGACCAGTCGGGCCGCGAAGTACATGCAGGCGGGGGGGTACATAGGGATTGGTATTGGTGGAGTTTCGTCGTTGCTGGCTATTCAAGAAGTTTGTGTTGGTGACTCTGGAACCGCTTGTGAGAAGGTCAAATTTACTGAAGGAGGGAAATTTGTTGGGTCGACCATTGGTGGGATAGCGGGTGGAGCAGGAGCTCCTTTGATTAGTGGCACTATTTGCCTTGCACTTGGAGTTACGACGGTAATAGGTGGTGTTATCTGCGGTGGGGCCTTGGTAGGGATTAGCGCATGGGTGGGGACAGAAGCAGGTAGCATGGGGGGCGAGTTCATAGGTGAGAAAATATTTGAAGTAACACAGCCATGACCAGCATCGGTACTTGGAATCCGTGGATTGCAATTATTGTTGCTGGCGGTCCAATTATGCTGGGCGCTGTGAACATCGCTTACTGCTTATACCTGAGCCGCCGCCATCTGGACGCCATGATGGAGGCCTTGAAAAACAGTCGCTACATTTTCATTTGGGGCCCTGGATGGCGCGGGCAGGGCTGGTTTGGGGGATTTGTACTGATTACTAAAATTGCCGGGATGGTAGTGCGACCGAGGGCATATATACGCCTCGGTGATGTGGACCCAGGCGATATCGAAAACTTCCCACCTCGGCTGAAGCGTCTTCTGATGATCAACGTGGTGATGACGATCGCTACCCTGATTTGGATGGCCATTACCTACGTGCTACTCGAACTCAGATAACGCGATGGGCGAATCTCCAGGTTGTCATTGAAGCAAAAGACGCAAAAACGGCACCGAAAGGTGCTGTTTTTGTTTGGGGCTGATCGCGATGGCGGTGTATCAGTCAGAGCATCTGCGACTGGAAGACCGCCATCGCGAGCAAGCTCGCTCCCACAGGGATTGTGTGGTGGTCTTGGCATTTAAATCACTTCTGCCCCCCGCGCCTCCAGCAACTCGCGCAACACCGACCGATGACAATGCGCCTCATCCTCGCAATAACAGCCCACGGCCAGGGACGTGCTGTGAGACAGCGCGGCCAGCAGGTCCAGCATCTGGCTGGCGGCGGGCTGGTTCATCTCGGCCTTGAACTTGCGCCGGAACACCTCCCAGGCCTTGGCATCCTGCGCAGCCTTGGCCTCGGCCACCAGTTCCGCGCTGGGTGACAGCAAGGGCTGCCAGACATCATAGAAATCCCGGCTGGCGAATTCGGCTTTCGGTACACCACGGGGAGGGCGGCGCACCGTGCCCAGGCGCAAGCCTTCGTCGGGGCGACGCGGCGAACCCAGTTGAACGATATGGACTGCCATGGCTACTTGAGCCGCGATTCGTCGAACCACTCCAGCGCCGTGCGCCAGAAGCAGATACCGAGGAAATACGCCGACATCAGCAGCCAGAGTCCCATCACCATCGGGTTGATCACTGGATGGTTGAGCACCAGCGACAAGCTGCACAGCAACCAGATGGCCGTCACCGCAATGTTGATCGGCATGAACCGGCGCACGCGGAACGGGTGCAGGAATTTCATCCGGGTCACGGTCAGCAGGGCCAGGCCAATGATGGTCAGGAAGGTGATCCACGGCGACGGGGCGATGATGTACAGACACAGGGCAACCACGTTCCAGGCGGCGGGGAAGCCCTGGAAATAGTTGTCCTTGCTCTTCATGTTGACATTGCAGAAGCAGAACAGCGACGACACCAGAATCAGCGACACGCTCAGCAACAGGGTGTAGTCCGGCAACGGGATATAGCGATAGATGAACAGCGCCGGGATAAACACATACGTCAGGTAATCGATCACCAGGTCGAGGATCGAGCCATCGAAGCTCGGCAACACCGACTGCACGTTGACCTTGCGCGCCAGTGCGCCGTCCAGTCCGTCTACGATCAGTGCGACACCCAGCCAAAGCAGGCAATGGGTCGGCTGGTTATCCAGCAGGGACAGCGTGGCGAGGAAAGCGGTGACCACGCCGGTGGCCGTAAAACCATGGGCGCCCCATGCTTTGAGTCTGGCGATGTACAGGGTTGAAATCACAGGGGCGTTCTCCAGTGAATGAAGCAAGCCAGTTGACGCCCCGCGTAAGGGGGCGGTGGCAACCGGGTCGGGTTGCAGGTATCGACCGGGTATCCGCGGATAAGGTTCACCACCTATCAATCTTAGCCGTGCTAAAAAAATACCCCGGACAATCCGCAGTGATGCGGGTGCGTCGGCCCAACGGCGCTGGCACATTCGTCTGCGAGGTCTATCGTTGCCTGTCTGGATAGAACTCTTTCCAAGAGGACAAGCGTCATGAACACCAGCGATCTGCTCGAACAGTTATTGCGCGCCGGCCAGGGCTCGATGGCGCAACAGAGGGGCAGTGGCGCGTCGGCCCAGGGCGGGCTCGGCGACCTGGGCGGATTGCTCGGCGGGTTGTTGGGCGGTGGCGCCGGTGCTGGTGCGGGTGGCGGTGGTGCAGGGTTGGGCGGTTTGCTCGGTGGTTTGCTGGGCGGCGGTTCGCCGATGGGCGGCGCACCCCAAAGCCGCTCCGGTGGCGGCACCAATTATGCGGCGCTGGCGTCCCTCGGCATGATGGCGTTCCAGGCGTACCAGGCCTGGCAACGCAGCCAGGCGTCGGCACCGCAGGAGGCGCCGCGCACCGTGGACTTGCTGGCCGGCCCGGAAGCCGAGGAACACAGCCATGCGATCCTGCGGGCATTGATTGCCGCGGCCAAGGCCGATGGCCGGATCGATGAGTCCGAAAAGCAGATGATCAGCACTGAAATCGGCCGTCACACCGACGATCCGCAATTGCAGCAATGGCTGGATGATGAAGTCGCCAAGCCGCTGGACGCCAGTGACGTCGCGCAGTCGGCCACCGACCCCGGCATGGCCTCGGAGATGTACCTGGCCAGCGTGATGCTGGTCGACGACCAACAGGACGCCGAGCGCAACTATCTGGATGAACTGGCCGCGGCATTGCAGATCGAGCCAGAGTTGCAATTGCATCTGGAGCAGCAGGCCAGGCGTACTGCCTAAAGCTTCGCGAGCAACCTCGCTCCCACAGGTTGATCCGCGCCGAGCGCAGAGGCTGTGTGCGCTGAAAATCATTGTGGGAGCGAGATTGCTCGCGATGAGGCCGGCACAGTCAACATCCTTGGTGCCTGACACACCGCTTCGCGAGCAGGCTCGCTCCCACAGGTTGGTCCGCGCCGAACGCAGATACTGCGTGCGCTGAAAATCCCTGTGGGAGCGAGCTTGCTCGCGATGAGGCCGGCACAGCCAACATCCTTGGCGCCTGACCCACCGCCATCGCGAGCAAGCTCGCTCCCACAGGTTGATCCGCGCCGAGCGCAGAGGCTGTGTGCTCTGAAAGTCATTGTGGGAGATTCTATGGTTGAGGGAAAGCCCTCAACTGGCTTTTGGCTGATATTCGCTTTGCCCTTTCAGCAAGGCGAATACCACCCGAGCAAGCTTGCGAGCCAGCATCACCAACGCCTGAGTGGTGCTGAACCCCCGAGTTCTTTGTTCTTCGTAATACCCTTTCCAGGCTTTCGTACGGCTAGCCGACATCGCTGCATTGTGCAGAAGTCGGCGGGCCTCGGGGTCACCGCGCTTGGTCAAACTGCGGCGAGCGTCCTTCTGTCCTGATTTCGCCACCCGTAAATCCATGCCCAGGAAGGCGATAAATGCATCCGCGTTTCTAAAATCCCCTCGCTGAAATGCGGTTATCAAGCGGGCCCCAGTCAAAAAACCAATACCCTCAACTTTCAGGCGGCGCTTCAATTGACCGAGCAAACCGGCTTCTTTGAGCTGATCGTTGATCGTCTTTTCGATCAGCGTCTCAAGCTGCTGCATGGACTTCACTTGCTCGGCAAAAGCCGCCTTGAGCAGCGGCTCATTCGACCAGCTCTGCACCAGGCCGACCCTGGCCTGGACCAAGGCTGCGCGACGGCGGAAAAGGCTCAGGAGCTGGCGGTACAGCGGTGAGGGCGGGGTCCAAGGACGCAACTCCTCGGCTTCGTTCTTCAGGTAACGAGCCAGTAGCTTGGCATCCAGTGCGTCGGTTTTGGCGCGGATTTTCACGCCTTCGCGATAATGTTTGAGTTCATAGCCTCCCACCATGTAAATCGTGCAACCGGCCTCATAGGCCAGATCAGCGAAGTCCAGGTGGTAGATGTTGGTCGCCTCAATGGCAATAGCCACCGTCCCCGACAACGCCTTCAGCCACTGCTTGATGGATGTTTTGGTGTTGGCAATCTCTTCAAGCAAATCACCATCAGACTGATAAATCACCAGTTCATTCTTGGCGACATCCACACCCACGATCGGTTTTGATAGAGAGACCGGCATTGCCACAGGATTTCCTCCGGGATAAGGTTTGAGCACTTGAAGGGCTCACCCAGAGGCGCAGGCTTGTTCCTATCGTCGGTCTAGCCAGATGCATTCTTTATCGGCGCTTGGGTGAAAGGAGGAGGGGCGATATCTCCCACGGTCTGTACTGCGTCAACAGTCAGAATCGAGCCTTGTCCCTCCTCCTCCCTTCAAGTCCTACCATACAAGCGAGCCTGCTCGCGATGAGGCCGGCACAGTCAACATCCTTGGTGCCTGACACACCGCTTCGCGAGCAGGCTCGCTCCCACAGGTTGGTCCGCGCCGAACGCAGATACTGCGTGCGCTGAAAATCCCTGTGGGAGCGAGCTTGCTCGCGATGAGGCCGGCACAGCCAACATCCTTGGCGCCTGACCCACCGCCATCGCGAGCAAGCTCGCTCCCACAGGTTGATCCGCGCCGAGCGCAGAGGCTGTGTGCTCTGAAAGTCATTGTGGGAGCGCGGCCGCACCCCGCGCCACAAGCCCGTCCGTCCGGGGCTTTTCAACGCCGATTGAATTATTGCGCCGCTCGCCGGCTCTGCTTGGTTAAGAGACGTTTGCATCCGACGTCCTGGCGCGAAGCAGGTGAGCCATGCCCCGCAACCTCGATGACAGGCGCGATTTTTCGGCGACTGGCGAGCCAGCCGCCAAGCGCTCGAGCAAGGAAAAATCATCGCCACTGACCGGCGCCCGCAAAGCCAGGTTGCCGGATCTGCTCAAGCCGCAATTGGCGACGCTGGTGGACAGGGTCCCGGACGGCTCGTGGAGTTACGAAATCAAGTTCGACGGCTACCGGATCATGGCTCGCATCGACCACGGCGACGTCAGGCTGATCACCCGCAATGGCCACGACTGGACCCACAAACTGCCAGGACAGGCCCAGGCCCTGGTCGCGCTTGGCCTGGAATCGGCGTGGCTCGATGGTGAAATGGTGGTGGCCGACGACCAGGGTGTGCCGGACTTTCAGGCGCTGCAAAACGCCTTCGAGGCGCAGCGCAGCGACGGCATTCTCTACTACCTGTTCGACCTGCCGTACCTCAATGGCGTGGACTTGCGCGAAGTGCCGGTCGAAGAACGTCGGGCGGCGCTGGCGACTGTGCTCAAGGCCAATGACCAGCCGCTGCTGCGCTTCTCCCAGTCGTTTGGCGAGGAGCCGCAAGCCTTGTTCGACAGCGCCTGCCGGATGCGCATGGAAGGCTTGATCGGCAAGCGTCTTGGGTCGCCCTATGTCTCCCGGCGCAGTAGCGACTGGATCAAGCTCAAATGCCAGCATCGGCAGGAGTTCGTCATCGTCGGATTCACCGAGCCGAAAGGCTCGCGCCATGCCTTCGGCGCGCTGCTGCTGGGGCTGCATGACCGCGACACTGGCGATTTGCGCTATGCCGGCAAAGTCGGCACCGGGTTCAATGAGGCGACGCTGCGCAGCCTCCATGAGCAGCTCAAGCCGTTGCAGGTGAAAAAACCGTCGGTGGTCAATCCACCCGGCGGTGCCGAGGCCAGGGATGTGCATTGGCTCAAACCCAAGCTGCTGGCAGAAGTGGCATTCGCTGAAATGACCCGGAATGGTTCAGTGCGCCATGCCGTGTTCCATGGCCTGCGCAATGACAAACCGGCACACGACATCACCGAGGAGCGCGCGAACACCGTGAAAACCTCCACTGCGAAAAAAACCGCTTCCAGGCAAAAGAAGCCCGACCCCGCACCCTCGCAAATCGGCCTGGAAGCGGGGCAGGTGCGCATCACTCACCCGGACCGGGTGATCGACCCCGGCAGCGGCACCACCAAACTGCAACTGGCGCAGTACTACGCGAGTGTCGCCGAGTGGATCCTGCCCGAACTCAAGGATCGCCCGGTGGCGCTAGTGCGTGCACCGGACGGTATCGCGGGCGAGATGTTTTTCCAGAAGAATGCCGAGCACCTGGCGATCCCCGGCATCGCCACGCTGGACAAGCAGCTCACCGGTCAGCCGATGATGCTGATCAACAATGCCGAGGCGCTGATTGGCGCGGTGCAGATGAGCACCGTGGAGTTGCATACCTGGAACGCCACGTCGGCCAACTTCGACAAGCCGGACCGTTTTGTCCTCGACCTTGACCCGGACCCGGCGCTGCCATGGAAACGCATGATCGAGGCCACTGAGTTGACGCTGTCGGTGCTGGATGAGCTGGGGCTCAAGGCGTTTCTGAAAACCAGCGGCGGCAAGGGCATCCATGTGGTGGTACCGCTGACCCGCAAGCTCGGCTGGGATGAGGTCAAGGACTTCAGCCATGCCATTGTCAGCCACATGGCCAGGCTGTTGCCCGAGCGTTTTTCGGCGGTGTCGGGACCGAAGAACCGGGTCGGACGGATCTTCATCGATTACCTGCGCAACGGGCTGGGCGCGACCACCATCTGCGCCTACGCCGTCCGCACCCGTGAGGGCCTGCCGGTGTCGATGCCGATCTTTCGCCAAGAGGTTGCCGAGCTCAAGGGCGGCAATCAGTGGAACCTGCACAACGCACTTGAACGCCTGGCTGAAGTCGGCGATGAGCCCTGGGCGGACATGCGCAAGACACGGCAGGCGATCACTGCCGAAATGCGCCGGCGGGTGGGGATGAAGAAGTGACCGCAAGGATCAGGAAGGAACCTCATGTGGCGAGGGAGCTTGCTCCCGCTCGACTGCGCAGCAGTCGCACAACACGTCGTTGCCGACAGTCATGGGGCCGCTACGCAGCCCGGCGCGAGCAAGCTCGCTCGCCACAAGGGCGGGGTGTTACTTGAGGAACGCCTGGAAGTCGGTACCCAGTTTGTCGATCGCCGCCTTGAAGTCCTTGGCGGTAATCTTCTGGCTTTCATTTTCCAGGGTAGTGCCAAACACCTTGCGCACCACTTTGGCCACGGTCTGATTGCTCTTCGCGTCGATGAACTCGGCTTCGATGAACAGGGTGGTGTCCTGGTCACGGTGACCGGTGGCTGCCTGGGTTGCCCCGACTACAGCCGCGATGGGGACCACTTCGTACCACTTCATGCCTTCGTTCTCGGCGTTCACCCCGGTAATTGCCGCGCGCATGATCAGGGGCCGGGAGCCCGCCGGAGCGGCTGAGGGGGACGACACGACACGGTACCGCTGACCCAGCGTGGCCTTGGCCTTACTGGTCATGTAGTTCTGAATGTCGGTCAGCGTCTGCTGGTTGACCCGCTCATCGGGTTTGGGCGCCGGGTACAGCTCCAGCTTGTTGAACACCACGGTGTCATAGGCATTGGGGTTCCACGAAGGGCTGACCCAGCGCATCGCGGTGCCACCGCTCGGCGTTTCGACTTCCTGCAGGTTGTTGTAGTTGGACAGGAAGCCTGAGTACTGCTCCTTCTCAGTCACTTTCGAGGTGCAACCGCCTAGCAACAGACTTGCCAGCGCAGCGCCGACCAGCAGTTTTCGGGACAGATTCATAGTGGTGTCTACTCCTTGGATAAAATCGTCGTTCTTTCGTTTACAAGACATCAAAATCGCCAGGTCATATTCCCGCTCAGGGCTTGAATCCAGGCATTGTCGAATTCACCGGAAATCTGATTGCCCGATACGGACTTGGCCTGGTCCACCGGCATGTCGCCGAGCCAGACCATGGCCCAACTGACGTTGATATCGGTGTCCTTGTTCAGAGCATAGGTGGCTCCTGTCGCAAGGCGCCAGGATTCGTTCATCGGCACGATCACGCTGCGGTTGCTGTCCGACACTGCACTGCTGTCGTACGCCACACCGACGTTCCACAGCCATTGCTCGGTGGCCTGGTATTGCGCACCCAGGGACAGGTGCCAGGTGTCCTTGAAGCCGGCGTCGACCGTTGTCGATTGCGCACCCACGGCAGTGGTGTCGACCTGCACCCCGATGTCCCCGAATTCCGACCAGTCCTGCCAGTTGACCGAGGCCAGCAAGGCCCATTGCCGGTCCAGTTGCTGGAACAGGCTCAGGGTGACGGTTTGCGGTACCTTCATATCGAGTTCGGTCTTGGTATTGTTGACGCGTTCGAGCAGTCGGCCATCGCCATTCACGTCCAGCCGGTCTTCGAAGTCCAGATCGACCTGGCTGGTGTAGGTCAGGCCAATGCGCGTGCCGGCTTGCGGGGCGTAGATCACCCCAACGTTGGCGCCATAGCCCCAGGTACCGTCCTTGTATTTGTACTGGCCGTCGGTGCGGTCGGTGAAACCGAAGGGGGAGCGGTCGATGGCTGTTTGCGCCTGCAGCATGCCGTACATGGCCTTGATGCCGAGGCCGACCGACCACTGCTCGTTGAAGCGATAGGCCACGCTCGGTACCAGCGACAGGCCGAGCAGGCTGGAGTTCTGCGCGAAGTAGCGGCCGGACCAGTCGTTGTCGTAGTTCACCGCCAACCCGAAGTCGCCGTACTGGCCAAAACCGACGCTCCAGTGCTCGTCCAGTTCATGGCTGATGAAAAAACTGCCGCCGGGAATCGGGTCGAGGGCATTGCCACTGCCGCTGCCCGGGGTGTTGGTGCCGGCGTCGCGGTCGAAGCTCAGGTCGCCGTACAGCACCTGCAAGCCGGCGGTGATTTGCGTACCTGGCAGGTAGCTCATGCCCGCCGGGTTGCTGGCGATGGTCGAGGGGCCTTGGGCGCGGGCGGCAGCACCGGCGTTGGCCAGGCCAGCGTTATCGGTGCCGATTTCGTAAAGCATGAGGCCACCGGCCCAGGCTTGCTGACAGCACAGGGCGAGTAGTGCGGATGCAGATCGGGCAAGTGTTCTGGTCGGCATGTATCTACCTCAGCAAATGTCCATTTCGAACACGGGTGGACGGTATCAGCCACCCGTGGATTCGGCTGTTTACTTGGCCATCTCGGCCCGCGCTGCTGCGATCTTGGCTTTCACCGAGTCAAGGTTGAAGCTCGCACCTTTTTGCATCGGCGGGAACTCGATCGCTGTTTCAGCCAGTTTGGCGACTTGTTGCTGCACGAATACGAAGCGCCAGAACTGGTACTTGAACCAGTCGAAGTATTGTTGCGAACCCTGCGCGGCCTGATTTTCCGGCCAACCCATGCGCTCAAACGGGTCGAGCCGAAGATTGGTCAGGATCGGCACGTCCACAGCAACTTTAGCCCCCATCCATCCACCCGGCTGATCAATGAAGCGATATTTGTAATCGTCTATTCGCACTGCACCCAGGGCACTCTCTCCAAAGTAGAAGATTTCATGCCGGTTCGACGGGCCTTTGCCAGTGATCATTGGTGTTTGATCATAGCCGTCCAGGTGAACTTTGTAGGTGGTATCACCCAATTGTTTGCCCTTGAGCAGTTCCGCCGAGATGTTCGGGTTACCCGCCGCTGCGACCAGGGTCGGGAACCAGTCCAGGCCGGACATGATGCCGTTGGCGACCTGGTTGGCCGGTACCTTGCCCGGCCAGCGAATGATTGCCGGTACCCGGAAGCCACCTTCCATGACCGTGCCTTTGCCCATGGCGAACGGGGTGGTGCCGCCGTCCGGCCAGGTGAAGTTTTCCGCACCATTGTCGGTGGTGAAAATGACGATGGTGTTGTTGTCCATGCCGTCTTTTTTCAGCTTCGCCAGCACGTCGCCAACGATGTCATCGAGCTGCGCCATGCCGGCTTCCTGTTCCGACCAGCCATTCTGCGAGGTGCGCATGGCTTCGTACTTGTCGGACAGGTGGGTGACAATGTGCATGCGGGTCGGGTTGAGCCAGACGAAGAACGGTTTGTTGTCCTGCTTGGCCTTGTCGATGAACGTGAAGGCCTTGTCGCGAATTTCGTCGTCGACGGTTTTCATCCGCTCCGGATAGAGCGTGCCGGCATCTTCGATTTTCTGCTTGCCGACCTTGCCCCAGCGCGGCATCACGGTCGTGTCATCGGTGGTGGTGGCCCAGCTGTGGACCATGTTGCGCGGGCCAACGGTGGCGAGCAGTTCTTGCGGATAGTTGGGGTGCGCCGGGTCTTCCATGGCGTCGAGGTGGTAGAGGTAGCCGAAGAATTCGTCGAAGCCGTGCACGGTGGGCAGGAACTCGTTCAGGTCACCCAAGTGGTTCTTGCCGAACTGGCCGGTGGCATACCCCATGGCCTTGAGCGCGGTCGCGATGGTGACGGCTTCGGCGGGAATACCCACGGGCGAGCCGGCCTGGCCGACGGTGGTCATGCCGGTGCGAATCGGCAGTTCGCCGGTGATGAAATTGGCGCGCCCGGCCGTGCAACTGGCCTCGGCGTAATAGTCGGTGAAGCGCATGCCTTCAGCGGCGAGCTGGTCGAGGTTGGGTGTTCTGCCAGCCATCATGCCCTGGTTGTAGACGCCGATATTCGACCAGCCGATATCGTCGCCCATGATCACCAGGATGTTGGGGGCCTTGTCAGCGGCCAGGGTCATGCCGGGAATCGCCATTGCGGACAGCAACAGCGGTACCGCAAACATCGAGGATAAGGTTGTCCGGTTCATGTCGAGCTCCTGCGTACTTGCGTGAGTACAGAGAGACGCGCCCCCAGACGCCATTCAAATTCGTAACCCCCCGCGAAGAGCGTAGGTTTGAATGGCGAAATATCCAGTTTTGGATAGTCAGAAAGTGAGTGTTTCAGGCGCTTTGCACTTCAATGGCGTACCGGTAAATGTGCGGGTCGAATCGGGCGGCGAGCGATACTCGCCGCCTCCATCGTCATGACCGGGCGGCAGTGGCGACCAGCAACGGTGCCATTTGCTCATCGGTCAATGCGGCGTGCACGTCCATGCTCATCAGGTCGTTCCACTCCAGCACCCACTTTTGAATCGGCACCAGATCACTCGCCTCGGCAATGCCGAAGCCGGCCGAGCTGCCTACGGCGTGCCAGCGTCCGTGCATGGTGACGCCTGCGGGCGGCGCGCCACCGGTCTTGAGGAAACGTGCGATTGCGGCATCACGGTTGTCCGGGCTGATTGTCCAACTGACGATGAATAACATCGGCTACCTCCTGTTGCGCATCGGCACCTGTAGTTGCGCGTACCTGGCAGGTGCCGGACCGTGGCCACGCTTGGGTGTGCAGTTCCATCCTGGCTGGCTTGCAGCGAAATCTCCCAAGGAAGGCATAGCAGTGCCCCGGGAATCACGTACGACCGCTGATCCTGTTCCGGTGCTTTTTCGAGGGGGTAACAGACGCCTGTTTCACCAGCGAAACATGGGCAGCGGCCGCAGCGGCGAGCGGAGCAATTGGCGGGCTGAAAGCTTCATCAGCATCGAGTGAAAACCGTGATCGGGAAAGGTCGATTGCACGGTTTTGATGAAGCGTCGGGGCAGGCCGAAGCGGACCAGGCCCAGGGACACATCCACCAGATCGGCCCGGCGGAAGGGTTCGACGCTGTCGGCACAGGCGCCGCGATACCGGCGCAGCTTGTGGTGCTCGAGTATCAACGCACTGACTTCATCTTTGAGTTGCGGGCGTTGTCGGCTGTCGAGATATTCAGTGGCCAGTGCAATGGACGGCGGCAGGTAGTCAAGGGTGTCATCGGTCCAGATACCCAGGTCATGAAACGCCGCTGCGATCTGTACGGCATCCGAGGGCAAGCCTTCGGTACCGCTGAGGGCCGCATGGAAATTCAGCACCCGGTAAATGTGGTTGCGGTAGCCCTGCAGGTCGGCGCCGATGGCCAGGGCGAACGAGGTGAGAATCTCGTCGGTGAGGGGGAATTCGAGAATGGGCTTCATCAGGCGTCACGCAACAGGTCGTTGGCATTGAGCAGCTCGTAGGCAATCTCCGGGCGCTTTTCCATGGCTCGGCGAATGGCGGCCGGGATGTTGGCGCGGGTCTTGCGGCACAGCCCCGGCAGTTCGCCGATCTGGATGCCGATGCCGCGCATGGTGCGCACCTCATTGAACCCGGGGGCGATGTCCACGCGGATGCCCAACTGTTCGAGCATACGCCGTTGCAGGTGCTCCAGATCGCTCAGGCTCTGCAGATTCTCCAGGCGTTCGATCAGGCGTTTTTCTTCGTTGCGGGTCAGAAACAGAATGCGCAGGTCGGCCCCCGGTGTTTCCAGCAGCGGGTCACGCCCGCAGTCGCAGGCGCCGGGCGGGCAGGGTGAGCGAATTGGAGCGGTGGTGGTCATGGGGATCAATCATAGAGCGCGGTGATTGAGTTTGCCCATAGGGATTTTGGGAGAGTATGCAAAGCAATGTGGGAGCGAGCCTGCTCGCGAAAGCGGAGTGTCAGTCGCCATCTTGGGTGACTGTCAGGCCGTCTTCGCGAGCAGGCTCGCTCCCACAGGTTTTACGGTGAGTCTCGCTTACCTCACTTCAAGACCAGCATCCGGTAAACGCCGTCTTCAACCTCGATCCCGTGGGTGTCATGGGTGAAGCCTGGGAAGGATTTGTCGAAGGCTTCCAGTGCCTTGAGATACGCCAGCAGCGGACCGTCCGCGGGGCCTGCGTTCTCGCCCGGCATGAGCAACGGGATACCTGGCGGGTACGGCACGATACCGGTGGCGGCGAGGCGTCCGGCGGCCTGCTCGAGGGTGACCAGTTCGATGTCGTTGCGCACCAGTTTCTCGTAGGCCTCCACCGGGCTGAATTCGGCTTTTGGCAAGGTGCCGAAGGCCTGGGACATGTTGGCGGTGGTCTTGTGTTTCTTCATGGCGGCGAAGATTTCGTCGGCCAGATCCTTGAGGCCCATGCCGGCATAGCGTCGCTGGTTGGCGTTGTACAGGTCGGGCAGGCACAGCTCCAGTTCGGCGTTGTCGTCGTAGTCGCGCTTGAAGTCGAGCAGGGCGTTGAGCAGCGTGCCCCACTTGCCTTTGGTGATACCGATGGAGAACAGGAACAGGATGGTGAAGTCGGTGGTTTTCTCGACCACGATACCCTGGCGGCCCAGGTACGCCGTGATCACACAGGCCGGGATACCGGAGGCGAGCAGGTTGCCGTCGTCGCCCATGCCCGGGGCAAGTACCGACACCTTGATCGGGTCGAGCATGCAGTAGCCGTCTTCGATGTCACCGAAACCGTGCCATACCGCATTCGGGTGCAGGACCCAGCAGTTCGGGTCGGTTTTGAGCGTAGCCGGGTCGACCTCATGGAAGGGCACGGTCGCGGCGCCCACCTGTACGGTCGGCGGCTGCCAGCAGGTGAAGAACCAGTCGTCCTTGCTCAGCATCTCGTTGTACATGCGCGAGAGAACCTGGCGGAAGCTGATGGCTTCTTCGATCGACTCGCTGGTGAGGATCTGCCCGCTCGGCGCTTCCATCATCGCCGAGCTGACGTCGCAGGACGCCATGATCGCGTAGTTCGGCGAGGTCGAGGCGTGCATCATGTACGACTCGTTGAAGCGCGCATGTTCAATCGGGTTACGGCCGTCGCGCACGTGGATCATCGAGGCCTGGGACAGGGCGGCCAGCAACTTGTGGGTCGACTGGGTGGCGAACACGGTCGGCTTGGACTTGTCGTGATCGGCCGGATTGCCGTGCATGGCATGGCGTCCGCTGTACAGCGGGTTGAAGCGCGCATAACCGTACCAGGCTTCGTCGAAGTGCAGGCGGTCGACGCTTTCGCCCAGCAACTCTTCGACGCGGGTGACGTTGTAGGTCAGGCCGTCGTAGGTCGAGTTGGTGACAATCGCGTGCACCGGCGTCGGGTCGATGCCTTTCTTGACCAGCGGGTTGTTGGCGATGGCGGCTTTCACGCCTTCGGCGCTCAGGGTCTGCGGCAGGATCGGGCCGATGATGCCGTAGCGGTTGCGGGTCGGTACCAAGTAGGTCGGAATCGCCCCGGACAGGGTCATCGCATGCTCGGCGGACTTGTGGCAATTGCGGTCGCACAGGGCGATCTGGTTGCGCGTGACGCTGGCCATGAGAATGACGCGGTTGGACATCGACGAACCGTTGGTCACGTAGTACGTGCGGTGTGCGCCGAAGACCTTGGCGGCATAACGTTCGCCCTGGCCGATGGGGCCGCTGTGATCGAGCAGGGAGCCCAGTTCGCCGACCGAGATCGACAGGTCGGAACGCAGCAGGTTTTCACCGAAGAACTCGTAGAAGGCGCGCCCGGCAGTGCTCTTGAGAAACGCGGTGCCGCCGGCATGGCCTGGGGTGTGCCAGGAGTATTCATAGGTGCGGGCAAACTTCACCAGCGCGCCGAACATCGGCGGCAAGGCCGCCTGACGATAGCGTTCGATGGCGGCCAGGATGCGCCCGCTGAGGAAACCGGTGGTGTCTTCGGGCAGCCAGATGAAGTCGTCGGCGTGTTGCATGACCAGCAACGGAATGCTCGACGCGGTGGTACGGTCACTGATCAGGAACACCGGAACGCGGGTGTTGCGCTCGCGCAGTTTGACCAGCAGTTTGATGCAGTCGGCGTGGCCTTCGCTGGTGTCCATTTCCCAGCGGATGAGCACGCACTGAACGGCAGGGTCCGACCGCAGGATCGATGCGGCGTCCGAGAGGCTTTCCGAAGCCAGAACACTGACGCCACGTCCCTCTACATCGTTGACCAGATGATCCAGGGCGCGGCCAAACACCGTTCGTTTGTCCGGTGGGCTGCTGACCAGCAGCGCCAGCATGCCCAGCGAGTGTTTATAGTCCGTCATGCTTGAATCTCCAGAGTGGCTTTATTCAGATTGTTCACCGGCACTGGCTCGGCAGTGAGGTGCTGCGCGCTGACGGTTTGCGTCGGTACGCTGTTGTTGAGTGCTTCGAGGCGAATCAGGCGGTTGTTGACGAAGCCGAACAGGGTGTAGCCGAAGATCGTGGCGACGCCACCGAGCATCAGGGCCTGCTCACCGGAACTGTACAGCGCCAGGTAGCTGTAGGCCGCCGCGATCAGCGCAATGACGTTGGTGGCCAGGGCCTTGCCTTCCGGCACGTTGGAGACTTTCTGCATGGTCATCAGTGCGGCCATGGACAGGATGTACGGCACCAGGTTGGTCACCACCGCGAGGTTGACCAGGGTGTCGAACTGCTTGCTCAGGTCGGGACTGATGGTGAGCAGGGCCAGTGCGGTCTGTGCGGCGAGCAGCACCAGCATGCCGACAATCGGGGTGCCCGCCTTGTTGGCCTTGGCGAAGATCGACAGGAAGTAACCGGTGTCTGCCGAGCTTTTGTACACCTGAGCGATGGTGAACTGCCAACCCAGCAAAGAGCCGATGCAGGCAAGCACCATGGCCGCCATCACGATGTCACCGATCATCGGGGTGAACATCTTGGCGAACACCAGGCCAAACGGCGCCGTGGACGCGACCAGTTCTTCGTTGCCGACGATACCGAAGATGACGTTGGTGGAGACGATGTAGATCACCGCCGCACCCAGGGTGCCGCCCAGCACGGCAATCGGTACGTTGCGCTCAGGGTTTTCCACCGCGTCGGTGTTGGCGCAAGCCGATTCCAGGCCAAGGAAGGCCCACAGGGTGATCGCCACCGAGGCACCGGCCGCTTCGAACCAGCCTTTGTCATGAGGGTTCCAGCCAGCGGCGTAGACGCTGCTGTCGAAATAGAACCAGCCCACCGTGGACACCAGCACCACCGGCGCAATCACCCCCCAGACGGTGATCGCGCCGATCCGGCCGGTAATGCGCGCGCCGCCAAAGTTGGCGAAGGTGGTAATCCACAACAAGGCAATGGTCGCGAGACCGACTTGCAGTGAATCAAGTTTTATTCCGAACAACGTCTGTATATAGCCGACCGCGGTAATACTGATCGCCACGTTGGCAATCAACAGTGAGAGGCCGTAGGTGTAGTTGGTGATGTAGTTACCGGCTTTACCGAACGTGTATTCGGCATAGCCGCCCATGCCGCCGGTCTTGCGGCTGAGCATCCCGCATCGCGCAAAGGCGTAGGCCAGAGCCAGGGAGCCGGTGGCCGTCACCAGCCAGGAAAGAATCGAAATTGCACCGACTTCCGCTAGTTTCGTCGGTAATAACACAATGCCTGAGCCCAACATGTTGACGGCGGTCAACATTGTCAGTTGCCCCACACTCATTTTTTTTGCGACTGACATTCCGTTGCCTCACTTAGTTGGCGATTGAGAGTCTTAGCTATAGCAAAGGATTGAAAACTCGCAAGAAATGGCCTTGGCCATCTCGTTTTTTGCACTCATTTGCAAAAAAGGCACGATGCTGGCCCCCAAGTTTAGAAATCCCCCGCAAAATTAGTTCATTTTCAACTAGTTAGATAGGTCAAGATGCGCAAGATATGGATCGCGTTAATTCCGCTAGTTGTTGCGGGTATCAGCAATTCGACGCAAGCCAAAGAACTGGCCACCCAGGATCAATACATGTGCAGTTGGGGCGCGGGCACTGCTGCAAGGGCACAGGAACTCAAGCTTTCAGGCGTTTCTCTATACGCAGCGCGGCAGAAAATCCAGGCCTACAAGTTCTCCAAAACATGGATGCGCATGATGGCACTCGGTATTACAGAGCAAACTTATGACAGTTCGTCGCGATTGAAACCGACTGCCGTGCGGCAAAGCTTTTATGAGGACTGCGTCAGGTACAAGTTGGCGCGCAAATAATGAAGAAGCGGGCGCCGGTCGGATCGACTGCAGGGCGGGCCGGTGACGTCTATATTGATTGACCATCCCGGCGATCGAATGGGGTGTTAGTACCGGTTTTCTACAACTCAATCAGGAGGTCAGCATGAACCAGATCGATAAAGTGTTGTACACCGCCAAGACCCACACCACCGGCGGGCGTGACGGCGCCTCCCGCAGTTCCGACGGCATCCTCGATGTGAAGCTTTCGTCACCAGGTGCGGGCGGTGGCGGTACTAACCCCGAGCAATTGTTCGCTGCCGGGTGGTCAGCCTGCTTTATCGGCGCCATGCAAGTGGCAGCCAGGGAAATGAAAGTGGCGTTGCCCAAGGATGTGGCTGTCGATGCGGAAGTCGACCTGGGCACTAATGAAGGCGGCTACCTGCTTCAGGCCCGGCTCAATGTCAGCCTGCCGGGGCTGGACCGTGAAATCGCACAGAAAATCGTCGACACCGGGCACCAGTACTGCCCGTACTCGAAAGCCACGCGCAATAACATCAACGTCGAGCTCAAGCTCGTTTGAGTTGACGTGAAAAGCTCGCCGCCAACAATGACCTGACCCAGGGTGAGCCGAGGGCATTGAAATTGTCGGTGACGGTGGATTTCCACGGGATGTTTTTTGGGCAACTCCTGTGGGAGCGAGCTTGCTCGCGATGGCGGCGTACCATTCACATCAATGTTGACTGACCCGCCGTAAATCGCGAGCAAGCTCGCTCCCACAGGTACTGTGTTTTACCTGACCTGCAATGTGAGATCTTTTTGACGTTGCGGCGCTACGGGAAAATCAATTCATCTTGCTGTGATCATGCGCCATGTTGCCGTGATCCATGGTGCCAATCGCCTTGGCGACGGCCTCAACCTGGATCGACTCTTTCTCGCCCTTGGCGTCTTCGACGGTCAGGGTCAGCGGCACCTTGTCGCCTTCCTTGATCTGGCCCGTCAGGTTCATGAGCATGATGTGGTAGCCATTGGGATCGAGGCTCACCGCTTTACCGGCCGGCAGTGCCACGGCGTCCACCTGCTGCATTTTCATCACGTCGTCTTTCATGCTCATTGCATGAATCTGCACCAGAGCTGCCACCGGCGTTTGCACACTCAACAGTTTGCTGTCGCTGTTCGCGGTGACGGTCATGAAGGCGCCGCTCGATGGCTGGCCGGCTACGGTGGCGCGGACCCAGGCGTCATCGACCCGGGTTTGTGCCGACACCTGAAAGGCCAGACCGACCAGGGACAAGCCCAGTGCCAGTTGCTTGCAGCGTTGCACGAAACGGTTCTTAGCCTGCGGGGCATTCATATCAGCAAACCTCCATCACGGTGAGCAGGTCCTCTGCGCACTCTTTGGCTGTCAGGGACGCGGACAGCCCCAGGCGCAGATTGCCCCGGGAGTCGAAGACATAACTGGTCGCGGTATGGGAGAGGGTATAGGTATCGCCGCTCGGGACTTTTTCAAAGAACACGCCGAATTCCTTGGCGGTGGCGGCGGTTTGTTCCAGGGTGCCGTACAGCGCTTCGAAACTCGGGTCGAAGGCCTTGACGTATTTGTCGAGCAGTTCTGGCGTGTCGCGCTCCGGGTCCAGGGTGATGAAGATCACCTGCAGCCTTTCGCCATCGCGGCCCATCAGCTTTTTGGCCTGGGCGGCACGGGCCAGCGTGGTGGGGCACACGGCCGGGCACTGGGTGAAACCGAAGAACACCATCGGCATCAGGCCGCGATAGCTGCCCAGCATCCTGGTTTCGCCTTCGGCGTTCGTGAGCTTGAAGTTACGCCCCATGATCTTGTCGCTGAGGTCTTTGCCGTACTTGAACGACAGCTTGCTGCTGTCGTCGCAACCGGCGAGCAGGCCCAGGCTCAACAGGCCCATGCCTTGCAGGACAGTTCGGCGGGTATACAAAGTACTCATGGAAAAAAGCATCCTGTTGAACAGGCTGAAACTGACAGCGTAGTGACTGTACAGACGAAAAAAACGTGGGGATCTTAACAAACTGTGCCGGTAGCGGCGGGGTGGATACGACCATTGGACCGGCGTAGAGGCGTGACATAGTGTCGCGCCGGAGGTTGAAGGCAAGCCCACTCACCACAATTAACGACGCAGCTTCGCGCAATGATCCTGTTCCGGCTGTGCGGCCGTGTACCACACGTAATCCGCGCTCTCGGCCGTCACGGTCTTGCCCGCTTCGGCGAGGATCAGCACGGCGTTGCCTTCACCGGCACCGAGGTCTTTCAAGTGCAGCGGCACCCCGAGATCCTTGCGCACGTGAAAGGCCCCGGCCAGTAGCAACGCCGGCGTCGGCGCGGCCATCAGGCGCTCGGCCATGCGCCGGTCGCGTTGTTGCTGCACGGCGAGCATGGCCGGCATTTGTGATTCGGGCAGCAGACCGCAATGGGATTGGCGGATGTCGTCCAGCAAGGTCGCCTGCACCTGTCGGGTGGTGGACGCTGCGCCATTCAACTCAGGGCGCTGTCGGTAGATCTGCATGATCTGCGCGCGGTCCAGATTCGCCGCCAGCAGCGGATAGGGTTGGCGCAGCGCGTAGGTGACGAGGGCACCGTAGACACTCCAGTCCCAATTGGCCTGCCAGGCCAGCGCCTTGAACGCATCGGCCGGCGGCTGGCCGGCACGAGTCGCGGCTTGCGCGGCATCGACTTTGGCCTGTTGATCGGGATTGAGCATCTCCATCAGCAGACTGCCTTGGGCACGCTGTGCCGCCAGCTCGCGCAGCAACCACAATTGCAGGGCGTGGTGGTCCGGGTTGTCGTGCTGTTCACCGACCAGAACCCGCGGCGCAACGGCCAGGCGTTCGACCAGTTCCTGCGGGGTCAGCGTACGACCGCTGGCCAGTTCGCGGATGACGCCGAGATCGGCGTGATCGCGCCCTTGCGGGGCAATCGGCGCCGGGGGCGGCGTTACAGAGTGGGTTTGGCAGGCAGCCAACAGGCTGAATGCACACAGCAACAGAAAGCGCATCGGTTTTCCTTGAATAGACAGAAGCCCCCTCGATCAACGAAGGAGGGGGACGGTATCAGCGCGCGATGATCAACGGGTGGCCGCGTTCCGGGTGCTGGTGAATCAGCACCTCCAGGCCATACACCGCCGCCAGCGCCTCGGCGGTCAGCACCTGTGCCGGTGGACCGTAGGCGTGGGGCAGGCCCTGTTGCAACAACAGCAGTTGATCGCAGTAGCGTGCGGCCAGATTGAGGTCGTGCAGAATCACCAGCACCGCTGCACCGCGCTCGGCGAAGTCGCGCACGGCTTGCAAAATGGTGTGCTGGTGCAACGGATCGAGCATCGACGTCGGTTCATCGAGCAGCAGGATTTGCCCTTCGGCCCCCGGCCAGAGTTGAGCGAGCACCCGCGCCAGATGCACGCGCTGGCGTTCACCGCCGGACAGCGCCAGATAACTGCGCCCGGCAAGATGAAGCGCATCGGCCGCTGAAAGCGCCTCGGCGACGATTTCGCCATCGCGCACGTGGCCGCTGGCGTGAGGCAGGCGCCCCATGCCCACGACTTCATTGACCGAGAACGCAAAGTTCAGGCTCGAACTCTGCGGCAGCACGGCCAGGCGCCTGGCCCGCTCCTGGCCCGGCCAGTCGGCGAGCGGACGCTCGTCGAGGCTGACCCTGCCTTCGCTGGTTGGCAGTTCGCCGCACAAGGCGGCGAGCAGGGTGCTTTTGCCGGCGCCGTTCGGTCCCAGCACGCCGAGCACTTCACCGGGGCGCAATTGGATATCGATGTTCGCCAGTACCGTGCGGTTGCCACGACGTACCAGCAAGTTGTTTGCCCGCAGCATCAGGAACGCCCTCGTACCAGCAGATAAAGAAAGAACGGCGCGCCGATCAGTGCGGTCACGATGCCGATCGGCAATTCCGCCGGCGCCAACAGCAGGCGCGCGGCCAGATCGGCCAGCAGCAGCAGGCTCGCACCGGCGAGCAACGACGCGGGCAGCAATACCCGGTGATCCGGGCCGACCAGCAGGCGCATCAGGTGCGGCACCACCAGGCCGATGAAGCCGATCAGGCCGGCCGCCGCGACGGCCGCACCGATGCCGAGCGCCGTGCACAACACCAGCTCAAGCTTGATGCGCTCGATCTCGAAGCCCAGGTGACGGGCCTCCGACTCGCCCAGCAGCATGGCATTGAGTGCCGCCGCGCGACGTGGCAACCACAGTGCCACACCCAGGGTGACGATCAGCAACGGCCACAGGCGCGGATAGCTGGCGCCGTTGAGGCTGCCCAGGTTCCAGAACGTCAGGGTGCGCAGGGTCGCGTCATCGGCCAGGTAGGTGAACAGACCCACGCCGGCACCGGCCATGGCCGTCATCGCCACACCCGCCAACAGCATGGTGGCAACGTCGGTTTGCCCGTTGCGGCGGCCGAAGCGATACACCACCGCCGTGACGATCAAGCCACCGGCGAAGGCGCTGACCGACAGCAGGTAAGGTTCGATGACCGGTGACACGCCACCCAGCAGGCTGCCGCCGACGATGGCGAGGGCGGCACCCAGCGCGGCACCGCCGCAGACGCCGACCAGGCCCGGGTCTGCCATGGGGTTGCGGAACAAGCCCTGCATCGCCACGCCGGACAATGCCAGTACCGAGCCCACGGCGATGCCAAGCAGGCTGCGCGGCAGGCGGATCTGACCGAGGATCAGCTCCGCCTGCTGCGTGTCACCCCCGTCAAGCGGCAACCCCAGCAGGCGCATGCCGGCCAGCAAGGTATCGCCCAGCGGCAGGCTCACCGGGCCGAGGGCCAGGGACAGCCAGAACACCAGCACCAGCAACAGCAGCAAACAGATCAAGGTCGGACGCGGCCGGAAAATGGCCGTCATGGGTTGATCCCGGTGGTCTGCGCTGTGGCGTGCGGGTAGAGCACCGTTGCACAGGCCAGCCGTGTTTTGATACGCATCGCGACTATTCCTTGGTCGATCAGAGAGGGCGGACATCGAAAACTTCGTAGCGGGTGATGATGCCATCGACGCCCGGCTTACGCACACTGGGGACGAGCGCGTTGAACCCGGTGTCCATCCAGCGCCGGTTGCGCAGCGCTACCGATCATGAGAAGAACTTGTGATCATCACGATTAAAATGAGTTTGTCTCACTCTTCGGCACTGTCGACAATGGCCCCATTGAACGCATTGGAGTTATTTGACATGGCTGTGGCCCATTCCCTTGGATTTCCGCGCATTGGTCGCGACCGTGAACTGAAAAAGGCCCAAGAGGCGTTCTGGAAGGGCGAGCTCGATGAAGCTGGCCTGCGCGCCGTTGGCCGTGACCTGCGCAAGACCCATTGGGACTTGCAGAAAAAGGCCGGCATCGAACTGCTGCCGGTCGGCGACTTCGCCTGGTACGACCAGGTCCTGACCCACTCGTTGATGTTCGGTGTGATCCCGGAGCGTTTCCGCCCGCACGATGGCAAGGCCAGCCTGCAGACCCTGTTCGGCATGGCGCGCGGTGTGAGCGACAGCTGCTGCGGCGGCGCCCACGCCCAGGAAATGACCAAGTGGTTCGACACCAACTATCACTACCTGGTCCCGGAATTCAGCGCCGACCAGCAGTTCCAGCTTGGCTGGGATCAACTGTTCGAAGAAGTCGAAGAAGCCCGGGCACTGGGGCATAACGTCAAGCCCGTCATCATCGGCCCGCTGACTTACCTGTGGCTGGGCAAGGCCAAGGGCGCCGGGTTCGACAAGCTCGAACTGCTCGAACGCCTGCTGCCGCTGTACGGCCAGATCTTCCAGCGTCTGGCGGCGCAGGGCGTCGAGTGGGTGCAAATCGACGAGCCGATCCTGGTCCTCGATCTTCCTCAGGACTGGAAAAACGCCTTCGAACGCGCCTACAACCTGATCCAGCGCGACCCGCTGAAGAAGCTGGTGGCCACTTACTTCGGTGGCCTTGAAGAAAACCTGGGCCTGGCCGCCAATCTGCCGGTCGACGGTTTGCACATCGATCTGGTGCGTGCGCCTGAGCAGTACCCGACCATTCTCGACCGCCTGCCAGCCTATAAAGTGCTGTCGCTGGGTGTGGTCAACGGCCGTAACGTCTGGCGCTGCGATCTGGAAAACGCCCTGGCCACCCTGCAGCACGCTCACGAACGCCTTGGTGATCGCCTGTGGGTCGCGCCGTCCTGCTCGCTGCTGCACAGCCCGGTTGATCTGGGCCGCGAAGACCAGCTCGATGCCGAGCTGAAAAGCTGGCTGGCGTTTGCCGTGCAGAAGTGTGAAGAAGTCGCGCTGCTGGCTCAGGCGGTCAACGAGCCCGAGGCGCCGAACGTGCTCCAGGCGCTGAGCCAAAGTCGCGCCGTTCAGGCTGCCCGTGCTGCATCACCACGCATCCACAAGCCGGCTGTTCAGGCGCGTGTCGCCGCGATCACTACCAAGGACAGCCAGCGTCAATCGCCGTTTGCCCAGCGTATCGCCAGGCAACGCGCCCGCCTGAACCTGCCACTGTTCCCGACCACCACCATTGGTTCGTTCCCGCAAACCGCGTCGATCCGTCTGGCGCGCCAGTCGTTCAAGCAAGGCAAGCTGACCGAGGCCGAATACACCGAAGCGATGCACAGCGAGATCCGCCACGCCGTGCAAGTGCAGGAATGCCTGGGCCTGGACGTGCTGGTGCACGGTGAAGCCGAGCGCAACGACATGGTCGAATACTTCGCCGAGCAACTCGACGGCTATGCGTTCACGCGTTTTGGCTGGGTGCAGAGCTACGGTTCGCGCTGCGTGAAACCGGCGGTGATCTTCGGCGACCTGAGCCGCCCGAAAGCCATGACGGTGGAGTGGATCCGCTACGCCCAAGGCCTCACCGACAAAGTGATGAAGGGCATGCTGACCGGTCCCGTGACCATGCTGATGTGGTCATTCCCGCGCGAAGACGTGACCCGTGAAGTACAGGCCCGTCAGCTGGCCCTGGCCATTCGCGACGAAGTGGTGGACCTGGAAGCCGCCGGGATCAGGATCGTGCAGATCGACGAAGCGGCGTTCCGCGAAGGTTTGCCATTGCGCCAGGCGCAGTGGCAGCAGTACCTGAACTGGGCGACCGAAGTGTTCCGTCTGTGCGCCTCGGGTGTGCGGGACGAAACCCAGATCCACACTCACATGTGCTACAGCGAGTTCAACGATGTGATCGAGTCCATCGCCGCCATGGATGCCGACGTGATCACCATCGAAACCTCGCGCTCGGACATGGAGTTGCTGGACGCGTTCGAAGCCTTCGCCTACCCGAACGACATCGGCCCTGGCGTGTACGACATCCACTCGCCACGGGTGCCGGACTCCTCGGAAATGGCCAACCTGCTGCGCAAGGCCGCCAGGCGCATTCCCGCCGACCGCCTGTGGGTCAACCCGGACTGCGGCCTGAAAACCCGCGGCTGGCCGGAAACCGAAGCGGCACTGGTGCACATGGTCAACGCTGCGCGTCAGTTGCGTAAAGAATGGGCCTGACGCTTTGCTGGATGCACCACTGAAACCTGTGGGAGCGAGCCTGCTCGCGAAGGCGGCATGACAGACACCGGTGTAGTGACTGCCAGACCGCAATCGCGAGCAAGCTCGCTCCCACAGTGACCTGGTTAGTTCGCAGATTTTGCGTACAGCCCTGAACCTGTGGGAGCGAGCCTGCTCGCGAAGGCGGCATGACAGACACCGGTGTAGTGACTGCCAGTCCGCTTTCGCGAGCAGGCTCGCTCCCACAATGATTTGGTTAGTTCGCAGATTTTGCGCTCAACCGCTGAACCTGTGGGAGCGAGCCTGCTCGCGAAGGTGGAGTGTCAGGCAACATTGATGTCGAATGTGCGGGCCTCTTCGCTCCTACAGCCGCGGCTCGGCCACCAACAGCAACGACTGCGGCACCGGGCTTTGCGGGTGCTGCGGTTCCTGCAAGCCGGCCAGTACAAAACCGGCCATGTCCAGCGCGTTGAGCCAACTGGACAGGGTGCGGAAGTACCACGGCATGGGCTGCCACTGGCCCTTGAACCCGGCAAAGGTCTCTTGCCGCCAGCCATCCTGATAGTCGCCCGCCGCAGCGGCCCACGGGTGCAGCGTCTGGATCACCAGCGCGCCGCCAGGGGCGAGCAGGCTGTTCATGGCGCCGAGCAGGGGGATGATGTCCTGATGCAGCAGGGCGAAGTTGGCGCAGATCAGGTTGTAGTCGCGGCCGATGTCGACGGCTGCCTCTGCCAGCTGTTCATAGCTCGCCAGATGCACCGGTGCAGTGCCCGCCGCCCGCGCCGCCGCCACCAGCGTCGCATCGCCATCCACACCCACCACCTCGATGCCCCGGTCCGTCAGCGCACGCAACAGCCAGCCTTCGCCGCAGCCCAGGTCGAGCACACGCTCGGGCTGGCGCCCCAGCACCGCCAGCAGGATGGCCTGGTCGGTGACCTTCAGACGGCTTTCGATGGTGCCCGTGCGGATGGCGTCGATCCAGGCCCGGGCATTGTGGTGCCAGCTGTCGAGGAGGGTGGATTCGGGGGCGGGCATGGCGTTGTCCGGCGCTATTTGGCAGTTGCCAAATGATAGGCAACCAACGCGTTGGCGTGGCCATGACCCATACCGTGTTCGGTTTTGAGCCAGGCCACCATTTCCATGTGCTTCTTGTCGCTGAGGGTTTTAAGCAGGTCCAGCCAATGGCTGATCGGCTGCCCATACTTCTTCTCGATTGACGGGAAGTACGAAGCCGGTCCTTTGGTTTTTGTCTCTTCGGTCACGATGCAAACTCCCTTTTCGCTTTTGTGGGGTCGAAAGCAGCACCGGTTACGTTACTGATTTGCCGTCGGCGAGTCCATCGTGCCAGTGGTCATCCCGTCATCGATCGCGATGCCCCGGGCGCGCATGGCCTTGATCAACTCGCTGCGGGTGCCGGGCAGGTTGAGCATGGTCCGGGCACGCAGCGCCGCGACTTCTTCGGCGGTGTAAGGCTGATAGTCGGCCGGCAGGCTTTCGCCCGCCATGCCGTCTTTACGCATCAGCCAATTGAGCAAGTCCGCCAGTTGCGCGTTGTTCAGCGCCGACTGCGACATGCCCGGCACCCGCACGAGGAATTCGCGGCCGCCCGGTACCTTCAGGAAGTTGCCGACAAAGCCTTTCATCCGCGGCGTGTCGTTGGCGGCGGACCCCGTGCCGTCGCCCAGGTGGCAACCGGCGCATTGCAGCTGGTAGTTCACACCCACGCTGTACCGCGGCATCGCGCTTCTATGTGCACCGCTCGATCCACGACAAATTCGTCGAGGCCCTGGCCGCCGCGGTCTCGGCGATGCCGATTGGCGCGGGCATGAATGGCGACGCGGCGATCAACCCGCTGGTGTCGCGCAAGCAACAACAAAGCGTGCTCAGACACATCGAACTGGCCCGCCAGGAAGGTGCGCGGGTGGTGACTGGCGGTGAGTTGCTGGAGGGCGACGGCTTCTTCGTGCAGCCGACCATCCTGGCGGACATCGACCACAGCATGGCCGTGGCCCGCGAAGAAGTGTTCGGCCCGGTGCTGGGCGTGATGCCGTTCGACGACGAAGACACCGTGATCGAACTGGCCAACGACAACCGCTACGGCCTGGCCGCCAGCCTGTGGACCAACGACCTGGGCAAAGCCATGAACCTGGTGCCACGTATCGAAGCCGGCACGGTGTGGGTCAACGCCCACGTGCTGCTCGACCCGGCGATGCCGTTCAGTGGCGTCAAGCAATCGGGCATGGGCCGTGAGTTCGGTCGCGCGGTGATCGAGGCCTACACCGAGCTCAAGTCGGTGTGCATCGCCCACTGATAAACCTGTAGGAGCTGTCGAGTGCAACGAGGCTGCGATCTTTTGCTCTTGTTTTAACAATCAAAGATCAAAAGATCGCAGCCTTCGGCAGCTCCTACGGATGGGGGGGGCGTGGTAGGTGGTGTGGGTCAACGCCCACATGCTGCTCGATCCGGCGATGCCATTCGGTGGCGCCGCAATCGAGCGCGGGGTGTGAGTTCGGTCGTGCGGCGATCGAGGTTTACACCGAGCTCAATTCGGTGTGTATCGCGCATTGAGATACATCTAGCAGCTGGTGCAGCTTACGTTCGGATGCGCCAGCTACTACAGGGGTCTGCGCTACCAATGCCATTGCGGCGCAGGCAAAACATCTAAAATCGGCTCATGCCATCCGTTCAGAAGGCTAAGTGAATGATTATTGTCTGGGGTGGCAATGAATTTTCAGCATGAGTCTGACGGATCTTTCTGAAAATCATGGCTGCTGTTGCGATCAATGCGGTTTGTTGGTTGTATGGGCGTCATGACTCAACGGTTACTCCAACTTGATCAAGTGTCATTCAACCTGCCCGACGGGCGCGTGTTGCTCGATCACTTGAACCACACCTTCAGTCCCAGGGCCACGGGAATCGTCGGCGCCAATGGCTGTGGCAAGTCCTTGCTTGGCCGGCTCCTGACGGGGGAGCAACTACCCACCAGCGGCATCGTCCGTCGCGAAGGGCGGGTTTACGCCGTGGCGCAGTTACTGGCACCCGAGCGCTATCCCAGCGTTGCCGCGCTGGCCGGGGTCGCCCCTATTCTGGCGGCACTGGATCGCATTGCCCAAGGCAGCGTCGACGATGACGACCATGCGCTGGCGGTTGACCAATGGGACTGTGCCACTCGTCTTGAGGCGCAGCTTGCGCAGATCGGTCTGGAGCATTTGAACGCCGACTCTCGCACCGACGCACTCAGTGGTGGCGAGCGACAGCGGGTGGCACTACTGGGGGCATGGCTCTCCAGAGCCGACTGGCTCATTCTCGATGAACCCAGCAACCACCTCGATAGGGATCAGCAACACAAGCTCGCGCAGCAGATCGATCGCTGGCCGAGCGGCCTGGTGTTGATCAGTCACGACCGAGGGCTTTTGGAGCACATGGGCGAAATCGTCGAGCTGTCGCCATTGGGGCTGGCGGCTTATGGCGGCAACTACAGTCAGTATGCGGCGGCGCGCGAGCAGGAGCAGCAGGCGTTCCAGTCGGCATTACAAGGTGAGCGGGCGCAGGCCAAGCGCGAGCAACGCGAGATGGTCATACAGATGGAGCGTCAGCAGCGACGCAATGCCCGTGGCGACCGTCAGGCTCGCGATGGTAACCAGACCAAGCTCATCACCAACGCCCAGAAAGAACGCAGCGAAAACAGCCAGGGCAAGTTGCGCCTGAACCAGCAGTTGGCCCGGGAACAGCAGCAACAACGAATCACCGAGGCCAGGGCACGGTGTGCGCCTGACATTCAACGCATGATGCTGTCTCCGGAAAGCGTAGTGCCCAATGGCAAGCTGGTTGTGCAGCTCAAGGACGTCATTCTCCCGTACGGTTACGCGGCACCGATCAATCTGACGCTCACCGGGCCTATGCGCATGGCAATCCTGGGCGCCAACGGCTGCGGCAAGTCGACGCTGTTGCGGGTGATCGCCGGCCAATTGCCGGTGCGCGAAGGCGAACTCATGCGCAGTTGCCATGTCGGCTGGCTGGATCAACATGCCGGGTTGCAGCACCCCGAACGCACGGCGGTGCAATGGCTCTATGAGAGCAATCCTGAGCTGCCGGAGGCCGAGGCGCGAACCCGCCTGGCCCAGATGGGAATTGATGCAGACCGTGCGGTGCTCAAGACCTGTCAGTTGAGTGGCGGCGAACGCCTGAAAATAGCGCTCGCTGCGCAGTTGTATGCACAGCGTCCACCGCAATTGCTGTTGCTGGACGAACCGGATAACCATTTGGACTTGCCCAGTCGAATCGCGCTGGAGCAGATGCTCAATCAGTATCAAGGGGCATTGATCGTGGTCTCTCACGACCCTGTTTTTTTGCAGGCGATACATCTGGATAGCGACTTCCATCTCAAGCGCCAGTTGTCCGCTTAAGGCTACGCTCACATCGTTAACACTTTGATTGCGTCACGCAACCGGCGGTTTCGCCAGTTCAATGCCGGCGGCACCCAGCCGCTTGAGAATTTCAAACAGCAGCTCGCTCTTGATCGCCCCGACCGTGCGCGGGCTGCCGACGTAGCCGGTGATGGTCAAGGTGATGCCTTCCGGCTTCAGTTGGCTGAAGCGCAAAAACGGCGCCGGTTTATCCAGGATGGATTCGTGCTCGGTGTAGCTGTCCATCAGCAGGTTTTGCACCAGTTCCGGATCGATATCCAGCGGGAACATCAGTTCGAGTATCACCACGCCCTGGGCGCTGCCGCCGAGGGTGACGTTGCGCAGGTTCTGCGAAATCAGGTGCGAGTTGGGCACGATCATGATCGAGCGGTCGGCCAGTTGTATTTCCGTGGCCCGCACATTGATCCGTCGTATGTCGCCTTCGACGCCACTGATGCTGATCAGGTCGCCGACCTTCACCGGGCGCTCGGTCAGCAAAATCAGTCCGGAGATGAAATTCTTCACGATCTCCTGCAGGCCGAAGCCGATGCCCACTGACAGGGCGCTGACGATCCAGGCCAGGTTGGTCCACTTGATCCCCAGCGACGACAGCGTGAGCAGCACGACCAACGCGTATCCGATGTTGGCGAACAGGGTGCTGAGCGAGGCGCACATGCCGGGGTCCATCTCGGTTTTCGGCAGGAACTCGCCGTCCAGCCAGCGGCGTAGCGTGCGAATCAGGTAGACACCGATCAGCAGTGTCAGGAAGGCACGCATCAAGTTGTCCGGGACGATGTTCAGCCTGCGCAGCCCTTCGCCACCGAGAATGGCCGCGGTGCTGGTGACCAGTTGCCCGAACGTCGTACCTACGCCGCCGACAAACAACGCAATGACGCCGACCAGCATCAGGATGGCGCGGCCCGCTCCGGAAAACACGGTGCAGATCTGCTCCAGGCGTGGATTGCCGATGCCCAGCAGCTGTTTGATCGCCTTGCCGGTTGGTTGCCTGGGTGAAAAAAGCGATTCGCAGGTGTCCTGGTACACCTGCGTGAGCAGGTAGAACGCGGCGAAGACGATGAAAATCCACACCATTTCATAGGTGATGAACCGGGCCATCGTCACGTAGCCGATCACCAGGGCGAACAGGGACACCACTACGGCAACGCCGGCAAACACATAAATCAGGCCGGCGGACGTGGTGACGCCTTCGGGAGTCTCTCCGGCAACGATCAGCGCCCGTCGGGTCTTGCTGACGCGCAACAGCAGCGCGCCGATCACCAGTGCCACGACCAACGCCACGATTCCCCGGCCGAACAACACCACTTCGGCGCTCATGCCGGTGACGTTGCTCATCTGCACCAGTGTCACCAGCACCAGCAGCAGGCTTGCCAGCAGCCTGGGGTAGGGCTCCATCGCCAGCGCCACCGGATCGGCGATATCGGGCAGGCGCCATGAAGGATGTTTGGTCGACAGCAACGCGCGGCTCAATCCGGTGATCATCACGCAGGTATAGGCCAGCTTTTCCAGGTATTGCGCCAGGTCGGCCAGCAGCGGGGTGTAGGGCAATTGCCGGGTCGCGGCAAAGTGCAGCAATTGCAGGGCGATGCCAGCGCTCAGCACCGTCGCCAGTACCGAGGCCAATGCAAGGGAGCTGCGCCGTAACCGGCCCTCGGGCATTCGATGAATGCACAGCCACGCCAGACCCCGACCGGCGAGTTTTCGCCCCAGGGTCCAGATGACCAGGGCCAGAACCAGCAGGGAGGCGGTGATTGCGCGTTGACCGGGTTGCCAGGCCGCCTGGTGCATGGCCTTGAGTTGCTGGACGAGGGTGCTGAAACGTTGGCGGTCATCGAGCGGAAGATTGAACAATGGCGACCAGAATCGCGGGTTCAGGATGCTGGCGGTCTGCTGGGTCACCTCCGCCTCCAGCAGGCTGCGGCGAATACTGGCAATCTGGGTGATCAGCTCGGCGGCACTGACTTTCAGCGCGGCCAGGGTCTTGAGCTGGTTGTCGATCCTGTCTTTTTGCTCGCCGAGGGTGTCTCGTTGGGTGGTAATGCCAGACGTCACCTGTGCGCTCTCGTCGAGCGGCACTGGCCCCAGCACGTTGAGTTGCGCCTGCAACTGCGCCTGTCCAGGCAGCAGCGATGTGGAGAGGCTTTCAATATTCTGGATCAGTGCCAGCACCAGGTCCTGCGAGCTTTCCAGCTGGGTGTAGGTGCTGGCCTGGGAAACCTGCTGCTTGAGGCTGTTCAGCTGGTTTTGCAACCCCAGCAATTCGCTGTCGGAGATGCTGATGACCGGGGCTGTGGGGGCGGGAGCAAGGGTGTCGGCCATGGGCGCCGCCGACAGCCATCCCGGGCTTGCCGCCAGCAGTGCGAAGGCGACGTAAATCATTGACTTCCATACATTGAACATCGGCGAGCTCGACGGGTTGTTAGTCACTTAGCCAATGAGGTTAGGCCATGACTCGCACCCTTGAGCGATGTTTTGTCGAAAGTGCCCGGCCGGTTTTCGCCCGGGCGCTACTCATGCTGTTGCCGCGCCGGGAAAAACAGTTCGAAGCAGGTGATGCCGTCGGCACTGCTGACATGGCAGGCGCCGTTGTGCAGTTGCATGATCGTCGCCACGATCGACAGGCCCAGGCCGTTGGATTGGGCCGAGCGTTCGCGGGATTCATCGACCCGGTAGAAGCGTTCGAACAGCCGTGACAGATGCTGCGCCGGGATGGTCTGGCCGTGGTTGCGCACTTGCACCTGGATGCCGTCGGCGGTCGGGTTGGCGTGAATGCACAGCTCGGTATGCGGCGCGCCGTACTTGATGGCGTTGGCGCACAGGTTGGCCAGTGCACGACGCAGCAACATGGGCTCGGCCCAGATCAAACCGCTGCCGTGGGCTTTGATGCAGATGCCAACGTCGGTCGCCGGGCCTTCGAAATAGTCGGCCATGCGTTGCATTTCGTCGGCGGCATCCAGTTCCTGACGCTGGCGCAAGGCGCTGCGCGGATCGGTGCGGGCCAGGAACAGCATGTTGTCGAGCATGCGCGCCAGGCGTTCAAGCTCTTCGACATTGGAGGCCAGCAACTGCTGATAGGCGTCGGTGCTGCGGTTCTGCTGCAAGGCCACCTGGGTTTCGCCGAGCAGGTTGTTGATCGGCGTGCGCAGCTCGTGGGCCATGTCGGTCGATACCTGCCCCAATTGCACAAAGCCTTTGTCCAGGCGGTCGAGCATGGCGTTGAAGGCGTCGATCATCGGCAGCAGCTCCAGCGGTGCGCCCTGGCTGTCGAGGCGTTCGTTGAGGTTGCCGACGTCGATGCTCTGGGTATGGCGGGCCAGGCGCCGCACCGGCAGCAGGCCGCGATGCACCAGCACGTACCCGGACAACGCCAGCAGAATCGCAGCCAGGGTGGCGAACAGGTAGACGTTGAGCCGGTAATCGGCGAGCACGGCGGTGCGTTCGGTCATCAGGCGCCCGGTCACCACTTGCAGGCTGCCCAGGTCCCCGGAGTCGATGGTCGCCGCCAGGGCGGAAAACGGCACGCCGTTGACGTTGGGCAAATGCTGCACGTCGTCCAGGGTCAGTCGATGATCCATCGCCACCGGCGTCAGTACCGGCATTGTCAGGTTGCCCGGGTTGACCACCAGCAACGGCGGTTGCCCCGGGGTGCCGATGGTCAGCAGGGCCTCGCGGTTGCCCATCATGTTCTGGAACAGCGCGGGTTTGGCCTTGATCAGGTCCAGGGTGTTGCTGTCGTTGAGGAAGGTGCGCAACTGGTCGATGCGGGTGATCAGGGCAATGTCGTCGCGATGGATCAACTCGCGTTCCAGGTCGCGGTACAGCGCCACGCCCAGCAGCGCCAGCGAGACAAACGCCAGCAGGGCAAACACCAGCGCCAGGCGCAGGGTCAGGGAGTGGCTCAGACGAGAGGCGGATCGCAGCGGCGTCATGGCATTCATGGGGGCATTCAAGGTTGAGTGTCGAAGCGATAGCCGATGCCGCGCACGCTGTGGATCAGCTTGAGCTGGAACGGGTCGTCGATTTTCAGGCGCAGGCGGCGCACCGCGACATCGACGACATTGGTGTCGCTGTCGAAATTCATGTCCCAGACCCGCGAGGCGATCATCGAGCGTGACAGCACTTCGCCCTGATGCGTGGCGAACAGGTGCAGCAGGGCAAATTCCTTGTTGGTCAGGGTGATGCGGTTGCCGGCGCGGCTGACGCGACGCTTGAGCACGTCGATCTGCAGGTCGTCGACGTGCAGGTGTTCGTCTTCCCGGGTAGGGCCACGGCGGGTCAGGGTGCGCAGGCGCGCCACCAGTTCGGCGAAGGAAAAGGGTTTGATCAGGTAATCGTCGGCGCCCAGTTCGAGGCCTTTGATGCGGTCGGCGATGTCATCCCGGGCGGTGAGGAACAGCACCGGTGTGTCGGCTTCCTTGCGCAGGCGGCGCAGGACTTCCCAGCCATCCATCTTCGGCATCATGACGTCCAGCACGATTACATCGAAGTCGTGTTCCAGGGCCAGGTGCAGGCCATCGACGCCGTCGCGCGCCAGGTTCACGGTGTATCCGAGTTCCTGCAGGCCGTTGAGCAGGTAATTGCCGGCCTTGGGTTCGTCTTCGACTACGAGGATGTTCATGGAAAATCCGCCTGGTTCGGTCGGGCTACGAGGGCGCATCAATGGCGCAAGTGTAGCCCGGTCGGCGGTGATGGCAGGCATCCGCTCAGTTCTCGCCAAGGCAGTTCACACCCTGAACCTGATAGTTCAGTTGATGCTCGCGGCCCTGGTGGTCGAGGTAGTTGAACTGCGCGGGCACGATGCCGCACTTGCCGTTGAGGTCGGTCATGGACAGCACTTTGGCAACTTCCACCGGGACATAGAAGCCGTCCTGGTCGTGGATGATTGGCGAGGTGGGCTGGGTGGCGGCAAACGCCGAACCAGTGGCGAGCAGGGCGGCAAAGCCGGCGATCAACAGTTTCATCACAAGTCTCTCTTTTCAGGGTTGAGGTGGCTGCCGGTGGTTGGCCTGGCAGTGAGTTCAGGCTAACGAGGTGATCCGGACAGCCGACCAACAACTCGATTACAAAGTTGTAATGAAACGCCCCTGCAACACCGCAACCCCCTGTGGGAGCGAGCTTGCTCGCGATGGACGCAAAGGCACCGCGTTTATACAGATGCCCCGTGTATTCGTTAACGACCATCGCGAGCAAGCTCGCTCCCACAGGGGGGGCGCAGCAACCCGCGGATCCATGGCCTAAGCTTGTTTGCAGGCCCATGCTCTTCGAACACCTCGATGGGCAAGCGGCACCTATAAAAACAACGCAATCAGGAGATGCCCATGTCCGCTTTGATCCGTCGTTTCAGTCGCTGTATGGCCGCCGGTTTGACCGCTGCCGTGCTTGTCGCACCGGCCTTCGCCCTCGATACCGTGAAATTCATGGCCCCGGGTTCGGTGGGCGGTGGTTATGACCAGACCGCCCGTGTGTTGGGCAAGGCCATGGTCGAAGCCAATACGGCCAAGGCCGTGACCTTCGAGAACAAGGGCGGGGCGGGCGGGACCCTGGGGCTGGCGCAATTTGCCAACAGCACCAAGGGCGATCCGAATGCGTTGCTGGTGGTCGGCGCGATCATGGTCGCGGGCATCGAACAGAACAAACCGCAGATCAGCCTGAAGGATGTGACGCCCATTGCCCGGTTGTTCACCGAGTACAACGTGATCGCCGTGCGCAAGGAATCGGAATACAAGACCCTCGATGACCTGATCAAGGCCTTCAAGGACAAGCCGACGAGCATCACCTGGGGCGGCGGCTCCAAGGGCTCGGTGGATCACATCGGCATTGCCGAGCTGGCGGGCAAACTGGACGTGCCGGTCAACAAGGTGAACTACGTGGCGTTTGGTGGCGGTGGCGAGGTGGTTGCCCAGGCGCTGGGCGGCCAGCTCAAGGTAATCACCGGCGGTTTCGCCGAACTGGGCCAGTACATCAAGAGCGGTCAGTTCCGTGTCCTGGCCATCGGCGCGCCGGAGCGTGTTCCCGGCATTGACGCACCGACCCTCAAGGAGAGCGGCTATGACGTGACGATCGGCAACTGGCGCGGCGTTTACGGTGCGGCGGGCCTTACCCCGCAGCAGCGCAAAGAGGTGATCGACGCTGTGGTGGCCGCTACCAACAGCAAGGTCTGGCAGGACAATATCCAGGCCAACGCCTGGACGCCCAGCGTGTTGACCGGCGATGAGTTCGGCAAATTCGTCGAGGAAGAACACGTGCGGTTGCGCGCTATGCTGGTCAAGGTCGGGCTGCTTTGAGATGGCCACACTGCGCGCAGTGGTGCCGACGCAATTGGCGGTCGGCATCGGCCTGATCGCCATCAGCGTCATGTTGGCGTTGGGTGCCTACCGGTTTCCTCCCGAAATGGGTTTCGTCATCCTCCCGGCCTACGTTTACCCCTATATCGTGGCGGCGTTTCTCGGCGCTGTGGGTCTGTTGCTGAGCTATCAGGCGCTCAGCGGCGGTTTTCGCGAGCTGGATAACGACGACACGGGCACGGTGCCCGGAGGAAAAACCGGCGCCGCCTGGGTGACCGCCGGGCTTGTCGGGGTGGCGCTGCTGATCAATCTCATCGGTTTTGTGCTGGCCGCCGGCTTGTTGTTCGCCTGTTCGGCGCGGGGGTTCGGCAGTCGTCATCCGCTGCGGGACCTGGCCATCGGTATTGCCCTGACCCTGCCGATCTACTGGCTGTTCAACGCCGGGCTGGGGGTTTCCCTGCCGTCGCTGATCAACATCTGGCTTTGAAAGGAGATAGACACCGTGGACATTCTTTCAAGCCTGGCGATGGGTTTTTCCTCGGCACTGACCCCGATCAACCTGATGTGGGGGTTCATCGGCTGCCTGCTCGGCACCGCCATCGGCGTGCTGCCGGGGATCGGTCCGGCGCTGACGGTGGCCCTGCTGTTGCCGATCACCGCCAAGGTCGACCCCACAGGCGCACTGATCATGTTCGCCGGTATTTACTACGGTGCGCAGTTCGGCGGTTCCACCACCTCGATCCTGCTCAACACCCCGGGTGAATCGTCTTCCATGGTCACGGCCCTGGAGGGCAACCAGATGGCCCGCAACGGCCGCGCCGGCCCTGCGTTGGCAACGGCGGCGATAGGCTCCTTCGTCGCGGGCACCATCGCCACGGTTCTGCTGACGCTGTTTGCGCCGGTTGTGGCCAGGCTGGCGCTGAATTTCGGTCCGACCGAATATTTCGCGATCCTGGTGCTGTCGTTCACCACCGTGTCGGCGGTGCTCGGCGCCTCGATGCTGCGAGGGTTTGCTTCGCTGGGCGTCGGGCTGACCATCGGTTTGATCGGCCTGGACTCGACCTCGGGCATTGCCCGCTACACCCTGGGCGTTCCCGAACTGGTGGACGGTATCGAGGTGGTACTGGTGGCGGTCGGTTTGTTCGCCGTGGGCGAGGCCTTGTACAGCTTGCTCTATCAAAAAGAATCGAACGAAGGGCGGCATCGCCTGACCTCGTTATGGATGAGCCGCGCCGACTGGAAACGTTCGGTGCCTGCCTGGTTTCGCGGCACGCTGATCGGCTTTCCGTTTGGTTCGATTCCGGCCGGCGGCGCGGAGATTCCGACCTTTCTGTCCTATTCCACCGAGCGCAAGCTCAGCAAGTACCCCAAGGAGTTTTCCGCCAACAAGGGCGAGGGCGCCATCGAAGGCGTCGCCGGCCCCGAAGCGGCCAACAATGCCAGCGCGACCGGGTCCCTGGTGCCGTTGCTGACCCTGGGCATCCCGACGTCCGCCACCGCGGCGATCCTCCTGGCCGCGTTCCAGAACTACAACCTGCAACCGGGGCCGATGCTGTTCGAAACCTCCGCCGACCTGGTCTGGACGCTGGTGGCCTCGCTGTACATCGGCAACGTCATCCTGCTGGTGTTGAACCTGCCGTTGGTGGGGCTGTGGGTCAAACTGCTGCAGATCCCCCGGCCGTACCTGAATGCCGGCATCCTGGTATTCGCCACCATCGGCGTGTATGGCATGCGTCACTCATCTTTCGACCTGCTGTTGATGTTGGCGATTGGCTGGGGCGGGGTGTTGATGCGGCGGTTCGACTTCCCCGTCGCCCCGGTGATCGTCGGCATGCTGCTGGGGCCGATGGCCGAGAAACAACTGCGCAATGCCTTGTCCATCGGCGAGGGCGACTGGACGGTGTTCGTCACGCAACCGATCTCGGCGTTCTTTCTCGCCCTGACGCTGCTGGTGCTGGTGGTGCCTTATGTGTTGCATAAACGCGGGATCAAGTTGCATGAGGATGATTGAGCAATCCCTGTGGGGGCGATGTGTCAGTGAAATAATGGTCAACTGACCCGACGCCTTCGCGAGCAGGCTCGCTCCCACAGTAATTTCGGTCGTTCACGAATATTGCGTACACCCGCTAACCCTGTGGGAGCGGGCTTGCTCGCGAAAGCGGTGTGTCATTCAACAGATAAGTTGACTGACCCGACGCCTTCGCGAGCAGGCTCGCTCCCACAGTAATTTTGGTTGTCCACGAATACTGCGTACACCCGCTAACCCTGTGGGAGCGAGCCTGCTCGCGAAGGCGGTGTGTCAGCGAAATAAATGTCAACTGACCGGACGCCTTCGCGAGCAAGCCCGCTCCCACAGTAATTTTGGTTGTTCACGAATACTGCGTACACCCGCTCCCACAGGGTCATGCGGTGGTCTGTGCGGTGAACCACTGCATGACCGGTGCGCACGCCGGATGGGAGGCCGCCGAGGGTTGCAGGCACAACGAGTAAATCCCCCGGGTCTTCAAGGGCTCACCAAACGGAATCACCAGTTCACCGCGCTGGATCGACTCGCCAGCCAGCGTCATGTCAGTCATCGCCACCCCCAGCCCCCGGGCGGCGGCATCGAGTGCCAGTTCGTCGAGGTTGAAGGGGATATGCCGATACTCCTGCAACGCCTTGCCGCCATTGGCCGACAGCCATACCTGCCAGTCATTTTGATCGCAGGAGCGGTGCAGCAACGCGAACCCCGACAGATCTTCCAGCGAAGCCAATGGCCGGGTCGGCTTGCCCAGCCCGGGCGCGCACACCGGCACCAGTGCTTCCTCGAACAGCGTCAGGCAATCGGGCGCCGTGGACGGCTCTGGCAGATAGAGAATGTAGGCGTCGCTGTCACTGGCAGGTTCCACGACTTCCGTGGCCACGGTTTCAATGGACAGGGAGACGTCCGGGTGATGCCGGTAGAAATCGTTCAGCTTGGGCAACAGCCAGCGCACCGCCAGTGACACGTGCATGCGAATGCGGAACGGGCGTTGCTTTGGCGCGAGCCGGTCTTCGAGCGACCTCAATTGTTCAAGGATGGTGCGAGCGCTGGCCAGCACCTGGTCGCCTTCCGGGGTCAGTTGCAGGCTGCGGCTGCTGCGCACGAACAGCGCGACACCGAAGTGGCTCTCCAGTTGCTGGATCTGTCGGCTCACGGCGCTTTGGGTCAGGCAGAGCTTTTGCGCCGCCTGGGTGAAGCTGCCCGACCCGGCGACCTCGACCAGGGCCTGCAAGCCCTGCAGCGAGGGCACGTGGCGTACTTTATCCATGCGTTTTCAGAATGCCTCGATGATTTAATAACGTTGGTTGTCTGCGTTATCAGCCTTTAGATTCTAGTCATGGACACCGTTCACGAAAACCATTTATGCGAATCCTGCATAAAGCGCTGATCGAGACGGTTCGCAGAACAAGAACCTGAGGTGACGCATGGAAAATATCTGTGGCTGGATTGCGCAAGCGGGGAGTTCTCCGTTGCGCGACCCGCTCAAAGGCACGCAGCACGCCGACTGGCTGGTGATCGGCGCCGGCATTACCGGCCTCAGTGCGGCGCACGCCCTGGCGCAAATGCACCCCCAGGCACGCATTGTGGTCGTCGACCGCCAGCGGGCTGCGCAGGGGGCATCGGCGCGTAATTCCGGGTTTGTGGTGGCCCACGAACATCCCGTCGCCGGCGAGCTGTCGGGCAGCGCCGGGTTCGCCGGTTATCAAGTGGATACGGCGATCGGCCGCGCCGCCGCCGATGAAGTGCGCAAGCAGATCGCCCGGCTGGGCATCGAATGCGACCTCAGGGAATCGGGCTACTTCTTTGCCGTCAGCGATCCACGCAAGCTGAGCCAAGTCGAGGCCAAGTTGCAGACCTTGCGGGCCGTTGGCGCCAGCGCGCAGTTCCTGCAAGGCGAGCAACTGATCGAGAAACTCGGCACCCGCCACTACCGTGCCGGAATCTGGTGCGGCAATGGCAATGCGCTGCTGCAACCGGCCAAGTACGTGAAGGGCCTGCTCGATGCCTTGCCGCCGACAGTGACGGTCTATGAGAACAGCGATATCTCAGGACTTGAGCGCCTCGGCGACGGCCGGATCCGCGCCCGGGGCCAAGACGGCTGCGTTGAAGCCAAGCAAGTGTTGGTCTGCCTGAACGCGTTCATTCCTCGTTCAGGGATCGACGACAGCGGCACCTTCGCGATGGAGCTCAGCGCCAGCCTCACGCGGCCCCTCAGCGATCAAGAGTTTCAAGCCCTGGGGGCGCCAGCTTCCTGGGGTGTGCTGTCGACCCGGCCATTGGGCGCCACGGTGCGCCTGACGCCGGATCGCCGGGTGATGATCCGCAACACGGCGGAATACCGCTCCAGGGATTTGTCATTGGGCGAGCTGTCGACCCGTCGCCAACACCACGTGCTGGGGTTGCAACGACGTTTCCCGATGCTCGGCGAGCAGGACATCGAATACACCTGGACCGGTCATCTCAGCGCTTCGCGCTCCGGGCAACCGTACTTTGCCAAGGTCGAGGAGGGCGTGTTCGCCGTGGCCGGGTGCAACGGTTCCGGCGTGGCGCGGGGCACGTTGTGGGGGCGCTTGCTCGCGGAGTGGGCCTCGGGCGGTGATTCACCGCTGCTGCAATCGGTCATCTCGCGGGCACAACCCGGCTGGCTGCCGCCCAAACCGTTGCTCGACATCGGTGCCATGCTGCGTATGCGCGTGGAAACGGTCCGGGCCAGAAGCGAAGTCTGAACAACACGAACTTCACAACAAGAACAACAGCACTTCCCATCGAAGGTGATTCAACATGCGCGTCAATACGCTCTCCCTTGTGGCCCTGATCTCGACCTTTTCCGCCGTCGCCTACGCCGACGAAACCGTCAATATTTCCAACTGGAACGGTTACATCGCCGACGACACCTTGCCCGACTTCACCAAGGCAACCGGGATCAAGGCGACTTACGACATCCACGACAGCAACGAAGTGCTGGAATCGAAACTGATGACCGGCAATACCGGGTATGACGTGGTCAGCCCGTCGAACCACTTCCTGTCGCGCCTGATCAAGGCCGGCGCCATCCAGAAACTCGACAGGAGCCAGTTGCCCAACTGGAAAAACCTCGACCCGGCGCTGATGAAGAAGCTTGAGGTCAACGACCCGGGCAACCAGTATGGCTTCCCTTACATGTGGGGCACGGCGGGCATCGGCTATAACGTCGAGAAGATCAAGGCGATCTTCGGCAATACCGACGTCACCCATTCCTGGAAGCTGTTCTTCGACGAGAACAACATCAAGAAACTCAGCGAGTGCGGCGTGGCGATCATCGACAACCCGACGCAGATCCTGCCGATCACCCTCAACTACCTGGGGCTGCCGCCACATAGCCATGAATCGGCCGACTACAAGAAAGCCGAGCAGGCACTGCTGAAGATTCGGCCTTACGTCCAGTATTTCCACGCGTCCAAGTACATCAGCGACCTGGCCAACGGTAACGTCTGCGCGGTGATCGGTTTCAACGGCGACATCGTGCAGGCGGCCGCCAGCGCCAGGGAAGCCAGGAACGGGATCGACATTGCCTACTCGATCCCGGACGAAGGTTCCACCCTGTGGCTGGACATGGTGGTCATGCCCAAGAGCGCGCCACACGAGAAGAACGGCTACGCCTACATGAACTACCTGCTGGAGCCGAAGGTGATTGCCAACATCAGCAACAGCATCCACTACGCCAACCCCAACAGCGCGGCGGATGCCTTCGTCGACCCGGCGGTGAAGCAGGACCTGGCGATCTACCCGCCGAAAACCGTGATGGACAAGCTGTTCACCGTCGAGGACTTGCCCGCGGCCATCGCCCGCCTCAGCACGCGCTTGTGGACCAAGCTGAAAACCAATACCTGATCGCTACGTCATGCGCACATCTGTCGCTTGAGCAAAATCACTGTGGGAGCGAGCTTGCTCGCGATAGCGTCAGGCCAGACGACATTGATGTTGAATGGACCACCGCGATCGCGAGCAAGCTCGCTCCCACAGGTTTCGGTTCGCTCCGACAGAATGTTTCAGACAGGATTTACGCTAGATGGGTTCAGGCGTCGATGGCCGGGAAGTCGATGTCGGTCAGGGCTGCGTTGTTCAGGTAGTTGGTCAACGTTTGCGAAGCCACATGGGCGATCACTTCGATGATCTTGCCGTCGTTGATACCGGCATTACGGGCAGCGGCGATCTGCTCGACGCTCAGGTGGCCACGGCTTTCGGTGACCTGGCGGGCGAGGGTGGCAATGGCGTTAAGCTCGCCGTGTCGTGCGCTGAGGATCTCTTGCTTCGACAGCCCGGCCTTGCCGGCAAACAGTGTGTGAGCGGCCAGGCAGTAGTCGCAGCCGTTGACTTGCGAAGTGGCGAGGAACACCGCTTCCTTTTCCGTGGCGCTCAGGGACGTCTTGCCCAGTGCGGCCGAGTTTTGCAGGTATGAGGCCAGCACGGCCGGTGCGTGGGCCAGGACTTTGAAGACGTTGGGCAGAAAACCGATTTTCTTCTGCACGCCTTCCAGCAGCGGACGGGTGGCATCGGTGGCGTGTTCCAGGCTGATCGGGGCGATGCGGGTCATGGTGATACTCCGTGGTGTGAGGCGCGGAATGCGCTGGGTACGGAGCTCATGTTAGGCAGAAGGTCTGGTGTATTGGATGCAAATCGTCGAGGATATGCGACAGATCGTCCAGAACTGCCTGCGGGAGCCTTGTCATGGATCGCTTGTCCACGTTGCTCACCCATTTCGGCGTCAATGCCGGTACTTTCCATAGCGGTATGTTCTGCGGCACCGTCGCCTACGACGGCCAACAGGCCAGCGGTCATTTGCACCTGCTCCAGGCGGGCGAGTTGCTGCTCAAAATGGGCGACCAGCCGGACCTGCAACTGACCGAGCCGAGTCTGATCTTTTTCCCCCGGCCCTATCGACATCGTCTGTTTGCGTCTGAAGCATCCGGCACGCAACTGGTGTGCGCGACCCTGGATTTCGACGGCGGTGCGGGCAATGCCCTGGCGGCGGCGCTGCCGGATTACCTGGTGCTCAAGCTCGATGAAATCCCGACCCTGGCCGGGACCCTGGAATGGCTGTTCAACGAGGCGTTCGACGGTACGTGCGGGCGTGAAGCGGTGATGGACCGCCTGTTCGAGCTGCTGGTGATTCTGTTGCTGCGGTACATCCTGAGCACCACGGGCCAGCGACCGGGCATGATGGCGGGCCTTGCCGATGCGCGCCTGGCGCGGCCCCTGAGCCTGATGCATCAAACCCCGGCCAAGGCCTGGAGCGTGGCCGAACTCTCGGTCGCCGCCAACATGTCGCGGGCCAGTTTCGCCGAACACTTTCGCCGGGTGGTCGGGCAGACGCCGGTGGATTACCTGGTGAGCTGGCGCATCAGCCTGGCGCAGAAACGCCTGCGCGAGGGCCGGCCGATAGCGCTGATTGCCGAGGAAGTCGGCTACGAAAGCCCCTCGGCGTTGGCCCGGGCATTCCGGCGCAAGACCGGGCTGAGCCCGCGGGAGTGGAAGGGCAGCTGACCACCGCAAATCCCCTGTGGGAGTGGGCTTGCTCGCGAAGGCGGAGTGTCAGCTTGCACAAGTGTTGACTGACCCAGCGCTTTCGCGGGCAAGCCCGCTCCCACAGTTGAATGTTGCTGTGCACAAATTCCGGGTACGACATAAAGCCCCTTGTGGGAGCGGGCTTGCTCGCGAAAGCAGCATGTCAGTCGACATCATAGGTGTCTGACACTCCGCCTTCGCGAGCAAGTTCGCTCCCACAGAGGATCTCCTTATGACGAAGATCCCTTGTGGGAGCGAGCTTGCTCGCGATGGCAATAGTCCAGACAACGCTGGACCAATGGCCTAAAGATACTTATCCGTCACTGCCCCCTCCGAAGCACTGGACACGGTCTTCGCATACTTGGCCAGCACCCCGCGCTTGTATTTGGACTCCGGTCGCACCCAGCGCGACTTGCGCTCGGCCAGCACGGCATCGGACACATCAACGGTAATCTGCCGGGTTTGCGCATCGATGATGATCCTGTCGCCATTCTCGACCAGCGCAATCGGCCCGCCTTCAAAGGCTTCCGGCGTGATGTGACCGACCACGAAACCGTGGGAACCTCCGGAAAAACGCCCGTCGGTGATCAGCGCCACATCCTTGCCCAGGCCCTTGCCCATGACCGCCGAGGTCGGCGAGAGCATTTCGCGCATGCCCGGCCCGCCCTTGGGCCCTTCGTAGCGGATCACGATCACTTCGCCGGGCTGCACTTCGCCATTGAGAATGCCGGCCAGCGCACCTTCCTCGCCGTGATAGACCCGCGCCGTGCCTTCGAAGCGCAGGCCTTCCTTGCCGGTGATCTTGGCCACGGCGCCGGTGGGCGAGAGGTTGCCGCGCAGGATGACCAGGTGCGAGTCCTTCTTGACCGGCTGGTCGAACGGCCGGATCACGTCCTGGCCGGCCGGGTAGTCGGGCACGCCGGCGAGGTTTTGCGCCAGGGTCTGGCCGGTGACGGTCAGCACATCGCCGTGCAGCATGCCGGCATCGAGCATGCGCTTCATCAGCGGTTGAATGCCGCCGATGGCCACCAGTTCGCTCATCATGTACTTGCCGCTGGGGCGCAGGTCGGCGACCACCGGGGAAACTTTACCCAGTTCGACGAAGTCATCCAGGGTCAGTTCGACATCCACCGCGTTGGCCATGGCCAGCAGATGCAGCACGGCGTTGGTCGAGCCGGCGAGGGCGATCACCACGCGGATCGCATTCTCGAAGGCTTTGCGGGTCATGATGTCGCGGGGTTTGAGGTCGAGCTTGAGCAACTCCATGACCTGCTGCCCGGCGCGGAAACTGTCCGAGGCCTTGTCGCCGCCAATGGCGTCCTGGGAGCTGGAGCCGGGCAGGCTCATGCCCAGCGCCTCGATGGCCGAGGCCATGGTGTTGGCGGTGTACATGCCGCCACAGGAGCCGGGGCCGGGAATCGCCACTTCCTCGATCTGCTTGACCTGGATCTCGCTGATGTCGCCCCGCGCGTGCTGGCCCACGGCCTCGAACACGGAAATGATGTCGGTATGCCCGGCCCCGGGCTGGATGGTGCCGCCATAGACAAAGATCGACGGGCGATTGAGCCGCGCCATGCCGATCAGGCAGCCCGGCATGTTCTTGTCGCAGCCGCCGATGGTCACCAGGCCGTCGAAACCCTCGCAACCGGTGACCACTTCAATGGAGTCGGCGATCACCTCGCGCGATACCAGCGAATACTTCATGCCTTCGGTGCCATTGGCGATGCCGTCGGAAATGGTGATGGTGTTGAAGATCACGCCCTTGGCACCGGCGGCATTCGCGCCTTTTTCGGCCTCGAGCGCCAGCTTGTCGATGTGCATGTTGCAGGGCGTGACCATGGCCCAGGTGGACGCGATGCCGATCTGCGGCTTTTTGAAGTCTGCATCGGTAAAGCCCACGGCCCGCAGCATGGCGCGTGCCGGTGCGGCCTCCACGCCGTCGATCACTTGAGAGGAGTACTTGCGCAGATCGTCTTTGTCGCTCATGACTTGTCCTCACCGGCTCATCTGAAGACCACTGAGTATAGTCGCCGATCCGCCGTCACCTCGTGCACCGGCTTCTACGGCACTATCAGTGACCGGACCATCGAGTCGGGAACAGACGCGCGGGTTAGCCTTGTCGTGATATTCTTCGCAACAACTTGGTTTGACCTATTCTGTTTACCTGTCCTCGCGACGGGCGAACGAATCACTGTCGCTCAAGTAGCTGAAGCCAATAAAGATAAAAAGTCAGTTCAGAAGGGACAAAAAACTGGGGTCGATGCGGTTCATCGGCCTTGTGTGCCCACCCTGCAATCCTTGAGTGCCGCATCCGTGACTGCCGTGAAACACGGGGCTGTGCGCATGAGGATGGAGGGGTGGATGGCGTTTTATCATAGGTGCTACAGATGTTTAAGAAAGCGAACACAGCCCTGCTGGGGCTGGCCTTGTCGTTGGGGATGACGACAGCCCAGGCTGAAGAAGCCAAGAAAGTCGACGTACTGCTCATTGGCGGCGGCATCATGAGCGCGACCCTGGGTGTCTGGCTCAACGAGCTGGAACCTGGCACTTCGATGGAAATGATCGAGCGCCTCGACGGCGTCGCCCAGGAAAGCTCCAACGGCTGGAACAACGCCGGTACCGGTCACTCCGCCCTGGCCGAGCTGAACTACACCCCGGAAGACGAGAACGGCAAGGTCTCGATCCCGAAGGCCGTTGAAATCAACGAAGCCTTCCAGATCTCCCGTCAGTTCTGGGCCTGGCAGGTTCAGCAAGGCGTGCTGAAGAACCCGCGTTCGTTCATCAATTCCACGCCGCACATGAGCTTCGTGTGGGGCGATGACAACATCAAGTTCCTGAAAAAACGCTACGACGCCCTGCAGGCGAGCCCGCTGTTCGCCGGAATGCAGTACTCCGAAGACCCGGCTGTGATCAAGCAGTGGGTGCCGCTGATGATGGAAGGGCGTGACCCGAGCCAGAAGGTCGCGGCCACCTGGAGCCCGCTGGGTACTGACGTGAACTTCGGCGAAATAACGCGTCAGTTCGTTGCACACCTGCAAACCACGCCGAAGTTCGACTTGAAGCTGTCCAGCGAAGTGCAGGACATCACCCGCAACGAAGACGGCAGCTGGCGCGTCAGCTACAAGAACCTCAAAGACGGCAGCAAGACCGAAACCGACGCCAAGTTCGTGTTCATCGGCGCCGGCGGCGGTGCCCTGCACCTGCTGCAGAAGTCCGGCATTCCTGAAGCCCGGGAATACGCAGGCTTCCCGGTAGGCGGCTCGTTCCTGGTGACCGAGAACCCGACCATCGCCGAACAACACCTGGCCAAGGCCTACGGCAAGGCTTCGGTGGGCGCACCGCCGATGTCGGTTCCGCACCTGGACACCCGCGTGCTGGACGGCAAGCGCGTGATCCTGTTTGGCCCGTTCGCGACCTTCAGCACCAAGTTCCTGAAAGAAGGTTCGTACCTGGACCTGCTGACCACCACGACCACCCACAACGTGTGGCCAATGACCAAGGTCGGCATCAAGGAATACCCGCTGGTCGAGTACCTCGCCGGCCAGCTGATGCTGTCTGACGAAGACCGCCTCAACGCCCTGAAGGAATACTTCCCGAACGCCAAGGCTGAAGACTGGCGCCTGTGGCAAGCCGGCCAGCGCGTGCAGATCATCAAGCGTGACGAAGCCGCCGGTGGCGTGCTGAAACTGGGCACCGAAATCGTCGCTTCGCAAGACGGCAGCATCGCCGGCCTGCTGGGCGCCTCCCCAGGCGCATCGACCGCCGCACCGATCATGCTGACCGTGCTGCAGAAAGTGTTCAAGGACAAGGTCGCGAGCCCTGAGTGGCAGGCAAAACTGCACCAGATCGTACCGAGCTACGGCACCCAGCTGAACAACAGCCCCGAGAAGGTTGCTCAAGAGTGGGCCTACACCGCCAAGGTGCTGGAACTGACTCCGCCACCGGTGATTGCACCGGCTGTGAAGCCAGTGACTGTCGATACGGATGCGAAAGCGCCGAAGCCTAGTGCTGCGAGTGATATGGCTCTGTAACTAGACGCCGGATCAAAAAAAGCCCACTGAACCGGCGACGGTCAGTGGGTTTTTTTTTGGCTTTCGTTGGTTGGAGGTCACTCCATTTTCAGCGTGGGCACGCTCCCTTGTAGGAGCTGGCTTGCCAGCGATGGTCGTTAACGATTACGCGTGTGAGCTGGATAAACGCGGCGCGCTTGAGGCCATCGCCAGCAGGCTGGCTCCTACAGTTTTCCGGGAATGCGTGGAGAACCTTTTTTGGGCCCGCGTCAGGACGCGGAGGTATTCGCTGAATTGAAGCGTTTGAGGATGTTTTCATACATCCGGGTGCGGCGATGGCCCTGGCCATAAGTGCCCGCAGCGGCGACGGTGCCGGCCTGGACGTGGTCCAGGTACTTGAAGATTTTGCCGGGCGACAGAAACACCACCTTGTAGCCGAGGTCGATCGCGCGGTCCTGCAGCTCATAACCGGGCACCCGGTCATCGATCTGGAAATGCAGACCCTGCTGCTTCATCAGCCTGCAATTCCACAGGGTACAAAAGCTTTTCAGGTAAGTCTCGGTGTAGGGTTTCGGTTCTCTTGAACGCAGGCCCAGGGAGCGTTTCAGGCGGCGGAAATGGTGCTTCGCGAAGCGTGAGCTGAAGCGCCAGACAGTCCTTGGCAACCCGCGATTGAGCTGCTCGGTGCAGCCGACCGCGATGACGTTTTGGTCTCTGGCGCAGTGCTCCATCATCAGCGCAAAGATGTTGGCATCGAAGACGAAGGTGTCGGTGTGCATCAGGAACAGATGGTCGGTATTGATCCTGGCCAGCGCCATGTCCAGTGCCTTGCCATGGGCGATATGCCCCGGTTCCTTGGTGGGGGCATCGCGTTCGATCAGGTTGATCCAGTCCAGTGAGCGCAGATACTCGACGCTGGCGTCCGCCGAATCGTTGTCCACCACCCAGACGGGTATGCCGGCTTTGCGTGCAGGCTCACGCAAAAGGTCCAGGCAGATCCTGGTCAGATCGAGGGTTTTGTAGTTCACCAGCACGATGCTGAACGGCGGTTTGGCGCTTGTATCGACACGGCCCATCTTCGAAATGCTCGACTACCTGAAAGCCTCGAAGACTAAACAAGCAACCTTAGCCCAAGCTTAATTTCACTTGGGCGGGTTGGCCGTTGGCATTCAGGCAGTCTCGATACGCCTAGGGTTTGGCCTGGTTTTTCAGCTTCTCTTCGATTTTCGCATCGACTGCCGCGCGAATCTGGTCAACGCTGAAACTGGCAGGCTTCTGGCTCGGCGGGTACTCGATGAAGGTCTGCAGGAAGCGCGCCGCCTTGGCCACACCTGCGGCCATCAGGTAGGAGTTTTTCACCAGCCAGTCATTGTACTGGTCCGAGACCAGATCAGCCCGCTCATACGGGTCCATGCGCAGGTTGAACAATTTTGGCACACGCAGTGGCACGAAGGGGCTGCTCCACACCGCAAAGCCACCGGGTTCGCGCTGTTCGGCGAAGACCACTTTCCAGTTGTCGAAGCGCATGGACACCAGCACGCCGTCGTCGTTGAAGTAGTAGAACTCGCGGCGCTCGCCTTTAGGCTGTTGGCCGGTCAGGTACGGCAACTGGTTGTAGCCGTCCAGGTGCACCTTGAAGCTGTTGCCGCCCGAGGTCGGTGCCCAACCCTTGAGCAGCTTTTCCTTCACGTCGGTTTCGCCAGCGGCTGCCAGCAAGGTCGGGAACCAGTCCATGCCCGAGAACATCTCGTTGGACACTTCGCCCGGCTTGATCTTGCCTGGCCAGCGGACTATCGCCGGCACGCGGTAGGCGCCTTCCCAGTTGGAGTTCTTCTCGTTGCGGAACGGTGTGGTCGCCGCGTCCGGCCAGGAGAACTGGTTCGGGCCGTTGTCGGTGGTGTAGACGACGATGGTGTTGTCGGCGATTTTCAGGTCGTCGAGGGTCTTCAGCAGTTTGCCGACGTCGCCGTCGTGCTCCAGCATGCCATCGGCGTAATCGTTGCCGGGCATGCCGCTCTGGCCCTTCATTGAGTCGCGTACGTGGGTGAACAGATGCATGCGCGTGGTGTTCATCCAGACGAAGAACGGTTTGTCCGCCTTGGCCTGCTTTTCGATGAACGCTTGCGCCGCAGCGGTAGTTTCATCGTCGATGGTTTCCATGCGCTTGGCGGTCAGCGCGCCGGTGTCTTCGATCTTGCCGTCGGCGTAGCTGTGGATCACGCCGCGCGGCGTCCTGGACTTGACGAAGTCCGGGTCATCCTTGGGCCAGTAAGGGCGCTCGGGTTCCTCTTCGGCGTTGAGGTGATAGAGGTTGCCGAAGAACTCGTCGAAACCGTGGTTGGTCGGCAGGAATTCGTCCTTGTCGCCCAGGTGATTCTTGCCGAACTGGCCGGTGGCGTAGCCCTGGGATTTGAGGGCCTGGGCGATGGTGATGTCACGTTTTTTCAGGCCGATCGGTGCGCCCGGCACGCCCACCTTGGTCAGGCCGGTGCGCAGCGGTGACTGGCCGGTGATGAACGACGAGCGCCCGGCGGTGCAACTGTTCTCCGCGTAGTAGTCGGTGAACAGCATGCCTTCGTGGGCGATGCGGTCGATGTTCGGCGTCTTGTAGCCGACCACGCCCATGGAATAGGCGCTGATGTTGGTCTGGCCGATGTCATCGCCGAAAATTACCAGAATGTTGGGTTTGTCAGCGGCATTCGCCGCCATTGCCATGACCGTTGTCGCCACCAGGGCGAGTTTCGGCAGCCACTTTTTTATGCGAGTCATCTGACTGGCTCCTTGTTGACGGGCGTCGCGCAGGGCGACAGGTTCCGATATTCAAGGGGTGCCAGAAACAACACGCCACCCGTATCAGGTGGCGTGGCCGTCGATATGCAGCACCGCGCCGGTGACGCTGGCGCCGGCACCGCTGGCCAGCAGTAACAAGGGGCCGTTGAGTTCTTGCAGGACGGCTTCCTTGCCTCGACCGGCCGCGATGACGTTGACGCGAATGCGGTGCGGCGTCAGTGATTGGGCCATGGCGCGGCTCATGCGGATCAGGCTGCTATTGGCGCGCAGGCACGGGTTCGGCTCGCTGATGGGGCGCGGCGGCGGGTCGATGTTGACGATGCTGCCACCGCGTTCGGCCCGTATCATGTGCAGGCTGGTGCAGTGGACGATGTGATTGTTCAGGGCAACATGCTCGCGCTCGGCGCTGTTGTTGATCAGCACATCGACGCTGCCGAATCGTTGCTGCACGGTGTCCAGTGCGGCTTCTATGCTCGGTCTGCGGGCGCTGTCGAGGCTGACGACCATGACTTCGCCACCTTCCCAATGCAGGTCGGCCGCCAGTTGCTCCAACTGCGAAGGGTGCTGGCCGCCGAGGGCTACACGGGCTCCGGCGCGGCTGATCAGACGGGCGAAATGCGCGCCCAGTCGGGTGCTGGCATCGGCCACCAGGACGGTCTTGCCGGCCATGGAAAACGGCTGCATGGGATCGCTCATGGACGTACCTCCGCGGGCATCGGGCGGCGGGTGATCAGGGCTCGTGGGACAGGTATCCCGGGCGACGGAACAGGCGCGGCGCCGAGCATTTTCAACACCAGTTCCGAGTAATGGCGGATGACGGCATCGATGCTCCAGCGACCATCGGCCTGGTACCAGACGCAGGCATGGGTGAGCATGTTGAACAGGGTGCGGGCCATCAGTTTGGGTTCGGCGCAGCTCAGCGAACCTTCCTTGACCCCTTGCTCGAGCAGTTCCTGCAGGGCGCTCAGGTACTGGCGCCGGACTTGGCGGACCTGCTCCAGATCCTCTTCGGCGAGGCTTCTGAACTCCAGGTTGCCGAGCATGGCCTCGTCCTGGTGTTCCAGGTGATAACGCACGTGGCAGGCGATGAAGGCGAGTAGTTTGGTATCGGCGGTCGCGGATTTTTTGGGGCGACGCCGTGCCCACTCCCGAGACACACCTTGGAAATACTCGAGAATCAGCTCCAGCAGCAGTTCGTTTTTGCCTTTGTAGTAGAGGTACAGAGTCGAGGCGTTGATGCCTGCTTCAGTGGCGAGCTGGCGCAGGCTCATCGAGCCGAAGCCGTTGCGCGAGATCAGTTTGATGGCGGCCAGGCGGATGTTGCTTTCAGTCATGTTCATGGGAGTGATCCTGCGGTCATCAAAACTCAAACACGGATTGTGTGGCGAGGGAGCTGTTGTGGGAGCGAGCCTGCTCGCGAAAAATGCCCGGACAACGCCGGTCAATCAGATGAAGCGCGTTATCGTTGACGTCCATCGCGAGCAGGCTCGCTCCCACCACAAGCTCGCTCCTACGGTTTTGCTTATTGCAGATTGCCAGCGACCGCGATGGTCTGCGCCGTGATGTAGTTCGACTCCGGCGAGCAGAACAGGTACACCGCGTCCGCCGCTTCCTGCACGGTGCCCGGACGACCCAGCGGGTTGCGTTGGGCGAACGACTTGGCGGCTTCCGGGCTGATGCCGACACGGATGTCACGACCTTCGATGTTCACCGTGGCGCCGGCATGGGCGTCGGCCTTGGTCATGCGGGTTTCGATGAAACCGAAGGCCACAGCATTGACGTTGACCTTGAAACGACCCCATTCGCGCGCCAGCGCACGGGTCATGCCGATGACGCCGGCCTTGGCCGAGGAGTAGTTCATCTGCCCGGCGTTGCCGTTGAGGGCCGACACCGAAGAAATGTTCACCACTTTGCGGAATACCTCGCGCTCTGCCGCCGCATCGGCCTGGGCCTGGGCCTTGATAATCGGGTAGGCCGCCCGCAGGATGCGGAAGGGCGCGGTCATGTGGCAATCGAGAATGGCGTACCACTGCTCGTCGCTCATCTTCTGGATCACGTCGTCCCAGGTATAGCCGGCGTTGTTGACGATGATGTCGATGGCGCCGAAGTTGTCCATCGCGGTCTTGACGTAGCGGTCGCCGAAGTCCGGGGCGCTGACGTTGCCGTGGCAGACGGCGGCTTCGCCACCCAGCTTGCGGATCATTTCAGCGGTCTCGTGGGCCGGGTCGGCGTCCAGGTCGTTGATGACGATGCGCGCGCCTTCGCTCGCCAGTTTCAGGGCGATCTGTTGACCGATGCCACGACCGGAACCGGTGACCAGTGCGACTTTGCCTTCGAGTTTTGCCATGGGGTGTTGCTCCTCAGTGATCAGTTTTGTTTACAGAGCGATCACGGCGTCGCCAACGATCTTGGTCTCGCCGTATTGATTGGTGGTGCGCACTTCGACCTTGATCCGTTGCTCGCCCTCGACCTCGAGGCGCTCGACGACAGTGCCGGTGCAGGTAATCTGGTGACCCAGATGAGTGATGCCGAGAAAGCGCACGCCGAACTCGCGCAACTGGCGCTGATCGACCCACTGGGTCAGCAGGCGACCGAGGTAGGCCATCGACAGCATGCCGTGGGCGAACACGTCGGGCATGCCGGCCCGGCGGGCGTAATCGGTGTCGATGTGGATGGCGTTGTGATCACCCGATGCACCGGCGAACAGGGCCAGGGTGGTGCGGTTGATCGGTGGCAGGGCCAGGGGTGGCAGGGTGTCGCCGACGTTGATTTTTTCCAGGCTAATCGCATTCATCAGTGTTCTCCGCTTCAGCTGTTGCGCTGCACAAGCACGCTGCGCAGGTCCGCAACGTGCTCACCGTGCTGATTGGTGACCCGGGTTTCGCGCACCACGAATTCCAGGGCGCCGCCTTTCTTGTCGTAGATGTCGGCGATGCGCACATCGAAGCGCAAGGTGTCGCCGGCATGGGCCATGCGGTGATAACGGAAGGATTCTTCGCCGTGCAAAATGCGCGCGGTGACGATGCCCAGTTCGTCACGCCAGGCGTTCGAAGGAATCTGGAACTCCAGCGAGAACAGAAAGGTCGGCGGCAGCGGCAGGTTGGGATACCCGGCATCGCGTGCGGCCTGTTCGTCAAAGTAAACCGGGTTGGTTTCACCGGTGGCCTTGGCGAAGAAGCGCAATTGCCCGGCTTCGGCGGTCACGAGGAAAGTGGGCAGTTGTCTGCCGATGTGTTTCTTGTCGATCATCTGCATGGCTCCTAAGCTCTGCGGGCGCGTCAGTTTTTCTGGTAAACGGTGACCACGCAGGCTCCGCCCAGACCGAGGTTGTGCTGCACCGCAATGCGCGCGTCCTGCACCTGGCGTTGTTCGGCGGTGCCGCGCAATTGGTGGGTCAGTTCAAAGCACTGGGCCAGGCCGGTGGCGCCCAGCGGGTGGCCCTTGGAGAGCAGGCCGCCGGACGGGTTGGTCACCCATTTACCGCCATAGGTGTTGTCGCCATCGTTGACCAGTCGCTCGCCGCCGCCTTCGGCGCACAGGCCCAGGCCTTCGTAGGTCAGCAGTTCGTTCTGTGCAAAGCAGTCGTGCAGCTCGATGACGTCGATGTCCTGCGGGCCGATGCCGGCCTGGTTGTAGGCGATATCCGCCGCCATGCGCGTCATGTCGAAACCGACCACGCGGATCATGTCCCTGGCGTCGTAAGTGCTCGGCAGGTCAGTGGTCAGCGCCTGGCCTGCCATCAATACGTCGGTGCGCAGGCCGTGCTTTTTCGCGAACGCTTCGGACACCACGATGGCCGCGGCAGCGCCACAGGTTGGCGGGCAGGCCATCAGTCGGGTCATCACGCCTTCCCACAACATCGGGGCGGCCATGACTTCATCAGTGCTCACCACGTTGCGGAACACCGCCAGCGGGTTATTGGCGGCGTGACGGCTGGCTTTGGCGCGGATCCTGGCGAAGGTTTCCAGTCGGGTGCCGTACTTCTGCATGTGCGCGTAGCCGGCGCCGCCGAACTGGCGGATGGCATTGGGCAGGTCGGGCATGCCGATCAGTTCGTTGGCCAGCACCAGGGCACGTTCGGTGGCCGGTGCGCGATCGGTCCAGGCGGATTTCAAGGCACCCGGGTTCATGTGTTCGAAGCCAAACGCCAGGGCACAGTCCACCGCGCCGCTTTGTACCGCCTGGCGAGCGAGGAACAGGGCGCTGGAGCCGGTGGCGCAGTTATTGTTGACGTTGATCAGCGGAATGCCGGTCATGCCCACGCGGTACAAGGCTTTCTGGCCGCAGGTGGAGTCACCGTAGACATAACCGGCGTAGGCCTGCTGGATGTCATTGAAATCCACACCCGAATCGGCCAGGGCCTGGCGGATCGCCTGTTCACCCATGACGTCGTAGGGCTCGTTGGTCCCCGGTTTCTTGAACTGGATCATGCCGACGCCAGCAACGAACACTTTATTGCTCATCGTTGTTTTCCTTGTTGTTTGAGAGGTTCAGAGCTTGCGCGCGATCATTTCGCGCATGACTTCACTGGTGCCGCCGTAGATGCGATTGACCCGTGAGTCGACGAAAGCGCGGGCGATCGGGTACTCCATCATGTAGCCGTAGCCACCGTGCAGCTGGACCATGTCGTCGATGCATTTCCACAGGGTCTCGGTGGTGAAGAGCTTGGCGATGGCCGCTTCTTCCAGGGTCAGGCGCCGGCGCATGTGCTCGCCCAGGTAGTAGTCGACCATCACCCGCATGGCGGTGGCCTGGGCCTTGATGTCGGCGAGCTTGAATTTGCTGTTCTGGAAGTCCCAGACGGTCTGGTTGAAAGCCTTGCGGTCCTTCACGTATTCGAGGGTCTGCTCCAGCAGGCGCTCCAGCTTCGCGGCGGCGGACACCGCAATCGAGAAGCGCTCCTGGGGCAGTTCGCCCATCAGATAGGTAAAGCCCAGGCCTTCCTCGCCGAGGCGGTTGCCGACGGGCACGCGGACGTTGTCGAAGAACAGCTCGGACGTGTCGGCGGCGGCCTGGCCGACTTTCTCCAGTTTGCGCCCGCGCTTGAAACCGGCGCGGCTGGCTTCCACGGCGATCAGGCTGATGCCCTTGGCGCCGGCAGCCGGGTCGGTCTTGCACACGACAATGACCAGGTCGGCGGTCAGGCCGTTGCTGATGAAGGTCTTGCTGCCGTTGATCACGTATTCGTCGCCATCGCGCACGGCAGTGGTGCGCACGGCCTTGAGGTCGCTGCCGGTACCGGGCTCGGTCATGGCGATGGCCAGGATGGTCTCGCCAGAGCAAATGCCCGGCAGCCACTTCTGTTTCTGTTCTTCGTTACCGCAGCGATTGATGTACGGGGCGATGACGTCCGAATGCATGCCGAAGTAGGCGCCACTCACGCCGGCCCGGGCGAACTCCTCGTTGAACACCGCGCAGTGACCGAAATCACCGCCGCCGCCACCGTATTCGATGGGCAGGGTGATGCCGAGCAAGCCTTCGCGGCCGGCCTTGAGCCAGGTCTCGCGGTCGACCTGGCCGGCCTTGTCCCAGGCGGCCTGGCGCGGCAGGCATTCGCGTTCGAAAAAGCGCCGCACGGTGGTGCGGAACATCTCATGGTCGTCGCGGAAAACGGTTCGGGCGATGTGCACGCAAGACTCCTCAAACATGGCAGGCCGGCCTTGGGCCGAGCGCTTACGCAAGGCGCGGACTGCGCCTGTGATCTGAGGGTTACGATAGGTGGGGCCCGTGGCCCGAACGCCACCCGAGCCGGGTGGCGGGGGAAAAAACAATCCATGTAGGAGCTGCCGCAGGCTGCGATCTTTTGATCTTGTTCTTAAAAAACAAAGTCAAAAGATCGCAGCCTGCGGCAGCTCCTACAGGGTTTCAGGGGAGGACGTTGCTGCCATCCTGGGATTCCAGATCGCGCACCCGCGCCACCGCTTCATCACGGCTGCTGACGCCGAGCTTGCTGTAGATATGGCTCAGGTGCCATTTCACGGTTTCCGGCGAGAGCCCCAAGGCGCGGGCGATTTTCTTGTTGGGCAGGGCCTGGGCCAACAGGCGCACGACTTCGATTTCCCGCTCGCTCAACGGTTCGATCCCGGCCGTCAACGGTTTGCTGGTGGCCGTTGTCGCAGGTTTGACCTTCGAGATCGCCGGGGTCGTGGCCTCGGCCGCCTGCAAGCGCTCGACATAAAACGCCAGCACCGGGTCCAGGACTTCGCGGGCGGCGATATCGCAGATCAGTTTCAAGCCATCCGGATGGGCGTCGAGGAGGCTGCGCACCAGGCCAAAACGTTGACCTCGGCGCAAGGCTTCGATGACTTTGATCCGTGCCCGTTCATGGTTGCCGCGTTCGGACTCGATCACGGCGCTGAGCACCAGCAGGCGCGTTGCCCCGAGTTGGCGACGATGCCGGTCGCAGGTTTCGATCAATCGTTCTATGCGATCGCAAGCCCCGTTCAGATCACCCTGGACCAGTTGCCAGCGAGCGCGGGCATTCTCGGCCAGGATGTGGATTTCCTTCAGGGCCGTGTGCCCGGCATCCGGGTGACGCGCGTCGATGGCTTCCAGGCGCGCCAGTTTGGCCTGGGCTTGTGCCGTCTCCCCGAGAATCAGCAACCAGCGCACTTGCCAGGTCAGGCAGTAGGCTTGCAGGCGCTCCAGACCGAGTTTGATCGCGTACTCATCCAGCCGCTCGACAAACGCCAGGGCTTCTTGATGGTTACCTGCCAGCCATTGCACGTTCCATAACACTTGCAGCACACGCAGGACGGAATCGGGAATCGAAATCCGTTCGAGAATGTCGATCCAGCCCGAGAGCATTTTGAACGCGGCGTCGACATCGTTGGTTTCGTACAGCACCTCGCCGAGCAGCGCGGCGGAGAGATAAGTCGCGTCGGCACCGGCCTTGCCACATTGGCCGGCCTCATGCAGCACGTCGCGGTAAACCCTTTCCGCCTGAGTCATCTGGCCTTCAAGGGCCAGGCTCAAGCCAATCATGCAACGACCCTGAAGGCTGCCGGCCGTGGTCCCCAGCAGCGGTTCGCCATTGATCAGCAGGTTCGGCCGGTCGAGTTGTACCTGCCGGGCCTTTTCGTATTCGCCGCGGTGCATGTACAGCCAGGACAGGATGTTGGCGCAGGAGCCGATGGCCACGCTGTTGCTGCCCGGCGGCGGGTTGAGCAGTTGCGGCAGGACCGTCATGGCCGCGTCGGTGTCATCCCGTTGCAGGGCCAGGGAGGCGCGCAGCAGCGAGATCATGAAGTGGTCATGGACTTCGCTCTCGGGAACGTCGCGAAACAGTTGTTCGAGACTGGCGCTGCAGGCCACGAAATCCCGGGCATACAGCTGCATCCGCGCCTTGAGGATGCGCAGCTTGACCCGGGCCTGTACCTGTTCGACCGGCAACAGCCGTACCAGCTCGATCAACATGCGCAGGTCGCCATGGGCGTAGAGCGCCTCGGCGTGTTGCTCCACCAGGTCGGCGGCGGCAGCCGGGTCGCCGCCCATGACCGCATGGTGCACCGCTTCATCCAGGTGATTATGGTCACGGAACCAGTGCCACGCCCGCACGTGCACCGCGTGTTGCTCGGCCTGGCTGCGGGAGTCGAAATACTTGAGCAGGGTTTCGCGCAACAGCGGGTGCAGGCGATACCAGGTTTCACGTTCGGCGCTGTCCACCGGGATCAGGAACAGGTTGTCCCGCTCCATGCGCGTCAGTAGCGCATTCGCTTCGGCAACTGCCTGCGGGTGGCCGCTGAGAGCGGCGCACAACGAGGCGCAGAATCGGTTGCACACGGCCATGAGCAGCAGCAGGTCGAGGTCGGTCGGCGACAGGTGAGACAGCACTTCGACTTCGAAAAATTTGGCGAAGGCTTGATCGTCCCGCAGCTGCGGGTGCACTGACGTGGCGTCCGGGGTGGCAGGCGGGCGGTTCTTTTTGCGGCTGACGGCGAGTAGTTGCAGGCCGGCGACCCAACCATCGGTCAGCTCATGCATCATCCTGGCGTCACGGGCATTGACCTCGCCCAACTGCGCCTTGAGGAACTGTTCGGACTCGATCGCCGTGAAGCGCAAGTCCCGAAGGTTCAGCTCGAGTACCAGTTCCTGGCTGCGCAACCGCGCCAGGGACAAAGGCACGGCACTGCGCGACACCAGCGCCAGATGCAGGTTGGCCGGGGCGTAGTCGATCAGCCATTGCAGGGCCTGGTGAATGCCCACGTCGGTCAGGTGGTGCAGGTCGTCGAGTACCAGCACCAGTTCACGGCCACGGCTGGCAATGCTGCGCACCAGGGTGATGACGGTGCGCTCAACGGCTTCGCTGTCGATGCCGCGACCTTCCAGTTGAGTCGCGTCCCGCACCAGCGCCGGGTCGATTTGGCCGAGGCTCGCCAGCAGGTAGTCAAGAACACGCGTCAGTTCGTTGTCGTCCGCCGACAACGTCAGCCACGCCACGTCGAACCCCAACGGCAACAGCGCCTGGCGCCAGGCGATCAGGGTCGAGGTCTTGCCGCAGCCGGCCGGCCCCTTGAGCACGATGCAGCGCAGGCGTCGGGCCTTGAGCATTTGATCCTGCAGGCGTTCGCGGGAAATCAGGCGCCCGGTGCTGCGCGGCGGAATCAGTTTGGTGCTGACGATCGGGGACTGAACCGGATTGAAGACCTGGCTGGCATGGGGGTCCGATGCATTGGACTTGCGGTGTTTATCCATGGGGCTGTCCGATTCTTTTTTGTTTTGTGAGTGCGTCGAATCTCATCGAGTGTAACCCAGAGCATGGGTGGCATGACCCTGTCTTTGGCGGCCACCACCCGATGTGGGTGGTGGTCGTCGATGAACGGATTGATCTACTGGAAAGCACAAGAATAGGAGTGCTGTGGCGCTCCGTCAGAACAGTGGAGCGTTGGCAATGGGCGTACTGAGTGGCATTCGGGTGGTGGAGTTTGAGGCAATCGGGCCGGCGCCGTTTGGCACCATGCTGTTGGCCGATATGGGCGCCGACGTGGTGCGCATCGACCGCCCGCAGAAGGCCAGTGACCTGGGGCCGAAGCTGGAAGGCAAGCGTGCCGATATTACCGGGCGCAATCGGCGTTCGGTCACCCTCGACTTGAAGCGCCCGGACAGTGTCGCCGCTGCGCTGGAACTGATCGAACGTGCCGATGTGGTGATTGAAGGGTTTCGCCCCGGCACGATGGAGCGCCTGGGTCTTGGCCCTGACATCGCGCTCGAACGCAATCCGCGCCTGGTCTACGCGCGGATGACCGGTTGGGGCCAGACCGGCCCGATGGCCGACCGCGCCGGGCATGACCTGAACTACATCGCCTTGTCAGGTGTGTTGTCGAGCATCGGCCCGGCCGGAGGGCGACCGGTGCCGCCGCTGAACCTGGTGGGCGACTACGGCGGTGGCGGCATGCTGCTGGCGATGGGCGTGCTGGCGGCGCTGGTCAACGTGCAGCGCGGCGGCGCCGGCCAGGTGGTCGACGCGGCCATGACCGAAGGTGCGGCGCAACTGGGTTCGGTGATCTGGGGCCTGCTCGCCGGCGGGCACTGGAAAGAACAGCGCGGCAGCAACCTGCTCGACGGCGGTGCGCCCTGGTACGACACCTACGAAACCCGCGACGGCCAGTACATGGCAATCGGGCCGATCGAGTCGCGCTTCTATGCGCAGATGCTGGAAATTCTCGGACTGTCCAACGCCGACCTGCCCAATCAGCACGACCAGGCAGGCTGGCCGCGTCTGCGTGAGGCATTCACCGCTGCGTTCCTGGGCCGCACCCGCGAGCAGTGGGTGGCCGCGTTCGAAGGCAGCGACGCTTGCGTTGCACCGGTGCTGGGGCTTGTCGAAGCCACCCGGCATCCCCACGGCGTTGCCCGTGGCAGCTTCATCGAGGTCGACGGGGTGGTGCAGCCGGTCCCGGCTCCGCGCTTCCTTGGCACGCCATCGGCGCAACCGCAACCCGCTCCCGAGCGTGGCGAACACGGCGGCGACGCACTGCGCGACTGGGGCTACGACACAGCGGCCATCGAGCGCTTGCGTGCGCTGGGTCTGGGATGGCGCGCCTGAACGCGTGCGCCCCGAAAAAACATAAAGATCCGTGCAGCGCAGGAGTCATCCATGGCCATTCAGTTCAAGATCATCGATCACGTGGCACTTGTCACGCTCGATGCGCAACAGTCGAACAACGCGCTGACCCTCAGCGATTTGATGCACCTGCGCAAGACCCTGGGCGCCTGCCAGGATGACGAACAGGTGCGGGTCATCGTCCTGACCGGTGCCGGCGAGCGTGCATTTTGCAGCGGCGCGAGCCACAAGGAGTCGCTGCTGGCCGCTTCGGGTTTCGTCGCCGGCACCCTCAAGAGTCGCGAGACCGAAGCCGAGGAGGGCGGCTACAGCCGACTGTTCGACCTCAGCGACCTGGAAATCTGGAAACCGGTGGTTGCCGCCATCAATGGTGCCTGCCTGGGAAGCGGTCTCGAGCTGGCGCTGCAATGCGATCTGCGTATCGCTTCGTGCGGCGCTACCTTCGGCTTGCCTGAAGTGTGCGACGCGACCATTCCGGCGGCCGGCGGCGTGCAGTACCTGCTTCGTGCGATCCCGGCGGCACATGCGATGAAAATGGCCCTGACCGGGGAGTCGATCGGCGCGCAGGAGGCTTTGGACATCGGTTTGGTCATAGAGCTGCTGCCAAAGGACCGTCTGCTGCCAGCGGCGCTGGATCTGGCCGGGCGCATTGCCGCCAACGGCCCGCTGGCGGTGCAGTCGATCAAGCGCCTGGCCTTGCAGACCGCCCACCTCGCCCCCCGGGATTTCGTCACCCAGGCCCATCTGCACTGGGGGTTACTGCGCGACAGCGAAGATCACGCCGAAGGGCGCATGGCCCAGGCCGAGCAGCGTTCACCGAAGTACACCGGCACCTGACGCAACAGGCAAGCGCCGCATTCGTCCTGACCTGACAACAATAATTCACAGGAGAACCCCATGTATTTGACCCAAGGCCTGCACCGCGTGTTGCAGCAACGTCCCCATGCCGTGGCGACGGTCTTTCGCGACCGCCGCCGTACCTATGCCGAACTGGCCGAGCGGGTGGCTCGCCTGGCCGGGGCCTTGCAGCAACTGGGGATGCAGACCGGCGACCGCGTCGGCCTGTTGGGCCTGAACTCCGACCGATTCCTTGAGTATTTCCTGGCGACCTGGTGGGGCGGCGGCGTGGTCAACCCGGTCAATATTCGCTGGAGCGTGCCGGAAATCGTCTACTCGCTGGACGACTGTGACACGCGCATCCTGCTGATCGACGACACCTTCCTGCCCATGGCCGAAGACATCGCCGGCAGCGCCAAGGTACGGCCATTGCTGATTCACATCGGCGACGGGCCATTGCCCGAAGGCATGCTGTCCTATGAGCAACTGATTCGTGAAGCTACGCCGGTGGACGACGCCTTTCGCGGCGGTGATGACCTGGCGAGCATCATGTACACCGGCGGCACGACCGGCCGGCCGAAGGGTGTGATGCAGTCGCACATGAACCTGTGGACCGCTGCCGTGGCCCGTGCGGCCGATGTGCCGGTGCCGGCGGATGCCCTGACCCTGCACATCGCGCCGATGTTCCACCTGGCGGCGCTGTCGCGGGTCATCCTGATCTCGCTGCTCGGTCTGCCGAGCATTTTCGTCCCGGCCTTCGATGCCCTGGACGTGATGCGTACCATCGAGCGCGAGCGCATCACCGACATCCTGATCGTGCCGACCATGCTTCAGGCATTGATCATGCACCCGGAATTCGCCAGACATGACCTGAGCTGCCTGCGCAGCCTCACCTACGGCGCCTCGCCGATTGCCGTGCCCTTGCTCGAACTGGCGCTCAAGGCGTTGCCCAATGTCGAGTTCACCCAAGGGTACGGCATGACCGAAGCGGCGCCGCCGATCAGCGCCAACGGTCCGGAAAACCACAGCGCCGAAGGTATTGCCAATGGTCGCCTGCGCTCGGCCGGGCGGCCAGGGCTGGGCGTGACCGTGCGCATCGTCGACGAACACGACAACGAGGTGCCGCGCGGCACGGTCGGCGAAGTGCTGGTCCGTGGCCCGAACATCATGCTCGGCTACTGGAACAAACCCGAAGAAACCGCCCAGGCCCTGCGTGGCGGCTGGATGCACACCGGCGACGGTGCCTACATGGACGACGACGGCTTTATCTACATTGTCGACCGCTTCAAGGACATGATCGTCAGCGGTGGCGAAAACGTTTATTCGGGTGAAGTCGAAAGCGCGATTTCCAGTCACCCGGCCGTCGCCGCCTGCGCAGTGATCGGCATTCCCTGCGCGCAGTGGGGCGAAGCGGTGCATGCGGTGATCGTGCTCAAGCCCGATCACGAAGCCGCGGGCGCCGCGATCATCGAGCATTGCCGGCGGCAGATCGCGGGCTACAAGACGCCGAAGTCGGTCGAGTTCCGCACTGCGTTGCCGCTGTCTGGCGCTGGCAAGGTGCTCAAGCGCGATCTGCGCGAACCGTTTTGGGCCGGCAAGGACCGGGGTGTCAGCTGATGCCACAGGTGAACGGTGGCGCATTGATTCCCGAGGGCTTCTGCGCGCTGGAACAACGCTCGGGTTTTTTGCGCTGTTGCGGCGACTTTTATGTGCATCAAGAGCTGCCGATCCTGGCGGTGCGCCTCGAACCGCAGCATCTCAATTACGTGCGCATCGCCCACGGCGGCTTTCTCGCCACGGTGGCGGACAGCGCATTCGGCGTCATATTGCGGCGCCATTCGGTGTCGCAGTCGGTGGCAGTGACGGTCAATCTGAACGTCGATTACCTCGGTCCGGTGCGCGAAGGCGACTGGCTGGAGGCGCATGTGCAAGTGCTCAAGAGCGGCGGCACCTTCATCAACGCCAGCTGCCTGTTGAAGGTCGGCGAGCGCCTGGTGTTACGTGCCAACGGCGTCTTCACCCCGTGGAAGGGCCAGATGCCATGTACATGACCCAATGCCTGCAACGCACACTGCAACAAAATCCGGATCAGCTCGCGACGGTTTTCGGTGATCGCCGTCGGACCTATCGCCAGTTTGGTGACCGCGTCGCTCGCCTGGCCGGTGCCTTGCAGAATCTGGGCATGGCGGCTGGCGATCGGGTCGGCATGCTGGCGCTCAACTCCGACCGCTATCTGGAATACATCATGGGTGTGTGGTGGGGCGGCGGGGTGCTCAACCCGGTGAACATCCGCTGGAGCGTGCCGGAGATCGTCTATTCGCTGGACGATTGCAGTACCGGCATCCTTATCGTCGATGAACACTTTGCACCACTGGCCGAGCAGATCCGCAGGAGTGCCCGCCATGCGCCACGGTTTATCTATGCAGGCGAGGGGAAAGTGCCTGTGGGCATGCTGGGTTTCGAGCAACTGATTGCCCGGACTGCGCCGGTCGAGGATGTCGGGCGTGGCGGTGAAGACCTCGCCTGCATCATGTACACCGGCGGCACCACCGGGTTTCCCAAGGGCGTGATGCAGTCGCACTTGAACCTGTGGTCGGCGTGCATGCCACGCATGGTCGACATGCCGCCGATCCGTGACGGTCGACTGTTGCACGTGGCGCCGCTGTTCCACGTCGCCGGCATGGCTCGGGCACTGATTCAGTTCATGGCCGGTGAAAGCCATGTGCTGCTGTCGAGTTTCGATGCGGCCCAGGTGCTGCAGGTGATCGAGCGGGAACGGATCACCGAGACGCTGTTGGTGCCGACCATGATCCTCGCGCTGCTGGCCCATCCGGACTTCGATCGCCATGACCTCAGTAGCCTGAAACGCCTGACCTACGGTGCGTCACCCAGCGCTGGCGAAATGGTGGAACAGGTGTTGGCCCGGCTTCCGGATCTCGAGCTTTCACATTCCTACGGGTTGACCGAAGCCTGCCCGGTGGTGTCGAGCAATCTGCCGTGCAATCACACGCCGCAGGCACGCAAGAGTGGTCTGTCGCGTTCGGTCGGGCGCGGCGGGCTGGGCGTCAACGTGAAGATCGTCGACCCGCAAGGTCAGGAAGTTGCGCGTGGCACGGTGGGCGAGATCATCGTGCGCGGGCCGAACATCATGCAGGGTTACTGGAACAAGCCCGAGGAAACCGCCAAGGCATTGCGCGATGGCTGGCTGTTCACCGGCGACGGAGCTTACATGGACGAGCAGGGTTACCTGTTCATCGTCGACCGCTTGAAGGACATGATCGTCAGCGGTGGCGAAAATGTTTACTCGGCGGAAGTCGAAAACATCCTCGCGCGACACCCGGCCGTGGCGCTGTGCGCGGTGATCGGCGTTCCCCATGAACAGTGGGGCGAGGCGGTGCACGCGGTGGTGGTGCGCAAACCCGGTGCCCAGGTCGATGCCGAGCAATTACGCAGGTACTGCCGCGAATTCATCGCCCCCTACAAATGCCCGAAAACCGTTGAGTTTCGCGACGAACTGCCGCTGTCGGCCGCTGGCAAAGTCCTCAAGCGCGAACTGCGCCAATAGCCCACCTAACTGCACCACCAAGACCCTGTGGGAGCGGGCTTGCTCGCGAAGGCGGACCCACATTCAAGATGTGCGTCGACTGACACACTGCTTTCGCGAGCAAGCCCGCTCCCACAGGGGGCCGTTTTGCATCCCCGAACTTCACTGTTCAACCACCTTCAATTCGCTACCCGATCCGGGTGGCTTCACGACCCACCCCCCGCCAATACAGTGGTTCCACGAACCAGGCGCAAGCCTTGCCTGGCAACCCACTGGAGATCCCGATGCATATCAACCGTACCGTCTACCGTGAAGACCACGAAATGCTGCGCGACACCGCGCGGCGTTTCTTCGAGCGTGAGTGCCTGCCCAAACAGGCGCAGTGGGACGAGGCCGGGCAGGTCGACCGGGAAACCTGGCTCAAGGCTGGCCGCCACAATCTGCTGTGCCTCACCGTGCCGACCGAATATGGCGGTGGCGGCGGCGACTTCGGCCACTCGGCGGTGTTGATCGAAGAGCTGTACCGCGCCGGGGTGTCGGGCTGGAGCCTGGGCGTGCATTCGGACATCGTCGCGCCCTACATCGTGCGTCTGGGCACCGAAGAGCAGAAGCAGAAATGGCTGCCGAAAATCTGCACCGGCGAAACCGTACTGGCCGTCGCGATGACCGAGCCGGGCACCGGTTCCGACCTCAAGGCGATCCGCACCACTGCCGTGCGTGACGGTGACGAGTGGGTGATCAACGGCAGCAAGACCTTCATCAGCAACGGCCTGACCTGCGACATGGTGGTGGTCGTGTGCAAGACCGACCCGAGTGCCGGGGCCAAGGGCTGCAGCCTGATCGTGGTCGAGTGCAACCGCGAGGGATTCCGCCGCGGGCGCAAGCTGGACAAGGTCGGCCAGCACGCCGCCGACACCGCCGAGCTGTTCTTCGACGATGTCCGTGTGCCGGTGGGCAACCTGCTCGGTGAAGAAAACAAGGGCTTCATGCACCTGATGGAGGAGCTGCCGCAAGAGCGTCTGGTGATTGCCCTGTATTGCGCCGCCAAGCTCGAACGCCTGCTGGAGCAGACCGTCGAGTACGTGAAGGACCGCAAGGCGTTCAACCAGACCGTCTGGGACTTCCAGAACACCAAATTCAAGCTCGCGGACATCAAGGCCCAGGCCACGGCCGTGCGCCTGACCATCGACCACTACATCAGTGAGCACATGCGTCGTCGCCTCACGGTGCAGGAGTCAGCCATCGCCAAGCTCCTGGCCACCGAAACCCTGTGGAAGTGCATCGACGACATGGTCCAGCTGCATGGCGGCTACGGCTACATGATGGAGTACCCGATCGCCCGCGCCTTCGTCGACATGCGCGTGACGCGCGTCTTCGGCGGCACCAGCGAAGTGCTGCGCGAACTCATCGCGCGCCAGTTGTGATCCTTTCCCCCGCATTTTTTCAGGTGACACCATGAGCGAAAAAGTACTGGTTGCCGGCGTTGGCATGATCCCGTTCCGCAAGCCCAGCGACAGCCCGACCTATGTGCAGATGGGAGCCGAAGCGGTGCGTCGCGCCCTGGCCGATGCGGCGATCGATTACAGCCTGGTCCAGGAGGCTTACGCCGGTTACGTCTACGGCGATTCCACCTGCGGCCAGAGCGTGCTCTACGAAGTCGGCATGACCGGGATACCGGTGGTCAACGTAAACAACAACTGCTCGACCGGTTCCACCGCGTTGTACCTGGCGCGCAAGGCCATCGAGTCCGGCTCGGCCGATTGCGTACTGGCGGTGGGTTTCGAGCAGATGCAGGCCGGTGCGTTGAAGTCCCATTGGGATGATCGCCCTCCGACCCGCGAACGTTTCCTGCCGATCCTGCGCGGCCTGACCGCCGATATGGATGGCATGGCCCAGGCCATCCGTACCTTCGGTGGTGCCGGGCGCGAATACATACAGAAATACGGCGCCAAAATGGAAACCTTCGCCGCTGTGCGCGCCAAGGCCAGCCGTCATGCCGCCAACAACCCGCTCGCATTGTTTCGCAAGGTGCTCAGCGTCGAAGACGTGATGAACGACCCGGTGATTCTGCCAGGCGTGATGACCCGACTGATGGCCTGCCCGCCGACCTGTGGCGGCGCGGCGGCGATCCTGGTGTCCGAGCGTTTTGCGAAAAAACATGGCCTGCGCCGCGACGTGGAAATCGTCGCCCAGGCCATGACCACCGATACCCCTGAATCCTTCAACTTCGAAAAACCGTCGATGCTCGATTGGGTCGGCACCCACATGACCCACGCCGCCGTGGGCCAGGTGTACGAGAAGGCTGGTGTCGGTCCACAGGACATCGACGTCTGCGAACTGCACGACTGCTTCGCCCAGAACGAAGTGATCTGCTACGAGTCGCTGGGATTCTGCCCCGAGGGCGGGGCCGAGAAGTTCGTCATGGACGGCGACAACACCTACGGCGGGCAGATCGTGATCAATCCGTCCGGCGGTCTGCTTTCCAAGGGGCATCCATTGGGCGCGACGGGTTTGGCGCAGTGCTACGAGCTCACCCAGCAATTGCGCGGCAACGCCGAGCAGCGTCAGGTCGATGGTGCGCGCCTGGCCATGGCCCATAACCTCGGGCTGGGCGGCGCATGCGTGGTGACGCTGTACGGCAAAGTCAGTGGAGGTGCCCAGTGAGCAGCTTGCTCGACGCCTTTCGCCTGACCGCGCTGCCGCCACACGCAGAAGCCTTTCGTGCCGAGGTCAAAACTTTTCTGGCCGAGCATCTGCCAAGGGTTTCGGCGAGTGTGCGAGCGCGCAGCTGGACCGGCTTCGATGCAGGTTTCAGTCGGCAACTGGCGCAGCGCGGCTGGGTCGGCCTGACCTTGCCCGCCGCTTATGGCGGTGCCGGGCTGGATGCGTTCAGTCGCTTCGTGCTGGTGGAGGAGCTGCTGTCTGCCGGTGCTCCGGTGGCGGCACACTGGATCGCCGACCGTCAGAGCGGGCCGTTGATCCTGAAGTTCGGCAGCGATGCACAGAAGGATTTTTTCCTGCCGCGCATCTGTGCCGGCCAGGCGTTTTTCTGCATCGGCATGAGCGAGCCGAACTCGGGCTCGGACCTGGCCAGCGTGCGCAGCCGTGCCACCCGTTGCCCGGAAGGTTGGCGCCTGAGCGGGCGCAAGATCTGGACCACCAACGCCCATCACGCCGACTACATGATCGCCCTGGTGCGCACCAGTGGTGCGCCCGAGGACCGTCAAAACGGGCTGTCGCAATTCATCATCGACCTCAAGCAGCCAGGCATCAGCGTGCGTCCCATCGTTGACCTGGCCGGTGACGCGCATTTCTCTGAAGTGGCCTTCGACGACGTCTTGCTCGGCGAAGACGCCTTGGTGGGCGAGGAGGGCAGTGGCTGGAAACAGGTCAACGCCGAACTGGCGTTCGAGCGCAGCGGGCCGGAGCGTTTCTACTCCAGCATCGTGTTGCTCGACCTGTGGGCCGAGACATTGCGGCGCACGGGCGCGACGGCCCAGGAGACTGCGTTGCTCGGTAGTTTTCTCAGCCAGCTCACCTGCCTGCGCAACCTGTCGCTGGCACTGACCGGGTTGCTCGCACGGGGTGAAAGCCCGGTGGTGGAAGCCGCACTGGTCAAGGACATCGGCACCGAATTCGAGCAGGCGATCCCGGCGGCGATTGCCGCGGCGATCAGCGCCGATCCGGATGTACCGGTCGATGAGGCGCTCTACAGCACGGTCGCCTACCTGAACCAGGTCGCGCCGACCTTCTCGTTGCGCGGCGGCACCCGGGAAATCCTGCGCGGCATGATCGCCCGCGGCCTTGGCCTGCGTTGATGCACCTCCAACAGGAAATACTTCATGTTCACTGAAGCCATTGAAAAGATCCTCAGCGACTTGTGCACGCCGGCGCGGGTCCGTGCCGTGGAAAGCGCAGACAGCGCAGCGACGTTGTGGAGCGCCCTGGAAGACAGCGGTTTTCTCGAATTGCTGACGCCGGAAGTCGCCGGTGGAGCGGGCCTTGCGCTCAATGCACTGCTGCCGATTTTTGTCGCCTTCGGTCGCTGCGCGCTGCCGGTCCCGGCGGCGCAAAGCATTGCCGCTCGCGCGTTGATGCGTGACTGCCCGAGCGCGCCACCGAGCGGCATGTTGACCCTGGCCGGTACAGCCCATCGCCAGCCTGATGGCCTGTTGTGCGTGCCGCGTGTGGCGTTTGGCTTGATGGCCGATTTCGCTCTGGTCAACCTGGAAGGCCAGTTGTTGCTGCTCGATTGCAGCCTGGCGCGCCGTCAGCCCACGGGCGTTCACGGCAGTCAATGCGCCACCTTGTACTGGTCGCAGGACTCAGTCGGCAGTGCCATCGGTAATAACGGCGAGGAAGTACGGGTGTTCAACGCCGCCATCCACGCCGCCGCCATAGCCGGGGCCATGGAGCAGGCACTCGCCATGACGCTGGCGTACTGCAACGACCGCATGCAGTTCGGCAAGGCCATCGGCAAGTTCCAGGCGGTGCAACACCAGCTCAGTGTGATGGCCGAGCAGGTTGCCGCTTCGCGCATCGCCGCTGAACTGGCGTTTGCCGGCGATTTGCAGGTGCCGCCGTTGATGGCGACGGCCATTGCCAAGGCGCGGACCAGCATGGCGGTGCCTCAAGTCACGGCCATCGCCCATGCATTGTTCGGCGCCATCGGCGTGACCGAAGAACTGGACCTGCAGCTGTTCACCCGGCGCCTGCACGAGTGGCGCATCAGCGAAGGTTCGGAAACGTACTGGAGCGGGATTGTCGGCCAGGCGTTGCTGACGCAGCCGAACGTCACGGCCTGCGAATTCGTGCGTCACGTCACCCCGTCTCCCACTGCTTGAGAATCAGCCATGAACCCGTTTTTGAAATACGAACAGGAGGGTCATGTCGTCACCCTGACGATGAATGACCCCGAGCGACGCAATCCGCTGACCGGCAACAGTGCCGTGCAGGAATTTCTCGAAGCCATCGAGCGCATTGAGCGCGACAGCAGCGTGCGTGCAGTGATCATCACCGGCGCCGGCACTGCGTTTTGCTCCGGCGGCAACGTGCGCGACATGGACCGTTATGGGCAAATGTCGGGCATGCAATTGCGTCAGGAATATCGCACCGGCATTCAGCGCCTGCCCCTGGCGCTGTTCAATCTGGAAGTCCCGGTGATCGCCGCGGTCAATGGCGCGGCCATCGGCGCGGGGCTGGATCTGGCGTGCATGTGCGATATCCGCGTCGCGTCCGAGCAGGCGAAGTTTGCCGAGAGCTTCGTCAAGTTGGGGATCATTCCGGGGGACGGCGGCGCCTGGCTGTTGCCACGGATCATCGGTTTGTCCCGCGCCACCGAACTGACCCTGACCGGGCAAATGATCGACGCTCGCCAGGCCGAGCAATGGAACCTGGTGTCCCGCGTTGTTCCCGCCGAACAGTTGCTGGACACGGCACGGGAAATCGCCGCGTCGATTGCCGCCAACCCGCCTCACGCCGTGCGTCTGGCCAAGCGATTGTTGCGCGAAGCCTTGCACACCCGACTCGACACGCTGCTGGAAATGTCCGCGACGTTCCAGGTGCTGTCGCACCAGACCGCTGACCACCGCGAAGCCGTGGCGGCCTTTATCGACAAGCGCGTACCGAGCTTCACCGGGTGAATGTCACCGAGCGTAACGCCCGGCTTGCACCGGGCTGTTACACCGCGCGAAACCTCGCGACCAACACCCCCTCAAATCACCCGTTCGGGTGTGAGGGACGGACCGGAGCCCCACTAGCATGGGTGCTCCAACACTAAATCCTTAACCGGAGAAACCGCATGACAACAAAAACAATGCGCGGAGTCTTCCAGCCGAGTCTGCTGGCCGTCGCTGTGATGGTTGCCTCTTGTGCGAGCAATCAGGCTCACGCTGTTGATTTCAACATCGGGGAAATTCAGGGCAATTTCGATTCGTCGCTGTCGATGGGGGCAAGCTGGTCGACGGCTGATCCAGACAAGCAATTCATCTCCAACTTCAACTCCCAGGGCGTAAAAGGTGGCGAGTCCGCCTCCCGGACCACCGACGACAACCGCCTGAATTTCAAGAAGGGTGAAACCTTCTCGAAGATCTTCAAGGGCGTGCATGACCTGGAGCTGAAGTACGGTGACAGCGGTGCTTTCGTGCGCGGTAAGTACTGGTATGACTTCGAGCTGATGGATGAGAGCCGCCCGTTCTATGACATCAACGACTCGGGGCGTGATCGCGCGGCCAAGTCCTCCGGCGCGATGTTCCTCGACAGCTTCGTCTACCACAACTACTCGATTGGCGATCAGGTCGGCAACGTGCGCCTGGGCAAGCAAGTGGTGAGCTGGGGCGAGAGTACCTTCATCGGCAACTCGATCAACAGCATCAACCCGATCGACGTCGCCGCCTTGCGTCGTCCCGGTGCGGAAGTCAAGGAAGGCCTGATTCCGGTCAACCTGCTCTACGTGTCCCAGGGCCTGGCCGACAACATCACCGCCGAAGCGTTTTACCAGCTGCAATGGGACAAGTCGGTGGTGGACAACTGCGGCACCTTCTTTGGCAATGACGGTGTACCGCAAGGCTGTGACGACCGCCTGGTGATCGCCGGTCTCGACCTGCCACCGGGCGTGGCGAAGAACACCGGTGGTTTGGCGGCCATTGCCGCAGGCACCGATGACGCCTTTATCCCGCGCCTCAACGACAACGATGCACGCGACAGCGGCCAGTATGGCCTGGCCCTGCGCTGGTACGTGCCGGAAGCGAACGACACCGAGTTCGGCGCCTATGCGATGAACTATCACAGCCGCAACCCGTACCTGAGCATCAACCAGATGAGCAACCCGGCCGGGGGCGTGGCTTCGGCGCGCAGTGCCCGCTACTTCATCGATTATCCGGAAGACATTCGCCTGTATGGCTTGAGCTTCCAGACCAACGTCGCGGGCGTTTCGCTGGGAGGGGAGCTCAGCTACCGGCCGAACATGCCGCTGCAATTGAACACCGCCGACCTGTTGTCCGCGGCGACCTTCGGCGCCACATCGCCCCTGATCACCACCGGTTTCGCCGGGCGCACCCTGGGTGGCGAGGTCAATGGCTACAAGCGCATGCCGGTGACCCAGGCGCAGGTGACCGCCACGCAGTTCTTCGATCAGGTGTTCGGTGCCAGTCGCCTGACCCTGGTGGGCGAGGTGGGTTACAACAAGATCAACGGCCTGGGCAAGGCGGACGGTACGGACCTGCGCTTCGGTCGCAGCCCGGCCTTCGGTTCCGGCGAACTGCCGGGTGCTGCGGGTGCCGCCACTTGCCGTGGCAGCGCAGCGGGCCAGCCCAACGCCAGCAACCCGGCGCAGGAGTGCAACAACGATGGCTTCTACACCAGCAGCAGCTGGGGCTATCGCCTGCGCGGCAAGCTCGATTACCCGAACGCGATCGCCGGTATCAACCTGTCGCCGAACCTTGCCTGGTCCCACGACGTCCAGGGTTACGGCCCGAACTTCGATGAAGGTTCCAAGGCGGTCAGCCTCGGTGTCGATGCCGACTACCAGAACACCTACACCGCCAGCCTCAGTTACACCAACTACTTCGGTGGCGATTTCAATACCAACGTCGACCGCGACTACGCCGCGCTCAGCTTCGGCGTGAATTTCTGATGCAACCCTGCCAGAGGAAACTGAACATGAACGCACGTTTAATTCTGCGCGCCGGCGCACTGAGTCTGTCGTTGCTGGCCACAGGGGGCATGGCCGCTGTCACCCCGCAGGAAGCGGCTCAGCTGGGCACCACCCTGACGCCGTTGGGGGCGCAGAAAGAGGCCAATGCCAACGGCAGCATTCCAGCCTGGACCGGTGGCCTCAAGCCCGGTGCGGCGCCGCTCGACAATGGTTTTCTTGGCGATCCGTTTGCCAGTGACAAGCCGCAGTTCGTGATCACGGCAGCCAACGTCGAGCAGTACAAGGACAAGCTGACCCCGGGGCAACTGGCGATGTTCAAGCGTTATCCGGACAGCTACAAGATCCCCGTGTACAAGACCCAACGCACGGCCGCGTCGCCACAGGACATCTATGACCTCGCCAAAAAGAGTGCGGTGACCACCGAACTGACCCCCGACGGCAACGGCCTGGTGAACTTCACCCAGACCCGCTATTACCCGTTCCCGATTCCGAAGAACGGTGTGCAGGTGTACTGGAACCACACCAACCGCTATCGCGGCGGCAACATGGAACGTATCGCGGCCCAGGCGGCACCGCAAACCAACGGTTCCTATTCCATCGTCGAGTACGAAGACAAACTGGCCTTCCCGCAATTGATGGAAGGCGTCGATGCCGGGCAGGCCGATAACGTTTTGTACTACTACAAACAGGAAATCACCGCGCCGTCGCGCATGGCCGGCAGCGTGATCCTGATCCACGAGACCATCGACCAGGTCAAGGAACCGCGCCTGGCATGGGTCTACAACGCCGGTCAGCGCCGCGTGCGCCGTGCACCGCAAGTGGCGTATGACGGCCCGGGCAACGGATCCGACGGCATGCGCACCGCCGACAACACCGACATGATGAACGGCGCGCCGGATCGTTATGACTGGAAACTGGTGGGCAAACAGGAACTGTACATCCCGTACAACAACTACAAGTTGCAGTCGCCGAAGGTCAAGTACGACGACATCATCAAGCCGGGGCACATCAACCAGGACCTGACCCGTTACGAGTTGCACCGCGTGTGGCACGTGCAGGCCACGCTCAAGCCCGGTCAACGCCACGTCTACGCCAAGCGCGACATGTACTTCGACGAGGACACCTGGCAACTGGCCGAGGTCGATCACTATGACGGCCGCGGGCAGCTGTGGCGAGTGGCGGAAGGTTATGCGGTCAATGATTACGAGCGCGGTTCGTCGAACTTCTCCATGCTCGGCATCTACGACCTGATCGCCGGTCGCTACAACGTCCTGGCGATGACCAACCAGTCCAGGCATGCGACGACGTACGGCATGACCGCGAAGATGACCGACTTCACCCCGGCTGCGCTGCGCAACGACGGCATTCGCTGACCCTTTGTCCGCTTGAGACAACGCCCTGTTCGCAGGGCGTTGTGCGTTGTGCTACGCCTACCACCTGATGCGGGTGGCGCGTTATCCGGCGGCGGGCTCAATGATGGTGCTTACTCCCCATCAGCGAGGTCCGCCATGTTTGTGCCACGGCCGCATCTGATCGATGCACTTGAGGGCAAGCAGTGCCGCTTGCAACTGCTTTGTGCGCCTGCCGGGTATGGAAAGACGTCCTTGTTGCAACAGTACTTGCAAGGCATTGCGCCGCAGGGGGCGGTGGTCTGGATGGCTTTGGGCGGACAGCGGCAGACGCTGGAGCACTTTATTGCAACGTTGGCGGGGGCGCTTGGGTTGCCGGTGGATACTGCACCGGATGGGGTATTGGCGTTTCTCGATTCCAGTAATCCGGCGACTGACCTATCGCTTTCGCGAGCAAGCCCGCTCCCACAGGGGAACGCGGTCAACTGTGGGAGCGGGCTTGCCCGCGAAGAGGCCCGTGCAGCCAACGAATTCCTGTCGACAGAAAAAACAAACGAATCCAGCCCGATTCGCTTGGTGTTCGACGATCTTCCCGTGGATATGCCCGCCGACCTGAACCACTGGTTCGACCAACTCCTGGCCCTCAACAACCGGCAACTGCAGGTGCTGGTCACCTGCCGCCAACGTCCGGACTGGAACCTGCCGCGTCTGATGCTGACCGGCCAGCTGCTGGAGTTCGGTGCCCGGCAACTGGCCCTGCGCCCCGATGAGTTCGAATCGCTGATTGATGCCCTTGCGCCACACACCGATGCGCTGGCCAGGGGAATACTCTGGCAGGAGACAGGCGGGTGGTGCGCCGGTGTTCGCCTGTCGCTTTCGCTGGATCATGCCCAGCCATCGCCATTGCTCGGCCAATACCTGGAGCGTGAACTGTTGTCGCGCTTGAGTGACGAGCAGCGTGAAGTGATGGGCGGACTGGCACATTTGTCCCGCGTCAGGGCGGATTTCTGCGAACAGCTATGGGAAGGCCGGCAAGCGGCCCGGGTGTTCAACAGTCTGTTGGAATGCCAGGCCTTTGTGTTCCCGCTCGAGCAGCAACCCGGCTGGTTCCGTCTGCTACCCGCGGTGGCGCAAACCCTGCAAAGCCACTTGAGCGGTGCGCCGTTGAACCGGCTGCGCCTGCGGGCCTGTCAGCTGCTCAGCGTGCTCGGGCATGTCGACGACGCCGTGGAGCAGGCGCTGTGTGCCGATCAACCTGAAGTGGCCGCCAATTACATGGAGCGCCTGTGGCTGAGCTGGATCCTCAGTGAGCGGCACTTGAGCAAACTGATGGACTGGCGCGAGCGCATCGAGCCGCAGTTGCTGCACAGCAGCCCGCGTCTGATCTATCTGTGCGCCAAGGCTTTGCTGTTCAGTGGGCGGCTGGACGAAGCCGCCGAGTGCCTGGCACGTCTGGGGCATTTTTTGCCGTTGCCCGACCCGGTACGCAATCAACGCCTGTTGGCGAACTGGCAGGCGTTGTTTGGCACCTTGCAGGCATTGCGGGGACATACCGGGCCGGCGCGCCTGCATTGCCGTGCAGCCCTTGATTATCTGGTAGGCGAGGACTGGTTGTCGGTGCTGTTGTGCCATTGCATCCTGGCGCGCGTTGCCATGGAGACTGGCGATCTTGCACAAGCGCAAACCTTGCTCGATCAGTCGCTGGAGCTGGCCCGACGCCAGGGCAGTCATGAATCGGAAGTGCTGGTCAATGCCGACCGGGTCCGCCTGATGATGCTCAGGGGACAATCGGGTTTTGCCCAGGCACTGTTGCGCACTGAGCTGGACCGGCTGGCCCCGGTCCCGTCGCAGCCTTATCCGTTGCTCGGGCGGCTGCTGTTCCTGCGCGGCGAGTTGTTGCTGCAACAAGGGCATTGCAGCGAAGCCGAAGTGGTGATCCAGGCGGGGTTGCTGCAGGTCCGCGATTGCTGCGCACCCTTTGTACTCAATGCCTATCTGCTGCTCGCAGAGATTGCTTCGCGCAACCACGACCCGGTAAAGGCTCATCTGCTGCTGCATGAGGCCGAGCGGCGCATGCAGTGGGGCAAGATCGACAGCGCCTTGTATCAGGCACCGATTGCCCGGCAGAAAGAACGCATTCTGGCCCGTGAACAGCCAGCGGAAACTGGCCAGGCGTCGGTCACTCGTCTCTCTACGGGTGTGCCGGATTACCAGGATGACCTGACCCCCCGCGAGGTGTCGGTGCTCAAGTTGCTGGCCGAGGGCATGTCGGTACGCGAAGTGGGCAGCCGCTTGTTCATCTCGGAAAACACCGTGAAAACCCACGCCAAGAACATCAACGTCAAGCTCGGCGCCTGCCGTCGCACCCAGGCCATCAACAGCGCCAAGGCCATGGGCATCCTCGCCTGAATCCATCGCCGTGACACCACCCACCTGATCCGGGTGGCGGCGCGGCGCCCGCGATGATCAACCATGCAGCCAGACCCTGTGCATTGCCGCCCGGCCGTGGCCGCGCCCTGACAAAAAACAAGAGAGGTAGTGATGAGCGCCATCGAGAGTTCGACGAGCTGTGACATCCGCACGATCCTGGAAAAACAACGCGCGGCCTTGCTGGACCGCGAACCCTATACCCTTGAAGAGCGCTGTGAGTTGCTCGACCGGGCCATCGGTTTGCTGGTCAATCACGAACAGGACATCATCGAGGCCCTGACCGCCGATTTCGGTCATCGCAGCCCGGGTTTCTCCAAGGGCAGTGAAGTGCTGTCGCCACTGGCGACACTGCAGCAGACCAAAGCCGAACTGGCCCAATGGATGCACCCGGAACAGCGTCAGGCCCGCACCGGCGAAGCCTGGGTGCAATACCAGCCGCTGGGTGTCGTGGGCATCGTCACGGCCTGGAACGTCCCTGGCTACATGGTGTTCAGCGGGCTGGCCGGCGCATTGGCGGCGGGCAACCGGGTGATGATCAAACCGTCGGAATTCACCCCGCATACGTCGGCGCTGATCGCGCGGCTGATCCGTTCGGTCTACGCCGAAGACGAAGTGGCGGTGGTCCTGGGCGGTGCCGACGTCGGGCAGGCGTTCTGCGGCCAGCCGTTCGACCATTTGCTGTTCACCGGTGCCACCAGCATCGGCAAGCATGTGCTACGGGCAGCGGCGGAGAACCTGGTGCCGGTGACCCTGGAGCTGGGCGGCAAGTCGCCAACGATCATCTCGCGTTCGGCGAACTTCAACGATGCGGTGGCCAAGGTCGTGATCGGCAAGCTGCTCAATGCCGGTCAGTTGTGCGTGGCACCGGACTACGTGTTTGTCCCGCAGGAGTCGGTAGAGGCTTTTATCGGCGTGGCCAAAGCCGTGGTGGCGAAGTTCTTCCCGACGCTCAAGGACAACCCCGACTACACCTCCATCATCAACGCCCGTCATTTCGAGCGCTTGCAGGGTTACCTGAGCGAGGCCCGCGCCGCCGGTGTCGAGCTGATCGAACTGAATGCCGGCGCTGAAGATTTCAGCCAGTCGCCGCTGAACAAGATCGTACCGACGCTGCTGCGCAACCCCGGCGACGATCTGCAGGTGATGCAGGACGAAATCTTCGGTCCGCTGCTGCCGATCAAACCCTACGAAACCCTCAGCGAAGTCATCGCCCAGATCAATGCGCGGCCGCGTCCGCTGGCCTTGTACTACTTCGGCAACGATGCCGCCGAAGAAGCCCTGGTGCTCAGCCGTACCTGCTCCGGCGGCGTGACCCTCAACGGCGTGATGAGCCATGCCAGCACCGAAGGCCTGCCATTCGGCGGCGTCGGCCAGAGCGGCATGGGGGCCTATCACGGCATCGACGGTTTCCGCACCTTCAGCCATGCCAAAGCCGTTTTGCGTACAGCGGCCAACCCGGCCTGAACCCCACAACATTGTCGAGAGAACTGTCATGAAAGCTGCCGTATTCCATCAGGTTGGAGCCCCGCTGGTCATTGAAGAAGTGGGCATCAGCAAACCGGGTCCGCGTGAAGTGTTGATCCGCACAAAAGCCGTGGGGGTGTGCCACTCGGACCTGCACGTCATTGACGGCTCGTTTCCGTATCCCGGCCCGATGGTGTTGGGGCATGAAGCTGCCGGTGTGGTCGAACAGGTCGGTTCCGAAGTGCGCTCGGTCAAGCCCGGCGATCATGTGGTCACCTGTCTGACGGTGTTCTGCGGCCATTGCGAACACTGCGTGACCGGCCACCTGGCGCGTTGCGTGTCGCCGGAAACCAAACGTGACAAGGACGAAGAGCCGCGCCTGACCTACGTGCACAAACCGATGCCGCAATTCGTCAACCTGTCCGGGTTCGCCGAGCAGATGCTGGTGCACGAAAACGCCTGTGTGGCGATCCGTCGCGACATGCCGTTGGACCGCGCCGCATTGCTCGGTTGCGCGGTGACCACCGGCACCGGCGCGGTTTTCAACACCGCCAAAGTGCGTCCGGGCGAGACCGTGGCCGTGATCGGTTGCGGTGGCATCGGTCTGGCGGCCATCAACGGCGCGGCACTGGCCGGGGCAGGGCGGATCATCGCTATCGACATGCTCGACTCGAAGCTGGAACTGGCCAAACAATTCGGTGCCACTGACCTGATCAACGGCCGGGACGGCGATGCCGCCAAGCAAGTGATGGAACTGACCCGTGGCGGTGTGCACCACGCCTTCGAATGCATTGGCCTCAAGCAGACCGCCGAGCAAGCGTTTGCCATGTTGGCGCGCGGCGGTACCGCTACCGTGATCGGCATGCTCAAGCCCGGCCTGAAAATCGAACTGGACCCGCTGCAACTGCTGCATGAACGCCGTATCCAGGGCTCGTTGATGGGTTCCAACCGCTTCCCGGTCGACATGCCGCGCCTGGTCGACTTCTACATGGCCGGCAAGCTCAAGCTCGATGAAATGATTTCCCAGCGCATTCGTCTGGACCAGATCAACGAGGCGTTCGATGAGCTGCGTCGCGGTGAACTGGCGCGTTCGGTGATTGTTTTCGATTGATAAGCCCCGTCATTTCCTTGTAGGAGCGAGCTTGCTCGCGAAAAACCCGAGAACGCCGCGGGGAGTCAGGAAGCCAGCGTTATCGTTGGCGACCATCGCGAGCAAGCTCGCTCCTACAAGGGGTGTGGGTAAGCCCCAATGCTTTTGGAGTGGATGGATGGACATTGATTTCACTGCGCACGAGCGCGCGTTTCGCGAGGACGTGCGCGCGTTTCTTCGTGATCACCTACCCGTTGAATTCGCCGAGCGGATTGCCTTGGGCAAGCGCCTGAGCAAAGCGCATCAGGTGCAATGGATGCGCACACTCAACCGGCAAGGCTGGCTCGCGCCGGGCTGGCCGGTCGAGTTCGGCGGTACCGGTTGGAGCGATGTGCAAAAACATATTTTTGACGAGGAATGCTTCGCGGCCGGGGCGCCGAAAGTATCCTCCTTCGGTTTGAAAATGGTTGCCCCGGTGATCATCAAGTTCGGCACCGCCGAGCAGAAAGCACACTTCCTGCCGCGGATTCTTTCCTGTGAGGATTGGTGGTGCCAGGGCTACTCCGAACCGGGTGCCGGTTCTGATCTGTCGTCATTGAAAACCCGTGCGGTGCGCGAGGGCGATGACTACGTGGTCAACGGCCAGAAAACCTGGACCACGCTGGCGCATTTCGCCGACTGGATGTTCTGCCTGGTGCGCACCGACCCCGAGGCGCGTCAGCAACGGGGCATTTCGTTCCTGCTGATCGACATGAAAACGCCCGGCATTACCGTGCGGCCGATCATCACCCTGGATGGCGAGCATGAAGTCAACGAAGTGTTCTTCGACAACGTGCGGGTGCCGGTGGCGAATCGGGTCGGGCAGGAGAATGAGGGCTGGACCTGCGCCAAGTACCTGTTGACCCACGAGCGCACCAGCATCGGCGGGATCGCGCAGAACAAGGCATTGCTCACCCGGCTCAAGCGCATTGCCAGCCAGGAAGTCCGCGATGGCCGGCCACTGATCGACGACCCGTTGTTCCGCACGCAGATCGCTGAAGTCGAGATGCAGTTGATGGCGGCCGAAATGAGCAGCCTGCGAACCCTGGCGGCTACACAAAACGGCGAAGTCCCCGGCGCCGAAAGCTCGTTCCTGAAGATCAAGGGCACCGAGATCCGGCAGGCGATTACCTACCTGATCAGCAAGGCCGTGGGGCCGTACGCGTTGCCGTTCATTGAGGATGAGCTGGGTTACGGCAGCGAACCCTTGCTGTACACCGACTACAGCAGCGCGGCCACCTACCAGTATCTGGATGCGCGCAAGGCCTCGATTTATGGCGGCGCCAACGAAATCCAGAAGAACATCATCGCGAAAATGATCCTCGAACTGTAAGGCGCCCCGAACATGGATTTCAAACTGACAGAAGAGCAACTGATGCTGCAGGAAACCGCCGCGCGCCTGGTGCGTGACGTGTATGGTTTTGAGCGTCGCGAGCAATACCGCCAGAGCAGACACGGCTTCAGCGGCCCGTTCATGCAGCAACTGGGCGACCTCGGCCTCTGCGCCGTGCCCTTTGCCGAAGCCTATGGCGGCTATGGTGGCAGCGGTGTGGAGAACATGCTGATCATGACCGAGCTGGGCCGCGGCCTGTGCCTGGAGCCTTTCCTGCATTCGGTGATTTTCGCCGGTGGCCTGGTCGACCAGTTGGGCACTGCTGCCCAGAAAGACACGCTGTTGCCGCAGGTCGGCAGCGCCAGCCTGCAACTGGCCGTGGCCCTCGATGAGCCGCAGAGTCACTACCAGTTGCACGATATTCAGACGACCGCCGAGGCGGTCAGCGGCGGCTGGAAGCTCAATGGCCGCAAGTCGGTGATCATCGGCGGTCAGAGCGCAGGGCTGATTCTACTGTCGGCGCGCACCAGCCACGGGTCTCGGGACGAGAAGGGCATCACGCTGTTTCTGGTCGACCCGCAAGACCGCGGCGTCGGTCGACGCGACTTCGCCACCCAGGATGGGCGGATGGCCTGTGAGCTGTACCTGGAAGACGTGTTCGTCAAAAGTAGTGCGGTACTTGGCGCAGTGGGGCAGGCCTTGCCGGCGCTGCGTTATCAGCAGGGCCGTTGCATCGCCGCGCAATGCGCCGAGGCCGTCGGCAGCATGGAAGCGGCGTGCGCGTTGACCCTCGACTACCTGAAAACCCGCCAGCAGTTCGGTCAGCCCATCGGCAAGTTCCAGGTGCTGCAACACCGTATGGTGGACATGCGCATCGAACTGGACCAGGCCACGTCCATGACGCTGCTCGCGGCCTGCGTGGCCGATCAGGCGGACAGCGCCGAACGCAGCCGCATCCTGGCTGCCGCCAAGTTCATCGTCAGTCGCGCCAGCCGTTTTGTCGCTGATCAGGGTATCCAGTTGCACGGCGGTATCGGCCTGACCTGGGAATACATGCTGTCGCACCACGCCAGGCATTTGCTGATGGTGGCGCGTCAGTTTGGCGATGACGATCACCATTTGCAGGCTTACGCGAAATTGATGCAGGTGGCGTGAGGCATACCCCAACCGGTGGCTATCGCCGCCCGCTGCGGCTGTAACGGGCGATCAGCACGCCCCCCGGGCGAGCTGATCGGGTTCAGCAGGTCGGCGCTGCTATTTGAGTATTCCTGCGCCGTAACCAGCGGCGATGACAATGAGTGCGAGAAAACAGATCAATTGTAGGCAAAAGAAGGTAAACCGAACCGCCACGAACCTGTCGGTCTGCACATGGGATACGTGAACCAGAGACTGACACACACGAGCGATCAGGACGATCATGGACAAGTAGCTCACCGCAGGGCCGTCGACACCAAGGGCTGAAATCACGAACACGATGACGCCAAAGACCGGCAGGTTTTCCACACAGTTGGCGTGTGCTCTTGTCCCGCGCCGATACCAATCCTCGCCTTCGAGCTGATCGCTTCGGAAAGAAGCGATCGGAACATTCGAGAACAGGATTCTGACCCAGCGATAGACCCCGACGGTTGCCATCAACAACAGTAAAGTCCAGGTCGCAAATCCAAGCAGCATCCACATCGGAGTCGTCATGGCTGCCATCCTCAATCCATCAGTTTCAGCACCACTGTCGCGCGACCGACACGCGGTCGGTCGCCCCCTGTCGATCACTGGCCCATGATCGGTGCCAGTGCGGTCTGGACCCTGGACATCTGTGACGGGGTTGTCATGCGCGCAAGCAGCCGGCCAAAGTGTGGATGCTGCACGCCCGAGATAATGTATTGCCAGCGGTAGGCGCTCAGCACGCAGGCCTTGATTTGCAAGGTCTCATCGGCACTGAACGATCGTGAAGCATTTCCCATGAAGTAGTCGGCATCGGCTGCCGATTGTGCCTGCAGGATGGCGTCGACGGCCGCCACCAGCGCAATCAGATCGTTCACGGCCTGGTCACGCTCGCCTGGCGTGAGTTTCGCGTGCTCCGCCTCCCACTCCAGTTCATCGAGGACGACGTGCCGGCTTTCATCCTTCCAGTGAAACTTGAAGACGTCCTTGAACAGTGGGCACAACTCCTCGCGCGGGGCGATGCTCTGCACGTAGTGCGTCTGAACGAACAGCTCGATATGACAGGTCAGCGCCAGTACTGCCCAGGTGCTGGCCGCCAGAACCGCGCGGGCCACATCGTTCGGATCGGCAACCTGACGGTATCCCGCCGGCAATCGAGTACCCATCATCGTCTCAATGCGCCGGAACAGCTCCTGATGCTTGATCTCGTCGTTGGAAAAACGCACCAGCGCTTCGAGTGCGAGCTGATCGTCAAATACATGGGCCCGACCCTGGTCGAGCATCTTGGCACTGATAAAGCGCTCGACCAGGCCAAAAATGTACGCATAGGTTCGACCCTGAATCTGGCTGAGCAGGCGTGCCTCGTCTGCGCCGAGGAAGGTCAGGCGGTCGATATGCGATAGGCCGTCGGGCAAGAATTTGCGCGAGAAGTCGAAGCTGCGGTCCTGCAGCAAGTCGCGGTCGATCTGCCATTCCGCTTTCTTCGAGGATCTGACAAGTTGCGCATAACGGGCGGCGTTGCCCGAATCCGGGCGGGGCAGGGTAGCGGCGGTGTTCATACTGATCTCCGGCTGGCGTGGTCGAGTTGGAATGGGCCAATCAGGGTTAACGCGGGAGTCAATGACAATCGGTGATGCCTCTGGGGATCGTCTCGATCACTGAGTCCACGTTGGTGCTAATCTAGGCCTCGCCGTTCAGGCGGCGAATGACCAGTGCGCCTGATTACTTGCTCCGGACTCCGGAAAGGAGGGCTGGCAATTGCTGGATGCGCTATCTGATGTATTGCGGGTGATCCGGCTGTCTGGAGGGGTCTTCCTCGAGGCGGAGTTCACTGCGCCCTGGTGTCTGAGCGGAAGAATCTCCGCCGACGATTGCAAACCGTTCCTGGCGGCCCCTCGACATGTCATTGCCTCGCATTTTGTCGCGGCGGGGCACATGCAATTGCGAGTCGACGATGGTGCCACCCTCGAGGTGCGGGCAGGCGAACTCATTCTGCTTCCTCGCAACGACGTTCATACGTTTGGCAGTGATCTGGACGTTGCGCCCATGTCGGCACGCGAAGTCATTCAGCCGCCGGAAGTCGGCGGCCTATCACGAATCAAGTGCGGTGGGGGCGGCGAGGCTACACAGCTGCTGTGCGGGTTCCTCGGTTCTGAAACACCGTTCAGCCCGTTGCTTTCGTCGCTGCCATCCTTGTTGAAGCTGGATGTGCGCGCGACGGCTTCGGGCGCCTGGATTGAAAGCTCTTTCCGTTTCGCCGTCAGTGAGATCGCGGCGGGGCGCGTCGGCTCGGCAACGGTCATCGCCAAGCTCTCCGAACTGCTGTTCGTCGAAGCCGTCAGCCAGTATGTCGCGAACCTCCCCCCTGAACGGCGCGGGTGGCTGGCGGGTCTGCGAGATCCGCATATCGGTCGCGCACTGGCGCTGCTCCATGCCCGTCCAACCGAGGGCTGGACGGCAGAAGCCCTGGCGCTTGAAGTGGGCATGTCGCGCTCGGTATTCGCGGAGCGATTCACGGCATTGGTCGGGCAGCCACCGATGCAATACCTGACGCTCTGGCGGATGCACGTGGCGGCTCAACACCTGCGCGAAGGTCGCGGTAATGTGGCGCAAATCGGCTTTGCAGTGGGCTACGAATCCGAAGCTGCGTTCAGTCGCGCATTCAAACGCCAGTTCGGCACATCACCCGGCACCTGGCGCAGACAATCGGCATGAGAAGGGCCGGTGCCTGAGGACGGACCGATCATGGCCAATCAATTGGCACAGCATTTGAGCCCCGTCGAAGCGCAAACCGGCGGTGTTATGATCTGAGCGTCTGTATCTCGCCAAGAGATTGCCCATGGATCGCTTGTCTACCTTGTTGTCGCAGTTCGGCGTGCGCGCAAACCTGTTTTACAACGGCAGACTTTGCGGCCTGGCGTCCTACAACGGCGCTGAGGGACGTGGTTATATCCACCTGCTGCAGGCTGGCAGCGTCACCTTGCTGGGACCCGATCGCAAGGAGTTGCTGCTGACCCGGCCCAGTCTGATTTTTATGCCACGCCCCAGCCGGCATCAACTGTTTGCCGGTGAGTCCGAGGGCGCTCAACTGTTGTGTGCGTCAATGGAGTTTGAGGGCGGGGTCGATAACCCGTTGTCGGCTTCGTTACCCGATTGTCTGGTGTTGTCCCTGGATGAGCTGCCAATGCTGGCCGATACGCTGAAATGGATGTTCGCCGAGGCGGCAGGTGGACATTGTGGCAGGGAGGCAGCGCTGGATCGGTTGTTCGAATTGTTGATCATTCTGTTGTTCCGGCACCTGCTGGACCATCACCAGTTGCGTACGGGGATTATGGCTGGGCTGGCCGATTCGCGGCTGGCGCGCTCTCTGGTGCAGATCCACAACGCGCCCCATCGAGCCTGGTCGATTGCGGACCTGGCGAGCGAGTCGAACATGTCTCGCGCTGCCTACGCTGTGCATTTCCGGGCTGTTATCGGGCAGACGCCTGCGGATTATCTGTTGAGTTGGCGCATCAGCCTGGCGCAGAAGCGTCTGCGTGAAGGGCGGTCGATAACGCTGATCGCCGCCGAGGTCGGCTATGAAAGCCCTTCGGCACTGGCACGCGCGTTTCGACGCAAGACGGGCTACAGCCCTCGGGACTGGATGAAAGTTCTGGCAGGAGAAGATGACGGGGCAATGGCCTGAAAGCATCGAACTGCTTCAGGCCATCGCGAGAGGTCGATCATCGGTTTAACGGCTTTGCAGCTCAGTCAGGGAATGGCCGGCGACAAATATCGAAGCAGCGAGCAACCCGATGTCCTTGAGCAGAAACTGGCCCGGCGCAACCGTGATGGCTGGAAAACCGAGGCCGGGTTCAATCACGCCAGGGGTCGAGATCATGAAGCTCAAGGTCGTGAAGAACAGCCCTGCAGACAGCACACCGCCGATCAATGAAAGCTTGGGTGACAGCAAGCGACCAGCAATCAGGATACCGATCGACACCTCCAGAACCCCGAGCAAACTGGAGAAGGTATCGACACTGAAAATGTCATAAACCCAACCCAGGAAAGGGCTGTTGCTCACCAGCGGGACCAGCCCGACAGCTTCGTAGTGCGTGAACTTCATCCCGCCGAACCAGAAGTAAATGACGGCCAGTGCAAAGTAGGCACCGTAGGTGCCGAGCGCCATGGTTTTGATCCCCAGCGTGGAAGGGTGTTGTGCGTTGTTGGTCTTGTAGTTCTCGATGCTTAAGGTTTTCATGATCAAGGCTTCCAGGAGTTTGGTGAGGAACGCTAATCAGCAACCCGGCGCGGTGTGCGTTGGGAGTGGAGACAGTGTTGCCTTTGATTCCACGCTCGTGGCGTCTGAACGTATTGCGTTCAGTGCAGATCGTCTTGACTCATGGCAGGTCTTGAAAGAGCAGGCGTTCGCAAAGAAAGTCGATGAACATCTGCGTTCGGGCCGGAACATATTTGCACTAGCGACGATAGTAACGGCGATCGTCCTCGTAACGGTGCCGCATGGCCCGATCCTGGTGGCGCTCCCAATCACGACGGCGCTCGGCTTCCCGGCGGGCTTGCTCTCTACGCCATTGATCTCTACGCCACTGATCCCTGCGCCAGTCGTCTCGGCGCCAATCGTCTCTATGATCGTGCCAACGGCCGTCATGCCAGTATCGGTCGTCATGGGCAAGCAACGGCCCTGGCTGCTTGCCGGCCACACTGGCCAAGTTCGGCCAAGGGTTGCCGGCGGCCTGGACGGGCGTCTGGATGGCTGGGGCTTGAGTTGCAGAAACAGGGGTTGAATCCTTCATCTGTGTGGCTGATGCCGAGCCCACTGCCGCGAACGCGAACAGGCCGAAGAGCACCATCCGTGGGACATGGAATTTCATGGGCGAAGACAACCTCTGATGGACAATTGGACGTGTGGCTATATGGCGGCGGGAAGCTTGCAGGGGGCGTGCTTACCGAGCGCATGTGCCTATCCACATAGACCGGTAAATAGGAAAAAGTTCTAGGGGGCCGGAGCTTAAATAGCCAACGATTTCAGTCGTGGGCTGATAACAAACAGAAGCGGTGGCAACGGCCGTTGCAGTAGGAACTTCAGGGTGTTGGCCAGGTCTATAGCGGCCCTGTATCGGAAGTGCCGAGCAGCGCTGTGGTCTGTTTTACGGCAGTGCCGTCCGAGTTCAGTCGAGTCCGCCCCCGATGCCAAACAAGAGTTTTCCGCCGGTCCTCATCCTGGTGTTCTGCGCTGTCGCCTCGTTTAGTGCTGTCGCTGCCGAGCGAAGAGCGCCCGCGCAAAGCAACAACGCATCAACCACCCTGATCGAAACAGCCTCGCGGCAGTATGAAAACGGCCAACTGGACCAGGCCGCCGCCACGCTTGAGCGTGCCCTGCATATCCAGCCGAACAATCCCGCGACGCTGCATTACCTCGGTGTGTTGCGTCTTCAACAGGGGCAGTACCAGCAGGCTGAAACCTTGGCGGCGCGCTCGAACATGCGGGTTGGTAACAATGTCCAGTTGCGCAACCGCAACTTCCAATTGATCCAGGCGGCGCAGCAGGCCCAATCTTCGGGAACCTCGCCCAACGCGGACGTGGTCGCCGTTCAGAAGGGGCTGTCAGAGGAGACCCAAAAGCGCCGCGCAGCGCAGGCGGTTGTTGAGCAATCCACTGCGGACACCGGGCGTGACGCTGGCAACTTCACTGGCGCAGAGGCAGGTCGGGTTTCGGATGTACCGACGGCTGACAGAGTAGGGTCCGAAGGACAATTGCAAATGGCTAATATCGGGCCAGAGCGGGCGTACGCTGAGGTTGAGATTCCCCGCGGCCATATGCCGCCTCCGGGCAAATGCCGAATCTGGTTTCCTGATCGTCCGCCAGGGCATCAGCCTGCACCCGGTAAATGCAAGAAGCTGCGATATCGGGTTCCCTCAGGGGCCTATCTGGTGCGCGGGTGAGCTCCTCACTCCGAAAGGGTTAACGGGTCGCGGGTCAAGACGTTGGCTGAAAGGTTCATCAATCAGCCAAGTGGCCTTCGTGTGGCGATCAGGTGTCAGTACTGATTCAATCCACGACTTCAAGCATGGATGCCTGGGTAGACTCCTGTGCCGAGGGAGGTCTCATGCTATCCACGCTTGAGTTTGTGCTTCACCCACTATGAAACCGTAGGCTCCTCACCACGTATCGTGCCCGCCGTGCTGGCGACCACAAGCGCCACGGCACAAGCCAGCAATGCGAATGCCGTGAAAACCCCCATCACATGCAAGCATGGCATGACATGATTCCAGGCTCGAGCCACCCCCAGGAAAGCGGCGAACAGCCAGCCACTCATGGAGAACGCCCCCAAGAGTGCAAGGCGACCGCGGTCGGAGCCCGGTAACAAGACGAAGGGGGCTTTTTGCAACAACGGGAAGCCGACGCGATGCAACAGACCTCCGTTCAGAGTCAGCAGCGCGACAACCGCCACCTTGGCCCAGAGCTTCTGGTTGAGCAAGTACGCAGTACCCTCGAGGAGATACCCCTGAAGGACCAACAGCAGGCCACTGCCCCAAAGGGCCAGTAACGCGAGAGTGGCGATTTTCCTGGTTTCTTCCAGATACTCAAGCTTCGCCTGATCCAGCGCTTCCTTGCGCCAACTCCAAAGCTTGTGATCGGCAAGCAATACCCTGCCGAGGGCAATACAACTGGCGAGCAGATGAACGTACACGAGGAGCATTTTAAGCATTATTTTTATTGACCTTATTGTATGGACAATGCACTCCCTGCGTCCTGAGCTTGAATATTAATGATACGTATTCCTGCTTGTAACAACAAGTTTCAGAGTAATCGAATCAGCATTTTTGGCGATTATCTGTACATGCCGGTTGGATCCATTCGGGTATCTGCAAGTTCAGGGGTTCGATTCAGTATCTGAACGACTGCATCGCCTGGTTACAAGCATTTCGATTGCCCCTACTCAATGGCGACCAGACGATCGACAAGTTCATTGACGGGTTACGAGGGGATATCAAGGCCATCCATGAAAAGCGCAGGCCGGGCTATCTGTAGATGGGCCAAATCCATTTGGCTGATTGCATTGTGCCTGGTGAGTGTGACAAAGGAACATTCGCCCGGATGCCTCTGTAGTGGTCAACCAATCCCAGACTCGTCCGAGCGCTCCAAGGGGCAACTTCCTCGCCAGTGCAATAAACAGCAGGCTCAACTGAGCGTCATGCTTATGAAGGGGGGTATCGGCCTATTCGTGAATCGAGCAATTGAGTTATCAGTGGAAGCCATCACCTTTCCAGATCACTTTGCGCGAGCAAATATCCACTTTTATGAATGCATTTCATCGTTCAAGCGTGTAGCTACGATCATGAGCTTGATCCAGTCTGCGCGCCCTGATGACGAGGATCCGTATAACTACTTTAAGGAAATGCTGACGCGCCTGCCGACGCATCGGTCAAGAGAGATTCAGGGCGATCAGGCAGAGACGACAGTGTCACCCCCAATGAGGCGGCCCATCACGATTGGGTCCCCGTTTTGAAAAGAACATCGCGCATCCCGATCGCTCGCCCGATCTCCCAAAAGGCGAAGAACGGAACGAAAGAATGACCTTGGCGATGACGAGCTAGGGGGGGCGCGCCAGTTGCGCGCAGGCTTGCGCCCAGTCAGGATCCCATGCGTGCAATTGCTCCAACGATTCGTCCCACGGCCCCAATTGCGTAGTCATCGTGTCATCTCAAACCAAAACGCTTTGAAAAGCGCGGCGCTCGCGTCGGGTCTCGAGCTGCTACAGGATGCTGGTGGGGTTTGACGATACTTGCGCCGCCTTCGGCAGGCGCCCGTCGGTGTCGTAGGTCATGAAGCCCTTGTAGCCTTCTGGCCGATTCGGTGGCAGGCCGAGGTGGAAAAGCGTTTCTTCCACTGTCTCGTACCAAACGCCAATCTTCATGATCTTGCGCGCTCCGTCGGCATTGGCCACTTTGCGCCCGAACTGCTCGCTCTGCCTGACCGCCCATTCGACTTGCTTGACCGACGGCCAGCGCTGCTTGTGCATGTCCCAGATGTTGTCTTCGTTGCCAACGCGTACGTGGACACCCAGGATGGTCGCCATCTGCTGAATCGCGATGTTGCCGCGCATGCTGCTCCAGAACGTCACACTGGAGGCGCCGTGCGGCGTGCGACGCAGCATCTCCATCCAGTCGAATGGATTGCGCCCCATTGTGCCGCAGCCATAGCCGTACAACGCGACATTCATCGGGCCCTTGTGCACCCCGGCGCGCAGCAGCCGCTCGATGATTTCAAGCTGGTGAACCGTAGCGGGTACGAAGTAAGGCTGGATCTTGTTCGCGGTGAGTCGTTTGAGATGTTCAAGGTAAAACGCGGGAGTCGAATCGACGACCATGCCGCTTCAGGCGGCTGTCACTGTAGGATCGGCCAAGTGAGTCCCTTGCGCGTCACCCGGTTGAAAGGCCTGGGTAATGTCCCACAAGGTTGTGCCAGTGGTCACCGTCACGCAATCGAGTGGTCACGCGCGGTGGCATCCGGGAGAAAGCGAAGCCAGGGACACTATTTTCGTAAGTTGTACTAATCCTTCTCCTGTCCGGGAACTGTTGGCTGAAACTTTAAGTGAAGCCTCCATTTCCTACCGGATCCACAACCGGCAAAAGCAAGCATAGGAACTATCAGTGTTGTGTCAACTGAAGTAATTCAGGGGATTTTTAATACAATGCCAAGGTGTTTCATATCTGAGTCAAATAGGGGGCGCCGAGTTAAACGCAGCTTGAAACCTGTACTGATAAAACATTCTTGATCTGTCTTTCCAAGATGCTGATGGGCTATGAACACATTTCTCTGGTCGTCTACTTCAGGCCGGATAGCGACGGTCAATCACCGACCTCGATTCCCAGGTATCTGACGGTGTTTTCAAGCTTCGTATGACCAGGCAGGAGCTGGACAGCTCTCAGGTTCTTCGTCCTGCGACCCATTGACGGTGGAGGCAGCCTGAATTCGGCCAGAAGCGGAAACTTAAGGCTTCCCTAAACATCGAAAATCCAGGTTGATATGAGCAATGCACCGAACAGAACCGAAAATTTGCGGAACAAATAATCCGCGATGATTCAATTTGCTAGGCGATTACAGTTGCGAACCCTCATCCTTTACAGTGCGTCGCAAACTGGTTTCGTCCAAGTGTCTTGGCGCTATACAGCGCCTGATCTGCGGCTTCGATTAAACTTTGCAATTGGTTCAATCGGGAACCCGCGGCAGTGGCAATCCCTATACTTACACTCACTCGACCCAATGGGCTGGCTTCGTGGGAAATACTCTCTTCTTTCAACCGACGCAGGATTAGTTGCGCCACAACCTGCGCACCATCAATGTCCGTATCAGGCATGATTACGCCCATCTCTTCACCACCATACCGCGCCACTAGATCCGATGGTCGGCGTACGCATTCCTCCACGACCTTACCAACGCTCTGCAGACAGAAGTCTCCGGCAACATGTCCTTTGGAATCGTTGAACAGCTTGAAATAGTCGATGTCAATCATCAGAAGTGCCAAAGACGTCCCCTCGCGCTGTGCTCGTCGCGCCTCCATGGCCAATGTCACATCAAAGTAGCGCCGATTCGCCAAACCGGTTAGGGCATCCTTCATCGCCAGTAGCTCCAGTTGCCGATTCGATGAGAGCAATTGCTCCTGAGTGCCCCTCAACTGACCTTCTACCTTGGTACGCCGACGGATATCCAGGATCAAAAGCCTACCGATGAGGCCGGTGAGCCCCAGCAACCCCGTCACCACTACCGCCGACAGCAGTGCCTCCATTCGCCACGCAGTGAGCGCTTCTCGCTTCCCGAGAGCGACGGTGGTTATCAGCGGCAGCTTGTCACTCTTTTGGAATGCATAGAGCCGTTCCACGCCGTCCAGGCTGGAGGTGAACGACGCGGTGCCGACGGATCGGTCCACAAGATACTTCGCATAGATCGGCGACTTCGAAAAGTTGCGCCCCATGTCCTGCTCGCGGAAGGGATAGCGAGCTAACAACGTGCCATCGGTATAGGACAACCCGATGGCACCCTCTTGCCCTACGTCGATCTTTCCAAACAGCCGCAGGAAGTTTTCTATCCCCAACGTTACCGCCACCACCCCGGCAAATTCTCCGCGAGCATCATTGAAGCGCCGGCTGACGGTGATCACCCACTCCTGATTGGAACGGCTTTGGATTGGCGGACCGATAAGGATCTCACGGGATGGATCGTCGCGATGATGAATGAAATAGGCACGATCACTGCTGTTCGCCCCGGCCGGAATCGGCCGATTGGAAGACATCAACCAGCGTCCCTGATTGTCGTAGATGGAGATACCACTGAGCTGTGGCATCAGGGGTTGCTGTCGATTGACCAGCGCACTTAACCGCCGGATCTGTATGGGGCCACTACCTTCAGTTTCCAGGCGTTCGACAAGCCCGAGCAAGAGCAAGGAGCTTTGGCGGACAATGCCTTCGGAGTAGGTAGCGAGCGCCTGAGTGAGATTCAATCCGTGGACATTCACATCCTCCAGCGCTCGATCTCGGGAGGCCAGCACCTTCCAGACCGTCAGTGATGCCAGGGAACAGCCGATAAACAACAGCAAAAGTACAACCAGGTGGGTATCACGCTTCACGTCACTACCTTATGGAAAGTCCAGTTTTCCGTTCCAGCTACTGTTGGGCCAAGGCCATAACGGCGGCTGTTTTTCCTTGTCTTGAATAAGGATACAAGTTGTTACGCATAGCTGCAGCACGCTGATCGCAATACCCAGTCTATTGCCGGGCATTCAAAAAGTGTTTTCATATAATCAGAGCCATAACTGGCACTGGATCCGTTGGCGCTGATACGATTTTTTTATCCAGGCTACTGGAGTTCTTTGCCCCATCCGAATACTCAGCAAACGAAGGCATTTTTCGAGTTTTCAGACGTCGTAAACGAGGCATTGAAAATCAGCCGCCAGAGTTAAAAACGTATCAGTGCTAACAGGCTGCTTCTGGCCGATTCTGTCGGTCGACATCGGCAGCTATGGGTTGATCAGGGCTGATCGCAATGAGGACTGTTTGGAGGCTCTGTAGGTATTGCGCCTGGCACAGAGCGACCAAGGCGGACGTTCACGGGGACAGCACTCTGACCGCAGGCAACGGCCGTACTATAATTAATTTCTGTCAATATTTGTGTGGCGAGCGCTCCAAAACGAATCAGGTATCCATAGCGTTCACCTCACAGGCAGAGGGCAGCACAGCAGAAGGGACGGGCAATACGTCTGATTACGCGAGAGAGGGTTCAGCCATGAAAATTCACTCCTTCCAGCATTACTCTCATGGCCTGGAAATGGCCGTTCACGATGCATGGATTACCGCCAAGGTGAAGTCGACCCTGGCATTTTCCGATCCGACCCTTAGCCTGCATATCAATGTCAAAACCCATGCGGGCATAGTGGGGTTAAGCGGCCGCGTCAACACTCATAGACAGTGTGAACAGGCCATTGATCTGGCCCGTTCGGTTCATGGTGTTGCCGAAGTCGATGCCAGCGACCTGCAGACCCATGTGTTCACGCCAGGGAGTTTTCCAGAAGCGCCCAACGCCGAAGAGAGCACTGAGCGCCGGCCACAATCGTCAAAAAAGATGGACGACAAATGATAAAGGCAACTTTATAGGCGCCGCGCTCCCAGTCGGGAACCGAGAGCGAAGCGCCCATGGTTTCGTGGACATTTCCGACTGGCTGCTTAGGCCGTTTTCTGCCTGTCATCCAAGGTAGCAATTGACGGTGTATTCAATCAGTCGAGCTTCTACTGCGCGTCATATGTATGAGGGCCGATCGGCCGTTTCCCAAAGAAGGTCGCTCCTCTATGGCATAAGGCACAAACCCAAGCTTGGGGTAAAGCAGCAGCCCTGCCGTGTTTTCGTTAAAACAGGAAATCTGCACCTCGCTGGCTCCGTAATGCTCGAATGCCAAGCCGGTCATCGTCTTTACGATAAACGTGGCCACTCCTTCGCCCCGAGCGCTCGGCGAGACGATGACATTGCCAATACAGCAAACGCCATTGCGTTCAGCTCGATAGAAATTGGCAAACCCAACGACAGTCCCACTGATCTCCACGACGGTAGAGTTGAAGCGTTGGGAGATCGCGGTATTCAACTGCGTTTCCGTTAGCGGGAAGTGCGCCTTCGGAAACATGGAAAACAACTCTTGAGCGTTCTGAGGAAAGCCGCAGATCATTTTTACGTCGCTAGCCCTCACTGGCCTGTGGTTCAGTTTCATTGCTCGTCTCTAAGCTCCATGAGTCAGTACTTTAGCGGCTAGCTCAGGGTGATGGAAAGCAATGGCATGTCCGCAAATGGCTGATGGCTGCCCTTGGTGAGAGTCAACCTTTGGCTGATTTCTGCCTGCCGCCACCGGCAGCTACTGGTTGATTGCCGGGCGTCTCGACAGGCGGAAATCGGCCAAAAGCGGTCGTAGCATTTTGACCATCAACGGATTGACATGGTTGCTTTAGTCAATCATATAATTGCTAAAAGCAACTATGTGGGAGTTTTCATGTCCGCCCCCATTACTGAGCGCGCCGAGACGGTACGCCGCTTCAACCGGTTCTACACCCACCAGATCGGCGCCCTGCAAGAGCACCTGCTTAAGGCCGAATTTTCGTTGACCGAGGCTCGCATCCTTTATGAATTGGGCGCCAGTGTTGGCCTGAAGAGTTCAGACCTCTGTCAGATGCTCAGCCTGGACGCCGGTTACGTAAGCCGGGTCATCGGTGGATTCGAGAAAAAAGGCTTGATTGGCAGGACTCGCTCGGCAAGCGATGGCCGGGCTTCTCAAATCCAGCTAACCGATCCTGGTCGAACCGTGCTGGCCTCGCTGGAGCAAGCCGCTCGTGAGGAAGTGGTGCTGATGCTGCAAGGCTTGCCTGAGCCACAGCAAGAGCAATTGACCCAAGCCATGAAACGGATACATACGCTATTGGGCGACAGGGATCCCTCTTATCTCCTGCGCGATCCTGTAGCGGGTGACATGGGAATTGTCGTTCAACAGCAAGCTCAACTTTATTCCCGTGAATATGGGTGGAATTCGGAGTTCGAAGCACTGGTGGCAGAAATAGTCGCCAAATACCTTCGCGAATTTGATCCGTCCTGCGAGCGATGCTGGATAGCGGAAAAGGATGGCAAAGTCATCGGTTCAGTCTTTGTCGTCAGACATGACGAGACGACCGCCAAACTGCGAATGCTCTATGTGGATGCGAGTGCCAGAGGCATGGGAATCGGCAATCGATTGCTGGAAGAGAGCCTCCGGTTTGCCCGGCACGCTGGATACAAGAGCATGATCCTCTGGACAACCAGCGTGCTTTGCGATGCCCGAAAGCTATATCAAAAGGCAGGTTTTCAATTGGTCGAGGAGGAACAGGTACATAGTTTCGGTAAAGACCTCGTCAGCCAGACCTGGGCTCGGGATTTGTAGTGGTGTCGATGGTACTCATCGCACAGGCAACTCATGCACTACGGAGGATGCGGCCGAGCCGTCCCATCACCTCGACTTCGCCAAACCGGAACGATCCATCATGCGAACACTGGCAAACGTCGATTCGTTTCGCGCCTGGTCGAGCGCTGTCAGCGGCTTGGTCAATGACGGCTGCGTAGTCGCAAGTGTTGCCGATTTGCGATTCATTTCAGAGCCGGAACGCTCCTCACTGGGTGGAACACCAAAGTACTCGCGATAGCATTTGGAAAAATGTGGTGTCGACACGAAACCGCATACATACGCCAGCTCAATGATCGACAATGATGTTTGCTTGAGCAGTTGTCGTGCTCGAACAAGACGCAACCTCATGTAATAGCGTGACGGCGTACAGTGAAGGTATTTCTGGAATAGCCGCTCCAGCTGTCGACGTGACAGGTCAACGTATTCTGCAAGGTTATCGAGGTCGATCGGTTCCTCGAGATTGGCCTCCATCAACGCGACGATTTCCTGCAGTTTGGGCTGATGAGTTCCGAGCATATGCCTGAGTGGAACGCGCTGATGATCCTGTTCGTTGCGTATGCGCTCGTAAACGAACATATCAGAAATGGCTGCCGATAATTCACGACCATGATCGCGACCGATCAGGTGCAGCATCATGTCCATGGGGGCCGTTCCGCCGGAGCTTGTAAAGCGGTTTTGGTCGAGGGTGAACAGGCTCGCGCTGATGCTGACTCGCGGGAAAGCTTCCTGCATGGCAGCCAGAAATTCCCAATGCACACTGCACTCGTAGCCGTCGAGCAGCCCGGCTTTTGCGAGCGCCCAGCTACCGGTGCATACACCTCCCAAGCGTCTGGATTGACGCGCCAAGGCTTGCAGCCAGGTAATGTGCTCGCGGGTAATCACGCTCTGGATTCCAATGCCGCCGCACACGATTACAGTGTCCGCCACCAATGGGTTGTTCCACGAAGCATCCGGAGTGATCTGCACGCCGTCACTGGCCCAGACAGGCTCTCCACCAGGGCTGAACGTATGCCAGCGATATAGCTCTCGCCCCGACAACTGATTGGCCATGCGCAGTGGTTCTACTGCGGACGCCAGGGAAATAAGTGTGAATTTGTCCAGCAGCAGAAAACCGACGGATTGAGTCTTTCCGTCGGACACGGTGGAGTTCGATGACATCGTGGTCATGTCCTCACAAAAAGCGATGACGGCCTGTGACACAGGAGCGGGTAATACCCCCAGTCCTGGCGTAGGGGGTATCAGGTTCGGCGCAACTACCTCCCTGGTTTTATCCCGCCGATGTCGCTCTCGCAGCCTGCGCAGGCTGACGCGATGTCACAAGGCCGATAAAGGAAATCGCCAGCGCCAGGCCAATGGTCGTGCTCACTTCGGTGCGGTGTTCAGGGGAGGCCATCATCACCGCCAGCGCCGCGCAGATGAACAGGATCACCAACCAGGTGAGCCATGGAAACAGCCACATGCGAAAGGTCAGCTCGACGTTCTGCCGACGCAACATCCGGCGCATGCGCAGCTGCGACACTGCAATGGCCAGGTACACCACCAAGGCAATCGCGCCGGAACTGGCCAGCAGGAACTCGAACAACCCGGCGGGCATGAAGTAGCTCCACACGGTGATCGCCGCGCCCAACACGGTGCTGGCGATGACTGCTGCCCGCGGCACGCCTTCGGAGGAGGTCGCCTTCAGTGCCTTCGGCGCATCACCGCGACGGCCCAGCGAGTACAGCATGCGCGAGGCAATGTAGATCGAGGAGTTCATGCAACTGGCCACGGCGATCAGCACCACCACGTCCACCATGAACTTGGCGTGGGGAATGTTCATGATTTCCAGGGCCCGCTGGTAGGAGCCTACCGAAGCCAACAGCGGGTCATTCCAGGGCACCACGGAGATGACCACGAAAATCGACAGCAGGTAAAACACCCCGATGCGCCAGATCACCGAACGGGTGGCCTTGGCAATGTTCTGCGAGGGATTGTCGGATTCGGCGGCGGCGATGGTGACCGCTTCGGTACCGATGAAACTGAACATGATGGTGATGAAGGCGCCGACTACCGCCGACAGCCCGTTTGGAGCAAACCCGCCGTGCTCGGCCATCAGGCCGCTCAATCCGCTGACTTCCCGATCGGGAATCCAGCCCATCAACACGGCAAAGCCCACGCCGATGAAACCGATGATCGCCACGACCTTGGCCATGGCGAACCAGAACTCGAATTCGCCGTACTTGGACACGCTGAACAGGTTTGTCACCACCAGTGCAATGATCGACACCAGGGCGAACAGCCAGGCATCGATCTGCGGAAACCATTGATTCAATACATGACCGGCGGCCAGCGCTTCGATAGGGATCACCAGCACCCAGAACCACCAGTAGAGCCAACCGACGGTGAAGCCGGCCCAACGGCCGATGGCCTGGTCGGCATAGGTGGAGAAAGAGCCGGTGTCCGGGTTGGCCACCGCCATTTCACCGAGCATGCGCATGACCAAGACGACGAGCAGGCCAGAGAATAGATAGGCCAGCAGGACCGCCGGGCCAGCCGCCGCAATGGCGTGTCCTGAGCCGACGAACAAACCGGCGCCGATAATACCGGCGATTGACAGCATTGTTACGTGACGAGGCTTGAAGCCCTGCGCCAATTGGCCACTCGAATCCTTGGAGCTCGGGCTAATCATTTGTTTTTTTCTCTGCCGATCGACATTTAAGCGGATGGATAGGGCAACAGATCATCATTGCTGCCTGCCGGGCTTCCTGAAAGAAGCACCTTTCAAACGCTGCAGTTCTTATCAAGCCCATCATCGTGACGTGGTTGTTTCGATGAAAAGGTGCGCCACCTTACCCGGCTTGTCCGATGATTCAGTTATCTGATCACGCCACATCCGTGTCTGATATCGACACAGGAAGTCATTGTGTTCACGATGAAAACCAACGAGTCACTACGCGGCCAAAGGTAATCATCCCGGTTCATTGAGAGTGCTTTTAATCAGGTAGCGAGACTCGTTGCCTATAAGGAATAAAATCACCGCTCCTCAAGAACCTTTATCTTGGTTGACCGACTTCCTTGGGGCGTGAAGCGGCCAGTCACGCCTGGCTATCGTCGGCTAGTAATGGAGGGGGGAAGGGTAATCCAGGTAAATATCAGGTGCGAGGAAAGGTTACAGTGAATGTTGTACCGGTGGTGAGAGTAGAAGTTACAGCCACTTCGCCGCAGTGCGCCTTAACGATCTCCCGAACGATGAACAGACCCAACCCGACACTTCTGAGTTCGGCATTGTCATGACTGCCTCGGATCATCGGCTCGAACAAATCCCCAAGCAACGCCTCAGGTATAGGGGTGCCGAAGTTGTGCACGGTAATAATGACCGCTTGATCTTCAAAGCGTGTAGAAACGGTGACTTTGCTATCGGCGGCGCCATAGGCGACTGCATTGGCGACCAGGTTGCCGATGAGTTGATAGAGCCGATCACTGTCTGCAGAAAAATCACCTTGCCCATACCGCAGATAGGTCAACGTATGCCCGGGAAAAGCCAAGCTCAACTCGTCCAGGCAATCGGCTATCAGTTCGTGTAAATCGACGGGTTTGGGCAGGACCGAGATACCTCGCCCGACCTGAGTCAGGGTGAAATCCAGCAGATCGGCCACCAGGCGCTGCGCACGCTCTGCCGAATGGGTGATGTGGCCAAGTATCTGGACCTGTTTGGAATCCATCTCTCGGCGGCCCAGCAGTTCCGTGGCCATTTTTATGGCTGACAACGGGTTGCGCAGGTCATGACTGACAATCCCGATCAGTTGCTCGGCGAACAGGGCCCTGTCTTCAGCCGCAGCGTACGTGATACGCAACTTGTCCTGGGTCATGTCCAGAACGCGTTGGTCCTTGAGGTGTTTTGCCAAATGCCTTTCGGCAAGCATTCGGGCATTGAGCAGTTCGCGCTCGTACCTTTGGCTATCCGCGGCCTTGAATAGCGTCATTTCATGAAATATGCCAGCAGAATGCTCACAGCTGATGGCGCTGAGCATCATTGGAATGAAATCTCCGTTGTGGTGAACGAGATCGAACTTCACGTCAGCAACGACGCCCTGAATCTGCATGAGGGGCGCCCAGTACATCTTGTGGAACGTCCTTCCCTCGAGGCTCATCAAGTCCTGGATGTGACGCCCGAGCAGCTCTTTTCGCCGCAAGCCTAACCAGCGGCAGAACGTGAGGTTGACCCGTGCGATCTCGCCATTTTCTGCGGTCAGCAGCAATCCACAGTCAGCTTCGTCGAAGAGAACGTCAGAACCGGGCTGCGAATTTTCATCTTCGGACATTTGTATTCACTGACCAAAGGGGCCGATATCTGGAAAATTATAGACACGGCTTGCGCAAAGGCCCTCAGAACTTACCCCTTTCAGGCCTCGATATTTTTTTAGGCGTTCACTGGTTTGGAGGTCACGGTCCCTTGTGGGAACTGGCTTGCCAGCGATGGTCGTTAACGATAACGCGTACCGCTCAACACATGTCCTGGTCCTGAGATTGATTTGTTGAACTCGCGCTGAAAGCACTCATCTAACCTATACGTGGGAATATTTCCCGCGAAGCGATACTGACTGGTGTTGAAGGATCATGCGCAAGCCGCAGTTGCTCGTTAAAGCTGCAGATTGATGACCGTGTCGGTTGGCTGGCCGCTCAAATGGGCGGCCGGGAACTTACTGGATATTGCGTTCGATACGGACATGACTACGCAACTCCAACCGGAGGTTGGAACATGCAGCTCAATAAATGTTTATTGGCTCTGGCAATTGGCGCAGTCCTGTCGGCATCGACTGTACTGGTGCCCGATTACATCGGCAGTTTCTCCAGCGTGTATGCCAAAGAAGGTGGCAGCGACGGTGGTCAGGGTGGCAGTGGCCAAGGAAAGGGTGGCGATCATGGAGCAGGAGGCGATGGAAAGGGTGGCGATCATGGAGCAGGAGGCGGTGGAAAGGGTGGCGATCATGGAGCAGGAGGCGATGGAAAGGGTGGCGATCATGGAGCAGGAGGCGGTGGAAAGGGTGGCGATCATGGAGCAGGAGGCGATGGAAAGGGTGGTGATCATGGAGCAGGAGGCGATGGAAAGGGTGGCGATCATGGAGCAGGAGGCGATGGAAAGGGTGGCGATCATGGAGCAGGAGGCGATGGAAAGGGTGGTGATCATGGTGCGGCAGGCGATCATGATGCGGCAGGCGATGATGGTGCAGCAGGCGATCATGATGCGGCAGGCGATGATGGTGTAGCAGGCAATGGCAATGCGCATGACAACGACGCAGACAACAATGGCGCAGACGCTGCCGTGAACGACGCAGATGCAGTCCGGGACGCTGCCAAAGCTGATGCGGATGCAGTCCGGGATTCGGCAATAGCCACTGCAAATGCAACCAGGGACGCCGCCAGAACTCAGGCGGATGCAGCCAGGGACGTAGCAAGAGCTGCTGGCGTAGCGGGCGCGGATGCCACAAGGGATGCTGCCAGGGCCGCTGCGGATGCAGCCAGGGACGCCGGCAAGGCAGGCGCAGATGCAGCCAGAGATGCTGCCAAAGCTGCTGCAGATGCAGCCCGGGACGCCAAAGTTTACGCAATTTGCCAGAGAGTCGAGCAAAGTCCGGCCGAAAGATGCCAGAGAGGCTGGCAAAGTTGAGGTGTTCCGTAATCAACACGGCAGGCCTACCGGTAGAAAACGTCTCGCAAGCTTGAGGGGCGTATCGGCAATGAGTCGCAAGCCCTTAAGCGTCGCGGGGCTTGCAGCTTTCTTTCGAAATCTGTCGCACAGTCCGAAACACCGACTGCTTTTGGCCGGCGTTTGCCGCCGCGCCGCTTTCTTCCAAGAGCATTCATAAGGGGATGGCAAGAAACGACTCGAGGCGAACATCCTGAAAGCCCGAGGTGGAGCGCCTATCCATAAGCGCTCCTGTCAGTCAGCGGTCAAAGCCAGGCTTTGATTTGAGCACAGACTGCCTGAGTCGAAATGCCATAGCGATCATGCAACGTCGGCAGGGCGCCGGCATCGAGGAATGTATCGGGCAATGCGATCTGCCTGAAGGTTGGCGTCACCCCGTTGCGCAGCAACACCCCGGCAACGGCCTCGCCGAGACCACCTATGATCGAGCTGTTTTCTGCTGTTACCACCAGGCGACCTGACTTTCTTGCCTCGGCAAGAATGGTTTGTTCATCCAGCGGCTTTATCGTCGGTACGTGCAGCACGGCGACATCGACGCCGTCCGCTTGCAGTTCCGTCGCTGCTTCCAATGCACGCATGGTCATCAGGCCGGTGGAGATGATCAACACATCGTTACCGGTGCGCAGGGTCTTGGCCTTGCCGATCTCGAACTTATAGCCGTACTCGTCCAGCACCAGCGGTACATTGCCGCGCAGCAGGCGCATGTACACCGGCCCTTGATGCGCGGCAATGGCGGGTACGGCCTGCTCGATTTCCAGGGCGTCGCAGGGGTCGACGATCATCAGGTTGGGCATGGCCCGGAAGATCGCCAGGTCGTCCGTGGCCTGATGGCTAGGGCCGTAACCGGTGGTGAGGCCGGGCAGGCCGCAGACGATCTTGACGTTGAGGTTTTCCTCGGCGATCGCCATGCAGATGAAGTCATAGGCGCGGCGCGAAGCGAACACCGCGTAGGTCGTGGCGAAAGGCACGAAACCTTCGCGGGCCATCCCCGCAGCCGCACTCATCAGCAGTTGCTCGGCCATGCCCATTTGATAGAAACGGTCGGGATGTGCCTTGGCGAAGATGTGCAGGTCGGTGTACTTGGACAGGTCGGCGGACAGACCGACGATGTCCTGGCGCTGATCAGCCAGCGCCGCGAGCGCATGACCGAAAGGCGCGGATTTGGTGGCTTGGCCTTCCGAAGCTATGGAGGCGATCATCGCCGAGGTGGTCAGGCGTTTCTTGATCGGTTCGGCAGTCGGCGTCGGTGTGTTGGCGGCGTTGTTCATTGGTTTTTTCCTTCTTCAAGATTGCGCAGTGCCAGATCCCATTCGTGTTCTTCCACGCGGATGAAGTGCGTCTTCTCGCGTGTTTCCAGGAAGGGCACGCCTTTACCCATTTTGGTGTCGCAGATGATCACCCGTGGCTGGCTGCCGGAATGATTGCGCGCGGCATCGAACGCGGTGACCAGTGCGTCGAGGTCATTGCCATCGACGCGCTGAGTGAACCAGCCAAAGGCTTGCCAGCGATCGACGATGGGTTCAAAGGACAGGATCTCGCTGGAGTAACCGTCGGCTTGCTGGTTGTTGACGTCGACGATGGCGATCAGGTTGTCGAGCTTCCAGTGCGACGCCGACATCACGGCTTCCCAGGTCGAGCCTTCGTTCAACTCGCCATCGGACAGCAGGTTGTAGACGAAGGAGGGTGAGCCTTTGCGCTTGAGGCCCAGGCAGGCACCGACCGCGATGCCCAGGCCCTGGCCCAGCGAACCGCCGGTGATTTCCATGCCCGGGGTGTAGGCGGCCATGCCTGACATCGGCAAACGACTGTCGTCCGCGCCGTAGGTTTCCAGCTCATCGAGCGGGATGATTTCGGCTTCGATCAGGGCCGCATACAGCGCAATCGCGTAGTGACCGATCGACAGGTAGAAGCGGTCGCGGCCCTCCCATTGCGGGTCTTCAGGCCGATAGTCCAGGGCATGGAAGTAGGACACGGCCAGCAGGTCGGCGGCACCGAGAGCTTGGCCGACATAGCCTTGCCCCTGAACTTGCCCCATGCGCAACGCGTGGCGGCGAATGTTATGGGCACGCTCTGTCAGCGTCTTGGGTGTAACGAGTGAAGGATTGGCAGTCATGGTGAAAGCTCCAATAAATCAACGATTGACCGAGGCGGCGGGAATTCGCAGCACCAGCGTGGCGCCGAACACCAGAGCGCCGGTGATCAGGTACATGCCGATGGCGCTGGAACCGGTCTGTGTGGTGATCCAGCCGATCAGGTAAGGCGAGCAGAACCCGGCGAGGTTGGCGAAGCTGTTGATTGCCGCAATGCCTGCGGCGGCGGAAACGCCCCCGAGCAATGTGGTGGGCAGCATCCAGAACAGCGATGTCGCCGACAGAATGCCGGACGCCGCCAGGCACAGGCTCAGGATGGACAGGACGATATTGCCGCCCAGCACTGCGGCGAGGGTCAGGCCGAGTGCGCCGGCAATCATCGGGGCGATCAGGTGCCAGCGTCGCTCGCGGTGTTTGTCGCCACTGCGACCGACCAGCAGCATTGCCACAATGGCGCAGAGATAGGGCAGGCTGGTCAGGAAACCGATGTGCAGCGGATCGGAAACCCCGGCGTTGCGTACCAGTGTCGGTAGCCAGAAGGTGATCGCGTACTGGCCCATTACAACGCAGAAGTAGATGCCTGCGAGCAACCACAGACGACGGTCGCGAATAAACTCGCCCACCGACGCATGGGTGATTTTCTGCTGGTCATCCTCGGCCAGCTCGCGGCGGATCAGTGCTTTTTCGTCGTCATCGAGCCAGGTGGCCTGGTGTACGCCATCCTTGAGATAGCTCAGTACCAGCAAGCCGATAAGAACGGTGGGCACAGCTTCGAGCACGAACATCCACTGCCAGCCGGCCCAGCCATGCATGCCGGCGAAGTGATTCATGATCCAGCCGGAGAGCGGGCCACCGACCATGCCCGACAGCGGAATGGCGATAAACCACAACACGGTCATGCGCGCACGCCGATAGGACGGAAACCAGTAGGTCAGGTACAGCAGCAGACCCGGCGCAAGACCCGCTTCGGCAATGCCAAGCAGAAAGCGCAAGGCATAGAATTGCCACGCGGTTTCGACGAAGGCGAACAGGGCGGAGACGATGCCCCAGGTGATCATGATGCGAGCGATCCAGACCCGCGCACCGACCTTGTGCAGGATGATGTTGCTGGGAACTTCGCAGAGGAAATAGCCGATGAAGAACATGCCCGCGCCTAGTCCATAGACCGTTTCGCTCAGCGCCAGATCGTTCATCATTTGCAGCTTGGCAAAGCCGACATTGACCCGATCCAGATAGGCGCACAGGTAGCACAGCATCAGAAAGGGCATCAGGCGCCACGCGGTTTTACGGTAGGCGTTGGAGCGCACGGTCGAAACCGCTTCGAGCGACAGGGTAGTCATGATGGTCTGATCTCTTGTTTTTATTGACCGCCAGGCAATCAAGCCTGGCTGCATCGTCGATCCAGAACCGCACGGGCCGCGCAGGCCCGCTCAGGTGTATTCAGTGAATCAGCATGCCGCCGTTCACATCCAGGGTGATGCCGGTCAGGTAGGAGGATAGGTCGCTGGCCAGAAATAGCGCTGCATTGGCCACATCCTGCGCCTCGCCCAGGCGTCCCAACGGGATGCCGTCGATGATCGCGTGGCGACGTTCGTCCTGCATCAGGCCACCGGTGATGTCGGTGTGGATCAAACCGGGGGCGATGGAGTTGACGCGAACCTTGTCCGGCCCCAGTTCCCGCGCCATGGCCTTGGCCAGGCCCAGCACGCCGGCCTTGGCGGCACTGTAATGCGGGCCACCGAAAATGCCGCCGCCGCGTTGAGCGGAGACCGACGACATGCACACGATGCTGCCGCCCGACTGCTGGCGCATCATCGGAATCACCGCCTGCGACATGAGCAGGGTGCCGCGCAGGCTGACGTCCAGCACCTTGTCGTAATCAGAGGGGCGGATATCCAGGGTCTTGAGGGGCTGGGTGATGCCGGCGTTGTTGACGAGAATGTCGATGCGGCCGAAGTGCTCGATGATTTTGGCGACAGCCCTTTGAACCTGCGATTCGTCAGCAACGTTGGCGGCGAGGCCCAGATGCCCCTCACCCAGGGAGGCCGCAGCATCCCGTGCAGCGGATTCATCCAGGTCGAGTATCACGACGCGAGCGCCTTGTTGCGCGAAGGTCGTTGCCGTAGCGCGGCCGATGCCACGTGCGGAAGCTGCACCGGTGATGATCGCGACTTTGCCTTTGAGAAGCATGGAAGAGTACCTCTGATTGTTTTTATTGGGTCGATCCACGAAGAACCGATGACTCAGCTTGTTCTCCACGCTGACCCTGAGCAATAACGCGAATGTCACTCGATGCTGAAAAAAATTCAGCACTCGCCAACCAACTCTTCCAATGTTTGAATAGCTGAACGCCCGGCCCAAGCCACTTGCAGCGGAAAAATAATAATCATGAGTTCACCTGGCGATGCACCTCCGATCCTTCCACCACTGAAAGCCATTCAGGCCTTCGAACAGACGGCACGCTTCGGCAACATCGCCCGCGCCGCCGAACTGCTCGACCTGACGCCCTCGGCAGTCAGCCACCAACTGGCCAAACTCGAGGCCATGATCGGCCGGCAGCTGTTTCTCAGAACGGCCAGGGGCGTGACATTGACGCCAGTCGGCGAGCAGTACCTCACTGAGGTGTCCGGCATCCTGCACAGTCTGGCGGTGGCCACCGAACGGGCCACCAGCGATGTCAGCCTCGATTGCCTGCGACTGCACTCGTCGCCCAGTTTCGGCCTGTTGTGGCTGATGCCGCGCCTGGAGCAATTTCGCCAGAGTCATCCCGATATCCAGCTCAACCTCTCGTGCTCCTACGAGTCGCTACACTTCAGTCGTGACAAGATCGATGTGGACATCCGCCACGGCATGCCCAATTGGCCCAGCTACGAAGTACGGACGATCCGCAATGAAAAGATTGCCGTGCTGGCGTCCCCGAAGCTTCTGGAAAAACGCCCCATCCGGGCGGTCGCGGATTTACTGGACTGCAATCTGATCCTGTCGGAGGCCACGTTGATCAAGTGGCCGCAGCTGTTTGCTCAACATGGTCTGTCACGACCTGAAAGACCCTACACACTCAGCTTTGACCGCTCCTACATGACATTGGAGGCGGCCAGCCACGGTCTAGGATTTGCGTTGGAAAGCACGCTGCTTGCGCAGGACTATCTGGCGCGTGGCGCGCTGGTCGAGGTAGCACCTGAGTTGAGCGCCCCAATCACTGCACACCACCTGGTTTTCCCCAGAGCCCATGCAAATTTTCCCAGGGTGAGAAGATTTCTGGAATGGATGCAGAATGAGTTAGGGCATGACCTCAATTACTGACCCCGATGGCATGACGCCCTGCACGGCCACTACTAAAAAACGTAAGGCGGCGGTATTGTGACCATATTCATGTGGAGTCACGAGTTGTCAGTCTACGATAGGATGAGTAAGCTGCTGTCATGAATCAGCCATCAATACCTACCTCCTCGCCGAGCACTCGTGGCCCAGCGGAGCACGACATTCGAGACCAGATTGTCGCTGCTGCCAATGAGCACTTCAGTCAGTATGGCTACGGTAAAACCACGGTTTCCGACCTGGCGAAGGCCATCGGTTTTTCCAAAGCGTACATCTATAAATTCTTTGATTCCAAGCAGGCGATCGGCGAAGCGATCTGCTCAAACTGTTTGGGGCAGATTGTTGCGGCAGTCGAACAGGCTGTTAATGCAGACGCGATTTCACCAACCGAGCGTTTCCGCAGACTGGTAAAAACCGTCATTGCCACGGGTGTGGACCTCTTCTTCAATGATCGCAAGCTCTACGACATCGCGGCATTTTCCGCTTCGGAGGGCTGGAACAGTGCCCAGGTTTATGAAGCACAGATCAAGCGCTTTATCTTTGAGATCGTGCGTCAAGGGCGAGAAATTGGAGAGTTCGAGCGCAAAACCCCGCTGGACGAAACCGTAGAGTCGATCAATCTGGCGCTGCGACCTTTCGTCAATCCTCTGCTGCTGCAACACAATCTGGACTTTATTGAGCAAGCGCCCACGCTGACCTCCAACCTCATCTTGCGCAGCCTCATGCCTTGACGCGTCACTGAACAAAATATTCAGGTGATTTGAGTCGAGGCGACATCCCCTTCATTGCGTTTTCTGTTCCCGGTACATGAGTACCGGGAAGACTATCAACTTTGCTGTTTGTGACTATTGATCGAATTGGTCACGTGGATAATATGGGGCGCTGTAGTTCTCGATGTTCTCTTTCAGTGACACCCATAGAGTCCAGGCCATGAAAAAAAATAAACTCAAGAGCCCCGTTGGCCTGGCAGTCGTGCTTGCGTCCTCCAATGTGCTTGCCGGTGGCTTCGCGCTCAACGAACAAAGCATCAGCGGGATGGGATCCGGTTTTGCCGGTCGATCTTCATCTGCGCAAGACGCCAGTACCCTCTTCGGCAATCCGGCGGGCATGGCGCGGCTTAAACGAGAGCAGGCCAACGTGGGGGCGGCTACGTTGTTCGCCAAGTCTGATATCAGCCAGACTCGCAGTACGTTTGGAGGGACGGAAGAGGGCGACATGGTGCCCACGACCACCGTACCAATGGGGTATTACGTCAAACCCATCGATGACCATTGGGCATTCGGCGTCGGGTTTTATGTGCCTTTTGGGTTGATTACCGACTACGGCAGTGGTTTTGCCGGACGCTATTACGCCAACAAGAGCGAAGTCACCACACTGACTTTCCAGCCGACCATCAGCTACGCCTTTAACGAAAATATTTCGATCGGATTCGGTCCGACCATTAACCGTATCGGCGGTGAGATATCGGGGATGGTGCCCAATTCACTAAGCCCGGGACGTAATGACGGGAAGCTCAAAAGCACTGGCGATGACACCGCACTTGGATTCAACGCCGGTGTGCTGGTGCAGGCGACAGATCAGACCCGCCTGGGGCTGACCTATCACTCCAAGGTCAGTTACCACGATTACCGAAGAGCAGAACTGGCATGACACGTGGGCTCACGCTATCGGTGCTGCGTATCAATTGAATAATCAATGGGTGCTTCGTGGCGGGTTTTCAGTTGATCAGTCACCCACCAACAACACCAATCGCGGGCCCCGGATTCCTACGGGCGACCGAAAGGTTGTCAGCTTCGGTGCCGGCTGGACGCCGGTGGAAAATGTCACGATCGACCTCGCTTATTCCTACCTTTGGGAGGAGAGCGTAGAGGTCAATGACAGCTCGGCAACGAGAGGTGCATACAGTGCCAAATACAAGAACAGTGCGAGCGGGCTCGGTACTTCCGTCAGCTACCGTTTCTAGCTGAGCGTTGTTACATCGCAAATGTCGGGTCGGGAGTGCGTGTTGCCTCCCGAATCCAGACGCTCAAGGACCTGTATATCGGGCCATTTCTCAGAGAGAAAGGTTGAAGCCTGGACAGTGCACCGCTGGCGAGCTTCATCGCGACGCAACAGGCAGGGTTTCAGGAGGTTGCCAGCCGCCGCCGAGCGCCTTGAATGCCGCAACCGCGGCCCGTGCCGATTCCGTCCGCGCCTGCGCTCGGGCATCGGAAGCCTGCAGCATCATTTCGTCGGCGTGCAGAACATCAATCAGACTGGCCGTGCCTTTTTCGTAGGCAATGAACGACGATTGGCGAGCCTGTGTCAGAGAGGCCTCGCCTCCAGCGAGAGTGGTTGCCTGAGTGTCGCGATTCACCAGAGCGGAGAAGGCATTCTCGACATCCTCAGTGGCGCGTAAAACCGACTGGCGGTAAGCGGCCAGCGCTTCGGCTTCCTGTCCCTTGGCTTGATCGATTTGAGCGTTTATGCGGCCAAAGTCAAAAAGCCTCCAGCGCAGCCCCAGTGCACCCGCCGACTGATTGGCGCCGCCGGTGAAAAGGTTGCCGCCGGATACAGCTGTGGCACTACCCAGCAATGCGCTGAGCGAGAATTTCGGGTAGTACTCGGCAATCGCCACGCCAATGCGCGCATTCGAGGCTGCCAGGCGGCGTTCAGCCACGATCAGGTCTGGCCTGCGGCGCAGCAGATCGGCCGGTGTTCCCCAGACCTTGATCTGCGGCACAAGAGGAATGCTCCCCGTATCTGCCAGTTGCGTGCGGTGAGTGCCAGGCGGTGTGCCGAGCATGACATCCAGTGCATTCATGGCAGCGTCCAGGCCAGTCTGGAGCACTGGTACTGTCGCCTGGACTTGCGCTAACTCTCCCTCAGTCTGCTGAACCTGGTAGTTGGCAGCGAGGCCCTTGCCGTAGAGCAAGCGGACTTTCTCCAGCAGTCCCTGCCGGGTTTCGACTTGTCGCTTGGCAATGTCCAGCCGGGCCTGCAATCCACGGATAGTGATGTAGATATCGGCCGTCTGTGCTGCAACCGCCAATCGCGTGGCGGTCGCGCCCGCCTCGCAGGCCTGGTACTCGGCGAGTGCGGCTTCGCGTCCGCGTCTCAGGCCGCCAAAGACATCAACTTCCCAGCCAGCATTGAGGTTGAGCTCGTAAGAACTTCCGTACCGATCATAGCCAGGCATCGAGTTCAAAACCTGGCCGAGTGGCGTCTCGATGGATTGGTAGGAGCGCGCGGCCTGGCCATCGATGCTCCCGGAGGGCAGCAAGGCGGCATTTGCGGCACCCAATCCTGCCCGTGCCTGTGTGACTCGCGCTGCCGCTTGCGCCAGATCCAGGTTCTGTTCAAGAGCCTTGGAGACGAAGTCGGTCAGCACGGGATCTCCAAAACTATCCCACCAGCTCACGAGACTGGTCGGCACGGTTGCGGGCCTGTGCTCGACAGCTGGTTGACCCAGATAACGATCGGAAAGAGGGAGGGTCGGTCGTTGATAGTCCGGACCGACCGCACAGCCGGCCATCAAACTGGCGGTCACCAAAAGAGCGATAGGGTGCAGAGGAGGCATTTGGGTTCCTTCAATGAGGATTGATTGTGACCATATTAATTAAAGGTCACATTCTGTCAATCAATGAAGTCTATTGTTTGTCGCTGTCTTTCAGTTATCTTGTGACCATTGACATAAGTGGTCACCGTGCAGAAAATACTGGGCATGTCCAATTGTTGAGTAAGGGAACCCATGCGCCGGCTTCTACCTGTCCCGATTGCCGTTTGTCTGTTGCCTCTCGTCCTGACGGCGTGTGGCGACTCATCCGTCGTTGATGACCCACGCACGCACGCTCCTTTGGTGAGGTCCTCTGCGGTTCAGGGGGCGTCCGAGGCTTCACGATCTTTCACTGGCATCGTGGTCGCCCGCGTTCAGGCTGACCTGGGCTTTCGGGTCTCGGGCAAGATACTTGAGCGCCTGGTTGACACTGGCCAGACGGTCAAGCGGGGTCAGCCACTCATGCGCCTCGACCCGATCGATCTCGGGTTGCAGGCGCGGGCACAGCAAGAGTCGGTCATGGCCGCTCGGGCGCGAGCCAGACAAACAGCGGATGACGAGGCTCGATATCGCGACCTGGTTGCCGCCGGAGCCATTTCTGCCTCGGCGTACGATCAGGTCAAAGCCGCGGCTGATACCGCAAAAGCACAGCTCAGTGCGGCGCAAGCGCAGGCAGACGTCGCTCGCAATGCGTCGGGTTACGCCGTGTTGTTTGCTGATTCCGACGCAGTAGTGGTGGAGACACTTGCCGAGCCAGGACAAGTCGTCAGCCCGGGGCAGGCTGTGGTTCGACTGGCGCGGGCAGGGCAGCGCGAAGCCATTGTGCACTTGCCCGAAACGCTGCGTCCGGCGGCAGGTTCCACCGCGCAGGCAACGCTTTATGGCAACGCCACGGATGCAGTGACAGCCAGGCTGAGGTTGCTTTCCGATTCGGCCGATCGCATGACGCGCACCTTTGAGGCGCGGTATGTGCTCGAGGGCGCGCTGGCCAATGCGCCGTTAGGTTCCACTGTCACTCTGCGGATCGCCGAAGGCAGCGCAAATGGTCAGGTGTTGCAAGTGCCGCTGGCTGCTGTCTATGACCCGGGCAAAGGTGCCGGCGTCTGGATTGTTGCGGGCAACCCCGCGAAGGTGACTTGGAGACCTGTCCGTATTTTGAGCGTGGGCGATGAGGCAGCACGAGTTGCAGGTGATCTCAAGGTCGGGGAGCAAGTTGTCGCGTTAGGTGCACATCTGCTGCGTGAGGGTGAAGAGGTGAGGCTGACTCGACAGGGTGACGTCGAAGTTGCCGGGAGCCATCCATGAGCCAGGGGCGCTTCAATCTTTCGGCGCTCGCCGTTCGCGAGCGTTCGATCACGGTGTTCCTGATCTTCCTGATCGGTGTCGCAGGGATCCTGGCGTTTTTCCAACTGGGGCGTGCGGAAGACCCGCCGTTTACGGTCAAGCAGCTGACGGTCATCACGGCGTGGCCGGGCGCTACGGCGCAGGAGATGCAGGACCAGGTCGCCGAGCCACTGGAAAAACGTCTGCAAGAATTGAAATGGTACGACCGCACGGAAACCTACACCCGTCCGGGTCTCGCCTTCACCGTGGTGACACTGCTCGATCGCACTCCGCCCTCCCAAGTGCAGGAGGAGTTCTACCAGGCGCGCAAAAAGCTCGACGATGAGGCGATCAAACTTCCGGCCGGTGTGATTGGCCCGATGGTCAACGACGAGTTTTCAGATGTGACCTTTGCTCTGTTTGCCTTGAAAGCCAAAGGCGAGCCGCAGCGATTGCTGGTACGTGATGCAGAATCGCTGCGCCAGCGCCTGTTGCATGTGCCGGGTGTGAAAAAGGTCAACATCATTGGTGAGCAGAGTGAACGCATCTTTGTCTCCTTCTCCCATGATCGGCTGGCCACGCTGGGCGTATCTCCCCAGGATATTTTTTTTGCCGCGCTGAATAATCAGAATGTGCTCACGCCAGCCGGCTCCATTGAAACCAAGGGGCCAGAAGTCTTCCTGCGTCTTGACGGTGCCTTCGACAAGATGCAGAAGATTCGTGACACACCGCTTGCGATTCAGGGGCGAACCTTGAAGCTCTCGGACGTGGCGACGGTCGAGCGTGGTTACGAAGATCCGGCGACCTTCCTGGTGCGTAATAACGGTGAGCAAGCGCTGTTACTGGGTGTCGTGATGCGCGAGGGCTGGAACGGTCTTGATCTGGGCAAGGCACTGGACGTGGAGACGACCAGGATCAATGAAGGCATGCCGCTGGGTATGACGCTTACCAAGGTCACCGATCAGTCTGTGAATATCAGTTCGGCCGTCGACGAATTCATGATCAAGTTCTTCGTCGCCTTGCTGGTTGTGATGCTGGTGTGCTTTCTCAGCATGGGCTGGCATGTCGGTATTGTCGTGGCGGCGGCGGTGCCGCTGACCCTGGCCGTGGTGTTTGTGGTGATGGCGGCCACGGGCAAGAACTTTGACCGTATTACCCTCGGGTCGCTGATTCTGGCGCTGGGGCTGCTGGTGGACGACGCCATCATTGCGATCGAGATGATGGTGGTGAAAATGGAGGAAGGCTACGACCGCATCAAAGCGTCCGCCTATGCCTGGAGTCATACGGCCGCACCGATGCTTTCCGGCACCCTGGTGACCGCTATCGGCTTTTTGCCCAACGGCTTCGCACAGTCGACTGCCGGCGAGTACACCAGCAACATGTTCTGGATCGTGGGCATTGCCCTGATTGCCTCATGGGTGGTTGCGGTGGCCTTTACCCCCTATCTGGGTGTGAATATGTTGCCGAAGATCGAAAAGGTCGAAGGGGGGCGGGCGGCCATTTACAACACCGCCAACTACAACCGTTTCCGCCGGATTTTGACGCGCGTCATCGCCCACAAATGGCTGGTGGCCGGTACTGTTATCGCAACGTTTGTCCTGGCGATTGTCGGCATGAGCCTGGTCAAGAAGCAGTTCTTCCCCACCTCGGATCGACCTGAAGTGTTGGTCGAAGTGCAAATGCCCTATGGAACCTCAATCGAGCAGACCAGCCTCACCACCGCCAAAGTTGAGGCCTGGCTGCAAAAGCAGGATGAAGCAAAAATCGTCACGGCCTATATCGGACAAGGTGCGCCGCGTTTCTACCTGGCCATGGCGCCGGAGCTCCCTGATCCGTCATTCGCCAAGATTGTGGTGTTGACGGAGAGTCAGGAGGCACGGGAGGCCCTCAAGTTCCGTATTCGCGAGGCCGTCGCTGAAGGGCTTGCCCCACAAGCGCGTGTCAGGGTTACGCAGTTGGTGTTTGGTCCATATTCACCTTTTCCTGTCGCCTATCGGGTGATGGGGCCTGACCCGTCGACATTGCGCGAGATCGCCGCTCAGGTACAGGCAGTGATGCAGGCGAGCCCCTTGATGCGAACCGTCAACACTGACTGGGGGCCGCTGACACCAACGCTGCATTTCACCCTGGATCAGGACCGCTTGCAGGCGGTGGGGCTGACCTCCAGTGCTGTCGCACAGCAGTTGCAGTTCCTGCTGGCAGGGGTGCCGATCACGGCCGTTCGCGAAGACATTCGTTCGGTGCAAGTGATCGGACGTGCTGCGGGTGATATCCGGCTCGACCCTGCAAAAATAGAAGGCTTTACGCTAGTGGGCACGGCGGGCCAGCGGATTCCGCTGTCCCAGGTAGGGGCAGTGGACGTGCGCATGGAGGATCCCGTCCTTCGACGTCGTGACCGCACGCCGACCATTACTGTGCGTGGCGACATTGCCGAAGGCTTGCAGCCACCGGACGTCTCAAGCGTGATCATGAAGGAACTGCAACCGGTGATCGGCAAGTTGCCGGATGGCTATCGTATCGAGCAGTCGGGGGCTATCGAGGAGTCGGGCAAGGCCGGTCAGGCGATACTGCCGCTGTTGCCGATCATGATTGCCGTCACGCTGCTGATCATCATCCTGCAGGTACGTTCGGTCTCGGCGATGATCATGGTGTTCCTCACCTCGCCACTCGGGCTGATTGGTGTGGTCCCGACACTGCTGGTCTTCCAGCAGCCGTTTGGTATCAATGCGTTGGTGGGGCTGATCGCCCTGTCGGGCATTCTGATGCGTAATACGCTGATCCTGATTGGGCAAATCCATCACAACGCACAAGAAGGACTGAATCCGTTCCATGCAGTGATCGAAGCCACAGTACAGCGCGCTCGCCCGGTGCTGCTCACAGCGCTGGCAGCCATCCTGGCGTTCATTCCGCTGACGCACTCCGTCTTCTGGGGAACCCTGGCTTACACACTGATCGGAGGTACGTTCGTGGGAACCATCGTGACACTGGTGTTCCTGCCGGCGATGTATTCCATCTGGTTCAAGATCAGTCATGTCAGTCAGAGGCAAACTGAAACAGCAGAAGTGACCTAAGCGCTCGGATCCACTTAAAGAGAGGGCTTCACCGTATTGGCGCTACGCGATCAGGTCGTGCCCCCAACGCTTAATCCTGTGAATCCCGATGACGCGGCAACCGGGCTCGACCTGGTCGGCCTGAAGCCCAGGAAGATGGCAATAACGCATGTGCTTTCGAATGGGTTCGGATTTGGTGGGGGGAGTTGGTAGCGGAGGTCTGGCGTTGCGCAAACGACTGAAAAGATGCGCAAAGGATCCAAAAAGACTGAGTGGAAAACGCAAACTTCAGAAACTACAAAGCCCTGAATAGCCAGGGCTTCGTCGCACCCATGATTGAGCACCATGGTCAACTCAGATCCTTTCTGCAACCGCGTTTTCTCTCCTGAACTGCATAATCTCGTGCAGATTATCTTCAATCCAGTCGACCATTGCCTCAACCTTGGTCGCTGCAGCATTTCCCAAGGGCGTCAATGTGTACTCCACATAGGGGGGGACTATCGGTCGGGAGAACCGATGGACAAGCCCATCGCTCTCCAGCCCCTGGAGTGTCTGCGAAAGCATTTTCTCGCTTACTCCACCGATTTTTCGACGTAATTCACTAAAGCGATGCGTGCCCCCCAAGAGAACAACCAGCACCAGAACCCCCCAGCGGCTGGTCATATGCTTGAGGACCTCCCGGGAAGGGCAATCAGCTTGCATCAGTTCGCCGCGACGTATTTTTTCGGAAAAAGGGCGAGGGATATCATCCTGGGTGTTCACGGCACTTACCTTTTTGTACGTACTTACTATTAGTTAGCCTTGGCCGTAGGATGACCACTCCTCCATTAAGAATCAAGGTACTTCTTATGATTGCGGTCACAGGTGCTACCGGCCAATTGGGTCGACTTGTTATCGATGCGCTGCTTAAAACCGTCAACCCAAACGAAATCGTCGCGCTGGTACGTGATCCACTCAAAGCTCAGGATCTCAGTACCAAAGGCGTTGTCGTGCGCAAAGCAGATTACAACCAGCCTGAAACCCTCCGCAGCGCCCTTGTCGGTATTCAGCGTCTACTGCTGATTTCGTCAAGCGAAGTCGGTCAGCGTAAGGCACAACATCGTGCCGTCATTGAGGCGGCCAAATCTTCGGGCGTACAACTTCTGGCGTACACGAGCCTGCTGCATGCAGGCAGCTCGACACTGGGCCTGGCAGTCGAGCACCGGGATACAGAGCAGGCTCTCGCAGAGTCCGGATTGGGTTACGTATTGCTGCGTAATGGTTGGTACAGCGAGAACTACACAGCCAGCGTGCCGCCGGCTGTCGAGCACGGATCTATTCTGGGTAGTGCGCAACTAGGTCGAATCTCCTCCGCAGCCCGAGAAGATTATGCTGACGCCGCAGCCGTAGTGCTGACCAGTGAAGATCAGGCAGGCAAGGTATACGAGTTGGCAGGTGATGAGAGTTACTCGTTATCAGAACTGGCCGTGGAAGTAGGCAAACAATCCGGTAAAACCGTCGTTTACAACGATCTTCCACAAGAGCAATACAAAGCGGCACTTATTGGAATGGGACTACCAGAGGGGTTCGCCGCGTTGCTCGCGGATTCTGATGCCGCCGCAGCTAAAGGTGATCTGTTTGATGACTCTCGCCAACTGAGTCAGTTGTTGGGCCGTCCAACGACGCCGATTGCTCAATCCGTCAGCGCGGCGCTTAAGCACTGATATCGTTTTAGCCTGCAACAGCTTTGCTTGATGCGTTCAAGCCGCATCGAGTAAAGCTGTCCACGCTCAATAAGTAGCGAGGCAGCTAAATAGCCACCCTCGAAAAATAGGCGAGCACATGAAGGCTCATCTCGGTACCTTGGCAGAGTTTTAGTCAGGAAGTGGGTGGTTCCCATCCAATATTTGAGTGGTCCGTAAGGATGCTCAACTGTCTGTCGGCGAACCCTCATCGCAGAGAAAAGATTGAGGTTGCGACTAAGCACTACGAACTGACGACAGGCGCTGCGAATGGCTTTGCCGTTGTCTTTGCGAAAGTCTGCGATGGTTTTGAAGTCAGGAGCCAATCCAAAGCTGCCCTTCGCGAAAGGCAGCTAGCGGTCAGAGTCGGTCGCCTCTGCGCCTCATAAACTCGACTTTCAGGCGCGCTTGGGGAGCTTCCAGTTCGGGCGGATGAAGTGGCATGTGTAGCCATTCGGTATGCGTTCGAGGTAATCCTGGTGCTCTGGTTCCGCTTCCCAAAAAGGCCCGGCCGGTTCTATTTCGGTGACTACTGGGCCTGGCCAAAGGTGTGAAGCATCGACATCGGCAGCGGTGTCCTCGGCAATGTCGCGTTGCTGTTCATTGAGGTAGTAGATCGCCGAACGATAGCTGGGGCCCTGGTCATTACCCTGACGGTTGGGCGTGCTTGGGTCGTGTATCTGGAAGAAAAACTCAAGGATCTGCCGGTAGCTGATCACGGCAGGGTCGAAGACGATCTCGATGGCTTCGGCGTGGTTGCCATGGTTGCGATAGGTGGCATTCGGCACATCGCCGCCGGTATAACCGACCCGCGTGTGCAGCACACCGGGATAGCGCCGCAGCAGATCCTGCATGCCCCAGAAGCAGCCGCCGGCGAGAATGGCAGTTTCGGTTTGTCTGGTCATGGTCTGTCCTTCCTCTCGGGGACGTTGTGTATAGCCACTGTTATGAGGGCGTATTGGCCAATTCCAAGGTTTCGCGCAAACAGGACCGGAATGATCGCTCCTGGCCGCTTGAAGACATTCGGGTATGGGCAAAGCGTGGCACAGTTTGCGGAGATATTTCGACGTCGCAGTGCCGCCGCGGCAAGGAATCTTATTGAGTTGGCATGGCTGGCGAACAGCCGTTGTGAGAGAAATAAATCTCATTCGCCATTTATCTGACGCTCTTCTGACGCTCGTCTGAAAAGCGTCGGATAAATGACGTTTCGCGTTGTTCTTTTACCCTCCTGACCTAGGCTCAAGCCATGTGGGGAGGAGGTGAAGTCCATGCGCAAATTATTGATTGGCTCGTCGATGCTGGCCTGTCTGGTGGTGCTGGGCGGCTGGTTGAGTCGACCACAGCCGTTGCCGGTCAGGCTGCTGGAGGTTGAGCGCGGGCCGGTGGAGACGCTGGTGGCCAACACCCGCGCGGGTACGCTGAAGTCCTGTCGGCGCTCGCATCTGTCCTTCAATGTCGGCGGCCAGGTTGCCGAGTTGCTGATCGCCGAGGGCCAGCGGGTCCAGGCGGGTCAGGTGCTTATGCGCTTGCGGCAGGTCGAGCAGCAGGCCCGGTTGCAGGAGGCCGAGGCGCGACTGGAGGCCCAACGCAACGCCCGCGAACAGCGCTGCCAGCAGGCTCATCTGGACCGGCGCGACCTCGATCGCCTGGGCCAACTGGCCGACCGCAAGCTGGTTGCCGCCGATCGCCTCGATCAGGCCGAGACCAAGGCTAACCTGGCGAAGCTGATGTGCAATGCCAGTGCCGTGCTGATCCGCGAGGCCGACGCCAGCCTGCAGTTACAGCGTTCACTGCTGGAGCAGACGACCCTGCGTGCGCCATTCGCCGGCATAGTTGCAGAAATCAACGGCGAACTCGGCGAGTTCGTCACCCCTTCGCCGCCGGGTATTCCCACGCCGCCGGCGGTCGACCTGATCGACGACAGCTGCCTGTATGTCGAGGCGCCGATCGATGAGGTGGACGCTGCCCGGGTTCGCCCCGGAACCGCGGTGCGGATCAGCCTGGATGCTTTCCGTGGGCAGCATTTCGCTGGCCGCGTCAGCCGCATCGCGCCCTATGTGCGTGAACTGGAGAAGCAGGCGCGTACCGTCGATGTCGAGGTGCGCTTCGACCAGCCGCCGGCCGATCTGGTTCTGCTCACCGGCTATAGCGCCGATGTCGAGATCCTCCTGGAGCAGCGCGAACGTGCTTTGCGCATCCCCACCGAGACCCTGCTGGAGGGGCAGCGCGTGCTGCGCTATGACCCCAGCGCCCGGGTGTTGCGCGAGGTGGAGGTGCAAACCGGGTTGAGCAACTGGCGCTGGACCGAGGTGCTCGCAGGGCTGGACGAGGACGCGCGCATAGTCGCCAGCCTCGAGCAGGAAGGGCTCAAGGACACCGTGTCGGTGATACCGGTGGATGCGGCGGAGACTGAGCAATGATCCGCCTGCGCGGCGGCAGCCGCAGCTTCCAGTTGGGCGAGCAGAAGGTGATGGGGCTGGACGGCCTGGACCTGGACATCGCCGCCGGTGACTACATGGCGGTGATGGGCCCGTCGGGCTCGGGCAAGTCGACCCTGCTGAACATCCTCGGTTTGCTCGATGCGCCGAGCGCCGGCGAATACTGGCTGCAGGGCGAGGCCACGGCGACGCTGAGCGAGGCGCGGCGCGCCCAATTGCGCAGCCAACTGATAGGTTTCGTGTTCCAGTCCTACCACCTGATCGCACGGCTGACGGTGCTGGAGAACATCGAGCTGCCGATGGTCCTCGCCGGCATCGGCGCGGCGCAACGGCACAAGCGCAGCAGCCAATTGGTGGCGCGCCTGGGGCTGGGCGATCGTATTGCCCACCGCCCGGGCGAGCTGTCCGGTGGACAGCGCCAGCGCGTCGCCATCGCCCGGGCGATGGTCATGCAACCGGCGCTGTTGTTGGCCGACGAGCCCACCGGGAATCTCGATAGCCAGGCCGGCGCCGAAGTCTTCAGCCTGCTGGAGGAGCTCAACGACGAGGGGCTGACCCTGATAGTGGTGACCCACGACGCCAGCCTGGGCGCCCGCGCGCACCGCCAGTTACACATGCGTGACGGGCGGATCCACAGTGCTGCGTCGCAGCAGGCGCTGGCCTGATGCGCGCCGCCGATGCCCTGGCCTTCTGGCTCGGCGCCTTGCGTGGGCATCGCTCGCGCAGTCTGATGCTGCTGCTGGCCATCGCTATCGGGGTGGTGGCGGTCAATCTGCTCACCGGTCTCGGCGCGGGCGCGCGGGCCTTCGTCCTGAACGAGTTCTCGCTGCTCGGGCGCGACATCCTGATCGTTTTCCCGGGCCGCAAGGAAACCACGGGGCGCATGCCGCCGCTCACCGGCCTGACGCCGCACGAGTTGACCTTGCAGGACGTCCAGGCCATCACCCGGTTGCCGGGCATCCGCCGGGTCGCGCCGATGCAGGCCGGGCAGATGGAGGTGATAGTCGGTAACCGCAATCGTGAGGTGCTGACCCTGGGCACCACGCGAGACTTCTTCGCCATTCGCCAACTGACGGTCGTCCAGGGCCAGCCCCTGCCGGAGCTGGACCCTGGGCAGGCCGAGGCCGTCTGCGTGATCGGCGGCAAACTCCGGCGCGAGCTATTCGGTGCGCGCCCGGCCCTGGGTGAATGGTTGCGCGCCGGCGACCGGCGCTTCCGGGTGGTCGGTATCCTCAGTGAGCGGGGCGAATCCCTGGGGATGGATTTCGCCGAAATGTTGATCATCCCGGTGGCCAGTGCCCAGGCCTTGTTCAATCGCGAAGGGTTGTTGCGGGTGTTTGTCGAGGTGACTGGACCGAGCTTTCTCGAGCGCAGCAAGCGGCTGATACTCGCCGCGCTCAAGGAGCGCCACGAGGGTGAGGAAGACATCACCCTGATCAGCCAGGACAGCCTGCTCAGTTCCTTCGACGAGATACTCACGGTGCTGACCCTGGCGGTGGCCGGGATTGCCGCGATCAGCCTGCTGGTGGCAGGCATCCTGATCATGAACGTGACCTGGATTGCGGTGAGCCAGCGCAGCGCCGAGATCGGCCTGCTCAAAGCCATAGGTGTGACGGCGGCGCAGTTGCGCCTGCTGTTCCTCGGCGAGGCGGCGCTGCTCGCCCTGGCGGGGGCGCTGGCGGGGCTGCTGCTGGCCGAAACCTTGCTCTGGCTGGGGCGCCTGGCGTTCGATCTGCCGCTCTATGCACCCTGGTGGGCGCGGGCTAGCGCGGTGCTGCTGGCACTCGTCACGGCGCTGCTGTTCGCCTGGCTGCCGGCCGCTCGGGCCGCGGCGCTGGAGCCGGTGGCGGCGCTACGCCCGCCGGGAGCGCACTGATGCGCTGGCAAGATGGTTTCCGGCTGACCAGCTCGGCGCTGACCTGTCGCCCCTTGCGCAGCCTGCTGACCCTGCTCGGGGTAGCGATCGGGATAGCCGCCGTGGCGCTGCTCACGGCCATAGGCGAAGGCGTGCGCGGCTACGTGCTGGAGAACTTCTCGCAGTTTGGTACGCGGATCATCACCGTGCGCCCGGGCAAGACCCAGACCAGCGGCCTCGGCGGTCTGCTCGGCAGCGTACGGCCACTGACCATCAGTGATACCGACGCCCTGCGGCGCTTGCCGCATGTCGAGGCGGCGGTGCCGATCATTCCGGGCAGCGGGGATATCCAGTTCGGTCAACTGAGCCGGCGCAGCGACATTCTCGGTGGCGGCCATCAGCTGGCGCAGGCCTGGCGCATGCAACTGAGCCTGGGCGAGTTCCTGCCCGTGGCCCGTGACGGTCGTTCGCCGCCCTATGTGGTGCTCGGCCATCAGCTGCGAGTCGAGTTGTTCGGTGCACGCAATCCGCTGGGCGAGCTGATCCGCGTCGGTGGCGTGCGTTTCCGGGTGATCGGCGTAATGGCGCAGAAGGGCCAGTTGCTCGGCTTCAACCTCGACGATATCGCCTACATCCCGGTGGATTGGGCCGAAAGCCTGTTCAACCGCACCGGGGTGGTCAAAGTCCATGTGGTGTTCGGCACCGGCACCACTTCGCGGGCGTTGAGTCAGCAGATTCGCCAGGTGCTCGGCGAACGGCACGGCGAGGAGGACTTCAGCCTGAGCACCCAGGACGACATGTTGCGCAGCTTCAACCGCGTTCTCGGCACCCTGAGCCTGGCCATCGGTGCCTTGGGGGGCATTTCCCTGTTGGTCGGCGCCGTCGGCATTCTCACCATCATGACCACCACTGTGGGCGAGCGCACGGCGGAAATCGGCCTGTTGCGGGCGATTGGTGCCAGTCCGCGGCAGGTGCTCGGGCTGTTTCTCGCTGAAGCGACGCTGCTGTCCCTGGCCGGTGGTCTGCTGGGTTTGTTGTTGATGGGCCTGCTGCTCGGGCTACTGCACCTGGCCATGCCGAGCCTGCCCTTGGCGTTGCAGCCGCTGTTTCTGCTGCTGGCACTGCTGCTGGCGGCGGTGCTCGGCATTCTCGCCGGCCTGGCTCCGGCACTGCGGGCGGCCCGCCTGCATCCGGTGGCGGCTCTGCGCAGTGAATAGCAGCCAGGCCAATGAGCCTGACGGGCTGGTTGTACGCTGGGTGACGAAAACGAAAACGAAAACGAAAACGCCGGCGCTGGGCCGGTGATTTTAATGGGTTGGCGGCGGCTAAAACCGAGTGCAAAACTCCGGCAGCAAGTCCTCGGAATTCAGAGTGTCCTTAGAGGATAAATTTCTACGGGTTTACGTTGATCAATGTTTCGAGTGATCGCTTAGGGTCGGTTGAGGCCTGTAACGAAGGGCTGCAACCGACCGATTCTGTTGAAAAAGTCTGATTTGCAGATCGGCTGAACTCACGCACGATCTCCACCGGAGAACCTACTCACCACATTGAGTGGTTTTTCGGCCCTTCGTTGAGCTTTGCAGCTCGGTTATTGGGTTGATTTGAGGTTTTTTGCTTTGTGCAGACGCACCTATCCCGTAACCGGTGGCCCTTGAGAAGAAAATTTGGCCAGCCGTCGCAGGTTCTGCACCGCAGCAGCCAGCGTGAATTCATCAGTCGCGCCACTCATGCCACGTAGTCGCAAGCGATCCAGTTTCAGGATGCGCTTGAGGTGGGCAAACAACATTTCGACCTTCTTACGTTCGTGGCGAGAGCGCACATACTCCGGCGTCGCTGCGATGCGTCGAGCCACATCACGAGCGGCTTCATGGACGCTGCGGACGATCTTGCGAAACGCAGTGTTGGGGCAACACTTGGCCTTCATTGGACAGGCTACGCAGTCGGCCTGTCGGGATCGGAAGATGATGGTGTTGGCTTTGGTGACGTGCGAACGCTCGTTTTTGAAGGCTCGCCATTCGCTACGTAATGCATTGCCGGCCGGACAGCGGTATTCCTCAGCCTCTTCATTCCAGTGGAAATCGTTGCTCGAAAAACTGTCGTTCTTGCGCTCGGTTTTGTCCCACACCGGCACATGCGGCTCGATGTCCTTTTCCTCTACCATCCAGGCCAGCATCGGCGCGGTTCCGTAAGCGGTGTCGCCAATAAGGCGCTCCGGCTTGATGTCGAACTGCGCCTCGACCCGCTCCATCATGATCTTGGTGCTCTCGACTTCGGCCGTGCGATGAGCCGGTGTGGGTTCCACATCCACGATGACACCGTGCTCGGTATCGATCAGATAATTCGTGGAGTAAGCGTAGAACGCTGGGCCACCTGGAGCGGCGGTCCAGCGAGCCTGAGGATCCGTCAGCGACAGGCGCTTCGGTAGCGTTTCGGCCAGAGCCTCTTCATCGAGTGCCTCAAGATACTCACGCACGGCGCGGGTGCTCAGGGCCGGATCGCTCCAGTTGACCTGTTCATCTCCCGGTACGCCGCGCTGCCGACTCGCATCCGCTTTGATGATGCTGGCGTCCACGGCAAAGCCTTCGCCCTTCACCAACCCCGCATCCATGCAGCGACGCAGCACTTCATTGAACAGCCAGCGAAATAGATCGCTGTCCCGAAAACGGCCGTGTCGATTTTTGGAAAAGGTCGAGTGATTGGGCACTTCATCTTCAAGGCTCAACCGGCAGAACCAGCGATACGCCAGGTTCAGATGGGCCTCTTCGCACAACCGCCGCTCTGAGCGAATGCCGTAGCAATAGCCCACGATCAGCATGCGGATCATCAACTCTGGGTCAATCGAAGGACGCCCAATTGGGCTGTAAAAATCGGCGAGGTAATGGCGCAAGTCGCTCAGATCGAGACACCGATCAATGCTGCGCAGAAGGTGATTGGCGGGGATGTGATCTTCAAGGTTGAACGAGTAAAACAGTCGCTCCTGCCCACTCGATAACTGTCCCATCATACTGCGTGTTTCCCTGCTGGCCGATGCGCGAATTTTGCCGCAGGCCAGACGGGGGAGCTACTTTTTCAACAGAATCGACCCGAAGCGGACATTAAGATTAGTAAGCAAGAGAATACTTTTCACTCGACGCTACCATCCCCCATAGAAACTACTGACAAATTATACAATGATTGGTGTCTCCTACTGAGCCGAACTCAAATCTACCACCGTGCAAATCATATACAGAAATCTGGCTGTAGTAAGTTCTATCAAAAGAGGAGAAATATTTAACTATTTCTAAGGCTATGCTTCCCGCGAGTATTGAGTTCACAGCCAAAAATGAGGGTGTAACAAGATCGTCAAAGTCGAAATTGGTGTCAGTTGTCGCAATGTCCTGCTGAGTGCTACAAAAATAACACGGAGTATCTCCCTTTTTTAGGATCGGTCCGAACATGGCCAACCCTTCCCAGTAACCTGAATATAAATACGGTATGCCACGCTGATAGATATAACGATCCATTCTTGATTTGAAAAAGCCATCTTCATCATCTGCTGTGCAAACGATGAAATCCACGCCATCAAGATCATTGGAGTCCCAGAATTCAGTTGTGATCTTCTTCTTTGAGACTGAAATATTACTATTTTCTATTTTATTGCAAATCCACTTCTTTATTACATCAACTTTAAACCTTCCTACGTCGGAAATACTGAAAACTGGTGAGCGGGTAATATTAGATTGTTCCACCTTGTCATGGTCCACAATCAAAAGTGACTGGACTCCAGAGTTTATAAGGCAGGGTATTATACTTGTGCCGAGGCCGCCACAACCGATAATGGCTACTTTTTTTGAACGCAAGATTTTTAGTAATTCCTCAGGGGATTCAGATAGCAAAGAATAAAAAGAAATCACACGAGAGTTTTGCTGGCTTTTCAGCACTGCTACATCGCAAAGCATCTTCTGGCACTGCAGCCTATCAAATGCCAATGTAAGAAACTCTCGTTCACTTTCATTTTCTGTCAATCCGGATAGCTCAATATTTCTGTGTTCTTTATTAGTGGAAACACCGCCCCTTAACAGGTTTAGAAATTTTATGATTAACTCTGGCTGACCATGAATAAGTATCTTGAATCTACCGGTCAATCCCACTGACACCTTGTTGCTGCCAATTATCTTGGCAGCAATAAATGGCTTAAGATATAGTTTTTTTGTCATATCAGTTTCGCGTAGGTCTGTCAGCACCGAAAGTTTCTATTACTCCTGGCTTTCTTAGTAAAAATGTGCCGATAGTCAGATATTTGTTGTTATCTATAAAATCCAAATCCATCTCTAATATTTTGTTTGCGTTAGCTTGTCCGAGTTTCCTTTTGATAGATTCTTGTTGGGCTAAACGGATTTTTGGTGAGAATATTGGTGGAGGAGACTGTTCAATGCCCTCCAGGCCTAGTCCTGAGTTTATAAATGCATCAACCCAATAATCGAATGTAAACTTAGACACGTCAACATCAATGTGTTGGGTTATTTTGTTTAGTAGTGCTCTTGGGGGAGTGTCTTTGTAGAAGTATTCTGTTGCAATTAAAAAGCCATCGGGCTTTAACACTCGATAACACTCCTCAATGGCTACCTCTGGTTTTTCTATGAATGCAAATGAACCAGAAGAAACCACTAAATCAAATGACTCATTTTGGTATGGCATTGCTTGGGCGTCACCTGTGTCGAATGAAATGCGGCTATTCTGCTTGGCTCTCTTTATATTTTTAATGGCGATTTTTGTCATCGCTTCTTCTATATCAATGCCAGTAATTCTTGAGGCTTCGAAGTGTTCCGCAATAGTAATGGTTGACGATCCGGTATTGCTACCGATATCAAGAATATCCAATGCTCCGTTGGGGTATGGTAGTAACGAAAGGGCACGCCTTAAAAATATATTTCCACCTGGTGCTTCGTTAGGGTCGCCTAGCTTTGCAACAAGATCGATAAAATTTGCCATCTCAGGTCCCTCTGGTAAAGTCGCTTAAAGAGATATCGGTTATGGGCTTGACCATATGTATATAGCGTAAAAATAAAGGCTGTCCAGTCGGGTCGAGCCTTCAAGTGTCCCAGACATGTTGACGTGGTAGGCGTAAGGCTAGTCATGGGTTGTCAGGGGGTAGGGAGACCAAAACTTTTAATAAGGCGATTCTAAAATTTGCTTAGGCGAACGATTTTTGTATGCATTTTGTCTGTCAATCCTGTCTAAAATATTTTTTCACCGACTGGGCGGTCGTCTGACGGTCATTAATGGCGGTTCTTTTCTACTTGAGCCGGTCCTGGTTTCGTTGGCGCATCTGGCTGGCTGCTTATGGCTGTGGATTCAACCGGTCGACGCAACAGATTGGCTAAATCGTTGAGCGGGCGTTTCGTAGTTTAGTGTTTTCCGAGGACGGCTGTTCAGCTGCCTTGCCACTTCATTGAGCGTGGCTTGCGAGTGCTCCGCCAGGTCGGTCCCTTTCGGGAAGTACTGCCTTAACAACCCGTTGGTGAGATCGTAAAACCCACACGAGGACCTCCAAGCGGGCAAGTAGCTAAACACGTCACCCCTCAATCCATTTGAAGCTTTAAGTAACCTTCACTGATGATGTTCGGGCGTGACGTTCTTTAACTGAAAAACAGGTTTTATAGAAAGGCATCATGGAAAATCAACCAGTTACGGATCTCTGAGGTAGTCCTTCTTCGAAAGGCTTTTCCTTTCAGGCATTCTGCACTCCGTTCAACCGCGCAAAAATATTCAAAGCCGGCTTGAAACTGTAGACCCTAAAAATCGAATTTAACGAAAAATTGACAACCACTAGACTGCTGCTTTACTGAAAAAGCCAGCACGTCGCAATGCTGATGGTTAGAAGTTTGTGATTTTCCATCTGTGACGACAAGGTGGTTTAGGGCAATCTCACAACTCTTCCATGAGGATGCAGAGCATGGCAAAGATAACGAGAAACTATTCAATTAATACGAACTATAGAGAGAGTGAAGTCGGAGATCAAATCCTTCTTTACGACCCAGTTGATGACGAATTTCACGCACTAAATTTAGCTGCAAAGCTGATCTGGGATACCTTCAAAATGGGCGGAACTGAAAATGACATATTACAAACTTATATCCAGTTCTTTGGCGCTGACCCCGGAAATTTCAAAGCGGATATCAAAAGTGCGATAAATGATTTATCTGCTAAAGAAGTTCTAGAGTTGAAGCAAAGGGGCTTACGATACCCTGTGAAACAAATCGTCAAACTCAGCCCCCACGCTCATCCATTGATGTATGAGACACCGAATATAATCTCATACAAAAGTGCCTGGATGAAAGCTAATCACCCCAGCGCCTACTTATCAGTAAAATTTTCTGATCGCTGGGGCCCCGCATGTGACTAATCGACCTGCAGAGCTCTCCGCCTTGTACTCAGTTGGAACCCAACCCTTAGTTGGGCGATTGGGAAAACCATGCATTTTCCATGCGGACAAAGAGTGTTGGGAAGGAGAGCTCTGCTTCGATTCTATACGAATTCGATTACATATTTGTGACGTATTGATGCGCAAAGCTTTTTTAGCGAGATACCCCGCATCCATGCAATCGCGGCTAAATGACAATGAAGCTGATGTAATGGTTCTAGGAAGGATCACTGATTCTAGTGAGGAAGTCCATATGAGGATTTCCTCTCAGTGGGCTGAGTCACAGATAGTCCGAAAGGATGGTAAAATTCACTTTGCACGGGGTGATTACCGCGGAGAGCTCAGTGAGGCTGGAAGTTGGTGCGGTTATATTCAAAACGGCCCCAAAACACCTGAAAATAATCCCGGCATAACTAATCTATTAGTTGCAGCCATGGATAGAGAGATCGTTTACCATATATCCGAGCATGCAGCCGACTTAATATTCCTCCACGCTGCAGTTGCTCAAAAAAGCGATCAAGAGATTGTGCTTATTGGTGACTCGGGAATGGGGAAAAGTACTTTATCGAAAGCTCTGTGCGAAAACGGATGGACTTTATTGACAGATGATATCGCCCCTTGGGATCCATCAAGAGAAATATTTTTGAGCTTCCCTAGAGTTTCCATGTTTAACTCAGCTCCAAATTTCAATAACGCTTGCATCTTAAAAAATACGGGCCTCAACTCACGAAGCTATTACGTACTGCGTAGAGGAGAGAATAAAAGCGGCATCATCTCACTTGGAGCGGAGATGATACTGTCTTATTTGTATAGATCACGCTTATTTGATGACCCAAAGAGTGATGCCAAATTTAGTCGGAAAATTATTCAGTTAGTGGGGTCAGGAAAATGGAATGAGCTTCACCTTGTTGATGGAGACATAGATCTAGCAGTTTCACAAATTACAAATCAGACTAGAGGGGTTTAGCCATGACTCCAACAATCGACAAGGGCTGTTTCAAAATGGTTCTATTTCTCATGACAAACCGATGTAATTTGTCATGTAGACATTGCTATGTGACCAGCTCGCCGCATGGCGAATTTGGTTTCGATATTGGAAAAATGCGGCATCTATTGAAAGAAATTCAATCTGAACTCGGCTCTGTTCGGATTGCCCTCAGTGGAGGCGAACCTTTAACTAGATCTGAAGATGCGTTGGATTTTCTTGAGGCAGCCAATAAGCTGCATCCGTTACTCCTTTTGACCAACGGTACGCTGATCACACAAAAAATGGCAGATAAGCTTTCAAAGCTGAACATGACGATTCGAATTAGCCTGGACGGATATAGCGCTGAAACGCATGATCTAATTCGCGGAAAGGGATCATTTAAAAAAAGCATTAAGGGGATACAAAACCTCCAAAACTCTGGGTTCCCTCTGGAGAATATCGAATTATTCGCCATGATACCTCCGGAGGGAGTTGATGGGTTACCAAAAGTGCTTAGCCTAGCCGAAGATCTGGGCATACGAAAGATGAAAATAGAGCCTATTGCTAAGACAGGAAGAGCTCTTGAATTTTGGTCTAATTATTCGAGTCAGCCTGATCCTGAAACACAAGAATATCGCTTTTTATTTTTTGGTGGCAACCATCTCAACTTCCTTGAAAAATGGCGTATTGAGCAGATCAACGACTTGGCATTTGATGTGTTAAATATATACAGCGATGGCACCGTCTACCCTTATACCTTTCAAGGGGACGAGGACAAAGAGCTAGGGGCGTTAGGAAACGTCAACAGCGAGAGCTTAAGAGAAATTCTTAGCCAGGACAGACTTTCCAAATCGATAGTAGACAAGTTTATCAGGACAGCCCGCGGCCCTGAAAGAAGTTTGGCTGCGATGCGATTAACTTATATTGGATAGTGGTGTGGTGAAAAATGAAATTAATCGCAGGATACCCCTCTCGGGACGTACGAATTGCTATCTTTAAATCACCCATTGAAGATTTATCACTTTCACCTAAGGCGAAGCTAAGAGCTGCAACCCAGCTCGTAGCTGATCGATATGTTTCGCAAACAGGAAAATTCGTAAGCGCTGACTTAGGCGCAGTAAAAGAGCCAATCCGCGCAATTTTAATCAAGCCTGTTAGCGATCACTGCAACTTGCGCTGCACCTATTGCTATGAGGGGTCAGATAAATCCAGATTTAAAACAAAAAAATTTCTGCTGCAATTTTAGAAAAAACAATCAGGCTGGCTTTTGAAAACTGCGGAGCCGAAATTGAGTTTATTTGGCATGGTGGAGAACCACTATTGGCGGGTAAAGAAATCTTCATCAAAGGGCTAGACCTTCAAAGAAAACTCAAACCAAAAGCAGTAAAAATCTACAACTCCATTCAGACTAACGGTCTGATGCTTGATGATACATGGCTTAGTTTTTTAAAGGAAAATGGGTTCTCTATAGGCGTAAGTCTTGATGCTCCTCAAGATATTCATGACAACTATAGAATAGATTCTAACGGAGTCGGAACATTCGAACGAGTTTCCAAATCCATACAGCGCCTAAAAGAATACGGCATACCTTTCGGGGTTATAACGGTTATTCACAAACAACATATAGGTAGAGCGCGTGAATATTTACAGGCTATTGAATGCTTGGGCATCAACAGTATCGACATCCACCCTAACCTCGGAAATGGTGAAAGTGACTCGGACCTAAGTGCAATTGAATTTTCAGATTTTGCAATCGAATTATTTGAAGAGTGGCTTTCGCTAAAAAAATCGGACATTAGGATAAATCTTTTTGATGACTTTATAAGGGGGTACTTTTTTACCGCTCCGGAAACTTGCTACTTTTCTGGAACATGCGGAAGCATTCTCGCTGTGGAAGCAAACGGAGATTTGGTTCCATGCACGCGTCCATTTGATCGAACCTTGCATACGTTTGGTAATCTGACTAGTAATCTCATCCTTGGATCTCAGTTAGGCCCAAATCTCTCACGCTTTAGAGAGTGGGATCAATATGCCCAAGACACAACCGCAGCTAAGTGTAGATGGCATCATTTGTGCCATAACGGTTGCCCGCAACATAGGGTCGACGCGAATGGAAACCAAGACGTGCGAGGCGCGAATAGATATTGCGCCTGTGTGTCTGGCGAGATCGGGGGTTATTATAGCATCTGGGAGCACATATCTAATAAATTCACCGAACTATTCTTATGACTTATATTATGGCGCCACACTCATTAAAACATCCCGCGATTAATGCTATTGTCGACCGCCCATAAACACTTATAGCTTACGAAAAGTTACTGATTATATAAGCCAAGTATTTACACAGAAATTGCCCCCAAGTGTTAAAAATTGTTTTGATGACATGGTAGCTTTTGGTCGTGTCCTACCGATAATGTTCTGTTGACACTGCTGAGTGTTGACATTATTAGACAGCGCACAGTCTCTCAAGAACACTGCAGGAATGAAATTAAGAAGTGGTCGAAGTGGCATAGCACTCAATCGAAAGAAGAAGCTGAATATCCAGATTGAGAGTCGATGTCCAGAATCAGCGCGGCCCGTAGGGAATGCCCGCTTTTTGCCGGGGAGCAGTCCCTATGCGAACGTCTGCTCCTAGCCGATTCTGTTGAAAAAGTCTGATTTGCAGATCGGCTGAACTCACGCACGATCTCCACCGGAGAACCTACTCACCACATTGAGTGGTTTTTCGGCCCTTCGTTGAGCTTTGCAGCTCGGTTATTGGGTTGATTTGAGGTTTTTTGCTTTGTGCAGACGCACCTATCCCGTAACCGGTGGCCCTTGAGAAGAAAATTTGGCCAGCCGTCGCAGGTTCTGCACCGCAGCAGCCAGCGTGAATTCATCAGTCGCGCCACTCATGCCACGTAGTCGCAAGCGATCCAGTTTCAGGATGCGCTTGAGGTGGGCAAGCAACATTTCGACCTTCTTACGTTCGTGGCGAGAGCGCACATACTCCGGCGTCGCTGCGATGCGTCGAGCCACATCACGAGCGGCTTCATGGACGCTGCGGACGATCTTGCGAAACGCAGTGTTGGGGCAACACTTGGCCTTCATTGGACAGGCTACGCAGTCGGCCTGTCGGGATCGGAAGATGATGGTGTTGGCTTTGGTGACGTGCGAACGCTCGTTTTTGAAGGCTCGCCATTCGCTACGTAATGCATTGCCGGCCGGACAGCGGTATTCCTCAGCCTCTTCATTCCAGTGGAAATCGTTGCTCGAAAAACTGTCGTTCTTGCGCTCGGTTTTGTCCCACACCGGCACATGCGGCTCGATGTCCTTTTCCTCTACCATCCAGGCCAGCATCGGCGCGGTTCCGTAAGCGGTGTCGCCAATAAGGCGCTCCGGCTTGATGTCGAACTGCGCCTCGACCCGCTCCATCATGATCTTGGTGCTCTCGACTTCGGCCGTGCGATGAGCCGGTGTGGGTTCCACATCCACGATGACACCGTGCTCGGTATCGATCAGATAATTCGTGGAGTAAGCGTAGAACGCTGGGCCACCTGGAGCGGCGGTCCAGCGAGCCTGAGGATCCGTCAGCGACAGGCGCTTCAGTAGCGTTTCGGCCAGAGCCTCTTCATCGAGTGCCTCAAGATACTCACGCACGGCGCGGGTGCTCAGGGCCGGATCGCTCCAGTTGACCTGTTCATCTCCCGGTACGCCGCGCTGCCGACTCGCATCCGCTTTGATGATGCTGGCGTCCACGGCAAAGCCTTCGCCCTTCACCAACCCCGCATCCATGCAGCGACGCAGTCACTTCATTGAACAGCCAGCGAAATAGATCGCTGTCCCCGAAAACGGCCGTGTCGATTTTTGGAAAAGGTCGAGTGATTGGGCACTTCATCTTCAAGGCTCAACCGGCAGAACCAGCGATACGCCAGGTTCAGATGGGCCTCTTCGCACAACCGCCGCTCTGAGCGAATGCCGTAGCAATAGCCCACGATCAGCATGCGGATCATCAACTCTGGGTCAATCGAAGGACGCCCAATTGGGCTGTAAAAATCGGCGAGGTAATGGCGCAAGTCGCTCAGATCGAGACACCGATCAATGCTGCGCAGAAGGTGATTGGCGGGGATGTGATCTTCAAGGTTGAACGAGTAAAACAGTCGCTCCTGCCCACTCGATAACTGTCCCATCATACTGCGTGTTTCCCTGCTGGCCGATGCGCGAATTTTGCCGCAGGCCAGACGGGGGAGCTACTTTTTCAACAGAATCGACCCATTGCAGACGTTCGTTAACGACCGCAAATGGCCGACTCCCGCCTGAGCCATCGGGCAGAGAGAGGCCAAAAGCTGCCTTTTGTATTGCACCTTAGAGGTTCACGACTCGAAGCGTTTCGTCACCTGCAAGCGATCATAGATCTGCAGCGACATAAGCCGTAGCAGTTTTTTTATTGTAGGATCCGTCGACAAGCAACTTTTCTCTACGTTGTGATCATTCTTCACCAAAGTTGGAAAATGGACTCTAAGCTTAATATTTGCGAGGGGTAAGCATCCTGATAATTTTCACGTGAAAATAGAGGAAAACTCATGGACAAAAAAGACTCACCGCGAGGTTCAGAACTCGCGAAAGTAATACGATCCGGAGCAATGGGAGACGTGGCAAAGGAATATGTCGAGCTCGGAATAGATGCCTTGCTCGCCTCTGAGGCTTCGAAATCAATCCCGGTAGTTAGCACCATAGCCGGAATCTTCAGCGCGACATTATCTATCAGGGATCACATTTTCGGCGGCAAGCTTCTCCGTTTTCTCAGCCAGTTCTCCGAGATTTCAGAAGACAAGCGAAATGAAATGCTTCGCAAGCTTGGAGAAAACGAAAAGTTCGCGGGAAGAGTAGGTGAGACAATAATCGAGATTCTGGAAAGAATGGAGAGCGCGAAAAAGCCTGAATTGGCAGCAAAATGTTTTGCGGCTTATGCCAGAGAAGACATTTCGATTGAAGAGCTTAGCCGTGTCCTATTCGCTCTTGAGCGAATCCCGTCCTTTGACATTGAAAAAATTGGCCAATTTTCCAGGGCGAAAATCGAAGATGCAGTCAAAATGGATGAGTCTCTTCTGCTTGCATTTGTGAACGCCGGCCTGGGAATGAACAATGGCGGCCTTGACGGCGGTGCCATTCTCCCGACCAAACTCTGTCAGCTGTTTCTGAAGGCGGGCTTGGTGGCATAGTCAGGGAGTGGCGTTATGGCGTCCGCCCGGCAGCTTTTGGCAAATGATCACCGAACAATGCGCTCAGCCGTTGCTCACATCGCTCACGGAAACCAAAAAGCAGTTCATTGTTTGTCCATTAGATTAATCTTCAGGGGCTTTTGAGGTGACAGAAATGCATCTTTCCTTTCAGATCCAGTTTCAAGACTTGCCTAGCTTCTTTGATCACTGGTCGTCAAAGTACAAATATAAGAGCGAAGAAAAGTATACAGATAACATTGGAAATCCATTGACCGAGGAGTCATTGAGGCAACTCTTCGAATGGAAAAATGGAATCGAAAAGATCGCGGGGCGGAAGGTTCAAAGCATTGCAGCGAACTACAACACGTCCTTCAAAGACGATCCGGCGACGCGCTACCTCGATCACAAGCAAAGCGGCAGCGCGATCTGGAATATCTTCTACCTCCATTGCTTATTGCCACGCGAGTGGCCAATTTTCGATCAACATGTCTTCAGAGCCATGCGCTACATGAAGACCGGAAAAATTGAAGAGATTCCAGGAACAAGCAAGCGAAAGTACGAGGTTTACCAACAAGAGTACATCCCTTTCTTCAAAGCCTTTGGTGGGATGGAGCAGAGGAAAGTTGACACGGCTCTCTTTGCGTTTGGCAAGTTCCTGAAGACGGCGGTGAAGTACGCCTAACCCTTCCATCGGGAGGAAGCCGTCCGGCAAGCCAGCCGCCTTTCCTGTTAAACGTTAGGACCATGGGATCAAAGCTGAGGTGCGCGAACGGCAGCTTCTGGCCGATTCTGTTGAAAAAGTAGCTCCCCCGTCTGGCCTGCGGCAAAATTCGCGCATCGGCCAGCAGGGAAACACGCAGTATGATGGGACAGTTATCGAGTGGGCAGGAGCGACTGTTTTACTCGTTCAACCTTGAAGATCACATCCCCGCCAATCACCTTCTGCGCAGCATTGATCGGTGTCTCGATCTGAGCGACTTGCGCCATTACCTCGCCGATTTTTACAGCCCAATTGGGCGTCCTTCGATTGACCCAGAGTTGATGATCCGCATGCTGATCGTGGGCTATTGCTACGGCATTCGCTCAGAGCGGCGGTTGTGCGAAGAGGCCCATCTGAACCTGGCGTATCGCTGGTTCTGCCGGTTGAGCCTTGAAGATGAAGTGCCCAATCACTCGACCTTTTCCAAAAATCGACACGGCCGTTTTCGGGACAGCGATCTATTTCGCTGGCTGTTCAATGAAGTGCTGCGTCGCTGCATGGATGCGGGGTTGGTGAAGGGCGAAGGCTTTGCCGTGGACGCCAGCATCATCAAAGCGGATGCGAGTCGGCAGCGCGGCGTACCGGGAGATGAACAGGTCAACTGGAGCGATCCGGCCCTGAGCACCCGCGCCGTGCGTGAGTATCTTGAGGCACTCGATGAAGAGGCTCTGGCCGAAACGCTACCGAAGCGCCTGTCGCTGACGGATCCTCAGGCTCGCTGGACCGCCGCTCCAGGTGGCCCAGCGTTCTACGCTTACTCCACGAATTATCTGATCGATACCGAGCACGGTGTCATCGTGGATGTGGAACCCACACCGGCTCATCGCACGGCCGAAGTCGAGAGCACCAAGATCATGATGGAGCGGGTCGAGGCGCAGTTCGACATCAAGCCGGAGCGCCTTATTGGCGACACCGCTTACGGAACCGCGCCGATGCTGGCCTGGATGGTAGAGGAAAAGGACATCGAGCCGCATGTGCCGGTGTGGGACAAAACCGAGCGCAAGAACGACAGTTTTTCGAGCAACGATTTCCACTGGAATGAAGAGGCTGAGGAATACCGCTGTCCGGCCGGCAATGCATTACGTAGCGAATGGCGAGCCTTCAAAAACGAGCGTTCGCACGTCACCAAAGCCAACACCATCATCTTCCGATCCCGACAGGCCGACTGCGTAGCCTGTCCAATGAAGGCCAAGTGTTGCCCAAACACTGCGTTTCGCAAGATCGTCCGCAGCGTCCATGAAGCCGCTCGTGATGTGGCTAGACGCATCGCAGCGACGCCGGAGTATGTGCGCTCTCGCCACGAACGTAAGAAGGTCGAAATGTTGTTTGCCCACCTCAAGCGCATCCTGAAACTGGATCGCTTGCGACTACGTGGCATGAGTGGCGCGACTGATGAATTCACGCTGGCTGCTGCGGTGCAGAACCTGCGACGGCTGGCCAAATTTTCTTCTCAAGGGCCACCGGTTACGGGATAGGTGCGTCTGCACAAAGCAAAAAACCTCAAATCAACCCAATAACCGAGCTGCAAAGCTCAACGAAGGGCCGAAAAACCACTCAATGTGGTGAGTAGGTTCTCCGGTGGAGATCGTGCGTGAGTTCAGCCGATCTGCAAATCAGACTTTTTCAACAGAATCGGCCGATTTCTGCCTGTCGCCACCATCAGCTTTGGGTCGGTTTCTGCCTTCCATGATCGACTGAAACCGACCCAAAACGCACATCAGTGGCAGGCAACGCCTCGACGATGTTCAAGGCGGAGCAGGGCGCCTGATGCACAACGGGGGATTTTGACAAGCCTGCGAGGCTCAGCCCGTTCCGAACCCCACTCAGGCAGGGAACCGGGCTATCCAGTGCCTGGCAATCTCTTCGCGCCGGCAGATCCACACCGCGTCGTGGCCTTGCACGTAATCGAGAAAGCGCGCCAGCGCCATCGCACGACCGGGATGGCCACTGATCCGCCCATGCAGGCCGACGCTCATCATCTTCGGGTGTTGCGCGCCCTCCTGCCACAGCAGGTCGAACGCATCCTTGAGCAGCTGGAAGAAGTCTTCTCCGCAGGCGAAACCGGTCGGCAGCAGATAGCGGGCGTCGTTGTTGACCAGTGTGTAGGGGATCACCAGGTGGGCGGGCGAGCCCGGGAGCCAGTAGGGCAGGTCATCGTTGTAGGCGTCCGAGCTGTAGAGAAACCCACCTTCCTCACGCAACAGGCGACGGGTGTTCTGGCTGACCCTTCCTGTGTACCAACCGACGGGGCGTTTACCGCAGATCTGCTCGATCACGTCGAGGGTGAGGCGGATATGGTGCCGTTCCTGGTCTTCAGGCATGTCGCGATAGTCCAGCCAACGGTAGCCATGCCCGGCAATCTCATGCCCGGCCGCGCAGAGCGCCTGGCCGATCGCCGGGGTGAGTTCCAGCGCCCGGCCGACGGCGAAGGCGGTCAGCGGCAGGCCTCGGGCGCCGAACAGTTCCAGGATGCGCCAGACTCCTGCGCGCGATCCGTATTCGTACATGCCTTCGACGCTCAAGTCCGGTTCCCCTACACGCGGCGGGCGGCCGGGTAGCTCGTGAAGCCAGGCTTCGGACTGGGGATCGCCATTGAGGACGCAGGATTCCGCGCCTTCTTCGATGTTGAGTACGAACTGGACAGCGACACGTGCCTCACCGGGCCATCGCGGGTGGGGTGGGCGGCCGCCATAACCGATGAGGTCGCGGGCGGACATCAGCCCAGCTCGAAGGTGGTGACGCCGAACACACGTTCGTGCGCGATCGCCGGAGGAGGGCCGAGGTACATGCGTGCGCAGCCGAACACCTCGGTCATGCCCTGTTGGCGCACGAGCGCCATGGCGGCGGGGTTGTTCTCCGGGGCATCGAGAAACAGCGGGCCACCTTGCGCAAATTCCGCCAGGCGCGCGTAGAGGGCATTGGCCGCCAGGGCGTCATCGGCGAACAGGGGGCCGATCTTGCAGCCTTCCCGGCAGCGCCTTATCACGCCATAGCCGCTCAGCCTGCCCTCGCGCCGACAACCCACGGCGAGTGCATCGGCCTGGGTTATCCACCCGCTCAGGAAGGTTGCGCGCGGGGCGGGGAAGCAGGTGCGGTCGTAATCGAGCACCTGATCGAACGGGAAGGAGGCCAACGGGACGATGTCCTGGACGTCCGCCTGCGAGGTTGTCGGGCGCTCGGTGATTTCGGCACGAAAACGCAGGTTGCGATGGGAGAAGACGAAACCACCCTTGGCGTAGTAGTCCTGCATCGCGAAGACGCCGTCCATGCCGATGCTCGCGCCCGGGCGCAGGCGGGCGAGGAGCCGCTCGCGGCGTGCGTGCCAGAGGGTATTGCCCAGGCCCTGGCTGCGATACTCAGGCCGGACGATGAAAAAACCCATGAAACCGAATTCGCCATGGTAGGAGGTGATGGCGCCACCGCCGATCAATTCCTCGCCCCGGGACGCCGCGATGAAGGCGGCAGGGTCGGTGGCCCAGAACAGCTCGGCATCGTGAAGGCCGGGGTTCCAGCCCTCACGGGCAGCCCACTCGACGAGTTCGTCCAGTTCGGGACGGGTCATGTTGCGTATGACCAGCTGATTCGACACCGTGAAATTCTCCTCAGACGCTAATCGAGTGTGTGGTCCATCCCCGCCCGGAACCCTTTCGGTATAGCTTCAAGCCGGGTAATGATCCAGCTCGTCACGTCGCCTCAAGGCGTTCACCGGGGCGCTTTCAAAAAGCGCTGCTCATGATCCGGATCCGGCAACAGGCAGGTGTCGTATTTGCCAAAGAGCCGATAACGATTGAGCGCAATGCGGTCGTAGGCCCAATCTCGAAGTGGGCGAGGGATGATGCGTAACAGGTTCACAGGGCGCCAGATGGCGGGCAACTGGGCAAAGACTTCGAAAAATGCTTGCGAACGCTCCCAGTAGTATCGGTCGCGGATCACCGCCATGCTGTGGAATTGATCCATGGGCAGACCTGCCCAGGCAAGCAGCGCCTGCCCCTCGGGTGACTGAACCGCCGCCAACCGCACGCGCCGCTGGCGGTCATGGCGAATCACGAACCTCACCCAGCCATTGCACAGCTTGCAGACACCGTCGAACAACACCACCGTCTCACCGGGTTTGAGCAGCGGCGCGGGGGAGGGGAGGGTTTTCGAGGCTGGCATGAGCGTGGGTCCAAGGGCGCCTGGGTCTCCGCGATCATAACCGTGCGCCGGCGTTGAAGTCTGCAATTGGCTGATGGCCACAAGCGGACAGTTCTCTATGGCGATTGCAAAGGCTGGATTGCAGCGCTCCGGGAACCGGCGAACGCACTCGTGCCAAGCCAGCGCCACAAGTTTTCCGCATCCTGCACAGCGCCGTCTACACGCAGCTCCCGCGACTGAAGAACCTCCCTGGGTGTGCGGTCGCCAGTCCACACTTCTGTCAACGCGCGCACGCTAGAGTCTACGACGAGCGTGAGTTCGCGTCCGGGGTCATCGCGGCACAGATCTGCCACACCATGTTCGACCACGAGCCACCACTCCTGCTCGCCGGAGCGCGCGTCGCGGAACCTGAAGTGGATGACCACCGACCGGGACGGGAACATCTCGATGCGCGCGAACCGGCGCACGTCCCACATGAGCAGGCCCGCGTCGAGTTCGTTATCGCGAAGGCGGCTACCTATCCAGCGCGCGCCCCAATGGCCTAGCGCCATTATGATGGGGCGCAAATCCTCGCCTGCCTCGGTCAGGCTGTACTCCCAGACCTTGCCTGCGGCCGTGCGATGTACCACACCGATAGCTTCCAGGTGGCGCAGCCGCTGTGCCAGCAAGCTGGTGGACATTCGCGGTACGCCGCGGTGCAGTTCATTGAAGCGCTTACTGCCACATAGCAGCTCGCGCACGACCAAAGGCGTCCAGCGCTCGCACAGTGCTTCAGCACCGCGCGCGACCGTACAAAACTGACCGTAGCTTTCATCCATCGCCTGTACTCCGCAACTACAACGCTTCAGTTTCTGAACTAGTCTCGCGACTTCGCCACGTGCACGCTCAAACCTGCGAAATCCACCGTCTCAGGAGAACGTCATGACCAAGATAGCCATCATTCAGCGGCCGCCGGTGCTGCTCGATCGCAGCGCGACGATCGCCCGAGCCGTGCAATCGGTCGCTGAGGCCGCGGCGGCGGGAGCCTCGTTGATTGTTTTACCCGAATCGTACATTCCAGGTTACCCGTCGTGGATCTGGCGGCTGGCGGCGGGAAAAGACGGAGCTTTAATGGGCCAGTTGCACACGCGTCTGCTGGCCAACGCCGTCGATATCGCGAACGGTGACCTGAACCCATTGTGCGAGGTCGCCAGCGCCAACGCCGTGACAATCGTATGCGGGATCAATGAATGCGAACGGCGTAATGGAGGCGGCACGCTCTACAACAGCGTAGTCGTTATCGGTACGGACGGCGAAGTGCTCAACCGGCATCGCAAGCTGATGCCAACGAACCCCGAGCGCATGGTCCATGGTTTCGGTGATGCGTCAGGGTTGCGTACGGTCGATACACCTGTCGGCCGCATTGGTACGCTCATCTGCTGGGAAAACTACATGCCCCTGGCGCGCTATTCATTGTATGCCCAGGGAGTGGAAATCTACGTCGCCCCCACGTACGACACCGGCGAGGGCTGGATCAGCACGATGCGTCACATTGCACTCGAAGGTCGATGCTGGGTGCTCGGCAGTGGTACCTCACTGCGCGGCAGCGACATTCCCGATGACTTTCCGGCTCGCACGCAACTGTTTCCCGATCCGCAAGAGTGGATCAACGACGGCGACTCGGTGGTGGTCAACCCTCAAGGCCGGATCACAGCCGGTCCACTGCACCGAGAGACAGGCATTCTGTATGCGGACATCGACGTCTCACTCGTGGCGCCAGCGCGGCGCACGCTCGACGTCACCGGGCACTATGCGCGCCCTGACATTTTCGAACTGCAGGTTCGACGCACGCCGGCGACAGCGGTGCGCTATATCGACGGGTGAAAGTCACCAACGCTCAGGCGATCCATCTCAACTTCGACGGTATGCGTAACAACTGATGAAGGAGTCATTCCATGAGCATTCAAAGGTCTTACAAAGGCAGTTGTTTTTGCGGCGCAGTCGAGTTCACCGTCAGCGGTGAGCCGGCCGCAATGGGCTATTGCCATTGCGAGTCGTGTCGACATTGGTCAGCAGCGCCGGTCAATGCCTTCACGCTGTGGAAACCCGAGGCGGTGCAAGTAACCCGGGGGGCTGACAACATTGGCACCTACAACAAGACACCGCAGAGTTATCGCAAGTGGTGCAAGCGTTGCGGCGGGCACCTCTTCACCGAACACCCGGGGATGGGGCTCATCGACGTGTATGCCGCCGTCATCCCGGATCTCGTGTATTCGCCAGGCGTTCATGTTCACTATCAGGAGGCCAGGCTGCGCATCAAGGACGGGTTGCCCAAGCTGAAGGATGTCCCCTGCGAATCAGGCGGATCGGGTGTCAGCGTGGATGAGTAGCGTCAGGTTTTCCAGACGCTGTGACGGGTCGCTATGGGTCGATAGCCACCGGTGAGCGTGAAAGTTCGCTTGAGCCATTCCCCGCCCGGCGTATTACCTGTTGCGGGTTATGCGCCCCAGGGTACTAGCGATGGTTGCGATAGCGCTCGGTCAAGGACTGCACGAGGGTGACGTAGGATTGCGTTGTAACCTGCCAACGCCAGCACCTGGTTGCCGTTGAAGCGCTTGAGCAGCCAGGCCAGGTAGCGCACGCCGCCACGAATGTTCTGTCGTGCGTCGAACGGATCGTCCACGGCGAAGCGCTCGGCGGTGGCGGGCATCAACTGCATCAGTCCCTGGGCGCTGGCTTCGGAAATGGCGTAGGGGCGAAACGCCGATTTGGCATGTATCACTGCGCGGACCAGCGACTTGCGCCATTACCTCGCCGATTTTTAAAGCCCAATTGGGCGTCCTTCGATTGACCCTGAGCTGATGATCCGCATGCTGATCGTGGGCTATGCGGTCAGCAGCTATTATGGCCATCAGCCTTGCCTGTGAGCCGCGAAGTGCGAAAGAAAAGGAATTTTCGCAGGCCCCCCCACGGCTGACCTCGGTTGTTTCAGAAACCGTGCTGAAAAAACTTCTCTAACAGCGGTGAGGCCGGGGACAAAAGCCACGGCACTCATCACTCAGAAGCAAGCATGGCCTTCCCCCGTACCTTTTGGGTATCAGTGGTCGTCTGGCGATCCACCTTGAACCATGCGGCGTACAGCGCCGGGACGAAGAAAATTGTCAGCAGCGTCGCCACAGTGAGGCCGCCCATGATCGCGATCGCCATCGGCCCCCAAAACACACTGCGCGTTAACGGGATCATTGCAAGAACGGTGGCCAGCGCCGTCAGCATCACCGGACGCGCTCGGTGAATGGCGGCATCCAGCACAGCATTCCAGGGGGCGCGGCCCTCAGCGATCTCGATTTGTATTTGATCGATCAGGATCACCGCGTTGCGCATGATCATGCCACCCAGTGCGATGATGCCCAGGATCGCGACGAAGCCCAGCGGCGATTGAAACACCAGCAGCGCGGGCACCACACCGATCAAGCCCAGCGGTGCGGTCAGCATCACCATCCACATGCGGGAAAAGTTCTGCAATTGCAGCATGAGCAATAGCAGGATAGTGACCAGCATCAACGGGGCTACCGCGAGCAGCGCCTTGTTGGCCTTGTCACTTTCCTCAACCGCTCCGCCTACATCGATGCGGTATCCGGTCGGCAGCTTGGCTTCGATGTCCTTGAGCAACGGCTGGATTTCCTGCGTCACCGATACACCCTGTTCACCATCCTTCACGTCGGCACGCACAGTGATCGCCATGTCGCGGTTGCGGCGCCACAGTACAGGCTCTTCCAGTTCAGCGCGCACCTGGGCGACTTGCGACAGCGGCACCACCGTGCCTTGGCGTGTGTAAAGGTTGATGTTTTTCAGTGTGTCGAGGTTCAAGCGTTCCTCTGGCACGGCACGGGCCACGATGTCGATCAGGTCCTCGCGCTCACGCAACTGCGACAGGGCTGCGCCGTTCATCACGGTCTGGGTCGCCAGCGACACGTCGGCCGGCGTGAGGCCAAGCGCGCTCGCCTTGTCCTGATCAAGCTCCACTTTCAGTGTTCGCACCGGGTCATTCCAGTCGAGCTGGAGGTCGCGCACCTTCGGATTGGACGCCACTATATTCTCTACGTCGCGGGCGATCTTGCGCACCACCTGGGTATCGGGGCCTACGACGCGGAACTGCACCGGGTAGCCGACAGGCGGTCCCAACTCGAGCCGGGTCACGCGCACCCACGCCTGCGGGAATTGTTGGTCAGCCGAGGCCACCAGCCGCGCACGTACTCGCTCGCGTGCCTCCAGGTCTTTGGTCATCACAACGAACTGGGCAAACCCCGGATTGGGCAGCTCGGGGTTGAGCGAGAGATAGAAGCGCGGTGCGCCGGCGCCGGTGTAGGCGGTATAGAAACGCACGTCCTTGTCTTTCGCCAGGATCTCCTCCATGTGCTTGACCTGCTCGGTCGTCGCGGCGAACGAGGAGCCTTCCTTGACACGCAGGTCAATGACCAGTTCAGGACGCGAACTGTTGGGGAAGAATTGCTGCGGCACCAGCTTGATACAGGCCAGAGCGAGCACCATAGCACCCACCGTCGCACCGATGACCACCCAGCGACGCTCGATGGCGGTGTCGATCAGGCGGCGCAGGCTGCGGTAAAACTTGGTGTCGTGTGGATCAGCGTGCTGGTGCGTGCCCAAGTCGTTGGGCAGCATCTTGACCGCCAGGTACGGTGTGAAGATGCCGGAACAGATCCACGAGAACAGCACCGCGGCGCCGACGATCCAGAAAATGCCCCCCGCGTACTCGCCGGTGGTGGACTTCGACAGGCCGATCGGCAGAAAGCCCACGACCGTGATCAGCGCGCCGGTCAGGCGCGGCATGGCGGTGGACTGATAGGAGAAGGCGGCGGCCTTCACGCGGTCCATGCCGGTTTCCATCTTCGCCACCATCATCTCGATGGCGATGATGGCGTCATCCACCAGTAGTCCCAATGCGATAATCAGTGAGCCGAGCGAGATGCGCTCGAGGTTCCAGCCCATCGCCAACATCACCAGCGCCACGCCGCCCAGCACCAACGGCACCGTGGCTGCGACCACGAGGCCTGCGCGCCAGCCCAGACTGGCCAGGCTCACCGCAATCACGATGACCAGCGCCTCGACTAGCGCGCGCCCGAAGTCCAGGATTGCATCCCTCACCGTGGTGGGCTGATCGGCCACGAGTTCCAGCTCCACACCATGCGGAAGTTCCGACTGGATCTTGGCGACTGCCATGTCCATCGCCTTGCCAAGGTCCACGATGTTGCCGTCGCTGGTCATTGTGATGCCGAGCATCAGTACGGGCTGGCCATTGTGACGTACCGTGTAGGTCGGCGGATCCTCGAAGCCACGTGTAACGGTTGCGATGTCGCCGAGCTTGATCAGCCGGCTGCCCGCGGAGATGGGCACATTGCGGATAGCCTCTTCGCTGGCGAATTGGCCGCTCACGCGCACCATGACGCGGTCGCCTCGGGTGTCGATCTGGCCTGCGGGCAACATCGCGTTCTGGCTCTTGAGGCTTTCGGTGATGGCCAGCGGTGTAATGCCCAGCGCTGCCAGGCGTTCGTGTGAGAACTCGACGTAGACACGCTTGGCCTGCTTGCCGATGAGATCGATCTTTTTGACCATCGGCACCTTCAGCATCTGGCGCTTGATGTCCTCGGCCGCGTCCGACAGGTCGGCGTGGCCGACACCGTCGCCCTTGACCGCGTACATCAGGCCATACACGTCGCCGTACTCGTCGTTGAGGATCGGGCCGATCACGCCGTCAGGCATCTCGAGGCTCAGGTCGTTGAGTTTCTTGCGCGCCTGGTACCAGGCTTCGCGCTGCTCAGCCTTGGAAGTGCCGCCGCGCACGGTGAGCGTCATGCCGGCATAGCCTTGCCGCGCGTAGGTGACAACCTTCTCGAAGTTGTCGATCTGCTCGAATTTCTTCTCCATACGGTTGAGGACCTGGTCCTGCAATTGCTGGGCAGTGGCGCCCGGCCAGATGACCATGGCGGTCATGGAAGGCACGGAAAAGTTCGGATCCTCGAGCTGGCCGAGCCGGGTGAAGCTGAAGGCGCCGGCCACCGCGACAATGAGGAGCATGAACAGAACGATGGCGCGATGGCGCAGCGCCCAGTCGGTGAGGTTGAAATTGTTCATCGAGTGGCCTGCAGCGTGGTATTCGCGTCAACAATCGCCGCACCGGGAAGCGCGACCTTCAGTCCGGACGTCATCTTCTGGACACCGGCGGTGACGATCAATGCGCCAGCCTGCGGCCCGGAGATGAGCACCTGGTCGTTGCGGTAACCCCAAACTGCCACACGCTCCAGATCGACGATGCCTACGGGGTCCTTGCCCGTGGGCGTGACCACCCACAGCGCCGGCTGACCGCCGTTCTGCGTCAATGCCGTGGCTGGCACTGCCGCCACAGATACACTGGTCATGACTCGCTCGGCCATCACCGTGGCGGTGGCGCCCAGCGGCAGTGCCTGTAACGGCTTGAGCCGCGCGCGATAGGTACGTGTCTGCGCTGCCGCCTGTGGCGACAGCTCGCGCAGCGTGACATCGAAGATCTCGTTCGGCGCACTGGCCAGCGAGGCCTTGAAGCGCGCGTCCTTGAAGACAGCCAGTTGATCCTCGGGCACGTCGATGACGATCTCGGATTCGCCCGGGTTCGCGATCGAGATAACCGGTTGACCCTCCGGCACGACCTGCCCTGCCTCAAAGCGCACAGCCGTGACGACGCCGCTACGCGAGGCGCGCAGCACGGTGTACTTGAGCCGGTTGCGCGCGAGTTCGAGCTTTCGCGCTTCGGCCTCGGCGGTCGCATGCGCGGTTTGGGCATTGGTATGCGCGCGCTCGGCATCGGCCGCACTGACCGAGCCGTCAGTCTTCAGCGCGGACAGGCGCTGATTGTCCGAGTCGGCTTGGCGAGTCTGCTCGACGGCAACCGACCACTGTTGTCGCGACGTTTCTTCAGCGAGGCGGTAGTCGCTATCATCCAGCACAGCCAGGATGTCGCCTTCACGCACAAACTGGCCTACATCGACCTTGCGCTGGTCTACCTTGCCACCCACGCGGAAGGCCTGGTCGACCTCATGTCGCGACTGTACGGTGCCCACATAGCGACTGATGTCGCGGGCATTGTCGTAGCTGATTGCAACGGTGCGCACCGGTCGTGGTGCCTGCACAGAGGGCTGGTCGGGGCTACACGCGGACAGCATGACCGCTACGGCCAAGGCGCCGGCCGCAGTAAGGGAATTCTTCAAGACGGTTCCTCTTTGGAAAACGACAGATTCTTAGGAAAGTGGTGGCCGTTTGGCTTTGGCGGATGCGGTTGGGTTGGAGGGGGGTTCGAACACCTGCCAGCCCCCGCCCAGTGCCTTGTAGAGCTGCACGCTATCAAGCAGCAGGCGGGTGTTGCTTTCGTTGGAACTCAGGCGTGCCGCCAGGCGCGCGCGCTGCGAGTCCAGCAGTGGCAACAGGTCGATCTGTCCGCGGTTATAGAGCGACTGGGCGCGACTTTGCGCCGTCTCTGCGGAAGCGGCGGCCAATTGCAGCGACCCGCAACGGCGGCGTTCCTGCGCAAGCGTGACCAAGGCGTTTTCCACATCCTCAAGCGCACGCACGATGCCGTCTTCGGCACGTAGTACGGCCTCTTGTTGAGCACTTTCGGCCGCATCGTTGATTGCTTGCGTGCGCCCCGCGTTGAAGAGCGGCATTGCCAGCAGACCCGCGACATTGGTGAAGCGCGCAGCACCAAGATCGGCTCCGTTCAGGTTCAGACCCTGGCGTCCAAAGGACGCACCGAGAAAAAGTTGCGGGAACCACTCAGCTTTCGCTTGCTGACGACGTGCATTGGCAGCGTCGAGTTGAGCCATCAACGCCAGCACGTCAGGTCGGCGTTGCAGCAATTCGGCCGGCTGCCCGGGCTTGGCCTCAGGCACATCAGTCATATCGCCGCTCGAGGGCTGAATGTTGGTGCTGTTGAAAGACTGGTCGGCGATCAACACCGCGATACGGTGGCGGGCCACCGCCACTTGGGTCTCCAACGGCGGAATCTGCGCCCGCGCCGACAAGGCGTCGGTTTGGGCGCGTTCGACGTCGAAGGCGGATGCCAGCCCCACCTGTTGACGTGCGGTAACCAAGCGCAGCGTTTCATCCTGCATCGCCGAGATTGCTCGTAGCGTTGCGACCTGGCGTTGCGCGCCGACCAGTGTGAAATAGTTGCTGACGACATCGCTTATCACCAGCAGGCGTACTCCCCGCATGCTGTGTTCCGCGGCTAGCGCATCGGCGTCAGCCGCCGCCGCACCGGCTCTAAGGCGGCCACTCAGGTCGAGTTCCCACGAGACGTCCAAGCCCGCACTGGCGGTCTTGATATCCGGATACCCCTGTTTTATGGCCGAATTGAAGCCGGTGCTGCGGTCACTGCCGGAGACCGACGCACCGACGCTCGGAAGTAGCCAGGACTGGCTGACCGTTTCTCCAGCACGCGCGGCACGCAACCGTTCGGCGGCAATCTTGACGTCGCGGTTCTCCCGCGCGGCTCGACGGACCAGGTCCGTCAGCAATGGGTCGTGATAGACCTCCCACCAGGCCGCCTCGGGCTCCATCTCGGACGCCGTACTCGCGGTGAAGTTACTCGGCAAGTCGACCGAGGGCTTGACAACCGGTGTGGAGCAGCCGGAAAGGGCGATGGCGATCGAAGTGGCCAAGGCTGCCGCTAGGGCGAACGCGGTTGGGCACTTGGTGCGTTGCAAGGATGTCCCATCCGCATGGCGGGGCAGCGGATGGGGGGTGGAAAGTCGCGGCATTGGAAATGGACTCGTGTAGTTCGAGGTGGCGTCAGCGTAGGGGGACTGCGTGCGCAAAGTCGTCAGCGAACCGTCAGCGTTCGGTCGCCATGCGCTTTGTCTGTCGATGCTGGAAAGGATCATTCACCATCGCTTTCTATCGCCTGCTCACCGACTGCTGTCGCCAGATCCTCGCCAATCGACTCCAGCAACTCTTCGGCGCACGAGAACTCGCGCTGACGTCCGGTGACCAGGTTTTCGAGTCGGCCCATCAGGGCCTCCGGTCCGGCATCACTGCGCAGCTTGACGACGTATGCGCGGCGGCTCGGGTATTTGGATTCAGGGTTAAGGCTCATCACAGACCTGGGGTTCTAGAAGGTTCGATGCCAGCGTAAGCCGTCCCCCTGGTTCGAGTCGTAAGCAAAAGGTCAGACTTCGGTCGGATGACCTCCGCTCCCACAACCGTCACTTCAAGCCCGTTTAGCAGCCTCAACCAGCGAGCGTGCACGTTTGACCTGTTCGGTTGCATGCGTTTCGGGTAACTGATCAATCAGCATCACCAATGCTTGGCGATCCGCTGGTACGGCGTCGTGGTACTCACATAATTCAACCAGCGCGAGCAGCTCCAGCCACAATGCTTCCTGGTCGCGCGCCTCTTCAATCGCAGCCCGTACCGCCGCGTTACTGGCATCCGACCGATCCTGAGCTCGAGCGATCGCGGCCTCCAACAGCAACAGTTGCGGCAGGTATACGCGTTCGCCCAATTCCTCTCCCACCCGGAGGGCTTCCTGCAATTCAACGTGCGCTGCGTCGTAATCGCCTGTCAGTAGCAGCGCCTCGGCGGCGTAGCCGAGTACCTCGCTGGCTCCGGAGCGCATACCGAGTCCAGTGTGTTCCTCGTAGGCCTCACGGATGTGACGGTAGCCGTCGTGGGGGGCACCGTTGCGCGCGTCGGCCCAGCCGCGCCACCAGCGGCAAGCCGTGCGCCCAAGCGCGAGCGAATATTCATCGACGAGCTTGTGCATGTCATCAGCCAGCGCTGCCACCCGCACAGAGTTTCCCAGTCGTACCTCGATCAACACCTCCTGCCAGGTAGCGACCAGCCATGTCATAGGTTGTCGAAGCGTATGCGCGCGGGTTCGTGCCTGCTGCATATGGGTTCGCCCTTGCTCAATCAGACCAGACCGAACCAGTTCGATGGCCAGCATGCCGTGCAGCATGACCTGGGGATCTGCCGCAAAGATCTCGTTTGTCCCTATGCCCAGCGGCTCGGCGATCGCGAGGGCGCGCTCTAACCAGCTGCGTGTCATTTTCGTGCGGCCCTGGAGGTGATGCACCTCGCCCTGAACGATGCATGCCGCCAGCATGAGCTCTTGGTCGTTTGCGTTAAGGGAGAGAGCTTCAGCACGCTCTGCCACTTCCAACGCCTGCAAATAGTCGCCGCGTAGACCGAGTAGATAGCCGAATCCGTGCAAAAGGCGACCGCGCATGGGGTGCTCGGGGACTTCCACTAGCAGAGTGTAACCCCGCTCGAAAGCGCCCTTTGCCTTGCTGCCGACACCGAACATGTGGAAAGCCGAAACCCCCTGCAACGTGGCCAAGGTAATTTCGAGCGTATCGCGTTCCGCTCCTTCGGGGGCCTGCACAAGTAGGGCCAAGGCGCGCTCAGTGAGGCCGATGCACAAGTCCGGGCTGAAGTGCAGTAGCGCGGCTTCTGCCGCCTCAGCGTAATAGCGCAGCGCGATCATCGGTAGCCGAGCACGGTCGAAGTGCATCGCCAGTTCCGAGGCCGCAACCGGCACACCGGTCGAGCGCTCGCGTTCGAGGACAGTGCCAACCTGGCGATGGAGATCGATGCGCAACGGACGAGGCGTGCGTTCGTACAGCACCTGACGAAAAAGGGCATGGCGGAACGAGTAAGGCCGCTCTACCGCTTCGTCAATATCGGGTGTCCGCGATTGTGTGAGCCATACCTGCTCACGCATCAGTTCCTCACAGGCCCCGATCACCGAAGAGAGATTGCGCTCGAGGGCGAGCGAAACCGTCTCAATCCGGAAATCGGACCCGCACACCGCAGCCGCGCAGAGAAGTGTTCGTTGCTCGGGAGCCAGCTTGGCAATGTAGTGATCGATGATGGCCGCAAGGTTCTCGGGAACTACCAGATCCGCCAGCCGAGCTTCGATGGTGGTTTCGTCCTCTTTTACATCCATCACTTCAGTGATGATTGAGGAAACGAACAACGGTACGCCGTCGGTCCGTTCGTGCAGGGCGCGCACGAAGGTTTCATTGCATGCCAGTGAGGCTGAACGCAACGCCACATAGTCGGCGACCTCGGTTTCGGAAAACGGGTCGAGTACTACTTCCTCGCACAAGCGTTGCAGACGCAGTTCGTGACGTAATGAGCTGAGTGGATGTTCGAGAGCCACCACTTCGGCAAGACGCAAGCTTGATAGCCACATGAGCCGTGCGGGGCCACGGCGTCGCGCCATGTAGTTAATCAACTGAACCGTCGCCCGGTCGCTCCAGTGCAGATCTTCGGTTACCAGCAACAGCGGGCGCAGTTCTGTGAAGCGGTCCAACAATTCACCAAATTCCCTCAGCATGCGTTCCGGGCCGACGCCGGCCAGCTCGCGCCGCAATGTGTCTCGTTCCTGCGTGCTACTCAGCCACGGCAATTGCAACAGCCAGGTGGGTGCTACTTCGCGCAACAACGCCGGCAGGGTCGGGTCGCTGCGGCACAGATCGGCCAACGCCTCCAGTACCGGCAGGTACGGTTCACCGGTGCCGAAGTGCTCCATGCAATGGCCGCGGGCGCAGGCGATGCCGCCAAGACCGGCAAGAAAATGCTCGATCAATGTGGTTTTGCCGATCCCCGGTTCTCCAGCCAGCCAAACTACGGCCCGCTGGCCTCCACTAACCCGTTCCCACGCCCGTTGCAGCCTGGCGACTTCGGCAATGCGACCGATGAATGTCGGCAATTGAGGTGAGCCGGCTTCCGGGACTGCCGTAGATGCAGGAGGCACCGAAGCAGCAAGAGACGAGACGGCGATGAAGCGATAGCCGCGCCGCGACACCGTCTCAATAAAACGAGGGTGCTTGGGGTCATCGCCCAATACCTTGCGCAGGTCACTGATGGCCGTTTTCAGGACTGAATCACTGACAAACCGATGCCCCCACACCGCATCCAGTAAAGAGTCCTTGGATACCAATGACCCCGGCTGGCGGGCAAGCACACATAACAACAGGAAAGGGGTCGGCGCCAAAGCCACCGCTTGCCCAGCGTGGAACAAGCAAGCGTTGGCCTCATCGAGCTCGAACTCGCCGAAGCTCAGCAGGACGGGGGTTGGATGGGGCTGCGGACGGGCCACGGGTAATTCCTGAAAACTTAAAACGTGGTGCTGAAAATTCGCACGGTATCGATCGTCTTCGATCTAGCCTCGGTCCCTCGCAGTGACGCGCTTTAGTCATGGGCCACTGTTCCCATGACACCCCTGATCGACCCTGACGCCAAGCGTCGTCGGTCGGAAACTGGCGTACCCAAAACTTTATGCCACGAGCCTTGTTTGCCTAAACGCGGGCAGTGACACCTGGCCTCTGCGCTGGTTCGTTCGACCACATCACGGCTTTTCAATTATCTCAAAAAAATATGACAAATTCATCAATATTGAAATATATCTCAATTTTGCTTATCTTGATTCCGCCTGACGATGAGACCTATGCGCCTCACGACTTCAATCACAACAAGGGCTCGAGATGAACAACAACAAGAACGTTTCCGAATTGCCTACCTCCACCGTCGATGTACTGATCGTCGGTAACGGTCCGGTAGGGGCGACAATCGCGGCGCTGCTCGGCCGCTACGGGGTTACGACCCTGGTGCTGGACAAGCTCCATGAAATCGTACTGATGCCTCGTGCCATTGCTCTGGACAACGAGGCCCTGCGCATCCTGCAACTCGCCGGATTGTCGGAGGACGCTTTCGAGAAGATCGTTATCCCTGAAGTGAAGATGCACTCTCCGGTCCTCGGGCAATTTGGTCGCGCCAATACCGAAGGATGCATCGACGGCCATCCCAAGCTTGTGACCTTCTATCAACCCGATCTGGAACGCGCGATGCGTGGCCAGGTTTCCCGACTGAAATCAGTGACCAGCCTGGGTGGTTTCGAGTTGGAGAGTCTGGTTGAGGAAGCGGATTGCGTGGTTGCCACCGTGCGGGGTGAAGATGGGCAGTCGCATGCTGTTCGCGCCCAGTACCTGATTGGTGCAGACGGTGCCAGCTCCCGGGTCAGGGCGCTGATCGGCCAGGAATTTGAAGGGCAAACCTATGCTGAGGATTGGTTGATTGTCGATGCCAGGAACCGGCATCAGTCGGCCATTGATCACATTGAGTTTATCTGTGATCCGCGACGGCCCACGCCGCACATGCCCGCCCCCGGTGGCAGGGAACGCTGGGAATTCATGCTGCAGCCCGGCGAATCCCGGGAGGAGCTGGAAAGCCCGGAAAGCATCGCGCGGCTCATTGCGCCATGGGTCAATCCGCAGGAACTGGAAATCGAGCGCAAGGCGGTCTATCGATTCCACGCGCGTTGCTGCAATAGATTCAGTAAGGGGCGTACTTTCCTGGTCGGCGACGCCGCACACATCACCCCCCCTTTTGTGGGACAAGGTCTCGTAGCGGGCCTTCGTGACGGCGCCAACCTGGCCTGGAAGCTGGCTTGGGTTCTTCGTGGTCATGCCGCGCCGGCGATACTCGATACTTATGACGTAGAGCGGCGACCACATGCTCAGGCCATGATTAATCTGGCGAAACTCATGGGTCGCCTGGTCATGCCCAAGAACAAGATCGCAGCGTTCTTTATCCACGGCTTGATGCGCATGCTGGGATTGACCCCCGCCACCAGAAGGTACTTCGAGCAGTTGGACATCAAGCCGAAGAACACCTTCAAGAAAGGCTTGTTCGTGCCACATCGTCGCGGCGATAAGCTGGTACGTGGCAGCCTGTTTCCCCAGGCTTGGGTTCGCACCCTGCAAAAGCAGATCACGCTGAGCGACGATGCGCTGGGCGACAACCTGACCCTGGTTGGATTCGGTGTCGACCCCTTATCACTGCTCACCACTGATCAAATCGTTGCCTGGGAAAAGATGGGCGGCCACTTCCTGGAAGTCAGACCCCGTGGCCTACGCTCCGACGGCCGTTGTGACTTCATTGAAGACATGAACCATGAGATCCTGTCGCTGGCTGCAAAAGGAACATTGGTCGCCGTTCGTCCTGACCGTATCATCATGCACCACGCCCCTGGCACAGAGGCCAGCAGACTCCTTCAAGACTGCCGGGACCTGCTGATGAGTGATGACGCCACTGCTGACAGCGCTTCCATTACCATCAACGAGCCGATTAGATTACGAGCTTGATCATGCATTCCCCCACACCTCCTTTAGAAGCTGCTGTACCAGTACCTCTCACTCGGGGGCACAAGAAGCGTGAGCGCACCCGTCGTGGCCTGATGGACGCGGCATTGCGCCTTGTCGCACGTAAGGAGGCGGGGGAAATCACACTGCTCGAGGTAGCCGCGGAGGCAGAGGTATCCAACGGCACCATCTACAACTATTTCCGAACGCGCGACGAAGTCTTCGAAGCAGTGGGCATTGCCATGGCCGCCGAGTTCTCCGACGCCATTGCCGTCCTGAACGCGGATGTGCACTGCGGAGCACAGCGGCTTTCGATCGGTGTGCGCATGTTTGTGTGCCGGGCCGCTGCCGACCACCAATGGGCGAATGCGTTGCTGCGTATCATCCATTTCGACCAGGCGATGCGCTCGCGTCTGGCTGAACATGTACTGGGCGATCTGCGTGAGGGGCTGCGTGCGGGCGCGCTTGCTTACGAGGACGAAGGGGTCGCCCTGGATATTGTATTGTCGTGCACAACCGGAGCAATGCGCTCGGTTGTCGAGGGGCGGGCAGTAGTGGAGCACGATCTACGGGTCGCCGAAATGGTTCTCCAGGCTCTGGGCGTCACACCTGCCAGAGCCAGGGAAATCGCCAGCAAGCCGCTACCGGCCTGATCCGATATCGTTCTTGATCTACCTGGCTTGATCGATCCATTGCCGATAGCTCTTCGCCTGGCGACGGGCCTTCAACTGATTGCCGATCAATGCCATGAGTGGCGACGTCCCGGGTTTTGTCCGTTTCCCTTGACTTAGCAAGCCGAGCTGCTTCTTGATCACCGATGCCACTGCCAGCGATGCCAGCGTCTTGTTCTTCCAGCGGACGACGATGGGCTCCACCTTGATGTCCCGACCTGCCATCCACTGTTTCGGCAGGGCTGGCTCGATTGCCAGTGCAGTGGCAAGTCCGACCATCGACACCGAGCCGCTCACCACACGCTCCGCGACCTCCTTTCTGCGCACGCCGCCGGTGACCATCAACGGCATGCGCGCTATTTCTCCAATTTTTTCTGCGAACTCGAGAAAGTAGGCTTCTCGAGCCAGGCTGCTGCCATCGCGGGTCTGCCCCTGCATGGCCGGACTTTCGTAGCTGCCACCCGACAACTCGACCAGGTCGACCGCCTTGGCGTTAAGCATTTCCACTACGCGAGCCGCATCCTCGGCATCGAACCCGCCGCGCTGAAAGTCCGCCGAGTTGAGCTTCACAGCGACGCAAAAGATCGGCGCCACTCGCTGGCGAATTGCGTCGATAGTTTTCAATAGGATTTTTGCACGATTTTCGAGGCTACCGCCCCAGCAGTCATCACGCCGATTGGTCAAGGGCGAAAGGAATTGGCTGAATAGATAGCCATGCGCGGCATGAATCTGCACGCCGGTGAATCCGGCACGCTCCGCCAGCACCGCCGCTTGGGTATAGCGCCCGATGAGCTCTTCGATCTCCTGCTCTTCTAAAGCCCTGGGCAGTACAAACGCTTTTGAAAGTCCGGGAATATCGACCGCAACAGCGGAGGGGCCCCTTGCCGATTGCCCCATTGAAGCCAAGAGCTGCCGTCCGGGATGATTGATTTGCATCCAGGCCTGGGCTCCACGGCTGCGACAAGCGTCTGCCCATAGCTTGAATTTACCCAGGTCCCGATCGTCCTCAAGCACTACGCCAGCTGGGCCGGTCAAGGCGTGGCGGTCAACCATTACGTTGCCAGTGATGATCAGGCCGGCTCCACCCTCCGCCCAACGCTGGTAGAGCTTAATCAGCGCTTCGCCTGGAGCGTGTTCCTCATTGGCAAGGTTCTCCTCCATAGCAGCCTTGGCGATTCGGTTTGGAATCACCGTGCCGTTGGGTAATCGAAGCGGTTTGAAGATATTTGAGCCGGTCATGTTCTGTCCTTCAGCTAATGAAAAGTCGGCCAGCGATCGCTGAGGGTCATACCGTTTGAGCGCTGTATGCACAGTACTTGCTCAGAGGTTGAGCTCCTGCATTCCATCGATGGGCCGGTTTGAAGGCTGCCGAGAGGGCGAGCCAGATCGTGACATAATTGAACACGAGTGTTCAATTATGTCAATGTGAAGGACTTGTGTTGATCCGGCGACGTCGATCAGGGTATCTAGATTATTAGGGTTGAATGCCATATTCAGACGAAAAATCCAACATGCATAAAAATGCGGTTGACGATAAGTGAACACAAGTGTTCAATGTATTCATGAGGTAATCCTGGAGAGAGAACCGTGCAATCCCTGAGTGCAACACAGCGCCGCATTCATCAAGCTGCCTTTCGCCTGTTCGCCGAGAGAGGCACCTCACAAGTGAACATCCTCGATCTCGCACAAGAGGCAGGCGTAGCGCGCGGAACGGTCTATAGCAACATCGACAGCATGGAAAACCTGTTCGAGGCGGTCGCCAGCCATCTCGCGAGGGAGATGCATGAGCGCATCAACAAGAGCTTCGATTCCCTCTCGGATCCTGCTCATCGCCTTGCCAATGGCATTCGATTCTTCATTCGCCGAGCGCATGAAGACTCCCAGTGGGGCGCGTTCATCCATAAATTCGCCATGAGCAATTCGGCGTTGCGCGAAATGTTCAGCAGCCAGGCGACCAAGGATCTTCTGAGCGGGCTTACTACTGGGCGCTACACGTTTGCGCAGGAGCAATTGCTCTCGGTACTGACGCTGATATCGAGCAGCGTGCTTGGCTCGATTTTCCTGGTACTGGAAGGTCACAAAACGTGGCGCGAATCGGGCTCTGACACCGCTGAGCTGGTGTTGCGGGCATTGGGTGTGCCGCCAGAGGAGGCTCGTCTGTTGGCGATCCAGGAGTTGCCGGTACTGCCTACTCTCGACTGAGTCCGTAACTGATTTGACTGGATAAACCCCCGATTTTTCAGGGGGGCGGGACAGCTTTGCCCTAAAAACCCGGAAAACAAAAACAATGAACAACAAAAACGAATTGCACCGGTTGACGACACCACACCCTGCGCGGCATCCGCAGCCGACGGTAAAGGCCCAGGATCTGACTCACCTGATCTTCCAGCGGCCGGACTTGAATGAGGCGGCGCGTTTCCTGACTGACTTCGGCCTGACGGTCAGTCGGCAGGAGGCCGATACGCTCTATATGCGGGCCACCGAAGCCACTGCCTATTGTTACCGTGTCCAACGTGGCGAACATGCGCGCTTTATCGGGTTCGGACTTGCCGTGCAGTCCCTGGAAGATCTGGAAAAGCTCACTCGAATCCCGGGTGCGTCATCGGTCGAGAAATCGGAACATCCCGGTAAAGGGTATTGCGTCAGACTGACGGATCCGTCCGGTTTCATTGTGGAAGCCGTCTGCGATCAGACGCCGGGCAAGACGCTGGCACATAGAGCTCCTCTCATCTGGAATCAGGCGCAGGAACAACCGCGGATCAACGCCACGCAGCGTCCGCCGATTGCTCCCCCTGAAGTCCTCAAACTGGGCCACATCGTCATTGAAGTGGCCGACTATCAAGCGACCTGTGCATGGTATACGCAGCATTTCGGGTTTATTCCCAGCGATGTGCAGGTACTCCTCGACGGCACGCCTATCGTCACTTTCATGCGCCTTGATCTCGGTGACATTCCCGCGGCTCACCATACGCTCGCGATTGCGCAAGGGTTCATGGCCACCTACAGCCATAGCGCCTATGAAGTTGTCGATGCAGACGCCGTGGGCATGGGGCAGCGCGTCCTGCGGGAGCGGGGTTGGGCGCACTCATGGGGCATCGGCCGGCACATTCTGGGCAGTCAGATCTTCGATTACTGGCAAGACCCTTGGGGCGACAAGCACGAGCATTACTGCGACGGAGATGTTTTCACGGCCACTCGGCCTACCGGCATTCATCCGGTGAGTCCCGAGGCAATGGCGCAGTGGGGGCAGCGCATGCCCAAGAGCTTTACCAAACCCAAGTTGACCCTACCCAATGTGCTGCTGCTGATCCGCAACCTGCGACGCAGCCCGGACCTGACCATTCGCAAGCTGATAACACTCATGCGGATGTTTGGGTAGAGCTGCCGCCATGTCGGACAACTCAACCCGGTTTGGCCGGCGGGACGTGCTTAAAGCCGGCGCTTTGATTGCTGGCGGTGCGTGGGTGTACACCGTTTCCAGCCCGCCTTCAGAACAACACCACAGTTCCCGCGCCACCGAACGCGGGACAAACGCCGCTCCAGGAGTACCTTCAATGTCTGCTGTACACGTAGTCCGCTTTGAATATCAGAACGGTATCCACTGGGGCGTGCTTCGCCAGGGCCGTATCACAATTGTCCCTGGTGTTTTCGAAACCACCGGTGACTTCATTAGCCAGAACAGTCTCGACGACCTCGCTCAACTGAAAGGTTCTGAGTTGGAGGCGGGCGAAGTAAAACTGCTGTCGCCGGTGACCCGTAACCAGCAGTTTGTCTGCCAGGGTGCCAATTACCGTCAGCACATGATCGAGTCTGGCATGGACCCTGATGCGAAGAAATTCAACATGATCTTCACCAAGGCGACGAGTTGCCTGGTGGCGGCTGACAGCGACCTGATCAAGCCGCGCCACGTGCGCTTCCTTGACTACGAGATCGAGCTGGGCCTTGTGATGAAGCGCTCGATCACCGGCGCTGTTGCTGTCACCGACGCCAATCTGCATGAGTTCATTGCAGGTGTCGTCATTGTCAATGACTACTCGGCGCGTGACATTCAGATTCCCCAGATGCAGTTCTACAAGGGCAAGAGCTACCGCACTTTCGGTCCGGTCGGCCCGTACCTGTGCCTTCTGGATGCCTCGAACATTCATTACCTGAAGGAACTGCAGCTACGCCTGACGGTGAACGACCAGGTGCGACAGGACGACAGCACGGCCAACCTGGTTTACGGCCCCGCTGAAACCCTGACCGAACTTTCTGCCTTGCAAGATCTCGCCGTTGGAGACCTGATCGCCACCGGTACGCCTGCCGGCTGTGCCCTGACGATCCCTTCACCCGCCAAAATGCGCATAGCAGCCCTGCTGCCCGAAGCCACCAAATGGAAACTCTTCCTCAAGGCACAAGAGGGCCGGACGCAGTACCTTAACGCCGGTGACGTGGTCGAGGCGCGTATTCGCAGTGCCGATGGTGTGGTCGACCTCGGCGTACAACGCAACCGAGTCGTGGGGGAAGCCTGATGGTCGTGCAGACCCTGAATGACATCGAAAGCCTCGAACGAGTCCCCTTGTCGGAGCGTGGTCTGGCTTGCAGCACTTATGAAGCGCTGCGTCAGGCGGCCGAGCGCACCCCTCAGGCACCGGCGCTCAGTTTCTTCGTCGATGCCGCCGATTTCAAGCGCACCCACGAGTGGAACTACTCCCAACTCTTGGCGGATATCACCCGCGCGGCAAATGCCTTCCATGACCTGGGCATAAAACCGGGCGAGGTGATTGCCTTCATCCTGCCCAACCTGCCGCAAACCCATTTCACGATATGGGGCGGGGAGGCGGCAGGGATCGTCATGGCGATCAATCCTCTGCTTGAGGCCAAGCAGATGGCTGGCTTGCTGAATGCCGCGAAGGCATCGGTGGTGGTGACTCTCGCGCCGACTCCAGGCAGCGACTTGTGGCCGAAACTGTCTTCGCAGCTGGATCAGTTGCCCGGGATCAGGTCTGTCGTTTGGGTCAGCATGGCGCCCTATGTCGACGAACCAGTGCGTGGGGCCCTGAAAGCCGTGGCACTGAAGGAACGAGACTTACACAGCGATATTGCGATCCACGATTGGCAAACGCTGATGAATGCCCAGCCGCACACGCACCTCAAGAGCGGACGGCAAATTCGCCAGGATGAGTGCTCCTCCTACATCTGTACGGGCGGCACCACGGGACTTCCCAAGATCGCCGCGCGTAGCCATGGCTCTGAAGTATTCAATGCATGGGCCGTGGCCGCTCACTTGCAGCCACGCAATGGTGGCCAGGTTATCTTTTGTGGCCTGCCGCTGTTTCATGTCAATGGCCAGCTGGTGACTGGGCTGATGCCTTGGACTCAAGGCGACCATGTGATTCTCGGCACGCCTCAAGGGTATCGTGGCGAGGGCGTGATCCCACGATTCTGGGAGATGGTCGAGCACTTCGGTATCAACCTCTTTTCCGGCGTGCCAACTGTCTATGCCGCACTTCTGCAAAATGAATGGCAGGGCCGCGACCTGTCCAGTCTTCGCTTTGCCATGTGTGGCGCAGCACCCATGCCGGCTGAGCTTTTCCGAGAGTTCGAGAACCGTACCGGGGTAAAAATCCTTGAAGGTTACGGCCTCACTGAGGGCGCCTGCGTCTCATCAATCAATCCGCCCCATGGCGAGCGCCATATTGGCTCTATCGGGATACGGATCGCCTATCAGAATATGCGCGCGGTCGTGCTCAATGATTCGGGAGAGTATCTGCGCGACGCCAACGTGGATGAGATCGGTCTGATCACAATCTGCGGTCCGAACCTCTTCGAGGGTTATCTGGAGGAGCGTCATAACCACGGCCTCTGGATCGACATCGACGGTCAGCGCTGGCTGAATACGGGCGATCTGGGTCGCCAGGATGCGCAGGGTTATTTCTGGCTGACCGGGCGCAAGAAGGAGTTGATTATCCGTGGCGGCCACAACATCGATCCCAAGCAAATCGAGGAGGCGCTTCAGGCGCATCCCGCCGTCGCTCTGGCCGCCGCTATCGGCAGTCCCGATGCCTACTCGGGCGAGGTGCCGGTCGCCTACGTTCAACTACGCCCCGGGCAAGTGTGCAATGCCGAAGAACTTGAGGCGTTCGCTCATCTCAACATCAGCGAGCGGGCAGCCGTTCCCAAGCGAATTGAAATCCTCGAAGCACTGCCTCTGACTGCCGTGGGCAAGATATTCAAGCCCGCTTTGCAGCAGCGCGAAATTGCCAAAGTAGTTCAGCAGGAAGTGGAACGACTGGGGCTTTCGGATATTGCTGTTGAAGTCGTGCAGGACAATCGTCGTGGGCAGGTTGCCTGCGTCAGGGCCGGCACTGGCCAGCAAGTGCTGGCTCCGCTCCTGGGGCGTTACAGCTTTCATGTGGAGTGGATCAATTGAGTTCCTGATTTGTAATCTGTAAGTCCGGCAGACATGCCCTGGCGCTGTTCAGTCAGGGTGTTTTACACAACATCAATCAACTCCAACCGGCACTAAGAAGTGCACGGGACGGCGAAGCCTTGCCTGCGTGCAACCAACAAAAACAATAAACAAGAGGTGGATAATGAAACTGAATAGCCGCGTGATCCCGTGTCTCTCTGGGCAGCGTAAGTGTGCTGTCTGGATTAAATTCAGCAGTGCCATCGCACTACTCAGCGCCTCCACCATTGCAAGCGCCAATGGCATTGCCCTGAACGAACAAAGTGCAAGCAGTGCAGGAACTGCCTATGCGGGAAGGTCGTCTTCCGCGCTGGACGCCAGCACCATTTTTGGAAACCCCGCGGGCTTGACCAAGTTGAAGCGTAGTGAGATTTCCGGCGGAGCCGCGGTCGTCTCGGTGAGCGACGATATCAGTGATGCGCAGAGCAGCGCCCCAGGAACGAATGAGGGGGACTCGGTACCTTTGGGGGTCGTGCCCTTCGCTTATATGTCGACGCCACTTGATGATCGTTTTTCGATTGGTTTGGGCCTCTATGCGCCGAGTGGTCTGATCAATGATTACGAGGGCTCTTTTCAGGGCCGCTACCATGGTTCCTATAGCACGACCAAAGAAGTCACCCTGCAGCCCACCATTGCCTGGCGGATCAATGATTACGTGTCCATTGGTGGCGGACCGACCATAAACCGTTTCAATGCAAAGCTTCAGAACTACCTGGCCACCGGCGCCCTGAACAACGGCGAGGACACACTGGTCACCGTCAAAGGCGATGACACGGCACTTGGCTACAACGTCGGCATCCTGGTCGACTTTACTGAGGCAACCAGTTGGGGAATCAACTACCACTCGAAGGTGGACTATGAACTCAAGGGGCATACTGAGGTTTCTGGCTCCCCGAGCGTTATTCCGCTGGACGGAAATTATGACAACAAGATAGACCTCACGATGCCCGAATCCGTGGACACGTCTATCACCCATCATTTCAATAGTCGCTGGACGGGCTACCTGGGGACCACCTGGAAACGTTGGAGCCGGATCCAGAAGGTCGAGGCAGTCAACAGCGGTCTTACCCCCTTGGGCCAGGCGGCTGGCCTGGGACATGTGATCGAAGAAATGAACTGGCGGGACACCTGGAGCACCGCCGTTGGCGCCTCGTATCAATTGAACCAACAATGGCTGCTGCGCGCGGGCTACGCCTATGATCCTTCGCCCATCAGAAATGCCGATCGCAGCGTGCGCGTTCCGGTTGGCAATCGCCAGGCCGTGACCCTGGGGGGGGCTTATTCGCCGAGTCCAGATCTGACGATCGACTTTGCTTACGGTTATCTCTGGGATTCCAAAGTCTCGGTGAAGCAGTCGAACAACTCCGGTGTTCAACCGGAATACAGTGCCAATTACCAAAATAGTGCGCATGGCGTTTCAGTGCAGGCAACCTATCGGTACTAAGCGACACGACTCCATTTTCAATAAATTTGTGTTGCAACGACCGGTTGAATCCACAGCCGATAGCGACCGCTGATCGTGAAGTTCGCTTGAGCCATTCCCCGCCCGGCGTATTACCTGTTGCGGGTTATGCGCCCTACAGTACTAGCGATGGTTGCGATAGCGTTCGGTCAAGGACTGCACGAGGGTGACGTAGGATTGCGTCTCGGCGTAGGGAGGCACCCCGTTGTACTCGACCACGGACGCTTCGCCGGCGTTGTAACCTGCCAACGCCAGCACCTGGTTGCCGTTGAAGCGCTTGAGCAGCCAGGCCAGGTAGCGCACGCCGCCACGAATGTTTTGTCGTGCGTCGAACGGATCGTCCACGGCGAAACGCTCGGCGGTGGCGGGCATCAACTGCATCAGCCCTTGGGCGCCGGCTTCGGAAATGGCGTAGGGGCGAAACGCCGATTCGGCATGTATCACGGCGCGGACCAGCGCCCGGTCGACACCATAAAGACCCGAAGCGGCTTCGATCTCCCGCCGATAGGATTGGGTGTCCAGGCGCAGTGAGGCGACCTTGAAATCCTTCGGCGCCCTGCACAGATAGCAGCCCTTGATGTAATAGAGATCAATGACATCGACCCGTGCGGAAATCCCGACGGGGCGCCGGCTCACATATTGACGAACACCCCTGTGGATGAAGGTGAACACCCGAACCCGCACCGCGTCTGAGTTGTCGTCCCGCAGACTCCGTGGCAGGGCCATTGCCTTGGCGTCGACACCGGCGCCTGCCATGCCATTGAGGCGAGTGCAGCGGGCGCTGGCGATGGCTTGGCTGGTGTAGCTGATGGCACCGTCCCTGGCCTGGCACTTGTACATGGCGCTGGCGCACAGTGGAGCGACCAGCAAGGTCAGCTCGATGCAGCCAAGAAGGCTCTTGCGAGCCCATCGCCATGCACTGGAACTCATCACATCGCTCCGCGCCGCAGGCGCCGATCAGGCTTGGGGCGCCTGGTCCGGGCGCTGCCGTTGGAGGGCCTGTTCTGGGTGACCCGCCTTTTGTTCTGATAGTTATACCCCTTGTTACCGGTCTTGGAACTTGCGTTGACGTACGGGCTGCTTGCGACCCAGGCTGACAATCACGATGCAATCCCACACCCGTTACGCAATAGCTGAAAGCGTATGATGCTGAGCCTTCATTACCGATAAGGAAATCGCCATGCTTCCCGACAAGGCCTGCTCAGTAGTGCTTTCTTACGCGCGGCTCCCCAGAATCCTTTTGTTCCGTCATCCTCAGGCTGGGGTGCAACTGGTGAAGGGAACCATTGAAAAGGGAGAAGCACCGGGTCAAGCAGCCCTGCGTGAACTGGCGGAAGAATCGGGTATAAGCACCGCCGCAATCGAAGACGATCTAGGATGTTGGCAGTCCGGTCATCACGGTCAGATCTGGTCGTTTCAACTTTGCCACGCGGGTGGACCACTACCTGAACAATGGTCACACCAGACGCTCGATGACCATGGCCACCTCTTCGAGTTTTTCTGGGCTTCGCTCGACCGTTTACCTTATGAAGATTGCCACCCTGTTTTTCGTCGAGCGCTGGTCTTTTTGTGTGAGGTCTTAGAGGCGCGTGGTCACTTGATGGACAAGCATCCTTGATTCAGCTGGCGAACGACTGCTTTTGGCTGGAAGCGTCACCCGATTCTGCCGCCCTCAGATAGTGAGTCTGCGTTAGCGATAGTTGGAGCCAGCCATGCTCGCACCCCCTTCATGCAACCGGTTTCCTGCTGCTCAAGCATCAAACTGCGCCAAACGATCACTGGCGGTTCAATGAACACAACGTCCGGTTGCGGCCATTGCTGTTTTCGCGACTCTGGCGAGGTCACCCCGGATGATGACTGCTGAGGCAGTGAAAGTTGCTCAGCCCCTGCGGTTAGCTCATCGATCTGTGGCGTCGTCATTTGAGCGTAACAACGACCTTGCCCTTGGCGCGTCCCTGCTCGACGTACTTCAACGCCTCTGCCGTTGATTCAAAGGTGAAGGAGCGATCAACCACAGGTTTGATGATTGCGTCCTCAACGAGCGCGGTGATTTGTTGCAGTTGAGCGCCATTGGCCCGCATGAACACGAACGCATAGCTGACATCCTGCTTGCGCGCTTTGCGACGAATGCCAAGGCTCAGCAGGCGCATGACTTGCTGCAATGGCCAGGACAACCTTTGTTCCTGCGCGAACTGTGCAGTGGGTGGACCTGAGATGGAAATGAGTTGGCCGCCGGGCTTGAGGACCTTGAGTGACTTCTCCAGTACATCGGCGCCGAGGCTGTTCAACACCACGTCATAGTCGTACAGGACACTCTCGAAGTTCTGCTGTGTGTAGTCGATCACTGCATCGGCCCCGAGTGCCTTCACCCATTCGACATTCGCGGTGCTGGTGGTAGTCGCGACAAAGGCACCGAGGTGTTTGGCGAGCTGGATGGCTAGTGTGCCGACGCCGCCGGAGCCGGCGTGGATCAGTATTTTCTGGCCCTTTTTCAGTTGGGCGGTTTCGACCAGTACTTGCCAGGCGGTCAGTGCAACCAAGGGGAGGGACGCGGCTTGTGCCATGGTGGTATTGGCGGGTTTGTGTGCGACCGCGTTTTCGTCCACAGCGATCAATTCGGCGAACGTTCCGATCCGTGCTTCAGGCGGGCGAGCGTAGACCTCGTCTCCCGGCTTGAACCCCGTCACCTGTGCTCCAATCTGAACCACTACGCCAGCCAGATCATTGCCCAGCACCAGCGGAAATGCATAGGGCAGGATCAGTTTGAATTCGCCTTTGCTGATCTTCGAATCCAGCACGTTGACGCTGCTGGCGTGTACCTCGATCAAGACGTCGTGGGCGCCGACTTCAGGGACGGGCACTTCGCCAATGCGCCCGTTGTTCTTGCCATAGCGATCAATTAGAAATGCCTTCATCGTGGTGCGGCTCTTGTCGGTTGGAGGGGGGGCGGTACGTTTTCGGTGTTGATGTGCCGCGTTATCAGGCATCGAGGAATGCCAGTGCCTTGGCCACGAAGTCAGCGTAGTTCTGGAAAATTCCGCCGTGCCCGGCATCTTCATAAATAACCAACTGTGCGTTGGGGACGCGGTTGGCCAGCGCCAGCGAGTTAACACTGGGCACCATGATGTCGTTGTCGCCGTTGACTATCAGTGTCGGCACCTGCAAGCGCCCGAGGTCTTGCGGCGCCTGATTGCCCCACGCGGTGATGGCTTTCAACTGCCGCAGGAAAGCGCAGGGCGTCGGGCCTTTATCGCGATTTTTCTTGCGCGCTTTCAAGCGTTGCAAATACTGCGAGGCGGATCGACGGCCGTTGGGCGTCGAAGTAAAGAACAGGTAGAACTTGGGATCGCGAAAGGTCAGTAAGCCTTTGAGCATCAATGGCCACGTGACTGCGCCGACCTTGTCGATACCGGTGCCGCCGGCCGGCCCGGTGCCGGTCAGAAGCAAACGGCGCACCAGTTCAGGCGCCTTCAGGGCGATGTCCTGAGCGACGAAACCGCCGAGCGAAAAACCGAGCAAATCAACGGTTTCGAACCCCAGTGCCTGCATCAGTTGGATGGCATCGTCAGCCATTTCGCCGACTGTCAGTGGTGCGGTTCCACCTGAGCCACCGATACCGCGATAGTCGGTGGTAATGACGCGCCTGGTTTGTGCCAGGCCATCGATGATCGCGGGGTCGAAATTATCCAGCACCGCGCCCCAATGGTTGAACAGTACGAGAGGCACACCGGTTGTGGGGCCGGTGTCGCGGTAGGCGAAGGGAATGCCGTTGACTGTGATCGACTGGTTCGTCGCGTTGATGAACGACGTCTGCGAACCCGAGGGGGTATTTGTCTTCGTTGGATTCATTTCTACTCCGGACAGCGAGCCTGACTCGATGCAGTGTCTGGCGCGCCTGCATCGAATCCGGCGCGAACGCTCGCTACCAAAAGATCACTGTTGGGATTGGTAGCGCTGGGCAACCGCAGCCTGGCGGATTTGCCCCAGCAAGCCCTGACGTGCGCTCTGCAGGTCATCCCAGCGTTCAGCTTCGTGCAGCGGCGGGATCGTCACCGGTTCACGACGATCGAAACCGACCAGTGCGGCATCCACCAGATCGTCCACTTCCATGATTTCGTTCAAGGTGTTGATGTCGACGCCGGAGCGATCCCAGATCTCCGTGCGGGTGGCGGCCGGCAGCACGGCCTGCACGTAGATGCCCTGAGGCGAAAGTTCCAGGCTCAGGCCCTGGGAAAGGAACAGCACAAATGCCTTGGTCGCACCGTAGACCGACATGCCGAACTCCGGAGCAAGACCCACCACCGAACCGATGTTGATGATCGCGCCTTCGCCTGCCTTGGCCAGGCGTGGGGCGATGGCGCTGGCCAGGCGCACCAGCGCCGTGGTGTTGAGGGCAACCAGTTGCGCGACGCTGTCGGTGCTTTGGTCGATAAAGTGACCGGACAGCGCGGCGCCGGCGTTATTGACGAGGATGCCGATACGGGCGTCGTCGCGCAGGCGGCTTTCAACGGTTGTCAGATCGCCGAGTTGGGTCAGGTCCGCCGCAATCACCTCGATGGTGACGCCGTGTTCGTTGTGCAATCGGGTTGCAAGTGCGTCCAGACGTGCCTGGTCTCGGGCGACCAATACCAGATCGTGGCCGCGTTGCGCGAAGCGCTCGGCGTAGACGGCGCCAATGCCGGTGGAGGCGCCAGTGATGAGAACAGCGGGACGAGTGCTCATGGGTTATCTCTCTTTGAGGATGTGTGAAACAGAAAGCGCGATCACTGATTACTCAGCTTGCGGGGGCGCTCGATTCAGCCAACGTCGGGTAGTCGATGTAGCCTTCTGCACCGCCGCCATAGAGCGTGGCGGGATTGAGGGCGGACAACGGCGCGCCGCTTTTGAGGCGCTCTACCAGATCCGGATTGCCAATGAACGGGCGACCGAATGCGATCAGATCGGCCTGGTCTTCGGCGAGCCTTGAAGTCGCCAGGTCCAGGTCGTAGCCGTTGTTGGCGATGTAGGTGTTTTTGAAGCGCTTGCGCAGGGCGCCGAAATCGAATGGCGCCACGTCACGCGGGCCACCGGTCGCGCCTTCGACCATGTGCAGATAAACCACGCCGAGGGCGTCGAGTTGCTCCACGACGTAATCGAATTGCGCCTGCGGATCACTGCTGGATACGCCATTGGCCGGCGACACCGGAGACAAGCGCACACCAGTGCGATCCGCGCCGATCTCATTGACGACCGCCGCCGTCACTTCGAGCAACAGACGCGCTCGATTTTCAATCGAACCGCCGTAAGCATCAGTGCGCACATTGGCGTTGTCCTTGAGGAACTGATCCAGCAAATAGCCGTTTGCACCGTGAATCTCCACTCCGTCGAATCCGGCAGCGACAGCGTTTGCCGCGGCGTGGCGGAAATCGGAGACGATCCCCGACAGCTCACTGATGTCCAGCGCGCGCGGCTCGGAGACGTCTTCAAAGCGGTTGTTGACGAATACTTTGGTGGCAGCGCGCAGCGCAGAAGGGGCCACGGGTGCGGCGCCGTTTTCTTGCAGATCAACGTGCGACACGCGGCCGACATGCCACAGTTGCAGAAAGATTTTTCCGCCCTTGGCATGGACGGCATCGGTCACTGTGCGCCAGCCGTCAATCTGCGCCTGTGTGTAGATCCCGGGGGTGTCCTGATAGCCCTGGCCCTGCCGGGAAATCTGCGTGGCTTCGCTGATCAGCAAGCCTGCGCTGGCGCGTTGGCTGTAATAAGTGGCCGCGAACTCGCTGGGGACAAAGCCTTGACCGGCGCGGTTACGTGTCAGCGGCGCCAGGACGATGCGGTTCGACAGCGTGAGGGCGCCAAGCGTGTAAGGGGTGAACAGATTCTGATCGGTCATCTGGTATTTCTTCCGTGCCCGTTGATGGAGATCGGTGGTGTGTGCAATTAGGATGATGATCTTAATCTAAACTGTCAACGGCTTTGATTATGACCAGCATCTATGTATGCTTGGCCGCATGATTTCCCAGTGAACATGAGGTATTGCACGTGAGAGTGACCAAGGCCCAGGCGCAGGCCAATCGAGAACACATCGTCGAGACGGCATCCAGGCTGTTCCGTGAGCGTGGCTTTGACGGCGTGGGTGTGTCGGATCTCATGGCGGCTGCCGGTTTCACCCACGGAGGTTTCTACAAGCATTTCGGTTCGAAGGCCGCCCTGATGGCCGAAGCCTCGGCCTGCAGTCTTGCCAAGTCGCTGGCAGGTGCCAAAGCGCTCGACGTTCCCGGCTTCATCGACGTCTATGTGACGAGGGAACACCGGGACGGACGTGGCAGCGGTTGCACCATGGCCGCGTTGTGTGGCGACGCGGCGCGTCAATCGGATGATTTGAAAACGACGTTTGCCGAAGGGATCGAATACACCCTGCAAACGCTGGGGGAGAGATATCCAACGGGGCCGGATGCCTCGGAGGGAGAGGGGAGAAAGAAAATGATCGACCTGCTGTCACGTGCTGTCGGCGCGATTATTTTGTCGCGAGCCTGCCCGGATGATTCCGCGCTGGCGGATGAGATCCTTGAAGTGTGCCGCGCTGAAATGTTTGCTTCGTTGCCGAACGATGATGTGGAAGCGGTTTAGAAGGGCGGATTGCTCATAGCGTGGTTTTCGGTTGAAGTTCGATTTTATGCTCGGACCAGAACGTCAATTTGGGGGGGCGAAAGTTGCGGCTCACGAATGACGGATTTTGGCTGATGGCTGCCCTTGGTGAGAGTCAGCCTTTGGCTGATTTCTGCCTGTCGCCACCGGCAGCTACTGGTTGATTGCCGGGCGTCTCGACAGGCGGAAATCGGCCGATTCTGTTGAAAAAGTCTGATTTGCAGATCGGCTGAACTCACGCACGATCTCCACCGGAGAACCTACTCACCACATTGAGTGGTTTTTCGGCCCTTCGTTGAGCTTTGCAGCTCGGTTATTGGGTTGATTTGAGGTTTTTTGCTTTGTGCAGACGCACCTATCCCGTAACCGGTGGCCCTTGAGAAGAAAATTTGGCCAGCCGTCGCAGGTTCTGCACCGCAGCAGCCAGCGTGAATTCATCAGTCGCGCCACTCATGCCACGTAGTCGCAAGCGATCCAGTTTCAGGATGCGCTTGAGGTGGGCAAACAACATTTCGACCTTCTTACGTTCGTGGCGAGAGCGCACATACTCCGGCGTCGCTGCGATGCGTCGAGCCACATCACGAGCGGCTTCATGGACGCTGCGGACGATCTTGCGAAACGCAGTGTTGGGGCAACACTTGGCCTTCATTGGACAGGCTACGCAGTCGGCCTGTCGGGATCGGAAGATGATGGTGTTGGCTTTGGTGACGTGCGAACGCTCGTTTTTGAAGGCTCGCCATTCGCTACGTAATGCATTGCCGGCCGGACAGCGGTATTCCTCAGCCTCTTCATTCCAGTGGAAATCGTTGCTCGAAAAACTGTCGTTCTTGCGCTCGGTTTTGTCCCACACCGGCACATGCGGCTCGATGTCCTTTTCCTCTACCATCCAGGCCAGCATCGGCGCGGTTCCGTAAGCGGTGTCGCCAATAAGGCGCTCCGGCTTGATGTCGAACTGCGCCTCGACCCGCTCCATCATGATCTTGGTGCTCTCGACTTCGGCCGTGCGATGAGCCGGTGTGGGTTCCACATCCACGATGACACCGTGCTCGGTATCGATCAGATAATTCGTGGAGTAAGCGTAGAACGCTGGGCCACCTGGAGCGGCGGTCCAGCGAGCCTGAGGATCCGTCAGCGACAGGCGCTTCGGTAGCGTTTCGGCCAGAGCCTCTTCATCGAGTGCCTCAAGATACTCACGCACGGCGCGGGTGCTCAGGGCCGGATCGCTCCAGTTGACCTGTTCATCTCCCGGTACGCCGCGCTGCCGACTCGCATCCGCTTTGATGATGCTGGCGTCCACGGCAAAGCCTTCGCCCTTCACCAACCCCGCATCCATGCAGCGACGCAGCACTTCATTGAACAGCCAGCGAAATAGATCGCTGTCCCGAAAACGGCCGTGTCGATTTTTGGAAAAGGTCGAGTGATTGGGCACTTCATCTTCAAGGCTCAACCGGCAGAACCAGCGATACGCCAGGTTCAGATGGGCCTCCTCGCACAACCGCCGCTCTGAGCGAATGCCGTAGCAATAGCCCACGATCAGCATGCGGATCATCAACTCTGGGTCAATCGAAGGACGCCCAATTGGGCTGTAAAAATCGGCGAGGTAATGGCGCAAGTCGCTCAGATCGAGACACCGATCAATGCTGCGCAGAAGGTGATTGGCGGGGATGTGACCTTCAAGGTTGAACGAGTAAAACAGTCGCTCCTGCCCACTCGATAACTGTCCCATCATACTGCGTGTTTCCCTGCTGGCCGATGCGCGAATTTTGCCGCAGGCCAGACGGGGGAGCTACTTTTTCAACAGAATCGGCCAGAAGCAGCCATTCACGTTTCGTCGGAAAAGTGTCTCTGAGCCAAATTCGGGGAGACAATCGAGAGCGATCTTCACATCTCGATCATTTATGCCCTCAGGGCGTGGTCAGGAGGAAACCATGAGCAAACGCGACAAGCGTGGCAATCCTGTTTCCTATGGCTCGCAGGAGGCAATCGATGCTCTGGATAGAGCTTGCGACTTGCTGCATGCCTACCAGGCCGATCCTCTGGCTGCGGCTGACAAAATTATCGCGGAGCACCCGGATTTTGCGCTGGCCTACGCCTTTCGTGCTGGCGCGATTGCGACTGCGACCGACAAAGCGTTTGACTCAGAGCTGTTCAAGAGCTTGGACGTGGCAGAGCAGTTGGCACCGAAAGCGAATGATCGCGAGCGGCAGCATATCCATGCAGTACGCGCTTGGTTCGACGGCGACTGGGAGCGGGCAATCGAAATCTGGGGGCGTGTTTCGATCGAGCACCCCCGCGATCTGCTGGCACTGCAATACGCCCATTTGGGCGACTTCTATCTAGGTTACTCGCACATGCTACGTGATCGCGTGGCTCGTGTGATGTCGCGCTGGGATAACGACGTTCCTGGCTTTGGCTTTGTGAAAGGGATGTATGCCTTTGGCCTGGAAGAGGCAGGTGATTACCGGCAGGCCGAAGAGCAGGGTCGCGAGGCTGTTGCCTTGAACCCGCAGGATGGTTGGGCAGTGCATGCCGTCACTCATGTCATGGAAATGCAGGGCCGTAGCGAAGAGGGGGCTAAGTACCTTTCATCCAGCGCCAATGCCTGGGCTCCCAATAGCATGTTTGCCTTCCACTTGTGGTGGCACAAAGCGCTATTCCTCCTTGAGGCAAATGGCGTGGCTGGCGCGCTTCGTCTCTTGATGAGGACATTTCAGCTGGTGGATTTGGTCAAGCGCTTGAGCTACTTGATGGATCAGCGCTGCTCTGGAGACTCTCCCTGCTCAGTCATGACGTTGGAGACCGGTGGAAAGGACTGGCCAAAAAAATGGGAGTCCCGTTGTGAAGACGGCTTCTACGCCTTTAACGACGTGAACGCGATGATGTCATTCGTGGGTACTGGAAACAGTCGCGCACAAGCTCAGCAGTTGGATGCCCTGAGGCGGGCCGCTGCTGGCAGTGGTATCAAAGCCATGATGAGTAGAGAGATTGGTGTGCCAGCGTGCGAAGGGTTGGTGGCGTTTGGTCGTGGGGATTACGCCCAAGCTATAGCTTCGTTGATGCCGCTACGCGCCAAAGCTAACCGCTTCGGCGGTAGTCACGCGCAGCGTGATGTCTTCTCATGGACGCTGACCGAAGCAGCTATTCGCCTTGGCAACCGCGCACTTGCCGAGGCACTGGTTGCCGAGCGCCTTGCATTAAAGCCTGAGAGCCCGATCAACCGCGCCTGGAAAATGCGCACTGATCAATTACAGTCGCTGCCTGCGGGATACCGTCTACTACAGGACGACGCTTACTGATGACCGCTATGGGTCGGTTTCAGCCGGTCACCACAGGCAGAAAACGGCCGATTCTGTTGAAAAAGTCTGATTTGCAGATCGGCTGAACTCACGCACGATCTCCACCGGAGAACCTACTCACCACATTGAGTGGTTTTTCGGCCCTTCGTTGAGCTTTGCAGCTCGGTTATTGGGTTGATTTGAGGTTTTTTGCTTTGTGCAGACGCACCTATCCCGTAACCGGTGGCCCTTGAGAAGAAAATTTGGCCAGCCGTCGCAGGTTCTGCACCGCAGCAGCCAGCGTGAATTCATCAGTCGCGCCACTCATGCCACGTAGTCGCAAGCGATCCAGTTTCAGGATGCGCTTGAGGTGGGCAAACAACATTTCGACCTTCTTACGTTCGTGGCGAGAGCGCACATACTCCGGCGTCGCTGCGATGCGTCGAGCCACATCACGAGCGGCTTCATGGACGCTGCGGACGATCTTGCGAAACGCAGTGTTGGGGCAACACTTGGCCTTCATTGGACAGGCTACGCAGTCGGCCTGTCGGGATCGGAAGATGATGGTGTTGGCTTTGGTGACGTGCGAACGCTCGTTTTTGAAGGCTCGCCATTCGCTACGTAATGCATTGCCGGCCGGACAGCGGTATTCCTCAGCCTCTTCATTCCAGTGGAAATCGTTGCTCGAAAAACTGTCGTTCTTGCGCTCGGTTTTGTCCCACACCGGCACATGCGGCTCGATGTCCTTTTCCTCTACCATCCAGGCCAGCATCGGCGCGGTTCCGTAAGCGGTGTCGCCAATAAGGCGCTCCGGCTTGATGTCGAACTGCGCCTCGACCCGCTCCATCATGATCTTGGTGCTCTCGACTTCGGCCGTGCGATGAGCCGGTGTGGGTTCCACATCCACGATGACACCGTGCTCGGTATCGATCAGATAATTCGTGGAGTAAGCGTAGAACGCTGGGCCACCTGGAGCGGCGGTCCAGCGAGCCTGAGGATCCGTCAGCGACAGGCGCTTCGGTAGCGTTTCGGCCAGAGCCTCTTCATCGAGTGCCTCAAGATACTCACGCACGGCGCGGGTGCTCAGGGCCGGATCGCTCCAGTTGACCTGTTCATCTCCCGGTACGCCGCGCTGCCGACTCGCATCCGCTTTGATGATGCTGGCGTCCACGGCAAAGCCTTCGCCCTTCACCAACCCCGCATCCATGCAGCGACGCAGCACTTCATTGAACAGCCAGCGAAATAGATCGCTGTCCCGAAAACGGCCGTGTCGATTTTTGGAAAAGGTCGAGTGATTGGGCACTTCATCTTCAAGGCTCAACCGGCAGAACCAGCGATACGCCAGGTTCAGATGGGCCTCTTCGCACAACCGCCGCTCTGAGCGAATGCCGTAGCAATAGCCCACGATCAGCATGCGGATCATCAACTCTGGGTCAATCGAAGGACGCCCAATTGGGCTGTAAAAATCGGCGAGGTAATGGCGCAAGTCGCTCAGATCGAGACACCGATCAATGCTGCGCAGAAGGTGATTGGCGGGGATGTGATCTTCAAGGTTGAACGAGTAAAACAGTCGCTCCTGCCCACTCGATAACTGTCCCATCATACTGCGTGTTTCCCTGCTGGCCGATGCGCGAATTTTGCCGCAGGCCAGACGGGGGAGCTACTTTTTCAACAGAATCGGCCAGAAGCAGACGGTGGGCGGAGCGATCAGAAAATGAGCAGCTATGATTAGATGGTTGTCGGAACTGATCAGCGTGCTGCCGCCCCTTAGCTTAATCGTTAGATATCCTATGCCAAAACTAATCCTCGATAATAACTGACGCCGAACCCTTTGGAGTACTTAGGTAAGACATGACACTGGAAATAGCATCTAATGTTTTCTGATCAACTTTAACTCCGCCTTGCCTTCTTTAAAAAGAAAGCAGAAACGCTAAGCACAAAAAAACCAACGATACCGTATATCCAAAAACTAATTTTATTACCGGTAGCCTGCCTCTCTTCCGACATCGCCCTACTGATAATTTCTTTCCCCTCCACCACCAAAACGACCAATTTCCTCTGCTCTATTGCAGGAAAAATTTTCTGGTCATACCAAAAAACACTCGCGTGCCTGCCCAACAAATCAGAACTTTTTTGCTTCGTGATGCATTCCGAAAACCCTCTCAATCTTGAAGCACAGGTGAACGAATACACATCCTCGCCATCGGTAATTTTCGTCATGAGCTTACCGCTAACCCATTCCTCCGAAAGCACACCTGACGACTCATTCAATGTATTTGGAATCTGTGATGTCAACTGATACCACAACATAACAATCACAAACCCGAAATAACCAACAACACTAGTTATCGCATAATTTTTATAGGAATCCCTAGAGCGATTTGATGCATTAATACCCATTCTTTTCTCCGCCACCAAAACAAGAATGTTTCGACTTTCACCGTAACTGGCTGTCCGGCATGTACAAATCTGATGTCTTTTTTCCAGCATAGCTTCAATTTCAATCGGTGATCCTTGGGCACGATCACCATCAACGGACAAGCCGCTGTCACTACGCGCCCGACTGCCCGACTTGGGTCGGATAGCGACGGCCTGGCCTAGGCCGTCGCAGTGGACGATTAGACCTCTGTCTGCTCTGCCATTTCTAGAGCATCATCTACCTCGATGCCCAAGTACCTGACAGTGCTTTCGAGCTTCGTATGACCAAGCAAGAGTTGGACTGCTCTCAAGTTCTTTGTCCTGCGATAGATCAACGATGCCTTGGTTCGCCGTAGCGAGTGAGTACCGTACATCGTCGGATCAAGTCCAATGGCTGTTACCCATGCTTTGACTATTCGGCCGTATTGCCTGGTGGAGAGATGATCTGAGCCATGCAACCGGCTCGGGAACAGGAAGTCCTCGCTGCGAAGATGGGCCTGATGCATCCAAGCCTCCAGAACCGTTCGTGTTTGCTCAGTAATTTCAAACTGCACTGGATGCTGAGTTTTCTGCTGCATCACGATGGCCCGTGACGACACATGCTCCCCATGCGCGATGTCTCGTACTCGCAGCTTGGTTAAGTCACAGGCGCGCAGTTTGCTGTCGATGGCCAAGTTGAAGAGAGCCAGATCCCGTGTCTTCTCCGCGAGCTGGAGTCTGACCCAGATATCTCTGACTCGGAGCGGGGCTTTCTGCCCCACAAGCTTTCCCTTGTTTCAAGGCTGATGGCGATATGAAGCAATAATGTTCATGGCTTGTCCTCCAGGTTGAGGGAGGACAAGGGTGGATCAGTCAAAGTGCGTGGTGGTTGCTAACCGACCCAAATCGGTTAGTCGTGCCAGGGCAGAAAACGACCCATTTCTGCCGGTCACAAAAGGACGTAGTCGATCCCAATGCTTGCATTTAAGAGGTGCGCCAAATAGCCGACTATTATGAGAGCTTGAGCGTGATAAAAAACAAATAGATATAATGTCTGCTCGGTTTAACAGTGCGATTGTTAAATTCTTTCCTGTTTTCGTTTTATAAAGCTATTACTTAAACAGCCTCGGAGTTAAGGGCGTCGGAGGTGTGTCTAAGTATCTGTCACCAAAGTAAGTAAGGAGTATTTTTCCAAGCCGACTGTTTCTAAATGCGTCGATACGCTGGGAAAATTCAACAAATATTTTCCTGACGCTGTCAGTTTTATACTCTGAGTGGTCTATCCCGGTATTAATATCGCAAACGGGGTGGATGTCCGACGAAATGGCATTATTGCCGATGGGTTCGTCGATTGTTGGTTCGAACTTTGGCAATATACTATTTAGCGCGTGGTCATTATAGCTGTATAAATTATATGTCAGTGCTATGTTTTTATGTGTGAAAAGCAGCCATTCCAAATCATGTTTCTCAAGGACGCCGGCCATCATGAAGAGATAAATAGTAATGTCTTTTCTAATGTGCTGCACAGCTTGGTATAAAACTACCGTGCCCAGTGAGTGGGCGCTTAGTACGACGTGATCGCCAGGCTTATGTGCGGAATTTATTTTATAGGCTAATAACTCTCCGGCTTCTATCGCGCGCTCGTTTGCATTACTCCATTGCTCATGCTTTTTAGTAACCTCATCCGCGTCGAAGATGGCAACGATTGCGCTTATCATTGAGTCGAATTTATCGCCGATATTTCCTGAGTCCCAGTTAATTATGTTTGTCGGAAAAGCTGGATTTTTTTCTTCTTGAAGTCTTTTGTGTAGTTGCTTTTCGTCTTCTGGAATGAATGAGTAGTTCCAGGACCAACCGAGATGAGGGTTATACAGAAAGAAACTTTCCCATCCATTGTGATCTGAGTTGAATCCGTGTGTGAAATAAGAAGTTAATTCGCTCATGGTCTTCCTTGTATGCGTTATTTTCTTTGATAGGTGCGAACAAGTCGGTGTACGAATTTATCGGTGATGCGATAGAAAACTTTAGAGCGGCCCCGATCAACTTTTCATGATTACACGGAAAAATATTTCTACAGACAGGTAAATTTTTGCGATCGATGAAATTTTATTACACCTCGATAGTCCGCTCTTGGCCGATTCTGTTGAAAAAGTCGGCCATAGTTTCCACGATAGAAAAGTACGCGCTTGAGATTGAAATCTTTACTTTGAGCAGAGCATTCCGGGCTCAGATTTCGCGTAGCTGCGCGCAAAAAAGGCGTTTTCAGCAGTCAATACGTGGGCAATCTGGAAGGGCCGACTTTTTCAACAGAATCGGCCGATTTCTGCCTTCCACGACGGGCTGAAACCGACCCATTGTAGCCCTTCAGTAATGGCAGAAATCGGCGAGAAGCAGCGTCGTGCGCCTGATCGCATCGGGTTGATAGCCGCCGCAGGCTGATCCAGGCGGAGCGCAATAGCCATTGTCTGATCTATCCAGAAAGCCTTCATGAATGCGTTCGATCTACTGAGATTGGTGGCGTTGTGCACTGGCCATCCAGGAGCAGACGGCCATGAGCTATTTACCATGGGTAGACAGCTCTGGCTGACCCTCTTTGGCGGCAATTCCAATCATCCAATGGCCGCCTGGCTCCATGACCGCGGTCAGCAGGTCGTAGGTTTTGATCATGTCGACTAATCCGGAATGCCCATACACGCTAGGTGAAAAAGCTGGATCGGTGCGCTTCAGGTAGGCGCCCAGTAAGCCTGCTGTGACCTTACCTTCAGTTGCCCCACTGGCGAGTAACGACACGGCCTCTACAACAAACTTGGGCCTGCGCTTAACTACGAGAGTTGCAGACTCCTCCTTGCTCGCACCCATTTTGGGGGAGCAATCTGATTGAGTGATCATGGCAGTGGCTGCCATTGGCTCTACAGCGGGGGCCGGACGGCTCCACTCGAAAAACTGATCACTGGCATTTCGCAAAGCATCAGGTGTTTTGGCTTCACCGACAATGCACACTGATGCTCCACGCTCGCGAAGTTTGCGGCACAGGTAGGCAAAGTCCGAGTCGCTGGTAACTAGGCAGAACATGTCGGCTCTGTGATCAAAAAGGGCTTCCAGTGCATCGAGCGCAAGGGCGATATCGGAGGTGTTTTTGCCGGAGGCGTACTGGTATTGAAGGCAGGGTGTGAAGGCCTGGCGGACCAGAGCTTCCTGCCATTTATTGGCCAGAGTGGGATGGTTGCCATAACCGCGCCGCAGAACGATCCGGCCAAACTGCGCACCGACCCGAAGAGCGTGCTCCAAAACGTCGGGTGAAACATTGTCGCAATCCACTAGCACGGCAACGCGCGCGTCTCCAGCGGTAGGGTGAATGGCCATCTTCAACATCCTTGAAAGTTCGGTGTCCTTTGTCTATGCCCGACACCCTGCGATATATTGGGTAGTTGAACCATAGGCAAACCTTGCCAGCCATAATTTACACTGAGTGACGGTAGATGCTGAGGATTGAAAATCTTGGCGACTGCCTGTCTCACCCCACGCGCAAAAAGGGACCTACCGTCATACCCTCACTCAATAGGGCCTCGAGCTAGAACTCGATAGCGGTTCGTTAGACCAAGTCTTTGTTTCAGAGAGGAGATCCGGCATTGGTCTCGCTGCGGGCGAGCCCCGTGCCTCCTGCCTGGAGTCCTTAAAATAACCTGGTGATTTCATTCAGGATCCGATCCTGGGTTTGAGTACTTGGCCTGTGGCGATAAGCAACTGCAAAAAATGCAACGCCTTCGTAGTCGCAGCGAATCGAAAAAGTCATACCTTCACGCAACCCATAGACTGATCTTTCTCCTGCTTCAACAAAATATCTCGCTTTTTTTAGAGCCGCTCTAGCGTGCTCCAGGCAGCCAGTTTGGCTAAGTGAGTGTTTTAGCCAACTGGTCGTGACTCGCACAGACGAAGTGTCGCTGTCATCGACAGGTGGTCGAGTGATTTCTTTAGTCGATGCAATATAGTTCTCGTCGCTGCTGCAAGCGGTCAGCCCCATTGAGATAAAACCCAGTAAGAAAACAAAACGAACTCTTGAATGCTTAAGTGGATTTCGCATCGTGGGGCGTACCTGTGACGATCTGCAATGAATGAAGGGCAATTACTAACGTAATAGCGGGTTTCTGATCTTTTGCTACCTGAGTTCAGTAATTGCGACGAGAAGCGGCAGGATGGACCGTTTACTCATGGGGGTACGATTTTGGCGTTGAATGTCCGCTGCTCGCCGCTTTCTGCCCGTTACACCTGACAGAAATCGAGCAAAAAGCGGTCGTCGTGGCCTGACCGGGGGGCGTCCCGACAGGCCTTCACGGGTCACCTCTCCCAGGGAAAGTAGGGCAGCAATCGTTCGGTTTCCTTTCTGACCACGGCGTAGCATTCACAACTCAACGCCTCGAGCCGGGCCCTGTCCAGGATCTTGATGTGTCCCCGACTGTACTCGATGACACCCAGGCGCTGGAGCTTGCCCGCGGCGTCGGTCACGCCTTCGCGGCGTACACCCAGCATGTTGGCGATCAGCTCCTGGGTCATGGTCAGTTCATTGCCTTGCAAGCGATCGAGCGACAACAGCAACCAGCGGCACAGCTGCTGGTCGATGGAGTGGTGGCGGTTGCACACTGCCGTCTGGGCCATTTGCGTGATCAGGGCCTGGGTGTAGCGCAGCATCAGCAGCAGCATTTCTTCATGGCGGTTGAACTCGTCCTTGAGTTGCTGGCCGGGTAACCGGTAGGCATGCCCGGCGCTTTGCACAACGGCGCGGCTGGGGGTGCTTTCGCCGCCCATGAAGACTGCAACGCCGATCAGGCCTTCATTGCCGACCACCGAAATCTCGGCCGAGGCACCGTTCTCCATCACATACAACAGCGACACGATGGAGTCGGTGGGGAAGTAGACATGCCGCAGGGCGCCGCCGGACTCATAGAGCACTTTGCCCAGTGGCAGCTCGACCAGTTCGAGGTGCGGGAGCAGGCGATCCAGCGCTAGCGCCGGAAGCGCCGCCAGCAAGTAGTTCTGTTGTGGCTTGGGTACAGCAAACATATCAGCCACCCTTCGAGGGAGAATTCCCTGAGGGGGACAGGTTACTCCAAAGCGCGCTATGCGGGGCAGCGCACCGAAGCAGTTGCTGCCATCTGCGATGCTCAAGGGAGCGACGCTGCCTCTGCAGCGCCGAACGTTGGAGGTTGTCATGAGCAAGCACATTGACCCGAATCTTCGCCAGGGCCCTGGCAAGCCCACTGCGAAACAGCCACAGAGCACGCCAGTCCCCCTGCATGACAAGCCCGGGCAGGCTGCCAACCCTCCCGTACACATCAAACTGGGCGAGGCCGTGCAGCCGCACCACCAGGGCCCGAGTCATCCAGTCTGAACCCAGGCCCGCCTAGAGCGCTGCTTCTCAGCGCTCAAGATCGGCTTCGACGGTTCTATCCCACCCAGGGGTTTCGGGTTGCTGCGCTTTTACCGGGCAGGTCACCACGACCTGATGTTCTGTGCCGTCATCGAGCAACTCCAGCGTGTCGTTGCCCAGCAGCTCGCCGTCCAGCGTGATCGAAGCTGTAGTGCTCGTGCCGGGGCGTACATGGATATGGTAATGCGTCGCCCCATAGCGGTAGCGCAGCGTGTAGCCGGGCCAGCCCTGCGCCAGCAGCGGCAAGATGTGCAATGCAGTCCCGACTCGCTGCAATCCGAGCAATGACTCCACGATGAAGCGGTACGTCCAGCCGGCCGACCCGGTGTACCAGGTCCACCCCCCACGGCCTGCATGGGGCGGCGTGCCGTAGACGTCGGCAGCCATGACATAGGGCTCGACCTTGTAGGTTTCGAGGCGCTTGGCGACTTCATGGCCGGCGGGGTTGATCATGTTGAGCAAGCGCCAGGCCCTGATGTCGTCGCCAAGCTCGGCGAACGCCATGCCGGCCCAGACTGCGGCATGGGTGTACTGGCCGCCATTTTCCCGTACACCCGGCACATAGCCCTTGATATAGCCGGGCTCGAGCGAGCCTGTGTCGAAGGGCGGATCGAGCAGCAGGACCGCGCCTGTGTCGGGCCGTACCAGATGCTGCTCGAATGACGCCATGGCCGTGCGGCGCCGCGTTGGCGAGGCGGCACCCGACAGTACCGACCAGCTTTGCGAGATCGAGTCGATACGGCATTCGTCATTGTTGGCCGAGCCCAGGACCTGACCGTCGTCGAACCAGGCGCGCCGGTACCATGAACCGTCCCAGGCATGCTCTTCCAGACTGGCCTGCAGCAAGGCGGCCTGCCGGGTACAACGCTGTGCGAAAGCAGGGTCGCCCTGCAATTGGGCGGTGACGGCAAACTGCTGCAGTACATCAAAGCTGAAGAAGCCCAGCCACACGCTTTCCCCTAGGCCCAAATGGCCGACCCGGTTCATTCCGTCGTTCCAGTCGCCCGTGCCCATCAAGGGCAGGCCGTGGCTGCCGCGCTGCAGGCCGTGTTCGATGGCGCGTACACAATGCTGATAGAGGCTTTCTTCGAGGTGTGATTTGCCCGGCAGGTCGTAATAAGACTCTTCCCCGGCATTGAGCGGTCGGCCTTCAAGGTAACCCACGGGTTCGGCCAGCACGCTGAGGTCGCCGGTGACGCTGACATAGTGGCTGGTCGCCAACGCCAGCCACAGATAATCGTCCGAACAGCCACTGCGTACCCCGCGATCGAGCGGCGGGTGCCACCAATGTTGCACGTCGCCTTCGGCATATTGATGGGCTGCACACAGCAACAAATGGCCACGTACGCTGGCGGGGTCGGCATGGATCATCGCCATGCTGTCTTGCAGTTGATCGCGAAAGCCGATGGCCCCGCCGGACTGGTAATAACCACTGCGAGCCTGGAAGCGACAGGCGATCACCTGGTACATCAACCAGCCATTGACCATGACATCGATGCTCGGGTCGGGGGTCTGGACCTGAATCACGTCCAGCTGCGAACGCCAATGCTCGCGTACCGCCTGGAGTTCTGCGGTTGCCGCCCCCAGACCGCGGTACTGTTGAACCAGGCGCAGGGCTGAGGTCGTATCCCGGGCGGCACCGAGGCGGAAGACCACGTCCTGGTCGTCACCGTTGTCGAGGTCGAGGGCCACCTGAATCGCCGCACAGGGGTCCATGCCCCCACCGGTACGGCCTGACAGGCGTGCCTGCTGCAGTCCGGCAGGCGCCTTGAGGCTGCCGTTGCGGCCGATTAACTCGGTGCGATCACCGCTGATGCTGGTGGCGGTCGAGTCGGTATCGAGGAACGCCACCCGTTCGCAAAACTCGATCGAATAGGCGTTCCTGGCGAAGAATGCGCCGCTGCTGGGGTCGGCTTCCGTCACCACATGCATCGCCGATTTGCTGCGCAGATCGCCCAGCACCCACTCGACATAGCAGGTCGTCGACAGGCGCCGGGCGCGGCCTGAACGGTTGCGAATCTGCAAGTGCGAGAACTTGATCGAAGCATCCAGCGCCACGTACACCCACAACTCGGTGTGGATACCGTCTTCATCGTGCTCGAAGACGCTGTAGCCGAAACCGTGCCGGGTGCGGTACGCGCCAGTACCGGGACAAGGTTGTGGCGTCACCGACCAGAAATGCCCGGTTTCTTCATCACGCACATAGATCGCCTCGCCGCTGGCGTCGGTGAGCGGGTCGTTATGCCAGGGGCTCAGGCGAAATTCGTGAGCGTTTTCCATCCAGGTGTAAGCGCCCCCACTTTCGGATATCACCGTACCGAAGTGCGGGTTGGCCAACACGTTGGCCCATGGCGCCGGCGTCGGCCTGCCCGGCTGCAGGGTCATGACATACTCGCTGCCATCGGCACTGAAGCCGCCATAGGCGTTGCCCAGGAGCAAACCTTCGATGGCGGGCAGGGTAGCGGCGGCCTTTGCCTGGCGCTTGAGCGTGGGCACGAATGCCGGGTAGGCCGGGCTTGCGTGACGCCGATGTACCTGCTCGGCAATGCTGCCGTTGCCTTCACTCAGCACCAGGCGCGCCACCGACAGGATCAGCGTACGGTCCTCGTTCGACAACTGCTGTGCCGGACGCACGAAAATGCCCCCGGGACGATCGATCAGCGAAGCTTCGCTGCCGGACGTCACTACCCCCATGATCAAGTCCTGGAGTTGCTGGCGATAGCCGGCCTGGTCTTCGTTCCAGATGACCAGGTCCACCATCAGTCCTTTTTGCCGCCAGTAGGCGTGGGCCTTGACCATCTGGTGCACGAGTTCGATGTTGTCGACGGTGGCGATCTGCAGCAGAACGATAGGCAAGTCGCCGGAGATCGCCTGGCCCCAGAGGCTCGATTGATTACGTCGGTTGGCCATCAAGACGCTGTTTTCCGCGCGCAACGAGGCATTGGCGTAGAGGATCGAAGAGGCCATCTGTTCGAACAGGCGCCCATCTTCCGGCGAGACATTGAGTTGACGCAGCAACACCTGGCTGTGGGTCCATGCCAGGTCGAAGACGCGGTCGGCGAGGTGCCGGTCGCGGTATTTATTGATCAGGTACAGACAGTCCTCACGGCTGTCCGCGATGCCGGTCACCAGGTCAATGGTCGCCGTTTGTCCGGGTTCCAGGGTGATACGGCAGCGGATGGCCACGATCGGGTCCAGCACCGAGCCTGCGGTGCCGGACAACTGCTCGACATTGCCATCGAGCGCCGCCGGTGCTGCAACGTTGCGTCCGCGGCCAATGAAACGCGCTCGATCGGTCTCGTAGGAAATGGCGTCGATGTCCACGCCATGGGCGGCCAGCAGGTGGCACATCCAGGGGACGGCTTCCTCACTGGAGCGCCGCCTGCGGGTGCAGACGATGGCCTGCAGCGCCGGCAACAATTCGGTCTGCACGAACAGGTTGCTGAAGGCCGGGTGCATGGCATCACTGATTGCCGGCGCCAGGACCACCTCGGCGTAGGTGGTGAGCTCCACGCTACGGCGCACGCGACTGCGGTTGGTGATGTGCAGCCGGCGCAGTTCGATATCGTCTTCGGGAGACACGACGATCTCGGTGTGGGTATCGAAGTCGAGCTCGCGAACACGAAACTCGGCCCGGGCATCGCTGAAAATCGCTTCATGGCTTTCCGGCCTGTGCCGGGTCGGCTGGTGGGCCGAGGACCAGAATACGCCGCTGCTGACATCGCGCAGGTAGCAGAACATGCCCCAGTTGTCGCAGGTCGCGTCTTCATGCCAGCGGGTCACGGCGATGTCGTTGCAGCGGCTGTAACCGCCGCCGGCACTGCTGAGCATGACGTGGTAACGGCCGTTGGACAGTAGCTGGACGGCGGGGCGCTTGCGCCCGGGATCGGCGAACACTCGCAGCCTGGTTTCCTGCGCGCGTCCGTTTTCATCTGTGGCAGGTGCCAGGGTTGCATGCAGGTAAGGTGCGGCGGTTTTGGGGACGCGTTCCTGCAGCAACAGGATGGTCGCCTGGAAGGCCGGGATCGACTCGAAGCGTCGCTGCATGGGCCGGTCCAGCAGCAGGCTGGTCAAGGCCAGCAGGCTCATGCCCTGATGGTGTGCCATGAACGAGCGCACGACCGCATAGCGCTGGCCGCGTGGCAGGCGTGCCTCGGTGTAGTCGACCGCTTCGTACAGGCCATAGCGGCCGGCCGAGCCTTGGGCCGCCAGGCGTTGCAGGTTGCGGCAGGCCGCTTGCGGCTCGACCATCAGCGCCAGGGCGCTGGCGTACGGCGCAATCACGGTATCGTCGGCCAAACCGCGCTTGAGGCCAAGGCCTGGAACACCGAACGCCCGATACTGATAATTGAAGTGGGCGTCCAGGGTGTTGTAACCCGACTCGGACACGCCCCAGGGGATGCCCAACAGGTTGCCATGCTCGATCTGCAAGGCTACGGCCGCGCGGCAAGTCTGCTCCAGCAGCGTACCTTCGTAGCTGGGCATGACCAGGTTGGGCATCAGGTACTCGAACATCGATCCGGACCAGGAAAGCAATACCGGTACCCCCCGATTGTTGCTGAGCAAGCGTCCGAGGGTGAACCAGGCCTGTTGCGGCAGCTGGCCCTGGGCGATGACCACGAAATTGGTCAGGCGAACTTCTGACGCGAGCAGGTCGTAATAACCGTTGTCCAGCCTGCGCTCGTCGGCGTTGTAGCCTATCGAGAACAGGTCACGTTGAGCATCGTAGAGGAAGGTGAAGTCCATGCTCGCCAGTGACGCGGACAATTCGACCAGACGCTCAAGGTGGCTGATTCGTGCGCGCGCCAGGCGTTGTACCGCCTGCACTTGCGCCTGATCGGCAGGCTGCCACAGCGTGCAATCGAGCTCGGCCATTTGCCGCAGGCTGAGTGCTGGTGCTGGTGCTGGTGCTGGTGCCCGGGCGGGTGCCAACGGCAGCTCGAAGCGCAGTCGTTCTGCCCGCAGATCCGCACACTGCGCCTGCAATGCCTGCAGCCAGTAGTGTGCTTCTTCAGCAGCGGTGTCGATTGCCAAGGCATCCGCCAGATCGAGTACTTGCAGAAGGTTGTCCGGGGTGTCCTGGACAATCGCCGACGCCACCTTCGCGCGCAGTTCAATCACGGCGCGGTCATCGAGGTTCCCGTCTTGTAAGGCCTGCTGCAGCACATCGAGGGTGTCGCCCAGACCGCTGAGGGTGCGTTGATCGAACAGGGGCGTGTCGACCAACCCCAGCAGCCCCGGCCGCAGGGTGAGCAGCAGACCCGCCAGGTTGCCGCTGTCCACGGTGGACACATACCGAGGCGCCAGCGGCAGGAGTGACTGGGTGTCGTACCAGTTGTAGAAGTGCCCATGGTGTCGCTCAAGACCGGCCATGCACTCAAGCGTGGCAGTGACGCGTTCAAGCAGGCGCCCGGTACTCAGGTAACCGAAATCGTGGGCCGCCAGGTGCGAGAGCAAGGCCATGCCCATGTTGGTCGGTGAGGTGCGATGGGCAATGGTTGGCTTGGGTATCTCCTGGACGTTGTCCGGCGGCAACCAGTTGTCCTCAGGCCCCACGTACCGATCGAAGAACGCCCAGGTCCGGCGTGACAGCATGCGCAGGAAGCGCAGTTCTTGCACTGACGGGTCAAACCCCGCCGGGGTTGTCGGCAGGCTGATCCACCAGGCAATCGCCGGACTTACCAGCCACACCAGCAGCAAGGGTGCCGCCAGTGCGAGTACATGAAGAGTGGGGAGCAGGGCCACGAATAGAGTCAGCGCCAGCGCAGGGGCAATCCACATGCTTTTATACATGCCGGACAGATCGTTGCCACTGGAGCGCTCGACTTCACGAGACGGTTGCCATTGCAGCAGGCGGCGCTTGCTGATCAGCATGCGCCACAGTGAGCGGGCAATCGCATCGAAGCTCAACAACGCATCGGACGGCAACCAGACAAGCGACAACAGCGCGCGCATGAAATGCTGGCCCGAGGTCCGTAATGCCGCACTCAGGTGTTGCCCCAATGGAATATCGGCAGCTTTCTGTACCAGCGCCAGTACCGACTGCAGCAAGGGTTGGAGAAATACCAGGATGACCACCGCCAATGTCCAGGAGACGGCCTCGCTCGAACCCAGCCAGCCCCATGTCAGCATCACCAGGAAGGCGCCTGGCTCCAGGCTGCGGCGCAGATTGTCAAAAATCTTCCAGCGGGCAAGGTTGCAAAGAAGGTTGGGCGCAAATCCTCCCTGGGGTTTCGGTGCCCACGGCAAGGCCCAGTACAGCACTTGCCAGTCCCCGCGAATCCAGCGGTGTCGGCGCTTGGCATCGGCGCTGTAGCGAGACGGGTATTCCTCATACAGCTGTACATCGCTGAGCAGCCCGCAGCGGGCATAGCAGCCTTCGATCAGGTCGTGGCTGAGAATGCGGTTGTCGGGCAGGCAGCCCTCGAGTGCCTGTTCGAAGGCGTCGACGGCATAGATGCCCTTGCCGATGAAGGAACCGTTCTGGAACAGGTCTTGATAAACATCGGAGACGGCACGGGTATAAGGATCGACACCGGCATCGCTGCCAAACAGGCGGGCGTAGGTCGAGCGTGCCGTGCTGGGCAGGCTGATCCCCACGCGTGGCTGGAGGATGGCGTAACCGCTGACGATCTTGCCGCTTTGTTCATCGAATACCGGATGGTTCAGCGGGTGCATCATCGCACCGATGCACTGGCGCGCGACATCCCGGGGCAGCAGGGTATCGGTGTCCAGGGTGATGACGAAACGCACCGATTCCAGTGGCGCGACATCACCGACGATCAATGCAAAGCGCAGCTGTCCTTTACCTCGCAGCAACGCGTTGAGCTCGGCGAGCTTGCCGCGCTTGCGTTCATGCCCCATCCATACCTGCTCGGTCGCGTTCCAGTGCCTGGGCCTGTGCAGCAGGAAGAACCGGTCGACCTGGCCATCGGCATATTTGTGGTTGAGCGCCTCGATCAGTTGGCGCGCCAGGGCGAGCAATTCGGCATCCTCGGGCATCACCTCGGCAGGGGCGTCCATGAAGTCACTGAGCAGCGCAAAATGCAGGTTGGCATCGCGATTGGCCAGGAATCGCACTTCCAGGCCTTCGGCCAGGGCCTCGATGTCGCCGGCGTTGGCAAACATCGTCGGCACCGCCACCAGCGTTCGCGCCTCGGCTGGTATGCCCTTGCTGTAATCCAGGCGCGGCAACAGCGACGGGACTACCGTAAGCGTCACCAGCCAGTTGACCAGCCCGATCGCCAGGCGGCTGGTCATCAATAACGCGGGCACGGCGAGCAGGACCAGGCTCCACAATGGCGTGCCGCTGTGATAGGCACTGCCGAGAAATGGCCAGGCCAGCAGCAGTGTCAGCAGCAGGGCAGGGTACAGGTAGAACTTCAACGGCGCGCTCTGCAGCAGTCGCTTCCATCGCTCGTGCAGCGGCATGCTGGCGTGCAGCGCCTGCTCCAGGCTGAGCAACCCGTCAGCCACCAGGTAATAGCCCACATGCCCGGTTACACCGGCCGTGGGCTGTGTGCTCGCGGCCAGTTCAATGGTGGCTTGTGCCACCCTGGTTTCGGAGTGCACGCAATGCCGGGCAAGGCGTTCGACCACATGGCGGTAACGATCACGGGTGGCAAAGTCCATGTTCGCGTAGACGCCTGCCGGGTCCGTGCGCAATACCTGTTCGACATGGCTGAGCAGCTCGACGAACTCGCGCCAGTCGGTCGCTGCCAGCAAGCGCAAGCTGGCGATGCTGTTGCTGATGGACACCTGATCACCGGATTGCTGCTGGGCATCCATCTGCACCAGGCGTTCGACCGTAAGGCCGGACTCACCGAGCGTTTGTTCTATCCACGCCATGGGCAATATCAGCGCGGCGCTTTGTCCGTGCAGTCGGCGCGCCAGTTCCGCAACGAAGGGTGGCGTCATCGGCGGCGCCGATCGCGCCATGTCGGCAACGGTCAATACCACGCTCTTGGCGTCGCGCTCGGCCATTTCGATCAATCGATCGGCCCAGTCATCGGCGAGGTTACGGTCATCCCTGTTGGCCATGACCCGGGATGCCACGCGCCGCAAGTTCTCGATCAGCGCCAGGCGCAGCATGATCGGGATCGCCCATAGCTCGCCCAGGGTCAGCGGCGTGATGGTCTGATAAGAGGCGATGAAACAGTTCAGGCTTGGCGCGTCGACCCGGCCATCGCCGTGCGCGATGGTTTCCAGGGCGATGTCGTAGACCCGCGGCAGGCCTGCCGAAGGGCCTTCGGCCAGGCGTGGCAGCTCGCGGCTATAGCCGTCGGGCAGGTGGGTCCTGGCGGTACGGATGTTTTCTTCGATCAGGTAGAAGTTGTCCAGCAGCCATTCCGCCGCAGGGGTCAGGCGTCGGCTGGACAGTTGCACGGTCTTGAGCGCTGCGCAGCTACGTTCCAGAAGCAGTTGGTTGTCAGTCAGACGGCCCAGCAAGGCATCCTTTTTTGAAAGGCGCCCGAGCAAATGCTGGCGTGCCAGCACGATGCCGTGGTCTGCCATCTGCTGCGCATTGAACAGGTCGGCACGCAGGATGGGCTCGTACTCGAACTTGTGCCGTGCTGCACTCCACCTGAGCCAGATGGCCGGTGAGCGCCAAAGGCTGGACAGCGTGCGAGTCAGGATATTTTGCATGAATTCCTTCGTACGACCCGCGCAGGGAAGGTCGCTTGTGGAATGAAGGCGGTTCTACGCCAGGCCAGGTGTGCGGGGCATTGCGCCGCCGGGCGCTGCATTCCACCGACGAGTGTGGAGGATTCAACGCGGCGAAGTCTGTTCGCTAGCGAACATAGGCCATGTCAAACGCGGGGGCTGGGTCACTCAGGGTGTTCAGTCGCTGTCCGACCCCATTCAGTCGCTCAGGACTCCCGCGCTAAACCTGCTACGGCCTGCAAGAGCCTGGGCATGTTTTCCAGGGCTTTTTTTCGGGCTTCAGTAAATCGGTTCAACACTGCAAGCTTTTCAGGATCCCCCTCCTGCAGGCTTCTCAACACGGTTGGCAAAAGGTGCAAATGGCACTGCGCAAGCCAGTTGGACAACCCCTCATGGTGCTTCCATTGCCGCTGATTGCCGAGATAAGCGGCCCACATCCTGACCCAGTCCACCGGTGAGCGTGGCAATGGGACAAACCCGCATAGTTTGTTCATCTGCATCTGATCGTCGAGGTGGCTTTCCACGTAGGCGATGACTGCGGCACTGAACAGGATCTGATAACTGCTGACTGTCACCAGGTTGATACGATTGCCATCAAACGTTTTCACGCTTCCCTCAGGAATAATCGGGACAGCGCTGGCGCTGCAGTCGATGTAAAGGGCGTCGGGATCTGCAGCGATGCTGCCCTTCTCAAGGGATATTCGGCTGGCCCCAATCGCGCAGACTCTCCCCAGGCGCACTACGTTGTTTATGCGCCGTAGCGCACGCAATTCCCCCTGTGAAATGGTCGCAGCGCGGAAGGCGGTGGGTTCGACGGCTTGATCGATGCGCAACAGTTCGCCGGCACTTTCGAGTCTGAGGAAGAGGTCCGGGATCGAATCTGCAGCACCTATCGCTTCGAACTGGTTCGCGAGACTGCCGATCGTTCGTACAACATTCTCCTGGCCGGGTTGAAAGTTGGCGCGATCCAACAGCCAGGGGGCGTTTGGAACGATCCATTGAATCCTGCCAGGTGCCACGCCATTTTGCAGCAGCCACAGGCAGGCATCGATGCCGGTCTTTCCTCCCCCCACCACCACGTAACGCGAGCAAGGCTGTCCGACCTTTGGCAAGTCGTTGAGCGGTATGCACCGTATACCGGGCTCGACCCGGTAATGCGGTGGATGGGTCGAAGGAACGGCTGTCTGTGCCATAGTCGCATCCACCAGCTTCCTTCGTACCCGGACAGCCTTGCTTTCGCCGGTAAGCAAGGAGGTGATGCAATGACTATCGCTGCGATCACCTTCGTAGTTGTGCATCGGAAAATATTGCACCCGACCTGATGGCAAGAATCGATGCTGCATGAGCTGATCGAAGTAACTGACAACTTCGCTGCCTGAGGCCAATTCATATAAGCCACCGCCCCATTCGGATTCGTCCTTTTGCCCGGACCCCAACTCGCAGGAGTTGACACCATAGAAGGCAGACGGCTGGTGCAGGCGGACGAACGAGTAGGCATCGTTCCAGTGCCCACCCGGTTGAGCGTGTCGATCCACCATCAGCACACTCGCATCCGATTGATCGAGCAATGTATCGACAAAGGCCATGGCTGTAGCCCCCGCGCCGATCACCAGATAGTCCGTCTCCAGGGTGGTTGTGTTCATTGGAACGCCCTAATGAAGGTTGAAAATATTCCTCCAACGAATCAGGCTAGTTCTTTTCGCTCGTCGTAAAAGAACAGTTGTTCCTTGTCTACATAGCCAACAGATTTAAAGATTCTCTAGAGCCCATGACACTTAATCTGCCTACGGGTCAAAGGGGCGTATTGGAAGAACCCACGGCCGCAAGCAGACGTTCATCACCGCATCACTCAGGCAAATGCAGCCTCTACAAATGCCTCTAGCACCTTGTCTTCCAGGATTTCGATCGAGAAGTGCCCGAAGCGCTTGGGCAACCAGATAATGCGTGGCCCGGACGGGGATTGCAGGTTCGCGCGGGCCAATGGCTTGCCGTTTTCATCTTCTGGCTGAACACCGGCCACCATCAGTTCGTCATAGGCCTTCTCGATGTCCGGCGTCGAATAGCAGTGGCGATAAATCATCCCTTCACCCGAGGCGTCCAGTAGCTCCCTCAGGTTCCCGGCCAGCGGCTGTACCAGCATGAAACGCTCTTGGCCGATCAGCGCAATCGCGTAGCGCACGTGCAGGCCACCTCGTTCCCAGACGAGCGTCTTGGATATCCTGGCTTTCAGTATCTGTGCGTAGTAGGCACAGGCTTCGTCGAGATTCTTGACCAGTACATCGATGTGACTGAACTTCAGTTCCATTGCATGCCTCCTGCTGCCCCGGCGTCCTGGTGACCCATGAATGAAAAGCCGTCTATGCCTGGCCTTGGCTTGACCGACCCTGCCAATCGCGCAGCCATTGCAAGCCCTTGGAGGTGTCGCCGCGCGGGCGGTATTCGCAACCCACCCAACCGGTATACCCCAGTTGATCGATCAGCTCGAACAGGTAGGGATAGTTCAGCTCGTTGTTCATGTCCGGTTCGTGGCGATCCGGCACGCCCGCGATCTGGATATGGCCGATGCCGGCGATATCCCGTCGCAGCTTCGTCGCCACGTCGCCCTCGACGATCTGGCAATGGTAGACGTCGAACTGGACTTTGAGGTTGGCCTGGCCGACCGCTTTGCAGATGGCCTGGGCCTGATGTTGGTGGTTGAGGAAAAATCCCGGCATGTCGCGGGTGTTGATCGGCTCCAGCAATACGGTGATGCCAGCCTTGGCGGCTTGTGTCGCTGCGTGGTTGAGGTTTTCCAGGTAGGTTTGCTGGTGCCTGGCGCGATCCGCTTCATTGGCCAGCAGCCCGGCCATGACATGGATGCGGTCGTTGCCCAGTACTGCGGCGTATTCCAGGGCCTGGTCGAAACCGGCGCGGAACTCCGACTCACGGCCCGGCAAGGACACGGTGCCTTTTTCGCCAGCCGCGATATTGCCAGGCGGTGCGTTGAACAGGGCCTGGACCAGGCCATTGTCGTCGAGCCGCTGTTTCAATTGCTGTGGGCTGTAGTCGTAGGGGGACATGTACTCCACTGCCTGAAAACCATCGGCTGCGGCGGCGGCGAAACGGTCGAGAAAGTCATGTTCGGGGTAGAGCATGCTGAGGTTGGCAGCGAAACGAGGCATGAAGACTCCTGCGGTCAAAAAATCAATCTGTGGGTTACCACTGCACACCAAAGGCTTCGTGCAATTCATCCAGCGCCTGGGGCAGCGGCGGCAGGATGTCATCCTCGTGCCAGACACCGGCCAGCGTCAATGCCAGCCGGTGGCTCGAGTGGGTGTGGACCACGCCTCGTCCCTGCACCTCTCAGTCGAGATGGCTGCCCACCACGTCGACTATCCGTTGAGCAATCTGCACGGCGTGGGTCTCCAGCGCGAAGTGGCCGGTATCGAGCATCTCGACCACCGCATTGGGGTTGTCACGTTTGTAGGCCTCGGCACCTGGCGGAATGAAAAACGGGTCGCCCTTGCCCCAGATCGCCAGCGTCGGCACCTGGGCATCGCGCAAGAATTGCTGGAACGCCGGGTACAGCTTCAGGTTGTTCTGATAGTCATAAAACAGGTCGAGCTGAATGTCCTTGTTGCCGGGTCGTTCCAGCAATAGCGCGTCCAGATGATAACCCTCGGGTGCAATGAGATCGGGGTTGCTCACGCCTTCCACATACTGCCAGCGCGTGCCTTCCAGGTGCAGGATGGCATCGTTGATCACCTGGCGGTTGGCGGGTGACGGCTCGTCCCAATACCGGCGGATCGGCGCCCAGGCATCCCCCAGACCTTCGAGATAGGCATTGCCGTTCTGCGAAACGATCGCGCTGACCCGCTCCGGGTACGCCAGCGCCAGGCGCAGGCCGACCGGCGCCCCATAGTCGAAGAAGTACATCCCGTAACGCTTGAGGCCCAGCACATCGACGAACTGGCGGATCGTCTCGCCGATGGCATCGAAGGTGTAGACGTAGTGGCGTTCGGCGGGCACCTCGGTGAAACCGAAACCGGGCAGATCCGGCGCAATCAGGCGGTACTTGTCGGCGAGCCGCGGGATCAGGTCCCGGAATTGGTGCGACGAGCTGGGAAAGCCGTGCAACAGCAAGAGTACGGGAGCGTCGGCAGCACCGGCCTCGCGGTAGAAAACCCGAATGCCGTCGGCTTCGACGAATTTGCAGACAACGGTGGTGTGCGGGAGCGTGGTCATGACGGATCTCCAGTGTAACTGTTTAAAGTTATTTATACGGGTTACCTATTTTCATTTTGCACGGACTTTGTAACTGGTCAAATCTTTTTTATGGGTTACAATCCGTGCATCGATTCCCGGGAGATCTCCATGACTGACGCCGTCACCACGCCTGGCTTGCCCGTACCGCTGGTGCTGGCCGACCATCCGGCGCTGGATCTGCTGAACACCCGAATGGTGGTCGAAGGCCAGCGGCGTGACCTGCTCAACAGCGATGCCGACGCGGCGCGCTGGCTGGAGCAGATCGGTTTCGGTCTGGCGTCGGAAGTGGCGGAGGGTGACGGGCAGTTGCTTGCCCGATTGCGCAAGCTGCGTGACTGCATCGAGGGCCTGCTCGCTGCCCGTCGAGAGAATCGCGTGGCGGATCCGGCAGTGCTCAATGCCTTTCTGCTGCGGGTCGTGCCGCAACTGGTGTGGGAGGAGGCGGGCGCGCCGGTGCTGGATCGCTTGCACCAGGGCGATGCCGGCCACCAGCGTCTGGGCAGGCTCGCTTACGCCGCCGCGGAGTTGCTGGCCGAAGGCGATTTCAGCCTGGTACGCAAATGCGAAAGCGCCGAATGTTCATTGATGTTTTACGACCGCACCAAATCCCACAAACGACGCTGGTGCAGCATGGCGCTGTGCGGAAACCGGCATAAGGTCGCCGAATTCCGCAAGCGACGCCAGGGTGTCGCGGACTGAAGGGCATAACGCTGCGCGGTATTGGCGGGGCTGATTGGTTTCCGGAGTCGAGTCCTTTGACATCAGGATTTCGAGTGATCCTGATGGCGCCGCTTGAGCCCCGGGACAGGGGAGTTGATCGATAGGCGGTTCTGCTACCCACCGATTGGCTGATCCAATCCCATGCCCGGCCGAATATCTGTTGACCGGACTGTTTCGTACCAACAGACTTCCGTCTTTTGTGTATTCCTAAAGGTCTGTCTGATGCGTAAGTCATTCACTGTCGTGGCATTAAGCCTTCTTGTATCGCAGTACTCCCTCGCTGGCGAAACCACCAATACGGCTATCGGTGGCGGTGTCGGCGGCGCCCTTGGCAGCGTGGTCGGTCAGGCTATGGGCGGTAGCACTGGTGCTGCAATCGGAGCCGGCGTCGGTGGCGCGGCCGGGGGCGCAATAACCGCCAAGAGTGGCAAGAAGACCGAGTCGGCTATTGGCGGAGGTCTCGGTGCAGCGGGTGGTCAGGTCATCGGCAACAGTGTCGGTGGTTCCACCGGTGGCCTGATCGGCGCGGGTCTGGGCGGCGCAGCAGGGGGGGCGATCGGCAACAATATGGCCGATGACGACGACCACCACGATTCCGGCTACAAGCAAAAGAATAAACACAAGAATAAACATAAACACAAACATCACGACTGATCGCGGATGCCGAGAGCCGAGACTAAGCCGAGACCCTGAACCTGTGGTGAGGGAGCTTGCTCCCCCGCCACAGGTCGCAGTGGGTATCCATGCAGAAGCGGGGGACGATCATGGTGTCCACGTCGGCGGCGACGACGACAGTCGGACCTGAAGCGGCCTGATGCCCCATGCAAAACCCGGGGAACCGGTTCTGCAAGGGAGCACGCAAAAGATACTGCCTTCATTCATGGGATTATTTCCCACGCAGCTATACTGGGGTTAACTGTCCAGGAATGCGCTGAATGCAATCGTCTACCTTGCCCACCTCGCTCCTCAAAGCCCTGCGCCATGTCATGCGGCCGCTGGTACGCCTGATGCTGCGCAAAGGCGTCACGTACCTGGTTTTCGCCGACCTGCTCAAGGAGGTTTTCGTCGATGTGGCGGACCGTGAGTTCCGTCTGGACGACAAGGCACCGACCGACAGCCGTATCAGCCTGCTCACTGGCGTGCACCGCAAGGACGTACGGCGTTTGCGTAACAGCGGCGACCCTGCCACTTCCACGCTTCCGGAAAACATCACCTTCGGTGCGCAACTGGTCAACGCCTGGACCAGTGCACCCTTCTGCAACGACGCCGGCCAGCCATTGCCGCTGCCTCGTTTGGCCAGTGTCGGCGGCGACCGCTCCTTTGATGCTCTGGTGGCGAAGGTCAGCACGGACATCCGGGCGCGGGTGGTGCTGGACGAGTGGTTGCGCCTGGGCGTCGTGCGCCTTGACGAGCAAGAACGTGTGCACCTGGAAGCCCAGGCCTTCGTGCCGCAAAAGGGCTTCGATGAGAAAGCGGCTTACCTGGGGCATAACCTGCACGATCATGCCTGCGCTGCGGTACACAACTTGAGCGGCGAAGCCCCGGCCTTTTTTGAACGCAGCGTCCACTATGACGCACTGGCCCCGATGAGCGTCGAGGCGCTGCGCGAGGCCGTTGCCAGCGAGGGAATGCAGGCCCTGTTGAGCTTCAACCGACTCGCCGCCGAGCTGGAATTTCGCGACCTGCCCAGCCTCGAACCGCGCCAGCGCATCACGGTCGGCCTGTACTTCTACACTGAAGCTTGCGATCCCAACTCACCGACGGCTCCCAAGCCATGACCATCCATTTGCGCCTGATTCGAGCCGCCGCCCTCGCTCTGGGCCTCGGGTTTGCGATTGTGTTGCAAGCCGCGCCGGCCTGTGTCAGCCAGAATGACGCGGGCAGCAGTGAAGTGCCGCTCATCCAGGCGCCGGGTGGCACCGGCGGTACGGGCGCGGCGCCTGGCGGCATGGGCGGTACTGGCATCAGCACTGACAACGGCGGGGTGGGCGGTACCGGCGCACCGCTGAACAAGCGCCCCGGCGGCATTGGCGGCACCGGTGCCGTCGCCGGCGGCGTGGGTGGCACGGGCATCAGCGACGACAACGGCGGGATCGGTGGCACCGGCATTGTCGGCACCATCACCGGGTTCGCCTCGATCTGCGTCAATGGCATGGAAGTGCACTTCAACAAAAACGTCCCTGTCAGCGAGAACGGCATTGCCGCCACCAGCACCCGTCTGGCAGTTGGCCAGGTGGTTGCCGTGCAAGCGTTCAATTCCCGGCGCGGTCTGGAGGCCGGGCGCATTGCTATCCTGCATGCCTACGAAGGCCCTTTGACAGCCCTGCCCAGAGACTCCATGCCCATGCGGGTCATGGGCCAACCGGTACGCCTGGCCAACGGTGCTCAAGTCGCTCCCGGTCTGCGTGCAGGTGATCCTGTTCGGGTCAGCGGGCTGCGCGATGCCCGGGGTGAAGTGGTGGCCAGCCGCATCGACCGCGCGCCCGGCCTCAAGGAGGCCAGTGCCATCGGCCCGATCGATCGCAGCGGTTATCTGCAGGGCCTCAAACTCGGCAACCATCCGGGACCGGCGCAGGAAATGCTGGTGCGCGGCCAGTGGTCGGGCCGCGAGCTGGAGGTGAGCCAAAGTCGCCCCGACCCGAGCCTGCCTTTCATTGGCCGTGCACACAATGCGGTGATCGAGGGCCTGGTACAGGGCCGGCAGGACAGTCGCCTGGTGGTGGGCGGCTTTAATGTGACGATGGCGCGCGACACCGTGTTTGTCGGTGTGCAGTCTTCGCAGCTGACGCTGGATCGGCGCGTGCGGGTCACCGGCGTGTTCAGCGGCACACGGGAGGTGCAGGCCACGCGTATCGAATTGCCCCGCGAGCGCTCCGATTCGCCAGCCGGCAACCAGCACGGGCGGATTCGAAACAGCGAGCAAAACACGGACAACTCAAGCGGCTCGGGCAATTCGGGCAGTTCGGAGGATTTCAACAGCGCCGGCGATTCGAGCGGCTCCAACAGCTCCGGCAACTCGCGGGATTCGGGGAACTCGGGCAGTGACAGGAGCGGCCGTTCCGAGAGCGGTGGCAGCGTCGTCGACGATACTCGCCACGGGGGCAATGAAAGTCATGGCGGTGGCGACAGGATCGAACGCGTGGACGTGGACAAGTCCGGCAAGTCGGAGCGTGTCGAGAAGGTCGAGCAATCCGGCAAAGTCGAGAGAGTGGAGAGGGTAGAGAAGGTAGAGAAGGTAGAGAGGGTAGAGAAAGTCGAAAAAGTCGAACGTCCGGAGAAAGTCGAGAAAGTCGAGAAAGTCGAGAAAGTCGATCGGCCAGAAAGGGTTGAGAAAGTAGACAAGGTTGATCGGCCAGAAAAAGTCGAAAAGGTCGAAAAAGTCGAGACCGTTGAAAAAGTCGACCGCTCTGGCAAGTCGGGTTAAACAGTGAAGGCATGATGCACTTGCGCCATAAGTCACTAGGCTGTGTAAGTCACGCAACAAAGCCTGCGTGTGAACTTCGATGACGCAAGACACGAGGTGAACATGGACCCCAAGCGCATACTGCTCGTCGGTTGGCTGGCCAGCCTGGCCTTGCCGGCCCTGGCCGATACCTTCTCGACCTCGATCGGAACCGACTACTCCCGGGGCGATTATGGCACCGGCACTACTTCCGAAACCTGGTACGTCCCGCTGGTGGGCAAATACGAAACCGGCCCCATGACCTACAAGCTCACTGTGCCCTGGCTGCGCATCACCAATCCTTCGGTTGGCCCTGACGGCGAGCCGTTGCCCGGCGGTTGCGACAAAGTGGAAAGCGGTTTGGGCGACACTGTCGCCGGTGCCGACTATGCCTTGCTTGACGGCAGTATTGGCGGGCTGTTCGTGGACCTGATCGGCAAGGTCAAGTTGCCCACAGCCGACGAAGACAAGTGCCTGGGCACCGGAAAAACCGACTATTCCGCCCAGGTCGACGTCGCCAAAGCCTTCGGCCGGGTGACCGGGTTCGCCACGCTGGGCTGGAAAAAATTCGGCGATCCGTCGGGCTCCGATTTCGACAACCCGATATTCGCCGGCCTCGGTTTCGCCATGCCCGTGTTCGCGCGCACCACGGCGGGGGTGTCTTACGACTGGCGGCAGAAGGTCGTCTCCACGGGCGACCAGATCAAGGAACTCACCCTCTTCCTCACGCACAAGCTCAATCAGAACTGGAAGTTTCAGTTATATGCCGTCAAGGGGTTTTCCGACGCCAGTCCGGATGGCGAGGCTGGGCTGGTGTTCACCCACACCTACTGATACCCGCCAGTTTCCCGGCCCCGATGGGTTTCGTCGTCTCAACCCAGGCCTTCGCCTGCTTCGGTTCTGATGGTCGGTGGTTGACACACGGGCTGACAGGCCTAATCTAAAAGTGTGGGAATATTTCCCACGCACGGATGCCGACTGGCTCTGAAGGATCGTTCGGAAACCGCAGTTGCTTGTTATTGCTGCAAATTAATGACCGTGCCGGTTGGCTGGCCGCTCCAATGGGCGGCCGGGAACTCACTGGACATTGCGTTCGATACGGACATGACTACGCAACTCCAAGCGGAGGTGCATCATGCTTCTCAAAAAATGTTTGTTGGCTCTGGCAATTGGCGCAGTTCTGTCTGCATCGACTGTGCTGGTGCCCGATTACATCGGTAGCTTCTCCAGCGCTTATGCCAAAGATGGCGGCAGCGGTGGTGGTGGCGGCGGCAGCGGTGGTGGCGGCAGCGGAGGCGGTGGCGGTGGCGGTGGCGGTCACGGCGGCGGCGGAGGCTCTGGCTCCGGAGGCTCCGGAGGCGGCGGTCATGGTGGTGACGGCGGAGGCGGCCACGGTGGTAGCGGTGGTGGCAGTGGCTCCGGCAGTGGAGGTTCCGGAGGCGGTGGTCACGGTGGTAGTGGCGGAGGTGGTAACGCTGGCAGCGGCCATGGCGATGGTGGCGGTGATGGTGCTGCAGGACATGGCGGCAAGGGGCGCGGCGATGCTGACCATGGTGGTGTTGCCGGAAACGCAGGCCCAGGCAATGCCCGTGGCGATAAGGCCGATAAGGCTGATAAGGCTGATAAGGCCGATAAGGCCGATAAGGCCGATAGAGCCGATAGAGCCGACAAGGCTAATAGGGCTGACAACAATGCCGCAGACGCAGCCAGAGACGCTGCCAAAGCTGATGCAGACGCAGCCCGGGATGCTGCGAAAGCTGATGCAGATGCAACCCGAGATGCCGCCAGAGCTGCGGCGGATGCTGCCCGTGACGCTGCAAAAGCTGCAGGTGTAGCGGGTGCAGATGCAACCAGAGATGCTGCCAGGGCCGCTGCAGATGCCGCCAGGGACGCTGCCAAGGCAGACGCAGATGCAGCCAGAGATGCATCCAGGGCTGCTGCAGATGCTGCCAGGAACGCCGCAAAAGCTGATGCGAACGCGGCCAGAGAGGCGGCCAAGGCCGATAAGAGGGCAGCCAGAGAGGATGTGGCGGATGCCCCGGACGCTCCAGACGCCCCGGATGCTCCCGATGCCCCAGACGCGCCGGATGTCGACGTGGTTGAGGCACGGAACTAGGCCTGCACGCTACACAACGGCAGGCATACCCGTAGAAAACGTCCAGGGAATTTGAAGGGCGTATCGAAAAAAAAGTCGCAAACCCTGCAGGGTTTGCGACTTTTTTTTTGCCATCGTGTTGCGCGGTCGCGCTACACGGATCAGCCGTTGGTGCGATTGGTTGCCTTGGCCTTGCTTTGAGCTACAGCGGCTTCAGCCTTCTGCTTCTGCGCAACCTGGAAGGCTTCCATCGAGACCTTGCGGGCCGACTCCATGCGATTGAACGTCTTGTCACCACCACCGGTGGCCATCGCCAGAGAAGAAGCGGTGAGAGCGGCAATTACGAAGAGAGCTTTCATGGATTTCATTTGGATATCCTCAAGTGAGAAAGTGAGATGGGTAAATAGTTAAAAACGGAATTCATTGGCAAAGGCTGAACGGGCTTGTTCAACCTGGCTTCACCAGCCAGCCAGGGCGGCGTTTCCGGTTCCCCAGGTGCGTTGCTCCATACGGCCTTCAGCGTCTTTGTTTTTCGCCCAGGCAGTGAGCAGCACCATCATTGCAAAGCCACCGACGATCAGAACCGGATAGGCTGCCAGCAACTCGACCAGCGAGTATTTCCAGGCCAGCGGACGACCGACACCGAGCATGGCGGCATAGAACCACGACACACCAGAGAGCGCGCCGGAGAACAGCGCCAGCATGCGCAAGTTGAAGGAGAGTTTGAGTATCGAACCGGCTTTTTTCAGCGCCGGCAATACAGCGCTATGCAACAGGAAACCGTTAAAGGTCAACAATACAACGATGCCGATTTTGGCTTGCAACTTTGGATTGAGGAAATATTCCATCCCCTTGCCGGCATAATCTATTCCGATAATACCAATGCCCGTAATCCAAAGAGCAACAAGTGCAAGTCCTACGGTTTTTTGAAGGCTTTCCAGATGCGCGTCATCATGGTGACCCGACACATCCCCCTTCAGGAGTTGCTTGACCATGGCAATGTCACTGGTCAACACAAGCCCGATTGCAACGCAGCAGGCGATAAGATGGAAATATACAACGCCCAAGCGAACATATTCCGCGGCTGGCGAAGTCAGTATACCAAGATCCATGATTACCTCTTTGTACTCTTAGTGGATCAACATGACTTCAGCACGGCTTAGTTGGGTTTTTCCGTTGCTGACTGCAGTCAGGATCCAGCAATTTCTATTATTTAATCTTGCGGCATTGTGCTGCGAAGAAAAAAGCGAGTTAGCGAATGAACTTTGGATCATTCGGTTAGTTCCATTTTCAGGTAACAAAAAACCTCATTCGCACTGGGCGTCTATATGAGGTTTAACTTCCGCTTCTTGGGGTCAGATGAGCATCGGTGTCCGTGTCATCTGTTGCGTATTCTGAACGAAAAAAGCCGTCACCGTTCATTTTTTGATCAATTTTGCTGACCAACGGCAGTGCCGAAACTGGTCGCATATTGCTATCACGAGAGGGCGCAGCCAGCACCATGACTGGCTTTCGGAGGGGCGGGGGGCGGATAAAAGTTCCGTCGATTTTTTCGTCTTTTTTTGCATATTCCAGGGTAAAAATCGGGGGTTATAAGCCAATCAGCCATCAAAAAAGCCCTGGTCGGGGTGAAAAACCAGGGCAATGCACTGCCCTTTTTTCCCTCGAAAAAGCACATTCCGGACAGTTGATTGCGTCGGCATTAACAGGGCTGTCAGCAGCACCGCCTGGGAGGTGCTACTGACAGCCCTGTTCTTGTCTCACCGAACCAGTTCGACCTCGCTCGGGCGCCACTCTTTCGTGAAGAACGACTCAAAGGGGCGGCCGCCGTGACGTGTAGCCATAGTAGAAGGCCGTGCGCGAATCAAGCGTGCGCGCGCCAGTCGGTGGCAATGCCACCGGCAACTGTTGACCGATTGTTGCCTGTCGCGACTGACGGAAATTCCCAACGCGGCCTGTGACGATTACAACCCGCGAACGAACCCGTTACCGCGCCTTGAGCGATGCCTGACCTGAACAAGGTCGCCTGCGCGAGCGCTTCGATAAACCTGAAGCGTCGCAGGTTTTGTCTATCCAGCGGGAGGGACAGTGAGGTTTTTGTATATAAGCAGGAGAGCGACTGTTGGTCGGAAAAATGATGGATCGGGGCTTCATGAGGGTGCCTTGTTTTTGACGATTTTATAGCTAATATAAAACAATAGGTTAACGTCAAAAACTTCAGCTTGATGTGAAGGCGATTGCTTTTTGACGAACGGATTTCGTGCGACTTAAGTCTTATTTCCGAACGCCCGGAGACTTGGACTTACGACCGGTGACCCGCGTCATCCCCGGTAACCTGCTATTAATCAATCAATGTTCGAGTGCTTATCCTTTCGGGAGCGTCTCATGAATCCAGTCATTCGCATCGGCATTGCCGACGATCATCCGTTGTTGCGTGAGGGCGTTGCCAATACGTTGAGAAAACGGGCGGATCTTCAGGTCGTGGAGCAGGGCGTCAATGCGCAGGATGCCAGGGATATTGCCCAGAGGGCGCTCCCGGACGTGATGCTGATGGACGTCAATATGCCGGGCGATGTTTTCGCCGCGGTACGGTTCATTTCCACTGAACTACCGGATGTGAAGGTGCTGATGCTGACGGTTTCAGAATCCGAAGATCACGCCTATTCGGCACTGGAGGCCGGCGCGCGCGGGTATGTTTTGAAAGGTGTCAGCGGACCGGAACTGGTCTTTGCGATCAGGTCGGTTGCCAAGGGTGAGACGTATATCACCCCCGAGTTTGCCAATAAGCTGCTGAGTAACTTCAAGAAGCGCGCAGCGGAGATTCACAAGATTGATCTGACCCATCGCGAGGAGCAGGTCATTCGTGAAGTTTCAAAGGGACTGACCAATAAGGAAGTTGCGTCAAAGCTGTTGATCAGCGAAAAAACCGTCAAGCACCACATGACTTGCGTGATGCAGAAGCTGCACGCTCGAAATCGTGTCGAAGCGGTCACGGCCTTGCGGCATTACCGGGAGCGCGAAGTTGTCGGGCGACTTCACATCAGCGCAGGGACAACACAAGGGATGCCCGGAGCGGCTCCTGACTACTAGAGTTTGAACTGTGCATTGACCGATGTACCCGAGGTGCTGGAGTCGATGCTGAACAACCCGCCCAGCGCTTCAATGCGATAACGCAAACCGGCAAGCCCCAATCGGGTTCTACCGGATTTCTCGAGCAGCATGGCGTCCGCCGCCATGCCCGGACCACTGTCCCGGACACTGATGTCCAATACGTCATCAACGTATTGAGCCTGGATGACCTGACCCTCGCCGTTGGCATGCCGGTAAGCGTTGTTGAGGGCTTCTTGCACAAAACGGTACAAGCAGAGTTTGAGCGGCAGCGGCGCGGCCTCCGGTAGCGACCCCAGGGTTAATGTGACCCTGGTGCCTGTGCGCTGCTCGTGCCGTTGCGCCACCAGTTGCAACTCTTCCACCAGACTCAAATCGTTGATTTCCGGAAGCGCCAGGCCCCGTGATAGATCGCGGACTTCACGCAAGGCGTCGGTGGCGGCACCACGAATGGTTTCCAGCGACTCTTGATCGACAGCCGAGCAGTTTTCCACCAGATCGTCGAGTCGGATCAGGATCAGAGTCAATAACTGCGCCGGCCCATCGTGCAAGTCTGCACCAATGCGCCGCAAGGTGAGTTCGTTTACCCGGGAAAACTCTTGGGTAGCCGTCGCCATCTTGCGCTGGAGCGCGGCAATGCCGATGCGCAGGCGGGTTTGCTCCTTCAGCCGTACGCGCAGTGCCACTTGTTGTTGCTGGATAATCTTGTCGCCGCGTCGCACGATGAAGAAAAGCAGCGTCAGCATGGCCAGTGTCGCAGTGCCGACAACTATCCATACCTGCTGTCGGACCCGATTGATCTCGCGCTTGAGACTGTCGGCCCTTTCATAAAACTCGCCTACCGCGATGACTTTCCTGGAGTCGAAGTCCCGCAGCGGCGCGTAGATCTCATAGAGCGGCAGGTTGAGCTTGCGCTCGAACACGTTTTCATCCTGGTCCAGTTCTTCAAGGTCGGTGACCACATTTCCCTTGAGCGCCTCGCTTATCTCGTCTGTCGGGAATTTGCGGTTGGTGATGGCTTTGTTCGTGCTGTAGAGCACCGTGCCATCCGCTCGCCAGATCTTGATCGAGACAATGTGCTGATTTAGCGAACGACTTTCCATCAGGCGGTCCAGGGACTGGATACTTTCAGCCGAGAGGCTGTTGTCCCGCCCCATCTCCTGCACATAGGGCTCCAGAAAAGCTTCCATGTAGTGGGCGCCCGCTTCTGCCGCGCTCTGTACCGCGGCGCTTTCTATTCGTGTGCTCACCAGTTTGCCGACGAAGAACATGGTCAGTCCAAGGATCAGTGCGGCGGCAATGACAAACTGGGTCGAGCGACTCAGCTTGCGCGTCTGGGACGCTATCCGGGTGCGCCAATTTCCCTTGCCATCGACATTGGAAACAGAGGCAGGTCCGACCAAAGTTTCAGGCTCGTCTGCGATAAAAGTCTCGTTTTTTGATTCGACCTTTGCATCTTTTGCCATGGCCTTGATTCCCTGAACATAGGTGACAAGTCGGTTGGTAAACCCTGCAACTCAAAGGTCATTCGGAGATTGCCATCATGTATGAGCTAAAGCGCTTCACCCTCAATCAAAACGATATTTCGTTTCTTGACCAGCAGGTTTCCTTTCCGACCATTCATGTCGTCGGTTACAACACCGCCGGTGATCCGCTCTACGGCTATCAGGGCTCGGATGGTAGTGTCCATGTGCTCGGCGTGCTGGGAAGTTTCAATCCGCTTGACGCGCCTCTTGGTGAAGCCATCTGGTACAACGGTGCCCGCGACCCGATCGGCTTGCGCAACGTCTCGGGGCACTTCAATAACATGACCCTGGATGGGCAGGCCTGGGGCAGTTTCGGCCAAAACTTCATACGCCTGACCCATTCGGACTACACGCACTACGTCCAACAGAACCTGAGCAATTCGGCATTGACGGGGGCGGGTGTCCCTGTGGGCGCTACGCCCATGATTGACAGTAGTTCACTGTATAGCGATCCGACAGCTTCACTGGTGGACTACACGCCACGGATGATCAGCCAGACCATCGTCAGTGGCGCAGTGACGTTTGCCACCGATGCCAGCGGGCACATACAGCACACAGCCACTGGCGTTGCGATCGTTACGGATCCGGGGATCCTGAGCACCATTGGCGAAGTCGATACCACGTCGCCGGACTCCGGCCAGTACTACATCCGAAACCAGAATACTGTCAGCGGTGACCCGTCGACTACTGGCTGGTTCACACTGTTCGGGCAGTTTTTTGACCATGGACTGGACTTCATCAACAAGCCCAACCAAAACGCAACGATCACTATTCCCCTTGCGCCGGACGACCCGCTATACGGCACGATCGGCCCGGATGGGCAGCCTGTGTACTCGATCAAGGTACACCGGGCCTCCGTCAGCGAAGTGGACGGGCAGGGACAGGCGCAATACGTCAACCTCGACTCGCCCTATATCGACCAGAACCAGACTTATGGCTCCAATGACGCGGTGACGCAATTGCTGCGTCAGTGGGTGGCGGATCCAAATCATCCAGGGCAGTTCATTGCTGGCGCAGCGCTGTTCGATGGCACCACCTTGAGTGACGACGCGGCCTGGACCCTCAATGGCGTGTTGACCCACCAGACTATGCCCACCCTGAGCGAGTTGCGTGCCCATGTGCTGGCGACCGGCCGTGACGATCTGACCTGGGATGACATTGCCAACTTTCGTGTGCGCGATGCCAATGGCCATGTGCTGGATGCCGACCCCGGCACGCCTGGCGTGCAAGCGGTGTATACCCGCGAGGCGATCCTGCTGGACATGAACCCGCACTTCGATGATTTGCATATCGACCAAGCGAAACTGATGTCTCTGGATGCGCATATCACCAGTATTACCTTCGACGCGAACAACCCCTTCGGGATGGTCATCAACTACGATAATTCCGGACCGAAAAACCTGTTCAGTTTTGTCAATTTTGCCGACTTCTCCATCAGTGCCGCTGCGGGCAGTGCCGATTACGCGGTGGCCAACGAACTGCTGCTGCAATCGGTGGGCGACCACTACATTGCCGGTGACGGCAGGGTGAACGAAAACTTTGGCCTGACTGCGATCCACCATGTCTTCCACGAAGACCACAACGTGCAGTTGATTAACCTGCAAAATGAGGTGCTGGCGCAGACTGACGTCAACGTGCGGCACAACTGGCAGGTTCAGGTCAGCGATGGCAGTGGTGGTTTTTATTCCGATGCCAGCGGCAACTTCACCCTGGCTGATGGCCTGACGGTGTCCTGGGACCAGGACAAGCTGTTCTACGCCGCCAAACTGACCGTGGAAATGGAATACCAGCACGTTGCGATTGATCAGTACGCCCGGCTGATCACTCCGGATTTACCAGAGTTCGTGACTTATGACTCGGGCATCAACGCCAATATTTCGCTCGAATACGGCCAGGCAGCATTCCGTTTCGGTCACTCGCAACTGCGCGAAACCATCGATGCCCTTGAGAAAAATGCCAGTGGTGGTTATGACCTGACCGGCGCGATCACCCACTATGCGCTGGAGCAGGCATTCCTCAATCCCGGCGGTTTTGCCGAGGTTGGGCCGACGGCCATTGCCTTGGGCATGACCCGGCAGATCAGCAATGAAATCGACGAATTCGTCACCCCGGCCTTGCAACAGGGCCTGCTCGGTCAGCCGCTGGACCTGGCGACCATCAACCTGGCCCGTGGCCGTGACCTGGGACTGCCCACACTGAACCAGGCGCGTCAGCAGATTCACGATGCGCTGATTGCCGAGCGGGAGTCACCGGCAGGAGCTCAGCACCACACCAACCTGATCGTGGACGCCTTGACGCCCTATACCAGTTGGAGTGACTTCGCCAACAACATGATCCACCCCGAATCCCTGGTCAATTTCATCGCTGCGTATTCTTTTGACGGAGACAAGGCCCATGCCCAGGCGATCATTGATGCCGATGTATCAGGTGTCACGGTCAACTACGTGGGCGGGAGCGTCACGGCCGAAGAGGCGGCGTATTTTCTTTCCGGCGCCGCCGATGCCAATGGCAATCATGTGGCCGGCTATGACGGGTACAACGCGATCGACCTGTGGATCGGTGGCCTGGCGGAAAAACATGTCTACACCGGGCAATTGGGCACCACCTTCAATGCCATCTTCGAGGACCAGATGGAGCGGTTGATGGACGGTGACCGCTTCTATTACCTTTTCCGACTGGATCTGGGCTTGCCAGCGATGACCAACCTCAACGAGCAGGTGGTGACCGAACAATTCAAGGACATCATCGAGCGCACCACCGACGCCCGCCACCTGGCCGGCGACGTGTTCGGTTATGCCGACAGCTACATCGAACTGAACAATACCGACTCCGGTGCCAGTGCCACTGCGTACAAAAGCGAGCACAAGTACGGCACGCTGATTGCGGCAAACCACGTGGGTGTTTACTCGACCGGTGGCGCGGGCGGAATTGGCGGTAACGGGTTACTGGTCAGCCTGACCAACCCGGAAACGCATATCGCTCAATCCTATATCCGTGACTACCGTCCGGATCAGGGCGAGAACCCTGATGGCACCGCGGCAGTGGGGTACAACTCCCACGAAGTGTTGTCTGGCACCGACTACAACGATTGGCTCGACGCTGGTGACGGTGACGATACGATCTACGGCGAAGGTGGTGATGACATCCTTGATGGCAAGGCCGGTGCCGACCATATCTACGGTGGTGACGGCAACGATGTGATCTACGGCGGTGATATCGAAGATTTCCTCGATGGCGGGGAAGGGGACGACATTATCTATGCCGGGACCAGCGCCGGTGCCCTGGATGTGGTGATTGGCGGTAACGGTAACGATCACCTCTACGGTGAAGCGGGTATCGACGAGTTGTACGGCGGCGCCGGCAATGACTACATCGATGCAGGCGGCGACACTGATCTGGTGCATGGCGGTGACGGTAACGATGAGATCTACGGTGGCGACGGCCCGGACATTCTGTTCGGTGAAGACGGTGATGACATCATTTCCGGTGGCTCCACCGGCGATCAGGAGTTCGGCGGTGTCGGTGACGACATTCTGTTGCCAGGCCTGGGTGGTGCACCGGGTCAAGGGGACGGTGATGAGGCCTTGGGCGACGTGGGTTTCGATATTGCTGCTTTCAGCGATGTGAACATCTCCTTGGACGCAGCGGCAGACCTCAATAACCAAAACATCGTGGCTGCACCAGGCACTGCAGTGTTGTTCCAGCCGTTCAACGCCTTACTGACGGACATAGAAGGACTGATCGGCTCACGCTTCAGTGACAGCCGTCCGAATGTGGCGACCCCGTCCAGCCCTCTGGCAGGCCTGATCGGCAATGCCACAGAGAACTGGCTGATTGGAGGCAGTGGCGATGACGTCTCCCAGGGGAACGGTGGCAATGATGTGATCGTCGGTGATTCGATCCATCTCGCCGATTTGAACCACTTGCTCGCCAGCCAGGGCTTTGCTCAACACTTTACTGGCCTGCAAGCGACCCGGCCGGATTTCATACTGGGTGACAACCACGCAGCTTCCGGTACGGCTGACGGCGCAGCAGATGCGGCACTGTTCAGCGGCAATTTTGCCGACTACAGCATCACCAGGTTCACCGATACCCGGCAGGGGGGAGAACTGATCACGGCATTCAAAGTGATGGACCTGCGACTTGGCGCGGCTAACGTCGACGGCACCGACATCGTGATGGGGGTGGAAAAACTGCGTTTCGCCGACCGTACGATCAACCTGAGTCTCACTAACCAACTGCCGACCGGTAATGTGGTGCTGTCTGGCTTTGCCACCGCACCGTCTACCCCAAGTCGCCCGGTGCCGACCCAATATCGGCTGACGGCCAACACTTCGGCTATCCAGGACGCAGACGGTTTGCCTGGGCCAAGCGGTTTCTCCTATCAATGGCAAGCACTGGTGGGTGCGACCTGGCTGAGCATCGCCGGAGCGAATGCTTCGACCTTTGCGCCCACCTCGGCACAGTTCGGCCAGCAACTGCGTGTGGTTACAACTTATACGGACAACAGCGGGACAGTGGAGCAACTGACGTCGGCCCCGTCAGAGGCAGTCGGGCGCTTCATTGAAGGCAGCAACTTCTTCAGTAACACGCTCAATGGCACCAATTATCAGGACATCCTGATGGGCTATTCGGGCAACGATGTCCTCAACGGTGGCCTGGGTTCCGACTTGCTGGATGGTGGTAGCGGCAACGACACGATGCGAGGTAATGCTGGCAACGATATCTACATGGTCGATGCCAATGGCGATGTGGTGCAGGAGAATTTTGCCGAGGGCACCGATACGGTGATGTCTTCTGTGAGCTACACCCTGGGCGCGAACGTCGAGAACCTGACTCTGGTGGGTTCCAGCAACATCAACGGTACCGGTAACGCTCTGGACAATGTCATCCACGGCAATGGCAGCAATAACCAGCTCAGTGGCCAGGCGGGCAATGACGTGATCTTCGGCGATGCCGGCAACGATACTTTGCTGGCATCGCTGAACGACGGCAACGACCGCTATGACGGTGGCTCGGGAGTCGACACCTACGATTTGTCCTCCACTTCGGCGGCGGCGACGGTTGATCTGGTAGCGGGTATATCCAGCAGTGCACAGACCGGTAGTGATCTGCTGACGGGCATCGAGAACGTCACCGGCGGTTCGGGTAGCGATCACATTCAAGGCGATGCGGCCAGTAACCTGCTGCAAGGTCAGGGCGGCGATGACTGGATTGACGGTGGCAGCGGTGATGACCGTGTAGTGGGTGGGCAGGGCCTGGACAACGTGTCTGGTGGTCTTGGCAATGACACCGTTGTCGCGTCGGTCAATGATGGCAATGACACCTACGATGGCGGTGGCGACACCGATGTCTATGACCTTTCGGGGACATCGGCCAATGCAACGGTCAACCTGTCCACCGGCCTGGCCAGTAGCACTCAGACGGGCAATGACACGTTGATCAGCATCGAGAGTGTCGTCGGCGGCAGTGGCACCAACAGCCTGACCGGTGATAACGGCAACAACGCGCTGACCGGGCAGGGTGGTATCGACACCCTGAGCGGCGGTGGCGGTGACGATACGCTGACCGGTAATGGCAACCGCGATACGCTGACCGGTGGCGCCGGGTCAGACATCTTCAAGTTCAGTTCGATCAACGATTCGGGCACCTCGAATGCGAGCCGTGACATGATCACCGACTTTGTACAGGGCACCGATCATATCGATCTGACCCAGATCGATGCTCGGACGTCCGGTGCCGGTGCAGGCGGTAATCAGGACTTCAACTTCCTCGGCGCCTGGAACGGAGTGGGCAACGAGTTCAACGACCAGGCGCAATTGAAGTACCACTTCGTCAATGTCGGCGGGGTCGATCACACTTATGTGGAGGGCAACGTGAACAACGGTAATGGCGCCGACTTCCAAATTGACCTGGTCGGTCATGTGGCCCTCACCGCGAATGATTTTGTCGGCGTGGTGTAAGGCTTTAAACCGAAACGGCGCCCTCCGTTGAAAGGGGCGCCGTTTTTTATGATGAAGGTGCGCGTTCAGACCATCGCACCCAGCACATGTCAGATGCCATCAATACGATTGAAGCCGGTTTTCGTTCCCCAATCGAAGATCGGTAGCCATCCAGATCCCCGACCCTATGGACGTGAGTCATGATTTCTACGCCTGAGTTTCGTCATATCATTGAACATGAATTTCAACCCCTTTCGTGTACCTGTACTGTCAACCCGGATGGATCACTGATGATCAAAGTGTTCGATTCGATATCCGGGCGGATTGATCTGCTGGCCACTGCGGCCATGACCAGCGAACTGAACTCCAGCCGTGCCATTGCCAATCTGATTGGTGAGCTTCGCTCTGAAATGGCAGAACACCATGCAATGGGCACTGTGGTGTTAACGATATAGCGAAGGCTATTTCGCCTTGGGTGAAGGAGAGCCATTGCCACTAGTGGGAGGCCGGTTTTGGCCGATTTCTGCCTGGCGCGACAGGTAGAAATCGACCCGTTTTAGCGGCGACTCAACGTAGTGCTGTGATTCACCTGCGACGAGATACGCATACCCGGTCATGGGCACGGGCCATAGCACTTTCAGCACCATCCAGGTCAGTCAATGGGCAGCGATATGCTCAATCTCGTTCCTTTGTCCGGTGCGCTGTCGATCGTGAACTCCCCGCCCAGCATGCTGATGCGTTCCTTCATGCCCACCAGCCCGAACGAGTTCAGTTTTTTGCGATCCGTCATGCCTACGCCGTTGTCCTTGATCTGCAGGTAAAGCCGGCGACCCTCCCTGGAAAGTTCGATATGCACCTGTGTCGCTTGCGCGTGCCGGGCAATATTCGATAGTGATTCCTGCACGATGCGGAACAGCGTCGTGGCGGATTTTTCATTCAGGTCGCAACGGAAATTTTCGTCTTTGGCCGACATCGTGCAATCGATCGCGCTGCGCTGCCGGAACTCTTCAAGTTGCCACTCGATCGCGGCCTGCAATCCCAGGTCGAGTACGGGTGGTCGAAGATCATTGATGATGCTGCGCACACTGCGGATGGCCGTATCGAGGTGATTCAGCGCATCGCTGGCCTTTTCGTTGAGCCTGGGGTGCATGGTACGGGTGCGCGCCTGCAGCATGGAGACATCGATGCGCAACGCCAGCAGACTCTGTCCCAGCTCGTCGTGGATGTCGCGTGCGATGCGCTTTCGCTCTTCTTCCTTGAGGTGCTCCTGATAGGAGGCCAGTTCACGCAGCTGCCGTTTCGATTGCAGCAATTCTTCGGCCTGCATCGTCAGTTTGCGCTGCAAGTAGAACAGGTCGACAAACACCTGGATCTTGGCGCGAAGCACTTCGGCCACAATCGGCGAGAAGATGTAATCCACGGCGCCGGACGTGTAACCGCGGAAACGCTCGGAATCGGTGTCAGCCTCCGCGGTGACGAAGATAATGGGGGTATGGGCCGACTTCGGGCGGCCGTGGATGAGGGCAGCGGTTTCAAAGCCGTCCATCACCGGCATTTTCACGTCGAGCAGAATGACGGCGAAGTCGCGTTGCAATAGCAGGCGCAGCGCCTCGCGTCCGGAAGTCGCCGTGGCGACATCGAGGCCCATGTCGGTAATCACTGCGGCGAGCGCGGTGAGCTTGGCGGGGTTGTCATCCACCAGCAACACGGAGGCCGGCACGCCATCAGGCGGGGCAGGGTGCCGCACCTGGGCGCTCTCTTTGAATACCGGAGGTTGCTTCATCGATAGAGCCATTTGCGCATCAGTGACAGCAGCTGGTCGGTATCCACCGGCTTGCTGACATAGTCCGAGGCGCCTGCCTCAATGCACTTTTCACGGTCACCCATCATCGCCTTGGCCGTCAGCGCAATCATGGGCAGGGCTTCAAATCGTTTGAAGGTACGGATCTGGCGCATGGTTTCAAAGCCATCCATCTCGGGCATCATGATGTCCATCAGCACGATGTCGGTATCGGGCTGCTGCTGCAGCAGTTCTATGGCGGTTCGGCCGTTTTCGGCCGTGGCCACCCGCATGTTGTTGCTTTCGAGCACGCTGGTCAGGGCAAAGATATTGCGCACGTCGTCGTCGACCACCAGGGCCATTTTGCCCTCGAGGCTGTCTGAGCCCTCATAGAGTTTTTCCAGCATCCTGCGCTGGGTCTGCGACAGCCTGTCGACGACACGGTGTAGAAACAGTGCGGTTTCGTCGAGTATGCGCTCGGGGGATTGAACGGCCTTGATCACGCCCTTGCCCAGCAGTGTCCGGAAACGCTCGTGTTGCGGCTTGGTCAGTGTCTCTGCACCGTAGACGACGATCGGCAATTCACGCATGGCCTGGTCTTCCTGCAACGCCTCGAGGAGCTTGATGCCGGATGCGTCGGGCAGTTCGAGATGGATTGCCATGCAGTCGTAGCGTTTATTTGCCAGTTTCTTCAAGGCTTCAGCGCCGCTGGCGGTCGTTTCGATCTTGACGTCGGTGTTGCCGAGCAGATCGAGGATACGGGCGCGGTTCGCTTCGTCACCGTCGATCAGCAGCAGGTTCCTGGTCTTGCGTCCTGCGAAAGCCACGATGCCGACCAGCGCATGCTGAATCTCGTCGGCTGTGACCGGCTTGAGCAGATAGTCGAAAGCGCCATAGCGCAGCCCGCGTGTGCGGTCGTCAGTGTTCGAGATGATCTGGACCGGGATGTGACGCGTGGCGAAATTTCCCTTCAACTGCTCGAGCAGCAACCAGCCATCGATGTCCGTCAGGCCCGGGTCCAGCGTGATCGCGGCGGGTTTGAAGCGCTCGACCAGCTCCAGTGCATCCGCGCCACGGGTCGTGACGATAGCCCTGAACCCCTTCTGGTGCGCGGCCTCGAGCAGGATGCCGGCAAATCGGGCATCGCCCTCGAGCATCAGCAGCACCTGGTCGCCGGGTTGGATCGACTCGCGGTCGTCGAGTATCTGTGCAGTCGGACCTGACAGGAGGTCGCGCCTGACCTGGCCAGGTACTGTCTCTGTCGCTGGTTCGTCCAGCATCTGACGCTGGGCATCCTGTGTTCGCAAGGGCACGTACAGCGCAAAAGTACTGCCCTTGCCGATCTCACCGGGGATCAGCCGCAGCTCACCGCCCAGCCTGTGTGCGAGCTCGCGGCTGATCGACAGGCCGAGGCCGGTGCCGCCGTATTTTCGTGAGGTTCCGGTATCGGCTTGCTGGAACGCCTCGAAGATCAGCTTCTGCTTGCCGGCCGATACGCCGATGCCGGTGTCGGTGACCACGAAGGCGACCACCGCATCGGCGCGATTCAGTTCGCTGTGATCCACACTCCACCCGGACACAACGGGCTCGATGCTGATCTTCACGCTGCCTTGTTCAGTGAACTTGAAGGCGTTGGACAGCAGGTTCTTGACGATCTGCAACAGGCGCTTTTCGTCGGTCCACAAGACGGGGGGCAAGGTAGGCGCCAGTTCAATCGTGAAGGTCAGGCCGCGGCTTTCGGCGACCGGCCTGAAGGTGCGTTCGATCTGGTCGTGCAGATCGGCGAACCGCGCTTCATTGAGATCCAGTGTGACCGTACCCGACTCGATCTTGGACAGGTAGAGAATCTCGTCGATCAGCTCCAGCAGGTCTTTGCCCGCGCTGCGGATGGTCTTGGCATATTCGACCTGCCTGGGGGTGAGATTGTGTTCCGCGTTGTCGCTGAGCTGCCGGGCCAGGATCAGCAAGCTGTTCAAGGGCGTTCTGAGTTCATGGGACATGCTGGAGAGGAATTCGGACTTGTACTTCGAGGTCAGCGTCAGCTGCTCCGCCTTCTCCTCCAGCGACAGCTTGGTGATTTCGACTTCACGGTTCTTGCGCTCGACTTCGGCTTTCTGCTCCGCCAGCAGTCCGGCCTTGTCCTCCAGCTCCTCGTTGGTCTGTCTCAATTCCTCCTGTTGCCTTTGCAGTTCGTGCGCCAGCGATTGCGACTGCTTGAGCAGTTCTTCGGTACGCATATTGGCTTCGATCGTGTTGAGCACGATACCGATCGATTCGGCGAGCTGATCAAGGAAGGTCTGATGAATGATGCTGTAGCGCGTGAACGAAGCCATTTCGACGACGGCCTTGACCTTGTTCTCGAACAGGATCGGCAACACGATGATATTCAGCGGGGCGGCAGCACCCAGACCGGATGAAATCGCGACGTAATTGGCCGGTACATCGGTCAACAGGATGCGCCGTTTCTCGTAGGCGCATTGCCCGACCAGGCCCTCGCCGAGCCGCCACTCATCGTTCACATTGATGTTGCCCTTGTACGCATAAGCGGACAGCAGTTTGAGTTTCGCAGGATCCGGCGGGTTCTCGTCCATCATGTAGAACACACCGTGCTGGGCGTTAATCAGCGGAGCCAGTTCAGACAGCACCATCTTGGAGACTGCCGCCAGATCGCGCTGGCCCTGCAGCAGACGGTTGAACTTCGCCAGATTGCTCTTGAGCCAATCCTGTTCCGCGTTTTGCCGCGTGGTTTCGCGCAGGTTGCGGATCATCTCGTTGACGTTGTCCTTCAGTTCCGCCACTTCACCCTTGGCTTCCACCTCCACGTAACGGGTCAGATCGCCCTTGGTCACGGCAGTCGCCACATCGGCAATGGCGCGCACCTGGTTGGTCAGGTTGGCCGCCAGACCGTTCACGTTGTCCGTCAGATCGCGCCAGGTGCCGGCAGCACCCGGCACGTTGGCCTGGCCCCCCAGCTTGCCCTCGACGCCCACTTCACGCGCCACCGAGGTCACTTGGTCGGAGAACAGCGCCAGCGTATCGGTCATACCGTTGATGGTGTCGGCCAGTTCGGCGATCTCGCCCTTGGCTTCCAGTGTCAGCTTCTTCTTCATGTCGCCGTTGGCGACGGCGGTCACCACTTTCGCGATGCCTCGCACCTGGCTGGTGAGGTTGGCCGCCATGAAGTTCACGTTTTCGGTCAGATCCCTCCAGGTGCCGGACACGCCTTGCACCTGTGCCTGCCCCCCGAGCTTGCCTTCGGTGCCGACTTCGCGCGCCACCCGCGTCACTTCGGCGGCAAAGCTGTTGAGCTGGTCCACCATGGTGTTGATGGTGTTCTTCAGCTCCATGATTTCGCCCTTGGCTTCCACGGTGATCTTGCGTCCCAGGTTGCCTTTGGCCACTGCCGTCGTCACGTCGGCGATGTTGCGCACCTGGTTGGTCAGGTTGGCCGCCATGCTGTTGACCGAGTCGGTCAAGTCTTTCCAGGTCCCACCGACGCCCGTCACCTTGGCCTGGCCGCCGAGTTTGCCGTCCGTCCCCACCTCGCGAGCCATGCGCGTCACTTCGTCGGCAAAGGTCGAGAGCTGGTCCACCATGGTGTTGATGGTTTCCTTGAGCTGGAGAATTTCACCTTTGGCTTCGGCGGTGATCTTGCGCGACAGGTCGCCGTTGGCCACCGCCGTCGTCACGTCGGCAATGTTGCGCACCTGGGTGGTCAGGTTGGCCGCCATGCCGTTGACCGAATTGGTCAAGTCCTTCCAGGTACCGGACACGCCAGTCACTTCGGCCTGTCCGCCCAGTTTGCCTTCGGTACCGACTTCCAGCGCGACGCGGGTCACCTCCGAGGCGAAGCTGGAGAGCTGGTCGACCATCGTGTTGATGGTGTTTTTCAGTTCGAGAATCTCGCCCTTGGCTTCAACGGTGATTTTCTTGCCGAGGTCGCCGCGCGCCACCGCCGTCGTCACCTGTGCGAGGTTGCGCACCTGGGTGGTCAGGTTGGCCGCCATGCCGTTGACCGACTCGGTCAGGTCGCGCCAGGTGCCTGAGACGCCGCGCACTTTTGCCTGACCGCCCAACTTGCCTTCGGTACCGACTTCCAGCGCCACGCGGGTCACCTCGGCCGCGAAACTCGAGAGCTGGCCGACCATGGTGTTGATGGTGTTTTTCAGCTCGAGAATCTCACCCCGGGCTTCGACGGTAATCGTCTTGCCCAAATCACCTTTGGCCACTGCAGTGGTCACGTAGGCGATGTTGCGCATCTGGGTGGTCAGGTTGGCGGCCATGTCGTTGACGGAGTCGGTCAGGTCTTTCCAGGTGCCGGACACCCCTTTGACATTGGCCTGCCCACCGAGAATCCCTTCAGTGCCGACTTCGCGCGCCACGCGGGTGACCTCGGAAGCGAAGGAACCCAGTCGCGTCACCATGGTGTTGACGATCTCGGCGGACTTGAGGAACTGGCCCCGCAGTTTCAGACCGTCGAGTACCGGCGGTACCTGCTGGCTCAGATTACCCTCGGCCACCGAACCGACCACGCGAATGATCTCGTTCATCGGGCTGATGAGGTCGCTGGTGAGCGCATTGCTGGAGTTGACGATCTTTTGCCACGAGCCTTTCATCATCGGCAATTGGATTCGCTCATCGACCTTGCCCTGCTTGCCGATCAGTTGCGCCACGCGTTCGAATTCGGTGGTGGTCTCGGCGGCCATGTCGATGATCTCGTTGAGCGTGTCGGCGATCTTGCCCGGCATGCCGGTCCAGTCTTCCGGCATACGCGTAGTGAAGTCACCTTTTCGCAACGACTTCAGCGCTGCCAGCAATGTCTTCATGTCCAATACTTCGATCGGTGTCGTCACTGTGGCCATGTCTGTGTCCAGTCAAAATTGATGCCGCGGGCAAGGCATTACCCCTTGCCGCAGGAGCCGGCATTGCAGCATTCAGCCTGTTGAAAACGGTGCGTTGACTTACGAAATACTAGCAAGGTTGACGCAATGCCCCGGATCCTGGGGGCAATTGTCATCTTGCAGTGCAATCCCGACCTGCTAACGTAGAACCCGGCAGCAGATTCAATGGCTTGCTGGCCACTGGCCGCAGGATGGGTGTGGGAGTGCATGAGCGCGCGCCTCTGTAGCGGCGGTGCCGGCGGGTTCAACATCATCTGTACATCGAGACACGAAACGGCCAGGGCCTTGCGGGTGCGAGTGGAAAAGACCGATGACTGACCACAAAATCAGAGTCTTGCTGGTGGATGATCACAGCATCGTGCGTAGCGGCGTGCGACGCATGCTGGAGACTGCCAGCGAGATCGACGTAACGGGTGAAGCCGAGACCGCACAAGACGCCATGCTCCTGGTCCGCGAACAGGATTTCGACGTGGCGCTGGTCGATATTCAGCTTCCCGACAAGAACGGCCTCGAACTCCTCAAGCTCATGCGTGCGCACAAGCCCAAGCTCGCCGTTCTGATGTTGAGCATGCATTCGGTCGAGGCCTATGCGTTACGCGCAATCAAGCACGGCGCAGCGGGATACCTCACCAAGGATATTTGCGCAGCCACCCTGGTGGCGGCCGTTCGCAAGGTGGCCTCAGGCGGCAAGCACGTCAGTCCTGAGCTGGCAGAAAAACTGGTCAACGCTATCGGCAGAGGCGACGAGGCACCCCACGAAGCGCTCTCCGACCGGGAGCTTGAAGTACTGAAGCTCCTGGCTGCAGGCGAAAGAATTGTCCGTATCGCCCAGATTCTGCACTTGAGCCCGAGCACCGTCACGACGTACCGGGCACGCATCCTGGAAAAAACCGGGATGGACAGCAACGCGCAACTGGCCCGCTATGCACTCGAAAACGGCTTGTTAACCTAGAGTGGCTGCTTGTAGTGGAATCACTACAAGTTTTTGGTCGATATCTCCACAAAGAACTCCTGCTAACGTCGATAGCGGGGGGCGTCCCAATCAAGCATATTGACCCCTCGGAAATTATCGTCCGCTCAATCGTCAACGAGTCAGAAAAGACTCCGCAATGGATATTCACAAGTTGAGCGCTGAGTGCAGGCTGCATTCAGGTTGAATTCAGGTTGAATTCAGGTTGAATTCAGGTTGAATTCAGGTTGAATTCTGGAGGGCATCATGATGATAGGTTATGGGTTATGCGCATTACTGTGGGGTGTGGTGCTGCTGGAGGAGATCCAACTCATGCCCCGTCAGGAATGGAAAGAGGAGGGTCTGAAAAAGGTTCTATTGCTGCGCCGGACCAGAACACGGACTGGCTACTTTATTGCGTTGATCGCGGGCGGCATGTGCCTTTACAGCGAAATCCTGGTGGCACCGGTCGATCAGAGTATTTTCAATCCGGAGTTGATACTTGCCCTGTGTGGTGTCCTTTGGGGGGCTTATCTTTCCGTAGTCTGCATGAAGGGGAAGCGATAGAGGCGTTAGCAGCACCGTTTTCGAACGGCTGACAGCAGGCTTTGTTGGCTGAAGCTGAACTTCCTTGTTCAGTCTGGTTTCACCATCCAGCGAGGGCGGCGTTTCCTGGAGTCCTGAAGCCTGGCTCCATACGCGTTTCGGTGTCTCTGTCTTTTGCCCAGGCAGTGAGCAGGACCATCATCCCGAAACCGCCGACGATGAGAACCGGATAGGCTGCCAGCAACTCGACCAGCGAGTACTTCCAGGCCAGCGGACGACCGACACCGAGCATGGCGGCATAGAACCAGGACACGGCGGAGAGAGCGCCGGAGAACAGCGCCAGCATGCGCAGGCTGAAGGAGAGCTTGAGTAACGAACCGGCTTTTTTCAGCGCCGGCAATACAGCGCTATGCAACAGGAAGCCGTTAAAGGTCAACAGCACAACGATGCCGATTTTGGCTTGCAGTTTTGGATTGAGGAAATACTCCATCCCCTTACCGGCATAATCGATCCCGACGATACCAATGCCCGTAATCCAAAGCGCTACAAGTGCAAGCGATACGGTTTTTTGAAGGCTTTCCATGTGCGCATCATCGTGGTGCCCTGACGCATCCCCCTTCAGGAGTTGCTTGACCATTGCAATGTCACTGGTCAAGACCAGCCCGACTGCCACGCAACAGGCGATGAGATGAAAATAGACAACGCCCAAACGCACATATTCCACGGTGGACGAAGAAAACATACTAAGTTCCATGGTGACCTCTTTTATTAAATAGTGAATCAACTTGGCTCTCGGCACGGATTTGGAATTTACCGTTGCTGACTGCCAATTAGATCCAGCCATTGTTATCAATTAATCCTGGGGCAATACACCTCCAAGATAATAGTGAGTTTCGCGAATGAACTTTCATTCATTCGAATATGTCCATTTTCAGGTAACACAAAACCTCAATCGCACTGAGTGCACAGGAGGTTTAACTTCCGCTTCTTGTTGGGGGGGCGGCTACGCCCGGAACCCGATCGACGTGCGGATCAGGCAATGCTGGTGGGTTCGGCAGGGCTTCCACCCCATTCGAGGAAACGGATCTTGTGAATCTCGCCCTCGCTGTCTTCGTAGACCAGGGTCACCGGTACTACGCCGGTCTTGTCGGATGTATCGGTGCGCTGCAGTACCCGTTTCACATCGATGTCCATACCGTAGTGGTATTCGACGGCTGATACATGCGCGCCGGGGTCTTGCAGGTTGTTCTGGTCAAAGACACTGGGTGCGAGACTGGAAATCACGGCACTGACTATCGTGGCCATGCTCATAAGGCTGTACCTCCACTGAAGTTCACTTGACAAGGACTTAATGTGACACGTGATGAAAGTGAAGTTCACTTCACCACGACGAACGTGCCCGTCTGAAAAGACTGTAGTGGCTGCAAACTCCCTGCAATTCCCCGCGCTTGACGCCTCTCGACCATTCGTCCTAAAACCCCTGAATTTGTTGGTTAAAGTCCGTTTTTCAGGGAGGTCATAACATGTCATGACGGATTTTTACGCAGGGTGAATCAGTGCCTTCAAGCCAGTCGACCGAGTCCTTCGTGACAGGCAGCAATGGGCTATGGATTCGACCGGTGATCACCACAATCGATGCCCTTCGGTAGACGGGGCGTCCGTCTGGCGCGCGGGCTGCAGCCATTAATCCATTGGTTATGGAGGTGAGCAGCATTCGTTCTATTGAGCGCGGCATAGGTGGCTAATCTACGGAGGTTAAGGGGGCAACCTTCAGGGCGGTGCAGCCATATGGACGAAAATCCGATCGAAACCGATTACCTGGTCATCGGTGCTGGCGCGACGGCCATGGCCTTCGTCGATACGCTACTCAAGGAAACGAATGCACGCATCGTGATGGTGGACCGACACGAACGAGCTGGCGGGCACTGGAATGATGCCTACCCCTTTGTACGGTTGCACCAGCCCTCGGCCTTCTATGGCGTCAACTCACGGGAACTGGGTAGCGGAACGAAAGATACGACGGCACTGAACGAGGGCTTGTATGAGCTGGCCTCCGGCTGGGAGGTGGTGAGCTACTTCGATCAGGTGATGAATCAGCAGTTCCTGCCATCAGGTCGAGTCCGTTACTTCCCCATGTGCAACTACACCGGCGACCGGATTGACGACCACCGGTTTACCTCGCTCGTCAGCGGCGCAGACCATCAGGTGCGGGTGCACAAAAAGGTGGTGGACGCCACCCATGCCCAGACAGCAGTGCCCTCGACCCACCCGCCCAGGTACAGGGTGGAACCCGGCGTGCAATGCGTGCCACTGAACGATTTGCCGAAAATCCGCCACCCATACTCCAGCTACGTAGTGGTGGGGGCAGGCAAGACCGGGATCGACGCTTGCCTGTGGTTGCTGCAAAACGGTGTTGCGCCCGAAAAAATCTGCTGGATCATGCCGAACGATCCGTGGTTGATCGACCGGGCCAACTTGCAACCCGGCCTCGACGGCTTCGAACGAACAATCGGCGGTCTCACGGCACAGTTCGAGGCTATCGCCGCCGCGGACTCGATCCCGGACCTGTTCTTAAGGCTTGAGGCGACAGGCCAGCTCCTGCGCCTGGACAAGTCCGTCGAACCCACTGCTTACCGCTGCGCCACCGTCACACAGGCGGAACTGCGTGAGCTGCGACGCATCGACAACGTCGTGCGCCAGGGGAGGGTGCGCGTTATCGAGCCAACGCGCATCGTGCTCGAGCAGGGCAGCATCGCCACAAGCCCACATGCTCTACACATTGATTGCAGCGCCAGTGCCATCCCGAGACTGCCTGAAATGAAGGTGTTCGACGGCGGCAAGATCAACCTGTTGATGGTCAGCAGCTGCCAACCCGTGTTCAGCGCGGCCTTGATCGCCTATGTGGAAAGCCACCTGGTCGATCAAGCGCAAATGAACGCGCTGTGCATGATGGTCCCGCCGCCTCACGTCCCCACGGACTGGATCAGAATCTGGGCGGTCTACCTGGGTAACCAGCTACGCTGGGGAGAGCATGAAGGTTTGGCCCGCTGGATCAGGCAGTCGCGTTTGTTCTTCATGACGGCGGTGGTCAGGGGCCTTACGGAAACCGACACCGAGAAACTCGCACAGCTGCATCGGCTCTCGGTCAGCAGGCAGCAGGCTCTGGCGAGCTTGCCACGGTTGCTGGGGGCCATCGCTTGAATCGCAGGAAGCGCACATGAACGAGCCACACCTGGAACTGCTCGACATCAATGGCATCCGCATGCAGATAGCCACGCAAGGAAGCGGCCCGCTGGTCTTGCTCTGCCATGGTTTTCCGGAGCTGTGGTACTCGTGGCGCAACCAGCTCGCTGCGCTGGCGGCCGCCGGCTACAGGGCGGTAGCACCCGACATGCGCGGCTATGGCGGCACAGATGCGCCGGCCGAACCCGACGCCTACACCACGCTCCACCTGGTAGGCGACATGGTCGAGTTGGTCAACGCACTCGGCGAACAGCAAGCCGTGATCGTCGGCCATGACTGGGGCGCGCAGGTGGCCTGGAGCGCAGCAATGATGCGACCCGATCTGTTCCGCGCCGTGGTCGGCATGAGCGTTCCCTTCTCACCACCGGCGCGCGTGGAACTCCTCAGCGCGCTGGCCTCGCGGGGTATCAACGACTTCTACATCCAGTATTTCCAGACGCCGGGTGTGGCCGAGGCCGAGCTGGAAAGGGACGTCGAATCGTCGATGCGGCGCATCTACTTCAGTGGTTCGGGGGACGGACCCGATTGGCCGGTGTTCGGGCGGCTGCAGCCGGATCAGGGCTTCCTGGGCGCGATGATCGAGCCCGAAACCCTGCCAGCCTGGCTAAGCCTGGAGGATATTGCCTGCTACACCCGTGAATTCACCCGCAGCGGATTTCGCGGCGGCTTGAACTGGTACCGCAACATGACGCGCTCATGGGCACTGCTGGCACCCTGGCGCGGTTGCAAAATCCTGCAGCCGTCGATGTTCATTGCCGGGAGCCGCGACGGCGTGCTGAAGTTTCCCGGTTCCACGCGGCAGATCGAAGCCTTCGCGCAGACACTGCCGCAACTGCGCGGCTGTCATATCCTCGAAGGTGCCGGCCACTGGATACAGCAAGAGCGCGCGACAGAGGTCAATGAGCTGCTACTGGGCTTCCTGAAAAAACTCTGAATGGATCAAAACTGGAGGGACCCATGAGCAACTTCATTGCCACCGACGAGCCACCTGAAGCCGTTCGCCTCATGGTCAAGGTTTACGCCTGCTTGCTGCTCGCAGGATTTGCGCTTGTTCCGGCCTATCTGATTGGTTACTTGCACTATTTTCAGGACCCCACGCTTTTATTCGAGAATCACCTGTTCCATATCATTGCGATCACGGCAGCCACCTTGGCAGGCCTGTTTGTTACTTACGTAACGTGGCGCTGCTATCAGTCATCGGGAGAGCCGCTGCTGCGATGGATGACGCTTGGATTTCTCGGCTTTGTAGTGATCTACGCGTTGCATGGTGCGTTCACCGGGCTTGCGCACCACAATATCTGGCTCTTCCTGCTTTATGGACCGGCCTCTCGACTGGTCATGTCGGTTCTGCTGTTAGTCGCAATGCTGTCGTACCACCGCCCACCAGATGCCGCGGACCAACGAATGAAGGCCCGCCCGTGGTTGATCTGGATAGGACTGTTCCTGCTGGTTGACGTGGCAGTGGCGTACGTCGCGAATTCGCCGATCGCCGGCAATCTCGCGGTGCGCCTCTCGATGGAGGGGGGCGCCCTCGTTCTTTCCATATTGACCGTGACAATTCTCCTGCTGCGCCGTATCCGTTCGCCGCTGATGACCATTTTCATCATCTCGGTCACCGCGTTCGCGCTGTCCTCCCTTGCCTTCATCCTTGCACGTCCGTGGAACCATATGTGGTGGCTCGCTCACGCGATCTTCGCCGGTGGATTCTTCATGTTGAGCTATGGGGTGGTGCAAGCGTTCCTCACCACGCGGTCGTTTTCCAGGATCTACAGCCAGGAGGAGTTGATGGTGCGCCTTGCCGAAGCGATGGCGTATGCCGAGAACGCCCTGCAGGAACTCCAGCGCACCAATCAGGAACTCGGGCACCTTGCGGCGACCGATCCACTGACAGGCGCTGATAATCGGCGTCGGTTCATGGAGCGGGTCGAAGGCGAAATTGGCCGGACCAAACGCGGCGATGCGCCGTTCTCCGTGTTGGCACTGGATCTGGATAATTTCAAGTCCATCAACGATCGCTTCGGGCATCAGGTTGGCGATGACATCCTGAAGAGTTTCGTGGAGAAATGCCTCGATTCGATCCGGCCGTATGACGGCGTGGCCCGAGTGGGCGGAGAAGAATTCATGATACTGCTGCCTCAGACTTCACTTGAAGGCGCGCATGAAATCGCCGAGCGTCTGCGAAGCACCGTGGCCAATAGTTCTTTTCATGGCCTGCAGCGGTCAACCGTGGTCACAGTGAGCATCGGCGTATCGCAATCCGGTCGCGATGGCGACACCATCGAGGCCATTCTGCGTACAGCCGATCAACGCCTGTATCACGCTAAACACCAAGGCCGTAACCGTGTGGTCACTGCCTTCAAAACCAGCCTCCAACCTCTGCCCTGAGCGTCGTCTTGAAGTCGCCGAAAGCGTTTGCGCCACAGTATTGACTGTCATTCGCAGGGTTGCGCCTGTTTCACCGGCATTATCCGATGACGTTTCGCCGCCCATACGACCCCGCTCACCAGCAGCACGATCGAGACCACTTCCATCAAGCCAGGCATTCGCTGGCTGAACAGAAAACCGTATACGCAGGCAAACAGCGTTTCGAACACGATCATCTGGCCGCTCAACGACGCGGGCATGCGGCGCGAGCAAGCATTCCAAAGCCCATTGGCAAGCCATGAACCACAGAGCGCCAGGAACAGGCAAACCCACAGGAAAGTCGTCCAGCGGCTGCTTTCAACCTCGGAGGGCACCAGGTTCGGGAACAGCATCAAGGCCGCGATGCCGAACACGGTCGCCACGATGCCCGTCACGATGCCTGTCAGCGTCGACCATTCGCTGCTGTTGAAATGGCTTTGCTTGAGGTACCGGGCGTTGTGGGTGGCGTACCACGACCAGCAGGCTACAGCACTGAACCCGCAGGCCAGGCCCAGCAACCGGGAAGGCAGCGAGGTGCTCGCCGCCTGCGCACCCGTATGTTCCAGGCTGACCGATACGATGCCCAGGAATACCAGCAGCAGGGGGAGCTTGAGCCTGGTCAGGGGCAGGGACCCTGCATCGCTACGCCCCAGAAAGGTGATGGCGAGCGGCATCATGCCGTTGATAAGGGCGGCCGCGGTCACCCCGCTCAGCTGTACGGAGGCGCCCAGGAGCGCGTAGTTCAGGATATTTCCGGTCAGTGACAGACGCAGCAGCATCCAGGCATCGTTGCGCGTCAAACGCGACAGCAGGCGAGACGCGATGGGCAAGGCCACGAGGAGCGAGATCATCCCATACAGGGCAAACCGTACACTGCTGATCAGCACGGCATTGAATTCCGGCAGCAACGAAGGGCCGATAATCACGCCACCCCAGATGGCACCCGCCAATATCGCAAATACAACTCCACTGTTCATCATCTCTGCTCTGGCAGGCTGTTTAGCCGCATTCTAGCCATGGCAGATAAGCGCCACCTGCGATATAAAGTTGGTCACCCATTCCCCAGGGGAATGTCTTGCAGCAATCGCCAGTCCCGGAGAACCGTCATTAACCGTTATCTGCGTACCTTGCCCCCATTGGAGACTCTGATCACGTTCGAGGCCGTGGGACGACACGCCAGCTTCACGGGCGCCGCCGGCGAATTGTTTCTGACCCAGAGCGCCGTGAGCAAACAGATGCGCCAGCTTGAGGACTGCATGGGCGTCCCGCTCTTCGAGCGCAAGCCACGAGGGGTCAAGTTGACCAGCGCAGGGGATGAACTGCTGATGACGGTCAACGTGCTCCTCACCACGATGTACCAAAGCGTCACGCGAATTCGCAACGTTCATCAGTCCAACGCCGTCTCGGTGCTGGCGACCCATGCCCTGGCCCAATTCTGGCTGTTCCCGAAACTGATCGAATTCAACAAGGCGTACCCCGACATCGCCGTGCACGTTCACGCGATGAATGAGTTCGATGAGGCCAGCCTCAATGATTTCGACGTGGGCGTACTCTATGGTTGCGGCCAATGGCCGTCGCTTGACAGCGATTTCCTGCTGCCGGAAATCGTCTATGCCGTGGCTCATCCTTCACTGGATGTCTCGGGGGTTGAGACACTGGAACAATTGGCGCAAGCCAACCTGGTGCAGATCGACACCTGCGCCTGGCAGTGCCTGGACTGGCATCAATGGTTCGGCCACTTTGGTATCGACTTCGTCGCGCGGGACAAAGCCCCGGTCTTCAACCAACTGACGTTGGCGTATCGGGCCGTTCAACAAGGCATGGGCATCGGCCTGGCATGGTCGTTCATGGCGGATGAGGCACTGGCCAAGGGAGAATTGCAGCGGGTTACGCCTTTTGAATGCGTGACGGGCAATGGCGAGTTCCTGGTATCGCTCAAGCATCGCAAGCGTTCTGCCTCTGCCGAGATATTTCGCCAGTGGCTTCTGGGGTCGATGGGCGACTGATGAGCAAGGCGGCTAGCGTCGGTGCCGTCATTGCCCGTTCTTTTCTCAAATTCATCATTGTTCTTTCGTAACCCGTGCCTTGCTCTTCGTCAAAGTCAGGCTCAACAGTACCGAAATCAAGATGATGCCGCCGACTGTGCTCAGCGACCATTGGATCGGCATGTGCCACCACGGCGCGACGAGCATTTTGCCGCCGATGAACACCAGTACGATGGCCAGACCATATTTGAGCAAGTGAAAGCGGTCAGCCATGTCGGCCAGTAGAAAATACAGTGCGCGCATGCCCATGATGGCGAAAATGTTGGAGGTGAACACGATGAAGGGGTCGGTGGTGACGGCGAAGATAGCCGGGATGCTGTCGACTGCGAATACCAGGTCGCTGGCCTCGATCAGTACCAGCACCAGGAACATCGGCGTCGCCCAGCGCAGGCCTTTCTGGCGCACGAAGAAGTGCTCGCCGTGAAAACCGTCGGTGATGCGAAGATGGCTACGCAGCCAGCACAGCAAAGGGTTCTTTTCGAGGTCTGGCTGCTGGTTGGCGAAGATCAGCATCTTGATGCCGGTGATGACGAGGAAAGCGCCAAAGACATAGAGCAGCCAGGCAAACTCCTGCACCAGCCAGACACCGGCGAAAATCATAATGGCGCGCATGATGATGGCGCCGAGCACGCCATAGAGCAGGACACGGCGCTGCAACTCTGGCGGCACGGCAAAATAGCCGAAGATCATCACGAAAACGAACATGTTGTCGATCGACAGCGACTGCTCGATCAGGTAACCCGTCAGGAATTCGAGCGTTGTACGCTGGGCCACTTCGGCGCCGAACATGCTGCGCAGATACCACCAGAGCAGTATGGAGAAGACCAACGCCAAACTGGTCCAGGCGATGACCCAGGCCAGCGCTTCGCGTACCGAAACACGATGCGCCTTGCGCCCGCCGAAGACGAAAAGATCCAGCGCCAGCATGGCGAGGACGAACCCGATGAAGGCGGCCCACATCCAGGATTGGCCGACGCTGATGGCGGTCATTTAAGTATCCAGGGTTGGTCGATATTCATGTGGCGCCGCACGGTCACCCGCCCCAATGCGGGCGGCGCCGTGACTTGAGTTGTAGGCCAGGCGCTTTGAGGTAACCGTGCAAAACCTCGGTTAGTTCGAAACCGCGGCGTTGAATGGCCATCTGCATGACTGTCTCCGCATGGCGCAGCAATATGCTGCAAGAGGTCATGCTAAGGGGCATTTTGCATCAATAAAAATCGTTTATTCGTTTTGAATTGTTCGTTTTTTACGAAGTATTTGATTCGGATGCTCAACTACCGGCAATGGCATTAGTTTCTGCTCCGTGGCCAAGGCGGGTGGCATGGGGCGCGCCGCAGAACAGCCGTACATCTGTCGGTGCTATTGCGGTTTTTGACCAAAACTGCTGACTTTAGCTGCCCTGGGGCGGTCTCTGAAGACACGCTTAAGACCATCGATTACCGAGTATTCAGGAGTTCAGCCAGCAGAGGTTACTGGCTCGGCGCCAATTGCGCTCTGTCCAACACGCCATCCCCCTAGTGACCGTATGCAGCGGCGGCGAAAAAGAAGCTGCACCAAGAGCGCTGTTCACGGACATTCGCACGAGTAATACCCTGAAAACAGACAAGGCCGCAAATGCGGCCTTGTTTTTTATTCTCACTCTTTACGTAACAGCACCCTCGTCACTCTGCGCTCTTCAACCTCGACAACGGTCATGCTCCACTCCTGCCAATTGAGCTTGTCTCCAATGATAGGCAAGCGATCCAGCAAGCTCATGACCAACCCTGCGAGCGTTTGGTAGTCATCGGTCGCTTTCGCCTGGAAACCGGTGTGTTCGCGAATCTGGCTGAGATTCAGTGCACCGCTGACGAGGAAACCTCCATCCTCGGCAACGATGTTCGGGCCTTCGATTTCACTGGCATCCGGCAGTTCACCTGCAATAGATTCCAGAATGTCGGTCATGGTGAGAAGACCAATGAAGTCACCGAACTCGTTCACCACAAAAGCGATGTGGGTCGATTCCTTACGCATCTGTTCCAGCGCGTTCAGGATCGTGAAACTGTCCAGCAAGTTGAAAGCCTTGCGGGCCATGGCTTCCAGATTGGGCTGGTTACCTGCCAACAGCTCTTTGAGCAACTCCTTCTTGTGGATGAACCCCAACGGCTCATCAACGCGTCCCTCCCGGATCAACGGCAACCTGGAGTACGACGAGTGCATCAGCCTTGTGCGGATTTCTTCTGGAGAGTCGGCCAAGTCAATGTGGTCGATTTCTGCACGGGGGGTCATAACACCACGTATCGGGCGTTCCGCTAACTGAAGCACACCACTGATCATGACGCGTTCCCGTCGGTGGAAAACCTGATCGGCATCTGCGCCTGACAGCATATCAGCGATTTCCTCGCCGACTTCATCTGCCCCCAACTTGTGACCACCCAGCAAACGCATCACGGCATGCGCAGTACGCTCACGCATGGGGCGAAGACCATGCAGGCTCTTCTTGCGACGTGAGCGAGCCAACTGGTTGAAAAGTTCGATCAGGATCGAGAAACCAATCGCCGCGTACAGATAGCCTTTCGGAATGTGGAAGCCCAGGCCCTCAGCGGTGAGGCTGAAGCCGATCATCATCAAAAAGCCCAGGCAGAGCATGATGACGGTTGGGTGCCCGTTGACGAAGTTAGTCAGCGGCTTACTTGCGATGATCATCAGACCAATGGAAAAAATCACAGCGATCATCATGACCGACAGGTGTTCCACCATGCCCACAGCAGTGATCACAGCGTCCAGCGAGAAGACTGCATCCAGCACCACAATCTGCGCAACGATAGGCCAGAACATCGCATAGGCCGCATTACCTGAACGTTCTGTCACATGTCCTTCGAGTCGCTCATGCAATTCCATGGTTGCCTTGAACAACAGGAACACACCACCGAACAGCATGATCAAGTCTCGGCCCGAGAACGTCTTGGCAAAGACCTCGAACAAAGGTTCGGTAAGGGTGACCATCCAGGAGATGCTGGCCAGCAAGCCAAGACGCATCAACAACGCAAGGGATAGGCCGATGACACGCGCACGATCTCGCTGCTCTGGCGGCAGCTTGTCAGCCAGGATGGCAATGAATACAAGGTTATCGATGCCGAGCACCAGCTCCAGCACGATCAGGGTCAGCAGGCCAAGCCATGCCGTGGGGTCAGCAATCCATTCCATAGGGATTATTCAATCTCTCGAAGAGTCAGGGCGAATGAGTAAATTGCACGAAAACACGGACTCCTGCTCGGCGGAGCGGAATTGATGTTCAGGGCAAAAGGCACAAGAGAGAAAGGCTTCCCCAAGCGTATGCAAGGAGGTAAAGCTTTGGAGATGACACCGTTCGTCTTGGGGAAGGTAATCGCCGAGAAATCTACAGACGAGATTTCGAGGTTAAGCGATCTTGAAAAACGAGTTCTACGCCTGATAGCGAAGAGCGAACTGATACAAGGTGTGGATTGAAAAAAGCTACTGGGAGGCTCCAGGAGGGTGCTCATATAGACCTGAAAAAAATTGGGGATGAAATCCTACAATGTTTCGGGACACCTCATACAAGACGAGTTATTACAAAATTTGACAGAGTGGCAGTGGATGTTGGGTATGGCTGTGCACCGAATTTGTCCCCCCAGTAACTCGTAACACCATTCGGCCTACACATCTTCCTGGCCCCATCACTTCAATAATCGGCGTCAGGAAGATGTGTTGGCCGGACGGTTACCCTGAGCCTGAGGAAGAGCGGTGCTTTTTCATCAGATCGAATGGAGTTTGTACAGAGTTTCCTTAGGTGAAAATCAACTAACTCAGTCGACCAATTACTTAAGCTTTAAGTCGAATAGCCACCATACTTAGCCATTGAATTGAGCGCGGAGAAAACGCCCGCAAGAGAACGACTCGATTTATTCCACCAAGGTCGGGGGTATCCACCTGAGCGTAGTAATAAGCGCAGGCGGATAGGCGCAGGCAGGTACGACATTGAAAGCGGCAGACGCTCACGCGCTTTCTTTGCCAGCAGCGCAACCAGCAAGAAGTAACGCAGTTCATCCGGCACCAAGTGTACCGGCCGCGTTACAACTCAATATAGATGCAATGGGGCAAACCTGCCAGCGCTGTGGAGTCAGCTTGCGCAGTTGCATGAGCGATCAGCACCCGTACCGGTAATTAAAGCCAGCTCGATTCAAGCGTTAACAATCGGACTGAGCTGGCAGAATTCGATTTTAGCTGTCGCGTGCATGATGTCGGTAAGTGAGATTCCGGTTGAAGGGCGGGCAAGGGTTGGCCAGTAACGCGTACAACCCGCCGAAGGGGCATAGGCCAAGAGCGCCAACAACGCCTCCCCACACAAAAACTGTACTCACGCACAGGAAGACGCTCATGCACACCATTCGCAACACCTTGGTGGTGGTGGATTCGAAGCAGTCCAAGGACCTGATCCTGAACAGAGCCAAAATGATTGCCAGCGCCACCCGGTCACACCTGCATCTGCTGGCCTGCGACAAGGGACAACACCATTCCTCTTACCTGAGCGACATGCATGAGGGCTTGGCACAGGAGGGTTACAGTGTCAGCGCCCAGCAGGCCTGGCATGGGAGTTCACACAAGACCATCATCGCCGCCCAACGGGCGGAGGGCTGTGGCCTGGTGATCAAACAGCACCTGCCCGACACCCCACTGATGAAAGCCCTTCTCACCCCCGAGGACTGGAAGCTACTGCGATACTGTCCCTGCCCAGTGCTTATAGTAAAAACCCCGAGGCCCTGGACCGGTGGCACCATTCTCGCGGCCATTGATGCTGGCAGCAGTGATATGGAGCATCGCGTCCTGCATTCCGGCATAGTCAGCCACGGCTATGACATCGCCGCACTGGCCGGCGGCACTCTGCACATGATGAGCGCCCACCCCTATCCCATGCTGTCGGCGGCCGACCCCGTACTCCAACTCAAAGAGAGCATTCAGGCTCTCTATCGCGACCTGTGCAAGACATTCCAGGCCGAATTCGACGTCAGCGACGAACGCCTGCATATCGAGGAAGGTTCTGCCGATGTGCTGATCCCGTACGTCGCGCACAAGCTCGAAGCCGTGCTCACGGTGATCGGCAGCGTGGCCCGTACCGGACTGTCCGGCGCGTTGATCGGCAATACCGCCGAGATGATTCTGGACACCCTGGACAGTGACGTACTGGTGCTCAAACCGGACGACATCATTACCCATCTGGAGGAGTTGGCCGCCCCATCAGCAAGTACATCGGCAGATACTGCGGTCTCCTCCTGGCCCTATAACCACCATAACCATCGGCCACATACTTAGGAGTTAGTCAACTGCGCCAACCAACTGCCTTGGCATAGCGCCTCAGATCAACAATGCAGAATCATTCAGTAAGCAAGACCTGCCGTCCTGCTAGTCAGCGCCAAGAAGAAGGCGAGGCCTGCTCGCCCCCCGAACCCAATGATAGAATCTCGTTTTGGAAAAGGAGTTTCATCTGTGGAGGCTGGAAAAAAGAGCTGTCCCTATTGCGCGGAAGTCATCATGGCTGAAGCCATTTTATGTAAACACTGCCAATCTGACCTCAGGCAGAAAATACGAATCCCGCCCGGGTGGCCAATACCGTCAGAAAAGAAAATTGGCCGGGTCGGCAAGGTCGTCGTCGGCATCACTATCGCAATCACCTTGTACCTGGCAGTCGGCTTTTATGTCAGCAACACATCGCAAGACAAGGAAAGCATGCAGGCCCGTGATGCCGCCGAACGATGCCGCGAGGAAGTAGACAGCTACTCCGGCCCGGCAGTCGGAAAAAGCATAATCGCAGAGGTTTGTCGAAAGCTGGAGGACGATTTTCGCGAGAGTTTGAGCCACGCGCCGTAAAAAAGCCGATTACGAAGCCCGCGCTTTGAGCGGGCTTTTTTACCTTTGGCATCTGGCAGTCTGATTCAGACCAAGCCGACAAACGACAGGATAAACAGGATGATCACGACGGCGCCAACGAGGTAGATGATGTTGTTCATGACTTCACCGCTTCATTTGGGTTGAGGGAAGAAACAGGGGTGTCTAAACAGCTGACACCCTCGTTCGCGTTTCCGTTCCGTTACCCTTGCAGCAGGAGCGATCCAGAGGTTATCGGCTTGCCGGCGCGCGACCGTGCAAAAGGTGCTGATGCTCGACGGATCTGGTCGCGACCGGGCGCCGAGCTAAAGCCTGAAAAGCACGAGCTCAATCGTCTGGCGGTATGGCTTAGTTTTTCTTCTTGATTAATTTGTTCATGTAGTACTTGAGACTGAAACGATCTTTGGGTCTTGGTTTGTAGTGGGTTTTGTTTCTTTGCGCAGGATCGATCGCCAAGGTGCCTGCGGTGTAGTAATAAAGCGCTATAGACCTGCGAGTGATGTGCTCTGGGGTCGTTAAAGGCTCCGGGTGCCCATGATTGCTGTCTTTGTCTGTATTGAAAATGACGCAGCGATTGTAAATGGGCAAAACCTTTTTAAGACAGGTTTTCATCTTGACATCCCAAAGCTCCAGGTTGCCTCCATACTCGTCTTTCCAGTCTTCGTTCAGATAAATAATGATATTCAGTCTGCGCTCGACGTTAAGCTTCTTGTTGAGCCTGAAGTCCGAGTGCACCCCCAGGAAACCCCCGCTTTTCGTTTCATGCAAGCCGCCACCGGTAAAGTAGGGGTCAGGTATCAAGCCTTCGATGCCTGTTAACTTTTCAAGAAACTGCAACATGGGTGCCGAATTGAAAGCATTGAAAACGGTCTTTAAAAACGGAGAGCATTCGTTGGGACTGATTTGACGTTTTCTTTGCCCTTTATAGCCGCGCTCGTAGAGCATTTCGTTGTTGGTTGGCTCGACCGGGAAATTCGAGCAAATACTTGCAATCAGGTCTTCGTGCAAGAAGTTGTCGATGACGATGTGCGGAAATGGCGTAGCCTGAACATATTGGCTGGTCAATGACTCACCAAAGGCGCTGGCGTCGTTCTGGTCGAAATCAAGCTCCGGTGAGAGGGTGATGGGTAGTGCCTGAGTGATGACTGCCATTATTGCTCCGATAACTTGATATAACGACCCGTGGGTGACTGGCTCATACGTGTAGGCGTAGCTTAAGCCTTGCCGTCACCCTTGTTCAGGCGTTTAAGTATATTATTGTACATTTTGGTTCGTCTATGAGTCTTTCCATAGCCGCCAGTCGCTGCGACAGTGCCTGCCTGGATATGATCAAGATAGCTGAAGATTTTACGTGGCGATAAAGTTTCAACGAAATAACCAAGCTCGGTCATCTGGTCTTGAAGGGTATATCCAGGAACGCGATCATCCATCGAAAAGTGCATGCCGTGCTGTTTGACGAGTTTACAGTTCCACAATGTAAAGAAGCTCTTCAAGTAAACTTCTTTGTATGGTTTTGGTTCTCTGGAACGTAAGCCCATGGAGATTTTAAGGCGTCTGTAGTGGTGTTTGAATAATCGCGAACTGTAGCGCCAAACCGTTCTCGCGGTGCCACGATTTAATTGCTCTACACACCCGACGGCTACGACTTTTTTATTGTTGGTGCACTTGTTCAGTATCATCGGGAAAATGTTTTTATCGAAAACAAAAGTATCGGTATGCATCAGAAGTAAATAATCGGTGTCGACTCGCTCCAAAACCATGTCGAGTGCCTTGCCGTGTGCGATATGGCCTGCTTCTGGTTCGGAAACGGATCGTTCGATTAAATTGATCCAGTCAAGTGTTCGCAAGTATTGAGTGCTTTCATCGGCCGAGTAGTTGTCAACCACCCAGACTGGGACGTTCTTGTCACCCACGTGCTGGTGCAATAACTCTAAGCATATCTTGGTGATTTCCGGTGTTTTGTAATTCACGATGACGATGCTGAAGTTATTGGGGAAATCAGCCGGAGGGCTAGTACTGTTCATTGTTCGGGTGCTCAATGATATTGTATTTATATGTGGGGGCGATTGAGTCCATATCCGGTTTCGCGTATTTGCCCGCGCAATGTTTTTCGTCTGTAAAGCTCAATTTTCAAGTCGCTTTGTCATGCACTAAATTTAGATGGCTTACTCGCGCCTGATGGAGAGCAGTGGATTTGGGCCTCATCGTATAAGGATCCACTCTATAGGTAAATATCCGCGAAATGGTTCGTTACATCGGGCGGCGGGTCAGATGAGCCCAGCGGGGGTGGTGTGGGGCTGGATTCAATCTCAAGGTGAATCGGAGCCGCGGTCCGGAAAAGAGACCGCGGCGACCAATCAATCAGGCGGTGGGCAGCAGGCCTTTCTGTTTGGCGACATGGGTCGCCAGTGCATCCATCAAGTCCGGGGACAGGCAGTCGTAGGGTTCCAGGCCGATCGAGCGCAAGCGCTCGCGGATCGCCTTCATTTGCCCTGGCGGTGTGCCGGTTTCGATGATGGAGGACACGAACGCCGCAAATCCCGGCGCTGCCCATCCGCTCTGTGGCGAAAGCTCGGTGTGGACGAAATCCAGGCCATAAAACGCATGGTCCTTGTTTTCGATGCGCCCGAAGAGATGGGCGTGACACTGCTTGCAGGCGTGGCGCTGGATGGTGGCGGCTGCGTCGACAATCGCCAGTTTTTCGCCGTGGGCAATCACGCTGACCTTATCTCGAGGCACCACGGCGATGACAGCGAATATCGCGTTTTGTGGTTTCCAGCATTTGCTGCAGCCGCATGCGTGGTTATGCAGGGTTTGTGCGTCGATCCTGACCTCGACCTTGTCGGTCGCACATAGGCATTGCAGGGTGCCGCCTGTGAAATTCGCGGCGGCGGGTTGGATACCCTTGTCCAGTGCAGGGTGAAGTTGCAAGGTGCTCATGCTGGCGTCTCCGTTTCAGGGGGCAGACAAAGATACCTGGGGCCGTGCCCCGGACCGTTGGATCATCGGATTTTGAAAAGGACACAGTGCATAAACGAGTGACCTCCTTCGGTGCGACCGGTTGGTTACCCAGATCAAGAATAGTCTGCGATGACGCCTTGAGCGCGGCCAGGGTTACCTCACCGCAGCCGCAAGGTTTCAAACAGCGCGCGGTCTTCTTTTTTGGCCGAGCGGGCATGGCGCCGAATGACCTGCAACAGGCATTCGGTGAAGCAGACTGCCGGATTGCTCAGTGCGCCATTGCGGCGTGTCACGATGCTCAGCTGCCGGGGCTCGAACTGCTCGGTCAGCCCCAGGGATACCACACGCCCCAGAAATGGCGGGGCGGTGCTCACGATCGAAGGCCCCCAGGTGCACATGTCGGCCCGCTCGACCATCATCTGCAAAATGGCCAGTGAGTGAGCACGCAGGATTCGACTCTCGTCAATCTGCGCGCCGTGTTTCCAGAACAGTTCCTGCATCAGCCCATCGTGCCCGTCAGGCGCGTAGTTCAGGGTCCAGTTTTCTTCCAGTAGCTCGTGGATCGATCGCGCATGCTGTCGGGCGTGACCCTCGCGGACCAGCACCGAGGTCTGGTAATCGAGCAAGGTTTCGCTGGCGAATTCCTGGGTCGATTGGGTGGGATGGAGTTGGCCAATCGCGAAGTCCATGCTGCCGTCGCGCAACAGCGGTTGGGCAACGGCCATCAGGCTCTCGAACAGTTCCAGCCTGATTTGTGGCATACGCTCGCGAAAAACCGCCACGACTTCGGGCAGGAAGGTCAGGGCGATCCATGGTGTGACCCCGACGCAGAGCCGGCCCTGGGCCTTCCCACGCATGTGATCAAGCTCGGTCTGTGCGTGCTCCAGTTGCTTGATCACCAGCCTGGCGTGAGTCAGCAGCACTTTGCCGTATTCGGTGAAGTTCAGACCGCTGGCGGTTCGGGTAAACAGCGGTAGCTGCTGGCTGGTTTCCAGCTCGCGCAGTGCTTTGGTCACCGCGGCCTGGGAAATCTCCAGCGACCGAGCGGCCGCGCGGATGCTGCCGGTTTCGGCGCTGGCAATCAGCGCCTGTAATTGATGCAGTTTCATCTGCTCACCCTGGTGACAACTCATGGTTGTCATCATAACCAAACTGCGGCTCCCCAGCCCAGCGCCAGTTCCCTAAGATCGATCCCGACAGCGCTTTTGCTGCCGTACAGCCCCTGTCGAAGGAGAACACTCATGAATGCCGGTTTGGTCCTGCCTGGTATTGCCGCGATGCAAGATGAAATGATCGCGATACGTCACAGCATTCACGCGCACCCTGAGCTGGGTTTTGAAGAATTCGCCACCAGTGAGCGGGTTGCCGCGTGTCTGACTCAGTGGGGCTTTGAGGTCAGCACCGGGGTGGGCAAGACCGGGGTCGTTGCCACCCTGAAAAATGGCGAGGGTCGGTCCATTGGCTTGCGCGCCGACATGGATGCGTTGCCGATCCAGGAAACCTCCGGTTTGCCTTATGCCAGCCGGATAGACGGTGTCATGCATGCCTGCGGTCACGACGGACATACCGCCATCCTGCTGGCGGCGGGTCAGTATCTAGCGCGGACACGGACATTCATCGGCACCGTGCACCTGATTTTCCAACCGGCGGAAGAGGGGCTGGGTGGTGCCAGGAAAATGCTGGAGGACGGACTGCTCGAACGGTTTCCGTGTGACGCGATCTTCGCCATGCATAACGTGCCGGGTTACCCCGTCGGGCATTTGGGTTTTTACAGCGGACCGTTCATGGCGTCTGCCGACACAGTGAACATCAAGATCATCGGCAACGGCGGCCATGGCGCTGTGCCGCACAAAGCCGTCGACCCGGTGGTGGTCGGTGCCTCGATCGTGATGGCCCTGCAAAGCATCGTCTCGCGCAACGTCAACCCGCAGGAGATGGCGATTATCACCGTGGGTTCCCTGCAAGCCGGGAGCGCCTCGAATGTCATCCCGTCCAGCGCCGACTTGAGCCTGAGCGTACGCGCCCTGACTCCCGAGGTTCGCCGTTTGCTGGAGGTCAGGATCACCGAATTGGTCAAGGGCCAGGCCGAGAGTTTCGGCGCCCGGGTCCACATCGATTACCAGCACTGCCATCCGGTGTTGATCAACGATCCCGATCAGACGGCATTTGCCCATGAAGTCGCCCGTGAGTGGCTGGGAGATGAACACCTGATCGATGACTTGCGGCCATTCACGGCCAGCGAGGACTTTGCCTTTGTCCTGGAAAAGTGCCCCGGCAGCTATCTGGTAATCGGCAATGGCGAGGGCGAAGGCGGGTGCCTGCTGCACAACCCCGGCTATGACTTCAATGACGGCTGCCTGCCGGTAGGCGCGAGCTATTGGGTCAAGTTGGTCGAACGTTTTCTGAGTTGAGACGGCGCATTTTCACCCGTTGTGCCGGTAAAAAATCTACGGTCTGAGAGGAATAAAAATGAACAAGATGATTGCAGCCGTTTCCCTGGTGTTCCTGACGGCCTCGAGCCTGGCGGGGGCGGCCGACTGGTCCGGCAAAGTGTTGAAGCTGGGGGTGGACCCGACGTATCCACCGCTGGAGTACAAGAACCAGGATGGCACGCTGACCGGCTTCGGGGTCGACATTGCCGAGGCGTTGTGCGCCGAACTGAAAGCCCGCTGCGTCTGGGTGGAAAGCAGTTGGGACGGGATGATCCCGGCACTGCTGGCGCGCAAGTTCGATGCGGTGGCGTCTTCGATGACCATCACCCCCAAACGCCTTGAGCAGATTGCGTTTACCGACAAGGTGTCCAATGCACCGGCACGCCTGGTGGCCAAGCGTGGATCGGGATTACAGCCGACCCTCGAATCACTCAAGGGCAAGAGCATCGGTGTGGAGCAGGGCTCGACCCAGGAGTCCTATGCCAAAGCGGTTTGGGGTTCCAAGGGCGTGGACGTTCTTTCCTATCAGAATCAGGACCAGGTGTACGCCGACCTGGTAGTGGGGCGACTTGATGCCTCGTTGCAGGGTGCCATTCAAGCCAGCTACGGCTTCCTGAAAACAGCGGCGGGTCAGGACTATGAATTTGCCGGTGCCACGCTGGAGGACCCGGGCTTCTTCGGCGTCGGCGATGGCCTTGGTCTGCGCAAGGGCGATGTCGCGTTGCGCGAAGACTTGAACAAAGCCCTGGCAACCATTATCGCCAACGGTACTTACGCGCGGATCAACGACAAGTACTTCGATTTCGACGTCTACGGCGCTAGGTAAACCGTCGTCGTGACCTTGAACAGGGCGCTCGCTCGAGCGCTCTTTTGCCCCCTTCACCTCACCCTAACAAGAACAAGGAGAGTGAGATGCTTCTGGAAGGTTTTGGCCCGCAGATCCTGCTGGGCACCCTGGCTACCGTCAAACTGGCGCTTTGTTCATTGCTGATCGCCGTCCTGGCCGGGCTGATCGGCGCCAGTTCCAAGTTGTCGTCCAATCGATTGTTGCGCGCACTGGCGGCGGGGTATACGACCGTGATCCGCAGCATGCCGGACCTGGTGATCATGTTGCTGCTGTTCTTCAGCCTGCAGATGTTGCTCAACCGGATCACCGACTGGCTGGGCATCACTCAGATCGACATCGACCCCTTTCTGGCCGGTGTCGTGACGCTGGCGTTCATTTACGGGGCCTACTTTACCGAGACGTTTCGCGGTGCCTTCCAGGCCGTCCCGGCGGGGCAGATCGAAGCGGCGAGGGCTTACGGTATGACCCGTGGGGAAACCTTTCGCAAGGTCCTCTTTCCACAAATGCTGCGCCACGCCTTGCCGGGCATCGGCAACAACTGGCAGGTGCTGATCAAGTCGACGGCCCTGGTGTCGATCATCGGCCTGACCGATGTGGTCAAGGCCACGCAGGATGCGGGCAAGGGCTCGATGCAGTTCTTTTACTTCACCCTGGTCGGCGGCCTGATTTACCTCGCCATTACCACGGTCTCCAATGGCGTGTTGCTGTGGCTTGAGCGCCGCTACTCGGTCGGCGTCAGGAAGGCTGCGCTATGACCGCCATTCTCGAAAACTACTGGCAGGCTTACCTGTGGAGTGACGGGCCGCACTTTTCCGGGCTGGTGGTCACCTTGTGGCTGCTGATTCTGGCGGTGGCGATGGGTTTTTTGCTGGCGGTGCCGTTGTCGATGGCCCGCGTCAGCCGCAACCCGCTGCTGCGCCTGCCGGTCTGGTGCTACACCTACGTGTTTCGTGGCACCCCGTTGTACATCCAGCTGCTGTTCTTCTACACCGGGGTGTACAGCTTGCATGTGGTGCGGTCCCAGGACTTTCTCAACGCGTTTTTCCGTGACGGCTTCAACTGCACGGTGCTCGCGTTCGGGCTCAATACCTGCGCCTACATGACCGAGATTTTTGCCGGCGCCATCAGGGCGACCGCCCACGGTGAAGTCGAGGCCGCCAGTGCCTACGGAATGAGCCGGTTCACGCTTTATCGGCGAATTATCCTGCCGTCGGCGTTGCGCCGTGCGCTGCCGTTTTTCAGCAATGAAGTGATCCTGATGCTGCATTCCACTTCCGTGGCCTTTACCGCCACCGTGCCCGATTTGCTGAAGATCGCCCGGGATGTCAACTCGGCGACCTATGCATCCTTCACTGCTTTTGGCATTGCCGGCGTGTTGTACGCCGCCTGTGCTTTTTTCCTGATCTGGCTGTTTCGACGCGGCGAACTGCATTGGCTGGCCTACCTCAAACCGCGCACGCACTGACCCCTATCGGACTTGCTCGAATGTATAAATTGATCGTTGAAGATATCCATAAAAACTACGGCAACCATGAAGTACTGAAAGGGGTTTCGCTCAGGGCCAGGGCGGGTGATGTGATCAGCATCATCGGCTCCTCCGGGTCCGGGAAAAGTACCTTCCTGCGTTGTATCAACCATCTTGAACAACCGTCGGCCGGGCGCATTGTCGTCAACGACGAAGAGTTGCTCACCCGCAGAAACTCGAGGGGCGAACTGTGTGTGGTTGACCCCGGGCAGTTGCGGAGCCTGCGCAGCCGGTTGTCGATGGTGTTCCAGCACTTCAATTTGTGGAGCCACATGACCGTGCTGGAAAACATCATCGAGTGCCCGATGAGCGTGCTCGGTATCAGTCGGGTGCAGGCACTGGAGCGGGCGCGTCATTACCTTGCCAAGGTGGGGCTGCCACAAAAAGTCGAGCTCCAGTACCCGGTGCATTTGTCCGGCGGCCAGCAACAACGGGTGGCCATTGCCCGTGCATTGGCCATGGAACCCGAGGTGATGCTGTTCGACGAACCGACCTCGGCCCTAGACCCTGAACTGGTGGGTGAGGTGCTCAAGGTCATGCAGCAACTGGCCGAAGAGGGCAGGACGATGGTGGTCGTCACTCACGAAATGGCGTTTGCCCGGCAGGTGTCGAACCACGTCATGTTTCTGCATCAGGGGCGAGTGGAGGAGTCGGGCGCGCCGGGCACGCTGCTGGAACAGCCGCAAAGCGAGCGGTTGCAGCAGTTCCTGGCCGGGAGTCTCAAGTAGCTGCCCGTTAATCTGCGAAAGAAAGGCACCGGCGTTCAATTGCGGGTGCCCAGGGGAGACAGACTTCACAAGGGGGATTTCTGACAGCAGTGCCGAGAGAGTATTTCGACTTTCCAGGCGTGAAGGATAATTTCGAGTACTAACGTCAGCACAGCAATCGACCGGCTGCTTTTGGCCGATTCTGTTGAAAAAGTAGCTCCCCCGTCTGGCCTGCGGCAAAATTCGCGCATCGGCCAGCAGGGAAACACGCAGTATGATGGGACAGTTATCGAGTGGGCAGGAGCGACTGTTTTACTCGTTCAACCTTGAAGATCACATCCCCGCCAATCACCTTCTGCGCAGCATTGATCGGTGTCTCGATCTGAGCGACTTGCGCCATTACCTCGCCGATTTTTACAGCCCAATTGGGCGTCCTTCGATTGACCCAGAGTTGATGATCCGCATGCTGATCGTGGGCTATTGCTACGGCATTCGCTCAGAGCGGCGGTTGTGCGAAGAGGCCCATCTGAACCTGGCGTATCGCTGGTTCTGCCGGTTGAGCCTTGAAGATGAAGTGCCCAATCACTCGACCTTTTCCAAAAATCGACACGGCCGTTTTCGGGACAGCGATCTATTTCGCTGGCTGTTCAATGAAGTGCTGCGTCGCTGCATGGATGCGGGGTTGGTGAAGGGCGAAGGCTTTGCCGTGGACGCCAGCATCATCAAAGCGGATGCGAGTCGGCAGCGCGGCGTACCGGGAGATGAACAGGTCAACTGGAGCGATCCGGCCCTGAGCACCCGCGCCGTGCGTGAGTATCTTGAGGCACTCGATGAAGAGGCTCTGGCCGAAACGCTACCGAAGCGCCTGTCGCTGACGGATCCTCAGGCTCGCTGGACCGCCGCTCCAGGTGGCCCAGCGTTCTACGCTTACTCCACGAATTATCTGATCGATACCGAGCACGGTGTCATCGTGGATGTGGAACCCACACCGGCTCATCGCACGGCCGAAGTCGAGAGCACCAAGATCATGATGGAGCGGGTCGAGGCGCAGTTCGACATCAAGCCGGAGCGCCTTATTGGCGACACCGCTTACGGAACCGCGCCGATGCTGGCCTGGATGGTAGAGGAAAAGGACATCGAGCCGCATGTGCCGGTGTGGGACAAAACCGAGCGCAAGAACGACAGTTTTTCGAGCAACGATTTCCACTGGAATGAAGAGGCTGAGGAATACCGCTGTCCGGCCGGCAATGCATTACGTAGCGAATGGCGAGCCTTCAAAAACGAGCGTTCGCACGTCACCAAAGCCAACACCATCATCTTCCGATCCCGACAGGCCGACTGCGTAGCCTGTCCAATGAAGGCCAAGTGTTGCCCCAACACTGCGTTTCGCAAGATCGTCCGCAGCGTCCATGAAGCCGCTCGTGATGTGGCTCGACGCATCGCAGCGACGCCGGAGTATGTGCGCTCTCGCCACGAACGTAAGAAGGTCGAAATGTTGTTTGCCCACCTCAAGCGCATCCTGAAACTGGATCGCTTGCGACTACGTGGCATGAGTGGCGCGACTGATGAATTCACGCTGGCTGCTGCGGTGCAGAACCTGCGACGGCTGGCCAAATTTTCTTCTCAAGGGCCACCGGTTACGGGATAGGTGCGTCTGCACAAAGCAAAAAACCTCAAATCAACCCAATAACCGAGCTGCAAAGCTCAACGAAGGGCCGAAAAACCACTCAATGTGGTGAGTAGGTTCTCCGGTGGAGATCGTGCGTGAGTTCAGCCGATCTGCAAATCAGACTTTTTCAACAGAATCGGCCAAAAGCAGACGTTTACAAGCAGTTGGTATTTGCCCAGAGCTGCATGGCGCCAAAGGCAAGAATTGTCTCTATGCAATTGAAAATCAGATAGAGTTTCGACGGTTGACGGGACAGCATCAGCGGGAGTTACTCTGTCCCGCTCACCCATCAAGCATTAATGAGTGACGCGAGAAAAAAGAAATAGACCTAGGTCACCACGGCTCAAACTGCTGAATTGGAAGCCCGCCAGACATGGCGTGGCCAGAAGCGACGCTCTAATAACGGTGAGTTCCGTAATTGGTCCAGCACGCTCAGCCGATAGGGGCGCTTTGGTCGATAGCATCGGTGCGCTCCACTACTCGAATGCCTTTTTCCGCGAGCGCTTGCCGCACTGTCACTTGGTAGGTATCTATCGCATCGCGTAGCCAGGTCTCAAATTTTTGGCTAGCCGGTGAGTTCGGTCTTGCCTTGGGTTTGAACAGACTGTAGCTCTGCGCGCTGACCAGGCCCAGTGGGTAGGGGACGATCAGCTCGCCTGTTTGGATGGCGGGCAGTGCAAGGAAGCTGTCGCCGATGGTCAGACCGCCACCTGATGCGGCAACCGATAGGCACAGGGTGGTTTCATTGAACACTGTCTGCTGGCGACGCGGGCCGCCAGGCACCAGCCCGGTCAGGGTACACCACTCGTCCCAGACATCGTAATTGGCATCGATCAGGTAAGGCGCTTCGCAAGGCTTGCGGCCCTCACCTAAATAGGTTTCTGCAAAGCCGCGGGTGCAGACCAGAACGTCGATCCAGCGGCACAGCTCAGTTTCTTCCAGTCCTGCGCCAGCCCTGGCTCCGTGCATACCATAGAAAATTCGGAAGTCGAAATCCTCATCGAGGCGGAAGCTAAAGTTGTTTTCGGCGGTGATTTCTACGGATATCCCGGGATTGGCAACCAAGAACTTCCCAACCTGGCCGGCCAGCCAGCTTGACGCGAAGTCACGGCAGACCAACACCCGTAGATGCTCTCCCCGCCGTGCCCGGCGGCTGATGGTATCGGTGGTTAGCTTGATCAACTCGAAGGCCTGTTGCAGGGCAGCAAACAACTCGCGGCCCGCCGAAGTCAGGCGGATCACATTGCCCGTACGCTGGAGCAGGGCGCAGCCCATGTCGCTCTCCAACTGCGTAACCTGTTTTGACACTGCTGGACGCGTTACATGCAGCTCTTCCGCAGCGCACGAAATGCTATTGAGTCGGGCAACGGCCTCGAAGGCGCGAAGCGCTGTTAGCGACTGATGTTTTCTCAAGAAGGCGCTCCGTAACCTCAAGTGACTCAGGCTGAAATCTTGTCACTTGCCCGTATATGAGCCTGACTTTAGCTTGGACGTCAATCCCAACACGCAATTCCGAGGTTTCATAATGCTCCTACCAATCCGTTTTTCTTCGACCGGCCCAAGTGACTGGCAGCAATTGCCGAACGAGGCTCTTGAACATGCCGAACTGATCGAAGGCCGGCCGATGGGCCTGGATCATGCCTACTTCTGCCGTAGCGAACCACCAGTGAAGTCGGGTATCTGGCGCTGCGAACCCTACACCGAGCGTTACGAGAATTATCCGGCTGATGAGTTCATGGTGGTACTGGAGGGCGAGGTCACTCTCGAAGCAGACGGTTTCTGCGAAACCTATACCCAAGGTGATTCCTTTCTGGTGCCCAAGGGGTTTCGTGGCGTGTGGCGTCAGCCAGTTCCGATGTTGAAGTTTTATGTGATTGTCGGTTAGCCAGCTGAAGAGTTGGGTGCGAGTCATAACAATCAATCGCAAAGCCCAATCTGAGCAATCGCTCCTTTAAACCAACCCGGACCCTGAACCTGGCGCAGACATTGCCGAGCGGGGTGAATGGGTCTGCCTCCAGCATTACGTCTGTGGGAATCATTACCATGTCGACTCTTAAGCAAACATCGTTATCCAGCCCGCAAGACGAAGGGCGCTATGACTACATCATCGTCGGTGCCGGCGCAGCCGGTTGCGTTATGGCCAATCGCCTTGGTGAAGACCCGGACTTGCGGATATTGGTGATCGAGGCGGGTGGCAGCGATGCCTCGCTCTTCGTGTCGATGCCGGCCGCACTGTCGATCCCGATGAACACCAAACGCTTCAACTGGGGTATGAAGACCGAGCCGGAGCCTGGCCTGGATGGGCGGCAAGTGAACCTGCCCCGTGGCAAAGGGCTGGGCGGCTCATCGTCGATCAACGGCATGTGTTGGGTTCGCGGAAACCCCATGGATTATGAGCTATGGGAGGCGCTGGGTGCCGATGGCTGGCGCTGGTCCAACGTGCTGCCTTACTTCCAGCGTCTGGAAAACGTCGAGGGCGGAGGCTCTCTGCGCGGGGTCAATGGGCCGATGCACATCAAGCGGGGGCCGGAAACCAATCCACTCTATCGGGCCTTCGTCAAAGCCGGGAACGAGGCCGGCTACGCTTTAAGTGACAACATGAACAATCGGCAGCACGAAGGCTTCGGACCGATGGAAATGAACGTTTGCGACGGGCGCCGCATGAGCGCTGCCCGGGCCTATCTGCGGCCTGCCATCGCCCGGGGGAACGTACGTGTAATCAAGGGCGGCCTAGTTGACCGGGTGATGTTCGATGGCCGACGAGCAACCGGTGTTTTGTTTTCGGTAGCGGGCAAGCCTGCCCGAGCCATGGCCACGCGGGAAGTCATCCTGTCAGCTGGGGCCATCATGTCTCCGGTGATCCTCAAGCGATCGGGCGTGGGACCTGCGAGGGAGCTCGCGCAGCAGGGTATTGCGGTGATCCATGACTCACCCGAAGTGGGCGAAAACCTGATGGATCATATGGAGCTCTACCTCCAGATGGAGTGCACCCAGCCGGTTAGCCTGTTTCCCACCCAGAGCCTTCTGGGCAAGGCCAAGATCGGTATCGAGTGGCTCGCTACCCGGCGCGGGCCTGGTGCGACCAACCACTTCGAGAGCGGCGGTCATATTCGCAGCCGGGCGGGCATCGTTTATCCCGACATCCAGTTTCACTTCCTGCCGCTGGCCATCTCCTATGACGGGCAGACACTCGCCGCCGGGCATGGCTTCCAGGTGCATGTCGGCACAAAGCGTTCGAAGAGCCGCGGTTGGGTCAGGCTGCGTGACGCCCGTCCGGAAAGTTTGCCGCGAGTACGCTTCAACTACATGACCCATAGCGATGATTGGACGGAGTTCAGGGCCTGCGTGCGCCTAACGCGGGAGATCTTTGCCCAGCCGGCCTTCGCCCCTTATCGGGGCCGAGAACTGGCCCCGGGCGCGGCAGTGCAGGACGATGCGGCCATAGATGCCTTTCTCAAGCAGAAGTTGGAAAGCGCCTACCATCCCTGCGGCACTTGTCGTATGGGCAGCGACGAAGCTGCGGTGACATTCCCCGACGGTCGGGTGCGCGGCGTGGAGGCGCTGCGGGTGGTAGATGCCTCGCTGATGCCCGCCGCCACAGCTGGCGACTTGCAGGCACCAACACTGATGCTGGCCGAACGGCTGTCCGATTTGATCCGTGGCCGTCACCTGCCGGAGGCGCAGGGCGCCGAGTTACTGGCAGATCCGCAATGGGCCACCCGGCAACGCGGCCCCAATATCACCCGAGACTATTCCAGCGAGCGAAATCGGCTAGCGGCCGCGTTATTGGAAAATGCCAAGGGACAACAGCTGCCGATGGTGGCGGGTTGAGTCACAGCGTTACCGGGCAACGAAGCTTCGCATAATCGAGCTTTCGTTCTGCTTTCAGCTGTACAGGTAATAAAAGTTACTGCGATTGACCAGCAATTGGAGGGTGCCCCAGAAAGCTTGATGAATGAAGCCTCAGTGATTCAGCCCCGATCAATCTCAATTAGGAAAACAAGAAAATGGGAACGACATCAAACGGGAAAACAGCCACGGTGACGCCTGTCATTCAGCAGGGCCGACTCGATGGTGCGGAACGGCGCTCTGTAGATTTCGTACCGGTGTCGGAGCGCCATGGCACGGTGCGACATCTCGGTGCGGTCTGGTTAGTTGCCAACATCAACCTGACCGCAATGGCTACCGGCGTTACCACACTGGCGCTTGGCGGTTCACTGTTCTGGACTCTGGTTGCCACCGTGTTCGGTTCACTGTTCGGAACCCTTTTCATGGCTCTGCATTCTTCGCAGGGGCCTCACCTGGGTCTACCGCAGTTAGTTCAGTCCAGAGCACAGTTCGGATTTTTAGGGGCCGCAATCACGGTGTGGGTCTTCGCCTTTGTGAACTACTTCAACTACAACGTCGCCGACGCGATCCTTGCAGGATCGAGTCTGCATTTCCTCCTCGGGATTCCAACTTCCTGGGGGTTCCCAATCGCGGTATTGATCGCCGGCACCTTGGCGCTGTATGGCTACCGGTGGATCCATCGGGTTAACCGATTCCTGGTCGCACCGCTGGCCTTGACGGTTGTGATACTCACCTTTGCTGCAGTGGCGCGGGGCGGGATTCCTTCGGGGGCTTTCACTCCGGGGCCCATTCAATGGCATTCGTTCGCGACCACCTTCGTAATCGTCGCAGGTTTCCAGCTTGGTTGGGCGCCATACGTATCGGACTACTCCCGCTACCTCCCACCCACCGTTTCCACTCGATCGTCGTTCCTGTGGACCTATCTGCCTTCAGCGATATCAGCGCTATGGGTGATCGGCCTTGGCTCCTTGCTCGCGGCAGCGACCCCCGGCGTCTCCGTCATCATGGCGATCGCGCAAGGTGGCGACGCCCTGATGGCAGGAGGTGGTCGAATAGCCGTCGCATTGTTGTTCATCGGACTTCTGGTGGTGATGGCGCTCAACGCTTACGGAGGCAGCTTGACCCTGATCTCGATCGTTGACTGTTTCCGTCGGGTCCGGCCATCGTTGTTTTTGAGGGGCATCACAATCGTCGCGATGACCCTGTCCGTAGGCGTTGTCGCGGCAATGGTCGGGGAGGAACAATTCAATGTTTTCTACGGCAACGTATTGGTATTTCTGGCCTATCTGTTCACACCATGGACTGCAATAAACCTGGTGGACTTTTATATCGTTCGCAAGGGGTGTTATTCGATCCGCGAACTCTTCAATCCGGCCGGTATTTACGGCCGATGGGGATGGCAAGGAAACGTCGCCTATATCGGAGCACTGGTGACGATGGTGCCGTTTTTTGTCACCGAGCCTTTCACTGGATGGATAGCTCACCGGATGGGTGATATCGACATCTCGATGTTTGTAGGTCTTGTAGTCGCAAGCCTCCTCTATTTGCTCACATCTCGGACTCTTGATTTGAGCTACGAGCGAAGCCTGGTGGAAAAAGAAGGAATAGCTGGCGAGCTATGAAGGCAGCCCGATGTTTCGGGCAAAGAACTTATCCCTATCGACACGAAAAAGTAGAGTTAGAACCATGACGACAACCGGCTGGATTTGGGACGAAAGATTTATGACTCATGACACGCGGGCTTGGAGCCTACCGTGGCAGGAACCCATCGACCATCCTGAGAAGGGCGATACCAAGCGACGCTTTGCAAGCCTCGTCAAGCGAAGCGGCCTCGATCAATACCTTGTTCCGTTACCCTTCACTCCGGCCTCTGAAGCCGATCTGTTGCGGGTACACACTCCGGAGTATGTCGATCGAATCCTGAACCCGATCGGTCCTGTCTGGAGCGATGCAGGCGACGGTGAAACGCCCGTCGGACCAGGATCGGCAGACATTGCCAGACTTGCAGCAGGCGCTGTCATCTCGGCGTTCAATGCAGTTGTATCGGGTACTGTGACGAACGCCTACGCGCTCATTCGACCGCCAGGACATCATGCGATTGCCAATCAGGGTATGGGCTATTGCATATTCCACAACACCGCGGTCGGAATCCGCCATCTGCAGCAAACAGGAGCGGTGAAACGAGTCGCGGTCATCGACTGGGATGTTCATCATGGTAACGGGACCGAGACCCTTTTTTATGACGATCCGTCGGTGCTGACGATCTCTCTTCACCAGGACGACCTTTACCCCATCGGACGCGGAAAGGTACAAGACATCGGAACGGGTCCCGGACTAGGTGCCAACCTGAATATTCCACTACCCGCAGGGTCGGGCCGAGGGGCCTACCTGGGCGCGTTCGAGCGTATCGTAATGCCTGCGGTCCGCCGTTTTCAACCGGATCTCATCGTGATTGCGAGCGGATTTGACTCCGCTGCGATGGACCCCTTTGGCCGCCAACTCTTGTACTCCGGGGCATATCGCGAGCTGACGACTCAGGTGATGAATCTGGCTGAAGAAGTGTGCAAATCGCGGGTCGTCGCTGTGCATGAGGGGGGCTACGATCCGCTGATGGGACCATTCTGCGGTCTTGCCGTGGTTGAAACACTTGCAGGGCGGCGAACCGCAGTCGAGGACCCATGGATGAACACAGTCGCGAATCTTCCGGAACAAGCTTTGTTGCCGCACCATGACGCAGCGATACGAGCGTGTGAACAACTTCTCACGGGAGTACCTGATGGATCCAAGAGCGCGCGATAACGGGGAATTTCAATAGCCTTCCACCGAAGGGGGCGAGCCATTTGGCGATGAGGCGCCAGTGCTGACAAGCGCTGCGCCTCGACAAGACTCAGCCCACTGTCTGCAACCAATTAAGTAAATCCATTTCCAAGCTGCCTGGCTGAGGGGGGTTGGGAGATAACAGGCAATAGCGTGAGCCGTCTTCAATAAATCCTAATGGCGCGGCTAAAACGCCGCTCTGGATATCGTCATGCACTAAGTGCCATGGGCCAATGGCCACCCCCAGGCCCGCGACAGCCGCCTGGATGCTGAAATAAAAGTGCTCAAAAGATTGCATCTCCATGGCAGGAGCGAGCAGTCCTTTTGCAGTAGCCCACTCCTGCCAAGCTGTAGGTCGGCTATTAGTCTGAAGCAGCGGGGCCGAGGAACGCAGGCATTTCCTGCTTTTGCCAAACCATTGATCTACCTTTTCCGGCCGGCATACAGGGCCGATCTTCTCAGGGAATAGGGTCTCAGCATGATAGTCGGAGGGGCGAGGAAAATCGTCCCGCCGAATGGCCAAGTCGATGCCATGGTCGAATGAAAAGATGCCGCCGCCGGCCACTAAATGAATGTCTAGCCCCCGAAGTTGTGTTTGGAAGTCGTTCCAGCGAGGAATCAACCATCGCATTAAAAGCGTTGGCTCGCAGGACAGGACAAGCTGGCGGGTACGACGGGCGTCGGTGCGTATCTCGCGAACTGCCTGGTTCATCAATCCAAGCCCTTCACTAACTGCTTTCGCCAGGCGTTTGCCGGCGTCAGTTAAAAAAACCCTTCGGTTACGCCGCTCGAACAGGTCAACGCCCAGATCCTCTTCAAGCAAGCGCACTGCTCGACTTATGGCTCCTGGTGTCAGGTGCAGTTCGTCAGCCGCGCGTGCGAAGTTTTCGAACCGTCCGGCGGATTCGAAGCAACGCAACGCGAGCAGAGAAGGCAGGCGAGCCTCGGTGATTAGTGATTTGAAGTCACTATGTTCATCAGAAACCATCGTTATTACCAAAGAGCAGGATCTGTAAAAATCGCTTTCTACTACCAATAATTGAAGGGTTTCGCATGAGCGAATGGATAGCAGTAATCACCATTACAATACTCGCATGCATCAGTCCTGGGCCAGATTTCGCCATGGTTTCTCGCAACGGATTGCTGCTGTCTCGACGGGCGGGCGTCCTCACAGCTGTAGGAATTGGTATGGGGGTGCTTGTCCACGTCTGCTATACGCTGCTCGGACTTGGGTTAGTGCTTCAACAAACGCCTTGGTTGTTCAATGCGCTGAAGCTGGCTGGAGCTGCGTATCTCGTCTATCTAGGCATCAAAATGCTTCGTTCCAAGCCGGCTATCGAACAGCTAGACGCACCGCCACCCGCCATGTCCGACCTGGCAGCTCTGCGGACGGGATTTCTCACGAACGCGTTGAATCCGAAAACATCGATCTTCATCGTCAGTCTGTTCATGGGGGTAATACAACCGGACACCGCCCTGACAATGCAAATTGCATATGGGCTGTTTATCGCTGGGGCGCACGCAATGTGGTTCAGCCTCGTCGCGCTTTGCTTCTCAGCGGGAATGGTGCGCGAGAAACTGGTGGCTGCACGACAATGGATTGACCGGGTTTTTGGCGGCCTACTCGTGAGCTTCGGGATATTACTGACTATTGCTCAGCGTTCAGTCTGAGTTGAATTAGCCCTTGCGCAGGGCCTTTCAAGCACGCCGCATGTTCGAGTTGTTTCTCGACCTGACTCTTTTGTGTATGAGTCTTTAATTGGGCAGTTTGAATGACTGCTTCTGGCCGATGCTGTTGAAAAAGTAGCTCCCCTGTCTGGCCTGCGGCAAAATTCTCGCATTGGCCAGCAGGGACGCACGCAGCATGATGGGACAGTTATCGAGTGGGCAGGAACGGCTGTTTTACTCGTTCAACCTTGAAGATCACATCCCCGCCAATCACCTTCTGCGCAGCATTGATCAGTGTCTCGATCTAGGCGACCTGCGCCATTACCTCGCCGACTTCTATAGCCCGATTGGGCGTCCGTCGATTGATCCCGAACTGATGATCCGCATGCTGATCGTGGGCTATTGCTACGGCATTCGCTCCGAGCGGCGGCTGTGCGAAGAGGCCCATTTGAACCTGGCGTATCGCTGGTTCTGCCGGTTGAGCCTTGAAGATGAAGTGCCCAATCACTCGACCTTTTCCAAAAATCGACACGGCCGTTTTCGGGACAGCGATCTATTTCGCTGGCTGTTCAATGAAGTGCTGCGTCGCTGCATGGATGCGGGTCTGGTCAAGGGCGAAGGCTTTGCCGTGGACGCCAGCATCATCAAAGCGGATGCGAGTCGGCAGCGCGGCGTACCGGGTGACGAACCGGTCAACTGGAGCGATCCGGCCCTGAGCACCCGCGCCGTGCGTGAGTACCTTGAGGCCCTCGATGAAGAGGCTCTGGCCGAAACGCTGCCGAAACGTCTATCGCTCACTGATCCTCAAGCCCGCTGGACCGCAGCTCCAGGTGGCCCAGCGTTCTACGCTTACTCCACGAATTATCTGATCGATACCGAGCACGGTGTCATCGTGGATGTGGAACCTACACCGGCTCATCGCACAGCTGAGGTCGAGAGCACCAAGATCATGATTGACCGGGTCGAGGCGCAGTTCGACATCAAGCCGGAACGCCTTATTGGCGACACCGCTTACGGAACCGCGCCTATGTTGGCCTGGATGGTAGAGGAAAAGGACATCGAGCCGCATGTGCCGGTGTGGGACAAAACCGAGCGCAAGAACGACAGTTTTTCGAGCAACGATTTCCACTGGAATGAAGAGGCTGAGGAATACCGCTGTCCGGCCGGCAATGCATTACGTAGCGAATGGCGAGCCTTCAAAAACGAGCGTTCGCACGTCACCAAAGCCAACACCATCATCTTCCGATCCCGACAGGCCGACTGCGTAGCCTGTCCGATGAAGGCCAAGTGTTGCCCGAACACTGCGTTTCGCAAGATCGTCCGCAGCGTCCATGAAGCCGCTCGTGATGTGGCTCGACGCATCGCAGCGACACCTGCGTACGTGCGCTCTCGCCACGAACGCAAGAAGGTCGAAATGTTGTTTGCCCACCTCAAGCGCATCCTGAAACTGGATCGCTTGCGACTACGTGGTATGAGTGGCGCGACCGATGAGTTCACGCTGGCTGCTGCGGTGCAGAACCTGCGTCGGCTGGCCAAATTTACCTCTCAAGGGCCACCGCTCACGGGATAGGTGCGCCTGCACTCAGCAAAAAACCTCAAATTAACCCACTAACTGAGCAGCAACGGTCAACGAAGGGCCGAGAAACCACTCAATGTGGTGAGTAGGTTCTTCGGTGGTGGTCGTGCCTGAGTTCAGGTGATCTGAAAATCCGACTTTTTCAACAGAATCGGCCGTTTTCTGCCCGTCGCGAGAGGCAGAAAACGACTGTGGATTCAACCCATGGCTGTCAGTGACGGCCCGGGTCTGCAAGGCAAATCGACAACGCAATCACTTCTTCGCGGGTTTACCACTGGCGGGAATGTGCAGGTACGACATCACGCTTTCAGTCAGTTCGGTTGCCAGTTTGACCGCTTCCTTATTGCGCGCCATCACGCCGGCGACCAGGCCTTCGATCAGGGCCAGTACGGCGATGTTGGAGCTGGTCAGTACCGGGTGGTCGCAAGGGGCAAACAGCGTGTGCTCGGCAATGCCGGTGAGCGGTGAGGCCGGTGAGTCGGTGATTGCCAGCACCGATGCGCCGCGTTCGTTGGCGAAGCGTGCCAGTTGCAGGGTGTCGAGGGAGTAGCGGGGCAGGGAGATTGCCAGCAACACGTCCTGATCGGTAATCGCGGCCAGGCGGTAGGCGGCATTTTCGTTGCCACCCTCCATGCTGATGGCCGTGGCGTCGGCACAGAAGGGCATCAGGGTCGACGCGGCGAGGCCGGCGAAGTAAACACTGTTGCCGAAGCCCAGGATGTAGATTTTGCGTGCCGTGCTCAGGCGAGTGACGAAGGCTTCAAAGGTGTTGGCGTGGTTGTTGGTCACCGCCGTGGCCAGGTTGCTGCTGGCGCTCTGCAGTTGTTCATGCAGGCCAAACGCGCCGCCCGGTCGATGAGCCAGTTCGTTGCGCAGTTTGTCCACCGGCGAGACCATCTGCTGCAAGGTGGCGACCAGCTCGGCCTTCATGCCGCTGTAGCCACCGAGGTCCAGCGCTTTGGCCAGGCGGTTGACGGCGGCGGGCGAGGTCAGTGTTTCGTGAGCCATCTCCTCGATGGTCAGCGTCGCGGCCTTGAGCGGGTGACGCAGGATAAAGTCCGCTACCTTGCGCAGTGACGGTGGCAGTTCGGAAACGATTTCCGTCAGTTTGCGCATGACCGGCGCGGCATAGACAGTGGTGTCTTTCGATGGGGTTGGCATATCCGGCTCAACGATTCCTGATGGTGAGAGAAGGGCTGTGCCTGATGCCCTGACAAGGTTGGCCGGAGTGTATCCCAAGCCTGCCTGGTCAGGGCAGCGCCGAGCAGTGGACGGGTGGCGGTCTTACTTCAGGCTCCCGGCCAGAAACTGCCGCAGGCGTTCGGACTGCGGGTTGACCAGCACCTCACGCGGGTCGCCGCGCTCTTCGACAACGCCCTTGTGCAGGAACACCAGTTGGTTGGAAACCTCGCGGGCAAAGCCCATTTCGTGAGTCACCACCACCATGGTGCGGCCTTCCTGTGCCAGGTCCTGCATGACTTTGAGCACTTCGCCGACCAGTTCGGGGTCGAGGGCCGACGTCGGCTCATCGAACAGCATCACCTGCGGCTCCATCGCCAGTGCGCGGGCAATCGCCACGCGCTGCTGCTCGCCACCGGACATGTGCGCCGGCCAGGCGTGCATGCGGTGCGCCACACCGACTTTGTTCAGGTAGTGCTCGGCCTTTTCCCGTGCCTCTTTCTTGCTTTGGCCCTGCACATGCACCGGGGCTTCCATGACGTTTTCCAGAGCGCTCATGTGCGACCAGAGGTTGAAGTGTTGAAACACCATCGACAGCTGCGAACGCATGCGCTGTAACTGCCTGGGTTCGGCCGCTTTCAGCCCGCCAAGTTTGTTGGTCACCAGCTTGAGCGGTTCGCCATTGAGCACGATGTTGCCTGCATTGGGTTGCTCCAGCAGGTTGATGCAGCGCAGGAAGGTACTTTTGCCGGAGCCGCTGGAGCCGATCATGCTGATCACGTCGCCGGCCTGCGCTTGCAGGGACACGCCCTTGAGCACCTGGTGTGCGCCGTAGCTTTTATGCAGGTCCTGAACTTCAAGTTTGTACATGGTTTGAACTCTCTGGAATCAGTCGCTGAGCAAGCGACCCTGGCGAATGGGGGTGATGCCTGCCACTTTGGCCAGCCACAATCCAGGCTGGGCAAAACGCAGGCGTTCGCGGGCATAGAGAATGCCGTCGGTGCTGGCGCTTACCACGCTATGGCGGTCGGTCAGCGGGTCGATGACTTCGAACAGCGGATCGCCGACCTTGACCTGGGCACCCAGCGGTTGCAGAAAGCTCACTACACCGGGATGGGGCGCACAGGCGTACTGGGCGCCGGCGAATGGCATGGCCTGGCAACGGCTCGGCGGTGCCGCTGGCCAGTCACCGCTGATCAGGCCCTGTTCGGCGAGATAGCCGAGAATGGCTTGGGCGCTGTCGGCGCATTGTTCGCGCCCGGTGTCTGCCATGCCGCGCAATTCGATGGTGGTGGCCGCGCACGCCAGGGGAATATCGGCTTCGGGAAACCGCTCGGCCAGGCGCAGCCAGGCAATGGCGCAGGCTTCGTCGAAGGCGCTGCCGCCAGCACCTTCGGCCAGCAACGTGACTTGCGCGCCGAGGCGTGCGGCCAGTGACTGCAAGCGTGGCCAGTGTTGCGGCATCGCATACAGCAACATGATCGATTCGAAGTCGCAGTGCAGGTCCAGCACCACATCGGCGTCACAGGCATGCTGCAGCAACAGGCGGCGCAGGCCGTCGAGTTCCGAGGCCGGTGCCGGCAGGGCTGCGAGGGCATCGCCCATGGCGCGGCGGATCAGGGCGATGTTGGCGTCGGCATCGTCTGTCAATTTGCCTTCCAGCAGCGGTGCAACGGCATCGACCAACTCCGGGAAGTCGCGATTGAAGTTCTTGCCGCTGGAAAACTCGAAACGCCCCTGATGGGTGGCCTGGAACATCTGGGCGATACCGATCGGGTTGGCCATGGGCACCAACTCGATCACCCCGGTCAGGCGGCCTTGAGTTTCCAGTTCCAGCAGACGGCGCTTGAGTTCCACGGTGACGCGCATCCCCGGCAACTCGTCGGCATGCAATGACGCCTGGATGTAGGCCTTGCGTGCTCCACTGCCAAAGCGGAACAGCGACAGCGTGCGTTCGGTGCCCGAGGCACTCCACGGCAACAAGTGTTGAATGTGCTCCATGTCAGCTCCTTAGTGCTTGCGCGGTGCCTGGTACGCCAGCCAGCGGCGCTCGGCCAGCTTGAACAGACGCACCAGAATGAAGGTCAGGGCGAGGTAGATGAGGCCGGCGGTGATAAATGCCTCGAACGGCAGATAGAACCGTGAGCTGACAGTCCGCGCGGCTCCGGTGATGTCGACGAGGGTGACGATGGAGGCCAGGCTGGTGGTTTGCAGCATCATCAGCACTTCGTTGCTGTACTGCGGCAATGCCCGGCGCAAGGCCGACGGCATGAGAATGCGCCGGTACAGGGTCAGGCGGGACATGCCCATGGCCCTGGCGGCTTCGATCTCGCCGTGGTTGGTGGATTTCAAACTGCCGGCCAGCAGCTCTGCGCTATAGGCACTGGTGTTGATCGCGAAGGCCAGGCAGGCGCAAAAGGTGGCGCTGGAGAGGTACGGCCAGAGCACGCTTTGGCGCACCGCTTCGAACTGCGCCAGGCCGTAATAGATCAGGAACAATTGCACCAGCATTGGCGTGCCGCGAATCACGTAGGTATAGAGCCAGGCCGGGAAGTTGATCAGCGGCGATCGCGAGACCCGCATCAGCGCCAGCGGAATCGCCAATACCAGGCCCAGGGCCAGGGAAATCAGCAGGACTTTGAGGGTCAACAAGGCGCCATTGAAGTACAGCGGCAGGTTTTCCCAGATCAGGTTGTAGTCGAGAATCATGGGTGGCTCCCCTCACAATTCGGCGGCTTTGATGCCGACCGAATAGTGTTTTTCCAGATAGCGCAGCACCAGCAAGGACAGGCTGGTGAGCATCAGGTACAGCGCCGCCACCGCGAGGAAAAACGTGAAGGGCTCGTGTGTGGCATCCGCTGCGTTCTTGGCTTTGAACATCATGTCCTGCAAGCCGATCACCGAGATCAGCGCGGTGGATTTGGTCAGTACCAACCAGTTGTTGGTGAACCCGGGAATGGCGAAACGAATCATCTGCGGTACCAGGATTCGCCAGAACACCTGCGCACCGCCCATGCCATAGGCCACGCCGGCCTCGGCCTGGCCTTTGGGGATCGCCATGAAGGCGCCGCGAAAGGTTTCCGAGAGGTAGGCGCCAAAAATGAAGCCCATGGTGCAGACGCCGGCGATGTAGGGGTTGATGTCGATATAGCGGGTGTAACCGAGCGCCAGGGCGAGGCGGTTCACCAGGTCCTGGCCGCCGTAGAAGATCAGCAGGATCAGCACCAGGTCTGGAATACCGCGAATCAGGGTGGTGTAGCTTTCCCCGAGCAGGGCCAGCCATTTGAGCGGCGACAGGCGAAAGGCCGCACCGATCAGGCCCAGGGCAATCGCCAGGGACATGGAGGTCAAGGCCAGGTTGATGGTCAGCCAGGCGCCATCGAGAATGCTCGATCCGTAGCCGTGGAGCATGATGAAGTTCCTCAAGCGAGCGCCGCGAAGCGCGCAGGACAAACCCCGGCAGACGCCTGCAGGGGGCGGCGCCGGGGTCAGGTTTCAGGGGGCTGGCTTACTCGCCGTAGATATCGAACGCGAAGTACCTGGCCATCACTTGCTGGTACTTGCCGTTGGCGCGAATGGCATCGATCGCGGCATTCAGGCGCGCAACGTTGGCACTGTCGCCTTTGCGCACGGCGATCCCGGCGCCCCGGCCAAAATATTTCGGGTCGTTGATGTCGGGCCCGGTCAATGCGAAACCCTGGCCCGCCGGTGTCTTGATGAAACTCTCATCGGTGTTGACGATGTCGGCGAGGGTGGCGTCCAGACGACCCGAGGCGAGGTCGAGGAAGGCTTCATTCTGCGAGGAGTAGCGCACCACGACGACGCCGGCTTTTTCCAGTTGCTCGGTGGCAAAACGATCGTAGGTCGAGGAGCGTTGCACCCCGACTTTTTTGCCCTTGAGGTCGACCAGAGGGTCGTTGATCACGTTGCCGGCCTTCATCGCGAACTTGCCCGGCGTGTGGTAGTACTTTTTGCTGAAGTCCACGGATTTCATCCGGTCTTCGGTGATGGACATCGACGACAGCACGGCATCGATCTTGCGCACTTTGAGCGAAGGGATCATGCCGTCGAACTCCTGAAGGACCCACTCGCACTTGACCTTCATTTCTTCGCACAAGGCGTTGCCGATGTCGTAGTCGAACCCGCTGACGTTGCCCTCCGGTGTCTTGAAGGCGAAGGGTGGGTAGGCGGCTTCGATACCGATACGCAGGCTGTCTTCGTCGGCATGTGCCAGAAAGCTGAAAGCGCATAGCGCCAGAGCACCTAGAAGTTCTGTCTTGTTCATATTATTGACTCCCTGGAGGGCATTGGGGGGGACGGGTGCCCGCCATCCGGGGTGGCGCGGTGGATCAGTCCTGTGATCGGCGAGGTTATAAATGACACAATAAAAATCCATATGCAATAGATATGAAAATAAACATATCAGTCTCGGGTATGACAAAGTGCACCTGTGGCCGTTCGGTCCAGGCACTGGTGAGCATTTCTGCGGGTTTTCACAACGATTTTTCCGGGGGACGAAAGAGCGCTTTTTGGCGGCTCTCGTTCGGTTCACAGGCTGATCGACAGGGCTGCCGTCGCTGCAAAATCATAGGGCTGATGGCCAAGGCTTCGCTTGGCCACTGCATGCTTCATAAGCGCTGGAGCGGTGGCCTTTCCGGGCGTGTAGGGTCTGCGGCCTGAGTTGCACGCAATGCACCCTGCAGCGTACTCATCACCATCTCATGCAGCAGCTTGCGGCGTGCTCCAATTCCGGCCTGGGGCTTCCCGACCCAGGCCGGCAGTTGATTGAGCAGGGATACGATGCCGTTCATGGTTGCGCGCAGGGTGGCGCCAGCCGGTTGACCGGTGAGTTGCTCTATGGCCTCCACCAGGTGCTCCTCGTAGCGTCCGCGCAGGGTCAGGATCAAGGCCTGCTGTTCGCAGCTCAAGCAATGGAGGTCGTACTCAGCCAGGCGGAAATGCGCGGCCATGCGCTCGTGGAGCCGCAGGTGCGCCTCAAGCAGGCCGTGCAGTCGTGCAGTGGGGGCGGATTTGCGCCGGGTCACCAGGCGGGCGCCATCAAGCAACGCTTCGTAGAGCTCCTCAATCAGTTCAAACAGCAATGCCTCTTTGTTATCGATGTGGTTATAGAGCGAGCCGGCCGTGATCCCCAGGCCAGTGGCCAGGTCGCGCATGCTGACCCGGCTGAAACCGTGCCTGGCGAACAGCTCGACTGCCTTGTGCCGAGTTTCCAGGTAGCGCGTGTTGCGCTCTTCGTCGACAGGTACGGCAAAAAGGGATTTGGAGGGCTGCATGTTGCTCATCCACCTCATACGCGAAACTGCCCCAACAGCCGATTGAGCTGACCTGCCAGTTGGCCCAGTTCCTGGCTCGCCGCATTGGACCGGTCTGCTGCCTGGGCGTTTTCGTGGGCCAGAGAGGCTGCTCGGGTCACATTCTGGTTGATATCTTCGACCACGTGTGACTGCTCCAGGGTGGCGCTGGCGATCGAGGCGTTCAGTTCAGTGACATTGCGCAGCGCGCCGAGTACCTGGTGCAGGCTTTCAGCCGTTTGGTGGGCCTGTTCCACGGTTTGTCGAGCGGCCTGGCTGCTGGCATTGATGACATCCACCGCGGCTTGCGAGTTGCCGTGCAGGCGCTCGATCATGTCCTGGATTTGCGCGGTGGACTGCTGGGTGCGCTGTGCCAGCAGGCGCACTTCGTCGGCCACCACCGCGAAGCCGCGGCCCTGTTCGCCAGCTCGCGCCGCCTCGATGGCGGCGTTCAGCGCGAGCAGGTTGGTCTGTTCGGCGATGGCGCGGATCACTTCCAGCACGCTGCCGATCTGGGTGCTTTCCCGGGCCAGGCTCTGGATCACCTCGACGGCCTGGCCGATGGTATCGGACAACTGGTCGATCTGGAGCAGGCTGCTGTCGATGTTGTGTTGGCCCCGGCGTGCCTGCTCTTCGGCCTGGCGAACTTCGTTGGCCGCGTGCTCGGCGTTCTTCGCCACTTCCTGCACGGCGTAGGAAACCTCATGGATGGCGGCGGCGACCAGCTCCATCTGCTGCGATTGCTGCTGGCTGTGGTTCTGGCTATCGGCGGCGATTTCACCGAGTGACTTCGAAGCCTGGTCCAGGCTGTCGGCGGACTGGATGGACTGGCCGATCACGCCACGCAGCTTGTTGGTGAACACGTTGAAATGGCCGCTCAAGTCTGTCAGTTCATCGCGCCAGCGGTTATCCAGATTGCGGGTCAGATCGGCTTCGCCGCTGGCGATGTTCTCCATTGCATCAACTACCCGCGCCAGTGGCGAGGCGATGCTGCGGGCAATCAGCAGGATCAGCGTACTGAGCAGCAGGGTGATCGTCAGCAATATGACGAAAGCCTGGAGCAGCTGGCGGCGGAATTCGACCTGCACGTCGTCGATGTAGATGCCCGAGCCGACAATCCAGCCCCAGGGCTTGAACAGTTCGACGTAGGAAACCTTCTCCACCGGCGCGTCGGAACCCGGCTTGGGCCAGCGGTAGTGCACCAGCCCGGCGCCATCGCGTTTGGCGGTGGCGACCATTTCGTCGAACAGCGCCTTGCCGTCCGGATCGAGTGTACCGGCCATGCGCTTGCCCTCGAGCTTGGCATTGGGGTGCATGACCATGCGCGTGTCGAGGTCTTCGAGCCAGAAGTAGTCCTGGCCGTCGTAGCGCAAGTCGCGCATGACCGCGATGGCTTGTTGCTGCGCCTGCTCACGACTGAGGCCCTGGCCTTCCAGGCTTTGGAAGTGGCGCAGGATGCCGCTGGCGGTCTCGACCACGTGGCGGGTTTTCAGCGCCTTGGCCGTGTAAAGGTCGTCATGGCTCTGCTTGAGCATCAGGCCGGCGAGAATCAGCAGCATCAGGATGGATGTCAGCAAAATCAGCCACAGACGTCGGCTAATGGAAATATTGCGCAAGCCGGGCATGGGCAACTCCGCGAGAGGGAAGGCAGGTGAAAGCCGGAGGCGGCAGTCGCGTCCGGCTCGAGGGGGTCAGAGTGCGTAGTGGCTCAGTTCGCGGGCGATCAGCAGGCGCTGGACTTCGCTGGAGCCTTCGTAGATCTGGGTGATGCGTGCGTCTCGGTAGTAGCGCTCCACCGGGTAATCCTCCAGGTAGCCGTAGCCGCCATGGATCTGCATGGCGCTGGAGCACACGCGTTCGGCCATTTCCGAGGCGAACAGCTTGGCCTGGGAGGCTTCGGACAGGCAGGGTTGCCCGGCGCTTTTCAGGCGTGCGGCATGCAGGACCATCAGGCGGCTGGCGTTGAGCCGGGTGTGCATGTCGGCGAGCAGGTTGGACACGCTTTGGTGTTCGATGATCGGCTTGCCGAACTGGACGCGTTCGCGGGCATAGCCCAGGGCGGCCTCGAAGGCGGCGCGGGCGATTCCCAGGGCCTGGGCGGCGATGCCGATGCGGCCGCCTTCCAGGTTCGACAGGGCAATGGCCAGGCCTTTGCCACGTTCACCCAGCAGGTTGGCTTCGGGAATGGTGCAGTTGTTCAAGGTCACCGCGCAGGTATCTGAGGCCTTGATGCCCATCTTGTGTTCGCGTCGGTCGACCACGAAACCAGGGTTGTCAGTGGGGACCAGGAAGGCCGACAGCCCTTTCTTGCCCAGTTGCGCATCAGTGACGGCGAAGACAATGGCCAGCTTTGCTCGCTCCCCGTTGCTGACGAACTGCTTGGCACCGTTGAGAATCCACTGACCGTCGCGCAGTTCTGCACGGGTACGCAGGTTGTGCGCTTCGGAGCCGGCCTGTGGTTCGGTCAGGCAGAAGCAGCCGATCGCTTGACCACTGACCAGCAGCGGCAGCCAGCTGTCCTGTTGCGCGGGGGTGCCGTATTTCAGCAGCGGGCCGCAGCCCACCGAATTGTGGATGCTCATCAGCGCGCCGAGGGCACCGTCGCCGGCCGAGATTTCTTCAACGGCCAGGGCGTAGGCCACATAGTCGGTATAGCTGCCGCCCCAGGTGTCCGGTACGACCATGCCCAGCAGGCCCAGCTCGCCCATCTGCGCCACCACGGCGTCATCGATCCAGCCCGCCTTCTCCCAGGCCTGGGCATGCGGCGCGACTTCGCTGCGGGCGAAGTCGCGCGCCATGTCGCGGATCATGCGTTGTTCTTCGGTCAATTCGATATCGTGCATTGCAAAGTCTCCTGCCGATCAGGCGGTGCGTACGGGCTTGCCGGAGGCGCATTCAAAGTCGTTGAAGAAGGCTTGCACCCGGGCGGGTGCCAGTTCTGTCAGGGTTGGCGGGTTCCAGCGTGGGCACTTGTCCTTGTCGATGATCAGGGCGCGCACACCCTCCATCAGGTCGCCCTTGTCGAACCACTGGTAGTCCAGGTGTAACTCAAGGGCGAAGCACTCGGCCAGGCTCAGGTCACGACCACGGCGCAACAACTCGAGCGTCGTGGCCATCGCCAATGGCGAGCGGCTGTCGAGCAGCTTCACTGTCTGCTCGGCCCAGTCTTGCAGCTCGGGACGTTGTTCGCGCTGCAACGCGGCGTGAATGGCCGGGACATCGGGCAAGGCGAAATACTCGTCGATCGCCTGGCGACAGGCCTTGAGCTCGGAACCGGCAAGTCGCTCGGTGGCCATGTCGGCGAGCAGGTCCTGCAAGTCTTCGACGGGCGCAGCGGTCCAGTTCAGGTGGTCGAGGCAGGCATCCAGCTCGGCCAGCCGTTCGCTGGGCAGGTAGTAGTCGGCAAGGTTCGCATAGAGGGCATCGGCGGCACGCACCTGGCAGCCGGTGATGCCCAGATAGGTTCCCAGTTCACCTGGCAGGCGCGGCAGGAAATAGCTGCCACCGACATCGGGGAAAAAGCCGATGCCGACTTCCGGCATGCCCATCCGCGTGCGCTCGGTGATCACCCGCAACGAGGCGGCCTGGGCCAGGCCCATGCCGCCACCGAGGACAAAACCATCGAGCAGTGCCAGCACTGGCTTGGTGTAGCCATGCAGGTACTCGTCCAGGGCGTACTCCTCCTCGAGGAACAGCTCATGCAGGTTGTCGCCGGCCTTGTAGCTGTCGTACAGCATGCGGATGTCGCCACCGGCGCAGAAGGCCTTTTCACCGGCGCCACGAAGGGTCACGGCGACGATCTCCGGGTCCTGCTCCCACGCCCACAGGTGCCGGCAGAGCAGACGCACCATGGGCAGGTCCAGGGTGTTCAACGCGCTTGGCCGATTCAGTGTCAGGTGGCCGACACGGTTGCGTACGCTGGCCAGCACCGGGGCTTGCTGCTCGCTCATGCTCAGGCTTCCCGGCGGAACAGGTTGATGATGGCGGAGAAGTCCAGACCGCCGTTACCTTGCAGGCTGAAGGTCTGGTACAGCTGCTGGGCTACGGCACCGAGCGCGACCGGTTGGCGCGCGTGCCTGGCCGCTTCAGTGGCCAGGCCCAGGTCCTTGAGCATCAGGTCGCTGCCAAAGCCGCCGCTGTAACCACGCGAGGCTGGAGCGTTTTCCAGCACGCCCGGGAACGGGTTGTTGATTTCCGAGCTCCAGCAGCGACCGGTGGAGGTATTGATCACTCCGGCCAGGACCTTGGCGTCCATGCCCAGGGCTACACCCAGGGCCATGGCTTCGGCGACGCCGACCATGGAGATGCCGAGCAGCATGTTGTTGGCGATCTTGGCCACTTGGCCGTTGCCTGCTGCGCCGCAGTGCACGATGTTCTTGCCCATCGCCGAGAGGATCGGCAAGGCCTGGTCGAACACGCTGTCCGGGCCACCGACCATAAAGGTCAGGGTGCCTGCCGCCGCACCTCCGGTGCCGCCGGATACCGGTGCGTCGAGCATCGGGTTGCCTTGGGCAAGGGCGTATTTGGCCACCTCGCGGGTGCTCAGCGGGTCGATGGTCGAACTGTCGATCAACAGCACGCCCGGGCCGATATTGGCCAGCAGTCCATCTTTGCCGCGATAGACCTGCTTCACGTGCTCGGCGGTCGGCAGCATGGTGATGATCACCTCAACCCTGGCCTTGGCCACGGCGGCGGGTGAGTCGGCGGCGCTGGCGCCGGCCTCCACCAGGGCGGCGACCGCCTGGGGGAAGGGATCGAAGACGGTCAGGCTGTGGCCGGCCTTGAGCAGGTTGCGGGCCATTGGGCCGCCCATGTTGCCCAGGCCGAGAAATCCGATATGCATGTTGGCTACCTTTTACGAGTGGGGGCAGTGGCGCAGGAAACCCTGCGCGCGCTTGTCGTCGGCCGACGCAAGGCGTCGGCCGGCAAAGGTCATTTCAGGGTGATGGTGGTGTTCACCGCGCCGCCGGTGTCGTCCTCGTCGAACCAGCGCTGGGTGATCGTCTTGGTCTGGGTGTAGAAGGTCACCACTTGCTTGCCGTAGGGACCCAGGTCACCCAGCTTGGAGGCGCGCGAACCGGAGAAGGAGAACAGCGGGACCGGTACCGGGATTGGCACGTTGATGCCGACCTGGCCAACGTCGATCTCTTCCTGGAAGTGCCGCGCGGCAGCGCCGGAACGGGTGAACAGGGCAGTGCCGTTGCCGTTCGGGTTGGCGTTGATGATCTCGATCGCCTCGTCCAGGTTGGCGGCGTGCATGACGCACAGCACCGGGCCGAAGATCTCTTCGCGGTACACCGACATTTGCGCGGTGACACCGGAGAAAATGGTCGGGCCGACGAAGTTGCCATCCCGGTAGCCCGGCACGCTCGGGTTACGCCCATCCAGTTCGAGCCTGGCGCCTTCTTCGATGCCGCTGGCGATCAGACCGTTGACGCGCTCCAGGGCGGCGCAGGAAATCACCGGGCCGATGTCGGTGCCCGGCTCGGTGCCGCCATTGATCTTGAGGGTCTTGGTTCGTTCGATCAGATCCGGCAGCCAGGTCTGCGCTTCACCCACCAGGATCACCACGGGCAGGGCCATGCAGCGCTGGCCGGCAGCGCCAAAGGAAGCACCCAGCAGGTTGTTCAGGGTCTGTTGTTTGTTGGCATCGGGCAGGACGATGGCATGGTTTTTCGCACCCATCATGCACTGCGCGCGCTTGCCGTTCTGGGTGGCGCGGTTGTAGACGTGGGTGCCGACTTTGGTCGAGCCGACGAAGGACACGGCCTTGATGTCCGGGTGGTCGCAGATCAGGTTCACCGCGTCGACGCCGCCGTGGATGACGTTGAGCACGCCCTTGGGCACACCGGCCTCCAGGGCCAGTTCCACCAGGCGCATGGTGACCAGCGGATCCTGCTCGGATGGCTTGAGGACGAAGGTGTTGCCGGTGGCAATGGCCATCGGGAACATCCACAGCGGGATCATCGCCGGGAAGTTGAACGGGGTGATGCCGGCGCACACGCCCAGCGGCTGCAGCAGGGTGTAGGTGTCGACACCGTTGGCCACGTTGTTGGCCAATTCGCCCATCTGCAAATTGCCGATGCTGGCGGCGTGCTCGACCACTTCCAGGCCGCGGAACACGTCACCTTCGGCATCCGGCAGGGTCTTGCCCTGCTCGGCGGTGAGCAGGGCGGCCAGTTCCTTGATGTTTTCGCGGATCAACTGCTGGTATTTGAGGAACACACGGGCACGGACACCGATCGGGGTCTTGCGCCAGGTCTTGAAGGCTTGCCTGGCGCTGGCCACGGCGGCGTTCATTTCCTCGGCGGTGGCGAAGGGCACACGGGCCAGGACTTCCTGGGTGGCCGGGTTGACCACGTCGCGCCATTGGGTGCTGCGCGATTCGACGAACTCGCCGTTGATCAGAAGCTTGACGCTGGGAACGATGGAAGAGGTCATTTACGGGTCCTGCCTGCTTTTGTTGGGGCGAATGAGTCCCCTCGGCCTGGTTGGCCGAGTGATCGGGTCTGGATTCGGGGGGAGGGGCCGGCATGCCGGCCCCAGAGGTCAGCCTTTGAGTTGCGGGAAGTCTTCTTCGAAGTATTCCTGCGGGCCACGTGCGTCGCCCTGGCGACGCTGCACTTCCATTTGCCGCAGTTCCACCCGGCGGATTTTTCCGGAGATGGTCTTGGGCAGCTCGCTGACAAACTCGATGCGCCGTACCCGCTTGTAGGGCGCCAGGTGCTCGCGGGCGAACGCGAGGATGCTGCCAGCCAGTTCGTGACTGCCCTGTGCGTCATGGGCCAGGATCAGATAGGCCTTGGGCACTGCCAGGCGCACCGGGTCGGGGCTTGGCACCACGGCCACTTCCATCACCGCCGGGTGCTCGATCAGCGCGCTTTCCAGCTCGAAGGGGCTGATGCGGTAGTCGGAGGCCTTGAACACATCATCGGCACGGCCGACGAAGGTGATGTAGCCCTCTTCGTCGATCTGTGCGGTGTCGCCAGTGCGGTAGTAGCCGTCGCGCATCACTTCGGCGGTCTTTTCCGGGCTGTCCTCGTAGCACAGCATCAGGCCAAGCGGGCGTACGTCCAGCGGCAGGGCCACTTCGCCTTCGTTACCCGGCACGCCATCGGGATCGAGCATGGTCACCCGATAGCCCGGCAACGGACGGCCCATGGAGCCCGGCTTGAGCCGCTGGCCAGGCGTGTTGCCGACCAGTGCGGTGGTTTCCGATTGGCCGAAGCCGTCGCGCAGCAACAGGCCCCAGGCATGCAGGATCTGCTCGATGATCTCCGGGTTGAGCGGCTCACCGGCGCCCACCAGTTCGCGCAGGCGCAGGCGCGTCTTGTAACTGGCCAGGTCTTCCTGGATCAGCATGCGCCACACGGTAGGTGGCGCGCACAGGCTGGTGACGCCGTAGCGTTCGAGCACGCCGAGCAGGGCCGGCGCGCTGAAGCGTGCGGTGTTGTGGATGAAGATGCAGGCACCGGCATTCCACGGTGCAAAGAGGCAGCTCCAGGCGTGCTTGGCCCAGCCCGGGGACGAGATGTTCAGGTGCAGGTCGCCCGGCTGCAGGCCAATCCAGTACATGGTCGAGAGGTGGCCGACCGGGTAACTCTGGTGACTGTGCAACACCATCTTCGGCTTGGAGGTGGTGCCGGAGGTGAAGTACAGCAGCATCGGGTCGGTGGCCAGCGTGCGACCCTCTGATTCGAACTGCTCGGAATGCTCGCTGGCGGCGCTGTGCGGGGTCCAGCCGGCGGGGGACGGACCGACGCAGATGCGGCTGCAGTCTTCACCCAGCCCGTCGAACTTGTCGACATGGGCGCTACCGACCACCAGGTGGCGAACATGGCCGCGCTCGATGCGGTCGCTCAGGTCATCGGGGGTCAGCAGGGCGGTGGCGGGAATGACCACGGCACCGAGTTTGAAGGCGGCCAGCATGGTTTCCCACAGGGCGACGTCGTTACCGAGCATCAGCAGGATGCGTTCGCCGCGGCGCACGCCGAGGGCTCGCAGGTGATTGGCCACCTGGTTGGAACGCGCTGCCAGTTGCTGGAAGCTGTAGCGTTGTTCGCTGCCGTCCTCTTCGACGATCCACAGGGCGTTGGCCTGGTTGCCCTCGGCCATGGCATCGAAGTAATCCAGCGCCCAGTTGAATTCGTGCAGCAGCGGCCAGCGGAAGTCACGTACGGCGGTGGCGTAGTCGGTACGGTGGGCCAGCAGGAAATCACGAGCGTCCAGGAAGGGTTGGCAGTGGTTGTTCATTGGAGGCTCCCGAGACGCGCGCGGTTACCTGAAAGTGGGGAGACGACGGCAAGCATGGATAGCTTCACGGTGGGTGCCCTATTTATTTTTATTGGGACTGACCGGGTTCATGGCCAGGTGGTTGAATCGAGTATAGGCAGGCATAAATCAAATAAGAATGCTCAAAAAATCCCGTATGTTGTGCAAAAAAGCATGGGCCTGCTGCATCGTTGAATCGACAAGGTGGGCGCTGCCCGCACCGTCAAGCGATGCAGGCAGCGCCCGCCTTGTGCGGGGATTTACCAGAGCGCCAGGGTATAGCTGAGGATCAGGCGGTTTTCGTTGAGGTCGTTACCGAAGTGGGCGGTGCGCACCGTAGCGTTGCGCCACTTGAGACCGAGGTTTTTCAGCGGGCCGCTCTGGAGCACGTAGCCGATGTCGGTGTCGCGCTCCCATTCGTGGCCGTCGGGCTTGCCAGCGCCCAGGTCGATGCTGTCGCCGGATAAGTAGCGGGTCATGAAGGTCAGGCCGGGAACGCCGAGGGCCGCGAAGTTGTAGTCGTAGCGCGCCTGCCAGGAGCGCTCGTCCTTGTTGGCGAAATCGTTGATCTGCACGAAGTTGACCAGGTAGGCGTCGGTGCCATTGACATAGGCAAAGCCGGTGTCGCCGCTCATGCGTTGGTAACCGAGACCGAAGGCATGGCCGCCGAGGGCATAGGTGAACATGGCGCCGAAGGCATTGTTGTCGATGTTGCTGTGGCCATCGTCGGTGGAGCGGGCGTAGCGCAGGTCGCTCTTGAACGTCTGGCCTGCGCCCAGCGGCAGCACGTGGACCAGACTGAACTGGTGCTGGTGATAGAAGTCGTCCAGGCCGCCGTAGTTGTAGCCCGTGTTCAGCCGCTCGTTCCACTGGTAGGCCAGGCCGGCGAAATTGAAGGCGTCGCTGCGGGCCTGGCCACCGACAATGCCCTTGGCGCCGGTGGTGGTGATGGTCATTTTCTCGTAGTCCGAGGAGTCGCGCTGGTTGACCCGATCCACGCGCCCCGCGTCGATGCTGAGGCCTTTGATCTCCTGAACATTCAACTGGCCACCGCGGAATGTTTGCGGCAACAGGCGCGAGTCATTGGCCAGCAGCACCGGCAGCTTCGGGGCCAGGGTGCCGAGCTTGAGCACGCTGTTGGACGCTTTGAACTTGGCCGTCAGGCCCAGTTCGCCATACTCGTCCTTGGCGCGCCTGGGCGGCTGGCTGTCGCGCTTGAGCAGGCCGGTGCCGGCGCGATCAGGACTGGAGTCGAGCTTGACGCCGAGCTGGCCAAGGGCATCGATACCGAAACCGACCGTGCCATCGGTATAACCGGATTCGTAGCGCAGCAGGAATCCCTGGGCCCATTCTTCTTGCTTGGACTGGGCGGCATTAGCCTGGCGGAAGTCGCGGTTGAAGTAGAAGTTGCGCATCTCCAGCCTGGCCGTGCTGTCTGCCAGGAAGTCGGCATGTGCCTGTGCAGCGAGGCCGCTGCCGGCCAGGAACAGAGTGAGGGTGGTGGGTTTCATTGGATGCCTTTTGTTGTTTTTGTTGTCGACGAGCCGCTCCCGCGCCACTTGGAGTTGGCGAGGGAAGGGCGCTATTGGGGGTGTCCTGCGCCGAGCGGCGCAGGGCGGGTGTAAAAAAGCGCGAAGCAAAGGAGCGGACTCGCGCTCGGGGCGTCAGCCCCGGAAAAAATCAGCGTCAGTGACTGCTGGCCATGGAAGCTCCAAGGCCGGTCTGGGCACGGACGAACTGGTCGGCGTAGGCGGCGCGTTCGCGGTTGGCGCGCTCGCTGCGGTCAAGCCTGGAAGCGACCACTATGACCACGAAGGCCAGTGGCATGGAGAACAGCGCTGGCTGGTCGTAAGGGAAGAGCGCCTGGGCATGCCCCAGTACGCCGACCCACACCGACGGCGAGCCGATCACCAGGGCCAGGGCGCTGACCAGGCCGGTCAAGCCGCCATAGAGGGCGCCGCGGGTGGTCAGGCCGCCCCAGTACATGGACATGATCAATACAGGGAAATTCGCCGAGGCGGCGATGCCAAACGTCAGGCCGACCAGGAAGGCGATGTTCTGGCCCTCGAACAGAATGCCAAGGGAAATCGCCACGATGCCCAGGCAAACGGTGGCGATGCGTGACACGCGCATTTCCTGTTTCTCGTCGGCGCAGCCCTTTTTAAACACCGAGGCATAAAGGTCATGTGAGATGGCCGAGGCACCGGCCAGGGCCAGACCGGACACCACGGCGAGAATGGTGGCGAAAGCCACGGCAGAGAGGAAGCCGAGAAACAGGTTGCCACCCACTGCCTTCGCCAGGTGCATGGCCACCATGTTGCCGCCGCCAATCATGGCCCCGCCGAGCTTGCCATCGACGTAGTACTGCGGATCCGTGCCGACGATGACGATGGCGGTATAGCCCAGGACGCAGACCACCAGGAAGAAGAAACCGATGAACACCGTGGCGAACAGCACCGATTTACGCGCCTCCTTGGCATTGGGCACCGTGAAGAAGCGCATCAGGATGTGCGGCAGGCCGGCAATGCCGAAGACCAGGCCGAGGGATAAGGACACTGCGTTGATCGGGTCGGCCAGCAAGGTGCCCGGGCCCATGATCTGCACACCGCTGGCATGCACCGCCACAGCCTGGGCCGCCAGTGTCTCGAAGCTGAAGTCGAAGCGACTCAGGGCCATCAGCACCAGGGTGGTGCCGCCCGCCAGCAGCAGGACTGCCTTGGTGATCTGTACCCATGTGGTGGCGAGCATGCCGCCGAAGATCACGTAGACCAGCATCAACAGTCCGACCACCACCACCGCCGTGCGGTAGTCGAGACCGAACAGCAGCTTGATCAATTGGCCGGCACCGACCATCTGTACCACCAGATAGCAGCACACCACGGTCAGCGATCCGAGGGCGGCGAAACTGCGCACGCGGGTTTGATCGAGTCGGTAGGAGACGATGTCGGCGAAGGTGTAGCGGCCCAGATTGCGCAAGCGCTCGGCCATCAGGAAGGTGACGATCGGCCAGCCGACAAAGAAGCCAATGATGTAGACGAAGCCGTCGTAACCCTTGGCGAATACCATGCTCGACAGGCCCAGCAGAGTGGCGGCCGACATGTAGTCACCGGCGATTGCCAGGCCATTCTGAAATCCCGTGATACCGCCGCCTGCGCTGTAGAAATCGGCGGCGGAGCGGGTGCGCCGTGCCGCCCACCAGGTGATCAGCAGGGTGGCGAGGACGAAGACGAAAAACATGCCGATGGCGTGCAGGTTGAGCGCTTGCTTCTGCGCAATGATGGGATCGGCATGAGCCAGCACAGGGCTGAGGGCGAGAAGGGCGGACAGGCGTTTCATGCGCGGGACTCCTGGAGGATCTGCGAGCTGAGCACGTCGAAGCGGGTGTTGGCGCTGTGCACGTACCAGGCGGTGAGTAGCCAGGACAACAGGATGATCGTCACGCCGATTGGCATGCCGAGGCTGAGGTGACTGCCGTCATACAGCGGCAGGTGCAGCCAGGCGGGAGCGAAAGCCACCACCATGATGAAGCTGTAATAGATCGCCAGGACCGCGCCGCTCAGTGTCCAGGCCAGCAGCGCACGCTGGCGCGTTAGGCGCTGGAACTTGGGGTTGGCCCTGACCCGTGCACAGGTCTGGGTGTGGTTCGGATGGTCAGTCGTCATGGTGAGGCTCCGCTTTTTCTAGTTGTTTTTGTTGTTCGGCCTTTTGAGGGGCGTACGGGTACCCGGGCAGCGACCCGATGCGGGACGCCACCTGAATGCTGATGTGCTGGAGTTATTGCCGCCTGGACGATCTTGCGAAGGAGAGTGGGCGGTGCAGGAGGGCGGGCCTGATCGGCTGCGAGGCGAGCAGAGAATCGGGCCAATGGCAGACGAGAACCGTGGTCGCGATTGCGCTGTTGCGCAGCTGTTTGTGTCCGGCACGCAGGCCGGCGTTTATCCATGCGCTCATGCTGTCAGCCCTCGTTATTTATTATTGGGGAGGGGACTTTCCTGGCCGGAAAACGACGCTGGCCAAGTTGGGTGAGATGCGAGTATATAAGGGCATATTTCCCATATGTATTGGCAGAAAAGCTCGATGGATATGCAAAAACGCACAACGCAGCCCCCGCTGAACTGGGACGACTTGCGTTTCTTCCTCGAAGTTGCCCGTGCTCGCACCGCCAGCGGTGCGGCTCGACGCCTGGGAGTGGACTACACCACGGTGTCGCGGCGCATCCGTGCCCTGGAGCAGTGCCTGGGCGCCCTGCTGTTCGAGAAATCGCGAACCTCAGGTTTCGTCCTGACCGTGGAAGGGCAGCGTCTGGTCAGCCACGCCGAAAGCCTGGAAAGTACGCTGCTGGTGGCTTGCGAACAGGTTTTCGGCACCACAGGGGGGCTCTCCGGGCATCTGCGCATTGGTTGCACGGAAGCCTTCGGAACCTGTTTCATCACGGCGCAGATGAGCCATTTCCTCGAGCACTACCCGAATATCTCAGCGGACATTTTGCCGGTCCCGCACTTCATCAACCTGTCACGGCGCGAGGCGGATATCGCCATCACCCTGGAGCGGCCCGAACGCGGTCCATACGTGTGCTCGCGACTGTGCGATTACCGCCTGCGCCTGTATGCGACGCCGGAGTACCTGGCCAATCATCCGTTGATCGGCTGTCGTGAAGACCTGTCCGGCCACCCGTTCGTGACCTACGTCGAAGACCTGGCCTTCAGCTTCAAGCTGCTCTACCTGAACGACCTGATGCCTGGCGCCAACTGCCGCCTGCGCAGCACCAGCGTGGTGGCCCATTACCATGCAGCCCTGGAAGGGCGGGCGCTGGCCATCCTGCCTTGCTTCCTCGCCGGCCCCGATCCCCGCCTGTGCGAAGTGCTGCCGGGGGAAGTGGAAGTCACGCGACAGTTCTGGATGTATTACAGCGAGGACTTGCGCAAGCTCAAGCGGGTCACCCTGGTAGCCGACTATCTGCGCGCTTGTGCGCAGCTGAATCGTCCGTTGTTGATGGGGGAGTCCCATACGATGCTCTACTTGCCGTCGCCCTGAGGGAATGGGAGGGGGAGCCTTGCAGGAACTGCCGCAGGCTGCGAACTTTTGATCTTGCTTTTAAAAAATCAAAAGATCGCAGCCTCGTTGCACTCGACAGCTCCTACAGGAGAATGGCGCTGATCAATGGCATGGGGGTGCCTGCCGTCATCACTGGCTGGAGCGAACGGCCCCTCCGTCAATCAACAGGTTTTGCCCGGTCAGGTAGCCCGCATGGCTGCTGCAGACGAAGGCGCACAGCGCACCGAACTCCTCGGGTGAGCCGAAGCGTCTGGCAGGAATTTCGCGACGGCATTCGTCAAGGAATGCCTCACTGTCTTGCCCCATTTCGTGGGCAGCGGCGACCAGGTTGTCGCGCAGTCGATCGGTGTCGAACGAGCCCGGTTGCAGGTTGTTGATCGTCACATTGCGGCTGGCAATGTTTTCTTGCCGGGCCAGCCCCGCAATGAACCCCGTCAGGCCACTGCGCGCGCCGTTGGACAGGCCCAGGCTTTCGATCGGGGACTTCACGGCGCTCGAGGTGATGTTGATGATCCGGCCAAATCCGCGTGCCGCCATGCCGTCCACGGTGGCCTTGATCAGCTCGATAGGGGTCAGCATGTTGGCATCCAGTGCCTTGAGCCAGGCGTCGCGATTCCATTCGCGGAAATCCCCGGGAGGAGGGCCGCCGGCGTTGTTGATCAGGATATCGAAATGCTCATGGGCCTTGAGCGCTGCCGCCCGACCCTCGGGGGTGGAAATGTCTCCGGCCACGGCGATGACCGTCACTTCAGGATTTATCGCCCTGAGCTGACGGGCTGTTTCATTCAGTGTGTCCTCGCCCCGTGCGGTGATCACCAGGTTCACGCCTTCGGTGACGAGTGCCTGTGCGCAGGCCTTACCCAAGCCTTTGCTGGCGGCGCACACCAGCGCCCAGCGTCCTGCAATTCCAAGATTCATGCGTGATCCACCGCTGCAGACAGGTTTGTCGATCGGGCACCGATGCCCATGAAGCGTCGTACCCTCTCACCTTCAGCTTCACAGCGAATGGTCTCAGGTGCGGCATCGAGTTGAATATTGCCGTTCTCCATGAAAATCACCCGATCGGAAATCGACATGGCAAAGTCCATTTCGTGGGTCACGATCAGCATGGTCATGCCTTCCCTGGCCAGGTCGCGGATCACGTTGAGCACGTCGTTGACCAGTTCCGGGTCGAGGGCCGAGGTCGGCTCGTCGAACAGCATGATCTGCGGCTCCATGGCCAGGGCCCGGGCGATCGCCACGCGCTGCTGCTGGCCGCCGGAGAGCTGGTGCGGGTACTTGTGGGCATGGGCCAGCAGGCCGACCTTGTCCAGCAGCGCATAGGCACGATGCTCGCTCAGCTCGCCCGGCTGGCCGTGGTACCGCGGTGCCAGGGTGATGTTGTCGAGGATGGTGCGGTGCGGGAACAGGTTGAAGTTCTGGAACACCATGCCGATGTGCCGCACGCCTTTGCGCAGGCGCGAGCTGTTGGGTTTGTCCGAGGCTTCGATGAAGGTTTCGCCGAACAACTTGATGTCGCCGGTATCGATGCTTTCCAGGCCGTTGACCGTACGGATCAGCGAAGTCTTGCCGGAGCCCGATGGCCCGATGATCGAGACCACCTGGCCGTAATCGACACTCAGGTCGATACCCAGCAGCACCTTGTGGGTGCCATAGCTCTTCTGGATGTTGTTCAGTTGCAGGATCGGAGTTGTGTTGTTGCCTGCGGCTTTGCGCGCAATGTCGGGCAAGGCTTCGGCGCTGGCCTTGAACCTGGCGATGGTGGCCGCGTCCAGTGTGTGCGGCTTGCGGAAGTTCAGGTCCAGGTAGCGCTCCAGGCGCTGCAGGAAATAGCCGAATACGGTGACGATCAACACGTAGTAGACGCCTACCGCCGCCAGGGTTTCCATGACCAGGAAGTTGGTGGCATAGAGGCGTTGGCCGACCGTGAGGATTTCGGTCAGGGAGATAACCGAGACCAGCGAAGTCAGCTTGACCACGGTGATGTATTCATTGATCAGGGTGGGCAACGAAATACGGAAAGCCTGGGGGATCACGATCAGGCGTTGCATGCCGAGCACGCCGACACCCAGCGCGCGCCCGGCTTCCTTCTGGCCCTTGGCCACGGAAATCAGGCCGCCACGATGGATCTCCGCCATGTACGCCGCTTCAGTGACCACCAGGGCCAGCAGGCCGGAGTAAAAGGGGTTGGACAGAATCGGTCCGCTACCGGGAAACAACTGCGGCAGGTTGTAGACGAACACCACCAGCACCAGCAACGGGATGCTGCGGAAAAACCAGATGTAGACCGCTGCGGGAATGCGCAGCAAGGGCGATTGGGACAGCTTGGCGGTGGCCAGGACAAAACCCAGCAGCATGCCGATGAACCAGGCCAGGGCACTGAGCTGGATGACCGTGACGCAGGCATTCCAGAAGTCCGGCAGGGAGAACAGGGAGAAGAAATACGACCAATCGAATTGCATGGGACACCTCGATCTGCCGCCCCCGCGCAGGGACGGCAGATAACCAGACTACAAGGGCAGGTTCTTAGTTGGCGGTCGGTTCTTCCAGGCCATACTTCTTGAGGATTGCTGCGTATTCTCCGCTCTTTTTCGTCTCCTCGAAGGCCTTTTGCACGGCCTGGTAGGTTTCGTCGTTACCTTTCTTGACGAAGATGCCCAGGGTTTGCTGATAGATCGGATGCTCGGTGGTGATCACGACCCGGCCATTGGTCTTTTCCGCGATCATCTTGGCGGCACCGGCGATTTCAACCTGGGCCTGGATGTTCCTGGACAGCAGGGCCTGGGTTACTTCGGGCGCCGAAGGGTACTCGCTGACGGTGATGGCGCCTTTGTTGTTCGGCACGCAGTATTCGTCGGACAGCTTCCTGAATTCCTTGACCCAGGTCGTGCCCTGTTCCAGGCCCAGTTTCAGGCCGCACAGGTCTTCAGGTTTTTTCGCATTGATCTCGCTGCCCTTGGGCACCATGACCGCGGCGCCGGTGTTGGCATACGCAATGGTCTGGGCCTGGGTCTGGCGCTCCGGCGTGATGTACATGCCGGAAATGATCGCGTCGTACTTGCCGGAGTTAAGGCCCAGGATCAGGCTCGGGAACTTGGTGTCGACGAACTCGACCTTGGCGTTCATGTGCCTGGCCAGTGCCGTTGCCAGCTCGGGGTCCGAACCCACCACATTCTTGTCCTTGTCATAGGATTCGAAAGGAGGGTAGGTGATCTCCATGCCGACCTTGAACGATTCTGCCGCGGCCATGCTCGCCGTGGCTGCGAACATGCCGGCTGCCAATACAGCCAGGCTCAAGAGGTTCATTTTATTGTTTTTCATTATTTACTGACTCCGGCGTAGGTAGGGGTTAGCTGAAAACTTCAATCAGGACGGTTGCGCCTGATTTTTCAAATGTCCGAAACTGGCGGGCTTGCGTGCCTTGCCTGGCAGTTGAACTTCCCCGTTGGCCACCCTCTGGCGCAGATACTGATAGGTCTGCAGCGCCTGGCCATACATGTGTTCGCCGATCGTGATCTCTTCATAGTCATTGCCGGCCTGGGCGAATCCAGGCAGCGGTTTGATCTGGGTGTGGTAGTCACAGGCATAAAACAGCGGGAAGGAATAACGCTCCTCCTTCACGCTGCGCACCCGGTGCGCAGTGGCAACGAATGCGCCTGCCGTCATCACCTCCAGCATGTCGCCGATGTTGACCACGAAGGCATCGGCAATCGGTGGTGCATCAATCCATTGGCCAAGATTGTTCATCACCTCAAGGCCTGGTTTGTCGGCCAGGAGGATGGTGAAGCACTCGTAATCAGTATGGGCGCCAAGCCCTGGTGCGTCATGGGCGGCACCGTCGAACGGGTAGTGGATCAGGCGCAGCTTGGACGGCGGACGGGTGACCAGGCTGTCGAAGTAGTTTTCTTCCAGGCCCAGGGTCAGGGCGAAGCCGCTGAACAGACGCCGGCCCAAGGCGAAAATCGCTTCATAGTAGGCCTGCACCGAGGCCTTGAAGCCTGCCAGCTGCGGCCAGTCGTTGGGCCCCAGCAAGGGGGTATTGGCCAGTACCAGCGGATCATCGGCCGGGACTTCGAAACCGACGTCGAAGGCTTCCTTGTGGTCCGGCTTGCCCTTGGAATAGACCTCTTCGCCCTCGGGCACAAAACCCTTGTGGGTCTGCGAGGTGCCGATGTAGTGGCGCATCTTGGTGTCGAGGGGCTGGTCGAAAAAGTCCTTGGCCGCCTTGCGCAGGTTGGCGATCAGTTGCGGGTCGATACCGTGATGGGTGATATAGAGAAACCCGACTTCGCTGGCGGCGCGCCCCAATTGTTCGGCCACGGCCAGGCGGTGTTCCAGTTCAAAGCTGAACAGACCGGCGATGTTGATCACCGGGATGCTGTTGAAGTTGGCTTTGAGTGTGTCAGTGCTGGCGCTGTTGTTTTTATTGTCAGGCATGACGCATCGGCTCCCTAAGGATGGCTTGAGTGGTGGAAACGCTCGAAGTGTTTGCGCTCGGTCTGGCCCATCCACACGTTCAACGACCACAGGTCAGCGACCGGGACATTGGTGAAGGGCAGGTGATGCAAGTAGCCGTCAGCACCGAATTCCGGGGTCAGGGTGCTGACCTGGTAACCGCGGGCCTGCTGCGAGCGCCAGATGCTTTCCCAGTGCTGCTGATGGAAAGCCAGTTCTTTTGCATATTCGGGCGCCGCCGGGTGCGGAACCTGCGGCCCCTGGTCATAACCGACCCGGGCCTGGATATGGTGAACGCGCTCGATGAACGCGCTCAGGTCGTCGGCCGGATCATTCAGCAGGCGCTCGCAGGTCACGATCCAATGGCTGATGTCACTGGTGAACAGCAGATCGGGCAGTTGCCGGATCAACTCCAGGGTCACCCAGGGGTTGAACAGCGAACGCGAGCGATGGGTTTCGAAACTGCAGACCTGACCGTGCTTGCGCGCCAGCTCCATCGCCTGGCCAAAAAACTCCACCTGTTGCGCCAAGGACCAGCGGTCGTTGCCCGCCAGCACGTTGACGAAGCGCGGGGAGAGTTCAGCGGCCCAGGCGAGCTTCTGGTCGAGGTCATTGAGGTGGACGGCAGGCGTTGCCGACTGATCCGGCAGCACGTCGTAGGCGCTGAAGACGGTGCTGATATAGCCCAGGCGGTTGGCCTGGAGGAAGGCGCCAAACTCAGCCCTTTCGCGGGCGTCCAGTGGCAGGCGCGCTTCCATGCCATCAAAGCCCGCTTGCAGCAACTCTTCGAGCGCCTGAGCCTTGCTGGCGGTGTAACCCCACAGCGTACGGAAAATTTCCAGCTTCATCGGTGATCCTCAAAAATCCCAGGGCCTACTGCAAAAGCACTTCGACTGCACCAGGCGGCCAAGCGATCAATGGTCGGTGGCGGCAGAGGACTTCGAAACCGGATCCCTGCGTAACCTGATGCCACTGAGCGATGCCGAGGCTGGTTCGCTGTGGAGCTGATGTTAGGCACAGGCTGCGCGGCGGAAGAATCTGAAAGTTCAAATGAATACTTCAGACTTTCATCAACCAATAGCTGGCTAATTATCGCGCTTACAGGAGGGATTTAGTGGGGGAGTGCGTGTCTACGCTGGGTGTTGACGAGGGGTGCCTTTACTACGACATCATTTTGAAGACTGCCAAGCGACATCGGGTCGCGAGGCGATTTGAACTTGAAAGGTTTATGACGAACGACAAACCCGGCAGCGGACGAATCAGATTGGCAAACCTGTTACCGCGAATCATGCCGGCAGAACCCGGTATGAACACTTCAATATTGGCAATGCCGGTGGTGTGTTGTGTGCGAACAGGCGCGGCGATTTTTTGCAGCCGCGGGGGTTGACCTTAAAGTGAGGTTTAAGGTGAGCATGCACGGACCTGCATGACTGTCGGACCCTGGATGATGTTGAAAACCTTTATTTCCTGTGCGTTGGTATTGATAGGCGGTGCATTCATGACTTTTGCAAATGCCGGGCCGGCCCCTTCCGCGGTTGTTGCGCAAGATCGCCAGATACTGGTGATCATGACCAACCACGCCAGCTATCCCTCACGAACCGATAGCACGGGCTTGTGGCTGACCGAGCTGACGCATTTCACCGATGTGGTGGAAGCGGCCGGCTACACGACGGTTTTTGCCAGCCCCAAGGGCGGCGCTGTGCCTCTGGACGAGCGTAGCCTCGGTTGGCTTTACATGGACAAGGCTGCCCGTGAGCATTTGCAGTCCCCTGCCTTTCGCGCTCGCCTGCAAAACACGATACCGATCGCCGATGTCGATCCGTCCCGGTTCAGTGTCATCTACTTCACGGGAGGCCACGGTGTCATGTGGGATTTCCCCAATAACCCCGACCTGCGGCGTGTCGCCGAAACCATCTACAACCAGGGCGGCATCGTATCGGCCGTCTGCCATGGTGTAGCGGGACTCCTGGATCTGAAGGATCAACAAGGCCAGTTGATCATCAAGGGCAGAAACATCACCGGTTTCTCTGACCGCGAGGAGCTGTTTTCGGGCATGAAGAGTCAGGTGCCCTTCTTCCTTGAGGACAGGTTGGTGAGCCAGGGTGCGCGTTACCGCAAGGGCTGGCTGCCGTTCACGTCATTTGCCATCACCGATGGGCGGCTGGTGACCGGTCAGAACCCTCAATCACCCAAGGCCGTGGCTGAAGCCGTGATGGCCGTGCTCGCCGCCGGCAACGTAGCTCGCTGATCCATGAAGTACACCCCATCACCTGGAGAAAGACCGATTGAAACTCGCAAGCGCCGTTTTAACAGCATTACTGTTCAACACTTTTGCCAACGCTGCGTTGGCGGGGACGCCTGAGATGCCCAGCCCGACCGACACAACCACAATCGATATCGCAGGCCACCAGGTGCCCGTCGTCAAGGGCGGCCTGTACGACCGTTTTCGCTCCAACCCTCCGTTGTCGGTGATTGCAGCAGAAGTGCCGGGTGTTGATCTGAGCTGGTTCAAGGGATTGGAGAAGAATAAGGTCGACATTGGCTTTGAGTCGTACTCGCCAAACTTTTACTACCAGAACAGTCGCGTAACGGCTGTTTATACGGCGGACCTGGACCGGCTCCGGGCGCTGATGCCGCCTGAAGTACTGGCAACCGTGCAGCCGCTGCAAGTCTGGCCAGGCCGCGGCTTGATCGCGTTCACCGCGTACACCTATGAGCACTGCGATAACGATGCCTACAACGAGGTGGCCGTGTCGATCATCACCAACAAACCCGGCAAAGCCAATCTGGGGCCGTTCACGCTGATTGGTCAGTCGATGTCTGGAGATTTCTGGGGTTATGTGCTCAAGCTGCCGGTGAATACGGAGCTGGCGAGGGTGCGTGGTGTCGTCGGTTACAACCTGCCGAAATGGCTGACCGGCATTGACCGCAAAGAGGATGCGCAATCGGTGGTGTATGACATTACCGACAGCCAGACCGGCAAACTGGACGTGTCCTTCAAAGCGAAGAAACTCGACGACCTGTCCCGCGATGTCGATATCGTCACCAGCAGTTTCACCAATCTCGATCACCAGGGCCAACCGGCCTATGGATATGCTGTTTCCCGCCAGCTCAGCCATGGCTCCAGCCGGGACACGGATTCGGCCACCCTCACGCTGGGCGACGGCAGTCTGTCGAACTACCTCCGCTCCCTGAAGCTGGGGAAAATGATGAAGTACGAATATGTACCTGAGTTCCAGAGCGCGCTCTATGCGCCAAAACCACTTGCCACCCTGGTTGGCGAGCGCTGAAACCTGTTGCGCCTGTCAGGCCCCGGAAGCCTGACGGGCTGTTTTTTTCCTGGAAGACGCTGCATCACGGCGGCCTGAAGTGCCTGTCACGCCCTCATCGCGCAGACGATGCAACAGCAATTGCGCATTGTCCGCACACGCCATGCCCTCGGGCTTACCCTCGATGCCCTTGATGACCAGCAGAAGTTGCGCCTTGTTCTGGGCCAACCGCTGCTGCAGGACTTCGATTTCCTCAACCTTTTGCTTGAGGCCACTGAGCAACTCTTCGTGCTGCCAACCACTCGCATTCATCGGCATCAATTGGCGGATTTCTTCCAATGAAAAGCCCGCCGCCTGCGCGCCAGTGATGATCTCCAGAACCCACTGGGTGTCAGGCGCATAATCCCGATAACCATTGGCTTTACGCTCGACCGATTTGATCAGGCCGCTCGCTTCGTAGAAGCGGATGCGTGAAGGCGCCAACCCGCTGATTTTCGCCAGTTCGCCTATTCTCATATTCCACCTCAAAAAATCCATTGACCTTAAAGTTGACTTTAAACCTAAAGTCTTCGGGCGGCCAAGCGGCTCGGGTGCAATGGGTTGCCAAGCCGTCATGGAGCTCTGGGGGAGGGGGGGCAAACGGAAACCGATCCTGAAACACGCCCTCTGAACCGCCTATTGGATGGGCTGCACTTTGTTCATTCAGGGCCTTGATCGAAACAGGATTCGGTTCAGGCCTTCACTTCATTCAGGAGATGCGAACATGGGGTATGTCACTACGCGAGACGGTGTTGAAATCTTTTACAAAGACTGGGGGCCGCGCGATGCCCAGGTCATCTTTTTCCATCATGGATGGCCACTGAGCGCGGACGATTGGGACGCGCAAATGCTCTTTTTCCTGGCCAACGGCTACCGGGTTGTTGCACACGACCGACGTGGTCACGGGCGCTCCAGTCAGGTCTGGGACGGACACGACATGGATCACTATGCTGACGACGTCGCGGCCGTGGTTGATCACCTCGGCGTACAAGGCGCAGTCCATGTCGGCCACTCCACCGGCGGGGGGGAAGTCGTTCATTACATCGCGCGCCACGGCGAAGACCGAGTGTCGAAGGCCGCCATCATCAGTGCCGTCCCACCGCTGATGGTCCAGACCCCGAGTAATCCTGGCGGCCTGCCCAAGTCAGTTTTCGACGACTTGCAGGCACAACTGAAGGCCAGCCGCGCACAGTTCTACCACGACGTTCCAGCGGGACCTTTTTACGGCTACAACCGCCCAGGTGCAAAACCGTCTGAGGGCATCATCTGGAACTGGTGGCGGCAAGGCATGATGGGTTGTGCAAAGGCACACTATGACGGGATCGTGGCTTTTTCTCAGACCGACTTCACCGAAGATTTGAAGAGCATCAAGATCCCCGTTCTGGTGATGCATGGTGATGATGACCAGATCGTGCCTTATGAAAATTCCGGGGTTCTGTCAGCAAAACTTCTGCAAAACAGTACGCTGAAAATTTACCCGGGCTTCCCGCATGGAATGCCTACAACCAACGCCGATACGATTAACGTCGATCTGCTGGCATTCGTGCGGAGCTAAACAATGGAGGGCGGGTAAACACCCCGCCCTTAACCTCTTCAAGGCCTGCAATTCACAAGTTCGGCATGTGCTGCGGGCAAGATGAAGCCTTAGTCAACCATTACCTCGTCCAGTGCCTGCTCGAGGGTGCTGACCGTACGCTCGATATTGTGCAGCTTTTCGAGTCCGAACAGACCGATGCGGAAGGTCTGGAAGTCGGCCGGCTCGTCGCATTGCAACGGCACTCCGGCGGCGATTTGCAGGCCGTGGTTGGCAAATTTCTTGCCGCTCTTGATGTCGGCATCATCGGTGTAGCTCACCACTACGCCAGGGGCCTGAAAGCCGGCTGCAGCGACGCTTTTGAAACCTTTGCCGGTCAACATTGCGCGCACCCGATCGCCCAGCGCCTGTTGTTCGCCGCGGACCTTGTCGAAACCGTAGGCTTGCGTCTCTTTCATCACCTCGTTAAATCGCGCGAGGGAATCGCTGGGCATGGTCGCATGGTAGGCATGTCCGCCCTGTTCGTAGGCCTGCATGATCTGAAGCCACTTTTTCAGGTCGCAGGCGAAGCTGCTGCTTTGCGTCTGTTCGATGCGCTCGAGGGCCAGGGAACTGAACATCACCAGGGCGCAGCAAGGGGAGGCGCTCCAGCCTTTCTGCGGTGCGCTGATCAGCAGGTCGACTGCGCATTTGTGCATATCAACCCAAAGCGTGCCTGAGGCGATGCAGTCCAGCACGAACAGGCCACCCACCGCATGCACGGCGTCGCCGACGGCCCGCAGGTACTCGTCGGGCAGGATAATCCCTGATGAGGTTTCAACGTGGGGGGCGAAGACAATCTGCGGCCTCGAAGCCGCAATGGCTGCCAGCACGTCGTCCAGAGGGGGTGGGGCGTAGGCAGCCTGGCGAGCAGTGTCGACCGGTCGGGCTTTGAGCACCGTGGTGGCCGCCGGGATGTTGCCCATCTCAAGGATCTGGCTCCAGCGATAACTGAACCAGCCGTTGCGTATCACCAGGCATTGCTGGTCGGTGGCGAACTGTCGCGCCACCGCTTCCATGCCGAATGTGCCGCTGCCCGGGACCACCGCAACAGCCTGGGCGTTGTAGACCTGTTTCAGGGTCCTGGAAATGTTCTTCATCACACCTTGAAATGACTGCGACATGTGGTTGAGCGAGCGGTCGGTGTAGACCACTGAGTACTCGACCAGTCCCTCGGGATCGATACTGGGATATAGCTTTGACATAGGTGACTCCTTTGGCAGAGATCTCAGTGGTATCGACCCTGCGCCAAGCCTTGGCAAATGACAAGATTGCCCGGGATTGAATGGCGACTTCTGTCGAGCGGTTGGCATCATCATGTCGATTATGGACGTAGCAATGCTCGCAGGTGAATGTGGGAGCGAGCCTGCTCGCGATGGCATCGCCTCGATTTTCCGGTTGCTCCCGGATTTGTCTTGGCATTTGCCGGCGTTTTTTCGCTTTTTAAGCTTGCTGAAACGTTTCTTCAAGTCTATAAAAACGGCACAACTCCAAGAAAGGCTGCTGCCATGACCCCGCTCAAACTCTTTGTTGCCCTCAGCGCACTGTCCGCTGCCTCCCACGCCATGGCCTGGGATTACGTTCTGCTCGACACCGACAAGGCCGCCCGGAACTGGCAGATCACCAGTCAGCAACTCGGCATAAAAACCGACAAACCCTTCAGCGTTACCCTGCGCACCATGCACGGCGGTCGGCAGGAGGGCGTCAGCATCGTCGACATCGATAACGGCACGATGAAACTTTCGGTAGTGCCGACTCGCGGAATGAACGTCCTGCAAGCCTCGGTCGGCGATGTGCGCATGGGCTGGGATTCACCGGTCAAGGAAGTGGTCAATCCATCCTTCATCGAACTCAACGGTCGTGGTGGCCTGGGCTGGCTGGAAGGTTTCAACGAACTGGTCACTCGCTGCGGCTACGAATGGGTCGGTCACCCCGGCATCGACAATGGTGAACTGCTGACCCTGCACGGTCGCGCCGCCAATATCCCCGCGAACAAAGTCACCCTGCACATCGATGAAAAACCGCCATACGCCATCACCCTGCGCGGCGAGCTGAAAGAGCAGGCGTTCAAGAAAGTCGACTTCTCCGTCGCGACCGAACTGGTCACCGAACCCGGCAGCGTAGTGTTCGCCCTCAACGACACCCTGACCAACAACGGCGACTATCCGAAGGAATACCAGGCGCTGTACCACAGCAACTTCAGCACCCCGTTCCTGGAACAGGGCGCCCGGTTCGCCGCGCCGGTGAAACAGGTGTCGCCGTTCAACGACAAGGCCAAGGGTGATCTGCCCGACTGGCAAACCTACCGCGCACCGACCAGGGACTACGACGAAACGGTTTACAACGTGGTGCCCTATGCCGATGCCAAGGGCGATACATTGACCGTGTTGCATAACAAGGCCGGCAGCCTGGGCGTTTCGGTCGGCTTCAACACTCAGACACTGCCCGTGTTTTCCCTATGGAAAAACACCGACACCCAAGGCCAGGGCTATGTCACGGGGCTGGAGCCGGGGACAAGTTTTTCCTACAACCGCCGTTATCAACGGCCACTGAACCTGGTACCGACAATTGGGCCCAAGGAACACAAGCAGTTCCGCATCAGCTACAGCTTGTTGGCGGATAAGGCGGCTGTGGACAAGGCCTTGCAGCAGGTGAGCGAGATTCAGGGCGGGCGGGAGACTGAGGTGCGGCAGACGCCGTTGGTTGATCTGACCAAGGGGTGACACCGGCTAGAGCGTTGCTTCGCTGATCGCACCAGTCTGTTGCTGTTTGCCAGCTCTTGACTCATGGCTGTCAATCACCCAAGGCGCTACGCTCGCAGGCACGCGCCTTCAACTACAGACGATGCCGATATGAAACACCTGCTTGATCGTTTACGTGGCTGGGCCAGAAAGCTCAAACAGCAAACGATGGTTCTCTGGTTTTGCTTTCAGCATCCGCAAACACCCTGGTTACCCAAATGGATTTCGGTTTTTGTCGTGGCGTACGCACTGAGTCCAATCGACCTCATTCCCGATTTCATTCCTGTGCTTGGGTATCTGGACGACGTGATTATTTTGCCGCTTGGCATTCTGCTCGCTATTCGCTTGATGCCTGCACAGGTGCTCGAAGATTGTCGGTTCAAAGCGAGTGAGTGGGAGAAAAGCCACAGGAAGCGGCCAGTGAACAGATTTGCTGCGGTGATCGTTGTAGTGGTCTGGCTCGTTGCTGCGAGCAGTCTGGTAGCTTGCTTGCTGTGAGTTGAAGTTGTTGCTCAACCCATGCGTCAGTCCTGATTTTTTTGAACTCGGGAACAAAGGCCCGGGCAATGGCCATGACAGCGACGCGGACGACAACGATGCCGCGGATGCCGCTCGGGACGCCGCCAAAGCCGAGGCGACGGCAGCCAGAGAGGGAGTCGCAAGCCCTTAAAGGTCATGGGGTTTGCGACTTTTTTCGGCTATCGAGTCAAATCTCCATAGTCAGATCGAGCGCTGATTCACGCGCTGAGTCAGTTCTTGCGCGGACTCTTTGCGTTCCGAGTAGCGGTCAACCAGGTCGGGGCGATCCCGTAGCAGCAGGGTGAATTTCACCAGTTCCTCCATGACGTCTACGACCCTGTCGTACAACGATGAGGGTTTCATGCGATTGGCTTCGTCAAACTCCAGAAAAGCCTTTGGCACCGAAGATTGATTGGGGATGGTGAACATGCGCATCCAGCGTCCCAGCACACGAAGCTGATTCACCACATTGAAGGACTGGGAGCCGCCGCAGACTTGCATGACCGCAAGGGTTTTACCCTGGGTTGGGCGAATAGCCCCCAACGCCAACGGCACCCAGTCGATTTGCGCCTTGAACACCGCAGACATCGAGCCGTGGCGCTCTGGCGAGCACCAGACCTGTCCTTCAGACCACTGCATCAGTTCGAGCAGTTCCTGGACTTTCGGGTGGTCGGAGGGCGCGTCGTCCGGCAGCGGCAGGCCGGATGGATTGAAGATCCGCGTCTCGGCGCCGAAGTGTTCGAGCAACCGGGCTGCTTCCTCGACCAGCAGACGACTGAATGACCGCGCACGAGTCGAGCCGTATAACAACAGGATGCGCGGCTTGTGCTGGTCGTCGCGTCCACCGGCAATGGGTTGGGTCAGTGCCGCGTCGAGATTTGGCAGGGAATGGGTCATAAGGGCTCCAGTCAAAGCGTGCCGATGCGTTCGAGTTCGCGCTTCAATGCATCGCGGTCAAGTTGTGCAAAAGGCAGTTCGAGGAATGCCCTGCAGCGCGTTTCGATGCGCGCCAGGGTTGAGTGGAACGCCGCCGCTATCCGTGCTTCATCGCCCGTTATGTCCGAGGGATCTTCCAGGCCCCAATGGGCTTTCAGTGCCGGCCCGAAGTACACCGGGCATGCCTCGCCGGCAGCCTTGTCGCAGACCGTGATGACGATGTCCGGCGGGTTGGCTTCGAAAGCCTCATTGCCTTTGCTGCTCAAGCCGTCGATGGCAATGCCGGCCTCTTGCAAGGTGCGCAGGCTGCGGGGCAGCACCTGTCCCTTGGGGAAACTGCCGGCACTGATTGCCTCAAAGCCTTCCGGCGCGAGATGGTTGAACATGGCTTCGGACAGGATGCTGCGACAGCTGTTGGCGGTACACATAAACAGAACGCGCATGGTGACTCCTCTTTGCGGTCGCACGGGGCTATACGCTCAGGCGCAGGGCCAGGGCAGACAAGGTGATGAGCAGGATCGGCAGGGTCAGGACCACGCCGACCTTGAAGTAGTAACCCCAGGTAATGCGGATGCCCTTGCGCTCCAGAACATGCAGCCAGAGCAGGGTGGCCAGGCTGCCGATGGGGGTGATCTTGGGGCCCAGGTCAGAGCCGATGACGTTGGCGTAGATCATGGCTTCACGCACTACGCCGGTGGCGTCACTGGCTTGAATCGACAGCGCGCCCACCAGCACCGTGGGCATGTTGTTCATGCCCGATGACAGCAAGGCCGTGAGCAGGCCGGTGCCCAGCGCGGCGCCCCAGATGCCGAACTCGGCCATGCGGTTCAGGGCCATTGTCATGTAAGTGGTCAGTCCGGCGTTTTTCAACCCGTACACCACCAGGTACATGCCCAGCGAAAAGATCACGACCTGCCAGGGCGCTTCACGCAGCACCCGGCGGGTGGAAATCACATGCCCGCGCGCCGCCACGGCGAACAGCATCGCGGCACAGACCGCTGCGATGGCGCTGACCGGAATGCCCAGGGGCTCCAGGGCAAACAGCCCGACCAACAACAGGGCCAGAACGATCCAGCCGACGCGGAAGGTCAGGGGATCACGCACGGCGCGTCGCGGATCCATCACGTCATCGAGCGCGTAGTGCCGGGGAATGTCACGGCGGAAAAACCAGTACAGCACCACCAGGGTGGTCGCCACGGCAACGAAGTTGACCGGCACCATGATGGCGGCGTATTCGCTGAACCCCAGGTCGAAGTAGTCCGCCGAAACGATGTTGACGAGGTTGGACACCACCAGGGGCAGGCTCGCCGTGTCGGCGATAAAGCCGGCCGCCATGACGAACGCCAGGGTGGACGCCGGCGAAAAACGCAGTGCGAGCAGGATTGAAACAACAATGGGGGTCAGGATCAGGGCGGCGCCGTCGTTGGCAAACAACGCGGAGACGCCGGCCCCCAGCAGTATCGTGAAGACGAACAGGCGTCGCCCGTCACCCTTGGCCCAGCGCGCCACATGCAAGGCGGCCCACTGGAAGAACCCGGCCTCATCGAGCAACAGACTGATGATGATCAGCGAGATGAAGGTCGCGGTGGCGTTCCAGACAATGGCCCACACCAGCGGAATATCGTGCAGCGTCACGACGCCTGCCAGCAGGGCAAGAACGGCGCCCAGGGAGGCGCTCCAACCGACGCCCAGGCCCTTGGGTTGCCAGATGACCAACACCATGGTGAGCAGGAAAATGGAAAACGCAATCAGCATGTGGATTCTCGACGGTTGAAGGGTCAGCAGCAGGCGGCAGTGTTGAGAGGGCGGTCGCCCATGGCGTTCAGGCGGGTGCTGTCGTCCTTGAGCCAGTCGGCGTTCGCTGCCAGCGTGGTCTGCAGAACATCACGAACCCACACGGGCAGATCAGGGTTGAGCCGGTAATACACCCATTGCCCCTGGCGGCGGTCCAGAAGCAGGCCGCATCCGCGAAGCTGGGCAAGATGGCGGGAAATTTTCGGCTGGCTATCGTCCAGGGCACAGACCAGCTCACACACGCATAACTCGCCTTCACGAGCGATGAGCAAAGTGGCCCGGGCGCGGGTTTCGTCGGACAGGCATTTGAATACGGAGGCAGGGTTGAGCATTGGCAGGGCACTGTACATATGGTCATGCGAATATACGTTTATCCATATGTTTCGTGCAAGCCGCTCGGACTCAGGAAGGGCAGGGTTGTTCAGGTATGCGATAGACTTGCGCTGTTTCGACACAAGGCAAAGGAGACGCACTGAATGGAATCGTTTAGCGTTCGCGAGCTGAAAACCACTGACGCTGAAGCTTTACTGGCGTTCGAAATCCGCAACCGTGAATGGTTCGAATCGCATATCGATGCGCGCGAACCTGCGTTTTATTCGTTGCGCGGTGTCGCCGATCATATCGACAGCTATCTGTCCGGTTTGGCCAGCGGTGCCTGGCACCCGTTTGTCATCGAGGACTCAAGCCAGGCAATCGTTGGTCGAGCCAATCTGAAAAGCATCGACCTGGCGATGGGGTCTGCCGAAGTGGGTTATCGGATCGATCAGCGCGTGTGCGGGCAGGGGCTGGCAACTCTGGCGCTGAGGCATCTGATCCAGCAGGCACAGGTGCGCTGGGGACTTGCACAACTGGTGGCCTATGCCTTCAAGGAAAACCTGGGCTCCAGAAAGGTACTGGAGCGGTGCGGATTCAAGCTTGAGCAACCTTGCCGTGATGACAGCCCGGGCAGCGAAGAGCGATTCGTCCTGTCGTTTCAATAGTTCTGCCAGCCCGTAGCAGGTTGCTGCGGGCTACTCCTGATCCTGATCTGCCGCCACCTCCTGCCAGCTGTCATCCGGGTCAAAGCGCTTCATCGATTGCGCCAGTTTTTCACCTTCGGGCCCCAGGTCTTTTTCGAACACCTGGCCTTCGTGACTGATCATGAAGCTCATCACCCCGGTGACGTTGTATTTCGCCGGCCATGCGATCAGGGCAAAGCCGCGGCTCATCTTGTCGCCGATAAGGTAACTGTAGGCACCACCCGGTGCCGAAGGCCCCTGGCCATGCAGGATGCGGAAGCGGTAGCCATGCCATTCTTCGTCGGCAATGGCTTTGCCGAACGAAGGCCCCAGCGGGCTGATCTGGCCGCTATCGTCTTGCGCCCAATAGAGTCCGTCGTGCTTGCCGGGGGTGCTGAAGATTTTCTGCGCATATTCGAGTGCGCCATCACCGTCCCGATCGACTGACGCATAGTCCATCTGGGCGTCGTGATAGGCCAGCACCGACTGCACCGCGTCGAGTTCATTGCGTCCGATCTGGCGTGCGCGGATCTCGGCACTGCCGGCCTTCAAGTCGAAGCGCCAGCCGCTCGCCACTTTTACCAAGGGGATCGGCAGTGTCCAATTCTCGGGGCCGACCGCCAGGATGCCCTTGCGGTCGCCGATTTTTTCAATGTGGTGTTGCTCGCGGTACTGCTGCAAAAACGCATCGACGTCTTTGCGCTGCACGCCTTCACGCGGGATGTAATTGTGCCAGTCACTACCGAGCAGTTCCGTCAGGCGTGCCTGGTCGGCGTGTTCCGTACCCAGTGCCTGGACCAAGGCTTCTGCGGCCTTTTCCGGTGTTGGAAAGGCCTGCTGCGCCGTCGCCATGCACGACCACAACAAGCCGGCAGCTACCGCAAGGACAGGAGGCAGCAAGCCCGTGAGTCCTTTCACTTGAGGATGGTTTTTCAACGACGGCCCCCCCTTTGACGCGCTGGTGAATTGGACGGCCGACTGACCTGGTGACCGGCCGAACGGGCGGCACTGGGGCGATGGGCGGATGCCTGGCTGGCCCGGCCACGATTGGCCTGGACGTTGGCCTGGGACGGTGAGCGTGCGCCGGCGAACGCATTGTTGCGGGCACTGCCGGCACTGGCGGCGGGCCGTTTGTTCGGTGCTTGCCGCGTCTGCGCGGCGCCTTCTCTGCGCTGGTTCAACTGGGCGGTCTGGTTTCTGGGTTCCTGGCGGGCCTGGGTCCTCGGCTGCTGATTTTCCCGGGTATTTCTGGCGGTACCCTGGCCTCTGTCAGCCGCCTTGGGCCTGTCCGCACCGCCCTGTAACCGATTGCCGTCCGCGGCTGCTGACTGGAGTTTGCGCGTTTGATCACGGGCTTCGCGGTTGCTGGTGGCAGGTCGTTCGATACCGTGCCTGTCCATTGAACTGCGGGCATTTTCACGGGCCTGGGCGCGCTGGGCAGTGTCCCCGCGATAGGCTTCACGCTGACTGGCACCGCTGAGTTGGCGGCCGTATTGCGCGCGGCTCGCATTGTCTCGATAAGGCACGCCATTGCGGTGCACCGGGTTGTGCTGCCATTTGTTGTTGGTGATCCGGTTGTTGGCGTTGATGTTGTTGTAGCGATTGACGTCGATGTCGATGTCGTTATTGCCCCAGTCACATTCACCCCACAACGATCCAATGATCGCCACGCCGGCGCCAAACGCGAGCCCGGCCATCAGGGCCTGGCCCGGGTAATAGGCCGGTGGCGGTGGATAGTACGCGGGCGGCGAGGCCGGGTAGGGCCAGGTGCCGTAGGTGGTCGTCGGGTTATACGTGGGGACGTACACCACCTGCGGATCGGCAGGCTGGATGATGATGGTGGAGCTGCTGGCCGGCGCCGGTGCCGATTCAGGAGCAGGAGCCGGTGCCGCATTCGTGGTTGCAGGCGCGGGCGCCGCGACATTCTGGATCGTCACGTTCTGATACTGGTTGCTCTGCAGGTTGCCGGCTGCCTGTGCCTGGCGACGCAGGCGTTGCGCGCTTTCCATGACATCGTCGGGCTGCGCCAGGAAGGCATCACCCAGGCGTTGCACCCAGACGGGGTCCTGCCCCAGCGTTGCCAGAACCTGCGGGAAAGCGACCAGCGCTTGCACGCTCGGATCCCAGGGCTGGTTCGCCACCTGTTTGACCGCGTCGTCACCCTTGGCGTCCGGATGCGCTTTGGACCAGCTGACGGCCTCGCCGACTTCCCCGGGGTAGGTGGTGGCCATCAGCACCTGTGCAAAAAGAGGGTCCGGGTAAAGCGCAATGGGCGCCAGCATCTGATCCAGCTGTTCCTGGTTGAACACCGGATCCTTGACCACCGGGGCGACGGGCGCCGCATTGGCCGCGCTTGCTGGAGCGGTGGCGGGTGCCGGAACCGGGGCCGGTGCGGCTGCGGTCTCATCCGCACCCAGTGCCAGGCTGGAAGATCCGCTCAATAACAGTACGGCCGACAACGCGTAAAGAAATGGAATGTGCATTGCACCCCCCATGTGGTCAGGCAGGCTTGAAATGAGTGGATCAATCCCCGGCAGGTGAAAGCCGACTCTGCAAGCCACAGAGCTGCGCCTCGACACCGCTCCCTAAGGGTAGCAGCTCATTTGGAGGAGACAGGCTGGCTTTGAAACGCTGTGATCCAGGTCCTGATTCTGATCAGTGTGCGCTGGCATCGCTTTCGTGTTCTTCGGCAAATGCCATGAACACGTCCAGGTCCAGCACATCCAGCTTGATCCGGGAAATGAACGCCGAGAAGGCCAGGTTGGCCGCCAGCAGACGCAGATCAGAGGCCCAGGGCGGAAGGTAGGTCGGTCCCTTGAGCCAGCCGGACTCGAACAGTGGCGCCAGGCGCACAGTGTCCGCCAGGCTGAGGCGCCCTGCAAACAAGTGCCCGATCAGTTCCGGCCGGTTATCGCGAATTGCAATGCGCAGCAGGGTGTGGACGCCGAGCAGCCCGGTCAGGTAAGCGGCATCCTTGGTAAACGCTGAACCGCCCCGCAGATCGGCGCCGCGGAACACCCGTTGGGTTGAGCGGAAGGATTCCTCTTGCGTCTGCCCGGCAGCCAGAAATCCTTCAAATACCTGGATGAAGTCGGCGCCCTCCAGCGCCTGCTGGACGGCCAGCACGCGCAGGGCCAGGCGACGCAGGCGGTTGATGTCCATGCTGCCGGTGAACAGTTCGGCCAGGGTGGCAATGCCCTCCTGGGTCTGGGTTGTGCGCGGAGCGCCCAGGCCCAGGCTGGTGAGGTTGGGCTGCCGCGCGCCGTTCTGTGCGGTGGCGACATGCACGAAGGCCTCGTGTTGCAACAGCTGATGCTTGTCCAGCTCCGAGAACAGCGCACTGGCCCGCAGGCGAATGCGGCTCGATCCGGCGATGGCCTTGGCGGCCAGGTTCGGATCGAGCACCACCGTGATCTGTCCGACGCCGAAGAAACGGTCCAGTTCCGGTTGAATCCAGGCGGCGAACACCTTGGCCGGAATCTCGGCAGGGCAGGGTGGAATTCGTGCACCCCCGAGCAGGGCGTCGGTGGTGTCGAGAAAGAACCGGGCCGCGTCGAGCATGCTCAGTTGCAGGCGCGAGTAATGGAAATCCGGACGCCGGTACAGCGCTGACGAGTATTGGGTAAAGGCGGGAGTACCCACGGCCCCCAGCATGTGCCCGGCCGTGGCATAGCTACGGGCGGTCAGGGCCAGGTGGTTCCCGGCCGGATGCCCCACATCGCAATGGCTGATAAAGGTTTCCAGGGCGGCGATGTCGGCGCTGTGGTCGCGGGGCTGCAACTTGACATTGGGCAGCGTGGCACGCCCGCTGCGCCATTTCGCCAGGAAGTCCTCCTCGACGCCATCGGGCCAGGACAGCGCATCGAGCACGCGGATCTTGCGGGTCAGGCCGGGCAGGGCGGCATCGAGTTCGGACAGGGCAGCGGCGCTCATGGATAGCTCCTTGAGGGACGAGGTGACGTTACAAAAGCTTAGTTGTCGCGCGCGGTGCGTGTTGAGCCGTACGGGTAAAGTCGATGAAGGCCTTGAGCGCTGCGGGCACATGACGGCGACTGGGGTAATACAGATGCAGGCCCGGATAAAAGGGGCACCAATCGGCCAGCACCTGGATCAGGTGGCCATCGGCCAGATACCCGCTGACCATGTCCTCGAACACGTAGGCCAGGCCCACACCCTGCAGTGCCGGGCCGATCATCAGGCTGACATCGCCGAGCGTGAGCGGGCCATTGACTTCGATTTCCTGGGTGATCGCGCCGCGTTCGAATTCCCAGCGGTACATCGAGCCGCTGGGGAAGCGATGGCGGATGCACGGGATGCCATGCAAGTCCACGGGTTTCTGGGGGGCGGCATGCTGCTCGAAGAATGCCGGCGAGCCCACGACCACCGAGCGCATGTTCGGCCCGATAGGTCGCGAGACCATGTCGGCTTCCAGACGGTTGCCGAAACGTACCCCCGCATCAAAACCGCCAGCCACCACGTCGACCAATGCGTCGCTTTCGACGATCTCAAGGCGGATATCCGGATACTCCTTGAGGAACTGGCTGACGATCGGCAAGAGCACCAACTCACACGCCTGTCGGCCTGCTGTTATGCGCAGGTTCCCTGAGGGCTTGTCGCGAAAACTATTGAGGTCTTCCAAGGCATCATCGATGTCCCGGAAGGCTGGTTTCAGCCGTGCGAAAAGTCGTTCCCCGGCATCAGTCAACGCCACGCTGCGCGTCGTGCGATTGAACAGGCGTACGCCCAGGCGATTCTCCAGCGCTCGCAATGAATGACTGAGTGCCGAGGGTGTCAGGCCCAGTTCGACCGCTGCCCGGCTGAAGTTCAGGTGCCGGGCGATGCACAGGAAGATCGACAGGTCGGCGGTGGAGGGGGATTTCATTTGTGAATACCTTTCACAATGTCATGCAAAATTGCTGGGATTATCACATCAGTAGCACAGCCTTAAAGTGGCATCAACTCATCGAGAAGGCCCGGCAACAACGCTCGGGTCGCATGCAGGAGGAGTTGAAATGCGTACCTGGTTCATTACTGGCGCTTCCCGTGGTTTTGGCACCCTCATCGCAGAACACGCCCTGCGTGCCGGCGACGCTGTGATTGCCACCGCTCGTCAACCACAAGACATCACTGATCGCTTGGGCGATCACCCGAACCTGCTCGCCGTGCGGCTGGACGTCACCCGCGAGGAAGAGGCACATCAGGCGGTCGCCGAAGGCATCAAGCGTTTCGGGCGCATTGACGTGCTGATCAACAATGCCGGTTTCGGTGTGCTGGGCGCGGTGGAAGAGACCAGCGCCAGCGAAACCCAACGCCTGTTCGCCACCAACGTGTTCGGCGTGCTCAATGTCACCCGCGCGGTACTGCCGCACATGCGACGCCAGCGTAGCGGTCATGTGATCAATATCTCGTCGATCGGTGGTTATCAGGCCTACATGGGCTGGGGCGTCTACGGTTCCACCAAGTTTGCGGTGGAGGGCATTACCGAAGCGCTGCATCAGGAGCTGGCGCCGCTGGGCATCCATGCGACGGTTGTCGAACCCGGGTTCTTCCGCACCGACTTCCTGGACGAGCAGTCGCTGATCAAGACCGCCCTGGAACTGCCGGACTACGAGGAAACCGTCGGCAAGATGCGCCAGTTTGCCGAAGGCGCCAACCATGCGCAGCCTGGGGATCCGGTGAAGTTTGCCGAAGCGATGCTCGCGCTGGTCAACGCCCCGAAACCGCCACAACGCCTTGCGCTGGGCAGCGACACTGTTGCACGCATCGAGGCGAAAAACCGCTTTGTGGAGGCGGAGTTGAGCGAGTGGAAAGCGTTGGCGCTGTCCACCGACTTCAAGGTCTGACGCGTACAGGGGCCGTGTGGAGGTTCAAAGCCTGTCCAACGCGGCCTCAGAGCAGGCTCCACGACACCCCGACGTACATCGCCATGCCCTCGCCGGGGGTGGAGCGGGCCGCGTCCAGCCCTTTGTCGTCGTAGCCCGGCGTGACCGTGGCGGCATAGTGCTTGTCGGTCAGGTTGCGCAGGTCCAGCCAGGTCTGCCAGTCGCCCTTGGGCGCGTTGTAGCCCAGGGTCGCGCCGAATATGGCATAGGGATCGGCGTAGTAGCTGTTGGCGTAATCGACCGCCACCTTGGATACCCATTGGGTGTTGACCGCGGCGAAAAAGCCTTGTGGCCAGTCGTAACGCAGTTCGCCCTGGTAATAGTGCATCGGCAGGCCCGGCAGGCGGTTGTCGCCGAAGCGGTCATCGTCGCGGTAGTGGAAGTCACTGAAGGTGTAGCTCTGGCGCAGGCTCAACTGGCCGCCATCGCCCGGCGACCAGAGCGGGCTCAGCAGGCTGGCTTCGACGCCCTGGTGCACGGTGGGGCTGGCGTTGAGCTCGTACGGCGTGGTGGCGTTGGCGTCCGGCAACACCGAGAGCAGTTCATGGTGCACCTGGGCGTAGTACCAGGCCAGGCTCCACTGGCCCAGGTTACTGTCACCACGACCACCGATTTCCAGGGTGGTGGCGGTCTGGTTTTGCAGCTTGACCGGATCGCGCTGGGCGCCTGTGGCGGGGCCGCTGCCGGCGGGGAAGCGAATGTTGGAGCTATAGATCAGCGACCAGGGGTGCGGCGCCTCGACCGAGCGACTGAGATTGCCGAACAGTTGCAGGTCAGGTGTCAGCTGGTAGCGCAAGCCCACGCGCGGGGCATAGTCCCAGTCGTGCAGGCTGGTCTTGCCGCCTTCCTGCGGATAGGTGACGTCGCTTTCACGGCGGGTGTAAATGGCGGCCAGGCCCGTGGTCAGCCACAGGTCGTCGGCGATCTCCAGGTCGTTGCCGACATGCAGGACCGTGTCCGAGCCCTGGTAGGTGAAGTTGCGCATCAGCGTGCCCGGTGCGTAACCGGCGGTGTTGCCAGTGGGGATGCGCACGAACTCGCTGGCGCCGGCGTTGGGCAGGTGTTTGGTCACCCGCAGGCCCAGCGTGCTCTGGCTTTGCAGACCCCAGAGGGTGTCGCGGCGCTTGTAGTCGAACGTGCCGCTGACATCGGTGTACGCCACCTTCAGGCGGTTGGGCCCCTCACGCAAGTCCATGGGGTAGTCGTGGTAGACCAGGCCGGTCTGGATGCTCGAATCGTCATCGAGGTACCAGGTGGTCTTGTTGCCGATAAAGGTGCTGCCGGGCTCGTCGCGGCGATCGTCCCGCGCCACGTAGGCTGGGTTGGCCGCCCGTGGATCGTGCTCGATGGAGTGCTTGGTCACGCGTCCCGCGAGGTCGTTGTCGGTCTGGCGGTGGCGCAGGTAGAAGCGCGTTTCCAGGTTCGGGTTGAAGCGATAACCGAAGTTGGCGATCACGCCCTGGCTCTCGCTGGCCGTGTGGTCCTGGTAGCCATTGGCGTTTGCGTCGGTCATGGCCACGTAGTAATCGAAGTCACCCAGCACCTGTCCGGAACTGACCTGACGCTGCTGATAACCGTGACTGCCGGTGGCGTAGCGTACCTGCAACTTCGGCGCGTTGTAGCCGGTATGGCTGACGTAATCGATGGCCCCGCCCAGAGCCAGGGCACCGCGGTCGAAACCGTTGGCGCCGCGCAGCACTTCCACATGGTCGAGCCACAGCGGCTCCAGCAGTTCATAGGGCGTGCCACCAGGGCCGGTCAGCGGCAGACCGTCGAGCATGGCGTACAACCCCGAGGCATGGGCACCCGGCGCACGGTTGATGCCCGATCCGCGTATCGAGATCTTCACCCCCTCATTGCCCGCCGACTGGGCATAGATCCCGGGCTGATAAGCCAGCACATCCTGGTTACTCGCCACACGGCCCTGCAGCGGACGGCGCATGTCGACCACATTGGTACCGCCGGGTACCTGGGCCAGCCGGGCCCTGGCGTCCTCGATCCCCTGGTCTTCGTCACTCAGGTCCTCGGCCCCGATCAGCACTTGCCCCAGTTCAAGGCCCTGAGCCTGGGTCATGGCCGGACAAACAAGGGCCAGGCCCAGCAGCGCGGCGGGCAAGGAATTAGGCGAGGGCATTGGGGAAACTCCAGACGTACAGGGAACGGGCAATGAACAGTGCGACGCAAGAATGAACGAAGGGAACACATGGCAATTTGGTTTTTTGCCCTCCGGATATTTCCAGTGGCGTTGACGTCACTGCAACGCCCGGGGCCGGGTCTGGCTGAGCAATACGTTCAGATGGCGGGACAGTCTCAGGCGATGTAGCCGCCGATGCCATCCCAAAGCAGCTTCACGGCGGTGACCACCAGCAAGCCGTAACAGGCGCGGTACATCTGGCGTTGATCCAGTCTGGCGTGCAGACGCCAGCCAAGCCAGACACCGCTGGGAACGGCGAGCAGGCAAATGAGCATCAGGCTCAGCACGTTTCCGGTGGGCTTGGCCAGCAGCAGCCAGGGCACCGCCTTGAGGAGATTGCCCACCGTGAAGAACATGCTGGTGGTGCCGGCATAGAGTTGCTTGCTCAGACCCAGCGGCAACAGGTACATCGCCAAGGGTGGTCCACCTGAATGCGCGACCATGGTCGTGATGCCCGAGGTGACGCCCGCGGCCACCGCCTTGGGCGATGAGCGCGGGCGTACGCGGACTTCTCCACCGGCCTTGAACCAGAGACCGACAAAAATCAGTGTGATCGCTGCCATCACGATGGCGACCGCGCGGTGGTCCATCACGCGAAAGAGCCAATAGCCGACGCCAATGCCGACGACCAGGCCAGGGACCAGCAGCCCAAGGTCCGGTTTTGACCAGGTAGACGGCTTCCAGTAGCGCAGGCCGAACAAGTCCATGGCGATGAACAGCGGCGCGAGCAGTCCGCCGGCAGTGATCGGGTCCATTACCAGCGACAGCAGCGGAATGCCGACAATGGCAAAGCCGCCACCGAACGCGCCTTTCATGAAGCAGATCAGAAAGACGCCGGCGAAGGTGACAAGGAGTGTGGTGGCGGTCAGTTCCAGTTCCAAGGGGCGGTCTCCTTGCCGTTGTCGGTTGAAAATGGGGATTTCATTCCGGGTGGCCGGGTATCCATAATGTCGACCACGACCTGCTTCACAGAAAGTGCCAGTTTTGAGGTTTTTCCATGGGCCAGTTTTCAGATGGGCCGGATGCATCCTTGCGCAGTGCGCAGCGCCGTATCTATGCCAGGCTGCGGGCGCAGATCGAAGAGGGTACGCTCGCAGCGGGCACGAAGCTGATGTCGACCAGGGCACTGGCGGCCGAGCTCGGCGTGTCGCGAACCACGGTGACGGCGGCTTACGAGCAACTGGCGGCCGAGGGCTTTGTCGCGACATCGACGGGTAAGGCTGCCACGGTCGCGAGCATGATCAGTCCCTCGTCCGGGCACGCCAGGGGGAACTTAGTGCGGCACAAAGCGCTGCCACCTGCGCTTTCCCTGTACGGGCAGCGTGTTGCCGACCTGAAGCCCTACAGCATGGCATCGCCGGGTGCGCGCATCGATTTCCGCTACGGTTCGGTCGCATCGAGGGACTTTCCGGCCCTGGGCTGGCAGCGCGCCTATCGTGTCGAACTGGTCAAGCGTCAGCCGAGCCTCTCGTTCGGGCAGCCCGAAGGGGAGGCGCGTTTGCGCAGCGCCCTGCAAGGCTATCTGCAACGGGCACGAGGCCTGACGTGCGATGCGGAGCAAATCCTCGTCGTGCATGGCTCGCAGCAGGGACTTGACCTGTGTGCCCGGCTTTTGTTGAACCCCGGCGATGGGTTCGTCTTCGAGGAACCGGGTTACCGCATGGCCAGATATTGCTTTGAGGCCGTGGGCGCCGTGGCGCTGCCCCTGTCCGTCGACACCTTTGGACTCAATACCGCCGCCTTGCCGGAAGATGATCGCGTGCGCCTGGCCTATGTGACGCCGTCGCACCAGTTTCCCATGGGGGCGGTGCTGCCTGTCGCACGTCGACTGGAACTGCTGGGGTGGGCGAGTCGACACCGCGCGTGGATCATTGAGGACGATTACGGCGGTGAGTTTCGTTACGGTCAGCGACCCATCGACGCGCTGCAATCGATGGACGCGCAAGCCCGCGTCATTTATGTCGGGACCTTCTCCAAGGCACTTTCACCGCAGCTCAGATTGGGCTATCTGGTGCTGCCACGGGAGTTGGTGCATGTTTTCCGTGAAGCCAAGCGGCTGACCGATCGCCACTCACCGCGCTGGGAGCAAAACGTGCTCGCCTCGTTGATCGAGAGTGGCACCTATGAGCGCCACGTACGCCGTCTGCGCCGGGAGAATGAGCAGCGGCGAAGGGCTTTGCTGGAGGCTGTCGAGCAACATCTGGCGGGGCACGGGCAACTGGTCGGCATGGCGGCGGGCCTGCATGGCGTACTGCTGTTATCGGCACTGCGCGCTCAGGATGAGCCCAGGCTACAGGCGCTGGCGCTCGAACGCGGGGTGGGCGTTTATCCGCTCTCGCCGCTGTTTGCCAAACCCTCGTGCGCAGAGCATGAGCGACCCGCAGGACTCATTTTGGGCTATGCCGGTCTGACACCGCAGCAGGTTCATGACGGGGTCCGCATTCTTGCTGCCGTGATTCGGGACGTCGAGGAGAAAAGCTAACTCATGCCTGCACACATTCGCCTGGCTGTACCCGATGATGCACCGTTGCTGCCCCCTGTTGAGCGTTGCGCCGCTCAATCATTCCGCTCGATCGATGAGCTGGGTTGGCTGGCGGACGCTGCCACCATGACAGTCGACCGTCACAGGCAGTTGATCGCGTTATCGACTTGCTGGGTGGCTGTCGACGCGCAAGCTCGGCCCATGGGTTTCCTGAGTGCAGAACGCCACGGCAGCGATCTTCATATCCATGAACTGTCGGTCAAACAGTCCGTGCAGGGGCAGGGCTGGGGACGAAGACTGGTTGAAACGGCGATGGAATATGCACGCTTGAATCAGCTGGCTTGTGTCACGCTGACGACCTTCACACAGGTGCCGTGGAACGCGCCCTTTTACCGGCGGCTGGGGTTTGAAGTCACCGCTGGGGCAACTCTGGGCAAGCGCCTTGCAGACATCCTGGCACAAGAGTACGGCTGCGGTTTTGAGCCCGGTAGCCGCTGCGCCATGTCGTGGCGGGTACCCCAGGTCCCGTAGCCGGCATCAAACCGGACCCGCCGGGAGGGCGGGTCCGAAGGGAGATTTTCTTCACACATTCCCGGAAAACTGTAGGAGCCAGCCTGCTGGTGATGGACTCAAATGCGCCGCGTTCATCCAGTTCACACGCGTAATCGTTAACGACCATCGCTGGCAAGCCAGCTCCCACAGGGGACCCTGCCCACGCTGAAACTGTAGGAGCCAGCCTGCTGGCGATGGACTCAGATGCGCCGCGTTCATCCGGTTAACACGCGTTATCGTTAACGCCCATCGCTGGCAAGCCAGCTCCCACAAAGGACCGTGTCCACGCTAAAACTGTAGGAGCCAGCCTGCTGGCGATGGACTCAAGTGCGCCGCGGTTATCCGGTTAACACGCGTTATCGCTAACGACCATCGCTGGCAAGCCAGCTCCCACAGGGGACCGCGTCCGAGTCCAATCCAGTGAAAGAACCGATCAAAGCGTCGGCAATTGCCCGATGCGGCCCATCATCTCGGTCACGATCTGCAAGTCCAGCAGGAATTGCTCTGTCGTCTTGAACTCGTTGTCGTTGTGACCGGTGTACTTGACGTCCGGCATGGCCAGGCCGAATTGCACGCCGTTAGGCAATTCATGCACGGACGTGGCGCCGGCGGAGGTGCCGAATTTGTGTTCCATGCCGAGGTTTTCGCTGGCCACCGCGAGCAGGGCCTTGACCCATTCACCCTCGGGGTTGCGGTACATCGGTTCGGCAATCGACAGGTCGAAGGTCGGGGCGATCCCGGTCTTCTTGCTCCAGGCGTCCAGCTTGGTGGCGATTTCGGACTTGAGCGCTTCTGGCGTCTTGCCCTTCGGCACGCGCAGGTTGACGGCGAGTTTGAAGGCTTTGTCATCCATCCCGACAAAAGTCAGGGAAGTGGTCAGCGGGCCCATGAACTCATCGGCAAAACCGACCCCCAGCTTGCCACCCAGGTAGTCCAGCCCCCAGTTGTCGGCGGCGTAGCGGGCGGCGTCGGTGATCTGGTTGTGCTTGAGCGCGACCTTGCCGTCGAGGCTATTGATGAAGTCGAGCATTCTGGCCACCGGGTTGACGCCAGACTCGGGCTCGGAGGAGTGGGCGGAAACGCCGGTGACCGTCAGTTTGACGTCCTTGCCGTCGACCTTGGCAGCCACTTCGAAGTTGCCGCCATTTTGCTTGGCGTACTCAGTGCCGGCTTTTTGCAGGCTGGCAGCCAGTTCGGCGGGCTTGTCGGTCACCAGGGTCGCGACCGATGTCGATGGAATCTGGTTGGTGGCCAGGCCGCCGGTCATCGAAATGATTTGCGCGCCTTTGCCTTCGCCAGCACGCTTGGCGAAGCTCGCCATGACGGTGCCGTAGCCTTTCTCGGCGATCACCACCGGGTAGCCGCCATCCAGCGCCAGGTTGTAGTTGGGCGTCGGGTTGCGCTCGAAGTAGTAGGGGATGGCGTCACCGCTGGTTTCTTCGGTGGTGTCGACCAGCAGCTTGAAGTTGCGCGCCAGCGGCAGTTGCTCCTCCTTGATGATCTTCATGGCGTAGAGCGCCACCACGATGCCGTTCTTGTCATCTTCGGTGCCGCGGCCATACATGCGATCGCCGACCAGGGTGACCTTGAACGGATCGAGGCGGGTGCCGTCCTGCAGAACCCAGTTCTCCGGCGTCACCGGCACCACATCGGCATGGGCGTGAATGCCGACGACTTCATCGCCCTTGCCTTCGAGGGAGATCTCGTAGACGCGGTTGTCGATGTTGCGAAAGTTCAGGTTGAACGCCTGGGCGATGCCCTTGATCTTCTCGGCAATCTTGAGGAACTCGGGATTGTCGTGCTGGTCAACGCCGTCCACGCGCACGGTCGGAATGGCCACCAACTCCTTCAGGGTCTCGGTGGCCGCGCTGCCGTACTTCACCCGGGCATAAAGACCCAGCAAACGATGGATTTCGTTCTGCTGCTCAGCGGACAGCGCCTTGTTGTCGAGGAAGGCACCGATGGCCGGGCCGAGGTCGTCGGTTTTGGCGACATCGCTCTTGGCCAGGGTTTGCAGGAACTGGCGGAAATCCTTGACCGAAGCATCAGTGAACGTCTTGAGGATGATCGCGCTCTGTTGCGGTGTGATGTTGGCGTGGGCAACGCTGGTGAACGACGAAAGGCTGGCGAGCATCAGGGTGGTCGCAGCCAGGTGCTTGAGTGAAAAATCCATTGCTGGGGGCATTCCTTTGCAGGCGGGTTGTAAGAAATATCTGATCGTTTGATCAGAAACATTTCAAAACTAACACCATGAGCCTGTGAAACGGGAGTCCCTGAAGTGGGATCTGTCGCACAGAAATGCAAAAGCGACGCAGAAACGAAAAAACGCTCTTTCAGTGTTTACATTCCGCCAACACCACCTGGCAGGTATCCGGCGTGCCACCCGATCGGCCGGCATAGCGTTTGCAATTAGCCAGGGATTTCTGGCGTGCGATGTTCAAGGTGTTGCCCCAAGCGAGGCCTCCTTCGCCGACAGTGGGAAGTGCCTTTGCATAGCAGGTTGAGCCGATGCTTGAGGCTGCAGGGCGAGCCGTGGTGGTTTTGCCTGAACATCCGGCCAGCAGCGCCAGATTGGCGGCGAGCAGGGAAAGCAGGATCCATGACGAGCCTTGGCGTGCTGTATGTCCCGTCATTGCGGTTCCCCTGTATCAAGAGGCGTGCTCAAGGTCGTGCCTATTCAGATTAGGCCTCTTTCAGGACATCCTCCACCTTCGGCTGGACCTGCCTCATTCAATTGAATTATGTGGTTTTGGTATTACTGCTATCCGATTGGGTCTATTCATTAATTAATGCCTGGGCGGTAGTTTGCATCTCTGCGATGACACGTCGAGAGCCACTCATGACCCGGGATTCCATCCGCAAGTACGCACATGCCGCCGTCAGGGCGGGTACCCTCTGTCTCACCCTGACTGGCGGGGCGCTGGTGGAGGCTGCCGAGCGCAGCCCGCTGATCATCAAGGATCAAGGCAGCCTGATTGCCGGCGGGGGACTGATCACTCAGCCGGGCCGCTTCGATCCTTACAAACCGCTGATGCCGGATGGCCAGACCTACCATGGCGACCATGTGTATGCGTTCTATCAGGTACCGGTCGATGCGCACCCGTTGCCCATCGTCATGTGGCATGGCGCAGGGCAATCGGCGAAGTCCTGGGAAACCACGGCCGATGGTCGTGAAGGCTTCCAGAACATCTTCCTGCGGCGCGGGTTCTCCACCTACCTGATCGACCAACCGCGCCGTGGCGATGCGGGGCGCAGCCTGGTGGAAACGACGATCAAGCCAGTGCCGGACGAGCAACTGTGGTTCAACCAGTTCCGCATCGGACTGTGGCCTGAAACCTTCGAGGGCAGTCAGTTCCCCCGTGGGCCACAGGCGCTGGAGCAATTCTTCCGTTCGATGACACCCAACACCGGTCCTTATGACATTGAAGTCGCCTCCGATGGCGTATCGGCGCTGCTGGACAAGACCGGGCCGGCCATCCTGTTCACCCACTCTCAGGGCGGCGGCCCCGGCTGGATGACCGCGATCAAGAGCCAACAGGTGCGGGGCATCGTCGCGTTCGAGCCGGGTAGCAGCTTCGTGTTTCCCGAAGGCGAGGTGCCGGCGCCGATTCCCAGCGCGTTCGACACGCTCTCGGCGCAGGTCGTATCGAAGGCGCAGTTCGAAGCGCTGACGCATATCCCCATCCTGATCATCTACGGCGACAACATCCCCGACAAGCCGGTTCGTTTACCGGCACAGGACAGCTGGCGTGCCCGGCTCGAGATGGCGCGACTGTGGCGAGACACCGTGAACCGCCATGGCGGCGACGTGCGGCTCATTCACCTGCCGGAGATCGGCATCAGGGGCAACAGCCACTTCCCGTTTTCGGACCTGAATAACGTCGAAATCGCGGACCTGGTTTCGCAGTTTCTCGCCGAGAAAAACCTCGATTGATGCCGAGCAGGGCAATCGCTGCCGCACACCCTTGGAAACTGGAATTGTCAGGAGTATTCACAAGATGCGAACCACGCTGAAGGCCACTCTCATGGCCGCCATGATCGGCATGTCGGGCGTTGACGCCGAGGCCGCGGACTACAAACACAATCCCTACACCTTGACCTACGCAGGCGCGCTGGTGAAGAACGAACCAGGCAAGGTCAACATCCATCCGGTCACTTACAAACTCAACGGCCTGGACATCGCCGCCAACGTCTACACCCCGGCCCATTATGACGCGGCGAAGAAATACCCGGCCGTCGTCGTGGCGCATCCCAATGGCGGGGTGAAGGAGCAGGTCGCCGGCCTGTATGCCCAGCGCCTGGCCGATCAGGGCTACATCACGATCACGGCGGATGCGGCGTATCAGGGGGCCAGCGGTGGCGAGCCGCGCAACATCGACAAGCCCGCGTACCGCATCGAGGACATCCATGGCATGGCGGACTTCATCGCCCGCAATCCGGGCGTCGACAGCGCACGACTGGGCTTGCTCGGTATCTGCGGCGGCGGTGGGTATTCGTTGAAGGCGGCGCAAACCGACAAGCGCTTCCAGTCGATCGCGACCCTGAGCATGTTCAACTCCGGGCTGGTACGTCGCAATGGCTACCGGGACTCGCAACTGTCGACGATCCAGGAGCGCCTGCAGCAGGCTTCGGCCGCCCGCGCGCAGGAAGCAGCGGGCGGGGAGGTGCTCTACGTCGGCGACGCCAGACTGACCGATGAGCAGATCGCCAGGCTGCCATTCGATCTGTATCGGCAGGGTTTCGAGTATTACGGCAAGACCCACGCCCATCCGAACTCGACCTTCCGCTACACCCAGAGCAGCCTGCTGGACCTGATGAGCTTCGATGCCACGGACCAGATCGAACTGATCGACCAACCCTTGCTGATGATCGCCGGCAGCAAGGCCGACAGCCTGTACATGTCGGAGCAGGCGTTCGCCAAGGCCACTGGAACCCGGGACAAGAAACTGTTCACGATCGATGGCGCGACCCATATCGAAACCTATTGGGTGCCCGAGTATGTGGACGTCGCCATAGGCCAGTTGAACGCGTTCTACGCCAGAACACTCTGACTCGAGGAATCCTTGATCATGAAAAACACGCTTTTTGGCATCGCGGTGTGCGCCGCGGCGCCTTTTGCCGGCGCAGCAGGGGCCGACAGTGTCAGTGAGCCCAGGGCCGCCCAGCAGATCAGCCGGGCAGGAAGCCAGGCTTCGGTCGCCGGCCCGGCGGATTATTTCACCGGACAGGTGCGCGTCGATCCGTTGTTTCCTGCCACGGGCGAGAACAATGCGTCCGGTGCCTACGTCACCTTCGAGCCGGGCGCGCGTTCGGCCTGGCACACCCATCCTGCCGGCCAGCGATTGGTGGTGACCTCCGGCGTCGGCCTGACGCAGGAGTGGGGCAAGCCCGTGCAGGAAATCCATCCGGGGGATGTGATTGTCTGCCCGCCGGGCGTCAAGCACTGGCATGGTGCCGCTGCGACGAGCCGCATGACGCACCTGGCCGTGACCGGTTCGGTAGAGGGCAAAAGCGTGCAATGGCTGGAGAAGGTCACCGATGCCCAGTACAGCGCCCAGCGTTCCGTTGCACCGCAAACCTTGCCTGCTACGCGACCCGTTTCCGAGACATTGTCCGCCAGGCAGCAGGCCATCCCGTTGATTGCCGCCGCCATGGCCACGAGCAATATTCCCCGACTCAATGCGGCCCTGAACCAGGGGCTTGATGCGGGGCTGACGGTCAGCGAGGCCAAGGAAATACTGGTGCAGCTCTACGCCTACAGCGGTTTCCCGCGCAGTCTCAATGCCCTTGGCGAGTTGATGAAAGTGGTGGATGCACGCAAACAGCGGGGCATCAAGGATGTTGCGGGGCGCGAGCCCGGTCGCGTCATTCCCGTCGGCGATGAGTTGCTGGCAGTTGGCAAGGCCAACCAGACGCGCATTGCCGGGGCGCCTGTCCAGGGGCCGCTGTTCGACTTCGTCCCTGTCATCAATCAGTACCTGCAAGCGCATCTGTTCGGCGACATTTTCGAGCGCGACAACCTTGACTGGCAAAGTCGGGAGCTGGCGACCGTCGCGGCGCTGGCCACCACACCGGGCGTAGAGTCACAACTGCGCTCGCACATGGCCGCCAGCCTGCGGGTTGGCCTGACTGTCGGGCAATTGCGTCAGTTGACCCGGTTACTGGCCGATCAGGGGGATGCTGAAGCCGCCAAGCGCGCCGCCGAGGCGCTGGACGCCACCCAGGCCAATCAGCCCGGATAGCGCAAGGCTTCGCGCAGCAGGGTAAAGGCTGGCGAGCTTTGCCGTCGGCTCGGGTAATAGAGGTGGTAGCCAGAGAAGGGTTCGCACCAGTCCGTGAGCACGCGTATCAACCGGCCCTGCGTGACATGCTCCTGCACCAGGTCTTGCGGCATGTAGGCCAGGCCCAACCCCTGCAGGGCAGCCTGCAGGCGCATGGCGATGTTGTTGAACACCAGTTGGCCCTCGACGCGGACGTTCACTGGCTGGCCATTCTTCTCGAACTCCCACGAATACAGCCCGCCGTGAGTCGGCATGCGCAAGGTGATGCAATTGTGCTGCATCAAATCATTCGGGACGACGGGCTTTGAGTATCGGGCGAAGTACGCGGGGGAGCCGACCACCGCCATGCGCATGTCGGGGCCGATGCGCATGGCGATCATGTCCTTGGCGACCTGCTCACCCAACCGCACGCCAGCGTCGAAGCCTTCGGCCACTATGTCGGTAAAGCCGTAGTCGACGATGATTTCGATGTTGAGGTCAGGATAGTCCGGCAGCAATTTGGCCAGTACGGGGTGCAGAACCGTGATCGCAGCATGCTCGCCGGCCGTGATCCGCAATTTGCCCGCCGGCTTGTCGCGGAACGCGCTGAGCAGGGCCAGTTCGTTGTCGATCTCTTCGAACCTGGGGGCGATCACCCGTAGCAGATGCTCGCCGGCTTCAGTCGGCGAAACGCTGCGCGTGGTGCGAGACAGCAACCGGACACCCAGTCGATCCTCCAGCTGGCGCATGGCGCGGCTCAAGGCCGGCTGCGACATACCCAGCCTGGCAGCGGCACGGGTGAAACTGCGCTCCTGTGCCACGGCCGAGAAGATCGCCAGTTGGTCGTAGCTTTCGACGGTCATTGATACGCACCTGTTATGAACCGGTTGCGATTATGCCATTTGAAGTGAGTAATGGTGTTGTCCTGGAACGCTTACGGTCTGGTCAAAAGAGTGCCCCTGGGATCTCTGCTCGAAAAAACGATTTTTCAATCCCCTGGTTACAGAAAATCGACAAGTACCGTCCTCAAGCCAATGCCTCCTGCGCCGAGCCTTGCTGAACGAAGCGTTCAATCAACCACCGCGCCGCCGGCCCCGGTGGCACATCCGTGCGGTAGATGACGTCGAAGGAGTATTGACCGCTTTTGTATTCCGGAATGTTCAGTTGCACGAGTCGGCCGCTCTCCAGATCTTCCTGGACCATCGGGGCCGGCATGTTGCCCCAGCCGATGCCTTCACGCAGCAGCATGTGCTTGGCGCCCAGGTCCGCCAGCCGCCAGGTGCGGTTGCTGAGCACGGCGAAATCCTTGTCCTTGGTCAGCACCGAACGGTCGGACAGCACCAGTTGCGTGAACTCTCGCCCGGTGCCCGGAACATTCGAGTCGCTCGATGCCAGAGGATGATTCGGGGCGGCCACCGGAATCAACTCGACACTGCCGACGCCCATTCTTTCGATACCGTCGATGCCTTCATTCATGGGCCCACTGACGCCGATGATCGCGCCACGGTTGATCACCAGCTCGGTGACGGCGCCGAGGGCCTCCATATGCAAGTGCAGGGCAACGGTCGGGAATGCTTCGCGAAAGGATTTGAGTGCATCCACCACGCGTTCGGGCGGAAGCATTACATCGAGTACCACGTGAACCTCGGCTTCGAGCCCCTGGAGCAGGCCCTTCACTTTGGCGCGTAATCCATGAATACCGTTGGCGATGGTCCTGGCTTCGGCCAGCACGGTGCGGCCGGCATCGGTGAGCTGGGGTTTGCGGGTGGTCTGACGGTCAAACAGCGACACGCCGAGCTGCATTTCCAGGTTGGCGATCGAGTAACTGATGACCGAGGTGGCCCGGTGCAGTTTTCTGGCCGCTGCGGCAAAACTGCCGACTTCCACGACCGTCAGGAAAACGCGCAGCTGGTCCAGTGTCGGTGTTCCGGGGTCAGAGATCATGCCAATTTCCTCGAACGTAATGGCCAATATTATCCCGGTACAACGTATAGCGTCATGCATCTGCCCGGTGTGCTGAAAAAATGAAACACCAGGCAGATAAGCGCAAAACCGCGACAGGTTGAACAAGGCTCCTAAAGAGTGGCGAACCGTGATCGGCGACAGTTGAGTCGTCGAAAGCGACACCCGCATACGGCGTATGCGCAGCGGCTGGAATGGTTCAGCTGCTCTCTGGAAAGGAGAAACGAAATGACTGATTTTATGCCTACCCCCAACGAAATCGCCGGCAAAGTCGTGATTGTCACGGGCGCCGCCAGTGGTATCGGCCGTGCCATCGCCGAGCTGTTTCATTGCCGTGGCGCCAAGGTCATTGCCGAAGACATCAACCCTGAAGTGAACGCTCTCGAGCGTCCGGGCCTGGTGCCATTCGTGGCCGACATCACGGTCGATGGCTCGGCGGAACAAGCGGTTGCCCTGGCCGTTCAGCACTTCGGCAAGCTCGATGTGCTGGTTAACAACGCGGGACGGATCATCTACAAGCCTCTGGTCGAGATGACGCGCGAGGACTGGAGCTGGCAGATGGAGACCAACGTGACGGGCGCGTTCCTTCATTCCCGTGAAGCGGCGAAGGAAATGATGAAGCAAAAGTCAGGCGCCATCGTCAACATTGCGTCCTATGCCTCTTACTTCGCGTTCCCGGGCATCGCGGCCTACACCGCATCGAAAGGGGCACTGGCGCAACTGACCCGAACCCAGGCGCTGGAAGCGATAGAGCACGGTATTCGAGTCAATGCGATTGGCGTGGGCGACGTGGTCACCAATCTGCTCAATCACTTCATGGAAGATGGCCCGGGCTTCCTGCAAGAGCACGGCAAGTCGGCACCGATCGGCCGTGCCGCTTCGCCCGATGAAATCGCCGAGATCGTGGCATTCCTGGCCTCCGAGCGCGCCAGTTTCATTGTCGGCTCGGTCGTCATGGCCGATGGCGGCATGAGCATTCCCGTGGGCAGTTGATTGGCCGGTTGTACTTGCGGCACGACGAGCGCCGTGCCGCGTTTTCATTTGCGGTAATGACTGGGCGGAACGCCGACCTCCCGTTTGAATGCCTGGGAAAAATGGCTGGCGCTGCTGTACCCGACCTCAAGCCCCGCATCGATGATGCTCATGTCGGTTTCGATCAGCAGTTGCCTGGCCTTGGTCATTCTCAGCCTGATGAAGTAGCGCGAGGGTGAAAGCCCCGTGGCGCGTTTGAACAGGCGGCTGAAGTGGTACTCGCTCATCCCGGCTGCGTCGGCCAGATCCCCCAGGCAAAACGTCTCGCCCAGCGACGCCTCCATCGCAGTCACCGCACGCTTGAGCTTGAAGGCCGGCAGGGCGTTGCGCTGAACGATGTTATCGGCTTGCGCATCCAGATAGTGGCGCGCCAGGTGCACGGCGATGCACTGGGCGATGCCTTGCATCAGCAGCGGGCTGGTTTCTCCCCGGGATTGCAGTTCGACTCTGAACTGTTCGAACAACAACGATAAAGTCTCGTCACGCCCCCCGGATATTTCACGCAGACCAATCGAACCAGTGACGTGTTTGCCGGTTTCCTGAATCGCTCGTTCCAGCAGGGGCAGGCCGAGGTAAATGTGCATCACCACAAAGGGCTCCGCACTGGTCACTTGCCAGCGCATTTCGTAGGGCACGGCGCTGGTGGTGAGGAAAAAATCCCCCTTTGTCACTTCACTCGCCCGCCACGCTTCGCCTGCCTCCCGTTCCTCAATGGTGGCGCTCCCGGAAAGTACCCAGACAATCAGCGGCTCAGCCACGGCGGGAACGATGACGCTTTGCTCGATCCGCTCGCGGGTAAAGATCTGCACCAGCACATCGTTGGAAAAAACCTCGTCGGAGGCGGCCAGGCGCTGACCGCGAATGTGGGCCTCCAGGCCTGTTGCAGACGTTCGCTCAGCGGTTTGCACGATTGAGCTCCCTTTCGATGGGGTGATTTGCTTGTCTATTTTATCGAATCTAATGATCTAAATTAGTCGGCTATTCAGATGAGCTGGCCGAGAGCAACATTTCCTCAACAGGGCGGTTCATGTCGAATCGCACCCCATTGAAGGAAATGCCTCATGACGACTTCCGCAAACATCGCTCATTCCGCCACCGCTGAACAGAGCCGTTCCAACGTCACCCAGGCTTCGGCCTCGTTGATCGGCCGCGTGCTGCTCAGCGCAATCTTCATCCTCTCCGGTTTTTCGAAACTGGCCGCTCCGACCATGATGGTCGGCTACATCGGCTCTGTGGGGCTTCCCCTTCCGCAATTGGCGCTGGCGCTGGCGATCATCGTTGAGATCGGTGGTGGCCTGGCACTGATCGCCGGTTACCGCACCCGCACCGTTGCCGCTGTGCTGGCTGTGTTCAGCGTGTTTACCGCACTGGCCTTCCATAACGCCCTGGGCGATCAAAACCAGTTCATCCACTTCTTCAAGAACATCGCGATGGCCGGTGGCCTGTTGCAGGTCGTGGCCTTCGGTGCCGGTCGTTTCAGCCTCGACGCTCGCCGTCGTTGATACCCCGCGCTGCGAAGGCCAGCCCCTCGCAGCGCAATGTTTCTCTCCCTTCTTTTTCGATAGTCGAGACCTCCATGAAAGCCATACGCGTATACGAATACGGCAGCCCTGAAGTTTTACGTCTGGAAGATATTGCCGACCCGGTGGCCGGTGTCGGTGAAGTGCTGATCGATGTCGCCGGAGCCGGGGTGAACCCGATTGACTGGAAGATCCTTTCCGGTGCCATGAAAGCGTTCATCCCTTTGCCGCTGCCCTTTACCCCGGGGGTTGAAGTGGCCGGTACCGTGATCGCGCTGGGGCAGGGTGTCACTGAGTTCAGCCTTGGTGATGAAGTGTTTGGCTTCATCAACATCGTCGGAGGGTATGCGACCAAAGCCGTCGCCCAGGTTGCAAAGCTGGCGCTGAAACCCAAGTCACTCAGTGCCTTGCAGGCCGGCGCTGTCCCCGCAACAGCCCTGACAGCCTGGCAGGCCCTGACCGAACACGCGGGTGTGCAACGTCGGCAGAAAGTGTTGATCCACGCCGCGGCCGGTGGCGTGGGCAGCATGGCCGTGCAGATGGCCAAGTACCTGGGCGCCGAAGTCTACGCAACGGCCTCCGCGCATAATCATGCTTACCTGAAAGACCTCGGCGCTGATTACACCATCGACTACAGGACCCAGGCATTCGACGAGTTGGTGTCCGGTGTCGATGTGGTACTGGACCTGGTGGGCGGCGACACACAGACCCGTTCCTTTGCGGTGCTGAAAAAGCATGGCGTGCTGGTATCGCCCGTGAGCCTGCCGAACATGTCGCTGGCCAACGACTACGGTGTGACCCCCGCCAACTTTGCCACCCGCTCCGATGGCCGGCAGCTTTCGCTGATTGCCGAACTGTTCGACAAGGGACACCTCAGGGTCGACGTCGAGGCATTCCTGTTGAGTGACGCGAAAGTGGCGATCGAGAAAAGCATGGGCCGGCATTTACAGGGCAGGCTTGTTCTCGACGCCACGAAGTAAGGGGTTCCCCGACAGGATCAGGCAAGTTGTCAGAAGGATCTGACTAACTGGCCGACCGCCGTTATCCCTAATCTGGACTGGTAGCGAGACACCGCTCTCGCGTCACCAGACACTCAAGTGAGGGATTAGGGTCATGTCGAACATCTCGAAAAAAGTCGTTCTGATCACGGGCGCGAGCAGTGGCATAGGCGAGGCGACAGCGCGCCTGTTAGCCAGCAAGGGGGCGCATGTCGTACTCGGGGCGCGTCGTACCGAGCGCCTCGAAGTACTCTGTGGCGAGATCAACGCGAGCGGTGGAGTCGCGCACTTTCAGGCATTGGATGTCACCCGCCGAGACGACGTACAAGGGTTTGTGGACTTTGCGTTCAAGCTGCATGGCCGGGTCGATGTGATCGTCAACAATGCCGGGGTGATGCCGCTGTCGAAACTCGAGGCGCTGAAAGTCTCCGAGTGGGACCGGATGATCGACGTCAATATTCGCGGCGTGTTGCACGGTATCGCGGCCGGTTTGCCGCTGATGCAAAAACAGCAATCAGGCCAGTTCATCAATATCGCCTCGATCGGTGCCTACACCGTCAGCCCTACGGCGGCGGTCTACTGCGCGACCAAATTTGCCGTGCGCGCCATCTCGGAAGGGTTGCGCCAGGAGGTCGGCGGGGACATCCGTGTCACCGTGATTTCCCCGGGCGTTACCGAGTCCGAATTGGCCGAGAGCATTTCCGATGAAGGCGGGCGGGCCGAGATGCGCGAGTTCCGCAAGATCGCCATCCCTGCAATGGCGGTCGCTCGTGCGATCGCTTACGCCATTGAACAGCCTGCCGATGTGGACGTCAGTGAGCTGATTGTCCGCCCGACCGCCAGTGCGTTCTGAACGGAGGACTTGAACATGACGATGAAAAAATCCGCTGATCAGGATAAGTATGTCGGTCTGTGGGTCACGGCAGACGGGCTCATCCGCCATGAGCTGTTGCCCGGTGGCCGGTACGATGAAGCCCGGGGCCGCAAGACGAGTGCCTATCAGGGCCAGTATTGGCTGGAGGGTGACCATATCGAGTACGTCGACGACACCGGCTTCACGGCTGACGGGGAGTTCCGCGACGGGATCCTGTATCACGCGGGCATGATTCTTTATCGCCAGATGTAGACGCCTGAGGCCGCAGTGGCGGGTGCTCATTCGACTAAGAGTGAGCACCGCCGGCATCCGTCATCGAGCATTGCGCCCGTTATGCGTGTACCGACCTCACCACTCGCCTCACGTGGCTCAACAGGTGATCGACATCCTCGGCGGTGGTGGCGAACGAGGTGACAAAACGCACGATGTTGGGGCCCCAGCGATCATGGTAGAAGACGAACCCGGCCTTCAGCAGTGCATCGATCACGGCAGAGTCCAGCCGACAGAACAGGATATTCGCCTCGGTGCCGCCCAGCACTTCAACGCCGCTCAGCCCGGCAAGCCCCTGCGCCAGGCGCTGGGCGGCATCGTTGGCCTTGCGGGCATTGCGCAGCCAGAGATCATCGCTCAGGTACGCATCGATCTGCGCCGAAAGAAAACGCATTTTGGAGAAGAGGTGACCTGCACGCTTGCGGCGGTACCTCATTTCGGTGGCGAGCGAGGTGTTGAACAGGACGATGGCTTCCGCCGCCAGCACGCCATTCTTGGTGGCGCCAAACGACAGGGCATCCACGCCGGCCTTCCAGGTCATCTCTGCCGCCGAGCAATCCAGGGATACCAGGGCGTTGGCGAATCGGGACCCATCCATATGGAACCCAAGGGAAGCCGACTTGCAGACCTCACCGATAGCCGCGATTTCGTCCAGGGTGTAGAGGCTGCCGACTTCGGTGGCCTGGGTGATGCTGACGCAAGCGGGCTGGGTCGTGTGCACGTCACCCAGTTTTTCGCGGGTGCGCTCACGCAGTCGGGTGATGTCCAGCTTGGCCGACGGACCGTCGATGGTCATCAGCTTCGCGCCGTTGGAGAAGAACTCCGGCGCACCACATTCGTCGTTGTTGATGTGACTGGCCGGATGGCAATAGATATTGCCCCAGGGTGGCGTCATCGCGCTCAGGCACAGGCCGTTGGCGGCGGTGCCGGTGGGCACGAGAAGGACCTCCACATCGCGCTCGAAGATCTCGCAGAATTTGCGCTGGACCCGCGCCGTCAGCTCGTCGCTGCCATAGGGGCCCGCCTGGCCCGTGCTGTGTTTCACCATGGCGTGTGCCACCTCAGGCGATGCGCCTGCGATGTTGTCACTTGAAAAACCCAGGGCGGGCGCTCTGCTTGTTTCACCGTTCATCATCGAATTCTCGGCTGCGCAGGCGAAGGTGTTTCGCCTGGATGGGCGCATCCTAGGGAGAGGGACGGTTGTCGCGCTTGTAAAAAATTGACGCTTGCCTGATGGTCGACGCCCTAAGTCCTGTAGCGCGAGGGTGCGACGCCGAACGCCTGGCGAAAGGCGCGGTTGAAATGGCTCTGATCGTAAAAGCCGACGGCGTGGGCGACATCGATGATCGGTTGCCCGCTGCGCGATAGCAGGCCACACGCCCGTTCCAGACGCAGCCGAAGCAGCCATGCGTGCGGCGTCATGCCGATGGTCCGCTTGAACTGCTTGAGGAACGGGAATCGGCCCAGACCGCACAGTCCGGCAAGATCATCGAGCGTGATTCGCTGATCGATGTGACTGAAGCAATAGTCCCTGACGCGGGACCATTGCAGGGCTGAGAGCGATCCGGGAATGCTTTCGGGCGTGATTGTCCGTGACTGGCACAACAGGCGTTCAAGCAGGGTGAACCATTGCGTCTGCAGCGCTAGGCTGCCAGGTCCAACGTCCTGCTGCATCGCTTCGTGCAGCCCGCGCAGGTTGCCGACAAGCCGCGGGTCTTCGAGCAACACACTGGTCAACTCAAGTTCTCTCGGTTGACCGCTGATCTCCTCGGTCATGTCCGCGATCAGTGCCTGCGACAGACGGAACGTCTTGAGCGTATAGGCGCCGCCGCCTTCAGACGCACCATCGTGAATTTCACCCGGCGGCATCAGGGCAATACGTCCCGGCCCCAAAAGAAACGACTCGCCTTTCGAACGATGACGCTGGATGCCTTCGGTGACAAAGCCAATGTGGAAGTCGAGGTGGTAATGGCGATCGAAGCCGACATCGGCAAAACGTGCGGAACCCAGCACCAGGCCTGGTACTTCGGACACGTGATGGTACTTGGCATGCTCAGTCATGGGACCCGTTCAACAATCGGCAAGGAGGGCAGGGGCGCACAAAGTCTAGGTGCTCACGCGGTTCAGATCCATGGGGTGCCAGTAATGGGGGTGGTTACTGAGGCACCCGCGGTCGCTACAGACCACTGAACAGGCTGATGATCACGGCATTGACCAGGTCAATGAAAAAGCCACACACCAGCGGCACGATCAGGAAGGCCTGGTGCGCCGCGCCGTACTTCTGTGTCACGGTCGACATGTTGACGATGGCTGTCGCCGTGGAACCGAGGGCGATCCCGCCGAATCCGGAAGCGATCACGCTCGCTTCGTAATCGCGCCCCATGAAGCGGAAGACCACAAAATACGTATAGGCGACCGTCAGCAGAATTTGCAGGGTCAACGCACACAGAATGAACAACAGCGCGCCGCTGAGCTGCCAAAGTTGAAGCCCCATCAGGGCCATGGTCAAAAACATGCCCAGGCAGATATCGGAGATCAGTGACAGACCCAGGCTGGCGCCGCTCCAGCTTTTCAGGCGTTGATCACCCACAAAGGCCAGCACCAGGTGGTGAATGACGATGCCCGCGAACAGGCAGCTGACAAACTTGGGCAGGGTGATGCCGGCATCGACCAGCAGCAGGTTGAGTCCATAGCCGAGCATCAGGGTCAGGTTGAGCCACATCCACGCCCAGAGCACGTCGTAGTAGTCCAGCGCCTTGCTCGGTTGTTGCTCGAGAATACCGACTTCCAGCTCCGCATCCCTGGACGGCGTCAGTCGGTAACGATCTATCAGTCGGTTGGCGATAGGGCCGCCGATGACACAAGCGGCAATCAGGCCGACGGTGTTGCTGGCGATGCCCAGTTCATGGGCGTTACTGATGCCCAGTTTCTCGACGAAAAGCGGTGCCCAGGCCAGGGTGGTACCCACTCCGCCCGTGAGGGAAATGGAGCCCACCATCAGGCCAGCCTTCGGATCAAGCCCAAAGGCCTGGGCCACACCCATGCCCAGCGAGTTCTGCAGGAGAATGAACACGGCGGCGAGTAACAGCAGGATCAGCAACGGGCGTCCGCCCTTGAGCAGTTGGCGCATGTCCGATTTCAAGCCAATGCCGGCAAAGAAATAGAGCAGCAGGGTGTCGCGAACCTGCAGGTCGAATTCGACCTGGATATTCAGGCCGAAGTAGAGCAGGGATGTCACCGCCGCACAGACGAAGCCGCCGACGACCGATTCGGGGATACAGTATTGACGGAGAAAGGCGTTGTGCTGGACGAGGGTTTTGCCGAGGAAAAGCAGGAGGATGGCAAGGGTAAAACTCACGAGGCCGTGAACCTGGAAGAGCTGTGAAGTCATTTAAGGCCTACCTGAAAACTGAACAATCATTATCAGGATCCGGTCATTCAATGTTTGGACCTGGATCAATGAATGGTCGATACAGCCACTTCCAGCCTTGCTCGCCAGATAGCTCCGATCATCAGCTACGCCTGTGCGCCAGCAGTGAGGACAGCCTAGCCTGAATGGGAAAACCCACCAGTATTGGCATAGGCTGCCATCACGCTTGCGATGGTCAATCCAACAGTGCGGCTTAGCGCTTGATCAGGGAAATCTTCGTCCCCTCGATACTGACCCCCGCCATTAGCCCTTGCTGGTCGAAGATGAACGCGTAGGCGTCGTCTTTCAGCGTCGAGCTGGACAGGTTCTTCGCCACCCCTTCATCAACCACGACAACCGTTGGCCCCACACCGATTTCCCAGCCCTTGGTTTCGGCGACATATTTCACGGCTTTATCGGTCATCAGGAAAACCGCATAGCCGTACGACTGGGCGCCGGCCTGCAGCCCCCATGAACCGCTGACGGAGTTGTAGTAATTTTCGACTTTGGTGCCTTTCATCATGACGCCTTCGCCGTAGCTGCCACCGAACACAAGACCCGCCTTGATGATTTTCGGGAAAACCAGCACCGCTTTGGCTTCGTGCGAGATTTTTTCGGCAAAAGGATGGGCCTTGTAAAGCGTTTGCAAGGCTTGTTTGGCATCGGCATTCAGATCCTCGGCGGTGGCCGCTCCTGCACTGTTCAGGAAACCGGTCGATGCCAATGTTGCAGTGGCGAGGAAGAACGAGAGGAAGAACCGCATTGATTGAGTCATTTGCATACTCCGCTGAGGGAGCATTGGATGAGAGCAGCGGCAGGCGCCTGCATTTGGCAGGAACTGAATCCGCTGAGGTTATCCGGCGCACCCTGAAATGTGTGAATTCAAGCGTCGCTTTTGTATGAAGCAGGTGTTCGTAACAACCTGTCATTTGCGATGCCGTCAGATGTTGTGACCACTGCGTAATGGTGGTGTTCGTTCGTCAGGCCTTTCTTTGGGGGCCTGTCGAGAAAAAAGGTGTGCGGTAGAACTTTTGTCAAAGTTCACGCAGGGGAAGTCTTTAGTGTTTCTTAATGTTTCCTCTGGTCGCCGGAGATAGCAGATTTTCAAACTCTCCTGCCCTGAAACCCCCGAGCCAGCCATGTAGCGGTATTGAAGGTGGGCGAGGGCTCCAGAACCCCCGTCTGTATTCGCGATAAACGGTGAGGCCCAAATGGCGCACTGGTGACCCCTTGGGTTTGTCTAATTTCCCCAACCCGCTGTAACGCAGTTAACGCGTACCATTTCCTTTAATGGAGGGTAGTACCATGGCTGTTATCAATGGGACTGAACAAGGCGACTTCATATTTGGCAACCCTGAGGATGATCAGATCTTCGGCCTTGGCGGCGACGATTTTATCCTGGGTGAGGGAGGCAACGACACGATAGAAGGGGGTGACGGCAACGATGAACTCGTCGGTGGTGACGGCGATGACCTCCTTCGCGGTGGCGCCGGACTCGACAGCCTCACGGGCAGTGTCGGTGCCGATACCCTGACCGGGGGCGCGGATAATGACGCTTTCAACTGGTTCGTCGGCAGTGGCGTGGAATCCTCTTCCCTGGCCCGCGACACGGTGACCGACTTCCAGGGGGCCGGCGTTGCCGGTGGTGACAACCTGCTTCTCTCCGCGAGCAACCGCCTGGTATTCGAGGGGGCTCGCCCCACGGTGCCAACACTGGGCGCTTCGCTCGGTTTCGGCGGCAACGGCTTTACCGAGGTGTTCTATGCCGTAGGTGCCGCCAGCACGCTGCTGTTCGCGGACTCCAACGACAATGGCGTGCTCGACGCCAGTGACTTCTGCGTAGAGTTGACGGGACAGCACAACCTCACAAGAGCCGATTTCGGCACCACGCTCTTCGTCGTGCGTGGCACCGAGGGCGGTGACGTGATCAACGGCACCCCGGACGCCGATACGATCTTCGCGCTCGGTGGCAATGACGTGGTCAACGCCGGCAACGGCAATGACATCGTCGACGGCGGCGCCGGCAACGACATCCTCAACGGTGGCACGGGAATCGACCGGCTTACCGGGGGGCTCGGCAATGACACCCTCAACGGCGGCGATGACCGCGACCTCATCACCGGGGGCGACGGCAACGACATCATTGACGGTGGCGCCGGCAATGACACGACGCTTTCCGGCGGCAACGGCACTGATATCGTCAATGGCGGTGCCGGCAACGATACCCTCGACGGCGATGCCGGTAACGACCAGTTGTTCGGTGGTGTCGGTAACGACGACTTCTTTGGCGGAGAGGGTAACGACCAGATCTTCGGCGAGGACGGCAACGACGAACTGTTCGGCGATGCCGGCAACGACCAGTTGTTCGGTGGCAATGGTGACGACGCGCTCGAAGGCGACGCCGGGGCAGACCAGTTGAACGGCGGTGCCGGCAATGACGAGTTCGAGTTCTTCCTTGCCTCGTTCAACCCGAGCTCGACCTTCGCGACCTTCGATACGATCCAGGACTTCCAGGGCGCAGGTGTGGCCGGGGGCGATACGCTCGAGCTGAACGATGAGTTCGTGTTTCGTGGCCAGGTCACGCTCAATCCACAGCTTGGCGCGGCACTGGTCGGCGGCGGCAACGGCATCACCGACCTGTTCTACACGGTCCGCCAGGGCAACACCTGGCTGATAGCGGACGACGATGACAACGGCCGGCTCGACAGCACCGACTTCACGGCGAACTTCCTTGGCGTCAACAACTTCACGGTGGACGACTTCGGTAACAATACCGAGTTCGTCACGGCGGGCACCGATGGCAACGACATCATCGTCGGCACCGATGGTGACGACAAGATCTTCGGCCTCGGTGGCAACGACCAGTTGTTCGGCCAGGCAGGAGAGGACCTGCTCGATGGCGGTACGGGTGACGACGTGCTGCTCAGCGGCACAGGCCTGGATAATCTGTTCGGCGGCGAGGGTAACGACACACTCACCATCGAGGATTTCGGCAGTGCCTTCGGCGGAGCCGGCAACGACCTGGTGATCGGCAGCAGTGCCGAGTTCGCCTTCCAGACGACCCTTGAGGGCAATGATGGCAACGACATACTGCAATCGGGCAGCGCAGGCGCCTTCATGATTGGTGGCACCGGGGAAGACCGGCTGGTGGGCAGCGCGGCGGGTGATTTCATGGTTGGCAGCGTCCAGTTCGAACCCGGCCTCGATGCGGACAGGTTCCAGTTCGGTGCCCTCTGGGGAACGGACACCATCGCCGACTTCGAGGACGGCACTGACCTGATCGACCTGAGCGCCAGCGGTCTGACCTTCGCCAAACTCACCGTTGCAGAACAGTCCGGCGAGGCCGTCATCAGCGTCACGGGCCAGCCGGAGGTGGGAACCATCACCTTGAGCGGCGTGCCACAGGCCGCCATCACCGAGTCGGACTTCGCCTTTACCTGAGTGATCGCCGCATGCTCACGCCTGGGGGAGGGCGTGGGCATGCCTCAGGCCGGGCGTCGGGCCCCTTCAAGCGCGAGGGAGACATCATCACGGTCAAGCGCATGGACAACATCGGCATCGTTGTAGAAGACATCGACGCTGCCATTGAGTTTTTCACCGAACTGGGCCTTGAGCTCGGGCAGCACGCTTGTCGATGAGCACCTGCGACAGTTGCTGAGCGTCACCACCAGGACCGGTTGCAAGCACGAGATAACTTGGGTGCTTTGCAAATCGCTGATCTTAACGATGGAAACTCAGTATTAACCTGGTTGGCTTGTCGGTTTTATTATTGATGTTCCAATAGTTAAACAGTCGGTTTTTGCATTTGACGGGATCCGATACTGCATAAAAATCTAGCAGATATCGCATATTGACAGGTAGTCAAGCCAAAACTACCATCCGGCGTCATGAGCTTTAAGGCAGCTAATAACGGGTATCTTGCATTTGCTCCGACACCCGGGTGTAAATATATATTCATCTGCTGTTGTGCCTGCAGTATTGCTGAATGCCGAGCCTGTCAGATTCAAACTCAATGTGCGTCAAGGCGAGCCAAAGTGAAAAAGTCACTCATCCTGTTGACCCTGCTTGCACCCCTTATCGCCATTGCTGGCGAACCTGATCACCTGGCCATTTGCGACGAGCTCAAGCCAGATATCACTCGTAGTTACGGCGTGCACAACTTGATGCTGGTGGATAACGGTAGTTCATACGCGCCAAGTGAAGGGGTTGTGCTCTGTGTGTATGACGGCATTATCCAGAAGTTCTACGCTGATAGTTCTGTCAGGGTTATGGCAACACTGAACATCGCCAATAATAAATACAACGTCCTGTTCTAATAGTGGGTTGTAATTCGTGAACTAGTGGTTCTGATGCATCTTCTGCTGGTTATTGAAACCATGCTCTTTCATCAGGCGCTCCAACCCGGCTTGTTGAATATTACGCTCTGCCCCTTAACCTGGTGAGTCCAACAGCTTTCGCATAAACCCTGGCGCGCGCGGCCAATGAGTTTTTTTATCAGGTAAAGGAGCGCAGAATGAGCAGCCCGGCGTTCGAATGAAGTGCCGCAGGCGGGGCGGGCGTGTAGTCATCTCGAGCAGCAGGGGGTAGGGACTCTCTCGGCGATGATGAGCGCTTGCTGACGACGGCAAGGGCTGGAGACGCGCTTTGAAACCATTCCCGCTCAGACCAGGCGCCTCAACTCTGGACATGTTTCTTCAAGCGTGTCTGCCACGTCGTGACGCTGTTCCGCCAACCTTGACGGAGAAAGCGGTCATCCCGGGCATTCCCAATGCTCGCTACAGGCTGGACCACGACCTGACGCCTTTCATTGAGGATGCGGTTCAGTCCAACAAGCGTGAGAGCGAGGTGCTCGCCAAGGCCGGGAAGCCGAACCATATCCTTCCGCTGGCCAATATGCTGGCGGTTTCCGGTGGCGGCGATGCGGGCGCTTTCGCAGCGGGATTGATTGCGGGATGGACGACGCATGGGACTCGCCCCCAGTTCAAGGTCGTCACAGGCATTAGCGCGGGTGCCTTGGTCGCCCCGTTCGCTTACCTGGGGTCCGATTACGACGGCGTGATTCGGTATGTCTCCAACGCAATCGGTCCCAAGGACATTTTTCATTCGCGAAACGTATTAACCCGTTTTGCCAGCGACGGTATAGCGGACAGCAAGCCACTGTCGCGGCTCATCGCAAAATACATCACGGCACAGACTCTTGAGGCAATTGCGACGGAGTACGCCAAAGGACGAATCCTGCTGATCGGCACAACAGACCTTGATTCCGGCCGGCCAGTCACCTGGAACATGGGCGCGATTGCTGCAAGCCAGGCACCGGGAGCGCTCGACCTCTTTCGCAACATCATGCTCGCGTCAATGAGCATTCCCGGTGCAGTCTCACCCGTCATGATTGATGTGGACGTGGACGGCAAACAGTTCCAGGAAATGCACGTGGACGGAGGGGTTATCACCCAAGTGTTTCTTTACCCACCCAGCACTGTGATGGCGCTGAGCAAAGCCACCGGAGCACCGTTGCGATTCGACCGCCATTTCTATGTCATTCGTAACGGGACACTGGAGCCACAGTGGTCCGGGACCAAGCGCCGCACATTGAGCATCGGCGGTCGAGCCATCAGTGCCTTGATTCAAACCCAGGGGATCAGCGACCTGGAGCGCATCTACCGTATGGCGCAACAGGATGGGGCGGATTTCAATCTTGCGTACATTGGCTCCGACTTTAACTTTGCGCACGATCGGAAATTCGATGGCGAGTACATGAAGCGTTTATTCGATTACGCCTTTCAACTCAGCGCGAAGGGCTATCCGTGGCATAAATTGCCGTACCTGGAAAACGCTAAACGATGAAACAAGCGCGTCATCGAACATTCAGATTTTTTCCGGGGAAACCACCCACACGCTGCAGGGCAACTTGTAAAGCAGATGTTCCACCGTACTGCCAACCAGCCGCTCCATGCCGCGATGACCAATGCGTCCCATGACAATCACATCGATGTCATAAGTCTGCGCGTAGCTGGACAGCACCTTGACCGGATTGCCCATGATCATGTGCTGGTGCTCCGGCGGGATACCGTTACGCTCAGAAAGTTCGCGAAACGCATCAGCCTGCGCCTCGAACAGCGACTTGGCTTTTCCCGAGGAGAAAAACGCCGATCCATTGCTGAAACCGAATTCGTCCGCACTGATGCTGGAAAGGTCATGGGCGTAGATCACGTCCAGTTCTGCATTACAGGTGCTCGCCAGTTTGGAGGCCTCGCGCAGAATACTGTCGTTGAAGCTTTCGTATTGCTCATCAGAATGAAAAGGGTCAACGGCGGCGACGATCTTGCGCGGTAAAGTGTTGTGCGAATGACTGACAAAATGCAGGGGCACCGGGCATTCACGTAGCAGGTGGATATCCAATGGCGTAAACATCAGGCGTGACAGCAGCGATTCGTGTTCCAGCGCCTTGATCAATACGGCCATTGGCTGTTCTTTGAGATGAATGAGGATTTCCTGCAAGGGCCTTTCGACCCAGACAACTTCCGTGGTGACGTGCACACCGATCTTGCGCAGGGGGCGGGCCTGGTCTTCGAGCCACTGACGATGGCGCTCGACATAGCCCAGCCGCATCTGTTCCAGCGCCTGTTCGTTGACCATTCCGGCAGTCGCCAGCCCTTCAAGATAGTCGAACGCCACGATGTGCAGGGCAGCACCTGAGGCCTTGGCCAAGGCAGCGGCCCGGTCGAAGGCGGGGCTGTTTTCCATCAACGGCGAAACGACCAGCATGAAGCGTAATTGATCAGACATGACAGATCTCCGGTAGGCAATCGCGCAATCGCTTGCCCCAATGCTGCGGCATTATTGGGCAGTGAAACCTTGCCCTTAGCCTGCCACTGTTCAGGGCGTCGGGTTTGATCTTTGTCAAATGGAAGGGAATGGAGGGTGTTGCCCGACGTGCGGTTGTCCGGGCTTCGTCCAGTGACGAAATTATTGACCATTATCAATCTTTCGCCTGGCTCCCCGGCGCAATCTTTGGGCTCATGCCGAACTTCGGCATACGTACGGTGGAGGAGGGAGCATCACGGCAACCAGGAGAGCGGCTGTTTTCGTCGAAAGGAACCGGACCGTGCATTCTCGAAGCAGTGCGGAGGACTCTATGATCATTGATATCAAGGAGAAACCGGCAAGCCATTGCTGGGTCGTGTGCATGGATGCCTTGAAAGTGAACTTCAACACTCTGGGAGAAGCACAGGCATTTGTTGGCCTGCTCACGGCACGTATCGAGGCGCCCCATGTCTGGCCAAGTGGCGCTAGCCTGGCAAATGACACAAGACGCATGCCTGACCGTCAAACGGCTTACCCCAATGGCTAACGCGTTTGCGCCGACCCAGTGGAGTAACGATGCGGGCCATTTCAGGGCGCAGCCGCAGCGCTGGGGGTGGGGCTGCCCTGAAGGATATCGCGCGCGCAACTGATAAAAATCAAGTGGTCGGAACAAGGAGTAATCAATCTGTGGTTCTACTCCTGGATTGAAATGGCCGTGTGCCGAGGTGCCCCATGTCGCAATCTCAGCGTTTACTCTTGATCGCTCCTGCCGCCATGACTCGAACACCGGCATTCGACCGGGCTGCTGCGCTTGCGCTCGCGATGCAACTGCCCTTGCACATCGTGGCGTTCGACTATTCCCAGGCCCTGGCGGTGGCCGGGTTGTTCGCCCCGGAACAATTCAGTCGGGCTCGGGACGGCTACCTGCAAACCCATCGCCAATGGCTCGTGGATCAGGCCGGATTGATGAGCAAGCAGGGTGTCGAGGTCACCAGCGAAGTGGTGTGGGTACAGCATCCTTATGAGGAGATTCTGAACTTCATCAATGAGATGCCGCTGACGCTGATCATCAAGGACGCCCAGGAAGAATCGACGTTCAAACGAGTATTTTTTACTCCGATGGATTGGCAGCTGCTGCGCGATTGTCCTGTGCCGGTGCATCTGGTGACTACTGCGATGAATGCCCGACCCCGCAACGTGCTGGCCATCATTGATGTGTTGCGCGATGAAGATCAGGACCGCGTGTTCAACGACCAGGTTATCGACGCCGCGGCGAAACTGGCCTCAGTCTGTGATGCCAGTCTTGAGTTGCTGCATGTGTATGACTGGACGGCTGTATACGTACAGGACATGGGCATTGGCGCATTGCCGCTGGCCAGCGGGATCCATGAAATGTTGGGAGCGGCTCAGCATGAGGCATTTGCGGCCATCGCTGAACGCCACGGCGTGTCACCGGAGCATCGTCACTTCAGGTTGGGGGCACCCGTACCGAGTATTTGTGAGTTTGTCTTCAAGCACCGCTGCGATGTCATTGTCATGGGCACGGTACAGCACAAGGGCCTGAGCAAATTACTCGGAACCACCGCCGAGCAACTCCTGCATCGGGCACCGTGCAGTGTGCTGGCGATCAAGCCGGGAAGAATGCTGCAATCCTGAGGGCTTGATCGCCCCGCGACGAGCCGGTGGCCGGAACATCGCGCAGCGATTGTCTAAAGGTAAAGACGATGGATCACCTGACGGCTGTCGTCGGGATCATTGTGCGTCTCGAATCCGAGCGCCTTGGCCAGGTCGCGCATGGGGGCATTGCTGGAGGCGTCCACCGAATACATCTGGCGAAAGCCGTTTTTGCGGGCTGCCTTGATCAGATGGTCCATCAGTAACGTGCCCAGCCCCAGATGCATCCATTCATCGGCGACCGTAACGGCACATTCACACTCATGCTCGCGGGTGGCCGCGTAACGGCTGATGCCGATCTCGACCAGATCCCCTTTTTCATGGACCAGGGCGATATAGGCCACACGCTGTTTATTGTCCGTGTCCATCAATTGGTCGAGCATCGCAGCGCCGGGTTCGCTGATCTGCGCGAGAAAGCGCATGTGCCGGGATTCGGGAGACAGCCGTTTGATGAAAGCGTATTCACGGTCGCGATCCGCCTGCGCCAGTGGTCGGATCAAAACGTGGCGACCGTCCCTGAGCGCTTCTATCCAGTATTGGCCGTCGACCGCGGCGTAGGTGGCCGCGGCCTGATCATTGTGGTCTTTGACGGTAAGCATGGGGTGTTCCTCCAGTGCGGTTTGCAAGCTTGGCATGGGGTAAAAAAGTCGCGCTTTAGTACTTTTCTACACCGCTGTCGATGCTTGAATCTGATCTGGATCAGATAGCTGTGCCGGCGGCACTGGTTTGCGTGGGCTTGATGTAAATCAAACCGCGCCAGGTGATAGAGCGCAGTCTTGAAAATATGCCGGCACTGTATGGCCGGAGTCGAACGGAGGTGTGTGATGGGTCAATATCAACGTTTTCTGCTGATCGCTGACCAAACCCTGCATCAGTCTCCCGCCCAGTTGCGTGCCGTCGCATTGGCCAAGGCAGCCGGGGCCGTACTGGATGTGCGGGCCTTTGTCGAACCGGCACCGGTGGTGCATTTATGGCAAGAAAAAGTCGATGACGCAGAGCAACAGCGGTATTTGCGTCGCTACCGTCGCTGGGAGGCCGAAGAGCTCGATCGACTCAGCGACCTGGGCCTGCAGGTGACGGTCAAAGCCGTCTTCACCACCCATGCGCTGCTGGATATCTTGAAGACGGTCGAGGATCTCAAGCCCGACCTGTTGATCAAGGATGTAACCCTTGAACCTGTGCTCAAGCGAGTGTTCATCACCCCGCTTGATTGTCACTTGTTGCGTGAATGCCCGATCCCCGTGCATCTGGTCAACCACGTTCGTTACAGCTTGCCGCACCGAATCGTGGCGACAGTGGATCCGTTCGATCCATCGACACAATTGAGCGGTTTGAACGACACCATCATTCAGACCGCCAATGCCCTGGCCCTGCAATGCGATGCGCCGCTACACCTGCTTTACGCCTATGACCTGTCGCCTGCTTTTAACAGCGACGCGCCATTGGCCGGGGGCGGTTGGGGCGTGGATCTGAGCGAAGAGCTGCGTCAATCCTTGCACCAGGCGTTTGTTGCACTGGCGGATCGCTACGGGGTGCCACCGGAGCGACGGCATTTCGTCATGGGGCTGCCGGTGCCGGTGATCAGTGAGTTTGTCGAGCAATACCTGGCCGATGTCGTGGTGATGGGCACTGCGCATCGGGTGGGGCTCGATCGGTTGATCGGCAGCAATACAGAGCGGGCGCTGTACTCCGTGCCGGGCAGTCTGTTGGTGGTCAGGTCGCATGTCAGGGAATGAGCACTATCGCACCGTTGAACCGACCTGTGCGCAACAGCGCCAGCCAGCACCATGGCACGCATGAAGATTCTCCAGGCTGCAGGTGTCAGTGGAGGTTACGATGGCAGCCCACGTTCAGTTGCTTGAGCCCGTCCATGTTCAGGATCTTGACGTCGCGGCCGTTTATTTCCACCAGTCCCTGGTCTCGCAGGTGCGCGATGCCCCGACAGATGGTTTCAAGGCGCAGGCCCAGGTAGGAGCCAATTTCCTCCCGACGCATTTTCAACACAAAGCTGGTGGACGAGTAACCGCGGGTATTCAAGCGCTGCGACCAATTGAGGAGAAAAGCGGCCAGGCGTTCATCCGAGTTCATATTGCCCAGCATCATCAGCATGTCGTGATCGCGAACGATTTCCCGGCTGAGGATTTTGTTCAGGTTGTGCTGCAACGAAGGCAGTTCCCGGGCAAGTTTTTCCAGGTGAGCAAAATGGATGGGGCAGACCTCGCTATCTTCCAAAGCAACGGCATTACACGCATGCAGATCGGTGCTGATGGCATCCAGGCCAAGCATTTCGCCGGGGATCTGGAACCCTGTGACCTGCTCGCGACCATCGATCGACAGCACGCTGGTCTTGAACGAACCGATTCGCACCGCGTACAGCGAACGCAACGGGTCGCCTGCGCGGTAAAGCGTCGCGCCCTTTTTGACCTTGAATCGTTGCACGATCAGTGTGTCGAGACGTTCGATTTCCGGACCGGTCAGGCCAAGCGGCAGGCACAACTCCAGGACGCTGCAGTTGGAACATGCAGACTTGAGGTTTTGACTTTGAAACGGCCTGGCTTCAGACATGATCTAAATGCCCCCGTATGGATGGGCTTAGCATAGGTGCTACCTGCCCAAACCACCGGTTGTTCCGAACTATTGTGGATGTAACAGACAAACGGGTAGAAAACCGCTCCGTCGGCTGGCTCCCATGAGCAATCATCCAAGTGCCGGGCAACTGCAGGCACATGACGTCCTGGCTGAGCCGGCAATGGCCATTGATGGCCAAGTGCTTTCGTCTACACAGAGTACGCCTGCGTCGAATATCCACCCCACGGGAGATTTATCATGAGCCAGTATCAAAGCCTGTTACTGATCATCAACCCGGCCTTGCGCCATTCTCCAGCCATGAGTCATGCAGCGGCGCTGGCCAAGGCCAGCGGTGCAAGTTTGCATATCGCGGCGCTTATCCCTTCGTTCAAATGGTTATCGCTGCTTGAAGAGGGTGATCGAGAATCGGGTCGGGAGCGCTACCTGCAGGACCATCGCGGCTGGCTTGAGGCTCAGGCCGAAAATTTGCGTGGCAGGGGAATAGAGGTGACCACCGAGGTGGCCTGGGCTGAGGACATGAAGCAAGACATCATTGAACACGTCACGGACTTGCAGTCCGACGTGTTGATCAAGGAGGTTCAGCATGAGTCCGCACTCAAACGGGCCTTCTTCACCCCGTTGGACTGGCACTTGTTGCGTCACTGTCCGGTGCCGGTTTTTCTGGTGGGCGGGAGCAGCTTCGTTTTGCCTCGCAAGGTTGTAGCAGCGGTCGAGGTATCGGATATCGAGTCTACCGACAATGAATTGAACGACCGAATCATCAAGCAGGCTTGCAGCCTTGCGATGCAGTGCAACGCCGAGCTGCATTTGCTGTATGCCTGCGATATCTCGGCCGCTTTTCTGGCGGAAATGGGCGGCCTGACACTGGCTGACCTGACCAAAGAACTTCGCAGAGACCTGGAAAAGTCTTTCATTGAGTTGGCAGATCGGTTCGGAGTGCCCTCCGATCGTCGACATTTAATTGAGGGAAACCCGGTCACGGTGTTGAGCGAGTTTGCCAACGAACACAATGTGGATGTGATCGTGATGGGCAGAGTCCAGTCCCATGGTGTGGGCAAGCTTCTAGGCAGCACGACCGAGCATATTCTGTATCAGGTGCCATGCTGCGTTCTGGCGGTCTAGATCAGACTTCATCCAGACCGTCAGTTCGACAGTTGAATCTGATACGAGTCAGAAAGGGGATTATTTGCGCTTCCAGTACTTTTGCATTTCCAGAAACAGGAAGGATGCGGTCCATGTGATGAGCACCAGCCCGGTAAGGGCTTGTAGACCGGTCAGGTATTTGAGGTTGCCTACAGGCGAAATATCGCCGAAGCCGATTGTCGTGTACGTCGTAAAGGAAAAGTACACGCAGTCCATCAGCGAACCGTCGAAGTTACCCGTCAGGTTGCCCCATTTCCCTGAGTGCACCATCAGGTAATAGACCAGCGCAAAGCACCAGACCTCTATGGCGTGGGCCAGGAGGGCGCCGAATACTCCAACCACGATTCTGAAGCGGTTCCACACCTTGAGCCGGGGTAGCCAGTCATTCAGGCGTAACAGGCATTCGTAGTGGATCGCTACGACGATGATGACCACCAGCGTATTGATCAGCGTGACTGCCAGCATGGCAAATCTCCAGCGTTAGGGGGAGTGGTGCATCAGCGTATTTGTACGCCAGGAAGCCGGAGAATCATTGAACTGAATCAACAAGGGCTTAAGTAATCGCAAGCCAGTCGTTCCGTTAACGATAGCTGTTGATTAGTTGATAAAAGTCAGATCTCCCACGGCATAACGCCAAATAATCGAACTGCCGCTTTCCAGTCGCAACAAGTCGACAGGACTTTTTGCTGGCTGCAGTCACGAGTTCGCTCGAAGTAACAAACGCTTGACTCAAGGCTCGACAGCCAGGCGGGTTTGCACTCAGGCAGGTTTCAGGGCGAGGTATGTGATGCTCAAGCTCAAACGCATTCTATTGATAGCCCCCAGCGAAATGACCCTGACCCCGGCGTTTGAGCGTGCACATGCCTTGGCGGGTGCAACCGGTGCCTTATTGCACATTGTCGCGTTCGATTATGTCCAGGCCCTGGCGGTAGCCGGTCTGCTTGACCATGACGCGATGGCACAGGCACGAGAAGGCTATCTGCAAGTTCACCGTCATTGGCTGGAGCAGCAGGCCCGGTTTCAACGATGCGGCGGCATACAGGTGACCACCGAAGTGGTCTGGGCCAAGTCGAGCCTGACAAACCTGCTGGAGTACGTGAACGACTTTCTTCCGGACCTGGTGATCAAGGACACCCATTATGTGCCGGCACTTGACCGTGCCTTTCACCGGCCTGTGGACTGGCGACTGCTTCGCGAGTGTCCGACCCACCTGCACCTGGTGACCAGCGCCAAAAATCCCAAACCCTTGAAAATTCTCGCGGCGATCGATCTGTCCCATCTGGAGGAACTCACTCAGGGATTGAATGACCGAATACTCGACCTGGCCTCTACTCTGGCGGCCAGTTGCGGTGCGCAGTTGCACTTGCTTAACGTCAGTCGTTGGTCAGAGATAAGCGATGCGCCGATGAGTGTACCGACAGGCAGTCTTGATGGGAGTTTGAGAGACGCTATCGAGGATGCCCAACAAGAGGCTTTCGATGTGCTTGCCGAGCGCTACTGCATCAAGGATGCCCGTCGACATTTATTGACGGGCTCCCCCCACAAGGTTATCGCACTGTTCGCTCAACAGCATGCTTTCGACATGGTGGTGCTGGGCACGGCTTATCACCATGGGCCTGAGCGATTTATCGGCGATACCGCCGAGAGCGTGTTGAACCGGGCACCGTGCAGTTTGATGATCGTCAAACCATTATCGGGGGGCAGGATGTAGGAAGGCGGGAATACGGGGTGGTTTTGCCACGCTTTGAGTGTGGTCGCATGTTCGCCAAACCCCGGAAACGACAAAGCCCTGAATAATCAGGTTTTTGTCGTATAAAGATGGCGAAGGCGATGCGGATGCCATCGGCCGTGGCCTTGTTCTTGCGTACATCCTGGCTGGGATTTTCCTTGGTCGTCAGTCCCCATTCCCGCGCAATGTCGAAGAGGGGGAGCGGCTGGAGCAACTGCGTCGGTCGGGAGTGTTGGCTTTCGGAGCAGGAGGTGGGAGGCAACAACAGTCAATGCCCGCTTCGATGAGCGGGCTTTTCATCTAACAAAACAAGCAGAGGCCAGGGAGGGGAGCGGCCAAGGAAAAAGGCGCAGCCCGGACCTACAGCTGACGAGCGATCAGGTCCTTCATGACTTCATTGGCGCCGCCATAGATCTTTTGTACGCGCGAATCGACAAACATCCGGGCGATAGGGTATTCGTCCATATACCCGTAACCACCGAACAGTTGCAGCAGTTCGTCGGTAACCTTGCACTGCATATCGCTGCACCACAACTTAGCCATATAGGCGGCCTGAGGATCGAGCTTGCCGTCGAGCAAGCGCTGGGTACAGTCGTTGACGAATGTGCGGGCGATGTGGGTGATGGTGGCACACTCGGCCAGCTTGAACTTGGTGTTCTGCAGATCAAACAGCTTCTGGCCGAACATCCGGCGTTCCTTGGCGTAGTCTGTGGCCAGCTCCAGCGCACGCTCCATGACCGCCACTGCGGGCACAGCCAGCAACATGCGTTCATAGCAAAGTTGGCTCATCAGCTGGATGAACCCGTTGCCTTCGACCGGGCCGAGCAGATTGGCGACCGGTACGCGCACGCTGTCGAAAAACATTTCGCATGTGTCCGAGCCATGCAGGCCGATCTTTTTCAGCTTGTTGACGCTGTAGCCCTTGAGGTTCTCGGTCTCGATCACCACCAGTGAAATACCCTTGGCGCCATCGTCGGAAGTGCGCACGGCGATCACCACCAGATTGCCGCTGTAGCCGTTGGTGATGAAGGTCTTGGAACCATCGATCACGTACTCGTCGCCATCACGGCGGGCGCGTGTGCGCAGGGTCTTGAGGTCGGAGCCGCAATCGGGTTCGGTCATGGCGATGGCGGCGAAGAGTTCGCCGCTGGCCAGGCGGGGAATCCATTTTTGCTTCTGCTCTTCGGTGCCGTAGTCGATGATGTAGTGGGTGGCGATGGAGTGCACCGCAGTACTGGGCGGCATTCCGGCGCGAGCCAGTTCATCCAGGGCGACCAGTTGGTAGGACAGCGGCGCGCCGGCACCGCCGTATTCCTCACTGATCTCCGGCAGCAGAAAACCCATCTCGCCAAAGCCCTGCCAGATATCGCGCGGCACGTAGCCCTGTTCGCGCCAGGCATCGTTGTGCGGTGTCATCTCATTGGCGATGTAGCGACGTACCTGGTCGCGATAGGCCTCGATGTCGCTATCCATCCAGGAATGTTGGTGCAGTTGGGGCAGCATAAGCTCGGTCTCCGCAATTTTGGGCTTCGCCACCGATGGCAGCGTGCGAAATGCGAGCCTAGAACGAGGGGGCGTGCGCGCACATAGCCGCTGGCCCCAAAGCTGTTGCACTTGGCCTCAATCTGTCAGTTGCCCTTGCGAACCTGGCCCGGAGTCTGGCCGGTCCAGCGCTTGAAGGCGCGCTGGAAGCTGGCGCTGTCGGCGAAGCCAAGTTCCTCGGCCAGCACCGGTGTCGGCAGCTTGCTGGTTTTCAGTCGGTAGATCGCCCAGTCGCGGCGCAGGCTATCGCGGATGTTCTGGAAAGAGGCGCCTTCCTGAGCCAGGTGACGTTGCAATGAACTGGCCGAGCAGTGCAGGGCGGCACTGGTCTGTTCAAGGTCTGGCCAGCCGCTATGGCGCGCGCGTTCTTCACGCAGATAGACCCGCACCCGGTCGCTGACGCGTGCGGGTATGGCGGGCACCAGAAGGTCGAGCAGGGCCTTGGCCAGGTATTCATGCAGATGAGAACTGTCACGGCGTACGGGAGCCTGCAGTGCCTGGGAGTCGAACCAGATAGTCGAGAAGGCTGTGCCGAAGCGCAGTTCCGTAGGGAAGAGCTTGCGGTAGTCGCCAACCGATTCAGGTTGTGTGAATGCCACGTCGATACCAGCGGGGCGCAAGCTCCCGCCTTCCAGCCAGGCCATGACGCGCCAGATCAGTCGCAGAAACAGCACGTGGGCGAAATCGCGGGACTCGACCTGAGTGGTGAGGAAGTGCAGTTCGACCCTTACGTGCCGACCGTCGTCCAGCAGCACCGGGTCAAGGTCGTCTTGCAGGAGCCGCAGGGTGTGGGTGAATTCCCGCAGGGCGCCGAACAGAGTGTCGCCGGTCAGGGCTGAACGCATCATCAGCATGAAGCTGCCGCGGCGCAATTTTCGCGAAAACAGCGCGATGCCTTCGTCATCGAGACCCTTGATGGTCTTGCGCAGCAGCGCAACGTACTGGTCGACGGTGACGTGGTGGTCCAAGTCCTGAGGCTGCTGTGGATCGATCCCTGCGTCGCGTAGAAAACCCTCGATCTCGTAGCCGCGATCACGGGCTGCGGCGAGCAGGGAGGAGACGAAAACGGAGGCGAAGGTAACGGGGGTTGGATTCGACATTGGTGGATTCTGCAAGTCATTTGCGGCGCCATGACATTGGCGGTTTTGCGCACGGCCATCACATTAAGCCCACAAAGTCACACCGTGCCGCAACTTAAATTCAGGAAAGCCGCTATGAGTCGCAATGTCTATGTGATTGGGGTCGGCATGATCCCTTTCGTCAAGCCGGGCGCCAACGCGCCCTATCCGCAAATGGCCGCTGCCGCCTTGCGTGCCGCGATGGTCGATGCCGGCGTGGGTTACGCGCAGGTAGAGCAGGCCTACGTCGGTTACGTCTATGGTGACTCCACTGCAGGCCAGCGCGCGCTATACGAAGTCGGCATGACCGGTATCCCGGTGGTCAACGTCAACAACAACTGCTCCACCGGTTCCAGCGCGCTGTTCCTGGCCAACCAGGCAGTCAGCGGCGGTACGGCGGAATGTGCCCTGGCGCTGGGTTTTGAGCAAATGAGTCCGGGTGCGCTGGGCACGCTCTTTGGCGACCGCCCCAGCCCCTTCGAGCGCTTCGACCTGGCCACCGATGAGTTGGTCGGGCACGCCGGCATCCCGCTCGCGCTGCGCTACTTCGGTGGCGCTGGCCTGGCGCATATGCAGGAGTTCGGCACCCGCCTGGAAACCTTTGCCAAGATCCGCGCCAAAGCCAGCCGCCATGCCGCCAACAACCCGATGGCGTTGTTCCGTAACGTCGTCAGCGCCGAAGACGTGATGAACTCGCCCGCCGTCTGGCCCGGCGTGCTGACGCGCCTGATGGCTTGCCCGCCGACCTGCGGCGCCGGGGCGGCGATCCTCTGTTCGGAGGACTTCCTCAAGCGCCACGGCCTGAAGGGCGCAGTGCGCATTCGTGCGCAATCCATGACCACCGACACGTCCAGGACGTTCGATGCGAGAGACATGCGCGAAGTGGTCGGTTTCAGCATGACCCGCACGGCCGCGCAGAATGTCTACGAGGCGGCCGGTGTCGGTCCGCAAGATATCCAGGTCGTCGAGTTGCACGACTGTTTCGCACAGAACGAGCTGCTCTCCTACGAGTCGCTGGGCCTGTGCCCGATCGGCGGGGCGGAGCGCTTTGTCGAGGACGGCGATAACACTTATGGCGGCAAGTTCGTCACCAATCCTTCCGGCGGGTTGCTCTCCAAGGGCCATCCACTGGGCGCCACCGGCCTGGCCCAGTGCACCGAGCTGGTCCAGCAGTTGCGTGGCGAGGCGGGTCCACGTCAGGTAGACGGCGCGCGTCTGGCTTTGCAACACAATCTCGGGTTGGGCGGCGCCTGCGTCGTCACCCTCTACGAAAAAGCCTGAGGAGCGACGGATGATCGACAAGAAGTGGATCGGCCACGAACTGGCCGCCACCACGATGACGCTTGAGCGCGGGCGTCTTTGCGCATTCGCCCGGACCATTGGCGAAACCGATCCGTTGTACACCGATCTCGCTGCCGCCCAAGGAGCCGGCTTGTGCGACGTGCTGGTCCCGCCGACATTCCTGTTCGGTGCCGAGCTGGATGCCGGCACCGTAGACAGCATGCTGGCGGATCTGGAAATCCCGATCGCGAAGATTCTTCACGGTGAACAGAGCTTCACCTATCACAAGCCGGTGTGTGCCGGGGAAACGGTCACCGTGAAGTCGCGGATCGCTGACATTTTCGACAAGAAAAACGGCGCGCTGGAGTTCCTGGTCAAGACCTCGCAAGTCCACAACGACAAAAACGAGCTGGTCGCCGAGTTGCGCACCGTGCTCGTGGTCCGCAACTGAGGAGTCCCGACCATGAGTCATTCACTGCAACACGTGAAGGTCGGTGACGGGCTGCCACCCCTGACGCTGGCGGCGGTCGACCGCACCACGCTGGCGCGGTTCGGTTGCGCCTCGGGCGACCTCAACCCGATTCATATCGACGTGGACTTCGCCCGCAAGGCCGGCATGCCGGACGTGTTTGCCCACGGCATGTTGAGTATGGCCTGGCTGGGTCGCCTGCTGACCCAGTGGGTGCCGCAAAGCCGGCTGCGCAGCTTTGGCGTGCGCTTCCAGGGCATCACTCACCTGGGGCACGTCATCACCTGCAAGGGCCAGGTAACCGAGATCGTCGAAGTCAACGGCGAACGCTGCGCCAGGGTCGAGGTGGCCACGGTCAACCAATACGGCCAGGTCAAGATCGTCGGCGACGCGTTGATCGCCATCGCCATTGGCTAACCCCCTTTTTTCAACCTTTTGCGGAAGAGACAGATGAGCAAGAAACTCGAAGGTAAAGTTGCCCTGATTACCGGTTCCGGTCGTGGAATCGGCCGTGCCATCGCCCTGAAGCTGGCAGCCGATGGTGCCCGCGTGGTGGTCAATGACCTTGACGCCGAGCCGGCTCAGGAAGTGGTCGAGGCCATCAAAGCCATGGGCGGGGAAGCCGTCGCCTGTATCGGCAGCGTTTCAGCGCCTGACTTCGCCGAGCGCTTCGTCGGCACCGCGGTCGAGCATTACAAGGGTCTGGACATCATCGTCAACAACGCGGGCTACACTTGGGACAGCGTGATCCAGAAGATGACTGACGAGCAGTGGTACGCGATGCTCGATGTGCACCTTACCGCGCCTTTTCGCATCCTGCGCGCGGCGCAGCCGGTCATCCGCAGCCTGGTCAAGGCTGAACAGGACGCCGGCCTGCGTAACATTCGCAAAGTGGTGAACATTTCCTCCGTTGCCGGGCTGTTCGGTAATGCCGGTCAGGCCAACTACTCCACCGCCAAGGCCGGTATCACCGGCATGACCATGACGCTGGCCAAAGAGTGGGGGCGCCTGAACACCACCGTCAACTGCGTGGCCTACGGCTTTATCAAGACTCGTCTGACCGAAGCCACCGCCGACGGTAACGCCACCGCCGAGATCGAAGGTCGCGAGATCAAGGTCGGTATCAACCCTGACCTGATGACCATGCTCGAGCGCAGCATTCCGTTGGGGCGTGCCGGTACCCCGCAAGAAGCTGCCGGCTCGGTGTACATGTTCTGCATCCCCGAGTCCGACTATGTCAGTGGCCAGACGTTGATCTGTAGCGGCGGTCTGACCGGAATCTAAGCGCCACCGCTGTCCGGACAATCCGAAGCATTCAGTCAAAACAACAAGGACAAATCATGAAAGACAAGCGCGCGTGGTTGTCGCGGATAGCCCTGGTGGGCGTCTCGTTGATAGGCCTTTCGGCGACAGCCGGGGCGGCGGATAAACCCAATATTCTGGTGATCTTCGGCGACGATATCGGCCAGACCAACATCAGTGCCTATAGCCATGGCGTGGTCGGCTATAAGACACCGAACATCGATCGCATTGCCAACGAAGGCATGATGTTCACTGACTACTACGCGGAGAACAGTTGCACCGCAGGACGTTCTTCGTTCATCACCGGCCAGACGCCGTTGCGTACGGGCCTGACCAAAGTCGGAATGCCCGGGGCGCCAGTCGGCCTGCAGGCGCGCGACATTACCATTGCGCAGGCACTCAAGGCTCGGGGCTATTCGACCGGTCAGTTCGGCAAAAACCATCTGGGCGATCGCGATGAGTTCCTGCCGAGTAATCACGGTTTTGACGAGTTTTTCGGCAACTTGTACCACCTCAATGCCGAAGAAGAACCCGAGCGTGCCAATTGGCCTAAAGATGATCCGGACTTTGTCAAGGCCGCCGCACCGCGTGGGGTCATCCATTCCTATGCCGATGGCAAGATTGAAGACACCGGCGCACTGACCGCCAAGCGCATGGAGACCATCGACGACGAAACCACCGCCGCTGCTCAAGCGTTCATGGAGAGACAAGCCAAGGCAGACAAACCGTTTTTCGTGTGGATGAACACCACCCGCATGCACCTGTTTACCCATGTGCGCGACTCGATGAAAGGCCAGAGTGGCATGCCCGGCAACGAGTACGCGGACGGCATGCTCGAGCACGACGGTGACGTCGGAAAACTGCTGAAAACCCTCGACGACCTGAAAATCGCCGACAACACCATCGTCGTCTACACCACCGACAATGGTCCGAATCAGTTTTCCTGGCCGGACGCGGCAACCACACCGTTTCGCAACGAAAAAAACTCCAACTGGGAAGGCGGGTTCCGTGTGCCGGCGATGGTTCGTTGGCCGGGCAAGATCAAGGCTGGTGAAGTGTCCACTGAAATGTTCTCCGGTCTTGACTGGTTCCCGACCTTGCTGGCGGTAGCGGGTGATACCGACGTCAAGGAACGCCTGCTCAAGGGGGCGAATTTTGCGGGCAAGAACTTCAAGGTGCACCTGGACGGCTACAACCAGCTCGACTATTTGACCGGCAAGGCCAAGAGCGGTGCGCGCAAGGAGTTCTACTACTTCAACGACGACGGCGTGCTGGTCGCGTCGCGTTTCGGTGACTGGAAGGCGGTGTTCTGTGAGCAGCGCAAGCCAGGAGGATTCGAGGTCTGGAGCGAACCTTTCGTTTGTCTGCGGGCGCCGAAGATCTTCAATTTGCGTATGGACCCTTACGAAAGGGCGGACGTTGTTTCCAATCAGTACTACGACTGGATAATCAAGAACGCTTACCTGCTTGGTGTGGCCACGATGAAAGCCGCGAAGTTTCTGCAAACTTTCGTCGAGTACCCGCCCAGCCAGAAACCGGCCAGCTTCAGTATCGACCAGGTACGCAAGCGGGTGGATGCGCAGATCGAAGAGAACGCGCGGCAGCAGAAGCAGCAGTAACCCATCGATGCCACCTCCGGGTGGCATCTTTATTGGCGCGACGAAGATTTCACCCGCGTGTTGTGCCAGGCAAGGCGGCCAGCAACTGAGGTCAAGTGCAATAGCTTTGATGTCTTCGGCTATTTGAAGTCCACAGTGACGGCCATACCCTCTGCTCACGCATCGATACCTGCATGGTTGAACGCGACAGTGGGTGTTGGTGGTCTTCAGTTCAGAGGAATCAAGGCATGATCCAGGAAATGGCGGTTCAGCGAGTGGCCCGCGTGTTTAATACCCAGCGTGAGGCTTTCCGTGCTCAACCTCATTCCTCGCTGGCTGAGCGCCAGGCCAATCTGATCGCACTGCGTACCCAGCTACGGCGTTACCAGGACGCCATTGTCGCGGCGATGAGCGCCGATTTTGGCCATCGCTCCGCCGTCGACACCAAGTTCCTTGACCTGATGGGTTGCATCTTGCACATCAATCACACCCTCAAGCATCTGGGGAGCTGGATGAAGCCAAGCCGACGCCCCACAGAGCTGCTGTTCAAAGGCAATCAGTTGTGGGTGGAATATCAGGCAAAAGGCGTGGTGGGGGTCATATCGGCATGGAATTTCCCGGTTTACATCGCCATTGCGGGTTTGGTCAGTGCGCTCGCCGCAGGCAACCGGGTGATGCTCAAGATGTCCGAGTTCAACCCGCACACCAACGAGGTACTCAAGCGTCTGCTGGCAGAGGTGTTCGACGACTCGCAAGTGGCCCTGGTCGGTGGTGAGCTTGAAGATCCAGGCTTTTTCTCTTCGCTGCCATTCGACCACATCATCTTCACCGGATCCCCCGGGGTCGGGCGTCTGGTCATGCGTGCCGCCGCAGCCAACCTGACACCGGTAACACTGGAGTTGGGTGGCAAGTCGCCTGCGGTGGTACTGGCGGACTACAACCTGAGCGATGCCGCGCGACGTATCGTTCACGGCAAGGGCACCAATGGCGGGCAGATCTGCATCGCACCGGACTACGCCCTGGTTCCCCAGGACGATATCGAGCGCTTCGTCGGCGAAGTGCGCCGCCAGTTCCAAGCGCTGTACGGCGCGCAGCCGGCCGCTAACGATGACTACAGTTCGATCATCGATGATCGTCAGTTTCAGCGCCTCCAGGGTCTGCTTGAAGATGCGCGGGCCAAGGGCGCCCGGATCATTGTCTGTGGCGAGGTTGCCCCGGGGCGCAGGATGCCGTTGCACATCCTGACGGGGGTGACGCCGGAAATGCGGGTGATGCAGGAAGAAATTTTCGGTCCGCTGCTGCCGGTATTGGGTTATGACAGCCTCACCGGTGTGGTGGCTCACATCAACAGCGGTCAACGTCCCCTGGCGCTGTACATTTTTTCAACCGACACGACGAGCATCGATCGATTGCTCAAACGGACCCATTCCGGTGGCGTGACCATCAACGATTGGGGCTGGCACGCTTTCAACCACGGTGCTCCTTTCGGTGGCACGGGAAATTCCGGTATGGGCAACTATCACGCAGAAGAAGGGTTTCGCGAGCTCAGTCACGCGCGAACTGTGTTCAAGAGGCGAACCTGGTTCCCCACCCATCTCTTCCATCCACCCTTTGGCGGCCGGCTTCAGAGCCTGGCTCTGGCGTTTTACCTGGGCAAGCCGGATGCGGATGTGAAGTCTTGAGGAAGATCAATATGAGTCAGAGTGTGTTCGATTACGTGGTGGTGGGTGGCGGCTCGGGTGGTTGTCCGGTGGCGGCGCGCCTCAGTGAGGATCCTCAGGTCAGTGTTTGCCTGCTCGAAGCCGGTGGCAGTGACAAGAAAGTGTTGATTCAGGCACCACCGGGCGTAGTGGTGATGATGCGCGAAGGTTTCCATAACTGGTCCTACGAAACCGTGCCCCAGCCGGGGCTCAACGGGCGCAAGGGTTACCAGCCGCGTGGCAAGGCGTTGGGCGGGTCCAGCTCGATCAACGGCATGGTCTACGTCCGCGGCCATCGCTGGGACTATGACCATTGGGAGAGCCTCGGCAACCCCGGTTGGAGTTATGAAGAGGTTCTTCCGTTTTTCAAGAAGTCGGAACACAACGAGCGCTTTGGCGAGACCGAGTTCCATGGCGCTGGCGGCCCGCTGAATGTCGCTGAATTGAAGTCGCCGAGCCCTCTGTGCGAAGTCTTCATGAGCGCCGCCGAGGAGCAGGGCATCGCCCGTACTGACGACTACAACGGTCGCCAGCAGGACGGTTGCTTCCGCTACCAGGTGACCCAGAAGGACGGAGAACGCTGCAGTGCGGCCAAGGGCTACCTGTGGCCGATCCTTGATCGGAAAAATCTTCAGCTTTTCCTCAATGCTCCGTTCCACAGCCTGATTTTCGAGGGCAAGCGCTGCGTGGGTGTGCGTTACCACAACGGCAAGGATGTGCAGGAAGTGCGTGCCCGCCGTGAAGTGATTCTCGCCGCTGGCGCCTTTGGTACTCCACAGGCCTTGATGCTGTCGGGTATCGGGCCGGCCGAGGAGTTGACGCGGCTGGGTATCCCGGTGCTGGTGGACCTGCCAGGCGTCGGCCAGAACCTGCAGGATCACATCGACTACACGGTGCCGTACAAGGTCAGTCATCCGGAGGGTTGCCTGGGCCTCACCGTGGGTTCCAGCGTCAAGCTGGCGGCTGCCGCCGTGGAGTGGGCGAGCAAGCGCAGCGGCATGCTGACCACCAATTTCGCCGAGGCCGGCGCCTTCCTGCGCTCCGATCCGGCGCTGGACAAGCCCGACCTGCAGATGGTCTTCGTCACCGCCGTGGTCGACGACCATGGTCGTCACCTGCATTGGGGTTATGGCTACAGCTGCCATATCGAGGTACTGCGCCCGAAAAGCACAGGCATCGTGACCCTGCGCAGCCGTAATCCGCTCGACGCGCCGGTCATCGACCCACGCTTTTTCGATCGACGGGAAGACATCGAGTTGCTGATCCAGGCGGCGAAGACCCAGGCCCGGATCCTCGAGTCCACCCATTTCGCCCGTTTCGGACCGCAACTGATCTATCCCGTCGACTGGAATGACGACCGGCAGATCGAGCAGGACATCCGCCGTCGCGCGGATACCCAATATCACCCGGTAGGCAGCTGCAAGATGGGCCCTGACAGTGACCCGCTGGCCGTGGTCGATGCGCGTCTGCGGGTGCGCGGTGTCGAAGGCCTGCGGATTGCCGACGCCTCGATCATGCCGACCATTCCCGGGGGCAATACCAACGCGCCGACCATCATGATCGGTGAAAAGGCTGCCGCCATGCTCAAGGAAGACGCGCGTCACCTGTGAGCCTGTCTGTGATTCGAGCTACTTCCACGAAGCGATCAAGGCCCCGAGCCACCAAGGGGCCTAGTGTCAAGCATGGGGTGTCACAATGGATAAAAATGATAAAGAGCTCTCCCTGCAAGCCGCCAAGCACACGCTTAGCCTGAATCCAGCGTTCGGCCCTCGTGGGCGCGACATACTCAGCAGCGCTCGCATGGTCCTGCAACAAGTGTTGAAGCAACCCGTGCACAGCGCCCGACACATGGCTGCGTTCGGCATGGAACTGAAAAACATCCTGCTCGACCGTTCGGATCTCAAGCCGGCGGCGGGGGACAAGCGTTTCGATGAGCCAGCCTGGCAGGGCAACCCGCTGTATCGTCGCTATATGCGGGCCTACCTGGCCTGGTGTCGGGAAATGAACGACTGGATCAGTAGCAGCAACCTCAGCGATCAGGATGCCAGCCGTGGCCAGTTCGTCATCAACCTGCTGGCCGAGGCGATGGCGCCGACCAACACCCTGGCCAACCCTGCGGCCCTCAAGCGTTTCTTTGAAACCGGTGGCAAGAGCATTCTGGATGGATTCGCGCACTTGACCCGCGATCTGATTGAAAACGGTGGCATGCCCAGTCAGGTGGACAAGACGGCCTTCGAGGTGGGCGGCAATCTGGGCACGACGCCTGGCGCGGTGGTGTTTCGAAACGAGGTGCTGGAGCTGATTCAGTACAAACCTCGCAGCGAGCAGGTGCTTGAACGCCCTTTGCTGGTGGTTCCGCCCCAGATCAACAAGTTCTATCTGTTTGATTTGGCGCCGCAGAAGAGCCTGATTGGTTTCCTTCTCGACAGTGGCATCCAGACCTTTGCCGTCAGCTGGCGCAATCCGGGCAAGGCGCAGCGCGAGTGGGGCTTGTCCACCTATGTCGAAGCCCTGAAAGAGGCGGTTGACGCAGTGCTGGCGATTACCGGCAGCACTGATCTGAACACCTTCGGAGCGTGCTCCGGAGGCAGCACCATGTCATCGCTTTTGGGCCACTACGCGGCACTGGGCGAGAGCAAGGTGAATGCCTTCACCCTGGTGGTCAGCATGCTCGATATTCGCCCCGACACCCAGGTCTCGCTGTTCGCTGATGAAAAAACCCTGGAGGCGGCCAAACGCCGTTCCTATCAAGCGGGTGTGCTGGAAGGTCGTGAGCTGGCAAAAGTCTTCGCCTGGATGCGCCCCAATGACCTGATCTGGAGCTACTGGATCAACAACTACCTGCTCGGTAACGAGCCGCCTGCATTCGATGTCCTCTACTGGAACAACGACACCACCAACCTGCCGGCCGCGCTGCACGGCGAATTCATTGAGATGTACCAGACCAACCCGTTGGCCCGTGCCGGTGCCCTTGAGGTCTGCGGCACTCCAATAGATCTCAAGCAGGTCACCAGCGATTTCTATTGCATGGCGGGCCTGACCGACCACATCACCCCATGGGATGCCTGCTACCGCTCGATGCACCTGTTCGGCGGCCAGGGTGAGTTCGTGGTGTCCAACAGCGGGCATATCCAGAGCATTCTCAACCCGCCGGGTAACCCCAAGGCCCGCTTCATGACCGGCAGCAGCCTGCCGGTTGATGCCCAGGATTGGCTGGAAGGTTCCAGTAAAGAGACCGGCTCCTGGTGGACTCACTGGCTGGCCTGGTTGCAAGCACGCTCCGGTCAGAGCAGGAAGGCCCCCGTCAAGCTTGGCAACAAGGCTTACGTCGCTGCTGAAGCGGCTCCTGGCACCTACGTGCACGTGCGCTGACTCGCTGTAGCCGGACGGGCGCTTGCGTCCCGTCCTGTCCACGTTCCAGATCCCTTGGCCCGGCGCCGCAGAAGGAACCTCCGTAACATGTCACAGCCCTTTGTCTATCGCACCATCGAACTGGATGGCGGGCATCTGCGCGTTGCCATTCGTCCAGGCAAGGCCGATCTGCCGCCGTTGCTAGTCTTCAATGGCATTGGCGCCAACCTGGAGCTTTTGTTTCCATTCGTCCGGGCGCTTGATCCGGACATGGAAGTGATCGCCTTCGACGTGCCTGGTGTCGGCGGCTCCTCCCTGCCGAGCTTGCCTTACCGGTTTTCTGACCTGGCGAAACGGGTTTCGCGCATGCTCGACTACCTGGACGTTGGCCAGGTCAACGTGATCGGCGTGTCCTGGGGCGGAGCGCTGGCACAACAGTTCGCCCACGATTTTCCGCAGCGTTGCAAGAAACTGATCCTGGCCGCCACGTGTGCGGGCATGGCCATGCTGCCGGCCAAACCCAAAGTGCTCTGGAGGATGGCCTCTGCGCGCCGTTACATCCAGCCGTCCTACGGCGCGCGGATCGCGCCGGACATCTATGGCGGCGCTTTTCGCCATGACCCGGCACTGGCACAAGCGTTCGCCAGCAAGGTGCGCTCCGGCGGCAGGCGCGGTTACTACCTGCAACTGCTGGCAGGCCTGGGCTGGACCAGCATCCACTGGCTGCATCGGATCCATCAGCCGACCCTGATTCTGGCCGGCGATGACGACCCGATCATTCCGCTGCCCAACATGCGCCTGCTGGCCAGGCGCATTCCCAATTCGCAATTGCATGTGATCGGCGATGGCCATCTGTTCCTGGTGGCCCGGGCGCAAACCGTTGCACCGATCATCTCGTCCTTCCTCGCGCAGGAACGACAGCGCGCTAGAATTCATCAAGCGTGACATGAGCAGTTCATTGGTTCGCTAGCCTTATGAAATCCTCCAACACGATACTCATCCGCACCAAATGGTCGCCGCCCCGAATCGATCCCCGGTCGCTGCCGCGCGAGCGTCTGCTGGAACTGATCGAGGCAGGACGCGAGCGCAAGTTGACCTTGATCCTGGGACCTGCGGGCAGTGGCAAGAGCACGCTGGCGGCGCAATGGCGCCAGCGCTTGATCAGTGCGGGGCTGGACGTAGCCTGGTTCAACCTGGGGGCCGACGACGAGACGCTCTGGGCGGCGTATCTGGTCGCCAGTCTGGGGGCCGCGGGCCTGGCTGTCGGCGACGATATCATTGGCCTGAGCGAGCGCACTGACCAGCGTTCGCTGGAGGTATTGCTGTCGCTGCTGGTCAACGCGCTCTACGAGCATCCTCGATCGATTTATCTCTTCCTCGAAGACCTGCATTTCCTCTCTGCGCAGCCGGCATTGGCGATGATCCAGCGCCTGATCGATCTGGCACCGGACAATTTCCATCTGGTGATCACCACACGCCAGCGTCCGGCGCTCAATCTGTTGGCGATCGGCATCAAGGGGCAGTTGACCCAGATTGATTTTGCCGACTTGCGCCTGACGGCCCAGGAGCAGTTCAGTCTGCTTGAGCTCAATGGTCTCGAAAACCTGTCCGGCGAGCAGCAACAACGTCTGTATGAGCTGACGGACGGTTGGGCCGCGGGCCTGCAGATCGGTGTCCTGTCACTTCGCCACAGCGGTAACTTTGAACAGAGCCTGCGAGCCTGTGGCGGCATGGTCATGGCGATCGATGAATCAGGTCTCGATGCCTACCTGGATGACTGCATCAGTCGTGTGCTTTCTGCCGGGCAAATCGCTGCCATGGTCCAGGTTTCGACCTGCCGACGATTCAATCGCGAGCTGTGCGTCGCATTGACGGGCAGCCAGGAGAACGCGGCGGTGCTTGACATATTGCTCGAGCAGAACCTGTTCCTGTTGCCGATCGACCTCGAGGGGCGCCTGCAGTGGTTCCGTTTCCACCAGATGTTTTCCGGGTATCTGCAACGGCGCCGCAATGAGCTGCCGGTTGTGGAGGTGATTGGGGTCAATCATGCCGCCAGCCAATGGTTTGCTGACCACGGTTTGTACGTCGAGGCGATTCGTCATGCTCAGGCAGCCCAGGATCTTGAGGGCAGCGTGCAGTTGCTGGCACGGGCGGCGAGGTCGCTGATCGGTGACGCGCATTTTGCACAATTGCTGCAGTTGGCCGACGAGTTGCCGCGTGAAGCCTGGTCCAAGCAGATTGACCTGCTCCTGGCGGTTGCCTGGGCAGAGCTCACCTGCAATCGCATGGAGAGGTTCGAGCTCACACTCGCCTCGATCGAAGCTCACCCGGAAGTCAGCCGGCCGGAAATAGACACTGAGTTGCAATTGCTGAGGGCCATGTACCTGCTCAGGAGGGACGATACGACAGCTGTACTGGCGCTGCTCGAGCCCTTGATGGCGCAGCCGCCCAGCCAGCGCCACTTTCACCTGCTGATGCTCTATACCCTTGGCGGCGTGGCATTGCTCAAGGCGGGTCGAACAGTGTTTGTACGGGATCTGGTCTACAGCACGCGAGGTCTGCTCCGGCGCGCGCAAGGTCCTCGGGCCCGGCCGTTTTTCGATGCGCTGTGTGGCCTCAGTTTTTTTGTCCAGGGCGATATGAACCAGGCCCGCCGCGATCTCGAAGGTGTCCTGGTGCAAGTGACGCGCAACGAGTCACTGGCGCAGGATGTCGCCATCTTCATCAAGTCCACCCTGGCCTTGACCTGCTATCACTTGAACAGCCTGGAAGCCGCCGGGGATTACGTTGAAGGCTGTTTCGGGGTCGCCGAGGTCCTGGGGACCTCTGACTGCATTTTGTATACCTACCTTGCCCAGGCGCATTTGCAGTGTGCTGCGGGCAGGCTGGAGGCGGCCCACGCCACCCTCGATCGATTGGGCGAGATCGCCGAAAGCATTGGCCTTGATCGCCTGCAGGCGTGGCGTTTTGCCGAGCAGATACGTATTGCCTGCCATCAGCATGATCTGGCCCGCGCGCGCGAGCTGTTTCGCAGACTGCGCGCGCTGGCCATGCCTTACCTGGACAAGCGCGGTTGTGCCTGGGCGGAGATCCCCTTGGCCTGCGCAATGGCACACACGGCCTTGGCTCTGGCCGAAGGCGACTATCGATGCGCGGTCGAGGTAGGGGAAAGCTGGGCACTGCTCTGTCAGGAGTGGGGGCAGTTACAACCAGCTACCGTGCTGCGAATCCGTGTCGCTATTGCCAGGACAGCGCTCCATGAACCACAAGAGGCCCAGCGCCACATGTCCACGGCACTGCGCAATGCCTGCGAATACGGGATGTTCCGGGTGTTTCTTGATGAAGGAGCGGCGGGGCTGCGCCTGCTGCAATCGCTCAGTGTCGATGCGCTGACAGCGCTGGAGCGTGACTACATTCAACACTGTCTGATGCACGGAGCCGATTCGCAGAGCCTCTCGAGCGGGACCGGTGAGGGTGGTCGGGCGCCTGCGCCTGGCAGCGATATCCTCTCGCCCCGTGAGCTTGAAGTGGTCGAACATCTGGCCCGTGGACTGTCAACCAAGAGCATCGCCAAGGCCCTCGATCTTTCGCCTGGAACCATCAAGTGGCACCTGAAGAATATCTTCGGCAAGTTGGGTGCCTTTTCTCGCGAGGATGCAGTGAGCAAGGCGCGGCAAGTCGGCTTGCTTAACTAACGCAGCGTAGCCTTGGCACCCTCGAAAAAGTCCAGGTATTGAATCGGCGAACTGCGCCACCACCCCTCCCTAGATGGGAGGGTTACCAGTATTCACCTTAGGGTAGGGTGCCGGGTAACGGTGGTGAGACCGTGCATGCAGGGTTCATGTGAGCGCAGATGGCTCCAGACCTGCAATGCTCCTGCACCCACGCTGTGAGCGCCCGGCACTGCCGTCTCCTGCCGTCAAGGCACGGACAATAACAATAGCTGCAACTTCAGGAGAGACCATGTACTTCACTCAGCCCTTGCACCGTAATCTACAGTGCGCGCCCGAGCGATTAATGACGATCTACGGCGATCGCAGTCGCACTCTGCAGCAGTTTGTCGAGCGTGTTGCGAGACTGGCCGGAGCGTTGCGTGAGCTTGGCGTACAGAGTGGCGATTGCGTCGCCATGCTGGGTTTGAACTCTGATCGTTACCTCGAATATTGCTTCGCCGTACCCTGGGCCGATGCCGTTCTCAATCTTTGCAACACGCGCTGGAGTGCGGAGGAGAACGCTTATGCCCTGACCGATTCGCAAACCTCGGTACTGTTGGTTGACGAGACTTTCAAGGACATCGGTCTGCGGTTATCCAGGCAGGTTCCTTCGTTGCGTCATGTCATCTACGTCGGTGACGGCACCACGCCGGATGCGATGCTGGATTACGAAACGCTGATTGCCCAGGCCTCGCCCATGGAGGATGCCCGACGTGGCGGCGATTCACTCCTTGGTGTGTTCTATACCGGCGGCACCACGGGTTTCCCCAAGGGCGTGATGATCAGTCATACGGCCTTCTGGAGCAGCCAGATTGCGCTGGATGTCGAGGGCCTGGTGCCGCCTGATTCAGTCATGCTGCGCGCAGCACCGATGTTCCATCTGGCGGACATGTCCACCGGTTATGTCGGTGTGCTTGAAGGCGCGACTCACGTCATTCTGCCGGCGTTCCAGCCGGCCGAAGCGATGGCGGCGATTCAGCGTCACGGCATTCAGGTGGCCATGCTGGTGCCGACCATGATTCAGTTGTTGATCAATCATCCCGAGGTGGGCAATTACGACCTGTCCTCGTTGCAGCACCTGGTGTACGGCGCTTCGCCCATTCAGGAGCAGACGCTGTGGAGCCTGCAGGCCATACTGCCGCAACTGCAGCTGTTCCAGGCTTATGGCCAGACGGAGATGTCGCCCATTGTTTCGCTGCTCGGCCCGGCTCAGCACACCGCGGCGGCCGCCGCTGCCGGCATGCTGCGCTCCTGTGGTCGTGCCACCCGGGCGGTGGAAGTCAAGATCGTCGACGACGATGGCCGTGAGGTGCCTCGTGGCAGCATCGGTGAAATCGTCGTTCGGGGCCCGAATGCAATGAGCGGGTACCTGAACAAACCCGAGCAAACCCTGGCGGCTCTGCCTGGTGATGGCTGGTTGCGTACGGGGGACGGGGCCAGGATGGACGAAAATGGCTACATCTTCATTGTCGACCGCCTCAAGGACATGATCGTCACCGGTGGCGAAAACGTGTTCTCGGCGGAGGTCGAGAATGCCTTGTGCAGCCATCCGGATATCGCCATGTGTGCGGTGATCGGGATCCCTAGCGAGCAATGGGGCGAGGCGGTGCATGCCGTGGTGGTACTCAAGCCTGGCACTGAACCGAATGGCGAAGAATTGATCGCCCATTGCAAGCGTCAGATCGCCGGCTACAAGGCGCCGAAAAGCGTGGAGTTCCGTGCTGCGTTACCGCTCTCGGGCGCTGGCAAGGTGCTCAAGAGCGAACTGCGTGAACCGTTCTGGCAGGGCAGTTCGCGGCGAGTTGGTTGAGCGACCCATCTCCGGGCGCAATCGACCATGGATGACTTGAGCCGGCAACTGCCAGGTCATCGATGAGCTCTTGTGGACGGGCTTTGCGCCCCGGCTGTTTCTCGCTTCCTGCTTGATTCGCTCCGGCTGTTGTGCACAACAGCCGGCAGCGGCGTGCGCCTGCATTTCCCATTCGCCAGTGCGGTGTGACTCCCTTTCCTGCCTCCCTCCCAACCCCCTCCCATCTCGGGAGGGTTAAGCGCTGCGCAGTCAATGTTTACTTGTCCGGCCAGTCTCTGGCGGCCGGGGTGGTTGGGGAGGGAGGTTTTTTCACAGGGAATCCAGGAGCCAAAGAGTGGTGGGTTGAACCGTAGCGTCGAGATTATTTAGGAATGTGAACAATGATAAGAATAAGTTCGCCACAAACAGGCTTTGTCCGGCATCAGCTTGGTCAGGCAGTCGTGCTTGGAATTCTCGGAGTGGGCGCCGGCAATGCCCAGGCATTCAATTTTGATACCGAGAGCGGTTGGTCGGGGAGTCTCGACACCACACTTTCCGTTGGCAGCAGCTGGCGTGCCGAAGGGCGCGATAACGAGTTGTACAGTCGGCTCGACGGACAGGTGATCGGCAAGACAGACGGCCTGGGCGGTTCCAATACCGATGGCGGCAACCTCAACTACGATCGCGGCGACCGGTTTTCTACCATCGGCAAGTTCCTCACCGAACTGAACCTGCACAACGGCGACATGGGCGGCATGCTGCGCGTGAAGGGCTGGTACGACCAGGCGCTGGAAGACGAAGACGTGCACTTTGGCAACCAGGCCAATGGTTACCAGAAAAAGCCATTGTCCGATAACGGCTTTGACGACCTGCAAAGGAACAAAGGCGTTTACCTGCTCGACGCCTACGTCTACGACACCTACCACCTGGACGATCACCCGCTGCAGGTGCGCCTGGGTCGCCAGGTGCTGAACTGGGGCGAGAGCATCTTTGTTCAGGGGCTCAACCAGATCAACCCGATCGACGTTCCTTCACTGCGCCGTCCGGGCACCGAGGTCAAGGAAGCGTTGCTGCCGGTGTGGATGATTTCCAGCAGCTTCGGCTTGAGTGACGGGCTGTCGCTGGAAGCGTTCTACCAGTTCAAGTGGGAGCCTACTGCCGTTGAGGGCTGTGGCAACTACTGGTCGACCACCGAAACCATCATTTCGACTCATCCGGGTGGTTGCACCATGGCCACGTCGCTGCCTAACGTCAGCAACCCGGTCGGCTTTCGCAATGGCATGAACGTCCCACTGAGCACTGGCGATGAAGCCCGGGATTCGGGGCAATGGGGGGTGGCGCTGCACTATCTGGTCGAATCGATCGACACGGAGCTCGGTGCCTACGCCATGACCATTCACTCGCGTACGCCGATCATTTCCGCCCAAAGCGGCGATTGGGGCCGGATCCCCGCCGGGGCGCGGGCACCCTTCCTCAACCCGGTGCAGGTCCATGAAAATCTGCCGTTCGGTGCGACCTCGACGACTGCCTTCTGGGAGTATCCCGAAGACATCCACCTGTATGGCCTGAGCGCCGCCACCACGCTGGCCAGTTGGTCGGTCGGTGCGGAACTGAGCTACTCGCCAAACACGCCGGTACAACGTAACGGCAACGACCTGCTTGCCGCCGCTGCCCAAGGGGTGGGGCCGCAAGGTGCGGGCGCGCGAGCCGCTGGCCCGAATGCCTATATCACCGGGTATGACCGCTTCGATAAAACCCAGTTGCAGATCAACGGCATCAACCTGTTCCCCAACGTTCTGGGCGCATCGAGCTTGCAGGTGGCCGGTGAAGTGGCCTTCCAGTGGAACGACATCCCTCAGGATGACAGCGACATTCGTTACGGTCGCGGTTTCATCTTTGGCCCGGGTTCGGCGCCCAGCTATGGCGGGAACCTCTGCGGCACTGCGACCAACCCGCAACCCGACGGCTGCAAGAACGACGGTTACATCACCGACTTCGCCTGGGGCTACAGATTGCGAGGGCAACTGGAGTACCCGGACCTGTTGGGCGTAGGCGTCAGCACTTACCCGAGTTTGTTTCTGGGGCAGGACGTGGAAGGGGTTTCGATGGACGGTCAGTTCAACGAAGGCCGGTTTACCGTCGGTGCCGGCGTTCGTTTCGACTACCTGAAGGCCCACAGCCTGGAGTTCAACTATGTGACGTACAACAACGACGCCAAGTACGACCCGTTGCGTGACCGGGACTACTACTCGATGAATTACAGCTACAAGTTCTGATGAGGAACAAGGCATGAAAACAATAAAGACTTGCCACACCCCGCGTGCCCTGGCTATTGCCATCGCACTGTTGCTTGGCGGGAACGACGCTTTCGCCAAATTGACCGACGCAGAGGCGGCGCGCCTGGGTAACGACCTTACTCCGGTTGGCGCCGAGAAGGCCGGCAATGCCGATGGCAGCATTCCAGCCTGGCAGGGCGGCCTGACGGCTCCTCCGGCAGGCTGGAGTCCGGAGAAGGGCTACGTTGATCCGTTCCCGCAAGACAAACCGCAGATGATGATCACCGCGGCCAATGCCGATCAATACAAAGACAAGCTGTCTCCCGGCACCCTGGCTTTGTTGAAGAAGTATGACAACTTCAAGATGCCGATCTACCAGACCCGGCGCACCGCCGCACTGCCGGCTGAAGTCACCGCCAAAGCCAAGACTCAGTCCACTCAGGTCGAGTTGCAGGGTTTCGGTCTGAGCAACCTCAATGGCTCGAACATACCGTTCCCGATCCCGAAGAACGGTCAGGAAGCAATCTGGAACCACTTGGTTCGCTACTTGGGCGGTGGCTTCGAGCGGACCTATCACTGGTTCCCGGTACGTAGCAGCGGCGAGTTCTACAAGGTTGGTTTCCGCGAGAACCGCGTGTTCGACCAGAACATGGATCGCAGTATGGACAACCACCTGTTTTCCTTTCTGGGCTACTTCCTCGAACCGGCCACATTACAGGGCACGGTCTACCTGGTGCGCGAACCGGTGGACCAGGTCAAGGAAGCGCGCTCGGCCTGGATCTACAACGCCGGTGCACGTCGTGTGCGCCGCGCGCCGGATCTGGCGTATGACAACGTCAGCGATGGCACCGAGAGCATGCGGGTGACCGACCAGTACGACGGCTATAACGGCGCGCCCGACCGCTATGACTGGAAACTGGTTGGCAAGCAGGAAATCTATGTTCCGTACAACGACTACAAGTTGTCCGATAAGTCGCTGAAATACGAAAACATCCTGCAAAAAGGCACCGTGAATGCCGACCTGATGCGCTACGAACTCCACCGTACGTGGGTCGTCGAGGGCACGCTCAAGGCCGGGCAGAAGCATATCTACGGCAAGCGCGTGATGTATCTCGACGAGGACAGCTGGACCGTGTTGCTCGAAGACGCCTACGACACCCGAGGGCAGCTATGGCGCATTGGCGTACACCCGACGATCCAGTTCTATGACGTCGGTGTGCCGTGGTACCGCGCCAACATCTTCCATGACCTGAGCAACGGCAACTACATGGTCTCGGGCCTGGACAATGAGGTTAAGCAACCCTGGAAGTTCGGCGTCAAGGGGCGTCAGGCCGACTTCCAGCCCGATGCCCTGCGTCGCGCTGGTCACTAAGCCCTCAGGCAGTCTCAAGGCGACCCGATTGCGGGTCGTCGATTACAAATACAAGAGAGGAGCGGCCAATGGCTATTTTGGGCAAGTCCGTTCACAGGGTGTTGTGGGCGGCACTCATCGCGGCATCTGCTGTACATGCCGAGACGCCTGGCTCGATCCAGACCGGGATCAATTCACAGCGAATCATCCTGCTCGATATCCAGCGTGTGGGCAGTCAACTGTTCAGTGCCGGCGAGCGCGGCTGGATCCTTCGTTCCGCGGATGATGGGCAACATTGGCAGGGCATTCATACGCCAGCCGATCGAACGCTGACCGGGCTTGCTTTCGCCAACGACCGACTGGGCATCGCCGTTGGACATGGCGCGACCCTGTTGCGCACCACCGATGGCGGTCAGCAATGGACAGCCGTAGGGGTGGACGGTATCGGTCATGATTCGCTGCTCGGTGTCACCTACCTGGGCGGCCAGCATTTCGTCGCCTATGGCGCATTCGGTCACTATCTGGAATCCGTCGACGCTGGCTTGAGCTGGAGCAAGAAAACGGTGATGGGGGAGGACTTTGATCGGCACATCGCCAAAGTGCTGAAGGTCGGTGGTGACCTGTTCCTTTTCGGCGAGTCCGGCACCTTGCTGCGCTCGCGTGACCTGGGGCTGAACTGGGACGCGTTGCAATCCCCTTACGAGGGTTCTTTTTTTGGCGGACTGCAGACGCCAAGTGGTGCGCTGTTGGCTTTCGGCATGCGCGGCAATCTGTATCGCTCAAACGATCAGGGAGATACCTGGCAGCTGATTCCCCTGGACGCCAAGGTTGCACTGCAAGGGGGGCAGGTTTTGTCTGACGGGCGTATCGCCCTGGTCGGCAATGCCGGACTGCTGGCACTGAGTAACGACGATGGCAAAAGCTTTGAGCTGAGTCACGCCGCCCGTGGCGGGCTCTCGCAGATAGTTGCGGTGCCCGGCGGTGCCCTGGCCGTGGGCGATGCCGGTGTTCAGTCTCTGAGCTTGACGCAAGCGACAGCCAATTGAGGTTTCTATGAGTAAGTACCACGACAATCAGGGGCTCGAGCTTGTGGGCGACGTTCAGGTGCTCGACCGCCACCACTTCTCCCGTAGTCTGGTCGGTCAGGTGTCCTGGTGGATTTTTCACTTGCGTCGCCCGCTTCTGATTTTTTTCATTCTATTGACGCTGCTGTTTACCTTCACCGCCACACGGCTGCGTGTGGAGGCGGGCTTTTCCAAGATGATCCCGCTGCAGCATGAGTACATGCAGTCCTTTCTCAAGTATCAGTCGGTTTTCGGCGGCGCCAACAAAGTATTGCTGGCGTTGAAGAACGAAAAGGGCGAGATCTTCGACCCCGGATTCATGGAGAGCTTGCATCAGGTCACCGAGGAAGTTTTCTACATCAAGGGCGTCGAGCGTAGCTCGGTCACTTCGTTGTTCACCTCCAATGTGCGCTACAACGAGGTGGTAGAAGACGGCTTCAGGGGCGGCAACATTGTTGCGGCCGACTTCTCCGGTACTCCAGAGCAACTGAAGGCGGTGCGCGAAAATGTGCTGAAGTCCGATTGGGTCGGCCGTATCGTCTCCAATGACTTGAGCGCCGCCATGGTGGTGGCGAACTTGCAGGAAGTGGACCCGGAGACAGGCTTGCGCCTGGATCTGCAAGCGGTCAGCCAGTCCCTGGAGGCGATTCGCGCCAAGCACGAAAAAGATGGCGTCAGTGTGCACATCATTGGTTTCGCCAAGTCGACCGGGGATATCGCAGACGGTGCCGCCGGGGTGCTGCTGTTCTTCGCCGTGGCGTTCGTGATCACCGCACTGTTGCTTTATTGGTATTGCGGCTCGCTGATGCTGACGTCCTGGGCATTGGTTTGCGCCATGGTCCCGGTGGTATGGCTACTGGGTCTACTGCCGCTGTTGGGGTTGGCCCTCGACCCCATGTCGATTTTGGTGCCGTTCCTGATTTTCTCCATTGGTGTCTCCCATGCGGTGCAGATGACCAACGCCTGGAAACTGGAAGTGTTGCATGGTCACGACAGCATTACCGCTTCGCGCAATTGCTTCCAGAAACTCTTCATTCCAGGTGCCATGGCGCTGCTGGCCAATGCACTGGGGTTTCTGGTAATCGCCTTCGTGCAGATCGAGATGGTGCGGGAACTGGCCATCACCGCGACGTTGGGGGTCAGCCTGATGATCCTCACCAACAAACTGCTGTTGCCGATCCTGCTGTCTTACATGCGCATTTCGGCCAAGGATGCCGAGCGCCTGCGGGGCAAGGAAACCTCTGGGGACTGGTTGTGGGAGCACCTGGGGGGATTGGCAACCCGAAAGGGCAGTGTGCCGGTCATCCTGATTGCGATGGTTCTGCTCGGCGTCGGCATGTGGCAGGCGGGAAAGTTGAAGGTGGGAGACACGGGGCAGGGTGTCCCGGAGCTGCGTGCCGATTCGCGTTACAACCAGGACGTGGCGATGGTCACCCGTAACTTCGCCATCGGCGTTGACCTGTTGCAGGTGGTGGTTGAGGCAAAGGGCAACGAGTCGCCCTGTGTTGATCGCAACATTCTGGGCAAAGTCGAAGATTTCGAATTCGAGATGAAGCAGACCCCGGGTGTCGGTACGGTGCGAGGGCTGGCGGGCTATGTCGGGCAGATCACCCAAGGCTACGCGGAAACCTTCATCAAATGGCGCACCATTCCCGAGGAGCAGGCGCAAATTGCCCAAGGCGTGGGGTTTGCTACGCGCCTTGGCAATGAACTGATGAACTCCACCTGCAGTGCCATGCCGATCTCGCTGTACACCGAAGATCACCAGGCCTCGACTATCAGCAACATCATCGAACGGATCAAGGCGTTCAAGGTAACCCACGACGGCGATGACCTCCGTTTTCAACTGGCCAGTGGCAATGTCGGGGTAATGGCCGCGACCAATGAGGCGGTCGAGGCGGCGGACAAGTGGGTGAACCTCGCGCTTTTCGGCTCGGTGACCTTACTCTGCCTGCTGAGCTTTCGCTCGCTGCGTATCACCCTGTGCATCATTCTTCCACTGGCGCTGGTCACGGTGCTGTGCAACGGGTTGATGGCATGGCTGGGTATTGGTCTGAAGGTCAACACGCTACCGGTGGTGGCACTGGGCGTCGGGGTCGGTGTGGATTACGGCATTTACTTGTTCGAGCGGATCAAGCACGAAATGCATTCACGTCATTCAGACCTGCGTCAGGCGTTTGTCGAAGCGCTGAAGCAGCGTGGCACTGCCTCGTTGTTCACCGCAATAACAATGACGGTGTCCGTGTCCACATGGGTGTTTTCCACCCTCAAGTTCCAGGCCGACATGGGCGTGCTGTTGGCGTTCATGTTCCTGGTCAACGTTTGGGGCGCCATCCTGTTGCTACCGGCACTGGCGGCATGGCTGCTACCGCCGGTGCACGCCGGCAAGCATCCTGCGCAGCCATCCGCAAACTAACTCCATGCAGTACTTTGGCGGCCTTCGGGCCGTCTTTTTTTTGGGGGGGAGTCAGGGGGGGCAACGCTTGTATCGTTACGCTTGGGCATCTGCCAGTTTGGCTGCTGCAAAGAAGTGGGCTGAAGTGTGGGCTGGGAAACTTTACCAAACCCCAGAAACGACAAAGCCCTGAATAATCAGGGCTTTGTCGTATAAAGATGGCGGAGGCGATGGGATTCGAACTCATGGACCTGTTACAGTCGACGGTTTTCAAGACCGTTGCCTTAAACCACTCGGCCACACCTCCGTTTGCGTTGCGGGCGCCATAATACCTGAATGAAACACACTGTCAAACTCTCTGCATAGCTAGTTACAGAGTGTCTGTTATGATCTTTGCGACTGAACGTTTCAAACCAACAGGAGTGTCGCCATGCGCGAACAGGATTACGCAGTTAATAACAGCGTGCAGGCTGAGCAGCTAGAGGTTAGCCGCGTCCTGCGCAACACATACGGCTTGCTCGCCCTGACCCTCGCATTCAGTGGTGTGATGGCCTACGTTGCCCAGCAGATGCGTGTTGGCTACCCGAATATCTTCGTGGTGCTGATCGGCTTCTACGGCCTTTTCTTCCTCACCAACAAACTCCGTGATTCCGCCTGGGGCCTGGTGTCGGCATTTGCCCTGACCGGTTTCATGGGTTTCCTGCTTGGTCCGATCCTCAACCGTTACCTGGGTATGCAGGGCGGCGCTGAAGTGGTCAGCTCGGCCTTCGCGATGACCGCGCTGGTGTTCGGTGGCCTGTCGGCCTATGTGCTGATTACCCGCAAGGACATGAGCTTCCTCGGCGGTTTCATCACGGCAGGCTTCTTTGTGCTGCTGGGTGCGACGCTGGCGAGCCTGTTCTTCCAGATCAGCGGCCTGCAACTGGCGATCAGCGCAGGTTTCGTGCTGTTCTCCTCGGTGTGCATTCTGTTCCAGACCAGCGCCATCATTCACGGCGGTGAGCGCAACTACATCATGGCCACCATCAGCCTGTATGTATCGATCTACAACCTGTTCGTCAGCCTGTTGCAGCTGTTCGGCATCATGAGCCGTGATGACTGATCGTCGGCCTTGAAGTAAAAAACCCGCTCAGGCGGGTTTTTTATTGCCTGGAAACCAGGGTTACTCGGTAATGACAATGCTGCCGTCAGCTTGCTGGCGGTAGATGGTGTATGGCAGCAGCAAGGTGTCCATCGCCCCGGACACGACCACGTCAAGCAGCACGACGGCGGGGGCGGGGCCATGTATCTGTGCATCCCGACCCTCTTCGAGGGGCGCGTTCAGCATGCAAAAGTCGTAGGTCACGCCGCTGTAGATTCGCGGTACCGCGCCGCAGTAACTCTTTTGTTCCTTGAGACTTTTCGACGCTACTTCATCACTGCGCACAACCGTCTGAATCGTGCCGCAACCCGCAAGCATCATAGCCACCAGTAGCATTGCCTGAGTTTTCATACCGTCAATCCTTCGCCGGAAACCATCAATCTACTGCAGCCTGAATCAAATATCACTCACGCCATGGGCGGTAACCGGCGCTTGACCGGGGTTTTCTTCACGATGGCCGTGTTGGTTTCAGCGTGGGTGTTGAGGCGGTCGAGCAGGGTGTCCAGTTGCTCCATCGAGCGCACGTGCAGGCGTGCGATGAAACAGTCGTCGCCGGTCACCTTGTCGCACTCGGTGAATTCGGGAATGGCCATGATTTGCCGCTCCACCTCTTGCAACTGGCCCGGCAACGGGCGAATACGCACGATGGCCTGGAGTTGATAGCCGAAGCTTTTCGGGTCGATTTCAACGGTGTAGCCCTTGAGCACGCCGCGCTCTTCCAGGCGGCGCAGGCGCTCGGCGACGCTGGGGGAGGACAGGCCACTGATTTGCGCCAGGGCCTTGAGCGAGCGTCGCGAATCTTGCATCAGGGCCGTGATCAGCACTTGGTCGATGTCATCGGTCATGGCGAACCCTCTGTTAGGCGTTTTTTCAAAATTGCCTTTGTAAAAAAGGCTGACTCAGAGTTTAGCCTGCTTTCTGCTATGGAGTAGCCCCCGGCTGCATTGGCATACTTTGGCCACAAACACAGGAGTCTGATGATGGACAAAACCCTACGCCGCGGTTCGTTTGAAATGACGGCCGCCATGCTGATCTCCGGCACCATCGGTTGGTTCGTGCTGGTGTCCGGGCAACCGGTGCTGGATGTGGTGTTCTGGCGCTGCCTGTTCGGTGCCGGCACCTTGCTGCTGATTTGCGCCGCCTTCGGCTTTCTGCGCCCCGGCATTCTGACCCGCACCACGTTTTTGCTCGCCGTGCTCAGCGGGGTGGCGATCGTCGGTAACTGGGTGTTGTTGTTCGCGTCCTATTCCCGGGCGTCGATTGCCATCGGCACCGCCGTCTATAACGTTCAGCCGTTCATGCTGGTCGGGCTGGCGGCGCTGTTTCTCAACGAAAAGATCACCGCGCAGAAAATGCTCTGGCTGGGGGTGTCGTTTCTCGGGATGCTGGCCATCGTCAGTGCCCATGGCAGCCAGGGCGAGAGCGGCAGCGATTACCTGACGGGCATTGCCCTGGCGTTGGGCGCGGCGTTTCTCTATGCGATTGCCGCGCTGATCATCAAGCGTTTGACGGGGACGCCACCGCACCTGATTGCGCTGATCCAGGTCAGCACCGGCGTGTTGTTGCTCGCGCCATTGGCGAATCTTTCGACACTGCCGCAGGCGCCGAGCGCATGGGCCAGCCTGGTGACACTGGGCATGGTGCACACCGGTGTGATGTATGTGTTGCTGTACGGCGCCATTCAAAAACTGCCGACTGCGCTGACGGGGGCGCTGTCCTTCATCTACCCGATTGCGGCGATTTTCGTCGACTGGTTTGCCTTCGGCCATCGCCTGGAGCCGCTGCAGTGGATCGGCGTCGCGGCGATTCTGCTGGCCGCTGCCGGTATGCAACAAGGCTGGTCGCTGAAGTTTCGGCGCACGGTGACGCCGTAACCCGCTTCGCCCGCGTCAGATGTTCCAGCGCGGGGCATTCCTGGCCAGGCGCTGGCGCATCTCGCCGAGGTTGGCGGCCAGTTGCCGGGTCAGCAAGCGATAACCGTCCAACGCGTTGTAGACCGGCGCATCGAGGCTGACCAGCGGCACCTCCATGGGCCGATCGAGGCGCTGGGCGGCGCCTGATTTCAACGCCCGGGCCATGCCGATCAATTGCACGCGAATCTGCCGATGTTCGGCTTTCAATGCCGTTTGCAGGAGCGTCATCGCCTCGGGGTCATTGGCATCGGGTCGGGTATTGCCAAGGATTTCCAGGGTGCTGACGCACATGCGCAGGTTGCGCTGGATGGCATCGAGCTCGGTCATGGAAATCTTCACTTCCTTGGACACCGACGGCATCAGTGAGCGCAGTTGCACCATCGCCGCATTCAGGCGCGTCATGAGCTTGAGGTGTTCGTCGGCGGTAATGGCCTGGCCGTCAATGATGCGCCCGTAGACTTTCGCGCAATCACGCAGCGCATCGGCCAGGTTGTAGCGCCAGGAATACACCGCATACAACGGCAGGGCGAAGGAAAACGCCAGGGCCAGGGCAATGCCGACCAGGATATCCACCCCGCGCCACAAGCCATCGGTGACCGGGTTGTCGCCGTGCCCCGCGACGATGAACACGGTAATCGCCGACAGCAGCGCGGTGTAGCCGCCCTTGCCGATGGCGTGATACGAGAAGAACCCGCAGACCACCGACATCGCGAAATAGGTCAGCCAGGGCATCCCGAGCCAAGCCTGTTGTGCCACCAACGCCAGGCCGACACCGGCGCCGATCAGGGTGCCAATGGCGCGCTCGGCGGCTTTCTTGCCGATGTTGCCGTGGTGCTGCAAGCCGCCGATCACCACCAGCATGGTCACCGACGCCCATTCGCCGTGGGGCAGTTTGATCCCGGTGGTCAGCAGGATCGTCGCCAGCAAGCCGAGCGACACCCGCACCGCATGGATCACCCGGGCGTGGCGGTAGCGCCGGTACGGGTCCAGCAATGGACGCAGCAATCGGCGCAGCAGCGGTGGCAGTCGATCGGCTCTGGATGTACTCAGGCTGGCTCTCCTCAGAAGATGTAGTCGGTGGTCAGGAAGCTCGAACTGCGGCCACTGATGATCTCGCTGATCAGGTCCTTGTTGGTCTCCTGGAACTTGGTGGCCACCAGCGTGCGGATCGAAAACACCCGCAGTGCGTCATGCACCGACAGGGTGCCTTCGGCCGAGTTCTTGCGACCATTGAAGGGGTAGGTGTCCGGTCCGCGCTGGCATTGGGCATTGAGGTTGATGCGCCCGACCTGGTTGGCAAAGGTGTCTACCAGCCGGCCGACCGCCACCGGATTGGTGCCGAAGATGCTCAACTGCTGGCCGAAATCCGACTCCAGCACGTAGTCGATCACGGTATCCAGGTGGCGGTACGGCACGATGGGGATGACCGGGCCGAACTGTTCTTCCTGGTAAACCCGCATCTGCGGCGTAACCGGGTACAGCACCGCCGGGTAGAAGAACGACGCACGGGCCTCGCCGCCGTTGGGGTTGACCACCCTGGCGCCTTTGCTCTCGGCATCCGCCACCAGTGCATGCAGATAGTCGACCTTGCCCGATTCCGGCAGGGGCGTCAGGGCTACGCCACTTTCCCAGGGCATGCCGGGCTTGAGGTTGGCGAGCCTGGCATTGAATTTGTCGATGAAGGACTCGACCACGTCTTCGTGGACAAACAGGATCTTCAGGGCGGTGCAGCGCTGGCCATTGAAGGACAGCGAGCCGGTCACCGCTTCACTGACCGCATTGTCCAGGTCCACTTCCGGCAGGACGATGCCCGGGTTCTTCGCATCCAGGCCCAGCGCCGCGCGCAAGCGGTGGGGTTTGGGATGGAGTTTTTTCAGGTCGCTGGCGGCCTTGTTGGTGCCGATGAAGGCAAAGATGTCGATCTTGCCGCTGGCCATCAGCGCACTGACCGTCTCGCGGCCGCTGCCATAGATGACGTTGATCACCCCGGCCGGGAAGCTGTCGCGGAAGGCTTCCAGCAGCGGGCGAATCAGCAGCACGCCGAGTTTCGCCGGTTTGAACACCACGGTGTTGCCCATGATCAGCGCCGGGATCAGCGTGGTGAAGGTTTCGTTCAATGGATAGTTGTAAGGCCCCATGCACAGGGCGACGCCCAGCGGCACACGGCGGATCTGGCCGAGGGTGTCCTGTTCCAGTTCGAAACGGCTGGAGCGGCGATCGAGCTCTTTGAGCGCGTTGATGGTGTCGACGATGTAGTCGCAGGTGCGGTCGAACTCCTTTTCCGAGTCCTTGAGGTTCTTGCCGATTTCCCACATCAGCAGCTTGACCACGGCGTCGCGCTGCTCGCGCATGCGCCCGAGGAAGGTTTCGACGTGCTGGATGCGCTCGGCCACGCGCATGGTCGGCCACAATCCCTGGCCGCGGTCGTAGGCGCGCACGGCAGCGTCGAGGGCGGTCAATGCGGTGTCGGCATCGAGCAGCGGCGTGCTGCCAAGGATCACTTGCTCGTCGCCGTTGGCACCGGTCAAGTACACCGGGCTGCGGACCTGGGCCAGTGGCCCGTTCCAGGTTCTCAGGACGCCATCGACCAGGTACTCACGCTGTTCGGTCTGGCCGTCGAGGCGGTACTTTTCCGGGATGTCGGCAGGGCTCGGGAACAGGTTCTGGAGAATATTGGCTGTGGTCATGTCGTTACCCCTCTGGATTGGGTTATGCACTGATGAATCGTTTTAGCAGACCTCAGCAACCCTTGTCATGACTCATCTCAGCGTTTTGCCGTTCGCGGGTTTATCGGTGCCCTGCGTCATGGCCTCAGAAGTGCCCCTTGTTGGCCCCCTCGCCACAGAAGCCACTCGCCATAGTAGTCCACTTACCACAGAAGCCCCCCTTTGCCACAGGTTCATGGCCTCCGACGGCACACAAAACCTCACACACCGGTTAAACTCCATGCTCTTTTTCAAGGAGTTCATATGAGTCATTACCAGCCGGGCATTCTCGCCACCCCCGTTCCGCCTCAAGCCCGCCATATGTTCTTCGCGCTCGAATCCGCCGCTGCACTGCCGGCTGCGCTCGATAACCTGCAAGGGCTGGTGGACGGCAAGTCGGTGGTGGCCGGCTTCGGCGAGTCCCTGGTCAAGGCGCTGGACGGGCAGATCGAAGGTCTGCGGCCGTTCCCGGCGCTGACGGGCGTCGGCGTCGACAATCCGTCGACCCAACACGCGCTCTGGTGCTGGCTGCACGGTGAGGACCGTGGCGAGTTGCTCAACCGCAGCAACGCCATCACAGCGGCACTGGCCCCGGCGTTGCGCCTGGTGCAGATGAACGAAACCTTCCGCCACATGACCGGCCATGACCTGACCGGCTACGAAGATGGCACCGAGAACCCGCATGACGAAGCCGCAGTGGCTGCTGCACTGGTGGCTGAAGGCGCGGACGGCCTGGTGGGTGGCAGCTTCGCCGCGATCCAGCAGTGGCAGCATGACTTGAAAGGTTTCCATGGGCTGTCGGCGGATGAGAAAGACAACATCATGGGCCGCCGCCTGAGCGATAACGAAGAGATCGACGATGCGCCGGTTTCCGCCCACGTCAAACGCACCGCCCAGGAAAGTTTTGCGCCCGAGGCCTTCGTGGTGCGCCGCTCGATGCCGTGGATCGAAGGTGACCGTGCCGGCCTGATGTTCCTGGCCTTCGGTTTCTCCCTCGACGCCTTCGAAGCCCAGCTGCGCCGCATGAGTGGCCTGGAAGACGGCATCACCGACGGCCTGTACCGCATCAGCCGTCCGGTCACCGGTGGCTACTACTGGTGCCCGCCGCTCAAGGACGGTCGACTGGACCTGCGCGCATTGCGTATCGACTGAACGGCAAGGAGAGCCTATGAACCTGGTGCGCTGGGGCATGATCGGTTGTGGCAGTGTCGCTGAACGCAAAAGCGCACCAGCCTTCTACAAAGCGCCCGGATCGGCGCTGGTGGCGGTGATGGGGCGGCGCCTGGAGGCCGTCACCGACTACGCCGCGCGCCACGGCATCGCGAGGGTTTATACCGATGCGCAAGCGTTGATCAACGATCCCGAGGTCGACGCCGTATACATCGCTACACCGCCCGACAGCCATCACGCCTATGCCTTGCAGGTGGCCGCCGCCGGCAAGCATTGCTGCGTCGAGAAACCGATGGCGCTCAACGCCGGGCAAAGTCGCGAGATGCAGCAGGTGTTTGCCGATGCCGGGTTGCATCTGTTCGTGTCCTATTACCGGCGTTCGCTGCCACGCTTCCGGCAAGTGCGGCAATGGCTGGAGGAGGGGCGGATCGGCGAGGTCCGGCACTTGAGCTGGACCCTCACCAAAGCCCCGTCGGCAGCGGATCTGGGTGGCGCGAACAACTGGCGTACCGATCCGGCGATTGCCGGTGGTGGCTATTTCGCCGATCTGGCCAGCCATGGCCTGGACCTGTTTCAGTACCTGTTCGGCGATATCGTCGAAGTCGCCGGGTTCACCGCACGGCAGGCCGGTTTGTACGCGGCCGAAGATGCCGTCAGCGCCACTTGGCGGTTTGCCAGCGGGGCACTGGGAATGGGCTGCTGGAACTTCGTCGCCGATCGCCGCGAAGACCGGGTCGAAGTGATTGGCAGTCAAGGCCGGATCAGCTTTTCGGTGTTCGACGAGCACCCGGTCGAGCTGCACGCCGACGAAAACCTCAGCCTGACCATCGAGCATCACGCGCACATTCAGTGGCACCATGTGTTGGGCATGAATGCGCATATTCGTGGTGAGGCGCAGCATCCGGCGGTAGCCGCAGAGGCGCTGAAGACTGATTGGGTGATGGACCGGATTCTCAAGCGGCACTGATCCCTCAGACCAAACATAGTCCCCTGTGGGAGCGAGCCTGCTCGCGAAGACATTGTGTCAGGCAATATTTTGTTGGCTGACACTCCGCTTTCGCGAGCAGGCTCGCTCCCACAGGGACGGTGGTGAATCTAACCTTATGCGCATTCGGTATTTCTCAAGCGTGTCATAACCTCTCTAAGATCACGTCATAACTCGTTATAACAAGTGATCTGCCATGCCCGATAACGTTCTATCCCTGAGCAGCGTCCCGCTGCACACCCAGCTGCGAGACGTGCTGCGCGCCCGCATCCTCGACGGCCAATACCCGCAAGACAGCCAGATGCCTTCCGAAAGCGAACTTGGCGCCTTGTTCAAGGTCAGCCGCATCACCGTGCGCCAGGCCTTGGGTGACCTGCAAAAGGAAGGGCTGATCTTCAAGATCCACGGCAAGGGCACTTTCGTCGCCAAGCCGAAAACCTTCCAGAACGTCAGCACCCTGCAAGGCCTGGCCGAGTCCATGACCGGTCGCGGCTATGAGGTGATCAACCGCCTGCGCAGCTTCAAATTCATTGCAGCCGACAAGCTGGTCGCCGAGCGTTTGCAGGTCAAAGAAGGCGAGGTCGTGGCGCAGATCAAACGGGTGCGCCTGATCAATCGCGAGCCGATTTCCCTGGAAATCACCTACCTGCCCAAGGCCGTTGGCGAGCGTCTGGAAAAGGCCGATCTGGTCACCCGCGACATTTTCCTGATCCTGGAAAACGACTGCGGCCTGGCACTCGGTCACGCGGACCTGGCCATCGATGCGGTACTGGCCGACAGCGACCTGACCCAGGCGCTGAATGTCGAACCCGGCTCGCCGATCATGCGTATCGAGCGTCTGACCCACGACGCCGAAGGCCGGCCGCTGGACTTCGAACACCTTTACTACCGTGGCGATGCCTTCCAGTACCGCCTGCGGATCGACCGGCAAAAAGGGGATCAGGCATGACGCGCAGCACGTTGGAGCAGGAATACGACATCGTCGTGATCGGCGGCGGCACCGCCGGCCCGATGGCGGCGATCAAGGCCAAGGAACGCAACCGCGACCTGCGGGTGTTGTTGATCGACAAGGCCAACGTCAAGCGCAGCGGTGCGATCAGCATGGGCATGGACGGCCTGAACAACGCGATCATTCCCGGCCACTCGACGCCTGAGCAGTACACCAAGGAAATCACCATCGCCAACGACGGCATCGTCAACCAGGCCGCGGTGTACGCCTATGCCACCCACAGCTTCGAGACGATCGAGCAACTGGACCGCTGGGGCGTGAAGTTCGAGAAGGACGAAACCGGCGACTACGCGGTGAAGAAGGTCCACCACATGGGCGCTTACGTGTTGCCGATGCCGGAGGGGCACGACATCAAGAAAGTCCTGTACCGCCAGTTGAAGCGCGCGCGGGTGAGTATCACCAATCGGCTGGTCTGCACCCGTTTGCTGACGGACGAGGAGGGCGCGGTCAACGGTGTGATGGGTTTCGATTGCCGCACGGCGGACTTCCATGTGATCAAGGCCAAGGCGGTGATCCTCGCCTGCGGTGCCGCCGGCCGCCTGGGCCTGCCGTCCTCGGGCTACCTGATGGGCACCTACGAAAACCCGACCAATGCCGGCGACGGCTACTCGATGGCCTACCACGCCGGGGCCGAGCTGGCGAACCTGGAATGCTTCCAGATCAACCCGCTGATCAAGGATTACAACGGCCCGGCCTGCGCCTACGTCACCGGTCCCCTGGGTGGCTACACCGCCAACAACAAGGGCGAGCGCTTCATCGAGTGCGACTACTGGAGCGGGCAGATGATGTGGGAGTTCCATCAGGAACTGGAAAGCGGCAACGGCCCGGTGTTCCTCAAGCTCGATCACCTGGCCGAGGAAACCATCCAGAATATCGAAGAGATCCTGCACAGCAACGAGCGTCCGAGCCGTGGCCAGTTCCATGCCAATCGCGGCACCGACTACCGCACGCAGATGGTCGAGATGCACATCTCGGAAATCGGCTTTTGCAGCGGGCATTCGGCGTCGGGGGTGTGGGTCAACGAGAAGGCCGAGACCTCGGTCAAGGGCTTGTACTCGGCGGGGGACATGGCGGCGGTGCCGCACAACTACATGCTCGGTGCGTTCACCTATGGCTGGTTTGCCGGCAACAACGCGGCGGATTTTGTCGACGGGCGTGAGTTTTCCGCGCTGGATGCCGCGCAGATCGAAAGCGAAAAACAGCGGGTCTATGCACCGCTGGACCGCGAACACGGCCTGCCACCGGCCCAGGTCGAGTACAAGCTGCGGCGCTTCGTCAACGACTACCTGCAACCGCCGAAAGTGACAAAGAAGATGCAGATCGGCCTGCAACGCTTCAGCGACATTCAGCGCGACCTCGACCAGATCAAGGCCCACAACGCCCACGAACTGATGCGCGCCATGGAAGTCAGCATGATCCGCGACTGCGCCGAAATGGCCGCCCGCGCTTCATTGTTCCGCGCCGAAAGCCGCTGGGGGCTTTACCACCATCGCGTCGATCACCCGCAACGCAACGATCGCGACTGGTTCTGCCATTGCCACCTGAAGAAGGACGAAAACGGTTTGATGAGCAGTTTCAGGAAAGCCGTCGAGCCTTACATCATCCCGCTGGATGCCGACGAGATGCAGGCCTACGACCGGCTGCGGGTCGGTGCCGATGCGGCTTGATGCCGACAACCAGAGAGAGACCGAACATGGCTTACCAACCCCAGGAAATCTTCTTCCGCTCCAACGCACCGGTCACGGTCGATGAAGACAAATGCATCGCCCACAAAGGCTGCACCGTGTGCGTCGACGTTTGCCCGATGGACCTGCTGGCGATCAATCCGGCCACGCAAAAGGCCTACATGGCGTTCGACGAATGCTGGTACTGCATGCCCTGTGAAAAGGACTGCCCGACCGGGGCGGTGAAAGTGGAGATCCCCTACCTGCTGCGCTGAAACACCGTCCCTGTGGGAGCGAGCCTGCTCGCGAAGAGGCCGGCACAGGCGACATCTCCATTGACTGACCGGACGCCTTCGCGAGCAGGCTCGCTCCCACAGTGAATCGAGTTCAAACAACCCCAAAAGCCATCCGGCAACCACCGGACGCCTGATCCAGAACACCCCTCGTTTCCCACCACGCCCTGATCGTGGCGGAGACGAACATCCAATAAATGATTCGAGGGGAAACACTCATGATGTTGCGTGCAGCTTTGGCCGGTCTGGTACTGGCTTCCTTCACCCTGTCGGCCTCGGCCGAAACCATCCGCATTGCCATCGGCACCCAGGACACCACCATCAACTGCGCCGCCGGCGGATTGTTGATTCGCGAACTCGGCCTGCTGGACAAATACCTGCCCCACGACGGCCCCTACAAAGACGCCCAATACGAGGTGCAGTGGAAAAACTTCACCAGCGGCGCACCGCTGACCAACGAGATGGTCGCCGGCAAACTCGACTTTGGCGCCATGGCCGATTTCCCTGGTGCGTTCAACGGCGTGGCCTTCGAAACGGCGGGCAAGCACAGTTTGTTCATCAGCGTGTTATCGGGCAGCACCAAGGGCAGTGGCAACGGCATCGTGGTGCCGAGTGCATCGGGCGTGCAGTCGCTGGCCGAACTCAAGGGCAAGACCATTTCCGTGCCGTTCGCTTCCACCGCCCATGGCATGCTGCTGCGCGCCGTCGCGGCCCAGGGCTGGGACCCGCTCAAGGACGTGAACATCATCGCTCAGCCGCCGGAAGTCGCCGGCTCCGCGTTGCAGGCCGGCAAGATCGATGCTCATGCTGACTTCGTACCCTTCGCCGAGCTGTTCCCCAGCCGTGGTTTCGCCCGCAAGATCTATGACGGTTCCCAGGCCGATGCGCCGACCTTCCACGGTGCGCTGGTCGATCAGGCCTATGCGAAAAAGTATCCGGAAATCGTCGTCGCTTACCTGCGGGCGAGCATCGAAGCCAACCAGTTGCTGGCGGCTGAACCGGAGAAATACAGCGAGTTGATCGCCAAGGTCACCGGGGTCGATGCCGAGGTCAACTATCTGTTCCATGGCCCCCTCGGCGTGCAGACCCGCGACCTGAGCTGGAAGCCGGAATACCGTCAGGCCGTGGGAACTGCCATCGATACTCTCAAGCTGTTGAAGAAGGCCGATCGCGGTCTCGATCTCAACACCTTCATCGACGACCAGTACATCCGCGCCGCCTTCAAGGCCTCGAACCTGGACTACAGCGCGCAGCTTGGAAATTACCAGCAGAAGCCGCTCAAGGCCGTCGATGCGGCAAGCGGTAAAGCCATCACCGACTTCAGCCATGTGGCGGAAATCTGGGTGCGTGGCGAGCCGAAGGTCCGTCAGTACGCCTCGGCGGAGTCGGCATTTACCGCGCTGACAGCGTTGAAACAGGAAGGCAAGAACATCCGCGCGGTGTACACCCAGGCCAGCGACAGCGGGATCAAGCTGCTGGCGGATCAGGCGTGGTTTGCCACCGACGGAAAAGGGCGGCTGAGCGCGTTCCTGCTCAAAGGCCAGGCCCAACAGTTCGCCACTGCCCAGGGCGGCAAGGTATTCGACTTCACCGATGCCACGACCCAGGCCGTGGCCGCTCGCTAACCCCCAAACACCACTGATCTCCTGTGGGAGCGAGCCTGCTCGCGAATGCGTACTGACATTCAGCATCGATGTCGACTGACCCACCGCTTTCGCGAGCAGGCTCGCTCCCACAGGGATCTCGGTTGAGAGGAATATTTGTGTACCGATCATATGCACGCTGGATTCCCAGAGCCGCTTCACTGCTGCTCTGCCTGCTGTTCTGGCAACTCGCCGCCAGCCACCACTGGAACCTCGGCCTGGTGACCTTCGCCAACGTCCCGACACCCTTGGCGGTCATCGAAGCCGCCTTCGGCCTTGGCGACTCCGGCAAACTCGCCCAGCACCTGGGCAGCAGCCTCGGGCGGGTATTCGCCGGCTACCTCGCGGCGCTGATCATAGGCGTCGCCCTGGGCCTGGCCATCGGTCGCTCGAAATGGGCCGAAGATCTGTTGCTGCCACCCCTGGAGGTACTGCGGCCGATTCCGGCCGTGGCCTGGATTCCCCTGGCGATCCTGATGTTTCCTTCGTCGGAACTGTCGATGGTGTTCATCACCTTCACCGGCGCCCTGTTCCCGATCCTGCTCAACACCGTGCATGGCGTCGAAGGCGTCGACCCACGGCTGATCGCCTCGGCGAAAAGCCTCGGGGCAGGGCGCCGGGCCATCCTGCTGGAGGTCGTTCTGCCGGGCGCGGCGCCGAGCATCATCACCGGCCTGGCCATCGGCATGGGCACCTCGTGGTTTTGCCTGGTGACGGCGGAAATGATCTCCGGCCAATTCGGCATCGGCTATTACACCTGGGAGTCCTACACCATCCAGAACTACGCCGACATCGTCGTCGGCATGTTGCTGATCGGCGTGCTCGGCATGGGCAGCAGCCTGTTGATCAAGCGTCTGGGCGGGCTGTTCACGCCTTGGCATCGACCACGAGGAAAAGCCTGATGAGCGTTTTTCAACACCTGGAAGGGCGTATCGATATCCGCGGGTTGTCGATCAGCCTGGGCGAGGGCCACGGGGCTTTCGAAGCGGTGCAGGGCCTCGACTGCCAGATCGAGCCGGGGCAGTTCGTGTGCATCCTCGGGCCGTCCGGTTGCGGTAAATCCACCTTGCTCGGGGCGCTGGCCGGCCACCTGCAACCGCGCACCGGCAGCTTGAGCGTGGATGGCGCGCCGGTGTCGGGGCCATCGCCACAACGGGGCATGGTGTTTCAGCAGCACACACTGTTTCCGTGGCGCACGGTGCGTGACAACGTGGCGTTCGGCCTGAAAATGCGTGGCGTCGGCAAGGTCGAACGGCTCAAGGCAGCGGATGAAATCCTCGCCCTGGTGGGCCTCGAAGGTTTTGCCGGGCGCTGGCCCGACCAACTGTCCGGCGGCATGCAGCAGCGGGTGGAAATCGCCCGGGTGCTGGTCAACCGTCCGCGCCTGTTGCTGATGGACGAGCCCTTTGGCGCCCTAGATGCCCTGACCCGATTGAACATGCAGGAACTGCTGTTGGACATCTGGACGCGCATCCGCACCACCGTGGTGTTTGTCACCCATGACATCGACGAAGCGCTATTCCTCGCCGACCGCTTGCTGGTCATGAGCTCGCGCCCCGGGCGAATCATCGAAGACCTGCGCCTGGATTTCCCCCGGCCGCGCAGCACGGAGCTGATGACCCGCCCTGAATTCTCGCATCTGAAGCGCCATTGCCTCGAACTCCTGCGGCACGAAGACGGCCGGCAACTGCCGCGCCTGAACCCGCTCGGACTTCCCCCTGAAAACAAACTGCCGCGATTTGCCCTATGACCTCTCTATTTGATGTAACCGATAACGACGACATTCTGGCCCTGCAACCGCGCCTGACCGATGACGACCCTGGCGTGCGCCGGATCGCACTGATCGAGCTGGCCGATCTCGAGGAGCCGGAAGGCCTGCAGTGGTTGATCGATCGACTGGCCGAAGACCCGATGGCAGAGGTCCGCGCCGAAGCCGCCCGGTTGCTGGAAGCCTGGGAGGACGCGCCCGTGGTCGAAGCCTTGTGCCAGGCCCTGACGGATCCATCCCCGGCGGTGCAGGCGGCCGCTGCGCAAAGCCTCAGCCTGCTCAAGAGCGAAGCGGCGGGCCGGGTCATTCTGCCGTGGACCGGGCACGCCGACAGCGGCGTACGCATTGCCGCGTTCCGGGCGTTGCGCGAGTTGCGCTGCCCCGATGCCGCCGCAGCAGCTGCCGCTGCATTGGACGATGAAAGCGCCAGCGTGCGCCGCGAGGCGGTGGGCGTACTCGGCTGGCTCAAGCAGCTTGATGCCTTGCCGGCACTGGCGCGACTGGCCAGCGCTGACCCAGACACCGACGTGCGGCGGGCCGCCACCGGGGCGCTTGGCCTGGCGTCTGACGCCCAGGTGCTGCCGGCCCTGCGCCAGGCCTTGCGGGACGATGCCTGGCAAGTCCGCGAAGAAGCCGCCACCACCCTGGGCAAGGTCGGCCACCCCGACGCCGGCCCGGCCCTGGTCGACGCCTTGGGCGACGATTACTGGCAGGTGCGCCTGCGCGCCACCCGCAGCCTCGGTCGCTTGCGTTATGTACCGGCGCTTGAAGCGCTGATCGACACCCTCGACCATCGCATCAGCAACCTGCGCAAGGAAGCCGCGCTGGCCCTCGGCGAACTCAACGACCCACGGGCCATTGCGCCATTGCAGGCCGCGCAACACGACGGCGACCCGGAAGTGCGCAAGGCCGTGCGCATTGCCTTGAGTCAACTGCAATGAACCCGCTGGCGGTGGGTAATTCGCAGGGTAGGCAGCAGCTGCGATTGAACTGGCCCGATGGCCGCGAACAGTGGCTGGACCACGCCGAACTGCGTCGTCAGTGTCCATGTTCGCAGTGCCGGGCCTTTCGTCTGCGGGGGATGGCGCCGATGGTGGATGCCCGGGTGCGGGTAATCGAACTGAACCCGCAGGGCTATGGCCTGCAACTGGTCTTCAGCGATGGGCATGAGCGGGGGATTTATCCGTGGGCGTATCTGGCTGGACTTACCGACTGAATCGAATTCCATTCCTCATCGGCAGTTGTCGCGATCTGCGGCAGCTCCCCCGTTTGCGCTTCCAGTGGTTTATGTGGCGAATACAGGTTCAGTAACGGCCCGGATAAACGCATCGTCCACAGTCTTTACTCCATACTTTTGCATGAACTCACGGCCGTTGTTAAAGCGATTGAAGCGTTGCTGGCTGATCATATAAAAATAATCACAATGGTTGATTATCTCCTCAACATTGTGCGAGGAAACCAGAATGGCGGTGCCTTCCCTGGCAGCGCCGTGAAGACATTGCCAAATATAGTGACGAAATTCTGGATCTACACCGGCAGTAGGTTCATCGAGAATTACAAAGTCTGCAGAAATTGATAGAAGTGAAAGCGTAAAGAACCAGCGTGTCTCTCCGTAGCTGCATAACGATGATTTTTTGTTCCATGTGTCTTGGTATCTGTCAACTATCGCTGGGCTCCAGGTACTTAGTTTTTTCAGGGTTTTGTCTTGTGTCATGGGCTCGTTTGATGACAGCGCCGTCACCATTTTAAAGATGTCACGCATGCGCAGCGGTGGGGGCGTGGAGATGATTTGGGAAAGGTATAAAAAGCGACTGAAGTCGTTTTTTATGAAACCGGACTTTGCTTCTTTAAGGTCGCAGACGATATCGAAAAAAGTTGTTTTTCCAGATCCGTTGGGCCCCAGAATGCCGACAATGTCGCCTTGAGCAACCTCAAGAGATGCCCGGGTCAAGAGAGGCGTATCTGTATAGGAGAAGTCAATGTTCTGCGCCGTGAATTTTTTCATCAGTACCGGCTCCATACGGGATTTATTCTTAGGTGCTTGAACGTTTTGTACAATGCAAAAACAAACAAAAGAACTATTGCAGTTGTGATGAGTTTGTTGGATTCAATGCCTTGTTCCATTATTTGGCTTGCAAGCGTCAGTGGGTTTGCGAGGTTCAAAGCGTCGGTGATGGGGTTTGATCTGCTGGCACTCATTACTCCGAGGATCAACATGCAAAACGAAAAAATGGAAAGCAAAGTGTTCGAGTTCTGAAAATTGATCGGTAGCAATGAGAAGGCAGCCCCAAAAGTGCAAAACATGATAAAGCAGATGTAAAAGCGTAGTGCCAGATTCAGTAGTTCACCGAGGGTGTAGTTTCCAAATGGAAACTTGGTCGTCAAGTAAAAGGTTGCGCAATAAGATATTGATATTGGCGAGTACGCAATGAAGTGCGATAAAAGAAAAATCAGTTTTGATTCCCTGGAGTAAATAAATGATCGAGTGAATCCGCTTTCCCTTCTTCCGATTATGTAAAAGGCGAATCCGAATAGCGCGACACTTGAAGAGATGTAGGCATAAAACCATGCCGAAATCGTAATGTAATTGCTGGATAAATAGTTGGGGTCTTGCCTGGTTGTTGCAAAGAAATAGAACATTACACAAGGGGGTATCATGATCCAGAAAAAGGCGATGGGCTCCTTTAGTTGTTCTTTGATGAATATGGAGGTTAGGGAGAATACTCTGGGTAAAATATTTTTAGTCATTGAGTGGCGCTTTTCAGTCTTGTTGTTTTTTATTTTGCTTTTGTTTGTGGGGTTGCCGCTTGGTATTAAGTGGTGCTGCAAGGATTAGTTGATTTTGCTGTTGAATGCAAGCGAAGGGATTTTGTGTTGTAGGGGGATTCCTGCATGTTTTTAAGAAGCGTCCTACATGATGTCAGGAGTCTTGGTGGCTTGGTTTTGTTTTAGTGTGGATAGTCTCTAGTATGGAACTGTGGAATTCCTTTTTGAATCTGTATTTTAGTTTTCGGCAGGCAGAAATGATCTTGATATATTGAGTAGAATATTTCTGTAGGAGTAAATGTGCGTTTTGTACTTTTTTTATGGATTTTTATTTTCTTCAGGTGCTGATTTTTTTAGAAAGGAGACGAACGGTAGGTCTTGTTTTTTTGATCGTCCTTTTTGTTCGAGCAAGGAATGCTGGGCCTTACGTCTGCGGGTTATCGAGTTGCGCGCCAGGGCTATGGCCTGCAACTGGTCTTCAGCGATGGGCATGAACGGGGGATTTATCCGTAGGCCTATCTGGCTGGACTCACTGGCTGAACCGGCCTCCTGTAGGAGCTGCCGCAGGCTGCGATCTTTTTGCTCTGGTCTCAAGGAGGATTACTTATGATCTCTATCGCCGATCGCTTATCACCTTATACCGAAGCTCTGAGCGTCTCGTCTTTTCGCAAGTTGCTCATTGGCCAAAGTCTCTCGATGGCCGGCGACGTTATTTGTCTGGCCGCACTGCCGATAGCGCTTATCCGGACCGGCTACGGAGGAGAAGTATTCGGTTTTGTCATGGCGGCAGTCGGGGTAGGGACCGTGATCGGGGCCCTGATCGGAGGTTTGCTGGCGGATCGAAAGTCGCCGAAGCAAGTACTGATTTACACCGACACGGCGAGGGGTGTTGCGCAACTGGCCGCAGTGGCGCTGATCGTCTCCGGTACGCCTTGGTGGTACCTGGTCTTTGCCTACCTGATATTTGGCATCGGCATTGGGGTTTCCCGTCCGTGTGCTCAGGTACTGCTCGTCAAATTGCTGCCCAAGCAAGCACTGGTGGCGGGCAATGGTGCGATGAACTTTGTCGACAACCTGGTCGCTGTGCTGTTTCCCGCGACGCTGGGTGTATTCATCATTTTCTGGGACCCGGTCTGGGGCATTTTGATCGATGGTCTCACATTCTTCTGCGCCGCCATTTACACGGCGATGTTGCCCAATGTGGAGTCCCATGAGTTCGAGGAGAAGTTCTCGATCCGAGAAGCGGTCAATGGCATTGCCATCGTTACCGGCAACTCCAAGCTTTTGCTGGGCTTCGCGGCCACCCTTGTGGTGAACGTCTTGTGTTTCCCGATTTTCCTGGTCGTCGCTCCCTATGCCATCAGCGATCGATTCAACGAAGAAATGTGGGGGCTGTGTCTGGCCGCCTCGGGATTCGGTGCGTGCATTGGATCAATCATCACGGCGCTTGTTTCCGGGCATGAACGACTGATCGGACTTGCTGTGACCTGCGGCTTGTTCCTGGCCGGCGCGATGGCACTACTCGGCATGGGAAGCTCGTCCTGGATGGCGATACTGGGGGCGATCCTGGTGGGTATCGTCGAAGCGTCCTGGTTGACTGGTTGGGCCACAGCGATGCAGACACTGTCTCCCGAAAAGGACCTCGGTAAAGTGGTGGCAGTCGATACGCTCTTTACCAGTGGCGTGCACCCCTTCATTTTTCTTGGTAGCGGAATCGTCGGCGGGATGGTCGGTTATTCCCAGACCCTTTCCCTCACGGCAATCCTCAGTGCCGTAGGCACACTGTTAATTGTTTTGGTGTCCTTTACGCTCATGCCAAGGATGCGCGGGTTCGGGTGATCGAATAGCACTCGCAGGGGGTATGGCCTGCAACTGGTCTTCAGCGATGGCCATGAGCGGGGATTTATCCGTGGGCGTATCTGGCGCAACTCACCTCTTGAGTCACTGAAGTCCAATGTGGGAGCGAGCTTGCTCGCGATGAGGCTCGCTCAGTCGATACACATGTTGAATGAAAGACCATCGCGAGCAAGCTCGCTCCCACAGGTCACTGGTCCTGCCACCAGATGATTGACGGTCCTTGCCAGGTAAATGCCAAAAGAGTACAAATGTACTCCATGACGACTCTGACTCCCCGCCGTACCGCCATCCTGACCTTTATCCGCGATCGCATCGCCGAGCACGGTCAGCCTCCGAGCCTCGCTGAAATCAGCGAGGCGTTCGGTTTCGCCTCCCGCAGCGTGGCGCGCAAGCATGTGCTGGCGCTGACCGAAGCCGGGTTTATCGAGGTCAACCCGCATCAGGCCCGGGGCATTCGCCTGCTCGGGCAGCCGCCGCGTCCCGAGTTGCTGGACATCCCGGTGCTTGGTCGGGTGGCGGCTGGTGCGCCGATCGGGGTCGATGCGCAAATCCATAGCCGCTTGCTGCTCGATCCGTCGCTCTTCTCGCGGGTGCCGGACTACATGTTGCGGGTGCGCGGTGATTCGATGATCGAGGACGGTATTCTCGACGGCGATCTGGTGGGCGTGCACCGCAACCCCGAGGCCGTTAATGGCCAGATCGTCGTGGCACGGCTCGACGGTGAAGTCACCATCAAGCGCTTCGAGCGGGTCGGCGATGTGGTTCGCCTGCTGCCGCGCAACCCGGCCTACCAGCCGATCATTGTGAACGCCGATCAGGACCTGGCCATCGAAGGTGTGTTCTGTGGCCTGGTGAGGCAAGGCTGATGGGTGCCGTCGTTGCGCTGGATACGCTGTTCAATGGCGGCCAGGTCTGGAGGGGCCGGCCTGCGCCGCCGGCCGCCAGCCCGCAGCCCACCGGGCACGCCGCGCTGGACGCGGCATTGCCCAGCGGCGGCTGGCCGGAGGCGGCGCTGACGGAAATCCTGCTGGCCGGGCAGGGCGTGGGCGAGTTGCAACTGGTGTGGCCGACGCTGGCACGGCTGTCTGCGGCGGGCGAACGCATCGTGCTGGTGGCGCCGCCTTATGTGCCATATCCCCAGGCGTGGCAGGGCGCCGGGGTCGATCTGCGTCAGCTGTCGATCATCCGGGCCAGCGAGCGCGATGCGCTGTGGGCCGCGGAACAATGCCTGCGTTCGGGCAGTTGCGGCGCGGTGCTGTGCTGGCCGCACAAGGCCGATGACCGCGCCTTGCGCCGTTTGCAGGTGGCGGCGGAAACCGGCCAGACCCTGGCCTTCGCCTATCGTCCCCTCAGTGAAGCGATCAACCCTTCGCCGGCGGCCCTGCGCATCGCCATCGATGCCCGGCCGGCACAACTGCGCGTGCTCAAGTGCCGCGGCGGCCTGGCCCGTTCGGCGCCGATTGCCTTCGCCGTGGGGCATTGAGGTTGCCATGCGCTGGGTCTGCATTGTTTTCCCGCAATTGGCGCTGGACGCGGCATTGCGTCAGCGCGCCGATCCTGATGAACCCCTGGCGTTGCTGACCGGCCCGGCCCAGCGCCGGGTGCTGCAGGCCGTCAACACTGCGGCGCGGGCGCTGGGTTTGCGTCCCGGCCAGTCCATGAGCGCGGCACAGGCCTTGAGCAAGGGGTTTGCCACGGCTGAATACGACGCCAGTGAAATCGAGCGCTGGCAGCAGTTTCTCGCCGCCTGGGCCTATCGCTTCAGTTCCCAGGTCAGCGTGCATTACCCCCGGGCCGTGGTGTTCGAGATCGAGTCCAGCCTCGGCCTGTTCGGCGCCTGGCCGCAATTCGAAGCGCTTTTGCGCCGTGAGCTCGGCGAACTGGGGTTTCGGCACCGCATCGTGGCCGCGCCCAACCCGGTGGCGGCGCGGGTGCTGGCCAATGCCTATGACGGCCTGGTGGTACCGGATGATCAAGCCTTGCAGCATCACCTGGGGCAGATGCCCGTCGACCGGATCGGCCTCGAAGCACAGGTTGCCACGGCCTTGTCGCGCATGGGCCTGCGCACCTTGAGCCAGGTGCAGGCGTTGCCCCGACATAGCCTGGCCCGGCGTTTCGAGGCCCAGGTGCTCAAGCATCTGGATGCGTTGCTTGGCACGCGGCGGCTGGCGCTGGCGTTTTACCTGCCGCCGGACCGCTTCGATGTGCGTATCGAGCTCAATTTCGATGTGCAGTCCCATCAAGCCCTGCTGTTTCCGTTGCGCCGGTTGACGGGCGACCTGTCGGCGTTCCTGTGCGGTCGCGACAGCGGCGTACAGCGTTTCGACCTGCATCTGGAGCACGCCGGGTTGCCGGATACGCTGATCAAGGTCGGCCTGCTCAGCGCCGAGCGTGATCCGGCGATGCTCTTCGAACTGGCCCGGGGGCGGCTGGAGCAAGTCCAGGTCGAGGCGCCGGTGCGCGGTTTTCGCCTGTGTGCCGAGGATTTGCCGACCTTCGTGCCCCAGCATCAGGAACTGTTCGACGATCGCCCGCAGCAGTCCTTGCCCTGGGAGCAACTGCGCGAACGCCTGCGCGCACGGCTGGGGGATGACGCGGTGCATGGCTTGCGCTTCCAGGCCGATCATCGCCCCGAGTGCGCGTGGCAGGCCAGTGCCGACAGCCAGCCGTGCGCAGTGCTGGGCGCCGTGAAGCGGCCGGGCTGGCTGCTGACCGAGCCGCTGGCCGTGCACCAGGGTTCGGCGCGCATCCTCATGGGGCCGGAGCGTATCGAGTCCGGCTGGTGGGACGGTGACGACGTACGCCGTGACTATTACCTGATCGAAACCCGTGCCGGCCAACAGGGCTGGGCCTACCGGGCGGTCGGCGAGGACGGCCCGTTGTGGTTGCAGGGCTGGTTCGCATGAGCCGCGACTATGCCGAATTGCACTGCCTGTCGAACTTCAGCTTCCAGCGCGGTGCCTCCAGTGCCCTCGAGCTGTTCCAGCGCGCGAAAAAACAGGGTTACCAAGCCCTGGCGATCACCGACGAATGCACCCTGGCAGGCATCGTTCGTGCCTGGCAAGCGGCGAAGTCCGTGGAGTTGCCGCTGATCATCGGCAGTGAAATTCGCATCGAGAACGGTCCGAAACTGGTGCTGCTGGTGGAGAGCCTCGAGGGCTATCAGGCGCTGTGCCGATTGATCACCCGCGCCCGGCGCCGCACGCACAAAGGCCAGTATCAGGTGCTGCGCGAAGATTTCGGCGAACCGTTGCCGGGGCTGTTGGCGTTGTGGGTGCCGGACGCTGTCGATGCCTTTGCACAGGGCCACTGGCTCAAGCAGGTCTTCGGCGAACGCCTGTGGCTGGCGGTGCAGTTGCATTGCGGTCAGGACGATGGGCAACGCCTGAACGATTTGCTCATACTGGCTCGGGAACTGCGAATTCCCGCCGTGGCCAGTGGCGATGTGCACATGCACGCACGCGGGCGCCGGGCCTTGCAGGACACCATGACCGCGATCCGTCACCACCTGCCGGTGGCCGATGCCGGGTTGCGCCTGCATCCCAACGGCGAGCGCCATCTGCGTAGTCTCGATGTGCTGCAGGCGCTTTACCCACCAGACTTGCTGGCGCAAACGCTGGTCATTGCCCAGCGCTGCACCTTCGACCTCGGCCAGTTGCGTTATCAATACCCCCGCGAACTGGTGCCGCAAGGGCACTCGGCCACCTCGTGGCTGCGTCATTTGACCGAGGAAGGCATCGAGTGGCGCTGGCCAAAAGGGCCGAAAAACGAAGTGTTGGTGCAGATCGATAAAGAGCTGCAACTGATCGCCGAACTGGGCTATGAAAGTTATTTCCTGACGGTCCACGACATCGTCCGCTTTGCCCGCCAGCAACAGATTCTTTGTCAGGGGCGTGGTTCTGCGGCCAACTCGGCAGTGTGCTTCGCCCTGGGGATCACCGAAATCGATCCGGATCGCACCACGTTGCTGTTCGAGCGCTTTCTGTCCAGGGAACGTAACGAACCGCCGGACATCGACGTCGATTTCGAGCATGAACGCCGCGAAGAAGTCTTGCAGTACGTGTTCCTGCGTTATGGCCGGGCCCGCGCCGCGCTGACGGCGGTGGTCAGCACTTACCACGCCGCCGGTGCGGTACGGGATGTGGCCAAGGCCTTGGGCTTGCCGCCGGACCAGATCAACGCCCTGGCCGATTGCTGCGGTCACTGGAGCGATGAAACGCCCCCCGTCGAGCGCCTGCGTGAAGGTGGTTTTGACCCGCAGAGCCCGGTGCTGCACCGGGTGCTGAGCCTGACGGGGCAGTTGATCGGCTTCCCCCGGCATTTGTCCCAGCACCCCGGCGGTTTCGTGATTTCCGAGCAGCCGCTGGACAGTCTGGTGCCGGTGGAAAACGCCGCCATGGCCGAGCGCACCATCATCCAGTGGGACAAGGATGACCTCGACGCAGTGGGCCTGCTCAAGGTCGATATCCTGGCGCTGGGCATGCTCAGCGCGATTCGCCGATGTTTCGATCTGCTGCGCCGGCACCGGGGCCTGGACCTGAGCCTGGCGACCATCCCGCCCGAGGATGCGGCCACCTACGAAATGATCGGTCGGGCCGACACCATCGGCGTGTTCCAGATCGAGTCCCGGGCGCAGATGTCGATGTTGCCGAGGCTCAGGCCCAAGACGTTTTACGACCTGGTGATCGAGGTCGCCATCGTTCGGCCAGGGCCGATCCAGGGCGGCATGGTGCACCCGTACCTGCGGCGACGGAACAAGGAAGAGCCGGAGGCGTATCCGTCGCCGGAACTGGAAGTGGTGCTCAAGCGCACCCTTGGCGTGCCGCTGTTTCAGGAGCAGGTGATGCAGATCGCCATCGTCGCCGCCGACTACAGCCCCGGCGAGGCCGATCAGCTGCGCCGCTCCATGGCCGCCTGGAAACGCCACGGCGGGCTCGAACCGCACAAGGAGCGGCTGGCCGCCGGCATGAAGAAAAACGGCTACACCGCCGAGTTCGCCGCGCAGATCTTCGAGCAGATCAAGGGCTTTGGCAGCTACGGTTTCCCCGAGTCCCACGCCGCCAGCTTTGCCTTGCTGACTTACGCCAGTTGCTGGTTGAAATGCCACGAACCGGCGGCCTTTGCCTGTGCGCTGATCAACAGCTGGCCGATGGGGTTCTACAGCCCGGACCAGATTCTGCAGGATGTTCGGCGTCATCATTTGCAGGTTCGCCCGGTGGACGTGCGCGCCAGTGACTGGGATTGCAGCCTGGAACCGATCAGCGGTGCGCAACCGGCGCTTCGCTTGGGGCTACGCATGATCAAGGGCTTTCGCGAGGACGATGCCCGACGCATCGAAGCGGCCCGTTCGCAAGGCGCGTTCGCCGATATCGCCGACCTCGGCGAACGGGCACGGCTCGATGCCCGCGCCCAGGAGCAACTGGCCGATGCCGGCGCGTTGCGTGGCCTGGCCGGCGACCGCCACCGGGCGCGCTGGGAAGTGGCCGGGGTACAAAAGCAGCTGGGTTTGTTTGCCGGCCTGCCGAGCCAGGAGGAGGACGCGGTGGCGCTACCCAAACCCACCGTGGGCGAGGACCTGCAAGCCGATTACGCCAGTGTCGGCACCACCCTCGGGCCGCATCCGCTGACCCTGTTGCGTGGTGAGTTGAAGGCGCGGCGCTGCCGCAGTTCGAAAGAGTTGCTTGACGTCGAGCACGGTCGGCCGGTCAGCGTCGCCGGGCTGGTCACCGGCCGACAACGCCCGGCCACCGCCAGCGGCGTGACCTTCGTCACCCTCGAGGACGAGTTTGGCAACGTCAACGTGGTGGTGTGGCGCGACCTGGCCGAGCGCCAGCGCCAGGTGCTGGTCGGCTCGCAGCTGCTCAAGGTCGACGGGCGCTGGGAGAAGGAGGGCGAGGTCCGGCATCTGATAGCCGGGCGCTTGAGTGACCTGAGTGCGTTGCTCGATGGCATCACTGTGCGTAGCCGGGATTTTCACTGACGCCGCAAGCCTGTGGGAGCGAGCTTGCTCGCGATGACGGTTTTACAGTCAACATCTGCGCTGCCTGACAGACCGCTATCGCGAGCAAGCTCGCTCCCACAGGGTTTGTGTTAATGCCTGCTATTTGGCCAGTGGCCAAAACCGCTCGCCACCGCCCGGTGCATCCGTCCACGCCTGTAACGAGCGAGTCGGCAAATCGAAGTAATCCCGCGTGCGCGCATAGCCATGCCCACCCATGCGGCCGATCGCATCAAGCCCCAACTGATCGATGTACAGGGTTTTCGGGTCGATCAGTTCGTCACGCACATGCGCCATCAGCACTTCACCAAAGATGATCTCCCGGGATTGTCCGATGGACAGCGCCATCATCCGCCGGCACTCCAGCGCCACCGGGGCTTCGCCGATGCGCGGGCATTTGACCGTGGTGCCGGGGATGGCGGTGAGGCCGGCGGCGGTCAGTTCATCGAAGCCGGGGGCGAAGGGCACGGCACAGACGTTCATGGCCTCCACCAGCGCGTCGCTGACGATGTTCACGGTGAATTCCTGATTGAGCTGGATATTGCGGGTGGTGTCCTTGGGGCTTTGGTCGCCGTAATTTTCCACGCCAAGGGCGAGGATGGGCGGATCGGCCGACAGCGCATTGAAAAAGCTGAACGGCGCCGCGTTGACCCGGCCTTCGCCGTCGACGGTGGTGACCAGGGCAATCGGTCGTGGCACGACGCTGCCGATCAGAATCTTGTATTTGTCCCGTGGACTCAGTGTGCTGAAGTCAAAGCTTTGCATAGGCAGAATTCCCTAAAGGAGAGGCTCGATCGCGCTCAGTGGCGTCTGTGCGCTGTAGTCGTCGGCGAACGGGATGGCCGGCTGGAACAGGCTTTTCCAGTCCGGTTGGCCGAAGGCCCGGTCACTGTGGCTGCGCATCAGTTTTTCGAATTGGCGTTGGGCCTGGCGTTGCAGGGCGGGGTAGTCGACGCCCTCGACCTGGCCGTCCTGCATCACGCAGCGGCCATCGATGTAGCTGGCGATGCAGTCGTCGCCGCGACCGGCCAGTAGAAGATTTTTCAGCGGGTCGAACAAAGGCCCCAGGTGCATCCCGCGCAGGTTGAACACGCTGATGTCGGCCTTGCACCCCGGTGCCAGTCGGCCGAGATCGTCGCGGCCCAGGGCCCTGGCGCCGCCGAGGGTCGCGGCGTTATACATATCCAGTGTGCTGGTCAGCTCGTTGCCGCCCTCCATCAGTCGGGCGATGTTCAGGCCCTGGCGCATGTTGTCGAGCAAGTCCGCCGGCCAGGTGTCGGTACCGAGGGCGAAGTTGATGCCCTTGGCCCGATAGCGGCCAAACGAATTCAATGCCTCGCCGTCCCGGGCAAACACCACCGGGCAATGCACCAGGCTCGCGCCGCCATCCACCACACGTTGCAGGTCGTCATCGCCGTGGGTGTAGATGCCGTGGGGCAGCAGGCTGCGCGGGGTCAGCAGCCCAAGCTGCTGCAACCAGCCCAGCGGCGAGGTGCCGCGCAATTGCTCGACCATCGCCACTTCACCCAGGCCCTGGCAGCAGTGCAGGCGCATTGGTGCGTTCAGTTCCCGGCTCAGCGCGGCGGTGCGTTGCAGCAGCGCCGGGGTGCAGGTCTGGATGCGATCGGGCAGCAGCGCGCCGCGAATCAGGTCGTTGTGCGCGCCGTCGAAATCCCGGAAAAACCGATCGGCGGAATCGAGGCCGGCCATGCCCCGGGCTTCGTCCCAGTGGTGCGCCAGGCTGCCATCGGCGCGCCAGTAGCTCATGCCGCTCATGTAGCAAGGGCCCAGGTAAGTGCGCAGTCCCAACTCGGCCGCCACGCCGGCGACCGCCGCAAACTCGTCGTAGGTCTCGGCCCACTCGCGGTAATACATCGAGGTGATCGGCATGGCCGTGGTGATGCCGTTGCGGATCAGTTGCGTGAAGGCATAGCGGTATTTGAAGACTTCTTCTTCGGGGCTGTAACTTTCCCGCGATCCGCGCGCCAGATACTGTGCTGACCACATCCGGCCCATGTCGCGCTCGTCGCCGTTGTCCAGGGTCAGTACCGTGGAGTCGAGATCGCCAAGGGCATCCAGATCGATGAAGCCGGGGCCGATCAGCGCGTTGCCGTAATCGGTCCACTGATCTACCGGGCCCGGATAACCGCGCCCGACAAACTCGATGCGCGAGCCTTCGAACACCACTTCGCCGTCGCGCCACAGCACATGCTGCGTGCCGTCGAAGCCGACCACGCAACTGGCCCGCAAACCGATGCGCTTCACAGGCGGCTTTCCAGCAAACGACCACCCGCAGCGATCAAACGACCGGCGCGATAGACTTGACGCAGCGGTCGCGAAACCACCGCTTCACCCAACGTTTGCACGGGCATCAGCAGGAAGTCCGCCGGCTGGCCGACCTGCAGGCGATTGGCTGCGCAACCCAGTGCCTGGGCGCCGTTGACGGTCGCCGCCTCGAACGCCGCCGCCAGTTCTTCGTCCTTGTTCAAATCGAAACGGAACGCCAGCAGCATCGCGCGCTCCAGCATGTCGCCGTTGCCCATCGGCGACCATGCATCACGAATGCCGTCCGAGCCCAGGCACAGATTCACGCCGACTTCGCGCAGGGCCAGGAACGGCGGCACCGCGCAATCGGCCGGGGCCGAACTCATCAGCGAAATACCCAGTGTCGCCAGGCGCTCGGCCACCGGTTTGACCTGGCTCCATGGCAGCATGCCGAGGCAGTAGGCATGACTGATCATCACCTGGCCTTGGCGGCCGAAGCGCTCGGTGTAGTCGGCGATGAGCGCGATCTGCCACAGACCCAGCTCACCCTTGTCGTGCAGGTGAATGTCGACGCCACGGTCAAATTCGCTGGCCAGCTTGAAGACGAAATCCAGTTGGGCGATCGGGTCGTTGTCGATGCCGCACGGGTCCAGGCCACCGACGTTCTCCACGCCCAGGGCCATGGCTTCGCGCATCAGTTCGGCGGTGCCGGGGCGGCTGATCAGCCCGGTTTGCGGGAACACCACCAGTTGCAGGTCGATCAGGTCGCGGTATTGTTCGCGCAGTTGCTGCATGGCCTCGACATGCCGCAGGCCGAATTCCGGGTCGATGTCGACGTGGCAACGCATGGTCAGTGAGCCCCGGGCAATGCAGTTTTCCAGCAGGGCCCCGGCCCGTTGGGCGATGGGGGTGGTGACTTCGCGCAGGATGCGCCGTTCGTTGGCGATGTAGTCCTTGAGGGTCGGACCGGCGCTGTTGGGGCGCCAGGGCTGGCCCCAGAGGGTTTTGTCCAGGTGTACGTGGCTTTCCACCAGGGCGGGAGTGAGCAACTGATTCTGGCCGTCGATGTCGGTGGCGGACAGAGTTTCGATCGAGGCCGGACGGCGTTGGGTGAACCGGCCGTTTTCGATCAGCAGGTCTTCGGCGGGGGAGCCGTAGGGGCGCACGTTGCGCAGCCAGCGGGGTTGGGTCATACAAACCTCAAATTCGATGTTGTCTGGACGGGCGTCTTCGCGAGCAGGCTCGCTCCCACAATGGAATGCATTTCAAATGTGGGAGCGAGCCTGCTCGCGAAGGCCGCGACTCGGTTTCGGATCAGCCCTTGAGCTTCGCCCAGATCCGGTCCTGCAGTTCACGCGCCTTGTTGCTGCATTCCTTTTCAGGACGCAGGCGCGAGGCGAATTCGTCGGGCATGTTGATGGCATCCATCACCCGCCATTTGGCGTCGATCAGCTTGTCGCTCTGGATGCCGTTGGCGTAGGCGATGGCGTTGGACACGGCGGCGGCGTTTTCCGGTTTCATCATCCAGTCGATGAAAATCTTCGCGTTGCCGGGGTGGGGCGCGCTCTTGGGTACGGCGAAGTTGTCCTGGAACATGGCCAGGCCTTCCTTCGGATACACGTACTTGATGGTGCTCTTCTGCAGGGTGGCCCGCGCTGTAGACCCGTTCCAGTTCTGCATCATGATCACTTCACCGGAGGCCATGCGGTCGACGGTGTTGTCCGAGCTGTACATCTTCAGGAAGGGTTTCTGTTTTTGCAGCAGTTCGAGGATGCGCTTGGCGTCCTGCGGGTTTTCGCTGCACTCGTCGACATTCAGGTAGTGGCTGGCGGCGTTGATCACGCTGCTGGAGGTGTCGAGGGCGGCGAGCTGGCCTTGCAGTTCCTTGCGTGGCTCGAAGAACTCTTTCCACGAGTCATCGAGCTTGCCGCCGGGCACCCGGGCGCTGTCATAGGAGAACCCGGTGGTGCCCCACAGGTACGGTGCCGAGAACTTGCGGCCCGGGTCGAAGCTCGGGTCGCGGAATGCCGGCTTGACGTACTGGAAGTTGGGCAGGGCCGAGGCGTCGATTTCCAGCAGCAGGTTCTGGTTGATCAAAGTGCGCATGATCGATTGCGACGGCACGATCACGTCGTACGCCGCGCCGCCGGCCTGCAATTTGGCCAGCAGGGTTTCGTTGCTGTCGTAGCCGTCCATGGTGACCTTGATGCCGGTCTCCTTTTCGAACTTGGCCAGCAGGTCGACCGGGTAGTAATCGGTCCAGTTGTAGAAGAACAGCTCCTTGGGCTCGGCGGCCTGGGCGCTGGACGCAGCGAACGCGGTGAAGCAACTCAAGGCCAGACCGGCAACGGCGAAACCGGCAGCAGCAAAACGGGGGCTTTTCACTTTCTTGCTCATAAAGAAGTCTCTAGGCTCATTGTTGTTTGCCGCGCTGTCCCAGCCAGAAGGCCAGCACTACCAGCACGATGGATATCACCAGCATCAGGGTCGAAATCGCATTGATCTCCGGCGTCACGCCGGCCTTGATCGCCGAGAAGATGTACACCGGCAAGGTGGTCGAACCCGGCCCTGCGACGAAGAAGGTCATGATGAAATCGTCGAGGCTGACCACGAACGCCAGCACCGAACCGGACAGCACCGCCGGCCACAGCAGCGGCAAGGTCACCCGGCGAAACACCTGCCAGGGGTTGGCGTACAGGTCGTTCGCCGCTTCCAGCAGGCTCTTGTCCAGGTCATTGAGCCGCGCGCGGATCGGCAGGTAGGCAAAGGGGATGCAAAAGCCGATGTGGGCGACGATTACCGTCAGCAGGCCGAGCTTGATTCCCAGTGCCATGAACAGCAGCAGGGTGGCCACGGCCGTGACGATCTCCGGCAGGATCAGCGGCAGGTTGATCCCGCCTTCGACCATTTTCTGTCCGTAGAACGGCCGGTACGTCGCCAGCGCCGCGAGCAGGGCAATCGCCGTGGCGCAGACCGTGGCGATGCTGGCGACGATGATCGAGTTCAATGCCGCGGTCTGGATCGACGGGTTGGCCAGGATGCGTCCGTACCAGGCAAACGAGAACTCGGTCCACACCGTCGCCGAACGGTTGGCGTTGAAGCTGTAGGCGATCAGCACGAAGATCGGCAGGTACAGATAGGCCAGCATCAACAGGCTGACTTCACGGGTCAGCGGCAGTTTCTTCAGGTGCAGGGCAATCATGCTTGGGCTCCTGGGCGTTGGGTCTTGGCGGCATTGCGGCTATAGAGGGCGTAGAGCACCAGGGACAGCAACATGATCCCCAGCAGCAGGAACGACAGCGAACTGCCCAGCGGCCAGTTGCGCGCGGTGCCGAACTGCTGCTGGATCAGGTTGCCGATCATCAGCGTCTTGCCGCCACCGAGGATCGCCGGGGTAATGAAGGCACCCAGGCTCGGCACGAACACCAGCAAGGCACCGGCAATCACCCCCGGCATCGACAGCGGCAGGATGATCCGCCGCAACGCATGCCAGCGATTGGCGCCCAGGTCATAGGCGGCTTCCACCAGACGCCAGTCGAGTTTCTCCAGGGTCGAGTAGATCGGCAGGATCATGAACGGCAGGAAGCTGTAGACCAGGCCGACGCTGACCGCGAAGTCGTTGTAGAGCAGGGTGATGCCGCCGGCCTGGGGGAACAGCGCGTTGAGGCTCTGGGCGACCCAGCCGTGTTCGCGCAGGATGATCAGCCAGGCATAGTTGCGAATCAGCAGGTTGGTCCAGAACGGGATGGTGATCAGCAACACCATCAGGTTGCGTCGGCGCGGTGTCAGGCTCGACATCCACAACGCCACCGGGAAGCCGAACAGGAAGCACAGGACCGTGGTGCCGCCGGCCTGGAACACCGAGCGCAACAACGCCTGGGCGTAGACCCAGTTCAACTCCAGTTCGCCGTCGAAACCTTCCTGGAAGAACAGCTGCACATAACTTTGCAATTGCCAGTCGGCCTGCCAGTCGACGCCGCCATAGACGTTGCGCGGCAACAGGCTGATGTAGCCCATGATGCCCAGCGGAATGGCGATCAGGGCCAACAGGGTCAGGACAACCGGGCTGAGCAACAGCGCGCGGTTGAGGGCAGGGGAAGTGCTGCTGACGCTCATCTCAGGCCTCCATCAGCAGGCAGGCGTGGGGCGGCAGGTTGACCGCGACGCGATCACCCACCACCCGCCCGTGGTTCAGGCCTTCGTTGTTCTCGCGCAGCATGACCTTGATGTCGTTGTTCAGGCGGCACTGATAGAGCGTGGCCGTGCCGACGTACAGCACGGCCTCGATCACGCCGCGCAGGTGATGGGGCTGCGACGGCTCAACCAGTTGCGAACGCTCGGGGCGGAACGCCAGTTGCACCTTGCTGCCGTCAAAGCCCTGGGCCGGGCAGGGGATTTCCACGGGCATGCCGTTGGGCACGAAGAGCTTTTCGTTCTGCTGGCCGCGCTTGAGGTGCCCGGGGAGGAAGTTGATGTCGCCGATGAATTGCGCGACGAACTGGTGCTGCGGACGCTCGTAGATTTCGTTGGGCGTGCCGATTTGCAGGATCTTGCCGGCGGACATCACGGCAATGCGATCGGACAGGGTCAGCGCTTCTTCCTGATCGTGGGTGACGAAAATGAAGGTGATCCCGGCTTCTTTTTGCACGCGCTTGAGTTCGACCTGCATTTCCTTGCGCAGCTTGAGGTCGAGCGCCGACAGCGGCTCATCGAGCAACAGCACTTTCGGTTTCGGCGCCAGGGCCCGGGCCAGAGCCACCCGTTGCTGTTGGCCGCCGGACAATTCGGCCGGTTTGCGTTTGGCCAGGTGCTGCATTTGCACCAGCGCGAGCATTTCCTCGACCCGCTGCGGGATCAGTTTGCGATCAAGGCCCTGCATCTCGAGGCCGAAGGCGATATTCTGCGCAACACTCATGTGCGGAAACAGCGCGTAACTCTGGAACACCGTGTTGACCCGACGCTTGAACGGCGGCAAATCGTTGACCGGCTCGCCCGCGAGGCGGATCTCACCGTCGCTGACGTGTTCGAAGCCGGCAATGGTGCGCAGCAGGGTGGTCTTGCCACAGCCGGAGGGGCCGAGCAGGGTGAAGAATTCGTTGTCGGCGATGTCGACAGAAACATTGTCGAGGGCTGGCGCCAGCCCAGGGTCGTCGGAATATCGCTTGGAGACGTTTCGCACTTCAATTGCAACTGGATGACCCATAATGGTGCATTCCTCTAATTATTGTATGCAAAATCTGGATGCAATTTAGAAATACCCGGATTAACCTGCTCGTGCAAGCCCCTTTTTCAAAGGCTGATCATTCGCCAGGGTTGTTTGCACAGGGCGCAAGGAGTTGATGAATGACGGAAAAGAAACTGGAAACCACGGTCGACCGCGTCTACCAAGGGGTTTACGAGGCGATCAGCAAGCGTTCGTTGCGTCCGGGGATGAAGCTGGGCGAAGCCTCGCTGGCCGAGCTGTTCAACGTCAGCCGCACGTCTGTGCGGGCTGCGCTCAAGCAGTTGGAGGCCGATGGCTTGGTCACCACCGAGCCTAATAAAGGTGCATCGGTGTCATTGCCCAGTGACGAGGAGATCCGCTCGCTGTTCGAAACCCGGCGTCTGGTCGAGATCGGTATCGTCAGTGAACTGTGCCGTCGCCGTGATACGGCGGTGACCCAGGATCTGCGCGATCACCTGCTGCTGGAAGATGAAGCACATCAAAGCGGTGATCACGAACGGCTGATTCACCTGCTCGGCGAGTTCCATATCAAACTGGCCCGCAGCCTGAACAATCCGGTATTGCTCGACTGGTTCCAGAAGCTGATTTCCCGGGCCTCGCTGTATGCCGCCGCACTGGATGACGACAGCCACGAAGCCTGTCGCGACGATGAACACCTGCGATTGATCGAGTACATCGAAGCGGGCAACCAGAGCGCGGCCATCGAGCTGACCTGCATGCATTTGAATGGCATCGAGAAGGCCATTCTCGATGTCGCGGCGACCCTGAAAAGCAGTTACAACCCGCTCAAGCATTTGATTGAGGTGTAGTGCACGGTCTCTCGGTTACTGAGGACCAAAGTGTGGGGATCTCCGGTAGCCCGCCAGAATCAGCTATACCTCTATGAAACGAATCGCGTGCAGCATGCTCGAAACAAACGGGTGCCATTTACCGGGATAGAGCCAGCCGATGCAGTTTCTAGCGGATAGCCACGGGTGTGCCGGGTGGAGCGGCGAAATGGCCGGGCGCATTCGTGCGTTCGACTGGAGCCGGACCGAACTTGGCCCGCTCGACTCATGGTCCAGGAGCCTGAGCAGCGCGGTGCAGTTGATGCTCGCCTCGCCACTGCCGATGGTGATGCTCTGGGGCCAGTCCGGGTACATGATCTATAACGACGCTTATTCCAAGTTTGCCGGTGGGCGTCATCCGTACCTGCTCGGCTCCGCCGTGGAACTGGGTTGGCCCGAGGTCGCCGAATTCAATCGCCACGTGGTCGACACCTGCCTGGCGGGCGGCACCTTGTCCTATCGCAACAAAGAACTGGTGCTGCTGCGTGACGGGGTTCCGGAAGATGTCTGGATGGACCTCTACTACAGCCCGGTAGCCGACGATGACGGACGCCCGGCCGGGGTCATGGCCATGGTGGTGGAAACCACGGATCGGGTGATCTCCGAACGTCGGCGACAGGCGGCTGAAAACGCCTACCGCGCCGACAACGAACGGGTGCGCCTGGCGCTGAACGCCGGTGCATTGCTCGGCTCTTTTGTCTGGGACATCAAGGCCAACGTGCTGTCGGGCGATGAGCGTTTTGCCCGCACGTTTTCCTATCCCCTCGGGCAAGACCTGGAAAACCTGTCCCAGGAAATCGCAGAAAGCCGCATCCATCCAGACGACCGCAGCTGGGTCCGGGAACGCGTCAAATTGTCGGTGGAGACGGGCGAGCCCTATAACGTCGAATACCGGATCCGGCGCCCCGACGGCAGTTACCTCTGGGTACTCGCCAGTGGCTGTTGCGAGTTCAATGAACAGGGCGAGGCGTTTCGTTTCCCCGGCGTGCTGATCGACATCCACGAACGCAAGACCGCCGAAGAGTCCCTGCTCAAGTTCACCCGCAACCTGGAGCACCGGGTGGCCGACGAGGTCGAGGCGCGGCTGGCGGCGGAAGAACAATTGCGCCAGTCACAGAAGCTGGAAGCCATCGGCGGCCTCACCGGCGGTGTGGCCCATGACTTCAACAACCTGTTGCAAGTGATCGCCGGTAACCTGCACTTGCTGGCGCGCCATGAGCGGGGTAACGCCAATGTGCAGCGCCGGGTTTCGGCGTCGATTGCCGCTGTCGAGCGCGGTGCCAAGCTGTCCTCGCAATTGCTGGCATTCGCCCGCCGCCAACCCTTGTCGCCCGCGGTCTTCACATTGCGGCAGATTTTCGATGGCCTGGCGGAGTTGTTGCTGCGTGCCCTGGGTGAAACCCTTCAGGTTCACATGACGGCACCCGAAGATTCGTGGAATGTGTTTGTTGATCGCAACCAACTGGAAAACGCCATTCTCAATCTGGCGATCAATGCCCGTGACGCCCTTCAAGGCGAGGGCAGGATTGACCTGTGCGCGGAAAACCTCGTCCTCGATCGCAAGTTTTGCGCCGGTAGGGGCATTGCCCCGGGGGACTATGTGCGGGTGTCCGTGACGGATACCGGCGTCGGCATGCCGCCGCAGGTGCTGGCCCAGGTGTTCGAGCCATTCTTCACCACCAAGGCCGACGGGCAGGGCACCGGATTGGGCTTGAGCATGGTGTTTGGCTTCGTCAAGCAGAGTGGCGGTCATATCGAAATCGCCAGTGACGTGGGGGCGGGGACCCGGGTGCAGTTGTACTTTCCGCGCACCTTGCGCGCGGTACCCAGTGAAACGCCGGGCCCCGATATGCCGCAACGGGGTGGGCACGAGCGCATCCTGGTGGTCGAGGACAATGAGGCCGTGAGAGTGTCGGCGGTGGAGTTGTTGTGCGAGGAGGGCTATCAAGTCCTCACGGCCACCAACGCAGACGCTGCCATGCAAATGTTGCTGGAAGGGGTGACGGTGGACCTGATATTCACCGACGTGGTCATGCCCGGCCTGATCAAGAGTTCGGACCTGGCGGCATGGGCGAAGGTGCAGGAGCCGCCGGTGGCGGTGCTGTTCACTTCGGGGCATACCCGCGACATCATCTCGCGCAATCATCAGCTTAGCCCGGATACCCATTTGCTCAGCAAACCCTACAGTCCTGACGCGTTGACGCAAATGGTGCGGACAGTTCTTGGCGGCTGACACAATTCCCTGTGGGGGCGGCGGTGCGGCGATCCGACTTGCTCGCGAGGAGGCCGGTACATCCAATAGAGATGCTTGCTGACCTGACGCCTTGATCGGATCGCTTCCCGGAGCAAGCCCGCCCCCACAAGGGTGCATGGATGACGCAGTTACTTGCTCGGATGGGCGGCCTGGAGTTTTTTCGCCATTTCCAGGTGTTTTTTCAGCGCCGGCAGCATTTTTTGCGCAAAGCCTTTGAGCTCGGTGGCGCCCTTGACCCGGTCGTCCGTCACCGTATCGGCTTCCTTCTTGAACAGGTCGATGGCTTCCTCATGGGCCTTGACCTGGTTGTCGGCATAGGCCGCGTCGAAGGATTCGTCGCGCATGTCGAGGATTTTTTCCTTGGCTTGTTTGGTCAGCGTCGTGCTGTCCGGCACTTCGATGTCGAATTTTTTCGCCAGGGCGGCCAGTTCATCGTTGGCCTTGGAATGATCGGTAATCATCATGTTGGCGAATTTCTTGACGTCGGCTGATGCACTTTTTTCCAGGGCCAGCCGGCTGGCCTCGACTTCGGCGATGCCGCCGGCGGCCGCTTTGTCGACAAAGTCATTGGAAGTGGCAGCCAGGGCACTGCCCATGCAGCTGCTCATTGCGATAACCAGGGCCAGGTGACGCACGTTGAGTCTGTCCATCGGTGATTCTCCACACAGGTTTTCAAAGGTGATCGAGTGATCGTTAACCGGTGGAGGCGGCGGTGCAGACAAAGGTTTTATCGTATTTGCGACAGGACGACGAACGGGCACCGCTGGTCTGACAGGTGGTCGACAGAACGGGCCAACCGAGGCCATTCTGATAGTTGGTGAACGCAATCAGTCGGCGTTTGCTACCGATTAACAAACGGAGGTGTTCCATGCCGGTGCCCCATGACCTTTTTCAGGATCTGAGTTGCACAAAGGAAGAAATCCAGCAGAAACGCACCAAGGATCCGTTACTGGATTCACTGATCAACAAGTATTCCCAGGCTGATGCCGAAGTGGTGAAAGCGGAGGAAGCCAAATCCAGCGATGACGCGGTGACGAAGCTCAAGGCGAAGCGCTTGGAGGTCAAGGACAAGATCGTCAAACAACTCCAGTTGCGGTCCTGATCCAGCGTGCCTGACACAGACTATCGGTGACTGGAAAGTTGGAACGGCCACCAGAACCGGCACCTCGAATGCTCAGAGACCGATATTACGGCTCTCAACGAGGTGCCTCATGACCCAGCCCGAATATCCCGGTGAACTCACCGCTGTCCATGTGGGAGCGAGCCTGCTCGCGATAGCGGAGGGTCAGTCACCAGTTGTTTTGAATGTGCCTCAGTCATCGCGAGCAGGCTCGCTCCCACATTGGGTCTTCAGTGTATTCAGATAGTAGTGCCGATCATTGCAACGCCTTGCTCAAAGGCAACCGCGCCATGTTCTGCGCCTTCAGTGAACCGAAATACAACCAGTCCCCATACTCGCGCACCGTAGTGATCGGTGAGTAGTTGTCGCTGCTGGCGTCCTGCAGGTTGGCGATCACCTTGCCTTCAAGGTCCAGGCCCAGGGCGAACCCGCGCTTTTCCACGGGTTTGGGCAGGACGGTCATGGCTCGCACGATCATCTTGCGCACGAAGGGATGCGCCGCCGTGCCATCGAGCAGGGCGTTTCGGGGGGCGTACAATGCCACCCAGAACCGGTCGTGACCATTGAACGACAGGTTGTCCGGCAGGCCCGGCAGGTTGTCGATGAACAGGTCTTGGGTGCCGGCCTTGGGGCCGCTGAGCCAAAAGCGGCTGATGCGGTAGGCGCCGGTTTCATTGACCAGCACGTAGGCGTCGTCCGGTCCGAGGGCCACGCCGTTGGCAAACTCCAGCTTGTCCAGCACAACCGACGTTTTGCCGGTCTGGAAGTCGTAGCGCAGCAATCGACCGTCACCACCGTGTTCGAGCACGGCCTCACCGTCGTGGCCATAGCCGAAGCGGCTCGAAGCGTCGCTGAAATAAGCGTAGTGACCGGGTTTGTCGATGACTACATCGTCGGTAAAACCGAAGGGAACGCCGCCGGCCTCCGTGGTCAAGGCCACCAGGCGCCCCTGGGCGTCGAGGGACAACAAACCCTTGACGGCATCGGCGATCACCAGCAGGCCATTGGGATGCCGGGCCAGGCCCAGTGGCCGGCCACCGGTGTCGGCCAGGACTTTGGTGGTCTTGCCATCCAGGCTGGTGCGGATCAGGCGCCCGTCGTGCAGGCCGGTGATGAGCGTGTCGTTTTCCAGCAGCAGGGCTTCCGGCCCGTCGATGTCGGCGGCACCGACGCGCTCCATGCCTTTGAGGCGCTGATTGTCGGCGTAGATGCCGCTGGAGAGGGACGGCGCGGGTTGTGGCGTCCAGGCCACCGGTCGCACCTTGGTCGGCATCAGCAGCAGGAAGGCGCCGATGACGACAATGACCAGCAGCAGGCATTTGAGGATTCTGCTCACGCGTTGACTCCGGTTGCCACCAGGTATTTCTGCGCCATCTCGCGCAACGCTTGCATCGACGCCGCCGATTCCCGATCGATGCGCCGCTTGAGCAACAACCGGTTGGCAATCCGCATCGCCAGACCGCTGAACCGGTATTCCAGGGTGCGGACGAAACGTGTGTCCTTGCCCAGGGCTTCGCATTCGTAGGTGACCACCAGCGACAGGCCATGGTCACCCTGGGCACGCGCGCTCCAGCGCTGGCCGGGCAGGTACTGCGCCACTTCCCAGCGCAAGTGTCCTTCACGGCCGCCGGCGCGGATGTCCTCCTCGAAACGTGCGCCGGCATGCAATGGACCTTTGGGCCCATCGATGTGCAGCGACGACGGGTGCCATTGCGGCCAAAGGGTCACGGTGCTGGCGTAGGCCAGTACATCGATCGGGTGTCCGGCAATGACAATCTGATGCTGCATGCGGGTCATGGGCGTTCTCGTCGGGTTGAGCGGCACGGGCTCCGGCTCCCAATAGAGGGTGCCGAACAGGTAGTCCATCAGCGGGAAAACGATGTTGAAATTGCGCTCCTGCATCAGTTCGCGGCGGTGGTGCAGTTCGTGCAGCCGGCGCATCTGGCGGATCCACGGCAGCCGTGTGAGCGGATTGTGCGACGGCAGATGCTCGCAGGCATGGAACACTTCATAAGCCAGGTAGCCGAGGACAAGAACACCGCCGACCAGTCCGGCGACGTTGGTATCGATGTGCTTGAGCAGCCACCAGAGGGGCAGGGCCACGGCGAGTGTGTGCAGTACGATCAGCCATGCCGGAAACAGGATCACCCGCCAGTCGCGGGCGCTGTCGTAGGTCATGTGGCCTGGGGTGAAAAAACTGTGGTGGTCGCCGGCGTGACGGGCATAAAACAGCCGGGCGAATCCCTTTTTATGATGCCCCAGGTGGCGATGCACCATGTACACGCCGAGGTTGAACACTAGCAGCGTGACGGGCACCGCAATCCATTGTGCCAGCTGTACCTGATGCACGTTGCTCCAGAAAACGCTGATCGCCAGCGCCCCGAACAACAGGACAAAAGCGCCATGCAGCCAAGGGTTGTAGAGCGGATGAATGGCGGCGCGGTAATGGCTGCGGAATCCTTCGGTGGTCTGCCTCACTGCAATCACCTGTCGTTATTGTTATCTCCTGCAGATTAGTCGATTCCGCTGTTCTGGCGGGGCGAACCTTGAGGACACAACGGCCATGATCCGGTGCAAACCGGTCTCAGGTCAGCGGGTCCCAGCGTTGCGACCAGTCTTCGTCGGAATCGATCACCTCGCGCAGCAGGTCGAAGGCGCGTTGCAGCATCGGCGAGTCACGATCGCGGGAGTAGACCAGATAGGTCGGGTAGCTGAATTCCGGAGCCTTGGGCACCCGTTCCAGGGCACCGCTATCGAGATAACTCTGCACGACACGGGTACGGAAGTAACCACTACCGCCGTTTTCGAGAAGGTACTGCAAGCCCAACGGGCCAAGATTGAAACTCAGCGCAGCCTTGGCATTTTCCGGCAGGGCGGCATCGTGCTGGCGCCGGAATTCGGCGCCCCAATCGATGTACACATAAGGATCGGGCCTGTCGGCCAGGCGCACGAGAATGAGTTTTTCTTCGAGTACCTGCTCGACCTGCAAACGCGGCCAATACTCGGGCTGATACACCAGCGCAGCATCCAGAACGCCCAACTCCAGTTGGCGCAGGAGGTTTTCGCCGTCATGGATTTCCATGCGCAGGGCGTGGCTGGGGATGTGCTTGCGGATTTCGCCGGCCCAGCCGAGCATCAGCGGGTTACACAGGCTCACCTCGCCACCGATGTGCAGCACATCGCGATACCCCTCGGGCAAGGGCAGATCACGCCGCGCGGCGTCCCAGGTTTGCACCAGTTGGTTGGCGTACACCACGAACGCTTCACCGTTGGGCGTCAGGCGAGCACCGGCACGATTGCGCACGAACAGGGTACTGCCCAGTTGGCTCTCGAGCTTCTGCACCCGTGCGGTGATCGCGGTCTGGGTGACATGGAGCTTTTGCGCGGCGGCAGCCAGGCTGCCATGGCGGACGATTTCGAGGAAGGTGCGGGCGAGGTCGATGTCCATGGGGCGGCCGGTGTCGAAAGTGCGGACATTGTAAGATCACCACCGAACCTGTGGCGAGGGGGCTTGCCCCCGTTGGGGCGCGAAGCGGCCCTTGGCGTCCTTCCGATAAGTCGAAATCAAGGGTGGGACGACTGCTTCGCAGCCGAACGGGGCGATGCGGCGATCCGACAAGCCCCCTAGCCACAGGGTTCATCTGATGGCCAGCAAAAACGACGAATCCCGCCACTAGGGGCGGGATTCGTTTGCCGCAGTCACGCTCCCGAAGGCCGGGAGCCAGGTGCTTACGACGGGAACAGCTCGGACAGTTTCATGGCCAGCATCATATCGCCTTCAGCGCGCAGTTTGCCGCCCATGAACGCTTGCATGCCGTCAGTCGAACCGTCGACGATGCCTTCCAGTGTTTCGCCGTCCATCACCAGAGTCACCTGGGCGTCCGGGTTCTCGCCTTCCTGCAGCTCGCAAGTCTGGTCTTTGACGATCAGCGAGAAGTTCTTGGTGTCGTCGATGCGGAAACCGAAGACCAGGTCCAGACCGGCAGCAGCGGCTGGGTTGAACTTGGCTTTCATTGCTTGTACGGCGTCTGCTACGGAGGTCATGTTTCGATCCTTTCTTGGGTAATAAGAGCAGGGTGATTACTGCCAGGGTCACAATAGTCCGGACTCAGCGAAACGTGATGAGTTCCGGGGCCTTCAACAGTTGCAGGTGCGCATGACTGTTGAAGGAAGCCAGCGACACCTCGCGACCACGAAACTTCAGCTGGTTGAGCGAGGTGTTGACGATTTGCCAGTTCAATTCAAAGGCCTGCCGGGCAGGCATTTGCGTAATCAGGTGGAGCAGGGCGGTGATGGTGCCGCCGGACGTGAACACGGCGATTTTCTGGGTGTTGTCGGCCTGGTCGAGAATGCGATGCAAGCCGGCCCGCACCCGCTCGACAAACCCCAGCCAGCTTTCCAGGCCCGGTGTGTCGTAGGTGCCGGCGAGCCAGCGTTCGATGATCAGGGCGAAGATACGCTGGAACTCGCCACGGTTTTGCGCGGCGTTGCGCAAGATGTTCAGCGCTTCGGGTTCGTCCGGCAACATGGCCGGCAACAGCGCGCGGATCACCGCATCGGCGTCGAATTCGTTGAAGGCGGAGTCGGTTTCCAGCAGCGGCACCGGCAGGCCCACCGCAGCGAATTGTTCCAGCGCGCTGTTGGCCGTGTGCTGCTGGCGGCGCAGATCCCCTGCCAGGCAGCGGTCGAAGCTGATCCCGAGTTCGGCCAGGTGCCGGCCAAGGATTTCAGCCTGACGAATGCCGGTCGGCGACAGGACGTCGTAGTCGTCTGCACCGAAGGAGGCCTGGCCATGTCGAATCAAATAGATACTGCCCACGTCCGCGTCATCCCGGTACGTTGAAGGTTTGGCGAGGTTATGAGGATGGCGGTGAGCTGTCAATGAAAAAACATACGCTTGTTTGAAATGCTTGTTACAGGCCCGTTGCCAGAGGTTTCACGGCTGGTCGCAAGGTCGGCGCATGGGTATGCTGGAGGTATCCCGCGCGCGTTCAAGCCGCGCATCGTTTGAGGAGTCCCCGTGGAGTTTTTTTCCGAGTACGCCATTTTTCTGGCCAAGACCGTGACCCTGGTGATCGCCATTCTGGTGGTCCTGGCCAGTTTTGCGGCCCTGCGCAGCAAGGGGCGGCGCAAGTCGTCCGGCCAGTTGCAGGTCAGCAAGCTCAATGATTTCTACAAAGAGCTGCGCGAACGCCTGGAGCAAACCTTGCTCGACAAGGACCAGCTCAAGGCCCTGCGCAAGACCCAGGCCAAGACCGACAAGAAGCAGAAGAAAAACCCGAGCTCAAACCCCCGGGTATTCGTGCTCGATTTCAACGGCGATATCAAGGCTTCGGCCACCGAAAGCCTGCGCCACGAAATCACGGCCTTGCTGACCCTCGCCACACCCAAGGACGAAGTGGTCCTGCGCCTGGAAAGCGGCGGCGGCATGGTTCACAGCTACGGCCTGGCCTCCTCGCAACTGGCGCGTATCCGCGAAGCCGGCGTGCCCCTGACCGTGTGCATCGACAAGGTCGCGGCCAGTGGTGGCTACATGATGGCGTGCATCGGCCAGAAAATCATCAGCGCACCGTTCGCGATCCTCGGCTCGATTGGCGTGGTGGCGCAGTTGCCCAACGTCAATCGCCTGCTGAAAAAGCACGACATCGACTTCGAAGTGCTGACCGCCGGTGAATACAAACGCACCCTGACCGTGTTTGGCGAAAACACCGAGAAGGGCCGGGAGAAGTTCCAGCAAGACCTGGACATCACCCATCAACTGTTCAAGAACTTCGTGTCGCGCTACCGTCCGCAACTGGCGATCGATGAAGTGGCCACCGGCGAAATCTGGCTCGGCGTCGCGGCGCTGGACAAGCACCTGGTCGACGAACTCAAGACCAGCGATGAATACCTCGCCGAGCGCGCCAGCAAGTCCGAGCTCTATCACTTGCATTACGCCGAACGCAAAAGCCTGCCGGAGCGCATCGGCATGGCCGCCAGCGGCTCGGTCGACCGCGTGTTGTTGAGTTGGTGGAGCCGTTTGACCCAGCAACGTTTCTGGTAACGGGCCAGGAAATTTGCCAAACATCCAGCCGGGGCATTTGCCCCGGTTTTTTTGGCGTGTTTTCACTGGTTTGGAGGGCAATTCATTTTCAGCGTGGCCGCGGTCCCCTGTAGGAGCTGGCCTGCCAGCGATGGTCGTTAACGATAATGCGGGTGAACTGGATGAACGCGGCGCACTGGAGTCCATCGCCAGCAGGCTGGCTCCTACAGTTTAAGCGTGGGCAGGGTCCCCTGTGGGAGCTGGCTTGCCAGCGATGGTCGTTAACGATAACGCGTGTGGACTGGATGAACGCGGCGCACTTGAGTCCATCGCCAGCAGGCTGGCTCCTACAGGTTCCCGGGAATCTTTTTTTGCCTGCGAACGCTTGCCCGATGTCTTCCACGGCACGGCGAAATCTCTGTAGTCGGCAGGCGACCGTTCCTGCTTTCGGCAACGCGGCGGCTGGGTATGTTGGTGTTCCAAAAACAGTTGCCATGGAATGCACATGAATGACCATCAGACACCGCTAAATCCCCAGCCTGTGCCGCTGCGCGAAACACTGCAATCTGTGGTGAGCGCGGCTTTACCGCAATCTCCCGAGCAGTTCGGTGCGCAGTTGATCAGGGAGAAATGGGGGCAAGACATCGACCCGCACACTGCGCTGTTAGTCACTCTTGATTACCACTACCGCGGGCACCCGCCGCAGGACGGCATCGAGCAGGGTCAGGTGGCAAGCACCCAAACCCTGGTCCAGGCGTTGCTGGAGAATTACCAGACCGTCGGCGACGGGCGCTTCGCCGAAAGCGCGTTTGGCTTTTACACACCGCCCGATGTCGGCCCGTCCATTCGCATCGTGGAACATGTCGATGAGTTCGCCGACCACGGTAATGGCAATCACCATACCTACGAAGGCATCTACCGCCAGACCACGCCCCAGGTGTATGGGCCGACAACGCAAATTGCCCTCAGGCCGGCGGCGTTCAAACAGTGGGTGTGGGAGCTGGATTTGCAAACCCGCTATCAGGCTTACCTTGATCGCACCTGGCCCTCTGACAAGCGAATCGTCCAGGCGCAGCCTTACGACCTGAGAACCTCGGCCAAGGCCGCCTTTATCATGAGCGCCTGCCTGCAACACCAGGAGGGCAGTTTGAGTCAGGAAGGCCTGGCCCTGGCCATGCAGGCCGCCGGGTTGCCGGCGGAGCAGGCGTGGAGTGCGTTGACCATCGATCAGCTACAGGCGCCGACTCGTGTCAGCGCACTGATCGAGGCCGGTCGGCTGACGATCTATCGCTACACGTCGGACGATATCTGGTGTTATCGCCACCGTCACAGCGGCCGGGTCCTGCTGAATATCCCGGGCAACTCCTCACCCTTGCATGAATTCACCGACTGGCAGCACCTGCGCCAATGGATCGTGGCCCAGGGGCAGGTGCCGGCCACACGCCAGGCGCTGCTCGCGCATTTTGCCGAGAACGATCGGGAAGACGGCACCTTCCATGCGGGCGTGTCGACCGCGCTGGAGGGCATGGCGGTTTACCCGAACGAACACTGGCTGAAAAGGAGCGCCGGGCTCTTCAACGACGACGGTTTCTGGGATCCGCAGGATTACATCGATCTTGAGCGCCCGCCCTCAGGCACCGATCCGTTCGCGCAACTGGTGCTGGCCATGAAGCAGGCCTCGATGGCCAGCGTCAAAACCATCCGTGACGATGCCCAGGTCAATCGCGACAACCTGAGTGCGGTGGTGGAACCGCTGGTGCGCTGGATCAACCGGCTGGGGCCATTGGCATTGTTCATTCCGGGAGGCGAGGGTGTCCTGGTGCTGGCCGGCCTGATCGACGCCGGTTATGGCCTTGATCAGGCCATCAACGGCAAGACACCGGAGCAGCGCTCCGAGGGCGTGACGCGCACCGTCTTCGGCTTGCTCAATGCGCTCCCGCTGGTCGGGGCCGTGGTGGCACTCAAGGGCGAAGAAAAAATCGCCGGAACCGTGAACGAGTCTGGAGAACCCGCAAGCGAGCCGCATCCCGGAACGCCGGTCAAGCCCGTAGCCGGATCGACTCCGGTGCCGGTGTCGACCCGCGTAGCGCTGTTGCGTGAGGTGTGCGCACCCCATGCTGCCTTCAGTGATGAGGTACTGGGGCAGATCGCCCGGGTCAGCACGGTCGACGACGATATGCTGCGCCTGATGCAGGCAGGTCGCCCACCAACGCCGCTGCTGGCCGATACCATCACACGCTTCAAGCTCGATCAGGAACTCGAAGGCGTCACCGATGCGCAAGCACGGGCCGGATTGTTCAACACCCGCTATCAGGCGCTCCAGCACTCGGAGCAGGAATGGGTTCGCCTGTTTCAGCGCGAATACCCAGGATTGCCGAAAGGCGCCGTGGAGCAAATCCTCGACCGTTCGGGAGTCGACATCCATCGGCCCTTCGACGCTGACGAGGCGCTGCAATTGCTCAGGCGACTGGACAACAAATCGCGGGACTACCAACAGCATGTACGACTCAACCGGGCCTATGAAGGCTTGTACTTGCGTTCGGTCCTGCATCCCGAAACCGATGTCCTGGCACTGCACTCCCTGCATCGCCTGCCCGACTGGCCGCAAGGCCTGCGTATCGAGGTGCTCGACGGGGCAATCAGTGGCCGTGTCCTGGACCGCTGCGGTCCGCTCGATTCCACGGATTGCCGGCGTTTGATCAAGGTCGGCGGGCGCTATCGATACACCGCGGTGGCGGCTACCGACGGCGAGGGTTCGGATCTGTTTACCGCGCTGCTCGACCTCTTGTCCGTGGAGGAACGTACGGCGATGTCGCTTCACTCGCCGGATGCTGCCAGCGAGTTGCGGTTGCGCATTGGCGGTCATGCCTTGGCCCGTTCCGAGTTGATACTGGGCTTGAATCGAATGGATTCGCGGTTGCCTTTCGAAGCCTTGGGATTGCGCGGTGGCGGCTTCCCGAACACGCCACAGGCCGCAGCGCTGACCCATGGTGTCATGCGTCTGCAGATCAAGGATCTGTATCCGGATTTCACCGATGCCCAGGCGGATGAGTTGCTGATTGAAGCGGGTGCCGGGGCTCAGGCACTGGTGGATCGCCTGATTGCGCAGATGCAGCAGTTGCATGGCGATCTGCGCCAGTGGATCGACCAGTCCTTGCTGGATGCCGATGACATGGACATCGATTTTCTGGCCGTTGGCGATGATGATGCAGAGGGCATGAGCCCCGGGGAGGTGGCGGCGCACAATGTCCAACTGCTGCAAACCGTGATCGATTACGAGCGTGAAACTCGGACCGAGCTGGGCGATGAACTGATGAGCATCTGGCAAAAATGCGCGCCCCGGATCAATAGGGTGATGTCGGGTGAGTCGTTCTCCGGGTACAGGCTGGACCTGGCTTTCGAGGACTACCATCGGTTGCCGACGATGAACGTACGCTTCAATGAGGTCGTCGAGTTATCGATGCTGGGCCTGCACCTGGTCGAGCGCGAGAGCCTGAGCGCCTTTCTCGAAAGTTTTCCGAACCTGCGTTCCCTGAACCTGGAGCGTGTCGACCTGCGTCTACTCAACGCAGACGGCGTACTGGAAGGTGTGTTGCCTCCACCGATTCGGCAAATGACCCGTCTCACTACGCTCAACCTGAGTACCACTTTGCTGCAGTTTCAGGAGAACACGGCTGCACAATTGGGTGATCTGGTGAGCTTGCAAACGCTGGACCTGAGTGACAACCCCTTGACCGTCCCGCCCGTTGTCCTGGGCCTCAATGAGTTGCGTGTATTGAACCTGAGAAACACCGGGATCAGCCGTTGTCCGATAGGCATCACCGATCAGCCGTACTTCACCTCGCTCGACTTGCGAGGCAACCGGATCAGCCGGGTTCCCCAATCGATACTGAATCAGGCGGTCTCCCGGGACCGGGTGAAACTGTGGGGTAATCCGCTGACGGATGAAGATACCTTGCTGCGCCTGGTCGATCATCGCGAGCGTACCGGCATCAACTTGTGGCTGAGTGAACCGGGTGCCGATTACGGCAGTGCGACACCCTGGCTGGAGGAGGGCGACGAAAGTGTGCGCGAAGCGCGGCAACAGATCTGGCAACGACTGGCCGTCAAGCCATCGGGCAGTGCGTTGCTTCGGGTCATGGATGGATTGCGCCTGACGGCGGATTTCCAGGTCGGCTATCTGTCGCTGCAGGCGCGTGTGTGGCACTTGCTGCACGAAGCGGATACGTCAGAGGAGTTGTGGGGCTGGTTGCGTCAGAGTATCGAAACGCGGGTTGGCGATGCAGAAAACCCGTTCAGGATGTTCGTGGTGCTGGAAGAACGAGTCCGGCTATACCGTGACTGGGTCGCCATGGGGCGGCCGATTCCGCTGGTGGAACATCCGGTGTTCTAGCGCGAAGGGTAAACCCCCTTGAACCCCGGGGCCGGGGTCCAAGGGGTGACGGTCAGCGGCGACGGAACAGCGGCAGCGGTTCGTCGGTCGCCGCCTGATAGGTCACCGAGAAGTCCTTGAGGCCTTCAAGGGCTTCGTGCGGATCCTTGTCGGGGCGAATGGCGAACGCGTCGAAACCACAGCGATGCATGTAGAACAGCTGGTCACGCAGCACGTCACCAATGGCCCGCAATTCGCCCTTGAAACCGTAACGGTCACGCAGCAGGCGGGCGTTGGAGTAGTTGCGGCCATCGGTGAATGCCGGGAAGTTCAGGGCAATGACCTGGAACTGCGCGACGTCTTCACCGATTTCCTCGGCTTCTTCATCGGCGTCAAGCCAGATGCCCAGGCCGCCGTCGCGGGCCAGGAGCATACGGCTGTGTTCGCGCCACAACTGCAAGGGGACGATGTAGTCGTCGCAGTTGGTGATCTCGTCGATGCTGAAGTCCTTGGGCAGCAGGTGCCAGGTCTCGTCGACGACCTCGTTGTTCTTAATGATTCGCTGCATAGACACGCTCCTTGAAGAGGTCGATACCAATGCGCTGATAGGTGTCGATGAAGCGTTCGTCTTCGGTACGTTGTTCGATGTACACGTCGATCAGCTTTTCGATCACGTCAGGCATGGCTTCCTGGGCAAAGGACGGGCCGAGGATCTTGCCCAGGCTGGCGTCACGGCTGGCGCTGCCGCCGAGGGAAACCTGATAGAACTCTTCGCCTTTCTTGTCCACCCCGAGGATGCCGATGTGGCCCACGTGGTGGTGGCCGCAAGCGTTCATGCAACCGGAGATGTTCAGGTCCAGCTCGCCGATGTCGAACAGGTAGTCCAGGTCGTCGAAACGGCGCTGGATCGATTCGGCGATCGGGATCGACTTGGCGTTGGCCAGGGAGCAGAAGTCGCCACCCGGGCAGCAGATGATGTCGGTCAGCAAGCCGATGTTCGGCGTGGCGAAGCCTTGCTCGCGCAGCTCGCCCCACAGGACGAACAGCTTGTCCTGCTCGACGTCGGCCAGAATGATGTTCTGCTCGTGGGAGGTACGCAGTTGACCGAAGCTGTAACGCTCGGCCAGGTCGGCCACGGCGTCGAGCTGTTTGTCGGTGATGTCGCCCGGTGCAACGCCGGTAGGCTTGAGGGACAAGGTCACGGCCACGTAGCCCGGTTTCTTGTGGGCCAGGGTGTTGCGTGCGCGCCAACGGGCGAAGCCCGGGTGCTGCAGGTCGAGCTCGGTCAGGGCGGCGGTCTGGTTGTCCAGCGCCTTGTAGTCCGGGTCGACGAAATGTTTGGCGACGCGCTGCACTTCAGCTTCGGTCAGCGTGGTCTGGCCACCGCGCAGGTGCTCCATTTCCGCGTCGACTTTCTGCGCGAAGACTTCAGGCGTCAGTGCTTTCACCAGGATCTTGATCCGCGCCTTGTACTTGTTGTCACGACGGCCATAGCGGTTGTAGACCCGCAGGATGGCGTCGAGGTAGCTCAACAGGTCTTGCCATGGCAGGAACTCGTTGATGAATGCCCCCACCACCGGCGTACGGCCCAGACCACCACCTACCAGCACACGGAAACCCAGTTCGCCAGCGGCGTTGTGCACCGGCTCAAGGCCGATGTCATGGACTTCGATGGCGGCGCGGTCGGAAGTCGAACCGTTGACGGCGATCTTGAACTTGCGCGGAAGGTAGGCGAATTCCGGGTGGAAAGTCGTCCACTGGCGCACGATCTCGCACCATGGGCGCGGATCGATCAGTTCATCGGCGGCGACACCGGCAAACTGGTCGGTGGTGACGTTGCGCAGGCAGTTGCCGCTGGTCTGGATCGCGTGCATCTGCACGGTGGCCAGTTCAGCGAGAATGTCCGGAATGTCTTCCACGGCCGGCCAGTTGAACTGCACGTTCTGCCGGGTACTGATGTGGGCGTAGCCCTTGTCGTAGTCACGGGCGATTTTGGCCATCATTCGCATTTGCCGCGAAGTCAGTTGGCCGTAAGGCACGGCGACTCGCAACATCGGTGCGAAACGCTGGATATAAAGGCCATTTTGCAGGCGCAGGGGGCGGAATTCTTCTTCGCTCAGCTCGCCTGCCAGATAGCGTCGGGTCTGATCACGGAACTGCTTGACGCGGTCCTCGATGATCCGCTGATCGTATTCGTCGTATACGTACATATAAGTCCTGTTCTCAGGCTTGGGCCGGTCGGAAACAGCGGCGTTTTTTGGCTGGCTGGCGTCCGATAAAACCTCGGCAATTCTGCGCGCACGGCCGCGCACTCCCTACGGAGCCGAGGCAAGATACCAGTTTGCAGTTATGCGTAAAAGTGATGTTTGAGCATATGTAAAGAACCAAATCGCCTAATGAGAATCGTTGTGGCAAAGACCCTGTTTGTGATGCGGGCAATCGTCGTCTTTACTCTGCTCGAGTCTTTATGCAATCACCGATAAAACCGACAAGAGGCGATGCAATGAGCAACCCAACCAAAGCACGGAAAAGCGATAGCACCGTAGATGCCTGGGCAATCTTGTTCCTGATCATGCTGGTCGTGGGGACGGCGGTTTTCTGGGTCAGCCACCAATAAACGACCCGTCCGGGCCCGGTTCCGACGATTGTCCGATAAAAACCGGAAAAATCGCCGTTTTACGGATGTTCGCTGGCTATAATGCGCGGCGAATTTCCGGGGGCTCGGACGACCAATGTTGAAGTTTCTGTATGGCGCATTGCTGACGCTGGGCATGGTCGTGGGACCTTGTGCCCAAGCGGCGTCAGTGCTGTTCCTGAATCCGGGAACCCCAACGGAAGCTTTCTGGTCGAGTTACTCCCAGTTCATGCAGGCTGCGGCGACGGACCTGGGGATGGACTTGCGTATCCAGTATTCCGACCGCGTCTCCGAAAACACCATTGGCCAGGCTCGTGAAGCCCTTCAGGGCTACCATCGTCCCGACTACCTGGTCTTCGTCAACGAGCAATACATCGCCCCCGAGGTCCTGCGGCTGGCCAAAGGCAGCGGGGTGAAGCTGTTCATGGTCAACAATGCCCTGACGGCGGATCAGATGAAACTGATTGGCGCGCGGCCTGACAAGTATCCCGATTTGCTCGGCAGCCTGGTGCCCAATGACGAGGAGGGCGGCTACCTGATGCTCAAGGAATTGATCCGGCAGCACGGTCCGGTGGCCCCCGGCCAGACGATTGAGCTGCTGGCCTTTTCCGGTTTGAAGATCACCCCGTCCGCGCAGTATCGCGAAAAAGGCCTGCGGCGCGCCTTGGCCGAGCACCCCGAAGTGCGTTTGCGCCAGTTGGTGTACGGCGGCTGGACCCGGCAACGCGCCTACGAGCAGGCCAGGCTGTTGTTCAAGCGCTACCCGCAGACGTCGCTGGTCTGGGCCGCGAACGACGAGATGGCGCTAGGTGTGATGCAGGCGTATGTCGAGGCCGGCGGTGTGCCGGGCAAAGGTGTGCTGTTCGGCGCAATCAACAATTCACCCGCGGCGTTGCAGGCACTGCTGGACCGTCGCCTGAGTGTGTTACTGGGCGGGCACTTCACTCTGGGTGGCTGGGCGCTGGTGCAATTGCATGACTACGATGAAGGCGTGGACATCAGCCAGTACGGCGGCCGTGACCGCCAGATTCCGTTGCTGCAACTGATCGACCGGGCGCAGGCCAGGCGACTGCTGGCGATGGGGGCAACGCAGGACTTCGGTGTGGATTTTCACAAACTCTCGGCCAAGGGCCGTCCCGCGTCCTGGCGTTACCCGTTCACCCTGCAAACCCTGATGCACTGAGCCGCGTCAAACCCCGGCCAGGAGTAGCACCAGCTTGACGATGCCGAACAGCGTCAAGGCAAACACCACCGTGAACAGGATCCCCAGAATCACGAAATGACTGGGCTTGCCGTGCGTAAAATCACGGGCCCGGTTCTTCCCGCTCTGCACCCCGAACGCCGCCGCCATGACGCTGTGCAGCATTTGCCAGAAGCTCGGCGGCTTGTTGTCGGCTGGATCGTCCATAAAACCCTCGCCACGAATGTGTGTGAGGCAAGCATAGACAAATCACAGCATGCACAAAACAAATGTGGGAGCGAGCTTGCTCGCGATGAGGCCGTAACAGTCGATATCCATGCGACTGTCAGTCCGCCATCGCGAGCAAGCTCGCTCCCACAGAGGTATGTGTTGGCCACAATATCGTGGCCAATAGAGCCGCTTAGTTGTCGTAACCCAGGTTCGGTGCCAGCCAGCGCTCGGTCACGCTCAACTCCTGGCCTTTGCGCGAGGTGTAGCTCTGCACCTGGTCCTTGTCGACCTTGCCCACGGCGAAGTATTGCGCCTGCGGGTGAGCGAAGTACCAGCCGCTGACCGCTGCCGCCGGGAACATGGCGTAGTGTTCGGTGAGGAACACGCCGCTGCGGCCTGCGCGCATTTCCTGGGCTTGCGGATCGAGCAAGGCGAACAACTGGGCTTTTTCGGTGTGATCCGGGCAGGCCGGATAACCCGGTGCCGGACGGATGCCGGTGTATTGCTCCTTGATCAGCGCTTCGTTATCCAGCACTTCATCCTTGGCGTAGCCCCAGTAGTCTTTACGCACCTGCTGGTGCAGCCATTCGGCGCACGCTTCGGCCAGGCGGTCGGCCAGGGCCTTGACCATGATCGAGTTGTAGTCGTCGCCAGCGTCCTGGTAGGCCTTGGCCACTTCTTCGGCGCCGATGCCGGCGGTGGTGATGAAACCACCCACGTAGTCGGTCACTTCACTGTCCTTGGGCGCGACGAAGTCGGCCAGGGAGAAGTTCGGCTTGCCGTCGGTCTTGATGATCTGCTGGCGCAGGTGATGCAGTTTGGCCATTGGCTTGCCGTCATCGCCATAGAGCTCGATGTCGTCGTCATGCACCTGGTTGGCCGGCCAGAAGCCAAACACTGCGCGAGCGCTGATCAGCTTTTCGTCGATCAATTTGCGCAGCATTTCCCTTGCATCGTTGTACAGCGAGGTGGCGGCTTCACCGACCACTTCGTCCTGGAGGATGCGCGGGAACTTGCCGGCCAGGTCCCAGGATATGAAGAACGGCGTCCAGTCGATGTACTCGGCCAGAACGTTGAGGTCGATGTTGTCCAGCACCCGCGTGCCGGTGAAAGTCGGTTTGACCGGCGTGTAGCTCGCCCAGTCGAACTGTGGTTTCTTGGCGATGGCCGCGCCATAGCTCAGGCGTTCGGTGCGGGCGCTGCGGTTGGCGGTGCGTTCGCGAACCTCAATGTAGTCCTGGCGGGTTTTCTCGACGAAACCGGCCTTGAGCTCCTTGGACAGCAACTGGGTCGCCACGCCCACGGCGCGGGAGGCGTCGGTGACGTAGATCACTGCGTCGTTGCTGTACTTGGGCTCGATCTTCACCGCCGTGTGCGCCTTGGAGGTGGTGGCGCCACCGATCATCAACGGCAGGTGGAAGTCCTGGCGCTGCATTTCGCGGGCAACATGGACCATCTCATCCAGCGACGGAGTGATCAGGCCGGACAGGCCGATGATGTCGCACTTCTGCTCCCTGGCCACCTGGAGGATCTTCTCCGCCGGGACCATCACGCCCAGGTCGACGATGTCATAGCCGTTGCAACCGAGCACCACGCCGACGATGTTCTTGCCGATGTCGTGCACGTCGCCTTTCACGGTCGCCATGAGGATCTTGCCCTTGGCTTCAGGCTTGTCGCCTTTTTCCAGTTCGATGAACGGGATCAGGTGCGCCACGGCCTGCTTCATCACCCGAGCGGATTTCACCACCTGGGGCAGGAACATTTTGCCGGCACCGAACAGGTCGCCGACGATGTTCATGCCGGCCATCAGCGGACCTTCGATAACTTCGATCGGGCGAGCGAAGGACAGGCGCGATTCTTCGGTGTCTTCGACGATGTGGGTGGTAATGCCTTTGACCAGCGCATGTTCCAGGCGCTTGTTGACGTCCCAGTTGCGCCACTCTTCGGTCTCGGCTTCCTTGACGCTGCCGTCGCCCTTGTACTTGTCGGCGATGGCGAGGAGGGCGTCGGTGCCTTCCGGGGTGCGGTTGAGGATCACGTCTTCAACGGCGTCGCGCAGTTCCACCGGGATCTGGTCGTAGATCTCCAGTTGCCCGGCGTTGACGATGCCCATGGTCAGCCCGGCGCGGATTGCGTAGAGCAGGAACACCGAATGGATCGCCTCACGCACCGGGTTGTTGCCGCGGAAGGAGAACGACACGTTGGACACGCCACCGGAAGTCAGCGCGTACGGCAGCTCATCACGGATGTAGGCACAGGCGTTGATGAAATCGACGGCGTAGTTGTTGTGCTCTTCGATACCGGTGGCCACGGCGAAGATGTTCGGGTCGAAGATGATGTCTTCCGGCGGGAAGTCCACTTCATTGACCAGAATATCGTAGGAGCGTTTGCAGATTTCCTTCTTGCGCGCTTCGGTGTCGGCCTGGCCGGCTTCGTCGAAGGCCATCACCACGACCGCGGCGCCGTAGCGCTTGCACAGTTTGGCGTGGTGAATGAACTGCTCCACGCCTTCTTTCATGCTGATCGAGTTGACGATGCCCTTGCCCTGGATGCATTTGAGGCCGGCTTCGATCACTTCCCACTTCGAGGAGTCGATCATGATCGGTACGCGGGAGATGTCCGGTTCGCCGGCAATCAGATTGAGGAAGGTCACCATGGCCTTCTTCGAATCGAGCATCCCTTCGTCCATGTTGATGTCGATAACCTGGGCACCGGCCTCGACCTGCTGCAGGGCGACTTCCAGGGCTTCGGTGTAGTTGTCCTCGCGGATCAGCCGGGCGAACTTGGCGGAACCGGTGATGTTGGTGCGCTCGCCGACGTTGACGAACAGCGAACTGCGATCGATGGTGAAGGGTTCCAGGCCCGAAAGGCGGCAAGCCTTGGGAATATCCGGGATCTGGCGCGGGGCATAACCGGCCACGGCTTTGGCGATGGCTTCGATGTGGCCCGGTGTGGTGCCGCAGCAGCCGCCGACAATGTTGAGGAAGCCGCTTTGGGCGAACTCTTCGATGACCTTGGCGGTTTGCGACGGCAGTTCGTCGTACTCGCCGAATTCGTTCGGCAGGCCGGCGTTCGGGTGCGCCGACACGTGGGTGCCTGCCTTGTTCGACAGCTCTTCGAGGTAGGGGCGCAACTCGCTGGCGCCGAGGGCGCAGTTCAGGCCAACGGAAATCGGCTTGGCGTGGGCCACGGAGTTCCAGAAGGCTTCGGTGGTCTGGCCCGACAGGGTGCGGCCCGAGGCGTCGGTGATGGTGCCGGAAATCATGATCGGCAGTTCGACGCCCAGTTCTTCGAACACGCCCTGTACGGCGAAGATCGCGGCCTTGGCGTTGAGGGTGTCGAAGATGGTTTCGATCAGGATCAGGTCGGCGCCGCCCTCGATCAGGCCTTTGGTGGATTCGGTGTAGTTTTCCACCAGCTCATCGAAGGTCACGTTGCGGTAGCCGGGGTTGTTCACGTCCGGGGACAACGAGCAGGTGCGACTTGTAGGGCCGAGCACGCCGGCGACGAAGCGCGGTTTGTCCGGGGTTTCCAGGGTCTTGGCGTCGGCGACCTTGCGTGCCAGGCGAGCGCCTTCTACGTTTAATTCATACGCCAGACCTTGCATGCCGTAGTCGGCCAGGGAAATCTGGGTGGCGTTGAAGGTATTGGTTTCCAGAATGTCGGCGCCAGCGTCGAGGTAGGCTTTCTCGATGCCGCCAATCACGTCCGGACGAGTCAGTACCAACAGGTCGTTGTTGCCTTTGACATCGCTCGGCCAGTCAGCGAAGCGTTTGCCACGGTAATCCTGCTCTTCGAGCTTATAGCTCTGGATCATCGTGCCCATACCGCCATCGAGAATCAGGATGCGCTCTTTGAGGGCGTGCTTGAGAGCTTGAAGGCGAACGCTGCGATCGGACATTTGGACTACTCGGTAAGACCATGACGAAGGGCCGGGATGATAGCAAACCTGTGCGCTTTTAGAGCATGACTCGGTTTTGCATGAATATCGTTCATGTTGGCAGGCATGGCAGACCGGTAGAATCGCGGCGTTTTTTCAGGATCCGGGACCAGGGACATGTCTTATCGCTTCGTCATCAGCAGTGTGTTGATGCTTTTAAGCTGGGGCGCTGCGGCGCAAAGTCCGGCGAACTCCTCTGCCATTTCCTACAGTCGAGACATTCAACCGATCTTCACTGAAAAGTGCGTGGCCTGCCACGCCTGCAACGACGCCGCCTGTCAGCTCAACCTGGGCAGCGGCGAAGGCGCGGCACGCGGCGCGACGAAAGTCCCGGTTTACGACGGTGACCGTACTAAAGCGGTGGCACCGACGCGGCTGTTTCTGGACGCCTCCGGCAAAGCCGCCTGGCAGCAAAAGGGCTTCTTTTCGGTGCTTGATGCCCAGGGCAGCCAGGCCTCATTGATGGCGCGGATGCTGGAACTGGGCCACAACACCCCCTTGCAACCCAACGCCAGGCTGCCGCAAGACATCGTCCTGGGCCTGAACCGGGAGAACATGTGTTCCATGCCCGCGCAGTTCGATGGCTACGCCGCTTCGCACCCGAAGGAAGGCATGCCGCTGGCGGTGACCGGCCTGACCGACCCGCAGTACCAGACGCTGCAACGCTGGCTGGCCGCAGGCGCACCTATCGATCAACAGGCCCTGGCCCCGAGTGCGCAAGAAGCGCAGCAAGTGATCCAGTGGGAAAACCTGCTCAATTCGCCGGGCGCCCGGCAAAGCCTGGTGGGGCGCTGGCTGTATGAACACTGGTTCCTCGCCCATCTTTACTTCAAGGAGGGTGAGCCCGGGCATTTCTTCCAGTGGGTGCGTTCGCGCACGCCGACCGGCCAGCCGATTGACCTGATCAATACCCGGCGCCCCAACGATGATCCGGGCTCGGAGTTTTACTACCGCTTGTGGCCGGTGCAGGGCGTGATCGTGCACAAGACCCACATCACCTATCCGCTGAGCGCGGCGAAGCTGGCACGGGTCAAATCCCTGTTCTACAGCGGCAACTGGGAGGCCAATGCATTGCCGGGCTACGGGCCGAAGAGCCGGGCCAACCCCTTTACCACCTTCGAAGCGATTCCGGCCCAGGCGCGCTACCAGTTCATGCTCGATAACGCCGAGTACTTCGTGCGCACCTTTATCCGTGGGCCAGTCTGTCGTGGGCAGATCGCCACGGACGTGATTCGCGATAACTTCTGGGCGCTGTTCCAGGCACCTGAACACGACCTCTACATCACCGACCCGAACTATCGCGGGCAAGCCACGCCCTTGCTGGCGATGCCGGGGCAGAATGATGATGTCGGCAGCGTCCTGACCCTGTGGCATGACTACCGCGACAAACGCAACGAATACGAGGCCCTGCGCCGCGACAGTTACGCAGACTTGCCCGCGCCGAGCTGGTCGACCCTGTGGGCCGGCAACGACAACGCACTGCTGAGCATCTTTCGCCATTTTGACAGCGCCTCAGTGACCAAAGGCCTGATCGGCGAAGTGCCGCAGACGATGTGGCTGTTCGACTATCCGCTGCTGGAGCGCACCTACTACCAACTGGCAGTCAATTTCGATGTGTTCGGCAACGTGTCCCATCAGGCCCAGACGCGCTTGTATTTCGACCTGATCCGTAACGGCGCCGAGCAGAATTTCCTGCGTCTGATGCCCGCCGATTCGCGGGAGGGCTACCTCGACGACTGGTATCAGAACAGTGGCAAATTCAAGATGTGGCTGGACTACGAGTCCATCGACGATGACAAACCAACCGCACTGAAGCTTGATCCGCAGGATCCCAAGCGCGATTTCGCCCGGCAATTGCTGACCCGTTATGGCGACCTCAACGCCAGTCCCGACCCGATCAACCGTTGCGACGGCGCATACTGCTCGCGGCCGAACATTGATCCGGATCTGCAAAATGCCGAGCAGGTGTTGAGCCGCCTGACCTCGCGTCCGGCGGCGGGGCTCAAGGTCATCGATCAACTGCCGGAAGCGACCATGCTGCGTATCGAAACCGGCAGCGGCAAGCGTGAGGTCTACAGCCTGCTGCGCAACCGGGCCCACAGCAATGTGGCATTCCTGCTCGGCGAATCGCTGCGCTATCAGCCGGGGCTCGATACCCTGACGATTTTCCCGGGTGTGCTCAGCAGCTACCCGAACTTCATGTTCAACATTCCGGCCGGGCAAGTGCCGGCGTTTGTGGATGCGATGGAGAACGCCAAGGATAGCGACAGTTTTGAGAAAATCGTCGAACGTTGGGGAATACGCCGCAGTCATCCGCAATTCTGGCTGTATTTCCATGACCTGAGCCGCTACATCCAGGAGACCGATCCGGTGGAAGAGGGCGTGCTGGACATGAACCGCTTCGAGAACCTCTGAAACACCGCTGATCCCCTGTGGGAGGGGGCTTGTGGCGAGGGGGCTTGCCCCCGTTGGACTGCGCAGCAGTCCCATTTTCTGGGGCCGCTTCGCGACCCAGCGGGGGCAAGCCCCCTCGCCACACAAGCCCGCTCCCACAATTCTTTCCTGACAAAAATACTGGGACTTTGTCCGGCGCGCCGATTGGCGTAAACTGCGCCCAAGCCTGCGAGGAGTTTCCATGACCGCTATTACCATTACCGACGCCGCCCACGATTATCTGGCTGATCTGCTCTCCAAGCAGAACACCCCGGGCATCGGCATCCGCGTCTTCATCACCCAGCCTGGCACCCAGTACGCCGAAACCTGCATTGCCTACTGCAAGCCGGGCGAAGAAAAACCCGAAGACACCGCGCTGGGGCTGAAAAGCTTCACCGCCTACATCGACCACTTCAGCGAAGCCTTCCTGGACGATGCCGTTGTCGACTACGCCACCGACCGCATGGGCGGCCAGCTGACCATCAAGGCGCCAAACGCCAAAGTACCGATGGTCAACGCCGACAGCCCGGTCAACGAGCGCATCAACTACTACCTGCAAACCGAGATCAACCCTGGGCTGGCCAGCCACGGCGGTCAGGTCAGCCTGATCGACGTAGTCGAAGACGGCATCGCCGTCCTGCAGTTTGGCGGTGGTTGCCAGGGCTGCGGCCAGGCCGACGTGACGCTCAAGGAAGGCATCGAGCGTACCCTGCTTGAGCGTATTCCCGAGCTCAAGGGCGTTCGCGACGTGACCGACCACACGCAGAAAGAAAACGCCTACTACTAAGGTGTTCGCTGCAAAATAAAAAAACGGCGCCCCGTGAGCGCCGTTTTTTATGAGTTAAATTCGCTGACGCCTTCGCGAGCAGGCTCGCTCCCACAGTTGACCATATTCCAATGTGGGAGCGAGCCTGCTCGCGAAGGGGCCTTATGGGCGATAGAGATGTGCATGCCCCGCGCGATACAGCGATGACTCACTGAAGTGATCACTGCCCAGCACCCGTCCCACCAGTATCAAAGCCGTGCGCCGAAACCCTTTGGCGGCAACCTTTTCGGCAATGTCATCAAGCGTTCCCGTCACCCAGTCCTGATCCGGCCAGCTCGCACGGTGAACCACCGCAATCGGGCAATCGGCGCCGTAATGCGGCAGCAGTTCCTCAACGATCTTCGGCAGGTGATTGACCCCCAAATGAATCGCCATGGTCGCGCCGTGCCGGGCCAGGCTGGCGAATTCCTCTCCGGGTGGCATGGCGGTTTTGTTGGCGTAGCGAGTCAGGATCACGCTCTGTGAAACGTCCGGCAGCGTCAGTTCAGCACCCAGAAGCGCTGCACACGCGGCGGTGGCCGTCACGCCCGGAACGATTTCGAACCCGATGCCCAGCTCACGCAGATAGCGAATCTGTTCGCCAATGGCGCCATACAGGCTCGGATCGCCGGAGTGTACTCGGGCCACGTCCTGGCCTTTGGCGTGGGCGGCCTTGAACAGGTCGATGATCTGTTCAAGGTGCAGTTCGGCGCTGTTGACTACCTGCTCGGCACAATGACCTTCCAGTACCGCGGCTGGCACCAGCGAGCCGGCATAAATGATCACCGGGCAACTGCGAATCAGCCGCTGGCCCTTGACGGTAATCAGTTCGGGGTCGCCGGGACCTGCGCCAATGAAGTAGACGGTCATCGTCGGTTCCTGTGGGGAAAAAAGGGGTTGAACAGGGCTTCAGATGAAGAATGTTCATGATCGAGGCGGGGATTATCGGGGATTTTATGCCGCGCCGGCCAATGCCAGGGTTGCCTGGGCATATTTTTGTCGAGGGATCAGCAGTTTAGCCGGGGCCTGGGCCAGTTGTTCGGCTAGGGCCAGTGCGGCGCTTTCCGCCACGCCGTAGCAACCGGTGCGTTCAAACGCTATTTGCGATTGATGGCTGAGTTGCGGCTCATAGGGGGCCAGTTGTTCACTGCTGAAGTACATCAATTCCAGGCCAAGCTGCTGAGCCAGTTCGATCAGTGCGGGTTCGTCGCGCTTCGAATCGATGCTGGCCAGGGCCTTGATTTCATGGCGCGCAATCTGGTGCGCCTCCAGTGCCTGGTCGAGCAGCGCCAGCAAGGTGCTGACGGGGCAGCCCTTTTGGCAGCCCAGGCCGACCACCAGGGTCGGCGCAGTGCTGACGTCCGTCATGCGTGGTATTGGCCATCGCTTTTGCGACGGAACAACCAGGCGCTGATCAGGCCCAAGGCCAGCCAGAACGCCACGTTGGTCAGTTGCGAAGCGATTTTGAATTGGGTTTCCAGTGCCTCCGGAGCGAGCATCGAATGCACTTGCGGTTGCGGTGCGCCAATCACATGGGGAACGGCAAGGATCGCCACGCCGAGGACTTTCATCAGCCAGTGACGGCTGAACACGATCAGCGCGATACCGACGGCGGTGGAGGCGGCGGTACCGATCCACCACAGTTGCCGTTGTGCCAGATCGGCGGCGGCAGTGCCTGGCAGTTCAGGTGGCAGGCCGAGGGTCGGTGCGAGCACGAAGGTCGCATAGCCGGCCAGACCCCAGAGCAGGCCCTGGGAGGTTTTGGTCGGTGCACGCAAGGTGTACAGGCCAGCCAGCATCAGGGCGAAACCGACGGCCACCACCAGGTTGCCGCCAGTGGTCGACAGCACGCGCTGCCAGCCGTCTTGCGGTTCCCAGGCTTCGGCGTCGTGGGTGTGGGCCGCCATCGCGCCATCGGCGTGTTCATGCATTTCAACGGCAGCCGGTTCGGCTTTTTCGTAGGTTTCGGCCTGCAGAATCAGGGGTGCGACCCAGAAGCTTTGCAGCAGGGTCAGCAACAGGGCGGCCAGCAGCCCGGTGAAACCTGCGGTTTGCGCAATACGCTTGATCATCTCAGCAGGTCTCAATGGCACGGGAACGCGGAGCTGTGACGGGTATCGTGGGCGGCATTGTGCACCGCTTCGATGTGCGAGAAACCGGCGAAATACACAAGGCACGCGCCCAGGATCGACGCGCAGACGGCGGCGGTCAGACGTTGAGTCAGGGTAGAAGTGGTGCTGGCTGTAGTGTGGCCGGTGCTGCTGATGATCGACATGGCGTTTCCCTCTGGTCTGTCAGCGGGGAATCAAGAGCGCATGCAAAAAGCTGCACGACCAGGCGCGCAGCGTTTCAAACAGCGCCCGCCCACCGCGGGTTTGTTGTATCAGTGATCGTTATGGTCACTTTATGTTGCGGGCCGGTCTCCGGGCTCACGAGGGGCAAAGGCTTGGGCCTGATCCTGCAAGCATCACCTTCCCATGCCGTAGTGGCACAGTGGATCTGATGCTTCGCTCGCTTACCGTTGCGGGGGCAGCACCGGACTGACATGGCTTTAGAGTAAAGCACATGATTCACCGGTTTCCCGTTTCACCCTGTGAAGGGCACCCGTAACAAGATGCGTAGGAGAGCATGGGCGAGGGTTGGGCGTCAATTGGCAAGGGTTCTCAACTGGAAACCGAGTCGCTTTCTTCGCGAGCAAGCCCGCTCCCACACTTGACCCTTTTCCTCTGAAAGAACCCGATCAAATGTGGGAGCGGGCTTGCTCGCGAAGGGCACACCGCAGAAGTCACGTGAACATTGACCCGCCCCAATACCATGCGTAGCCTTGCGCTTTCGAGGTTCTTCGGCGTTTGTCGAAGCTAAGAAGGGAACGCGGTCAATGCCGCGGCTGCCCCCGCAACTGTGAACGGTGATGTTCGTTGCCACGCCACTGCAGGCTCAATCCATGAGGCCGGCGGGAAGGCGCAGCGAATGCCAGGCCCAAGGCCGGCACACCGTCAGCCAGGAGACCTGCCTCGACACAGATTCTCAAATTCAACCGGGCGGGGTGATCCGGTGGCGAACTCTTCAGGCACGCGCATCTGCGTTGCCGGTCGTCGTCCCGTATGCCCGCCACCTAGCCATAGGGCATCCGATGAAAACACTGGCCAAACTTCCCGTCACCATCGTTACAGGCTTTCTCGGCTCGGGTAAAACCACGCTGCTGCGGCACATGCTCGACAACGCCCAGGGGCGCCGCATCGCTGTGATCGTCAACGAATTTGGCGAGCTGGGCATCGACGGCGAAATCCTCAAGCAGTGCTCCATCGGTTGCACCGAAGAAGAAGCCAGCGGCCGTGTGTATGAACTGGCCAACGGCTGCCTGTGCTGCACCGTCCAGGAAGAATTTTTCCCGGTGATGCGCGAACTGGTGGCTCGTCGCGGCGATCTCGACCACATCCTCATCGAAACGTCGGGCCTGGCCCTGCCAAAACCGCTGGTCCAGGCTTTCCAGTGGCCGGAAATCCGCAGTGCCTGCACCGTTGACGCGGTGATCACCGTGGTCGACAGCCCGGCTGTGGCCGCCGGAACCTTTGCCGCCTTCCCGGACCAGGTCGATGCCCAGCGCAAACTCGACCCGAACCTGGACCACGAATCGCCATTGCACGAGCTGTTTGCCGACCAGTTGGCCAGCGCCGACCTGGTGATTCTCAACAAATCCGACCTGATCAACCCGGCCGACCTGGCCCGCGTGCGCCTTGAAGTCGCCGAAGAGTTGCCGCCAGCAGTGAAAATCATCGAAGCCAGCAGCGGTCGCCTGCCGCTGGACGTGCTGATTGGCCTGGGTGCCGGCTCCGAAGAACACATCGACAGCCGCCACAGTCACCACGACCATCATCACGATGGCGACGATGATCATGACGACCACGATCACGACGCCTTCGACTCGATCTCCATCGAACTGCCGCAAGCCGACGAAAGCCTGCTGATGGACGCGCTGACCCAGTTGGTGGTCCAGCACGGCATCCTGCGCGTCAAAGGTTTCGCCGCCGTCCCGAACAAACCGATGCGCCTGCTGATCCAGGGCGTGGGCACGCGTTTCGACAAGCACTTCGACCGCCAGTGGGGCGTCGAAGAGACGCGCATCACCCGTCTGGTGCTGATCGGCCAGGAACTGGACGCCGCCGTGCTCGAAGCGCAACTGCGCGCTGCGCTCAGCGTGTAACCCATGCACCTGCTCAGGACCCAGCCCGGCGGTTTCGTGTCGGATGACAACATCGCCGACCTTGGACAAACCCCCGCCGAACTGGTGGTCCTGTGCAGCGGCGACTCCAGCCTGGCGCTGCTCGCCGAGGCGGCGCAGCAGTTGCCCGAGGATTACCCGAGCGTGCGCCTGGCCAACCCGATGCAGGTGCAGAACCATGCCTCGGTCGATTTGTACGTCGATGAAGTGCTGCGTCACGCCAGGGTGATCCTGATTTCGCTGCACGGCGGCATCGCCTATTGGCGTTACGGCATCGAGCGCCTGGTCGAGCTGTCCCAGCGCGGCGTGCAGGTGATTCTGGTGCCGGGCGATGACCGCCCGGATCCGGAGCTCAGCGACCTGAGTACCGTCGGCGCCGAGGACCGCGACCGGCTCTGGCAGTTTCTACGTCAGGGTGGCATGGGCAACGCCCTGGATTTCTTCCGCTGCCTGGCCAACCGCTGGCTGGCGCGCGATTACACCTGGGGTGAGCCGCAAACCCTGCCGCGCACGGCGATTTACCATCCGCTCAAACATTCTGCCGTACTGAGTGACTGGCAGGCCGACTGGCGCGCCGATCAACCGGTGGCGGCGGTGCTGTTTTACCGCTCGCATTTGCAGGCGGCGAACACCGCTTTCATCGATGTTTTTTGCCAACGCTTGCAGGCAGCGGGGTTGAATCCGTTACCGATTGCGCTGGCCAGTTTGAAGGAGCCCGGCTGCCTGGGCGCGGTCGAGGACTGGCTGGATGAGGCCAGCGTCTCGGTGATCCTGAACACCACCGGCTTCGCCCAGTCCAGCCCCGAAGCGCCACACCTGCGGCCGTTCCGTCGCAATATTGCGGTGATCCAGGCGATTTGCGCCCAGGACAACGAACCGGGTTGGCGCGCCAGTGAACAGGGGCTTGGCCCGCGCGATCTGGCGATGCACATTGCCTTGCCGGAGCTGGACGGACGCATCATCAGCCGCCCGATCAGCTTCAAGGACCTGGCGTGGCGCAGTGAGCGCAGTCAGTCGGATGTGGTCTGCTACCGGCCGCAACCGGAGCGCATGGACTTCGTTGCCGAACTGGCGCGACGTTGGGTTGAACTGGCACGGGTGCCAAACGCCGAAAAACGCATTGCCTTGATTCTCGCCAATTACCCGACTCGCGACGGGCGCATCGGCAATGGGGTCGGCCTCGACACTCCGGCCGCGGCGCTGAATATCCTGCGGGCGCTGCATGCCGAAGGTTATCCGCTGCCGGCGCAATTGCCGGACAGTGGAACCGCGCTGATCCAGCAGTTGCTGGGCGGTGTCAGCAACGATCTCGATACCCTCGACCTGCGTCCGTGCCAGCAAAGCCTGGCAATGGACGACTATCTGGCGATGTTCAATGCCCTGCCCGAAGCCAATCGTGCGGCGGTGCTCGAACGTTGGGGCGCGCCGGAAAACGACCCGATGTGCCGCAGCGCACGGATGATGATCGCCGGCCTGCGCTTTGGCCAGACCTTCGTCGGCATTCAACCGGCGCGGGGTTATCAGGTCGATCCGAGCGCGGTGTATCACGACCCGGACCTGGTGCCGCCCCACGGCTACCTGGCGTTTTACTTCTGGTTGCGCCACACCTATGGCGCCCACGGCGTGATCCACGTCGGCAAGCACGGCAACCTCGAATGGCTGCCGGGCAAGGGCGTGGGGCTGTCGGAAAACTGCTGGCCGGATGCGCTGCTCGGGCCGCTGCCGAACATCTATCCGTTCATCGTCAATGACCCGGGCGAGGGCGCCCAGGCCAAGCGGCGTACCCAGGCGGTGATCATCGATCACCTGATGCCACCGCTGACCCGCGCCGAAACCTATGGCCCGCTGCGCAACCTCGAACTGTTGGCCGATGAGTATTACGAAGCGCAGTTGCTCGATCCGCGTCGCGCACGCGAGTTGCAGCGCGACATCCTGCAATTGGTGCGTGACTCGCACATCGACCGTGAACTGCAACTGGACGAGCAACTCGACAGCGATGCCGACGTAGCGATCTGGTTGCCGCGACTCGACACTTACCTGTGCGACTTGAAAGAGTCGCAGATCCGCGATGGTCTGCATGTGTTCGGCGAATCGCCCACCGGGCGTTTGCGCATCGACACCTTGCTGGCGTTGTTGCGCATTCCACGGGGCGATGGACGCGGTGCGCAATCGAGTCTGCTGCGGGCGCTGGCCAAGGCGTTTGCGTTGGGGTTTGACCCACTGGATTGTGCGCTGGCCGAGCCATGGACCGGGCCGCGTCCCGAGTCTCTTTTGCTTGTCAGTGACGAGATTTGGCGCACGGCGGGCGATACCCGCGAGCGCCTGGAACTGTATGCAGCGCAGTTGATTTCGGGCGTGTTGAATGACCCCTGTGGGAGCGGGCTTGCTCGCGAATCGGTGGACCATTCAACATTGATGTCGCTTGACCCACCGCTTTCGCGAGCAAGCCCGCTCCCACAGGAGGCAGGTTGGGCTGAAGTGAGTGCCATAATCGATGGCCTTCGCGATGTAGTTGCCCCGCGCCTGGACGCCTGCGGCCCAGCGGAAATGCGCGGTCTGCTCGACGCCCTCAGCGGTCGCTTCGTCCCGGCCGGCCCCAGCGGTGCGCCGAGTCGCGGTCGTCTGGACGTGCTGCCCACCGGGCGTAACTTTTACTCGGTGGACGTGCGCAATTTGCCGACCACCACGGCGTGGCGCATCGGTTTCCAGTCGGCCAACCTGATTCTGGAGCGGCACCTGCAGGACCACGGCGATCATCTGCGCCAGCTCGGCCTGTCGGTGTGGGGCACCGCGACCATGCGCACTGGCGGCGATGACATCGCCCAGGCGATGGCGTTGATGGGTGTGCGTCCGGTCTGGGCCACTGGCAGCCAGCGGGTCGATGATTTCGAGATCCTGCCGTTGAGTTTGCTCGACCGTCCTCGGGTCGACGTGACCTTGCGCGTGTCCGGTTTCTTCCGCGATGCCTTTGCCAATCTGATCCGCCTGTTTGACGCGGCGGTGCAAGCGGTGGCCGACCTGGATGAGCCGGACGACCTCAATCCGTTGGCGGCCAAGGTGCGTGCCGAGCGTGCAGCCTTGTTGCAGGCCGGGCTGGATGAAGACGCTGCACGACGGCAGGCCGGCTGGCGGATTTTCGGAGCCAAGCCCGGAGCCTACGGCGCAGGCGTGCAGGGCGCGATTGACGGTCGCCTGTGGCAAACCCGGGATGACCTGGCCGAGGTTTACCTCAACTGGGGCGGCTACGCTTACGGCGGTTCCGACGAAGGCACCGCCGCCCGTGATCAGTTCAGCCAGCGCCTGAGCCAGGTACAGGCGGTGCTGCAAAACCAGGACAACCGCGAGCACGATTTGCTCGACTCCAATGATTACTACCAGTTCCAGGGCGGTATGCTCGCGGCGGTGGAAAGCCTCAAAGGCGAGGCGGCGGCCAGTTATCATGGCGATCACAGTCAGCCGGACCTGCCGAAGATTCGCACCTTGAAGGAAGAGCTGAACCGGGTCATCCGCTCCCGGGCGGCCAATCCGAAGTGGCTCGAAGGGGTAAAGCGCCACGGCTACAAAGGTGCGTTCGAAATGGCTGCGACCGTCGATAATCTGTTCGCCTTCGATGCCACCACGCAGTTGATCGACGATCACCAGTACGCGTTGCTGGCCGACGCCTATTTGCTCGACCCTGAAACCCGGGATTTTGTCCGTGAACACAATCCCCATGCCTTGCGCGACATGACTGAACGCATGCTCGAGGCGCAACAACGCGGGATGTGGAAGGAGCCGGGCGCCTACCGCGAGGCATTGGAGAATCTGTTGCTGGATATAGAAGAAGACAGCTAATCACCGCAAAACCTGTGGGAGCGGGCTTGCTCGCGAAGAGGTCGTGTCAGTCGCCGTATAGGTTGGATGAGACACTGCTTTCGCGAGCAAGCCCGCTCCCACAAGGATTGAGGCGCCTGTGAGATCACCGACCATGACCGAGATAAAACAATGACCGACACCCCGCATTTCCCGCTCTCCGCCGTGGTCGGCGCCGATGATTTGAAGCTGGCCCTGTACCTGACCGCCATCGACCCGAAAATCGGCGGAGTCCTGATCGAAGGTCCGCGCGGCATGGCCAAGTCGACCCTGGCCCGTGGTCTGGCGGACTTGCTGGCCAGCGGTCAGTTCGTCACCTTGCCGCTGGGCGCCACCGAAGAGCGCCTGGTTGGCACTCTCGATCTCGACGCGGCGTTGGGCGAAGGTCGCGCGCAGTTCTCACCCGGCGTACTGGCCAGGGCTGACGGTGGCGTGCTCTACGTCGACGAGGTCAATCTGTTGCCTGATCACCTCGTTGACTTGCTGCTCGATGTGGCCGCCAGCGGCACCAATCTGGTTGAGCGTGACGGCATTTCCCATCGGCACTCGGCGAAGTTCGTGCTGATTGGCACCATGAATCCCGAAGAGGGTGAACTGCGTCCGCAACTGCTCGACCGTTTCGGCTTGAATGTCGCCCTTGGTGGCCACACAGCGCCGACCGAACGAGGCCAGATCATCCGTCGTCGCCTGGATTTCGACAGCGATCCGCAAGGATTCTGCGCCGAATGGGAGTCGGCGCAGTCATCTCTGCGCGAACGTTGCCAGCACGCACGCAACGCCCTGGCGAGTATTCCTCTCGACGACCAGGCGCTGGCCCGGATTACCGAGCGCTGCTTTGCCGCTGGCGTCGATGGTTTGCGCGCTGACCTGGTCTGGCTGCGTGCCGCTCGGGCTCACGCTGCCTGGCGCGGGGCGAACGCTATCGCCGAGGAAGATATCGACGCCGTTGCCGAGTTCGCCTTGCGCCATCGTCGTCGCGAGCATTCGCCGCCGGCACCTGCGCAATCTCAAACTGTGCAACAAACTGCGCCGCAGAACGACAATCCGAGTGAAGGGCAGGGCCAGTGGGGCGAATTGCCTGCCCAGGCGCTGGCGACCGGCGCTCGACGTGAAGTGCCGAGCTGGCCAAAAAAGCCCTAGGCATTCGCCCTCGCTGCGACGCGGGGGCGAATGCCAGACCCCGAGCCGGGCGACTGGACCATGGCAAACAGGGCAAGCGTCACGCCGCCCGCAGCGGCTCGGTCAACTGGCCCGGCACCTTGCTCAATGGCCGGCCGCGTCAGCGCGACGACCTGATATTTCAACTGCGCACGCGTTCGCCCCATGAACTGTGGCTGGTGATAGTCGATGCCTCCGCATCGACCCGCCGTCATCAGGCATTGAGTGATGCCAAGGGCTTGCTGGCGCAGTTGTTCGACGATGCCTATCGCCAGCGCGCACGCCTGGCCTTGCTCACGGCCAGCGGTGCTGCTCCCAAGTGGCAGGTGCAGGGATTGAAGGCTTCCACGGGGCTGCGCCATTGGCTCGACAGCCTGGGTGCCGGTGGTGGCACGCCGCTGCTGGCGGCATTGAGCGAAGCAGGGCAGTGGCTTGCCGCACGGCAGAAACGTTTTCCGGCAGAGCAGCAGCGCTTGTTGCTGGTGACCGATGGCCGGCTGAAGGACTGGTCGCTGTTGCCGACGCTTGCGTGTCCGGGGCTGTTGATCGACATCGAGCGCGGACCGATTCGGCTTGGGCGTAGCCGGGTGTTGGCGGCGCAGTTGCAGGCCGAGTATCGGCATATTGACGAGTTGCTGCCTGGTTGAGTTCTGTTTGGCAGTTCCGGCCTCTTCGCGAGCAGGCTCGCTCCCACAATTGATCGGTGTTGAACACAAGCTTTGTAATCGCCCGAAAACCCCTGTGGGAGCGAGCCTGCTCGCGAAAGCGGTGTACCTGCCAACCTCAAATTTGAATCACTTGCCCATCGCCTGCCGGTACTGCCGGGTACGCTTGCCTATGTACAACCGGTCGACAATCAACGCCCACAGCGCCGAGACTTCAGGTCGGGTCTTGCGCCCACGGCTCAAGCGATGCAGCTGGAACTTCACCACCGCCATGCTCGCCAGTGCCGCCAGGGGTTTACGCTTCCAGCGGATCGGCGGCAGTTGTGGGTGGCTGTTCTTGCCTTCGCGCCAATGCTTGACCAGGTGCGGCTCCACGGCCAGGGCGGTGCCGATGCCGGCCATGGCGATGCCGCTGTCGAGGACCTGTTCGACGATTGCCAGACGCCGGATCCCGCCTGTCACCATCACTGGCATGCGCGCCACGCTGGCCAGTTCACCGGCCATTTCCAGAAAGTACGCCTCCCGGGCCAGGGTTCGGCCGTCGCGCGCTTCGCCTTGCATGGCCGGTGCTTCGTAACTGCCGCCGGAGAGTTCCAGCAGGTCGATCGGTCGCTCGTTGAGCCACTGGATCACTTGCCGTGCATCATCGGCATCGAAGCCACCGCGCTGGAAATCCGCTGAGTTGAGCTTTACCGACACGCAAAATTGCGGCGATACCACCTGGCGAACCGCCTCGACGACGGACAACAGCAGGCGCGCGCGATTCTCCAGCGAACCACCCCAGCGATCAGTGCGTCGATTGGTCAGCGGCGACAGGAACTGGCTGAGCAGATAGCCATGGGCGGCGTGGATCTGCACACCGGTAAAACCGGCTTTCTCCGCCAGTGCGGCGCTGGTGGCGAAACGTCGGATCACCTCCTGGATGTCGTCCTCGCCCATGGGCTTGGGTTCGGCGAACATCTTCGAGAACTGGCCGAGATCCAGCGCAACCGCCGACGGCGCCAGTGTTTGCTGGCCGAGGTTGGCCATGGTCTGGCGGCCAGGGTGATTGAGTTGCATCCAGAAGTGCGCACCGCCGGCCCGGCCGACACTGGCCCACTGGCGGAAGCGTTCCAGATGCCGCTCGTCCTCCAGTGCGACACCACCAGGGCCGGTCATGGCGCGGCGGTCGATCATCACATTGCCGGTCAGCAGCAAACCGGCTTCACCTTCGGCCCAGGCTTGATACAGGCGAAGCAGTGCGTGATCGGGTACTTGATTGGTGTTGGCGAGGTTCTCTTCCATCGCGGCTTTGGCAATGCGATTGGCGATGGCCTGGCCGTTGGGCAAATTCAAGATTCGGAAGGGTGACATGCTTGACTCCTCATACTGATGAGCAGAGGCTAAGCTTAAAGTTAACTTTAATGTCAAGCGGGAAAATGAGGCCGCAATGGAAATTGGTGAATTGGCGCAGTTGAGTAGATCAATAGGCAATAGGTGTGTAGCCGATCAAACTCATGCTGGAAAACTCGGCTTTAACCTCAGCCGGCGCCGATTTTTTTCAACACTTCGTCTTCAATGATTTTGTACATCACCGACCTTGCTCCACGGTTGAATTGACTCGATGTTTTCCAGAGTTGCCTCAGCTATCCAGATGTCTTTTTTCTTGGAAACCTCGATTTTTCATTCTTGTTTTTTATTGGCAAGAACTGTTTGCGACACGAGGTAGGCAAACGACTCGTTGTTTTTGTTCTCCGCATAAACACGAGATTCATCTCCAGGCTGTAACGGAGCGACGGACATTTGATATGCAATGGTTCTGTCCGGCTTCCAGTTAATAAAACTCAACCCCATAAAATTCGGGACAAGCGTTGCGCCCCCAAAGACGTCTCCGGGGGGAAGCAAGAATATTGTGGTGATGGACGTTTTTATCGGGAAGAAAATGGCGCCAGGGTAAGTACCGCACAGGGGAAACCCGGGGGTGCCTTGCCTGCACTTCGCCGGGGGTTCTTGCCCAACGACCAGTTTGGTGGGAGGTGAACTGACATCGTTAACGAAAACCGAGATTGAAATCCCCTTGCCAGGCAGGCTCTGCAGGTTTAGCGGTGTCATCGTGAAGTCACCGTTGGCGAGGGTGATGACCTGTTTAAGGATGGTTCCATCGCTGGTTAATGCAGTCACCATGAACGGTCCCGTTGTTCCGGTACCAACGATAGTTCCCGTAATCGATGTGGCGCTTTTTGACAGCGGTGTCGTGACGCAAACTTCCGGACCGTTTTGGCCGATAAATTTTCCGTTGACCAGATATTTGCATTCTTCGTTTACAGAGGTCACAGACGTGTCCTGTTGAACGTTACAGCCTGCTAATCCAACTCCCAGTACGGCACAGAAAACTAATCCCTTTGGCGTCTTCATTTCACATTCCCTTCAATGGGGGGGGTATGAGTCAGATGAGACTCCAGTATTTCTACATGTCTTGCGCAGGTCTACTGTCAGAGTTGACAGTGGTGACAGCCGGCCTGGACGCAGATGGACCTGTGGCATGTCGTGGTCATGTGCACACTGATTGAGCGTTATCACTTCACCCTGTAGCTATCGCTAGCACTTGTTTGACGGGAAGATGGCTTTGCCATGACTCAGACTCAAAATCATACTCAAAACGACCAGTCCCCCAAGGACCTGTTCGAACGCCCGCAATCGCCACGACTGGCGGAATTTCTCAAAAGCACCCGTTTTTGATCTTTCAATTTTCAATCAGGAGAAACACTCATGAGCATTACTCGTTACGGCACCGGCAGTACCGCCGCTGGCGGTCAGCCTCGTCCTTTCGCCCGCGCCGTTGAAGCCGATGGCTGGCTGCACGTTTCCGGGCAGGTGCCGGCGGTGGACGGCGAGATTATTACGGGCGGCATTGTCGAACAGACCCACCAGACCATGAAGAACCTGATCGCGATTCTCGAAGAGGCCGGTTATGCCCTGGAAGATGTGGTGCGTGCTGGCGTGTGGCTGGAGGATCCGCGGGATTTCACCAGCTTCAACAAGGTCTTCGCCGAGTACTTCAAACCCGAACACGCCCCGGCGCGGGCTTGTGTGCAGGCGAGCATGATGGTCGACTGCAAGGTCGAGATCGACTGCATTGCGTACAAGAAAAAGGCTTGAACCGAGGTGCCCTCTTCGCGAGCAGGCTCGCTCCCACAGGGGAACGCATTCCAAATGTGGGAGCGGGCTCGCTCGCGAAGGCGGCCCCGTCAGGCCGGTATCGAGGGGTTCTTTTCCTTCGATAGCGTCGACGACACCTTTACCCATTACTGCGCCGCGCCGGTCAAAAAACCCGACGGCGTGGCCATCGCGACCCTGTGCATCGTCGCCCCACGGGCCGATGCGAAGAAAAACTACAACGACTACCGCCGGGTGCTGATCGCAAGCGCCAATAGCCTGGCCCGTCGCATCAACGAGTAACAGCGGCTGTCTGCAGCCGCGTGAACGAGGAGTTCGACCATGTCTTCTGCCCCCCAAACTGCCAACGTGGATAAAGGCGCGGCGCCCATCGGTGCCAGCCTGGTGCGTGATGTCAGCCTGCCTGCGCTGGTACTGCATCGCGAGGCGCTGGAACACAACATCCGCTGGATGCAGGCGTTCGTCAGCGACAGCGGAGCGGAACTCGCGCCCCATGGCAAGACCAGCATGACCCCGGCGTTGTTCCGTCGCCAACTGGACGCCGGTGCCTGGGGCATCACCCTGGCCAGCGCCACGCAAACCCGTGCCGCCTACGCCCATGGCGTGCGCCGTGTCCTGATGGCCAACCAGTTGGTCGGCACGCCGAACATGGCATTGATCGCCGACCTGCTGGCCGACCCGACGTTCGACTTCTATTGCATGGTTGATCACCCGGACAACGTCGCCGACCTGGGCGCCTATTTCGCCTCCCGTGGCGTGCGCCTGAACGTGATGATCGAATACGGCGTGGTCGGCGGGCGTTGCGGTTGCCGCAGCGAACAGCAAGTGCTCGACCTGGCCAAGGCCATCGCTGCGCAACCGGCCCTGGCCCTGACCGGGATCGAAGGCTACGAAGGGGTGATCCATGGTGATCACGCTGTTACCGGTATCCGCGATTTCGCCGCATCACTGGTGCGCCTGGCGGTGCAGTTGCAGGACAGCGGCGCCTTCGCCATTGCCAAGCCGATCATCACCGCGTCGGGGTCGGCCTGGTATGACCTGATTGCCGAGTCCTTCGAAGCACAGAACGCCGCTGGACGCTTCCTCAGCGTGCTGCGTCCCGGCAGTTACGTGGCTCACGACCATGGCATCTACAAGCAAGCGCAGTGCTGCGTGCTCGACCGTCGCAGCGACCTGCACGAAGGCCTGCGCCCGGCGCTGGAAGTGTGGGCGCACGTGCAGTCGTTGCCGGAGCCAGGGTTTGCGGTGATTGCCCTGGGCAAACGCGACGTCGCCTACGACGCCGGTTTGCCGGTGCCGTTGCGGCGCTACAAGGCGGGCGTGGTACCAGCCAACGGCGATGATGTGAGTGCCTGCAAAGTCACCGCGGTCATGGACCAGCATGCGTTCATGACCGTGGCGCCGGGGGTTGATCTGCGGGTGGGCGACATCATTTCGTTCGGCACTTCGCACCCGTGCCTGACGTTCGACAAGTGGCGTGTTGGCTGTCTTGTCGATGAGCAGTTGAACGTCATCGAGACCATGGAAACCTGTTTCTAAGATTGAAACCGCGGCGCGGCTTTCGCGAGCAAGCCCGCTCCCACATTTGGAACGCGTTCCCCTGTGGGAGCGGGCTCGCCCGCGAAGAGGCCCTCAAGCCAACTGCATCAATCCCGGTAAAACACCTGCACCAGGTGATACCCGAACTTGCTTTTGATCGGCCCATGCACCACCCGCAGCGGTTTCTTGAAGATCACCGCATCGATCACGCCGACCATCTGCCCCGGCCGCACTTCGCCGAGGTCGCCGCCGCGCTTGCCCGACGGGCAGGTCGAATACTTCTTGGCCAGCACATCGAACGCTTCACCCTTGGCGATGCGTTGTTTGAGCTGCTCGGCTTCTTCCGAGGTTTTCACCAGGATATGGCGGGCTTGAGCTTTCATGGGGCGGTTACCTTGCAACGATGCTGGTTATGTGGGTGGCAGCGGGGGCGCGCGATTATGCCTCAACTCAGTCCGGTTGACCGATCATCGTGCGAATCTTGTTGGCCAGCAGGTCGATGGAAAACGGTTTGGTCACCATGTCCATGCCTTCTTCAAGGAAACCCTGGCGCTCGGAAGCGATCTGCGCGTAACCGGTCATGAACAACACTTTCAGTCCGGGACGATGCTGGCGGGCGATTTCTGCCAGTTGTCGGCCGTTCATGCCCGGCAACCCCACGTCGGTCACCAGCAGGTCCACCCGCAGGTCCGACTCCAGCACCGGCAGCGCGTCTTTGGCATCTTCGGCTTCGTGGGCGCGATAACCGAGTTCCTTGAGCAGGTCCAGCACCAACATGCGCACCGCCGCATCATCCTCGACCAGCATCACCGTTTCGCCGGCAATCGCAGCTGGCGCCTCGCCGACCACGGGTGACAGGACTTTTTCCGGTTCGGTCGAATGCAGGCGCGGCAGGTACAAACGCACGCTGGTGCCTCGTCCGGGCAGGCTGAACAGGCTGACGTGGCCCCCCGATTGCTGGGCAAAACCGTAGATCATCGACAAACCCAGGCCGGTGCCCTGGCCGATGGGCTTGGTGGTGAAGAAGGGGTCGAATGCCTTGGCCAGCACCGAGGGCGTCATGCCGGTGCCGTTGTCGCTGACGGCAATCATCACGTAGTCGCCGGCCTTGACCGGTTCCAGGGTCGTGATGTCGCTGCCGTCGAGGTACACGTTGGCCGTTTCGATCTGCAACTCGCCGCCGCCTGGCATGGCGTCCCTGGCGTTGATCACAAGGTTGAGCAGGGCGTTTTCCAACTGACTGACATCGGTGTTGACCCGCCAGGTGTGCTCGGCCAGTTGCAGCTTGAGTTCAATGTGGTCGCCCTTGGTACGACTGAGCAGGTCCTCAAGCGAGCGAATCAGGTCGTTGGGGTTCAGCGGCGTGCGATTGAGCGACTGACGCCGGGAGAACGCCAGCAAGCGATGGGTGAGGGCGGCGGCACGGTTGGCCGAGGACACTGCCGCCTCGGTGAACCGGCCGATCTCGCTGGCGCGGCCTTCGGCGATGTAGCGTTGCATCAGGTCGAGGCTGCCAATGATGCCGGTGAGCATGTTGTTGAAGTCATGGGCGATGCCACCGGTCAGCTGGCCGACGGCTTCCATTTTCTGCGCATGGCGCAAGGCGTCTTCGGCACGCTCACGCTCGAACATCTCGTTTTGCAGACGCTCGTTGGCCTCGGCCAGTTGTCGGGTGCGGGCAGCCACCCGTTCCTCAAGGGTTTCGTTCAGGTTGCGCAAGGCTTCTTCGGTCATTTTGCGTTCGGTTTCGTCGATCACGAAGATGTAGAAGCCGTTGACCGCACCATCTGCACCGTGACGCGGCAGGTAATTCATCAAGGCCTGGCGCATGCTGCCGTCGCGGTGCGGCGTGCTGATGCTGAAACAGCAGGGCCGGCCGGACAGCGCCTCGGTGATGTACGGGGCGCGTAGCGCGTAGGCTTCTTCGCCGAGTACTTCAAGAATGGTTCGCCCATATAGCTCTTGCGGCGTCAGCCCGTACCAGTCGAGGTATGCCGCGTTGTTGAGGCGAAAGCGTTCTTCGCGGTCGACGTAGCTGATCAGGATCGGCATGGCGTTGATGATCAGTTGCAGCTCGGTCTGGCTCTGGCGCAGGGCTTGCTCGGTGTGTTTGCGCTCGGTCAGGTCCAGGGCGGCGCCGAGGAATCGGATCGGCCGGCCGTGATGGTCCTTGTAGCAGCGACCGCGGGCAAACACCCAGCGCATCTGGCCGTCGGTTTGCAACAGGCGATATTCCTCGGCGTATTCGCTGCCGTGGGTGATGCAGTGCTTGATGCTGCGGGCGATCAGGGCGCGGTCCTGCGGGTGTACGCCATGCAGGTATTCGCTGATCGGCAACTGGTTGGCCATGGCCGGGTCGACGCCGTGGAGCTGGGCGAAATGCACATCGGCGATGAAACGGTCCTCGCTGATGTCCCAGTCCCAGGTGCCCACCGCATCGGTGGCGGCGAGGGCCATTTGCAGGCGTTCCTCGGTTTCACGCTGGGCCTTGAGGCTGGCCGCCGAACGTTGTTCGAGTTCGAGGGCGATGCGCCGGCGTTCGTTGGTTTCGATGGCGGTGACCAGGATCCCGGCCACCTCGGCACCTTCGTCGCGGATCGGGCTGTAGGTCAGGTCGAGCCAGAAGTCGGACTCCCGGCCCTCACGTTGCAGGGTAAAGCGCTGCTCACTGTAGGTTCGTACCTGACCTTGCAGGACGGCGCTGTAGATCGGGTCGGTAAAGTCTTTCAACTCTGGCCAGATCAGGTGTGTCGGTTGTCCGAAAGCCTGCGGATGCTTGCTTCCTGCGAGCAGGGCGAAGCCGTCGTTGTAGATCTGTGTCAGTTGCGGGCCCCATAGCAGCAGCATCGGCATCGGTGAGTGAATGACGATGTCCACGGCGGTTCGCAGGCTCTGTGGCCAGGTGCTGGCAGCGCCCAGCGGGCTGCTTGCCCAGTCGATCCGGGCGATCAGGGCCTGGGCATCGCTGGCGGTGGGTATTGCGTTCATCCGGGAGTCCTGCGCCTGAGTCGCTTTAGCAGGCGCCTATTCTTGCACAGGTGGCAGGCGCCGACTGATTCAGAGGCCTGAGCGGTAAAAGTGGGAGCGAGCCTGCTCGCGAAGAGGGCGGTACATTCAAAGTCAATGTCGCCTGACTCTACGCCATCGCGAGCAGGCTCGCTCCCACAGGTAATCCCATTTCAATTCATGAGTTCGGGCCGGTCTCGAAATTGCTCCAGCGCTTCGGGATTGGCCAGGGCATCGGTGTTTTTCACCTTCTGTCCATGCACCACATTGCGCACCGCCAGTTCAACCACTTTGCCGCTGATGGTCCGCGGAATGTCGGTGACCGCGACAATCTTCGCCGGCACATGACGCGGCGTGGTGTTGGCGCGAATCGTCTGGCGGATCTGCTGCTGTAGTGCCTCGTCCAGCTCAAGCCCGTCGCGCAAGCGTACGAACAGCACCACCCGCACGTCATCCTGCCATTGCTGACCGATGGCCACGCTGTCGAGCACCTGCGGGATCTTTTCCACCTGGCGATAGATTTCCGCCGTGCCGATGCGCACGCCACCGGGGTTGAGCACGGCATCCGAGCGGCCGTGAATCATCATCCCGCCATGGGGCAATTGTTCGGCGTAGTCGCCCTGGGCCCAGACGCCGGGGAACAGGCTGAAATAGGACTGGCGCAGTTTCTCGCCATCGGCATCGTTCCACAGGCCAACGGGCATCGCCGGGAAGTGCCGGGTGCAGACCAGTTCGCCTTTTTCGCCGATCACCGGCTGACCGGCGTCGTTCCATACTTCGACGGCCATGCCCAGGCTCTTGCCCATGATTTCGCCGCGCCGCACTGGCGACACAGGGTTGCCGTTGACGAAGCAAGAGATGATGTCGGTGCCGCCGGACATCGAGGCCAGGCACACGTCAGCCTTGAAGTCGCGATAAACAAAGTCGTAACTCTGCGGCGACAGCGCCGAGCCAGTGCACAGCAACGTCCGGAGGCTGCCCAGGTCATGGCTTTCACGGGGCTTGATGCCGCTGCTTTCCAGGGTCGCGAGGTATTTCGGGCTGGTGCCGAACACGCTGATCCCTTCGTCGTCGATCAGGTCGATCAAGCGTTGCGGGTCAGGGTGGAACGGCGAGCCGTCGTACAGCACCACCGCGCTGCCTACCGCGAGGGCCGAGACCAGCCAGTTCCACATCATCCAGCCGCACGTGGTGTAGTAGAACAGGCGCTCGCCGGGGCCGAGATCGCAGTGCAGGCCGTGTTCCTTGACGTGTTGCAGGAGTACGCCGCCGGTGCTGTGGATGATGCATTTGGGCACGCCGGTGGTGCCGCTGGAGTAGAGGATGTACAGCGGATGGGCGAAGGGCACCGGGACGAAATCCGGCTCGCCGCCGGGTGCGTAGAAATCGTCCCACAGCGTCACATTGGCCGGGGTACGGAAGTGTTCGATGTGCACCTGTGGGCGTGCGTAAGGCACGACGATCAGCTGTTGCAGTGACGGCAGGCGCTGGAGGATCTCGTTGATCTTGGCGGTCTGGTCGATCTCTTTGCCGGCATAGCGGTAACCGGCGCAGGTCACCAGCACTTTCGGTTCGATCTGGCCGAAACGGTCAACCACCCCTTGGGTGCCGAAGTCCGGTGAAGAACAGGACCAGACAGCGCCAAGGCTGGTGGTGGCGAGCATGGCCACCAGGGTTTGCCAGGTGTTGGGCATGCACGCGGCGACCCGGTCACCCACACCGACGCCGGCGGCGATCAAGCCGTTTTGAAAGCCGGCGACATGCTCTGCCAGCTCGGCCCAGGTCAAATGTTCACGCTGACCGTTTTCGCCAACGGCTACCACGGCGATTGCATCATCGCGGCGCTGTAACAGATGTTCGGCAAAGTTCAGTGTGGCGCCCGGAAACCACTGGGCGCTGGGCATCTGCGGGCCTTCGAGCAGCACGGCGTCGGGCTGTTCGTGGAAGCGGATGTCGAAGAAATCGACGATGGCCTGCCAGAAATCCGGGCGTTGCTCGATGGACCATTGGTGCAGGGCAGGGTAGTCGTCGATCTTGAGGTGATACCGCTGATTGATGAAGCGCCGGAAGGCCTCCATGCGGGTCTTGCCGATGCGTTTGACGTCGGGTTGCCAGAGGATGTCGGACATGGTTTGCCTCTTCTTGTTTATGCCTTCATACAAGCTGATGTGGAGCAGGCTTCTGTGACCGGGGCGCTTGTGTGGCGAGGGGGCTTGCCCCCGTTCGGCTGCGAAGCAGTCGTAAAATCAGACAACCTTAATCGTCTGTGAGTTTATAGGGCGGCTTCGCCACCCAGCGGGGGCAAGCCCCCTCGCCACAGCGTTAGCGGCTGATCACTGCGCCAACCACCCACCATCCACATTCCACGCCGCGCCCCGCACCTGGCTGCCGGCGTCGCTGCACAAAAATAGCACCAGCTCGCCCAGTTGCGGCGGTGTCACGAACTCCAGCGATGGCTGCTTTTCAGCGAGCAGATCATGCTGTGCCTGCTGTGGGTCAACCCCGCTGGCGGCACGATCGTCGATCTGTTTCTGCACCAGCGGCGTCAGTACCCAGCCTGGGCAGATCGCATTGCAGGTGACCTGGGTGGTCGCGGTTTCCAGCGCGACCACTTTGGTCAAGCCGATCACCCCGTGCTTGGCGGCGACATAGGCGGACTTGCCCACCGAACCGACCAGGCCATGCACCGAGGCAATGTTGATCACCCGGCCCCAGCCCTTGGCGCGCATGCCAGGCAGGCTCAAGCGGGTGCTGTGGAACACCGACGACAGGTTGATCGCGATGATCGAATCCCAGCGCTCCACCGGAAACTCATCCACCGCAGCCACGTGTTGAATGCCGGCATTGTTGACCAGGATATCGACGCCGCCGAACTCACGCTCGGCGTAGGTGATCATGTCGGCAATCTGTGCCGGATCGCTGACATCGGCCGGGTGGTGGCCGACCTTGCCGCCGAACTGTTGTACTTCGGCGATCACTTGGGACGCATCGCCGAAGCCGTTGAGGATCAGGTTGGCCCCGGCCTTGGCCAGGCTGAGGGCGATCCCCAGGCCGATGCCGCTGGTGGAGCCGGTGACCAGTGCGGTCTTGCCCGAAAGAGTCGTCATGAATACCTCACACAATGCCAGTAGCGTAGAAGGTGCCGATCACCACGAAAACCGCCAGGGTCTTGATCAGCGTAATACAGAAAATGTCTTTGTAAGCCTCGCGGTGGGTCAGCCCGGTGACCGCCAACAGGGTAATCACAGCGCCGTTGTGCGGCAGGGTGTCCATGCCGCCGCTGGCCATCGCGGCGACCCGGTGCAGCACTTCCAGCGGAATGTTCGCCGCATGGGCGGCACTGATGAACTGCTCGGACATGGCCGCCAGCGCAATGCTCATGCCACCGGAGGCGGAGCCGGTGATGCCGGCCAGCAGGGTCACGGTAATCGCTTCGTTGACCAGTGGGTCGGGAATGTTCTTGAGCCAGTCGGCCAACACCAGAAAGCCCGGCAGGGATGCGATCACCGCGCCGAAACCGTATTCGGAGGCTGTGTTCATCGCCGCCAGCAACGCGCCGCTGACTGCGCTTTTACTGCCTTCGGCGAGTTTGCGGCTGATCGCCTTATAGCCAAACACCAGCACCATGAGGATGCCGACCAGCAAGGCTGCCTGTACCGCCCAGATCGCCGTGAGCTTGGCGATGTCCGTGGTCACCGGCGCGGCCATGCCTGGCAGCGCGAGGCTGTGGGTCTTGCCGTACACCTGCGGAATCCAATGGGTGAACAGCAGGTTCATGATGCCTACCGCCAACAGTGGCGACAGCGCGAGCCACGGATTGGGCAGCTTGAGGTCGGGGGCGGTTTCCGGCTCGTTGCGCAGGTCGCAGCCATAACCTTCACCGGCGCGCTGTGCCTTGTTGCGTTGACGCTGCAGAAACAGCATGCCGGCACAGAACACGAAGATCGTGCCGATCACGCCCAGCCACGGCGCCGCCCAGGCAGTGGTGTTGAAGAAGGTGCTGGGGATGATGTTCTGGATTTGTGGCGTGCCGGGCAGGGCGTCCATGGTGAACGAGAACGCGCCCAGGGCAATGGTCGCCGGGATCAGGCGCTTGGGGATGTTGCTCTGGCGGAACATTTCAGCGGCAAACGGGTAGACCGCGAACACCACCACAAACAGCGACACGCCGCCATATGTGAGCAGGGCGCAGACCAGCACGATCACCAGCATCGCCTGGCGGGTGCCGAGCAGGCGAATCGCGGCGGCGACGATGGAGCGCGAGAAGCCGGACAGCTCGATCAGCTTGCCGAACACTGCGCCGAGCAGGAACACCGGGAAATACAACTTGATGAAACCGACCATTTTTTCCATGAACACCCCGGTGAAAGCGGGGGCGACGGCAGAGGGGTCGGTGAGCAGGACGGCGCCGAGGGCGGCAATCGGGGCAAAAAGGATAACGCTATAGCCGCGGTAGGCAGCCAGCATCAGCAGCGCGAGGGCTGCCAAGGCAATGATCACACTCATGGTGTGTCTCCTGGGTTGTTATTTTTGTTGGGTGGAACTGTGTAGGGAGGCGTATAGCGAGTTTTGTGCCATCTTGTTAAGTTGTTGAAATATAAAGATATATTGTCAATATGATGAGCTGGTCAGATGGTTTTGTCTCTGGTTTGAGACTTGCTTTGGCAGTGCCGGCCTCTTCGCGGGCAAGCCCGCTCCCACAGTTGATCGAGTTGGTCAGGAGAGCCAAGTCTCCTGTGGGAGCGGGCTTGCTCGCGAAGGTCTGTCTAACAATGGAGATGCATGTCTCTTTAGAGAGACTCAGCAATCCCCAGCGCCACCATCTTCTTGTACAGCGTCGACCGCCCCAGCCCCAGTCGCGCCGCCGCCTCAATGACCTTGCCCCCGCATTGCGCAAGGGTCGTTTCGATCAGTTGCCGGTCAAATCGCTCCCGCGCCGCACTGAAGGTTTCATGGGCAAAGGGCTCCTGGGCCAAGGGCGTCACGCGCTCAACCCGGGTGAACGTACCAATCGCCGCGCGGATGTCCGCCGCCGTCAGGCGCAAGTCGTCGCTGAGCAGCGCCGCGCGCTCCAGCACATTGCGCAATTCGCGGATGTTTCCCGGCCAGGCGTGTTGCCCCAACAATTCCAGGGCTTCGTGGTGCAGCTCATGCTGGCTGCGCAGTTCCTCGAGAATCGCTTCGCTGAGCGCCGGTACGTCATCTAGGCGCTCGCGCAGGGGCGGAACCTGGATCGGCAGCACGTTGAGCCGGTAGTACAAGTCGGCGCGGAACTCGCCGCGTTTGATCGCCGCTTCCAGGTCGGTCGAGGTCGCGGCGATCACCCGTACATCGCTCTGGATCACTTCATTGGACCCCACCGGTTCGAATTCCTTTTCCTGCAGCACCCGCAGCAGTTTGCTTTGCAGGGGCAGCGGCATGTCGCCGATTTCGTCGAGGAACAAGGTGCCGCCCTGGGCGATCTGCAATTTGCCGGCGCGGCCCTTGCGGTCGGCACCGGTAAACGCGCCGGGGGCGGTGCCGAAGAATTCGGCCTCCAGCAATGATTCGGGAATCGCTGCGCTGTTGATGCTGACAAATGCCTTGTGCGCACGGGGCGAGGCATTGTGGATGGCCTGAGCCAACAACTCCTTGCCGGTGCCGGTTTCGCCGAGCAGCAGTACAGGCGATTCGGTACTCGCACTGCGCCGGGCGCGGCGTTTGACTTCCAGGCTGGCGGCGCTGGTGCCGATGAAATGGGCGAAGTTGTATTTGGTCTGCCGCGCCCGCAGCAGCGAGCGGGTGGAGGCCAGTTCTTCCTGCATGCTCATGTAGCGTTTGAGCATCGGCGACAGGCTGCGCAGTTCGTCGAACAGGGCGAAACCGATGGCGCCGATGACCACGCCGGCATCGTCGTGAATCGGCAGGCGCATGACCACCAGCGGTTCTTTTGGGGTGTCTTGCATGTCCAGCAGAATCGGCCGGCCGGTGCGCACCACTTCACGCAACAGGCTGCCGGGGATCACGCTTTCGCAGGGCTTGCCGATCGCCACTTGCGCCGATTGCAGGCCGAAGCGTCGGGCATAGCGCTCATTCATCCAGACGATGTTGGCATCGCGGTCGACAATCACCGTGCCCTCGCTCGATTGCTCGATGATTTCGAACAATGAACGGATCGCCAGCTGGCGAACGCGCTGGTAGTCCTTGAGGCTTTCGGTGGTGTTCATGGGGGTTGATCCTGATTATGTTTTGCCTGTGCCGGCCTCTTCGCGAGCAGGCTCGCTCCCACAGGGGATTTGTGAACGACACAGATCAACTGTGGGAGCGAGCTTGCTCCGGGCGGCGTTCCGACGAAGGCCGCGCCGCGGTCCAACTGAATGCAGCCGATTATGCCTGCCCAAGCAACGCCGCCGCCAACAGCTCCTTGGTATACGGGTGCTGCGGTGAGTCAAACACCTCATGGCTGGCGCCGCGTTCCACCACTTTGCCGTCCTTGATCACGATCATGTCGTGGGCCAGGGCGCGCACCACCGCCAGGTCGTGGCTGATGAACAGGTAGGTCAGACCGTGCTTTTCCTGGAGTTGACGGAGCAGGGCGACCACCTGTTTCTGCACCGTGCGGTCCAGCGCCGAGGTCGGTTCGTCGAGCAGGATCAGCGCCGGTTTGAGCACCAGCGCCCGGGCGATGGCGATGCGCTGGCGCTGGCCACCGGAGAATTCGTGGGGATAGCGATGGCGGCTTTGCGGGTCGAGGCCGACTTCGCTCAGTGCGCGGATCACTTCGGCGTTGCACTCTTGCGTGCTCAACTGGCTGTGCACTTCCAGGCCTTCGCTGATGATCTGCGCCACCGACATTCGCGGGCTGAGGCTGCCGAAGGGGTCCTGGAACACCACCTGCATTTTCTTGCGCCACGGCCGTAGCTGTTTTTGTGTCAGGCCATCCAGCGCCTGGCCCTGAAAGCGGATGCTGCCTTCGGAGTCGAGCAAACGCAGGATCGCCTGACCGAGCGTGGACTTGCCGGAACCGGATTCACCGACAATGCCCAGGGTCTTGCCGCGCTGGATGTTCAGGCTGATGCCATCGACGGCACGCAGCCAGGTCTTGCGCTGGAACAGGCCGCCACTGACGGGAAACCGCACCTGCAGATCGTTCACCTCCAGTACGTTTTCGCGCTCATCCCGGGGCAAGGCTTCGCCCTCGGGTTCGGCGTGCAGCAATACGCAGCTGTAAGGGTGCTTCGGTTCAGTGAACAGGGTTTCGCACGGCGCTTGCTCGACGATTTCCCCGGCCTTCATCACGCACACGCGCTGGGCGATGCTGCGCACCAGATTCAGGTCGTGGCTGATCAGCAGCAGCGACATGCCCAGCCGCTGTTGCAGGGACTTGAGCAGCAGCAGGATCTTGCGCTGCACAGTCACATCCAGCGCGGTGGTCGGTTCGTCGGCAATCAGCAGTTCCGGTTCGCACGCCAGGGCCATGGCAATCATCACCCGCTGGCGCTGGCCGCCGGACAGTTGATGCGGATAGGCCTTGAGGCGCTCCTCGGGTTTCTGGATGCCCACCAGGTGCAGCAGTTCAAGGATCCGCGCCTGCGCCGCTTTGCCTGCCAGGCCTTTGTGCACCAGCAAGGTTTCGCCGATCTGTTTTTCGATGCTGTGCAGCGGGTTCAGGGACGTCATGGGCTCCTGGAAGATCATCGCAATGCGATTGCCGCGCAGTTGTCGCAACTTGCCGGCATCGGCACCTACCAGTTCCTGGCCGCGATAGCGGATGCTGCCCGTTGTCCGGGTATCGGTTTGCGGCAGCAGTTGCAGGATCGAGTGGGCCGTCACCGACTTGCCCGATCCCGATTCGCCCACCAGCGCCAGGCATTCGCCGGGGCGGATGTCCAGGCACAGATTGCGCACCACGGTCTGGCCACTGAAGGCCACGCTGAGGTCACGGATTTCGATCAGGTTGGTCATTGCCGCCGTCCGCTCAAGATCTCGGATCGAAGGCGTCTCGCAACGCCTCGCCGATAAACACCAGTAAAGAAAGAATCAGCGCCAGGGTGAAGAACGCCGTCAGGCCCAGCCATGGCGCTTGCAGGTTCTGCTTGCCCTGGCCGATCAGTTCGCCCAGGGAAGCACTGCCCGCGGGCATGCCGAAGCCGAGGAAGTCCAGCGCCGTCAGGGTGGAAATCGCCCCGGTGAGAATGAACGGCAGGTAGCTCAAGGTCGCGTTCATGGCGTTGGGCAGAATGTGCCGGACTATGACTTTGCGGTCGGTCAGGCCCAGCGCGCGCGCGGCCTTGACGTATTCCAGGTTGCGCCCGCGCAGGAACTCGGCGCGCACCACGTCCACCAGGGCCAGCCATGAAAATAGTGCCATGATTCCCAGCAGCCACCAGAAATTCGGCTCGACGAAACCCGACAGGATGATCAGCAGGTACAGCACCGGCAACCCGGACCAGACTTCCAGCAGGCGCTGGCCGAGCAAATCCACCCAGCCCCCGTAATAGCCTTGCAGGGCACCGGCCGCAATGCCGATCAGCGCGCTGACAAACGTCAACATCAAGGCAAACAGGATCGACACCCGGGCACCGAAGATCACCCGGGCCAGAACGTCCCGCGCCTGGTCGTCGGTGCCCAGCCAGTTGACGCTGGTGGGCGGACTTGGAGCGGGTTTGTTCAGGTCATAGTTGGGCGTGTCGTCACTGAATGGAATCGGTGGAAACAGCAACCAGCCACCATCCTTCTTGATCAGCTTCTGCACGTAGTCGCTGCGGTAGTCGGCCTGGAACGGCAGTTGCCCGCCGAACTCCTGTTCGGTGTGGCGCTTGAACACCGGGAAGTACCACTGGCCTTGATAGCTGACTATCAGCGGTTTGTCGTTGGCGATCAGTTCGCCGCCCAGGGTCATCAGGAACAGGCCGACAAACAGCCAGAGCGACCACCAGCCCCGACGGTTTTTCTTGAAACGCTCGAATCGCCGGCGCGCCAGCGGTGAAAGCTTGAGCATCAGGCGTTCCTCGCGGCAAAGTCGATACGCGGGTCGACCAGGGTGTAGCAGAGGTCGCCGACCAGTTTTATCAAAAGGCCGAACAGGGTGAAGATGAACAACGAGCCGAACACCACCGGATAGTCCCGGGAAACCGCTGCTTCGTAACTCATGCGGCCCAGGCCGTCGAGGGAGAAGATCACTTCGATCAGCAGGGAACCGGCAAAAAACACACTGATGAACGCCTGGGGAATGCCCGACACCACCAGCAGCATGGCGTTGCGGAACACGTGCCCATAGAGCACCCGTCGCTCACTCAAACCCTTGGCCCGGGCAGTGACCACGTACTGGCGGGTGATTTCATTGAGGAACGAGTTCTTGGTCAGGATGGTCAGCGTGGCGAAGCCGCCGATCACCAGCGCGGTCACCGGCAACACCAGATGCCAGAAGTAATCGGCCACTTTGCCAATAGTCGACAGCGATTCGAAGTTGTCCGAGACCAGTCCGCGAACGGGGAACCAGTTCAGCGAAGTGCCGCCGGCAAACATCACGATCAGGAACATCGCAAACAGGAACGCCGGCATGGCATAGCCGATGATGATCGCGGTACTGCTCCAGATGTCGAAATGGCTGCCATGGTGCACGGCCTTGCGGATGCCCAGGGGAATCGACACCAGGTAAGTGATCAGCGTCGCCCAGAGCCCGAGGGAAATGGTCACGGGCATTTTGTCGAGGATCAGGTCGGTGACGGTGGCGCCGCGGAAGAAACTCTTGCCGAAGTCCAGGCGCGCGTAGCTGGTGAGCATCAGCCAGAGGCGTTCGTGTGCCGGTTTATCGAAGCCGTACTGTTTTTCAATGTCCTTGATCAGCTGCGGATCAAGCCCGCGACTAGCCCGGGACTTGCCGTTCATGGGCTCGCCGGAGCCGCCGCCGACCGCCGCGCCGCCGATGCCCTGCAAGTGTGCGATGGCCTGTTCGACCGGCCCGCCCGGTGCCGCCTGAACGATGACAAAGTTGACCAGAAGAATGATCACCAGCGTCGGAATGATCAACAGCAGGCGCCGCAGTATGTAAGCCCACATCAGTGCGGCCCTCCGGGTTTGCCACGACGGATACGCTCGGCCGTCATCTGCTGGTTGGTCAATGGCGTGGTGCTCATCTCCCACCAGCTCTCGATGGCTTCGTCATTGCTCGCTTGCACGTTCGGGATGCCGAAGCGGTTCCACCACACCGTCGAGGTGCCCGGCGGGTAATAGTTGGGAATCCAGTAGTAATTCCATTGCAGCACCCGGTCCAGGGCATGGGCGTAATGCAGCATGTCAGCCTGGGTATTGGCCCGGATCAGCCCGGTGATCAGGGTGTCCACTGCCGGGTTCTTCAACACCATGTAGTTGTTGGAGCCCGGGTCGGTGGCCGCCTCGGAACCGAAGTAATTGAGCAGTTCGCCTCCTGGAGAAGTGGTGACGGGGTAGCCGGTGACGATCATGTCGTAGTCGCGGCTCATCAGGCGGTTGACGTACTGGGACGAGTCGATGCGGCGGATATTGAGGTCGATGCCGATCTGTTTCAGCGTGCGTTTATAGGGCAACAGCAGACGGTCCATGCCGTTCTGGCTGACCAGGAAGGTGAAGCTCAACGGCTCGCCGTCGGCGTTGACCAGTTGGTCGCCGTCGGGTTTCCAGCCGGCCTGTTCGAGCAAGTCCAGGGCCTGTAGCTGCTTGTCGCGAATCACGCCGCTGCCATCGGTCTTCGGTGCCTCGAACACCTGGGTGAAGACTTCGTCGGGAATCTGCCCGCGCAGCGGTTCGAGAATCGCCAGCTCCCCGGCATCCGGCAGTTGCCGGGCGGCGAGATCGGTGTTGGAGAAAAAGCTCTGCTGGCGGATGTACATGTCGCGCATCATCTGCCGGTTGCTCCACTCGAAGTCCCACAGCATCACCAGCGCCTGGCGCACGCGTCGGTCCTGGAACATGGGCTTTTGCAGATTGAACACAAAACCCTGGGCTGGCTGCGGCGCCTGGGTGGCGAGGTGGGCCTTTTGCAGACGACCGTCGCTCAGTGCCGGACTGTCATAGCCGATGGAATAGCCGGTGGCGGAAAATTCCCGGTTGTAGTCATAGGCGCCACCGCGCAGAACCTGGCGCGCCACGTCGGTATCGCCGAAGTACTCGATGCTGAAATGATCGAAGTTGTACAGGCCACGGCTGACCGGCAGGTCCTTGCCCCACCAGTCGGGATTGCGTTCGAAGGTGATGCTGCGCCCAGAATCGATCTTGCCCACTTTATAGGGGCCGCTGCCCAACGGCGCTTCATAGCCGCCGCCACCGGCAAAATCGCGAGTCTTCCACCAGTGTTCGGGAAACACCGGCAGGGTTGCGATATCCAGCGGCAGAGTGCGATTTTCGTTGTTCTTGAAATCAAAGCGGATAGTCAGAGGAGATTCCACTTCCACGCCTTTGACGTCGGCGAACTGGGTGCGGTAACGCAGGCTGCCCTGGGTCATCAGCAGGTCGAAGGTATAGCGCACGTCTTCGGCGGTAATGGCTTTGCCATCGGCAAAACGCGCCTTGGGGTTGAGGTAAAAACGCAGTGACAGGCCGTCCTCGGAACGCTCCATCTTCTCTGCCACCAGGCCGTACACGGTGTACGGCTCGTCCAGCGAGCGCTGGGCCAGCGGCGAATAGAGCAAGCCGTCGATCTGTGTGACGCCGATGCCTTTGTCGATGTAAGGCAAGACATGGTCGAACTGCCCGATTTCGATCGCCGATCGCCGCATCGTGCCGCCTTTGGGGGCCAGCGGATTGGTGTAGGCGAAATGACTGAAGCCGGCAGGATATTTTGCCGGTTCGCCGTACACGGTCATTGCCGGTTGCGGTGCCGCATTCACACCCGCGGCACCCGACAGCAGGGCCACGGCCGTGAACAACAAGGTAGGGAAAGCCAGTCGCATTGTCAGCCTTAGAGCCGGGTGGTCGTTAACGACAATTTGTACGCTAGCGGCGCGTCCCTCGCCAGCCGAATTACGCGTGCGAAACACAACGGCCCACCAAAAGGCGGGCCGTTGTGTGAATAGCTCAAGCGTCGATCAGTCCTGACGGCTGGTCACTTCCAGCAGGTGGTAACCGAACTGGGTCTTGACCGGGCCCTGGACCACGTTGAGCGGCGCGCTGAAAACCACGGTGTCGAATTCCTTGACCATCTGGCCTGGACCGAACGAACCCAGATCACCGCCCTGGCGGCTGGAAGGGCAGGTGGAGTTTGCCTTGGCAACTTCGGCGAAATCGGCACCAGCCTCGATTTGGGCCTTGAGTTCGTTGCACTTGGCTTCCGAGGCAACAAGGATGTGACGGGCAGTGGCTCTGGCCATGGGAAAATACTCCATTCAATATTCGGTAAAATGCGCAGCCTACCGGATTCAGTGAGCTATTTCTCCTCAAAGTTCCGTTCCATGCGGGATTCACGGCAGGTAGCCCCTCAAAGGCCGGCGGCTCTCAAGCGATCGGCATGCTGGACATACAGTTCGACCGGGTCGACGCCTGTGCGCAACTGGCCTGCCGGCTGGCCAAGGGTGTCCAGGTGATCCAGCGCATAGTCGGAGCGGATAACCGTGCCCAGGTGAGAACTGAAGCGACCGACCAAACCGTCGTTCTGCCCGGCTTCCGTGACGAAATACCCGGAAAGGAGCCGACAGAAACCGTTGAGCGGATCGAGCGCATTGAGCCCCTCCTTGAGCACATTCGAAGGCACTATGCCGCTCCACGAGTAGTAACGAACACCGTTGACCCGTTCGTTACCCTTGCCACCCCAGGTGGCGGGCAGCCCTTGCGGGTATTTGTCATTGAAGGCGCCTACGCCCTCGGTGGTCAGTGCATTGAGGGCGGCAATGGCGTTGCGCGGCTGGTACCGGTTGTCGCTCAGGGTCGCGAGGAAGTCGGCGAAGAGGGTCACCACCGTCTCGGCCACATGTTCCGGCAGACGGCCCGGTGTCAATGCCTTGCGCAGGAAATCGGCGAGCTCCGAGCCATGGTTCGGCCCGCTGACGGAAGTCACCGATGCCACACTGCGTGGTGCAACCGCTGCGGCATAACGTGCGGCCAGTGCACCCTGGCTATGGCCTATGAGGTTGACTTTGCAGGCACCGGTTCCTTCCAGTACCCGCTCGATCTGCATGAGCAATTGCTTACCGCGTACTTCGTTGTCATGGATGGCCGACAAGTGGGGAACGAACACCCTTGCTCCGGCATTCCTCAGCGCCTGCCTGATGTCGTGAAACAGCTCGAACTTGCCGATTCTTTCGAAGCCGAAAAGGCCGTGGATCAGCAGTATTGGATAACGAGTGCTTGCATTCCTTTGCATATTCACACCTTTGCACAGAAGTTCGTCGGGACTGCATGGCGTTTCACTCTAAAACACTCGAGGTTGGCGCGATGTATGAAAAGTCCGCTGAAACCTCCGGAAAGCGGAATAGTGCAAGTGTGAATGCTGAAGATTTTCTGAGGCTTTGTCGGAATCGTTTGACGATTTTTCACGGCAATCAGGTGGCTCTTGATCAAAGACCTACTTCACATGTATCGACTTTCCGAGCGAGGCTGAGTGAGCGGCCGACATCACGGCGGATAGTCGTGAGGTTAAATAGACGTCATCCAAAACCGGCCACCCGTTCGGTGTTTATTCCAAGGACTGGAGCGAATGAATGACTGTCTATGAAGCCGACACCTTGAATCTCGTCCTGCAACCATTGCCCCCGCCCTTACTGGAGCAGGCGGAAAACGGTGTTCTGAACCCCTCTGACCGAAAAGCCGTCATCAGGGTCCGCCCCTACCCAGGCATGACCTGCGGCGACAAATTGCTATTGAATTGGGCGGGGCTTGATGCCGATGGCCTCGCCTGCAATCATCAGGTGACGCGTTTCGTCAGTGACGACAGGGTCGGCGAGGACATGATCTTTGCCGTGGGTAGCGCTTATATCGAGGCGCTCGACGGTGGTTCACTCGAAATCAGCTACTCGCTCTTGAGCAGTCGTTTTATCGGGATCGTGCACTCCCATCGTTTACAGCTGTGTGTGGGTGATGTGCAATCAGACCTGTTACCCGCGACGGTGGACGACGCGGTGGGCAGAACGCTTGATCCGGATCGGGTCAAGGAAGGGGCGATCGTTACAATCAAACCCTATGCGCGCATGACGGCGGGCGACTGGGTGTTGCTGACCTGGACGGGTGTTTCGCTCGAAGCAAGCTTCAGTGATGCACTCAAGGTCGAGTCCTTTGCTGTGGGCAATGAGTTGTCGTTCTGGGTCAGCCCGGAGTGCATTGCGCCCAATCTGGGGTCATCCGTTTCCGTCGATTATTGCGTCAAGCAAGCAGGGCATGGCCCTCGATACTCTGAAGTAACGACACTGATGATTGGCAAGATGGAGCGGGGACCACTGCCAGCACCTATTGTGCTGGAAGCCGACGAAGGCTGGGTGGATCTGCATGACGTGCAGGATGGAGTGACCGTCGTCATCGAAAACCCCAGGGCTGAAAAAGGGGAGCTGGTTTGCCTGAGATGTGACGGGGAGAAATTCAATCACTGTGACGAGCGCGAAATCACCAGAGACACCGCGGGCGAGCCGTTGATATTCATCGTTCCCTACCGGTTCTGGAGGGAACATCGAGATTCTGCGATCCGTGTTTCCTGTTCGGTCGAGCGCCTTGATGACAGCTCTCAACAATCCGGGGTGACACGGGTTAAGGTGCAATCCCTGATGGGACATTGATCGCCATTTGCCCTCCAGTCTTCAGATGAAGGCCGGAGGGCGGACAGGTGATGCCGGTTATTGGGCGTTGTCTTGCACTCGCAGCCGATCTGCCGCTTCAAGCAACAGCTGTTCTGTCCCGGCCCAACCAAGGCAGCCATCGGTCACTGACACACCGTATTGCATTGACGAACTCAACGGCTGACAGCCCTCGAACAAATGGCTCTCGATCATCATGCCGATCAGCGAACGATCACCTTGCAGGCGCTGTTCAAGCACATCGTTGAACACGGCCGGCTGGCGCAACGGGTCTTTGCCGCTGTTGGCGTGACTGCAATCGACCATGATGCGGGCCGGAATCCTGAGCCGGGCCAAGTCACTGTTGACCCGGGCGATACTGGCGCTGTCGTAGTTCGGCCCGCGATGGCCGCCGCGCAATACCAGGTGAGTGTCCGCATTGCCCGGGGTTTGAATGATCGCCGGATGGCCCTGGCTGTCGACACCGAAATGGCGATGGGGATGGGCGGCGGAACGCATGGCATCGCTGGCGACAGCGACACCGCCGTCAGTCCCGTTCTTGAACCCGACAGGCATGCCCAGGCCGCTGGCCATTTCCCGATGGATCTGCGACTCCGTGGTCCGGGCGCCAATCGCCACCCAGCTCAACAGGTCATCGAAGTAGCCGGCTGCCATCGGTTGCAGCAGTTCAGTTGCGACGGGCAAACCCAGGCGGAGCATTTCGCGCATCAGCTCGCGGGACAGCGTCAGGCCGGCGGCCATGTCATCGCTACCATCCAGGTGCGGATCGTAGGCCAGGCCTTTCCAGCCAACCGTGGTACGGGGTTTTTCGACGTAGGCGCGCATCACCAGGAGCATTTCGTCGCTGACTTCTGTGGCGAGGCGGGCAAGGTTGCTGGCGTATTCGAGGGCTGATTCCGGATCATGGATCGAGCATGGGCCTACGATGACCAGCATACGGGAGTCTTCACCGTTGAGAATCGCGCGAACCGCCTGGCGGTGGGTGGCGACTTGCTGGGTCAGGATGTTACCGAGGGGCAATTGCTGTTTGAGTTGCAATGAGCTGGGCAGACGCAGGGTCAGCGCTTCATTGGCAGGGCTCAAGGTGGACAGCGGCAGTGCGGAGACGGACGAGTTCATATTCAAGGCTTCCTGGGCTGGTGGCGGGTTCGTGCCCGCGCGCTCGGCCCTACTGGGGTGTTCGACAATTGGCCAGACTGGCTGTGTGTGTGCGCTTGCCACCTGTGGGTGACCGATCGGAGGCGGCAGGCTGTCCCGAGCGGTGGGTGGTAAATCGCCAGGCGGTAAAACTGTCGTAACGGTAATAAGTGGCGTAGTTCATGGTCTGAATCCTCTAAATGTCTGGTGTGTCGCTAAAAACTTTGGGGCTGAAAAAACAAAACCCCCGGTCGGGAGGCCGACCGGGGGTTGAGAATTCTCTGGTGGCGACCCGTTTAAAGTGGGCGCCGTGTGGGTATCAGGCGCGCCAGTGGCTAAACCAATACCCAAAATAAAAGCTGACTGGAGCACAGCCGTCGTTCACCCGGGCAGCCGCAACCGAGCGCAGGGCGCTGGCGGTACGAAGCTGTGAGAGGGTGCTGAACATGGTCTGTCTCCGATGGATGGGTCGAGCTTACTAGAGGCCGGTGCGCAGATTCAATCAGAAAATGCTATTGGCCGGCGACAGGGTTTTCTATCGCTTGAGTGGCCTGAGGGTTGTGACAAACTCTGCGTCTGTTTAAAAGTACATCGACACAAGGACGCCTCATGTTACCGCTGACCATCGCCGCAGCCCAATCGATCTCTATCGCCGGAGACATTGCTGGCAATATCGCCAGGCACCAACGCTTCATCGCGGCAGCCGCGGAGCAGGGCGTGCAGTTGCTGGTGTTCCCTGAATTGTCGCTGACCGGCTACGAGCGCGGGCTCGCGGCCGAGCTGGCCATTGTGTCGGATGACGCCCTTCTGCAACCGCTGCGAGACGTCGCCCGGGCAGTCGGTGTGACGGCTGTCGTCGGTATGCCGATTCGACTGCCGGATAACCAGTCGGTCCTGATCGGTGCGCTGGTGCTGGGGGCCGATGGTTCGCTTGGGGTCTACAGCAAGCAGCATCTGCATCCCGGGGAAGAAGTGGCGTTTGCACCGGGCGCCGGGGGGGAGCCCCTTACCATCGGGACAGACACTATTGCTCTGGCGGTCTGCGCCGACTTTTCCCACTCCAGCCATGCCGCTGCTGCAGCGTGCCAGGGTGCAGATGTCTACGCCGCAGGCGTGCTGATCACGGAAAACGGCTACGTCGCGGATACCGCGTTGCTGCAAGGCTATGCCGCGCAGCACTCCATGGTGGTGTTGATGGCCAATCATGGTGGCGCGACAGGTGGCTGGACGTCGGCAGGACGCAGCGCGATCTGGGCGTCGGACGGTTTGTTGATTGCGGCCGCCACCGGTACCGGCAGCCAGTTGGTTGTGGCCCGGCGCAACAGCGAGGGCTGGAGCGGGGAAGTCGTCGCCGTGGAGCCGGTGTGATGGATTGCGCATGGCGTGCGGCCACGCCAGAGGACCTGGCCTTCGCCCGCCACCTGACCTGTAAAAACATGCTGCGCTACTACATTCGGCACGACCTGATATGGCTGGACGAAGCTTTTGACGTGGCCTGGTCAGGGCGGGACAACCGAATGCTGACAAGCGGCGATCAGTTGCCCGGTTATGTGAGCTTGAGCCGTGATGCCAGAGCGTTGTACATCCGCGAACTGCAGGTCGTCGAAGCGTTTCGCGGGCTGGGCATTGGTTCCTGGGCAATCGATCAGGTGCTGTCAGTCGCATACCAGGAGCGGCGATCGGCGTTACGCTTGACGGTTTTTGAAAATAACCCGGCGCGGGCGTTGTACGAGCGCAAGGGATTCACGGTGGTGGGTAAGGATGAATGTTTCCTGAGAATGCAGCTTGATATCAGTCCATGACATTGGCGCAACGCGTTTGCGACCGGCCTTTCAAGATGAATTGAAACTTTTAATCTGATGCTTTCCGCTAGGTCTGCCAGATGCTTTTTGCTAAGGTGTCTGGCAACCCAATAAGACCATATCGCGAGGTGTCTGCTTGATTAGGGTGCTAGTAGTCGATGACCATGATCTCGTTCGTACAGGCATTACACGAATGCTGGCTGACATCGATGGCCTGCAAGTAGTCGGCCAGGCCGAGTCGGGTGAAGAATCCCTGCTCAAGGCGCGTGAGCTGAAACCCGATGTGGTGTTGATGGACGTCAAGATGCCGGGTATTGGCGGTCTTGAGGCCACTCGCAAATTATTGCGCAGTCATCCGGATATCAAGGTCGTCGCGGTGACCGTGTGTGAAGAGGACCCGTTTCCTACGCGGCTGTTGCAAGCCGGTGCGGCAGGGTACCTGACCAAGGGGGCAGGTTTGCCGGAAATGGTCCAGGCCATCCGCCTGGTGTTCGCCGGGCAACGCTACATCAGCCCGCAAATTGCCCAGCAACTGGCGATCAAGTCCTTCCAGCCCACCAACGACTCGCCTTTCGATGCCCTGTCCGAGCGGGAAATCCAGATCGCGCTGATGATAGTCGGCTGCCAGAAAGTACAGATCATTTCCGACAAATTGTGCCTGTCCCCGAAAACCGTGAACACCTACCGTTACCGCATCTTCGAAAAGCTTTCGATCAGCAGTGATGTCGAGTTGACGCTGTTGGCGGTGCGTCATGGCATGGTCGACGCCAGCCTCTGAAAATGACCGAAACCTTTGATCCGAGCGCCTTTCTGTCGACCGTCAGCGGGCGCCCCGGCGTGTACCGCATGTTCGACAGCGAAGCGCGGTTGCTTTACGTCGGCAAGGCGAAAAACCTCAAGAATCGCCTGTCGAGTTACTTTCGCAAGACCGGGCTTGCCCCCAAGACCGCCGCACTGGTAGCGCGTATCGCCCAGGTCGAAACGACGATCACGGCCAACGAAACCGAAGCCTTGCTGCTCGAGCAGACGCTGATCAAGGAATGGCGCCCGCCCTATAACATCCTGCTGCGCGACGACAAATCCTATCCCTATGTCTTTCTCTCCGACGGAGAGTTTCCGCGCCTGAGCATTCATCGCGGTGCGAAAAAGGCCAAGGGCAAGTATTTCGGTCCTTACCCCAGCGCCGGCGCGATCCGCGAAAGCCTGAGCCTGCTGCAAAAGACGTTTTTCGTTCGGCAATGCGAAGACAGCTATTACAAGAACCGCACCCGTCCTTGCCTGCAATACCAGATCAAACGCTGCAAGGCACCCTGCGTCGGGCTGGTGGAACCCCAGGTGTACGCCGAAGACGTGCGCCACTCGGTGATGTTTCTTGAAGGACGCAGCAGCGCGCTGACTGACGAGTTGTCTGCCGGGATGGAAGAAGCGGCGATCAATCTGGAGTTCGAGCGAGCGGCCGAGCTGCGGGACCAGATTGCGTTGCTGCGCCGGGTCCAGGACCAGCAGAGCATGGAAGGCGGGACCGGGGACGTCGATGTGATCGCCGCGTTCGTCAACCCGGGCGGTGCCTGTGTGCACTTGATCAGCGTGCGGGGCGGGCGGGTGTTGGGCAGCAAGAACTTCTTCCCTCAAGTCGGTATTGAAGAAGATGTTTCTGAAGTCATGGCCGCGTTTCTTGGCCAATACTTCATCAGCAGCCCTGAACGCGACTTGCCCAGCGAGTTGATCGTCAATGTGGTCCACGATGACTTTCCAACACTGATCGCGGCCATCGACGAGCTGCGCGGTCGTGAATTGACCATCAGCCATCGCGTGCGTGGTACGCGAGCGCGCTGGCAGCAATTGGCCGTGACCAATGCCGAGCAGGCGCTGAATGCGCGCCTGGCGAATCGTCAGCACATTACGGCGCGCTTCGATGCACTGGCCGAGGTGCTGAAACTCGATGAGCCTCCACAACGCCTGGAGTGCTACGACATCAGTCACTCCAGTGGCGAGGCGACAGTGGCGTCCTGCGTGGTCTTCGGCCCCGAAGGCCCGATCAAGTCCGATTACCGCCGGTACAACATCGAGGGTGTTACGGCCGGCGATGATTACGCGGCGATGCACCAGGCGTTGACCCGACGTTTCAGCAAACTGAAGGACGGGGAGGGCAAGCTGCCGGATATCCTGCTGGTGGATGGTGGTAAAGGTCAGTTGTCCATGGCCCGTGACGTGCTCGATGAACTGGCCGTACCTGATCTGATCCTGCTCGGCGTGGCAAAAGGCGCGACGCGCAAGGCCGGTTTCGAAACCCTGTACCTGAACGACGCCGCGCATGAATTCACCTTGCGCGGCGATTCTCCCGCGCTGCATCTGATCCAGCAGATTCGCGACGAAGCCCACCGATTTGCCATTACCGGGCACCGCGCCCGGCGTGGAAAAACCCGTCGGACGTCTACACTGGAAGGCGTCGCTGGCGTCGGTCCAACACGTCGGCGGGATTTGTTGAAACATTTTGGTGGATTGCAGGAGCTGTCTCGTGCAAGCATCGAAGAAATTGCCAAAACCCCCGGGATCAGTAAAAAGCTCGCAGAGTTGATTTATGCAAATCTGCACAGCGAGTAGAATGCCCCCTCACCTCGTAGCCAGTTGTGCCGATGAATATCCCTAATCTGATTACCGTTCTACGCGTTCTGCTCATTCCGATCTTCATTTTGCTGTTCTACCTGCCTTACCAGTGGAGCTACCTGGCTTCCGCCTCGGTCTTCGCCTTTGCTGCCGCCACCGACTGGCTGGACGGCTACCTGGCCCGCCGCCTGGAACAAAGCACACCGTTCGGGGCTTTTCTCGATCCGGTTGCCGACAAGCTGATGGTCGCGGTTGCGCTGGTACTGTTGGTGCAGGAACACGCAAACCTGTGGCTCACGCTGCCGGCTGCCGTGATCATCGGTCGAGAAATTGTCGTCTCGGCCCTGCGCGAATGGATGGCCGAACTGGGCGCACGTGCCCACGTCGCCGTATCGAACCTTGGCAAATGGAAAACCGCCGCGCAAATGCTCGCGCTGGTGATCCTGCTGGCCAATCCCAAGGATTTCAGTTTCTGGGTCTTGCTGGGCTATACGCTGCTGATGGTGTCGGCCGGCCTGACTTTGTGGTCGATGGTCCAGTACCTGCGGGCTGCCTGGCCACATCTGAAGACCGACGTTGAAAAGAAATAAAACTTTTTTGAATCAAAGGGTTGACGGGGCTTCTGGATTCTATAGAATGCGCCACACCAAGACGCGGGAATAGCTCAGTTGGTAGAGCACGACCTTGCCAAGGTCGGGGTCGCGAGTTCGAGTCTCGTTTCCCGCTCCAAGTTTGTACGCATTTGATGTCGCGCTACTAGATATCAAATGTTTTGAGGCCGAGTAGCAAAATGGTTATGCAGCGGATTGCAAATCCGCCTACGCCGGTTCGATTCCGACCTCGGCCTCCACTAATAAACAAGCTCCGTAGATCTATGATTTACGGAGCTTTTTTATTTTCAGCAGCCTGCAAGATTTAGTCTTGAAAAGGGTATTTGCGAACTTGCTTCACCGGGGCGGGATGTATATATTTCCACCTCTGCTGCACAGGCGTCAGAATTGCCAGATCGTTATTTGGCACAACCTGGACGATTCACCGCGCTACCGCCCGAATGGCGAAACTGGTAGACGCATGGGACTTAAAATCCCCCGCTCGTAAGGGCGTGCCGGTTCGATTCCGGCTTCGGGCACCATGAATATCAAGGGCTTGCGTGAGATACCTCATGCAGGCCCTTAGTTTTTTCCGCCATCAAAAAATCTTTTTCGCAATTCTCTACTGCCCGGCTGCATCTCTGCAGGGAACCGGTAAATTTCGACACGTTGCCTGAAACGGGCTTTACTGGAAAAAGTCGTGCGGATTATCGAGGGCTGCATGTTCTCGGCAGCCGGTACTGGCTGGATGCCGGGTCCCTATCTACACCCGTCGATGTTGAGGGCCAGCCCATGTCCCGGTTCCTCTGCGCCATGTTGTTCGCGATGCTGCTAGTCGGCTGCGCCACCACGCGCTTGCCCCATGACTTCAGCGAGGCGATCCCTGCCAGCGAATCGGCTTTCGGGCGTTCGATCCAGGCTCAGGCCGCCGCGCATGAGGGGCGTTCGGGTTTTCGCTTGCTGCCCAACAGCAGTGAAGCATTCCGGGCGCGCGCCGAGTTGATCCGCAATGCGCAGAAATCCGTCGATCTGCAGTATTACATCGTGCATAACGGTCTCAGCACCCGGGCACTGGTTAATGAAATGCTGCTGGCTGCCGATCGCGGCGTACGGATACGTATGCTGCTCGATGACACGGCCACCGACGGCCAGGAAGAAGTCATCGCTACCCTGGCGGTGCACCCGAACATCCATATCCGCGTCTTCAACCCTTTGCATCTGGGTCGCAGCACCGTGGTGACTCGAACCATGGGTCGCTTGCTTGATCTTTCCCAGCAGCACCGACGCATGCACAACAAACTGTGGCTGGCTGACAACAGCGCAGCCATCGTCGGCGGACGCAACCTGGGGGATGAATATTTCGACGCCAAGCCCGATCTCAACTTCACCGATATGGACCTGCTTTGCATCGGCCCGGTCGCCGAGCAGTTGGGGCACAGCTTCGATCAGTACTGGAACAGCGCCTTGAGCCAGTCGATCAGTGACTTCCAGATCAACAAGCCGACAGCACAGGACTTGCTCGAGAGCCGCCAACGTCTGGAGCAATCGCTCCAGTCCTCACGTACCGAGCACAGGGCTTTGTACAACCATCTCATGACCTACCAGACTCGACCGCAACTCGAGACTTGGCGCAAGCAGCTGATCTGGGCCCATAGCACGGCGATGTGGGACGCTCCGAGCAAGGTCCTGGCTGACGGCGAACCGGCACGCGCGTTATTGATGGCCACACAACTGCGGCCTGAACTCGATGGCGTCAGCAACGAGCTGATCATGATGTCGGCCTACTTCGTCCCGCAAAAGTCGGGCATGGACTATCTACTGGGTCGTGCCGATGCCGGCGTTGATGTGCGCCTGCTGACCAACTCACTGGAAGCCACCGATGTGCCGGCGGTGCATGGCGGCTATGCACCGTATCGCAAGACGCTGCTCGAACATGGCGTGAAACTCTTTGAGCTGCGGCGTCAGCCGGACGATCCCGGCCGCAGCTCTTCGTTTGGATTCAGTGGTGGCTCGGACTCCAGCCTGCACACCAAGGCCATGATCCTGGACAAGCAGAAGGTGTTCATCGGTTCGTTCAATTTCGACCCGCGTTCAGTGTTCTGGAACACTGAAGTCGGGGTCCTGGTCGACAGTCCCGAACTGGCCGGCTACGTGCGCCAGGCGGCGCTTGAGGGCATGGCGCCGGCCATGAGTTACCAGGCCCGACTGGAAAACGGCGAAGTCGTCTGGTTCACCGAGGACGACGGCCGCCAACATACCTTGCGCAAGGAACCCGGCGGCAAATGGCGCAGCTTCAAAGCCTGGCTCAGCGACAAGGTCGGTCTGGAGAAGATGCTCTGAATCGAAACCCGGAGTCCCTCTCTGGTCTCGTCGTGCAACAGGGATTTACAAAGAACCCGTTCGATAAGGGTGACGTGATCAAGCTGGAGGTCTTCTGACGTTTTTGCCTGCACCTGCCTGACTCAGGCACCTTGCAGGAGCTGGCTTGCCAGCGATGGTCGTTAACGAAAACGCGTGTGAACTGGATAAACGCGGCGCGCTTGAGTTCATCGCCAGCAGGCTGGCTTCTACAGTTTCAGCGTGGGCACGGCCCCTTGTGGGAGCTGGCTTGCCAGCGATGGTCGTTAACGAAAACGCGTGTGAACTGGATAAACGCGGCGCGCTTGAGTCCATCGCCAGCAGGCTGGCTCCTACAGTTTCAGCGTGGGCACGGTCCCTTGTGGGAGCTGGCTTGCCAGCGATGGTCGTTAACGATAACGCGGGGGAGCTGGATGAACGCGGCGCACTGGAGTCCATCGCCAGCAGGCTGGCTCCTACAGTTTCAGCGTGGGCACGGTCCCTTGTGGGAGCTGGCTTGCCAGCGATGGTCGTTAACGATAACGCGTGTGAACTGGATGAACGCGGGGCACTTGAGTTCATCGCCAGTAGGCTGGCTCCTACAGTAGTTACCCGGGATTGTGCGAAGAACCTTATTTTTGAGCGTGATGAATGACACAACGAAATATTTTGCTGTTGGCTTTGTTGTTCATGTTTTTGACAGGTTGCACAACGACTCCACCCAAGGATCAAGACAATCTCTGCAGTATTTACCGTGAATATCCAGACTGGTACGAGGACTCGCTGGAAATGCAGAGTGAGTATGGGACGCCTCTGCATGTGGCCATGGCCATCATGAAGCAGGAAAGCAGCTACGTGGCGGACGCATTGCCGCCGCGTGACTACCTGCTCTGGGTGATTCCCTGGGGGCGAGTCAGTTCGGCCTATGGTTATGCGCAGGCTCAGGACCCGGTGTGGGGTGAGTACAAGGACAGTACTGGCAACGGCGGTTCACGTGACAGTTTCGACGACGCGATCATGTTTATCGGCTGGTACACCACTGGCACGCAACGTCAGCTCGGAATCTCCAAATGGGACACTTACAATCAGTACCTGGCTTATCACGAGGGGCGTGGGGGCTTTAGCCGCAATTCCTATCGCAGTAAGCCGTGGCTGATGCAGGTTGCCAGGAAAGTGCAAAAGCAATCAGAGATTTACAACGCCCAACTCAAGCAGTGTCGCCAGGCGCTGGAAGATGATCGCAGTGGGTGGTTCTAGCGCGGCAAAGACTCCGCTAGCGGGCGTTATGCGGGATCAAGGGCTTGCCAGCGAAAGCCGATGCAAGCCCTTGCGGTTTCTGCGCCATCATTTCTGTCTTGATGGTGGTTGCCGGATTTTTTTCAGGAAGCCGGGCCGGTCTTGCGACGATCGTTGCCGGTCGGGTTGCCGGTGTTGATCAGCCTTCTTTCCTGCAACACGTTTTCCAACGCCTGGCGGTCTGACGGGGTCAATTGATGCTCTCGCTCCTTGAGTTCCAGCAGGATCGGGGTGGACCACTGGCGGTAGGTTTGTTCGGCACTACGATTGAGTGACATGCGTTTTCTCCTTGATCAGGCTCCTGCCAATTAAGGCGCCGCAGTTCGGTACGCAAGAGACCCTAGCCGACGAACCCTGTTCTCGCCAATGCATTACATCGTACGCCCATTTCCCCAGATGCCCGCAGCCGCCGTGGGCTGCACGTAGTCGCTGAAATCGCGGGCCGGCCGTCGAGTTCCGTCATCCGAACGCTTGCCGAACGCTACAACGCTGAGAGCCGTCGTTGCATTGAACAGGCATTGCAGGCTGTCGAGGATGCCCAGGGGTTGCAGGCCGCCTATTGGCAGTTGCTTTTGATCTGGCACTTGGGCGAGGCGACCATGCGGCTGGCTGTCACTTGTACGCCAGAGGAAGGGCGCGCGCTGGTCGAGGCATTCAAGCGCATGTCCCTGCGCGAGGTCATGGAGCCAGCGTGCAGGGACATCTGATCGCAGTAAAAGCCTGGTAGCTGTTTCAATTACTTAGACGAAAGGTTGGCCGGCAAATCCCCGTGGCAGTCGTTGCAGGCCGGCCATCGCGGTCAGTCGTTCGGTCCAGGCTGAACGCCAGTTATCGGCGGTGTGCACGGCTTTGGCTTTGCGTGCTGCGCGGCGGGCAGCGTTGCGTTCGGTCTTGCGGGCTTCTTTGTAGGCGTCGGTGTTTCGGCAGCTTCTGCATTTCACCCGATTGAGTTCGCGGGTCGATACCAGGTTGTTGCCGTGGTGACCGCAGGCCAGGTGCCCGCTGACTTTGAAATGAGTGACCATTGGAACGTCTCCTTGGTGACATGTGATCGGTTGACCCCACAAGAGCGGTGACGTTCGATTGGTTTTGCGCAACAAAAAATCCCGGCACGAGGTCGGGTTGCAAGAGAGGGTGAAAACTCGGCAGGCAGCCAGCTATCCGGAGGCGTCAGTGCCACCGGTCATGCTGCCCGAATCGGGCCTGTCCTCGTACCTCGAATCCGTGGCGGATCATCTGAACCGAGGCAGAGGCCGGTCGACAGGCTGGAGAGAAGACAGTGTGTGCCGGATCAGCGGCGTGTCCTTCTCGATGTCGTTCAGGCGATCACGAATTCTGAGGGCGGTGGGGTGTCCGCCTTGATGATCGACCCAGTCGGCGATTTCCTTGCAGGCTGCAGCCAGGCGCGCCTGACGGGAGTCCAGCAAGGTGAGCAGGGTGGTGATGGACTCTTTTTCGGACATGGGAGACACCTCCGTTCAAGAAACCTGGTGTGGCAGCAAAAAGCCCGCCGGGAGCGAGCTTTCTGCCGTTGGGGTCGCTGTTCCTTCAGCCATTTCAGTATAGACCCGTTAAAAAATGGTGACAGGCCCCTCAACTTTGTCGGGCTGTCACTTGTGATTTGGCGTTCAACTGCCGGCAAACACGCAGAGCGTCTTCTTCAGTGTCGTAGCCATCTCCGATAAAACCTTGGGTGCGGGTATCGGCGATGCGATACCAGACTGCGGCATCCGGAGGCAGATGGTCATTTTCACCCTCACGACGGCCATGAATGATGATCTTGTTGCAACGCTTCACGACGAAAATGTCTTCCATGGCGTCTCCGCAGCGGATTCGTGTTCAGTTCAACTATAGAAGTCATTGGTGATCGTGCAAAAAATAGGCAGGTCAACTCGTCGGTTCAGGCGCGGCGGGAATTCTCTCAAGGAAGTTCGCCAGCCCGACCTCCTCGGCCGATAGCCCCTTGCGCGCCCTGGTTCTTGGCAGTTGCGCCAGGTCACCGAGAAGGAAACCGTCCAGCACCGCGGGGTGGATATAGCATTTGCGGCACACCGCCGGGGTATTGCCGAGCTGCCTGGCAACATTCTTGACCATTTCCACCAGGTGCCGCCTGGCGTCTGTTTCAGGCTCCCACTGCAGTTTGCGCAACATCGCCAGAGCCAGGACGCTGCCGGCCCAGGTGCGGTAATCCTTGGCGGTGAAATCGGCGCCGGTGAGGGTTTGCAAATAGCTGTTGATGTCGGATGAACTGACGGTGTGCCGGTCTCCGTTTTCATCCAGATACTGAAACAGGTTCTGCCCGGGAATGTCCTGGCAGCGTTTGATGATCCGCGCCAGTCTTCGGTCTTTCACGGTGATCTGGTGCTCGACGCCACTTTTACCGCGGAACTGGAACAGGATGGCACTGCCGTTGATCTCCACATGGCGGCTGCGCAAGGTCGTCAGGCCGTAGGAGCGGTTGTCCCGGGCATATTGGCTGTTGCCGATACGGATCAACGTCGTGTCCAGCAGGGTGATGACCGTGGCCATGACTTTGTCGCGACTGAATCCCGGTGCGGCCAATTCGGCTTCCAGTCGCTGACGCAGTTTCGGCAAGGCCAGCCCGAACTCACGCAGGCGCAAGTATTTGTCGGCGTCGCGCACCTCCCGCCAGCGCGGATGATAACGGTATTGTTTGCGACCCCGGGCATCCCGCCCGGTGGCCTGCAGGTGCCCGCATGGATCGGCGCAGATCCACACCTGGGTATAGGCGGGTGGCACCGCGAGTGCGTTGAGGCGTTTGATCGCCTCCGGGTCGGTGATGCGCTGGCCCGCCGGGTTGAAATAGGCGAATCTTCCGCGCAGTTTCCTGCGGGTGATGCCCGGCTGAGTGTCATCGACATAATGCAGGTCAGGTGGCAGTGCGTCGGGCATGACAGGCGTCCAGGGCGAGGAATCACGGGGCGTTACAGCCATGGACCGCGCCCCGCTGCAGTCGTGCCGGCGGATTTACGCCAGCACCGCGACCGCTTTGATGAGTGCCCAGAGTTGCTGGCCAGGGTGGATGTTCAGGTGATCACGGGAATAACGCGTGATCCGCGCCAGCAGCGGCGTTCCGGCCGCATCCAGGCGAATCAGCACATGGGCGGCGTTGTCGGCGTTCATTTCACTGACCACGGTGACCGGCAGGCGATTGAGAATGCTGCTTTGCCCGGCACTGTGCAGGTTCAGGCTGACATCCCGCGCCTGGACCTTGCAGCGCAGTGCCTGGCCTGCATCCATGGGCGTATGCGGTACTCGAATGTTGAGGCTGGTGCCGGGCAATTGCAGGCTCAGCAATTGATAGTCGGCGTCATAGGCGCTGACGCGGCCTTCGATCACCACGCCGGCGTCGTCCCCCATGGCCAGAGGCAAGTCGAGGCGCGCCAGGGTCTGGCCGATCGGGCCGCTGGCCAGTGCCTTGCCGTTGCTGAGCAACACGATATGGTCGGCCAGCCGCGCGACCTCATCCTGGGAGTGGCTGACGTACAGCACCGGAATGTCGAGTTCGTCGTGCAGGCGTTGCAAGTAGGGCAGGATTTCACTTTTGCGTTGGGCATCCAGTGCGGCCAGTGGCTCGTCCATCAACAACAGTTTCGGGCTGGTGAGCAAGGCGCGGGCGATACCGACGCGCTGTCGTTCGCCGCCCGAAAGGTGTTGCGGGCGTCGATCCAGCAAATGGCTGATGCCCAGCAACTCGCTGGCGTGGGCCATGTCGACCCGACGCTGCGGCTTCGGGATGCGCTTGAGGCCAAACTCCAGGTTGGCCAGCACCGACAGATGAGGAAACAGGCTGGCTTCCTGGAACACGTAGCCCAGCGCGCGTTTGTACGGCGCGACGAAAACCTTGTTTGCGCTGTCTTGCCAGACTTCATCATTGACCTGGATAAAACCCTGATCGGCTCGTTCCAGGCCGGCGATGCAGCGCAGGCAAGTGGTCTTGCCCGAACCGGAATGACCGTAAAGTGCTGTGACGCCACGGCCCGGCAGTTGCAGGTCGACGTCCAGGGCGAAGCCCGGGTAATCCAGTTTCAGGCGCATATAAATCATCGGTCAGCTCCAGCCCGCTTTGGTTTTTCGGCTGGAATACAGCGCCAGCAAGACGACAAACGAGAACACCAGCATCGCCCCGGCCAGCCAATGGGCCTGGGCGTATTCCATGGCTTCGACGTGATCGTAGATCTGCACCGAGACCACGCGGGTCTTCTCGGGAATATTGCCACCGATCATCAGCACTACGCCGAACTCGCCGACGGTGTGGGCGAAACCGAGAATGGCGGCGGTAATGAAACCGGGGCGGGCCAATGGCAGCGTCACGCTGAAAAAGGTATCCCAGGGATTGGCCCGCAGCGTCGCGGCCACTTCGAGGGGGCGCGTGCCAATGGCGGAAAAAGCGTTTTGCAGCGGCTGGACGACAAAGGGCATCGAATACAACACCGAACCGATGACCAGGCCTGCAAAACTGAACGTGAGGGTGCCAAGGCCGAGTGATTGGGTGAACTGGCCAATGAACCCGTGAGGGCCTAACGCCAGCAACAGATAAAAACCGATCACGGTTGGTGGCAGCACCAGGGGCAGGGCGACAATCGCCCCTACCGGGCCGCGCAACCAGGAGCGGGTGCGCGAAAGCCATAACGCAATCGGAGTGCCGACAATCAGCAGGATGACGGTCGTCAGGGACGCCAGTTTCAGGGTCAGCCAGATGGCGGAAAAATCGGCACTCGATAGCGACATTTTAGATTTCGTAGCCGTAGGACTTGATGACAGCTGCCGCTTTCGGCCCCTTGAGGTAGTCAACCAATGCCTTGGCGGCCGGGTTGTCCTTGCCTTTGTTGAGAATCACGGCGTCCTGTTTGATCGGGTCGTGCAGGCTGGCCGGAACGATCCAGGCCGAACCGCTGGTGATCTTGCCGTCCTTGTAGATCTGCGACAGGGCGACAAAACCCAGCTCGGCGTTGCCGGTGGAGACGAACTGATAGGCCTGGGTGATGTTCTGGCCTTCAACGATCTTGTCCTTGACCTTGTCGGTCAGACCTTCTTTGGCCAGCACCTGGGTTGCCGCCAGGCCGTAAGGCGCAGCCTTCGGATTGGCAATGGACAGGTGCTGGTATTCGTTCTTTCTCAGCACATCGCCCTTGGCATCGACGTAGCCTTCCTTGGCCGACCATAGCGCCAGGGTGCCGACTGCGTAGGTGAAGCGCGAACCCTTGACGGTGTCGCCTTCAGCCTCGAGTTTTTTCGGGGTGCTGTCGTCTGCCGAGAGGAACACTTCGAACGGCGCGCCGTTTTTGATCTGGGTGTAGAACTGGCCGGTGGCACCAAAGGCGGTGACCAGTTTATGCCCGGTATCCTTTTCGAAATCAGCGGCAATGGCCTGGATGGGCGCGGTGAAGTTGGCAGCGACAGCCACCTGGACTTCGTCCGCCTGGGCTGAGCCGAAGGCAAATATGGCGAGCAGGCTCGTGAGGCACGCAGGGGCAAAACGTGAGACGCAAATAGTCATGAAACGGCTCCGTTAAAGGCAATTGCAGCAAGGGTAAATCGTTATGTACATAAATATATAGCGAATTGCCTTTTAACGGAATGTATTGCCAAAAAACTGTATACAATTTTGACGAAAGTGAAGTTCAGGGGCGACCCAGCAGCCTCGCCAGTCCTTCTTCAGCCAGTTTTCGAGTCAGCGCCTCGGTGGTCAATTCAACGCCGAGAGTAAATGCCTGGCCGGCCCAGAGGTTGCTGAAGTCCGCTTCACCTTTGGCCCGCAACGGCATCAACGCGCCACCGGCCAAAGGGAAGGCCGGAGCCTTGGCGCTCATGGGTCCCAGTTCGCGCATCACCCGATTAAGAATGCCCCGGGCCGGGCGACCGGTGAACACGTTGGTAACCGCCGTCTCGCTTTCCTTGGCGGTGCGCAACGCTTTGTGATGGGACGGGCTGACCTTGGCCTCCGGGGTGAACAGGTACGCGGTGCCCACCTGTACCGCCGAAGCGCCCAGCATGAAGGCGGCGGCGACGCCCCGTGCGTCAGCGATACCGCCAGCGGCAATCACCGGCACTTTCACTGCATCGACGACTTGTGGCACCAGGGCGAACGTGCCCACCTGGCTGCTCAGGTCATCGCTGAGGAACATCCCGCGATGGCCTCCGGCCTCAAAACCCATGGCAATGATCGCATCGCAACCATGCTGCTCCAGCCATACGGCTTCTTCGATGGTGGTGGCCGAGGACAACACTTTCGCACCGGTGGCTTTGACCCGGTCCAGCAGGGATTTTTCCGGCAGGCCAAAGTGAAAGCTCACCACTTCGGGGCGAAATTCTTCGATCACTTGGCAGGCCGCGTCATCGAACGGCGCCCGATTGGACACGGCGGTTGGCGCAGCGAAATCGGCGCCGAGTTCCTGGTAGTAGGGCTGCAGCAGGTTTTTCCAGTCCTGCGCGCGTTGCTCATCAGGGGCTGGAGGCTGATGACAGAAGAAATTGACGTTGATCGGGCGCCGGGTGTGTTGGCGGATGGTTTTCAGCTCTTCGCGCAGTTGATCGATGCTGAGCATCGCCGCGGGCATCGAGCCGAGGCCGCCGGCATTGCAGGCCGCAATCACCATGGACGAGTTTGTGGCACCGGCCATCGGCCCCTGAATGATCGGCAGTTCGATCCCGAGCAGGTCAAGAATGCGGGTATCTGGCCATTGGTTCATGTGCTGTATTCTCCGACGTTGAAGCAGGGCAGGGACGGTAGAACAGGATTTGTAACGCAACGATTGGCGCAAGGCCAGTCGTCATTTGAGTTCACCGGGCTTTCTTCGGTGCCCGACGGGTCGGTTGATTGGCTTAAAGTCGGGTACGACAATCCGTTGCCATGTGTTATTTCAAATGCACCACAACCCGACTGATTCCATTGAGAGGCCTTAATGTTCAAAGGTATTTTGATCGACAAAGACGACAGCGGTTACCGGGCCACACTGCAAGAGATCCAGGACGATCAGTTACCCGAGGGCGATGTCACGGTGCGTGTCGCCTACAGCACGCTGAACTTCAAGGATGGTCTGGCGATCACCGGCAGCAGTCCGGTGGTGCGCAAATTCCCGATGGTGCCGGGCATCGATCTGGCCGGTGTGGTCGAGGTCAGCGGGCATCCGGACTACAAGGTCGGTGACCATGTCCTGCTCAATGGCTGGGGCGTAGGGGAAGGGCATTGGGGCGGCCTGGCGCAGAAAGCTCGCCTGAACGGTGACTGGCTGATCCCGCTGCCCAAGGCATTCACCGCCGCCCAGGCGATGGCCATCGGTACGGCGGGCTACACGGCCATGCTGTGCATCCTGGCTTTGGAGCATAACGGGGTGACGCCGGGGCAGGGTGAAATCCTGGTGACCGGCGCCAACGGTGGCGTCGGCAGTTTCGCCATCGCGTTGCTGAGCAAGCTCGGCTACCGGGTGGTCGCGTCCACCGGACGTACGTCGGAGCACGACTACCTGAAGCAACTGGGCGCCAGCGAAATCATCGATCGCGCCACCTTGTCCGAGCCGGGCAAACCCTTGGCCAAGGAGCGCTGGGCGGCCGTCATCGATTCGGTCGGCAGCCACACCCTGGCCAATGCGTGCGCCAGCACCAAGGCCAATGGCACGGTCGCGGCCTGCGGTTTGGCGCAGGGCATGGACTTTCCGGCGTCCGTTGCGCCATTCATCCTGCGCGGTGTGACCCTGGCCGGCATCAACAGCGTGACCCAGCCCAAAGCCAAACGCGTGGAGGCCTGGAGTCGCCTGGCCAAGGACCTGGACTTCAACCTGTTGCCGTTGATCAGTCACGAAATTGGCTTGAGCGAAGCCATCGAGGCCGCACCGCGCTTGCTTGCCGGGCAGTTGCGCGGGCGCGTGGTGGTGGATGTGAATCGCTGATTACCGCGATTCGCGCTCCAGCAACTGGCGTTTACGCTCGACACCCCAGCGATAGCCCGAGAGATTGCCATCGCTGCGCACCACGCGATGGCACGGGATCGCCACGGCCAGGCTGTTCGCGCCGCAGGCTTGAGCGACGGCGCGAACGGCTTTGGGCGAACCGATGCGTAGCGCGACATCGGCGTAGCTCGCCGTGCTGCCGACAGGAATCTCCCGCAGCGCTTGCCAGACCCGTTCCTGGAATGCGGTGCCGCGCACGTCCAATGGCAGGTCCAGGCCAATGGCCGGGGCCTCGATAAAGCCGACGACCCTGGCAATCAATTGCTCGAATTCATGATCGGCACCTATCAAATTGGCTCGCCGGAACTTGTCTTGCAGATCACAGACCAGTTGGTGCGGATCATCACCGAGCAAAATTGCGCAAACCCCGCGTTCACTTTGCGCCACCAGAATCGCCCCCAGCGAACACTGGCCGACGGCAAAACGAATGTCGTTGTTTTGCCCGGCCGCGCGGTAGTCCCCGGGTTTCATTCCGAGCAGTTGGTCGGCCGCTTCGTAAAACCGGCTGTTGGAGTTGAAGCCGGCGTCATACAGGGCATCGGTCACCGAGCCGCCGTCTGCCAGACGCTCGCGCACCTTGCGCGAACGATGGGCATCGGCGTAGCCCTTGGGCGTCAGGCCGGTGACGGCTTTGAACACGCGATGGAAATGGAAGCTGCTCAATCCCGCAGCTTCGGCCAATTCGCCCAGGGTGGGCAGCGTTTCGGCGCGTTCAATCTGGCGGCAGGCAGCGGCCACTGTGGCGGCATGCTGCGCAGCGAGTTCGCTCTGGTCCTTTGCCGCGCGCTTGCTCGGACGATACCCCGCGGCCCGGGCCTGTTCGGCGCTATCGAAGAACTCGACATTGTGTGGCTTGGGCAGGCGTGCGAGGCTGCTGGGGTTGCAGTAGATGCCTGTGGTCTTCACGGCATAGACAAACTGCCCGTCAGCCTTGGGATCGCGCGCGACCACGGCGGCCCAGCGCGGATCGTTTTCGGTGGTGATCTTGGTCGATCGGGTTGTCATGGCGTCACGTCCTTTGAGGAGTTGCCTGCACATTAACCATGGGGCAATTCCCACACACTCCGGCGCTTGCGGTCAAATTCGAAGTCTTCATCCGGCGGTGCGGAAGGTGAAGTTGATGCGTTGCTCGCCCAGCCTCGGGTGGCAGCCGTCCTTGATCGGCAATACGCCGTGATAACGCAGGCGATCCATGCCACCCCAGACCACGATGTCACCATGCAGCAGGGGGATGCGCTGGCTTTTGTCACTGCGTGCAAAACCGCCGAACAGGAAGATCGCCGGCAAGCCCAGCGATACCGAAACGATGGGGGCTGCGTAGGAATGTTCGTCCTTGTCTTGATGCAATGACATTTTTGCCCCGGGGATGTAGCGGTTGATCAGGCAGGAATCGGGCACAAAGTCGCTGAAGTCCGCAGCCTGCGCCGCCGCTTGTGCCAATTGGAGAAACACCTCGGGCATCAATGGCCAGGGCTGACCGGTCTGAGGATCGTGACGGGTGTAGCGGTATCCGGTGCGGTCCGTGGTCCAGCCGAATGTGCCACAACTGCTCAGGGCGACCGACATGGTAAAGCCGCCGGGCGTGACCATCTGCCGAAACGGCGCGGCCAGCAGCACCGCCTCCAGCGCGGGCAGCAAACGCTCGAACCAGGGCAGGGCAAAACCTCTGAGCACCCAGGATTGTTCGCCGATCTGCTCGCGTCGGGGCTCTTGCTCGGGCTCTGCATCGGCAAACAGATCGAAAGTCAGCGGGTACATGGACTCATGTCGCATCGTGAAAGATGATTCCAAGGGTATGCCGTTTGCCGCTGTGCAGGCGACTCACGCCGTGGCGCAGGGTCACGCGGTAGTAACCGCGAGTGCCTTTGACCGGCCGCTGGTTGACGGCAAAGATCAGCCCGTCACCTTTCTTCAGGTCGATGACCATCGGCCGTGACTGCATCCGCGGGCGTTGTTCGGTCATGACAAATTCGCCGCCGGTGAAGTCTTGATCGGGGTCTGACAGCAGAATCGCCACTTGCAATGGGAAAACGTGCTCACCGTACAGATCCTGATGCAGGCAGTTGTAGTCCTGCGGACCATATTGCAGCAACAAGGGTGTCGGACGGTTCTGACCAGCTGCATGACAGCGCTCGAGGAAGGCCGGATGAGTGCCAGGAAAACGCTGCGGCAAGCCCATTTGTTCATGCCAGCGATTGGCGATGGGCACCAGGCGCGGGTAGAGCGCGCTGCGCAAGCGAGTCACAAGGTCCGGCAACGGGTAGCTGAAATATTTGTACTCGCCGCGGCCGAAGCCGTGACGAGCCATCACCACGTGCGAGCGAAAGGGCTCGGTCCGGGGGTACAGGGCGCTGACCTGATCACAAGCCTTGTGGCTCAGCAGTGAAGGGATGACGGCGTAACCGTCCAGGTCAAGTTGCTGTTCCAGCCGGGGCCAGTCCAGCCGCTCCAGATATTGCTCGCTCATTGCCGGGCCTCTTGTGGTTGAGGTGGCCAGTCTGCAAGACATGAATGAAGCAGGCACTCCGGCGCTTGCGGTCGAACTGCGAACGGGAGCCGACGTCCATTGTCGCTCCGGATTGCGTTACAGCGCTTTGCTGACGCTGATTTCGCTGATGACGTCGTCCGGTCCATGAATGGCATCCAGCGCCGCTTTGGCTTCTTCTGCGGTGCCGTTTTCAAGCTGGGCAAACTCGAAGCGGCGCTCACCGTTGAGTTTGTATTTGATGACGTACTTGGTCGTTTGGGCCACGGTCGTATCTGCCTGTCTTGTGTTTCGGGTGTGCTGATCAGCTCAGTTTCGTGCTGGAACGGCGAATGATTTTGATCGAATGCGTCAGGGTGGGCTTGCGCGTCACGCTGATAGCGCGGCGGTTGACGGTGTCGATCGTGATGTTCCAGAAACCGGTGCTGGGGGCGGTGATGCGTGCCGGAAACGTGTCGAACGCTCCGCCGTGATAGGTGTGACGGCCGCCATTCTTGAAGCTGCGGAAGTTGGCGTCGTTCATCAAACGGATGTTGCACATTTGGGAGCATTGAATGACGACGATGTCGTCTTCATTGAGGTGCTCGCGCTGATGGATAAATTTCATGGGGCGCCTCCAGAAGGGCTTTTTCTACAAAATCAAAACGATAGCATGGGCGATGGGCGCAGTTTATCAGCCTGAAGGCCTTATTATCCGGCCGCCTTGACAATAAAAAACGCTAATTTCACCTTTGATGAGCGATAAAGCAGTTTGCCTCGGAGAAAAAACGCATCTGCGTTGTCCGAGCCTCTTTATCGGAGGTTTTGTATGAAGTGGGGTTTGTGGGTTGTTTCGCTGGCGGCATTGGTGAGTGGTTGTGCGAACGTCTCTGACATCAACGAGTCACTGCCGACCATGAGCGTGATTTCTGGCAAGAAACCCCATGAATATGCGCAATGCCTCAGCGAAAAACTGACCGACAGTCGTGGCGCCTTGCAAATCGAACCGCACAAGGATGGCCTGCGTGTGATCGTGCCGCTCAAGTTTTCCACGGGGCCGTCAGCCGTATTCGACATTGAAGAGCGCTCCGGTGGCAGCAGCATCAAGCTGCACGAAAGCATGTCCAACGTCCCGGTGCGTCCAAAGGATGTACAGAAGGCTGCCACCGAGTGCATTTCCGGCTGATAAACTATCGACCAACAGCACCGATGCCGCCAAAGCCTGTTTTTGGCGGCATCGTCATTTCTGGAGTCGACTATGAAACGAGAGCAGGTCCGGGAGCGTCATGCAGAGGGACTTATCTCTGCCACCCATGTGATACAGAATCCGGCGGAGCTGGGGGAATGGATCGTGTTTTTCAAGAAAAGCGCCGGGCGCAGCTATTTCCTGGTGGATGACAATGATGAAGTCGAGTCCTTTGGCAAACTCGACGATCTGATTGAAACGGTGCGCGGACTCGGGATCAGGTTCGCCGAAATTCATCTGTAGGGCAGAGCGCCCTATTTGCAGACCACCACGACGCTACGGTTCTTGTAATTGCCGATATCGGCGCCGAGGGTTTTTTCACTGACCTTGAGCGCTGGCGTGCCGTCGGTGCCGACAATCCGGTAGCCGGTACCTGCACAGGAGGCATCGGCCTTTTCGTAGCAGGCGGCCCAGGAATTCGCCTCTCCCGAGCAATCGATCGTCAGACCCTGCTCTCCGTTGCCCAGGTAGGTTTCTTCCGACGTTGCGCAGCCGCTCAGGGCCAATACCGCTAGCAAAGGCAAAATTTTATTCATGGTTTGATCATCGTCAGGGGGGTGGGCTAAGGCTGAGACAGCGTCGGACTCAAAAGGTTATAGCCAAAGGCCACTTCTTTTTCGGTGTTCATAAAAAAGCCCTGCGCCACGGCAGGGCTTTTCGCATCGTACGTCGATCAGCTCTTGTCCTTGCCACGTCGCTTGGGTTCCGGATGCTCAAGCTCCAGCACCGAGGCCACTTCGATTGCCAAGGTTTCGGAAAGGAAAGGCCCGGCGATATTTTCACCGGCGACACTGGCCACCCACCATTGGCCGTCTTTCACCTTGTTGATCAGGAATCCGTTGACGCTTTTTACTTCCGACATCTATTTGCCTCGTTGTCTGGTTCAATCGCGCCATGATACCGGCAAACGCACGCAACGGGGCCGATGGGCGTATGGTGATGGGTTCCGGGCGCTAGAAAGCCGTGCATTTGCGCCAGTCTCTGCTATGTATAAGAGGCTGTGCAATCGCCTGTGCAACCTCGCAGGGAACTATCCGCCAGAATAATTCTCTATGTTGGCATCAGTTAGCCAGCGCGGGGGCATTGTAAGGTGCGCGCCGCCTGATTAGACTGCGCCGAAACTCGTACACACAGCCCTTTCAAGGACTTTTATGATCAAGAAATGCTTGTTCCCAGCAGCCGGTTACGGTACTCGCTTCCTGCCAGCGACTAAAGCCATGCCCAAAGAAATGCTGCCGGTGGTGAACAAGCCACTGATCCAGTACGGCGTCGAAGAAGCACTGGATGCCGGCTTGAACGAAATCTCCATCGTTACAGGTCGCGGCAAGCGCGCCCTGGAAGACCACTTCGACATCAGCTACGAGCTGGAAAACCAGATCAAGGGCACCGACAAGGAGAAATACCTGGTCGGCATCCGTCGCCTGCTGGATGAGTGCTCGTTCTCCTACACTCGCCAGACAGAAATGAAAGGCCTGGGTCATGCGATCCTGACCGGTCGCCCGCTGATCGGCGACGAGCCGTTCGCCGTGGTGTTGGCGGATGACCTGTGCGTCAACCTGGAAGGTGACGGCGTACTCAAGCAGATGGTCAAGCTGTACAAGCAGTATCGCTGCACCATCGTCGCGATCATGGAAGTGGACCCGCAGGAAACCAGCAAGTACGGCGTGATTGCAGGCGACCTGATTGGTGACGACCTGTACCGCGTGCGCAACATGGTCGAGAAACCAAAGCCGGAAGATGCCCCGTCGAACCTGGCGATCATCGGTCGTTACATCATGACGCCGGACATCTTCAGCCTGATCGAACAAACCGAGCCAGGCAAAGGCGGCGAAATCCAGATCACTGACGCCCTGATGAAACAGGCGCAGGATGGATGCGTGATTGCCTACAAGTTCAAAGGCAAGCGTTTCGACTGCGGTGGCGCTGAAGGCTACATCGACGCGACCAACTTCTGCTTCGAGAACTTCTACAAGACGGGCAAGGCTTATTGATAGCGCTTGAGCTGCTTGTATTGAATTCACCTTCTCAGTTTGTGTAACAACAAACAGATGAAGGTCCAGGCAAACGCCCCGACTTGTTCGGGGCGTTTGCTTTTGTGCTGGCTCAAGTATGCAGGGATCGGGAAGGTAGGCATCGCCTGACATCCATCGGTAGGCGTTGCGAAAGAAAATCCTGATTTATTAATTGCAGGGGCAAACGATGATTGTTGCGACTAAAAACCTCTGTATTAAATGGGATGTACCAGAGCCGGCTTGCTCGGTGTGACTAATGTCAGGTCAAGGGCACGCTTAAAGTCGCTGGGGTTTATGAGGAAATGGAGTTTCGTGAATGGCGTTCACAGGAGGCGTGACCCTAAAACGGTGGTTGGCTCTAAGCGTACTGATGCTACCGGTATTGCTGGTAACAATTGACAATACGGTACTTGGATTCGCGTTGCCAAAGATTGCCGAGGCCCTGAGTCCAAGTGCTAGCCAGCAGTTGTGGATGATCGATGCTTATTCCTTGGTATTGGCGGGATTGCTGGTATCGATGGGGAGTGTGGGAGATCGGGTCGGTCATCGTAAGTTGTTGTTGATCGGGTCCTTGGGTTTTGCGATTGTGTCGGTATTAACCGCGTATTCCGATACCGCCGCGCAACTGATTGCCGGGCGAGCTTGTATGGGCGTTTTCGGCGCAATGCTGATGCCCTCAACGCTGGCGTTGATACGTTCGGTGTTCGAGGACCGAGAAGAACGCAGGCTCGCAGTCGCGATCTGGGCGACGACGTTGACGGTAGGTTCGGCACTCGGTCCTTTGGTGGGCGGGGTGTTGCTGGAATTCTTCAGTTGGGGGGCGATTTTCCTGTTGGCGGTGCCCGTGTTGGTGCCACTGCTGGTGCTGGGGCCACTGTTGTTGCCCGAATCCGAGCGCGATGCTTCAGGACCGTTGGATCCGATAAGCATCCTGCAATCGATGGTAGCCCTTGGTGCCATTGTTTATGGCATTAAGCACAGCGCCAGTAATGGTATCGACTGGATGGCGCTGACAGCATTTGCAGTAGGCGCAGTTGCGGGATGGATGTTTGTGTTTCGACAGTTACGTTTGTCAGTGCCGCTGATGGATCTGAGTCTGTTTCGTAGTGGCGCCTTTAGCGGCTCTGTCGCGATCAATTTGATGAGTCTCGCGTTTCTCGTCGGCTTCGTATTCTTTACCACTCAGTTCCTGCAGATCGTTCTTCAGATGTCGCCCTTGAGTGCTAGCCTCGCGTTGGTTCCTGGTCAGGTTATGGCGATCATAGTGGGAATGGCGGTCGTACCAATTGCACGGCGATTACAGGTGCATGTGCTGATACCGATTCTGATGGCTTTTGCTGGAGCGGCGTTTTTGCTGGTCGCCACTATGGGCAGTAGCCTGACCGTTCTGGTGGTGGCTTTTGCCTTGTTGAACATTGGCGTGGGCGCGATCGCGACGGTGTCCAATGATGTGATTTTGTCTGCCGCACCGCCGGCAAAGGCAGGCGCCGCGTCGGCCATTAGCGAAACGGCCTATGAAGTAGGCGTAGTTCTGGGGACGACAGTGCTAGGTGGTGTCGTCACCGCCTACTATCGCGGTGCATTGCAGCTTCCGAGCTTCCTGAGCGAAGTGCAGATGATGCTGGCGAGTGAGACGCTGTCTGGCGCCTATCATGTGGCGGCCGACTTGTCGGGTGATCAAGCAAGGGAATTGATGGCGCAGGCGGGAAGGGCATTCGAAGGTGGAATCGGTTTGGTTTCGTGGGTGACGTTCGGCTTGGCACTCATGGCGATTTTGATTGCTTGGCGCACTCTGCGGACACCGAAAACGCAATCCGCAGAGGGGCATTGATCGAAAACGAAGATTGGGTCGCGCATTGCCCAGCCTGAGCATTTCAGCACAATGCTTGCTCAGCGGCTGTCCGCAGGTATGCTGTTGGCCTGCCGAGGAGATTGAAAATGGCCTACGATTTTGACCTTTATGTGATTGGTGCCGGTTCCGGCGGTGTACGGGCTGCGCGGTTTGCCGCCGGGTTTGGCGCGAAAGTGGCGGTGGCCGAGAGTCGCTACCTGGGCGGCACCTGTGTGAACGTCGGTTGCGTACCGAAAAAATTGCTGGTCTACGGTGCGCACTTCGCCGAGGACTTCGAGCAGGCATCCGGTTTTGGCTGGAGCCTGGATGAAGCGCAGTTCGATTGGGCTACGCTGATCGCCAACAAGGACCATGAGATCAATCGCCTCAATGGCATTTATCGCAACCTGCTGGTCAACAGCGGCGTGACCTTGCATGAGGGGCACGCGAAGATCGTCGATCCGCATCAGGTCGAGATCAATGGCGAGCGCTTTACCGCCAGGAACATCCTGATCGCGACCGGTGGCTGGCCACAGATTCCGGAGATTCCGGGGCACGAGCATGCCATCAGTTCCAACCAGGCGTTCTTCCTCAAAGAGCTGCCCAAGCGGGTGTTGGTGGTGGGCGGTGGCTACATTGCCGTCGAGTTCGCCGGGATCTTCCATGGTCTGGGCGCCCAGACCACGTTGCTGTATCGCGGCGAACTGTTCCTGCGCGGCTTTGACGGTTCGGTGCGCAAGCACTTGCAGGAAGAGTTGACCAAGCGTGGCATGAACCTGCAATTCAACGCGGACATCGAGCGTATCGACAAGCAGGCCGATGGCAGCTTGAAAGTCACGCTCAAGGACGGCCGCAAGCTGGAAGCCGATTGTGTGTTCTACGCCACCGGGCGTCGTCCGATGCTGGACAATCTCGGGCTGGAAAACACCGGGGTCAAGCTCGACAAGAAGGGTTTTGTCGAGGTCGACGAACTGTATCAGACCGCCGAGCCGTCGATCCTGGCGCTGGGCGATGTGATCGGTCGTGTTCAGCTGACGCCGGTCGCGCTGGCTGAAGGCATGGCGGTTGCGCGACGCCTGTTCAAGCCTGAGCAGTATCGTGCGGTGGATTACAAGATGATCCCGACGGCGGTATTCAGCCTGCCGAACATCGGCACCGTCGGTTTGACCGAAGAAGAGGCCCGCGAAGCCGGCCACGAGGTGCAGATCTTCGAAAGCCGCTTCCGGCCAATGAAGCTGACCCTGACAGAGTGCCAGGAGCGCACGCTGATGAAGCTGGTGGTGGATGCCAAGACTGACAAGGTATTGGGTTGCCACATGGTCGGTCCGGATGCCGGTGAGATCGTCCAGGGCCTGGCGATCGCCTTGAAGGCCGGCGCCACCAAGCGCGACTTCGACGAAACCATCGGCGTGCACCCGACGGCCGCCGAAGAGTTCGTCACCATGCGCACGCCGGTCGCCGGTTAATCGTCCTTCGCTGCGTCTGCCGCTGCCGCAAGGGTCGCGGCCAGACGTATGTGTTCTTCCAGATCCGTCCGGGTTCTGGTCAGTTCAATTTCCAGTGACTTGTTGAGCTGCGATTGCTCATCGAAGTTCTGTTTGAGTGCCTGACTTTCCAGCAGGGCGACGCGCAGGCGTTCCTGGAGGAGAGTGCGTTCGCCGTCGACGCGGGTGGCCTGTTCCAGCAACTGATCCTGGCGGGTATTGCTTTGTTTGAGCTGTTCCTGCAGCAGGCTCAGCTCGCGCAGTGTGCCGCGGTTTTCAGTCAGCAAGCGTTCGTTGTCACGGTGCAATTGAGTGATTTCATCCTGGCGTACCAGTGCGCTTTGTTGTGCCTGGCGCAGTTCCATCTGTAGCTGTTGCACCTGGCCTTCGTGGCGACTCATTTCCTGTTCGCGCTGTTCCTTGACCGCATTGCGGTAGTGCTCCAGTGCGTCGCGGGTGTGCAGGTGCTTTTCCTCGAGGGAGCGGATCTGCTCGTCCTTGTCTTTCAAGCGCAATTCGAAATCGGCCAGCGCCTGGTTCATCCCGGCGTTACGGGTTTGCTCCGTTTGCAGCATGGCGCGGGTTTCTTGCAGGGCCTCGGATTCCTGAGTCAGTGCCAGGCTCTGGAACTCGTATTGCTGGTGCAGTTCGCTGTTGGCCTCTTGCGCTTCGTCGAGCTGTTTTTCCAGCGCCTTGCGTTGTTCCTCGTACTGCGTGCGCGCCTGGTCGATGGGTTCCTGTGCCTGCTCCTTGAGTCTTTGTGCGAGCCGCGCCACCAGCGCCATCAGTTCGTCGTCAATCGGTTCCGCTGGCGCTTCAACCGTCTCGTTCCTGTCATCGAGCTCTTTAAGGTAGCGATGAATCGTGGTTTTCGAGCCGGTATTGCCCATTTCGATCCGTACGGCATCGATGCTGGGGTTTTCGCCACGGGCGAGGATCGCCAACCGAGCGGCTTGCACCACCGCTTTATTTACACCGCCGCGTGCCATGAGATCTCCCGGGTTTTGTTGATGTGGTACGTACCACGTAAATACACATTGTACCATTCAATTGATAAAGTTAAATACTGAATGCAATTAACACGGGATATACTGGTATTACCCCGTGTGATAGCAGTTTCGAGGTATTCCTCGCGCTATTTCCGTACACATACCCTTGTAGGAGCGAGCTTGCTCGCGATAACCCCAAGACCGCCGCGGGGCACCTGCCAACCAGCGTCATCGTTAACGATCATCGCGAGCAGGCTCGCTCCTACAAGTCGGTCAAAACAGGTTCATGTCCTATGAGCGATCTGGATCGCTATCTGCAAGCCGCGACTCGCGACAACACCCGTCGCAGCTATCGGGCGGCCATCGAACACTTCGAAGTCACGTGGGGCGGTTTTCTGCCGGCAACCGGTGACAGCGTGGCGCGCTACCTGGTGGCGCATGCCGGGGTGTTGTCGATCAATACGCTGAAACTGCGCTTGTCGGCCTTGGCGCAGTGGCACAACAGCCAGGGTTTTGCCGACCCCACCAAGGCGCCGGTGGTGCGCAAGGTGTTCAAGGGCATCCGTGCGTTGCATCCGGCCCAGGAAAAACAGGCCGAACCCTTGCAGCTTCAACACCTGGAGCAGGTGGTCAGTCGTCTGGAGCTGGAAGTGCAAATCGCAAAGGCCGAAGGCGACCGACCGGGATTGCTGCGGGCCAGGCGCGACATGGCGTTGATCCTGCTGGGCTTCTGGCGCGGCTTTCGCAGCGACGAGTTGTGCAGGCTTCAGGTTGAACACGTGCAGGCCAGCGCCGGTTCCGGCATCAGCCTTTATCTGCCGCGCAGCAAGAGTGATCGCGACAACCTCGGCAAGACTTATCAGACGCCGGCCTTGCAGCGGTTGTGCCCGGTGCAGGCTTACATCGAATGGATCACCGAAGCGGCACTGGTGCGTGGGCCGGTGTTTCGTGGCATCGATCGCTGGGGGCATCTGGGTGAGGAGGGGTTGCACGCCAACAGCGTGATTCCCTTGTTGCGCCAGGCGTTGGCGCGCGCAGGCATTGCCGGCGAACTCTACACCAGCCATTCCTTGCGCCGTGGCTTTGCGACCTGGGCCCATCAAAGTGGTTGGGATCTGAAGTCGCTGATGAGTTATGTGGGCTGGAAGGACATGAAGTCGGCCATGCGCTACATCGAAGTCAGTCCGTTCCTCGGGATGGCGCGCCTCACGGAAAAGCCGATTGAGTCCTAGAGATCGTTTTCTTCTATAAATACAGTCGGCTAATAGCGAAAGCCAATCAGCAGCATCAGGTTTGCCAATGAGCCTTCCGTTCGTCGAGTGGGTAAAGTTCTCTCCATCAACTTCTTAACCCCTGACGGAGAGTCAACGATGCCTATCATCAACAGCCAAGTTAAACCGTTCAAAGCTGACGCATTCAAAAATGGCGACTTCGTAAAAGTCTCGGACGCTGACCTGAAAGGCAAGTGGTCTGTCGTGTTCTTCTACCCGGCCGACTTCACCTTCGTCTGCCCGACCGAGCTGGAAGACCTGGCTGACAACTACGACGCCTTCCAGAAACTGGGCGTCGAGATCTACAGCGTTTCCACCGACACCCACTTTGCCCACGCTGCCTGGCACAACACTTCGCCAGCCATCGGCAAGATCCAGTACACCATGATCGGCGACCCGACCCACGCCATCTCCCGCAACTTCGACGTGCTGATCGAAGAAGCAGGCCTGGCTGACCGTGGCACCTTCGTGATCAACCCGGAAGGCCAGATCAAGATCGTTGAACTGAACGACGGCGGTGTAGGTCGTGACGCTTCCGAGCTGCTGCGCAAAATCAAGGCTGCCCAGTACGTCGCTGCTCACCCGGGCCAGGTTTGCCCTGCCAAGTGGAAAGAAGGCGAGGCCACTCTGGCGCCTTCCCTGGACCTGGTCGGCAAGATCTAAGTCTGTGACGCGCTTCATCAGGGCGGACTTCCGCACCTTCTAAGCAAGCTGCACCGCCCAATAAAAACGCCCGGGCGAGATTCGCTCGGGCGTTTTTTTATGTCTTCGCAAAAGCAAAAAGGAAATCGCCCGTATGTTGGACACCAATCTTAAAGCCCAGTTGAAATCGTACCTGGAACGGGTCACCCAGCCGATCGAGATAGTTGCTTCCCTCGACGACGGTGCGAAATCCCAGGAAATGCTCGAACTGTTGAAAGACGTTGCCAGTCTTTCCACCCAGATTACTTTGCTCGACAACGGTGATGATGCACGCAAGCCATCGTTCTCGATCAATCGCCCGGGAGCCGACATCAGCCTGCGTTTCGCCGGCATCCCGATGGGCCATGAATTCACTTCGCTGGTGCTGGCCTTGTTGCAAGTCGGCGGTCATCCGTCCAAGGCCAGTGTCGAGGTGATTGAACAGATCCGTTCGCTCAAAGGTGAGTTCAACTTCGAGACTTACTTCTCGCTGTCGTGCCAGAACTGCCCGGACGTGGTCCAGGCGCTGAACCTGATGGCGGTACTGAACCCGAACATTCGCCACGTCGCCATCGACGGTGCACTGTTCCAGGCTGAAGTCGATGAGCGCCAGATCATGGCGGTCCCAAGCATCTACCTCAATGGTGTGAATTTCGGTCAGGGCCGCATGGGCCTGGAAGAAATCCTCGCGAAGATCGACACCAGCGGCATTGAGCGTCAGGCCGAGAAAATCAGCGCCAAGCAAGCTTTTGATGTGCTGGTGGTCGGCGGTGGCCCGGCCGGTGCTTCGGCGGCCATCTATGCGGCCCGTAAAGGCATTCGCACCGGCGTCGCGGCCGAGCGTTTTGGTGGTCAGGTGCTGGACACCATGGCCATCGAAAACTTCATCTCGGTGCAGGAAACCGAAGGGCCGAAACTGGCCGTGGCCCTGGAAGAACACGTCAAGCAGTACGACGTGGACATCATGAATCTGCAACGTGCCGACAAACTGGTGCCCGGCAAAAATGGCGAGTTGCACCAGATTCACTTCGCCAGCGGCGCATCGCTCAAAGCCAAGACCTTGATTCTGGCGACCGGAGCGAGGTGGCGTGAAATGAACGTCCCGGGCGAGCAGGAATACCGCAACAAAGGCGTGGCGTACTGCCCGCACTGCGACGGTCCGCTGTTCAAGGGCAAGCGCGTGGCAGTGATTGGCGGCGGTAACTCCGGCGTCGAAGCGGCCATCGACCTGGCGGGTATCGTGTCCCACGTCACGCTGCTGGAGTTCGACGTTCAGTTGCGCGCCGATGCGGTGTTGCAGCGCAAGTTGCACAGCCTGCCGAACGTCACCGTGATCACCAGTGCGCAAACCACCGAAGTCACCGGCGACGGCCAGAAGGTCAACGGCCTGCGCTACAAGGATCGCCAGAGCGACGAAGTGCGCAGTGTGGAACTGGAAGGAATTTTTGTGCAGATCGGTTTGCTGCCCAACACCGATTGGCTCAAGGGCACCATTGAGCTGTCACCCCGTGGCGAGATCATTGTTGACGCTCGCGGTGAAACGTCGGTGCCGGGTGTGTTCGCCGCCGGCGACGTGACCACTGTGCCGTACAAGCAGATCGTGATTGCGGTGGGCGAGGGCGCCAAGGCTTCGCTAAGCGCCTTCGATCACCTGATCCGCACGTCCGCCCCGGCATAAAACCCGGCGCTGAAAACACAAAACCCCATGAGCGATCATGGGGTTTTTTGTGTCTTGCACATCACTTATGTAGGAGCGAGCTGGCTCGCGATGGTCGTCAACGATAACGCGGGTTGGCAGGTGCCCCGCGGTGTACTCAGGTTTATCGCGAGCAAGCTCGCTCCTACAGTGGAGCTGGCTGGATGATCTCGACCCAGTAGGCGTCCGGGTCCTTGATGAATGCCAGGCTCTTCATGCGGCCATCGCTCAGGCGTTTCTGGAAATCGCAGCCCAGTGCTTCAAAGCGCTCGCAGGCGGCGACGATGTCCGGCACCGAGATGCAGATATGGCCAAAACCGCGGGGGTCGGTGTTGCCATTGTGGTAGGCGAAGTCCGGGTCGTTCTCTGTGCCATGGTTGTGGGTCAGTTCGAGAATACCGGGGATCGATTTCATCCACTCGGTGCGCGCGGCGGTATCGGCCGGGATCTGGTTTTTGTCGACCAGCGCCAGGAAATACAGGCTGAACTCGGCTTCCGGGAAGTCGCGTTTTTCCACCAGGCTAAAGCCCAGGATGCGTGTGTAGAAGTCCAGGGATCTGGTGATGTCCTTGACCCGCAGCATGGTGTGGTTGAAGACAAATTTCTGCGTGGCAGTGTCCGGTTGGGCGGTGACGCCGGGGAAGGTGTTCAATTCGTGCAGGCTCATGGGCCCTCCGGAAAATATGTGGGCTAACGAATGGAGACAATGATACGCAAGGGTTCGGACATCACCAAACCCAAACAGTCGGCTATTGCCTGACAGCCGGCCTGGGCCCAGACTTTACGGCTTGATCCGTGAGTGCCGATTGCAATGATTCGATTCCGTAACCTGCTGTTTATCCTGCTGAGTGTGTTTTCGCTGGCTGGTGCTGCTCATGCCGATGCGCCAGTGGTGACCTGGCCGCAAGGCTGGCAGATCGAAGCCGTCCCTGACTCTGCGGCGGGGGTGAGTCGCCAGCGGGCGGTGAAAAATGATCAGGACGGATCGCCGCTCCTGGTGATGGAGCTGACCATGAGCCCGGTGCAAAGCGATCATCAGGTAAACCTCGAAGGCGTATTGCTGGAGATGCGCAAGTCGGTTCAAAAAGACTTCTTTCAGGGTGGGTATCAAAGTGTCTGTACGCGAATTCATTCGACTACCTTGAGTCGATTGGCCGCGCTGGAAACAACCTGCACCGTGACGCAAAACGGCAGGCATGTGCTTTCGCAAACATTGGTGGCCGCGGTGGATGCCGATAAGGCCTATGTTTTTTCCTATGCAGGGCAGGCCGAGGCTTATAAGGCGAGCCAGGATGAAATAGACGCAACCCGTAACAGCTTGAAACTTTAGTGGGCGACAGTGCTTTTTCGATGCATGAAAAAAATTTTAGATATCCAAATGGATTAAGCACAAAGTAGTTGGCGGCCAGGTAGTTGTCCTGTGCTCGCCGCGGGCATTTAGATAGCCCATGAAAAAGCCCTGCATAAGCAGGGCTTTTTTGTCGCCGCGAGAGTTAGCCGCGCAGCCAGGAATCGACGGTGGCTGCACCGTACTGTTCTTTCCAGGCTTTCAGGCCGCGGTGATTGCCGCCCTTGGTTTCAATCAGCTCGCCGGTGTGCGGGTTCTGATAAACCTTGACCACACGGGCGCGGCGGGTTTTCGGTGCTGCTGCTTGCAGGCCGGATTTTGCCGGGTTCGGGTCGAGAATGGCGATGATGTCGCGCAGGCTCTTGCCATAGGTTTTCATCAAGCCCTGGAGCTTCTCTTCGAATTCGATTTCTTTCTTGAGCCCGGCATCGTTCTTCAGGGATTCCAACTGCTTGAGCTGTTCTTGAAGGGCCTTTTCGGCTGCACGAAATTCAGCGAGTCTGGACAATATCTTTACTCCAATAGTGTGTTTGGCTGATACCAACCGCAAACAAAGCTATAAGCCAAGAGCCTTGAAGCGACTCGGTGATAGTGGCTCACCTGCCAAATTAGCGCAGGCAGGAAAAATTGTAGTAGTTAATTGGCCAAGAGTAAATCCTGTCTTTTTCTTCATGTAACGTTGGTAGTGTCTTGATTCAAATTTATGCCTGTAGTCGTTGTTTTATCGATTAAATTTTCGAGTTAATGGTTGCTTAATGCACTAATGAATTCCGCCCCGGGCATGGGTTTGCCGAACAGATAACCCTGCAGGAAGTTGACCTGACGAGCGCTGAGGTAATCACTCTGCTCACGGGTTTCGACACCTTCGGCCACCATGGCAAGGTCGAGTTTCACGGCCAGGTCGATGATGCTGTCGAGGATGTGGCTGGAGAGGGTGTCGATGCCGATCATGGCGACAAAACTCTGGTCTATTTTCAGGAAGTCGACATTGAACTGCCGCAGGTAGCCAAGGCTTGAATGACCCGTGCCGAAATCGTCGATGGCGATCTTCACGCCCAGTTCGCGAAGTTGCTCGAACAGTTGCAGGGTGATCGCCGTTGGCTCGATAAGTTCGCGCTCGGTCAGTTCCAGTACCAGGTAGATCGAGCCCGGCTCGAACGCATCGAGAAACTCGCGGCAATCCTTGACCAGATCCAGGTCTTGGCAATGGCTGGCGGTAATGTTGATGCCAATGTGAAAGGGTTTGTTGAATCCGGCGGATTTCGGCGCGAGCAGGGCGGCGGTTTGTCGCATGAGCGAACGGGTCATCGGTACGATCAGTCCGCAGTGCTCGGCAAACGGGATGAACAGGTCCGGACGCACCAGGCCTTCCTTCGGATGTTTCCAGCGCATCAGCACTTCAGTGCCGGACCAGCTCTTGCTGTCGCCATGCACCACGGGCTGGAAATACGGAATGAACTCTGCGGCTTCCAGTGCCCGTTGCATTTCCTGGGTGGGGGCCGATGAGCGCTTTTGCAGGAAGTGACCAATTGACCCGGCAATCACACCGAAGAAAATCAGCAGACTGAACAGGGGGGGATACTCGCTGCTCATGTATCGCCAGGTTTCGCCTTTGGGGAAACCGGCTTGCACGGCCAAAGCATAGTGCCCGGAGGTCAAGCGGCTCTGCGCAACGGGGAGTTCAGGCGCGGCACCTGTGTGAACCTTGCCATCGGCGGACATCCAGTCCGGGCCAACTTGCAGCACCAGCAAGGTCTGGCGGCCGATCAAGCGCAGAACGTTGCCCAAGTGATAACCATAGAGGGTCGTCAGCGCACCTTTTTTTCCTTCGCTCAGGCGGTACACCAGCAAGGCGGTGTTGGGCGTCACCGGATTGCCGTTCATGAGCCACAAAGCGCCCTGGGTGTAGTCTCCGGGGCTGACCGTCTCCTGGTAGTCGCCGAACAGCGAGCTGCAATAGAGGTTGTTGTCCCACACCAGATTGGTCGAGCGCACGAATGGGCGACGAGTGACCTGCTCGCGCAGCGCCAGTTTGACCTCACCGCAACTTTGGCCGGCCATTGGCAGCAGCTCGCGAGCGGCCTGAGAGGCGTTGTCGAGCATCAAGTCGAACTGACGAACTGCTTCCTCGGCGGTTTTTTCGCTGTCTTGCTTGAGCGCACGCCCTGCCTGCATGTAAAGAATGGTGGCCCCCAGCAGCACCGGGAGCAATCCGCTGATCAGGGTGACAGCAACTTTTGTGCTGCGACTGCGGGTTTTGGCTTTCAGCGGCATTCGCGAATCCCGTCACGAAGAAGTAAGGCTCTCAACAGCTGGCAGGGCAATACGCCTCCCATAAAGAGTTCGGATAATGGCCATGATAGTTGGCCCTTGGTAGTTATGCTGGCAATGAACCTTCGGCGCCGACCGTCACCCCGTCGCCACGAGCGACGACATCCAGGGTGCTCCTCAGCTGCGAGCAGCGATAACGGATGTTGCGCGTCAGTCGGGCCGCGGTGAACAGGCGTGAAACCAGCTCCGAAGACCCGGCCTCGGTCAGCACAAACGGGAAGTCGCACCGGTCCTTCAGGTTCAGACTGTCGTGAACCGCCAGCGGGTGGTCAGCGGGCAGCAGCGCGACCGTGTTGAAACGCTCCTTGGGCAACACCACAAAGCCGATGTCGATCCGTCGCTTTTCCAGCGCTGTTGCTCGATGAGCCGCTGACGCTGGCCATGTGCCTGGGTGGCGGGTTGATACTGGCGGGGATTTTCCTCTGCAACAAACCCCTTGCGCGGGTAAGGAAAAAGGGGATTTGATACAGAAGGCGGACAAATCTATTTACGCTGTGTAGAATCAGGTTACGCATACAATAATAATCGTCTTCTGGCAGCAGAAGCCTCGCCCGCAAGAGCCTTGGGTCGACAATGAAGATATTCGGGTTTCAACTGATCTACGGTGATTTTCTCGCCCGCAGCGTGCGGGGCATCTCCTGTGCGCCACCCAGCGGTCTCAGCATTGCTTACAACTAACCTTAGTTAATTGATAAAAAATGATGAGGCGCCAACCATGGCAGATTTATACGAAAACCCGATGGGCCTGATGGGCTTTGAATTCATCGAGCTCGCATCGCCGACCCCGAACACCCTGGAGCCGATCTTCGAGATCATGGGCTTCACCAAGGTGGCGACCCACCGCTCCAAGGACGTGCACCTGTATCGTCAGGGCGCGATCAACCTGATCCTCAACAACGAACCCCACAGCGTCGCCTCGTACTTCGCGGCCGAGCACGGCCCATCGGTGTGCGGCATGGCGTTCCGCGTCAAGGATTCGCAAAAGGCCTACAAGCGTGCCCTGGAACTCGGCGCCCAGCCGATCCACATCGAAACCGGCCCGATGGAGCTGAACCTGCCGGCGATCAAAGGCATCGGCGGCGCGCCGCTGTACCTGATCGACCGTTTCGGTGAAGGCAGTTCGATCTACGACATCGACTTCGTGTTCATCGAAGGCGTTGACCGCCACCCGGTCGGTGCCGGTCTGAAGATCATCGATCACCTGACCCATAACGTGTATCGCGGTCGCATGGCCTACTGGGCCAACTTCTACGAGAAGCTGTTCAACTTCCGCGAAATCCGCTACTTCGACATCAAGGGCGAGTACACCGGCCTGACCTCCAAGGCCATGACCGCACCCGATGGCATGATCCGCATCCCGTTGAACGAAGAGTCGTCCAAGGGCGCCGGGCAGATCGAAGAGTTCCTGATGCAGTTCAACGGCGAGGGCATCCAGCACGTTGCCTTCCTGTCCGATGACCTGCTCAAGACCTGGGACCACCTGAAAAGCATCGGCATGCGTTTCATGACCGCGCCGCCGGACACCTATTACGAAATGCTCGAAGGCCGTTTGCCGAACCACGGCGAGCCGGTCGGCGAACTGCAGGCGCGTGGCATCTTGCTGGACGGTTCGTCCGAGTCGGGCGACAAGCGTCTGCTGTTGCAGATCTTCTCGGAAACCCTGATGGGGCCGGTGTTCTTCGAGTTCATCCAGCGCAAGGGCGATGACGGTTTCGGCGAAGGCAACTTCAAGGCGCTGTTCGAATCGATCGAGCGTGACCAGGTTCGTCGTGGTGTGTTGTCCACGGACTAAACCATTACACCGATAAACCTGTGGGAGCGAGCTTGCTCGCGATGGCGGTGTGTCAGTCAACATTGACGTTGAATGTACAACCGCTATCGCGAGCAAGCTCGCTCCCACATTGTTTTGTGTCGGCGATTAAGGCCTGCGCTGCCGCACCAGATGCTTGAACCCTTCGAAGACCAGCACCAGCACCGCCATCCAGATCGGGATGTAGGTCAGCCATTCACCAGCCTTGATGCTCTCTCCCAACAGCAGCGCCACGCCCAGCAGCAGCACCGGTTCGACGTAGCTCAGCAAGCCGAACAGGCTGAACGGCAGCAGGCGACTGGCAATGATGTAGACCACCAGCGCCGACGCGCTGATCACGCCGAGCAGCGGGATCAGCAGCGACAACCATGGGTGCTGGTCAAACACGAGAAAACCTTGTGCACCGCTCTGAACGAACCAGAAGGCCACGGGTAGCGTCAACGCCATGTCCAGCCACAAGCCGCCGAGGTTGTCTGCTGCCAGCCGTTTGCGCAGAACGAAGTAGGCCGGATAACCAATGCAGACCAGCAAGGTCGCCCAGGAAAAACCACCGACCTGATACACCTCATTGACCACGCCCAGGCAGGCGAACACCACGGCGACCTTTTGCAGGTACGACAGGCGTTCGCCATAGGCGATCCGCCCGGTCAACACCATGGTCAGCGGCAGCAGGAAGTAACCCAGGGATACATCCAGGCTGTAACCGTTGAGCGGCGCCCACATGAACAGCCACAATTGCACGCCGAGCAGGGCAGAGGAGGCGATCAGCGCGCCAATCAGCTTCGGATCGGCCTTGGCGCGCCGTACGATCTCCAGCACGCGCTTCCACTCGCCGGACACCACCATGAACACGGTCATGCACGGCACGGTCAGCAGCATGCGCCAACCGAAGATTTCCACGCCGCTCAAGGGTGTGAGCAGCGATGTGTAGTAATACATGACGGCAAACAGCACCGAGGCTGAAACCGATAGAGCGATACCTTTAGACAAGCTGTCCTCGCGAGGTTGAAGGTGAAACGGGGGGTGCGGAGGATACGTGGTTTTCGAGCCGAATATTGACCAATCAATCAACACGGTCCAACTGTGGGAGCGGGCTTGCTCGCGAAAGCGGTTTTCCAGCCAACATCAATGTTGAATGTTAAGCAGCCTTCGCGAGCAAGCCCGCTCCCACAATGGGTTATCTGTTCACTCAGTTGCTACGCGGTTTACGCCCCGACACAAAATGGCTCACATCATTGAACCCCGGTGTCGACGCATGCCCCGGTGTCACCAGCGCATCGATGAACGCCTCGTCCTCGACCGTGATCTTCACCGCCTGCGCCTTAGTGTAGGCGTCCCATTGCGCTTCGGTACGCGGCCCGACAATCGCCGAGGTCACGGCGCTGTTGTTCAGCACCCAGGCAATCGCGAACTCGACGATGCCGACGCCGCGTTCCTGGGTGTACTGCTGGATCTGCTGGGCGATGCGCAGGGATTCGACGCGCCATTCAGTTTCCAGGATGCGTTTGTCCTGGCGACCGGCACGGCTGTTGGCGTCCGGTTTCACATCCGGCGCGTATTTACCGCTGAGCACCCCGCGTGCCAGCGGGCTGTAGGGCACCACGCCCAGACCATAGTTTTGCGCCGCCGTGATCTGCTCGGTTTCAGCCTGGCGGTTGACGATGTTGTACAGCGGCTGGCTGATCACCGGCCGGTCAACGCCGAGCTTGTCAGCCACGCGAATCACTTCAGCGATGCGCCAGCCACGATAATTGGACAGGCCCCAATAGCGGATCTTGCCTTGGCGAATCAAGTCGCCGATGGCCGATACCGTGACGTCCAGCGGCGTGTTGTGGTCTTCACGGTGCAGGTAGTAGATGTCGAGGTAGTCGGTGCCCAGGCGCGTCAGGCTGGCGTCGAGACCGTTGAACAGATGCTTGCGGCTCAGACCGCTGCGGTTGGGCACACCGTCCACGGGACCGAAGCCGACCTTGGTGGCCAGCACCCATTCATGACGGCGGCTGGCGATGGCCTCGCCGACGATTTCCTCGGAACGGCCGTTGGTATAGACGTCGGCGGTGTCGATGAAATTGATGCCCTGGTCCCAGGCCTTGTCGATGATGCGCAGGGAGTCTTCGGTACTGGTCTGTTCGCCGAACATCATGGTGCCCAGGGTCAGGGTGGACACCTGCAGGCCCGAATGACCCAGTGTGCGATAGCTCATGAGCAAATCCTTTTACCGGTGGGAAAGGCTCAATCAGATACCAGAGTCGCTATGCGGGGCAAACCGAATTATCCGGCCAACGCTAAAAACCTTGTGGGAGCGAGCCTGCTCGCGAAAGCGGTGTGTCAGTCAGCATTGATGTCGCTGACACTCTGCTTTCGCGAGCAGGCTCGCTCCCACGAGGGTGGTGGTGCTTAGGCGCGCAACGTACGGGTCATGCGCAACGCCAGCAGACTGCCGCAGACAATCACCCCCGCCAGCAGGTACAGCGCCGCATCGGTCGAGCCGGTGCTGTCCTTGACCCAACCCACCAGGTACGGGCTGAGGAAACCGGCCATCTGGCCCATCGAGTTGATCAGCGCCAGGCCACCGGCAGCAGCGCCGGCACTGAGCAGGGCGGTCGGCACCGGCCAGAACATCGGCAGGCCGGTGAGGGCGCCCATGGTGGCGATGGTCAGGCCGAGAATCGCGATGGCCGGGTTGGCGGCGAAGTTCACCGCGATCAGCAGCCCCAGCGCGCCCATCAGCATCGGCACCACCAGATGCCAGCGACGTTCTTTGCGCAGGTCCGCCGAGCGACCCACGATCAGCATAAACACCGCCGCCAGCAGGTACGGAATCGCACTGAGCCAGCCGATCACCAAGTTATCGCCAAAGCCCAGGTTCTTGATGATCGATGGCAGCCAGAAGTTGATCGCGTACACGCCGCTCTGGATGCAGAAGTAGATCAGGCCGAAGGCCCAGATCGCCGGGTTCTTGAACACCGCCAGCAGCGAATCAGTGGTGGTTTTCGGTTTGTTGGCCAGGTCTTCAGCGTGGTCCGCTTCCAGCACCGAACGCTCGAAGGGGGTCAGCCATTTTGCATTGGCGTAACTGTCACTGAGCAGGAAATAAGCCAGCGCACCGAGGATCACCGTCGGAATGCCTTGCAGCAGGAACATCCACTGCCAACCGGCGAGACCGCCCTGGCCCGCGGCGAAGTGGTTGAGAATCCAGCCGGAGAAGGGGCTGCCGAGCAGGCCGGAGACCGGGATCGCCGACATGAACAGCGCCATGATGCGGCCACGGCGGAAGGTCGGGAACCACTGCGAGAGATACAGCACCACGCCAGGGAAGAACCCGGCTTCGGCGGCGCCGGTGAACAGGCGCAGGGTATAGAACTCGGTCGGCGTGGTGACGAACAGCAGGCAGGTCGACAGCGTGCCCCAGGCCATCATCATCAGCGCGATCCAGCGCCGCGGGCCGAATCTGGTCAAGGCCAGGTTACTGGGTACGCCGCACAGCACGTATCCGATAAAGAAGATGCCGGCGCCCAGGCCGTACACGGTTTCGCTGAACTTCAGCGCGTCGAGCATCTGCAGCTTGGCAAATCCAACGTTGACCCGGTCGAGGTAGTTGAACAGGTAGCAGATGAAAATGAAGGGGATCAAACGCAGGGTGATGCGTTTGTAGACGGCGTTTTTGTCGTCAGCGATGGCCTCGGACGCTACGGCGCTCTGTGTCATGGCGGCTCTCTCTTTATTATGATTTTTTGCGATGCAAAGGGTAACGTTGATCGCCCAGAGAGTCTCGACCACCCTCAGGGTGGCTGTCTTTGTGCCTGAGCACAGGGTTTGCAACCAAGGCCTGTGCGGGTGAACAACCCGTTCCATCACCGTCTTCAAGGATCACCTGCATGTTCGAACTCGATCACGACCTGGCCCAGGACATCGTCGACCGGGCGATGGCCATCCTGCCGTACAACGTCAACGTCATGGACAGCCAGGGCCTGATCCTGGGCAGCGGCGAACCGGAGCGGGTCAACACCCGGCATGAAGGCGCGCAACTGGTCCTGGCCAACGGCCGCGTGGTGGAGATCGATGCGCAGACGGCGATTCATCTCAAGGGTGTGCAGCCGGGCATCAACCTGCCGCTGTTGCTCGATCAGCGCCTGATCGGCGTGCTGGGTATCACCGGCGAACCCGAGCAACTGCGCACCTATGCCGAACTGGTGCGCATGACCGCCGAGATGCTGGTGGGCCAGCGCAACCAACAGTCCGAACAGCAATGGCGACGCCAGCGCTGCGATGATCTGCTGGCGCTGCTGCTCAGCGAAGCCGGGGATTCTCCGCGACTGATCGATGAGGCGCAGCAGTTGGGTCTCAAGCCACAAATGACCCGGGTGCCGTACCTGTTCGAACTGGGCCTGGAACATGCTGCGGGGCAAACCGTCGAGGCACTGAGTGCCTGGTTGACCACTCGCCACCCGGACAGTTGGTGCGTCAGCTCGGCCAAAACTTCGTTGCTCTGGTGCCGTCCGGCCAGCCAGACGATCGAGAACGAGCGCTTGCTGGACAAGCTTGACGGCCTCGGCTGGAACATCCTGCGCATTGCCGTCGGTGGGCAAGCCGATGGGCTGGCGGGGTTGCGTCGCTGCTATCGCCGGGTCGGTGACTTGCTGGCCTACGGGCGCGAAGTGTTGCCGCGCTCCCGGCTGTTGACGCTCAACCGCTATCGACTGCCGGTGATGCTCTGGCGCCACCGCAACGACGACGCCCTCGACGAATTGCTCAACCCGCTGCGCAAGGTCATTGCCAAGGACAGCAATGGTCAGTTGCTGGCGACCCTGCGCAGTTGGTGTGAACACGACGGCCAGAGCCAGGCCTGCGCCGATGCGCTGGGCATTCATCGCAACAGCCTGCGTTATCGCATGGAGCGGATTGCCGAGCTCAGCGGCGTCGATCCGCTGCGGCTTGATGGAATGCTCGCGTTGTATCTGGGTGTGCAACTGCTGCCCGAGCCGGACTCAATTTCGTGAGCGACAAAATCCCCCTGTAGGAGCGAGCTTGCTCGCGAAAAACCAGAGGACGCCGCGGTAAGTCTGATTTTCCGCGTCATCGTTACCCTCCATCGCGAGCAAGCTCGCTCCTACAGGTGAAACGTCTGCCTCGGGTTTTGTGGAAATGAACAATAATCCTCAACACCGCTTGTGCAGCGGACCGGCGTTATTGTTCATGGCGGCTGGCAGCATGTGGGCATTGGAACTGGAGAATTCCCATGAAAATCGTGATCGCCCCCGATTCGTTCAAGGACAGCCTCAGCGCTCAAGGCGTGGCCGACGCCATTGCCTTGGGATTGGCGCAGGTCTGGCCTGATGCCCAACTGATCAAATGCCCGATGGCCGACGGCGGGGAAGGGACTGTCGAGTCGATTCTTGCAGCGTGCGAAGGCGAACTGCGCCGCACCCTGGTTCGCGGGCCGCTGGGGGCCATGGTGGATGCCGCCTGGGGCTGGTTGCCGCAGAGCCACACCGCAATCATCGAAATGGCCGAGGCCAGCGGTTTGCAGTTGGTGCCGGTGGCGCAGCGGGATGCGTGCATCAGCAGCACCTTCGGCACAGGGCAATTGATCCGTGCCGCACTGGATGCCGGTGCACAGCGGGTGATCCTGGCGATTGGCGGCAGCGCGACCAACGACGGCGGCGCCGGCGCCGTGCAGGCCTTGGGCGTGAAATTGCTGGACGCTCAGGGACAGACGCTGTCACCGGGCGGACTCGCCCTTGCGCAATTGGCCCGCGTGGACCTGAGCGACATCGATCCTCGTCTGGCGCAGGTGCGCTTCGACATCGCTGCCGACGTCAATAACCCCCTGTGCGGCCCCCACGGCGCCTCGGCGATTTTCGGCCCGCAAAAAGGCGCCTCGCCCGTGCAAGTCGAACAACTGGACCGGGCGCTGGGACACTTTGCCGACCATTGCGCGGTCGCTTTGAGCAATGATGTTCGCGACGAACCGGGGAGTGGCGCGGCGGGTGGCCTGGGGTTTGCCGCCAAGGCGTTCCTGGGCGCGCAGTTCAAGGCCGGGGTCGAGGTGGTCGGCGAACTGGTGGGCCTGGCCGAGGCGGTTGCAGGCGCCGATCTGGTGATCACCGGCGAAGGGCGTTTCGATGCGCAAACCCTGCGCGGCAAGACGCCATTCGGTGTGGCGCGTGTCGCCAGGCAACACGCCGTGCCGGTCATCGTCATCGCCGGCACCCTGGGCGAGGGGTATCAGGCGCTTTATGAGCACGGCATCGACGCTGCGTTTGCCCTGGCAAGCGGGCCGATGACCCTGGAGCAGGCCTGCGCCGAAGCGCCGCGCTTGCTGCGTGAGCGGGCAACCGACATCGCGCGTGTCTGGCGGATGGCCGTCCGCTGCGACTGAGGGTTTTTCTGTGGCGAGGGGGCAAGCCCCTCGCCACAAAGTCCCCGATGGCAATTTCGAGGGTGGATTTGAACGCCATGCTGGCACGTTTCGTGATTTGAGATAGGGTTGTGGCTTGGAGTACCCGCGCGACAGGAGAACAACATGCGCTACTCAGCCTTGACCCAACGAATCGCCGGTGACGGTGCGGCGGCCTGGCAGATTCACGATCGAGCGCTGCACTTGCGCGAACAGGGCGTCGACGTCCTGCTGTTGTCCATTGGCGACCCCGACTTCGATACGCCGCAACCCATTGTCCAGGCCGCCATCGCCAGCTTGTTGGCCGGTGATACGCACTATCCTGAAGTGCGCGGCAGTCGCGGGCTGCGCGACAGCATTGCCCGCCGGCATCGGCAACGCAATGGCCAGGTGGTGGATGGCGAACACGTGATCGTCTTTCCGGGGGCGCAGTGCGCGGTGTATTCGGTGGCGCAGTGCCTGCTCGACCCGGGCGATGAAGTGATTGTCGCCGAGCCGATGTACGTGACTTATGAAGGCGTGATCGGCGCGTGTGCGGCCACCGTGGTCCCGGTGCCCGTGCGCCCGCAGAACGGGTTTCGCGTCGACCCGCTGGATGTCGCGGCGCGGATCACGCCCAAGACACGCGCCATACTGCTCAACAGTCCGAACAATCCATCCGGCGCCAGTTTGCCACTGGCCATCTGGCAAGAGCTGGCGGTACTGTGCATTCGTCACGATTTGTGGCTGATCAGTGACGAGGTCTACAGCGACTTGCTGTACGAAGGCCAGCACATCAGCCCGGCGAGCCTGCCGGGCATGGCCGAGCGCACCGCGACGATCAACAGCCTGTCCAAGTCCCACGCCATGAGCGGTTGGCGGGTGGGCTGGGTGATCGGGCCCAAGCCCATGGCGGGTCACCTGGTCAATTTGTCGCTGAGCATGTTGTTCGGTATCCCGGATTTCGTGCAGAACGCTGCGCAGTTGGCGCTGGACCGGGACCTGCCGGAAGTGGCCTCGATGCGTGAAGAGTATCGCCAGCGCCGCGACCTGGTGTGTGCAAGCTTGGGGCAATGCCCGGGACTCAAGCCGATACGCCCGGACGGCGGAATGTTCGTGATGGTCGATGTGCGCCAGACCGGCTTGTCGGCCCAGCGCTTCGCCGAGCGACTGCTGGAAGGCTATGGCGTGTCGGTGCTGGCCGGTGAGGCTTTCGGGCCGAGTGCGGCGGGACATATCCGCATCGGCCTGGTGGTGGATCAGATGAAGCTGGCTGATGCCTGCCGGCGCATTGCTTTGTGTGCGACGGATTTGTTGGAGGTGCGGCGGGCCTGAAGGATTTGTGTTGCCTGTGCTGCCCTCTTCGCGAGCAAGCCCGCTCCCACATTTGATCTTTATTGTTCACAAGTACTGTGTTCACAGCAAATCCATTGTGGGAGCGGGCTTGCTCGCGAAGGCTGCCTGACAGGCACCGAATACCTCAGCCCTTCCACGCCCCAACATTCACCAGATTGGCCGGCCGCTCACCGGCCAGCGCCGCCAACAGGTTGTCCACCGCGCACCTGGCCATGGCCTCCCGTGTTTCATGGGTGGCCGAGCCGATGTGTGGTGTGGCCACCACGTTGTTCAACTGCAGCAACGGCGAGTCCTGATTCAAGGGTTCGCGGTCGAACACATCCAGCCCCGCCGCGCGAATCCGGCCCGTGCGCAAGGCCTCGGTCAGCGCAGCTTCATCCACCACTTTGCCCCGCGAAATATTGATGAAGATGGTCTCGGGACGCATCTGGGCGAACTGCTCTGCGCCGATCAGCCCTTGGGTTTCAGCGGTCAGCGGTAACGTCAGGCAAACGAAATCGGCCTGTTGCAACAGTTCCGGCAGGCTTCGATAGCGCGCATTGAACCGCTGTTCCACTGCCGGTTTCGGTGACTGGCTGTGGTAGATGACCGGCATGCCAAACCCGAAATGCCCGCGCTGCGCCAGGGCCTCGCCAATACGGCCCATGCCGATGATGCCCAGGGTTTTGCCGTGCACGTCGCTGCCGAAATGCGCAGGGCCGATGTTGCGGTTCCATTGGCCGGCGCGAACCAGATTCGCCAGTTCCACTACCCGCCGGGCGGTCGCCAGGATCAGTGCAAAACCCGTGTCTGCGGTGGTTTCGGTGAGCACATCCGGCGTGTTGCTCAGCAGGATTCGCCGTTCGGTGAGGTAGTCGATGTCGTAGTTGTCGACGCCCACCGAGACGCTGGCAATGGCTTGAAGGTCGGGCGCCCGGTCGAGCAGTTCGGCGTCCAGCTTCAGGCTGGCACCGAGCAAACCGTGAGCGCGGGGCAGGGCATCGCGCAGTTTGGCCAGGCCCTCGGCATCAAGGTTTTCGATCAGCGTCACTTCGGCCTGCTCGTGCAGGCGAGCCATCAATAACGGAGAGAGTTTCTTGTAGAGGACGACCTGCTTTTTCATCTTCGGGATCTCGATTGCAATTCAGGAATGTGCCGTGGCGGCGCGCGTTAATGTGGCCGAGGGCCGCTCCCGGTCGCTGGCGCCGGGCTTGAGGAAAATCGTCAGTACCACCGAGAACATCAACGCGCCGCTCATCAACAGGTACGACGCACCCGGCGAGCCGGTGGAGCTGTTCAGGTAACCGACCAGATAGGAACCGCCAAACGAGCCGAGGGCGCCCATGCTGTTGATCAGCGCCATGGCGCCGCCCGCGACGTTGGCCGGGAGGATCTCCGGGATGATCGCGAAGAAGGGGCCGTAAGGCGCGTACATGCAGGCGCCGGCAATCACCAGCAGGGTGTAGGACCACCAGAAGTGTTCGGCACCCAGGGCGTAGGAGCCATAGAAGGCGATCGAGGCAATCAGCAGTGGCGGCCAGACGAAACGTTTACGTTTTTGCAGTTTGTCCGAACCCCAGGACACCAGCAGCATGCCGATCACCGCCGCCAGGTACGGCAGCGCCGACAGCCAGCCGGCCTGGACCATATCCATCTGCGCGCCGGCCTTGAGGATCGACGGCAGCCACAACACGAAACCGTACACGCCAATGCTCCAGCAGAAAAACTGCAGGGCCAGGATGATCACTTTGGATGAACGGAACGCTTCGGCGTAGTTCTTCACGGCCTTGATACCGACCTGTTCGGCGGCCAGTGCGCTTTCCAGATCCTGCTTTTCCTGATCGTTGAGCCACTTGGCCTGTGACGGACGATCATCGGCCAGGCGCCACCAGATGAATGCCCACAACACTGCCGGCAAACCTTCGATGATGAACATCCAGCGCCAGCTGTAGTGCTGCACCAGGTAGCCCGAGACCACCGACATCCAGAGCATGGTCACCGGGTTGCCGAGGATCAGGAAGGTGTTGGCCCGCGAGCGTTCGGCGCGGGTGAACCAGTGGCACAGGTAGATCAGCATCGCCGGCATGACGGCCGCTTCGACCACGCCGAGCATGAAGCGAATGACGATCAGCCAGTAGGCATTGGAGACGATCCCGGTCAAGGTCGCCAGGCTGCCCCAGAGGATCAGGCTGACGAAAATCAGCTTTTTCACGCTGTGTTTCTGCGCGTAGATCGCGCCGGGTACCTGGAAGAAAAAGTAGCCGAGGAAGAACAGCGCGCCGAGCATCGACGACAAGCCTGGTGTGATCATCAGGTCCGCCGCCATGCCGGACGCGGCGGCGAACCCATAGTTGGCGCGATCCAGATACGCCAGGCTATAGGTGATGAACACGATGGGCATGATGTACCACCAGCGGCGGGTGGCGAGCGTTGCGGTTTTCATGAGTGGTGCTCCTGAGCTTGTTGTTTTTGTTGCAGCAGGTAACGGTTTTTTAGATCTTCAGTGACTGTGCTGGCCCCTTCGCGAGCAAGCCCGCTCCCACAGACGCAAAACCTGTGGGAGCGGGCTTGCCCGCGAAGACGGCCGCAAATTCGACATCCATTTCGGATCGGGTCGGCAACCCCTCCATATCCCCCCGGCTCTGCACCGCACGGCTGCCAATCCAGTTGGCACGCTTCACGGCCTCGGCAAAACTATGGTTTTCCAGCAGCGCGCTGATCATGCCGACGGCAAAACCATCGCCGGCGCCCACCGTATCGACCACCGTTGCCACCGGCACGCCAGCGACGAAACCTTGATCAAGATGGGTGCGGTAGTAAGCACCGTGCGGCCCAAGCTTGATCGCCACGGCTTCGGCGCCCTGGTCGAGGTAGAAGGCGGCAATGTCGGCCGGGTCTTCGAAACCGCTCAGCAATCGACCTTCGCTCAAGCCCGGCAGCACCCAATGGGCGAGGGCGGCGAGGCGGTTGATCTCGGTGATCATTTGTCGCTCGCTCGCCCACAGGCTCGGGCGCAGGTTCGGGTCGAAGGACACGCTGCGCCCGGCCTCGCGCATGCGGGTCATCAACTCGAACGACATCTGCCGCGCCGACTCCGACAGCGCCGGGGGAATGCCGGTGGCGTGCAGGTGTCGGGCCTTGAGCAACTCGGGCACGATCGAGTGCGGCGACAGGTGACTGGCCGCCGAACCACGGCGGAAGTACTCGACCGCCGGGTCGCTGCCATCGTCGGTGCGGGACTTGAGTTGAAAACCGGTCGGGTGGGCGGTGTCGATGTCGACGTGACGACAATCCAGGCCTTCTTTTTCCAGGGTGTCGACCACGAACTGGCCCAACGAATCGGCACCGACCCGGCTCAGCCATGCCACGTTGAAGCCAAGCCGGGACAAACCGATCGCCACATTACTGTCAGCCCCGGCGATGCGTTTGTGGAAGGCGCCAACGCTGGCCAGGTCGCCTTCCTGCTCGGCGACGAACATCGCCATGGTCTCGCCGAAGGACAGAATATCGATCTCAGACATGAGCACTCTCCCGTTGCGCCTGGCCGAGGCGGGCGAGGGCTGCCACGTGTTCGCGGGTCAGCTGCACCAGGTCATCACCTTGCAGCGGATACTCCGCGGCCCGCATAACGCCTTGGGCCATGTGCCCCAGCAGCTGTTCCCACTGTTGCAAGTCGCTGGCGGTCGGCGCGATGGCGACCAGCTTGTCGTCGGCACGACGCGTAACCGCTTTGCAGTGCACATAGCCGACGTGGCGTCCGAGGTGGCGCGCGGCGCTGGCGGCGGACTGGTCCTGCCAGTGCCAATTGCCGATATCGAAGGTCATCTTGATCGGCAAGTGGTGTTGCTCGACCTCAGTGAAAAAGCGCTGGAAGGGTTCGATGCGCCCGCCGTGCAGGGTCTGGTCGTTTTCCACCAGCAACTGCACGGGGCTGGCGTCCAGCAGCCGGGCGAGGAAGTGCAGGTCGCAGTTGTCAGTGAAATAGCCCAGCGACACTTTCAGCCATTTGGCACCGAACGCCTCGGCGCGTTGCAGGCCGGTGATCAGTTCTGGATTGGGCCTGGATTGTCCGGCCAGCCAGAGTTCCATTGGCGATGAATACACGCTCTCCAGGCCTTCTGCCTGAGTGGCATTGGCCAGTTGAACGGGGTCCTCAATGGTCAGCAATTCCTCGCGCCACTCGATGCGCGTGGCGCCAGCGGCGGCCAGTACTTCGATAAAACTGCCTTGGCCGCGCTGGCGCACCAGGTCGGCGCCGTAGCTGGAGAGGCTGATGGAAACGGCGGGTTTGTTCATTGTTGTTTTACCTCTGAAACCGGTTTCATTTTTGTTCAAAAAAATAGTGGGTGATCTTGATGGCCCCTTCGCGAGCAAGCCCGCTCCCACAGGGGAATGCATTCCAAATGTGGGAGCGGGCTTGCCCGCGAAGAGGCCGGAACATTCACCGAGAATGTCCAAGGGTCGATCCTCTAACAATCAACCGCGCCGAAAAATCCAGCGTCCGCACAGCCCCGTCATCCCCCCGCAGCCGCTTGAGCAGACACTCAAACGCACTGGCGCCTATCTCGGTGGTCGGCTGCGCGAGCGCGGTAATGCCGCTACCCACCAACGGATACCAGTCCAGATCATCCAGAGCAATCAAGCCCACGTCCTCAAACAGGTTGCACTTGAGTTCACGCAACGCGTGGGTGCAGGCCAGCGCCGCAATGCCGTTCGCGCAAAACAGCGCTTTCGGGCCGGGGCCGGGCGTGTCGAGGAAGGTTGCAAGTTTTGCGGTCAGTTCGCTGCCGGTTTCGATGAGGCTGCCATGGAGGGCCGGGCGCAGGGCAATTTGCGCCTTGAAACTGGCGACCCGCTCGAGCCGTGAACTGGTGCCATCGAACGGTTCGGTCACCATCAACACATCGCGGTAGCCGCGCTCTTCAAGATGCGCGAGGGCCATTTCAACGGCTGCCGGATTGTCCAGCCCGACCATGTCGCTCTCAAGGTGCTCGACCTTGCGGTCCACCAGTACCAGGGGCATTTCCCGGTGCAGTTCGTGCAATTCGTCACGGTGATGACCGAGGGTGTTCACGATCAGGCCTTCGATGTTGTACGAGCGCAGCAGGGCCAGGTGCTGGCGCTCTTGCTCGTCGTCGCGGTCGGTGTTGCACACCACCAGGCTATAGCCGTGCTGACGGCAGGCGGTTTCCACCCCGTGCATCACGGCAATTGAATAAGGGTTGCGGATATCGGCCACCAGCATGCCGATCAGGCGGGTGCGCCCGCGCTTGAGGCCGCGGGCCATCTGATTGGGGCGATAGCCCAGTTCCGCAATCGCCTGCTCGATGCGCTGGGCAATGGCATCGGAGAGCAGGGTGCGGTCTTCGCCGATGAACCGTGAAACGCTGGCCTTGGAGACCTTGGCGTGTTCGGCCACGTCGAGCATGGTCACGCGGCTGCGCTGGGCGGCGGAGAAATCGTTCACGGTCTGAAACCTTCTTATTGGATTTATAAGGTCGAGCGCTTCGTGAGATTGCGCTGAAACCGGTTTCAGAAGACACCAAAAGCCAATTCGCCGTCAAGCCCCGGGTTGTCGATTGTTGAACAAACACCGACGGGTGGCGTTCAGGCCAGCACGCTCAGCCATGCTGAACCCAGCAGCACCAGGCCCATGCAGCGATTGAAACGTTGCACGGCCCGGGGCGAGCGCAACCAACGACTCGCCCCGGCACCGAGCAGCGCCCAGGCACCCAGGCAGGGCAAGGAGATCAGGAAAAACACCCATGAAAGATTGATCACATGGATGAGCCGATCTTCCCCCGCTCCGGCGAAAACACTGACCACAGCCAGCGCCATCATCCAGGTTTTCGGGTTGATCCATTGCAGGCTGGCGGCGCCCACCCATCCCAGTCGAGCTCCGGATTTCTGCGTGCTGATGGCTTCGGCCGGCGAACGGATAATCTGCCAGGCCAGATAACTCAACCACGCCACGCCGGCCCATTGCATGACGCTTTGCAACGCAGGCCAGGCCGTCAGTGACGAACCAACGCCCATGCCCACCAGCAACACCAGCGTCGCGGCACTGGCACAGGCGCCGAAGATAATCGGCAGGGCAGCGCCCACGCCGTATCGGGCACTGTTGCTGAGCACCAGAATGTTGGTCGGTCCAGGGGTGATGGAGGCCACAAAGGCAAACAGCAAGAAAGGCAGTAACGTCGGAAAAGAGGACAGCATCGCGGGCAAACTCCGGTAAAGATCAGTGAGACCGATCTTCACAATCTCCGACGTTACTTGTCTGGAAGATTTGAGCAGCGCTTGCGATACATCGCCGGTGTCAGGCCGTAGGCGCGCACGAACCAGCGGCCCAGATGGCTCTGGTCGGCAAAGCCCAGCGCCATCGCCACCGCCGCCGGTTGTTCACCACGGGCCAGCATTCGCCGTGCGGTCGCCAGGCGCAATTGCACCAGATACGCGTGGGGCGCCATGCCGTAAGCGGCTTTGAACGCACGGGTCAGGCGGAAGCGGTCGACACCTGTGACGGCTGCCAGTTGATCGAGGCCGATGTCGTATTGCGCGTTGGCATGCAGGTAGTCCCGGGCCTTCTGCGCCACGCGCGGCAGACGCGGGTCCTGGCCATCGCGGGCGCGCCAATGCAAGTGGCTGGTCAGGCGCTCGAGCAACGCGTCGAGGGCGGTCTGGCGGACGATCTTCAGCTCACCGCGATGCAGGGTTTCAAACGCCAGGCTGGTGGCCTGGGCCAGGCGCGCATCGCAGGCCAGGGTGGCGGCGAAACTCAGTTGGCTGTTGTCGGGGGCATGATCGAACACGGCGCCGAGTTCGCGCTGCAACCACTGCGGATCAAGGTACAGCATGCGGTAGGTAAAACCGTCGGCGGTCGGTGCGTCACCGTCATGGATGTCACCGGGCTCGAGCAAAAACACCTTGCCCGGCGTGCTCTGGTGCCTGGCCCGTCGGCAATTGAATTGCTGAACCCCTTGCTCGGTGACGCCCACCAGATAACTGTCATGCCAGTGCGGGTCGTAGGCGTGGCCTTCGAAATGCGCACGCAGGGTCTCGATGCCGGTGTCGGCATCCCGGGACAGGTCGATCCAGTTGTGAGCGCTCATGTTGCACCTGCGGGACGGATAACCGAGCTATTTAACGCCTGCTGCAAGTGCGATGACTAGAACGTTTGTGCAGGCATCAGTTGAACAGGCCCGCCGCAATATTGATTGAGAACCCGAGGATGGCGGTGTTGAACAGAAAACCGATCAGCGACTGCGCCAGCACGATCTTGCGCAAATCACGGGTCGCCACGCCGACATCCGAGGTTTGCACCGCCACGCCGACGGTGAACGAAAAGTACAGGAAGTCCCAGTAATTGGGCGTCGTCAGGCCTTCAGCAAAGCGCAGTGCCGGTTCTTTGCCTTCCCAGGTGTAAAACAGGCGCGCGTAGTGCACGCTGAAAATCACCCCGATCAGCAGCCACGAGCCGATCACCGTCAATGCAGTGAAACCGTAGTGCAGGAGCTTGCGCGTGGTTTCCAGGTCTTCGCTGCCGGCCAGTTCGAAGGTGATGGTCGCCAGGCTGGCCAATGCCGCGATGCACACCACCAACAGCACCAGCCCGGCGTTTTCGTCTTCGATTTCGGCTATGCGTTTTACGTCGGTCGCTTTTGAACGCACGGTGAGCCAGGACATGAGGATCAGGTAAGTCCAGACTCCGGCATTCCAGCCGATGAGGATTTTGCTGATCACCGAATCGGCCGGAACCAGGATGCCCGCCGCGATACCGAGCGTCGTGGCGGCGGACAGGCGAGGGTGGGTGTGGGTGAGGTAGGGCATGGAGGCTCGACGAGTTGGGGCGATGCAATCACCTTAGCCCAGTTGCCCCCAGTCTTGAAATCACGGAGATCCCTGTGGGAGCGAGCCTGCTCGCGAAGAGGCCATCACATCCAACATCTATGTTGAATGACACTCCGCCTTCGCGAGCAGGCTCGCTCCCACAGTTGATGAGTATCGGGTCAGATATTCTTGTGGCGTTTGCGCACTAGCTTCATCACCACCACAAAAAACACCGGCACGAACACCACGGCCAGCGTCGCTGTGATCATCCCGCCGATCACCCCGGTGCCGATGGCCTGCTGGCTCGCCGAACTGGCGCCTGTGGCAATCGCCAGGGGCACCACGCCGAGGATGAACGCCAGCGAAGTCATGACAATCGGCCGCAACCGCAGGCGTGCCGCTTGCAGGGTGGCGTCGACCAGGTCGTGGCCTTCGTCGTACAGGCTCTTGGCGAACTCGATGATCAGGATCGCGTTCTTCGCCGACAGGCCGATGATGGTGATCAGCCCGACCTTGAAGAACACGTCGTTGGGCATGCCGCGCAAGGTCACGGCCAGCACCGCGCCGAGCACACCCAGCGGCACCACCAGCAGCACCGAGGTCGGGATCGACCAGCTCTCGTACAACGCCGCCAGGCACAGGAACACGATCAACAGCGACAGCCCCAGCAGGATCGGCGCCTGGCTGCCGGACAGGCGTTCCTGCAACGACAACCCGGTCCATTCCTGGCCCAGGCCCGCCGGGCCTTGCGCCACCAACCGCTCGATCTCGGCCATGGCCTCGCCGGTGCTGTGACCCGGCGTCGGTTCACCGGAAATGCTGATCGCCGGGTAGCCGTTGTAGCGGGTCAACTGCGCCGGGCCCTGGGTCCATTTGGCCTGCACGAAGGCTGACAAGGGCACCATTTTTCCGTGGGTGTTGCGCACGTGGATCTTCAGCAGGTCTTGCACCTGGCTGCGCTGGTCGCCCTCGGCCTGCACCACGACGCGCTGCATCCGCCCCTGATTGGGGAAGTCGTTGACGTAGGCCGAGCCCACGGCCGTGGACAGGACGTTGCCGACGTCGGCAAAGGACACCCCCAGCGCGTTGGCCTGCTTGCGGTCGACCACCAGTTGCACCTGCGGCGCCTCGGCCAGGGCGCTTTCGCGCACGTTCATCAGGATCGGGCTTTTTTCGGCGGCCGCGAGCAAGTCGGTGCGCGCTTGCATCAGCTTCTCATGGCCGAGACCACCGCGATCCTGCAGGCGGAACTCGAAGCCGCTGGATGTACCCAGGCCATCCACGGGCGGCGGCAGCACGGCAAAGGTCACCGCGTCCTTGATCTGGCTGAGGGCGACGTTGGCCCGGTCGGCAATCGAGCTGGCCGAATCGTCGCTGCCGCGCTCGGACCAGTCTTTGAGCGTGCTGAACGCCAGCGCCGCATTCTGCCCGCTGCCGGAAAAGCTGAATCCGAGAATCACCACGCTGTCGCGAATGCCCGGCTCGCCGGCGTTGTGCGCTTCCACCTGCTCGGCCACCTGCACCGTGCGGTTCTTGCTCGCGCCTGGTGGCAACTGGATGTCGGTGATGGTGTAACCCTGGTCTTCCACCGGCAGGAACGAGGAAGGCAGGCGACTGAAGGCCAGGCCCAGACCAATCAGCAGCACGCCGTAGATCATCAGGTAGCGCCCGGTGCGTTTCAACGCATAAGCGACCCAGCCTTGGTAACGCGCGGTCAGTTGCTCGAAGCGGCGGTTGAACCAGCCGAAGAATCCGCTCTTTTCGTGGTGCTCGCCTTTGGCAATCGGCTTGAGCAGCGTCGCGCACAGGGCCGGGGTCAAGGTCAGGGCGAGGAAGGCCGAGAACAGGATCGAGGTGGCCATCGACAACGAGAACTGCTGGTAAATCACCCCGACCGAGCCTTGCATGAACGCCATCGGAATGAACACCGCGACCAGCACCAGGGTGATGCCGATGATGGCCCCGGTGATCTGCCGCATGGCCTTGCGCGTGGCTTCCTTGGGCGACAGGCCCTCGGTGGCCATGATGCGCTCGACGTTCTCCACCACCACGATGGCGTCGTCCACCAGAATGCCGATGGCCAGCACCATGCCGAACATGGTCAGCACGTTGATCGAAAACCCCAGCGCCAGCATCGTCGCAAAGGTGCCCATCAATGCTACCGGCACCACCAGTGTCGGAATCAACGTGTAGCGGATGTTCTGCAGGAACAGGAACATCACCGCGAACACCAGCAGCATGGCTTCAAAGAGGGTGTAGACCACCTTGGTGATCGAGACCTTGACGAAGGGGGAGGTGTCGTACGGGATCGAGTACTCGACGTTCGCCGGGAAGTAGCGCTTGAGTTCATCCATCTTCGCCCGCACCAGGGTCGCGGTGTTCAGGGCGTTGGCGCCAGGCGACAACTGCACGGCGACGGCGGTGGACGGCTTGCCGTTCAGACGCGTGGAAAACTGATATTCCTGGCTACCGATCTCGACCCGCGCGACATCGCTGATGCGCACGGTCGAACCGTCCGGATTGGCCTTGAGAACGATGTCGGCAAACTCTTCGGGGGTCGACAACTGCCCCTTGACCAGTATGGTTGCGGTGATTTCCTGAGTGGTGCGGGTCGGCAGATCGCCGATGCTGCCGGCCGACACCTGGGCGTTTTGCGCGACGATGGCGGCGTTGACGTCCGCTGGCGTCAGGTTGAAGGCGAGCAGTTTCTGCGGGTCGATCCAGATCCGCATCGCCCGCTCGGCGCCATACAGCTGCGCCTTGCCGACGCCGTCCAGGCGCTTGATCTCGTTCATCACGTTGCGCGCCAGGTAATCGCTGAGCGCCACGTCGTCGAGTTTGCCGTCGCTGGAGGTCAGGGTGATCAACAGCAGGAAACCGGAGGAGACTTTCTCCACCTGCAAACCTTGCTGGATGACCGCTTGCGGCAGGCGCGACTCCACGGCCTTGAGGCGGTTCTGCACATCGACCTGCGCCAGTTCCGGGTTGGTGCCCGGCTGGAAAGTGGCCTTGATGGTCGCGCTGCCGAGGCTGCTCTGGGATTCGAAATACAACAGGTGATCGGCGCCGTTGAGTTCTTCCTCGATCAGGCTGACCACGCTTTCGTCCACGGTTTGCGCCGAAGCGCCGGGGTACACGGCATAGATTTCGATCTGCGGCGGCGCGACGTCGGGGTATTGCGCCACCGGCAACTGTGGAATGGCCAGGGCACCGGCCAGCAGGATGAACAACGCGACCACCCAGGCAAACACCGGGCGGTCGATAAAGAACTGCGGCATAAAAAAGCGTCCTGCTTACTGACCAGTCACCTGGGCAAGTGGAAGAGGGGTGTCGTCGATCTGCACTTTCTCGCCGGGGCGGGCGTGCTGCAGGCCCTCGATGACGATGCGGTCGCCTGCTTTCAGGCCGCCGGTGACGATCCAGCGATCGTTCTGCACGGCGCCCAGTTCGACCGGTTGCTGGCCGACGCGCTGTTCGGCGTCGAGCAGCAACACCTGGGCGATGCCCGCGCTGTCGCGCTGGATGGCCCGTTGCGGCACGCTGATGCCCTGGCGGTTGACCGCTTGTTCCAGGCGCACGCGCACGAAACTGCCGGGCAGCAGGTCGAGGTCGGGGTTGGGGAACTCGCTGCGCAGGATGATCTGGCCGGTGCCCGGGTCGACGGTGATGTCGCTGAACAGCATTTTGCCCGGCAGCGGGTAGAGGCTGCCGTCATCCTGAATCAGCGTGGCCTTGGCCTGGTCCTGGCCGACCTGCTGCAACTGACCGGAACGGAAGGCGCGGCGCAGTTCGTTGAGCTCACGGGTGGACTGGGTCAGGTCGGCATGAATCGGATTGAGTTGCTGGATCAGCGCCAGCGGCGTGGTTTCGTTCTGCCCGACCAGCGCGCCTTCGGTGACCAGCGCACGCCCGATGCGCCCGGAAATCGGCGCGGTGACGGTGGCGTAGCCGAGGTTGAGTTTCGCCCGCTCCACCGCAGCCTTGCTGGCCGCGACGTCGGCGGCGGTCTGCCGTGCGTTGGCCCGGGCGTTGTCGTAGTCCTGGCCGCTGATGGCCTTGTCGTCGATCAACTGGGCATAGCGTTGTTCCTGCAACCGGGCCTGGAACGCGTTGGCCTCGGCCTTGCGCAGCGCTGCTTCGGCGCTGTCCAGATCGGCCTTGAACGGTGCCGGGTCGATGCGGAACAGGACATCGCCCTGTTTCACGTCACTGCCTTCACGGAAGGTGCGCTGCAGGACCACGCCGGCCACGCGGGCACGCACTTCGGCCATGCGTGGTGCGGCAATCCGTCCGCTCAGTTCGCTGCTGATGGTCAGTGGTTGTGCTTCGATGGTCTCGATGCGAACCGTGGCCAGCGGCGCCTGTTCCTCGGCGTTCGAGGCCTTGTCGCACGCGCCCAGTGTCAACGCCAGAGCAATCAGACTGAGCCTGGCAAGCAGATTCTTCGACATGTAATACCCCAATAAAGACTCCCAGCATCCTACTGGGCGCAGGCGAGGGTAGCGGTGAAGCTTTGTTGGTGCTGTGTGAAATTGTGTAAGGGTTTTACTCAGAGACGAGTGAGGGCGTATATCCTTCAGTCCTTGAATTTTATTGCGTCTGTCAGGCCGCCTTCGCGAGCAGGCTCGCTCCCACATTTGAAATGCGGTCCCCTGTGGGAGCGAGCCTGCTCGCGAAGAGGCCAATGCAGACGCCACGGCTCTTTCTGGAAACACCCCATGCCCAACATCCTCCTGGTCGAAGACGACACCGCCCTCGCCGAACTGATTGCCAGCTACCTGGAGCGCAACGGTTATTCCGTCAGCGTGATCGGTCGCGGTGACCATGTGCGCGAACGTGCGCGGCTCAATCCGCCGGACCTGGTGATCCTCGACCTGATGCTGCCCGGCCTCGACGGCCTGCAAGTCTGTCGCCTGCTGCGCGCCGATTCGGCGACCTTGCCGATCCTGATGCTCACCGCCCGCGACGACAGCCACGATCAGGTACTGGGCCTGGAAATGGGGGCCGACGATTACGTGACCAAACCCTGCGAGCCACGGGTGCTGCTGGCGCGGGTGCGGACCCTGTTGCGCCGCAGCAGCCTCAGCGAGCCGCAGACCGCCAACGACCGCATTCTGATGGGCAACCTGTGCATCGACCTGTCCGAACGCACCGTGACCTGGCGCGAGCAATTGGTGGACTTGTCCAGCGGTGAGTACAACCTGCTGGTGGTGCTGGCCCGGCATGCCGGGGAGGTGCTGAGCCGCGACCAGATCCTGCAACGCCTGCGCGGCATCGAATTCAACGGCACCGATCGTTCGGTGGACGTGGCGATTTCCAAGTTGCGGCGCAAGTTCGACGACCACGCCGGCGAGGCGCGCAAGATCAAGACTGTGTGGGGCAAGGGCTACCTGTTCAGCCGTTCCGAGTGGGAATGCTGAGCCGATGTTCAGAATCCTCTTTCGCTTGTACCTGGTGACCATCGTCTCGTTCAGCGCGGCGATTTATCTGGTGCCGGATCTGGTGATCAAGGTGTTCCAGGAGCGCTTTGTCACCTACAACCTCGATTACTCCCGTGGCCTGCAAACGCTGATCGTCAAACAGTTTCACGCGGCCCCGGCCGAACAGTGGCCGGCCCTGGCCGCCGAAATGGACAAGGACTTCAATCCGCTGCACATCGTGCTCAGCGGTAACGATGACAGCAGCCTGACGTCTGATGAGCAGCAGCGATTGCAGCGCGGCGAGAACGTTGTGCGGATCGGCGACTGGGGCTGGCGCACTTTGGCAGTGGCACCACTGAACGAGCGCACCGTGGTGCAAATGGTCGTGCCGCCGGACCCGATGGATGTCAGCCTGTTGTACTGGAGCATCAACGTGCTGATCGGCGCGACCATGCTCGCGTGCCTGTTGCTGTGGTTGCGCCCGCACTGGCGCGACCTGGAACGTCTGAAAAGCGCGGCGGAACGCTTCGGCAAGGGCCACTTGAGCGAGCGCACGCAGATTGCCCCGAGTTCAAACATCGGCAGTCTGGCCAACGTCTTCGACACCATGGCCGGCGACATCGAGAACCTGTTGAACCAGCAGCGTGATCTGCTCAACGCAGTCTCCCATGAACTGCGCACACCGCTGACACGGCTGGATTTTGGCCTGGCGCTGGCCCTGTCCGACGACTTGCCGGCCACCAGTCGCGAACGCCTGCAAGGGCTGGTCGATCACATCCGTGAGCTCGATGAGCTTGTGCTTGAGTTGCTGTCCTACAGCCGTCTGCAAAACCCGGCGCGGTTACCGGAGCGGGTCGAAGTGTCGCTTGACGAATTCATCGACAGCATTCTGGGCAGCATCGACGACGAACAATCCCCGGACATCGTCATCGACGTATTGCTCCACGGCCAGCTCGAACGCTTCAACCTCGACCCGCGCCTGACCGCCCGCGCCTTGCAAAACCTGCTGCGCAACGCCATGCGCTACTGCGAAAAGCGTATCCAGATCGGTGTGCAGGTCTGTGCCGGTGGCTGTGAAATCTGGGTCGACGATGACGGCATCGGCATTCCGGATGACGAGCGCGAACGGATTTTCGAACCCTTCTACCGTCTCGACCGCAGCCGAGACCGCGCCACGGGTGGTTTCGGACTGGGGCTGGCGATCAGCCGCCGCTCCCTGGAAGCCCAGGGCGGCACGCTGACGGTGCAAGCCTCGCCGCTGGGCGGGGCGCGGTTCCGTTTATGGTTGCCATTGCCGGTCTGATTACGACAAACGGCCGCATCATCTGTCAGGTTTGACAGTAGCAAGGTGCCACGCTTACGGGTTTCATTAGCCTGCGAAGTCAATACAGGGCGGCAAGGCTGGAGGGACGAATGGGCACGCCAATAATAAAAACCAGCGGGCAGGGCACGATCAGTGCAATCAGGGACGTCAAGGTCGAAAGCCTGTCGACAAAGTTTGCGATGGTCATGCCTGATGGCGGCTGTTGCACCTTGGCGATCCGGATTGGGCCGAACATGACCGCAGAGGGTAACGCCTGTTTTCTTGTCGGCGATGCGGTGAGATACACGATGACGAGCGGGGTGGATGGTGTGCCGCCAAGGGTACAAGACCTCGAGAAGTCGGGCGTCGGCAGCAGAACATGATGGCTTGCGGGGGCTTTTTACGACCCCGCAAACCTGTGCCTGCGTATCAAGCGCTCAACCGGCCCCGCAACACCTTGGCCATCTCCTCCAGATCCGCCATCGGCTGGTGCCCGATCAACATCCAGGCGTGTTCCATGTCCGCCCAATACACGATGTTCAGCTCGCGCCGCTGTTCCCGGGCGAAATGGCGGCTGCCGCTGTTGGAGCGGGTCACGCACAGCGCCATGGGGCCGTGCACCGGATCGAGGTAAGTGATCTGGGCGATGGGCGCGCCGTCGTACTCGAGGATTTGCGCCCGCTTGAGCTCGGCACGGGGCAGGCTCAGTTTTGCCGGAGCGAGGTTCAGGCCCAGGCGCGCGTCGATGGTCCGCAGTTGGGCCCGCTGGGTGGCTTCATCAGCTGGCAGGTGATCCAGGGTTTCCGGCACGTAGAGCGCCATGTAATCGGCCACCAGACCGCGCCAGCTGTGAGTCTGCTGGCTCGCTTGCAAGCCGAGGAACAAACGGTCCGCCAGCACGCCGCCGGCCAGCAACCCGGCCGCTGCGGCCAGGAACCAGCGTCGGCTGAGCCCGGGGCGGGCGGGTGAGGGCAGTGTGGCGAGCATGGCTTGCAGGCGATCCACCGGCGCCTGCCGGGCCAGTTCATCGTAGGCGTCCTTGAACGGCAGGCTGCTGCGATCCAGCCATTGCAGGCGCAGGCCCAGCATCGGGTCGGCGCTGATGGCCGCGTCGATGCGCGAGCGCTGCTCGGCATCGAGCTGGTTGTCGAGATAAGCCACCAGTTGTTCGTCCGAGGGTTTCGTGTTCATCAATGTTCTCCTCGGTAAGGGTGGGGCACCGTGTGCAACGGTGGATATTCGGCCAGTTTCGCCCGGGCGGCGGCCAGGCGACTCATGACCGTGCCGATGGGCACTTGCAGCACGTCGGCGACTTCGCGGTAGGACAATCCTTCGACGTAGGCGAGAAATACCGTTTCACGCTGGGCCTCGGGCAATGCATCGACGCGGCGGATGACCTGTGCCGCCAACACGTGGGTCTGGGCCACCGACTCTCCATCGAACGACAAGGCCTGGTCGGCATCCACCTGGCCCTGACCTTGCCGCACCCGCTGGGCACGGACTTCGTTGAGCCAGATCGAGTGCAGGATGCTCAGCAGCCAGCGGTCCATGCGCGTCCCCGACTCGTATTGCCCGGCCCGCTCCAGCGCGCGCACGCAGGTGGCCTGCACCAGGTCATCGGCGATATGCCGTTGCCGGGACAACAGCAGGCCGTAGCGCCATAAACGCGCCAGATGCTGGTTCAGTTCCGTTCGTATTGCCTGATCGCTGGCGATGGCGACCTCCGTCCGCTCGGGTTGTCAGGTTTTCGATGATCCGTTGATGGCTTCGGCCAGGTCCTGGTACTCCTCGCACTGGGTATTGCCGCAGATGGATTTGATCTGCTGCAGTTGCTCCTGTGCAAGGTCCAGCCGGCCCTTGACCACATAGGCCTCGCCCAGGTATTCGCGGACTTGCGCGTATTGCGGGTCGAGTTTTACCGATTGCAGGTAATAACCGATGCCTTCGTCGGTGCGTCCCAGTTTACGCGTGGCGTAACCGCGATAGTTCAGCGCTTTTGCGGTATTTGGCTGTTTCAGCGTATCGAGCAGGGCCAGGGCCTCTTCGTAACGCCCGTCCTTGGCCAGTTGATAGGCATAGTTGGTGCGGTCTTCGTCAGGCACCAGATTGCTGGTCTGCTTGACGCACCGCTGCGATCGGGTATCGAGCACCTGTCCTTTCGGGCAGTTGGGTTTGGCGGGCGGCTCGTCATCGCCGCCGTTGGCCAGGGCGAGGGAACCGGACAACGCAACGGTCAGCAACAACGGGGGCATCAGAACTGCAAAACGAATATTCATGGGCTTTGCTCCAGAGCTTCATGGGTTCAGATCAGGACGCGTCCCGCCAGACGCAGTGCAAGGTTGATGTGATGAGAACACCGCAGCATGAACATTTATTCGTTGTGGGAGCGAGCCTGCTCGCGAATGCGGTGGGTCAATCAACATTAATGCTGCCTGACACTCCGCCTTCGCGAGCAAGCCCGCTCCCACAGGGGATTTTCGTTCAACCCAGCAGGCGAATCGGAGCCCCTGCCGCCCAGGCCTGGATGTCCTCGATCATTTGCGAGAAAAACAGCCGGTAGTTCTGTTGGCTCACGTACCCGACATGGGGCGTGGCCAAGACATTGTCCAGGGTTCGGAACGGATGGTGCGCGGGCAGCGGCTCATGCTCGAAGACGTCCAGTGCGGCACCGGCCAGTCGTTGCTTCTGCAGTGCCTTGATCAGCGCCGCCTCATCGACGATCGGTCCGCGGGCGGTGTTTACCAGCAGTGCCGTGGGCTTCATCCAGCCCAGGGCTTGTGCGTCCACCAGGCCCCGACTGCGGTCGCTGAGCACCAGGTGCACCGACAGCACGTCGGCCTGTTCGAACAGCTCCTGCTTGCTGACACGGGTCACACCGGCTTGCGCCGCACGTTCGGCGGTGAGGTTTTCGCTCCAGGCGATGACGCGCATGCCGAACACCTGGCCGAATTGCGCGACACGTTGGCCGATGCTGCCAAGGCCGAGGATCGCCAGCGTCTTGCCGTGCAGGTCGCCGCCCAGGCCTTGTTGCCACTGGCCGGCACGCAAGGCATTGGCTTCGGCCACCAGGTTGCGGGTGGCGGCCATGATCAGCGCCCAGGTCAGCTCAGGCGCGGCGTGTTTGTAGCTGTCGGTGCCGCTGACCTGGATGCCCAACGCGGCGGCAGCTTTCAGGTCCAGGGCGGCGTTGCGCATGCCGCCGGTCACCAGCAGTTTGAGCCTGGGCAGGCGGCGCAGCAGGTCTTCGTCGAAGCGCGTGCGCTCGCGCATGACGCAGATCACCTCGAACCCGGCCAGACGCTCGGCCAGCGTCTGGTTGTCGGCGGGATAGTCATGGAGGAAACTCACCTGGCCGACGCTGTCCAGCGCCGACCAGTCCACCACATCCCGCGCCACATCCTGCCAATCATCAAGCACTGCAATCTGCACAGGCATCAGCCTTACCTCTTCAACGCACGGGGTTGGTCTTGTTCAGCCAGGCGAGCAGGGCCTGGTGGAATTGTGCCGGCTCTTCCATCTGTGGCGCGTGGCCCATGCCAGGGAATTCGACCAGCGTGGACCCGGGAATGAGCTTGGCCACTTGTTTGCCTAGGACGTCGTAGTGCCCGATCTTCGCCTTGACCTCGGGCGGGGCGATGTCACTGCCGATGGCGGTGGTATCGGACGTCCCGATCAACAGCAGGGTCGGCATCTTCAGGTTCTGGAATTCGTAGTACACCGGTTGAGTGAAGATCATGTCGTAGATCAGCGCCGAGTTCCACGCGACTTGCGTATGCCCCGGGCCTTTGTTGAGGCCGGCGAGCATGTCGACCCAGCGATCGAATTCCGGCTTCCAGCGGCCGCCGTAATAGGTGGTGCGTTCGTAGTTGCGGATACCGTCGGCGCTGAGCTTGAGTTCGCGTTCATACCATTGGTCTACCGTGCGATAGGGCACGCCGAGGGCTTTCCAGTCTTCCAGGCCGATGGGGTTGACCAGTGCCAATTGCTCGACCTGTTCGGGGTATTGCAAGGCATAGCGAGTGGCGAGCATGCCGCCGGTGGAGTGCCCCAGCAGGGTGGCTTTCTGAATGCCCAATGCCTTGAGCAATTGCTGGGTGTTCGTCGCCAGTTGCTGGAACGTGTACTGATAGTGCTCCGGCTTGCTGGAGCTGCAGAAGCCGATCTGGTCCGGGGCGATGACCCGATAGCCGGAGTCGCTGAGGGCTTTGATCGAGCTGTCCCAGGTGGCGCCACAGAAATTCTTGCCGTGCATCAGCACCACGCTGCGGCCATTGGCCTTGCCGTTGGCGGCGACGTCCATATAGCCCATTTGCTGGGACTGGCCCTGGGATTCAAAGGCGAAGTGCTTGAGCGTGTAGGGATAGTCGAACCCTTGTAGCTCAGGGCCGTATTCCGGCGCTTGGGCCTGGGCTTGGGCGTGGGCGATGGCGGGCAGGGCGGCGGTCAACAACAGGCCGGGCAACCAGCGGGGGAAGGGGTGCGACATGGGTGAGCTCCATGGAAAATCCGCCGATGCTGGATCGGCTCGATTAGGGCGGCATTAAACACAGGCAATCGCCGCCCTCGATGGTTCAACCCATCCAGCCCAGCGTCGCTACGGCCAACGCGCCGTAGCGGGCGCCTTTGGCCAGGGTGACGATCAGCAGGAAGCGTCCCAATGGCTCGCGCATGACCCCGGCGACCAGTGTCAGCGGATCGCCGATCACCGGTAGCCAACTGAGCAGCAATGACCAATGGCCGTAGCGCTGGTAATGCAGCCGGGCTTTTTCCAGGTGCCGGGGGCTTACCGGAAACCAGCGCCGCTCGCGGAACCGTTCGATCCCGCGCCCCAGCCACCAGTTGAGCAGCGACCCCAGAACATTGCCGAACGTTGCCACCGCCAGCAGTGCCCAGAGCCAGTAGCGGTCGCTGAGCAATAGGCCGACCAGCACAGCTTCGGATTGCAACGGCAGCAGCGTGGCGGCACCGAATGCCGCGAAAAACAGCCCGAGGTACGCGCCTGGCATCAATGGGCGGGGTAGTCCGCAACCACCAGGTCAGTGCCGTCCTTTTTCAGGCCGATGACCTGATAGGCATCGCTCATGCCGTCCATTTCCATGCCGGGCGAACCCATGGGCATGCCGGGGGCCGCGACGCCCAACAGATCGTCGCGCTTGCTCAAGGCCAGGACCTGGTCGGCCGGGACGTGGCCTTCGACGAATTTGCCGTTGATCAACGCGGTGTGGCACGACGCCAGGCGTGGCGGCACGCCGTGCTGTTGCTTGAACTCGCTCATGTTGGCTTCGACGTGGTCTTCGACCTTGAAACCATTGGCCTCAAGATGGCTGATCCATTTTTTGCAGCAACCACAATTGGCGTCGCGATGAACCTCGATCGGAATGAGGTCGGCGGCCTGGACCAGAGAGGACATGAACAGGGCGCTCAGGGCGATCAGACGCAGAGGGTTTCGCATGGGATTCGTCTCGGCTAACGGGCAAAAAAACGCATTCTGACCCTTTTTTCCGGTCAGGCATTCAAGGAGTGTTTCGAAGTACTACAAAGATCGGCTGTTCGATGATGGTAGATCAGAGCTGTCAGGCAGATGAGGGGGACATTACAAAATCGTCAGGTTGAAATGGCGCAGGCGCGTGTTTACGTGATCCTCGGGTCAAAAAAGGTTCTTCACGCATACCTGTAGGAGCGAGCTTGCTCGCGATGGAGGTCAACGATGATGCGGGGAGCCTGACACCCCGCGGCGCTCTCAGGTTTTTCGCGAGCAGGCTCGCTCCTACAGATATTTCGTTATCTCAGCGGTCGAGCAGTTTCATGACTTCCTCCGGATAACGCAGGCCAGCGGTGGCATTCGCCGCAAAGACCGACTCCAGCGCCAGCAGTTCTTCAGCGTTCAGCCTCACCTGCAGAGCGGCCACGTTTTCTTCCAGGTATTTGCGTTGCTTGGTGCCCGGAATCGGAATCAGGTAGTCACCCTGGGCCAGCACCCACGCCAGCGCCAGTTGGCCCGCGGTCACGCCTTTGTCTGCCGCGAGCGCCTGAACCTGCTGCACCAGCAGCAGGTTCCTGGCGAAATTTTCGCCCTGGAAACGCGGGCTGAAACGGCGATAATCGTCAGCCGCGAAATCATCCGGGCTTTTCAATGCGCCGGTCAGAAACCCTCGGCCCAGCGGGCTGTAAGGCACAAAGGCAACGCCCAGGCGCTGGCAGGCCGTCAGGCAACCGTTTTCTTCCTGATCACGGCTCCACAACGAGTATTCACTCTGCAGCGCACTGATCGGATGAACCTTGTGCGCCCGTTCCAGGGTCGCCACCGAGGCCTCGCTCAATCCCAGGTATCGGACTTTGCCGGCACTGACCAGTTCGGCCATGGCGCCGACGGTTTCTTCGATGGCCACCTGTGGGTCGATACGGTGCTGGTAATACAGGTCGAGGGTGTCCACGCCCAGGCGTTTCAAGCTGTCGTCGATGGACTGGCGAATGTATTCCGGCCGACCGTTGACGCCCCGGGCACCGGGGTTTGCCGGATCGCGGACGATACCGAACTTGCTGGCCAGGAACACCTGGTCGCGCTTGCCGGCAATGGCCTTGCCGATCAGCTCTTCATTGGTGTACGGGCCGTACATATCGGCGGTATCGAGCAGGTTGACACCCAGTTCCAGCGCGCGATGCAGGGTAGCCGTGGCTTCGCGGGTATCGGTGCCGGTGGTGTAGAAGTCGGTCATGCCCATGCAGCCAAGGCCGATGGCCGACACCTGCGGACCGTTCTTTCCCAATTGACGTGTGTGCATGAAATCAGCTCCCTGTGAAGTGAGCGGCCATTGTTCGCCTCGACAGAAACAAGATAAACCGGCTAAAACGGTTATCACTATTCGTAAAATCCAAACAATCTGTCGGTGGAACCAGCAATGGACCGTTTCAACGCCATGCGTGTCTTTACCCGAATCGTCGAACTGGGTGGCTTTGCCAAGGCCGCCGACAGCCTGCAACTGCCCCGGGCGTCGGTGACTATCTTGATCAAGCAACTGGAGGCGCATCTGGGGGTGCAACTGCTGCAACGCACTACACGGCAGATCAGCCTGACGCTCGACGGTGCGGCCTATTACCCGCGTTGCGTACGCTTGCTGGCGGATCTCGAAGAGACCGAAGCGGTGTTCAGTGCCGCACGCCACAATCCCAAGGGGCTGTTGCGCGTGGACATGCCGGCGGGCGTGGGGCGCCTGGTGGTGATTCCGGCGCTGCCGCAGTTCACGGCCCGCTTTCCGTTGATCGAACTGGAAATCGGCTTGAATGACCGGCCGGTCGACCTGATTCGCGAAGGGGTGGATTGTGTGTTGCGCGGCGGTTCGACGCTGGACGATTCGCTGGTGGCGCGGCCGCTGGTGATGATGGACCAGGTGACCTGTGCCAGCCCTGACTACCTGCAGCGGCACGGAACGCCACAAGCCCTGGATGATCTGCACGGGCATCAGGTGGTCGAGTACTTCTCCAGCAGCAACGCAAAGCGCTATGGGCTGGAGTTTGTCGTCGATGGCCAGGTGCAGTTGGTCGACCTGCCCAAGCAGGTGGCGGTCAACAGTGCCGATGGTTATCTGGCGGCGTGCGAGGCCGGTTATGGATTGGTGCAGACGCCGTACTATCACGTGGCCCGGCAACTGCAGGAAGGGCGTTTGTGTGAAGTGCTGCGGGACGTGCCGCCGCCGGGCATGCCATTGACGGCGCTTTATCCGCCGCACCGCCAGTTATCCCGGCGGGTGCGTGTGTTTGTCGACTGGCTGGTGGAACTCTGTGCCCAGCCTGGCAATGACTTTGTGATTCGACGCAACATTTGAAAGTCCTCATGGTTATTGCCGCAATGAAGCTAAAACTCTTCATCGGCTGTAACATGTGACCCCGCTTGTGGCCGCTTATCCTGGGAACAGGGTAAGTGCCTGGCAAGCGTCTTGATACAAACCGGATACATTTTCAGATTCAGGAACCCGCAATGACTCAGTCGCAACGTTTGAAATACTCGATTCTGATCTCCCTGGTGGTGCTGGGGATCATGTTTGGCCTTTCCTGGTTGCAGAACACCGGCGTCATCAGCGAAAAAATGTTCCAGTACATCGCCATTGGCGTGGCGGTGATTGTGGTCGTCATCAATGGCGTGATGCGCCGCAAGGTCAAGACCTGATCATTCGCTCACTGGTTGCGCAGGATGGCGGCAGCCTGTGGATGCAGGCTGTAGCTTTTGTCGGGGTTGAGGACAATCACGCCTTCACTGCACAAGCGCTTTAGCACTTCGCGCACGCTGAGAAAGGACAGGGGAATGTCCAGGTCCAGCAATTGGCTGTGCACCCCTCGCACGCCAAGACTGCGGTCGCTTTCGGCGGCCGTCAGCAGGGCATCGATGACTTTAAGGCGGATCAGGCTGGTGCGCAGGCCATAGCTTTTGAGCAGGATCCGGATCCGCTCGTTGCCGTGGCGATCGGTACGCGGCTCGAATACGCCGACTCCCATGGAAGTACCCTTTGGCGCGTTGCTACCGTCCGTTGGCAGTTGCGAGTTGTACATTGCAAAACTCCTTTTCAGAGCCTGATCAGGAAAAATGGGGCGCTCTTACAAGTTTAGACGTATGAGCTGCCCAAATCATGAAGGCTCGAATGTAGAAATTTTGTCGACGTCGTGTGATCAGCCTGTCAGTTCGCACGCCAATGCGCGGCAAAACCCTAAATTAATGATGTGAGCTTCGTCCCTACAGGGAGGCACTGCGCGCGTGGTTGCGCGCAACGGCGGCCATCGTTTTTTCGATCAGGAGCGAGCGTGATTATTTCCAGCCAGTTAACCAGGTTGAGCCTGGCGGGTGTGACTCTGGGGTTGAGCCTGGGGCTGAGCCTTGCGGCGAGCGCAAGCGATACGCTTGCGCAAACGAGCGCGGATATCCGCCGAACCAGTTTCGGCGTGCCGCACATCCGCGCCGACAACGAGCGCGGGCTGGGCTACGGCATCGGCTATGCCTACGCCCAGGACAACCTGTGCCTGCTGGCGAACGAGATCACTACGGTGAACGGCGAGCGTTCGCGCTATTTCGGACCGGATCAGTTCACCGTCGAGGCGCGTGAGAACCTGGTCAGCGATCTGTTCTTCACCTGGCTCAACACTCCGCAAGCCGTCGCCGGTTTCTGGCAGGCCCAGACTCCGCCGGTGCGTGAGTTGGTTGAAGGTTATGTAGCGGGGTTCAACCGTTCCCTCAGCGAACGTCGTGCCCAGGGTCTGCCGCAACAGTGCCAGGGCGATTGGGTGCGGGACATCACCCCGTCGGATCTGGTCAAGCTGACCCGGCGCCTGTTGGTCGAAGGTGGCGTCGGCCAGTTCGCCGAAGCCCTGGCCGGGGCCACGCCACCCCAAGGCGTGGCCCGGGGGGTGAGCGCCCAGGCAGCGTTCCAGGTGGCCGCCACGCGCATGCAAAGGTTTGCCCTGGACCGCGGCAGCAACGCGGTCGCGATCGGCAGCGAACGTTCCTTTAACGGACGCGGCATGTTGTTGGCCAATCCGCACTTCCCGTGGGTGGGTGGCATGCGTTTTTATCAGATGCACCTGACCATTCCCGGCAAACTGGACGTGATGGGCGCGGCGTTGCCCGGCCTGCCGCTGATCAACATCGGTTTCAATCAACATCTGGCCTGGACCCACACCGTGGATTCGTCCAGGCATTTCACGCTGTACCGCCTGCAACTCGATCCCAAGGATTCGACCCGTTACCTGCTCGACGGCCAGTCCTTGCCGATGGACCAGCAGACTGTGACCGTCAACGTCAGGCAGGCGGACGGGCAGGTCAAGGCGATTTCCCGTGTGGTCTACAGCTCGAAGTTCGGTCCGGTGGTGCAATGGCCGGGAAAACTGGATTGGGATCATCAGTACGCCTTCAGCCTGCGCGACGCCAACCTGGATAACGATCGCGTCCTGCAGCAGTGGTATGCGATGAACCGTGCCGAAAACCTCAAGGATTTCCAGGACTCGGTGCACAAGATTCAGGGCATTCCGTGGGTCAACACGCTGGCGGCGGACGATCAGGGGCAGACGCTGTACATGAACCTCTCGGTGGTGCCCAACGTCAGCGTCGACAAGCTGGCACAATGCAGCGATCCGCGGATCGGCCTGCAGATGATCATTCTTGACGGCTCCAACAGTGCCTGTGCCTGGGACATCGACCCGCAGGCGCCACAACAGGGCATCTATGCAGCGGATAAGTTGCCGCAGCTGCTGCGCAAGGATTTTGTCCAGCATTCCAACGATTCGGCATGGATGGCAAATCCGGCGCAACCGCTGACCGGCTATTCGCCGCTGATCAGCCAGGATGGCCAGCCTTTGGGCCTGCGTTCACGCTTTGCCCTGGACCGTTTGAGTACGCTGGCCGGGGCCGGCAAGGTCGCGGTGGGGGACTTGCAGCACATGGTCATGGATGATCAGGTCTATCAGGCGGCTCAAGTGATGCCGGACCTGCTGCAATTCTGCGCGGCGGATCTCGCTGCCGATGCCAAAACCCTCGCGCCACTGTGTGCCAGCCTCAAGGCCTGGGACCGCAAGGCCAACCTGGGCAGCGGTCTGGGCTTGGTGCACTTCCAGAATGTCATGGAGGCATTGGAGTCGGTGCCGGACGTATGGCGCGTGGCGTTCGATCCGCAGGACCCGCAACACACCCCGAGTGGACTCGCCGTCGATCACCCGCCAGTGGCCAAGGCGCTACGCACAGCGATGCTGGCTTCGGCTGAGCAGGTCAAGGCGTCAGGCCTCAAGCCGGACACTCGCTGGGGCGACATCCAGGTGGTCAGCAGCGGCGGGCAACAGACGCCGATCCATGGCGGGCCGGGTACGTTGGGGGTCTACAACGCTATCCAGAGCGTGCCGCGCAGCGATGGCAAGCGCGAGGTGGTCAGTGGTACGAGTTACCTGCAAGTGGTGACCTTTGACGAAAAAGGACCGCAAGCCAAGGGGCTGCTGGCGTTTTCGTTGTCGAGTGACCCCGCTTCGAAATTTTCACGGGATCAGACGCAGGCCTTTTCGCAGAAGCAATGGAGCGTGCTGCCCTTCACCGAGCAACAGATCACGTCCGATCCGCAGTATCAGGTACAGACGATCCGCCAGCAGGATGCCAAGGTCGTCGCGCATTGAGGTAATGGAGTTTTACGGGAACACTGTAGGCCGCACCCCGCAAGGGTGGCGGCCTTTTCAGTTTTTCGGGGGTTTTTGCGGGATCGCGTTGACCACCAGATTGCCGTTGTCATTGCGGGTCAGGTAGACCGGCAGGACCCGCGGCAGGGACTTCACCAGGCCGTTGATATCCTTGATGTTGTAGATGCCGCCGATATGGATCGAGCCGGTGCTGTTGTCGGCGACCATCAGCGGTTTGTCCAGGTAGCGATTGATCAATGGCAGCGCATCGCTCAGTGCCAGATCGTCGAGCACCAGCTTGCCCTGGCGCCAGGCCAGCGAATTGTCATTGTCATAGGTCTGGCTGATGCGGGGAGTGAAGTCGCCGCGACGATAACTGGCCTGCATCGCCGGGTCGAGGCGCAAACCGTCGCCGGGCAGGTCGGTGTTGCTGCTGACCAGTACCGAACCCTGGATCAGATTGACCTTGACCTGGTCTTCATACATCCAGACGTTGAATTGAGTGCCGGTCACGCGAATCCGGCCTTCGGCGGCCTTGACCACAAAAGGGTGGCGGGTGTCATGGCTGACCTTGAAGAACGCTTCGCCTTTTTTCAGCGTGACTTGCCGCTGATCCTTGTAGTTGCTGTACGTGAGCTCGCTGCCCAGGTTCAGCTCCACCTGGCTGCCATCTTTCAAGGTGACCGTACGAACATTGTCGGTGGCTTGGAAGTGCTGGTACGCGTTCGGTACCCAGCCCAGGTGCCAGCCGCCATATCCGGCCAAAGGCAGCGCCAGGGCACAAACTGCCGCGGCAATGGCCAGGCGTCGCCACGGGGCTTCGGGCTGGGGGCGAACCAGCGGCAGGACGGGGGCGGGGCGGGGCAGGTCGCCGGCCACATCCCATATTTCCAGCATCGCTTCGTACTCGAAGGCATGGAGCGGATGCGCATTACGCCATTGTTCGAACGCCTGGCGCTCCTGCGTTGTGCAGTCATTGGCGTGCAGACGCATGCACCAATGCGCAGCGGCATCGGTGATGGCGTCGTATTCGGCTTCCGAGAGCGTGGGTTCGGTCATTGGCTCATCCTGATTTCGTGCATTCTAACCTTGGGGGCAGTCTGCGAGAACATCAGTCATGGCATTTAACCATCAATGTGTAACTTTTTTTCAACGCTTCGCCTCTGGATAGCCTGTTGTCGACTTGCAGTATCCATAGGGCGCGTGAAAAAAAGATCAAAAAAATCATCACAGTGCCATCGCGGCCGATGTGCTGCGCAGATCCGGGGATCTGCGCCCTGTGATTGGCGGATCAGTTTCCGGAGGCCGATGTGACCGACACCGGGTCCAGTTGCCGGCCCATTTCGCAGATCAGGAACGCGAGCGAATCGGCATTGTGCAAAATGACGTCAGTCCTGAAGTTCGCATTTTGCCCGTCCAGGAATGCTTCCCGTGCCCTTTCCATGGTCGTGCTGCCCGTTAACCTGAGAATGGCCTTGCCGACGTGATAGGCCGCCGGGATCGAATCCAGGCTGATCCACGATTGCAGGCCGCTGTTCCAACGCGCAAACAGTTCCTCCTTCGGCGTGTTCAGCGACAAGGCTTCTCGCTGGAATTTCAGTTGGGACTCTTTCATGGCTTCACCGTAGGCCGTGATCGGCGCTACCAGGTCGCTGAAAGGGCGCCGGGCTTCAAGGGATGCAATGTCCACGGCCGCGGAAAACAGGTGAGCGAATTCGTGTATCAGCGTGGCGGCCTGGCTGTGGCCGTCGACGTTGAAGGGCTCAGTCAGACAGGATTTGTACCAGTCGAGCTGTTGATCGAAGAACCTTTCGGTGAAATGCACGTGGCGCTGTAGATCCTTGTCCAGGACAAACGCGATGCAGTTGTCCTGCGGGTCCCGATTTGAGCCCACGATAAAACGATGGGAGTTCATCCAGTCTTCATCGGGGTCGACCAACGCATTGCAGATGGGGAGGATGGCGTCCTTGATCTTGTCGAGCAGCGCTGCGTTGACCTGGCCGACACCAAAGAAATCTTTGAGGAAGGTGTCCAGCCGGGTACCGGGGACGAATCTGCGCAGTTGCGTCATGTTGTGCAGGCTGTTGAACGCGTAATAGCGCGCCATGTCGATGGCCTGCACGATCATTCGGGCTTTTTCGGGATGCCTGGCGCGAATGTCTTCCATCCCCCGGGCCTCGATATTCAGCACCTCGCTGGCGACATGGGCATGGGCCAACTGGTTGTGCATTTTTGACATGGCCTTGCCGAAGTGCACCGTATGGATGTCCGGGTCGATCACCAGTCGCTTGTCTGGCGCGGTCAGCAGTACCGGGCCCTGTTCCTTGTCCCTGATCATTCGCCAGGCCGGCCCGGTCTTGTCTACGCCGTACACCTTGCCGGCGATGGGGGCATAGGTTTTTTTGCTCGCCGCATCGAGGTAGGTGCCGTCAGCGCTGTTTTTCGTCAGGTTCTTGAGTTCGACCGTGGTTTCGAACGGTTGCAGCCGTGTGCGCAGTGGTGCCGTCGAATCGATCTCGGACCACTTTGGCGCGCTGACCGGTGTGGCGACGGGTGTGCCAAGGCTTTCCTGGGTTGCTTGGGCTGTGTCGGTCCATCCTTCGAGCGACAGCCTGCCCAATGAGATGAGTTGCGCCGCACCGGCGATGAACTCCTCCAGCGCAACTTTCCAGTGATGATCCTGCAGGGCTTCTGCGGAGTTGAGGGCATCCTTGTAGGCGCCCCAGAGAAACTGCGCATAAGCGAGTTTGCCCGGCAACAGGCCGAGGATGCGGTGAATGCCGGCGCCAAACAGTTGTTTGACGGCCTCCCAGTCCGTTTGGCTTGCGGCGTGTGACTGGGTGCTCAGCATCTGCGACAGCAGTCGGGTGTTGTCGTGGAACAGGTGGGTGAGCAAGTTGCCGTCGATGGGGCTGGACCCGAGGGTGATCTCACTCAATTGCCCAACGGTCGAGCTGAACAGGTTGCGGAAGGCGGACTGCTCGCTGTCCGGCAGGCGCCGTAGCAACATGTCCTGCAAGGGCCCCGGCGTGTTCAGCGCCGAGACAAGGCTGGCCTCAGTGTCGAATTCGATAAAAGGCGAGCCGCCAGGGTGGTAAGGGGCATAGAGGACCTGCGGCCCGGCCTTTGCGTTGCCGGGGCTCACCAGGTACAGGCCCAACGCTTTGACCGCGGCGGCGCCGGTGGTCTTGATCAGCTCCAGTGGCCGGGCAATCGCGTGTGCTCCCTGTACGGTTGCCCGGGCCGTGGCGTCCGGCATGTCGAGCACCTGTCGAAGCAAATCGAACGCGCAGCCGGATAGCCTTTGCAACAGCTTCAGCTCGTGGGCGTGTTGCAGCAGTTGCCAGGGCAGTTGCTTGACGAAGCGCTGCATCCGGCTCTCGGCGTCGGCCGTTGCACTGGACAATGTCTGCGTTACCTGTGCTGCGTAGCTTTGCACAATGTTCAATGACTGCAGCAGTTGACGGACCGCGGCCTGGTCCAGCCCCTCGGGCAGCGCCTGAGGAGTTGTCGAGGAAACCTGGAATCCGGAACCTTGCGCGGCATTGACATGGTTCAGGGCGAACTCGGTAAGGCTGCGGGCGGGACCGGTCAGGTTGAGGTCGGGGATGATTTGAATATCGTCGGGGTCCAGCGTAATGGCCGGGAAGCGATTGCCGAGCAACGTCGTCAGCCGTTCATGCACATACGACCTGAGGGGAGTGATCCCGTGCAGGTAGTCTTTGTCCTCCTCGACGCTGTTGCGGTATTGCTCCAGCAGTTCAACGTGCAGCCGCTGATCTTCAAGCGGGGCCATGCCAAGCCATGTGGGCAGTGACTGTTGCAGGGTGATCGCCCGGGCGATCGAGGTGGCTCTGCGCAAATGGGTGTTGATCCCGGCGGTGGTCAGCGCTTTCAGCGCCTTTTTCTGCTTCGTGTCGCTCAGTTCCAGGCTGCGCGCGTGTTCGCAGCGAGCCAGAAAGTGATCGATGGATGATCGTGCGACTTGCTCCAGTACTGATCCTTCAATCAGCCGCAGCGCACCCAGTGAGTAGCTTTGGTGGAATTGGCGTTGGCTCGGGGTGAGGTTTTCCAGTAGCGCCATGCGTTGTTGCGGGTCGAGCAGGCGCCGGTTCAGTTCTTGCCTGGCACGGCTGATGTTGTCAAATACCTCCAGCCCCTCGGCGGGCGTCCACAGAATCGTTCGGCCGGAATGCGAGGGATCGAGTCCGCCGCGCTCGGTCAGGAGCAGGCAATGGGCCAGCGGCAGGACATCCCGCACACCGGAGCACTCAAGGGTCAGTGAATAGGCATCGGGTCGGAAGCCCTTCAACGAGCGACGGTTATGTCTTTCGGCCTGATCCGGGTTGAACACTGTATCGACGATGGCCCGGTCCGCATCCGTCAATGTCGCGCTGAGGGTGCGCAGGCTTGCCTCGCCGCGGATGCCGACAGAAAGTGCATGGGCCAGGCGCGGCTGCAAGTTTTCCAGGTAGACCCGCTGCAACGCCAGTGAAGCGATCGGTTGTGCGGCGAAGTCGGCGTTGATCAGCGTTTCGATGTCACTGAAGCTCTTGACGAACGCTGCCGCCGTATCGGCCAGCACCATGGACGGATGCTGGTCGCCGGACAACACCGGCCGCGTGCTCCAGCGTCCGTCAGTCTCCAGCTTCAGCAGCCGCTCGTTGATCATCGAACGGATATCCAGCGCCTTGTCGAACAGGGCCTGGATGTCCACGGCGCCGTCACTGTGGCGGAACACCTGCAGACTGTATTCCGTGTTTTGCAGTTGCTTGGTGACGATGGCGTCGAAGAGCTTGCTGAAGATCGCGCCGGAAATCGCTTCCCCGGTCACATTCGGCCGGTCAAAACCAATGAATCGCTGGCGTTCGTCCAGGCTCAGCAGGCCATAGAGTTCGTCCTCGTGACCGGCCGCGCCGAACTTGCTGCGCACGGTATCGCGCAAGTCCTGATAGTCCTTGAGCACCTGCAAACCTTCGGTGGGCGTGTAGAGAAACGCATGACTGGCGCTGACCATCAGTGAACCGGCCAGCTCGACGTAATTGGCCGGGTACTCCCACAGGCGCACGGTTTCGACCGTCATTGATGTGTTCGTCCGGCTGGCTGTCGAGATCAACGCGTGCAGGTCCTGGCTTTGCTTCGGGGTGATGATCCCGGCTTCGCGCTTGAGCAGCAGCTGCACGCGCGCCTGATCGGCGATGGCCCGGCCGAAGAGTGCGCGACGCGAGGCGCCATTGGCGCTCGCCGCGTCCCAGTATTGTTCGAGCTGCCCGATCAGCAGGCTGACCAGTTTGCGCGAGACAGTCGTGACCGCCGTCTCCCAGTGCCCCTGGTCTGTGTTTAGCAGGGACTTTTTCGGGTGGGAAAATTCATGGGTCTGCCCGGAGGGCCAACGCTGATGGCGATAGTGCAGGAGCACGGCGTCACTCAGCGACAGGGAATTGACCCAAGGTCGCGACGGACGGCTTGCATCCTCGTTCCCGTCAGTCGCTGCCAGATAGAAGTTCACCCGGGTCTGGCTCTGATCCACGTCGGGAAAAGACGCGGTCAGTTGTGCAGCCAGCAATGCATCGAGCAGCGACGTCAGGGACGGTAGTGCCTTGAGTTCATCGAGCAGGGCCTGGTCGTTGAGCTGCTGATGGCGGGAGAGGGTGTTGCGCTGGTCCTCGAACACGTCTCCTTCAATGGTTTGAAACTCCAGCCCGATATCGTCGGCAGCCACCACGGCCTTGCGTTGTGCCAGCGCCATGAAGGCCAGCAGTTCATCGTCTTCGTCGGCTGTTTTGAGGCGTGCCGTCAGATGTTCGGTCAGGGCCGAACGACTGGTGAATTTCTGTATACCGGCGTAGGGGGTGTAGAGAATCACGCCGTTGTCGTCCGGCGTCGCGGTCAGCAAAAAACTGCCGGCCAGTGCCACGGGTTCCTGGCCAGGGATCTTCAAAAGGATTTTTTTCGCCAGCATGGGCGGCGTCTGCTCATCGCGCAGGGCCTGGCTGGCCAGTTCGATATGGCTGAACCATTGGAAATCCTTTTGCGTCAGCCCGTGGGTTTGGCCCAGCTCTCGCCAGAGGCCGGGCAACGACAGTGCTTCGGGGAAAAACAGCGGAGTTACGGGTGTAGACATCGTCGAGTCTCGCTCAAGGTGCCACTCAAGGGCGCCTGTGGGTTGAGCATCGAGACTAAAAGCGGGTGCGCGGATGCAGGTGGTAAATAGATAACGCACGGGGCGTGGGCATTGGTGAAACGGATTTACCTCGTCGCCCCTGAGCGAAAGGTTGACAGGTCACTCGCCGCGCGTTGTTAATCGGCGGGTCTTTGTACGCTGTTGTTCCCTCCAATAATCATTCTGGAGCTTCAGATGTCTGCGCCACACGATCACGCCTCTACTGCCGTCTCGTCACACCTGTCACTCGAAGCGCTGAGCGCTTTGCTGGAAAAGATTTTTCTGCGTCATGGCACCTCGGCCGAGGTTGCCCGTGTACTGGCGCAAAACTGCGCCGGCGCCGAGCGCGATGGCGCCCACAGTCACGGGGTGTTCCGGATCCCGGGTTATGTTTCGACGCTGCAAAGCGGCTGGGTCAATGGCCAGGCCGTTCCGGTGGTCGAAGATGTGGCTTCGGGGTTTGTGCGGGTCGACGCCAATAACGGTTTTGCGCAACCGGCCCTGGCGGCGGCACGCGAATTACTGGTGCAGAAAGCCCGAAGTGCCGGCATTGCAGTGCTGGCGATCCGTAATTCGCACCATTTCGCGGCCTTGTGGCCAGATGTCGAACCCTTCGCGTATGAAGGGCTGGTAGCGTTGAGCGTGGTCAACAGCATGACCTGCGTGGTGCCCCACGGTGCCGACCGACCACTGTTCGGTACCAATCCGATTGCCTTCGCCGCGCCACGGGCTGGCGGCGAACCGATTGTCTTTGACCTCGCCACCAGTGCCATTGCCCATGGCGACGTGCAAATTGCCGCACGCCAGGGTGAACGCTTGCCGCAAGGGATGGGTGTGGACAGCCTCGGCCAGCCGACTACCGACCCGAAAGCAATTCTTGAGGGCGGCGCGTTACTGCCTTTTGGCGGACACAAGGGCTCGGCGTTGTCGATGATGGTCGAGTTGCTCGCGGCGGCACTGACCGGCGGCAATTTTTCCTTCGAGTTCGACTGGAACAACCACCCAGGCGCCAAGACGCCCTGGACGGGCCAATTGCTGATCGTGATTGATCCGGACAAGGCAGCGGGGCAAAGTTTTGCCGAACGCAGCCAGGAACTGGTGCGGCAAATGCACGGTGTCGGCCTGAAGCGTTTGCCGGGTGACCGGCGTCATCTTCAGCGCGCCAGGTCGCTGGCCAATGGCATTGAACTGGATGCCCGGACGCTGGCGAACCTGCGGGAGCTGGCGGGGGATTGATTCGGGGTATTGGCAAATAATGTCTAATTAACGCAACCCCTGTAGGAGCGAGCCTGCTCGCGATGGTCGTTAACGATTACACGGGAAATCTGATTCCCCGCGGTGCCCTCAAGTCCATCGCGAGCAGGCTCGCTCCTACAGGGTTTGCGTTTTTTGATCGGAACGCTCAGCGACGCCCCAGCAACAACCCCACCACCAGACCGAACCCGGCGGAAATCGCCACGGTTTGCCATGGATGCCCGCCGATATAGGTTTCAGTGGCCTCGACCGCGGGCAGGGTGCGGTTGCGCACGCTGGTCACCGAATCCCTGGCCTGCTGGAGTTTCAGGGCGATTTGTCCGCGAAGGGTATCCGCTTCTTCCCCGACCAGTGAGGCGCTGCTTTTCAGCAGTTTTTCCGACTCTTCGATCAACGATTGAAGTTCGCTGAACGCTTGATCCTTGATTTGATCTTCGGCAGCTTGCGCGGCGGTTTTGCGGGCCATTGAAGTACTCCTTGCGGGTAAGTGGACAGTGAACAATGGAGTCTGCGGCCGTCGGAAAAGTTGCAGCTATTTTACCCGGGAAGGTCATCTAGCTGAAAAACCGGCGCAGGACATTTCGCCCTACAGTGTAAGATGTCGCCAATTTTACGCAGCAGGAAATTCCCATGAGCTTCAATCTGGCCGACAAACCCCTCGCCGAGCGCGCTGCGCTTGAAGACGAGAAATCCCGTCTGTTCGAACTCTGGCAAAACAACCTGGGCAAAGCCAAGGGCGAGGCCGCACGGTTGTTTGGTGAACGGGCCAAGCGCAAAGGCAAGTGGGCCGAATGGGTGCGCGCCGAACTGGACGGTATGTCGCCCCCGGAATACGCCAACATGGTGCGCAGTGAAGTCAATCGCCTGATGGCGGCCAACAAATAACATCGGCTGTCAGGCGAAACTCGCGACAATCGCCTCGCGCACTTTCAACACGACCGGGTCAAGCTGGGTGCTGGTGCGCCAGCCCAGCTCGATCGGGTAGCGCGGAAAGGCCAAAGGGCAGGGCAGCAGTGCCAGGCCGCTGAGCGTCGCGATGCTTCGGGCGGCATGGGCCGGAATGGTCGCCACGGCCTGGCTGCCCTTGAGCAAATGCGGCAGCGCGGCAAAATGCGTGGTCGAGGCGCACACCCTCCGACTCAGGCCCAGCGCCGCTAATCCTTCATCGGTAATCCCGATAAAACCGCCGGACGACACCAGAATGTGCTCGCGGGCCACAAACTCCTCAAGACTGATGCTGTGCTGGCCCTCGACCAGGCTCGACGGGTCCGCCAGGCACAGATAACCACCTTCTCCCAGCACCTGACGGCTGAGCAACCGCTCGGCAAACCCGCCCGCGGTGATCGCCAGGTCAATGCTGCGTTCCATCAACGCCTGGGCAACGATCTGGCTGTGGGTCTGGCGGAAAATCAGGCGCAACTTCGGCGCGCTCCGGGCGATTTCCTCGATCAGTCGTCGGCCGTAGGCAATTTCGAAATCGTCCGACATTCCCACGGTGACCGAGCGACCTTCGTACTGCTGCGCAGCCGGATCGACCATCGCCAGGCTCTGCCGGCATTTGTTCAGGGCTTCGCTGACCACCGGCTTGAGCTGATTGGCCTTGAGCGAGGGTGCCAGGCCGCGCCCGGTGCGTACGAACAGTTGATCGCCATACACCTCGCGCAAGCGGCGCAAGGCCGCGCTGACGGCCGATTGCGTCACGCCCAGGCGCAAGGCGGCACGGCTGGCGCTGGACTCTTCGTGCAGCGCTTCGAAGACTTTGAGCAGGTTGAGGTCGATGTTGGTGATATTCATCTGGTTCATATCATTCAGCAGTGAATCGGTCTTTATTGATGATCACGTGGCGCCGGAGAATGAGCAACCCCTGATGCGAATGGAGTTTTCGTGATGCCCAAATCAATCGTTGCGGCCTTGCAGATTGGCGCCTTGCCCGGTGGCAAGGCCGACACCCTGGAACAGATCCTGTCCTATGAGCACGCGATCATCGAATCCGGCGCCGCGCTGGTGGTCATGCCGGAAGCGCTGCTGGGTGGTTATCCCAAAGGCGAGGGCTTTGGCACCCAGCTTGGTTTTCGGCTGGCGCAAGGTCGCGAAGCCTTTGCCCGCTATTTTGCCAATGCCATCGACGTGCCCGGCGCGGAAACCGAGGCGCTGGCCGGCCTGTCCGCACGCACCGGGGCGAATCTGGTGATCGGCGTCATCGAACGCGCCGGCAGCACCTTGTACTGCACCGCCTTGTACTTTGATCCGCAGGCCGGGCTGGTGGCCAAACACCGCAAGCTGATGCCCACCGGCACTGAACGGCTGATCTGGGGCAAGGGCGATGGTTCGACGCTGCCGGTGATCGACAGCCAGGTCGGGCGCATCGGTGCGGTGGTGTGCTGGGAAAACATGATGCCGCTGCTGCGCACGGCGATGTACGCCAAGGGCGTGGAGGTATGGTGCGCGCCGACCGTGGACGAACGGGAAATGTGGCAGGTCAGCATGCGCCACATCGCCCATGAGGGGCGTTGTTTCGTGGTCAGCGCCTGTCAGGTCCAGGCATCGCCCCAGGCCCTGGGACTGGACATCGCCAACTGGCCGGCGGATCGGCCGTTGATCGCTGGCGGCAGCGTGATCGTAGGACCCATGGGCGACATCCTCGCCGGACCGATGCGAGATCGCGCAGGTCTTCTGACCGCGCAGATCGATACTGACGACCTGGTGCGCGCCCGCTACGACTATGACGTGGTCGGTCACTACGCTCGCCCGGATGTGTTCGAGCTGACCGTGGACGAGCGCGCTAAACCGGGGGTGCGCTTCACTTCCTGATGCCTGAGGGCTTTGGCCAAAGCAGTCAGGCAACTTGATAACTTTGACCATTGCCCGCCACCCCTGGCAGAGCGAGTATTTCCCTGTTGATTACGGTTCCCCCCAACCTAATAAGAAACACAAAGGGATTCTGGCAATGCGCGATTACTTGTCTGCTACAGATCAGTTCAACTATCAGCACACAGTCGACGCCACACTCGCAGGCGATCTGACGGCACTCAACGCCTGTGTCGAATGCTGTGACCGGCATGCCTTGCCGGGTCGCATCGCGCTGTTCTGGGAGGGGCGCGACGGCGCCAGTGCGACCTACACCTTCACTGATTTGCAGGACAAGGCCGCGCGTTTCGCCAATTACCTGTTGGCCCAGGGCGTGAAGAAGGGCGACAAGGTCGCCGGCCTGCTGCCACGCAACATCGAATTGCTGATCACCGTGTTCGCCGCCTGGCGCATCGGCGCGGTGTATCAACCGCTGTTCACCGCGTTCGGCCCCAAAGCCATCGAGCACCGCCTGAGCTGCTCTGGCGCCAAAGTGGTGGTGACCGACGCGGTGAACCGGCCAAAACTCGCCGAAGTCGCCGACTGCCCGACCATCGTTACCGTCACCGGCCCCAAAGGGCAGGGCCTGGTGCGTGGCGATAGCAGTTTCTGGGCCGAACTGGCCAACCATTCCTCCCACTGCGAACCCGTGCTGCTGACTGGCGAAGATCCGTTCCTGATGATGTTCACCTCGGGCACCACCGGCCCGTCGAAAGCGCTGTCGGTGCCGCTCAAGGCCATCGTTGCGTTCCAGAGCTACATCCGCGACGCGGTTGACCTGCGCCCGGAAGACGCCTTCTGGAACGTCGCCGATCCGGGTTGGGCCTACGGCATTTACTACGGTGTCACCGGGCCCATGTCGATGGGGCATCCGATCACCTTTTACGATGGCCCGTTCACCCTCGAAAGCACCTGCCGGGTGATCAACAAGTACGGGATTACCAACCTCGCGGGTTCCCCGACGGCCTACCGTTTGCTGATTGCCGGCGGCGATGAGTTCGCCAGGTCGATCAAGGGCAAGCTGCGCATCGTCAGCAGCGCCGGCGAGCCGCTGAACCCGGAAGTGATCCGCTGGTTCGCCGACAACCTCGATGTGGTCATCCACGACCATTACGGCCAGACCGAGTTGGGCATGGTGCTGTGCAACCACCATGGCCTTGAACACCCGATTCACATGGGTGCCGCCGGTTTTACCTCGCCGGGCCACCGCATTGCGGTCCTCGATGACGAATACAAGGAACTCGGCGTTGGCCAGCCCGGCATCTTGGCCATCGACCGCAGCCAGTCGCCGATGTGCTGGTTCGCCGGCTACGAAGGCGGGCCGACCAAGGCCTTTGTCGGCAACTACTACTTGAGTGGCGACACCGTCGAGTGGAATCCGGACGGCAGCATCAGCTTCGTCGGCCGCAGCGATGACGTGATCACCACCTCCGGCTACCGGGTCGGCCCGTTCGATGTGGAAAGTGCGCTGATCGAACACCCGGCCGTGGTCGAGGCCGCCGTGGTCGGCAAACCCGATCCGGAGCGCACCGAACTGGTCAAGGCGTTCGTCGTGCTCAGCGCGCAATACCGCGCAGAACCTGCGTTGGCCGAAGAGTTGCGCCAGCACGTGCGCAAGCGCCTGGCGGCGCATTCCTACCCCCGTGAAATCGAATTTGTCAGCGAGTTGCCGAAAACCCCAAGCGGCAAATTGCAGCGCTTTATCTTGCGCAACCAGGAAATCGCCAAGGCTCAAGAGGCTGCGGCGAAGAACCTTCCAGCTTGAAAGGGAAACAATGATGCAGATCCAGAACAAGATTTTTATCGTCACCGGTGGTGCTTCCGGCCTCGGCGCAGCGACGGCCGAGGTGCTCGTCGCCGCAGGCGCGAAAGTGATGCTGGTGGACATGAATGCCGAGGCCGTTGCAGTCCAGGCCCAGCGCCTTGGCGCGCATAGCGTGGTGGCGGACATCAGCAACGAAGCGGCGGCCGAAGCGGCCGTGCAGGCGACGGTCGAAGCCTTTGGCGGCCTCAATGGTCTGGTCAATTGCGCCGGCATCGTGCGTGGCGAGAAGATTCTCGGCAAGAACGGTCCGCACTTGCTGTCCAGTTTCAGCCAGGTGATCAACGTCAACCTGATCGGCAGCTTCAACATGCTGCGCCTTGCGGCAGCGGCGATTGCGCAAACCGAAGCGGATGCCGATGGCGAACGCGGCGTGATCATCAACACTGCGTCTGCCGCGGCATACGACGGCCAGATCGGTCAGGCGGCCTACTCGGCGTCCAAAGGGGCCATCGTCAGCCTGACGTTGCCGGCGGCCCGTGAACTGGCGCGCTTCGGTATCCGCGTGATGACCATCGCCCCGGGCATTTTCGAGACGCCGATGATGGCCGGCATGACCCAGGAAGTTCGCGACTCCCTGGCCGCTGGCGTGCCATTCCCGCCGCGTCTGGGCAAACCGGGCGAGTATGCCGGGCTGGTCAGGCATATTATTGAAAACAGCATGCTCAACGGCGAGGTGATCCGTCTCGACGGTGCCTTGCGCATGGCCGCCAAATAAGGAGGATTTGTCATGACAATGTCCAACGATCCGATTGTAATCGTCAGCGCCGTCCGCACCCCGATGGGTGGTTTCCAGGGCGAACTGAAAAGCCTGACCGCACCGCAACTGGGTGCTGCCGCGATCAAAGCCGCCGTTGAACGTGCCGGCGTTTCCACTGACAGCATCGACGAAGTGCTGTTTGGCTGCGTTCTGCCGGCCGGCCTTGGCCAGGCCCCTGCGCGTCAGGCGGCACTGGGTGCCGGGCTGGATAAATCGACCCGTTGCACCACCCTGAACAAGATGTGCGGTTCGGGCATGGAAGCGGCGATTCTGGCCCACGACATGCTGGTGGCTGGCAGTGCCGACGTGGTGGTCGCCGGTGGCATGGAAAGCATGTCCAACGCGCCTTACCTGCTGGACCGTGCCCGTGCCGGCTACCGCATGGGCCATGGCCGGGTGCAGGACTCGATGTTCCTGGACGGCCTCGAAGACGCCTACGACAAGGGCCGCCTGATGGGCACCTTCGCCGAAGACTGCGCCGAAACCAACAGCTTCAGCCGGGAAGCCCAGGACGCGTTCGCCATCGCCTCGACCACCCGTGCGCAACAGGCGATCAAGGACGGCAGCTTCAAAGCCGAAATTGTCCCGCTCACCGTGACAGTGGGCAAAGAGCAGGTGGTGATCAGCAACGACGAGCAGCCGCCAAAAGCCAAGCTGGACAAGATCGCTTCGTTGAAACCGGCGTTCCGAGAAGGCGGTACGGTGACGGCAGCCAACTCCAGTTCGATCTCCGACGGTGCGGCGGCATTGGTGCTGATGCGCCAGTCCCAGGCACAGAAACAAGGCCTGAAGCCGCTGGCGGTGATCCATGGCCACGCCGCGTTCGCCGACACCCCGGGTCTGTTCCCGGTGGCGCCAATCGGTGCGATCAAGAAATTGATGAAGAAAACCGGCTGGTCGCTCAATGACGTCGATCTGGTGGAAGTCAACGAAGCCTTCGCCGTGGTCGGCATGGCCGCGATGACTCACTTGGAAATCCCCCACGAGAAACTCAACGTGCACGGCGGCGCTTGTGCCTTGGGCCACCCGATCGGGGCGTCCGGTGCGCGGATTCTCGTGACCTTGCTGTCGGCCCTGCGCCAGAAAGGCCTGAAGCGCGGCGTCGCGGCGATCTGCATCGGTGGCGGTGAAGCGACGGCAATGGCCGTGGAATGCCTGTACTGAACCTGACGCTATCCCATGTGGGAGTGGGCTTGCCCGCGAAAGCGGTGTGTCATCCGACGATGATGTCGACTGACACGGCCTCTTCGCGAGCAAGCCCGCTCCCACAGGGGGCTGCGTTGTAACCTGATTCAAGGATTCACCATGATCCCCAATGACGACCAACAACAGATCCGCGACATGGCCCGGGACTTTGCCCAGGAACGGCTGAAACCCTTCGCCGCCGAGTGGGACCGCGAACACCGCTTCCCCAAGGAAGCCATCGGCGAGATGGCCGGGCTGGGCTTCTTCGGCATGCTGGTGCCGGAGCAGTGGGGCGGATGCGACACCGGTTACCTGGCCTACGCCATGGCGCTGGAAGAAATCGCCGCCGGCGATGGCGCCTGTTCGACCATCATGAGCGTGCACAACTCCGTGGGTTGTGTGCCGATCCTCAACTACGGCAACGACGAGCAGAAGGAGCGCTTCCTCAAGCCGTTGGCCAGCGGCGCGATGCTCGGCGCTTTTGCCCTGACCGAGCCCCAGGCGGGTTCCGACGCCAGCGGCCTGAAAACCCGTGCGCGTCTGGAAGGCGACCACTACGTGCTCAACGGCTGCAAGCAGTTCATCACCTCCGGGCAGAATGCCGGGGTAGTGATCGTGTTTGCGGTGACCGATCCGAACGCCGGCAAACGTGGCATCAGCGCGTTTATCGTACCGACCGATTCGCCGGGTTATAAAGTCGCGCGGGTCGAGGACAAACTCGGCCAGCATGCGTCCGACACCTGCCAGATCCTCTTCGAAGACGTGAAGGTGCCGGTGGCCAACCGTTTGGGCGAGGAGGGCGAAGGCTACAGGATCGCCCTGGCCAACCTGGAAGGTGGCCGCGTCGGCATCGCCTCGCAATCGGTGGGCATGGCCCGTGCCGCGTTTGAAGCGGCTCGCGACTACGCCCGTGAGCGCGAGAGTTTCGGCAAGCCGATCATCGAGCATCAGGCCGTGGCGTTCCGCCTGGCGGACATGGCCACCCAGATCGCCGTGGCGCGGCAAATGGTGCACTACGCCGCGGCCCTGCGCGACAGCGGCAAGCCGGCCCTGGTCGAGGCGTCGATGGCCAAGTTGTTCGCCTCGGAAATGGCCGAGAAGGTATGCTCCTCGGCGCTGCAAACCCTCGGCGGTTATGGTTACCTCAACGACTTCCCGCTGGAACGCATCTACCGCGACGTGCGGGTGTGCCAGATCTACGAAGGCACCAGCGACATTCAGCGCATGGTCATTTCGCGCAACTTATAAAAAGCAGACCCCTGTAGGAGCTGCCGGAGGCTGCGATCTTTTGACTTTGATTTTAAATATCAAAAGATCGCAGCCTGCGGCAGCTCCTACAAGGGATCTGGCCTTATGTGAAACAGGAGTTGTTTATGAGCTACGAAACGATTTTGCTGGAAACCCACGGCCGCGTTGGCCTGATCACCCTCAACCGTCCTCAGGCGTTGAACGCGTTGAACGCGCAGATCGTCAGCGAACTGAACCAGGCCCTCGATGGTTTCGAGGCGGATGCGAACATCGGCTGTATCGTCCTGACCGGTTCGAAAAAGGCGTTTGCCGCGGGTGCCGACATCAAGGAAATGGCCGAGCTGACCTACCCGCAGATCTACCTCGACGACCTGTTCAGCGACAGCGACCGCGTCGCCAACCGCCGCAAGCCGATCATCGCGGCGGTCAACGGCTTTGCCCTGGGTGGCGGTTGTGAGCTGGCGCTGATGTGCGACTTCATCCTGGCCGGCGACAACGCCAGATTCGGCCAGCCGGAAATCAACCTGGGCGTGTTGCCGGGCATGGGCGGCACCCAACGCCTGACCCGCGCCGTGGGCAAGGCCAAGGCCATGGAAATGTGCCTGAGCGGGCGTTTGATCGATGCCGTGGAAGCGGAGCGTTGCGGCATCGTGGCGCGGATCGTGCCAAGCGACGAACTGCTGGACGAAGCGCTGAAAGTCGCGGCGTTGATCGCCAAAAAATCGTTGCCGATTGCGATGATGGTCAAGGAAAGCGTCAACCGTGCCTTTGAAGTGAGCCTGGCCGAAGGCGTGCGCTTTGAGCGTCGGGTGTTCCATGCGGCGTTTGCGACGCAGGATCAGAAGGAAGGCATGGCGGCGTTCATTGCCAAGCGTGAGGCGGAGTTCGTCGGTAAGTAATGCGGCGTCTTTGCTGACGCTATCGCTGGCAAGCCAGCTCCCACAGGGTCCGGGGTGTACACAACATGTGTGAACAACCGAGAACACTGTGGGAGCTGGCTTGCCAGCGATGCCTTTAAGGCTTCAAACCAGTTTACAGCCTAAAGATCGCAGCCTTCGGCAGCTCCTAAAGGGCTTTGTGTAGGAGCTGCCGAAGGCTGCGATCTTTTGCTTTTAAACCAGATAGTTCTTCAGTTCACGGGCAATCACCATCCGCTGAATCTCGCTCGAGCCTTCGTAGATCTGCGTGATCCGAGCATCCCGGTAGTACTTCTCCACCGGATAGTCTTCCAGATACCCGTACCCGCCATGAATCTGAATCGCGGACGAGCAGACCTTTTCCGCCATTTCCGACGCAAACAGCTTGGCCTGTGATGCCTCCGACAGGCAGGGCTTGCCGGCCGTGCGCAGGCGCGCGGCGTGCAGGATCATCAACCGTGCGGCGTTCAGTTGCATGTGCATGTCGGCCAGCAGGTTGGCGATGCTCTGGTGTTCATTGATCGTCTTGCCAAACTGCACCCGGTCACGGGAATAGGCCAGCGCCGCTTCGAACGCCGCGCGGGCGATGCCCAGCGCCTGGGCGGCGATGCCGATACGACCGCCTTCGAGGTTGGACAGGGCGATGGCCAGGCCTTTGCCGCGTTCACCCAGCAGATTGGCTTCGGGGATGGTGCAGTTGTTCAGGGTGACGGCGCAGGTGTCGGATGCGCGGATACCCATTTTGTGTTCAGTGCGGTCAACGATAAAACCGGCGGTATCGGTCGGTACCAGGAACGCCGAGATGCCACGTTTGCCCAGGTCCGGATCGGTCACGGCAAATACAATCGCCAGTTTGGCGCGCTTGCCGTTGCTGACGAATTGCTTGGCGCCGTTGATCACCCATTGGCCGTCGCGCAGTTCGGCGCGGGTGCGCAGGTTGTGCGCTTCGGAACCGGCCTGGGGTTCGGTCAGGCAGAAGCAGCCAATGACCTTTCCGCTGGCCAGGTCCGCCAGCCAGGTCTGTTTCTGTTCTTCGCTGCCGTAGTTGAGCACCGGCCCGCAGCCCACGGAGTTGTGGATGCTCATGAAAGCGCCGGTAGCGCCGTCGCCGGCGGAAATCTCTTCTACCGCCAGTGCATAGGCCACGTAGTCGACATAGGTGCCGCCCCATTCCTCGGGGACCACCATGCCCAGCAGGCCCAGCTCACCCATCTTCGCCACCAGACCGTCATCGATCCAGCCGGCCTTTTCCCAGGCCTGGGCATGGGGCGCGATTTCGCCACGGGCAAAATCCCGGGCCATGTCGCGGATCATCACTTGCTCTTCGCTCAATTCGATATCGTGCATGGCTCAGCCCTCGTTCCGGTCAAAACCGCTGAAGAAGCTCGCCACGTGTTCGGCGTCCAGCGCCTTTAGAGTGGGCGGGTTCCAGCGTGGTGTCTTGTCTTTGTCGATCAGCAAGGCGCGCACGCCTTCGATCAGGTCGCCGCGCTCGAACCACTGGCGGTCCAGGTGCAGCTCAAGGGCGAAACATTGTTCAAGGGGCAGCTCGCGTCCGCGACGGAGCATTTCCAGGGTGACGCCCATGGCCAGCGGCGAGCGGGTTTCCAGCAGGTCGGCGGTGCTGGCGGCCCACGCATGGCTGTCGGCGACTGTGACCTGACGCAGTTGCTCCACAATACTCGGCACGTCGGGTTGGGCGAAGAAGTGGTCGATGGCCGGGCGCAGTGCACTCAACGGAGCGTCGGGCAGTTGCTGCACGGCGAGTGTCGCCAGCAGGCTTTGCAGGTCCTTGAGCGGCGTGTCATGCCATTGGAGCTGGTCGAGTTTTTCGTCCAGTGTGCCCAGCCTGGCGCTTTCGAGGTACCAGTCGGCCAGGCCGCAATACAGCGCATCGTCGGCGCGAATCTGCACACCGCTGACGCCCAGGTAAATCCCCAGTTCACCGGGAATGCGCGACAGGAAGTAACTGCCGCCGACGTCCGGGAAATAGCCGATGCCGACTTCCGGCATCGCCAGACGGCTTTTTTCGGTGACCACGCGCAAGTCTGCACCTTGCACCAGACCCATGCCGCCGCCTAGGACAAAACCGTCCATCAGTGCCAGCACCGGTTTGCGGTAATGGTGGATCGTGAGGTCGAGGGCGTATTCCTCGACGAAGAAATCTTCGTGCAGGGTGTCGCCGTTTTTGAAGCTGTCATGCAGCGAACGAATGTCGCCGCCGGCGCAGAAGGCTTTTTCGCCAGCACCGCGCAGGACCACCGCATGCACGTGCGGGTCTTGGGCCCAGGCGTCGAGCTGGCGCTGCAGGTTGCGCACCATGTCCAGGGTCAGGGCATTGAGGCCGGCGGGGCGGTTGAGGGTCAGGTGACCGATGTGGTTGCGAACCTCGGCCAGCACTTCGTTTTGCATGGCATCCATGGACAGCGGCCCATTCGATGTAACCTGAGCAGTCATCACTAACTCCCTGCTTTTATTGTTCTTTATCGAGATGCTCGCGCGCGAGCGATGGCGGATCGTAACAGTGCAAATTTGCCGTGTACAAGCCGGATAAGTGCAGGTTATCTGTGCATTTTTGCATGTGGATGTCCGGCATTGTTACAGCGTAGACCACGGCGGATTCAGACAAACGCCGCGAGCAGATCCTCTTCGAAGGCCTTCTGCGCATCCCCGGCCACCTGCGCCCGGTGCCGGGCCAGGTGAAACGCGACGTCGAAACTCATGTCGCTGCGCACCGACCGCAGCAATCCCTTGTCTTCCCAGGTGCGGGCAAAGTGGCTGGGCAGATAACCGATATGCTTGCCGGACAGGATGAAGGCGAGGGTGCCTTCGACCTGTTCCGAACGCGCCGAACAGCGCTTGCCCTGAAAAGGCTCGTCACTGCGCAGGAAACGGTAGGGGTGATCGACCCGGTCGCAGGCCTGCAAGTCCTGATCGTCCGGTTGCGCGCTGGTGAACAGCGGATGGCCGGGGGCGCAATACAGGTGCTGGGTTTCAATGAACAGTTCGCGGTAGTCAAACGCGCTTTGCACCTGCGAGAAGTAGCCGATGGCCAGGTCCAGCCGCTGTTGCAGCAGCAAGCGCTCCATCTCGCCGGGCATTGCGCTGATCAACTCGATGCGCACCGATTCGTCCCGTTCACGAAAGCGCCGGATCGCCTCGGCCACCCGCTGCAGCACCGATTGATCCAGGGCTTCGGACAGGCCCAGACGCACTTCGCCGATCAGGCGCCCGGCCACGCCATTGGATTGATGGCGAAAGGCTTCGATGGACTGGAACAAGCCACGGGTGGCGCTGAGGAGTTGTTCGCCCTTGGGCGTGAGCCTGAACCCGCCTTTACCGCGACTGCACAGCCGATAGCCGAGGCGGGTTTCCAGCTTGGCCATCTGCTGGCTGATGCTCGACTGGCTCAACCCCAGCTGGCCCTGGGCGGCGCTGAATCCGCCGCACTCCACCACGCTGACAAACAGACGCAACAGGTGCAGGTCCAGATCATGCAGTTGGCCGAGCATCAAACATTACTCCGTCATAAAGTCAGGTTAATTAACTTGATATTTTACCAATGTATCCGACGACGCATCCTGCAACCACTTCCTCCGGTCAGGTGTTCGTCATGGCTCCCATGTTCAAGCTGTGTTTACCCGCGTTATTCCTTGCCATGGCTGCATCGGCCCAGGCCGAGGACAAGGTGGTCAATCTGTACAGTTGGGCCGATTACGTCGCCCCCGAAACCCTGCAACGGTTCGAGCAGGAAACCGGCATCCATGTGCGCTACGACACCTTTGACTCTTCGGAAGTATTGGAGACCAAATTGCTCACCGGCGGCAGCGGTTATGACGTGGTGGTGCCGTCCTCCAGCGTGCTGGCCCGGGGGCTTGCGGCCGGGGCGCTGAAACCGATTCCCCACGAAGGCCTCAAGGGTTACGCCAACCTCGATCCGGATTTGCTGGAAAAGCTCGCCGCCGTCGATCCCGGCAATCGCTATGGTGTGCCTTATACCTGGGGCACCCTGGGTTTGGGCATGAACGTCGAGGCGCTCAAGCAGCGCTTGCCGGACGTACCGCTCAATAGCCTGGACCTGCTGTTCAAACCCGAGTACGCGAGCAAGTTGAAAGATTGCGGCATCGCCATTCTCGATTCGCCCCAGGAGGTGATCGGACTCGCTCTGCATTACTTGGGTAAAGATCCCTACAGCACCGACAGGAACGATCTGTCAGCCGCCGAGGCGTTGTTGCATCAGCTACAGCCGAGCGTGCTGTACGTCGCCACCGGACGGCAGATCAGCGACCTGGCCAATGGCAGCGTGTGCCTGGCGCTGACCTACAACGGTGACGCGAGCATGGCCGCAGACCAGGCGCGCAAGGCCGGCAAACCCTATGAAATTGCCTACCGGATTCCCAGGGAGGGCACCCTCGTCTGGCAGGACAACCTGGCGATTCCCAAGGACGCGCCGCACCCCGAAGCCGCCCGTGCCTTTATCGAGTTCATGTTGCGCCCCGAGTCCGTGGCGGCACTGACCAACACCCTGTTCTTCGCCACGGCGAACCAGGCCGCCACGCCGCTGGTGGATGAAGCGGTGCGCACCGATCCGGACATCTATCCGTTGGCTGATGTACGTGAGCGGCTGTACGCCGACCGCAGCATGAACCTCAAGGACCTGCGTCAGCGCACCCGCCTGTGGACCACTTTCCGTAGTCGCCAATAACAAAAAAGGAGCCTTCAATGGACGTCCCGATGCAGAACGATCAAGCCCTTACCCGTGACAGCCTCTATGGCACGGCCGCCGAAAGTACCTACGCCGGTATCACCAGTTTCATGCGTCGCCGCTACAGCCGTGACTTGCGCGGGGTCGACGTGGCGGTCAGCGGTGTACCCTTCGACACCGCCACCAGCAACCGCCCCGGCGCACGCTTCGGACCACGGGGCATTCGCGCCGCCTCCGCCGGTATCGCCTGGGAACGGCACTGGCCGTGGACCTTCGACCCGTTCGACCATCTGGCGGTGATCGACTACGGCGATTGCAATTTCGATTACGGTTCGCCGCAATCGACGCCGGAATGCATCGAGGCCCACGCCGAGCACATCCTCAATGCCGGCACGGCGATGCTGACCTTTGGCGGCGACCATTTCATCACCTATCCGCTGCTCAAGGCCCATGCCCGCAAGCACGGGGCATTGTCGCTGATCCACTTCGACGCCCACAGCGACACCTGGCCGGACGAAGAGGGCAAGCGTATCGACCACGGCACCATGTTCTGGCACGCGGCCAGGGAAGGACTGGTGGATCCGTCACGCTCGGTGCAGATCGGCTTGCGCACCACCAACGACGATCACCAGGGCTTTCAAGTGCTGGATGCGCGACAGGTGCATCGCCGTGGCTGCGAAGCGATTGTCGAGGCGATTCGCGCGCGGGTCGGCGATAACCCGGTGTACCTGACCTTCGACATCGACTGCCTCGATCCGGCATTCGCTCCGGGTACCGGAACACCGGTGTGCGGCGGCCTGAGCGCGGTGCAGGCGCTGGAGATCCTCGGCGGCCTGCGCGGAATCAATCTGGTGGGCATGGACGTGGTGGAAGTGGCGCCGGCCTATGACAGTGCGGAGATCACCTCATTGGCGGCGGCGACATTGGCGATGGAGATGCTGTGTCTGTATGCGGCCAGGCATAAGGTTGATAAGTAGTACACGGTCGAAATGTGGGAGCGGGCTTGCTCGCGAAAGCGGTGTGTCAGCCAACAACAATGTCGACTGACCAGACGCCTTCGCGAGCAAGCCCGCTCCCACAGTTTGGATTTGTGTCAGGCGACTGGAACGATTGGCAAGTCGAGCACCTGACCACCACTGAACCGCGCGAACGAACCGGCAATGGATTCGTGCGGAACGCCTTTGGCTACGTCACTGACGCCGTCCAGCCGCGCCAGTTGATCAGTGCTCAACTGCACATCCAGCGCCCCCAACGTGGCATCCAACTGTTCACGAGTCCGCGACCCGAGGATCGGAATCAGCGCCGTGGTTGAGCGTTTGGCCTTTTCCCGCAACCAGGCAATCGCCACATGGGTCGGGCTGGCGTCGAGTTCTGCGGCGACGTCGATCAAGGTGTCGAGCAGGGCGGTTTCGCGGGCGCTTTTTTCTGCATGAATCAGCACGCCGAGCTTGTTCGCGCGGTTGTCGCCTTCGCTGTTGCGATATTTACCGGTCAGGAAGCCGCCACCCAGTGGCGACCACAGCGTCGCGGCCAGGCCAAGGGCTTCGGCCATCGGCAGTTGTTCGCGCTCGGCGGTGCGTTCGGCGAGGCTGTACTCGACCTGGATCGCAGCGATCGGCGCAAAGCCACGGACTTCGGCCAGCAGGTCGGCGCGGGCGATGCGCCACGCGGGGAAGTTCGACAGCCCGGCATAGTGAATCTTGCCGGCACTGACCAGGTCGTCGAAGCCGCGCAGGATCTCTTCCATGGGGGTGACGCCGTCGCTCATGTGGGCCCAGAACAGGTCGATGTGATCGGTCTTCAGTCGTTTCAGGCTCTCTTCGACAGCGCGCACCATGTTCTTGCGGCTGTTGCCCGTGTGGGAAATACCGGCCGCCGGTGTAGTCCCCAGGGTGTATTTGGTGGCGATGATCAGGCTATCCCGTTCCGCTTGGATGAATTCGCTGAGCATGGCCTCGGACTGCCCGCCCTGATAACCATTGGCGGTATCGATGAAGTTGCCGCCGGCTTCCAGGTAACCATCAAAAATGCGCCTGGCTTCGTCACGCTCGGCGCCATGGCCCCATCCGGTACCGAAATTGCCGGCGCCCAGGGCCAGTTCGGACACTCGCAAGCCGGTTTTACGACCGAAAACTTTGTAATGCATGGGACAACTCCAGAGGGATGACGGCAGGATTTATAGATGACTAAAGACATGTATTAAATATGATGGTGATAATTTAAATCGTCAAGGTGCATTTCTTCCCTGCACAAAACCGCCGATCGCCGGTCACGTCATCACTGCGCAATGGCATACTGCCGCCCATGACTATCGAATCCCCCTTAAGCGCCTGGCAGCACGCGATCGAGCAAAAGGGCTTCGTCCAGGACGAGGCCCAGGAGCATGCCGTGTGGGCGCTGCAAAAATGCCACGAAGCGCTGCATGAAGGCCGCTCACCCGTTACCGGCGTATACCTGTGGGGACCGGTGGGGCGCGGTAAGACCTGGTTGATGGACCAGTTCTACCAAAGCCTGCGAGTACCGGCGCGGCGCCAGCACTTTCACCACTTCATGGGCTGGGTGCACCAGCGTTCGTTTCAACTGACCGGCACCGCCGACCCGCTCAAGGCGTTGGCCCGTGAGTTGTCCGAAGCCGTGCGCGTGCTGTGTTTCGACGAGTTGTTCGTCAATGACATCGGCGACGCGATCATTCTCGGACGCCTGTTCCAGGTGATGTTCGAGCAGGGCGTCGTGGTGGTCTGCACCTCCAACCTGCCGCCGGACCAGTTGTACGCCGACGGTTTCAATCGTGACCGTTTCATGCCCGCCATCGCCGCGATCAAGCAACACATGCAGGTGATCGCGGTGAATGGCGCAGAAGACCATCGCCTGCATCCGGGGGCCGTTTCGCAGCGCTATTGGGTGGCTGAACCAGGCAAGCCCGGTGCGCTGGGTGAGGTGTTCCAGGCGTTGAGCGACGGCCAGTCGGAATCGTGCGAGCCGGTCCCGGTCGGTTACCGCTCGCTGGAAGTGGTCAAGGCCAGCCCGACCGTGCTCTGGACCCGTTACGCCGCGCTGTGCGAGCAACCCTTCGCGGCCATGGATTTCATCGCCCTGTGCGATACCTTCGACGCTATTCTGTTGGGGGACGTACCTAACCTCAGCGCGCAAAAACGTGCCGGGCGCATCGCCCGCGGTACCGAGGACGGTGTCGAGCGGGTGGAAGCGGGGGACCGCGAGCTGCCGCAATTGTCGGTGCATGACGACGGCGTAAGACGTTTCATCGCGCTGGTGGACGAGTGCTACGACCGCAAGGTGCCGCTGTACGTTGAGGCCCAAGTGCCGATGGCAGCGCTTTATACCGAGGGTTATCTGGAATTCCCGTTCCGCCGCACCCTCAGTCGATTGCAGGAAATGCAGTTGCAACGGTTTGCCGAAGTCTGATCGGGAGCAGCACACATGAATCAGCCCCTGTCGCACCACCTGCTGACCATGGCTTATCAGAATGCCTGGGCCAACCACCGACTGGCCAAGGCCTGGAGGCAGTTGAGCCCGCAGGAGTTGATCGCCGCCCGGGTCAGCTTCTTCCCCAGTATCCGCGCGACCCTCAACCACATTCTCACCTGCGACTGGTTTTATGTGGATGCGCTGGAGCGCGAAATGCGCGGTGACGATCCGCATCCCGATTGCCGGGTGTTTTTCAAGGAGGACGAACCCTGCCTCATCGCGTCGGACCTTGTTCGTGAACAGGCCCATGTCGACCGCCGATTGATCGCTTACTGCGAACAGCTGCGCGACGCCAGCCTCGGCAAAATAGTGACCATCGCCCGCGACACGCCGCAATACGACAGCCGTTTGCGCCTGCTGTCCCATTTGTTCGAACACCAGATCCATCATCGCGGTCAGGTTCACGCCATGCTCAGCGGCACCACGGTCAAGCCACCGCAACTCGACGAGTTTTTCTGCGCCGGCGAGTCGCACTTGCGAGCCGAGGATTTTGCCGAGCTGGGGTGGACGGAAGCGTTGATCTGGGGAGTTTGATCGCCAAAGAATTACGCGGTGGTGATTGTAGATACCCGGGTGCTCGCGCTATGGTCCGCCGGTACTTCAGCGTGAAATACAGGCTGGGGGCTACTTCATGTGTGATCGAGGATGGAAATGGACTCCGCAGAAATTCTTGTGCTTCAGGCCAGTTACACCAATCCGGTGCATGCCGAGGCTATTTGTCTGGTGTTGAACCACTACGCCGAGGACCCGATGGGGGGCGGCCAGCCGCTGCCAGCCCATGTACTGGAGCAACTCCCGGCAGAGCTTGCCAGGCGCCCCCATGCTTTCAGTGTGTTGGCCTTTGTCGGGGGCGAGCCGGCCGGGCTGGTCAATTGCTTCGAGGGCTTCTCGACCTTTGCCTGCCGGCCGTTGGTCAATGTGCACGACGTGTCGGTGGTGAAAAAATTTCGCGGCTTGGGCTTGAGCCAGAAGATGCTGCAAAAGGTCGAGGACATCGCCCGTCAGCGTGGCTGCTGCAAGCTCACCCTGGAAGTGCTGGAAGGCAATGCCGTGGCGCAGGGCTCGTATGAAAAAGCCGGTTTCGCCGCCGGCATGTTCGACCCGGCCCATGGACGCATGCTGTTCTGGACCAAGAGCCTCTAAATCGACAGAACGTTTTTTGGGCATGCTCCCCTGTAGGAGCTGGCTTGCCAGTGATGGTCGTGAACGATAGCGCGTGTGAACCGGATAAACGCGGTCCCCTGTAGGAGCTGGCCTGCCAGCGATGGTCGTTAACGATGACGCGGGTGAACTGGATGAACGCGGCGCGCTTGAGTCCATCGCCAGCAGGCTGGCTCCTACAGTGTCAGTGTCCCGGAAATGTGTGTAGAACCCAAAAAAAGGGCGTCCATCAGGACGCCCAAACGGTCTTCTGCGACTGTAGAGCCGCAGTCAGAGGATCATTTCGGTCTGTAGGTTTCAGTCATTTGTGCGGTTTGATCGTCAGGCACTCGTAGTTCGGTGCTCTGGATCGGATGGCCGAGGGCTTCTTGCTGGGCCAGTCGCAGACTTTCGAAGTAATAGCGCATGCGTTCGGCTCCACCTTCGGCGAATGCGCTGGTCGAACCCAGCGCCATCAGGCCGGCGAGGATCACGGCGGTGCGTTTCATGGTATGCCTCCCACTAAAGTTGTCGGATGCCTTTCGTCCATGAATCAATGAAGCAGTGTCGAAATGGCATTATCCGCCGATTCGCTTAAATGGGAATTAACTTCACCGCTGGCCGCCCCATGAAAAAGGGGCCGCAAGCGGACCCTGAAAGGATTACTGCTGAACGACCGCGGGTGACGTTTTCGGCTTCATCAGGCTGAAGTCGATCAACGCGCGCTGTTCACGTTCATAGGGGTTGCCGATCATCAATGGCCGGGCCTTGAAACTGTCGCTGACCACACTTTTGCTGCGATCGAGTTCGTCGAAGCTCAGGCCTGCCAGATCGGCCCAGGTGTGGATCAGGTGCGAGCTGCTGTAAGGACGCGACAGATCGCCGGCGAGGTTCCAGTCATGGCCGGCCCGCCATTTCGGCGAAGCCCAGGCCATGAACGGAATGGTGTACATCGGAGCCGTCGGCTTGTTCTCGTTGCGCCCCAAGGTGTTGTGACCCGCGGAATCGAACACGTCTTCGCCATGGTCGGAGAGGTACAGCAGGAAGCCGTTCGGATCGGTTTTGGCGTAGTCCTTGATCAGGCTGGACACCACGAAGTCGTTGTACAGCACAGCATTGTCATAGCTGTTGTACGTCGGCACCTGATCGTCACGTACGCCGGCCGGTACGCCATTGCGGTCCTGGAACTTGTCGAAGGCCTGTGGGTAACGGTACTGGTAGCTCATGTGCGTGCCGAGCAGATGCACGACGATGAGTTTGCGCGGTGCCCCGTCGGCCAGGGCCTTGTTGAACGGTTCGATCACGTCGCCGTCGTACTGCGCGGCGTTCTGGTTGCGGTTGTTGTTCAGGTACACCTGCTCGTCGGCCTGTTCGGAGAAGGTCGTGAGCATGGTGTTGCGCTTGGTCATGGTCTGCTGGTTGGTGATCCAGAAGGTTTTGTAACCGGCCTGTTTCATCATGCTGACCAGCGATGGCGTCGACAGGTACAGGTCCGGGTTTTCTTCGTCGGCGAAGGTCAGGACCTGTTGCAGCGCCTCGATGGTGTAGGGGCGCGGGGTGATGACGTTGTCGAAAACGTCCAGTTGATCCTTGAGCTTGTCCAGTTCCGGCGTGGTTTGCCGTGGGTAACCGTACAGGCTCATGCGCTGACGGTTGGTGGACTCGCCGATCACCAGCACCAGGGTCGCAGGCGTGTTGGCCATGGCGTCCTTGAGGTTGTGCAGCGGTGCAATCCTGCTGGCGCTGTTGAGCATGTCCTGCATGCCGGCCAGGGTTTCCAGGTAACGGTGATAGGCCACGGCCATCTGCCATGGCACCGCCGGCTCGATGCGGGTTTCGAACTTGTCGAAGCCTTCGGCGAAACTGCCGGTGCGCAAGGTTTGCTTGATCAGCGGATAACCGACCACCGCCACGACAATGCCCAGCGCCGCCACGATGGCCTTGCCACGGGGCAGGTACACCGGGCGCAGGCGAGTCCACAGGAAATAGGCAAATGCTGTGTGGGCCAGGAACGCCGGGATCATCCACCAGGCAAAGTACTGGGTCATGTACTCGCCGGCTTCAGCCACGTTCGACTCGAACATGATGAAGATGACGCTCTGGGAGAATTCCTGCTGGTAAATGAAGAAGTAGCCCAGGCTCGCCATGGAGCATGCCCACAGCACGATGCCAATCACGGCGGCCATGACACGGGTCTGTTTGGGGAACAGCAGCATCGGTGCCAGCCAGATCGCGCTCATGACGAAGGCCTGGCGGAATCCGGAAAACCCGGAGGTGCCCGTCAGCTGGATCAACAGTTGGGTAATGCCGGAAAAGTACCAGAAGAATACAAACAGCCAGACAAATCCGGCCCAATCAAAACCTGCCGCAGTCGTTTTGCTGCGTTCGAACAAAGACATTCAGCGCTCCAGCCGAGAATTCACTACCACCGCCGGGACTTGGAAATCGCGGACGACGAACGACGGCCGCACGGAACCGGGCGGCCTGAAACGCGTAATTATCGTGAGACAATTGTGAAAATTTCGTGAGTTGCCGCAGATGGCAGGGCGTGAGCCGGTGCGGAAGCAGTGCAGACTGCTCCCGCTTGAGACGGGGGAATCAGGTGAGTGGGGCGCGTTGCACCGCAGCCAGGGGCTGCGTCTGACCCGTTTGCAGCAGCAGTCGCAACTGCGCCAGCTCCTGTTTCAATTGATCGCGTTCGTCCTTCAACTGGCGCAACTCATCGCGACGGATAGTGACGTAAAGGGTTTGTGCTGGCAGTGCGGTATGTAATGTGCCCATTGCTCACCTCGCAAATGGCGTGTCTCAACTGTAGAGCCGCGTCGTAATCAACGGCTGATCTACTATCGGCGCCGATTTTGATTTCTTTTGCTCCCGAATGGAACTTTTTTATTTTTTATTGTCGTTGTGTCTTCGGCTTGATTCCCGACGTTATCCATCAGGATCGGGCACAATGCCCGGAAACTTCACGCCAACGCTCTGGACTAACCTCATGAGTCGCGTTGGGCTATAACCTTTGACACACTTTTTATTTGTAGTAGGGAGCATCAGCACATGCAACTCGGGATTATTGGACTGGGCCGCATGGGCGGCAATATTGCGCGGCGCCTGATGCTCAACGGGCACACCACCGTTGTTTACGACCGCAATACCGCCTTTGTCGAAGCCCTGTCCGCTGAGGGTTCCACCGGCGTCACGGATCTGCCTGCGCTGGTCGCTGGCCTGGCCAGGCCGCGTGCGGTGTGGGTCATGCTGCCGGCAGGCGCACCGACCGAAGAGACCATCGACACCCTGAGCACCTTGCTCGAAGCTGGCGACACCATCATCGACGGCGGCAACACCTTCTATAAGGACGATATCCGTCGGGCCAGGACCCTGTCGGAAAAAGGCCTGCATTACATCGACGTCGGAACATCCGGCGGCGTCTGGGGTCTGGAGCGTGGCTACTGCATGATGATCGGCGGCGATGCCGCGACCGTTACGCGTCTCGACCCGCTGTTCGCAACCCTGGCCCCGGGCATGGGCGACATCCCGCGTACCAAGGACCGCAAGTCCGACGACGATCGTGCCGAGCGTGGCTACATTCACGCAGGTCCAGCTGGCGCCGGGCATTTCGTGAAGATGATCCACAACGGCATCGAATACGGAATGATGCAGGCCTTCGCTGAAGGCTTCGACATTCTGCAAACCAAAAACAGCGAGAGCTTGCCAGCCGACCAGCGTTTCGACCTGAACGTCGCCGACATCGCCGAAGTCTGGCGTCGTGGCAGCGTGGTGTCCTCGTGGTTGCTCGACCTGACCGCAGACGCCCTGGCCAGTGATCCGAAGCTCGACGGTTTCTCCGGGTCGGTGGCCGACAGCGGTGAAGGTCGCTGGACCATCGAAGCAGCGATGGAGCAAGCGGTGCCGGTGCCGGTGCTGTCGAACTCGCTGTTTTCCCGCTACCGCTCGCGCGGCCAGGGCACCTTTGGCGACAAGGTCCTCTCGGCCCAGCGCTTCGGCTTCGGCGGCCACGTGGAGACCTCGAAAAAATGACCCACGTGATCCGCAGGAAATCCAAGGCTGAGCCTGCACCCGCGACGACGCTGTTTCTGTTTGGCGCCCATGGCGACCTGGTCAAGCGTCTGTTGGTGCCGGCGCTGTACAACCTCAAGCGCAACGGGCTGCTCGGGGATGGACTGCGGATCATTGGCGTTGACCACAACGCCATCAGCGATGAAGGTTTTGCGCAAAAGCTCGAAGACTTCATTCGCAACGAGATGGCTGGCAAGGGTGATCACACCCTTGATCCAGAAGTCTGGTCCAGACTTGCCAAAGGCATCAGCTACGTCCAGGGCGATTTCCTGGACGACAGCACTTATCAAGCGCTGGCGGCGAAAATCGCCGACAGCGGAACCGGCAATGCGGTGTTCTACCTGGCCACCGCGCCGCGTTTCTTCAGTGAGGTGGCGCGCCGACTCGGTGCCGCCGGTTTGCTGGAAGAAACCTCCGAGGCCTTCAGAAGGGTAGTGATCGAAAAGCCCTTCGGCTCCGACCTGCAAACGGCCGAGGCCTTGAATGCCTGCCTGCTCAAGGTGATGACGGAAAAGCAGATCTACCGGATCGATCACTATCTGGGCAAAGAGACCGTACAGAACATTCTGGTCAGCCGGTTCTCCAACAGCCTGTTCGAAGCGTTCTGGAACAATCACTACATCGACCACGTGCAGATCACCGCCGCTGAAACCGTCGGCGTGGAAACCCGTGGCAGTTTTTATGAGCACACGGGCGCGCTGCGGGACATGGTGCCCAATCACCTGTTCCAGTTGCTGGCGATGGTGGCGATGGAGCCGCCCGCCGCGTTTGGCGCCGATGCGGTACGCGGCGAGAAAGCCAAGGTTGTCGGCGCGATCAGACCCTGGACGGTCGAGGAGGCCCGCGCCAACTCGGTGCGCGGTCAATACGCCGCGGGTGAAATCGACGGCAAGGTGCTGCCGGGCTATCGCCAGGAAGACAAGGTCGCACCCGACAGCAGTACCGAAACCTATGTGGCCCTCAAGGTCATGATCGATAACTGGCGCTGGGTCGGGGTGCCGTTCTACCTGCGCACCGGCAAGCGCATGAGTGTGCGTGACACCGAGATCGTCATCTGTTTCAAGCCGGCGCCCTATGCGCAGTTTCGCGATACCGAGGTCGATGAGTTGCAGCCGACATATTTGCGCATTCAGATCCAGCCGAACGAAGGCATGTGGTTCGACCTGTTGGCCAAACGTCCCGGTCAGGCCCTGAAAATGGACAACATCGAACTGGGGTTTGCCTACAAGGATTTCTTCGAGATGCAGCCGTCCACGGGCTACGAAACCCTGATCTACGATTGCCTGACCGGCGATCAGACGTTGTTCCAGCGCGCCGACAACATTGAAAACGGCTGGCGCGCCGTACAGCCGTTCCTCGATGCCTGGCAGCAGGACGCCAGCGTGCAGAGCTATGCCGCCGGGGAAAACGGCCCGAAGGCCGGCGAAGAATTGCTCACCCGTGACGGTCGCGTCTGGCACCGACTCGGGTAATGTGGGAGCGAGCTTGCTCGCGAAAGCGGTCTGTCAGACACTTGGATGTGAATGTGCCGACGCCATCGCGAGCAAGATCGCTCCCACAGGGGCGGGGGATTACAGCCAGTAGCTCACCGCATACCACCCGAGCAAGCCCATGACCACGGTGTACGGCAACGCCATCCAGACCATCCGCCCGTAAGACAGACGCACCAGCGGTGCAATCGCCGAGGTCAGCAAGAACAGGAACGCTGCCTGGCCGTTGGGCGTCGCCACGCTCGGCAGGTTGGTGCCGGTGTTGATCGCAATGGCCAGTGTCTCGAAATGTTCGCGGGTCATCTCACCCGCCATGAATGCGCGCTTCACTTCGGTGATGTAAATAGTCGCGACGAACACATTGTCACTGATGGCTGACAGCAGGCCGTTGGCAATGAACAGCATGCCCGGTTGTTGGTCCGCCGGCAGTGCGAGTACCCATTGGATCAACGGCGAGAACAATTGCTGGTCGTGAATCACCGCGACCACGGCGAAAAACACCACCAACAAGGCGGTAAACGGCATGGCGTCCTTGAACGCGGTGCCGAGGCGGTGTTCGTCGGTGATGCCGGTAAACGCGGTGATCAACACGATCACCATCAAACCGATCAAGCCCACTTCGGCGATGTGAAACGCCAGCCCGGCGATCAGAATCAATGCGGCAGCGCCTTGCACCAGAAGTGCGGCACGTTGGCGGGCGGTGCGCTCGGCATTGTCTTCGGCGGCGTAGTTGGCCAGCACCGCACGGACGTTATCCGGCAGCAGCGTGCCGTATCCGAACCAGCGCAGCTTTTCCAGCAGGACGCATGTCACCAGGCCTGCAACCAGTACCGGCAGGGATACCGGTGCAACCTTGGTGAAGAATTCGTAGAAATACCAACCCATTTCATGGCCGATCAGCAGGTTCTGCGGCTCGCCGACCAGCGTACACACACCGCCCAGTGCGGTGCCCACGGCACCGTGCATCAGCAGGCTGCGCAAAAAGGCGCGGAACTGTTCGAGATCGCCCTGATGCAGGGTCGGCAGATGTTTGTCGTCGCTGTACTCACTGTCCTGGCGCGGGTCGTTACCCGAGGCGACGCGGTGATACACCGAATAAAAGCCTACGGCGGCACTGATGATCACGGCAGTCACGGTCAAGGCATCGAGGAACGCCGACAGAAAGGCCGACAAGAAGCAGAACATCAGGGCCAGCGCGGCCTTGGAGCGAACGCCCAACAGCAGGCGTGAGAACAGGTACAGCAGCAAGTCCTTCATGAAGTAGATACCGGCCACCATGAACATCAGCAGCAGGATCACCGGGAAGTTGTGCAGCAACTCGTCATACAGCGCCTGGGGCGTGGTCATCTTCAGCAGCAGGGCTTCGACCAACAACAGGCCGCCGGGCATCAGCGGATAACACTTGAGCGCCATGGCCAGGGTGAAGATGAACTCCAGCACCAGCAGCCAGCCGGCCGCCACCGGGCCTGCGGTCCACATTACCAGGGCATTGAGAATCAGAAAGCCGACGATGCAGGCCTTGTACCAACGGGGTGAATGCCCGAGAAAGTTGTGCGCGAACGCCTGGGCCATTGAACCGGACATCGGCTGCTCCTTGTTTTAAGAAGCGCGCAAGTTGCCGCAAGCGGGTGAGAAGATCAAGCGCAGGAAAAATGCACGTGCCTACCCCTGATAGCGAGCGATGACCGCCTTGTAGTTTCCATGCAGTGAATAGCCGCCGACGACGATGTTTCCGTTGGCCTGCGCCGCGACACAGGTGGCGGTATCCAGGCTCGGGCCCAGGCGAGTTCGTGTATAGCCGCTGCCTTTGCCGAAACGGCGATCGGGAAGGCCGTTGGGCAGGTATCGCCCGACAATGAAGTCTGCATCGATGCCGCCGATGGTTGCGCCCGCCGTCAGCACACCGCCATCGGGCTGTAACTGCGCGGTATTCCACTGGCAGCCGTTGTGGCCAATTACCAGACGCTGCGGCTGGCCGCCGTTGCAGTGGTTGTCGGGGCGGCCGTTGCTGTGCATCTTGAAAGTCAGGCAGTGCATCGGTTCGCGACTGCTGCCAAAACACAAGACGTCGCCGTTGATTTGCTGGACCACCTGACTGACCCGGGCGCCATGCCCACGCGCCTTGAACGTCAGGAATCCATCCACGGCAAAACTGTCGTCGAGGCGGCCGTCGGCGTGGTAGCGCGCCAGCAAGCCTTCTTCAGGAAAGTTGATCGACCCACCCACCAGAACCCGGCCGTCACCTTGTACCGTCAGACTGCTGAGCCAGGTATTCATCAGCAGGTGCCGGACCACCACAAAGCCACGGCCATTGAACGAGCAGTCCAGCGAGCCTTCGACATCCAACCGTATCAACAGGCCCACGTGATCGGCCTGTTCGAAGTGATGGTTGGCCAGAATCAGGATCCGGCCGTCTCGCTGTACGCCGACATCGCAGGCTTCAGCGCCCGGCACACCGGGAGGCAGCCAGATATCGCGCATACCGAGAGACAGACCACCAGGCAATCGCACGACGCGGCGGCCATTATCGCCAAAGCTTTCAACCAGGCGCCCCTCTTGATCGAACAATGCCAGACCCGGGAGCGTGCGGTGTGCGTTATCGTATTGCAGGCCAGCCAACAGGATATTGCCGTCGGGCATGACCAGAACTTTGGCGCCCATGGCTTCGAATCCGGGTTCGAATTGCCCGATGACACTGCCTTGCCTGCCGAACGCAAGGTCTGCCGAACCATCCTCCAGCAAGCGTGCCAGGCCAAAGCGGCTGCCCTCGGCCATGACGACCTTTGCCGCCACCAGCATACGGCCCCGGGCATCGATTGCGACGTCGTTGGCCATGCTGCAAAGGCTGTCGGCGAAATACACCTGGGTTTTGCCGTTGCCTGCAAACGTCGTATCGAGAGTGCCGGCAGTGTTCCGGACGGCGGGGCGGGCAATGGCGGACTGGATTGGCATGAACCGCATCTCCTTGCGAGTCGTCCTTATCCAGAAGTCTGGGTGGCGACTTTATAAGGAGAACATTCAATCCCTGAATGGGGAGATGCACAACGGTATGAACTAACAGACGGAGAGTCGCTGTGTGCCACAACAGTGTCTTTTCGAACCAATGGCAAGCCTGCAAAGTATCAGGCGCACAAAAGTTCAAACTAACGGGGCAATGAGTGCGTATGGGCGAGAACCATCAGCCCAACTAAAAGGCGGGGGGAGGGCGCGGATTACCCCGGGGTAATCCGCAAAACGATCAGTGCGGCATCGACCACGACTGCAGTGTGTAACCTTCCTCGCTCAATTCGGCGCGGGCCTGTTCCAGCAGCAGTTCGAGTTGTGCAGGATCGGAATAAGCACTGCTTGGGATCTGCTTGCGGCCAATGCTGGTGCTGGTGCGATCGATAACGGTCAGGCTGAGTTCGCCATTACCGTCTTGTGGAGCCCAGGCCACGCATTTGAATGGTTTGAATGCGCGGTCGGCAATCAGAAGTGCTTCGTTGATACGGAGCGGGGCGTTCATAGGATCTTCTCTCTGTATGCCCAATCAAGTGATGTGCCGTCGGTTGGGCTTACCGTTCGGCTGGTTACTTGTACTGATGCCCGCAACCGGGGTCCGGGTCACACACAATCAAAAGAAATTTCGACTTTATTTCATGGGCTCAAGAATGAGTCCGGCATTGAAAGCTGAATGAAAGGAAAGAGTCGTTAGGTAACTATCAAAGGCGCTTCTTATAACTGTATTTATTGCAGTCCTATAGTCAAACGGTACAAGGGGCTGTCAAGTTCTTGCTAACGTTACAGCCAGGTCTGCCAAATGATTGTTTTTAATAAATTTTCTAAAATTTTGGCGCCAAGGAACAGTCATGAGCGATGTGCCAGCTTCACGACGTCTATTAGTGGTGGACCCCTGTGACGATTGCTATCGTCTGCTCCCTGGATTGCGCGATATCGGTTGGGAGGTTGACAGCTGCACGCTGGAGCACGCCGCTGAGCGAACCTGTGACGTGGGCTTGATACGCCTGCAGCCGTATCACCTTGAGCACCCGGAGCCCGTCAAGGAGTTGATCAGCCGCAGTGGCGCAGAGTGGATAGCCGTACTCAACCAGGAAGTGCTGCGACTGAAAAATGTCGGCGACTTTGTCTGTGAGTGGTTTTTTGACTTTCATACCTTGCCATTCGATGTGTCCAGGGTTCAGGTAACGCTGGGCCGGGCATTTGGCATGGTGCGGTTGCGTGGGCAGGGTACGGTGCATGTTGACCAGTCCGAGCACGAATTGCTTGGCGACAGTAAACCCGTGCGTGAACTGCGAAAACTGTTGAGCAAACTGGCCCCGACCGAATCTCCGGTATTGATTCGCGGTGAAAGCGGCACTGGCAAGGAATTGGTCGCACGAACCCTGCATCGCCTGTCTCAGCGTCACAGCAAACCCTTCATCGCGATCAATTGTGGTGCGATTCCCGAACACTTGATCCAGTCCGAGTTGTTCGGTCATGAGAAAGGCGCGTTTACCGGCGCACATCAACGCAAGGTCGGACGAATAGAAGCCGCTAACGGTGGCACCCTGTTTCTCGACGAGATCGGTGACCTGCCACTGGAGTTGCAGGCCAATCTGTTGCGGTTCCTCCAGGAAAAGCACATCGAGCGGGTGGGCGGCAGTCAGCCGATTCCGGTCGATGTGCGGGTGCTGGCGGCGACGAATGTCGACCTTGAAGCCGCTATCGCGAAGAAACGCTTTCGCGAAGATTTGTATTACCGCCTGAACGTACTGCAAGTGCTGACCGTTCCGCTGCGCGAGCGCCATGGCGACTTATCGATGCTGGCCAATCACTTTTCCCATTTCTACAGCCGTGAAACCGGACGTCGCCCCCGCAGTTTCAGCGAAGACGCCTTGATTGCCATGGGCAAACACGACTGGCCAGGCAATGTGCGTGAACTGGCCAATCGCGTACGTCGCGGACTGGTATTGGCCGAAGGCCGGCAGATCGAGGCTCGCGACCTGGGGTTGATCAGTCAACACGCAATTGCCGCGCCGATGGGCACCCTCGAAGAATACAAGACCCGGGCCGAACGCCAGGCGTTGTGCGATGTATTGAACCGTCACAGCGATAACCTGAGTGTCGCCGCCAAAGTATTGGGCGTGTCGCGCCCGACTTTCTACCGGTTGTTGCACAAGCATCAGATTCGTTGAACTCCTGCTTCAAACAAAAAGACCGCTGCAATGGAAGTTGCTGGCGCGGCGCGCTTGAGTCCATCGCCAGCAGGCTGGCTCCTGCAGTTTCAACGTGGGCATGGCCCCCTGTGGGAGCTGGCTTGCCTGCGATGGTCGTTAACGATTACGCGTGTGACCTGGATGAACGCGGCGCACTGGAGTCCATCGCCAGCAAGCTGGCTCCTACAGTTTTCCTGGATTGCGTGAAGAGCCTGGTCAGAAGTAGTAAGGGAATTTCAGGCTGAACTGGAAGTCCGGGGCGTCGTCCGTCATGCCAATGGACAGGTTGGGTACGATGGTCAGGCGGTCGGTGGCCGCAATGGTCATGCCGATGTTGAAGTAACCGGCGTTGGCATCACTGGACACCACCGACTGCCAATCCCCGCCATCTTCCTTGAGCTGGCTTTTGCGTTGCACCAGGTCAGAGACCGAGAACGACATGCTCATCTTTTCGTTCAAGGCGAACGCAATACCGGCGCCAATCTGGAAACTGTCGCCAATGCGTACTTTGCCCGGCGTCTTGAGCGCCGGGTTGGAGCTGATGTCGTCGAAAGACTCCTCCAGGTTGTGCGTGTACGACAGGCTACCGAACAGCACTGCCGGATCGAAGGTCTTGACCAGAGAGATCCCCGGCGTGATAGACCAGACGCCGTTACCGGTAGGCAAGGATTCAGGCACGGCCAGGTTGGAGTTTTCGTCCACCCGAACCAGCTTGATGCCGAACGGGTCTTTGCCGGTCGGTACCTTGACGCGCAAGGTCAACACGGCATCCGGCGTGTTGGCCGACTCGTCGAGGAATTTGTAGGCGATACCGAAGTTGACGTCCCCAATGGTCGGGTCTTCCTTGACGGTATCTTCGGTCGTGACGTTGGCGGCACCGCTATTGCCGCCACCGGACTGGTACGTGGACTGGCGGTAGACCACCGGCACGTTCAGGTCGAACTGCCAGCGATTGTTGAAGTTGTAGCGGCCGGTGAGGTCCAGCGTCCAGGTGTCGGCCTTGATCCGGTCCAGGTTGATGGCACCGAGAAAGATCGAGTCCAGGGCGAGAAAACCGTTGAGGACCAGTTGGCGGGTATCGTACCTGGAGTAGGTTATCCCGGTTTCGACGCTGAACTTGCCACCGCCGAAGAACCCGCTGGCCTCGTCATACAGGTTTGAAACGCTTTGCGCCGGTTGTGAGTCTTCGGCCAGCGATTGTCCATACGAACTGCCGCTGCCTCCGGCGGCCCCCCCTGAAGCCGCCGCGGCACCGGTGCCGGTGGCGACGTTTGGATTGCCCTTGAGGTCCGCTGGTGACTTGGCCAGCCGTTTGGGAGGTGGGGGCGCGGGCTGTTCTTCGACCTGGCGGACCCGTTGTTCGAGAACCGCCAGAGCTTTTTGCTGGACTTCGTATCGTTGTTTCAACTCCAGAAGCTCTCGTTTGAGAGCCTCCAGTTCCGGGTCAGGTGCTGCCTGCACCAACGCCACCGGGAGTAGAGTACACAAGCATATAACTGTACGCAGTGATACCGATCGGTACATGAAAAAGCCGTCCATTTGTGCCCAATGGTCGTGATTCAGCGTAGTTCAATACCCCAAGGTTCGTAATGCAGTGAGTTGGTTCAGGTTGTAGCCCAATGCACCAGCACTCGGGCTTTTATTGTCGAGCACGACGTTGAGTCGAGTCATGTTGTTGACCACATTGCTGCTGCCCAGCAATCGGGTGTCTTGAAGTAATCCGCCCTGGGCGACTTGTTGCAGGCTTGAGCCCTGGTTGTTGTTGGCGGTAATGGCCAGCTGAACACCGCCGCCGGTCGCGGACACGGCGACACTCCCTGCAGCATTGCTGCCGGTGATGGTTTGACCGGCTATCAGCGCCTGGCCCCGGCTAGGCACCGGCGCAGGGGCCGTACTGGCCTCTTTGACGTTGATGGCGATCTTGTTGTTTGAGCGGTTGTCATCACCTGCAGCCCGTGTGACCTGGGTAATGCCCTGAGAGGTGCTCAGTCCGGCGCCACCCGTTACACGACCGGTACCCGAGTTGGGCGAACCGCCTTTACCGCTGTGTTTGATGGTTGATACGTAGAACTCGGGCTTGACCGTTTCGGCTTGAAGACGCATCGAGGTGGTTGCCCCGATCAGGTCACCACTGGCGTTGCGCCAGGTACTGCTCATGACAACACCGAAGCTGATGATCCGCCCCGGCATTACATACCGGCCACGCAACTCGGCCAGTTCCTGGTCGTTGATTTCGATGGGTCTGAACTCATCAGCAAAACCTGAAGTGGTCGCTGCCAGACAGGCAGTGACCACCCAATACGAGGTTTTCATTTGCTGCTCCCGGAGCATCCTGCCCCCTGTCATCTTATTGGCGATTAGAAGAAGTCGCTCTGTATGAAACCAAATTCCATCAATTCAGCATCTTTGACCGGGTTGAAATTATCCATCTTGTTCTTGGCAGTCAGCGGTTCCGGTGGACTGCGTAACGCATTGGTCTTGTCGTAACCGGGACCGATGATAGCGAAGACAATGCCGTTCCAGCCTTTGACAAAATCATCATGGGAGTAGCGTTTGTGACCGAGCACCGGGTCGCCGATGTAGACCCAGTTCTTGTCCGCCCGCTGCAACACCACGAAGTGCTTGTAGCCACGAGTTTCCATCAGTACTACCACCGGAATCGTCACGGCATCGAGTCTTTCAGGCGGGATCTTGTAACCCCTGGCGCGCATGCCGATGCTTTCTATGTAGCGCTTCATGTCCAGCATGGAAAAACCCTGGGTACGGACCAGGTCCTGGTCGGCGAAGACCAGCATGCCTTTGATGATGTGCTCCTCATCGACGTCGAGCCAATAGGCCTGGCGCAGGATCGTTGCCAGCGCGGCGGCGCCGCAGCTGAAATCGGTTTTCTGTTCGACGATGTCGCTGAACTTGCGCTCACGCAAACTCTGTACGTGCTTGTACACCAGCACGCCGCCCGGCAGGGCGGCAACCGGCATCTGTGCAGCCTGGGTCAGGCCAGACAGGCACAGCAGAACGAAAAGGGCCGTCTTACGCATGGACGATACGCCTTCAGACCAAGGAAAAGCGCCGTCGCCGGGGCTTTCATGGCGGTCGCGATTATGGGCATGATTTACAGCCTGCGGCGATGGACAGCGAGTTGCTTTGCTGGTTGCCGACGCCGGACGATACGTTGGCTCCGCCGTTTCCGGAGAAGTTGTTCATCGAACTCGTGATCGAAGCATTGTTGGTTACAGGAGGTCTCCAGCCTTCTGGCGTCATCACTTGTTGAGTGGTTATGCCGGACAGACCGAGTACACCCACGGGTACGAATTCAGTCCTGGCGTTGTTGGTGACGTTCAGCCCGGACGTGCTTTGGTTGGCCGCCGCCGCGGCTACCGCTACACGGCCGCCGGAAACGGCAATTGCCAGGTTGTTTTTCTGTTGGTTGAAGTCGCCGGTGGTCACGTTGATGCCGATGTTGCCGGAACCGCTGTTGCCCGCGTTATTGAGCGATGTGTTGTTGGTGTTGGAGCGGTTCCTGGCGGTGTTGCCGGTGTTCCTCTGAGTCGCGCTGGAGACGGCGACCGCGCTGCCGAAGATGAAGGCTTCGTCAGCCGTGGCAAGGGCGGCGGCGTTGTCTTGCTGGTTGCCGTTACCGGCTGCAACGTTGGCGCCCATGTTGCCATTGGAGTTGTTCAGGGAGTTATCGATTTTAGCGTCGTTTTGGGTGCCCCGGTTCACTACTCCGCTGTCACTGCTTTCCTGCGAGTCCAGCACGGCGGCCCCGGCACCTGCGGTTATCTGCAGAATCTGTTCCAGCGACGGGCCATTAGGCTGTTGGTTGCTGCCCTGTCCATTGGCCTGTTCGGGATCATCAACACCGGCTGCCTGGGCTGCGAATGCCATCACTGCTGCCAGGGCGAAAGCCAGTGGTTTGAGAGCAGTTGTCGGGTTCATGGTGATTCTCCGTGCTCATTAGTTGGTCAAGTGTTGATACTTCCCCATTCGCACTGTATCGGGGTCAGTCAGAGACCCGGATACTCAGGGTGTTAGCCATTCGGTTCCCCACCCCGGCACTCTGGTTCACCTGGATCACGCCCCGGCTGCCGGTAAAGGCCTGGTCGCTTGTCACGACCTGGCGACTGCCGTTTTGGGTGCCAGTTGCTCCCGAGCTCGGTAGCAACGCCACGTTCTGTTGAGAAAGAGCACTGTCGTCGATGGCTTGTGGTGCAGCGCCGATGCTGATGCGCAGGGCGTTGGCCATCTGGTTGTTCGCCCCGGCACTCTGGTTGACGCCCAGTACGCCGTTGCCATTACTGAAAGAGGTGCCACCAATATTGGCCGTCGCATCCATCGACGGATTGGCCGGCGTGGTGATGCTCTGCCTGACGCTGGTGGTCGCCCCGGTTTCGGTTCCAATGGCGATCGCGCGGACGTTGGCCTGCTGCTGTTGATCACCCGCCGCCTGGTTGACGCTGAAGTTGCCTCGGTATTGGGTACCGGAATCCAGGAGGATGGCGTTGTTCACCGAACTGACGCCCGAATCGGCCATCACGCTGGTGCCGCCGAGCAGGGCAAGTAGCAGGGCAGGTAAAAGGGCAGTTAAAAGAAGGGAACGATCCATCTCATTGCCCCCCCGTGATTCTGCCCAGTGGGCTGAGGCCGCTGCTCATGGCGCGGTTGATGGTTCCGGAAATGGTGCCGCCGCTGCCACCACTGTGGCCGACGGACATGCCGGGCAAACCGTTGGGGTTGGTGATGACATTCAGGCCGTGCATGCCGCCCGGGTTTTGCCCGAAGCTGTTATGAGGGGTCGTTCCGGTGGTTACCCCGGCGATGTCGGCGTCGCTGAGTTCGCCGGTGACGCGGGCAGAAGGGTTGGCGCTGATGGTGGCCGGGTTCGGATCCCTGCCGCCGCTGCGACCGATGAGCGTTGGGTGAACGGTACGGTCAAGCACGATGACACCGTTGCCTTCGGCTCGAACGTTTAAACTTAGAACAGTGCCAGCAGCGCTCGCGATCAGCAGGAGGCACATCAAGCCTTTTTTTTGAATATCTCCACGACATTCATTCCTTCATTTGTAAGCTGGCCCCGGTCAGCTGTGTGAGGAATACAGCGAAAGCTGTGCCGCCTTTTGAATATCGAGTTGATTCAATGGCTTACAGACTTGGTTCGGGAACCCTTTGTCGAGGGTGTACCAACGGTGAGACGAATCCCTGCGCTGGCAGCCCGTAATTGCGTACCAACCCCTCTGAAACAGGGGTTCTAGCGTTGTTGTAACAATGCCTTAACACATCCTGTAGGCAAACGATGAGGGGTGTTGAGATGGGTAGTTTCAGGTAGGGACGTTGTTTCAGGATCGGACACTTCCCCCCCCACAGCAGGGGGAGGATGGGGAAAATGCCCCAAACGCCGGTCAGGCGCCGAGCAATCGGGTCACGGCGTTCAGTGCCTGGATTCGGCGTTCTGCCCAATCTCCGTGCAGCACTTGAACCGGTTGTGCGTGGTGTTCAAGCCACGCCAGGGTCTGCTCGAAAAATGCCTGGCGCTCACTCAATCGGGGCTGGCAACGCTGGCCGTCATCCGTCCACTCGACGTGCTCCGGTGACAGCAGCAGGTGTAAATCGTAATGCCGGGCCAGTAGCGTTTGTTCAATCCAGGCGGGGCAATCGCCAAACAGGGTCTGGCTCCAGAGAATATTGCTCAGCAGGTGCGTGTCGAGGATGAGCAAAGGTGGCTGTTGTGCCCGCGCCTGGTCTTCCCATGCCAATTGACCGCGGGCGATGGGCGTAATGTCGGCCAACGTGGTGTCCCGCGGATTCTGCTCGATGAACCAGCGCACGTACTCGTCAACCAGCATTCCGCCGAAACGCTGTTGCAACTCGGCTGCCAACCAGCTTTTACCGCTGGATTCAGGGCCTGTAAGGACCAGGACTTTCATGCGCGCAATGCCGGGTCGGCACGCCATTCGCGCCAGCCCTGTACGGCGATGACGGCGAACAACCCGTACAGGGTGGCGGTCAGGTACATGCCCTTATAGACGAACAACCCGACGAATATCACATCCAGAGCGATCCACAACGGCCAGCACTGTACACGTTTTTGCGCCATCCAGACCTGCGCCACCAGGCTGAACCCGGTCAGCGCCGCATCAAGCCAGGGCTGTGCAGCGTCGGTCCAGTGGGCCATGGCGGCTCCCAGCGACAGACTGCCGACGGCACCAATGGCCAGGCTCAACACCACGGTTCGAGCGTCGAGGCGACTGACTTCGCGACCATGGGTCGTGTCGCCAACCCGTGTCCACTGCCACCAGCCGTAAAGCTGCAAGGCGGCATAGACAATTTGCAGCAGCATGTCGGAATACAGTTTCACCTCAAAAAAGATCCAACTGTAGAGCAGCACCATGACCAGGCCGATAGGCCAGCACCAGGGGTTCTGTTTGACCGTCAGCCAGACGGCAATGACACCGAGGGCGGCGGCAAACAGTTCAAGCCCGGACATGGAGATACCTTTGGGAAATCAAAGAGGGGCGGATTGTAACCGCCGATCGGACTTGTCTGATAGGATTTCGCCCCCCCGCACGGGTAAAGCTGATTCAAGGTGGTTTTTTCACAGGATTTTAACGGTTCTGTGGTGATCCTTGATGCGCGGGAGACCTCAGCCAGGCTGATCGCAAAAAGCATTTGAAAAAATATTAACGGGGCATGCCGGCGTGCATAGCCTTTTGGGGGATTGATGGATCTTTGGACCGCCTTTCAGGCATTGATTCTTGGGGTTGTAGAAGGACTTACCGAGTTCCTGCCCATTTCCAGTACCGGCCACCAGATCATCGTGGCCGACTTGCTCGGCTTCGGGGGCGAGCGGGCGATGGCGTTCAACATCATCATTCAGCTGGGTGCCATCCTGGCGGTGGTGTGGGAGTTTCGACGCAAGATCTTCGACGTGGTAATCGGTCTGCCAACCCAGCCGGGCGCCCGGCGGTTTACCGCGAACCTGTTGATCGCGTTCTTGCCGGCCGTGGTGTTGGGCGTGATCTTCGCCGACCTGATTCACCATTACCTGTTCAATCCGATCACCGTGGCAACGGCGCTGGTCGTGGGCGGAATCGTCATGTTGTGGGCAGAGCGCCGCCAGCATGAAGTACACGCCGAATCCGTGGATGACATCACCTGGAAAGATGCCTTGAAAGTCGGCTTCGCCCAATGCCTGGCGATGATTCCGGGCACTTCGCGGTCGGGCTCGACGATCATCGGCGGTTTGCTGTTCGGCCTGTCGCGCAAGACCGCTACCGAGTTCTCGTTCTTCCTGGCGATGCCCACCATGGTCGGCGCAGCGGTGTACTCGGGCTACAAGTACCGTGAACTGTTTGTCCCGGCGGATTTCCCGGTGTTCGCCGTCGGCTTCGTCACGGCGTTCATTTTTGCAATGATTGCGGTCCGCGGGCTGCTCAAGTTCATCGCCAACCACAGTTATGCGGCGTTTGCCTGGTATCGCATTGTGTTCGGCCTGATCATCCTGGCGACCTGGCAGTTCGGCTGGGTCGACTGGAGCGCGGTCAAGCCGTGAGTGACTCGCGCTCGCGCAACAACCCCGGACGCCCGTCCGGGGGACAGTTCCGCCATCCACGGCTGAAGTGGCTGTTGTTTGCAGTCCTGTGCACGTTGCCGCTGTCGGGTTCGCTGTCGTTATGGCTGCACGGGGAGTCGCTGATTCCCCTCGCGGCCTACGGCATCGTCAGCGTCGTGACGTTTTTCCTGTACTGGAGCGATAAGCGCAAGGCACGCGCCGAGCAATGGCGTACGCCGGAGAACGTCCTGCATGCGCTGGAGCTCGCCGGCGGCTGGCCCGGTGCATTGCTGGCTCAGCAGGCGTTTCGCCATAAAACCCGCAAAGTCTCGTACCAGTTGGTGTTCTGGATCATAGTGCTATTGCACCAGGTGTTCTGGATCGATCGCCTGTTTCTCGGCGCACATGTTTTCGCCTTGACCTTTTAAACAAAGCCCTACAGTAGCAGTCCGACTTGAGTGCGCCTGGGCAGTCTGCTCACCACCAATTGGTGGGAGCGCTGCAGCAAGCCCTGCAGTTCTTCGCTGCCGAGCGGGTAGGGCGTTTGCATGATGATCCACTGGGCGCGGGCCAGGTACGGCGCCGGGTGAATGCCCGGACGGTCGCAGTGACCGAGAAACAAGTCCTTGTCGACCTTGAAGGCCAGGGAATCACCCCTCAGGCCCTGCAAGGCGAACATCTTGTTCCCGGCAATCGAAAACACCCGCACGCCTCCCCATTTATAATCTTCCCGTGCACCGGGCAGGGCGAGGCAGAACTTCGCGACGTCCTCTTCGCTCATCCGTCCAGCTTTCATAACAATCGTTCCCCACAGGCATTGAAGGATTCGACCAGGTGGTCAATCCAGGCGCGTACCGCCGGCATCACCCCACGTCGATGAGGATAGACCGCCTGCAGCCAGCCACCGGGCAGGGACCACTCGGGCAACAGCTGCACCAGCGAGCCGTTTTCCAGCTCCTGTTCGCAATACATCATGGGCAGCATCGTAAAGCCGATGCCGGAGAGGGTGCTGGCCTTGCGCACGATAAAGTCATCGATGCCCAGCCGGGCCTCGAGCGCGAGTTCACAACTCTTGCCGTTTTGATCCAGCAGGCGGATGTGCACCAGGCGGTCGGGTTCCAAGGCGCCGAGCACCGGCAGGCTTTTCAGATCTTCGGGGTGATTGATCTCACGACCTTTGAGGAAACCGGGGCTGGCGACCATCAGCATCTGCGCCTGACGCAGGCGGCGGGTGACCAGCAGCGGGTCTTCATCGCCTAGCTCCCGCACACGCAGGGCAACGTCAATGCCTTCGTTCACCAGGTCAACCCGGCGGTTGAGCAGCATGACCTCCAGCTGGACTTGCGGAAAGCGTTCGAGAAAGTCGCTGATCACCCCCGGTAATATTTCGTGGGCCAACCCGACCGGGCAGGACACCCGCAAACGCCCGCGGGGTTCACTGGACATGCTGGCCACGGCCTCGTCGGCCATTTCCGCTTCCAGCAGCATCGCCTGGCAGTGCCTGAGGTAGCGTTCACCCACAGCGGTCAGTTTCAGCTGTCGGGTGGTGCGTTGCAGCAAACGTGCACCCAGGCGTTCTTCCAGTTCGGCGATGCGCCGCGACAGTCGGGACTTGGGGATGCCCAGCAAGCGTCCGGCTGCCGCGAATCCGCCGGCTTCCACGACTTTGGCAAAGTAATACAGGTCGTTGAGGTCTTGCATGATGTGCATCCGATTGTTCTATCTGTGGGACGAACTATCGCATTGTTGCCGACTAATCAGCTATTGGTTTCGTCTGTAGGATTAGTCCCATCAGATCGCCCTTGTGGGCGATCCTCACTTGGAGATCCCACATGAAACTGCTGCATATCGATTCGAGCATCCTGGGCGACAACTCCGCTTCCCGTCAGTTGAGCGGTGAAGTCGTAAAGGCCTGGCAAGCCGCCGAGCCAACCGCCGTAGTGACCTACCGCGACCTGGCCGCTGATGCCATCAGCCATTTCTCTTCCACTACCCTGGTGGCCGCCGGCACCACCGCTGAACTGCGAAACGCCGCACAACAGCACGAAGCCGAACTGAGCGCCTCGACCCTGGCCGAATTCCTGGCCGCCGATGCCGTGGTGATCGCTGCACCGATGTACAACTTCACCATCCCGACTCAGTTGAAGGCCTGGATCGATCGCATCGCCGTCGCCGGCCAGACCTTCCGCTACACCGAAGCCGGCCCTGAAGGCCTGTGCGGCGGCAAGAAAGTGGTGATCGTTTCGACTTCCGGCGGCATGCACGCCGGTCAGGCAACCGGTGTTGCCCACGAAGAATATTTGAAGTTGCTGTTCGGTTTCATCGGTATCACCGACATCGAAATCGTCCGCGCCGAAGGCCTGGCTTACGGTGACGACGTACGCAGCAAAGCCATGAGCGCTGCTCACGCGCAAATCAGCGAGCAGTTGTTCGCTGCTGCGTAAGGCCTGCGTAAAAGTTCGCAGCCGTTCAGGTAAAGCCCAAAAAACTCTGTATTCTGGCTACGCAAGTACCAGCTACGGAGTTTTTTGTTTCTGGTCGTTTCGGGGGGCCCGACTTATGCAATTCGGGGTGTACGTCTCAAGTCCGGTAACAAGGTGGGCATCTCATGGTGCGTCTTTGTGCAACTTTACTGATTTGCCTGCTCTGCAGCCTGAATACAGTGCACGCCGCGCCTGCACCGCATCCGCACTGGAGCGTCGGCTTTCATGAGATGACGTTTCTCGACCCACTGGACCTGCAGCCGATGCGCGCCATCGCCTTCTATCCTTCCAGTGATTGGGAGCACACCAGCAAACTCGAGGGTTACACCGTCGAAGCCGGGGAGGACACCAGGGTCGCGATAGGCCGGTTCCCGATGCTGATGCTGTCCCACGGCAACACCGGAACCCCCCTGGCCTTGCACGACCTCGCCACCTCGCTGGCACGCAAAGGTTTCGTCGTGGTGGCGGTGATCCACCCCGGTGACAACTCCAGGGACCACAGCCGCCTCGGTACTTTGAGTAACCTGTACGGCCGGCCGATTCAGATTTCCGAAGCCATCACTGCCACCCTGGGCGACCGCATGTTGTCCCCCTTCGTCAACGCCGATCAGGTTGGCGTCATTGGTTATTCGGCCGGTGGCGAGACCGCATTGATTTTGTCCGGCGCCACGCCGGACCTGGATCGCTTGCGCCGTTATTGCCAGGAACGTCCGGACGACCGCGACGCCTGCAATACCCAAGGCGAGTTGATTGTCGACCGCGACGACTTGCAGCCGGTGGCGGACCCACGCGTGCACGCCTTGATGCTGATGGCGCCGTTGAGCCTGAAGTTCGGTCGCCACACCCTGGCTGATGTGCACGTGCCGGTGCTGCTTTACAGCGGCGATGGCGACAAGCTGGTGGCGGTGGACAAGAACGCCGCAGCACTGGCGCGCAAGCTGCCGACGGCGCCTGACTTCAAGTTACTGGCGGGGGCAGGGCACTTCGTCTTCATGGCGCCGTGCAATGACGAGCAGATAGCGATCATGCCCGCGTTGTGTACCGATGCCGATGGCGTCGATCGGCAAGACATTCATCGCAACCTGATCTCTGAAGCCGCAAGCTTCTTCTCGCGCACCCTGGGCAGGGCGACCCGGGCGGGGATGCAGACGGCTGATCAATAGCTCCTTACAGAGGGTCAAGCCATGGCGCGGTGCTTGAGCAGCAGGGTCAGTCCCAGGCCGATCACCGACAACAACGCGGCACTGAAGAAAATCCACGAATACCCCATGTTCAATGCGATCGCGCCCATCAAGGGGCCGGCGATCGCCAGCGCCAGGTCGAAAAACACCGCATAGGCACTTAGTCCCGCGCCCCGGCTGGAATTGGGCACCTGTTTGATGGCCTCGACACCCAGCGCCGGGTACACCAGCGACAGGCCGAAGCCGGTCAGGCCGGCGCCAATCAGCGCGTACCCGGTCGACGGTGCCAGCCACAGCAGCACCAGGCCCGCCGTCTCGATGCACATGCAGGCAATGGCGCAGGTGAACCCGCCGAATCGGCTGATGGCGGAAATGAACAGCAGCCGCGACAGAATGAAACAGACCCCGAACACGGTCAGGCAATAGGCGGCACCGGTCCAGCCGCGATTGACGTAATACAGGGTTATAAAAGTCGTCAGGGTGCCGTAGCCGATGGAAGCCAGGCTCAGGCTCGCGCCAAACGGCGCAATGCGTCCGAACACCGCCCAAAACGGCAGGCGTTCACCGCGTACCACCGGCACCGAGGGCTTGTTGCGAATCAGCAATAGTGCAGCCAGGGCCAGCAGCGACAGGGCGATGCCCAGGCTGGCGAAACCGAGTTGTTGCACCATGACCACGCCCAGCGGTGCACCAATGGCAATCGCACCATAGGAGGCGATGCCGTTCCAGGAAATCGACCGCGCGGTGTGCTCGGCGCCCACCTGACCCATGCACCAACTGATGGTGCCGACGCCGATCAAGCCTTGGGCAATGCCCAGCAACAAGCGCCCGGCGATCAGGATCAGCAGGCTTAGCAACGGCAAACCTTGCAACAGAGTCGACAGCAGCGTCAGCAGGCCACTGAGCACAATCCCGGACAAGCCATAGATGATCGCCCGCTTGGTGCCGACGCTGTCCGACATGCGCCCGGCCATCGGGCGACTGAGCAGGGTGGCAAGGTATTGCGAGCCGATGGTCAGCCCGGCCACGATGGCGCTGAACCCCAGTTGCTCGTGGACATAACCTGGCAATACCGCAATCGGCAAACCGATGCAGAGGAAGGCAATAAAGGTATAGAACACGATGGAGACGATCTGCAGGGTGATCGCCATGGAGCTTTGCGGGGGCACTTGCTGCACAGACATGAGGGCTCGTTCGCGGGCGGCGGTGGGAGAGCTGCATCATGGCGCGGTGGTGGGGTAAAAGGAAGCAGGCTAACTGTTTTTGCTTTTCAGCGTTCTTGAATCAGCCTTCGCGAGCAGGCTCGCTCCCACAGGGGCCTGCATTCAATTGTGGGAGCGAGCCTGCTCGCGATGGAGGTTAAGAATAACGCGCGCTTACTGACTAAACGTGGTGATCTTGGGTCCATCGCGAGCAAGCTCGCTCCTACAGGCTGGTCTTAGAAAACTACACCCTGGCTACGCAGGTAGTCGTCATAGGTGCCGCTGAAGTCGGTCACGCCGTTCGGGCTCAACTCGATGATGCGGGTGGCCAGGGACGATACGAACTCACGGTCGTGGCTGACGAAGATCAGCGTGCCCGGGTAGTTTTCCAGCGCCAGGTTCAGCGCCTCGATGGACTCCATGTCCAGGTGGTTGGTCGGTTCGTCCATCACCAGTACGTTCGGCTTTTGCAGGATCAGCTTGCCGAACAGCATGCGGCCTTGCTCACCACCGGAAATGACCTTGACCGACTTGAGGATCTCGTCGTTGGAGAACAGCATGCGGCCCAGGGTGCCACGGATGATCTGCTCGCCCTGGGTCCACTGGCCCATCCAGTCGAACAGGCTGACGTCGTCTTCGAAGTCATGGGCGTGGTCCTGGGCGTAGTAGCCCAGCTCCGCGCTTTCGGTCCACTTCACGGAACCGGCGTCCGGTGTCAGCTCACCCATCAAGGTACGCAGCAGGGTGGTCTTGCCGATACCGTTCGGGCCGATGATCGCCACGCGCTCGCCGGCTTCGACGGTGAAGCTGAAGTTCTTGAACAGGGTCTTGCCGTCGAAGCCCTTGGACATCTGCTCGATGGTCACGGCCTGGCGGTGCAGTTTCTTGGTCTGTTCGAAGCGGATGAACGGGCTCACGCGGCTCGATGGCTTGACTTCGGCCAGCTGGATCTTGTCGATCTGCTTGGCGCGGGAAGTGGCCTGCTTGGCTTTCGAGGCGTTGGCCGAGAAGCGGCTGACGAACGTTTGCAGTTCGGCGATCTGGGCTTTCTTCTTGGCGTTGTCCGACAGCAATTGCTCGCGGGACTGGGTCGCCGCGGTCATGTACTCGTCGTAGTTGCCCGGGAACAGGCGCAGCTCGCCATAGTCCAGGTCGGCCATGTGGGTGCAGACGCTGTTGAGGAAGTGACGGTCGTGGGAAATGATGATCATGGTGCTGTTGCGCACGGTGAGAATCGATTCCAGCCAGCGAATGGTGTTGATGTCCAGGTGGTTGGTCGGTTCGTCGAGCAACAGCACTTCCGGATCGGAGAACAGCGCCTGGGCCAGCAATACGCGCAGCTTCCAGCCCGGAGCGACTTCGGACATCGGACCGAAATGCTGTTCCAGGGGAATACCCAGGCCCAGCAGCAACTCACCGGCGCGGGATTCGGCGGTGTAGCCGTCCATTTCGGCGAATTCGGTTTCCAGCTCGGCCACGGCCATGCCGTCTTCTTCGCTCATTTCCGGCAGCGAATAGATACGGTCGCGCTCGGCCTTGACCTTCCACAGCTCTTCGTGACCCATGATCACGGTGTCGATCACGGTGAATTCTTCGTAGGCGAACTGGTCCTGGCGCAATTTACCCAGACGCACGTTCGGCTCCAGCATGACCTGGCCGCCGGACGGCTCCAGGTCACCGCCGAGGATCTTCATGAAGGTCGACTTGCCGCAACCGTTGGCGCCGATCAGGCCGTAACGGTTGCCACCGTTGAACTTGACCGAAACGTTTTCGAAGAGCGGCTTGGCGCCGAACTGCATCGTGATGTTAGCTGTAGAAATCAAAGGTTTTTCCTGCGAAGCATTCAGAGTAGCTAGGGTTGCGGCAGTACCGGTTCAGTACCCGTTTCCACTGTCCGGTCCGCGGGACATTCATCCCGATCGGCAGTGGAAGTTCAATCTGGCATTAAGTGGACAGCAGCATGTGGCGCGCCTGGCCCGAGTCGACGTGCGCTGAAAGGGGAATTTCCCGCTTTCAACCTGGTGGCGCGTAAAGTTTGGCGGCGATTGTACTGGTCTGGCTCTTTAAACGATAGGGCGTTGAGGCCGCAGTGACGTTTCGGCGGATTTTGTGGACAGTTTTTCACAGTTACAGGTTAACTATTGGTTACAAACTGTGGCTAAAATGCCATCTGTCGGCAAAGCGCCGATCGTCGGTGTAGCTCAATGGTGCTACAGGGCCGCTGTTTCGTTTTCAGCCGCTGCACAAGACCCGGAGACCGGCATTCCGGTAAAGGGCGCAGTTTGTTTTCTTCTGACGTGTGACGATTTCCGTGAAACTGATCATTGCCGTTATCTACGTTGTCTCTATTGCGTATGTCCACCTGCGTGGCCAAGTGCGCCATAAACTGGGCCGCCAGTTGAGTGATCACTCGACGTTTCTGGCGCCGATCAATTGCTTTCTTTATCTGTTTTCCAAAATCCCCAACAAACCCTATCTCGACCCGGCCGACTTCCCCGATCTGAGTCCGCTGCAGGCGCACTGGGAAGAAATTCGTGCCGAAGGCCAGAATTTGCTTCGGGCCGGTGAGATCAAACGTTCGAACCAATTCGATGACGTCGGTTTCAACTCGTTTTTCAAGACCGGCTGGAAGCGCTTCTATCTCAAATGGTACGGCGACAGCCATCCATCGGCCATGAAGCTCTGCCCGCGCACCACCGAACTGGTGCAGGGCATTGGTTCGATCAAGGCGGCAATGTTCGCCGAGTTGCCACCGGGATCCAGACTGGTGCGCCACCGCGACCCGTATGCCGGTTCGTACCGTTATCACCTGGGGCTGGAAACCCCCAACGCCGAGGGTTGCTATATCAATGTCGATGGCCAGGACTACCATTGGCGCGATGGCGAAGCGGTGATGTTCGATGAGACCTACATTCATTACGCAGAAAACACCACGCAGCAGAACCGCATCATTTTGTTCTGCGACGTCGAGCGGCCAATGAAATACAGATGGGCAGCGGCATTCAATCGCTGGTTCAGTCGCCATGTCATGTCGGCGTCGGGTGCGCCAAACGAGGCGGGCGACAAGACCGGCGGCCTCAACCGCCTGTTCGGCAAGATTTACAAGGTTCGCCTGCACGGCAAACAACTGAAGAAACGCAACCGCAAGCTTTACTACCTCGAAAAGTGGTCGATCTTCGCGGGGTTGCTGGTGGTCATCATTCTGATCTGAGTGGTATGTCCGGGCGGTGTTCCGACGCAGAGGCCGGGACATCCCGCCAATCACTTACCGGCTTTCTTCTTCGCCGCCGGTTTGCTGTTCGCCTTGGGCCTGGCCGTTGCTTTGCCGGCACCCTTGCTGCCCAGGCTACGCTTGAGCAGTTCGGTCAGGTCAATGACATCCGCCGTTTTACGTAGCTCTTCACCAGAGGCCGTTTCAACGTCTTCAATCTTGCCTTCATGGGCCTTCTTGTCCACCAGGGCCATGATCTTGTCCTCGAAACCATCCCGATAGTCTTGCGGCGTCCACTGGGCGCTCATGTCCTCCACCAGGCGCCTGGCCATGTCCAGTTCGCCCTTGGCCAGTTCCGGCCGGGTCACTTCGCTGCCCAGCGCCAACTCATCGAGGCTTCGAACTTCCGCCGGCCAGCGCAGCATCACCAGCACCAGCGCCGACTCCAGCGGCATCAGCGCGGCCAAGTGCTGTCGGGTGTGCAGTACCACATGGGCGAGGGCGACCTTGCCGGTTTTGCTCAGGGTTTCGCGCAGCAATGCATAGACCTTGCCGCCGCGCTTGTCGGGTGCCAGGTAGTAGGGCGTGTCGATGTTCTGCAAGGGAATCTGCTCGCCGTCGACAAAGGAAAAAATGTCGATGGTCTGGGTCGAGAGCGGGTGAGCGCTGCGGATCTCCTCCTCACTGAGCACCACGTACCGGCCTTTTTCGTATTGCACGCCCTTGACGATGTGCTCCTTGGTGACTTCCTTGCCCGTGACCTTGTTGACACGCTTATAGCCCACCGGGTCCATGCTGCGGCTGTCGAGCCAGTCGAAATCGACGCCCCGGGAAGACGTTGCCGAGACCAGCGCCACGGGGATATGCACCAGTCCGAAGCTGATTGCGCCTTTCCAGATTGCCCGTGCCATGGTCGTCTACTCGCGAGTGATGTTCAGGTGACCTGCGGCCTCGAGCAAAAGTTTCCGTGGTCTTTGGGGCCGTTCCTTTAACCGGATCAACGTCGTGTTACATCTTGCCGGGGAGGTTTTTGTTAACAAATACGAACCCCGGGCGTAGCGTGATATCGAAGTTCTTATCCACGTGACGTAGCGAGGCACCGCCATGAACCGATACGTGTCTGGCGCCATTGCGCTGGCCCTGAGTGCTGTACTGGGCCCAATGGTCGAGGCCGATACCTCTGCTTCGCTGCGTATGGCCCAGAATCTGCCGGGCAACACCAACAATAATCCTTACAGCAGCCCGATCAACCGGGCCAACCCCAACAGCATGCAAGGCACCCGACCCAGTGCCCCGGCCATTCGCGGGCCCAGTACCGTGCCGGTCCCGCGCCCTCCGACACTGGACAACGGCGGCATCGGGAATCGCTATCCCGAGCGCAGCGCTCCCGCCAGCCCACCGACATTCATTCCCAATCCTGCGCCACGAGATGCTGGCACCGGCAACCGTTGAGCGGCCGGCATGACGTGTGCCCAGGTTTTTTTCAGATCTCATGATCATCAGAAAAGGAGTCTGCATGTTGCGTAAAAACTCATTGGCAATCCTCTGTACCAGCGTATTGATCACCGCCACTGTCCCTGTGCTTGCCGCGCCCACCCAGACGATGAAAAGCGAAGAGGGCACACTCGAGGTGACCCCTGTCGTGACGGGACTGGAGCACCCCTGGGCGCTGGCATTCCTGCCGGATGGTAAAAGCATGCTGGTCACCGAGCGGCCCGGCAACCTGCGGCTGGTCACCGCCGATGGCAAGCTGTCGGCACCGCTCAATGGCGTGCCAACGGTCTGGACCAAGGGGCAGGGGGGCTTGCTCGACGTTGCGTTGTCACCCGATTTCAGAAAGGACCGGATGGTCTACCTGTCCTATGCCGAAGGGGGGGGAGAGGACAATAAGGCCGGTACTGCGGTGGGGCGCGGCCGGCTCTCCGACGATCTGACGGCAATCAAGGACTTCCAGGTGATCCTGCGCCAGGAGCCCAAACTCTCGCAAGGCAACCATTTCGGTTCGCGGCTGGTGTTCGATCGAGACGGCTATCTGTTCGTGACGCTGGGGGAAAACAACGAGCGCCCGACCGCCCAGGACCTCGACAAGCTGCAAGGCAAGGTGGTGCGAATCTACCCGGACGGCACGGTGCCCAAGGACAACCCCTTTGTCGGTCAGGCCAACGTGCGCCCGGAAATCTGGTCCTACGGCCAGCGCAACCCGCAAGGTGCGGCGCTCAACCCGTGGAACGGCACGCTGTGGGAAAACGAACATGGCCCTCTGGGCGGCGATGAAATCAACATCATCGAGCGCGGCAGGAATTACGGCTGGCCGCTGGCGACCCATGGCATCAACTACTCCGGTAAACCGATTCCTGAAGCCAGGGGTGAAACCGTTGAAGGCACCGTTGCCCCGAACCATGTCTGGGAAAAGTCCCCGGGCCTTAGCGGCATGGCGTTCTACGATGCCGATCGATTCAAGGCCTGGCAACGCAATGTGTTCATCGGCGCGTTGGTCAGCCAGGAGCTGATCCGCCTGGAGTTCGATGGCGACAAGGTGGTTCACGAGGAGCGCTTGCTCGGGGCGTTGAGAAAGCGTATTCGCGACGTGCGGCAGGGGCCGGATGGGTATTTGTATGTGTTGACCGATGAAGAGGATGGTGCGTTGTATAAGGTCGGATTGAAGTGAAACTCACACGCCGCCTTCGCGAGCAAGCCCGCTCCCACAGGGGAATGCATTTCAAGTGTGGGATCGCGAAGGCTGTTGGAGCGACCACAAAAGCAGCTACTGCTTCTGTCCATACACAATTACAGCCGCCCTCAATTTGTCCCGGCCGAAGCTGCACATCTTCTCGAACTCCCCATGGCTGACCGGCAGGTGCTGGCAGTCCATGGCCTGGCGATGCTGGCTGTGGTCCACATCGGGATCGTGCAGATAGACAAATTCTTCATCGCAATCTGTCACTATCACCCAGTGCGGCGATTTGGAGCGGGTCAGGCGATAGCTGCTGATCAGCACCAATGGCTGCCCGCCATGCTCCAGCAGTTGCGCAAGATTCAGTGGCTCGCCGATCTCGCACAGGACGTCACTGGCAAGCAGCTGCGCGGTGAACTCTTCGTGCACCAGGCGCATTACGTCTTTTTTATGCTCATCGCGCACCCCGTCAAGGAACAACGGCCCGGCCTTGCTCAGTTGCAGGCGCACCCGAAATTCGCGGCGCCAGGCCGCCAATGCCAGGCCTTGCGGGCTGCAGCCACCGTGGCCGGAGGTCATGAACACGGTAGTTGCCTCGCGCCAGATTTGCAGTTCTTCACGCCGCTCCAGCAAACGCCTCGGCTGCAACGCGCCCATGGCCATGAGCAGGCAGGCCGGACCGCAGGTGAAATCGGTGGTCTGTGGGTAGTAGGGTACTTGGATGTTGCGTGATTCGCGGTGCTGGAGGATGCGCTTTTCCAGGCGCAACGCATCGGCGTGGTCCTGATAATAGTCGTGGATCAGGGCAAAGCGCCGGTAACCGTTACGTTCATACAGGGCAATCGCCGCCGGATTGTCGATACGCACCTCCAGACGCAGATAGGCGCAATCGTGTTCCAGGGCAATGGCTTCGGTGCGATCGAGCAGTTGCTTGCCCAGGCCATTGCCCCGCGCCTGAGCCGCGATGGCTATCGAATAGAGGCGCGCCAGCGACGTACCTCGATGGAAAAGCACCAGGGCGTAACCCAGCAGATGCTCGCCGCGCTGGGCCACGAGCAGTTGCCCGTTGGCGCGGCTGATCATCCATTGAAAGCTGCGACTGTTGAGCCGATCGGTGGTAAAGCATTGCTCTTCAAGTTGCAGCAGTTCGGGTAAGTCTTCTATTACCGCCAAACGAAAAACTGTATTCATACTGACCACCGTAAAAGTTACGTAACGAAACGGGACTTTCGAAAAAGTTCGTGCTTAATAGGAAAGGTCTTGTTCTCCAACGGATCAATCACTATGTCAGCGGTACAAGGTCATTGGCGCGAAGTATCCGAGCAAACTTTGCCGACAGCAATCACTTCGGCAACTTATTTAAATGATTCCAATAAAACTTCCAGCCAGTTGATTATCATCGTCGAACGCAAGGAAGACTGGGCCTCCTATTTTCCCAGCGAGGACATCGTCACCGCCCAGGAATATCTGGAGCAAACCCGCGACAATGAGCAGGGCAAGCGCGTGCAGGTCATCAACCTGTGTCGTAGTTACAAGTACCTGGGACACGGTTATTACTGCTCGCTGCTGGCTGAGGCCCGTGGGCACAAGGTCATTCCGTCGGTGCGAACCATCAGCGAACTGACCCGAAAATCCCTCTATGGCCTGGCTCTTGACGACCTGGATAAAACCCTGGAAAAAGCCCTCAGTCATCATGCTTACAGTGACACCGAAGGGTTTACCCTGACGCTGTATTTCGGCAAGACCAATATTGAACCCTTGCAGGATTTGGCCAGACAGTTATTTGAAGTGTTTGCCTGTCCGATCTTGTTAGTTGAATTTCGCCAAACTAACGGCTGGCATATCGAAGGCATCAAGTCGGGTGCGTTGCACAAGTTGCGGGAGGATCAGGAAGATCAGTTTGCCCACTCCCTCGACAGTTTCAGTCGCAAGATCTGGCGCCAGCCGCGCTCACGGCGGCTGGCCCGCTACGACCTGGCCATCCTCCACGATCCCGAGGAAGCCCTGCCACCGTCGAATGCCAGGGCGCTGGACAACTTCGTCCGGGTCGGCCGGACCCTGGGCATCGATGTCGATTTGATCGAGCGCAAGGACTATGCACGGATTGCCGAATACGACGGTTTGTTGATCCGCGAGACCACCAGCGTCGACAACCATACCTATCGCTTCGCCAAGAAAGCCGAGAGCGAAGGGCTGGTGGTGATGGACGACCCGACGTCGATCCTGCGCTGCACCAACAAGGTGTATCTGACCGATCTGCTCAAGAGTCATCAACTGGGCATGCCCGCCACTGAAATCCTCTACAAGGAGCGACCGGAAGACTTTGAGCGGGTTGGCGAACGACTGGGCTTTCCGCTGGTGTTGAAGATCCCCGACGGTTGTTTCTCCCGGGGCGTGATCAAGGTCGAGAGCCAGCAGGCGTTGCTCGAAGCCACCGCCGAACTGTTCGAACATTCGGTGCTGTTGCTGGCCCAGGAGTTCTTCTACACCGAGTACGACTGGCGCATTGGCGTGCTCAACCGCAAACCGATCTTTGCCTGCCAGTACTTCATGTCCAAGGGCCACTGGCAAATCTACAACCACAAGGCCAAGGGCCAGGACATCAACGGTGAATGCCGCACCCTGGCGGTTCACGAAGCGCCGCGCGCGGTGGTGGAACTGGCGGTGAAGACGGCCAACCTGATCGGCGACGGTCTCTACGGGGTCGACCTCAAACAATCCGGCGACAAAGTGGTGGTGATCGAGGTCAACGACAACCCGAACATGGACGCCGGCATCGAAGACGCCTACCTGCAGGACGATCTGTATTCACTGGTGCTGGAAGAGTTCGTTCGGCGTCTGGAGCTTAAACGTCGCGGCCAGGCCTGGTGAAGCAGCGATGATCAAGAGTTTTCAGTTGAGCGGTGGAATGCTGCAGGCCGTCGAGCGACTGGATGCCGAGGTGGTGCTGTTCAGTCACCCCGATGCGGCCGAGCGCGACCTGCTGCACAGTCATTTCAAACTCGACGAACACGCCTTGGCCTCGGCGCTGGACCCTGACGAGGTGTCGCGCATCGAGTTCCATCCCGACAACCTGTTCCTGATCTGGAAGCGTCCGGACAGTTACTCCGGCGCCGACAACCTGGGGTTCCAGGTGTCGTCCTGTGGCCTGCTGTTTTCTCCGGGGCGCTTGCTGGTGATCGCCACCGATGACGCACCGCTCAACGGGCTCGGCAAGCGCCAGGCGCTCGACACGCCACTGGATGTCCTGCTCGATCTGCTGTTCAACAACATCCACCACTATCTGGGGCACTTGAAGGTGATCAAGCTGATCGCCCGGGAATTGCAGCAGAAATTCAACGCCTCGATGCAGAATCAGCATCTGATCCAGATGTTCAACCTCAGCGAGAGCCTGATCTATTACATCAATGCGATTCACAGCAATGGCGCCGTGCTGAATAGACTGCGCAATCATGCGCAAAAGCAGGGCTTCAACGCCGAGGCCATCAGCCTGATCGATGACCTGATCATCGAAAACAACCAGTGTTACAAGCAGGCGGAAATCTATTCGACGGTGTTCTCCGGCCTCATCGACGCCCGGGGCAACCTGATGAACAACAGCATGAACAACCTGCTGCGCAAGCTGACGTTGATCAACGTGGTGTTTTTGCCATTGAACCTGATTGCGAGCATCGGAGGCATGTCCGAGTTCAGCATGATGACGGCGGGAACGCCGTGGTGGGTTTCCTACCCCTTGCTGCTGTCGACGATGATGATCGGGGCGGGGGCGATGGTGGTGGGGCTCAAGCGGTTGGCGAAATGATGGCGGTGAGTCAGGCAATGATGATGTCGAATCTGATGACCCCTTCGCGAGCAAGCCCGCTCCCACAGGGGACTCCAGTGGGCGCAAGACCCGTGTGGGAGCGGGCTTGCTCGCGAAAGCAATTTCAAGGTTTCTACAACTGTCGAGTCGCGGCAGGCAATTTCTTGCGATCCTGAACCCCGCGTACCACCAGATACAACAATGGCCCAACCGACACAAACACAGCGGTGATCAATAGATAGGGCAACACCGAAAGCGTCGACAGCCCGCGCTTTCGCGCATCCCGGTACATCCAGATACCCGCCAGCGTCGCCAGCAAATAAAGATCGATCACCACCTGGGCGGTATCTGGACGTGACATCAAGCTGATGCCGAAGTCGATCAGCGATTGTTCGGCCTGGAGCATCACCGAAAGGGTATAGCCGGCAAAGGCGATCAGGGCGATAAGGGGCAGGGCAATGGAATTCATCTGTTCCTTCCTTGGGCAATGACTGGAATCGGCAGCCTAGAGGGATCTGCACAAATTTGCCATTGACTTGCCATCAACGCCCGGCTAATTTCGAGCCATGACTTCCACCGTATTGCGCTGCCAGCCAAGCATTATTACCGCCATTCCTCATTTGGCGGGCTAGCTCACGACTGCAGCACCCAACCCGCCCTCGAGGCGGGTTTTTACTTTCTGTCTCCCGGGCCCCGATCAATGTCAGGAGACGACCATGAGTTTTACAACCGACCAGCAAGCCTTGCTTGAACGCTACGTCAAAAAAATCCTTGCCGCGCCGGTGTATGAACTGGCGGTGCGCACGCCTTTGCAAGCGGCACCGGCCTTGTCCGAGGCACTGGGCAACCAGGTCCTGCTCAAGCGCGAAGACTTGCAACCGACCTTTTCCTTCAAGATCCGCGGCGCCTACAACAAGCTGGTGCAACTGAGCGATACGCAAAAGGCTCGCGGCGTGGTCACGGCTTCTGCCGGTAATCATGCGCAGGGTGTGGCGCTGGCTGCGCGGGAGTTGGGAATCAGCGCCACTATCGTAATGCCTTGCACGACGCCGCAATTGAAGGTGATCGGAGTTCGTAGCCGGGGCGCCGATGCGGTATTGCATGGCGAAAGTTTTCCGTTTGCGCTGACCTATGCACTGGAGCTGGCCGCGGAAAGCGGGCGCACCTTTGTTTCGCCCTTTGATGATCCGGATGTGATCGCGGGCCAAGGCACGGTGGCCATGGAAATCCTGCGTCAGCATCAAGGGCCGCTGGACGCGATTTTCGTGCCGGTGGGTGGCGGGGGGCTGATCGCAGGCATCGCCGCTTACATCAAATACTTGCGGCCGCAGGTGCGCATCGTTGGCGTCGAGTCGGAGCATTCCGCGTGCCTGCAAGCCGCGTTGCTGGCCGGTGAGCGAGTCATCCTGCCCAAGGTCGGCACCTTTGCCGATGGGGTGGCGGTGGCGCAGATCGGCGCTTACGGTTTTGAGGTTTGCCGGTTTTGCGTTGATGAGGTGGTGACGGTCAGCAATGATGAGCTTTGCGCCGCCATCAAGAATATCTACGACGATACCCGCTCGATCACCGAACCTTCCGGTGCGCTGGCCGTGGCCGGAATCAAACAGTACGTGGCACGCAGCGGGGGACGCGGCCAGACGCTGGTCGCCATCGACTCCGGTGCCAACATCAATTTTGACAGCCTGGGGCATGTGGCCGAGCGCGCCGCGTTGAGCAGCGCGCCGGCATGACTCTGGTGCAGGCCGATAACAGATGCCCGGGTTATTCCTGAATGGCCTTCTCGACCTTGTTCGACGCCGACCAGATTCGGTAGCGCACTTCGATGTCCTTGGGCACGTACAGCACGAGCGGCAGCTTGCTGTTGTAACGCAGCAGGAAGCCGTCACCGACCACTGGCACAAAACCCTGTTTGCTCGTGCCGTCCGGGCAGGCCATCAGCGTGCTCATCGGGCCAATGACTTTTTCCAGGCGATAGAAGGGGTAGCCCCAACCCTCGAGGTTTTTCTCTTCGAGAATGCCGCCCAGACGAGGGCGGTTGCAATCTACGGTCATGGTTTTGCCGGCCAGGATCTCGACCTGGAAGTCGTCTTCCCGGGGCTGTGGCGCCAGGTGAATCACCTGGCGGGTAAACCCGCTCTCGGCTTTCGGATAGGGCGCGGTGTCTTCGAGTTTGGCAGCGTGCGCCACGCTGGCAAGCCCCAGTGCGAACAGCGCAGCGCCAGCGTTAACGGCCAAAGAATTCATGATGCCTCCTTGCTTGAAGTGAAGGGCGGCATTTTCACTGTCGTGTGGCACGAATGCAAACCCGCGGCGCCAAACGTGCAAACTGCAGGGGGCGCCAGGGGCGTACATTGCAAACTGCACGGCAGGTTTTACAGGTGACTGACCTAAACCCTTGAATTGCCGATGAGCTGCACTCCGAAATCCGGGGTATGTTTTATGCTGTAGCTGTCCTTGAAGCTTGCCGGGCTTTTATATGAGAGAGCATACGAGCGAGCGTTGATGTTGATTGGCAGTCTCACAAAGGAGAGGGTCGCCATGTTTCTTTCTGCCTTGGAACTTCGCCGTATTATCGAAACCAGCTTTTTACCCAAGCGTTGCGAGTGCACGTTGTCACCGGATCTGTTGATGACCGTGAAGGTTTATGCCGACGGGCAAACCGATCATCTCGATCTAAATGTCACCGGCATCGATGCCTCCGGACTCAATGGTTGTCGGGAAATAAACGAGTTGATTACCCAACTGCGTTCCGGACAGCATCACGTAGAAGTCGAGCCACACTCCATACTGGGCAAAGCGCTTTAACCTGCAGTTTCGAGTTCCACCGACACGTGCCGGGTCTGGAAGAATGCCAGGCCCAGCGCCAGTTCAAGCCCGACAGCCAGCAACATGCCCGGCCCGACATGGCCGGCGAGCCATTCGGCAAAACCCAGCACGGCCAATCCCCAGCAGCCGACGACGAAGCCGAGGCTCAGCGCATTGCGGGTTGCGCAAGGGGATGCGTTGCGAACCAGGTAAGAGAGCACGCTAAACGCTGCGAACAGCACGGCGGTGCGGCGCGCGACCAATCCTGCCACGAATGAAAATTCGATACCCCAGAGCGACAGTAGCCATTGAGGTGCCAAACCCCAGACCAGGCTCAATAAAAGGCATAAGGCGGCGGTAAACATCGACAAGGTGCGAAACGAAAACTGCATGGCCAATCCTTGCGGGCAGTGAGGGGGGCGCTAGAGCATAGCGCCGCAGCCCTCAAAGGAATACTGCCAGGTATCAAATCAGACGTTTCGGTCAGCCTTGGTTCTCGCAGGCGTCGGAAAGTTTACGGTAGGTGATTTCTGCGGGTTTTCCCGTGTCATCGATGTACTTCATGTCGGCCTTCACCACTTTGCACTCCAGGGTGTCTGGCTCGGTCAGTGAAATCACTTTGCTGACATGCAATGGCATGCCGTAGTGATAGGGCACGGCCTGAGAGGTAGCGGTGTCATTGGCCTGGGCCAGGCCAGTAAACGCGGTGTAGGCGAGGGCGACGGTAACCAGCAGGATGTGAGTGTTCATCAGCGATCTCCAGTGCGTACGGGAAGTCAGTTCGATGTGTGGCCTGTCGAACCTGCCGCACCGGGCGTCAGAACAGTCTGAGGGCGTGCGGTCCAGTGAAGTGTTGGACCGCACGGTTAAACGAGGGTTAACCCGGCTGAACGCCGCCTGTCGCGAGGGCGCGATCCTGTGTATCAGTTAAGACCATCGCGAGCAGGCTCGCTCCCACATTGCCCAAGCGTCGACACAAATGTCATGAGCGACCCCGAACCCTGTGGGAGCGAGCCTGCTCGCGAAGTGGCCCTCGAATTCAGCGCAGATCCAGCTGCTCCCGATAAGGCAGATCCGGCCCGGTCTTGCTGCACGTCAACGCCGCCGCCTGCACCGCAAACTTCAGCATGCCGTCAATCTGCTCGCGGCCAAGTTGCTTCACACCCTCCACGGAATCCAGTTGCTGCTCGGTCAACCAGGCAATCAACGCCGCTTGAAAGGTATCGCCCGCGCCTACGGTGTCGGCGATTTTTACCGCGCAGGCTGGAGTCGACCACGAGCCGTGAACCCGGCTGAACACGGTCGCGCCTTCGCCGCCCCGGGTCAGGAACACCAGCTGGCAGCGATGCTGCATCCAGCCCTCGATCACTTGCGCCGGGTCCTGGCCTGGGTACAACAGATGCAGGTCCTCGTCGCTGACCTTGATCAGGTCGGCCAATTGCACCAGCGTCGCGATCCGTTTACGCCACAATTCAATGTCCGGTTCCGGGTTCAGGCGCACGTTCGGGTCGAGGCTGATCAGGCGTTTGCCACTTTCCCGGCGCACCAATGCCAACAGGGTGTCGGCAATCGGCTGCACCACCAGGGAAAACGATCCGATATGCAGGCCGCGCACTTCAGGCCCGAGTGCCGGCAGGTGCTCCGGTTTCAACTGTCGATCGGCGCAACCTTCGCCACGGAAGCTGTATTGCGGCGAGCCATTGGCGCCTACGGCGACCATCGCCAGGGTGGTCGGCGCGGCGAAATCCAGCAGGAAGTCCTGGCGCACACCTTCATCCTGCAGCACCTGCAACAGGCGTCGGCCCAGGTAGTCGGTGGACAACCCGGCCAACAGCGCCGAATCCACGCCCAACCGGCGCAATCCCACTGCCACGTTGAACGGCGAGCCACCGGCGATGGCTTTGAAATTCACTTTGGACGCCAGACCGCCGGCGTCGTCTTCACTGAAAAAATCGAACAGCGCTTCGCCACACACCAGGTACATAGTTGTTCACTCTTCAAAGGGTTGCGACTTGCTGTCGATAGCGTTCATAAGCCTGCTGACTGGCTTGTACATTGTCGGAGACCGGCAGGGTTTCACCGGCCGGGTCGAGTTTTACGCAACGCTCGCACAAGTCCGCCAGGCTGAGTCCGTTTCCGTTTGTCCAGGATACGCACCAGGCCGCCTGGATTGCCGCACCCAGGGCCGCGGCCTCGCTTTGTTTCGTGCAGATCACGGGGGTATTCATGATGTCGGCGACGATCTGCCGCCACACCGCGCTTTTCGAACCGCCACCGATCAGCCGAATGCTGCGGCTTTGTAAGCCATTGTGGCGTAGCAGGTCCAGTCCGTAACGCAAACCGAACGTCGTGCCTTCGACGACCGCGCGGCACAGATTGGCCCGGGTCAGGTTGCTCATGGTCAGGCCCGACAGGCTGCCGCTGGCATGGGGCAGGGCGGGTACCCGCTCGCCGTTGAAGAACGGCAGCATGCTCACGCCTTCGGCACCAATGGGGGCTTTGGCAACCAGTGCGTTGAACTGATCGATGTCGAGGTCCAGCAGGTCGCGAATCAGGCCGGTGGCGTTGGTCAGGTTCATGGTGCAGATCAATGGCAGCCAGCCGCCACTGGAAGAACAGAACGTGGTGACTGCGGCCTCCGGGGCGACATTCGGCTGATCGGCAAGGGCCACACCGTGCCTGACGAGCCGAGGCTCATGGTGATTGCACCGGGCCGGATATTGCCGGTGCCGATGGCCCCCATCATGTTGTTGGCAGCACTTTGGCTGATACTATTTTGCACTGATGGAGAAATGCTGAAATGCGAGTCCATACTTTGCGTCGCCGCACGGGCGCTTGTACCTGGATTGACTCAATCGACATGGTTTGTCCGGTGGCCAATTTAAACTGCACGAAGAATTTTCCATCCGCATCGGCTTTTGCACCTGTAATCAGGTACGAGCTGTGCTGACGAAAAGGCAGCCCCTGGATCTCGTGGACACCAGCGGGATGCTCAGCAATCAATGTTTCGCCGGGAAGAAGACCGCGGAGGCGGATCAGCACCCGGACGTCAATCGACGGCGCAAGTTGCTGCCCAAAATCCCGACGGGCGCGGGTTGAAAACCAGCAGTTCTCTTTGATGATGTCATCCTGTTTTATTTCACCTTCGCCCGTCCACTGTTGGGTGTCTCCCGGTTTGTCGAAGCGTGCGTATTCGTCGATGTTTTTTGGGGTGGCAAGGCGCATGGACCGAGGTCTCGATGTGGATGACTGGGTTGCTGCAAGCATGGATAACCCATCACGGCCAAACCACTGTCAAAACTACCAGTTGCGACCAGCGGCTATCCCTGGTTTTGCTCGGTCAGCCGCTGCACCACCAATCGCCGGTAATGCGAAGGCGTCATGCCCTTGAGCTGCTGGAAGCGCCGGTTGAAGTTGGAAATGTTGTTGAAGCCCGTCGCGCTTGGGCACCACTTCGTCCTCGGCCACCTGGCTGATCCAGTTATGGGGCAGGTTGGGGCCGGTCAGGAACAGGGTTTGCGGATAGAAGTTGCCGATATAGTCGCCAATGAATACCTTGCCGGAACTGGCGACGATCAGGTGCAGCTCGTATTCCTTGTGGAAATGCCAGCGCACCAACAGGCAGGGGAAACCATGCTGGCGGTAAATGATGGACAAGCCGTTGTGGTCGTCCATCAATTCGTAGGAAGGATCGGTGACTCTGGCATTACGGGGCATGTCGATACACTTTTCTTGTTATCGTGTCCTGATCATGCCTCTTGTGCGGGGGCTAATGCCAGTTGTCGACGTTGCGAAACCTGACAGGAGCCTTCTCGGCTTTCGGTACTATCCGGGATTTCTGGCTTTTCTGGCATTTATCAAGCTCGCGCTACGGCAGTAGGCAACCAGTTGCGACTCCTCCATGAAATCGACATTGATAATGTTGCACCTTTCGCTTCGGTCGTGGGTGGTGGGGTCAAACCAGTTATCCAGTTCATCGTGGATATCGACGGGGCCTCCAGCTTTTGAGTAGCTAGTGGCGGACAGTGACCACAAGCTGGTACGGGGAGGTGGCGACCTCAACACGTTCGTGATGTGCTGCTCCAGTTCCTTGACACTTGTGTCGCCAATCCCGCTCCATTTGTGTTCGATTTTCTCGCAGAACCAGGCGGGATTTAACTCCGGATGTTGTTGGGCCGCTACCAGAACTCGCTGCTTGCCGCTGATTTTCTTTAGCTCGCCAAGTGGCAGGCCTCTATTGCCGGTAGGGATTATTCTCTCGCCAAGATAACGGAGCATCATCTCGTTGAAGAGTGCATAGTCGAACGATTGTTGCCCGTCCTTGAGTTGATGGAAATCCAGAATCACAAACTCGTCAGGGTTATCGCGCAAAAACAGATTCACTGCAGCAAATAAAGCTAACAGGTTACGAGATGAGCGATAGCCATTGTGCTGGAATCGGAATTTTTCAAACTCTGTGGCCGGGCCGTCAAAGTCCAGTCGTAAATCGAGTGCGCGTGAACCGTTGTTGAGTTGAGCTGCGAACGAATCGTGCTGGCAGGCCAGCCAGTGCGCGCCGGGGATCAGTGGATAGCTCGCTTGCCGGTCGCACCCTGCATTGTGTGTGCCGGGTAGCGTAAGTTCACCAAGCGAGAGGTTATCGATTGCCGGTGTAGCGCTCATCCAGTTATTGAGTGCGTAATCGTCTCGGGTCGTATTGTTCATTAATGCGTCCTTGCATTGATTGATGAATAACAAGTTGCGCCAAAGTAGTGTTGATTGAAGGCGATCAAGTATTTTGTCGTGGGACGCGCGCGGTCAATCATCAACTTCATACGGGATGTTGGGTAGCGGCAGGCCAGCGAGCGCGAGTTGTGCGCACTTTGCTGTTTTCTCGCCTCGATCATGTTTTGTGCAGTGAGGGGCCGTAAACGGCCTTCATGCTGCTGGCACTCCAGCAGTAACGGACAATTTCAGATGTGTCGAAAAAGTCGGTATTGATGATGCTGCAACGCGTCACCCAGTCTGCGGTGGTATTGAACCAGTCGTTGATCTCTTCTTTGATATTCCTTGGCCCGCCAAATAGCGTGTAGGCAGTTGCCGACAATGACCAAAAAAATGTGTCGTAAGACGCATTTTTCAGGGTTCTCGCAATATAGGTCCGCAGATCGCCGGAACTGGTAAATGAACTGTCGCGCCATTTGTGGGGGATACGCGGCCAGAAATAGTTATCGTCCAGACCAGGCCTGAATGGCGCCGCCATGACAACTCGCCGACTTGTACTGGAGTGCTTGAGTTCGCCCACGGTGGCATGCCTGTTGGCGGGAAGTATGACCCGCATCCCGAGTCGCCGCACCAGTTGGTCGTTGAGCTTTTTATAATCGAAAGGCTTGCTGCCATCCCTGAGTTCATGAAAGTCCAGTACGAGGAATTCATCCGGGTTGTCATCAAGAAACGACAGCACTGCCTCGATTAATTCGTCCAGTACCCGACCCGAGCGATGGCCACTGTGCTGAAAGTAAAAAACCGCTTGCGGATCTTCCGCGTATTCGAGGCGAATATCCAAGGCCCGTGCGCCATTGGCCAGTTGCCAGGCAAATGAATCGCTCTGGCAAGTGGTCCAGTTACCGGTCACATCATCAAAATCAGGTGCTTTTTTGTCCATCCCGGCGTTATGGGTGCAGGGCCAGACAATATCGGTGAGTCTTAATCTGTCTACGTCGAGGATGTTGCTCATCCAGTTCTGTTTGTAGATAAATTCCGTTTTTTTGACTGTCATTGTTTCTCCTTTGTCTGAATGCACTGGCAACCTGAAGGCTTCAAGTTCAAGGCAGCCCGAAACTATCCGGAGTGACAAAGGGAGTGGTGTTACTTATCTACAGCGTCGCGGTGCCTTGAATAGGTTAGCCACCCTGAAATGCAAAACGCCGACGGAATTCAGTGAGTATTCTGTCGGCGTTTTGATGGGGATATGGGCGAGCGCTACAAGGTGTGTGCTTGATTGCGATTTTTTTCCTCGATCCATTGCGCCATGTACTGGGTACTTTTGTGTTGATGATGGCGCAACATGCTGCCTGTAAAGTTATCGCGCCTGATCTGTGGCAAATGCCTCTGGCATTCGATCAGCCTTTCGATCAACGCAGGGCCATGGGTGGACTGCGGGTAGCGGCTGCTCAATAGGTGACGGGCCTGGGCCTGGGCGACAAGCCACTGCGCCTTGTCCTGATAAAGCCGCACGGCGCTGTCGGCGAACTCGCGCGCCGTACGGGTTATGGCACCGGGCCAGGGCTCTTGATCGTGCATGGCTTCGGCGCCCACTGGCGTGGTGACATTGGGTGTTCCACAGAGCATCGCATCGACGATCTTGCCTTTGATGCCGGCGCCGAAACGCAGCGGTGCCAGGCACACCCGAGTCTTCGACATCACCTGCAAGGCATCTTCTGCCCAGTTAAGCACATGAAAGCCCTGTGCCGCGTTGTGCAGGGCAGTGGCCTTGGGCGGGGTGTACGCGCCATAGATGTGCAACTGCGCATCAGGCAGTTGCGCGCGAATCAGCGGCCAGATCGCGGTTTTCAGCCAGAGCACGGCATCCCAGTTGGGCGCATGGCGAAAGTTGCCGATGTGCAGGAAATGCGCGCGATCTTCGTACTCTACTGGCGCGCCGCCCGGAAGATCGACCATCAACGGGCACCAGTGCAGCAAGTTGCGCGGAATTCTGAACTGCTCGACCAACAATTCGATTTCCACTTCGGAAACCATCAGCGTCAAATCACAACGATAAAACGAGGCGATCTCGCGCTTGGCCAGATCGGTGTTGGCCATGTGTTCAAACTCTTCACGCGACGCCGGGGCAAACAGACCGCTGAAGTCATTGTTGTCCTCACTGGCCTTCAAGCGCTCCTTGAGGCGTTGATGCCGACCATGCCTGAGGCTTTGCAAGTCGCAACTTTCCAGCACGCGCAACGCATCGGGACAATACTTTTCGACCCGCCAACCGAACTGTTCCTCCATCATGAATTGATCGAACAACACGATGTCCGGCGCCAGTTCACTGATGAAGGTGTCGAAACTGCTGTTGTTCAGCTCGATGGGGACTTCACGAATACCCAGCGCCGTCAGGTCTGCGCGCTGTTCGCCGAAACCTGCCGGGCTGCTGAAGGTGATGTCCCAGCCTTGCTCCAGGAAGACCTCGAGAATCTGCATGACATGCCCGCTGGCCGCCGAAGAACGGGGCTCGGGCCAGACGTAACCAATGACCAGGACTTTGGTTGCGCGGGGCTCAATCATGTACGGAATTTCCTTGAAGCGAAGACAGGGCAGGGACAAAAAAGGCGCGCATTAAACCACAGTGGATCGCCAGGTCACTCGAGAATGCCTTTGACTTTGTCGCGCAACTGATCAATGGAGAAGGGTTTGCCGATCACGTGCATGTCGGCGGGCACGTCGATGCTTTCGGCATAACCGCTGGCAAACAGAATGGGCAGGGCAGGACGCAAGACACGTGCTTCTTTGGCCAGTTCGCGGCCATCCATGATCGGCAGGCCGACATCCGTCATCATCAGGTCAATGCGTTGCTTGGAGTCCCTGAGCGTCTCCAGCGCGTGTACGCTGCCGTCGGCCTCCAGCACCTTGAACTCCAGCTCCTCGAGTACGTCGACAATCAGCATGCGCACGATGGCATCGTCTTCGACGACGAGGATGGTGTAGGCGTTGGCGGATGACATAGTGGACTTCCTGAAAAGATTGGCATTGCCGGTCGCTGGAAATCACCGGCCTCTTGCATCAGTAAGTGGCAGATCCGGACAAGTTCCCGAGGTGGCGCAAAAAAGCATGCAACGCAGATCAGCAAGGATAACCCGCCGTTTAGGTGGGCGCAGCGCAATGTAGGCCTATGTGTGAAAACATGTCAGAAAAATGGATCCATGTGCCAGTTTTGGGGCAAACTCCTTGCATTCTGACAGTTCGACAAGGCCTGCCCCATGACCTCTGCGTCCTCGGTTGATGAGCAACGATTTCGTAAACTCCTGAGCCGCAATATCAGCCTGCCGTTGGGGCTGGGCCTTATCAGCGCGGTGTTCTTCGTTTCGCTGATCACCTATCTGCTGTCGACGATCCAGTGGGTGGAACACACCGACCGGGTGATCAATAACGCCAATGAGGCGGTCAAGCTGACCGTGGACCTGGAGACCGGGATGCGCGGTTTCCTGCTCAGTGGCGACGAGCACTTCCTCGACCCTTACGAAACCGCCAAGCCGCGGATTGCCGTGGCCCTCAACACCTTGCTCGAACTGACCGCCGACAACCCGGTGCAGACTGACCGCTTGCTGCGGTTGCAGGCATTGCAACAGGAGTGGGCCAGCTATGCGCAATCGTTGATCGATTTGCAGCGCAGCAGCGGTGATTATCGCTCGGTGGTGAAGGCCGGGCGGGGCAAACGCCTGACTGATGAAATTCGCAAGCAGTTCGAGGAGGTGATCGACTCCGAACAACAGTTGCGCACCACGCGCAATGATGAGGTGCGGCGCACCACGGTCTGGAGTATCAGCCTCTATCTGTTGTTCATTGCCGGCGTCAGTGGTTTGCTGGCGTATGTCGGGCGCCGCGATTTGCTCAGCCTTTCTCAAAGCTACAGTGTCAATCTCGCATCCCAACAAGCCAGTGCCCAGCGCCTGGAGCAACAGGCCTGGCTGCGCAACGGTCAGACCGAGCTCGCCGAGCAGGTGCTGGGGCAGTTGAGCCTGAACCTGCTGGGCCGCAACATCCTGCAGTTTTGCGCGCAGTACCTCGGTACCGCCGTGGCGGCGCTCTATGTTCGGGAAGACCACGGCGGTCTCAGACGCATTGCCAGCTACGGTTTTTCCCGCGAACAGGAAGAGCGCGAGCAGCAGATTTACAGCGATGAAGGCATTGTCGGCCAGGTGGCGCAGCAGGCGCGGCTGATTCGCCTGGACGAGGTGCCGGGGGATTATTTCAAGGTCACCTCCGGCCTCGGTGACGGATTGCCGCGCAGTGTGCTGGTGGTGCCGACCAGCGACGACGACCGGGTCAATGGCGTGATCGAGTTGGGTTTCCTGCGTCCGCTGAATGACCGCGATGTCGCGTTGCTGGAGTTGATTGCCAGCAACATCGGCACGTCCATCGAGTCCGCACGCTATCGCCAGCGCTTGCAGGAAGTGTTGGCCGAAACCCAGCAGCTCAATGAAAAGTTGCAGGTACAGCAGGAAGAGCTCAAGACCGCCAACGAAGAGCTCGAAGAACAGTCGCGGGTGCTCAAGGAGTCCCAGGCGCACCTGGAAACCCAGCAGGTGGAGCTGGAGCAGACCAACGAACAACTCGCCGAGCAGGCACAAGTGCTGGCCGAGCAACGCGACGCCATGGACCTGAAGAACTCCGAACTCAATCAGGCGCAGATCCAGCTCGAAGAGCGCGCGCTGGAATTGCAGCGTTCGAGCAAGTACAAGTCCGAATTCCTCGCCAACATGTCCCACGAACTGCGCACGCCGCTCAACAGCTCGTTGATCCTGGCCAAGCTGCTGGCGGAAAACCCGGAAGAAAACCTCACGGCCGAGCAAGTGAAGTTCGCCGAGTCGATCTACTCCGCTGGCAATGACTTGCTCAACCTGATCAACGACATTCTGGACATCTCCAAAGTCGAGGCCGGCAAGCTGGAAATCCGTCCGGAGAACACCAGCGTGGCACGCCTGGTCGATGGCCTGCGCGACCTGTTCCAGCCATTGGCCACGGCCAAGCAGCTGGATTTCCACGTGGATTTGCTCGACGACGCGCCGCAGATGCTGTTCACCGACCGCCAGCGCCTGGAGCAAGTGCTCAAGAACCTGTTGTCCAACGCCGTGAAGTTCACTGAAAGCGGCAGCGTCAGCCTGTCTGTCGCCGCGGCGCCGAATGACGGCATCGCGTTCAGCATCCGCGATTCCGGGATCGGCATCGAGGCGGATCAGCACGACAGCATTTTCGAAGCCTTCCGTCAGGCCGATGGCACCACCAATCGGCGCTACGGCGGCACCGGGCTGGGCTTGTCGATCTCCCGCGATCTGGCCGCGCTGCTCGGCGGTTCCATCAGCGTGACCAGCAAACCGGGGCAGGGCAGTGTGTTTACCCTGGTCATGCCGCAGCAGTACGTGGAACCGGGCGAGGAGCCTGTCGAACCGATGCGGGCCGTTGCGGTGGCGGCCGCGCCGAATGCAGTGCCGCCCACGCTGTCGCCATTGGTGGCCGAAGTCGACATTGCGCGTTTCGACGACGATCGCCACAAGGGGCCGTTCACCAGTCGCTGCATTCTGGTGGTGGAGGACGAGTCGAACTTTGCGCACATCCTCTACGATCTTGCCCATGAGCTGGGTTATCAGTGCCTGGTGGCCCATGGCGCCGACGAAGGCTACGACCTGGCCAAGGCGTTCATCCCCGACGCGATCCTGCTGGACATGCGGCTTCCGGATCATTCCGGCCTGACCGTGCTGCAACGCCTGAAGGAGCACGCCGAAACCCGGCACATCCCGGTGCATGTGATTTCGGTCGAGGACCGGGTCGAAGCGGCGATGCACATGGGCGCCATTGGCTATGCGGTCAAACCCACCACCCGCGAGGAACTCAAGGACGTATTTGCGCGCCTGGAGGCCAAGCTGACCCAGAAGGTCAAACGTGTACTGCTGGTCGAGGACGACGACCTGCAGCGCGACAGCATTGCCCGCCTGATCGGCGACGATGACATAGAGATCACCGCCGTTGGCCTGGCGCAGGAGGCACTGGACCTGCTGCGCGCGTCGGTCTTCGATTGCATGATCATCGACCTCAAGCTGCCTGACATGCTCGGCAACGACCTGCTCAAGCGCATGTCCACCGAAGACATCTGCTCCTTTCCGCCCGTCATCGTCTATACCGGGCGCAACCTGACCCGCGATGAAGAGGCTGAACTGCGCAAGTATTCGCGTTCGATCATCATCAAGGGCGCGCGTTCGCCGGAGCGGCTTTTGGACGAGGTGACACTTTTTCTGCACAAAGTCGAATCGCGGTTGTCCCATGACCGGCAGAAGATGCTCAAGGTCGCCCGCAGTCGCGACCGGGTCTTCGAAGGGCGCAAGGTGCTGCTGGTGGATGATGATGTGCGCAACATTTTCGCCCTCACCAGCGCGCTGGAGCAAAAGGGCGCAGTCGTGGTCATTGGTCGCAATGGCCGGGAAGCGATTGAACGACTCAATGAAGTGGAGGACATCGATCTGGTGTTGATGGACGTGATGATGCCGGAAATGGATGGCTTTGAAGCCACTGTTGAAATCCGCAAGGTCCCGCGTTGGCGCAAATTGCCGATCATCGCGGTGACGGCCAAGGCCATGAAGGACGATCAGGAGCGCTGCCTGCAAGCCGGCGCCAACGATTACCTGGCCAAACCCATCGACCTGGACCGCCTGTTTTCGCTGATCCGCGTGTGGTTGCCGAAGATGGAACGCATCTAGTGGAGCGCCATTTTTCAGGGGAGCGCAGCAGCGAAATCGAATTGCGCCTGTTGATCGAGGCGATTTACCTCAAGTACAGCTACGATTTTCGCGATTACTCCGGCGCGTCGATCAAGCGTCGGGTCAATCATGCGTTGAGTCAGTTCGAGTGCCAGACCATCTCGGCGCTGCAGGAAAAGGTCCTGCACGATCCGGCCGCTTTCATGCAATTGCTGCAATTGCTGACCATTCCGGTCAGCGAGATGTTTCGTGACCCCTCGCACTTCCTGGCCATCCGCAAGGAAGTGGTGCCGCTGCTGCGAACCTACCCGTCGATCAAGATCTGGATCGCCGGATGCAGCACCGGGGAAGAGGTGTATTCGATGGCCATTCTGTTGCGCGAAGAGGGCTTGCTCGACCGTACCATCATCTACGCGACCGACATCAATCCGAACTCTCTGGAAAAAGCCAAGCAAGGGATTTTCTCGATGGAGAACGTCCGCGCCTACACTGCCAATTACCAGCAGGCCGGTGGCCAGTGTTCGTTTGCCGACTACTATACGGCGGCCTATGGGTACGCGATTTTCGACAAGACACTGCGCGAAAACGTGACCTTCGCCGATCACAGCCTGGCGACGGACAGTGTGTTCTCCGAAACTCAATTAATTTCATGTCGTAACGTATTGATTTATTTTAATAAAAAGCTTCAGGATCGTGCGTTCGGACTGTTTCATGAGTCCCTCTGCCATCGCGGTTTCCTGGTATTGGGCAGCAAGGAAACCCCGGATTTCTCGTCTTTTGGCGATGAGTTCGAGCCGCTGGTCAAACAAGAACGGATCTATCGAAAAAAATGAACAGTGCAACGAGCCTGCCAGCTATCGAAGCGATCGTGATCGGTGCCTCCGCCGGTGGCGTTGAGGCGCTGTTGAACATCCTCGGACCGCTGCGCGAAGGATTTGTGTTGCCGATCATTGTCGTGCTGCACCTGCCGGACGAACGCCGCAGCCAGCTGGCGGATGTGTTTGCCCGCCGGGTGGCCATGCCGGTGCTGGAGGCGTGCGACAAGACTGCGGTCGAGGCCGGCACGCTGTATTTCGCAGCGCCCGGTTATCACCTGTCGGTGGAGCGGGACCGTAGCTTTTCCCTGAGCCTGGAGCCTCGAGTGCATCATTCGCGTCCCGCCATCGATTACCTGTTCGAGTCGGCTGCCGATGCCTACGGCGCCGGGCTGGCTGCAGTCCTGCTCACAGGCGCCAACCGCGATGGCGCGCACGGGCTGGCCCAGGTCAAACAGCGCGGTGGCATCACCATCGTGCAAGACCCGCAAGAGGCTCAGGTCGCCACCATGCCCCAGGCTGCGCTGGATATGCACCGGCCAGACCACATACTTTCTGTACGCGGCATCGGCCGTCTGCTTGTCGAGATGGAACGAATCGCATGCTGAGTAATATCCAGGCCAAACTGCTGATCGTGGACGATCTGCCGGAAAATCTGCTGGCGCTTGAAGCGCTGATCAGGCGTGAGGACCGGATTGTGTACAAGGCGCTGTCCGCCGACGAAGCCTTGTCACTGCTGTTGCAACACGAATTCGCCATGGCCATCCTCGATGTGCAGATGCCTGGCATGAATGGCTTCGAGCTGGCGGAGTTGATGCGCGGTACCGAAAAAACCAAGAACATCCCGATCGTTTTTGTCAGCGCCGCCGGGCGTGAAATGAACTACGCGTTCAAGGGCTATGAAAGCGGCGCCGTGGACTTCCTGCACAAACCACTGGACATCCACGCGGTCAAGAGCAAGGTCAATGTGTTCGTCGACCTGTATCGCCAGAGCAAGGCGATGAAGGAACAAGTGCTGGCCCTTGAGCAAAGTCGCCGCGAACAGGAAGCCCTGCTCGAGCAACTGCAGAACACCCAGCTGGAACTGGAGCAGGCGGTGCGCATGCGCGATGACTTCATGTCCATCGTCGCCCACGAAGTGCGCACGCCGCTCAACGGCCTGATCCTTGAAACCCAGCTGCGCAAGATGCACTTGGCCCGGGACAACGCCGCCGCCTTCACCCTGGACAAGATGCACGCCATGGTCGACCGCGACGAGCGCCAGATCAAAAGCCTCATTCGCCTGATCGAGGATATGCTCGATGTCTCGCGCATTCGCACCGGCAAGCTGTCGATCCGACCGACACGGTTCGATCTTTCGACGCTGGTTCGCGATTTGCTGCACAACTTTTCCCGGCAGATCGACGCCGCCGAGACGTCGGTCACCCTCGATGCCGAGCAACCGGTGATCGGAAACTGGGATGAATTTCGGATTGAGCAGGTCATATCCAACCTGTTGACCAATGCCTTGCGCTACGGGGCCAAGAGCCCGGTCTCGGTGAAGGTATACAGTGAAGGAGGCCAGGCGCTGGTAGACGTGCGCGACCAGGGGATCGGGATCAGCGAAGAAAACCAGGCGCGCATATTCCAGCAGTTCGAGCGCGTATCGGCCAGGCAGGCCGTCGCCGGATTGGGCCTGGGATTGTTTATTTCAGAACAGATCGTGACCGCCCATGGCGGTACAATTACCGTCCAGAGCCGGATTGGCGAGGGCGCCTTGTTTCGCGTTTGTCTGCCGCTGTAGGAAAACAGCCAGATAAACGCAACCTCTGATCGACCCCACGGTCGTATCAGCAGCAATTGACCGAACAAAGGCTTCCCATGAGCGAAGATGCACAAGACGTAGTACTCGTTGTCGAGGACGATCCCTCGATTCTGATGGTGCTGTCCGCTTACCTGTCGGGCGAGGGTTATCGCGTATTGCAGGCCGAAAACGGCGAACAGGCTTTTGAAATCCTGGCGAGCAAACCCCACCTGGACATGATGATCACCGACTTCCGCCTGCCCGGTGGAATCTCCGGCGTGCAGATCGCCGAACCCGCCGTGAAGCTGCGACCGGAACTCAAGGTGATCTTCATCAGCGGCTATGCCCAGGAAATCCGTGAGACCGACAGCCCGATCACGCGCAAGGCGCCGATCCTGGACAAACCATTCGATCTGGATAAGTTGCAGGAACTGATGCAGGACATGCTTTCGTAAGCATTCAGGCGCTGATCATCTCCCGGACCTTCGCCGTCAACAGATCGAAGGTGAACGGCTTGGTGATCATCTGCATGCCCGGATCGAGGAACCCGCCGCGCACGGCGGCGTGCTCGGCGTAGCCGGTGATGAACAGCACCCTGAGATCGGGCCGTAGCTGCCGGCCGATTTCCGCCAGTTGCCGGCCATTCATGCCGGGCAGGCCGACATCGCTGATCAGCAGGTCGATGCGCTGCGCCGATTCGAGTATCGGCACCGCACTATCGCCATCACAGGCTTCGACGAAGGCATAACCCAGATCGCTCAACACCGTGCTGACCAGCACCCGCACCGCCGGATCGTCCTCGACGATCAATACGGTCTCGCCATTGTTGGTGAAGGGCGAGCGTTCGACATTGGCCGGATGCTCCTGAGGCAGGTCACCCCCAAAGCGTGGCAGAAACAGACTCACCGTGGTGCCTTCGCCCACGACGCTGTGGATGACGACATGACCGCCTGACTGCTTGCTGAAGCCATAGATCATGGATAAACCCAGCCCGGTGCCCTGGCCGATGGGCTTGGTGGTGAAGAACGGGTCAAAGGCGCGGTTGACGATGCTTTGCGCCATGCCGCAACCGGTGTCGGTCACGCTGAGCACGACGTAATCACCCGCATCGAGATTGCTCTGGGACTGAGCAAAGTCCTCGTCGAGGTGCCGGTTCGAGGTCGAGACCACCAGCCTGCCGCCATTGGGCATGGCATCGCGGGCGTTGATCACCAGGTTGAGCAGGGCGCTTTCCAGTTGATTGGGGTCGGCTTCGGCTACCCAGAGTTGCTGGTCCAGTTGCATGTCCAGGCGAATGCTTTCGTTGATGCTGCGTTGCAGCAGTTCATCCATGGAGATCACCAGGGCATTCATCTCAACGGGTTTGGAATCCAGAGACTGGCGGCGGGAAAAGGCCAGCAGGCGGTGAGTCAGGGCCGCCGCGCGGTTGGCCGAAGTCACCCCCAGGTCGATCAGGCTGTCCAGATCTTCGGTACGGCCTCGGGCCAGGCGTCGACGCAACAATTCCAGGCTGCCGATGATGCCGGTCAGCATGTTGTTGAAGTCATGGGCGATGCCGCCGGTGAGCTGGCCGACGGCTTCCATTTTCTGCGACTGGCGCAGCGCCTCTTCGTTGTGACGCAACTGCGCAGTGCGCTCTTCCACCTGCTGCTCAAGGGTTTCGAGGGTGTTTTGCAGGCGCAATTCACTCTGGCTCAGGTCGATCAGCCGATCCCTGGCCTCGTACTGTCGTCGCCGTCCGCGCAAGGCGGTGGTGACCAGACTGATCAGTGTGATCGGGTGAAAGGGCCGTTCGAGGAAGGTGACATTGCCCAATTGCGGACCGAAACGTGATGCCGGATTCTGTTGCGGGCCGCCATGGTGGGTCATCAACACGATCGGCAGGTCCGACCACGCGGGCTGTTGTTCAATCAGCCGGATCAACGGTTCGAGATCACTGCCCAGCAGTGCTTCGCTGGAAATCAGTAGCAGGCCGGCACCGAGTTCCAACTCGGCGCACAGTCCGGGCAGGTCCTGGCTGATTACCCCGTGAAACCCGGCTTCGTTGAGCATCATCAAGGCAATCTGGCTGTCACGCCCTCGCGGCGCAAGGATGATGGTGCGCTCGGGTGTCGCCAGCACTGCAGTCACCGGATATCTTCCGCAAGCAAGGGGTTGCTGGCCCCGAGATAGGTGGGCACTCCACGCAGTACACCCTGGAAGGCCTCCAGCGGTTCACCGATGGTCATGCCCTGGGCGCTGATGCGGTATTCACGGATGGTCGATTCATGGCTGCCGGTGCGTTTCTTGATGATCGAAATGGCCCGGCGTACCTTGCCCAGGGCTTCGAAGTAACGCAGCAGGATCACCGTATCGGCCAGGTAAGTGATGTCGACCGGGGTCTGCATGTCGCCGACCAGGCCATGCTGGGCAACCGTCATGAAGGTCGCGGCGCCTTGTCGATTGAGGTACAGCAACAGCTCGTGCATGTGCAGTACCAGGGCGTTCTCTTCCGGCATTGCCGCCTGATAGCCATTGATGCTGTCGATCACCACGGTCTTGATATTACCTTCGTCGACACAGCGCCGGACCCGGTGGGAGAACTCTCCGGGAGACAGCTCGGCGGCGTCCACCTGTTCGACCAGCAAATTGCCGCTGTCTTGCAGGGCCTGCAAATCGATGCCGATGTTCTTCATGCGCTCGAACAGCAACCCCAGCTCTTCATCGAAGATGAACAGCGCGGCCTTTTCACCCCGGGCCACCGCCGCGGTGGCGAACACCATGGAGATCAGCGATTTGCCGGTCCCGGCCGGACCGAGAATCAAGGTGCTGGACCCGGTTTCGATACCGCCGCCCAGCAGCGCATCCATTTCCCGGATGCCACTGCTCAATTGCTGGCGCAGGTATTGACCGCGATGTTCGGCGGCCACCAGACGCGGAAATACATGCACGCCGTCGCCGGTGATGGTGAAGTCGTGAAAGCCGCCCCGGTATTTCTGGCCGCGGTACTTCACCACGCGCACGCGCCGTCGCTCGGCACCGTAGTTGGGCGTCAACTCTTCCAGGCGAATCACGCCGTGGGCGACGCTGTGCACGGTCTTGTCCAGGGACTCGGTGGTCAGGTCGTCGAGCAGCAAGACCGTGGCGTCATAACGCACGAAATAATGTTTGATGGCCAGAATCTGCCGACGATAACGCAGCGAGCTTTGTGCCAGCAGGCGAATTTCGGAAAGACTGTCCAGGACGACGCGGGTCGGTTTGACCCGTTCGACCACTTCGAAAATCTGGCGGGTGGCCTCGCCCAGTTCAAGGTCGGAGGAGTAAAGCAACGTCTGCTGCTGTTCGGCATTGAGCAGGTTTTCCGGAGGCGTCAGCTCGAAGATGTGGACGTTGTCGTCCATCTCCCAACCATGGGACAAGGCGCCTTGGCGCAGCTCGCGTTCGGTTTCAGACAGCGTGATGTACAAGGAACGCTCGCCGGCTTGCGCGCCAGCCAACAGGAAGTGCAGCGCCACCGTGGTCTTGCCGGTTCCCGGCTCGCCTTCGAGTAAAAACACATGACCGCGGGACAATCCTCCATCGAGGATATCGTCCAGGCCCTCGATACCGGTGGCGGCTTTGGTACGGTTCAATTCGTTGGTTAGAGACAAATAAGATTCCTCTTGTGGCCAGGAACAATGAGGCAGCCACTTCGAAGAGCCGCAACGGGCTGCCTTTTCACTTGACCCCTGGCCCGGACGAGCGTTCAACCTTTTTTAACGCAAAAAGATCGCAGCCTGCGGCAGCTCCTACACCTACCCTGCAGGAGCTGCCGAAGGCTGCAATCTTTTGCTTTCAGAGCCCCTGCTGCAACGACGGATCATCAGGGTTCATTTGTTCGAGCTGTGCCGTCAGGATCTGCACGTTTTGCAGCTGCCCGCTTTCCTTCCAGTAGTTGATCAGCAACACCCGTGCCTTGCGATCGTTCGGATGGCGTTGAACGATTTCCTGCAACTGTATCTGCGCCGCTTCGAGTTCCTGCTCACCGCGCAACGTGGTCGCAAGGTCGTAGCGGTAATCCCGGTTATCGGGTTCAAGCTCAACGGCCTTGGACAGGCCGAGCAGGGCGAATTCGCTTTGGTCGTGATGCAGTAGCCAGAGCCCCAGGGCGTGTTGCAGATAGGCCGAGTTGGGCTGTGCCTGCAGTTGCCTGGCCAATAGTTGCCGGGCGGCGTCGTTCTGGCCCTGTTTGTCCAGCACTTCGATTTGCAGCACCAGCGCTGGCAGGTTGTCCGGCGCCAGGCGCAGGGTGTTGTCCAGCGCCTGTTGCGCTTGCTTGAGTTCGGCGTTGTGCAGGTGCAGCCGGGCCAGTTGATATTGGTTTTCGGCGCTTTGCGGTTCGCTCTTGAGCACGAGCTCCCAGGCATCGATGGCTTGCTCCAGCGGCCCGAAATACAAGCCGAGTTCGTCCGGGGACAACCCCAGCAGCGCATTGATTGCCGCCAGCCGCACGCTCTGTTCGCTGTCGTCGAGCAATGGCCCCAGCAAAAGACTGCGCTGGCCGTTCGGTACCAGGGCGCTGATGCTCCTGATCGCGGCGATACGCACTTCGGGCGACTCGTTCTGCAAGTCGGCATCCGCCAGCTTCAGGGCCACCGAGCTTGGATAATTGGGCAGCTCGGCATGTAGCCAGACACGGCGCTTGGGGGACAGGTCCGGACGCTTCAACTGCTGATAGAGCACCCGCGCGGCACCGGGTTGACCGCCCCGGGCCGCTGCCAGCGCTTCGCTGTAACCGTGCTTGATGGCTTCGGGAACCACTGGGGTGGTATCGCGCAGGGAAAACCATGCAAGACCGATGACGAGCAGGGCGAAGAGGCTGATAAACAGATAGCGGCGGGACTGGGGCATGCAAAAATCCGGGAGATGAGGCATCAGCAAAAGAGTGTCAGCTTCGATCAGTCTGGGAAGGGAGTCAAACCTGTGTGGCTCTGAGATGCCGTCGCCATCTTCCTGGTGGGCGGTTCAGTAGCGTTTTTTACAAGTTGTTTACCGTGACAGTGCTTAAGCTCGCGACGACTGAGTCAACTGAAACGGAAAATCCCGAGTGCCTCTCCCTCCTAGCGTCACAAGCATCATTCATGCGCCATCCACAACCTCTTTAACCTGCGATCAAATGAATAGAACGTTGGTTTCCGACGAGGTCCGGCATACCGAGAACACGCCCCTGGTTCTGCACAAGTCCGGTCGTGCACCTGCAAGGTCCACGGGCGCTAGTGTCGATAGTTCACCCCCAATGCTCGCACGCAACGCCTTCGAAGATCGCTTCACCAGTCAGGATGATCTCGAACAGCAGTGGTCAGAACTCAAGGCGCAATTGCAGACGGCGTCTCTTACCGAGCAAGAAATGCTAGCTGTTCTGAGAAGCGGTATTTTGCAAACGAACACTGGCAAAGCCATTGCCGATCTATTTGCAGACGCAATGTTTCGTTCGATCCGACAATTGGGATCGACGAACGACGATCGTTTGAAAACAATAGTTGATGTGGTTTGTCATTTGCCGCCCGGCCAATGGCAGGCGGCGCTGGGTGAAAACATCAGGTTTACGAGTGGACAAAACACCGAGCGGGTGATTGGCTTTATCCAGTCTCAGCTGGATCGTTTAACAGCGCTGGTGAATGAACGAATCGCAAACAACGAGTTGCTTACAGACTCTCAGTGGGCGGCTCTCAAGCAAATTACACAGCAAGCCCGGACCTATATTCGTCGTTCAGGTGAAAGCGTGCTCAAAAGCGCCCTGATGATGCTTGAAGACGCGTGCGTTGTTCGGCCTTCTCCCAAGGACGCGCATCAGCAGTTGGTCAAGTTCCTTGATGAACTGCGCAAGCCGCTACAAAGCGAGCGAGTGCGGTGGCCGGACCGCTTTGCGATAGAGGTAGAGGCGATCTGCAATCAGCTTAAACCTGCTGAAGAGTATAAACAGACTTGGCAGGAGTGGCTGATCGACCCTCGCTGGCTGGAAAGCCCGCTCGAGCGACCGATTTCATTTTCAACGCCGATGAACTCATCGGAACCCGCGCAAGATGCAAAGCCAACCACCGAGAAGTCCACGCCTCTGCTATCGACCTTGCAGGCATTCGAGCGCAACGCCGACTTTTACTTGAACGTCAGCACAAAAGGTTCGAGCATTCCCGAGGGTTTTGCTGCCAGGCTTTTGTGGGTCTGCAATGTGCTGGATTCGTTCGGGGCGTTGAGATTGGACAGCAGGCATATTGCAATCGGTCGACCGGCTTCGACACAAGACGACCAGACGAGCAGGGGGGCAACCGAAGATCTGCCGGCATCCTCGGCTGATTTGTCGGGACATCAACCCGATGCCGCCTCCCATTCGTTCGAACAGTTTGCCGCACAGTTGGACGGCGTTTTAACCCGGGCCATCAACAGCATTACGCCCTGGAACAGCGCTTATGCCGAAGATCTGGATGTGGTTAAAGTTCTGCTGAATGAACAAGTCTACAGCCCGACAACCGAAGCTCTGCCCTCCGATTCATTCTGGTCCCGTATGCCCGACATGGACGCACTGGGAGAGCAACTGGGCAATTGGCTGAGTGCAATGAGTGGGCGTTTGCTCAGCACGGGCGTCGCGGTCCTGAGCCGAACGGGAGACTTGATAGAGCGCAATTCGCATGTTCCCGCGGGAGTCTTTGTTGCCTACATGGCGATCAGCAACTTTTACATCAGTTGGTTTCTGCCTGCCAATGACGAAACTGCCGAAGCAAGACAATCGAACTCAAAACCTGACTTTGAACCTGATGAAGCATTCGTTGTTCATGAAAATACAATAGAGGGCATCACTGAGCTCCTTGATGAACAGCCAGACTTTGCAGCCAGGGTTCTACAGCGTATCAGCGAATCCGACTATCTTGATCCGGGCGACGATCCACAGCTGATAGAAGATATCGAGGCGCTTTTAAAACAGACCGTCCAGGGTAGTGCCGATGTAACTTACCAGGATTATCTCGAAGAAATTATCCAGTTGGCGGCTGCCGATGCTCACGAAGAGTTCGAGGAGTTCGAGGAATATTCAGGAGGAGGTTCAACCACGGAGCATGCTTCAGCTCAGGTGGAAACTGATGACATCCATGGTGGCGTGCGCAGGAAACGAAGCCTGGGCGGTAACATGCAAACAAATGAAAAAGGCGTATCCGCACATGCTTCTGCTCGTTGGCTAATTGAGGCGGGACAACACTCATTAAACGCTCACGCAACAGGTCGCCCGGACGAGGAAATAGCTCCTGGTATGACGATTGGTCAGGCAGCTGACAGATTCATCAATACGCTTGAAGGCCTGCAAAAGGTTTCCGATCCTTCAGTTTTTATACGGACAGTCATCGAGGAAACCATTGCTGGTTCGAATCTGCCGAAGGACATAAAGTCAACGCTGAATTATAAAACCAAATTCACAGTTTGGTTTCGAGGGTTGCCAGAGAAGCACACGCCTGGAGAGCATATTAGGAAAAGATATAATCTGGCACAATTATTTACGGGGCAACATAAAAAAGAAGCGAACGGCAAATCAATTACCATATCGTGGCCTGATCGTTACACGTCGCAGTTTATTGCGCAAGTTGACGAGATGGATCTTCTGGAATTGTATAACGAGCACGCGCAGGGAATACTTTCACAGCCAGATGTTTTTGATTTTTGGAGGGTTGGCAAGCAAAAAGAACTGGAACGCGCCCTGAAAGTATTCCTGCAGGAAGGTAAGGGCACGGCGCAAAACAAGAATATTGCAAAGAAGTTTCTTGATGGCAAGATCAAGGCGCAAACGATCTCGATTCGTGATGGTGGTCTCAGTACTCCTCACAAAGTGAGTAACGCCGTTTATTTGCAAGACTGGAGTAATTCAGGGGGGTTGTTCGTTTTTTTGGGTGGGAACAGCACGGTGATCGAGCACCCTCCCGAATTGAGACAAAGAACGAAGTCAATCGAGCAGTTTCCAGAGCTGCGAGGTAATTTGTCCATGCGAATTGCTCTGAATGAACTTTTGGGGCGGGGCGAATATGACTTCAAGTACAGCCTGGGTTTTATCGATCCTGAAAAATTAGAACTGGAACCATTGGATTTTTTTAACATATTTAACCTTCCTTCATTTTTCGCAAAAAAGATAGATGGAAAGTTATCCTATGAACCTATTCTGTTTGGATGGCCAGACAGTGATGTCGAAGCGATTTATGAGGAGCTTTACAAAAGACAAGGTGATCAGGTCAAGGCTGCCATAGACACGTTGACCTCAACCTTCGCCGAGCGCATGACAGATGCCATTTTGGCATTGGTGTCCGATGCACTTGCCATGCTGTCGATGTGCACCGCATTTATTCCTGGCCCTGGTGCTCTAGCAGCGGGAATGTCGATGTTGTTAGGCTTTGGCTCGGTAGGGGCAACTTATGTACGAGGTGAACTGGAGGACGATCCGGGCCTGGCAGCGCAACACAAGGCCAATGCGTTACGTGGAGCCATTTTCGAACTTGTCGGGCCATTTATAGGGAAAGTGGCTGGTAAAGCTATTCCCAAGTCTTCATACAAAAAATTGGCAATGAAGTAATCGAGCGGATGGCTTCGTCAGGGCGTGTGTCAGATGATGTAGCTAAATATTTATCGGAAAAAAAGCCAAAAAATCCCATTCTGGAAGCAGTAAAAAAATACCTAGATGGGTCGCTCCTGTGGAGAAGGATATCTTGGAGATACTTTCAAAGGTTGACTGGAAGTTTATAAATCATCGAACTGCAAACAAGTTTATGCGATTGAATCGTGGACCGAAGGTTGCGCAAAAATTAATGGATAGAACAGGGGTGACGTATTTTGGTGGGCCATCAAAGGGTTATGTGTATAGGGGGGTCGTCATGCGAGGGGATATGCGTCCGCCAAGCGAAATTTTTGAGGAGGGCTTCAAGTTGCGCAAGGAATATACGGATATAAAGCAGATTAATGGAATGCAGGGTGGTTTTGGCGGAGATGCAAACGCACTTGGTCTGGACGGGAAGGGAATATCAACCTCTGCTTATTACAGTGGTGGTAGACTGGGGGCGGCTTATTATGGGGGCAAAAGAGGAGGATATACGTATGTCGTTGATGGTCGAGATATAGAAGGTTTTCATATGTATTATAATAAAGAGCTGGCAACTAATCCTGGTTCAAAACTTAGGAAAAAGGCCTACGAAATCAACTACCCAAATGACATTCCGCCGGAAAAAATACTAGGCGCTTATGACGCTAACAAGATCTTCTACCCCAACCCAACAGCCATCGGCAGAAGTGTTGCACTAAGCACTCCTAAACATGGTTCAAATGTTAAACTTCCGATGCAGAAAGCAGCAACTAATAGTACAGGCATTGCTTTCCCTCTGAGCGGCGAGCGGGCCAACCAGTAAACCTGAATATCGCCTCGGCAGGGATTCCTGTCGAGGCGCCGCACAAATGACTACGCTTGCTGGAGACAGTCCGACAGGCTTTCCCATGCAAGCGCTGCTGCAATACTTCAAAGCCATGCTCAACCCCGGCCCCGGGGTGTTGCTGTTTGCCTTGCGAACCATCGCGGCCGGTTTGTTGACCCTGTACCTGGCGTTTTTGTTCGATCTGGACCAACCCAAGTGGTCGATCATGGCTGTGGTCATCATCAGCCAGCCACTGGGGGGCATGGTGCTGGCCCGCAGTTTTGGCCAGGTGATCGGCACCACGTTGGGCGCGGCCGTGGCGGTGTTGATCATGGCGATCTTTCCCCAGGCTCCGCTGCCGTTCATCACCACCCTGGCATTGTGGCTGGCGTTGTGCACCGCCGGTGGCACCTTGTTGCGCTATACCAGTTCCCAGGCGTTTGTCCTCAGCGGCTACACCGCCGTGGTGGTTGCCTTGCTGGCGGTGCCGGATCAGGACGGCATGTTTCTGCTGGCGGTGACCCGCGTCACCGAGACCTTGCTGGCGGTGGCCTGTGTGTGTCTGGTCAGCCTGCTGACCGCCAGGCCTGAAGCCGTGGCCCGTGACTACTTCGCCAGGATCGACAAGATCATCCGGTTGCTGGCCACCCATGCCAGCGCCGTCATCCGCACCGAAGAGAGCGAAGCCGATTTCCAGCAGCGACAAATGCAGCTGTTGGGCCAGATCAGCGGTCTGGAGGGCGTGCGCCGGCACATGTACTTCGATGCGCCGCGGTTGCGCAGTGCCAACGGCCTGGTGCAACTACTGGGCAACCAACTGGTGTTGTTGACCGCGCGGTTGACCGCCCTGCGCCACCAGCGGCTGCTGTTGACCGAGCGTTGGGAGGGCGAGTTGCCCGAGGAAATTCAACGTTTGCGGGCCGAAGAACTGGCGTTTCTCGATGAGCTGGCGCGGGAAGGGCGTTCGCTTTCCAGTGACAAGCGCCATCACTTCACGTCGTTGCAACAACGCTTTGATGAGCTGGCCTACAGGGCCGAACAATTGACCGAGCCGCTGCCGGCCACCTTGCGCTCGCTGGCCTGGTCGCTGCGCTGGGAGCAGGCTCGCCTGCTGCAGCAGCTGGAGCAGATTCTGGAATTGAGTGACGCCATCCAGAGCGGGCGACCGGCCAGCAGCGTGTTTCGCGGGCGGGAAAATCCGCTGCATCTGGACTTCACCCTGGCGACCATGAATGCCATCCGGGCTTTTTCCGCGCTGTTGATTTGCGGCCTGATCTGGATCGAAACCGGCTGGGACGGTGCGCGAGGCGGGATGGTGCTGGTGGGCATCCTTTGCTCGCTGATGTCGACCTTTCCAAGACCGCTGCTGGCCGTGCAAAGCTACGCGAGGGGATTCGGGCTGGCACTGGTGGCCTCGGCGCTCCTGCAGTTTCTGTTCGTGCCGATGGTCAGCAATTTCGAGATGCTTGCCTTGCTGTTGGCGCCCTTGCTCTATGCCGTTGCAGTGGGGCTGGCCAGCCCGGCCACGACAGGCACCGGCATTGGTCTGGGGCTCACGACTTTTCTGCTGCTCGGTCCGTTGAACGTGGGGATCGGTCAAAACACCGCCATCCAGTGGTTCGAATTTGCCGGGGCCTATACCTGCGCGACCGTGCTGGCGTTCAGCGTCTATGCGCTGATTTTTCCGTTCAGACCGGATTTGCGCATGAGGCGGCTCTATAAAGAGAACGGCGAGCAGGTGTACGCCTTGCTGAAAACCGCGCCGACCGATGAACAGCAATTTGCTTTCGAGAGCCGCATGGTTGATCGCCTGACCATGATGCTGGGGTTGCTGCCGGCAACGCAGGAGCCACAATCCCATGAGCGGTTTCAAGTCAGCCTGGCCTGCATGGCGCTGGGGATTGCCTTGAATCAGCTCAGACAGCAGGGGCAGAACAATGCATTGTTGAGTCCGGATCTGCAAAGTCGCCTGTTTTCCACCGTCCGGGAAACGGGCAGGCTGGTCGCTGGCCGGCCCGGGGTCGAAGTGACCCGGGTACTCGATAGCCTGCACGCCCTGGGTGACGAACTGGATGCCCTGCATACCGATGTCCATGAGCGCTTGTGGTCAGTGTTCCGTATGCGCGTGGCGCTGTTGATCGTGGTGTCGTTCGTCGAGCGTTATCGCGGCTACTTTCAACCCTCCGGCATTGAAGGAGACCCTGTCCTTGCCCATTGATCTGGAAGTGGGTGGCGCCTATCTGCCCCCGATTGCCCAGGCGTTGCTGCTGGGCTTGCCGATTTTCCTGTTGCTGGACTGGGTGCTGCGCCGCCTCGGTGTGCTGCAGTTCGTCTGGCATGAGGCCTTGTTCGAAGGCGCGTTGTACGTCTGCGTTTGCGCCACGTTGATACTGGTGATGGGAGTCTGATGCCTTGAAGAACATCCTTCCCCGACTCACGACGCTGGCGGTGGTACTGCTGGCCTTGATCCTGGGCTGGTTCGCCTGGGAGCATTACACCCGTGCCCCCTGGACCCGGGATGCCCGGGTGCGTGCCGATGTGGTGACCCTGTCCGCCGATGTTTCGGGGCGAATCGTCAGCCTGGCCGTGCAGGACAACCAGCATGTGAACAAGGGCCAGGCGCTGCTGGAGATCGATCCGGCGCGTTACACCTTGGCGGTGGAGCATGCCAAGCGTGCCGTCGAGGTGTCGAAAGCCTCACTTGGGCAGGCCCAGGCGTCCATTACCGCCAGCGAGGCCTTGCTCAAGCAGCGTCAAAGCGAGGAGCAACGGCGGCGCACGCTCAAGGACCGTTCGGCGATTTCCGGCGAAGAGTGGGAAAAAGCCAACACCGATGTGTCGGTGGCCCAGGCGGATCTGCTGCGAAATCAGGCCAACCTGGTGTTGGCCCAGGCCAACGTGCAACTGGCCATCGCGGCCTTGACCCAGTCGGAGCTTGATTTGCAGCGCACCCATGTCGTCTCCCCGGTGACGGGCTATGTCACCAACCTGCTGACCCGGGAGGGCGACTACGCCTCGGCCGGGGGGCCACTGCTGGCGCTGGTGGACAGCGATTCGTTCTATGTCAGCGGTTACTTTGAAGAAACCAAGTTGCCGCGGATCGGCGAGGGCGACCGGGTCAGGATCGAGTTGATGAGTGGCGAAACCTTCGGCGGCAAAGTGCAGAGCATTGCCTTTGCCATTGCCGACCGGGAAAACCTGCCGGGCGGTCGCCTGTTGGCCAGCATCAACCCCAGTTACACCTGGGTCAAACTGGCGCAGCGGGTGCCGGTGCGGATCGAGATCGATGCCGACTATGCCGGTAAAGACAAACTCAGGGCGGGGACCACGGCCACCGTGACCGTCCAGGAAAACCAAAAATCCAAAGACCAATAATAACCGCCCTCTGTAGGAGCGAGCTTGCTCGCGATGGTCGTTAACGATACCGCGTGCTTACCGACTAAACGCCGCGCTCTTGAGTCCATCGCGAGCAAGCTCGCTCCCACAAGGGATCTGCATTGCCCTGGAAAGGTAAAAAAGGTTCCGTGAAGAACCTTTTTTTGGGCTTTCGCTGGTTTTGACTCGGACGCGGTCCCCTGTGGGAGCTGGCTTGTCGGGTCGCCGCATCGCAGCGATGGTCGTCAACGATTACGCGTGTGAACTGGATAAACGCGGCGCACTTGAGTCCATCGCCAGCAGGCTGGCTCCTACAGTTCCCCGGAAATGCGTGAAGAACCCAAAAAAAACCCCGCGACCGAATGAGACGCAGGGCAAAGGAATTGGTTGGTTGCGGCCAACCAAAGGAGCGCTTTAAACCATCGGGTTAATTGCTGGCGACCGTCTCAGGCTGCCAGCCGCCACCGAGGGCCTTGTAGATGGCGACGATGCCGCGATACAGATCGACTTCGGCCTGGGCCTGGGTGTCTTCGGCCGCCAGGCGTTCACGCTGGGCGTCCAGCAGCACGAGGAAATCGGCGGTGCCTTCGCGGTAGCGAATCTCGGCGAGATCGGCAGCGGAACGGCTGGACTCGCTCTGGCGAATCAGCGAGATCAGGCGCTGCTGGCGCTTGCCGTAGTCGCTGAACGCGTTTTCCGATTCTTCCAGGGCCAGCAACACTTGCTGCTCGTACGTTGCCAGGGCGCCTTCGGCATCGGCGTCGGCGGCGCGCAAACGGGCGCGCACGCTGCCCAGGTCAAACGCTGCCCAGGTGATGCTCGGGCCGAGCGCCCAGGCGTTGGCCGCCGAGGAGCCGATTTGCGAACCGCGCCCGGCGGTGAAACCAAGGAAGCCGCTGAGGCTGACTTGCGGGAACAGGTCGGCCTTGGCCACGCCGATCCGCGCCGTGGCTGACGCCAATTGGCGCTCGGCACTGCGAATGTCCGGGCGACGTTGCAGCAGCTCACCCGGATTCCCGATCGGCAAAGCCTTGGCAATCGCCGGCAAGTCTTTCGGGCTCAGGTCCACGGTCAGCTTGTCCGGACGCTCGCCCAGCAGCGTGGCGATACGGTTCTTCTCCCGAACCTGCTCGGCCTGCAATTGCGGCACGCTGGCTTCGACAGACGCCAGTCGCGCATCGGCACGTTCCACATCGAGTTGATCGCCGACACCGGCATCACGCAGGTTGATGGTGATCTTGCGCGACTCCTGCTGGTTCTCCAGGTTGGCCAGGGCGATCTTTTCCCGCAGTTGCGCTCCACGCAGTTGACCGTAGGCATCCACCAGTTCGGCAATCATGCTCACCTGAAGCTGGTACAGATCGGCTTCAAGCGACTGTTGCTCGGCATTCGCCGATTCCAGGTTGCGCTGGATGCGGCCGAACAGATCGATCTCCCAGGCCATGTCCAGGCCCAGGTCGTAGCGTTCGCTGTTGACCCGGTCGGTGGTCTGGCCCGGAATCTGGCCCTTGCCCAGGTCACTGCTGACACGGCTGGTGACGACCGGCAAGTTGTCGTTACTGATGTCATCGCGGATCGCCCGTGCGGCTTTCCAGCGGGCAAAAGCGACGCGCAAATCACGGTTGCCCTTGAGCGATTGTGTCACCAACTGGTTGAGGGTCGGGTCTTCGAACTGCTGCCACCAGATGCCTTCGAAACGCGAACGGTCAAAGTTCTTCTGGCCGGCGGCGCCATCGGTGGCGGCCGTGATGTTGGCCGCCTCGGTGTTGGGCGTCTGGTAATCCGGACCCACGGCACAGGCACTCAAGGCCAGGACCAGCAGGCTCGGCAGGAAGGCTTTCAAACTCATCAGTGCGACTCCAGCTTCAGGGCGACCTTGGCGGCTTTGCGCGCCTGGCCACGCTCGACAAAGTTACGAATCAATACGTAGAACACTGGCGTCAGCAACAGACCGAAGAAGGTCACCCCGAGCATCCCGGAGAACACCGCCACACCCATGGCGTGACGCATTTCGGCACCGGCACCGCTGGAGAACACCAACGGCACAACACCCATGATGAACGCGAAGGAGGTCATCAGGATCGGCCGCAGACGCAGACGGCAAGCTTCCAGTACCGCGGCCAGCGGGTTGAGGCCCTCCAGCTGTTTGTCCTTGGCGAACTCGACGATCAGAATCGCGTTCTTGCACGCCAGGCCCACCAGTACGATCAGGCCGATCTGGGTGAAGATGTTGTTGTCACCGCCGGAGGCGATCACACCGGTGATGGCCGACAGCAGGGTCATCGGTACGATCAGGATTACCGCCAGTGGCAGGCTCCAGCTTTCGTACTGGGCCGCCAGTACCAGGAACGCCAGCAGGACGCAGAGCGGGAACACGAACAACGCGGTGTTACCGGACAGGATCTGCTGGTAGGTCAGGTCGGTCCATTCGTAGGTCATGCCGTTCGGAAGTTCTTCCTTGAGCAGTTTCTCGATGGCTTTTTCGGCCTGGCCGGAGCTGTAGCCGGGAGCTGCCGCACCGTTGATTTCAGCGGTGATGAAGCCGTTGTAGTGCATCACGCGGTCGGGGCCCGAGGTGTCGCTGACCTTGATGAAGGTCGCCAGCGGGATCATCTCGCCTTTGTTGTTACGCACTTTCAATTGGCCGATCTGGTCGGATTCGAGGCGGAACTGCTGTTCGGCCTGAACGTTGACCTGATAGGTGCGCCCGAAGCGGTTGAAGTCGTTGGCATACAGCGAACCCAGGTAGATCTGCAGGGTGTCGAAGATGTCGCTGACAGCCACGCCGTGGGTCTTGGCTTTTTCCCGGTCGATGGCGGCATCGACCTGCGGCACGTTCACCGTGTAGCTGGTGAACAGGCCGGCCAGTTCCGGCACGTTGTGGCTCTTGGCGATGATGTTCATGGTTTCCTTGTACAGCTCGTCGTAGCCCAGGTTGCCCCGGTCTTCGATCTGCAGGCGGAAACCACCAATGGTGCCCAGGCCTTGCACCGGCGGCGGCGGGAAGATCGCCATGTAGGCTTCCTGGATGTTCGCGTACTGGCCGTTCAAGGCACCGGCAATCGCACCGGCGGACATGCTCGGGTCTTTGCGCTCGTCGAACGGTTTGAGGGTCACGAACACGATGCCGGCGTTCGGGCTGTTGGTGAAACCGTTGATCGACAGGCCAGGGAAGGCCACCGCGCTTTCCACGCCAGGCTGCTTCAGGGCCAGGTCGGACATGCGCTTGATCACGTCTTCGGTGCGGTCCAGGCTCGCTGCGTCCGGCAGTTGGGCGAAGGCCACCAGGTATTGCTTGTCCTGGCCGGGTACGAAACCGGTCGGGGTGCTGGAGAATCCGAAGAAGGTCAGGACCATCAGGCCGGCGTACAGCAGCAGGGCGATGCCGCTTGAACGGATCACACGGGCAACGGTGCCGACATAACCATGGCTGGCCTTTTCAAAGAAACGGTTGAACGGGCGGAACAACCAGCCGCCAAACATCTTGTCCAGCACCCTGGAGAAACGGTCTTTCGGTGCGTCGTGGCCCTTGAGCAATACCGCCGCCAGCGCCGGCGACAGGGTCAGGGAGTTGAAGGCCGAGATCACCGTGGAAATCGCAATGGTCAGGGCGAACTGCTTGTAGAACTGCCCGGTCAGCCCAGAGATGAACGCCGCCGGAACGAACACCGCACACAGTACCAGCGCCGTGGCAATGATGGGGCCGGTCACTTCACGCATGGCGCGCTTGGTGGCTTCAATCGGGGTCAATCCGAGTTCGATGTTCCGCTCGACGTTCTCCACCACCACGATGGCGTCGTCGACCACGATACCGATGGCCAATACCAGGCCGAACAGTGACAGGGCATTGAGCGAGAAGCCGAACAGGTGCATCACGGCAAAGGTACCGATCAGCGAAACCGGCACAGCCACCAATGGAATGATCGAGGCGCGCCAGGTCTGCAGGAACAGGATCACCACCAGCACCACGAGGATCAGTGCTTCGAAGAGGGTGTGAACCACCGCCTCGATCGAGCCGCGCACGAAGATCGTCGGGTCATAGACGATGCTGAAGTCCATGCCTTCAGGGAAGCCCTTCTTCAGCTCGGCCATTTTTGCCCGGACTTCGTTGGAGATCTCGATGGCGTTGGAGCCCGGGCGCTGGAAGATCGGGATCGCCACTGCCGGCTGATTGTTCAGCAGCGAACGCAGGGCGTACTGGCTGGAACCCAGCTCTACGCGAGCGATGTCCTTCAGACGGGTGATTTCACCGTTGTCGCCAGAGCGAATGATGATGTTCTCGAACTCTTCCTCACTGACCAGGCGGCCCTGAGTGTTGACCGACAGCTGGAAGCTTTGGGCATTCGGGGCAGGGGGAGCGCCCAATGCACCGGCGGCCACCTGGCGGTTCTGCTCACGAATGGCGGTGACAACGTCAGTGGCGGTCAGGTTGCGCGAAGCGGTCTTGTTCGGGTCGAGCCAGACCCGCAGCGAGTAGTCGCCCATGCCGAACAGCTGCACGTCACCGACACCGCCCAGCCGCGCCAGCTCATCCTTGATGTTGAGGATCGCGTAGTTGGACAGGTAGAGCATGTCGTAGCGTTTGTCCGGCGAGGTCAGGTGCACCACCATCGTCAGGTCGGGCGATGCCTTGTCCACGGTGATACCGATGCGCGTCACTTCCTCGGGAAGTTTCGGCTCGGTCCGGGTCACGCGGTTCTGCACCTGCACCTGCGCGTTGTCCAGGTCGGTACCCAGGGCAAAGGTGATGGTCAGGGTGATCTTGCCGTCGGCGGTCGACTGCGAGGACATGTACAGCATGTTCTCGACGCCGGTGATGGCCTGCTCCAGGGGAGCGGCCACGGTTTCACCGATGACTTTCGGGTTGGCACCGGGGAAGTTGGCGCGCACCACCACGGTCGGCGGCACGACTTCCGGGTATTCGCTGATCGGCAACTGGAACAGCGAGATCGCACCGGCGATCAGGATCAGCAGCGAAAGCACCGCTGCGAAGATCGGCCGCGAAATGAAGAATTGGGAAAAATTCATCGTAAAAATCCCTTAACCGCGTGGGGTCGTGGCAGCCAGTTTCACAACCGTGCCCGGCGCGACCTTGGCAGGCGCGACTTGGGGCAGGTTGCTGGCTTCCAGCGCTTGGCGTTGTTGTGCGAGTGCCGCGAGGGTTTGTTCGCTGGCCATCGGAATCACTTCAGGGGTGACCGGTGAGCCGGGACGTACCCGCTGCAGCCCCTTGACGATGATGGTGTCGTCCTTGTTCAGGCCACTGCGCACGATGCGCAAACCTTCGATCTTCGGACCCAGTTCCACCGCGCGGTAGGCGGTCTTGTTGTCGCCGTCCAACACGATCACGAACTTCTTGCCCAAGTCGGTACCGACCGCTTCATCGTTGATCAGCATGGCGCTGTAGGTGCCGCTGCCCACCAGTTTCAGGCGTGCATACAGGCCCGGGGTGTAGCTGCCATCGCTGTTGTCGAACACGGCGCGGCCACGGATGGTGCCGGTCTTTGGGTTGACCTGGTTGTCGACGAAGTTCATCACGCCCTGGTGCGGGTTGCCGTCTTCATTGGACAGGCCCATATACACCGGGGTGGTGGCGCCGCGTTTGCCCTGGCGAGCGAGCTCGGTGTACTTGAGGAACACACGCTCGTCCGCGTCGAAGTAGGCATAGACCTTGTCGGTGGAGACCACGCTGGTCAACGGCGTGGTGTCGGCGGTCACCAGGTTGCCGGCGGTGATTTCCGCACGGCTGACACGGCCGCTGATCGGTGCGGTGACGCGGGTGAAGCTCAGGTTGAGCTTGGCCAGGTCGAGCTGTGCCTGAAGCGCACCGACGGCGGCGCGTGCTTCCTGGGCGGCGCTGGTGCGCGAATCGGCCAGCTCGGCGGAAATGGCGTTGCTGATGCGCAGGCGTTCACCGCGCTGGGCTTCGTTTTCGCTGCGGGTGGCATTGGCGCGCGATTGTGCAACCAGGGCTTCGAGGCGGCGGACCTCGGCCTGGAACGGACGCGGGTCGATCTGGAACAGCAGGTCGCCTTTCTTGACCAGGGCGCCTTCAGTGAATGCCACTTCATCGATCTGGCCGGAAACCCGAGGACGGATTTCAACGGTTTCCGGCGCTTCCAGGCGCCCGGTGAATTCGTCCCACTCGTTGACTGGTTGTTCCAGCACCTTGGCCACGCTGACTTTGGCAGCGGGCAGGGAGGCGGCGGTTTCCGGGGCCTTGCCGCAAGCGCTGATCACCACGACGGCCAACAAAGCCAACGGGAAGCGCAAATGTTTGAATGACTGTTCCATGGATGCATCCGCCAATGTATTGAGATTGGCGAATGATGCGCGGCGGGTTTGTATCTCACGAATCGAATGGGGCGAAGGTAACTATCATCCGGAATGATATAAGGCCAAGGCTAGCCCTCTAGATTGCGCCTTTGGTTGGAGGGCTATCAATGGGCTTGATGTCAATTCTGTGTTGCCGAAAAAGCATCAATCAGTCTTGAAGCCGAGGTGCGGGCTTCGCGGGGAAGCCCGCTCCCACAAGTACAGTGTGATCCCTGTGGGAGCGGGCTTGCCCGCGAAGGGGCCGCAAGCTTTCACACAAAACAGGATCAGGACAGACTATCCGGATCCCCAAAGAACATTTGAATCCGCGACCGCAACCAGCGCTCCCCCGGATCATTATCCTGCGACCCGCGCCAGGCCATGTGCAATTCAAAGCTGCGCACCGGCAACGGCGGATCCTCCGCGCGCACACCGCCTGCGGCCGTCAGCGCGTCGGCCGTGTAGTCCGGCACGGTTGCGACGATGTCTGTACCGGCCAGCAAGGTGCTCAAGCCATTGAACTGCGGCACCGCGAGCACCACATGACGTTTGCGCCCGAGCTTTTCCAGTTCTTCATCTATAAAGCCGCTGAGGTCGCCGGCGAACGACACCAGTGCATGGGGGCGCGCGCAGTAATCATCCAGGCTCAATGGCCCCGGCACGGTGTCGGCGCGCAACAGCTTCGGTTGACTGCGGCGCAGTACCTTGCGCTTGGCGTTGGCCGGCAGGTCGGTGGTGTAGCTGACGCCGATGGAGATCTCACCGGAGGCCAGCAACCCTGGCATCAGGATGTAGTTGACCCTGCGTATCACCAGCACAATCCCCGGTGATTCGGCACGCAGGCGCTTGAGCAGCATGGGCAGCAAGGCGAATTCGACGTCGTCCGAAAGGCCGATGCGGAACACGGCGGTACTTGTGGCAGGATCGAACTCGGCCGCACGGCTGACCGCGGTGGAAATCGAATCCAGAGCCGGCGAGAGCAGGGCGAAAATCTCGATCGCCCGGGCGGACGGCTCCATGCTGCGGCCGGTACGCACAAACAACGGGTCATCGAACAACCCGCGCAGGCGCGAGAGCGCCGCACTGATGGCCGGCTGGCCGAGGAACAGTTTTTCCGCAGCACGGGTCACGCTGCGTTCGTGCATCAATGTTTCAAAAACGATCAACAGGTTCAGGTCGACACGACGCAGGTCATTACGATTCATCTGGAGTCCTGGCAGAGTCAGCAAACTTGACGTGGGCGGCCATATGAGAACAATGGCCAGCAGGAATATTAAGGGGAAAGGCTGGTACTCTGCACCGGGTAATTCAGATTTCCTGCAAAGGAGGGTTCGGTTTCTTGCGGCATTTGACAATGTCGCAGCCGCTGCGGAATCAATGACAGGCATGTCGACTATTAATACCCACTGATAGTGTTGGGTTGAAAGCCCAGCTAGAGTTCAAGGCATTAGAGGTTCATTTGGCGAGGTTTGTGATGTCCCGCACGATCCGTTTTCACAAGTTTGGTCCAGCCGAGGTGCTCAAATGCGAAGAGCATGCGGCGGCTCTGCCTGCACCGGGCGAAGTGCAGGTGCGCGTCGAGGCCATTGGCATCAGTTGGTACGACACTCTCTGGCGCCAGAACCTGGCGTCGTCCCGCGCCCATCTGCCTTCCGGCCTTGGCCAGGAAATGGCCGGTATCGTCACGGCTGTCGGTGAGGGTGTGGATGACCTGGCGATAGGTGACAAGGTCGCCAGTTTCCCGGCCCAAAGCCCGAACGACTATCCGGTCTACGGAGAACTGATTGTCCTGCCGCGCTCGTCGCTGACCCGTTACCCGGACGTACTGAGCCCGATCGAAGCCAGCGTGCATTACACGCCGCTGCTGGTCGCCTATTTTGCTTATGCCGACCTGGCACGGGTCAAACCCGGGCAATTCGCCCTGGTGACCGACGCCAGCCATTGCGCCGGTCCTTCGTTCGTACAACTGGGCAAGGCCTTGGGTGTTCGAGTGATTGCCGCAACCAAGTCGGCAGAAGAGCGTGAGTATCTTTTGTCGCTGGGCGCCGAAAAAGTCATCGTCACCGAGGAAGAAGATCTGCTGATACGGATCAACAAGATCACCGATAACCGTGGTGTGGATGTGGTCTTCGATGGTTTGGGCGGTCCTCAGATGTCGTTGCTGGGGGATGTGCTGGCGCCTCGCGGCAGCCTGGTGCTGTATGGCCTGCAAGGTGGCAACCAGACGCCATTCCCGGCCTGCGCAGCGTTCCAGAAGAACATTCAGTTCTTCGTGCACTGCATCGGCAACTTCACCGGCAAGCCGGAACTGGGCATCACCCAGGACCAGGTCGCACTGCAACGTGCCTTGCGCGACATCAACCAGCTGACCGCTGACCGCGTGCTGCTGCCGCTCAAGACTCGGGTCTTCCCGTTTGCCGAGGTGGTCGAAGCACACCGCTACATGGACGAATGCCCTTGTCGCGAGCGAGTCGCCTTGCAAGTCGAACCGGCGTAGCACTTACCCCCAAGAGCCGATGCAAAAGCCCCAAAGAGTCCGTGCCCGCACGGACTCTTTCGTTTGTGCCCCCCCCCTAAAAAAACCGTCGATCCGCAGGCCGGTCCAGCAACTGAACTGGTTTTTGCCCGTAATCTGTAGCTTCTAATCAGCCACTAAGCCCTGATAATTGAATGATTACTTTCATCTCAAGGAATGAGTCATGGCTGGGTGTCAGGCTAAAACTTTTCAATGTGCGCCCTCGGTGCACGCTTCCAATTTAGTTAGTTGTTGTGTAGTAGCCAGAAAGACAGCAACAACTTCTTTCCTTATTTCTTGTGATAAGTGTCTGTGGGACGTTGTAGGACGCTTCCTAGGACACTGTCTCCAATTGATAAAACCCTTGCCAGCCGTGCGTTACAGTCATGTCTGCAGTTTGCGCAAGCAGGGCTGTTACGATCAATTCAAATGATTGCCAGAAAACTCAAGTGCTAGCATTTGGCAATAAAGTCGACGACTCCATTTGTGCAGGCAGTCCAGCGGAATGTGTTGTCCGCGCGATATTGAACTTACGAGTACCAGGTAAATAAAGATGACCAGCATCCACGACCAAGCGATGAACTATGTCTATCAACAAGTGCTGCAGCGATTGCTGGGTTTCTTCTCCCGTGCCGAGCGCACTGCATTGCAGTTGTTGATTCAGCGTCTGGCAGTGGCGGCGGGGGGCATGGAGCGTATTGGCGATTTCAAGGTGTTGGCGGTCCAGTCCGGGGCCCGCGACAACTGCTACAGCCTGGCGCTGTTGCGTGCGGCGCAATTGACCATCGCCACGCGGGCGCCAGCGACATTTCAGTTGCGCATCGCCTCGTTGCGGTTGAACGGGACAAGCCGGGCGGCCGTGGAAAACATGCACCGGACCAACAGCGCACTGTTTGTCTATGACGATCCACGGGTCGAGGTGCTGATGGTCGATGATCGGGAAGTATTGCCGTTCGATCACCTGACGCGGATCTCCGACGCTGGTCGCGAGTCCAGCCGCCTGAACCTGCTGCTGATCGGGCATCGCCGGACGTGGCACGGCGGGTTCGATCTGTGGGATGACGGATATCTGGCCACGGGCGAATTCTACGGCCAAATCGCCCGCTGGGACGGTGGTGTCGACGCTTTGCTCGTCAGTGACACGCCGCGTCAGCAGAAACAGTTCATCGACGGCTTGAAGCGTGCCGCCACCAAGGCAGGGCTCAAGCCCTCGCCGGTGGGCGAGGCCGGCCACGCGGGGTTGTTTGCATTGCTCGATGAGCTGGGCAGCGACTGTTATCAGGCGTTCTATGCCGATGACGACCAGGCCCGATGGCGTCCTGAAGAGCGCTTTGAGACCTGCCGTCGCACCACCTGCATCGAGATTCACGACCTGCTGGTCAGCAACCTGGAGGAGCGCTGGTCATTGCTGACTGAATTTCTCGGCTTCCAGCCTGACGAACTGTCCGCGCAGATCAGCGACAACGAATTCGTCAGCGCGTCGATCTCGGCGCACGTACGTGGGTTGCAAGCGAGCTTCGTGCAGGGCCGCGATTATGAGACAGGTGTTGCGCAATACCTGCAACGCGCCCTGGTGATGATGCGCCGCAAGCGTTTGCCCGAGCGTTTGTGCGAGCAGGCCATCGAGGTGTTCGGCAACCCGGCGACACTGGGCGATCAGCGTGCCCGAGCGGCGGCCGAAGCGCAAAAGAACCTGGGCCTGAGCGAAGCACAATTGGTGTGTCTGCTTTTTGCGCCGTTTATCGAAGAAGGTGCGGGGCTTGAGCGATTCTTGCGTCAGTGCCATCCGGGCATGCTGGTGGCCATGCCCGAGTTGCACCGGGCCATGCAGGGGCAGCCGGTCGCCGAACAGATCATGCAATGGATGATTGATGTCAGCGGATTGCCCGTCAGCCTGATTGGCCGGCTTTATCGCATGGAACGGGCGCCAGGCAGCGGCGAAGGGGGGCTCGAAGCGCAGATCCAGTGCGCCGCGTTGCAAGAGGCAGCGGACGATCCTGACACTGGCAACACGTTGGTGGATGAATGGTCAGCGGGTCACTGAGGGTGAGCGGACTATCAGCCAGTGCGGTCGGCCTTCAGCCATGAAAGGTCCACGAGAAACGGATTTCGCCTATCAGGCCGTTTATCGGTATCTGGGCAGCTTGATCAATGAGTCCGAAGGGGATTCACGCATCCGCCTGCCTTCGCTGCGGCAGCTGGCAGAGCGCCTCAATGTGTCGATCTCGACCATTCAGTACGCCTATTCGCTGCTGGAGAAGGAAGGGCGCGTGTTTTCGGTGGCCAAGTCGGGTTATTACGCGTTGCCAGTGTCGTCTTTCAACCCGCAGGACAGCGGCAGCGATCTGCTCGAAGCTGTCTATGTCAATGCCAGGCGTCCGGGGATGCTGGTCCTGAGCGCCGATGAGCCGGCTTTGTTGCAGCCGCTCGACAGTCCCTTGTTGCTGCTGGAGCGAGAGATGCTGCGCCAGTATCCAAGGCAGCCGCAGTCGCCCTCGCAACCCTGCGGCGAGCTCGAGCTGCGCACCGCCCTGGCCGCACGCTACACCACCTCTCCCATGCGTTACTGGCACGCCGATGATGTCTACATCGGTGCCGACCTGCGCGGCGTCCTGGAAATCCTCATCGCCGTGCTGGGCTTGAAGGACGCCACGGTAGTGGTTGAGTCGCCGTGCGACTGGACGATCCTGCGTTTGTTTCAAGCCGCCTGTGTGCGGGTGATCGAGTGGCCTGTGCAAGCAGATGGCTGCCTGGATCCGCACCGGCTGAAAACGTTGCTGGAGACCGAGCCGGTACGACTGGTGATGCTGTCATCGGCCCTCAACATGCCCCGTGGCAGCCTGGCGCCTGAGGAAAACAGGCAGGCCATTGCCCGGCTGTTGGCCGCGCATGACAGTTGGGTGCTGGAAAACGATTGTTATGGCGAACTCGGATTCGACCCGGGTGGCCTGCGTTTTCGCGACTTGCTGGACCCTGAACGGCTGATGGTGTTTTCCGCGTTCGAGAAAATCATTGGACCGGAAGCGCCCTACGGCTACCTGCTTTCAAGGCACTTGAGCGCCGAGCTGCAACGGCACTTCCTGCTGCGTTCGTTTCGACTGTCGCCGATTCGCCAGAAAGCCATCGCCCGTTTGTACAGCAGCGGCCGCATCGATCAACACCTGCTGGTGCTGCGACGGCTACTCAAGGAGCGCAAGAGTCAAATGACCCAGTTGTTGCAGGAGCGACTGGGAGATGCCTTGCATTTAGTCGAGCCGCAAGGCGGTGCAACGATCTGGGTGCGTTCGTTGCGCCGGGTCAATGTCCGTCGTGTGTTCCAGCGCCTGCTGGCGCAACAGGTGGTCATCGCACCGGGCGAACTGTTCAGCCTCCACGGTCTGCATGGGCAGCATTTGCGCCTCAGTCATACCTTCGGCGGTGATCACAACCTGGCGGCCGCGCTGGGATTGCTGGGGGATGCGCTGCGCCTGGAATCGATCGAGTGAGTGACAAAAAAATAACAACCTCCACTGTGTGGGATCGATCCCATCGCGTTGCGGTCAAACTGCCAGTAAACTGCTGCTCACTTCCTGAACCACTCTATTCCAGAGGTTTTGCATGACACTCAGTCCTTTTGCGGGTAAACCGGCACCGGCAGAATTGTTGGTCGACATCCCGCGACTGGTCACGGCCTATTACACCGGCCAGCCTGATGCCGCCATTTCGACCCAGCGCGTTGCCTTCGGTACGTCGGGGCACCGCGGTAGCTCGTTCGACTTGAGTTTCAACGAATGGCACGTGCTGGCGATCAGCCAGGCCATTTGCCTGTATCGCGAAGCTCAAGGCATCGATGGCCCGCTGTTTGTCGGTATCGACACCCACGCGCTGTCCACGCCGGCCGGTGCCAGCGCTCTTGAAGTACTGGCGGCCAACGGCGTCACCGTGATGATTGCCGCTGGCGACGAGTACACCCCGACACCGGCCATTTCCCATGCGATTCTCTGCTACAACCGTGGTCGCACCAGCGGCCTGGCGGACGGCATCGTCATCACGCCGTCGCACAACCCGCCACAAAGCGGTGGCTACAAGTACAACCCCACCAACGGTGGTCCGGCCGATACCCACATCACCAAGTGGATCGAAGCCAAGGCCAACGAACTGCTGGCCAACAAGCTCGCAGGCGTCAAGCGCATCAGCTACGAGCAGGCACTGAAGGCCGACACCACCCATCGTCACGATTACCTCAACACCTATGTCGCCGACCTGATCAACGTGATCGACTTCGACGCCATTCGCGAAGCCAAGCTGCGCCTGGGCGTCGATCCGCTGGGTGGAGCAGGGGTGCGCTACTGGTCGGCGATTGCCGAGCATTACCGTCTGGACCTGGATGTGGTGAACAAACAGGTCGACCCGACCTTCCGCTTCATGACCGTCGACTGGGACGGCCAGATCCGTATGGACCCCTCGTCCAGCCATGCCATGCAAGGCCTGATCGGCCTGAAAGAGCGCTTCGACGTGGCGTTTGCCTGTGACCCTGACCATGACCGCCATGGCATCGTCACGCCGTCCGGCGGTTTGCTGGCACCGAACAACTACCTCGCCGTTGCCATCGATTACCTGTTCCAGAATCGTCCGCAATGGCGCGCCGATGCCGCCGTAGGCAAAACCGTGGTCAGCAGCGGCTTGATCGATCGCGTGGCCAAACGCCTGGGCCGTCGCCTGTACGAAGTGCCGGTCGGCTTCAAGTGGTTTGCCGACGGACTGTTCGATGGCTCCCTGGGCTTCGGCGGCGAAGAAAGCGCCGGTGCCTCGTTCCTGCGCAAGGATGGCGGCGTCTGGAGCACCGACAAGGACGGTTTGATTCCGGCCCTGCTGGCTGCCGAGATGACGGCCCGGACCGGTCGCGACCCGAGCCAGGCGTACCGCGCCTTGACCGATGAACTGGGTGAACCGTTCTCGGTACGGGTCGACGCCAAGGCCAACCCGGAGCAGAAGGCCCTGTTGAGCAAGCTGTCGCCGCAACAGGTCACCTCGACCCAACTGGCCGGCGAGCCGATCCAGAGCATCCTCAGCCACGCACCGGGCAACGACCAGGCCATTGGCGGTCTCAAGGTCATGACCGAAAACGGCTGGTTCGCGGCGCGTCCGTCGGGCACGGAAGACATCTACAAGATCTACGCCGAAAGCTTTGTCAGCGACGACCACCTCAAGCAACTGGTGGCCGAGGCGCAAACGCTGGTGGATGGTGCCATTTCCGCGAAATAAACACTCAACCCTGTGGGAGCGGGCTTGCTCGCGAAAGCGGTATCAGCTTCAACATCAATGCTGACTGAAACACCGCCTTCGCGAGCAAGCCCGCTCCCACAAAGGATTCGCTGCAACAATAAAAAAGGGGCGACCAACACGGTCGCCCCTTTTTTGCGATTGCCCTCAGCAGGTCACGCCAGGTCCACCAACACAATCTCACTGTCCTCAATGGCCGTCACCCGCAGCACCTGCTCATCGGCCACCGCGACACCGTCTCGAGCTTCTGCACGCAAGCCATTGACTTCAATAACCCCGGTGGCGGGGACCAGGTAAGCACGACGACCACTGTCCAACAGGTATTCAGCCGTTTCACCGGCCTTCAGATTGGCAGCCACCAGCCGGGCATCAGCGCGGATGCGCAGGCTCTGCTCGTCGCCTTCCTTGCCGCTGGCCAGGGTGACAAAACCTTCGCGATCGCCTTTCGGGAACGGCTTGGCGCCCCAGGACGGTGCCAGGCCGGTCTCATTCGGGATGATCCAGATCTGGAAAATCCGGGTCGGCGTCGCTTCCAGGTTGTACTCGCTGTGGGCGATCCCGGTACCGGCGCTCATGACCTGGACGTCTCCCGCTTCGGTCCGCCCCTTGTTGCCCAGGTTGTCCTGGTGGGTAATGGCGCCCTCACGGACATAGGTGATGATTTCCATGTCCCGGTGCGGGTGCTGCGGGAAACCGGTGCCGGGAGCGATCACGTCGTCATTCCAGACCCGCAGGTTGCCCCAGTTCATGCGCTTGGGATCGTAGTATTCGGCGAACGAAAAATGGTGATGCGCATCCAACCAGCCGTGGTGAGCGCCGCCAAGCGTTTTGAAAGGTCTGAGTTCAAGCATGATCGTCTCCAGAAAAGGTTCGTCATGGGGGCAAGCGCCTGAGCCACGATGCGATACCGGTGGTTGATGACGGGCATCATCCATCAGGCAACAATCGATAAAAAGCGTAAAAAATGCGGCATTCCCATCGAATGATTTGATATGAAATAGGCTCGGAACTTTCTCATCCAACCTTCACTTCATCGCATAAGCCAATGAGTCATAAGCAATTGACTAGAACTCGACGGCAAATGCAGACACCATAGCGCTCAACAGCCTCACACCCTGGAGTCAGTCCGCGTGCCGCAACACACCCCCGATCTTCCGCCTGAACTTCGCCCCCTGGCCGAGATGCCGCTGATCAAGCGACTGCTCGCCCGATTCTTCGGTTACAGCCTGACCCGCCTGCACGCTCAGCATCGTGCGTCGTGGTTGCATGGCCAGGCCGATGGTTTTCGCAGCGGACACAGCGCCGGGGTCGATTACGGCTACAGGGAAGGCAAGCTCGAGGGGTTGGAGGAGGGTCGGCAGGTCCTGCTGATCCGCGACTCGCGCTCCACTGAACACCGGCCACCGAATGTCGATGACCTGCTGTTCGACGATTGGCGCCTGCCGTTGAGCGCCGAATTGAAGAAGCGCATGAAGGCAGATGTGGCCCGGTTGCTGCCGGCCCATGCCCAGCCCAGCGCCGCACAGTGGAAAATGATCTTCAGCGACACGCCGTCCACCTCGGTGATCGCAGGTGCCGGCGCAGGCAAGTCGACCACGCTGGTGCTGCGCATCTTGCTGTTGAGCCATTACCTGGGCTTCGAGCTCAGTTCGATGACGGTGGTGACCTTCACCCGCGAGTCGCGAAAGGACTTCATCAACAAGCTGATCGAACTGTTTGCGCTCTGGGGCCGCGCTATCAGTTTCAAGGAGGCACGGGACCTGGTGCGCACCTTTCACTCGCGGATCCTGCCGATGGTGCGCAGTCTTGCGGGTTTCGAACGCTTGCAGGCCTTCGAGAACCTCAGCCTGCGGGCTGCACAGGGTGACGAGGAGGTCGACAGCAATCCGTTCGACCTGCGCATCAACGACGCTCAGCGCCAACAGCTCAACGCCTGCTATCACCGTCTGCACAATAACGACGAGCGCTTTCGTGAGCTGATCAAGCCATTGTCCCGGCATGCCTTGCAACTCAAGGAGCTGGAGCGGGATCACCCCGATGTGCAGAAACGCATGGGCGTCACCGAACTGGCGGCCAAGCGTGATGAAGAGTTGTGTGACGTCATTGAAGACCTGTGGTTTCGCGCCGGTGCCTGGCCCATCAAGGGCATCGAACCGAATCGCCAGTCGTTCGATATCAACGGCTCTGCATTCCACTGTCACGGCTACATCCCGACGCTGGACGCCTGGGTGGTGCTGGGGTTCGATCCTCGGGAGAACCCGCAGGTCACGCGGCCCAATGCCAAGCTGACGGTGCGCGCAGAATGGGCAGTAAAGCGCACCCTATTTCAAGCTTTCTGCCGTAAACCATTGATTTGGCTGGATAGTTATGAGTCATCAAGGCGTGTTCTGGCCTCTCTGGCGGGGGATGCCAGCGCCGGGCCGGGCTTCGATTACAAGGTCAAGGGCGAGCTCGCTTCCGCACCCTTGCTCGATTGCTTTGTCGCCGCCGCCGGGTTCATCGAAAACCTCGGGCTGGATGTGCCCAGTGCCGTGGGGCAGATGAGTTTCGCCAAGGACGATCCCGACGGGTTCTTCTTCGAGGCCCTGAGCCTTTACTGGCGGGCGCTGGAAGATCATTTGCTCGATCAGAAACCACCGATCATGACCTACAACCGGATGTTCGCCCTGTTCAGCGAGCATTCGCCGGAAAACCTCAAGCTGCTCAGTGATGAGCTGCTGCGGCCGTTGTCACACCTGATGATCGACGAATTCCAGGACGTCTCGCCGCAAATCGTCTCCTGGATCAGGGCCAGCCTGGCGGAGATCCGCAGTCGTGGGCCGGCCATGCACGTCGGGCGCGGTGCCCAGCGTTCCTCGCTGCTCTGTGTGGGCGATGACTGGCAATCCATCTATGGCTGGCGCGGCAGTTCGCCGAGCTATTTCATGGAGTTCAACAAGGAGTTCCCGTCGCCGAGCACCACCAAGGTCATGCTCAGCGACAACTACCGCAGCCACCAGCACATCATCGATGCCGCCGAGCACATCGTGCGCGCAGCACCGGCGATTGCCGGGAAGAAAGCCAAGGCCAGCGGTGAGCCCAAGGCATTGCTGCCGGTGAACGTCCTTGATCGAGATGACCAGGGCATGGTGCAGCGCCTGATGGAGCATTACCGAAAGGGTGATTCAATCTTGATGCTTTATCGAAAAAGTAGCGATAAGTCATTGATAGAAGAGCATATTAAGCCTGTAGTTAATCTTGATTCGAGCTTGCCGTATGAGGCTCGCAGGCTCAAGCAACTGACGTATCACAGTGCCAAGGGCCTCCAGGCCGATGCGGTGTTTTTACTGGGCGACTGCCAACACTTGACCAGTTCGCCCTACAAGAATCAGGTTTACCGGATGGCGGGCCTGGGCAAGGCCGGTGACAGCGAACCCTACGACAATGCCCAGAAGGACGAGATCCTGCGCCTGGCATACGTGGGTATTACCCGTGCCGTCAGCCATTGCTATTGGTACGTCGATGCGCAAGACACCCAGGCCGCGAATATGCCCAAGGCGTCCGACCGGATCGGCAAGGGCAAGGCGTTCTTTGTCGATCATCGTAAAAGCCAAAGCACCGCCTGAATCGAGACACTGTAGGAGCCGGCTTGCCGGCGATGGACTCAAGAGCGCCGCGTTTAGCCAGTAAATACGCGTTATCGTTAACGACCATCGCGAGCAAGCTCGCTCCTACAGGGGGGGTGAACAGGCTTCAGGCATAGCTCCTGAGGGCCTGGGGTGGAACGAAGGCTTCAAGTTCATCCTCCACCGCTTCGATTATTCGTTCTACATCCGTGGCATTCATGACGGTGGAGCAAGGAATACCGGCAATGGCGATCATGGTCTCGCCAGTGGCACGATCGAAAAGACGGGCAATCATGCTGCCCGGCGCGTCCATGCTCGCCTCGAAACCCATGGGATGGAAATGCCAGCGCATCAGCTGGCAGGCGTTTGGAAACGTAACCTTACTGAACCCTCTATTCATGTGTTGCCCGCCTTCAGTATCGAGCGCTTCCTTTAGCTCATGGTAGGAGGAAAGAACCTTCAATGGCTCAACCAGTGACAGTCTTTAAAAGTAGCATCCGGATGTGAAAAGAATGTGGTTTTTCAGGTCGTTTGGCGATTGCCACCCTTTTTTTGATTCAAGTCACGCTTGCTTGATATTGGCGGCCCGAAGCCCGCATCCGTTTAGTCGTTGAAGACAAAGCGGAAGTTGGGCAAGCTCGGTTTTTTCCGTCGAGATTTTCAATGCACGCCGAGGATGATGGCCCGCTGCAAACCCAGGCCACGGGCGAGACGGTCATGCGCTATCACTTGCGCTGGAAACACCGGGACCTGGACGGCGTCATGGCGCTCTATCACCCTGAAGTCCAGTACAACGACTTTTTCCAGAACCGGGTCATGGGCCTGGCCGAACTGCGCGACTATGTGCGCAGCAGCATGCCCCGGGATCCGGATGAAGCGCTGGAGCACTCCGACCGTATTCGACTGGACGGCAACACCGCCTTCATTCAGTACCGCATCACCCTGCGCGGTGGTGAAGGACTGGTGTCGTTTCGCGCCAGCGAGGCGATCACCGTCAAGGACGGGCTGATCTGGCGGGTCAATGAATACGCTTCGCTGGTGCATGAGCAACCCGTCAGCAAAACCACCCCCGGCCAGCGCCCGGCGGTCAGCCGGCTGGGCCTGTCGCCTCGCCAGTTGAGCTTCATGGCCGATGACCTGCAGCAGTATTTCCAGCGCCAGCAGCCGTATCTTGATCCGGAGCTCGACCTGCAACGGGTGGCCAAGGAGTGCGGGTACAGCCGTAACCAGATTTCCTATCTGTTGAACCAGGTGTTGGGCCAGAGCTTCTACCGCTACGTCAACCAGGCGCGCCTGCAACACTTGCTCGCGGCACTGGATGGCGCCACGCCACCGCTGCGTGTCGATGAACTGGCGTTCGCTGCCGGATTCAATTCGTTGTCGGCGTTCTACAGCTGTTTCCGCCAGCATACCGGCCAGTCACCCAAGGCTTACGTCAAACAAATTTCTTTGCGTGCACGCGCGCAAGACAGCGCCTGAGCCCACGCACTAGGATCGACGCCATCGAAGTTTTTCAGTGGCGGAGTCTTGCATGCCGGCGTGGCGCACTATCAGTTTGTGGATGGATCAGCTCGACGAGCCTTTGTTGGCGCGTCCGGCGCTGGAGCGGGACCTGGATGTGGACGTGGCGATCATCGGCGCGGGCTACACCGGTCTCTGGACCGCGTACTACCTCAAGCAGCACAAACCGCAGCTGAACATCGCCATTGTCGAAGCGCAGACCGCCGGTTTCGGCGCGTCGGGGCGCAATGGCGGCTGGCTGATGGGCAACTTGCTGGGTGAAGATCGTCTGCTGGCCGGTTTGCCGGTCGAAGAGCGCCGCGCTTCCTATGATTTGTTGCATGGCATTCCGGATGAAGTGGAGACTGTCCTCGAACGTGAGGGCATCGACTGCGATTTCCGTAAAGGCGGGGTGCTGTATTGCGCTGCGCGTTATCCGGAGCAGGCGACCAGCCTGCGTCACCACCTGGACGATCTCCATCGCCAGGGCCTCGACGACAACCACTATCGCTGGCTGAACCCGGAACAACTGGCGCAGCAGATCCGCGTCGCCAAACCCTATGGCGGCATCTATGCGCCGCACGTGGCGACCATCCACCCGGCCAGACTGGTACGCGGGCTGGCCCGGATGGTGGAGCGCCTGGGGGTCAGGATCTACGAAAACAGCCCGGTCACCCATTGGCAATCTGGCAGCCTGCGCACGGCGAAAGCGTCGGTGCGCTGTCACTGGGTCGTTCCGGCAGTAGAAGGCTACGCCGTCACCTTGCCGCCCCTGGGGCGTTATCAGATGCCGGTACAGAGCCTGATCGTCGCGACCGAGCCGCTGTCGGCGGCCACCTGGGATGAAATCGGCCTGAGCCGTGGCCAGGCGTTCAGCGAGGCCAGTCGCCAGGTGACCTACGGCCAGCGCACCGCTGACAACCGTTTGATCTTTGGCGCCCGTGGCGGCTATCAGTTCGCCGGCAAGCTGCGCCATGACTTCGAGCTGACCACGGATGAAAAAGACCTGCGGCGCTACCTGTTCGGCGAACTGTTCCCGCAGTTGAAGAACGTGCAGATCACTCATTCCTGGGGCGGCAACCTGGGCATGTCCCGGCACTTCAAGCCGCACATGCTCTGCGACCGGACCAAAGGCATCGCCTTGTCTGGCGGCTACGGCGGGGAGGGCGTTGGCGCCAGCAACCTCGGTGGACGCACGCTGGCCGACCTGATCCTGGGGCGCGACACCGATCTGGTGCGCCAGCCGTGGGTCATCCCGCAGCGGGGCCTCGACGCGCTCAGGGCCTGGGAGCCGGAACCGATCCGCTGGCTTGGCTACAACGCAATCATCCGCAGCTTTGTCCATGAGGACCAGACCCTGGCCAACCCGGCTACCGCGCCCTGGCGGCGCAAGCTGGCCAGCGGGGTGGCCGGTTTCATGGAAGGTTTCATGCACTAAACGGCGCGCTCTTCATCGACAGGCCATATCGACAGGTAATCCCATGAGCATCACGCAATTCAAACACACCGCAACCCTGAAACTGGAGGAATCCAACCCGGTCGCCGTGCCCCTCGGCACGCCCGTGGCCGTGGCTTCGACCACCAGCGTCGAACGCGACGACGGCGTCGAGACCGGCGTCTGGGAATGCACCCCGGGGCGCTGGCGGCGGCAGATCGTCGCCCAGGAATTCTGTCACTTCATCCAGGGCCGCTGCACCTTCACCCCGGACGGCGGCGAACCGCTGCACATAGAAGCGGGCGACGCACTGATGTTGCCGGCCAACAGCCTCGGGATCTGGGATATCCAGGAAACCGTGCGCAAGACCTACGTCCTGATTTTCTGATCCTTGATTGCCTGCCAACAAAAACAACCTACAGGAATCGACTCATGCTCCGAAAGACACTGACCCTGGCTCCGCTGCTGCTTGCTGCATCGATCAGTCAGGCGGCCGAAACCGTCAAAATCTATAACTGGTCGGATTACATCGCGCCGGACACCACGAAAAACTTCCAGAAAGAAACCGGCATCGGCTTCACCTACGACGTCTACGACAGCAACGAGACCCTCGATGGCAAGCTGATGACCGGCAAATCCGGGTATGACGTGGTGTTTCCGTCCAACCACTTCATGGCGCGGCAAATTGAGGGCGGTGCCCTGAAGAAGCTCGACAAGAGCCAGTTGCCGAACTGGAAAAACCTCAACCCGGTACTGCTCAAGGCCTTGCAGACCAACGATCCGGGCAACGAGCACGGCTTCCCGTACCTGTGGGGCAGCACCGGCATCGGCTACAACATTGCCAAGGTCAAGGCGGTGCTGGGCGACAACGCCCCGGTGGATTCCTGGGACTTGATTTTCAAGCCCGAGAACATGCAGAAGTTGCAAAAGTGCGGCGTGGCCATCCTCGATAACGGTCCCGAACTGCTGCCGGCCGCGTTGAACTACCTCGGGCTGGCGCCCCACAGCAAGAACCCGGAGGACTACAAAAAGGCCGAAGCCTTGCTGTTGAAAGTGCGGCCGTATGTGAGCTATTTCCACTCGTCCAAGTACACCAGTGACCTGGCCAATGGCGACATCTGCGTCGCGGTCGGTTTCTCCGGCGACATCCTGCAAGCGGAAAACCGCGCCAGGGAAGCCAACAATGGTATCGATATCGGTTATGCGATTCCCAAGGAAGGCGCCGCCATATGGTTCGACATGGTCGCGATGCCGGTCGACGCTCCGGACGAAAAGGCCGGTTACGCCTTCATGAACTATCTGCTGCGCCCGGACGTCATGGCCAGCGTCAGCAACTACGTGCACTACGCCAATGGCAACGAAAAGGCTGACAGCCTGATCGACCCGGCGATAAAGAACGACACCAAGGTTTACCCAAGCCCGGAAATGATGGGAAAACTGTTTGCACTGGAAGCCATGCCATTGAACATCGACCGGGTTCGCACACGCGTGTGGAACAAGATTCGCACCGGCAGCTGAAGGCCTGGTCAGGCAATCGGGACAGGATGTCCCGCTGCCATCCTTGTCAGCCGACCGGCTCGGCTGCGCAACTCATCTGGCCTGAGTCGGGTATCTGGAAAAAAACCTCATCGCCGATTTGCCAGAAGCTGTAGCTGCCTTTGTAATCCTTGCCCCTGTACTGGGTTCCGGAATTGTTCGGCACCTGGTTCAGCGTCACCGAGGAGTTGGCCCATTTGAGGAACACCACGCCCGGTTCGACCGTAAAGAAGGTCGCGGCAACCAATGCGTTGAACCCTGCGCAACGATAAGCCAAGGGGCCTTCGGAGAGCCTGCTGGGGTCCTTGGTTCTGGCAATGGCCGAACCCTGGCGCAGTTGGAACGCACGCTCGGCATAACTTGCGATGACGCACGCCTTGGCTTGCGGGCCGGCACCACACTGGTTACGGGACTCAATCCAGAACCGCTGGTCTATCTCGACTTTATTCGGGCGCGGTACTGAATGTTCGTCGGTGAGCGCCAGGCGATAAAGACGATAGAGTTCCAGGTCCATGCGCGCCAGCTGAGCGTCGTGACAGATAAGCTTTTCGGTGGATGCCTGTGGCGTGGTGCAATCGAAACTGGTTTTGTACGTCGGCAGGGGTTTTGGCTTTGCCTTTGTCGCAGCGTCACAAAGGCTCGCCGTCACGCACGCGCTGACGGCGAGCACAGAGGCCAGAAGTGGCATGACCATTTTCATTTCGGCGTCACCTGAGTCTATGCGTGATGCCCGTATTGCAACGCCAGTGTCGAAGCGTTGCACAGTCATTCGGTCGCACGGGGTCTATCGAGTGTAAGGCAGTGCTCGAAACCTGCCACATCGTGCCAGGAGAAACGTCAGTCTTCCTCGCGAATCGTCGCCACTTCGTCGGCCCTGACTTTCACCTTCGCCCCCGAAATGTCCTCGAACTCAAAGAATCCGTCCTTGGTATTGGTCTTCGGCATGTCCTTGGTCAGGTACTGAGTGCCGTTCTGCAGGGTCACCACCGTTGGCGTCGAGCAGCCGGCCAGCATCAGCAGGGCCGCGACGGCCAGGGGTAAACCCAAAGTCTTGATGTCCATGATCACCTCCCGTTCGTTGTGAAGCAGTGCCATCCATTCGCGCCTGTCACTGCATGTCTATGGCGGTTGGTGCCGCCAGGGGGCAGAAAGTTCTACTGCCCGGGAAATATTCCGTACAGCGCCTCCATTTATCCTTTTCCGATTGCACCGGGCAGGGTGGAACTGGTATCTGTACGCATAACCAGTACTCGCTCGCCATGGCCCATTTCCTGTGACCGCAAATCCCCTCGACGATCCGTTCTACTACTTGAACAACTTCCTGCAAGTGCTTGATTGGCTTGAGCAGCGCTTTGCCGATGTACTGAGCGTCGACGAGTTGCGTTTCATTAATGAGTTTAAGCGGTTGCCCCGTGAATCGCAGGCACTGCTGGTCAGAATGGTCATGCGCAAGGGCATTCATTTCAGGGCCGGCAAACTGCATTACGAGGAAATCGGCGATATCCTCAGCGCCGCCGGCCCGCTGTTGAAACTCGGTTGGGTCGATGAGCGCATGCCGCTGGCGGTCGAGGAACTGTTCGAATTGCTGCTCAAGGGTGAAATCCTCCAGACCTTTGGCTCCGTCATCGATCAACCCAAAGGCCGGAAAACCGATTGGCTGCCAGCACTGAGCGAACAATTTCCCCAGGCGCAAAGCTTCAACGACTGGTGCCCATGGCTGGATGAGCGCCTGCTCAGCCTGACCATCATGGAGTTGTGCGATCGCCTGCGCCTGATGTTCTTCGGCAACCTGTATCAGGACTGGTCGGAGTTCGTGCTGGCCGACCTGGGTATCTACACCTACGAAAAAGTCGAATTCAGCGCCGGATCCCGCGGCTTGCGCAGCCGCGAAGACGTGGATGCCTGTGTCCTCCTGCACGCGTACCAGCAACAATTCGAAGCCGGTGAAACACTGGAAGAGGTGGCCGGGCGCATCAAGGGCCTGGCGCTGGACAATCCCTGGTTGCAACGCCGGCGCGGCAAGCTGTTGTTCCAGATGGGCCAGTATTGCGAACGCATCGCGGATTTCGCCATGGCCCTGGATCTCTACCGTGAATGCGCTTATCCGGGTGCGCGTGCGCGACTCATTCGCGTGCTGGAGCGCAGCGGGGAGTTGGAGTTGGCGCTGGATCTGGCCGAGCAGGCCGAACAGGCACCGGAGAGTGCCGCCGAACACCAGCACTTGCTCCGCGTGCTGCCGCGCCTGCGACGCAAGCTCGGCGGGCCGCCCATCAAGCGGGCGGCACCTCGGGAAATGCAGCGTCTGGACCTGCAACTACCAAGAGTCGATCCGGCAGTTTCGGTCGAGTTTTACGTTCAGGCGCATCTGGCTGAGGATTCGGCACCGATCCACTACGTCGAAAACAGCCTGATCAACTCGCTGTTCGGCCTGTTGTGCTGGCCGGCGATCTTCGCGCCTTTGCCGGGGGCATTCTTCCACCCGTTCCAGCGCGGGCCAGTGGATTTGCTCAGCGAAGACTTCCAGGCCCGCCGGGCCGAACTGTTCCAGGCCTGCCTGGCCGAACTCGAAGACGGGCGCTACCGGCAGACCATTCGCGACCGTTATGCCGCCAAGTGGGGCGTGCAGTCGCCGTTCGTGTTTTGGAGCGTGCTCAGCGAGGAGTTGCTGGAGCAAGCCCTCGATTGCCTCCCCGCCGAGCATCTCAAGCACTGGTTCAATCGCCTCTTGCTGGACATCAAGGCCAATCGCGCCGGCATGCCGGACCTGATCCAGTTCTGGCCGCAGCAAAAGACCTACCGCATGATCGAAGTCAAGGGCCCGGGCGATCGCCTGCAGGACAACCAGTTGCGCTGGCTGGAGTTCTGCCATGAACACCAGATGCCCATCGCCGTGTGCTACGTGCAATGGGCGGAGCAGGACGCTTGAGCTACAGCATTGCGGTGCGGGCTCTGTGCGAGTTCACCGCCAAGGCCGGCGACCTCGACCTGCGCTTCACGCCGTCACCCACCGCGCTGGAGGGCATTGTCGGGCACCGCACGGTGGCCTCGCGGCGCAGCGAGGGTTACCAAAGCGAAGTCGCCCTTGAGGGCCAGTTTCAGACCCTGACGGTCAAGGGCAGGGCGGATGGCTATGATCCGGGGCAAAACTGCCTGGAAGAGGTCAAGACCTACCGCGGTGACTTGAGCAAACAACCGGCCAACCACCGTCAGTTGCATTGGGCCCAGGCGAAAATCTACGGCTGGTTGATGTGCCGCCAACTGGATCTGCCGCGGATCAACCTGGCGCTGGTGTATTTCGACATCGTCAGTGAAAAGGAAACCTGCCTGGTCGAGCCCCACGAGGCCGCGCAGTTGCAACAATTCTTCGACCAGCATTGCGCGCGCTTCCTGCAATGGGCGCAACAGGAAGTCGTCCACCGTGACGGGCGCAATCTCGCGGCGCAGCGCCTGGCCTTTCCCCACGCCGATTTTCGGCCGGGGCAGCGCCATCTGGCCGAGTCGGTGTTCAAGGCCGTCAGCACAGGGCGCTGCCTGATGGCGCAGGCGCCCACGGGAATCGGCAAGACCCTGGGCACCCTGTTTCCCATGCTCAAGGCACTGGCACCGCAGCAGCTGGACAAAGTGTTCTTCCTGACAGCGAAAACCCCAGGACGCAAGCTGGCCCTGGACGCCGCGCAAGTGCTGCTGGCCAGCGCCGATGCGCCACCGTTGCGGGTGCTGGAAATGATTGCCCGGGACAAGGCCTGCGAACATCCGGACAAAGCCTGCCACGGCGAGTCCTGCCCACTGGCCCGGGGTTTCTACGATCGCCTGCCGGCTGCGCGGCAGGCGGCCAGTCAACTGAGCCTGCTGGACCAGGGCGCCCTGCGCGAGGTTGCCCTGGCACACGATGTCTGTCCCTATTACCTGAGCCAGGAAATGGCGCGATGGGCCGACGTGGTGGTTGCCGACTACAACTATTACTTCGATTTCAGCGCCTTGTTGTTCGGTCTGGCCCAGGCCAATCACTGGAAGGTCGCGGTGCTGGTCGACGAAGCCCACAACCTGGTGGAGCGCGGCCGGCAGATGTACAGCGCCAGCCTCGATCAGGCGACCTTCAACGCTGTGCGCAAAACCGCACCCGAGGTGCTGAAAAAGCCGATGCAGCGAATCAACCGCGAGTGGAATGCCCTGCATGAAGCGCAAACCGGCGCCTATCAAGCCTATGACAAGGCGCCGGAAAAGCTGCTTCAGGCACTGTCATCGTGCAGCGCCAGCATCGGTGACTACCTGAACGATCATCCACAAGGGCTGGACAGCGCACTGCAAGGCTTCTACTTCGACATGCTGCAGTTTTGCCGGGTGGCCGAACTGTTCGATGAGCAGTTCCTGTTCGACATCAGCAAGCGCGACCTCGAACGCAAGCGCAATCTCTCGCTGCTGTGCCTGCGCAACGTGGTACCCGCAGGGTTCATCCGCCCGCGCCTGACTGCCGCGCGCAGCACCGTGCTGTTTTCCGCGACCCTCAGCCCAAGGCACTATTACGCCGATTTACTGGGGACGCCGGCGGACACGGTGTGCATCGACGTCGAGTCGCCGTTTCATGCCGATCAACTGCAAGTGCACATCGTCAACCAGATCTCCACGCGGTTCGTGCACCGCCAGTCCTCTCTCGAACCGATCGTGGACCTGATCGCCAGGCAGTTCTGCAAGCGCCCCGGTAATTACCTGGCGTTTTTCAGCAGTTTCGATTACTTGCAACAGGTGGCGCAGTTACTGGCCGAGAAACATCCGCACATCAGCCTGTGGTCGCAGTCCCGAGGCATGGGTGAGTCGCAACGCCAGCAGTTTCTCGACCAATTCCACGCCGACGGCCAGGGGGTCGGCTTTGCGGTATTGGGAGGGGCCTTTGGTGAAGGCATCGATTTGCCCGGTGCCAGGTTGATCGGCGCATTTATCGCCACCTTGGGGCTGGCCCAACTCAATCCGGTAAACGAGCAACTGAAACGGCGCATGGCCGCTATCTTTGGCGCCGGTTACGACTACACCTATCTGTTTCCCGGTGTACAGAAAGTGGTGCAGGCCGCCGGACGGGTCATCCGTACGCAACAGGATCAAGGAGTAGTGATGTTGATCGATGACCGTTTTGGCGAGAGCAAGGTCAAACAATTGTTGCCGCGTTGGTGGGCTGTCCAAATTCCCGGTATGACGCATACTCCAGAAAAACAATGAGGCGGTGGGATCCATGAGCGAAGATCGAGCCAAGGTCAGTGCCATCGAAGACGGTCGTTTCCGGCTATTGATCGATGCGGTGATCGACTATGCGATCTACATGATTGATCCAGACGGCATCATTACCAGCTGGAATGCCGGCGCCAGGCGCTTCAAGGGGTATGAGGAGGCCGAGATCCTCGGTGAGCATTTCTCGCGTTTCTACACCGATGACGATCGCCGTGCCGGCTTGCCCCAGCGGACACTGGACACGGCGCTTGGTGAAGGGCGTTTCGAGGGCGAAGGCTGGCAGGTGCGCAAGGACGGCACTCATTTCTGGTCCCATGTGGTCATCGATCCGATCTTCGACCCGTCGGGCACCTTGCTGGGTTTCGCCAAGATCACCCGCGACCTGACCGATCGAAGAGTGGCCGAGGAAATCCTCAAGCAAAGCGAGCAGCAGTTCCGCCTGCTGGTGCAGAGCGTTACCGACTATGCGATCTACATGCTTTCGCCGGACGGACGCGTGAGCAACTGGAACCTTGGTGCCCAGCGCATCAAGGGTTACTTGCCGGAAGAAGTCATTGGCCAGCATTTTTCGATCTTCTATACCCCGGAGGATCGCGAAGCCCGCGAGCCACAAAGGACGCTGGATATCGCCAAGCGTGAAGGGCGCTTTGAAAACAAGGGCTGGCGGATGCGCAAGGACGGTACGCGGTTCCTCGCACACGTCATCGTCGATCCGATCTGGGGCGACACCGGCACCTTGCTCGGTTTTGCCAAGATTACCCGTGATATCACTGACGTCACGCAAGCGCAGCAGGTGCTGGAGCAAACCCGGGAGGCCTTGTTCCAGGCGCAGAAAATGCAGGCCATCGGCCAGCTCAGTGGTGGCATCGCTCACGATTTCAATAACCTGCTGACGGTGATCCTCGGCAATCTGGAAATCGTGCGCAAACGGGTGACGGATAACCCCAAATTAACCCGCTTGATCGACAACGCTACCCAGGGTGCCTTGCGCGGCGTTTCCCTGACCCAGCGCATGCTGGCGTTTGCCCGACGCCAGGAACTCAAGTCGGAACCTGTGCGGATACCGGCCTTGGTGGAAGGCATTTCCGGGCTGTTACGCAGTTCCCTGGGGCCTTCGGTGAGAATCGAAACGCGCTTTCCCGAAGATCTCGAACCGGTGCTGGCGGACCTCAATCAGCTGGAACTGGCCGTACTGAACCTGGCCACCAACGCCCGTGACGCCATGCCCAATGGCGGAACCATCAGCTTCAGCGCCAGAAACCGTGAAGTGACCGACACAGCCACCTCATCCCTGGCCCCGGGGTGCTACGTCTGCCTGAGCATTGCCGATACCGGCGAGGGCATGGATGAAACCACGCTGGTCTCGGCGATGGACCCGTTTTTCACCACCAAGGGCGTGGGTAAAGGCACGGGCCTGGGGTTGTCGATGGTTCACGGTTTTATTGAACAACTGGGCGGACGGTTCATCCTCAAAAGCCAGAAGGACCATGGCACGACCGCCGAACTCTGGTTGCCGGTCGCCACCGGTGATTCGCCCGTGCAACCGGTCGCCGAAACGCCGGCCGTGACGGGGCCTGGCCTGAGCGTATTGGTGGTGGACGATGACAGCCTGGTGTTGACCAGCACCTGCCTGCTGCTCGAGGACCTCGGGCATCGGGTCATCAGTGCGCCTTGCGGTGCCAGGGCGCTGGAACTGTTCAGCAGTGAACCGCAGATCGATCTGGTCATCACCGACATGGCCATGCCACAGATGAGTGGGGCACAACTGGCCAATGCCATCAGGAGCATGCGACCGGACGTGCCGATCATCCTCGCCACCGGTTATGCCGAGCGGCTGGAAGGCTTTGCCGCCCATCTGCCGCGTTTGCCGAAACCTTTTACCCAACTCAACCTGGTGGAAATCATTGCCTTGGCGATGAAGTGACGCGGCGGTTGTGCTGTTCATAGCGGGCCAGCATTGGCTGGGTGCTGATGCCGTGGACCAGAATGCTCAGGGCCACCACCGAGAGCGTCAGATCGGTACACAAGGTGGCCACCGAAGGCAACAGATCGTGGTTCAAGGCGTAGAACAGGTAGTAGAAACTGCCGATGCCGCGAATGCCGAACCAGCCGATCAACCAGCGTTGCGGGCCATTGAGCAGCGAACCCCACGGCATCAGCCAGACCGCCAGCGGGCGAATCATCCCGAACAGCACCAGTGCGAGCACCAGAGCCCGCCAGTCCCAGTGTGCAACCAACACGACCCCGAGCAAGGTGACCAGAAACACTTCCATGGCCCGTTCCACCAGGCTGCCGAACGATAGCATGTCGCCCATCATGATTCCGGCAGCGACTTGCGTGTCTTGCAGGTGGTCCACATTGCCGGCCACGGCCGCTTCGGGTTCGACATGCTGGTGACCGACCACCGCCTGGACCAGATGTTCGGCTGGTGCCTGGGTGTCACCGCTTGTCTTGACCTCGGCCTGGCGCAAGCCCAGGCCGGCGGCAAACACCGAGAGAAACCCGTAGCCCTGAATGGTTTCGGCCACGACATAGGCCAGTGCGATCAGGGCCAGGGCCAGATAATCATTGGGTGAGAAGGTGCTGTCGGCATTCTTGATGCGCATGAACAAGGTCAGGCGGCCAATGCCGCGCCCCATCCAGTAACCGGTCAACAGTCCGGCGGGCACGGCCCATAGCAGACTCTTGAGGATCCAGTCGTCGAGCCAGGCACCTGTATTGTCGCTGTGTTGCAGTAACAACAAGCCGAGGATCACGAAGGGGAATGCAATGCCATCGTTGAAACCGGCTTCACCGGTTAGCCCGAACCTGACCGGGTCGTAATCCTTGGCATCGCTGACCTGTACCAGAGAGGCCAGGACCGGATCGGTGGGCGCCAGAATCGACCCGATCAATAGCGACGGCCCCCACGGGAACCCAAACCCGAAATGCAGCAACAGGCTTACACCGGCAATGGTCAGGATCATCACCGGTCCCGCCAGGGCAAATGCCACCCGCCATCGGCGATCGCCCAGGGGCAGGCGCAACTTCAACCCGCAGACAAACAGCGAAAACAGTACCGCTACTTCCGATAGATGCTCCATCCAGAAAGCGGCATCCTTGATATCAAGCCTGAGCAAACCCAGGCCCGCCGGACCGATGGCGACGCCCAGTACCAGACACACCGCCGAAGTGGTGACCGGCATCCAGCGCAGGTACGACGAAGTCAGTGCCAGCGTCAGCAACACAGCCCCCAACACCGCCACCCAGGTAATGAAGCTCATGGTCCGGATCCCAAAAAACAACCGCCAGTGCAGGGCTATAGGTTGTTGAGCATCGCAGGCTTGGGTCGGTTCAATTTTTCAGAGACGCACAGAATCGGCTTGCCGCCCTGTGGGAGCGAGCCTGCTCGCGAAGGCGCAGTGTCAGGCGACTACATTGCCAACCGACAGGACGCCATCGCGAGCAGGCTCGCTCCCACAAGGGGGGACAGGTGTGGCAGGAGGGCTGGATCAGGCCTTGAGATGGCGCAAGCTGCGCTCCATCCGCGCGATGCAGATGACTTGTAGGAGCGAGCTTGCTCGCGATGGACGTAAACGATAACGCGTTCTGTCTGAATAAACGCGTTGCGCTGGCGTTCATCGCGGGCAAGCCCGCTCCCACAGGGATCCTGGTTGTTGTTGAGGGGCGGATCAGGCCTTGAGATGGCGCAAGCTGCGCTCCATCCGCGCGATGCCTTCTTCGAGCAGCGAGCGTGGGCAGCCGAAATTCAGGCGCACGAACTGCTTGCAGTCATCGCCGAAGTCCAGGCCGGCGCTCAAGCCGACCCTGGCCTGTTCGAGGAAGAACTGCTGCGGGTCGTCCAGCCCCAGTGCCGTGCAGTCGAGCCACGCCAGGTAGGTGCTTTGCGGCAGGTTCATGGTGATGCCCGGCAGGCGGGTGCGTATCGCTTCGGCGAGGAAATCGCGGTTGCCTTGCAGGTAAACCTTCAGTTCGGCCAGCCATGGCGCAGCTTCGCTGTAGGCGACGCGGGTGGCTTCCATGCCCAGCGGGTTGACGCTGTCGACCATGCCGCAACGGGCGTGGTTGACCTTCTCGCGCAGGTGGCGGTCCTGGATGATCATGAACGAGGTCTTCAGGCCGGCGATGTTGTAGGCCTTGCTCGCCGACATCAGCGTGATGGTGCGCTGGGCGACTTGCGGGCTCAGCGTGGCCATCGGAATGTGCTGGCGGCCGTCGAAGCACAACTCGGCGTGGATCTCGTCGGAAATGATCCAGGCATCATGCTCAAGGCAAATGTCGGCAATGGCTTGCAGCTCTGCGCGGGGGAAGGCTTTGCCCAGCGGGTTGTGCGGGTTGCTCAGCAGCAGTGCACCACCGCCTTGCAGCGACTGGCTCAGGGTATCCAGCGGCGTGCTGTAGGTGCCGTCGGCTTGCGCATCGAAATTCAGCTCGACCTTGTTAAGGCCCCAATGTCCGGGTGCGTGGCGCAGCGGCGGGTAGTTCGGCACCTGCACAACGACGTTCTGTTGCGATTGCACCAGGGCCTTCAACGCCATGTTGAAGCCCGACTCGACGCCCGGCAGGAAAATCAGCTCCTGGGGCTCAACACGCCAGGCGTATTTGTTCCAGAGGTCGGCAACGATAGCCTCGCGCAGGTCATCCTGGGCCACGCTGTAACCGACCATCGGGTGTTCCAGTCTTTTTTGCAGGGCCTGGATGATCACCGGCGGCGCGGCGAAATCCATGTCGGCAACCCACATCGGCAACACGTCCGCCGGGTAGCGGCTCCACTTGGTACTGCCGGTATTGTGGCGGTCGAACACCTGATCAAAATCGAAAGTCATGCGCAAATCTCGTAAAGGCCGGTTAATCATGCCGGCCATGATAAGCGCCAATCCCTGCAGGAGCGAGCTTGCTCGCGATGACTGACACCACACCCCTGTGGGAGCGGGCTTGCCCGCGAAGGGGCCGGCAGATCCAGCATGAGTGTTGGCTGACACTACGCCTTCGCGGGCAAGCCCGCTCCCACAGGTTTTGTGCCAATAGCCGGGCGCGCCGACTAACGCCCGACGGTCGGGTTCCATCGCAGATTCGACAGCATTGACTAAAGTTCAACTGTCGGCAGCCAGACTGCCGCTACCGTGGTTGTTCGAAAAAGCCCGGCCATGTACCGGGTTCCACCTGATCAGGAGTGCACGATGGATCTCAGCCGTCGTCAGTTCTTCAAGGTCGCCGGTATCGGCCTTGCAGGCTCTAGCCTGGGTGCGTTGGGCATGGCCCCGACGCTTGCCTTTGCCGAACAGGTGCGTCATTTCAAGCTCGCCCACACCCATGAAACCCGCAACACCTGCCCGTATTGCTCGGTCGGTTGCGGCTTGATCATGTACAGCCAGGGCGATGCGGCAAAGAATGTCGCGCAAAACATCATCCACATCGAAGGTGACGCCGACCACCCGGTCAACCGCGGCACCCTGTGCCCCAAAGGCGCGGGCCTGCTGGATTTCATTCACAGTCCCGGCCGCCTGCAATACCCGCAGGTGCGCAAGCCCGGCAGCACCGAGTGGACGCGCATCTCCTGGGATGAAGCCCTCGATCGCGTCGCCGACCTGATGAAGGCCGACCGCGACGCCAACTTCATCGAGAAGAACGAGCAGGGGCAAACGGTGAACCGCTGGCTCACCACCGGTTTCCTCGCGGCATCGGCGGCGTCCAATGAAGCGGGCTACATCACCCACAAGGTGGTGCGCAGCCTCGGCATGCTGGGGTTCGATAACCAGGCGCGTGTCTGACACGGCCCGACGGTGGCAAGTCTTGCCCCGACGTACGGCCGTGGTGCCATGACCAATACCTGGACCGATATCGCCAACGCGAATCTGGTTCTGGTGATGGGCGGCAACGCAGCAGAAGCGCACCCGTGCGGCTTCAAATGGGTGACCGAAGCCAAGGCGCACAACAAGGCGCGGCTGATCGTGGTCGACCCGCGTTTTACCCGCACGGCCTCGGTGGCCGACTATTACGCGCCGATCCGTACCGGCACCGACATCGCCTTCATGGGCGGGCTGATCAACTACCTGCTGACCGAGGACAAGATCCAGCACGAGTACGTGCGCAACTACACCGACGTGTCGTTCATCGTCAAAGCCGGCTATGGCTTCGAGGACGGGATTTTCAGCGGCTACGACGCGGCCAAGCGCCTCTACACCGACAAGTCCGGTTGGGGCTATGAGCTCGGTGAAGACGGTTTTGCCAAGGTCGACCCGACCCTGCAGGACCCGCGCTGCGTCTATCAGTTGATGAAGCAGCATTACAGCCGTTACACCAAGGAACTGGCGAGCCAGATCTGCGGCATGCCGGTCGATGCCATGCAGAAAATCTGGGAGGAAATCGCCACTTGCTCGCAACCGGGCAAGACCATGACCATCCTCTACGCGCTGGGCTGGACCCAACACTCGATTGGCGCGCAGATCATCCGCAGCGCGGCGATGGTGCAACTGCTGCTGGGCAACGTCGGCATGCCGGGCGGCGGCGTGAACGCCTTGCGCGGGCACTCCAATATCCAGGGGCTGACCGACCTGGGGCTGTTGTCCAACTCACTGCCGGGCTACCTCACGCTACCTGGCGATGCCGAACAGGATTACAACGCCTACATCGTCAAGCGTACGCAGAAGCCGTTGCGCCCGGGGCAACTGTCCTACTGGCAGAACTACAGCAAGTTTCACGTCAGCCTGATGAAATCCTGGTACGGCGCCAACGCCACCGTCGAGAACAACTGGGCTTACGAGTACCTGCCGAAACTGGACATCCCTCAATACGACATCCTCAAGGTGTTCGACCTGATGGGGCAAGGCAAGGTAAACGGCTACATGTGCCAGGGCTTCAACCCGATCGCCGCGCTGCCCGATAAAAACCGCGTGATGGCGGCTCTGGCCAAGTTGAAATGGCTGGTGGTGATGGACCCGCTGGCCACTGAGACTTCCGAGTTTTGGCAAAAGGTCGGGCCGTACAACGACGTGAACAGCGCCGACATCCAGACCGAAGTGATCCGCCTGCCCACCACCTGTTTTGCCGAGGAAGACGGTTCGCTGGTCAACAGCAGCCGCTGGCTGCAATGGCACTGGAAAGGCGCTGACGGCCCCGGCGAAGCGCGCACCGACGTACGGATCATGAGCGAATTGTTCCTGCGTCTGCGCCAGCGTTATCAGGCCGATGGCGGCGCGTATCCCGACCCGCTGCTCAAGTTGACGTGGCCGTACAAGATCGCCGACGAACCTTCGCCGGAGGAACTGGCCAAGGAGATCAACGGCTCGGCGACTACCGACTTCACCGACGCCACCGGCGCGGCGATCAAGGCCAACGCGCAACTGGCCGGTTTCGGCCAGCTCAAGGATGACGGCAGTACGGCCTCCGGTTGCTGGATTTTCTGTGGCAGCTGGACCGAACTGGGCAACCAGATGGCCCGCCGCGACAACAACGACCCCTATGGCATGCACCAGCATCAGGGCTGGGCCTGGGCCTGGCCGGCCAACCGTCGGATTCTCTACAACCGCGCCTCGGCGGACCTGCAAGGCAAACCGTGGGATCCGAAAAAACGCCTGGTGTGGTGGAACGGCAAAGCCTGGGCCGGCACCGATGTGCCGGACTACAAGGCCGACGTGCCGCCGGAAGCCGGGATGAATCCGTTCATCATGAACCCCGAAGGCGTGGCGCGATTCTTCGCCGTCGACAAGATGAACGAAGGTCCGTTTCCCGAGCACTACGAGCCGTTCGAGACACCGATCGGCATCAATCCGCTGCACCCGCAAAACAAGAAAGCCACCAGCAACCCGGCAGCGCGGATCTTCGATTCGGTCTGGGACACCCTCGGGGTGGCCAAGGATTACCCGTACGCCGCCACCAGTTACCGGCTGACCGAGCATTTCCACTTCTGGAGCAAGCATTGCAAGCTCAACGCAATTACCCAACCGGAGCAATTCGTCGAGATCGGCGAAGTGCTGGCCAAGGAAAAAGGCATAGTCGCAGGCGATAAGGTACGGGTCAGCAGCAAGCGTGGCTTCATCGAAGCGGTGGCGGTGGTGACCAAGCGGATTCGTCCGCTGCAGGTCAACAACCAGGTGGTGCACCAGATCGGCATTCCGCTGCACTGGGGCTTTACCGGGCTCACGCGACACGGTTACCTGACCAACACCCTGGTGCCGTTCCTCGGCGATGGCAACACACAGACCCCGGAATCCAAGTCATTCCTGGTCAACGTGGAGAAAGTCTAAATGGCCAGCCAAGACATCATTGCCCGCTCGGCCACCACTACACCCGCACCCTCGGTGCGCGGCATGGAGGAAGTCGCCAAGCTGATCGATACCACCAAATGCATTGGCTGCAAGGCCTGCCAGGTTGCCTGCTCGGAATGGAACGAGCTGCGCGATGAGGTCGGCCATAACCACGGTACCTACGACAACCCGCAGGACCTCACTGCACAAACCTGGACGCTGATGCGCTTCACCGAGCACGAGACCGACGCCGGTAACCTGGAATGGCTGATCCGCAAGGACGGCTGCATGCACTGCGCCGAGCCCGGTTGCCTGGCGGCATGCCCCAGCCCCGGGGCGATCATCAAGCACGCCAACGGCATCGTCGATTTCGATCAGGACCACTGCATCGGTTGTGGCTACTGCATCACCGGGTGTCCGTTCAACATTCCACGGATCTCGCAAAAGGATCACAAGGCCTACAAGTGCACCCTGTGCTCGGACCGGGTGGCGGTCGGGCTGGAACCGGCCTGCGTGAAAACCTGCCCGACCGGTGCCATCGTGTTCGGCTCCAAAGACGACATGAAGGAGCACGCCGCCGAACGCATCGTCGATCTGAAAAGCCGCGGCTTTGAAAACGCCGGCCTGTACGACCCCGAAGGCGTTGGCGGCACCCACGTGATGTACGTGCTGCACCATGCCGATACGCCAAGAGTGTATGCGGGCTTGCCCGATCACCCGGCGATCAGCCCGTTGGTAGGGCTGTGGAAAGGCATCAGTAAACCCCTGGCGCTGCTGGCCATGGGCGCGGCGGTGCTGGCCGGGTTCTTCCACTACGTGCGGGTCGGCCCGCAAATCGTCGAAGAGGATGAACATCCCGAGCCGCCGGACAACGCCGTGCACGAAGTCGATCCGTCGGTGCATACCTTCGATCCCCGCGGGGAGGGCAGGTCATGAGCAACAAGACGATCCTGCGCTACACCAGCAACCAGCGCACCAATCACTGGCTGGTGGCGATTCTGTTCCTCATGGCGGGGCTGTCCGGGCTGGCGCTGTTCCACCCGGCATTGTTCTGGCTGAGCAACCTGTTCGGCGGCGGGCCATGGACACGCATCCTGCACCCGTTCATGGGCGTGCTGATGTTCCTGCTGTTCCTTGGCCTGGTGTTTCGCTTCGGGCGCGCCAACTACTTCATCGCCAACGATCGCCTGTGGCTCAAGCGCATCGACCGGGTGATGAAAAATGAAGAGGAGGGCGTCCCGCCCATCGGCAAATACAACCCCGGGCAGAAGCTGCTGTTCTGGACTTTACTGCTGTGCATGCTGGTGCTGTTGTTCAGCGGGCTGGTGATCTGGCGAGCCTACTTCAGCGAGTATTTCGGCATCACCACGATACGCTGGGCGATGTTGCTGCATGCGCTGGCCGGTTTCGTGCTGATCCTGAGCATCATTGTGCACATCTACGCCGGCATCTGGATCAAGGGCTCGGTCAGCGCCATGGTGCACGGCCGGGTCAGCCGCGCCTGGGCCAGGAAGCACCACGAACTCTGGTATCGCCAAGTGACTCAAGATGAGACCCGCGACGAAGCGCCTACGCGACCGATCACCAAAAAGGGCTGACCTTTGCCAACCATCCTTGAACCTGGAGAAATCGAAGCGGCGGCCAGTTCGCCGCCGTTTCTGTACCTGCCACCGCCCAACCTGTTCAGCCTGCGCGCCCAGCGCCTGGAAGGGTTGGCCGAAGGGCACCCGTTGGCCGATTACCTGCGCCTGATTGCCGGGTTGTGCCGGGTGCAGCAACAGGTGCTGGACGATCCGCCGCTTGGCGAGCCTCTGGACCGGCAGCGCATCGAATTGTGCCAGCAGCACGGCTTGCCGCCCTTTGCGGCCGACAGCCTGGCGCGCGAAGACGACTGGCAGCTTTACCTCGATGCCTTGTTGCAGCGCTATGGCGCACCGCCACAATCCGCCGTGGCCGATGCCGTGGACACCTTGCGCCTGGCCGGTGCCGGGCAACGCCGCGCCTGGGCTGTGGCACTGGTCAGCGGCCAGTATTCGCTGGTACCGGCGGCGCTGGTGCCGTTTCTCGGTGCGGCGCTGCAAACAGCCTGGAGCCACTGGCTCTTGAGTACGCCGAACCTGGCACTGACACCCGGCGACAGCCTCAGCCAGTGCCCGGCCTGTGGCTCGCCGGCCATGGCCGGGGTCATCCGCCATCGCGGCAAGCACAATGGCTTGCGTTATCTGGTCTGTTCGCTGTGCGCCTGCGAGTGGCACGTGGTGCGGGTCAAGTGCGTGTATTGCGAGCAGAGCAAGGGCCTGGAATACCTCAGCCTTGAAGATGATCGCCATGCCGCCAACCAGGCGCCGTTGCGCGCCGAAGTCTGCCCCGGTTGCAACAGCTATCTGAAGTTGCTCTATCTGGAAAACGATGCGCATGCCGAAGCGTTGTCGGCAGACCTGTCCAGCCTGATGCTCGACATGCGCCTGGCCCAGGACGGCTATCAGCGCCTGGCGCCGAATCTGCTGCTGGCGCCGGGAGACGAATAAACGCAGCGTCTACACTCTGGCGCGAGGGTCATTCGTTTCCAGGAGTGCCAGATGTCTGCACGCGGTGCCAGCCCATCCCTGCGTCTACCTTCCATCGACAGTCTGTTGCGTCACCCCGCGTGCCGGCCGCTGACCGAGCGCCATGGACGCGACGCCTTGCTGGGTGCCTTGCGGCTTTTGCTGGATGAGATGCGCGAAGGGGCTCGGCAGGGTTTGCTCGAACCTGTAGAAGTCAGCGCCGAGGTGCTGGCAGGCCGGGTCGGCGAGCGATTGGCCATCCAGCATCGCAGCCATGTGCGGCGTGTGTTCAACCTCACCGGCACGGTGCTGCACACCAACCTCGGGCGGGCGTTGTTGCCCGAAGAGGCGATCGAGGCGGTGCAAATGGCCGCGCGTTATCCGCTCAACCTTGAGTTCGACCTGCGCAGCGGCAAGCGCGGCGATCGCGACGACCTGATCGAAGGCTTGATCCGCGAACTGACCGGCGCCGAAGCGGTGACCGTGGTCAACAACAATGCCGCCGCGGTACTGCTGACCCTCAACAGCCTGGGGGCGCGCAAGGAGGGGATTATTTCCCGGGGCGAACTGATTGAAATCGGCGGCGCCTTCCGCATTCCCGACATCATGGCCCGTGCCGGTGTAAAGCTCGTCGAGGTGGGCACCACCAACCGCACCCATGCCCGCGACTACGAGGCCGCCATCGGCCCGCGCAGCGGTTTGATCATGCGGGTGCACGCGAGCAACTACAGCATTCAAGGCTTCACCACGAGCGTGCCGACCGCGGAACTGGCGCAACTGGCACGCCGGCACGGCTTGCCGCTGCTCGAGGACCTCGGCAGCGGCAGTCTGCTGGACTTGACCCGCTGGGGGCTGCCCGCCGAACCGACGGTGCGCCAGGCGCTGCTCGATGGCGCGGACATCGTGACCTTCAGTGGCGACAAACTGCTCGGCGGCCCGCAAGCGGGGCTGATTGTCGGTCGCAAGGACCTGATCGCCAGGATCAAGAAAAACCCGCTCAAGCGTGCGCTGCGGGTCGACAAAATGACCCTGGCGGCCCTGGAAGCGGTGCTGGGTCTATACCGAAACCCGGACCGGCTGGCCGAGCGTTTGCCGAGCCTGCGCCTGTTGACCCGACCACAGGCCGATATCCTCTCCCAGGCTGAGCGCTTGCAGCCGGCGCTGGCCCAGGTGCTGGGTGACGGCTGGAGCGTCAGTGCCATCCCGTCACTGGGCATGATCGGCAGCGGCAGCCAACCGGTGGCGCGGCTGGCCAGCGCGGCGCTGTGTATTCGCCCACTCACGTCGAAGCGTTTGCGCGGGCGATCCTTGCTGAATCTGGAAGAGGCCTTTCGCGCCTTGCCGATTGCGGTGCTCGGGCGCATTGACGATGACGCCCTGTGGCTGGACCTGCGGCAGCTGGACGACGAGTCGGCCTGGCTGACGCAGCTCGATCAATTGCAGGTGGAGGGCCGGGCAGGGTGATTGTCGGCACCGCAGGACACATCGACCATGGCAAGACGGCGCTGCTCCAGGCGTTGACGGGGCAAGCGGGCGACCGGCGCCGGGAGGAGCGTGAGCGCGGCATGACCATCGACCTCGGCTACCTGTATGCCGCGCTGGAGCCGGGGACGCCACTGACCGGTTTCATCGACGTTCCCGGCCATGAACGTTTCACCCACAACATGCTGGCCGGGGCACAGGGCATCGATCTGGTGTTGCTGGTGGTGGCCGCCGATGACGGGGTGATGCCGCAAACCCGCGAGCACCTGGCGATCGTCGAGTTGCTCGGCATCCCGCGGGCGCTGGTGGCGATCAGCAAGTGCGATCGGGTCGACAGCGCCAGGGTGCAAGACGTGCGTGAGCAAATCCGTACCTTGCTGGCGCCCGGACCCTATGCCGATGCGCCGCTGATTGCACTGTCGAGCGTGACCGGCGAGGGCATCGAAACTTTGCGCAAGGCGTTGCTCGATGCCCAGCGTGAAGTACAGCAGCGCAACACCGAAGGTGGTTTTCGCCTGGCGATCGATCGGGCCTTCAGCGTGGCCGGGGCCGGTATCGTGGTGACCGGCACGGCGCTGTCCGGCCAGGTCGCGGTAGGCGATACCTTGCTGTTGGGGCCACAAGGCAAGCCGGTGCGCATTCGCGGCCTGCACGCGCAAAACCAGGCCGCCGAACACGCCTGTGCCGGCCAGCGCGTGGCGTTGAACCTGAGTGCCGAACGGCTGGCGCTGGAGCACATCCACCGCGGTCACTGGTTGCTCGCCGACGGCTTGTACGCGCCCACCCAACGCCTGGACATCGACATGCAGTTGCTTGCCGGCGAATCCCGGGCCTTCGAACACTTTCAACCGGTGCACGTGCACCTCGGCACCCAGGACGTCACCGGCAGAGTCGCCTTGCTTGAAGGCGCCAGCCTGGCGCCCGGTGGGCGGATGTTTGCACAACTGCTGCTCAATACGCCGGTGCACGCGGTGAAAGGCGATCGGCTGATCCTGCGCGACCAGAGTGCCCAACGTACCTTGGGCGGCGGTCGGGTACTCGATCCGTTCGCACCGACCCGGCAACGCCGCAGCCCCGAACGCTTGGCGCAGCTGACGGCGCTGGCGAGCAGCACCAGGCTGGAGGATGTTTTACCGGCATTGCTGGCCCACAGCGACACCGGGCTCGATCCGCAGCGCCTGGAGCGGCAGTTCAACCGACCGCGCAGCCGTTGGGTATTACCCGCTGACGTGCGCTTGATCGACACCCGCCAGGGCGCGTTGCTGTTCAGTGCCAGCCGTTGGCAGGGCTTGAAGGCCGCCGTGCTGGAACAGCTCGCACGCTTTCATCAACTGGAGCCGGACCAGATGGGGCCGGATCGGGATCGCTTGCGCCGATTTGCCGGCAGCACTCAAGAACGCGCGACATTCATCAGCTTGCTCGACGAGTTGCTGGCCAGCGGCGACATCGCCAGCAGTGGCCCGTGGTTGCATCTGCCCGGGCACCAGGTGCGCTTGAGCGAAGAGGACGAAGCCCTATGGCTGCAATTGCAACCGCTGTTCGAGCAGGCCGCATTCGACCCGCCGTGGGTGCGCGACCTGGGGCATGAGGAAGCGGCTGTGCGCGGGTTGCTGCGCAAAATGGCGCGCCTGGGCCTGATGCATCAAGTGGTGCGCGACCTGTTTTATACCGACAGCATGATTCGCCGATTGGCGGCTATGCTGTTGCAACTGGCGGACACCAACCCGGTGATCCAGGTGACGGCGTTTCGTGATGCGGTGGGCCTGGGGCGCAAGCGCAGTATCCAGATACTGGAATACTTCGACCGCATCGGCCTGACCCGGCGATTCGGCGATCGTCGCCAGGTTCGCCCGGACAATGCGTTGGCCCAGCGCAATGAGCCCTGATTCAGGGAAACGAATTCAAGGAAGGCAATCGCGCCCGGTGGCGCGGCCGGGCTTCAAACCCGGTTGGGGACGGCATCCGTTCCCGGGCAGGTTCGACTCCGGCTGCCTTCCGCCAATCACTCCCAGGCTTGCTGACTCAAGCGAGCCTGCTCGCGATGGGGATTGGTCGAAGCAATACATTCGTCCAGTTTTTACACGGGGTTGCGAAATGGATCGTTAGAGCTTGCGCTGCGCTTCCATCCGGTCATGAAGGACCCTGATGATCGCAATTCCGTACGCAGTGATTCGAAAATAGATCATGTGCCGCTCCACACTGCAGCGCCGATAACCAGGACGGATAGTGTCGCAGGCTGGCGCTTTTTTCGGGTGCTCGGCCAATTGCGCAAATGCTGAGGTAAGGATGTCAATGTAGCGATTGGCCTGATCCAGGCCCCACTGGCGAGCGGTATAACTCCAGATTGCCTCAAGGTCGCCCTCTGCGGCAGGCGTTAGACGATATTCAGCCATGCGCGGCTAACATTCGCTGTTTGAATGCAACTGGATCGAATGGGCGAGGTTTTCCGCTGGATTCACCTTCCCGAAGGGCGGCACGAATCGTTTCGAGTTCAGCGCTGCGTTCCTGTTCACGACGGATCAGATCGCGAATATATTCGCTGTCGTTGGTGTAATGGCCCGCTTCTATCTGCGCTTTGATCCAGTTGTCTTGCTGGTCAGTCACGGTGATGGTTTTTCGTACGGTTCCCATGATCGGGGCTCCACGGAGATGGTCGACTGCGTGCAACTTATCATACTATTGGTGCGGTATCGAGCAGGTCTACTGTAGGAGCGAGCTTGCTCGCGATGGTCGTTAACGATAACGCTTGTTTTCCGGATAAACGCGGCGCTCTCGAGACCATCGCGAGCAAGCTCGCTCCTACAGGAGTCCACCCGCAGTCAATTGTTTTTCCGAGAGCCTTTGTAGCCACGGCAATGCGCTCGTCTGAATCCGGTTGTCCATCGGCCGGTCCGGCACGCGGCCGGCTATCCATTATTCTGATAGTGATGCAAGCACTAACGGACGAGGAGGGGACGCAATCATGCCTGCCCAGGATCGCGAACTGCTGGACCGGATACTGACCGCTCATGGCGGCCTGGCGCGCTGGAACAGTTTCAATAAGGTCTGCGCCACGATCGTCACCGGCGGGTCGCTCTGGGGCATGAAAGGGTTGACCCAGGACAGCGCGCCACGCCAGATGACCGTGTGGCTGCATGAACAAAGAGCCTCGGTGACACCCTTCGGTGCACCGGGGCAATTCACGGCCTATACGCCGAACCGAATTGCCATCGAGAATACCGCGGGCAAGGTGATTGCCGAGCGCCAGGCACCCCGGGCATCCTTCAAGGGCCACGGGGAACACACGGCCTGGGACCCGTTGCACCGGGCCTACTTCAACGGCTATGCGATGTGGTCCTACCTGACCATGCCCTTCCTGTTCACCTTGCCGGGCGTAACCAGCGAGGAAATCGAGCCCTTGCAAGAGGGCGCCGAGCTCTGGCGGCATTTGCGGGTGCACTTCCCCGACAGCATCGCAACCCACAGCGCCATCCAGGACTTCTACTTCAGCGATGACTTTCTGCTGCGCCGCCACGACTACAACGTCGATGTGAGCGGTGGCATGCCCGCTGCCCAACTGGTTTATGACTACGTCCAGGCCGACGGCTTGCGCATGCCGGGCAAGCGGCGAGCCTATCGGCGCAAGGCCGATGGGCAGGTCAACAAGGAGGCGTTGCTGGTGTCGATCGACTTGAGCGAGATCCATTACTCGTAGCAAACCAATGGCAGGAAACTGTAGGAGCCAGCCTGCTGGCGATGGTCTCAAACGCGCCACGCTCATCCAGTTCACCCGCGCTATCGTTGACGACCATCGCAGGCAAGCCAGCTCCCACAAAGGACCGTGCCCACGCTGAAACTGTAGGAGCCAGCCTGCTGGCGATGGACTCAAATGCGCCGCGTTCATCCAGTTCACCCGCGTTATTGTTAACGACCATCGCAGGCAAGCCAGCTCCCACAAAGGACCGTGCCCACGCTGAAACTGTAGGAGCCAGCCTGCTGGCGATGGACTCAAATGCGCCGCGTTTATCCAGCTCATACGCGTAATCGTTAACGACCATCGCAGGCAAGCCAGCTCCCACAAGGGGTCATGCCCGCGCTAAAACTGTAGGAGCCAGCCTGCTGGCGATGGACTCCAATGCGCCGCGTTCATCCAGTTCACCTGCGTTATTGTTAACGACCATCGCAGGCAAGCCAGCTCCCACAAAGGACCGTGCCCACGCTGAAACTGTAGGAGCCAGCTTGCTGGCGATGGACTCAAGCGCGCTGCGTTTATCCAGCTCATACGCGTTATCGTTAACGCCCATCGCAGGCAAGCCAGCTCCCACAAGGGACCGTGCCCACGCTGAAACTGTGGGAGCGAGCTTGCTCGCGATGGACTCAAGCGCACCGCGTTTGCTACTGGATAAATACGCGAAGGTTAAAGATGATCCGCATCGATCACAGCCTTGGCGAACGCCTGCGGATCTTCCTGCGGCAGGTTGTGGCCGATGCCGCCGTTGATCAGCCGGAACTCGTATTTGCCGGTGAAGCGCTTGGCATAGTCTTCGGGGGCCGGGTGCGGTGCGCCGTTGGCATCGCCTTCAAGGGTAATGGTCGGCACGCTGATGGACGGCGCCGTGGCCAGCTTCTGCTCCAGCGCTTCGTAGCGGCTTTCACCCTGGACCAGGCCCAGGCGCCAGCGGTAGTTGAACACGGTGATGTCGACATGATCGGGGTTGTCCAGCGCCTTGGCGCTGCGGTCGAAAGTGGCGTCATCGAACGCCCATTTCGGCGAAGCCAGTTGCCAGATCAGCTTGGCGAAGTCGTGGGTGTTTTTCGCGTAACCGGCGCGACCGCGGTCGGTGGCGAAGTAGAACTGATACCACCACTGCAGTTCCGCCTTGGGTGGCAGCGGGTTCTTGCCGGCCGCCTGGTTGCCGATCAGATAACCGCTGACCGAGACCAGCGCCTTGACCCGCTCCGGCCACAGCGCCGAGACAATGCCGGCCGAACGCGCACCCCAGTCATAACCACCGAGCACCGCTTGCTTGATCTTCAGGGCATCCATGAAGTCGATGACATCACTGGCCAGCGCAGCCGGCTGGCCATTGCGCAGGGTCTTGTCGGAGAGGAAATGCGTATCGCCATAGCCGCGCGCATAGGGCATCAGTACCCGGTAGCCCTTGGCGGCGAGCAACGGCGCGACTTCGTCATAGCTGTGAATGTCGTACGGCCAGCCGTGCAGCAGGATCACCACCGGTCCGTCGGCCGGGCCGGTTTCGGCGTACGCCACGTCCAGCAGCCCGGCGTTGACATGCTTGAGCGGGCCGAACGGCGAGGGCGCCGCCTGAGTGGTTTGGGCTGGGGGCGCAGCCGGCTGCACGGTGGCGGCCGTTTGCGCATGAGCTGCGCCGAGCACACCGAACAGGGTGAGGGCGAGGATCGATGGGCCGACCAGGTGGCGGCGAGTCTTGCCGGTGTTGCTGTTGCGCAGTGCCATCTTCATGGGATGTCTCCATTACCAGCCATGGGGCAGGGATCGGTCTGAGCCCCTGCAAACCTTGCTTGCATTGAAACGCGGCAACGTATCCGGCCTGTGTCCAGGCGCCGGCCGGATGAAAGTCTGTGTATCGGGAAGTCGCACTGACACAGTGTGATACACAGCGGCGTCATGCGTGGGTCGTGCTGCCGAGCGTACGCCTCGCGAGGTTCGCGCTGCTGTAGCCTTTGCGCGGGTTTCTGACCGGATTTGTTCAAACTATTTTCCCGAATGCATGGCAATCACCCTGTAACTGAGCTTTTCTAATGACTCTGACGACCCGTGATCGCCCCGCAGGTTTCCGTGGAGAACAATCGATGCCTACCTTCCAAACGCCTGTCCGGTTGTTCGGTCTCGGTCTAGCCATAGGTCTATTCGCCATCCCGCTGCACGCCGCACAAGCACCCTCTGCCAATCCGCCTGCGGTGCAATTGGAACCCAGGGCGCTGGAGGTTCTAAAGGGCATGAGTGCCAGGCTCGCGGGCACTCAGGGCATGAGTTTCAAAGCCGTCACGACCTACGAAAAGCCCAGCCGGCTAGGGCCTCCCCTGGCCTATGGCACGGTGGACCTGGTCAACGTGCAACGACCGGATCGCCTTCGTGTGCTGACTTCCGGCGACGGCCCGGCCACCGAGTTTTACTACGACGGCAAACAAGCCTATGCCTTCGAACGTAAAGGCAACTTGCTGGCCCAGGCGGACGCACCGCCTACCATTGATGCGACCCTGGAGGCCGCGTACCAGCGTGCCGCGATCTACTTTCCGTTCACCGACGTGATCGTCGCCGATCCCTACAAGGATTTGTCCCGGGACCTGCGTGTGGCGTTCTACGTCGGCCAAAGCACGGTGGTCGGTGACACCACCACCGATGTGATCGCCTACACCAGCGACAGCGTGTTCGTCCAGGCGTGGATCGGCGTGCAGGACAAGCTGCCACGCCGGTTGCGCGCCGTGTTTCTCGATGATCCGACACGATCCCGGCATCAAGTCGATTTCAGTGACTGGAAGCTCCAGTCGGCGATGCCTGTCGATTTTTTCAGGCCTGACCACATCGAAACGGCCCACCGCATTCAGTTTGCCCCACCGCCCGATCTTCGTGCCCCGCAGGGGGTAAAAGAGCCCGTGGCGAAACCCTGAACAAGGAGACTGACCCATGAACAGATCTACCTTGAAATTCGCCGGCCTGCTTGTCGCTGTGCTCACCTGCGACCAGGCAGCGGCCTGGTACCACGCTTCCGGCTTCGGACGCACTTACGGAGGAGGGGGCTCATGGAGTCATTCGGGTGAATACGGCTCGGCGTCGGGCGGTGGCGGCAGTTGGAGTGGCGAAACCAATCGCGGCGGCTCGGCTTCCGGAGGTGATGGGAGCTGGAGCGGCACAGGCTATCGCGGCGGCACGGCGTCCGGTGGCGAGGGCTCCTGGCACGGCACGGGCGCGGAAGGTGGAACGGCTTCGGGTGGCGAAGGTGCCTGGCATGCGCAGGGTGCAAATGGCGCCACCGCCGCCGGCTATCACGCGGATGGCTATGGCACGACGGCTTACCGCCCCCCTATTTATGGCACAACCACCTACCGTGCCGTGCCTTACGGGACCGCTTACTACCATCCACCAACCGCCGTGATTGCCAGCAGTGGCTGCTACAACTGTGGTTATAACGAGGGGGTCAATCCGGCCGCTGCCGCTGCGGCGGGCGTGGTCGTCGGTGAAGCAGCAGCGACGGTCGCCGACCAGAACGCCAGCTATAACGCCGGCATGGTGGCTTCCGCCCCACCGACAATGCCCATGGGCGCGACGTACGCCTCACTGCCCCAAGGCTGTGGCTTGATAAGTTTCTCCAATACCACGTACTACCAGTGCGGCAATTCCTGGTTGCGACCGTCCTTTGGCGCCAACGGCGTTTATTACACCGTCGTGCCGATGCCTTGAGCCTCTGGCGGCTCATAGATGGGGCCCGAACTGTCAGGCGACGTTCATGCTGCGGTGCGTGTTGACCAGGTTCAGCACGACGCCCGGATCTGCCAGGGTGGAGATATCCCCCAACCCATCATATTCCGACGCCGCAATCTTGCGCAGAATCCGCCGCATGATCTTGCCCGAACGGGTCTTCGGCAGCCCCGGCGCCCACTGGATCACATCCGGCGAGGCAATCGGCCCGATCTCCTTGCGCACCCAGTTCTTCAGCTCCAGGCGCAGCTGCTCGTTCGGCTCCTCGCCGTTTTTCAGGGTGACATAGACATAAATGCCCTGCCCCTTGATGTCGTGCGGCACACCGACCACCGCCGCCTCGGCGACTTTCGGGTGGGCGACCATCGCGCTTTCGATCTCGGCGGTGCCCATGCGGTGGCCGGAGACGTTGAGCACGTCGTCCACGCGACCGGTGATCCAGTAATAGCCATCGGCATCGCGACGGGCGCCGTCACCGGTGAAGTACATGCCGCGGAAGGTCTTGAAGTAGGTGTCGACGAAGCGATCATGGTCGCCAAACAGCGTACGCGCCTGGCCTGGCCACGAATCGAGAATCACCAGGTTGCCCTCGGCCTCGCCTTCGATGATGTTGCCCAGGTTGTCCACCAGGGCCGGCACCACGCCGAAGAACGGACGCGCCGCCGAGCCTGGCTTGAGGGCGTGAGCGCCCGGCAGCGGGCTCATCATGTTGCCGCCGGTTTCGGTCTGCCACCAGGTGTCGACGATCGGGCAGCGGGACTTGCCGACGTTCTTGTAGTACCAGTCCCAGGCTTCCGGGTTGATCGGCTCGCCCACCGAGCCCAATAAGCGCAGGCTGCTGCCATCGGCACCTTCAACAGCGGCGGTGCCCGAGGCCATCATGGCGCGGATCGCGGTCGGTGCCGTGTAAAGGATGTTGACCTTGTGTTTGTCGACGATCTTCGCCACCCGGGTGATGTCCGGGTAGTTCGGCACGCCTTCGAACAGCAGGGTGGTCGCGCCGTTGGCCAGCGGGCCGTAGACGATGTAGCTGTGGCCGGTGACCCAGCCGACGTCGGCGGTGCACCAGTAGATCTCGCCCGGACGGTAGTCGAACACGCGCTCGTGGGTCATGGCGGCGTACAGCAGGTAGCCGCCGGTGGTGTGCTGCACGCCCTTCGGCTTGCCGGTGGAACCCGAGGTGTAAAGGATGAACAGCGCCTCTTCGGCACCCATCTCTTTCGGCGCGCACACGGTGCCGGCCACTTTCATCAGGTCCTCGAACCAGATGTCGCGGTGCTGGTTCCACTTGATCTGGCCACCGGTGCGCTTGCACACGATGACTTTCTGGATGCTGCTGGTTTCCGGGTTGGTCAGCGCGTCGTCGACGTTGGCCTTGAGCGGGATCTTCTTGCCGGCACGAATGCCTTCGTCGGCGGTGATCACCACTTTGGATTTGCAGTCGATGATGCGACCGGCCAGGGCTTCCGGCGAGAACCCGCCGAACACCACCGAGTGAATCGCGCCGATCCGGGTGCAGGCGAGCATGGCGACCACGGCTTCGGGGATCATCGGCATGTAGATCGTCACCACGTCGCCGCGGTGCACATCCTGGCCGCGCAGGGCGTTGGCGAACTTGCAGACTTGTTCGTGCAACTCGCGGTAGGTGATGTGGCGGCTTTCGGCAGGGTCATCGCCTTCCCAGATGATCGCGACCTGGTCGCCGCGCTCGGCCAGATGACGGTCGAGGCAGTTGTAGGACACGTTCAGGGTGCCGTCGGCGAACCACTTGATGTCGACATGGTCGTCGAAGGAGGTCTGCTTCACCGTGGTGAAAGGCTTGATCCAGTCGAGGCGCTTGGCTTGCTCGCGCCAGAAGCCGTCGGGGTTGACGACCGACTGCTGGTACATGGCCTTGTAGGTCGCCTCGTCGGTCAGGGTGTTGGCCAGAACCTCGGGACGAACGGGATACAGGGAAGCCGCACTCATCTTTCTTACCTCGGTGGAATAGTTGTTTTTGTGATCTGTTACGGGTTTGCAGCTCAAGCATTCGGGCAAATGCAACATTCAAATCCGGAAGCGACTCAGTAGTTTGTCCTGCTGGCCGACGTGGTCGACCATGACCAGGCACTGGCGAACCTGTTTGTCCGCACTGCCGGACACTTCAAGACTGATGTCGCGGATATTGGTGGTGTTGCGGTTGATTTCTTCGGTCGTGGCGCTTTGTTCTTCTGCGGCCGCGGCAATCTGCAGGTTCATGTCATTGATGCGGTAAATGGCCAGGCGTATGCGTTCGAGGGTGTCATTGGCGGCGTTGGCATCCCCGGCCGTTTTGCTGGCCGTGTCGCGGCTCTGTTGCATGCGTGCCTGGGCATGTTTTACCCCGGTCTGCAGCTGGTCGATCATCTCGCGTATTTCCTGGGTGGATTGCTGGGTGCGCGAGGCCAGGGAGCGCACCTCATCGGCTACGACCGCAAACCCGCGTCCCGATTCGCCGGCACGGGCCGCCTCGATGGCGGCATTGAGGGCCAGCAGATTGGTCTGGTCAGCGATGCTGGTGATGACCGCCACAATCGATTCAATGCTTTGACTGAGAGTGGACAAGTCATTGATCGCATGACCGGTGGCGTCCATCTCCTCGGCCAAGCGCTTGATGGCCCCGGTAGACCGGGAGACCAGAGCGACGCCGTCGGCGGTTTCTTCGTTAGCCGCGATGGCCGCTTCGGCAGCGGTTTGCGCGTTGCGCGCGACATCCTCGGCGGTCGAGGCCATCTCGGTCATGGCGGTGGCCAGTTGATCCAGTTCCTGCAATTGCACCTGTACGCGGTTGGCGGCCTGATCCGCTTCGCATGAGGTCGCGGTGGTGCTCTCGCGGACCTGTAGCGAGCTGTTTTTCACGTCGCCAATGAGCGCCTTGAGATTGTGCAGGAACTGGTTGAACTCCCCGGCGACCAGCGCAATTTCATCATTGCCGACCACGGGCAGCTGGCGGGTCAGGTCGCCTTCACCGCGATTGATGTCTGCCAGCGAGTCCTTCAGTTGTTCCAGTGGCCGCAGCAGTCGCCTGACCAGCAGGCCCAACACCAGCAGGCTGAGCAGCACGCCCAGGCCGGTACCGATCACGGCTCGCCAACTCAGGGTATGCGCCGCGGCCATGACGATGTCCTGGTCCAGGACCACGCCGATGTACCAGTCCATCCCGTTGAGACCGGAGAGCGGGATGAAGGACACCAGGAGGGATTTCCCGCCGCTGCTCACCTCTTGAAGCTGAGCGTCGAGGGGCAGAGCGCTCCCGGCAAAAAGCTGACTGTAGGGCTTGCCGTTCAGTTCGGCGTCCGGGTGGGAAATGATGTTGCCGCTTTTGCTGAGCAGGAACGCATAACCGGCCCCGCCGAAATCCAGGGTATTGATGGCATCGGCCACCGTAGTCAGGCGGATGTCACCGCCAAACACCCCGAGCAACTGTCCCGCGTCGCTGATCCGGGCGACGGCCGAGATCAGGATTTCACCCGTGGTGGAGTCCTTGTAGGGTTCGGTCAGTACGGCTTGGCTGCCGGTCTTTCCAGTCGCGTACCAGGGACGGGTGCGACCGTCATAGTCGGGTTTCGGATTCCACGCCGCCGTATTCTTGATGGGCTTTCCATCTGACTCAAGGGCGCCAAACACCAGCTTGAATTCGTCTTTGAGAATGGGCGAATCGATGATCCGTTGGGTCGTTTGCACACTGTACTGGCGATCGATCGCCTGGGAGGCCAGGTCCATCAGATGAAGCTTGCCGTTCAGCCAGTTTTCGATCTGACGTGCCACCGCATTGCTCGATTCGGCAATGCTCGCCTCGACCTGGTGACGCAAAATGCTACGGATCTGCTCTACCTGAACCAGCGATAGAAGACTGGTGGTCACCAACAGCACACAAGCAGCCACAAGGCTCACCTTGTAACGGATTTTCATCGAGGGCTCCAAAGGGGCGATCAAGGGGAACAGAAAAATCTCAGGTCAGTGAGGACGCCTTCGCGAGCAGGCTCGCTCCCACAGGGTTATGGGGTGAAATCACTATTGAGGAGCCGGCCCGGATCCACTGTGGGAGCGAGCCTGCTCGCGAAGGCGGTAGAAAGGGCGATGCAGTGTTAAGTGCATCGCCCCCGCTGCTTAGAAGAAGCCCAACGGATTGATGTCGTAGCTCACCAGCAGGTTTTTGGTCTGCTGATAGTGATCAAGCATCATCTTGTGGGTTTCACGGCCGACGCCGGACTTCTTGTACCCGCCGAACGCGGCGTGCGCCGGGTACAGGTGGTAGCAGTTGGTCCACACACGACCGGCCTTGATGGCGCGGCCCATGCGGTAGGCGCGATTGATGTCGCGGGTCCAGAGGCCGGCGCCGAGGCCGAACTCGGTGTCGTTGGCGATGGCCAGGGCTTCGGCTTCGTCCTTGAAGGTGGTGATGCTCACCACCGGGCCGAAGATTTCTTCCTGGAACACGCGCATCTTGTTGGTGCCCTTGAGCAGCGTCGGCTGGATGTAATACCCGCTCGCCAGGTTGCCCTCGAGTTTTTCCACCTTGCCGCCGGTCAGCAACTCGGCCCCTTCGCCCTTGGCGATTTCCAGGTACGAAAGGATCTTGTCGAATTGCTGCTCGGACGCCTGGGCGCCGACCATGGTGTCGGTGTCCAGCGGGTCGCCGCGTTTGATTTGCAGGACCTTCTTCATCACCACTTGCATGAACTCGTCGTAGATCGACTCCTGCACCAGAGCGCGGGACGGGCAGGTGCAGACTTCGCCCTGGTTGAAGAACGCCAGCACCAGGCCTTCGGCGGCTTTCTCGATGAAGGACGGTTCGGCCTTCATGATGTCTTCGAAGAAGATGTTCGGCGACTTGCCACCCAGCTCCACGGTGGACGGAATGATGTTTTCGGCGGCGCATTTCATGATGTGCGAGCCGACCGGGGTCGAGCCGGTGAAGGCGATCTTGGCGATGCGTTTGCTGGTGGCCAGGGCTTCGCCGGCTTCTTTGCCGAAGCCTTGCACGATGTTCAGCACGCCCGGTGGCAGCAGGTCGCCGATCAGTTCGACCAGCACGGTGATGCCCAGCGGGGTCTGCTCGGCGGGCTTGAGCACCACGCAGTTACCGGCAGCCAGGGCCGGGGCGAGTTTCCACGCGGCCATCAGGATCGGGAAGTTCCACGGGATGATCTGGCCGACCACGCCCAACGGCTCATGGAAGTGATAGGCCGCGGTGTGTTCGTTGATTTCCGCCGAGCTGCCTTCCTGCGCGCGGATGCAACCGGCGTAGTAGCGGAAGTGGTCCACGGCCAGCGGGATGTCGGCGTTCAGCGTTTCACGCACGGCCTTGCCGTTGTCCCAGGTTTCAGTGACGGCCAGCAGTTCGAGGTTCTGCTCGATGCGGTCGGCGATTTTCAGCAGCGCCAGCGAGCGGTCCTGCACCGAGGTCTTGCCCCAGGCATCGGCAGCTGCGTGGGCAGCGTCCAGGGCCTTGTCGATGTCTTCGGCCGTGGAGCGGGGAAACTCGGCAATAGGTTGACCATTCACCGGCGAGGTGGTGGTGAAGTACTGACCTTTGACCGGCGCGACGAACTCACCGCCGATGTAGTTGCCGTAGCGGGACTTGAAGGAAACGATGGCACCGGCCGTGCCTGGTTGGGCGTAGTTCATGATCGGGTTCTCTTGTTGTTTTGGGGTGTGACCGCCCACAGGACGGTCACTGTCAGGTGCACAAGCCGTGCAGGGTCAGGAACCCTGAGGGGTTTCGCCACGAGCCAGGCGTGCATTGATGTCTTCAATGACGGCCGGTAGATCGACGATGGTGTCGATCAGGTAGTGCGGGCGCGAACCTTCGAACATCCTGGTGATGCGGGCGCGCTCTTCGGCCAGCTTGTCCGAAGGCAAGTCCCTGAACTGGTCATAGGTCAGCCCCAGTGCGTTGCCGGAGCAGGTCAATGCGACCGTCCACATGCCGGCACTGCGGCCTTCAAGGATGCCTGGCCAGGTGTCGTCGACCTTGACGCAAGCGGCTACATCACTGATGCCCAGAGCGATCACGTTGGCCAGGGCCTGGGCCGGGTGCGGACGGCCATTGGGTACTTCGTCAGTGGCCACGACGTGGTCGGCGACGTAGCCGTTCTTGCGCGCCAGCTCGACGACTTTCTCCATGACCACGGCCGGGTAACCGGAGCACGAGCCGATTTTCAGGCCCTTGTCGCGCAAGGCATCGATCGTATCCAGGGCCCCTGGAATCAGCGCCGAGTGCAGGGCGATCTTTTCGATCTGCAAGGGCATGAAGCGCTCATAAAGGGCGGTGACATCGTCATCTGTCGGCAGGCGTCCGAAGGCTGCCTGGTAACGTTCCGCGATCTGCGGCTCGTTGCACAGAGTGCGGATGTGGTCCCACTTGCCCATGCCCATCGGGCCCCGGGCTTCTGCCAGGGAGACCGCTACGCCAAACTCGGCGAAGGCTTCGACAAAAATCTGCGTGGGTGCAAAGGAACCGAAATCAACGACGGTGCCCGCCCAGTCCAGAACCACGGCTTGCAATTGGGAAGGTTGTTTGTATTGCATGATGATTGCTCCAGGGAAAGGTGAGTGGGTAGTACGAATTCAGGGCGTGGTGCCGACAATGACCGGTTGCACCGGGGTCGATACCAACAGCGGGTTTTCCAGTGTTTTCGGCCGGCTGTTCCAGAAGGGCACCAGCATCAGGCTGGCCAGGAGTGCGGCGCCGGTGAACACCAGGAACACGGTGATGGTGTCGAAGTAACCCGGCAGCAGGCCGCCAAGGACCGCACCGACCGAACCACAGCCGTTGACGAAGCCTGCGGCGGAGGCAGCCCCGTCCTTGCTGCCGAAGTCGATGGCCGCCGAGCCGCTGATCATCGAGTCCGGCCCGTAAAGCGTCAGGCCCATCATGAACAGCAGGCCGACCACCATGTACAGACTGCCGCTTTGCATGGCGGGAACGAACAGTCCCAGGCAGACAGTGAGGACCACCAGGCTGAGCACGCAGGCCGGTATGCGGCGAGCGCCGAAGTATTTGTCTGATGCGATACCGATGAGGATGGGGCCTACCAGACCTGCCAGTTCAAACGAGGTGGGGACGATGGCAGAGGCAACCTTGCCGATCTCGGGCATACGTTCGTAGATGATCACCGGGCCCCACAGCAGGATGGCGTAGCGCGCGGGCTTGAGCATGAAATAGGCCAGGCCGAGAATCAGGACGGTGCGATTTTTCATCACGGTCCGTAAGCCGGCCCACATGCTTTCGCGGGGAACCACGACGCCGCTGACGGGTTCGATCTCGATTTCGACAGCAGGCAGGCCCACGTCTTCCGGACGGTTGCGCTGCAGGAAATAGAACAACACCGCCACCACCAGCACGACAACGGCACTGCTGATGAACGCGATGCGCCAGTCGTGATAGGCCTGATAAGCCCACCAGCCGGCAAACGGCGTGGCTACCAGACCGCCGAAGGCGTAGCAGGTGCACCAGTAACCCAGTACACGGCCACGTTCGCCAGTGCTGAAGAAACTGCCGACGTTCTTGCACAGGCCTGACCAACCGGTGGACTGCGCAAGCCCCTGTACCAACATGCAGGAGACGAAAATCGGCAAGGTGGCATAGGTGCCCATGAGCAGCGCCGCCAGGGCCGAGATGACCAGGCCGCTGAGTACCACGACCCTCGGCCCGAAGCGGTCAGCGAAATTGCCCCAGAGGAACTGACCCACGGCATAGGCGATCAGGTAGAGGGCGTCGAGATTGGCCATCATGGACTTTTCAAGTACGAAGTTCGGGTCTTCGCCAATACCCAGCTTGGCGACAGAGAAAGCTTTGCGGGTGAAGTAGAAGGCGGCATACGCCACCCAGGTGATCAGGAAAATCTGCACGCGCCAACGCTGGAGGGATTTCCAGCCGGTTGCGAGAGGGCTTGTCGTGTTGTTCATGGTGTACTGATCCCGTATGTGGTGCCAGACAGCGCAAATTGGTCGGTTTTTGTTTTGTTTTCGGTGCACAAGTCTGTCCATTCGCACGACATCGATTGATGAACGTGCCAATGGCATCAGGCTTTGATTCATGAATTACGCGATCGCTGACTCCTGCCCGGCGCTGCCGAGCGGTACGTCATCGAATCCATGGTTTAAAAAAAGATCCCTGCCCAAAGGTGCTACCCATTGCACCTTCGCTCGAATCGGCAGAGACCTTGAAAAGGGTCGATCAGGCCGCGGGCTTGAGCATGTCCACGTCCATGGCGACCAGGCTGTCCGCGATTGCGCGGAGCAACTGGTGGACGATGTATTCGTCGATCTGGCCGATGCAGCCGATGCGGAAACTCTCGGCAACGGTCAACTTGCCGGGGTAGATGATGAACTGGCGGGCCTTGAGTTCTTCGTAGAAGCGCGTGAAATCGAAGTTGGGATGTTCAGGGCTGAAGAACGTGGTGATGATCGGCGACAGCCAACGGTCTTCCAGCAGCGTCTTGAAACCCAGTTCGCGCATGCCGGCAACCAGCACGTCGCGGTTGCGGGTGTAGCGCGCCAGTCGACCCTGCACGCCACCTTCGTCGCTGTGCTGTTCCAGTGCCTTGTGGAACGCCACCACACTGTGGGTCGGCGGTGTGAAGCGCCATTGGCCGGTGCGTTCCATGTAGGCCCATTGCTCGAAGAGATCGAGGGACAGCGAGTTGGCGCGGCCTTTGGCGGCTTCCAGCACGGAGCGGCGGATGATCACGAAACCGAAGCCTGGGATACCCTCGATGCATTTGTTGGCGGAGGACACCACCACGTCGAAGGCTATTTCATTCACCGTCAGCGGCACGGCACCGAAGGAACTCATGGCATCGATGATCAGGCTCTTGCCGTGGGCCTTCACGACATCGGCGATTTCACGCAGCGGGTTGAGGATCCCGGAACTGGTTTCGCAATGGACGACGAAGACGTTGGTGACGTCAGGGTTGGCCTTGAGCAGGGCGTCCACTTCTTCGGGCTGGGGCGGCAGATAATCGCCCTTGTCCAGGGTAATGAACGCGCGACCGAGGTACTCAAGGGTCTTGGTGGCGCGCTGACCGTAGGCGCCGTTCATCAGCACCAGGGCTTTACCGTCACGCGGGATGGCGGTGGCCAAGGCGGCCTCGACCGAGTAGCTGCCGCTGCCTTGCAATGGCACGCAGGCGAAGCTGTCATCCTCTACGCCGGCCATGCCCAGCAGTTTCTGGCGAACTTCAGCGGTGACCTGATTGAAGGCACCGTCCCATGATCCCCAGTCGCGCAGCATGGCTTCCTTGGTGGCCTTGGAAGTGGTCAGCGGGCCTGGGGTCAGCAGGTAGGGTTCACCCAGGGCTGGGGTTGCCAGTGGCTGGGTAGTCGGGAATTCGGCTTTGGTCATGATCTTCTCCGGCGGTGTTGTTTTTGTGGGGAGTGATGCATGGGTTGATAAAAACATTTGGCAAGAAATAACTGAAATCGATTTATCACATGTCACAAACAAGCTGAGCTTATAAGTGGAAATGCACTTGGCCGGAGCACGCGCCGTTCGCTGCCCGCATGAATTGACAGCAAGCGGATAACCCCCGCGCGGTGAATGACCGGGCGGGGTTTTCTGTTGGTCGGATTGAAATTTCCCTTGGAGGGCGAGGCGACTATCCCTTGTCCGCCTTGCCGGCGGCCGCCGCGAATTTCGCCAGGCGCACGTCAAGTCGACGGGGAGGTCGGTTGTGGTCTTCAGCATGCTCCTTGCGGCGAATGGCGTTACGCACCATCAATGAACCCAGGTAGCGGACCGGCTCCGGCGGGAAATGGCCAAGCGGACCTTGCACCAGCGGCGAGCGCGTCCAGGGGTTGTCCACCCCGAGCACCAGTGACGACAGGATCTGCCCACCCATATGGCACGGACCCACGCCGCTGCCGGAATAGCCGAAGCCATAGAAGACGTTGCCGCTCGCGCCCATGCGGCCGAAGAAAGGCAGGCCGGTGACCGAACGATCGGAGGGGCCGTTCCAGGTAGCGGCGATACCGACGTCGGCAAAATCCGGAAAGAACTCCGTCAGCGTGTTGCGCAACAGCCCTGCGTAGGGCGATGGCTGGTCGAACACCGGCAGGATACGACCGCCGTAGGCAAAGGTGTTCCCCCCTTTGCCGAGCATGATCCGGCCGTCCGGGGTGTTGTGGTAGTAGTGCACGAAAATCCGCGAGTCGAGCACGGTGACCCCGCTGGTCAGGCCGATCCGCTCGAGCAAGTCCGGTCGCGGCTCGGTGATGATCATGTCGCTGGAGACAATGGCCACCGAACGCGAGAACTGTGGAAAGGCGCGGGCCATCCAGGCGTTCATCGCCAGCACGACCCGGTCGCAGGTCACTTTGCCGTTCGGCGTATTGACGCTGGCGGGCATGCCTTCTTCCAGGCTGGTCATCGGCGTGCCCTCGAAAATCCGTACGCCCAGTTCCAGTGCCACCCGGCGCAGCCCGCGGACCAGCTTGCCCGGTTGCACACTGGCAGCCGCCGGCGAGAACCAGCCCTCGATGTGCCGGGCCGAGCCGGCCATGCGTTGCACGTCAGGTAGTGCACGTTTGGCGAAAGAGTTGATGCCATGGCGCTCCAGTGCCGCGATTACCCCGTCGGTCGAGCCGACCTGGGCGCGGTTGGTCGCCGTGTAGAGCGTGCCGTCGAGACGGTAATCGGCATCTACCGCGTACTTTTCGCAGAAGGTGCCGATGGCGTAGATGCTTTGCTCCGATTCCTTGACCAGGCGTATCGCCTCCTTGACGCCGAACAAGCGCTCCAGGGTGAAGTACTTGGCCGACCATGACAGCGCGCATCCGCCATTGCGCCCACTGGCACCGGCACCGCAGATGTCGGCTTCGACGATGACAACGTCCAGCTCGGGATTCTGTTCCTTGAGCATGATGGCGGTCCACAGACCGGTGTAGCCACCGCCGACGATGCAGACGTCGGCGCGGGTGTTCTGTTGCAGCGCAGGGCAGGGCGCAGCGGCTTGATTTTTCAGGGCCTGGTCCAGCCAGTAGGGGCGCATGGGGTCATCTCCGTTGGATCGGTTCGAGGCAGGGTTGAGGGCGCAATCAGCCGCACGCGGCGACCACGATCATTTCCACGCGCCAACCGGGGTCGATCAGCTGCGCCAGGGTGCAAGCGCGTGCAGGGGCATGGCCTTCGGGGAAAAACTCATCCCAGACCCGGTTCAGCCCTTCATAGTCTTCGCGATGGGCGAGCAGGATGCGCACCGAAAGCACCCGCTCGCGGTGGCTGCCGGCACTGAGCAAAAGCTGCTCGATAGCGGCCAACACCTCGCGGGTCTGCGCCTGGATATCACCCTGCAGGTCCGTGGCAACCTGGCCACCGATATAGAGATGGTTGTCGTACCGGACCATGTCCGAACGGCGTTTTGTCGCAGCGAAACGTTCAATTTCCATAGGGCATTCCTGAAGGGATACGAGGGCGGCACTTGTGAGAATCATGCTTGCAGTTCATTGTTTATAAATAAAATCGATTTATCGTATGAACGAATAAGTTGAACCTATAGCAAGGTGTGCCGATGACGATTTCCCATACCCAACTCAAGGCGTTTCACGCCGTCGCCATGAATGGCAGCTTCACCCGGGCGGCCGAGCAACTGTGCCTGTCGCAACCTGCGGTATCCGACCAGGTGCGCAAGCTCGAGGACTATTACGGGGTAATGGTGTTCTACCGCGACAAGCGCCTGGTACGCCTGACAGAGGTGGGCGAGCGGCTGTTCGGCCTGACCCAGCGCCTGTTCGATATCAGTGTCGATGCCCACGACATGCTGACGGACTACCGCACCCTGTCGACCGGAACCCTGAACCTTGCCGTGGATGCACCGGTGCACGTCCTGCCTTATGTCTCACGCTTCTGCAGCCGTTACCCCGGTATCGATGTGAAGATTGAAACCGCCAATACCGATGAGGTCCTGCAGCGGTTGTTCAGCCACCAGGCCGACATCGCTTTGCTGGGGCGCAACATCGAAGACGACCGCTTGATGTCGCTGCATCTGCGCAGCGATCCCATGCTCGCTTTCGTCGCCCAGGACCATCCCTGGGCACAACGAGATTCCATCTGCCTGGCCGACCTGCACGACACGCCCATGGTCTTGCGCGAACAGGGCTCGGTCACGCGCTTATCGCTGGAAGAGGAGATGGCTGCGGCGGGTTTGCACATCCGCAAGGCCATCGAAGTGGAGGGGCGTGAAGCCGCGCGCGAGGCGGTGGCGATCGGCATGGGCGTCGGGGTCGTCTCGGCCGCCGAACTGGGCTCGGATTCACGGGTTCGCGGCTTGCCGATCGTTGACTGTCAGCGGCACTTCACCGAGACCTTGGTGTGCCTGCGCGCACAGAGCTCGCGGCGTATCTTGACGACCTTTCTCGACATGGTTCGAGAAGGCCTGGACGGGTGAGGTTTATCAAAACGTTTGGAGGCTGCCGTATAAATTTTTACGCTTTCTTTACGGTAGGCGGTTTTGCCCCCAACGATACTGGCCGCGAATTTTTAGTCCATCCATGCGTCCGCCTGCATTTCCAATGACGCTGGCCCCGTATTGCCCAAGGATGGCGAGAACTTCCTCCCCCGCAATTTGAGAGAAGCGACCCTTGAGTGAAAATGTAATCAGCGCGCAAACAGATTCCCAATCCAAAACGTCTGGCGCGGGCTTGCTCGTCGCCGCCGTTGGTGTGGTTTACGGGGACATCGGCACCAGCCCCCTCTACACGCTCAAAGAAGTCTTTTCCGGCCACTACGGGGTTCAGGTCAATCACGACGGGGTGCTTGGCATTCTGTCGTTGATCTTCTGGTCGCTGATCTGGGTGGTCTCGATCAAGTACGTGTTGTTCATCCTGCGAGCCGACAATCAGGGCGAAGGCGGCATCATGGCGTTGACGGCGTTAGCCCGCCGCGCGGCAGCACCTTATCCGCACATGAGCAAGGTACTGGTACTGCTCGGTCTGTTTGGCGCGGCACTTTTTTACGGGGACAGCATGATTACCCCGGCTATTTCGGTGCTCTCTGCGGTTGAAGGACTACAGCTGGCGTTTGACGGGATCGAGCACTGGGTTGTGCCCTTGTCAGTGATCGTGCTGGTGGCGCTGTTCTTGATACAAAAACATGGCACGGCTCGAATCGGTATCCTGTTTGGTCCGGTCATGGTGCTGTGGTTTGTGGTGTTGGGCGCGCTTGGCATCTACGGGATTTTGCAGCGCCCGGAAGTGTTGCAAGCTCTCAACCCTGTTTGGGCAGTGCAGTTTTTCGTGGTTCATCCGGGCATCGGTGTGGCGATTCTGGGGGCTGTCGTGTTGGCATTGACCGGTGCTGAAGCACTGTATGCCGACATGGGCCACTTTGGTCGAAAGCCGATTTCTCGTGCATGGTTCATGCTCGTACTGCCCGGTTTGGCGCTCAATTACTTTGGCCAGGGCGCGTTGATCCTGGGAAACCCGGAGGCTGTGCGTAACCCGTTCTATTTGCTGGCGCCAGATTGGGCACTGCTGCCGATGGTCGCGCTCTCCACACTGGCCACCATCATCGCTTCACAAGCGGTGATTTCCGGTGCTTTCTCCCTGACTCGCCAGGCCATTCAGTTGGGTTATATCCCGCGCATGTTTATCCAGCACACCTCCAGTCAGGAGCAGGGGCAGATTTACATCGGCACGGTTAACTGGGCACTGATGGTCGGTGTTGTGCTGCTGGTCATCGGTTTCGAGTCGTCCAGCGCATTGGCCGCAGCCTATGGCGTCGCGGTGACCGGGACCATGCTGATCACAACGATCCTGTCTTCGGCAGTCGTCCTGCTCCTATGGAAAACGCCGCGCTGGCTGGCCATTCCCATGCTGCTCGGCTTCTTGCTCGTAGACAGTCTGTATTTCGCAGCCAATGCGCCGAAGATTTTCCAGGGCGGTGCGTTCCCGGTGATCGCCGGCATTGGTCTGTTCATTTTGATGACAACCTGGAAGCGCGGCAGAAAGATTATCGTCGAGCGGCTGGATGAATCGGCGCTGCCTCTACCGCTGTTCATCAGCAGCATCCGTACGCAACCGCCCCATCGTGTACAAGGCACGGCGGTGTTCCTGACGGCCAGGACCGATGCTGTTCCTCATGCGCTGCTGCACAACCTGCTGCATAACCAGGTTTTGCATGAGCAAGTGGTATTGCTGACAGTAGTGTCTGAAGACAGCCCTCGCGTGAGTGCTGATCGGCGGTTCGAGGTTGAGGCCTATGGTGAAGGGTTCTTCCGGGTCAGTCTGCACTTTGGTTTTATCGAGGAGCCCGATGTGCCCTTGGCGTTGAGTCTCTGTCACTTGACCGAACTGGACTTCAGTCCGATGCGCACGACCTATTTCCTCAGCCGGGAAACGGTGATCCCGACCAAGCGCATCGGTATGGCCCGTTGGCGAGAAAGCCTGTTCGCATTTTTGCTGAAAAATGCCAATAGCAATCTGAAGTACTTCAAGTTGCCATTGAATCGGGTAATTGAACTGGGCACACAGGTTGAGATGTAAAGAGTCATCGGTTGGCTTTTTGGGCCTGCGGTAATGCCTGTCCTTTCGCGTTAATCTGCCAGCACCGATGGATGCAGAACATCGGTGCTGGCCTGCGCGCTACTTGACCGCTTCAACCTCATAATTCACATAACCGAATTCGTTGCTGCGAGCCGCCACGTACTTGCCGTTCTGCTCGAACACCGTGGCCTCGAAGGGCGTGCCGCCGAGTGTTGTCAGCAGGTGCCCGTCCTTGATTTCATACTTGGCCGGTACGCCGAACTGCCCGCCATGCAGCATGTTCAGGTATTCCCCCTCGGCGGGCGCCTTGCCATCGACGCTGGCGACCAGGCGTTGGCCGTCGGTGCCATAGACGATTTCGAATGTCTGGCCAGTGACGGTATTGCGCACCTTGATGGTTTTGCCCACCACGAAGGTTTGCAACTGCTCGTTGGTGAGCGCTTTGGCGCCTTCGGTTTTCAGTTGGTCAATGGTTTTGCCGCCAGCGACAGACTTGCTGTCCTCGGCTGTCGGCGTGTACCAGATCGGTGAGGTCCACGCGCGCTCCTGGACGGTGGGTGAGACGTCGGCCGGTGGCGGTACTTGCAGCTTGGCCGCGTCATAGGTGCTCCAGCGCGGGGTCGGGATCTGTAGCGCGCGGGCGTAGTAGAACGCGTGCTGGGCCGGATCGAAGTCCGGATCGACCCAGACTTTTTTCAGCTCCGTGGCACCGATGGTATTGGTGTAGGTCGCCTTGGAAACATCGACGGTTGAGCCCACCGCAGGGACTTTGCCGGTGACCGGGTCCGGTTGGCGATCACCGGCCCAGGCGACGTCGTAGATCTTCTCGAAGGTCTGGCCGTTTTTGGTCCAGCCCTTGATGATCTGGATTCGGTCGAGGTTGCCATCGTCGGCATCCTTGACCGCCCATACCACGAAGGACGGTGCCTGTTTGCCCAGTTTTGCCGGCAAGTCGCCGCCCATGGGAACGCCCTTGGCATAGGCGGCATGCACCCAGTCTTTTTCGTTCCACAGACTGTTGTCGAAGCCCCAGCCACCAAACATGCGCACGGGGATGCGCACGCCGCTGGTGCCGTAGACCTCTTTACGCTTCATGGCATCGAAGATCGATTCACGGGTGTTTTCTTCCGCCCAGACGCCGGCCAGACCAGAGGTGCTGGTTTGCAGGGCCATCATGCCCGAGTTCTGTTTGCCGGAAAGTCGCGCCGCCGGGGTGCTGTCGGTAAAACCGTGGGAGCCGAAGTTGTTGCTCTGCGAATAGGGAATCACCCCGTTGTGCGAGTCGCTGGCGCCGACCACGCCCATCTTGTACGGGTTGTAGCCGCGGGTTTCCTGCAAGGCCATGCCGTTTTGCCAGGCTTGCCTGATGTAGCTGCCGTTGAGTTTCGAGGTGCTGTTGTCGATGCCGATCAGGAAACTCATGATTTCATAATTGGCAAATTCGTCGGTCGGCGACAGCTCGGGGTGGGTTTCGGAAGTGCCCTTGACCTGGTGAATCTCCGTGAGCGATTCATTGCGCATCCGCGTTTCGGCCCACGCCGCATCGATGGGCCGGCCACGGTCATCGACGTCCACCGGAAACATCAGACCGTTGCTGAGGTTGGCGTTGTGGGAGATCGCCAGTATTTCGTTGCCCTTTTTCCGTTGATCGTCCATCCAGCTCCACAAGTCCTCGGGTTTGCTCGAGTCGAGTGCTGTGAAGGGCAGGTCCGGCACCTTCTTCGAGTCACGGAAAAACACGTTGCGGTGCATGTTCTGATTGTTCGGTGCCGAGGTCCATTCATAGGCGACGAAGGTGGTGAACTTGCCGGGCTTGTAGTACTTGTCGGCGATGGCGATGTTCTGCTGCCAGATGTTGCCGGCCACCTTCGGATCAATCAGCTCCTTGATGGGATTGTTCAAGCTGCCGGCGATCCACTTGAACACCCGGTTGAAATCCTCCGGAGTCTTGGCAATCAGTTTTTGCGCGATGGGCAGTTTGCTGAAGTCTGACTTCGGATCGTTGGCCAGGGCGATCACGCCCACGTACTCCGAATGATCGGTTACGCCATGGAAATCCAGCGGACGGCCTTTGAGCTGCACTTCAAACCCCATCGGATGCTTGACCGGCATGCCAAGCGAGTATTGGTAGGCCTGCTCGGGATCGACCTGGTGGTTGCCGATCAGGTAGGCATCGATCGACCAGGAGCTGTGCGAGTGCGTCTGGCCAAAGTAAACCTCGCGGTCCGGATTGCCCTCTGCCAATGCCAATGAGCTGACAGTGAGCACGGCGCAACCGAGCAGTGACGGCGCGGTGAAGTGTGTAGGGGTTTTCATATTCCACGTCTCCGGAATACGGCAGTGACAGGGTGAAGTTCAGGCCCAGAAACTCGAGACTCGTTCGAAAAACCAGAAGGCCGCCAGTGTTCCCAAACCGTAGGCCGCAATCGGTCGGGCATACAGGAGCGCGGACCGTGGCAGCCGACATCGCAGCAACAGCGCTCGCAGGCACAGCACGGCGGCGACGAACATCAACTGGCCGATTTCGACGCCGACATTGAAAGTGAACAGCGCCAGCGGCAGGTCGCGCTGGGGCAAGCCGATTTGCGCCAGCGCACCGGCAAAACCAAAGCCGTGCAACAGGCCAAAACAGAACGCCACCACCCATGGCCATTGGATTGTGAAGCTGACGTCGCCACGGTTCTTGCGGGTGATTTCCACCGCCAGCAACAGGATGCTCAGGGCAATCGTCGCCTCCACAGGCGGGCCGGGAAGCTGCACCGCCCCCAATGCGGCGAGCGCCAGGGTGATGGAGTGGGCGAGGGTGAACGCGGTTATGGTCTTCACCAGCATCCAGCCATTGCCCACCAGCAGCAGGAGACCGAAGACGAACAGCAAGTGATCGAAGCCCCCGAGGATGTGCTGGATGCCATGGACCAGAAACGCACCGGCCACCGAGAACATTCCCGGCGTGGCAGCGATTTCCATCCAGGGTTGCGCGGGGTGGACGAGGGTGGTGGTCAGGCTGCCGTCCAGGCGCGAGACACGCACCAGCACATCGGTGATGCTCGCTTGCAGACCGACAAACTCGATGCGCTGCCCGACCAGGCCGGCGGAACCGGCTTCAATGACCCGGCGTTCGATCAGCGAATCGTTCAGTTGGCTTTCCACCGGGTCAACGACAGTGCGCACACCTTCGGCAAACCGCAGCGCAATCGGCAAGCGCATGCCTGACAGCACCGGCGTGCGCCACAGTACGTCATAGCGCCCAGCGGCCGTTTCGTTGAGTTCCAGATAAGCAGGGCGGGACTCATGGGCCATCGCGCTCAGCGCCATGAACCCGAGCAGCAACAGCAGCCAGACCCTGCGCCTCATCACGGCCGCTCCGTTGGTATGGCGGCAAGGTCAGCGGCGGCAGCAGGCATCATCACCATGACTTCATAGCGTGCTTTGAGCGCATCGAAATTCGCCCGTTTCGATTCGCTGCGTTGCTCGGACAACCAATCGGACTTGACCTGCTGGGCCACGGTTTCGAAAGGCGGTGCCGGTGGCTTGGCCAGCGTGTCGATCCACACCAGATGCCAGCCAAAACCTGACTCCACAGGGCCCACCCAACTACCCGGCGTTTGTTGGAACAACGAAAGGGCGAACTTAGAACCAAAGACCCGCGCCACTTGATCCTGTGATTGCTCTGTGTAGGCGCTTTCAAACACGAAGGCATCGCCTTCACCGCTGTTCCTGTCAGTCAGCCCTCTTAGCGCGGCTTGAGCCTGGGCCTGCGCATCCGCACCGCGTTTGTCCAGGGCGAAAAACACATGATGGAAGGTCGCCAGAGGGGGCGGGGCATATTGGTCCTGATGCCGGTTGTACCAGGCTTCAAGTACACCGGGTGCCGGTTCGCGAAGTGAGGCGACATCTTCGGCGAGGAAATCCATTTTTTGCGCCAGTCGGCGGCGAATGATGGTGTCGTCTTTGTCCAGGCCAAGTTTCAGTGCTTCGCGATAGAGGATTTCCTCTTTCACATAGTCATCAATCAGGGCCTGCAACTGTTGCTCCGAGGCCGGGCGTTGCCATCGTGCCAGCCAGGAAATCGCGAGCCGCTGAACAACTTCAGGGGTAATTTCGATGCGTTGCGGATCTTGATTGACCGTTGAAGGGTGCAAACCTCCGTACAGTACGAAGAGTGCAAAACCGGCAACTAAGAAGTGCAGTAACGGCTGGCGCAGGCATCGCTTGATTAACGAAAGTCGAGATTCTTTCGCTTCGCAGACGCTCAAGTTCATGACTTATTGCCCCACGCTATACTCGAATGGTTTTCGAAACAGAGTGGAGTATTGCTGCTGGGCCGGAACTTTCCACTGAGGTTAATCACGATAAGCACTAAGCATTAGTCGCAATCGGATTAACCGATCTTCCGCACCCGTGCAGTCTTGCGCCGATACAGCCCGGGACGGAGCGTGCAAGTCATGAGAGGACTGCTGGTTTTCGCCGCGATCATCGAGGCCGCCACTGGCGTGGCGCTGATACTTGTCCCATCACTGGTCGGGCAACTTTTGCTTGGCATTGAACTGACGGGCGTCATCGTCCGCGTGGCCGGGATCGCCCTCATTGCCCTGGCGGTCGCCTGCTGGCCCGGCCCCCCGTTGCTCGGCATGTTGATCTATAACGCAGCCGTTGCGCTTTATCTCGCCTACGTTGGCTACTCGGGAGAATCGAGTGGGGTTCTCCTGTGGCCAGTGGTGATCTTGCACGCCGTCATGACGGTACTGTTGATTTGGGCAATGACCAGGAAAACCACCCTTTGAGTCCCATCATTATTGGCCCCATCGCGTTCGCCTGCCTGTTCCGGCCGCGCTGGTACACAGCGGCAATCCAACGGCCGCCTAAGGCGAAATGAACCGCGGGTTCGTGCCCGCAGCCTGCGCCCGGTAGGCTTTGGGCGCGCAGCCCTGGGCGTTGTGGAAAAAGCGGCTGAACGCACTCAGGCTGGAAAAACCCAGCACTTCGGCGATCTGTGAAAGCTTCAAGTCGGTCTGGCTCAGGTACTTGCGGGCCAGGTCCAGCTTGGTCTGCTGCTTGATGGCCTGGAAGGTGGTGCCGCTGCCGGCCAGCCTGCGTTGCAGGGTGCGGCGGCTCTGCAGCTGATTGAGGGCGACGGCGTCCAGGGGCGCGCCACTGCTGGAAAGCAGTTTGCGCACCGAGTCTTCGGTTGCCGAGGCCGGGCTGCGGTTGCGTCGCTGTTGGTTTTCCCGCTGGTAGTCAAGCAGGGCGGGGCGGGAGAAGGGCTGTTGCTCGCTCAGTGGATGTGCCAGCACCTGGTGGCTGAGCAGCATGCCGTTGCACTCCTGATTGAAGAACAGGTTCTGGCCGAACACCCGTGTGTAGCTGGCGCGGCTATGGGGTTCCCGGCAACGCAGCATCACGCGTTCGGGCGACCACTGCGGATACAGCGCGCTGCGCAGTTTGCGCGCGAGCAGGGCCAGGCCCAGGTGGACGGACTGGGTTTCGTCGATTCCGGCCGTCGCGGTCACTTCGTAGTGCACGGTCATTCCCAGTGCGTGTTGCTCCAGATGCACCAGAGCACCGGACATCAGCACGTGGAAGTAACGTGACAGGCGTTCGAGCCAGTCGCCCACCGTGGTCGCTTCGCTGACGATGTCGAGCAGCGCACTGCCCAATACGCCCATCCCTTGCTTCTGTGCCAGCAGCAATCCGAAGTCCTCGCGACCGGTTTCCCGGGCGGCGAGGTCGAGAAAATGCACCACCTTTGGTACCGGCAGGAGGAAGTCCAGCTGGTCCAGCGACTGCGGGGCAATCGAAGCCCCATGGGCCACTCGCCAGGGGTCGCCGTGCAGATCGGCGATCAGTTCGCGGGCACCGTACAGGCACATGCTGCGAATGAGATGAGTGTCCATGGCACGCGCCTTTGTGGATGAATGGCGCGAAGTATCAAATGATTGGCACGTTTTATCAAATAAATGCCCGGAGCCTGCGCAGAATACAACCGCCCGAACCTTACAAAAACCACAACGGAGCGATTGCCATGCTGGGTCTGATGCAGGATCACCCCTTACTCATTTCTTCGGTACTGGAGCATGCGCTGTGCTCGCACCCCCAGGTCGAGATAGCCTCGCGCCTGCAGGACGGCACGGTGCATCACTGCACGTACGCCGACATCGGCCGGCGTGCCAGACAACTGGCCAATGCTCTCACGAACCTCGGTGTGCAGCCCGGCGAGCGGGTCGGCACCCTGGCCTGGAACGGCTACCGGCACATGGAAATGTTCTATGGCGTCTCGGGCATGGGCGCGGTGCTGCACACCATAAACCCGCGGCTGTTTGCCGAGCAGATCGAGTTCATCGCCAACCATGCCGAAGACCAGTACCTGTTTTTCGACCTGTCGTTCGCTGCCCTGATCGAGCAGCTTGCGCCACGACTGACCACGGTCAAGGCGTTCGTCGCCCTGGCCGAACGCAGCCAGATGCCGCCCATCGTCGTGCCCAACCTGCTGTGCTACGAAGACCTGATCGGCGATGAACCCGAGACCTTCGCCTGGCCCTGCCTGGATGAGCGCGTGGCGGCCTCCCTGTGCTACACCTCGGGCACCACCGGAAATCCGAAAGGGGTGTTGTACTCCCATCGCTCGACCTTGCTGCATTCGATGGCCACCTGCACGTCGGACGGGTTCAACCTGTCCTCGGCCGATACGGCGCTGCTGGTGGTGCCCATGTTCCACGTCAACGCCTGGGGCATGCCCTATTCGGCGGCGATGTGCGGGGCGCGCCTGGTCCTGCCCGGCGCGGACCTCGACGGGGCCAGCCTGTATGATTTGATGCAGCGCGAAAGAGTCACCCTGGCCCTGGGCGTGCCCACGGTGTGGATGAGCCTGCAACAGCATGTGCAAAACGCCGGGCTGATGCCGACCGCGGACCTGTGCCTGAACCGGGTCGTGATGGGTGGGGCTGCGGCGCCGCGCAGCCTGGTGCAAACCTTCGAGACGCGCTTTGGCGCCCGGGTGCTGCAAGCCTGGGGGATGACCGAGATGTCACCTTTGGGCACGGTTTGCAATGCCTTGCCCAAGCACCGCGACGCCTCGCTCGACGAGCGCATCGACCTGCAGGCCAAGCAGGGCCGGGTGTTGTTCGGGGTCAGGATCAAAATCGTCGATGCAGACGGTGCCGAACTGCCCCGTGACGGCAAGGCGTCCGGCCATTTGCGGGTCAAGGGGCCGTGGATCGCCAGCCAGTATTACCGGGGCGAGGGCGGGGACTTGCTGGATGAACAGGGTTGGCTGGTCACGGGCGATATCGCAACCATCGACCCGGATGGCTACATGCAGATCACCGATCGGGCCAAGGATGTGATCAAGTCCGGCGGCGAATGGATTTCCTCCATTGACCTGGAAAACGCCGCCTGTGGTCACCCGGCGGTGGCGCAAGCGGCGGTCATCGGCGTGCCCCACCCCAAATGGCAGGAACGGCCTCTGCTGGTGGTGGTGCTCAAGCAGGGCATGTTGGCGACGCGGGACGAGTTGCTCGGTTTTTTACAGAACCACGTGGCCAAGTGGTGGCTGCCCGACGCGGTGGCATTCGTCGACGCACTGCCCTATACCGCAACGGGTAAAGTGCAAAAAATGAAATTGCGCGAACAGTTCCGGGACTATCGTTTATAACCAGCGCTACTTTGTACCCCAGTCCAAAGGGCCCCCCATGGATCGCATTGCACCGGAACTGGTCCTCAAGACCACGCCACCGCGAAGTCAGAAAACCGCTCACATGCGTGAGCGGCTGAGCATCGACTCTGCGGCCCTGGCGGACAAGATGGCCATTGCCGTGCAAGGCCCGGCGGGGTTCGGCAAGACATTTCTGCTGGCCCAATGGCGCCGGGAGTTTCTTTCCCGTGGGGCGGTGGTGGCCTGGTTGACGCTCGATGAGCATGACGATGGCGTGCGATTCGCCCGGGGGCTGGCCGCGGCCATGGCCGTGGGCAGCGGCCGGGCAGCGTTTGCCGGTTTCCTGGAGCGCATGCCCGGGCCCCGGCGCGACGAGCTGGAGGGGCTGACCGACTGGCTGGCCGAGGTCGCGGACCTGGGCGGCGAAATCGTGCTGATGCTCGACGAAGTCGACCGGCTGCCCGAAGCCACCGTACGGCATTGCCTGGCCTACCTGCTGCACAATGCTCCGGCCAACCTGCGCATCATCATGGCCTCGCGCGGGCGCTTGAACCTGCAGGTGGCCGACCTGCAAGCCCGCGGCTTCTATGTCGCCATCGGCACGGACGCCTTGCGCCTGCGGGTGGACGAAACCGTGGCGATCCTCAGCAGCCGCTTTGGCCTTCGTATCGATCCGGACCTGTGCGTACGCTTGCACGAAGCCACCGAGGGCTGGTCACTGGGCCTGCAACTGGCGATCGCTTCCATCGAAAAAAGCCCGAGCGTGGTCGCGGCGGTCGAAGAGCTGTCGGCAGGGACCGGTGATATACGACGCTATTTCGTCGACACCCTGATCGCCCACCTGCCCGCCGAACAGATTGAATTTCTGATCAGCATTGCGCTGCTGGAGATGTTGCATCCGTCACTGTGCATCGCCTTGACCGGCGACGATCAGGCCGGCTTGCGCTTGCAGGAGCTGTGCGTGGCGACGCCGATTTTTGTCGAAAGCGTGGACAGTGAGTGGGTGCGTATCCACCCGCTGGCCCGGGAGTTCCTGCTCGGGCGCTTTGCCACTCTGCCCGAGACCCGACGCCTGGACCTGCATGAGCGGGCGGCCAGCTGGCTCGAGGCCCATGAATTCCTGGAGCAGGCGGCTCGTCATTATCTGTTGGCCGGACGCACCCGCCAGGCGTATCAGATGATCGAGCAATGCCTGTACGAAATCATGTTGCGCGGGCAGTTCAGCCGGGTCCTGGAATGGGTCGAGGAACTGCCGGCGCAGGAGGTCGAATCGCGCTCGCGCATGTGCCTGGCGGCCGCCTGGTCCCTGGCCATGAGCGATCGGCATGAGGAAGCGGTGCGCTTGGTCGCCGGTCTCCGGCAGGACCCGGCATCCGATGACAGCACACGCTGCGAGGCGGACATGATCCTTGCCACGGCCGCCTATTTTGCCGACCGGCCGGACGAGACGTTGACGCTGTTGACCCCTTGGCTGGACGCCTTGCCGACGGGCGAGATCAAGTTGCAGGCCGTGGTCGCCAACCATATCTCGCGGCTGGCACTGTTCCAGGGCCAGCCGGAAAAAGCCCGGCGGATCTTTCAGCGGGCCCCCTTGTATGCCTGGAGTTCCGGCCTGGATGCGATTCGCGGTCTGGGCGAATGGGTCGTGGGCCTCAGCTACCTGTCCGAAGGCCGCCTGGTGCCGGCCGAAAGGGCATTGCGCGACAGCCTGGCACGCGCCGAGCAGGATATCGGTCGACGCAGCCCGGTGGCGGTGATGCTGGCCAGCGGGCTGGCCACGGTGTTGCTCGAGAGCGATCAGGTGCAAGAAGCGGCCACGGTACTGGCCAACCGTCTGGACGTGGTCGAGCGTCTGGCTTCTCCGGATGCGATTGTATTGGGCTTTATCACCGCCTCTCGCCTGGCGTTCCTGCAGGGCCAGGGCCATCGTGGTTATGACCTGCTCGAGGCGCTGTTCGTGCTCGGCGAAGAGCGCGGCATTGCGCGTTTCTGCATTGCAGCCCTGGCCGAGCAGATTCGCCTGCACGCGCTGCAAGGCCGGGCCGATACCTGCCTGGCATTGGGGCGCCGGCTCGATGCCCAGGTGCCGCAGGTCGCGCGTGAACAAACCGGCTTGCTCGGGCCGGAACTGGCCTTGATGGTGATGCTGGCCAAGGCCTATATCGCCCATGTGCAACGTGACTGGCAAGGGATGCTGGGGCTGTTGGAGCGTGCCGGCGAAACAGCCGAGCACATTCGTCGCGGCCGTGAAATCGTGCAGATCAAACTGCTCAAGGCATTGGCGCTCCACGAGTCGAGCGGCAACGGCCTGGCCTGCCTGCATGAAGCGATCAGCCTGGCCGAGGAAAACGGCCTGCGGCGAATTGTCGAAGACACCCACCCGCAATTGCTCAAATGGGTGCGCAAGATCCGGCACGAGGTACCTCCGACCGCTGCGCAAGGCACACCACCACCCGCGCCGGCGCCACTGGCGACCAGCACGGTGTCGCCCAGCCGGTTGCTGACACCCAAGGAGCGCGAAGTCTTGCAATTGCTCGCACGTAACCTGTCGAACAAGCAGATTGCCCTGGCGCTGAATGTCGGCGAAGAAACCGTGAAATGGCATTTGAAGAACCTGTTCGGCAAGTTCCAGGCCGGCACCCGCAAGCATGTGGTGGATCGTGCCTACATGCTTGGCATCCTCGATCCTGCGGGCTGAAACCTGGGCCTTCTGCTCGCGCATTATTTCCGAGCCGCAACGGCTAATGCTGCTCACTTTGTACCCTGTGGGAGCTGGCCTGCCAGCGATGGTCGTTAACGATTACGCGTGTCAACTGGATAAACGCGGCGCGCTTGAGTCCATCGCCAGCAAGCTGGCTCCTACAGTTTTCCGGCGTGGGCACGGTCTCCTGTGGGAGCTGGCTTGCCAGCGATGGTCGTTAACGATTACGCGTGTCAACTGGATAAACGCGGTGCGCTTGAGTCCATCGCCAGCAAGCTGGCTCCTACAGTTCTCCGGAAATATTTTTTACCTCCCTTGTTCTTCCACCCCCCCTGACGATGGGGGGGTTGGATCGCGCCTGACCGATAGTCTGGACCTCACTTGAACCAACCCGGCCCGGCGGATCTGCCGCTCGCCGAGCGTTGCTCGAAGACAAGAGAGGATCGGCTCCAGCCGACTAACGAGGTAGGGCGTATGAGTCAAAGCGTGCTGATTGCGGGGGTGGGCATGTCTGCGTTCGTCCCGCTGGGCGCAGGCGACAGTGTCGCTGCGTTGGCGGGCAGGGCGATTCGCCAGGCGCTCGACGATGCACGCATTGACTATGACCTGGTCGACCAGGTGTTCAGTGCCTGCGTCAGCAGCGCAGTCGGTTGCACTGAGCAGGTCCTGGCCCAGATCGGCCTGACCGGTGTCCCGGTGTTTTCCCTCGCGGACGGCTGCACGGCAGCCAGCAGCGCCTTGCAGCTGGCGCGTCACAGCGTGTTGTCCGGTCAGGCCGAATGCGCATTGGCGCTGGGCTTCGAATGCATGCCGGCGAACGTTACCCACCGCGCCTTCTTTGGTCTGGACGATAGCGCGCCGCAGGCCTGGGACGGCCTCGGCCAGCCCGATGCCTGCCAGGCTCATTTTGCCCGGCGCGAGCATCCGGCCGCGCTGTTCGCGGCCCAGACCAGTTGGTTGCTGACCCGCATGGGCGTGGCCCAGAGCAGCTTCGAGCAGGTCCTCAGCCAGGCCCGGAACAAGGCCATGCTCAACCCGATGGCCGTGCTCAATCGCTGCACGGCACTCGATGGCTGGCGGGCTCGTTACCTTTGCCCGCCGGCGAGCGGGGCGGCGGCGGTGCTGCTGTGTACCCCGGGTTTCCTGGCCCGCTACGGCGCCCGCGGTGGGGTGGCCGTCAGGGCCTGTGTGCGCGGTAGCGACCTGGCCTCCGAGCAGGAGTCCGGCTGTGTGCTCGATGTGCTGGGGCGCGCCACGACCCGGCGGGTTGCGCAACTGGCGTATGAGCACGCCGGTATCGGTGCCGACGAGATTGAGGCCGTGGAGCTGCATGACCAGAGCGTCGGCGACTTCATGGTGTACAGCGCCGCCCTGGGATTGTGCCGGGAGGAAGGTATCGACGGCTTCGTGCGCGAACGGCGCAACAGCCGCGGCACCCCGGTCGATGTCTGCTCCTCCGGCGGATTGCTCGGTCGCGGCCATGCCCCGGGAGCAACGGGGCTGGCGCAAATCACTGAATTGGTCTGGCAGTTGCGCGGCACGGCGCCGTCCAGGCACGACAACGGTGTCCGGACGGCACTTGCGCATAACACGGCGCTGGGTCGTTCGGTATCGGTAACCATCCTGCAGCGCACCTAAGGACAGCGTCGCAGTGCCGTTTCAATGCGTTTTCATGAACCACAGAGAAGGTGAGCCCGTTAGATGAACAACAACAATAAGATCTGCCATGCAAACCTGCGTCGAGGGCTTTTGGCTACAGCAATCCTGGCCGGGATGGGCATCGCGCCCGCGCAAGCCCTGGAAATCGATACGGGCAACGAAGACCTGTCGGTGCGTTTCGACAACACCTTCAAGCTCAACTACGGCCAGCGCGTGGAAAGTGCCAACAGCAAGCTGGCCAACAGCTGGAACAACAATGATGGCAACCGCAACTTCTCGTCGGGCAGTGCAGTGTCCCAGCGCCTGGACGTGCTCTCGGAACTGGACGTGGTCTACAAGCAAAAGGCCGGCTTTCGCGTCAGTGCCAACAGCTGGTACGACCATGCCTATGACAATGTCGGCAGTGCCAACGCCTCGACCAACCAGCTCAACAACGGCGTACCGGACTCACGCCATATCAGCGGTTATGCCGACCGCTACTACAACGGACCGTCTGCGGAAATCCTCGATGCCTTCGTGTTTGGCAGCACCGAGATCGGTGACGAAACCCTGCTCAGCGCCAAGCTGGGCAGCCATACCCAGTACTGGGGCGAAAGCATCCTGGCCTTCGCCCACGGCAACAGTTATGGCCAGTCGGGCCTGGACATCACCAAGGGGCTGACAGTGCCGGGCACCGAGGCCAAGGAGCTGTTCATCCCGCGCAACCAGTTGTCCAGCAGCCTGACCTTTGGCCCGGAGCTGACCCTGAGCGCCCAGTACTTCCTCGGTTGGGACGCCTCGCGCCTGCCTGAATCGGGTACCTACCTGGGGTTCAACGACGGCATCCAGAGTGGCGGGCACAACCTGTCGCTGATCGGTGGACGCAATCCACTCTTCGGTGCTCCGGGCCCCATCGGCGCCAATGAATTCCTGCGGCTGACCAACGGCCACACCTTCACCCCGGACAATCACGGCGACTTCGGCCTGATGGCCAAGTGGAGCCCGCAATGGCTGGACGGGACCCTGGGCTTCTACTACCGCAACACCTCGGACATCCTGCCCAACCTGGTCCTGCAGCCGACGGCTGTCGGCCCGGCGCAGCTGATCTCGGGCAACATCGGCAGCTACAACCAGTTCTACGTCGATGATATCGATATCTACGGCATCAGCCTGTCCAAGAGCATCGCCGGGGTCAGCGTCGGTTTCGACCTCAACTACCGCGAGAACATGCCGCTGGCCAGTGTCGCCGCCACCGTCAGCCCGGCCGCGGCCGCCGCCGGGCTGCCCGGATTCATCGGCAGTTTCGATGGCAACAACGGCGTGGCCCGAGGCAACACCGTGCATGCGGTGCTCAACGGCCTGACCACCTTCGCCGACACGCCGGTGTGGGACAGCGCCTCGCTGCTGGTGGAGCTGGGCTACAGCCGCTGGCTGGATGTGACCGACAACAAGCAGCTGTTCAAGGGCGAGGACTGGTACCGCGGCGTGGACAAGGTCAGCAAGGACAACTACGTCATCGGCGTCAACTTCAACCCGACCTGGTATCAGGTTTTCCCCGGCATCGATTTCTACATGCCGGCCACCTACAACGTCGGCCTCAATGGCAACTCCGCCGTCCAGATGGGGGGCAACGAAGACTCCGGAAGCTATTCGATCGGCGTTGGCATGGACGTGCACAACCAATATCGCTTCGACCTGAAGTACGTGGACAACTTCGGTTCGTTCGATACCTGCGACCGCGCCGGCAACGCCGGCAGCCAGGGAGAGGGTGCCGCACCCGGCGCCAATGGTCAGTACAACTGCACCCCGGGGCAGGCCACTGCCTTTGGCGGTACATCGGCCCAGCTCAAGGATCGCGGCATGGTCACCTTCACCTTCAAAACGACTATTTGATCGAACGTTGCCAGGCAACAGGAGAGACCCCATGAAACTTGCCCAATCCGTATTGGCCGCAGCCCTTGCGCTGGCGGTGACCGGTGCCGCCCACGCGGCCGTATCTTCCGACCAGGCCGCCCGGCTTGGCAGCACATTGACCGGCGTCGGCGCCGAAAAAGCCGGCAATGCCGACGGCAGCATCCCGGCCTATACCGGTGGCCTGATCCAGGCCCCGGCCAGCTACCAGGCGGGCAGTTCGTTTCGACCCGACCCCTTCGAAAGTGAAAAGCCGCTGACGGTGATCAACGCCGGTAATGCTGCCCAGTACGCCGGCAAGATGACAGCCTCGACCCAGGAACTGCTCAAGCGCTTCCCGTCGTTTCGCGTCGATGTCTACCCGACCCACCGTACCGTGGCCATGCCTCAGCGATTGCTGGATAACACGGCGAAAAACGCGGTCGGGACCAAAACCACCGAGGGTGGAGTCGCCCTGGACAATGCGTTGCCCGGCGTGCCGTTCCCGATCCCTGCCGATGGCTATGAAGCCATGTGGAACCACTTGCTGCGCTATCAGGGCTTTGCGCTGAACTCCAAGTACGATTCCTGGAACGTCGATTCCTCGGGCAGGGCGACCCTGGCCACCACCGGCAACGCCTACATCGAGTACCCGCTGTACGACCCGGCCCGTACCACGGCGGCCAACGAGAGCGACGTGTTCTTCAAGACCAAGCTGTATTACCAGGGCCCGGCACGCCGTGCCGGTGAAGCCATCCTGGTGGTCGATGCGGTCAACCCGCTCAAGCAAGGCCGTCGTGGCTGGCAGTACCTGCCGGGACAACGCCGGGTGAAGCTGGCGCCGGACATCGCCTACGACACGCCGAACCCGGGGTCGGCGGGCAGCTCGACCTATGACGATTCCTGGGTGTTCAACGGTGCCCTGGACCGTTACGACTTCAAGCTGGTGGGCAAGAAGGAAATGTACGTCCCGTACAACACCTACAAGTTGAACTACCACAAGGTGGCTGCGGACGTGACCACTCCGAACCACGTCAATCCCGACCTGATGCGCTGGGAACTGCACCGAGTGTGGGTCGTGGAAGCGACCCTGAAGCCGGGCAAGCGCCACATCTACAGCAAGCGCACCTTCTACCTCGATGAGGACAGCTGGATTGCCCTGGCTTCGGACGAATACGACGCCAGCGGCAAGCTGTACCGCGGCGCCTTTGCCCACATGGCCTACAGCTACGACGTGCAGGCGCCGAACTCGGACAACCATATGTTCTACGACTTCGTCACCGGTAGCTACAACATTACCGGGATGTACGGGCCGTACGGTGGTGTGAAGTACATCGAGCCACTCTCCAAGGCCCAGTGGGCTCCGGAATCCCTGGCCGGTGCCGGAATCCGCTGACAGGACTCCATGTGGTATTTGCCATCGGGGAGAGGCCACACCTCTTCCGGTGGCTTTTTTTATCCGGGAAACAGCGATGAATAAAATCAGATGGATAGTGCTCATTGCACTGGGTGCCGCGTTGGCCTTGCCTTTCACCCGTGCCGTGGTGGCGGCGAATTTCGCCGATACTCTCGACCGGCCGGCGTTGCAGACCGACAAGGCGCTGCATGGCATTTTCACGGGACTGGCCAGTGCCGGCGGGCGCCTGGTCGCGGTCGGCCAGCGCGGCCACATTTTCTATTCGGACGATGCAGGCCTGCAATGGCGTCAAGCCAGGGTACCGGTCAGCTCTGACCTGGTGGCCGTGCATTTCCCCAGTCCGTCCCAGGGCTGGGCCGTCGGCCATGACGGCGTGGTGTTGCACAGCAGCGACGCGGGCGAAAGCTGGAGCCGTCAATTCGACGGCCGCGACGTCGGCTCGACCCTGCTCGCCTATTACCGCAAGCAGGCTGCGGCTCGGCCGGACGACGAGGCAGTCGCCGGCTTGTTGGCCGATGCCCAGCGTATGTTCGAAGAGGGCGCCGACAAGCCGTTCCTCGATGTGTGGTTCGAGAATGACCAGGTCGGTTACATCGTCGGCGCCTTCAACCTGATTTTCCGTACCGACAATGCTGGCCGCAGCTGGACGCCGTGGCTGGACCGGACCGACAACCCCAGTGCCTTGAACCTGTATGCCTTGCGCCCGGCCGGCAATGAACTGTTCGTTGTCGGCGAGCAGGGCCTGGTGCTCAAGTTCGATCCGGCCAGCGAGCGTTTCAAGGCCACCCCCACGCCCTACAACGGCAGTTTTTTCGGCATTGTCGGCAAGCCCGGCGCAGTGCTGGTGTTCGGCCTGCGCGGCAACGCCTACCGCAGCGTCGATGGCGGCGCCCACTGGAACCAGGTCGAGCTTGGCCTGCCCCTGAGCATCACCGCCGGCACGGTCACTGCGGACGGCCGGATCATCCTGCTGAGCCAGGCCGGCCATGTCCTGGTCAGCAACGACGACGGCGCAAGTTTCAAGCTGCAGGCGAAAAACGGCCTGGCGCCGGTGGCCGCGGCGCAAGTGACAACGGCTGGTGCACTGGTACTGGCCGGCGCCCGCGGTCTTCGCCAGCTACCCCTCGAATAAGCCCACCTGCGTACAACAAAAGAGACAAGACACGATATGGGTACCTACGAACTCGATACAATGCCGGTGGTGCGGGAGCTCAAGGGCTTCGACGCCCGTTCCGGCAACCTGCTCGAACGCTTGATCTTCAACAACCGCCTGCTGGTGGTGCTGAGTTGCCTGGTGATCACCGTGCTGCTCGGTTACTTCGCAGCCACTCGCCTGAGCCTGACTGCCAGCTTCGAAAAAATGCTGCCGCAAAGCCAGCCGTTCATTCAGAACTACCTGGAAAACCGCCAGTCCTTGCGCGGGCTCGGCAATGCGGTGCGGGTGGTGGTGGAAAACACCGAAGGCGATATCTTCGACCCGCAATACCTCGATGTGCTCAAGCAGATCAACGACACCCTGTTCGTGACCCCGGGTGTGGACCGTGCCTGGGTCAAGTCGCTGTGGACGCCGGCGGTGCGCTGGACCGAAGTGACCGAAGAGGGTTTTCGCGGCGGGCCGGTGATGCCCGATGCCTACGACGGCTCGGCCAAGGGCGTCGAGCAGCTGCGCTTGAACATTGCCCGATCCGGCATCGTCGGCAGCCTGGTGGGCAACAACTTCAAGTCGAGCATGATTTTCGTGCCCCTGCTGGAGAAAGATCCGGTCACCGGCCAGGCCATCGACTACCACGCTTTCTCGCGGGTTCTCGAAGAACAGTTGCGCAACAAGTACGAGTTCGCCGGCGGCAGCGATGCCCATGCCCGGGGCGAGGAGGGCAAGGGCCCGATCAAGGTCCGCGTGATCGGTTTCGCCAAGCTGGTCGGCGACCTGATCGACGGCCTGGTGCTGGTGATGATGTACTTTGGCGCTGCTGCGCTGATCGCCACGTCGATCATCTATTTCTTCACCCGCTGCGTGCGCAGCACCACGCTGGTGATTCTCTGCTCGGTGATCGCCGTGGCCTGGCAACTGGGTCTGGTTGCGCTGATGGGCTATGCGCTCGACCCGTTTTCGATCCTGGTGCCGTTCCTGGTGTTCGCCATCGGCGTGTCCCACGGTGCGCAGAAAATGAACGGCATCATGCAGGATGTGGGGCGCGGCACACACCAACTGGTCGCGGCGCGCTACACCTTCCGCCGCCTGTTCCTCGCGGGGCTCACGGCCTTGCTCGCCGATGCGGTCGGCTTTGCCGTGCTGATGCTGATCGACATCCCGGTGATCCAGGACCTGGCCGTCACTGCCAGCATCGGTGTGGCGGTGTTGATCTTCACCAATCTGGTGCTATTGCCGGTGCTGTTGTCGTATTGCGGTGTCAGTCGCAAGGCAGCGGCGCGCAGCCTGCGTCAGGAACACAAGGAACTGCACGGCAAGGGCCTGGGCAACCTGTGGAGCCTGCTCGACCGCTTCACCGAGCGCCGCTGGGCCACAGTCGCAGTGATCGTCGCCGGGCTGCTGGCGGTGGGCGGGTTCATGGTCAGCACCCAGCTGCAGATCGGCGACCTCGATCCCGGCGCGCCCGAGCTGCGCGCAGACTCCCGCTACAATCGCGACAACGCCTACATCACCGACAATTACTCGCTGTCCAGCGACCAGTTCGCCGTGATGGTCAAGACCGCGAGCGAAGGTTGCCTGAAGTACGAGACCCTGGTCGAGGCCGACCGTCTCGGCTGGCTGTTGCAACAGCAGCCGGGGGTTCAGACCACCGTGTCGCTGGTCAACGCCGTACGGCAGATCACCGCGGGTTCCTATGAAGGCAACCCGAAGATGCTGACCATCGCGCGCAATCAGGACGTACTCAACTATGGCGCGCAACAGGCCTCGGTGAACAACCCTGAACTGTTCAACAGCGACTGCTCGATGATGCCGGTGGTGGCCTACCTGGCTGACCACAAGGCACAGACCCTCGAGCATGTGGTCAGTGTCGCCGGGGCTTTCGCTCGCGAACACAGCAATGGTGAACGCCAGTTCATGCTCGCCGCCGGCAGTGCCGGGATCGAAGCGGCGACCAACATCGTGGTCCGCGAGGCCAACCGCACCATGCTGGTGTACGTGTATGGCGCGGTGATCGTGCTGTGCTTCATCACCTTTCGCAGCTGGCGCGCGGTCGTGGTGGCGGTGGTGCCGTTGATGCTGACGTCAGTGCTCTGTGAGGCATTGATGGTCTGTCTTGGCATGGGCGTTAAAGTGGCCACGCTGCCAGTGATCGCCCTGGGCGTGGGGATCGGCGTGGATTACGCGCTGTACCTGCTCAGTGTGCAACTGGCCCAGCAGCGAGCCGGCCTGTCGTTGACCGAGGCTTACAAGAACTCGGTGGCGTTCACCGGCAAGGTGGTCGCTCTGGTGGGCATCACCCTGGCGGCGGGCGTCATCACCTGGGCCTGGTCGCCGATCAAGTTCCAGGCGGATATGGGGATCCTGCTGACCTTCATGTTCATCTGGAACATGATCGGTGCGCTGGTGCTGATACCGGCGTTGTCGCACTTCTTGCTCAGGAAGGCTCGCTGATCTGTCGGCGAGCCCACTGCGGGAGCGAGCCTGCTCGCGAAGACTGTGTGTCAGGCGGTGGATGTATTGAGGGTGTACATATCCGTTTCTGCGGTAACGGCCACTTAGGGTGCTGCCGTTACGACGGGTCACTTGGGAAAACGGAACGCCGCCTGGCCTGTAGGAGCGAGCTTGCTCGCGATGGAGGTCAACGATGATGCGGGGAACCTGACACCCCGCGGTGCTCTCAGGTCTTTCGCGAGCAGGCTCGCTCCTACAGAGCCCACCGCCCTCGGCCATCCATGCCGAGGTGCCCACTACGCAGAACCGGAACGAAGCCTCACGAGGGGCAGGAAGATCAAAAGCCAAAACGAGACGGCCTGAAAGCCGACCTGGTTGCGGGCCTGTCTGCGGTTCCAATGTAGGATCGAGCCTGCTCGCGAAGGCGGTCTGCCAGCCGACCTGAATTTGGCGGATATACCCGGACTCTGTGGGAGCTGGCTTGCCTGCGATGACTGAGTGTCAGGCGACAAATGTTTTGAGGGTGTACATCCCGGGTCGCCTGTCAGGCTGCCTTCGCGGGCAAGCCCGCTCCCACAGAACCCCAACTCATTACCGCACCGGCTTGAGCGGCACGATCAGCGGGCCGTCGAACGCCTGCATGATCAACGAAGCGGGCTGGTCATGGCTGATCAACTGGGCCATGGCGTTCATGTAGGGCGTCAGGTGGCGGAAGTATTTCTTGTAGGCGGGGCACAGGTAGTTCAGTCCGGGTTCGCCGTTGGGCGCGGTCATGAACCGGTTTTTCGGGCATTCGCCATGGCAGGCGAAGCGGTAGTCGCATTGCCGGCACAAAGTCGGCAACGTGGTTTCCTTGGCCGCGCCGAACGCCTGCTGGGCCGGGGAGGCAAGCAGGGCGGCCGGGTCATCTTCGTTGAGATTGCCCAGGCGATACTCCGGGTACATGAAGTGGTCGCAGGAGTAGACGCTGCCGTCATGTTCGACGATCGCTGCCTTGCCGCAGCGCGGGCTGAACAGGCAGACCGAAGGCGCCAGCTGGCACCAGGCCGCCAGCGCCCATTCGAAATTCATCACATGGATGTCGCCGACGTCATGGCGTACCCATTCGTTGAAGATGGCGATGAGAAAATCGCCATAGCGCTCGGGTTCGACACTCTGCGCCGTGACCACCCCGGGTTCGTCCACGGCATGCAGGCGCAGTTCCGGCGGTGTGGCGAAGCTCAAGCCCTGCTTGACGTCCGCTGCGCCCGGAAGGCGTTCGACCACCGGGTTGAACTGGATATGCCGCACGCCCTGGGCCTTGAGGAAACCATAGATTTCCAGCGGATGGTTCGCCACGTCGCGGGCCACGGTGACCAGCACGTTGAACGGCACCCCGTGTTTCTTCAGCAGGCCCAGGCCAGCCATGACCGCATCGAAACTGGAGCGGCCACGCTTGTCCGGTCGGTAGAGGTCGTGGACTTCACGCGGCCCGTCGAGGCTCAGGCCGACCATGAACCCCTCGCGGGCAAGAAAGGCACACCACTGGTCATCGAGCAGGGTGCCGTTGGTTTGCAGGGTATTGCGGATGACCTTGCCAGCGCCAAACTCGCGCTGACAGGCCACCGCCCGCTGGAAAAAATCCAGACCCAGCAAGGTCGGCTCGCCGCCTTGCCAGGTGAACTCCACTTCGGGGCTGGGTTGCGCGGCGATGTAACCCTGGATGTACGCGCGCAACACCTCGTCGGACATGCGAAAGCGCTCTCTGGGCGGGTACAACTGCTCCTTTTCCAGGTAGAAGCAGTAGCTGCAATCGAGGTTGCAGATCGGACCGACCGGCTTGGCCATCAAGTGCAACCCTTGCACGACAGTAGAAGCGCTCGCCATCAGAGGAACCCGACCTTGCGTGCATCGTTCAGCACGAAGCGACGCAACAAACCCAGGGACAGGCGACGCAGGTGATACAGCACCTTCGCAAAGGGCCCGACCAGCAACAGGTCCTGGCTCTTTTGCACCGCGCGGACCATGCCTTCGGCAACCACCTCAGGCCCGCAGCCCTTGGTCTGATAGTATTTGTGCAGTCGCGTGAGCTGGGCTTCGTCGACCGAGGGCGAGACGTTGCTGCGGGCATGGGTGATCGGCGTATTGATGATGCCGGGACACACCGTGGTTACGCAGATATCGCTGGCGGCCAACTCCATCTTCAGCACTTCGTTGAACCCGAACACCGCATGTTTGGAGGCGGCATAGGCCGCCATCGTCGGCGACGGGTACAGGCCGGCCGCCGACGCCACGTTCAGCACATGGCGCGGCCCGCCGGCCTTGAGCATCTGCGGGATGAAGTGATAGCAGCCATGCACCACCCCCATCACGTTGATGTCCAGCACCCGCTGCCAGTGGGCCAGGTCGCTTTGCAGGAACTGGCCCAGGTAACCGATGCCGGCGTTGTTGATCAGCACGTCGAGCGCCCCGAGCGAGGCATGGAGCTTCTCGGCCAGCTCCCGCACGGCTTCGCTGCTGGAGACATCGAGCTGATGGATGGTGCAGCGGGAACCGAGGGCTTCGACGTCCATTTGCACCTGCCTGAGCGCAACGAGATTGATGTCGGTGGCAATGATCCGGGCGCCACGGCGGGCGAATGCCAGCGCCGCGGCGCGACCGATGCCGGAAGCGGCGCCAGTGATCAGGACGTTCTTGTTTTTAAGTTCGGTGGTGGCCATGGAAATCTCCTGGGCAGGGCAAGGGTTCAGGGCAAGTAAGCGACATGCACGTCGTCGACCTTGCCGTTGAAAGCGAACGGCGCGCGGTCGAAGTAATCCAGGGCGACCGGCGAGCCGAGGTCCTGGGCCACGTCAAAGGTTTCGCTGGCGGTGAAGGTGAATGCCGGGGTGAACGGCGTCACGCCGCTGGCGACTTCTTGTCCCTCCAGACGCAGGCTGAGGTTGGCCGGCGCGCCCAGTTTGGTCGTGCTCATTTGGGTCAACACTTCGATGTTGGCTTTACCGGCCGGCACGCGTTCGGTCGAGCGCAGCTTGACCCGGGCAATGGCCAGGGCGTTGTACTCGTAGACCAGATAACCATCGTCCAGGTACAGGCTGACACCGCCACCGATCCCGCCCATGGCATACAGCACGCCACTGGCCTTGGCCGGCACGTCGGCCGTCACCAGTACCCGGTTGTTGCGGCTGCGCAGGTTGGGGGCGGTGAACTCCGGGAAGCGCTGGGTGCGATCGCTGAAGTTCCATTCATGTTTGTCGGTACCCGGGCGTACATCCGGGTTCATGAAGGGAAACAGACCGGCGCCGATCGGGTAGACGTTGTTGGCCTTGGCCTGGGTATCGAACTCGGCCTTCAGCTCAGCGAGTTTTTCCGGGTGACTGGCCGCCACGTCCGTGGCTTGCGAGTAGTCGTTGCCAAGGTCATACAGTGCCCACTGGTCGTTGTCCGGGTTCCAGCCCATGAACTGGGCAAACCCTTGCACCCAGGGTTTGCGCGGGCCGAATACCGAGGCGATCCAGCCGTCCTTGTAGATGCCACGGCTGCCGAGCACTTCGAAATACTGCGGGGGCTTGCGCGACTTTGCATCGGCGTCGGCAAAGGTGTAGCGCAGGCTGACGCCGTCCATCGGGTCCTGCTCGACGCCGTTGACCACCTTGGGCGCGCTGATATCGAGGAGGTCGTAGACCGTCGGGACAATGTCGTTGACGTGGTGAAACTGCCCGCGGACCTTGGCATCGGCCTTGATCTGCTTGGGCCAGGAGACCGCCATCGGCGTGCGCGTGCCGCCGAAGTAGCCCGCCACCAGTTTGGTCCCGATAAAGGGGCCTGAACCCGCCCAGGCCCAGGCGGCGTTGTACATGCTCTCGAGTTTCGGGCCGCCGAGGGCTGACAGGCCACCGTAGCTGCCGTTGAGCACTTTGAGCTGCTGCTCCTTGGGCACCGGAATGCCGTTCTGCGCCAGCAGTTCGTTGATGGTGCCTTCCATGCCTTCGGCCGAGGCCCCGTTGTCGCCGAGCACATAGAAAATCAGGGTGTTGTCGCGTTTACCCTCCAGCTCCAGCTCGTCGAGGATCTTCCCGGCCTGGGTATCGGCATGCTCGAGGAAGCCTGCGTAAACCTCCATCAGGCGCGCCTGGTATTGCTTTTGCCCGGCGTCGAGGCTGTCCCAGGCCGGCAGTTCGGCGGGGCGCGGGGTCAGCTTGGCGTCCTTGGGAATGAAGCCCATGGCTTTCTGGCGGGCGAAGGTCTGCTCGCGATACGCATCCCAGCCAGCGTCGAACTTGCCCTTGTACTTATCGGCCCATTGGGCGTTGACCTGGTGCGGGCCGTGCACGGCACCGGGGGCCCAATACATGAAGAAGGGTTTGTCCGGGGCGTAGGTCTTGTGGTCCTGCAGCCAGTTCACCGCGCGGTTGGCCAGGTCTTCGCTGAGGTGGTACTTGGGATCGCGAGGCGGTTCGATCGGCGTGGTGTTGAGATACAGGCGCGGCTCGTACTGGGAGGTTTCCCCGGCCATGAAGCCATAGAAGTGTTCAAAGCCATAGCCGGTCGGCCAGCTGTCGAACGGTCCGGCGGCGGTGGTTTCCGACGTCGGTGTGTTGTGCCATTTGCCGAAGGCGGCGGTGCTGTAGCCGTATTGCTTGAGTACTTCGGCCATGGTCGCCGAACTCTTGGGAATCTTGCCGGTGTAGCCGTCCCAATCGGTGGCCAGCTCGGCGATCACGCCATTGCCGACCCGGTGGTGATTGCGTCCGGTCAACAGGGCGGCACGGGTGGCCGAGCTGATGGCGGTGGTATGGAAGGCGTTGTAGCGCACACCGCTGTCGGCCACCCGGCTCAGGGTCGGGGTGTGGATGGCGCCGCCAACCGTGTCGGCCTGGGCGAAGCCGGCGTCATCGAGCATGATCACCAGGATGTTCGGTGCACCGGCCGGCACATGGGACTGGGCCTGGCGCTTCTGGTGATGGGAATCCTGCAGGGTCGGCCCGGCGGTGCTGGCCGAAGGCGTCGGCGCGAAGGGCAGGGTGTCCTGGGCGCAGGCGACGGAGCTCGCCAGCAGCATGCTCACCTTCAGCGAGAAATGCCCGGTGCGCGCAAACTTCTGAATCATGGAAGACTCCTGTTCTTGTAGTTGGCGGAGTGAGTGGGGCGCCCCTCTCGGGGAGGGGCGCCGGGCGTCGGTCAGACCGAGAAACTGGTGATGTCCTTGGGCTGGATGTCGTTGGCCTCGCAGTAGGCCAGGTAGCGCTGCACGCTGGTCTTCCAGTTCTCGATGGCGACGATGTTGTCGTTTTCGTCCATGTACATCAGATCGCCCAGGGTGACGTTGAACGTGATCACCTCGTCGCCGTGCTCGGGCAGGCCGATGGGCGTATGGCTGGTGGCGGCCGTCTCGAACACCACGCCACCTTCGGTGGAGATCCAGTCGTGTTCGAGGTACTTCCAGCCACCCTTGATGGTGTAGACGATCACGGTGCCGGAGTGGTGGTGCTTGGGCAGGGTCATGCTGGCGGGTGCCTTGAGCAGGGTAATGACCTCGCCACGCACCGGATCGCACTTGATGTACTTGATGAACACCTCGTCGTTGTAAGGCGCGAAAGGCACCCAGGGCAGGTCGTCGGCGTTGATGGCGGCGGTATCGATGCTTTCATACAGCATGGTGGTGCTCCTCGGATGGGCCGTTGGCGGCAGGTGGATGTTCTGAGTGGCATCGTGCGGGAGCGGGCAGAAATTACCCCCCCGGCGACGAGGGGGGTGGGCGATGCGCGCGGTCTTCAATCAGTGCAATGGCGAGAGGGCTTGCGCCGAACGGGTGCTGCTCAGGTAGCGCCAGAACAGCAGGGCAAAGACGATGTCGCTCGCCGCCAGTGCCGGCAGCGGCCAGGCAATGGTGCCCACCAGCCAGTGGCTGGTGATGACTGCGACCACGAGGATCTTCAGCGCGATCCCCAGCACGATGTAGGGGCGATAGCGCACCGGGTCGCGGCTGATCATCCAGTAGGCCCAGCCGAACATCAGCACCACGATCATGGTGATCTGGATGAACAGGCCCGTGGTCGGGGTCATCTGCAAGCCCATCAGTTGGGCCACCGGCTGCGTGGCCACCAGCAAGGGCAGGCCCGCCAGGATGTTGAAGCCGGCGGCGATACTGAACAGGGTGCGGGCGTAAGCGTTGGACATGGAGTACTCCTCAATAGGGTCAGACAAGGCTCAGCCCAGCAGCCTGAGCAGGGTGGGGTAGCTGTTGGGGAACAATCGGCTCAGCCAGAACAGGGTGCCGGACTTGTTGCCGGTGATGACCCGGCGGCTGCCGTTGCGCATGCCGTAAATGATGTCGGCGGCGCAGTCGGCGGGCGGGGTCAGCAGCATCTTGTCGGCCAGGCGGGCGAACTTCGCTTCCTCCTCGCCTGCAGCCTTGCAGCGCCGGCCGGCCCGCTCGATGTTGGTCCTGATACCGCCGGGATGGACGCTGATGGCGCGCACGCCGCTGCCCCTGAGTTCGGCCCAGAGACATTCGGTCAGGCCGCGCACGGCGAACTTCGACATGTTGTAGGCGCTTTGCGTGGGGTAACTGAGCAGGCCGAACACGCTGGAAATGTTGACGATGCAACCCTCACGCTGGGCCAGCATCTTCGGCAGGAAGGCCTTGGTGCCGTACAGCACGCCCCACAGGTTGATGCCCAGTTGCCACTCGAACTCTTCGATGCTGGTGTTGGCCACAGTGCCGATCACCGTGGCGCCGGCATTGTTGATGACGTAGTGAACCGTGCCGAAATCGCGCATGACTTCTTCGGCGTGGTCCTGGAATGCCGACCAGGACGAAACATCCAGCGTGTAGCCCCGGGCCTGGCTCGCTTCAGGGAGCAAGCCCAGGGTGGCATCGAGGCTCGAACGGTCGATGTCCGAGAGCGCCAGCAGCGCTCCCTCCCGGGCCAGTTGCACAGCCAGTTCGCGGCCGATACCGGAGCCGGCGCCACTGATCACCACCACTTTGTTGTTGAACATCTTGGCTACCTCTTTTATGGCAGGGGGGCGGTTACTTGCTCAGGATGTGAATCGCCACCGCCGCTTCTTCGACGCCCTGCAGGCCGCCACCGTTTTCCTGTATGGCATGCCGCGCGCCTTCGACCTGGCGCTTGCCGGCTTCGCCGCGCAACTGGGTCACCAGTTCAAAGAGCTGGCCGATACCGGTGGCGCCCAGCGGATGGCCCTTGGATTCAAGACCGCCGGAGGTGTTGACCGGAACGCGCCCGCCCAGGGTGAACTCGCCACGTTCGGCGGCCGGGCCGCCTTCACCGGGGGCGACGAAGCCGAGGTTCTCCACCTGGATGATTTCGCCCATGGCCGAGGCGTCGTGCACCTCGGCCACGTGCATGTCGCAGGGGCCGAGGCCGGCCTGTTCATAGGCCATTTTGGCGGCCAGGCGCCCGACGTGGAGCTCGGGCTGATCGAGGCGACGGTTGCTGAAACTGCGGATGACGCTGGCCGCGACCTTGATGCAACGGGCCTTGTCGGCACCGATGCGCTTGAGGCCTTCCTCGGTGCAGAGAATGGCGGCGGCGGCGCCGTCGGACAGAGGGGCGCACATCGGCAGGGTGATCGGGTAAGTGATGGGCGGCGCCGCCAGGATCTCTTCGATGCTGAAAGGCTTACGGAATTGCGAGTAAGGGTTGTGCACCGAGTGGGTATGGTTCTTCGCCGACACCGCGGCAATCTGCCGTTGCGTGGTGCCATAGGTACTCATGTGGTGCCGGCACATCGCGGCGTAGATGGCCATGAACTTGCTGTAGGGTTTGTCCGATTCGCTGCCTTCGGGCACTTCGACCCCTTCGCCCATTTGCACCAGGGTCTGGTAGTTCTGCTCGGCGCGGGAAATATCCCAGCCTGCCTCGAAAATCGAGAGGGCCTTGAGCTTGTCGGCGATGTTCATTTTCTCGGCGCCGATCGCCAGCGCCACGTCGGTGGTGCCGGCCTTGAGGCTCTGCACGGCCAGGTTGAAGGCGGCACTGCCCGAGGCACAGGCGTTTTCGATATTGTAGATGGGGATGCCTTCGATGCCGACCTTGCTCAGTACGACCTGGCCGGGGATGGCGATCTGGCCTTGCAGCGGGCCATTGGTCATGCCGGCATAAAAGGCGATGCCCAGGTCTTCGGTGCGGCACCCGGCATCCTGCAATGCGCCATTGAGCGCTTCGCGCGCCAGGTCATCGAGGCTGCGTTCCAGGTGTCGGCCGAAGACGGTCATGGCGATGCCGGCGATATAGACGGTGCTCATGAAAATTCCTTGTGATGAGTCAGGGAAGTAAGCTGGGGGCCCGGGCCTTGCGCGGGACGAAGTCGCCGATGCAGGCCAGGGCCGGTTACAGGCGTCAGATGTTTCGATCCAGGTTCTGCCAATAGGGCTGGCGCAGGTCTTTCTTCAACACCTTGCCCACCGGGCTGCGCGGCAGGCTGTCGACGAAGTCGACCGACTTGGGCGCCATGACGTGGCCCAGCCGTTCCTTGCACAAATCGATCAGTGCCTGGGCGCTGACGCTCAGGCCGGGGTTGAGCTCGACCACGGCCTTGACCGCTTCGCCCCATTTCTCGTCCGGTACACCGATCACAGCGCAGTCCTGGACCGCCGGATGGCTCCACAGCACTTGCTCGACTTCGCTGGGGTACACGTTGAAGCCGCCGGAAATGATCATGTCCTTCTTGCGGTCGGTCAGGTGCAGGTAGCCTTCGGCGTCGATGTGGCCGATGTCGCCGGTGTGCAGCCAGCCGTCGATGAGGGTTTCGGCGGTCTTGTCCGGCTGCTTGTAGTAGCCCTTCATGACCAGGTCGCCACGCACGCAGATCTCTCCGGTGGCACCGCGTGGCAGGATCCGCTGGTCATCGTCCATCACCTCCACGCGGATCAGCGGGTAGGGACGGCCGACCGATGACAGGCGCTCGTCGCCGGCCAACTGGCCGTCGACCAAGTGCTCGTCGGGGCGCAGGAAGGCGATGCTGGCCGGGGCTTCGGTCTGGCCGTAACCGCCGGCCATGATCGGGCCGAACACCTCGATGGCCTTTTTCAGTTTCTGCACCGACATGGGGGCCGCGCCGTACATCAGGTACTTGACCGAGGACAGGTCTAGCGTCTCGATGCCGGGCATTTCCAGCAGCTTGTAGATCACCGTCGGCGGCAGGAAAAACTCGGTGACCTTGTGCTGCATGATTGCGTCGAGCATCACCGCCGGGTCGGGCCGGGTCACCACGACCACCGTGCCGCCCTGGGCGGTGCACGGCACGGCCAGCAGACCGGCCGTGTGGGTCATGGGCGCGGCGGCCAGGTTCACCGGCGTCTCGCCATTGCGGTAGGCACAGGCCAGCATGAAGTGGGCGATGAAGGTCTGCGTGCTGCGGTGCGTATTCATCACCCCCTTGGGCATGCCGGTGGTGCCGCCCGTCGGCGAGAGCATGACCACGTCGTCCATGTCGTAGCTGACTTCAGGACGGGTCGAGGGCTGCTCCGCGCTCCAGCGTTGCAGCGACGGCGCATCGCGACCTTCGGCATCGATGCAGACCCAGTGCCGGATCTTCGGCAGCGACGGACGCAGGTCGTCGATGATCGCGGCGAACTCGTCCTGGTAGAACATCACCTCGCAATCGAAGGCATCGAGGATGTAGTGGTTCTCTTGCGCCGAGTTGCGCGCATTGACCGGTATCCAGGTCATGTTGGCGCGCCACAGGCCCAGGGTGCAGGCCCAGGCGGTGACGTCGTTTGCCGACCACACCGCGCCCTTGGTTTCCTTGGGCAAGCCCAGGGCCAGCAGGGTGTTGGCGATGCGACAGGACAACGCGCCCACTTCCTCGAAGGTGTAGGACCGCGCGCCCTGGATATAGGCGATGCCGTCCGGGTTCAAACCCCAGCCGCGGTCGTAGAAATCAATGATGGCCATGAAGGACTCCCGTGCTGCCGATCAGAGCTGGGTGACCGTGGCCCGTGCCAGGCCACGCTCTTCCAGGAAACCCAGCAGGTAGCGATGCCCGAATGCCTTGGAGCCGGAAGCGAAGCCGACCTTGGCGGTTTCGCCATCGATCAGCTTGATCGCGGCGGCAACCTGCAAGGCCCCGGTGGCGATGTAGGCGGTGGTGCCATGCACGGTGGCCCGCACGGCCGACAGCTGGCCGCGGCCGATGGCGGTGTCGACCATGCGCACGGTGGTAGTGCGCTCGCGCGGCGGCATGCTCGGCGTGGTCGACTGCACGATCTGCTTGAGCACTTCATCCTGATGCTCTGTTGGCAGGTGTTTGTATTCGGCGTCCCACTTCTGCCCCAGGCCATGCACCATCTTCATGACGTCGTTGTCGTAGAAGCCGACGCAGGAGACACAGGAGCGCACGCGCGGGTCGTTCTCGAAGTACACCGGCAATGAGGTGCCGCCCCATGGCAGGGCAAAGACCGGCTGCAGGAAATCAGGCGAAGGAATGCTGAAGGAGGTGCCGACAGCGTGCGGAACCAGTTTCTTCTCCCACAGGTAGCATTGTTCGGCGCGGTACATCTCGAAGATCGAGGCGGTCGAGCCCACGGTCACACCGGCACCGACTCCGCGCGGGCCACGGCACAGGGTCGAGGTTTCCAGGGCGTCGATGCCGGGTGTTTCCAGGGCCAGTTCGGCGGCGATTTCCGCGTAGGTGAACATGTAGGACAACGATGGCGAAACCAGCAGGCTGGCCTGGGCATAGAGCTTGCCGAACTTCTCCCGCACTTCGCGCATGTAGCTTTGCTCACCGGTGGTATCCAGGTGATGGCAGCCGGCCTTGAGCGCGGCCTCGACCGTGGTCAGGCCGAATTTGACGAACGGGCCGACGGTGTTGCAGACCACCTTGGCGCCACGAAACGCCTCGGTCAGCGCCTCGACCGTGTGTTCGGCTTCGATGACTTCATAGGTGGCCGACTCCAGGCGCACCACGCGCTGGGCCATCATCTCGTGCACGCGTCCGGCATTGCGTGCCACGGCGGTGAAGGGGATGTTCTGGTCGATCAGCCAGTCCATGGTGAGCATGCCGGTGTAGCCGCTGGCGCCATAAACGACGACGGGATATTTAGCCATTTTCGTGTCTCTCTTGTTTTTAAAAGGATGTTTTTTGGGGTTGAGGGGCAGGGCCGGGGTCAGTACTGCGACCAGCCTTCGGCATAAAGCTGTTGGCACAACAGACCAACACGCATGGTGATGATGGAGTTCTCGCCGTCTTCGATCAGGGCGGCGCGGGCATCGCGGAAGATTTTCTCGATCGGGTATTCACGGGAAGTACCGGCACCGCCGAACAGCTGCAGCGCTTCATTGGCGACCTTCATGCAGGCTTCAGTGACGGTCACCTTGGCCGACGCCGTGGCGTAGGGATGGCTCTGTGGCGACAGGCGCGCGAATGCCAGGGAACGTCGGGCCACCGCGCGTGCCAGTTCGACCTGACGCTGCATGTCGCCCAGTCGATAGCGCGTGAGCTGATGGTCGATCAGCAACTGACCGCCTTGTTTGCGTTCATGGCAGTACTGCAAGGCCATTTCGAACGCCGCGCGTGCCACTCCGGTGAACACTTGGGACATGTGCGTGCCGGCGTAGGACCAGGCCGAGGACTGGTTGCCGTAGTATTGATCCTTGCCGGCGATGGCGAAGCGCGCCGGTATTTTCACGTTGTCGAAATAGACTTCGCCCTGGGGCAGCGAGCGTTGGCCGATCTTGTCCAGCGGCTTGCCGCGCGATACGCCGGGCAGGTCCAGGGGCACGATCACGGCGACGCCGTTGGGGCGGCCGTCGGCGTCGAAAAAGCCGTCGCCATAGTCGGCGGTGATGTAGGCCAGCGCCACCTGCGCCACAGCCCCGTTGGAGACCCAGGCCGAGCACTGGCCGTTGAGGACGATCTCGTCCTTGCCGACTCTTGCCGTGAGGGTGCCCTTGTTGCCGGACTGGCCGTGGGGCCATTCGCGCTTCATGTCATAGACCATGATGTCGCTGCCCTTGTCCGGATGAGTGATCATCCAGCAGCCGATCTTGCCCTGGCACAGTTCCACCAACTCCTGATTGCCCACGGCCTTTGCCATGCGCAGCGGGAAACCGGCGACCGCCAGGGAAACGGCCAGGCCGGCATCGCCCCAGCCCATTTCCTCGCCAATCAGCGACTCCAGGCGCACGGCGGTTTCGGCGGAAAACTGCGTCAGCAGTTCCGGGTCCAGACCCAGCTGTGCCGCTTGGGCGAACACCGACCAGAAGGGCGAGCCGGGTGCGCAGACATCGGCCGCTTGCATCTTGTCGAGGGCCTGGCCGACCGGACGCAGCACGTTCCTGGCGAACTGATGCACCGATTGCTGGATGGCCGCTTCTTCTTCGCTCAATGGCGTTTCAAAACCCGTCAAGCCAACGGCGGGCAACTGCAAGGTGTCATGTAATGTGATCATTGGCGCTTGCTCATCCGGGGAAGGAACGAACCCACGCAATCGACCGCGTGGGGCTGGAACATGGACGCCATGATTGTTCTTCCCGGGATCGACAACTCACTGGAAAAGGGGGCATATTTGTCAAAATCTGCTCATCAGGGAGTGCCGGTGACGCCGCAACAGAAAGTTCATGACGTGTTGGGGCTGCCCATGGTCGGTGGCCTTGTGTGCAACCAGATGCCGCTGTATGCCGAGCGCTATTTCCTGCACGAGACAGACCTCGACATGCCCCCGGTGGGGGTCATGACCCTGCTCACTCAATTCGGTGGTTCGCGGGTGGAAGAGGGCACGGACGAGACGTCGCGCCTGAGCACGTTGCCCAGCATGTCGATGCTGATGCCGGCCCACTGCGCAACCCATTGGCGCTACTCGGGCAGCGTGGACTTCGCGGTGTTCTACATTCCCGAGCGCAGTGACGGTGTGTTTGGCCGGTTGCTGGAATGCTGTGCCCGGACCCAGGCACCGCTGGCCTTCAGCGACGCCCTGGTCAGCGCGGCGGCCCGGCAGTTGCTCGATGAGCTGAATTTGGGAAAACAGGCCGACCAGGGGTTCATGGCGCGGCTGGCGAGTGTGATGCTCGAACAGGTGTGCCGTGCGCTGCGCATGCAGACCCCGGGTTCGATCAACCCGCCGCACATTCAGTTGGCGCGTCTGCAATCGGTGGTGGCTTACATGCGCGAACACCTGGCCGAAGACTTGTCGATCAACCAGTTGGCGACCCGGGCCGGGGTCAGCCCGGCGCATTTTCGCCGGCTGTTCGACAATGCCATGGGCATTGCACCACACCGGTATGTGATGAACCTGCGGCTCGAGCACGCGCGAGAACTGCTCATGCAAACCGACCTGCCCATCCTGCATGTAGCGCTGGCGTGCGGATTCAGTTCACAAAGCCACCTGACAGCCGCCTTCAGGACGGCCCACGGAACCACACCGGCCCAGTTTCGCACCCGGTCCGGTGTCGGTCGCGGCTGAGAGCGGTCAGTGCAGCGAGGCGAAACTCACCGCAGGCCTGAAGCAGGTGTATGGATGGGATTTACACGGATCGGCGGGCAGATAACGCGATTGCAACCAGACTTCCCTGATCGGGGTGATGGTTACCAGCATCGCGGTCAGCGATGCAATGACACATAGCATTATTATTATTTTCATAGGCTCACCTGTTCGCGAACGTGAAGGGCGCAACGGATTGTCATGCGTTGAAAATAATGCAGCCGGGGTTTTGCGCCCCCCCCAACGTTGGGGGGCGGAGGGCTTCACGGTGGCTCGGTACTATCTTGAGAGCCAGGGTGCCGGATCTATGGCGGCGCCAGCGAAATGGAGGGAGAGGGGAGTTGGAAGGAGATTGCCCGCGTTGGTCGAATACGATCAGAACCTCGTCTTTATATAACTCAACTAAATAGTTGTTTAGTTTAATTATAATATACAGCTATATAAACGAGCAGGGCAAAGGGGTTTCTAACCGAAAACAGCCAACCAGATCGTATGTCCACCACAAGCCGGATCTTCCGTTGTTTGCTCAACGACGCTAAAACCATGGGCATCGAGCAGCGCAACATATTCATCGTGGTCCAGGCTGGCATGATAAAGCGTTTCACCCTCGAAGCTGCCCAACGCAACGCCATGGGCCGTTCCGCTGGTAAACATCAGCGCAGCACCAGGTTGGGCATGGGCCTGGAAAATCGGGAACATTCGACGCTGATCCTCAGGCGTCAGGTGAAAGAAACTGTCCCACGCCAGAATGCCAGCGAAACGCTGTTCAAGCGCCAGTTGGCGCATGTCGGCAATATGCCAATCGTGCTGCGCAAAACGTTGCCGACACAAGGCGATCATCGCCCTGGACGAATCAATGCCAGACACAGGGTGTCCCGCGCCGATCAAGTAACCAGCCATGGGTTCGGCACAGCCACAGCCGATGTCGAGGACATGACCAGCCGCAACCGGCATGGCCTGGCGAAAACGATCCAGCCAGGATTGTTCGACCAGACGCCGCGAGCGAACACGATCCCATGTTTGAGCGTGACGTTCGTAGAGATCGATGATCTGATGGGCTGCTTCATGCATGAGGGAGAGTCCTGGGGGGATGTGGTCGAGGGATGTGGCTGGGGGTTGAAATGTACCTGGGAGACGCCCTGTGTGGAATACCTATTAGTGCGCATAATGTATATTATGTTAAACGAGGTGCTATGTTAGATATGTTCATCAGCAGCCTAAAGCACTGATTCGACAAACCCGCTTCTGGCGTCCACTCTCTCAACGGGCCATGTACTAGATGTTCATGGTGAGCCTTTGAGTGAGGACCTTCCAGTGAAGTTGGTTCAGAGCCGTTTCTCTTCCGGTCAGCGTGTACCGCTGCTTGTGCAGGATGGTCAGGCGGCACCATTGCCCAAGCTAGTCCCATTCATCTACGTCCAGCTCAAGCTCAGGCATCGTGCATACAACACCGCCGCAGCGCACCTGCGTGCGATCCAGGCTTTCTACACCTATGCGGAAAGCCGGGAGCAGGATATCGATGAAGCCATCTTGGCTGGCCGTTTTGAGGCGATTCTCGCCTTGTTGGATGGTTACGCGATTTGGCTCCAAAGCGGCCGTCAGGCCGATAATCTGGTCGCCCGAATCGGCACAGCTGCAACGGCACCTTTTCCGCAGATCGATCCGCGCACCCGTGACCAGTACCTGCGATTGTTGAAGCAGTACCTGTCCTGGTGTGTCACCCGATACATCCCGCGCGCCCGTCAGAACTCAACCAGCCTGGCTAACATTGAGGTGGCATTTGCAGATGTCGCCGACGTCATTGAACGGCGCTTTGAGAGCCATATCATCAATGTTCGTCCCGACCACGCTCGTTACCGCAGCCTGACAGATACGCAACTCCAGATCATTCGCACGCTGATTCGCCCGGGCGCTGCGGAGAATCCGTTTCCGGAACGATTGCAGTTGCGCAATTGGCTAATGATTGAATTGCTGCTGGAGACCGGTATCCGTCGCGGAGAGCTTCTGAAGCTCTACACCACGGACATCAATCAGGGTTCTCAGCATGCCTATGTCAGCATCAATGACCGCGAACATGACCCAGGCGACCCACGCGCTGAAGAGCCTGCGCTGAAAACACACGGACGGACAATAGGTATCTCCGCACAGTTGCATGAGGTCTACGAGCACTATATCCAGGGCGAACGGCGCCCTCTGCGTGACGGCAAACCGATGAAATTGCTGTACCGCTATCTGTTCATCTCTGACCGAGGCCGCCCGCTGTCGATTCGCGCATTGTCTAACGTCCTCGATCGGCTGTTTCTGACCATTGAACTGGCTCATCCGGGGTTGTTGCCTACACTTTCTGCGCATGACTTTCGCCACACCTTCGCCGACCGTTTCTTGGCTTACCTGGTCGAGAAGCGTGGGCATGACCTCGAGCGCGCCACGGACGAACTCCGACGAGTCTGCGGCTGGTCTGAGACGTCGGCGATGCCACGCCGTTATGCAAGTCGTTATCTAGCCGAGTCGGCCAACCGCCATAACGCCGAGCGCGCCTCGGCAGCCTGGAGCCGACTTGACAGTTAAGGAGGTTCAACGTGACCAAATCAGCCGATCAAGAACAGGCTTCACCCTCCTCCTCTTTGCCGGCTTACGTATTTGAGGGCCCGGCTCAGGTTGCTATTCGAACTCGCACTAATGACCAGCCACGCTACGTCGATACTCGTTTGAATGTGTGGACATGGTACGACGGTGGAGTTGCACTGAAAATTGATTGGGCCGAGCTTGACTTAACTCCAGAGTTTAATGAAATAGCCAAAGGCTGCGCGGATGATTCAATGAATACAGATGGACTCCCAGAACTGACGGATATCGGTATCAAATGCTTCCTTGAGTCAGCTCCGCTTTACTCCAAGAGAAGTTTCAAACTGCCGCCGGAGCCGCGCGAGGACCTGCGTATCAATGAGATCGACTCATTTTGCGAATTTTGCGAACAGAAACGTCCGTTTCATGACAGCACTTTGCGCAGTGATCGTGTTGTTGGTGCGAAGGCCGCACTGATGGCCTTTCAGCCGTTGAGAACTGGAAAGGCTGGTTTTTCTTTCACCTGCGTCTCGTGTAAAAAATCAAACAGAATCTATCTGCTTGAGCAGACTGTCGAAGATGAAACCATAACGATTCAGAAGTACGGCCAACTGCCGCGTGCGGGAATACCGCGAGACAAAACGCTGCAAAAATTCTTTAAGGAAGATCGCGATAACTACGAAAAAGCAGTGATCTGCCTAAGTTATGAGTACGGTTAGGCGGATCGTGGAAAACAACATCAACCGTTTACTGGATCTACTACAGGAGGATGTGCAATCGTCCGGAGGGGACCAAGAGACTTTCACTGCGATTCAGTCTCTGCGCGATGAATCGCCAATGAGCGAAAAAATTAAAATCGCCAACCTTGCGCTTCCCGCGCATCTGAAGCCGGATGGTCTCAATCCTTTGGGCAAGCTGTATCAGGTTTTGAGCGAAGGGGTACATAACCTTCCCGAAGGGGAATGCTTAAAGAAAGCAAAGGCTGCAAGTGAATGCTTGGCGTTCCTTGTGAGTGAGCTGGCGTCGCGCAAAGAGCATCGAGCGCGCTTCAAGAGTTCGATCAGCCAATTGTAAGATCAGTCAAAAGCGGGTGAAAGCCCAGCGCAAGCCAACACCAGGACAGGACGACATGGCTCAACATCCTGAATCGCCCCAGGTTACCGACGAACGACGTCAGATAAATTCATGATCAAAAATACCGCCAGTGGTAAACCACCAGCTAATCAGCAATTGAGGCTATGGAATCACCAGAGTGATCGAGCAACGCTTCGATATCCGAATTCGCAGGGGCAAATCGATCGGCAATGAGATGACCGCGCGTTTACGGTGAAGGCGGATGGGCAACAGAACGAGCACGCGAGGCCTTGCTAAGGAAACCGAAAACGCGTTCAGCGACTACGGCACCCGACAATAGCGACTATAGTCATTGGTGAGCCAGAGCGAATCCTGTCGCCGCTTTACCCACCTGGCCCTCTATCAATACCGCGAAAGCACAGCGGACGTCGTCGTGCTTCTTGACGCAGAACGTGAACGTCTAGCTGCCGAAAACACTCAGGCTCAAGCTGAGATCAGGGCATCGTTGCCTTTATAAATCCCTTGATGGTGGATGGAGTTTTCCCGCCGGGCAATTCGTTTCCCGCTGAGCACACCCCAACCATCCATCTATCAGGGCTCAAGCAATGAACGTTTGCATTCGATGATATTTCAATACGGGAGATTGAAGAATCCACGGTGCTACCAGCGACAAGCATCGCTCATAAAGCAGTGGCACGAAAATATCAGCCCAGCGAACCGAGGACATAAAAAATGGCGATGTTAATTTTTGACAGTTCGGAAGATTCCATAGTCGAGGCCCGTGTCCTGGTCGAGGCGCTGAATGAATGGTTGGCGGAACAGCAGCCCAGTTGCCCGCTAAGGTCCGCCCGTGCGCAATGTTGCTATCGGCCCGATGGCACGCTGGATTCTGTATTGACCGTACTAACAGACGTGGTGGTGGACTAGGTCAGGTGTTGCACTCAGTTTTTGCGACCGCCTCCCAAGGTTGACGCCTATACCCGTCCACCCGTCCACCCGTTCGCTTAACCGTTAGTTTCCTTCTACATTAAAGAGGTGCACACGGAGCCAGCAGCGAATGAAATCTTTGAAGTATTATGAAAAAAATCGACACGCCACATGGTTAGAGTTGTTTTTTGACCTGATTTTTGTTGTTGCAATTGGCAAGGTTACGCATACTCTCGGACATCTTCATCACGGCCACTTTGAACAGGAGCAATTATGGACATTTTTACTGCTTTTTGTTCCATTATGGTGGATCTGGTCCAGCCACACGATTTACTCAAACAGGTTTGATACAGACAGTAACCTTCACCGCTTGGCAACATTATTTTTAATGTTGCTGCTCATTGTGCTGTCTGCACGGATTGGGGAAGAATTGGAAGTAAATTATGCGCTTGTTATTGCCTGCTATTTTGGTATACGTGCCATCATCAGCATTATGTACATTTCGTCCATAAGTAAATTCGATCACCGTAGCGAATTCTCCTCCAGGCTTGGCTTCGCCCTGTTAGTTAGCGCAGTTGTTAGTCTTTCATCCATTCTTTTTGACCCACCTATGCGTTACCTTGTCGCTTACATTGGGATTCTTCTTGATATTCTGCTCCCTTTATTTTCTTGGAGTAAGCTAAAGCCATTGCCAGCACATACAGAACACTTGGTTGAACGACTAGGTTTACTCACCCTCATCTTATTGGGCGAGTCGGTAATTAGCCTTTCTGGAGGGTTATCTAACATTCAATGGGATCGTTATAATGTGATGGCGGCAATCACCGGATTTATCATGATTTGCAGTATCTGGTGGATCTATTTTGATAGCTTTTACCTACTGAGCAAAAATGAAAGTAGTATGAGTGGACACTCCTTAATCTACTCGCACCTTTTTCTATTTATGGGGCTAGCACTCCTCGCAAATTTGATCAGACATGCGATCTTGAATGACATTGCAATGCGCGATTTCCAGATTATGTCAATCATCGGCATGGCCTTATTTTTCCTAGGCAAGCAATATGGCTATTTCATAGCCGTACCTAAAATAAGGAAATACATACTACAAAACACCTTGATCGTGTTTTCTCTAGGTGGGTTGGTTATATTCCTACCCCGCGTCGAGTACATATTGGTCGGCCTAACAGCAACCATGATCTGCTATGTTTTCCTTAACTTCAGGTATCGTTGAATCTTTATAATTAAGCCATATCACGGGTGGATCAGCTATCCGCGCGCACCAAAGACTGAGCAGCTGATTGTCGAGGACTGGCGCACTGCGGATCGTGCAGAATGTGGTTAGCTGTTCAAACCCTTCACCCAGTCGCTATACATCCCTACCAACGAGAAGCGGATGGTCGCCTGGTAAAGCACGGGGGCAAACACCGTGCGGGGGGAAGCCCGCGCCAAGTGGCAAAATCTAATCGAAGAAGGCCAGGGTGCGAACTTCGATACTCTCTCGCGGCGGCGCTCCCGGCGGCGTATTGGGGTCTTTGAAGGCGGTATGGGGCGTGAAGCGGGCACGGCCGTCGTGACGTGAGTCATACCCCTTGATCAGCAAGACTTCGTCACGGCGCATGTCCGGAAAATAGTACCAGCGCTGTTGCGGATTGTAGGCCAGGTGGTAGATCTCACCGATACGATCCGGATAGACCAAGTCGGTGGCCAGAAGGTCATTGGGGTCGAGCGTCGAGGCGTCCAGCACGGCCAGCGGTGAGCGCTTGACGGGCCCGCTCATCGGGCGCCAGAGGTTAATCTGGGCCACCGACACCAGTGCGGCGGCCTGATCCTGGCCCAGCACGTCGCGAATACGCTCAGGTCCCGAGCGGTCGGTGTAGTCATTATGCACACGGCTGGCTGGGCCGCGAATATCCCGCCGCTCGGCGTCGCTGCGCCTGGTGTGGTCGAAGATGACGACCCGGCTCGCGCCCGTCAACTCCTTGATCAAGGCCTTGACCTCGTCATAGTAGACGCTTTCCACTGAGGTATCGTCGTAGAGATCGTCGACCACCGTATCCTGCCGATGGAGTTTAAACCCCTGCTTGTCCAGAGAAAGGCTGTCTGCCAACGGACGACCGTTGTGTATCGTGACCTCGCGCTCCTCCTGCTCAGCAAAGTAGTGCGGTTCACTGTTACCGGTCAGAGCCTCGGTATGCACATAGGGCTTCGCATCGTGCTTGACCAGGTAGGTCAGTTTCGTGATGACGCTAGCGGGCATATCAGTTGTGTGCTTCAAGTAACACCTCCCGGTCTGCTGACCGCATCCGGCGTGGTGTCACCGTGGCGGCGCTGTAACTTGTACGTAGACACCCTCGCGCTCAATCGTATGCCTTCGAATGGACACTATCAAATGTAGCCCGAGGTGCATGGCACCCGACCGGTAGAAAAGGACCACTTTAACCTCGGCATCGACGACCAGCTTGACCATGACTGGCGTGTCGCACCACGGGTCTGCGCCGATCATGAGCATCCGATATCCCGGCCCGCCCTTTACAATCGTTTGTCTGCCATAACGGGTTCGGACGTTGGTTAAATCAAACTTCCCGCACCACTGTCTAGAGAAGCGGAATGCTGTAACTCACAAAAATACGATTCTGATCTACGTTACGAGATGCTTCACTATTGGACTTGCCGTTACGCCAGCCAAACCCGACGCCTTTGAGCGCTCCGGATTGAAGGACGTAGTCCAGACTAATGTCTCTTTCCCATTCCTTTTGGTTGTTGCCTGACGTAGTTTTAATATTATCGCCGGAGAGGTACATGACCGAGCCTTTCAGGCCAGGGACCCCCAGAGCGGCGAAGTCGTAAGCATACTGACCGAAAGCTGTGCGCTCGCCTGCGCGGGTGAAAGTTTGGATCAGGCGGTCTGTATACAGATACAGGCTTGCTCCACCGGCGCCCTTGTCAGTCAGGCTACCCTGATTGAGTTGAGTGAAGTTGCTGCCATCTGACACACTTTGGTACCCCGCAGTAATCGCGTGACCACCCAGTGTGTAAATCAACGCGGCACTCCAGGTACGGTTGTCGATTTCTCCACTACCGTTTTTGGTGTAGCCACTCATTCTGTAGCCTGACGTCCCGGAGCTATTTGCCCCTGACGAGTCAGTTTTGAAATAGCGCAGGTCGGTTTTAAGGGACTGATTGTCCGAGAGGGCAAGGGTGTGAATTAATCCCATAAAATGCTGCGTATAGTAGTTGTCGAGGCTGGCGTAGTAGTACTGAGCTGTCAGATTCTTGGTAACGTTCCAATCGCCCCCGGCGAAGTCAAACTGATTGCTTTCCCGCGTACCACCAGCAACGGCCAACCCCGTCTGATCGCTCGAACCACGTCCTGTTGCATGTTCGATCCGACCTCCAGTCAAGGTCAGCCCCTTGAACTCGCTCGAGGTGATTTGACCGCCTTCGAAGGTTTGTGGAAGCACGCGCCCATCGTTGGCGACCAGAATTGGGAGTTTCGGAATCAAAGTGCCGTAGCGAAGTTCTGTTTTCGACATTTTGACTTTTACGGTCAGCCCGAGCCGGCTCCACTCGTCGACGGCACGATTGTCACTGTCAGAAGGCATCATGGTGCTGCCGACATGCCGTCCTTTGCCGCTGTCCAGGGTAACCCCCAGCAACCCCAGGCCATCGACACCAAAGCCAACCATGCCATCGGTATAGCCCGATTTGAAGTCCAACATGAAACCCTGCGCCCATTCTTCGGTTTTGGAAGGGGCGGCAACGCCATCGCGGTTGTCGTTATTGAAGTAGAAGTTTCTCATTCCCAAGGTGGCTTTGCTATCACTCAGGAAGTCAGCATGCGCTTGGGCACACAGGGTGATACTAAGAAACACCGAACTTGCAGCAATTTTTTTTACATTCACTTATATAGCGCTCCATTTGTTATTTTAAAGTAATAGAAGCAACGCAAAATCTTCCAGGCCAACGCAATGCACACGAAGGAACGGTAGATAGTGTTCAGGTATATTTAGATAAATGAGCTAGCGGCCTGAGCGGTTAGTTATTGCCTTGAAGTCATGCCTCGAACCGGAGTCCCAGCGCTACTCATTTTTTCGCGGCTCTTGTTGTTATGCAGCGCGATAGCATTAGTGCCGAGTGTGTGAGAAAGGCGCAGAGAGTGCCTTGCCTGGGGAGATGGAGTTCTGCGTTGGGGTCTGAAAATTTATCTTATCGTCTGAATTTCAGGACTGGGGCCGGACACAATTGCCGGTCGAGCACCCAAAGGCTCAGCGGGTTGACCTGACGACTGTCCTCTGCCGCGGGTACAAATACCGGGTGAGATAATCCTTTGTCAGGATGCTCCCAGCGCACACTGAAAAGTTGTTGCGCCCTTGCTGCTTGGCTTTGTACATAGCCACTCAGCCTGCTGGATCAGTTGCAACGGCTGCTCGATGTGACCATCGCTCCAGCATGCGGCAAAAATAGCAACCCGAGGCGCGCCGATCACGACGCCCAAGGCCCAGACTGCGGTGTAACCATCTGCGACTGGTATCGAGACGGGCGACGAACATGGCGGTTCCGCGCAAAGCCGCCTACGCTTGTTGGATGATCCCCGTGCTTTTGCTCAGGCGATGTGTCGGGCTGGAGAGACTTGGTTTATTTTGACCGTCCGCTCATCGCCAATCCGGAACTGCCCGCGCGTACTGCCAGCAACAGGCCCCTCACTCCGGTCGACCCGACCAGCATGTACGGCGCAACGGGCAAAGATTGCACCCACTACCCCACCTGTCGTTCCCAAGCGACCGATGCCGCAGCACCTCTGGAAACAGGGGCGCTGTTCACGCTCTCCCATTGAGGAAGATGAGTATGTATCGGCCGAGCACGATTCCTTATCAGGAGCATCGAGGGTTCAGCCGAACCTTCACTCCGGGTCATTTGAGCCTGGGATTGTTCTTTCCTTTGGAGGCCTTCGATGGGGACACGCCGAACATGCTCAACCAGGTCGCATTGGCCAAACGAGCAGAGGCGCTGGGCTTCTGCGCGCTCTGGTTTCGCGATGTGCCTCTTCGGGACCCTAATTTCGGTGATGTCGGCCAAGTCTTCGACCCCTGGGTTTACCTGGGCTATATGGCCGCTCATACGTCGGAGATAGCGCTTGGCACCGCATCCATTGCCATCCCGTTACACCATCCTCTGCACACGGCCAAGGCATCAGCCAGCGTCGATCAGTTGAGCGCAGGTCGCTTGATTCTGGGTGTGGCTTCCGGCGATCGCCCAGTGGAGTTTTCGGCTTTTGGCATCGATCCCGAAAGGCGCGGAGACATCTTTCGAGAGCACTACGAGGTGATTCGCCAAGCCCACAGCACCAGCTTTGAGCCCATTCGCTGGAGCGGTGGTGAGATGCAGGGTGCAGACCTCATTCCGAAACCCACAACCCAAGTCATTCCAATGTTCGTGACAGGCAATAGCCGCCAGTCACTGGATTGGATCGCGCGCGAAAGCGTCGGATGGATCAACTATCCACGCCCACCGAACATGCAGCGACTGATCGTGGAAGATTGGCGGCTGGAGGTCATGAAGCAATGTGGTTCCGTCTATAAGCCCTTCACTCAGTCGCTTTACATCGACCTCGATGAGAACCCGTCCACGCCGCCCACTCGCATTCATTTGGGGTTCAAACTTGGACACTACCATCTCCGGTTTTTGCTGGAGTCGCTTGAGGAAATCGGAGTGGACCACGTTATCCTGAATCTCAAATACGGAAAGCGCCCTGCTGCGCAAGTCATTGAGGAGCTGGGGACTCACATCGTTCCGCAATTCGGAGTACAGCCACGTCCTGAAGCGAATTGATCCGCCGGCCGCCTCCACGCCGGCTGAGGTGGTGCGATTCAACTGGTTGAATCATAAGGCCAATACCTGCTCAAGGAATATCAGTTGCAACGGCTCTTCGAGCAGGTGATCTGCCGTGGCGGCAAAGCGCTGAAAGTAAGGCATCGAAAAATGCGCATCCAGCGCCGTCTGATCCCTGAAAGCCTCGCGCATGTAGAACGTGTCCTGCTTGTCGCGCAGCTTGAACAACACATAATCGAGATTGCCCGGCTCTGCTCGGGTCGGCTCTACCAGCGCCAGCAGTTCTTGTTTCAATGCCAGTTCTTTGCCTGCCTTGGCCTTGAGCACGGCAATCGATACCAACACGTTACTGGACGAATTCATCGTCAACGCTCCAACATTAAAAAAATGGCAAGTGATGCCGCAGGCGGTTCAGCGGGCCCGCAAGCGACCCGCCTGAAGTGAAATCAGAAACCTTCGAGAACGATCTTGCCCCGGGCCTTGCCGCTCTCGACTAGCGCATGGGCACGACGGATGTTTGCCGCATTGATCGCACCGAAGTGCTCGCCCACAGTGGTTTGCAGAACTCCTTGGTCAATCAGAGCGCTGACCCGATTGAGCAGGTGATGCTGGTTGATCATGTCCGGGGTTTCATACAGCGAGCGGGTGAACATCAGCTCCCAATGCAACGACAGCGACTTGCGCTTGAGCGGCATCACGTCAAGGCTGTCGGGATCGTCAATCACACCCAGACGCCCTTGCGGTTTGAGCACGTCGATCAGTTGTGCAAAGTGCTGTTCGGTGTGAGTCAGGCTGGCGACATAGTCGATTTCCGGCACGCCGAGCGCTTGCAACTGTGCGAGCAGTGGCTGGCTGTGATCGATCACGTGATGCGCGCCCAGCTGCCGCACCCAATCAGCGGTTTCCTGGCGTGAGGCAGTTCCGATGACGGTAAGGCGGGTCAACTGTCGGGCCAGTTGCACCAGCATCGAACCGACGCCGCCAGCCGCTCCGGTGATCAACAGGTACTTGCCCTCCCCTGACCCCTCGACGACACCAAGCCGGTCAAACAACAATTCCCATGCAGTGATCGAGGTCAACGGCAACGCTGCCGCATCGGCGGCACTCAATGACCCAGGCTTGTGCCCGACGATCCGCTCATCGACCAGATGGAATTCGCTGTAACTGCCGGTGCGGGCAATCGAGCCGGCATAGAACACTTCATCGCCCGGCTGAAACAGCGTCACGTCAGCGCCGACCTCGCGGACAATGCCTGTGGCATCCCAGCCGAGGATTTTCGGTTCTTTTGTGAAAGTTCCGGCGCGCACCTTGGTATCGACGGGATTCACTGATACCGCGCGAACTTCAACCACCAGATCCCGTGGACCAGGCGTGGGCACCGGGAGGCTGATGTCGATCAATGCGTGTGGATTGTCGATGGGCAAAGCATGTTCGGTAAAGGTGATGGCTTTCATGGACACTCGCTGTCTGAAGGGTGATGCACTCGTTCGCAGCCATCTTCGACTTCCCATGCACAAAGAAAAACAAGCAGAATGCGCCAACACTTTCACTACAGGAGTGAAAATGATCCGCATCGATGATCTTGGTTTATTCATCCGCAGCGCCACGCTGGGCAGTTTCACCGCAGCGGCGCTGGAGGCTGATCTTCTGCCTGGTCAGGTCGCCGCCGCCATCAAACGTCTGGAACTCGAGCTGGACGTACGCCTGTTCGCCCGCACCACTCGCAGCCTGCGATTGACTGCCGAAGGCGAGCAATATCTGCCCACCGCCCACTCAGTGCTTGAGACCCTGCAGCAAGGCAAGGAAAATTTGCGTGGTAAGAACGCCACGCTACGGGGCGTCCTGCAGGTGACAGCACCCTCCGATCTGGGGCGCAACATACTGCTGCCGTGGCTGACGCTGTTCCGCCGTCAGCATCCAGAATTGACTTTGCGTTTTTTCCTATCGGACCAGATGGCCAATCTTTTTCGCGACCCGGTGGACGTGGCGATTCGATACGGCCCGAATGAAGACGCCAACTACGTGGCACTGCCGCTTGCACCGTGGAACCAGCGAGTGCTGGTTGCCTCGCCAGAGTATGTGCAACGCTGCGGTTCTCCCCAAACGCCGGATGACTTGAGCAAGCATCACTGCCTGCTCTATCTGCAAAATGGCCGGGTCTACGACAAGTGGAACCTGGGCGGGCAAACCGTGCAGGTTTCGGGGCCACTGTTCAGCGATGACGCCGATGTCGTGCGACGCTGGTCGTTGGACGGTGAAGGTATCGCCTACAAATCCTGGCTGGATGTCAGTGCCGATATCGCCGATGGGCGCCTGCTTGTGCTGCTGCCGGATTTTCCTGGCGAAGCTTCGCCTTTGAGTCTGGTGTGCCCGCATCGCAAGCAGATCAGCCCTGCGGTTTCCCAGCTTTATACGTGGTTGAGTGGTCAGTTTTCTGCGCTGAAGCGCAGTTGAACCGAATGACGACAATTGATGCTTGTTGAGCATCCCTCGCTTCGTGGTTCGGCGGATCAATGCGCTCACCAAGCACAATATCCGGAGCGTTCACCAAGAACGCTCCAAGGTAGGAATGACACCTGAAATGTAGCGCAGGACACCGGCATCGTTTGAAAGGGTGACAAAAAATTCAATAGCTTCTCCCTGTCCGTACCGTAAAGGGCCGGCTAACAGTCCTTTCCTTTATAGCAAGCGCATAGGTATGACCTAAATCTTTGGCCAGTTACTTCGGCCACAACATTAACCTTAAATACAAGTGCTTTAATAGGCCAGCATACAACCCATCTGATACTATTTTTTTTCGTTCACCTGAGCCTTTTTCGTCAACCAGCATTCTATAAAGTGCAAGCCCGATGTTCTTTAAAACAACAAAAAAGAAGCCAACTTATTTTGGCGCTTGGGCACACTGACGCGCTCAAGAATCCAGACCATCCCAGGATAAACAATAGGACCATGCTTTATCAGAAAGAAATGGGACAAATAACTATTCATTTGATTTGGAGATGGTGCCGTGCGAAAGCTTGGCTTGGGTTTCCTGGTAACGGGCGTTGTAGGGCAACTATCAGCATTATTATGGACGTACACAGCCACAGGACCACTTTGTGAAAACAATGTCGACAACTCCTACATCCAGAAAAACGTGACAAAGCTAAAACAACTCATCGATGACACCGCTAATGAAGTTGTAACAAACCTCACTACAAAATATTCCGACGGGCTCACGCCCCTTGCGGAAAACGAATCCCCCATACCCGACTCAACGGAGGCTCACGCCGTACAGTTTTTGATCGAAAAGCCAGACGAATCGCCAGTATTTTCGCTGCCTTCACTGCCCACACAAGCACGCAATTGGACAATTATCCTTAGCGGCCTGATTACTTCTACCGGCCTGCTCCTGGTGCTCTTCGCCCGCAAAAAAACCTCTGATCCGCAATGGCACGTCTTTCGCTCCGTACCTGGGTCGCTAATCACGCTGGAAAGCCCGTGCTTAACGTGTGGTAGCTATATTTTCCACGCTAAAAAAGAAGCTTCAACCACGCCTTCATCAGGCTTGTGGGTGATCGAAATAGCGTTGAACACACCCAGCCGCCATCGCGCCACAAATGCCATTAAGCAACTGGAATTACCGGTAGCGCGTAAAGAAAACAACTTTGTCGTCATCGGCCCGTATAAACAAAAACAAGACGCAGCTCGAGTCGTGAAAGAGTTGAGTGAAAGTCATGGCGTTCGAGGATGGATGATGGCAGGAAATTGACACAGCCCTATTGAGCACCGAGCCAACTTCGGACAACCAGCAACTTATTGTATGCCAGAAGAGAGCATTCATGATCGCAAAAGAACTTAGAGCAGAACTTGCCCTGAAGAAGTTTCTGGATTGCAACTTATGGATCCAACTTGAACTCAGCGAGCTGAACTACAGCCTCGCTGATAATTGTGGATTGTCGCCGGAAGAATATCGCCTTAAATTTCTAAAAGAAGCATTTGAAGCAGAAGCAGACGCTCACGACTGCGATTGCTGGGATTTCATTCTGCAGTGGGTAGCCGAAACCATGGAAGAGCTTGAGTTGATGCGTGAAGAACGCATGAAAGAGATTTATGATTTTTTGGACGATTAGTGCATCCTACAAGTTTCGTAATCTATACACACCACTAATTCTAAAGATCAAAGACTAACTTCATCGGCGGGAGTATTGGCAAATACCCCCGCCCTTCTCTCGGTTCAAACCGCCGCGTAACAATCCACTACACGCCGATACTGGCTGGGAGAAGCTCCGATGTGTTGGCGGAAAAACCGTGTGAAATGACCTTGCTCGGAGAACCCGAGATTCTCCGACAACAGGCCCAACGTTCCACTGCGCTCACGCTCCAGCCAGGCAAAAGCCCGGCGCATGCGCGCGTCGTTCAGCAAAAGGGTCGGCGTCATGCCGGTGTCTTTCTTGAACAGCGCAAAGAAGTGTGCCCGAGACAGACCACAAGCCCGCGCGGCGTTGTCGATCGGGTTCGGATCATCGAGGTGCTCAAGCAACCAGGCGGTGCCACGGCGCACGCGCGCGTCCCGAAACTCATTTGAGTTCGGCGCACCCAGCAGCGACAAATGCCGCCAGCTGGAAAAGTCCTCGATCAGTTCGATCAGGAAGTCGAACAGCATGAACTCCAAGCGCTCTTTCGGCACGATCCCACAACCATGCGCTTCGGCGACCAGGATGTCGGCCAGGGTGCGATTTCGACTCGACAGCTCGATGCATGATTGGGAAAAAAAGTCCGGCCGACCGCTGAGCGCCAGCGACTGCTGGGCAGTGGCCAGCCAGGCGGGCTCGATGTAGAGCGCCAGGATGACGGTGGCACCCGCACCCGGCTGCGGATCGTAGAAATGCGGCTCCCAGGCGTTGACCAGCACCGCCGTGCGATCACTGAGCGGAACCCGCCGACCGTTAACGTTGAAGTAAGTGTCCTCGCCGGACACTTTGACCAGCACATGGCATTCGGAATGGGTATGGGTGACCAGCGAATGATCCATATTCAGCAAGGCGACCCGGCCAAACCTGCCGTGGAAAACCCGTTGGGCAATCGACATCAGATTCCTCCGCTCGCTTGAAGCGATATCGTTATCGGCCTCAATGCATATCATCGGGGCGTCTATCTATTTCTCAAGTCCGGCGATCGCTCTATGGTTCAGCAACACTTGGCTGGCCACTATCGCGCGCGAATGACCGAGCGTCTATATCGACTTTCGCAGGCCCCACGCTCGTCGGGAAAACCGCCTTACAAGGCATGGCGCTCTTTCCCGTGATAAACGCGCAGGATATCGGCCACCACCGCCAAGGCGATTTCCGCCGGGGCCTTGCTGCCCAGATCGAGGCCGATGGGCATGTGCAAACGGGCGATCTGTTCATCCGTCAGACCACCGATGCGTTTGAGCCGCTCGGCGCGTTTGGCCGAGGTTGCCTGAGAACCCATGGCGCCAATGTAAAACGCCGGGGTGTGGACTGCTTCCATCAGCGCCAGATCATCGATTCGCGGATCGTGAGTCAGCGCCACCACCGCGGTCGCCGCGTGGCAGCCTCCGGCGGCTATGAACATCGAAGGCAGCACACGTTGCATCTCCACGCCTTCGAGCTGGACATGCAGCATCTCCTCCCGGGGGTCGCAGGCGATGACTTCGCAGCCGATGGCGCGGGCGAAACTGGCGCAAGCTTCAGCGACCGGCGAGAGCCCCGCCAGAATCAATCGCAAGGCAGGGCCAACGCTGATGCGCACCCTTTCGTCGACGACTTGCACTCGCTCGCTGCCGTGTCCGGTGTCCGGGTCCAGGCGCAAGGCACCGCTGCTTAGCTCGACGTGACGCAGCAGACGACGCTGGCCGAGTAACGCCGCTTGCAGGCTCTCCAGGTGCGCGATCCATTCGAGACTGGCAGCGCGGTGCTCGACCAGCACGATCAGCACACCGCCACAGGGCAATCGTAAACGGTGGCGTTGCTCGACACTGTCGCCATAACTGACGATCTGCGACGGTTCGCGTAATTCACCGCGCGTCAGGCTCTCGAGAAACTCCTCTTCGACGCAGCCCCCCGACAGCGAGCCGACGTGTTCGCCCGCGCCATTGGTCACCAGCATCGCCCCCGGCGCACGCGGCGCCGAGCCATAGGTGGAGAGCACCGTGCACAGCCACTGGGCCTGCCCGTCGCGAGCCCATTGCAGTGCCTGGTCGATCACCTGAACATCGAGATGACGCATATTGTCTGTACCTCAAGCAAAGCGTGGTACTGCATGCCGGGTTACGTTTACGGTAACCTGCGAGCAACCTTGTTCAATCGTTGATTCAACATGTCTCCACAACAATTTCTGCAACTTGGGCCGCTACGCCTGGAATATCGCCAACTGCCTGCGGCTGATCCTTCGCGACCGACGCTGGTGCTGTTGCACGAAGGCCTCGGCAGCGCCGAACAATGGAAAGATTTCCCTCTGCAACTGGCCCAGGCCAGCGGTTACGGTGTGATCACTTACAGCCGTCAGGGTTATGGGCAATCGAGCCCGGTAAACCTGCCGCGTCCGCTGAACTACCTGAGCAGCGACGGCCCTCGGGAACTGCGGCAATTGCTCGATGCCTTGCAACTGTCGCAAGTGGTCTTGCTCGGTCACAGTGACGGCGCATCCATCGTCCTTGCCTATGCCGCCACCAACGATCCACGCGTGTTGGGCAGCATCGCACTGGCGCCTCACGTAATTGTCGAGGCCGAGAGCCTCGATGGCATTCGCCACACCACCGAGGCCTGGCATCAGGGCGAGTTGCGCGACCGCCTGGCACGCCACCATGGCACCAATGTCGACGGCGCTTTCTACGGCTGGAGCGACAGCTGGTTGCATCCGGACTTTTCCCTGGACGATCTCGAAGCGCAGTTGGCTTGTATCGAAAAGCCGCTGCTGGTCATTCAGGGTCGCGACGACCACTACGCCACGCCCGAGCAACTGGTGGTCATCCAGCGACAGGTCGCTGGACCGTGCCGCTGTGTGTTGCTGGATGACTGTCGGCACTCTCCTCAAACCGAAGCGCCAGAGCGGACTTTGCAGCTGATCGGCGAATTCCTGGAGCACCTCCCCACCGTTATTTGAAGTTGCCTTGGGTTTCTGGAATCACCACGCTGCCGATCAAGTAGATCACCGACAGACCGACGGCGAACATCGCCAGCACCATGGGAATCTGCGCCGGGCTGCTGCTGACCAGGGAGACAAAGGTCGGCATGGTTCCGCCGAGGGCGAAACCGATGTTCCAGGACAATCCGGTGCCGCTGGCTCGCAGCTCGGTGGCAAAGCGTTCGTTGAGGAAGATCAGAATCGGCGCGATGATCGCCCCGCCCATGAAGCCTATGCCCACGCAATACAGCGCAGTACGGGTCAGCGAACCCGATTCGGCGACACCCAGAAACATCATCGGCAGGCTCACCAGGTTGATCACACCCAGCAGCATGAAGGTCTTCTTTCGACCGATCAGGTCGCTCAGGTAACCGAAGGCCAGTGCTCCGACAATGGTTGCCACCGACCCGTACATGAGCATTTGCGAAGTCTGCGTATGAGGCACTTTGGCGACCACGTTGAGCAATGTCGGCAGATAACCGCAGGCCAGGTAATACGTGGCACCGCCGCCAAATGTAATCAGCAAGTTGACCAGCATCACGGCGCGGTACTCGCGACCGAACAGACGTTTGAGCGGCGACACGACAACTACCGCCGGCCCTTTGGTTTTGCGGGCTTGCTGCAGTTGCTGCCAGACTGGGGTTTCTTCCAGGTAACGGAACATCACCAGACCGAAAACCGTGCTGAGCAGGCCGCAGAAGAACATGAAGCGCCAGCCCCAGACGTCAAATTCCTCCCCGGGAAAGATCTGCGACAACACCAGATAAGTAGCTGACGCCAACAGCGCGCCCATGCCGGCGCCAGCGCCACCGATCAACCCGGACATCAAGCCGCGATAGCGCGGCGAGATGGATTCGGTGCCGATGGTGTGAGTGGAGGCAACGATGCCGCCAACGAAGATGCCCTGAATCACCCGTAATATCAGGAACAGTATCGGGGCCAATATGCCGACCTGATGAATGGTTGGCAACGCGCCAAACAGTGCCGTGGAAATACCGACGCCGACCATCGACACCATCAACGCACGCTTGCGGCCGTGTTTATCGGCATACGCGCCGAAGATCGCCGAGCCCAGTGGACGCACGAGCAAGGCCACGGCGAACGAGGCATAGACCGCGGCCAGCGACAGGGTCGGGGTGTCCGAGGGGAAGAACATGCGGCCGATGATCGGCGCCACATAGAGCAGAATGAACAGGTCAAACAAATCCAACGCCCAGCCGAATGTCGAGGCAAATGCCGCGAGCAAAGCCTTGCCCGGTGGAATCTGCGGTGTATCGATAGCGGCGCTGTTGGGTGATGCAGTTATTGTTGTTGTCGTAGTCATGGTTGCCTCACACAAGCGGTGAATCAAAAGGGGCGGCAGGCCCTGCTCCGTAAGGTGTACGCCGTTACCAACATACTCCCGGGCCTGCTCGCCGGTACGATTTACTCGCCGATAAACACGGCCGCGCGCTTGCTGTGAAACGCTTCAACGCCTTCCTTGAAGTCCTTGGAGCTGCGCAGACGGCTGTAGCAGTGACCTTCCATTTCAATCGCGACGGTCAGCGGCGCATCTTCGTTGTCGTTGATCAGTTTTTTTGCCGTGCGCTGAGCCAGCGGCGAGAAGCGCCGCAGTTCTTCAACCAACGCATCGACAGTGCTTTCCAGTTCGGTATCCGGCACGACCTCGGTAGCGATACCCCAGGCATAGGCCTGGTCGCCGGTGATGCGTTTGGCACGCATCACCATGTGCTTGGTGCGGGTGATGCCGATGATTTTCTGCAGGCGTGCGGAGCCACCCGAGCCCGGGATCTGCCCTAGGTTCTGCTCGGGCAAGGCGTAGCGAGTGGTTTGCGAAGCAATGCGGAAATCGCAGGCCAGGGACAGCTCGAAACCGACGCCAAAGGTATAACCACGGTTGGCAACGATCACCGGTTTTTCGCAACGTGCCGGTGCCGCGACGTTCCAGGCCAGCTTCGAAACGTGCTCCGGCGACGCTTCGAGGAAGCCTTTTATGTCGCCGCCGCTGGAGAAGTGTTCACCCACCGACCGCAGCACGATGACGCGCACATCTTTGTGTGCATCAAGGGCTTCGAAGACCAGGCGCAGTTGATCGCGCTGCCCCATGGAAATGACGTTCAACGGCGCCCGGTTCAGGATGATGTCAGCGCGCTCGCGGGACACATCGACTTCAACCTGGAAGCCATCGAACTGAGTGTCGAGAAATTGCTGGATCGCTTGTTGTTGCATGGGAGTGTCCTCTGGATGATTAGCTGATGGCCTTCAAGGCCTGTTCCTGGAATTGCGCCAGCAGCACGCGCCGCAGCACCTTGCCCACTGGAGATTTGGGAATCTGCTCGATGAACTGGTAACGCCGTGGCCGCTTGAATTTGGCCAGGCCCGAAGCGATGCAATGGGCATCGAGGTCGCCTTCCGAGACTTCGGCGCGCAGCTTGATAAACGCGGCAATGATCTTGCCCCACTGCTCGTCGGGCAGACCGACCACCACCACTTCTTCCACTGCCGGGTGCAGAGAAAGCATGTTTTCGATTTCTGCCGGGCTGACGTTTTCGCCGCCGGTGATGATCAAGTCATCGACACGACCCGTGACGAACAGATCGCCCTCCAGATCGAAGTAGCCGATGTCGCCGGTGAAATACCATCCATCACGCAACGCCTTGGCGGTCGCTTCGGGGCGGTTCAGATAGCCCTCGAACGCCTCGTCACTTGCCAGGTCGGCGATGATCTGGCCCTCCTCCAATGGGTTGACCTGCACGTCCGGCGTTTGAGCATCGATCGGCACCACGCGCACGCGCTGGTTCATAGCACTGCGCCCTGACGAACCGGGTTTGCGGTTGGCTTGCTGGTCGATGGTGAAGGTGTAGATTTCCGAGCTGCCGTAATGATTGACGAACAATTGCGGCTGGAACGCCTGCTCGACGCGACGCATCAAACCGTCGCTCATCGGCGCACCGGCAAAGCCGATTTTCTCCACACTGGCGACTCGTTCACGGGCAAAGGCCGGGTGCTCAATGAGCATGTGGTAGAGCGTCGGCACCAGGTACAGGTTGCTGACCTTTTCCCGTTCGATGGCCTGCAGCGTGGCTTCCACGTCGAACTTCGGCACACAGACGAAATGTCCGTCGATCAGCGCCATGGACAGCAACGAACGCACGCCCATGGTGTGGTAAAGCGGCATGACACCCAGCGTGCACTCGCTCTGGCGGTAGAGGTTTTGCGCTACGTGGGCAACCGCCGCGGCGCGTTCGCAACGGTGCCGCCGGGGCACGCCCTTGGGCTTGCTGGTGGTTCCGGAGGTGTACAGCAGCAGTGAAAAATCCTCGGCGTCGGCCTGCAAAATGATGCCTGAGGGGGTCTGCGAACACAGTTCCTCGAAACTCAGGTCGGTGTTGGCGGCACGCAGACCGGCGGTGATCCGTGGCAGCCTTGTGGCGGCGCTGCAACCGGCCACGGCGGTCACGGTAGCGTCGTCGTAAGCCACTGCACGGATTTGCGCATCTTCGATGCAGTAGCCCAGTTCATCGGCGGTCGAACGCCAGTTCAACGGGGTCATGACGATGCCCGTAAACTGGCAGGCCCAATGCAGGGTTGCCATCTGCCAGCGGTTTTGCATTGCTACCAGCAGTCGATCACCGCGTCGCAGCCCAAGGCATTGCAAGCCCCAAGCGGCGCTCTGGATATCGACGAACCAGTCCTCATAGGTTTTCTTCAGTGCACCGTCACTGACCGCCACGGCGTGCGGCCGGCGTTCAACGGCAGCGAGGAAACTGCGTCCGAGATCGAACATTTTTGTTATACCCCTTTGTTCGTTTGGCGCTGGGCAGCGACTTCGAGCACGGCCTGGACGATGCCTGTGTAGCCGGTGCAGCGACATAGATGCCCCGAAAGCATGTCGCGTACCTGGATCTCGTCCGGGCTGGGTACCCGTTCGAGGAAATCCACGCAGGACATGAGAATGCCCGCAGTGCAAAAGCCACACTGCAAGGCGTGATGTCGGCGAAAGGCTTGTTGCAGATCGCTCAGCGTGTCGTCGTCGGCCAGGGACTCGACGGTCTCGATACGGCGCTCGTGCCCCTGTACCGCGAGCATCAGGCAGGAACGCATGGCGACTCCGTCCACCAACACCGTGCAGGCGCCGCAGACGCCGTGTTCGCATCCGACATGGACACCGGTGGCACCGAGGTCGTGGCGCAGGAAGTCGCAGAGTTGGGTCCGCGGTTCAGCCAGTGCTTCGCGGGAGCGGCCATTGAGTTCCAGGCGAATCGGAAAGGTTTGGTCGGCAGTTACACGCATGTTCAGACTCCTTCGATCAGCTGATGACCCAGCTCGCGAATCAGTTGGCGGCGATAGGCAGCGCTGGCCTGCACGTCGTCTTGAGCGTCGAGCGACCAGGCGGTTTGATTGAGCGCGTCCGGCAGCCCCGCACCACGAGGCAGACTGCGACGTTGCGGACGGTCAGCGACCCCGCCGATGCCGAGTTCGACCTGCTCCGCGCCGATGGCCGCGGCCAGGGAGACAATTGCAAAGTCGCCGTGGCGCATGGCGATTTCGCGGAAGCGATAAGTGATGCCTTCGCGCTTGAGCGGAAAACGCACCTCGACGACCAGTTCATCTGCACGCTTATCGGTGGTGAGAATGCCTTGGAAGAAGTCGGCAGCCTTGACGATGCGTTTGCCTTTTTTCGACTCGAGAACGATCTCGCCGCCCAGCGTCACCAGGCACAGCGGCAGCTCGGCGCTGGGGTCGGCGTGAGCCACCGAACCGCAGACGGTGCCGCGATTACGCGTCTGGAAGTGACCGATCCAGGGCATCGCCAGTGCCAGTAAAGGCACCTCGTCCATCAGGGTCGAACGCGCCAACAGCTGCGCCTGTCGTACCCCGGCACCTACCGCCAGGCAATCCTTGCGCAGTTCGATGTAGGCCAGCTCAGCCACATGATTGATATCGATCAGCAACTTGGGTTGAGCCAGCCGCATGTTCAACACCGCCATCAGCGATTGGCCACCGGCAATGATGCGAGCTTCCTGGCCGTACTCGGCGAGCAACTCCATCACCTGACGACGGGTGTCAGCCCGAACGTAATCGAAAGCAGCCGGTTTCATTGCGCACCTCCCTTGCCAAACAGCGCGCCAAGCGAGGCCTGCAATCGTGCCCACCAGCTGGTGGAAATGGCTTGGCCGCTGACCCGTTGCGACAGGCGAGTAAAGATTTGTCCGATGATCACTTTCGAGGCCCCTTGCAACATTCGGCCGCCGACCGCGGCGACTTTGCCGCTGACCGCCACCTGGTACTGGTATTCCAGGCGTGTGTGGCCATTTTCCAGTTCGACGAAACGCACCTTGGCCTGGCCCTGGGCCGAACCCATCAAGCTGCTTCCGGAACCGGACAGTCGCAATGAATGCGGAGGGTCCAGATCACTCAGGGCAACCTTGGCCTCGAAGCGCGCACGGATCATGCCGACGCCGACGGTGACATCCGCGCGGTAACGGTTTTCGCCTTCTAGCACCAGGTCGTGACAACCGGGAATGATCGCCGCCAGCGTCTGCGGGTCGAGCAAGGTATCGAAGACCTGTTGCGGCGAAGCAGGAATCACCACCGAGTCGTTGGCCCGCAGTGCCGGTCCACCGGCAGGTGCTGTGTCCAGGTTTTCATCAGGCTCCATACCGGCGGGCCGTGGTGGTTCGTCGATCCCGATGAGCGTGCGTACTTTGGAGGGAGTCAGTGGCAGACGAATGTCCGAGCGACCGAGGGCGTCGGCCACCGCGTTGGCGATACACACCGGCGTGCTCATATTGTTGCCCTCGCCCACGCCCTTGGCGCCCAGCGGGGTGAATGGCGATGGCGTTTCCATGTGCAGGATCATCGGTTCGATCACTTCCGGTGCGGTCGGCACCAGATAATCGGCGAAGGTCCCGCTCAGGAAGCTGCCGTCCTCGCCGTAGGCGAACTCTTCCATCAGCGCCGCGCCGAGGCCTTGGGTGAAGCCACCACGAATCTGGCCATCGACCAGCGCCGGGTTGAGCAGGCGGCCGGCGTCATGACAGGTGACGTAGCGATCAATGTGGATCTCGCCGGTCATGCGGTCGATTTCCAGACCACAGATGTCGAAGACAAAGCCGTAGCACAGCGAGCTGTTGACCTGATCCTGGTCGTCCGGGGCCACCAATTGCGGCGGGCTCCAGAAGGCGGTTTCGCGCAGGCCGCCACTTTCACCTTCCGGCAGCAGTCCCGGCGACCAGTGGGTCGCACCGGCAATCCGATGGAATGGCGCCACCGCTCCACCATTGACCACAAAAATCTTGCCGCCCGCGAAACGAATATCTTCGGGACTGGCCTGCAATTGCTCGGCGGCAATTTTGGCGAGGCGATCGCGGATCTTCAGCGCTGCCTTGTAGACGGCACCGGCCACAGCGCCGGCGAAACGGCTGGAATAGTTGCCCGAGGCGATCGACCAAGCGTCCTTCTGGGTATCCAGTTCGACGTTGACCACGATGGATTCCAGCGCAACCCCAAGCACTTCGGCAACGACCTGAGCGACGGTGGTTTGATGCCCCTGCCCTTGCGGTGCCGAGGACACGTGCACGCTGACGTCACCCAACGGGCCGACGTTGATGGTGGCGGTGGCGACAGCGCCGTTTTTCGGACCGGCCTTGCGCCGCTCTTCGGATGTCATCGCAGTGGTGATGTAGCCCATGTTGGAAATCGATGGTTCGATGACTGCCGCATAACCGATGCCATAGATCCGGCCTTCGGCACGCGCCTGATCACGACGTTTGAGCAACTCGTCGAGACCGCCGTCAGTCGCCGCCAAGGCAATACCCGCCTGGTAATTGCCTGAATCGAGCAACGCACCGGCGGCCGCTTGATAAGGAAAGGCATCGGCCGGCACCAGGTTGCGGCGGATCACGTCCAGCGGATCAAGGTTCAATTGCACGGCGATGTGTTGCAGCAGCCGCTCCAGGGCGAAATACACCTGCGGGCCACCGAAACCTCGGTTCAGGCCGGAAGGGGTTTTATTGGTCAGCACCACCCGGTTGCGCACTTGCACATTGCGGATCGCGTAGGCACCTGTCAGGTTGCCGTGCATGCGGTAGAACGTCGCTGGCTCAGGCGCTCTCAGGTAGGCACCACAATCGTCGATCTGGTCATAACGCAAAGCGGTGATGCGGCCATCCGCTTCGACCGCCGCTTCAATTTCGGTCACCCGATTGGTTGCCGAAGAAGCCCCCTGAAGATGTTCCAGACGGTCCTCGACCCACTTCACCGGTGCACCGACCTTGCGTGACGCCAGGCCCATCATCACCACGTAAGGGAAAACCCCTTGCTTGATGCCAAAGCTGCCGCCGGAATCCTTCGGAGTGCGCAAACGCAAGCGGTTGCCGGGAACGTTCAGTGCACGGGCCATGACCGTGTGCAACGCATAGGGGCCCTGGAAATTGGCCAGCACGTCATAAATGCCGGTGGCGCGCTCGTACTGAGCCAGCACCACATAGCATTCAATGGGTGTGCAGGAACTGCGCGGAAACTTCACTTTGAGCGAGACCTTGTGCGGCGCCTGCTCGAACGCCTGCTCCGGCTCGCCATAACGAAAGCGTCGTTCGTTGACCACGTTGCTGCCGACGGCTTCGTGCAGGATCGGCGCCTGTTCGGCGGTGGCCAGTTCGGGATCGATGATCGGGGGCAGCGGCTCGTATTCAACGCGCACACCTTCGATGGCGTCCTCAGCCAAATAACGGCTCTCAGCGATCACCACGGCCACTGGCTCTCCGACATAACGCACCTTGTCCACGGCGACGCACCAGTGCTCCATCGGCTGCCGTACACCCACCGGGAACGGTAGCGCCCAGCGTTTGACGTCTTCGCCGACCAGCACGCCGTGCACGCCTTTCATCAGCAGCGCTTTGGAAAAGTCCACCGAGGTGATCCGCGCATGAGCGTGGGGTGAACGGATGATCGCCGCATGTAGCGTACCCGGAGGGATCGCAGCGTCATCGGCATAGCAGCCGAGGCCGCGCAACAATGCGGCGTCCTCGACACGGGTCTGACGGGCGCCGATGTGGCCGGTCTGGCTTTCGGTAGCAGGTTGGAAACTAGTCATTTTTTCGCGGCTCTTGTTGTTTTGCAGCGCGATAGCGTTAGAGCCGAGTGTGTGAGAAAGGCGCAGGGAGCGCCTTGCCTGGGGAGAGGGAGTTCTGCGCTGGGGTCTGAAAATTTGCCTTAGCGTCTGATTTTCAGGTCTGGGACCCGACAGAATTGCCGGTCAGGGATGGGACGCGAGAAGGCTCAGGAAAGCTTCGACTTCTGCATAGGGCATCGGTTTGGCAAAGAAATACCCTTGAAAAATATCGCAGCGACTGCCCTTCAGGAAATCCACCTGAAACGCCGTTTCCACGCCTTCGGCGACTACCGTCAGGCTAAGGTGATGGGCCATGGAAATAATTCCTTGGGTGATCGCTGCATCGTGATGGTCGGTAGCGATTTCCTGGATGAACGAGCGGTCAATCTTAATCTTGTCGATGGGCAAACGCTTGAGGTAGCTGAGGCTGGAAAACCCGGTGCCGAAATCATCGAGCGCGATGCGCACCCCCAACGCCTTGAGCCGGTGCAACGTGTCGATCGCCTGTTCAGCGTTATGCAACAGCAGCGACTCGGTGATCTCCAGCTCCAACTGCTCACCACGCAGACCATGTTTCCCCAGGGTGGCCTGGACACACTGGACGAACTGGCCACGCTGAAAATGCATCGGCGAAATATTCACCGCCATTGAGATGCCGGTGATGCCCTGCTCGCCTAGCTCGCGCAGCTGCGCGCAAGCCGTATCGAGTACCCACAGGCTCAGCGCGATGATCTGGCCGCTGTCCTCTGCCACCGGCACAAACACCGCGGGTGAGATAAATCCTTTTTCCGGATGCTCCCAGCGCAGCAACGCTTCGATCCCGACCACCCGGCACGTGCGCGCCTCTATCTGCGGTTGATAATGCAGCTGTAACGATTGAGTTTCGATAGCTTTTTGCAGGTCATTGCGCAGGCTCGCGTGCTCACAAACGCGCTGATTAAGATCGCTGGTATACCACTGAAAGTTGTTGCGCCCTTGCTGCTTGGCTTTGTACATGGCCATGTCAGCCTGCTGGATCAGCTGCATCGGCTGCTCGATGTGACCATCGCTCAGGGTGATACCGATACTGGCACTCACGTGCAGGTCAATGCCCTGGACACAGTAGGGTCTGGCAATGCTGGCCATCAAGCGCTCGGCCACCGGTACAACGTCCTCATCACGAAGCAGGTCTGGCAGCAGAACGATAAATTCATCACCGCCCATGCGCACGATGGTATCCCCGGGACGAACCTGCTGGGTCATACGCTGCGCCACCTCAATCAGCACCTGATCGCCGAAGTAGTGCCCGGTCGAATCGTTGATGGATTTGAATCCATCCAGATCTATGCACATCACAGCCAGACGACGCTTACGCCGACGACTGATGTGACAATCCAGAACAAGCCGGTCTTCAAGCGAAACACGGTTGAGCAAACCTGTCAGCCGGTCATGGCTGGCGTTGAAGCTCAATTGGCGCTCGAAATGCTTCTGTTCGCTGATGTCCCGGGCAATGCCAAATACCCCGACGATCTCTCCGTTGACCATGATCGGCAGGTTGGAAATGTCCATGGTCAGCAATTTATCACTCTCGTCGAGAAGCCGTGCCTCGAAGCGTTGAGGCTCTCCAGCGCGGGCTGCGGAAAAATGCTGACTGACCCGTTCCAGGTCTCCTTCGAGCAACAGGCGGGAAAAGTGATGACCGAGAAAATCGGTTGCGGTGTGCGGTTTCAGCTTCAGGCCTGCTGGATTCACACTCTGGATGTTGCCGGCCAGATCGAGAGCGAACACCGGGTTGGGGTTGTAGGTGAACAATGACCGAAAACGTTGTTCGCTTTCCTCCAGACGTTGGCCGTCACGTTCACGGCGGATCGCAATGACTGCCAGTTGGGCTGCAAAGGCCAGTCGTTGAATCTGCGCCTCGTCCGGCGTATGGGCGCGGTTCTGGTACAGGGCAAATGTGCCCAACACGCATCCTTGATGGGAGAGCAACGGTACCGACCAGCAGGAACGCAGGTTATGCCCCAAAGCCAGGCTGCGGAAACGCTCCCAGTTTGGGTCCCGGGCGATGTCTTCGGTGACCACAAGTTCGCGCCGGAACGCTGCGGTGCCGCAGGTTCCTTCGTGTGGACCAATGGCCATTCCATCAATCGCCTCGCTGTACTCGGCCGGCAGGCTGGGCGCCGCGCCGCTCAGCAAGCGTTTGCCCTCGGCATCAGTTAGCAGGATGGAGCAGAAGGTTTCGGGGGCCTGATCGTCAAGCATCTGGCAGATGGCGCAGAGTATGTCGCCCAGATGATGATCGGTCGCGATCATACCGAGAATGTCACGCTGCGACTCGGGGAAGGTCTTGCTGTGAAAGCTCGGACGAGTATTCATGGTTGTTCCTGAAGACTCTCGAGGTCGTCCGGTCTTCAGAGAGCCAGAAATAGTGGCGGCCGATCACTGTCCACTAGTGCGTCGGACGCGCACTCTATAGAGCACCGGCTAACTAATAAAAGGCTCAGATTCAACACAAAAAACAGTATCAGATTGCCGCCGTTGAGCTGGAATGGTCGGGGTGTTCGGCCGTTTCGATGTTCTGCTGGGCCGGACAGTTCGGAAGCTGCTGCCCGGTTTCCATGAACATCGACCGATGAACATTTCCACGCCATCAGCCGTCGGGCCTGCGGCAGAACATAGTAACGGCCTGCCTATGAACATATGACATGGCCCACTTGTTAAATCATGTGTCACCCGAACATACGCTCTTTGACCACATCACAAGAGCCGACACCCGGCGGCATAAATTGATGTGGATCAACCGTGGCACTTCGATGTGCTGTATGTTGATAAATCAAAACTTGCTAATCAGTACCGGAGATTCTCCATGTTCTGGTTTCGCCATCGTCAACCAACGTTCATACGCCTCGCCATCGTGCTGTGGGTGTTAGCGTTTGGTGTGGCAGCGACCCAGGGATGTCTGGCACAGCCCAGCCACAATCCGGCTACAACGCATGTCTCACTGAACACTGCGCAAGATCACGATAGCCACGACGCCCACGCCCTGGGCTGCCTTCAGCACTGCGCCGATGCGGCGATAGCTGTAAGTCCTTCGCTCCATCTTCAAACATTTGATCTGTTCAGTTGGACGTTTCTGTTACTGATCCCTGCGTTGCTGATTTTGTTTCCCGCAAATCCCTGCGCTTTTGCCTTTCTTGCATTACGGCGCCCTGTACCGGCCAGGCCGCCTGCCCGCCTGATTTTCGTCCGTTTCAACGATTAATCCGACCTTCTGCGCGCCGATCTTCGGCGCATTGTCTGACTGCGCCAACCTGGCGCGGCCTGGTATTACCTGAGTTGTCCTCACCCTTTGGAGATTGCCATGCATGCCTCATTGAAAATAATCCTCGCCACCCTGCTGATCAGCAGCCCACTCATCGCCTCGGCAGTCGACGAGCATCACCCGGAGCAAGGACAGACCGCGCCTGGCCAGACGAGCGAAACAGCTACGCCGAAGCAAAACAATGTCATGACCGAGCAAATGCAAAAAATGCAGGCTGCACACGACAAGGCAGCCGCAGCCAAGACCCCTGCCGAGCGACACGCCGCCATGCAGGAGAGCATGAAGACGATGAAGGACAGCATGGCCATGATGCATAAGAACTGTCATGGCATGGGCATGGCCGGCAACAAAGACGGCATGGAGATGGGAATGATGAACATGATGATGAAAATGATGGATCAGCAATCGAGCATGATGAACATGCCGATGAGCAAGTGACGCACACAAGTCTGTAGACAATGTAGCGACGGTTTACGATAGGTGGTCGCCATGATCGATCTGAACCATTTCACACCGCTGAGCGCTCTGATTGGCGGCCTGTTGATAGGCACTGCCGCTACCCTGTTCGTGCTGTTTAATGGGCGCATCGCCGGCATCAGTGGCATTGTCGGCGGTTTACTGCGCCCGTTGGCTGGTGATGTCGCCTGGCGCATAGCATTTGTCCTGGGGCTGCTCATGGCTCCGCTGCTTTACCGCCTGATTGCGCCACTGCCTAATTTGCAAATCGATGCCGGTTATCCGCTATTGATTGTCGCCGGGATGTTGGTCGGCATTGGCACGCGCTATGGGGCTGGCTGCACCAGCGGTCACGGTGTCTGCGGCCTGTCGCGCTTGTCGCCGCGTTCAGGGGTGGCGACTGTAGTGTTCATGAGTGCCGGGTTTGCCACCGTCTTTGTGGTTCGCCACCTCCTGGGAGGGAATTGATCATGGCACTCTTCTTCGCCTGGATTTGCGGGCTCATATTTGGGGTCGGTTTGCTGGTTTCAGGCATGACAAACCCCGCCAAAGTGCTGGGGTTCCTGGACCTGACCGGGACGTGGGATCCCTCGCTGGAATTCGTCATGGCCGGTGCCATTGCCGTGGCTACCCTGGGCTTTTGGGTGGCAAGAAAACGAACGCGATCACTGCTTGGCTTGCCGATGAATCTGCCCACAGCTCGACACTTCGACCGACGCCTGATCATCGGCAGCCTACTATTTGGGGTCGGTTGGGGATTGGCCGGGATTTGCCCGGGCCCCGCTCTGGTGCTGTTGGGCTCGGGCATTTTCAAGGGCGCGGTGTTTGTCATGGCCATGCTGGCCGGCATGGCGCTATTCGAATGGTTTGAGCGACAAAACCGTCGTGGGTCGTCGGCTCCAATATCCGTGGGTAAAGCCACCTGAATTTTACCTGGAAGCCGACCATACCTACTCTACGGGCTGCTTTCACCGTCGCTGATTCCCGTGTCATGTCCTGACCCGCAGCACATAGTTACAGTGCTCTTTTCCGGTCCAGGGTCGGAAAAACGCCGAGAGGCACTGCCCACGGTGAGAGTCAAAATAAAGTTGTTTCCATAAAAGATCGTTCAGACCACTGATCAGTAATATCTGTTTTTTGACGTGCTTCCGATATGCGGTCACAACTTTCGCGCGTCTCCGAGTCCTAACAAGCTGTTCGTCGATGGAATATTGGCGTGCGCCGCTATTTAGACTGATACGGAGATAACCTAATGATTTTCAACGTACAAAGTTTTGGCGCTAAAGGCGATGGGATTACCGACGACACGGCCGCAATACAGAGTGCGATTGATGCCGCAGCTGCCGCTGGCGGTGGCCAGGTGTATATGCCAACCGGGACCTATATCGTTTCCGCAGGCGCGGAACCCTCTGACGGATGCCTGATGCTCAAGAGCAACGTCTACCTGTACGGCGACGGCATGGGCGCCACCAACGTCAAAGTGGCTGACGGTTCGGATACCAAGATCACGGGGGTTATTCGCTCCGCTTATGGCGAAGAAACCCACGACTTTGGCGTCAGCAATCTCACCATCGATGGCAATCGTGACAACACAACGGGCAAGATCGATGGTTGGTTCAACGGCTTCATTCCCGGCGAAGAAGGCTACGACTCCAACGTCACCCTCGACAGTGTCGAAATCAAGGATTGCTCCGGGTACGGTTTCGACCCCCACGAGCAGACCGTCAACATGGTCATCAAGAACAGCGTGTCCCACGGCAATGGCCTGGACGGCTTCGTCGCTGATTTCCTGAGCGACAGCACCTTTGAAAACAACATCGCCTACGACAACGACCGGCACGGTTTCAACGTCGTTACCAGTACCCACGACTTCACCCTGACCAATAACATTGCCTACAACAACGGCGGTAATGGCATCGTGGTGCAGCGCGGCAGCGAGGACATCCCCTCCCCCAGCAACATAACCATTACCGGTGGCGAGGTGTACGGCAACGGCGCCGAAGGGGTGCTGATCAAGATGTCCAGCGAGGTGACTGTCAGCGGCGTCGATATTCACGACAATGCCAGCGCCGGGATTCGCATCTACGGCAGTAACCACGTTGAAATCACCGACAACACGCTCCACAACAATTCACTGGTCAGCCCCGTACCGGAAATCATCATCCAGTCCTACGACGACACCCTGGGCGTGTCAGGCAAGTACTTCAACGGCAGCGACAACACCATCCAGGGCAACATCATCAGCGGCAGCAACCTCTCGACCTACGGTGTTGCAGAACGCAATGAAGACGGCACGGATCGCAATGCCATCATCGGTAATACCATCAGTCACATCAGCAAGGGTGCCACGTTGATCTATGGTGACGGCAGCTACGTCAGCGACACGGTGCCGATGACCACTGTGCAAGGTACGGCTGGCAACGACACCCTGTCGGGCAGCGCCGAAAGCGAGATTTTCTACGGCGGGGCCGGCAACGATACGATCAATGGCGGGGCCGGTGGCGACATTCTGGTGGGCGGTGCGGGCATCGACAAACTCACCGGTGGTACCGGCGCCGATACGTTCCGTTTCGCCTCTCAGTCCGACAGCTACCGCAATGCAACCGCAAGCTTCGATGACACTGTGACCGACTTCGACGTCACCCAGGACAAGATCGACCTGGCCGGCCTGGGCTTCACCGGCCTGGGTAATGGCCGTGGTGGCACCCTGCAGGTCAGCTACAGCGCCAGCAACGACCGCACTTACATCAAGGACTACGATGCCGACGCCAGCGGCAATCGCTTCGAGTTGATTCTCTCGGGCAACCTCGCCAGCACCCTGACCGCCAGCAACTTCATTTTCAATCGGGTGGTCACCGGCACCAGCGCCAGCGACGCGTTGCTGGGCAGCGATTCGGCCGACACCCTGCTCGGCCTCGCAGGAAACGACAATCTCAGTGGCGGCGCGGGCGACGACAAGCTCGACGGCGGCGCCGGGATGGACAGCCTCACCGGTGGCGCCGGGGCGGACACTTTTGTGTTCTCCAATCGCCTGGACAGTTACCGCAACTACAACACCGGCGGTGCCAACCTTAGCGACCTGATCACCGATTTCGATGTCAGCAACGACAAGATCGACCTGTCGGCCATCGGATTTACCGGCCTGGGGGATGGCAAGAACAACACCGTGTACCTGGTGCTCAACAGCACCGGCACCAAGACTTACATCAAGTCCTTGACCGCCGACGCCAATGGCAATCGTTTTGAGGTGACGCTGGCCGGCAACTACCTCGACAAACTGACCAGCGCCAACTTCGTCTTCGCCACGTCGTCACCAACCAACCAGGCGCCGGTGCTGGCCACGCCGCTGCTGGATCAGAGCGCGACCGAAAGTACAGCGTTCAGTTACGTGGTCCCCGCCACCAGCTTCACCGATCCGGATAACGACAGCCTCAGCTACACCGCCAAGCTGGCCAATGGCAGCGCCCTGCCCGGCTGGCTCACATTCGATGCCGCCACTCGCACGTTCAGTGGCACACCCAACGACACCGCGTCGGGCACTTACTCCATCCTGGTCACCGCGAGCGATGGCAGCAACGCCACCGTCAGCGACAGCTTCACCCTCGCCGTGCAGGACGTACCCGCGGGCCCCACGGTGATCAATGGTACCCCGAACAACGACACCCTCACTGGCACCGCAGCCAACGAGCAACTGCTCGGTGGCGCAGGTAACGACACGCTCAATGGTGGCGCGGGCAACGACATCCTTATCGGTGGCACCGGGGTGGACAAGCTCACCGGCGGCGCGGGTGCCGATGTGTTCCGCTATACCTCGAAACTCGACAGTTACCGCACCAGTTCCACGAGCGTCAGCGACCAAATCCTCGATTTCGACGTGACCGCCGACAAGATCGATGTCTCGGCACTCGGCTACACGGCGCTGGGCAATGGTCTGAACGGTACGCTGCAACTGACCTACAGTGCGTCGACCAACCGTACTTATCTCAAGGATCTCACCGTCGACGCCAACGGCAATCGCTTTGAGTTGTCGATGGCGGGCAATCTGGTGAGCGGCCTGACGGCGAGTCATTTTGTCTTCGCCGACCAGAACACTCCAGGCAATGCGGTGCCAGTGGTGGCCATTCCCCTGCTCGACCAGAACGCCACCGAAAGCACGCCGTTCAATTACACCGTGACCCAGGACAGTTTCACCGACGCCGACCAGGATGCGTTGGTCTATACCGCGACCCTCGCCGACGCAAGCGCCCTGCCCACATGGCTGAGCTTCAATGCCACCAACCTGACGTTCAGCGGCACGCCGATCAGCACTGCGGCCGGAAACTACAGTGTACTGGTCAAGGCCACTGATCCTTCAGGTGCCTCGGTCAGCGACAGCTTCGCCCTGACGGTGGCTGATGCGCCAGCCAGTACCCTCGTCGGTACCGATAATGCCGATACGCTCAACGGCACGGCAGGTGCTGACCTGATCCTGGGCAACGGTGGCAATGACACGATCAAGGCTGGCACCGGGGCAGACATCATCGACGGTGGTGCCGGACGCGACTCGCTGTATGGCGGCGATGGGGCTGACAACTTCCGCTACACCAACGCACTCGACAGTTACCGCGATTACGACGCCGGCGGCATCACTGCCACCGACACGATTTATGACTTCACTGCTGGCGTCGACAAGATCGATGTGTCGGGCCTGGGCTTTCTCGGTCTCGGCGATGGCAGCAATCACACGCTGTACACGACCCTCAACGCGGCCGGCGACAAGACCTACATCAAATCCGCCGACGCGGATGCCAATGGCAACCGTTTTGAAATCGCCCTCAACGGCAACTACCTCAACACCCTCACCGCCAGCGACTTCGTGTTTGGCGAGCGCGCCCAACAGGACATTCTCTACCTGCCCACGCTCGGTCAATCCAATGCGCGCCTGCTGCGCATGACAGAGGATGACGATCAGTCCGGCACCTCGATGCTGGTCAAAGACCTGGACCGCTACACCCCCTATGACGTACGCAGCCAGTTCACCGATGCCGACGGCAACGGCATCGACATCGCGGTGGGAGGTAGCACGGTCAACGGCCTGTCGACCCTGGGCGCCGAAGAGCTCAAGTTGTGCTGGTGGTTGACTGACACCAACCAACCAGGGCCTGCACTGTTGCGTGCCGTCGCGTTGCTGGGGGACCAGCTCGCCGAACTGCAATCGATCGATAACGTCACCATGGGCATCATTTGGGGCCAGGGCGAGGAAGCTGCCCAGGAGATCGCGCGTGCCACGGACAAAACTGCGGCGGCCGCTGCCTACAAGGACGCCACCCTGAAGGTGTTCGATTACCTGCATGCCCAGTTCGGCAACTTCAACGTGTACATCATGGAAACCGGCCACTATCAGGAGGATGCGGCACGTGCCCGGGGCTATTCCGAAGAAAAGATAGCCTCCATCGTCGAGGGCGTAGGCTATGTTCGCGCCGTCCAGGAAGCCATCGCCACCGAACGCGCCGACGTCAAGCTGGCGGTGGACTACACCGACCTGCCCTTGCGCTACGAAGTCGATCCGCTGGTGTATCCCGATGACGTCTGGCACCTGCACGAGGAGTCGGCGGAAATCGTCGGCCAGCGCCTGGCCGACTACATCGCCGCAGACCTTGGCTTTCAAGGCAACCCGGACGACAACAATAGTGTTCAGGACATTTTCGACAACGCTCAGAACCAGGGCGGCATGATCTCCGGCACTGACCAGGCCGATACCCTGGTGGGCAGTCCGGGCAATGACACACTGGATGGCGACTTGGGCGCCGACTCCATGACCGGTGGCGATGGCAACGACATCTATCTGGTCGACAACGCGTCCGACAGCGTGGTGGAAACCAATACCTCGGCCTCGCAGATCGATACGCTGCAGGCATCAGTCAGCTGGACCCTGGGCGCCAATCTCGAGAACCTCGTGCTCACTGGTGTCTCGGAGATCGACGGCAGCGGTAACGCGCTGCGCAACTTCATCACCGGCAATGCCGCCGCCAACGTGCTCAATGGTGGCGCAGAGGCCGACAGCATGAGTGGTGGTGATGGCAATGACACTTACTATGTCGACAACGCCGACGACAGCGTGATCGAGACCCAGGGCAACGTGTTGCCCGGAGGGGTCGACAGTGTGCGCAGCAGCCTGGGGACCTATACCCTTGGCGCCCATGTCGAGAATCTGTACATCGAGAACCCGGGCGCCGCCAATGGCACGGGCAACGCGTTGGACAACACGCTGTTCGCCGCTGCCGGCAACAACGTGTTGGACGGGCGCGAGGGAAATGACACCGTGTCTTTTGAACGCGCTCTGTCCGGTGTCACCGCCAACCTCTCGACCTCAGTGCAACAAAACACCGGGGGGTCGGGGCTCGACACCTTGAAATTCTTCGAAAACCTGACGGGAAGTGCCTACGCAGACAGTCTGTCGGGCAACAGCGCCGCGAACGTCCTGAACGGTGGTGCGGGCAATGACACGCTCGTGGGCGGTTCCGGCGATGATCGGTTGATCGGCGGTGCAGGCACCGACAATCTCACCGGTGGCACTGGTGCGGATACCTACGCATTTGGTGCGCTGTCGGACATGGGCGTCGGTGCTTCGCGTGATGTGCTCAACGATTTCAAGAGCATCGAAGGCGATCATCTGGACTTCTCCGGCCTGGACGCCAACCCGTTGACCGGCACTGTCGATGCCTTCACCTTCATCGCCAGCAACGCTTTCGACCCTGCCAACGCCACCGGCCAAGTGCGCTTTGCCGATGGCATTCTCTACGGCAGTGTCGACGCCGACGCCACCCCCGAGTTCGAATTCGCACTGCTGGGCGTCAAGGAGTTGCACGCCAGCGATTTCACCGCCTGAGTACAGACCATAATTGGTGATAGCAAGCCTGCCCGCTCCTAACGTTTAAGGATTCTGTAGGAGCGAGCTTGCTCGCGATGGTCGTTAACGATGCCGCGTGTTTACTGACTAAACGCGGCGCTCTTGAGTCCATCGTCGGAATGCCGCCCGGAGCAAGCTCGCTCCTACAGGGGAGCATTCTCGCTTTACTGAACAGCATTACGCTCCTGCCGCAATGTGTGGCGTTCGAAAACACGAGGGTAGCCACTCATTCTTCTTTGAAGGCTGCGAGCAAGCGTTCACGCAAAGGTTTCATCAGGTAGTTCATCAAGGTACGCTCGCCCGTGACCACCGTGACATCGGCAAGCATGCCCGGCCGCACCGACAGGCCGGCGGCCTGTAGCGACACAACGGTATCTGCGGGAATTTCGACCTTGGCGGAAAAGTACGGCTGGTGAGTCTGTTCATCGATCAACTGGTCCGCCGACACCGTAGTCACCGTCCCGGTGACAGTCGGGGTATCCACCCGTTGCAGCGCCGTGAAATGCACGTGCACCGGCAACCCCGGACGCAACTTGTTGGCCATCAACGGCTCGAAACGCGCGGTGATCGCCATCGGCGCATCCAACGGCACCACCTGCATCAGGATTTGCCCCGCCTGGGTAACGCCACCAATCGTATGAATGTTCACGTCCATGACCTGTCCGGACACCGGCGCGCGGATCGCACCGTTGTCGACTTCAAACTCAAAGGCACTGATCTGATCGGCATAAGCTGACGCCTCGGCGGAGACTTCACTGAGCTGGGTTTCGGCATCGCGGCGAAATTCCTGCTGCGCCTGCAAGGCCTTGAGCCGACTTTCATTGATCGACTGGCGAGTCCTGCCGGCATCACCTGTCACGGAAGCAATCTGCCCGGCCAATTGGGCGGCGTTGCGCTCGGCCTCGAAGAGTTTGTTGCGCGGGACGTAGCCCTCATGTGCCAAAACACGCAGGCCTTCCAGCTCCTGCTGCTGGAAGCGCATCTGCGTTTCGTAGTTGCGCTTGACACCTTCATAGCCGGTCAATTGCTGCTGCAATGCGGCGGTCTCGTGTTCGATGATCTGCAAGCGACTGGCCAATTCCGCACGGCGGGTCGCAAACAACTTACTCTGCAAGGCCATGGCTGCCTTGAGCCGCGGCTCTTCAGCGTGTTCCAGCAAGTCAGGGGGCCATTGGATCTCGGCGGTGCCCAGGCGCTCGGCAATCAAGCGAGCCTCGACGCTGCGATCATTAAGCAATTTGCCCCGGGTCACGTCCAGTTGTGACTGCGCTTGCACCGTGTTGAGTTGCACCAGCAACTGCCCTTGGGTGACGCGGTCGCCATCACTGACCAGAAGTTTTTCCACCACGCCACCGACCAACGACTGCACCGCTTTGCGTTCGCCCGCCACTACCACGGTGCCGCTGCCCACGACACCCTGGTCGAGCGGCGCCAGGCAGGCCCAGAGCAGGAAGCTACCCAGTGCCAGGGCCAGGAAGCCCACGCCATATCGTGCCGCGCTGCCCGCGTCGGTATTGGCACCTGGCGGCGTGGCTTTATCACGTACGACCGGTCGTTGTTCACTGTACATCTGTGTGCCTGGGGTCAGATCATGCATCTTCGCCAGCCTCCTTGATCGCTGCCGGTCTCGGCCCCGCAAGCAATGCCTTGAGCACCCGATCCCGTGGACCGAATGCTTGTTGAGTGCCGTCCTTGAGCACGAGGATGTGGTCAACCACCGCCAGTACACTAGGCCGATGTGTAATCAGCACCACGGTGCTGCCAGCAGTCTTGAGCGCACCGATCGCCTGGACCAGCGCCAGCTCTCCGGCTTCATCGAGATTGGAGTTCGGCTCATCGAGCACGATCAGCGTAGGGAGCCCATAGAGTGCACGAGCCAGGCCGAGGCGCTGTTTCTGTCCCCCGGACAATCCAAGCCCGCCGGGGCCCAACGGCGTGTCGTAACCTTTGGGGAACCTCAGGATCATCTCGTGTATGCCAGCATGACGCCCCGCCGCGATGATCTTGTCGGCGTCCTGCTCACCGAAGCGGGCAATATTGTCGGCCACCGTGCCGTCGAACAGCTCTATGTCCTGCGGCAAGTAGCCCAGGTGCGGGCCCAAGGCGTCGTGAGACCATTGGCTGATCTCGGCGTTATCGAGGCGCACCGACCCGCCCATGGCTGGCCAGACCCCGACCAGCGCCCTGGCCAGCGTTGACTTTCCACTGGCGCTGGGCCCGACAACGCCGAGCACGTCACCTTTGACCAAGTTGAAATTGATCCCCCGCAGGATCGGTTGCGAGGCACCGGGCGGGCCGACATACAACTGCTCCACACGCACCGCGCCGCTGGGCGGCGGCAACGACATGCGCAGGCGCTCGCCTGGATGCCGGACAAGAAGTTGGCTGAGGCGCTGGTAACTCTGGCGGCCGGAGTTGAATTGCTTCCACGAGCCGATGGCGATTTCCACGGGGGCCAGGGCGCGCCCCAATAGCAGCGACATGGCGATCATCATGCCCGCCGACAATTGGCCTTCGAGCACCAACAGCGCGCCGAGCCCCAGGGCCAACGATTGCCCGCAAATGCGTACGAAACGAGTCATCGACGTGATACGCGCACTACGGTCACTGGCATGGGCCTGGGCCGCAACGATGCGCTGCTGCAGAAGGCTCCAGCGCTGACGCAATGGCCCGAGCATGCCCAGGGCCTGGATGACTTCGGCATTGTGGAACGTGCTGTTGAGATAAATCGACGACTGCACACCCAGCCGATTGGCTTCGTCCAGGCGTGTTCGAGTCGCCCATTCCCCCCACAGAGCCAGGCCGATCAGTATCAGGGCCAGAACCAGCGTCAGCACACCGAACCATGGGTGAAAGATGAACGCTATCAGCAAAAAGATCGGCAACCATGGCGCATCGAGCAAGGCAATCAGGCCCTGGCCGGTGATCAACTGCCGCAGTGTCGCCAGATCGGTGAGCACCTGGGCCGGGTTGGCATCATGCTCGCGAAGGCTGCGGGCGAAAGCAGCGTCGAAAAGCCGCTCGCCCAAGGCTTCGTCGAGCCCCGCGCTCATGCGAATCATCACCGCGCCACGAACCCACTCGATCAAGGCGCTGAACATGAACAACCCCAGCGCGATCAAGGTAAGCATGAACAACGTGGTTTCGTTACGACTGGTAAGGACCCGGTCGTACACCTGCATCATGTAGAGCGACGGCACCAGCACCAACAGGTTAATCACGCCACTGAACAGTGCCAACGACCAGAACACCCGGCGGTAGCTTAATAACGCGGCGTCAATGTCATGACGCGGATCGAGAAAAAAACCCATAGAAAGTTGCTCGCTTAAGAAAGAGTCGGTACAGGACGCAATCCATCGCGAGCGTTTGCCCAAGGGGAGAAACACCAAATGCAGTCTGACGTGCCGCTATCAGAGACGGTCCTCGTCGCTACAGGCGCCAATTACTGACAACGCGGCCTCGGGTAAGTGCCGGTTATGCAGACCGGGCTTTCAAGTGGGTGACGGACGGGTATGTTGCAAAACGGCACGTTCGCATTGCGCGCCGCCATGGCAAGGGAAACCGGGCTGCCAGGCAATGCTTTCCCGCGCCAGGGCAATACAGTTCTTCGCGGGTAGCGGACAAAACGCGCAAGCTCACACTCTAAAGCGCGCTACCGTCTCGTTCAGTGCTCCTGCCATCTGCGCCAACTCCAAACTTGCTACCTGGGTTTGCTGGCCCCCTACTGAGACCTGGTCGGACACGTTACGAATCCCTACCAGATTTCGATCTACCTCACGCGCCACCAGGGCCTGCTCCTCTGTGGCACTGGCGATCAGCAGGTTGCGCTCATTGATCTGCGAGATCGAACGGGCAATTTCTTCCAGTGCCTCGCCGGAGCGTTGCGCGACTTCGAGGGTCGACTGCACCAGGTGACGGCTGCTTTGCATGGCGTTAACTGCCTGCACGGTATCGAGCCGAATATTGCCTATCATCTGTTCGATTTCCTGAGTCGACAGCTGAGTGCGATGGGCCAGTGCTCGTACCTCATCGGCGACCACCGCAAATCCACGACCAGCATCTCCGGCGCGAGCTGCTTCGATCGCCGCGTTGAGGGCCAACAAATTGGTTTGCTCTGCGATGCTGCGAATCACGTCAAGCACCGAGCTGATCTCTTGCACGCCCTTGGCCAATTGCCCGATACGCTCTGAGGTATCGGTCATGCCGTCCGCCAGCGCTCCTATCGAGGAAACTGTTTCTTGAACTTGCTCACGGCCGCGTTGCGCGGTTTGCTCAGACACCCGCGACGCCTCGCTTGTGCTGACTGCATTGCGTGCGACCTCGTCGACGGCCGCCGTCATCTGATTGACCGCTGCCGCAGCCTGCGCGATCTCCAGACCCTGCAGCTGCAAGCTGCTGCTGGTCTGGCTACTGACCGCGCTCAGCTCTTCGGACGAACTGGTCACCCGTTCGACCGCCGCCGCGATGTGCTTCACCATCGCATTCAAGCTTTGCTGCATCTGGTGCATGTTCATCATTACGCTATCGTCAGCACTCGCGTTCAATGGCACTTGAATCGTCAGATCGCCCTGGGCGATTTGACTCAAGACCTGCGCAGCAACCATGGGCTCTCCACCCAAAGGTCGAGTGACACTACGCGTCACGATGACTGCAACGACGATTACTGAGACCAGACAGAACACAAGCAATCCCAACATGTTCAGTCGCGCATCGTTGTACAGTGCCTGTGCCGACTTTTCGCGATCGGCAAAGATCTGCCCTTGCAGCACCATCAAGGAATCCAGGCTTTTGTAAACCTGCTGTTCTGCGGGGACGACGTGCTGCTTCAACTGCGCCATCGCGGCATCAAATGCGCCTTGTCTGATCAATACCTGCACCTGGGTGAATGCAGAGACGTAGGCTTCCCGGTTCTGTTTCAGGGCAGCATAGGCGGCCTTGCCATCCGGTGAATCGAACAATGACTCAAGTGTTTCGAGTGCTTGGCTGATGCGTTTTTTAGTGGCTTCAATCGATTGTTGGGCTAGCTGGTTCTCCTTGTCGATCAGCAAATCCCTGGTGTTCCTGGCGTTGTCCCGTACACCTGTGGCAATGACCAGGATCGGGTCAATTTTCGGCCAGTCCTGTTTGACGATCACCATTGCCTGTTCCTTGAGCGTTGCCAGATCGTGCAGCGCGTAGAACGTCAGACCGATTAATACCAACGGCGCAATTGCAAATCCAATAGCAATACGTCGTGCCGTGCTTAACTTGGCCATATCAAATGCTCCCTGATTAATACCCGCCCGACGGGCAGCACATTGGAATACTGCATGTGCCTATGCGCCCTGCATCCACCTTGCCTTGGTCGTTTCAGTGTCCACGGATATAGTGTTCCAGTTGCCGGATCAGGTCGGCCTGCTCGACGATGGCCTCTTTCACCAGATCGCCAATCGACAGGAGGCCAATCAGTTGATCACCTTCCACCACCGGTAAATGACGCAGATGACTGTCGGTCATAACCATCATGCAACGCTCGATGCTCTGTTGACTGTCTGCCGTAACGACGGGCGCGCTCATGATGACCCGGACTGGAGTACCGACCGAAGATCGCCCCTGTAGAACGACCTTGCGCGCATAATCACGCTCGCTGATAACGCCAACCACCTGCCCATCCTCTATCACGGGTAGAGCACCTACATTCTTTTCAGCCATCATCTTCAGCGCTTCATACACCATCTGATCTGGCGCGATGCTATGTACCTGCTGGTTTTGCGTGACCTTCAGTTTCAGCAATTGTGCGGCTGTTTTCATGAACGGCTCCGAAGATAATTACGGATAAAAAACGCAAAAAAAACGCCTGAAACCCTTCGGTTCCAGGCGCCTTTGCCTGTTCTTTTGCAGTGTTAAAGCCTGAGATTTCTGTCTGAGGTACCAACCTTATTCATGACCTGTTCAGTACATCGATCATCGTTGACCGAGGAGGAGTCCAGAGGAATATGTGGTAGGTAACCCTGATGTAGGTCTTGCAGTCTTTGTGCCAGCCGGCAGCACAGACACTTCATCCTATGCGCAAGTCCAGGCTCCCGAGCTTTGGGTGGTTATCACGGTAACTGCGATCCAGGCGAGTTTCTGTGGCGTGAGCAGGCATCCCGAGAAAGCGAATTGCCGAGGTCAGCAAATCGATGAGCTGTGGGCTAATGGAGGCGAACGCCCAGCGCGTCGCTTCCGACTGGTGCACTTTGTTAAGCGCAGCGCTTTACAACAGTGCATGTCCTGCTGACTCCACAAAGCTAGTACCCATGATCGACTGGGCATGATCGCATCCAGAAGTTGGTGGGCCTGGCAGGTACTCTTTGATGTTTTTTGACATGGGTCTCTCCTTTCAGAGAGGACGAGGTACAACGCACCTCGCCAAATGCATTCAAGGGATTAAGCGCTCGGGTGGGTGTGGTAAATCTTGCTGACGATCGTCCACTTGCCTTCCACCTTCAGCAGGTTGAAGAAGTCGGTGAAACGGAATCCTGAAACATTGTCGGTATCAACCCGAGCACTGGCGGCAGTGCCCACGATGTCTATGCGAACGATCGCAGCTCGGGCTTCGGGGGACGGACGGAAAGAGTTGTCGATGACGTCGTACAGGTTCTGGATCGCGCCGCCGACGAGTTTGTCGCCATCGACACCGAACATGGTGGCTTGCTGGCTGAACGCGGGCTTCATCAAAGCGCTGTCAGCTTTGGCACCACCTTCGTTGTACTGGCTAAGCACGTCGACGATCGCGTTGTATTCCTGGACGTAAGTTGGATTGCTCATGATGTACTCCTGATTGAAATGATGTACCAATGACCATTGGGTCTAGACCGACATGACGGACAGCGATCAGCTTCTGAACAGGCGTGGTATGAACGATCGAAGATTACCAATCCTGGCGAGTCGGCGAGATGATCAGATCGTTGACGGTGATGGCGTCACTCGATCGACTCTTGAAGGCTCAAGGGCTGCCTTTTCCCATTTGGCGATAACCAATGGTGCGATCGCATTACCCAGCACGTTCAACGTGGTTGTTCCGCTATCGATAATCCTGAAGATCCCTGCGATAAGCGCTACCCCTTCCAATGGAAGACCGGCAGACGCCAACGTCGCAGACAAAATAATGATCGCAAATCCAGGTACTCCAGCAGCACCTTTGGAGGTCAGCACCATCGTGACCACCAACAGAATCTGCTGAGAAAGCGACAGGTCGATACCATAGAGTTGTGCAACAAAAATCGTCGCCACGCCGAGGAAAATCGACGCGCCATCCAGATTGAAGGCATAACCCACCGGCACCACAAAGCTAACGATTCGTCGCGCAACGCCATAGCTCTCCAGCTTGCTCATCAACTGCGGCATAACCGCTGCCGATGCGGCACTCGAGAATGCAAGAATCAGCTCATTTCGGAAATACTTGATCAGCTTGAAGATGTTCTCGCCGATCAGATAGCAAATACCGCCGAGTACCACCAACGCAAAGACAATCAGTGCCAGGTAAACCACGCCAATCAGCTTGAGCAAGGGCAATAGCGAGGCAAAGCCAAAGGTCGCAACGGTAGCGCCGATCATGCCAAATACACCTATCGGTGCGTACGCCATGACGATTGAAACGACTTTGAACATCGCATCGGAAATACCCTGAACTACCGCGACCACTGGCGCGCTCCTCTCCCTGGGCAGCGAGTTCAGCGCCATGCCGAATAACACTGCAAAGAACAACACCGACAGCAGCTTCGCTTCCGACATCGCCACGAAAACGTTATCCGGGACGATGTTCTGCACAATCACCAATGCACCCTTCGAAGGTTCCATGGTGATGGATGCAGCGCTATGCGTAATGCCCGAAATATCGGTGCCCGTGCCAGGCTCGAAGATGTTTGCGAAACACAGTCCCATCACAATCGCAAGGCCGGTGATCGCAAAAAAATAGCCCAGCGACTTTAAGCCCATACGACCAAATGATTTGTTGTCGCCGCCTCCTGCGATGCCCAGGATCATGCAACAGAATACGATCGGCACAACCACCATCTTCATCATCTTGATGAAGATGTCGCCAAGTGGCTTCAGGATTTCTGCACTGACCCACGATTGATACTGCGGATGGGTATTGAAATACCAACCGACGAGCACGCCAAGCAACAGCCCGGCAATGATTTGCCACACCAGGGGAATACGTTTCATGTCTAGCCTTCTTGTTGGAATGAAAGGACTGCGTTAATCGGCAGTTGCTAGATTCATGAGCTTCCAGCTCACTTGAGTTCAAATGGCACAACGCTGTTGTGCCGACACTTTTCTTATTTTGCGAAGAGCTGGCTCATATCCTTGAACGCCTTGAATTCAAGGGCATTACCACAAGGGTCAAACAGGAACATGGTGGCTTGCTCGCCGACCTGCCCTTTGAAACGAATGTAGGGTTCGATCACAAATTCCGTGCCGAAAGACTTCAAGCGCTCGGCCAGCGCTTCCCATTCTTCCCAGCGCAGAATGATGCCGAAGTGCGGAACAGGTACGTCGTGGCCGTCTACCGGGTTGCTATGGACGCTTTCCTGGGACGCGGTTTTTGGGTGTTCGTGAATAACCAGTTGGTGGCCATAAAAGTTGAAGTCGACCCACTGGCTGCTGGAGCGACCTTCTTCCAGGCCGAACACTTCGCCGTAAAATGTGCGTGCGCCAGCAAGGTTGTAAACGGGGATTGCGAGGTGGAAAGGCGAGAGGCTCATCAGAACTCCAATACAGTTTTATTGTTGGTGAAGGACGGAGCGTATGAATGCTGGTCGTTAGTTTTTCGCGACGCTTCACGATCCGCTGTCCCACCGACTTCGGCTTTCAGGTTCGGGCAGTTGCCGGGGAACAGGCACATCGTAGGGCGGCCATCCAAACAAAAAAATCAATATTATTTTCTTAGAAACACAATTAATATTTGTGAATGATCAAAGAACTCAAAACACTCATTGCCGTTGCACGGGAAGGTACGTTTGCCGCTGCCGGGAATAAGATCGGCCTCACCCAAGCGGCGGTGAGCGCCCAGATTCAACGTCTGGAGGCCGAGCTCGGCTTTGAGATATTCGACAGGAAGGGACGCTCAGCCCACCTCAACAGGATGGGCCATCAAATACTCCTGCAAGCGCAAGAGCTGCTTCGGCTTTACGACAATCTGGGTTCCACCACGGTTGGACTTCCTGCGAGCGTTCTGGTGAACATCGGTGCCATAGCCTCCGTACAGCGATCCTATCTTCCAGATGCCCTGGCCAAGTTTCACCAACAATGCCCCCAATGCCGAACCCGCGTAATCCCGGGGCTATCGATGGAGTTGGTGAACCTCGTGGATGCCGGCGAAATCGACATGGCCGCAATAATCCGCCCACCCTTCTCGCTCCAGAGTGATCTACGCTGGACGACCTTAGCGCTTGAGCCCTACCGACTGATTGTGCCGCGTGAACTGCCGGGAGAAGATTGGTCAGCACTGCTTTCCAGTCAATCGTTCATTCGCTATGACCGATCATCATTCGGGGGCAGACAAGTGGATCGCTTCCTTCGGCAGATGCATTTCACCTTGCGTGAAGTTTGCGAGCTGGATGAACTAGAGGCCATCATCAAGCTGGTTGAAAATGGTGTCGGTGTAGCTCTAGTGCCGCAGACAGCAACCCATCAGGAATGGCCCGTAGGTGTACGAGCGCTCGATCTCGGACAACACACCTTCCACCGTGATATTGGGCTCGTACATCGGTCTCGGCAGAGTTTTACCGAGCCTGTACGAATTTTGGCCCAACTTATCAGTGACCAGGTAAAGACCGGTTCTGGATAAAACACGGACTGCAGAAATGGCCGCACAGGCCTTTTCTTGTACTCAAACCAAAATCACTTGCTCAGGGGCCAGGTGGTAATCCCCGTCTGGGACACGCATCATTTGGTTGCCCAAACGCTTCTGGCACTTCTCTATCGAGATACTGGAAGACAAGGCGCTGGAGGCATTTGTCGAGGCTGCGTTTAACTGAGAAATACTGCGGCGGGCGTGGGTATCGTGCGTACAATGCGCGCCCCTAATTTGTTAATGTTTTCCAATGAAAAAACTGCTGTCCGTAGTAACGCTGACCCTCTCGGTAATTACCCCCGCCTTCTCAAGCCCTCCATCGACCTTTTCCGAAGCCAAGGTCATAGCAAAGCAGAAAATTTACCTCGACCAGGCGAACAGCTCGATGGGCGAGTTGTATTGCGGCTGCAAATGGACGTGGGTTGGCAAATCAGGAGGTCGTATCGATGCTGAGTCATGTGGCCTCAAGGCCAGAAAGCAAGAGAATCGGGCAGAGCGGACTGAGTGGGAGCACATAGTTCCCGCCTGGACATTCGGTAACCAACGCCAATGCTGGAAGAACGGTGGTCGAGAGCATTGCGTAGACGATGACCCGGTTTTTCGAGTGATGGAGGCCGATCTTTTTAACCTCTATCCATCTGTTGGTGAGGTGAATGGCGACCGAAGTAATTTCAACTACGGCATGGCCACCGGAGTAGCGCCGCAGTATGGGCAGTGCAAGACCCGGGTTGATTTCGATCAACGTGCTGCGGAACCGCGCGACGAGGTCAAAGGGCTGGTCGCGAGAACAACTTTTTACATGTTCGACAGATACAAACTGAGCATGTCTCGTCAGCAGCAACAGCTACTGATGGCTTGGGACAAGCAGTACCCGGTTTCGTCTTGGGAAAAAGAGCGTGATAGGCGCATCGCGGCAATCATGGGGCACTCCAATCCATTCGTAACCGGCGAGCGTCGATGGTCGCAAGGATACAAGGCAGTTGGTGACGGGGTGGTTAGCGCCGTTCCTGTTAATCCTCCGCGCGCGCCGGCTCAGCCAACCCTGGCGAGCGCGAGCGGAGTAGGTTCGATCATTGGCAATCGGAAAAGCCAAGTCTACCACCTCTCGATGGGGTGCCCTGGTTATGGTCAGGTGTCTGCGAAAAACCAAGTAACTTTTGACTCTGAATCTGAGGCCCAGGCTGCGGGATATCGAAAGGCGGGCAACTGCAAATAGTTATATCTCGTTGAAATCCGGCCTTGCGAAACCGAGGCCGACATTCAACATTAGACTGAGATATGCCTCCTGTTTTTGCTATTTTCATACTTTAAGCCCACGGTTCAGGACAAGGCATTTCACAAAGAGCACGAGCAGATGCGTGCAGACGCCGAAGCTGGAGTGATACATACGCCTAAGCGCGAGCCGGAGGACGGAGGCGCTCCTAGCCTCAAGCTTGATGATTAGTGACGAAAAGAAAGGATCGGAATGACAGAAGAAGCTCAAGGCAAAGGCAAGCTCAATGCTGCTCAGGCCATCTCCATAGGGTTCATTGAAAAGGCATGGGAGTTCAAATGGGGTATCCAGCTCATCTACATCGCATTGTACGCCGATGCGGTGCTGGCTTGGTTTCTTAACAGGAATTTGCTGTCGGTCACTGCGGACAGCGCACAGATATGGGAATCCATTGGCGCCCTCCTCTTGGCCGTAGCAGGATTCTGCCTCACTGTGTCACTCATCATCCCGTTTTTTTCTGGGTTCCTGAAGGCGACCATCATCCAATTCACGCCTAACTTTCTTTTCAATGCATTCACCGAGCGCAGCGCCGAGCTTAATGAGGTATCGCTCTGTTATTTGCACACCGAAGCATTACGGACAGGTGATGACTTCTTGATGGCGATCTATCGGGAAAAGAACTCTATCTGGATTCGCAAGCTGATCGATCAGCAACAAGCCGGGACTCTCCTGACTGGCCTGGTTTTGTTAATAATTACGGATATCTGGGCAGGGTACGCGTCTGGCACTGAGACGCTGATCCTATGGCTCGCCAGTGGGCATGAAATACCCTTCTACCTCTGCCTGGCTCCAGCCTTATTCACCCTCCTCATCTTTACGATCCTCAAGCCCTGGCCAGCGGCCTATGCCTACCATCCGCCCCTGCGCAGACAGCAGGATCAGGAACGCAAGGAGATGTATGGCACTGATGGGAATACGCGGTTGGGATAGTCCACTTTGATATTGGGGCGTGATCTGGGGAGGGTGAGACGCACATGATTTCATCCCCCCCTCCTCACCCTGTACGACCTCGCAATGACCTGGCTAAGTGCGCGGCAATGTAGGTCATCAAGTTTACTGAGTGGCAGATATTGGCCGCACAGACGCACCGATCGCCTCAGGCTTGCTGGCAACGAGCAGCCCAACGGTTCATAAACATCGCAGTCCATCACCTCAATGCTCTTTAACTTTCCTGATACGCAGCACAATCAACGCAAGAATACCGATCGCGAGCGGTGCCATGACCAGCATGGCCTCTCGCGGGGTCACCCCAAATCCAAGCAGGTGAACACCTGAGTATCCCAGCTTGAGCAAACTGAGCAGGTAGTAGGTAATGGCAATAATCGACAGCCCCTCCACTGCGCGCTGGATCTTGATCTGGGCATCGGCGCGGGCATTCAGGCTTTTCAGGATTTCCGAGTTCTGTTCCTCCATTTCGACCTGGACCCGTGCTTGTAACAGATCGCCCAGGTTGGCCACGCTTTCGGCCAGGTGCTCCAGGCGCTGTTCGGTGGCGGTGCAGTACCTGACGGTAGGTTTGAAGCGGCGTTCGATAAATACGCCCAGGCGTTGGCAATCACCTACGTGACTTTCCCGCAGCTCACCCAGACGTTCGAACACCAATTGCGCATAGGCTTGCGTGGCACTGAAGCGGTGCCGGGTTTTCGCCGCGCTGCTCACCACTTGCGCAGAAAGGTTGGAGATGTCCGCAAGCAGGGCTTTCGCATTACTGCCGTCCGGGTCGGCGTTGCGTTCGGAAAGGGTGACCAGGGTCTTGTCGAAAACATCGAGCTGCGCGCTCAAGTCTTTGGCCGTGGTCAAGGATAACGAGGCCATCATCCTGTAGGTCTCGATTTCCAGCAGGCGGCGTATCATCCGGCCCTGGCGGTAGGCATTCAGGCGCCGGTTGACGAACAACATGTGGTTGTTGCCCTCCTCGCTCAGGCGAAAATCACTCCAGACCATGGCATCGCCACCGCCCACGCACGAACCGCTCGGATCCTTGAAGCCGTACCGGGACAGATCCAGGCCGGTTTCACCACGCACGACAATCTGCACCGAGTTGATCAGGGCCGGCAAATGCACTTCGACCTTTGACGCCAGCACCTCGGGCAGCGTGGTCCAGGACAAGTCATCAGAGGATGAAGTGACCACCAGTGTCAGGGTGAAAAACTCGGCATGGCGCTCCCATTTCAGTGCATGGCCATCGAGTTGGGTAATGCCCTGGGCGGCATTCAGGTCGAGGGTGCCAAGGCAGCATTGTTCAAGGAATGCATTGCACGCCTGATCGCTGCCGAGGAAGGCCAGATGAAACACATGGGCCGGCTCATCGAAATACAGTGACGGGCGCGCGTGTAGTTCGTTGTGCAGGCTTTGTCGTAACGGGTGCATGTTGTATGGCCATGTTGGAGTTGTTTTTGCCGCGTGCGATGAATGCCCACCCGAGCCTGGTGCCGAATCTTTCGGGGCATTATCGATTGCTGTTGATGGTGGGACAGATTGGCGAACTCATGAGTCACGGCCAGGTGACAAACCAATACCCTTGGAGCGGCCCTGGGTGAGTCGCAGCCCATGCAAATGAGTTTGGGTTTTGATCGGAACTGTACAAGTCAAGAACGGCTGCGAATGAAATCCGGGCAACAAAAAAGGGCCCTCTCAGGCCCTTGTGAGTCAATGGCAATTTACTTCGCAGGTTCAATCCAACTCGCTGATGCAGACCACTTTAGGCTGCGTCATGTCTTCATACGCAAATCGAACACCTTCGCGCCCCAGACTTCCGTACTTGAAACCACCGAACGGCATGGCATCGAAACGATAGTCGGAAGAATCATTGATCATCACGCCACCTGCTTCAATCTGACGCGCCAGTTTCAAAGCCTTGGAAAGGTCGCGCGTGAAAAGACCTGCATGCAAGCTGTACTCTGTTGCGTTGGCCAGAGCAACAGCATCATCCAGATGGTCAAAAGGCTCCAGGATAACCACCGGCGCGAAGACTTCCTGCTGCCAAATCGTACTGCCATGTCTCACATGTTCAAGCACGGTCGGCGCATAGCTTCCCCCTTGGCGATGGTGCCCACACAGCAGAACAGCCCCCTCGGCCAGTGCTTCATTTACCAATTGCTCGGTACGACGCGCCGCCTGCTCGGTAATCATCGGGCCTACATCCGTTGCTCGCTGGTGAGGATCACCCACTACCAGGGCGCGCGCTTGGCTGACAAAACGCTCACGGAAGTCCGCATAAATAGAGCTATGGATAAGGATGCGCTGCGTGCCGATGCAATTCTGTCCTGCTGCCCAGAAGGCACCAGACACGCAGGACTCCACGGTCGGTTCCATATCACAATCTTCAAGCACAAGAACCGGGGCATTTCCTCCAAGATCCATTGCCAGCTTCTTCAACCCGGCACTACGAGCGATGGCTTCTCCTGTTGCAAAACCACCCGTAAAGGAAATCATCCGAACTTCGCGAATCTCCACCAAAGCTTTACCCAAGTCGACACCACCGGTCGCCGGAGTAATCACAGAGGGTGGAAGACCCGCTTTCACCAGGCACTCAACGAGCTTGAGAGCGGACAGCGGCGCGAGTTCCGAAGGTTTCAAAATCACGGCATTACCACCGGCGATTGCGGGGCCGAGTTTATGGGCGACCAGATTCAGCGGATCGTTATAGGGGGTGATTGCGACGATAAGTCCCAAGGGCTCCCGCGTGAACCAACCCTGACGCGATTCCGATCCTTCATAGGCCCCGAATGGAATCACTTCCCCGGCGTTACGACGCGCCTCCTCCGCCGATAGCTTCAACGTGTTCACGCAACGCTTCACTTCCTTCGCTGCTTGTCGCAGCGTTTTTCCCGCTTCTGCAACGATCAGCCTGGCGAATGCATCAGACTCAAGCTCCACACTGCGGGCGGCATCCTCAAGAATGCGCGCACGCAGGTGACGAGGCATTGCCGCACTCTCGCGAACGCCGATTCGCGCGCGTTCCAGCAAGCCAGGAACGGCGGCTGCATCAAGGCAAGGGACACTCCCTACCAAGCGACCATCGAATGGACTGAACACATCAATCTGTTTGGCTTCAACAAGCTGGATACTGGCCATGCTGGATACGCTCATGACTATCTCCTGTTATTTGCCGTGGGCGGTGTGGATGGCGACGATGTCCGACAGCAATGCGAAGGCCGTCTCGATACGCCCTGCCCCAGGCCCGGACACCGTGACAGCTCCCAGCAACTCGGTATTGAATGACACTGCATTCGTGGCGCCGGCAATGCCTGCCAGAGGGTGGGAATTGGGCAGCAACCGGGCCTCGACACTCGCTCGAACCGAGCCATCGGCTTCACGATCGGCTGAGCCAATCAGTTTCCAGCTGGCGCCATTGGCACTTGCCTGAGCGATATCTTGCGCGCTGATGTTGCTGATGCCTGAACAGGCTACGTCACTGACATTCAGTCGTGCATTCAGAAGTTCGTTGGCCAGGATGACCACCTTGAGGCGTACGTCATACCCTTCCACATCGGCGGTTGGATCCGCCTCGGCGTAACCGAGCTGTTGCGCTTGTACGACGGCATCGTTGAACGCCAGGCCGTTTTTCATTTGGCTGAGCACATAGTTGGAAGTGCCGTTCAGGATGCCTTCGAAGCCTTGTACGCTGGCACCCGCCAAGGCCTGCTTGGCCAGGCGAATCACGGGAGTGCCACTCATCACCGCCCCCTCGTACTCGAAAGCGACCTGGTTGCGACGAGCCAACGCCTTGAGCTCGGCACCGTGCAGCGCAATAGGGCCCTTGTTGGTGGTCACTACATGAATGCCACTTTCCAGGGCCCAGCGGCAGAAGGTGGTTGCGGGTTCGCCATCCACCGGATTGGTGAAAGTGGCCTCAGCGATGATGTCGGCACCGGAATGCTTGATCACGGTTTCGTTGAAGGCCTCGGCATTGCCGCCGGGCAGTTGAGCGAGAGCGCCTTTCTCGATCGGTAGCGCGACCAACTGCTTGGCATCCAGACCGTCTTTGGCAACGATGGAGCCGAGGAACAGATCGGTGACACCGACAATTTTAATAGTGAAGCCCAGGGACTCTTTCCACTGGGCATTACGATCGGCGACCAATTGGGCGAAGCCACGGTTCACGCCACCAAACCCTACCAAGGAAATTTTGTACTCGGTCATGAAAGCTGTTCCTTTATTGATGTTGTTCGACAGGAACATCCTAAGAGCCGGGCTTTGGCAGTTGAATATGGCAGTTTGCTCTATTAGTTGGGCATTTTGCCCAAGCACATTTTCTTTAAAACACGGCAGAAAGGACGAACGAGGTCACGGTGTTTTCCACCCCTGGCATGGCCGCGATTTCCTTCCACACAAGATGGACACGCTCAGGTGTGGCAGCATTCACGCGCAGCATTAAATCGAACTCACCACTGAGTACTTCACATTGCACGACTTCGGGAATGGAGCGCAGCGCAGCCAATACTGCTTCGCCACGCATGCGGTCGTAGCGGTAGACGAAGATCACTGCACTGATAAGCGACGCAGGCCGCCGCGTTTCACCGAGAAGTACCGTATAGCCCTGGATCGCACCGTCGCGCTCAAGACGCTCGATGCGCTGGCGCACCGCATTGCGCGACAAATTGATCTTGGCACCCAGTTCGATATGGGCTATTCGCGCATTGGCGGTCAGTTCGGCCAGTATGCGTTCATCCAACGGATCCAGAATGCGCTTCATACAAGCCTCTGCTGCGCCAGACAAAGGGCCTGGCACAGACCGTCCAGATCGCCCTTGGCCAGGTACGGTGGTTGCGCGCTCACCTCGACAGTGCTCGGAACGCTTGCTTGCCAGACGCCCAGCTCGGCCAACAGCGCCGCCGACTTGGCCGGCGCAATTTGCCCGAAGGTGACCATCGGCGCGCCCAGGCTGCGTCGATGAAGCCTGCCAGCCAGTACACCGACAGCGGTGTGAGGATCGATGGCCGAGCCCGTCTCGCGGAACAGTTCGACGACCTCATCGCGCACCTGGGATTCGTCTACCGCATAGGAATCGAAGAGCACTCGGGCACGCAGCCATTGCTGGTTTCCGATGCTCATTTCTCCGCAACTTTCAAAATGCTCCATCAGCGCTTTTGTCGAGCAGCCATCGTGCTCGTAAATCTCCCAGATAAACCGCTCCAGGTTGGAAAACAACGAGAAGTCCATCGCCGGTGACACTGTTCGATCAGTCATCCGGGTGGAGTAGCGATTGCAATGAAAAAACTGGTGCAGGGCATCATTGCTGTTGGTCGATATGATCACCTGATTGATGGGTAATCCCATTTTCTGCGCAATGTAGCCGGCGTAGATTTCGGCCGAGCTGGCCGCTGGAACGCTAAAGCCGACGGGACGCGAGCCACCGCCCAGTTGCAAGGCCGCGTGGAAGTAAAAAACGATCTGGGCCAGGACACCGATCCAATTGGTCGAGTTGAAACAGATCGGCATCACTGCGCCCAATGGCCACTCACGCAATAGTCGGGAGACCAGCATCTGGCAATCATCGAAATTACCGTCAACCGCAAACAGCTGGACCCGCTGCGGGTCGGCTGCCTGCAAGACACTGAGTTGCTCAGGCGCAAGACCATCGCGCGGATACAGTATCGCCATGCGGGCGGCCGGGCAGTCAGTAAAGGCTTCAAGCGCAGCAAGGCCGGTATCACCGTTAGTTGCACCGACCACCAACGCTTCTTTACCGACCTCCTCAAGAAAATGCTTGACCAGGCGCGACTGCAATTGCGCGGCGAAATCCTTGGAAGAACGGGTCGGGCCATGAAACAGCTGGAGTATCCACTCGTTATGCCCTATCTGCTCAAGCGGCGTAATGGCGCGATGCTTGAATTGTCGATAGCTGTCACTGAGCAAGCCACGCAGGGTACTTTCATCTATGGAAGAGCCAACAAAAGGCGAAATCACTCGCCAAACCAACTCATCAAACGGCAGCCACGACCAGCTGGCAATCTGTTTCTCAGTGAATACCGGCAAACTGGCTGGGACATAGAGACCACCGTTTTCGGCGAGCCCCGACAGAACCACACTGCGAAAATCTGCCCGCATGTCACCGCCGCGTGTGCTTACATAATCCATGACCACTCCCAATCGGTATTACAAAAGGCGATGGGCTTGAGCCACCAGCCAGGTAGAAAAATTTGCGGCATCAGGCGATAGCGCTTCGCTCTGTTCGTGCACCAGATAAAAAGATTCGCTGGCCTCGATTCGGTGACTGAACGGCGCAACCAATTGCCCAGTCTTGAGCAAATCCTCGACCACCGAAGACCGTGCCAGCGCAACGCCCTGCCCCAATTCGGCCATGCGGATCGTGGAAATCAGCGTGTCAAACTGAAGGCCGCGGGAATAGTCGACGTCGTCTGCTCCAACTCGCTTCAACCAGTAACCCCAACCCTCTTCGTACCCCAGAACATGCAGCAGAGAATGGTTCATCAAGTCGCGAGGCTCATGTATGGGTGAGCTGGCCATGAGCTCTGGGGAGCAAACAGGCTGAAGGATGTCCCAGGTCAATCGCTGAGCGTGCAAGCCTGACCACGAACCGCATCCCCAGCGAATCTCCAGGTCATCCTCGCCATCCGGTTCTTTCACCCAGATGTTGCTGATATATCGAATATCAATCTGGGGGTACTCCCGAGAAAAATCTGCGAGTCGGGGGGCCAACCAATAGTGAAGAAAGGAAAGACTGCCACGCACTTTCAAATGTCTTCGATTGTGCTGGCCGAAAATCTCGTTGGTGCCGACGGCGAGGCGACTGATCGCGTCCTGGACGACAGGCAGGTACGACTGCCCTTCCTCGGTCAAGCCAAGCCCTCGGGGCAAGCGCTTGAACAGCGCCACCCCGAGGTGACTTTCCAACTGACGGATCTGCTGACTCACAGCCCCTTGAGTCAAATGGAGCTCTTGCGCTGCGTGGGTAAAGTTCAAATAACGCGCCGATACTTCGAATGCCCTCAACCAGTTCAAGGGTGGTAGTGACTTTTGACTCATCGGCGCAACCTCATCAGGACTTTATCTATACACAATCATTGCCTGAGAAATTCACGCGGTGCCAGAGGAATGAACAGCTGCGGCCAAAGCCAACCGCTCTGCCCTCTTGTTTCGAGTGATCCAGTACACGAAATAACACCACGCGATAAAGGGCAGGCCGAAGTACAGCGCCACTCGCTGCTCGGGATCAAAAGCGATACCCACACAGGCCAGCAGACAACACAACAGTGCACCGATGGGCACCCATGGGTAGCCGCGCACACGGAAATGCAGGTCTTCAACTCGTCCGCCATTGGCGACGTATTGACGACGGAACGCGATCTGGCTTGCTGCAATGCTCATCCACACGACGACGACCGCCAGACCGGAAATGGACACCAGGGCCAAGTAAACCGTATCAGGAGCGAACACACTGCTAAGCAGAGAAGCCACTGCACCCGCCATACTCAGAACGATGGCGTTCACCGGTGTGCCCCGGCTGGAAAGCCTGGCGTAGCGCTTAGGCATATGTCCTTGATCGCTCAATGTCCACAGCATGCGCGAGGCTGCATACAACCCCGAGTTAGCGGCGGAAATCAGTGCAGTGAGAATGACGAAGTTCATGATGTCGGCTGAGTATGGAATGCCAATCAGCTCAAACACCATGACGAATGGACTTTCTACGAGCCCCGCTTGCTCGCGTGGCAGTAACGTCGCAAGGACGAAAATTGTCCCCACGAAGAACAGCGCCAAACGTACCACTGTGGTGCGGATAGCCTTGGGCACGCTGGTTTGTGGATCCTGTGCTTCACCTGCCGCAATTCCGATCAGCTCGGTTCCGGAAAATGCGAAGGAAACAGCCAGGAGGGTCATTGCAATGGGCAGGAACCCGGTGGGGAACAGCCCTTCACGTGTGAAGTTGGAAAGTCCCGCCCCCTGCAAACTCTGTACTTGCAAAAGGCCGAAAATTGCCGCTGCGCCGATCGCAATGAACGTGATAACGGTCAGAACCTTGATCAAAGAAAGCCAAAATTCAGTCTCCGCAAACAACCGGACAGAGACAACATTGCTGAAGAAGACTGCAAGGGCAAACAGCGCACTCCAGATCCAGACCGGTGTGTCAGGAAACCACCGAACCATCAGTATGCCCGCAGCGGTAAATTCTGAACCGATCGCTACTGCCCATGTGAGCCAGTAAAGCCAGGCCACTGTATAGCCTGTACCTGGGCCCAGGTAGCGTGTTGCGTAGCTACTGAACGATCCGGTTTCCGGCATCTGCACAGCCAACTCACCGAGACAGACCATGACCAGATACACCATCACCGCACCGATGATGTAAGCGATCACCGCACCGAGCGGTCCTGCCTGATTAACCGTGTAACCGGAGGTCAGGAATAATCCCGTACCGATCACACCGCCCAGTGCCAACATCACGATGTGGCGTGTTTGCATTTCCTTTTTGAAACGCGAGTTTGGATCGGGCTGATTATCTTCGATATGCGTGGACATAGTTTTATTCTCATGAAATGTTCGGACAAACACCTTGTAACCGGCTTTTGGGCAGTACAATTTTGTCGTCGCTGGATTTTATTATTTTCATTCTTCATGAAGGGCTTAAGATGAATATCGAAAGTCCTGCTCGTATTCAGGCTTCTACTTCAATGAAACGTTGAGCACTGTCAGCGTGAAAGGTTGCATCACCTTTTTTACTTCGCACTAAAGCGAAGGCTTGTTTTAGATCAGCCAATAAATCTGCCGAATCCTCAATACCTACGGACACTCGAACCAAACCTTCGGAAATGCCAAGTGCCTGACGCTCTTCCAGGGTATTTTCCACGTGACTGGTCGTCCGTGCCGGCCCATAAATGGTTTCGACAGCGCCCAAATTGCCCGCCCGATGCGCATATCTGAGCAGCGGTAACAAACGGGTCACGGTGTCCATGCCTCCTTTGAGTACGAAGCTGACGATGGCGCCGAATCCGTTCATTTGCGATCGAGCGATGTCATGACCTGGATGTTGAGGCAACCCCGGATAGTTCACAGTCTCAACCAGCGGTTCGGTGCAGAGGTACTCGGCCAGAAGTTGTGCGCTCGCCTGTTGCTGGCGAAGACGCAGGGCCAGAGTCTTGATGCCCCGGATAATTAAGTACGCTGAAAAAGGATCCAGCGAGGCCCCATTGATTTCGCGGTAATGGCGAACTTGAGACATCAAATGCTCGGCGCCGCACACCACGCCGCCGAGTACATCACCATGACCGGAGAGGAATTTGGTCGCGCTGTGCACAACCACATCAACACCTAAAGCGAGCGGATTCTGATTCAGAGGGGTCGCGAATGTATTGTCCGCGACAACCAAAGCGCCCACTCGCTTCGCCGCTGCCACAAGCCGCCGAATATCAACGATCTTCAGCGTCGGGTTCGTGGGGGTTTCCAGGTACAGGACGTTGCAGCCTTTAGCAATTTCCTGCTCAAGCGCCACAGTGTCGAGCGTATCGCAAAGGGTTACGTCCACGCCCATGCGTGGAAGAAACTCCTCAAAAATCTTGTTCGTGCCACCGTAGCTGTCACGTGTAGATATCACGCGCTGCCCATAGGACAGAAAGGTGTGTAGTACACCGCTGATTGCAGCCATTCCGGTACTGAAAGCTACAGCCGACTCTGCGTTTTCGAGCTCACAGAGTTTATCTTCCAGGACAGAGACAGTGGGATTGCTCATCCGGCTGTAAATGAAGCCGGGCTCCTTTCCCAATGCCACGTCATACCACTTATCGATATCGTCATAACCATAGGCGGCGCTGACCACTATGGGGGTTTGGGTCGCATTGTACGGATGTTGAACCTGCTCTCCTCCCCATACGACTCGAGTTCCCATCCCAACCTCTGAAGCCTGGACGGCGCGTTTCTTGTTTTCCATAAAGTTGTCTCGCATCAAGGGAAACACAACCGTGTTCCAAGTGGGCTTGGGAGGACTATAAGGAAGGCTCATGCTTGTGAAAAATCATGATATCCGGGAGTAAGGGGTGCTTTTTTTAATGGCTGGATGGGAGTTAGAGAGCTTATTTGCGCTGGAAAGCACAACCGTCAAAAAGCCCGGCAATAGCTGTAATGCTGTTCAGTTAAGCGAGAATGATCCACTGTAGGAGCGAGCTTGCTCGCGATGGTCGTTAACGATGCCGCGTGTTTACTGACTAAACGCGGCGCTCTTGAGTCCATCGTCGGAACGCCGCCCGGAGCAAGCTCGCTCCTACAGAATCCTTAACTGAACAGCATTGCGGCAATAGCTGGGCTTTTTTGATATTTAATAAAGCTGTACTGCCGAAAAAACGTCCCGACTCCCGCCACACGTGAGCAACTCTCAAGGAGTTTCCTTTGATTCAGTCCGATGCCGAAATTACGAAACGTCGAACCGAACTGGCGTCCATCATTCAACGTTTTGCGCCCGAGTATGGTGTATTCGAGACGGCAGTGCCCCCGCTTCACTTCATCAGAAGTGATGCTCCTACAGATGCGATTCACACAATTCATAAACCAGGTCTGTGTATTGTTGTTCAAGGTCGTAAAGAGGTTCGACTGCGTGATGAAGGCTACGTCTATGATCCGCTGAATTATCTCGTCGTTTCCGTGACGCTGCCTTTAGCGGGCCAAGTGATTGAAGCTTCTCCCGAGGAGCCATACCTATGCATCCGCCTGGATATTGATCCCTGCGAAATTACGCAACTGATCGCCGACGCAAGTCCGATCGGCGTGCCCAGTGGTGCGCAAAACCGTGGCCTTTTCCTGGACAAAATAGATACGTCGTTACTCGATGCAATGCTGCGCCTCGTGAGACTGCTGGAAAGCCCGGAGGATATTCCCACCCTGGCGCCGTTAGCCATTCGAGAAATATTCTATCGACTCTTGCGTGGCCAACAGGGCCAGAGGCTGCACGAGATTGCGATCGTTGACAGCCAGGCGCATCGCGTAACACGAGCAATTGAGTGGTTTAATGAAAACTACTCAAAACCCCTTCAAATCGATTCGCTGGCCAAACTCGTCAATCTCAGCACCTCGACGCTCCACCACAGGTTCAAATCCATAACGGCTATGAGCCCCCTGCAATATCAAAAGCAACTTCGCCTTCACGAAGCGCGACGCCTCATGATCTCTGAAGGCCTCGACGTCGCAGCCGCTGGATTTCAAGTGGGATATGAAAGCCCATCGCAGTTCAGTCGCGAATATAGTCGTCAATTCGGCTCGTCACCGACACGAGACTTAGCAAAACTGCGAAGTTTTGCTTGATCGTTGGCGCTAGCCCACTCCCCAGTGTCGAACATCATTCGCTGTGATCTCATGTCCGGAAAAAAGCCCGGGCAACTCCGCCTTGAGAAAGTCCACCCAGGTCCTCACCTTGGCATCCAGAAAACGCTTGGAAGGATAGAGTGCATAGACGTTTCGCTCCCTGAGCCGATGGTCGCCCAGCAGGCGCAGCAACGTGCCCTCGCGCAGCGACCGAGTTACGGTGTAGAACGGCAGCAGGCTGATGCCCATCCCGGCCTCCGACGCATTGACCATCGCCTCGGGAACGTTACTCTGGAAGGTCTTGCCGGGCACCACTGAATGCTCGCCCTGCTCATCACGGAAAACCCACTCATCGCCGTACAACGGGTCGATCATGCGCAGGCAGCAGTGTTCATTCAGTTGTTCGGGGTGGGTGGGCAGGCCCCGACGCGCGATGTACGCAGGTGATGCGCAAGGGATGCTGAAGATGCGCCCTACCGCTTGGGCAACGAATTGTGAATCCGCCAGTTCCTGGGCAATGGAGATGACCACGTCGTGCCCGTCTTCAAGGGGGTCGGGGTTGCGTTGCGACAAGGTCAATTCAACCACCACGTCCGGGAAGAGCTCGCAGTAGCGGGCAATCAGTGGCGTCATCAGCACGCCCAGCCCGGTCAAACAGTGCAGACGCAACCGGCCATTGGGCTCCAGGTGAGCGCCACGCGCTTCTGCGGTGGCCTCGGCCATGTCGTCGAGTATTTGCCGCGCCCGCAACAGGAAGCGTTCGCCGGCTTCGGTCAGGCTCAACCGGCGGGTGGTGCGCTGCAGCAGACGTGCCTGCACGTGCTGCTCGAGATCAGCCACCAGCCGAGACACTTGCGCCGTGGAAAAGTCCAGCGCCTGTGCGGCGGTGGTAAAGCTGCCTGCGTCGGCTACACGCACAAATACCCGCAGGCTGTTAAGCAAATCCATGAACCCTCCGACGGCAATGACTGTTGCATCTGATGTAACGCAGCATCAAGTACAGCCCTCTTTATCCCTACCTGTAGAAGAATAAAATTCACTCATCAAAACACCACGGAGAAAACACATGAAGACCTTGTCGAGTGTACTGTTGGCCCTGACCACAACCGCCGTGATGGCCGCCGAAAGCACCCCGGTCACACCATCTCCAGCTCTGGATATCGCCAAGGTCATCTCGGTAACCGATACCTCGACTGCATGCGAAGTCGTGCCGGCGACCATGGTCTACATCGACCACCAGGGTGAAACGCACACGTTGACCTACAAGGTGATGGGCATTTGCTCGGGCGTTTGAGAGACCGGCAAGCCACGTTGTTCAGACCGCTATCCGGGTTGCCTGCAGTGCCAACTCGTGCAAACTGGCCAAACGCTACATGATGCGCTCGACCACTTGCAGCGACGGTAGCGGGACCGGCGCACTGGACTCCACGAGATCTGGTTCCCGTTGCACGGGCACTTCGACTACCCGTACTGGCTGACGGTGATAAAGCACCGCCGCTGCCAGCAGCAACACGTCGATAATGCCGGCATACATCAGGTGCATGCCGTTGCCGACAGCGAGCAGCACAACTGCGCCACCCGCTGCACACAGGGCCAATTGCGCCCAGACTTTATTGCTCATACTCGCCTCACTCACAGCAACGTCCAGGTGTAGCTCAGGATCAGCCGGTTCTCATCGATATCGCTGCGGTAATTGGAGCGCGCCATGGCATTGCGCACCCGGACACCCAGCCCTGCGAAGGTCCCGCTCTGCACGACGTAACCGAGGTCCAGGTCGCGTTCGCGGTCTTTGCCTTCGAAGCCCTTGCCGGTGTTGACGTTGTTGCCGGTGATGTAGCGCACGGTGCTGGTCAGTCCCGGCACGCCGAGGGCGGCGAAGTCGTAGTCGTAGCGCGCCTGCCAGGAACGCTCGTCGGTGGAGGCGAATTCATAGGTCGGCACTTCGTTGCCCAGCGGCGAGATGTTGGCAAATACCCGAGGGAACGCGCTTTCTCCGTAGATACCCTGGTAGCCGACATAGAAGGTATGGCCGCCGTACTTGGCCGACAGCAGGGAGAAGAACGCCTGGTTGTCGATATTGCCCAGCAGCTTCTTGCCATCCTCCTTCGCGTCGAAATAGCCGAGGTTGGCGCCCAGGGTCCAACTGCCAAGGGGCTGGCTGTGTTTCAGGCCCAGGAAGCCTTGCTGGTAGATGTCTTCCAGCTGCCCGTACCAGGCGCTGACGCTGGTGCGTTTGTCGTTGAAGACGTAATCGCCGCCACCATAGTTGAAGGCGTCACTGCTGACCTGGCGCTGGGGCACGTAGCCGAGCATGGCCTGCATCTTCTCGTCGCCGGCCTCGTTACGCAGGTGCGTGGAGCTCAGATGGCCGCCTTGCAGCGTCAAGCCATTGATCTCAGCGGAGCTGATGCTCGCGCCCTGGTAACTGGGCGGCAGCAGGCGGATGTCACTGAAAACTAGCACCGGCAAGTTGGGTTGCAACTCGCCAACGCGCAGTTCGGTCTTCGAGTAACGCAGCTTCAGCGTGCCTTCCAGGCGACTGTAGTCATCGGCCGCGCGGCCATCGCTGTGCACCGGCAACAGGCCGGTATTGACCCGGTCCGGGCTGCTGTCGAGCTTGAGCCCGAGCAGGCCGATGACATCGATGCCGACGCCGATCGGCCCTGGGGTGTAACCGGACTTGGCATTGAGGATAAAGCCCTGGGCCCACTCCTCGGCCTTCGACTGCCGGTTGGCGCCGACAATGTCCGAATAGTCACGGCTGAAGTAGTAATTGCGTGCTTGCAAGGTGGCGGTGGCATCTTCGATAAAACCGCCCTGCGCGGCCATCAATTGGCTGGAACAACCCAAGGCGACAGCCGTGGACAATAGCGTACGAGTTGCATGAATGGTTGACTTCATCGGTGTGCTCTTATTGTTGTTATGAATAGGTAAGGCGTTACGAAAACGGGTCAGCGCGTCATCTCCCGGGCGCGGCTGGTTGCGGTTGCAAGGGGTGGCCGACGCGTACTCGACAGCAGGTGCGCGACCATGCCGAAAATCAGCCCCCAGAACGCGGCGGACAACCCGAACAGCGACATGCCTGAGGCGGTGGTGAGGAACGTCACCAGCGCCGCTTCACGGTCATTGGGCACGGCCATGGCATTGGCCAGGGCACCGGCAATTGCAGCGAACAGGGCCAGGCCCGCCAGAGCGGCGATCAGTTCTTTGGGAAAGGCCGCGAACAACGACACCAGGGTCGCTCCGAAAATGCCCAAGACCAGGTAACAGAAGCCGCCGACGACACCGGCGACATAGCGTTTGCCCGGGTCTTCGTGGGCCTCGCGGCCCGTGCAGATGGCGGCAGTGATCGCCGCCAGGTTGAGGCCGTGGCAGCCAAACGGCGCTAACAGCGCCGTGCCCAGCGCGCTGCAGGCGATGATCGGACTGGCCGGTGTGGTGTAACCCGAGGCGCGCAACACGGCCATGCCCGGCACGAACTGACCGGTCAGTGCCACCATCACCAGTGGCAAGGCGACGTTCAAGGTTGCACCCAGGCTGAACTGGGGGGCGATCCACACCGGCGTCGCCAGGCCGATCACCAGGGCTTCGCGGTGCAATTGTCCGGTGAGCATGGCGATGGCACAGCCCACCACCAGTACCGCCATCACCGCGTATCGCGGCAGCAGCCGTTTGCACACCAGGTAGGTGGTGAACATTGCCAGCACCAACCCGGGCTTGCCTTGCAATGACACGAACAGGCCGGTGCCAAAACGCAACAGAATTCCCGCGAGCATTGCCGCTGCGATGGCGCCGGGCAGCTTGCTGATAACGCGGTCGAACGCGCCCGAGAGGCCTACCAGAAAGATAATCAGACTACTCAGCAGATAAGCGCCGACGGCCTCGTTCATCGAAATGCCCGGCAGCAACGCCACCAACAGGGCCGAGCCGGGTGCCGACCAAGCAATGATGATCGGCACGCGGTAACGCAGGCTCAGGCCGATCCCCAGCAGCGCACTGCCAATGGAGATCGCCCAGACCCAGGACGACAGCAGTTCGCGAGACAGATGCGCAGTGTCCGCCGCCTGGAAAATGATCACCAGGGGCCCCGCATACGAGATCACCGTGGCAATAAAGCCTGCAACTGCAGCGGACAGTGAAAAGTCACGCATTAAGCCTTTCATCAAACAGCTCCTTGCGGACTCAGGCCTTGGCCGCCGACAGCGGCTCGCCAACGCTGGAGGCGTTACGCTCGCTGCTGATGGCATACAGGGTCATGGCGAGGGCAGCCACCGCACCCGGCAAGGCGAACGCCATGAAGTTGAGTTGCAGTGGCAAACTGATTCCCAGCAACGCACCGCCTAACAGAGGGCCAACAATGGCTCCGTTACGGCCAATCCCCGACGCCCAGCCAAGCCCCGTGGAACGAATGGCCATGGAATAGAACTGCGCAGCACAGGCATACAGCAGGATTTGCGAACCAATGGTGGTGGCGCCAGCGATGGCGATCAGCAGGTACAACACAGGGGTTGGACTTTTGAATCCGAGCAAGGTGATCGACACCGCGGCAATGGCAAAGAACACCGCCAGTACCCTTGGAAGGTTGAGCTTATCGCCCAATACGCCCCCACCCACCGCACCGAAAATCGCGCCGAAGTTCAACACCAGCAAGAAGGACAAGCTTGAGCCGAGGCTATAACCGGCGTTGGCCATGAGTTTCGGCAGCCAGGAGCTCAAGGCGTAGACCATCAATAAGCAGCAGAAAAACGCCAACCAAAGCATCAGGGTGCGCAAGGCGCGGCCTTCGCGAAACAGCTGCAACACAGGGGTGCCGATCCCCTTCACCTCAGTCATGTGCAGGATGTCGTCGGGCTGTACGATGTAGCGTGCGTCGACCCGCTGCAGTACATTGCGCGCCTCTTCGTTGCGGCCCTGACGCAGCATGAAACCCACCGATTCCGGCAGGAAATACATGATCAACGGCAGCAGCAATAACGGCAGCCCTGCCACGTAGAACACAGCCTGCCAACCGAAGCTGGGAATAAGCACAATCCCCAGGCCCGCCGAGAGCATGCCGCCCACCGAATAGCCGCTGAACATGATGGCGACCAGGGTGCTGCGAATTTTCTTTGGCGCGTACTCATTCATCAGCGCCACCACATTGGGCATCACGCCGCCGATGCCAAGGCCGGCAATGAACCGGCAGATGCCAAACGTAGTCGGACTTGTGGCAAAGCCATTGAGCACGGTGAAGCCGCTGAAGAGCATCACGCAAAGGGTGATGGTTTTCTTGCGCCCGATCTTGTCCGACAGCGGCCCGAAAAACAGCGCACCGAACATCATGCCAAACAGCGCATAGCTGCCCAGCGCCCCAGCCTCCAGCGGGCTCAATCCCCACTCTTTCATCAGCGTCGGCAAGACCACCCCGTAGATCACCAGGTCGTAGCCGTCGAAGATGATGATCAGGGCGCACCAGAACAAAACCATCCAGTGAAAGCGGTTGAAACGTGCGTTGTCGATAACCTCGTGTACATCGATTTTTCGCATGACATCGGTCTCTTGTTGTTATTTTTTATTGTTCGTTTGTTCGTTTGTTCGTTTGTTCGTTTGTTCGTTTGTTCGTTTGTTCGTTTGAGCGTGCGGCTGTGAGCGGTGCGGGCAACGGTTCACCGATGGCGGCCGCATTGTTGCCTGCCATGCAAAGCACTGTTACGCAGGATGCAAATCAAGGGTATTGAGAGCGCGAGGGGGCCAATATCCGCTTTGCGCAGATCGCTATCCGTTTTGTGCAGGGGGTGATATCGCATCGATCTGCTGATCAATGTACTGGCGCCGCTCTTCGGCGCCGGATGTTGCGGCAGTGACAGGCATGACACTTCGCAAGTGATTGAACATTCGTCGCACCGCAAGAACCTGTCCGTATGTGAATCTGCAATGCTCAAATCGCCCTTTCTTGCAGACTGCACGCCCCAGATGATGAACACGGATCGCAAGCCCTTGTTTACCGGCGTATTGGCTGGCGAATGTCCTTGGCACAGGAAATGCGATAGCTACCGGGACGCCTCAATGCCACATCCCGTTGAGGCTCAATTCCACGCTAGCTGAGGCAGCCAACATGAACGCGATTGACCTTCTGAAAGCCGATCATCAAACCGTGAAAACCATTCTTGCTCAATTGAGCGAGTCGACTGATAAAGCGATCAAGAAACGCACTGACCTTCTGGATAAGCTGGAGATGGAGATTTCCATCCATACCAAACTGGAAGAAGAAATCCTCTACCCAGCCTTCAAGGCGGCAGGGACCAAGGAGCAGGACGTCATGTACTTCGAGGCGAAGGAAGAACATCGCACTGTCGACTCGCTGGTATTACCGGATCTGAAGCAGACTGATCCAGGCACGCCGGAATTTGCCGGGCGGGTGAAGGTCGTCAAAGAGCTGCTGGAGCACCACATTGAAGAGGAGGAAACCGAAATGTTTCCTCAGGCGAAAAAACTATTGGGAAAATCCAGGCTGGACGACCTCGGCGAGCAAATGGAAGCGATGAAAGCCAGTTGCAAAAAGCAATGGGCTGCAACCCATATGGCAGCCTGACGCCTGCCCTGTCGCAAAGTCAGGTCTACAGCCTGATGCTGTTCACTTAAGGATGAACACTGAATCTGTGGCGAGGGAGTTCTTGTCGGATCGCCGCACCGTCCCGCTGGACTGCGCAGCAGTCGCATTTTTAGGGCCGCTTCGCGCCCCAGCGGGAGCAAGTTCCCTCGCCACAGGTTGCTTATTGTTTGCATAGGTATAGGGGGTATGCCTATCATGCGCAAAGCATAGGTAGAGGGGGTATCCATCCAATGGGCCATATCGCAGCAAACAAAGACGATCTTCTCAAGCGTGTAAAACGCATCGCCGGACAAATCCAGGCCGTTGAACGCGCACTGGAATCGGATCTCGATTGCGCCAGGACACTGCACCTTGTGGCCGCCACTCGCGGCGCCATCAACGGCTTGATGGAAGAAATCATCGAGGACCACGCGCGCGAGCATGTCGCGAACCCTGCGCTGAGCGAAGCGGAGCGCAACAAGGGCGTCGAAGAGTTGCTTGAAGCCATTCGCCGTTACTCCAAGTGAACGCATCCAGGTAGACATCATGAGCAGCCCCCACATCAACTACAGGCACGACCACGTGTTCCTTGGCCCGGCGCACGACGAAAATGCCAGGCGCACGCTTTGGGTTGTGGCACTGACCGTTGTGATGATGATTGGCGAGATCACCGCCGGGTACATCACGGGCTCGATGGCGCTACTGGCCGATGGTTTTCACATGGCAACCCATGCCGGCGCATTGGGCATCTCGGCGGCCGCTTACGGATACGCAAAGCGCCATGCCTACAGCCAGCGCTACAGTTTCGGTACCGGAAAGGTTGGAGACTTGGGCGGGTTCGCCTCGGCGCTGATCCTCGGTATGGTCGCCCTGGGCATTGGCGTTGAATCTGTCATGCGCCTGTTGCAGCCAACGCAGGTTCAGTTCGGCACCGCGACGCTCATCGCGATTGCCGGTTTGATCGTCAACATCGTCAGTGCCCTGCTGCTGGGCTACGATCACAGTCATGGACACAGTCATGGACACGATCATGAGGATCACGGCCATGCCCATCCCCATGCCCATCACGGCAACGACAACAACCTGAAATCAGCCTACGTCCACGTCATCGCAGACGCGCTGACTTCGGTTCTGGCCATTGTTGCACTGCTCGCCGGCCGGTATCTGGGCTGGGTATGGCTGGACCCGGTCATGGGCATCGTCGGCGCCATCGTTATCGCGCGTTGGGCCTGGACCTTGATGGGGACCACCGCAGGCGTGCTGCTCGATCAGACCGATGCGCACGTTGCCGAGGAAATCCGCGAACGGGTCGAGAAACCGGGGGATGCCACCATCACGGACTTGCACGTGTGGCGAGTCGGGCCGCAAGCCCATGCGGCCATCGTCAGCGTCCTTGGCGAAGCCACGGCAAGCGCCGACAGCATTCGTGAACGTCTCAAGCCGGTGCACGAAGTCAGCCACCTGACGGTCGAGTTTCGTCCGGCCTGATCCCGCACCTCCCCACTCTTGTCTCCAAAGGAACCCCTGATGCCACCAGGCAAACGTGAACTGGCGCGGATCGAGCGCCGGTTGATCACCACGCTCACCGAAGCATGCGAAACCGCAAAAGGTGAAATCAAAGGTTTTACCTGGCTCACCCACGCCGCTGACCTGAATGCGTTGGCTGAAACCCTGAAGGTCACCTGGGTGTTCGAAACCCTGGCTGACAGGCAGCTCGCCCAGGTTGACGCGAAGGCGCGCATCTTTGAGTTGACGGCCATCGCGTTGAGTGAGGCCAACATCGACCTGACCCCTTCAGACCGCAATGTCCGCTTCGACTCTGAGCAAGAGTGCCAACGTACTCACGGCGGCGACTGGAAAAATCGCCTGGCTCAATCACGGATAGCCAAAGGGTGACTGACAATGGCTAAGGAAATCGAAAATCCCTGCATTGCAGTTTGCCAACTCAGTGGCGATCTGTGTGTCAGTTGCGGGCGAAGCAAGGAAGACATCAGAAAGTGGAAACGCATGAAGCGGCCTGAAAAAATGGCCGCTGTGCAACGGGCGAATGTGCGCTTGAAAGGGCTGAGGAAAGCACTGGGTTAGCCAGCATGGCGCCACGAGCGATCGCCTGCCGGCAATGCGTTCGATGAGCGCGCAGTTTCAAGGTTTTCTTTTGCAATGCGACTCGAGCGCACCGTATCCCCAAGTGATTATCGTCTCGGCCTGATGCTCCCAAAGGGTCTCATTGCGCCCAAGGTACTTTATGCCACTGCCGCCTGGCTGCTGGTACATCAGCGATACGCTATCGCCACGCTCGGCAATTAATGTCGGCGGATCGGTGTTGAAGAACATGGCCGTAACCTCGTTAGCCGGGTTGCCGTCGCACTCGTAGTAAACAGGCCCTGTGCCCGACACCAGTCGGTACCGGGCCTGCAACTCGGCGATGCGGCGCTGGTACTCCATGCGTACGCATGCACCTGCGTCATCGCTCTTCCAGCAGTCATCGCGCCCCTTGATCCATCCACGTTGCTCTGCTTTCAGCGTGGGAGGATGCTCGTTGCCGGCCTTGATACTTGCACTGGCATAAACCTGCGACAGCTTGCGATCGAGTGCGGACAAGTCCTTGTCCTCACAGATCATCGCTTCGATACCGTCGGGCTCCACCTTGCCGCAATCGTAAGAAGGGCCAGGTTCAACATTGACCGCCAGGGGTTTTGCGGCGTCGCTCCCGGTCGCCTGTATCGCCTTGGTCTGCTGATCGATGTATATGCACCACTTTTCGGAGTTTCGTTCAGGCACGTTTGCCCTACCGCGAACCCCTAATTTGAATTCGATCACCGATTTCCATTCGTCGGAGCCAATATCCGGCCCGTGCCCTTGCGCATCGGCCGTTTGCAGTCGCTTGTCTATCGCTAGGTACCAGGCGTCAGAGCATAGGGATTGCGCCTGGGCGAATCCCGTGGCGCCGACAAGAAACAAGGCAAGATACTGGGTCATGTGTTGTCCTTTTTGATCCGGGCATTCGTCAAACAACGGTATAGGCCGGTTACTCCGTCAGCGAGCGCTTCTTTGCGAGTTTCTCAAATCATCCGTCGGGTCGACCATAACGGAACGGTACCGGTTACGCCAACGACGTGGTCCTCGCCGACTTCAAAGAGATGGCCGTGGAAGCCAGGTTAAAAGTAGTGCCCTATTCACGCTGTAAGTACATGGTGCTCAGCGGCCAGGTCGCCGCTTGCTTCAACATGAGCTGGCAACCCGAAATCCAGGGCAAGATCAAACTGGCGGCGCGACCGATATTCAAGGTCAGTAACGATGTTTTTGAATCCATCAAGGCGCCCTTGCCGAAGACCCCGGACGGTCAATCTATTTTGCCGCCCGGCACCGTCGTCGGCATCACCAGAGATTACGAATACTCAGCCCAGGTCATGGTGCTCCAGACTTCAGGGGGCGTGTTCGAGAATTCCCTCTCAGACTTGACGAGCCTCCAAAAACGCGTCCACGCTGAAAAACTGTAGGAGCCAGCTTGCTGGCGATGGACTCCAGTGCGCCGCGCTTATCCAGGTTACACGCGTTATCGTTCACGACCATCGCTGGCAAGCCAGCTCCTACAGGGGACCGTGCCCACGCTGAAACTACTGTAGGAGCGAGCTTGCTCGCGAAAAACCTGAGAGCGCCTCGGGGCGTCAGGCTTCCGGGGTTATCGTTCACGACCATCGCTGGCAGGCCAGCTCCCACAAGGGAACGCGTCCACGGTGAAAAACTGTAGGAGCCAGCTTGCTGGCGATGGACTCAAGTGCGCCGCGCTCATCCAGATCACACGCGTAATCGTTAACGACCATCGCTGCGATGCGGCGACCCGACAAGCTAGCGCCTACAAGTGACCTCCAGGCCTTGCCACTACAAACCTTCATTGAAACGGAACGAAGCGCCATAAGCCGACGCCGGCAAATGGTTCGAACCGTCACCCCGTAACCGCGAGCGAAAGGTACCGCTTTGCGGTTGTGTACGGTATAGCCCACGTTTCTGCAATTGAGGGATCACCAGTTCTACGAAATCCTCAAGACTGCCCGGGCTGATCAGCGGGTTAATCATGTAACCGCTGGTACCGGATATTCTGGCGTGTTCCTCAATGCGCTCGGCCACCTGTTGAGGGGTGCCCACGAGAATAAGATCACTGCCTCGGGTGACGCTGGCAAAACGCTGTTTGACGTCACCTGCCGTCAAGGGTTTGCCACTGCCATCGGGGTGCATCACATAGGAGGTCATGCCCTCGGTGTAGGTGGAAAGCGCCTCACTGTCGGCATAGCGGCCGATATCAATGCCGGTGTCGCCCGCGTAACTGACCAGTTGCGCCTGCAAGTGATAGTTGCTTTGCAGTTCGTCGTATTTGCGCTGCGCCTCAATCTCGGTTTTCGCGGTGACGATACGCAGCACTGTCAGGGACTTCACATCATCACGCTGACGACCACGTGCTTGAGCCCTGGCCCAGATTTCCTCGAGCCCCAGGCGAATTTCCTGCGGGTTGGACTTGGCAATGAAGATCAACTCGGCGTGCTTGGCGGCGAACTCACGACCGCGCCCCGACCAGCCCGCCTGAATCAACAAAGGCGTGCGTTGCGGCGACGGGGACGTCAAATGCGGCCCGGCCACCCGGTAATGCTCACCCACATGATTGATCGGTCGAACGCGCTCGCCCCGAGCGTAGAGCTGGCGCGCCTTGTCCGCGACCACGGCGTCGTCGGCCCAACTGCCCTCCCAGAGTTTGTAGACCACATCAAGAAACTCTTCGGCACGCTCATAGCGATGATCGTGCTTGATCATCTGCTCCAAGCCGAAGTTGCGGGCGGCGCTGGACAGGTATGAGGTGACGATGTTCCAGCCGACCCGGCCGTTGGTGAGGTGATCCAGCGTGCTGAAGCGTCGGGCATGGGTAAAGGGATGTTCGTAGCTGGTGGTCACGGTAACGCCAAAGGCCAGGTTCTCCGTAGCGGCGGCCAAGGCTGGAATGATCATCAACGGATCGTTCGCCGGGGCTTCCACCGCCCACTTCATCGCCGCATCGGCGTTGCCACCAAACACATCGTAGAAGCCCAGCACATCACCAAAAAATAGCATGTCGAGGTGAGCCTGATCGGCAATGCGCGCCAGGTTCGACCAATAGCCCAGAGAGTTGATCGCCAGTCGTTCGTCAGCGGGGTGCGTCCAAAGGCTGGGTGCGCCGCCGCAGCCCACACTGGCTTGCTCATAGAGTGCAAACAAAAGAGGTTTTGGATCGGACATCGTGATTCCTGTAAGTAAAGTCATTAAACGGGGCGGTTCACCGCTGATTCTTGAAACCTTTGCCGTAGTGGCGCTCAAGGCGGTGCTGTATCAATTCCAGCCCGATGGACAGCAACCAATAGATGACCGCTGCGGTGGTGAGCATTTCGATGTAGCGATAGGAAGACCGCCCATAGGACTGCGCCAGGAACATGACCTCCCACACGCCCATCACCGAAATCAGCGATGAGTCCTTGAGCATTGAAATGAACTGGCTGGTTGTCGGCGGAATGATCGTGCGCATGGCTTGCGGCAAGATGATGTGCAAAAAGGTCGCCCTCGGCCCAAGACCCAGCGCCTTCGCCGCTTCGCGCTGCCCGGGTGCTACAGCCAGGATGCCGGCGCGAAAGATCTCGCTCAGATAGGCACCATAATTAAGCGAAAGCGCAATGATCCCCGCGCTGATTGCACCGGGTACAACGCCCAACTGCGGCAAGCCCAGATAGATCAGCAGGATCTGGATCAGCAGCGGTGTACCGCGAAAAAAAGACGCATAGAAACTGGCGATACCGAATGCCACTGCGCTGCGTGACAGTCGCGCCAGCGCGGTGACAAAGCCAAGGAGCAACGAGAGCCAGATCGAACACAAGCATAGGAACAACGTCAGCGCGGCGCCTTGCAGGAAACCGTTTGGCCCAAGGTGCAGGCCGACCAGATTGGGCAATTTCTCCAGGATGATCGAAAACTTCAAATCGAAGCTCATGAAGAACAGCACGCACAATCCAGACAACGCTGCCCACGTCAGATACAGGCGAGTGCGAAATCCAAAAAATTGACTGAATCGGCGCGTCTCGATTGCAGGGGCGGCAGTCGCCTTGGCCGGGTGTGGATTGAGGGCTGTCATTGGCTGATGTCGGCACCGATCCACTTCTGCGAAATCTTGCTCAGCGTACCGTCAGTCTTGAGTTGAGTAATGACCTCGGTGACTTTGGCATTCCATTGCGGGTCACCCTTTTCAATGGCCACGACGTTCGGTTCGGCATACAGCGTGTCGCCGGCTATCTTGAAGCGCGGATCCTGGGCAATCCGCTCGCGAGCGGTGATGAGGTTGGTGACCATGGCATCCAGACGAACGCCTGTGCCCAGCGCCAGGTCCTGGAAGGCCACCGTTTCATTGTCATAAGGGGCCACCTGGACGTTATCGAACGGATAGTTCAACGGCTTGTCCTCGGCGCCCTCGATCACGAGATCCTTGTTCAAGTAGGCTTCGTAAGTCGATGCGCTGATCACACCGACTTTTTTGCCGGACAAGTCTTTGCCCGCCGTGATGTCTTTGTCCTTGGCATTCACCACGATGACTGCTGGCGACTGGTAATACTCGACCGGAAAATCAAACACCTCGGCCCGTGCCTTGCTCGGGGTCATCGAGCAGACGCAGATGTCATAGCGCCCACTCCAGCGGCCAGCGGCAATCACATCCCAGGACGGTGTTTCCAATTTGAGTTTGACCCCCAGGCGTTGCGCAACAGCCTTGGCAACATCCACGTCAAACCCGTCGAGTTGGTTCTGCTCATTGAGAAACGAGAACGGCGGATAACTTTCCATCAGGACGCCGGTCAGCTCCCCTTTCTGTGTCACGCGATCCAGGGTCGCACCCGCGAAAGCCGTTGAGCAGGTAGCGAGCAACGCCAGGCCAAAGGGTAGAAGCGCCATAGTTTTCAAAGAAAAATGCTCCAATCAATTCAAAAAACCTGAATAGATTAAAACGCACTATAAAACGTATTTGCACTTTCTTTATGGAATAAACAACTCGCTTCAGGCTATATCGAAGCAATGGCCGGAACGTTCGCGGGACAGGTCTATATTATGTTATACTATAACCACGCATAATCTGTCGGTGGCTACTGGCAGAGCTATCCACCCTCCCTGCCTGCGACTTTCGATGACAAACTTCAATCAGATTCCGCCCACCACGAGCCTAAGCCAGCGCCTGCTATCCATCGATGCCCTCAGGGGATTGGTGATCATATTGATGCTGCTCGATCACGTGCGCGAGACGTTCTTTCTGCACCGCCAGGTAGCCGACCCGATGGTCATCGACACCACCGAACCGGCGCTGTTTTTCAGTCGGACTCTGGCCCATTTATGTGCGCCGGTGTTCGTTCTGCTCACCGGACTGTCCGCTTATCTGTACGGCGAAAAGCACCAGGGCAAGAAAGCCGTGTCGATGTTCCTGTTCAAGCGTGGTCTATTCCTGGTTCTGCTGGAGTTCACTCTGGTGAATTTTGCCTGGACATTCCAGTTCCCGCCCAATGTGATCTACCTGCAGGTGATCTGGGCGATTGGCGTCAGCATGACCGCCCTCGCTGCACTGATCTGGCTACCCCGGCCACTCCTGTGTGTTTTGGGCCTGGTCATCGTCGCCGGGCACAACCTGCTCGATTCTCTGCACTTCCCGTCTGGATCAGCGATGCACCTGCCCTGGGCAATCTTGCATGATCGCGGCTGGATCGAATTCTCCGACAACTTGCGCCTGCGCACTTCCTATCCGCTGCTGCCGTGGATCGGTGTCATCGCCCTGGGTTACTGCATCGGCCCCTGGTTCGCACGCCCAGCCTCGGCCACCGTGCGTCAGCGCTATCTGTTACTGGCCGGGGCCAGCGCATTGACCGGTTTCATCGCACTGCGCCTGGTGAACGGTTATGGCGAGGCACATTGGGTGAACCATGAAAGCACCACACAAACCCTCATGAGTTTCTTCAACATCACAAAGTACCCGCCTTCCCTGCTGTTCCTCTCGCTGACGCTAGGGGTGGGCCTGTTGCTGCTGCTTGGCTTTGAGCGGGCTCAGCAACGCAAGTGGATCAGCACTTTGGCGGTATTTGGCGCAGCGCCGATGTTCTTCTACCTGCTCCATCTTTACGCGCTGAAAATGCTGTATCTGGCCCATGTGGCGTTGTTCGGTTTGAATCAGGGCAACTACTTCGGTTTCGACAGCATTTGGGTGGTGTGGCTGGCGGCAGCACTCCTGGCTATAACGCTGTATCTACCTGTGCGCTGGTTTGCCGCATTGAAGGCTCGTCGTCGTGATATCGGCTGGCTCAAATACTTTTGATCGGAGTACAGGTTCGTAACGGGCGGCTTGCAATAGTACGTAGACAGCGACTCGCTGTCAGGCCGCCCGCTCAAGTGCATCCAGCAAGCCCGCGTACTCCAGCGAGAGTCTGTGGCGCGGGGCCAGATGCACGATGGGAACAGACACTTCGTGAGACTCGCGCATCTTGACGGAACTGCTGAGATAAACCGGCAGCACTGGCAAGCCTTCGGCCAGCAGCTCATTGACGAGATTCTGGTGTAACCCGGTGTGCCCGGTGAACTGGTTGACCACCACCCCTTCCACTTCAAGTGACTCATTGTGATCGAGTCGCAGTTCTTCCACTTGAGCGATGACCCGGTAGATCGCCTGGCGAGAAAAACTGTCGCAATCGAATGGAATCAGCAACCTGTCCGCCGCCACCAAAGCGCTGAAGGTGTAGAAGTTCAGTGAAGGCGGCGTATCGATATAGATGCGCTCATAATCCTCGGACAGTTCAACCAGCAACTTGCGCAGCTTGTTGATCTTGAACTTGCTCTCGAGTCTTGATTGCAGGTCTGCCAGATCGGGACTCGCCGTCACCAGGTGGAGGTTGTTGTAATGGGTCTCGGTGATGGACACCCGATTGCGCCGGCCTTCGAAGCCGCCGGACAACGTCTGTTTGAAGAAATCGGCTATGCCGGCAGGAATACGCTCGTTGCTCAGCCCCGTGAGGTAGTGAGTCGAGTTTGCCTGGGGATCGAGATCAACCAGCAGCGTTCGGTACCCTTCGGCAGCACTCACAGCGGCAAGATTGCAGGCGATGCTGGATTTTCCAACGCCGCCTTTTTGATTGAATACGACACGACGCATAAGGCTTGCTCATCCATGAAAAGGCCAAAGGCCATCTGTAATAAATGTAATCACTCATGTCAATTCTATGACTGCAATATTACAGTTTCACGACAGGGGTTGCCTGAAGGCGCGGACTAGAGCATTCCACACCCATTCACGACTTGAATCGTACTGCCGACTATTCTGAAGCCAAGTCTGATTTCAACCGTGCGACGTCAGGTCCGAAGCACTACTTGGCCCTTTGGGAAACCGATATGACAAATCCGCAAGACAAAGCCGAATCCGACGCGGGTTTAGCTCAGATGCTCATGGGGAAAGGTCCCTGCACCTATCTGTTGCTGCTCTTGCTGGGATTGATCCTGCTGTTTCCCTTTCTTGAGGAAGGTCTGTTTGCTCGTACGTTGCTTGGCATTCTGTTTTCAATCGTGCTGCTCGTGGGTGCTTTTGTCACCAGGCAGACTCGGCGGGGGTTCATCCTCAAGCTGGGTCTGGCGTTGCTTGGGGTTGGTCTTCAATGGACGGCGTTGTGGGCTCAGAGTATCGCGATTCTCAACCTTGCCGGGATAGCTTATACGGCGTCTCTTGCCGTCTCGTTCAGCGGAGTGCTTCGCTATATTCTCAATCGCGGGCCAGTTTCTGCCGACAAGCTGCATGGCGCGCTTGCGGGTTACATCATGCTGGCCTTCGTCTGGTCCTTCGTATATGCCCTGGTCGAGATATCCAGCGCTGGTTCATTCGGCCCCGGCCACTTCGACTTCGAACAACCCGGCACGTTCTTCAAACTGATTTATTTCAGCTTCACGACGCTCACAACCACCGGTTACGGTGATTTTATCCCGATGACCAACCATGCCCGCTCACTGGTGATGGTCGAAGAATTTTCAGGCGTTTTTTACGTGGGTGTGGTGATAGCGCGGTTCGCCGGTCTGTATCCATCGAATCAGGCCAAGTGACGTCTGTTGAAGCTGGCAACTCTGCCTTGCGCAAGCCCCGCTACCGACCTTGCCCGGTAAAAGAACCGAATGCACCAGGCTTTTTCGTCTAACGTGAATTGAAGCGTTTGCATGATCTATTCCCCTGAAAATGGAGTTCGACGATGAAAACTTTCGCTTCCTGGCTGTCGGTTACGTTTCTTGGGCTGGTGCTCGGCGGCTGTGCCGCGGTCGGCGCCGGGAGCGGAGGCGCTGGCGAGACGCAGATCCGTTCGGGGAAAATAGAGCAGATTACACTCACCCAGATGCAGACCAATCACGATAGCGGCGTCGGCGCCATATTGGGCGGTCTTGGCGGTTTGGCCTTGGGAAGCCTGGTCGGCCAGGGAACCGGTCGGGATGTGGCGATGGTTGCCGGTGCCCTCGCCGGCGGGGTTGGCGGCAATTACGTAGAAAAGAAAAAATATGATCAGCCCGTAGACGCTCAGCAGATCATCGTCCGGACCCAAAGCGGCGTACTGGTTCAGGTGACCCAGCCAATCAATCCGGCGCTGACAAAAGGCCTGAAGGTTTATGTCGAGGGCACTGGAAACGAAGCGCGGGTGGTGCCGCAAGGTTAGTGGCGGCGACAATCGCACAGCAGACAGGCCCGTCAGAATGCCGCTCGACCCGCCAGCGATGAAAGTCGGTGTCATCTCCGACACCCACGGCCTGCTCCGCCCCGAAGCCATCGCCGCCCTGCTGGGCTGCGATGGCATCATTCACGCCGGCGACATCGGCAGCGCGCACATCCTCGACCAATTGGCGGCCATTGCACCGGTGTATGGGGTGCGTGGCAACAACGACCTGGACGCGCCCTGGGCACGCGAGCTGCCCGACTGTCTGCGCCTGGACCTCAACGGCTGGAAGGTCCTGCTGGTGCATGACATCGCCGACGTTGCAATCAATCCAGATGAGCGTATCGACCTGGTGATCTGCGGCCACTCCCATAAACCAGGCATCGAATGGCGCGGCGAACGACTGTTCCTGAATCCGGGCAGCGCCGGTCGTCGACGCTTCAAGCTACCGGTCACCCTGGCGCTGCTGGAGCTGTCTGCACAGTCCATCGAGCCTCGGCTGGTGACACTGCTCGACTGACTCAACTGCCTGATACCGCCCTACCTCCGCGATACAACACCCCTAAGGAATATAAACAATCTCCTATAACTGCCCGAAACGACCGGGATCAGAACGCGAACGGTTGCGCTTGTGTCGTGCCTGTTCCTCTTCGGCCAATGCCTGACGGACGAGGGCCCGCGCTGCCCAGGTGGCAGTGTCGAGTGATTCTTCGATGCTCGCGCGACTGATATCGCGCACGGCGATCAACGCCTCGGTGCCCATGACGATCGACAGCGCCTGTTTCAGTCGTTTGCGCGCGCGGGGTGAGAGCACGTCCTTGAGCGAGTCGACGATCGGCTCGATGTAGCTCATGCGCCGCCCCGGCCGCAGTGGCGTCTGGGGAGACTGGTTTTCCAGCCACACCGTCATGAACGATCGCTCCATCACGTGCAGGCCGATCTCGTCGTCGATCAAGACCTTGTTCAACGCCTGCGCCGCCAGGCCAATGCCCTTCACCGGATCGTCTCCCGGTCGCCAGATCTGCTCCAGTGGCTTGATGTCACGCTCGGCGGCCGTCTCGCTGATCAGCGCTTCAGGTGAGGGAAAGTAGCGATAGGCGGTGGCTCGAGACACCATCGCGCGCTCAGCCACTTGCGCGACAGTCGGGTCATGGCCCTCGTCGCGCAAGGCAATGGCAGCATCGATCAACGCCTGCCGCGTTCTGAGCTTCTGGTTGGATCGGCCCTGGGAATCGCCGTCGCGGACAGACGGGCTTGACTTGGGATTCGGCATGGAATAAATGATACTCCGTCTTGTCGTGAGACACTTGTCTCATAATAGAGGCGTGGCATGGGATATGCCACTGCCCCGTGTGCCGAACAACCAGCGCGCCGGGCTCAAAGATTTCATATCAGGATTTCAGCAACTGAACGCGCCCCCGGGCGCATGAGGTGAATGCCATGAATCACAATCCCCGTTCGCGGACCTGGTTTCGGCTGGCGGCCATCTACTTTGCCACTGGCGTGGTGCTGGGTGTCGTGATGGGCGCGTCCGGCGACCATTCGCTCTACGCAGTACATGCCCATATCAATCTGTTGGGATGGGTGTCGATGGCCCTGTTCGGTGTCATCGGCACGCTGCACCCGTCCATCACCGGAGGGCGAGCGGCGGCCGCACAGTTCTGGATGTACAACCTGAGTGTGCCGGTGATGCTGGGTGCACTGCTGATGCGCCTCAAGGGCTTTGCGGCAGTCGAACCATTGATCGCCATTGCTTCCCTGCTCATCGGCTGCAGCGTGCTGTTGTTCGTGTGGCTGGTGTTCTCGCGCATCGGGGCAACGGACGAGAGTTTGAACAACACGGCACTTGAATCGCGCCTGTCATAGTTTGCGGCTTTTTGGGCGGCGTATCGGTGCGGGGCGAGATCAACCCCGGACCGATGGCTGCCACTGACCTCTGACCGTCATGGCCCATCGATTCACGACTCGTCGGCAACCACCCTGACCCTGTGGCAGTCGGACGGCCCAAGCTTCTGACCGCTGGATGAGCGAACTACAATCGGCATCAGCGTCTGGCCGCGCTCGTTGTCCAGCAGGACAGAACGCGTCTCTTCGCGCTTGAACAGGTAACGCTCACCCCACTGCCGCATGCTGACCACCACCGGAAAGATCTCCCGCCCTTTGTCCGTAAGGACGTACTCCTTGTAGGCACTGCCGTCTGACGCGGGTTGAACGTCGAACACACCAACCTCAACCAGGGTTTTCAAGCGCGCTGCCAGAATGTTCTTGGCCACGCCCAGGCTTTTTTGAAATTCGCTGAATCGGCGAATGCCGTCGAATGCGTCGCGGATGATCATCAGCGACCATCGATCCCCAATGGCCTCCAGTGTTCTGGCTACCGGGCATTCGCTGCTGTGGGATGAAGTGTCTTCGACCATCGTATTGACCTTCTGGATTAAGGATTGCCGGGCCTGCCGTGCAATCCCGAGCAAAGTGGTTGCAATTTAAAACCTGATTCGATAACAATTCAATCCAGTTTTTAATTGAAACCAGTTTAACGCCACGGAGGCTCCTGTGACAGCCGATGCCGATTCAGCCACCTGCTCTTTCGCCCCGCAGGCTTCGGGCCTGCCCGATGCGGATAATGGAGAAAGCGCTGGCGCAGACGGGTCTGCGGGGCTTTCTCCATCACTCACGCTGCTGTTTTCCGTCACCTGCGCGCTTGCAGTCGCCAACGTGTATTTCGCTCAACCCCTGCTCGATTCAATGGCTCAGAGCCTGGGGGTTGCCTCATCAATGATCGGGGTGGTGGTGACGGCTACCCAGGTCGGTTACGCGCTGGGGTTGCTGTTCATCGTCCCGCTGGGCGACTTGCTCAACCGCAAGGGGTTGATCCTGACGCAAGTGCTTCTGTCTGCGATTGCACTGGCGGGGGTCGGTGCAGCGCAGCAATGGCTGACCCTGTTGGGCGCCATGGTCATCGTCGGATTGCTGGCGGTGATGGTTCAAGTGCTGGTGGCCTATGCCGCCGTGCTGGCAACCCCGTCACAACGGGGCCAGGCCGTGGGCACCGTCACCAGCGGCATTGTCCTGGGCATTCTGCTGGCGCGGTTAACCTCTGGGCTGATCGCCGATCTGGCCGGCTGGCGCGCCGTGTATTTCGTTTCCTCGGGCTTGATGCTGGTCCTCGCGGCGGTGTTCTGGAAAGTGCTTCCTCGCACCCTGTCTCCACGCAACCGAAACACCTATCCGGCGCTAATCCGTTCGCTGTTCAGGCTGTTCATGACCGAACCGGTCTTGCGCATCCGGGGCCTGCTGGCCTTGCTGATCTTTGCCGCTTTTTCGGTGTTGTGGACATCCATGGTGCTGCCATTGAGCGCGCCTCCGCTGTCGCTGTCACACACGGCCATCGGCCTGTTCGGTCTGGCCGGCGTCGCCGGTGCTCTTGCTGCCAGAAGAGCCGGTCGCTGGGCCGATCAGGGTCTGGGGCAACGCGTGACCGGCATTTCGCTGGTGATCCTGACGCTGTCCTGGTTGCCCATCGCGTTTGCGCAGACGTCACTGATCGCGCTGGTATGCGCAGTGGTCTTGCTCGACTTCGCGGTGCAAGCCGTCCACGTCACCAACCAGAGCTTCATTTTTGCCGCACGACCGGATGCCCAAAGCCGCATGGTGGGCGCCTACATGTGCTTTTACTCGGTGGGCAGCGCACTGGGCGCCGCGGCCGCGACCCAGGTGTATGCGCAATGGGGCTGGACAGCCGTCAGCCTGCTGGGCGCCTCGATCAGTGCGACAGCCCTGGTGCTGTGGTTGATCAGCTGTCATTCCACAACGAACGATCAAGGAAGATCCGCATGAAAACCCGGCACCTCTTGCCCGCCATTTCGATTGCGGCCATGGGGGCGTGAATTTCTCGGTGATCAAACTTATCGTCTGCGCCAACCGGGGCTGAGTAGGGACGGCTTCAGTCAGCCCCTTTGCGCACCGCCCGCCTGACCTCGGCCTGTATGGCATAAGCCGGTGCCTCCACGGCATTGAAGTCATGGGTATAGCGCTGGGCAAATCCGTGCACACCCCATTCCTGATATTGCTGCACATGCTTGAGTTCGTGAGCCCAGAGCGCGACGTCCGTTTCTGCGGCTTGAGGGTCGCGGAAGAGGATGATGTCGATCAGCGTCACGGCACCGACATCGGGGTTCTGCAGCATGGCCGTGGCGGCGCTGAATTGGCCGTTGTCGCTGATTTTGTAGCGCGCGGCATCGAGGACGCCGGGATCGTACCAGGGCAGCAGTTGCTCACGGATATGCGGTGGAATGGGTTGGGTACCGGCGGTGGCCGCTTCATCGCGGGCCTGGGTCAGCCACAGCGCCAGGGCCGGCGTCGCGATCTGGTAGATATCCTCGGGCACCATGTCCGGCAGGCAGATGCAGCCATCCAGGCACACCTGTCTCTCGCCAGCCGGGCAGTCGCTGGTCTGGGCCGGCACTTCAAGCGCCAGGCAAAGCACAAACAGCGCCACCAGGGGCGTGGTGATGGACGGCATTCGGCACTCCGGGCAGCAGACAGTGGTGAACCGTTTCCGGGTCAGGCATTGACCTGGAGTTCATGCAGCAGAAACCCTAGTGATTCCGGGGCTGCGCAATGGCTTTTTTCCGAGCGTTGTTCATCCCATGGCATCGCGTCATCGGTGCAGAAATCTCCAATGCACTCCATGCTCAGCCCGGCATCGAGAAGTCCGAGCGGAATCCAGAAATAAGGTGTTTCGCGAAGAACATTAGGCACGGTCGAGCCACATCGCGAGCAAAAGTCATTTCTGTACCCGGTGGATTTGCGCCAACCGGTGATCACCTCTTGCCCTTCTTCCCATCGAAAGTCGCGGGCATTGACCAGTGTGGCGAGATTATGGCCGACCCCGGTTTGCTTGCGACACAGCGTGCAATGGCAGCGATAGAAAAATCGTGGTTCAACCGCCAGGGAAAAGCGTACCGCCCCGCAAAGACATTGCCCTGATGCCATGAGTCTCTCCCTTGAAAAATGTTCATCCGTATTGGCTTGCGCCATGAAGTCCGCTAGATCCCTGACGGCCGAGCAGTTCACTCGCCAACAGCGCTTTCAACGCCATCGGCCTGGCAAAGTGATAACCCTGGGCCTGCCCTGCGCCCATTTCACGCAGCAGCTCCAGCGTCGCTTCATCCTCGACGCCTTCGGCCACCACACTCAGGTCCAGCGACTCGGCCATCCGCACAATCGCCCGGACGATCGCGCGACTGCGGGAACTGCTGGTCAGCTCGAGAATGAACGACTTGTCGATTTTCAAACCGCTGAAACGGTACTGATGCACATAGCTCAGGGAAGAAAACCCTGCGCCGAAGTCATCGAGCACCACCGACATACCGTTGTCGGCCAGTTGCTGCATGGTCTGTCGGGCAATCGCCGGCTCGGCGACCAGCGCCCCTTCGGTCAGTTCAAGGCAGATCCGCGACGGCGATACCCGGTGCTGCGCCAACAGTTCCAGCACCTCACTGGCGAAGTCGGGGCGCGTCATGCTGTAGCTGGAACAGTTGACGTGCACCGCAGGCCAATTGGCGTGCTCGGGCTGCGCGAGGATCGCGGCAATGCTGGTCAGCATGTACAGGTCCAGTCGACCGATCAGGCGCAGGCCTTCGACATCCGGCAGGAACTCGCCCGGCGCGATCACCCGGCCGCCCGGCTGATGCCAACGGATCAGCGCTTCCAGGGCCAGCAGCTCGCCGGTTTCGACGCTGACGATCGGCTGGAAATACGGCAGCAGTTCGTCAGTACGCTTGAGCGCGTTGCGCAAGGCCCCTTCACGCTCGACCTGGTCCGAGACTTCACGGCGCACTTCCTGGTTGAACACCGCATAGCTGTCGCGCCCGGCACTCTTGACCCGGTACATCGCCGCATCGGCATCGCGCAGCAAGTCGGCGGGTTCGTGGTGGAACTGACTGTCGGCACTGACGATACCGATGCTGCACGACGAAAAAACCTCATGGCCATTGATGAAAAACGGCAGGTCGAACGCCACCAGGATCCGCTCGGCGATCTCGATCATCACGTCCAGCGGGGCCTCGGGCGCCAGAACCGAAAACTCATCGCCCCCCAGGCGTGCCAGCATGTCGGTCTCGCGCAGACAACCGCGCAAACGCTGGGCCGCCTGCATCAACAGCAGGTCGCCAAAGTGGTGGCCGAAGCTGTCGTTGACCATCTTGAAACGGTCCAGATCGATGAACATCACCGCCAGGTGCCCGCCCTCGCTGCCGAACCGCGACCAGGCCAGATTGAGGCGCTGTTGCAGGTAGGTGCGATTCGGCAGCCCGGTCAGCGCATCGTGGGCGTTTTCGTGCTGCAACTTGGCATTGGCGTGATCGAGTTCGCGGGTGCGGCTCTGCACCCGGGCCTCGAGCTTGAGGTTGGCGGCATGGATCGCTTCAGCGGCCGTGCGTCGCGACAGTGCCGTGTCGATGTGCCGCGACACGAACGTCAGCAGTTCCTGGTCACGCTGGGTATAGCGCACCTGCGAGGTATAGCTTTGCACCGCCAGCACGCCACGCACCGCGTCGTCTTCGAACAAGGGAATGCCCAGCCAGGAGTAAGAGCGCACAGACTCATGGGCGATTTCGATTTCACCCTGCGCGTGCAATCGTTCGGCCTCGGCAACGTCAATCAGGCAAGGTCGGCGCTGACGGATCACATACTCGGTCAGGCCCCTGCGCCCTCGCCGTGCCGGCGGGCAGGTCGTCTGCCGTTCATCCACGTAATAGGGAAAAGTCACCTCGCCGGTGGTGTCGTCGAACAGCGCAATATAGAAGTTCTGCGCGAACAGCAGATCACCGACGATGCCATGCAGGGTTTCAAACAACTCGGCCATGTCACCGGGCTGGCTGGACAGTTCGGCAATCTGGAACAGCGCGCTCTGCAGATGTTCGGCGCGCTCCCGGTCTGCCACTTCCTGGCGCAATGCATCGTTGAGTGCGGACAGTTCCAGGGTGCGACGCATCACCGTTTCTTCCAGGTCCTCCCGGTGCAGGATCCGGTCCAGCGCCATGGCCACGTGACGGGCGACCACCAGAAACAACGCGCGGTCTTCAGCGCTGTAGATGCGCGAAACGTCGTAGACCTGCATCGCCAGCATGCCAAACACGTCATCGGAGGCATTTTTCAACGGTGCGCCCATCCAGAACTCGGGACGATCACCCACGCAGTGGAAACGATTTTGTGCCTGGGCCTCGAGAATACCGGCAGCGTCGATCAGCAAGGGCTGGCCAGTGGTCAACACCTGCCCGGTCAACGACAGGCGCGAAGGGTCAAGGTATTCATGGTTTTCCGATTCCAGCGCGTCGACGTCAATGATGTCGACGTAATACGGGTAATCGATCTTGCCGGTGTGCGGGTTATACAGCGCGAGATAGAAGTTCTCGGCGTCGATCAGGCTGGCCAGCAGCCGGTGAACCCCCACCAGGAACACTGAACGGTCACGGGTCGAACTGGCCAGATAGGTAATTTCATAGAGCACACGCTGGGTGATCTGCGCACGGGCCAGGGTATTGGTCTGTAGTTCGATGCCCAGGCGCCGGGCAAAGTCCGCGAACGCAGGTTCAGCCGCATTGTTGACGGGTGCGAGCAGCCAACCCAGCTCACTTTCGCCTCTGCCGGTCGGCCAACGATGCAAGTTCGAAGTCCGGCAAAAGGCTTCAAACGCCTCATTGGCAATGCTTGAAGGCCATTGCGCCTGCGGGTCGCCTTGCCCGACCCAATGCATTTGTTCGCCGGCGCGGTAGAACACCCAGTCAGTGCTGTGGGCCCAGTTGCGCGCTGAGTCCAGCACGAGTTCGATCGAGTCGTCGCCGCCGGCGTAAGCCATGCCGACAGCATCCGGATTCACCATGGGTTGGAGCGCGGCCACTTCGCAATGGCTCGAATGCCGCCGGGAGTCGGTCAATGTACGAAAACTCATCAGGGCTCCCTGAGCCAAAAACTGCCGAAACTCACTGACTGATTGCTAGCAATGTGCCATCTAGTTTCACATTTATGTAAAGCTTATAGCGGTTTTTTTCAATGATTTGTTCACTTTAGTGCCAGGTATGAGACGGGCTGCAAATTATTCTCTGCGTATATCAGTCGTCATTGTCATCACGATCACGGTAGCGACGGTGATCGCGATCATAGTCGCTACGATCATAGCCACGACGATCATAGTCACGGTCATAACCTCGATCATCGTCCCCTCTCCAGTCGTAACCACGGCGATGATCATGATCGTGATATCGCCCGTAACGTTCTCCATCATCCCAATGCGGGCCGCAGCCTCCCAACAACACGGCGCTGGAAATGGCCAGGATAAAGATTACTGCGCGATTCATGAAAACGTCCTGAATGTCGGATTATGGAAGGGTCACGGCTGCTCGAAACGTTCATCCGGGCAGTGTTCAGACATGCTTATGACCATTCTGTAACTCAATGATTCCGCAGGGAAATACAAAGAAGTGACGGTCACTCTCAGCGACCGCGCGATTGATTGCCTGTTGGGACCAACCGGACCTGTCATCAATAGGCCTGTCATGAATAGCAAAGGGGCTGTCGTCGAATGAAAAGCGTCTGTGATGCGCGGGGCTTTTAATGGTTCTTCACGCAATTCCGGGAAACGCAATACCTGTAGGAGCCAGCTTGCTGGCGATGGACTCAAGAGCGCCGCGTTAATCCAGTTCACACGCGTTAACGTTAACGACCATCGCCAGCAGGCTGGCTCCTACAGTTTTCCGGGAAGGAGTTGCCTGGAACACCAGGCAGGAGAACAACAATATGAAATTCGTGAAAACTCTTCTGGCTGCCGTACCCCTCATGGCGCTGGCCATCGATGCCCAAGCCTATGTATCGAGCCAGGAAGCCGCCCGGCTAGGCAGCAGCCTGACGTGGGTGGGAGCCGAAAAAGCCGGTAATGCCGATGGCTCCATTCCGCCCTACAACGGCGGCCTGACCACTGCCCCACCCGGCTTCAAGACCGGCGACAGCATGCGCCCGGACCCCTTTGCGGGCGAAAAACCGCTGCTGGTGATCAACGGCAAGAACGTCGATGCGTACAAAGGCATGCTCACCGCCACCACCGTGGCATTGGCCAGGCGCTACCCCGGCTTTCGCATCGACGTGTATCCGACCCACCGCACGGCATCGCTGCCCCAGGCGGTACTGGACAACAGCCGCAGGAATGCCACCCATGCCAGGTCCCTCAACGGCGGGATCGCCATCGACAACGTGATGCCCGGAGTGCCGTTCCCGATCCCGCAATCGGGCGCCGAGGCGATGTGGAACTTCCTGCTGCGCTACCAGGGCGTCAACATCCATTCCAAGTACGACTCCTGGACTGTCGACACAGCCGGCGTACCGAGCCTTGCGGTCACCGGCGAGGCATTCGTCTCCTTCCCGATCTACGAGAACATGTCCAAGCCGTTCAACAGCTCGGACATTTATTATCAGTTGAAATTGTCCTATACCGGGCCTGCGCGCCGAGCCGGCGAGTCGATCATGCTCAAGAACGCCACCAATGCAACGGAGTTTCCCGGTCGCGCCTGGCAATACATGCCGGCCCAGCGCCGGGTCAAACAGATTTCGATCCTGGCCTACGACACCCCCAACCCCGGTACTGCCCGTGCGCTCGAGCTGTATGACTGGACGCTGGTCGGCAAGCAGGAAATGATCGTGCCCTACAACACCTACAAGCTCACCTACGCTCGCGATGCCAAATCCCTGACCACGCCGAATTTCATTGCCCCGGATTTCGTTCGCTGGGAGAAACACCGGGTCTACGTCGTGGAGGGCAATCTCAAGCCCGGTGCAAAGCACATCTACCACAAGCGCCGCTTTTACCTGGATGAAGATACCTGGGCCGCGGTGGCCTCCGACCAATACGACACCCGTGGCCAGCTGTATCGTGGCTCCTTCGCTTTCTTCAGCCAGAGCTATGACCAGCAAGTCCCGGATGCCACGCCCTTCATGACGTACGACCTGTCGAAAGGCACCTACAACATCAATGGCGTGGTCGGCCCTCATGGCGGCATCCGTTACATCGAGCCGCTATCGACGGCACAGTGGGTGCCGGAGTCCATGGCGGGTGCCGGTATTCGCTGAGTGGATGGTGACAAGGCCCCCCGAATCGAAAAAGGGGCAGGACCTGCAGGGATCAGCTTTCGCCGGCAACAACCGGGTCTTGAGCTGATTCGGCAGCCAGCTTCAACCGGTCAGCCTTGCTGATGTATTTATCCTTTTTTTGCGGTGCCAGTTTGGCACTGGCCTTTTTCGCGTGAGCCTTCAGTAGCTGCTTTATTTTCTTGCGACGATTCATGTTTTTCTGCTCAACCGGTGGTTCTTGAATGATATCAGCTTAAACATTCAGGCCGGGCTGCCGCTTCCCCATAAATGGGTTACTTCACCCACCCTTGCGGGTAATTACCACCAAATTGGAGGAACATCCCCTTTCTCCCCGCGTCTCCCGAATGCAAATCCGCCAGCAACTTGTTCATTAACCTGGGTTTTCTCTTTGCCCGGGTGATGGCTCATTAGTTGCACGCGCCCCCTTGTGCCCACAACAGCAGTCGTCCCGGACATGGAGACGACGGGACATCACGCGAGGGGTGAAACATGAAACGCACGACTCAACCAGGCAGTTCCTTCTACTGGCTGCGCAAAACAAGCCTGCCTTGTGCGATGTTCTTTACCCTGGCCACGGCAGACGCCGCACCACTGGATGATTTCGGCCCGCCACCACCGACGGACCCCTCGGCGTTTACCAATCCGCCGGCCGACCCCCAGGCCGCGGTGGATGCCATAGAGGCCATGCCACCCGCCAACACGGGCTCCTTCGCCCTGCCCAATGGCGTGTATGGTACCCGCACCACGCCAACGACCGACAACGTGCTGCCGCCAGCGCTGCAGACATCGTTCAAGATCCCCACCAACGGTAAGCCCAGCCCGTTGTTCGGGGCGCAGCCGTACACCCAGCAATTGCTGTTGTTTGAAGAATTCGGCACGGAAAAACTTGACCCGACACTGCCGCCGCCCACCCTGACCTTCCCGCCTCCAACCGTCGGCCCGGCGCCCGTGCAGGACCCGAACAACATCGCCCGCAGCGGCCCTTCGGCTGTGGCGCTCGAAGCCTTCATGCGCCAGCCCGGGCTGTACCCGTTTCCGTCACAGTATTCCAACGTGCTGGACCGTAACCCGTGGAAAGCGCAGGTAGAAGCCTTCCTCAACCGCCATCCGGTCGGCTCGCCGGCCGAAGGGCGTCCGCCAGGAAAAAGCTGGTCGCACCAGCGCTGGAACGAGTTCTACCCACAGGTCGCCTTCAAGACCGCTCAAGTGGGCGCCAAGCTCAACGGCGGCATGCGCGACCGCCGCCAGCTGCACAACTACGCCGTTGGTGAGTTCGGGCCGGGCGGGCTCTACAACCAGACCTCGGACAACCCGATCATTGTGGGCACCACCAAAGGCATCGACACCCGCTTTCACCCCAACATGCCGATTCAGAACCACAAGGCGCTCTGGACCTTCGACGGCACCTTTCCGCCAAAACTGTTGATGGTGCGCTACGGCCAGGGCGTGCTGATGCGGCACTACAACGCCCTGCCGATCGATCCATCAGCCAACATGGGTTTTGGCCTGCACACCCTCAGCACCCACGAACACAACGGCCACAACCCGGCCGAAAGCGACGGCTATGCCAATGCGTTTTTCTTTCCGGGGCAGTACTTCGACTATCGCTGGCCGATCCAGTTGGCCGGTTACGACAGCATCAACACCAGCGCTCAGGATCCGCGCGCGGCCTTTCCCTGCTCCCCGGGCGAAACCCTGTATGTCAACGATGCCACGCCGGGCCTGAAGACCTGCAACAACGGCACCATCAAGATCCGTGGCGACTGGCGCGAAACCATGAGCACCCACTGGTTCCACGACCACATGCTCGATTTCACTGCGCAGAACGTCTACAAGGGCAGCGCGTCGATGATGAACTACTACAGCGCCCTGGATCGCGGTAACGAAGCCTTGGAAGACGGCGTCAACCTGCGACTGCCCAGCGGCTCGGCCTTGCCCTGGGGCAACCGCGACTACGACGTCAACCTGATGCTGGCCGACAAGGCCTGGGATCAGAACGGCCAGCTGTGGTTCAACCCCTTCAACACCGACGGCTTCCTCGGCGATCAGATGCTGGTCAACTGGCAGTACCAACCACGCCTGAACGTGCGGGCGCGCAGCTATCGTTTCCGCATCCTCAATGGCTCGGTGTCACGTTTCTTCAGGATCGCGCTGGTGCGTGAAGTCGTCGGCACCGGTGGCGAATTCCCCGGCCCGACAGGCTCCGGCCTGTCCTATACCCGCGTGCCGTTCCACCTGATCGCCAACGACGGCAACCTCATGGAACACGCCGTGCCGTTCGACGGCAGCCTGGATCTGGACGCTGACGGCGACCTGCAGGACCACAACGCGATCCTGCCCGCCCAAGGCATTGCCGAGCGCTTCGACATCATCGTCAACTTCTCGAAATACGGGATCAGGACCGGCGACAAACTCTACTTCGTCAACCTGATGGAACATCACGACGGCAAGGGTCCGGAGAGTATTCCGCTGAGCTTGGCCGATGTCCTGGCCGGCAGGTACAAGGCAGTGCTCAAGCTGACCAGTACTGGCTTGCGATGGGAGGACGGAGACCCGGTGGTGGGCAAGTTCATGCAGATGGTGGTCCAGCCATATGCCGGCCAGGACGTGAGCATGAACCCCGCCGACTACGAACCCGCCAAACCGGGCAAGCCAGTGGGTAAAAGCATGATCCCGTTGACGATCAATCGCGACGACCCGACGATGCAGGCCAAGCTCAAGGCTGCGCGCCATCGCGAGTTCATCTTCGGTCGCTCCGACGGCACCGACGAAGAGCCCTGGACGATCAAGACCGATGGCGGTTTCGGCTATCAAATGGATCCTCGGATCATCAGCGCCGCTCCGCAACTGGCCACCGGTCCGACCCCTGCCGGGTTCTCCGGAGACGGCACCCTGGAAGTGTGGAAAATCAGGAACGGCGGCAACGGCTGGAGCCACCCGGTGCACGTGCATTTCGAAGAAGGCATCGTCCTCAACCGCGACGGCAAGGCGCCGCCGGAATGGGAAAAATGGGCACGCAAGGACGTCTATCTCATCGGCCAAGGCATCGACAGCTCGGTGGATGTGGACATTGCGATCCGCTTCCGCGAGTTCGCCGGGACCTACCTGGAACACTGCCACAACACCCAGCACGAGGACACGTCCATGCTGATGCGTTGGGATGTCGAGCACCCCGGCCAGTTCCAGTTGATGCCAACGCCCCTGCCTGGCTGGGACGGCGTCACCTACGTCAATTCCGCCGCGCTGCCGACTTTCCGCACTGGCGATGAACGTGTCGAAGACCTCGCCAACCAGAAACCTGTCGCCAACCCCGACAGCGCCATCAGTAACACCGGCCAACCGGTGACCATCAACGTGTTGGCCAACGACAGCGACCCTGACGGTAACGTGCCACTTAAAGTGGTGGGGCTGGAGCAACCGGACTCCGGCAAGGGCTCGGTCAGCACCGACGGTTTGCGTGTGATCTACACACCACCGGCCACGATCCCCGCGCCGTTCACCGCGACCTTTACCTATAGGGCCAGCGATGCGAAGAACGCGGAGTCGGCACCGGCGACGGTGTCCGTGGCGGTCTCGGCAGGGGTCGTCGAGAACCTGATCGTCACCAGCGCCACCGTCACCGCCCGTAGCAGCAGCCGCTGGTATTGGGTGCTGTCCGGCACCACCTCCCGTGGCACGGGCAATAGCATCACGGCGACGGCCACGACCACAACCGGCACAGTGAACCTTGGCACCGCCACCCTGACGCTTACGCCGACAGGCGCGCGCTGGAATATAGCGGTGACAACCGTCGGCAGCGGCCCGTCGGCTGCCCCGACGGCGACCATCAAGTCGGCCTTAGGCAAAACCGTGACGGTGCCGGTCGTGAAGAACTGAGTTTCAACCTGGCTTTAGCGACGAGGGCCTCAAAGGATCTGAGGCCCGAATCGGTCAGTTCGGTTGGTCCCGTTCAACTGTGCGGCGCGATGATCCTGAGCCATGGCCAGCGAACCTGATAACTTCTGGCCTTCTGATCGAACAAGTCCGGCCTGGGATTGCCTGGATTGATTCGAAGCAGCCCGTGCTCTGTGTCGGCCAGGCCGTTGGGGGCATAGACCTCGCCGGTGGCGACATCCCAACCGATGCAGGTACCGGCAACCAGGTAGCGATCGATCCCGTCCCTGGCCGACTCAAGCCTGGGATAATCCCCGCCGAACCGCTGGCTGTACCACAGGTGAACGCGAGCCTGATTCTTGACCTCAACGTTCACGTCGAGATCGTTGAACAGCTGCCGGGCTGACTGGATGACCTCATTCTCTGCTTCCCAGGACAGATCATCATCGAAGTAAAAGACGTCGTAATCCTTCACTCCCCACGCTGGCGGTCGCTGTGACTGATGATTCCAGACGGCCTGGAACAGGCAACCGGCCGTGAGCATGCATTGGTTCAAACCAAGCTCGGGCAAGCGTGTGTAAATTTGTGCGTTGACCGGATTGGTCATTGCAATCCTGACCAGGCTTTCGGCAGTCAATGTCATCTTCATCCCTTCCCTATCGATCTGATCCTGGCGACCGACAATACCCCCGGTGCTTTACAAACTCACGAAAAACGTCGCCCTTCGCCAACTGCAACTATCGGCCAGCCTGGCGCCAATCATGGGACATTCAGGGGGTATGACGTCGGTACTGACTATGTGGATGACACTTTTGAAGTGAGCTGCCGCCGTGCCTGCCCCGATAATCGATAGCTTACTGACGAACTGTCGAGGTCAAGCATGACGAACGCAAATACGGAACAAGTCAGCCCGCAAACACTGAGAAGAGTGATTGTCGCCGCCGGCATCGGCAATTTCGTCGAGTGGTTCGACTTTGCCGTCTATGGCTTTCTGGCCACGACCATCGCCCAGCAATTCTTCCCCAGCGGCGATGCCAGCGCCGCGCTGCTCAAGACCTTCGCCGTGTTCGCCGTGGCCTTCGCGTTTCGGCCCCTTGGCGGGATTTTCTTCGGCATGCTGGGCGACCGGATCGGCCGCAAGCGAACCCTGGCGATGACCATTCTGCTGATGGCAGGTGCGACGACCCTGATTGGCCTGCTGCCCACTTATGCGGCGATCGGGGTCACGGCGCCGATTCTGCTGTCGCTGATCCGTTGCGCCCAGGGTTTTTCCGCCGGGGGCGAATACGCAGGTGCCTGTGCCTACCTGATGGAGCATGCACCGAGCGACAAGCGCGCCTGGTACGGCAGCTTCATCCCGGTGTCGACATTTTCCGCCTTCGCCGCGGCTGCCGTGGTGGCCTACGCACTCGAGGCGTCATTGTCGGCCGAAGCCATGGGCAGTTGGGGTTGGCGCCTGCCGTTCCTGATTGCTGCACCGCTGGGCCTGGTGGGGCTTTACTTGCGCTGGAAGCTCGACGAGACGCCGGCATTCCAGGCGGTGACCCAGGAACATGCGGTCGCCCACTCGCCGCTCAAGGACACTTTGCGCAACCATGGGGCGGCGATCTGTTGCCTGGGGGCCTTCGTGTCACTGACCGCCCTGTCGTTTTACATGTTCACCACCTATTTCGCGACTTACCTGCAAGTCGCCGGTGGCCTGAGTCGCGCAACCGCGTTGCTGGTGTCACTGATTGCATTGCTGTTCGCCGCGGCGATCTGCCCGCTGGCCGGGCTGTATTCGGATCGGGTCGGGCGTCGCATGACGGTGATGACGGCCTGCGCGCTGTTGATCGTTGTCGTGTATCCATCGTTCCTGATGGCCAGCTCCGGCTCGTTCGCAGCGTCCGTCGTCGGCGTCATGCTCCTGGCGATTGGCGCGGTGTTGTGTGGCGTGGTGACGGCGGCCTTGCTCTCGGAAACCTTCCCGACCCGCACTCGATACACCGCCTCGGCCATCACCTACAACATGGCGTACACCTTGTTCGGCGGCACCGCGCCGCTGGTGGCGACGTGGCTGATCAGCACCACCGGCAGCAACCTGTCGCCGGCGTTCTACCTGATCGCGATCGCATTGCTCGCGCTGGCCGGGGGACTGGCATTGCCGGAGACCTCGAGGATTTCCCTGCATGACGTTGCGGCGCAGGAGAAAGCCGAAGGCGTGGGTGCATCCGCCTGAAACACGAAACGAGCCGGCAGGCGTCATGTCAGCGAGGTTCCCCTCAGAGGCCTTTGACTGAAGAGCAAAACCCTGCACAATTGCCGGCTGTTTTTGGGGCCTTCACTGGTTTGGAGGTCACTGGCTTGCCAGCGATGGTCGTTAGCGATAACGCGTTTGAGTGGGATGAACGCGGCGCATCTGAGTCCATCGCCAGCAGGCTGGCTCCTACAGTTTCAGCGTGGGCATGGTCCCTTGTGGGAGCTGGCTTGCCTGCGATGGTCGTTAACGATAACGCGGGTGAACTTGATGAACGCGGCGCACTTGAGTCCATCGCCAGCAAGCTGGCTCCTACAGTCTCAGCGTGGGCGCGGTCCCTTGTGGGAGCTGGCTTGCCTGCGATGGTCGTTAACGATAACGCAGGTGACCTGGATGAACGCGGCGCACTGGAGTTCATCGCCAGCAGGCGGGCGCCTACAGTTCCCCGGGAATGCGTAAAGAATCTTTTTTTCGACAGGACGTCACTCGTGCAACGGATTGTTATTCTGGGCAATGCCGGCAGCGGCAAATCCACCCTCGCCCGCGCCCTCGGCAAGCGTCTGGGGTTGCCTGTGGTGCACCTCGATACCCTGTTCTGGGAGCCCGGCTGGATCGAACCCGACGCAGAGCAGTTCCGCGCGCGGGTTAGCACAGCGATCGCAGCGGATACCTGGATTTGTGAAGGCAACTATGCCCGGCGCACCTTCGACCTGCGCCTGCCCCGGGCCGACTTGATCATCTGGCTCGATACGCCGCGACTCACCTGCTTCGCCCGGGTGATCCTGCGCAGCGTCATGAACCGTCCTCGCCCTGACCTTGCAGCCGGCTGCGCAGAGAAGCTCGACCGGGCGTTCCTGACGTTCCTTGAGTTCGTGTGGAATTTCGATCGAGGCTACCGCCCGGGTATCGAAGCGGTACGCATGGCCACGGGCCCGCGGATTCCTGTGGTGCATTTGCGCAATAGTCGGGAGATTGCCGCCTTTCTCCATGGCTTGCCCGCAATGCCTGGAGCCTGCCTTGAATAGAGGGGCGGCGACATCCGTCACCCGAGGTATGCCTCGCACCGTGTCAACGGCCAACCGTGGCGAGCAGATGTCCCGCGAAAGCATGCAGCGTGTCGAGGTGGTGCAGTCGGCGCTGGTCGGCATCAGTCAGGCCGTCACCCGGATTACCGGAATGAGCCAGCAGATGGCCTCGGCGTCTGAAGAACAAAGTCATGTGGCTGAAGACATCAATCAGCAGATCACGCGTATTGCCCAACTCTGTGATCACAGCGCCGGGCAGGCCAAACAAGGCGCCGCGATCAGCCAGGAGACAGGGCGATTCCTGCTTCGCCAGGGTCTTCGCCAATTGATGCTGATCATCTGTAGGAGCGAGCCTGCTCGCGAAGGTCGTTAACGATAACGCGTGCTCACTGGCTGAACACGGCGCTCTCGAGTCCATCGCGAGCAAGCTCGCTCCTACAGTAGCAATAGGTCGGTGGACGGCCCATTGCCAACGATTTCACTAAGGCAATGCATAGACCCTGAACAGTCTCTTCACGGTAAGGTTGCTCCCGCCCAGATACTGGTCGTAGGCCTTTTCCACAAAGCCCGAGTAATAGGCTTCACTCAGGGCCGTATCAACCAGCAGGCGGAAGTCTTCGTCGTTGCGATCGACCATCATCGCCACCGGCGAGTACTCGAAGATGCGGTCCAGGATCATCAGGTTCCTGGCCGCACCTTCCTTGGCGATTTCGTTTCGCAGCAACATGCGTTCGGAAAAGAAGGCATCGACCTTGCCCTCGGCGACCAGCTTGACGCCCTCGTCGTTGTTGTCCACGGTCACCAGCGAGGCGATCACGTTGAGCAGGCGCATGCGTTCGCGAATCCAGTCTTCGGTCACCCCGCCCTCGAGGGTCGCGTAGGTCTGGTTGGCCAGGCCATTGTTGATGCTTGCACGCCAGGTCGGGCCCGCAGTGGCGACCTTGCCATTGAGCACATTGAGCAAGGGTTCGGCCGCATCGTTGCGCACCACGACCGAGAGGCCGGCGGTGTAGACCGGGATGGAGTAGCTGATCATCTTGCGCCGTTCCAGGGTGGGCGCGGTCGGCGTGCAGAGGATATCCACCTTGCCCTGGCTCACGGCACTGACCTGATCCGCAACCGTGACGGGCAGGTAGTGCACTTGCAGGTCGGGCAGGCCCAGTTCGCTCTTGAGCTTGTCGGCGACTTTCAGGCACAGGTCGATGGCATAACCGCTGGCCTTGTCGCCTTCCTGCTTGCTGAAGGGCGCCAGGTCCGGCAAGTAGCCCAGGTTAAAGGTGTGGCTGCTGCGCACGCGTTCAAGGGTGTTGGCGCCGGCTACCAGCGGCAGCGTCAAGAGTGCGAAGGCAAGCAGCAGTCTGGTGGTTGTGGCAAATGGTACGTTCATGTCCGGTTTCCCCGTATGCAGATGTCTGTGCAGTCCTGATGGCTACGCCTGAGGGTTTGCGGCCCTGGCCTGATTGGCCACTGGCACTTCGGTGAAGCGCTTGGCGAGGAATCCATAGAGCAGGTAGCCGACCGCGAGCACCAGGGTGCCGCCCATCACTGCGTCCTTGCCGCAGGCATACAGGGCGTACAGGGAGTACGTGACTGCAATCAGCAAGACCACCACGTTACGCGTGCGAATCGCTGACGAGACCCCGGCCTTGTGCATGATCACCAGCAGGCCGGTCAGCGCAGTGATATAGGGGATGAGGTTGGTGACCGCGGCCAGGCTGACCAGCTTGCTGAACTGCGCGGCGGCGTCGGGCGAGATGGTCGACAGGGCCATCAGGGTTTGCAGCACACCGCAGACGATCATGCCGACGACGGGGGCATTCATCGAATTGACCTTGCTGAACAGCTTGAGGAACAGGTTCTGGTCAGCCGTCATCTTGGCCGTTTGCGCCAGGGTGAATTGCCAGCCCAGCAGCGAGCCGACACAGGCCATGACCGCCAGGGCCATGACGATATTGCCCACCATCGGGTTGAACATCGTCGCGTAGACCAGCGCAAAGGGCGCCGAGGACTTGGCCAGTTCGGCGTTGGGAATGATGCCCTGGATGACGGTGGTCGACAGCACATAGACCACGGCAGCGCCGAGGGTGCCGAACAGGCAGGCCAGCGGTACATTGCGCTTGGGGTTTTCCACGGCATCGGTGGCCTGGGCTGCCGACTCCATGCCCAGGAAGGCCCACAGGGTCAGGGGAATGGCTTTGCTGATGGCTTCGGAAATCGGCAGGCTGTTGGGGTTCCAGGCGGCGGCCAGCACATCAGGCTTGAACCAGAACCAGCCGATGATGCTCAGGCCCGCTACCGGAATGATCACGCCCCACACCGTGAAGGCGCCGATCTTGCCGGTGATGCCCGGGCCCCCGAAATTGGCGAAAGTGGTCAGCCAGATCAGCCCGATGGTGCCGACGCACAAAGGAATGGCACCCGTGCCCAGCCAGGGCACGAAGGCGGTCATGTAGCCCACCGCCGAAATGGCCACGGCCACGTTGGCGATGGCCAGGGACAGGAAGTACAGGTACGAGCAAAGGAAAAAACCCGACTTTGAATGGGCCTCTTCTGTGTAGGCGGACAAGCCGCCAGAACGCGAACAGAAGACCCCGCACTGGGCAAAGCAGTAGGCAATGGCCATCGAGCCGATCGCGGTGAAGATCCATGACAATAGCGAGACGGCACCCAGTTGAGCCATGTTGGTGGGCAACATGATGATGCCCGAGCCCATCATGTTGACCGTTACCAGCGTCGTGAGCCCCATCAGGCCCATTTTCTTGCTTGAGTCAGCCATCGCAAACTCCTTGCCTTGTTCAGTGTTTTGAACTTGGGCCTGGCGACGTGCAACACGCGGCCGGACTGGGGCTAATGCTTGATCAGACCTTGAGCCTGTAAACGCACCGCATTGCTGGCAGCGACTTTCAAAGCGTTCATAACCGGAATTTCTCGGTCTGTCCGACGTTGAAGTTCCTGGGACGAGTCTCTGGGGAGGCATCATGTCCCGGGGCCACGAGCGATTGCCCTATTGGGTATAGTTCAAATTTACAAACTGTTACTTCCTGTTGATTTTTTACTGGACCGCGTGGGCATGCTCATGACGATCAGGCACCTTCCTTTTCCGTGGACGAACGAATAATGAAATCCTCCGCAGGTTTGCTGTTGTCGGGTATCGAACTGGATCGTGCCAGTTCCATCCCCTTGTACCGCCAACTCTACTTGCAGATTCGCAAACAGATTCTCAGTGGCAGGATTCAGGGCGGCGTGCGCCTGCCGTCCACGCGGACCCTGAGCAAGGAGCTTGAGCTGTCGCGAATCAGCATTCTCAATGCGTTCGATCAACTGATTGCTGAAGGTTTCCTGACGTCGCGGACCGGGGCCGGGACTTACGTCGGCCATGAATGGGAAGGCCGCGGTATTGAAGACGATGAGCACAAGCGCCAGCCGCCTCGCCTGTCCGACCTGAGCCAGTCGATGCTGTCATTGCGCAGCGATCATTTCCGTGGTGTTTCCTATGCCGGCTGGGCGACCGGCAGCCCGACCTCGTTCCTGCCCAGTCACAGCGCTTACGATGCGTTTCCGCAATCGGTCTGGAAGCGCCTGTTGAACCGCCACCTGCACAAGCCGACCAAGGCCATGCTCGGCTATGGCGAACTGCAGGGCTTGCTGGCCCTGCGCGAGGCGATTGCCGAGTACGTCTTCGATGCCCGCGGCATTGATTGCAGTGCCGAGCAGGTGGTCATCGTGTCCGGCGCCCAGCAAGCCTTCAACCTGCTGGGCATGCTGTTGCTCAATCCGCAGGACAGCTTCTGGATGGAGGATCCGGGGCATATCGCGGCGCGTATTGCGCTCCAGGCCCAGGGTGGCCAGGTCGTGCCGTTGCGTATCGACGAACAGGGGATCGATGTCCGGCAAGGCCTGGCTGTGTGTCCTGACGCCCGCCTGGTGTTTACCACGCCTTCTCGCCAGCATCCTTTGGGCGTCACCATGAGTTATGCACGACGCCAGGAACTCATCGACTGGGCCGCGCAGAATCAAAGCTGGATCATCGAGGACGATTGCGACAGTGAGTTTCGCTACAACGGCCGCCCCCTGCCCGCGCTCTATGCCATGGACCAGTGGACCCGGGTCATCTACGCCGGGACCTTCAGCAAGGTGCTCTTCCCCTCGCTGCGACTGGGGTACGTGATACTGCCCAACGCCCTGGTCGAACCCTTCTGCACCCTGCGGGCGGTCATGGATCGCAGCCCGCCTACCCTGCTTCAGGCCGCCACCGCGGACTTCATGCGCGAAGGCCACTTCCTCGGCCATATTCGCCGGATGCGCGCCCTGTACCAGGCTCGCCAGCAGGCACTGGTCGAACAGCTGCAGAAACAACTGGGGACTTTCTTCAGGATCACCCCGGTGGAAGCCGGCATGCACATGATCGCCTGGTTACCTGCGCATCTCGATGACGATGCCCTGGCCAGGGAGCTCGACCAGCATGGCATTCACACCTACCCCCTGAGCGACTACTGCGTCGAACATGTCTTGCCGCCGGCGCTGCTGATCGGCTTTGCCAGCACCCCCGAGGACCAGGCCCAGGCGCGGGTCGAAGAGCTGGCCCAGGCCCTGGACAAAATGGGTTACCTGCAGCCGGCCACTTGATGCTGGGCAAGTGGTCTTATGATTTAACCGATAATGGATCTATCGAGAGTTCCTGACTGGCGCGATAAAGGCTGCGCCGGTAGACCCGGTGTCTGAACCAGGAACGACTCGAATGAACAATAAGATCCAGGAACGATTCAACGCCTTGCTCAGCCATAAGGCTGTCGAGGCCGAGGCTCCCCCTCAACTGACCGAGGCACTGGCCCGCCAGTTGCTCGACCGACTTGGGCAACTGCGTCTGTTTGCCCATGCCTACCCCTTGCTGACCAACCTGACTCACGGCCGTGTCACCCCTGGCGACCTGCTGGATTTTGCCTATCGCCATGAACTCCAGGGCCTGAGCCTGCACCTGCTCGACGGTGAGGAAAACAGCCTGAGCCAAATGACACCCACGCAGCTTCAGGTGTTTGCAGACAAGGCCAAATCACTCGGGCTGGATGTGCATCTGGAAATCAGCAGCACCCTGAAAAAAGATGTCGATCAAGTGATCGCCATCGCCAATGCGCTGGGTACCCGCAACATCCGTGTCTACTCACGCTACGAAGGGGCGCTGTCCCGGGTCATGGACGTGATCGAGTCGGACCTGCACTACCTCGCGCAACAGGCAGACGAACACGACCTGTTCTTCGATTTCGAGCAGCACGAGGAACTCAAGAGCGGCGAGATCGCGCAACTGCTGAGCCGGCTGAACCACCCGCGCCTGCACGCCCTGTTCGACTTCGGCAACATGATCAATGCCTGCGAACAGCCCCTTGCGGCACTGCGCACCCTGGGTCCGCACATACGCCAGACGCACCTCAAGGGTGTGCGCATCGTGCCCGAGCAAAACGGCTTCGGGCATTACGGCGTGCTGCAAGGCAGCGACGAAGACGACCTGCCCAGCGCTCGCATGTTGTTCGAACTGTTGATGCTCGGCGAATCAACCCCGCAAGTGATCGCCTTCATTCTCGAGCAGGAAAACCATTACGTGGCACCGGCGTTCCGCCAGCTCGACGAAGCCGCCGACCCGTTCATTGCGTACCGGGAAATGAGTGAAACAGCGCTGCCACAAGGCTACTCGCTGGAGCGAATGCTGGCCGATGAACACCGTTGGGCAAACAACCAGGTCGCCTATGTACGAGGTCTGCTGGCCGAGTTCCGAACCCTGGCCGAGTTGACCCTGGCCCATTGCGCTGACGCCTGAACCTGACGTGCCGATCGGCACTGCCTACCCAATCAAGCCTGGAGAACAATAATGACATCCCAAGACAAGGCCAAATGGCTCAGATTCCTGATTCTCATCCTCGGTGGCGGCACCATCTACAAGCTGGCGAGCCTCAAGGACGCCTTCTATATCCCCATGCAGGAATTCATGGGGCTGTCCCACACTGAAATCGGCGTGCTGCTGAGCGCCAACGCCATCATCGCCACCGCGCTGTTCGTGGTGGGCGGCATGCTCGCCGACCGTTACGACACGCGCAAACTGATCCCCCTCGGCCTGATCGGCACCGGGGGCCTGGGGCTTTACCTGGCGACCTTTCCGCCCTTCAGCAATCTGCTGGTTGTGTTCTGCCTGTTGGCCGTGTGTGCCGACTGCCTCTTCTGGCCATCGCTGCTCAAGGCCATCCGCAACCTGGGTGACGATAAGGAACAGGGGCGCCTGTTCGGTCTGCTCGAAGGCGGGCGTGGCGTCATCGATACCCTGGTCGCCTTCTCTGCGCTGGGCGTCTTCGTCGCCATGGGCTCCGGTGAAAACGGTTTGAAGTCGGCGATCCTGTTCTACTCGGTCATCGACATTCTTGCCGGTACCCTGACCTGGCTGTTGCTCAAGAGCGGCAAAACCCAGTCGACCGCCGAGCCGAAGAACGGACTGTCGAACCTGCTCGAGGCCATCAAGGTGCCGGGCATCTGGCTGGTCAGCCTCAACGTGTTCATGGTCTACATCGTGTACTGCGGCCTGACCTATTTCATTCCCTACCTCAAGGAAATGTACGAACTGCCCGTGGCCCTGGTGGGCGCCTACGGCATCATCAACCAGTACTTCCTCAAGATCCTCGGCGGCCCCGCTGGCGGCTTCATTGCCGACAAGCAGTTCAAGAGTTCCAGCCGCTATCTGAAGTGGGCTTTCCTGGCGCTGTTGCCGCTGATGGGCGTCATCATGCTCATCCCGAAAAGCCCGGATTACATCTACGCAGGCATGGCGGCCACCCTCTCCTTCGCGCTGATTGTGTTTTCCATGCGCGGTGTGTTCTGGGCACCGATGGGTGAAGTCGGCATTCCCCAGCACATCACGGGTTCGGCCTTTGGCATTGGTTGCCTGATCGGCTATGCGCCGGGCATGTTCGCCTACGTCATCTATGGCGCGATACTCGACCACTTCCCGGGTCAACAAGGCTACAACTACGTCTTCTCGTTGATGAGTCTGCTGGCCATTGTCGGGTTCTTGGTATCGAGCCTGCTGTATCAAGCGGTGCGCAAGAACTCCGCGGTCACGGGCCAGGTCAGCGCCGCGCAAGCCTGACCCTGGACCGCGTCCAGGCGTCTTGACGCAACGCCGTGCGGCGGTAACCGGTGCCTCCCGGTTACCGCCGCATGGACGCCATGCACCCGGCATGACCAGGCACAATGTCAAACGCGACAGATTTCCAACGTGGCGCGTAAACCGCCAGCGATGCGGTTCTCCAGTCTGATCTGTCCACCCAGGCGATCGGCAATGGCCTTGACGATGGTCAGCCCCAACCCTGCCCCCTGATCGTTTGCGCGACTGTAGAACCGCTCGAAGAGCCGATCACGATCCTGCTCATCGATACCCGGCCCCTCATCTTCGACAGACAGTTCGTAGCCGTTTCTCTTTTCGACCAGCTTTACCGTGATCACGCCGTGCCGGGGGGAGAAATTCACCGCGTTGGTGACCAGGTTGTTCAAGGCAATGTCGATAGCCGCAGGGTCGACCCTCACAAGGCCGATGTTGTCGCCGACATCGAAAACCAATTCAAGATCCTGGCTCAACAACCAGGGTGTCAATTGAACCAGGCTGTCGCGAACCGTGGCTGCCAGGTCAATCGGTGCAGGCGGTTGCGCGCCTGCTTGAGGCTCGATACGAGCCATCGTGAGCAATTGATTGACCAGCCGGCTGGTACGGTCGACCCCGGCAATCAAGTGTTCAAGCGACGCACGACGCTCCCCTTCGCTCGCCGCTTCCATCAGGTTCTGCGCATGCACCCTGAGCACGGCCAGTGGTGTGCGCATTTCGTGGGCGGCATCGGCGATAAAACGTCGCTCACGTCCCATGACTTCCTGAATCTGCGCAAGCATACGGTTAAGGGCTGCCTGCATCGGCTCAAGCTCGGTAGGCAGCGGCGTCAATTGCAGGGGTTCGAGTGAACCGGGATGCCTCGCCCGCAGTGTCGCAGCCATGTTGACCAGAGGTTTCAATCCCCAGCCGATGGCCAGCCAGAGCATTGCGGCCAGTATCAAACTCCCCAGAATGTTAGGCCACAAGGTGTGGCGTACGATGCGGTCCACCAGGTCCGTGCGCACGTCGTCCCGTTCCCCCACCCAGATGCGCAGGTTGTTCTGCTTGTCTTCAAGCAGGAAGGCGCGCCAGTGCCGGTTGTTCAGGTCGACGACATCGCTGAAGCCTGGTGTGACCGGGGGTTGGCTGAAAGACGGAGAACTGGCGGTATGTACCAGCACTTCATTCCTGGCATTCCAGACCTGAAACGCAATCTTCGTTTCATACGGATGCCCGTCGGCCCTGGGCGTCGCCTCGTTCAGGGCCTGGTTGAAAGCCCTGTACAGATCTGCGTGATCCTCGCTCACCATGGGCATACGCATGACGCCTTGCAGCAGGCGAGCATTCTGGGCCAGTTGGGCATCATAGACTTCGGCAATTTCATGGTTGCTGTCATGCAGGTTCAGCACGCTGATCACCGCCAGACCTGCGAGCATCAGGCCAATGATCAGGGTCAGGGTGCGACGCCGGATCGAGGTCATCGACGCTCCTCCACCAGATAACCGATACCACGGACGGTGCGAATCAGATCGGTGGAGAGCTTCTTGCGCAGGTGATGGATGTGCACTTCCAGCGTGTTGCTTTCGGCCTCCTCGCTCCAGCCGTACAGCAACTGCATCAGATGATCGCGAGTCATTACCCGGCCCGGTGGCGAGAGCAGTTCGTGGAGCAACTGGTATTCCTTGGGTGTCAGGGCCACCGGTTCGCCCTTGTAGCTGACTTGCTGGGTACCGGGGTTGAGGCTGATGCCCGCGTGCTCGATCAGCGATTGCCCACGCCCGGCGCTGCGCCGAAGCAACGCACGTATGCGCGCCTTCAACTCTGCCAGGTCGAAGGGCTTGATCAGGTAGTCATCGGCGCCGACATCCAGACCGGCGATGCGGTCTTCGGTGGCATCGCGTGCCGTCAGGATCAGCACCGGCAGGTTGGAGCCGCTGTCACGCAAGCGCCTGAGCACTTCGAGACCGTCCATGCGTGGCAGGCCAAGGTCGAGCACCGCCAGATCAAAGATTTCACTGAGCAGCGAGTGCAAGGCACTGTTGCCGTCCTGCAACCAGTCGACGGTATAACCTTCACGGCGCAGGGCCTGATGAATGCCCTCGCCGAGCGCCACGTCATCCTCTACGAGTAATAAACGCACAGGGTCTCCTGTCAGCCGAGTTTCTTGTTCACGTCCACCAACAACGCTTCGATCTCCTTGCGGCGCCCGGCATCCGCGCTCTCGCGGCCAGGTCGGGGCGCAGCCTGCAAGGCTTTTTGCAATGCTGCCCTGGCTTCACCATAGCGCTTCTGACGGTAGAGGTGATCGCCCCAGAAGTACAGGCTGTCGATGCCGTTGGGGTTTATTTGCAATGCCAGCTTGAGCAACTGCTCGGCCTTGTCCGAATCGCCGAAACCGATGGGCCAGCCCGGTACGCGGTCATAGAGGGCCGCCAGACTGGTATAGGCTGAGCCTTGCAGGGCCTTGGGGTCCAGGGCCAGGGCTTTTTCCAGATCGGCCTTGGCATCCTTGACCTTGCTCAGCGCACCCAGCCCACCCTGGGCACCCGCCCAGCTACTGGTGACGATGCCAGACCAGATCCACGCCTCCGCCGCCGCTTGGCGCTCCTGCTTGAAACTCGAAGCCTGGGCCGCCAGCTTCTCGAAAGCCGCAGTGCGTTGGCCCTCGGGCAGCTCGTACTGAATGTGCGCCCAGCTTTGCTGGATACCGTTGAGACGCTGCTGGTCGGCAGCATCCAGCGCCCAGACACCCTGGCTCAATGCGCCCAGCAGCAGGCAAGCGATGATCTTTTTCATGGTTCGAGATTCTCGTGGTTGGGTTTCTGGCTCAGGCGGCGGATCAGTGGCAATTGCTTGCGCAATCCACGGTCCACCAGATGGGGCAGGAGGCTGTTCAGGCGTACAAAAAAACGCTCGGGCCAGCCCAGGTACAAGTCGCGACGGTCACCGGCAATGGCGTGAGTCACCGCGGCCGCCACAGTTTGCGGATCGTCGACATTGGCTTTGAGCGCATCATTGAGCGCTTGGGCTGCCGGGCTGTTCATGCCGGTACGGGTCGCTCGCGGGGCGACGTAGAGCACACTGACCCGGGTATCTGCCAACTCTCGGCGCAGGGCTTCGGAGAACCCGCGCAGGGCAAACTTGGTGGCGCAGTAACTGGCGTAGCCTGGGTAGCCAATGGAGCCATAGGTCGAACCGACGTTCACCACCATGGCACTGTCGGCTTGCTTGAGCAGCGGCAACATCAGTTTTGTCAGGCACATCGGCGCACTGATGTTCACCGCGAGCATCGAATTGATCTCACTGTCGTCGAGCTGTTCGAGCATGGCGAAATGATTGACTCCGGCGGCATTGATCAGCAGGTTGATGCCGCCGATGTTCTGGGCCCGCGCCAGCACCTCGCGGCGGTCGGAGAGCAACGTCAGGTCTGCACGGATCCAACACAGATTATTGGGATAAAGCTCGAGCAACGGCACCAGAGGCTCCCGATGGCGAGCCACGGCCAGCACCTGGGCACCACTGGCGCACAGTGCAGTGGCGATGGCCAGGCCGATGCCGCCGCTGGCACCGGTCAACACGACGCGGGCTTCAGACAGGCGCATGCAGGCTCTCCCCGTTACGCGGCAAGCCACGAAACATATCGGCGTAGAGCCGGTACACCACTTTGGAGGCATGAATGACGGCGGCCTGGTCTTGCGGGTCATCCAGACGGTTCATCAGTCGACGGTAGGTCTGCATATGTTCGATATCCAGCGAGCCGTGGGAGCTGAGGTAGCTGAATGCGCTTTCCGGCAAGTCCAGGCGCTGGCGAATACTGCCGGCGGCGTGGGTCGCCAGGGCGATGCTCGTGCCTTCAAGCACGTTGACCATGCCAAACAGTCCCACCGGATTGTCCCTGGCAATCAGGTCGTAGAGGAAGCTGACCATCAATTCGATCGGCAATGACGGGCGCCCGTCCCGTATTGCGTCCCTGTCACCGCCGCAGGCTTGAATGTCATTGAGTACCCATTGTTCGTGGCCGTACTCTTCCTCGATGTACTCACATACCGCTTCGCGCAACCATTCCAGACGCAATGGCAGGCGCGCACCGCAGGCCATCATCAACGGCACGGTATGGCGCACGTGGTAATAGGCCTGTGCCAGAAAGGCCCGGTAACTTTCCAGGCTGACATCGCCCTGCAGCGCATCACGGATGATCGGCAGGTTGAACAACTCATTGCGTTCTTGCTCAGTGGCTTGTTGCAAGGTGTCAAAAAAGCTCATGGTGCGGATTCCTCGGAAAATGCAGATTCGGTCAATTGCCGCCGGTAGCGCTCGATGATGGCGTCACGGCGGGGCCGGCCATTGGCGGTCAGCAAGCCGTTGGTGGCGGTGAAGGGTTGGTCCAGCCGACTCCAGTGACGGACCTGGGCGTACTCGGGCAAAGCTTCGTTGGCCTGGGCCACGGCGGTGGCCAGTTGTTCGTCGGTACAGTCCGGGCGATGCGGCCAGAGCAGCGCATGGTTGTGAGGCATCGCCTCGCCATAGACGAAGGCCTGGGCGACAGGCCCGCGCTGGGTCAACTCGGCTTCCACCCACTCGGGGTTCACATTGCGCCCGAAACTGGTCACGAACTGATGCTTCTTGCGCCCCTTGAGGTAGAGAAAACCTTCGGCGTCGAACTCGCCGAGATCGCCGCTGGGCCACCACTGGGCGGTGTGCGGCGCCTCTCCCAGATAGCCCAGCAAGGTTGAACCCTTGATCAGCACTTCTCCGTCCTGCGCCAGGCGAATCTCCACATGGGGCAATGGCCGTCCGACACTGCCGGGGCGCCGAGCTTGCGGGCGATTGAGGCACACCACCGATGCGCACTCGGACAGCCCGTAACCTTCATAGACGGGTATGCGCACGCGTTCAGCGCGATGCAGTAGATCTTCACTGACCCGGGCACCGCCCACGGCGGCAAAACGCAAGTGCTGTGGATCGAAAACCTTCTGCTCGGCAGCACCGACCAGCATCAGCAATAACTGCGGCACCAGGACCAGGCTCTGAGGCGAGCGGCTGGCCAGGCATCCCAACAGTTTCGGCACCTCCACACCGCTGGCGCCTGCGATCCCCAGGGTTTTCTGGCTGGGCAGGCTCAAGGTGGCCCCGGCATACAGTGCGGCGTAACAACCGATGTTCTCCAGCAAAATGGCCAGGGGAAGCAGCGCCAGGTGGTGTTGCGGATCAGTGGGTTTGCTGGCCTGATCCAGCTCGCGAGCGACCCGCAGAATGCTGTCGGCACTCAGGCACACGCCTTTGGGTGTGCCTGTGGTGCCGGAGGTGAAGGTCAACTTGGCGGTGCGTTCAGGCATCCGGTTCGGGCCACTGAACGTGCGGTGCCAGAACTCGCCGCACTTCTGATATCCAGCGGCTTGCAGTTCGTCCTGCAATGGCGGTTCGGCAATGACGTGTTCGGCCTGGCTTTGCTCCAGGCAATGCTTGCGTTGCGCCGGACTGAAAAACGGTGGCAAGGCCACGCAGGTCAAACCCTCGAACAGCGCGGCCAGGTCCCACAGCATGGCCTCGATACCATTGTCCAGTGCCAGGGCGACCACCCTGACCCGCTCATCGCGCAGGCGCTGCTGACGATAACTGACCTCGGCATAGAGCGTGGCGTAGTCAAGCTTGCGATGGTCATCCCACAAGGCAATGGCGTTGGTTTTTTGCTCAGCATGATGACGCAGGGTCTGTTTGAAACGCTCCATTTCAGGCGACATGGCAGGCCCCTTCAATGGAAGTCGGCAAGCCCAGGCGACTGAACAGGCCCGTGTTGCGTAAATGAATGAAACCGGAACGAATATTGCCGAAATGAACCCACGGTTTGCTTTCGTAGTAACTGCCCCAGGCGTGGCGGTCTTCGCCAAGACGCGCCGGGTCGGCAGCACACAGGGTCACGGGTTTCAAGCCAAGTCGATGAAAGCTATTGACCAGCCCCAGGTTTCCAGTGAACGCGACCCATTCCAGCCCCCCCATGGCCAGCAGGTAAGTCATCGCGATGATGCTCATCCGTGCGCTGCCGGTGTCGCTGGCCGCCAGGTTCCCGACCTCGACGATGGCTGAGCGGCTTACGGTATGGTCGGCCGCGACACTGATCAGCGCATCGACCGCCTCGTCCAGGTAACCTTCCAGAAACAGCGGTCCGTCGCTCGCCAGACGCACGCCAACCACCGCACAAAGCGTGCCGCACGCATCGCTCATGCCAAACAGCTGCGGCATGAAGTGACGAACATCGGCACCGTGGGCCCTGCGAAACCGTTGCTGGATAAAGGCTTCGAAGCCCCCCCTTTGCGGGGCGCCAGGCAAGGCCCTGACAAGATGCATCTGCTGTGCTTCGGTCAGGCCAAAGCGCAGTGGCAACTGAACGTTCCAGTTGAAATCGGACATTGAAAAACATCTCCCCGGATCAATTGGGGAGCAGTATCAAAGACAATTCTTAACGAAGTCTGAAGGTGACAAGACGATTCTCTTCAGTGGCCTTCTGATTGTCACCTTGCATTACCTTGGCCGGCCCGGGCGTCGACACTGCACCCGTATCCGCCCCGGCAACCGGCAGGCGGGTCGACAGGGGTACGCTCTGCGTGACGTTTGCCATCCGGGTGATTTCCACCTGCACCTTGTCCTTGCCGAGCAGGTAGTCGGCCAGCTTCTGCGAAAACGGCCAGTAGTTCAGGTCGGCCGTCAGGGTCAGCGGCCCGACGGCGTCGGTCGGCACCAGGAAGGAGAACTCCCCGATATCGTAGCCCTTGGGCAGAATGCGGTTGTCCGAGAGAATCTGCGTGGCATTCCAGACCTCGACGTCCAGCGGGTTGCCGTCTTTGTCGCCTATGTGCACTTTGAAATTTCGCGTGTTGACTTCGGTCTTGCCGTCCTTGATCGAACCCAGCCGGTAGATCTCGCGACCCGTGGCATCCAGCACCCGGAAATCGATCCACATCTCCCGTCCCTCCGGAAAGCCGGTCGGCAGTTTGTGCCCTGCGCCGACATTGGAAACCTTGACGGCGACCGAGGTGTATTGCCCGGCAACGATCGCTGCCGGCAATTGCTCGAAGGTTATTTCCCCCGCGCGCGCGAGCATGTTGCGAGCCCGTTGCGCGCCCTCCTCCTGACCGAGATGGTTGAGCATCATCGCGTTGGCCCCGCTGAACCAATGCGAGGCGACCGACTCGCGCTCCGGCCCCATGATCGCGGCCTTGCCCTTGAACCCCGGCATGTGGCAACTCTGGCAGGTGATGTCGTTAAGGCTGTAGGTGCTCTCCTGCCATTCGTCATAGGTGCGCTCCACCGCCACGCTGCTGAACGGGTGCGTGACGTTGTGGCAGGTGCCGCAAAAGTCCGAGCGGGTGTGCAAAGCCGAGTAAACAGTGTCGTGATAAGGCGAAACGGCGTCTTTGCGCGGGCCGAACTTGGTCGGTTTGCCGTGTGCCCGGGGGCTCATGACATAGGCCCCGTTATCGAGGCCCGTGCGGGCACTGATGTTGTGGCAGGTCTCGCAGTCGACCCCGGGCATCGGATGATTCTTCTCACTGTCTTCAATCGAGGAGCGGTTGACTTGCGAAGTGATCTGCCCGGTCGTGAGACCGATCGGGGTATGGCAGCCGGTACAGAAGTTATCGACCTTGCCCTCGGTGGCCGCACTCGCACGCTTGAGCAAGGCCCGATAGATGGGTTCATCCCAGGCCTGGGACATCATCGACGAGCGCCACTGCCTGTAGATCTCCGTATGACAAGCGCCACAGACCTGGGCATTGTCGAAGTCCTTCACATTCAACACCAGGTTACCGGTGGTATTGGCCCGGTGCGGAAAGAACGGCATCCCGCCCGTCACACGCATGAGCCTGGAGCGTGCCGGCTCCAGCCACTTGTCATTGCTCTGATTGTCATTGCCCTGATTGTTGCTGCTCTGCGGTTCGTCGGCCGCCGCCAGCGTTACCGTCAGCAGGCAGGCCAGGAACAAGAATAAACGGCGAGCCAGAGGTTTGAGCGCCAGGAACAACGGTATGAACAATGACGCCAGGGAAATGTTCAAGTCGACAATGGCCAGCTTGACCCCTGGCGGTACGTTGAACATTGCCATGTAAGACCCGGCGCTGATCGTCCATAGAACAATCAAGGCCGATAGCCCGTGCAGCACTAACTGTGCACACGTTGGTCTGGTGTGGCTCATGGCATTTCCTCTGGACGGTTTGCAGAGGATGACTGCAGTACTTCTATTGAGTCGCCAGAGGTATTTCGTGATGCAACCCGATGGTTACATGCAATCACTCAATGGGGTACTTACAGCTCCACAGCTTGCCGACGCTGCACCTTTCATGAACGGGACACGCTCACTCAGCAATTACCCTGCCATCGCTGTAACAAAATATGAGCAAGGGCCGGAAGGTCCCTGCAAACATTCGTCGAAAGTTGAAATGCCGTGCTGATGGAGGCTTGAATACGGCTGGGGAATAGCGCCCCGTTTGTGGGGGCGCTCACACCGAAATCGGGGGCCACTGCGTCTCTTGAGTCGATGCCCCCTACTCCCTGTCTTTCGTCGTACGGATGAGATTACCCCGTAACTTCACGATGGCCTTCTGCATTTGCACGAAATCGTCGGGATCGAGGCCGGTTTGCGGGAAGCCGTCTTCGCGCAGGCCTTCACGCAGTGTTCGCCCCTCTTTTGTGAGATTGATCCGTACCTGGCGTTCGTCTTCCGGGTCACGCTGGCGCTGCAAATAACCCATCGCTTCGAGCTTCTTCAGGATCGGCGTGAGGGTGTTGGATTCCAGAAACAGCTTTTCGCCGAGGCTGCCGACGGTCTGATTGTCTTCTTCCCACAGCGCGACCAGGGTGATGTATTGCGTGTAGGTCAGGCCGAGCCGTTCGAGCATCGGCTTGTAGGCCTTGCCGAAGGCCAGGTTGGTGGAATAGACGGCAAAACACAGGAAGTCGGAGAGTTTGAGATCCAGGGCGGATATCTTGGCGGTGTTTTTCATGGACGTTCCCAGGGGCAATCTTGCGAGACTGAAACTATACGTCGTACACGATGGTATCGGAAGTGTGCATAAACACCGACGGCCGGTTCACCGGGAAAATTCCCGTTGAACCGGCCGTGCAGCGGGTCAGGCCGTCAAGACATTGATGTCGACATCAATGTTGCCGCGTGTGGCCTTGGAGTACGGGCAGATGGCATCGGCGTTGTGGGCCAGTTCAGTCGCCACTCCATGATCCAGCCCCGGCACGCGCAACGTCAGTCGAGCCTGGAGGAAGTAAGCCGCGCCGGTCTGGCCCAGATCGACTTCAATGTCGACGGCCGTGTCGGTCGGCAGTGTCACCTTCATTTGTTGGGCGGCCAGCCCTACCGCTGCGATGTAGCAGGCCGACCACGCGCCGGCGAACAGTTGCTCGGCTTTCGGGTGCGGCTGGACGGCGGTCAGCACGTGTGCCGGTGTGTCGTTGCCGGGGGACGACAGCACGATGTCGAGGTTGCCGTTATGACCGCGCGACGTATTGCCTGCGCTGTTATGGGTGGTGTGGGTTTTGCCGCTGGCCAGCACTTTTTCGATCTTGCTCATGATGATTCCCTCAGGATTACAATCAGTTAAATTCGTATGCGCTTGCATCGTATGCGATATCAATGATGCGTCCGCACGTCACGCCGTGATCACGTTCAGGGCAACATCTATATTGCCGCGTGTCGCTTTGGAGTAAGGGCAGATGGAGTCGGCGATGTGCGCAAGTTCAGTCGCGACATCCTGTGCCAGCCCGGGCACGCGCAGGGTCAGTCGGGCCTGAAGGAAGTAGGCCGGACCAGTCTGGCCCAGGTCCACTTCAATGTCGACGGCCATGTCCGCCGGCAAAACGATATTGCGCTCCTGGGCCACCAGCCCCACTGCTGCGGTGTAGCAGGCCGACCAGGCTCCGGCGAACAGTTGCTCGGCTTTCGGATGCGGCTGTGTGGCGGCAAAGACGTGGGCTGGCTGGGTGGAACCCGGTGACGACAGGACGATATCGAGGTTGCCGTGACCGCCGACATTGCTGCGGGTGGTGTGGGTTTTGCCGGTTGCCAGTACTTTTACGATTTTGCTCATGGGGATTTCCTCAGGGTTTAAAGTTTGTGCGATTGTATCGCATGCGATGTGTGTAACCTTCAAAAAGACAACGTTCGTCAATTGGCGTGTGCAACGATCCAGTTGTTGCCGTTATGGCCATGGGAAGCTTGAGCGGTAGCGATCAACAGGGTGCGACGGCTTCCGGTGTTCATGGCTGAATCTCCAAACGGCAAGGGTTGTTTTGTTTGTTATCGCACTCGACTTGATCGCATGCGATGGATGAATATTCAACCAAAGCCCCAATGATGTCAAAGTTTATTTTATGCCTTGGCGATGAACGGCAGGTTCACAACCGAGCGTGCTGCCCTCCCCCTCGCCGAATCAAGGGGTGAGCGGACAACATTCGGCCACGGACAAAAAGGTTCTTCACGCATTCCCGGGAACTGCTGGCGATGGACTCAAATGCGCCGCGTTTATCCAGTTCACCCGCGTTATCGTTAACGACCATCGCTGGCAAGCCAGCTCCCACAAAGGACCGTGCCCACGCTGAAACTGTAGGAGCCAGCCTGCTGGCGATGGACTCAGATGCGCCGCGGTTATCCGGTTAACACGCGTTATCGTTGACGACCATCGCTGGCAAGCCAGCTCCCACAAAGGACCGTGCCCACGCTGAAACTGTAGGAGCCAGCCTGCTGGCGATGGACTCAGATGCGCCGCGCTTATCTAGCTCACCCGCGTTATCGTTCACGACCATCGCTGGCAAGCCAGCTCCCACAAAGGACCGTGCCCACGCTAAAACTGTAGGAGCCAGCCTGCTGGCGATGGACTCAAATGCGCCGCGCTTACCCAGCTCACCCGCGTTATCGTTCACGACCATCGCTGGCAAGCCAGCTCCCACAAAGGACCGTGCCCACGCTAAAACTGTAGAAGCCAGCCTGCTGGCGATGGACTCAAATGCGCCGCGTTTATCCAGTTCACCCGCGTTATCGTTAACGACCATCGCTGGCAAGCCAGCTCCCACAAAGGACCGTGCCCACGCTAAAACTGTAGGAGCCAGCCTGCTGGCGATGGACTCAAATGCGCCGCGTTTATCCAGCTCACCCGCGTTATCGTTGACGACCATCGCTGGCAAGCCAGCTCCCACAAAGGACCGTGCCCACGCTGAAACTGTAGGAGCCAGCCTGCTGGCGATGGACTCAGATGCGCCGCGCTTATCCAGCTCACCCGCGTTATCGTTCACAACCATCGCTGGCAAGCCAGCTCCCACAAAGGACCGTGCCCACGCTAAAGCTGTAGGAGCCAGCCTGCTGGCGATGGACTTCAGTGCGCCGCGATTATCCGGTCCACCCGCGTTATCGTTAACGACCATCGCTGGCAAACCAGCTCCCACAAGGGACCGTGCCCACGCTGAAACTGTAGGAGCCAGCCTGCTGGCGATGGACTTCAGTGCGCCGCGTTTATCCAGTTCACCCGCGTTATCGTTAACGACCATCGCTGGCAAACCAGCGCCTGCAATTCCCCGGGAATGCGTGAAGAACCCAAAAAAAACCCCCTCACAGGGAGGGGGTCTGGTGTTTGCAGGGTTCTAACGGTTTAACCCGTCTTCACCTGGACTTTCGTCAGCTCATCGCGCAGGAATTCCGGCGAACAGCCAGGTAGTCTCCTCAGCCGGCGCTGCCGCGTTGCGATTGCGCGCCCACTGGGTCAGCGCCACCATCGTCGCAAAGCCGAGCACGATCAATACCGGATAGGCCATCAGCAACTCGGTCAGCGAGTATTTCCAGGCCAGCGGTCGACCGACACCGAGCATCGCGGCATACAGCCAGGAAACACCCGACAGTGCACCAGAGAACAGGGCAAACATTCGCACATTGATAGGCAGATCAAGCAAGGAACCGGCCTTGAGCATGGCGGGCAATACATAGCGGTGCAACAGCATGCCGTTGAATGTCAGCAACAACACAATAATGACTTTGGCTTGAAGTTTCGGGTTGGCAAAATAGGTCATCCCTTTTTCAAGGTAGTCAATGCCTATAATCGCCGCACCGGTAATCCACAAGAATAGCAACGCATTGGAAACAGACTTCTGGAGACTGGCCATATGATCATTATCGTGCCCGGACGACACACGGCCTTTCAATAGATCCTTGACCATTGCGACATCGCTGGCAAACACCAGGCCAATGGCTACGCAGCATGCCAACAGGTGTACGTAAACCACTCCTAAACGCATAAACTCCATGGATTCTTTCTGGCCAAGCAGGCCGATCATTGTATTAATATCCACGCTTACATCTCCACTTATTGCGGCAGTGTGAATTGACCATGCCCCAGGCACGTGAATTAAATAATCACGCCTGCACAATCAAAGTTCACATTGATTGAAGCAACTCAAATAGTTTGGGTATTACAAGAGAGAGCGACTCGCCCAGCGAGTCAGTGATGACGGCATAATATCACTCCAGGTCTCAGGTAAAAAAAATCCCCATGTGCATTCCATTCAATGCAGATGAGGTATACGTCCATTTTACTAGGGAGTGCAGTGCGAAGCTCAAGGGATCCGCCTGCTGGAAGATCAGAGCCCAGAATACCCCAATTGTTCATTTTTCGAACAAAAACCACGACAAACGGTACTGACGACGCCCCCTTAAAAGGCCGGTTTCATTGGCTGAAACCACCGTTGCAAAGCGGCTGAATCGTTTCACTTTCCGTACCGAAAAAAAAAGCGGGTTTCCCGCGGAACTCACACCATCTGATGCTGCAAACAGCGAATTTTGCCTCCCTCGCAGCCACGCCATTCAATGCTGGCAATACAGCATCCCGGAACGGAACTGCTACGCTTCAACAACGGCTTCGACTCTTTGCGAAACACCAGTGCAGGTCACCCTGAAGGCTGATGGAACAGTCGCATTAGCAGATCCTGTGCCCGAGGGAGTCAGCCTTCGTTGAGCAAAGGAGTGGACATGCCCCCCCGCAAAAGCAAGTCTGCCGACGGCCTGGCAAAACAATCGGACGACAGCGCAGACGAGTCCGTCTTTCTCTCGCGCAAGGAGCGCTTGTTCGCAGGTGAGCAATTACGCGAACGCTTGCCCCATTCGGTTCACGCCGAATGGAAACCGCCGGGCAAACACCGCGACCCTATCGAACGCCTCGAAGAATCCAACCGCTATCGACTGCCCAACCTGGTGCCGCTGCGCTACGGCCGGATGCTGCGCAGCCCGTTCACCTTTTTACGCGGTTCTGCGGGTTTGATGGCCCATGACCTGGCCACTACCCCAACCACAGGCATTGAGGTGCAGGCCTGCGGGGACTGTCACCTGATGAACTTCGGATTGTTCGCGACACCTGAGCGCAATCTGATTTTTGATATCAACGATTTCGACGAAACACTCCCTGCCCCCTGGGAATGGGACGTCAAACGCCTGGCAATCAGTTTTGTCGTGGCCGCACGCGATAACCGGCTCACCGATAAAGAGGCACGGGGCATTGCCGTCAAATGCGTTTGTGCTTACCGCGAGGGCCTGCGCAAATTCTCGAAAATGGGCCCGCTGGAGGTCTGGTATGACCGTCTGGATGCCCAGGCGATCATCGACATGGCGCCCAATGCCCAGATCAGGAAAATTCGCGAGCAAGTGGTGGCAAAGGCGAAGATGCGTCTGGGGGATTACCTCTACCCCAAGATCAGCAGCGAAGTCGGCGGGCGACGGCGACTGATCGATCAACCGCCCCTGCTTTTTCATGTGTATGAAAAGGGCTTCAAGCAGCGAGTGCGTATCGCCCTGCAGGATTATCGTTTGTCGCTGCCCCATGAACGACGTGTGCTCTTCGATCGGTACCGCCTCGAAGACGTTGCCGTCAAGGCTGTCGGCATTGGCAGCGTGGGCACCTACTGTTTCGTCGGCCTGTTCTTTTCTGCGGAAAACCACCCCTTGCTTCTGCAGTTCAAGGAAGCCTGCCCCTCGGTCTTGGCGCCTTATGCAGGCGACAGCGAATACGAAAACCAGGGGCAGCGTGTGGTCACGGGTCAGCGGCTGATGCAGTCCTCCAGTGACATCTTTCTGGGCTGGACACGCGGACAAAATGGCCGGCATTTCTTTGTACGCCAGTTGCGCGACATGAAAATGTCAGCCCCCATCGAAGGGATTTGCGCCGCAAGAATGAAGATGTACGCCGAGTGGTGCGGGCAAACCCTGGCCCGCGCCCATGCCAAATCCGGAGATGCCGCGCTCATCAGTGGCTACCTGGGCAAAACGGACTCCTTCGACCAGGCCATCGGAAAATTTTCCATTGCCTATGCCAATCAAAATGCAAAAGACCATGCCGCGCTGCTGGCAGCAGAAAAGTCAGGGCGGATCCAGGCACTCAGGGAAGAAGAGTGATGAGGGCGATCCATCGCTCATGGGTCATTCAGTGTCAGTCATCAGGCACGGAAGCCACAAGGACTCCCGTGCCTGGTCAGCGGATGGGCCATACCGCAGATCAGCGCCCTTCCAGTTTTTTCACGACGTCGTCTGTGGTCATCACGCCGTTGGCAATGTAGCGGAAATTGACCAGCGCGCTACCGTATCCGTCGCCGTCAGGCAGCTTCGGGCCGGCGATGGCATCACGTACGACAACCACCTCGAAACCGCGCTCCAGAAACTCGCGAAGGTGCGATTCGACGCACAGGTTGGATGCCATGCCGGCCAGGATGATCTTGTCGATCCGCTGCTTGCGCAACTGCAGCATCAGGTCGTTGCTTTGCGGGCCATACAACTTGTGCGGTGAGGCGACGATAGTCTTGCCGTCTTCGATGAAGGGCTTGAACTCCTTCATGAAGTCGGCACCCGAATTGCGAAATCCATCCAGCGTCAGGGCGCCCTTGCGATCGAAGAGCCCCAGTTTGTGCTGCACGGTCTCCGCCGGCGCCTCGAACTCCCATTTATGATCGTGGGGATAGTAGTAGTGCGGCGAGATGGCTACCGTCGCTGCGGCCTGCTTGAACGCCGCGAAAAGCCGGTTCAGGTTCGGCACAAGATTTTGCTCGGTAACGCTCTGTCCGAAGACCGACCAGCCCGCCCCCTCCGGGCTCATGAAGTCGATCTGCGGGTCGATCACGACCAGCGCGGTTCGACTGGAATCCCATTCGAAGGTGGATGCCGGGAGTGCGGGTTTGGCCGGATCGGCGTAAGGGTTCTCTGCGGCGAAGCCAATGCCGGGCGCCATCAGGAAAGCCGTCAGCAACGTGGCGCAGGAGATCATTCTCGCGGCTTGAATTCTGTTGAAGGTCATTTGCACGTCCTCAATGTGGGGGGTGCATGTACGGTACGGCGAGAAGGCATCAGCAAATGGACATTAATCCCTGGATTTCGGCCGACACGCACAGCCATGTCGCGTGAGGTGTACGGGCTTGATGCCCCCCCTGACCTTGCAAACGGCAAGCGCGTACCATGGCTCCCCTCCCATGCAGACTTTGGGCGCTCCGTTCATGCAACGTCACATCTGTTTCCTGGTCTACCCGGGCTTCGTGCTGCTGGATCTGAGTGGCCCGCTCGAAGCCTTCTCCAACGCCAGCCGTGCGCGCCCTTCGGGCTATCGATTCACGGTCGCCTCCCTTGCAGGCGGATTGATCGAAGCTTCCAGCGGCGTGCAAGTCGCGACGCAAGCCCTGCAGGTTGTCGACCCGCTCGACACGCTCATCATCGTCGGCGCCCCCACCGCCCCGATCGATGACAGGATGATGCCGATGGCAGCGGCGATACGGCAGATGTCGCCGCGCGCCCGCCGCACTGCCAGCGTCTGCACGGGCGCCTTCCTGCTGGCCGAGAGCGGTCTGCTCGACGGTCGTGTCGCGACCACGCACTGGAACTACGCGCCGCAATTGCAGGCACGCTATCCGGCGCTGCGCGTGGACGGTGATCGAATCTGGACCGAAGACGGCAATGTCTGGACGTCCGCCGGCATGTCAGCCGGCATCGACATGGCCCTGGCGATGATCGAGCAGGACCTGGGCAAGGAAGTGTCACGCGCTGTCGCACGCATGCTGGTGGTTTACTACCGGCGACCGGGTGGTCAGTACCAGTTCTCTTCGCTGCTGGATTTCGACCCGGGCTCGGACCGGATCCGCACGGTGCTGAGCTACGTGCGCGATCATCTGCGTGATGATCTGTCGGTTGAACGCCTGGCAGACGTTGCCCATATGAGCGTGCGCCAGTTTGGCCGCGTGTTCGCGGCATCAGTCGGTGTGACGCCGGCGAAAGCTATCGAGCGCCTGCGAATCGAGTCGGCACGGCCGCTGGTCGAAGACGGGCACCAGACGTTCGAGGAGATCGCCAGGTGCTTCGGATTCGGCGATGCCGATCACATGCTGCGCAGTTTCGTGCGAGTCGTCGGGCGCACGCCGCAGGAACTGCGGCGCAGTGCCCGTCAGGCCAAAGGCAATGCCGGGGCCGGAAAAAAGGCGGATCCATCGCCCGCGTAAGTGCAGACACGAACCTTGCGCAACAGGATCAAGCCAGCAACTGGTCGATCCACCGGACCTGGCGCGCGATGTCCTGCACCTTTTCCTCAGGCACGGCCCGCTGCGCTCCGGCAAATTGGCTCAGGGTCTTCTGCTTCTGGCGCAGCTTGCGCTGCCACTTGACCAGGAACGCCGGGCTGCGGGCCTGCAACTGCAACGGGCCGAAGTACAACTCTTGAGCGGTGTAGATCACCGGCGCGGCGCGCTCGGCGACGATGATTTCGTAGTCGAAACGATTTTCCCGCAGCACTTCCTCCCAGAGAATGCGATAGCCATTTTCCATCAGCCACAGGCGCAGTGGCTGCTCGCCGCCGTTGGGTTGCAGGATCAGGCGCTCCTGCCCGCTCAGGTAGGCCTTGCCGCTGTCGAGGATATCGCGGATCGTTTCGCCGCCCATGCCGCAGAGGCTGATCGCCGTGATCCCGTCCCCCGGCAGGATTGCCGCCAGGCCGTTGGCCAGGCGCACGCTGATCCGTTGCTCCAGATCGTTCTCGTGCACGGTGCGTTCGGCTGCGCGGAACGGCGTCAACGCCACCTCCCCGGCCACCGCCGCCGTGATGGCGCCACGGCGCATCAATGCCACCGGCAGGTAGCCGTGATCCGAGCCGATATCGGCCAGGCGCGCACCGGCCGGCACATGCGCCGCCACGCGTTCCAGGCGCATGGACAATGTCTGTTCGTTCAACTGCGGCCCCTTCTCACCACGAACGTCCGGCGCCTTTGGCCGGATCGGGGCGCGATTGTGTCGGGCAATGCCGTGCATTTCAAATTTATGCGACCAGGTTTCAGCTCCCTTTCACGCAATCACGCCCGCATACACCGATCTGTCGACGTTTCCACCGGACAGGATGACCCCCACCCTTTTTCCCGACATGGCCTCACGCTCGGCCATGAGCGCCGCCAGCGCCGCCGCACCGGCCCCTTCCGCCAGGTTGTGGGTATCGGTGTAATACACGCGCATGGCCTCGGCTATCTGCGCGTCACTGACTGCAACGATTCGCGTCGCACCTGCCGCATAGACGGCAAAGGCTTCAGGCACCGGCTTGCGTACGGCCAGACCGTCGGCGAAGGTGGTCGCCGAGGCCGTTTCGCACAGGGCTCCGGTATCGAACGATAACTGTGCGGCCGCCGCCTCTGTGGAAACCACGCCCACCACCCGGGTGTCCAGGCCCAGTGCATCGCGAGCGGCGATCACGCCACAAATCCCCGATCCACAGCCAATCGGTACATAGACGGTATCCAGATCCGGCGCGGCGTTGAACAGCTCCAGCGCATAGGTGGCCACACCCTTGACCAGTTCGGTGTGAAACGGCGGCACCAGGAACAGGTCGTGCTCCTGCGCAAGCCGTGCCGCCTCTTCACGGGCCTCATCGAAATCGCGCCCATACTCGACCACTTCAGCGCCAAAGCCGCGCATGGCGTTGTTCTTTTCGACCGAGTTGCCTTGCGGCACGACGATCAGCGCCCGCAAACCCAGTGCGCCAGCCGCCAGTGCAAGGCTCTGGCCATGGTTGCCGCGGGTCGCGCTGACAATGCCCTTCACGCCCGGATGCTCGCGTTTGAGCCAGTGCATGAACGTGATGCCGCCGCGCACTTTGAAAGCACCGGTAGGCGTGTGATTTTCGTGCTTGACCCACACCGTGCAACCCAACCGCCTGGCCAGCAAGGGCCAAGGGTACTGGGCGGTGGCGGGCATGACCTGGTAAACGTGGCGTGTGGCCTGTTCGATGTCGTCGCGAGTCAGTTTGTGCATGAGTGGTCTCCCCGGGATTTTGCCCAGTCTGAACAGGGGCGCAGTACGCAGGCTTTCAAAAAACCGACCTGACTTTTGTGTCCCCTCTTCACTACTATGGTGCTCATGAGCCATCGAAACCGTGTGCATCCACCCCTGCTGTCCGAACCGGTCCGCCGCATCGAGGCCGGCCCCTGGGCGATCGAATTGCTCCCCGGCTGCGCCTACGCGACCCGATACGTAGCGACCCAGGCAGGCATCGGCTTTGCCTTCGACAGCCAACGAGGCCTGCACGCGATCGGCAGCGACCGGGTACAACCCTTCGATGCCATGCCCAACGGCCTGGCGTTCGTTCCGGTCGGGTGTGACGTGTTGTCCGAATCGCCCAAGGGCGGTGAATATCTGCGGGTGATACGCACCGACGGTATCGCGTTGGAGGGTAATCGCGCCTTCAACAATCGCATCGACCGGCAAGCCACGGCCCTCGCATGGCGAATGCGCGCCGCACTGTTGCACGCTCGCGTGGAGGACGATTGGGAGGCCTGGGCAATGGCATTGTGCGAGCGGGCGACGGCCAGCGAAGCCGTGTCGACACCGCCCCATGGCTCGATAACCGGCAGCCGGATGCGCTTGCTCGATGAGTTCATTGACGCGGGCCTCGATGGCCCGTTGAGCGTACCGGCGATGGCGGGCCTGCTGGGCTTGTCCGAAGGCTATTTCATGCGGGCCTTCAAAAACGCCACCGGCAAAAGCCCCCACGCTTACCTGATCGACCGACGCCTGGCCAGGGCCCGTGCCCTGATGCGCGACTCGACCGCAACCCTGGCTGAGATCGCCTACGCCTGCGGTTTCAATTCCCAGGCGCACATGGCGACCACCTTCAGGCAACGCCTCGGCGTGAGTCCGGTGCAATTGCGTCGATAATGAAACGCCAGGTAAATCAGCGGTTGCGTGCGGGCAGCATGCCCTTGAGCACATCATCCTTTTCAACGAAGTGATGCTTGAGCGCAACCAGCAGATGGCCACCAACCAGCGCGCCACACAACCACGCCATGTAGGTATGAACCGACTTTGCCAGACCGTACAGGCTCTGATCGGGGTCAACGATTGGCGGGAGCACGAACAGCGCCGCCACCATGACGGGTTTGTCGGCGACCGAACTCCAGTACCAGCCGGACAACGGCAGCCCGATCAAGGCCACGGCGTACAGCAACACATGCCCGACCAGCGCACCACGCTTCATCGTCGGGCTCATCGAATCGGGTAGCGCCGGAGCCGGGTGACTCAATCGCCAGGCGATACGCGCGACGATGAGGAACAGCAGTGTGCTGGCAATCGCCTTGTGCACGTAGGTGAGTTCATGGTGGGCATTGAATTCGTCGCGCCAATGCGTCGCCACAAATCCGATGACCCAGGCCCCCAACCAGATCAGGGCCATGCCCCAATGCAGCCACTTGGCTGTACCGGTATAACTTCCTTCCTTCGCCATCACGCTGCCCTTCCCGTCACTTTTGAAGGCGAATTATCGCGACATGGCGTTATCGGAAAAACAGTGAAATGTTGGTTAAACCCATCGAGATGTTCGATGTAGCTGGTGTTTCGCCTCCGATCGGACAGGCAGAAATCGGCCCCATGTGGCCGGTGGTCGTTGCATGTCGATTGTCGTCGGCGTTTGGCTAAGCTTATTGAATCAGGGCGACCTGAAATCCGGGGATTTGCGCACTTCAACGGATCTGTATTGGCATCAAGACGGTACTCTCAAAGGAGACGACCATGTATGCGGTGATAAGAACCTACCTGGGTGCTGGAGCCAAGCAGCTATTCGAGCTTCTGGAAGAGCGCCGCGTCGACATCGAAGCGACCTTGCGCACAGTACCTGGCCTCGTTAGCTACACACTGCTCAATACGGGTGACGGTGGTACTTCGATCACTGTGTGCAAGGACAAGGCTGGCAGTGATGCGAGCCTGAAAGTTGCGCGCGAGTGGATTCAGAAAAACACTTCGCATATCCACGCGAACCCGCCGATCGTGACGGAAGGTCCGGTCATAGTGCAGATCAACTAGCGACCGGCCCGCAGGGAGGCGAGTGCTATACTTTTTTTCAGATTGCATGAAGTGTGCAACCCAGGTTGACCGCTGCCGGACAAAGGAGGTCTACAGCAAACGCGAGTCGGGAGGTGTGGCATGAATCGGCACTATTACATCAGTGACAATCTCAACGATCTTGAAACCGTTGAATATGAACTGGAAGCCAGCGGCATCAATTCTGAACAGATTCATGTGCTCAGTGAAAACGTTGCTGATGTCGAACAACATCACCTGCACGAGGTCAACTCGTTAATGGAACAGGATGCTGTTCACTCGGGTGAAATTGGCGCGGTGATCGGTTTGCCACTGGCGGCACTGGTTCTGGGTGGCGCCTATTGGATGGGCTGGACCGAATCCGCCGCAGGCTGGATGCCTTTTATCTTCCTTTCCATTGTCATCTTGGGCTTCTGCATCTGGGAAGGCGGTTTTTTCGGGTTCCAGGTGCCGAACACTCACTTCCGCAATTTCAAGCAGGTAGTCAGCGAGGGTAAACATATCTTCTTCGTCGATGTTGAGCCGAACCAGGAATCGGTACTGGATCAGGTCATCAAACAACATCCAAAGCTGACGATCGCCGGCACTGGAGCGGCAGCCCCCCATTGGACAGTGGCCTGGCAGCACAAATGGCATCAGTTCAAGCGAGTGATATCGGGTTAGCGCCTGGAGACTCAAGGCCATCCGAAAACTGCTTACTGGCCAAAGAAAATGACCCGGCTGAGGAAAATATAGTCGGCCTCGGTGGCCATCAGTCCGACGAGCACCAGCAAACACAAAGGCGGCACCAATATGGCGTAGACCATAGCCAGCCGTTCCCAGGCCATATGCATGAAGATGGAGACAATCAAACCTGCCTTCAACAGCATGAAAATGATGATCAGGGACCACCGAAGGTAACCTTGGAAGTGGAAATAGTCGACCAGGTACGACAGCGTGCTGAGGACGAATAACAGCCCCCAGATTTTGAGGTACAAACTGATTGGATGTTGCTGTCCCTGAGCATGTGCCATCACCTGTGCTCCTCTACCATAAATAGAAGAAAGCAAAAATAAACACCCACACCAAATCCACGAAGTGCCAGTAAAGCCCGGCTATCTCGACATTCTGATAGTTTCCGGAGCGCTCATAATCCCCGCGCATTACTTTCAGCGCCACAATACTGAGGTAGATGGCGCCGATTGACACATGCAGCCCGTGAAAACCGGTAATCATGAAGAAGCTGGCACCAAATTGCGCCGCCCCCATGGGGTTCCCCCACGGACGCACCCCTTCTGCAATGAGCTTGCTCCATTCAAATGCCTGCATGCCGACGAAAGCCACACCCAAGGCAGCGGTCGCCAGCATCATGGCAGTCGTTTTCGCGCGATCACGGCGATAGGCGAAATTAACGGCCATGGCCATGGTGCCGCTGCTACTGATCAGCACGAAGGTCATGATGGCAATCAGAATAAGCGGGATTTCCGCTCCTGCGATCGTCAATGCAAACACTTCACTCGGATTCGGCCAGGCCGTAGTGATGGTCATGCGTACTGACATGTAGCCGGTTAAAAAACAGGTGAATATAAACGTATCGCTGAGCAGGAATATCCACATCATCGCCTTGCCCCAGGGCACCTGCTTGAAGGCGTCTTTGTCCGAGGACCAGTCGCTGGCGATGCCTTGCCATCCCGGCGCAGGTGGCGAGCCTGTTGGATTGGACGAACTGGTCTCGGCTTGGACCTGGGCGTGGACTTGGGCTTGCGGGTGCGATGCCATGGCTGTTCACCTCAGGCCGCAGAATCTGGCGATGGCTTCATAGGTTTGCGGCGAGCTGGCCAGCAGAGCGAACAGCACGAACCAGAGACCCAGCAAGTAATGCCAATAGATGGCACAGAGCTCTACGCTGGCGCTCAATTGCGCTAATGGCGCATGACGCACAAATCTGGCGACGATCCAGCACCAGGCGATCAGTCCGCCCAGCAGGTGGAGTCCATGCAGGCCGGTCAACAGGTAGAAGAAACTGTTGGCCGGATTGCTGGCGACAAGGTAGCCCCAGGCGACAAACTGCTGCCAGACCCAGAGTTGCCCCGCCAGAAAGGCAATTGCAAAGACACCCGCCAATGCGAAACCAATGACGGTTGCGCCCGGCCGAGCCTTTCGGGCAGCCATGCGCGACCACTGCAGTGCGATGCAACTCAATAGCAGAAAAGCCGAATTCAGCCATAGCGGCCGCAGATTGCCTAACGGCGCCAAAGGCTCGGTCAGGGGTAGCCAGTCGACCATTTGCGAACGGGCGACAAAGGCGATCAGGAAGAGGAAGAATAACGAACTCACCACCACCAGAAACAAGCGCAAGCCCACTCTTGCGATTTGACTTCTATTGGCGCCCTCGGCGGCCTGAACACCCTCAGGATCGCGATTCCAACTACCGCCGGGGTCAGCACCGTCGGCGTTTCTCAATAGCAGCCTGTTCATGTCTTGACGTCCGCTATTTTAGTTCCGGCACTGAGTTGCCGCATCTGCTCCAGCTCCTCGGCGGAGACCGTTTGCGGCACGAAATCCTGTTCTATCCCCGGTACGCTGTAGTCATAGGCCCAGCGATGCACGACCGGTAACTTCTCTCCCCAGTTACCGTGTTTCGGCGGGGTGTGCAGCGTTTGCCATTCCAGGCTGGCCCCACCCCAGGGATTACTGCCTGCGGGCTTGCCCTTGAATGCACTCCAGACCATGTTGAACACGAACAGCAACTGGGAAACCCCGACAGCCAATGCGACCACCGTAATGAAAGCATTCAGCTCTTGCGCCGACTGCGGGATGAACGCGTAGTTTTCATAGGCGTAGTAGCGGCGTGGCATGCCCTGGAAACCCAGGTAGTGCATGGGGAAGAAGATGGCGTAGGTGCCCAGGAAGGTAATCCAGAAATGCAGTTTGCCCAGGGTGTCGTTGAACATGCGCCCGGTGACTTTCGGGAACCAGTGATAAATACCACCGAACACCACCAGTACCGGTGCGACCCCCATGACCATATGAAAATGGGCGACGACGAAATAGGTGTCCGAGAGCGGAATATCCACGATCACATTGCCCAGAAACAACCCGGTCAGACCGCCGACCAGGAAGGTGACGATAAAGGCCAGGGCAAACAGCATCGGCACGGTCAGATGGATGTCGCCGCGCCACAGGGTCAGCACCCAGTTATAGACTTTCAGCGCGGTCGGCACTGCGATGATCAAGGTGCTGACGGCGAAAAAAAAGCCAAAGTACGGGTTCATTCCGCTGACATACATATGGTGCGCCCAGACCACAAAACTCAGTACCCCGATCGCAACAATGGCCCATACCATCATTCGGTAGCCGAAGATGTTTTTACGCGCATGGGTGCTGATCAGGTCGGAGACCAGGCCAAATGCAGGGAGAGCAACGATGTAGACTTCCGGGTGGCCGAAAAACCAGAACAAGTGCTGGAACAATATCGGGCTGCCACCCTGGTGATCGAGCTGCTGCCCCAGCGAGACCATCGCCGGCATGAAAAAGCTGGTGCCCAACAGCTTGTCAAACAACATCATGACCGCGCTGACGAACAACGCCGGGAAGGCCAGCAAGGCCATGATCGAGGCCATGAAGATGCCCCATACCGAAAGCGGCATGCGAAACAATGTCATGCCGTGCGTGCGCGCCTGCAACACCGTGGTGACGTAGTTCAACCCGCCCATGGTCGCGGCGACAATAAAAATCGCCAGTGAGACGAGCATCAGGACAATGCCCCACTCGACGCCCGGTGTCCCCTGAGCGATGGACTGTGGCGGATAGAGCGTCCAGCCGGCGCCCGTGGGGCCGCCCGGGACGAAAAAACTGCTGAGCAAGACCACTACCGCCAGCAGGTAAAACCAGTAGCTGAGCATGTTGACATAGGGGAAGACCATGTCGCGGGCGCCCACCATCAGCGGGATCAGATAGTTGCCAAAGCCCCCCAGAAACAAGGCCGTCAGCAAGTAGATGACCATGATCATGCCGTGCATGGTCATCGCCTGATAGTAAGTACTGGCATCCATGAACGCCAAACTGCCGGGGAAGCCTATCTGCATGCGCATCAAGCCGGACAGCACCAGGGCGATAAGCCCCACGAACAGAGCCGTCAAGGAATATTGAATGGCTATGACCTTGTGGTCCTGACTCCAGATATATTTGGTCAGGAAGCTTTTGGGCTCGTGCAGTGCTTCTGTTTCGGCTTGCTCCGCATAGGCCATCACGTCATCCTCGTTCCGAAGTTTCAGTGTGCTTCTGGCTGCTTTACGGCTGTTTCCCTGGCTCCGCCTTGGTCGCATCAGCGTCAGCATTCGCTTTGGATTTGATAAAAGCGATCAGTGCATTCAGCTCCTCGTCACTCGGAGCAAGAGTCGGCATGACGGCTGCATAGCCCTTGACGATTTGGGCATTGGGATGAAGAACCGACTCTTTCAAATAGCCCTCATCGACCTTTACGCTCGTATCGTCGGCAAGGGTTTGCGTCTTGCCATACAGGCCCTTCCAGCTGGGGCCTACGCCCTTGTTGCCATCGACACTGTGGCAGACCAGGCAGCCAAGCGACCCGGCCAGTCGCTGTCCCTGCGCCACCAGGTCTTCACCCGGACTCGACGCTTCGCCAGTCGAATTTTGATCAGCACCCAATGATTTGATCAGGGCGATGACGGCACCCATTTCGTCGTCTTTGAGAGTATAGGCCACCATGACCGGCGGGTAGCCCTGTACCAGGCGAGCCTTCGGATCGAGAATCGACTCTTTCAGGTAGGCCTCGTCGACCCGCACGCTGGTGCCATCGGCAAGCTGTTCGGTGCGACCGTACAGCCCCTTCCATCCCGGGCCGAGACTGGCACTGCCGTCCAGGCTATGGCAGGCCTTGCAGCCGTACTGCTCGACCAACTGGCGGCCTTTTTCCAGCACGCTGTCTCGACCGGGTTTGGCAGCTGTGGTCAATGTCTGTGCAAAGGTCGGCTGGCCTTTTAGCCATTGATCGAAGACGCCCTGCTCTTCCACGATCATGTGGCCACGCATGTTGTAATGACCCACACCACAAAATTCAGCGCAAAGGACTTCGTATTTTCCGGTTTTAGTCGGCGTAAACCAGAAGTACGACACCATCCCTGGCACCATATCCATCTTGCTGCGAATTTGCGGTACATAGAAATCGTGCAGGACATCTTTAGAGCGCAGTAGAACTTTCACCGGCCGATCGAGCGGAAGGCGAACTTCGTTATTCATGACAAGCACATCGTCCTGGCCTGCAGGATCCTTGGGATCAAGGCCGAGGGGATTGGTGGAGTCGACAAACTTGATATCCGACTTGCCCAACTTTGCATCTTGCCCGGCAAAACGATAGGCCCACTGCCACTGCTGGCCAACCACTTCAAGTTCGTAGGCATCTTTCGGTACCCGGATGAAATCGTTGTAGACAACCAGACCTGGCGCCAACATCCCGGCGATGCCTGCCGAGGTAACGATGATCAACCAGGTTTCCAGTTTTTTGTTTTCCGGCTGGTAGGCCGCCCTGGCGCCCGCCTTGTGACGATACCGAATCACCGCTACCGCCATGAATACCGTGATGGCAATGAAAAATATTCCGCTGATGATCAGGGTGATGAACAGGGTGGTGTCTATGGATCCCCAGTTGGACGCTGCCGGTGTCGCATGCCAGGGCGCCAGTATGTGGAATAGCACGGAGGCAATAACGATGAGTATCAAGACAATTGCTATTGCCATTTGCTCTTCATCCTATTCCTGTTGTTCATTGGTTATGCAAAAAGCATCGCCACTGACGTCCAAGCAGGGCTGACAAATACCACCCGTCCGGGCGTTAAAGTCAGTAAGAAGTATAGAGCCATCGCCTTGTACCGTGAGGCCGGCAAGGGAATTCCGGTTGCCAGCTATACTTGATTTTTGATGACGGATGGCAGCTTTCGAACCCTGCCCTTGTAGAGTCGTCAAACGAATGTGGTGACATTGAGCAGGGACGATAGCCACAGGGTCCAGCAATCCACATGGGAGGTTTCGTCATGAGTGCCCTGACGATCGAAGGCTGGTGCAAAACCAGCAGCGACCAAAAGTCCACCCCGATGGGGGAAGTCCATTTCTACGTCGACGGACCTCTCCATCTGCGTCTGGAAGAGGCCGAAGAGCGTCTGCAGAAGACCCACGAGCGTGAAGCCATGGTCGATGTCGATATGGATTCGATGGATTTGATCATGCCCGAGGGATACGCGCCCTTGTCCGACTGTCAGATGCGCGTCTATCTGCACCACGAACGCGGTCAGTTTCATCTGGTCGGGCATCGTGCGAGCGATGGCAGCCTGATTTATACCAACGCGGTGTTGATCGATCAGCTGCTTGAGTAGCGGCGAGAGATTCGCTGCATCGATCGTTCTGCGCGGCGGTGCTGAACACTCACTGAGCGTTGAACCGGACACCCGGAGCCTCAAGACCTGGCGTACCGCAATGCGTGACCGCTAGTCTTCAAAACGCCCCGTAGAATCCCGATCGCGCTCGTAGCGTCGTGTGAGCGCAAACGCCGGCAGCCAGGCCTCACGCCGCACGACCCAGCTCTCGTAGGTCGGCGTCAGTTGGTCCGGGGCATCCAGGGATCCGAGGTTCACTTCGATTTCATCTGCACTGCGCGCGAACACGGAGGAACCGCAGTGCGGACAGAAATACCGCCCGGCGTAGTCACGTGTTTCGCCTTCGATCGTCACGGCATCCTGATGAAATATCGCAGACGCGTGAAACAGCGCCCCATGATGCTTGCGGCAGTCGAGGCAGTGACAAACGCCAACCCGAAACGGGCGCCCCGATGCGACAAGGCGCACCTTTGCGCACAAGCAACCGCCGGTGAATCGGTCCATGGGGTATCTCCTCCAGGCCGTCCGATACGGCGTATCAGCGTGGAAACAGAAGCGTCACCGCGGCGCGAAAGCCCCAGCCTTGCGGGCCGTCCTCCGGGCTGTCGAGCCAGTAGCGCGGGCCGGCCTGCACCGTCAGCGGTTGACCGCCGATCTTCAACAATTGGGTGACCGTGAGGTTGACCGGGACCGACCATTCCCGCGATTGCCAGTTGTAGGTTGACTCGGTGTTGACCCCGTAGGTCGTGAGCGTATGGGTGGTGTACGAGAGGAAGGGTTGCAGGAAGGTCTGGTTGACCTTTTCCTTGTCGTCCGGCGGGCTGTCGTCCAGGCCCCAGATATGGTTGGCCAGAATGCCGCGGGTCCAGCCATTGGACTGTTTCAACGCCACCCCCGTCGGGCCCAGACCCCATTGCTCGCTGCCGAGCAACTCATCACTGCCGGTCGGTATCAGCAACGCCGGGCCGGCACCGAGTATCCAGCCACTTGCCGTCGGCTTGGTCGGCGAGAAGAAAAAACTCTGGGTGATATCGCCGGTGCCGGATTTGTCCGCCGCCCCATTGGGGGCCAAGCCGTGCTGGTCGATGATCGGCAGAATGGTGCGAGAAATGAGATTCCAGTCCTCGTTCAAGGCAAACGGCAGCACCGGCTGGAGATTGGTCACGCTGTGCATGCCCTCCCCGGTCGGCCCCATTTTCTGGTCCCAGTTGTACTGCACCGGCAGGCTGTACATCGCTGCGACCGGGTTGAGGGCTTTCTTCGCCAGTTCCGCAGAGTCCTCGGCCTGAGTCACCGGGACAAAACCCAACACCACGACGAATGTCGAAGCGGTACCCATCCACCGTATTTTCACATCCATTCTCACTCACCTGTAAAGGTCAGAGCCGGGTAGCACAGGGTTAGCGTAGGCAACTGTGATCGATGTGCAACCCTGCCCTGCCCCTCGCCGGCCGTGTGATTAACGGTTTTTGAGAGTTTTTGATTCGGATTATCCCGCTGCTGCAGGCAGCATTCGGCCCGCATTGACCGGCGTGCAAACACCTGTACCCGAATGACAACTTTCATCACGTGAGAACAGAACACATGGGCATGTCGAATAAATGGATTGCGGGTATTGCTTTGAGCTGTGTATTTCAGGTCGGCTGTGTCTCGAAAGTGGCGCAACAGGAGCAATACTCCGGTTTCCTGGGCAATTACCAGGGCCTGGAGGAGCAAACTACGCCGAGTGAACAGAAGGTCCTGCGCTGGGTATCGCCGGGGTTCGATCCTCGCGCGTACTCCACTGTGGTGTTCAGGCAGATGGAACTGTATCCAGCGCCGAAACCAACCGCGCGCGTCAGCCTGAAGACCCTGCAGGACCTGCAATTGATGGCCAGCAACAGCGTCAAGCTCGCCTTTGCCCGCCGCTATGCGATCGTCCCTTATCCGCAACTGGCACCAACCGATTCGCGATCGCTGATCCTGCAAGCGGCGATCACTCACGTCAGCGCCAACAACGAAGGCATGCACTGGTATGAGGCCGTTCCGATCGGCGCCATTGTCGGGGCAACACAAGCAGCCACCGGCCATCGGGATCAGACTGCCGAGATGTACATCGAAGCCAACCTGATCGATGCCAAGACCGGTATGCCGGTCGCGAAGATCGTTCGCAAGGTGTTTGGCGCGACACTCGACAATGCCCAACAGCCGGTGCTTGCCAGTGACTTCAAGGTCGCGCTCAAAAGCATGACAGACGATATGCAGGCCCTGCTCCTCAAGCACTGATGCCCGGATAAACCCCATCGCACGCAGGCTGGCATGGGGTTTGAACCGTGCTTGTTCTCTAACAAAACCGTCAGCCGTGCCGACGCCTGACGTGAGACCCCATCATGAAAATACTGGCCCATACCCTGGCGGTGCTCATGCTGTTGCCGAGCACCAGCGCCCTGGCAGTGACGGTGATCCCCCTCAAAGGTCAGACTTCCCAGGCCATCCAACAGGACACCAGTGCCTGCCAATCCCAGGCCAACGCACAACATCCGGTACAAAGCACCGTGCCGACCGGTGGTCGGGTAAAGGGCGCCGCAACCGCCGCCGTAGCAGGGGCGACTGCCGCCGAGGTCCGGGGCCGCCAACATGAAAACGTCTATGACCAGATCGACGACGACACCCGGCAAGACTATCGCCAGAACCACGCGCGCAGTGCCGCGGCGGCCGGTGCCGTGGTGGGGGCTTCCAGGCAACGCCAGGCGCGCCGGCAGAATGATGCGGCGAGCGAGCAAAGCGTCACCGCCAACAACTCCGTCTATAGCAGCTGCCTGCAGCAGCGTGGCTACGATGTCTTGCCTTGATCGGCGGCGACAATGATCAGAAACATTGGCCGACCTTCTTCACCATGACTCAACGAACCGATTCGAATTTGAGGGCTTCACCGATGCGCCTAGCAGGTGTTCCAGTCGTGATCCTCGCTTCCTGGCTCCTGGCCGGTTGCACCGCCTCCCCTAACAGCCCGACTTCATCGTTGCAAACGGACAAATCGCCCGAGCAGTATGTCGACTGCCTTGTACCGAAGTTGAAGGACAACGCGATGAGCCCGGTTGTATCTGGCAGCGAACGCAGTTACCGGGTTGTCGTTTCGAGCAAAATTGCCGTAGACACCGTGCTGGAAACCCACAGGGCACAGGATGGAGGCAAGGTGTATCTGTACGAGCGCCAACTGCTGGCCTCGACCTTCAGGCCATCGAGCATCGAGCGTGCCGCGCAGGAATGCCTGTAACGCCGATACACCCCGAAAAAAAAGGTTCTTCACGCATCCCGGGAACCTGTAGGAGCCAGCCTGCTGGCGATGGACTCAAGTGCGCCGCGTTCATCCAGGTCACACGCGTTATCGTTGACGACCATCGCTGGCAGGCCAGCTCCCACAGGGGACCATGCCCACGCTGAAACTGTAGGAGCCAGCTTGCTGGCGATGGACTCCAGTGCGCCGCGTTTATCCAGATCACACGCGTTATCGTTAACGACCATCGCTGGCAAGCCAGCTCCCACAGGGGACCATGCCCACGCTGAAACTGTAGGAGCCAGCCTGCTGGCGATGGACTCAAGTGCGCCGCGTTCATCCAGGTCACACGCGTTATCGTTGACGACCATCGCTGGCAGGCCAGCTCCTACAAGGGACCGCGTTCATCAGGTCACACGCGTTTTCGTTTACGACCATCGCTGGCAAGCCAGCTCCTACAATTTTTCGAGCCCCCAAAAAAAACCCCGCGTCCTCCATGAAGGGCGCGGGGCAAAAGCCGTTGAACGAGAGGTGAGGATCGTTTACGCCGCGCATGAACGCGATGAGTGTCAACGCTCCTCGAGATCCATTAAAAGCGCTAACGAGCCTGGTTCAAAGCTAATTGGAGTCAAAAATAATCTGCAGTTAACCGGGCGCACAAACAACAATCATTGACTTGTATTGTGAAAGCACTTGACCCGTTCAGGAGTAACCAATGCCTTGCCCGGACAGCGCAGGCAATCCGCCCAGACCCTGGCTACGCGCAAACTCACCCGCCCGAGCTTGCAGTTTTCGGATAGCGCAGAACATCCATTCAAAGCATTATTCATGCTGTCAAAATCAAAAACCGTGGGTCATCCAGCAATGCTTTTCCTTTGTCTGATTCAACTGATGCCTCTGACAGGCAGGGCTGTTTACCGCACTGCACGCTCTTGAAACGAGCCGGTCCCGCAGTGTAAAGGCGACACACAGCGCGACTTGCGCACGGTCCCCATCTTCGTTCTCCTCCCAGTCCAGAATGTACCGAGCCAAATCCGGCCCCTATACTCAGGCCAGTACCGCCTGATCGGAAGATTTCTATGAGCTACACCTTCAAGTTGAAAAATGGCGCCGTGGCGATATTCGACCCGGACAGCGCCATGCTCTCCCTTACAACACCCCATGGAGATGTACAGAATTCCACGCTAGGCAGAGCCGAATCGCGTCTATTGGACCTGCTGCTCATGGAGCCAGGTGTCACTAAAAGCCGCGATGAAATCATCGACTACACCTGGAATGACCGCGTGGTTGCTTCCGGCAGTTTGAATCAAACCGTTTTCTCACTACGAAACATTTTGAATGACAGTCGCGATCACGAGATCCTGATGACTGTTCCTCGCCGGGGATATTGCTTCAACCGGCACTTTATCGTCGATGCAGCAGCCGACGTACCGGCTCCCTCAGAAGAAGCTGTGCAGCCACCGGCTGCCACTGCTGGACAACGACCGCCGCCGGATGGCGATGAGTCGCTGGCGCCCTCGAGTAAAACTGAAAAATCCACCCGCATTACCAAGGCCCAACTGATCGCTTATATCGTTACCTTGGCAGTCGTTGCCTTGACGGTCTTTCAGTTCGACTTCGAAGCGCCAAAAATTGAAATATCCAGCGTCGACAAGAATGGACTGATCATCCACGCCGTAGGCAATGATCTTGCCGAGGCACAAGCGTTGTTGGAGCTATCGGCCAAACAATCAGAACAGCTTCCACCCAACCTGAAGGGGCAAGTCTGGATCAACCTGTATAAAACCAACTATTCCGTTTCGTGCATTCGCCCGGATCTAAGCACTGCAAATCTACAATTAAACAGCGCCGAAAAAGACCTTGCCATGATGATTCGTCAATGCTTGGAAGTCACCTTATGAAGTTTGAAATTCCGCAAGCGGTTCACTGGCCGGTTATCGCCTTGATCAATGCACTCTGTGTTTTCTCCATTTTTTATTCTCCTTCGCACTACATGGAAAATACCAGCTATCAAACAAAGACCCGGCAATGGCTGGAAGATCTCAATCAACTTAACACCGAAGAGTATCTCACTATCGGGCATGGTCGACTCACCGGGACCACGCTGGAAAGCCTGAATGGGAAAATCCGCAATGCAACCATATCGGCAAATATAATCAAAGAAAGCAAAACGCAGGTACAGATCAAAATCAGTAACGTCAAACTCAGCCAGGACAATGAACTCTTTGCCATTGAAAAAACCCCTGACCTGTTCTTCAGACGCCAATACGTCTTGCAAGAAGGTGCCATTCTGAACTACGAATTGATTCCCACGCAGAATAAAAACGCCGTATGCTTTTACATACATGATCTTGGCCGTTTGCGCTGCCTGAACCATTAATTGACTCAACACTCGCCTGGCACAGGCTCATATCAAAAATCACTCCTGATAAAAATAACAGTTATTGACTTGAATCAGATGGCGTCCCGGAAAAAAATCCCCCGCCAATAATCTCTGGAATCGAGCCTGCTTGATTCTCGTCCGGGACAATGCCCTACACAGGGGAATCAAGTGAAAACAATGCATTTCCTGCGAAGCAATAAATCGACGACCTTCGGATGGCTGGCGGTTCTATTTCTGTCTGCCCTGCCATTTTGTTCGTTAGCGAACGACGAACACTCCGTCGAAAGCACGACCATTGAATATTATGAAATCCAAACAAACTCGGATGACACTCAGAAGTTATCGCATCTGAAAATTCATAGTGAGAATGAGTATCATGCGGACGAGCAGGACAGTGATTCAGCCCTCCCTCCTCCACAAAGTGATACCGGAATGAGCTACGCCACTTCGCTCATATTACTTTGAACCTGGCAAATATGAGTTATTGACTTTGGAAGGCGCAGTCGGGGTGAGATTATTTTCAGACCACGTCGTGGCAGAGATACAGCTGACACCAGGTTCTGCCTGAATGAACTGTAAATAAGGGAATCGCCTCGATGCTACTGAAAAACTTCGTCACCGTGTCGTTTGGTTTATTGCTTTCGCTCAAGGCCATGGCCGACGACAAGGGCATCTACAGCGCAAAATTGGCGAGTGTCGAAACCAACAAGAAGGCTCCGGATTCTGTGAAAACTGGCTATCAGGTAAAAACGGGTTACCGTATTGACGACTTTTATTCCTTTACAGCGGCAGCCATTGACCCGATGAAACCCCAGTCGAAAATATTCAGTCCGATGGTTGACCCGCGCAACGTACAGCAGCTGGACGACTCACCATCGCACAGCAATTACGCGTTTTCAGCGGAACTGGAAATAATCCGCGGGCTCTGACAACCCTCCCGACGCGGCTGTACCTTCATCCGGCATGTGACCGTCATCGCTGCACGGACAGTCATTGCCTGACCCTAATCATTCAACAGGTGAGCTTTCAATTTCATGAGTATCGCACCTCCCGATGAAATCTTTCATTTGTCTACTGCGTTGCCAAGTCAACTGAACAGAACCATAGGCAACTGGGAAATGAGCCTTATCCCGACCGAGCATGAGGCGCGCATCCGGCAACACAAGCTCTTTCACAGCCCTGAACTGCAGTGCAGTCGCCTTGAGTTCGACTCATCCATCACCCTGGTCAGTTCCGTTCCCGCCGGATTCGTCACATTCGCCATCTCGCAGGCCCCGATTGGCCGCCCCGTCGTGAACAATCACAAACTACGGCCTGACGAAATTATCGTACTGCACAGCGACGAATCGGTGCATTACACCTGCGAACCGAATGAAACACTGTTCACCATCACCACAACACTGGAGCACTATGACCGGTGCCGCCAACTTCACCCTGTCAAAGACATACTTGCGAACAGAACAAAACACAGCTACCAGGTTGATAACTTTCAATTCATACAGTCTGCCATTCAAGCCATCAGCGCCTGCTGTGTCGACATCAATGACGCGGCTTCCCCACAGTACGCTCAAGCAGATCGCTCAACTATTGAAACCGCGGTACTTGCGTCTGTATTGCAATCATTGACCCCCGCTGGCGGCTTTAAACGTAAAGTCCCCACCAGACGGAAGGTGGCGATAGAAGCCATCGAGTACATTCATGACAATGTCAAAAAAACGCTCACCATCAAGTCGCTTGTAAGGCAACTTGAGACTACAACCCGCACCCTGCATTTTGGCTTCATCGAGACATTCGGGATGTCGCCAATCGCCTATATCAGAAACTTGAGACTCGCCAGTGCCCGCCGCGACCTGATCAATAAAACATGGCCCACCGTGACGGAAACCGCCATGTTCTGGAACTTTCATCATCTGGGCCGCTTTTCCAAGGCCTATCAGACTGCTTACGGAGAGACACCGTCAGAAACGGCCAGGCGCAACTCAGCCAGGCCCAGGAATACCACCTCATCCCTATACAACCAGGTCGTTGGCGCGTTTCCATCAACCCCCTGAAAATGAGGATTAATAATTTCCGTTGATTAGCCATGGATGCCGACAATTGCTTGTTTTCCCACTCAAGGAGATAAGCATGCTTCATCGAATAAATACGCTGCCACTCAAGCAAAAAATCATGCTGTGCATGACCGCCTATGTCAGCGGCATCTTATTGGCCTGGGTCATCGACTGGTACTGAAGAGGTTTAACTCGCGACTGCAAGGTGCACAGTGAAAAAATGATACCTCGGGGTTTTCGATGATTGCCGTATATAAAGCGTTATCTGGAAGGCACGCAATCACTGTATGTCTGATTGCTGCAGCGGGCTGGGCCGCATGGTTCTGCGCCGCAGGTCTGGCGGAGTCAGTCGTTGCACGGAAGTTGAATAACGTTTATGCCGATCTGCGTGCGGCTCAAGTGGAGCCCAATGCGCAGATCGACAAGGTACTGGAAGCCCTCGGCGATCTTGATCGCTCAGGTCAGGAATGCTCCGTCGAGCAGTATTCACAACTGGCCGACCTGGTCAAAGACCTGCGATTTGTTGATCAAGCGGCAATCCAGTTGCCCAATGGCAAGATCTGCTCCTCCTATGGACAAGAACTGCCGTCGATACTGGCCGGTAATGAGAAGCGCAAGTTCTCCGTTGGAAGACGAACCTATTGGGTCGATTCCGGCCACGCCGTTTCTGCGGACACCGACTTTATCATCGTCTCGGAACAGTCGACCTACGTCTGGGCAAACAAGAAGATCCTGCTCGACAACTTGAAGTTTCCTGAGGACCTGCAACTGGACCTCATCGGTCCCGGCGGCGCAGTACCCATTGCCTCCACAGGCCTCAAGCCCCTGCAGATGCTGAAGCCGTTCCATCTTGAAGAACTGGTTGCCTCGGCAGACAAGGTCCTCATCGCCTTTGCAGGCAACCGAAATGAACTGATCTCGGTCATTTCGCTTCCGTCGAGTTACCTGACAGGTCTCAAATTCAAATTATTCATTGGCCTTGCGTGCGTGTTCGCAGCACTGCTGTTGCTCGCGAGGTGTATCCAACGGCATTACACCTCTACTGCCGTACGACTTCGCAAAGCCCTGAAAGCCAACACGCTGGGCGTTCACTATCAGCCGATCGTCAATTTGACGACAGGCTATCTGGTTGGCGCCGAATCACTGTCCCACTGGAGCGACAACGGCACCCCTGTGCCTGCGGACGTGTTCATAGCGGTGGCGGAGAAGTCTGACCTGATCCGCAAACTGACACGTTCGGTGATTCGACAAGTAGCGGAGGATTACAGCACTTACCTTTGGGCGTGCAAGGATTTCTACATTACGGTCAATCTGTCCGCCCAGGATATTCAGGACCCGGACTTTCCAGACTATGTGGCCAGCGTGCTGGCAACCTACAACATGCCTGTGTCAGCCATGGCCTTTGAAATCACCGAAAGAACCATGCTCGACCAGAAGCCTGCCGCCATGCAATTGCGACGGCTTCGGGCGTGCGGTCATCGCATCGCCGTGGACGACTTCGGTATCGGCTATTCCAACCTCTCGCTCCTCGACTCAGTGCCTTTCGACATTCTGAAAATAGATCGCTCGTTCATCGCTGGCGACAGGATCGTGGCCGAGGATGCCCTGTGGCGACACATTGCCCAGTTGGCCAGGTCGCTAAGACTCAAGGTCGTGGCCGAAGGTGTCGAGACTGCGGAGCAACTGCCGCATCTGGTTTCAGAGGGCGTTCTGTTGGCACAAGGCTGGTTGTTCTCCAACGCGCTGCCTGTCCAGGCACTGGCAAGGCGCTACTTTCAGTGCCCGGCAAACAACCCGCCTCATGACCCGAAAATATCAATCAATGACTTCTATTAACGCCTCATGGCCCCTCAAATGCTCGCCGAACCCTAACACCTGACAAACCTGTACAAGGACTCCACTACACATGCTACTTCGAAACCTTGGCTTCGCTTCACTGCTATCGCTGCTGTCTTTCCAGGCGCTCGCTGATGACAAAGGTTTGTATCTTGGAGCTGGCGTAAGCAACATCCAGACCGAAGAATCCCGGCTGGACGACGAGGACACCAGCTACAAAGTTTATGCCGGCTATCGCGTCAACAGCTACCTGGCCTTCGAAGGTGCCTACGTTGATCTCGGTCAATTCAAGGACAAGAACATCGATTTCGACGGCAAGTCGGCTCAGGCTGCCGCCCATGTCGGCTTTCCGCTGGGTGATCGGGTGCGGTTGTTCGGCAGTGTCGGTGCCCACGCCTGGGACGCCGACGGCAATGCCACCGACGACGATACCGGGGTTGACCTGACCTACGGTGTCGGCGTGGAATTCGATGTCTTTCGCAACATCGGTGTGCGCGCTGAATACGAAGTGCTGGAGGTCGGAGAGATCGACCTGAATCAGACGACTGCATCCGCCTACATGCTTTTTTAATACCGCTACAACTGAGCGACCGGCCCCGGTCGCTCATCGCACTCGTCGCAACGTCCCCCCCCTGGCACCGGACCCGATCACCGATGCTCACGTGTGCCTTTGCACCCGCAAGACGCACTCCCTCCCCGCCAAGTGCCAAAAAGCCAACGACACCAAAATCCCGAAGTCCTTCCCGGGTTTTTGAAAGCCCCCGCTAACACACTAGAACTACAGAATCGTCCTACGCTCAATAACTGGAAAGCCGGCCACTGGGTCCGCGCGATAAATCAACACTCGGTCTGCCCCAAGTAGACTGGACACCTCTGTACAAGAGTCCGCCAGGAATCCAACGTCGTCCAATCGATGCCTTTTTCTAATTCAAAACGACAAACAGGTCCGCGCATCATTATCTGCGTCTGGATGGTCTGCTCAGCGTCAGCGGTATGTCCCCACGGAACCGTGTCCAGGTCCCGCAGCAGACCCGCCAATATGTCCTGATCAAGACGATCGCCAAATTGAGCGACCAAGTAATGTTTCGCTCGGCGAAATCGAACTCCGGTACCAATTAATTGCGCAGCCAAGGGAGATGCGCCACTGCCCGCCACAGCAATTTCGGGGACATGTCGCACGATCATCCCGCGCATTCCCGATAGCGTTGACGATCCCGCCGCCATGAGTCGCTGGAGGTCATCCGCCAGGTCCGAACGTTTGAACAGGCAGGCTGCAATCAGATCATCGCCGACATTGAAGACGTCCCGCCTGGCGAGTTCCGAAAGTGCTTCTCTTGGCCACTTGGCTGCCAGAAAAAGGCTGGCTTGACGGAGCGACTCATAGCGTTCTGACCACAGTCCATCGTCCTCGGACTCCTCATTCAGCCAGTGCGCATACCCGTCAATTATTCCGCGGCAATAATCGAATCCCCTGCGAAGGCAACGCAAGAGCAAACCACGAATGAGTCGACTCCGCGCTATCGCGGCGACCGTCGACGACAAAGGTAGGGCGTGCAAGGCGACGTACTGCGACGCATCATCGAGCATCGCCCGATGATGGATCAGTGTTGTGAGAATCGCCTTCCATTTCGGCCCATCGAAACGTTCGGCGAAGCCGTCGACGGCTTCGTTGGCAACATACGAAAAATCGTAAGAGGCGTCGAATAGCAAACGCGTGGCGACCACAAAATGCCTGAGATTCTCGTAATCCCAAGGATCTGATTCTTGCGCGTGCAGACGGATAAACAGTGTCCAGGTACCCAGCACCTGTTCTCGCCTGATTGTCAGTGCTGGGAACATCCAGGCACGGAATCGATCCAGGAATACCTCAAACGCCAGTATCCGCGCGATTTCACCCCCGGTGCAGTCCGGTGGTTCCGTCCACTCAACCGAAATCCTCCGCGGCGTGAAGACGTAGCTGGCTTTGTGCGTTCCCATAGGAATCTGGATCTCGAGCAACTCTCGCTCGAAACGCAGTACCTTTGTCGAGCGACTGCTGAACGTCGAACAGAAGTGTTCGAGCGCTTGTACGCGCCTTGGTAGCTGCTGTGTATCAAGCCGCAGCCCCGCCAGGGAGTATTGATGAAGGAGGTTGTGTAGAACGTGAGGATTTTCGTACCGCTGAATTGCCCCGCTGGAAAGCACAATGGCGCCAAACTCGAACTGCCAGTTGCGGTCCTGTATCTCGAATGACTCCGGGATCGCTTCATCAACCCACTGACTCAGCCAAGTTTGAAAGCACTGGAGCACTGCAGTATCGCCCTCAGAAAGCGATCCCATGCTCAAAAAATCGATCCAGCATTGCATCGCCATGAGGTAGTCGCGGTAACTGCCAAGATCGCCCTCCTCCACCGCGCGCGCTAGCATCCCTTTTAATGAGGCGTCGTAAGTTTCGACTAATGATCCTCTGATCTGCTCGGCAACGTTTTCCAGACCGGCCTTATACAATGCGCCTCGCAGCGTCAAGTAGGCATGGTTGAGTTGTTGAGGAAGTCGCGCCGTTGCACCGCCACCCGACACAATGCCTCTAAACGACGCTACTGATTGCCGGAATGCATCCACCGGTTCAAGGACGACGGGATTATTGAGAGCCTGCCGCGTAAGCAAGATTGCACTCGATATCGGCAACTCCAAGGAACGGATGGATATCATCGCCTCGACAAGCAAGCCTTCTTCAAGATCTCGCGACAATGCCTCGAGATAGGAGATGGCATCATCCTGCACATAAACGGGCAGTTGCGCACATTCCGTCCTGACGAAGGCCACGCATTCTAGAATCAACACGGCGTTTTCTCGCCGAAGCGACGTCAGTTGCGCAGCGGCCGAGCCGAGCAGACGACGCAACGTTTGCGGCGGCACCCAAGACATCGCCGTTTCACAGTCGAGCAATGCCATGATGATTCGAAGGTCACCGCTTGTGACCAAGGTGCGTGTCAAGGACGACAGAGCGAACAGTGCGCGCAATGGGTTCTGTTGCGTATCCCGAGATACTTGAACGGCACGTTCGTAGTCTCTCGAAAAATCCGTGAGCGCGCGGTACTCATCGGCATACCCTGGATTCTTTGACCGCCAGATTGCCGCGAGCAAAGAAGGTGACTCCACTACGCCATCTGCACGACGCATCCACCTTTCCGGCATCGGTTGTTCGGTACGTGCGAACAGCCGTTCCCTGGCTTCTCTTGCGATCGGCAGACGACGCAATTGGGCAAGGACTTCGCTGCAGTTTCGCGACAACTTGCCACCCGGTGCCAACACCTCATCGGTAAAGACAAGAGCGCAATCATCGGGCACCACCAACTCTCGTCGTAGCTCAGTCTGAACTGATCGCAGCATTGTCGCGTCACCGAGAATGCAGGTGCCACGGTCAAATACAACGCTGTCTGCTCCGGCTGGCATGCGTCGAGTGTCCATCCTGACGCAGGTAATTTTCTGCTGACGGAACATGATACCGGCGTGTTCCTCCGCACTGCCTTCGTCCACTATCACTACCGCCACGTTGGCCTGTTCCCGTGCGTTGAGCGCAAGATACCGGCGCCAAGCGCTCATGAGATCCGGTGCCACTAATGCGCGGCCCGAAGATTGTGCGCCCAGCATCAACAAGCAGGCATCCACAACATCGTAGCGCCCGATCAACGCTTCACGGCATGCGTCGGTCAACACATCACGGTCGCGAAAGGCATCATCAAGATACGCCGGCCGCACCTGCAGCAGATGTAACCGTCGCACTGTCGTGGCGCATAAATGGCGTCCGCGCCAGAGCCTAAGGTCTGAACAAGCCGGACGCAGGACCAAGGACGTCGCCATCGAGCCGGTATTCTGAGCGCTGGCAAAACCAAAACCGATCGTATGTGCGACATTCATCAGCTTTGGGTTTCTCGGCATGATGGTCGTCACGGACACAAAGCCGAGCGTTGTATCGATGCCCCATTCGCAATCGATAGCCATGAAGTCAAACGTCTGCATCAGCTCGTTGCAAACCGCCTCCATGTGTTCAAGAACTGCCGTGTCCAGATACGGTGAATGGTCATGACCAACATCGATGGAGACATCGATCTGTAGCAGTGGCTGCACAAAGCATGGAATGGCCTCGACATGATCGTTATGCCCCGAAAGCGCGAGCTGGAGTCGTGCATGCTCGGTAGATCCACTCATGGCCACCGCGGCAATGCACTGTATCAGCGCTTCTGGCTCGGGACAGATCAGGCTTTCGTAACCACCGGCATTGACGTGATCCGTCAGATCCTCGTTGCCTGCGCTACGCACGATCCAGGGCGCCGGACCACAGACATCTTCTACGCTTCGCGCCAACCCCGGAAAAGCCACCTCCAAAGCGGCTGCGTAAATCGATACCGCGTCATCCGCCATTGCCTGCCCGCCCGCAACCGCAGCTGACAAAGGAGCAATCGGGAAGATGGGCAGCACAAGATTACTCAGGGAATCGATCTTCCGAATGCGCAGAAGCCGATCCACCTTGGGTCCGTAGAGCTGTTCTTCGTCTGTAGTCATGGTTTAGCACGCAAGATTCGATGAATGGGATGGTGCAACATGGCGCTAATCGTCACCGTACCCCTACGACGAGCGCGTTTCGCACAGAAATAAAGCTTTATGAAGTAAGTTGGTTACTTTCGTTATGTGCATCACGCCGAGCAAGTCGCAAACACTAAACATGTAAATGAGGTTGAGAAAGCTGTGCCGACAACAGCTGGAGATAGCATGTTACATTTTCATGTGACAGGAGCTCTTGCAATACCCGATGAGATCGAAAAGCCTTACTGGAGAAGAGTCCTACAAAGCCTAAAGAAAAATACTACGCCACTATTTTATTCCGAGTTAGATTCGGAACTTGCAGCCCGACGAGATTTGACCTGAATTAAATATCGTGCCTTTATCAAAGAGATTAATTACTCTTCGAAACCAGCCAAGTTAAATTCGCTAACTAAAAACCAATCAGCAAGGGGTCACACTCTTGACACCTCATTTCATTCGCCAACTCGTCATTCACACGCTCTGCAATGTGACCGGCGAACCCCCTGAAGCTGTAACAGCCCTCGACAGGGTTGAATTGAGTACACGTGACTGGGAGCAGCTCTTCAGCCGACTGGAAGCGACACTCGACATCCAGACCGGTATGTTGACTTCGGCCGAGCGAACGATCTCCATCGACGCGTTAGTGCGTATGCTGCATGTCAGGCTAAAAGACGACATCGTCATCTGACCGGTACGTGATCGGAATCGTTGTGACCCCTGACGCGAGGCATAAGCTACCCCTCAGGAGGGCTGATGACGTGACATGATGTATTGCTTACGTGCCTCTCCGGGCGGTAGCGACGACTGCGATTTCGGGAACAGTGCGCAGGCCGTGGAGTATGAATTCAAGCATGGCGCGGACTAGCGGTCAGGCGTAAATCAAGGCTCCTTCGATTCCTGCGCCGGCGCCATGTACCACTTGTCCCTGGGCACCCATTTCTCCTGTTGCGGATCACCCAGATAGTGCGGCGACATGATCTGTACGCCGTACTCGTTGAACACATCCTGGATGTTGGCGTGCAGCATGCTCAGCAGATCCGCTCGCGGCCGTGGTTGGCTGGGGATGGCCTGGGCCACCAACCGGTACTCGGGGTAGAAGTCCGACAACGCTGTCTGGAACACCTGCGGCGGTGGGGTTTCGAGGACGCCGGGCGTGCGTCTGGCGGCTTCCAGCAACATCCCTTCGACCTGTCGCCAGGGGGTGTCATAGCCAATGGTGACCACTGTGTCGACCACATAACCGGGGCCTTGTACGACCCGTGAGTAGTTCTTGGTGACGGTGCCAGTGATCATCGAGTTGGGCAGGGTCAGGACCTCGCCCAGGCCGGTACGAATGCTGGTGGTGAACATGCCCAGTTCAGTGACCGTGCCTTCGTGCTCGCCAATGCGCACGAATTCACCGGGGCGCAGGGTTCGGGTGTACGTCAGGATCAACCCGGCCGCCGCCTGCCCAACGACACTGGAAGCACCCAGCGAGATCATCAGGCCGACCAGCACCGACAGGCCTTTGAACGCATCGGTTCCGGCACCCGGCAAGTAGGGATAAGCCATGGCCAGGGCAAACAGCCAGATCGCCAGCGACGTCAGGCGCTGGGTGGGCTTCAGGGTTTCATGGTTCAGCCAGTTGAAGGTGCCGGGCGTGGCCATGCGCTGCAGTATCCGGCGAGAGAAGACGGTCACGCCGCGCGCAATGAAGAAGATCGCCAGCGCCACGCCGAGCCCGGGGATGGCCCCGAGAATCCCTTGCAGCAAATAGTCGGCGACTTCCAGCAGATAGTTGTTAAGGCTTTCACCCCAGGGCCGGGTATAGGGAAAACGCGACAGGACAAACCCCAGCCACTCGTAGGTGAGCAGCAGCACGATGACCCAGCGCAGCACTTCCAGCACGCGGCTGACCAAGGGATAGAGGAAGTTGGCGTCGATCAGCGGCACCCGCCCGACCTTCAGGGCCTGGGTGTGCCGATGCATCAGGTCGGGCAGTTTTTTCAGCAATTTGCGCCGTAGAACAACCATGGCCAGGAGCAGGCCGAGATAGACTCCGGTGGCGAGCAGCGCGGCGCCCACCGAGCGGAGTATCAAGTGCAGGCTGCGAGCTTCCTGGGTTTCGGCCACCACCTGACGCAGTTTTTCAGCCGCAGCTTCCGCGGCTTGCTGCACCGAGTCGAATTCGGTGGCGTCGAAATCCTTGGGCGTAACGATGAAAGCGCGGCGAGAACCCAGCAGCACCATGTAGTTTGTCATGATCGGGTCGAGGGTAACCTTCAGGTCGTCGGCCTCGTCCAGCGCCTCCCCGATCACCGCTTTCGCCCGTTTGACCCGCGAGGCCGGGGCTTCACCGAGGAGGGTCGCGCGAAACACCATGACACTGCGGTTGGCCACTTTCAGTTCAGCAGGCGCATCAGCCACCTTTGGTGAATCCTCGGCCCACAGCTGCAACGACCAGAACAACCCGAAAACAGTGAACAATACAACGAGCAGCCTGCTCCGCATCTGTCAGATCCCTACTTCACAAATTTCTGGTCGAGTGTACGTACCGCAGCGTAGTCCACCGATGAACGGTTGTCAGATGGGTGCTTCTGTAGGAGCGAGCTTGCTCGCGATAAACCGGAGAACACCGCGGGGCACCGTTCAGTACCTGATTCAAGGATTGACCTGGTAACCCTTGCCCTGCAAACAGCTGGTGTAAGCCGACGTGGTGTTCGCCTGGGTGGTTTTCGATTGCTCCCGGCGTTCCTGGCGCTGACGTGACGCACCGACCACGGCACCGGCTGCCGCCGTCTCCTTGGCGCGGTTCTGGCGATAGTCCTGTTTGGTGTCGTCGTCGACACGATCATAGACCTCGTCTCGTTGATTGCCGCGCACCTGGGCCCCAGCCGCGCCGGCGGCGGCCCCCACAGCGGCACCCTTGATCCGCCCGCCGGAAGGCGTGGAAGCCGTCGAGGTGCTTTGGCTGGCAGCGATGCTGTTGCATTCGTTGATGTCGGCCTGGGTTTGTTGTGAACTTTGCCCTTTCATCGGCACCACCGATTGCGCCCATCCCGGGGCGCTCAAAACCGACAAGGCGAGACATAGGCTGATGGGTGACAATTTTTTCATGATGACCTCCGGATGAACCTGGCTCACCCCCAACAGGAGTTTAGATCAGCCCCCATCAGCCACCCGATTGCTGACCGGCGGTGGGCTCGATCTCCATGACCAGTTGGTCTTCGACCCAACGTACCGGCACGGCCTCCAGTTGTGCGCCTTTACACGGGCCGTCGATGCAGTGCCCGTCGTCGTAACGAAACATCGCGCTGTGATGGGCGCACATCAGGACCTTGCCACGCCAGGTGCAGAACTGCTGCGGATTGAAGTCCAGCGGCACCGAGAAATGCGGGCAGCGGTTGATGTAAACCCACACCTGTGCGCCCTGGCGCACCGCCACCAGCCCTGCGGGATGCAGTTGCTGGTGCTGTGGCAATCCCAACGCCCCGCCGTCGGCGATGTCGTCCAGTCGGCACAAGGTAATGGTGGTCATGGAAAACCGCGCAATTCCGGGTTGCCCAGGCTCCAGTGCCAGGGGCGAATCTGCAGGCTGGCGAACAGCCCCGCCTGGACATAGGGATCGTCGCGCATGAACGCTTCCACCTCCGGCAGGCTGCCCGCCTCGATGACCAGCAACGTCCCCGTCATCGCCGCGCCGGCATCATCAAGGATCGGGCCGCCGAGGCGCACGACGACCCGATGATCCCCTGTCGCACGCAAATGCGCCTGGTGACTGGGCCGCAGACGCTGGCGCAGCGCCTGGCAGTCCAAATGATCAGTGGCAAACACTGCAAAGAACTGACCCATGATTCACGCAGATTCCATGACAAATTCATAACACGCACGCTTGAACGGCACGTCCATACCTAGCCTGGCGGACACATCGTCGTGACAGGTCAAGTCTTCGTAAATCACCTGCAACGACTGTTTCACCCCAAACACTGCATCGGATTGCAGATACGGATCATCGTGGTTGAACAGGTGCGTCACCAATTTGCGATAGCCCGGCACATCAATCATGAAATGCAGGTGAGCTGGCCGCCACGCATGGCGGTTGGCGGCATCGAGCATGCGCCCTACCGGGCCATCGGTCGGTATCGGATAGGCCACCGGGACAATGGTGCGAATCGCAAAACAGCCATCCGCGTCGGTGCGATAGCGCCCGCGCAAGTTGCCGTAAGGCTGTTCGGTGTCCTGCCCGGAATACATGCCGTTTTCGGCGGTCTGCCACACGTCCAGCACCGCGCCGGCCAGGGCATTGCCATGAATGTCGACCACGCGCCCGCGTACCAGCGCGGTTTCCCCGGGCGTGAAGGCCATGTTTTCGCCGAACTCGCGATCCGGCATGCCATCAATGTAGAACGGCCCGAACACTGTCGTTTCAGTGGCGGTTGCGCTGTGGCGATGGTTGATCGCGTCGACCAGCATCGAAACGCCAAGGGTGTCCGACAGCAGAATGAATTCCTGGCGCACCAGGCCGTCGCATTTGTGCCCGGTATCGGTCAGAAAGCCAATACCTTCGAACCACTCCCGTTCAGTCAATTCGACCTCGCTGACAAACCCATGCAGGTGGCGCACCAGGCTTTGCATGATCTGTTTGTAACGCGCATTCGGCGCATCGTTGAAGCTGTTCACTGCCTGTCGGGAGATCAGTGATTCCATGGATTTGTCTTGATCGGTCATTGTTGTTATTCCGACGAGGATAAGGGTGACTGGCTGATCAGGCTGGGGCCTGACCTGTCAGAGCACGGTTGAGCAGCGCCTCAATCGGGCCTTGTTCAAACGGCCGCGGATTGTAGTAAGGGCTGGCGCAGGCAATCTGTGCGGCTTCGGCCGGGCCGTTGGCCGGGAAGCCGATGTCCGCCAGGGCCAGTGCAATACCCAGTTTCTGATTCAGTGCGTATAACAAGGCACCGACCTCGCTCGCCTCACTCCCACCCAACGCGCGTGCAGCCCGTTGCAAAGGCCCGGCCGCTGCTTCGCGGTTGTAATGCGCGGCGTGGGGCAAGACGATGGCGTGCGCCTGGGCGTGGGGCAGATTGAACGTCCCGCCCAGGGTGTGACAGAGCTTGTGGTGCAAGGCCATGCCGACCGACCCCAGGCAAATGCCCGCCAGCCACGCGCCGTACAGCGCCTGGCTGCGTGCCTCGGGGTCATCGGGATGGTTGACCACACCCGGCAAGGCCTGCGCCAGCGAGCGAATCGACTCTTCGGCCATGAAGCCGATGATCGGGTTGGCATCCTGGGCGTACAGCGCCTCGACCGCGTGGGCCATGGCATTCATGCCCGAACAGGCCGAAATGTGCGCTGGCAGGGTCAGGGTCAACTGCGGGTCGTAGATCACGGTCCTGGGCAAAACCCGCAGATCCCGTCCGGTTTTTTTCAGGCGATTTTCGGTCAGCCCGTAGATCGGCGTCATCTCGGAGCCTGCGTAGGTGGTCGGCACCGCCACTATGGGCAGGCCGGAATCCATCGCGATCGCCTTGCCCAGGCCGATGGTCGAGCCACCGCCAATGGCCACGCAGCAATCGGCATCCAGCCGCGCTGCCTCAAGGCGCGCCGCTTGCGCCACTTCCAGCGGAACGTGCATCACGGCCTTTGGATAGACACCGGCGGCACGATCACCGAGCAACGCCGCGACCTTTTCGCCGAGCCCGTGCTGTTCCGGTGTGGTCAGGATCAACGCACGCCGCGCACCCAGCCGTTCGATTTCCTCGGCCAGCGCCGAGAGCTTGCCCCAGCCGAACACCACACGGGTCGGCAGGCTTTGATAGACAAAGGGATTCATGACTGGCCTCAGCGCTTGTAGTACGGCGGGATGTTGGCGTCGACATTGACCCAGACCGAACGGGCTTCGGTGTAGTCGTGGATCGCTTCGAAGCCCATTTCCCGGCCATAACCGGACTGACCGACACCGCCAAACGGACTGCCCGGGTTGACCCGTTTGTAGCAGTTGATCCAGCACATGCCGGCGTGAATCGCGTCGGCCATCTTGTGCGCGCGGCTCAAATTCTGCGTCCACAGGCCGCTGCCCAGCCCGTATTCGGAGCCATTGGCGATGGCCAACGCTTCTTCGTCAGTGCTGAAACGCACCACGGTCACAAACGGGCCGAAGACTTCCTCCTGGCAAACGCGGTCACCGGGCCTGGCCTCGATCACTGTCGGCTCGACATAAAATCCATTGGCCAACGCTTTATCGTCCGGTGCCTTGCCGCCAGCGAGGACCTTGCCACCCTGCTCGATGGCAATATCGATGTACGCCATCACCCGGTCGCGATGCAGCGCCGACGTCAGCGGGCCCATTTCGGTGTCCGGGTCCAGCGGATCGCCCAGGCGAATGGACTTGGCCAACGCAATGAAACGCTCAAGGAATTGATCAGCGATGTCTTTGTGCAGAATCAGCCGCGAACCGGCGATGCAGGCCTGGCCCTGGTTGTGAAAGATCGCCCAGGCCGCACCGTTGACCGCCGCGTCCAGGTTGGCGTCCTCGAACACGATGTTCGCGCCCTTGCCGCCCAGTTCCAGCTGGATGCGCTTGAGGTTGCTTTTGGAGGCTTCGACGATCCGACGCCCGGTGGCGGTCGAACCGGTAAAGGCAATCTTGCCCACGTCGAGGTGTTCGGCCAGCGCTTGCCCGGCGGTATGGCCGTAGCCCGGCACCACGTTGACCACGCCTTTGGGGAAGCCGACTTCCGTCATCAGCTCGACAATGCGCAAGGTCGACAACGGCGTTATTTCCGAAGGCTTGATCACGATGGTGTTGCCCGCCGCCAGCGCCGGGCCCATTTTCCAGCTGGTGAACATCAGCGGGAAGTTCCACGGCACGATCTGCCCCACCACGCCAATCGGCTTGCGTTGCACGTAGTTGAGGAACCCCGCTTCGACCGGAATCACCGAACCTTCGATCTTGTCGGCCATGCCGCCGAAATAACGGAAGCACGCCGCTGTGCGCGGTACGTCGAGGCCACGGGAATCGCGGATCGGGTGCCCGGTATTGAGGGATTCGAGCTGCGCCAGTTCCTCACTGCACGCTTCGATCCTGTCCGCCAGTTTGAGCAACAGGCGTCCGCGTTCGGCGGCGCCCAGCGCCGACCAGGCCGGGAACGCACGTTTGGCGGCGGCCACGGCGAGGTCGATGTCAGCGGCTTCGGCAGCCGCGATGCGGGTGATCAACGAACCGTCATGGGGTGATACCACGTCGATGGTGCCGCCGCCGACGGCATCCACGAAGCGGCCATCGATATAGAGCTGATTTTGCATAATGGTTTCCTCGCACCGCGCGGCTGGCGCAGTGTTTGACGAAGTGATTGCTGAACGCTTTGCCCGGCGCCGGGCCGGGCCGGACATGAGGTCCTAGAACTCGATCGGATACGGCTTGAGCTCACCGCTTTCGTAGCGTTGCGGCAGGTTTGGCGTGGCGTTTTCCCAGACCATCAGCATCGAGCGTTTGGTCGAGTAGCCCTGGTGACGGATGTCCGCGGGCATGGCGCAGATGTCGCCGGCACGCATGGTGATGCGCGCACGGGGATTGCCGTCGTCCTTGTCGCCGACGTCCCAGATGATTTCGTCGGACATCTGCAAGAACCACTCGATGCGGTCGTTGCCGTGGAACACCGGCAGGATGAACTCCTCGGTGGTCGGGCAGAACAGGCTGGCCTTGCACACCGAGGTCACCGACGGGTTCCAGGTCACGTCGGAGCGCGACAGGTACTTGAACAGGTTGAAGGCATGCAGTTCGCCTTCGAAGCCTTCGGCGGCGTGGACCTCCGGTTCGTCCTGCGGCACATCGATGAACTGGCGGTTGACCGGCAGGTCGTCACGCAGCGGCGAGTCATCCTTAAGGCCCGGCATGCGTTTGGTGGCGATGCGCGAGCGCTCGATGGCTTCGATGTTGTCGCCGTTCTTGCGACCGAATGCGCTGCCGGTTTCTTCCGGGGCGGCAAAGGGGTCGAAGGTGGCATTGGTCCAGTCGCGCAGGATGGCCTTGAAGGTGGCCATGATCAGCGGCGTTTCGAAGTTTTCGGTGTAATTGACCCCGGCCGCCTTGAGCGTGCCGTTGAAGGTGCCGGCGTACAGGTCGACCTTACCGTAGTAGTTGCGGGTGCCGATGACGTGGTCAAAGTTGACCCAGCCATAGAAAAAGCCCCAGGCCACGTCACGCATCATGGCGCGCAGGAAGGCGTCGACCGGAATCAGGTGCGAGCGGGTCTGGCCCTTGGCCGGCCAGGTGATGCGGGCGAAATACTCGTCTCGCGACAGTTCGAAGGCGCCGAGTTTGAACGAGCGGTAGCCGGTAACGGTATGGGGCGCACTGGCCTGGACTTCATCGTCGGCAAGGTGGGCGGTGTCAACAGCGGCTTCAAGCATGGCCATGGCGGGATTCCTCTTGTTTTTTTGGGTTGGGCGGTCGGGCGTGGCAGATCACTTGAAGCAGATATCGGCCCATTTCTCGACCGACAACGGGCCTTTGATGGTCTGCTGCAGGATCACACCCGGGCGGCTGGCTTCGAAGCGATAAGCGGTGCCGACTGGCAAAAGGCACTGATGGCCGCGCTTGAGCAACACATAACCCATCGGTTTGCCGGCAGGTACGTCACCGGCCAGATGCGTGCCCTCGCCGGCTTTCAACGGCGCATCGAGCTTGAGGAAATCCACGCGAACCTCACCGTCCATGACGATGGCGAATTCGTCGTGTGCTGCTGTGTACCAGGGCGACTGGCCTTCGGCACGGATGGACTCAACGACGTAGCCGAGGTTGAAACCCACCACGACTTTTTCGTAAGGGCGGGATTTATCCGCCACTTCGAAAATGTTGGAAAAGGCGTAGTGGCTGGCCTGGCCGCTGATGATTTCAACCGACCCTTTGGTGTAGTTGTCCAGCGAGCCGAAGACCGTTTCGATTGCAGCGCTACTCATGGTTTTCACCGTTTTGTTGTTGTAGTAACAGTGAGCCAACAGTACGTCGCACCCGCTCTGCGAACAATTAGAGGACCGGCGACAACAGTGTTTGCGAAACGCGAACATTGAAACCATGGGTCTAATGCCGATCAGCTAATGCTTTGAACACCACAATCCTTGTGGGAGCGAGCTTGCTCGCGATAGCGGCCTGTCATCCACCATTGATGTTGACTGACACACTGCCATCGCGAGCAAGCTCGCTCCCACAGGTTTCGTGTATTAGCCAAGACCCTGCCTTTCAGCGTACCCAGCCACGCTCCAGCAGGGGCTTGTCCCAGCATGGCTCATCGCCGAAGTTGTCCACCAGAAAGTCGATCAACGTACGCACTTTCAAGGCCCGACGCTGGGTGGCGGGATACACCGCCGAAAAATTGAACGAGGACAGCGCATACTCCGGCAGCACCGGAATCAGCCGGCCGCTGAGCAAGTCATCACTGGCCACCAGGGTCGGCAGGCAGACAATGCACACCCCGGTCTGCGCGTAATCGCGCAGCAAGTGCACGGAGTTGGAGCGCACCTGGCCCGGCAGGCTCAGCTCCACTTGCTCGTCGTCGCGGGTGAAGATCCAGCGGTTGCGTGACGGATAGCCTTCGTACAGGGCGATCTTGTGTTGCAGCAACTCCTGGGGATGGGTCGGTACACCGAACTGGCCGGCGTAATCGGGCGACATGCAGAACAATCGGCGCACGCTGAACAGCTTGCGCTCGATCAGGGTTTCGGCCATGGGCGGGAACATCTGGAACGCCACGTCGAAACCTTCTTCGATGGGGTCCACCACCCGGTCGTTGACGATCACGTCCACTTCGATGTCCGGGTACAGGCGCGTGAACTCGGCCAGCATGCGGCCGAAGTGACCAATGGCAAAACCCGGCAGCATCTGCACCCGGAGCTTGCCGGTGGGTTTGGCCCGCAGTTCGCGCATGTGTTCGGTCAGCGAGTTGAAACCGGCGACCATGTCGGCGCATTCCTTGTAGTAGGTCTCGCCCACTTCGGAAAGCCGCACATGGCGCGTGCTGCGGTGGAACAGCGGCGCGTTGATGAATTGCTCCAGCTGTTGGATGCGGTGGGTGATCACCGAACGGGTCACGCCCAGTTGCTGGGCCGCCTTGGCGAAGTTGCCAGTTTCGGCAACCCGCACAAAGGCTTCGACACTGAGTAAACGATCCATGGGGCAGGTTCTCTGGATGTTTTTGTTCTTGTATGAACAGCGAGGTTAGCCTGTCGCTCCACTTCCAGGGCGAAAACCTGCCTGTAGGAGCGAGCTTGCTCGCGATGGACTTGAGAACTCCGCGGGGTGTCAGGTACCCAGCGTTATCGTTAACGTCCATCGCGAGCGGGCTCGCTCCTACAGGTCATGGCCGGGCGGACAATCGTCGCTGCATCGGGAACACCTGCCAGCCCAGGCGCTCGCTGATCAGCCCCCACACCCCTTGCGGGGCCTTGAGCATCATCACCACCGCGACCACGCCGAGGATGATCATGTACACCGCGCCGTACTGCGCCAGGCAGCCGCGCAATACGAAGTAAATCAGCGTGCCGATCAATGGCCCTTCCAGGGTACCGATGCCGCCGATGATCACGATGAAGATCACCACCGCTGTCCAGTCCTGCAGGTTGAACGCGGCGTCCGGGGAAATACGCAGCTTTTGCAGGAAGATCAGCGCCCCGACCACACCGGTGCAACCGGCGGCCAGCACGTAAACCATCAACTTGGTTCGGAACGTATCCACGCCGAGGCTGCCGGACGCCGGTTCAGAATCACGAATCGACGCCAGGGCCAGCCCCTGACGCGAGCGCAGCAGAAAATACACGGCGGCCACGGCGCCGATGGCGATGGCCAGCGCGGTGAAGTAGATCAGCGTTTCGCGTCCGTCCCGGTCATTGCCGATCTGCCGCACAATCGCTGCCGGCAGGCTTTGCCCCGATCCGCCCCCCAGGCTGCTCATCTGCGCCAGGCCCAAACGGAAGACCTCCGCCACCACCCAGGTGCCGATGGCGAAGTAGGCGCCACGCAGACGAAACACGATCAGCGCCGTGGGAATCGCCAGCAACGCCACCAACACGCCTGAAAGCAGCACCGCGACCAAGGGCGGTACACCGAACTGGCTCGCCAGCATAAACAGCAGATAGCCGCCCAGACCGACGAAGGCCTGCTGCCCTACCGAAACCATGCCGGCGTAGCCCGCCAGCAGGTTCCACATTTGCGCCAACGCCAGGTAATAGGCGAACTCCACCACCACGCGCAGGCTCGCCCGATCGGCCCACGAGGGTGCACTGAGCAAGATCAATATGCACAGGCCCAGCAACGACAGGCCGATGGTGCTGCTGGTGGTCGTGCGTTGTACACGATAAACCGGCACGGGATTGTTCAAGGCATTCATCAGTCGACACTCCGGGGGAACAGGCCACGCGGACGCACGACCAGGATCAGCAGAAATACAAGGTGACCGGCGAGGATTTGCCAGCCGGGATCGATTTTTGCCCCCAGGGTTTGCGCAACGCCGAGAATCACCCCTCCGGCCAGCGTGCCCCACAGGCTGCCCAGGCCGCCGATGATCACCGCTTCGAAGCCGTACAAAAGCCGCGCCGGCCCGACCGTAGGGTCAAAACTGGTGCGGATCGCCAGGAACACGCCGGCAATCGATACCACGGCCATCGCCAGCGCCATGGCCAGGCCGAAAATATGCGCGTTGTTGACGCCCATCAGCCGTGCGGTGTGCTGGTCATCAGAGGTGGCACGAAACGCCCGGCCCAACGAGGTTTTGTAGAACAGCAATTGCAGGCCGCCAATGATCAGCAGCGCACTGCAGAACACGATCAGCGGCATCACGCCGACGTTCAGGCTGCCCATGCCGACACTGGCCACCTCCAGGTCGCCTTGAGCGAGTTTCTGGCTGTCGGCACTGAAGAATTCCAGCAGCACGTTCTGCACGATGATCGACAGGCCGAAGGTCACCAGCAACGGCGGCAGGATGTCCGTGCCCAGCGTGCGGTTGAGCAACAGCCGTTGCAGCAGATAGCCGAAACAGAACATCAGCGGCACCACGATCAGCAAGCTCGCCAACGGGCTGAACCCCAGGTGATTGACCACCAGCAGTGCCAGGTACGACGCCAGCACGATGAAGTCGCCATGGGCGATGTTGACCAGTCGCATGATGCCGAACATCAGCGACAGCCCCACCGCGAACATCGCGTACAGGCCGCCGAGCAACACGCCTTGAAGCAAAGTATTGAGCCATTCCATCACTAGATCCCGAAATACGCGGCTTTGATTTGTGCTTTGTCCGCATCCCCAGGCCGACCGGTCAGGGACACCCGCCCTTCCTGGAAGCAATAGAAGCGGTCGCACACACTCAGTGCCTGATTGATGTCCTGCTCGACGAGAATCACCGTGGTGCCGTCGGCCTTGATCGAGGGCAATGCGGCGTAGATGTCCTTGATCGTCGTCGGCGCCAGGCCCAGGCTGATTTCGTCGCACAACAGCAAGTGCGGGTTGGCCATCAGGCCCCGGCCAATCGCGACCATTTGCTGCTGGCCGCCAGACAGTGCGGTGCCCGGACGCTTGCGCAGTTTTTCCAGTACCGGGAACAGCTGATAGATACGCTTGAGCGTCCACGGTCCCGGGCGTTTGCTGTAGGCGCCGATCAGCAGGTTTTCTTCGACGCTCAGGGACGGAAACAGCTTGCGACCTTCCGGCACCAGCGCGATGCCGCGCTCCAGCACCTGATTGGCTGCCATGTCGCCAATGGTCTGCCCCTTGAAAGTAATGGCGCTCGGCTGGTTCTTGATCAACCCGGCCAGGGAACGCAGGAACGTCGATTTGCCCGCGCCGTTGGAGCCGATGATCGCCACGGTTTCACCCGCCTCAAGGGTCAGGCTGATGTCGAACAGCGCTTGAAAGTCGCCGTAGCCGGCGCAGAGTTTTTCGATGGTCAGCATGCGTCAGCTCCCGATGCCCATGTAAATGTCCTGTACCCGAGGATCGGCCATCACGCTGCGCGGTTCGCCTTCGGCCAATTTGGCACCGAAGTTGATCACCGTCAGGCGACTGACCACCGCCAGCAAGGCGTGCACGATGTGCTCGATCCAGATAATGGCGACACCGGACTTGTGGATGCCCTGAATGGTTTCCACCAGTGCCAGGCATTCCGGTTCGGTCAGGCCCCCGGCAATTTCGTCGAGCAACAACAGGCGCGGTCGGGTCGACAAGGCCCGGGCCATTTCCAGGCGCTTGCGGTCGAGCAAGGTCAGTGAGCCGGCCAGCACGTTGGCCTTGCGCATCAGGCCAGTGAGTTCCAGCGTCTGCGCACACCACTGGCTGGCTTCGTTGTCACGCAGCCGTGCACCGAAGGTTGCGCCCACCAACAGGTTCTCGAACACGGTCATTTTCACGAACGGATGCGGAATCTGATGGGAACGGCCGATGCCCTGCTGGCAGCGTTTGAACACAGGTTCGCGGGTGACGTTGCGGCCTTCGAAATGGATCTGTCCTTTGTCGGCCGCCACGCCACCGGCGATCAGGTTGAACAGCGTGCTTTTACCCGCGCCGTTGGGCCCGATGATGCCCAGTGCTTCACCCGGTTGCAGGGTCAGGTCGATAGCGTCCGTGACCTTCACCGAGCCGTAGCTTTTGTGCACATCGATCATTTGCAGAAGTGGTTGTTGCATGGTGCACCCGTGCCCTGTTGTGCGATCAATACGTAATGGCCTGCATCTCGCCGCCCAGCGGAATCGCCGGGGCGGTGGCATTGCTGGTCACGATCAGGTCGTATTTATTGTCCTTGCCCAGACGCCACTGGCCGCTGACCAGAGGCGTCTTGGCGACGTTCTTCACCGGTCCGCCATTCCAGTTGATCGGGCCGACAACGGTGTTGAGGTTGGTCTTGAGCAAGGCATCGCGGACCGCTTGGGCGTTGCCGATTTCTTCGGTGCGTTTGAGGATATCCACTGCCAGTTCGAACAAGGCATGCACGAAGCCCAACGGTTGCGTCCACTGCTTGCCGGTGGCCTGGGTGAAACCCTGGGCCAATTGGCCGGCGCTGGCGCCAGTCAATGACGAGCTGAACGGGTGAGTCGGGCTCCACCAGATTTCGGTCGACAGGTTGTTGCCGGCCTTGCCCAATGCCTCGACTGCCGTCGGAAACAACAAGGCCTTGCCCACCGACACGGCTTTCGGATTGAAGCCTTGCTGCCGGGCCTGGGTCCAGAACGTGCTCAGGTCCGGCGGGATGACCACGCCGGTAACGATCTCGACATCAGCCTTTTTGAACGCGGCGATCTGCGCGGAGAAATCGTCGGTCAGACTCTGGAAGCGGCCAGGGTCGACCAGTTGAAAGCCCTTTTGCGCCAGTACCGGTGGGAACCCGAGCTTCTGGTCGCCCCAGGCATTGCCGTCGCCGTCGTTGGGGAACAGACCGCCAACCACTTTGTTCGACGGCATCGCCCCCCACATCGTGCTGTAAGTGCCGATCACATCTTCCAGGCCCCAGAAGAAATGGTAGGTCCACTCGAAGCCCTGGTCCGGTTTGCCACCCCGGGTGAAAAACCATGGCTGCCACGGGGCAACGGTGGAGATACAGGGAATTTCATTGATTTCGCACTGGTCGGAAACCGGGTTGGTGGTTTCCGGGGTCGACGACACCAGCATCAGGTCGACTTGATCCGACAGGATCAGTTCGCTCGCCACTTCCGCCGCGCGGTTGGGGTTGGACTGGCTGTCCTTGACGATGACCTCCAGGCGATAGGCCTTGCCTGCGACATTGATCGAGTTCTTCAGCACTTGCTTGAGCGACTCGATGATGTAGTTGTCGGCTGCCGCAAAGGGCGCCAACGGCCCGGTCTGCGGGCTGACATAGCCGAGCTTGATCACCCGCTCACCGCCGATGGCAAAGGTGAACGGCATGCTCGCCAGCGCCACGCCACCGGCGGCAATACCGGTACTGCGCAGGAAGTCACGGCGGGAGAAGTCGCGGCCAAACAGGTTTTTATCGTTGTTGTCTGTCATGTAAGTACTCCAAAAGCCTGGACGAACGGGGTCACCACGTGTGGCCGGGGCATCACGCAGGGTCAGGGGTAAAGCAGGGATATCCGTTTAGAAGAAGAAACTGATGTCGAACGACGCGACCACTTGCGAATCCTTTTCGCCGTCGGCATAGGCATCGCGGCCGGGGCCTGAATGAATGTCGTAGCGCAGTTCCGGGCGCAGGCGCACATTGGGTGTCGGCGTCCAGGCCAGGTTGGTGGTGACGCCGTAGAAACTGCCCCAGGTCGGATCGGGAATCCCGGTGTTCGGGTCGATGTTGGCCATCATCACGTGGACCGGGGCGTCGGTGTAGAACCACTCGGCGCGACTGTTCCACATCAGGTTATCGCTGAGCTTGTGGTACCAGTTCACGTCCGTGCCATACCAGGTCGCGTCGTTCTTGTTGGCGAACCCGGCGAAGGCGCCCTGCTCCTGCTTGCCATAGTTCAACTCCAGCGCCACGCGGTTGTTCGGGTCGAGCACTTGCGACAGGGTCAGGTAGGACGCCAAACGCTTGTAGTCGTCATCCTTGGTGCCCGCCGGCAGCGGCGAGCCACAGCTGCATTCGGCGAAACTGTCGCCAGCGCCATTGCCGTAGATGTTTTCCCAGTCGATCCAGGTGCCGAAGTCCGCCGAGCGCCAGCGCACGTTGGCGATCACGTCCGGCGAGTGATTGGGGTCCTGCAGGTTGTTCCAGCCCTGCACCACGCCCAGTTCGAAGCCGAGCATGCTTTCGCCCGGTTCCGAAGGCAGTTTGAACGAGTACAGTGCACCGGCATGTTTGGCCGGGCCGTGCATGAATGAATAGGTGTGGGTGTAGAAGTCAGTCGGTGCCGGAGATGGCAAGGCGAAACCGATTTCGTTTTCCAGCGGCGTGTGGAAAATCCCGATCATCAGCTCAGAGCCGCCGAGCACGGGGAAGTAGAAGTTGACGTAGGCCTGGGCGACGGTGAACGCCGGATCTTCAGGCTTGTTGTCGCGGTTGACGCTCAGGTCTTCGTCCCAGCCGTAGGTCTTGAAGAACCGCGCATCCTTGCCGTACAGCGCCGTGACGTTGAAACCCCAATCAGCTTCTTGCGGCATCGCTCCGGGAAACGGTCCGACGCGGCCGATCACATTGCTCTTGGGTTTCTTTTCCACGGCCAGGGCGAATTGGTTGAGGTTCACACCTTCGTCGGTATTGAAGAAGCTCTGCTTGCTGACGTCATCCGTGCCGTTGTTGTTATAGATCACTCCGGCCTGAGCCCAGCCGTAGATCTTGATCCCATGTTCACGCTCAAGGCTGTCGCCGAAGACATTGCGCACCAGCGAGCCCATGGGATCGTCTGCTGCCAGAGCCATAGAGGGAAACAAAACGTCGGCACCCAAAACGGGCGCGAACAGGGTTGCTGCGCAAACCCATGCACGAATACTCATACCTGCCTTCCTTATTTTTATTAGGCGCCAATCCCCCGAAGGGGCATGAGGCCGAAAGCAAGGTATGACGTCTTGATGAGCCCTGGCTTGAGCTCCACCCGATCGTTGGCGGATCGTGGTGTTCGGCGTAATGGAGGCTACAAGCCCGCCACTGCACCAACAATTCCATTCTCGGCGACTTCAGTGTTTGCGTATTCAGAACAATGCAGGTCTTTGTGGGAGCGAGCTTGCTCGCGATGGCAGAGGCTCGGTCAACATAGATGTTGAAGCTGATGCCCTCATCGCGGGCAAGCCCGCTCCCACAGGTTTTGTGGCGTTGGTCAGGCATCTGCGGCAGCGCCGATCATTGTGGGAGCGAGCCTGCTCGCGAAGGCGGTGGGTCAGCCGACATCAATGTTGACTGTGCCATCGTATTCGCGAGCAGGCTCGCTCCCACAGGGTTAGCGGTGTTGATCAGGCAGTGGTGGTCAGCGGATAGAGCTTGTCATCGAACTGCGACAGCTTCGGGAATACCAGGGGCTGATCATCACTCAGGTGCTGCAAACGCTGGCCGTAATCAACCAGAAATTGCTGGCGCGCCTCTTCACTGATGTAGGGCACATGCCAGGCCACGAAGGGTTCCAGCACATCGAAGCCGACGTAAGCCAGGGTTCCACGCAGGATCGGCCGCAGCATGTCCTCCAACGGACCGTGGATCGCGCCCTCACCGAACATGTGCTCACGCCCACCCAGGGTCACGGTCACCAGCGCTTTCTTGCCGGCCAATCCACCCTGATCGTAGAAGCGCTTGCCGCCGTAGCAGATGCCGGACACCAGCACCCGGTCGATCCAGCCCTTGAGCATGGCCGGGGCGGAGAACCAGAAAATCGGGAAGTTGAGGATCAGCAGGTCGGCCCACAGCAGTTTGTCCAGCTCGGCCTGGATGTCCGGTGCCAGCGACTGGCTCTTCACGCCCAGGCGTTGTTCCAGGGCATAGACCAGGTACTCGGGGTTTTCCCGATTCGAGAAGTCGGCGTCGCTGGCCACCGGGTTCCAGTTCATTTTGTACAGGTCACTGACCTGCACTTCATGGCCCTGGGCCTCAAGCGTGGCAACGGCCTGGTCACGCAGGGCGGCGGTGAAGGATTGCGGCTCCGGGTGAGCGTGGACGATCAGTACTTTCATGGTGGTTCCTTAGATTTGTTCCAGCGTATCGAGTGAAGGTGTGGAGTAGCAACATCGTGGGTGATGAACAGTCTGAATCGCCAACCGTCACACCTGGATCGCCTTCACTTCGACGAACTCGTTGAGTCCCTCCTCGCCCCACTCCCGGCCATTGCCCGATTGTTTGTAGCCACCGAACGGGGCCTGGTAATTGAACGCGGCGCCGTTGAGGAAGCACTGGCCAGCGCGCATCTGCCGGCCCAGGTGCAAGGCACGCTCGGCACTGCCGGCCCAGACGCCGCTGGACAGGCCGAACGGCGAGTCGTTGGCGATCTGGATGGCCTGTGCTTCATCGGTGTAGGGAATCAGGCACAGCACCGGGCCGAAGATTTCTTCCTGGGCGATGCGCATGCGGTTGTCGACATCGGCGAACAGCGTCGGGCTGACATAGAAGCCGCGCTCGAATGCCGACGGCGCGTCACCGCCGCACAGCAGCCTTGCGCCTTCCTGTTGGCCGGCCTCGATGTAATCGAGCACGGTGCGTTTTTGCCCCGCTGAACACATAGGCCCCAGGAAGCTTTGCGGGTCCAGGGGATCGCCCATGCGCAGGCTCAGGGTCTCCTGCAGGGCGATTTCCACGGCTTGGGCATAACGGCTGGCCGGCAGCAGCATGCGGGTCAGTGCGGTGCAGGTCTGGCCGGAGTTGATCATCACGTCCTGCACGCCGTAGCGCACGGCAGCGTCCAGGTCCGCATCCTCGGCAATCAGCAGCGGCGACTTGCCGCCCAGTTCCAGGCACACCCTTTTCACCGAAGGCGCCGCCGCTTGCGCAACGCGAACGCCGGCACCGGTGGAGCCGGTGAACGACACCATGTCCACGTCAGGGTGTTTGGCCAGCGCTTCGCCAACTTTCGAGCCCGGCCCGCTGACCAGGTTAAACACCCCGGCCGGCAAGCCGATGTCTTCTATCATCTGCGCCAGCAGGAAGGCATGCAACGGGGTTTCCTGGCTCGGCTTGACCACCACGGTGCAACCGGCGGCCAGAGCCGGGGCGAGTTTGCCGATCAACTGGTGCAGCGGGTAATTCCACGGGTTGATGAACGCGCAGACACCCACGGCCTCGCGGATCACCAGCGAATTGCCGACTTCGCGCACCTCGTCCATCAGATGAGCCAGTTCGACGTACTGCTCAAGGCCAGCGATCGGCCCGTCGACCTGCACCGAGCGGCACCATTGCACCGGCATGCCCAGTTCGCTGGTGATGACCGCGGCCATCTCATCGGCGCGGGCACGCAATTGCCCGGCCAGGGCGCGAATGTAACCGGCACGCACGCTGGAGGGTGTGCGTGACCATGAATCGAAGGCCCGGCGTGCAGCCGCCACGGCGTTTTCAACATCGCGCTCATCGCCCAGCGGCACGCTGCCAGCCACTTCTTCCGTGGCAGGGTTGATCACCTCGGCGATGCCCTGCCCCGACGGTTTTTGCCAGCGGCCATCAATAAACAGTGCATTGTGATTAAGCATGAACCTGAGCCTCCATCAGTTCTCGGGCACAACGGGCAATGCGCTGGCAGGCATCGCGCAAGGGTTCGGCGCCGACCACCAGACCGAGGCGAATGTGCCCCGCCGCGCTCGGACCAAAGGCCTCGCCGGCCAATACCGACACACCGTGGCGATCCAGCAGACGGTCGGCAAACGCCTGGGCACTGAGCCCGGTCTGGCGGATATCGAGCATCACGAACATGCCGCCATCGGGTTTCAACGCCCGCACCCCGGGGCAATCGGCCAGGCTGTCGCATACCAGATCGCGACGCTGGCGATAGGCTTCGCGCATGGCCTCCAGTTCCGGCAGGTTGCTTTCCAGGGCCACCACGGCAGCGTCCTGAATGAAGTCCGGCGAGCCGTAGAGCATGCACAGCGCAAGGTTTTCCAGGTGCGCAGCGAGGGACGGTGGCGCCACCACCCAGCCGACGCGCCAGCCGGTCATGGCGTGGGATTTCGACAGGCTGTTGAGGGTCGCGGTGCGCTCGGCCATGCCCGGCAGGCTCGCCGGGCTGACGTGCTCGCCTTCGAACAGCAGTTCGCTGTAGACCTCGTCGGAAATCAGCCACAGGTCGTGGCCGATGCACAATTCGGCCAGAGCGGCCCAGGTGCTGCGCGGCAGGCTGGCGCCGGACGGGTTGTGCGGACTGTTCAGCGCCAGGGCCCGGGTGCGCGGCGTGATGCGCGCGGCGACATCTTCAGGCAACACCCGGAAGCCGTTTTCCGAACGCACCGGCACCGGCACCACCACGGCGCCGCAGGCACCGAACACGGCTTCGTAGGTGACGTACATCGGTTCGGCGACTATCACTTCGTCACCGGGATTTAGCACGCATTGGGCCACGCTGAACAGCGCACATTGCGCCCCGGCCAGTACGGTCACCTGATCGGCCGAAACGGCTTGGCCGCTGCGTTGTTGATGACGCCTGGCGATGGCTTCACGCAGGGCACGCTTGCCGCGCACCTCGGCGTAATGGGTGTTGCCGCTCAGCAGGCTGTCGATGGCACCCTGCACGATAGGCTGTGGCGTGTCGAAATCCGGGTCGCCCACGGACAGCAGCAAAATGTCCTGGCCCTGCTCGCGCAGCGCCAGGGCGCGGTAGTGAATATCCCAGGCGGCAGCGCCATCACCGGCGATACGTTGAGTCAGATCGGAAAAGCGCATGGCTTCGTCCCCTTCAAATACAGATCAGTGCGCGCAGGCATGCTTGAGTTCGATCAAGGTCACGCCGTTGCGCTTGAAGCCGTGGCGCAAGTCGGTCTGCAACTCGGCCAGGCTTTGCGGCTGGTTCACCGTGCAACCGAACGCACGCGCGAGGGCGGCGAAATCCGGATTGCGCGGCAGTACGCCGATGGGTTCGATGTCCAGGCCGAGCATGTCGTCGCGGATCTGCCCCAGGGCGTCGTTGTTCCACAGCAGCACCACCAGCGGGCTGTCCAGCTCTTCGACTGCCGTCGCCAGTTCCTGCGCGGTGTAGAGGAAACCACCGTCGCCGACCAGCACCAGACCGGGCCGTTGCGGAGCGCCGAACTTGGCGCCGATCCCCGCAGGCAAGCCATAACCCAAGGTGCCGTAGCCGGTCGGGTGCAACCAGCTGCGGATGGCCAGGCTGTCAAAGGCGTAGTTACCCGTATACGCAAGCTGGGTCATGTCGGTGCTGATGAAGGCGTTGTCCGGCAGCTCCGCCGCAATACGCTCGAGAATCGCCTGATGGATCGACTGCAACGGACCATGGCTGGCCTTGACCACTTCGCGCAACGCGGCAACCGAGGCTATCGCCGTGCCGGCATCACGCACGTCCGATGGCAGGCGCTCAAGCAAACCGCTGAGGGTTTGTTGTGCATCGCCCTGCAAGGCCACTGCGCAGGGGTAGAAGTCGTTGAATTTGCGCGGGTCGATATCGACGCGCAGCAGTTCACCCTGGAGCGGCAGGCGTTCGCGCCAGAAGTCGGTGTCGGCCATTTCAGTGCCGACCGCCAGCACCACGTCGGCCTCGGCGATCAGGTTCCAGCCCGGCTCCACGCACAGCGAGGAACCGGCGTTGAGCGGTGCATCCGGTGGCAGCAGGCCCTTGCCGGCGACGCTGGTGAACAGTGGCGCAGCGAGACGCGTGCTGAGTTCACTGAGTTCCTGCACGGCATTCAGTGCACCACCACCGGCGATGATCATCGGCCGTTTCGCGCCTTTGAGTTTGGCCACGGCTTGATCCAGCGCAGTGGCGGATGCCGGACCACGGCCCGGACGACGCACCACATCATTGCTCCAGTCACGGGCAATCGGCGCCGCCAACACGTCCAGCGGCACCGAGATGTGCACCGGGCGCGGCCGCTCGCTGTCGAACACCGCGTAGGCACGGGCGACCAGTTCCGGCAGGTCTTCGGCGGTCAGCGCCACGGCCGAGAACGCCGTGATCGGCGCAGTCATCGCCCGCTGGTCCTGGCACTCGTGCAGGCTGCCCCAACCCTTGCCGAGGCTGGCGCTGTGGTTGACGCTGGAAATCACCAGCATCGGAATCGAATCGGCATAGGCCTGGCCGATACCGGTGGCGGCGTTGGTCACGCCGGGGCCGGTGATGACGAAGCACACGCCGGGTTTGCCGCTGACCCGGGCATAACCGTCGGCCATGAAGCTGGCGCCCTGCTCATGACGGGTCAGCACGTGGCGAATGCCGCTGCCGGGCAAGCCGCGATACAGCTCCAGGGTGTGTACGCCGGGGATGCCGAACACGGTATCGACGCCGTAGTTGGCCAACAGGCGCACCAGGGCCTGGCCGCCGGTCAAGGTTTTGCTTTGCATGTTCATGTCCTCACTCCTGGCCGAGGCGAATCAACGCATCGACCGCAGTCGTGCCCTGGGCACCGACCAACAATGGGTTCACATCGAGTTCCAGCAGTTGCGCGGCGTTTTCGCAGGCGTAGTCGGCCACGGCGCGGATCGCCGTCACCAGGGCGTCGAGGTCAGCAGACTCGCGGCCACGGAAACCTTGCAGCAACGGGGCGCTGCGCAGGCTGAGCAAGGCATTGCGGATTGCGCCGTCGGTGGTCGGCAGCAACAGGCTGCGACTGTCCTTGAGCAGCTCCACCAGAATGCCGCCGGCACCGATCACCAGCGCGAGGCCGAAATCGTTTTCGCGCTTGATGCCGACGATCAGTTCAGCCAGTGGCGGTTTGGCCATTGGCTCCAGCAACAGTTGATCGAAGGCTACGCCCGGGGCGTAGGCGGCAATGCTGGCGCGCATCTTCTCCAGCGCCGCACTCAACGCAGCGCCATCCTTGAGGTTCAGAGCCACGGCGCCGGCTTCGGTCTTGTGTGGCAGTTGTGCGCTGACGGCTTTCAAGACCAGCGGATAGCCCAGTGACTCGGCATCCTTAAGGGCTTGGTCCGGGGTGCTCAATACGCCGTCTGGCGTCGGCAGGCCAAAGGCTTTCAACGCCTGCTTGGAATCCCATTCATTGAGCAAGCGCCCCTCGCCTTCCAGCGCGTGCGGGCACAGCGGCACCAGTGCCGATTCACCCAGAGCGAGCAAGGCCTGGCGATTGCGCTGATAACCGGCAATGCGGCCCCACGCGGCCAGCCCGTCTTCCACCCCCTGCAATGCCGCGACGCCTTGTGCGTGCAGACGCTCACGGGCGTGGGCCGGCAGCAATTCGGGGAAGGCCGAGGTGACGAAACCGGTCTTGCCGTGGCGCTGCAGTGCCGCGCAGTACAGCTCCAGCAGCAGGTCGCACTCCTTGCGCTCGCCGGTGAACTCCGACGGGTAGTCGAGCACCAGCATCGCCGCGTCGGCTTCGGTGCGCAGGGCGCTGTCGAGCATGCGGTTCAAGGCTTCGCCATCGCCCCAGATGGCCGTGGTGAAGTCCAGCGGGTTGACCAGGTTGGCGTAACTCGGCAGCACCTGCGCGAGTTCGCCGACCTGTCCTTGATCGAGTTTCGGCAGGCCCAGGTCGTTGCGTTCGGCGTAGTCGGCAATCAGCCCGGCGTCGCCACCGGAACAGGCCAGCGCGATCAGACTGTTACCCGCTGGCAGGTTGCCACAGGCCGCGGCCTTGAGGGTTTCGACAAAACTCACCGGGCCGCTGACGCGGATCACCCCGAGACGGTCGAACAGTGCGTCGTACAGCGCATCGGAGCCGGACAGCGAGCTGGTGTGACTCAAGGCCAGTTCTGCGCCGATCTGCGAAACGCCGGTTTTCAGGGCGATGATCGGGATGCCCCTCTCCAGCGCCTTGTGCGCGGCGCGGGCAAAACCCGGCACGTTTTTCAGGCCTTCCAGATGCAAGCCGATGGCGGTGACCCGAGGTTCGTCGAGCAACACGTCCATCAATTCAGCCACACCCAGTTGCGCCTGATTGCCCACCGACGCCATGTAGGCCACCGGCAACGAGCGGTCGCTCATGGACAGGTTGTAGGCGAAGTTGCCGCTTTGGGTCAGCACCGCCACACCCTTCTGCACCGCTTTGCCGCCATGGGCAACCGGCCACAGCGCGCAGCTGTGCAGGTAGTCGAGCAGGCCGTAGCAGTTGGGGCCGAGCAAGGCCATGTCGCCAGCGGCCTTGAGCAGTTGCTGTTGCAGGGCCTGGCCTTCGGCGCCGGTCTCGGCAAAACCCGAGGCGTAGCAGATCGCGCCGCCCGCGCCGATGGCGGCCAGTTCAGCGACGCAGGTCAGGGTGAGTTCGCGGTTGGTGGCGATGAACACGGCGTCCGGGCCGCAAGGCAGCTCCGCGACGCTGCGCACGCACGGCACACCTTCAAGGCTGTCGTGCTGTGGATTGACCAGCCACATCTGCCCTGGGTAGCCGCCCTCGGCACAGCGCTTGAGGGCGCGTGCCATGCTGCGGCCGCCGACGAACGCCACGTGTTGCGGTGCGAGCATGCGTTTGAGGTTGTCACGAATGGATTGGGACATGGGAATTCTCCGGGCCGGTCAGCGCAGCAGCGGCCGCAGCAGTTCGCGGGAAATAATGTGGCGCTGGATTTCCGAGGTGCCTTCCCAGATCCGTTCGATCCGTGCGTTGCGCCAGATGCGCTCCACCGGACCTTCGTCCATCAGGCCCATGCCGCCGAAAATCTGCACCGCTTCGTCGGCGGTACGGCCGAGCACCTCACTGGCGAACAGCTTGGCCATGCCGGCCTCGCCATCGGTCATAGTGCCCTGGTCCATTTTCCACGCGGTGTGCAGGGTCAGCAGTTCGGCGGCGCGGATCTGCGTGGCCATGTCGGCCAACTTGAAGGACACGCCCTGGTAGGTGCCGATCGGCTGGCCGAATTGCTTGCGGTCAGCTGCCCATTGCAGCGACACGTCCAGTGCACGCTGGGCCTGACCGACGCAGTTGGCCGCGACCATCACGCGACCGGCGGTCAGCCAGGCGTTGGCCACGTCCCAACCCTTGCCGACTTCGCCCAGCACTTTGCTGGCCGGTACGCGGCAGTCGTCGAAGAACATTTCGAAGGTGTGGTAACCCCGGTTGCTCACGCACTTGGGTCCACGGCGAATGGTCATGCCCGGGGTGTTGCGGTCGACCAGGAACGAGGTCACGGCGTTACGCTTTTTGCCGTTGTGTTCGTAGGTGTCGGTCACGGCGAAGACGATGGCGAAATCGGCATGCCCAGCGTGGCTGATGAAATGCTTGCTGCCGTTGAGAATGAAGTCGTCGCCTTCACGCACGGCGCGGGTCTTGATCGCATTGGCATCGGAACCGGCACCCGGCTCGGTCAAGGCGAAGCAGTCGATTTTCTCGCCCTGGATGCACGGCAACAGGTAGTCGTTGATCTGCTCGCCGGTGCAGGCCATGAGGATTTTCGACGGCCGCGCGACAAACACGTGCAGTGCCCAGGAGACCTTGGACAGCTCACGTTCGATCAGTGCCTGGGACAGGTAGTCCAGGCCACCGCCGCCCACTTCTTCGGGCATGTTGAAGGCGTAGAACCCGGCGGCGATCGCCTTGCCGCGAATCTGCGCCGCCAGCTCCGGGGACACTTCGTCGGCGCGGTCGACTTGCTCTTCATAGGGCAGCAGTTCCTTCTCGACGAAGCTGCGTACCGAGTCCACCAACATTTCTTGTTCTTGGGTCAGTTGGAAATTCATGCTGCTACCTGTTGTTCGTGTGCTGAAAGAAGTGTGGAAATCAACGGCCGACGAAACGTGCCGGGCGTTTTTCCATGGCGGCGCGAAGGGCTTCGTTGCCATCCTCACTGCGACCGCAGAGCAGGCCCGCGGCGAGTTCGGCTTGCAGTTGTTCCGCCAGGCTGCGATCGGCACCTTCGCGCATGAGTTTTTTGGTCTGGGCAAAAGCGAACGTCGGCCCGGCGGCCAGGCGTGCGGCCAGTTCGCTGGTGACCGTCAGCAACTGATCGTCGGCACAGACATCGCCAACCAGACCGGCGTCGAGGGCACGGTCAGCACTCCACAGTTCATCGAGGAACAGCAGGCGCTTGGCTTTTTCGCTGCCGATCAGGCGCGGCAGGTGCCAACTGGCGCCGGCATCCGGCGAGTACGCCATGCTGGTGTAGCCGGCCTTGAAGCGAGCCGACTGCCCGGCAATGCGCAGGTCGCAGCACAGGGTCAGGTCCATCCCGGCGCCGACAGCGGTGCCGTTGATGGCGGCGATGGTCGGTTTTTCCAGGCTGTGCAGGCGAGTCATCAAGGCGTGGGCGGTCTCGGTCCAGCCGTAGGTTTCCAGTGCGCCCCGGGCTTCGGCATCCGCCCATTCATCGAGGTCGGCGCCCGCGCAGAAGCTGCGGCCACTGCCCGTCAATACCACCACACGCACCGCTGGATCGGCGTTGAAACCGTCGAGCAAAGCGTGCAGGTTTTTCAGCGTCGGAACGTCCAGCGCATTGCGCTGGGCAGTGCGATTGAGGGTGATCCAGGCAACGCCTGCTTCGACCTGGCTGAGCAGCGACGATTGAGTGGTCATGGGAATCCTCGAATTATTGTGATTGGTCTGAGGTGATGCGACTTGAGGCCATACTAAACGACTGTTCAGTAAGGCGGCAATCGGTGGGGAAATAGGCTGTAACAAGCCAAAAAAATCTGTAACACATTGGTTTTATTGTGTTTTTTATAGATGCGTGAGCATAAGCCGTTTGCGCTGTTACAACTTCGAACAACTGACGACAGGAGACCGGTCGCAAATTTACCGAACACCGCAAACCCCTGTGGGAGCGAGCTTGCTCGCGATAGCGGTAGACCAGTCAACAGTGATGTTGAACCTGATGCCGCCATCGCGAGCAAGCTCGCTCCCACAGGGAATGTGTTGGATTGAAGGAATTAAACAGTCGGCAAGCTCGGTGCCAGCACGCCCTGACGCTTGCGATGAATCAGGAAGTACGCGCCATAGCACAGCGCAATAAATCCAAAGCCCCAATACAGCGACGGACGCTGGGTTTCATCCAGGGCCAGGAACACGAACAGCGAGCAGCACAGCGTGATGCACATCAGCGGCAATACCGGGAACCACGGTGCGCGGTATTTCAGGTCGCTGAGTTTGCCGCCGTCACGCAGGAACGCCTTGCGGAACTTGTATTGCGCCAGGGCGATGACGATCCAGGTCACGGTGCCGGACATGCCGCTCACCGCCATCAGCACCATGAACAAAGTGTCGGCGGCGACGAAGCTGGTCATCAGCGATACCAGCGCGAAGCACAAGGTGATGCTCAGGGCCCGCAACGGCACGCCACGCTTGCTCAAGGGCGACAGGCTTTTCGGCGCCATGCCGGTTTTCGACATCGCCCACAGAATGCGCGTCGAAGCATAGAGGCCGGAGTTGCCCACCGACAGGATCGCGGTGAGGATCACGAAGTTCATCAGGTCGGCGGCGTAGGGAATGCCAACCATATCGAACACCTGCACGAACGGGCTTTCCATCAGTCCCGCCTGCTGCCACGGCACAATGGCCGACAGCACGATAATCGCCAGCACGTAGAAAATCAGCACGCGGAACACTACGTTGCGCACGGCGCGGGGAATGCTCTTTTCCGGCTGGTCGGTTTCACCGGCGGCCACGCCCATGATCTCGCAACCCTGGAACGCGTAGACCACGGTCATCATCACTGCGAACACGGCGGACAGTCCGTTGGGGAACAGCGAATCGCCGATCAGGTTGGTCGCCATCGGTGCCGGTGCGCCGCTGCTCAGGGGCATCACGCCGAAGATCACCAGCACGCCGACCACGATGAAACCGAGAATGGCCGCGACCTTGATCCCCGAGAACCAGTATTCGGCTTCACCGAAAGCGCGGGTGGCCATGGCGTTGATGCCGAACAGCACCACCACGAACAGCGCCGACCAGTACCAGATCGGCACCGCCGGGAACCAGCGGGTCATCAACATGCCGGCGGCGGTGAATTCCAGGCCGACGGTGGTGGCCCAGCTCATCCAGTACACCCAGCCGATCATGAACCCGGTGGCCGGGCCGATGTATTTGGTGGCGTGGGTCTGGAACGAACCGGACACCGGCATCTGCACCGACAGTTCGCCCAGGCAGACCATCACCAGGTACATCAGGAAACCCGCGACCAGGTAAGCCAGGATCGCCCCCACCGGGCCGCCCTGGTTAATGGTCACGCCGGAGCCCATGAACAGCCCGGTGCCGATGACGCCGCCCAGGGACAGCATGAAGATGTGCCGGCTCTTGAGGGCGCGGGTCAGCTGTATGCCTTTTTGATGGGTGCTGCGATCAGTGTTTTCGTTCATGTCGGCACCTCAGCAGTCGTTGAGGTGAACAGCGCGCGACAGGACGTCACGGCGCAGGGAGGGATCAGCTTTACGGCAATTCATTATTATTATCTCCAATAAGCTTCGAAGACCGCGCTGCGGCGGTTGCGTCGATTATTGGAAAGCCATGTAAGTTCGCGTTGACCGTAAGGATCGAAGTTGTACAAAGTCGTAACAAATTTGTACGTCAGCTCTGCAACAGGCCTTTGAGGGTATCGAGCGAGTGCTGCAATTGCTCATCCAGCGCCGGGTTCATGCGCTGGATGTCCGACTCATCGTTGGCCAACGCCAGGGTTTCCAGCGTCCTCAAGGTGCTGGCCAGGGCCCTGAAACCCAGGGAATCGCAGCTGCCGGCCAGACGGTGCGCCAGTTGCGCGACCTCTGTGCAGTCATCGGCGGCCATGGCTTCATGCAGCGCATCGCGGTGCTGCAGGATCGAATCGCGCAACACCGCCAGCAGGCCCTGGACCTTTTGCTCACCGAGCAAGGTGCGATGAGTCTGCAACAGCGGCCAGTCCATCGCTTCATCACTCATCAACGCCCCGGCGATGTGAGTACGCCCCTCCAGCACCTGGCGCAGGTTTTCCAGCTTCAAGGGCTTGGCCAGGACACCGTCCATGCCGACCTCCAGATAACTGCGCACCAGTGCCGGTTGCACGCTGGCGGTCAGGGCGAAAATGCGCGTATGGCGGTTCGGCCCGTCGCTGTGACGGATCTGCCGGCATAACTCGACACCGCTGATGCCCGGCAGATGCACGTCCAGCAACAGCAAATCGAAAACCTGCGTTGTGCAGTGTTGCAGCGCCTGCTCCGCGTCTTCGGCGAGCCACACCCGGTGGCCGTCTCGCTGCAGCAACCCCTTGGCCACTTCGCGGTTGAGCGCCACGTCTTCGACCACCAGGATATCCAGTGCCGGCCCCGCCGCCCGAACCGGCGGGGCCTCTGCCACGCCGCTGGCCGGCTGCAGGGACAGCTCGAACCAGAAACAACTGCCGCGCCCCTCTTCGCTGTCCACGCCGATGCAGCCGCCCATCTGCTCCACCAGGTGTTTGCAGATCGCCAACCCCAGCCCGGTGCCACCAAAACGTTGCGCGACTTCTTCGCTGGCCTGGGTGAAACGCTCGAAAATCTTCGCCTGCATCGCCGGGGCAATGCCAATGCCGTCGTCAGTGACACTGACCCGCAGTCGCTGCCCCGCCTGTTCGCCGGTTTCGCTGAGTAGCGCCACCTGGACACTGACTTCGCCGCCCTCGGTGAACTTGATCGCGTTGGCCAACAGGTTGCTCAGCACCTGGCGCAGGAATTGTTCGGCGCCGTGGTGATGTTCGGCAATCCGCTGGTCGACCCGGCAACTGAGGATCGTGTCGTTGTTCAGCGCTCGCGGTTCGAGCAGTGTCAGCACCTCGTCGAGCAACTGGCGCAGCGAGAAATCCACCGGCTCGGGATGGCTGACGCCCTCCTCCAGCTTGGCGAAATACAGCACTTCGTTGAGGATCGTCAGCAAGCCTTCGCCGGCCTTGTGCAAGGCATCCAGGCGCTTGCCATCCTGGGCATCCAGGCGCGCGCCGCGCAACAGTTCGGCCATGCCGAGGATGCCGTTGAGGGGCGTGCGCAGCTCGTGGCTCATGGTCGCCAGGAACCGCGACTTGGCAAGGTTGGCCGCTTCCGCTTCATCCTTGGCGCGCATCAGGCTGGCGGTGCGGCGCTCGACCATTTTCAGCAGCTCGTCGCGGTTGTCCTGCAAGGCCAGGCGATCGCTTTCCCGGCGCTCGATGTCGCGCAGGATCGCCCGACGCATGTCGTCCAGGGCATGGGCCACGGTGTCGATTTCGTCGCTGCCGCGGCGCTTGTCCAGTTGCAGGGGTTCCTGCCATTCACCGGCGGCGATGCGCCGGGCGAACTCGGCCATGACTTTCAGGTGTCGGGTCACCAGGCGATAGAACAAGCCCGACAACGCCACGGCCAGACCGCAGAGAAACACCGCCATCCACAGCAGGCTGGTCAAACCGGTGGCGTAGAGACGCTGATACACCGCGCCCAGATCGGTGCTGACTTCCAGTTCACCCAGGTGGCGCAAGGGGCCGGACGGCGGCTGATAGTCCAGGGCAAAGCGCTCGATGCGCAGCGGTCCGACCGGCTCGGGATTGCCCTGTATCAGGTCGAAATCGGCGCTGGTCAAGTGCACCCGGGCGACGTCGGAGAAGTCCACCAGCCCGCGCAACTGCACGTTCAACTGCTCCTGGTTCAAGTCCCACAGGCTGCGTTCCAGGCTGGCCAGGTAGCCGGCGCGGATCAGTTCCATGCGCGAATCGATGTCGCGCATTTCCCGTCGATACTCGATGTACAGTTGCACGCTGCTGGCCAGCACGGTGAAGCACAGGCTGAACAACAGAATGAACAGCAACAGACGTCGCAACAGTCCACCGGGACGCGCACCAATCATTGCGCATCCGCCGGCAGGTTGATCATGTCGCGGTAGGTCACTTCGCTTTCATTGAGCCAGCGCTCGATGTCGCCGGCATCGACCATGCGCTGCAATTGCGCGTTGATCTCGGGCATGCGATTGGCCAAGGGCGAGCGCCGCGACACGGCAACCCGCAGATAGTCCACGCTCAAGGCCCTGGGCAAGGCGACGATGTCCTGGCCGCCGGGCAGGTTTTCCACGTACAACTGGCCGGTGCGCCGCTCCTGGGTGATGAAGTCGATGCGCCCGCGAATCAGCTTGCCGAAGTTCTGGTGGCTGTCGGACACCCATTCGATGTTGTTGTTGCGCGCGACCATGCGATCGAACTCCACACCGTAGCTCTCACCGAACAACAGGCCGCCGCGGTAATGGGCCAGGTCGTCCAGTTGTTCGAATTTCACCGGGTGTTGACGGTTGATGAACAGCGCCACTTCTTCACGCAATACCGGCACCGTCGAGAACAGCATGCTCTGCTCCCGTTGCGCGGTGCTGTAGGCCAGCACCACATCGACCCGACCTTCGGCGGCGTCCAGCAGGCAGCGTTTCCAGTTGCCCAGCACGACCATCTCGACCTCATAACCCAGCCGACCGAACAGGTTTTCACTACGCTCGGCGCCAGGCCACGCACCTGTTTGCCATCGCTCCAGGAGACCGGCGGGTACACCGGGTAATCGCAATAGCGAACCTTGTCCGCCGCAACGCCCTGGCCGGCCACCAGCAACGCCAGCAGGCAAAGCCATCGCGCCATCCGGTTCAGGCCGCCACGCCAGCGGTGAACAGGTAACCGGCGCCGTGAATGGTGATGATCAACTGCGGTTCGGCCGGATCGTCGTGCAATTTTCGACGCAGGCGTCCGACCAGCACGTCGATGGAGCGGTCGTTGGGCACCCATTCGCGGTTGCGGATCTGGTCCATCAATTGATCGCGGCTGAGGGTGTGGCCGCTGTTGCGCAGGAACACGCTGAGCAACTGGTATTCGCCGTGGGTCAGCAGGGTTTCGTTGCCCGATGGATCGATCAGGCGACGGCGGTCGGTGTCCAGCGAATTGCTCTGGACGGGGTGATTGAGGGTGTTCCCCGCAGCGTCTGCTTCGACCAAACCGAGCAGAGAACAGTGAGTAGTCATGCGAGCCCTCGAATTAGTGTGATTGGTCAGAGGTGATGTGTCTGAGGTCAGACTAAGCACGCGTTCAGAAAAGTGGGAGATGGTGTTGACTGAAACAGCTTAAAGCAAACTATCTACTGTGTTCATGGTTTTTTTGTGAAAGATGGATTTGGAGACGATCGCGCTGTTACAACTATGAACAACTGGAGACACGCTCATACCACAACACACAACCTCGTATGAACCAGGCTTGCCGGCGAAGGTGATCTCAAGAACGCTTTCGTCGGCAGCCTGGCTCATACAGGTTATTACCCATAGGGAATGTGCTTGATGTTCAGAGCCAAACCTTCGGCAAGCTCGGCGCCAACACGCCCTCACGCTTACGATGGATTGGAGAACTCCCAGGCAGATTGGCAGCAGTAACTATCATGCCCGATATGCCTGTACTCGTTTTTTACATCAGGACTTTGGAGAAAGAAGCATATACCCTCTGCTCTCTCCGGTTGTACCGGGACGCTTCATTGAATCATACAGCTCTGCCAAGGGCACCCAAGGATTATCGCCATACTTATAATTTGCATGTTCAACAAGATGAAGATAACAACGACCTTCCTCATCAACCCTCATTTTGTCAACATATGTAAAATGCCCAGTATTTTTACTAGTAAAGCCGGGTGCATATTGATCTAGAGGCTGTTCGACCTTTCCCAGCTGATACAACTGCGCCCCACCAAAGTTCACGATCAACCTCTTCCCATCTAACTGGTTTAACTGTTTTGCAAAATCCTCAAAAGAGGTGTTGGGAACTGGAAAATATTCCGCGCCCCATGAAATACCGCAACTATCAAGGAGGCGACCACCAATGTTTGTTAATTGCTGTAGACTGAAGCCATCCGTAAATACATGTGCTCGCTCTTCATCGGTTAAGAATCCAATGGCAAAATCCAACTTATCGACAACAGTTTCCTGCGCGATAAAATTCGGCGCCAATAGATCATGCGCGGCAGCTAAAAAAGAAGTGAGATGGCAAGTCCTGGGAGTTGGTTGTGTGTAGCTCAGAGCTGTGACAGAGTTACCACTTGATAGATCCACCTCATACGCTGATGGCTCTATTGCGAACTGTAGGGCTTTTTCATTTTCAAGTTGGTAAAGCGCTCTGCGTATTTCATTAAACACTGCTGGCTGAGCTCTCCAAAGCGTCCCTGCCCCGCTATTTTTTGCGGATGCAAAGTTCGAGTTATCAATAGCTAAACTGGGTAACGACTTTGACTTTGATAATGGTGCGAAGCCCGTACTGGCATTCGAAGCCGATACGAGTTCTCGAGAAATAACACCAGGCACTTCGGTAGATGAGAGCTTTGATGAGTCAACAGCAGGAATCTTAACTGTAGAATTAAATGCTATGGGCATTATACCTCCTGAAACAGGTTGTTTTGCTTTTTTGTACAGGCGTAGACGCTGGCGCCCTCGCATTAACACATGAACCATCTAACGAGTCTTCAAAGCATTTCATAACATTTCGAAATCCTGCTAATGACTCAGACAGTTTTTTCATGCACAACAAGAAGTTAGCGCAACCTGCTGCATGAAGCTCCTGAAAGAAAATTACATTTTATTGCATCAACAAAAACCAAGTGCACGCGTGACATCTGTAGTTATATGTGGCTAGTTTTGACATGCCTGTAGTACACCAATGAAAATCACGCCGCTACGCCGGCGGTGAACAGATAACCGGCGCCGTGAATGGTGATGATCAACTGCGGTTCGGCCGGATCGTCGTGCAATTTGCGACGCAGGCGTCCGACCAGCACGTCGATGGAGCGGTCGTTGGGCACCCATTCGCGGTTGCGGATCTGGTCCATCAATTGATCGCGGCTGAGGGTGTGGCCGCTGTTGCGCAGGAACACGCTGAGCAACTGGTATTCGCCGTGGGTCAGCAGGGTTTCGTTGCCCGATGGATCGATCAGGCGACGGCGGTCGGTGTCCAGCGCCCAATCAGCGAACTGCTTGACCGGTTTGGCCTGCGCAACGGCTGGCTGTGGTATCTGCGCATGACGTACCCGGCGAATCAGGTTTTTCGCCCGGGACACCAGTTCCCTTGGATTGAGGGGTTTGATCACATAGTCATCGGCGCCGCATTCGAGGCCGACGATGCGGTCGATTTCGTCGTTGCGCCCGGTGATCAGGATGATCCCGACCTCCGAACGCACCCGCAGCTCGCGGGTCAGGGTCAGGCCGTCCTTGCCCGGCAGGCGGATGTCGAGCATCACAAGGTCGACGGTCTGGCTGGCGAGGAAGGTTTCCGCCAGTTCCGCCGTGGCGGCGCAATGGACGTCGTAGCCTTCCTGGGACAGGTAGGCGTGCAGCAGATCGCGAATCAGCGGATCGTCATCGACGATCAGTACCCGAGGAGTCATCGCTTGGTGTCCGGCTCAGGCCCGAAGGCCAGTTTCTTATTAGAGTGTTTTCCCGCATCGGCGCCAGAGAGTATCCAGTGTTGAACAACTGATCAACAGTCGCTCGTCTGCACGCAAAAGCGCTGGCGTCCACCGGCCTGCAAACCATCGACCCAGGCCTCGCAAATCTGGATGCCCTGTTCCGGGGTAAAGGTCCCGGGGTTCAGCCCGGACTCCAGCCACAGGCCGTCGAGCAAGGCGCTGAGGCTGATGGCGGCGAGGTCGGCGTCGAAGTTCTCCCACCCCTCCTCCTGGGCCAGTTCCGCCAGCACCTTGCGCAGGATGGCGCGATACTCGCCATAGGAATGATCGTGGGCCTTGTTGATCGCCTCGGCGGTTTTCACCGCGCCCCAGAACGCCAGCCAGGCATCGATCAGTTGCGGATCGAGCAGTTCGGCGGAAAACGAACCGCGGAAAAACGCCGACAAACGCTCCCGGGCATTCGGTGCGGCCTGCTCCATGGCGTCGCGCAACAGGGTCATGACCCGCCCGGTGATTGCCATGTAGGCCTCGGCCACCAGTTCATCCTTGCCGGAATAGTGATGGCTGATCAGCCCCACCGAGACCCCGGCCTCGGCGGAAATCTTGCGGATCGACGCGCCCTGGAAGCCGTGACGCTTGAGGCACACCAGCGTCGCCTCGATCAGGTTGGCTTTGCGCAGCTCCGGTTCCATACGGGAAAAACGGGCTTCCTGGTTCATGGGCGACACGCTCCTTGGTTCAATCGTTTGGGCCGGCGCGGGTTGGCGGCGGGCTGAACGACTGTACAGCAAGAGTGGGCCTTGTCTCCAGTCAGTTGCCAGTCTGGCAGACCGTGGCGCGCCCTTCGCGAGCAGGCTCGCTCCCACAGTTGATTCGGGTTTCCACACATTCTGTGTACGACGCAAATCCCCTGTGGGAGCGAGCCTGCTCGCGAAGAGGCCAGCCCAAACAACCAAGAATCCGGATCAGTCGCGATAACCCGGAGCCACCCGATCCAGCATCCGCAACAACGCCGCCCAGGCCAGTTGCATGGCATCCGGATCACTCAACTCGCCGTCTTCCAACGGCCGCCCCGGATCATTGAACTGCCGCTCGGTGTGCGCGCAGACCTCGTGCGACGGCAGAACAACTTCACCGGCAGCTTGCGCGGCCAACTGGATTTCGCAGGCTTTTTCCAGGTAGTACATGCGCAGGAACGCCTGGCTCACGGTCTCGCCCACGGTCAGCAGACCATGGTTGCGCAGCATCAGGACCGACTTGTCGCCCAGGTCCGCCACCAGCCGTTGTTGCTCGCTCAGGTCCAGCGCCACCCCTTCGTAGTCGTGATAGGCAACGCGACCGTAGAACTCCATGGAAATCTGGTTCACCGGCAATAATCCGCACTTCAACGCCGCCACCGCACACCCGGATTTGGTGTGGGTGTGCAGCACGCACTGCGCATCTTCACGAGCACCGTGGATGGCGCTGTGGATCACGAAACCGGCCGGGTTGACCGGGTATGGCGATGGCTCCACAGCGTGGCCATCGAGGTCTATTTTCACCAGGTTGGACGCGGTTATTTCGTCGAACATCAGCCCGTAGGGGTTGATCAGAAAGTGATGCTCCGGCCCCGGAATGCGCACCGAAATGTGGGTGAAGATCAGATCGGTCATGCGAAAGTGCGCAATCAGGCGATAGCAGGCCGCCAATTCCTCACGCAGGCGCTGCTCGGTGGTGCTGCGCTCAGGGGCCAGGTGGCTGGCGATTTTATTCATTGTCGTGGTTCTCCAGGCTGATCGGCTGGGCAGACAGTAAGGCTGGACGCTTGGGCACGTCCAGCCATCCGCATTTATTTACTGGCCCAGGCGTTGAAGCGCTCTTCCAGCTCTTCGCCATGATCGACCCAGAAGCCGACGTTCATCGACAGCGCGCCCTTGAGGTTCTGCGGTGCGGTGGGCACCCATTGCGCCAGCTTGTCGTCCAGCCGTGCGGCGGCCTGGATGTTGGTCGGGCCGTACGGGATCTGCTGCACGTAGTTGACCTGGGCGTCCGGCTGATTGGCGAAGGCGATGAAGCGCTTGGCCTGATCCACGTGTCTGGAGCCTTTGATGATCGCCCAGTAGTCCATGCCGTACAGGCTGCCGGGCCAGACCAGGCCGAGGTGACTGCCTTTTTGCGCGGCGTCGGCGATGCGTCCGCTGTAGGTCGAGGTCATCACCACGTCGCCGGCGGTCAGCCACTGCGGCGGTTGCGCGCCGGCTTCCCACCACTGGATGTAGGGCTTGAGTTCAGTGAGTTTGGCGAATGCCCGGTCCACGCCTTGCGGGGTGCCGAGTACCTTGTAGACGTCTTCGGTTTTCACGCCGTCCGCGAGCAAGGCAAACTCCAGGTTGTACACCGCGCGTTTACGCAGCCCGCGCTTGCCGGGGGTTTTCTTCACGTCCCAGAAGTCCGCCCAGGAGGTCGGAGCCTGGGCCAGTTTGTCGGTGTCGTAGGCAATCGCCACGCTCCACACCAGTGCGGCGGAACCGCATTCCTGTGCCGCTTCGGGGATCAACTGGTCGGCGTGGCCCAGGCGGGTCCAGTCCAGGCGCTCGTACATGCCTTCCTCACAGCCGCGCATCAGGTCCGGGCCTTCGATCTGCACCACGTCCCAATCGACGTTGCCGGTGTCGACCATCACTTTGATCTTGGCCATCTCGCCGTTGTATTCGCTCTGGATCACCTTGCTGTGATCCACGGCGGCGAAGGGTTGAAAGAACGCCACGTCCTGGGCTTTTTGTCCGGCTCCGCCGTATCCGACCACCACCATGTCCGATGCTGCCTGAGCGCTGCCCAGGCCCATGGCCACGGACAACACCAAGGGATAAAAACCGTGCTTGAGCGTGTGCGATTTCATCAAGGGTTCCTCTTGCAGGTGCCGCCCGGACAGAGGCCGGCGCAGCCCTTTTTTATTGTTGTGAGGTACGGCCCGGGAGCGGGCTCGAAATGAAATTACTCCACGCCTCAGTAAAAAAACAAGTTGATTTTTTACTGAAGGTAAATTTCTATAGACCAATAATAACAACACTCAAAACCTGTTACCTCTGTAGGAGCGAGCCTGCTCGCGATGGACCTGAGAACGCCGCGGGGTGTCAGGTACCCAGCGTTATCGTTGACGTCCATCGCGAGCGAGCTCGCTCCTACACAGGTCAGCCTGCCTGGAGTACCTGCACCATGCCGACCTCGACACCTGCCTTCGCGCACCTGTTCGAACCCCTGGAAATCCGTGGCAAGCGCCTGAAAAACCGCATCATGTCAAGCGGTCACGACACCTCGATGCCCACCGACAACCTGGTCAATGAACAACTGATCGCCTACCACCGGGCACGTGCCGAAGGCGGTGCCGGGCTCATCGTGCTGCAAGTGGCCGGTGTGCACGACAGTGCGCGCTACACCTCCCATGTGCTGATGGCCACCGCCGATGCGTGCATCGAGGGTTATCGCAAACTGGCGCAAACCTGCCACGCCCACGGCACCCTGGTGTTGTCCCAGGTGTTCCATCCGGGTCGGGAGATCATGGAGTCCAGCGATGGCCTGCTGGCGGTGGCCTACTCCGCATCTTCAGTGCCCAACGAACGTTTCCGGGTGATGCCCCGCGCACTCGATCAGGCCATGATCGATGAAATCGTCGCCGGTTATGCCGCTGCCGCAAGCCGCCTGCATCAGGCCGGGATCGATGGCGTCGAAGTGGTTGCCAGCCATGGTTACCTGCCGGCGCAATTCATCAATCCGCGGGTCAACCGGCGCACCGATGGTTACAACGGCGAGTTGGACCAGCGCTTGCGTTTCCTGCGTGAAATCATCAAAGCCGTGCGTGCGGCGACCGACGAGCAGTTCATCATCGGCCTGCGCATCTCTGCCGACGAGCGCGATCCCGAAGGCCTGACCGAAGACGAGTCCCTGGCCGCCGTACAGTCACTGCAAGCGCAGCTCGATTACGTGCACATCGTCGCCGGGACTTCGGCCTCCCTGGGCGGCGCGGTGCATATCGTGCCACCCATGGCGATCGAAGCGGCGTACCTGGCCAAGGAAGCCGGGACGTTCAAGGCCGCTTTGAACATTCCGCTGTTCGTCACCGGGCGCATCAACCAGCCCCAGGAAGCCGAGCTGATTCTGGCTCGCGGCCAGGCCGACGTCTGCGGCATGACCCGGGCGCTGATCTGCGATCCGCAGATGCCCAACAAGACCGACACCGGCCGCGTCGAAGACGTGCGCGCGTGCATTGCCTGTAATCAGGCGTGCATCGGGCGCTTCCACAAGGGCTTGCCGATTTCCTGCATCCAGCACCCGGAAACCGGTCGCGAGCTGATTTTTGCTGAACGCCGACAAGCGACAAATCGCAAACGCATCATGATCGCCGGCGGCGGTCCGGCCGGGATGAAAGCAGCCGCTGTCGCCGCCCAGCGCGGACATGACGTGACCCTGTACGAAGCCGGTTCACAACTGGGCGGCCAGGTGTTGCTCGCGCAGTTGCTGCCACGGCGCAGTGAGTTTGGCGGCGCCAGCACCAACCTGCAGCGGGAAATGCAGCTGGCCGGCGTGCGCGTGGTGCGCAATACCCGGGTCGACCGGGCGCTGGTGGAGCAGGAAAAACCGGACATGGTGATCGTCGCCACCGGTGCCGAGCCCTACTGGCCAACCTTCGAGCGTGGCGGTGAATTGCAGGTGGTGGATGCCTGGCAGGTGTTGCGCGACGAGGTACGGATCGGCCGCTCGGTGGTGGTGGTCGACTGGCGCTGCGACTGGATCGGCCCCGGCATCGCCGAGCGCCTGGTGCGTGCCGGGCATCAGGTGCAACTGGCGGTCAACGGCACCCACTGCGGGGAAAACCTGCCGCTGTACGTGCGCGATCAACTGGCCGGCGAGCTGCATAAACTGGGCGTGCCGATCACGCCGTACGCGCGGCTGTATGGCTGCGATGACAACACGGTCTACCTGCAACACACCGCCAGCGGCGAGCCGATGCTGATGGAGAACATCGATACGCTGGTGCTGTGCCAGGGTCATCAACCAGTGGATACGTTGGGCGCCGAGTTGCAAGGGCTGGTGGAGTTTCGCCGCATCGGCGACTGCCTGGCGCCGCGCACCGCCGAAGAAGCGATTTATGAAGGTTTGAAAGTCGCGTGGGAGCTTTAAGGCTGTTTATACTCCGGGGCTTAGACGGCTAACACCACCCCTGTAGGAGCGAGCCTGCTCGCGATGAACCCGAGAACACCGCTGGGTGTCAGGCTTGCAGCGTTATCGTTGGCGACCATCGCGAGCAGGCTCGCTCCTACAGGGATTTGCGCCACTCCTCCCGGTTCGGATTTGACCATGAGCAACAGCAGCACCACACAGCCCGCACCCGGCAGCGCCGAACCGCATTTCCTCGGCACGCGCATTCGCGGCCTGCGCAAACGTCGGGGCATGACCCTGGCGTCACTGGCGCAACAGAGCGAACTCACCGCCGGCTACATCAGCCAGCTGGAGCGCAACCTCGCCTACCCGTCGATTCCGGCGCTGTTCAACATTGCCCGCAGCCTCGGCGTCACCATCCAGTGGTTCTTCGCCAGTGAAGCGGTCACCGCCCCCGAAGACGATGGCGTCGTGGTGCGCAAGAACAGCCGCCTGAACGTGCATTACGAAGACGGTATCGTCGATCAGTTGCTGACGCCACAAGCCAACCGCCAACTGGAAATGCTCCACTCACGGTTCCCGCCCGGCACCTACAGCCAGCAAAGCTACAGCCACGATGGCGAAGAAGCCGGTTATCTGCTGTCCGGCAGCTTCGAACTGTGGGTTGGCGAACGCCATTTCCAGCTCAATGAAGGCGACAGCTTCAGCTTTTCCAGCCAGGAGCCGCACCGCTACGGCAACCCCGGCGATGTGGACGCGGTGGTAATCTGGGTGATTACGCCGCCGACGTTTTAACGCCGGCCGCGCCCGATTGACGGGGTGACACTCGCACGTTTGAGGGTGTCGCTCGGCAGTTCCTTGAACAGCGCGCGATAGCTGCTGGAAAACCGCCCCAGGTGCCAGAACGACCAGTGCATCGCCACTTCAGCCACGGTGGTTTGCGTGGGCGTGCGGCTCAGCAGTTCGCGGCGTGCGCTGTTGAGGCGGCGCAGGCGCAGCCATTGGGTCGGCGCCATGCCGGTGTAGGTCTTGAACGCATGCTGCAACTGGCGCAATGAAACCCCGGCCACCTGGGACAGCTCCAGCAGGTTGAGGTGTTCTTCCGGGGTGTCCGCCGCCCACTCCCCTACCCGCTTCATGATCGCCCGCTCTCCGGCACGGCGCTGCAATGCGCCCTGGTCGAGACCGACACAGGCGTTGTCGAGAATGAACAGACAGTCTTCCAGCAATTGCTGGGTCAGCGCTTCGCGGCTCGGTGGATCGAAGGTCTGCGACAGCCGCGTCAGGGTCCCGCTGAGCCAGCGGCAGAACAGCGCGTTCTGCTGCGAGTTGAGCGGCGCCATGAACAGCCCTTCGAGCCGGGCGATGTCGAGGCTGTGGCGTTTTACGAACTCCGGCCCGAACACCACGGCGATTTCCTGGTAGTTCTCCGGGGTGATCCAGATGTTGCGACTTTCGCCGTTCAACACGTACAGCGCGTTGTCGCCGCGATCGAAACAGAACGACAACGAGCCCTGGGGCGCACTGAAATTCTGCTCGACCCGGGTATTCATCGACTCTTCGTAAATCTCCACGCCCTGCAGATCCAGGTAGCGCACCAGCCCCGCGAAATGCCCCGGCGACATCTGCTGGTAATGCTGAGTCCAACCCGGTGTGGCGCGGATTTGCTCGGCGACATCGGCGGTGTTGAAGGCTTGGACCTGGAGGGCGTTGGAACCTGTCATGGGATGACCTTACGCACTCTTTTGGTGCGCTTTGTGCTGCTTAAAGTGGATAGATGGAACCGCAAGGGTCGCCCAAGATAGACCTCAACGCGCTACAGGGGAAGTGTCCGGCGGATGAAACCGGCTTCTCCTGGCGTTAATAAAACCAATAACGAGGTCTTTATGAATGTCCCTTTCGATCAGCTGTTCACTTGGCTGAAAGATCACAAGATTACCGAAGTCGAGTGCGTTGTCAGCGACCTGACCGGCATTGCACGCGGCAAAATTGCACCGACCAACAAGTTCCTGCATGAGCGAGGCATGCGCCTGCCGGAAAGTGTCCTTCTGCAAACGGTAACCGGGGACTTTGTCGACGACGACATCTACTACGACCTGCTCGACCCGGCCGACATCGACATGGTCTGCAAGCCGGACGCCGACGCCGTCTACGTGGTGCCATGGGCCATCGAGCCGACCGCCATCGTGATTCACGACACCTTCGACAAGTTCGGCAACCCGATCGAACTGTCGCCGCGCAACGTACTGAAGAAAGTCCTGCAACTGTACACCGACAAAGGCTGGCGGCCGATTGTCGCGCCGGAAATGGAGTTCTACCTGACCCAGCGCTGCGAAGACCCGGACTTGCCGCTCAAGGCGCCGATGGGCCGTTCGGGCCGCGCCGAAAGCGGTCGTCAGTCGTTCTCCATCGACGCGGCCAACGAATTCGATCCGCTGTTCGAAGACGTCTACGACTGGTGCGAACTGCAAGGCCTGGACCTCGACACGCTGATCCACGAAGACGGCCCGGCGCAGATGGAAATCAACTTCCGTCATGGCAACGCACTGGACCTGGCCGACCAGATCACCGTGTTCAAGCGCACCATGCGTGAAGCGGCGCTCAAGCACAACGTGGCGGCAACCTTCATGGCCAAGCCGGTCGGCGACGAGCCTGGCAGCGCCATGCACATTCACCAGAGCGTGGTGGACATTGCCACCGGCCAGCCGATCTTTGCCGATGCCGATGGCAACATGAGCGAGCTGTTCCTGCATCACATCGGTGGCTTGCAGAAGTACATCCCGAAAGTGCTGCCGATGTTCGCGCCGAACGTCAACTCGTTCCGCCGCTTCCTGCCGGACACCTCGGCACCGGTGAACGTCGAATGGGGCGAAGAGAACCGCACCGTCGGCCTGCGCGTACCGACTTCCAGCCCGGATGCCATGCGCGTGGAAAACCGTCTGCCGGGCGCCGACGCCAACCCGTACCTGGCCATCGCCGCCAGCCTGCTTTGCGGTTACCTGGGCATGGTCGAGCGCATCGAGCCGAGTGCCGCGGTACAGGGCCGTGCCTATGAGCGTCGCAACCTGCGCCTGCCGATCACCATCGAAGACGCCCTGACCCAGATGGAAGAGTGCGACACCATCAGCCGCTACCTGGGCAGCAAGTTCGTACGGGGCTACGTCGCGGTCAAACGCGCCGAGCACGAGAACTTCAAGCGCGTGATCAGTTCGTGGGAGCGTGAGTTTCTGATGCTCAGCGTCTGAGATCTTCACCGTCCGTAATGTCCCCATCGCGAGCAAGCTCGCTCCCACATTTGAAATGCGTTCCCCTGTGGGAGCGAGCTTGCTCGCGATGAGGGCCGACAGACCACTAAAGAATCACCTGAAGAATCCAATAATTCCAAGAAGGTATCGATATGCGTCTACTGAAATCCGTGGTCCCGGCCGCACTGGCGGTTCTGTTCAGCGCCGTTGCCCAGGCTCAACCCCAGGTCAGTGTCTACAACTGGACCGACTACATCGGCGAAACCACCCTCGCCGACTTCCAGGCCAAGACCGGGATCAAGGTGATCTACGACGTTTTCGACTCCAACGAAACCCTGGAAGGCAAACTGCTTGCCGGTCGCACCGGGTATGACGTGGTCGTGCCGTCGAACCACTTCCTCGCCCGCCAGGTAAAGGCCGGCGCGTTCCTCAAACTGGATCGCGAGCAGTTGCCGAACTTCAAGAACCTGGACCCGAAACTGCTGGCGCTGCTGGAGAAAAACGATCCGGGCAACGCCCACTCGGTGCCCTACCTGTGGGGCACCAACGGCATCGGCTACAACGTCGACAAGGTCAAGGCGGTGCTGGGCATCGACAAGATCGACTCCTGGGCCGTGCTGTTCGAACCGGAAAACATCAAGAAACTCAGTGCCTGCGGCGTGTCGATGATGGACTCGGCGGATGAGGTGTTCCCGGCGGTCCTCAACTACATGGGCATGGACCCGCGCAGCGAAAACCCCGAAGACTTCAAGAAGGCCGAAGCCAAGCTGCTGCAGATCCGCCCTTACATCACCTACTTCCACTCCTCCAAGTACGTCTCGGACCTGGCCAACGGTGACATCTGCGTGGCGTTCGGTTACTCGGGCGACGTGTTCCAGGCCGCCAACCGCGCCAAGGAAGCCAACAACGGCGTGAACATCGCCTACGCCATTCCCAAGGAAGGCGCCAACCTGTGGTTCGACCTGCTGGCCATCCCCGCCGACGCCAGCAATCCGAAAGAAGCCCACGCCTTCATCAACTACCTGCTGGATCCGCAAGTGATTGCCAAGGTCAGCGCGTCGGTCGGCTACGCCAACCCGAACCCGGCCGCCAAGCAGTACATGGACCCCGAACTGGTCAGCAACCCCGAGGTGTATCCGCCCCAGGAGGTCCTCGACAAACTCTACATCTCCACTACGCCACCACAGTCGATCATGCGCCTGATGACCCGCTCGTGGAGCAAAGTGAAGTCCAACCAATGAATCAGTACACCCAGGAACATACCCACTCCTATTACGCAGCGTCCGCCAAGGGCATGAGGCAGCGCCCCGCGCTGGCCTCGGACCTGGTGGCCGATGTCTGCGTGGTCGGCGCGGGCTTCACCGGCATCAACACCGCCATCGAACTGGCCCAGCGCGGGCTCTCGGTGGTCCTGCTGGAGGCCCGGCGGATTGGCTGGGGCGCCAGCGGGCGCAACGGCGGCCAGTTGATACGCGGCATCGGCCATGACGTCAGCGGATTTGCCCGACATGTGGGCGCCGAAGGCGTGCAGTACCTGGAACAGGCCGGGGTCGAATCGGTGCAAGTCGTGGCCAATCGCATCCGCGAACACGGCATTGATTGCGACCTGCGCTGGGGCTTCTGTGAACTGGCCAACACCGCGGCGCATTTTGCCGGGCTGAAGGCCGAACACGCCCAATTGCTCAAGTCCCGTTACGCCCATGAAACGCGCCTGATCGAACCTGGCCAGATCCGCGAGCAGGTGGTGAACTCCGGCGTTTACGCGGGCGGCCTGGTCGACATGGGCTCGGGCCACCTGCATCCGTTGAACCTGGCACTGGGCGAAGCGCAAGTCGCCGAGTCCCTTGGCGTGCAGATCTTCGAGCAAAGCCCGGTGCTGGAATTGATCCACGGCAGCACGGTGCAAGTGCGCTGTGCCGGGGGCACCGTGCGTGCGGCCACGCTGGTGCTGGCTTGCAATGCCCACCTGGAAGAGCTGGAACCGAAGCTCAGCGGCAAGGTGCTCCCGGCGGGCAGCTACATCATCGCCACCGAACCCTTGTCGGAAGACGCCGCCAGGCAACTGATCCCGCACAACGTCGCGCTGTGCGACCAGAAAGTCGGGCTGGATTACTACCGGCTCTCGGCTGACCGGCGTTTGTTGTTTGGCGGTGCCTGTCATTACTCAGGGCGCGACCCGGCGGACATCGCCGCCTACATGCGCCCGCAGATGCTCAAGGTGTTCCCGCAACTGGCCAAAACGCGCATCGACTATCAGTGGGGCGGCATGATCGGCATCTCGGCCAACCGCTTCCCGCAGGTCGGGCGCCTGAGCCAGCACCCGAACGTGTTCTACGCCCAGGGCTACTCGGGCCATGGCCTGAACGTGACCCACTGGTGCGCGAAGTTGTTGGGCGAAGCGATCCATGCCGGACAAAGCAAAGGCTTCGACGTGTTCAGCGCCGTGCCGCACATGACCTTTCCCGGTGGGCGCGCCCTGCGCTCGCCACTGCTGGCCCTTGGCATGTTCTGGTATCGGATGCGGGAAATGCTGGGCTGACACAATCCTCCAGAAAAGTAGATTCATCCTGTGGGAGCGAGCCTGCTCGCGAAGACGGTTTGGCAGCCAGAGAATGGGCTACCTGACACACCGCTTTCGCGAGCAGGCTCGCTCCCACAATGCTTTGGGCAACATCCGGTACCCCCTCCATCCCCTTGTTTCGACTTTCGATTTGCTCAATCGCGAGGCACTTCTATATTGAGGGGGTGCTCTGAATTTCCTGCCTCTTGTTGAGCTTGACCCATGGCAACTACCGATCAGCTGATCATCTGCGAGCACTGCGACAGCGTTTACCAAAAAGTGACGCTCGCCAAACATCAGAAAACCCTGTGTACGCGCTGCGGCGGCGTGCTTCAGCGCTATAACGGCCTGACAGTCGAACAGCGTCTGGCATTGACCTTCACCGCGCTCATGCTGTGGATTTTCGCCAACTTCTATCCCGTGATGAGCATCAGCCTCAAAGGCTCGAAGCACAGCGCCACCCTCTGGGATTCGGTGCTGGCCCTGAGCCTGGGGCCTATCACCTTCATCGCCATGGTGGCGGCGATCGCCATGATCATCGCGCCGATCTTCCAGTTATTGCTGCTGATCTGGGTGCTGGGCTTCGCACTCGCCGGGCAACGCTCACCCGGCTTCAAATTCTGCATGCGCTGGCTGGAAACCCTGAGGCCCTGGAGCATGCTCGAAGTCTGCCTGCTGGGCGCCATGGTCGCCGTGATCAAACTCGCCGGGCTGCTTGATGTGCTGCCCGGTATCGGGTTGTTTGCCCTGGCCGTGTTGAGCCTGATGATGATCCGCATCGCCGGACGCGACATCCGCGAACTATGGGACATTGTATGAGCACGCCTCCGTACGCCGACGAGCTCAACCTGTGCCTGTGCCACACCTGCGGCCTGGCTTGCGACATGACTGGCGAACCTCACGAATGCGAGCGTTGCGGTGCACCGCTGCACCGGCGCAAAACCAATTCGCTGACCCGCACCTGGGCCTACATGATCGCGGCCCTGGTGTTTTACATCCCGGCCAACCTGTTGCCGGTGATGAACACCGAGATGGTCGGCCATGGTGCCGACAGCACGATCATGAGCGGCGTGCTGGAGTTCTGGGAAGCCGGGGCCTGGGACATCGCCCTGATCATTTTCATTGCCAGTATCGCGGTGCCGGGCATCAAGTTCGTCGCCATCACCTTGCTGCTGGTCACCGTCCAGCGCGACAGCGCGTGGGCACGCAAAGAGCGTTCGACGCTGTACCGCTTCGTCGAGGTCATCGGCTACTGGTCGATGCTCGATGTGATAGTCGTGGCCCTGGTGGCATCGCTGGTGAAATTCCAGGCCCTGGCCGACATCGAGCCGCGCCCGGGCATTCTGTTTTTTGGTCTGGTTGTGGTGTTCACCATGCTCTCGGCAATGAGTTTCGATCCACGCATGATCTGGGATAAAGAGCGGGAAAACCCGCACAATGAGGAGGTCACGGATGAAGTCGCAAGCCACTGACGGGCCGCAAGCCCCTGGGCAGGCACCGATCAAGACCCGCCGTTTCAGCGTTTCACTGGTCTGGATCGTGCCGATCGTCGCGGTGCTGGTGGGTATTTCTCTGGTGGTTCACAGCATTCTGCAGCAAGGCCCGACCATCGTTGTCACGTTCAAGACCGGGAGCGGCCTGACGGCGAATAAAACCGAGGTCAAGTACCGTAATGTGGTGATTGGCCAAGTCTCGGACGTGGAACTGAGCGATGACCAGAAGAGTGTCAACGCCACCATCAAGCTGGCCAAGCAGGCCGAAAGCTTTACCCGCGAGGATTCGCAGTTCTGGGTCGTGCGCCCGCGCATCGGCGCTGGCGGCGTATCCGGCATCGACACCCTGCTGTCGGGCGATTACATCGGCGCCGATATCGGCCAGGCCAACGGCCGGGCAAAACGCTTCACGGGGCTGGAAAACCCGCCGCCCATCACCTACGGCGAGCCGGGCAAGCGTTTCACCCTGTTCACTCACGACCTGGGGTCGCTGGATATCGGCTCCCCGGTCTACTACCGCAAGATCCCGGTAGGCCAGGTGGTGGCCTATGCGCTGGACCCGGATGGCAAAGGCGTGAACATCGAGCTGTTCATCCACGCCCCCAACGACAAGTACGTTACCGAAAACACCCGTTTCTGGAATGCCAGCGGCATTGACGTGAACGTCGGCGCCAACGGTTTTGCGGTCAAGACCGAATCGCTGTCCTCCCTGCTGGTGGGCGGCATTGCCTTCCGCGCACCCGACTACAGCCCTGGCGATAAACCGGCCGCTGCGGAGTACGCCTACGAACTGTTCGACGACCAGCAAACCGCCCTCGCCCCGCCAAACGGCAAGCCGCAGTACCTGGCCATGCGCTTCGACCAGGCAATGCGCGGGCTCAAGGTCGATGCTCCGGTGGAATTCCTCGGTGTGGAAATCGGCAAGGTGGTGTCGGTCAATCTGGATTACGACGAGAAGCTTCGTTCCTTTCCGGTCAACGTCGGCATCGTGATTTACCCACAACGCCTGGGCAAGGCCCACGAAAAGATGCTCAAGGCGCTCAATCATGACCCCAATGACGAAGCCGGTGGCGTACGGCTGATCGGCACCTTTATCGAAAACGGCCTGCGTGCCCAGGCGCGCACCGGTAATTTCCTGACCGGCCAGTTGTACATTGCCCTGGACTTCTACCCCAAGGCAGAAAAAGTCGCCTTCGATACAACGGCGCGTCCGGTCATGATTCCAACCATTCCCGGCAGCCTCGAGCAGTTGCAGGAAAAACTCGAAGCCATGGTCGACAAGATCAACAAACTGCCGATCGAGCGAATCGCCGGCAATCTCGATGGCAATCTCGTCGAACTGCGCAAGGGCATGGCGCAATTCAACGGCAAGATCATGCCCGGCGTGCAAACCACTCTGGCGGACTTAAGCAAGACGCTGGAAACCGCCAATACGACCCTGAAATCCGCCGGTTCGACCTTGGCCGACGACTCGCCGCAACGGGAAAAACTGGGCCAGACCCTGGATGAACTGGGACGCACGTCGAGATCCTTGCGTGATCTTTCGGATTACCTGGGACGGCATCCGGAATCGCTGCTTCGCGGCCGCCCGAACAATGCCCCGCCCATGGATCTGCAAGGGCCACCGCGCAATTGAGCACAGGAGCAACACCCATGGCTTTTCCGCTGAAGTTCACACTGGTCACCGCGTTGTTGCTGCTCGCCGCTTGCCGCAGTGACCCGATTCAGTTCCATACCCTGACCCCGGCCCAAGTGGGCAATCATTCCAGGACCACCGTCGGGGTGATTCAGATCGAGACGCTAAGCTTGCCGCCCCAGGTCGATCGTGCGCAGATCGTCATTCGCGAGGGCAACAGTACCCTGGCGATCCTCGAAACCCATTGGTGGGGCGCAACCCTCGTCGACGAATTGAGCAGTGCGCTGGCCGATCAACTGGGCAACAGTCCCGTACAGGGCAGGTATTCGGTGCGGGTCGATGTGCAGCGTTTTGACTCTGTCCCCGGTCAATACGCGCTGATGGACGTGATATGGCGACTGCGCAGTGCCGAGCCAGGCGACAAGACACAGGTGATTTGCCGCAGCACCTTGCAAACGCCATCAGGCGCAAGTGTCGATGAACTGGTACTTGCCCACCAAAACAACATCAAACGCCTGGCCGCGCTGATCAGCCAGGCGGCCACCCGTCCCCAGGCGAGTTGCCCTTCGTCCTGAAGGCCATCCATCGCCAGCAAGCTGGCTCCTACAGGTGCGGTCACTTACGGGAGCTGGCTTGCCTGCAATGGTCGTTAACGATGACGCGGGTGAACTGGATGAACGCGGCGCACTGGAGTCCATCGCCAGCAGGCTGGCTCCTACAGTTTCAGCGTGGACGCGGTCCCTTGTGGGAGCTGGCTTGCCTGCGATGGTGGTTAACGATAACGCGGGTGAGCTGGATGAACGCGGCGCACTGGAGTCCATCGCCAGCAGGCTGGCTCCTACAGTAGTTTCAGCGACCCGTTCCTCGGCACACCGGCAATCACCGAGCTATCCCTTCGCAACCCCGATGAACTCCGCGCGGGACCAGCAGCAACTGGCATCGGGTGATTGAAAAAAGGCTGTCGTGGGCAGCGTCGCATTCTGATCGACGACATCGTTTAATCGACGAGTCGCACCACGGCTGGCACAGTGCTGCTAATCTGAATGAAAATTACATGTATTAACGGTTTTTTTGACGTTATTTTCTCATTTGGATCTCTACATTCCCTGCAATTGCAGACATGCAAATGATTCGCATTGGTTAACTGGCGTTTCAATGCGCATGACTTTCAAAAAATGCACCAGGAGCAGCCCGCAGAATGATTCCCAAAATCCCTTCGTTCTTGAAAAAAGCCCTGCTGGCCACCGCTTTGCTGAGCGTTGGCCAGGTCTATGCTGCCGATTCCGTCGGCATCGTGGTGTACAACGCGCAACATGCAGGCCTGACCAAGGCCTGGGTCGAGGGCTTTACCCAGGAAACCGGTATCCCTGTCACCTTGCGCAACGGCGATGACACCGAAATGGGCAATCAGATCGTGCAGGAAGGCGCGTCCTCTCCGGCAGACGTATTCCTGACCGAAAACTCCCCGGCCATGGTGCTGGTCGACAACGCCGGGCTGTTCGCACCTGTCGACAAAGCCACGCAGGAGCAGGTCGACCCGGCCTATCGTCCGGCCCACGGCAAATGGGTCGGGATCGCCGCGCGATCCACGGTGTTTGTCTACAACCCGAGCAAACTCTCGGAAACCAACCTGCCGAAATCGATCATGGACCTGGCCGACCCAAGCTGGAAAGGTCGCTGGGGCGCGTCGCCAGGCGGTGCTGACTTCCAGGCCATAGTCGCGGCCATCCTGCAACAAAAGGGCGAAGCCGCCACGCTGGAATGGCTCAAGGGGATGAAAACCAACTACACCAGCTACCGTGGCAACAGCGCAGTTCTCAAGGCGGTGAATGCCGGGCAGATCGAAAGCGGTGTGATCTACCACTATTACAGCCTGGTGGATCAATCCAAGACCGGAGAAAACAGCAAGAACACCGCCCTGCACTATTTCAAGCACAAGGATCCGGGCGCTTTTGTCAGCATCTCCGGCGGCGGCGTCCTCGCTTCCAGCCAACACAAGGAACAAGCCCAGGCGTTCCTCAAGTACATTACCGGCAAGGACGGCCAGGCTGTGCTGAAGAACGGCAAGTCGTTTGAATACGCCGTCGGCAAAGGCGCTGAATCCAACCCTAAACTGGTGCCTCTGAATCAGCTCGATGCGCCGACTGTCGATGCTTCAAAACTCGACAGCAAAAAAGCCGTGGAGCTGATGACACAGGCCGGACTGCTCTAATTGATGCCTGAAACCCTGCCTGCGGGAGTCGCCGAGGCGACTCCCGCACCATTGCGTCGACGATCCCGCGGACTATTCGCCGGGCGTGGCGGTGTATGGGTGATCGGTTTGTCGGTGCTGGTTTCATTACTGGCACTGCTGCCGATCGCTTACGTTATTGGCGTGTCCCTGCAGACAGGCTGGTCAACCGTCGTGACCCTGGTGTTCCGCCCTCGGGTCGGTGAGCTGCTGGTCAACACCGTGTTGCTGGTGCTGCTGACGATTCCCTTGTGCGTGGCACTGGGAGTGACGCTGGCATGGCTGACCGAACGCACGAATCTGCCGGGGCGGCGCTGGTGGTCGTTGCTGGCCACCGCACCGCTGGCAGTGCCTGCGTTCGTTCACAGTTACGCCTGGGTCAGCCTGGTGCCACCGATTCACGGCTTGTTTGCCGGTGTCCTGGTCTCGGTCATCGCCTACTTCCCGTTCCTGTATTTGCCGGTGGCGGCCACGTTGCGTCGGCTCGACCCGGCCATCGAAGACGTCGCCGAGTCCATGGGGCTCAAACCCTGGAAAGTGTTTTTCCGTGTGGTGTTGCCGCAATTGCGCCTGGCGATCTGCGGCGGCGCGTTGCTGGTCGGCCTGCACCTGTTGGCCGAATATGGCCTGTACGCCATGATCCGCTTCGACACCTTTACCACCGCGATCTTCGACCAGTTCAAATCGACCTTCAACGGCGCAGCGGCGCACATGCTGGCCAGTGTGCTGGCGCTGTGTTGCCTGGCCATGTTGACGGCCGAGTCCGCCGCCCGGGGTTCGGCACGTTACGCTCGCGTCGGTTCGGGGAGCGCCCGGGAGCAACGGGTCGTGTGCCTGAAACCGGCATCCACCCTGCTCTCGTTGACGCTGCAAATCGTGACCTGTGCCCTGGCCCTGGGCGTGCCCTTGATCACCTTGGGCAAATGGCTGATCGCCGGCGGCGTGGAAGTCTGGGACATGGCCGAGTTGTTGCCTGCTCTGGAACAAACCCTGTTGCTCGGCGTCGCAGGTGCCGCGCTGACAACTTTCGCGGCGATCCCGATTGCCTGGCTGTCGATACGTTACCCCGGCCGAATGCAACGCGTGCTGGAAAGCTGCAACTACATCACCAGTTCCTTGCCCGGAATTATCGTGGCGTTGGCCCTGGTCACCGTCACGATCCATTTTGCCCGGCCGATTTACCAGACCACCTTCACCGTGTTGCTGGCGTACCTGCTGATGTTCCTGCCCCGCGCCCTGGTCAGCCTGCGCGCCGGCATTGCCCAGGCACCGGTGGAACTGGAGAACATCGCCCGCAGCCTTGGTCGTTCGCCAGCCCGGGCACTGTGGCTGATCACCTTGCGCCTGGCCGCCCCCGGGGCCGCCGCCGGCGCGGCGCTGGTGTTCCTGGCGATCACCAACGAATTGACCGCCACCCTGCTGCTGGCCCCGAACGGCACGCGCACTCTGGCCACCGGATTCTGGGCCATGACCAGCGAAATCGATTACGCCGCCGCGGCGCCCTACGCCTTATTGATGGTTGTGCTGTCGCTGCCGCTGACCGGACTTCTTTATCACCAATCGAAAAAAACGGCTGGCCGATGAACACACTTGAACTCAATGCCCTCTACAAGTCCTATGGCGCCCATTGCGCGCTGGACAACGTCAGCCTGTCGGTGCCAAGCGGCAGTCGCACGGTCATCGTCGGCCCGTCCGGCTCCGGCAAAACCACCTTGCTGCGAATGATTGCCGGCTTCGAATTCCCCGATTCCGGGCGCCTGTCGCTCAATGGCCAGACACTGGTCGACGGCACCCACGAAGTGCCGGCCCATCAACGCCTGATCGGTTACGTGCCACAGGACGGCGCGCTGTTTCCGCACATGACCGTGGCGGCGAACATCGGCTTCGGCTTATCGACCAAGGGCACTGAAAAACAACAGCGCGTCGCCGAACTGATGGACAGCGTGGCGCTGGACGCGAAGATGGCCGAGCGCTGGCCTCACGAATTGTCCGGCGGCCAGCAACAGCGCGTGGCCCTGGCCCGGGCATTGGCACAACAACCACGGCTGATGCTGCTGGACGAGCCGTTCTCGGCGCTCGACACCGGATTGCGCGCCGCGATGCGCAAGATGGTCGCGCGGCTGCTGGAAGACGCGGGCGTCACCACCATCCTGGTCACCCATGACCAGAGTGAAGCCCTGTCGTTCGCCGACCAGCTGGCGGTGATGCGCCAGGGCCGACTGGTACAGTCAGGGCATCCGCTGGACCTTTACCGCTATCCCGAAGACGAACAGACCGCCCTGTTCCTGGGGGATGCCGTGGTGATGCCGGCGCGCATCGAGGCCGGTTGGGCTCATTGCGACCTGGGGCGGATCCCGGTCAACAACCACCGCAACAACAACTCGGCGCAGATCATGCTGCGCCCTGAACAGCTGCAATTGGCCGGTATCCTTCCCGGCGACCCGCAAGCCGATGGTTGCCGGGCCGTGGTCACCGATCGGGATTTCAGCGGCAACACTTGCACGCTGACGGTCGAACTCCAGTCATTGACCAGCCGCGAGCAACCGGGCCGATCACTGCTGGTGCGCAGTTCCGGCATGTACGCACCACCCGCCGGCAGCGCGGTTCAGGTCTCGACCATTGGCCACGCCCACGTGCTGAGCGAGCTGTAATCGTTCACAGGTCGAAACGATCCACTGCCCGACGCCGCTCGTTGTCGTCGCGCACATCGTAGTTGGCCGTAGTCTGGATGTTGCTGTGGTGCGCCAGTTTCTGCGCAATCGACAAGTCATGCTCTTCGATCACCCGGGTAATGAATGAACGCCGGAAGTCGTGGGGCATGATTTTCACTCCGACCTGCGCCCCCCGTTGCCGGGCGATGTAGTAGATCGCATGCTTGGTGATGCGCTCACGGGTGATATGGCTGCCACGGCGAATGCGATTGAACAGGAACGGATCGTCCGACTCGCCTTCCTTGAGCAGGGAGCGGCGCAGTTCAAGCCAGGCTTGCAGTTTGGCGAAAGCCCAGGCCGGCGCGTACTTGATCAACTGCTTGTTGCCCTTGGCCGTCACCTGCAGGCTGCGCTGGGTGAAGTCGACCTGATTCAGCTCCAGGTTCACCGATTCGGACTTGCGCATTCCCGAGCCGTACAAAATCCCGATGATCGCGGCATCCCGCAAGCCTTGTGGCCGCGGATCGGCGGCGCAGACGGCCATCAGCTCCTGGATCAGCGTACGCCTGAGGTTGCGTCCCTGGGACAGCCGTGTACCGGCGATGCCCTTCACCGAGCGCATCTTCAACAGGTGCTCCTGCGAGATCAGGCTCATGCGCCACGCTTCGTTCATCACCCCGCGCACCGCGTTGACATACAGTGAAGAGGTGTTCGGTGCATAGCCGTCTGAACGCAATGTGGCCACCAGTGCGATCACATCTTCGGGCTGCAGGTTGTGCCAGGGTATCTCCTCGATATCGCAGTCTTCGAAGCCCAGGCGGTCGGCGGCGTCCTGCAGCACGTAGCGCATGGTCAGCTGGCTGGAGGGTGCCAGCCGCGCCAGATACAGGGTCAGCGGATTGGTGAGGGGCGTGCGAGAATCAGCTACAGGTAAGTCAATCAAACGAAACGGCCTTGAATGAAAACAGGTCAATGAAGCAACCAAGAAGAGAAATAACGATCATATAAAGGACATCAGTTCTGTAGAACTTTTCCTGAAAACACCATAACCGCGGGAAGTCTGAACAGCAGATTAAATAGCCTTCAGATAAACGATTCCCCCACCGCTTTTCATGCCCCTTTCACAAAATCGGGCATAACCTCCCATGAAGTCGAAGCAACCCGAATGGACGTCCAACCTGCCGCCCACGGCGAAAAAAGTCAATCGATGCAGCTTTTTTACCGCCGACCGGTAACTATTTGATTTGATGCAGGTTCTGATATCGAAGCGGCGATCACACCGCGCACCAAAGCCATCATCCCGGTGCATTACGCCGGTGCGGCATTCGATCTCGATCCGCTTTACGCCCTCGCCGACAAACACGGCATTGCCGTGATCCAAGACGCTACCCACGCCGCAGTCACTCAACCAGAGCGTCAGATTGCCGAGCAACGACCTGGGCGCCGCTTCGACGTTGTCCTGGCGGATGACACGGCCGCACGTGGCTTTTTTCAACACGATAAGCAAATTGAAATATGGCCTTGCCTATCCTGCTGACCTGCCTGGGCCTGGGCCTGCTGGTCGCCGGCGTGCCGCTGTTCATCGAAGCGTCCAGCCTTACAAAGAGCCCAGGCGTGGCATTGGTCATCCTCGGCGTCATCACCATCAATTCCCGACCTTCTCGTGCGCCCGAACAAAGGAGTGCCCCATGAAAATCAGTGTGTTTGGTAGCGGCTATGTTGGCCTGGTGCAGGCAGCGGTACTGGCGGAAGTCGGCCACGACGTGATCTGCATGGACGTTGACGAGAAAAAAGTCGAACTGCTCCAACAGGGCCACGTGAGTATTTTCGAACCCGGCCTGGCCAGCCTGGTACGCGAAGGTCTTGACGCCAAACGGTTGCAGTTCACCAGCGACGAAAGATTAGCGGTCCAGCACGGCCAGGTGCTGTTCATCGCGGTCGGCACACCGTCCCGGGACGATGGTTCAGCAGACTTGCGCTACGTGATGTCGGTGGGCGAAGCGGTAGCACGGTATCGCGAACAGCCGGCGATCCTGGTGGAGAAATCCACCGTCCCGGTCGGCACCGGCGACGCCTTGCGCGCGCACATCGACAAATGCCTGCTCAGTGTCGGGCGGGTATTGCAGTTCGATATTGTCTCGAACCCGGAGTTCTTGAAAGAAGGTTCGGCCGTGGCCGACTGCCGACGCCCGGACCGTATCGTCATCGGCTGTGAACGCGATGAAGTGCGTGACGTGATGCGTGACCTGTACTCCCCCTTCAACCGCAACCACGAACGCATCATGTTCATGGGCCTGCGCAGCGCCGAACTGACCAAATACGCCGCCAACTGCATGCTGGCGACCAAGATCAGCTTCATCAACCAGATCGCCGAACTGGCTGAACACCTGGGTGCCGACATCGAATCGGTACGCCTGGGCATCGGCGCCGACTCGCGTATCGGCTACCACTTCATCTATCCCGGTTGCGGCTACGGTGGCTCGTGCTTCCCCAAGGACATGCGCGCCCTGATCCACAGCGCCGAAGAGGCCCATTGCTCCAGTGACCTGCTACAGGCAGTGGAAGCCATCAACGAGCGGCAAAAGCACAAGCTGTTCGAGCGCATCAACGCGTTCTACCGGGGCGACTTGCGCGGCAAGACCTTTGCCGTCTGGGGCCTGGCCTTCAAACCCAATACCGACGACATGCGCGATGCACCGAGCCGGGTGTTGCTCGAATCGTTGTGGGCCGCCGGGGCGAATGTCCGTGCGTTCGATCCGGAAGCCATGCAGGAAACCCAGAAGCTGTATCCGGATGAGTCGAGACTGATGCTCATGGGTACGCCTGAGTCAGTCTTGGCCGGCGCCGATGCATTGATCATCTGCACCGAATGGCAACAGTTCAAGGCGCCGGACTTCGAGTTTATCCGCCAACGCCTTAACACGCCGGTGATCTTCGATGGCCGCAACCTGTACGACGCGGACCGCCTGGCACGCATCGGCTTTACCTACTTCCCGATCGGTCGGGGTGAGTCGCACAAGTTGCCGATCCCTTACCAGCAATGGCTGGCCGAGTCAGTGGTCGCTTAAGCCTCATGCTCCCGGCTGTTTTTCTTCGGATTGCCGGCATCGGCGCTGCTGCGTTGTCAGGCTCACGGAAAACCGGGCCCGCCTTGCGCTTGCTGCAATGCTGCGTAGCGGGCGCTTCGACGGGAATGACTGGGTGTTGCTGAACTGCCAGTAAATTGCATAGCAACGAGCGAGTGTCCGACTGCTAGAGTAGCGCGCACGATTGGCCTGATGCCGACCCGATCGAATAAGGATATTCACGCTGTGACCACCTACTCCCCCCTCATCCGCCGCCTGCTGATCTGCTCGTTGACCATCGTCGTCAGCCGCGCCATCACCAGCCCGTTACTCACGTTGTTCGTCAGCGACAAGCTTGGCCTTGACCAGCAGGACGTCGGCTTGTTGCTCGGCATTGCGGTGTTCGTCGCCACCCTGCTCTCCCTCTACGGCGGCTACATCATCGATCGCTTCGAAAAACGCCGATTGCTGGTGCTGTCGATGGCGTCCAGCGCGGTCGGCCTGGTGTTGCTGACCTTTGCCGAAAACCTCTACCTGACCACGATCACCCTGATCGTCACCGAAACCGCCTCGGCGCTGTTCCTGATCGGTTCAAAAGCGATCCTCAGCGACAATCTGCCCGTGGGCCAGCGAGCCAAGGCGTTTTCCTTGAGCTATACGCTGACCAACATTGGCTACGCGGTCGGGCCGATGCTTGGCGTGCTGATTGCCGGCGCCTTTGCCAGTGCGCCATTCCTGATCGCGGCGGCCATCGCTTTTTTCAGTATTTTCCTGATGACCGGCATTCCCGCGGATCCGGCCAAAGTGGCTCCTGCGGGTCAAGCGCAGAGTTTTCTGAAAACCCTGATCACCCTGAAAAACGACCGCACCCTGATCATGTTCACCGCCGGTTGCCTGCTCAGCACCGTGGTGCACGGGCGATTTACCTTTTACTTGTCGCAGTACCTGCTGGTGACCAGTAATCCCCAGCACACCATGGAAATCATGGCTGCCCTGCTCGCCTGCAACGCCATCAGCGTGATCCTGTTGCAATACCAGGTCGGGCGTTTTCTCAAACGTGAACAATTGCGCCAGTGGATTGTGGCCGGCACCGGCCTGTTCATCCTCGGCCTGATCGGTTTCAGCCTGGCGGACAGCCTGGTGAGCTGGTGCGTGGCAATGTTCATCTTCACCCTGGGTGAAATCATCATTTACCCGGCCGAGTTTCTCTTTGTCGACACCCTCGCTCCGGAAGAACTGCGCGGCAGTTACTACGGCGCGCAAAACCTGGCGGCGCTTGGCGGCGCGGTGAGCCCGGTGATTTGCGGCTTCATGCTGATGCACACCCCGGCGCCGACGATGTTTTATGCCTTGAGTGCGCTCGCTGCGCTGGGCGGCCTGCTCTGTTACATGAGTGGCCGACGGGGCCACTTAAAGCAAAATTAATGCACTGAAAGCTCATTAATATGAATTTGTCAGTAGCTGGATTGAACGGCACACTGTGCCTGTTCCTCCCCCAACAGTTGGAACACCTTCAAGGGCTTTCTGGGTTTGCCAGCTAAGCCCTTTTTTTACCTCGACTTTTTCTGCCGGAGTTTTCTCGCAATGCTTGCCCGCTGGTTGCCCGTCGCCATCAACACCCGCCCCACAGAATGGAGCCGCGCCGCCATCGGCATGGCCTTGGGCACGTTGCTGAGCGTCTGGCTCTGTAGCCTGGTGTTTGGCATTGAGGTGGCCCAGCACCTGATCGGCCCGCTGGGGGCGTCTGCGGTACTGTTATTTGCGGTGTCTTCGGGAGCGCTCGCCCAGCCCTGGTCGATTCTGGGTGGTTACCTGTGCGCCGCAGTGATTGCGCTGCTGGTGGCCCATGTGTTGGGCCGAACCCTCGGTAGCGCCTGTCTGGCGGCGGGCATGGCGGTGTTGCTGATGTGTTGGTTGCGCTGCCTGCATCCACCGGCCGGGGCATTGGCCCTGACCCTGGTACTGGCCGATCCGGTGACCATTGCCATGGACTGGAAAGCCATTGAGCCAGTCATGCTCAGCGCAGCGACGATGCTGCTCAGCGCCCTTGCCTACAACAACCTGACCCGCGTTCGTTACCCCAAGGGCAGCAGCGAACCGGCCGTCACGGTCCCGGCCGATCACCCGCCAATCGACAGCCAGGCCATCACCGCCGAAGACCTGAAACTGGCGCTGGCGGACATGGAAGCCTTCTATGACGTCACGCCCGAGGACCTCGAACAGCTGATCCAGGCCAGCCAATTGCACGCCAAACGCCGCAGCGTCGCCGAGGTGTTCGCCCCGCGTCCGTAAGCCCCTGTTCTGGTGGAACTTTTGCCGTGGCCGGGCGGTTCTGGCATCCTGCGCCTCCATTTTCTGACCCGGCCGCCTACTGGCACGCAAACCTCCATGACCGCCTCCGAAAAAGCCCCCGCGCCACGTAACAATGACCTGATCTACGGCCTCGATGACCGCCCGCACCTGACCGCCACCGTCTTCGCCGCCCTGCAACACGTGCTGGCGAGTTTCGTCGGCATCATCACCCCCACGCTGATCATGGGCAGCGCCCTGGGCCTGCAAAGCGAAATTCCTTATCTGATCAGCATGGCGCTGTTCGTCTCGGGCCTGGGCACCTTCGTACAGGCGCGGCGCTTTGGCCCGGTGGGTTCGGGCCTGTTGTGCCTGCAAGGCACCAGTTTCTCGTTCATCAGTGTGATTCTCAGCGCCGGCTTCATGGTCAAGGCCCGGGGCGGCGGCACCGACGAGATTCTCTCGACCATCTTCGGCGTGTGTTTTTTTGCCGCGTTCATTGAAGTGGTGTTGAGCCAGTTCATCGGCAAACTGCGCATGCTGATCACCCCGGTAGTGACCGGGACGATCATCACGTTGATGGGTTTGTCGCTGATCAAGGTGGCCATGACCGACATCGCCGGAGGCTTCGGCGCCCAAGACCTGGGGGCCGCCAGTCACCTGGCCCTGGCGGCGCTGGTGCTGGGAACCATCGTGGTGTTGAACCGGGTCGACGTGCCGTTTCTGCGCCTGGGGGCGATTGTCATCGGCCTGACCCTCGGTTACGTGGCGGCCTGGCTCATGGGCCAGGTGGATTTCAACGGCCTGCCCGACGTCCCGCTGATGAGCGTACCGGTGCCGTTCAAGTACGGTTTTTCCTTCGATTGGGTGGCGTTCATTCCGGTGGCGGTGATCTTCCTCGTTTCGCCATTGGAGGCTGCCGGTGACCTCACGGCCAACTCGATGATTTCCCGGCAACCGGTCAAAGGCCCGGTGTACATTCGCCGGATCAAGTCCGGCCTGCTCGCCGATGGTCTCAACTCGGCCATGGCGGCGGTGTTCAACAGCATGCCAATGGTGACCTTCGCCCAGAACAACGGGGTGATCCAGCTCACGGGCGTGGCCAGTCGTTACGTGGCGTTTTTCATTGCCGGTTTGCTGGTGGTGCTGGGCCTGTTCCCGATGATCGGCGCGGTACTGCAATTGATGCCCAAACCGGTGCTGGGGGGCGCGGAGCTGGTGATGTTCGGCACCGTCGCCGTGGCCGGGATCAAGATTCTCGCCGAGGCCGGCTTGCATCGGCGCAACATGCTGATCGTGGCGATTTCCATCGGTATGGGCCTGGGGGTGGCCGCCGTGCCGGAAGTCTTGCGTGAACTGCCCAAGGCCCTGCACAACATTTTCGAATCGCCCATCACTGTCGGCGCGCTGTGCGCTATCGTTCTTAATATCTTCCTGCCTGAGGAGTTCATCGAGCTGGAGGAGGACGAATTCGATCCGGAAGCCTCTGTGCTTCAAGTGATGCAGAACCCCGATGTGACCACCAGGGATGAACCCGCAAAAGCTGCGGTGGTCGCACCGTAGAACCGCCGGACGGGCTCAGGGGCTGAGCCGGTAGCGGAACAGCCCTTTTCAGATGAGAGCACGTCCATGCGCAGCGTTCACGCGGTCCTGATTTCCCTCCTGCTCTGCCTGAGCGCCTGTTCCTCGCTGCCCAATCGAGACCCGCTGAAAATCAACGTCGTGGGTATCGAGCCCCTGCAGGGCGAGGGCATGGAAGTACGCTTTGCCGTGACAATCCGCGTGCAGAACCCCAATGACAACAACCTCACCTACAGCGGCGTGGCCCTGGATCTGGACATCAACGGCCAGCCATTCGCCTCGGGCGTCAGCGATCAGAGGGGCGAGATCGGGCGTTTTTCCGACACCGTCGTGAGCGTGCCGGTCAGCGTTTCGGCATTTTCTTTCATCCGCCAGACCTATGGCATCAGCCAGATGAAAACCCTCAACAACATGCCTTACATCCTGCGCGGCAAGCTCTCGGGCGGGGTGTTCAACACGAAGCGTTTCGTCGACAGCGGCACACTCAATCTGCCGGGATCGACCACTGGCAGTCGCTAGAGAGAGAGGGTCAGGCTGGCGCTGAATTTACTCGACGTCATTGAGAATCAGGCTGCGGTAATGCCCCGGATTTGACCCCGACCACTTGCGAAAGGCCTTGTAGAACGAACTGGTGTCAGCGAACCCGAGCCGCGTGGCGATTTCGCTGAAGCTGATCGCCGGCTCGGCCAGCCAGACGATCGCCAGTTCCTTGCGCACGCTGTCCTTGATACCTTGATAAGTTTGCCCTTCTTCGGCCAGCCGGCGACGCAAGGTCGATGCCGACATGCACAGACGTTGCGCCAGGGCCTCGGTTTCCGGCCAGTGCTCGGCCGGCAGGTGACGCAGATCGTGTTTGATACGGCTGGCCAGGCTCTGCGGATCACGGTACCTCACCAGAATGTTCGCCGGCGCGTGGGCCAGGAATCGCTTGAGCTCTTCGGGGCTGCGCTTGATCGGCAAATCCAGGCAATCGGCGGAGAAAATCATCCGCGTGCGCGGACGGTCGAAACGCAGGTTCTCGGAAAACATTACCTGATAATCATCGCAGAAATCCGGTTTCGAACAGCGCAGTTCAATGGCCAGAATCGGAATTCGCCGCCCTGCCAGCCAGCAGGCAACGCCGTGGACGATCATCCAGTAGGTGAAATAGGTGAAGGCCCGGCGTGGCTCTTTGTCGTCTTCGAGCAGGACGATTTCCGCCAGGCTTTGCTGACGCACCAACTGCGCCGGCAGGTGTTCGAGGATCAACGACAGAAACGCCAGGCCGCCAGCCAGTCCCGCCGCCACGTTGGGTTGGAGCATGGCGCTGCGACACAGGAATGCGAAGCTGCCGGATTTGAGTTTGCGTGGGTCCATGCCAAAAAACTCGTCATCCCCACGCCGCGCCAGTAGCCGCCACAGACGCGCATAAGCGGTGGCTGGAACCCGGGCGCCGGCGTTACCCAACAGCTGCGGATCGATGCCAACCTTGATCAACACCTCGTCCTTGTCGATGCCTGGCGCACAGCTTTGCAACAGTGCTTCACGCACCAGTTGGATGGAGATGGTGTCTTTTTCCGACATGGATTGCGGCAAGCCCTGTTCTTGTTCGAGTGGGGGGCATATTAGCTGAAACCGCTACCTCAACGCAGATCCCTTGTGGGAGCGGGCTTGCTCGCGAAAGCAGTGTGCCTGTCGTTGATGTACTGAAAGTGAAAACGCCTTCGCGGGCAAGCCCGCTCCCACAGGTTATTCAGCGAACACAGAGTTTGTGTACGACAAAGATCCTTGTGGGAGCGGGCTTGCCCGCGAAGGCGTCAGTCGCCGCAGGCTGCGATCTTTTGATTTTAATCTTTAGAGAATCCGGTACAGCAAACGCTCGATCCGCACACGACTCACGCGCTTGAGGAACTTGGCCACGCCCGTCGGGTATTCGGCGAGGGTTTCCAGGTTCTGGAAGTGCTCGATCCGCCGGGTGTGCTGGAAAATCTCCGCCAGTTCCTGACGGCGCGGCTCCAGCCATTCGCCGTGTGGATCATCGATCAACAAGGCGTTTTCCAGATCGAGCCGGAACGCCCGCGGGTTGAGGTTGTTGCCGGTCAGCAAGGTATAGCGCCGGTCGATCCACATGCCCTTGAGGTGATAGGTGTTGTCACCATCAAGCCACAGGTGCAGGTTCAACTGACCGCTGTCGATGTTGCGCTGATGACGCTTGGCAAACCGGCGCAAGCTGATTTCGTACAGGTACGGCAGCGCCGAAATGACCCGGAACGGTTCGCTCGGCGCAATGTAGAAGTCATTGGCCGTCTTGTCACCGACCACAATATCGATCTTCACCCCACGGGCCAGCGCGCGGTTGATCTCTCGGATGATCGCCAGCGGCAGGTTGAAGTACGGCGTGCAAATGGTCAGTTGCTGCTGGGCGCTGGCGATCAGCTCGCAGATCACCCGGTTCAGCGGATTGTTCTTGCCGACACCAAGCAACGGGCTGACTGACAGACCGGTCCGGTCGGTGGAGCCTCGCGTGGTGTCGTACGCCGCGTGCTTGAGCCGGCTGCGCAGGTCGCCGATGTCATTGCGCAGGCTACGGGTCGTCGGCAGGTTCGGCAGGTCGAGGCGGTGCACCGCTTTGGAGGCCACCAGGCCGTGCTGCACCAGGTGCTGCATCGAATCGGCCAGTTCGCGATTGTGCAGCACGTGGTATCGGTCGTAGCGGTACTTGTCGAATTTGTGCAGGTAGACGTTGTTCAGGCTAGCACCGCTGTAGATCACGCAGTCATCGATCACGAAGCCTTTGAGGTGCAACACACCGAACAGTTCGCGGGTTTGTACCGGGACGCCATAGATCGGCACCTCACTTGCGTGGGTGCGGGTCATCTCCTGGTACCAGGCCGAGTTGCCCGGTTGCTTGCCGGCACCGATCAGACCGCGCTGGGCGCGCAGCCAGTCGACGACCACCACCACGTCCAGTTCCGGACGCGCCAGTTTGGCCGCGTGCAAGGCATCGAGAATTTCCTGGCCGGCTTCATCCTGTTGCAGGTACAGCGCAACGATGTAGATGCGCCGGGTCGCACTGGCGATTTTTTCCAGCAGGCAACGACGGAACTCGGCAGCGCCGGAGAGGATGCCGACGGCATCGGCCGTCAGCGGAAAACTGCGCAGCTTGGGCAGCAGGGAGCGTTTGAAAAGCGACGGCATAGGGCTCGCAATGGGTCGAATCCGAAGAACCTGAGAGCTTACACCATCGCTGGGTTCGGGTCTTGTTACTGTCTGTAATGCCCTCTTCGCGAGCAGGCTCGCTCCCACATTGAAATGCATTCCCCCCTGTGGGAGCGAGCCTGCTCGCGAAGACTTATTGTCACACACCACAAAAAACTGATTGACCAAGGAGAACGATCGTTCTACTGTTAACCGCATGAACGAAATCAATAGCAATGACACACGCGACATCATTCTGGATGTCACCGAAAAGTTGATCTACAAAAGTGGCATTGCCGCCACTGGCATGGATCTCCTGGTAAAAACCGCCGGTGTCTCGAGAAAAAGCATTTACCGCTACTTCGCCAACAAGGACGAACTGGTCGTGGCCGCCCTGCAACGCCGCGATCAGCGCTGGATGCACTGGTATCGCAGCGAAGTCGGCCAGGCACAGACCCCGGCCGGGCGGCTGCTCAACCTGTTTACCGTACTCAAGTCGTGGTTCGACAGCGAAGGCTTCCGCGGCTGCGCCTTCATCAACACCAGTGGCGAAACCGGCGACCCGCAAGACCCGGTGCGCCTGGTCGCCAAAGAACATAAACAGAAACTGCTCGACTACCTGTGCGAGCTGTGTACCGAACATGGCGCCGAGGATCCGCAGACGCTGGCCAGACAACTGCTGATCCTGATCGATGGTGCCATTACCGTGGCGCTTGTAACGGGTGATCACAGTGCCGCCGATAATGCGCAATGCATGGCGCGCAAGTTATTGGACCTGTAGCAACCAGATCAAGCTCGACAATTGTTTTAACTTTAACTTGATACGGAGACTTGAAATGTCTAATGCCGAAGTTCGTCCGCCATTGCCTCCTTTCACCCGTGAATCGGCCATTGAAAAAGTTCGCCTGGCTGAGGATGGCTGGAACTCCCGCGATGCGGAGCGCGTGTCCCTGGCCTACACCCTGGACACCCAGTGGCGAAACCGCGCCGAGTTCGCCTATAACCGCGAAGAAGCCAAAGGCTTCCTGACCCGCAAATGGGCCAAGGAGCTGGATTATCGACTGATCAAGGAACTCTGGGCCTTTACCGACAACCGCATCGCCGTGCGTTATGCCTATGAATGGCACGATGACTCGGGCAACTGGTTCCGCTCCTACGGTAACGAAAACTGGGAGTTCAACGAGGACGGCCTGATGGCCCGCCGCTTCGCCTGCATCAACGACATGCCGATCAAGGAAAGCGAGCGCAAGTTCCACTGGCCGTTGGGACGTCGCCCTGACGATCATCCGGGGCTGTCGGATCTGGGTCTGTAATTTAAATCCACACTAATCCCTGTGGGAGCGAGCTTGCTCGCGATAGCGGTGTGTCAGCCAGCATTTATGCTGGATCTGACGGCCTCTTCGCGAGCAGGCTCGCTCCCACATTGGTTTTGTGCTGTGCAGGTGGTTAAGATGCTGCCCTTCCCCGCAGCCTCTTTCTGCACCCGCCGAATAAGCCGATCCCATGCCTTTCGAACTCAGCGTTGACCTCTCCACCCTGGCCATCCTGGCCCTTGTCGCTTTTGTTGCCGGTTTCATCGACGCCATCGCCGGTGGCGGTGGTCTGTTGACCACCCCGGCCCTGTTGACCGCCGGCCTGCCGCCGCATCTGGTGCTGGGCACCAACAAGCTCAGTTCGACCTTCGGCTCGGCGATTGCCAGTTTCACCTTCTACCGGCGCAAGCTGTTCCACCCCGCGCAATGGGTGCACGCCATCGTCGGCACCCTGGTCGGCGCGTTGACCGGTGCCGTGGTCGCGCATTACCTGCCGGCGGAATGGTTGAACAAAATGCTGCCGGTGATCGTCTTCGCCTGCGGCGTTTATCTATTGTTTGGCGGTACGCCGAAAGCGCCGACGGACAGCGACGCACCGATCAAGAAAACGTGGCAGTCGACCCAGGGCTTCAGCCTCGGTTTCTATGACGGCGTGGCCGGTCCCGGCACGGGCGCATTCTGGACCGTGAGCAGCCTGTTGCTCTACCCCATCGACCTGGTGAAAGCCAGCGGCGTGGCGCGCAGCATGAACTTCGTCAGCAACGCGGCGGCGTTGTCGATCTTCATCTTTTCCGGTCAGGTGGACTGGATCATCGGCCTGTGCATGGGCTCGTCATTGATGGTCGGCGCCTTCTTCGGCGCCCGCACCGCCATCAGCGGCGGCGCGAAATTCATTCGTCCGGTGTTCATCACCGTGGTGTTGGGCCTGACCGTGCGCCTAGCCTGGCAGCACTGGTTCAGCGTGGCCTAAACGCCGCGCCACGTAGACATCGATCAGGTAACGGGCAATCGAGCGCGACGCCGGCAACGGCGGCAGCGCATGCACGTTGAACCACTGGGCGTCCTCGATCTCGTCTTCCTGGCAGACGATCTCGCCACTGGCGTATTCGGCATGAAAGCCGAGCATCATCGAGTGCGGGAACGGCCAGCACTGGCTGCCCATGTACTGGATGTTCCTGACCTCGATGCTCACCTCTTCACGAACCTCGCGAATCAGGCAGTCCTCGGCCGATTCGCCCGGTTCGGCGAACCCCGCCAATGTGCTGTAGACACCGCTGACAAAACGCGGTGAGCGTGCCAACAGCACTTCATCGCCTCGGGTGACCAGTACGATCATGCTCGGCGAAATCCGTGGGTAGCTGCGCAGATCACACGGCTGGCAATACATCGCCCGTTCGCGCGGCACCTGGGTCATGGCCTGACCGCAGTTACCGCAAAAGCGGTGCTCGCGGGCCCAGGTGCCGATCTGTGCGGCGTAACCAAGCACCTTGTAGACCGTGTGATCGCCTTCGAGCATGAACGCCCGCAAGCCCTTCCAGTTGCAGCCCGACACCTCGCTGTGACTGCGCAGCTCCAGCAGGTAGACCGGCTCGCCATCGAGATGACCGATGCCATGTTCGGCAAGAATCGGCAGGTCCTGACGCTTCAACCATTCGCGTGGAAACAGTGCGCCATTGTCATCGAACAGAAAGCCTTCGGGGCTGCGCGCGACGGCCCAGCCGCCGGGTTGGTCGGTGTCCAGTACTGCAGTGGTCCAGCGAGGAATCATGGTTAATCAATCCAGAAATTCGGGTTTCTGTTTGCTCATATGGGCGGCCATGGCCACGCGCAGATCGGTGGATTGCAGCATGGCGGCGTTCCAGGTGGCGATGTATTCGAGGCCGTCATCGATGCGATGGTCACGCATGTAGCTGATCATCTCCTTGGTGCCGGTGACGGCGATCGGCGACTTGCTGGCGATTGCAGAGGCAATGCCCATGACGCCGTCGAGCAGGCTGGCGTTGTCGCTGTAGACGCGATTGACCAGGCCCATGCTCCGCGCTTCGTCGGCACCAAAGGTGCGACCAGTGTAAGCCAGTTCGCGCAGCATGCCGTCACCGATGATTCGCGGCAAGCGTTGCAGCGTGCCCACGTCGGCGGCCATGCCGATGTCGATTTCCTTGATCGAGAACTGTGCGTCCTCGGCGGCATAACGCATGTCGCACGCGGAAATCAGGTCGATGGCGCCACCCAGGCAGTAGCCCTGAATCGCTGCAAGCACCGGTTTACGGCAGTTGTCGACGGCATTGAACGACGCTTGCAGGGTAAGGATCTTGCGCCGCAACAGCCGCGCATTGCGGCCGACGTCCTTGCCCAGTTCATTGGCCACACCGGCCAGCATCATCAGGTCGATACCCGAGGAGAAATGCTTGCCTGCCCCGCTGAGGACCACCACGCGCACTTCATCGGTGTCGTCGATCCACTGGAAGATTTCGACGATCTCGCTCCAGAACGCAGCGTTCATCGAGTTGATCTTCTCCGGTCGGTTGATCTGCACATGGGCGATTTTATCAACCAGTTCGACGTTGAACGCGCTGTACTGAGACATTCCATTGATCCTTTTGCGGGCAGAAAACGAGGCCCGAACTATAACAAGGCATCGCGACCGGCAGTAAGGCAGCGGTTCAGCCAAATCCGGGACTTGGCACGCGCACCACATTGGTGCGCAACCGCTCGATCACGTCGCACATTGATGTGACGGCCCGGTGACTTTTTGCGGCAAAAACGCAAAAAAACATGCACTTCGTCGGGGCGTTTGCACCTCGATCAGGCACGTCCGTACCGTTACAAACCGATTGTCGAACAATTTTGCCATCTGCCCTTTACCGCTCTAAGTTCTGGCCTAGACTCATTTTCTCAAAGCGAAACCGATCGGTCATAAAGTGGAAAAACAGTCGAAACTTTTTCCATTCCCGATCGGTCCTCTGACAAGAAGGTGCGTTGCGACTGGTGCAATCCTTGCAACGGCTCATTCACCCCTTTTGCTTCGACGCATCGGGCAGCGCTTGCTCACTGATGCGCAGCGTTTTTTTGCCCGGCCACGGGAATTGGCCATGAAACACCGTTTGCCAGACCTAAGAATTAGATCAATAGCACGGGAGATTCATATGATCAGTACGGCTTTGGAAATACAGGGAGAACGTGCTCATCAGGTCGGCGAATCGAGCGCCGTAACTGCCGCGAACACCCAACCCGTCAGCGTGCCCGGCACCAGGACGCTGACCCCGGCAGCCCACCAGAATCCGAACCGTAAGAAAGTGTTGTTCGTGACCTCGGAAATTGCCGACCTGGTGAAAACCGGTGGCCTGGGCGACGTTTCCGCGGCGCTGCCACGGGCCATGGCCCATCTGCACGATGTGCGGGTGTTGATCCCGGGTTACCCGCAGGTGCTGCACAGCGAGAACCCCATTCATATCATCGGTGAGCTCGGCGGTCATGCCGCGTTGCCTCCGTGCAAGATCGGGCGCATGGACATGCCCGATGGTCTGGTCATCTACGTACTGATCTGCCCCGAACTCTACGAGCGCGAAGGTTCACCCTACGGCGCCAACAACGGCCGCGACTGGCCGGACAACCATATCCGTTTCGCCCGCCTGGGCCTGGCGGCGGCCGATATCGCCGCCAACCTCGCGCAAATCCACTGGTGCCCGGATCTGGTGCACGCCCACGACTGGCCGGCCGGTCTGGCCCCGGCCTACATGCACTGGCGTGGGCAGCGCACACCAACGCTGTTCACCATTCACAACCTGGCCTATCAAGGCGTGACCAGCCTGGGTTCGTGCCCCGAACTGGGCATTCCCCATCACGCACTGCAACAGGAAGGCATGGAGTTCTACGGCAAGATGTCGTTCCTCAAGGCCGGCATGGCCTATTCGAGCCACATCACCACCGTCAGCGCGACCTACGCCCAGGAAATCACCACCCCGGATTTCGGCTGCGGGCTCGACGGTTTCCTCGCCGCCAAGACCCAGCAAGGCCTGCTCAGCGGGATTCCCAACGGCATCGATGAAAGCTGGGATGCGGCCACCGATCCGCACCTGTTCTGCCCGTTCAGCATCGGCGACTGGGATGGCAAGGCGGTGAACGCCGCCCATGTGCGCGAGCTGTTCGGCCTGCAAGACTCCGAAGGGCCGCTGTTCGCCGTGGTGTCGCGCCTGGTCTATCAGAAAGGCCTGGACCTGACCGAGGCGGTCTCCGAGTACATCGTCAAATCCGGTGGGCAGATCGCGATCATCGGCCGTGGCGAGCCGGAAGAAGAACAGTCGATGCGCGAACTGGCCCTGCGTTTCCCCGGGCAGATCGGCGTGCGCATCGGCTTTAACGAAACCGATGCCCGGCGCATGTTCGCCGGCAGCGACTTCCTGCTGATGCCTTCGCGTTACGAGCCCTGCGGCCTGAGCCAGATGTACGCCCAGCGCTTCGGCTCGTTGCCGGTGGCGCGCAATACCGGCGGCCTGGCCGACACCATCGAAAACGGCGTGACCGGCTTCCTGTTTGATGAATCCACCGTGCAGAGCTATCAGGAAGCCCTGAGCCGCGCGTTCAAGGTGTTCGCCTTCCCCGACCTGCTGCACGCCATGCGCTGCCGGGCCATGGCAGCGCCGTTCAACTGGTGCAAAGCGGTCGAACCCTACGCCGAACTCTATGAACAGCTTGTGGCAAAAGCGTTGGGGAAATCGAACAAACAGTAAGAGGCTTTCAAGATGCCGTTACGGACCCTTGAGACCTGGCCCCACGGCGCAATCATGCTGGACGCAGAGCACACGCGATTCGCGTTGTGGGCGCCAGATGCGTTTTACGTCAGTGTCGAACTGGAACATGGACAGTCCTTGCCGTTGCTGCCCCAGGCCGACGGCTGGTTCGTGAGCGACACCCGATGCGCGGCGGGTACGCGTTACCGCTACAGCATCGACGGCGAACTGGAAGTGCCCGACCCGGCTTCCCGCGCACAGGACGGCGATATCGACCGGCACAGTGTGGTGGTCGATCCGCTGGCCTATGCCTGGCAACACAGTGCCTGGTCGGGACGGCCGTGGAACGAAGCGGTGATCTACGAGTTGCACGTCGGTGCCCTCGGCGGCTTCAGTGCCGTCGAGCAGCATCTGGCGCGCCTGGTCGAACTGGGGGTCACCGCGATCGAACTGATGCCCATCGCGCAGTTTCCCGGTGAGCGCAATTGGGGGTATGACGGCGTCCTGCCCTACGCGCCCCAGGCTTCATACGGGTCACCCGAGCAGCTCAAACACTTGATCGACACCGCCCACGGTCATGGTCTGGCGGTGATTCTCGACGTGGTCTACAACCACTTCGGTCCGGACGGCAATTACCTGCATCGTTATGCCAAGGGTTTTTTTCGCGAAGACAAACAGACGCCGTGGGGCGCGGCCATCGACTTCCGCCGCCGCGAAGTACGGGACTTCTTCATTGAAAACGCCTTGATGTGGCTGCTCGAATACCGTTTCGACGGTTTGCGCCTGGACGCGGTGCACGCCATCGAAGATCCGGATTTTCTCCAGGAACTGGCGCAACGGGTGCGCCAGCAGACGGGACCGGCGCGACATGTGTGGCTGATGGTGGAGAACGAACATAACCAGGCCGGCCTGCTCGAACAGGGTTACGACGCGCAGTGGAACGATGACGGCCACAATGCCCTGCATGTGTTGCTGACCGGCGAAACCGAGGCCTATTACGCCGACTACGCGCAAAACCCCACCGAACAACTGGCGCGTTGCCTGAGTCAGGGTTTCGTGTTCCAGGGTCATGTCAATCGCCATGGCGTGGCGCGCGGTGAACCCAGCGGGCACTTGCCACCCGGCGCCTTCATCCTGTTCCTGCAGAACCATGACCAGATCGGCAACCGGGCCTTCGGCGAGCGCCTGCATCAACTCGCCCACCCGCAAGCGCTGCGGGCCGCCACGGTGTTGCTGTTGTTGTCACCGATGATTCCGCTGCTGTTCATGGGCGACGAGTTCGCCGTCGAGCAACCCTTCCTGTTTTTCACCAGCCATCACGGTGAGTTGGCCAAGTTGGTACGGGACGGCCGGCGCAACGAGTTCGCGGCATTCAGCGTGTTTGCCGACCCACTCCTGCGCGAGCACATTCCTGACCCGAACGATCCGCAGACGTTTGCAGCGTCCCGCCCTGTCCTGCCTTCGACCGGCCATACAGAGATGCACGAGCTGTATTGCCGGCTGTTGCAGATCCGTCACCGAGTCCTCATCCCCCGCTTGCCGGGCACCCAGGCACTGGGGGCTGACGAGCTGGGCGAAGGCGCGGTCAGTGCCGCCTGGCGCCTGGGCGATGGCAGCGAGCTGCGCATTGACCTGAACCTCAGCGACAAGCCCGTAGTCCACACACCACAGACCGGTGCTGCGCGGTTGTTCGAATACCCGCCACAGAGCGCCGATTTGCTGGACCAGGGCATCCTTGCCCCGTATTGCGCGCTCGTCAGCCTCACCGCCGCAGCCCCTTTGCTAGTTCGTATGGAGAGCGTCCATGAGTGATGCGCAACTGGAAATTCTGGCCAGCCGTGCCGGCCTCGCAGTCGACTGGATCGACGCCAACGGCCGCCCGCAAAAAGTCGCGCCTTCCGTGTTGCGAAATGTGCTGACTGGCCTCGGTCACCCGGCGGGCAGTGCCCAGGAAATCGACGCCAGCCTGTTGGAATTGCAAGCGGTGCAGCAGACCCACCACTTGCCGCCATTGATCACCGCCGATGTTGGAGTTGGCCTGGATCTGGCGCGTTATTTTGCACCTGAAACCCCTTGCGAAATCCACCTCGAAGACGGTTCGCGGCTCAACCTCAAGCTGGACGCCAACGCAAAGCTGCCGGGGCTGGTACCGGTCGGCTATCAACAGGTCAGTATCGACGGACAAACCTTCACCCTGGCGGTGGCCCCACTCCGTTGTTACAGCGTTGGCGATGCCGTGGATAACCCGATCCCCCGTGCCTGGGGCCTGAGCGTGCAGTTGTATGCGTTACGCCGCCCCGGCGATGGCGGGTTTGGTGACACCCAGGCGCTGGAGGACCTCGCCCGAGTGGCCGGTGAACGTGGCGCCGAGGCGCTGGCGATCAGCCCCTTGCATGCAATGTTTTCCAATGACGCCCAACGCTATAGCCCGTACTCGCCCTCCAGCCGTTTGTTTCTCAACAGCCTTTACTGCGCCCCCGGCACCATTCTCGGCGAGCGCGCCCTGCGCACCGCGATCGATGCAACCGGGCTGGCCATTGAACTCAAGGCGCTGGAAGAGCGTCCGCTGATTGACTGGCCGGCCGCCGCCGAAGCCAAGCATCGGCTGTTGCAGTCGCTGTACGAAGGTTTCGTCCAGGGTGAACACCCCTTGCACGAAGACTTCAGCAGTTTTCGTCACGCCGCCGGCGAAGCGCTGGAAAACCACTGTCGCTTCGAAGCCATACAGGAGGCACGCGCTGCCCGGGGTGAAGGCCTCGACTGGCGACTGTGGCCCGAACCCTGGCGTAATCCGCGAAGCGCTGAACTGGCGGCATTCGCCGAAGAGAATGCCGGGCGCATCGGCTTCTTCGCCTTCTGCCAGTGGCTGATCACCCGCTGCCTGGAACGCGCGCAAACCGCCGCCCGCGCCAGCGGCATGAGCATCGGCCTGATCGCCGACCTGGCCGTTGGTGCCGATGGTGGCGGCAGCCAGGCCTGGAGCCGGCAGGATGAACTGCTCGCGTCCCTCACCGTCGGTGCGCCACCGGATATTCTCAACCGCACGGGCCAGGGCTGGGGGATTTCCGCGTTCTCCCCTGAAGGCCTGGTGCGCAATGGTTTCCGGGCTTTCATCGAAATGCTGCGGGCCAATTTCGCCCACTGCGGTGGCTTGCGTATCGATCACGTCATGGGGCTGCAGCGGCTGTGGGTGATCCCCAACGGCTCGCCGCCGGCCGACGGCGCCTACCTGTATTACCCGGTGGACGACCTGTTGCGCTTGTTGACCCTGGAATCCCATCGGCACCAGGCCATCGTCCTCGGCGAAGACCTCGGCACCGTGCCGGACGGCCTGCGGGAAAAACTCATCGCCCGTTCGATGCTCGGCATGCGGGTGCTGCTGTTCGAGCAGGACAACACGCACTTCAAGCCGATCCTCGACTGGCCGGACAACGCCCTGGCGACCACCAGCACCCATGACCTGCCGACCCTCAACGGCTGGTGGCATGGTCGCGATATCGACTGGAACGCCCGGCTCGGCATGATCGACGCCAGCGGTGAGATCGAATGGCGCCAGCATCGCGAGCGCGAGCGCGAGGGCCTGCGCCGGGCGTTGAGCCAGGACCCGCAGAACTTCCGCGAAGAATCCCACGAAACCGACCAGGTGCTCGATGCCAGCGTGCGTTTTCTCGGGCATACCCGGGCACCCTTGGTGCTGCTGCCGCTGGAAGATGCCCTTGGCGTGGAACAACAGGCCAACCTGCCCGGCACCATCGACACCCACCCGAACTGGTCGCGGCGCTTGCCCGGCTACAGCGAGGCCCTGCTCGATGGACCGGATGCCGCGCGGCGCCTGGAACTGCTCGCCTGTGCGCGACTGCAGGCGGCCGAGCGTGACCGATGACCCAACAGCCGACCCGCCCGCTGCGCGCCACACTGCGCCTGCAATTTCATAAAGGTTTCACGCTGGAAGATGCGGTGCCGCTGGTGCCGTATTTCGCACGCCTGGGCATCAGCCATGTCTACGCCTCCCCGCTGTTGCGTGCCCGAGCCGGATCGATGCATGGCTATGACGTGGTGGACCCGACCAGGGTCAACCCGGAACTGGGTGGCGAAGTGGCGCTGCGCAGCCTGGTCAACGCCTTGCACGAGCAGGACATGGGGTTGATCCTCGACATTGTCTCCAACCACATGGCGGTCGGCGGCGCTGACAATCCCTGGTGGCTGGACCTGTTGGAGTGGGGACGCCTGAGCCCCTACGGCGAGTTTTTCGACATCCAGTGGCACTCTCCTGATCCGTTGATGGAAGGCCAGTTGCTCCTGCCGTTCCTGGGAAGCGATTACGGTGTGGCGTTGCAGGACGGCACCCTGCCCCTGCGCTTCGATGCCTGGCACGGCAGCTTCCATGTCGAGCACTACGAACATCGCTTTCCCATTTGCCCCCGGGACTACGGCGAGCTGCTCAAAACCGATGCAGCGCTCGATACGGAGCAGGCCGAACAACTGAAAAACCTGGCCGATCGCTTCAGCACCCTGAGCTATCAGACCGACGCCCACAGCCTGGCCATACCGTTGAAAGCGGAACTGCGCGATCTGGTCAGCGACCCCGCCCTTGCCCACGCCATTGACCGGCACCTGAAGAACTACGACTCACTGACCGGCGAAGGCTTCCAGCGCCTGCACAACCTGCTGGAGCGCCAGAGCTATCGTCTCGCCAGCTGGCGCACGGCCGCCGATGACATCAACTGGCGGCGCTTCTTTGATATCAACGAACTGGGCGGATTGCGCGTCGAGCGCCCCGCGGTGTTCGAAGCCACCCACGCGAAGATCTTCCAACTGGTGGCCGAGGGGCTGATCGACGGGTTGCGCATCGACCACATCGACGGCCTCGCCGACCCGCGGGGCTACTGTCGAAAGCTGCGGCGTCGGGTCGACAGTCTGTCCGCGGGCCGCCACCTGCCGATCTTTGTCGAAAAAATTCTCGGCAAAGGCGAGTCCCTGCACCTCGACTGGTCGGTGGACGGCACCACCGGTTATGAATTCATGAACCAGCTGTCACTGCTGCAACACGACCCACGGGGCGCGCAAACACTGGCCGAACTCTGGCAACGCCACAGTGAGCGGCCCGCTGATTTCTCCCGGGAAGCACAGCTGGCCCGCCAGCAAATCCTCAACGGTTCCCTGGCCGGCGATTTCGAAAGCGTCGCCCAGGCCTTGCTGCAAGTGGCCCGGGACAACCTTATGACTCGCGACCTGACCCTCGGTGCGATTCGCCGGGCGCTGCAGGAGCTGATCGTGCATTTCCCGGTGTACCGCACCTACATCAGCCCCCTCGGCCGGACAGGCCAGGACGAGGCGTTTTTCCAGCAGGCCATGGACGGCGCCCGCCAGACACTGAGCGAGGCTGACTGGCCGGTGCTCGACTGCCTGGCCGGCTGGCTCGGCGGTGAGCCCTGGCGGCAACGCCCGGCCGGTCGTCAGCGCAAACGCCTCAAGCACGCCTGCGTACGTTTCCAGCAACTGACCTCGCCAGCCGCGGCGAAAGCGGTGGAAGACACCGCGTTCTATCGTTCGGCCGTCCTCCTTTCGCGCAATGACGTGGGGTTCAGCACCGAGCAGTTCAGTGCGCCGGTTGCCGACTTTCATCGGGCCTGCATCGAGCGCCTTGAAACCTTTCCGGACAATCTGCTGGCCAGCGCCACCCACGACCACAAGCGTGGCGAAGACTCACGCGCGCGGCTGGCGGTACTGAGTGAGCGCAGCAGCTGGTACACCGAGCAGATCGGCCTGTGGCGCACCCTCGCCCGGCCATTGCGCCAAGACGATCAAGTGCCTTCGGCGGGCGATGAGTTGATTCTGTACCAGGCCATCCTCGGCAGTTGGCCGCTGGGGTTGGCTATCGATAATCCGCCGGCGCTCGAGGACTACGCCAAACGCCTCTGGCAATGGCAGCGCAAAGCCCTGCGCGAAGCCAAGCTGCAAAGCAGCTGGAGCGCGCCCAATGACGCTTACGAGCAAGCCACCGAGGACTTTATTCAGCGCCTGCTGCTCAGCCCAGAGGGTGAGCTGCTGCGTGCGACCCTCGCCAAGGCGGCCCGATCGATTGCCGCCCCCGGTGCCCTTAACGGTTTGGCGCAAACCTTGCTGCGCATGACCGTGCCCGGCGTGCCGGATTTGTATCAGGGCAACGATTTCTGGGACTTCAGCCTGGTCGACCCGGACAACCGTCGCCCCGTGGATTACGCCAGCCGCCAGCAGGCACTGCAGCAAGCGGCGGACTTGCCGGACCTGTTGTCGAACTGGCAGGACGGGCGCATCAAGCAAGCCCTGATTGCACGCACCCTGGGTCTGCGCGCCAAACATGCCGAGCTGTTTCGGCGTGGCACTTACCAGGCCCTGGAAGTGCTTGGCAGCGAGGCCCATCGAGTGCTGGGTTTTGTCCGTGAGCGGGAGGGAGAACGCGCCATCGTGATAGTGCCGATACGCTGTGCCGAATTGCTGGAAAACAGTGCCGGCCCCCAGGTCCACGCGCCGCTGTGGGGCGATACCCGGGTCAAACTGCCGTTCACCGTTGCGGACGAACATCTGAAGGGACTTTTTACCGGCATCACAGTCACAAAACACAGAGAGCTGCTGATCAGCGCCGCGCTGGGGGATTTCCCGGTCAACCTCATTATTCAAACTCACCACACTTGAGTTCAGTTCAGGAGCATTGCGATGAGTACCGACGATAAACGCATCCGCGAATTCGCCTATCAGATCTGGGAATCCGAAGGAAAACCCGAAGGCCAGGAAGCCCGCCACTGGGAGATGGCATGCAAACTGGCGGAAGCCGAAGCCCTGGCCCCGAAGAAGCCAGCCAAACCAGCGGCGAGCAAAACCCCGGTCAGCAAAACGGCCAATGGCAAGGCTGGCGAAAGCAAAGTCGCTGCGCCCAAAACCAAAGCCAAGCCTGCTGCGGCCTCGAAAGTGATTCTGCCGGGGGAAAAGGCCGTCGAGAAAAAGCCCCGGGCACCACGAAAACCGCCCGCGGTTTGAATATGTCTTGAGGCCCCTTCGCGGGCAAGCCCGCTCCCACAGTGTTTGGTGTTGTAACTGCAATCTGTGGCAACTCACAGGTCCCTGTGGGAGCGGGCTTGCCCGCGAAGAGGCCATCACTTCCAGCATTGATGTTGCCTGACACACCGCCTTCGCGAGCAAGCCCGCTCCCACAGGTTGCAATGCTGATCAGCGAGTATTTGTAGCCAGGAGCACTTATGACCAGCCCAAAGAAAGCCCCCCGTGTCGAAACCACACGAATCCGTGAAGGCCTGCCCTTCCCGCTGGGTGCCACCTGGGACGGACTGGGAGTCAACTTCGCCTTGTTTTCCGCCCACGCCACCCGGGTTGAACTGTGCCTGTTCGACGACAGCGGCGAGGTGGAACTCGAACGCATCGAACTGCCCGAATACACCGACGAGATCTACCACGGCTACCTGCCCGACGCTCATCCCGGGTTGATTTACGGCTATCGCGTCTACGGTCCGTACGACCCGGCCAACGGTCATCGCTTCAACCCCAACAAACTGCTGATCGACCCCTACGCCAAACAGCTGGTCGGCAAGTTGAAATGGTCCGAAGCGCTGTTCGGCTACACCATCGGCCACCCCGACGCCGACCTCAGCTTCGATGAACGTGACAGCGCGCCCTTCGTGCCCAAGTGCAAAGTCATCGACCCGGCGCACACCTGGGGCCACGACCACCGCGTCAGCGTACCGTGGGACAAGACGATCATTTATGAAACCCATGTACGCGGCTTCAGCATGCGTCACCCTTCGGTCCCGGAAAACCTGCGCGGAACCTTTGCCGGGTTGATGGTCGATGACGTGTTGGAGCACATCCGCAAGCTCGGCGTGTCGACCGTGGAGTTGCTGCCGATCCACGCGTTCGTCAACGACCAGCATTTGCTGCACAAGGGCATGACCAATTACTGGGGCTACAACAGCATCGCGTTCTTCGCCCCCGACCCGCGTTACCTGGCCAGTGGCAAGATTGCCGAGTTCAAGGAAATGGTCGCGCACCTGCACGAAGCGAATCTGGAAGTGATCCTCGACGTGGTCTACAACCACACCGCCGAAGGCAACGAGCAAGGCCCGACCCTGTCCATGCGCGGCATCGACAACGCGTCCTACTACCGCCTGATGCCCGATGACAAACGCTTCTATATCAACGATTCCGGCACCGGCAACACCCTGGACCTGAGTCACCCGTGCGTGCTGCAAATGGTCACCGACTCCCTGCGCTACTGGGCTTCGGAAATGCACGTGGACGGGTTCCGCTTCGACCTGGCAACCATACTCGGGCGCTATCACGGCGGTTTCGATGAGCGCCACAGTTTCCTCGTCGCCTGCCGCCAGGACCCGGTGCTGCGCCAGGTCAAGCTGATCTCCGAACCCTGGGACTGTGGCCCCGGCGGTTATCAGGTCGGCAATTTTCCGCCGGGCTGGGTCGAATGGAACGACAAATTTCGCGACACCGTGCGCGCGTTCTGGAAGGGCGACGACGGTCAACTGGCGGACTTTGCCAGCCGCCTGACCGCTTCGGGGGATATGTTCAATGAACGGGGTCGCCGCCCCTACTCATCGCTGAACTTCGTCACCGCCCATGACGGTTTCACCCTCAACGACCTGGTGTCGTACAACGACAAGCACAACGAGGCCAACGACGAAAACAATCAGGACGGCAGCAACAACAACCTGTCCTGGAACCACGGCGTCGAAGGCCCCACCGATGATCCCGAGATCAACGCACTGCGCCATCGGCAGATGCGCAACTTCTTCGCCACCCTGCTGCTGGCCCAGGGCACGCCGATGCTGGTGGCCGGCGACGAGTTCGCCCGCACCCAGGAGGGCAACAACAATGCGTATTGCCAGGACAGCGAGATCGGCTGGGTCAACTGGGACCTCAGCGAAGACGGCAAGGCCTTGCTCAAGTTCGTCAAACGCCTGATCAAGTTGCGCCTGACCTACCCGATCCTGCGCCGCGGGCGTTTTCTGGTGGGTAACTACAACGAGGACATCGGCGTCAAGGACGTGACCTGGCTGGCGCCAGATGGCACGGAAATGAACACCAGGCATTGGCACGATGCGCACAACCGCTGCCTGGGCATGCTGCTCGATGGACGCGCCCAGGAAACCGGCATTTGCCGCAAAGGCGTCGACGCGACCTTGATGCTGGTGGTCAACGCGCATCACGACATCGTCAATTTCCGCCTGCCGCAAGTGCCTGACGGCGGTTTCTGGACATGCATGATCGACACCAACCAGCCGTCGATCCGTGGCCAGGAGCGCTTCGAGTTCGGCCACGAGTACTCGGTAACCGGCCGCTCATTGCTGCTGTTCGAGTTGCAGCATGAGGAAGAGGAGTGACGACGAAGTCCAGGCATTCAGCGCGCCATTGCCGCAGAGCGGAAAAATCATTTTGGCCGGGTTCGCGACGCGACGAATAGCGTTGCATGAGCAATACTCGATTCGCGGCGATCCAGGGTTGGGGTTGTCGCACCTCGCTATCCACCAGCCCTCACGGGTCGGCCGGGCTTGTCTCGCGCACGACTGAAGGCGAAGCAGCACAAGGACGTATACCCATGAAATCCGTTTCCCTCAGCGAAGCCAGCCTGCCCTCCCAGATCTGGAACAGTGCCCCGCAACTGGACAGCATTGCGGTCATCAACACCCAAACCCTGGTGCCAGCCGGTGCACGCGCAGTGCTCATTGCCCCGCACCCCGGCGATGAAGTCGTGACCTGCGGCGGCCTGCTGCAGTTGCTCAGCAACCTGGGCCACCCGCTGCAATTGATCTCGATATCCGACGGCAGCGCCAGTCATCCCGGTTCTCGACAGTGGTCGGAAAAACGCCTCAGTGTGTTTCGTCCCCAGGAAAGCGTGGAAGCCATCCGCCGACTCGGTTTGCCGATGCACAGCCTGAAGTGGATCCGTGGCGGGTTTACCGACAACGCCCTGGTGGAACACGAAGAACGGATCACCCAGTTCATCAGGCGCTATCTGCGCCCGGGTGATGTGGTGTTCAGCACCTGGTGCGAAGACGGCAACGTCGACCACGACACCGTCGGCCGCGCCAGTGCCAGGGCGGCGGCCAGTGTGGGAGCCACCTACAACGACGTGCCGTTCCGGGCCTGGCACTGGCCCGCACGGGACCGGGAGCTGATCCCCTGGCACCGTGCGCGCAAGGTGCGCCTCGATGCCTGGACCGTCGCCCGCAAGAGCCACGCCACCCACGCCTACGCCAGCCAACTCGATGGTGAACCCGCCATCGGCCTTGCGCCGTCGCTGCCGCGCACGCTGCTGGAGCGCATTCGTTTGCCTTATGAAATCGTCTTCGTCTAAGCCTACTGCGCTTTCTGTAGGAGCGAGCTTGCTCGCGATGGAGGTCAACGATGATGCGGGGAGCCTGACACCCCGCGGTGCTCTCAGGTTTATCGCGAGCAAGCTCGCTCCTACAGGGGGCATTGGCCGCCGATGCTGAAAACACAAACCGCGTAAGTGAGAGCGCCGCAAAGTGTCAGATCTGGCACGTTGGCGTTAACGGCAAACTGAACTGCCCGTCCATGCATCAGTCGCATGCATAGGCAGCCCCCAATCCCAGGAGCGAACGTGACCAGTCATTCCAAGCGGCAAACAGCTGAATCGGTGCCGTTGAGTACTCCCCCGGACATCCACCGACTGCGCGTGCTGACGGTCAACACCCACAAGGGATTTACCGCACTCAACCGGCGCTTCATCCTCCCCGAGCTGCGTGAAGCCGTGCGCAGTACATCAGCAGACCTGGTGTTTCTGCAGGAAGTGGTCGGCGAGCACGACCGCCACTCCTCCCGCTACAACGATTGGCCACAGACCTCGCAATATGAGTTCCTTGCCGACAGCATGTGGAGCGACTTCGCCTATGGGCGCAATGCCGTCTATCCCGACGGTCACCATGGCAATGCCCTGCTGTCGAAATACCCGATCCGCGAATACCGAAACCTGGATGTCTCCATTACCGGCCCGGAACGCCGCGGCTTGCTGCACTGCGTGCTGGACGTGCCGGGGCACAGCGAAGTGCATGCCATCTGCGTGCACCTCAGCCTGCTGGAAAGCCATCGTCAGCTGCAATTGCAGTTGCTCTGCCAGCTCCTCGAGTCCCTGCCGGATGATGCGCCGGTGATCATTGCCGGCGACTTCAACGACTGGCAGATGCAAGGCAATGCCGCCCTTGCCCGCCGCGACTACCTGCACGAAGCTTTCGAGCGCCACCATGGCCGCCCGGCCAAAACCTACCCCGCGCGGTTCCCCTTGCTGCGCCTGGATCGCGTCTACCTGCGCAATGCCAGCAGCCATGAGCCGCAGATACTCGGGAACAAGCCGTGGACGCACCTTTCCGACCATTTGCCGTTAGCGGTGGAAGTGCATCTTTGAATCGCGGTGATTGAGTGTGAAGTAACGAGAAATCGTCCCCCACCTGTTATTTCTGACAGTAGCCATGCTGGATCGCTGCCTGCTACGTTGTTGCCGCCCTGACGGAAATCCGCAGGGGCTTGCGACACACACGTAGCGCCTTGGTTGCCGAAGGTACTTGCGGGTCATAGTCCCGCCCGATGTTGTCTTGCAACTCGCGCTGCCAAGCACGTCTGATTCCTGGCCATCGATAACGGCCAAAGGAACGGAAGTTGATCCCATCGCGGAGGCAACATGGAGTTTTCGACAGATCTGTCCAAGTACCGTTATGGCGCCTGCCTGTTCTCGATCTGGTTATGTGCGAACTCGCCCCAGGCAGCCTTCGCAACCTGCACACTTACCCCCACCGCCGGCAACGACAACTTCGTCTGCGACAGCGGCACCAGCGCGCTGTTGACCGATTTGTCGGGCAATAACACCCTGACCTTCCCCGCCAATGGCACCGGCAGGATCAACGGCAACATGACCTTCGGTGCCGGCGCCGACGCTGTGAACATGGCCTCGGGCATCGTGACCGGTGCAGTGGATCTGGGCGACGGGGCGGACAGCTTTATGATCAGCGCCGGGCAAGTCACCGGGGCGGTCAGCCAAGGCAATGGCATCGATGATTTCATCATGTCCGGTGGAACCATTAAGTCCCTGGCCCAAGGGGACGGCCGCGACACCTTTCTGATGACCGGCGGCACCATCGTCGGCGCCTTCGAAGATGGCGACGTCGCCAGGATGACCGACGGCATCATCGACCGGGTCGACATGAAACTCGATAACAATATCTTCGATATGTCCGGTGGGCAGATCCTCCGCAACCTGGTGACCGGTTTGGGCACCGATGAGATCATCGTTTCCGGGGGGCGTATTGGCGGCAACATCAGTGTCAGCAACGGCAACGACAGCATCACGATCACAGGTGGAGAAATCGTCGGCGAGATTCGCGCCGGCAACGGCGATGACACGCTGGTGTGGGACGGCGGCGGGATCATCCGCTCGCAAGTCCTGATGGAGGCAGGCAACGACCGCGCCACTTTGAGCAATCTGACCGAAAGCACCCTCGCCCTGACCCCGAGTCTCAATGGCGGTAGTGGCAATGACCTGCTGACCTTCGATCACACCACCTCATCGGGCGCTGCCCGGTATATCAATTGGGAAACCCTCAATCTGGTCAAGGGCTCGCGCCTTGATCTCGATGGCAATCTTCAACTGGGGGACAGCACCACGGGCACCGGCGTGTTCAACATCGACGGCAGCAGTATGCTCACGTCAATCCAGGGCAGCATCACGTCTTCGAACGCGGGTCGGCTCGCGACCTTGAACAACAGCGGGGTCATCGACCTTGCCAGCGGTAACTCGCGTACCAACGATACCCTGACCGTTGAAGGCAATTACGTGGGTAACGGCGGCCAGTTGCTCTTGCAAAGCGCAGTGGGCGATGACAGCTCCCCCAGCGACAAGTTGGTGGTCAACAACGGAACGCTGACCGGCAGCACCCTGATCAGCGTCACCAACGTTGGCGGCGCGGGGGCCCTTACCCAGCAAAACGGCATCCAGTTGGTTCAGGCCCAAGGCACGGCGGTCAGCGACAACACCGCGTTCGCCCTCAAAGCCCGGGTGTCGGTTGGCGCCTTCGATTACCGCCTGTTCAAAGGCGGCATCACACCGGGCAGCGAAAACAGTTGGTATTTGCGCTCCTCGGTGGTGGCGCCGCCCGTGGTTGCCGTCGCCAATCCTGATCCCGCTTTACCGCCGACGCTGGAGCCCATCGTGGCAGTGCCGGTCGCCGCGCCCGTGGTCGTGGCAACCGGGGTACAAGGATCTGAAGGCGTCGTGACGCTCGAAGCGCCTGTGTTACCGGCCGCCGTACCCGGCGCAGAACCTATCCCCCTGTATCGCGAGGCGGTGCCTGCCTGGTCGGTGGTGCCGCCGGCTGCAGCACAATTGACCCTGACAGCACTGGGTACCTTTCATGACCGTCAGGGCGATCAGCGTCTGCTGACCGAAACCGGCGCCCTGGGCGCAGGTTGGGGACGGGTCTACGGCAAGAACCTCGATCAGACCTGGGCTGGCACCGTCACACCAAGGCTGGATGGCTCGCTCAATGGCTTCCAGGTCGGCAATGACCTGTTCAGTTCACAACTGGCGGGTGGGCAAACCCAGCGCAGTGGATTCTTTATCGGCCACAGCCGCCTGCAAGGTGATGTCGACGGTTTCAATCAGGGCTTCGAAGGCAAACGCTCCGGCAACGTCGAGCTCAAAGGCGACAGCCTTGGCGCGTACTGGACCCTCACCGATCCCGCCGGCGCCTATTTCGATGCCGTGGCCATGTACACCTGGCTCAATGGTGACAACCGTTCCGAAAGTGGCCTGAAGATCGACAATGATGGCCATGTAACGACGTTATCGGCAGAGGTCGGATACCCGATCACCGTGGCAGGCAACTGGGTGGTCGAACCCCAGGCCCAGGCGATTTACCAGAAGGTCAAGCTCGACAGCCAGGACGACGGCATCTCCCATGTCTCGTTCGATTCCGACAGTGCCTGGACCGGCCGCGTCGGCGCACGCCTCAAGGGTCGCTACGAAGTCAGTGGCCGGCCGCTGGAACCCTATCTGCGGGCCAATATCTGGCACACCTTCACCGGTACCGACACGGTCACCTTTGACCATGTCGATCAGGTCGAAACCCAGCAACGAACCTCGTCCGCCGACCTCGGAATCGGCATGGTACTGAGCGTCGCGGCATCCGTCAGTGTGTATGCCGGCGTCGACTACACCAGCAATATCGACAGCAACCAACAACGGGGGACATTCGGTAACGTGGGGGTTCGGGTGAAGTGGTGAGGGGATTAAATCGCTCTATCCAGTCGCGGGCTCTTGTAAAAACGGGCAGCCCGTGACGCCGTGGACATCCCGACACTCGGTCTGATTCCTCTTGCAGCTGGCCACCACGACGCCGGTTAACCTTATTCGCTTCAGCGAAGCAATCCGCGGATATGTTGGTAAAACTGGTATTTCTTACAGTATCCACGGCATTGACGGCGATGCATTTTAATAGGCAAGTCACCCTGATCGAGGCCGGCACGGATGTCTGTGGACCATGCGCATCACGGCACGCCCACCCTTGCGGTTTCAGACGCGCGCGGGCTGGCGCTCAGGGCCATTCAATACCATCGACGGCTAGCGACCGACCCGGCTGAGGCGCGGATCACGCATCAACGCTTCGATGCCGCCGGGCGACCGGTGGCCAGTCGTGATCCGTATCTGTTTGCCTTGGCGCAGAACGATGCGTCGGTGCCGGCGAACCTCAGCCAGGTGTTCAGTTTGTCCGGCGTGCCGTTGGCGAGTGACAGCGTTGACGCCGGGTGGCGGGTCGCGTTGCAAGGTGCTGCCGGGCAAATCGTTGAGCGTTGGGATGGTCGAGGTAGCCGCACGCTGACTGAGTTCGATGCACTGTTGCGCCCCGTGGCGGTGCGAGAGCGTGGCGACGATAGCGCTGAACAGGTGCTTGAGCGTTTTACCTATGCTGGGGTTGATGCTGACGCAGCCTTGCACAACCTCTGCGGCCAACTGATCCGCCATGACGATCCGGCTGGCACGCTGCACCTGAAGGAGTTGGGGCTCGGCGGCGCGGTGCTGCAACAGATTCGGCATTTCTTGCGCGATGCCGATACACCGGATTGGCCTGCGAGCGAAGCCGCCCGCGACGCCTTGCTCGAAACCGGCGATGGCGCCACCACGTCCCATGTCTACTCGCCAGGCGCCGAACTACTCCAGCAAACGGATGCGTTGGGCAACCGCCAGCGCTTTGCCTACACCGTCGCCGGCGAACTGAAAAACACCCGGCTGACCTTGGTCGGCGAAGACGAGATGACGCTGGTCAGCGATCTCCATTACAACGCCTCCGGCCAGATCGAGTCGGAAACCGCCGGCAATCGCGTCATCACCCGCCATCGCTACGACCTCGCGGACGGACGCCTGATGGGCTTGAGCGCGCACAAAGCCGATGGCACACCCCTTCAAGACTTGCGCTACAGCTACGACGCCACCGGCAACGTGCTAAGCCTCGAAGACGCCTCCCAACCGATTCGCTACTTCAACAACCAGCGCATCGAACCGCTCAAGACTTTCTGCTACGACACCCTCGATCAACTGATCAAAGCCAGCGGCTGGGAAGCCAAAACCGGCCACGGCGGCCCCGCCCTGCCCGACCTGCACCCCCTGCCCCCCGACCCCAGCCAGATCGCCAACTACACCCAGACCTACCACTACGACGCCGGCGGCAACCTGCTGGACCTGGTGCACGTCGGCGCCCAGCCCCACGGCCGCATTTTGACTCGCGCCAAATACAGCAACCGCTGCCTGCCCGAGCGCAACGGCCGACCACCGACTGAAGCAGAACTGGCCGCCGGGTTCGATGCCAATGGCAATCTACGGGAACTGCAAGCTGGCCAGTCGATGGAATGGGACCTGCGCAATCAACTCACCGTCGTGCGCCCGGTGGTGCGCGACAACGCGGAGGATGACTACGAACGCTATGTCTATGACGGCGGCGGCCAACGCGTGCGCAAGCTCCGCGCGAACCAGACCAATGCCCGTACGCTGATCAGTGAAGTGCGCTATCTGCCTGGCGTGGAAATCCGCAGTCACGGCGGCACAGGTGAAATCCTCCATGTGATAACCGCCAGCGCGGGCAGTAACAGCGTGCAGGTGTTGCATTGGGTCGCCGGACAGCCCGAGGACATCGCCAACAATCAGGTGCGATACAGCCTCAATGACCACTTGCAGTCCGGCGCTCTGGAGTTGGATCAAAAGGCCGGCCTGATAAGCCAGGAATGGTATTACCCGTTTGGTGGCACGGCTTGTTTTGCGGCTCGGTCAGCGACTGAGGCCAAGTACAAGACTGTGCGCTATTCGGGCAAGGAGCGGGATGCGACGGGGCTTTACTACTATGGGTTCCGATACTACGCGTCGTGGTTGCAGCGGTGGATTAATCCCGACCCGGCGTGGGCAATCGATGGGCTTAATTTCTATCGGATGGTGAGGAACAATCCTGTTGCGCTGTATGACAGTAATGGTTTGTCGCCTCATGGCGACTTAGCGCGAAAGATCATGGACTCAAAGAGTTTCAACGAAAATTATAAAAAAATCCGGAAATGGCCCTCAGCTTGATGGCGGATATAGCGAGGGATCAAAACCATCCAGATGACGTTATACACCGGGCAATCAGAAGAGTTCGTAAAGAAATGGACTCGATGATTGCGCACGTTGCCGAACAACTCAAACTGCTTGAAATCACAAAAAATCAAAAAGACATCCCTGCACCAAAACAACCCTATGACATGTCTATGTTTAAAATTGTATTTTCAACAAACGAAGGGGCTTCTGCAATCAATCAAGGCATGAGAGAAGGAAAGCAGATAACAATAAACCCTCGATCTGTAGTTAATGAAATTTCGGACCGAGTCAAAGGCGAGGGGCTCCCAGACAGGATTGCGAAAGACATAAAATTACACGCAGGTATTTTTGATCTTTCTGACGCCGAAAGGGTCGCTTATCAAACATACAACCAAGAAAGACCTAATTTAATTACTTATTTTCGCGGACAAGATATCACTGACAAAGGCATGCAGAATTTTGTGCAGGCTCAGGAAAATGGCTCTATTGTTCACTCTAAAAGCTTCTTGACTGTCACCAACAAGAAAGGCGTTGCCGAAACGTTCATGCATGGAGAGATGCAACTACTTATGGAAATAAACGGGTTCAGCGCTACCAGCGTACAGCACTCAACTTATTCGGTTCAGTCAGAAAAAGACTCTGTATTTTCTCCTTATGCAGACTTCAAAGTTACATCTGCCGGCAGACTTCCTAACAGTCGAAATAAATACTTCGTGAGGCTAGAGGAAGTACGAGCGCATACAGGCCCCCGCCCTGCCATGCCATACTAGAGATTAGAAAATCACAGAACAGGTGCATAGTGTCGTTTCAGAGCTCGAAGCGACGACTACACACCAGTTCTATAAAATATCAGACCGAAGTTTAAGTCTCCGGCCGCAACATCAACACCGCCAGCGGCGGCAAATTCAACACCAACGACAACGCCTGCCCATGGCTCGGCGTTTCCTCGGCCATTGCCCCGCCACTATTGCCGTAATTGGAACCGGCATAGATGGACGAGTCGCTGTTGAGCACCTCATTCCACTGCCCGGCAAACGGCACCCCGACGCGATACGCCTCACGCGGCACCGGCGTAAAGTTGGCCACCACCAGCACCGGCTTGCCTTCCTTGCTCCAGCGCAGCCACGCATAAACGCTGTTGATCGCGTCATCGCCGATCAGCCACTGGAAACCCTGCGGCACATCGTCCTGCTCATGCAGCGCCGGTTCTTCGCGGTACAGGCGATTGAGGTCGCCGACCAGTTTCTGTACGCCCTTGTGCTCGGAGTACTGGAGCAAGTACCAGTCCAGTTGCTGGTCGTGGTTCCACTCGCGCCATTGGCCGAACTCGCAGCCCATGAACAGCAGTTTCTTGCCCGGGTGCGCCCACATGAAACTCAGGTAGGCCCGCAGGTTGGCAAATTTCTGCCAGCGGTCTCCGGGCATTTTGTCGATCAGCGAGTGCTTGCCGTGTACCACTTCGTCGTGGGAGATCGGCAGGATGAAGCGCTCGGACCAGGCGTACACCAGGCCAAAACTCAGCTCGTTGTGGTGATGGGCGCGGTACACCGGGTCCTGCTGGATGTAATGCAGCGAATCGTGCATCCAGCCCATGTTCCATTTGTACGCAAAGCCCAGGCCACCCTGTTGCGTGCCCTGGCTGACGCCTGGCCATGCGGTGGATTCCTCGGCGATCACCAACGCACCGGGTGCTTCCAGGGCGACCACATCGTTGAGGTGGCGCAGGAAGTCGATGGCTTCCAGGTTCTCCCGCCCGCCATGGCGGTTCGGCACCCACTCGCCGGCTTTGCGCGAGTAGTCGCGGTACAGCATCGAGGCCACGGCATCGACCCGCAGGCCATCGACGTGGAAGTGCTTGAGCCAGTGCAGCGCCGACGCCAGCATGTAGCCGTGCACTTCGGTGCGCCCCAGGTTGTAGATCAGCGTGTCCCAATCCTGGTGGAAGCCTTCCTGCGGGTTGCCGTACTCGTACAGGGCCGTGCCGTCGAACTGGGCGAGGCCGTGGGTATCGGTGGGGAAATGCGCCGGCACCCAGTCGAGAATCACCCCGATGCCGGCCTGGTGGCAGGCGTTGACGAACGCGGCGAACTGGTCCGGCGTGCCATAACGCGCACTCGGCGCGAATTGCGACAGCAACTGATAACCCCACGAACCGCCGAACGGGTGCTCCATGATCGGCATCAGTTCGATGTGGGTGAAGCCCAGGTCTTTGACATAGGGAATCAGTCGTTCGGTCAGTTCCGGCCAGGTGTACTGGCGGGCCACTTCACCCAGGTCGTCCAGCTCGCATTGCCACGAACCGGCGTGCAATTCGTAGATCGACAAGGGCGCCGTCACCCGCTGGTGGTCGCCACGGGACAGCATCCAGTCCTGATCCTGCCAGTCGACGTTCAAAGGTGAGGCGACTTTCGAGGCGGTGTCCGGTGGCAGACTGGTGGCCAGCGCCATCGGGTCGGCCTTCAGTGGCAGGATGCCGTGGGCACCGAGAATTTCGTACTTGTAGGCGTCCCCTGCTTGCAGGCGCGGGATGAACAACTCCCAGACCCCGGTGGGATGTCGCAGGCGCATCGGATGGCGGCGCCCGTCCCAGACGTTGAAATCACCCACCACCGACACCCGCCGGGCATTGGGTGCCCACACCGCGAAACGTACACCGTCGACACCGTCCACGGTCTTGAGCTGGGCACCGAGGCACGCACTGAGGTCGCGGTGATTGCCTTCGGCAAACAGGTACAAATCCATGTCGCCCAGCAATGGGCCGAAGCTGTAAGGGTCTTCGGCCGTCTGCTCGCCACCGGCCCAACGGGTGCGCAGCAGATACGCTTGCGCGCGGTCGAAATGCCCGACAAACAACCCCGGCGTCTCTGTGGCTTGAAGACTCCCAAGCGCTTCACCCGAATCCCGGGCCAGAACTTCTACACTCAGGGCGCCCGGCAGGTAGGCGCGGATGAACTGTCCACCGGCGCCATCACCGTGGGGGCCAAGTATGGCGAAGGGATCGATATGCTCGGCACGCACCAATGCATCGATATCCCGTGCGCCAGGCAGCAGCGCTTCTTTGTGATGACCCTGTTCCTTGTTCGAGACACTCATGACTACTCTCCACCAAGATCGGAAAAGGGTTTAAGCCCACTCAATAATCCATATAAACCGTGCAACGGCACGGGCAACCAGGTGGGGCGATTTTCCGCCTCATAGGCCACTTCATACGCCGCCTTCTCCAGACCGAACAACGCCAGCGCGGCGTCCTCGCCTTCGGGATCTTGCCATGCATGGGCAAGACTAGCTGCCGCCAGCCGATAGGCGTCGACAAATGCTGTTCGCGCTTCACTCAAGTAGCGCTCGGTGACCCGCACACGCGCGGCATCGGCCGCCGCCGTGTTATCGACGTTGTGCACGTTGATCGCCATGGCCGCCGCATAGTCGAAGGAACGCAGCACGCCACTGACATCCTTGTACGGGCTGTGTTTGCCCCGACGTTCATGCAAGGGCCGCGCCGGTTCTCCCTCGAAGTCGATCAAGTACGCATCGCCCTTGATCACCAGCACCTGGCCCAGATGCAGGTCACCGTGCACACGAATGCGCAAGCCGCCTGCAGTCTTTTTGCCCAACGCTTGCACATGTCCGAGAATGGCTTTTTTGTTGTCCAGTAAACGGCTGACCAGGGTCTGGTCCGCCGGGCTCAATTGATTTTGATGCTGCTTGAGCAAGTTCAGCGCGTGCTCGATTTGCGTTGCGACATCCCTGGCCGAAGCCAGCGCCTCCTTCTGCGTGGTGACCTGCGGCAAGAAGTCCGGGTTGGCATTGGGCGCTGCCAGCACCTGATGCATTTCCCCCAGGCGCCGGCCCAGCATACCGGCGAAATCTTTCAGTTCGCCGAGCGCGTTGTAGTGTTGCTCCTGCTCGGACATGGCGTCGGCCAATTCATCGCGCAGCGCCCGTTCGAGGTTGTTTTGCGTCCATTCCCAGGCATCGCCCTGGTTGCTCAGGTAGCCCTGGGCGATCATCAGCAGGTTGTCTTCACCCGCCCCGTCCCGGCGCACTACGGCCCCCAGCAGTGGTGAGATATTGCTGAACCCGGCTTCGGTCAGGTAGGCACTCATTTCCAGTTCAGGATGCACGCCACTGGCGATCTTGCGGATCAGCTTGAGCACCATGTTGTTGCCGATCACCACCGAGCTGTTGGACTGTTCCGCCGACAGGTAGCGCACCGGCGACTCGGCATTGAGGCCGAGTTTTTCCAGTTCGGCGGTGGCCTCGAAGCGAATGTCGCCATCGCTGGAGGGCAATACGGTACCGGCCTGAATCCCTTGCAATACGGCATGCACGAAGGTTTCCAGGCTGAAGGCATCGGTGATCAGGCCGACCTGGCGTCCACGCCGTACCCGCGACAGTGCCAGCTGCTGCGGTAGCGGCGTACCGACCTGATCCTCTGAAATAAAGCCGAACGGCAACTGATAGCGACTGCTCTGGCCACCGCTGGTGACATTGATCTCACTGAACAGCACCGGATGCTGCTCATCGCCGAAGCGCACGCCGTAGGCCAGATCGACCTGCTCGATGGCGGCGTCCTTGCCGGCGAACCAGCGACGATTCTGCAACCAGCTGGGCAGGATGCTTTGCTCAAGGGTGTGGCGTGACGGCGCTTCGAGCAGTTCCTCCATGCGTTTTTTCAGCACCAGCGTGGTGAAGTCCGGCAGGCTTTGTGCAGGTTCCACATGCCAGCTGGGCATCTGGTTTTCCGCGGCGAGGCCGAACCAGTAAAAGCCGTAGGGCGCGAGGGTCAGGAGGAAATTCAGCTGGCCGATGGGCGGGAAGGCGTTACCCCCGAGCATCTCCACCGGCACCATGCCGACGTAGGCCGACAAATCTAGCTCGGCGGCCTGGGCACTGCGCGACACGTTGGCCACGCACAGGATGACTTCGTGTTTACCGTCCACCCCGGTGTATTCACGGGTGTAGGCCAGAATTCGCCGGTTGCTCGGCGACAGCATCTTCAATGTACCGCGCCCGAAGGCCTTGGATTGCTTGCGCACGGCGAGCATGCGCCGGGTCCAGTTCAACAGTGAATGCGGGTCGCCGGCCTGGGTTTCGACATTGACCGACAGGTAACCGTATTGCGGGTCCATGATCGGTGGCAGCACCAGGCTGGCCGGGTCGGCACGGGAGAAACCGCCGTTGCGGTCGATGGACCATTGCATCGGCGTACGCACGCCATCGCGGTCGCCGAGGTAGATGTTGTCACCCATGCCAATCTCGTCGCCGTAATACAGGGTCGGCGTGCCGGGCATCGACAGCAACAGGCTGTTGAGCAGTTCGACCCGGCGTCGGTCACGCTCCACCAGCGGCGCGAGGCGCCGGCGAATCCCCAGGTTGATCCGCGCGCGACGGTCGGCGGCGTAGTAATTCCACAGGTAGTCGCGTTCCTTGTCGGTGACCATCTCCAGCGTCAGTTCATCGTGGTTGCGCAGGAAGATTGCCCATTGGCAGTTGGCAGGAATATCCGGGGTCTGGCGCAGAATATCGGTGATCGGGAAGCGATCTTCCTGGGCCAGCGCCATGTACATGCGCGGCATCAACGGGAAGTGAAAGGCCATGTGGCATTCGTCGCCGTTCAGGCCTTTCTTGTCGGTGTCGCCGAAGTACAACTGGGTGTCCTCCGGCCACTGATTGGCTTCCGCCAGCAGCATGCGGTCGGGGTAATTGGCGTCGATTTCGGCGCGGATCTGTTTCAGGACATCGTGGGTTTCCGGCAGGTTTTCGTTGTTGGTGCCGTCGCGCTCGATCAGGTAGGGAATCGCATCCAGGCGCAAGCCGTCGATGCCCATGTCGAGCCAGTAACGCATCACCGACAGCACCGCTTTCATGACTTGCGGGTTATCGAAATTCAGGTCCGGCTGGTGGGAGTAGAAACGGTGCCAGAAGTATTGGCCGGCGACCGGGTCCCAGGTCCAGTTGGACTTCTCTGTATCGAGAAAGATGATGCGGGTCCCGTCGTATTTCTGATCGTCGTCGGACCACACGTAGAAGTCCCGCGCCGCCGACCCGGGTTTGGCCTTGCGTGCACGCTGGAACCACGGGTGCTGGTCGGAGGTGTGGTTGATGACCAGTTCGGTGATCACCCGCAGGCCGCGTTTGTGTGCCTCGGCAATGAAACGCCTGGCATCGGCCATGGTCCCGTAGTCACTGTGCACGCCGCGGTACTCGGCGATGTCATAACCGTCGTCGCGCCGTGGCGAGGGATAGAAGGGCAACAGCCAGATGGTGTTGACGCCCAGGTCGGCGATGTAGTCGAGCTTGGCGATGAGGCCGGGAAAGTCGCCGATCCCGTCGTTGTTGGAGTCGAAATACGATTTGACGTGTACTTGATAGATCACCGCATCCTTGTACCAGAGCGGGTCCTTGATGAACGTGGCTGCCTTGGGTTTCTTCGCCATGTGAAACTCCTGGTGAATTCAACTTTGGCCACAGGTTGAACCCCAGTGGTGACGGGCTTACCTGTGGCGAGGGGGCTTGCCCCCGTTCGGCTGCGAAGCAGTCGTCAATACAGCGACTCGGTGTTGTTGAAAGAAAAAGCGGGGGTCGCTTCGCGACCCAACGGGGGCAAGCCCCCTCGCCACAGACAAGCCCCCTCGCCACAGAACTTGTGGTGTTCTCAAGAGGCGGTAATACGCCAGATCCCGAACGGCTGGTACGCCGGGTCGATCCGCATGAATTGCTGCTTGCCGTGCCAGGTCCAGCGATGGCCATTCATCAGGTCTTCGCCCTGGGTGCTGGCGTCGTCAGGCAAACCCATTTCCCACAGCGGCAACTCGAAGTTCGCCTCCTGCACGTTGTGCGGATCGAGACTGACCGCCACCAGAATAAAGTTGCTGCCGTCAAAACTGCGTTTGCCGAAGTACAGGATGTTGTCGTTCCAGGCGTTGTAGACCTTCAGGCCCAGATGCGTGTGCAGCGCCGGGTTCTGCCGACGGATGCGGTTGAGCTGGGCAATCTCGGCAATGATGTTGCCCGGCGCGTTGAAGTCCCTGGGGCGGATTTCGTACTTCTCGGAGTCCAGGTACTCCTCCTTGCCCGGCACCGGTGCCGACTCGCACAACTCGAAACCCGAATACATGCCCCACAGGCCCGAGCCCATAGTCGCCAGCACGGCGCGGATGAGGAAACCGGGACGCCCGGACTCATGCAGGAACGCCGGGTTGATGTCCGGTGTATTGACGAAAAAATTCGGCCGGTAGCACTCGCGCCACGGCGATTCGTTGAGTTCGGTGAAGTAGGTCGCCAGTTCGGCCTTGGTGTTGCGCCAGGTGAAATAGGTATAGCTCTGGGAATAACCGACCTTGCCCAGGCGCGCCATCATCGCCGGGGTAGTAAAGGCCTCGGCAAGGAAGATCACTTCGGGGTACAGCGCCCGTACATCGGCGATCAGCCATTGCCAGAACGGCAACGGCTTGGTGTGCGGGTTATCGACGCGAAAGATCTTCACGCCCTCCTCGACCCAGCCCACCACGATGTCACGCAGCTCCACCCACAGGCCGGGAATCGCCTCGGGGGCATAGAAGTCGACGTTGACGATGTCCTGGTATTTCTTCGGCGGGTTCTCCGCGTACTTGATCGTGCCGTCGGGCCGCCAGTTGAACCAGCCGGGGTGTTGCTTGAGCCATGGGTGGTCCTGGGAGCACTGGATGGCGAAGTCGAGGGCGATTTCCAGGCCGTGGGCCGCAGCGGCCGAGACCAGTCGCCGGAAGTCTTCGCGAGTCCCCAACTGTTTGTGAATCGCCTCGTGGCCGCCCTCCTCGCTACCGATCGCATAGGGACTGCCCGGATCATCGGGGCCTGCCGTCAGCGAGTTGTTCGGGCCCTTGCGGTAACTGCGCCCGATCGGGTGGATCGGCGGGAAATACAGCACATCGAAGCCCATGTCGTGGATCATCGCCAGCCGCGAATGCACATCGTTGAAAGTACCGTGGCGCTCCGGGCTGTCGGTGATCGAACGCGGGAACAATTCATACCAACTGGCGAATTGCGCCAGCTCGCGCTCCACATCCACCGGGTACTCCGGGCTCAGGCTGAGGTAAGCACGATGATCGACGCGGGCCATGAGGTCGGCGCTACGTTGGTGCAAAAACAGTGCGACCTGCTCGGTTTCGAGCAGTCCTGCCAGTTCATGGTGCAATGCCGCCAATTGCTCGCTGAGTTGCCCTTCACTGCGCTCGGCGGCTTGCTGCACCTGGATCCGCCCTTCCTGCAATTCGAGGCTGACGGGCACCGCTGCCATATGCTTCTTTTCAAGTTCGTAGCGAAAACTGGCGAACTGGTCGATCCAGGCTTCGATACAGAACAGATAACGGCCCTGACTGTTCACCCGGAACTGCCCCTGCCAACCGTTGTTGCCCAGATCGTGCATGACAGCGCTTTGCCAGACGTCCTCGTCCTCGGCCCGCCAGCGCACGCGAACCGCCAGCTTGTCATGTCCGTCGGCAAAGACCTTGGCCGTCACCACCACATCCTGCCCCACCACCGCCTTGACCGCGAACTGCCCGCCTTCAAGGGTCGGCATGATGTTTTCTATGACTATGCGCGGCAGCAACAGCGCCTGCGACAGCGGCATGTGCGGGTTGTAGCTCAACTCAGTCGGTTTTTCAGCCGCCATCGAGCCTCTCTCCTTACGCCCCATGGACGCGCTTGTGTCGGGTCGCCATCCCGTTGGGCCATCCGCCCCGGGACGTACTCACTTAGGTTCCGAGCGATGGCTGCCGGGAAAAGTTCATCAGCAATTTGCGGAATCAAATCGTTCGCACTGCAGTCCACCAACTTAAGCACGACTCACGCCATGTGCCACTGGAGGCTTGAACCATGACCAATCCATTCCCGGCAGAAACCCCCGATCCAAACATCGACAACCCGGTGATACCGCCGAGCGAACCACAACCGGTGCCCGAACAGGACCCACCCGGCACGACCCCGCCGCCAAGGGAAGAACCGCCAGCGACGATGCCGCCGGTGATTGTGAATCCTGAATGAAGACAGTTGATCGTTCCTGCCTCGACAGCAGGGACGATCATCAAAAATGAATGACACTTCCCAAGTACCTGTAGTACCGATCCTAAAGCGCCAATTCTGCCCACCCGACACTTTACGAAACCTGCACCCCGCGCCTTATATAGCCATCACTTCTTCAGCCTTGAGTGTGGTTAGCCATGAAAACGTTTTTTTCCAGCGTCAGCGAATTCACAAACAAAGCTAGCGCACAGCACCACGCGCTACACCGTGAACGACCCACCGACGGCTGGCCATCCCTTGAAAATATTCAACTACGAATTTCTTTGCTTCGAAGCCGAGCGCAATCAATCTGAACAATCAACCAAAAGTTCAATCATCAGGGAACTGGAGAAACATCTGCTGCACGGTGATATGGACTACAGCCAGCACGAACTCTCGGAAACGAAGAGCAACGAGCAGGACTCAGGCTGTGAAGCGACTGCGCAGACAGGGTTAATCCCTGACAGCGCCTAGGGCTGATGATCCTTGTCAATCAGCTTCACGATCCTCGGCATCACACTGAACACCCCCAGCGCCAACAGCGTGCTGAGCACTGCCGTCGCCTCCCGGCCAAGCCCGGTGGCGACGCCGATGGCGGCGGTCATCCACAGGCCGGCGGCGGTGGTCAGGCCCTTGACATTGCCTTCGTCGCCTTCGTGGTTTTTCAGGATGGTACCGGCCCCGAGAAAGCCGATCCCGGCTATCACGCCCTGCACGACCCGACTCATGGCATCGGCCTGTGAACCGGACATCTGCGGCACCAGCACGAACAGCGCCGCCCCCATCGCCACCAGCATGTGGGTGCGCACACCAGCAGCCTTGCCCTGGTGCTCGCGTTCGAACCCGAGAATCCCGCCCAGCAAGGCGGCCATCAACAGGCGCACGGTCATCCGCGTCAATTGCGAGGCATCGGTGATGTCGGCGAACTCGGCTTGCAGGGTCACCCAGACTTCGTGCCACCAGGCGTTCATGGTGTTGTCCTTGTGAGGAGCCATGGAGAGTGGACCGCAGCGACCATTAATCGGTTGCACAGAACGATGACCGGCGGTTGCGGCCTGACACTTCAGATACCCCTGAAAAAGGATTCCGCCATGACCGTGCGCATCGAGAACCAGACCTGCTTTTTCACCACCGAAAATGGCGAACAAATTCGCCTGTGTCCTGACGTGACCATCGTCACCGATGGCCGCAAAGCCATGTCGGCGGTGGACATCGAAGGCCAGCGCATCTACATCACCGAAGCGGAAGCCGACGCCTTGACCGTCGCAGGCGCGGTGGATGGACGCCGGCACCTGAAAGCCAGCGACAGTGATTCGGTTATTTGACTGACGTTGGTCAACACCCACCGCAGCTGTTGTACATAGGCGTTTGCACCTTTGTGCGACGGGTGCTTCAAGTTGTCGCAGGGCGGGCGAACACGACCATCTGATCCGCTTTTTAATGCAATAACTGAGTCTGTTATGCAAACAGATCGCCGCTCATAGTGCTCATGCCTGATGGAGGCTGATGAGCGAAAGACCATGAGCGAAAGAATCCCCGTCCGAACCGTAGAAACATTCGAGCCTTCGCGTCCAGGGACGAAGGCCAAAACCAGCGACAACCTGATCCACACCCGCAGCTTCACCGGGCTGTTCCGCAACCTGCGCATCAGCGGCGCGGGTTTTCTGTTTTTGCTGTTTTTCGGCACCGTGTGGTTGAACTGGGGCGGCCGACAGGCAGTGCTCTGGGATCTTTCCGAAAGTAAATTCCACATCTTCGGCGCGACTTTCTGGCCGCAGGACTTCATCCTGCTGTCGGCGCTGTTGATCATCGCCGCGTTCGGCCTGTTCGCGATCACCGTGTTTGCCGGCCGGGTCTGGTGCGGCTACACCTGCCCACAAAGTTCGTGGACCTGGATCTTCATGTGGTGCGAAAAAGTCACCGAGGGCGAACGCAACCAACGGATCAAGCTGCAAGCCGCGCCGTGGGGCGTCAACAAACTGATGCGCCGCTCAGCCAAACACACCTTGTGGCTGACCATCAGCCTGCTGACCGGCCTGACCTTCGTCGGCTACTTCACTCCGATACGGCCACTGGCCGAAGAGCTGCTGACCTTGCAAATGAGCGGCGTCAGCCTGTTCTGGGTGTTGTTTTTTACCGGTGCCACCTACATCAATGCCGGCTGGTTGCGTGAAGCGGTGTGCATGCACATGTGCCCTTACGCGCGGTTCCAAAGCGTGATGTTCGACAAGGACACCCTGACCATTTCCTACGACGTGGCCCGTGGCGAAAACCGTGGCCCGCGCAAACGCGAGGTCAAACCCGCCGAGGTCGGTTTGGGCGATTGCATCGATTGCCAGCTCTGCGTACAGGTCTGCCCGACCGGCATCGACATCCGCGATGGCTTGCAGATGGAATGCATCGGTTGCGCCGCGTGCATCGACGCCTGCGATTCGATCATGGACAAAATGGGCTACGCCCGGGGACTGATCAGCTATACCTCCGAACATCAGTTGCAAGGTGGCAAGACGCACCTGCTGCGCCCACGCCTGATCGGCTACACCGCCGTGCTGCTGGTGATGATCGCCGCCCTGGTGGTGGCATTGATGGAACGGCCGATGGTCTCGCTCGACGTCAGCAAGGACCGGGGCCTGTTTCGCGAAAACAGTCGGGGGCAGATCGAAAACATCTATAGCCTGAAGGTGATCAACAAGACCCAGCAGCGTCAGGACTACCAATTGCGCCTGGTCGATGCCGATGATTTCGAGTTGCAGGGCAAGACCGTGTTGAGCCTGGCGCCGGGCGAGATTGTCGATCTGCCTGTGTCGGTGGCGATGCTCACGGAACGCCCGGCCAGCAGTTCGCAGAGCATCAGCTTCAAAGTGGTCGACAGCGATGAGCCTGGCGTCTACAGCGTGGCGAAGAGCCGGTTTGTTGCGCCAATGAATCGCTGATCCCTTAGACTGCGGTCCGTGTGAAATGCGCTCCTGTTTTGGCAATGCAATCCACTGTGGCGAGGGGGCTTGTCGGAACGCCGCACCGCCCCGTTGGACTGCGTAGCAGTCCCATTTTGGCGCCGATTCGCGACCCAACGGGGCGGTGCGGCGCTCCGACAAGCCCCCTCGCCACAATTAATCGAAACGACTCCATTGCGGGACACCGATGAAACGCTACGAAAAATTCGCCGACGACATCGCAGAACTGATCCGCTCCGGCGTCCTCGGACCGGGCCAGCGTGTGCCGTCAGTGCGCTACGCCAGCCAGACCTACGGCGTCAGCCCGTCGACGGTGTTCCAGGCCTACTACCTGCTGGAGCGTCGGGGCCTGATCCGCGCCCGTCCGCGCTCCGGCTATTTCGTCAATGCCCATGCGCCGCGACCGTTTTCCGAGCCAGTGATCAGCAGCCAGGTCAACGAATCCACGGAAGTCGACGTCAGCGAACTGGTGTTTTCGGTGCTCGACTCGATCAAGGACCCGAACACCGTGGCCTTCGGCTCGGCATTCCCCAGCCCGACGCTGTTCCCCCTGCAACGCTTGTCCCGCTCCCTGGCCAGCGCCACCCGCGAGATGGACCCGCGCATGGTGGTCACCGACATGTCGCCGGGCAACCCGCAGCTGCGCCGGCAAATCGCCCTGCGCTACATGGTCGGCGGGCTGATGCTGCCCATGGAAGAACTGCTGATCACCAACGGCGCCCTAGAAGCCCTCAACCTGTGCCTGCAAGCAGTGACGCAACCTGGCGACCTGGTGGCCATCGAAGCCCCGGCGTTCTACGCCTGCCTGCAAGTGCTCGAACGCCTGAAACTCAAAGCCGTGGAAATCCCCGTGCACCCGCGCGACGGCATCGACCTCGGCGTGCTCGAACAAACCCTGGAACGCCATCCGATCAAGGCCTGCTGGTGCATGACCAGTTTCCAGAACCCCATGGGCGCCACCGTGCCCGAGGCCAAGAAACAACAGCTCGTGGAACTGCTGCGCCGCCACCAGGTGCCGTTGATCGAAGACGATGTCTACGCCGAACTGTATTACGGTCAACAAGCCCCGAAACCGGCCAAGGCATTCGATACCGAAGGCCTGGTGATGCATTGCGGCTCGTTCGCCAAAAGCCTTGCCCCCGGTTACCGCATCGGCTGGGTCGCCGCCGGGCGTTATGCGCAGAAGATCGAACGCCTGAAACTCATGACTTCGCTGTGCGCCTCGATGCCGGCCCAGGCAGCGATCGCCGACTACCTGCAACACGGCGGCTACGACCGGCACCTGCGTAAATTGCGTCATGCGCTGGAAGACCAGCAAGCCGCCATGCTCGCCGCCATCGCCCGCTATTTCCCGGCGCAGACGCGAGTGAGCCAACCGGCGGGCGGGTACTTTTTGTGGCTGGAATTGCCGGAGCAGATGGATTCGTTGAAGTTGTTTCAGATGGCGCTGGCGCAGGGGATCAGCATTGCACCGGGGCCGATTTTTTCGCCGACGCAGCGGTTCAGGAATTGTATTCGGTTGAATTATGGCAGCCCGTGGGATGAGGTTGCGGAGAAGGCGATGGAGACGTTGGGGCGAATTGTCAGGTCATTTTGATGGCTATCTAAAAATATTGTAAATGCTTTGCAACTTACTAACTCACGGGCAGGATTTTCCGTCTACCTTGAATTATTTATTAGCTCAGCAAAATTCATGAGTGTATCTGCATTATGCAATGCCAACCGAGTTCTAAATGCAGAACTATTATAAAATTTTTCTCTTGCTTCAACAACATTACGCATCCCCGCCCGCGAAATAAAAACATCCTCTGCTTTTGAATGAAAAAAACCATCTTCAACTCCTTCTCGCATTACAACCCTTGACCAACCCAACACTTCTTCCCAGCTATCAAACTGAGCTCTTGAAAGATACCAAAAATCTTCAGATTGGAAATCTGTGCTCAAATGCGTAAGCTCATGCCCCAAAATATGGCTTTGATTTTCTATTGACTCCTCGAAAAAACTGTCGATATTAATATATATCCGACGCGCCGCATCAGTTTTTCGCACAAACGCAACAGGTGTCTCGCCCGAAACAAACACCAACCTCTCGTGATTACTTCTAATACTCTCAATATCCAAAATCATACCCCGATACCCGCGACTCAAATAATTAATATCCTGTAAAGAAATGTCGCCAAAATTTGCGCCAGCAATATACAAATTCAACTGCCCCCTCTCCAACACGTCCACCGCATGCTGCAGGTTTTCTACTGCTAGATTGAACGCGCTTTCTAATTCAGCTGCCAAATTGGGCTTATCTCTTCTAAACTCATCCATCCCCTCATGTGCAAGCTCTATCCCAGATGAAACATGGGTTCCGTCGAACCAGTCGACTGCATACTCAATCAATTGGTACCAAGCTCTAAAAATTGATGCTGGTGTTGGAAAGTTCCCTTGGCTGTCTACATAATTATCCGGACCATTCCTGACAAACCGATAAAAATTCAACCCATCCACATCCCCCGCCGGATCCGGATTCAACCACCGCTGCAACCACGGTGCGTAATACCGCGCCCCATAGTAATAAAGCCCCGTCGCATCCCGTTCCTTGCCCGAATAACGAATGGTCTTGTAGCTGGTTTCTACCTCGTGCCGCCCCGCCAACCACGCTGTGCCGCCGAAGGGGTAATACACTTCCTGACTGATGGTTTTAGCCTGGGCATCGACCTCAAAGGCACTCGACCCCAGATGATCGTCGAAACAGTAACGCCACTGATCGTTGTCCAATCCTGCTGGCGGTGGACTGTCCCAATGCAGCAGGCGTACAGTGCAGCGCCCGGCCTGTACGCTGATCACCTGGAGCCGTTCTCCTGTGGCGCTATTGGCGTGCAGTTCGATACCCGGCAAGTAACGTACCTCGGGCGTATGCACGATGGATTTCGCGGTGACCTCCCGGTATTTGCGCAGGCGAGCGCCTTCGCTGTCGTAAACATACCTCTCGATGTCGTCAGCGCCTTCAATCCGCGCCACTTGGGTGACTTGGGCCAACTGATTACGCCCATTCCACTGCAAAGCCTGCCCAGGTTGTAGCTCCAGCAGGTTGCCGCGAGCGTCGAACAGCTCGTCAATGGCCGGCTGGCCGGCTCGATCTTTCACGCTGCGATTGCTGTGCGATGCCACGCGCATGATCAAGGTGTCGTCTACCGCGCCGTGATGCAGACGCTGCAGCAGATTGCCCGCTTCATCGTAGTGATAGGTTTCTGTGTACCTGCACCAGCGACTGCCGTCCGGCGGGCCGAATCCCTGCCACTCCGGCAAAGCCGGCCCCAACGACGGCTTGGCGGTTTCCCAGCCGGTGGCGCTGATTAGCTGGTAGAGCGTGTCGTAGGCGAAGCGCCGTACCGGCTCGATGCGCTGATTGGCAAAGTACTGAATGGGCAGCGCCGCATCGGCGATTTCGGTGATGTTGCCTGCGGGGTCGTAGCCGTAACTGAGCTTCTGCAAATATCCCTGAACGGGGCCTTGGGTATCGAGGTTTGTCAGGCGTCCATTGGCCGGATCATAACTGCTGGAAGTACGCATGCCATTGCCGGCCCGCTCCTGTTCTATCTGGCCAAAAGCGTTGTACTCGATGGCATTGACCAGCGTGTCGGCGGTGGATTGGCCGGAGCGTTGCAGCCCGACCGAATGCAGTTGCCCGGCGCGGTCATAGGTGAAATGTCGGGTGTGACCTTTGGCGTCGGTTTGATGCGAGAGCTCACCCGAAGGCAGGAAGGACCAGGATGCCCGTGCCCCCTCGCCCGGTTCCAGCAAAAGGTCGCGCTCCGCTTCTACAAGGGGCCAATCGGGCGGATCAAAACTGTTCAAGAAATGCCGAATCTCAAGCAGTACCGCCGCTGACATCCCGGAATCGGAAAGCAATCGACTCCCTGCCGGATCATCCTGTCGGATCGGCTGACCACAGCGATTGTGCCGGGCCTCTTCATCTGTCGCAGCGCCCCATCGGATGCGCTCGGCACAGCGCTCCACCTCACCGATGCCTTGCTCGAACATCGCCACCGGCCGCAGCGACGAATCATGCTCAGTGCGACGATGCCAACCGCGTTGATCCCATGACTCGATTACCTGCCCGGCTGCACCGGGCAAATCGACTTGCCAGCCAGCATCGACACTGTCGCTGCACAGCGGCTGACTCGTAAGGCTGTAAGTGCTGGACAGGTTTGAAGGCGCATCGAGCAACGCAAACAATCGCGGATCGCGTTGCCGAGCAAGACGGCCGGCCCCGTCATACAGCTGATGCGTGACCCGTGACTCGGGCGGCGCACTGGTCGCGCGACGATGATAAGCCACCGTACGAACAGCTAAACCGCGAGGGTCGACGGCGTTCAGCGTTGGTGTGTGGATGTGCATGCACAAGGCGCCCGACTTTGAGAGGCTTCAACACACGCAGTGTTCGGTTGCGTGGCTCGTCGCCAATCTAGGCGCCCTTGTCAGCAGCGTCTACTGTCAGAAATAACAGGTGGATGCTTGCGGGCTCAACTCAGCGTCCACCACCAAGATCAACAAATGTCCCCGTCGCATAAGAAGCCTTGTCCGACAACAACCAGACAATCGCCTCCGCCACTTCATCCGGGCGCCCGCCGCGGGCCATCGGGATCGCCGACTCAAGCTTGCTGACCCGGTCCGGATCGCCGCTCAAGGCATGGAAATCGGTGTAGATGTAGCCCGGGCGCACCGCGTTGACGCGGATCCCCTCTCCCGCCACTTCCTTGGACAGGCCGATGGTGAAGGTGTCCAGCGCACCTTTTGACGCCGCGTAGTCGACATATTCGTTGGGCGCGCCCAAGCGTGCGGCCACCGAGGACACGTTGACGATACTGCCGCCCTGCCCGCCGTGTTTGGGCGACATGCGCAGGATCGCGTGCTTGGCGCAGAGGATCGGCGCCAGGACGTTGGTTTTCATGATCTTGAGAATGCGGAACTCGGACATTTCGTCGACCCGGGACTTTTGCCCCACGGTCCCGGCGTTATTGACCAGCGCCGTGACCCGGCCCAGTTCATTGTCGACCCGATGGAACAGCGCGATGACTTCGTCTTCGATGCTGACATCGGCCCTTACCGCAATGGCTTGCGCACCGAGGGCGCGGACTTGCTCTAGCACGCCGAGTGCGGCCTTTTCGTCCGCCTGATAATTGATGCAGATCCGATAGCCCTGCGCGGCGGCCAACAGTGCGGTGGCGGCACCAATGCCGCGGCTGCCGCCGGTGATGACGATGACTTTGTCCATGCGAGCCTTCCCCCAATCAAAGCTTAAGCGGTCGGGGGCAAGAATAACCGCCATTGGCGGTTTTTGCATGGCTTGGGTAGCGTTTGCACAGACGCCATCACGGGCAAGCCACGCTCCCACAGAATATGCAAAACCTGTGGGAGCGTGGCTTGCCCGCGATGAACGATGACACGGACTGTCAAGCCAGCGCCAATCGCTCCGAGCGATGGATTTCCATCATGAAACCTGCGGCCGGCAACGGATGCCCCAGCAGGTAACCCTGTAACGAGTCGCAGCCCAGTTGCGTCAGGAAGTCCTGCTGCGAACCCGTCTCCACACCCTCGGCAACGATGCGCAACCCCAACGCCTGGCCGAGCGCCACGATGGCCGAAACGATGGCGGCGTCATCGCTGTCGTGCTCCAGGTCACGGACAAAACCGCGGTCGATCTTCAGTTCGTTGGCCGGCAAGCGCTTGAGGTACATCAAACTCGAATAACCGGTGCCAAAATCGTCGATGGACAGGTCGACACCCATTTCCGAGAGTTCCTGAAGCACCGTCATGCTCGCGTCGGCATCGCTCATTGCGGTGGTTTCAGTGATTTCCAGGGTCAGGCTATTGGCCGGCAGATGGTGAGTCGCCAATGCCCTGGCGACGCTCTGGACCAGTCCGGCATGGCAAAACTGGATGGCCGACAGGTTCACGGCGATGCGCCAATCGGTGTAGCCCAGCACGTACCACTCGCGCATCTGGCGGCACGCTTCGTTGAGCACCCACTCGCCGATCGGAATGATCAGCCCGGTCTTTTCCGCCAGCTCGATGAACTTGTCCGGTAACAGCAACCCCTGCGTCGGGTGCTCCCAGCGCAACAGGGCCTCGGCGCCCACCGGCCGGCCATTGGCGGCATCGAACTTGGGCTGGTAATGCAGGCTGAATTGCTGATGTTCCACGGCATTGCGCAAGTCCTGCAGCAATTGCAGTTGCTTGCGCGCGTTGGTGTTCATCGAGGCATCGAAAAAGCTGTAGCCGTTTTTACCCGCGCCCTTGGCGTGGTACATCGCCGCGTCGGCGTTCATCAGCAATTCGTGGGCGGACTGCCCGTTACCCGGATAGAGCGCGATGCCGACACTGGCGGAAATGTGCAAATCATGTTCGGCAACCCGGAACGCCCGTGCAATCAACCCGACCTGGCGGGCCGCGAGGCTCAAGGCATCGTTCTGCTCGCTCAATTGCACCAGCAACACGAACTCATCGCCGCCGATCCGCGCCAGGGTGTCCTGGCTGCGCAAGTCTTCGCGCAGGCGCATGGCCACTTCGCGCAAAAGCAGGTCGCCCATGTGGTGACCGAAGGCATCGTTGACGGGTTTGAAGCCGTCCAGGTCGATGAACATCAGGGCAAAGCAACCGCCCTGTTCACGAACCCGGGACATGGCCTGATCGATTCGGTCGGCGAGCAACGTCCGGTTCGGCAACCCGGTGAGGGTGTCGTGCAGGGCCAGTTGGGTCAGTTCACGGTTGGCTTCGGTCAGCGACTGGGCCAGGCTCGCGGTGCGGGCCTCCAGGCGCGCATCGAGGATCGAGGTCAGCAAGGCAATGCACAGCACCGCCAACGTGGTGATCAGCACCAGGTTGTCCAGGCCCTTGCCGTTCAGACCGTCGACCGCTGCCCCGCAAAAGCTGCCATCGGCAAAGCGTGCAGCGGCCATCCCGGTGTAGTGCATGCCGACGATGGCGATGCCCATGATCACAGCGGCACCGCCACGGATCAGGCGGACATAAGGCGTGTGTTGGCGTAAATGGAACGCGATCCACAATGCCGCGCCCGAGGCAGCGACAGCGATCATCAGCGAAGCGCCGAACAGCGTCGGGTCATAGTCGATGCCTGGTTGCATGCGCATGGCAGCCATACCGGTGTAGTGCATCGCGCTGATGCCAGCGCCCATGACCAGCGCGCCAAAGGCCAGTTGCCAGGCCGGAAGTTTTGGCTGGCTGACCAGCCACAGCGCAAAACCGCTGGAGAGCACGCCGATCAACAGCGACAACAGGGTGATTGCGCCGTCATAGCCCAGATCGATCGGCAGCTTGAATGCGAGCATGCCGATAAAGTGCATCGACCAGATGCCGATGCCCATGGCAATGGCCCCGCCCACGGTCCACAAATGCACGGCGCGGCCTTTGGCAGTGGCAATGCGTCCGGTCAGGTCGAGTGCGGTATATGAGGCGAGAATCGCGACACAGAGCGAAATGATAACCAGGGTGGGGGAATAGCTACCGATGAGCATGCGGACTTCTCGCGAATACCCCCATTAATGGTATTGATTCTCGCCGGGGGAAAATGCGGCGATTGTACTGATTCCGAATGAGAACGCACTCACAAAATGAGCAAAGGGCCATCAGTCCGATGAAACGTTTGTTTTAAGGTTTTACATTAACTCGCGTCAAGCTGCTGGCGCCTGCCACAAGGAAGGAGTCGAGAGCACAAAACCTGTGGGAGCGAGCTTGCTCGCGATAGCGGTGGGTCAGGCAGCATCCATGCTGAATGTGACTCAGCCATCGCGAGCAAGCTCGCTCCCACAGGGATTGCAGCGTGCGTTAGATTGCGTTATCGGCTCTCGCTCACTTCAAGCTGCCCGTCCCAGCCACCGCCCAGCGCGGCGATCAACTGCACGCTGGCGATCAGGCGGCTTTGCAACAGGTCCAGGTTGCTGCGCTCATTGTTCAGCGCCGCCGCTTGGGTCACCACCACATCGATGTATGCGATCAAGCCGGCCTTGTACTGGTTCTGGGTCAGGCGCAACGATTCACGGGCGGCGTCCAGCGCCTGTTGGCGTACGACGGCTTCGTCCTGCAGCACCTTGAGTTGCACCAGGAAGTTTTCCACTTCGCGGAATCCGTCCAGCACAGTCTGGCGGTACTTGGCCACTGTTTCGTCATAGGCCGCTTCACTGCGGTCGACTTCCGCCGAGCGCTGGCCGCCGTCGAACAGGGTCATGGCCAATTGCGGCCCGACCGACCAGAATCGGTTTGGCAGGCTGAACAAGTCTTTCGAGGTACTGCTGCTGTAACCACCGTTCAAGCTCAGGGTCAGGTCCGGGTAATAGGCAGCCTTGGCCACGCCGATGTTGGCGTTGGCAGCCATCACCGAGCGTTCGGCCGAAGCGATGTCCGGGCGACGCTCCAGCAACTGCGAAGGCAGGGCCACCGGCACTTGCGGCAACTGCGGAATGTCCTGGCTTTGCGCCAGGCTGAACTCCGCCGGCGGCAGGCCGATCAGCACGGCAATGGCGTTCTCGAACTGGGCACGTTGCCAGATCAGGTCGATCATGTCCGCTTCAGTGCTCTTGAGCTGGGTCTGGGCCTGGGCCACGGCGTCCTTGCCGGATACGCCGGCGCGGTACTGGTTCTCGGTCATCTTCAGGGAGCGCTGATAAGCCTCGACCGTGTCCTGGAGCAGGCGTTTCTGGCCATCGATCACGCGCAATTGCAGGTAATTCTGCACCAGTTCCGACTGTTGACTCAGGCGCATGGCCGCCAGATCGGCGAAGCTTGCCTGGGCATTCGCGGTGTCGGCTTCCAGGCCACGGCGCAGCTTGCCCCACACATCCGCTTCCCAACTGACGCCCGCCTGGGCCGAATACGTGTCGCGAATACCGCTGGACGAACTGCTCAGGCTGGAGCTGCTGCTGCCGGTGCCCTGGCTTGAACGGTTCTTGCTGACGTTCAGGTCGACCGTGGGGAAAAACGCCCCGCGTGCGCTGCGCACCAAGGCCTGGGCCTGGCGGTACTGGGCTTCGGACTGGGCGACGGTCTGGTTGGCGCTGTTGAGCTTCTCGATCAGGCCATTGAGCTGTTGATCGCCATAAAGCTCCCACCATGCACCGCGCGCCAGGGCATCGCTCGGGTTGGCCTGGCGCCAGCCTTCTGCTGCCTTGTACTGCGCAGGTTCCGCGGTTTGCGGGCGCTGGTAATCCGGGCCGACGGCGCAGGCACTGAGCATGGCCACGCACAGTGACAGGCTCAGCAAACGCGAGCCTCGAGCCGTGATCAGCGGTGCAGCCAGGTTGAAAAGCGAACGTTCAGTCATAGCGGAGTTTCCAGAGCAGCATCGGTACGCACCCCACGCCATTTGTTGAAGCGATGGCGCAGTTTGTCGAGATAGAGGTAAACCACTGGCGTGGTGTAAAGCGTCAGCACCTGGCTGAAGATCAGCCCGCCGATGATGGTCAGACCCAGCGGCTGGCGCATTTCCGCCCCTTCGGCGCGGCTCAGCAGCAACGGCAAGGCACCGAGGATCGCCGCCAGGGTGGTCATCAGGATCGGTCGCAAACGTTGCAGGCAGGCACTGCGAATCGATTCCAGCGGTGCCATGCCCTGATGCCGCTCCAGCTGCAACGCCAGGTCGATCATCAGAATGGCGTTTTTCTTCACCACGCCGATCAGCAGAAACAGCCCCAGCAACGAAATCAGGCTGAACTCGCCGCCCAGCGCATAGATCGACAGCAACGCGCCGACCCCGGCGGACGGCAGGGTGGACAGGATGGTCAGCGGATGAATGTAGCTTTCGTACAGCACACCCAAGACCAGATACACCGCCACCAGCGCCCCCAGAATCATCCACGGCTGACTTTTCTGGGTCGCCGCGAAAGCGTCGGCTGTGCCGGCCATTTTCGCGATCACCTCTTCCGGCAGCCCGACCTTGGCAATCGCCCGCTCGATGGCGGCACCACCCTGCTCCACGGTCACGCCTTCGGCCATGTCGAAGGCAATGCTTTCCGAAGCGAACTGGCCTTCGTGGCTGACCCGGTCGTTTTCCAGGCTGTTTTCGTAATGGGCGATGGTCGACAGCGGAATCCGCGCGCCATCGGCGGTGATGACCTGGACCTGCTTGAGGGTGATCGGGTCCTGGGCGTATTTCGGGTTGACCTCCATCACCACCTGATACTGGTTGAGGCTGTCGTAGATGGTCGAAATCTGCCGCTGGCTGTAGGCGTTGTTCAGCACCGCCGTGACCATGTCCATGTCGACACCCAGGCGTTTGGCCTGGTCGCGGTCGACGATCAGGGTCACTTGCCGGGCGCCCCGGCCTTCCCGCGCATCGATGGCCGTCAGTTCCGGCAAGGCCCTGAGCGCGGTGACGACTTTCGGATACCACTCGCGCAATGCCCCGAGATCCCCGCTTTGCAGGATGTAGGAGTATTGCGAGGTGGTCTGCTCACGGCCGCCACCGAACTGCAGGTCCTGGTCGGCCATGAGCATCAGTTGTGCGCCGGGCACCTTGGGCATTTCCTTGCGCAGGCGTTCGATGACTTTCTGCGCTGAAATGTTGCGTTCCTTGATCGGTTTCAGCCGCACCAGCATGAAGGCGTTGTTGGTGCCGTTGCTGCCGCCGATGAATCCGGCGACGCTTTCTACCGCTTCATCCTTGAGCACCGCACGGCGGAAAATCTCCATCTTCGGCTGCATCACGCTGAACGACAGGCCGTCGTCGCCGCGCACGAAACCGATCAGTTGACCGGTATCCTGCTGAGGTAAAAATGTTTTAGGAACAACAATATACAGCGCAATGTTCACACCGATTGTCACGAACAGGCTGAGCAACGTCAGGCGTTTGTGGCGCAGCACCCAGTCGAGGCTGGTGGCGTATTTGCCGACCATCCAGTCGTTGGCCCGCCGGCTCCAGCGTTGCAGGCGGTTCTCCTGCCCCGGCGTGTGCGGCTTGAGCCAGCGGGCGCAGAGCATCGGGGTCAGGGTCAATGACACCAGCAGCGAAACCACGATTGCCGCCGCCAGGGTGATGGAGAATTCGCGGAACAGGCTTTCAACGATCCCGCCCATGAACAGGATCGACAGGAACACCGCCACCAGCGACACGTTCATCGACAGCAGGGTGAAGCCGACTTCCTGGGCGCCGAGGTAGGCCGCCTTCATCGGTCGCACGCCTTCGTCGATGTGCCGGGAAATGTTCTCCAGCACCACGATGGCATCGTCCACCACCAGCCCGGTGGCCAGGATCAGCGCCATCAGCGACAGGTTGTTCAGCGAAAAGCCGTAGAGGTACATCACGGCAAAGGTACCGACCAGCGACACCGGCACCGCCAGGGTCGGGATCAGCGAGGCGCGGAAGTTACCGAGGAACAGGAACACCACCAGGATCACCAGCGCCACGGCGATCAGCAAGGTCATTTCCGCTTCGTGCAACGTGGCCTTGATCACCGGGGAACGATCCATGGCCAGGTTCAGCTTGACGCTGGCCGGCAACACCGCCTGCAACGCCGGCAACTGCGCCTTGATCTCGTTGACCGTCTCGATGATGTTGGCGCCGGCCTGCCGGTTGATCACCAGCAGCACCGCCGCGTCGTCGTTGAAGAAACCGCTGTTGTAGCGGTCTTCGACGCCGTCGCTGACCTTGGCCACGTCCTTGAGGCGCAGGGCCGCGCCGCCGTTGTAGTGGATGATCAGCGACTCGTAGTCCTTGGCTTTTTCCAGCTGGTCGTTGGCCTGGACCTGCCACAGACGTTGATCGTCCTCCACCGAGCCCTTGGGCCGGCGTACGTTGGCATTGGCGATGGTGTTGCGCACATCGTCCAGGGCCACGCCGTACTGGTTCAGCGCCTGCGGTTCGAGTTCGATACGCACCGCCGGCAGCGAACTGCCGCCGATCTGCACCTCGCCGACGCCCTGCACCTGGGACAGGCTCTGGGACAGGATCGTCGAAGCCAGGTCATAGAGCTGGCCTTTTTCCAGCACATCGGACGTCAGCGACAGCACCATGATAGGCGCCTGGGACGGGTTGACCTTCTTGTAGGTCGGCATGCTGCGCATCCCGCTGGGCAGCAGATTGCGCGAGGCGTTGATGGCCGCCTGCACTTCCCGCGCCGCGCCGTTGATGTCGCGGTCGAGGTCGAATTGCAGGATCACCCGGGTCGAGCCCTGGCTGGAGCGGCTGCTCATGGTGTTGACCCCGGCAATCGCGCCGAAAGAGCGTTCCAGCGGCGTGGCCACCGTCGACGCCATCACCTCGGGGCTGGCACCGGGCAGGCTGGCCTGGACCACGATCACCGGAAAGTCCATTTGCGGCAGCGGCGACACGGGCAGCAAACCGAAGCTCACGCCACCCAGCAGCATGATGGCCAGGCTCAGCAACATGGTCGCGACCGGGCGCTTGATGAAAGGTCCCGAGAGATTCATCGATGACCGCTCCCGGCACCAACCCACGAGCCCTGCAGGCCCCCTGTGGGAGCGAGCCTGCTCGCGAAGAGGGCCTTGCATTCAATATCCCTGTCGACTGACCGGACGCCTTCGCGAGCAAGCCCGCTCCCACAGGTTATGCAGGCCGTCATACCGCCGTCTCCTGAGCGCCGGTCTTGCCAAAGCGCCGACCGAGACGATCGAAATACAGGTAGATCACGGGCGTAGTGAACAGGGTCAAAACCTGGCTCAGCAACAGGCCGCCGACCATCACCAGGCCCAGCGGCTGGCGCAGTTCCGCACCGGAACCGGTGGCCAGCATCAACGGCACGGCACCGAAGAGCGCCGCCAGGGTCGTCATCAGGATCGGCCGGAAACGCAGCAAGGCGGCCTGATAGATCGCCGTTTGCGGGTCCATGCCCTGGTTACGCTCGGCGTCGAGCGCGAAGTCGATCATCATGATCGCGTTCTTCTTGACGATGCCGATCAGCAGAATGATGCCGATGATCGCGATCATGCCCAGGTCGTTGCCACTGAGGATCAACGCCAGCAAGGCACCCACCGCCGCCGACGGCAAGGTCGAGAGAATGGTGATCGGGTGGATGTAGCTCTCGTAGAGCACGCCCAGCACGATGTACATGGTCACCACCGCCGCCAGGATCAGCAGCAAGGTGCTCGACAACGAAGCCTGGAACGCCTGCGCCGCGCCCTGGAATTGGGTCTGCACGCCAATCGGCATGCCGATGTCCTTCTGCACCTGCTCGATGATCTCGACCGCATGCCCCAGCGCCACGCCGGGCGCGAGGTTGAAGGACATCATCACCGCCGGGAACTGGCCGATGTGGGTGATCGCCAGTTGCGCCTGACGCTCCTCGATATGCGCCAGGCTGGACAGGCGCACCTGGCCGCCATCGGTGGTCTTGACGTGAATCTGGTTCAACGCATCCGGGCCGATCTTCTCGCCGGACTGCGATTGCAGGACCACGCGGTACTGGCTCGCCTGGGTGTAGATCGTGGAAATCTGCCGCTGGCCAAAGGCGTCGTACAGCGCATCGGTGATGTTCGACACCGACACCCCGACCCGCGACGCCGCATCGCGGTCGATCACCAGATAAACCTGCAGGCCCTTGTCCTGCAGATCGCTGGCCACGTCGGTCAGCTCCGGGCGGTCGGCCAAGGCCTCGACCAGGCGCCCGCTCCACAGGCTCAGCAGCTTCGAGTCCGGCGACGACATGCTGAACTGGTACTGCGTACGACTGACCCGGTCCTCGATGGTCAGGTCCTGCACCGGCTGCATGAACAGGCGGATGCCGACCAGCTTGTCCAGCTCCGGTTGCAGGCGGGCAATCACTTGCGTTGCACTCAGGTCACGGTCGCGGTGCGACTTGAGGTTGATAAGCAAACGACCGCTGTTGAGGGTCGAGTTGTCGCCGTCCACGCCAATGTAGGAGGACAGGCTCTCAACCGCCGGGTCGGCCAGAATCACCTTGGCCAGCTCCTGCTGACGCTCGCTCATGGCGGCGAAGGAAATCGATTGCGGCGCTTCGGAAATACCCTGGATAACCCCGGTGTCCTGCACCGGGAAGAAGCCCTTGGGCACTACCATGTACAGGAATACCGTGAGCGCCAGGGTGCCGATGGCCACCATCAAGGTCAGGGGCTGGTGCTTGAGCACCCACTGCAACTGGCGTCCGTAAGCGGCGATCATCCAGTCGATGAACGCACCGCTTGCGCGATAGAAACGCCCCTGCTCGGCTTGCTTGGGTTCGCGCTTGAGCAGCCGCGCGCACATCATCGGCGTCAGCGTCAGGGAAACCACCAGGGAAATCAGGATCGCCACCGCCAGCGTAATGGCGAACTCGCGGAACAAGCGCCCGACCACGTCCGCCATGAACAGCAGCGGGATCAGCACGGCGATCAGCGACAACGTCAGGGAGATCAGGGTGAAACCGATCTGTTTGGCGCCCTTGAGTGCCGCGTTCAGCGGGCTGTCGCCCTCCTCAATGAAGCGCGCAATGTTCTCCAGCATGACGATCGCATCGTCCACCACGAAACCGGTGGCGATGGTCAGGGCCATCAGAGTCAGGTTGTTGACCGAGAACCCGGCCAGGTACATCACGCCGAACGTGCCGATCAGCGACAGCGGCACGGCCACCGACGGAATGATCGTGGCGCTGGCGCGACGCAGGAACAGGAAGGTGACCATGACCACCAGGGCGATGGCGATCAGCAATTCGTGCTGCACGTCCTTGACCGAGGCGCGGATGGTCTGGGTGCGGTCGGTCAGCACCACCACGTCGAGGCCGGCCGGCAGGTTGTCGGTGATGCTCGGCAGCAGCGCCTTGATCCGGTCCACCACCTCGATCACGTTGGCCCCGGGCTGACGCTGGATGTTGAGCAGTACGGCCTGGTTCTCGTTGGCCCATGCCGCGAGGCGCTCATTCTCGGCGCCGTCGACGATTTCCGCCACGTCCTTGAGCCGCAACGGCGCGCCGTTGGCATAGGCCAGAATCAGGTTGGCGTAGTCCTTGGGCGACGTCAGTTGATCGTTGGCATCGAGCATCGAGACCCGGGTCGGGCCGTCGAAGTTGCCCTTGGGCTGGTTGACGTTGGAGGCGCCGATCAGGGTGCGCACGTCCGACAGGTTCAAGCCGTTGGCCGCCAGGGCCTCCGGGTTGACCTTGATCCGCACGGCCTGGCGTTGACCACCGGCAATGCTGACCATGCCGACGCCGCTGATCTGGGCGATTTTCTGCGCCATGCGCGTATCGACCAGATCGTTGAGCTTGGGCAGCAGCATGGTCTTGGAGGTGATGGCCAGGGTCAGCACCGGCGTGTCGGCCGGGTTGACCTTGTTGTACACCGGCGGGGCCGGCAGGTCCTTGGGCAGCAGGTTGGTGGCCGCGTTGATCGCCGCCTGCACCTGTTGCTCGGCAACGTCCATGTTGATGTCGAGGCTGAACCGCAGGGTCAGCACCGACGCCCCGCCGGAACTGGTGGAGGCCATTTGTGTCAGGCCGGGCATCTGCCCGAACTGCCGTTCAAGCGGCGCGGTCACCGCGCTGGTCATGACGTCCGGGCTGGCGCCAGGGTACAGGGTCATGACGCGAATGGTCGGGTAATCGACCTGGGGCAACGCCGACACCGGCAGCAGCCGATAGGCAATGACGCCGGCCAGGATAATCGCCAGCATGCTCAGCGTGGTGGCTACCGGGCGAAGGATGAACAGCCGCGAGAGGTTCATGCGCCACCCTTTTTCGCCTTGTCAGTGGTCGCGGGCTCGGCCGCGTTGACCGCCGACTTGCCTTGCAGGTGTTCGGTTGGCGTGGTCGGCACGTCCTGGCTGTCGTTGACCACCTCCACGTCGCTGCCGTCTTTGAGGCGGTCAGTGCCTTCCAGTACGACCCGGTCGCCCGCGGACAGGCCTTCGGTGACCACGGTGTTCAGGCCGTCACTGGCGCCGACTTTCAACTGACGGATCTTGACCTTTTTGTCACCATCCAGGACATAGGCGAACGTGCCGTTGGTGCCGAACTGGATCGCGGCGGACGGTGCGAGCACTACGTTTTTGAGGGTGTCGGCCAACAGGCGCACATTGACGAACTGGTTGGGGAACAGCGACTGATCGCGGTTCTCGTAGCGAGCCTTGAATTTCAGGGTGCCGGTGGTGACGTCGATCTGGTTGTCCAGGCTCTGCAGCACGCCAGTGGCCTGCAACTTGGTATCGCCGCGATCCCAGGCTTCAGCCGGCAATTGGGCACCGCTGCGATAACGGGCGAGCACGGTGTCTAGGCTGTTTTCCGGGAGGGTGAAGGCCACGCTGATCGGTTGGGTCTGGGTGATGATCGCCAAGGCGGTGGTGTCGTTGGCCGCCACCAGATTGCCGACGTCCAGTTGACGCAGGCCCACGCGACCGGTGATGGGGGCGCGGATCCGGGTAAATTCAAGGTTGAGCTTGGCGTCGTTGACCGCGGCCTGATTGGTCTTGACCGTACCCTGGAACTGACCGACCAGCGCTTCGGCGGTGTCCAGGGTCTGCTTGGCAATGCTGTCTTCGCGGTACAGGCCGCGATAGCGCTCGACATCGACCTGGGCGTTTTTCAATTGCGCCTGATTCTGCAGCAAGGTGCCTTCGGCCTGAAGCAAGGCGTTCTGGTAAGGGCGCGGGTCGATTTCAGCCAGCAGGTCGCCGGCCTTGACCATCTGCCCTTCTTCGAAATGAATCTTGACCAGCTCACCGCCCACGCGGCTGCGGACGTTGATGGTGTTCAGCGCCGTGACCGTGCCCAGCGCCTTGAAATACAGCGGGAAGTCACCGGTGACGGCCGGAGCCACGCGCACCGGTACCGGCCCTGACGCACCTCCGAACCCCGGGCGCATGCCCCCCGATCGCCCGGCATGCCCGGCAACGGCTTTCTGCCCCGCAGCCTCTTTGGGTGCAGCGCTGCCCGGCCAGAACTTCCAGCACAGGGCGGCAATGACCAACAGGACAAGCAGGCCGAACAGCCAGCGACGGGGACTACGGGAAGCGGAGGATTGCATTGAGTGATCAACCATTGGGCGCGTGGGCTTTTTTACATGAGGCTGAACGATAAGCACTGGCGGGTATTAAGCAAAGCGCCTTTACCGGCAATTTACTTTCAGCTTACGTAACAGGAGTTTTATCCAAGACACTGAAACACAAATGAAAACGGCCTGGACAAAGGGTAATGCCGATCAGCGCAGAAGCGAGCCTGCTCGCGATGGTCGTTAACGATAACGCATGTCTACTGACGAAACGCAGCGTTCTTGAGTCCATCGCGAGCAAGCTCGCTCCTACAACAGCATTTTTGACAGCGGGGGTGTTAACAATTGCAACGGCGTACTTACTTCAGAACAGCAAGTGCCGCGTCGTAGTTCGGCTCGTCAGCGATTTCGCCAACCAGTTCGCTGTGCAGCACGTTGTCGTTCTCGTCCAGAACCACGACGGCGCGAGCGGTCAGGCCCTTGAGCGGGCCGTCGGCGATGGCCACGCCGTAGTTCTGGATGAACTCTGCGCCGCGCAGGGTCGACAGGTTCTGTACGTTTTCCAGGCCTTCGGCGCCGCAGAAGCGGGCCTGGGCGAACGGCAGGTCAGCGGAGATGCACAGCACAACAGTGTTGGCCACGTCGCTGGCCTGGGCGTTGAACTTGCGCACGGAAGTGGCGCAGGTCGGGGTGTCAACGCTTGGGAAGATGTTCAGCACTTTGCGCTTGCCTGCAAAGTCTTTAAGGGTGACGTCGGACAGATTGCCGGCAACCAGGGAAAAGGCTGGCGCCTTGGAACCGGCTTGTGGCAGTTGGCCGTTGACTTGAACCGGGTTGCCTTTAAGAGTGACTTGAGCCATGAACGGAGTCCTTCTGAACGTTGTGGTGGAGAATTTTGACGAGGCCGAAGTTAACCACGAAATTGCCCTGCGACCTACGGTCAAACATAAATTGTCATGTATCAGCGCACAAAACTGGATACAACTCATAACCCTGTGGGAGCAGCCTTGCTCCGGGCGGCGATCCGACGAAAGCGCAATGTCATGCAACATCGCTGGCGACTGAGCTGACGTCATCGCGAGCAGGCTCGCGCCCACAGGGTTCGCTTGTTAGCCGATCAAGTCGGCAAAAGTACAGAGTACGCCCTCACCCGCCGCTTCCCGATGTTCATGACGAAAGGTACGCGACTCGTCTTCGACTAAAACTTTTGATAGCACTCTGTCGAATTACTCCATCGTCGTTCGACTATAAATCGAATCACTCAACCGCAACGGAGACGACACCATGCGATTCATGATCATCATCAAGGCCAGCCAGGATTCCGAGGCCGGCGTCATGCCCAGCCAGGAGCTGCTGACCGCCATGGGCAACTACAACGAAGAACTGGTCAAGGCCGGCATCATGCTCGCGGGCGAAGGCCTGCACCCGAGCAGCAAAGGCGCTCGCATAAAGTTTTCAGGTGAAAAACGCACGGTGATCGACGGCCCCTTCATCGAAACCAAGGAACTGATTGCCGGTTTCTGGTTGTGGAAAGTGAAGTCCAGAGAAGAAGCCATCGAATGGGTCAAGCGCTGCCCCAACCCGATGCCGGGCACCGAGGCCGAGATCGAGATACGCCAGGTGTTTGAGGCCGAAGACTTTGGCGCCGAGTTCACGCCGGAACTGCGCGAGCAGGAAGAGCGGGTTTGGGAGCAGGCGAAAAAGAACTGACTGATTCGACCTTTTCCTCAGCTTGCTGTGGGAGCGGGCTTGCTCCCACATTAACTAGATGGCCACTTAACTTGCGTGGGCAAGTCTTTGACCCGTATTAACTTTTTAGTACACGAAAATAACGAGAATCCACACACAAAACGAAAGAATTAATCCATATGGCTGGCTAACCCGTGGTTAACTGCTAACTTCATCCGATAAGTCCTACAGGCTTGATCGGAAAGGGATTACGAAGTTGCGGCTGCACATAAGGGGCCGCAGGCCCGATCAGTCAGCCACCAGGGAAGCGGGGGGAATGATGTCAAAGCAATTGGGGAAGTACGCCTTCGTCTGGGTGACTTCACTGGCGCCTGTTTTTCGTGTTCACGCCGAGACAGCCAACCGGCTACTGCACCGGCATCGGACCACCCTCAAGTCAAGTCCGCCACCTTCCTGCCGTTCATCATCCACAACCTGGAAAAAGGCTGGTGCTCGACCGGCACCTGGACTTTCGACCTGAAGAACAACACTCATTACATCCCACTCGGTTTGGGTGGCGGCAAGCCTGGAAGTCCGGGTCCAATATTCTCAATGCCTATATCGAACCACAGTGGACCGTTGACCGAAAAGGCGATGGTTTACCACAACTCACACTGTACGCAGGGATCAATGTCACCTTCGGTAAATAAGGACCTTCTTATGAACGTTGCCCTTCGCGCAGCCGGCTTCAGCCTGATGACAATGTTCGTCAGCTGCGGCGTGGGTGCCCAGGATCTCGATACGCGTATCGGCAAAATTGCCATGCAAGGCGAACTGCCGGCCCACGAGTCAATCGCCCATCTTTACGCCGAACTGGATTTCCAGCAGGCCACCCAGAGTTATCTGTGGGCGTTGCCGCTGGTGTCCTACGCCCAATGGCAGGAAGAGTTTCGCGACAAACTGGGTGCCCACAGCGGCGACCTGATGGTGCTCAACAGCTACGAAGACAAACTCGGGGTGATCACGGCCAATGCCACCACGCCCTACATCCTTGGCTTTGTCGACCTCAATGAAACCGGGCCACTGGTGATTGAGTTGCCACCTGGCCCGACTGCTGGCGGCGTGGGCGATTTCTGGCAGCGGGCGATCATCGACATGGGCCAGACCGGCCCGGACAAAGGCAAGGGAGGCAAATACCTGGTGCTGCCACCGGGTGCCGAGCCACCGGCCGATGCCGGCAAGTATTACCTGGCCAAATCGGAAACCATGAACGTGTTGGTCGGTTTCCGTGTACTCGATCCGGACCCGGCCAAGGGCAAGGCGCTGGTCGAGCAATTCAGGATGTACCCGTATGCCAGGCGTGCAGAACCGTCCAGGACCAGGTTGCTGTCCCCCGGCGGCAAAGCCTGGTCCGGTACCCAGCCACGAGGCCTGGCGTATTGGGAACGCTTGCACCAGATCATTCAGAAGGAACCGGTCAACGAACGTGACCGTTTCTACATGGCCATGCTGGCCAGCCTGGGCATCGAGAAGGACAAGCCGTTCAATCCCGACGACAAGCAACGCGCGGCCCTGGAACAGGGTGCGCAGGTCGGCGAACTGATCGCCAAGGCCAACACCTTCGCCAAGCGTTTCCCCGATGCCCAGTACTGGCCGGATCGCCAATGGGACACAGTGCTGAACATCGCCGAGCCGTCCCAGCGTGTCGCCTATTACGACCAGCTGTGGGAGCGCAGTGCCTGGTTCTACGAGGCGGTGACGAACACCAAAGGCATGGTCTCGAAAACCCCGGGGCTGGGCCAGACCTACCTTGGCGCCTACACCGACAACCAGGGTAACTGGCTCGACGGCAGCAAGCATTATCGCCTGCACGTCGACGCCAACCCACCGGCCAAGCAGTTCTGGTCGATGACCGTGTATGACATCGACAGCCGTTGCCTGATCGACAACCCCCAGCGCAAGGCCGACCTGTCGTCCCGGCAGAATCTGAAGAAAAACCCCGACGGCTCGGTGGACCTGTACTTCGGCCCGACGGCACCGCAAGGCTTTGAAGACAACTGGGTGCAAACCCTGCCGGGCAAGCACTGGTTCAGCTACTTCCGCCTGTACGCCCCGACCGAGGCGTATTTCGACAAGAGCTGGAAGCTCGACGACATCACGGCTGTGCCATGAAGGTCGAGACAGGAAGCACCATGAACTACCGCATCGTATTCAGCGACCTTGCATTAGCTCCGAGCACCAACGCCTGGGCCGGAAACCCGGTCGACGCGTCGAAAACCGACTACACCTTGCATTTTGACAAGGCGCCTGTACCTGCCCAAACCGGAAGTCAACAACGGCCAATGGAAACTGCCGCTGCTGACGCCAGCAACCACACAACAATAAGCGGAGTCGTTCATGATCAGGCCTTACGTAGTGCGCCCCTTGTTGGCGCTGTGCATGGTCAGCGTCAGTCCATTGAGCCTGGCGGCCGAAGGGGGTGTCGGTCGCCCGATCACCGGGCAACTAGTGTTTTCCGATGCCGGGATCGTGCCTCCGGAGCCGGGTTGGGTCATGTCCCTGACCAGCATCTGGTACGACGGTGATCTCAAGGGCAACGCCCAGGTGCCGATCGTGGGCGCCCTGAGTACCGGGCTGGACATGAAAGTGTCTTACACCATGGCCAACTTCACTCGCGTCTGGGACACGGGCAAGGGGCGCTGGAACTACGCCTCGGCCATCGGTGTACCGGTGCAGTACACCGACGTTACCGCCAGTATCAGCGGCCCTCGCGGCAGGACCCTGGGCACCGAGGACAGCGGCACCCAATTCGCCGACATGCTGGTGACGCCGATTGCCGCCGGCTATCACTTCGACGAACTCAACCACATCGCGTTCTCGCTGCCGATCTACGTGCCAACCGGTGCCTACAACGACGATCGCCTGGCCAACCCCGGCCAGAACACTTACACCTTCATGCCGACCGTGGCGTTCACTCACCTGATTGGCAAGGGCGGCGAGTTCACGTTGTCGAGCGGACTGGAGTTCTACACCGAGAACGACGCCACGGATTATCGCAACGGCAACATTTTCACCCTCGACGCCCTGTGGACCCACGGCTTCGGCAACGGCTGGAACGCCGGTTTGGTGGCAGGCTATATCCAGCAGGTCACCGATGACTCCGGATCCGGCGCAACCAGCGGCTTTCGCGGGCGCTCGGTGGGTGCTGGCCCCACGGTAGGCTGGAGCGGCAAGTTCGCCGACGCCCAGGCCAACCTCAGTGCCCGTTGGGTGCCGGAGTTCGACACCAAGAACCGGCCCGAAGGCAATGGCATCAGCGTCAACCTGACCCTGGCATTTTTCTAGGAGTTCGCCAGGCATGGTCATCAGTACCCGTTCGATCTTCTGCAGGAGCCTTTCATGACCGCACTCAACGACCTCAATGCCCTGCAAGCCAGCATCGCCGAAGCGGTACTCGGTCAGGACCAGGTGATCCGGCAAATCCTCGTCGGCCTGCTGGCCAATGGGCATCTGCTGCTCGAAAGCCTGCCCGGACTGGCCAAGACCCGCACGGTGAAAGCGCTGGCCAAACACCTGGACGCGAAGATGAGCCGCATCCAGTTCACCCCGGATTTGCTGCCGTCGGACATCACCGGCGCCGAGGTGCTGCATCAGGTCGAAGGCAAGAACGAAATCCGCTTCCAGCCCGGCCCGCTGTTCGGCAACCTGATCCTGGCCGACGAAATCAACCGTGCGCCGGCCAAGGTCCAGGCCGCGTTGCTCGAAGCCATGGAAGAGCGCCAGATCACCGTGGCCGGCAACAGCCATGCCCTGCCGGAACTGTTCATCGTGGTGGCGACCCAGAACCCGATCGAACAGGAAGGCACCTACCCGCTGCCGGAAGCGCAGATGGACCGCTTCCTGATGAAAGTGCTGCTCGATTACCCGAGCGCGGAAAACGAAAGTCAGGTGCTGCGCCTGCTGCGCAAAGAAGAACAGGCACTCGGCGCAAAAACGGCTGCGGTGCAGGGTTTTGCCCTGGCCCAGGACGTGATCTTTGCCGCGCGCCGGGAAGTCAGTGCGGTGCACGTGTCCCCGGCGATCGACCGTTACCTGATCGACTTGATCAATGCCACGCGCCATCCGGCCGACTACGACGCCGACCTTGGGCGCTGGATCAGCATCGGCGCCAGCCCTCGCGGCGGCATCGGCCTGGACCGGTGTGCCCGGGCCGACGCCTGGTTGCAGGGCCAGGATTTCGTTTCTCCGGACAACGTGCGCGCCGTGGTGCACCCGGTGCTGCGCCATCGCCTGCAACTGAGCTACGACGCAGTGGCCGATGGCGTGAGCGCCGACCAGGTGCTCGACCGTCTGCTCGATAAAGTGGCGATTGCGGCCTGATGTCCATGAACAGCGTCGACGGCCTGGTGTATGTCTCTCTGGCGCAGTTGATGGCCCTGGAGTTCAAGGCCCGTGACCTGAGTTTTGTCGCTCGCCAACCTCAAGGCAGCATCCTCGCGGGTAATCACGCGTCACGCTTGCGTGGCCGCGGCCTGAACTTCGATGAGCTGCGCCGTTATCAGCCGGGGGACGATTTGCGTCATCTCGACTGGCGCGCCTCCCTGCGCACCGGCAAACCGGTGGTACGGACATTCACCGAAGAGCGCGACCGCCCGGCGCTGATCCTCGTCGACCAGCGCATGTCGATGTTCTTCGGTTCGCAACGCAGCTTCAAATCCGCGGTCGCCGCCGAACTCGGCGCCCTGGCGGCGTGGATGGTGTTCAACGCGGGCGACCGCGTCGGTGGGCTGGTATTCAACGATCAACGCATCGACAGCATCGCCCCGCTGCGCAGCCGCAAACGCGTCGAGGCGCTGTGCAGCCGCATTGCCCAACAGAACCAGGCACTCAATGCGGGCAACCCGGATGCCGAGGGCGAAGACCAGCTCGACAAGGTCCTGCAGCATTGCCTGGCCGTGGCCGGTCACGATCACCTGATCTGCATCGTCAGTGATTTTGCCGGGGCCGGTGAACGCACCTTGCAGCTCATGCGGCAACTGGCGGCCCATAACGATGTGATCGCCATGCAGGTCTATGACCCGCTGGCGTTGAACCTGCCGAAAAACGGTCGCGTGCTGATCACGCAGGGGCTATTGCAGGTGGAATTGGCGGTGGATCGGCAACAGGTGCATCAGCCATTGGGGGATTTTCTCAGCGGTCGGCTCAAGGACGTCGCGACCTTGCTGCGCCGCAGCCAGGTGCCTTTGATGATGTTCAGCACCGCCACCGAAGCCCACGAACAACTGCGCGCCGAACTGGGCAAGCTCGTCCGGGGGCGCCGATGAACCCCGCTGTCCCGAGCATCGACCAACTCAAGGAAATGGCCCTGCCGGCACCGGTCAGCTATGCGCCGCAGACGTGGGGCTGGTGGGCGTTGCTGACATTATTGGTGCTCAGCCTGTTGCTAGTCAGTGCCCGACGTTACTGGCAATGGCGGCGCGACCGCTATCGGCGCGAGGCGCTGGCACGGCTGGCGGAGTTGCAGCAGCGCAGCAATGACCTGAATGCGTTGCGCGAACTTCCGGAGTTGCTCAAACGCGTGGCCCTCTCCATGCCGTCCTCTAACTGGAATGCATTCCCTGTGGGAGCGGGCTTGCCCGCGAAGGCGTCCTGTCAGTCGACATCAATTTTGAATGTCATGGCCTCATCGCGGGCAAGCCCGCTCCCACAGGGTCCTGCGGCGTTAGGAAACAAGGATTGGCAGGCATTCCTGCAGCGGCACATTTCACAACCCTTGCCCGCCGACTTCAGCCAACAACTGTCGCTGCTGGCCTACGCGCCTGACGCAACCTTGCGGGCCATGCCCAACGAGCAGCGCCAACTGTTGTTCAGCACCTGCAAAACCTGGGTGGAACGTCATCATGTGGCAGCTTGATTACCCCTGGTTGCTGATCCTGCTGCCATTGCCATGGCTGGGTTATCGCTACCTGCCCGATTACCGCGAGGCGCGCAGTGCCGTTCGCGTACCGTTTTTCGCCGCCATGAGCCGTGCTGTCGGCCAGGCACCCAGCCAGGCCGGTACCCGCAGCAACCGCTGGCAGTTGCTCCTGAACCTGCTGGTCTGGACACTGTTGCTGGTGGCGGCGAGCCGGCCGGTGTGGGTGGAAAAGCCCATCGAGCGCCAGCAGCCCGTGCGTGACCTGATGCTGGCCATCGACATTTCCCAGTCGATGGAAACCACCGACTTCAGCGACGCCAACGGCCAGAAAATCAATCGCCTGGCCGCGGTCAAGGACGTGGTGCACGGGTTCATCGACAAGCGCAAGGACGATCGAATCGGACTGATCGTGTTCGGCACCGGCGCCTATCCGCAGGCACCCTTGACCCTCGATCACGCCAGCCTGTCACTGCTGCTGGACGACACCGGCATCGGCATGGCCGGCCCCAACACCGCCATCGGCGACGCCATCGGCCTGAGCCTGAAACTGCTGGAGCAGGCCCACGAGCAGGAAAAAGTGCTGATCCTGATCACCGACGGCAACGACACCAGCAGCGCCATCACCCCGGATCACGCGGCCGCCATGGCTGCCGCCAAAGGGGTGGTGATTCACACCATCGGCATCGGCGACCCGAACGCCGAAGGCGAAGCCAAGGTCAACCTGCAAGGCCTGAAGGACATTGCCCAAACCACGGGCGGACGCTTCTTCCGCGCCGAAGATCGCAACGCCCTGGATCAGGTCTACAGCACCCTCGACAAGCTAACCCCGCATCAGGTGAAAACCCTCAGCCACCAGCCCAAACGCGATCTGTTCTGGTGGCCGCTGGGCGCAGCCCTTGCGCTGCTGGCGACGTATCACCTGGGCGCCCTGCTGCTTCCACGGCTGGTGCTCGCCCGTCAACGGCAGGAGGCCTGAGATGGACATCAACCTCAGCGACTTCCATTTCCTGCGCCCCGTGTGGCTGTTGCTCGTCGTGTTCGGCGCACTGCTGCCAGTGCTGTGGCGACATAGCCAGGATTTGCAGCGTCGCTGGCGCAGCAATATCGCGGCACACCTGCTGCCGCATCTGCTCATCACCCCGCAAGACCGGCACCGCCTGCGCCCGGTGCATCTGCTGTTTGCGCTGTTGGTACTGGGCGCCCTCGCCGCCGCCGGGCCGACCTGGGAACAGGATCGCCCGGATTTTCTGGAAAACCGCGCGCCGCTGATCATCGCCGTCGACCTGTCGCCGTCCATGGACGCCAGCGATGTCCCACCCAGTCGCCTGGAAGCGGTCAAGCACAAGCTCCACGACCTGGTCCAGCGCCGCGCCGGTTCGCGCAACGCCTTGATTGCCTATGCCGGCAGCGCGCATCTGGTTTTACCCGCCACCGACGATCCGGCGCTGCTCGATACCTTCATTCAGGCCCTGAGCACCGATCTGATCGAAAAACCGGGGAAAGATGTCGGTGCCGTTATCGATCAGGCCAAGCGCCTGCTGGCCGCCGAAAAAACACCCGGTACCCTGCTGCTGATCACCGATGGCGCCGACACCACGGCACTGGCCGGGCTGGACAAACGACTGGCTGGCAGTGCGTTGCAAGTGCTGATTCTGGCGGCCGGCAGCACCGACGGCGGGATCATCCGCGATGCCAGCGGCCAGCCGCGCATCGACAGCAATGGTCGCCCGCAACTCGGCAGTTTCGACCAGGACGCCCTCAAGCAGCTTGCCTCAACGCTGGATGCCCCGCTGGGCAGCCTGACCCTCAACGATGACGATCTGGACTGGATCGAACTGTATGCCGAGCAGCACTACCAGTCAGCCAGCGACGAACAGCGTGAGTTGCACTGGAAAGACGCCGGCTACTGGTTTTGCTGGCCGCTGCTGCTGTTTGCTTTCTTCAGCGTACGCAGGGGCTGGAGCGTGAACTGGATGGCTGGACTGCTGCTGGCGGTGGGCCTGGGGCTGCAATCGGCGCCGGCACAGGCCAACGCGCTGACCGATGCCTTTTTCACCCGCGACCAGCAAGGCCGCTGGGCCTTCGAACACCAGCACTACCCTCAGGCGGCGGCGCTGTTCGTCGATCCCTACTGGAAAGGCGTGGCCGCCTACAATGCGGCCGATTTCGACCTGGCACTGGCCAGTTTCGCGCGGCTCGATACACCGCAGGCGTATTTCTACCTGGGCAATATCTACGTGCGCCGGTTCAAGTTCGATCAGGCCATCGCCACCTATAACCAGGCGCTGAAGTTGCAACCGCAGTTCCCCGAAGCCACGGCCAACCTGGCGCTGGCCATCGCCTTGCAGAAAGACACCGAAAGCGCCGAGAAAAACACGCCAGAGGTCAAACCCGACGAAATCAAGATGGACAAGGCACCGGGCAAGGGCCAGAGCAAACAGGTGCAGACCCAACAGGCCGCCTCGGATGAGCAGTGGCTGCAGAACCTGACCACGTCGCCGGCGAAGTTTCTCAAGCAGAAGTTCAGCCTGCAGGATCAGGCGGGGGCCAAGCCATGATCAGCCTGAAAGTCCGTGTCGCGGCCTTCGCGAGCAAGCCCGCTCCCACACTGGATTTGTGTGCGCCACCGATCCCCTGTGGGAGCGGGCTTGCCCGCGAATGGGCCAGAACGCTCACCACAAAACTCGGCACCTTGCTCCTTTGCCTGATCAGCACTGGCACCCTCGCCGCCGAACCCCAGCTGCGGGTCAGCGCCACCCTGCAACCCACCACCCCCGTCATGGTCGGCAGCCTGGTCGAACTGCAACTCGATGTCTTCACCGACACCTGGTTCACCAGCGCCCCCACCCTGCCCGACCTGAAACTGCCCGGTGCACTGGTGATGCCGCCGGACGGCCACGCCGAACACCTGAACCAGACGATCGACGGCCAATCCTTCAGCGGCATGCGCTACAGCTATCTGATCACCCCGAACCTGGCCCAGGGCTTCGACATTCCGGCGCTGACCGTACAAGCCACACCGGGCCAGGCCAGCCACGCACTCAGCGCCCACAGTCAACCACTGCACTTCAACGCCGCACAGCCGCCGGGATTCCAGCCCGGGGAGGCGGTGCTGGTGGCGCAAGGGCTACGGCTTACCCAAAAGATCATCCATTCGGCCACGCCGCTGAAGGTCGGCGACAGCATCACCCGGGAACTGACGCTACAGGCCGACGGTGCCCTGGGCATGTCATTGCCGACACCGACGCTGGAGGCCATCAGGGGCCTGAGTCGCTACCCGAAAGCAGCGCAAATCCGCAATCTGGATGACGGTCGCGGCCACTTCAATGGCGGCCAGCGCATCGACAGCGTGACGTATCGAATCGACACCGAAGGCCACTACAGCCTGCCATCCGTCGAACTGAAATGGTGGGATGCCAGCAGCCAGCAAACCCGCACGGCCACGGTGCCTGGCGTGACCTTCGACGCCGCGGCCAACAGCGCCTACAAGCCGGTATTTTCAATCACCGAAGACCTGAAAAAACTCGGCCAGCACAATCGCCTGCATCTTTCCGGGCACTGGTTCGGACTATTGGCCCTGGCGTTGGTGGCACTGGGCTGGTTCAGTCGCCCGCTCGTACACCGCGCATACCTCAAGTGGCAAGCCCGCCGCCGCGCCCGACACGCCGCCTGGCTCGAGTCCGCCGACTACGCGTGGAAGCAGATTCCGGCACAACTGGAGAGCAAACCGACGCAATTGAGCGCCCTGTACCTGTGGACCCGACGCAGCCGCCGGGGCCTGAAACTGACCGGTCTCGGCCCGCGCCTGCAAAGCTTCCTGCGGGCCTGTTACGGCCGCGAAACGGACAAAGAGCAGGCTCTGCGCCAAATCAGGGAATCCTTGTCTACGCTGCATAGTCAGGCCGAGTGCAACAGAGAATCAGTCTCTTCTGCTCTTCATCCGCTCAACCCCGTTCACAAGAAGGGTTTCCCATGACGAATTCGATATCGTTACACCATCATCGCGTATTCAGCTTCCTGCTGACCCTGGTCTTGAGCCTGCCGCTGCTGGTCCAGGCAGCCGAACCGCTGCCCTCGTGGAACGATGGACCGTCGAAAAAGCAGATCATCGAGTTCGTGCAGGCGGTGACCGATCAAAACAGCAAGGACTTCGTCAAACCCGAAGACCGCATTGCCGTGTTCGATAACGACGGCACCTTGTGGAGCGAGCAGCCGATGTACTTCGAATTGCTGTTCGCCCTCGAAGAAGTCAAACGCACAGCGCCGCAGCACCCGGAATGGAAAACCACCCAGCCATTCCAGGCCGTGCTGGAAAACGATCACAAGGCACTGGCCGCCAGCGGCATGGAAGGCATGATGAAGATCTTCGGGGCGACCCACACCGGCATGACCAGTGAAGCGTTCGATGACTACGCCAAGACCTGGCTGAGTCAGGCCAGGCATCCGAAAACCGGCAAGCCGTACACCGAAATGATCTTCCAGCCGATGCTGGAGATGCTCGACTACCTGCGCGGCAACGCCTTCAAGACCTACATCGTCTCCGGTGGCGATACCGGGTTCATGCGCGCCTTTGCCGAGAAGGTCTATGGCGTTCCACCGGAGCAGGTGATCGGCACCACCTTCGTCACCGCGTTCCAGTACAAGGACGGCGAGGCGTCGATCCTGCGCACGCCGAAACTGGCCCACAACGACGATGGCCCGGGCAAGCCGGAAAGCATCGACGCGGTAATCGGTCGTCGTCCGATCCTCGCGTTCGGCAATTCCGACGGTGACCTGCAAATGCTCCAGTGGACCGCCGCCGGTCCCGGCAAACGATTCATGGGGCTGGTGCATCACACCGACGCCAAACGCGAATGGGCTTACGACCGACAGTCGCAGATCGGTCGCCTGGACAAGGCCCTGGACGAAGCGAACAAGCGTGGCTGGACAGTCGTCGACATGGCGTCCGAATGGCGCCGGATCTATCCGTACGACGCCGCCACACCCGAGCAAGTGCAATAAAAAAAGCGTTACGCAGGACCGCAATAAACGTTTGTCGCATTCAGCGACGCAGTGAAAAGGAGCCAGTCAGATGACTCGCATAGGTAAGTGGCTACCGAAACTCGCCCTGGTGGCAACCTCGGTGATGGCGATTTCGGCAACAGCCGGAGCCGCTGATAAACCCAACATTCTGGTGATCTTCGGCGACGATATCGGCCAGACCAACATCAGCGCCTATTCCATGGGCGTGGTTGGCTACAAGACGCCGAACATCGACCGCATTGCCAAAGAAGGCATGATGTTCACCGACTATTACGCGGAGAACAGCTGCACCGCCGGCCGGTCTTCGTTCATCACTGGCCAGACGCCTTTGCGTACCGGCCTGTCGAAAGTCGGCATCCCGGGCGCACCGGTTGGCCTGCAAAAGCGTGATATCACCATCGCCCAGGCGCTCAAGTCCCAAGGCTACGCCACCGGCCAGTTCGGCAAGAACCACCTGGGCGACAAGGATGAATACCTGCCGACCAACCACGGTTTCGACGAGTTCTTCGGCAACCTGTACCACCTCAACGCCGAAGAAGAGCCTGAGCGTCCGTACTGGCCAAAAGACGATGCCGAGTTCGTCAAGGCCAACACCCCGCGGGGCGTGATCCACAGCTTCGCCGACGGCAAGATCGAAGACACCGGTGCGCTGACCACCAAGCGCATGGAAACCATCGACGATGAAACTACCGCTGCGGCGCAAGCGTTCATCGAGAAACAAGCGAAGGCCGACAAACCGTTCTTCGTCTGGATGAACACCACGCGCATGCATCTGTTCACCCACGTGCGCGATTCGATGAAGGGCCAGAGCGGCATGCCCGGCAACGAATACGCCGATGGCATGCTGGAACACGACGGCGACGTCGGCAAACTGCTGAAGACCCTCGATGACCTGAAAATCGCCGACAACACCATCGTCGTCTACACCACCGACAACGGCCCGAACCAGTTCTCCTGGCCGGACGCAGCGACCACGCCGTTCCGTAACGAGAAGAACTCCAACTGGGAAGGCGCCTACCGCGTGCCGGCGATCATTCGCTGGCCGGGCAAGATCAAGGCCGGTGAAGTCTCCAACGAAATGTTTTCGGGCATGGACTGGTTCCCGACCTTGCTGGCAGCCGCGGGCGAAACCGACGTGAAGGAAAAGCTGCTCAAGGGGTGGGCACCGACCTCGGGTGGCAACAACTTCAAAGTGCACCTGGACGGTTTCAACCAACTGCCCTACCTGACCGGCCAACAACCTAAAGGCGAGCGCAAGGAGTTCTACTACTTCAACGACGACGGCGTGCTGGTGTCGATGCGCTTCGGTAACTGGAAAGTGGTGTTCTGCGAACAACGCGAGCCCGGTGGTTTTAAAGTCTGGAGCGAACCGTTCGTGTGCCTGCGCGTACCGAAAATCTTCAACCTGAGGATGGACCCGTATGAACGGGCCGACGTGGTTTCCGACCAGTATTACGATTGGCAGACCAAAAACGTCTACCTGGCCGCGCAAGCCGTACAAAAAGCGGCCGGGTTCCTGCAAACGTTCATCGAATACCCGCCAAGCCAGAAACCGGCCAGCTTCAGCATCGACCAGATCCGTGCGGCGGTAGATGCCAAGATCGCTGAAAAAATGAAAGCTGCACAGTAAGACCGCCGCTCGCCCTCACCGGCGAGCGGACTTTTTTGTGGCAAACACTATTCTGTGGCGAGGGGGCTTGCCCCCGTTCGGCTGCGAAGCAGTCGCAAACCAGGCGATTTGATTTGCCTGAAACAACGCATGGGGCTGCTTCGCAACCCAACGGGGGCAAGCCCCCTCGCCACATTGGTTTTTGTAAGGTTTGAAATTATCTGACTGACTCAGATCCAGCAGTCACTGTTTTAACGTACCAGTACAAGGCAATCTGCAATGACCTCACGTGTCGCCAGCAAGTCGTCGGCCATACCTGCCCCTCAAGTCGCCTCCCCGGCGCTGTTGATCCCCGCCCTGCTGCTGTTTGTCTCCGGCGCCGCGGCGCTGGTGTATCAGGTGCTGTGGATCAAGCAGCTGTCGTTGGTCGTGGGCGTCGAGGTCTACGCCATCACCACCGGGATCAGCGCATTCTTTGCCGGGCTGGCCTTGGGCGGCTTGCTGTTCGGCCGCTGGGCAGACCGGATGCAGCACCCAGTTGTGCTCTACGCCGGTCTGGAAGTGCTGGTGGCGCTGCTGGGTGTCGCTGCGACCTTCGCCATGAGCCTGGCGGCCAGCCCGTTTGCCTGGCTGGAAGCGCACGTGGGCTTGCTGGCCTGGGTACTGCCGTTCGCGCTGGTGGGCATTCCTGCGTTGCTGATGGGCGGCACCCTGCCGGTGCTGGTTCGCTCCCTGGCCACTGACCCGCAACACCTGGGCAAGGCCGGCGGGCAACTGTATGCGGCGAACACCGCCGGGGCCATCGCCGGCACCCTGCTCGCCGCGTTCGTGCTGGTTGCCACCCTCGGCGTGCGCGGCAGTGCGCTGGCCGCTGCCATGCTGAACCTGCTGGCCGCCGCAGGGGCCCTGTGGTTCCAGCGCCGGCGCGTGGCCCCCGTTGATACGGTAGCGAAACATCACGTTCAAAAAGCCCCCGACCGCCTGGCCCTGTGGCTGTACGCCATTGCCGGTGGCGTAGCGCTGGGCTACGAAGTGGTGTGGTCGCAATCGATCGTGCAGTTCATGAGCACCCGTACCTACGCCTTTGCCGTGGTGCTGGCAACCTACCTCACCGGGTTGTTCCTGGGCAGCATGCTGCTGGCCCGTCGGGTCGATCGCCTGCGTGATCCCTGGGGGGTGTTCGGTTTGCTGATTGCCGCAGCCGGAGCGATTGCCTTGCTGGAAGTGGCGTTGCTCGGACGCTGGCTGGTGCTCGCCCAGACCCTGGCCGAATCCTGGGTATTGTCATGGGGCGGCAGTGAACTGGCGGGCATGAGCACGCGCTTTGCGGTGGCGGCCTTGAGCATTGTATTTGTACCGACCCTGTTGCTGGGTGCGGCGTTCCCCTTGGCCCTGCGCTTGAGCGTCGGCGGCGCACAGGTGGGGCGCAACGTCGGTGAAGTCGTCGCGTTCAATACCCTTGGCGGGATCATCGGCGTTATGCTCTGCGGCTTTGTCCTGATCCCGATGCTGGGCCTGGTACGGACCCTGGGCCTGCTGGCGATGATCGCCGCCGGTATCGCGTACCTCGCCGTGCGCAAGGGCCATGGTGTGAAGAAAGGCCGGCGTCAGGCGGTGGTTGCCATTGGCCTGGTGTCCTTGGCACTGGCCGTGTTCACGCCGGCCAACAAGCTCGCCAGCCTGCTGCCGGGCGCACGCAATGGCACGCTGACGTTTTACGAAGAAGGCCGTGGCGGGACCGTCGCCGTGGTCACCCAGGGCAAGGGCGAACGGGCGTTCCAGCGTTTGTATATCCAGGGCGTGTCCAATACCGGCGACGCCATGCCGTCCCTGCGTTACATGCGGATTCAGGCGCTGCTGCCCTTGCTGATCCACAACGGTGAACCGCGTTCGGCGCTGGTGATCGGGTTCGGCACCGGCATCACCGCCGGCGCCCTGACCCGCTACCCCGGCCTGGAACATCGCGTGGTCGCCGAACTGCTGCCTTCGGTGGTCAAGGCGGCCCCCTTGTTCAAGGGCAATTTCAATGCCGCGGCCGATCCGGGTGTCGATGTGCGCTTGCGTGACGGTCGCCAGGAACTGCTGCGCAATCCACAGCGCTACGACCTGATCACCCTTGAACCGCCACCGCCCTCCGCTGCCGGTGTGGTCAACCTGTACTCCCGGGACTTCTACCAACTGGCCGCCAGCCGTTTGCAAAAACAGGGCCTGGTCGCCCAATGGCTGCCGCTGCCGACGCAGAACATCGACGACTCGCGCTCACTGGTGCGCAGCTTCCTCGACGTATTCCCCTACGCGAACCTGTGGACCAGCGAGTTCCACGAGATGCTGCTGGTGGGTTCGATGGAGCCGATTGAGCTGGATGCGGCGAAGATCAACGCACGCTTCCAGCAGGACAGCGTCCGCAGCACCTTGCAGGATATCGGCATCGGCTCGGCCGCGGCGTTGCTCGCCACCTGGGTGACTGACCGTGCGGGGCTGGAACGCTTCGCTGGGCAAGCGCAACCGGTGACGGACGATCAGCCGCGCATCGAATACGCGCCATGGGTACGCGCCAGGGAAATCACCCGAGTGCTGCCCGCCCTGCTCGGCCTGCATCAGCCACCCGCACTGTTGAACGCCGATGCCGGGTTCATCGAGCGCATGAACACCCAGCAACAACGCCTGATGCAGTTCTACCGGGCGAGCCTGCATGCCTATGAGGGTGACCGTGAGGGCTGGGCCAGGGAGATGCGCGAGGTGATGCGCGGGGATTCCGGGAATCCGTATTACCGGTGGTTTGTCGGGGAGTGATGCTGCGCCTTGGCGGCCGCCTTCGCGTGCAGGCTCGCTCCCACATGAGGATGTGTTCCCCTGTGGGAGCGAGCCTGCTCGCGAAGAGGCCATCTGCCTCAAAACAATGCCATTTGACAGACGCCGACCCTCCGGCAAAGCTGCATCAAGCCTCAACGCGCGCCTGACGGCAATCGCACCTGGACCATGGAAGTCGTAATGCCGAAAAATAAAAACAAAGCTGCACAGCCAAACCCTGATTCGCAACCGACCCTGATCAACCGTTATCTGTTCCCCGTCACCGTCGGCATCCTGTTGCTGACTGTGGCGGGTATTGGCTGGTTTTTGCTGAGCAGCACACCCACGCCGCCCAAGCCGGTCACCGTCAGCCCCCCTGCTGTTCAACCGGCCAAACCGCAACCCGTCGCCGTCGCGCCTGCGAAAATGGTCGACGAGCAGCAATGCCAGGGTTGCCACGGCGAGCAGGTCAAGGACTGGCAAGGCTCCCATCACCAGTTGGCGATGCAGCAAGCCAACGCGGACACGATGCTCGGCGACTTCAACAACGTCACCTTCAAGGCCGAAAAGGAGACCACGGTGTTCTCGCGCAAAGGCGACGAATACTGGGTCAACACGCCGGGCATCGATGGCAGGAGTACCGATTTCAAGGTGGCCTATGCCTTTGGCATCGCCCCCTTGCAGCAGTACCTGATCGAAGTCGGCGAAGGCCGGTTGCAGGCCCTTGGGATTGCCTGGGATACCGAAAAGCACCGCTGGTTTCACCTCTACCCGGGCCAGGGCGTGAACTTCAAGAACCCGCTGCACTGGAGCAAACCGAGCCAGAACGCCAACTTCATGTGCGTCGAATGCCATACCACCGGCTTCAAGCGCAATTTCGACGCGGCAAAAAACACCTTCGACAGCAATTGGAACAGCCTGGGTGTCGGCTGTCAGGCCTGTCATGGCCCCGCATCCAGTCACCTGGAATGGACGGCGAAAAAGACCGACCTGATCCATGCCGGCTTTGCCGTCGACCTCAAGGACAAGAACGCCACCGTCGAAATCGAAACCTGCGCCCGCTGCCACTCGCGCCGCGCGCCTCTGGATGACGGTTACACGGTCGGCAAACGGCTGATGGACGACTACCTGCCGAGCGTCCTGACCCGCGAGCTGTACGCGCTGGACGGCAAGATCAAGGACGAAGTGTTCGAACACGGCTCCTTTGCCCAGAGCAAAATGTTCGACAAGGGCGTGCGTTGCAGCAACTGCCACAACCCGCACAGCACTCAATTGAAAGCGCCAGGCAACGGTGTCTGCCTGCAATGCCACAACACCGCCGGCAAAACCACCGTGGAAGGCGTCGACGGCAAGGGCCTGCAAGCGAAAAACTACGACTCCGTCGAACACACTCGCCACACCACGGGCCAACCGGGTTCGCAGTGCGTGGATTGTCATATGCCCGGCAAGTTCTACATGGGCAATGACTACCGGCATGACCACAGCTTCAGCATCCCCAACCCTGAGCGGGCAAAGAAACTCGGTACACCTGATGCCTGCCTGTCATGCCACCAGGGCAAGGCCGGCGACAAGGTCACCGAGCAGTTCAAGCTGTGGAACACCGCCAACGCCAGCGCGGTACAAGCCCCTCGCTACGACGACAGCCTGTGGCTGATTCGCAACGGTCAGGCCGGTGCCGCACAGGCCTTGATCGAGCAACTGCAACGCAGCAACCTGCCGGCGATCCAGCGCGCGACGCTGCTTGGCGAATTGGCGCAGTATCCGAGCGAGCAAGCGTTGAAACTGGCCACCAGGGACCTCAACAACCCGGCGCCGCAAGTCCGTGAGAGCGCCATCCGCGCACTCAGCGCCTTCCTACCGCCAGCGGAACGTACGCCACTGCTGACACCCTTGTTGAGTGACCCTGTGAGAGCCGTGCGCATCGCCGCCGCCCGTGATCTGCTCAGTGTCGCGGCCAACGGCCTGGGCACGGCCCAGGACAGCTGGAATGCCGCCATCGCCGAATACGAGGCGGTGCAGAAAAACCTGCTCGAACGCGCCGAAGCGAACCTCAACCTGGCGATGCTGTATCAGGCCAGCGGTCGCAACGCCGAGGTCGAAGGATTCCTGCGCACGGCCCTGCAGCGCGATCCGGACTTCTACCCGGCGCTGGTCACCCTGGTGCAGTGGCTGGAGGCCAACGGTCGCAGCCAGGAAGGTCATGCCCTGCTGGCGCAAAGCCTCAAGGACCATCCTGACTCGGGCCTGCTGCAATACACCCAGGGCCTGGCACTGATTCGTGCCGGCCAGGCGGCTCAAGCCATGCCGTACCTGCGCCAGGCCGCGAAGCTGGAACCGCAGAGTGGGCAATTCGGCTACGTACTGGCAGTGGCCCTGCATGACAGCGGCAAGATTGACGAAGCCTGCGCAGAACTGGAACGGCTGTTGAAAGAACAACCGGCCAACCGCAATGCACGGCTGTCGCTGATCCAGTACTACCTGGCCAACGGCCAGGAGCCAAAGGCCCAGGTGCTGTTGCAGGGCTGGAAGAAAATGAACATGGGGGATCCGGCGTTGAAGTGATCGGGGGGCTGGCTCAAAGGCCTCTCGCGGGCAAGCCTCGCTCCTGGGAAATCAATGTGATCTCCGTAGGAGCGAGCCATTTTGCGGTGTAACAGCCAATCCATTCACTGATCCGCGGATCCCGCAACGGCGAGAATGTTGCAGGGCACTTGATACAGGACATGCTCCGTCGTACTGCCCACCCATTTGCCCAGTCCCTTGCGATGCGCATTTCCCATGACGATCACATCCGCCCGGTGATGCGCTGCAAAGTCGGCCAGTGCTTTGCCAGGTGGCCCTTCAACGAAGTGTTGTCGCTCAGTGGGCACGCCGTAGTGGTCGGCCAGTGCGATAAATGACTTTTGCAGTGACTTGCGCACATCGCTGCTGAAGCCCGGCATCGTCACTGCACCAGCTCCTGCGTCGGATATATGTGTCAGCGATAGATCGTAGGCATACAGCAGATGCAGCTCCGCGCTGCATTGCATCGACAATCCGTTCGCCGCCTGGATGATGCGGTCGTTGATGCCAGTGATCTGAGTCTCGGGTTGTGACGGATCGACTGCCGCCACTACCACTCGCGGAAGTGGGCACCTGACTTCGCTGACCAGATGCACAGCCACCGGACATTCGCGCAACAGGTGCCAATCCAGAGGCGTAATGAAAACGCGTTTGAGCGCCGACTCGTGTTGCACGTCCTTGATAACCAGATCCGGCTGCATTTCTGCCACATGCACAAGTATTTCTTGCAGCGCGGTTCGCGTAACAAGCACTTCGGTACTCACCTTGACCCCGTGCCCGCGAATTAGCTCGGCCTCATCCTTGAGCCACTTTTCGTTCTCTTGCTGACAGGCCTCACGAAAACGCGCACCTGCGCTCATCAACCCCAAGAGGTTGGAGTCTTCGATAAACACCGTGATGTGCAGCGCTGCACCAGTGGCTTGGGCAATGGCGATAGCTCGTTCCAACGCCGGGGTGTGGCGCATGGCTGGACCTGCTATCAGAAAGAGTCGTTGATACTGGCTCATGTAACACCTCCAAACGTTCCGGGATATCCAATTCCCCCAGCGCTCTGGCCTGTCACACCACCGACGATTTACTATCGCCTCAACTGTCTGGATCGACACTATCAATATACGCCTGGATTCAATCAATCCCCCACTTCAGCGAGTCGACTTTTTCAAAAGCGGCGACGCCTTAAACACATTTACTTACAAATACTTCATTTGCATAAAATCGATCTTGCAACTATAGGTGATAAGTTATGGCCCTCGATCGGGCCAAGAGATGCCTAGCCTCAAATGCGCATCAAGCTACCCAGTATTCCTGCCCTCGGTGTTTATCTCGCACTGTCTTGCCTGTTTGTGACCGCATGGTTACTCAATCCTGCCCACACGCATTCGTCCTTTGCGATGAATCCAGTGAAGGCTGTGACCGATCAAGTAGCCAGGCCCATTTATACCAGCCGTTTCGCCTCGTCCGGGCTGGTGGACTTCGTGCACTCCTCGGCCGTAACAGCCTTGCCTGACGGTAGTTTGATGACAGCCTGGTTTGCCGGCTCTCGCGAAGGCGCAGCCGATGTGCAGGTGCGTTCCGCCCGCTTCGACGCGAAAACCGGCGAATGGGGTGCCGAACGGGTATTGGCGACACGGAATTCGACCCAACAGGGCACCCAAAGATACATTCGCAAGCTGGGCAATCCGGTGATTGCACTGGCGCCGGATAAACGCCTGTGGTTGTTCTACGTATCCGTGTCCATGGGCGGCTGGGCCGGCAGTGCAGTAAACGTGATGGTTTCCGATGACTTCGGTGAAAACTGGTCCGCGCCGCGCCAACTGATCACGTCCCCCTTTCTGAACATCAGCACCCTGGTCCGGTCCGCACCCGTGTTTCATGCCGACGGTTCCATCGGTTTACCGGTCTACCACGAGTTCCTGGGCAAGTTTGCCGAGTACCTCTACTTGAGCGCAGACGGTGATGTGATCGACAAATACCGCATCAGCCACGGCAAGAACTCATTGCAACCCACGGTGGTTCCGCTGGATGGGCAGCGCGGCATCGCCTTGTTGCGTTATGCCGGCAACACCCACCACCGTGTTCTGGCAACCCGCACTGAAGATGCCGGACAAAACTGGAGTGAACCTTATCCGCTCGAGCCATGGAATCCGAACTCCTCGCTGGCGGCCGTCGCAACCCCCGAGCATGGGCTGCTGGTAGCGCTCAATGACCTGCAAGAGGGGCGCTTCAAACTGAGCCTTTATGGCACCGACGAAAAAATGGACAATTGGCGCTCGTTGCGTGACCTGGACAAATCACCTGATCCGGAAGGAGATCCGTTTTCACCCCAGGCCTACAAAAAAATCATAGGCAATGAGTTCCGCGGTTCCAGTGGCGCGCTGCGCCAACCTCTGGAGGCGCAATTCCTGAACAATCTCGACACACGTGTCTGTAACCCCCGAGGCTGCGAGTTTGAATATGAATATCCATATTTCATCCGCAGCCCGGACGGCATGTATCACCTGGTTTATTCCTGGAACAACACTTTCATCAAGCACGTTACTTTCAACGATGCGTGGCTGTCCGAGCGACTCAAATGATTAACCTTTGGCAAGCCCATGTCTGCTTCGCGATGATCATCTTCCTCTTGCTGCCGTCTTTCGGTTTGAACAGGAGCTGGCGTATCGCGCTGCTGGCCGCCTTGCTGGCCGCCAGCTTCATACCGCTGGACGGGTTGTCGTTGGCCACGTATTTGCGCAGCCACATCGATGACCTTGCGATCACGTCACTGGTGTTCATGGCATGGGGCTGTTTACGTCGGCTGGGCTACCTGCCGCCTGCGCGGCAGGGTAAAACCTGCATTCTGATCATGTTCGCCCTGTTGGCCCTGGTGCTGTACCCGGCAACCCTTGGTCTGAGCGATCTGGATCCTTATCGACTTGGATACAGCCCGCGCCCGATGTTGATTTTCTTCGCACTGCTCACTCTGGGCCTGTTTTACCTGCGCAACAGCCTGGCCGTCGTGATGCTGGCCAGCGCGACCCTGGCCTTTATAGCCGGGATGAAACCTTCGCAAAACTATTGGGATTACCTGATTGATCCACTACTGGGTCTGTTTTGCTGCGTGGCACTTCTGATGCATTTCACACGCTGGACGTATGGTTGCCTGAACAAACAACCCAGCCCAGTGTTTAAAGCATCCAGATCCGTTTGAGCTTCAACGACATATTTAACAGGGGAACTTGGATGGGTTGGCTGCAATCGAGACGTTTGCACTATTGGCTAGGCGCAACAGCGATTCTGTTTGCGTTGTTTGCCCTGCTACGGGTGGTGTTCTTTTTCGGCTATTCCGGTTTCGACGCTAATGCCCTGATCAAGGACGAGGCCGTACGGGAAACCCTGGGCATCGGCTTTCGTTTCGATCTGCGCCTGGCCATTCTGGTAATGCTGCCGTTGGCTTTGCTTGCCTGGATTCCTCGCTGGAACCTCATCACAAGCCGCTTGCTGCGCTGGATCGCACGCCTTTACATTTTCGCGGCTCTAGGCACCCTGCTGCTGATCTACATCATCGATTTCGGGCATTACGCTTACCTGGGCATGAGGATCAACGCCACGGTATTGCGCTTCATCGAGGATGCACAAATATCCCGTGACATGGTCTGGCAGACCTACCCGGTCATCTGGATTTCTCTGGGTTGGCTGGCAACGGTAGCGTTGACGACACTGGCCCTGGTGCATCTGGAGCGTGTGACGCTGGACCGCCCTCGCAAACCGATTCACCCGTTCTCTGCCACATGGGGCGGCGCGTTGATGGTCATGGTGGTATTGCTGGGCATTTTGGGCCGTGTCGAGAACATGAACCTGGAAAACCCTGTGCCATTGCGCTGGAGCGATGCCTTCTTCTCGGGCAATAACCAGACTGCTGCACTGGGGCTCAACCCGGTGATCTTCCTGTATGACACGCTCAAGGTCGGCCAGTCGCGCTATGACGAAGCACAGGTGCGCGAGCACTATTCAGTCATGGCCAACTACCTGGGCGTTGACCAGCCCGATCCGCAAACGCTTAATTTTGTTCGCCACCAGGCACCACAACCCTACAAAATACCGGGATCACGACCGCCGAACGTGATGTTTGTCATGCTTGAATCCCTGGGCACCAGTGCTGTCGGGGCTTACGGTAACCCGATCAATCCGACCCCCAATCTCGATCGCCTGGCCACGCAGAGCTGGTTCTTCGAGCACTTCTATGTGCCGGTGACCGGCACCGCAAAAACCGTATGGGCCAGCATTTCCGGGGTCCCTGACGTCACGCGTCAAGAGACTGCGACGCGTAACCCGTTGATCACCCGGCAGAACTCCCTGGTCAATGCCTTCACCGGCTACGAGAAGATCTACACCATCGGCGGCAATTCCGGCTGGGCCAACATGAATGCCTTGATTCGGCAAAGCATCGACGGCGTTCGCCTGTACGAAGAGCGGGACTGGAAATCCCCGGTGGTGGATGTCTGGGGCATTTCCGATCTGGACCTGTTCAAGGAGACCGACCAGCTCCTGCAGGCGTTGCCCAAGGACAAACCGTTCTTTGCGTATGTACAGACTGCCGGCAACCATCGTCCCTTCACGATTCCCAAGACCAATGATGGATTCGAGGTCAAGCACCCTACCCTCGAGGAAGTCCAGGCCGCAGGGTCGCGCAGTGTCGAGCAATACAACGCCGTGCGCCTGCTGGACTTCAACATCGGCCGCTTGATGGAAATCGCCAAGGCCGGCGGCTACTACGACAACACCATCTTTGTGCTGTTTGGCGACCACAACACCCGTATCGCGCAAATCCCTTTCCTGGCCCCGGCCTATGAGCAACTGGGCCTGGAAAGCAATGCGGTGCCGATGATCATCCACGCCCCGGGCTTGCTCGGGACACGCAAGGTCCAGGAGGCGGTTGGCCTGGTGGATTTGTTGCCAACCGTGGCGGGCATGGCCGGTCTTGAGTTCCGCAACAGCGGCATGGGTCGTGATATTCAGCAGCCGGCGCCCGAGGGTGAACGCGTGGTACCGCTGGTATTGCGCGAAGGAACGTTCCCGCTGATTGCCGGCGTGACTCAACATTACATGGTGCAAATGGAGCACGACGGCAGCTCGCCAACGCTCCACGACCTTGCCTCGAAAACGCCCCTGGACAACGTGGCCGAGCAAAACCCTGAAGAGTTCAAACGCCTGGTGCAGTTGACCCGCGCCATGCATGAAACCTCAAGGTTAATGCTGTATCAGAACGTGCGACAGTAACTGCTGGAGCCAGCGAGCCCGCGTCTATGGTGCAGATAGACGCGGGTCGCCCTGACCTATGACATCAGCTGCGCTCCCGGGGAATCAGGCTCTGCAGCTGTTGCGCCAGAAAGTTTGCATCGAACTCAAAGGTATCCGGGTCCTTCAAGCCATTGGTCTTGCGCCACTGCCAGCCAGTGGATGGCGGCAGGCACACCAGTGACACGCTGCCATAACGCGCTGCGGTAAATCCCATCACGGCAATGGAAATCTGCCCGCCGACACCCATCACATCCGGCACGAACTCCACCGGCTTGCCAGCAATCACAATGGACAGCTTTTCGCTCTTGAACGTCGATGCCTCGACTGGCACGCTCGGCCCCGATGCAACATAGGCCTCACGGCTTACTTCCAGCAGATGCGGTACCAGCACTGGCTCCAGCCACTGCTGGATCTGATCGAACAGTTCAGCAATGCGCGCCGCCCATTGTGCCGATTGCGACTCGAACAGCTGTTTCTTGTGCGCTTCACTTTCTGCGTAGTGACGAAGCATCTCGCCCAGTTGCTGTACATCGTCCATTGCGGTGATCCTTTGGTTGAAGCAGTACTGCGGACTTTCAGAATGGCAGATGCGCGCTGCCAGCGTACGACTAAAAGCGCGAACGGTATTGGAGGTGGGCTTGCTGATCTGACCCGAACAAAGCACCCTGCCCTTGCTCGACACCACCGAGCTGCAAGCGCCAGCTGCGGTGGCGTTCGCCCTGGGCGAATGACTCAGCCGGCCCTGGGCGGGCGACGCAGGCGCGCCATGCTCAAGGTGTCCACCAGTACACCGTCGCGAACGGCGTAATCACGAAACAGGCCCTCGGTTTCGAAGCCGAACTTGCGGTACAGGGCAATGGCCGCTTCGTTATCGGCATACACCGAAAGCTCGACGCGCTGCAGGTTCATCCAGTTGTCGGCGATATCCAGCGCCGTCGCGAGCAGCTTCGAACCCACGCCCTTGCCCTGCCACTCGACCGCAACACCCATGCCAAAACTGCAGGCATGGCTGCGACGAATGCGTGAGAACTGCTCCAGGCCAATATTGCCGATGACCGTGCCTTGATGCAGGGCCACTACCTTCACCAGGCGTTCGTTATCCAGCGCCAGGCGACTGCGCCAAAGCTCGGTGGACTGAAACGGCATTTGCAGGGTCTGCCGGGCGATGGCGGGATCGTTGTACAGCGCCGTAATGCCTTCGATATGGGATTCGTTGAAGCGCTCGAACGTGATAACGGGTTCGGTGGTCGGCATGGGTGAATCATCCTTGAAGCAGACATGGCCGTTCACTCTATAACGCCTTCTTCACGTGTGGCGAGAATCAATGTGGGAGCGGGCTTGCTCGCGAAGGCGTCTGGTCAGTCGACATTGTTGTTGAATCACACCGCCTTCGCGAGCAAGCCCGCTCCCACATTTTGATCGCACTCAGCTTTCGAACCACTCCCGACGCTCGCTGAAGGTGTTCTCGATCAACTCGACGATCATCCGTACCTGCGCGTCCTCCTCGGAACGGGCGTTGACCGCCATCCACACCTGACGCCGCATCGGCCGCTCGAACAGGCCCGGCAAAGCAACGAGGCCGCGGTCGAAATGGCTCATGTAGTGCGGCAGCAGACCGACGCAGGCGCTGCAACGGATCATCTCCAGCATCAGTTCGTAGGATTGCAACTGCACAGCTCCCGCCAGGCGTTGGTCCACCAGTGCATTCCATGGCCGGAAGCTTTCAACCTGGCAGTCCTGCTGCCATTGCACCAGGAGGAAATCGGCCAGTTCCTCCAGGCACTCCGGCCTGGAAGCCACCCGTGAGTAACGCTTGGCAATGTGCGGCAGGTACTCCAGTTGCGCCAGAGACCGGGGTTCGGTGGTGGCAAAGCTCGGCCCCGGCAACGGTGATCCGGTTTCACCCAGCCACACCACCACGTCGGCGCTGACCGCTTGCAGGGACAGTTCGCTGTCGAGGGTCTTGATGTCCAGGCGCACGCTGGCATTGCGCCGCAGCAACGCCACCAGGTCACGCCCGAGAATGTCATGCAGGATCGAATCGGCCACGGCCAGCCGAATCAACGGCTGTTCGATCACCGGCAGATCGCGCTCATGGGCCAGTGCGATCAATTGTGCGTGCAAGCGCAAGCCATCGCGGCTGAGGCTCAAACCATTGTCTGACGGGTTGAACAGTGAGCAGCGCAGCTGTGTCTCCAGCAGCGCCAGTTGCCTGCGCAGGCGGGTGGCCTTGATGTTCAGGCTGCGCGCGGCCTGCATGAAACAACCGCAACGGGCACTGACGGTGAAGCACAGCGCCAGTTCGGGGTCGATACCCGCAGCCAACTGGCGCCAGGACGCATTTTTATCGATGACTACACGATACTCGGTAGCGCCCCGGTGGGCGCCGGTTTCCATGACTGACATCGAGGACTCCCTGTCGACATGACACTGACAGTTCCATCCTGCGGATCATTGATGAACCTGCCGTGACAATGGCTCAGGCGCTGGGTGTCTGGCGAAAGCTCACGGCCAGGCGATTCCAGCTGTTGATGGTGGTGACGGCGATGGTCAGGTCGACCATTTCGCTTTCACTGAACTGCTCCCTGGCCAGCGCGTAAACATCGTCCGGGACGTGGCTTTGCGAGAGCAAGGTCACCGCTTCGGTCCAGGCCAGCGCGGCTCTTTCCCGCGGATTGAAAAAGTTGCTGTCGCGCCAGACCACGATGGAATACAGGCGGCGGTCGCTTTCGCCGAGGCGCCTTGCATCCACCGAGTGCATGTCGGTGCAGAAGGCACAGCCGTTAAGTTGCGAGGCGCGAATCTTGACCAGGTGCAGCAGGCCCTGCTCGATGCTCAGGCCGCTGGTCAGGGCCTCCATGGCGATCATGGCCTTCATCGCTTTGGGAGACGCGCTGTAGTAATCCAGGCGGGGCTTCATGGTGCGTTCTCGTGCTGCCTTGAGTTGATTTTCACGGTAAGCGCTGGCGCGCGAGCATGACAGATCCAATTTCGCGATTTCCCCGTGGACCACGGCCTGCAGACCAATTGACGGTTTTTCCACTGCGCAACTTCTGCCGACCGAACGGATAGGCGTAATCTTGCGCGACGCACACGCGCCTCAACAGCCCCGGAGTCTCGCCGACATGGAACTACATGTTGTCATCAACGGCCGCAAGGACCTGGCCGGCCAGTTGTATAACCAACTGCGCAGCGCCATCGAGTCCGGACGCCTGGCCGCCGGGACGCAACTGCCGCCCAGCCGTTTGCTGGCCGAACAATTGGGTATTTCACGCAAGACCATTTCCGATACCTACGCCCAGTTGACCTACGAAAACTTCCTCACCGGGGTGGTCGGCAAAGGCACCTACGTCAATGCGCGCTCGTCGAAGGTGCAGCGTAAACAGAACTACACAGAGCTTGGCGGCTTTGAGGTGATCGAATCCTGGCGCAACCTGCCGGTATTCCTGCGTCATCCGACCCTGGAAGGCTCGCTGCGCTACGACTTCATTGGTGGCGCCACCAGCAAAGGCCAGTTTCCCCAGGATGACTGGCGACGCTGCACCTCCCACGCGCTGCGCCAGATAGCCGGCTCCAAGGGCTTGTACAGCTTGCCTGAGGGCTTGCCCGCCCTGCGCAACGCCATTGCGCGGCACATCGCGTTCTCCCGCGGGGTCAATTGCCAGGATGAGGATGTGGTGGTGTGCAACGGCGCGCAGCAGGCACTGGACCTGATTGCGCGGGTGCTGATCAGTCCCGGCAGCCTGGTCGCCATGGAGGACCCCGGCTACCCGCCGGCGCGGCTGCTGTTCGGCACCCATGGTGCCACGGTGATTGGCGTGCAGGTGGACGCCGAAGGCATTGTGGTGGAGCAGATTCCTCGCGGCACGCGACTGATCTACGTCACCCCGTCGCACCAGTTCCCGCTGGGCATGCCGATGAGCCAGGCGCGCCGGCAAGCACTGCTGGCCAAGGCCCATGAGCTGGGCGCGATCATCATTGAGGACGACTACGACAGCGAATTCCGCTATGAAGGCCGCCCTACCGATTCCCTGCAAAGCATGGACGAACGGGGGATCGTCGCTTACGTCGGGACCTTTTCCAAAACCCTGCTGCCGGAACTGCGGCTTGGCTATGCGATCCTGCCGCCAGCGATCCTGGAGGCCGTGGTGCGCGCCAAACAGCTCACCGACCTGCACACCTCGACCCTGCCGCAATGGGCGCTGGCCAAGTTCATCGCCGAAGGCTGCCTGCTCAAGCACATCCGCCGCTGCCATACGGTCTATGCCGGGCGCCGTGAACGGATCCTGACGCGCATGGCCGGCGACCTCTCACCCTGGCTGGAGGCGGTGCCGTCCACCGCCGGCTTCCACATGGTGGTGATGTGCAAAGTGCCCATGGATATTCCATTGGTGATCGAACTGGCGAAAAAAGTCGAAGTCGGGCTCTATGCCATCGACGGCTTTTTCTATCAGCAAGCGCCCAAGGCCGGGTTTTTCCTCGGTTTTGGCGCCATCGAGACCCTGGACATCGACACCGCCCTGGACCGTGTGCGCGACATTTTGCAGCAGGTGGCCTGACGGATTGGCCTGGGGTTTTATCCGGCGATTGGCTATTGGCGGTCCCCAGGGTCAGGCCTATCCTGCATAGGCGTTATCCCTCAATGAGCAGGATTCGTCCGGCCTGATTCAGGAGTGTGAGCAATGTCCCATGAAGTGATCAATACCGTACAGGTACAGGCCGTCGCCGGCCGCTCGGATGAACTGGGTAAGCAACTGCAAAAGATTGTCGAAACCCTGCGTGAACTACCGGGCTGCGAATCCTATATGGTCGACCGCTGCCCAGAGGACAGCAATCGCTGGACCGTCAGCGCCCGCTGGCAATCGGAAGCGGCCATGAAATCCCATTTCAACTGCCCCGAAGTCCAGGGTTTCATTGGCCTGATCGACAGCCAACTGGCCAATGCCGTGGACTTCAACAGTTTTCCGATCGTCTGAAAACAAGATCAAAAGATCGCAGCCTGCGGCAGCGCCTGCACGGGCTGCGATCTTTGCTTTGGTCCCCTCGCCTTCCGCAATATTGGCTGTTTAACCGCTACCGCTTGCGCACTACTGTGGTTTCAACAACTAACCACCGCAGGTAAAGAACCATGAACATGTTGCGTTGCTGTGCTGCCTCCCTCGCCGCTCTGGCCATGATTGTGTCCGCTTCGGCCTTTGCCCATGACCCTTCGGAAAAGGTCACCGTTTTGCAGGACCAAATGCTGAAAAATGCCCCGGGCAAAAAGGCTTTGATGATCGAGGTTGACTACCAGCCAGGCCAATCGTCCATCGCCCACAAGCACGACGGCACGGCCATGGCCTATGTGCTTTCGGGGTCGGTCACTTCTCAGGTGAAAGGCGAAAAAGCGGTCACCTACAAGGCCGGTGAATATTGGTACGAACCCGCAGGTTCGGAACACCTGGTCTCGAAAAACGCCAGTACAACCAAGCCGGCGAAGCTGTTGGTGTTCATGGTATTGGCCCCCGACGAGAAAGTGTTGATCCCACTGGAAAACTGATGGCTGAACGTACAGCCATAAATAAAAAGGCTCGAATTACGAATTCGGGCCGTTTTATTTCCCGAAGCAATTAACCGCAGGCTATTAAGCCAAACAAAACTATTGGCCACCGGATAAGTTCGAACATTGGCCATTTCAATAAAACATCCAGGGTTTAGTCTTAAGTCACCGTCGGCACAACGCCGGCAACTTCAACTGTCGACCAAACTGTTTCACTGGAGAAACGCCATGAAACTTGCACTTATCAGTACATTGACCATAACGGTAGTGTTAACTGGTTGCTCGATCCCGACTGCCCCCACGGCGGTCTCTTCGCTCAATGGCATTTTCACCGAGCCGGTAGGCCGCAGTGGTGCCACCCTGATTACCAACGGCAGCCATGTCTCGCTGGGCATTATCTACAGCCAGAATACCCAGACGAACCGTGCCTATCTGCGGGACTACCAGGCCAACGCCGGCACCGGTTTCGGCCAGAGCCTGCTGGTGCAGCCGATTCATGACGCCTATGTAGCCACCTCCAGGCCGGACATGGCCGTGGATTGGGTGAAGGCCTCCCTGCAGCGGCAATTCGGTTCGGTGACTGTGTATCCGGACATGCAGAGTCTCAGGGCGGCGAAACCGGACGTGACGGCGGTAGTCAATACCCGCAGCCAACTGATGACATCGCGCAGTTCAGACATCCAGTCAGATGTCAGTGCGGACTTTTACGACAAGAACTTCAACTATATCGGTACTGCACAAGGGCATGACGCCAAAGCACTCAGTCCCGTGTGGGCTGACTACAAACGTAGTGAAGACATAGTTGCCGACATCAATGAACAACAGAATGTGCAAGTCAGGGCGCTGCAGAAGTTTGACCAGTCGCTCAATAGTTTGCTTAGCAAACCGACTAGTCTCTCGATGATTGACAACACGCCAGAGCAAAACCGCTACTGATGTTATCGTCCCCCCAGACTTTCTGAAGCCTAAAGGCACGCTCAAGCTCGCTCCCACAGTAGATCAGGAAATGGGAGCGGGCTGTGTAGCACTGCGAAACAATTAACCAAGGTAAAACAAACCAATTAAAGTTATTTTAAGTTCGGCACGGAACAGCCACCTTTTTAACTTTAAATAATGGATTGATATATGAGCAAAGATCAGGAAAGATCCTTCATAGCGCGCCTGACCTGCGAAGGGAGCCCCATGACTTTTTTCGAAAGGGTATTAAGCGACAGGCATTTTCAGCAAGACGACGAAGATGGCCCGCACAAACACTTGATTACGACTGCAGAAGTCTACTTCGCTGATTTACAGAAAATGGTACCCTTGGGCATCACCCCTAAAAATAAAAACAGCATAGGGATAGTGGTGCATTTCAGGTGCTATGACGACTATTACAATCTGCAGATTTTAAGCGAGTCCTACTACAACAACTACTTCAGCAAGAGCACCCAAGGTTTCCTCGGAGCGCTTCCGGCGGCGGGAGGTGATACGACTTCTTTTAACTTGCTGAATGAAAGTTTCAAGACTGTCACGCTAGATGATTTCGACAGCGACAATCAGACCGTTTACTTGCAGGCACGCAATGCAGGCGTTATCAAAAAAATGCTATGGGGCGCTCAGGTGAACCGTTATTGCTTCCACGACCTGGCGGGTCACCAGGTTTTATTCAAACTGCACATTCTTGAAAGAAACGTGGCCACCCCTCAAAGCACTACACCCTACACTTGAAATAGCAGTGTCTGCTGATTTGACCCATTAAAAAAAAGCCCCGCATCCTTCGATGCGGGGCTTTTTCATTCAACGCCTGATCAGGCCGCCGGTTCCAGCTCGGCGGCGACGGCGGCAGGCACTACCGCTTGACCGCTCAACGCCAGGTCCAGCAGTTCGCGGTTGGCCACCGCGTACATGGCGTAGTCGGTGCCGCTGGCGGCACGGATTTCCACCAGCATGGCGCGCCAGCGTTCGATCATGCCTTCGTGCTGCGCCATCCACAGGGAGAGCCGTGTTTCCACGTCCTGGGTGCCGTCGCCCTGTTGCAGGACCGAGATGGTGATCGCGCGTTGCTGCCAGTCGACGTCATCGCGGAACGCTTCACGGGCCAGGGCCTGCCAGTTGTTTTCAACCGGCAGAGCGCTGATCTGTTGCATGTACCAGGTGATGTCCAGCGCGCTACCCACGGCGAAGTAAGCCTTGGCCACCTCAGCCGGATCCTGGCCAGTCACGTCGGAAGCCTCGATGATCGGCAGCAGGGTGTACAGGTGCGAGGTGCCCGCCACCATACGCGCCAGCAGCTCCGGCACACCGGCTTCGACGTAGGCCTGATAACGGCGCTGCCAGGTTTCACGGATCTCGCCACTGAGCAGCTCGTCGAGCTTCAGGCCCAACTCTTTCAAGTGCGGACCAAAGTGCGCGACGTCACGGGCAGCGTTCTGCTCGTTGCGACGGGCACGCAGGAACCAGCGCGTGGCGCGACGGCCCAGACGCATCAGCTCATCCATCAGCTCCAGTTGCACGTCGGCGGCAACCTGGTAGTCCAGGTTTTCGATCTGACGGAACCAGTGCGGGAGATGGAAAATGTCACGCACGATCACGTAGGCGCCGGCCACGTTCGCCGGGCTCATGCCGGTCGACTCTTTGAGTCGTTGAACGAAGGTGATGCCCATGTGGTTGACCAGGTCGTTGGCGATCTGGGTGCTGACGATTTCGCGCTTCAGGCGGTGACGGCGCATGGCCACGGAGAACTTGCTCACCAGCGTTGGCGGGAAAGCGGTTTCCATGTCGCGGGTCAGGTAGTCGTCGTCCGGCACCAGGGAGCCCAGCAACTGCTCCTTGAGGTCGATCTTGCTGTAGGAGATCAGTACCGACAGCTCGGCACGGGTCAGGCCATGGCCTTGCGCTACACGTTCGTTGATCGCTTCTTCCGACGGCAGGAACTCGATGGCACGATCCAGCTTGCCGCGGCCTTCCAGGTCGTTCATCAGGCGCTTGTACTCGGCAATCCGCGGCAAGGCGCGACGGGCTGCCAGGGACAGGGCCTGGGTCTGCTTGTAGTTGTTGCCCAGCACCAGACCACCGACTTCGTCGGTCATGCTCGCCAGCAACTGGTTACGCTGCTTGTCGGTCATGTCGCCGGCCTGAACCACTTCGTTCAGCAGAATCTTGATGTTCACTTCGTGGTCGGAGCAGTCCACGCCACCGGCGTTGTCGATGAAGTCGGTGTTGGAACCGCCGCCATTGAGGCCGAACTCCACACGACCCAGCTGGGTCATGCCCAGGTTACCGCCCTCGCCCACGACTTTGCAGCGCAGTTCGTTGCCGTTCACGCGCAGTGCATCGTTGGCCTTGTCGCCGACATCGGCGTGGCTTTCGCTGCTGGCCTTGACGTACGTACCGATACCGCCGTTCCACAGCAGATCCACTGGCGCCTTGAGCAAGGCGTTCAGCAGTTCGGTCGGGGTCAGCTTGTCGGCCTCGATGTCGAAACGCTCTTTCATCTGCGGGGAAATCGCGATGCTCTTCGCGCTGCGCGAGAAGATACCGCCGCCTTCGGACATGATGCTGGTGTCGTAGTCCGACCAGGCCGAACGCGGCAGGTCGAACAGGCGCTGACGCTCGGCGAAGCTCGACGCCGGCTCAGGGTTCGGATCGATGAAGATGTGCAGGTGGTTGAACGCCGCGACCAGCTTCAGCTTGTCGGACATCAGCAAGCCGTTGCCGAACACGTCACCGGCCATGTCGCCGACACCGACCACGGTGATGCTGTCTTCCTGGACATTGATGCCGCGCTCGCGGAAGTGGCGCTGTACGCCGACCCACGCGCCCTTGGCGGTGATGCCCATCTTCTTGTGGTCGTAACCGGCCGAGCCGCCGGAGGCAAACGCGTCACCCAGCCAGAAGCCGTAGTCGATGGCGATGCCGTTGGCGATGTCGGAGAAGGTCGCGGTGCCTTTGTCCGCCGCCACGACCAGGTACGGGTCATCGTCGTCATGACGCACGACGTTGGCTGGTGGTACCAGGGCGCCGTCCTTCAGGTTGTCGGTGATGTCCAGCAGACCCGAAATGAAGATGCGGTAGCAGGCGATGCCCTCGGCCGCGATCTCGTCACGGCTGCCGCCCAGTGGCAGGCGACGCGGCAGGAAGCCGCCCTTCGCGCCCACCGGCACGATCACCGAGTTCTTCACTTGCTGGGCTTTTACCAGGCCCAGGACTTCGGTACGGAAATCTTCTTCACGGTCGGACCAGCGCAGGCCGCCACGGGCAACGTTGCCGAAGCGCAGGTGCACGCCTTCGACGCGTGGCGAGTACACGAAGATTTCAAACTTCGGTACCGGCTTGGGCAGCTCGGGAATCAAGTGCGGGTTGAACTTGAAGCTGAAGTACGACTTGTTATGGCCGTTGGCATCGGTCTGGTAGAAGTTGGTGCGCAGGGTGGCCTTGATCAGGTCCAGGTAGCGACGCAGGATGCGGTCTTCGTTCAGTACCTGGACGTCGTCCAGGGCGCTGAGAATCGCGTGTTCCAGACGCTGTTGCTTGTCGTCCAGGTCATCGCTGGTCAGCTTGCGCGCCAGGTAGAAACGGGTCTTGAACAACCGGGTCAGTTCGCGAGCGATGTCGGTGTGGTTGTTCAGGGTGCTGGCGATGTAACCCAGGTCGAAGCCCAGGCGGATCTGCTTCAGGTAACGGGCGTAGGCACGCAGCAGCGCCACGTCACGCCATGGCAGGCCGGCGGTCAGTACCAGACGGTTGAACGCGTCGTTCTCGGCATCGCCACGCACGATGTGGACGAACGCGTCCTGCAGCGTGTCGTTGAGCTGCTGGATGTCGAGTTCCAGGCCTTCGGCGGCGGTGAACGCGAAGTCGTGAATCCAGAATTCGCGGCCATTGCTGTGACGCAGGTGATACGGGAACTCGCCCAGCACGCGCAGACCGAGGTTTTCCAGGATCGGCAGGACGTCGGACAGTGCCAGTGGGGTATCGGCGTGGTACAGCTTGCAATGCAGCTGGCGCTGACCGGCGACCTGGCCCAGCGGCTGATAGAAGCTCATCACCAGCGGGTTTTTATCGCTCAGGCTCAACAGGTGCTGCATGTCGACCACAGCGGAATGCGCGGCGAAACGCTCGCGGTAACCGGCCGGGAAGCCTTTCGGGAAATCGGCCAGCACGTTGGTGCCCTGGGCTTCACCGAAGCTCTCGACCGTCAGTGCGGCGTAGTCGTCCTGCCAGCTGCGGCAGGCCTGCACCACTTCTTTTTCCAGCAGCAGCGGGTCGATGTCGAGGCGGTTTTTCGGGTCGACGCGCAGGATCAACTGCACGCGGGCCAGCACGGACTCGGAGAAGAAGGTCCAGAACTCGCAGTCGGTGGCTTTCAGGCGATCCATCAGCACTTGCTGGATCTTCTGGCGCACTTCAGTGGAATAGATGTCACGCGGCACGTAGGCCAGGCAGTAGCAGAAACGGCCGTACGGGTCTTTGCGCAGGAACACGCGAATCTTGTTGCGTTCCTGGATCTGCACGATCGACATCACGGTGCTGAACAGCTCGTCCACCGGAGTCTGGAACAGATCGTCGCGCGGCAGCACTTCGAGCACCTGCGCCAGTTCCTTGCCCAGGTGAGCCTTGGCCTGGAAGCCGGAACGGTGTTCGATTTCCTCGACCTTGCGGCGGATGTACGGGATTACCCGCACGCTCTCGCCATACACCGACGAGGTGTACAGGCCCATGAAACGGCATTCCTTGACGACCTTGCCGTTGGCGTCGATTTCGCGGATCGACACGTAGTCCGGGTAAGCCGGGCGGTGTACACGGCTTGGGTGCGCGGCCTTGGCGAACGACAGCAGGGTCGGTTCGCGCAGGTAGTTCACGGCGTAGTCTTCGATGCGCAGGTCATCGTAGGTCAGGCCGGCACGCAGCAGCTTGGTCAGGCCGAGGAAGGAGTCCTTGTCGTAGACGATATGGCCGCCATCGGCTTCGTCGCTGACCACGAACTCTTCGTAGCCGAGGAAAGTGAAGTGGTTGCCCACCAGCCATTCCAGGAAGCTCTTGATTTCGCTCTTCTCGTCGCCATCGACGGCGAACTGGCTGTTGTCCAGCTTGCTCAGGATCTCCTGGACCTTGGCCTTCATCGGCTCGAAATCGTCGACCGCGACGCGGACTTCACCGAGCACCTGCTCCAGCTCTTTGCTCAGCACATTGAGTTCGGCGGTGTTGGCGCAGCGGTCGATTTCCAGGTACATCAGCGATTCTTGCTGAATGTCCTCGCCCTGGGTGCCCTTGGGCAGGATTTCCAGCAACTCGCCCTTGCTGCCACGACGCACGCTCAGCACGGTGGTTTGCAGGGTATGGATGCTGTAGCCGCGGCGGTTCAGCTCGGTACGCACCGAGTCCACCAGGAATGGCAGGTCGTGGTGCAGCACTTCGACCGCAGTGTGGGTCGACTGCCAGCCATGACGTTCGTAATCGGGGTTGAAGACGCGCACTTGCGGTTGCGCGTGATCGAAGCGCTCAAGCAGGCGCCATGCAGAAAGGGTGCAGCCAGCAAGGTCGGACAACCGACGCTGGGTCAGCTCGTCAAGGGAAATGATGCCGAAGAATTGTTCAGCGAACAGCGCCACTTGTGGCAGTGCCTGTTCACTGATGTGCTGCGCCAGTGCCGCTTGCAGTTGGTGCTGGAAGTCGGCTTTGCTGGCTGCGGTGAAGAACGCCATCTGTGGTACTCCGCTTGGGCTTGTTATTGATGGAAGCGTCGCGCGAAACCCCTTTCGGGGCTACGTTTCAAAGCTAGCCGTCACCCGGTTCCTGATTCTCGGGCAGAGGAAACAGGGTGACAGGTGGGTGAAGCTGGACGAGACACTCAGGTCACATTCACCTTCCGTGAATGGGCATCTGCAAAAACGACTGGCCACAGGTTGCTCCAATGTCTTTACAGGTATCCATTGGTTGCGCAGCTTAACCAGTGCGGCAAGGCCCGTGCTTGCGGCGCTGCGACATATTCGGTCATCGGCACGCTGCTCTGGGCATGCGCATCGAACAACACTAGCAGTCGTACAGGAAAATGACGGCTTTGCACCCGCATTTACGGGACCTTCGTACCAGAAATGACCGGTAACACACTGGTTGTTCGCTACATGAGCATGGCCGCTGGGACGAGCAGAGTTTTTTTTTGGGGGGGGGAATGAGGCTTGGTGGCGTCAGGTGCAGTGATCAACGAAGATGAGCGGGTCAAAAGTGCCAGTGAGCACGGGGCCTTCAGTGCTCACTGGCAGTTCAAGATTTCGGCACAGACAACAACACTGCCCTGCAAGTACCTTGTTATGGGCAATCGACTCCTGGCAGCCAAGGCTGTCCATTCGGAGCTGAGTAGATATCCGGTCGCTGGCCACGGCTCCAGTGGTGCTGTTTGTATTTTTTTCCCTCGAACGCCACTTCTTCTCCTTTGACTGCATAAATTTTCTCCACATCCCAGATCGGGATATCGCCGCACTCACCGCCCCCGGCAGGTGCTTTGATATTGAGATGCTCAGTTAGCGTAGTGGTATGCGTGCCGTCAGAAACGGCTACAGAAAGGGTGCCTCTAGTATCCGCAGTGACTGTCGGCGCTTTGAAGGACATCGATTGCGTATCACCTCTCGAAGGCTCGAATCCGGTGGCGGTCCAAAGATAATTCAGGGGCTTGTTTGCTGGAGACCCCGCATAGACATGTGCGCTGAATGTCTCGCCCGATGCTACTTCCTCTGGCACGGCAAGCCGTCCTGTAGGCGGTTTGTCCTCCAACATTTTCCTGATTGCGACTTCCAGATCGGGTTGAACGCCTATTTCTGTACTATCGCCGTTGATCTGCGGGTAGCCTGTTTCGACGAGGAGTTTACGGAGTTCTTTCGGTGGAATATTGCCTAGCCCCTTGGCACGGGCTACTCCTTGTAACGAGGCAACAACACCGGCAATGATTGGGTTCGCTGAAGAGGTGCCGCTAAACGTATGCGTATAGCCCGTGGTTGGATTGCTCACACTCCAATCCGTCGTTGTGACATTGTAACCCCAGCTAAACAAATCGACGCGACTTCCATATTCGGAATGGCTCGCTCTAAGGCCAGTTTTTGGATCAACAGACCCCGCATAAATTGCACCGCTATCGAAAACATTACGATCATAGTAACCATTGAAAAACGGATGATCCAAATTTATATTACCATTCGCCGCAGCCTCCACCACATGCACGCCTTTTTCTTCAACAAGATAAGCAATAATATCGCGCACCGCTCTATTATCTTCGATCGGCACAAAACATCTAACCATGCAACCAACCTCACTAAAAGGCTCCTTCTCTCTGATATGAACACCTATCTGCACTACATCACCCTCACTTAGCTTATCCGCCAACTGGAGCAATCTGTCCGTACCCCAGTGCAAATAACCGAGATTTACATAGGGAACAATCCCAGTAGTGCCAAAGCCATTTTCCCGTGATGCAATAATGCCTGCACTGGCCGTGTCATGAGCACCTGTTACGGCCCCGACATCAATTTCCAGATTAGCTTTTGGTAAATCAACATGTTCCTCCGCCCAGCGATTTATTTCTGCGGAGACCACTTGTATATCGCGGCCTTTTCCACCCAAAACTTTCCAGGCTTCAACCGCATTAACGCCACCAATCTTGTAAGGGGCTACTGTAGCTTTGCCTTGCAGGTAGTTTTGTTGACCCGTGAAATCAGGAATATTTTTGCGCGCGAGCTTTTTAATAGGCTTACCATTATCTTCATGCATCCCTTCTACACGTGGCTCAAACTCGGCGCTTTCGACCAAAGGATTCTGTCTTAATTTATCAAGCAATGACTCAGCCTGATTTTCAGTCAGTTTATGGGTATCAACCATGAAGTAACGATCCAATCGATGTCTCTGCAGCGCCTGTATCTGAGCATTGGTTCTCTCTTGGGAAACTGGAACCAGCGGCCGCATATCAGGCACAAGAAGCTTGAGTGTCTTTAACGATTCATCATGACTTTCCGAAGATAAAACACCGCGCTTAACCAATATCATCACGCGCGAATAATCAGGAGCAGCCGCATTCACCAACAAAGGCAACGAAACAACACAGAACAACATAGCGCCCAGCCATTTATTCATCGACCTCATGTCTACACCTCGCAACTGTTGCAAAAATCAATAAAGCACTTTCCAGCAACACCAGCACTGGCCCATGCAACACAGAACAAACTCGACTGCTATTCATTGATTGCCCGGCCCACAGTGAATGCTGCAAAGCGAAGAGTGGCTACTGTCAAAAATAACAGTGCCGACGACTGGTCACATAGACTGAAGACAATTTGCCCTGAGACGTCTCGTTGTTGTTGCTATCGCTACGCAAAAGGGTCTGTAGCCGAGCAGGATTGTTTAAAGGCTGGCAGAATTGTGCCCTTGTCTGTCTTCGCAGCGCTCGTTGAGCCAGGAAATCCCCATGAAAATGAAAACCGCCCTCTTGATCGTCAACCCATGCGATGACGAAGAAGACAACATGGCCATGCTTTGCTGCCATAGCGACAAGGGCGAAATGTTCCTGATGAGCCGTTACCCGGATGAGGACGAACTGGAAATCACCCTCGACGGCGAACCCTCGACCCTAGAGGGCGTGAAAGTCACCCTTAGCCCTTCCCTGTTGAAGATTGAAATTGCGGCGGCAGATGCTGATGTGCTGAATGGGGATGATGTACTGGAAATCACCTTTGATGCCGACATGACAGATCTGTCTGAGGTGGATGAAACCTTGCAGAACATTCTCAAGGGTACTGGCACCTATATCAGCCAGATTTGATGGTGCCTTAGCGGGCGCCTTCGCGAGCAAGCCCGCTCCCATAGTCGACCGCGCTCTTCCAACAAGAATGCGATCAAATGTGGGAGCGAGCCTGCTCGCGAAGAGGCCCGAAAGACCGCCCCCCTCTTCAACCTGTACAAATTCTCGACAATTACCCCAACCATTCCCGCACTTTGCACAAAATGCCGTTAGTCGCCGCCCCCCGCGATGGATTAAAGTAACGCCCCCAGCCCTGGCGCATTTTCGAACGTCCTCGGCCACCCTTTTGCAGGAACAGTCATCGATGGAACATCGTGAAGCGCTGCTCGCGCTGCGAACCTTTCTTTCAACGCAGATTCTCGGCCAGGAAAAACTCATCGAGCGCTTGCTCATTGCCCTGCTCGCTGACGGCCACATGCTGGTCGAGGGCGCCCCTGGCCTGGCCAAGACCAAGGCCATCAAAGAGCTCGCCGAAGGCATCGAGGCCCAGTTCCACCGCATCCAGTTCACCCCTGACCTGTTGCCGGCCGACATTACCGGTACGGAAATCTACCGCCCGGAAACCGGCAGCTTCGTGTTCCAGCAAGGGCCGATCTTCCACAACCTGGTACTGGCGGACGAAATCAACCGCGCCCCGGCCAAGGTTCAGTCGGCCTTGCTCGAAGCCATGGGCGAGCGGCAAGTCAGTGTCGGGCGCAGTACCTATGAACTGTCGCCGCTGTTCCTGGTGATGGCCACGCAAAACCCCATCGAACAGGAAGGTACCTATCCGCTGCCGGAAGCCCAACTTGACCGGTTCCTGATGCACGTGAAAATCGGTTTTCCCGATGCCGCTGTTGAGCGCCGGATTCTGCAGCAAGCCCGTGGAGAAGCCCTGAACGGCGAAGCGAAGCCTGAGCGTCGGGTTACTCAACAGACGATTTTTGTCGCGCGCAAGGAAATCCTCGGTTTGTACATGGCCGACGCCGTGGAGGAATACCTGGTGCAGCTGGTCATGGCCACCCGCATCCCGGCCAAGTTCGACCCGGAGATGGCCGAGTGGATCGCCTATGGCGCCAGCCCTCGCGGTTCGATTGCCCTGGACCGCTGCGCCCGTGCCCACGCCTGGCTGGCCGGCCGCGACTTCGTCAGCCCCGAAGACATCCAGGCCGTGCTGTTCGACGTGTTGCGCCATCGCATCATTCTTTCCTTTGAAGCCGAAGCCGCTGGCATCGATCAGGACCGGGTGGTCCAGCGGATTCTCGACGTCGTAGCCGTCGCTTGACCCCGATGAACGCCAGCCTGCCGCCCGAGCCGGGCATCCGTGTCAGCCTCGCCGACTTGATCGAGATGCGCCATCGCGTGCGTGAAGTGCAATTGTTTTCCACGCCGAGCCAGCGCAGCCCGCTGATCGGCCTGCACCACTCCAAACTGCGCGGACGTGGCGTCGACTTCGATCAGGTGCGGGTCTATCAGGCCGGCGACGATGTGCGCACCATTGACTGGCGCGTGACTGCCCGCACCCAGGAACCCCACACCAAGCTGTTCCACGAAGAACGTGAGCGACCGATCTTCATCATGGTCGAACAAAGCCGCCGGCTGTTTTTCGGCTCGGGCCTGATGTTCAAGTCGGTGCTCGCCGCCCAGGCCGCGAGCCTGATCGGTTGGGCCGCCCTGGGGCACAACGACCGGGTCGGCGGGCTGGTGTATGGCGACAACGAGCACTACGAAATCAAGCCTCGGCGCAGCAAGCAAAGCCTGCTGCAGTTGCTCAACCGGCTGGTGCGGGTCAATCAGTCGCTCAATAGCGAAAGCGAGCCGGACCGCGACGCCTTTGGCATTGCCCTGCGCCGTGCCCGGGAAGTGTCGCGCCCTGGCAGCCTGGTGATCGTGATCTGCGACGAGCGCGCCCTTTCGGACAGCGCCGAGCAACAGCTGAGCCTGTTATCGCGCCACTGCGACCTGTTGCTGCTGCCATTGTCCGACCCGCTGGACCATGCCCTGCCCGCCGCAGGTCTGTTGCGTTTCGCCGAACGCGGCGCACAACTGGAACTCGACACGCTGAATTTCGATCTGCGCCAGACTTACCGGGCCCAGGCCGAAGCACGTATCGCCCGCTGGGAGCTGCTCGCGCAGAAACTACGGGTGCTGCTGATGCCGTTGAGCACTCAGAGCGAGATGGTCGAGCAATTGCGCGAATACCTGAACCCACAGAAACCGGGGAAAGGCCGATGAGCAGCCTTGATCAACTGCAACCGCTGATATCCCCGCCACCGGTGGAATTCTGGCCTCCGGCACCGGGTTGGTGGCTACTGCTGCTCGTGGTCCCGCTGATCGGTCTGGGCCTGTGGAAGCTGCGTCGCTTCATTCCGCACAAACGCCCCGTGGTACGTGCCGAACAACCGCTAGACCCGGTACGCCTTGCGGCCCTGGCGGAGCTGGCACTGATGCCCAAGCCTTACGACGGTGCGCCGGCTGGTGCCTGGCTGCAGCAACTCAACGGCCTGCTTAAGCGTCTGTGCCGCAACCACTATCCCTACAGCCAGAGCCACACCCTCAACGGCCGCAAATGGCTGGCGTTCCTCGACAATCGCTGCCCGGCGGCCGGCCTGACCCGCTGGATGGTGCTTGTCGAAGGCGCCTACAAACCCGAATGCAAACTCGACGACAAGGCCATCGCCGGCCTGACCCAAGCCGTCGAAACGTGGATTCGCAAACATGTTTGAATTCGCCTGGCCGTGGATTTTTGCCCTTGCGCCGCTGCCGTGGCTGATGCGCATCCTATTGCCGGTGGCCGACAGTGGTGAACCGGCACTCAAGGTCAGCTTCCTCAGCGATCTGGAAGGCCTCGCCGGGCGACGCGCCCGGGCCAACCTGCCAGCCTGGCGCCAGCAGGCACCGTTCATCCTGCTGTGGCTGTTGCTGCTGGTCGCGGCGGCTCGTCCGCAGTGGCTCGGCGAACCCTTGCCGATTGCCGCCAGCGGCCGTGATCTGCTGGTGGCAGTGGATGTTTCCGGGTCCATGGATTTCCCTGACATGCAATGGCAGGACGAAGACATCAGTCGCCTGTCACTGGTCCAGCATCTGCTTGGAGACTTTCTCGAAAGCCGCGAAGGTGACCGGGTCGGGCTGATCCTGTTCGGCAGCCAGGCCTACCTGCAGGCACCGCTGACCTTCGACCGCCACACCGTGCGCGTCTGGCTCGATGAGGCGCGCATCGGCATCGCCGGCAAAAATACCGCCATCGGCGATGCCATCGGCTTGGCCCTCAAGCGCCTGCGCTTGCGTCCGGCCACCAGCCGCGTGCTGATCCTGGTGACCGATGGCGCCAACAATGGCGGTGAAATCGCTCCCCTCACCGCTGCGCGACTCGCCGCCAAGGAAGGCGTGAAAATCTACCCGATCGGCATCGGCGCCGATCCCGAGCAAAGTGGCACGGTCGGCTTTCTCGGCGTCAATCCGAGCCTGGACCTGGACGAACCGTCCCTGAAGGCCATCGCCGAGGCCACGGGTGGCCAGTATTTCCGTGCTCGCGACGGCAAAGAGCTGCAGGCAATCAAGGACACCCTTGACCAACTGGAGCCCGTGGCCCAGCAACCCACCCAAGCCCGCCCGACTCAAGCGCTGTATCACTGGCCACTGGCCCTGGCGCTGTGGTTGAGCATGCTCCTGGTGGCCCCCGTGCTCTGGCCGGACAACCCCTTGCAACGCCTGTTTACCAAGGATCTGTTCTTGCAAACCCAACTGCTGCCTGACTGGCGCCAGCGTCTCAAACGCCTGCGCCTGCGGAGGCGTCGATGAGTGCGCTGTGGCCGTACTGGTTCCGCCCCTGGTGGCTGCTGTTGCTGCCGGTGCTTGGCTGGCTGCTCTGGCAACTCTGGCACCGCAAGAAGCGCGCCGGGCGCTGGCAAATGATTCTGCCACCGGCCTTTCACGCCGCACTGCTCAGTGGTGGCAGTGGCCGTGACAGTAAACTGCCCTGGATCGCCCTCGGTCTCGCGTGGCTGTTGACCGTGCTCGCCCTGCTCGGTCCGGGCTGGCAGCGTGTCGAGCAGACCAGTCAAAAGCCCGCCGACCCGCTGGTGGTAGTGCTCGAACTGACCCCGGAAATGCTTGCCACCGACGTCATGCCCAACCGCCTCGAACAGGCTCGACGCAAGTTGTTCGATCTGCTGCAGATTCGTAGCGACGCGCAAACCGCCATCGTCGTCTACGCCGGCAGTGCCCACACGCTGGTACCGCTGTCGGATGATCTTTCCACCAGCCGCAATCTGCTGGACGCACTGAAACCGTCGTTGATGCCAGAGGCCGGACATCGCGCCGATCTGGCAGTGACCAAGGCCCTGGCACTACTCGAACAAGCGGCGCTGGGCGACGGCCGGATCCTGCTGATCGGTTCGTCCTTGACCGAACAGGAACAGCTGGGCATCCGTCATGCGCTCAACGGCAAATCGACTCAATTTCTGATGCTTGGCATCGGCACCGCCGAAGGCTCACCCATCACCCAGGAGGACGGCAGTTTCCTCAAGGATGAACAAGGGGCCATTCTCGTGCCGCGCCTGGACGAGCCGGGCTTGAAGAGTTTTGCCAACGACCTGGATGGAGGCTTTCGCCAGGCACGCCTGGACGACAGTGACCTGCATGCCCTTGGCCTGTTCGACGGCCCACGCCACCTGCGCAACGATGGTCAGACCCTGCGCCTGGACACTTGGGCCGATCAGGGGTACTGGCTGTTGCTACCGCTCCTGTTGCTTGCGGCCTGCGCGGGACGTCGCGGCTGGCTGCTGTGCCTGCCGCTGCTATTGGCTCTGCCCCAACCGAGCTATGCCTTCGACCTCGCCGACCTGTGGTTGCGTCCCGACCAACAAGGCGTGCACCTGCTCAAACAAAAGCGCCCCGCCGAAGCCGCCCGGCGCTTCGAAGACCACCAGTGGCAAGGCGTGGCGCTCTATGAAGCTGCAGACTATGCCCGCGCCGCCGAGCGGTTCGCAGAAGGCAACGATGCCCACGCCCACTACAATCGAGGCAATGCCCTGGCCAAAAGCGGTGAGCTGGAGGCAGCCCTGGACGCGTACGAACAGGCTCTGGAACGTCAACCGGATTTGCGCCCGGCGCTAACCAACAAGGCGCTGGTGGAAGAGCTGCTCAAGCAGAAAAACAGCCCGCCCGCCCCGCAACCGGACCCTTCTGCCAGCGACGAACCCCAGGCCACGCAACAACAGACTCCACCCGGTGTTTCATCGCAGTCTTCGGAAAACGGCGAGCCGCAGGCGCAACAACCGCCGGCCGACTCCAACACTGCGCAACCGCCGGTGTCGCAACCCAGACCGGGGGCCAATGAAGTGCCCGGCAGCGAGTTGGGTGACGAACAGCACACCACGCCGCCCCTGCGCCCGGCCACCGACAGTATCGAAGGTGAACAGCGTCAGGCACTGGAGCAGTGGTTGCGGCAGATCCCGGATGACCCCGGTGAGCTGCTGCGGCGAAAATTCTGGTACGAACAGCAGCAACATCAGGATCAGGAAAAAACTCGATGACCCGCTTCACCGTTTTATTGCTCGCGCTGATGCACGGCCTGTTGTTCTGCACTGTCCAGGCACAGGCTGCAGAGCTGGCCGCCAGTGTGGACCGCACTCGCCTGAGTTCAGGCGAGACGGTCGAGCTGACCCTGGAGTCCACCGACGTGACACAGTTCGGCAAACCCGACCTGACACCGCTGGAGCCGTTGTTCGAAGTGCGCGGCACCCGCCAGGTCAACCAACTGAACACCCTCAGCGGCGAGAACCAGGCCGCCACGCGCTGGATCATCACCCTCCTGCCGCGGCAAAACGGCAGCGTCGTGATTGCGCCCCTGCAACTGGGCGAACTGCAGAGTCAGCCGATCACCCTGCAAGTGGTCGAGAGCGAAACACCGGACACCCCGAACAAACGCGCCCCGGTGTTCATCGATGCCAGCCTCGATCAAACCAGCGTGTACGTTCAGGCCCAGGCCGTCCTGACCCTGCGCATCTACCACTCGGTGTCGCTGTACGACGACAGCAGCCTGCCACCCTTGCAGATACCTGACGCACGCATCGAACAATTGGGCGACTCACGCACCTACGAAAAAGACATCGATGGCCTGCGCCACGGTGTGATCGAAATGCGCTACGCGATCTACCCGCAACACAGTGGCGAACTGATCATTCCGGCACAGATCTTCAACGCTGCGCTGGTCGACGCACAACCGGTACAGGACAGCGCCGCCCAGGGGCCGAAATCCGGCAAGCTGATGCGCGTCACCTCGGCCGAACTGCTGTTGACGGTCAAAGCCAAACCCACCACCTGGCCGGCCGATGCCCCCTGGCTGCCTGCGCGCAGCCTGACCCTGAGCGAAAGCTGGAACCCGGAACCGGACCACACCCAGGTCGGCGATTCACTGACCCGCAGCCTGACGGTGACGGCCGAAGGCTTGTCCAGCAGCCAACTGCCACCGCTGCCCGGCACCGATGTCGGCGGGCTGCGCCGCTACCCGGATCAACCGGTGTTCGGCAACCAGAACAGCGAACGCGGCCTGGTCGGCAGCCGTGAAGACCGCGAGGCCCTGGTGCCGACACGGACCGGCGCCATCGAGCTGCCCACCGTCGACGTGGTCTGGTGGAACACTTTCGAAGACCACCTGGAACACAGCAGCCTGCCTGCCCGCACGCTACACGTGGCGGCCAACCCGAGCCTGGTGGTCGACACCCCGGCCGGCGCGTCTGCGGTCCAGGCCAGCGCCGACAGCGAAGCCCTGTGGCGCTGGAAACTCAGCACCTTGTTCCTGGCCTGCACCACCCTGCTCGGCTTCGGCCTCTGGTGGCGTGGCCGCTGGCAACCGGCGGTGGCGCGCACCGCCCAAACCGGCCCGAGCCCGCGCACCGTACTCGACGACCTCAAGCGCGCCTGCCTGGCCAATGATTCCCACGCCACCCGCCAGGCCCTCGACGCCTGGGCCCGGCAACAACCGGAAACCCTGGCCGACATGGCCGCCCGCTTCGTGCCCCTGTCCAACGCCCTCGACGGCTTGAACGGCGCGCTCTACAGCGAAACCGGCCAGTACTGGCAAGGCGACGAGTTGTGGCGGGCGATCAAGGCGATCCCGATGGCCGAACGGGTGCAGGACCCGGTCGGCGACAGTGGGTTGCCGCCGCTTTATCCCAAATAACTCGCCCTTGAGACAAAGAGCACAACCTGTGGGAGCGAGCTTGCTCGCGAATGCGGTGCGTCAGATACATCATTGTTGAATGGGCTAACGCTTTCGCGAGCAAGCTTGCTCCCACAGTTAATCGGGTATTGCCTTAAGATCGGGGCTGCCACAGGTTGAGTGCCTGACCACTTTGGGAGTGTTTACCAGTAAACTCTCCCCCCCTTTCGCCGCCTTCATTTTTCACGCGGCCATCACCTATTTTTGTACCGGAGTCCGCCTTGCGCTTGTTTCACACCTCCGACTGGCACCTGGGGCAAAACCTGCACGGCCAGGATCGCGATTTCGAACATGGCTGTTTTCTTGACTGGCTGTTGCGCCAGCTGAAACTGGATCAGCCGGATGTGCTGTTGATCGCCGGCGATATCTTCGACACGGTCAACCCGCCGGTCAAAGCCCAGGAGCGGCTCTACGACTTCATCGTCAGCGCCCACGAGCAGCAGCCGTCGCTGACCATCGTGATGATTGCCGGCAACCACGATTCCGGCTCGCGGATCGAACTGCCCGCGCCCTTGATGCGCCGCTTGCGCACCCATGCGCTCGGTCGTGTGCTGTGGCTGGATGACGGGCAGCTGGATGCCGAGCGCCTGTTGTTACCGTTGCCTGACGCCAGTGGTGAAGTCACCGCCTGGTGCCTGGCACTGCCGTTCCTGCGCCCGGCGGAAGTCACCGGCGCGCACTTGGGCGACAACTATCTGCGCGGGATCGGCCAGGTGCACGAATGGCTGATCGAAGCGGCCAACGCCAAGCGCACCGCAGGCCAGGCACTGATCGCCATCAGCCACGCACACATGGCGGGCGGCTCGGTGTCGGAAGACTCCGAGCGCAGCCTGATCATCGGCAACGCCGAAGCCCTGCCCGCCAGCCTGTTCGGGCCGAGCATCAGTTACGTTGCCCTGGGTCACCTGCACAAACCGCAGAAGGTCAACGGCGAGGAGCGCATCCGCTACAGCGGCTCGCCGATTCCGCTGTCGTTCTCCGAGATCAGCTATCAGCACCAGATTCTCGACATCAGGCTCGACGGCGAAACCCTGGTCAGCGTCGAGCCGAAACTGATTCCCCGCGCTGTCAACCTGCAACGCATCGGCCCGGCGCCATTGAGCGAGATCCTGCTGCAGCTGGCGGACCTGCCGGACATCGACCTGTTGGCCGACATCCAGCGCCAACCGTGGCTGGAGGTGCGGGTGCGCCTCGATGAGCCGCAGCCCGACCTGCGCAATCAAGTGGAAACCGCCCTGCAAGGCAAGGCCGTGCGCCTGGTGCGCATCGCCGCCGAGTACGCCGGCAACGGCAGCCGTGACGGTGCCGATGAGGGCAGCACGCTGATCGAACTGGACCAGCTCACGCCCCAGGAGCTGTTCAGCCGCGCCTGGCAGGACAACTACGGCAGCGAGGTCGACGAGCAAACCCTCAAGGACTTTGCCGAGCTGTTGCAAGACGTGCAGATGGAGAGCGAACAGCCATGAAAATTCTCGCGATCCGCCTGAAAAACCTCGCCTCCCTGGCCGGGCCCTTTGAAATCGACTTCACCGCCGAACCCCTGGCCAGTGCCGGACTGTTCGCCATCACCGGCCCCACAGGTGCCGGTAAAAGCACGTTGCTCGATGCTTTGTGCCTGGCGCTGTTTGGCGCCGTTCCACGCCTGAACAACACCGGCCGCGACGCGAAAGTGCCGGACGCCGACGGCGAAATCGGCACCGGCGACCCGCGAACCCTGCTGCGGCGCGGCACCGGTGAAGGCTATGCGGAAGTGGATTTCGTCGGAGTCGACGGCCGCCGTTACCGCGCCCGCTGGGAGGCCAACCGCGCCCGGGACAAGGCCGCCGGCAAGCTGCAGGCCAGCCGCCAGAGCTTGCGTGACATCGATCAGGACCAGTTGCTGGCCAGCCAGAAAGGCGAATACAAGGCTCAGCTCGAAGCCGCGCTGGGGCTGAACTTCGAACAGTTCACCCGCGCCGTGCTGCTGGCGCAAAGCGAGTTCAGCGCATTCCTCAAGGCCGACGACAACGACCGCAGCGAACTGCTGGAGAAACTCACCGACACGGCGCTCTACACCCGTCTCGGTCGTCGCGCCTTCGACAAGACCAAGGAGGCGCGCGAGGTTCACAAGCTGCTGCAGGATCAGGCCAGCGGAGTGACGCCGCTGGCGCCGCAAGCCCGTGCGGAACTGGATGAGCGCTTCAATGCCGCGCAGCAACAGCTGAAGTTGCAGCAGGCACAACTCAAACAGCTTGAGCAGCAGCACACCTGGCTCAAGGAGCTGCGTCAGTTGCAGGACACTCAACTCGCAGCGACCGAGCAACTTCACAGTGCCCAACAGCAGTGGGAAGGTTTGGCCGACGAGCGCTTGAAGCTGACACGGCTGGAACAACTCGGCCCGCAACGGCACCAGTTCGCGCGCAAAACCGAACTCGATGCACTGCTGACGCCACTGGCTGCACAGGTTGCTGCCCATACCCGGCAGCAGCACGAGCTGACTGAACGCCAGACGTCGCTGGAGCAAAACCTCTCGGCCACACAAATCGCCCTGAGCGAAGCCCAACAACGACAAACCGACAGTGCTCCGCTGCTGCGTCAGGCTTTCGAAGAACAAAGCACCCTCGCCCGCCTGGCCAGGGAAACCGCCCTCAGCGCCGACGCGAAGCACAACGCAGAACAAGCCTGCATCCAGGGCCAAAGTGCCATTCAAGCCTTGCTGGAAAAGCAGAACCAGGTTGCCGAACGTTTGCAGCGTATCGCCACCGAGCTTGAACAAAGCGCCCATCTGGCGCCGCTCAGCGACGCGTGGAATGCCTATCGGGATCGCCTGCAACAGTTGATGTTGATCGGCAACCGCTTGAACAAAGGCCAGGCCGAGCTGGCGACTCTTGAACAAAACGCCACCCGCTACGGCGAAGAACTCGCCTTGCAAAAGCAGCAACTTGAAGTGCTGTTCAAGGAGGCCGGTGCGGAGCCGGACGCCGTGGCCGAGCAGATCGGCATCCTCGGCAACCTGTTGCAGGACAACCGTAAACAGCTGCGAGCCATCGAAGACCTGACGCGGCTGTGGGCCAGCCAGCAGGAACTGGACAGGCGCGGTGCCGAACTGCAACAACGTCAGCTCACCGCGCAACAGGAACGTGAGCGCCTGACTCAGGACGGGGTGAAAACCAAAGCCGAACTGACTGTTGCCGAACAAACCTTCAACGTCACCCGGGAACTGCTGGAACGCCAACGTCTAGCCCGCAGTGCGAGTGTCGAAGAGTTGCGCACGCAGTTGCAGGACGACCAGCCGTGCCCGGTCTGCGGCAGTCACGAGCATCCTTACCATCAGCCCGAAGCGCTGCTGCAAAGCCTCGGTCGCCACGACGAAAACGAACAGGCCCGCGCGCAGCAAGCAGTCGACCAGCTCAAGGAAAAGCTCACCGAACTGCGCGCCGAAGTGGTGGGCGTCATCGCCCGGCAAAAGGAGCTGCTGCAACAACAGGAGCAACTGGACGCCCAACAACAAGCCTTGGCACCGAGCCTCGACGCTCACCCACTGGCTGCACAGCTTCTGGACCAGGATGCCGAAAAGCGCGACGCCTGGTTGACCCGGCAAAACGATCAGTTGAACCAGAGCATCACTCAGGACGAACAGCGTCAGCGCGCCCTGCTCACCCTGCAGCAGGACGCCGCGCGCCTGACCCAGCAATTGCGCCACGCCGAAACCGCGCATCAGCAAGCGGCCCAGCACCTGAGCAACCAGCAGCGCGAACTGGGCAGCGACCGTCAACGGCTCGACGAGGAACTCAACGCGTTCGGCAGTCTGCTGCCGGCCGAAACCCTCGAAGCGCTACGGGTGGAGCCTGCTGCGACCTTCATGCAGCTGGATCGGCAGATCGCCGAACGCCTCACACAGCTCGATCAGCAGAAGGAAGAACTTGCCGAGCAGCAACAGCGTCAACAGACGCTTGAGAAAGAACAGGATCGCCAGCAAACCCGCGTGCAACAACAGCAAATCGCCGAGCAGCAATTCAGTGCACTGGCCGAACAGCAACGGGCTTGCCAGCACCAGCTTGTACAACTGCTGGGCGAGCACAGCAGCGCCGAGCAGTGGCAGCAAGGGCTGGAAAACGCCGTAGAGCAAGCACGCAGTGCCCAGGCAACAACGGCGCAGGAGCTGCAGCACGTACGTACGCAACGGGTGCAGATCGCCGCCGAACTCAAGGCGCAGCAGGAGCGTTTGCAAGCGCTGGAAAACGAAGATCGCGATCTCACCGACAAAATCGCCGACTGGCGCGGCCGACATCCCGAGTTGGATGACGGTGGCCTCGAAGACTTGCTGAGGGTCGACGACACGCAGGTCAGCGAACTGCGCCAACGCCTGCAACACAACGAAAAAGCCATCGAGCAGGCCAAGGTGCTGCAGCAGGAGCGTGATCAGCGCTTGCTCGACCATCAAGCCCAGCACAACGGCCACCTCGATGCCGAGCAACTCGCCACTGCCCTCACCGACCTGCAACAACAGTTCGCCGTCAGCGAGCAGCACTGCGCCGAACTGCGCGCCGAGCAGGTCGAGGACCAGCGCCGGCAGAACGCCAATCAGGCCCTGGCCCAACAGATTGCCGACGCCTACAACGAGTATCAACGCTGGGCACGCCTGAATGCGTTGATCGGCTCCGCCACCGGCGACACCTTCCGCAAGATCGCCCAGGCCTACAACCTCGACCTGCTGGTGCATCACGCCAACGTGCAATTGCGCCAACTGGTGCGCCGTTATCGCCTCAAGCGCGGCGGCAGCATGCTCGGGTTGCTGGTGATGGACACCGAAATGGGTGACGAACTGCGTTCGGTGCATTCGCTGTCCGGTGGCGAGACCTTCCTGGTATCGCTGGCACTGGCCCTCGGCCTGGCCTCGATGGCATCGAGCACGCTGAAAATCGAGTCGTTGTTCATCGACGAAGGCTTCGGCAGCCTCGATCCGGAGTCCCTGCAACTGGCCATGGACGCCCTCGACGGCTTGCAGGCCCAAGGCCGCAAGGTCGCGGTGATTTCCCACGTACAGGAAATGCATGAACGGATTCCGGTGCAGATTCAGGTCCGCCGTCAGGGCAACGGCCTGAGCACCCTGGAGGTGAAATGAACAGGCTGTATTCCTTCCGCCGCTGCCCGTACGCCATGCGCGCACGCATGGCCCTGCGTTATTCGGCAGTGGCCGTGGACATCGTCGAAGTCAGTCTGAAGGCCAAGCCCGCCGAGATGCTCGCGCTGTCGGGCAAAGGCACGGTGCCGGTGCTGAGCGCCGATGGCCGGGTGATCGACGAAAGCCTCGACATCATGCGCTGGGCCCTGGCACAGAACGATCCGCAAGACTGGTTGCTCAAGGATGATCCTGACGCAGCGGCGCAGATCGCCCTGCTGATCGAACAGAACGATCAAGTGTTCAAAGTGCACTTGAACCGCTACAAGTACGCCGAGCGTTATCCCGAGCAACCTATGGAGGTTTATCGCGCCGAGGGCGAGGTGTTTTTGCAAAGGCTGGATGAGTTGCTGGAGGGACGCGACTATTTGCTGGCCGACCATCCAAGCCTGGCCGACGTGGCGCTGATGCCCTTCGTGCGCCAATTCGCCCACGTCGACCGTGAATGGTTTGCGCAGACGCCGTATCGGCGGTTGCAGGACTGGTTGCAGCGGTTTCTGGAGTCGGATTTGTTTACCGGTGTGATGAAAAAGTAAACGCAGCCCCTGTGGCGAGGGGGCTTGCCCCCGTTGGGCTGCGAAGCAGCCCCAAGCTTTTTCTGGTCATCCGGATTTACGGCCGCTTCGCGACCGAACGGGGGCAAGCCCCCTCGCCACAGGCAAGCCCCCTCGCCACAAAGGATTCAGTGATCAGCAGGGTTCAAGCCAACACCTCACACATCCCGATCGCCGAGCAATCCACATGGAACGGGCCGAAAACCACGCCTTCATTCCTGATCGGCGGATTGCCGGCCAGCATGCCCTGCGCATTGGCATTTTCGATGTTGCGGGCAATGTTGTGATTGGCTTCGATGGCGCGTGCCACCGAGCCCGCCGAGCCCTGTCCGATCCCCAGCAGGGAGGATCCGTTGGTCATGAACGCCAGGAAGGCGATGACCCAAAGTCTGTGCCCTTTCATGCGCCGGCGACTCCTGCGAGTTCAGCCTGATCACCGCTGGCGTTTTGCGCACGGTGGTCAAACTGGATGCCGGGATGAGCGACCTGGATCAGTGCTTCGAAGCTGGATTGTGACTGGGCTGACAGGCTGACCAACAGCACCATGGCAAGGTACAGGCCGATCGCTACATAGGCACCGAGTTTGGCAGAAGTGAGAATTGCGCTGGCCATGATGTTCTCCGCAGGCATGTTTCAATGCCCACAGAATCGATCAAAAAAGCCTGGGTAACCACTCAGGGTTATCCATAGTGATCATCAGCTTCGTTGATCATCAAGCCAGACTATTTCAGTCTTCAATAAAACTCATCAAGCGCTCGCGCGCAGCATCCGGTTCACCGGAAACAGCGTCGGATGCCGACAAAATAGGGGTGGAATAGAGAAACAGAAGAACCAATGCCAGACGCGTCACCATGCTGCCGATCCTTGCCGTGAGGAGGAGTCAAAAAATCAGCGTCAATTTAAACGCATGGCCATGTGATATCAAGCGCGACATTGATAGCAAAATGATGCTGTCGCAAATGCGTTATGCAGGAGCGACATCACTCTGATCGTTTTCGACACCTGCTTCTCAGCATCAGGCGTATCGATCATCAGTGACTTCGCTCCTGCATAAAGGCAGGGGGGGGGAAGTTCAGGCTTGGGTCTTGTGATCCAGCGCGGCGTAGAAGTTGGCGCTCTGTTGCAGGTATTTCTGGGTGTAGCTCTGGGTGTGGGCTTTTTTGTCGCTGATTTCAACGTTGGCACTGGCTGGCAGCGCAACGGTGGCAGAAATGGCGGAAGCGGCGATGACAGAGAAGATGTTGAAGTTCATGGCGGTATTCCTCGGATTCAGTTGGCTTGCTTGCCCGGTGGGGCCGTGAAGCAAACTTAACCCTCGAGGGTTCGCGCCTTGAAATGCTTTGTAGCAGTACCAGATATCAGCGTCATTGATAAAAGCAGGCAGGCCCCATCAACCGGGGCCTGCGGCTTATTGACGCAGCAGAAACTTCAGGTCGCTCGGGGCGTCCATCGGTAGTTTTTGCACGGTTTGACCCAACAGACCGCTCTTGGCGTCGCGTTCGACGACGACAATCTGGTTGCTCTTCTGGTTGGCGATCAACAGGAATTTGCCACTCGGATCGAGGCTGAACTCCCGCGGATGATCCCCTTCTACCGCCCGGCGTTGCAGTTCGGTAAGGCGTGCGGTTACCGGGTCAATGCCAAACACCAGCAGTTGATTGGCCGTGCCACGGTTGCTGACGTAGAGGAACTTGCCATCGGCCGAGGCATGCAGCGCCGCGGCCGCCTTGTCCGAGACGGGCTGCCCGGCAGCCAGGTCGACCATTTGCGTCTGCTCGAGCGTGCCGTCGTGGTAATCGAACACCGCCACCTGAGCGCTCATTTCCATGGTCAGCCAGGCGTGTTTGCCATCGGCGCTGAACAGCAAATGCCGCGGCCCGCTACCGGGCGGCAGTTGCACGAATGCCGGGTTGGCCGGGGTCAATGGCAGCTGCGGATTGGCCTTTGGGTCGAAACGGTAGGCAAACACCTTGTCAGCGCCCAGGTCGATGGAGAACACGTATTTACCGTCCGGCGACGGGACGGTCGAATGCACGTGGGCCGAGGCCTGGCGCTCCGGATTGACCCGGCTCGCCGGGTGGCTGCTCATCTGCACCACCGGTTTTAGCTTGCCATCGGCCGCCACCGGCACCACCGCGAGGGTGCCGCCGGGGTCTTCGGCCACCGAATAATTGCTGACAAACAAATGGCTGCCATCGGCGCTGAGACTGGAATGGGTCGGCTCGTTGCCCAGGCTTTGCACCTGGCTGATCAGGCTCAGCCCATGGGTCTTGGGATCAATCGCATAACTGCTGACGCGCCCGAGCGGATCAGCCTGGCCCGGACCGTTTTCGTTGACCACGAACAGGTGTCGCTGGTCTTTCGACAGGGTCAGCCACGACGGGTTTTCGCTCTTGATCACTTGCAGGGGCCTGGCATCGATCTGCCCGGTACTGCTGTCGAACGCCAGGCGATAGATCCCCTGGCTTTGGCCGGTGGTGTAGGAGCCCACCAGCAGTTGATAGTCCTCGGCGGATGCGGCCTGGACGCCCATCGCTCCGATGCTGCCGGCCATCAACAGTGGCCAGAGGTTACGCATCGTCCTGGTCATCATCTTCGTTATCACAGCCGACGATATCGCCCAGGCACACCAAACGGTGTTCGCCCGAGTCACCGGTGATCAACCAGCTTTGCAGCGAGGTGTCGAAGGTCGCGGCCTGGACCTGCGCCGGGGTGAACTCCCAGTGTTTGGCCGCACGGCCATCCATGCATTCAATGTGCAGATTATCGAACTCGTCGAGGGCGAATTCGAAGGCATGCAGCCCGTCGATTTCCACCATTCCGCAGTGTTCGAGGGCATTGAGCAAGGTGTCGGTTGGGGCAGTCATGGCAATCAGTCTTTGAATGGGAAAGCGCCAATGATAGCTCATGCACCCGACCAAAGTTTCACACAAACCTGTGGGAGCGGGCTTGCCCGCGATGGCGGTCAATCAGTCGACAACGATGTTGCTGACCCTCCGCTATCGCGGGCAAGCCCGCTCCCACAGGGATTGTGGTCAGCCGTTAGAGGGCGTCGCGCGATGGTTGGCCATCCACCAGTCGCTGGATGCGCAGCGGATTGCCGTTCTTCAGCGCGTCCGGCAGCAAACTGTCCGGGTAGTTCTGGAAACACACCGGGCGCAGGAAACGATCGATGGCCAGTGTGCCCACCGATGTACCGCGCGCATCGGACGTTGCCGGATAAGGCCCGCCATGGACCATCGAATCACAGACCTCCACGCCAGTGGGATAGCCATTGAGCAGGATGCGTCCGACCTTCTGCTCCAGCAATGCCGTCAGCCCGGCGAACTGCTCGAAGTCTTGCGGCTCGCCAATGACGGTGGCGGTCAATTGGCCGTGCAGGCCGTTCAGGGCGGCCGTCAGTTGCGCCTGATCCGCGACCTCGACCACCACGGTGGTCGGCCCGAACACTTCCTCTTGCAGGACTTCATCGCCATCGAGCAGCAGGCGGGCATCGGCTTTGAACAGCTGCGGCTGGGCCTGATTGCCCTGTTGCGGATTGCCGGCCAGGTGTTCAATTCCCGGATGCGCCAGCAGTTTTTGCAAGCCTTGTCCGTAGGTGCCCAAGGTGCCGGCATTGAGCATGGTTTGCGCCGGCTGGTCGCCCATCAACCCGGCCACTTGCTGCACAAAGGCACTGAACGACGCCGAGCGAATGCCGATCACCAGACCCGGATTGGTGCAGAACTGCCCGCAGCCCTGCACCACCGAGGTCGTGAGGTCCCGGGCGACCGTGTCGGCCCGCGCCTGCAATGCCTGGGGCAAGACGATCACCGGGTTGATGCTCGACATCTCGGCGAACACCGGAATCGGTTGCGCACGTGCCGCGGCCATGTCGCACAGAGCCCGACCACCCTTGAGCGAACCGGTGAACCCCACGGCCTGGATGGCCGGATGCTTGACCAGTGCCTCGCCGACACCCCCGCCGTAGATCATGTTGAACACACCGGCCGGCATACCCGTTTTTTCGGCAGCGCGAATGATCGCATCCGCCACCTGCTCGGCCGTGGCCATGTGGCCGCTATGGGCCTTGAACACCACCGGGCACCCGGCGGCCAGCGCCGAGGCGGTATCGCCGCCGGCGGTGGAGAACGCCAGCGGAAAGTTGCTGGCACCAAACACCGCCACAGGTCCCAGGCCGATGCGGTACTGACGCAGGTCCGGACGTGGCAACGGTTGACGCTCAGGCAATGCCCGGTCGATTCGCGCACCGTAGAAATCACCGCGACGCAGCACTTTGGCGAACAGGCGCATCTGCCCGCTGGTGCGCCCACGCTCGCCTTGAATCCGCCCTGCGGGCAACGCGGTTTCGCGGCAAACGACAGCGACAAAATCATCACCGAGGGCGTCCAGTTCATCGGCGATGGCATCGAGAAACTGCGCCCGTCGCTCCGCGCTCAGGCTGCGATAGACCGAATAGGCGAGCGCTGCAGCGTTGGCCGCCGCATCGACTTCCTGGGGTGTCGCCTGAAAAAAATCGTGGGGCAAGGCCTCACCCGTGCTGGCATCGACACTCTGCAACTTGATGCTGCCAGCGGCGCTGCGTTGGCCGCCGATGTAGTTGTGACCAAGAATCCGGATCATGGACAAATCCTCAAAGTGTGCCGACAGTGCCGGGCTCGAAAGCCGCCGCGACCGGGGCGATGCCGTTGATCAATGGTGCGCCGAACTCGGCCTGGGTGATCTCGAACACATCACCCGGGCGGGTGCGAATGCCGTCGGCAAAGGACAGGGTCGCGGTGCCGAAGAAGTGAATGTGCACGTCCCCCGGGCGCAGGAACTGGCTGTACTTGAAATGATGGAATTCCAGGTTGGCGAGGCTGTGGCACATGTTCGCCTCACCACTGAGGAACTCGTTCTGCCACAGTACTTCGCCGTTGCGCAGGATGCGGCTGGTGCCCGCCAGATGCTGCGGCAACTCGCCCACCCGCAGTTCCGGGCCGTAGCTGCAGCTGCGCAGTTTTGAATGGGCCAGGTACAGGTAGTTCTTGCGCTCCATGACGTGGTCGGAGAACTCGTTGCCCACGGCAAAACCCAGGCGATACGGCTTGGCGTCGTGACCGATCACGTACAGGCCAGCGATCTCCGGTTCTTCACCGGCATCTTCGGCAAACGGTGGCAATGGAAACGGCTGGCCTGGCCTTACGACGATGCTGCCATCGCCTTTGTAGAACCATTCCGGTTGCACGCCGGCTTCATCCGCCGCCGGCTTGCCGCCCTCCACGCCCCATTTGAAAATGCGCATGGTGTCAGTCATCGCAGTTTCGTCGCCGCTTTGCTGGTGCATCTTGTCCCGGGCCGACGCACTGCCCAGATGGGTCAGGCCCGTACCGCTGACCAGCATGTGCGCCGGGTCAGCATGATCCAGCGGCGGCAGGACGCGCCGTTGCGTCAGCAGATCGGCATAGTCATGGCTGATGCCCAACCCCAGGCTCTGCACCTGTTGTTCAAGGCTCGCGCCCGCCTCGATCGCCGCCAGTGCCAGGTCGCGGACAGTGCGCGCGTCTTGCACTTCACGGACCAGGCCGTTGTCGACCACACCGACACGGCGTTCGCCGTTACTCAATTCGAATTGAACCAAACGCATGAATTTTCTCCTGTTAACCCAGAACCCGGGCAAACACGCCCCCCTGTGGGAGCGGGCTTGCCCGCGATGACGGCGGCACATTCAACATTGATGTGCCAGACAGATTGCTATCGCGGGCAAGCCCGCTCCCACAGAGTCCGTGGTGAATTACTGTTTCCTGTCAGGTACGGGTGGCCCCACGCGCACTCGCCGCAAACTCCTCGGCCGGCAACACGTGCTTGCGCTCCAGCAAGCGATACACCACACCCGTCAACACCAGCCCGAACACCATCACGCACGACAGGAAATACAGGCCCGAAGCCAGGTTGCCGGTGTATTCCTTGAGTGCGCCGATCACGAATGGGCCGAGGTAGCCGCCGAGGTTGCCCACCGAGTTGATCAAGGCGATCCCCGCTGCCGCACTGGCGCCGGCAAAGAAGCGGCCCGGCAAGGTCCAGAACACCGCCGTGCAGGAGAACAGCGCGAATGCCACCAGGCACAGTGCCGCCAGTTGCAGCACCGGCACCGACAGCCAGGCGCTGAGAAACAGGCCGATCGCACCCAGCACGTAAAGCACGGCGAGGTGGCCGTAGCGGTCATTCAAGCGGTCGGAACTGCGCGGAATGATCAGCAGGCCGACGATGCCGAAGATGTACGGCACCGCGGAAACGAAACCGGTCACCAGGTCGCTGCCGCCGAACTGCTTGATCAGGGTCGGCAACCATAAGCCGAGGCCATAGATGCTCAGGGTCACCGGCAAATAGAACAGCGCCAGCAGCAGGACGCGCTTGTCCTTGAGGGCGTGCAGCGGATTGCCGTGACGGGTCTGGCCGAAGGCGTCCAGGTCCTTTTTCAGCTCGCCGCTCAGCCAGTCTTTTTCCGCCTGGTCCATCCACTTCACATGCTGCGGGCCGTCCGGCAACCAGCGCAGCACAGGCCAGGTCAGCAGGATCGCCGGGATGCCAATGACAATGAACAGCCACTGCCAGCCGTGCAGCCCGAGCACGCCGTCCATACCCAGCAGGCCGCCGGACACCGGGCCTGTGATCATCATCGCAATGGGCTGCGAGAGGATGAACAGCCCCAGGATCTTGCCGCGATGGCGCACCGGGAACCATTGGGTGATGTAGTACAGAACACCGGGAAAGAAACCGGCCTCGGCGGCGCCAAGCAAAAAGCGCATCACATAGAAACTGTTCGGCCCCTGGACGAAGGCCATGCCGATGGTGATGGCGCCCCAGGTGAGCATGATCCGCGCGAACCAGCGCCGTGCGCCAAAGCGGTCGAGCATCAGGTTGCTGGGGATTTCCAGCAGGAAGTAGCCGATGAAGAACAGCCCGGCACCAAGTCCGTAGGCCGCATCGCCCAGACCGATGTCGGCGCCCATGTGCAGTTTGGCGAAGCCCACTGCGGAGCGGTCCACGTAGGCGATCAGGTACAGCAGGATCAGGAAGGGAATCAGTTTCAGCGTGATGCGACGGATAAGCCGCAGTTCCTGGCTCATGAGATCGGTCTCCGATTGTTGTTGTTATGGAACCTCGGGGGACGCCTCTCGCGAAAAATTCGCCAGGGCCATCCCTCCGTTTGAGCGGACTATATAGTAATACTATTTACTCAACAACACTTCCAAACATCGCAAATTGCGCTTATGTTACGCCTCATCTCGAACAATATAGTCATACAATAAGAGAACCGATCATGTCTGATAAGAAACCCACCCTGCGCTCCGCCCAATGGTTTGGCACGGCCGACAAGAACGGCTTCATGTACCGCAGCTGGATGAAGAATCAGGGCATCGCCGACCACCAGTTCCATGGCAAGCCGATCATCGGCATCTGCAACACCTGGTCGGAACTGACTCCGTGCAACGCGCATTTCCGCCAGATTGCCGAGCACGTCAAACGCGGCGTGATCGAGGCCGGCGGCTTCCCGGTGGAGTTCCCGGTGTTCTCCAACGGCGAATCCAACCTGCGTCCTACCGCCATGCTCACCCGTAACCTGGCGAGCATGGACGTGGAAGAAGCCATTCGTGGCAACCCGATCGATGGCGTGGTGCTGCTGACCGGTTGCGACAAAACCACCCCGGCACTGCTGATGGGCGCCGCCAGTTGCGACGTACCGGCCATCGTCGTCACCGGCGGGCCGATGCTCAACGGCAAGCACAAGGGCAAGGACATCGGCTCCGGCACCGTGGTCTGGCAGCTCAGCGAACAGGTCAAGGCCGGCACCATCAGCATCGACGACTTCCTCGCGGCCGAGGGCGGCATGTCCCGCTCGGCCGGCACCTGCAACACCATGGGCACGGCCTCGACCATGGCCTGCATGGCCGAAGCACTGGGCACCTCCCTGCCCCACAACGCCGCGATCCCGGCCGTGGATGCGCGCCGTTATGTATTGGCGCACATGTCCGGCATGCGTGCCGTGGAGATGGTGCGCGAAGACCTGAAACTCTCGAAGATCCTCACCAGGGAAGCCTTCGAAAACGCCATTCGCGTCAACGCCGCCATCGGCGGTTCGACCAACGCGGTGATTCACCTCAAGGCCATCGCCGGGCGCATTGGCGTGGAGCTGGACCTCGACGACTGGACCCGCATCGGTCGCGGCATGCCGACCATCGTCGACCTGCAACCGTCGGGACGCTTCCTGATGGAAGAGTTCTATTACGCCGGTGGCTTGCCGGCCGTGCTTCGTCGCCTCGGCGAAGCCAACCTGATCCCGAACCCGAATGCCCTGACCGTCAACGGCAAATCCATCGGCGAGAACACCAAAGACGCGCCGATTTATGGCGAGGACGAAGTGATCCGCACCCTCGACAACCCGATCCGCGCCGATGGCGGCATCTGCGTCTTGCGCGGCAACCTGGCACCGCTGGGCGCCGTGCTCAAGCCGTCCGCCGCCACGCCGGCACTGATGCAGCATCGCGGTCGCGCGGTAGTGTTCGAGAACTTCGACATGTACAAGGCGCGGATCAACGACCCGGAACTGGACGTGGATGCCAACTCGATCCTGGTGATGAAGAACTGCGGGCCGAAGGGTTATCCGGGCATGGCCGAAGTGGGCAACATGGGTTTGCCAGCCAAGCTGCTGGCCCAGGGTGTGACCGACATGGTGCGCATTTCCGATGCGCGCATGAGCGGCACCGCGTACGGCACTGTTGTCCTCCACGTCGCCCCCGAAGCTGCTGCCGGTGGACCGCTGGCCGTAGTGAAAGAAGGCGACTGGATCGAACTCGATTGCGCCAGCGGCCGTTTGCACCTGGATATTCCCGATGCTGAACTGGCCGCGCGCATGGCCGACCTGCAACCGCCGCAGAATCTGATCGTCGGGGGATATCGTCAGCTGTACATCGACCATGTGCTGCAAGCGGACCAGGGTTGCGACTTCGACTTCCTGGTCGGTTGCCGTGGGGCTGAAGTACCGCGTCACTCCCACTGATCACCTCCGTCCCCTGTGGGAGCGGGCTTGCCCGCGAAAGCGCAGTGTCAGCCTACGCATATGTTGTCTGACCCACCGCTTTCGCGAGCAAGCCCGCTCCCACATTTGATCTACGCCCGCCTCAAGATTGTGCCGCGCCTGCTATCATGCGCGACACCTATTCGCACAGGACCGCGCCGTTCCCCATGGATTACCGCAAACCCTCCGACCGCAAAAGCATGCACTCGCGCATCGTCCAGGAACTGGGCATGCAGATCGTCTCGGGACGTTTCCTGCCGGACGACAAACTGCCCGCCGAAGCGCTGTTGTGCGAAGAGTATGCGGTCAGCCGGCCGGTGCTGCGCGAAGCCACCCGAGTATTGGTTGCCAAGGGCCTGGTGTATTCGCGCCCGCGCGTCGGGACTGTGGTCAAGCCACGCAAGGACTGGCACATGCTCGATCCGGACGTGCTGCACTGGCTGATGCAGAGCAGTCCGCAGAACCAGTTTTTCGACCTGCTGACCAGTGTGCGCAGCATCATCGAACCGGCCGCTGCCGCCCTCGCCGCGCAATTCGCCACCGAGGCGGACATCGCGTCCATCGCTGAGGCCTACCAGCGCATGGAAGCCGCGCCGACACCGGAGGCGCTGTTGCAGCCGGACCTGGACTTCCACAGTCGCATCGCCGACGCCACGCACAACGACTTGCTGGCCAACCTGTGCAACATGCTCTCGGTGGCGATTGCCGAAGCCTTGAAGCATTCGAACCAGCGACCGAACCTGCATGAACTGGCGCTGCCGCGGCACAAGGCGATTCTCACCGCCATCGAGAACCGTGATGCTCTGGGCGCCCGACATGCAACGCTGGTGCAGCTGGATGATGCGCGCAGTGCGCTGAATGTGGTGTTGGGTAGCGATCCTGCCTGATCACCGTCCCCTTGTAGGAGCGAGCTTGCTCGCGATAAACCGCAGAGCACCGCGGGGCACCTGCCAGCCATCGTTTTCGTTGACGACCATCGCGAGCAAGCTCGCTCCTACAGGGACTGGTGCGAATTTGAGATAAAAAAAAGCCGCAACCCTGAGGTTGCGGCTTTTTCATTTCTGCATGGATCAGTGAGCAAACAACGAGTTGCCCTTCTGCCCCGCCAGTTTCTCCGGCTTGATCAGGAACCGCGCCAGTGCCGGCAACAGCCACAGCGCACCGAACATGTTCCACAGCAGCATGAAGGTCAGCATCAGACCCATGTCGGCCTGGAACTTGATGGCCGAGAAGATCCAGGTGCACACGCCGATCGCCAGGCACAGACCGGTGAACAGCACGGCCTTGCCGGTGGACTTCAGCGTCTGGTAGTACGCCTCCTGCAGCGGCAGGCCGGCACGCAGGAAGCTTTCCAGGCGGCTGTAGATGTAGATGCCGTAGTCCACGCCAATCCCCACCCCGAGCGCCACGACCGGCAGGGTCGCCACTTTCACGCCGATGCCCATGAAGGCCATCAGGGCGTTACCGAGTACCGAGGTCAGCACCAGCGGCAGCACGATGCACAAGGTCGCCGCCCATGAACGGAAGGTGATCATGCACATGACCGCCACGCAGATGTACACCAGGATCAGGATGGTCAGCTCGGACTTCTTGATCACCTCGTTGGTGGCCGCCTCGATCCCGGCGTTACCGGCAGCGAGGATGAACTCCAGGCCTTCCTTGTTGTTTTCCTTGGCGAACTCCTGCACCGCATGCACCGCACGATCCAGGGTCTCGGCCTTGTGATCGTTGAGGAACACCAGCACCGGCGCCAGGGAGCAACTGTTGTTGTACAGGCCGTCGGCGCGGGCGATGGAGTTGTTCAGCACATCAGGGTTACGCGACAGGGTTTCCCATTTCAGGTTGCCCTCGTTCATGCCCTTGATCATTTGCTTGGACACGGTCACCAGGGAAATCGCCGACTGCACGCCCTCGGTGTTCTGCATCTTCCACATCAGCTCGTCGATCGGCGCCATGGCTTCATAGCGCGAGCAGCCTTCGGACTTGGTCTTGACCATCACCACCAGCACGTCGGAACTGGTCGAGTAGTTGTTGATGATGAAGTTGTTGTCCTTGTTGTAGCGCGAGTCCGGACGCAGCTCCGGGGCACCCTGGTCGAGGTCGCCGATTTTCAGGTTCTGGCTGTACCACAGGCCGCCGCCGAAGGCGATCAGTGCCAGCAGAATGGAAACCGGTGCGACTTTGGCGCTGGCAAAATTCGCCAGCAGGCGCCAGAACGGATGTTCACGGGTTGCGTCTTTCTTGCTGCGGTCCACGGCACGCTTGCTGATGCCGACATAGGAAATCGCCACCGGCAGCAGGATCAGGTTGGTGAACACGATCACCGCCACACCGATGGATGCGCCAATCGCCAGCTCGCGGATCACGCCGATATCGATGATCAGCAGCGTGATGAAACCCACGGCATCGGCAAGGATCGCGATCATCCCCGGCAGGAACAATTGACGGAAGGTGCGGCGCGCCGCCGTCAGGGCGTTGTCCGCCTCGCTCGATTGCAGGGCGATCCCGTTGATCTTCTGCACGCCGTGGGAAATACCGATGGCGAAGATCAGGAACGGCACCAGCATCGAATAGGGGTCGAGCCCGAAGCCGAAGAAGTGCATCAGGCCCAGCTGCCAGATCACGGCCACCAGCGTCGTGCTCAACACGGCGACGGTACTGCGCAGGCAGTTGGTGAACCACAGCAGGAGAATCAGGGTGATGACGAAGGCGATGCCGAAGAACATCACGACCATCACCAGGCCATCGATCAGGTCACCGACCTTCTTGGCGAAACCGACGATGTGGATCTTCACATTCGGGTTCTGCGTTTCGAACTTGGTGCGGATCTTGTCTTCAAGCTCGTGGGAGAACTTGCGATAGTCCAGCGCCAGCAGCTTGCCCTGGTCCTGCGGGTCCGGGTAGGACTCCAGCAACGGAATGTCGACGATGCTCGATTTGAAATCGTTGGACACCAGGCGCCCGACCTGACCGGACTTGAGTACGTTGTTGCGCAGCAAATCGAGACTGGCCTGGGAGCCGTTGTAGCTCTGCGGGATCACTTCCCCGCCGGCGAAGCCCTCTTCCGTCACTTCGGTCCAGCGAACGCTGGGGCTCCACAGCGACTTCAGACCGGATCGGTCGACACCGGAGATGTAGAACACCTCGTCGTTGATCTGACGCAGGGTCTCCATGTACTCCTTGGAGAAGATGTCGCCATCGGTGGCTTCCACCGAGATCCGCACGGTGTTGCCCAGGTTCGCCAGATCGTTGCGGTGCTCCATCATCTTCTGGATGAAGGGATGCTCCAGCGGGATCATTTTTTCGAAGCTGGTGGACGGACGGATCAGCGTCGCCTGCCAGAACAGGAAAATACTGACCAGCAGGCAGATCGTGATCACTGCCGGACGGTTGTTGAAGATCAGGCGCTCGAGGAACGTCGCCTTGTCCTGGTGATGTGTACTCAAGGAAGTCATAGCTCCGCCTTCTTATTATTAACCCGGCTCATTTGCCCGACTCGGTGCCGTTTGGCGAGGTGACGCGAACGCCGCCCTGCCCGGCCAGAACCAGATTGCCATTGCCTGCCGCCGTCACTGCCGAGACCGAAATACGGTCCGCACGGTTGACCACCTTGAAGGTTTCGCCATTGTCACTGCTGCGAATCACCGAACCGCCGTTGCCGACGATCACGATCGAACCATCGTCGAGCAGCGTGCCGCCGGACAGCCCGAACTCCAGGTCGCCGCGCTCAGCCTTGAGCTCGACTTGCTCCCAGGTGCTGCCGAAATCCGTGGAGCGGTACAGGTTGCCGCGCAGTCCGTAGGCCAGCAGCGTATTGGCCTGCGCCGTGCCGATCACGCCAAACAGCGAACCTTCGTACGGACCTTCGAGCTTTTCCCAGGTCTGGCCCCAATCAGCAGAGCGGAACATGCTGCCCTGCTCGCCGACAATGAACAGCCCCGCGTCCTTGACCGCGGCGATCGCGTTCAGGTGGTACTGGTCTTCGTTGTCAAGGCGGTCGCTGGCGTCTTCCCAATGTTTGCCACCGTCGGTGGTTTCCATCAGCGAGCCATAAGCGCCCACGGCAAAGCCGCTGTCGACGTCCTTGAACCAGACATCGAGCAGCGGCGATTCACGATTCAGATCTTCGAATTGCTTGGTCCAGGTCGCGCCGCCGTCCTCGCTGGCGAGGATCTGTGCGTCATGGCCGACGGCCCAGCCGTGCTTGTCATCGACAAAAAACACCGACGTCAGCAGGGCCCGGGTCGGCACCTTGGCCTGGGTCCAGGTCGCGCCCTGGTCATCAGAATACAGGATGTGCCCACGATCCCCGACCGCCACCAGGCGCTTGCCGGCGTGGACGACATCGAGCATCAGGCTTTTGGCAGCCTTGGCCGATTCAATGGAATAAACAACATCGGATGCTGGCGCCGCCGCGGCCAGCACAGGTGCCGACAGCATGGCAGAGCCCAACAGCGAGAGCGCTGTAGCCAGCAACGCTAATTTGCGCAGTGCCGGCGGGCGGCAGATACCCACACCCATGACAGGCTCACTCATAGACCTTCTCCCATTATTATTGTTAGGTCGTTCAACCTTTCTGGGCGCCGCAAGGGTGCGTGCCTGGACCGGTTGTTTCAGAGCATAGTCCTGAAACCCGCCATCCAGAGCCCCTTCGGAAGCTGGCTTATCCTATCGGTGTTTTTTAACGTCTGACAATCGACGCCACGTTATCTTTTGTTAACCGAGGGGGATGCGGCCCGGGTGAATGGTCGGGTATTCCACAAACTGATCGAGCCACCTCCAGGCAACCGATAGCCGTTCGTCGACGGGGTCAACCGAACTGTAGTCATGATCGTCTTTTGACAGATATCGACTTGCCCCCGCCCTATGGTGAATCAAATTTACTAACCATGAAGGCGTGAAATGATTTCCTCAGTAAACGGTTCCTCATCCAATCAGCCTCTCGAACGCAGATCCCAGCCAGCGGATACCACACCTGTTTCAAAAGAGTTGGAAAATGTACGCCAAGGAAAAGCTGAATTAGTGCTGACAAAGGACAACCGTCTTAATCAGTTCACTGTTCCCAATGGGTATGTTTTGACCTCCGGGTGCCTATTCACCGTGGCGCGCCCTTATTCGAATGACAGCGCGGCGAAACCGCCATTCGAACAGACTCTGGCCAATGCGAAAAGCATCCTGAACACCGCGCTCACCATGCGCAACCTGATCAAGGAAGGGCATGAACTCGCCGAACAAAAACCTGCAGGCAACTCGCCGCAAATAGAACTGGCCACACGTATTCAGTCCAGCTTGGGCGAAGCTGCAAACGGTCGTCTATCAGTACTCGCCTCACCGATTGCCTTGACCCTCGACAACAGCAAGGTCACTTCACTCAGCCCTTCCAAAAGCGACATGGCCGATTGGATAAAAAGCCATGACAAGCCTGGCAGCTACATTGTGTTGAACGGCAACAACGACGAAACCTACGTCTCATACATCGCCGACAAACTCGCGAACAGCAAGCTCATCAACTTTATTACCAGCGGCTTCGGTGGCCACGGCACGACGGATCGCCATGCCATCGCGACCAACAAAACCGAAGGTGACCGCTTTAAAGAGTTGCTGATGAAAAAAGGCATCGCCCCACAACGGATTACGGTTGATCCGTTCTCGACCAACAGCGGTCAAAACGCAATTAACGTCGCGGACATCATCAACCGTGACATTCAGGATGGAAAACCACTGGACACCGTAATTGTCAGCGGTACGCCCGCCGCGGTCTTTCGACAAACCTATACCTATGCCCAGCAACTCAAGGTAAATACCGAACAGCCTTTTCAGATTGAATCTTTCCCATTCTGTGACGAGGCTAAATACACCACACTCTCTGACAACCTGGCCATTATTCGAGAGTTTTCCACAACACTGAATTACTTGTTTAACACCCAGTATCTTCCAAGTGATGCAGGCGTCTACCCTGATGCCTTTTTTTCCTCGGCTCAGGATTGCCTGACGACGTTCGCTGATAAGTTGACTGCGGACCATCCGATAGATGCGGGTGAACATAAAAAGGTTATCAGTGCTATTCGTACGATTGATCAACAGATGATTGAGCGATTCAAGTCGGCGCAGTTGACCCCGGAAGACAAGACAGCCGTCCGCACAGTCGACGATTTCTTCAGGTCTCTCTTCAATCCGCTGGAACTCACATTCAGTCGCGACACCGTGTAAGCCACAAAAAATGCCCGTATCGCAAGATACGGGCATTTCAGTATTTCAACAGCCGGTGCGAACAAACCCGCTCACACAGACATCAAGCCAAACTCTTGCTGACCACTTCAAACACATCACTGGACAACTGCCCCGAAGCCCGAATCCGCTCCAGCTCCCCCTTCATCAAAGCCTGCCGAGCGCTGTCGTACTTGCGCCAGCGAGTCAAAGGCGCCAACTGACGCGACGCGATCTGCGGGTTAAACCCGTTCAACTCGATCACCAGATCCGCCAGGAAGCGATACCCGGAACCATCCGCCGCATGGAAGTTGATCAGGTTCTGCCCGGCAAACGCGCCGATCAACGCCCGCACCTTGTTCGGGTTCTTGATGTTGAACGCCGGGTGCTGCATCAACGCCTTGACCCGCGCAAGTCCGCCCGGCAACACGCTACCGGCCTGGACACTGAACCATTGGTCCATGACCAGCGGGTTGTCCTTGAAGTGCTCGGCGAAGCTGGTCAGGGCCTTGGCCTTCTCGGCTTCGAACGGAGAATTGACCAACACCGCCAGCGCGGTCAGGCGCTCGGTCATGTTGTCGCACGCGTCGAACTGCTCCAGCGTCGCCGCCAGAACCTCCGGCTTGCCGCTGAGCATCAGGTATGACAGCGCGATGTTCTGCAAGGCACGACGGGCAAAATGTTCCGCCTCGGCCACGTACGGCGTTTGCTTCGAAAGCTCGCGGTTGGCCTCGTAACGCAGCCACAAGCCCTCGAACAACGCGTCAGCCAATTGCTTGCGGGCAAACTCGCGGGCGTTGTGAATCGCTTCGACGTCCGCCACTTCGCTGATTTCGGTCAGGTACGCTTCGCTTGGCAGCGAGAGCATTTCGGCGACCATGGCCTGATCCAGCGACTCATCCGAGAGCACCGTGCGCAGTGCCGACACCAGGCGCTGATCAAGCACCAGGGCTTCGCCCTTCTGCTGCTGGGCGATCAGCTCTTGCAGCACCTGCACCGACAGTTGCTGGCCGGCATCCCAACGGTTGAAGCCGTCGCTGTCGTGCTGCATCAGGAACATCAACTGGTCGCGGTTGTACGGGAAGGTGAGTTTCACCGGCGCCGAGAAACCACGCAGCAACGACGGCAGCGGTTGTTCGGCGATATCGACGAAGGTGAAGGTCTGCTCGGCTTCGGTCACGGAAATGACCCGCGAAGTGCCTTGCGCGGTGGTTTCACCAGCCAGACGCAGGGCAATCTCGCCACCCTTGCTATCGAGCAGCCCCAGCTCAACCGGGATCACGAACGGCAGTTTTTCAACCTTGTCCGGGGTTTGCGGGCAGCTCTGGCGGAAGGTCAGGCTGTAGGTTTTCGCCGCGGCATCAAAGGACTCGCTCACCGCCAGGCGCGGTGTGCCGGCCTGGCTGTACCAGCGCTTGAACTGGGTCAGGTCGACGCCATTGGCATCTTCCATGGCCTTGATGAAGTCATCGCAGGTCACGGCCTGGCCGTCGTGGCGTTCGAAGTAAAGGTCGCTGCCTTTGCGGAAGCCTTCGGCGCCGAGCAAGGTGTGGATCATGCCGACCACTTCCGAGCCCTTTTCGTACACGGTCAGGGTGTAGAAGTTGGAAATCTCGATGAAGCTGTCCGGGCGTACGGCGTGGGCCATGGGGCCGGCGTCTTCGGCGAACTGGTGGGTGCGCAGGTACGCCACGTCCTGGATGCGCTTGACCGTGGCCGAGTTCATGTCCGAGGAGAAACCGGCATCGCGGAACACGGTGAAGCCTTCCTTGAGCGACAGCTGGAACCAGTCGCGGCAGGTCACGCGGTTGCCCGACCAGTTGTGGAAGTATTCGTGGGCGACGATCGCCTCGACCCGCTGGTGCGCGGCGTCGGTGGCGGTTTCGGCCTTGGCCAGCACGGCGCTGGAGTTGAAGATATTGAGGCCCTTGTTCTCCATGGCGCCCATGTTGAAGTCGTTGACGGCGACGATCATGAAGATGTCCAGATCGTACTCGCGACCATAGACCTCTTCGTCCCAGCGCATGGACTTCTTCAGGCTGTTCATGGCGTGCTGGCACTTGTCGATGTTTTCCGGCTCGACGTAGATGCGCAGCGCCACGTTGCGCTCGCTCATGGTGGTGAAGCTGTCTTCGACGCACCACAGGTCACCGGCCACCAGCGCGAACAGGTACGCCGGTTTCTTGAACGGGTCTTCCCAGGTCGCCCAGTGCCGGCCATCTTCGCCGGGGCCGGAAGCGATCGGGTTGCCGTTGGACAGCAGCACCGGATAGCTGTGCTGCTCGGCGACGACCGTGGTGGTGAAGGTGCTCATCACGTCCGGGCGATCGAGGTAATAGGTGATCTTGCGAAAGCCCTCGGCCTCGCACTGGGTGCAGAACATCGTGCCGGACTTGTACAGACCTTCCAGCGCGGTGTTGGTTTCCGGGTGGATCCTGACGCTGGTATCGACCGTGAAGGTCGCGCTGGTCGGGTGCAGGGTCAGGTGATTCTCAGTCAACTGATACTGCGCGGCAGAAAGCGCCTGGTCGGCCAGGGTGACCGACAGCAGTTCCAGCTGCTGGCCGTCCAGCACCAGCGGCGGCAGCCCCGGGCCACGCTCGGGGTTGCGGCGCATCACCAGTTGCGCATGGACCAGGCTGTGGTCCTCGTACAACTCGAAGGTCAGGTGTGTTTCGTCGATCAGGTACTCGGGCGCCTGATAGTCCTTGAGGTAGATCATCTTCGGTTGTTCGGTGCGCATGCTGGAGTCCTTACTGATGCACGGCGAGCTGATAAGCCGTGTATTTACGAATGTTGATCACGCCGGTGTCGAAGATCAGGTATTGGCCCTTGACCCCCATCAGCGTGCCTTCGGCAATCGGGTTCTTGTCCAGGTTGAAGCTGACAATCTTCGCCGGGTATTGCTCGACCGGGTAGCGGATTTCCAGCGGTTCGACGCCGGTAACCGTCTGGATCGCCTGCAAGCCGAAACGTTCCTGCAACCCTTGCAAGCCTTCGGCGCAGCTGTCGAACAGTTGATCGCGGACCTCGGCCAGGTTGACCGCCGCCGCATCGCCCTTGAGTAAAGCACGCCAGTTGGTCTTGTCCGCCACCTGGCTGCGAAACAGATCCTCGACGAAACCCGACTGTTGCCGGGTCGAGACGCGCACGATCGGCAAGGCCTGGCTCGCACCCTGGTCGAGCCAGCGGGTCGGCAACTGGGTAGCGCGGGTAATCCCGACTTTGATCCCCGACGAGTTGGCCAGGTACACCACGTGATCGGTCATGCAGAACTTCTCGCCCCACTCCGGCTCACGGCAGGTGCCGGCGTCGAAGTGGCAGCGCTCCGGGCTCATGATGCACAGGTCACACTGGGCCAGTTTGGTCATGCACGGGTAGCAGTAACCCTGGCTGAAGCTGGTCTTGGTCTTGCGTCCGCAATGGGTGCAGTGGATCGCCCCCAGGTATTCCAGGCGCACCGTAGTCCCGATCAACGGATTGACCGGGACCTCGGTTTCGCCCAGACGGAAAGCGTATTGCACGTTCGGCCCGTCAAGGCGTGCCGACATTTTGCTGATTGCACCGCGGCCAATCTCGATCAATGGATGGCATCCGACTTGAACAGGATATTCGGCACTTCGATCGACTTCGAGGCGCATTCCTGCGGCCCCATGTAGCCGGTACGCTGGTCTTCGGGCAGGTTCTGGATTTCCCAGGCGATCATCGCCTGCAGCGACAGCTCGCGTTGTTCGGCGGTGAGTTTGCCACCGTCGGACCATTTGCCGATTTCCACGGCCAGTTTCAGGCTTTCGTAGATATCGGGGGTGATGTTCTGGATCATTTCGTTAAAAGAGGACATTGGGTCTCCGTCTCTTTATTACATGTTCTTGAATTAGGCGGCCAGTTTACGGCGGTTATACAAACCGCCCAACAAACCGGTGAAGCATCCGATGAGTAACCCGCTGACGTGGGCCGCGTTGGCGATTTCGCCGAAGCCGATCATCGAGACCAGCCCGGACAGGCACAGCAGCAACCACACCAGCATCATCACCAGCACGCCGCGCGGCAGGCGATAGGCCGGGTTCGGTGCCAGCAGCTGGAAGATCCAGCAATGCCCGAGCAGGCCGTACAGTACGCCGGACAGACCGCCGAACAAGGTCGGGCCGCTGAAGTAGTACTGGGCGTAGTTGGACACCAGGCTGAACAGCAGGGTCAGGCCGATCAGGTTGATGCTGCCCTGGCGCGACTCGATGCGCCGCCCCAGTTCCCAGTACCACATGCCGTTCATCGCCAGGTGCAGGATGCCGAAGTGGATCAGCATCGGCGTGAACAGGCGCCACCACTGCCCCGCCGCCAGGCTGTCGGCCAGCGGTGTGAAGTGGATGTATTCGCCGACTACGCGAAACTCGAGGAAGGTCAGCCAGCGCATCGTTTCCAAGTTGTCACCGAGCAAGGTGATCGCACCGACGATGAGGCTCAGCAGCAATACCAGCGCAGTGGCCCTGGCGTATTTCAACTGTTCGACAAAGCCCGGACGCTTGATGGTCTGCGCCACCGGAATGTCCAGTTGCTGGTCGGGATCGCCCGCCGGAAACCGTTCGTACAGTGCGCGCACGTCTTCACTGATATTGTCCGGCACCCACAGCACTTGCTCGCCCGCTTCTTCACTGACCCGATGGGGCACTTGCATGCGTTTGAGCAAGGTGACGAACCCGCTCAAGTCCACCGCCAGGGGCAGACGCAATACCGCTACAGCACTCATTGCAGCACCTCCGGCCGCTCGACATCGACCCAGACGAATTTATCCGGATCGAGGCGGGTTTCCTGATCCAGTCGGTAGGCAACCAGTTTGCCGTAGAGCACTGCGCTGTAATCCAGGCAGGCCAGGTTCGGGCGGATCGGTGCCGGCTTGCCGCTGCGCCAGTAATGGCCGACGAACAACAACGGTTCATCGACGCCATAGCGCAGCAAGCTGTTCTTTTCAGTGGACGTCAGCGGCGTCCGGGCCACGGGCTCAGGCAGCGCGTCCGGCTGGAACACGATGTCGCCGTAGGTTTTCGGATCGTCTTCCCAGAACTTGGTGCGAAAGAACGAACGCACCAGGCCGTCGCCGCTGGTCATGGTCAGGCCATGGGGCAAGCGCATGTCGGTGCCGCGCAGCAGGCGATCGAACACGGTGCAGGCAAACGAACCCGACTCCGCCGACGCCTGGAGAAAATGCTCGTCGATACAACCGTTGGGGAACAACGCCCGCAGCGGCTCGATCAGCCCGGCATCCCAACAGGCGTGGACCACCCGAAAACGCCCGGCATCGACGAACAGCGGCAGCTCATAGAACCATTGCTGGAAGTCGTGCCAGTCAGCCGGATGGCCTTCGAACTGGGTCAGGGTTTCTTGCAGCAGGCGGGCATGGCGCGGCGTGTGCTCGCGCACGAACTGCTTGCCGCTGCCGGGCAGCGCCGGGGTGCTCCAGCCCAGCGCATTGAACTCATGGTTGCCCATGATGCACAGCGCCTGACCGGCCTCGACCATGTCGTGGACGATGTGCAGCGCCTCGCGAATCCGCGGGCCGCGGTCGATGATATCGCCGACGAACACCGCCATGCGCGAGGCATGCCGCCAGACGCCACCCTGTTTGTGATAACCGAGTCGGTCGAGCAAGTGCTCCAGGGTCAGGGCGCAACCGTGCACGTCACCGATCAGGTCATAGCTACGCGCGGGATCGAGCATCAGTCGCCTCCACCCCCCAGCTTGCTGCCCCAGCCGAGCTTGGTCCGGCAGACTTCGTAGTAGTTGTGGTCGAGCGGGTGAATCAGCCGCAGTTTCTGGGCCTTTTTGCTGACGGTAATGGTGTCGCCGGGCGCGCAGGTGAAGTGGTTCTGCCCGTCACACGAGACTTGCGGGTAAATCTGCATATCCTTGGACACGACGATTTTCAGCTCACTGTTGCCATCGACCACGATCGGTCTGCCCGACAAGGTATGGGGGTACATCGGCACAATAACAATAGCGTCGAGCTTGGGGTGCATGATCGGCCCGCCGGCAGACAACGCGTAGGCGGTGGAACCGGTCGGCGTGGCGACGATCAGGCCGTCGGCCTTTTGGCTGCAGACGAACTGGCCGTCGATGTACAGCTCGAATTCGATCATTCGCGTGGATTTGCCAGGGTGCAGCACGACGTCGTTCAGGGCATCGCCCTGGCCGATCGCCTCACCGTGGCGGCGGACCTCGGCCTGCAGCAGGAAGCGGTTTTCCACCAGATAGTGGCCGTCCAGCACTTCGGCGACCTTGGCTTCCAGCTCGTCGGGGCGGATGTCGGTCAGGAAACCCAGGCTGCCCCGGTTGATGCCGAGCACCGGAATATTGTGTTTGGCCAGCGCCCGGGCAGCGCCGAGCAGACTGCCGTCACCACCGACCACGATGACCATGTCGCAGACTTCGCCGAGCATCTTGCGCGACGAGGTTTGCAGGCCGTGCCCTGGCAGCACTTCGGCGATGGTGTCTTCGAGGATCACGTGCAGGTGACGATCGAGCAGAAACCGTTTCAGTCGGCGGACGGTATCCAGCACCTGGGAACTGCCCAGGCGACCGATGATGCCGATATTGCGAAATTGCTCCATGAGGCTCCTGCGGGGATCTGTGTGGCGGCGAAAACCACGATTATGGGCGAAAGCCGCCCGTAGACAAAATCCTTTCAGCTTCAAGGGTGTGCCCGGGTTTCGGGCTATGCTCGCAAGATGATGCTATTTCCGGATTTGCTCCACCTGCCCCATCAGTTACGCCATCCCGAAGTGCGTGACCTGGCGTGGGTCATCCTCGCCCCGCCCATGCTGGACGATACCCCGTGGCCGCAACGTCACCCGTTGGCCGGCAGCGACTGGGTGCAGGCTCCCGACCGGCTGGAGCAGTGGCTAAGGCAGCTGGACCGGGACAGTTATGGCTTGCTGCATTGGCTGGCCCAGGCCCGCACCCGCCGCCTGGGTCTGTACTACGAACGCCTCTGGCAATTTGCCGTGCAGCACGCGCCGGGCATTGAGCTGATTGCCGCCAACATGCCGATTCGCCGCGAAGGGCACACCCTGGGTGAGCTGGACATGCTGCTGCGCGACCGCGACGGGGTGCATCACCTGGAACTGGCGATCAAGCTCTACCTCGGCCCGCAATCGGGCGACGGACACGACACCGCCCAGTGGCTGGGCCCGGGCTGCCACGATCGGCTCGACCGCAAACTGGCGCACCTGAGCCAGCATCAGTTACCGATTTCCGCACGTCCCGAGAGCCGTGAAGTACTGGCGGCGCTGGATATCCAGGCCTTCAGCGCCCATTTATGGCTGGGGGGTTATTTGCTGTACCCCTGGCCCGGACAGGCCGCCCCGCCGTCGGGTGCCCATCCGCAGCATCTGCGCGGTCGCTGGCTGCATCAAAAGGACTGGCCGGCGCTAATTGCCCAAAGCCCGCCCGGTCGCTGGCAACCCCTGCCCCGCCATGCCTGGCTGGCACCGGCGCACTATTGGGCGGAGCACACCTGGACCCCTGAACAGATGCGGGCATGGCTCAATGACCTTGACCCGCTGGCGCCGGCACAACTGCTGGTGCGCCTGACGGAAAATGCCAACGGTGACTGGGAAGAGGCCGAACGCCTGTTTCTGGTGGCGGATCTTTGGCCGAATGTGCCGGGACAGGGTTGAGTCCAGTATTGCCTGAGCCGGCCTCCTCGCGAGCAAGCCCGCTCCCACAGGGTTCCTCAGTGGATACAAGACTTGCGTTCGGCTGAGGCCCAATGTGGGAGCGGGCTTGCTCGCGAAGGGGCCAACACGGTCTAAAGAGATAACCACCCAGCGCTTTGCAGGCCAAAGCGCTGGCAAACGACCATCAGACTTTCTTGTGCTGCTCGACCCATTGCCCATAGGCATTGATGAAACTTTGCAGGAACGGCTTGACCGACTCGGACAGCTTGCCCGCCTCGTCGAATGCCGTACCGGCGTTCCCCAGATAGGCCTCCGGTTGCTGCATCAGCGGCACATTGAGAAACACCATGGATTGACGCAGGTTGTGGTTGGCACCAAACCCGCCGACGGCCCCCGGCGAAACGCTGATAATCGCGCCCGGCTTGCCGTTCCAGGCACTTTTGCCATAGGGACGTGAACCCACGTCAATCGCGTTTTTCAACGGTGCCGGCACCGAGCGGTTGTATTCCGGGGTCACGAACAGCACCGCGTCGGATGTACTCACTTGTTGTCGGAAAGTGCTGTAGGCTGCCGGCGGTGAAGCGCCATCGATGTCTTCGTTGTAGAGCGGCAGATCGCCAATTTCGACGATGTTCAGCTTCAGATTGGCCGGTGCCAGTTCAGCCAGGGCCCGTGCGACCTTGCGGTTGATCGATTCCTTTCTCAAGCTGCCGACCACGACGGCGACCGAATAGACGTTGCTCATGGGAATGTCTCGACTGTCCGATATGAAGAGCTTGTAGTTATAGATGACGATTCAAGCAGCGGGCGACTGAAAACGCCGTCCCTGATTATTTTTTCCCTGTAGGAAAACTTACCTCACCCAGACACGGTCTACAGAACCGCAAATTGAGTGATTTATCTCCAGAGGTTCTAAGCAGATGGCAGCAGTACTTGTCGGTCAGTTCCATGCAAGAGACGCGCAAGGCCGTATTTATTCGGTGCACGAGTTCCAGGAATCCACCCCGGCGGTAGACGGTTCCGGGCCTGTCACCACTTATAAGCTGGCCATTGGCGACCGTGTCAACAAGGTCGACGACAATCAATTCATGCTGGTGCAAACCGGCGTGACCATTACCCGCGAACCGCAAACCGTCAGCGCCTCATAACCCGTCGTTATGAGCAGAAGTCATATGCGCGGACTTGGGGTAGGATTCAGCCACTGACTCCTCCACCTGCTGAACATGGACTTCACGCATGCGCTTACGCCATATCGAAGTGATCCAGGCGCTCCTGCAGACCGGTCACCTGGGCACCGCCGCCGAATGGCTGCAGTTGCCAGTGACCGAAGTCGAGCGCTTGCTGCGCGACGCCGAGGATCAGTTGGGGTTCATGTTGTTCGCCAGCGTTCGCGGACGATTGCAGGCCACCCGCGAAGCGCAGCAACTGCAGGTGGAAATTGTCCGGGTCTACGATGCGCTCGAACCGGTGCAGCGTCTGGCCAACAGCCTCAGGCAATACCTGGCGCCGCCGCTGCGCATCATCTGCACCCCGCCCCTGGCCAACCAATTGTTGCCACACAGTATCGCGGCCCTGCGCCGACGCCTGCCCGACGCGCCTTGCACACTGCTGAGCCAGCCGACCCGCGAGATCGTCAGAAGCCTGCTGCTGCGTGAAAGCGATCTGGGCCTGAGCCTGCACGACCCCGATCACGCCGACCTCGATTGCCAGGTGATTGCCCAGGGCAAACTTCAGTTGCTCGCGCCCCACGGCTGGCTGCAACCGAAGCAGAAATACATTTCACTGCAGGACCTGGCCGGTCAATCGATGATCGGCCTGGAGGGACACGACCCGCTGAGCCCGGCACTGGAAAACAAACTGCACGGCTTGCGCCCTGCCCCGGTGATTCAAACCCGGGTGCAGACGCACCAGATGATGCGCAGCATGGTCGAGGCCGGCGAAGGCCTGGCCATCGTCGACCCCTTTACTGCCGTCGGTGCCAAAGCCTCGGGACTGGACAGCTGCCCGCTGGCACCCGCTATCCCGATCAGTCTCTACGCCCTGTCCCTGAAAAACGCCGAAGCGTCTCCGGCGGTTCAGGCCCTGTTGGCCATCGTCACGGAACAAGCCGCGGCGATGCTGACGAACTGAGCGGGTTTTCCAGCGGGTTTTCGAACAATCGATACCAGAACAGCGCCACTTCGGCGGTGTTCGGATCGATGCCGCGATAACGCAGGTGGTCGATCCCGCCGATCACGTAACCGCAGCGCTCATAGAGCCGACAGGCCCCCAGGTTGTTGTTCTGGGTTTCGAGCATGATGCCCGGGAGTTTCTTCTTGCGGCTCCAGAACTGCGCCACATCCAGCAGGGCCTTGGCCACACCGTGCCGTCGGGCCGGTGCATGCACCGCCAGTTCGTCGATATGGGCAAAGCCGTTCCAGTTGGTACTGACCACCAGGTGCCCCACGGGCTGGTCATCCAGATAAGCCATGAAGATCGCGCTGTCGGCGGCATTGCGAAAGCTGCTGAACTCCTCCGGGTCGATGCCGTAGCACTTGCGATAAGGCGTGATCGGCGTCACCGGCCACTGTGCGACCGGTTTGCCGATTTCGGCCGCACCATAGGCTGCGACTTCAAAACTGAAATCACTGCCCCAGATGTAGGCGGCAAAACCTTCATCGGCAACCCGTACCGACAACCCTGGGTAATTCGGATTTATAACCGGCTGCATACTGGGAAAGGTCCTCACTCCTTGATGCAATCGACGGTGTAGCACCGCCCAGTGCCCTGATCTTCGTGTTGCAATCCGTGCACATCAGCAACGAACCCCGGAAAACTGCTATCGAACGTGCGGGCAAACGCCAGGTAATCGATGATCGAGCGGGTCGACTCGGTAAAGCGTTCACCCGGCATGATCAACGGAATGCCGGGCGGATACGGCACCAGCATCACCGCGGCGATCCGTCCGTGCAGCGCATCGATCGATACGGCTTCGACTTCACCGCGCACCAATTGATCATAGGCGTCCGCCGGCTTCATCGCGACCTCTGGCAGTACGGTGTACATGCGCTTGAGGTGCCTGGCGGTGGCATTGCTGCGATAACAGGCATGCAACTGATCGCACAGATCACGCAGGCCCATGCCCTGATACCGCGCGACATTCTCCTGCGCCACGCAAGGCAGGCAACTGGCCAGGCTGACGTTCGCGTCATAACTGCGCTTGAACTCCAGCAATTCGGTGAGCAGCGTGCTCCACTTGCCCTTGGTGATGCCCATGGAGAACAACACCAGGAACGAATACAGCCCGGTCTTCTCAACCACCAGGCCACGCTCCCAAAGGAACTTGCTGACCACCGCCGCCGGAATCCCGCGCTCGCTGAGGGCGCCACCGGCCGTCAGCCCCGGCATCACCAGCGTGACCTTGATCGGGTCGAGCAGCACATAATCGTCGGTCACGCCGCCAAAGCCGTGCCAGTCGGCCTCCGGCTGCAGCAACCAGTCCTCGGTGACGACCCGCTCGATGCCTTCTGCCGACGGCGGTTGCCATATCGAAAACCACCAGTCATCAGCGGCAATGTGCTGGCGCAAGTTAGCCAGCGCCCGGCGAAAACTCAGGGCTTCGTCGAACATTTCCTGCAACAGCGAACGCCCCGCCGGCCCTTCCATCATCGCCGAAGCCACATCCAGCGAGGCGATGATGCCGTACTGCGGCGAGGTCGAGATGTGCATCATGAACGCTTCGTTGAAGCGATCCCGGTCCAGTTGCCGCGCGCCGCCGTCGCGAACGTGAATCATCGACGCCTGACTGAAGGCCGCCAGCAACTTGTGGGTGGAATGGGTGGTGAACACCAACGGACTGCCTTCATCACGGGACGTGCCCATGCCGTAGCGCCCGGCAAAAAACTCATGGAACGCCGCATAGGCGTACCAGGCCTCGTCGAAGTGCAATACCTCGACGCTGCTGCCCAGTTGCTGCCTGATCAGCTCGGCGTTGTAGCAAAGGCCGTCATAGGTCGAATTGGTCACTACGGCGAGCTTGACCTTCGGTGCACGCCCCTTGGTCAGCGGGCTGGCGTCGATCTTGGCCTGGATCGATTCGCGGCTGAACTCGCTCAGGGGAATCGGGCCGATGATCCCCAGCTCATTACGCTCCGGACACAAGTACAGCGGGATCGCGCCGGTCATGATGATCGAGTGCAGCACCGACTTGTGGCAATTGCGATCCACCAGCACCAGGTCATCGCGAGCGACCACCGAGTGCCAGACAATCTTGTTGGCCGTGGACGTGCCATTGATCACGAAAAAGGTGTGATCGGCGCCGAAATTACGGGCTGCACGGGCCTCGGCTTCAGCCAGGGGGCCGGTGTGATCGAGCAAGGACCCGAGCTCCGGCACCGACACCGAAAGATCCGAGCGCAGGGTGTTTTCCCCGAAAAACTGGTGAAACGCCTGCCCGACCGGACTTTTGTGATACGCCACGCCACCGCCGTGACCGGGGGTGTGCCAGGAATAGTTGGAATCCGCGGTGTGCTGCACCAGGGCCTTGAAGAATGGCGGCAACAGGCCATCAAGGTACTTGCGCGCAGCACGGGCCACCTGCCGGGCAAGAAAGGGCACGGTGTCTTCAAACAGGTAAAGAATGCCGCGCAACTGGTTGAGCTCGGCCATGGCATCGGCGGGAGCGTTTTCCAGGGTCACTTTTTCGCCGAGGGCGAAGATCGGCAGATCCGGCGCACGCACCCGCGCCAGACCGATCAGTTCGGCCATGTTTTGCAATAAATGGGAATGGGTGCTGGCGTCCTCAGACGCTATCAGCATGCAGGACAGGCCATGGTACGTCGACGCCACCAGTCGTCCTTCGGTGTAGTTCACCGCCGAAACGACGCTGAACCCTTCCTGCTCCAGCTCACGAGCAATCCCCCGCACGCGGTCGCCGGCGACGCTGTCGGCCTTGATGTCGCGATGGACAATCAGGACCGGGAATTTCAAATCTTTATACATGAGGCTCAGTGTCCTGAGGCGGCAGACCAGAGCCTGCCAATCACCTCAGGGTAGAGTGTTGCAGCGCAAGTGGCGAGCGGGATGCACCACTTTGTGGCGACGAGAGCGCTTCCGTGTGGCGAGGGGGCTTGCCCCCGTTGGGTCGCGAAGCGCCCCCCCAACAATCTTTCGGATAAACCGCAGAGAATGGAATTACGTCTGCTTCGCAGCCGAACGGGGGCAAGCCCCCTCGCCACAAAAGCCATTCACCAAAAGACTGGCGTCAAGCCTGGGCTTCAGCCTCAGCCAGTTGCACCCACAACGCCGGAGCACCAGCGGATTTGCCGATGATTTCCAGACGCGCCGCGTGGCGGGCCAGGTCGTCTTCGCTGGCGCGGATGATGCGCGTCGGCTGGCGATCGGCCGGCAAACGACGGATTTCGGTGGCCGAATTGTCCGCCCCTTCACCGGAGCCATTGCCATCGGAGGCATTACCGGCCAGGGACAGGCTGGTCTGCCCGCCGGTCATGGTCAGGTAGACGTCGGCGAGAATTTCGGAGTCGAGCAAGGCGCCGTGCAGCTCACGGCCGGAGTTGTCGACGCCATAGCGTTTGCACAAGGCGTCGAGGCTGTTGCGCTGCCCCGGGTGACGTTCCCGGGCCATCATCAGGGTGTCGAGGATCGTGCAGTGCTGCGTGATGTCCGCGCGGTCCTGCTGCCCCATCAGGGCGAACTCGTTGTTGATGAAGCCAACGTCGAACGCCGCGTTATGGATGATCAGCTGCGCGCCCTTGATGAACTCGAAGAATTCTTCGGCCACCTCGGCAAAACGCGGCTTGCCCACGAGGAATTCGTTGGTAATGCCGTGGACGCCGATGGCGCCCTCGTCACTTTCGCGATCGGGCTGCAGGTACACGTGAAAGTGCCGGCCCGTCAGGCGTCGGCCGATCAACTCGACACAACCGATTTCGATAATCCGGTGGCCGTCGGTCACCGGCATGCCGGTGGTTTCGGTGTCGAGTACAACGGATCTGGTGGCCATCAGTGCTCAGCTCTCAATCGGTCAATCGTGCAAAAGCGGTGATGTTAACACGCTCGCCCGGGTCTTTCAGGTGGACCGTGTTGCGCCCTTCGCGAGCGGGCTCGCTCCCACAAGGGCTCTTCGGCATATGGAGATCAACTGTGGGAGCGAGCCTGCTCGCGAAGGCCACGACTCGGTCCAGCAGTCGAGCCCAAATCAGTCCTGCTTGTACCCGCGCACTTCGTCGACGCCACGGTTGGCCAACTGGTCGGCGCGTTCGTTGCCGTGATGGCCAATGTGCCCGCGCACCCATTTCCAGGTGACCTTGTGGCGGTTGACCTGCTCGTCGAGCAACTTCCACAGATCAGCGTTTTTCACCGGCTCCTTCGCCGCGGTTTTCCAGCCGCGCTTCTTCCAGTTGTCCATCCACTCGTTGATGCCCTTCATCACGTACTGGGAGTCGGTCACCAGCAGCACCTCACAGGGACGCTTGAGCTCTTCCAGGCCACGGATCGCACCCATCAGCTCCATGCGGTTGTTGGTGGTATTGGCTTCGCCGCCCCAGAGTTCCTTTTCAACGCCCTTGCACACCAGCAGTGCGCCCCAGCCGCCAGGGCCGGGGTTGCCCTTGCAGGCGCCGTCGGTGAACAGTTCTACGCTATCGCTCATGCCAATCTATCCAGAAAATGCGCTGGCCCGCCGATCGCAGATCGACGACGCCCGAAGCCGGGACAGGCCCGGCCGCAAATGAAAAAGTGTGTATTACGGTTCGATGTTGCGACGGTTGACCTTGGCCATCGGCAAAGGAATCAACTTGCCCATCGGCTCGCGCCGCTCCTGACGGACCGGTCGCAGGCCCACCACGATCTTGCGCGCCACCAATAAATAGAAGCCGCCGCCCGACAGTTGCCAGTCACCGGCCCTGCGCTCCCATCCGGCCAGGCGGGTTTGCCATGCCGCAGACGCAAGCGGCGGACGATAGCACCCGAAGCGGCGTTTCTCCAGCGCGAAGCCCAGCAGGTTCAGCCAGTCCGCGACCCGTGACGGCGAAATGCAGCGCGCCTTGCGCAGCCCATCCTGGGCAAACACATGCCGCAGGCCCCAACTGCTCCAGGGATTGATGCCGATGATCAGCAAATGCCCACCGGGGCGTACGCTGCTCGCCGCCTCACGAAGCAAACCGTGGGGCGACAGGCAGAAATCCAGGCCATGCTGCAACACCACCACATCGGCAGCATGCTCGCTCAGCGGCCAGGCCTGTTCTTCACAGACGATCTCGACCCCCGGCAACGGCGCGCCAAGGCGTACGTTGCGCTGCACCTGCGGCGCTGACGGCGGGGTCTGGGCCGAGGGACCGTAATGCACCAGATAGCCACCAAAGAACCGCCCGAGCTCGTCTTCGAGCATGCGACGCTCTTCGTCCAGCAGGAATTGCCCGATCGGACCTTCCAGCCACTCGCGGGCGGCGCTGATCAACGCCAGCCAGTCAGGATCAGCCTGTGCGAACGCTTTATCAGTCATTGCATTCTCCAACGCGCCAGGAAGTTCTAAGATGCGCCATTGTTTTCCGCTTGGCGAATCCGACGATGATACAGATCACAGCCCTGCCCGCCTTCACCGACAACTACATCTGGTTGTTACAAGACCACCGCAGCAAACGCTGCGCGGTGGTCGACCCGGGTGATGCCGCCCCGGTACAAGCTTGGCTTGCGGCCAATCCGGGCTGGGTACTGAGTGATATTTTGATCACTCACCACCATCATGACCACGTCGGCGGGGTCGAACAGCTGAAAAAAGCGACGGACGCGAAAGTCTATGGTCCGGCCAGCGAAAAGATCCCGGCGCGGGACGTTGCGCTCAAGGACAACGAGCGCATCAGCGTGCTCGGGCTGGACTTCGATATCTTCGCAGTCCCCGGCCACACCCTGGGACATATCGCCTATTACCATCACGGCTTGCTGTTCTGCGGCGACACCCTGTTTGCCGCCGGTTGCGGGCGGTTGTTCGAAGGCACGCCACAGCAAATGTACAGCTCGCTGACACGTCTCGCGCAGTTGCCGGAAGACACGCTGGTCTACTGCACCCACGAATACACCCTGAGCAATCTGAAGTTTGCCGCAGCCGTCGAACCGAACAATCCGGATACGGCCGAACGCCTGGCCAAAGTCACCCGCCAACGGGAATCCGGGATCATGACGCTGCCGTCGACACTGGCACTGGAAAAGCTAACAAACCCGTTTTTGCGCGCCGGTGAAACATCCGTTAAAGAAAAAGCGGACGAACGGACCGGCACCGATAACTCGGCGCCCGATATGGTTTTTGCTGCGCTTCGCGCTTGGAAAGACACGTTCTAAAGGGGTCCCCAAAGGCTGTAACAATTCTGAAAGGTTGACCGCACAGGGTGCGCTTTCTAGAATCGCCCGACATTTTTGCCCGGAACTTACTTCCAGCCAATGTCGTCACCTATTCGCAAAGCCATCAGTTCCGACGCATTGACCCGCCTGGCTCAAGCCATTGCGGTGGCTGTGTCCGCCACCCTGGCGGGCTGTTCCAGCCATGCGCCGCAGACTGATGCGGCGCACACGCCGAACGTCGCAGCGCGCGCCAAGCAGAAGCCGATCTGGCTCAGCGAAAAGCCCAGCCCGCAAATTCCACAGGACGTCTGGGAGCGAATGCGCCAGGGCTTCCAGTTGCAGGACGGGCTGGGTGTCAACCCGCGTATCGAGCAGCAGCGCCTGTGGTTCGCCAGCAATCCGTCTTTCCTCGAAAACGCCGGCGAACGTGGCAGCCTCTACATTCACTACATCGTCGAGCGCCTTGAAGAACGCAACATGCCGCTGGAACTGGCCCTGCTGCCAGTGATTGAGAGTGCCTACAACCCGATGGCCTATTCCCGGGCCAACGCGGTGGGTCTTTGGCAGTTCATCCCGTCCACCGGGCGTTACTTCAACCTGCGCCAGACCCGTTTCTATGATGGCCGTCGCGACATCACCGCGTCGACCACCGCCGCGCTGGATTACCTGACCCGCCTGCACGACATGTTCAACGGCGACTGGATGCTGGCCCTGGCGGCCTACAACGCCGGCGAAGGCACCGTCAGCCGGGCCATCGAGCGCAACGAGCGTCTCGGTCTGCCGACCGATTACTGGAACCTGCCACTGCCCTCCGAAACCCAGGCCTACGTGCCGAAGTTGCTGGCACTGTCGCAAGTGGTGATGGCGCCGGAAGCCTACGGCGTGAACCTCAACCCGATCGCCAACGAACCCTATTTCCAGGTCGTCGAAATCAACCAGCGCATGGACCTCTCCAAGGTCGCTGAAGTGGCCAACATCGACGAAGATGAGCTGTTCCAGCTCAACCCGGCCTTCAAGCAGCGCACCACCATCGACGGCCCGCAGCACCTGCTGGTGCCGACTTCCAAGGCGCAACTGCTGACCAGCAGCCTGCAGACCATGCGTCCTGAAGAGTTGATCAGCAAGAAATCGCTCAAGCCGGTCTTCGAAGGTGCCGACGACACCCAGGTCGCCAGCGCCAGGCGGTCCTACCGGGTCAAACGGGGTGACAACCTGGGCTCCATCGCCAAGGCCAACAACGTTGACGTGAAGGACCTGCAACGCTGGAACAAACTGACTGGCAAGAATCTCAAGCCCGGCCAGACCCTGGTCATGCAGGACAACAGCAAACGCAGCTCCGGGCGCGTCAACACCGTGATTGCCGCCAACTCCAAAAAGCAGCAGACCAAGTACAAGGTCCAGCAAGGTGACTCGCTGTACATCGTGGCCAAGCGCTTCAACGTCGAGATGCAGCATCTCAAGCGCTGGAATCCTCGTGTCGGCCAGGCGCTGAAGCCCGGCCAGATGTTGACAGTGGCCAATCCGCATTAAAAAAGAGCCCCTGATTTCAGGGGCTTTTTTATGTCTTCACAGTTTTTGTGGGCCGCTCAAAAACCTGTGGGAGCGAGCTTGCTCGCGATGACGGCGTATAAGTTTGCATTGATGGCGACTGACACGCCGCCATCGCGAGCAAGCTCGCTCCCACAGGGATTGTGGCCCGACCGATATTGCGCATTAATCCCCCGTCTTTTTCCTGTCCATACAAGCTGTTACTGTACGGTCCACAAAGCCCAAGCCGCCTGGATCGGATCTCCTATTTGAAGCGTCCCCTGCCCCTGCTCCTGTTCAGCCTGGCCTTGAGCTCCACCGCAAGCGCGACGATCAGCGAAAGCCATGGTTATGCGCAGTTCGGCACGCTCAAGTACCCGGCCCGATTTACCCACTTTGACTGGGTCAACCCGCAAGCGCCCAAGGGCGGTACGTTGCGGGTGATGGCGTTTGGCACCTTCGATACGCTCAACCCGTACACCTTCAAGGGCACCAGCCCGGTCACCACGCCGAACTTCCTGCAATACGGCATCAACGAACTCAACGAACCGCTGATGGTCGGCACCGGGCAGTACGCGCCTTCGGGTGACGAGCCCGCGTCCAGCTATGGCCTGATCGCCCAGTCGGTGGAGTTCAGCGAGGACCGCAGTTGGGTGGTGTTCAACCTGCGTCCTGAAGCACGCTTCCATGACGGCACGCCGATTACCGCCTTCGACGTTGCGTTCTCCTACCGCACGCTGCTCAAGGAAGGGCATCCGCTTTACCGCACCAACCTTCAGGAGGTGCTGCGGGTCGACATCCTCAACCCCCAGCGCATCCGTTTCGTGTTCAAGCGCGCCGGCAATCCGCTGCTGATCCTGCGCCTGGGCGAAATGCCGGTGTTGCCACAGCACTACTGGAAGGGCCGTGACTTCAAGGCCACCACGTTCGAACCGCCACTGGGCAGCGGGCCGTATCGCATCACGTCGGTCACGCCAGGACGCCAGATCGTCTTTGAACGGGTCAAGGATTACTGGGGCAAGGACCTGTCGGTCAATCGCGGCAAGTACAACTTCGACCGCATGGAAGTCGAGTTCTACCGCGACAGCGACGTCGCGTTCGAAGCGTTCAAGGCCGGTGAATTCGACATCTATATCGAGCATCAGGCGAAGAACTGGGACACCGGCTACAACTTCCCCGCCCTACGCCGTGGTGACGTGATCAAGGCACAGATTCCCCACCAGATCCCGACCCAGACCCAGGGCCTGTTCATGAACAGCCGCCGACCGACTTTCTCGGATGCCAAGGTCCGTGAAGCACTGGGGCTGATGTTCAACTTTGAATGGACCAACCGTGCGCTGTTCAGCGGTGCCTACAAACGCGCCATGAGCTATTACCCCAACAGCGAGTTCTCGGCCGGCGGCTTGCCGGTCGGGCATGAATGGCTGTTGCTCAAGCCCTACCGTGAACAGCTGCCGGCCAGGCTCTTTACCGAGCCGTTCAGCCTGCCGCAGACCGATGGCCACGGCATCCCCCGCGAGACCTTGCGCAATGCCCTCGGCCTGCTCGCCGAAGCCGGCTGGAAGCTCAATGGCCAGCACCTGCAAAACGCCGCAGGCCAACCCTTGCGCCTGGAGCTGTTGCTGGTCAACCCGAACCTGGAACGCATCCTCCAGCCTTATGTCGAGAACCTCGCCAGCATCGGCATCGATGCGCGGCTGCGCACGGTCGATCGCGCGCAATACAAGCAGCGCCTCGACCAGTTCGATTTCGACATGATCCTGATGACCCTCAACCAGACCCTCAGCCCGGGCCTGGAACAATGGCAGTACTTTCACTCCAGCCAGGTCGGGGTCAAGGGCAGCAAGAACTACGCCGGCATTGCCAATCCGGTGGTCGACCATCTGCTCGAACAATTGCTGGCCGCCCAGACCCGTGACCAGCAAGTCGCCGCCGGCAAGGCCCTTGACCGCGTGCTGCTGTGGCAGCACTACATCGTTCCCAACTGGTACCTCAATTATCACCGTCTGGCGTACCGCAACCGGCTCGCCTTCGTCACCACGCCGCCTTACACCCTGGGCCTGAATGCGTGGTGGCTGAAATCTTCGGAGAAAGATCAATGAACCCCATCCGCACCCTGCTCCTGCAGGCCAGCGGCCTGTTGTTCGCCGGGCTGGCCTGCGCCGCCCCGCAACATGCAGTGACCCTGTACAACGAGCCGCCGAAATACCCGGCCGACTTCAAGCACTTCGACTACGTCAATCCCGACGCGCCCAAGGGCGGGATCTTCCGCCAGGCCGGGTTCGGTGGCTTCGACAGCCTCAACCCGTTCATCAGCAAAGGCGTGCCGGCGGATGATATCGGCATCATCTACGACACACTGGCCAAGCAAGGCCTGGACGAGCCGTTCACCGAGTACGGCCTGATCGCCCGGCTGATCGAGAAAGCCCCGGACAACGGCTGGGTGCGCTTCTACCTGCGCCCCGAAGCTCGCTTCCATGACGGCCATCCGGTACGCGCCGAGGACGTGGTGTTCAGCTTCCAGATGCTGACCAAGGACGGCGCGCCGATGTACCGCGGTTACTACAACGACGTGGCCGAAGTGATCGCTGAAGATCCGTTGACCGTGCTGTTCAAGTTCAAGCACACCAACAACCGCGAGCTGCCGCTGATCCTCGGCCAGTTGCCGGTGCTGCCCAAGCATTGGTGGGCCGACCGCGACTTCAACAAGGGCAACCTGGAGATCCCGTTGGGCAGCGGCCCCTACAAGGTCGGCGAAGTGAAGGCCGGGCGCTCGGTACGCTACGAGCGAGTGAAGGACTACTGGGGCAAGGACCTGCCGGTCAATCGCGGTTTCTATAACTTCGACGTGATGACCACCGATTACTACCGCGACAACACCGTCGCCCTGGAAGCACTCAAGGCCGGGCAGTTCGACTACTGGCTTGAGATGACCGCGAAGAACTGGGCCAACGCCTACAACATCCCGGCGGTCACCGAGGGCCGACTGGTCAAGGAGCAGATCCCCAACGGCAACCCGACCGGCATGCAAGGCTTCGTGTTCAATATGCGTCGCCCGGTGTTCCAGGATGTGCGTGTGCGCCAGGCCCTGTCACTGTTGCTGGATTTCGAATGGACCAACAAGCAACTGTTCAACGGTGCCTATGTGCGTACCCGCAGTTACTTCGAGAACTCGGAAATGGCCGCCACCGGCCTGCCTGACGCCGAGCAGGTGGCGATCCTCGAACCGTTCCGCGCCAAGCTGCCGCCGCAGGTATTCAGCGAAGCCTTCCAGAACCCGAGCACCGACGGCAGCGGCATGATCCGCGCCCAGCAACGGCAAGCCTATCAACTGCTACAGGAAGCCGGCTGGCGCATCGTCGATGACAAAATGGTCGACGCCACCGGCAAGCCGGTGGTCATCGAGTTCCTGTTGGCCCAGACCGAATTCGAACGAGTACTGCTGCCGTTCAAGCGAAACCTGAGCGACCTGGGCATCGACCTGGTGATCCGCCGGGTCGACGTCTCGCAGTACATCAACCGCGTGCGTTCCCGGGACTTCGACATGATCGTCGGCAGCTTCCCCCAGTCCAACTCACCGGGTAACGAACAACGGGAATTCTGGATGTCGGCCGCCGCCGACAAACCCGGCAGCCGCAATTCCATGGGGCTCAAAGATCCGGTGGTCGATCAACTGGTCGAGCGACTGATCAACGCCGATTCGCGCAAAAGCCTGGTGGCCCATGCCCGCGCGCTGGACCGCGTTCTGCAATGGGGCTATTACGTAATACCCAACTGGCACATCAAGACCTGGCGCGTGGCGTACTGGAACCACCTCGGCCACCCGAAGGTCTCGCCCAAGTACGACATCGGCACGGCCACCTGGTGGGTCAAGCCCGACATCAAGCCGGCGATAGAAGTCGAAACCATACTGCAGGCCGATCCTGCGGGCACGGAGTAATCAGATGCTGGCGTACATTTTTCGTCGACTGTTGCTGATCATTCCGACCCTGTTCGGCATCTTGCTGATCAACTTCGTGATCATCCAGGCCGCCCCGGGCGGGCCGGTGGAACAGATGATCGCCAAGCTCGAAGGCTTCGAAGGCGCCACCAGCCGCATCGCCGGCGGCGGTGCCGAAGTCTCGGTGGCAGGCTCGGCCTATCGCGGCGCCCAGGGCCTGGACCCGGCGCTGATCAAGGAAATCGAGCACATGTACGGCTTCGACAAGTCGGCGCCGGAACGCTTGTGGATCATGGTCAAGAACTATGCGTCGCTGGATTTTGGCGACAGCTTCTTTCGCGACGCCAAGGTCATCGACCTGATCAAGGAAAAGATGCCGGTGTCGATCTCCCTCGGGCTGTGGAGCACCCTGATCATGTACCTGGTGTCGATCCCGCTGGGGATCGCCAAGGCCACGCGACACGGCAGCCATTTCGACGTCTGGACCAGTTCGGCAATCATCGTCGGCTACGCGATCCCGGCGTTCCTGTTCGCCATCCTGTTGATCGTGGTATTCGCCGGCGGCAGCTATCTGGACTGGTTCCCGTTGCGCGGGCTGACCTCGAACAACTTCGATGAACTGAGCATGGGCGGCAAGATCCTCGACTACTTCTGGCACCTGGCGCTGCCGGTGACCGCACTGGTGATCGGCAACTTCGCGACCATGACCCTGCTGACCAAAAACAGCTTCCTCGACGAGATCAACAAGCAGTACGTGATCACCGCCAGGGCCAAGGGCCTGACCAACCACCGCGTGCTGTACGGCCATGTGTTCCGCAACGCCATGCTGCTGGTGATCGCCGGTTTCCCTTCAGCCTTCATCGGCATCTTCTTCACCGGCTCGTTGCTGGTGGAGGTGATCTTCTCCCTCGACGGCCTGGGCCTGATGAGTTTCGAAGCGGCGATCAACCGCGATTACCCGGTGGTGTTCGGCACGCTGTTCATCTTCACGTTGCTGGGGCTGGTGGTGAAACTGATCGGCGACCTCACCTACACCTTTGTCGATCCGCGCATCGACTTCGAAAGCCGGGAGCATTGAGATGAACCTGTCCCCTCTCAATCGCCGACGCTTCGAACTGTTCAAGGCCAACAAGCGTGGCTGGTGGTCGCTGTGGCTGTTCCTGATCCTGTTCGGCGCAAGCCTCGGCGCCGAGCTGATCGCCAACGACAAGCCGCTGGCGGTGCATTACGACAACAACTGGTACTTCCCGGCGCTCAAGCGCTACCCGGAAACCACCTTCGGCGGCGAATTTCCGCTGGAAGCCAACTACAAGAGCCCGTACATCCGCGAACTGCTCAAGGCCAAGGACGCCTGGGTGCTGTGGGCGCCCATTCCCTATAGCTACCAGAGCATCAACTACGACCTGAAAGTCCCGGCCCCGGCCCCGCCCTCGACGGACAACCTGCTGGGCACCGACGACCAGGGCCGCGACGTGCTGGCCCGGGTGATCTACGGTTTCCGCATTTCGGTGCTGTTCGCCCTGACCCTGACCGTGTTCAGTTCGATCATCGGCGTGATCGCAGGCGCCTTGCAGGGTTTCTACGGCGGCTGGGTGGATCTCGCCGGGCAGCGCTTCCTGGAGATCTGGTCCGGGCTGCCGGTGCTGTACCTGCTGATCATCCTCGCCAGCTTCGTGCAACCCAACTTCTGGTGGCTGCTCGGGATCATGCTGCTGTTCTCGTGGATGAGCCTGGTGGACGTGGTGCGCGCCGAATTCCTGCGCGGGCGCAACCTGGAATATGTGCGTGCCGCCCGCGCCCTGGGCATGCAGAACGGCGCGATCATGTTCCGCCATATCCTGCCCAATGCGATGGTCTCGACCATGACCTTCATGCCGTTCATCCTCACCGGCGCCATCGGCACATTGACCGCCCTGGACTTCCTCGGTTTCGGTCTGCCGGCGGGCAGCCCGTCGCTGGGTGAACTGGTGGCCCAGGGCAAATCAAACCTGCAGGCGCCCTGGCTGGGCATCAGCGCCTTTGCGGTGCTGGCCCTGATGTTGAGCCTGCTGGTGTTCATCGGCGAATCCGCTCGCGATGCCTTCGACCCGAGGAAGTGAAATGAATCAGGAAAATCTGATCGAAGTGCGCAACCTGTCCGTCGAATTTGTCGTCGGCAATCGTTGTCAGCGGGCCGTCGAAGGCGTCAGCTTCGACATCAGGCGCGGCGAAACCCTGGCCCTGGTCGGCGAGAGCGGTTCCGGTAAATCGGTGACCGCACACTCGATCCTGCGCCTGCTGCCCTACCCGCTCGCCCGCCATCCCTCCGGCACCATCGAGTATTCCGGGCAGAACCTGCTGGACCTGAAGGAAAAAACCATCCGCCACATCCGTGGCAACCGGATTGCAATGATCTTCCAGGAGCCGATGACCTCGCTCAACCCGCTGCACTCGATCGAAAAGCAGATCAACGAGGTGCTGGGCATCCACAAGGGCCTGAGCGGCAAGGTCGCGACCAAACGCACCCTGGAACTGCTGGAGATGGTCGGCATCCCCGAGCCACACAAGCGCCTCAAGGCCCTGCCCCACGAATTGTCCGGCGGCCAGCGCCAGCGGGTGATGATCGCCATGGCCCTGGCCAACGAGCCGGAACTGCTGATCGCCGACGAGCCGACCACCGCGCTGGACGTGACCGTTCAGCTGAAAATCCTCGAATTGCTCAAGCAATTGCAGGCTCGTTTAGGCATGGCGCTGCTGCTGATCAGCCACGATTTGAACCTTGTGCGAAGAATTGCGCATCGCGTATGTGTCATGCAGCAAGGTTGCATCGTCGAACAGGCATCGTGCGAAGAATTGTTCCGTGCGCCGCAGCATCCGTACACTCGGGAACTGCTGGCAGCGGAGCCCGACGGCAAGCCCGCAAGCAACGTGATCGGTCCGCCCTTGCTGGCGGTCGAGGACCTGAAAGTCTGGTTTCCGATCAAGAAAGGCTTGCTCAAGCGCACGGTGGATTACGTCAAGGCGGTCGACGGCATCAACTTCAGCCTGCCCCAGGGCCAGACCCTTGGGATAGTGGGTGAAAGCGGTTCCGGTAAATCGACCCTGGGCCTGGCGATTTTGCGGCTGATCGCCAGCAAAGGCGCCATTCGCTTTGAAGGCCAGGCGCTGGACAGCCTGACGCAGCAACAGGTCCGGCCGCTGCGGCGGCAGATGCAAGTGGTGTTTCAGGACCCGTTCGGCAGCCTGAGCCCGCGGATGTGCGTGAGCCAGATCGTTGGCGAAGGCCTGCGGATCCACAGGATGGGCACCGAGGCGCAACAGGAACAAGCGATCATTGCAGCACTCAAGGAGGTAGGCCTGGATCCGGACACCCGGCACCGCTACCCCCACGAATTTTCCGGTGGGCAACGGCAGAGAATCGCCATTGCCCGGGCATTGGTGTTAAAACCGGCGTTGATTTTGCTGGACGAGCCGACTTCGGCGCTCGACCGCACGGTACAACGCCAGGTAGTTGAGCTTTTGCGTTCGCTGCAAACCAAGTACAACCTGACGTATCTGTTTATCAGCCATGACCTGGCTGTGGTGAAAGCGCTGAGCCACCAGTTGATGGTGGTCAAGCATGGCCAAGTGGTCGAACAGGGAGACGCGCAAAGCATTTTTGCCGCCCCCCAACATCCGTATACACAGCAGTTGCTGGAAGCCGCTTTTTTGGCTCCGGCCACTGCGCAATAACCTGAAAGAGGAGCAACACATGGGTTTTCTCGCCGGTAAGCGCGTACTGATCGTCGGTGTCGCCAGCAAGCTGTCCATCGCATCCGGCATTGCTGCCGCCATGCATCGCGAGGGCGCTGAGCTTGCCTTCACTTATCAGAACGACAAACTCAAGGGTCGTGTCGAAGAGTTCGCACAGAGCTGGGGTTCGAACCCTGAGCTGTGCTTCCCGTGCGACGTGGCCAGCGATGAAGAAATCGCCAAGGTCTTCGTTGAACTGGGCAAAAAGTGGGACGGCCTGGACTGCATCGTGCACTCCGTGGGCTTCGCCCCGGGCGACCAACTGGACGGCGACTTCACCGAAGCCACCACCCGTGAAGGTTTCCGCATCGCTCACGACATCAGCGCCTACAGCTTCGTGGCCCTGGCCAAGGCCGGCCGCGAAATGATGAAAGGCCGCAACGGCAGCCTGCTGACCCTGTCGTACCTGGGCGCCGAGCGCACCATGCCGAACTACAACGTGATGGGCATGGCCAAGGCTTCCCTGGAAGCCGGCGTACGTTACCTGGCCGGCTCCCTGGGCCCGGACGGTACTCGCGTCAACTGCGTATCGGCAGGCCCGATCCGCACCCTCGCCGCTTCCGGCATCAAGAACTTCCGCAAGATGCTGGCCGCCAACGAAGCGCAAACTCCGCTGCGCCGCAACGTCACCATCGAAGAAGTCGGCAACGCCGGCGCCTTCCTGTGCTCGGACCTGGCGTCCGGCATCAGCGGTGAAATCATGTACGTGGACGGTGGCTTCAACACCACGGCCATGGGCAGCCTCGAAGAGTAATCTTCGGTCAGCCAATAAAAACCCGCCTCTATTGGCGGGTTTTTTATTCCCGTAATTTCAGACCTGATGTAATCCCCTGTGGGAGCGAGCTTGCTCGCGATGGCGATCTGTCAGTTGGCATCAATGGTGAATGTCAGTCCGATATCGCGAGCAAGCTCGCTCCCACAGGGGTTATATTCAGTCAGCTATCGGCGTCAGGCATTGGGCAAACAACCGCTGAATCGCCTGATTACGCTGGCTGTAGCGCTGCAACAAGACAATTTCTCGATAGAAGGTCAGCTCGCCTAAGCGGATCACCCTGACCTTCGCCCCATGCTCCAGCCAAAGCCCCGCCTCCGGCAGCAGGGAAATCCCCAACCCACACTCGACCATTTTGACAATCGCCTCCAGTTCATCCAGCTCCAGTGCCCCGTGCACCTCGATCTGCTGTTCGCGCAAAAAACGCGTGACCAGTCGCCCGCCAAACGAATTGCGGTCGTAACGCACATGCGGGTGCTCGGCGAGCAGTTGCAACGGATCATCACCGTCCAGGTCCGCCGGTACGATCAGCACGAACGGCTCCCGGCGTATCACCTGCGCGGACAACTCCTTGGGCAACTCGAATGGCGGCTTGATCAAGATCGCCAGATCCACTTCTCCGGTGTCCACCTGACTCAGCAGGTTCAGTGACACACCCGGCACCAGTTTGGGCTCCAGCAAGGGCGCCTGCTGGCGCAATCGCAACAGCGCCTGAGGCAGCAGCCCGGTCTGGGCGGTCGCCACCGCGCCGATTTTCAACTCGCCACGGTACTCGCTGACATCGTCACTGACCGCCATGCGGCTGAAGGTTTCGAGCATTTCCCTGGCCATTGGCAACGCACGCTGCCCCGCCGTATTGAGCAGCGCCTGGCGGCCGGTGCGGTCGAACAGACGGATGCCCAGGGCCTGTTCAAGGTTGCGAATCTGCGCGCTCACGGCCGACTGCGTCAGGCCGATATGCATGCCGGCCGCGGCGAACGTGCCGTGACGCACCACGGCGACAAAGGTTTTCAGTTCTCGCAGCATGGCGGCCTCGATTGATCGAAATAATTTGAGCTCGACACAAAAATTATCGTCTTTCAATCAAAAAGCACAGGGCTAAACTCAACCCACGCCCACCCACCACCGAGGTTCGCCCGATGCAACTGTCCCCTTTTCACCTGGCCATTCCGGTCTACGACTTGCCCGCCGCCCGGCACTTTTATGGCGCGGTGTTTGGCCTGGAAGAAGGTCGGTCGAGCGACCATTGGGTCGATTTCAATTTTTTCGGCCATCAACTGGTGATCCACCTGGCGCCGAAAAACCCTTCGCAAGAGGCAGCCCACACCAACGCCGTCGATGGCCACGATGTGCCGGTGCCGCATTTTGGCGTGGTGCTCGGGATGGCGGAGTGGGAAGCATTGGCCGAGCGGCTGAAGTCACTGGGAACTCGCTTCGTGATTGAGCCGGGGATTCGTTTTCAGGGGCTGGTGGGGGAACAGGCGACGATGTTTCTGTTCGATCCTTGCGGGAATGCGCTGGAGTTCAAGGCGTTCAAGGATATTGGGCAGTTGTTTGCCAAGTAAGGATATGCGCAGCCTGTCAGGCCGCCTTCGCGGGCAAGCCCGCTCCCACAATGGCCGGCGTTGTTCACAAATTGACGGTCCACTGCAAAACACTGTGGGAGCGGGCTTGCCCGCGAAGAGGCCAGCCAATACAACGCAGCCCTAACGGCTCATCACACTCTCGGCCTCCTCCAGCAGCTCCTCGATCGAGCCATGAACAACCGGGTCATATTCGACCTGCACTACGCTGAAGTGAATGTCATAACTGCGATGCGCCGCAGCGTTGCGCTCGTCGAGTATCTCATTGAGTCGTGCCTTGATCGCCCCAGTCTCCACGGTGCCAGACCCTGTCAGCAGCGCCACGAAGCGGTCGCCTTCGAGCCGGCCGACCACATCGTTTTCACGAAAGCCGATACGCAGCACATCGGCGAAGGTCTTGAGTGCATCGTCACCTTTGGCCCGGCCATACAGATAGCTGATGCGCTTGAACTCATCGAGGGAGAAATACAGCAGCGTCGCCGGCGTCTCCAGCGCCAGGCAAGCGTCCAGCCCGAGCCGGGCCAGCGCGGTGAAGCCATGGCGATTGGACAGCAGCGTCAGCTCATCCATGCTTGCCATTTGCACGCCCGCCAGCTCTCGCTCGGCCTGGCGCGCCATTTCACGCAGCCGCTCCCGTTCTTGCTGTGGCGTGAGCAACGGGCTCGCGGAACGGCCCGATTTGCCCGTTTTGCCTGAGATCAACATCGTTCACTCCCATTGCTGGTATGCACTTTAGAGTCGCCCATACCCGCATTGACTCCCTGCAAGCGCGCCGTTGGTCAGCTACCCGCCACCGGACACGGCCCTCCTGCGTCGGCCCAGCGTTTGAACTGGCTGACGAAGATGTCGTGCGGCACCGGCACCGGCGCGCGATTGCCACCCGGGTTCCAGCCCCACAGCACCAGTTTGTCGTCGCTGACGTGCTTGATCAGCGCGGCGAAATCCCGGTCGCCGTTGCTGGCGCGATCCTTGATCATCGCGCACAGACGGTCGGCCGGCAGGCCGATCCAGGCCATCCGCTGCGCTGCCGGCGGCAGGCTCCAGTGTGGCGCCCCGGGCGGCGCATGAGGGCCATAGCTGGCCGGTGGATTGCTTTGCCCATGGCAGGCTGCACAGGGCAACCCGGCCGAGCCCTTGCCGTCCATGCCGCGCACGACATTCATGGCGTGGGGCACGCCGGCATCGAATTGCAGCGGCGAATCCCCGGGAATGTGACAGTTCTGGCAACGCGGGCTCTGGAAGACCTTCTGCACGGTGTCGAACGCCTGCAAGGCCTCGCGGTCATCGGCGAATACATGCGACGCGTAGGCTGCAAGACAGATCAGAATCACCGTCCCGAGCAACCAGTGGTGACGTTTCATCTCACACCCCCGACAGCTGCAAGGGCAGCTCGCGCAGGCGCTGCCCGGTCAGGGCAAAAACCGCGTTGGCCACCGCCGGTGCCGTGGGTGGCACACCGGCTTCGCCGATACCGCCGGGTTTGTTGCTGCTGGGCACGATATACACTTCGACCACCGGCATTTCGTTGAGCCGCAGCACTTGATAGTCGTGATAGTTGGACTGCACCACCTGCCCGTCCTTGAGTGTCAGCTTGCTGTGCAAGGCGAAGCTCAGGCCAAAGGTGATGCACGACTCCATCTGCGCAGCGATGCTCTGCGGGTTGACCGCAATGCCGCAGTCCACCGCACACACCACCCGGTGCACGTGGATGGCGAGGTTGTCCTGGGACACCTCGGCCACCTGGGCCACGTAACTGCCGAAGGATTCATGCACCGCCACACCCAGGGCATGGCCATCGGGCAGCGGTGCCTTCCAGTTGGCCTTCTCCACCGCCAGGTTCAACACACCGAGGTGGCGCGGATGGTCCTTGAGCAAGGTGCGCCGGTACTCCACCGGATCCTTGCCGGCCGCCGTGGCCAGTTCATCGATCAGCGACTCCACGACAAACGCGGTGTGGGTGTGGCCCACCGAACGCAGCCACAACACGCTGATCCCGGTTTGCGGCGAGTGCAGTTCGATCTGGTGATTGGCCAGCCCTCCGATGTAGGGGCTGTCGGCCACGCCTTCGACCGAGGTCTTGTCGATCCCGTCCTTGACCATGCTCGCTTCAAGCGAGGTTCCAGCCATGATCGACTGCCCGACCATCACATGCTTCCAGGCCAGTGGCAGGCCGTCAGCGCCCAGCCCGATACGCGCATGGTGCAGGAACGCCGAACGGTAATAGCCGCCGCGGATGTCGTCCTCCCGCGCCCACACGGTTTTCACCGGCATCCGGGCGGCCTTGGCGACATGCACCGCTTCGCTGACGAAATCCGAGGTCGGATTGGCCCGGCGCCCGAAGCCGCCGCCGAGAAACTCGGTATGGATCTCGACCTGCTCGGGTTTAAGCCCGGTGATTTGCCCGGCGACTATTTGGTCCAGGGTCTGGAACTGGGTGCCGGTCCAGATTTCGCACTTGTCCTTGCTGATGCTCACGGTGCAGTTAAGCGGTTCCATCGGCGCATGGGCCAGATAGGGCACGCTGTATTCGGCGTCGATGGTCTTGGCCGCTTTCGCCAGCGCAGCCGGGGTATCGCCCGCCTGACCGGCGTTCAGCCCAGGGGTGGCGGCGAGCTTGCGGAAGCTTTCCAGCAGCGCCTGGCTATTGAGCCTCGCGTTCGGCCCCGGGTTCCACTCGACTTTCAGCGCATCGCGCCCCAGCTTCGCCGCCCAGTAATGATCGGCAATCACCGCAATGCCCGTCGGCACTTGCACCACTTTGTGCACGCCAGGAATCGCCAGCGCCTCGGCGCCTTCAAAGGATTTGACGCTGCCGCCGAAGGTGGGCGAACGGGCGACCATCGCCGTCATCAGCCCATCGAACTGCACGTCCATGCCGAATTTCGCCCGGCCGGTGATTTTCTCCGGTGTGTCCAGACGCTGGGTGGGTTTACCGATCAGCCGCCAGTCTTTCGCGTCCTTGAGTTTGATCGAGGCGGGGTCCGGCGGTGGCAGCTGTCCGGCGTCATCGGCCAACTCGCCGTAGGTGGCGCGATGCTCACCGGCAACCACCACGCCCGACTCTGTATGAATTTCGGAGGGAGCAACGTTGAAACGCTTGGCCGCGGCATCGATCAACATCAAGCGCGCCGCCGCGCCGGCCTGACGATAGCGATCGAACTCCATCCAGGTCGAGGTCGAGCCGCCGGTGATCTGCATCCCGCCAAACCCGGGCATACCGTAGTCGGCGGCCGATGCCGGGGAATGCTCGACGCGGATCTTCGACCAGTCGGCGTCCAGTTCTTCGGCAATCAGCATGGTCAGGCCGGTCCAGATGCCCTGGCCCATTTCCGAATGGCCGAGCAATACGGTGACGCTGTTGTCATTGCCAATGCGCAGGAAAGCGTTGGGCGCAAATACGTTGCCTTGATTCTCCGCGCCCATGGCGAACCGGTGGGCGCCGGGCATGACAAACGCCACCACCAGCCCTCCGCCCAGCACAGCACTGCCCTTGAGAAAACCACGGCGCGATAACCCGTTGATGCTGTTCATGGCCACCTCAACCCAGCTCGGCGGCGCGCTTGACCGCCGCGCGAATCCGCGGGTAAGTGCCGCAGCGGCAGATGTTGCCGGACAGCGCCTGATCGATGTCGCTGTCGGTCGGTTTGGGAATTTTCGCCAGTAACGCCGCCGCCGACATGATCTGCCCGGACTGGCAGTAACCGCACTGAACCACGTCGAGTTCCGCCCAGGCCTTTTGCACCGGATGCGAGCCGTCCGCCGACAGGCCTTCGATGGTGAGAATCTTTTGTCCATGGGCGACGGCAGTAGCCGGTGTGATGCAGGAGCGTAGCGGCGCGCCATCGACGTGCACTGTGCAGGCTCCACATTGGGCCATGCCGCAACCGAACTTGGTGCCGGTAAGGTGGGCGACATCGCGCAAGACCCAGAGCAACGGCATGTCGGCGGGGACATCCAGCTCCTGATCCTGGCCATTGATGTTCAGGGTGAGCATGGCGCGATTCCTCAGACTCACGGTGATCTGAAGGGGCGTCGCTGCAGCCTTGTACAACCTGCGCGCGCCTCGGGTATCCCTTCAGCTAAGCGCAGATTTGCCGCCAGACCATTGCGCATCGACCACCGGTCATGCAAAGGCCGCCTCGATGGACGGCCCTGGAACCCTTCACTAGAGCCTTGGCCCCAACAAGATCCCGGTGTAGCGCCAGACAAAAACCGCAAAAGCGCTACACCACAACAGCGCCGACAGCGCCAATCCAAGACTGGAAAAAGGCACCAGCCCTACCCGGCACGCCCCCGCCAGCAACACCAGGACAAACCCCGCTACGACCGCCCCGGACGGCTGCAGCAAACGCCCGGTATGCCCCAGACTGACCCGCGCGATCATCGCCAGAATCAACCCGCCGATACCGCCGACGGCCAGCGAATGGGTGGCCAGGCTTTGTTGCGCCAGCCAACCCAGGTGCCACAGCGCCATGGCCAGTGTCGCCACGGCGAGCCAGGCGTAAGCCAGGTACAGCGACCACAGCAGCGGCACGCGCCACAGGCCGCGGTCATTCCAGCGCCACAGGCGCAGCAGGTGCAAAGCACTGATCAACGCAAACAACGGCGCCAGCCACACACGGGGGACGTCATTCAAACCGGCGGCAAAGGACAGCGCTGCCAGCATGGCGCTGACCAGCAGCACTTTGCCCGGCAACGGATGGGCCGCAGCCGTTGCCGGACGGTTCAAGCCGCGCTGGATAAAGAACGGAATCACCCGCCCGCCAATCACACTCATCAGCGCACCGACCAGCCACAGGGCGGCCAGCACGCCATGTCGTTGCAGGTTGCCGTCATCAACGACAAAACCCAACAACGTCAACGCCTGAAACCCGGCCAGCAGCGACACCATCAGCAGAATCGGATAATTCTCGCGCTTGCCCGCAGCCACCAGGTCGCGCCCCAACGCCCATGCCAGCAGCGGCAGAAAAGGCACCTGCAAGGCCAGCAGCAAGGATGCAGGCATCGGCAGCCACCAGGCCAGCCGCGCCAGCAGCCATACCAGCACCAGGCCGATCAGCGGCCAGCCCTTGAGCCCCGGTCGACCTGTCCAGTTCGGCACCGCGGTCAGGAGGAACCCGGCGATGATGGCAGCGGCAAATCCGAAGGGCATTTCATGTCGATGCCAGGCCAGCATGCCGCCCACGGGTTGCGCTTGGGGTAAACGGCCGTACAGCCACATTGCCCAGACCGCCACGGCGAGGCTGGCGAACCCGGCCCCGGCCAGAAAGAACGGCCGAAAACCAACACTGAAAAGCGCTGCAGCGCCAAGCTTACGCATCAAGCCACCACCTGGAGCAGGCTTGGGCTCTGGCGATATCTCTGAAGTTTGCTGGAGAAGTCGGACATTTTGCGTTTTCCTGAAGGCGTTCAGTTGTACCTCTTCTGCATCATGTTTCGTGCCAATGAGATATCTCCCGGTAAATCAATGACCTCAGAAAGTCGCAGTCAATATGACTCATGCAAAAAATAGTCCTTATGACACACACAAGAGTCATAACGACTGCAAGCTCATTCGAGCCCGGGCCGAACCTGATAAAAGCAAACCAATATCATTTGCACAGTCATAGGCCTTTTGTTTTAATCGCGATCAATTCTTATTTGCATAGGCGTGCGGATCGCCCATGGACATGTGCTCACGATGACGGTTGCCGACTCCTCCTGCGTCCAGAACCTCTACGCCAGCCACCACCACTGGTTGCACGAGTTGCTGCGCCGACGCTTGAACAATGCGTTCGATGCCGCCGACCTGGCCCATGACACCTTCATTCGGGTGCTCAAGCGTCCGCAGGTGTTTGACGGGGAAACCCACGAACGCTCTTATCTGGCGACCATCGCCCGAGGCCTGTGCATTGACCACTGGCGTCGTCGCCAGCTGGAACAGGCCTGGCTCGAGACCCTGGCCGCGCAGCCCCAGGCCGTCCAGCCTTCGCCGGAGCAGCGGGCGATCATCGTCGAAACCCTGTACGAAGTGGATGCCATGCTGCAGCGCTTGCCCCAGCGGGTGCGTGATGCGTTCGTTCTGGCGCAGGTGCATGGGCTGCCCTACCGAAACATTGCCGAAGAAATCGGCGTGAGCGAGCGCATGGTGAAAAAGTACCTGGCCCAGGCGCTGATGCATTGCGCAATGCTCGAAGCCGAACTCGACGGCCTGCTGATTCAATGACCCGCGCCGCCACCAACGCCATCAGCCACGCCAGCCTCGAACAGGCGGCAAGCTGGTACGTGCAACTCAACGATCACCACGCCAGCGAACAGGAACGCGAGCATTGGCAAGCCTGGTTGGCGCAAAGCGGCGAGCATCAGGCCGCGTGGCACTATGTCGAGCGTGTGAGCCAGCGCTTTGCCGCGCTGCAGGACACTCATCAACAAGCGGCCGGCCACGTGTTACTCAACAGCGGCCGCGCTTCCATCAGCCGCCGCCAGACGGTCAAAAGCCTGCTGGTGCTGGTGTCGGGCAGTTGGCTCGGCTGGAGCGCATGGCGGCAAAGCGCCCTGCCGCTGACCCTGACCCGATGGACCGCGGACCTCTCCACCGGCACCGGCGAAACCCGGGAAGCCCGGCTCAGCGATGGCAGCCAGATCTGGCTCAACGCCCTCAGTGCGCTGAATGTACGCTTCGACATCGCACAACGTTTACTGCTGTTGCAGGCCGGAGAGGTGTTGATCGACACCGCCAGCGACACCAGCCGCCCGCTGCTGGTGCAAACCGTCGAGGGCCGCCTGCGCGCGCTGGGTACGCGTTTCAGCGTGCGTCAGGAAGACCGGCAAACACTGTTGAATGTCTACGAAGGCGCAGTTGAAGTCCGCACCACCCAGGGTCAGATGCAGGTGGTCAAGGCCGGACAGCAGCTGTGCTTTACACAAGACCACACACCGACACCGACCGCTGCGTCGGCCGGCCGCGAAGCCTGGCGCCGCGGCCTGTTACTGGCGGACAACCTGCCGCTGGGGCAGTTGCTCGAAGAACTGAGTCGCTATCGTCCAGGGCATCTGGGATGTGACCCGGCGGTGGCCGGGCTGCCGGTCATGGGTGCGTTCCCGCTCAAGGACACCGATCAGGCTTTGCGCCTGCTGGAAGCGGCATTGCCGGTACGGGTGCAGAAGCCGCTGGAGTGGTGGGTCAACGTAGGCCCGAAAACCTGATGAGCGTTTTTTCCGGTGCGTCGGTTCCCTTTTGCCTTTTTCGCTCGGTTAATCCTTCAAGCACTACGAATGCAGATTGATCCGACTTCCGGGAACTCCATGCCGCGCGCCACCCTTACTCGCCAGCGCTTCGCCTTGCATCCGCTGGTGCTGGCGCTGGCGGTGGTCTTGCCGGGCCTGGACGTGTCGCGCAGTCAAGCCACCCCTCTGGTCGATAGCGAACAACCCGGCAGCCAGACACGCCATTACGCAATCGCCGGCGGATCGCTGGTGAGCGTTCTCAACCGCTTTGCCGAACAGGCCGGGATCTTTCTCGCCGGACACAATGAACTCGCTGCCGGCAAACGCAGCCCTGGGCTGAACGGTGTCTACAGCCAGCAACAAGCGCTGCAACAACTGCTGCAAGGCAGCGGCCTGCAAGCGCAACGCCAGGGGAACGGCGGTTATGTGTTGCACGGCGCCACCGTGGCACAAGATGCGCTGGAACTGGGGGCGACCAACATTTCCGGGCAGGCACTCGGGACGATCAGCGAAGACTCCCATTCCTACACCGCCGGCTCGACGTCTTCAGCGACCGGCCTGCCGCTGTCTCTGCGCGAGACGCCGCAATCGGTCACGGTCATCACCCGCCAACTCATGGACGACCAGGGCGCCACCAGCATCGTCGACGCCCTGCGCCGCGCGCCCGGTATCAGCGTGCAAAACTACGACAGCGAGCGCTGGGAGTTTTCCAGCCGTGGCCTGCCAATCACCAACTTCCAGTACGACGGCGTCAATACCGACTACGACGGTGTCTACGACTACGGCACCACCAGCACCGACATGGCCCCCTATGACCGCGTCGAAATCATCAAGGGCGCGACCGGCCTGATGACCGGGGCGGGTGATCCCTCGGCGACCGTCAACCTGATTCGCAAGCGCCCGACCCCGGCATTCAAAGCCTCGGTCAGCGGCACCGTCGGCTCCTGGGACACCTATCGCAGCGAAGGCGATCTTTCCGGCCCGCTGAGCGCCAGCGCCAATGTCCGCGGGCGTCTGGTCGGGGTCTATCAGGACCGCAGCGCCTACGTCGATCACTACCGCAACGCCAGGGACATCGCCTACGGCATTGTCGAGGCCGACTTGACCCCGGACACCCTCGTCACCCTCGGTATCGACCAGCAAGACACCCGCTCCCGAGGCGCCAGCTGGACCGGTTTCCCGATGTACTACAGCGACGGCTCGCGCACCGATTTCTCCCGTTCCTTCAACCCGGCCACCGACTGGAGCCGTCGCGATTTCACCAACCAGACGCTGTTCGCCAACGTGCAGCAACAACTGGCCAATGACTGGACACTCAAGGTCAGCTACGACCGCAAGCACCGCCAGCACGATACCTTCCTCGCCTCCGCCAGTGGCGGCAACCCGGACCCGGTCAGCGGTGACGGCATGTTCATGTACATGGGCAAATTCAAGGGCGACCAGGTGCAGGACAACGTCGACGTCAACCTGAGCGGACCGTTCACCCTGGCAGGTCGCGAGCACGAACTGATCGCCGGGTTCATGTCGATGAACACGCGCCAGGACATCCCGGTGTACGGCTCGGTGTATCCGCCGGTGGACGGCAGTATCTTCGATTGGCGCGGCGAGTTTGCCAAACCCGAGATCCCCCGGGTGGGCACCGACGACATCGTCCAGCGCCAGACCGGCGCCTACCTGGCCGCCCGGCTCAAACCCCTCGACGACCTGGCGCTGATCCTCGGCGCACGTGTCAGCAACTTCAGCGGACACGACGACCTGGACTACAGTGACCCGCACAGCGCCGACCTTCGCGACAGCTATCGCCAGAGCGGTGTCGTCACGCCTTACGCCGGGCTTGTCTATGATCTCGACGACACCTGGTCGGTGTACACCAGCTACACCAGCATCTATCAGCCGCAAATGAGCAAGGACGCCAACCGGCAACTGCTCGATCCGGTACAGGGCAAAAGTCTTGAAGCGGGCATCAAGGCCGAATACTTTGGCGGGCGCCTGAACGCCAGCTTCGCCCTGTACCGCATCGAACAGGACAACATAGCCGAACATGTCAGTGGCATCGATACCGAGTCGGTGTACCGCGCCGTCCAGGGCGCCACCACCCAAGGCTTCGAGTTCGAACTGGCCGGCGAGTTGCGTGACGGCTGGAACCTGTCGGCCGGCTACACCTACAACCACACCCGCGATGCCCAGGGTGATTACGTCTACGGTTCGGTGCTGCAAACCACGGCACCGGAACAGCTGGTGCGGGTCTTCAGCACCTACCGCCTGCCAGGCACGTGGGACGGGCTCACCATCGGCGCCGGCCTGAACTGGCAAAGCGAATTCTTCGGCAAGGTGTTCCGTCCCGACCCCGCCGATACGGTGAACTTCGGTCAATACACGACAATCACCCAACCGGGCTACACCCTGGTGGACGCGATGGCGCGCTATCGCTTCAACGAGCACCTGAGCACTACGCTGAACGTGAAGAACCTGTTCGACAAAACCTACTACACCGGGCTGGGCAACTTCGGCACCGGGTTTTATGGCGAACCGCGCACCGTGCAACTGACCACCCGGTGGGCGTTCTGATCGCGTCCTGAAACGGCTGTTTGGCGATCTACGGTACTGCCGACCCCACTCAGGCTGGCTACGCTGTATTCCTGCATGCATAACCTGCCGAGGAGTGCCCGCCATGCAACGCGTACAAAAACTCACGCCCTGCCTGTGGTTCGCCGATCAGGCCGAAGCAGCGGCGAAGTTCTATTGCTCGATCTTCGACCATTCGAAAATCACCGCCATCACCCATTACGGCCGCGCCGGTTTCGAGTTCCACGGCCGGCCCGAAGGCTCGGTCATGACCGTCAGCTTCGAGCTCGACGGCCAGAGTTTCACCGGCCTCAACGGCGGCCCCTTATTCACGTTCACTGAGGCGGTTTCGTTTCAGGTCAATTGCCTGAACCAGGAAGAAGTCGACCATTACTGGGGCAACCTGTCGGCCGGCGGAGCACCCGAGGCCCAGCAATGTGGCTGGCTGAAAGACAAGTTCGGGCTGTCGTGGCAGATCGTCCCCGTCGCGATGATGGACATGCTCAAAGACCCCGACACGAAAAAATCCCAACGGGCCATGCAGGCGATGATGCAAATGAAAAAACTCGATATCGCCACACTGCAACGAGCCTTTGACGGCGAGAGCTAATACACTCCGGCACTGACCTGCCGAGGAGAAAGCATGAAGCACGCCGTTGCCAAGAACGCCGACAAGGCCCCGCGCTTCTGGCGCGATGATGCCCTGCCCTTCATCGAGGCCCGCGCCATCGCCGACGGGCGCGAGGTCTGCTACACCCGGCACGCCCACCAACACTTTTCCATCGGAGCGATCACCGCCGGGCGCAGCACCTATCTCCATGAGCAGTCAGCCTTCGAGGTCAGCGCCGGCACGGTAGTGCTGATGAACCCCGGCGACGTCCACGCCTGCAACCCGATCGAAGACCAACCCTGGTCGTACCTGATGCTGTACGTCGATACGCCGTGGCTGACGGATTTGCAGCGCCAGCTCGGGTTCAGCGATGACGCGGCGTTTCGCCGTTTTTCAGCGACCCATACGCGCGATGCCAACCTGTTTGCCGGCCTCGTCGACTTGTATGAAGTGCTGGTCGACCCGCAGCAGGATGTCCTGCGCAAGCACAGCGTGGCCGTGGAGTTTTTCACTGACGTTCAGCTACGACTCAACCCGGTCGATCAACCGCTGCGCGAACCCAATTTCAAGCTCGAGCGTGCCGCCGATTACATCCGCGACCACTGCACGCAAACCCTCAGGCTCGAAGACATTTGCGAGGCCGCGCAACTGTCGCCGTCCTATCTGATCCGCGCCTTCAAACAGCATTACGGCATGACGCCCCACGCGTTCCTGGTGAACCGGCGCATCCAGTTCGCCCAGGATCAACTGCGCAACGGCAAGCTGATCGCGGACGTGGCACTGGAAGCGGGGTTTGCCGATCAGGCGCATTTTCAACGGGCGTTCAAACAGCATCTGGCGGCGACACCGGGGCAGTATCGGGGGTGATACCCGAGGTTTTACCTAGATCTGTGGTTGGGTTAAATCTGTGGCGAGGGGGCTTGCCCCCGTTGGGCTGCGAAGCGGCCCCCGGCGTTCCTTCAGACATAGGCTGCATGCTGCTTTACGACGGCTTCGCCGCCGAACGGGGTGGTGTGGCATTCCGACAAGCCCCCTCGCCACAACAAACCCCTTTGCCACAACAAACTCACTCACCACAAATTCTGTGTTGATTGCAGCTACGGCAACACCAGATACACCGCACTCACCACCAACAACGCCGCCATCACCCGATTGAACAACCGCATCCCCGCGGGATTGTTCAGAAATCCGCGCAAAAACGTCCCGGCATACGCCCAGCACCCCACCGACGCATAGCAGATCACCAGATAAATCGCGGCAAACTGCCAGACCAGGCGAGCCTCGCCATCGGCGACAAACGCGCCCATGCCGGCCACGCAGGCCAGCCAGGCCTTGGGGTTGAGCCATTGCATGATGGCGCCATACAGCATCGACGGGGCCTGCGCCGATTCACTGGCTTGCACCTGCCCATTGTCGGCCGCCAGCTTGAAGGCCATGTACAACAGAAAGGCTACGCCGGCCCATTGCACCCCCTGGGTCAATGCCGGCCACTGTTGCAACAATTCATGCAGGCCCATCCCCATCAGCACCAACAACAGGACAAACCCCAGCGTGGCTCCGGCCACGTGACGCTGGCTGGCCCGGAAGCCAAACCGCGCGCCGGCACTCAACGCCACGATATTGACCGGCCCCGGGGTGATGGACGCGACCAGCGCAAACGCCGCCATGGACATCATCAGACTCATTGCACACCTTCTTCCATCGAGTTGAACAAGGCCCCCAAGGTAAAGAGCCGAGCGGCTCGCGTATTGAACAAAACTGCCCTGCAGCGCTATGAGTAATAACCGACGACGCTTTTCACTTTGCCCAGGGCAATGCGCAGCGAGTCCATGTCCACCGAGCCCAACGCCAGGCGTATCGCGTGGGGCACATGGGTTGAAGTCGCAAAGGGTTCGGCCGGCGACACCGACACTTGCTCGCGCATCAGCGCCATGGCGATCTGGTCGGCCCGGGCGTCCTCCGCCAACGGCAACCAGATGAAGTAGGAATTCGGGTGACTGATGGACCTGAGCCCCGCCAACGTCTCGCGGGCCAAGGCTTGCCTGGCCCGGGCGTCCGCACGTTTTTGCGCTTCCAGCTGGAGGACGGTGCCATCGTCGAGCCAGGCCGTGGCGATGGCGGTCATCACGCCGGGGGTGTTCCAGGTGGTTGCCATGATGGTGCGTTCGAAGGCGGCGATCCATTGCGCCGGTGCGGCGATAAAGCCGACGCGCAAGCCGGTGGCGATATTCTTCGACAGACCGGACACGTACACCGTTCTCTCCGGCGCCAGCTCGGCCAGCGGTGGCGGTACGTTTTCGGCCAGGAACGCGTAGGCGGCGTCCTCGATGATCGTCAGGTCGTGCTGGCGCGCTATCGCCACCAGTTGCTCGCGCTGATCGGCGTCCATCACCCAGCCCAGCGGGTTATGCAAGGTCGGCATCGAATAAACAGCGCGCACCGATCGGCTGCGGCAGAGTTTTGCCAGGGCCGGCAGATCAGGCCCGGTATCCGTGACCGGAATGGGCAAGACTTCCAGATGCAGGGTTTCGGCCAGCGTCTTGAAACCGGGATAGGTCAGCGCATCAGCGGCGATGACATCGCCGGGCTTGAGCAGCGTCATCAGCGTCACCGCCAGGCCATGCTGGGCACCGCTGACGATCAGCACCTGCTCGGCCGGCACGTTCAGCCCGCGCTCGGCCAGATGACGCGCGACCGAGGCCCGCTCATGCAAGCGCCCGGCGTGGGGCTGGTAACGCAGGAGCGCCTCCAGGTCACCGGACAACGCCAGTTGACGCAAGGCATGGCGCAGCAGATCGGCCTGACCGGGCAATGACGGGTAGTTGAAATTGAGGTCAATCATCCCCGCCGCCACCACGTGCTGCGAAATGCCCTGCCCCGGCGGCAGCGAGGTCTCCCTGACAAAGGTCCCGCGACCGGTTTCGCCACTGACCAGGCCCATGCCCTCCAGTTCGGCATAGACCCGGCTGGCGGTGACCAGCGCCAGACCGTGTTCGGTTGCCAGTTGCCGGTGCGTCGGCAGGCGCGTGCCCGGCGGCAAACACCCGGAACGGATGTCGGCGGCAAAGGCATCCACCAGCGTTTTGTAGCGGGATCGAGGCATGTCGAGATGTATCCATGACAATTTTTTGATTGTATCGATACTCGCTCATACGATGGCTTTCGTGCAATCAGACAATGAGCGTGAGCCAAATGGAACGGACTTCGAACCTGCAACACCGGACGCTGGAAAACAACACCAGCGGCTGGATCAACGGACTGATCGGCGTGGTGATCTTCAGCGGCTCGCTGCCGGCGACCAGGGTGGCGGTGCTGGAGTTCGATCCGTTGTTCCTGACGGTCGCGCGGGCGACCATCGCGGCAATCCTGGCGCTGTGCCTGCTGGGGTTATTCAAGGAAAAACGCCCGGCGCGCCAGCAACTGGTCCCGCTGATCATAGTCGCCCTTGGCGTGGTGATCGGTTTCCCCCTACTGACGGCCCTGGCGCTGCAATACGTGACGTCCGCGCACTCCATCGTCTTTGTCGGCCTGTTGCCCCTGGCGACGGCGGTGTTTGGCGTGCTGCGCGGCGGCGAGCGACCACGGGCGGCGTTCTGGATTTTCTCGGTGCTGGGCAGCCTGTTGGTGGTCGGCTTTGCCCTGTCCCAGGGGCTGAGCGCCTCCCCGCAGGGCGACATCCTGATGCTGCTGGCGATCCTTGCCTGTGGCCTGGGTTATGCCGAAGGCGCGAAGCTGTCGCGCACCCTCGGTGGCTGGCAGGTGATTTCCTGGGCGCTGGTGCTGTCGCTGCCGGTCGTGGCGCTGCTCAGCTGGATGCGCATGCCGGCTTCGTTCAGCGGCATCAGCACGCCTGCCTGGTTCAGCCTGGCTTACGTCGCGCTGTTCAGCATGCTGATCGGTTTCGTGTTCTGGTATCGCGGCCTGGCCCAAGGGGGCATCGCCGCCGTTGGACAATTGCAGTTGCTGCAGCCGTTTTTCGGGCTGACCCTGGCGGCGACCCTGCTGCATGAACAGGTCAGCCTCGGCATGCTGGGTGTGACCGTCGCGGTGATCCTGTGCGTCGCCGGGGCGAAAAAATTCGCCAAATGAGCCCTGATACGGTGGTTTACGCCCATCACTGTATGGGTCTGACCACCGCCGGGCTGTGATAAAAATAGCGCTCTTGCTACAGGAGCCGACCATGGACCTCGCCACCCTCACCCTGTTTCTGCCGGCCTGCTTCGCCCTCAACATGGCACCCGGGCCCAACAACCTGCTGTCGGTCAGCAATTCGACCCGCTATGGCTACCGCACCGCGTGCGTGGCCGGCATCGGCCGGTTGCTGGCGTTCGCCGGGATGATCGCCCTGGCCTCGGCGGGGTTGGCGGTGGTGCTGCAAACCTCCGAGCTGTTGTTCTACGCTATCAAGATCCTGGGTGCGGCGTATCTGTTCTACCTCGCCTGGCAATTGTGGCGCGCCGATCCCGGTGTCGAGAACCTGGTCGCCAGCGCGCCAGCAGGCACCTTGGCACTGGCCCGGCAAGAGTTCCTGGTGGCGGCCGGCAACCCCAAGGCGATCCTGATCTTCACCGCGTTCCTGCCGCAATTCGTCGACTCGACCCAGGCCATTGCGCCGCAATTCGTCGTATTGGGCGCGTTGTTCCTGGTGCTGGAATGGATCGCCATCGGCGCCTATGCCTACATGGGCCTGCACATGCGCCGCTGGTTCGCCCGGCCGTCCGGCAAGCGCCTGTTCAACCGCTGCTGCGCCGGGTTGCTGTCGGCGGCGGCTTCGGTACTCCTGATGGCGCGCCGCGCCTGAAGGCTTTGCTTTTAATGTGGGAGCGGGCTTGCTCGCGAAGGCGTCGTGTCATTCGACATTGAGGTGACTGACACTACGCCTTCGCGAGCAAGCTCGCTCCCACAGGGTGAGATCAATTTCCCGTCCGGAATTCGCTGTCGATTTTCCGGTGGAGGCCACCCATGACGCCCTCTATGCTGCGCCCATGAACCTACAAAAAACGCTGCTCCCGCCCCGCACCGAGATGGTTCGCGCCATGCTCGAACGAGACACCTCCTACGAGGGCGTGTTCTTCACGGCGGTCAAGACCACAGGCATCTTCTGCCGCCCCGGCTGCACCGCCCGCAGCCCGAAGCCTGCGAATGTCGAGTTCTTTGCCAACGCCGAGCAATGCCTGGCGGCGGGCTACCGCGCCTGCCTGCGCTGCAAGCCACTGGACACCGCCGCCAGCGCGCCGGACTGGGTGCAGAGCCTGTTCACATCGGTAGATGCCGACCCGGAACAGCGCTGGACCGACGCCCAGCTACTGGCCGCAGGCATCGAGCCGCTGAAACTGCGCCGCTGGTTCAAGCAGCATTTCGGCATGACCTTCCACGCGTGGCTACGCGCCCGGCGCCTGGGCATGGCGTTGGGCGGGATCAAACAAGGCGACTCCATCGACGACGTCGCCTTCGATTCCGGCTACGAGTCCCTGAGCGGGTTTCGCGATGCCTTTCAAAAGTCGTTTCACATCACCCCGGGCCGCGCGGCCAACAGCGAGCCGCTGCTGTTCACCCGCCTGACCACGCCGCTGGGGCCGATGATCGCCATGGCCGAACGGCGCGGGCTGGTGTTGCTGGAGTTTCTCGATCAGACCTCATTGACCTCTTCGATCCAAACGCTGCAAAACCGTTTCGGTTATGCCGTGGCCCCGGGGCACAACACGCATTTGCAGCAGATCGAAGCGCAATTGTCAGCGTACTTCGCCGGGACGCTGACTGAGTTCAGCGTGGCTCTGCACATGCCCGGCAGCGAGTTCTCCCGTCGCGTCTGGGCTGAACTGGCGAAGATCCCCTACGGCCAGACCACCACCTACGGCACCCTTGCGGCGACGTTGGGCAAGCCTGGTGCCAGCCGGGCGGTGGGCCTGGCCAACGGGCATAACCGCTTATCGATTGTCGTGCCCTGCCACCGCGTGATCGGCGCCGACGGCTCGCTGACCGGCTACGCTGGAGGCCAGCCGCGCAAGGCGTTTCTGCTCAGGCTGGAAAACGCTGCGGTGCAACTCACGGAGCAGTTGACGCTCTGATTCCCCCACAGGCTTTTCGTAAGGAAGGACACTCGATGGACAGGCTCGACCATCAACTGCACCAACTGCATCACGAAGGTTTGCTGATCCTCACCAACGTCGCCGATGCCGCCGGGGCGCGGCTGGTGGAGCAACTGGGCAACAAGGCGGTGGCCACCAGCAGCGCCGCGGTGGCCTGGGTGCATGGCTATCCGGACGGCAATACCCTGCCCCTTGAGCGCCTGGTCTTGACCGTCGAGTCGATTGCCCGGGTCATTTCGGTGCCGCTGACCGTGGACATCGAGGCCGGTTACTCCGATGACCTGCAACGGGTGGCACAGGTGGTTGACGCGGTGATCGCCGCCGGCGCGGTCGGGATCAATATCGAGGACGGTTCCTCGCCGCCCGAGTTGCTGGTACGCAAGATTGAAATCGCGCGCCAGGTGGCCGATCGACGTAACGTGAACCTGTTTATCAATGCGCGCACCGATGTCTACCTGCGCGGCCTGGTGCCTGCCGAAGATCGCGTCGCCGAAACCCTCAGGCGCGCCGCGCTGTATCAAGCGGCCGGTGCCAATGGCCTGTTTGCGGCGGGCGTTACCGCCGAGTACGAGATCAAGGCGCTGTGCCACGGCACCTCGCTGCCATTGAATGTGCTGGGGTTCCCGGGCCTGCCGTCGCCCGAAGCGCTTGAAGCGCTCGGCGTACGCCGTCTGAGCGCCGGTTCCGGCATCGCCGAATTCCTCTACGGTGCCATGGCCGGCATTGCCCAGAGCTTTCTGCAAACCGGCAAGTTCGATAGCCACAACCTGAAGGCTTTCACCTATGGCGAAATCAACGCCCTGTTGAAACCGTCCGGGAAAGCCTGAGCCCATGGCCGACGGCTATCGGGCTGCCAGTGAGTTCCTGGCCGCCATCGATGACGACTGGCGTCGCCACATCGACGCCATCGGCCCCTGCCTGCACCAGCCGCATGCGGCGCGTGATCCCTATGAGTCGCTGGTGCGGGCGATTGCCTATCAGCAACTGCACGCCAAGGCCGGCGATGCGATTGTCGGGCGGCTGCTGGCGCTGTTCGGTTCGGGCTCCTTTCCCCGGCCTGAACAGATCGTCGCCACGGATTTCGACAGATTGCGCAGTTGCGGATTCTCCGCGAGCAAGATCGCGACCATCCAGGGTATCGCCCAGGCATCGCTGGACGGCGTGGTGCCGGATTACGCCACGGCGCTGGCCATGGACGATGAAGCGCTGATCGAGCGGTTGATCACGTTGCGCGGCGTCGGGCGCTGGACCGTGGAGATGCTGCTGATCTACAGCCTGGAACGCCCGGACATCCTGCCGGCCGATGACTTTGGCGTGCGAGAGGGTTATCGCCGGCTCAAGGGCCTGGAGGTGCAGCCGACGCGCAAGCAGATGATCGAGATCGGGTTGGCGTGGAGCCCTTACCGGACGGTGGCGGCCTGGTATTTGTGGCGGGTGCCCGGGCGGTAGACCGCGTTATCGTTCTTCGCGAGCAGGCTCGCTCCCACATTCGACCGCATTCCCATGTCAGAACTCGGTTAAATGTGGGAGCGAGCCTGCTCGCGAAGGCATCCTTACCAACAACACACAACCAGAGCCTGTCACAACCCCGACTTCAACCGGCTGAACGCCCGGATCAACGCCCGGTTGAATGCCTTGCCATTGTCATTCTTGCTGTACAGCAAAGCCTTGACCGCGGCCGGTGGATACGTCCCCGGATCATTGCGGATCGCCGGGTCGATCAAGCCATTGGCCGCCGTGATCGCATTGGCGTAATGGATGGTGTCGGTGATCGGCGCGATCACTTGCGGGGTCATCAGGTAGTCCATCAAGGCAAGAGCGGCCTTCGGATGCGGCGCATCCCTGGGAATGACCATGGCATCAAACCAGATCAACGTGCCCTCCTTCGGAATCCGGTACTTGAGCGAATAGGGTTTGCCCGCTGCCTCGGCCTGGCCCGCCGCGATGCCCACGTTGCCGTTCCACGACATCGCCACGCAGGTGTTGCCGTTGGCCAGGTCGCTGATGTTCAGGTCGTTGTCGAAGTAGCGAATGTACGGCCGAATCTTCGCCAGTTGCTGCTCGGCGAGTTTCAGGTCGTCGAGGTTCTGGCGATTGATGTCCAGCCCCATGTACTTCATGACCGCCGCAAACACTTCATTGGGATCGTTGAGCAGGCTGACCCCGCAATCGGCGAATTTGGAGACCACGGCCGGGTCGAACAGCATCGCCCAACTGTCGGTCGGCGCGTCGGCCAGGCGCTGTTTCACGGCCTGTTCCTGATAACCCACGCCCGTGGTGCCCCAGGCGTAGATCCCGGCATAGCGGTTGCCCGGATCGAACACCGCCATGTGCTGGCGGAACTCCTCGCCGACACCGGCGAAATGCGGCAGTTGCTGCTTGTCGACCGTCTGCACCGCGCCACTCTCGATGGCGCGCGACAGGTGCTGCCCCGCCGTCAATACCAGGTCGTAGCCACTGTGGCCGGTGAGCAGCTTGGTCTCGACGGTTTCCAGGGAGTCGAAGTGGTCGACCACCACATGAATGCCGGTTTTTTCCTCGAAGTTTTTCAGGGTGTCCGGGGCCAGGTACTCGCCCCAGATATACAGGTTGACCACCGGCTTGGCGGTGTCGGCGGCCTGCACACACAGGGGTGCAAGCACCAGCAGTATTGCTTGAGTCAGTTTGTGCAGGCCCATGGTCACACTCCTTTGCCAGCGTACTGCGGCATGGTGATGCACGCGACGTTACCGCCGCCGAGGAGGATTTCCCGGGAGTTTTCGATGCCGACGATGCTGTGTTTCGGGAACAGCTCGGCCAGGGTCGCCAGCGCCACCTTATCGTTGCGATCACCAAACAGCGGCACCACGATGGCGCTGTTGCCGGCGTAGTAGTTGATGTACGACGCGCAGATCTTGGTCCCGGCCTGGCGGGTATGGGTGCTGTCCTGCTGGTCCAGCCCTTCGGCTTCTTCGGCCGTCCATTGCAGCACTTCCGGCTGCGGCAGCTTGTGCACGATCAGCTCGCGGCCGCGACTGTCGCGGGTGCTGCGCAGGATGTCATAGGCTTCCTGATAGATTTCCCACTGCGGGTCGTCGCGGTTGTCGGTCCATTGCAGCACCACTTCACCGGGGCGCACGAAGCAGGCGAGGTCGTCGACGTGGCCATCGGTTTCGTCGAACTTGCAGCCCCGCGGCAGCCAGATCACCTGCTCGGCGCCGAGGTAGTCGGTCAGGCGACGGGTGACTTCGTCCTTGCCCAGATGCTGGTTGCGGTTGCGATTGAGCAGGCATTGCTCGGTGGTGAGGATGCTGCCCTGGCCGTCGCTCTGGATGCCGCCCAGTTCGGCAATCAAGGGGGCGCGATAGCGGTCGAAGCGTTCGATTTCGAGGATCTTGCTCGCGATCTGGTCGTCCTTGTCCCACGGGTAGTACAGGCCGCCGTCGAGTCCGCCGTAGGCATTGAATTCGAAGTCGACGCCGCGCACTTCGCCGCTCTGGTCATTGACCACAAAGCACGGGCCGCTGTCGCGGAACCAAGTGTCGTTGCAGGTCATTTCCACCACACGCACCTGCGGCGGCAACTGGCGGCGCGCGGTGGCGAACTGTGCCGCCGAGGCACACACGGTGACCGGTTCGCTCATGGAAATGGCGGTGACGATCTGCACCCAGACTTTCTGCGCAGGCTTGGCGCCGTTGCGCCAGACGTCGGTGCGCTCCGGCCAGCCGAGCCAGCAACCGGACTTGGCTTCGAATTCGCCGGGCAGACGGAAACCGTCCTGTTTGGGAGTGGTGTCGAGCAAACGGGCCATGGTCAAACCTCTTCATCAGGGATTGGAATGACCACAGGCTAAGGGCGTTGGCGACTGGCTCGCCAACGATGATTATTTCGGAATACTTGAATTCAACTCATCAATCGAGCAACTGATCGTTGAACCATTCCAGCATCTGCGCCACGGCCGGACGTTCCAGCCGCACCCGTTCGCACACCAGCGCGTATTGGCCCAGGGCAGTCATGCTCGACGTGAACGGCCGTACCAGGCGGCCGCTGAGCAAATCTTCCTGGGCCGTCAGGTTGTCGCCCATGGCCACGCCCTGCCCTTGCGCCGCCGCCTCCAGCGCCAGCCCGGCGTGGGCGAAATACAACTGGCGGTCGGGGCGCTGGTCGCCGGCGTGGCTGGTGAGCCACGCAGTCCAGGTCTTGCCGTCCTGGTCGTCGTGCAACAGGCAATGCCGGGTCAGGTCCTTCGGGGTTTTCAGCGAGCCCTGGTTGAACAGGCCGGGGCTGCACACCGGGAAGAACTGCAACGCCGGCAGCGGCCGGACGAAATACGCGCTGCTGTCCACCGGACCGGTGCCGTAGGTGATCGCCAGGTCGATGTCTTCCCCCGGCGCCGTGGCGTCGATCGGTTGTTCGTACAGGTGCAGGGTGATGTGCGGATAGCGCGCATAGAAATCCGTGAGACGGCTCATCAGCCACTTTTGCGCCAGCTCGGCGGTCACCGCCAGACGCAGCACCGCGAGCGATGAAGGATCGCGCAGCTCATCGCAGGCATCGCCAATCAGTTCGAACGCCTGTTGCAAACTCTGCATCAGGCGCCCGGCGGCCAGGGTCGGGCGAATCTGCCGGCCTTCGCGCACGAACAGCGGCACACCAAGCTGCTCCTCGAGCTGGCGAATCTGGTGGCTGACCGCACTGTCGGTGACACACAACTCGGCCGCCGCCCGGCCGAAATGGGCATGGCGGGCGGCGCATTCGAAGGTTCGCAGGGCTGCCAGGGAAGGTAATCGTCGCATCAGGTCATGTCCCGGTTTCGAGGCGGACATGCTGACTTGGCCTTTGCCGGGCGTCCAGTGGGACCGCGTTATCGTTCTTCGCGAGCAGGCTCGCTCCCACAGGGGGCCGCCTCGAACACCGATTCTTCGCTCAACACTGATCCACTATGGGAGCGAGCCTGCTCGCGATGGGGCCAGCTTCACCATAAAGCCACCGCGCTATCACGCGGGCTGGGCTGATCCACGATGACGGTCCATTACCCTGAAGAATCCATCACCCAGCGGCATCAGCGTTTCAGCCTGGCTCACTGAGAATAATTATCAATTTTTTCAGGCGGCAGTTCCCCTTTGCATTTTTCGTTCGGTTAACCCCTCAGAAGCACTTCAACTACCGATCGATTCGATGCAAAGGGATCCCCATGTCGCACCCGCTTGTCACCCGTTTCCGTTTTGCCTTGTGCCCTCTGGCGCTGGCCCTGCCTGCCGCCCTGCTGAGCTTCGCCGCCCACGCCGCTGAAACCGATGCCGAGAAGAAGCCGGCCAAGGACGACGGCGTGCTGCAACTGGGCGCAACGACCATTTCCGCCCAGGCGCTGGGCGCTACTACCGAAGGCACCCACTCCTACACCACCGGTTCAACGTCTTCGGCCACCGGCCTGCCCCTGTCGATCCGCGAAACGCCGCAATCGGTGACTGTCATCACCCGCCAGCAGATGGACGACCGCGGCGTGCAGACCATCGGCGACGCGCTACGCAACACCCCCGGGATTTCAACGCAGAAGTACGACAGTGACCGCACCGAATTTTCCGCCCGTGGCTTTGCCATCACCAACTTCCAGTACGACGGCATCAACATCCCGTATGACGGCGTCTACGGTGAAAACCCTAACAACAGCGACGACGCCTCCAGCCTGGACCGCATCGAAATCGTCAAGGGTGCGACCGGCCTGATGACCGGTTCGGGCGACCCGTCCGCCACCGTCAACCTGATCCGCAAGAAGCCGACCAAGGAATTCAAGGCGTCGATCAGCGGCACCGTCGGTTCGTGGGATGCCTATCGCAGCGTCGGCGACATTTCCGGTTCGCTGAATGATTCCGGCAGCGTGCGTGGCCGCTTTGTCGGCGCTTATTCCGACAAGAACTCCTACCAGGATCACTACAGCCAGAAGAAGGACCTGTTCTACGGCGTCCTCGAAGCCGACCTGACTCCCGACACCCTGCTGACCTTCGGCGTCGACAAGTCCAGCGCCACCCCGCGAGGTTCGTCCTGGACCGGCAACCCGGTGTACTTCTCGGACGGCGGCCGTACCGACTTCCCGCGTCACTTCAACCCGGGTGCCGACTGGAGTCGTCGCGACTTCGACGACATCACCTACTTCGCCTCCCTGGAACAGGCCCTGGCCAACGACTGGAAGTTCAAGGCCACGTTCGACCAGAAAACCACCGATCACGACACTCGCCTGGCCTCGGCCAGTGGCGGCAACCCGGACCGTGCCACCGGTGAAGGCATGTTTCTGTACTGGGGTCGCTGGGAAGGTCATCGCGTGCAAAACACCGCTGACGTGAACGTCACCGGCCCTTTCTCCCTGGGAGGCCGCGAGCATGAACTGGTGGCCGGCTTCATGGCCTCCCACTCGCGCCAGACCGGCGCGACCTTCGACACCAGTGCCTTCGCCATGGTCCCGGGGAGCATCTACGACTGGAATGGCGATCTGCCGGAACAGGACTTCCCGAAGAACGGCAAGTACGAACGCACCCAAAGCCAGAACGGCCTGTACCTGGCCACGCGCCTGCACGCGACCGATGACCTGTCGATCATCCTCGGCAGCCGCTTGAGCACCTTCAAGTACAACGAAGACTATTCGTACTACCCGGGTGCGGGACTCGATGACACCCATGCCAGCTACAAGGAGCATGGCGTGGTCACGCCTTATGCCGGTGTGGTCTATGACCTGGACGACACCTACTCGGCCTACGCCAGCTACACCAGCATCTACCAGCCACAGACCTACAAGGACATCAACGGTTCGACCCTGGCACCGGTCGAAGGCGACAGCTACGAAGCCGGCCTGAAAGCCGCCTACTTCGACGGGCGACTGAATGCCAGCCTGGCCTTCTTCCGCATCGAGCAAGACAACCTCGCTGAATCGATCGGCACCAACCCGGTGACCAACGAAGGCATCTACAAGGCCATCGACGGCGCGACCACCAAAGGCGTGGAACTGGAATTGGCCGGTGAAGTGGCGCAAGGCTGGAACCTGTCGGCCGGCTACACCTACGCCCGCACCCGTGACGCCGATGAACAGCGCGTCTTCGGCTTCCCGCTGTCCACCAGCAAACCGGAACACGTCGTGCGTACGTTCACCACCTACCGCCTGCCCGGCGCACTGGACAAGGTGACCATCGGAGGCGGCATCAGCTGGCAGAGCGCGTTCTACGGCAAGATCTACAGCCCGACCGTGGGCGACTACACCCGCATCAAGCAAGGCGGATACACCCTCGTCGACCTGATGAGCCGCTACCAGTTCAACGAGAACCTGAGCTTCACCGTCAACGCCAACAACGTCTTCGACAAACGCTACCTGACGGGCCTGGGCAACTTCGACACCACGTACTACGGCGAACCACGCAACGTGATGCTGACCACCAAGTGGGATTTCTGAAGCTGAACACCTGAAAAAACCGGCCTTTTTTGGCCGGTTTTTTTGGGACTTTCACTGGTTTGGAGGTCACGGTCCCTTGTGGGAGCTGGCTTGCCAGCGATGGTCGTTAACGATAACGCGTGTGAACTGGATAAACGCGGCGCACTGGAGTCCATCGCCAGCAGGCTGGCTCCTACAGTTTCAGCGTGGGCACGGTCCTTTGTGGGAGCTGGCTTGCCAGCGATGGTCGTCAACGATAACGCGGGTGAGCTGGATAAACGCGGCGCATTTGAGTCCATCGCCAGCAGGCTGGCTCCTACAGTTTCAGCGTGGGCATGGCCCCTTGTGGGAGCTGGCTTGCCAGCGATGGTCGTTAACGATAACGCGTGTGGACTGGATATACGCGGCGCATTTGAGTCCATCGCCAGCAGGCTGGCTCCTACAGTTTCAGCGTAGGCACGGTCCCTTGTGGGAGCTGGCTTGCCAGCGATGGTCGTTAACGATAACGCGTGTGAACTGGATAAACGCGGCGCACTGGAGTCCATCGCCAGCAAGCTGGCTCCTACAGTTTTAGCATGGGGCACGGTCCCTTGTGGGAGCTGGCTTGCCAGCGATGGTCGTTAACGATAACGCATGTGAACTGGATAAACGCGGCGCACAGACGCCTCGGCTTGGGCGAGTCCATTTAATTACAGTTTTAGCATGGGGCACGGTCCCTTGTGGGAGCTGGCTTGCCAGCGATGGTCGTTAACGATAACGCGTGTGAACTGGATAGACGCGGCGCACTTGAGTCCATCGCCAGCAAGCTGGCTCCTACAGTTTTCCGGGATTGCGTGAAATTTTTTTGCGTCGATAGCCCTGCGGGCTCTCCCGCGAGGCTTATGCCGCAGCCGGTACGCCGCTATGGAAACGGAACTCCACATCCGGGGATTCGATCAGTTCCTGTTCGGCGGCGCGGACCTTGTCGATCACCTGGGCGATGTCCCTGGCGTCACCATACTGGTAGGCCAGTTTCAGGTAACCCTGGAAATGCCGGGCCTCGCTCTTGAGCAGGCCGAAATAGAACTTGCCCAGTTCTTCGTCCAGATGCGGCACCAGCGCTTCGAAACGCTCGCAACTTCGGGCCTCGATGAAGGCGCCCACCACCAAGGTGTCCACCAGTTTCACCGGCTCGTGACTGCGCACCACCTTGCGCAGGCCCGACGCATAACGCCCGGCAGACAACTGGCGTAGGGCAATCTTGCGGCGCTTCATCAGGCGCATGACCTGCTCATGGTGCACCAGTTCTTCCCGGGCCAGACGCGACATCATGTTGATCAGGTCGACATGGGAATGGTACTTGGCGATCAGGCTCAACGCGGTGCTGGCGGCCTTGAATTCGCAGTTCTTGTGGTCGATCAGCAAGGTTTCCTGATCGGCCAGCGCGGCTTGAACCCAGCCGTCGGGGGTGCGGCAGCCAAGGAACTCGTGAATTTCGGGAAGGATCATGGGGCTCACGGACAAATAGGTTCAAAACGAAGGGCGCCGATTATACCGGCCTGCCCGCAGACCACCAGTCGCCAACCGTTGATATGCATCAAGTCCCCGAATCGCAGGCAGCAACTATAGTTGTGCAACGCCGTGCTTTTTTATTTTCAGGAGATCGCGCTCATGCAAGCCGTACGCAGCATTCTGGTGGTCATCGACCCCGAACACTCCGAAAGCCTCGCGCTCAAGCGGGCGAAGCTGATCGCCGGCGTGACCCAGGCGCAGTTGCATCTGCTGGTGTGCGACCCCAAGCATGATCACAGTGGCATGTTGGGTGTGCTCAAGGCCGCTTTACAGGGAGACGGATACAACGTCACCACTGAGCAGGCCTGGAACCACAGCCTGCATCAAACCATCGTCGATGTGCAGCAAGCCGAAGGCTGCGGTCTGGTGGTGAAGCAGCACTTTCCCGACAGCGCCCTGAAAAAGGCCCTGCTGACACCCGAGGACTGGAAGTTGCTGCGCGAATGCCCTTCCCCGGTACTGCTGGTGAAAACCGCTGGCTCATGGAAAGACAAAGTGATCCTGGCAGCCATCGACGTCGGCAACACCGACCTCGAACACCGCCACCTGCACAACACCATCATTGATCATGGCTATGACATCGCAACCCTGGCCAAGGCCCGTTTGCACGTAATCAGCGCCCACCCGTCGCCGATGCTGTCGTCGGCCGACCCGACGTTTCAACTCAGCGAAACCATCCAGGCGCGCTACCGCGAGCAATGCAAGTCGTTCCAGGCCGAGTTCGACATCGACGATGATCACCTGCACATTGAGGAAGGTCCGGCGGACGTATTGATTCCGTTCATGGTGCACAAGCTGCAGGCGGCCGTGACCGTCATCGGTACCGTGGCGCGTAGCGGGTTGTCAGGCGTGTTGATCGGCAATACGGCGGAAGTGGTGCTCGATTCGGTTGAAAGTGACGTATTGGTGCTCAAGCCGCAGGAGATCGAGGATCATCTTGAGGAGATTGCCGGCAAGCACTGAGATATGTGGTGATTGAAAGGCCGTCTTCGCGAGCAGGCTCGCTCCCACAGGGGACAATGTGGGAGCGAGCCTGCTCGCGATGCTCTTAGCCGTCAAAGGCGTCTTTCAGAAACCCCGGCGCAATGTAGCGCTGGTAATGCGCCTCGGAGAGCAGGAAAAATTCCCGATCAATGGCATCGCGCAATTCCGGCAGGTTCCAGTCGCGAAACTCCGGCAGCAATACCATCCCGTAGGCTTCCAGGTTGTTGATCACCCGCGCCCCCCGGGCGATCAACTGGTAGGCCCAGCAATATTCCGACTGATGGGGCACGAAACGGATCTTGCGTTGCTCCAGCTGCATCCGCAGTTGCGCCGGATCGAAAATTTCCACCTTGGCGGCCATCACTTGCGACAGCAATTGCTCAAGACGCAGCCATACAGCGCGCTTTTCCTCCTCGTTGTAACCGTTCCAGTGGATCACTTCGTGGTGGAAACGCTTGCAGCCACGGCACACCAGGTCACCGTAAACAGTGGAGCAAAGGCCGACGCACGGCGTCTTGATGGTCTGATTGGGCATAGGTAGGCAAAACGCGAAAAAGCAGAACAGGCCGGCATGTTAGTCCTTTGTCCACCATTGATCACCCCTCAAAGTTCAGGGCCATGGGTAAATCGGCGTTTACCGGCCGCCACCAAAGTCCAATAAAACCTGACTTACCTTAAATTTTTTTTGCCGTAGAATCAGCCTGCCTTTTTAGGCGCCAATGTCCGTTAGAAGCTGTTTTCAAAGCGTCACGAGCACAGTCGTTCCTTCAGAGCGGTGTTGGCGAGGGGTTTTTCCAGCGGGGAAAAGCCCAACGCCAACCCTCATCAGCTCCCGTTCTGCAGGCGTAAAACTTTGAAAGCAGCTTCTGTAAGGAATTGTCGGTAATTCTGGCTAAGTGGCTCACAACGCCATGCAGCGCATGAGTACGGCAATTTCGGGATGAGCGTCCCGGACACCCATTTGGGACCACTGATGAGGGTAATAACTGTGCTTGAAGCCTACCGCAAACATATCGAAGAGCGCGCAGCACTGGGTATCGTTCCCCAGCCGCTAAACGCCGAACAAACTGCAGGCCTGGTCGAGCTGCTGAAAAATCCCCCGGCTGGCGAAGAAGCATTCCTCGTTGACCTGATCACCAATCGCGTTCCGCCTGGAGTGGACGAAGCAGCCTATGTCAAGGCCGGCTTCCTGTCCGCCATTGCCAAAGGCGAAGCCACCTCCCCCCTGATCGACAAGAAGCGCGCTGTTGAACTGCTCGGCACCATGCAGGGCGGCTACAACATCGTGACTCTGGTAAACCTGCTGGACGACGCCGAACTGGCGCCAGTAGCTGCCGAAGAACTCAAGCACACCCTGCTGATGTTCGATGCTTTCCACGACGTCGCTGAAAAAGCCAAGAACGGTAACGTTCACGCCAAAGGCGTGCTGCAATCCTGGGCTGACGGCGAGTGGTTCGTGAAGCGCCCGACCCTGGCCGACAAGATCAGCCTGCGCGTGTTCAAGGTCACTGGCGAAACCAACACCGACGACCTGTCACCTGCGCCTGATGCCTGGTCCCGTCCGGACATCCCGCTGCACGCCCTGGCCATGCTGAAAATGGCTCGCGACGGCATCGTGCCTGACGCACAAGGCGTCACCGGTCCGATGAAACAGATCGAAGAAATGCGCAATGCCGGCTTCCCGATCGCCTACGTCGGCGACGTGGTCGGTACCGGTTCTTCGCGTAAATCGGCGACCAACTCCGTACTGTGGTTCTTCGGCGACGACGTTCCTTACGTGCCGAACAAGCGTGCCGGCGGTTTCTGCTTCGGCAGCAAGATCGCTCCGATCTTCTACAACACCATGGAAGATGCCGGCGCACTGCCAATCGAATTCGACGTTTCCAACATGCACATGGGCGACGTGATCGACCTGTACCCGCATGCTGGCAAAGTCTGCAAGCACGGCACCGACGAAGTCCTGACCACCTTCGAAATGAAGACCCCGGTCCTGTTGGACGAAGTTCGCGCCGGCGGCCGTATTCCGCTGATCATCGGCCGTGGCCTGACCGAGAAGGCTCGCGCCGAGCTGGGTCTGCCACCTTCGACTCTGTTCAAGAAGCCTGAAGCACCGGCTGAAAGCACCAAGGGTTTCACCCTGGCGCAGAAAATGGTCGGCAAGGCTTGCGGCGTGACCGGTGTTCGTCCGGGCACTTACTGCGAACCGAAGATGACCACCGTGGGTTCCCAGGACACCACAGGTCCAATGACCCGTGACGAACTGAAAGACCTGGCGTGCCTGGGCTTCTCGACCGATCTGGTGATGCAGTCCTTCTGCCACACCGCGGCTTATCCAAAGCCGATCGACGTGACCACCCACCACACCCTGCCTGACTTCATCATGACCCGCGGCGGCGTTTCCCTGCGCCCGGGCGACGGCATCATCCACTCGTGGCTCAACCGCATGCTGCTGCCAGACACCGTCGGTACCGGTGGTGACTCCCACACCCGTTTCCCGATCGGCATCTCGTTCCCGGCCGGTTCCGGTCTGGTTGCGTTCGCCGCAGCCACCGGCGTCATGCCGCTGGACATGCCTGAGTCGATCCTGGTTCGCTTCAAAGGCGAACTGCAGCCAGGCGTCACCCTGCGTGACCTGGTTCACGCCATTCCTTACTACGCGATCCAGGCTGGCCTGCTGACCGTAGAGAAGAAAGGCAAGAAGAACGCCTTCTCCGGCCGCATCCTGGAGATCGAAGGTCTGCCTAAACTGACCGTAGAACAAGCGTTCGAACTGTCTGACGCCTCGGCTGAACGTTCGGCTGCCGGTTGCACCATCCAGCTGTCCAAAGAGTCGATTGCCGAATACCTGCAGTCCAACATCACCTTGCTGCGCTGGATGATCGGCGAAGGCTACGGCGATGCACGTACTCTGGAACGTCGCGCTCAAGCGATGGAAGCCTGGCTGGCCAACCCTGAGCTGCTGGAAGCGGACAAGGACGCTGAATACGCCGAAGTCATCGAGATCGACCTGGCCGACATCAAGGAGCCTGTGCTCTGCGCGCCAAACGACCCGGACGACGCCCGCCTGCTCTCCAGCGTTGCTGGCGAGAAGATCGACGAAGTGTTCATCGGTTCGTGCATGACCAACATCGGTCACTTCCGCGCTGCCGGCAAGTTGCTGGAACAGGTCAAGGGTCAGTTGCCAACCCGTCTGTGGCTGTCGCCGCCGACCAAGATGGACGCTCACCAGCTGACCGAAGAAGGCTACTACGGCATCTACGGCAAGGCCGGCGCGCGCATGGAAATGCCGGGCTGCTCGCTGTGCATGGGTAACCAGGCACGTGTAGAGCCGAACTCGACCGTTGTGTCGACTTCGACCCGTAACTTCCCGAACCGTCTGGGTGACGGCGCGAACGTCTACCTGGCTTCGGCTGAGCTGGCGTCCGTGGCTTCCATCCTGGGTCGCCTGCCGACCGTCGAGGAGTACATGGAATACGCTGGCAAGATCGACAGCATGGCGGCCGATGTCTACCGCTACCTGTCCTTCGACCAGATCGCCGAGTTCCGTGAAGCTGCTGCGAACGCCAACATCCCGGTCGTTCAAGCCTAACGTTGCAACGCAATGAAAAACGCCGCCCATCGTGAGATGGGCGGCGTTTTTTTATGCCTTCAATTTGAACACTACCCCCTGTGGGAGCGAGCCTGCTCGCGAAAGCGTCAGTACATTCAACATCGATATTGGCTGACCCACCCTCTTCGCGAGCAGGCTCGCTCCCACAGGGAGTCATGCATTCAACTGAAGCGCCTGTTTCACCGCACCATCCACACTCAACCCACTCAGCACCACCCCGTTAGCCTTCACCTGCGACAACACCTCCAACGCCCCTTGTGCGTCGTCCTTCAGACGCGCCAGGATCAGACACGGGCCTTCCTCATGCACATGCACGAAAAACGCCTGCAACGCCTCAATGCTGGTGCCATCCAGATCCGGCGACTCCTCCAGACTGAGAATCACCGTATGAATCGGCGTTTGCGAATGCCGGATCAAGTGCAAGGCAGCGCCGAGAATCCGCTCGACATTGGCAAAGAACAACGCTTCACCCGGCCGCACAATCAACACGCCAGGCACGGCCTGGGCCGCTGGATGGCGTTGCAGGTCGACAAAGTCGTGACCGCCATCGATGCGCCCGAGAATCTGGATATCCGCCGCCGACAGCTGCTTGAGCATCAGCAACACACTGATCGCCACCGCCACCAGCAAGCCGTCCAGCACACCCAGTAGCAATACCGCCCCCACGGCGCAGATCACCAGCAAGCGGTCACGGCGCCAGATGAAATAGCGTCCCAGCGGTTGCAGGCTCAAGCCACGCCACAACGCATGGATAACGATGGCGGCGAGAATCGGTTCCGGAGTCAGGGCGATATACGGCAGCACCGTAAGGACAATGAGCAGCACCACCAGCGCCGCCACGATCCCGGCCAGGCGTGAAGTGGCGCCGGCAGCCTCATTGGCCGACGTCGCCGAATACCCCGCGCCCGCCGGCATGCCGTGGAACAAACCGGACAGCAGGTTGGAAGCACCCAGCGCCAGCAGGTCGCGGTTCGACGTTACGCGATCACCGTGCTTGAGCGCATAAGCACTGATCGAACCATACGACTCGGCATACAGAATCATCACCATGGCAAACGCCAGCTCACCCACACGCAGCCAGTCGGTAAACGGCAATACCGGCAGCTTCGGCACCTCCAGGCTCAGATCGATCAAGCCGATCAGCTTCACGCCATAGGCCGGCAGGTCCAGCCACTGCCCCGCCGCGATGCCGATCACCACCACCAGCAAACCACCCGGCAGGCGCCGAAACCGCGCGAACAGCCATAACAAGGCCAATGCCACGGCGCCGACAGCAGCTGCCGCCCAGTTCCATTGCGGCAGTTGCTCCAGCAATTGCGGCAGAAAACCCACCAGGTTGGCTTCAGTCAAATGCACGCCCACCACGCTGGCGACCTGCTTGAGAATGACGGTCAGCGCCAGGCCAAAGGCAAAGCCGCGCAGCACCGGCTTGGCGATGAACGAGGTCACGCTGCCGAGTTTGAACAATCCGGCCAGCAGGAAAAACGCCCCGGTCATCAGTACCAGACCGAGGGCCAGGGTCGAGCGAAGCTCGGGATCGCCATTGGCCAAGGTCGCGGTCGCGGCGGCCAGCACAGCGGCGGAGGATGAAGTGGCCGAGACAATGGCAAAACGGCTGGTACCGAACAGGCCATAACACAGCAACCCGGCAAACAAGGCGATCACCCCGGCCTGGGGCGCCAGTGCGGCGATGCTTGAATAAGCGACGGCTTCGGGCAACAACAGGCCGGCTATCGACAACCCGGCCAACAGGTCCTGCCAGCGCTTGGGTTGCTCGGTGGGGTTTGCGTTGGGGGCGCTCGACAATCGAATGTCTCCAGGCGAAAAAAAGCCGCTGCACGTATCACGTGCAGCGGCCACTGTAGCTGAAAATCAAAGGATCGCAGCCTGCGATCTCTTGATCTTTGACTTATGCGCTCAACGAATAAATCAACGCCGTGATCGCCACCAGACCCACCGCCGTCACGAAGACGTTGGACGCCTGACCGCGATAGCGTGCCATCGCCGGCACCTTGCGGATGGCGTACATCGGCATCAGGAACAGGATCGCCGCGATCACCGGGCCACCGAGGGTTTCGATCATGCCCAGGATGCTCGGGTTCAGTGTGGCGACGATCCAGCACACCACCAGCATGAACGCGGCGGTCATGCGGTCCAGGGCCTTGGCGGACGGACGCTGGCCGCTCTTGACGATCAGCCCCTTGAGACCTTCGCTGGCGCCGATGTAGTGCCCCAGGAACGACTTGGAAATGGCCACGAAGGCAATCAACGGCGCCGCGAAGGCAATGGTCGGGTTGCTGAAGTGGTTGGCCAGGTACGACAGGATCGACAGGTTCTGTGCCTTGGCTTCAGCCAGTTGCGCTGGCGACAGGGTCAGCACGCAACTGAAGACGAAGAACAGCACCATCACCACCATCAACAGGTGCGCCCGGGACAGGATCTGCGAGCTGCGCTCCTCGGCGTGATCGCCGTAGCGACGCTTCTGGTCCACGGCGAAGGCCGAGATGATCGGCGAATGGTTGAACGAGAACACCATCACCGGAATCGCCAGCCACAGGGTGTGCAACAGCGCCGACGGTGCCGGCACGCTGCTGGCGGTGGTCAGGATGCCGCCGTTCCAGTGCGGAACCAGGTACACCGCCAGGAACAGCAGGGCAACGATGAACGGGTAGACCATCAGGCTCATGGCCTTGACGATCAGTTGCTCACCGCAACGCACCACCGCCAGCAGGCCGAGGATCAGCACCAGCGACAGCACGGCGCGCGGCGGCGGCGTGATGTGCAGTTGATGCTCGAGGAAGCTGCCCACGGTGTTGGTCAGGGCCACGCTGTAGATCAGCAGGATCGGGAAAATGGCGAAAAAGTACAGCAAGGTGATCAGCGCGCCGGCCTTGATACCGAAATGCTCTTCCACCACTTCAGTGATGTCGGCGCCTTCGCGACCGGACAACACAAAACGGGTCAGCCCGCGGTGCGCGTAGAACGTCATCGGGAACGCCAGCAACGCGAGGATCAGCAGCGGCCAGAAACCGCCGAGGCCCGCATTGATCGGCAAAAACAGGGTGCCCGCACCAATCGCCGTGCCAAACAGGCCCAGCATCCACGTGGTGTCCTGGCGATTCCAGCTCGAAAGCGTTGCGGGTGTTGCTGCTACATAGCGTTTGTTGACGCTATTGGCCTGATCATTCATCCGGTGGGATCTCCACATTCCGGTCACTTGCCACCCGGTCAGAACGCGTCGGAATACCCGACAGGCAGCGTCCTGACCGGAACAGGGGCGCGATTCTGGAGGATTAGTGAACAGAAGCAAAGACTTAGGTGAGGAACGGTGGTACCAGATTGACGAAAGTCCCCCTGTGGGAGCGGGCTTGCTCGCGAAAGCGGTGTGTCAGACACATCAATGCTGAATGTGCCACCGCCTTCGCGAGCAAGCCCGCTCCCACAGGGATTTGTACGGTTTTCAGATCTTGTGCTTCTTCGCAAGATGGCGCTTGCCACTTGATAAAGGTCCACCATCATGTATTTTTAAACAACCTGCATTCCTCCTGGAGTCTTCCCATGCCACTGGTTCGCGTCGACATCAAAAAACATCAGGACCCCACACACGCCAAACGCATCGGCCAACTGATCTACGCCGCCATGCACAGCACCATCGGCGTGCCGGAGAACGATAATTTTCAGATACTCGCCGAACACGATGAGCAGCATTTCATCTTTGATCCCGGTTATCTGGGTATCGACCGCACGGACCAGTTGGTGGTGATCCAGATCACCATGAGCGAGGGGCGAACCGTCGAGCAGAAAAAACGCCTCTACAAAACCATCGCCGAAAGCCTTCACACAGAACTGGGCGTGCGTCTGGAGGACGTTTTCATCAATCTGGTGGAAGTCAAAAAAGAGAACTGGTCGTTCGGCAACGGAATTGCCCAATACGCCCTCTGATATTCAACCTGAAATCGAGAAAGACCCATGCCCCGCGTTTCCCGCAAACAAGCCGACCTCAACCGCGAGACCATCGTCGATGCCGCCACGCGGCTGTTCCGCGAACGCGGTTTGCACGGAATCAGCGTGGTCGATGTGATGGCCGCCGCGGGTTTGACCCACGGCGGCTTCTACGGGCACTTCGAATCCCGCGAAGCCCTGGCGCAAGAGGCCAGTGGCCGGGCTTTCGAGCAGGCCGCGCAACGCTGGCAAGCACGGGTGGCCGATCAGGAGAGCAAGGACACCGCCCGCCGCGCCGTGGTCGAAACGTACCTGTCCAGAGAAAGCCGGGACAATCCGGGTGACAGCTGCCCGGTAGTGGCCTTTGCCGGGGACATGTGCCACGAGGCCGCCGAGAGCGGTTTGCGTCAAACCTACCTGCAGGGCCTGAACAACCTGCTCGACTCCCTGGGCTCACTGCTCGACACCGAGGACGAAGCCGACAAACGGCAGCAGGCGCTGGTGCAGTATTCGCTGATGTTCGGCGCGCTGATGTTGTCCCGGGCGACCCGCGGCGATCCACTGTCGGATGAAATTCTCGAGGCTGCCCGGGCAGCACTCTCGGCGTCGTCTTTAAGCATTCCCGGGAAACTGTAGGAGCCAGCCTGCTGGCGATGGACTCCAGTGCGCCGCGATCATCCAGTTCGCCCGCGTAATCGTTGACGACCATCGCTGGCAAGCCAGCTCCCACAAAGGACCGCGCCCACGCTAAAACTTTAGGAACAGCCGGTCGACGCTCGATTGCTGGCGATGGACTCAAGCGCACCGCGTTAATCCAGCTTACACGCGTTATCGTTAACGACCATCGCTGGCAGGCCAGCTCCCACAAAAGACCGTGCCCACGCTGAAACTGTAGGAGCCAGCCTGCTGGCGATGGACGCCAGTGCGCCGCGTTCATCCAGGTCATACGCGTTATCGTTAACGACCATCGCTGGCAAGCCAGCTCCCACAGGGGACCGCGCCCACGCTAAAACTGTAGGAGCCAGCCTGCTGGCGATGGGCTCCAGTGCGCCGCGTTAATCCAGTTCACGCGCGTTATCGTTAACGACCATCGCTGGCAAGCCAGCTCCTACACACGCAGTTCCGCATGAAATGGCGCAGGCCGCGATCGCCGGCGGTTGCCAAGCTATCCTGAAATCAGCAATCTCAAGCGACGTTCGAGCCGTTTTTCCGATGCCCACAGGGAGCCAAGCATGCCTGTAACCGTTCTGGTACTGGTTGAAACCATCAATGATTACCTGCCTATCCTCGAACATCAGGGCTTCCACCTGATACTGGCCCCGACGCCCGCCGAGCGTGCCGAAGCCATCGCCCGCCACGCCGGGCAGATCGACGCCGTCCTGACCCGTGGGCCATTGGGGCTGTATGCCGATGAAATCGCCGCGCTGCCCAGACTCAAGATCATCTGCGTGATCGGCGCCGGTTATGAACACGTCGACCTGCAGGCCGCCGCCGACCGGGGCATCACCGTCACCAATGGTGCCGGGGTCAACGCCTCGTCCGTCGCCGACCATGCCATGGCGCTGCTGCTGTCGCTGGTACGTGACGTGCCCCGCTGTGACGCCGCCGTTCGGCGCGGCGAGTGGCCGAAAATCATGCGCCCTTCCCTCGCCGGCAAGCGCCTGGGCATCCTCGGCCTCGGCGCGGTCGGCATGGCCATCGCCAAACGTGCCAGTGCCGGCTTCGACATGAGCATCTGCTACCACAATCGCCAACGTCGCCGCGATGTGCCCTACACGTTCTGCTCGACCCCGACCGAACTGGCGCGCGCCTCGGACTTCCTGATCGTCGCCACGCCGGGCGGGCTGGGCACCAAACACCTGATCAATCGCCAGGTCCTCGACGCCTTGGGCCCCAAGGGTTTTATCGTCAACATCGCCCGGGCCAGCGTGATTGCCACCGCCGACCTGATCACCGCCCTGGAGCAACGCCGGATCGCCGGCGCCGCGCTGGATGTGTTCGACGCCGAACCGAAGGTGCCGGATGCGCTCAAGACCCTGAGCAACGTGATCCTCACACCCCATGTCGCCGGACTGTCCCCGGAAGCCACCCAGGGCACCGTCGAGCTGGTGGGCAAGAACCTCGTGGCGTTTTTCTCCAGCCAACCGGTGCTGACGCCGATCGACTTGCCGCCGGCCATGAGCCGGGTCGTTCATTGAACGCAATTCAAACAGCTGTATCAAAAGCAATGATTGGCCGGCAACACGCTCACCTATAAGAGCCGATCGCGGTTGTGGGTGCGGGGTGTGCGCATTAGATTAGCCAATAGTTTCAGGCCTCCAGAATAAGCAGAAGGGATAAGCATGGCGCTTACTGACCAGTCCACCCGTATCCGCACCGGCGAAGAGCTCGATGCCAGCCTGATCGATCCATACCTCAAGGCCCATATTCCGGGGCTCAGCGGTTTGCCGAAGATCAGCCAGTTCCCGGGCGGAGCGTCGAACCTCACTTACTTGCTGGAATACCCCGAGCAGGAATTCGTCCTGCGTCGACCGCCCTTTGGCCACAAGGCCAAGTCGGCTCACGACATGGGCCGTGAATTCCGCATCCTCAATCAACTTCGCGACGGATTTCCGTACTGCCCGAAAGCCTACGTGCACTGCACCGACGAATCGGTAATCGGTGCCGAGTTCTACGTGATGGAACGGGTCAACGGCATCATCCTGCGCTCCGACCTGCCGCCGGATCTGGGGCTGGACTCGGCGAAAACCGAAGCCCTGTGCAAGAGCTTCATCGACAAGTTCGTCGAACTGCACCAGGTCGACTACAACGCCTACGGCCTGGGTGACCTCGGCAAGCCCGAAGGCTACGTGGCGCGCCAGATCAAAGGCTGGAGCGATCGCTACGAGAAGGCCCTGACCCCCGATGCGCCACAATGGCAAACGGTTAAAGCCTGGCTCAACGACAAGATGCCGGCCGACCATCCGACCTCCAGCATCGTGCACAACGACTACCGCTTCGACAACGTCATCCTCGACCCGAACAACCCGATGCAGATCATCGGCGTGCTCGACTGGGAACTGACCACCCTGGGCGATCCGCTGATGGACCTGGGCAACACCCTCGCCTACTGGATCGAAGCCGATGATCCGGCACCGGTGCAGATGATGCGCCGCCAGCCAAGCCACGCGCCGGGCATGTTGACCCGCCGCGAGTTCGTCGATTACTACGCCCAACGCTCGGGCATCCAGATCGACAATTTCGACTTCTACTACACCTACGGCCTGTTCCGCCTGGCCGGCATCGTGCAGCAGATCTACTACCGCTTCTACCACGGCCAGACCCAGGACAAACGCTTCGCCCAGTTCATTCACATGAACAAGCTGCTGGAGCAGATGAGCTTGCAGGTGATCCAGAAATCCAGCCTTTGACCGTACGCGATCCCTGTAGGAGCGAGCCCGCTCGCGATGATCGTGAACGATAACGCGCACTGACTGGCCTCAACAGCATTGGCCGCAACCCGGCATTTGACTCGATAACAAGACTTTTCATAAGGGAATCCCATGTCCAAGACTCAGTTGTTCGACCTCGACGGCAAGATCGCTTTCGTCTCCGGCGCCAGCCGTGGCATCGGTGAAGCCATCGCCAAACTGCTGGCCCAGCAAGGCGCCCACGTGATCGTCTCCAGCCGCAAGCTTGAAGGCTGCCAACACGTCGCCGACGCGATCATCGCCGCCGGCGGCAAGGCCACCGCCATCGCCTGCCACATCGGCGAAATGGAACAGATCAGCCAGGTCTTCGCCGGCATCAAGGAACAGTTCGGCCGCCTCGACATCCTGGTCAACAACGCCGCGACCAACCCGCAGTTCTGCAACGTCCTGGACACCGACCTCAGCGCCTTCCAGAAAACAGTCGACGTGAACATTCGCGGCTACTTCTTCATGTCGGTCGAAGCCGGCAAGCTGATGCGCGAAAACGGCGGCGGCAGCATCATCAACGTTGCTTCGATCAACGGCGTTTCGCCGGGGATCTTCCAGGGCATCTACTCGGTGACCAAGGCGGCGGTGATCAACATGACCAAGGTGTTTGCCAAGGAGTGCGCGCAGTTCGGGATCCGTTGCAATGCCCTGTTGCCGGGTCTGACCGATACTAAATTCGCCTCGGCACTGGTGAAAAACGAAGCCATTCTGAACACCGCCTTGCAGCAGATTCCGCTCAAGCGTGTGGCGGATCCGAGTGAAATGGCGGGGGCGGTGCTTTACCTCGCCAGCGATGCTTCGAGCTATACCACTGGGGTTTCGTTGAATGTCGATGGTGGTTTCCTGTCCTGATGCGAGTCAGCGAATGAAACAGGAAAGGCAACCCGTGCTGGCTTCTTGCTGATCCAGAATATGAAAAAAGGCAGCCGATTGGCTGCCTTGCGAACGGGAGCGTCGCCCAGATTTCAGCACTGCATAACAGAAGCCCCTGTTATGCAGTGGGCTCATGACACTGCCGTTTTTTAACTATGCGCAATAATTGTTTAGCGAGCAAATTAAGACGGTCGACCAAAAAGCAAAACATCTTCCCGCGCCGTATATACAGATGAATAATCAAAAGTTAGCGTATCTAAAACATAACCGACAGCTGGAGATGAAAAGGTCCACTCCACCCTTCCATTAATTACAGGAAACGACCGATTCAAAGGAGGATTAAAGATGAACTCATTAGGGCTATTTTTGACATATATGTTCGACACTCCAGCTGAAACCTCCACACTTAAAGAATACGGCCTATCAGGTAAAATAAAATCGGTAAGATCAAGAAGCTCCTTTCCATTCACATAGTACTTGGGAACTATCTGCCTAATAACAGGCAACACCAGCATTTCACTGAATCCTGCCCCACTGAATCCGAGTTCATAACTCCCCGACTTCGTGAAAGAACCAGTAACCTGCCAACTATAGACAGCAGACTCTGTGTTTATTTGCGGCCGAAATTCCAGATCCCCCGACTCAATTCCATCTCCTTTGATCCATTGTAGCCTCAACGGGTACCCGGCCAACGGGCTATACAACTTCGGGACCAATGTAAATGTATGCCATTCTCTCCTCAGGTTCGGGATGTCTACATTGGAAATCTCCTTACCGTCCATCAAAACATTTACTTCGTCAGCCAGATTATTCGACAACAACTTGCTGATTGGAAGAGTAATAGGCGTAGTCATGCCCTTACCCAACAACTTCAATTCAAAAGCACCGCTTTTGGTGTTCCCCACTACGTCCCACCGATAGCCAGTTTGCTCACTGCCAAATGCAGGCGAACTGGCTAAATTGGCGGGACTGAGCCCACCTTTGATTGCAAAGGTCAAACTGACCGGAAGGCCAGCGAGTAGACTGCCGGGTTTTGGAGTCAACGTGACAGTTTTCGGTTTATCCCGGAAAAACCAATTGCCCTCCGCGGGCACCGCTACACCATCAATCTTGACATTAGCCTCATCCGCCAGGTTGTTGGACAGCAACTTGCTGATTGGCAAGGTAATTGGTGTAATCATGCCCTGCCCTGAGAGCTTCAGTTCAAAAGTACCGCTGTTGGTATTCCCCGTCACCCTCCAACTATGCATAGTTTGCTCAGAGCCAAAGCCTGGTGCACTCACCACGTTGGCAGGATTAAGGTTGCTTTTTATTGTGCAGGTCAACGTGACCGGTAAGCCTGCCAATGGACTATCTGACTTTGGTCTCAGTGTGACGATCTGGGCTTGATTACGGATAAACCAATTACCTCCGTCCGGTACAGCGACGCCGCCAATGTTGACAACAGCTTCGTCAGCTAAATGGTTCGACAGCAACTTACTGATTGGCAGGGTAATAGGCGTAGTCATGCCCTTTCCCGACAGCTTCAGCTCGAAAGTACCGCTTTTGGTATACCCCGTCACTCTCCAACTATACGTGGGTTGCTCACTGCCGAAAGCCGGTGCACTCACCACGTTGGCGACATCCAGGCCACTTTTGATTGCACAGGTCAACGTGACCGGAAGGCCGGCCAGCGGGCTGCCTGATTTGGGAGTCAACGTCACCGTTTGCACCTTGCCCCGGTAAAACCAATTACCCCCGGCAGGTACGGCGACGCCGCCGATCTTCACGTCTGCCTCATCCGCCAGGTTGCTCGAAATCACCAGGCTTCGATGCTCCCACGACTCCAGCACTTCCCTGCTGAAAAACACCAGGGCGATACGACCGCTCTTGCCAGTGCCCGGCGTTATCTTCCAAGTGAACTTGCCATCGACGGGAGCCACCCAATTGCCAAAATCCGGCGATGCCGCGATGCTCAAACCGCCATCCTCAGGCAGCCCCAGATTCAGCGCCCTGGCGATTGCGGGCGGGGCCTCCACCGTCACAACGTTCTCCTGCCCACGGAGCAAAACAGGTGCCGTACCCCTTTCCACTTTATTACCGTTGATCGACAACGTGGCTTGGTCCCAAGGGCTTGGTGCAACGGTTGCAGCTTTTAATTCGTCGGTCATGACGACGTTTCCTTTTTAGCGTTGGACAAAAACAGTCCATTCACTATCAGGAAAAATCGATATACCGAAAACTGCCATAACTGACAGGGCTACTAGACCAAGCTGCGATACAAACCGCAGATGGCATACAAGTCGTTCACGTTTTTCAAGGTGACCGGGTCGGTGCCGCACGTCGCCAGAAATGCATCGAGTCGGCCACGGCATTGGCAGGCGTGACGCCAATCAGCAGATCTCGGGTCCCGCTCTACCCAGGGCGACGATGAAAGCAATCACCATCACCCCGAGCAGGTCGAGGTTGCTGCACATCGCGCCCGGGTTTACTGCGTAACGCAGCGAGTCGTGGTGGTGACTCGGGTCACTTCGCCATTTTCAGCGCGCACATCGCCCAGTACATCGGTTTTATCCATGGCCTGGCAGGTGCGTACAGGAGGGGGTGGCGTGACCGCTGGAGGTGGTGGCGGGCTGGAACAGCCGCCGAGAATCGCTACGCACAATGCCAGCGACAAGGGTGAGATAACGCGTTTCCCAAGAGTTTTCATAGGTTGACCCGCGATAAGTGATCGACACATTTTTGTGACAACAAAACCGGCGCGCAAAATCCATACACCTGTCACAAAAATAAATATCTGCGAATCACTTATAGCCCAGCCAGTGGCCAATACCAGCAAAAAGCTGGCAGTTCTTACATCACCGGGTCAGGACGTTGCAGGGAATTGCACTGCAGTTCATAGCGCAATTCTTCGATCAGCGAAGCGACCGACTCTGCTGTTTGCAGCGTGCTCATGTTCAGGCCACTGACCACCAGGTCCACCTGACCCGACACCGGGTGATAGAGCTTGACGGTCAGCCAGTGTTCGCCGGTGATACTGCATTCACAGGCCAGGGGTGAAAAACTGTGCTCGATCAGCATCCTCAACTGCACGAGCGTAATCATTGCGACGGGCCCTGGTGGCTTGATGGGGGGTGTAACGGGCTCATGGGGCTATTCCTGTTGGCGGTTTACTCAGGGGGCGCACAGCTGCATCCCCAGCCTAAGAGCCACCACGGCAGGTCGACACATGCATTTGCACCCAGCGCCTTAGTGCAATTGCACCTTAACGCTGCCCCTTGGGCCGCCACTCGCTGGAGAACAGCCCCCGCTCCCGCGCCCAGACAATCGCCTCGCTGCGACTGTGTATGTCGAGCTTGGAATACACCGCAGCCGCATGGTTGCGCACCGTGTTCGGCGCCAGCTTCAGGCGCGCGGCGATTTCCTTGTCGGCCAGGCCTTCGCAAATCAAGCCCAGCACATCGCGCTCACGGGCGGTCAGGTCAGTGAAGGACAGGTTGGGCAACTGCGCAGAATTCACACTCTTCACGTTGGCCAGTTTTTCGATCAGCGTGCGGCTGAACCAGGAGGCGTCCTTCATCACTTCCTCGATGGCCGCCACCAGCTCCAGCTCGGTGCGCTTGCGCTCGGTGATGTCCATCAACACCAGCAGATAACAGGGTGTGCCCTGAATGTTCACGGTGTCCGCCGACACCGTGCAATCGATCAGCCCGGCGTCTTTTCTACGCACACGCACATCGATGCGGTCCAGGCTGCCGGTTTTCTCCAGGGCGGCGAACAGCTGGATGCGTGCGTGCCGGTCTTCGAAGAAGTCGATCTGCGTTATGCCGATCCCACGCACCTCTTCACCGGGATAACCCAGGGTATCAAGGAAGGCTTCGTTGACATCCAGCACCAACTGATCCGCCGCGCGGCATACCAGTATCGGCACCGGCGACAGGCGAAAGGCCTTGGCGAAACGTTCTTCGCTTTGGCGCAGGGCGATTTCAGCCTTGTGCCGGGGCTCCATGTCGACAAAGGAAAACAGCATGCAGGCTTCGTCGTTGAGCTCCAGCGGCTGACCGGCCACGATTACTTGCTTGCGACCACCGTCGGCCAGGCGCAACTCGGCCTGCATCTGGGGAATGGTCGTCCCTTCGCATAGACGCTGCCTGGCCAGTTCTTTGTGCTCGGCCTGGTCCAGCACGTCCAGCTCATAGGTCGAAGTGCCGATCACCTGGTCACGGGAGTAACCGGTCATTTCGAGGAACCCCGGGTTAACCTTGATGTAGCGCAAGTCACTGAGCCGACAAATCACCGCCGGTGCCGGATTGGCCGTGAAGGTTTTTTCAAAACGCTGCTCGGCGCTGGCCCACTCGGTGACATCGTCCATGATCAACACCAGAGATTCCGGATCGCCACGGCTGTCGGCCAATACCAGGCTGCGCACGCGATGGACCCAGGTACGCGCTTCGTCCGCCGCCGGCGTCACTTCCACCAACACATCGCTGAACGTCTCGCCGCGCGCGACCCGGCTGATCGGGTAGCTGTCAACTGCCAACCCGTGCTTGTTGCGATAGCGCAAGGCGAAGCGTTTGGCATACGCCGCGGCAGTGGCACCCAGGTCGCTGACTTGCGAAACACCGTGCATGGCCAGCGCCGCCTCGTTGGCCCACAGGATGCTCTGGTCGGGATCGAGCAGAATAACCCCGTCGGACAGACCGGCGATGATCTGCTGCAACTGGCGGCGATTGGTTTCCGTGCTCAGGACGTCCTGGCTCATCGCATCTCCACAAGAATGGCGACCCTGTGAAGAATACGACCGCCCGGGCTTGCAATAGTGCAAAGAAACCTTGTGGGAGCGAGCCTGCTCCGGGCGGCCGTTTGACTAGTACAGATTCAACGATGCCTCCAGCCCTGCCAATTTTTCCGGATTACGCATGATGAACCGGTTGGGAGTTGCGATCTTTTGATCTTCAAGCCGCCAGTTTCCCCTTCGCGATGGCCTCAGAAGCCGCCAGCATCGCCCGCAACAACACCGCACACCCGGCCGCCAGATCATCCGGTGCAGCGTTTTCGATTTCGTTGTGGCTGATACCGCCCTCGCACGGCACAAAGATCATCCCCGCCGGACCGAGTTCGGCGAGGAAGATCGCGTCGTGCCCTGCTCCGCTGACGATGTCCATGTGCGACAGGCCCAGGCTTTGGGCAGCACCGCGCACCGCCTCGACGCAGCCCTTGTCGAAGTAAAGCGGCGGGAAGTCGGCGGTCGGGGTGAGTTCGAAGGTCAGGCCGTGTTCGTCGCAGGTGGTTTCGATGACTTCGCGCACTTCGGCGATCATCGAGTCCAGGCGTTCCGGTTCCAGGTGGCGGAAATCCAGGGTCATGCGCACTTCACCGGGGATGACGTTGCGCGAGCCGGGATAGGCTTGCAGACAACCGACAGTGCCACAGGCATGGGGTTGATGGCTGAGGGCGGCGCGGTTGAGTGCACCGACGATCACCGCGGCGCCGACCAGGGCGTCCTTGCGCAGGTGCATCGGGGTCGGGCCGGCGTGGGCTTCGACGCCACGCAGTTTCAGGTCGAACCACTTCTGCCCGAGCGCGCCCATGACCACGCCTATGGTCTTGCGTTCGTCTTCAAGTATCGGGCCTTGCTCGATATGGGCTTCGAAATAGGCCCCGACTTTGTGGCCGCTGACTTTACGCGGGCCGGCGTAGCCAATGGCATTCAACGCGTCACCCACGGTCACGCCATCGGCATCGACCTTGGCCAGGGTTTCTTCGAGGGTGAATTTTTCCGCGAACACACCGGAGCCCATCATGCACGGGGCAAAGCGCGAGCCTTCTTCGTTGGTCCAGACCACCACCTCCAGCGGTGCTTCTGTTTCGATGTTCAGGTCATTGAGGGTGCGCAGGACCTCGACGCCTGCCAAGACACCGAAGCAGCCATCGAACTTGCCGCCCGTGGGCTGGGTGTCGATGTGACTGCCGGTCATCACCGGTGGCAGGTCGGGATTGCGCCCGGGGCGACGGGCGAAGATGTTGCCGACGGCGTCGATGCTGACCGTGCAGCCGGCATCGACACACCATTTGACGAAGATGTCCCGAGCCTGGCGATCGAGATCGGTCAGGGCCAGGCGACACACGCCCCCCTTGACCGTGGCGCCGAGTTTGGCCAGCTCCATGAGCGACTGCCACAGGCGGTCGCGGTTGATGTGTTGATGGCTGGACTGCAGAACGTCGACGGCCGCGTTCATGATGATCTCCTCTGGCTGTTCTTGTGTGTTTCTTCAGGCAATTCGTTGGTGATTGTGCGGCCGCCTTCGCGAGCAGGCTCGCTCCCACAGGGTTCTCGGGTGTTCACAAAACCTGTGGGAGCGAGCCTGCTCGCGAAGAGGCCAGCCGCTACACCGCAGATTTCGCGACAGATGGGCTGGACCGCATCACACTCAACCCGTAATAAATCACCCCTCCCAAAATCGAACCGGTGAACCAGCCGTAGCTGTAGAACCAGCTGAACGCATCGCTGCCAAGCGACAGCAGCGTCAACACCACCGGCACACCGAAGGCCATGAAACCGCTCCAGTTCCACGCCGGATACACGTCATCGCGGTACAGGCCGGCAAGGTCCAGCTGCTGTTTCTTGATCAGGAAATAGTCCACCACCATGATCCCGGCGATCGGCCCGAGCAGGCTGGAATAGCCGAGCAACCAGTTGGAATAGACGGTTTCCAGGCTGAGGTCGGAAACGATCAGGCCGAGTTTTTTCAACAACTCATGGGCCATCAACGCCAAGCCGACGAAGCCCGTCAGTAGCACGGCGTTGGTGCGGTTGATCACCTTGGGGGCGATGTTCTGGAAGTCATTGGTCGGCGACACGATATTGGCTGCGGTATTGGTCGACAGCGTGGCGATGATGATCAGCGCCATGGCCAGTGCGACCCACACCGGGCTCTGGATATGACCGATCAGGGTCACCGGATCGGAAACCGTCACGCCCACCAGCTTCACCGAGGCCGCGGTCATCACCACACCCAGGGAAGCAAACAGGAACATGGTCAACGGCAGGCCGATGATCTGCCCGACAATCTGATCCTTCTGGCTTTTCGCGTAGCGGCTGAAGTCCGGAATGTTCAGTGACAGCGTGGCCCAGAAGCCGACCATCGCGGTCAGCCCGGCGGCGAAGTAACTGGCTACCCCGGCGCCTTCGGGACGCTTGGCCGGAATCGCCAGCAACTCGGTCATCGACACGTTCGGCATGGCCCAGACCAGCAGCCCTACACCCACCAAAACCAACAGCGGTGCAGACAGGGTTTCCAGCCATTTGATCGACTCGGCGCCGCGTATTACCACCCACAGGTTCAGCGCCCAGAACACCATGAAGCCGATGACCTCGCCGGTGCCGCCCAGGGACTTCCAGCCCTCGAACACCGAACCGAGGAAGAGGTGAATCGCCAACCCGCCGAACATGGTCTGGATGCCGAACCAGCCGCACGCCACCAGGGCGCGGATCAGGCACGGAATGTTGGAACCGAGCACGCCGAAGGACGAGCGCAGCAACACCGGAAAGGGAATGCCGTACTTGGTGCCGGGAAAGGCGTTCAGGGTCAGGGGAATCAGCACGATGACGTTGGCTAACAGAATCGCCAGCAGCGCTTCTCCAACGGTCAGGCCGAAGTACGCGGTCAGCACGCCACCGAGGGTGTAGGTCGGCACGCAGATCGCCATGCCCACCCATAACGCGGTGATGTGCCATTTGTTCCAGGTGCGTTCGCGCACCTTGGTCGGTGCAATGTCGTGGTTGTAACGGGGACTGTCGAGGACATCGCTGCCGGCTTCCAGCTCGAACAAGCCGTCGCGCTCGGTCACTTGCGATCTGATCTGTTGCATGGCCGCTCCACTGTTCTTTGAATTATTTTTTTGCTCATCGGGGGCTGGCGGCATCAATAAACGTGCCGGGTACCCCGATTACGCATCGGGCAGTTCCATAAACACATTGCAACCAACTGATGTTTATCAGTTTTATTCGCTGACTCGACTATTTGTCAGGCCACTCAGGCCGAATGCCAGGCAAGTTGTCCGGACAGTCAGGACTCAAACTGGTGCGTTGATCTTTTTTTCAATGGCTGCGCATCAACCATAGACCATACTCAAACAGCTGATTTCACATAAGAAATCTTGACTATTTTTCGATCCTGTCAAGTGCGTCAAAATGGTGAGGTCGCTCACCATTTTGGTGATTATTGTATTTAATCGTTAAATATCAATCAGTTAATAACTGCATAAGCTTATAAAAAATATTCTTGCCGATTCGATTAACTGCAGCTAGCGTTTAATCCTGACAGCACTGACAGGAATACACCTGTTGACGCTGGCGTCACATAAAACATCTAGAGCCGGCACAAGCCGGTCATTGCCTGCGAGGAACTCGGAATGTCTCTGTTGATCCGTGGCGCCACCGTTATTACCCATGATGAAAGTTATCGCGCCGATGTGTATTGCGCAGACGGCGTGATCAAGGCCATCGGCGAAAACCTCGATGTCCCTGCAGGCGCCGAAGTGCTCGACGGCAGCGGCCAATACCTGATGCCCGGCGGCATCGACCCGCACACCCACATGCAACTGCCGTTCATGGGCACCGTGGCCAGCGAAGACTTCTACAGTGGCACGGCGGCAGGACTGGCTGGCGGCACCACCTCGATCATCGACTTCGTGATTCCCAATCCGCAGCAATCCTTGCTCGAAGCCTTCCATCAATGGCGCGGCTGGGCCGAGAAGTCGGCGTCGGACTACGGCTTTCACGTCGCCATCACCTGGTGGAGCGAACAGGTCCGCGAGGAAATGGCCGAACTGGTCAGCCAGCACGGCGTCAACAGCTTCAAGCACTTCATGGCCTACAAGAACGCGATCATGGCCGCCGATGACACCCTGGTGGCGAGCTTCGAGCGCTGCCTAGAACTGGGCGCGGTGCCGACCGTGCATGCGGAAAACGGCGAACTGGTCTATCACCTGCAACGCAAGCTGATGGCCCAGGGCATCACCGGGCCGGAAGCGCATCCGCTATCGCGGCCATCACAGGTTGAAGGCGAGGCCGCGAGCCGGGCGATCCGCATCGCCGAAACCCTGGGTACGCCGCTGTACCTGGTGCACGTCTCGACCAAGGAAGCCCTCGACGAAATCACCTACGCCCGCGGCAAGGGCCAGCCGGTCTACGGCGAAGTGCTGGCCGGGCACCTGCTGCTGGACGACAGTGTCTACCGCCACCCGGACTGGCAAACCGCCGCCGGTTATGTGATGAGCCCGCCGTTTCGCCCTCGCGGTCATCAAGAGGCGCTCTGGCATGGCCTGCAATCGGGCAACCTACACACCACCGCCACCGACCACTGCTGCTTCTGCGCCGAGCAAAAAGCCGCAGGCCGCGACGACTTCAGCAAGATCCCCAACGGCACCGCCGGCATCGAAGACCGCATGGCGGTGTTGTGGGATGAAGGGGTGAACAGCGGACGCTTTTCGATGCAGCAATTCGTCGCGCTGACGTCCACCAACACCGCGAAGATCTTCAACCTCTACCCACGCAAAGGCGCGATTCGCGTCGGCGCCGATGCCGACCTGGTGCTGTGGGACCCGCAAGGCACGCGGACCATTTCCGCCAAGACCCACCATCAGCAGGTGGACTTCAACATCTTCGAAGGCAAGACCGTGCGCGGCGTGCCCAGCCACACCATCAGCCAAGGCCGGGTGGTCTGGGCCGACGGTGACCTGCGGGCCGAGCGTGGCGCCGGGCGCTACATCGAACGGCCGGCGTACCCGGCGGTGTTTGATTTGCTGAGCAAGCGGGCCGAGCTGCACAAGCCTGTAGCTGTTGAACGCTGAGAGCGGCCTTCGGCCTATCGCGAGCAAGCTCGCTCCCACAGTGGATCTTCAGTGTTCACAAATCCCTGTGGGAGCGAGCTTGCTCGCGATGAGGCCCGCACAGACAACACAAAAAACAATGCCCATTCAGAGGCAGCACCTCAAATAACCGTGAGGCCAACACCGTGATCAAGACCCTGGACCACCTTCCGCATCCCGTTGAGAATGCGGCCGCCCTCGCCGGCCATTTCACCGATCTGGCGCCGCCGCTCAACGAGCGACAGGCGCACCTGGAAGCCTCGCGCTGCCTGTATTGCTACGACGCGCCCTGCGTGAATGCCTGTCCGAGCGAAATCGACATTCCCTCGTTCATCCGCAACATCCAGCAGGACAACGTGCAAGGCGCCGCGCAGAAGATCCTCTCGGCCAACATCCTCGGCGGTAGTTGCGCCCGGGTGTGCCCGACGGAAATCCTTTGCCAGCAAGCCTGCGTGCGCAACAACGCCCACGAATGCGCGCCGGTCATGATCGGCCTGTTGCAGCGCTACGCCGTGGACAACGCCCACTTCAGCACTCACCCGTTCCAGCGTGCTGCCGCCACCGGCAAACGCATCGCCGTGGTGGGCGCAGGTCCAGCCGGATTGTCCTGCGCCCACCGCAGCGCCATGCACGGGCATGACGTGGTGATCTTCGAGGCGCGGGAAAAAGCTGGCGGCCTCAATGAATACGGGATCGCCAAATACAAACTGGTGGACGACTACGCGCAACGGGAGCTTGAGTTCCTGCTGGAAATCGGCGGAATCGAAATCCGCCACGGGAAAAAACTCGGGGACAACCTGACCCTCAGCGAACTGCATCAACAGTTCGATGCGGTGTTCCTCGGCCTCGGGCTCAACGCCAGCAAGCAACTGGGCCTGGCCCACGAAGACGCGCCCGGCCTGCTCGCCGCCACCGACTACATCCGCGAACTGCGCCAGGCCGATGACCTGAGCCAATTGCCCCTGGCCGATCATTGCATCGTCCTCGGCGCGGGCAACACCGCCATCGACATGGCCGTGCAAATGGCCCGTCTCGGCGCCCGTGACGTGAACCTGGTGTACCGGCGCGGCGTCGAAGACATGGGCGCCACCCATCACGAACAGGAGATTGCCAAGGCCAATCAGGTGAGGCTGATGACCTGGGCACAACCTGAAGAAGTGCTGCTCGATGACCACGGCCGGGTGCGCGGCATGCGTTTCGCCCGCACCCATCTGGTCGAAGGTCGCCTGCAAACCACCGGTGAAACCTTCGAACTGGCCGCCGACGCGATCTTCAAGGCCATCGGCCAGGCCTTCGACAGCGACGCCCTCGCCGATCCGCTGGCGTGCGAACTCAAGCGCCAGGGCGAGCGCATCGCAGTCGATGAACAGCTGCGCACCAGCATCCCCGGCGTGTATGCCGGCGGCGACTGCACCAGCCTCGATCAAGACCTCACCGTGCAAGCGGTGCAACATGGCAAGCGCGCCGCCGAGGCGATCAACACTCAACTGATGCTCAACGTGGAGGCTGCGTAAATGGCCGATCTGTCGATTGTCTTCGCCGGCATCAAGGCACCCAATCCTTTCTGGCTGGCCTCCGCGCCACCCACCGACAAGGCCTATAACGTGGTCCGCGCCTTCGAGGCCGGATGGGGCGGCGTGGTCTGGAAAACCCTGGGGGAAGATCCGGCGGCGGTGAACGTGTCGTCGCGCTACTCGGCGCACTTCGGGGCGAACAGGGAGGTGCTTGGCTTTAACAACATCGAGCTGATCACCGACCGCTCGCTGGAGATCAACCTGCGGGAAATCACCCAGGTCAAAAAGGACTGGCCGGACCGCGCGCTGATCGTGTCCTTGATGGTGCCCTGCGTCGAGGAATCCTGGAAACACATCCTGCCGCTGGTGGAAGCCACTGGCGCCGACGGCATCGAACTGAACTTCGGTTGCCCCCACGGCATGCCGGAACGCGGCATGGGCGCCGCGGTCGGCCAGGTGCCGGAATATGTGGAACAGGTCACCCGCTGGTGCAAGACCTATTGCTCGCTGCCGGTGATCGTCAAGCTCACGCCGAACATCACCGACATCCGCGTCGCCGCCCGCGCGGCCCATCGTGGCGGTGCCGACGCGGTGTCGCTGATCAACACCATCAACTCGATCACCAGCGTCAACCTCGAGCGCATGGTCGCCAATCCCATGGTCGGCAGCCAGAGCACCCACGGCGGTTACTGTGGCTCGGCCGTCAAGCCGATTGCCTTGAACATGGTCGCCGAAATCGCCCGTGACCCGCAGACCCAAGGCTTGCCAATCAGCGGCATCGGCGGCATCGGCAACTGGCGCGACGCTGCGGAATTCATCGCGTTGGGCAGCGGCGCGGTGCAGGTGTGCACGGCGGCGATGCTGCATGGCTTCCGGATTGTCGAAGACATGAAGGACGGTTTGTCACGCTGGATGGACAGTCAGGGCTACGCCAGTGTCGCGGAATTTTCCGGGCGCGCGGTGGGCAACACCACGGACTGGAAGTACCTGGACATCAACTACCAGGTGATCGCGAAAATCGACCAGGAGGCGTGCATCGGCTGTGGTCGTTGCCACATTGCCTGTGAGGACACCTCGCACCAGGCCGTAGCCAGCCTCAAGCAAGCGGATGGCACGCACAAGTACCAGGTGATCGATGAGGAGTGCGTGGGCTGCAACCTGTGCCAGATCACCTGCCCGGTGCAGGACTGTATCGAGATGGTGCCGGTGGAGACCGGCAAACCGTTCCTGGACTGGAATCATGATCCGAGGAATCCGTATCACGTCAGCCCTTGATATTAGCGGCGCCTGAGCTGACGCCATCGCGAGCAAGCTCGCTCCCACAGGGATCGTATTAACACTGAGATCCCCTGTGGGAGCGAGCTTGCTCGCGATGGCGTCGGCAGCTACAACAAAAATCTCAAGGCTCCAACCCGATCCCCCGCAAAATCACACTGGTCACCGTCTGCACTGCTTTTTCAAATTGCATGTCCGACAGCGGCTGGTGGTCGTTGAGAATATTCACCTGGTGATCGAAGTCGGCATAGTGCTGGGTCGAGGCCCAGATCATGTACAGCAGGCTCGACGGCTCCACCGGCAGGATGCGTTTGTCGTCCACCCACTGGCGGATTTTCGCTTCCTTCATCTTGGCCCAGTCGTACAGGCTCGCATCCAGCGCTGCGCCGAGGGTCGGCGCGCCGTGGATGATTTCGTTGGCCCAGACTTTCGACCCATAAGGCCGGCTGCGGGAATGGTTCATCTTGGCGCGGATGTAGCTGCTGAGCACCACGCGCGGGTCGTCGAACATCTCGAAGCACAGCGCGTCCTGCTTCCAGACTTCCAGCAAATCGAACAGCACTGCGCTGTACAGTTCGGTCTTGGTGCTGAAGTAGTAATGCAGGTTGGAACGCGGCAGTTGCACTTGCGCGGCGATGTCGGCCATGGCCGTGCTGCCGAAGCCCTTTTCAGCGAAGACCTTTTCCGCCCCCAGCAGGATTTTTTCGACGTTACTGCGACGAATCTCGATCTTGTGATTGCCCATGCGGGTCCCCGACAACAGCGTTGAGCAAGACTAGCATCCGCTCTGGACTGCGGCGACAGGGGAAAACGAATCTCCGTACAGCCGCAGTCAGAAAGCTGAGAGTCTAATCCACCCCGCCACAAGTCATCGTATAACTTCCGATTGACAACCCACAAAAATCCCGCAAATATCGCCCGCAATGTTGTACGACGACGTATGACAACTATAAAAACAAGAAACAAGGGAGCGTCACCATGAGCAAGCTCGTCCGCAATTCGTCCGCCCGTTCTTCGCGTGCATACCTTTCTCGTCGTCATACCCTGAGCCTGATCGGCTGCAGCGGGCTGGCCCTCGCCTTGCCCATCACAGGCCAAGCCGCAGGTTTCACCGACGACGCCAAGGCCACGCTGAACCTGCGTAACGCCTACATCAACCGCAACTACACCAACCCGGCCTACCCCCAGGGCAAGGCTGAAGAGTGGACGCAAAACTTCATCCTCGATGCCAGGTCCGGGTTCACCCAGGGCACCGTGGGTTTCGGTGTCGATGTACTGGGCCTGTATTCGCAGAAGCTCGATGGCGGCAAGGGCACTGGCGGCACGCAGCTGTTGCCGATCCACGACGACGGCCGCCCCGCCGACAATTTCGGCCGCCTGGGCGTGGCGCTTAAAGGCAAGATTTCGAAAACCGAGTTGAAGGTCGGCGAATGGATGCCGGTGCTGCCGATCCTGCGTTCCGACGATGGCCGCTCACTGCCGCAGACCTTCCAGGGCGCCCAGGTGACGTCCACCGAAATCAGCGGCCTGACGCTGTATGGCGGTCAATTCCAGAAAAACAGCCCGCGCAATGACGCGAGCATGGAAGACATGTTCATGAACGGAAAAACCGCGTTCACCTCCGACCGTTTCAACTTCGGCGGCGGTGAATACGCGTTCAATGAAAAGCGCACGCAGGTCGGCGTCTGGTACTCGGAGCTCAGCGACATTTACCAGCAGCAATACTTCAACCTGACCCACAGTCAGCCCGTCGGTGACTGGACCCTGGGCGCCAACCTGGGCTACTTCATCGGCAAGGAAGACGGCAGCGCCAAGGCCGGTGATCTCGACAACAAGACCGCGTTTGCCCTGCTCTCGGCCAAATATGGCGGCAACACCTTCTATGTCGGCCTGCAAAAACTCACCGGCGACGACGTGTGGATGCGGGTCAACGGCACCAGCGGCGGCACCCTGGCCAACGACAGCTACAACTCCAGCTATGACAACGCCCGGGAGAGATCCTGGCAGGTACGCCACGACTACAACTTCGTCGCCCTCGGCATTCCCGGCCTGACCCTGATGAACCGCTACATCAGCGGTGACAACGTGCACACCGGCGCGATCACCGACGGCAAGGAATGGGGCCGCGAATCCGAACTGGCCTACACGGTGCAGAGCGGTGCGCTGAAAAACCTCAACGTGAAATGGCGTAACGCGAGTATCCGCAAGAGTTTCAGCACCAACGAATTCGATGAAAACCGCATTTTCATCAGCTATCCGATTTCGTTGTTGTAACTCCCGGGATCAAATACCCCCCTGTAGGAGCGAGCTTGCTCGCGATGGTCGTCAACGATAACGCTGGAAACCTGATACCCCGTGGCGTTCTCAGGTTCATCGCGAGCAGGCTCGCTCCTACAGGACGAACAAGCCGACCCTCCGTCAATTTCCACCCATGCCGCGTTGACAAGCAGCGGAAAACCTAACGATACTTCAACCAAGTCATACGACAACCTACAACAAATCAATAACAACAACCGCGCACCCAGGATTCCCATGACGACCACAGCAACCGCCCGCCCCCCTTTCAACCGCCTGCTGCTGACCGGCGCCGCCGGTGGCCTCGGCAAAGTCTTGCGCGAAAGCCTGCGCCCTTACGCCAATGTCATTCGCCTGTCGGACATCGCAGACATTGCGCCCGCCATCGATGATCGCGAAGAAGTGATGCCGTGCGACCTCGCCGACAAGCAAGCGGTGCATCAACTGGTCGAAGGCGTGGACGCGATCCTGCACTTCGGCGGCGTGTCGACCGAGCACTCGTTCGAAGAGATCCTCGGCGCCAACATCTGCGGCGTGTTCCACATCTACGAAGCCGCGCGCCGCCATGGGGTGAAGCGGGTGATCTTCGCCAGTTCCAACCATGTGATCGGCTTCTACCGGCAGAACGAAGTCATCGACGCCCACTCCCCTCGCCGCCCCGACAGCTACTACGGTCTGTCCAAGTCCTATGGCGAGGACATGGCCACGTTCTACTTCGACCGCTATGGCATCGAGACCGTCAGCGTGCGCATCGGCTCCTCGTTCCCCGAGCCGCACAACCGGCGGATGATGAGCACCTGGCTGAGTTTCGGCGACCTGACGCAACTGCTCGAACGCGCCTTGTACACCCCGAACGTCGGCCACACCGTGGTCTACGGCGTGTCCGACAACAAGGACGTCTGGTGGGACAACCGCTACGCTACAGCCCTGGGTTTTGTCGCGCAGGACAGCTCCGAACAGTTCCGCGAAAAAATCGAAGCCCAGCCGATGCCTGCCGCCGATGATCCGGCGCGGCTGTACCAGGGCGGCGCCTTTTGCGTAGCCGGCCCGTTCGGTGACTGAACCTTCGCGCCCCGCTTGATCCCCACAACAAAAACCAAGGGAATGAGTTGCCATGCAAGCTGAATTGATTGTCGACGCCCGTAACGCAGTCGGTGAAAGCCCGGTCTGGGTGCCTGAGGAAAGCGCTCTGTACTGGGTCGATATTCCCGCCGGCGGTTTACAGCGCTGGAGTGCCGACACCGGGCAGGTGACTACCTGGAAAACCCCGCAGATGCTCGCTTGCATCGCGCCTCATGCCGACGGCGGCTGGGTCACCGGCATGGAAAGCGGGTTCTTCCGTGTGCATCCGCGCAACGACGGCAGCCTCGACAGTGAACCCTTGGCCCACGTCAACCATGCCCGCGCCGACATGCGCCTGAACGACGGCCGCTGCGATCGCCAAGGACGCTTCTGGGCCGGCAGCATGGTGCTGAACATGGGCGCCAACGCCGCCAACGGCACGTTGTACCGCTACAGCGCCGGGCAACGCGGGCCGCTCGATTCCCGGCTGAGCGGGTTCATCGTGCCCAACGGCCTGGGTTTCAGCCCGGACGGGCGCACGATGTACCTGTCCGACTCCCATCCGCAGATCCAGCAGATCTGGGCCTTCGACTACGACACCGAAACCGGCACCCCTTCCAACCGCCGCGTGTTCGTTGACATGAACCGGCACGAAGGTCGACCCGACGGTGCGGCGGTGGACGCCGATGGCTGCTACTGGATTTGCGCCAACGACGCCGGCTTGATCCACCGTTTTACCCCCGACGGCCGGCTAGACCTTTCTCTGGCCGTACCGGTGAAAAAACCCACCATGTGCGCCTTCGGTGGCCCTCGACTGGACACGCTCTTCGTGACCTCGATCCGCCCCGGCGACGACCATGACCCGCAGTCACTGGCCGGGGGGTGTTCGCGCTCGATCCTGGCGTGAAGGGATTGCCGGAACCGCGATTTCAGGATCAGTGATGACGATGACGCCCGCACTTCTCGAGCTCGAAGACGAATACACTCAGCTGACACTCGCCCCCGAACTCGGCGCCAGCATCGTCAACTGGACCGTGCGCAGCAGCGGACAGCCCTTGCTGCGCCACGCCGATGAGCACGCCCTGAACACCGGCCTGCCCGGCAAGCTCGGCTGCTTTCCCTTGATCCCCTGGTCCAACCGCATTGCCGAAGGCGGTTTCGATTGCCCCGATGGCTGGCTGGCACTGGCGCCCAACAGCCTCACCGATCCCCTGCCGATCCATGGCAGCGCCTGGCAGCAGGCGTGGGATGTGGTTTCCCGGTCGGAAAATGAAGTGGTCCTGCAACTCGACAGCACAACCCCTTTCGCCTATCGCGCCCGCCAGCGTTTCCATCTGAGCCAGGGCAAGCTGAGCATCGAACTGAGCGTCACCCATCTGGCTGAACCTGCCGCCTGGCATGGTCTGGGCCTGCATCCGTATCTGCCGCGCACCGCCAACACCCGACTGCAGGCCGCGGCTCGCGAGGTATGGTTGTGCAACGAGAAAAAACTACCGACGCAACTCAGCGCATTGCCGGTCGAGTGGGATTTTCAGCAGCTCAAGCCATTGCCCGAATCGCTCGTGGACAACGGCTTCTGCGAATGGAACGGCCACTGCCTGATCCGCCAGCCCGACCTCGGATACGAACTGGACTGCCAGGCCACCGGTAGCGATTACTACCTGCTCTACTGCCCCGTGGGCCTGGAATTTTTCTGCATCGAACCGGTGAGCCACCCGGTCAACGCGCACCACCTGCCCGGTCGGCCGGGGTTGCGTTTGCTGGAGCAAGGTCAAGCCATCGAACTGGGTTTGACCCTGCAGTATCGGTCGTATCAGGCAGATGCCCCCAACAGTTGACTCAACACCGCTCGCAACTTGCCGGGCTTCACCGGTTTGTTCAGCAAGGGGGCGTTGAGCCGCTGCAATGCACGCCGACAATGGTCGGTGCGGTCGGCAGTAATGATCACCGCGGGAATGTCCTGGTGGAAATGCTCGCGCAAATGTCGCACCACATCACAGCCGACCACCCCGTGATCGAGGTGGTAGTCCGCGAGAATCAGTTCCGGCGCCTGCCCGCCTAATGCCTCCAGCGCAGCCGCTTCATCGGTGGCGACCAGAACGTCGCAGCCCCACTGCCCGAGCAACGCGCCCATGCTCTGGAGAATGCTCACTTCGTTGTCGATCACCAGTAAACGGCGTCCCGGCAACGGGTTGCCGGTGCCCGGCTGTGGCACCGCCTGGCTCACGGGCAATGGAACCTCGTCGGATAACGGCACCTCGATGCTGAACATCGAACCCCGCCCCGGCAACGAGTGAACGCCAATCCTGCAGCCAAGGATCTTGGCGATGCGCTCGACAATCGCCAACCCCAGGCCCACGCCCTTGCGGTCGGCGGCGCGGCCGACGTCCAGTTGGTTGAACTCGAGGAAGATCGAATCGAGCCGGTCGGCGGCGATGCCACGCCCGGTGTCCCAGACCTCCAGGCGCAACATCTCGCCCCGACGCCTTGCCGCCAGCAGGATGCTGCCTTCATCGGTGTAGCGGCAGGCATTGCTGAGGAAGTTGCGCAGGATCCGCGTCATCAGGCGCAAGTCGGTGCTGATGGCGTAATCGGCCATGTGCACCCGCAGGTTCAAGCCAGCCGCCTGGGCGACGGACTGGAACTCCGACACCAGAGGCCCCAGCAGTTCGTCGAGGCGGTACAACGCAACGTCCGGCTTGACCGCGGCCTGATCGAGCCGGGAAATGTCCAGCAAATCCGTCAGCAGGTCTTCGGCACCTTCCAGGGCCTGGTGAGTGCGCTCCACCAGCACCTGTTCAGCTTGCGGCAACTTGCGTTCGCGCAAGGTCGAAATCAGCAACCGCGCGGCGTTCAGCGGTTGCAGCAGGTCGTGGCTGGCGGCGGCGAGGTATTTGTCCTTGCTGTGGTTGGCGGCCTCGGCGGCATCGCGGGCATCGCGCAAGGCCTTGGCAATCTGTTTACGCTGGGTGATCTGCTGCTGAAGGTTACGGTTGGCTTCGAGCAATTCATCGGTGCGCGCGACGACGCGCTGCTCCAGTTCGTCATTGAGTTGCTGCAGGCGTCGCTGGGCCAGCTTGCGCTCGGTGATATCGGAGACGAACCCTTCCACCAGGCCTTCCTGGCCGGGCTTGAGCAGCAGGTTCATCAACACATCCAGGTGACTGCCGTCCTTGCGCCGCAAGCGGGTTTCATAGCCGTGCAGGCTGCGCTGGTGCCTGAGAATTTCGCCGATGGCTTCCAGTTCCTGCGCGCCGTCGACGAACAGGGTGCTGCCCAGGTCGGTCAGGGAGAACAGCACCTCCTGCGGGTCCTGGTAGCCGAGCATGTGTGCCAGCGCCGGGTTGGCGGCGCGCATGCCATCGTGCAGGCTGGCCTGGAAGATCCCGTGCACCGCGTTTTCGAACAGCCACTTGTAGCGGTTGCGCTCGGCTTCCAGATCATCCAGGCGCGCGGCCAGTTCCGGGTAATGACTCTTGCGCGCAGAATGGCTGCCCAGCCCCAGCAGCCCGGTCAGGGCCCGTTGTTGCTCGTCAGAGGGCTTCGCCATAGACGACCTCGACATCACGCTGGCTGGATTCGCGCGGGTTGGTCAGGATGCACGGATCGTGCATCGCATGTTGCGACAGGAACGGAATGTCCGAGGTCCTGACGCCATGCAAGCCGAGGGTTTCGTGAAAACCGATGGCGTGCTTGAGGGCGATCAGGTGTTCGACCAGGCGCCCGCAGATCTGCCGGTGATTCAGGCCCCGGCAGTCGATGCCGAACGTCTCGGCGATCACCTTGAAACGCTCTGGTGCCGAGTTGTAATTGAAGGCCACCACATGCTCGACGAGCACCGCGTTGCACAGGCCGTGGGGCAGGTCGAGAAAGCCGCCGAGGCTGTGGGACATGGCATGCACCGCGCCCAGGATGGCGTTGGAGAACGCCAGCCCGGCCTGCATGCTGCCGAGCATGATCTTCTCACGCAGGGCGATGTCGCTCGGGTTGGCGATCATCTGCACCAGGTTGCCATTGATCAGGCGCATCGCCTCCAGCGCATGAGGATCGGTCAACGGTCCGTGGCCGGTGGACACGAAGGCTTCGATGGCATGCACCAAGGCGTCGATGCCGGTGCAGGCCGACAGGAACGGATCCATGCTCAGTGTGGTTTCCGGGTCGATCAGCGAAACATCCGGCACCACGGCCTTGCTGACGATGGAGAACTTCATGCGCTCCTGCTGATTGGAAATGATCACGAATTGCGAGACATCGGCCGAGGTGCCGGCGGTGGTCGGAATCAGGATCAGCGGCGGGCTGGGCACGCGGATGGTATCCACGCCCTCGAAATCGAGAATGCTGCGGCCATGGGCGACGACAATGCCGATGCCTTTGCCGCAGTCCATCGGGCTGCCGCCACCCACGGCGACGATCACGTCGCAGTGGTTTTCCCGGTACATCTCGGCACCGAGCATCACTTCTTCAACCCGCGGGTTCGGCGAGACATCGCTGTACAGGCAGTACTCGATGCCCAGCGCCTGCAGGCTGGCCTCGACATCGGCGACCCAACCGGCGGCGATCACGCCGGGGTCACTGACCACCAGGACCTTGCGTGCGCCAAAGGTCTTGGCGTAATTGCCGACACTGTGCCGGCTACCGGCACCGAAGATGATTTCGGGGGAAACGAACTTGCGCAACTGGTTGAGACTCTGGCTCATTGGAAAGCCTGTTTTTATTGTTTTGGAAGGTAGAAACCACACTAAACCATCCAGCTGTGAATGCAATCAGACCAATGGGTAGCACTGCCTGGGGTGTGCTCACATTCTGTATTCACCGCAGATCCCCTGTGGGAGCGGGCTTGCCCGCGATAGCTGCCTCACAGTCGACATCAATGTTGAATGTGCCGCCCTCATCGCGAGCAAGCTCGCTCCCACAGGGATCTGTGTCACTGGACTAGCCGCGGTAGATCAGCTGCGAAGCCTTCGCGTTGCGCAGCGTCAGATGCTCCATCCCCAACCCCGGCGCCTCGGCTTCCTCGCGGGCCTTGAGGATCACCCCGTGATGGGGCGACTTGCTGCACACCGGGTCGGCATTGGCGGCATCACCAGTCAGCATGAACGCCTGGCAGCGGCACCCGCCCAGGTCCTTGTGTTTTTCGTCGCAGGAGCGGCACGGCTCCTTCATCCAGTCGTCGCCGCGAAAACGATTGAAGCCGAACGAATCGTTCCAGATGTGCGAGAGGCTGTGCTCGCGCACGTTGGGAAACGCTACCGGCAACTGCCGGGCGCTGTGGCAAGGCAAGGCGGTGCCGTCGGGGGTGATGTCGAGAAACAGGTTGGCCCAGCCGTTCATGCAGGTCTTGGGACGTTCCTCGTAGTAGTCCGGGGTGACGAAGATCAGCTTGCACGGGTGGCCCTGGGCTTCAAGGCGTTCGCGGTATTGGTTAGTGATGCGCTCGGCGCGCTGCAATTGCTGGCGGGTGGGCAGCAGGCCGACGCGGTTGAGTTCAGCCCAGCCGTAGAACTGGCAGGTGGCCAATTCGACAAAGTCCGCCTCCAGCTCCAGGCACAGCTCGATGATCTGCGCGATCCGGTCGATGTTGTGCCGATGGGTGACGAAGTTCAGCACCATCGGATAGCCCTGGGCTTTCACCGCACGGGCCATGGCGAGTTTCTGGGCAAAGGCCTTGCGCGAACCGGCGAGCATGTTGTTCACCGCTTCGTCGGCGGCCTGGAAGCTGATCTGGATATGATCCAGCCCGGCCACCTTGAAGTCGCGCACCTTCTGCTCGGTCAGGCCGATGCCGGAGGTGATCAGATTGGTGTAATAGCCCATGTCCCGGGCGGCCTTGATCAGTTCGGCGAGGTCCTGGCGCACCAGCGGCTCACCACCGGAAAAGCCCAATTGCGCGGCGCCCATGTCCCGCGCCTCGCGAAATACGCGAATCCATTCTTGCGTGCTCAGTTCCTCGCCGTGCCGGGCAAAGTCCAACGGATTGGAGCAATAGGGGCACTGCAACGGACAGCGGTATGTCAGCTCGGCGAGCAGCCACAACGGCGGTCCGGGCAGCATCTCACTCGATCCAGAATTGCGCATGGGCTACCTCCAGAAACGCCAGCACGTCTTCGTCGATCCCGGGTACGCCGGGGAAATTCGCGCTCAATCGCTCAATGATCGCCGCCACGCTGCGCTGGCCATCCACCAGGTCGAGAATCTGCCCGGCACTGGCGTTGAGCTTGATCATGCCTTCGGGGTACAGCAGCACATGGCAGTCCTGACGGGGCTCCCATTGCAGACGAAAACCGCGACGCAAGGCCGGTGACTGCTGGCGATCGATCAGGCTCACAGGGCGATCCCCCGATGCCAGACGTTGTCGCCGGTAACCGTGTGATACGGCGGGCGCGCAAGTTCGTAGGCCATGCTCATGGCATCGAGCATGCTCCACAGCACGTCGAGTTTGAACTGCAGGATCTGCAGCATGCGTTGCTGGCCTTCGGCGGTCACGTAGTGCGCGAGAGTGATGCGCAACCCATGCTCGACATCGCGCCGTGCCTGACTCAGGCGCGTGCGGAAATAGTCGTAGCCGGCGACGTCGATCCACGGGTAATGGGTCGGCCAGGCATCGAGTCGCGACTGATGGATCTGTGGGGCAAAGAGTTCGGTCAGCGAACTGCTGGCCGCTTCCTGCCAGCAGGCGCGACGGGCGAAATTGACGTAGGCGTCCACGGCGAAACGCACGCCGGGCAGCACCAGTTCCTGGGAGAGGATCTGCTCGCGATCCAGGCCCACAGCCTCGCCCAGGCGCAGCCAGGCTTCGATTCCACCCTCGCTGCCGGGGACGCCATCGTGGTCGAGAATCCGTTGCAGCCACTCCCGGCGCACGTCGCGGTCCGGGCAGTTGGCGAGAATCGCGGCGTCCTTCAGGGGAATGTTGATCTGATAGTAGAAGCGATTGGCGACCCAGCCCTGGATCTGCTCGCGGCTGGCGCGGCCGGCGTACATGGCTTGATGGAAAGGATGGTGGATGTGGTAGTAGGCGCCCTTGGCGCGCAGGGCGGCTTCGAATTCGCTGGGGGTCATTGCGTTGTCAGTCATTGCGGTTCTCCGGGAAGCTCTGCGGTGCCTGGTCAGGCCTCTTCGCGAGCAGGCTCGCTCCCACATTGAACAGGCGGTGCTCCCCCCTGTGGGAGCGAGCCTGCTCGCGAAGGGGCCAGCCGCTACAGCTCAATACTCATGCCGTCATAAGCCACTTCGATCCCCCGCCGCTCCAGCAAAGCCCGCTCGGCCGAGTCTTCATCGAGAATGGGATTGGTGTTGTTGATGTGGATCAGCACCTTGCGCTGGCGGTTGAAACCCGCCAGCACGTCCAGCATCCCGCCGGGGCCGCTTTGTGGGAGGTGCCCCATTTCGCTGCCCAGGCTCTGGCCGACTTCGCAGATACGCATCTCGTCGTCGCGCCACAGGGTGCCGTCCAGCAGCAGGCAATCGGCACGCTGCATCCAGCCCAGCACTTCATCGTCGATTCGGCCAAGGCCCGGCGCATAGAACAGCGAGGCACCGCTGCGCAGGTCTTCGATGAACAGGCCAATGGTGTCGCCTGGTTGCGGGTTGCCGCGATTGGGCGAATACGGCGGCGCGTTACTCACCAGGGGAATCGCGCGAAATTGCAAATGCCCGCAGGCCGCTATGCCGAACGGCTGGCGATCGAGGCCGACCGGTTGCCATTGCAGTCCGCCGTTCCAGTGTCCGAGCATGTTGAACAACGGGAAACCGCTGCTCAGGTCCTGATGCACACGCTCGGTGCACCAGACGTCATGGGGGCAGCCTTCGCGCAAGCTGAGCAAACCGGTGCAATGGTCGATCTGGCTGTCCAGCAGCACGATGCCGGCGATGGCGCTGTCACGCAGGCGCCGCGCCGGTTGCAGAGGCGCAAAACTCTCGAGTTGCGCGCGAATGTCCGGTGACGCGTTGCACAGCACCCACTCCACACCGTCGTCACTCAGGGCAATCGACGACTGCGTACGGCGCTGGGCCCGCAGGCTGCCATTGCGCACACCGGCGCACTGGCGGCAGTTGCAGTTCCATTGCGGAAAACCACCGCCAGCGGCGGAACCGAGAACGCGGATGTGCATGGCAGATGCTCCGGAAGGCAGGCCCGGCCAACCCATCGGCTGGCCGGGTGATCAATCAACGGTTGGCGAAATACATCGTCACTTCGAAGCCAATGCGCAGATCGGTAAACGCGGGTTTAGTCCACATGGGTCATTCCTCTTCTTGTGCCGGGTGATTCCGGTAGAGCCATTAATGCACGGGGCATCGGGCGCCCGAATGCTACTTTCGAAGGAGTTGGCGGGGTGATTTGGTAGGGGGTGTTGCGCAAATTTCCAGCCCCCCCCACCTACCCATGTGGGAGCGAGCTTGCTCGCGATGACGGAGCAACAGTCAACCGAGATGTTGAATGTGCTGGCCTCATCGCGAGCAAGCTCGCTCCCACAGGTTTTTCAGTGTTCTTGAGTGATCAGAAGAACCCCAGCGGATTGATGTCGTAGCTCACCAGCAGGTTTTTGGTCTGCTGATAGTGGTCGAGCATCATCTTGTGGTTTTCCCGGCCGACGCCGGACTTCTTGTACCCGCCGAACGCCGCATGCGCCGGGTACAGGTGGTAGCAGTTGGTCCACACCCGTCCGGCCTTGATCGCCCGGCCCATGCGGTAGGCGCGGTTGATGTCGCGGGTCCACAGACCGGCGCCGAGTCCGAACTCGCTGTCGTTGGCAATCGCCAGGGCTTCGGCTTCGTCCTTGAAGGTGGTGACACCCACCACCGGGCCGAAGATTTCTTCCTGGAACACGCGCATCTTGTTGTGGCCCTTGAGCAGGGTCGGCTGGATGTAGTAACCGCTGGACAGGTCGCCCTCCAGACGCTCGGCCGCGCCGCCGGTGAGCAGTTCGGCGCCCTCTTCCTGGGCAATGGTCAGGTACGAGAGGATCTTGTCGTATTGCTGCTCGGACGCCTGGGCGCCGACCATGGTCTCGGTGTCCAGCGGGTTGCCGCGCTTGATCCTGGCGATCTTCTTCATCACCTCGGCCATGAACGGCTCGTAGATCGACTCCTGCACCAGCGCCCGGGACGGGCAGGTGCAGACTTCGCCCTGGTTGAAGAACGCCAGCACCAGGCCTTCGGCGGCTTTTTCGATGAACGCCGGTTCCGCGTTCATGATGTCCTCGAAGAAGATGTTCGGCGACTTGCCACCCAGTTCGACGGTGCTCGGGATGATGTTCTCGGCGGCGCAATGCATGATGTGCGCACCCACCGGGGTCGAACCGGTGAAGGCGATCTTGGCGATGCGCTTGCTGGTGGCCAGGGCCTCGCCGGCTTCGCGACCGAAGCCCTGGACGATGTTCAGCACGCCCGCTGGCAGCAGGTCAGCGATCAGCTCGGCGAACACCATGATCGACAGCGGTGTTTGCTCGGCAGGCTTGAGCACGATGCAGTTGCCGGCGGCGAGCGCCGGTGCGAGTTTCCAGGCGGCCATCAGCAGCGGGAAGTTCCACGGAATGATCTGCCCGACCACGCCCAGGGGCTCATGGAAGTGATAGGCCGTGGTCAGCTCGTTGATCTCGGCAGCCCCGCCTTCCTGGGCACGGATGCAGCCGGCGAAGTAACGGAAGTGGTCGGCCGCCAGCGGTACGTCGGCGTTCAGGGTTTCGCGCACGGCCTTGCCGTTGTCCCAGGTTTCGGTGACGGCCAGGACCTCAAGGTTCTGCTCGATGCGGTCGGCGATCTTCAGCAGCACCAGGGAGCGGTCCTGGGCCGAGGTCTTGCCCCAGGCGTCGGCAGCGGCATGGGCGGCGTCGAGGGCCTTGTCGATGTCGGCGGCGCTGGAACGCGGGAATTCGGCGATCACTTCACCGTTGACCGGCGAGGTGTTGGTGAAGTACTCGCCATTGATCGGGGCAACGAACTCGCCACCGATGAAGTTGCCGTAGCGCGGCTTGAAGGTAATGACGGCGCCTGGGGTTCCGGGTTGTGCGTAGATCATGGTGGGCCTCTGTCTGGGTCGATGCCTGTCGTACTGACAGGCGATGAGCCGATACTAGAGAGCCCCGCGTACCAGACGAATGCGTCGTTGGCAGGAGGGGCTCTCGTTATTTGGTCGTAGGTTTCACACAGATCACTGTAGGAGCGAGCCTGCTCGCGATGAACCCGAGAACGCCGCGGGGTATCAGGTTTCCAGCGTTATCGTTGACGAACATCGCGAGCAAGCTCGCTCCCACAAGGGATCAGTGCTTGGCCACAAGGTCCTTGGGCAGCTTGAACGTCCAGAGCATGCCGCCCTGGTTGAAGTCCTTCACCCGCTTGGCCACTTCACCACCCCACAGCGGTACCGCGCCGCCCCAGCCGGAGAGCACCGAGACGTACTGTTCGCCGTCCATTTCCCAGGTGATGGGCGAGCCGAGCACGCCGGAGCCGGTCTGGAATTCCCAGACCTTTTCGCCGGTCTTGGCGTTGAACGCCTGCAGGAAACCTTCAGGCGTGCCGGTGAACACCAGGTTGCCCCTGGTGGTCAGCACCCCGCCCCACAGCGGCGCGTAATTCTTGTGACGCCAGACTTCCTTGCCGGTTTTCGGATCGATGGCCCGCAGCACGCCGATGTAGTCTTCGTTCAACGGCTTGATGGTGAAGCCGGCGCCGAGGAACGCCGCGCCTTTCTTGTAGGCAATGCCTTCGTTCCAGATGTCCATGCCCCATTCGTTGGATGGCACATAGAACAACCCGGTGTCCCGGTTGTAGGCCATCGGCATCCAGTTTTTCGCACCGAGGAACGCCGGCGCTACGAAAACCGAGCTGCCCTTGACTTCCGAACCCGGGGCGCCGGGACGGCTGGCTTCGTTGTAGATCGGCCGGCCGTCCTTATCCAGGCCGGTGGCCCAGGTGATCTTGTCCACGAACGGGAAGCCACGGATGAATTTGCCGTTGGTACGATCCAGCACGTAGAAAAAACCGTTACGGTCGGCCGTGGCCGCCGCCTTGATCTCCTTGCCGCCTTCGCTGTAGTTGAACGACACCAGCTCGTTCACGCCGTCGTAGTCCCAACCGTCGTGGGGCGTGCTCTGGAAGTGCCACTTGATGGTGCCGTCGTCCGGGTTGAGCGCCAGGCGCGATGAGGAGTAGAGGTTGTCGCCAGGGCGCAGGTGCGAGTTCCACGGCGCCGGGTTGCCGGTACCGAACAGCAGCAGGTTGGTTTCCGGATCGTAATAACCGCCAAGCCAAGGGGCCGCACCGCCGGTTTTCCACAGATCGCCCGGCCAGGTCTTGCCCGCCTCGCCGCCGGAGATGCCGTTCTCCACGGCTTTGCCGTCCTTGTAGACGTAGCCCATATGGCCTTCGACCGTCGGCCGGGTCCACAGCAGATCACCGTTTTTCGGATCGTAGGCCTCGATCTTGCCCACCACGCCGAACTCGCCACCGGCCACGCCGGTAATCAGCTTGCCGTTGATCACCAGCGGCGCGGCGCTGATCGAGTAGCCTTCCTTGTGGTCGGCGACTTTCTTGCTCCACACCACCTTGCCGGTGTCCTTGTTCAGCGCCACGAGCTTGGCGTCGAGGGTGCCGAAGATCACCAGGTCGCCATACAGCGCGACGCCACGGTTGATCACGTCGCAGCAAGGGCGGATGTCATCGGGCAGGCGCGCATCGTATTGCCAGAGTTTCTTGCCGGTGCGCGCATCCACGGCGAAGACCCGGGAGTAGGAACCGGTCATGTACATCACGCCGTCCTTGACCATCGGCTGCGCTTGCTGGCCACGCTGTTTTTCACCGCCGAAGGAAAACGCCCAGGCCGGGCGCAGCTCCTTGACGTTGTCGACGTTGAGAATATCCAGCGGGCTGTAGCGCTGCCCTTGAACGCCGAGGCCGTTGGTCACCACCTGTTCCGGGTTCTTCGGGTCCTGGAGAATGTCCTGGTCGGAAACCCCGGCCAATGCCTGGCCGGACAACAGCATGGCACTGAGCAGCAAGCTCAGGACGAAGGGCTGGCGACGTGCGGGTTGAGTCATGACGGCTTCCTCTGCGGATTTTTGTTATGTCCGGAAATTTTCCGGTCTGGTGCAGATTCTTGGGCGCCGCCGCCCTGACAACAATTGCCCGCAATGAGGAGATTGCTAGTTCCTTGGTACAGGGTGGGAGGAGATGGACACGAGATTTTTTTAACAGCACCGGCCCCCTGTAGGAGCGAGCTTGCTCGCGATGGACTCAAGGACACCGCAGGGTGTCAGGCTGCCAGCGTTATCGTTAACGTCCATCGCGAGCAGGCTCGCTCCTACAGGGGATCTGTGGTCGCCTATTTGCTGGCAGAATCCACCCGCATCATCCGCTCGCGCTCGTAGCGCGGGTACAGATGACTGACGCTGCGGATCAGTTCATAACGGCTCAGGCTGATCCCGGCGAAGCGTTCGGGGATGGGGCTGCGCAGCATCTCGGCCATATCACTGCCATTGGCCGCGCCGTCGCGCATGAGCTGATCGAGCCAGCTCAGGTAATCGCGCATCTGCTCGAAGGGTTGTCGATCGCTCGCCACCGGGCCATGGCCCGGCACAACCTGCGTCCAGGGCAAGCCTTGCAGGGTCGCGATGTCCGCCAGCCACACTGACAGCCCCGGACTGTTGGGCGTGGTCAGCGCCCGCTGATAAAACACCAGGTCCCCGGCATACAGCACCCCGGTTTGCTGGTCGAGAATAGCCAGATCCGAGCCCGTATGCCCACCCAGGCTCAGCAAGCGCAGATCGTGATTCCCAAAACTTTTCACGCCGGGTGTCAGCGTCTGCGTCGGCAGCACCACTTCGGTGCCACGCATCCAGTCGCCGACCATTCGGTACATATTCTCGGCCATGGCGTCGCCTTGCCGGTGCAACAGCTCGGTGGTGCCGGCCAGGGCGCCGATCGGCACGTCGGTGAAGGCTTGATTGCCCAGTACATGGTCCGGGTGGTGATGGGTCAGCAAGACCTCGATCACCGGCTTGTCGGTGGTGGCGGCAATGGCCTTGCGCATCGCTTCGCCGTAACGCCGGGACGGCCCGGTGTCGATCACCACCACACCGCGTTCAGTGACGATAAACGCGGTGTTGACGATGTTGCCGCCGTTGGCCTTGGCGAAATTATCGGTGCTGCCTTCCAGCAGCCAGGTGTCCCGGGCGATCTGCCGGGGCTTGAGTGAGTAGTCGAGATCGGCCAGGGCCGGCAGACTGACGCTTAACACCATCAACAGGATCCAGCGCATGCCACGCTCCTTGGGGTCAGGGGATCGACGCATCGAACTCATTGCCACTGTTGTCCCGTAGCAACAGGCGTGTTTTCCCTGCCCCCTCGATGTCGAAGGCCAGGTTGGGGTTTTCGCTGACTGCGGGGAACAGCTCCAGCCGGGCCAGCACGTGCTGGTTGTGGTCGCGCAGTTCGGCATGGTTGATGAAGAATTCCGGAATGCCGCTGACCATGCCGTTGTCCATGGGATGAGCCACCTGCAAACGCAAACGACTGAACCCGTCCCGGGGATAGCGCCCGCCGAGCACTTCGCCGATGTGTTCCTCCCAGCCCGGCTGGGTGCGCACCAGGCTCGGCGCGGTGCAACCGCCACCTGCGGCGTCAATCAGGGTCGAGCCGACATGCCACAGCCCGTCGCGGGTCAACACCGCCGCGCGCAGGGGCGTGGCCTGTTCGATGCGAATGCGCAACGACAGCCAGGGCAAAACCGAATCCAGCGGCTGGAAGTCGACGATTTTCGGCAACGGATTCAGTTCTGCCCAGGCGAGGATTCTTACCACCTCGCCCTTGAACGCCCGGGCGTCGATTTCCAGCGGCACCTGCCGGGCATCTTCGGCAAACGGCGGCGCCAGCAGCTTGACCCGTTCATCGAAAACGAACGGCGCATTGCCCAGAAACTGCTGGTGATAGAAAGCCCACATCACCGATGGCACCGGGTCTTTGCCAGGATCGATAGCGCCAGCCTGTGCCGCCAGGCTCAGCCAGCAGGCCAACAGACAACTCCCTCGCCATTTCATCGCCTGCTCCTTATTGATACATCTCGGGCACGTCGTATTGCAGGCCGTAACGGCCGTAGATGGTCTTCACCGAACCCTCGCGGATCAGGCCTTCGAGCGCCTCTTCCACGGCATAGGCCAGTTGCCGGTTGCTTTCGTGCACCGCCATGCCGATTTCCCAGAGCTGCTTGCCCATGTTCGGGTAGGCATTTTCTGCCAGCGCCAGCTGCGGGTCGGTCGCTTCGTGCACTTGCCAGTCGATTTCGCCGCGCATGGCCATCACCGCGTCGACCTCGCCGGCCTTCATCGCGGCAAACGCCTGGGGCACGCCGGGGTAGTGATGGGTCTTGCCGGCGAGCATGCCGTTGAACACCGAGGTCAGGTAGAACGACGGCACGCTGTCGACTTCGACACCAATCGGGTGCTGCTCGAACACCGCGACGCTGGCGACCTTGTCCAGCCTTCGGCGGTCATAGGCCACCTGCCATTGTTCGTTCTGGTACGGACCGAACATCACCACATGGCCGTTGACCAGCTCACCGACTTCGTTGCGCCTCTGCGCGTAGTCGTGGTCGTAGGGCACGCGCATCATCAGGTCGGCCAGTTGCTGGTTGTGCAAGGCACTGGCACGCCAGATGTAATCGCGCAGGTCGTCATCGAGCTTTTCCCCGGCCGGCGCCCAGATCAGCGTCAGGCGCACGCCGAGCGCCTTGGCCAGGGCTTCGGCCAGCTCGACATCGACACCCTGGGGTTTGCCGGCCCGCTCAAAGCTGTAGGGGGCGAAGTCCTTGTAGACCGCCACCTTCAGCTCCCTGGCGGCGATCATTTCGTCGTAGTTGCGAACCTGCGCCTGCGCCGCCTGGCAGCACAGCCACAGAGCGCTGATCAACACCGCGAACAGGCGCATGGGTCACTCCTCGACGTGCACAGTGTCCAGATAAGTGCGCACCGCCCACAGGGCTTCCTGGCTCAGGTAGTCGGCCATCTTCGGCATGTACACGCGACCGTCGCGTACCGCGCCATGGCGCACCCGTTCGGCGAACCATTCATCGCCCGCCTCGCCGACATCGAGCATGCGCAGGTCGGGGGCGATACCGCCGGACTTGGCCTCCAGGCCATGACAGGCCGCGCAGTTCTGGGTATAGGCCGAAGCGCCGATTTCCACTGCCTTGTCGTGTTCCGGGGCGGTGCGATACGGGTTCACCGCGGCCCAGCCATCGGCATCGAGCTGCACACCGGCATCTTTTATCGGGGTCAGGCCCTGGGTGGCGACAGCCTGTGGCACCACGTTGCCGTGGGCCCAGACCGAACCTGCGCTGATCAAACTGGCCAATAGACCGGTCACGAGCAAGGCGTTGCGTTTTGTTGTCATTGTCATGCCCTCTGGATTGCACGCAAAACCTCTTGGCAGAGGCTATGGCAGCCATCTTAGAAAGCCCTGCGCTCAGACCCCATGCTGCTTTGGTGGTCGCCACCTACTCCCTTGGTCGTAAGGCGATCGTTGGACACCGGACGCGGGCCCTGGAGCCGGTCGACGCCGATCAGGGTCAGGATCAGCAGAAACGGCAGGAGCAGTGCTTTGACGATACGCATGGTCAATCCCCTCCAGATCAGTGGCCGTGGTTGCCCATGCTAGAACCGCGCCGTGTGTGGCGGGCTACTACCTTGGTACTGGCCCTTCGGTACTTTCTGCATATTTTCACCGCCCCCCAGGCTTCCTATGCTGGCGCTAACGGTCATGGAGAGCCTTATGCGCCAGCTTGCCCCTTACGCCCTGATCTACCTGCTGGCGATTGCCTGCGCCGCCGGCCTGGCCACCCAAAGCCAGGCCGCCGATGCGCCCTTGCAGGTGCGGATCGGCTACCTGGGCTATCGCCCCGACCCCGGCCCGTTGCTGTCCAACGTCATCCCCGAACCCACCGATGCCGGGCTGCGCGGCGCCGAACTGGCGATCACCGACAGCAACAGCACCGGGCGTTTTCTCAACCACGGCTACAGCCTGGTCAGCGCCAGCGTCGACAGCCCCGAAGCCTTGCTCGAAGCGGCGAAGGCTCAGCATGAACAAGGCCTGCGCCTGTTTGTGGTGAATGCCCCCGCGACCAGCCTGCGCCAATTGAGTGCGGCACTGCCCGACAGTTTGGTGTTCAACGCCGGCAGTGCCGATGACAGCCTGCGCACCACCGCTTGCCTGCCGAACGTACTGCACACCTTGCCGAGCCGGGCGATGCTCGCCGATGCGCTGGCGCAGTTTCTGGTGTTGCGCAAATGGCAGCGGGCGCTGCTGATTGTCGGCCCGACGCCCGACGATCAAGCCTATGCCGCCGCCCTGCGCCGCGGGGCCAAGCGTTTCGGCTTGCAACTGGTGGCGGAAAAAACCTGGAGCTTCGATAACGACCAACGCCGCAGCGCCCAGGCCGACATGCCGCTGTTCACCCAGACCGCCGAGTACGACGTGGTACTGGTGGCCGATGAACGCGGCGACTTCGGTGAATACGTGCCCTACCAGACCTGGTACCCACGCCCGGTCGCCGGCACCCAGGGCCTGACCCCGGTGGGCTGGCACAAGACCGTGGAAACCTACGGTGCCGCGCAGCTGCAAAAACGCTTTGAAGCCCTGACCGGGCGCTGGATGAATGACCGCGATTTCGCCGCATGGATGGCCGTGCGCAGTATCGCCAGTGCCGTGAGCAAATTGCGTCAGGCCGAGCCGATGGCGATCCGCACGCTTGAAATCAGCGACCAGTTGCCCCTCGACGGTTTCAAGGGTCGCAAGCTCAGCTACCGGCCATGGAACGGCCAGTTGCGCCAGCCGATTCCCATCGTCCAGCCCCGGGCGCTGGTCAGCACCTCGCCCCAGGAGGGCTTTCTGCACCCGTTCAACGAGATGGACAGCCTGGGCTACGACAAACCCGAGGTCAGCTGCCGCTTTCCCTGATCCGAACATCACAACAACAAGGAATCCGCCATGCGCCGCACCCTGCTCTCGTGCACCTTGCTGCTCGCCGCTGGCCATGCCGTTGCCAGCACTGCCTGGGTCTCCAACGAAAAGGACAACAGCCTGAGCCTGATCGACATGCAGACCCTGCAAGTCACCGATACCCTGCCCGTCGGCCAGCGCCCCCGGGGCCTGCTGCTGTCCCATGACAACAAGCTGTTGTACATCTGCGCCAGCGACTCGGACCGGGTCCAGGTGATGGACGTGGCCACACGCAAGATCATCAAGGAACTGCCCTCGGGTAAAGACCCCGAGCAATTCGCCCTGCACCCGAACAACCGCTGGTTGTACGTCTCCAACGAAGACGATGCGCTGGTCACGGTGATCGACACCGAGACCTCCAACGTCCTCGGCCAGATCGAAGTCGGCGTCGAGCCCGAGGGCATGGCCGTCAGCCCTGACGGCCAGTGGGCGGTCAACACCAGCGAAACCACCAACATGCTGCACTGGATCGACACCAGCACCCAGACCCTGGCCGACAGCACTCTGGTGGACCAGCGTCCGCGCTTCGTCGAGTTCTCCCCCGATGGCGCCAGGCTCTGGGCCTCGGCGGAAATCGGCGGCACCGTGACCATTCTCGATGTAGCCAGCCGCACCGTGCTCCAGACCCTGAACTTCCAGATCAAGGGCGTGCACCCGGACAAGGTCCAGCCCGTCGGCATCAAGCTCAGCGCCGATGGCAAGTACGGCTTCGTCGCCCTCGGCCCGGCCAATCATGTGGCGGTGATCGATGCCAGGACCTTCGAGATTCTTGATTACCTGCTGGTGGGTCGACGGGTCTGGCAGATGGCGTTCACTCCGGATCAGAAACAGTTGCTGACCACCAACGGCGTCAGCGGCGATGTCTCGGTGATCGATGTCGACAGCCTCAAGGTCAGCAAATCGGTGAAGGTCGGGCGCTATCCCTGGGGCGTGGTGGTGACGCCATGAACGCCCTTGAAGTCAGTGACCTGAGCTTTGCCTACGGCGCCCGGGAGGCCTTGCGCAAAGTGAGTTTCAGCCTGGAGCCCGGGCGTTTTGCCGCGCTGCTGGGACCCAACGGCGCCGGCAAGTCGACCCTGATTGCCCTGCTGACTCGGCTCTATGATCTGCAGCACGGCGAGATCCGCGTCGGTGGCTGTTCATTGCGCAGCGCGGCACGCCCGGCGCTCAGGCAATTGGGCGTGGTGTTCCAGCAAAGCACCCTGGACCTGGATCTCAGCGTCGAGCAGAACCTGCGATATCACGCGGCATTGCATGGCCTGTCCCGGCGCCAGACCGACCTTCGGGTCGACGCCGAACTGGCCCGTCAGGCCCTGACCGAGCGCCGCCGCGAACGGGTGCGTGAGCTCAATGGCGGCCATCGTCGCCGGGTGGAAATTGCCCGCGCCCTGTTGCATGAGCCGCGCCTTTTGCTGCTCGATGAAGCCAGTGTCGGCCTCGACCCGGCGAGTCGCCTGGCGCTCAACCAGCACATCCGCAGCCTGTGTCGCGAGGAGCACATCAGCGTGCTCTGGACCACCCACCTGCTCGACGAAGTGCAACCCAGCGATGACTTGCTGATCCTGCATCAAGGCCGGCTGGTGGCCAGCGGACAGGCCTATGCGCTGAGCCTGGAGCACGGCGGTGACCTCGGTTCGGCCTTCACCCGCCTGACTACATCGGGAGCTACCCAATGAACGCTTACTGGCAATGTTTCAGCGGTATCGTGCTGCGCGAGTGGCTGCGCTTTGTGCTGCAACGCACGCGGTTTCTCAGCGCCCTGGTGCGGCCGTTGCTGTGGTTGCTGGTGTTCGCCGCCGGTTTTCGCGCAGCGCTGGGGATCGCGATCATCGAGCCCTACGACACCTACATTCCGTACGAGGTCTACATCATTCCCGGCCTGGCCTGCATGATCCTGCTGTTCAATGGCATGCAGGGGTCTCTGTCGATGGTCTACGACCGCGAGATGGGCAGCATGCGCGTGCTGCTGACCAGCCCTCTGCCCCGAACCTTCCTGCTGTGCAGCAAACTGGTGGCCACGTCACTGATTTCGCTGTTGCAGGTGTATGCGTTCCTGGCGATTGCCTGGGCCTACGGCGTGCGGCCACCGGCCATGGGCCTGTTGCTGGCGTTGCCGGCGCTGCTGCTGGTGGCGTTGATGCTCAGCGCACTAGGCCTGTTGCTGTCGAACGCGATCCGCCAGCTGGAGAACTTTGCCGGGGTGATGAATTTCGTGATCTTTCCGCTGTTTTTCCTGTCATCGGCGCTGTATCCGCTGTGGAAGATGCGCGAGGCCAGCGAATGGCTGTACTGGCTGTGCGCGGTGAATCCGTTCACCCATGCGGTGGAGCTGGTGCGCTTTGCCCTGTATGAACGCCTCAATCCGCTGGCGCTGGCGGTGTGCGCGGGGTTGACGCTGCTGTTCGCATTGCTCGCCGTACTGACCTTCAACCCGCAGCACGCGGCCTTGCGTAAATCCGGGTAAATACATCCCCTGTGGGAGCGAGCTTGCTCGCGATAGCGGCGGCACATTCAATAAATGAATTGACTGACATAACGCTATCGCGAGCAAGCTCGCTCCCAAAGGGGTTCTTCATTAAGCAGGGTGAAATTACTACTTTAGTACTGGTTTCCCTGTCTATCGTCGCATTCCCAACGCCCCCCGACTGGCATGTAATAGGTCCATAACTATAAGGACCGACCCCATGCCACGTGCCCGACGTTGCCTGTTGCGCCCTGCTCTCGCCGCCCTGTCGCTGGGCCTGCTGCTAAGCACCGCCCAGGCCGACACTGCGCTGTTCTCCAGCGACGGCTATCGCATCGGCCTGTACCGCAGCCCGACGCCCGACCAGCTGCAAGGCGCAACCATCGTCGATACCCCCGCCCTGCAAGCCCTGCTCGGCCAAACCCCGCGCCCGCTGCTGATCGATGTCTACCGCCGCCAGTGGCTGCAGGGGCAATTCATCGAAGACCAGCCCCATGAAAACCTGCCCGGCAGCCATTGGCTGGCCAATACCGGTGACGGTGAGCTGACGCCGCAATGGCAGGACTATTTCGCCGCCAACCTGAAAAAGCTGACCGCCGGCGACCCGACGCAACCGCTGGTCTTCTATTGCCGCTCCGACTGCTGGTTGAGCTGGAATGCGGTCAAGCGCGCAGCCACCATGGGCTATAAGACCCTGTACTGGTATCGCGATGGCCTGGACGCCTGGCAAGCGGCCAATCTGCCGGTTTCGCCAGCCAGGCCCGAACCCTTTCCCTGAGCTTTACGCGTGCGTGTTGTTGCCACACCATAATCAAAATAATGAGGTGAAAGGCCATGTACAAAATTCTGATTGCCGACGATCACCCGCTGTTTCGCGAAGCCATCCACAACGTCATCAGCGACGGTTTTGCCGGCAGCGAAGTGATGGAAACCGCCGATCTGGACAGCGCCCTGGCCCTGACCCAGGAACACGATGACCTGGACCTGATCCTGCTCGACCTGAACATGCCCGGCATGCACGGGCTCAATGGCCTGATCAACCTGCGTAACGAAGCGCCAACCATTCCGGTGGTGATTGTCTCCGCCGAACAGGACAAGCAGATCGTGCTGCAAGCCATCACCTACGGCGCGGTGGGTTTCATCACCAAGTCTTCACCCCGCGCCCAGATGACCGATGCCATCCAGCAGATTCTCAATGGCAATGTCTACCTGCCCCCGGACATCATCCGCACCGCCAAAAGCAGCACCCACCGGCGGATGAACGACACCCCGAGCTTCCCGCCCGAACTGCTCCAGGCCCTGACCCGCAAGCAGTTGCAGGTATTGGAACGCATGACCAAGGGCGAATCGAACAAACAGATCGCCTACACCCTGGAAATCGCCGAGACCACGGTCAAGGCCCACGTCTCGGCGATCCTGCGCAAGCTCAACGTGCACAACCGGGTGCAGGCGATCCTGAGTGCCGGAGATATTGATTTCGGGTCTTATCTGCGGCGTTGAGTCAAGACCGCGTCGCTCTCATCGCGAGCAAGCTCGCTCCCACAGGTACGATGCAGTCCCTGTGGGAGCGAGCTTGCTCGCGATAGCGGTGGCAGAAACGCCAGGTTCTCAAGGCCGGCCAAGCAAATGACTCATCGCCGTCTTCAGCTTCATCGGCCGCACCGGCTTGTGCATCAGGGTGTGGCCCAGTTCGCGGATCTGCTGCTTGAGTTCATTGCTGTAGTTGGCCGTGATCATCATCGCCGGGAGCGGTGACGCGCGCCGGGCATTGATGCGCGCCACGGCGTCGACACCGTTGCGATCGTTGTCCAGGTGGTAATCGGCAATCAGCAGGTCGGCCTCGGCGTGGAAATTGTCCACTTGCCGCGCCAGATCCTCCTCCGACAGCGCCGTCACCACCCGACACCCCCACCCTTCCAGCAAGGTGCGCATGCCGGCACAGATGGTCGCGTCGTTGTCCAGCACCCATATCCGCGCCCCCCGCAGGCGCTCGAGCATCGGCTCGCTCATCTGCAACGCAGGCTGCGGTTTCGGCGCGGTGGCGCTCAACGGCACTTCAACCGAAAACATCGAGCCCCGGCCCGGCCATGAGCGCACATGGATGGGATGCCCGAGGATGCCGGCAATCTTCTCTACGATCGCCAGGCCCAGGCCCAGGCCGCGATCCTGATCGGGGCGCTGCACATCACCACGCTTGAACTCCTGGAAAATCTCCTCCAGACGATGCTCGGCAATGCCCATGCCGCTGTCCCAGACTTCGATCGTCAGGCACTGATGATGCCGCCGGCAACCGAGCACTACGCGACCACTGTAGGTGTAGCGAATCGCATTGCTCAGCAGGTTGCGCAGAATCCGCGCCAGCAGCTGGATGTCACTGCGCACCAGCGCCGAACAACCGATGAAGTGCAGTTGCAGGCCTTCACTGCGCGCCACCTGGGTGTATTCGGCGGCCAGGTTGTCCAGCAGTTCACTGAGGGCGAACGGCGCAATGTCGGCCTTGATCACCCCCGCATCGAGCTTGGAAATATCCACCAGGGTGCCGAGCAGGTTCTCCACGTCTTCCAGGGAATTGCTCACGTTGCGCACCAGAATCTCGCTGGACATCGGCTCGCGGCGTTCCAGCAAGGCACTGGTAAACAGGCGCGCGGCATTCAACGGTTGCAGCAGGTCATGGCTGACGGCGGCGAGAAACTTGGTCTTCGACAGGTTGGCCTGCTCGGCTTCCTGCTTGGCCTCGCGCAAGCGTGACTCGACCAGGCGTCGCTCATCGATCTCGCGCAGCAGCTGGTCGTTGAGGGTGGTCAATTCCGCCGTGCGCTCGCGTACCCGCAGCTCCAGGTTCTGATACGCCTGATGCAGCGCCTCGGCGGTGCGGCGGCGTTCGGTGATGTCGCGGATCAGCACGAAAATCCCCACCACCTCGCCACTGGCCAGACGGTTGGGCACATAAGAGCGCAGCATGTAGCGCTCCTGGTTGTTGACGTTGGTTTCGGCGAACTCGAATGTCACGCTCTCGCCGGCCAATGCCCTGGCCACGTAGGGCTCCAGCCGCTGGTAATGCTGCTCGCTGTGCACTTCGCGCAGGCTCTGGCCGAGCATCACGCCGCGGGGCCAGCAGTACCACTCTTCGTAGACCTTGTTGGTGAACTCGTAGACCAGGTCGGCATTGAGGTAGGCAATCAATGCCGGGACGTGATCGGTGATCAGGCGAATCCAGTGTTCGCTTTCACTCAGCGCCTCGGCGTGCTGGTAGCGCTCGGTGATGTCGGTGAAGGTGTTGACGAAACCGCCGGTGGGCAACGGATGGGTGCGGATTTCCAGGACCCGGCCATCGTACAGGCGCTGCTCGCATTCGCGCACCGGTCGTCCGTTGCCATCGCGACTGGCCGGGGTCAGCAGGTTCAGTTCGCTGTCGGCGATCACCTCGGCAAACGGGCGATGGGCCGCCACCGGCGCCAGGCCGCTCAACTCCAGGAACCGCCGGTTCCACAACTCCAGGATGCCCTCGGCGCTGACCATCGCCACCCCTTGGGACAGGTTGTCGACCGCCCGTTGCAACAGATGCGACTTCTGCGCCACCGCCTGCTCACGGCGTACGGTTTCGCTGAGTTTGACGTCAGTAATGTCGGTGAACAGGATCACCCGCCCTCCTTCCTGGGTCGGCCGCTCGCTGACTTGCAGCCAGCGCCCGTTCTGCAGGCGGTAAAGCAGGTTTTCGTCGGCATGCCCGCGCGGCTCTTCAGTGAACAGGGCGTTGTTCATCATCAGCCGCTTGACCTCGGTCAGGCGCATGCCGGCGTTGATCCGCACCCGGCTGTTGCTCCAGAACGCCTTGAAGCGACTGTTGAACAACACGATGCGCTGGTCGGCGTCGAACAGCACGAAGGCGTCGGAAATGCTTTCGATGGCATCGATCAGGTGTTGGTGCGCCGTTTCCGCACGCAGGCGAGCTTCGCTGAGCAAATGATTGCCGGCCTTGAGTTCGGCCATGGCCTGGTTCAGGGCATCGGTGCGTTCGCGCACTTGCTCGGCCAGCACCACCGAATGCTGGAATGCCGCGTACGGATCGTTGCCGCGGGTTCCCCCGGACTCGACCCGCTCGATCAGCGCGCCATTGATGCGCTGCAGTTTGTGGTTTTCCAGGCGCAGCCCGGCCAGCTCGGCCTGCAGCTCAGCGATGTCCTGGGGCACGGCCACGGGCAATGGCAACGCCGGTGAAGGTCTGGTTGATGTGCATGCCATTGAACTGTTCTCCATAGGTGTTGAAACCCATCACCCGTTGCTCACGCAAAAAGCCGCCGATCTGATCAAGACTGCCGTCGTCTTCGAGTTCCAGACGCCGCAGGAAACAGTCGCAACCGATGGTCAGCAGCAAATCGCCCAAGCGCTCCTGCAACCCCTCGAACAGACTCTGCAGGTTCGGCAGCATCGGCCCCGGGGTCATCGCGGTGAGCACGATGCCGTTTTCCACGGCGCAGTAGAAACTCAGGCTCAGGTCCGGATGCACCTGCTGGATGGCCCGCACGTAGTACTGCTGGTTGATCCGCACCGCCAACGGGTGCGCGGCGAAGACCCGGTGATCGAGCTGCGCCACCGGTACGCCGATGTGCCGGGCGTACTCCTCGGCGGCCGGCTCGGCATTGAGCTCGAAGACCCGGCGCAAGGTGCTGTCGGCCCCGGTGACCACCAGCTTTTCGGCGCGGGGCAGTACGTGGTGGGTGGTGAACACTTCGAAATCCAGCCAGGTATTGACCAGCACCACCACGGCCGCGCCGCTGTGGAACTCGCCATCGAAGTACACATGGGTATGGGTCAGGTAGTTATCGTCGCCGGCCGAACCGCCGAAATGCGGAATGTCGCCCAAGGCCGCACTCAAGGCTGCCAGGACCATTTCTTCACGGCTGGACAGGCCATCAAGCAGGGTCAGGGCAAAGCTGTTGCCCTTGATCGGGGCCAGGGTGTTGCTGCGACAGCCACTGACCAGGCGCTCGACCATTTGCTGGGCGTCGATCAGGCTGAAGTGCTCCATCTGGTCGATCAGCTCGATCGAGATGGAAAAGTGCCGGTGGTCGAAACCCACCGCCGTCACGCAATTGCGCCCGTAGCCCAGCGGGGTGATTTCCCCGGCGCTGGTGCAGCCCGCCAGGCGAATGCCACCGAAGCTTTGCTGCAAGGCCTGGCCCAGCGCCTGCAAGTCGTATTCGGCGGAACAGAAGAACAGCACGAACCCCAGGTGCGGGTGCAACAACTGTCGTGCCAGTTCCTGCGCGACCTGTCGGGCATCGGTGGCCTGGGACATTGCACTGACGACGCCTTCGCTCTGCTGCATCCTTACCTCCCGCAGGTGCGTGTGTATGAGGCACGAGTGTACGAAGTCTGTGGGGTGCGACGAATGCTACTTGGGTAGCGGGTAGCCGCTTCGATGGGATGAGACAAATAAAGCTCATACCTGTGGGAGCGAGCTTGCTCGCGATGGCTGAGTGTCAGGTGATATTGATGTTGAATGGGCCGGCCTCATCGCGAGCAAGCTCGCTCCCACACTAGTTTTGGTCATCCGCAGGTGTTGCGTACACCCGGTAACCCTGTGGGAGCGAGCTTGCTCGCGATGGGGCCATCACAGCCAACATCCATGTCGCCTGACACCCAGCCATCGCGAGCAAGCTCGCTCCCACAATTATTTGTATTCCAGCCTGCTACCAGGTCAGCACCGCGCCCACGGCAAAGGTGTCGGTGTCTTCGTTCTGCTCGTCGGTGTCGTGACCGTTGATTTCAAACTGGTTGTACTCAGCCACCAGCTTGAGGTTGTCGTTCACGTCATGGAACAACGCGATGCCGCGGGTATCGTAGTCCGCGCCGCTGCCGACCACACCGTTGCCGTCGTCATTGGTCTTGCCGTAGGACAAGGCCAGGCGGTTCTTGCCCAGTTTGTAGGAGCCCTGCATCAGGTAGCCGTCACTGTCGACGTTGCGCAGGGTCGGCTCGCCGGCATTGTTGGTGAAAAACGGGTTGATGCCCTTGGCCTGGAAACCGGACCCGGTGAGGGACAAGCCGCCCATCTTCGCCTGCACGCCATAACCGACCCCCTTGGAGGTGACGGTCTCGACCGTCGAATCGGTGTTGTCCGAGGTCTGGTAGCTGCCGTTGACCCAGCTGTAGATCTTTGCCCCGGCCAGGTCGAACTGATAGGTGACTTCACTCTCGGTACGCGGGTTTTCCTGATAGGCCTTGCCCGTCGGGCTGCTGTCGTTGGTGTCCACCGGGTCCATGATGCCGACCGCCACGCGCAGTCCGTCCATCACCGGGGTGCGATAGGTGATCTGCGAGGTCGGAAACGGGTACGGGTAACCGGTGCCGATGTTGCCGAACGACACCCCGCCGCCATCCACCAGCCCCAACGTATCGCTGACCTGGCCGTAACCGGCGAGCATTTCGTCGAGCAGGATGTTGGAACGGGCGAACAAGCCGAAGTCCTTGCCGATCAGCACCTCGCCCCACTCCGGGTTGGCCACGGTGCCGAAGAACTGCCGCACATCGATGGCGGTGTCGGTGCCGTTGGTTTCGCTGTCGTTGATGGTGACCCAGAACGAAGCACGGGCGCCGAGCTTGAGATCGTCTACCTGCTTGCCCATGTTGAACCCCAGGTAGTTGGGCAAAAAGCCCATCTTGACCCGTGACTGCCGACGGTCGTATTGATCGCCGGCGCGGTCGACATCGCTGTTTACATAGAAGGCGTTGATATAGCCGTCGGTGGAGAACGTGGTCTGGTCCTTGTCGTACAGCATGATATCCGCCTCAGCCACCTGGCTCAGGCCCAGGGCAGACAGGCTGGCGATAAAGGCTGGCAGAAAACGATGCGTGACGTTCTTATTGTTGTGCATGGCGCGCTCCGAAACGGGGGACTGAGTGTCGGAGGCGATTATCGAAACCTGACGGGCGGCGCCATACGCTGCCTTGGGGCTGGTTTTGAGGTGCTTTGGATTGGCTGGCGGCGCGTGACCGCTATGGCGTAAGACCGCTCGTCGGCGAGGCTCGCCACTTAGGGTGTAGGCCTGTGGACCCGACTGGCATCCACAGGAACCGGTACCGGCTAGGCGTTGGCCTTGAGCAACATGTAGGCGGCGACCATCACGCAGATGCTGGCGAACCCGACCTGCAACGCCCGCGCCGGCACCCGGGCGCACAGCTTGCGACCGATGATCATGCCGATGATGCTCATACCAATGAAGGTGGCACCCACACTGTCGATGCGCACGCCGGCATGGAACGCGCCGATCACGCCGATGGCCGAAATCAGGCTGATCACCATCAGAGAAGTAGCGATGATTCCGCGCATCTGCACATCGGTCAGTTGCTTGAACGCCGGGACGATCAGGAAGCCGCCGCCCACCCCCAGCAATCCCGAGACCACACCCGTGACCGCTCCGAGCGCGGCGAGGGTTGCGGTGCATTTGGCGGTCCAGGAAAAGCGCCCGGTCTGTTGATCGAGCATGCAGTTTTTCTGGCCCCAGTTGGCGTGCCCGTGGTCGCTCGGGCCTTCGTCCTTGCGTTCACGGCGCAACATCCGCCAGGCCACCATGACCATCAGCAGGCTGAACAGGATCATCAGGATTTTTTCCGGCAACTGATGGGCGAAGTAGATGCCCACCGGCGAAAACACCGCACCGAGCGCGGCGATCAGCAACGCCGCGCGATACCGCACCAGGCCATGGCGCAATCCATCGATGGCGCCGACCGCTGCCGCACTGCCCACCGCAAACAACGCCACCGGAGCGGCCTGGGTCATGCTCCAGCCCAATCCCAATACCAGGGCCGGCACCGCGAGAATCCCGCCGCCCGCTCCAGTCAACCCCAATACCAACCCCATTACCACGCCAAACAGACTTGCCAGCAACATAGGGAGTTCTCAGTCGACCCTGGACAGACGCGTCAGCCACTCGCGACCCTTGAGCATACCGTTCCAATAGAACCACGGTAGCAGTGTTGCCTTGAGCCACCACGCCGAGCGGCGCGGCGTCGTCGGGTCAAGGGGAAAGGTCGGCAGCAATTTGCCCGCATAACCGAACTCGGCAAGGATCACCTTGCCCTTCTCCACCGTCAGCGGGCAGGAGCCATAGCCGTCGTACTTCAGCGGCAAGGGTTGTTGCTTGCGCAAGGCCAGCAGGTTTTCGGCCACGACCACTATCTGCTTGCGCACCGCCGCGGCGGTTTTTGCATTGCTGGTGCCGCAGATATCCCCCAGCGCGAAGACGCCTGGATAACGCGGATGCTGCAGGCTGTGGGGATCGACTTCACACCAGCCGGCGGCGTCGGCCAGCGGACTCCGGGCGACGAAATCCGGGGCCACCTGAGGCGGTACGACATGCAGCAAATCAAAGGTTTTTGCCTGGCGGGTGACAGTGCCTTCGGCGTCCTTGACCTCGAACCACGCGGTTTTCGCCGGGCCGTCGACCTTGACCAGATTCGAATTGAATGCCAGCCGGGCGTTGTACTTCTCGATGTAATTCATCAGCGGCGGGACAAAGGTCGCCACGCCGAACAACGCCGCGCCCGCGAGATTGAACTCGACGTCAATGTTGTTCAGCACACCGTTCCTGTTCCAGTGATCACAGGACAGGTACAGCGCTTTTTGAGGCGCTCCCGCACATTTGATCGGCATGGCCGGCTGGGTGAACAGCACCTTGCCGCCGCGCAGTTTCTGCACCTGGTCCCAGGTATAGGTCGCGTGCCGGTAGCTGTAGTTGGAGGTCACGCCGTGCTGGCCGAGGGTCTCCTCCAGGCCTTCGATTTTCTCCCAGGCCAGGCGCAGGCCGGGGCAGACCACCAGGTTCTGATAGCTGACCGTGCGCGCGTCACTGAGGATGAGCCGGCGATGTTCGGGGTCGATGCCGGTCACGGCAGCCTGCAACCAGTTGACCCCGCGCGGCATCACCGACGCCATTGGCCGCACGGTGTTTTCCACGTTGTAGGCGCCACCGCCGACCAGCGTCCAGGCCGGTTGATAGAAATGCCGGGAGTCGGGTTCGATCAGGGTGATGTTCAGCTGCGGGCTACGCTTGAGCAGGCTGGCGACAAGGCCTATGCCCGCCGTGCCGCCGCCGATCACCACGATATCTGCACTGATGGATGGGCCCCAGTGTTGATCGTTCATTGCTTGTTCCTTTTGCTGCACGCAAGGATTTTTCCAGTCAACACACAAAACTACTGTGGGAGCGGGCTTGCTCGCGAAGGCGGTGTGTCAGTAGACATAAACGTTGGCTGACACACCGCCTTCGCGAGCAAGCCCGCTCCCACAGGTTCGGTGTGTTGAACAAGATCAAGGTTGAACCCAGCTTTTAAGCACCGCCCCGCAATACAGCCCGGAGAGGGTTTTCATCACCTGGATCACTTCGTGACTGGCGAGACCGTAAAAAATGTACTTGCCTTCACGACGGGTCGCGACCAGTCCTTCATCGCGCAGGATCCCCAGTTGCTGGGACAGGGTCGGTTGGCGCACGCCGGTCATTTTTTCCAGCTCGCCTACGTTGCGCTCGCCCTGGGTCAGCTGGCACAGGATCAACAGGCGATCCTCATTGGCCAGGGCCTTGAGCAGCGCACAGGCCTTGGAGGCCGAGGCGCGCAGTTGGGCGACTTCACATTCGGTCAGACTGGATTGCATTTGCAGGATGCCTTCAACGTCACTTAAGCTGCGAACATTATGTTTTTACATAAAGTGTTGCAACTGACTTTTCCACCCCTGCACAGGTTCGTGTCCATGCCCGCACTGATTGAAGCTTTTCTCGACCCCGCCTCCTCGACCTACAGCTACGTGGTCTACGAGGCCGATGGCGGGCAGTGTGCGATTGTCGACCCGGTGCTCGACTATGACGGTGCGGCCGGGCGTACCGCGACCACCCAGGCAGACAAAATCATCGCCTTCGTCCGAGCCCACACACTGCAAGTGCAATGGCTGCTGGAAACCCACGCCCACGCCGACCACCTGTCCGCCGCGCCTTATCTGCGCCAGCAGCTGGGCGGAAAAATCGCCATCGGCGAGTCGATCAGCAAGGTGCAGGACGTGTTCAAGGCGCTGTTCAATCTGGAGCCAACATTTCGCGTCGACGGCTCGCAGTTCGACCACCTGTTCGCCCCTGACGAATCGTTCATGATCGGCAACCTCAGGGCGACCGCCCTGCACGTGCCCGGCCATACACCGGCGGACATGGCCTACCTGATCGACGGTGATGTGATTCTGGTGGGCGATACGATGTTCATGCCCGATGTCGGCTCTGCCCGTTGTGACTTCCCCGGTGGCAATGCCAACCAGATGTTTGCCTCGATCCGCAAGCTGCTGGCCTTCCCCGCCAGCGTGCGCCTGTACGTGTGCCACGACTATCCGCCGGAAGGACGCGCTCCCGAATGCATGACCACCGTCGGTGAACAGCGCAAAAACAACATTCACGTGCGCGACGGTATCGACGAAAACGCCTTCGTGGAAATGCGCACACGCCGCGATTCGGGGTTGGGCATGCCGACACTGTTGCTGCCGGCGATCCAGGTGAATGTGCGGGCGGGGAACTTGCCGCCGGCCGAGGACAACGGCGTGACCTACCTGAAAATCCCCCTGAACAAATTCTGACCCTGTAGGAGCGAGCTCGCTCGCGATGGACTTGAGGGCAACGCGTTTATTCAGAAGACTCGCGTTATCGTTAACCTCCATCGCGAGCAAGCTCGCTCCTACAGAGTGATCGTTATTTCAGTTGCCCAACGTCAGGCCATTGGCCGGCAACGGCAGCGCGGTTTTGTACCTCACCTGCTTGAGCGCAAAGCTCGAACGTATGTTCGCCACCCCCGGCACCTTGGTCAGAAAATCCATCATGAAACGCTCCAGCGACTGGATGGTCGGCACCAGCACCCGGATCAGGTAGTCCGGGTCGCCGGCCATCAGGTAGCACTCCATCACCTCGGGGCGGTCGGAAATCGCTTCTTCGAAATGTTGCAACGCCTCTTCCACCTGCTTCTCCAGGCTGACGTGAATGAACACGTTCACATGCAACCCCAGCAGGTCGGCATCGAGCAGCGTCACTTGCTCGCGGATCACCCCCAGTTCTTCCATGGCCTTGACCCGGTTGAAACACGGCGTCGGCGACAGGTTCACCGAGCGTGCGAGGTCGGCGTTGGTGATGCGTGCATTCTCCTGAAGGCTGTTGAGAATGCCGATGTCGGTACGGTCCAGTTTGCGCATGAGACAAAACCACCTGTTTTTTATGTTTATGCAGGTTTTTTATCTGTAAATGATCTTTAGCGCAACGAAACAGAGAGAAATATTCTTCTTGGGCGGGCCTATGATTGTTGTAGGACAAGATTTCATTTATCGAATGAAATCTGTCAGCTCACTACAAGAAATTCACAAGATCGAGCGTAGAAGCCATGACCCAAGCGTATGAACCGCTGCGCCTGCACGTCCCCGAACCCTCGGGCCGTCCCGGCTGTAAAACCGACTTCTCCTACCTGCATCTGACCGATGCCGGCACGGTGCGCAAACCCCCAATCGATGTTGAACCGGCTGACACGGCTGACCTGGCCCGTGGCCTGATTCGCGTGCTCGACGACCAGGGCAATGCCCTTGGGCCGTGGGCCGAAAACGTGCCGGTGGAGATCCTGCGCAAGGGCATGCGCGCCATGCTCAAGACACGTATCTACGACAACCGCATGGTGGTCGCCCAGCGTCAGAAAAAGATGTCGTTCTACATGCAGAGCCTCGGCGAGGAAGCCATCGGCAGCGCCCAGGCCCTGGCCTTGAACATCGACGACATGTGCTTCCCGACCTACCGCCAGCAAAGCATCCTGATGGCCCGCGACGTACCGCTGGTCGACCTGATCTGCCAGTTGCTGTCCAACGAGCGCGATCCGCTCAAGGGCCGGCAATTGCCGATCATGTACTCGGTCAAGGAGTCCGGTTTCTTCACCATCTCCGGCAACCTCGCCACCCAGTTCATCCAGGGCGTGGGCTGGGGCATGGCCTCGGCGATCAAGGGCGACACCAAAATCGCTTCGGCCTGGATCGGCGACGGCGCCACCGCCGAGTCGGACTTCCACACCGCCCTGACCTTCGCCCACGTGTACCGCGCGCCGGTGATCCTCAACGTGGTCAACAATCAGTGGGCGATCTCCACCTTCCAGGCGATCGCCGGTGGTGAAGCCACCACCTTCGCCGGTCGCGGCGTTGGTTGCGGCATTGCCTCCCTGCGGGTCGACGGCAACGATTTCTACGCCGTGTACGCCGCCTCCGCCTGGGCCGCCGAACGTGCGCGCCGCGGCCTCGGCCCGACCATGATCGAATGGGTCACCTACCGTGCCGGCCCGCACTCGACTTCCGATGATCCGTCCAAATACCGCCCTGCCGATGACTGGAGCCACTTCCCGCTCGGCGATCCGATTGCGCGCCTCAAGCAGCACCTGATCAAGGTCGGCCAGTGGTCCGAAGAGGAACACGCCGCGGTCAGCGCCGAACTGGAAGCCCAAGTGATCGCCGCACAGAAAGAAGCCGAACAGTACGGCACCCTCGCCGGCGGCCAGATTCCAAGCGCTGCGACCATGTTCGAAGACGTCTACAAAGAGATGCCGGAGCACTTGAAGCGCCAGCGTCAAGAGTTGGGGATCTGACATGAACGATCACAACAACAATATCGAGCTGGAAACCGCCATGACCACGACCACCATGACCATGATCCAGGCCCTGCGCTCGGCCATGGATGTGATGCTTGAACGTGACGACAACGTCGTGGTCTTCGGCCAGGACGTTGGCTACTTCGGCGGCGTGTTCCGCTGCACCGAAGGCCTGCAGAACAAGTACGGCACCTCCCGGGTGTTCGACGCGCCGATTTCCGAAAGCGGCATCGTCGGTGTCGCCGTGGGCATGGGCGCCTACGGCTTGCGTCCGGTGGCCGAGATCCAGTTCGCCGACTACGTCTACCCGGCCTCCGACCAGATCATTTCCGAAGCCGCCCGCCTGCGTTATCGCTCGGCAGGCGAGTTCACCGCACCGATGACCCTACGCATGCCGTGCGGCGGGGGCATCTACGGCGGCCAGACCCACAGCCAGAGCATCGAGGCGATGTTCACCCAGGTCTGCGGTTTGCGCACGGTGATGCCGTCCAACCCGTACGACGCCAAGGGCCTGTTGATCGCCTCCATCGAAAACGATGACCCGGTGATCTTCCTCGAGCCAAAACGCCTGTACAACGGCCCGTTCGACGGCCACCACGACCGCCCGGTAACCCCGTGGTCGAAACACCCTGCCGCGCAAGTGCCGGACGGTTACTACACCGTGCCGCTGGACGTCGCTGCGATCACCCGTCCAGGCAAGGACGTCACCGTGCTGACCTACGGCACCACCGTGTACGTATCGCAAGTCGCTGCTGAAGAAAGCGGCGTTGACGCCGAAGTCATCGACCTGCGCAGCCTGTGGCCGCTGGACCTGGAAACCATCGTCAAATCGGTGAAAAAGACCGGCCGTTGCGTGGTGGTGCACGAAGCGACCCGTACCTGCGGCTTTGGTGCCGAACTGGTATCGCTGGTGCAAGAACATTGCTTCCACCACCTGGAAGCGCCGATCGAACGCGTCACTGGTTGGGACACCCCTTACCCGCACGCACAAGAGTGGGCGTATTTCCCAGGGCCGTCCCGAGTGGGCGCGGCGTTGAAACGGGTCATGGAGGTCTGAATGGGCACGCACGTCATTAAAATGCCGGACATTGGTGAAGGCATTGCAGAAGTTGAATTGTCGGTCTGGCACGTCAAGGTCGGCGACATGGTCGTCGAAGATCAGGTGCTGGCCGATGTCATGACCGACAAGGCGATGGTTGATATCCCGTCGCCGGTGCATGGCAAGGTGATTGCCCTCGGTGGCCAGCCGGGCGAAGTCATGGCGGTTGGCAGTGTGCTGATCAGCATTGAAGTCGAAGGCGCGGGCAACGTTAAGGAGTCGGCGCAACCGGCTCCCGTTAAAGAAGCCCCGGTGGTCGCACCTAAAGTTGAAGCCGTGGTTGAAAGCAAACCGGTCGCTGCCCCAGCGCCGAAAGCGGCTGTATGCCAGGGCCCGATGGTTGCTCGCGCGGCCGATGAACGTCCGCTGGCCTCCCCGGCCGTGCGCAAGCATGCGCTGGACCTGGGCATTCAGCTGCGTCTGGTGCGTGGCAGCGGCCCGGCCGGTCGCGTGCTGCATGAAGACCTGGATGCCTACCTGGCTCAGGGTCAGTCGAATGCATCGACAGTCAGCAGCGCTTACACCCAGCGTACCGATGAACAGCAGATCCCGGTGATCGGCATGCGCCGCAAGATCGCCCAGCGCATGCAGGACGCCACCCAGCGCGCCGCCCACTTCAGCTACGTCGAAGAAATCGACGTCACCGCCGTGGAAGAGCTGCGCGCGCACCTCAACGAAAAACACGGTGCGACTCGCGGCAAGCTGACCTTGCTGCCGTTCCTGGTCCGCGCCATGGTCGTCGCCCTGCGCGACTTCCCGCAGATCAACGCCCGCTACGACGACGAAGCCCAGGTCATCACCCGCCTCGGCGCCGTGCATGTCGGTATTGCCACGCAAGCCGATATTGGCCTGATGGTGCCGGTGGTGCGTCACGCCGAAGCCCGCAGCCTGTGGGACAGCGCGGCGGAAATCTCGCGTTTGGCCACCGCCGCGCGCAACGGCAAGGCCAGCCGCGATGAGCTGTCCGGCTCGAGCATCACCCTGACCAGCCTCGGCGCCTTGGGCGGCATCGTCAGCACGCCGGTGCTGAACCTGCCGGAAGTGGCGATTGTCGGCGTGAACAAGATCGTCGAACGGCCAATGGTGATCAAAGGCCAGATCGTGGTCCGCAAGATGATGAACCTCTCCAGCTCCTTCGATCACCGCGTGGTCGACGGCATGGACGCGGCGCTCTTCATCCAGGCCATTCGTGGCCTGCTCGAACAACCCGCCACGCTCTTTGTCGATTAAGCATTTGTGGAGAAAGTCATGCAGACACTGAACACCACGCTGCTGATCATCGGCGGCGGTCCTGGCGGTTATGTGACGGCGATCCGTGCCGGCCAGCTGGGTATCCCGACAATCCTGGTGGAAGGCCAATCCCTGGGCGGCACCTGCCTGAACATCGGCTGCATTCCGTCCAAGGCACTGATTCACGTCGCTGAGCAGTTTCATCAGACGCAGCAGCACCATCAGCTTTCGGCCCTGGGCATCAGCGTTTCGGCTCCGACCCTCGACATAACCAAGAGCGTCGAATGGAAAGACGGCATCGTCGATCGCCTGACCACCGGCGTTGCCGCGCTGCTGAAAAAGAACAAGGTCCAGGTCATTCAAGGCTGGGCCAAAGTGGTTGACGGTAAAACCGTCGAGGTCGGCGACACACGCATTCTGTGCGAGCACCTGGTGCTGGCCACCGGTTCGAAAAGCGTGAACTTGCCGATGTTGCCGATTGGCGGGCCGATCATCTCGTCCACCGAAGCCCTGGCGCCGACATCCGTGCCTAAGCGCTTGATTGTGGTCGGCGGTGGCTACATCGGTCTGGAGCTGGGCATTGCCTATCGCAAGCTCGGTGTCGAGGTCAGCGTGGTGGAAGCGCAGGAGCGCATCCTGCCGGCCTACGACGCCGAACTGACCCAGCCTGTGCACGACGAACTGAGAAAGCTCGGCGTGAAGCTTTACTTGAAACACAGCGTGCAAGGCTTTGATTCGAAAGAAAATACCTTGCAAGTTCTAGCCCCGAACGGCGCGACCCTGAACCTGGAAACCGATCAGGTGCTGGTGGCCGTCGGTCGCAAACCGAACACCCAGGGCTGGAACCTCGAAGCGCTGAACCTGGACATGAACGGTTCATCGATCAAGATCGACAACCGTTGCCAGACCAGCATGCGCAACGTCTATGCCATCGGCGACCTGAGCGGCGAACCGATGCTCGCGCACCGGGCCATGGCCCAGGGCGAGATGGTCGCCGAGCTGATCAGCGGTAAATCCCGCGAGTTCAACCCGACCGCCATCGCCGCCGTGTGCTTCACCGATCCGGAACTGGTGGTGGTCGGCAAGACCCCGGACGAGGCCAGGACTGCAGGCCTGGACTGCATCGTGTCGAGCTTCCCGTTCGCCGCCAATGGCCGGGCAATGACCCTGGAGTCGAAAAGCGGCTTCGTGCGTGTGGTCGCCCGTCGGGATAATCATGTGATTGTCGGCTGGCTGGCAGTCGGTGTCGGCGTGTCCGAATTGTCCACGGCGTTCGCGCAAAGCCTGGAGATGGGCGCGCGGCTGGAAGACATCGGCGGCACCATCCATGCGCATCCGACGCTCGGCGAGGCGGTGCAGGAAGCGGCGTTGCGTGCGCTGGGGCATGCGTTGCACCTGTAAATCAGGGCGAGGGATGGTGGCAGGGATGGCCTCTTCGCGAGCAAGCCCGCTCCCACAGGGGAATGCATTCCAAATGTGGGAGCGGGCTTGCTCGCGAATTCTCAAGGTCAACGCGAATTATCTGCCGATCAGCCGATAGTCTGGGCTGCGATTTAGCCCAAGAATGAAGTATTGTTGTCCCCATCCAAAAAACGTCAGAAGCCTTGAACCGTTTCGGCGGTTGTTAAGTGATAGAGGGTGTCATGGGTAACGAAAGCATCAATTGGGACAAGCTGGGTTTTGACTACATCAAGACCGACAAGCGCTATCTGTCGTACTTTCGCAATGGCGAATGGGACAAGGGCACCCTGACCGAAGATAACGTGCTGCACATCAGCGAAGGCTCCACAGCCCTTCACTATGGCCAGCAATGCTTCGAAGGCATGAAGGCCTATCGTTGCAAGGACGGCTCGATCAACCTGTTCCGCCCGGATCAGAACGCCCTGCGCATGCAGCGCAGCTGCGCCCGTCTGCTGATGCCGCAAGTCGACACCGAGCAGTTCATCGAAGCCTGCAAGGCCGTGGTCCGCGCCAACGAGCGTTTCATTCCGCCATACGGCACCGGCGGCGCGCTGTACCTGCGCCCGTTCGTGATCGGCGTGGGTGACAACATCGGCGTGCGTACCGCCCCCGAGTTCATCTTCTCGATTTTCTGCATCCCGGTCGGCGCCTACTTCAAGGGTGGCCTGACCCCGCATAATTTCCAGATTTCCAGCTACGACCGCGCGGCGCCACAAGGCACCGGTGCAGCCAAGGTCGGTGGCAACTACGCTGCCAGCCTGATGCCGGGCTCCAAGGCCAAGAAAGCCCACTTTGCCGACGCCATCTACCTGGATCCGATGACCCACACCAAGATCGAGGAAGTCGGTTCGGCCAACTTCTTCGGGATCACCCACGACAACAAGTTCGTGACCCCGAACTCGCCATCGGTACTGCCGGGCATCACCCGCCTGTCGCTGATCGAACTGGCCAAGACCCGTCTGGGTATGGAAGTGGTTGAAGGCGACGTGTTCATCGACAAGCTCTCCGACTTCAAGGAAGCCGGTGCTTGCGGTACTGCGGCGGTGATCACACCGATTGGCGGCATCGACTACAACGACCACCTGCACGTGTTCCACAGCGAAACCGAAGTCGGCCCGGTCACCCAGAAGCTCTACAAAGAGCTGACCGGCGTGCAAACCGGCGACATCGAAGCGCCAGCGGGCTGGATCGTCAAGGTCTGACCTGACGCCTGAGACACAAAAGCCCCCCATCGGGTGACCGACGGGGGGCTTTTTGTTTGCATCGTACTGACGAGTCCCCCCCCTCTGTAGGAGCGGGCTTGCTCGCGAAGGGGCCGTCAGATTCGACATCATCATTGCCTGACACACCGCTTTCGCGAGCAAGCCCACTCCCACACTGGTTTTGTGTCGTTCGCAGATCTTGTGCACACTGAAAATCCCTGTGGGAGCGGGCTTGCCCGCGAAGGCAGTATGTCAGTCACCACAGAAGCAACCGGAAAAATGCTATTGATCATTAATGGATGCACCTGGTGTGGTCGGAGCTGCCACGATTGGAAATCTTTTGCCATTACCTTCAACCAGCAGCGGCGACTCAAGCCCAAACCGCCCCGCCATCTCCCTGCGCCCCAACGCCGTCAACGCCAACGCCCGACTGTCCAGATCCTGGGTCACCCATTTGCGCTTGAGCGCCGTTTGCAACAACGCCGCCCCTAGAGATCCACCCAGATGCGGCCGACGCATGCTCCAGTCCAGGCACGGGCAGGCAAAGCGGCGGCGCAGCGTGCTGAGATCCTGCACTTCAATCCCGAGCCCCTGAAACATTGCCGAACCACTGTCACTCAAGCGATAGGCCTGTTCGTCGGTTTCCTCCAGCCAGCCCGCTTCGAGCATCCGGTCATGCAACAGCACGGCCAGGGTTCCCGCCATATGGTCGTAGCAGGTGCGGGCAAATTGCAGGCGATCCGGGGTACGCGACTGGAAGCTCGGCGCGCTGTTCTGGCCGATCACCATCAGCGCTTCCAGGGCCTGGGCCACACGTTTGTCCGCCAGGCTGTAATAGCGGTGACGTCCCTGGACGTGCAGCCGCACCAGCGCCAGCTCCTTGAGCCTGGCCAGGTGGGCACTGGCGGTCGACGCGCTGACTTCGGCCACCGCCGCCAGCTCGGTGCTGGTGCGGGCATGGCCGTCCATCAGCGAACAGAGGATTTTCGTCCGCGCCGGCTCGGCGATGGCCGCCGCCACCTGCGAGACGCCCATGTCGTGTTGTTCTGCACTCATATTTCGCTCCCGGACGAATCAACGCCCTTTCGGACTGGAGATAGTAGCAACACTTTCCAACAACAAAAGGCTGTGACCCATGGACCCGATCATCGCTGCGACCCATGCCGATCCTTATCCCTACTACGCACAACTGCGTGCCGAGGGTGGACTGGCTTTTCATCCGGGGCTGAACATGTGGGTGGCCAGCAGCGCCCGGGTGGTGGCTGCCGTGCTGGCACATGCCGATTGCCAGGTTCGTCCCGCGCTGGAGCCAGTCCCCAGGGCGATTGCCGATGGCATGGCCGGCCAGGTGTTCGGCCAATTGATGCGCATGAATGAAGGTGAGCGCCAGCATTGCCCACGGTCGGCGATTGCGCCGGGGCTGGATTTGATCGATACGCGGGAAGTCGAAAGTCTGGTCAGCGCCCGGTTGATCTCCGCCGACGCCGTCGGCCTGCACAACGCCATGTTCCGTGGGCCGGTGTGTGTGGTGGCGGCGTTGCTGGGATTCACCCCGGCTCAGGGTCGAATCATCAGCGAACTGACGGCGGACTTCGTGGCTTGCCTGTCGCCCTTGAGTACCTCGGCACAGCTGGCCGCCGCCCATGCCGCCGCCGAACAACTGAGCGGTTACTGTGCCGAGCTTTTGGCCGACCCGGACAACCACAGCCGCCTGCTTGCAGGCATCCGCCAGCGCTTCACCGGCGGCGCTCCGCAAACCCTGATCGCCAACCTGATCGGCCTGTTTTCCCAGACCTTCGAGGCCACTGCCGGACTGATCGGCAATGCCGTGCTGGCATTGATTCAACACCCGTCATTGCACAGCGAATCAACCTCTATCGAAGACCTGCTGGCCGAAGTACAGCGCTTCGACCCACCGGTACAAAACACCCGCCGCTTCGTCGCCGCCCCCTGCGAGATTGACGGCACAAGGCTGAATGCCGGGGATGTGATCCTGGTGCTGCTGGCCTCGGCCAATCGCGACCCGCAGCTCAACGACAACCCCGACACTTTTCTGCTCGACCGCCCGAACCGGCGCAGCTTCACTTTTGGTGCGGGGCGCCATCAATGTCCGGGGCAGTCACTGGCGTTGAGCATTGCTGGCGCTACCGTCCGGCAAATTCTGGCGATGAAGCCGGAATTGGACCGCCTGACCTGGCATTACCGCCCGTCCGCGAATGGACGAATTGCGCTGTTCAAGGATTGGCCGGTCGCTTGATCGACGATCAGTCCAACTGCCCAACCCGTGCAGCATCCGGCCAGAACAACGCCGCCTGCCCCAAACGCACACCCTGCTGATCAACCAGCGTCCACACCTTGCCTTCATGAATCATGAAGGCATTGCCCTGCCGATCCACCCGATAACCACTGTAGCCATGGGCAATGCCATGGGCCGTGACCTGCTCCAGGAGCGTCTGGCGCATGTCCCGGTCCAGCGGTGACGCACTGAAACGCGAAGGCATGCCGATGAACTGCTCGCGCGGGTACTTGAAACTGGCGAGGGCCTGCTCGTTGGCGTAATAAAACAGCGGATCGGCCTCGGTGCCATGGGCCAGCAAAGCAAAAGGCGCGTGAGCATGCAGCCAGGCCAGGCGCTCGTCCTCGCTCAGCGATTGCGGAGCCGGCAAGCGCGCACCGGTCCAGTGCCGGTAAGCGACATCCAGCTGTTGAACCATCTCCAGAAATTCATTGGCTGGCGACATGGGCTTCCTGTAAGGCGGGTGAGTTCAAACACAAAACCTGTGGGAGCGAGCGGGCTCGCGACAGTGGCGTGATATTCAACATCATTTTTGACCGACCTGTCGCTATCGCGAACCAGCTCGCACAAGGACCCGGTACGGAACCGAACGCGCGGTGCCCGGATCACATCAGTATCGACCGCTGTCACGCCAGGGATGCACGGATGAACGACTCACCAGCACTGCGCAGTTTTATCCCGCCCTACATTCTCAACCGCATCATCGCCCACGGCTCAGAACCGCAGCGCACGGCGGCGATGATCACCCTGCATCATGTGCAAAACCTGCTGCCCAATCCCGGGCCACCTTCGCGGCCGCCGGAGCGGGCGATTCTGCCGCCGCCCGGAAAGCCGGGAGTGGTCCAGCGCAGCCTGCACGACGCCCAGAACAAAATGCTGTTGCCGGGTATGCCGGTGCGAATGGAAGGCCAGCCGGCCACAGGCGATGCGGCCGTCGATGAAGCTTACGATGCACTGGGAGCCAGCTATGATTTCTTCTGGAAGGTGCTGCGTCGCGACTCGATCGATAACAAGGGATTTGCCTTGGTCGGCAGCGTGCATTATGGCCTGGGATACGAAAACGCCTTCTGGAATGGTGCGCAAATGGTCTTCGGCGATGGTGACGGGGAAATTTTCCAGCGCTTCACCCGCTCGCTGGATGTGGTCGCCCATGAGCTGGCCCATGGCGTGATCGAAAGCACGGCCGGACTGATCTACGCCAACCAGTCCGGGGCCTTGAACGAATCGCTGTCGGATGTGTTCGGCATCCTCACCAAGCAGTTCGTCCTTGGCCACACCGTCGAGCAGGCGGACTGGCTGATCGGGGCTGACTTGCTGACGCCAAAGATCAATGGCAGAGGCCTGCGTTCGATGTCCCACCCGGGCACGGCCTACGACGACCCGCTGTTGGGCAAGGATCCGCAACCGGATCACATGCGTGAATTCGTCATCACCCAGGAGGATAATGGCGGTGTGCACATTAATTCCGGCATCCCCAATCGCGCGTTTTATCTGGTGGCCAGAGCGCTTGGCGGGTTCGCCTGGAAGAAAGCCGGGGTGATCTGGTACGACGCCCTGTGCGACAAACGCCTGAATCCGGACGCCGATTTCGATGCCTTCGCCCGGCTGACCGTCGACCATGCCGCCCAACGCTTCGGTGCGCGAGAAGTCGAGGCCGTGCGCCAGGGCTGGGCTCAAACGGGCATCGAACTCACGGAGACCCTATGAAAACCCTGCCTGCATTGGGCGACGACGCCCGGGTTCGCCTCTCTCGCCAGGGCGGTTTCGCGGCGATTCACGCCTTGAGCCGCCCTCGGGAGATTGAGTTTGCGCAATGCGACATCAGCCAGCGCTCCCGCATCTGCTCGGTACTGGAGGGATGCCTGCCCCTGGACAGCACGGAATCCGGCCGTGGCGACCAGCGCTTTTACCAGATAGAGTTGAACTATCGGCTAGGCGGGCAGGAAGACCGGATGGTGCTTAAAGTGCCGGAGGACCAGGCACCGGGAGAGCTGGTCCATCTTTGGGATACGGGGCAGTTGCTGTAGTTCTCCCCGCCCCCACCGGTCAATCATCCCGCGTCAGCACTTCCAGCAATTCAATTTCGAAGATCAGGTTCGAATTCGGCGTGATCTTGCCCATGGTGCGCTCGCCATAGGCCAGGTGCGCCGGCACCAGCAACTTGCGCTTGCCACCGACCTGCATGCCCATGATGCCCTGGTCCCAGCCCTTGATGACCCGCCCGGTGCCGATCACGCACTGGAAGGGTTTGCCACGGCTATAGGAAGAGTCGAATTCGGACCCGTCCTCCAGCCAGCCACGGTACTGGGTGGTGATCAACGCGCCTTTTACCGCGGCTTTTCCGTCACCCAACTGAAGATCGATTACCTGAAGCTCGTCATTCATTTAATTCACTCGTATGCTCACTCGCCCTCAAGGGCCTGATGGGCGCCGTTTTCCCAGATTTGCCCGCGATTGGCAACCATTGCCGTCTGCGCGCGCCGCGTTCAAAGCTGTGTGCTGAACTAAAATAATCAACTATTACCCGTACGGTTCAACGCCCTGATGGCCATGCCCGAATGATCCTGCTCTGGACCAGCGTCATCCTTGGTTCAATGACGCTCACCCTGATCGTCGCGCTGATCTGGCGCGAACACTCACTGCACAAGCAACTGGCGCAGTACCGCGCAATCATCAACAGCCTGTCCGAAGGCCGGAACATCCATCAGGCTGGCGACGCCGAGCGCTTCAAGCGCAGCCAGTATTTCGCTCGCATCGGCACCTGGGATTGGGATGTCGACACCGACCGCCTGTACTGGTCCGACGCGATTTTCGGCATGTTCGGGTTCAAGATCGGCGAAGTGACGCCCTCCTACGCCCTGTTCTGCTCCTGCGTGCATCCTGACGACCGGCTGAGGGTCCGGGCCGGCGAACTGCGTTGCCTGGAAACCGGCGAAAACCATGATGAGGAATACCGCGTGGTCTGGCCCGACGGAACGATCCGCTGGCTGCGGGAAACCGGCAACGTGGTCAAGAATGACCACGACGAAACGATCAAGATGATGGGCGTGGTACGCGACATCACCGAAGAAAAGGCCTCGGCCAACTACCTCAAGCACCTGGCTCATTACGACCCGCTGACCGGCCTGGCAAATCGCCTGGTGCTCGAAGAGCGCCTGTCCGAAGCGCTGGAGCAGGCGCGCGCCAGCGCCACGCGGGTGGCGCTGGTGTTTGTCGATCTCAATGGTTTCAAGGCCATCAACGACCGCTATGGCCATGCCGCCGGCGACCGCGTGCTGGTCACTACCGCCACACGGCTCAAGCGCATCCTGCGCGGCACCGACACCGTCGCGCGGATCGGTGGCGACGAATTCGTGGTCATCCTCCAGGGCTTGCCCCAAGGCGAAAGCCTGCAAGATGAAGCGCGCAGCATCTGCCAGAAAATCTTCGTCGAACTCTCCCCGCCCGTCACCATCGGCAACGACCAGCGCCACATCGGCACCAGCCTGGGCGTCGCCGTGTTCCCCGATCATGCGCCGAGCATCGACCGCTTGCTGCACATTGCCGACCTGGCGATGTATGAGGCCAAGCGCAGCGGGAACAATCAGTATCGGCTGGGCACCGAGAGCGTGGTGCGGGCGCACAGCGAATAGCGCTTAGTCCCCGAATGCATTGATCCACTTTGCACATCAATGCTCGGTGCAGGCTTCCTGATGCGTCCGTTGGGCGCCGTGGTGCTGGGTGCCTATATCGATGACGTGGGTCGACGAAAAGGATTGATCGTGAATCTGTCGATCATGGCCAGCGGCACCATCCTGATTGTGCGGGTGCCCTTGAACACACCGCTTAATGTCCCTGCTGGCCTGCCCATAGCGTCCGCGGGACATATACAGCCCCGTCCAGCAACAATCGGGCCGTTCTCATCAGGCGGCAACTCATTAATCGATCATGTCCGGGATGAAGGTCCGGGTGCTCAGTGCTCCACCCGCTTGTGCTGGCGCAATCAGGCACATGTTGGGCACGTTACGCAGGCTCACGTCGCCCAGGTTCATACGCGGCCCGGCTTGCAGGCGGATCGATTCGAAGCGGGCCTTCAACTCAGTATCGGCATCCAGTTGTGCCGGACTCTCATAGCCACTCAGACCGAGGTCTTCAGCTCGGATCAGCACAACCGGCATGCCGTTGTCGAATGCAGTTTCAGGTAACCATCCTTACGTGGAACGACTGGATTCAAATTTGCAGTGTTCCCCTTACCAAGGCTTGCAGCCTGGGCAAAATACTCGCTTCGTCATTGCCCAAAATGGCAATCGAAGAACCACGCAACTCTGCCGTCGAAGCGGCAGCTGCGTCGCCGGCCAAGGCCACTGGGCACGTAACGCCCATTTGAAGGGCACGCAGTCGCTTGTGTGCATCTACCTGCAGTGGCGCCTGGACCCATAGCACCAGCGCGGCGGGCTGAATCGCTTCACACAGCAACGGCAGTTCTTCCAGAGGTTGGCCCGTGCCCAGCACCTCGATGCGCAACTGGTCACTACTCATCAACACACCGGCACACAACAGCTCCAATTCGCGCGCATGGCCCGAGCCATCTGCCAGCAGCACGCAAGCACCGTTGCTCTGGTTCATCTGCAGTCGCAACAACATCCGCGCGCGCAAGAAGGCGTCAAGGAACAACCACTGACTGCGTCGACCGAAATGATTACCGGATGCCAGGCTGCGCCAGACCGGCAGCAGAATAGCCTCCAGTGCAGTAGCTTTCGGATAGATCGTAAATAGTTGCCCGTGCAGGCGCTCCAGTTCAGCGCCATCAAAAGCCTGCGTGGCACGATGAACTGCCTCTTGCCACTGGACCAGGGGGGCTTCGGCCGAGCCCGATACAGTGATACCGGGCGTGTCCTGCTGCCGGACGAGCAAAGCGCCTATCTTGCTGATGGGCAGGCCCCGGCTGGTCCAGAGCATGATGCTACGAATATGTTCGATGTCCTGTTGCGAATACAGGCGATGCCCTCCCACAGTGCGTACCGGTCGGATCAGCCCGTGGCGGCGCTCCCATGCCCGCAAGGTAATCGGGTTGACGCCAGTCAGGCTGACGACTTCCCGCATGGGGAGCAAGGCGTCGTCGGAGGTGGATTCGATGGGCTCGGTCATTGAAAGTCGTTGCATCCTGAGTGTGTTGGCATTCTAAACCAGGCATGACACTTTTTAACCAGCACCCATCGATGCCCGACGGCACTGCGCCCTGCCATCTAGGCATGGCTGTCGCTGACGATTACGCTGTGAGGCAACCCCACGAATCAAAAAGAGCCCAGACCATGATTGAAGCCAAACTCCTACAACTTATGGTCGAAGCCTCCAATGACGGCATCGTCGTGGCCGAGCAGGAAGGCAATGACAGCATTCTCATCTATGCCAACCCCGCCTTCGAGCGCCTGACCGGCTACAGCGCCGACGAAATTCTCTACCAGGATTGCCGGTTCCTGCAGGCAGACGACCATGATCAGACCGGCCTCGAGGCAATCCGCAGTGCCATTCGCCTCGGCCAGCCTTGCCGTCAGGTGCTGCGCAACTATCGCAAGGATGGCAGCCCGTTCTGGAACGAGCTGTCCATCACTCCCGTGTACAACGATGCCGACCAATTGACCTACTACATTGGCATACAGCACGACGTCAGCGACAAGATTGCCGCGCTGGAAAGGATTCAGTCACTTGAGACCGAAGTGGCCGAGCTTCGCAGCAAACTGGCAAAGCTCGGTGGCTGACGACGCGTAGCGCTACGATCGACACAAAAATTGTACAAGAATATTGACTTGTACACTTTTCCCCGTAGGCTTCAGATAAACATGTACAAGTTTTCCGACTTGTACAATTTTTCCTGGAGCCTGCCATGTCTGCGTATCTCCACCACTTCGCCGAGACGTTCGCCACGCTGAACGCTGATTGCCTGGACAGACTGGGCGAGCTCTACAGCAACGACGTTCAGTTTCGTGATCCCCTGCATCAGCTGGATGGCTTGCCGGCGCTGCGCAGATACTTTGAAAAGCTGTACAGCAACGTCCAGGATATCCGCTACGACCTCCTTGACGTGGATGAAATCACCCCCGGCCACGGTTATCTGCGCTGGAACCTGCATTTTCGTCATCCGCGCCTGTCCCACGGCCAGCCGATCTGTCTGCAAGGCTGCAGCCACCTGCGCTGGGCGCAACATGTCTACCTGCATCACGACTACTTCGATGCCGGCGCCCTGCTCTACGAGCACATCCCGGTAGTTGGCGGGGTGATCGGCTGGATCAAGGGGAGGCTCGCATGAGCCGCTGCTGGCTGACAGGAGCCAGCAGCGGTCTCGGAGCCGCCCTGGCTGAACGGCTGCTGGAGCAAGGCCATGCGGTTGCCTTGGGTGGCCGGCGGGCGGAGGCATTGATGCCGCTAGTGCTGCGCTACCCCAGGGCCCTGCTCACTACCGGCGATGTGACTGACCCACGACAGGTCGCGGCCATCTGCGAGGACATCGAGCATGCATGGGGTGCGCTGGACCTGGTGATCCTGAACGCGGGCACCTGCGAATACCTTGTGCCGGGCAGGTTCGAGGCCGAGACAGTCGAGCGCGTGATGCGTACCAATCTGCTGGCAGTCAGTTACTGCCTGCAGGCGGCCCTTCCACTGCTGCGCCGCGGGCAGAGACCACACCTGGTAGTGATCGGCAGTTCGGTGACCTGGCTGGCGCTGCCGCGGGCTGGAGCCTATGGCGCTTCCAAGGCGGCCCTGCGTTATCTGGTCGAATCCCTGCGCCTGGATCTATGTGCCGAAGGCATTGATGTAACCTTGGTCAGCCCAGGGTTCATCGACACCCCCCTGACCCGGCGCAATACCTTTGCCATGCCACAACTCTGGACGGCCGACCGCGCCGCGCGGCATGTCGTCGCGCGCCTGAGGCGACGACCGCTGGAGATCAATTTTCCACGCCTCTTCATTCTCGTCCTGCGCTTGCTTGGCGCCCTGCCTGCGCGTTGGCGCCTGGCCCTGGGTCGCCGACTGGCGCGAACCGAACAGGAATAGCGTCATATGCGTATCGCCATTATCGGCAGCGGGATCTCTGGCCTGACCTGTGCCTATCTGTTGTCACGTCGCAATGAGGTAACCGTGTTCGAAGCGGCTGACTGGATCGGCGGTCATACCCATACGGTCGACATCGAATGGCAGGGCCGGCGTTATGCGGTAGACACCGGTTTCATCGTCTTCAACGACTGGACCTATCCCAACTTCATCCGCTTGATGGATCGCCTCGGAGTCGTCTCACGCCCCACCGAGATGAGCTTTTCCGTGAACGATCCGCAGAGCGGCCTGGAATACAACGGCAACAACCTGGACACCCTCTTCGCCCAGCGCGGCAATCTGCTGTCGCCGGGCTTCTGGGGTATGTTGCGCGATATCGTGCGCTTCAACCGCCAGGCGGTGGCCGACCTTGACAGCCACCGCATCGAGCCGGGCATGAGTCTTGGCGATTACCTGTACACGCGAGGCTACGGGCAGCGCTTCATCCATCACTACATCGTACCCATGGGCTCGGCCATCTGGTCGGTATCACGGGCCGATATGCTGCGCTTTCCACTGCACTTCTTCATCCGTTTTTTTCGTAACCATGGCCTGCTCTCGATCAGCCAGCGGCCACAATGGCGAGTGATCGAGGGTGGCTCGCGCAGCTATGTGGCACCGTTGTGCAAGACCTTCAGCGAGCGCATTCGGCTCAGTTGCCCGGTGCTGAGCGTCCGCCGGGACGATAGCGGCGCGATGATCACCAGTGCGGCAGGCCATGAGCGTTTCGACAAGGTCGTGTTCGCCTGCCATAGCGACCAGGCTTTGGCGCTGCTGGAGAAACCTACGACCACCGAGCACGAGGTGCTAGGTGCCCTCGGCTACGCCGCCAACGAAGTATTGCTTCACACCGACATCCGCCTGCTGCCCAGCCGGCGCAAGGCCTGGGCCAGCTGGAACTATCGCCTCGGTGGTCCCGCGCACGCCCCTGCAGCCGTGACCTATAACATGAACATTCTGCAAGGCCTCGACGCCCCGGTGACCTTCTGCGTAAGCCTCAATCAGGGCGATTGCGTGGACCCGTCGCAGGTGCTGGCGCGATTCAATTATGCACATCCCCAATACAGCCTTGCCGCCATGGCAGCCCAGGCACGCCAGGGTGAGCTACAGGGAACCCGGCACAGCTACTTCTGCGGCGCTTATTGGGCAAACGGCTTCCATGAGGATGGCGTGGTCAGCGCGCTGGACGTCGCCCAACGGTTCGGGGAGCGCCTGTGAACAGCAGCCTTTGCAACGGTTGGGTCAGCCACCGGCGCCTGCTCCCGCGATTCCATGGATTCCGTTATCGCATCGGCATGCTTTATCTGGATCTGGATGAACAGGATCTGTTGCCGGGCCTGTCCCCGTTACTCGGTGCTTCTCGCCTGGCACCGTTGTGCTGGCGAGAAACCGATTACCTGCCAGCCTGGACTCGTCGCGGTATCTCCTTGAAGGAAGCTGTGCGCGAAGTAGTGGCCAAGTCCTTGGGCCAGGCGCCCTGCGGCAGCATTCATTTGCTGACCCAGCCGCGCAGTTGGGGCATTTCCTTCAATCCGGTCAGTTTCTACTTTTGCCACGACAGTGACGGTCTCCTGGCGGCGATTGTGCTGGAGGTACGTAACACCCCTTGGCGTGAACGCTTTCACTACGTGTTGTCTGTGCTGCCCGGTCAGCCCCGGCAGTTCTCGGTCGAGAAGGCATTCCATGTCTCGCCATTTCTGCCAATGGATATGCAGTACCACATGCGCTTTTACATCGATGACGCGCACATGCGCATCCACATGGAAAACCGCCGCGAAGGGCAAAAAGTCTTCGAGGCCGACCTGGCCCTGAAGCGCCAGCCGCTGGATGCCTCAGCACTACGACGCCACGTACTGGCCTTCCCGTGGATGAGCCTGCGCACCCTCGGCGCCATTTATTGGCAAGCCATGCGCCTGTTGCTCAAGCGCACCCCGCTCTATGCCCACACAACCCGTCAGAGCAGCCAAAACCCTGGCCATCACGTCAACGAGGAGCCCGAGCATGTCCGATCCAACTCTGAGCGTTAGCAAATCCTTGGGCCTGGCGCCGTTATTCGGCGGTCTGGCCAGGAGCGCCGTGCTCACTCAGCTTCGCAACCTGCGCCAAGGCCGTCTGCGCCTGATCTGCCAAGACAGGCAGTGGCTGTTCGGCGACGTCGGCAGCGCGCTGCATGCCGAGGTCGAGATCTTCGACGAGACAGCCTGGGGCATGGTGGCTGCCAACGGCTCGATCGGTGCCGGCGAAGCTTACATCCATGGCTACTGGCGCAGTCCGGACCTGGCCGCGGTCACTCGCCTCTTTGTCGCCAACATTGAGGTGCTCGACGCCCTTGAAGGCGGGTTGGCGCGCCTGGGCCGTCCGATCCAGCGCCTGCTGCATTGGCTGAACCGCAACAGCCGGCGCGGCTCGCGACGCAACATTCTCGCCCATTACGATCTGGGCAATGCCTTGTTCGAGCGCCTGCTGGACCCGACCATGATGTACTCGGCAGCCATGTTCGATAGCCCGGAACAGAGCCTGGAGCAGGGCCAACTGAACAAGCTGGAGCGTATCTGCATCAAACTCGCGCTGCGTCCTGACGATCATCTGCTCGAGATCGGTACCGGTTGGGGTAGCCTGGCGATCCATGCCGCCACCCGCTACAGATGCCGGGTGACCACCACCACGTTGTCCGACGCGCAGTACGCCCATACCCTGCAGCGCGTCCAGGATCTTGGTCTGCAGGACCGCATTACCGTCCTGCGCGAGGACTACCGCGACCTGGGCGGACGCTTCGACAAGCTGGTCTCTATCGAGATGATCGAGGCGGTCGGGCACCGCTATCTGCCTGTTTACTTTCAGCGCTGCGCATCACTGCTCAAGGATGACGGCTTGATGCTGCTGCAGGCCATCACCATCCGTGACCAGCGTTATGAACAGGCCAGGCGGTCGGTAGATTTCATTCAGCGCTATATCTTTCCCGGTGGTGCCCTGCCCTCCCTGAGCGTCATGCTGCAGACCGCCAGTTGCCATACCACGTTGAACCTGGTGCACATGGAGGACTTCGGCCTGGACTATGCGCGGACACTGCAGCACTGGCGCGACAACTTGCGTCAGTCGCGCACCGCCTTGACCGAGCTGGGCTATGACGACACCTTTCAGCGCCTCTGGGAGTTCTACCTGTGTTACTGCCAGGGTGGTTTCGAGGAGCGTACTATCGGCGTCGCGCAACTGCTCTGGGCAGCTCCGGCCGCACGCCGCGCAGCGCTGCCGGGCGCCTGATTTGAGCCGGGCCTGGTTGATCGGCAACGCGCTATGGATGCAGGCCGCCTGGTGGGCTTGCGTACTGAGCGAGCGCCATCCTTGGCTGCTACTCCCCGTGGTGGCAGGCCTGCTGGTGCATGTGGCTGCTTGCCCACGACCGGGCGACGAAGCAACCACTCTGGCCTGTGTGGGGATGGCAGGCTGTTTACTGGATGCCAGCCTGGGTGCGCTCGGAGTCTTCGAATTTGCCCGGCAACCCCTTCCCCTGTGGCTTGCGATGCTGTGGCTGGTACTGGCCAGTGGGCTTCGCCACAGCCTGGCCTGGGCTCGACGTCCCATCTGGTACGGGGCGCTACTGGGCCTGTGCGGTGGCCCCCTGGCTTACATCGCCGGTGCAACGCTGGCCGGTGTAGGCCTGCCTTGGGGCACCCTTGGCACGGCCCTGCTGCTTGCGCCGCTGTGGGCTGTATGGATGCCAATCATCCTGCGACTGGCTGCGTCCCGCTGATAAACAACAGCTTTTGAATGCGTGAATATCACCTGCTTTGCCGGTGATTGAGGGTTTACGGAAGCGACTGCGGCTGACGGCGGAAGAACAGGGTCACTTGTCCCAACTCGACGCCAAGCTTGCTCATACTCGAGCGATTGATCATCGTGTCTTCGTCCATCAGGTACATCCAGTCGTCCAGATCCACTTCCCAATGCCTGCCGTCAACCGGCAGGTCAAGGCGATAGCGCCAGCGCAGCGCGTTGCCAGCGATCTCTCCGCTGGCCTCTCCAACTACGTCGTCTGCTCGACCACGCCAACGCCCGGCGCCGGCCGGTTCCAGCGTCCAGACGCGTCGCTGACGCGTGCCATCGCTGTAGAGAAATCGCTCGTCGAGGATCAACTGCCGGCCCTTGACGCGGCTTTCAATCTGGACATGGAAGCGCTTGACCACCTCGCCCGAGCGATTCTGGAACAGACCCCAAGCCTGTACCGGCCGAGAGAAGAACGCCACGAGATCCAGCGTCGGTTGCTCCTTTGCGTAGTGCTCCACGCCAACGTTGTTACAGCTGACCAGCAACAGGCCAGCGAGCAGTACCAGTATTTGACGCATCAAAACCTCCTCACTCCGCCGGCCCGGCCATTCCCAGCAGTCGTTGACGCAGTTGCTTGTCCCGAGTGCGCGGATCAAGCCAGATGTCGAAGAAGGCGCGGGCGAATGCAGGGTCATCGACCCGCCGGCGCAGCTGGCCATCGACGAAGAAAGTGCAGCCCTTGCCGGGATGGTAGACCCCGGTGATGCGCATTCCGGGCCGAACATCGACGAAGGCTTCACGCATTTCACTGGACCAGCGTTGGAGGGTGGACTCCTCTGGACGAGCCTCTGCCATGCGCTCCATTTCATTGAGGCTGACCTCCACCAGCGTGTCCCGGGAAAAGGCACGGTGATAAGTCAGTTCGAGTGCAAAGGGCTGATCCCAGGTCAGCGACAAACCAGAGCTCCACAATCGCGCGGTGTATAGACGCACGCCGAACCAGGTAAAGTCGCCGCTGCCCACCAGACGCCTATCGGGCAGCGCGGGATGCCAATCCGCCCAGGCAGGCACGGCGAGCAACATCGCGAACAGCCAGCATATCGACAGACGATGTTCGAGAAAGCGTCTGGAATCAGCCACGTTCATCAACGTCTCGGCCCTTGTTAAAATTCTATACAAGATTAGCTAACTGTATAGTTTTTACACTATCAGTACACAACGTGTACAACTTTTTCGGCCCGCAGGGCTGCGCGTCATCACATCCTCACTATTCGAATCAGGCCCCAAGCTGGTTGCGCTTGCGCGCAACGCGCCATGCCTGGCGCACCCATAAAAATGGCCCTCGAAGGGCCATTTTTGTGCTCAAACCAGACTCTCTTCGTCAACCAAGACTCAACGACAGCAGAGCCGCATCAGAAGTAGATCTCGGGGCCGGATACTTGATAAGCCGCCCCCTCATAAAACTGAAATCTCAGATTTTGCAGTCAAAATATAGACCTTCTACGTGGGCAGATTCCTTTCTCTTCTCATCTGGGAAACCAACGTAAATCGATCCTGAGGATGGGTAGTTTCCGACACCACCATCACTGCCCCCTCCTCGTCACGATACTGGCGAAGAATGTTCAAACCCGGGGAACCGGCTTCGGCATTGAGGCTCTTGGAAATCTCGGGGGACAGCAATACCGCACGTACTTGCTGATCCACCACATCGATGTGTCGACCAAAATGCTGCTCAATCAAAGCAGCGATCAGCTCGTCAGGATGCTGCTCGGCCAGCTCGATGACTTCAGAGTAAATGTCCTGGGCATACACGTCAGTCCAGCACAGTGGCGCACGCAAGTTCTCCTGGTCGACCCGGATGCTCGACACACAAAAGTAATGCTCCCCAGGTTCCAGGCCCAGTCGCTTGGCTAGCGCGATGTCTGCCACAAAGTGCTGCACGCTCTGAATACTGCGCACTTGGGTTTCGGCCAGATGAACCAGGTCTGATACCGAAGCCAGCGACTGCGAATAGCCGCCCTTGGGTGTGGCGGACTCAACCCGGGTGCCCACCCGTTTTCGCCGTGACACCAGCCCCTGATTCTGCAATTGGGTGATCGCTGCACGCACCGTATGTCGGCTCACATCATATAGCTCGCACAGCTCAAATTCGGTTGGCAGCAACGTCCCAACCGGGAATTTCCCGCTGGAAATCCCTTCCATCAAGTCTTTTGCAACGACCGCATAGCGCGTCTGGTTCATACCTTTCATCAGTCCCGAGCGTTCACCGAGTTGACAGTGTATCAGTGAGCACGTAAGAATTATGTACGTACATATCAAATATGTCCGATCAATAACAAACATATCAGGATTACCCCATGTCCAGTACTGTCTTCGACTCCGCCCTCTTTCGCGACATGTTCGGCACCGCCGAGATGCGCGGTGTGTTTTCCGACAAAGCCTTGATCGAACGCTACATCGAAGTGGAAGTGGCATTGGCCCGCGCCGAAGCACGCTGTGGGGTAATCCCGAAGCAGGCCGCCGAACAAATCGCTGAACTGGCGACCTATGCCTCCCTCGACTTGGCGCTGATGCAGCACGAAACCGAAATTGTCGGTTACCCGATCCTGCCGTTGGTTGAACAACTGTCGAAAACCTGTGGCGAAGCCGGCCGCTACGTCCATTGGGGTGCTACCACCCAGGACATCATGGACACCGCAGTCGTCTTGCAGGTGCGCGCAGCACTGGCATTGGTCGAGCGCGATATTCAGGCTATACGTGGCTTATTGGCCGATCTCGCCAAGCGCTATCGCGACACCCCTATGGCGGGCCGGACTCACTTGCAACATGCCTTGCCGATTACCTTCGGCTACAAATGTGCGGTGTGGTTGAGCATGTTCGACCGCCATGCCGAGCGCCTGGTGGAACTGCGCCCACGGGTGGAAATCGGTCAGTTCGCCGGCGCGGCAGGCACACTGGCGTCTCTGGGTGACAAAGGTCTGGAAGTCCAGGAAGCCTTGATGGCTGAACTGGGTCTGGGCGTGCCACAAGCCACTTGGCACGTAGCCCGGGACGGCCTGGCCGAAACCCTGAATTTCCTCGGGCTGGTCACCGGATCCCTGGGCAAAGTCGCCCTCGACGTCATGATGATGATGACCAGCGAGTTGGGTGAAGTGTACGAGCCCTTCGTCAAAGGTCGCGGTGCCAGCAGCACCATGCCGCAAAAACGTAACCCGATTTCCTGCGAATTGATGTATGCCGCTGCCAAGGGTGTGCGTCAGCACGCAGGCCTGATGCTTGATGCAATGATTCAGGACTTCGAACGCTCCACCGGCCCTTGGCAGGCCGAATGGATTGCCATTCCTGAAGCTTTCGCCTTGAGCGCTGCATCCCTCGGCCAGGCGAAATTCATGCTCGCTGGCCTGGAAGTTCGTACCGAACGCATGCGCAGGAACCTCGACATGACCCAGGGCCTTATCGTCGCTGAAGCCGTGATGATGGGCCTGGCTCCGGCGCTGGGCCGCCAGGTGGCGCATGACGTGGTGTATGCCGCCTGCCGCATGGCGAACGATGAAGGCACCAGTTTGCTCGATGCCTTGCTCGCTCAAGGTGAAGCCACGGCGCAACTGGATATCGAGGAACTCCAGCGCCTGACTGATCCGGCCAATTATCTGGGTCTTGCCCCCCAGATGGTCGACATAGCCCTGGCTCGCGAGGGTTCCGTCAAGCGCTGAATTCACGGGGCTCGTCGCTGATCGAGCCCCCTTCTGCACTTTACTCGCCAATAAGAACAACGAGATCGCAGACATGACCACAGTCAACAAAAAGCCGTTCTACAAAGACCTCACCTTTCAAGTTATCGCCGCCATGGTGCTGGGGATTGCCTTCGGCTTCCTGGCCCCGGAACTGGCCGCCAAGTTCAAAATCCTCGGCGACATTTTCCTCAAGCTGATCAAGACCGCCGTGGCGCCCCTGGTGTTTTTCACCGTCGTCCACGGCATTGCCTCGGCGGGCGATATCAAGCGTGTCGGCAAGGTCGGTTTGCGGGCGCTGATCTACTTCGAAGTCGTGTCCACTATTGCCCTGGCCCTCGGCCTGCTGTGGGGCAACCTGCTGAACATCGGCTCGGGCATGCACGACGCTCATCCGAGTAGCGCGACGGCAGCGGCGGCCAGCGCGGCAGTTGCCAAGGGGCACGCGCCCGCCTCGACCATGGACTTCATCTACGGGATCTTCCCTGATAACTTCGTCGGCGCTTTCGCTGGCGGTCAGTTGCTGCAAGTGCTGGTGATTTCGGTGCTGTTCGGTTTCGCCTTGCTCGCGCTGAAACCCGAGCGTCGCAGCGTCATCGAAGACGGCTTGAGCCGGATCTCCGAGTGCTTCTTCGAGTTCATCAACCTGATCATGAAGTTCGCCCCGCTCGGTGCCTTTGGTTCCGTGGCATATGCCGTAGGTGCCAATGGCAGCGCTGTGCTGATGTCATTGGCCAACCTGGTGCTGATGTTCTACGTCTGCGTCGCGTTCTTCATCTTCGTGGTATTGGGCGTGGTCTGCCGTATTTCAGGCTTCAGCCTGTGGCGATTCCTCAAGTACATCAAAGATGAGATTTTCATCGTTCTCGGTACTGCTTCCTCGGAAAGCGCCCTGCCACGTCTGCTGCAAAAACTTGAGAAATTCGGTTGCTCCAAACAGAGCGTCGGTCTGGTCCTGCCTACCGGTTATGCCTTTAACCTCGATGGCACCTCCATCTACATGTCGCTCTGCGTGCTGTTCATCGCCAATGCCTACGGCGTGCCGATGAGCTGGGAGCAACAGTTGGGCACCATTGCCATCATGCTGGTGACTTCAAAGGGTGCAGCTGCGGTTTCCGGTGGCAGTTTCGTGGTGTTCGCCGCCACGGTAACAGCCATTGGTGTATTGCCGGTGGAAGGCCTGGCCTTGTTGTTTGGCGTGTACCGCTTCATGTCCATGGCCATTGCCACTTGCAACACCATCGGCAATAGCGTGGCGACGGTAGTGGTTTCGAAATGGTCGGGGGAATTTACCGAGCAGACTGCCAAGGCCGAATACAACCGAGTGTTCGGGCGTAATCCAGAGGCGGCGCTTTAACCGGTCAATGACTGTCTTTGGGGAGTGAAAACTTCTTCGAATAACTGAACTACGCACACAGTAAAGGGCCTTTTAAAGGCCCTTTTTACTTGGAAAATATCCGCAGGCACTAAAGATCAAATGAGCAAAGCATGTCCGCTTTGGGCCGGTTGCAACCCTTCGAGACAGGCAGCCATCGGCCAGAAGCGATTATTGATCAACACTCATGTCTCAGGCCGACTGCCTGCCTATAGCGAGAATCGCAGCACCAAATCCGATGAAGGTTACCCCCATTACACATCGCCTACAGGAGCAAACGGAGCCTCGCCAGCGACGCCACGGCAATCGGGTCTGCAACCGCGTAGCAACGAGCGGCCGGCAGCAAAAGCATCATACCGCCAGGATAAAGTCCGCCTGATCGATACCTGCACTGCTGACACCGACAAGGCGAATAGAGTCCACGCCGATCCCGATCACCGTGTCCGCTCCGTCAGCGGCAATGCTCACGTTGGCAGCGAACGTCTCGCTGTTGATCCCCGTCCCCGCGATATTGAGCAAGTCCTGCCCTCCGCTCGGATTGAGGTCGAAGTCCTGGATCGAGTCGTTGCCGAAGCCTGCGGCAGCAAACATGAAGGTATCGTTGCCGAGGCCGCCGTAGAGCGTGTCGTTGCCCTGCCCGCCAAGGAACAGATCGTCACCCGCACCGCCGACCAGTGTGTCGTTGGCCAGACCGCCCAGCATCCTGTGGTTTGCCGCCGCGGCATCGTAGGCCAGCTCACTGCCGCTGCCCTCGGCGTTCGCCTGCAAACCCGCCGCCGCGTATTGGCCATTCAGCGCGATCTGCGCCGCGTGTGCGCCGTCGCTCACCATCAGCAGGCCGCCGGTGCCTGTGTCATTCGCTGCATAGGTGATCTGCGTATCGTCGCCGAACGCAATATCGCCAAAGTCCAGCTTGTCACCTGCGGCAAAACCGCTGACGCTGCCACTGAACGCCGTCGATACATCAAGCTTGAGCGTGCCTGCCGCGCCGCTGTCAAACGTCACATGCTGATCGGAGGCCGCAGCGAATTCCAGCATCGCCGAACCGCTGATAGTCGCGCTTCCCGCGCCTGCGGCATCTCCGTTGATGGTGATATTGCCATCGTTCGCCCACAGGCTACCGCTGTTGACGAGCGCACTTTCAATCACCAATCCGCCGCTGCCGCTGGCTTGCAGCACCCCCGTGTTGGTGACGGCGCTACTACCGGTATCGATCACCAGCGCATTGACGCCGCTGGCGAGGATCAGGCCCGAGTTGACCAGCATCATCTGCCCCGCGCCCAACTGGCCGGCACCCGAGATAGTGTTGTCGGCATTGGTGAGCACCGTGTCCGCGCTGCCACCAAAGATCACGTTGTGCGCGCTGTCGGACAGAACCACTTGCCCGCCACCGGTCAACGTCGCGCCACGGAACAGGATCTCGAGTTCGGCCTCGCTGCCGGTGGAGCCGAGCGCGATGGTGCCGCTGTTGTCGATGCTGCCACCGAACGGCATGATCGCGCCGTCGGCAATGGTGAGGGTGCCCGTATTGGTCGTGACCGGGTCCACATCGAACAGCAGGTTGGCCCCGCTCAACGCCGCCGCATCCACACCGTTGATGGTGATCGTCTGGTCGGCGCTGATACTGAGCACGGCATTGCCGCTCGCGTCGTTGACGATACTCACATCCGCAAAATCGTTGACGCCGGTGAAGCCGATCAAGTCGATCTTGTCCGCCGTCGCATCGAAGCTGTAAATGACGTTGTTGCCGATCGGCCGCGCGAATACGAAAGTGTCGGCACCGGACGAGCCGGTCAGGTTGTCGTCGGTGGACAAGGCAAAGATCGGTGCGTCCGGGGCATAGATTTCGACGTTGTTGAACACGTAGGCGCTTGCGGTGCTGCCGTCGCTGTTGCTCCAGTACAGGTTGACATCGAGCACCAACGCACCGGCGAATTCCCTTGGAGTTGTCACGGTCAATGCGCCGGGATCGCTGGTCTGCACGGTCCAGGTGCCATCGCCATTGTCGGTTCCTGCATTGAACATCCACCCCGAAGGAACACCGCTGATGGTCACCGTCACGGGGCCGCTGATATCGGCCAGTGGAACGTTGAGGGCCAGATTGACAGGTTCGCCGGCAACGCCTGCCGGAAGGTTTGCACTGCTCCCGGCCGCACCAGGATTACCCGCCAGGTCGGTGTAGCTGTTCGCGGCAACATCGACTTTTATGCTACCGCCCAGCGTTCTGGTCAGCGTTGCCGTGTAGGTATCGCCGTCAACCTGGGTAAAGTTACTGAAGGTTCCGCGTGGCGTTCCGCTCGTTGTCGACACTGCTACATCAGACAGGTTAAAACCGCTCACCGTCTCACTGAACTGGAATGTGACCGTCGACGTTGAACCCATCGAATTCCCTAAGGCAGTCCCTGTCACTATCACCGTTGGCGCCACGGTATCAACTGGCGTCTCAACGACGTTCTGCACATTCACCGTAATCGTCTGCGTGTCGATTCCGCCATTGCCGTCGGACACCTGAACGTCCACAACGTAGGCGTTGTCGCCGTCAGTACCACCGACATCCTGGGCATTCTCGTAATCGGGCGCCGAGTTGAACGTCAGCACCCCACTCGAACTGATCGAGAACTTGCTGAAGTCCGTCCCGGCCGTATTCAGGAGCGAGTAGCTCAGCGTCTGCGCCGGCAGATCGGCATCGGTCGCCACCACCGTAGTAACCGCCGTGGTGTTCTCCGCCACGTTGATCGAAGCCGTCGTACCGCCACCGTTGGAGGTGATCACCGGGGAGTTGTCGTTGACTCCCGCCACGGTTACCGCGATCGCCTGGTCGTCAAACAGCGTGCCGTCCGACGCCCGCACAATCACGTCATAGACGTTGTTTGCCCCCGAATCAGTCGGTGCTTCAAAGTTGGGTGCAGAAATAAAGCTCAGCACGCCTGTGCCTGAAACGATCGAGAACTTCGCGGCATCCGCTCCGCCGACGATGCTGTAGCTCAGAGTTTGTGCCGGCAGATCAACATCTGTTGCCGCCACTGTCGAGACCGCCGTGGTGTTCTCCGCCACGTTGATCGAAGCCGTCGCACCGCCACCGTTGGAAGTGATCGTCGGTGAGTCGTTGCTGCCGGCGATATGCACGGTGACCGAAGTGAGGGTGCCGTCGGCACTGCTCACCGCGAAGGTGTCGGTGTAGGTGGTACCGGCGGCGAACTCGTTGTGGGCGGAGTTGGCGACGTAGGTCCAGGCACCGCCGGTGCCGATGGAGAACTGGCCGTAGCTGCCGGCGGTGTTGGTTTGGGCGACGAAGGTTGCGGCGCTGTCGACGTCGCTGATGGTCAGGGTGCCGGTGGTGGAAATGTCGACAGCGGCATTGGTCTCGGTGAGGTTGGCGATGTCGGCGGACAGCACGGCGGCGTCGTTGGTGCCGAGGATATGCACGGTAACCGAAGTGAGGGTGCCGTCGGCACTGCTCACCGCGAAGGTGTCGGTGTAGGTGGTACCGGCGGCGAACTCGTTATGGGCGGAGTTGGCGACGTAGGTCCAGGCACCGCCGGTGCCAATGGAGAACTGGCCGTAGCTGCCGGCGGTGTTGGTTTGGGCGACGAAGGTTGCGGCGCTGTCGACGTCGCTGATGGTCAGGGTGCCGGTGGTGGAAATATCGACGGCGGCATTAGTCTCGGTGAGGTTGGCGATGTCGGCGGACAGCACGGCCGCATCATTGGTGCCGAGGATATTCACGGTGACCGAAGTGAGGGTGCCGTCGGCACTGCTCACCGCGAAGGTGTCGGTGTAGGTGGTGCCGGCGGCGAACTCGTTGTGGGCGGAGCTGGCGACGTAGGTCCAGGCACCGTCGGTGCCGATGGAGAACTGGCCGTAGCTGCCGGCGGTGTTGGTTTGGGCCTGGAAGCTTTCCGGGCTGTCGATATCGCTAATGGTCAGGCTGCCGCCGGTGGTCAGCGGAGCATTGGTTTCGCTCAGCGTAACGCTGGCCGAGGACAGCACGGCGGCATCGTTGCTGCCGGTGACGGTGATAGTCACCAGTTGGGTGTCGACGCCGCCGAGGCCGTCGCTGATCTGCACCGTAAACACCTCATCATGGCTCTCGCCCGCCTTCAGCGACTGCACCGCACTGGCAACGCCATCGGTGCCGTTGGCCAGGGTGTAGGTCCACTGGCCGTTGCTGTCGACGGCGATCGAGCCGTAGGTGCCGGTTGATGAGCCATTGATGCTCCAAGTCGCCGTGGCGTCGTGATCGATGTCGGTCGAGCTGAGCTGGCCAGTCACGCTGAGCTTGATGTCTTCCTGCACCGCGCCGGCATCATTGCCCGTTGCGAAACTGAGCACGGGCGCGTCGTTGGTGCCAGTCAGGGTGATCGTCACCGTCTGCGGTGCCGAGGTCGCATTCCCTGCGCCGCTGTCGTCGCTGGCCACCACGGTGTAGGAGAAGCTGATGGTTTCACCAACGCTCAGGAAGTCCAGGTTCTCGCTGCTGCTGTAGTTCCAGCCGGTTTGATCGACCGAGAAGCCGGCCACCAGTGCCGCGGCTTGCGCCGCACCGAGGGTGCCGCCGCTCCAGGCGATGTCGTTGTTGGCGGTCTGGCTGACCGTCACGACGTCGTTGCTGTCCAGATCGGCAAAGCTCAGCGCTCCGCTGTCGCTCAGCGCGGCTGCACCATTGCCTTCGTTCATCGCCCCGGTCGTGTCGTCGATGCTCAGCGTCGGCTGGTCGTTGGTGCCGGTCAGGGTGATCGTCACCGTCTGCGGTGCCGAGGTCGCATTGCCTGCGCCGCTGTCGTCGCTGGCCACCACGGTGTAGGAGAAGCTGATGGTTTCACCGGCCCGCAGGAAGTCCAGGTTCTCGCTGCTGCTGTAGTTCCAGCCGGTTTGATCGACCGAGAAGCCGGCGACCAGCGCCGCAGCCTGCGCCGCACCGAGGGTGCCGCCACTCCAGGCGATGTCGTTGTTGGCGGTCTGGCTGACCGTCACGATGTCGTTGCTGTCCAGATCGGCAAAACTCAGCGCCCCGCTGTCGCTCAGCGTGGCTGTGCCATTGCCTTCGTTCATCGCCCCGGTCGTGTCGTCGATGCTCAGCGTCGGCTGGTCGTTGGTCCCGGTCAGGGTGATGGTCACAGCCTTGGTCACCGTCGCCCCGAAGTCGTCGGTCAGCGTCACCGTGAACACTTCAGTCTTGGTCTGGCCCTCGGCCAGGTACTGCGCCGCGCTGTTGTTCAGCGTATAGGTCCAGCCCACGCTGCCCGCCGCGTCGCCCGTGCTCTCGTCGTTCACAGTGGCCACCAGCGTGCCCAGCGCACCGGCCGGCGCGCTCACGGTGGCCACATGGGCGTCATCGGCCAGGTCCACGTCGCCGAAGGCGAAGCTGCCGCTGGCCACCGTGGTGCCGTCTTCGGTCACCGCACCGCTTTCGATTTCTGCCGCCGTAACCGTTGGCCCGTCGTTGGTGCCGGTGATGGTGATAGTCACATTCTGCGTTACCGTCGAACCATGACCATCGCTGATGGTGACCAGGTAGGTTTCGGTAACTGTCTGTCCCTGGGCCAGGTACTGCGCCGCCCCATTGCTCAGGTTGTACGTCCATTGCACCGAACCGTTGGCCGCGTTCGCGGCTTCGCTTACCGGCGAGAGCACGAACGTACCAAGATCAGTAGCGTTGCCCGCCGCCGGTGCGAACGTCGCCGTGTGCGTGTCACTCAGGTCGACGTCGTTAAAGACAATCGTGCCGCTGGCCGTCAGCGAGTCGGTCGCGCTCGCAGTGGTGTCGGCGTCTTCGGTCACCGAGCCGGCCTGCGCGCCGAGGCTGATCGTCACACCATCATTCACGCCCGAGAACTGCACTGTCGCGGTGGCCCAACTGAGCGTGCCGTTGCCCAGGCGCATCGCATAGGTAAAGCTGTCCGTCAGGACCTCGCCAGTAGCAAGCGCCTGGAGTTGTGCCTTGAAAGCAGTGGTGAAAGTAGCGGCATCGTAGCCGACCTTACCGTCCGGGGTGATCCAGATCTTTGCACCATTCACACTGGTGTCAGAACTCGTCGCCTCAGCCCTCGACGTATCCTGGGTCAGGAGGTCGGCCGGAGCATAAACCTTGGTGGCAGTAGAAAGACTGTCCGCGTTGTCGAGTGACCAGAGTGTCTTCGCGTTACCGCCGAGGTCATTGGACATGACGTCCCAATACACGACCCCCAGCAGATTTTCAGTGGTGGTAAAGACGTCATCCTTCGCCTGCGGCGTGTTGGAAAACGAGGTAACGGTTCCGCCGCTGGTAGTGGTGGTGCTAGCCATGTCTTTCTCCCAAGAATGTCACTCAGAGCAAAAAACCGCTGTAGGCCGCCAACAGCCGCAAGCCGATCCTCGCTCAACCCACAAACACTTCACTCCACCGGTACCAGCCGGCTGGCCAGTAGCTTCACGCCCACCCCGGCCCTGCCGCCCAGCGGCTCAATGCGCACGATTTGTCCTCGCGCCTTGAACTTCATGGGGCCGCCGGGAGCGTCGAACTCGATCTCGAAATCAATCAAGCTACCCACCTGCTGCTCGCTATCGGTTTCGAAATACAAACCGGAGGCGCTGATGTCACGGGTGACACCGCTGCCCCCGCCGATCAGTTGCAGCGACAGGGTGACTTGTTCTCGGGGCTCAATGCGGAGTGTGTCTTTCATGTCGGCAGTCTAAAAACCACCGCTGTTTATTACATGAGCGAGCTATCCCTTTTTTTCTGGGAGTCAATCACCCATCAAAACAGTGTTTTACGGGACAAATGTCATGGGAGGGGGGGACTGCAGCGCTATTGAAAACACTAAGGACTGCAACGATTGCTATCATGATCAGCTAACACAACCCGCCTAAAGGGGCAGCGACACGCATGCCAATTCAAGTTCTGTTAGTAGCTCTACCGCTCGTGGCCTGGGGCCTTGAGCGTCTGGTGGAAAGCGCTCGACCAAGGTTGGCGCTGGCGGGTTCGGTGTCGTCGGTGGCGCAATACCTGCTTTCGCCGCACCAATACGCGCCGGATGTGGTGGTGCTGGACCTGGACAGCGAGGACTGTATCGAGTCGCTGGCCGACTTGCACAGCCAGACCAAAGCCAGGATTCTGGTCGTGACAGGGTCGAGCGACGTGGCGCTACATGACAGTGCGGTGCTGGCGGGCGCACGTGGCGTGGTGGATAAGAGGGAGTCGACCTCCGCATCAACATTGCTCAAAGCCATAGAAAAAGTGCATGACGGCGAACTCTGGATTGACCGCAATGCCACCAGCCGTATCTTTCTTGAACTGGCGCGCAAGAAAGCCGAGCGCGATATAGACCCGGAGCAACAAAAAATCGCCAAGCTAACGCGCCGCGAGCAGCAAACCATTGCATCGCTGGCCCGCGACCCCTCAGCGCCTGGCAAGTTGGTGGCCGAGAAACTGCACATCAGCGAGCACACGCTGCGCAACCATTTGACATCGATCTACAGCAAGCTGGGCCTGACGAACCGCGTAGATCTGTACGCCTACGCACACAAGCATGGGCTGTCCACTGGCGACTGAGGACTGCGGCAACACGTCGGGCGTATTGCCGCAGTCTGACCTTGTCCCGAAACTCCAGCACAGGTCATTCGCCGATTCTTTCCGGATTTATCGAGAACCCGATCTACCCCCCATATCCTGCGAGGGCGGTAAGATTCGCCATCAATTGACATGACAGACCACTCCCGCAGTGGATCTTCACAGAACCCAACCTTTATCCTTGACGCCCCCCGCTGTCCCGAGTCCTGGAGTTTCGCCCATGCCCCATGAAGGCAACCTGCTACAAGCCGCTGTCGTGTTCCTGATGGCGGCCGTGCTCATCGTTCCGTTAGCCAAGCGCCTGCAACTGGGGGCGGTCCTGGGCTATCTGTTCGCCGGGGTGATCATCGGCCCGTCGGTGCTGGGGTTGATCGACAACCCGCAAAGCGTCGCGAACATTTCCGAACTGGGCGTGGTGTTGCTGCTGTTCATCATCGGCCTGGAGCTGTCGCCGCGACGCTTGTGGGTGATGCGCAAATCAGTGTTCGGCGTGGGTCTGGCGCAAGTGCTGCTGACCGGCACGGTGATTGGCGTGGTGGCTTTGTGGTTGTTTGGCCAGCCGTTGAACACCGCGATCGTCCTGGGCCTGGGCTTGGCGCTGTCGTCCACGGCGTTCGGCCTGCAAAGCCTGGCTGAACGCAAGGAGCTGACCAGCCCCCACGGGCGATTGGCGTTCGCAATCCTGTTGTTTCAGGACATCGCCGCAATCCCCTTGATTGCCATGGTGCCGTTGCTGGCCGGTGGCGATCACAGCACCAGCGCCAGCGAAAACCTGAACCACGGCCTGCAAGTGCTGGCCAGCATCGCCGTGGTGGTGATCGGCGGGCGTTACCTGCTGCGACCGGTGTTCCGCGTGGTGGCCAAGACCGCGTTGCCGGAGGTTTCCACCGCCACCGCGCTGCTGGTGGTGATCGGCACTGCCTGGTTGATGGAGCTGGTCGGTATTTCCATGGCCCTTGGCGCCTTCCTCGCCGGCCTGCTGCTGGCGGACTCCGAGTATCGCCATGAACTGGAAGCCCAGATCGAACCGTTCAAGGGCCTGCTGCTGGGGCTGTTTTTCATCAGCGTCGGCATGGGCGCGAACCTGAGCCTGTTGCTGAGCACGCCCGTCGCGGTGCTGGGCCTGACCCTGCTGCTGATCGCGATCAAACTGCCGCTGCTGTTTATTGTCGGTCGCCTGGCCGGAGGTTTGAAGAACGTCAGTGCCATCCGCCTGGGTATCGTGTTGGCGGCCGGAGGTGAATTTGCCTTTGTGGTGTTCAAGATCGGTCGCGATCATGGGCTGTTCGCCGCCGGGCTGTATGACTTGCTGGTGTTGACCATCACCCTGTCCATGGCCGTGACGCCGCTATTGCTGCTGATTTGCGCACGCCTGGTCAGCCCGAAAGTGCAACCGGTGGAGGTACCGGACAAGTTCCGTGAAATCGACACCGACGCGCCGCGGGTGGTGATCGCCGGGATGGGCCGCATGGGCCAGATCGTTGCGCGGATTCTGCGCGCGCAGAACATCAAGTTCGTGGCCCTGGACACCTCGGTGGAAACCATCGAACTGTCCCGCAGCTTCGGTGGCGTTCCGGTGTTCTACGGCGACCCGATGCGCCCGGAAATCCTCAGCGCGGCCAAGGTCGGCGAAGCCGAGTTTTTTGTGATCGCAACAGACGACCCGGACACCAACATCAAGACCGCCGAGCTGGTGCGCAAGCTCTATCCGCATATGAAAATCATCGCCCGCGCCCGTAACCGTCAGCATGTGCACCGGCTGATGGACGTCGGTGCCCACGCCGTGCGCGAGACCTTTTTTTCGAGCCTGGAAATGAGCCGGCAGACCCTGATCGGCCTGGGATTGACCCAGGCCCAGGCCGATGCGCGGATCAAGCGTTTCAAGCAGCACGACGAAGAGGTGCTGGAAGCCCAGCACGCGGTGTATGACGACGCGGTGAAAGTGCTGCAGACGGCGCAGGAAGCGCGGGCGGAACTGGCCAGGTTGTTCGAGTCGGATCAACTGCAGGAGCAGGCGGGTAAGAAATGAGGTGACGGGAATGGCCTCTTCGCGAGCAAGCCCGCTCCCACACTGGATCTGAGGTGCTCACAAATATTGAGCCTGGCAAAGTCCCCTTGTGGGAGCGGGCTTGCTCGCGAAGAACGATAACGCGGTGTGACGGAATAACCACAATTTCAAAGGAACCCCCATGACTGACCAAGCCTCCCCCGCCCTCAAGGAAATCTTCAACGCCGAGCGCCTCAAGCACATCGCCACAGAGATGACGGCGGTGTACCCCGATTTTGACGGCGAGAAATTCCTCAAGCTGGCCCAATCCGGCCTGGCAGACCTCAGCGTCATGCAGCGCATGGCCCGGGTCAGCGAATGCCTGCACGCGGTGTTGCCGCTGGACTATGAAGCATCGCTGCAGGTGCTGCGCGCCCTCGCCCCGCGCCTGAACAGCGGTTTCGTCAGCATGTGCCTGCCGCACTACGTCGCCCGCTACGGCGCCCATGCGTTCGAGCAGTCGATGGACGCACTGAAGTACTTCACCGCTTTCGGCTCTTCGGAATTCGCGATCCGCCACTTTCTGCGCAGCGACCTCGAGGGTTCGCTCAAGCTGATGCACGACTGGTCACTGGATGACAACGAACACGTACGCCGCCTGGCCAGTGAAGGTTGCCGGCCACGCCTGCCCTGGTCATTCCGCCTGGAACCCGTCCAGGCCGACCCGACACTCGCCGCAAAAATCCTCGACAACCTCAAGGCCGACACCAGCCTGTACGTGCGCAAATCCGTGGCCAACCACCTCAACGACATCACCAAGGACCACCCCGACTGGGTGCTGGACCTGATCGAAGGCTGGTCGCTGGACAACCGGCACACCGCATGGATCGCCAGGCACGCCCTGCGCAGCCTGATCAAACAGGGCAACCAGCGGGCACTGGCGATCATCGGCGCGGGCGGCAAGCCTGAAGTCGAGATCGTCGATGTGAAAGTCGAACCGCCGGTGATTGGCCTGGGAGAAAAGATCACCCTGTCGTTTGCCATCAGATCCACCGTTGAAAGCAGCCAGCGCCTGGTGATCGACTACGCCATCGATTACGTCAAGGCCAACGGCAGCACCTCGGCGAAGGTCTTCAAGCTCAAGGCGCTGACACTGCCCGGCAACGCCAGCGAAGCCGTCAGCCGTGGGCAACACATCAAGGAACTCACCACCCGCCGGCATTATGCGGGGCGCCATGCGGTGCATGTCATGGTCAACGGCGAAAGGCTGGCCAGCACGGCGTTCGAGATTGTTGCTTAAACCTCAAGATGGATATTGGATGTGCCACCTTCGCGAGCAGGCTCGCTCCCACAGGGGGCAGTGTTGCCACAAATTTTGCGAACGACACTAAACCAGTGTGGGAGCGAGCCTGCTCGCGAAGGCGTCAGTTCAGGCACCACCTAACAACAACCCCTGCTCCCGCTCACACAACTCCACCACATAATCCCACAACACCCGCAACCGCACCGACTTGTGCAACTCCCGACGAGTGCTGATCCAGTAGCTGCGCTGGATGCTTTCATCCGGCAACAGCGGCACCAGCCCCGGATCGGCACTTGTCATGTAGCACGGCAGCACCGCAATCCCAAGGCCTGAGCGCGCAGCCTGTTGCTGGGCGATCACGCTGGTGCTGTGAAACACCACCTGCGGGTTGCGGCAGAAGCTGTTGAGGAACATCAATTCCTGGCTGAACAGCAAATCATCGACGTAGCCGATCCACGCGTGACGCCCCAGGTCCTCGCGACTGCGCAACGGCGGCGAACGATCGAGGTACTCCTGGCTGGCATACAACGCCAGGCGATAGTCAGTGAGTTTGCGGGTGACCAGCATGTCGGCGGCCGGGCGCTCAAGGTGGATGCTGATTTCCGCCTCCCGGTTGAGGATGCTGACAAACCGCGGCACCGCCACCAGTTCCACTTCCAGCCCCGGATAGCGCTCGAACAAGCCGTTCATGCGACTGGCGAGGAACATGATGCCCAGGCCTTCGGTCACCCCGACGCGGATCTTGCCCAGCGGCGCGGTGGATTGGGTGATTTCCTCCTGGGCCAGCAGCGCCACGTTCTCCATCGCCTCGGCGTGTTTAAGCAACGCCTCGCCCGCCGGGGTCATCTCATAACCCTGGGCATGCTGGACGAACAATGCCGTACCCAGGCTCTTTTCGATGGCCTCGATGTGCCGCGCCACGGTGGCATGGGTGGTGTTCAAGCGCCGGGCAGCCGTGAGCAAACGCCCGCTGCGCTGCAATTCGAGAAAAAACCGCAGGTCATTCCAGTCGAACATGAAGCGTCCTTGTTTATAGCCGTTCGGGATGCTGTTTAAAAACGCACAGCGGCTGCGCAAAAACTAACATTCTTTTGACGAAAGCTAACAACTAGGATGACAGACAACAAGAACAACAAAACGAGGTCAGGGATGCAGGCTTCCCTTGATGAATACGATTACATCGTGGTCGGGGCCGGGCCGGCCGGGTGTCTTCTGGCCAATCGACTGTCGGCCAACCCGCAACATCGCGTGTTGTTGCTCGAAGCCGGCGGCCGCGACAACTATGCGTGGATTCACATCCCCGTGGGTTACCTGTACTGCATCGGCAACCCGCGCACCGACTGGTGCTTCAAGACCGAAGCGCAACCGGGCCTGCAAGGTCGCGCCCTGAGCTATCCGCGCGGCAAGGTACTGGGCGGCTGCTCATCCATCAACGGCATGATCTACATGCGCGGCCAGGCCGGTGACTACGACCGCTGGGCCGCCGACGGCAACCCCGGCTGGAGCTGGCAAGACGTGTTGCCGCTGTTCAAGCAGAGTGAAAACCACTTCGCCGGCGCCGCCGAATTTCACGGCGACGCGGGCGAATGGCGAGTCGAACGCCAGCGCCTGTCGTGGCCGATTCTCGACGCCTTCCGCAGTGCCGCCGAACAAAACGGCATCGCCAGCATCGATGACTTCAACCAGGGCGACAACGAAGGTTGCGGCTATTTCCAGGTCAATCAGAAGGCCGGCATCCGCTGGAACGCGGCCAAGGCGTTTCTCAAACCGATTCGCCAACGCTCCAATCTCACTGTGCTGACCGGTGTCGAAGTCGACCGCGTGCGGCTGGACAATGGCCGCGCCTCTGCAGTCAGCGCCCGCTGGCAGGGCGAGGTGAAGACCTTCAAGGCGCGCAAGGAGATCGTGCTCTGTGCCGGCTCGGTCGGGTCGCCTGGCATCCTGCAACGCTCCGGCATCGGCCCGCGTCCACTGCTGGAACGGCTGGGCATTGGCGTCGCCCATGAACTGCCCGGTGTCGGCGGCAATCTGCAGGATCATCTGCAACTGCGGCTGATCTACAAGCTGGAAAATGCCCGCACCCTGAACCAGATTGCCGGCAGCCTGTGGGGCAAGCTGGGCATGGGCCTGCGCTACCTGTATGACCGCAGCGGCCCGCTGTCCATGGCGCCGAGCCAGTTGGGCGCCTTTGCCCGCTCGGGGCCGGAACAGACTTCAGCCAACCTTGAATACCACGTGCAGCCGCTGTCGCTGGAGCGCTTTGGCGAACCGTTGCATGGATTCCCGGCGTTCACCGCATCGGTCTGCGATCTACGCCCGCAAAGCCGTGGCCGGGTCGATATCCGCTCGGCTGATCCGCAACAAGCCCCACTGATCCAGCCCAATTACCTGAGCCACCCGGAAGACCTGCGGGTCGCCGCCGATGCCATTCGCCTGACCCGGCGCATTGTCGCCGCGCCGGCCCTGCGCGCCTTCAATCCGGTGGAATACCTGCCCGGTGCCAGCCTGCAAAGCGAGGAACAACTGCACGAAGCCGCCGCGCGCATCGGCACCACGATTTTCCACCCCGTGGGCACCTGCCGCATGGGCAATGACGCCGACGCCGTGGTCGATGCGCAACTCAAGGTCCATGGCATCCCCGGCTTGCGTATAGCCGATGCCTCGATCATGCCGCGCATCACCTCGGGCAACACCTGCTCGCCGACGCTGATGATTGCCGAGAAGGCTGCACAGATGATCCTGGCCACGCCAGAAACGCTTTCTGTGGGAGCGAGCCTGCTCGCGAAAGCGGTGGATCATTCACATTGACGTTGAATGACACGACGCCTTCGCGAGCAGGCTCGCTCCCACAAGGATCACATTAGATTCACGGACACTGAGCATTACCCCTGAAATGGAACACGCAACACCAGTGGAACAACAAAAACAATCACTGTGAGGGATACCGGTATGTCAGAGCACGTTCAATCCCTGGAAGCCGTGCGCAGCGCGGGCACCAGCCAGGAAACCCAGAAAGTCATCTTCGCCTCGTCCCTCGGGACCGTCTTCGAGTGGTACGACTTTTTCCTTTATGGCGCCCTTGCGGCAGTCATCAGCAAACAGTTCTTCGCCGGGGTCAACGACACCACGGCGTTCATCTTTGCGCTGATGGCCTTCGCCGCCGGCTTCATCGTCCGGCCGTTCGGCGCGCTGGTGTTCGGTCGATTGGGGGACATGATCGGGCGCAAGTACACCTTCCTCGCCACCATCGTCCTCATGGGCCTGGCGACGTTCTGTGTCGGGCTGCTGCCGACCTACGCCAGCATCGGCATCGCCGCGCCGATCATCCTGGTGGTGCTGCGCATGCTCCAGGGCCTGGCCCTGGGCGGTGAATACGGTGGCGCCGCGACCTATGTCGCCGAGCACGCGCCCATGGGCAAACGCGGCTTCCACACCAGCTGGATTCAATCCACCGCGACCCTGGGCCTGCTGCTCTCGCTGCTGGTGGTGCTGGGCTGCCGCTACTTCACTGGCGATCAGTTCGAAGTCTGGGGCTGGCGCATTCCGTTCCTGTTTTCCATCGTGCTGCTGGGCATCTCCACCTGGATTCGCCTGAGCCTGCACGAGTCGCCGGCCTTCGTGAAAATGAAAGAGGAAGGCAAGCTGTGCAAGCAGCCGATTCGCGACTCCTTCGGCAAATGGGAAAACCTCAAGGTGGTGCTGATCGCGCTGTTCAGCATCAATGCCGGGCAAGCGGTGACCTTCTACGCTGCGCAATTCTATGTGCTGTTCTTCCTCACCCAGTTCCTGAAAATGGACCCGGCGGTGGCCAACGGCTTGCTGATTGTCAGCGTGACCATTGGCGCACCTTTCTTCATTTTCTTTGGTTGGCTGTCGGACAAGGTCGGGCGTAAACCGGTGCTGATGATCGGCCTGCTGCTGGCCACCGCGCTGTACTTTCCGATCTTCAAGACCCTGGCCCACTACGCCAACCCGGCCATCGACCAGGCCAGCCGCCAGGCACCGATCACCGTGATGGCCGACCCGGCCACCTGCACCTTCCAGTTCGACCCGGTGGGCAAGGCGAAATTTGACAGCCCGTGCGACAAGGTCAAGACCTTCCTGGTCAAGCAGGGCCTGCCGTACCAGAGTGCTATCGCACCGGCCGGCAGTGACGTGCAGGTAAGCGTCGGTGACGTGAAGATCGATGGTTTCGACGAAGCCGCCTTGCGCGGCGCCGTGACCCTCGCCGGCTACCCGCAACAGGCGGACATGCAGCAGATCAACAAACCGATGATCGTGGCGCTGATTGTCGCGCTGATCATCATCTCGGCCATGTGCTACGGCCCGTTGGCGGCGTTGATGGTCGAACTGTTCCCGACCCGCATCCGCTATACCTCGATGTCCCTGCCCTACCACATCGGCAACGGCTGGTTCGGCGGCTTCCTGCCGACGGTGTCGTTCGCGCTGGTGGTGTACACCGGGGACATCTTCTACGGGCTGTGGTATCCGGTGGTGATCACCGGGGTGAGCCTGGTGGTGGGGATGATTTGCCTGCGTGAGACGCGTAACGTGGATCTCGACAAAAACTAAGATCCCCCCACCTTTGCAGGAGCGAGCTTGCTCGCGATGGACGTTAACGATAACGCGTGTTTTCTGGATAAACGCGTCGCTCTCAGGTCCATCGCGAGCAAGCTCGCTCCTACAAAGACCGGCTCAGAAACTGGCCTTGACCGACACTATGAAGTTGCGTGGATCACCGTAGTAATTGCCAAACGTCTCGGTACCGATGGTGGCGTAGTAACGCTTGTCGAACAGGTTGTTGCCGTTGAGCGCAACGCCGTTCAGGCTGGTGTCGATGTCATCCAGGGTCTTGGTCTGGGTGTAGCCCACCGGCAGTTGCAGGCGCTCAATGACTTCACCGCTGATTTCCGCTTCGAAGCCCCGGGCTCGCACCTTGCCGGCATTGACGTAGCAATAGCCATCGGAGGACGGATTGGCTTGAGCTGTGCGCGCCTTCACGAATCCCTGACGCGCACGGTGCAGGGCCAACACAGACTGCTGTTCAACATTCTTGATTGGCACAAACCGCATGGTTGGCCGAGTCACAGCCTCGCAGATGGCCTCGGCATCTGCTGCGTCATTTTTGTTGCTCTTGACATAGGGTTTGACGAATTGGGGAGCCATGAGTCGCACGGTATGGCCCAGTTCCTCAAGCTTGCGGGCCCAATAGTGAGCGCTACTACAAGCTTCCATGCCGATCAGGCAGGGCGGTAAATTAGCAAAAAATACCACTACCTGATCGCGCTTCAGTTGCTTGCGCAATATCGGCTTGCCTCGCTCGTTCATGCCATGGATCTGGAACACGTTTTTGGCTAAGTCGATACCAACGGTTTTGATTTCCATGGCTGACTACCCCTTTGCACAAGTGGATGGCGACACCACTCACTCTGGCACAGCGATACGATTATGGGCGGGGGCGTCCATCCCATTGCTTACGTCTCTATGTAGGATTGGCGATCATTTGAGTATTAGATAAGTCTTGCGCACAGCTTCGCGAATATCCCAGGTACCGTGGGAGTTGGCCTCGAAGAAGAGTGCATCGCCCGGCTTGAATTGGATGGTTTCTCCATTATCCGGCGTGAACGTGCCCTCACCACTGACAATGTAGCTGTACTCGGCGCCTGCCACTTGACGGCGGAACTGCCCCGGGCTGCACTCCCAGAAACCTGTAACTGCGTTGTAGCCTTCCAGAGGCATGTGTTCGGCTGTACGGGTCATCGCGACGGGCTCTCCAATAGGCTGCCCGACCGGAGTTTGGGGGAAAAATGTGCTTTGGTCATGCAAACGGATGCGGACGACTGACATGCTGGTCTCCTTGATGTTTTACGTCGAGCAGGGTGCAGGGGAATTTTGATCGACATCGGTTAGCGCCCCTCCCCCTCCATGTGTTGAGGAAGCTGGGGCGCCAGCAGGTCGTCAGGTCAAAGCGTCGAGCATTCGGTACCAAGCGATACCCAGGCCGACATAAACGCGCTGCAGGCCATGAAACGGAATCGGCTTGATACCGGTGATCGGGAAAGGGAATTCCTGCCCGTTACCGAGAAGGTTCATGGCTAAATGGCGGCCCAGGCTTGTTGAAAGTGCAATACCGCGTCCGTTGTAGCCTAGCAACATGCTCAAGCCCGGCTTGGGCTGATGGACATGAGGCAGGAAATCCTTTGTCAGTGCTACGCGACCGCTCCAGCGATATTCCAAAGGCACACCTTCCAGTTGCGGGAAGACGCCTGCCAATGCTCGCTCCAGATGAGCCCAGTCACTGTTCGAAGTCGGCTCTGAAAATGGCCCACGCCCACCGAACAAAACTCGACCTTGAGCATCTTGCTTAAAATACATCAGCAGCCGACGGGCGTCGGAGCATACTTCGCCACCAGGCAATACCGTTTCCCTAAGGTTTTTGGGCAGAGGCCGGGTCGCGATAATGAAGCTGTTGGCGGCAAGAACCGTCTGCCGCAAACCTGGCCAGAGGTTGTCGGTGTACCCATTAGTCGCCAGCACCACCTGCTGAGCCCGGACCTTGCAACCTTGGCCCGTCGTCAAATTCCAGTGGCCGTCCCTGGACTCCAGCTTAACGACCGGGCTGCGACCATGAATTTCAGCACCATGGTTGAGAGCGACGCGAGCCAGTCCACGGGCATAGTTCAACGGGTGCACGCTACCGGCGCGTGGATCGACCCAGGCACCCAAGTAATCATCGCTACCAATTCGCTTGGTCACGCTGGCTTTATCAAGCATCTCCACGGGCACACCGCGTCGTTGCCATTGCTCGGCCCGGCTCTCGATATTGCGCATTGCCGTAGCGGATACCGCGGGTTGTATCCAACCTTTACGGGTGGCATCGCACTCAATACCGTAGCGATCGATCAGTTCGAACACCTCGTCAGCCGCGTTGCCTACCACATCGATCAGGGCCTCGGCGCGCTCACTACCAAACATCTTTAGCAAATCATCCGGATCGTGCTTAAGCCCCGGAATTACCTGGCCTCCATTGCGTCCCGACGCTCCCCAGCCTGGCTCGGCTGCGTCCAGAACGCACACCTTCGCGCCACCTGCTGCCAGGTGCAGGGCCGTTACCAGGCCGGTATAACCAGCCCCGACGATAGCAACGTCTACCTGCTTGTCTTCACACAGCTGCGGTGTCGCCGGCCCGGTAGCGGCCGTAGATGCCCAGAGAGAAGGAGGTAATGCCAACTGCTGTCCAGTCATGCCGACACCTCATCGGTGTTGAGCAGACGGCGCAAAAAATCTTGAGTACGCGCATGCTTGGGTGCACCCAGAACTTCATGGGCAGGACCTTCTTCCACGATACGACCGCCATAAAGGAAGCAGACCTTATCAGCGACCTCGCGAGCAAATCCCATCTCATGAGTCACCACCACCATGGTCATGCCTTCGTCGGCCAGTTTGCGCATTACCGCCAGGACTTCGCCCACCAGTTCAGGGTCGAGCGCAGAGGTCGGTTCGTCGAAAAGGATGGCCTTTGGGCGCATGGCCAATGCGCGCGCGATCGCTACCCGCTGCTGCTGACCGCCCGAAAGTTCGTCCGGGAACGCATTGATACGATGCGAAAGGCCAACCTTCTCCAATAACTGGCGGGCGTGCTCGCGAGCCTCTTGAGGGTTTTCCTTTTTCACATAGATCGGGCCCTCCATCACGTTCTCTAGGGCGGTGCGATGAGGGAACAGATTGAAACGCTGGAAAACCATGGCAACCTGAGTGCGGATCTCGTGGATGCTTTTCGCGTGACGATCAACACGTTCGGAGGACACCAGGATGTCCCCGCCCTCGTATGTCTCCAGGCCATTGATGCACCGAAGAAGCGTGGATTTACCAGAGCCTGACGGCCCGATCAGGCAAACCACCTCACCGCTATTAACTTGTAAGTCGATTCCTTCGAGCACGCAGGTATTGCCGTAACTCTTGCGCAGCGCTTTGATCTCGATCATGACGTTTTCCTCATTCCAAGCCGCTTCTCAAGGCGGCGTAACGCGAAGGACAGCGGCAGGCTCAAAGAGAGGTAGAGCAGCGCTACCAGGGTATAGATCGTCATGTTTTCGAATGTGGATGAAGCGATCAGTTGACCTGCACGGGTCATCTCCACAACGGTAATGGTGGACACCAGCGACGAGTCCTTGAGCATCATGACCAAGGTGTTGCCGTAGGGTGGCAAAGCGATACGGAAAGCCTGCGGAAGTACAACGCGGCGCATCACCATGAAGCCGCGCATGCCTAGCGATTCCGCAGCTTCGATTTGCCCTTGCTGAATGGCCTGTATGCCGGCCCTGAAGTTCTCAGCCTGATAAGCCGAGTAGGCAATACCGAGACCGATGATGCCGGCTTGCATTGCGGTCAGTTGAATGCCGAATTCAGGTAGTACGAAATAGATGTAGAACAGCTGAACGATGATTGGAAGACCGCGGATCAAGTTGACCACGGTGATCGCGAACAACGAAATGGTGCGGACCTTGGACACCATCATCAAGGCCAAAACCAGGCCGATGACCGAACTGAGCAGGAAGGATGCAACCGTAACCTGCAAAGTGACCACCGCCCCGCTCAAAAGAATGGGAAGGAAGTCCAGAGCATTCTGGAGAAACATAGGATTATCCATGAGGCGAGTTCAACCAAGGCCTGGTGGGGGTACCAAGCCAACAAAGGCGCTTAGTTAAGCTTCCACTTCTCGACAATGCGCGCGAGGGTGCCATCTGCCTTGATCTTGGCGATGCCCTTATTCACTTCAGCGAGCGCCTGCTCATCGCCCTTGCGCAGAATCAGGCAGACCTCACCCTTGATCTGAGGCTGATAGGTGTCAACCAGCCGCACCTTCTGCAGGGAGCCTAAAGACATCTGGTACGCCAGGATGGGACGGTCGCCGAATCCGGCCTTGATCCGCCCCAGAGACAGGTCGCGGGTGAGGTCCGCGATCGAGTCATAGCCACGGACTTCCTTGAAGATGCCGCGCTTATTGAGCGCATCGAGGAAGATGGTGCCGACCTGGGCACCCACCACCTCACCCTTGAAGTCATCCATGCCGGTGTACGACGTATTGTCGTCAGCCCGCACCACCAAGCCCTCGCCGTACTCGAACACCGGATCGGAGAACTGCACGACTTTCTCACGCTCCGGGGTGCGCACCATCGCTGCGGAGATGATGTCAATTTTGCTGGCTGTCAGGGACGGGATAAGCGAAGCGAAGGTGGTTTGCGCAATATCCACCTCGAAGCCAGCAGCCTTGGAGACGGCTTCGACGGTGTCGATCATCATGCCCTGGATACTGTTGCTTTTCACATCCAGGAAGGTGAAGGGTGCTCCGGTAGCGGTGGCGCCGACCTTGAACGTCTCGGCTTGAGCAACGAGAGAAGCGGCACAGCCAGCGACCAGAGCAATGGCACAGGTGAACACACGAAGGCGAGGATACATGTTGAACACTCCAATTTGACGCGGTTCTTGTAGTTGTGAGTGGTGGACAGCCTTTGCGCATCAAAAAAAGGCCTTGAATTAAATATATACGATTTACAAAAATCGTAAAGAGATTTATAAATATCGCATATCGATACTCAAATCAAAATCAGCAAAAGAGATGGCGCCATGAGCGAGAACGAAAACAGCCTCTTCAATCAGTCTCTAGAGAAGGGTCTAGCCGTACTGCGTGCATTCAACGCACGCCAGCGGACAATGAATCTGGCAGAAATTGCCGAGGCAGCCGGCATCAACAAGAGCTCTGCACAGCGCATGATTTTCACCTTGGAGGCGTTGGGGTACGTGTGTAAAAACCCTCAGTCCAAGCGATTCCAGCTCACTCCACGCGTCATGGAAATTGGTTACAACTATCTGGCAGCAGATACGCTGGTGGACGTCGCCAACCCTTTTCTCGCCGAATTGGCTGAGCTCACGGGGGAATCCACGAACCTCACCGAACCGGTCGACCTGGAAATGATCTACGTGGCTCGTTTCGTAGCCCCCAAGTTCATTCCGATCCACCTGCCTATCGGCAGTCGTATACCGATGTACTGCACGGCTTCTGGCAGGGCTTACCTAAGCGCCTTGAGCGATGAGGGGGTTAGTGAGGTGCTGGCTGCCAGTGATCTGAAGCGTCATACCCAACACACCCTGACAAGGGTGGACGAGATAGTGAGCGAGATTCAGACGATCAGAGATAAAGGCTATGCCGTTAATCTGGAGGAGCTTTACCTCGGAGATATGACCATTGCAGCACCTATCATCAACAGTCAGCATAAACCAGTGGCCTCGGTGCACGTGGTTGCGCCGACCAGCCGATGGACTTTAGAGGAGGCGCAGCGACGGATAGCTCCAGCGGTTATAAAGTGTGCCCGCGCAATCAGCACCTCGATACGTTCTCTCTGATGATGAATTGGAATCACCCTGAGTAACCTGATGCATAGACGGAGCATGCCGCCCTCTGCGTGCTCCGGTCCTGTGATTTGACGAGCGCTGACTGGTTTCGATTGACCCACACAGTCTGAGCGTTACAAAAACACCTCAACGTCAAAGAGATAGGGCTCGCAGCCAAAGTACGCTGTCGGGTGAGAGTCATTGAGGACTGAATCGTCCCGGATTTGGTAGCCCTCTCCATACCTGAAAATGAGGCCGAAAAGGATGGCCTCCATGCCAGGTGAACCGTCGTCTCAAACGCTTCTTCGTTTCCGGTACACAAATCGAGCCCCGCGTCGGCAAGGATGGCGGGCTGAAAAAACAAGAAAGCTCGCCGATAAAATGGCGCTGAGCTAAGGTGTGCAACTCGTTTATCTGACTGTCGAACTGCTCATGAGTAACCATCGCTCACTTTCCGACTATCACAGCGTCCGGCAACTGGCGATCCGCTCATTGTTTGAGATGTTCGAGCAATTCAGCGAGGGCACAGTGATCGTCGACCGCGAGGCACGCATCGTCTGGATCAACCAACGCTACGCCCGGCGCTTCGGCCTGGAGAGCGCCGAACAGGCTGTTGGACGGCCGGTGGAACAGGTGATACCCGGCAGCCTGATGCGCGAGGTAGTTAGCAGCGGCAGGCCCATGTTGCTGGACATCCTCGACATGGCCAAGGACCCGTTGGTGGTAATGCGGGTACCGATACACAACGATGTCGGCGAGCTCATCGGAGGCATCGGCTTCGCCCTGTTCGACGAACTCCGCACCCTCTCGCCACTGCTCACCCGCTACCAGCGCATGCAGGCCGAACTGGCCTCGACCCGCTCTCTGCTGCAGGTGCGCCAGGCCAAGTACAGCTTCGCTCATTTCATTGGCACCAGTCCTGCCAGCCTGGAGGTAAAACGCCGTGGGCGACGCGGAGCAGCCAGCGAGGCGCCTGTGCTGCTGCTCGGCGAGACCGGCACCGGCAAAGAGCTGCTTGCCCATGCCATCCACGCCGCCTCGCTGCGTGCGGATAAACCTTTCGTCAGTATCAACGCCGCAGCGATTCCCGAAACCCTACTGGAAGCCGAGTTCTTCGGCACCGCGCCGGGGGCCTTTACGGGCGCCGACCGCAAGGGTCGAGCCGGCAAACTGCAGATCGCCAAGGGCGGCACGCTGTTCCTCGACGAAATAGGTGATATGCCGCTGGCCCTACAGAGCAAGCTGTTGCGCGTGCTGCAAGAGAAGGAGTTCGAACCGGTGGGCTCCAACGAGGTAATACGCAGCGACATCCGCCTGATCGCCGCCACCTCTATCGATCTCAACGCGGCTATCCGCGAGGGTCGTTTCCGAGCCGATCTGTACTACCGCATCAACGTACTGCCCATCGAGATTCCACCGCTGCGCCAACGCCTGGAAGACCTGCCAGCACTGTGCGAAGCAATACTGGACGGCCTGCGCGACGACCATCAGACACTCTACGAAATGGATGTCAATTGCCTGGAACTGCTCACCCAGCATGCCTGGCCGGGCAATGTGCGCGAGTTGCGCAACCTGCTCGAGCGAACCGCCCTGCTGGGCGACCGTCCGCAGATCGATAAAGCCGCGCTGCACTCGGCACTCGGAGCGTTGCAACCACTGCCAGCGGTGCCGGGCACGCCCTCTATCAGCCTTGCAGCGGACCAGGACTTCTATGCCGCACGGGCAGCCTTCGAACGACAGCTGATCCAGAGCGTACTCACCGAACAGGCCGGCAATGTCGACGCGGCAGCGCAGCGCCTGGGGTTGGGTCGTTCGACACTGTACAAGAAGATGGCTACGCTCGGCCTTTCATCCTGAAACAGAGATAATTCTCAGAATAAAGACAAATCACTTCAACCAAGAATTACGGGCTTCGAACAGGTAAAAAACGATACCTTTCTTGATTTTGAGAATCCGCATCGTCGAATCTACCTGCCATTACAAAATAATTGTTATAAATCAACCAGTTATCGACCTGGCACGATCCTGGCTATGTTGCTGTCGCGGTTTATTCCCGCATAGCCGACATAACAACAATCAACGCTGCCCAAACGCGAATTCACTCCAGCGGACACCACGGCTAGTCCCACTTCGCATATGGCGCCGCGCCAGGAGATCACCAATGAGCCGTGCCGCTATTTTCGCCACACTGGGCTCCACACTCGTCCTCTCACCCCAAGCCTTTGCAGAGTTTCTTTCCGACAGCAAGGCCAGCGTCGAGTTTCGCAACTTCTATTTCAACCGCGACTTCCGCCAGGATAACGCCCCACAGTCCAAACAGGACGAATGGGCGCAGGGCTTCCTGCTGCGCTACGAATCTGGCTACACCGAAGGCACTATCGGTGTAGGCGTCGACGCCCTCGGCCTGCTCGGTGTAAAGCTCGATTCCAGTCCCGACCGCGCGGGCTCCGGGCTGCTGCCGCGTGACCGGGAGAAGGTCCATGGCGCACCGGACAGTTACAGCGAGTTGGGTCTGACAGCAAAGTTGCGCGCCTCAAAAAGCGTACTCAAGGTCGGCACTTTGCAGCCCAAGCTGCCCGCTGTTCTGGCCAACGATTCGCGTCTGTTGCCGCAGACCTTCGAAGGTGCACACTTAAACTCCAACGAGTTCGCCGGCCTGACTTTGGACGGCGGACGATTGCGCCAGGTGAGTCAACGAGACTCCTCCAATCGTGAGGACATGACCGTCACCACTGGCAACGCGCGCGGCATAGTCGCCAGCAATACCAGCGATCAGTTCGACTTCGCCGGCCTGAACTACAAGTGGACACCGCAGCTCAGCACCGGCTATAGCTACGCCAAGCTTGACGGACTCTACAGCCAGCACATTGCCAACCTGGTGCATGTGCTGCCGATCACCACCGGTCAATCACTCAAGACCGATCTGCGCTATGCCCGATCCGACGACGACGGCCACAGTAATGTCGACAATCGCGCACTCGGCGCCATGCTGACCTACACCTTCAGCGGCCACAGCCTTGGTGCCGGCTATCAATCGATGAGCGGCGACACCGGCTTCGCCTACATTGGCGGCACCGATGCCTTCCTGGTCAACTTCGTACAGATCGGCGACTTCGCCAACCGTGACGAAAAGTCCTGGCAGGCCCGCTACGACTACGACTTTGCTGCTCTCGGGCTCCCCGGTCTGACGTTCATGACGCGCTACCTGACCGGCGACAATATCGAGTTGGGCGCCGGCCGGCCTGAAGGCAGAGAGTGGGAACGCGACACCGACATCGGATACGTGGTACAGAGTGGTCCGTTGAAGAACGTCGGCCTGAAGTGGCGCAACGCGACTGTGCGCACCAGTCATTTCGGTAACGACCTGGACGAGAACCGCCTGATCCTCAGCTACGTGCTACCCCTCTGGTAATTCAACCACCACACCTCGCGCGGCTCTATGCCGCGCGATATCCGGGGACTGCTCATGGGCGATCAATGCCCTGCTCCGGACACCCACTTCTGAAGGCCGGTAAATCTTCCGGTGCATCGTTTACGCCGCCGAATACGGCAAAAAGCTAAACAACCAGAGAATGAAGGGGGGTACGATGACAATTCAGACACCAGACGACACCGGTCACCAGCAGTGCAATCGCCACCATTTCATATGACTCGGGCAACCGATATTCCCATAAAAATCCAAAAACGAGCGCCGCTAACGTCTCAATCACGAGCACTTGCCCACTAAGTGCCAACGGTAGAATTCGGCTCGCCTGGTTCCAGCACGCGCCACCCACAACCGAAGATAAAAGGGCTACGCCACCAGCCACCAGGAAAAAATGCAGCCATTCGGAGTTGCCATGCGTCCCGGGCTGCAAACCCAGGACAGGCACCGCCAAAAGCAGTGACTGAGCGCCAGTCATGATCCCTGTCAGCAGTGCCCAGTCATGCGAGGAAACGCCTGCTACCTGAACCAACCGACGAGCGTTGCTCACTGCGAACCAACTCCACGTCACTAATGCGCCCGTCGCGCATAAAATCCCGGCGATGTTTGTCAATGTATCGGGCCTGTCTCCATTGATCAGTGCATGCCAGCTGATAAGCACGACTCCACCCACAGCGCAGCACAGCGAGGGGACGAGCTTGCGCAAAGAAACGGCGTTGACGTCATGACGACCTGCCAACGTGACGAGCACCGGGATGAGTCCGACAATCAGGGACGTTGTGGCAATGCCAACCAACTGCACACCGGTGCCCACCAACGCGTAGTAGATGAGGTTCCCTATCAGGCTAAGCCAGAAGAGTGACTTCCAATCGGCCATAGTGAGATTGGCGCAAACGCGCCTCCAGCGCGGCATAAGCAAGACCGCCGAGATCGCGCCATAGCAGAGGAATCTCAGGACGGCGAATTGCAGGCCACTCAGCCCCGGGGTTAGCTGGGGGCCGAGGAAAATCACTCCCCAACACAGGCCCGCACAAACCCCGTAGACGATGCCCTTGAGCAGAGATCGATCAGCAAACATTTCACCCGCGCTCCAAAGCGTAATGGATTAAGTCTGGAGCAGCTGACTCGGGGGAGTATTGTCGGTAACTGTGAGATTTTTTACCCAGACTGTTTTTGCGCTTTACGATAAACCGCCGGGGTCGTAGCGCTCACACGTTGCATGGTCCTGGTCAGCGATGCCTGATCGGAGAAGCCTGCACGCAAGGCAATCTCGGATATCGGTAATGAGGTTCCACGCAACCATCGCTGCGCTTCTTGTATGCGTAAATCAGTCAGCCACGCTTGAGGACTCATCTCGAACAATTGCCGGAATCGCTGGTGCAGTTGACTCATGCTCATGTTTGTTACTTGAGCCATCACTTCGTTGCTCCAGTTAGCTCCAGGATTCGCCCGAAGACGGGCGATCAACTGCTCCATGGGGTCTGATAAACAGCAGGTATCCGGGCTAAGGGACGACAAAAGCAGAGGGCCCAACTGTGAGGCCGCGATGGATAGTTGCGTGTTGCCTATCAACTCAGCGAACTCGATAAGCCGACGTGTCGCTGGGGGAATAGGCACATATATTCTCTGAGCAAGACGCCCGATCTGGAGTGTTTCCAACGTCGTAGGCGCACAATCCAAAACCAAAAAGCGGCTATCAACGTTAGTGAGCTGCGAATGCACCGAGCCGGGTGTCACAAGCGCTGCCAATGACTGATCAATGCAGCCCCCGCGCCCGTCTACGTCAATTTCCATTCGGCCATGAATCGGCAGTACCAATTGAGTATGGTCATGATGGTGGTGGTTAGGGTTTTCCCTCTCGTAGCTGCGAACTTCAAGACTTAGAAACATTAGTGCACCATCCGGCCCGTCTGGTGATTCGATATTTGACGTCGCAAAACGCCCGCGCGCACCTGCATCAGGTCAGGCTTGGGCCCCCAGATCCTAACACCTGCTCACCAGACCGTTAATCGCACAAGCTGTGTTGGCCATACGCTTACATTTAGTGTGCGGCATCGACCGGTTGAATCCACAGGTGTGAAGCGGTCATTGAGTAATGGAGGATACTTACGGGTTCAGTTTTTTCAGCGCATTTCGCAATTCTGTATCACTGCCGCCTAACGCGCTTGTTGCAATAGCAGCATTGCGTAAAAGGATCGACGCGGCATGCTGGATATGCTCTTGCAAGAGACGGTCTGAGGGACCCGACAGCGTCAGCGCCCCCTTGAGCTCATAGCCCATGGAGAATACCGGTACTGATACAGCGGTCGTTTCCGGATCCCTTTCACCAAAAGAACAGGCCCAAAAGCGCTCACGCACCTCCGCCAAAAGGGGATCTGACTGTCGAGAAAAAGCACGAAGAATCTTCCCTGATGCACCTGCTTGCAATGGAAAGCGCGCGCCTTCGAGTACGGAAACACGCACCGCTCGCTTAGGCTCAACCCGAAACAACACGACTCTGCTACCGTTTTCGAGCACATAGAAAGAGGACGTTTCACCGCTCTCCTCGGTAATGGACTCCAGTAATGGATAAATGACATCGCGCAGACGGAAGGATGCCTGGTACAGCTGTGACAGACGAAGAGGCTCGGGTCCGACGGAGTAACTGCCATCGCTCAAGCGCCGTACAAATCCGGCCTTCTCCAACGAAGTAATCAATCGCAGGATCGTACTTTTATATAGCCCGGTACGCCTCGCGAGCTCGGCCAACGTCAGGCTTTCTTGCTCGGCTTGAAAGGCCGAGAGAATCGAAAAAGCGCGATCGACAGCCGCGACGCCGCCTCCTTCCGCACTGTTGGACTGATTAGAAAGGCTTGTGTCGGATTCGGTGTTCATAGCCACTCAACGTGAGGTCTGAGCTCGCAGGCGATCCAGCAGCACTGGAGCCGCTGGATCACCCACAAGAAAATTTTAGTGGGCCTAAGATACCTTCTGAACAGCCATGGAGCCAGCGTGTCACTCCTCTCGCAGGAACAGGCGTAACGACACAACCATCGCGGCGGCCAAAAACATGATGCATCCCATCACCATTAGCCCCGCGGTGAATGAACCGGTGTAATCCTTGAGAAACCCCATCAGATAGGGCCCCACGAAACCACCGAATGCACCAATCGAGTTGATCAACGCGATACCACCCGCCGCTGCCTGGCCGCGAAGGAACTTGCCTGGCAACGTGTAAAAGATGGTCTTGCCGGCGATCGTACCGACCAACGCCAGAGAGATACCGGCCAGTGCTGGAACCAGTGCATTCATCTGCAGCGCAAATAGTAGCGCCAGGCCTGCAAGGAGCATCGCAAGCGTGAGGTTGAAAATGCCCTTACCGGTGCGATCGACATGTTTTGCCCAGATCAAAAGGCCAATGGTTGCGAAAAAGTAGGGAATCGCTGCTACCCAACCAATCATGCTGACTTCGACGCCATGCGCCTTGAGCATCTGCGGCAGCCAGATGCCGATCCCGTAGGAACCCAACGTGAAGCTGAACGTGATAGAGCTGAGAATCCAGACGCGAGGATCCTTCAGCGCTGCCTTGAAACCGTGGCTGTGATGGCCCTTGCTCTGTTCTTCAGCCAGCATGCCCGCGATCAGCTCACGCTCGCCGGGTGTCAGCCATTTGGCTTCTGCCGGGTGGTTGGTCAGCACCTTCAGCGTGATCAGCCCCAGAATACAGGCCGGCATCCCTTCGATGATGAACATCCATTGCCAACCTGCGAGGCCAAGGAAGCCATGCATTTGCAAGAGCCAAATGGACAGTGGCCCGCCTACCAGGAATGAAATCGGTGTGGCCACCGTGAACCACGCAAGCACCCTGGTGCGGTACTGCGCCGGAAACCACAGCGTCAGAAAGAAGATAACGCCAGGAAAGAAACCCGCCTCGGCGATACCCAGGATCAGCCTCACCACATAGAAACTGTAAGGCCCGACGACCAATGCAGTTGCGGCAGCGGCCAAGCCCCATGTGATCATGATCCGGGCCATCCACAGCCTGGCGCCAAATCGATACATCGCCAGGTTGCTGGGCACCTCGCACAAGCAGTAGCCAAAAAACATGATCCCTGCACCAAGGCCGAATTGAGTGGCCGTCAGCCCCAACTCTTCGGTCATCTGCAACGCCGCATAACCGACGCTGGTGCGATCCAGATAATTGAAAAAGTAGGCGAGTGCAAGTAACGGAATCAGACGCCAGGCGGCCTTGTGAAGGACGCGGGTTTGTTCCGCATCAAGCGGCTGCGCCGTTAAGCCGTTAGGCCGCTGGGTAGATGTCGTGACAATAGCCATGACGGGGTTCCTCAACTTTATTTTTATATGGCGGACGGCGAGAAAACCATCAGCGAATTTGCTACACAGTCGATCAGGAGAATCAGCGGACGATGCCGCATCCGCGCAGGGCTTCAATGTCCCCTGCCGCATAACCCATCTCTTGGAGTAGCGCCTCGGAATGGCTGCCTAACCGAGGCACATTCAGGCGAGCATCCAGGCGCTGACCATTCATCTCGAACGGCAACATGGGCACCTTTACTTCGTCACCGTTTTCCAGGGCGAGATGTGCCAGGCCTCCAGACACGTTCAGGTGCGGATCCTCGAATAGATCCTGCGGGCGCTGGATAGGCGAAAACGGCAAGCCTGCCTGCTCGCACAGCGCCATGACCTCTTGCTTGCCAAGGGTTGCGAGCCGCTCCTTGACCAAAGGCAATATCTTCGAGCGAGCCTGAACGCGCTGTGTGTTCCTGGCGAGATCAGGGTCACGACCCAACTGTTCAAAGCCAAAAGCCTGACAGAAACTGGCCCATTGACTGTCGCTCACCACGCCCATGAAGACCTGATCATCATCAAGGGTGCTGAAAACGTCATAGATAGCCCACGCTGAAAGGCGGCTGGGCATCGGGGCTGCCGGCTTACCGGTGGTCGCCATTTGCATCATGTGCTGACCGACCAGAAATGCCGAGTTTTCAAAAAGTCCGGTCTGAACAAACTGCCCCTCACCGGTCGCCTTGCGCTGCCAAAGTGCTGCAAGGATCGAGATGGCGCTGAACATGCCGCCCATCACATCGTTGACCGAAGCGCCGGCGCGTAGCGGACGACCTTCAGGGCCGGTCATGTAAGCGAGCCCCGTCATCATCTGCACGACTTCATCCAGTGCCGTGCGGTGTTCGTATGGACCAGGCAAAAAGCCTTTCATTGAGCTGTAGATAATGTCGGGTTTGATAGCCTTTACGTCGTCATAACCCAGCCCGAGTTTTTCCATCGCTCCTGGGCGAAAGTTTTCTGTGACTACGTCCGCGCTTTCAATCAGCTTGCGGACCGCGGCCATGCCTTCCTTTGTTTTGATATCGACTGCAAAACTCTTCTTGTTCCGGTTGTAGGTCATCCAGTAACCCGCACCAGAACCCGTCAAGCGCCGGGTGTTATCGCCCTCAGGGGTGGGCTCGACCTTGATGACCTCGGCGCCGAGATCGGCAAGAACCAAACCGCAGGCGGGGCCCATCACCATGTGCACAAACTCGACAACCCGGATACCCGCCAACGGCAAGGTCTGGATGTTCTGATTTTGCCTGCTCATCGCGCGCCCCCGGCATAGTGAAAGTTTTTACCGACACCCGCGTCGGGAATGAAGCCGTAGAGCGGCTCTCCTGGCAGGCCCTGTTTTAGCCACTCACGAGCGGCGACGAGTTTGTCGATATCGACACCGGTGCGCAGCCCCATGGATTCGAGCAAATAGACCAGATCTTCAGTCACGATGTTGCCCGAAGCACCTGGTGCGTAGGGACAGCCACCGAGGCCGCCTTGCGAAGCATCAATGGTGGTGACACCTGCTTCCAGCGCGGCCACCACGTTGGCCAACCCTTGGCCACGAGTGTTGTGAAAATGTGCGCTACCCGCTTTTGCACCTATCTCACCGCGTAGCCGGTTGAACAGACGGCGAACTTGAGCGGGGTTCGCGTAGCCGACGGTATCGGCCAGCCCGACCTCATCAACGCCCAATTCGACCATGCGCAAGGCCATGCCAATCACGTCCTGCTCGCGGACTTCGCCCTGGATCGTGCAACCAAATACCGTCGACAAACCGGACTCGATTTCTACATGAGGAAAGCGCTCGTTTCGAAGACTGACAATGGAGCGCACCTCTTCGTAAACCTGCTCATGCGTCTTTCGAATGTTGGCCAGTGAGTGAGGCTCGCTGACGGAAATGGGCAGCGTGATTTTTTGCACGCCGGAATTGAAGGCGGCCTCTGCCCCCTTGAGGTTGGGCACCAGGGCGGTGACGAACACATCAGGTCTTTTACGCAGGTGACCCACCAACTCGGCTGCGTCCGCCATTTGCGGTAACAGCCTGGGCGAAACAAATGAGCCCACCTCGATTTCTCCGAGTCCGGAATCCGCCAATGCTGTCAGCCACTTGAGCTTCAACTCGGTCGGCATCGTCGCGTTGACACTTTGCAGGCCATCACGCGGGCCTACCTCGCTGATCAGGATGTCTACGTTCTTCTTGTCACTCATCGCCGGTACTCTGCGTATTGATTTGTGCATATTCTGCCGTGCAGAACGATGTTCTGATTTAAATAATGAGCGCATCAATTTCACGTGTCAACATCCCTCCTTCCGAATCAGAAAAAACGGCCTGTCTTCCTTAAAGCATCCAGTTCAAGCGCAGTGCTGATAGCGCCTTCCGGCGAAAAAGCGGTTGACAGGAATGAAAATTACATCGAAATTTATTCTACTAGAAACAACAACGTTCTTTCTGGCAGAACAATAACAATGCAGCGAAAAGGCCGAATCACCTTCAACCGGGTGACTGCTCTCTCCGCCGCCTTATGTAGGAGTTGCTCCTGTGAGCCTGTATGCCCCGCCGCGCGATTTATCGACCCGAGTGTTTACGACGTTGCCGGAAACCTTTTGGAAGGACGGTGACTCGGATTGGGTGCGCGCCAACAAACCCGGGCAGAAGGTCAAAAGCTTTCTGGAAGGGCCATCCTTCGACGTACAGGGAAATCTCTACGTAACGGACATCCCCTACGGGCGTATTTTTCGAATAGACCCACAGGGCAAATGGACCCTTGTCACTGAATATGACGGCTGGCCCAACGGACTCAAGATCCACCGCGATGGCCGGATTTTCATCGCCGACTACAAGCAGGGAATACTGGTTCTCGACCCTGAAACCGGCTCGATCGCGCCGTTTCTTACCCACAGCCGTAGCGAAGGATTCAAGGGTGTAAACGACTTGTTCTTTGATAGAAACGGCAAGCTCTACTTCACCGATCAAGGTCAGACCGGCCAGCAGGATCCCACTGGCAGGGTGTACGCCTACGACATGGATAAGGAAATTCTGACTCGACTGATCGACAACGGCCCAAGTCCGAACGGACTGGTCATGGATCTCCAGCAGAGTGCTCTGTTCGTCGCGATGACGCGCGCAAATGCCATCTGGCGCCTGCCGATTCAGAAGGATGGAGGCACCAGCAAAGTGGGGATCTTCACCGCAATGGCCGGGGGTGTCAGTGGTGCCGATGGCATGGCATTGGACTGCGCCGGCAATCTTTACGTGTGCGATGCCGGGAACGCCTGTGTCTGGGTATTCGATCCCCACGCCGTGCCGCTGTATCGCATACGTTCCTGTACCGATGGACGCACCCTGACCAACCTGGCGTTTGGTGGCGAGGGCAACAAGCAATTGTTCATCACTGACTCGTCCACCAGCACCGTATTGGTTGCCGATCTCGAACACGCCGGTCTGCCGATGTTTTCCCACACCTAATTCGATGAAGCGCTGAAGCCTGTGTGCATCGCGCACGGGGTTCGTTCGGCCTGAAAAAAGCGCGCCCTCACTGCCCGTACCCTACAACACCAATAAAAGGGATACCCATGTTGATCTTCTTGAGCTACGCCATGATCGCTTGTTTCATGTATTTGATCATGAGCAAGCGCCTGTCACCGCTGGTCGCGCTACTGCTCGTCCCTGTTGTATTCGGATGCCTGGGCGGCTTTACGACTCAGCTCGGCGCCATGATGTACGACGGCGTGAAAATGCTGGCGCCCACCGGCATCATGCTGACCTTCGCGATTCTGTATTTCTGCCTGATGACTGACGCTGGACTGTTCAACCCGCTGATCAAAGTACTGTTGCGCCTGGTAAAAGGCGACCCTCGCAAGATCGTCGTGGGCACTGCAGTTTTGGGGTTGTGTGTCGGCCTCGATGGCGACGGCGCGACCACTTACATTATTGCCACCGCTGCCTTCTTGCCGCTGTACCGACTGACCGGCATCCGCTTACAGGTGATGGCAACCGTTTTACTGATGTCCATTGGTGTGATGAACATCCTGCCATGGGCCGGACCGTTTTCTCGCGCAGCCAGCGCCATGCATGTCGATATCACTGAGCTGTTTCTGGAGATGGTACCGATCATGATCGCCGGCGCGGCCTGGGTTGTCCTCGCCGCCTGGTGGCTGGGGCGCATGGAATATCGCCGACTGGGTGTGGTAACAGTCAGTGAAGACGACGTGCTTGAGGGGTACGCACATATTCGCCTCAAGGACCCAAAGTTCCTGTTTAACGTCGTGCTGACGCTAACGCTGATCACCGGCATGATGCTCAGCCTGATGCCCCTGCCGATCCTGTTCATGCTTGCTTTTGGCCTGGCTTGCCTGGTCAATTACCCAAGCCTGAAACAGCAGAAAGAGGTCATCGCTCGTCATGCTGACAACGTCATGGCGGTCACCCTGCTGATCTTCGCCGCAGGCATATTCGTCGGCATCATGACTGGCACCGGGATGATCAAGGCGATCTCGGATAACATCATCACGATCCTGCCGGAACAGGCTGGCCATTACATGTCGTTGGTCACCGCCCTGCTGAGCATGCCGTTCACTTATGTACTGACAAACGATGCATTTTACTTTGGAGTGCTACCCATTCTCGCCGAAACGGCGGCTCACTATGGAATCAGCCCGAACGAAATGGCGATTGCTTCGCTCATCGGCCAACCCATTCACCTCCTCAGCCCCCTGGTTGCATCGACCTATTTGTTGTGTGGCCTGCTTGATATCGATTACGGCGATAACCAGCGAGTCTCCCTGAAATGGACACTCGGCACAGTTCTGGTGATGCTGTTGGCCGCCATCGCGATTGGCGCGATAACCGTTGTCAACTGAGACTGGAAGCCCGCATCGAACATGGCTGGGACATCGGTAATGCCACGCACCAGCAACGTTCGCCTCCCCTCGTTTCACTCGCTGGCCGAGGGGAATCTTCATGCAGCCCACCGGCGACTACCTGAACATTCTGAAGATCAAGCCTGCGATGTGCACAACACGGGCAAGCGTGGACTACTTCGCTGACAGCGTGGATCGGATTCTATCGGAAGGTTTGTAACGACCATGGACCTTACAAGCCAACGGTCATCGGCTTGCAACACAACGCAGTGCTGTAACCGTATAGCCAGAGCGCATTGCCTGGATCGTAGAGACGCGTAACGTAGGTCTCGACAAAAACTGATCCGCCCGGCTGGCTGACGGCGCCCATCAAACCTCCACATCCAACAACTCGAACTTCACCTGATCCGGGTAGAACGCCACGTATTCGCGTATCTGCTGCACCGATATCTTGGGGTTCTCATAACTCCACACCGCATTGGCACTCTCATGCCCCGGCACCTGCAAACTGAAATAACTCGCATCGCCCTTGTACGGGCAATAGCTGGTGTGGTCGGTGCGGGCAAAATATTTCTCGTCGATATCCTCCCGCGGCACGTAGTACACCGGTGGGTAGTTGGCCTCCAGCAACACCAGGGCCCGCGCCGAGGCGGCTACTTGAATACCGTGAAACCTCACCAGCAGACAGCCAGGCTGCTCGGCGATGGTGATGACAGGACTAGGACCGGAGCTTTTCATGGAATACGTTCCTCATGACGGTGATGGACCTGCAAATCGATGATGTGGGAGCGTGGCTTGCCCGCGATGGGCTGCGCAGCAGCCCCAAACCTGAAACCACGATTTATCAGGTATAACCCAAGTTTCCCCCTCCCGGCGGCTTCACAGCCGAACGGGAGCGACACACCAGGCTGTACATCCATACAGATAAAGATTGCTCCATCGTCCATCAAGCGCCATTCTGTGCACCCCTGACACATAGATCGACGATGGTGGTTATGCGGCTGTACCTCTGTGAAAAACCTTCCCAGGCCAAAGACATTGCGGCAGTCCTCGGCGCCCGGCGCCGAGGCGATGGCTGTTGGCTGGGAACGGATGTCACGGTGACCTGGTGCATCGGCCACCTGCTGGAAACCGCGCCGCCGGATGCCTACGACGCGCGCTACAAGCGCTGGGTGCTGGCCGACCTGCCGATCATTCCCGAAAAGTGGAAAATGACCGTCAAGCCGCGCACCGCCAGCCAGTACAAGGCGGTCAAGCGCCTGCTCGGTGAAGCGGCCGAACTGGTCATTGCCACGGACGCCGACCGTGAGGGCGAGATGATCGCCCGGGAACTGGTGGAGCATTGCCGCTATCGCGGGCCGATCCGCCGCCTCTGGTTGTCGGCCCTGGATGATGCGTCCATCCGCAAGGCTCTCGCGGCACTCAAACCGGGCAACGAGACGTTCAGCCTCTATCACTCGGCCCTGGGGCGTTCCCGGGCCGACTGGCTGATCGGCATGAACATGAGCCGGCTGTTCACCTTGCTGGGGCGCCAGTCCGGCTATCAAGGCGTGCTGCCGGTGGGCCGGGTGCAAACGCCGACCTTGCGCCTGGTAGTGGATCGCGATCGCAGCATTGCCGACTTTGTGCCCGTCCCCTATTGGGCCATCGATGTGCAACTGCTGCACAACGGCACCGCATTCACGGCGCAATGGCGCGCGGCATCCGAGGTTTGCGACGATCAGGACCGTTGCCTGAATCAGGCGCTGGCCCAACAAGCAGCAGACGCCATGCGCGGCGCGGCCAGTGCGCGGGTGATCAAATTGCGCACCGAACGGATGCGCGAAGTGGCCCCGCTGCCGTTCGACCTGGGCACCCTGCAGGAGGTCTGCTCAAAGAAACTCGGCCTCGGCGCCCAGGAAACCCTCGACATTGCCCAGGCGCTTTACGAAACCTACAAGGTCATCACCTATCCGCGCAGCGATTGCGGCTACTTGCCCCTCAGCCAGCACAACGAGGCACCGGCCATTCTGGCGGCGCTGCGCCAGGCCGACCCGGCGTTGAACACCTTGCACGATCACCTTGATCCGCAACGGCGCTCACGGGCCTGGAACGATGCCAAGGTCAGCGCTCACCACGGCATCATCCCCACCGCGGCGGCGAAGAACCTCGACAAGCTGGCGGGCAAGCAGCGCGCGGTCTACACACTGATCCGCGCGCGGTATCTGGCGCAGTTCCTGCCCAATCACGAATACGACCGCACCCAGGCCGACTTCGATTGCGCAGGCCAAGCCTTGCGCGCTGTCGGCAAGCAGATCATCGAGCAGGGCTGGAAACGCGCCCTGCCCGAGGCACTGGCTGCGACCAAGGGACGCGAAGCTCCAGCGCCACAGACACTGCCCAACCTGGCCGAAGGCATCGATTGCGCAGTGGCCGGCGTGCAACTCAAGGACCTCTGGACGCAACCGCCAAAGCCGTTCACCGAAGGCGATCTGATCAAGGCCATGAAGAACGTCGCCAAACTGGTGGAAGACCCGCTGCTCAAGCAAAAGCTCAAGGACACCACCGGCATCGGCACCGAAGCGACCCGTGCGTCGATCATCCAGGGCCTGCTCGACCGTGGCTATCTGGTCAAGAACGGCAAGGCCCTGGCCGCCACGCCGGCTGCGTTCAGCCTGATCGACGCCGTGCCGCGGGCCATTGCCGACCCGGGCACCACGGCGATCTGGGAACAGGCCCTGGACATGGTGCAAAGCGGTGAAATGAGTCTTGAAGAGTTCGTCACCAAACAGGCGGCGTGGATGAGCAAGCAGGTCAGCCGTTGCGCCGGACTGAGCCTGACCATCAGCGGTCCGCCGCCTAACGGATCTGCCGCAGCCCCCTGGAAGAAAAAACGCAAGAGCGCCCCGCGCAAACCAGCGAGCGGCACCAAGCGCAGGGCAAAACCGGCAAGCAAGACTTAACCTTCGCCACAGGATACTCATCGCACGATCTATCCTTGTCTGACCGAGACAGGAGCCACCCCGTATGTCTTCGATAGCACTGCACGCCGCCCAACGCGACGAACTGGAAACCATCGAAAACCTGATGCAGTTCTACACCTACGACTTCAGCGAATGGTTGCCGCTAAAGCTGGGTGAATCCGGATTCTTCAACATCCTGCCCATGCCGGAGTACTGGCGACACCCGGCCACCCGCCCTTTCCTGATCAAGGTCGACGGAGAACTGGCCGGTTTCGTGACCGTGGATAACCGGACTCATCTCGCCGGTGCCGACTACAACATCGGCTATCTGTTTGTCAGTCGACGCTTTCGTGGCCGGGGTGTCGCGCGATTTGTCGTTTCCACCCTCTTGAGTCAATTCCCCGGTCAATGGCAGATTTTCCATCTCGAGGCGAATCAGCCGGCACGCCTGTTCTGGGCCACCGTGATGCCGGGGCTCGGCGTTGGCGGGCTCACCTTGCATCAGCAGCAGGTAGACGGTCATCCCTGCACTTTTTACCGCTTTGAGTGTCCGCCTTTGTCGTCCTGACCGACACACCCTCGCCTCCCACCGCTAATTCCGAACAGCTTTGTCCGACAATATGTAGTGACTGAAAATAATCACTACAAAACCGTTGACGCCTCCGTTTTGCCCTTGCATGATGCAGACGTCTCCCCGATCGGGAGTACAGGCAACACGTTTGAGCAAGCTCGTCTGACCGCCGAGCTGTTTTTCCCGGATACACGCTGCCCACAAGGCAGATTGAAGAAGCTGACCTGGCCTGAACGTCCAGTACAAGGGCGAGAAGTCTTGGCGAGCAATCCTCATGATGCTTGTGGCCGACCCTGAAAATGTCGGCAGTGGCCTTAAGGTTTTCGCCGCTTCTCTTCGTTGTGACGCTATTGCGTAGCAGTTATTCAACACGACTACATGCAACAGACGCAGGACCCCGCCCGATAAGGCGGTCGAACGCTGACGTCCTGGTTTCGGTGCCAGGGATCAACTAACCGATGGGCTACCTGTATTAGCGAATCAACTTTGAAAGATCACCAATTGGTCAAGGGGCTTTATGATGAATCTGAACAATCAACCAACTATCGATGAACTGGCTCGTATGTTCGCTGCAAAGAAAGACAGCCACGACAGCCATATTCTCTGGATCAGCAAGTGTGGCCAGGTTCATATCGACCCCCTGTCGCCGCACGCTCATGAAGCAGAGTTCGACCAGAACAACCAGAACCTGCTTGCCCGACTGAAGATGTACCGTCGCGGCCAGGGCTATGTCGGCAAGAAGGCCGCGGCCGACAAGGACTTCATCGGTAATGTTCTGCAAACCCTGAAACAGGCCTGGGCCTCGATGCAGAATCAGAACGAAGTTCGGGTAATTGACCGGTTCTACTAATTGAATGAGTCGTCACTGACTTATTGAAAAACAAGGCCTGCTCCCAATAAGGAGCAGGCTTTTTTATGCCTGAACGAAGATCAACTGTGGGAGCGGGCTTGCTCGCGAAGGCGGTGTGTCAGATAACACTATGTCAACTGATACACCGCATTCGCGAGCAAGCCCGCTCCCACAAGGGTATGTGGTGCTTAAGAAACATTCGCCCCCAACACCAGATCCACAAACGCCACCGACGCCGCACTGCCGATATTTCAAAAAAGTGACCGCCCTTGCAGCGGTCACTGTTTCCCCGTCTCAGCGTTTGACGCCCAGATCGGTCTGGGTCATGCGGCTACGGATGGTGAACACGCCGTCACCCGAGAGAATCGCACTGCGCGCAAACAGGCGCCCGCTCTCCCAGTTCGAAAGACCCAGTTCCGGCTTGTTCAACGCGTACTGGCCGTCGACCCAACGGGTGATGCCATTGCCGACAAAAGGCGCGTTGACCGCGTTGTAGAAACGCTCCTGAGTCTCGGCGCTTTCACTGATCAAGGACACGGTGAACTGCGGGCTGTAGCGGTTGAACAAGGCAATGGCAGTGTCCAGGTCGTCGACGATTTTCAGGCTGACTTCCGGGGTTTCTTCCCACTCCCATTCGCGACCCAATTGATCTTCCGGCAACGGCTCGGCCTGGGCTTCGGTCTGATAGCCTTCGGCGCGGTACACCTCGACCGTTGCGCTCAGCCAGTCTTGCGCCAGGTGCGACTCGCTGCCTTCGACGATGTGCAGCTTGCAGCCCTGCCCCCGCGCAGTGCCGGCCTGCTTGAGTGCGTCGAGAAACAGCGGCACCAATTCAGCGGCGCGGTCGCGGTGAATCAGGCAGACGTTCAGGGTGTTGCAGACTTTGCGGTCCAGGGAGTTGCGCACCACGGCGGCAAAACGCTGGGCGTCGGCATCGGCGTTGGCGATCAGCCAGGCGCCACCGGTACCGTGCAGGCTGACCGCCGTGCCGGCCTGCTGCGCGATACTGCCCAACTGGCTGACGGCGCGACCCGAACCGCGGGCCACCGCCAGTGACAGGCGGCGGTCAGCGAACATCGCCCAACCGGCGGCGTGGTTGACGCTTTCCACCAGCGACACCGCACCGGCCGGTAAGCCGGCGTCGCTCAGTGCAGGGTTCAGTGCATGGGTAACGATCGCCTGGGCGGTGCCCAACGCATCACTGCCGATGCGCAGCACGGCGGTGTTGCCGGTGCGCAACACACCGGCCGCATCGGCAAACACATTCGGCCGGCCTTCGAAGACGAACGCGACAATGCCCAACGGCGAGACCACTTGCTCGACTTTCCAGCCATCGTGTTCGACGCAGCTGATCACCTTGCCCCGACTGGCCGCCGCATCACGCCACGCGCGCAGGCCGGCGATCATGTCGCGACGCATGCGCTCATCGGCGAGCAACCGGGTGGTCGAGCGGCCGCGCGCCTTGGCCCGCTCAATGTCGGCCAGGTTGGCGGCCTCGATCAAGGTCCAGCATTGCGGGGTTTCCAGGCGTTGGGCAAACAGGTCGAAGAAGGCGCTGATCGCTTGATCAGACACCGCCGACAGCGCGGTAAACGCCGCTTGGGCGCGCTCGATCGCGACGTTGGCCGCTTGCTGGTCCGCCACGGGGATCAACAACAACTCGCCGCTGACCTGCTCCACCAGCAGGTGATCACCGGGCTGGAAGCGTTGCGCCAGTTCGGGGCTGACGACGGTGACACGATTACCGGCGAAAGGGATGGGCGTACCAGCGACTAGACGTTCGAGCGCGAGAGACATGAAGCGGTTTCACCATGCAGTGGGCGGCCGGAAAATGTATAGCAATTTCCCCGGAGCGTCACGCTTCGCACCGGTGATCCCCTGTGGGAGCGAGCTTGCTCGCGAAAGCGGTGTGTCAGGCCACATCAGTCTGGCTGACATACCGCTTTCGCGAGCAAGCCCGCTCCCACACTGGTTGTTCACTGGATGAAAAAATCTCATGGTTACGTATCTCAATGTATACAGCCCCGCCCCTGACACACCCCGCACGCAAAACCCCACCCCAACGACACACCGCAGACACACCCCGTTGATGAAATACGCCGGTCGATTGGCCTGGCCGATCAAAGCGCTCAACTCACGGGGCATGCCCTTGCCCCACCTCCCCGACCAGAAGGAGATCATCGTCCATGAACACCTCCATTTCCTCGGCCGTCAAAGGCCTGAACCTGAACCTCGACCGTGCCGGCGACTGGGTTGCGCCCCTGGCGCTGCGAGTGTTCCTTGCCTGGGAATTCCTCGAGTCGGGCCTGGAAAAATTCAACGGCCAGAACTGGTTCGCCGATATCCAGGAGCGCTTCCCGTTTCCGTTCGACCACCTACCAGCGACGTTGAACTGGGAACTGTCGATGTGGGCCGAACTGATCTTCGCCATGACCTTGCTGGTGGGCCTTGGCACACGCTTCTCGGCGTTGAGCCTGATGGTGGTGACCCTCGTCGCCACCGCCGCCGTGCATTGGCCCGCCGACTGGCACACCCTGAGTGAACTTGCCCAAGGTTACGCCATCAGCAACAAGGGTTACGGCAACTTCAAGCTGCCCTTGATCTACCTTGTGACCCTCACTCCGCTGTTGCTGTCCGGTGCCGGCAAGCTCAGCCTCGACGCACTGCTGACGCGTTACTTCTGGCGTCGCTGAAACGCAATCTGCAACGCGGACAAACAAAAGGGGACTTCCATGAAGTCCCCTGTTTTTTTTTGCACGGAATCCCGGGGCTCACAGATTACGAAACATCTGTAGGAGCGAGCTTGCTCGCGAAAAACCTGAGAGCACCGCGGGGTGTCAGGCTCCCCGCATCATCGTTGACCTCCATCGCGAGCAAGCTCGCTCCTACAGGTATCGGTGTTCCTCGCAATTACGTGAACAGCCTACCCAATCACTTCTTCCATCCCGGTCTGCTCGGCCAGCTGCGGATGCGCACTGCGTTCATGCACATGGGCGTGGGGTGTACGGTCAATCAGCAGGCTCAGCAGTTCCGGGCGACTGTAGTGGCCGCGGGAATCCATCATGCGTTTGCGCTTGTCGATCAGGCCCATGTCGAGGTCGGCGATCACCTCGCCCTCCCCTTCCTGCAACGAACCCAGCAACGTGCCATCCGGGCTGATGATCGCGGTAAAGCAGCCGCCGGAGATCGGGCCGATGGTGCAGCCGGTATCCGCCATGATCTGCGCCTGTTGCTCGGGGTACAGCCATGCCGTGGAATTGACCACGAAACACGCGGCCTCCAGGGCATGCTGGCGAATGCTGACTTCCATTTGCGAGGCGAACAACGGACCTGCAAACGACCCCGGGTACATCGCCGCATGGATCTGCTCGCCATCGGCCATCAAGGCATAACGGGCCAGCGGGTTGAAATGCTCCCAGCAGGCCAGTTGCCCGATTCGCCCTGCCGCGCTGTCGACGGCCCGCAGGCCGGAACCGTCGCCCATGCCCCAGATCATGCGTTCATGGTAGGTCGGGGAGATCTTGCGGCGACGCTGGATCAGCGAGCCGTCGGCATCGAACAGCAACTGCGTGTTATACAGCGTGCCGCCATCACGCTCGTTGACGCCGATGGACACGACCATGCCGACTTGCCTGGCCGCAGCGCCGATGGCATCGGTGGCGGGCGAAGGCACGGTAACAGCCTGGTCCAGCAGCTTGAGGTGTTCGGCGGCCATTTCGAACGGCGATTGCACGAAGGAAAAGTACGGGTAGTACGGCACGACGGTTTCCGGGAACACGGCAAATTGCACGCCCTGTTCGCCGAGTTCGAGAATCTTCTGCACCACTTTGTCGACCGTGCCTTCACGGCTGTAAAGAACGGGACTGATTTGTACGGCGGCGGCTTTGACGATGGTCATGGCGGTGATCTCACTGAGGGAAAAGTTTCAACGAGATCAATATTACGCACATCATATCAAGGCTTGAATGTCGTATATACCACTTTTCAGGACATCAACAAATCAACCCCGACTGGCCCGCTGAATCACCTGCGGCGGCTGCCCGAAGGCACGAATAAAAGCGCGGCGCATCCGCTCCCGATCACCAAAACCGGTGTCCGTCGCCACCACATCGATGGAGTGCCGTCCGGTTTCCATCATCAACCGGGCCGACTCGACCCGCAGGCTTTCGATGGCCTTGGCCGGAGACTGGCCGGTTTCGGCATGAAACACCCGGCTGAATTGCCGGGGGCTGAGATTGGCCGCGCTGGCCAGCTCCTCGACCGACAGCGCAGACTTGAGATTCTGCCTGGCGTAGTTCAGCGCGGCCTGAATCCGATCGGTCTTGGGGGCCAGTTCCAGCATCACTGAAAACTGCGACTGGCCGCCGGAACGCCGGTGGTACACCACCAACTGCCGCGCCACCTTGCGTGCAAGGTCGGCGCCCAGGTCCTGCTCCACCAACGCCAACGCCAGGTCCACGCACGCGCTCATGCCCGCCGCCGTCCACAGATGACCATCATTGACGAAGATCCGGTCTTGCTCGACCTTCACGTTCGGGTACGCCTTGCGAAAGGCCGGCACATGCGCCCAGTGGGTGGTTGCCCGCCGGCCATCAAGCAAACCCGCCTCCGCCAAGGCATTCGCCCCTGTGCAAATCGAGCCCAGGCGTCGGGTGCCGTGACTGGCGCGGCGCAAAAACGCCAGCATGCCCGCAGTGGTCGGGCGGATCAGGTTATCGCCCAGGACCAGCAGCGTATCGAACGCGCGCTGGTCGAACGCTTCGGTCTGCACGGCAAAACCGGCGGACGTTTGCACCAGGCCACCCGGCTCGGACAACAAGGCAATGCGGTACAACGGTTCGTCACCGGCACTGTTGGCCAATTCGAAGGCGGCACACATGGCCAGCCCCAGAACCTGAAAACCGGGGTAAACAATGAGTCCGATCTGGTGCATGGCGGTATGACCCTGAACGTGGCATGCCTGATATTCAGGCCAGGATCTGTACTCTAACCCGAACAGCCCGCACCGGACATCATGATGGAGCGCCTCGCGCACTGGCCGATGGCGACGGATAATGAAGCGGTTTGCATCTCACCGAGGAATGGAAGGATGTCACTGACTCTTTATTTCCACCCGCTCTCGTCGTTCTGCCACAAAGCACTGATCGCCCTCTATGAACTGGACATCGAGTTTGAAAAAAGGGTTATCGACCTGGGCAACGACGCCGACCGGGGCGAACTTCAAGCGCTGTGGCCGATCGGCAAGTTCCCGGTGCTTCGCGATCACACCCGGCAAAAGAACGTGCCGGAGTCGAGTGTGATCATTGAATATCTGGACCGGCTCCATGCCGGCCAGGCGCACCTGATTCCCCACGATTGGGAAGCCGCCCTGGAAGTGCGGCTGTGGGATCGCTTTTTCGACCTCCACGTCCAGGTGCCGATGCAGAAGATCGTCGCTGACCGCCTGAACGCCGCCAACGGCGACCTGACCCGCGAGCGCGCCGCGCTGACAACGGCGTACGGCCTGCTTGAACGGCAACTGACGGCACGAACCTGGGTGGCCAGTCCGGCATTCAGCATGGCCGATTGCGCCGCCGCCCCGGCGCTGTTCTACGCCAGCACCCTCGTCCCCTTTGCCGACGATCATCGCCACTTGCGCGCTTATCTCGACAGGTTGACCGAAAGGCCCTCGGTCAAGCGGGTGATCGACGAGGCAAGGCCCTGGTTTGCCTGGTATCCGTTTGCCGAGGCCATCCCGGAGCGCTTTCGCTAGAGGCTCGTGCACAAAGACCTTGCGCAAGCCTTGGCTGCACGCGGGTTTGCGAGGGAACATCCGGAACATGAGTAACGAGCGCAAAAAACCGACGAATCGACGAATAACAACCGTCGGCCGAGTGTTTTCTGATTGAGCAGGAAGAAAAAATGGCAGGGGCGGCTGGATTCGAACCAACGCATGGCAGGATCAAAACCTGCTGCCTTACCGCTTGGCGACGCCCCTGTATCTGTTGCGATGAGTGCCAGGCACTCGCTTTCTTGAGTGGCAACAAGCGCTGCTGCCTGCTTGCGTTACAGGCTCCCTGAGGGCCTGTGCAAGAGTGGGCGGCAATTTACCAACTTTTGCCTCGTATGGGAAGCCCCAATAAAACAATTTGTTTTTTAAAACAGATGCTTAGTGTTCAGCCAAGTCCCCGGGAAGTGCTCGGCGCACATTCGGCTCGATCACGTCTGCTACGCTTTTCCTTTAGGGGATGGAATCGGAAATCGTTTGCTCAACACCCCTCCTTTGTCATTTGAGGGCGCAAAATGTGAAAGGCAAATTGATGGGCACCTTTGCAACCATCCTGGTGGTCGGGGCCGCGATTTATGGACTGAACACTTGGGAACACATCGAGAGCCAGCGACAGGAAGCGGTCTGCAGGGCCGCCCGGGAGCATCTCAACAGCCTGGAAACCCAGGCGCGGGCCCTGGCCTCCGGGTTGACGGTCGAAGCCTATGCCGAGGCCGAAAAAGCCGAGGCTGGCCAGTTGGTCCTGGCACTTGATACGGCCAGGAACGAAGCAGAGGTCAATGCCGTCATCGACAAGCACGCCGCGGCCATCGAAGCACAGATAACGGCCGAAGACGCCGAGGTCCACTCCCGCAGCGATCAACCCTTCCTCGGCCAGGAACTCAAAAAGCAACGCATCCCCACCGACATCAAACAGGAATTCAAACGAGCTGAAAAAGCCGTCCTCGAGACCTGCGGGTAGCGTCGACTGCAGCTGCGGATTTGTCGCCAGCGTCTGGATTCCAGCAAAAACAGGCCATGCTCCGCGCTTAAAACGAAAAAACTACAAACGAGGACGCCCTTTCGCTGGATCTGGAGCAAATGGCGAGCGCGCCGTTGCGGCGCGCTTGCCGGTCACTCAGTGCGGTGCGCGCGGGATGGTCTTGAGCAGGTCTTCGGGGCTGATGTGACCGACCACGCTGCCCGGTTGCGGCAGATTGAGGATGTGGCCCTTCATCTTGCCGATGATGTGCATTTCGCATGGTTTGCAATCGAACTTCAGCGTCAGCACTTCATCGCCGTGAATCAGCTGCATCGGCGCGACCTTGGTGCGCACGCCGGTCACGCCCTTGGCCTGTTTCGGACACAGGTTGAAGGAGAAACGCAGGCAGTGCTTGGTGATCATCACCGGCACTTCACCGGCTTCCTCGTGGGCCTCGTAGGCCGCGTCGATCAGCTTGACCCCATGGCGGTGATAGAAGTCGCGAGCCTTCTGGTTGTAGACGTTGGCCAGGAAGGTCAGGTGCGACTCCGGGTACACCGGCGGCGGCGTGGTTTCGGCTTTACGGCTGCCGCGCGGGTGGGCGGCAACCCGCGCCTGGGTCAAGGCCTCGATCACTTCGCGGCGCAAGGCCTTGAGCTGCGAGTTCGGGATGAAGAACGCCTGCGGCGCATCCAGCTTGATGTCGATGGCGTGGTACTGGGTGGTACCCAGCTGGCCGAGCAGATCCTGCAATTGCTCCAGCGCCTGCTCCGGCTTGTTGGCCGCGCCGAACGGGCCGGCCAGCGTGACACTGGCGCTGATGCCTTCCTCGCTGGTCGCGGTCAGCTCCAGCTGTTCTTCGCGCAGGCGAGCGACCCAGCTCAGGGCGATACGACGCTCGGCCGAGGTCCTTTGCAGCGCCTGTTGCCAGTTGTGATCGAGATTGCGATTCAACGGATGGTTGGGGCGCAGCTTGTACATCCCTTCCGGCATCTCGTTGGGCTCGACGCGATAGCGATAACGCTTCTTGCCGTCCTCCTCGAATTCGCCCTTGGGTTCGGCGATGTTCGCGCGGAAACCCACCACTTCACGCTTGACCAGCACGTTGAGGCCGTCACCGTTGGACAGCGGCTCGTGCGTCACGACCTGCATGTCGCGCTTGGCGACCTTCTCGACCACACCCACCGGCAGACCGGTGAAGGTCGGCGAGTCAAAGGCGCCGATATCGATCTTGCGGTCAGTGACGAAGTAATCGGTGCTGCCACGGTGGAAGGTCTTTTCCGGGTCGGGCAGGAAGAAGTGCGCGGTGCGGCCGCTGGAAGCCCGGGCCAGGTCCGGGCGGTCTTCGAGGACGTCGTCCAGACGCTGGCGGTAGTAGGCGGTGATGTTCTTCACATAGCCCATGTCCTTGTAGCGGCCCTCGATCTTGAACGAGCGCACGCCGGCCTCGACCAGCGCGCGGATGTTGGCGCTCTGGTTGTTGTCCTTCATCGACAGCAGGTGCTTTTCGTAAGCGATCACCCCACCCTTTTCGTCCTTGAGGGTGTACGGCAGGCGGCAAGCCTGGGAGCAGTCGCCGCGGTTGGCGCTGCGCCCGGTCTGTGCGTGGGAAATGTTGCACTGACCGGAAAACGCCACGCACAAGGCGCCATGGATAAAGAACTCGATGGCCGCGTCGGTTTCGTCGGCGATGGCGCGGATTTCCTTGAGGTTCAGCTCGCGGGCCAGCACCAGTTGCGAGAATCCGGCCTGATCGAGAAACTTTGCCCGCTCCAGGGTGCGGATGTCCGTCTGGGTACTGGCGTGCAGTTCGATCGGCGGAATGTCCAGTTCCATCACACCCAGGTCCTGGACGATCAGCGCATCGACGCCGGCGTCGTACAACTGGTGGATCAGCTGGCGGGCCGGCTCCAGTTCGTTGTCGTGCAGGATCGTGTTGATGGTGGTGAAGATCCGCGCGTGATAACGACGGGCGAATTCCACCAGTTCGGCAATCTCGCTCACCTCGTTGCAGGCGTTGTGGCGGGCGCCGAAGCTCGGGCCGCCGATGTACACGGCATCGGCACCATGCAGGATAGCCTCGCGGGCGATGGCGACATCGCGGGCAGGGCTGAGCAATTCCAGGTGATGTTTGGGCAAAGACATAGTTTTTTTAGTCAGGCTTGTCACGGTCGAGGCGTGCATTGTAGCGGCGAAACGCCCGACCGGCACCCGTATGCTGCCCGGTGGTGGCCTTGGGTAGATCTACCCTGCCTGAATCCATGTAGGAGCGAGCTTGCTCGCGATGGACGTTAACGATGACGCGGGCATTCTGAATGCACGCGTCGCCCTTGTGTTCATCGCGAGCAAGCTCGCTCCTACATTTGATCGGCGTTGACCAAAAAATTTAGCCCATGCCCAACATCCCCTGTGGGAGCGAGCCTGCTCGCGAAGGCGGTATGACAGTCAAGGTTGATGGCGACTGACACACCGCTTTCGCGAGCAGGCTCGCTCCCACAAGGGGTTTTTTGTGTATCGCAGCGATCAGGCCTTGGCCGCCATCGCGGTCACTTCCACGCGCATGCCTTCAACCGCCAGCGAGGCAACCCCGACAGCCGCGCGCACTGGCCACGGCTTGGCGAAGTAGCGCTTGTAGACCTCGTTGAACGCGGCGCGGTCGGCCATGTCGGTGAGGTAGATGGTCAGGTGCATCACGCGGTCCATGGAGCTGCCGGCACGTTCCAGCGCAACCTTCAGCGCTTGCAGGGTGCATTCGCTTTGCAGGGTGATGTCGCCCAGTTCCAGGCTGCCGTCGGCACGGGTGGGGATCTGGGTGGAGACCAGCACACCGCCGAAACCGACGACGTCGGAGGAAATCGAATCGGCATCGAGGTCAGGCGTAAAGGTCAGGTCGTGGTTTGCCATTGGAATTTCTCTTGCTTGAAAGGGTAAGGCGAGCGCCTTTTGCGCCGCCAGTTTACAGGGCCATTTCCGGCGCGTCGCTAATGCGCAGCGCTCGGCTGCCCGTGACCGGTGGCCTGGCGGTACTGGCGCGGGGTGAAGCCGGTCAAGGCCTTGAACTGCCGGGTGAACGCGCTGTGGTCGGTATAGCCGCATTGCAGGGCGACCTCGGTGATCGGCACATCGGTGTGGAGCAACCGATGCGCATGCTCCAGGCGAACCTTCTGGATCATCTGCCGTGGCGTCAGGTGGAACACGCGCTTGCAGTAGCGCTCCAGTTGCGCCACTGAAATCCCGGCGATGCGCGTCAACTCGCCGAGGGTGATGCGACGGTTGAAATGCGCGCGAATGTGCTCGTCCACCGCCGCCAGGCGCTGGTACGCCGGGTGCGTGTCGCTGGCCGATTGCAGGTCGACCGAGATCCCCGCCAGACCGATGATTTCATTTCGACGGTTATACAAGGGTCGTTTATGGGTCAGGCACCAGCCCGGCTCGCGGCTGCCGTACAGATGCAACTCCAGCTGGTCTTCCAGGACAAAACCCTGTTCCAGCACCCGCCGGTCCTGCTCGGTATACCCGGGCCCCAATTGCTCGGGAAACACCTCGGCGCTGGTTTTCCCCAGCAAGGGTTTGAGCTGCTTCAAGCCACAGCGCTGCACCAGCGTGCGGTTGGCCATGACATAGCGCGCCTGCACATCCTTGATGAAGATCGCCGCATTCGGAATGACATCGAGCATCGGCAACAGAAGCGCAACACCTGCCAGCAGTTGCTCGATGGATTCGGGGCGGTTCGAGTCGTCGCCCTGGCACAACAGCGCAAACGCATCCTGAGTCATCCACCGGCCCCTCGCAAAAATCAGACAGTTCCCATTGTGCTGATTTCGTCATCGACACCCAAGCAAAACATCAATCGCGAGCACGCCGCCAAGTTCACTCTATGGCCACCGCCCTCCCCGGCAAAACCGACAAGGGCGATTTGAAGTGCACACCTGCCTATCCAATAACTCACAAGAAGGCGATGCCATGTCAGGCCAAGGCAAGTTCAAAAAACAACTTTCGTTGATAGACCTTACGTTTATCGGACTGGGGGCGATCTTCGGCTCCGGCTGGCTGTTCGCAGCCAGTCACGTGTCCGCCATCGCGGGGCCGGCGGGGATTTTTTCCTGGCTGCTGGGCGGTTTTGCGGTGCTGCTGCTGGGCATCGTCTACTGTGAACTCGGCGCCGCATTGCCCCGTGCCGGCGGTGTGATTCGCTACCCGGTTTATTCACACGGCCCGCTGCTGGGCTACCTGATGGGCTTCATCACGCTGATCGCGTTTTCCAGTCTGGTGGCCATCGAGGTGGTCGCCGCGCGCCAGTACGCCGCGGCGTGGTTTCCCGCATTGACCCAGGCCGGTTCCAGCAATCCAACGGCGCTTGGCTGGCTGGTGCAGTTCGGCCTGCTGTGCCTGTTCTTCATGCTCAACTACTACAGCGTGAAAACCTTCGCCAAGGCCAACAACCTGATCAGCCTGTTCAAGTTCATCGTGCCGCTGCTGGTGATCGGCGTGCTGTTCACCTTCTTCAAACCAGAGAATTTCCAGTCCCAGGGTTTCATGCCGTTCGGGCTGTCCGGCGTCGAGATGGCGGTGTCCGCCGGCGGCATCATCTTCGCCTACCTGGGGCTGACGCCGATCATCTCGGTGGCCAGCGAAGTGAAAAATCCGCAACGCACCATTCCCATTGCCCTGATCCTCTCCGTGCTGCTGTCCACCGCCATCTATGTGCTGTTGCAAGTGGCATTCCTCGGCGGCGTGCCCACCGAAATGCTCGCCAACGGCTGGGCCGGCGTGGCCAAGGAACTGGCCCTGCCCTACCGCGACATCGCCCTGGCACTGGGTGTGGGTTGGCTGGCTTATCTGGTGGTGGCCGACGCGGTGATCTCCCCAAGCGGTTGCGGCAACATCTACATGAACGCGACTCCGCGAGTGATCTACGGCTGGGCGCAGACCGGCACCTTCTTCAAGGTCTTCACCCGCATTGACGAAAAGTCCGGCATCCCGCGTCCGGCGCTGTGGCTGACCTTTGCCCTGTCGGTGTTCTGGACCCTGCCCTTCCCTTCGTGGGAAGCCCTGATCAACGTGGTCTCCGCCGCGCTGGTGCTGAGCTACGCCGTCGCCCCGGTGTCGGTGGCTGCCCTGCGCCGCAATGCGCCGGACATGCCGCGTCCGTTCAAGGTCAAGCGCATGGGCGTGCTCGGTCCGCTGTCATTCATCATCGCCGCGCTGATCGTCTACTGGTCCGGCTGGAACACCGTTTCCTGGCTGCTCGGTCTGCAGATCCTGATGTTCGTGGTGTACCTGCTGTGCGGTCGTTTCGTGCCAACCCAACACCTGAGCCTGGCCCAGCAAGTGCGCTCTTCGGCATGGCTGATCGGCTTCTATGCCGTGACCATCGTGCTGTCCTGGCTTGGCAGTTTTGGCGGCATGGGCGTACTCACCCATCCCTTCGACACCCTGGTCGTAGCGGCCTGTGCCATGGGCATCTACTACTGGGGCGCGGCCACCGGCGTGCCGGCGCATCTGGTTCGCCTGGAAGCCGAGGAAGGTGAAGAAGAGGTCGTTCCCGTCTACAGCGGCACGGCCACAGGCCAGCGCCCGATTGGTGCGTCCGTCCAGACCTCTCGCTGAAATTCAGACCTGCAAAACCTCTGAGTTTTTCCACTAGGAAGGTTTATGAAAAAAGTACATGTCATTGATTCACACACCGGCGGCGAGCCGACTCGCCTGGTGATGTCGGGCTTGCCCCAGTTGTCCGGCCGGACCATGGCCGAGAAGCGCGACACCTTTCGCGAGCAGCATGACCCATGGCGTCGCGCCTGCCTGCTGGAGCCCCGTGGCAACGATGTGCTGGTGGGCGCGCTGTATTGCGAACCGGTGTCGCCGGATGCCACCTGCGGCGTGATCTTCTTCAACAACGCCGGCTACCTCGGCATGTGCGGTCACGGCACCATCGGCCTGGTCAACTCGCTGCAGCACCTGGGTCACATCCAGCCCGGCGAGCACAAGATCGATACGCCGGTCGGCCCGGTCAGCGCCACACTGCATGAGGACGGCAACGTCACCCTGCGCAACGTGCCCGCCTACCGCTACCGCCAACAGGTGCCGGTCGACGTGCCGGGACATGGTCGCGTGTACGGCGACATCGCCTGGGGCGGCAACTGGTTTTTCCTGGTGTCCGACCACGGTCAGGCGTTGCAGATGGACAACGTCGAGTTCCTCACCGAGTACACCTGGGCCACGCTCAAGGCCCTCCAGGATCAGGGCATCCACGGTGAAGACGGCGCGCTGATCGACCACATCGAACTGTTCGCCGACGACGACCACGCCGACAGCCGCAACTTCGTCATGTGCCCCGGCAAGGCCTACGACCGCTCGCCTTGCGGCACCGGCACCAGCGCAAAACTGGCGTGCCTGGCGGCGGACGGAAAACTGGCCGCCGGTGAACGCTGGGTCCAGGCCAGCATCACCGCCAGCCAGTTCGTCGGCCGTTTCGAGTGGGAAGGCGAACGCATCATCCCTTTCATCACTGGCCGTGCCTACATGACCGCCGACAGCACCTTGCTGATCGACGAACAGGACCCCTTTGCGTGGGGCATCTGAGCCCCACGTCTCTTCCCTAAATCTGAATGAACGCTTCAAGGAGTGACAACACAATGAGCGACAACATTTTCACTGGCTGCATCCCTGCCCTGATGACCCCGTGCACCGCCCAGCGCAAGCCGGACTTCGACGCACTGGTGGCCAAGGGTCGCGAACTGATCGACATTGGCATGAGCGCGGTGGTGTATTGCGGCTCCATGGGTGACTGGCCGCTGCTGACCGAAGCCGAGCGTCAGGAAGGCGTGGCGCGCCTGGTGGCCGCCGGCGTGCCGACCATCGTCGGCACCGGTGCCGTCAACAGCCGCGAAGCGGTGTCCCATGCGGCCCACGCGGCCAAGGTCGGCGCCCATGGCTTGATGGTCATCCCTCGCGTGCTGTCGCGCGGCGCTTCGGCCACCGCGCAAAAAGCCCACTTCGCCGCGATCCTCCAGGCCGCCCCGGGCCTGCCGGCGGTGATCTACAACAGCCCCTACTACGGCTTCGCCACCCGCGCCGACCTGTTCTTCGAACTGCGCCGCGAGTACCCGAACCTGATCGGCTTCAAGGAGTTCGGCGGTGCGGCAGACCTGCGCTACGCGGCCGAGCACATCACCTCCAAGGACGATGACGTGACCCTGATGGTCGGCGTCGACACCCAGGTGGTGCATGGCTTCGTCAACTGCAACGCCACCGGCGCCATCACCGGCATCGGCAACGCACTGCCGCGCGAAGTGTTGCGCCTGGTGGCCCTGAGCAAGCAGGCGGCCAAGGGCGACGCCAAGGCCCGTCGTCAGGCGCGGGAGCTGGAATCGGCACTGGCGGTGCTGTCGTCCTTCGATGAGGGCTGCGACCTGGTGCTCTACTACAAGCACCTGATGGTGCTCAACGGCGACAAGGAATACAGCCTGCACTTCAACGAAACCGATGCGCTCAGCGATGCCCAGCGTCGTTATGCCGAGAACCAGTACGCGCTGTTCCGCCAGTGGTACGAGCAGTGGTCGGCCGAGCAGGACTTCGCCTGACGTCCGGCCTGTACAGCGGCGTGCCAGAGTGCGCCGCTTTTATTTTCGCCCACGGCGGTACGGCGTTTTTTCGCAAACGCCTCCCCTCTTTTTTTCAGGAAACACCATGACTCTGACAGGCAACATGCTGATCGGCCAGCAGGCCATCACCGGCAACCGCGAAGCGATCCGCGGCATCGATCCGGCCACTGATCTGCCCCTCGAACCGGCCTATCGCGGTGGCAGCGGCGAACACGTCGAACAGGCCTGCGCCCTGGCGTGGAGTGCCCTGGACAGCTATCGCGCGACATCCCTGGACGCACGCGCCGAATTCCTCGAAACCATCGCCAGTGAAATCGAAGCCCTCGGCGATGAGTTGATCGACCGCGCCGTGGCCGAGACCGGCCTGCCACGCCCGCGCATCCAGGGTGAACGGGGCCGTACCTGCCAGCAGTTGCGCACCTTTGCCCGCACCGTGCGGGCCGGTGAGTGGCTGGATGTACGGGTCGACTCCGCGCTGCCGGAACGCCAGCCCCTGCCCCGCCCGGACCTGCGTCAGCGTCAGGTGCCGCTCGGCCCGGTGGCGGTATTCGGCGCCAGCAATTTCCCCCTGGCCTTCTCGGTTGCCGGTGGCGACACCGCGTCGGCGCTGGCCGCCGGTTGCCCGGTGATCGTCAAGGCCCATGGCGCGCACCCCGGCACCAGTGAGCTGGTGGGCCGAGCGCTGGCCCGTGCGGTCAAACTGTGCGGGCTGCACGAAGGCGTGTTCTCGCTGTTGTTCGGCTCCGGCCGCGAAGTGGGCATCGCCCTGGTCAGCGATTCGCGCATAAAGGCCGTGGGGTTCACCGGCTCGCGCAGCGGTGGCATGGCCTTGTGCAGCGCGGCCCAGGCGCGCCCCGAGCCGATCCCGGTGTATGCGGAAATGAGCTCGATCAACCCGGTATTGCTGTTCCCGGCGGCCCTGCAATCGCGAGCCGAAACACTGGCGCAAGGCTTCGTCGCCTCCCTCACCCAAGGCGCCGGCCAGTTCTGCACCAACCCGGGTCTGGTGATTGCCCGCCAAGGCCCGGCGCTTGAGCGCTTCATCGATGCAGCGGCAGATCATGTAAATCGCAGCCCGGCGCAGACCATGCTCACGCCCGGTATTTTCAACGCCTATGAGGCCGGTGTCGGCGCGCTGCTCGAACATGCACACGCGCAATCGGTGGCCACCGGCCTGAGGGGCGAAACGCCTAACCAGTGCCAGGCCCACCTGTTCGTCACCCAGGCCCGTGACTTTCTCGCCGACCCGGCGCTGCAGGCGGAAATGTTCGGCGCCGCATCGTTGATCGTGCAATGCGCCAGCGACGAGGAAATCCGCCAGGTCATCGAACACCTTGAAGGCCAGCTGACCGCCACCCTGCACCTGGACGACGGCGATGTGGAGAGCGCCCGCGCCTTGCTGCCGACCCTGGAGCGCAAGGCCGGGCGCCTGTTGGTCAATGGCTGGCCGACCGGGGTCGAGGTGTGCGACGCCATGGTCCATGGCGGCCCGTTCCCGGCGACGTCCGATGCACGCAGCACCTCGGTCGGCACCGCCGCCATCCTGCGGTTCCTGCGCCCGGTCTGCTATCAGGACTTCCCGGATGCCCTGTTGCCGGCCGCCCTCAAGCACGGCAACCCGTTGCAGTTGCGTCGCCTGCTCGACGGCCAGAGAGAAGCCTAGGCCATGTCCAACCATTCCCCTTTGAACCATTCGCAAACAGCAGCAGACATTGCCGTGGTCGGTGCCGGCATCATCGGCGTCGCTTGCGCCCTGCGCCTGGCTCGCCAGGGCCGGCGGGTGGTGGTCATCGATCAACAGGAGCCCGGCCGCGGCGCCTCGTTCGGCAATGCCGGGCACCTGGCCACGGAACAGGTGTTCCCCATCGCCGACCTGTCCATCCTCAAGCGCCTGCCGGCCATGCTCATGGACCCGATGGGCCCGCTGCGCCTGGACTGGAAATACATGCCCCGGGCCTTGCCCTGGTTCGCACGCCTGCTGCTGAACCTGCGCCCGGCGCCGTTCCAGCGCACCGTGGCCGGCATCCGCGCGCTCAATGAAAGCAGCCTGGGTGCCTGGCACCGCTTGCTGCAGGCGATCGACCGTCCCGAACTGATGAAAGAAGACGGCTCATTGCTGGTGTTCGAGCGCGCCGACTCGCAACAGGCCATCGAGGCGCTACAGGTGCGCATGCGCCAGCAGCAGGTGTCGGTGGACTTCTGGCAGGCCGAGGCGGTACGCGATGCGGCGCCGCAACTGAGCGAGCAGATCCAGGGTGGATTGTTCTTCCCGCGCACCGGGCACTTTCTCGACCCCTTCCGGGTGGTTGGCGAACTGGTCCGCGCGGCCAAAAGCAGCGGCGTGCAGTTCCTCAAGCTGCGGGTCGAGGGCGGGCAATTGAATGCACACGGCGTGTCGTTGATCACCGATCAAGGCCGGCTCACCAGCCGTCAGGTGCTGATCGCCTGCGGCGCGCACTCCGCGAAACTCACGGCCACGCTGACCGGCAAGAAGGTGCCGCTGGACACCGAGCGCGGCTATCACCTGATGCTGCCCCACGAACATGGGCGCCTGCCGTTCGCCGTCACGTCACTGGAGCGCAAGTTCATCATGACGCCGATGGCAGACGGGCTGCGCCTGGCCGGGACCGTTGAATTCGCCGGCCTGGAGTGCCCGCCGACCATGGAGCGCGCCTGGCAGTTGCATCGCCTGAGCAAAGGCCTGTTCAAGCGCGACCTGAGTGCCGAAGCAGCGACGCCATGGATGGGTTTCCGGCCCTCCTTGCCCGACTCCCTGCCGATCATCGACCGGGTGTGCGACGGCAAGGTCCTGCTCGCCTTCGGCCACCAGCACCTGGGGTTGACCCAGGCGGCGGTCACGGCGGAGATGATCGCGCAAATGGCCTCACCCTTGACCGACGTTCAGCCTCACAGCCTACCGGCGACTGCGCCGTACACGCTTGATCGTTTCTGAGGACAACGGCCGCGGGCACTGACGACTTGGGCGGCACGGCAGGAGGTTCTTTTCTGGAAGGTCCCCCTTTTTCATCACCTGAAAAAATCACTCGGCGTCTTGCCGAACTGCTTCTTGAACATGGTGGTGAACGCGCTCGGGCTGTCGTATCCCAGCTCCCCGGCGATGTCGATGATCTTCTCCCCGACGGCGATGCGTTCCAGCGCCAGCAGCAGCCGCGCTTGCTGGCGCCATTGGCCGAAGGTCATGCCGGTTTCCTTGCGGAAGCGGCGCTGGATGGTTTTGGCGTCGAGGCTCAACCGCGCGCTCCAGTCCGACAAGGTCGAGCCATCGCCCGGGTGTTGCTGCAATGCGCTACAGATCTGGTTGATCCGTTGATCGGTGGGCTGCGGCAGGTTCAATGGCAAGGTCGGCAGGATCGTCAGTTCATCCAGGATCAGCCGCAGCACCCGTGCTTCCCGCGAGTCCGGATTGCAATTGAAATCGAAATCCACCGAGACCTTGATCAGCTCACTGAGCAATGCGGACACACTCACCGCGCGGGTTTCGCCGGGCAGGTCCGGGCTCGCGCCGGGGTGCACAAACACGCTGCGCATCTTGATCGGCCCGACGCAGCGAATCCAGTGCACTTCCCCACTCGGCATCCAGATGCCACGGCTCGGCGGCACTGTCCATTGGCTGGTGGCGGCGTGCACCACCATCACGCCTTCGATGGCATAGATCAGTTGATGCTTTTCATGGGAATGCGGCGCGATAAACCAGTTTTCCGGGTAGTCGGTCGCACTGCTGCGAACACTCCAATCGCCCTGGTCGATCTCCGCAAGAAATGTCTGCAATGACTTGATCATGACGCCCTTTTTGCGATGGTCGGCGCCCGAGTTGCGCGAGACGGGCGACTTTGTGGGCCATAGGATAACGCCGAACCCTGAAATTGGCTGCGCCTTGCGTTCGCGGCTCGCGTTTTTATCCGGAAACCTGCCTATGTCGACCACCACCCTCAGCTCGCCCTCACCCACCGTCTCGGTCGCCAGCCAGGCCAGCCCCCTGGTCATGCGCGTCATCGGCGCCTGTGCGTTGGCGCACCTGATCAACGACCTGATCCAGGCCGTGCTGCCGTCGATCTACCCGATGCTCAAGGCCACTTACGGCTTGAGCTTCACCCAGGTCGGCCTGATCACCCTGACCTTCCAGCTCACCGCTTCATTGCTGCAACCCTGGATCGGTTTCTACACCGACCGTCATCCCAAACCGTGGCTGCTGCCGGCCGGTATGGTCTGCACCCTGATCGGTATCCTGATGCTGTCGATGGTCGGCAGTTTCCCGGCGATTCTCGTGGCCTCGGCGCTGGTGGGGGTTGGCTCGTCGACCTTTCACCCGGAGACCTCGCGGGTGGCGCGCCTGGCCTCGGGCGGTCGCTACGGCCTGGCGCAATCGACCTTTCAGGTCGGCGGCAACGCCGGCAGCGCCTTCGGCCCCTTGCTGGCCGCCGCGATCATCATTCCCTATGGCCAGGGCAACGTCGCCTGGTTCGGCCTGTTCGCGGTGTTCGCCATCCTCGTGCAATACGGCCTGAGTCGCTGGTATCGCAATCACCTGAACCTGTTCAAGCTCAAGCAAGGCAGCAAGGCCACCCACGGCCTTTCGAAACGGCGGGTGACCTTCGCTCTGATCGTGTTGGCGCTGTTGGTGTTTTCCAAATACTTCTACATGGCCAGCTTCACCAGCTACTTCACCTTCTACCTGATCGAGAAATTCGACCTGTCGGTGGCCAGTTCGCAGCTGTACCTGTTCCTGTTCCTCGGTGCCGTCGCGGCGGGTACGTTCTTTGGCGGCCCGATCGGCGACCGGATCGGCCGCAAGCAGGTGATCTGGTTCTCGATCCTCGGCGCTGCGCCGTTCACCCTCGTCCTGCCCTACGTCGACCTGTTCTGGACGGGCGTGCTGAGCATGATCATCGGTTTCATCCTCGCCTCGGCATTCTCGGCCATCGTGGTCTTCGCCCAGGAACTGGTGCCCGGCAACGTCGGCATGATCGCCGGGGTGTTCTTCGGCCTGATGTTCGGATTCGGCGGGATCGGTGCTGCGCTGCTCGGGCACCTGGCCGATATCCATGGCATCGAGTATGTCTATACGCTGTGTTCATTCCTGCCGCTGCTGGGGATTCTGACGATCCTGTTGCCGTCTACTGGGCAGCGCCCGTCGGTGTCTGGGCGCTGATGGCGGTTGCGGCAATGAAAGGCGCCTGAATCTGGTCAGGCAAACCTGACCAGATTGAGTGCCGGCAAAGGTCCGCCAGGAAACTGCACCAGCCGGGCGCCGACGTCGAGCACGCCCAGGTCGATGCCGAAGAAGCCCAGGCGGTTGATCAGTCCACCGACCGTGTCCCTGGCTTGCGGGTCATCGCCGGAGAAAAACAGCACGCGGCGCCCGCCTTCCCTCCCCGGGTCGGCGCAAATCAGTTGCGGTTGCAGGTGATTGAATGCCTTGACCACCCGGGCACCGGGTACCAGCTCGGAGAACACCGCGCTGGATGTCCGGCCCTGCAAGTCGACGCCCTTGAACAGCGGTGCCTCGATCGGGTTGTTGGCATCGATCACAATCCGTCCGGCGAAGTCCGGCAGCCCTGCCAGTGCTGCCGGCAACTTCGACCAGTTCACCGCGACCAGCACGATCGGCTGTGCGGCGGCCTCCTCCCGGGTGCCCGCCTTGACCAGCGGCCCTAACTCCCTGACCCGCTCAGCCAGCGACGCCGGGCCACGGCTGTTGGAAAGGATGACACTGATCCCCTTGCTTGCCGCTGCCCGGGCAAAAGCACTGCCGATAGCGCCCGCGCCGATCACACCGATGGTGGTCATGTTGAAAATTCCTCGTTCAATGAAAGAAATGGATCAAGCCGTGAAACCGCCGTCCGCGACGATGTCGGCGCCGGTGATAAAGGCCGCTTGGGGGCCGGCGAGGAAGGCCACGAGGCTGGCAATTTCGTGGGGCTGGCCGTAGCGGCCAACAGCGATGCCGGGCTTGACGAAATCGCTGACCGCGCCGCCATCCGGGTTCATGTCGGTATCGGTCGGGCCCGGGTGCACGGTGTTGACCGTGATGCCTTTTGGTCCCAGGTCACGCACCAGACTGCGATTAAAACCGGTGATCGCGCCTTTGGTCAGGGTGTACAGAGAAGCAGTGGGGAATGCGGCATAACGGGTCATCGACGAACCGATATGGATGACGCGGCCGCCGTCCTTCATCTGGCGCACGGCTTCCTGGGTGGCCACGAACACGCCGGTGACGTTGACCGCGATCATGCGCTGGTAGGTTTCGAACTCGATGTCTTCGATCGGGCCGCCGAGGGCCAGGCCGGCATTGTTGACCAGAATGTCGATGCGCCCAAAGGTGTCGACGGTTTGCGCAACCGCCGCACGCATCGCTTGCGGTTCACCGGCATCCGCCGCAATCGCAATGGCGCGGCCGCCTTCGCTGGCAATGGCCTGCACCACTTCCCGGGCCTTGTCCGGCGAGGCGCTGTAGGTCAGTGCCACCTGCGCACCGTCGGCGGCCAGGCGCCTGGCAATGGCCGCGCCGATCGAACGCGAGCCGCCGGTAACCAGGGCAACTTTTCCTGCAAGCGGGAGGGTTTGGGTCGTCATGATGGATTCACTCTCGGGTTAAGGTGAAATCATCATGGCCGCGCCAATACTTAATGATTAGAGTGCAATGACTTAAATCACTTTCAAGTATTCGTATCAGGTGAGCGATGGAAACCCTGGCCAATCTGGAGTCTTTTGTCCGTAGCGCGCAGGCCGGCAGCTTTTCAGCCGCTGCCCGTCATCTCGCCCTGACGCCTGCCGCTGTCAGCCGCAATGTGGCGATGCTTGAGCGCAACCTTGGCGTCCGCTTGTTCCATCGCTCAACCCGCAAGCTGACATTGACCGAAGCCGGTGAGCACTTCCTGGCGTCCATCGGCGGCAACCTCGACGCCTTGCAACACGCGATCAGTTCAGTGGCGACCGATCAGGGCGAACCTTGCGGGCAACTGAAGGTGAGCATGGCGCCGACCTTTGGCATCAGCCACGTGCTGCCCCTGCTACCGGCGTTTCTGGCCCGTTATCCGTTGATTCGCCCGGAATGGCATTTCGAGAACCGCCAGGTAGACCTGATCGCCGATGGTTATGACGTGGCCATCGGCGCTGGCTTTGAGCTGGCCCAAGGCGTCATTTCACGACCGTTGGCCCCTGCTCATGTCATCGCTGTCGCTTCACCGGATTACCTGCGGGGCCGTCCTGTCCCCGCGACCCCGGACGCACTCGAAGACCTTGAAGGCATCTTGATGCGATCCCCCCAGACCGGTCGGGTACGTTATTGGAACATGCGCAACAAGGCCGGCGTGGAAGTGCCCGCGCAAGTCAGGGAAAGCATCATCGTCAACGATCCCGTTGCCGTGCGCGAGGCGGTATTGCTGGGGCTGGGCGTAGGGTTTCTCGCCGTGGCGGATGTGCAAGGCTGGATCGAACGCGGCGATCTGCTGCGCCTGGTGCCGGACTGGTACGCCGATGCCGGCACCATTTCCATGTACTTCGCCACACGCGCCCTCATGCCGGCCAGGACCCGGGCGTTCATCGACTTCATCAGCGAGGCATTTGAACAGCGACAACTGGCGCGCAGGTTTTCCGGGAGCGAGGGTTGAGCTCAGGGAAAGCCACCTGTGCTCCTGATCATTTCTGCTACCAACCCTGTAGCACTCGGTAACACCCGGCCCCAATGCGGTGCGTCTTTCAAACGCCTTGCCGTGCGCCACCCCGCTCCACACGGGGCCACCCGCCATGGCGTACTTTGTGCATCCAAAGGCCATCCTCCTCTGCCTGTAGTCGCCATGCGCCCCAAGGAACTGAAACTCTGGACCACCGGAGTCGCCCACCTGCTCGACCTGCCTGCCGGGCATGCGCGGCTGTCGGGGTTAAGCCACTGGCTTCGACAAATCTGCCCGGTCGATCATTTCGTGTTGTTTGTCTACGAAGGCAATCACCGGCCACTGGCGTTGTTCGATACGTTCTCAGCAGACAAGCGCGCAGTGTATGTCGACGACTACCAGTGCGGGCCTTACCTGCTCGATCCGTTCTACCTGGCTTGTACACGCGGGCAGGCGCCGGGGCTGTGGCGTCTGCGCCAGTTCGCCCCCGACCATTTCTACCTTGGCGAATACTTCCTGACCTATTACCAGCAAACAGGGCTGGCCGAGGAAGTGGCGTTTTTCGTCGACCTCGGCAACGGCGCCATGGCGGTGTTGTCGCTGATGCGTTCCAGTGCCAGTTGCGCCTTCAGCCGGGACGAAATGCAGCTCGTCGAATGCGCGCAAGCGGTGGTCGAGCAAGTCATCAATGAAGCCTGGCGCATGCGCCAGGCCCAGCAACCGCGACCGGCGCAGGACCTGGACTTCAAGATCCGCGAAGCCTTCGACCACTTCGGCGCGCACATCCTCACCGGGCGCGAGCAGGAGATTGTCCAGCTGTTGCTGCGCGGGCACTCCAGTGCTTCAGTGGCTGAGCAACTGAACATCAGTCCCGGCACGGTGAAAATTCACCGCAAGAACATCTACGCCAAGCTGGGCATTGGCAGCCAGTCGGAGTTGTTGGGGTTGTTCATTCGGGAGCTGACGGAGGATCCCGGCCTCAGGCTGCAAGCCTGATACCTGTTGGTATACGCATATCCCTGTGGGAGCGAGCCTGCTCGCGAAAGCGGTGTATCTGCCAACATCCGCGTTGGATGTTAAACCGTATTCGCGAGCAGGCTCGCTCCCACAGGTCTGTCGGTGATCTGGAGATTCTGGTCAGGGCGGATCAAGCTGATCCAGCGCCCGGTTCACCGCCAACTCCCCCAACATGATCACCTGCGCAATGCCCAACAGCGCATTGCGACTCGTGCCCTCCAGATGATCCACCAGATCGTTGGCCATGACATTGGCCGAGGCCAGTGATTCACAGGCGTGCACCAGCAAGGTTTCGGTATTGAGTTCGGGATTGACGATGAACATGGTGCTGGGCTTGCGCGGCGTCGCCATGATCTGGGGGCCGGGGTTGAGGTCGTAATCGAGGCTTTCGCACGGAGATGCCGGGTCAGTGTCAGGCGGGTTGGGTGTGACCTTGAACATAGTGAAACTCCTCGCATCGTAAAAAGGAGCCATCACTCTCACGCTACCAAACGGAGGGTGGTGGCCATACGCAGGTTGGTAGACCGGGATGCAAGGAGACCGGCGCGCCCGAAGGCGCCCTGTGCATGGCCACCATAGAGCAGAGTAGAAAAACGCTGCAGATGATGACGCTTTGCACCTCACATAGCCGGGCTACCAAACCCGATCACTGTTGTTATCCAGTGACCGGCAAACGATAAAACCCAGGCCCAAGGCGCACAAGCCGGCGGATTCTGGCGTACCTGTAGGCAACGACGCAAGGTGGTGTAGCCTTCGCGAAGTAACCCCGGATGTCTTTAAACACGCATCTGCATTTTGTGTAGGAGCGAGCTTGCTCGCGATGGTCGTTAACGAATACGCGGGATGACTGGCTGAACGCAGCGCTCTTGAGTCCATCGCGAGCGAGCTCGCTCCTACAACAATCTGCTTCTATCCCCGTAGGGATATATACACCGCAAAACCCCCATTGTTAGTTTGGCCCCCGACGCACTGATTCATCACTGCAAGGGAGCCCGCCTCGTGAACAACACCCCGCCAAGCGATATCGAATTCTGCAATGTGGTCAAACGCTATGGCGAGGTGCAGGCCGTCAGCGGTCTGGATTTCGCGGTGCGGCGTGGCTCGTTTCATTCCTTTCTCGGCGGCTCGGGCTGTGGCAAGACCACTACCCTGCGCATGATCGCCGGCTTCGAACAGCCCACCAGCGGCGAGGTTCGTCTGGCCGGCAAGAGCGTGGCCGGTGTGCCGGCGTTCGAGCGGCCGGTGAACATGGTGTTCCAGCATTACGCGCTGTTCCCGCACCTGACCGTGGCGCAGAACATTGCCTACGGCCTGCGCTATCGCACACCGCGCCCGGACAAGAAACAGCAACTGCGCATGGCCGATGAAGCGCTGGAGATGGTGCGTCTGAGCGGCTTTGGCCAGCGCAAGCCAAGCGAGCTTTCCGGTGGCCAGCAACAGCGTGTCGCCCTCGCCCGCGCACTGGTCAACAAGCCGACGGTGTTGCTGCTCGACGAACCACTGGCCGCGCTGGACCGCAAGCTGCGCAAGGAGATGCAATCGGAGTTGCTGCGTTTGCAGCGCGAGGTCGGCATCACCTTCGTGCTGGTCACCCATGATCAGGAAGAAGCCCTGTCGATGAGCGACAGCATCAGCGTGATGCACAACGGTTCGATCATCCAGACCGCCACCCCGGAACAACTCTACGAAGCCCCGGCCAGCCGCTACGTCGCCGATTTTATCGGCGAGTCCAATCTGTTCGACGGCACCGTGCGCCAGCTCAACGGCAATTCGGTGGTGCTGCGTACCGAGCAGGGTCTGGAACTGACCAGCCCGCTGACGCCCACCGGCAAAGCCCTGAGCGCCAACACAGCCGGTTGCATTGCGGTGCGCCCGGAGCTGATCAGCATCGCCGGCGCCAATGCAGAAATGAGCCGCGAAGTGAAGCTGCCGGGCTGCGTCGAAGACCGCATTTACCTGGGCAATTGCACCGAATACCGCGTACGCACCCAGGCCTTCGGCGTGGTCTGCGTGCGGGTACCGCGCCAGCAGGATCACGGCGCCAATGCCTTCGAACACGGCGCAGCGGTTCGCGTCGGCTGGGATCACGCCAATGGGTTGGCCATGGCGTTGTAAATCATCGATTCGTTTCATCAACCGGATGTGGAGCGTGTTATGGACCAGAAGACCTTTATCAAAACCCTGCGCAGCTGGCAGAACGGCTCGATCAGCCGCCGCGAGTTCCTTGGCCGCACCGGCCTCGGCATTGCCGCCGCCGTGGTCGCGACCAATATGCCCGGCCTGCTGACCTCCAGCGCCGAGGCCGCCGAACAAGCCAAGCTCGGTGATCGCCTGTCGCTGGCAACCTGGCCGAACTACCACAGCCAGGAGAACCTCGACGCCTTCGGCAAGACCACCGGCGCCCGGGTGTCGATGAGCGTGTTCGGTTCCAACGAAGAAATGCTCGCCAAATTGCAGGCCGGCGGCAGTGGCTGGGACGTGCTGGTGCCGACCAACTACACCATCAGCACCTACGTCGGGCTGGGCTTGATCGAACCGCTGGACCTGTCGCGCATTCCCAACTTCGATGCCTCGGCGTTCCAGCAGAAATTCATGGCCCAGGGCACGGTGGACGGCAAGGTCTACGCGGTGCCGAAAAACTGGGGTACCACCGGCATGCTCTACGACACCGGCAAGCTGAAAAACGGCCCGACCAGCTGGAAGGAATTCTGGGCCGCCGCCCAGGGCCCGGCCAGTGGCCGGACGATGGTCCACGACTACCAGTTGACCGCCATCGGCAACGCCCTGAAAAGCTTCGGCTACAGCTTCAACTCCCTGGACCCGAAAGAACTGGCCGACGCGGAAAAACTGCTGATCGAGGTCAAGCCGCACCTGTTCGCGATCAACTCCGACATTCAACCGTCGATGCGCAGCGGCGATGCCTGGCTGGCTATGTCCTGGACCGGCGACGCTTCGCAACTGCACCGCGACAACGCGCAAATGCAGTTCGAATTGGGCAAGGAAGGGGGCGAGTTGTGGAGCGACTTCTTCGCGATTCCCAAAAGTTCGGAACACAAGGACGCCGCCTACGCGTTCATCAACTACCTGCTCGACCCGCAGCACAACAAGCTGGAAGTGCTGAGCCACGGCTACCCGAGCGGCGACAAGCGTGTCGACGCACTGCTGCCTGTGGCGATGCTCGACGACCCGATCATGTACCCGGCTGCCGAGGCCTTGAGCCCGCTGGAGTTCGGTGCCGCCGCGACGCTGACCAGCCCGGCCCGCGCCGAACTGATGGCGCGTTTCAAGTCCGCCTGATCGCCTGACCATGGCCAATGAGGAGTCACCCATGAATGCCGCCGCCCACCCGCAAACGGTGCAGCCAGGCCATGCCCTGTCGGCCGAGGTTCGCCAGCGGCGCAGCCTCGGCCGGCGCATCACCCTGCTGATGCTCTTGCCTTCGACCCTGTGGTTCCTGCTGCTGTTGTTGATGCCGCTGGTGATCATCCTGGTTTTCAGTTTCGGCGAGCGCAGCGCCGTGGGCGGTTACGCCGGTGGCTTCACCCTGGCCAACTACCTGAACCTCGGTTCTCGTGGCGCAGCGTTCAGCAACACGCTGATGCTTGCGCCGCTGGGCACCCTGGTGTGCCTGGCAGCGGCCTATCCGCTGGCGTACTTCCTCGCGGTCAAGGTCAGCAGAAACCGCTCGCTGTTGCTGACCCTGGTGATCGTGCCGTTCTGGACCAGTTTTCTGATCCGCACCTATGCGTGGATTTTCCTCCTCAGCGGAAAAGGCATTCCGGCGCTGCTGGCCAGCCTGGGTCTGGAGGATGTGCGGCTGATCAACACGCCGTGGGCGGTGCTGATCGGCATCGTCTACGGCTACCTGCCGCTGATGGTGTTCCCAATCTACGTCAGCCTGGAAAAACTCGACAAGCGCCTGCTCGAAGCGTCCGCCGACCTGGGCGCCAGCGCCTTCGAAAGCTTTCGCCGGATCACCCTGCCGCTGTCTGCGCCGGGGATCATCACCGGGGTGATGCTGGTGTTCATCCTGCTGATGGGCGAGTTCCTGATCCCGGCCATACTCGGCGGCGGCAAGGTGTTCTTTGTCGGCAATGCGCTGGTCGACCTGTTCCTGCAATCGCGCAACTGGCCGTTCGGCAGTGCGCTGGCCATGACGTTGGTGGCGATGATGCTGCTGATCATCGGCGTGTATCTGAAACTGGTGGCGCGCTACGGCGGCCGCCCTGCCGACGGAGGTTTGTGACATGTGGCTGCGCAGCTATTCCACTTCGCTGTACCTGTTCCTCTACGCGCCGATTGCCTTGATCGTACTGTTCAGCTTCAACGCCGGGCGCAGTGGCCTGGCCTTCCAGTGCTGCTCGGTGCAATGGTTCGGCACCGCGTTCGGCAACCCCTTCATCATGGAAGCCCTGGGTAACAGCGCGCTCATCGCCTTCAGCTCGGCGGTGATCGCCACGCTGTTCGGCACCCTGGCGGTGTTCGGCTTGCAGCGCTGCGGCGCCAAGGTGCGCCTGCTGTTCGATGCGCTGACCTACTGCGCGATCATCGTGCCCGGTATCGTCATCGGTATCTCGACGCTGATCGCCTTCATCAGCCTGTTCGACCTGATCAACCCGCTGCTGGCGAGCTGGTTGCCCACTGTGCCGAAGTTGAACATGGGGTTTTTCACCGTGATCGCCGCGCACTCGCTGTTCACCATGGCCCTGGTGATGGTGATCGTGCGCAGCCGTGTCGACTCGCTGGACAAGGCCTTGCTGGAAGCCTCGGCGGACCTGTACGCGCCACCGATGGACACCTTCTGGCGGGTGACCCTGCCGCAGATCAGCCCGGCGATCATGGCCGGGTTCCTGCTGGCCTTCACCTTCAGCTTCGACGATTTCATCATCGCCTTCTTCGTCGCCGGTTCCGAAACGACGTTGCCGATCTACATCTTTTCCTCCATCCGCCGCGGCGTGACGCCGGAGATCAACGCAATTTCCACGGTGATCATCTGCGTGTCGCTGGCCCTGCTGTTCACTTCCCGCCATCTGCAAAACCGCCGCACCGGCGTCCAGGAGTCGCACCATGCGTGATCAGCTCTACATCAACGGCGAATGGGTCAGCCCGGACCTGGGTGGCTATCTGGACGTGATCGATCCTGCCACCGAACAGGCTTTGCACCGCGTGGCAGCGGGTACTGAAGAAGATGTCGACCATGCCGTGCGCGCCGCTCGCAGGGCCTTCGATAATGGTTGGGGTCAGACCAGCGGCGCCGAGCGTGCGCAGTGGCTGGAGGCATTGGCCGATGAACTGGAGGCCGGCAAACAGGCACTGGCGGAACTGGAAGTGCGCGACAACGGCAAACCGCTGCCCGAAGCGCAGTGGGACATTGGCGATGCGATTGGTTGCTTTCGTTACTACGCCGGTCTGGCCCGCGATCTGGATCAGCAACAGGACCAGCCGCTGGCCCTGCCGGACGAGCGTTTCCGCTGCCGCATCCGTCACGAACCGATTGGCGTGGCCGGGCAGATCATCCCCTGGAACTACCCGCTGCTGATGGCTGCGTGGAAGGTGGCGCCAGCCTTGGCCGCCGGGGCCACGGTGGTATTGAAACCGTCCGAGCTGACGCCGCTGACCGCCCTGGAACTGGCCGCCGCCGCCGACCGTATCGGCCTGCCCGCCGGGGTATTGAACCTGGTCACCGGCCTCGGCGCCGACGCCGGCAGCCCGCTCACCGAGCATCCGGGCGTGGACAAACTGGCCTTCACCGGCAGCGTGCCCACCGGGACGAAAATCATGTCGGCGGCGGCGCGGGACATCAAGAACATCAGCCTGGAACTGGGTGGCAAGTCGGCCTTCATCGTATTCGATGACGCCGATGTCGAAGCCGCCGTGGAGTGGATTCTGTTCGGGATCTTCTGGAACCAGGGCCAGGTGTGCAGCGCCACATCACGCCTGCTGGTGCAGGAAAGCATCGCCCCACGCCTGATCGAACGGCTGGTGGAGGAAACCCGCAAGATCAGCATCGGCCCCGGTATGCAGCCCGGGGTTCTGCTGGGTCCGCTGGTCAGCCAGGGCCAGTATGACAAGGTGCTCGGATTCATCGACCAGGGACTGGCCAGTGGCGCCCGTTTGCTCACCGGCGGACGGCGCCCGGCGCATCTGGCCGAAGGGTATTTCATTGAGCCGGCGATCTTCGATGAGCCCGGCCACAGCAGCATTCTGTGGCGCGAAGAAGTGTTCGGCCCGGTGCTGTGCATCAAGCGCTTCAAGACCGAAGAACAAGCAGTACAAATGGCCAACGCCAGCCGCTTCGGCCTGGCCGCCGCCGTGATGAGCGCCGACCTGCAGCGCACCGCCCGGGTCGCCAACCAGCTGCGCGCCGGAATCGTCTGGGTCAACTGCTCGCAACCGACCTTCGTCGAAGCGCCCTGGGGCGGGATGAAACACAGCGGCATCGGCCGGGAACTGGGGCAATGGGGGCTGCACAATTACCTGGAGGTCAAGCAGGTGACCGAGTACGTCAGTGACCAGCCTTGGGGGTGGTATTTGAAGTAAACCAGTCAACTGTGGGAGCGGGCTTGCTCGCGAAGGCGGTAGTTCAGTCAATATCTCTATTGGATTTGCCGGACTCTTCGCGGGCAAGCCCCGTCCCACAGGGATTGTGGCCAGCCGTGGGATTGGCGTTCACTGAAGATCAAAACTGTGGGAGCGGGCTTGCGAAGGCGTGGTTCAGCCAATATCTCTATTGGATTTGCCGGACTCTTCGCGGGCAAGCCCGCTCCCACAGGGATTGTGGCCAGCCGTGGGATTGGCGTTCACTGAAGATCAAAACTGTGGGAGCGGGCTTGCGAAGGCGTGGTTCAGCCAATATCTCTATTGGATTTGCCGGACTCTTCGCGGGCAAGCCCGCTCCACAGGGATTTTGGCCAGCCGTGGATTGGCGTTCACTGAAGATCAAAACTGTGGGACGGGGCTTGCCGCGAAGGCGGTAGTTCAGCCAATATCTCTATTGGATTTGCCGGACTCTTCGGCAAGCCCGCTCCACAGGGATTTTGGCCAGCCGTGGATTGGCGTTCACTGAAGATCAAACTGTGGGAGCAGGCTTGTGGCGACGAGCTCACAACGCGTAACTTGATTGACCAGCCCTCCAAGACACGCCGGAGTTGACCCATGCGCATCGCCTTGCTGTCCGACATGCACCTGTCCGTCAACGCGGTCCCCTTTCCCGCCGTGGACGCCGATATTGTCGTGCTCGCCGGGGACATCGCGCGCCCCGCCAAGGCCATCGAGTGGGCCAGGGCGTGCCCGGTTCCGCTGCTGTACGTGGCAGGCAATCACGAGTTCTATGGCAGTGACCTGGTCTCGACCTACGAACAGCTGAACAGCCTGGCGCAAGGCACGCAGATCCACGTGCTGGAACGTAAGGAGTACGTGCAAGACGGCGTGCGCTTTCTCGGTTGCACCTTGTGGTCTGACTATCGTCTGCTCGACAGCCCCGAGGACCGAGCGCTGGGTATCAACCTGGCGACTCAACTGATCCGTGACTTCAGCCACATCAAGATCGCCCCCGATTTTCCAGACCTGTTCACGCCGGCCATTTCCCAGCTGGTGTTTCTGCAGACGGTCGCCTGGCTGGAAGACTGCTTCGCCCGCGACAGCAGCACGCCCACGGTGGTGGTCTCGCATTTCGCCCCGACACGATCGAGCATCAGCCCGACGTTTGCCGGTTCGCCTATCAACTCAAGTTTTGTCTCGGATCTCGAAGCGCGGATCAAAGACTGGCAGCCGGCGCTGTGGCTGCATGGCCACACCCATGGCAGTTTTGATTATCGGGTGGGCAATACCCGCGTGGTCTGCAACCCTCGGGGCTATGCCAGGAACGGCATCAACGAAAACCCCGATTTCGATGATGCCTTCGTGATTGAGCTGGATTTCTGAGGTAGCTCTCGAGTCAGCAGCACCGCGTATTGCACTTGCCCCGACCGAAACGCGCTTCCTGGCGTTCGCGGAAAAACGCTTCATAACTCATCACTGGCTCGCCCGGACGGTTGCGGGCCATTTGTGCCACGTAGTTGTCGTACTCGGGTACGCCGACCATCAATCGGGCGCTCTGGCTGAACATTCTGGCGACCTGCTGCAGTTTACGGAACATGGCGGATCTCTCTGTTGTCGTGGGACCTGGCCCATGAAACCGCGCTCATGTATCGGCATTGTGTCCAGATCGGGCGCCTTTGTATTTTCAAGTATCCAGGCTCGCGCCCGATGCGACGCCGGCAACCCGCTACACTTTCCTCGCTCCGCCGCTGCACCCGAGCGGCCACGACCCCTGACTTCTGATCTGGAGGTATCCCATGAGCGACAGCAGCGAACTCACCACCTTTACCGGCTGGGCCGCCACGACAGCGGGCGCGCCACTGGAACGCTACAGCTACGATCCCGGTCCGTTGGGCAACGATGAGGTGGAAGTCGCCGTGGAGTATTGCGGCGTCTGCCACTCCGATCAGTCGCTGATCGACGACGACTGGGGTATCAGCCGCTACCCGTTCATTCCCGGCCATGAGGTGGTCGGCCGTATCGTGCGGATGGGCGCCCAGGTGCGTGGCCTGGAACTGGGACAACGGGTGGGTATCGGCTGGTACAAGGGCAGTTGCATGCATTGCACGTCCTGTATCGAAGGCTCACATAACCTGTGCAGCACGGTGCAGCCGACCATCATCGGCAGCAACGGCGGCTTTGCCGACCGCGTCCGCTCGCACTGGGCCTGGGCCCTGCCGATCCCGGCGGGGCTCGACCCGGCAATGGCCGGGCCGTTGTTCTGTGCCGGCTCGACCGTGTTCAACCCGCTGGTGGAATTCGGCATCAAGCCCACCGACCGGGTTGGCGTGGTGGGCATCGGCGGCCTCGGTCACCTGGCGCTGCGCTTTCTCAACGCCTGGGGCTGCGAAGTCACGGCGTTCACCTCATCGCTGAGCAAGCAGGACGAAGCCAGGCGCCTGGGCGCACACAAGGTGGTTGCCTCGACCGACTCCGATGCGCTCAACGACATTGCCGGCACTCTGGATTTTCTCCTGGTCACCGCCAACGCCAACCTCGACTGGACCGCCATGCTCGCCACCCTGCGTGGCAAGGGGCGCCTGCACTTTGTCGGCGTCGTGCCCGACGCGATTCCGGTGCACGTGTTCAACCTGATTCCCCAGCAAAAAACCCTGTCCGCCTCACCGGTCGGTTCACCCGCCAACACCGCGGCCATGCTGGAATTCTGCGCCCGCCACCAGATCCTGCCGCAAGTCGAGATGTTTCCCATGAGCCGGATCAACGACGCCATCGATCACTTGCGCAGCGGCAAGGCGCGCTACCGCGTGGTGCTGGACGCCAGCCGGTGACAGGAGAGCCGAACGCGGTCCCCTGTGGGAGCTGGCCTGCCAGCGATGGTCGTTAACGATAACGCGGGTGAGCTGGATGAACGCGGTCCCCTGTAGGAGCTGGCCTGCCAGCGATGGTCGTCAACGATAACGCGGGTGAACTGGATGAACGCGGCGCGCTTGAGTCCATCGCCAGCAGGCTGGCTCCTACAGTTTTAGCGTGGGCACGGTCCTTTGTGGGAGCTGGCTTGCCAGCGATGGTCGTTAACGATAACGCGTGCTAACCGGATGAACGCGGCGCGCTTGAGTCCATCGCCAGCAGGCTGGCTCCTACAGTTTTAGCGTGGGCAGGGTCTTTTGTGGGAGCTGGCTTGCCAGCGATGGTCGTTAACGATAACGCGTGCTAACCGGATGAACGCGGCGCACTTGAGTCCATCGCCAGCAGGCTGACTCCTACAGTTTTAGCGTGGGCACGGTCCTTTGTGGGAGCTGGCTTGCCAGCGATGGTCGTTAACGATAACGCGGGTGAACTGGATGAACGCGGTGCGCTTGAGTCCATCGCCAGCAGGCTGGCTCCTACAGGCTCCCGGGAATATGTGAAGGACCTTTTTTACCTCAGGGATTGGCTGCCTGCGCCGGTGCCATTGGCATGTGCGGGTCATTCCAGCTGAACCGATAGGCTTTGCCAGCCTCTTGCGGCTGGCATTTGCCGTTGTCGGCATCCGCGCCCACGATCGACCAGTTCGCCCGGGCGTTTTCGCCCAGCTCACGGGCCGCGTCGGCGTTGAAACACTGGTTCAAAACGTCATCCGGCACCAAGGCGTAGGCCTTGGGGTGTTCGCGCAAATACAGCGCGGCCTTCTCGATGGACGAATTATCCATGCCGAAATGCACGATCGGCTGGCGGGCGAACAACCAGTGCCCCTCCTCCCAGTTGACCAGCACCAGATCGGCGCCCCGGGTCATGGTCGCCGCCTGCGCCATGAGCACCTGATCGATATTGGTGCCGTCCTTGAGCGGTTCGATGAGCCCCCGGGCGAACCACAGCGCGAACCAGGTTGCCACCAGTGCCGGGAACACTCGACGCAAACGCGGGTGCTTTTTGAACCAGCGTTTGAGCAGCCACGGAATCAGCGGCGCGGCGACCAGCACCAGCCCGGGCAGCGCCGGGTAGATGTACAACTTGCGCTTGCCCGTGCTGATGCAGAAAAACAGCACCACCAGCACCACCCAACCGAGCAGTACCAAAACCCTGCCGTCGCGTTTTTGCAACTGCCGGCGCCAGGCAGGCACCAGCCAAGGCAGCACCAGCACCAATGGCAGCCAATACTGCGGAATCACCTTGGTGAAGAAGTACCAGAACGGTTCGCGGTGATGCCATGCAGCGGCATAGCGGCCCGCTGTCTGACGCAGGAGGATCTCCCGCGCATAGGCCATTTCGTCGGCGCTGCCATTGAGTATGATCGACAAGGCCAGGGGCAACAGCCAGATCGCGATGGCGCCAAGCATCAGCGCAAACCCGAGCAACCACTTGCGCGCCTCGCCAGGCATGGCCACCACGCCGGGCCAGCCTTTGCGCACCGCATAGGCGTACGGAATCAGCAACAGCGCCGGCAGAAAACCCACGCCCTTGGTGATCACGCCGATGCCCATGGCCGCGCAGCCGGCGTAAAACCAGCGCCACGCCGGGCCGAGCAGCAGATGGCGCGCCAGACCGTAGAGCCCAAGCGAAGTGAACAGAATCAAAAAGCTGTCGATCTGGCCGGTGCGCAGGATGCTGTAGGTCTGGTAGGTCGCCAGGTACAGCAGCGCGGCGTTGCGCCCGGTACGCTGGGTCCACAGGCGACGACCCAGGTCATAGACCATCGCCGTGACCGTCACCGCCGAAAACAGTCCCGGCAGATAGAGCGCGATGTTGGGCTTGCCGGTCAGCCAGGTGAAGAACGCCACAGTCCACATGAAAATCGGCGGTTTGTCACCGTAGATCTCGGCGGCACGGTGCGGGATCAACCACGAGCCGTTTTGCAGCATCTCCAGGGCGACGCCGAGGAAGCGCTCCTCATCCACGTTCTGAGCCTGGCGTAGCCCCAGCCCCGCGCCGATCAGCAACAGGGCAAGCAGCATCAGTCCCAGGCACTCGACCCGGGGCGACAACGATCTACGCATGGTTTATTCCTTCACGCTGCGGCTTTTGGCAATCAATTGCAGGTTGCGAAAATAGACGATGGAGCCAAAGGCCTGCCCGGCAATGAACACCGGATCCTGACGGTAGATGGCGTAAGCGAGCAGCAAGGAGCTGCCGACGATGCTCAGGTACCAGAAGCTGGTCGGGATCACGCTGCGTTTCTTGTATTCGCTATACAGCCACTGCAGGACAAAACGCCCGGTAAAGGCAATCTGCCCCGCAAAGCCGACCACCAGCCACAGAGTTTCACGGGTCAGCATCATCCTTCGAGCTCCTGGGCAATGGTGTTCAGCCGCGTGCGCTTGATCAGCCACCAGACGCCGATCAGGTCGAGAATGCCGACCAGTGCGCGGTCGAGGTTGCCGTATTTCGACACCCCGGCCGTGCGCGGCCGGTGGTTGACCGGGTGCACGATCATGCGCCCGTTGTGGCGCTGGATCAGCGCCGGAATGAAGCGGTGCATGTGGTCGAAGTACGGCAGGCGCAGGAACGCCGCGCGCTCGATCAGCTTCAGGCCGCAACCGGTGTCCGGGGTGGCGTCCTTTAGCAGGCGGCGGCGCAGGTTGTTGGCGAACCGCGAGGCGTAGCGTTTGCTCGCGGTGTCGCGGCGATTGACCCGGTGCCCGGCGACCAGTTGCACATCGACCTTGCCCGGTTCGCCGCGCACCAGCGCCAGCATGCCGGGGATGTCCGCCGGGTCGTTCTGGCCGTCGCCATCGAGGGTCGCCAGCCATTGCCCACGGGCCTGCCGGGCGGCGTGGTACAGCGAAGTGCTCTGCCCCAGCGAGCGCTCGTGATGGAGGATGCGCAGGGTGTTCAAGCCGTCGTGGCGGATCTGCCGCAGCTCCTGCAGGGTCGCATCGGTGCTGCCATCGTCGACGACGATGATTTCGTACGACTCATCGGCCAGCGCCACGCGGATTTCCTCAAGCAGCGGCTTGAGGTTGTTCGCTTCGTTTTTGGCCGGGATCAGCACGGATACAAAAATGTCTTGGCTCATGGGGTCTCTCTCGCCTTTCATGATTTTTTCGAGATCAGAGGCGAACGCTTCAAATCCGATAGAACTGCCGATACCACTGCACAAACGCTGCGACGCCGGTTTCCAGCGTCACCTGCGGGCTGAAGCCCACCCACTCGGCCAGTGCCGAGACATCGGCCCAGGTCTTGACCACATCACCGGCCTGCATCGGCAGGTAGTTGCGCCGGGCCTGTCGATCCAGGGCCGATTCCAGGCACTCGACGAAATCCAGCAACGCCACCGGCTTGCCACGCCCGATGTTGAAGAGCCGGTTGACGCCAGCGCCAGAGCCTTGCGGCACCGGTGGCTTTGGGCGCAGTCGGGCGATGCCTTCGACAATGTCGTCGACATAGGTAAAGTCGCGCGACATCTGGCCCTGGTTGTAGATGTCGATGGGCAGGCCTTTGAGGATGGCGTCGGTAAACTTGAACAGCGCCATGTCCGGGCGGCCCCACGGGCCGTAGACGGTAAAAAAGCGCAGGCCACTGGCTTTCAAGCCATACAAGTGGCAGTAACTTTCGGCCAACAGTTCATTGGCGCGCTTGCTGGCCGCGTACAGCGATACGGGATGATCGACAGGGTCCTCGACATTGAACGGCATCTTGCTGTTGGTGCCGTATACCGAGCTGCTCGAGGCATAGATCAGGTGCTCGGGGCGATGGTGCCGACAGGCTTCCAGCACATTGAGGAAACCCACCAGGTTCGACTGGGCATAGACATCCGGGTTGTCCAGCGAGTAACGCACCCCGGCTTGCGCCGCCAGGTGCACCACCTCGGTAAAACCATGGTCGCGGAACAGGTCCATCAGGGCCGGTTTGTCGACGATGTCCATTTTCCGGAAGCGAAAACCCGGCAACGTCTCCAGCACCTTGAGGCGTGCGTGCTTGAGTTCCACGTCGTAGTAGTCATTGAGATTGTCGATACCGACAACCTCCTGACCCTCGTGGCACAAGCGCCGGACCGTATGAAAACCGATGAAACCGGCGGCACCGGTGACCAGGACGGTCATCGGGCGCACGCTGACGACTGCGCCGCGTTCGACGCGAAATTACTGATCCAGACCCTCACCCGCTTCATGTGCAGTTCCTGCTTATAACGTCATGTCACGCACGGTTGCGTCATGCAGCTTATAAAACAGAAACATTTCAGTTTGGATAACGCCGCGCACGACCTCTGCAAAAACACTATCTGGCCGAAATCAGCGCTGCTACCTGGCCGATCCGTCACGGGGCTTATAGAACCGGAACAGGCCGATATCCACGGTCCTGATGTATTCCCTGGCCCAATCCGGCTTGACCGTACGATCATGGAAATACAGGGCACCCTGGGTGCGATCCGGCAGCTCCTTGTTCAGGGCCTTGCGCGCGATTTCCTTGGCCATCGCGTAAGGCACTTCTTCCTGGACCGAGTCGGATCTGCCGTCACACCACCAGGAGAACTGACAGCTCTTGGTCTCCGATCCCTGCTTGACCACTTTGCACACCGTGTCCGGAAAGCCCTCGTGACCCAGGCGATTCATGACCACATTGGCCACCGCCTCCATGTCGGCAGAGTCCTTGCCCTTGGCTTCCCAGTAAATGGAGCGGGCCAGGCACGTGATCGCATCGTCCAGCGGCGCGGCACCCGCCGGGTCAACGGCCTGGACCTCGGACGGGGTAATGGCTTCGACCTTGGGAGCCGTTGCGGGGGATTTATTCTCGGCGGCCTTCTGTTCCAGCACCTGGGCCTTGTTCTCCGCCGATTCCTCTTTTTGCTCCTGATCCGTAGCCGATACCGGGCCGGCGAGCAGTGTGAGGGCGAAGCAGGTGGCGATCCAGTCGAGGCGCATGGTCGGTGTTACTCGGTGAGTGGTTCGATTCAGTCTAGTCGTGAAATGATTTCGCCCACCCCACTACACTCTGGATAAATCCGTTGTCTTAAATGGGCCAACTTCGCGCATCATGAGCGCCATCTGCTCAAAGGGGATTTTCATGGGATTCATCTCATCCGCAATGCGCTTGGCCGGTGTGTCACTGGGCCTGGTATGTGCCGCTAACGCCATGGCGGCGGACGAAGCGCAATTGATCGAATCGATCAACGTCTACCGCAGCCAACTGCAGCGCTGTGCCGGCCAGGTGTCATCGGAGCTGCCGCCGCTGTCGGCCGACCCGCGCCTGGTGCTGAGCGCCTCGAGCATCGGTAATCTGCAGCAGGCCATGGCCGCTGCCGGTTATCCGATGAAAAACGTGCAGGCAATCAGCCTGTCCGGACCTCGCGATGCAGCCGCAGCGATGAAGGCGATCCAGGAGAGTTTTTGCCAGATCGTCCTCGACCCGCAATTCGTCGATGTCGGCGTCAGCCGCCAGGACCAGCAATGGCGCATCGTGGTCGCTCGGCCATTGTTGAGCGCACGCCTGGGCGACGCGCAGGCCGAAGGCCAGAAGCTGCTCGCCGAACTCAACACCGCACGCACCCAGCCACGCCAGTGCGGCACGCAATCCTTCGCCGCCGCGCCAGCGCTGGCCTGGAACGCCACACTGGCCAGCGCCGCCGAAGGCAACTCGCGTTCCATGGCCAACAACAACTATTTCGACCACAAGGACCGCGACGGCCGCACCCCGGGCGACCGCGCGGAACTGGCCGGCTACAACTTCCAGCAGATCGGCGAAAACATCGCCGCCGGGCAAGACACCGCACACAAAGTGGTCGAAGGCTGGCTGTCCAGCCCCGGCCACTGCGCCAACCTGATGAACCCGCAGTTCCGCGAGTTGGGCGCGGCGTATGCGACCGACCCGAAGAGCGATGCGGGGATTTACTGGACGGCGATGTTTGGGGCGCAGTGAGTGCCATAGCCCCCGAAGCGATTGCATTGGGGGTTCTTTGTGGTCAATGAACACGTCGAAGAGCGGAGTAACTTCACAAAATGAAAGATCCTTCTGAAGGAAATTTCTGAAATATGAAAAACCACACATGAAATCTTGAAATTTCAAAGCCCAATAAATATACCTAGCCCCATACGACACCATTTCGAATAGCAAATTTCGACCTCAAAGTCAGGGCTCTATGAAAAACGCAATATCACCTACAAGAAATGAAAACTTTTCTGACTGGTATCAACAAGTGATTATCCAGTCGGAAATGGCTGAGAACTCTCCAGTTCGAGGTTGCATGGTTATCCGTCCTTGGGGATATGGCATATGGGAGCAGATTCAACGAGAACTTGATCAGAAAATCAAAGACACAGGACATTCAAACGCCTATTTTCCACTATTGATTCCGTTATCCTTTCTTCAAAAAGAAGCCGAGCATGTTGAAGGCTTTGCCAAAGAGTGCGCGATTGTAACCCATCACCGTCTCGAAAAATCAGCGGATGGAACCCTTACTCCCGCAGGAACACTAGAAGAACCGTTGATCATCAGGCCCACCAGTGAAACGGTCATCGGTGCATCCTTTTCACGATGGGTACAAAGCTATCGGGATCTGCCGCTCCTTATCAATCAATGGGCGAACGTAATGCGCTGGGAAATGCGTCCTCGGATTTTCCTTCGCTCATCGGAGTTCCTATGGCAAGAAGGTCACACCGTTCACGCAACTCATGATGAGGCCTTGGACGAAACGCTAAAGATGCTGGATATCTACGAGCGCTTTACTACCGAGCACTTGGCCATACCGGTAATCAAGGGCGAAAAGTGCTCTTGGGAGCGTTTTCCGGGCGCCGTCAGCACCTACACCATTGAAGCAATGATGCAAGACGGCAAGGCCCTGCAAGCAGGTACCTCTCATTTTTTAGGCCAGAACTTCGCACAGAGTTCAGACATCCGTTTCGTGAACAAAGAAGGGATAAAGGAACTGGCATGGACGACGTCCTGGGGAGTATCCACGCGATTGATCGGCGCGATGATAATGGCCCATGGAGACGATGACGGGCTAATACTCCCGCCCCTCGTGGCGCCGACCCAGGTGATCATTGTTCCGATCGTCCGCGACGAACAGAATGCAGATGCCATCCATGACTACTGTAAAAAACTGCAAAAGCAGATATCCCGGAAGAAGCTGAAAGGGCAAAACCTTCGGGCCAGCATCGATTGGCGGGACATGAATGGCGGTGAAAAAAAGTGGTACCACATCAAGCGTGGCGTCCCTGTCCGGGTCGAGATCGGGATAAAGGAACTAGAGCAAAATGTAGTGTCCTATTCCTGTCGAAACAACTGCAAAACCCTACTGAAGCTTGACACTGAAAGTTTCGTTAAAAATATCTCGAAAATACTGACCACCCTTCAAAAAGACATGTTGGAGGTAGCACAGAAGAAACTGTCCGACAACACCACAATGATCACTACCCTGGACGAATTCAAAAAGCGCTTTAAACAGAACGCAAAACTTAACGCCTTTGTTCTTGCCCCCTTCACCGAAGATGAAAAAGTTGAAAAAGCCATCGGAGAGCTTGGAGCAACCGTTCGCTGTATTCCGCTAAAACAACCTAAAGCTTCCGCAACCTGTTTATTCACCGGTCGTAAAACGGACACCTGGGCACTTTATGCAAAGTCATATTGATCCCCGGCAACGAAGGCCAAGACACACCCGCGCGTCCAAAGCCTGAGGCCTTCAGCCGTTACCTTGCGCCCGATCAGGTACTGCAACAGGATTGATGCCAGTGCGTTGGTGACGAATACCACATTGATGATTTCGTGCATTTGCTCGGTGGAGCACGTCGTCAGCAAGTATTGGCCTACATACATGTGAAACTGCCCGAATACGCCGGCCAACAGGACACTGGCTAGCGTGAACCTGGGCGCTGTAATGACAGGACTCTATGCCCTTCAAGAAAGTTTTTGCGGTGAGACTGAAGTCCTTGGCCGCGAGGAGCGAAGCTTGCTCGCGAAAAACGTCTGATCAACGCGATCATTCAGACAGCGCGCGTTATCGTTGACGTCCATCGCGAGCAAGCTCGCTCCTACAGGGAAACACGTACCCATCAGAACTAGGTCGGCCGGTAGGCCGCCTCGCTTTGGCTTTTGATCTTCTTGCCCCATCGAGAGGCCGAGCGCAGGTACTGCGCAGTGGGCAACCCGGCATGGATGCCGGGTTAGCCGCCGCCGGCCATGGATGGCCGATGGCGGCGGGCTCACGGAGCAGGACCGGAGCGAGGGAATGCCGAGCCTAGGCGAGGCATCGAACGTAAGGGGCAAGAGCCCTTTGGTTACTTTGGGGCTTTTCCAAAGTGACCCGCCGTAAGGGCGGAACCAATAGTCGCCGTGACCGCAGAAATGGATATTCACCCAATCCAAACACCTCAAAGCGAACTGGAACCCTCTAACGACTTGCCATCAGTGACTACTCATACCAGCCGCCTGCATCAACATCCGCAACGCCCCCGCCACCACCCCCAACGCAACCACACTGCCCAGCCAGATCAACACCAGCCACCCCAGGCGCTTGTACCAAGGCGCCGGTGCCGGTTCACGGGATTCAATGGTAGCCATCGCCAATCCTCACTTTGCCGCGGAACACGTAGTAGCTCCAGACCGTGTACATCAGGATGATCGGCAGAATGAACAGCGCCCCGATCAGGATGAACAACTGGCTGGTCGGCGGTGATGCCGCGGCCCACAGGCTGATCGACGGCGGCACGATGTTCGGCCAGATACTGAACGCCAGACCGATGTAACCGAGGAACACCAGCATCAGGGTGAAGGCGAACGGCCAATGGGTGTGGCGTTGGCGCAGGGTCTTGAGCAAGCCGAACATCGCCAGCAAGGCCAGCACCGCGAGGCCTGCGAACACCGCCAGGTGCGCATGGGCAAACCAGCGCGTGGCGATGTCCGGATGCAGGATCGGCGTCCACACACAGATCACGCCGATCACCGCCAACAGTAGCCAGGCCAGGGGCCGGGTGAACAGGCGCATCCGCGATTCGAGCATGCCTTCGGTCTTGACCAGCAACCAGGTGCTGCCGAGCAGCGCATAGGCGACGATCAGGCCGACTCCGCAGAACAACGGAAAGGGTGCCAGCCAGTCCAGCGATCCACCGGCGAACTGGCGGTCGACCACCGGGATACCGGCAATGTAAGTGCCGATCACCACGCCTTGGGAGAAGGTCGCCAGCAGCGAACCGCCGATGAACGCCATGTCCCAGACATGACGTTTTTCAGGGCTGGCCTTGAAGCGAAACTCGAACGCCACGCCGCGAAAGATCAAGCCGCACAACATCAGGATCAACGGCAGGTACAGCGCCTCCAGGATCACCGAATAGGCCAGCGGGAACGCGCCGTACAGCGCCGCGCCACCCAGCACCAGCCAGGTCTCGTTGCCGTCCCAGACCGGTGCCACGGTGTTCATCATCACATCGCGCTCCTGCGCATCCGGGATCAGCGGAAACAGAATGCCCAACCCCAGATCGAAGCCGTCCATGATGACGTACATCATCACGCCGAAGGCGATGATCACGCCCCAGATCAGCGATAAATCGATACCTTGAATACCCATGACTCAACTCCCTTCCTTCAATTGACGCGGGCGTCGGTTTCGAGGATTTCAGCGTCGGCGGACAGCGGCCGGCGCGGTGTGATGACCTGATCGGGATGCCCCACAGGCGCATGCTCGTGATGGGGTTTGGGCCCCTTGGCCACCAGTTTCATCATGTAGCCGATACCCACCGTGAAGACCGAGAAGTAGATCACCACGAACAGCGCCAACGAGATGCTCAACTGCGTGACGCTGTGATTGGACGCGGCATTCGCGGTACGTTGCAGGCCATACACTACCCACGGCTGGCGCCCCACTTCCGTGGTGATCCAGCCGGCGAGCATGGCGATCAGGCCGCTTGGGCCCATCCACAGCATCAAGCGCAGGAACCAGCGGTTGCGGTAGATGGCACCACTGCGACGCAGGACCAGGCCGAGCACGCCGGCCAGCACCATCAACATGCCCAGCCCGGCCATGACGCGGAAGCTCCAGAAAATGATCGTCGCGTTGGGGCGATCCTCTTTCGGGAAGCTCTTGAGCGCCGGGATCTGCTTGTCGAGGCTGTGGGTCAGGATCAGGCTGCCCAGGTACGGAATCTCGATGGCGTATTTGGTCTTCTCGGCCTGCATGTCCGGGATGCCGAACAGCACCAGCGGCGTCGCTTCGCTACCGTTGTTTTCCCAGTGCCCTTCGATGGCAGCGATCTTCGCCGGTTGATGTTCCAGGGTGTTCAAGCCGTGGGCGTCGCCGACCACGGCCTGGATCGGGCAGACGATCAAGGCCATCCACAACGCCATCGACAGCATCTTGCGCACTTGTCTGGTGTCGTTGCCGCGCAGCAAATGCCAGGCCGCCGACGAGCCGACAAAGAACGCCGTGGCCACGAAAGCGGCAATCGCCATGTGCGCCAGGCGGTACGGGAACGACGGGTTGAACACGATGGCCAGCCAGTCCAGCGGCATCACGCGACCATCAACGATCTCGAAACCCTGCGGCGTCTGCATCCAGCTGTTGGAGGCGAGAATCCAGAAGGTCGAAATCAGCGTGCCGATGGCCACCATCACCGTCGAGAAGAAGTGCAAGCCGCGCCCTACCCGGTTCCAGCCGAACAGCATGACCCCGAGGAAACCGGCCTCGAGGAAGAACGCCGTGAGCACTTCATAGGTCAGCAAAGGCCCGGTGATGCTGCCGGCGAAGTCGGAGAAGCGGCTCCAGTTGGTGCCGAACTCGTAGGCCATGACCAGCCCCGAGACCACGCCCATGCCGAAGTTGACGGCGAAGATCTTCGACCAGAAATGGTAGAGATCGCGGTAGGTGTCGTTGTGGGTCTTCAGCCAGAGCCCTTCGAGCACCGCCAGGAAACTGGCCAGCCCGATGGTGATGGCGGGAAAGATGATGTGGAACGAAACCGTGAACGCGAATTGCATCCGCGCCAGGTCCAGTGCCTCCAGATTGAACATATCGAAATCCTCATTGCGGATTTAAAACTGTGGGAGCGAGCTTGCTCGCGATGAGGCCGGCACCTTCAACATCAATGGCGTCTGGCACCCTGCAATCGCGAGCAAGCTCGCTCCCACAAAGTCTTGAGTGATCGGTACTACGCAGCGGAGGTCGAAATCAGGTTGCTGGCCCTGGCCTGCTCCAGCCGGATGGCGACGAACTTGGAAGTCGGGGTGAAGGTGCGGTCACCGAAACTTTCCAGCGGCACCAGCGGATTGGTCTCCGGGTAGTACGCTGCCGCCTGACCGGCCGGAATGTCGTAGGCGATCAGGGTAAAACCACTGACCCGACGCTCGCGATCGTCGTCCCACAGCGCCACCAGGTCGACCTTCTGCCCCGGTTCGAACCCCAGCCGGCGGATGTCCTGCTCGTTGGCGAAGACCACGTCGCGCATGCCGTAGACACCGCGATAACGGTCATCCAGGCCGTACAGCGTGGTGTTGTACTGATCGTGGGAGCGCATGGTCTGCAGGATCAGGTGCGGCTTGACCGCCAGGTTGCGTACGCCCTCGCTGATCAGGTGCTCAGGCAGCACGCTCGGAGTGAACTGGGCCTTGCCGCTGGCAGTTTTCCAGATGCGCCTGGCCGCGTCGTTGGGCATGTGGAAACCGCCCGGATGCAGCAAGCGCCGGTTGAAATCTTCGAAGCCGGGAATGGTGTCGGCGATCATGTTGCGGATGCGCCCGTAGTCGCCGATGGCCCAGTTCCAGTCGATCGGGTGCTTGCCCAGTGTCGCGGCAGCGATGCCGGCGATGATCGCCGGTTCCGACAGCAGGTGTTTGGACTTGGGTTTCAGTTGGCCGTGGGAGATGTGGATCATGCTGAAGGTGTCTTCCACGGTGACGCCTTGCGGCCCTTCGGCCTGGATGTCGATGTCGGTGCGGCCCAGGCACGGCAGGATCAGCGCTTCACGACCGGTGACCAGATGGCTGCGGTTGAGCTTGGTGGCGATGTGCACGGTGAGGTCGCACTTGCGCAGCGCAGCGTGGGTACGCGGCGTGTCGGGGGTGGCCTGGGCGAAGTTGCCGCCCAGGGCGATAAACACTTTCGAACGCCCCTGCTCCATCGCGCCGATCGCCATCACGGTGTTGTGGCCATGCTCACGCGGCGGCTTGAAGGAGAAGCGTTTTTCCAGGGCATCGAGCAACTCGGTGGGCGCCAGTTCGTTGATGCCCATGGTGCGGTCGCCCTGCACGTTACTGTGGCCGCGAACCGGTGACAGGCCCGCGCCGGGCCGGCCGACGTTGCCGCGCAGCAGCATCAGGTTGATGACTTCCTGCAGGGTCGGCACCGAGTGCGTGTGCTGGGTCAGGCCCATTGCCCAGCACATGATCACCCGTTTGGCCCGGGCGTACATGCGGGCGGCGAGCTCAATGTCGGCCAAGGACATGCCGGACTGCTGCTCGATGTGCTCCCAACTGGTGGCGTCGACTTCGCCCAGGTAGGCCCCCATTCCCGAGGTGTGTTCGGCGATGAACTCGTGGTCGAACACCGGCTCGCCGCCGCTGACCTGTGCTTCGCGCTCCCACTGCAGCAGGAACTTGACCATGCCGCGCATGACCGCCATGTCGCCACCCAGTGCCGGGCGGAAGTACGCGGTGTTGGTCGGCTCGGAGCCGTTCATGAGCATTTCGATCGGGTGCTGTGGATGCTGGAAGCGCTCCAGTCCGCGCTCCTTGAGCGGGTTGATGCAGATCACCTGGGCTCCGCGCTTGACCGCTTCGCGCAAGGGCTCGAGCATCCGCGGGTGGTTGGTGCCGGGGTTCTGGCCGATGACGAAGATCGCGTCGGCATGTTCCAGGTCGTCGAACACCACGGTGCCTTTGCCCACGCCGAGGCTTTCGATCATGCTCACCGCGCTGGCTTCGTGGCACATGTTGGAGCAGTCCGGAAAGTTGTTGGTGCCGTAGGCCCGCACGAACAGCTGATAGAGGAATGCCGCCTCGTTACTGGCCCGGCCCGAGGTGTAGAACTCGGCCTGGTCCGGCGATTCCAGCGCGTTGAGGTGCCGGGCGATCAGCGCGAAAGCCTCGTCCCAGGTGGTTTCCACGTAACGGTCGGTGGCCGCGTCATAGCGCATCGGGTGGGTCAGGCGACCCTGATACTCCAGCCAGTAATCGCTCTGTTCGGCCAGCGCCGAGACGCTGTATTTGTTGAAAAACGCCGGGTCGACCAGACGGCCGGTAGCTTCCCAGTTAACCGCCTTGGCGCCGTTTTCGCAGAACTTGACCATGCCGTCTTCCGGCGACTCGCCCCAGGCGCAACCGGGGCAGTCGAAGCCGCCGTTCTGGTTGGTCTTGAGCATGGCGCGAATGTTCTTCAGCGCGTTTTCACTGCCCAGCCAGTTCCTGGTAACAGCAATCAGTGCACCCCAACCGGCGGCGGCACCTTTGTAGGGTTTGTAGCGGTCGACTTGAGACATGGTACTTCTCCGTGACCTGATTCAGGCCATTGATCGTTTGACGGAGAAAAGCATATGGACGGGGATTAATTATTGTCTAATCGCTATTTACGACCGCATTATCGAAACGCTCTATCACGAGTTTAAATACTTATTTTTCAATAACTTGAAATCACTTACAGCCCTTGAAACCACAAAATAAAGTTCATCATCGACCCGCTCGATCACCCGGTTGTTAATAGTGATTGGACGCCCGTTAAAGTTGCTCTTAGCCTGCGCTCAACAGATCCGTTAACAGCGCAATACCTGTAGGAGCGAGCTTGCTCGCGATGGACTCAAGAGCACCGCATTCAGCCAGTAAGCACGCGTCATCGTTAACGACCATCGCGAGCAGGGCTCGCTCCTACACTTATCCGTTAACAGCGCAATACCTGTAGGAGCGAGCTTGCTCGCGATGGACTCAAGAGCGCCGCGTTTAGCCAGTAAGCACGCGTCATCGTTAACGACCATCGCGAGCAGGGCTCGCTCCTACACTTATCCGTTAACAGCGCAATACCTGTAGGAGCGAGCTTGCTCGCGATGGACTCAAGAGCGCCGCGTTTAGCCAGTAAGCACGCGTCATCGTTAACAACCATCGCGAGCAGGGCTCGCTCCTACAAAGTCCATCCAACACCAAGCGAGGGTGTCATGTCAGAACGAGTCTTGATCGATGGCTTCTCCCGGCGCGTGGACTATCTGCGCATGTCGGTCACCGACCGCTGCGATTTCCGTTGCGTGTATTGCATGGCCGAGGACATGCAGTTTCTACCCCGCCAACGGGTGCTGACCCTGGAAGAGATCTATCAAACGGCGCAAAGCTTCGTCGCGCTGGGCACCCGCAAGATCCGCCTGACCGGAGGCGAGCCGCTGATTCGTCCAGGCGTGGTGCAGCTGTGCGAGAAGATCGCCGCCCTGCCCGGCCTGCGTGAACTGTGCATGACCACCAACGGTTCGCAGCTGGCCAGACTGGCCGGGCCGTTGTTCGAGGCCGGGGTCAAGCGCCTCAACATCAGCCTCGATTGCCTGGACCCGCAACGCTTTCGCGAACTGACCCGCACCGGTGACCTGGCACAGGTGATCAAGGGCATCGACGCGGCCAACCAGGCGGGCTTTCGCAACACCAAGCTCAACTGCGTGGTGATGAAGGGGCGCAACGACCATGAGATCAATGATCTGGTGAGCTTCGCCATCGACCGCAACCTCGACATCTCCTTCATCGAGGAAATGCCGTTGGGCACCATCGACGAGCACAGCCGCGCAGAATCGTTTTTCGCAAGCGCCCAGGTCCGCGAACGCATTGCCGAACGCTACACTTTGATTGACTCCGCCGAGTCGACCCAGGGTCCGTCGCGCTACTGGCGCCTGGCCGAGGCGCCGCAGATTCGCCTGGGGTTCATCTCCCCCCACAGCCACAACTTTTGCGGCACCTGCAACCGGGTGCGGTTGACCGTGGAAGGACGCCTGCTGCTGTGCCTGGGCAATGAGCACTCGGTGGATCTCAAGGCTGTCTTGCGCAGCCACCCCGGACAGCCCGAGCGCCTGGAGAAAGCCATTATCGAGGCGATGAAACTCAAGCCTTATCGACACAATTTCGAAGTGAACGACGATGTCCAGGTCATTCGCTTCATGAACATGACGGGCGGCTGAAACCCATGATCGTGAGACCCAAACCCAACCTGATCGGCGTGCTGACATCCCTCAAGGGTTCGATTGCCAAGCGCATTGCCTGGCGCAGCCTGATGGTGACGTTGCTCGCCTCGGCCATCGTGCTCATTGAAACCTTGCATCCCAGCTACTTTTCCAAGGTCAGCGCAACGCCCTTCACGCTGCTGGGTTTGTCGTTGTCGATCTTCATGAGCTTTCGCAACAACGCCTGCTACGACCGCTGGTATGAAGCGCGCAAGGCGTGGGGCGATGTGATAGTCGAAGTCCGCTCGATGATTCGGGAAACCCTGGTGATCAAGGACACGGATGAGCGGCATACGATCCTCAGCAACCTGTGCGGCTTCGCCCATGCCCTCAACGCACGGCTGCGCCAGGAAAACGAACTGGCCGCCAGTGGCGACTGGCTGCACCCGATGCCCAAGGGCAACACCACGGACATCAGCGGGCAGATCCTGATGCAGGTCGGTCAGCAGTGCTCGACACTCAACGAGTCCGGGGCGATCAACGACTGGCGCTACACGCTCATGGCCAACCACCTGGCCGGCCTGACCCACGCCCAGGCGGTCTGTGAGCGGATCAAGCACACCCCGCTGCCGTTTCCCTACACCCTGTTGTTGCACCGCACCATCTACCTGTTCTGCATCCTCCTGCCGTTTGCCATGGCCGAACCCCTGGGCTGGCTGACACCGATCTTCACCGCGATTGTCAGCTACACCTTTTTTGGCCTGGATGCGATTGCCGACGAACTGGAAGACCCCTTCGGCCGCGACGAAAACGACCTGCCCACCGACGCCATCGTGCGCAACATCGAGCGCGATGTGCTGGCGGCACTGGGCGTGACGGAGTTGCCGCCGCAGCTGGAGCCGGTGGATTTTGTGTTGAACTGATTTTCAGGAAACACACAGGACCTGTAGATAGCGGTCTGTCTGCCGACATCTGTGTTGAATGTGCCGGCCTCTTCGCGAGCAGGCTCGCTCCCACAGGGATTGTGGCCTGCCGCGGGATTGGCGTTCACTGAAGATCAAAACTGTGGGAGCGGGCTTGCTCGCGAACGGACGGTCTGTCTGCCAACATCTCTGTTGGATATGCCGGCCTCTTCGCGGGCAAGCCCGCTCCCACAGGTATTGTGGGTAGCCGTGGGATTGGCGTTCACTGGAGATCAAAACTGTGGGAGCGGGCTTGCTCGCGAAGGCGGTCTGTCTGCCAACATCTCTGTTGAATGTGCCGACCTCTTCGCGGGCAAGCCCGCTCCCACAGGTATTGTGGGTAGCCGTGGGATTGACGTTCACTGAAGATAAAAACTGTGGGAGCGAGCCTGCTCGCGAAGGCGGTCTGTCTGCCGACATCTCTGTTGGATGTACCGGCCTCTTCGCGGGCAAGCCCGCTCCCACAGGGATTGTGGGTAGCCACGGGATTGGCGTTCACTGAAGATAAAAACTGTGGGAGCGAGCCTGCTCGCGAAGGCGGTGGGTCAGTCAACCTCTCTATTGGATGTGCCGGCCTCTTCGCGGGCAGGCTCGCTCCCACAAGGGGGCAGTGTCAGAACAGTTCGCTGAAGGGTATGAACCGCGCCGTGTCGCCCATTTCCAGGGTGCAACCTTCCGGCACTTCCACCAGTCCATCGGCCCAGGATGCGCCCAGCAACACGCCTGAGCTCTGATTCGGATACAACACCGCTCGACCGTCTTCGAGTTTCGCCCGCAGGTATTCGCGGCGGCTTCCGGGTTTGGGCCAGGCAAAGCCGACGCTGACCGGGAAGCTCAACGGTTCGACCTCTTCCACGCCCTGAATCCGCAACAGATAAGCCCGGGCCAACAGGCCGAAAGTGACCAACGCCGATGTCGGATTACCCGGCAGGCCAATCACCGGCACGCGGCCGAAGTGGCCCACGGTCAATGGCTTGCCGGGTTTGATCGAGAGTTTCCACAGCAACGGCTTGCCGCACTCGCGCAGCACCTGGCCGAGGCAGTCGGCGTCACCGGCGGACACACCGCCCGTGCTGAGCATCAGGTCTGCCGTGTGTTGCAACTGTTCGAGCTTGAGCCGCGTCTGGCGTGGCTCGTCGGGAAGAATGCCGGCATCGATGACCTCACAACCCAACGCATTCAACCAATGACTCAACAATGTACGGTTGCTGTTGTAGATGCTGCCGGGCTTGAGGGGGTTGCCCGGCTCGACCAGTTCATCGCCGGTGGACAGCAACGCCACCCGTGGTCGGCGCACCACCTGCACATGGGTACAGCCCTGCGCCGCCGCGACCGCCAGTTCGAACGGACCGAGACGCTTGCCGGCACGCAGCAGCACATCGCCGACGCGGTTCTCCTGACCTTGCGGGCGGATGTTGCTGCCGGCGCTCAGGGGTTGCTTGAAGCGGATGCGTCCGTCATCCAGGACCTGCGTGTTCTCCTGCATCTCCACGCAGTCGGCACCCGGCGGAACCGGTGCGCCGGTGAAGATGCGCGCGCAGGTTCCCGGTGCCAGGGCTTCGGGGGCCTGACCGGCAAACACCTGCTGCGACACGGCCAGCGGTTCCCCGTCCCAACCCTCGACATTCAGGGCATAGCCGTCCATGGCGCTGTTCGGCCATGGCGGCAGATCGAGGGTCGCCAGCAGGTCATTGGCCAATACCCGTTGCCGCGCGGCATTGAGCGGCACGTCTTCACTGTCTTCAATCCACTGCGCCTCGGCCATTGTCAGTAAACGGTCGATGGCGTCCTCTACCGGCATCAAGGGTGAAGCGCTCATCCGCGCGTCCCGCAGGCTTGCACAGGCTTGAGGTGCGCTACGAAATTGCACGGCCGGTGGCGCGCGTCGAGCTGCTCGGCGAGGATGCCTTCCCACGCGGTGCGGCAGGCGCCCGTGGAACCCGGCAGGCAGCAGACCAGCGTGCCATTGGCCAGCCCGGCCAGCGCCCGGCTCTGCACCGTGGAGGTGCCAATGTCGAGGATCGAAATCGCCCGGAACAGCTCACCGAAGCCATCGATCTGTTTATCCAGCAAGCAGGCCACGGCCTCGGGGGTGCTGTCGCGGCCGGTGAACCCGGTACCGCCCGTGATCAGCACCACCTGGATGCCGTCATCGGCGATCCAGTTCGCCACCTGTGCGCGGATCTTGTACAGGTCATCCTTGAGCAGGTTGCGCTCGCTGAGGGTGTGGCCGGCTTCCAGCAAACGACTGACGAGTAATTGGCCGGAGGTGTCACTGGCATATTCACGGGTATCGCTGACCGTCAGCACGGCAATATTCAAGGGTATAAACAAGGCATCCGGTTTGACGCTCATGGAGTTCTCCGGCAGGCATGAATTAGATAGCTAAGTTAAATGACTCCCGGAGACTAATTCTATAAATCAAGCCGTGTCTAATCACTCTAACCAACCAGACTATCGAGGCGCTCTATCAATATAAAAAAACCAGAAAAAACATCATTGATAGAGCCCGTCGATAACCCCTTAAACAACAGTGATTGGACGCACGCCAAAGACAATGAGATCGTCCGCACCTCACGTTGTCCACCTCGCCTTGTGTCTTGCACACCTGAGTCAATACTTAACCCTTCACTCCCCCGCCAGCAGGTGCCGTCATGGACATCAAACAACTCAAGTTCCTGATTGCCCTGGAGCAGACCCGCCACTTTGGCCAGGCGGCCGCGCGCTGCCACATCACCCAGCCCACGCTGTCGATGCGCCTGCGCAACCTGGAGGATGAACTGGACCTGGTGCTGGTCACCCGGGGCCAGCGCTTCGAAGGTTTTTTTACCGAGGCCGGCGAGCGTGTACTGGCCTGGGCCAGGACCTTGCTGGCCGCCCACGACGGGCTCTTCGCCGAGGCCGCCGCGTGCCGGGGCCAGCTCGTGGGTAACCTGCGCCTGGGGCTGGTGCCGCTCAGCAGCTTCAACCCGGTCACCTACATCCAGGGCCTGTCCCGCAGCTTTCCCGAGCTCAAGTACAGCCTGTCGTCCCTGAGTTCCGACCAGATCATCGAGGGTCTGGGCAATAATCAGCTGGACCTGGGCGTGTGCTACCTCGATCACGTCAACCCGAGCTATTTCGAGTTTTTCGAGATCGGCGAGACCCGCGTCGGCCTGTTGTACGACACCCGCCACTTCCATTTCGACGGCACGCAAATGAGCTGGGAGGACGCCGCCGAACTGCCGCTGGGGATGCTCAGCAACGGCATGCACTACCGCAAATCCATCGACCTGAGCTTTCGCAGCCGCGGACTGGACCCGCAGCCGATCCTGGAAAGCGATTCGACCTACCAGCTGTTGCAGGCGATCCACGAAGGTTTCTGCTGCGCGATCATGCCGCTGGACAGCGGGCTGGAAGAACCCATCGAACACCTGTCGTTCATCGAATTGCCCGATGCCAGCGTGCTCGCGCCCCTGGGCCTGGTGATGCGCAAGACCGAGCCACGTTCGGCGATTGCCGAGAAGTGTTTCGCCGAAGCACGAACGTTATTCAACCGGACCCACTGAGAAACTGTCGGTTTTATAAAACCGAACCATAGATGTTTGCCCGGCGTGATAGACATCACCAATCGGCGCATCGGAACAAGCGATTGGACGCTTTGAAAAGTTACCCGTAGCCTGAACTTAATTCAGCGCTTCGAGGTTCTTTTCATGTTGTGCAAAGTTGAACAAGCCGATGATCGAAGCGACACTAACGCACCCGCCCCCAAACCCTTGAGTGTGAACTTTCGCGAATACGAAAACGGCGCATCAGTCTGTCAGGCGGCGCTGGCTTCAGAGATTGCCCTGGCAATTACCTACAACGGTTTGAGCCAGGCCGTGATGATGGTGTCGCCGGGCAACCTCGAAGATTTCATCCGCGGTTTCAGCGTCAGCAACGACATCGTTCGGGACCCGCGTGAAATCTACGACCTGCGCCTGACCCACTTCGACCAGGCCGTTCAAGCCGACGTGCAGATCTCCAGCCGCGCGTTCTGGGCGCTGAAGAACCATCGTCGGCAAATGGCGGGTACCAGTGGCTGCGGACTGTGCGGCGTGCAAGCGCTGGAGCAGGCCCTGCCGAAACTTGAGATTCTCGAGCCGGTTGCCCTGCCGCCCGCCGAGCACTTCATCGACATCCGCCACCGCATCGAACAGGCTCAGCAAATGGCCCGCAGCAGCGGCGCCCTGCACGCAGCGCTGTACTTCGACAGCAACGGCAACGCGCTGATCTGCCGCGAAGACATTGGCCGCCACAACGCGCTGGACAAGTTGATCGGCGCCCTGCAACACGCCGGCATCGACAGCCGCTGCGGCTTCACCGTGGTCACCAGCCGTTGCAGCCTGGAGCTGATCCACAAGGCCGTCAGGGCCAGGCTCGGTACGCTGGTCAGCCTGTCGGCGCCCACCGCCCTGACCGTGCAATGGGCGCTCAAGCATCGCCTCAACCTGATTCACGTCCCCCACCGCAACGCGCCACGCATTTACAGCCCGGCATGATGCCTTCACCTGATCACCGCGCTGGTAAGCGCAGGAACCTCCCATGACAGACATTTCAAATGCATCGCCCAACGGTCTGACCCACCTCGACAACCAGGGTCGCGCCAACATGGTCGATGTCAGCGAAAAAAACCCGACGCAGCGTGAAGCCCAGGCCCAGGCCTGGGTGCGGATGCGCCCGCAAACCCTGAAGCTGATTCAAAGCGACGGCCACCCCAAGGGCGACGTATTTGCCGTGGCGCGGATCGCCGGCATCATGGCGGCGAAAAAAACCCATGAGCTAATCCCGCTGTGCCACACCCTGCTGCTCAGTTCGATCCATGTCGAACTCAAGGCCTGCACACCGGACAGCGTGAAGATCCTCGGCACCTGCCGCGTCGAGGGCCAGACCGGGGTCGAGCTCGAAGCCCTGACCGCCGTCAGTGTGGCGGCCCTGACCCTCTACGACATGTGCAAGGCCGTGGACCGGGGCATGGTCATCGACGACATCCGCCTGCTCAGTAAACAGGGTGGCCGATCCGGTCATTTCAAGTTCGAGGACGCACAATGATCCTGATCAACTACTTCGCCCGTTACCGCGAGCAGCTCAACCTGGGCGGTGAAAAACTGCCCCTGACCGACAGCCTCCGGACCATCGAAGACGTGCGCCGACTGCTCATGGCTCGCGGCGAGCTGTGGAGCCAGGTGCTCGGTGAAAACAACCTGATGTGCGCACTGAACCAGGAGCTGTGCCATCCGGACCGGGTGATCGAGGACTATGACGAGATCGCCTTTTTTCCACCGGTCACCGGGGGCTGAGGCATGACGGTTCGGGTCCAGCGTGAAGTGTTCGACGTCGGCCGGCTGATTGCCAGCCTGCAGGCCAACGATCCAGGCGTGGGGGCCGTGGTCAATTTCGTCGGCTACGTGCGCGACATCAATCAGGGTGAGGCGGTCGCCGGGTTGTTTCTGGAGCACTACCCGGGCATGACCGAACGCTCGCTGCAAAAGATCATCGACAACGCCCGGGCCCGATGGCCACTGCGGGCCGTGCAGATCGTGCATCGGATCGGCCCGTTGTCGGTCAGCGAGCCGATCGTGTTTGTCGGCGTCAGCAGCCCGCATCGCCAGGCCGCTTTCGAGGCCTGTGCGTTCATCATGGACTACCTGAAAACCGACGCGCCGTTCTGGAAGCGCGAAGACGTGGCGGGCGGCGCACGCTGGGTCGATGCCCGGGACAGCGACCGATCCGCTGTCGAGCGCTGGGCAGATACGCCACAAGAGGCGGCTATGCAACGCGTTCCGGCATAGCTACAGTCACGGGCTCAACGTTTCCCTGCACAAGGAACCCGCGCTTGAGCTCCACGCCCTCCCCGATCACGCAACAGGCTGTGCCCCAGCCCCGGACCATCAGCCTGCGCGAAGCCTTCCTGTTCTGGCTCAAGCTTGGTTTCATCAGTTTCGGCGGGCCGGCCGGGCAGATTTCGATCATGCATCAGGAACTGGTCGAACGCCGGCGCTGGATCTCCGAGCGGCGCTTTCTGCACGCCCTCAACTACTGCATGTTGCTGCCCGGCCCCGAGGCTCAGCAGTTGGCGACCTACATCGGCTGGCTGATGCACCGGACCTGGGGCGGCGTGATCGCCGGCGTGCTGTTTGTGTTGCCGTCGCTGTTCATCCTGATCGCGCTGTCCTGGGTGTACATCGCCTTTGGCGAATTACCCGTGGTCGCCGGACTGTTTTACGGGATCAAGCCGGCGGTCACGGCCATCGTGGTGCAGGCGGCTCACCGGATCGGCTCGCGGGCGCTGAAGAATGGCTGGTTATGGGGCATCGCCGCCGCGTCCTTCGTGGCCATCTTCGTGATCAACTTGCCGTTCCCGTTGATCGTGCTCGGCGCGGCGGTCATCGGTTACTTCGGCGGACGACTGGCACCGGAAAAATTCAGGACCGGTGGCCACAGCGCGGCGAAAAAATCCTACGGCCCGGCTGTGATCGACGACGACACCCCGTCCCCTGAACACGCCCGTTTCAGCGGTTTGAAAGTGGCGCGTCTGGCGGTGATCGGTGCGATCTTGTGGACACTGCCCATGGCCATGCTCACCGCCCTGTTCGGCTGGGAAGGCACGCTGACCCAGATGGCCTGGTTCTTCACCAAGGCTGCGCTGCTGACTTTTGGCGGTGCCTACGCGGTGCTGCCGTATGTGTACCAGGGCGCGGTCGGTCACTACGGATGGCTGACGCCGACGCAGATGATCGATGGCCTGGCGCTCGGCGAAACCACTCCAGGCCCCTTGATCATGGTTGTCGCCTTCGTCGGCTTCATCGGTGCCTACGTGCAGCAGGTCTTCGGCGCGGATCAAGCCTTTGTCGCCGGTGCCGTGGCCGCCACGCTGGTGACCTGGTTCACCTTCCTGCCTTCGTTCCTGTTCATCCTCGCCGGCGGGCCATTGGTGGAATCGACGCACAACGAACTCACCTTCACCGCGCCGCTGACGGCCATTACGGCCGCCGTGGTAGGCGTGATTCTCAATCTGGCATGCTTCTTTGCCTATCACGTGCTGTGGCCCAAAGGCTTCGAAGGAACACTGGACTGGCCTTCGCTACTGATCGCCATCGTGGCGGGCATTGCCTTGCTGCGGTTCAAGCGCGGAGTGATCGAGGTGCTGATCGGCTGCGGGTTGATCGGGCTGGTGGTGCACCTGATGTTCTGAATCAATTATTTACACGCGCGCTAATCCTCCCTAGTATCCAGCCATCCCCGGATGGCTTGTGCTACTGGCCACCGACGATTTGCGCCGCCGGAAACCTGCGCCATGCGTACTTTGCCGTCACTGCTGAACATTTCGATCCAGGCCACCTCGCTGTTGGCCACGGACGGCATTGCATGAAGCGCATCGTCAACCTGCCCATGGCCCTGCGCCGCTCCAAGTTGCGTCACTCCGCACGTCCGCCGGATAGCGCCCTGCTCGCCTGATCGGCGAGCTCTCTTCTTCGCTATCCCTGCCTTTGCTCAGCGTATGCAATCCCTGTGGGAGCGAGCCTGCTCGCGAATGCGGAGTGTCATTCGACATATACAGTGAATGACACTCCGCATTCGCGAGCAGGCTCGCTCCCACAGGTTGCGCACTTTGACTGACTGGCATTGAGCTTCTTTCAATTTCGCGTGGACACCGACATGACTCAACGTTGCAATTCCTACTACACCGCCACCCTCAACCAGGACACCGATTACCCGACGCTGCAAGGCCGGCACAAGGTTGACGTGGTGATCATCGGCGGCGGATTCACCGGCGTGGCCACCGCCGTCGAGCTGGCGGAAAAAGGCCTGAAGGTCGCCATCGTCGAAAGCCACAAAATCGGCTGGGGCGCCACCGGGCGCAACGGCGGCCAGGTCACCGGCAGCCTGTCGGGCGATGAAGCCATGCGCAAACAGATGCGTCGCTCCATCGGTGATGAAGTCGACGACTTCATCTGGAACCTGCGCTGGCGCGGGCACCAGATCATCAAGCAGCGCGTGGAAAAATACGGCATCGCCTGCGACCTCAAGCACGGCCACCTGCACGCCGCGTACAAACCCGCGCACATGGGCGGCTTGCGCAAGGATTACGACGAGGCGGTGCGCCGTGGCATGGGCGATGAGGTCAGCCTGCTCGACCGCAGCCAGGTGCGCGACCTGCTGCAAAGCGACCTCTACCACGGCGCGATCAAGAACACCCGCAACATGCACCTGCACCCGCTCAACCTGTGCATTGGCGAGGCCCGCGCGGCCGAAAGCCTGGGCGCGTTGATCTTCGAGAACAGCGAAGTGCTGGAGATCATCCATGGCGATGGCCTTCACAAGAGCCCTGGCGTACGCACCGCCCACGGGCACATCGACGCCAACCAGGTGCTGCTGGCCGGCGACGTCTACCACAAGCTGGAACCGGGCAAGCTCAAGGGCAAGATTTTCCCGGCCATGGGCGGCATCGTCACCACCGCGCCGCTGGGCGATCTGGCCAGGCAGATCAACCCCGAAGACCTGGCGGTCTACGACTGCCGCTTCGTGCTCGATTACTACCGCCTCACCGCTGACGGTCGCCTGTTGTTCGGTGGCGGCGCCAACTACAGCGGCAAGGATTCACGGGACATCGCCGCCGAGTTGCGCCCGTGCATCGAGCAGACCTTCCCGGCGCTCAAAGGCGTGGCCATCGATTACCAATGGAGCTGCGCGATGGGCATCGTGATCAACCGCATCCCGCAATTGGGCAAGCTGTCGGACAACGTCTGGTACTGCCAGGGCTACTCCGGCCACGGCATCGCCACCACCCACATCATGGGTGAAATCATGGGCCGCGCGATCACAGGCCAAATGGAGCAGTTCGACACCTTCGCCGCCTGCCAACACATCCGCGTGCCCATGGGCGACCTGCTGGGCAACCCGATGCTGGCTGCCGGGATGTGGTACTACCAGATGCTTGAGCGATTGCGCTGAGCCATTGGCTGCACAATCCGGCATTGATGTTGTTTGTACCGGCCTCTTCGCGAGCAGGCTCGCTCCCACACTGGACTTGTGTGCGCCACCGATCCCCTGTGGGAGCGAGCCTGCTCGCGAAGGGGGCGGTACATTCAATACATCTGCCAGCAAAAAATGCTCAAGCCTGCTCCACCTCAATCCCCAACGCCCGGTAGTCCTCGACATTGCCAGACGCCACATGCCGCTCGGTGATCAGCGTGTGCACACGGTTGCAAGGCGCGACGACAAAGGGCTCCACCGCGCCCAGCTTATCGGCGGTGGTAACGGCAATCACATGGGACGCACAATCGAGCATCGCCTGCTTCACCGGCACTTCATCAAAGTGCAGTGAGCTCAAGCCCACCTGCGGGTGAATCGCGCAGACCCCGGTAAACAGCAGATCGGCCTTGATGCCCGACAGCAGCCGCAGGGTTTCGTGGCCACTGGCCGACATCGTCGCCGGGTTCAACTGGCCGCCGGCCAGGATCACCTTGACGCCTTTGTATTCGGACAGGGTAATGGCCGTCATCGGCGACGCCGTGATCGCGGTGATGGCGATGTCCGTCGGCAGCGAACGTGCGACCTGCAAGGTGGTGGTGCCCGAGTCGAACACCACGATCTGACCGTCCTGCACCCGTCGCGCAGCCAGTTGCGCCAGATGGGTCTTCACCTCATCGGTTTCGCTGATCCGGGTGAAATAGTCCTTGCCCGTATCTTTGGGCCGCGGCAACGCCCCTCCGTGCACCCGCTGTACCAGGCCGGCACTGGCCAGTTCCGCCAGATCGCGGCGGATGGTGTCTTCGGACACCGCGAAATGCTGGCTCAATTCCGAGGCCATGACCTTGCCGTCACGCTCGAGGATCAACAAGATTTTTTGCCGGCGCACTGACGGCAATTCCGTCGCAGAATGGTTGTCTTGCATGTTTTTGCCCGTTTATGCGTGTAACTGCGTGTTGCACGAGAGTATCCGCAACCCCCGGCAAAAACAACGAACCGGCCCGATATCATTTTTTTCGATCTTTCAAATCATTACAGCGAATTTTTTATTTTCCCGTGAGCTGTTCAAGATGGCGCCGTCACTCATGTTCTGGATGGAAACCTCATGAATATCAATTTTGCCTTTGCGTGCATGATCGTGGTCTCGTTCACCATTGCGCTGGTACACGCCTGACCGACAGGTCGTGAGGCGTCAAGATGTGCAAGGTCGCGGGAAAAGCCTGACAAATCAGGAATATGCTCTATAACCAGTGGTGACACGATTTCCGATCAGGGGTACTGGAAGGCGCCCCCGGAAATTGTTCTCTAAAAAAGTTGCGGACAATTGAGTGCCCGCCTGGAGACGCCACGATGAAACCCCTGAAAATAGCCGCCAGCGATGGTGCCGCCGCAAGCTTCAAGAACGCTCGGGAAGTGGTAGCGCTCAGCCAGACCGACTTCACCAACGTCGCCGTGGCGGTGGTGTCTGTCAATGACGTCATGGCCGGCGCCCTGGGTGCCATTCAGCGCACCGGTTTCGACATTCCGATTTTCCTGGTGGCCTCGCCGGATTCAGCCAACCGTCCCCGGGAAGTCTATAAGCACCTGACGGACGTGCTGCTGCAGGTGAACGGCATTTTCGATCTCACCCGCGCCAACGCCGAGTACCATGGCAACCAACTGGAAACAGCGGCCCGAGCCTATGAAGAAAGCCTGCTGCCACCCTTCTTCGACTCACTGAAGAAGTACACCGAAGCGGCCAACGCGACCTTTGCCTGCCCCGGTCACCAGGGCGGCCAGTTCTTTCGCAAGCACCCGGCCGGCCGGCAGTTTTTCGACTTCTTCGGCGAGACGCTGTTTCGCGCCGACATGTGCAACGCCGACGTCAAGCTCGGCGACCTGCTGATCCACGAAGGCCCGGCGCTGCTGGCGCAGAAACATGCCGCGCAAGTGTTCAACGCCGACAAGACCTACTTCGTGCTCAACGGCACCTCGGCGTCGAACAAGGTGGTGACCAACGCCCTGCTGACCCCGGGCGACCTGGTGCTGTTCGACCGCAACAACCACAAGTCCAACCACCAGGGCGCGCTGCTGCAGGCCGGGGCCACGCCTGTGTATCTGGAAACCGCGCGCAACCCCTACGGCTTCATCGGCGGAATCGACGCCCACTGTTTCGACGAAGGCTACCTGCGTGAGCTGATTGCCGAAGTCGCCCCGGACAAGGCCCAGCTGCCTCGACCGTTCCGCCTGGCGATCATTCAGTTGGGCACCTATGACGGCACCGTGTACAACGCCCGGCAAGTGGTCGACCGCATCGGCAAGCTGTGTGACTACATCCTGTTCGACTCGGCGTGGGTCGGCTACGAGCAGTTCATCCCGATGATGAAAGACTGCTCGCCGCTGTTGCTCGACCTGAACGAGAACGACCCCGGCATCTTCGTCACCCAATCGGTGCACAAACAGCAGGCCGGTTTTTCCCAGGCCTCCCAGGTGCACAAGAAAGACCGGCACATCAAGGGCCAGGCCCGCTATTGCAACCACCACCGGCTCAACAACGCCTTCATGGCCCAGGCCTCCACCAGCCCGTTCTACCCGCTGTTCGCCTCGCTGGATGTGAATGCCCGCATCCACTCCGGCCGCAGCGGCCTGCGCCTGTGGGAGGACTGCGTGAAGTTCGGCATCGAAGCGCGCAAGCTGATTCTCGAAGCCTGCACCATGGTCCGCCCGTTCGTGCCGGACACCATCGAAGGGCGCGCCTGGGAAGACTACCCAACGGAAGACATCGCCAGCGACATCCGCTTCTTCGAGTTCCATCCCAAGGACCGCTGGCACGCCTTTGCCGGCTACGCCGAGAAGCAGTACTTCATCGACCCGTGCAAGTTGCTGTTCACCACGCCGGGCATCGACCCGGTGGATGGCAGCTACACCGACTTCGGTATTCACGCCGGCATCCTCGCCAACTTCCTGCGCGAGAACGGCATCGTCACGGAAAAGTGCGACCTCAACTCGATCCTGTTCCTGCTCACCCCGGCCGAAGACTGGGCGAAGATGACCCACCTGGCCGCCCAGATCGCCCGCTTCGAACGCTTCATCAGCGATGACGCGCCGATGAGCCGGGTGCTGCCGGCCATCTACGCGCAGCATCAGGAGCGCTATCGCAACTACAGCATTCGCCAGCTCTGCCAGGAAATGCACGACCTGTACCGCCACCACAACGTGCAGCAATTGCAGAAGGACATGTTCCGCAAGGAACACTTCCCGAAAAAGGCCATGAACCCGCAGCAAGCGCAAATCGAGTACATCCGCGGCAACGTCGAACTGGTGGCGCTGGCCGATGCCGACGGGCGTATCGCCGCTGAAGGTGCGCTGCCCTATCCACCGGGTGTGCTCTGCGTGGTGCCGGGTGAAATCTGGGGGGGCGCGGTGTTGAAGTACTTCCTGGCGCTGGAGGAAGGCATCAACCGCTTGCCCGGCTTCACGCCGGAATTGCAAGGGGTGTACCTGAAGCAGGAAGGCGGTCGCACCCGGGCGTATGGGTATGTGATCAAGGATTGATACCCAGGCAGGCGCTGTTGCAGACCCGGGTCTGCGCCAGCGCCTGGTTTTGCATTCACCTCAGGTTTGCGCAGCACGCTCCTCCGGCGTTTCCTGGCCACAGGCGCCCGCCTGGGGCAGCAGGCTGATTTCGACGCGTCGGTTGGCCGCGCGCCCGGACTCGCTGTCATTGCTGGTGACCGGCTGGCTGGCGGCAAAGCCCTGGACCGCAAAGCAACTGTCGGGGATGTCGCCCATGCGTTGCATCCAGTCACGTACGGCAGAGGCTCGCGCGTGGGAGAGCAGGAGATTGTCCTGCGGGTTTCCACGGCCATCGGTATGTCCGCCAATGACGATCAGCCAACCGGGTTGGGCCTTGATGTCGACCAGGGCGCCGATCAGGATCTTGGTCGAGCCCGGCTTGAGCTCGGCGCTACCGGCGTCGAACAGCGACAGGCTGTCCAGGCGCACAGGCTCGACAATAGTCGGCGGCGGCTGCAATAGATGCGCCAGGCGTTGCTCGGCGACGCCGGTCGAGCCCAGCCACCAGGCTCCACTGACCAGGCTCGTCACAACGGCTGCAGCGCAAAGCCACCGGGCCAGGGGACGCTTCGCCGGCGGCATTTCAGGCATGGGCAAGGGGTTGGGCGGCAATATCACCACGGGCATCATCACAGCCGGCGCCGGCTCCCTTGCAGGCGGCGATAGCGTGCCGACCACAACGCTGCTGCGCTGCATGCGCCGGATCAGGCTCTCGATCTGCTGGCGCAAGGCATGCAGGGCCACCACCGGCGCTTGTGCCTGCAGCTCCAGGCGCTGCTGCAAACGCACCAGCCCGCTGTCCAGTTGAAGCAACTCGGGGAAGTGTTGTGTTCCAGGCGCCAGATTGCGCAACAACGCCTGCCACTGCACGCACAGCCAAGCGAGGATATCCAGGCGCACCGACGCCATGGGTGGCCAACAGGCCGCCCACTGGCCGCACAGGGTTTCGATCAGCGTCACCCCCTGAGTCATGCCTTCCACGCCATGCCGCTGGCTGCGCGCCAGGGCAAACGCGGCGGCCGTCTGCAGGTCTGCGCCGTTGTGTTCGAACAGTGCCAGGCACCACTGCTCCACTCTCGCCCAATCTACATCGGGACAGGCCGGATGACTCAACTTCGCCAGCTCTTCGCGCAGCGCAATAAACTCACCATGACCGCGCGGATCACCGCCCAGTCGAATACGCATTTCAAATAGCACCGTCAGCCTCCGTTGCTTTATAAGTTCAGGATTTCGACAGCCATTGCTGTCGTTTCAGATGGCGCACCAGGACTTTGCCCTCCGCTGCCAGTGTGGTACCGAAGGTCACCTGCCGGCCGCTTTTGAGCAGCACGTCGAGGCTGTAGTCCAGATGACCTGGCAAAGCTTGCTCGAGCAACTCGATGTGCAAGGTCGCCAGACGCGGTTCGTACTTGCTCAGGGTGTCCTGCATGGCTCTCATCAACACGTGCGCCGAGCCCGGTAGGCCCTGGAGGATCTGGCCCATGTCGGGAAGACCGTAATCGGGCAGGTGCGCGAGTGTTCCGGCCCGGCTGTTGAGGATGCGTTGCAGGTTGTCCAGTACCGACAGCGTGTGCTGGTCCTCTTCATTGACTTGATACAGGTCCAGGTCACCGTCGAAGTTCTGCAGCAGAGTTTCGTAAAGCGATGGATTGAGGTCAGACATGGTCAGTCCCGGGCCAATGCGCGCAGGGTCAATTGGTTGTCCCCCAGCTCGATGACCCGTGCCCGGTCCGGGTCGAGATCGTCGCGGTTCAAGGTCAGGCGCCAGGTATTCATCTGCACATCGGGGTTACGAAACAGCGCGACCACCGTGACGAACCGCGCGTCCTTGTCCAGCGGCACATCCAGTTTCGCGCCCTCGCCAGGCTTGATCACCAGCGCCCGGGTATCGAGCAAATTGCCGGCCAGCGCCTGCTCGTCGCCACCGAGCAGGCTGTCGTAGGAAGCCCTCTGCAGCGCCTTGCTATCGCTCAGTTGATAGACCCGCACCAGCGTCGGGACCGACATCGCATTCATGTCCGCAACATCAGTGTTGATGGCCGTGCGGGCACTGAAATCCAGGCGCAAGTCTTTGACCTGTTTGTAGAAAATCGAGCGGGTGGCTGATGCCGTGCCTTCCGAGACAGTCTGAGTGACACCACAGCCGGCGAGCACTACCGCCAGCGTGGTCAGGATCAATGAATTACCAACGGTACGCGACATGCTGTGCTTCCCTGTTCCGAGGGTTTTTCGACAGGCCCTGGTAGCGGCCCAGATTGATGGTGATGGTGTCGTGTTCCGCGCCCTGCCAGGTGTCACTGCCCGAACCCAACATGCCGGTCATACCCAGGCGGATCGGCGCCCGCCCCAGCACCGGTTGCGGCAAGCTGCGCACCGGCAGCGACAACTGCAGCCTGGCGGTGCAGCGCCAGCCCAGGTAGACCCGCAGCAACACCAGCAGATCGTTATACAACTGGCCATCGGGCAACCAGCCCCGTGCTTCGTCCCGGTCCCTGGTGAACAGCGCCAAGTGCAGCTGGCTGTTGGCGTCGAATCCGTTGCTCCCCAGCGGCGTTCCCTGGGACAGGCTGACCGGACGACTCGCGGACAGACTCGCCGGGTGGGCCAGGGGGATTCTCTGCGGCCAGTGCGGCGTGATCCTGGCCCGGGTCTCTGGAGCGAGCAGCGACACCAGAGCGGTGATGCCCTCGGCGTTGCGGGTGGGCATGCGCATCACACTAAGCAGCGCGAGAAACCGCGAAACCGGCGTGGCAATGCGCTTGGCCGTGCCGGGAATGCCAAGACCGACCAGACCCAGCAGACACTGCGACGTCGCATCACTGCCGCCGGCTTCGAAGGTGGCCGGGTAGGAATACTTGCGCCAGATCCGATAGAACTGGGTGAAGATCCGGTGGTTGAAAATATCCAGAAACGCCTCAAGCGCCTCATGCCCGTCGCGGCGCTGGGCAATGTCGTCGACAAAAGCCGTCGGCAATGGCGAATCCACGCCGTACAAGCCCAACAGCCGCGTACGCACCGTCGCCGGACGCAGCGGCTGCCGGTCATCGATCTCGATGCACTTCAGCTCACCGGCGGGAAAGCCCATGCCGGGGTCCGGGCGAAACCGTACCGGGTCGTCTGCCGGATGGCTGGTGCTGCCCAGCGGCGGATGGCCTGGCAGGGCTTGCTCCAGCAGCTGGCAGAACCGATACAGACTGGCCTCGGCCACCCGCCCCTCCAGCACCTCGAGCAATCCGCAGGCTTTCAGCCGGGAATACGCTGACTGTGGTTCTCGTTCCATCGCAGGCACTTTCCAGTAGGTTGAAGGATCAGCGTGAGCTGGTTGAACAGGTGAATGTCGGCATACAGCGCGAAGAAGCGATGGAGCATTTCGCCGAACAGGCTGATGTCGCCCTCGCCGCAAAAACCATGGGCGTCGAGGGTCACTTCGATGTCCACGCCGCGCAGCAGAAAGCCCTTTTCGAACCGCTGCACCAGGTGGTGCCTGACTTCGACGATGGCCGCCAGGCGACGGCGGTTCAGTTCGCTGCCGGTCCAGTCGTACAGCGCCAGGGTGCCGCGCAGCACTTCGGCGTTATCGAGCATCGGCAGGAAGTTGGAGCCCAGGTGGCTGAGTACGCGCCAGTGGAAACGATCGCGGTTCGGCGGATAACACGGCAAGGTCGGGGCGCTGAGATTGCGCACGCGCAAGCCGCTCACGGCGGTGTTGACCAGCCCATCAAGCAGGGTGCTTTGCAGCGCCTTGCGTGGCAGCAGGCCGTGGGTCCCGGTCAGTTGCAGGGACAGGCTCTGGCTGCCCTGCAAGCGATCCTGATCGAAGCCGTCGCCCCCGAGAATCAGCCAGGTATCGTGCAGGCCAATGGCGCCTCGCTTGAGGCGGGTATGGAAGTAACGCTCGGGCGCCTCGTCGCGCAACATTCCGCCCTTGTGACGAAAACTGCTGAACGGCACATAGTCCAGACGCTCGGTGTTCTTCGATGCGGTGACCCGGTCCACCGAGTAAATTTCCGTGTGACCGTCCTGCAGGCGCATGGGACGCAACAGGTAGTCGGTTTGCAATGGGTCCAGCGGCATCGGATCGGCTTCCAGGGTGAACAGATTGATCACCGGTACCGCATGCAGGCGAAGGTGTTCGGCGCTCAGGTTGAATGCCTGCGGCCACGACTCGCGCAGGACCACCTCCAGCTCGAACCAGGGCATGCCCGGTGTGATGCTCACCTGTTCCAGGCCATGGAGCGTCACGAACATGAACTTCTCGCGGAAGGTGAAATACTCCAGCAGCAACTGATACCCACTGAACGCGCTGTCGCCCTTTGGCCACAAACGGTCCTCGTCGGCAAAGCCCTTGGGCGCGAAATGACCTGCCAGTGCAACTCGTTGCGTCTCACCCGGCAGGCGCACATACAACGCCTGGGCATGCAGGGTCAGGGCCTGATGCAGCGCGCTGGCCAGGGGGGCATCGGCGTTCAGGTACATCGGCACGCGGCTGAGGTCGATCTGGCTCCAGTCGATCGCCGTTGCGCAGGCAAACCGCAGGCGCAGCAGCGAGCGGCCGTCGGGCTCATGGGCCAGGCGCAAGGATTGCAATTCGATGGGTTGCAGCCGCAGGTCCTGGGTGGTGGTGTAACGGCATACGGTTCGCTGCGGCCCGATGGGTTGCGAGAGCACCTCCTGCCCGGCGGCGATCAGCTCGCTGCGCCTGAGCTGTGCCAGTTCCACCTGGAACTCGACGATCGACAGCGAGGGAATGGTGCGCAGGTAATGGGGCCACAACAGGCTGACCAGGCCTTCGGTCAACTCCGGCAAGTCGTCGTCGAGCTTTTCGCGCAGGCGCCCCATCAAGAAAGCGAAGCCCTCGAACAGACGCTCCACATAGGGATCGCGGGCGCCGGGTTTGTCCAGGTTCAACTGCGCCGCGCGGTCGGGAAACGCTTGCGCAAACTCCTGCCCGGCTTCGCGCAGGTAGCGCATCTCGGCGTCGTAATAACGCAGTGTCAGATTGTCCATGCTGTAAATAATCCTGATAAATGGGGTTCAACCGCACAGTACGGAGGCGCGTACCGGATCGATGGCAACCAGCGCCGCCAGCAACGTCTCCATGCGCCTGGCCAGGGCCGGCTTGTCGGCATCGTTGCGCTGCGCTTTCAGGCGGGTCAGCTTGAGCAGGCGGGCCTTGACCTCGAAATTCAATTCCGGCTCCCAGTCCGCCAAGGCCTGGCGCTCGGCCGTGGCATCCAGTTCACCGAGCAGGTGCAGGGCCAGGTCGTTCTTGCCGCATTGCTCGGCCACCCGCGCCATCAGCAGGCGCAGCAGCCAGCGCTGGCGACCGCTGTGAATGTCCGGGCGCGCGGCCAGCCAGGCCAGTGCATGTTCGACGCCGTCGCTGTCGGCCTGGGCCAGCGCCTCGCTTTCCAGGGACAGAATCTCGCCATCGGCCATGACCGCTGCCGGGGCCGCTGCGGGCAGGAGCTGGCGCGACTGTTGCGCGCTTACGTGCTGAGCGATCCATTCACGGGTGGTCTCGTCGGCGAACGGTGTACCGTCGTTCCACCCCAGCGCCTCCAGGCCCGGCAGCCGCTCGAGGAACATACCCAGGTCGCGCTTGACGATGTCGGCCCAGCCGTCGTGAGGCGCCGGTAGTTTGCTCAGGGCCTGGACCAGGTACCACTGCAGGTCCAGCCAGAAATGGTTGACCCCCTCGGCGAATATCCATTCGACCTGAAGAAGCAATTCGCTCCAGTTCTGTTGCTGATACAAGCGCTTGAGTTTCGCCCTGGATTCTCCCCTGGGCGGTGAAATACGCGTCGTGCCGCTGGCGTCCTGTAGCGGCGGCTCGTGCAAGGTATCCCAGCGCAAACTCTTCATCAGGCGGTGCGCCGCCAGCCAGCCCAGGGGCTGGTCACGCAGGTAGTCGGCCAGCTTCCGGCCGCTGTCCAGCAGGTCGCGCCCGGACTTGATGGCCAGGCTGTCCGGCGCGCTGGCCTGGCCGACGGACTCGTGGCTGGCGCTGTGTTGCGGCACCACCGCATCGACCCCACCAGACTGCGCCAGGCGCGCCGACAACGCCCCATGCAACGCATCCAGCTGCGGCCGCTGATCCTCGGGCCAGGCTTGCAACCCATGTTCAAGCCAGGCCAGCGCCGCCACCGTGCGTTCCGCATCGGTCTTGACCACCTCCGGGTACAGCGACAGGCTGTCCAGCACCTTGCCGCCGGTCAACCACTCCAGGGCCATCTTGCGGCTGTTGGCCCTCACGGGAAGCACATCGTCGGCGTACCGCTCAACCAGCGCCGCCAATAAACCAAGGCCATCGGCCAACCCTGTCTCACCGTCCTTCTGCAGGCGTGCCCACAGGTAGTAAGTGGCGACGCGCAGATCCTTGCAGCGCTGGCCGAGCAACTTCTCCGCCAGCTGAATCACCTCGTCGACGTTCGCGCCGGAGAGCTTGTTGACCTCTTCGCGCATGCGCTGGAAGTCATCGTCATAACCCGGGTCTTCACCAACCGGCGACTGCGCGCTGATGGGCTGCAACCAGGATTGCCAAGAGTCGGCCTGGGTACGGGCAAGGGCCAGCGGGTCACGTTCGCCGAGGCAATGGGTGATCAGTTTGAGCAGGCTCATGGGTAACTTCCGTTCTGCGCATAAGGCTGCGCTTGAGTGCCCTCGCCGAGAAAAATCTGCGCCGGCAATTCAAAGCCGCGCAACTTGAGCAGCGCCAGCGGCCCTGCGCCCAGTTCGGTGCGCAGGTGCCAGGTCAGGTCGAGGCCATCAGGTGCCCTGAGCTGCACGCGATACTGGCTGTCGGTGTCGTTCAGCGCGGTGACTTTCGCTTGTTCCAGCAGGCGGATCAGGCCCCAGGTGCCTTCGTAGTCGCCGAACAGCCGTTCATTGGCCAGCACACTGATCCACAACAAACGCGTGCCCGGATGCTGGCTGAAGCCCGGCCAGCTGAAGCGCTGCCAGCGTTCCTTCTGGTTGAAGTACTCATGCTTTTCGCCGTTGAGGATGAAAGTGGTCTGCACCACGTCGCGCACCGGCTTGCCGCGCAGCTCGAAACTCAGGCCCATGCCGCCGTCGGTGTAGAGCACGTCGGCGAGGTGGCTGAGCTGGTTGATCGCCGTCAGGAACTTCGGGTTGAAGTGCAGACCCTGGCTGTGCCGCGCGTCGGCCACCCAGCGGCTGCCTTCCTTGCGCAGCACACCGCCCAGTTGCTGTTGCAGAAACTGTTCAATGCGCCCGGAGTCGGCGCGGATCATTTGCCCGAGCATCGGCAGCGAGGCGTCGCTGGCGGTGGCCGCGAAGGGGTAGCGACCGACGAAGGCGCCGTGCCAGTCCTTGACGATCGCCCGCTGCCACTGGCTGTTGAGGCCCGCCGTCGAGGGTTGCAGCACCCGTTGCCAGGCCTGCTCCAGCGGCTGCACGAACAGGGTCTGGCCGATCCCGTCCCACTCGGCGCCGAGGCTGGCGGCGAGCAGGTTGCCGTAGGCCTGGGTGTCGGTGAGGTCGACGCTGTGACCCTGGAACACGCTCTGCGCCAGGGCTTGAGTCATAGCCTGCGGGTTCGGCGCGTTGCTCACTTGTTGCAGCTTCAGTCGCACCCGGGTGACGCGGTTGAGGAAGGCTTGCAGGCTCAGGCGCTCGCTGTCGTTGGTGCGCTCGACGTCCTTGCCCAGCAGGCTCAGCAATGGCCCGAAGGTGGCGTCCAGCGGACCACCCGGCCCGTCGAGCGACTGCTCGATCGGCGGCACGCTGTCCTGGGCGATCAGCTTCTGCGCCGACTTGATCAACGACTCGCCCAAGGCCTGGCCGCGCGTGCCGGCCTGCCCCTGCCAGGCCAAGGTGTTCATCAGCGCGATCAGCGGCGACTGGCGCACGTCGCTCATCAGCGCCAGTTGATCAATCACCTCGCCCAGGCTGTCGACCGGTTGCCAGCGCAGGTGGTTGAGGAAGTCCAGCCAGGCGTTGGCGTAGTCCTGAAAGTAGCGCTCGGTCAGTCGCTCCTTGAGCTGGTCCGGGGTCAGTTCGACGGCGAGGCTGGCGGGATTGTCGCTGAGCACCCAGTCGATTTCTTCGCGCCGGGCCTCGGCGATGGCGGCGATGGCCGGCCGCACCTGGCCTTCCCAGGCCTGGCGGGTGAACACGCCGGGCACTTCGGCCGATGTGGAGAACAGCGCCGTCGCCTCGGTGTCGCCGACCATCTGCTGCAGATTCAACGCCGGCGCGTGATTGGCCGCGCTGTCGAGGACGCTCTGGTACAGGCTGGTTTCGCCATTGCGCTGGCCCAACTGGCCGAGCAGTACTTGGCGGGCCTGGGCCACCAGTCGTGGGTCGGCTTCGATGCGCCATTGCGGATGGCGCGCCAGTTGCTGCGCGTAGAACTGCCACAGGGTCGGCGACAGGCCCTGCCAGAGTCCCGGCGAGAACCCGGCGCGCTGCGGCTCGGCGTCGCTCAGGGCCTGGGCCAGGAACGCCGGATCGGATTTTTCCGGGCGCGCCAGCATCAGGTAGGCCTTGAGTTGCGCGTAGGCCACACCGGCACGCTTGCTGCGTTCGGGGCTGTCCGGCGGCAGTTTGACCAGCGCGTTGAGCCGCGCCTGCAAGTGGGCCACCGCCGGATCGCGCAGCAAGCGCTGATTGGCCTCGACGTAACGCGGCCACAGCTCGGCCAGCAGCGCATCGTTTTGATTGAGGCCAAAGCGCTGATACCACGGCGTGCCGTGTTCGGCGCGGTAATCCAGACGAGCCAGTTCGCGGACCAGTTCGTTGAACGCGAGGAATTGGTCATCGGCGCTTTGCGATTGTTCGAGGGTGATCAACACGGTCTGCACCTGCGCGATCTGCACGCGGTTGGTGGCGAACGACAGCAGCAGTCCGGTGCCCCAGACCACGGCCAGACCCAACGCCAGCCCATAAGCGACGCGCGGCGCGCTCCAACCCAAGCGCCGGCTGTGCGGTTTCGGGGCGTCCAGCACGCCCTGCCAGACCGGCCCCATGGACCAGAAGTGATCATCTTTGCGCAACGTTTTACCGGTCAGCGGCAAGCTGAACCACAACCCGCGCAACGGCAGGTCCTGCCGGAAGCCCCCGAACCACGGCGCAAGCGCCTGACGCCAACGGGCCAGGCCTTCGACCTGCAAGTCCCGCGACAAGCGCAGCAGGAAATCATGATCGGGCCGCGTGCTCATCTGCGCCCAGCCTTCGTGGCGCAACGGTTCCAGCAAATTTTCCAGCGCGTGTTCCAGGATCGGCGGCGTCAGGCGTGACGGCAGCGCGCAGCCGACCGCCTGGGTTGGGCGCTGGTCCTGCGCCCACGAACTGGCGCAGACCTGCCACAGGTGCAACGGCAACGACCAGCCCAGCGTACGCGCCAGATCTTGCAGGTGACGTGCACCGTTGCCCATCAGGTTGTCGTCGGCGCTCTGCTCGGCGTTCAGCGCCCAGACCACGCCGTCGAGGGCGCTCCAGCGGGTCAAGGCGCGACAGCGGTCGAGCACGGAATCGTCCAGTTGGGTTTGCACACTGCCGCCCCAGAACAACAGGGTGTTGTGGTCTTCCAGCCAGTTGTCGTTGCTCAGGCCGGGGGCGATGGCCTGGATCTGCTCGGGTTCGCCGACGATGAGCAGGAGGCGTGTTTTGTGGCGCCAGAGGTGGCCGTGGCGCTTGCGCAAGGAAGCTTTGATCGCCGCGATGGTTCGTGCTCCCGGCGTATCAACGTTTTTTTCCGGGAACACTTGCGCAGGCTGGTGAACGTCATCCGTATCAAGCCGGCCATAAGTTGAATGCCCCAACAGCCGTCCCAGCAATGGATAACCACCCAGGAACATCGCCACGATCAAGGTGGTGGCCGAGACCACCGAAAACCAGAGGGTTTGCCAGCCGCTGCCGGATTCAATACCTAGCGACTCAGGGTGATACCAAACCTGTGCAGCCAACACCAGACCAGCGACCACCAGCACGCTGACCAAAACACCTATCCCTACAGAGCGTCGAAACTGCATTCGAGATTCCTATTTCGAAAGGGGTGACACGGGCATCAGCACCGTGCTCCAAAGCCCATCGGCGACGGCGCCGCCACTGAAAATGAATTGCGGCCCGGCACCGCGCTCAATCGCCTGCGCCGCGGCGGCTATGGCCAGCCAAGGTGCTGCGGGTCCAGGATGCCCAAGCAAATCATCGAGACTGCAAAAACCCTGATTGGGCTTGGCTGGCAGAGGTAATTCCGCCGACACCATCGACAAGGCGGCATGACGTTGCGCATCAATGCCCGCGCGCCAAACCTGCTCGATGGATTGCGCACCCAGTGGTACCCAGTCGAGGGCTTGACGTGCGGCGTAGAGCAGATCGGTGTCGGTGGGCTTGCGCTCCGGTTCGGGACGATGGAGGCAGGCGATCGGCGCCAAGGTCGTTTGCGTCAGACGGTTGCCCAGCAACAAGCCAACAGCAACCTCTGCCGTGCCTTCGGGCTGTTCCAGTGCAAACTGCACCGCCACCACCATCAGCAAGGCCTGATCGTCAATACGCTGGTCAAGCCAATGATCCACCGCGACCAACCCGCTGCCTTCGACAGGAATCGACGATTGACGGATACCGGACGCACTCCACGCCTCTCGCCACACGCGACGCAACCCCCCTTCAGGCAATCCGCTTTCGACCTCCAGTAAAAATGCCAGTGGCGCACTGTCCGGTAGTGGCTCCAGAGTTCGCGCCAAATCGCCGAGCAACTGCTTCAACACGCTCAGCAGCAGGAGTTCGGGGTCTTCCCTATCGCCTGACAAGTGACTGTGACGTAACGGTGTTGCCCCCTCCCGCACGGGTCGAGCCGCAATAGAGGAGATCCCGCTCAGAAAAGCATCCAGTTGCGCGGTGGGCTGATCACCTGGTTCTCGAAGGGCCGTATACAGACTCACACCCAATAATTGTTGGGAGCGACGCCCTTGCCGGGTCTTGCGAATCAAATCGTTCTCCCGAGCTTCATCCCAACCATCGGCAGCACTTTGTTGGCCTATGTAAATCAGTGCTCTCCCAAAACCCAACACGCACCAGCCAACCAACGGTACCCCCAGGGACAGTGCCCAGAAGTTCACTGGCTGCTGATGCAAGTCTCCAGGCCCGAACAACAACGCCACCCCCGCCCCCATCAGCAACAACAGAGGCAGTAAACCTGCCCAAAGCCAGACACGAGGGCGCGCAGGTCTCACCGCTAATGCTGGGACTCGATCCAATCTGACTGGCATGGGCTAATTCGCACCCGCTACAGGCAAGGAAGAAATCAACGCACAACCGCATGCGCAGCGATGGCCATCGAAAGCGACCGGGACACCATTGTCACGAAACGCCGGATGCCCCTCGGCAATCACCGTACGGCCGTGGCTTCGACAGCGCACCAGATCCCCCTCGCGCGCCACACCGACACCCTCGAATCGCATATCGGTGGAACCCGAAAGTACCGCGCCGCCTCCGGTGGTTTTGTCGCCAATACGGATGATGCCTTTCATTCTTTGATCCTTTTTTTATTGAACGGAAAATTTCTAGTTCGGGTTCTCTTGGCTCAATACGTCTTGCGGTAAAAAAGCGTCCTCACGCAAAACAAAGTTCGTAAACTGCAAGGGTCGCCCGGCAGCATCGACATGCTCGAACCACTCAATGGAAAACCCCTTTAAGGTCCATTGCACTGAAGAGAAATCGGAGTCTTGCATCTGATCCCCTGTGTTCTGACTTGCCAGTGAAATCGAGCGTAAACAACTACTCACCAATACTTTTATTTTTTCGTTCAATACTGCGCCAGCGACTCGATAGACATGGAGCCAGACCTCGTTACCCGCACCACAAACGCCTGAAGGGCGTGCAGAATTCGAAGATAAAACCTGGAACAGCGAGACATACTCCCTTCCCCCGATCGTGTGCTTGTCTCTGTCATAAAACACACCACCCACGTCGGAAAACAACTTCACGTCATACACCGTTCCATCGGCCATCTGCAGATGCACCTGCCCGACATTATTTTTTAGCCACACTGTTTCGGCATTTGCGCAGGTAACCGCTGCCAACCCGAGCAACAACCCAACCAGGAACTTTCCGAGCTTATTTACCGAGCACATGATCTGCATAACACACTCCCTGGTATTGCCATGGGTGATCATCTGACTGCCCCTTAGATCCCTTCGAATAGGTATCCTTATCTCGCTCTCGCAATTGTGCTTGCGTTTTGTCTTTGTTCATTTCGTTATCCATCGACCAGCCTATGTTTCCGGTATTGGAATCACACAAAAGGTTCTTCTTTCTGACCCAGGAAGCAGAGACCCTATCCCACTCATGATAAGAACCACCGTTCCACCGGCTGAACACTTCATGGCGCAGCTGATCATCTGTATAGGTTCTACCTGCCTGGCCCAGGTATTTTTTGGCGATGCGCACCTTGTCCTTATAAATCGAAGATCCCGCCAGGATGTTGGCTTTCCAGTTCCAGACTTGCTCGTAATTTGGCACCGGATTGGTCATTTGCGTGATGCCGAAACCTTTATCAAAGGCAACTATTGGCTCGCCATCCAGGTTTATGAAGTGCCTGGAATGAGTTTCTTGCTCAAGCAGTTTTTCGAAGCCGGTCATATCGTCAAGACTAGCTATATAGCGGGCGATACTCTCCTGCGTAGGATTCTGCCCTTTTATAAAAACCGTTCTCGTCAGGGTCTTATCGCTGACACTTACGCTCACCGTCAGAGTACCGCCGATAACTTGATCAAAAAGACTCACCTTCCACGTTCTATCGTCGCTGACAAAAGAGCCAGATTCCTTGAAGGTTTGCAGAACTTTGTCCTTGCGAACTCTCTCCCTCAATCCGCTGGCTTTCGCCTCCCACTCGATCGTCCACGACCATTTGTAGAATCCGACGATTTGAGTGTGAAATTCAAAAATAATATCGGGCAGCATCGCGTCCTGCGTGATTTTGAATACCGCATTTTCTGCCGGTGACAGCCAAGTCAACGTACTTTCCGCAGATACGACCTTGATGACGGTGTCGTCAGTGTTATTGGTACTACCCGCATGTATTACTTGCTGCATGCTATTGCCGTCCTTTTGAAACTTACCCGTAGTAATCCCTACACTTAAAAAGCCAGCCGAAACAACTCTTAACTATCGCTTACCAAGAGCCATAAGGAATGCCGTGCTGATCGATATACAACTGGGCCTCGGGCTTCAGCGCCCGGTAGTAAATATCTTTGCCGTTCAGATAAGGTCCTCGTGGTTCGACCTCGGCCTGAAAACGACCGACTTCCTTGTAGCCCAGACAGCCCGCCCCCACCCAGACCTTAACGATACCGCCGGGAGCCATCCCTAGATTTACTCTGTTGCGATACAGCGTTACTTCCTTTTGATCCGCTATACAAAACGCCCGCTCCGGCTTGACCATCTCGTCACGCACCCACTGTGGGATGGTGATCCTGATCTTGTAAGCCTGTGGTTCCACCAGCGATTGCCAGCGCAGAAAGAGCCGCTCCGGCAGATCGACATTGTTGACCGGTTTCGTTGCCCCCCCACCCTTGTGCCAGCCCTCCGGCTGACCGGTGTAACTGACAACACCACCATGTACACGGAAAAATGCCAGCCCCCGCTGATCGAGCACATCCAGGGTCTCGACCCAGACTTCCATGAAACGCGGTGCGGCCAGGCCGACGTACCAACTGTCATAAGGCAAGTTAGGCGGTGCGGGTGGCCGAGGCTCACTGGCGCAGGCGCACAGGCTCAGCAGCAGACCGGTGATCAGACTCAAACGCTTCATTGCGGATACCCCTTCTGCGGCTGGTTGGGGTAGACGTTGCGCTTTTTGTTCGGCGCCGGTTTGTTGATGAGCAGACCAGCACGAGGGGTCCAGTGAGCGGATTGGTGAATGTAGCGATTGCGCAACAAGCACTCCTCGGCGGGACCGAGTCGAACTTCGTTGCCCGCCAGCGCTTGCTCCAGGATTTGCTCGGCGATGGGTTGTAGTTCATCGGGCAAGCGCAAGCGTTTGTCTTCGTCACTTATGACTTCAAACGGCACGCCATGACGCACACCCAGTTCACGCATCAAACGCAGGGCAATCAGCGCCAATTCGCCACGCACAGGCCGGTCGAGGACGATCACTAACCAATACTCATCCACTTTCGATTCAGCCTTACCGCGCGGGACCGGGGGGATCGGCCAAGCCTTGACCTCAAGGGTGCCACTGCCGGACAAGCCACTGTCACGCAGGGCCAGCGCCTGGGCCTGGAGTTGCGCCCATTGCGGATGGGACTCCGGCCGCTGGTAGGCCGACACGCTGATCCGCTGCGGCTGGGTGACCCACAAGCGCTCCCGGCCGTTCGGCAGGTAGCCACCGCCGATATCCGAATGCACGCCGGGCAGGCTGATTTGTCGATGACCGTGCAGCACGCTGTTGAGGGCAAAGTTCAGACGGTGCTCGTCCCGGGCCTGCAACTGGATAATCTGGCGGGCACAACCGGGGGGCAGGTACAAGTTGACCCCCGGGTTGTTGTCGTTGGCTACGCTCAGGTCCATCCCCAAGATCGCCGCAACGGTGTCGAACAGCCCGACCAGGTTGAGGCTGACATCCACCGCCGGATCGAAACTCGCCGGCAGGCCAAAACGCCCGCCTTGTAGCAACGCGGCGAACACTCCCCGCCCGGGCCTGAACAATTCGTTGACACAGTGCCGCGCGGCGGCGGCCCCGCGACTGAAACCGAAGATGTCGAACTCGATGCGTCGAATACAGGTGCCGGGGTTGGATTCAATAAAATCCCGAAGTTTTTCAGCCAATACCGCAGGCACCCGCTCAACTCGCGCCACCACCCCGGTTTCCCCCCGGCCAGAGGCCTGATCCACTAGCGAATCTTTGGCTCCACTGCGAGTGCCAATGCCCGAGAGATAGACCCTTACGTAACCGATCTCTGCCTCTGCCTTGAGCGGTGTCGCTGTGCTATCCGGGTACAGGTCATACAAATGCGCCACATTGCTCGGCGCATTGCCGTAACTACTATCCGGTGCACTGGCAAAACCACTGCCATCAAACTCGTCAAACCCATACTGCTTGCATAGCTGCACAATGCTCGCCAGTTCACTCTGATCGAACAATTCAAGGTCGTCCCGCCGGCATTGTTCTGTGGCGGCGGAATTGCCCAAGTTGTTACCCGTGCCATCAAAGAACAACCCCAGGCGTAGGGTGATGCCTTCGAGCTCCTCTTCCTCCTCCTCTTCTTCCATGTCGTAGGTCAGCGATAGCGCTTCAGGCTTGGCGGTGTACACGCGCTCGGTGAAGCCCTGGCTGTCGGTGGTACCTTTCCAGACCTTGCCGGAAGCGGCGGTGATTTTGTAAGGCACGTTGGCGCGGGGTTGCTCGCCATCGCTGGCGAATAGCCGGAATTGCTCATGAAACTCAAGCGGCGGGTCGATGCGTTGCGGCACTTTCGGGATCAGTGGGGTCTGGGTGGCTTTGCCCTGCAAATACTGATAATCCGCCGACTTGACCTTGTAGTCCCCGGCCGTGCCCGATTCGATGCCACACGGTTCCAGGCTGAGGTAACTGCCGCCCCCGTTGAGGACGATTTTCTTCTTCGCGGTGATGTGGATTTCGTCTTCGGTGCTGGTGATGTCCAGGCCATGGCGGGCAATCAGTTCCAGCTTGTCGTTTTGCGCCTGCACGCTTATCGCCCCCTGATTGGCAATCAGCTTGATCCCCAGCTTGCGCACAAACAGGCTCAACCCCTGGCCGACGCCGATGAACAGGCGCTTGACCACGCTGAGGTCGGTCTCGCCACCGGCGTTGAGCATCAGGTTGTCCTTGGCCGCCAGTTGCAGGTGCTGGCCACTGGTGAGGGCGATGCCTTGCGGAGCGCTGAGCAGCAGGACCTGGGACTTGAGCTGTTCGAGGTCCTGGCGCAGCAGGTTCAGTTGTGCTGCCACGTCCGCCGGTTCGGCATTGGCGGCCTGGGCGTCGACCGAGAGCTTTTGCAGTTGTTCGCCGGCCTGTTGCAGGCGGCCGACGGCAGCGTCCATGTCCAGCACCGGGCCCTGCGCCTTGGTCTGCGCATCGGCACTGATGAACAGGCCTTTGCCGCCTCTTATGACGCCCCAGTCATCCGTACGCAGTTCAAACCCTTCCCCACGTTTCTTCCGCTGGCCATCCACCAGATGCCCGAGGTTGAGTTGGCTCTTGCCGCCATACTCGGTGCTGAGCTTGACGTGCTCCTGCCCCCGCGTGTCGTCCAGGCGCAACTTGTTATTGGCCGGCGTACGCAGCACGTTGCGGTGGTCGTTGCGCTGGGTCACCAGGTCGGGGTGCTGGTCGTCGTGCAGGGCATGGGCGATGTAGGGTTTGTCCGGGTCGCCCTGTTCGAAGGCGATGGCCACTTCGGTGCCGGCGATCAGCGGCAGGTGCAGGCCGTAGGTGTCGCCGGCGTAGGCGCGGGCCTGGCGCAGCCATTTGCTTTCGCGGCCGGCGGGCCAGGTGTCGCGGTCGAAGAGGAATTTGACCCGGTAACGCCCTTGCATGTCGATTTCGGTGTACAGGGGGTTGCTCTGGGGGTGGGTGATGCGCGCTGGCAGGGTGCCGGCGATTTGTGGTTTGGGCGGTACTTCTGGGCGAAAGCACAGGCGCAAGGCGTAGGGCATGGCTTCGAAATCGCAGGTCAGGCTGCGGTCGCGGGCGGCGCGGGTGGTGATCTTTGTGATCACCACGCGGGAGGCGAAGGCCTTCGGTGCGTCGCCGCTGATGGTCAGGACCTGACCCGGGGCCAAGGTGGCGCTGCTGCTGGTGCCGCTGAGGTGGGTCTGGTTGTTGAGGTAGCGTTCGTGGCGCAGGCGCGCGTAGAAAAAGCCGCTTTCGCTTTGCAGGTCTTCGTCGCGCAGGTGGGACTTGCCGAGCACGCGATAGGGTTCGGCGTAGTGGTAGGCGTCGCCGTAGGTGTTGTCGGCGACGCCGCGGGTTGTGGCCACACCGTGGGTGGCGGGCTCGCCGCGGGTCTGGTCGACCTCGCCGTCGAGGTAGGCACGGCTGTCGTCGGGGTGATAGGCGCGTACGCTGACCTGCTGTTCCACCACCCGGTGGCGGGTTTTCAGGGCCCAGACGCTGTCCTGCTCGCTGTTGCTGAAGCCCGACGGCGAGCGCAGCGGCAGCTCGACGTCGAACTGGTAGCAGCGCTGGTCGTCGCAGAACTCGACGACGTCGAAGGCGAGCTCTTCGTGCTGGATGCAGCGGTACCAGATGCCGACGTCGGCCAGGATCCGGCTGATGAAAGCCAGGTCGCTTTCCTGGTACTGCATCACCTGCTCGCGCGGCGGGTATTCGCGCTTGAGGTTGAAGCGAAAGTGCCCGGTGTCCAGACCGTGGCGGTCGCGCAGGATGCTTTTGACGATGTCTGGCACGGACTGGTGCTGATAGATCCGCGTTTGCTGGCCGCGATCGAGCAGGGCCAGGCGCGGTTGCAGGGTGACTTCGTAGCGGGCTTCGTCGATTGAGGCGGACAGGCGCTGGCAGGCGGTAATGCGGCCATAGACGGTGCGCAGGGGCTTGGACGGTCTGGGCACTTCCCAGTCGAACACGGGCACGTTGGACGGTGCGTCGTACAGGCTGAACTCGGCGTACTGGCCGATGAATTTTTCCGCGCCGATGTCGAGGTCGCTGGCGGTGAATTCGATGCGGTAGAGGTAGGGTTGGCTAAGGTGCTCATGGCCCTCGAAGGCGAGGACGTCGAGGTGGGTGTCGAGTTTGTCGATCTTGAGTGTGTGGCGGTTGTGGCCGAAGACAGGGTTCATGCTCGGCCCTCAGGTGCAACGACTGAAGGTCCGTCGGTGAATTGCAGCGTGATGCCCTCCTCATCGCTGTAGCCCAGGGTTACGCCAAGGGTTTTGTATTTGGCGGCCTGACGCTGCAGCAACTGTTGACTGAGGACCGGCAGAATCTGCTGGTTGAGCAGGCTGTCGATGTTGCGCGCACCGGTGTCGGGCAGCAGGCAGGCGGCGACCAATGCATCGTGCAGGCCATCCTCAATCACGCAGGCCAGGCCGTAATGGCTGTGCAGGCGACTGGCGACCTTGGCAAGTTTCAGGGCGACGATATGCTTGAGCGCGTCGGCCAGCAGCGGGCGGTAGATCAGGGTCTGGAAGCGGGCGAGCAACGCCGGCTGGAAGTGCTCGCGCAGCAGCGGTCGCAGCCATTCGTGCAAGTCGCTGTCGCTGGCTTCGGGCTGTTCGCGCAGACCGTTTTGCAGCTCATCGCTGCCGAGGTTGGAGGTCATCAGGATGACAGTGTTGCGGAAGTCGATTTCGCGTCCTTCGCCATCACGCATGAAGCCGCGGTCGAACACCTGGTAGAACAGGTTGAGCACGTCGCGGTGGGCCTTTTCCACCTCATCCAGCAGCACCACGCTATAGGGCCGCTGGCGCACCGCTTCGGTGAGCACGCCGCCCTGGCCGTAACCTACGTAACCCGGTGGCGAGCCCTTGAGCTGGCTGACGGTGTGGGCCTCCTGGTACTCGGACAGGTTGAGGGTGATCAGGGATTTTTCGCCACCGAACAGGCAGTCCGCCAGCGCCAGGGCGGTTTCGGTCTTGCCGACGCCGCTGGTGCCCACCAACAGGAATACCCCCAACGGCGCCTGCTCTTCGGTCAAGCCGGTCTTGGCTGCGCGCAGGCGCTGGGCCAAGGCACCGAGGGCAGATTCCTGGCCAATCACCCGCTCGCCGAGTTGCCATTCCAGAGTCAGCAGGCTGGCTTGTTCGTCCTTGAGCAAACTGCCCAGGGGCACGCCGGTCCAGTCGGCGATGACTTCCGCAACACTGCGTGCATCGACGTCCAGGGACAGCATTGGCTGGCTGCCCTGAGCCCGCAGCAATTGCTCCTGCAGTTTCGCGCAGAGGTCGCTGCGGGCCGGTTCGGCCTCACGCGCATCGAGCAATTGTCGGGTCAGGTCAAGTTCATAGCGGTACTGGCACAGCAAGTCGTCCTGCTGTTGTTGCATCTCGACCTGCTGCCCGGCGATCAGCGTCAATCGTTCGCTCAAGTCGCTGCCATTGAGTTGCACATCCTGTTCCAGTGCGCGCCGCTCCAGCTCCAGCGCGGCATGCCGGGCCTTGAGCCGCACCAGTGCCTGGGGCTCGCAGTCGAGGCTCATGCGCACCCGCGCGCTGGCGGTGTCGAGCAGGTCGACGGCCTTGTCCGGCAGCTGGCGGCCGGTGAGATAACGCCGCGACAGGCTGACCGCGGCCTGCACCGCCGCGTCCTGAATGTGCACGCCGTGATGGCTGGCGTAACGCGCCTTGAGGCCACGCAGCATCAGGCAGGCGCTGGCATCGTCCGGCTCGTCGACCTTGACCACCTGGAAACGCCGCTCCAGCGCAGCATCACGTTCGAAGTACTGTTTGTATTCGCTCCAGGTGGTCGCGGCGATGGTGCGCAATTCGCCTCGCGCGAGGGCCGGCTTGAGCAGATTCGCCGCATCCGCCCCGCCCGCCTGGTTACCGGCGCCGATCAGGGTGTGAGCCTCGTCGATGAACAGCAGCACCGGGTTGGCCGACTGCTGCACGGCGTCGATGACGTTTTTCAGGCGTTGTTCGAATTCGCCTTTTACCCCGGCGCCTGCTTGCAGCAGGCCAAGGTCCAGGGTGCGCACGCTGACTGCCTTGAGGCTGTCGGGCACGTTGCCATCGGCAATGCGCAGGGCCAGGCCTTCGACCAGCGCGGTCTTGCCGACGCCGGGCTCGCCGACCAGGATCGGGTTGTTCTTGCGCCGCCGGCTGAGGATGTCGATGACCTGGCGGATTTCATCGTCACGCCCGAACACCGGGTCGATCTGCCCTGCCCTCGCCTTGGCGGTGACGTCCTGGGTGAATATGTCCAGTACCGCTTGCAAGGCATCGTGCCCGGCACCGTCGGCGAGCGGCGTCGCCGGGAGCGGGTCCAACGCGCTTTGCTGTTGGACGTGCGGGCGTTCCTCGGAGTGTTGGTCGAGCAAGGCAAACAACTGCTGCAACTGGGTTTCGCTGAGGTCCAGTATTGACCAGGCCGCTTCGCAAGCCAGCAGGTCCGGACTCTCCAGCAATGCGCCAAGCAAGTGTGCCGAACGCAGGTTGTCGTTACCCTCCAGCGATGCACGCAGCCAGGCGTTCTCGATGAGCTTTTGCAACTTGCCGCACAACTGCGGCTTGCCCTGCACGCTGCGCGGCAGCCTGTCGAGGTGGTCGAGCAACCCGCGCCAAAGTGCATCCATGTCCCACTCATGGCGACGCGCAATGAGGGTCAGATCGCCCTCGCCCTGCTCCAGCAACTTGAGCAGCCAGTGTTCGATGCTGATCCGCCCATGGGCACGGCTTTGACACAACGAAGCCGCCGCGCTGAGCGCCTGGGCGCAGTAAGGATTGAGGCGGCGAAGCAAGCGCGTGGAATGATGGGACATGGGGAAACATCCTTGTGCTGGAAGTCCAGCCTGTGGTCGGTTGTGGCAATGGAAAGGGGCGAGATGGGCTGGGGTGAACGTCCGCGAACGGACGCTCACCCCAGCACACCGGAGCTGGCAGGCAGAGGCCTGCCAGCCTTCCCGCATCAGGCACTCGGGCGCTCGCTCCAGGAGTCGGAGTAGGTGACGTTGCCATCCTTGTAGGTCCAGGTGATCTTCTCGTACCGCAACTCGATCTCCTCCAGGTGGTTGTGTTTTTCCTTGGACGGATCTTTCACGTCGTGCATTTTCTGCGCGACTTTCACCACCTTCACCTTCTCCAGAATGGTGTTGAAGTACTCGACTTCCTGGCCGTCATTGTTGATGCGATACCACTTGAACTCGGCGCTTTTCAGGGTCAGGCCGGTGGCCACCGCCCTATAGAAGTATGGACTTGAGGCATCGATTTCCTTGCTGAACTGAAACGGGGTATGGACCCGCGTGCCAGTCAACTTGCCGGTGTTGTTGTCAGTGGGGATGTAGAGGCTGTGGTCCTGGGCGACCACCTCAATGCTGCCTTCACGCTGTTGCACGTCCACCGAACCTTTGATGTCATCGTCGGCGTTATTTTTCAGCCACAGGTAAATGGGAGTTGCCATGTGAAGCTCCTTTTTTCAGTACACAGATGCCGCGTTTGCGACAGGGGGTTGTACGTCTGCCCCGGCTGAGGGAAGCCCGCAGGCCCCCACTTCCGGCACCAGACGGATATCGACGCGACGGTTGGCTTGACGCCCCGCCTCGGTGTCATTGCTGGCGATGGGTTGGCTCTTGCCAAAGCCCTGCACGGCGAAACAGCTGTCGGGAATGCCGCCCATGCGTTGCATCCATTCACGCACCGCTGCCGCGCGGGCACGGGACAACTGCAGATTGTGTTCGTCGCTGCCCACGGCATCGGTATGCCCGGCAATCACGATCAGCCAGCCAGGTTGGGCCTTGATGCCGACCAGGGCGTCGATCAGCACCCTGGTCGATTCCGGCTTGAGTCGGGCGCTTGCGCTGCTGAACAGCGACAGGCTGTCCAGGCGCACGGTTCGCGCCGCGCGTGCCGGCATCGGGCTCGTCGACGGTTGCCTGTGGTTGGCGATGGTCGACAGCAACCCTGCGCGCAATTGCTCGCCGCGATACAGGCCAAGGCTCAGCGCCAGGGGCTCGCCCCGGCGGTAGTAATTGTCGAGGCGCACCGCGTCCTCGCGCAGCACGTTCAACGCTTCTTCCCGTTGGGCAAATTCGGGTTGATCGCGACGCTCTGTCGGGGAAATGGACGCATAACGCCGCAGGTCATCGCTGACCTGACGCAGCAGCAGGGTGTTCTGCCAGGCCGAGCTGGTCAGGGCGACAACGGCGGCGGCCGCGAACAGCCACAACGCAATCACGCTGGCGCGACGCATTGGCAAACGTCGGGCCTGTACCGGCAGCAGATTCAGTAAAGGATCAGGGAACGGCAGCGACGCATCCGGCGCTTGTACCTGTGCATCGGCGTCCCGCAGCCTGGTCTTGCCCCGCAGCCATTGCCCCCACAGATTGCCGGTCACCATACCGGGCAGTGTCGGTACCAAGGTGCTGGCGCAAACCAGCGGCAAGCCGACAGGCTGGCGACCTTCGCGGCTGGCGAAGTGCGCCAGGACATGTTCATCCAGCCAGGCAGCAGCACTGTTGAGCTGCACGCTGGCCTGTAACCGTCGAGTGTGAATTGCATTTTCAGCGGGCAGGCGATGCCATTCGTCGGGGCCAAGGCACGACCCTCCTTCACGAATGTTGCAGGTACCCTGCCCGGCTTCCCAACTGAACCAGGTCCCCTTGCTCGCCGATGATTGCAGGTAGCTGACGAGCATCAGCGGCAGCGCAATGCCACGCTGGCGAATCAGCCCGGCCTGGTAATTGAACGTACGTACGTGCCCGGCCAACACCGCGGCATCGGTGTGCTCGCTCGGGTTGACAATGAACATCACGCAGAGCTGCCCGGCCCACTCGGGACGCAAGGCCAGGACACTGTCAGTCACCCCCGACAGCTGTTCCCCACGGGAGACCCGCAGGTAACAGCCCTGCTCGGTCATGCGCAATGCCGGGTGGTCGCTACTCGTTTCACCAAACAGCCCGGCCAGGCCATCACCACACACCAGTACCACCGGATGACGATACGCTGCCGGTGGCAACGCCAGGTGGTCGAGAGAGCCGGGTAATTGTCGTTGACGCGCGGCCCGGAAACAGGCGAGCGCAACGCAACCGACAACGATCAGGGCCACGGCGGCACGGCCCCATCCGCCAAACGGGATAATGGCCAACAGCATCAGGGTCAGTGCACCCGCCCACAGCCAGAGCCCTTGTTTGAGTTTGAGCGTCATGGGCTCCACCTCAGGCTTGCGCGGCCAACAGCGTCGCAACCAGACTACCCAACAGCTGGTCGAGGCCGTACCAGACACCGGCCAGCAACAGACCGGCAGCCAGGACGTTGACCAGCGGCGAGCGCATCCAGCGCAGCGCCATTGCGCCATGGCTGGCGCTGAGGGGTGCGGTTAATGCCTGACGTAACTTCAGTGGTGCGACCCGGGCATTCAGGTCGGCCAGCAGTTGTTCACGCTCGGGGTCATTGTCATCGCGATAACGGCCGCGAAACCCCAGGGTCAAAACCCGCTGGAAGGTCGTCAGTACCTGAAGGTCCGGCGCCGGTTCGCGCAGTACCTCACGCATGTCCTCGTACAGGAACTCCCCGGCCTGGTGGCGATTGAAAAACTTCGCCTGCAAGGGTTCACTGGCCCACCGGGAATGGGCATCGTTATCGGCGCGGTTGAGCATGGTCTCATCCAGCAGCGCACATTGAGCGTGGCTGATATGGTCGATGCTGCGTTGGGCCAGGCCGGCATCCATGAGCCGCTGGCGAACGTGCTCGACCTGCTTTACGCAAAGCGCCTTGACCTCATCGCTGCTTTGCGCGGAGGCCCCTTGCCGCAACTCGACCACCAGCAGGTAGCTGTCTTGCAACAACGCGTCGATGTCGACCGTCATGGCGGCCTGTTTTTTCGCTTCGATCAGGTTCATGCGCGTAGTACCGCGAACAGTTCAAGTTTCACTTCGGCCAGGGTGCTCGGGACGTACAAGGCACAGATACCCTGGTCCCGAATGGCTTGTCCCTTGGCATGGTTGAGATCCAGGGCGAAGTACTGGTTTTCCAGACGCAAGGGGATGGCCGCCGGGACATGACTGAGGGACTGCAACGGCACGCCATCGAGGGCGGCGTTGACCAGGTGATCGACTTCGTCCGGTGTGCCGATCTTGCACAGTTGCGGGAACTGACTCTGCAATTGCACGGCTGGCAAGCGGCAACGCACCGACAGATAGAAGTCGGCGCTGTCGGGCTCGCGCAAACGGGCGTCGTCAAGTCGGACCTGCCAACGGTTGGCTGCGCTCTGCTCGAGTGTCAGGGCGATGACGCGAGAAGGCAGGCTGGCCTCCAGCAACGTGGAGATCATGCGCAACAGCGGCGGGAACACGCTTTCCAGGTGTTCGTGGCGATAAGGCGGAATCTGCTCGACATCGTGTTCGAGCGAAAAGGTCAGCAGACTGCCGGCCAGTTTTGTCAGCTCCAGATAGACCTGCTCGGGATGTCGCGCCGGCCAGGCCTTGAGATCGGCCAATACCGGCTGGTAGGTGTTCAAGGCATTGAGCAACCAGAACAACGACACGTCGGCCACGGCGAAGTCGGCCATTCGCTGGTTACTCTCACGGCGCATGCCCATCAGCCGCTGACGCTTGGAGGACAACTGGGTCAACAGGTTGTCCAGTTGCGTCAACAGACCCGGGTGCGCCGCGAAACTGAGCAGCGGTGGTACATAGTCAGGATCAAGGCTCCAGGCGCCCTGCCCGTCACGTACCAGGCGCGCGATCGGGCAGGTCAGGTAATCGCCGTTCTCGTCGTGATCGAAGCGCAGGCTCAGCACGTATTCCAGTACGCCGACCGATTGCACTTCATCGGCGTAAATGTCCTGCACCTGACGCCAGTCCTGGCGATAACGGGTGGGTCGATCGGCCTTGTCGGCGTCGAACAGGCAGTTGTTGCCATTGGCCTGTTCCAGTGGCAAGGCCAGGAGCAAGGTCGCCGCCTGGGTATCGTCGGACAGCAGGCGCGACAGCTCCAGCCCCAGGGGCAGTCGATCCACATGGTCGGTGTCGATCAAGGTGCCGTCGGGCATGCGCAGGCTCAGGCGAGTGGCCTTGAGCTTGCCCAGGCGCAGTGCGTGCAGGTCAAACGCGACGTCCTGGACGCCCCAGGGGTGCACCAGGGACAGACGAGCCAGACGCTCGTTGGCCCAGGCTTCCCAGCGCGCCTGCTGCTGGAATTGCTGCGGGGACAGCAATGCCCCCGCGGCCCACAAGGGGCGGTCGATTTTCATGAGGTCGAATCCCTACGCAATGGGTTGGTTTTGCACAGGACTCAGGCTTTTGCCTTGGGCATCTGCGAAACCAGCGACAGGTTGACGTCCATGCCTTCCACCTGGAAATGCGGCACGGCGTACAACTTGACGCGGAAGAAACCCGGGTTGTCCTCGATGTCTTCGACGGTGACCCGGCCAGCCCGCAACGGGTGCGAAGCCTGCAGCGAGTCGCCCGGATCGTTCATCTCGGTGACCAGCCCGCTGACCCACTTGTTCAGCTCCAGCTCCAGCAATCGGCGATCCTTGGTGGTGCCGATGTTTTCGCGCTGGATCAGCTTCAGGTAATGGGCAATGCGTGACAGCAGGAAGATGTAGGGCAGGCGCGCATTGATCCGGCTATTGGCGGTGGCCTCAGGGGTATCGTATAGCGCCGGTTTCTGCGTGGAGTTGGCCGAGAAGAAGCACGCATAGTCACGGTTCTTGTAGTACGAGAGCGGGATGAAACCGAGGTTGGCGAACTCGAACTCGCGCGTCTCCGCAATCATCACTTCCGAAGGGATCTTCACCTGATTGCCAGTGCCCAGATCATACAAGTGGATCGGCAAGTCGGTGACCGCGCCGCCAGACTGCGGACCGCGGATCTGCACGCACCAGCCGTTGGCGATAAAGCTCTTGACCATGTTGGCAGCGAAGGCAAACGAGGCGTTGGTCCACAGGTATTTGTCGTGGTCCGGTCCCTTGACGCTTTCGATGTAGTTGAAGCTGCGCACCGGAACGGTGTCCGGGCCATACGGCAGACGGCCCAGCACGCGGGGCATGAGCAAGCCGATATAGCGGGCATCGTCGCTGTCGCGGAACGCTTTCCACTTGATGTATTCGGCACGATCAAAGTAGTTGCCGATGTCCTTGATGGCGGCGACTTCTTCCATCGAGTGCTTGCCAAAAAAGGCCGGGCCGACGGAGCCAATGAAGGGCATGTGCGCGGCTGCCGAGACTTTGGAAATATTGCGCAGCAAGGCAATGTCCTGCGGGCTGCGGTCGAACTCGAAGTTGGAAATGGCAGCGGCGATCGGCTCACCACCCGGGGTGTCGTACTCCTGGGTGTAGGTATGCACATACAGGCCACTTTGTGCGATCTCCGGTGCATCCTCGAAATCCTGGACCAGGTGATCCTTGCTGATATCAAGCAATTCGATGCGCACGTTCTGGCGGAAGTCGGTCTGATCGATCAGCGATTTCACACCGCGCCAGGTGGACTCCACCCGCTGGAAATCCGGGTGATGCATCACGGCGTCCAGTTGGCGGCTGATTTGTGCATCCAGCGACGCAATATGTTCATCCAGCAGTGTCCTGTCCAGACGCCGGACTTTGCGCGAAGACTGTTTGATCAAATTCAAGAAAACACTGACAGCGGCAGTCACTCGCTCATCGGCAGAAACGTCCGACAGCGCCTCGGAACTTTGAAACACTTCAATTTCGCCCAGCACTTTTACCGGGTTGAGATTGATCTTGCCAAACAACGCGCCATACACGCCTTGGCTTTCTTCAGGCAACACTGTAGTGCCGCGCGATTGCGCGTGAGAATGTTCGATAGACATTTTTAAACTTCCCTTTAAACGAGCCGAGGTGAATTAACGAATGTGTTCCGGAGTCAGTGCCGCCAACTCACCTCGCAGTTCGTCACTCAGTGCCTCGTCCATGAGAATACGCTCCAGTTCCTGACGGAACGTGGCATTGTCCAACAGGTTGGACTTGAGGTCGCGCAGCAGGTTACGCATTGCCAGCAGTGCGCGCAGTTGCGGAATTTGCCGAGCCACTTGTTCCGGCTCGAAGTCCTTCATGCTCCGGAAACCCAGGTTGACCGCCGCTTCGCCGGCATCCTCCGCCAGGGTATTGGCCACCGCCAGCTTGACCTCGGGAGAAAACTCGGCCAGCACGCTATCGAAATTATTCTTGTCGATGGCGACTTTGCTTCTCTCGGACAACGGCCGCTGTTCCTTGCCGTTACTGTAGTCGCCCATCACCATCAACTTGAGCGGCAATTCGACTTTTTTCTGTGCATCGCCCGTATGCAAATCGAGCTTGATGTTGACCCGTGCCTTGGGCACTTCGTTTTGAAAACTACCAGAAGCCATAAATCCTCCCAGGATATTTGTAATAACATACAGCGTTACAAAAAAATCAATGACACAATCGAGATCAAAAGTTGGGCGGACAACACGCAACCACATAACCGGAAGCAACATGCAAACTTGCTTCGACTGCGAAAGACTAGCCTCTCCAAAAGGAACCGCAACTACAGAAACAAATACTCAAACACTGCCAGATGCAATAGTGAATCATCTTACAAAGGCATTCCAACCACCCAACTAATATTTAGAAGCATCTTACATTGCGATCAGATCTTGCCTGCTCTATAAATTGCTATTTCCTACACAACTAAGGAAAATTCCTACGCAAAGATTATTGGCGTTTTTTGGTTGCGGCTCGGCATGGCCGTTGAGACAGAGGATGATCGGTTAATTCCGGAAAAGCGGGGAGGCGATTTCACGACTGCCGTGCCCGGGTCTTGAAGACCGGGCACGGGCAGCACAGTGCTGCGGGATTCTAGAATTTTTCCGCGATGTACTTGAACGGATAGTTCGGATCCCGATAGTTACCGGGGCTTTGGCGCTTGGGCAGTTTCACTTTCGCCCGAGGTACTTCCTCATAAGGAATGCTGCTGAGCACATCACTGATAATGTTCAGTCGCGCCCGGCGCTTGTCATTGGAGTTGGCGACCCGCCACGGGGCGAACTCGGTGTCGGTGGCCTCGAACATGTCGTCCCGGGCACGTGAGTAGTCGTACCAGCGGTTATAGGACTTGAGGTCCATCGGTGACAGCTTCCAGATCTTGCGCCCGTCGGTGATGCGAGCCTTGAGGCGTCGGGTCTGCTCCTCCGGGCTCACTTCAAGCCAGTACTTGATCAGGATGATGCCCGACTCGACCAGTGCATGCTCGACGCGCGGCGCCACGGTGAGAAATGAGCGCACCTGCTCTTCGGTGCAAAACCCCATGACCCGCTCGACACCGGCGCGGTTGTACCAACTGCGATCGAAGATCACCACTTCACCGGCCGCCGGCATGTGCGGCAGATAGCGTTGCACATACATCTGGCTTTTTTCCCGATCGGTCGGTGCCGGCAACGCGATCACCCGGAACACCCGCGGGCTGACCCGTTCGGTCAGTGCCTTGATGGTCCCGCCCTTGCCGGCGCCATCACGGCCCTCGAAGACGATGCAGACCTTGGCGCCCGAGTGCTGTACCCACTCCTGCAGCTTGACCATCTCGACATGCAGCCGCGCCAGCTCCTCGAGATACACCTTGTTCTTGAGCTTGCCGCTTTCAACCGGCTTGCTCTTCGTTGCCGTCTTCTTCTTTGCCATGCCGGTAATCTCCTTCAATGCGTCACACAGCGTCCGGGATGCACCCGGCCGCATTCATTCAGCGCCGACTGCGCTGGTAATGTTCAACCGCCAGTTCCAGGTTCAGGAACATGCGTGCCTCGCCCAACGTATGGCCCAAGGGTGCCTTGATGACCATGTCCCATACGCTGGGGCTCATACCTACCAGCCACAGTGAAATGCCTTTCTCGCTCATGTGCTGCTCGGCGCTGGTGAGCATTTTCAGGGCCGTGTATTCCAGGTCGAACACGCTGCGCAGGTCCAGGACCACGACCCTGGGTGTCGCCGCATCGATCAGCGGCCGGATTTTCTCGGAGATGCGCTCGGCATTGGCGAAGAACACCCGCCCCTCGGGCCTGAGCAACAGCAGCCCGTCAAACTGTTCGTCATCTGCGTTGCCGGTGGCCTGCGGGCGATAGACGTTGGTGCCGGGCTTGCGTGCCAGGACATGCACGGGCGGGTCCGAGAGCTGATAGGCCAGGGCCAGCAACGAGACGATGATCGCCACGACGATCCCTTGCAGCGTGCCCAGCAGCATCACGCCGATCATGGCCACCACGGCCCAGACGAATTCGGTACGGCGAACCGACAGGATCTCGCGAAACTCCGACGGCTCGATCAAGCCCACCGAATACACGATCACCACGGCGGCGAGCGTGGCATTGGGCATCAGGCCAATGAGCGGTGCCAGCAGCAGGCAAGTGCCCAATGCCAGTGCTGCGGTAATCAGTGCGGCCAGTTGCGAGCGGGCACCGGCCAGGCGGTTGACCGCCGTTTGCGTGGTCCCGCCACCCGCGACCATGGCCCCGAGAAACGCACCGCCTATGTTGGCAACGCCAGTGGCCAGCAGCTCCCGATTCGGTTGTGGTGCAGGCTCGTCACTGCGGGCGAAAGCGCGTCCCGCGGCGATGGTTTCGGTGAAACTCATCAGCGCGATACCCATCGCCGAAGGCCACAGGGTTTCGGCCAACGACCATAGCGGCAGGGTCGTCGCCGGCAACCCGATCGGCACCACGCCGACGGCAGACACACCAAAACTATCCAGGCCAAACAGGCTCATGCCGAGGATGCCCAGCGCCACCGCAATCAAGGGTGCGGGCAGTCGCGGCGTAAAGCGCTTCATGCCGACCAGCAGCAGTATCATGAACACCCCGACCGCCGCGGTCGGCAGCGAGACATGAGGGATGCTCTGAACCGTAGCCACCAGGTTGTGCAGGAAACCACCTTTGTCGATGTGGGTGCCCAGCAGCTTGGGTAGCTGGTCGAGCACGATGACCACGCCGATGCCGGCCTTGAAACCCACCAGCACCGGTTCGGAAATGAAATTGGCGACGAAACCCAGGCGCAGCACCCCCGCGACGATCAGGATCGCGCCCACCATCAGGGCCAGCGTGGCGGAACCCGCGAGCAGGGTCGCCGCATCGCCATCGGGGCTGATCTGGCCCAGCGCGGAGCCGGCGAGAATGGCCAGGGTGGTCGTGGTGCTGACACTGAGCGGACGCGACGTGCCGAGCACGGCATAGATCACCATCGGCACCAGCACCGTGTACAGCCCGACCTGCACCGGCAGGCCGGCAATCGTGGCGTACGCCAGCGCCTTGGGAATGACCACGGCCGCTGCCGTCAGCCCGGCGACCACATCGCCCCGTAGCCAGTCCGGCCGATAACTGCCGAGCCACTGCGGGATCAACAGGCTGCGCAAGGTACCCCGCTGTGGAGTGCCAGGGTTGCGCCCTTGCGGATCGCTGCCAAGTTGATTCATCAGTCACTCCAGTCGCAAATCGTCCATGCGGATGATGAGTGGGCTCAACTGACCGCACAATCCGTTAACTGCACGCGTAACCACTGCAAACCTCATCGGCTTCAAAGTGCGCGTGCCCGCAGGCAATCCAAGCAGGCTCGACTACAAATGTAGCCGGTTTGCACGGCTACGCCGCCACATGGCTGGAGAAGGAGACAGACGCCCCACCATCTGCGCGCAAAAATGGAAAGCCTTATATGGACGACGCCATGAAAGCGATTATTGAGCTATACCCGCTAATTCCCCCATTGCAGTTCTTCAACTCAGGAGTTTGGCAATGAAGCTCAAGACCTCTCTGGCAGCACTCATGGTGGCGGCAAGCCTTTTCGGCTGCGCCACTTCCTCGCACCACGGCGTGAACCTCAACCTGGTCGCCACCCGGCAAAACGCCGGTCAGATCGGCACCGTCACCTTGACCGACTGGGACAAGAAAACCGGGCTCAGTTTCTTCATCAGCGGTGCTCCAAGCGGGGTCACCCTGCCCCTGCGCCTTTACTCGTTCATCAATAACGGCACCTGCGAGCAACCCGGATCAGTCGCCTACGCGATGAACGACACCGTCAACACCGAACGCCAACCCATACGCGGCTGGTCTTTTACCAGGACCGCGCCCGTGCCGTTGCAGACCTTGCTTGACGGCAAGTATTCGGTGGTCGTGCGAACGGCTGCGACCGATGGCAACGTCGATATCTTTTGCGGGGACATCAAGGCGACAGAGCCGGTGAAATAGCCCTGGCCAGTGCAGGCCAGCCCACGCCCCGGTACCGCTCGTACCACCGGTTGTCCGGTGCGAGCGGTGGCGTCGGGTGAACGGAAACGGGGGCCGGAAACGACAGCAGCAACAAGCGGTAACAAACCTGTCATTACTCACTGATAACGTCCTGACGCTTTCCCGAACCGCATCCGCTCGATCTCCGATCGCCAGTTCCCTGTACCAGGGCTTTGCCCCTCCGCTCAAGGTGACACTTCAGGTGTACGCAAGCACGACGCGCAAGCAAATCATCATCAGGTCCAACGACATGAGCTGCGACGACTTCGGCGCGTTGTTCTCGAACCTGTTCGGCAACCTGTATGCCGACTCTGCGCCGCCGCAGAAGAACATCATCATCGGCGGGGTCTACGGCCGGCACGAAGGTGTCAGTTTTCGGCGCATGCACTATCGCGGCGACTTCACGGTGGACTTTCCCGCGCCCCTTGATGAAATCACTTTCGTCATTCCTACCGCCGGCAAGATCATCTTCAACCACGTCACCGAGTCCGTAGGTTTCGCACAGATCGGCCTGGCGATCGACAAGGCCGAGGTCCGCTCGGCGCGCTTTGTCGATAACCACGCACAGCACGGGATTTCGATCAGCCGTCGGCTGATCACCGAGCGCCTGTCGACACTGCTGGGCAAACCCATTCTGCAAAAGGTGCAGTTCGAACCGGTGGTGGATCTGAAGGCATCGGCCTTGCAAGGCATCCGGGCATTGATCGAACTGGCCACGGGCAGCGAGTTCGACCTGCTGATCAACAGCGGTTCGCTGATGCCTTCGCGTCTTCGCGAAATGCTGGTCGATGCGGTGCTCGAAACCTGGCCGCACAACTTCACCGAAGCCCTCCGGCGCCCCTCTCCCCTGATAGCGCCGCGGCATGTGAAGCTGGCCGTCGAGTACATCCAGGCGCACCCCGAGCACCTGGCCAGTGGCACGGAGCTGGCGCAACTGACCCATGTCAGCCTGCGCGCCTTGCAGGAGGGTTTTCAGCGTTTCATGGGTACTTCGATCGTTGCCTATCAGCGCCAGGTACGCCTGGAGCGCGCCTTTGCCGCGCTGTCCCAAGGGGCGGCGCCATCGGTGACAGACGTGGCCTTGCAATACGGCTTCAGCAACGTCGGGCGGTTTTGCCAGTATTTCCAGAGCGCCTACGGCATCAGTCCTGCAGACGTGAGGAAGGGTGTGCGAACGCGGCCGATGGCGACCCATTGAGGGATTAGCGGGAGCGCTCGCGAAGGCGGAGTGACATTCAACATCCCTGTCGACTGACATGGCCTCTTCGCGGGCAAGCCCGCTCCCACAATGTTTTGTGCTTGCCACATGATCCGGGCACGACACACAACCTGTGGGAGCGGGCTTGCCCGCGAAGGGGCCGCAAGACTCAATACCAATGTGCCTGTCAGATCACTATCGCAGGCCATCTCCCACAGCTTGCCTTGACTGATCGTCAGAACAGATAGCTGGCCTTCAGCCCGCCATTGAAGCCGTGGCTATCGCCGCCACCGCTGGCGCCGATTTCTGCCCCCACGCTCCACGGCCCAAGGTTGGCCATGACGTTGACGCCACCGGTGAACTGGTCACGGTTGTCGAAGGCGGCTTGCTGCTCGATGTCCAGGCCCAGCAGGTGCCCTTCGCTGTCGACTTCAGGGTCGCCCAGCACGTGCTCGTAGCCCACTTGCACCCCCGGCACCAGTTGCCAGGCGCCCAGGCTGACCGGTGCAAAGGATGCGTTGAGGTTGGCCACCGCGCTCTTGCGGGTCTCGTGGAAGCCATCGACGTCCAGCGCCAGCTCGCTGCCTTTTTCCTGGAAGCCCGACAGATTGACGTGGCTGATCCGCACACCGAGGCTTGGCTCGAGGGTCACGCCGTTCACCGGAACCCGGTAGCCCACGGCCAGGGTCGCACCGGTGAGGTTGCCATGGCTGTCGCCCTTGGCCGTGCCCAGGCCGCCGCCGAGCTCTCGCTTGCTCTCGTAATCGAGATAACCGGCGCTGGCATCGGCATCCACAAACAGGCCGCGCTCCAGACCGTTCGGTGCAAAGCGGGCACCGACGCTGAAGAAGGTCAGGTCGGTATCGGCCTCGCCACCGGCGCCACCGACATTGCCGCGGCTGTAGCCGAAGCCGGCATGGGCGCTGAGCTGTTCGGAAAAGCGCTGGGTCAGGCCAATCATCATGCCCTGGCTATGCTCGTTGCTGCTGGAGGCCTGAGAGGAGCCGTCGGTACCCAGATACCCCGCCAGGGCGGTGCTCCACAGGCGATATTGCCCGGTCTTGAGGTCGGTACCACTGGTGTAGGGCGCAGCGGCCTGATCGATCATCGCGCCCTGGCGCAGCAGGTAGCTGGCAGCGTCGGCATGCACCTGGCCGCCAACGGTGGACTCGACGCCACCGAGGCTGTGCGCATCGATGGCCGATTGCAGGTAGTAGTTGTAGGCGCTGTAGGTGCCTGACAGGTTGCTGTTCTGCAGTTGTTGCAACAACTGCGCGCCGGCCGCGGCGTTGCCGGCCAGGTCCGCTGCGCCAGGCAAGCTGTTGTAGAACACCATCTTGCCGCGCAGCACGTAGATGGTTTCCTGGGACAGGCCCAGGCCTTGCTTGAGGTAGTTGTCCATGGTGCCGTACTGCGCGGTCACCTGGTCCAGCCCGGCTTGCAGGTAACTGGCCTCCACACCGATCAGCGGCCCATAGATGGTCGCCAGGCTCGGTGGCAACGCCGCCAGGGTCGCCCTGATACGCGCGGCCGTGTAGTCGTTGGTCGCCAGGTAGTTGCTCATGATGGTGGCATCGTCGACCCCGGCGATGCTTTGCAGCACAGCGGCGGTCCAGCCCGTGCGGTCCTTGCCGGCGGTGCAATGGAACAGCGCGGCACCGTCGACCGCGGCCAGTTCATTGAACAGCTGGTTGAACTCGCTGCGCATCCCCGCGTTCCGTACGAAATCACGGTTGGTGTCCTGCATCATCGCGGTGGCTTCGGCGGCGCTGTGGAACGCGATGTTGGTGACGTTCGCGCCAGACGTGGAGCCGCCGATGATGTCGATGTTGCTGTAGGTCGCGCCCGTGAGCATTGTGTCGGGCGTGGCGGCGATCTCGGTGGGCGTGCGCAGGTCGTAGACCGCCTTGATGCCCAGGCCGTTGAGGGTCGCCAGGTCCGCCGCCGATGGCGTCAACGCGTTGGAGCGGTAAAACACCCCGCCACGCATCGTGCCGTCGTTGGCTGTGGTGTATGCCGTGGTGAGACCGGCGACATCGCGGAAATTGTCGATGCTCTTCAGGCGTGGCGTGTTGAGGGGGACCGTCTCGGCCGCCTGGGCGGCAGCGATGGACAGGCTCAAAACAGACAGCGAACACACAAGTCGTTGGAACACAGTGCAGCCTCATTGGAATCACGTTGGGCTGACCAATATCTACATTGCATTGACGCTGAACATGACAAATCGCCTGCAAACGCAAATCGCTGCGCGATGTGTCCGGATGGCTCGTTTTCTGTCCGTGCATGGCCCGGCGTGCGGCCAGCTTCAGTGCCGAAAACCAATGACAGGCAGGGTGGAAAACGTGCTGCGCAATGTCCGGCGATCAAATGCCAGACGCAAAAAACCCGCTTTTCAGCGGGTTTTTGGCTTTTCTGAATCTGCTCGCTACTGCTGTGAACTCAATGGGATTTCTTCGAGGTCGACATCCCGGCTTTACTCAAGCCTTTGGTATTGTGTTCACCCGGCGTCGAGGCCGAGATAGCCCTGGCCTTGGAGAGGCCGCGAGTGTCCTTGGAGTGGGCGATGCCTGAGGTCGTGGTGCCATGACCGTTGTCATCGTTGCGCTCACTACCGTAGTGGTTGCCACTCAGGCCATGGTCGCGCACGGATTTTCCGGCATGGTCGCTGTCCAGCCCGTTGCCGCGGCCGTTACTGCCGGAGTGGCCTGTGCCGGCGTGTCCGCCACCCATGCCGCCGCCGTGGCCTGCGCCGTTTCCGCCGCCGTGGCCTCCACCGTTTCCGCCGCCGTGGCCTCCACCGTTTCCGCCGCCATTACCACCGCCGTTTCCACCGCCGCCGCCGTTTCCACCGCCACCGCCACCGCCGTCCTTCGCGTAGGCGGAACCCATGATCGACAGGCCATCAGGCAGCAAAGGGGCGGCTGCAAGCATCATGGCGCATGACATTACAGCAACGAGACTCTTGTTTTTGAAAAGCATGATTGCTTCCGTAGGTGGTTGATATCGCGTGACGTATGACGCGATATCCCCCAAACAGTTCCAGCTCGACGACAGGCGGCTGGAAGCCCCTTTACACATCAATCGAACACACCGTTGAGAATTTCATAAACGAGCCCGGTGGCCAACGCGACCAGGATCAGATCCGTGCCGACTTGCTGCCACTCGTAACCGTCATAGTGGGGCAACCTGCCGACCAGCCGGCCATCCAGTTTTTTGGCAATGCCGGGTGGAAGCGGCTTGCCTCGGGCAAGGTTCTTCTGAATGCCCGGTGGCAAGGCAGGCCCTGGGCTCCAGTAGCCTGTGCTTGCGCCAATGATCTCGAGCACGCTGCTGCGATTGATGCTGGGACCATGACTCCAGTCCCCGCCGCCGGAACCCTTGTTCTTGTTGCCCTGGTTGCCCTGGCTGCCATGGTTGGCCTTGTTGTTGCCCTGGCCGTTTCCTGGATCAGCCAGCGCAGTCGCTGAGCCGCTGACCAGGGCCAAACAGGTAATTGCTGCAATCAACGATCGAGACTTGATCATGAGTCGTTCCTTCGTGGCGGGAATATTCCCTTAATTTGAGACGCCATTGACGGAGTTGGTTCCATCGGGTCACGGAACGCCATACTCGACGCCCGCCCCGGCGCATGGAAGTGCTGATTCCGGGAACTGGGCATTGGCTGATGGAGGAAGCATCGACGCAGACGATTGCGGCGATTCGCGGGTTTATCGAGAAGCAATCTTCTTCGATGTGAGTCCCCGCTTGATACGTCGCAGATACTTCAATGCATGGCGCTGTTTCCCGACTGTTACCTCAGCGCCGCAGTTGTCACTTCTGCGCCACCGAACGGGCCAATAGAGTATGGCCGTCGGTGTAGAACAGGGTCGTCGACTTGTCGGCCCGCGTCGGCACCGATCCCCCCATCACGGAAGAGGTGAATCATGAGTTTCGTCAAAGTGGAAAAAAACCAGAGCAGCGCCCCGTCGGATGCCGACATGAAAAAAGCCATGGTCGAGTCAGGCGGCACGCCGGGCGAGGTCACCGGGACCAATGCCGCCCGCACCCTGACCTACACCGGCGTGGTCAATCACACGGTGTACGAGAACAAGCTGATCGAGATCGCCAAGGGTAAACGCACCAGCTGGAACTTCGTCTGGGCCGATGCCCGGGCCGCCTGAGGTCAAGGCGGGGCGGCCGATCGGCTGCCCCGCTGACCCGGCCCCTGATACAACCCCGATACCCGCTTGTAACACCAAGACACTTAGCCGCCCTGCCCCTCGACCCTAGAGTGACACCGTCAATGGACTGCAGCGCCAAGCGTCAGCAGCCATTGTTTGCCCAACACACCACCAAGGAAGAGGGAAACCATGAGCAAGTCAATCGCTGTCAGCCAACAGAGCCAGCAGCTTCACAATGATGTGCAAGAAGCCGTCAAGTCGATCATGGGTGCAACGCAACTGAAGGCGTCGGATTACGGCCGGGTACTGAGGTCGGCCCTGGCAGCTTCGCAAAAAACCGTCACCATCGAAATCGCCGCCGGCGACCTGACGCAGCTGAAGAAGTCCGGCTACAAGCTGTGCTTTGCCAAGAAGGTGGGTGACGCCGACTACAACGTGGTCTGGCAGTCCTATGACGCTTACCTGAGCAACAATGAGTTCAGCTGGACGCCTCAATATCAGCTGTTTGCGTCCAACCTGTTCAAGGCAAATGTGCAGGTCAAAGTCTCGACCAACATCGTCAATATCGGCCTGGGGCAAACATCGACACTCGATGAGCACGGTCTGCTGAGTTCGGCGGTTACCGGGGGGCCGAGCATCTCCATGACCTTTGTAAACGACTACGCCCCCATCCATCCGGGTATCAACCAGCTCTCTACCGGCATTGATGGCAATCAGGTCAGCACGCCCATTTACGTTGCGGTGGATCAGGTGGTCACCGGTGAAACCGTGCTGACGCCGGTGGAAACCATCCTCGTGTGGTTCGAACAGAACGTACAGACCAGCACCATGTTCAGTACCTCACGCTCCAAGGCGATCGAAATCGACCTGACGTTCGATAACACCGCAGGTCGCCTTTACGAAGGCGGTCAGTGGAAAACCGTGTAACCGTCATGCCGGGGCAACCTTGCGGTTGCCCTTTCACTTCTCTTTACCCGCCGTGGCGAAGTAGCCCGTCAGCGAGCGACAGATCGACTGCGCGAGATCCTCCTGGGTGGCGATGCCATAGGGTCGGTCACGATCGAACTGCGCCGACCAGCGAATCCGTCCCTGCGCCACATCCACCAGGCGCAATGACGCGCGCACCCGCGAAGGCTCGACCCGCACGCTGCCCTCCAGGCAATAGCTGTAACGCCCGCCACGCTTGAAGTCCGGTACCGGCTCGCTGTTGCGTGCCACCCGCATCAACACATGATTGGTCCGGGTCTGCGCCTGCTCGAACGACTCGAACAGTCGGCAACTCAACTCCTCGCACAAGCCCCGGGCAAAGTCATTGCCATCGCGGGTGAGGCAGGTAAACGGCTGGATCTGGACCACAGGATGGCGAGTGCCGACGCCCTTGGGCCGCAGCCGCTGATAGCTCAAGCGATAACACCCGGGTGGAATGCTGAAGTGCACCGGGTCCTGCTGGCCGTTGCCGGCGTAATGCGCTGCGAGCTTGCGCCGCAAGCGCCCCACCTGCACCCGCACCACCGGATCGTCGCCGGTGCAATACACTGCCGGGTCACGACGAAACACCGCGATGCCGATGGCGTGTTCGGTCAGCGGCGTTTTGCACGCCTGAAGGTCGTGCTCGACCAGAAAGCGCAACAGACTGCCCATGCGCCTGGATTTGGCAAACAGCGGGCTGACCAGCAACAGCGCCAGCACCCGCTCGATTTCTTCCCGATCGAGCGGCTCGGGAACCCCCGCCGCCGTCGAATCGGCCACGCTCATGATCACCATCGCCTGCCTCCGTGCAGGTTGCCGACAGGAATGGATGTCGCACTCCGTGATTACCCTCGCAGCGTGAGCAGGATTGGCGCTCGGGCACTGCAACGACCAAGCTTAGCAGCCGTGTTGATATCGGCAGGCAATTGCGATGGTAGCAACCCGCCATCCGACGAACGTTCAATCTTGACGTCCGAAAAACTTGTAGGACTTGCCCCTTTTTGGCGAGGGCGCTTGCTCCCGCCGGGCTGCGAAGCGGCCCTCATCCCTTGCGCCCTCTTGAGCCGAATTTTTCCGTCTCGGAACTTTCCTACAAGCTGATGTCAATATGATGGCGCGCAGTAGCAAATCATTCTGGATCGACCAGCGCCAGGCTACTCCCTGGCCCCTCAAGGAAGTGTGTAATGAGACTAATCATTGCGATGTTGTTGATGCTGAGCGGGTACGCGTATGCCGGGTGCGAAAACATCAAAGACGATGACCAGCGCAACTATTGCAGGGCCCAGCAAAGTGGCAACGGATGCGAAAATATCAAAAACGACGACATGAGAAATGCTTGCCGGGCAGAGACAGGCGGCAGTGGTTGCGAAAATATCAAGGACGATGACCGACGTAATTATTGCCGGGCCAAGCAAAGGGGTAACGGGTGCGAAAATATCAAAAACGACGACATGAGAAATGCTTGCCGGGCGGAGACAGGCGGCAGTGGTTGCGAAAATATCAAGGACGATGACCAGCGTAACTATTGCCGGGCCAAGCAAAGTGGCAATGGTTGCGAAAATATCCATAACGACGACCTGCGCAACCAGTGCAGGTCCGTGACGCCATGAAAGAGCGGCGTCAAAACGCTCAATCAAGCCTAATTGCGTGATCTTTGGGCACATAAAAAATCCGATGCCTGATTGGGCATCGGATTATTTATCAACCACGTCTATGCTGTTTCAGCCAGCAGCCGAATCAGGCCTCATCGTAATCAGAAGTTCGCCGGCGTATTCGCGCTGATAATCTCCGCTTCATCCGCCCCGATATTGCGAAACCTGTGCGGTAAGGTCGTCGGGAAGTAATAACCATCCCCGGCGTTCAGCACACTCACCTGGCCATCCACGGTCAACTCAACCGTACCCCGTGTCACCAGCCCGCACTCCTCGCCTTCGGAATGCACGATCGGCTCTTCGCCGGAGCTTGCGCCCGGTGCGTATTGCTCGCGCAGCAGGCGCATCTGCCGGCTCGGTACGGACGCGCCGATCAGCAGCAGGCGCAAGCCGTGGCGGCCGAGGTCGGGCTGTTCGTTGGCACGGAAGACGTACTGGTGTTCGCGGGGTGGCTGATCGAAGGTGAAGAAGTCGGCCAGGGACATGGGGATGCCCTCCAGCAGTTTCTTCAGGGAGCTGACGGAGGGACTGACCCGATTCTGTTCGATCAGGGAGATGGTTGCATTGGTGACGCCGCTACGCCGGGCCAGCTCGCGCTGGGACAGTTTGTAGCTTTCGCGTACTAATTTGAGTCGTGAGCCCGTGTCCATGACAGCCTTATGTGCCAACCCGCTTTCGCGAGCAAGCTCGCTCCTACAGGGATAATGGATGGGTGGAGTACAGGCGCGGATCACGCCGTTTTCCGGTCCCGGAAACGTGAAAGGCGGCTATTAAATCACGTTTGTTGGTAATGCTCAGCAGGTTCGATAAACGGCAGAAAAAAACGATCTGTGGGAGCGAGCCTGCTCGCGAAGGCGGTGTGTCAGGCGACATCTATTTTGGCTGATATGGCCTCTTCGCGAGCAGGCTCGCTCCCACAGGGGGGGGCGGATAAAAAACCGGCGGCACCCTTTGGGGAGATGCCGCCGGCGAGGTAAAGCTTAGATGCCGAAACGGTCGCGCAGCGAGTAGTACACGGCGCCCAGGGCGGTCAGTGGTGCCGAGAAGGTGCGCCCGCCGATCATTGGCATGTGCGGCAAGGAGGCAAACGCGTCGAAACGTTCGGCGTCGCCACGGATCATTTCCGAGATCAGTTTGCCGGCCAGGTGCGAGCAGGTCACGCCGTGGCCGCTGTAGCCCTGCATGTAGTAGGCGTTTTTCTCGATACGGCCGAATTGCGGCATGCGAGACATGGTCAGCAGGAAGTTGCCGGTCCAGCGGTAGTCGATCTTCACGTCCTTCAATTGCGGGAAAGTCTTGAGGATTTTCGGGCGGATCAGTTGCTCGATGTCGTTCGGTTCGCGCGCACCGTAGACCACGCCACCGCCGTACAGCAGGCGGTTGTCCGCCGTCAGGCGGTAGTAGTCGAGCAGGTAGTTGCAGTCTTCGACGCAGTAGTTGTTCTTGATCAGGCTGCGGGCCTGCTTTTCCGACAACGGTTCGGTGACGACGATCTGCGAACCGCACGGCATGCTCTTGCTGGTCACGCGGTTGTCCAGACCCTGCGGCAGGTAGGCGTTACCGGCGATCAGCAGGTACTTGGCCTTCACCACGCCCTTGGCAGTGCGCACGGTGATCGGCTCGCCGTAGGTGATTTCCACCGCCGCCGATTGCTCGTAGATCTTGCCGCCCAGGCCGATGATCGCCGAGGCTTCGCCGAGGGCCAGGTTCAGCGGGTGAATGTGGCCGCCCTGCATGTCCAGCAGGCCGCCGACGTAGGCATCGGAACCCACTTCGCGCTTGATGTCGGCTTCGCCAAGCAGTGTCAGGTTCTTGTTGCCGTAGCGCTCCCAGCTTTTCTTCTGCTCGGCCAGGCCCTTGAGTTGCTTCTTGTTCATCGCCGCGAAGATGCCGCCGGGACGGTAATCGCACTGGATGTCGTAGTGCTGTATGCGCTGACGAATGATGTCGGCGCCTTCGAAAATCATGCTGCCGAGCACTTCGGCGGTCTTGTCGCCGTAGCGCTCTTCGATGACATCGACGTCGCGGCTGTAGGAGTTGACCAGTTGGCCGCCGTTGCGACCGCTGGCGCCGAAGCCGACTTTGGCCGCTTCGAGCACGGTCACGCTGTAGCCCGCTTCGGCGAGGAACAGCGCCGAGGACAGGCCGGTGTAGCCGGCGCCGATCACGCAGACATCACAGTCCACCGCCCCTTCCAGCACCGGGAAATCGCCGGTGAAGTTGCGGGTGGCGGCGTAGTAGCTGTTTACATGCTGTTGATTGCTAGAGCTGTGTTTCATAAATTTCTCCGATGGCCGCCGCAGGTTGCCGGCGACCGCCGCTTTATTGTTGTTAGAGCTTGATCCAGGTCGCTTTGAGCTCGGTGTACTTGTCGAACGCGTGCAGCGATTTGTCCCGACCGTTACCCGACTGCTTGTACCCGCCGAACGGCGCGGTCATGTCACCGCCGTCGTACTGGTTGACCCAGACGCTGCCGGCACGCAGGCCACGGGCGAAGGTGTGGGCCTTGCTCAGGTTGCGGGTCCAGACGCCGGCGGCCAGGCCGAAGATGCTGTCGTTGGCAATCGCCAGGGCTTCTTCAGCAGTGTCGAAGGTGATGACCGACAGCACCGGGCCGAAGATCTCTTCCCGGGCGATGGTCATGGCGTTGGTCACGCCGTCGAAAATCGTCGGCTGCACGTACTGGCCACCGGTGTCTTCGAGGGTGCGGCTGCCGCCGGCGATCAGTTCGGCGCCCTGCTCCTTGCCGATGCCGATGTAGCGCAGCACGTTGTCCAGTTGACGCTGGTCGACGACCGCGCCAACGGTGGTCGCAGGATCGAGCGCGTGGCCCGGCTTCCAGGCTTGCAAGGCTTCCACCAACAATGGAATGAACTGCTCGCGAATCGAACGCTCCACCAGCAGGCGCGAACCGGCGGTGCAGACTTCGCCCTGGTTGAAGGCGATGGCACTGGCCGCTGCCTGTGCTGCCGCGCGCAGATCCGGTGCATCGGCGAACACCACGTTCGCGCTCTTGCCCCCGGCTTCGGCCCAGACGCGTTTCATGTTGCTTTGCCCGGCGTAGATCATCAGCTGCTTGGCAATCGCCGTGGAGCCGGTGAAGGCCAGCACGTCGACATCCATGTGCAATGCCAGCGCCTTGCCCACGGTGTGGCCGTAGCCCGGCAGGACGTTGAACACGCCTTTCGGGATGCCGGCATCGAGTGCCAGCTGCGCAATGCGGATCGCGGTCAGCGGCGACTTTTCCGAAGGCTTGAGGATGAACGAGTTGCCCATCGCCAGGGCCGGGGCGAACTTCCAGCTGGCCATGATCAGCGGGAAGTTCCACGGCACGATGGCCGCGACCACGCCGGACGCTTCGCGCGTCACCAGGCCCAACTGATCGTGGGGCGTGGCGGCGACTTCGTCGTAGATCTTGTCGATGGCTTCGGCGGTCCAGCGGATCGCGTTGGCGGTCGCCGGAATGTCGATGCTCATGGAATCGCTGATCGGCTTGCCCATGTCGAGGGTTTCGAGCAGGGCCAGTTCTTCCTGGTTCGCCAGGATCAGGTCGGCGAAACGGATCAGGATGCGCTTGCGCTCGGCCGGGGCCAGGTTGGCCCACACACCGGATTCGAAGGTGCGGCGCGCCACGGCGACTGCCGCATTGGCGTCGGCTTCGTCGGTGCTGGCGACGTTCGCCAGGAAGCGGCCGTCCACGGGGCTTAAGCATTCGAACGTGGCGCCACTGGCGGCCGCGCAGTATTGGCCGTCAATGAATGCGCGACCTTCAATGGAGAGGGACTGGAAGCGTTGCTCCCAATCGCTGCGAGTGTTTGTCATGGTTGTGACTCGATAAGTGATCGTCGGACTGATGCCATTCGGTCATGGATCAGATTGCCGCAGTACCTGTGGGAGCGAGCTTGCTCGCGATAGCGGTGCAACAGTCACTATTAATGTTGAATGTGACGGCCTCATCGCGAGCAAGCTCGCTCCCACAGGGGACTGGTGGTGTCACAGACTCTGTGTACACCACCCATCCACGAGGCCGTTAAACGGTGTGCAAGTACCAGTTGTACTCAAGGTCGGAGATGGAGTTCTCGAACTCGGCCAGCTCGCTTTCCTTGCACGCCACGAACACGTCGATGTACATCGGGTCGATGTAGCGCGCCATGACTTCGCTGTCGTCCAGCTCGCGCAGGGCGTCGCGCAGGTTGTTCGGCAGGCTCTGCTCGTTCTGCTCGTAGCTGTTGCCTTCCACCGGGGCGCCCGGCTCGATCTGGTTGGTCAGGCCGTGGTGAATACCGGCCAGCACCGAAGCCATCAGCAGGTACGGGTTGGCATCGGCACCGGCCACGCGGTGTTCGATGCGCACGGCGTCCTTTGAGCCGGTCGGTACGCGCACGGCCACGGTGCGGTTGTCGATGCCCCAGCTCGGCGAGTTCGGCACATAGAACTGCGCGCCGAAACGACGGTACGAGTTGACGTTCGGGCAGAGGAACGCCATCTGCGCCGGCAGGGTCTCGAGCACACCGCCGATCGCGTGACGCAGCGCGGCGTTCTGCTCGGGATCCTCGCTGGCAAAGATGTTGTTGCCTTCTTTGTCGAGAATCGAAATGTGCACGTGCAGACCGTTACCTGCCTGGCCCGGATACGGCTTGGCCATGAAGGTGGTGTCCATCTCGTGGTCGTAGGCGATGTTCTTCACCAGACGCTTGAGCAGGACCGCGTAGTCGCAGGCCTTGATCGGATCAGCCACGTGATGCAGGTTGACTTCGAATTGCGCCGGGGCGCTTTCCTTGACGATCGCGTCAGCCGGGATGCCCTGCTCTTTCGCGCCTTCGAGAATGTCTTGCAGGCAATCGACGTATTCGTCGAGGTCGTCGATCAGGTACACCTGGGTCGACATCGGACGCTTGCCGGAAACCGGCGAACGCGGCGATTGCGGACGACCGTTCACGTTGTCCTGGTCGATCAGGTAGAACTCCAGTTCGAACGCGGCGCAGATGGTCAGGCCCATGTCGTCGAACTTGCGCACGACATTGGCCAGCACTTCACGCGGGTCGGCGAAGAATGGCTCGCCTTCGAGTTCGTGCATGGTCATCAGCAGTTGCGCAGTCGGGCGCTTCTGCCAGGGTTCGATGCTCAGGGTGCCCGGGATTGGGTAGCAGATCCGGTCGGAGTCGCCGATGTCCAGACCCAGGCCGGTGCTTTCCACCGTGGAGCCATTGATGTCCAGAGCAAACAGAGACGCCGGTAGGTTGATGCCTTTCTCGTAAACCTTATGAAGACTGGTGCGCTCGATGCGCTTGCCGCGCACCACACCGTTCATATCCGCAATCAGAAGGTCGACGTACAAAACCTCAGGATATTTCTTAAGGAATGCGTTTGCTTCGTTGAGTTGAACGGTACGCAGAGGGACCGACATGATGCACCTATTTTTTACTGTTAATTATTATGTTCACCGCCCTTTCACGAGCCCAGTCAATCCGAAAGGCAAAGTGAAGTCAATAGCGAACACCTGGCCTTTCAACGTTTATTTTCGGGCCTCTCAGAAGGAAGAGAGTGCCAGATACGCCCTCAAACACGCGTAAATCCTGAAGATCGGACGTTCGGCGTTTAGAATTTTTTACATGGGAGTTGTTAATTAAAATCAACAAGGCTAAGCTCCAGAAAAGCTCGTTCAAGTGTGAAACTTCGAGGTGATAAAAATGGCATTCAAGCCATTGATCGGCGTTACTGCGTGCGTCAAACAGATTGGCCTGCACCCCTACCACATCAGCGGCGACAAGTACTTGCGTGCTGTCAGCGTTGCGGCGCTGGGGCTGCCTGTCGTTATTCCTTCCTTAGGCGACCTGACCGAAATCGATGACCTGCTACCGCAGCTCGACGGTCTGTTGCTGACCGGCTCGCCGTCGAACGTGGAACCCTTCCACTATCAAGGCCCCGACAGCGCCCCCGGTACGGAACACGATCCGCAACGGGACCGCACCACCCTGCCACTGATCCGCGCAGCCATCGCTGCCGGCGTTCCGGTGCTCGGCATCTGCCGCGGCTTCCAGGAAATGAACGTGGCGTTCGGTGGCAGCCTGCATCAGAAAGTCCATGAGCTTCCCGGCTTCCTCGACCACCGTGAAGCCAACCACCCGGACCTGGCTGTGCAATACGCTGCGGCCCATGCGGTGAATGTGCAGCCGGGCGGTGTGTTCGAAGCCCTGGACCTGCCACCGGAGTTCCAGGTCAATTCGATTCACAGCCAGGGCATCGACCGCCTCGCGCCCGGCCTGCGCGCCGAAGCTGTCGCACCCGATGGCCTGATCGAAGCGATCTCGGTCGAGCACAGCAAGGCCTTCGCCCTTGGCGTGCAATGGCACCCCGAATGGCAGGTCCTGAACAACCCGCCTTACTTGAGTATTTTCCAGGCGTTCGGCGAAGCCTGCCGGCAACGGGCGGCACTGCGTCACTCGCGCTGACGAACTGATACCCACATTCAACGATTGACTGCCCAACGCGAGCGGGCAGGCGCTTTTGCGCGTCCCGTTCGCGAAAACAACACACTGCAATAACAACAAGTACTACCAGGCAGCCAGGACGGCGGCGCCGAATTAACCCGGAGCGGTATGGGAGAGTTCGATCAACAAACGCAAATCCCTGTGGGAGCGAGCTTGCTCGCGATAGCGGTAGAACAGTCACCATCAATGTTGAATGTGGCTGCCTCATCGCGAGCAAGCTCGCTCCCACAGGGTCTGCGCTCTGACCGAAGTCCCCGATACGGGTTTGCAATCCACTATTAAGCCGGGCCGTGTTGGCCTGGCGACTGAAACCTGTTGGGAGTTTCACATGGCAAACGCCTCCAGCATTTACAGGAAGGCTATTGAAGGTCACCAGGCACCGAAAAAGGTCCTGGTGAAAGTCGATCGCGTCACCAAGAAATTCGACGAAACCACCGCAGTGGACGATGTGTCCCTGGAAATCCACCAGGGTGAAATCTTCGCCCTGCTCGGCGGTTCCGGCTCCGGCAAATCGACCCTGCTGCGCATGCTCGCCGGTTTCGAGCGTCCGACCGAAGGCCGGATTCTGCTCGACGGTGTCGACATCACCGACATGCCGCCGTACGAACGACCGATCAACATGATGTTCCAGTCCTACGCGCTGTTCCCGCACATGACGGTGGCGCAGAACATCGCCTTCGGCCTCAAGCAGGACCGTTTGCCAGCGGCCGAGATCGAAGCCCGGGTGCAGGAGATGCTGCGCCTGGTACACATGACCCAGTACGCCAAGCGCAAGCCGCACCAACTGTCCGGAGGCCAGCGTCAGCGCGTGGCCCTGGCCCGTTCCCTGGCCAAGCGTCCGAAGCTGCTGCTGCTCGACGAACCGATGGGCGCCCTGGATAAAAAGCTGCGCTCGCAAATGCAGCTGGAGCTGGTAGAGATCATCGAGCGCGTGGGAGTGACCTGCGTGATGGTGACCCACGACCAGGAAGAGGCCATGACCATGGCCCAGCGCATCGCGATCATGCACCTGGGCTGGATCGCCCAGATCGGCAGCCCGGTCGACATCTATGAAGCACCGGTCAGCCGCATGGTCTGCGAATTCATCGGCAACGTGAACGCCTTCGACGGCACCGTGGTTGAAGACCTGGAAGGTCACGCGATCATCCACAGCCCGGATCTGGAACAAAAGATCTACGTCGGTCACGGCGTCAGCACCTCGGTGCAGGACAAGTCGATCACCTACGCGATCCGCCCGGAAAAACTGCTGGTCAGCACCGTCAAGCCGGACAACCGCTACAACTGGTCCAGCGGCAAGGTGCATGACATCGCCTACCTCGGCGGGCACTCGGTGTTCTACGTCGAGCTGCCTGGCGGCAAGATCGTCCAGTCGTTCATGGCCAACGCCGAACGCCGTGGTGCACGTCCGACCTGGGACGATCAGGTCTACGTGTGGTGGGAAGACGACAGCGGCGTGGTACTGCGCGCATGAAAACCTTCAATCAGCAATTCCTCAGGTGGGTCCCCAGCGGGCGCAAGTTCGTCATCGGGATTCCGTTCATCTGGCTGTTCCTGTTCTTCATGCTGCCGTTCTTCCTGGTGATGAAGATCAGCTTCTCGGAAGCGGCCCTGGCCATTCCGCCCTACTCGGAGATCTACACCTACGCCGAGCAGAAATTCCAGCTGTTGCTCAACATCGGCAACTACACCTTGCTGGGCCAGGACGAGCTGTACCTCTCGGCTTATCTCGGCTCGTTGAAGGTCGCGCTGTTGAGCACCCTGATGTGCCTGGTGATCGGTTTCCCGATGGCCTACGCCATCACCAAGGCCAGCAAGGAAGCGCAGAACGTGCTGATGCTGCTGATCATGATGCCGACCTGGACCGCGATCCTGATCCGCGTGTATGCGTGGATGGGCATCCTGAGCAACAACGGCCTGCTCAACGGGTTCCTGATGTGGACCGGGCTGACGTCGCAGCCGATCGAGATCCTCAACACCAACATGGCTGTTTACATCGGCGTGGTGTATGCGTACCTGCCGTTCATGGTGCTGCCGCTGTACGCCAACCTGGTCAAGCACGACCAGAGCCTGCTGGAAGCCGCGTCGGACCTGGGTTCGAGCACCTTCAACAGCTTCTGGAAAATCACCGTGCCGCTGGCCAAGAACGGCATCATCGCCGGCTGCATGCTGGTGTTCATTCCGGTGGTCGGTGAGTTCGTGATTCCGGAACTGCTGGGCGGTCCGGAAACCCTGATGATCGGCCGTGTGTTGTGGCAAGAGTTCTTCAACAACCGCGACTGGCCGGTGGCGTCTGCCCTGGCGGTGGTGATGCTGTTGATCCTGATTGTGCCGATTCTGCTGTTCAACCGCAGTCAGGCCAAAGAGATGGAGGCACGGGGATGAAACGCTTCGGATTTTCAAAGTTCATGCTGATTTTCGGCCTGTCGTTTATCTACCTGCCGATGCTGATCCTGGTGATCTACTCGTTCAACGCCTCGAAGCTGGTGACGGTGTGGGGTGGCTGGTCGTTCAAGTGGTACGCCGGTTTGCTCGACAACTCGCAACTGATGGGTTCGGTAGTGCGCTCGCTGGAGATCGCCTGCTACACCGCCATCGCAGCAGTGGCACTCGGGACGTTGGCCGCGTTCGTGCTGACCCGCGTTACCCGCTTCAAGGGTCGCACCCTGTTCGGCGGCCTGGTTACCGCGCCGCTGGTAATGCCTGAGGTGATCACCGGTCTGTCGCTGTTGCTGCTGTTCGTGGCCATGGCGCAGTTGATCGGCTGGCCGATGGAACGCGGCATCGTGACGATCTGGATCGCCCACACCACGTTTTGTGCCGCTTATGTTGCGGTGGTAGTCTCCGCCCGCCTTCGCGAGCTGGACCTGTCCATCGAGGAAGCGGCCATGGACCTGGGTGCGAAACCGTTCAAGGTGTTTTTCCTGATCACCATCCCGATGATCGCGCCGTCACTGGCGGCCGGCGGCATGATGTCGTTCGCCCTGTCGCTGGATGACCTGGTGCTGGCGAGCTTCGTCTCCGGCCCGGGTTCCACGACCCTGCCGATGGAAGTGTTCTCGGCGGTACGTCTGGGGGTCAAGCCCGAGATCAACGCCGTGGCCAGCCTGATCCTGTTGGCCGTGTCGATCGTGACCTTCATGGTCTGGTACTTCAGCCGCCGTGCCGAAGCCACCCGCAAACGCGCGATCCAGGAAGCCATGGACCAGACCGCCAGCGAATCCTGGCAACAACCGAAAAAGCAGATGGCTGCGGCCACCGCCTAAGCCGCTGCTGAATTAACTGTGGCGAGGGGGCTTTTGTGGCGAGGGGGCTTGCCCCCGTTGGGTCGCGAAGCGGCCCCAAAACCGGAAACCGCGGTGTTTCAGTTTCACCGCACTCGCTGGTTTTACGACTGCTGCGCAGCCGAACGGGGGCAAGCCCCCTCGCCACAAAAGCGCCCTCGCCACAGTTTTTGTGTTCACTGTTTTGTGATCTTGAATAAAAAAGAAATGGAGTTGTACCGATGAAAATGTTTGGCAGGACTCTGCTGACACTGTCCTTATTGGGCGCGATCGCCACTGGCGCCCAGGCCAATGACAAGGTTCTGCGCGTCTACAACTGGTCGGATTACATTGGCCCGGACACCGTCAAGAAGTTCGAAGACGAGACCGGCATCCAGGTGACCTACGATGTGTTCGACAGCAACGAAACCCTCGAAGCTCGCCTGCTGGCGGGCAAATCCGGCTACGACATCGTCGTGCCGTCCAACAGTTTCCTGGCCAAGCAGATCAAGGCCGGCGTCTACCAGACGCTGGACAAGTCGAAGCTGCCGAACTGGAACAACCTCAATCCGGTGCTGCTGAAAAACGCCTCCGCGAGCGATCCCGACAACGCTCACGCAATCCCGTACATGTGGGGCTCGATCGGCATCGGCTTCAACCCGGCCAAGGTCAAGGAAGTGCTCGGCGCCAACGCACCGACCAACTCCTGGGACCTGCTGTTCAAACCGGAAAACGCCGAGAAGCTCAAGGCCTGCGGCATCAGCTTCCTCGACTCGCCGACCGAAATGATCCCGACCGCCCTGCACTATCTGGGCTACCCGGTGAACGATCAGGATAAACAGCACATCGCCCAAGCGCAGGCGCTGTTCATGAAGATTCGCCCGAACGTTGCGTACTTCCATTCGTCGAAATACATCTCGGACCTGGCCAACGGCAACATCTGCGTGGCCGTCGGTTACTCCGGTGACGTGCTGCAGGCCAAGGCCCGCGCCCAGGAAGCCGGGGACAAGGTAAAGATCGACTACAGCATCCCGAAAGAAGGCGCCGCCAGTTTCTACGACATGCTCGCGATGCCGCGCGATGCCGCCAACGTCGAGAACGCTTACCTGTTCATGAACTTCCTGATGCGCCCCGACGTGATCGCCGACATCACCAACAACATCGGCTACAGCAACGCCAACGCGGCGGCCACGCCACTGGTCGATGAAGCGATCCGCAACGAACCAGGTTCCTACCCGTCGGAAGCGGTGATGGCCAAGCTCTATGCCGTACCGGATCAGCCGATCGCCATCCAGCGGATCATGACCCGAGGCTGGACCAAGGTGAAACTCGGCCAGTAATCCACTCAATTGATTTGCTGAACCTGACATAGCCATCGCGAGCAAGCTCGCTCCCACAGGTACGGCATGCTATCCCTGTGGGAGCGAGCTTGCTCGCGATGAGGCCAGAACATCCAGCACACATTTCAGCTCTACCAATTTCCGTTCACGCAGCGCCTTACCACCGCTGCCTCTCCTGCAAGTAGAACGGCCTCACCTGGCTCCCTCGGTTCAGGTGAATTTGGCGCCCTCGGGCGCCTTTTTTTATGGATCAATCAACGGCCATTCGGCCAGCGCCCGATAACGGCCCTTGTGGGATTCGAACAGGGTAAAGCGCTCGGCATGCAGGAAGAATTGCGGCGCGGTCGGGGACTCCGGCACCGGCGCCCGATAATCGCGCGCCAGGGTCAGGTGCGGGCGATATTCCCTTGGGGCCTCCTCCAGCCCGAACGGCAACATCGCCTGTTCCAGGGCATAGACCAGACGCAGCAATGCAGGGGGCGCCTGCTGCGGTGCGAGCACCAACGCCCCCGCCCTGCGCCATACGTCCAGCCGGTCAAGCTCCACCGTCAAGCGCTCGCCCGGCGTGCGGATGGACGCCGCTGCGGTGCAGAGCTCGGCGATCTGCGCCACACCCACCGCGCCCAAAAACTTCAATGTCAGGTGAAAGTTGTCCGCCGGCACCGGTCGTCCGTTGCGCAGCTGCAGCGCACTGCGCCACTGGGCGATCTCCCGGCGCTGGGCCGGAGCGCAGTCCAGCGCAAAGAACAAACGCTTGATCGGCTCGCGGGTTTCATCGTTCATGCCGCACTCCTTGTGGGAAGACTGTCTGAGTGTACTCAACACCCGCCTGCCGGCCAGCGGATTTCTGGCAACGTCCTCTAGGCGCGTTATAGTTCTGGCATCCCAAAACCGGAGGGGGGGACCATGCGACAGATCATCAGCAAAGAGCCATGGTGGGCCAGACCGCCCGCGCCAGGCCAGGATGAACTCCAGCTGGAATGGGGCTGGCTGGTGCATTACAGCGAAGGTGAGCCGCGCTTCGAGTTCATCCGCGAGCGGCCGACGGATGACGAGATCCGCGAGCGCAAGAGTTGCAGGATCACCCCGACGCCGGAGTGATCCTGCGTCCGGCATCAAGCCGTGAGGAGTACTTCAAACCCGCCGTACACCATGCGCTGGCCATCGAAGGGCATCGGATTGACCTCCGGCTTCATGCGCGGGTCCTGCATCATCTTGTCCATCCCGGCATTGCGGGTGGCCTTGTCCGGCCAGATGATCCAGCCGAAGGCAACGGTTTCGCCCTCCTTGAGCTTCACCGACATCGGGAACGAGGTGACCTTGCCTTCCGGGACATCCTCGCCCCAGCATTCGACCACGCTCAAGGCACCGTTTTCCTTGAAGACCGAGGCGGCGATCTGGGCGTGCTTGAGGTATTGCCCACGGTGGGCGGTAGGTACGGCAGCGATAAAACCATCGACATAAGACATGAGTGTTTCTCCTTGGATCATGGGGTGTTCTGCTGGGTAGTCGGTTGCCCCGGCGTCCAATCGACAGTGCCGGCACTCAAACCGACCGGCGGTTGTGCACCGCCGCCCAGACTCCCTTCGATCTGCCCCGCCATGTAAAGCGTGCCGGCCATGACGCCGGTGGTCGGGTTCTGCACCAGCTTGATCCAGGCCTTGTCGAAGGTGTTGCCCAGGCTGCTGCGGATCAGCGCCTCGCTGTCGGGCCTGTCATTGGCCTGAATCATCGCGCGAATGGCCGCCACACCGACGGTGATCAAGCCGCCGGCGAGTCTCCCCGCGGCGGCGGCCACGGCACTGGCGGCCCCGCGCGGGGCCATCTCGGCTTCCATACGCTGGCTGGCGCGCTTGGCCACCGGCGCCATCGCGGTGTCGGTCGAACCCACGCCCCTGTCACCGCCGGCCTTATGGACTTTGTCAAGCAACGCGGTGTAGGCCGGCAATGAGTTCAGCGATTCGGTGTGCACGATCTGGTACAACGAGGCGTCCCGCGCCGGCGGCGGCCCGAGGGCAATGGCCGGGATTTTCTGGATGCGCCCATTGAGCTGGGCCATCGGCACCCCATGGCGGGTGGAGATTTTCTGCAGCTCTTCCTTGAGGATGTCGACGTAGAACGCCGCTGCCAGGCTAAGAATCGCATCGGGATCGATTTCCGCCGCCACCGGGGCCAGGACCTTCTCCTGATAAGCTTCGAGCAGATACGCCGCCAGGCGCTTGGCCGAGGCATCCTGCTCACCCTTGGCGCTGATGTTGTACCAGCTGACCTTCATCGACAGCCATTCCTGGGTCCAGTAGCTGCTGAACCACGGAATGAAATTTTCTTCGGTCAGTTCATAGACCCGCGTACGCCAGTACTCCATGGCGCCACGGGCGTAGATTCGGGTCTGTTCGGTGGCCGACTGCGACGCGGCGACGATCTCCCGGTCCACCTGTTGCCAGGTGCTGGCGGGAACGATGACCGGCGCCACTTCCACTGGCGCACGGGGCGGCGTGGCGCACCCTGCCAGCACCACCAGCACGGCAATGATCAGCGAACGCAGGTTCAAGATGGCGGCTTCCTGAAGTGTGCACCGGGCGGGATGTCCAGCACTCGAAAACCATGATTCAAGTATAGGTCGCGGCATGTGCATGGCCGACAACCGGCGGCACTTTTGGGGGCCTCTTCGCGGGCAAGCCCGCTCCCACAGGTTGCGTGTCGTGCCCGGATCATGTGGCAAGCACAAAACATTGTGGGAGCGGGCTTGCTCGCGAAGGGGCCAGAGCAGACAGCGCAAAAACCACCATCACTGGCGTCGATATTCACCATCGCCGCGATTGCCTTCCGCTTGAACGCCGTCAGCGTAGGATCGATCCCAAGCCAACACGAAACCCCGAATCGGAGGGAAACCTCATGCTGATCCATCTGCTGACCTGCCTGGCCCTGACGGCGTTCACATTGAGTGTGTTTGCCTGGTACGTCCTGAGCGAGGAGCAAACTTCATGATGCACACCGTCTCCCTCGCCGTGCGTTTTCCGCTGTTCGGCAACAATTTCTACGCGCAGAAATTCGAGTCACGTAAAGAATTGACTCTGCTGTTCGACGAGAAGTTCGAAGCGCTGTTGATCCCTTCAGCCGATCATCACTTCAGTAACGAAGTGGTCGGGCTTAATGATCAGTTCCGCTTTTTGAATGACGTGCTGGCCGAGCATCTGCTGGATGTCGAGCTGGCAAAAAGCTCGGCCAGCGCCTTCGGATCCTGACGGCGACCGCGGGTCACCCGGGCACGGACGCGAACCGCTCACAACGTTCGCTGGCTATTGCCAGTCCCCCTCGCAATATCGATTCCCCAATCCATCGCCGCCTCCATGTCCAGCATGTGCGGCCGTGGGTCGTGGTTTTCGTCGATGACCGAGCCGTCCGGCTTGTAGACACCGATAAACATGCCCAACGAACCGTCTTTCAATATCTCGGCTGTGACTTTGATTTTGCATCCGTTCGATAACGTCTCCTTGTGCTCTATATGGCGCTCGGTCATGACTGCATTGCTCCCTCGACTGGATTCAAACCCTACTGGCCATGCTAGCTCAGCCCTCTGGAATTCGCCGATTGGCAGGACCGAAGGCCGGCCCTGACAGCGGCGCAATGCCTCCTATACTCAAGGCCACCTCCCCTCCAGGGGATCTGCACGTCCAACAATAAAAAGCAGAGGTGGAACATGATCTGGCAGCAAGTCTACGATCCGTTCGGTAACCCGGTGCTTTCAACGCTCATGGCGGCTGTGCCGGTGGTGGTGATGCTGGCGTCCCTCGCGTTTTTCCATATCAAGGCGCACCTGGCGGCGCTGCTCGCCCTGGTCTCGGCCTTGCTGATCTCGATCTTCGCCTTCGGCATGCCGGCGAACATGGCCGGTTCCGCGGCGCTGTTCGGTGCAGCCAACGGTTTGCTGCCGATTGGCTGGATCGTGTTGAACATCATCTTCCTGCACCGCCTGACCACCGAGAACGGTTCGTTCAAGGTGCTGCAAGACTCCCTGGCGCGCATCACCGATGACCGGCGTCTGCAATTGCTCCTGATCGCCTTCTGCTTCGGTGCGTTTTTCGAAGGCGCGGCCGGTTTCGGTACGCCGGTGGCGGTGACCGGGGCGATTCTCATCGGGCTCGGCTTTTCGCCGCTTGCCGCCTCGGGACTGGCGCTGATCGCCAACACCGCGCCGGTGGCATTCGGCGCCCTCGGCACGCCGATCATCACCCTGGCCAAGGTCACCGGGCTGGATGAGATGGAGCTGTCGATGATGGTCGGTCGGCAGTTGCCCTTCTTCTCGGTGCTGGTGCCGTTCTGGCTGATCTGGGCCTTCGCCGGCTGGCGCAAGATGCTGGAGATCTGGCCGGCGATCCTGGTGGCCGGGGTCAGTTTTGCCATTCCGCAGTTCCTCGTGTCTAACTATCACGGGCCCATGCTGGTGGATGTGATCGCCGCGCTGATTTCCATGGCCTGCCTGACCGGTTTCCTCAAGGTCTGGAAACCGGCCACCGTGCACACCTCCGCCGCCCTGTCCGGCCGGGTCGACAACTCGAAGATCGATGTCGAGCACGACGAAAAGCCCGTACCCACTGCAACCTTTGCCAGCGAGGCGAAACCGGCGGTGATGCGGGCGTGGATGCCGTGGATCATCCTGACGGTCTTCGTGTTCATCTGGGGCACCCAGGGCTTTAAGAACACCTTCGACACCCGCCCTGCCATCGATCCGCAAACCAGTGCCGCCAAGCTCGATCCGCAGGGCAAGCCGATGCGCGAAGCCAACCCGCTGTTTGCGCCGGTCGTGACCTTCAACACCCTGCATTTGCAGATCGAGAAAGTCCCGCCCGTGGTGGCCGCGCCGAAAACCGAGGAGGCGGTGTACAAGTTCACCTGGTTCACCTCCACCGGCAGCGGCATTCTGCTGGCGGCGATTGTCGGCGGCTTGCTGATGGGGTACTCGATCCCGCAACTGATTCACCAGTACCTGCGCACTTTGTGGGTAGTGCGTTACTCGCTGATCACCATTGTGGCGATGCTCGCCCTGGGCTTTCTCACGCGCTACTCGGGCCTGGATGCGACCATGGGCCTGGCCTTCGCCGCGACGGGCATTTTCTACCCGATGTTCGGCACCCTGCTCGGTTGGCTCGGCGTGGCGCTGACCGGCTCGGACACCGCGTCCAACGTGCTGTTCGGCGGCCTGCAACGGGTGACGTCCGAGCAACTGGGCATCAGCCCGGTGTTGATGGCCGCCGCCAACAGTTCCGGCGGGGTCATGGGCAAGATGGTCGACGCCCAGTCGATCGTGGTCGCTTCCACCGCCACCCGCTGGTACGGCCATGAAGGGGAAATCCTGCGCTACGTGTTCTTCCACTCGATTGTGCTGGCGATTCTGGTCGGCGGGCTGGTGACGTTGCAGGCCTATGTTGCGCCGTTCAGCCATATGGTGGTGGGTGGGCATTGAATCGAACTGTGGGAGCGAGCTTGCTCGCGATGACGGTGGCACAGTCGACATCTCTGTTGAACGTGACACCGCTATCGCGAGCAAGCTCGCTCCCACAGTGGACGGTGGTTTTTATTGAATGATTGGTCCGTCGAGCAGACAAAGATCACATGGACAGCTGAGCCTGGCGGGCCAATGATTAAGACAGTGGACCGCAAAAACAGACCTCACGCATCAACAAAACGAGTGTCGAGCGCCGATGAACATTCTCTACGATGAACGCGTTGACGGCGCCTTGCCCAACGTCGACAGACAGGCACTGTTGCAGGCCCTGCAGAGCCGCTTGCCGGGCCTGGAAATCCTGCATCAGCAGGAGGAACTCAGGCCCTACGAATGCGACGGACTGTCGGCCTATCGCACCACGCCGATGCTGGTGGTGCTGCCCCGGCACCTCGATGAAGTGCAAGGGGTGCTGCGCGTCTGTCATGAGTTGCACGTCCCGGTCGTGGCCCGTGGCGCCGGCACCGGTTTGTCCGGCGGCGCGCTGCCCCTTGAGAAAGGCGTGCTGCTGGTGATGGCGCGCTTCAACAACATCCTGGGCATCGACCCCGCCGCCCGTACCGCGCGGGTTCAGCCGGGTGTGCGCAATCTGGCGATTTCCCAGGCGGCGGCACCGTTCGGCCTGTATTACGCGCCGGATCCGTCCTCGCAAATTGCCTGTTCCATCGGCGGCAACGTCGCGGAAAATGCCGGTGGCGTGCACTGCCTGAAGTACGGCCTGACCGTGCACAACGTGCTCAAGGTCGACATCCTCACGGTCGACGGCGAGCATTTGAGCCTGGGCTCCAACGCCCTCGACGCCCCCGGTTTCGATCTGCTGGCACTGTTCACCGGCTCCGAAGGCCTGCTCGGGGTGATCACCGAGGTCACGGTCAAGCTGCTGCCCAAACCGCAGACCGCCAAGGTATTGCTGGCGGCGTTCGACTCCGTGGAAAAAGCCGGGCGCGCCGTCGGCGACATCATTGCCGCCGGCATCATCCCCGGGGGCCTGGAAATGATGGACAACCTGGCCATCCGTGCCGCCGAGGACTTCATCCACGCCGGTTACCCGGTGCAGGCCCAGGCCATTCTGCTGTGCGAGCTCGATGGTGTTGAAGCCGATGTCTCGGATGACTGCGACCGGGTGCGCCAGGTCCTGCAACAGGCCGGTGCGACCGAGGTGCGCCAGGCCAAAGACGAAGCCGAGCGCGTGCGTTTCTGGGCCGGGCGCAAGAACGCCTTCCCGGCGGTGGGCCGCCTCTCGCCGGATTATTACTGCATGGACGGCACCATCCCCCGTCGCGAACTGCCCGGCGTGCTGCACGCCATCGCCGAACTGTCGAACGAATACGGCCTGCGGGTGGCCAACGTATTCCACGCCGGCGACGGCAACATGCATCCGTTGATCCTGTTCGACGCCAATCAACCCGGTGAACTTGAGCGCGCGGAAAACCTGGGCGGCAAGATTCTGGAGCTGTGCGTGAAGGTCGGCGGCAGCATCACCGGTGAGCACGGTGTGGGCCGCGAGAAGATCAACCAGATGTGCGCGCAATTCAACAGCGATGAGCTGACCCTGTTCCATGCCATCAAAGCCGCCTTCGACCCCAGCGGCCTGCTCAACCCCGGCAAGAACATTCCGACCCTGCATCGCTGCGCCGAATTCGGCGCCATGCACATACATGGCGGTCAATTGCCCTTCCCCGAGCTGGAGCGTTTCTGATGCGCGGCCCGGCAGATTTCGATGACAGCCAACTGCTCCTGGAGCAGGTCAATCAGGCGCTGGAAAACGCCACGCCGTTGCGCATCCAGGGTTCCAACAGCAAAGGTTTTCTTGGCCGCACCACGGCCGGGGAAATTCTCGATACCCGCGCGCACCGGGGCATCGTCAGTTACGACCCGACCGAACTGGTGATCACTGCCCGTTGCGGCACGCCGCTGTCGGAGCTGGCGCAGGCGCTGGATGCCGCGCAACAGATGTTGCCTTGCGAGCCGCCGTCCTTTGGCGACGGCGCCACGGTCGGCGGCATGATCGCCTGCGGGCTGTCCGGCCCGCGGCGCCCGTGGTCCGGCTCGGTGCGCGATTTCGTCCTCGGCACGCGGGTCATCACCGGGCAAGGCAAGCTGTTGCGCTTCGGTGGCGAGGTGATGAAAAACGTCGCCGGCTACGACCTGTCACGCCTGATGACCGGCAGTTACGGCTGCCTCGGGCTGATCACCGAAGTCTCGCTCAAAGTGCTGCCAAAACCCCGGAAAGTCCTGAGCATCAGCCTGGAAATGGACCCTGAACGCGCCCTGCTGCGCCTGGCGGAATGGGGCCAGCAACCGTTGCCGATCAGCGCGGCCTGCCACGACGGCTCACACCTGCACCTGCGGCTCGAGGGCGGTGAAGGCTCGGTGGCGGCGGCCCACGAGCGCCTCGGTGGCGAACGGCTGGACGCTTCGTACTGGGAAGACCTCAACGAACAGCGCTTGAGTTTCTTCGATGAAGACCAGCCGCTTTGGCGCCTGTCACTGCCGCACAACACACCGCGCCTGTCGCTGCCGGGGCGTCAGTTGATCGACTGGGGCGGCGCCCAGCGCTGGTTGAAATCCGACGCCGAAGCGGCGTTCATCCGTCAGGTCGTCGACGAGGTCGGCGGGCATGTCACCTGCTTCAGCCACGGCCTCACCGACACCCCGTTCCAGCCGCTGCCCCCGGCCCTCATGCGCTATCACCGCAACCTGAAACAACAGCTCGATCCACGGGGCATCTTCAACCCCGGACGCCTGTACGCGGAGCTTTGAACCATGCAGACGACCCTGAGTGAACGCGCCAGCCAACTGCCCCGCGCCGCAGAAGCCGAAAGCATCCTGCGCACCTGCGTGCACTGCGGCTTCTGCAATGCCACCTGCCCGACCTATCAATTGCTCGGCGATGAACTGGACGGGCCGCGGGGCCGCATCTACCTGATCAAGCAAGTGCTGGAAGGCAACGACGTCACGCAAAAGACCCAGCAACACCTGGATCGCTGCCTGTCGTGCCGCAACTGCGAAACCACCTGCCCGTCGGGCGTCGACTACCACAACCTGCTGGACATCGGTCGGGCGGTGGTCGATGCGGCGGTGCCGCGCCCCCTCGGGCAGCGCCTGTTGCGCGAGGGATTGCGCCAGACCGTGCCGCATCCGGATTTGTTCAAGAGCCTGATCAATGGCGGCCAGATGTTCCGCGCACTGCTGCCGGGCACCCTGCAAAGCAAATTGCCGCGCCATGCACCGCCAGCCAAACTGCGACCCATGACCCTGCGCGAGCGTCAGGTGCTGATGCTCGAAGGCTGCGTGCAGCCCGCCCTGTCGCCCAACACCAATGCCGCGGCGGCGCGGGTGCTGGACCGGTTGGGAATCAGCGTCATCGCGACCCGCGAAGCCGGTTGTTGTGGTGCCGTGGACTACCACCTGGACGCCCAGGCCGCCGGCCTCGATCGCGCCCGGCGCAACATCGACGCGTGGTGGCCGGGCATCGAAAAAGGCGTCGAGGCGATTGTGCAGACCGCCAGCGGTTGCGGCGCCTTCATCAAGGACTACGGCCATCTGCTCGCCAGCGACCCGGCCTATGCCGACAAGGCGAAAAAGGTCAGCGAACTGGCCCGGGACCTGGTGGAGGTGTTGCGCGACGAGCCGCTGGAAAAACTCGGGATCCACGCCTCGCAGCGCCTGGCCTTCCATTGCCCCTGCACCTTGCAGCACGGGCAGAAACTCGGCGGCGCCGTGGAAGCGCTGCTGAGCGGACTCGGTTTCAACCTGACGTCCGTGCCCGACGGGCACCTGTGCTGCGGCTCGGCGGGCACCTATTCACTGACCCAGCCCGAACTGTCGCGACAACTGCGCGACAACAAACTCAATGCCCTGGAAAGCGGCCATCCCGAGGTCATCGTCACGGCCAACATCGGCTGCCAGTCGCACCTCGACGGCGCGGGCCGGACCCCGGTGCGGCACTGGATCGAACTGGTCGAAGCCGCCCTGCCTTAACCGAACCCCGGAGATGCCCATGAACCGCAAAGCCGTGCTGAGCCAGACCGAAGTCCAGCAGATCATCAAAGCCGCCCGTGCCGAAGCACAGGCCAATCAATGGGCGGTGACCATAGTGGTGGTCGATGACGGCGGTCACCCGCTGGCCCTCGAACGCCTCGACGGTTGCGCACCGAGCAGTGCGTATATCGCCACCGAAAAGGCCCGCACCTCAGCCCTCGGGCGGCGCGAATCGAAAAGCTATGAGGACATGGTCAACGGGGGGCGCTACGCTTTTCTGTCAGCACCCGTGCTGACTTCGCTCGAGGGTGGCGTGCCGATTGTGTTCGATGGCCAGGTGATAGGCGCTGTTGGGGTCTCGGGCGTCAAGCCTGAACAAGATGCGCAAATAGCGAAGGCTGGGGCGCAGTGCGTGAAATGAGATTTTAGCCTCACCCTTTAACCCCTGTGGGAGCGAGCCTGCTCGCGAAAGCGGTGTGTCAGACACCGGGATACTGAACCTGACGCCGTCTTCGCGAGCAGGCTCGCTCCCACAGGTTTCGTGTTCAACCAGCCGAGAGGAGTTGCACCGATGACCCGTCTAACTGCCAAAGACTTTTCCCCGCAACTGCTTGAGCTATATGACTACTACGCCCACGGCAAGATCAACCGCCGGGAGTTTCTCGACCGCGCAGCGTTGTTCACCTTCGGCAGCATGACCGCCGGTGCCCTGCTTGCCGTGCTAAGTCCCAACTACGCGCTGGCCGAGCAAGTCGAGTTCACCGACCCGGACATCATTGCCGAGTACGTCACCTACCCGTCGCCCAAGGGCCACGGCCAGGTACGGGCTTATCTGGTGCGCCCGGCCAAGGCCACCGGCAAGGTGCCAGCGGTGGTGGTCGTGCATGAAAACCGCGGGCTCAACCCGTACATCGAAGACGTGGCCCGGCGTGTGGCCAAGGCCGGTTTCATCGCCCTGGCCCCGGACGGCCTGACCTCGGTCGGCGGTTATCCCGGCAATGACGACAAGGGCCGCGAGCTTCAGGCCACGGTCGACCCGCAAAAGCTGATGAACGACTTTTTCGCCGCCGTCGAGTGGATGATGAAACACCCTGCCGCCACCGGAAAAGTCGGCATCACCGGGTTCTGCTACGGCGGTGGCGTGACCAACGCCGCCGCCGTGGCCTATCCGGAACTGGGCGCCGCCGTGTCGTTTTATGGTCGTCAGCCTACGGCCGAGGAAGTGCCCCGGATCAAGGCACCGGTGATGCTGCACTACGGCGAGCTGGATACGCGGATCAACGAGGGCTGGCCGGCCTATGAGAAAGCGTTGAAGGCCGGGGGCAAGACCTATGAGGCCTACATTTATCCGGGCTGCAATCATGGCTTCCACAACGACTCGACGCCGCGTTATGACGAGGCGGCGGCGAAGCTGGCGTGGGAGCGGACGTTGGGGTGGTTTAAAAAGTATCTGGTTTGACAGAAATTTCTCGGCCAGCAATTCCGGCCCCTTCGCGGGCAAGCCCGCTCCCACAGGGGATCTCTGTCGTACACAGATCTTGTGTTCACCGGAGATCCCTGTGGGAGCGAGCTTGCTCGCGAAGGCGGTTTCAGGGCTGCCGAGGTTATTTCGGCTGAGCCACCGTCCGCAAATACGGCTTCAGTGTCTTGAAGCCATCCGGGTATTTCTTCTTCGCATCTTCATCAGACACTGAAGTCGGGATGATCACATCCTCGCCCGGCCGCCAGTTCACCGGCGTGGCAACGGTGTGCTTGGCATTCAGTTGCAGAGAGTCGAGCAAACGCAGCACTTCATCGAAATTGCGCCCGGCGCTCATCGGGTAGATCAGCATGGCCTTGACCTTCTTGTCCGGGCCGACGATGAACACCGAACGCACCGTGGCGTTGTCCACCGCCGTGCGCGCGCCGCCGCTGGCATTGGGGTGGATCATGTCGTAAAGCTTGGCCACCACCAGGTTTTCGTCGCCGATCAGCGGATAGTTGACGGCGCAGCCCTGAGTCTCGGCGATGTCGCCGACCCAACGGTTGTGATCGCTGACCGGGTCGACGCTGAGGCCGATGACCTTGGTGTTGCGCTTGTCGAATTCGGGCTTGAGTTTGGCCAGGTAGCCCAGTTCAGTGGTGCACACCGGGGTGAAATCCTTGGGGTGGGAAAACAGGATGGCCCACCCGTCGCCGATCCATTGGTGAAAATTGAGCGTGCCTTCGGTGGTTTCGGCGGTGAAATCCGGTGCTTCATCGCCAATGCGGATAGCCATGTTCGATCTCCTTGCAGTGATGGACAGGGACGCCGTCAGGGCAACGAATGCGCTTTCAACGGCATGGACGCGGACAGTATAGGAGAGGTTGCGCAACTCGCCGGCTGCGCTAGTCCACCAGCGCAATCAGTTGCTGACGCTGGGCATCGGTCAGCATCGGGCCGAATCCGGCCCGGGTATTTTCCGCCATATAGCGCGGGTTGCCGGTGCCCGGAATCACGCAGGTCACCGCCGAATGCGACAACAGGAACTTCAGTGCCAGTTGCGGCCAGCTCTTGACCCCGACTTGCGCCGCCCAGCCTGGCAGCGGTTTGTCTTTCAGTCTGGCCAGCAGGCCGCCACCGCCGAACGGCCGATTGCAGATCACCGCCACGCCCCGTTCACGGCACAACGGCAGCAAGCGTTTCTCGGCGCCGCGATCATCCAGGGCGTAGTTGATCTGCAGGAAATCCACAGGCTCGGCCTTGAGTACCGCCTCCACTTCGTCGTAGGCCGACGCCGTGTAATGGGTGATGCCGATGTAGCGGATGCGCCCCTGTTCTTTCCAGTGGCGCAGGGTCGGCAAGTGCGTCTGCCAGTCCAGCAGGTTGTGAATCTGCATCAGGTCGATCCGGTCGGTCTGCAACAGGGCGAAGGATTGTTCCATCTGCGCGATGCCTTCCTCGCGCCCGCGGGTCCACACCTTGGTGGCCAGGAACGCCGGCGAGCGCGGCTCATGGATCGACAGCAGTTCACCGGTGGTCTGTTCGGCGCGACCATACATCGGCGAGCTGTCGATCAGCTTGCCACCCTTGTCGAACAACGCATCCAGTACCGCGGGCAAGTCCTTGTAGGCCGGTTGCGAGGGCTCGACGTCGAATCCGCGATAAGTGCCCAAGCCTACGATCGGCAAGGACTCGTTGCTGGAAGGAATGGCGCGAGTCTGCATGGTCTTGCCTCCTGTTCCCGTCGACGGCGCGGGTTGCGCGCCCACCGGACCGAACGTGAAGACCGCCGAAGCACCGGCAGCCAGCGTGAGTATTGCTCTACGGGTGTAACCCTCAGGATGGCTCATAAAACGCTTCTCACCAGTCGTTCGGGTCCGGCCTGTTGCACCGACACGGCGGATAACCCGCGCCCAGGGTCGATTGACTACACTCACAAAGCCCTGCGGCGCCAGCCACTTTCAAACCCCGAGCCGTCAATGCCGCCCACTAACGTTAGTCGAATGTCGCGCACCCTGGTGTTGCTCGTCGTCATCGTCGCTGCGTTGTACCTGACGCTGTGCGTGACGCTGTTCGTGTTTCAGCGGGCGCTGATCTATTACCCGCAACCGCGCGCCGTCGGCGCAGCCGGGACGCTGCTCACCCTGCCGGTCGCCGACGCACGGGTGCTGGTGTCCATCCGGCCTCACGAAGGCCCGAAGGCGCTGATCTACTTTGGCGGCAACGCCGAGGACGTCTCGCGCAACTTGCCCGGGTTCACCCAGGCGTTCCCTGACTACGCGCTGTATCTGCTGCATTACCGGGGCTTTGGCGGCAGTTCCGGCTCGCCCTCCGAAGAGGCCATCGCCCGCGATGCCTTGACCTTGTTCGACCAGGTGTATGCCAGCCACTCGCATGTGGCGGTGGTCGGACGCAGCCTGGGCTCGGGTGTCGCCGTGCGCCTTGCCAGCCAGCGCCCGGCGGCGCGCCTGGTATTGATCACGCCCTACAACAGCCTCGAGGGGCTGGCCGCTCGTCAGTTTGGCTGGTTTCCGGTGCGCTGGTTGCTGAAGGACAAATACCCGTCCTGGCAGTACGCCGCCCGCATCACGGTGCCGACTCGCCTGATTGCCGCCGAGCATGATGAAGTGATTCCGCGTTCGAGTACGGAGCGTTTGTTGAGTCATTTCACCAAAGGCGTGGCGTCGTTGCAGGTGATACCGGGGACGGGGCATAACTCGATCAGCGAAAGTCCTGAATACTTAAAGGCGCTGGGGGATGGGTTGTAACGGCAACACCGGTCTTTGTGGCGAGGGGGCTCGCCCCCGTTCGGCTGCGCAGCAGTCGCAAACCCGAACAATGCATTTGCCTGAGTAACCGCGATTGCAGGGTTTGGGGCCGCTTCGCGACCCAACGGGGCGATGCGGCGTTCCGACAAGCCCCCCCGCCACTATCAGCTACTGGCCAGCGTCCTGATCGATGAAGTCGCCGCCATCATCGGCCCCGAAGCCCTGGCCTCGCTGATGCGCAGCATGGGCCGCGAACTGGACCTGGCCTTGATCGGCGCGTTGGGCGGCGGCGAAGTCCAGCACAGCGAGTGCATGGTCGCTTCAGGCTGCGACCGAACGAGCACCAGGATCCCGTTTAAACGGCGCACTCCACCCTACCCTTCGTCGGACGCCTCGGCTGGATGACAGGCAGCTGCTTGTGCGCCGTGAACCTTGTGTCGAGACACCAGTCATACCCTGCGTTTTTCCCCACTCCTTTCGTCGTCATCTCATTCGAGTTGTCCGTTCATGCGCCAAACCGTCGTTGCCTTGCGCTTTTCTTCGCTGTGCCTGCTTCCCCTGCTCCCCGTTTTTGCCAGCCCCGCCCACGCCGATGGGCAACGGCAACTGGTCGACGCCATCAACGACTACCGCGCCCATCCGCAACGTTGCGATCGGCGCCCCGCGCAACGCTTGTCACCCCTGACGCTCAAATCGAACCTGGCCTTGCCCGTTGGCTATGGCGGTGGGTTGCGGGATCGGTTAAAAGCTTCCGGCTATCAGGCGACCATGGTGCGTTCTATCCGCGTGGTGGGTGCACGGGACGCCGAAGAAGCCTTCGATATGTTCCAGGACGAGCACTGCGCCGCACTGCTCGACAACCAATACGCCGATATCGGCGTCAGCCGCGCCGGGAGCGAGTGGCAAGTGGTGCTGGCGCGGCCGGTGCTCGACCGGCAAACCGCCGATCCTCGCAGCGCCGCCCAGGCGTTGCTGACGCAGGTCAACGCTGCCCGGGCCAGGCCGCGCCTGTGTGGTCGCCAGCGCTTCGCCGCCGCGCGGCCGCTGTCCTGGAGTGCGGCCTTGGGTTCCGCAGCACAAAATCACAGCAAGGACATGGCCTACGGCAACTATTTCGCCCACCAGGACCGCGACGGTGACATGCCCGCCGACCGCGCCAGGGCTGCCGGCTACCGTGGCCGCCAGATCGGCGAAAACATCGCCGCCGGGCAAGGTTCGCCGAGCAAGGCCATGGCCGGTTGGCTCGCCAGTCCCGGGCACTGCGCCAACCTGATGAACCCGATGTTCACCCAGGTCGGTGCCGCGTACGCCGCCAACGCCCGCAGCGACAACGGTGTTTACTGGACGATGCTGTTCGGCGCGCCTTGAGTGGCCGGCCAGACCTGCCTTGCGGGCATAGAAAAGGTTCTCGACGCAAAACTGTAGGAGCCAGCCTGCTGGCGATGGACTCCAGTGCGCCGCGTTTATCCAGTTCGCCCGCGTTATCGTCAACGACCATCGCTGGCAGGCCAGCTCCCACAGGGGACCCTGCCCACGCTGAAACTGTAGGAGCCAGCTTGCTGGCGATGGACTCAAGTGCGCTGCGTTTATCCAGATCACCCGCGTTATCGTTGACGACCATCGCTGGCAAGCCAGCTCCCACAAGGGGCCATGCCCACGCTGAAACTGTAATTAAATGGACTCGCCCAAGCCGAGGCGTCTGTGCGCCGCGGTGGCATTCTTATAGAAGCCAACGACAGCGAGGGCGAGGCCATGAAAAAGCATACGATGTTCAATCAGTCTTTGTCAGCCGACGAGTCGGCGTGCACGACCGTTGCGGTAGATCTTGCAAAAAAGGTCTTTCAGGTCGCCGGGGAGGATGCTCTCGGCCAGGTAAAATTCGAGGATCGAATCAAGTCCCGCGAGGCCTTCCAGGTATTTCTGCACAAGCTTCCCGAGAGTGTGACGGTCTTGGTGGAAACCGGGCCAGGCGCTCAGGCGTGGGCCCGGTTACTGCAAATACAGGGCAATCCGGTCCGCATCCTGCCGGCCCAGCTTGTTGCCAAACATCGCTGTGGCCCGAAAAATGATCACAACGATGCGTTCGCTATCCTGCGTGCAGGCCGCGATAGCACGATTTCAGCCGTTCCGGTCAAGAGCCCGGCGGCGCTCGCGATGCAGGCACTGCACCGAGCTCGACAGGGATATATACGGCGACGCACGGCGGTGGGCAATCAGATGCGCGGTTTGCTGCTGGAACATGGCGTGGCTCTGGCGCAGGGCGAAATGGCGATCAGCCAGCTCGTGCCTCGGATATTGGAAGATGTTACCCAGCCATTGCCCGATCTACTGCGCGAGCTGATCGCCGAACTGCTGGGTGAATGGAGTCAACTGGGTGAACGCGTCAACGTACTGACCGGCCGACTGGAAACGGCGGCGAAAGAGAGTGAGATAGCGAGGCGGCTGATGACTGTGCGCGGTGTTGGTCCAATCATCGCCACGGCGCTGCTGGCCAAGCAGACCGAGCCTGAACGCTTCGCCAACGCCCGGCAGTTTGCCGCGTACTTCGGGTTGGTGCCCAACCAGCACAGCAGCGGCGATAAAATCCGGCTGGGCAAGATGTGCAAACATGGCGATGCCTACTTGCGCAGTCTGACGATCCAAGGAGCCCATGCTGTTTTAAGGCAGATACGATCTGACTCACAGCAGCCGGACGACCAACGTCTACAGCGTTGGATTTCCCGCCTGGGGCGCAAGGAGGCGGCAGTGCGATTGGCCAACCGCAACCTGCGCATTCTCTGGGTACTACTACAAAACGATCAGACTTATCATCGCCGGCCGGGAAATGGCCCCGAGGTGGCGATGAGTCACTGATCAATAGCGTTCTGCCACCGGGGCGTTAAGCCGCTCCAACCCATGCTAAAAAACATTGACCCCAGGTCAGACCGTCGCGGATTGATGCCTGGGCTCCTACCGGCCCTTGAGGCCTCACTGTAATCGGCATACCGCGCGCTTATCCAATGTTGGCCAGAAGCCGTTCAAGGCTTCCTCAAACAGGCCTGATACATAGATGCAACCGGGCAGCAGTGTTTAGAAGCAGGTTGAAAGTGGGGGCGAGTCCATACATAGGAGCCAGCCTGCTGGCGATGGACTCCAGTGCGCCGCGTTTATCCAGTTCGCCCGCGTTATCGTTAACGACCATCGCCAGCAAGCTGGCTCCTACACCGTGAAAAAACCAACGCATTAAAAAGCCCGCACTGGGCGGGCTTCGTGGGTGAGTACAAGTAGGTGGCCGGTGCTGGTCTCCGGCTTACAAGGTTTATCAGGCCTCCCACAAAAGAGTCGTGAAACCGTAATGGAACTCTTCTGCTTCACACGGCATAAGGGCTGGATCCCAGCGCGGGGATCTTTCTAACCGTGTACCCTTCGGAACGCGCCCCACGTCTCCTTGCTATCCTTTTGCGCATCAGTCTGCGTCTTCACCTACAAGGTTGAGGATAGCAAAACAGGGACGATTGCCAACCGGGCTTTTAGACCGATTTCGACCAGTAGAAAACATGGCAGGACGGAAAAATACTATCGATAAGGAGATGGCATTTCATGGATGAGTTTCACCGGGGCAGCTGCCTTTGCGGTGCGGTCAAATATCGCGTGTCGAGCGAGTTGAAAGCCGTCACCCATTGCCATTGCAGCCAGTGCCGAAAGAGCCATGGCGCTGCGTTTGCCACCTACGCAAGCGCGCCCGCCTCGGCGCTGTCGATCATGACCGGCACTGACTCGCTGATGGCGTATCAATCGTCCAAAGGTGTCACGCGGCAGTTCTGTTCCCGCTGCGGATCTTCGCTGTTCTGGACTGACTCGACAGGCGCGTTTTCCGAGTGGGTTTCGATTGCCCTCGGCTCGCTGGATACGCCGCTACGGACACGCAAGCAAAAACATGTTTGCGTCGGCTCGAAAGCGGACTGGTACGAGATCAGCGATCATTATCCACAAGCGGACTGAGTGGCTGGAGTGAGCTTGCTCCCACAGTGATTTCGGTTGCTTGCAGATTTTGCATACACCCACTGCCCCTGTGGGAGCGGGCTTGCTCGCGAAGGCGGTGTGTCAGGGAGCATCAATGTCGTCTGACACGCCGCCTTCGCGAGCAAGCCCGCTCCCACAGGGTAAGTGGGTGTAAACAGATCCGTGCATCACGAAGGCCGACGCACCACCCTCACCTTGCCGCTTTCGCCGCCACCGCAAAACAACCGCTCGCCGCCATCGGACTCCAGTCCCGACACGCCGACGCCTTCCGGCAGCCTGAGGCTCTCGAGTACTTCACCGGTTTGCGAGTCGATGCGCCGCAACTCACTCTCGTCGCCCTCCCAGGTGCCATGCCACAGCGAACCTTGCACCCAGGTCACGCCGGTAACAAAACGGTTGGATTCGAGGGTACGCAGGATCTTGCCGGTCTCAGGGTCAATCTGGTGGATCTTGCGCTCGCGGTACTGGCCCACCCACAACGTCCCTTCGGCCCAGGTCAGCCCCGAATCAGCACCGGCGCCGGGGGCCGGAATCGTCGAGAGGACGCGGCCGGTACGGGGATCGATCTTGTGGATGCGATCGTCGGCGATCTGGAACAGATGCTTGCCATCGAACGCGGTGCCGGCATGGGCAGCGACATCGATCGAGTCCAGCAGCTTGCCGCTTTCCGGGTCCAGAGCGTTGATTTTGCTGTTGCTGGCGAACCAGACCTTTTCGCCGTCCCAGGTGACGCCGCACACATGATCGACCTCGGCAAACGGGCCATATTCACGAATGACTTCAGCAGTTGCGTGTTTCATCTGGCAATCCTCAACGGGGGTTGGTGGCGTTCATCCTAGCCACCGGGCAGCGGTGCCGGGAGTAACAAGGTCGTCGCGAATCCCGGTACCGGCGGCGTCATCCAGCGCCGCGCGCGGCCTCGACCAAACCACTGCACCTTGCCCTGCTTCGCCAGCGTATCGAGCACACGCTGCACCGTGCGCTGGCTGATACCCAGCGCCAGGGCCAGGGCGGAACTCGACCACGACTCGCCATCGGCGAGGCAGGCAAATACCGCGGCATATTTTTCCTCGACCGGTTGCGCCAGTGTCACCACCTCCGTGCACACGGACGTTTGCAGGGCAAAACCCCGGGGCGTCGCGATGACGCCGGCCAACGGCTTGAGCGCTTTACGCAGCCGGCCGATTTCCACGCGAAGCCGGGCACGATGGGACTCATCCGAGAGCTTCAGACGGAACGCGCGGGCGATCAGCGTTTCCCGCGCAACATCGGCGGGCCAGGCTTCGGCCAAGGTACGGGCGAGCATGAACAGGATCGGCCGCGTCGCGAGCGACACCGACATGCCGCAGCCCCGCACAACGTACCGGCAGGCGTCCACCACCAGCGACGTTGAACCGAGCAAGGCTTCGACTTCATCGAGCAGCAGCGCGCGTTCCTCACCCTGGGCAATCAGGCGTGCCGCGGGTGCGTCGAGCAGGCACGCAACCTGTTCGACTTCAGCGATCAGCGCGGCAATCCCCGACTGACCGGCAGCCTGCCCGGCTCGCGTCAACGCCTCCCGTGCCGCGTTCGATTGCAGGCGGCGAATGGCGATCCCCGCCAGCACCAGTTCATGGGTGGCGCGCAAGGCCGGCGGCAAGGGGCCGGGGTCGAGACTGGCCAACAACTGCTGCGCTTCATCGAGCTGGCCGATCAACAGCAAACGGCGCATCTGCAGATACCGCGCATGAGCGGCATTGACCCGGTCACCGTGATTTTCAAGGGTGACCCGCGCTGCCTCGAGCGCCTTGACCGGCCAGCCGAGATCCCGTGACGCCAGGGCGATTTCGGCCTCGGCCACCACGCATCGGGCACGGGCCAGCACCTCCCTGGGCGCAAAGGCTCGGTGCGCGCGCTTGACCAGCGCCCGGGCGCGCACCAGATCGCCCAGTTGCGCCATGGCGATGCCGCGCAGGGCCAGCGCCGGCGCATCGTCGCGCAAGGCCACGCGGTCCAGTGCCCCCAGCGGATTGCCCGCCGCCAGCGCCTGGGCGGCGGCAGTGATCATCGAGTCCATCGAAATCCCGCCACGCTTGTCACTCCCACCGTTCGATACCCGGGTTTAGTCTAATTCACGACCTTTCACCAGGAGCGTACAGCGATGAACACGCACAAAACGCGCGAGGACTGGACGGGTTGTGGAGCATGTACCAATGGCTCGACCGCGCGTCCAGAGGTGCAATGAAACGGGGCCCCGGAATGATCACGCCGGAGGAATCGTCGCCAACATACCGATCAGAATGGTCAACAGCAGAAAACCGCCGAGAAAAATCGTCATCTTGGCCATGCGGCCTCCCACACTATGAATTGGCGGTACAGCGGGCGCCGAGTGCTGCCGTACCGGAGATTTATTGTGGGCTGGTGGCTGTATCCGTTACAGAGGCAGATTGCACTGAAAAATACGGATCAGATGCGCTTTCAGGCTGTGCTTTCGGGCGTTTTGCACAGAGGAGTTTGCGGGCGATGTCCACAAAGGGCGTGACGATCAAACCCTTCATCGTCAGGTAACGCTCGTGATCCTGTTCCCCGGTGCCGAAGGCGATGACCTCGGGCGTGGACCGGGTGACGTACAGCGTGCCGAACATCCAGTCCCACAGCGACAGGTTGATGCCGAAGTTCTTGTTGAAGTGTCGTGGCGCGTCGCTGTGATGAATCTGGTGTTGCGCCGGGCTGCTCAACACCCGTTCGAGCACAGGCCCGAAGGACAACCAGACGTGGCTGTGACGCAGGTTGGCCGCCAGGCAATTGAAGATGAACACCATGTAGGTCACGCCAAACAATGTGTAGCGGCTGATCTCTCCCCCGCAGGCGTACCAGAAGACACCGGCAAAGGCGCCGATACAGATGATGTCCGTGAGCTTTTCGACCACCTCTTCCAGAAAGTGCACGCGGCTGGCCGTCGCCGGCACCAGCACGGGCGCCGAATGATGGACTTTGTGGAAGGCCCACAGATACCGCGAATGAAACGCGCGATGGCCCCAGTAATGGCTGAAGTCCTTGACCAGAAAAACGCCGAGCCCATAGAGCAGGGTCAGCGCCAGGTGCTCCTCCACTTGCGTGCGCGCGCCCCACAGCCGGGTGAAGAAGGCGATGTAGTCCGCCGAGCGCAACACGTACGGATCGACCAGACCGACGATGGGCAGTACCAGGACAACCTTGAGGATAGCGAGTACGAAGTAATAGCGGTAGTCGAGCAACGCCGAGCGGTGCAGGTAAACCCGGCGGCCGCCGATGAACTGAACGAAGGAGCGCGCGTCGGTCAAACCCCGGGATTTACGGTACCGGAACAGGCAATAAGCAACGCCGTAAGACATGCAGAGAAAGGATAGACCGAGTCTGCCGTTGAAGTCGAAAATGCCCAGGAACTGCCGGGTGACCGGCTCGATGACCCACTGGGATAAATAAAGATGGATTGCGGCAAGAACATCCATACCGGGCTGCCCAACGTAAATGGAAGGGCGATTGTAAATGAGAATGAGTCTTTAGTGTGCTGAATTATGTCCAGTTGTCAGCCGCCCAGCGCAATGATCGCAAGGATCAACACACCTCCCGTAGCGGCCATGATCACCCCACCCTGCCACTGCGTGGCGCCAGCGTATCTGGCGAGCATCCAGCCTGCGATGAACAGCACCACGAGGCCGATCAGGTTGGACAAGCGGATGGCGAGCGCCGTCTGGTCGAGCAGTATGAACGGCACCACCAGCGGAAAGGTCGAGCCCACCACCAGCAGGAAAACACCGAACGCGCCCCTGAAGTCGTTCCAGCCGAGGCCGGCCCTGATCGGCAAGGGCGGCTGTTCGAGCAGCCGACGGCGCAACAGCTCCAGGCCCTCGCTGCCGGCCGCCGTCGCGAATTGCAACGGCAGTACTTGCGCAATGAGCGCCTGACCGGCCGTGGCGTCCGCGCCGTTGCGCAGGGCCAGGTACAGCTTGATCCTGCGCGTGCGCTCGACCAGTGCGCGCAACAGGTACATGACCGCATCGGCCAGTCCCCAGGCGAGATTGCAACCGAGCGCGGCCAGCATCATCGTGCGCTCGGCGGCCTGGTCTGCCGTGGCCACGCTGATGGTGCCGGTGAACGTCATGGCCATCAGCAGGCCGAAGATCACCTCGGTAATGCGCTCGACAGGGTCAAGTACAGGCGCCCTCTCGAATTGATCATTGCCTGGCATGAATACACCTCCCCCTGGGCTGCCTGCACGATACCGGTCGACGCTTCGGCCAGGCACCGGTTGCCCAGGCTGGATATCCGCATCCCCGTCAAGTGTAGATTGAACGGCTACACTCATGCGCACACGTTACCTGCTTCAAGAGGAGTGGTTCATGCTTGATTACTTCGCGCTGGGCCTGCTGATTTTTGTCGGGCTTGTCCTGTTCTACGGGATCATCCTGCTCCACGACATCCCCTATGAAATTGCCGTCCACCGCAACCACCCTCACCAGGATGCAATCCACGCCACCGGCTGGGTCAGCCTGTTCACCCTGCACGCGCTCTGGCCGTTCCTGTGGATCTGGGCGATGGCCTATCGAGAGGACCGGGGCTGGGGTTTCAGTGACGGACACTCACCCAAGAGCCATGTGGTTCACCTCGAACAACAGGTCGCCGAACTGCAAGGCCGGATCGAGCGCCTCGAGGCAGCAACGGGTACGGCACAGAGCAGACGGCCAACGGACAATCTCGGCGAGGGCATTTGAGCCATGGATCTCTTACTCATACTGACGTATGCGGCACTCTGCGTTGCCATCTTCAAGATCTTCCGCATCCCCCTGAACAAATGGACGGTGCCCACGGCGGTGCTGGGCGGGATCTTGATTATCGGCGCGCTGATTTTCACCATGAACTACAACCACCCCTACTCCGAGGTGGCGCGTTCCTATTTCGTATCGGTTCCGGTGATTCCCGTGGTCAGTGGCCAGGTGATCGACGTGCCGGTCAAGACCAACCAGCCCCTGGAAAAAGGCGATGTGCTGTTTCGCATCGACCCCGCACCATTCGAGTACCGGGTCAAATCCCTCAAGGCACAGCTGATTGCTGCCCAGGCCGATCGTGCCCGGATCACCGAGTTGATCAAGCGTAATTTCAGTACCCAACGTGAACTGGATATGGTGATCGCTCGCAGTGACGACCTGAAGGCACAACTGGACAACGCGCAGTACGAACTCGACAACACCACGGTGCGCGCACCGAGCAAAGGCTTCGTCACCCATGTTTCGCTGCGTCCGGGCATGATGGCGACCAAATTGCCGCTGCGCCCTTCGATGGTGTTCATTCCCGCCGAGGGGCATTACCTTTCGGCGTGGATGCGACAGAACAGCCTGTTGCGCCTGACCGAGGGCGATGAGGCCGAAGTCGCATTTGACGGCATTCCCGGGAGGGTGTTCGAAGGCAAGGTCAAAACCGTGGTGTCGGTCATCGCCGAAGGCCAGATCCAACCGTCGGGCACGCTGATCGGTTTCACCGGTTCGCCACCGGCCGGCCGGGTACCGGTGATCATTGAAATCACCGATCCCGACTATGCCCAGTACGCCGACCTGATGCCCGGCGGTGCCTACGGCCAGGCGGCGTTGTACAGCCAGCATTTCCATCACATCGCGATGATGCGCAAGATCCTCCTGCGCATGGCTGCCTGGATGAACTACATCTTTCCGTTCCACTAACCCGCTAGCGTCGGCAACTGGCTCCCTTGAATGGGGTCAGTTGCCGGTTCAGCGAACCGGCCTGGTCGCGCAATTGCAACGACTGATCGAGCAGGCTGCGGATCGCGGTGCTTGAGGGGATACGACGCTAGAGAATCCAGTTGAGCAGCAGGTGCGAGGCAATCCAGGGCGACGCCTGAGTCACCGCCCATGCCAGCAGTGCGCACACGAACAGGTAGCCCGCAAAGAACTTGAACATCGCGCGGTTTCCCATGCAGCCCTCCCGGCTTTACAGCCATACCGGGCGTTCAATGCGAATGCGTAACCATTACGATGCGCGTCTCACCCGTAAAGGATTCGATCGCCCGAATGGTGTGCAGTTCCATAGGCCGGGTAATTCACAGGCTTGCCCACCCTTTGCATTCGACCTGACCGTAATAGGCGCCGGCAGGTCAGAGCGCTCAAAGGGTCAACGCCATCGTCAGTACGGCGGACAACGCCAGCATCATCAGCAACGCGATAAACATCAGACTCAACTGAGCGAGCTGCTTATAAAGGTGTGTCGATCTTTTCGTGGTTAGAGCAATGGATTTAGTCGTGGAAGCCATCACCAATTCTCCCTTTCCCGCCGCACATGTAATAGCTCCCGCGAACAATTGCCTGGGCTGGCCGTCGGTGGCGATCTGAATGATGTCTGCACGTTGGGTGCAAGCGCGCTGTCAGCCCGTGACGTGTTCCGGGAAAGAGCATCGTGCAGGGCGGGCTTGACCTGAGCGGTAAGGCGATGGCGTTGCATGCTGGCGTCGCTAGCTTCATTTTTTCACCCCTCGCGTCATGGGACGAAAACTGTTGCGGGTACCAAGGGGTTAAGCAACGAATGAGCCATCACTAGAGGGCCAAGAAAAAGTCCAAATTAATGAACAAGCTGTTTGACGGTGTGCCAGGCGAGACGCAATTTTGGTGAAAAAGGCCCGGTCAGGTGGGTGTAATAACCCATGTGTGGGGATGTAGGAGCGAGCCTGCTCGCGATAAACCCGAGAGCGCCGCGGGGTACCCGGCAACCCGCGTTATCGTTGACGACCATCGCGAGCAGGCTCGCTCCTACAGGGTTTGTGTTTTCGCCGGCGGCCAATGCCATCTGTAGGAGCGAGCTTGCTCGCGATAAACCCGAGAGCGCCGCGGAGCACCTGCCAACCCCCGTTATCGTTGACGACCATCGCGAGCAAGCTCGCTCCTACAGGGTTTGTGTTTTCGCCGGCGGCCAATGCCATCTGTAGGAGCGAGCTTGCTCGCGATAAACCCGAGAGCGCCGCGGAGCACCTGCCAACCGAACTGGTCAACTAATTTTGGACACCAGTTACGGTTTCATGCCGCCAGTTTCTCCATAGCTACCGGCGACCGGTAGCCGTTGTAGCTATGGAGCCTGACGTTGTTGTAACGCATCACATAACGCTGCACATCCACCCGCGCCTCATGTTCCGAGCGGTAGCCATCTTCTGGTACCCACTCTGACTTGAGGCTTCCAAAGAAACGCTCCATCGGAGCGTTGTCCCAGCACTCACCTTTGCGACTCATGCTTTGCAGGAGGCCATGTTTGCGCATTTCTTTCCTGAATTTATGACTGGTGTATTGGCAGCCCTGGTCAGAGTGAAACAGCACCTCTTTTGGCCGGCCTCGCAGGTCGACCGCCATCCGCAACGCTTCGCAGGTCAGCGTGGCATCGGAAATCATCGAAAACGACCAGCCCACGATCCTGCGGGCAAACAGATCCAGCACCGCCGCGAAATACATCCAGCGCGTGCCGACTTTGATGTAGGTCACATCGCCGCACCACACTTGGTTAACCGCAGTGACATCAAACTTGCGCTTGAGCACATGCGGCGCCACCAGCGCCTCAACGCCGGAAGATTTGTACTTGTGCCGCCGCCGTTGATGGCTGGCAACACCGGCTTCGCGCATCAAGCTGCGAGCCATATGTCGCCCGACACGATGCCCCTTGGCTTGCAGTTCCTTGGACAGGGTGCGAGACCCTGCGGACGCTCTGGATTCCTTGTGATGCTTGACCAGCACGGCCTTAAGTTTCTCCCGCTCAGGATTCACCTTGCCCTGACGCTGACGCCAGGCGTAAAAGCTGCTGCGGGTGACTCCAAACGCCCGACAGCAATTGTTAACGCCGTACTGCTCGTCCAGCTCATTGATCAGCGAGAATGATCTTTGGAGTCCAAAAGCAGGAGAGCACTGGCCTTTTTTTAGGATTTCAATGTCCAGGTCTTTTTGCCTGAGCAACGCTTTGAGCTGCTGAATCTCCCGCTGATCGGCGGTGATTGCCTTGGCCCCCACCGGGGTCGAACCCAAGCGTTCTTTGCGAACCTGGTCGACCCAACGGCGCAAGGCCGTAGGGCCAATATCCAAACTGGCACAAACATCGGGAACTGACTGGCCCTCGTCCAGCACCATGCTGGCGGCCTTGAGTTTGAACTCACTGGAATAAGATTTACGCATATCCAAACACCTCAGATTTGGGCGCCATCATAGCGCCCGATTGAAGTGTCCAAAATCATTAGGCCAGTTCAAGCTCGCTCCTACAGGGTTTGTGTTTTCGCCGGCGGCCAATGCCATCTGTAGGAGCGAGCTTGCTCGCGATAAACCCGAGAGCGCCACGGGATACCTGGCAACCCGCGTTATCGTTGACGACCATCGCGAGCAGGCTCGCTCCTACAGGGTTTTGTGGCCGATACCCCTTGCGGGGTACCTGCCAACCGGCGTTCACTTCTGGTACCACCCCCAGGGTTCGCCGTTGTAGCGGGTGATCTGCTTGGTTTCCAGGTAGCTGTTGTAGCCCCACTCACCCAGTTCGCGACCGATGCCGCTCTGCTTGTAACCGCCCCACGGCGCTTCGACGAAGGTCGGCTGCGAGCAGTTGACCCAGACAATGCCGGCGCGAAATTCGCGTGCGACCCGTTCGCAACGCGGCATATCCCGGGACATGACCGCTGCCGCCAGGCCAAACGGCGAGTCATTGGCCAATCGGATCGCTTCGGCTTCCGTGTCGAAGGCGCGCAGGCACACCACCGGTCCGAAGATCTCCTCACGCCATACCGAGCTGTCCTCGGGGACATCGGCGAAAATCGCCGGCGTCAGGTAGTAACCCTTTTCCAGATTGCCCGGCCGCCCACCGCCCGACACCAGCCGCGCGCCCTCTTGTTGACCGGCCGCGATGGCCTCCAGCACCTTGTCCAGTTGCCCCTGACTGACCAGCGGCCCGAGTTTCACCCCCTCTTCGAAACCCTGGCCGATCTGAATCTGCTCGGTCGCGGCAATCAGGCGTTCGAGCAACGCCGGGTACAACCCGCGCTCCACCAGCACCCGCGAAGTGGCTGAACAGACCTGGCCCTGATTCCAGAAGATCCCGAACAGAATCCACTCCACGGCGGCTTCAATGTCGCTGTCGGCGAAGATCACGAAAGGTGATTTGCCGCCCAGCTCCAGGCTGATGTTTTTGATATCGTTGGCAGCCGCCTGCATGATCTTGCGCCCGGTCGGTACGCTGCCGGTGAAGGCGACTTTGTCGACATACGGGTGTTTGGCCAGCGGCGCGCCCGCCTCGCGTCCCAGGCCCGTGATCACGTTCAGTACCCCGGCCGGCAACCCTGCCTTGTCGGCGATGCCCGCCAGCTCGAGTGCGGTCAATGGAGTCAGCTCCGATGGCTTGAGCACCACGGTGCAACCTGCCGCCAGCGCCGGGGCCACTTTCCACGAAGCCATCAGCATCGGGAAATTCCACGGGATGATCGCCGCGACCACACCGACCGGTTCCTTGATCACCGATGACGTGAAGCGCGCATCCGGCACATCGATCGACTGTTCACCCTGTTGATCCGACTGCTCGGCCAACCCGGCATAGAAATCGAAGCAACCGGCGGTGTCGGCGATGTCCCATAACGCTTCCGGCAATGGCTTGCCGTTGTCGCGCACTTCGATGGCGGCCAGTTCGTCCTGACGGATGCGAATGCCCTCGGCGATAAGGTGCAGTACCTCGGCCCGTTGCGCGCCCGACCAGCGTGGCCAGTCCCCCTCATCAAACGCCGAACGCGCGGCCGCCACCGCCCGGTCGACGTCTTCGAACGTGGCAGAAGCAACCCGCGCCAGCACCGACTCGTCACTCGGATCGAGCGTATCGAAAACACCCTCTTGAACCGGGGCAACCCACTTACCGCCGATGTACAACCGTTGATAGTCACCCATGGGGCACTCCTTGATACTGCGCTGCCGACGCTGCTGGTACAGCTGTTCGGCGGCCTGCAATTGCTCGCGGTCATTGACCCCGAGCACGTCGGTTTCCTCCACTTCCACGGCAGTCACCATCAGCCCCGCCTCGTTGGCCACCGCCACCGCATCGGTGAGGTAGTACTCGCCCTGGGCGTTGCGGTTGCCGATACGCTCCAGCAACCACAGGCAGGTATCTGCCCGCAGGCCCATGACGCCGCCATTGCAGAAGTTGATGTCCAGCTCCTGCGGGCTGGCATCCCTGGCTTCGCGGATCGCCCGCAAACGCCCCTGCTCCACCAGCAGCCGCCCGTAGGGCCCCGGCCGCTGGGTGTGGAAACCCGCCACCGCCACCGCCGCACCGTCCATCAACGCCCTGCGCAAGCGATTCAGGGTCTGCGGGGTGATCAGGGGGGAGTCGCCAAACAGCACCAACACATAGCCCTGCTGCTGGACCTGCAAGGCCGGCCGGGCGGCGAGTACCGCGTGGGCCGTGCCTCGTTGCTCATGCTGGGTAAACACCTGTGCCGTCGGTGCGACCTGCCGCAGGTATTCAGCCACCTGCTCGCCGCCCGCGCCCACCACCACCGCCCGTTGCTCGATACCGGCCGCCTCCACCGCCGCCAGCACATGGCCGAGCAGCGGCCGGTTACCCACCGGGTGCAAGACCTTGGGCAGCGGCGACTGCATCCGCTTGCCCTGCCCGGCCGCGAGAATCACCGCCAGCGTCGACCCGCCCATGTTGTCGCTCATCACGATCCTCCTGTGTGCATCCGGGCTTCAGGCCGGATCGCGATAGAACACATCGTCGGCGTAGGGATACCACCAGTCCTGAATCTTCGGCTGGTGATCGATGATGACCATTTTCGAGCGGCGGAACGCTTCCAGCCCCTGACGCCCGAGCTCGCGCCCAAGGCCGGACATCTTCCAGCCACCGAACGGCAGCGCATCGTTGTCGATCAGCGGGTTGTTGACCCAGACCATCCCCGCTTCCAGGCGCTCGGCGGCCTCCATGGCTTCGGCCAGGTCCGTGGAAAACAGCGAGGCCCCGAGGCCGAACGGCGAGTCGTTGGCCAGCCGCACCGCCTCATCGAAATCGCTGACCCGGCAGATCGCCGCCACCGGGCCAAAGCACTCTTCCTGAAGAATCGCCATGTCACCGGTTACGCCGGTGAGGATGGTCGGCTCATAGAACCAGCCGACCGTGTGCTGGGGTGGAATCCGCCCGCCACACACCACTTTCGCGCCCTTGGCCACGGCGTCATCGACCAGGCGCATGACTTTGTTGCGGGCCGCTTCGCTGACCATCGGCCCGATCTCCGAGCGCTCCAGGCCATGGCCGATGCGCAGGGCGCGGGTGCGCTCGGCGAATTTCGCGACAAATTCGTCATGCACCTCGTCCACGACATAGAGGCGCTCGGCCGAGGTGCAGATCTGCCCACTGAGATGGAATGCAGCCGTCACTGCACCCGCCGCCGCGACATCCAGCGGCGCATGCCTGGAGATGATCAATGGATCGCTGCCACCGGCCTCGATGACGCAAGGCTTCATCCGCTCGGCACAGGCCACGGCCACCGCCTTGCCCGCCGCGACACTGCCGGTGAACGCCACCGCGTGGGTCTGCGCCGACTGCACCAGCAGTTGCGCAGTCACCGCATCGCCCGGCACACAGGACACCAGTCCCGGCAACAATGCGCTGAAATGTTCCATGAACTTGAGGGTGCACAGGGTCGTGGCTTCCGCCGGCTTGATGAGGCAGGCATTGCCCGCCGCCAGCGACGCGGCGACCGTCCAGCACATCAGCAGGATCGGAAAGTTGAACGGCATGATGTGCACGCTGACGCCATAGGGCTCGTAGCGCACATGCTGGAAGGAACCGATCTGCGTGGTGCCGGCGACCTTGCCGGCATCGTCCCGGGCCATTTCCGCGTAGTAGCGAAAGATCGGCGCGCAGTTGGCCAACTCGCCCATGGCCTCGGGAAACGGCTTGCCCATCTCCAGGGTCATCAGGCGTGCGACTTCGCGGTTGCATGCCAGGTTCTGCTCTATGGCATTGGCCAGTTGATGCAGGCGCGCGGCGCGGCTTTTCGCGTCCACCAGGCGCCATTGTTTTTGCGCGGCGGTGGCGGCATCGATGGCGGCTTGCACATCGGCATCGCCACACACGCCGACTTGCCCGACCGGTTGCAGGGTCGCCGGATCGAGCACCTGGCGCACGCGGCCATCGCTCAGCGGCAGGAACTCGGGGTTGATGAAACGCAAGGCAGAATCGCAGTTAAACGTGGCCATGGGATGATCCTTGAACCAATCGATAAGGGGTTTGACGCAATGTCGCCAGGGTCGTGGCGGGCAGTTCTTCTCGCCAGCCCGGCACGTGCCGGTCGAGCCACTGGCGCAGGGGCGCAAAGGCCTCCGCGTCCAGCGCACGGACAAACAGACCCAGGGTGCGCGGCAGGTGCGCCAGGTAACCGTGCTTGCCGTCGCGGCCGGCCAGGCGCACGAAAATCCCCAGCACCTTGGCGTGACGCTGGGCGGCCAGGCGCCGGTAGTCTTCGAGAAAACGCAGCGCGTCCAGCTCCGGACGCTGCAACAGGTAATGGCTGATCAGTGCCTCCCGCAACGCCTCGGGCACATCGCGCCGGGCGTCTTCGAGCAGCGACATCAGGTCATAGGCCGCCGCCCCGGCCAGGGCGTCCTGGAAATCCAGCAAGCCGCAGGCGGCGACACCTTCGCGGCCTTGCAGCAGCATCAGGTTGTCGACGTGAAAGTCGCGCAGCACCAGGGCTTCGCGGCGCTGGGCGACGTCACCACAAGCCTCGGCGAACAGCGCCAGATACTCTTCGCGCAGCCCCTGTGCCGCCTCTTTGCCGATCAACAGCGGCACGTACCAGTCGATAAACAGCGCGCACTCGTCCGCCAGTCGCTGCGCGTCGTAAGGTGCCAGTTCCGCCGCTGGCGCTGCGCGATGCAAGGCCACCAGCGTATCGACCGCCAGGTGATACAACGCCGACTCCGAATGCCCGGCCAGCAGCAGCCGGGTGTAGGTGTCGTGACCGAAATCCTCGATCAGCGCCAGCCCCGCCTCTTCATCTACTTCCAGCAAGGCCGGCGCAGACAGGCCCAGCCCTTGCAACTGCCGAGCGATCCGAACAAACGGGCCGATGGGTTCGCTATGGGGCGGCGAATCCATCAGCAACAGGCCGGCACCGTCCAGGCGGAAATAACGCCGGGTCGAAGCATCCGCCGGCAAGGCCACCAGCGGGGCCCCGGCGAAACCGGCGCGTGCCAGAAAGGCGGCGCGCTGGTCTTCACGGGTTGGCAATGACGCCAGTGCATCAGTCATGGCAGTCACCGGATCATGTAGACCTTTTTGATGGTCTCGTGGACGGTGCACACACCCTTCCAGTCCTTGCCGAAGAAGGCGGCGGTGTCGGGCTTGATCTCGATCACTTCGCCGGACTCGTGGACATACGTGCAGCGGCCTTCGAGGAAGTGGCAGAACTCGTCGCTGGTGACATGGCAAAACCATTTGCCCGGGGTGCAGATCCAGATGCCGCATTCGGACTGACCTTCGGGGCCTTTGTGCAGCACCACGCCGGAAACGCGGGATTCACCTTCGAGCATGGTCGGGATCACGCCCCAATCCTTGACGTCGGTAATTTCCAGCGGGTTGTACAGAAACGGGGTAGTCATGTGTAGTTCTCCAGGTTGTGTGTGTAGGAGCGAGCTTGCTCGCGAAAAACGTAAGGGCGCCGCATTCATTCAGGCCCCCCTCGTCATCGTTAACGCCCATCGCGAGCAAGCTCGCTCCTACAAAGGGCAGGCTCAAGCCAGCATGTACACGTTGCGCAGGGTTTCCCGGACGTCGCATTCACCGGTCCAGCCGGCCGGGAACAGCACCAGGGTGTTGGGTCGTACTTCGATCACTTCGCCGTTGTCGTTGCGGTAGGTCGCGTGCCCGGCGATGAAATGGCACAGCTCGTCCCGGGGAATCGACAACCGCCAGCGCCCGGGGGTGCACACCCACAACCCGGTTTCCGGGCTGTTGTTCGGGCCTTTGAACAGCAAGCGCCCGCTGGAATGCGAGACGCCTTCGATGGCGTCGCTCTGCACGCCCCAGTCCACCAGGTCGGTGCGGCTGCTGACGGCTTCGAGGTACGGCGTGATACCCGCCGTGGTGGATGAATCAGGCATCGTTGAGCACCTTGTCGAGAATCGCGGCCGCGTCTTGCGGTCCTTTGCGAGATTGCATCTGCGCGCTGGTGCGCTGCAGGCGTTGGCGCATGGCCTCGTCGTTGAGGCAGGCGTGGAGTTTTTCTGCGAGCTGCTCTTCGCTCCATTCGTAGCGGTCGAGCTTGAAACCGTGACCGCTTTCTTCAGCGCGCATGGCGTTGTCGTGGCCGTCCCAGACGTAGGACATGACGATCGCCGGTTTGCCGAAGAACAGGCACTCGGTGAAGCTGTTGTTGCCGCCGTGGTGGATCACCGCGTCGACCTGGGCGATCACCGACGGCTGCGGGAACCAGTTGGAAATCTGCACGTTGTCCGGCAGGTCGGTGTATTCGTCCAGGTGCTCGCCGACGTTGAACAACGCCCGGTAAGGCAGCTTGCCCACCGCCTCGATCAGGCGCTTGAGCAACTCGACATCGCCGGAACCGAGACTGCCGAAGCTGGCGTACAGCAGCGGCTTGTCGTTGTGGGCACGGAACGGTGGAATCTCGTACGGCGTGTCGTGACGCACGCAGCCTTGCAGGTAATGGAAACGCTCGGCCGGCAGCGGATGGCGGCGGTCGAACTTGACCGCATCCGGGTACAGCAGCAGGTTCATGAAGGGCGACGCTTCAAAGAAGGTGCCCGGCGGATAAGGTTGTTCACCGTGGGCCTGGAGGAACTGGTTGAAGTCCTCGTGGATCGGCCCGACCACCTCCTCGAAGCGCTGGCGGAATTGCGCGTGGCCGGCCTTGTCGTCGATGCTCATGCCCGACAGGTGCGGCGGGATATCCGGGTCTTCGATCTCGTTTTCCGAGCAGGAAATGATCCGTACCCACGGCTTGCCATATTGCTTGATCGCCGGGAACAGGATCACGTTGTCGACGCAGATCAGGTCGGGCTTGACCTTGTCCAGTACCGCCGGCAGGTCCTTTTGCGCCCACTTGGCGGTTTCGACGATGGCCGCCCAGCATTCCTTGACGTAGTTGTCGATCTGCTCCAGCGGCGACTTGCGGAAGTTCGGGATGTGGCCGTTGATGAAGTCCACCCAGTAGCGGGCCATTTCTTCGGCCGGCATCGGTGCCGACATGTTGACCATGTGCTCCTCGAAACCATAACCGGCGTAGACACCGCTCATGCCCGGGTCGGTGAGGAACACCGCTTTATGGCCCAGGGCTTCACAGGCCTGGGCGATACCGACTGAGTTCAGCGCCGGGCCGTAGGCGGCTTCGGGGAAGAATGCGATCACTTTCTGTTTCATCGAGTGCTGCTCCTGCCTGGTCTTTTTATTGTTCAGCGTGTCAATACGCGGGCATGCCGGGCCTGCCAGCCCAGCCGGATGGTCGTGTCGATTGCAAAATGGGCGAATTCAAACTGTGAGGACGGCACGCGCACGATCAACGGTTTGTCACTGAGGGCTGTCTGCACGTGCAGGTTGGTGTCGAGGCCGTGGTAGGCGACCTCGACGATTTTGCCGCTGACCTGATTGGGGCAATCGCTGCCCTGCTCCGTCAGCACTTGCAGGCGTTCGGGGCGCACCACCACGGCGACGGACTGGCCGGACACCAGCGGCGCGTCGGTTTCCACGCTCAACTCCTGGCCATTCACGCGCACCGAGTGCTGGCCCGAGCGCACGCCTTCGAGCAGGTTGCTGACGCCGATGAAGTTGGCGACAAACCGGCTGTTGGGGTTCTCGTACAGCTCCGACGGACTGCCGCACTGGCACACCTTGCCGCCGTCGAGCACCGCCATGCGGTCGGACATCACCAGCGCTTCCTCCTGATCGTGGGTGACGATGATGAAGGTGATGCCGCTCTCGTGTTGCAGGCGCTTGAGTTCCAGCTGCATCTTTTCCCGCAGCTTTTTGTCGAGGGCGCCCAAGGGCTCGTCGAGCAATAAAACCCGTGGCCGTTTGACCAATGCCCGGGCCAGTGCCACCCGCTGACGCTGGCCGCCGGACAGCTGATCGGGCTTGCGCTCGGCCAGCTCACCCAGCTGCGCAGTGCTCAGCACTTCATCAACCCGCCGGCGGATTTCGCTTTCGGGTAGACGCTCCATTTCCAGGCCGTAGGCGATGTTCTTGCGCACGGTCATGTTGGGAAACAGCGCATAGGACTGGAACATCAGGTTCAGCGGACGCTTGTTGGCCGGCAGCGGCGAGATGTCATTGCCGTCCAGGTAGATGCAGCCACCGCTGGGGGTCTCGAAACCGGCGAGCATGCGCAGCAGCGTGGTCTTGCCGCAGCCGGACGGCCCGAGCAGCGCGAAGAACTCGTTCTCGCGGATGCTCAGCGACACCTCGTTGACCGCCAGGCCGTTGCCATAAGACTTGCTGACCTTATCCAGGATCAGTACCGCAGATGAATTATTCATGGGTGCGAGGAGCCTTGTTGAGACGCTGCGAAGCCAGCAGCGCGGTGATGCTGACCAGCATCACCAGCGTCGCCAGAGCGTTGATTTCCGGGGTGACGCCGAAGCGGATCATGGCGTAGATCTGCATGGGCAACGTGGTCGAAGCCTGGCCGGAGCCTGAGTTGAAAAATGCGATGATGAATTCGTCCACCGACAGGGTGAACGACAGCAATCCACCGGCCAGCACACCGGGGAAAATCACCGGCAGCAGCACCCGGCGCAAGGTGGTGAACCAGCTCGCGCCGAGGTCGATCGAGGCCTCGAGGATCGAGTAGTCGAAGTGCTTGAGCCGCGTGCGCACCACCGCGCAGACGAAGGCGATGTTGAACACGGCGTGGCTGATGATGATCGAGTGCAGGCCCAGACCGACCTTGAGCAGGTTGAAGAAGCTCAGCAGCGCAATCGCCAGCACGATGTCGGGAATGATCATCGGCGCCATCAGCAGGGTATCGACCACCTGGCCCTTGTCATTGCCCTTGCGGCGCAACTCGATGCCCAGCGCGAGGAACGTGCCGAGCACGCAGGCAATGAAGGTCGCCAACAAGGCGACGATCAGGGTGTTGAGCGCCGCCGACAGGATCGCCGTGTTGTGCGCCAGTGCCGCATACCACTTCAGCGACACGCCGCCCCAGGCGGTGGGCAACCCGGACTTGTTGAACGACAGCAGGATCAACACCAGGATCGGTATATAAAGGAAGGCGTACACCAGCCCCAGGTGCGAACCCAGCACGGTGGCGCTGACAGAACGTGACTGACTCATGAGCGCGCCCCTTCTGCACGACGGGCCACCAGGGCCTGGATGAACAACAGGATCAGCATGATCGCGATCAGGAAGAAGCTCAGTGCGGCGCCGAACGGCCAGTCCCGCGCCGTGAGGAATTGCGCATAGATCAGGTTGCCGACCATCTGCACCTGCTTGCCACCCAGCAGGTCGGCGGTGATGAAGTTGCCGATGCTCAGCACGAAGACAAACACCGCACCAGCGGCAATCCCCGGCACGCTCAGCGGCAGGATGATCCGGCGAAAGGTCATCCAGCCCGAGGCGCCGAGGTCTTTCGAGGCGTCCCACAGTTCGTTGTTGATCCGCGACAGCGACGAGAAGATCGCCAGGATCACAAAGGGGATGTAGTTGTAGACCAGCCCCAACACCACGGACGACTCGGTGTACAGCAGGCTGATGGGTTCGCCGCTGTAGCCGAACACTTGCAGCAGGCGGTTGATCAGGCCTTCACGGTTGAGCAGGACGATCCAGGCGTAGGTGCGGATCAGGTAATTGCTCCAGAACGGCAGCATCACCAGGAACAGATACACCGCCTGGCGCCGCCGTGGCGCCCGGGCAATCGCGTAGGCCGCCGGGTAGCCGATCAACACCGCGAACACCGTGGCCAGCCCGGCGATTTTCGCCGACTTGAGCAGGATGCCCAGGTACAGCGGATCGAACGCGCGCTGGTAGTTTTCCCAGGTGAACAACCAGTCGATGCCGCCATACGCACCGCGTTCGACGAAGCTGTAGACCAGCACCAGCAGGCACGGAATCACCAGGAACATCAGCAGCCAGCCGAAGCCAGGCGCAAGAAGCCAGGCCGACAGACGCCTGTCAGCATGTAAAGCACTCATTAACTCTACCCTCCCGCTTCAGGACAGAAGCGGCTTGCGTGCGTGGCGAGGCATGCCGGGCATGCCTCGGATCGACGTGGCGTTAGTTCTGCGCCGCCATGATTTCGGTGACGGCGCGGGTGTAGGCCTTTTGCGTGGTGCCGCCCAGGTCGCGCAATTGCTCCATTTTCAGCAGCTCGGCGGGGGCGATGGTCAGGTTGGGGTATTGCTTGAGCAGGTCTGCGGACAACCCGGCCATGGCCGCCTGATTGGGGACTTTGTAGAGGATGTTTTCAGCGACCCAGGCGTGGTTTTCCTTGGCCAGCATGAAGTTGATGAACTTGAAGGCCTGGTCCTGGTGCTTCGAACTCTTGAGCACCACCATGGTGTCCACCCACAGGTCGGAACCTTCCTTCGGCACCACGAACTTGATCGCCGCGTTGGCCTGCGTGCCGTAGTTGCACCAGCCGTCCCAGGCATGGGCCATCAGCGATTCGCCGGAAGCGAGCTTGGAATAGAAGGTGGTGTCGTCGAAGGACAGAATGCGTTTTTTGGTGGCGATCAACTGGTCGCGAACCGCGGCGATTTGTGCCGGGTCACTGTCGTTGACCGACCAGCCCCTGGCGAGGAAACCGGCGCCGAGCATCCAGCGGTCGGTGGCGAGCATCGTCACCTTGCCTTTGAGGGCATCGCTCGGATTGAGCAGCTCGTTCCAGCTCTGCGGCGCCGGCGTCACCTTGTCGGAGCGATAGCAGATGCCCGTGGTGCCCCAGGTGTAAGGCACAGAGAACTGGTTGCCCTGGTCATATTCCAGGCGAGAGGCTTCGGGGTAGAGGTTTTTCAGGTTGGGGACTTTGACCGGATCGATGTCCGCCAGCAGTCCCTGTTTGTGCAGGACTTCGGCGAAGGGCGAGGAGACGAACACCACGTCATAGCCTTCACCACCGGAGGCCATCAGCTTGCCCATGATTTCTTCGTTGGTGGCGTGCAGCGCCTTGTCGACGTCCACACCGCTGGCAGCCTTGAACTTCTCCAGCGCATCCGGGGCCATGTAGCCGTCCCAGATGGAAATCACCATGTCTTTCGCACTTGCAGCCTGTGAAGCGATCGCCAGGGAAACGGCCAATCCCGCGCACAGAAGATCATTCAGCTTGCTCATAAATACTCACCCGACGATTGTTTATTGTTGTGTTCGAAGGCAGTACGGCAAAAGGAGAAACGATTGCTTGTGTTTTTTTTTTAGAAATTAGGACCAGCATCAAAAGATGTCAACGCTTTTTTTACGGCCTGACGACTGGCCAGCGCATGACATAAGATGGGCAACTGAGTCCCACAGCGGATCACAACGAGAAAGACGCTTGAGCACGACAGCCGAAAAAAAACCGCGCACCAATCACCTGGAACTGGCCCGGCGCATCCTCGAGCACACCCAGGAAAGCGGCCTGGTGGCCGGCGACCCGGTGGCCGAACAGGCCCTGGCCCGCACATTCCAGGTGTCGCGCACGCTGATTCGCGGCGCGCTGAAAGTGCTATTGGAAGAAAACCTGCTGAGCCACGAAGCCGGCAAGGGCTACCGACTGCTGGCTTCGCCGGCGGGCCAGGCGTTCAATGCCGCCCTGCCCCAGGCCGAGGAAGAAGAACTGGCCGCCTCGGTGCTGCGTGACCGCATGGCCGGGCGCCTGGGCGACAGCATCAGCATCAGCGAACTGATGCGCCGCTACGATATCGGCCGGCCGGCGGCGCAAAAGGCCCTGCAGCAACTGAGCGAAAGCCAGGCCATCGAGCGCGGCCCCGGCCAGTCCTGGCTGTTTCGGCCGTCGCTGAACAGCCTGGCCGCCCTCGAAGAAAGCCTGAAGTTCCGCCTGATCCTCGAGCCCGAGGCCTTGCTCAGCCCGAGCTTCAACGCCGACCCGCAACGCCTGGCGCTGTTGCGCAGCGCCATGCAAAGCCTGCTCGCCCGCCCCGTGGAAGACTTCGATCTGCAGCAGTTTCGCGAGCTGGACATCAGCTTCCACGAGCTGCTGGCCCAGAGCTGTGGCAACCGCTTCATCAGCGACGCCCTGCTCCAGCATCAGGGCTTGCGCCGCTTGCCGAACCTGCTGCCATCGGTCAGCGTGCACCGCCTGCAGGAAGCCCTGCGCGAACACCTGCAAATCATCGCGCAGATCGAACGCGGGCAGATGGAGATCGCCGCCGACCTGCTGCGCCTGCACCTGCGCCTGAGCGCCGCACAACGCCCGCAAACCGCCAACCGGGGCATTCCGCAGAGCCATCTGTTTGGGCGCCGTTAAGCGTCACGAAAAAACATGATGATTTTTTTTGAAAATAAGACAGCATCAAAAACACCTTCAGGAGCGGCGGGTCTGACCCGCCATGGACAGCCCTCGCCATGCAAAAACAAAAACTGATCGCCCTGTTTCCGGAAGCCAGTTTCGGCGCGGCCTTGAACTGCATTGGTATCGCTCAGTCGCTGCGATCGCTGGGCGCCAAACCGGTGTTCATCTGCCACGAGCATTTCCAGGGGCTGTTCGCCGAGTACGGCTTCGACGAATACCCGATTCCGCAAGTGAGTCCATTGTCGGCGGCGGAACACCAGCACTACTGGGAACGCTTCATCGAACGCAGCATTCCCTACTTCGACCAGCCCCCGCTGGCGCAGATCGACAGCTATGTGGCGCCCGCCTGGGAAGCCATCATCGACACCGCCATCGAAGCGGAAAAACCCTTGCAGCAGTTGCTCGGCCGGCTCAAGCCCGACGTGATCGTGCTCGACAACGTAGTGATGTTCCCGGCTATCGCCAACGCCGGCTGCCCGTGGGTGCGGGTGGTGTCCTGCGCCGAGACCGAACTGCCGGATGCCGCTGTTCCGCCGTACCTGTCCGGATGCCTGGCCAGTGACACCGAGGCCTGCGAGCGTTACTCCGAGCAGTACCTGAAGGCTGTCGCACCGGCCCATGAACGCTTTTCGCAGTTTCTCCTGGGCAACAACACGGCGCCCTGTCCGGCGGGGCAGTTCCTCACCGATTCACCCTGGCTCAACCTGCTGCTGTCGCCGACGCCTGTGCGTTATGAACGCCGGCAGCCGCTCGATCCGCAGCGTTACGTCTACCTCGACGGCTGCGTACGCCGCGAAGCGCCGTACATCGTCCCGGACTTCCCACGGCACAACGATGCACCGCTGATCTACCTCAGCTTCGGCAGCCTTGGCGCCGCCGACACCGGGATGATGAAACGCCTGATCAGCACGATCGCAACCTTGCCGTACCGCTTCCTGGTCAACGTCGGCGCCTACCGCGACATGTACACCACCGTGCCGGACAACGTGTACCTCGACAGCTGGTTTGCCCAGCCGGCCGTGCTCAAGGAATGCGATGCGTTCATCCATCACGGCGGCAACAACAGCTTCTGCGAGGCGCTGTACTTCGGCTTGCCGTCGCTGATCATTCCGTATTGCTGGGACGGTCACGACAATGCCGCCCGCGCCGAGGAAGTCGGCGTCGGCCGCTACCTGCCGCGCTTCGCCGATCCCCTGGCCGCCCTGCCCGGCGCCCTCGAACAACTGCTGGCCGACCAACCGATGAAGCAACGCCTTGCCTCGTTCAGCGAGCGCATGCAGGCGACCCGCGGCACCGACATTGCCGCCCGCGCGATCCTCGCGCTTCCAGACCTCTAGCCATAACAACAAAAACCGTCGGGCAACCGTACGCAATCCTCGTTGCCCGACACACCGCCGGAGTTTCAGCATGAATGCCCCATCGCGTCTCGATGCGCTCGACCACGTCCTGCCCCATCCCTTTTGGCAAGACACCGTCACCCCACCGCCCGCCGCACCTTCCGTCAGCGCAACCGTGGAATGCGACCTGGCCGTGGTCGGTGGCGGATTCACCGGATTGTGGACGGCGCTACTGGCACGCCAGCGCAACCCCGGATTGAGCATCGCGATCATCGAGGCGCGTCGTTGCGGCGGTGAGGCCAGCGGGCGCAACGGCGGTTTTTGTGCACCTAGCATTTCCCATGGCGTGTCCAACGCCCTCAAGCGTTGGCCGAATGAGGCAGAGCAACTGATCCGCCTGGGCCGGCAGAACCTCGATGAGCTGGCCGCCGATCTGGATCGTTTCGGCATGCAGGTCGAGTTCGAACGCCGGGGCAAGCTCAACGTCGCCAGCCAACCCTGGCAGGTCGACGGACTGCGCGCCATGCAACGCAACTACGCGCGGTTCGGCATTGACTGCGAGTGGCTGGAGGGCAGCGATCTGGCCTGCAAGCTTGATTCGCCGGCCTATGCGGCCGGTCTGTTCGAGCCCAACTACGCGCTGCTCAACCCGGCAAAAATGGCCGCCGAGCTGCGCCGCGTCTGCCTTGAACAAGGGATCGTGCTGTTCGAAAACAGCCCGGTGCTGCAACTGGATGCCCGCAACGACAGCCTGCGCCTGCGCACGGCCGACGGCGAAATCATCGCCGGGCAGATCGCCCTCGCCACCAACATTGCTCCACCGCTGCTCGGCCATCTGGCCTCGAGCGTGATCCCGGTCTATGACTACTCGCTGGTCACGGAGCCACTGCGCGATGAACAACTGGCCGCCATCGGCTGGACCGGCCGTTACGGCATCGCCGATTCCGGCAATCAGTTCCACTACCTGCGCAAGACCGCCGACAACCGCATTCTCTGGGCCGGCTTTGATGCCATCTACCATTTCGGCGGGCGCCGCGACGAAGCCCTGACCCAGCGCCCGCAAAGCTTCCAGCGCCTGGCCGAACAGTTTCAACAGACCTTTCCGGCCCTGGGCGATGTGCGCTTCAGCCATGCCTGGGGCGGCATCATCGACACCTCGGCACGCACCACGATGTTCACCGGTTGCGAACATCAGGGCCGGGTCGCCTATGCCTTGGGCTTCACCGGGCAAGGGGTATCGGCCAGTCGCTTCGCCGCGCTGAACATGCTCGACCTGCTGGCCGGGGAACGCACCGAACGAACGGAGTTGCTGATGACCTCCAAGGCGCCGTTCCGCTTTCCGCCCGAGCCGTTGCGGTATGTCGGCGTGAAACTGGCCCAGCGCTCTCTGGCGCGGGAGGACCGCGACGGTCACCGCGACCTGCTGCTCAAGACCTTCGATGCCTTTGGCATCGGTTTCGATTCCTGACCCGGAGACCACCATGTCCACAGCCCTGCCCCGGCACGTCATCGACTTTGCCAGTGAGCTTGCCCCCCGTGAAACCGAAATCGACGACCCGGCCGTGGTCGACGCGCCTTATCGCAGCAAGAGTTGGCGGCACTTTGTGGCGCCCGGGAAAAACGCCGTGGCCGGCATCTGGGAGGCAGGACCGCACCGGGAGCGTTGCCAGTGCGATTACGATGAGCTGTGCCACATTCTCGAGGGCACGGTGCGCCTGACCGATGCCGAAGGCGTCGCGCGTACATTCGGCCCCGGCGATTCCTTCGTGGTCGCCAGCGGATTCCAGGGCACCTGGGAAAACCTCACCCCGGTGCGCAAGGTCTACTTCATCCTAGGTTAACCGGCCGCGACCGGTACGTCCGGCTGCTGACGTACCTGGTTGCGCCCGTTGCGCTTGGCCTGGTACAGCGCATCGTCGGCGCGGGTCAGCAGGCTTTCCGGCGTGTCGCCGGGTTGTGCATGGGCCACGCCGAACGACGCAGTGATGGTATCCAGCACGGTATCGGTGCCCCGGGCCTTGACCCGCAGCGACTGGATTTTCAGGCGCAGGCGCTCGGCAAATGCACCCGCCGCCGCCAGATCCGGGCAATCCTTGAGCACCACGCAGAACTCCTCGCCGCCGTAGCGTGCCGCGAACGCTTCGCCAGACAGCGATTCACGCAACACCCGGGCAACATGCTGGAGAACACGATCCCCCAATGGATGGCCGTACTGATCGTTGAATTGCTTGAAGTGGTCGATATCCAGCATCACCAGCGCCAGGCCGGACGCTGCGTCATTCATCGCCTGTTCAAACTTGCGGTTGAAGGTGCTGCGGTTGAGCAATTCGGTCAGGCCATCGAGGGTCGCAGCCAGTTGGGCACGTTCCAGCTTGTCGCGCAGGCTTTTGATTTCATGCTGCGCAGACTGCAACTGGGAGAGGAAATGTTCCTGCTGGCTCTGCATCAGCTGGGTGCTCTGTTGCAGCTGGATCAGGATGCTCGGCAAGCGTTCAGTGGCCGGTTCTTCGAGCATTTGCAAGTACTGGCCAAGGCTGGCCTGGAAGTTCTGGTTACCCTTCACGCTGCGCGAAACATCACGCTCCATGTCGTCGACCAGGTTGATCGCTTCCTGCTGCCCGGAACGGGCGTCCGCCAGTTCGTCGCGGATGATGTATTCGCGAAACAGCTTGGCGGCCGACTCCGGCGGGAAAGAGTCGAAATCGTTGACCACCCGGTCCAGGTGCCGATTGAGCTCCGGCTCCTGGCCCTTGCTATAGGTGTACCAGAGCGCGTAGTGCACCGGATTGGGCGGAATGTTGTGACGAACCATCAGCGGCACTGCCTGCTTGAGCAACGCCGCTGCCTCACGGGAATCTTCTGGATACAGCGCTAGAACAGTCGCACGCGTGTCGGATTGGCTCATGGCTTCACTGTGGTTGTTATCATTGGCGATTGGCAGGCTCGCTGAGCATAACCATACGCCCGACAAACGGCTATCCCGAATTACACCCGTATTTCAACCCGGCCGAGGTATCGCACTGCTTTTTGTGGGAGCGAGCCTGCTCGCGAAAGCGGCGGCACATCCAGCATCCATGTGACTGATATACCGCTTTCGCGAGCAGGCTCGCTCCACAGGGTTCTGTGTTTTAACGGACTACCATCACCACTGCGCGAAGGCGGCAACGCTTGAGCCTAAGGTATTGCACCAGGCTTTTTGTGGGAGCGGGCTTGCTCGCGAAGGCGGCGGCACATCCAGCATCGATGCGACTGACATACCGCTTTCGCGAGCAGGCTCGCTCCACAGGGTTCTGTGCTTTACCTGACTAACATCACCACTGCGCGAAGGCTGCATAGCTGGAACCCGAGGTATCGCACTGGTTTTTGTGGGAGCGAGCCTGCTCGCGAAGGCGGCGGCACATCCAGCATCGATGTGACTGATATACCGCTTTCGCGAGCAAGCCCGCTCCCACAAAGGGGGTTATGTGGTTGCTGGGTTAGCGTGCAGCCCAGGCGTTGAAGCGCTGTTCCAGCTCTTCGCCATGGTCGACCCAGAACTCTGCATCAACCGCCCGCGCGCCGGCCAGGTTGGCCTCGGCGGTTGGCAGTTGTTCCTGCACATCCTTGGGCAGCAGCGGCAGGGTCTGGCGATGCACCGGCCCGTAGGGGATGTTTTCCGAGAAGACTTTTTGCGTCTGCGGCTGGCTGGCGAACGCGATGAAGTTTTCCGCCAGCGCCTTGTTCGGCGTACCTTTGACCACTGCCCAGTATTCCGGGTCGTACAGGCTTTGCGGCCAGACGATGCTCAGCTTCATGCCTTCCTTCTGCGCCGAGGCGATCCGGCCGTTGTAGGCCGCGCTCATCACCACGTCGCCGGCCACCAGCCATTGCGCCGGTTGCGCGCCCGCCTCCCACCACTGGATGTTCGGCTTGATCTGGTCGAGCTTGGCAAAGGCCCGGGTCACGCCTTGTGGGGTTTTCAAGACCTTGTACACGTCGTCCGCCTTGACACCGTCGGCGAGCAAGGCGATTTCCAGGGTGTACTTGGCGCTCTTGCGCAGGCCGCGCTTGCCCGGGAAGTCGGCGACGTTCCAGAAGTCCGCCCAGGATTGCGGCGCCTTGGCCTGCTTGCTCTGGTCATAGGCCATGACCATCGACCAGACGTAAGTGGCCACCCCGCATTCGGTCAGCGCACCGGGCACGAAGTTCGCCGAATCACCGAAGCGCCCGGCGTCGAGCTTCTCGAACAAGCCCTCCTCGCAGCCGCGCAACAGCTCGGGGCTTTCGACTTCCACCACGTCCCAGCTGGTGTGACCGGCCGAAACCATGGCCTTGATCTTCGACAGTTCGCCGTTGTACTCACCGGCGATGATGTTGCCCGCGCCGCTGGCGTTGAAGGGCTGAAAGTAGGCTTTATCCTGGGCCTGTTTGGTAGCACCACCGAAGGAAATCACGGTGAGGTCCTGGGGGGCCGCCCACACACTGGCACTCAACAACGCCAGGGCAAACGGAACACTGCAACGCAAGGATCTGGACATGGATCGCTTCCTCGGGGCTGGTCGGCCCGCTGTTGTTATGGGTGTTCGGATTCACTCAAGTAAGCCGCCAGGCGATCCATCAGGCGGTCACAGGCCGCCATCTGGTCGACGCTGACAAATTCATCGGACTTGTGCCCCTGGTCCATGCTGCCGGGACCGCAGACCACGGTCGCAATCCCGGCCTGATTGAACAGCCCGCCTTCGGTGCCAAAGGCCACGGTGCCGAAATCATCGCTGCCGCACAGCTGGGCAATCAGCCGGGCGGCGGCGCTGTCGGCGGGTGTCGCCAGGCCTGGATAGGCCGAGATTTTTTCAAAGCGGATCGCGGTATCGGTGTCCACGGCCTGCATGGCCGGCAGCAACGTCTGCTCGGCGTAGTCCCGCAGCTCATCGACGACCACCTGCGGGGCGAAGTCCGGCAAGGCGCGGATCTCGAAATCGAAACGGCAGTCCGCTGGCACGATGTTCAGCGCCGTACCGCCCTGGATCACGCCGACCTGCACAGTCGAGAACGCCGGATCGAAGCGCTTGTCGTGCAACGGCGGCCGGGCCAGGGTGGCGCCGATGTCGCCCAGCCGACCGATCAGGCGTGCGGCCTGCTCGATGGCATTGACCCCATAAGGTGCGTAGGCCGAATGACAGGCCGCCCCGCGCACGTGGCAACGCATCGCCAGCTTGCCCTTGTGGCCAAGCACCGGTTTGAGCTCGGTTGGCTCGCCGATCAAACACAACGCCGGGGCCGGGATGCGTTGGGGCAACACCTCCAGCAAACCGCGCACACCAAGGCAGCCGACCTCTTCGTCATAGGAAAACGCCAAATGCACCGGGCGCTTCAAAGGGCTGGCGAGAAACACCGGCACGGCGGCCAGCACCGAGGCCAGATAGCCTTTCATGTCCGCGCTGCCGCGACCGTAAAGCTTGCCGCCCGCCTCGCTCAGGCTGAACGGCTCGACCGTCCAGGCCTGGCCGTCCACCGGCACCACGTCGGTGTGACCGGACAGCACGATGCCGCCCGCCACGCTCGGGCCGACCGTGGCCAACAGATTGGCCTTGGTCCGTTCGGCGTTGTAGATCAGTTCGCAATCCACGCCCAGTCCGTGCAGGTAGTCACGCACGAACTCGATCAACTCGAGGTTCGAATCGCGGCTGACCGTGGCGAACCCGATCAATCGCGCGAGCATGGCGCGGCTGCGCAACTCACTCATCGCCGGGCACTCCATAGGCGGGGGCCAGGGTCGGATTGAGGGCGCGGGTCAGGTAGTCCTGCAATTGCGGTTCGTAGGCCGTCCACAGTTTGCCCAGCTCGCCAATCGGGTTTTCATCGGCCCAATCCACCCGCAGGTCGACAATCGGCCAGGTCAGGTCACCGACCACCGACAACGCCGCCGAGTGCACCGCGCCCGCTTCGCCGCCGGCGTCCTGCCCGGCCTGCAAGGCGTTCATCAGGCGGGTGGCGAGGCAGCCTTCGCTGTTTTCGAAGGCCGCGACCATCGCCTCGATCACCCCACTGTTGGCCAGCAGGTTGCCGGCCGCCACGCATTGGTCACCGGCCACTGCGTTGTTGATGCCCAGCGCATGGTTGCCGCTGAACACCGCCGTACGCCCGTGGGCATCCACCACCGCCACCTGGCGGTACTGGCTGTAGCCGTTGCGGGTCAACGAGTGGTCCAGCGCCTGGGGCGGCGCCGAGCCGTTGGCCAGTTCATCGAGGATATGCGGGCCGAGGGCCGGCAGCGTGATGTTCTGGCTGGACACCGCACCGACCCCGGCCCGCAGCCAGGGGCAGCGCGCACCGACGGCGATGCTCGAAGAACTGATGGCAATGCCCAACTGGCCGGTCTCGGCGCAGCGACCCACGATGGAAAAAGTCATGGCGAAGTCCTTATTCAGGGATAACGGCAATCACGTCGATTTCCATCAGCCACTGCGGCTGGCCGAGGGCACTGACCACCAGCCCGGTGGAAATCGGGAACACACCCTTGAGCCACTTGCCGACTTCCTGGTACACCGGCTCGCGATAGCGCGGGTCGATCAGGTAGGTAGTGGTCTTGACGATGTGGCTCAGGTCGCTGCCCGCCTCTTCCAGCAACTGCTTGACGTTGCGCATGGCCTGTTCGGCCTGGGCGCGCGGATCACCGAGGCCCACCAGTTGGCCGTTGAAATCGGTGCCGACCTGGCCACGGACATACACGGTGTTGCCGGCGCGCACGGCCTGGCACAGATCGTTGTCCAGCGTCTGGTTCGGGTAGGTGTCTTTGGTGTTGAACATGCGGATGCGGGTATGAGTAGGCATTAACGAACTCCCATGAGGCTGGCTTTCTGAACGGGTGCACGGGCGGCGTCGGCTTGGCGCTGGGCCGCATCCCGATAGTTGAAATAGGTGTGCTGCTTAACGATGTGATCGGCGATGTGCTTGGCGTCGTGCCAAACGCCCCAGATGAACGCGGAGCCACGACGGGACTGCCACGGCAAACCGACGAAATACAACCCCGGCTCGGCCGACACGCCGCGCTGGTGCTGCGGTTTGCCGTTTTCCTTGAAGGCATCGACCTTCAGCCAGCTGTAGTCGGTGGAGTAACCGGTGGCCCAGATGATCGTGGTCACGCCGGCCTTGACCAGGTCCAGCTCAAGGATCGGCCGGGTCACGCAATCCGGATCGGCCAGCATGGCCCGGGCTTCCGGTTCCAGCGGCAGGTCCAGGCCGTTGCGCTCGATATAGGCATCGGCCTTGTCGAGCAGCGCGAGGTAGTTTTCATCGCCACGGCGGATGTTGTCGGCGAGGTTGTTTTCGAAACTCACCACAGCGCCATTGAACGATTGAGTCAGGCCGACCAGGGTCATGCCCTGATGCGCCAGGCGGCGGAAGTCCACGGTGTGGCCGCCACGGGCACCGCTCACGGCGATGGTCACGTGTTCCTTGCCCGGTTGCATGGCCTCGGCATCCCACTCGCCCAGCACCCCCAGCCACCAGCAGAAATCGCGGTTGCGGTAGGCGCGCGGCGGACGGTCGTGGGCGCCGACCGAGAGGTAGACCTGTTTGCCGGAACGTTGCAGCTCATCGGCGATCTGCACGCCCGACGACCCGGCGCCCACCACCAGCACCGCGCCTTCGGCCAGTTGCTGCGGGTTGTAGTACTGGGCAGAGTGAATCTGGCTGATGCCGGCCATTGGCGGGGCAATCGGCGGGATGGCCGGACGCTGGAACGGGCCGGTGGCGACCACCACGTGGCGGGCCTCGATCACGCCGTCAGAGGTTTCAACGGTGAAACCCGGACGGTCGGCATTACGTTGTACGCTCTTGACTTCAACACCGGTGCGGATCGGCGCGTTGAACTTGCGGGCGTAGGCTTCGAAGTACTGCGCCACCTGCTCTTTGCCGGCGAAGGCGTCCGGGTCCAGGCCGTCGAATTCCAGGCCCGGGAAGCGGTCGTGCCAGGCAGGACCGTTGGCCACCAGCGAATCCCAGCGGCCGGTGCGCCAGGCTTCGGCGATACGGTTGCGCTCCAGCACGAGGTGGGGCACACCGAGTTTGCTCAGGTGTTCACTCATGGCCACGCCGGCCTGGCCGGCGCCGACAACAAGCGTATCAATTGCGGTTTTATCAACTGTCATGGCTGTGCACTTCTGAAAGGTGGTTTGATTCAGGTCGGTCATGGCTGCCGCCTCGATGCTGATCACTGTTGTTCTTCTGCTGCGGCTATCGGTATCAGGGTGTTGGCCGCATTCTGTTCGGAGCCGGGAAATAGCGAAATTATGTTTTTTGTGGTTGCTGGCGAGGAAAAAGCGTCGAGGTGACCGGCTGGCCGTACGAGGTTGCGGACGACCCGATCCCGGCCTATGGTCCAAGCGATGCATTGCCCGCGACCGGCGCGAAGACCCGGCGCGGATTGCTGTCCATCCAGTGCGGATTCACGCAAGGAGTGATGACATGCCCGACTATTCCCGTCCTGCCGTACTCGAACTGATTGGCAATACCCCGCTGGTACGCGTCAGCCGGTTCGATACCGGTCCCTGCACGCTGTTTCTCAAACTCGAATCACAGAACCCCGGCGGTTCGATCAAGGACCGCATCGGTCTGGCCATGATCGACACCGCCGAACGCGACGGTCGCCTGCGCCCCGGCGGCACCATCGTCGAAGCCACCGCCGGCAACACTGGCCTGGGCCTGGCCCTGGTCGGCCGCGCCAAGGGCTATCGCGTCGTGCTGGTGGTGCCGGACAAGATGTCCACCGAGAAGGTCTTGCACCTCAAGGCCATGGGCGCCGAGGTGCACATCACCCGCTCCGATGTCGGCAAGGGCCATCCCGAGTACTACCAGGACGTCGCCGCACGGCTGGCGGCGGAAATTCCCGATGCGTTCTTCGCCGACCAGTTCAACAACCCGGCCAACCCGCTGGCCCACGAATGCAGCACCGCGCCGGAGATCTGGGCACAAACCCAGCACGATCTGGACGCCATCGTCGTCGGCGTCGGATCGGCCGGTACCCTCACCGGCCTGACCCGTTTCTTCAAACGCGTGCAGCCGGACCTGGAAATGGTCCTGGCCGACCCGGTCGGTTCGGTGATGGCCGAATACAGCCGCGGTGGCACCCTCCCCACCCCCGGTTCCTGGGCGGTGGAAGGCATCGGCGAAGACTTCATCCCGTCGATTGCCGACCTCTCCAGCGTGCGCCACGCCTATTCGATCAGCGACGAAGAAAGCTTCGACCATGCCCGCCAGTTGCTGCGCGCCGAAGGCATTCTCGGCGGCTCGTCGACCGGTACTCTGCTGGCGGCGGCGCTGCGTTACTGCCGCGAACAGACCCAGCCGAAACGGGTGGTGAGCTTCGTCTGCGACACCGGTACGCGATACCTGTCGAAGGTCTACAACGACCAGTGGATGAACGATCAGGGCCTGCTGCAACGCAAGCACTACGGCGACCTGCGCGACCTGATCGCGCGGCGTTTCGAGGATGGCCGGGTGATCAGCGTCGGCCCCGACGACACCCTGCTCACCGCGTTCCAGCGCATGCGCCTGGCGGACGTGTCGCAATTGCCGGTGCTGGTAAAGGGTCAGCAACTGGTCGGCGTGATCGACGAGTCCGACATCCTGCTGGGGGTGCATGAAGACGTTGCGCACTTCCGTAAAACCGTGGCCAGCGCCATGACCGACAAACTGCAAACCCTGTCCCCTGCCGCCACCCTGGCGGAACTGGAGGCAGAGCTGGGCCGTGGGCTGGTGGCGATCATCCAGGATGCCTCGGGCTTCCACGGCCTGATTACCCGAACCGACATGCTCAACCATTTGCGGAGATCCCTGCCATGAGTCAACAGGACAAAAACGCCCCGCCTCAAGGCTTCGCCACCCGGGTGATCCATGCCGGGCAAACGCCGGACCCATCCACCGGGGCCTTGATGCCGCCGATCTACGCCAACTCCACCTACCTGCAACAGAGCCCCGGGGTACACAAAGGCCTCGACTACGGGCGCTCGCACAACCCGACGCGCTGGGCCCTGGAGCGGTGCGTGGCCGACCTCGAAGGCGGCACCCGGGGCTTTGCCTTCGCCTCGGGGCTGGCGACCATTTCCACGGTGCTCGAACTGCTCGATGCCGGTTCGCACGTCGTCTCCGGCAACGACCTGTACGGCGGCACCTTCCGCCTGTTCGACAAGGTGCGCCAGCGCAGCGCCGGGCACCGCTTCAGCTTCGTCGACCTGACCGACCTGGCGGCGTTCGAGGCGTCCCTGCAGGACGACACCCGCATGGTCATGGTCGAGACCCCGAGCAATCCGTTGCTGCGCCTCACCGACCTCGCCGCCATCGCCCGCACCTGCCGCGCGCGCGGCATCATCTGCGTGGCCGACAACACCTTCGCCAGCCCGTGGATCCAGCGCCCGCTGGAACTGGGTTTCGACATCGTGCTGCACTCGACCACCAAATACCTCAACGGCCACTCCGACGTGATCGGCGGCATCGCCGTGGTCGGGCAGAACGCCGAACTGGCCGAGCGCCTGGGCTTTTTGCAAAACGCCGTCGGCGCCATCGCCGGCCCGTTCGACGCCTTCCTCACCCTGCGCGGGGTGAAGACCCTGGCCCTGCGCATGGAACGCCATTGCAGCAACGCACTGGAACTGGCGCAGTGGCTGGAACGCCAGCCGCAAGTCTCACGGGTCTACTACCCCGGCCTGCCCTCGCACCCGCAGCACGAACTGGCCCAGCGGCAAATGCGCGGATTCGGCGGGATGATCTCCCTCGACCTCAACAGCGACCTGGCCGGCGCCAAACGCTTCCTCGAGAACGTACAGATCTTCGCCCTGGCCGAGAGCCTGGGCGGCGTGGAAAGCCTGATCGAACACCCGGCGATCATGACCCACGCCACCATCCCGCCCGATACCCGCGCAGAGTTGGGGATTGGCGATGGGCTGGTGCGGTTGTCGGTGGGGGTTGAGGATGTGGAGGACTTGCGCGCGGATCTGGCGCAAGCGTTGGCGCGGATGTGAGTCGTCCAAAGTCCTGAGTACCGTAACCCCTGTGGGAGCGAGCCTGCTCGCGAAAGCGTCAGTTCAGTCAACATCAATGTTGAATGACATACCGCATTCGCGAGCAGGCTCGCTCCCACAGGTTTTGCGCCATCTCTCATGTTGCAGGCTGGTCAAGTACGCCGTAGCCCCTATAATCGCGCCGTTTTCGTCTACCCTCACGAAGCGTCGTGCAGCAATCAGCTTGTGCGGGGCGCATCGACATTTTTCCGCTATTGAACCGGAGAACTTCCATGCTCAAACGTACCCTGGCCTTGGCCGTCGGCCTGACCCTGTCCCTTTCCACCCTGCTGGCACAGGCTGCCGAGACCCTCAAGGTCAGCGCCATTCCCGACGAAGCCCCCACCGAATTACTGCGCAAGTTCAAGCCACTAGGCGAATACCTCGAGAAGCAACTGGGCATGAAGGTCGAGTTCGTACCGGTGTCCGACTACCCGGCGGTGGTCGAGGCGCTGGCCACCGACCGTATCGACATGGCCTGGCTGGGCGGTTTCACCTTCGTGCAGGCGCGGTTGAAAACCGGCAATGCCATTCCCCTGGTACAGCGTGAGCAGGATGCGCAGTTCACCAGCAAATTCATCACCGCCGACCCAGCGGTCAAATCCCTGGCCGACCTCAAGGACAAATCGTTCGCCTTCGGCTCGGTCTCGTCGACGTCCGGCAGCCTGATGCCGCGTTATTTCATGCTGCAGGACGGCATCAAGCCGGAAACCTATTTCAGCCGCGTCGGTTACTCCGGCGCCCACGACGCCACGGTCGCCTGGGTTCAGGCGGGCAAAGTGGATGCCGGCGTACTCAACGCCAGCGTCTGGGAAAAACTGGTCAAGGCCGGCAAGGTCGACACCGACAAGGTCAAGGTCTTCGCCACCACGCCGGCCTACTTCGACTACAACTGGACCGTGCGCGGCACCCTCGACCCGGCCCTGGCCGAGAAAATCAAGGTCGCCTTCCTCGCACTCGACCCGGCCAACCCGGAGCAAAAGGCGATCCTCGACCTGCAGGCCGCCAGCCGCTTCATCGAGACCAAGCCTGAGAACTACAAGGGCATCGAGGAAGCCGCGCGCGCTGCCGACCTGCTGAAATGACCTTGCATCTGAACCGGGTCAGCCTCACCCACGACACAGGCGTGCGGGCGCTGCATGAGGTCGACCTGCACATCAGCGCCGGTGAACAGGTGGCGATCATCGGCCCGTCCGGCGCCGGCAAGTCGAGCCTGCTGAACCTGCTGGCCACCGCCCTGCGTCCCGGCAGCGGCACAGTCGAAGTGCTCGGCGAGCACGCCTGGCAACTTGGCGCCCGACAGCGCCAACGCCTGCGCGCGCGCATCGGCCTGGTGCATCAGGCGCCGCCACTGCCACCGCGCCAGCGCGTGGTCACGGCAGTGCTGGCCGGCAAACTGGGGCAGTGGGGTTTTGCCAAAAGCCTGCTGAGCCTGCTGCATCCTGTGGATGTGCCCGGCGCACGCGCGGCCTTGGTCAAACTCGATCTGGGCGACAAGCTGTTCGCCCAGTGCCAGCAACTGTCCGGTGGCCAACTGCAGCGCGTGGGCATTGCCCGCGTGCTGTACCAGGCCCCCGACGTGCTGCTGGCCGATGAGCCGGTGTCGGCGATGGACCCGGTGCTGGCCGGGCACACCCTGTCGATCCTCTGCCGCCACGCCCGGGAACACAAGGTGACCCTGGTCGCCAGCCTGCATGCGGTGGATCTGGCGTTGAGCAACTTCTCGCGCATCATCGGTTTGCGCGACGGCCAGATCCTCTTCGATCTTCCCGCTGCCGACATCGACCACGACTTGCTCGACCGGCTCTACGCCAACGAGCAACTGCAATCCCCGCCCGCTCCGGTGGCGCCCTTGAGCCTGCAGATTCCCCGATGCTGACGCGCGATACACGAGACCCGGCCACCCTGCCCCGCCTGCTGCTCAGCCTGCTGGCGCTGGCCCTGCTGTGGCCCGGCATCCACTTCAGCGAACTGGACCTGGGCGTGCTGCTCCAGGCCGACAGCCAGAGTGAAATGGGCCGTTTCGTTTCGGCCTTCTGGCCACCGGCCCATGGCGAAGAGTTCCTCCAGCTGCTGTGGCAAGCCACCTTGCAGACCCTGGCCATCGCCACCGCCGGCATGGCCCTGGCCTTGCTGTTGGCCGTACCCGCCAGCCTGCTCGCCAGCCGCGCCTTGTCGCTGTCGGCCGCCTCGCGCGGTGGTCGCCCGAGCGCCCTGGGCCGGTTGTTGCGCTGGCCGGTGCGCGGGTTGCTGATCTTCCTGCGCAGCGTGCCGGAAATCGTCTGGGCCTTGCTGTTCGTGCGCGCCGTCGGCCTTGGCCCGACGGCCGGGGTGCTGGCCATCGCCATCACCTACAGCGGCATGCTGGGCAAGGTCTACGCAGAAATCTTCGAGTCGGTCGACCAGCGCCCCGCCCACTCACTGCTGCAAGCCGGCAGTGGCCGGTTGGCGGCGTTCTGCTACGGCATCCTGCCCAATGTCGCGGCGGAGCTACTGTCGTACACCGTGTACCGCTGGGAATGCGCGATCCGCGCATCCGTGGTGATGGGCTTCGTCGGCGCCGGCGGACTGGGCCAGCAGATCGACCTGTCGCTGCGCATGTTCGCCGGCGGTGAAGTGGCGAGCATGCTCCTGACCTTCTTCGTCCTGGTGCTGTTCGCCGACCAGATCAGCCGCCTGCTGCGCTGGAGGTTCGCATGAATCGCCTGATCAACCTGCTGCTGATCCTGTGCATCGGCGCTGCGGTCGTCGCCTCGTTCCGCTATCTGGGCATCGACCTCGGCGAACTGACGGGCAGCGGCAACCTGAAGCAGATGGGCGCCTACGTGCTGCGCTTTCTCAGCCCCGACCTGAGCGCCGGCCACCTGCAAGCCATCGGCCGTGGCGCCGTGGAAACCATGGCGATGTCCGCCCTCGGCACCCTGCTCGCGGCAGTGTTTGGCCTGCTGCTGGCGCTGCCAGCGGCCGGGCGCTTCGGCTGGCTGTTGCAGAGCGCGTCGCGACTTGTACTCAATGGCCTGCGCGCCATTCCCGAACTGGTGTGGGCCGCGCTGATGGTGCTGGCCGCCGGCCTCGGACCGAACGCCGGCACCCTGGCACTGGCCATGCACACCACCGGCGTACTCGGCCGCCTGTTCGCCGAAGCGCTGGAAAACACTCCGCCACAACCTGCCGAAGCCATTCGATTGCAGGGCGGCAACGTCGTCTGGGCCTTCTGCTACGGCACCCTGCCCAACCTGTTTCCGCAGCTGCTGGCGTACATTTTGTACCGCTGGGAGAACAACATTCGCATGGCCAGCGTGCTGGGGTTTGTTGGGGCTGGGGGGTTGGGGCAGATGCTTTATGTGAGTCTTAGCCTGTTTCAGGAGGCTCAGGCGAGTACGGTGATTTTGGCGATGTTGGTGCTGGTGTTTGCTGTTGATGGGTTGAGTAGTTGGAGTCGGCAGCGGTGGGTTAAGGCGTGATGGGGGGTTGGGTGGATTTGGTCAGTTGATTGCGTTCGAGCTGAGCAGGTAGTTGTATGGAGTTGACTACTACGCTTCATGGGCATGACTCGCAGAAAACGGCCAGAAGGGGACGTTTAGAATAGGAAAATAAATCTGTCCTGATTTTTCTCCATTTCTCTTCAGTCGCTTTGAAAATGGAGGCGCTGGTTGAAATTGATTGCGCCTACAATATCTCTACTGATCGCGCACGCCGAAACCAGCTTTAAGCGCTGATTTTTAAACCAAGGACGGAGGCACTGAGCATGTATCTGGCTGAACTGAATATCCGCAACTTTCGAAAATTGCGTGAACTCCAGTTGCGTTTTCAACCTGGTCTGAATGTTCTGGTGGGTGCTAATAACGTAGGCAAGAGTGCTGCAGTCGATGCACTACGAGCTCTGCTGGCAGGTTATGAAGAGCCATACCCTCGATTCGGACCTGAAGATCGGCACAGGTCTCCGGAGCAGGAACAGGATGGCGACATTGAGTTCCACTACGTCTTTCGAGAGCTGGGACCCGATGACGAGGCGGATTTTCTGGCCGCGCTCAAGCCCATGGCAGGTGGCCAAGCAGAAGCACACTTTCATGTGTGTTACTCAGATGCCGATCAAGGGGGGCGCTTGCGAGTACGGCGCTGGTGTGGCGATTACCAAGAGCTGTCGCTGACTGCGGACATGATTGAAAACCTGCGAGGGGTCTATCTGCAGCCTCTTCGTGATGCGGCGCAAGGGATGCGTCCAGGGCGGAATAGTCAGCTTTCGCGCCTGCTGCACTTGCTTACAGATGACGCGGGTCGCCAAGGCATAAATGAAGCACTACAGCGATTGGACGATGAGCTTCGGAATCACGCACCTATTCTAGGTACGCAGACAGCGATTGCTGATCGTCACAACGCGATGCTCGGACCGCAGTTGCGCCAAGCCCTTGCCGTGGGACTGAGTGCGTCAGACTTTCAACGTCTGTCTACCAGGTTGACGCTCTCTGTGGATGATTTCGAGCTCGAGCACAACGGCCTGGGCTTCAACAACCTGATCTTCATGGCGGTGGTACTCAGTGAGCTTGCCCGAAACTCTGATGCTGCATACCGCGGCCTGATTGTGGAGGAGCCGGAAGCTCACCTGCATCCCCAACTGCAGGCGGTACTGTTGAGATATCTGGCGAGCTTGCAAGAGGTAGCCGGGGAGCAGCCTGTTCAACTCTTCGTGACGAGCCATTCACCCAACTTCGCCAGCAACGCAAATCTTGATTGCTTGGTTTGCTTGGTAGAGTCGGAGGGACGGGTCGAGACATTCTTTCCACGCGAAGTAAGATTTGAGAACGGCAAGCGGGAGAAGCTGGAGCGCTATCTCGACGTCACTCGGGCGGAGTTGTTCTTTGCCCGCCGGGTCATTTTTGTCGAGGGGGCCGCAGAGATGATGCTCGTCGATGCCTTGGCCACTTCGGCAGGCTTCGACTTGCGTGGGCATGGCGTAAGCTTGATCAGCGTTGAGGGGCTCAATTTTGATTCCTTCCTTCCGCTGTTTGGCGAGCGCGCTCTAAAGATTCCTGTCGCATTGATTACCGACGCCGACCCATCAGGAGTAGTGGTTCTCGGGCAACCGGCCCAACCGTTGTATCCAGCATTGGGTTCCGCGGTTCAGGTTTCCGACAACACCGCGAATATGCTCGAGCGGCAGGACAGATACGTCCGAGTTTTCCATGGTGTTAAAACATTGGAATACGACTTGGCTCTGCACCCGAACAATCGCACAGCCATGTTGAGCGCCTTGGCTGAAATCCACCCGCAGATTGCCCAGGATCTTGAGGGCGTTGTTAATGCAGCCCCTGACGATGCAGCCAAGGCGCGAGCACTGTTCTGTGGAATGTTTGAACGTCCATCCACCCAGAAGAACGTGCAGAAAGGCCGCTTTGGTCAATCCTTGGCCTTTGTAATTGGAGAGGGCGCCGCCTGTGAGGTCCCACCTTACATCCTCGATGCTATTGCTCATGTGTGCCTGGTACCGGAGGCCGGAGCGGAAGCAGAATGATGGAGCCATCCCCCGAACAGCAACTCGTCATCGATGCTCCTCTGGAGCCTCTAGCCGTTACGGCATGTGCGGGAAGTGGCAAGACTGCTACTGCGATCCTGCGTCTAGTTGAAATGCGCCGGCGCCTTGCTGGGGCGAAGGGGCGCATAGCACTGCTGTCATTCTCCAATGTGGCCGTAGAGACATTTCGTCAGGGTTACCAAGAGCTTTCGCAGATACTGCCTCATGGTTCCGGTCGAAACAGGGTTGATATTGATACCTTGGATGGCTTCATTACGAGCCAAATCATAAGGACTCATGCTCATCGAACTATGGGGGCTAACCAGACAGCCTTTCTAGTTACCGGTGGGGAGCCTTTCTTGGTTGGGTTCAACTGCCCAACGCGGGATCACCCGATACCTGTAAGCGATATCAAGGTTCGATTCAACGCTGGTCAGCCGCTTTTCTACTACACGGTCCATGGTAACGAGATGCCGCTTAACCAGCCGGATGCTAGCCGAGTGGTTGCTCGACTGGGGCGAGTGGGCGGCTATACGCACGATCTGGGACGCTATTGGTGTTACCGCGTCCTAAGCGAGCAGCCTGTGGTACTTAGAGCATTGGCTCGACGCTACCCTCATATCATCGTCGATGAGGCCCAGGACATTGGAGTACTGCATCAGGAGCTTCTGGAGCTTCTGATCGGTGCGGGCGTGCAGGTGTCACTGATTGGCGATCCAAATCAGGCGATCTACGAGTTCGCCGACGCTAACGGTCTTTTTTTGCGGACCTACCATGAGCGAGAAGGTGTTGTTCCCTACAACCTGACTCGTAACTATCGCTCCCTGCCCTCGATTCTAAGCGTTGCAAACCACCTTTCGGGAAGGGCAGATGATCCTGATCGTGATGACGAGCCCCCACCCTTGGGGGCCTACTTCATTGGCTATGACGAGCAGGCGCTTCCACATCTGCTGGAGTCTTTCCATGCGGAGCTCGGACGGCAAACAATCAACCCTGATAGAGCCGCTGTCGTATGCCGCGCGGCTGCAATGGCCTCTAGGCTTTCGGGACAAAGAGATCCTGATGGCCGGGGAGCAGTAAAGCTGTTTGCTGAAGCTGCAGTACTTCGAGATCAGCGCTCAGACTTCCTGGGGGCATTCAGGATGGTCGCACGAGGCATTGTCAGCCAGTTAGAAGGTCCACCTCCAGGGTTGCTCAACAGACTGAGTGGCGTCGCCCATGACCGTGAGTTGCGCAAGTTGCGACGTCGACTGTGGTTGTTCACTAGAGATGCTGCTCAAGGTTTACCAGCTTCGAGTCTGCCGGCCTCAGGCCAATGGCTTCCCCTGCTGCAAGAACGAGTTGCTCGTTTGCTTCGTGACATTCAGCGTGATTTTGGCATGGCCGCATTGGATGGGCTGAATCGCCGATTAACACGCGCCTTACTGCCTGCCGGGCCCCTTAGAATGGAGCCCGATGTGGCGGTTGAGCAGGAGCCTAAGGCCCGTGTTAGAACCGTTCACCAGGTTAAGGGCGAAAGTATCGATGCCGTCTTGTATGTGGCCAATCGGGCAAACATCGAAGCCATGTTGGCTGGTATGGATACTGAGGTTGGCCGTATTGGCTATGTTGCGGTGACTCGCGCCCGCAATCTACTTTGGTTGGCGGTTCCTGCTGCTGCCTTGGTTGTCTTGCGACCGCAACTGGAACAGGCTGGCTTTCTCGAAGCGATCCATGCTATCGGTGGTTAATTCCAATGTCGTTCTGTTTGTCTTTTCTAAACGTGCTGTGCCGCAGGGCATTGTGCATCTATCTACCAACAGCTTTGCGCCTGAATACAAATCACTGAGGTCCGATTTTGGCCGTTCTCTTCCGGCCATGGTTACAAAGCCTGATGGTTAAATCCGACGCAATCCGTCGTCAGAACGAATACGAATAACTAATCAGGTCAAATGTAAACGGGTGCTCAAGTAGAGTGCAATTTCTCGCCTGACGACCAAACCACTACTACCCACGCAAAAAACCCTTCCTGCGCATCAACGCAGGAAGGGTTTTTTTATTTGCGGCTGATCACTCTTTAGCCTGGCTCAACTTGGTAAACAGCTCAGTCGGCACTTTCTTGCCGTTGGAGGTGTACTGGTTGGTGCGGAACTTGTACACCTCCCCCTCGGACAGGAAGCCGTCGCCGTTGGCGTCCATCGCCTTGAATTCCTCTGTGCCCTTGGGCGCCACGGCCAGCAGTTCCTTGAGCGACACGCGTCCGTCATCATCGGTGTCTGTGCGGGCGAAAGACGCATCGCCGCATTTGCCTTCACCGCACTTGCCTTCGGCCTGGGTCTTTTGGGCGCTGGCTTCGCTGGCACCGCATTTGCCTTCGCCACATTTGCCTTCGCTGGTCTTCTCGGCGGAGGCCAGTTGATAGCCCTGAGGCAAGGCTTCGGCGGAAAACGCCGAGGACGCGAAGTTGATACCGCCGACCAGCGCGACAGCGATCAGGCCAATACGGGTTTTGTTCGACTGGATACGAGACATGTTGATACTCCGGATCAATGGCGTGGCGGGACCACTTTTGGTCGTACCACAAGGGTTGATGAACCTGGTTGCGAGCTGCGTTGTGCTTCTCGCTTTGGCCGGTCTATTTGGCTCCAGTGGTGTATCCGGGCTGTATCCGTGATGAGTGGGTTTTGTAGGGTTGTAGTCGGATTTCGTGCGCTGATACACAGCGATACACGAAAGCTGGTATTCAGTGATCGGGGATGTTTTTTGCTTGCGCAGGGATCGCTCGACATTGCCCACGAGCGCTTGTTTAAAAAGGTTGTAGGGTATTTCCGGCGGGCTACAAGACCTTGCGTCGTTGCCTACGGGTACGCCAGAATCCGCCGGCTTGTGCGCTTAGGGGGCGGGTTCTATCGTTCGCGTGCCGCTGCTTACTCAGCGGCCGGGTCTGGAAACCCCGAAATGAAAATGGCGCCACTGCACCCTTCATAACCTATGCTTGCACGCTTTTCAGTGTGCACTCCGTTATGGCGGCTGTGCGCGGGAGACCTTCGGGTCTACCGGGTTGCCGTTTCCCCGGGTTTCCAGCCTGCGTACAGCTGCCACCTCTTCGCCTGGAAACGAACGTGGCAGCTTCAACCATGAAGCGGAGACTCCCATGTTCAAGGTCACCCCCAACCCGCCGGACACCGATCCGACATCCCCCTGCGAATCCGATTCAAACAGGCTCAATGAAGCCGCCGAATCCGCCTTCCACGTCCCCTCCACCGCAGACATCAAAGCCACACCGCGCACGCCTGGCACTCTGTTTACCGTCGACCCCGAGGCCGATACCGAAACGCTGATGGTGTATCTGGTCGAGACGCTGGCCTCGGTGGATGTGATGGTGCATCAGTTGGTGGATCATCTGGAGGGTGGGTCGCGCAATGCCCTGTTGGGGATTTCAAATAGTGTGATGCTGGCGGAGATTACGGCGAATCGGGTGTTGGATCAGATTGATCCGCGTGAATAAACACTGAAACGCTGACTAACTGCTTTTGTGGCGAGGGGGCTTGCCCCCGCTGGGCTGCGAAGCGGCCCCCGCTTTTCTTCAGTCCAGTCGTGCAGGCAGGTTTTGCGACGGCTTCGCCGCCGAACGGGGGCAAGCCCCCTCGCCACAGGGTGTGTGTTTGATGTTGGGGGATGGCTAGTTCGGGTCGAGCAAGCCGCCGCTCCAGTGACGTGACACCCGGCTGCCGGTGAATTTCGCCACGCCCATACCCTGGGCGATCAGTCGATCGCGATAGCGCGTCACCAGGCGCCCTGCTTGTTCGGCATGCAGGACCACTTCGGAAGTCGGGTCACCCGGGGTTCTGAGGATCCGGGCAAAGCGCTGCCCTTCTTCGACGAAATCTCCCAGCTCCTTTTCGAAGATCAGTACGCCGGGTTGCGGGGCGATGAGGGTTTCCATGTGGCCCATTTCCACGGCTTCGACAGGCCAGTCCGCTGGCGCCACGGACTCATCGATGACGCCGAACGTGCACAGCCAGTGGTACAGCCCTTCGGCATCCGACTCGGCGAATCGGTCGTTGACGTCGCCCTGCCCGCGCAGCTCCAGGGTCGCGGCCATGCGCCCTGCTGTGACGCCGTCGCGTATCCACGGGGCGATGATGGTTTCTTCAAACGAGCCATCGCCTCCGTCATCCCAGATGATCGCCACGTCCATCTTCATCGCCGCCGCCAGTTCGCGACCGCGGGGCCAGAAACTGCGGTGCACGTAGAGGTACGGCAAGGCTTCGTCATCGGTGTGCAGGTCGAGCATCACGTCGGCCGGGGCGGCCAGTTGCACCAGTTTTTTTTGCCATTGCTGGACGCAGGTCGAAGGTCGCGCCATGGCCGCCGACTGGTCGAACGCGCGATTGAAGTTGTGCCCGGTCGCGTCGTGGTAACGCCCGAGAATCCGGCCTTGGCGAAACTGGCCGATGCCCAGCGGATTGGCCTGTGGCACCACGGTCACCTGGCCCTTGAGCCGGCCTTGGGCTTCGGCGATCTGCAGCCGTTGCATCAGCACATGCAGGACCAGCATCCCGGCGATTTCATCGGCATGCACCCCGGCTTGCAGGTGCACGTTCGGCCCGCTGCCGTCGCCGGCATAGCGCCAGGCGCCGACCCGCACGGCATCGCCGTTGTTGTTGCTGACACTGAACGAAATATCCTGCGGCATTGGTTTTCCCTCCTGTCATGACCGTTGAAAAACGCTGTATCGCGGCTGTCGAGGCTGGTGATTGAACAGGTGTTCAACTAAGCTCGACAGCGTGGAAGCTCATCCAGGGACAGCCTTGTGACAACCGATGCCCCGAAAAACCGCCGCGCCGAACCCGAAGACCGCCGCGAAATGCTGGTGGCGGCCACCCTGCGCTGCCTGGGCCGCGACGGTCACGCCGGGATATCCGTGCGGCGCATCGCCACCGAAGCCGGGGTGTCCGTGGGTTTGCTCAACCATCACTTCGGCAGCATCGAGGCATTGATCGCCGACACCTACCAGCGGCTCGCGAGCGAGCTGACCACTGCCCTGCTCCAGGAAATCGAACAGGCACAGACACCTGCGCAGAAGATCGATGCCTTTCTCGAAGGCTCGTTTTCACCCAGGGTCATGGACCCGAAACTGCTCGGGGTGTGGGTGGTGTTCTGGAGCCTGATCCGTCACTCCGAACACGTCAGCCAGTCCCACGAAAAAAGCTACCGCGCCTACCTCGATCTGATCCGCCAGTTGCTCGACGGCCTGGCGGCCAGCGAAGGCTTCGTGATTCACGACACGCGCCTGGCCGCCATCGGCCTATCGGCGATGCTCGACGGTCTCTGGCTCGAGTGGTGCCTGAACCCCGAGACCTTCAGCGCCGCCAACGGACTGCATATCTGCCGTTGCTGGATAAAGGGGCTGCGTCACGGAGCATTCAGCACCGACGACGTCTTGTGAGGCGTGCCGGCCGAAGATCATCGCCAGGGTGCCGCTGACGGCGATCAGCCCAGCGCCGATCATCAGTGAGGTGTCCATCAGCGTGCCCCAGACCAGGCTCGACAGGGCAAACGCCCAGATCAAGCCGGTGTATTCGAACGGCGCGAGCAAGGTCGCGGTGGCGCGGCGGAAACTGGCGAACAGCAGGAACTGGCCGATGCCGCCCACCAGGCCGGCGCCGAGCATGCCCAGCCAGGCCGGTGTCGGCGAGGGTGTGTAGGTCCACGGCAGGGCCACCGCCATGCAAATCACAAACACCACGTTGGTGATCAGCATCTGTTCCAGCACGGAGGTCTGGTCATCCACTTGACGCAGCTGGATGTAGGTGAACGCCCAGCACATCGCCGCCAGCAGGGTCAGGACGATCGGCAACGGCTCGGTCATGTGGTCGGGGCGACAGGCAATGACCACCCCGACGAATCCGACGATCAGGCTGAACCATTGCCAGCCGCTGGCGCGCTCCTTGAGGATCACCGCCGCCAGCACCGTGACCATGATCGGCGCGGAAAAATACAGGGTGGTCATCTCGGCCAGGGTCAGGTCCCGGGCCGCCGTGTAGTACAACACCCAGGCCACTATCGACAGCAAGCCGCGCACCACCAGCAGGCGCCTGCTCGGTGAATGCCAGGCCCGCTGGATAACCCGCGAACGCCCCGCCAGCAGCACGGCCACGACCACCACGGCGGCGCGCCAGAACAGAATGGTGACCACCGAATAATCGGCCACCAGCCACTTGATGACCGCATCCTGCAACGACAGGAACGCGTAGCCCAGGGTGCACAGGCCAATGCCCTGCAGCGAGCGGTCGACGTTGGACGAGCTCATCAGGCCGACCTGCGCACGGGCGTTCCGCGCCGCTCGGCGAAGGCAAACAGCGCTTCGATCAGGAAGGTCAGGCAGACATAGACACCGGCCACCAGCAACAGGGGTTCGTACACTTGCAGGGTTTGCGCGCGGACCACGTTGGCGGCGCCGAGCAGGTCGATCACGGCGATGGTCGAGGCCAGTGCCGTGGACTTGAGCAGCATCACGGTCTCCCCCGCCAGGGTCGGCAACAGCAGGCGCAGGGCCCGGGGCAAGCGCACGCGCAGCAACGACTGGCGCGCGGTCATGCCAAAGGCCGACGCGGCCTCCATCTCACCCTTGGGCACCGCCAGCAGGCCTCCGCGAATCACTTCGCCGACATAGGCCCCCATCGACACCACCAGGGCGAACACGATGTACCAGTAGCCATCGCGCAGGTAAGGCCAGAGGAAGCTGCCGCGAATCAGCGGGAACTGGGCAAACAGGCTGCCCAGCCCGTAGTAGTAGATGTAGATCTGGATCAGCAACGGCGTGCCGCGCGTGACGCTGGTGTAGAACAGGCTGACCTTGGCGATCACCTTGTTTTTCGAGATCCGCGCCAGCGCCACCAGCACCGCCAGCAGGTAACCGAACACACTGGAGACCAACAGAATGATGAGGGTGGTTTGCAGCCCCCGGCCCAACAGCGCCCCGTATTCAACTATCCACGCTGGAATCATTTCATTCTCTCTGCCGGTTCAGTCAACAAGAGGCATCCAGCGACGAATGCGTCGCTCCAACCGTCCCGAAAGATAGTTCGACGCCAAGGTCACCGCGTAGTACAGCGCGGCAGCCGTGAGGTAGAACAACAGATAGTGGCGCGTCGAACCCGCGCCTTGCTTGGCGGTGTACAGCAGCTCGTTGGTGCCGACCACGCTGATCAGCGCGCTGTCCTTGATCAGGTTGATCCACAGGTTGGCCATCCCGGCCATGGCGTAAGGCGCCATGATCGGCAGCGTGACCCGGCGGAACAGACCGAAACCGTTGAGGCCGAATGCCTTGGCCGCTTCGATCTGGCCGAAGGGAATCGCCTGGATCGCCGCGCGGAAAATCTCCGAAGCGTAGGCGCCCTGCACCAGCCCCAGCACGACGATGGCCGCCAGCGGACCGCTGACGTTCACCACGCCGTAGCCGAGTTTGGTCATCAGTGAATTGAGGAGCATGGAGCCGACGTAGTACAGCAACAGAATCAGCAGCAACTCCGGCACCGCGCGGAACAAGGTGGTGTAGCCGCGCATCAGCGCTGCAATCGGCTTCGGCGCGCCGAGCTTGAGGCATGCCACCACCAGCCCGATGGCCAGCCCGAGCACAAAGGCCCCGGCGGAAATCTGCAGGGTCATCCAGAGCCCCTTCAACAGCGCACTGCCCCATCCCTGTTCGGTGAAATTGATCAGATCGAACATTGCCGGCATTTCAGTCTCCAGTATGCGGTCATGAACACACCGCCGGATCCTGTGGGAGCGAGCTTGCTCGCGATGAGGCCATGCCAGTCAATATCAATGCTGACTGAACCACCGCTATCGCGAGCAAGCTCGCTCCCACAGGGATCTGCTTTTCCTCAGGACTTGCGTTTAGCCAGTCGTCAGAACGCCGGCTTCACGCTGGTGCCGAAGTAGCTCTGGGACAGCTCGTCGTAGTCCTTGCTCGCCAGCAATTCCTGGATGGCCTTGTCGAGTTTGGCCTTGAGTTCGGTGTCGTCCTTGCGCAGGCCGGCGCCTACGCCTTTGCCGAAGATCGGGTCATAGGGCACGGTGCCGAGGTAGGCCAGGTCCTTGGCATCCGGGGTCTTGACGAACGAAGCCATGGCGGTGCCATCGGCCATCATCAGGTCGATGCGCCCGGCAATCAGGTCGGCGTTGGCCGAGTCCTGGGTGTCGTAGTACTTAACCTCGGCGATTTTTTCGTAGTAGGTCTTCAGGTAGCTGGCGCTCACCGTCGAGTTCTGCACGCCGATGATCTTGCCCTTGAGGTCATCCGGGTACTTCTTCACCGACGTCTCTTTCGGGCCGACGACGGCAATCGCCGAATCGTAGTAGGCCTTGCTGAAGGCGATCTGTTTTTCCCGTTCTTCGGTCACCGACATCGAGGAAAAAATCACGTCGATCTTCTTCGCCAGCAGCGACGGAATGATGCCGTCCCACGCCACTTCCTTGATCTCGCAATCGGCTTTCATTTCGCTGCACAGCTTGTGGATCAGGTCGACTTCAAAGCCCTTCCACTCACCGTTGGCCTGCTTTTCGGTGTACGGCGGATAGGGTTCGGCGGCCACCGCGAAGCGGATCGGTTGTGCCTGTGCCGCGCTCATGCCGGCCAGCATTACGCAGGCCGCACCGGTCAACCAGTTTGCAAAACGTCGATTTCCCATGTTGTTTTCCCGTCTTTTTATGATGAGTTAGCGAGTCTGATGAGCGTTGACGAATTGTCGGCAACGCTCGCTGCGTGGGTGTACGAACACTTCGTCCGGCGAACCGGTTTCCTCGATCAGCCCTTGATGCAGGAAGGCGACTTTGGAAGAGACATCGCGTGCGAACGCCATTTCATGAGTCACCAGGATCATGGTCCGGCCTTCTTCGGCGAGGGAGCGGATCACCCGCAGCACTTCCCCGACCAGTTCCGGGTCGAGTGCCGAGGTGGGTTCATCGAACAGCATGACCTTGGGCCGCATGGCCAGGGCCCGGGCGATGGCCACCCGTTGTTGCTGTCCCCCGGAGAGAAACGCCGGGTACTCGTTGCGCTTGGCCGCAAGGCCTACGCGTTCGAGCAGGGCTTCGGCCCGTTCGGTGGCCTCCGCACGGCTTTCACGCAGGACCTGGGTCGGCGCTTCGATGAGGTTTTCCAGCACCGTGCGATGGGGCCAGAGGTTGAAGTTCTGGAACACCATGCCCAGGCTCGACCTGATGCGCACCAGCTGTTTGGCGTCCGACACCAGTGGTGCGCCAGGACGATTCTGGTTGAGGTGAATGCTTTCGCCATCGACCAGGATGCGGCCCTGGTCCGGCACTTCGAGCATGTTGATGCAGCGCAGCAAGGTACTTTTGCCCGAGCCGCTGGCACCGATCAGGGAGATCACCTCGCCCTCGCGGGCGGTCAGGGAAACGCCCTTGAGCACTTCGATATTGCCGAAGCGTTTGTGCAGGTGATCGACCTCGATCATGGTCCTGGCCGCGACCGGTTCGACGGTAGCGGTACTGGTCACGGTGCCGATCACCGGCCTCGGCGCTTCACCGTTGAGTACCTGGACAAAGCCGCGAATGCGCTGGCAGGCCTGGGCCAGTCGCTCTTCACTGAGGGTGAACGAAAGCCGTACAAAACCCTGGGCCGGCTCACCGAATGCCGCGGCATCCAGGACCGAGACACCGGCTTCACGCAACAGGCGCCAGGCGAATTCCAGCGAGGTCAGGCCGGTGCCGCGCACGTCTACCAGCACGAACATGCCGGCATCGGGGTTGAGCACGCTGATCCCCGGGCAATCGGCCAGGCCGGACACCACCAGATCGCGGCGCCGACGATAGATCTCGCGCATGCCGTGGGTGACTTCATCATGGGACTGCACCGCCTTGAGCGCCGCTTCCATGACGAAACCGGGCAAGCCGTACAGCATGCTCAGCACCAGGGTCTCGACATGGTTGACCAGGGCTTCGTTGGCCACGACCCAGCCGATGCGCCAGCCGGTCATGGCATGGGATTTCGACAGGCTGCCGATCACCACGCAGCGCTCGGCCATGCCCGGCAACGCCGCCAGGCTCAGGTGTTCACGTTCGTAGGCGAGGCTCTCGTAGACCTCGTCCACCACCACCCACAGGTCATGGGCGATGGCGAGATCGGCGATGGCTTGCAGCTCTTCGCGACCCAGCACCACGCCGGTGGGGTTGTTCGGGTTGGAGAAGAAAATCGCCCGGGTACGCGGGGTGATGGCCTTGGCCAACACGGCGGCATCGAGGCGGAAACCCGAATCCGCCGCACAGGGCACCCGCACCAGCGTGGCGCCGGACGCCTTGAGCGTGGCTTCGTAGGTGACGTACATCGGGTCGAAGGCGATCACTTCGTCGCCGGCACCGAGCAGGCACATCGAGGTGGCGAACAAAGCGTTCTGCGCACCGGCGGTGAGAATGATGTTCGACGCCTGCAGTTCGCGGTCGATCAACCGGCTGTAGCGGCCGGCGATGGCTTCACGCAGCGCCTGGCGGCCGGCGATTTCGGTGTAGTGGGTATCCCCTTCGCGCAAGGCGTGGATGGCGGCATCGGTGATGAAATCCGGGGTGGGAAAATCCGGGTCGCCGACGCTGAGGATGATCACGTCCTCGCCGTTGCGCTGTGCCGCGTTGGCCGCGTAGTGAATATCCCAGGCGGCAACGCCTTGGCCACTGATCCGCTCTACAAAGGGTGAAAACCGCATGCCAGTGCCTCGTTCGAATTGAAGAAACGCAAGCCCGCAACCAGCCGGGGGAAGGTGGCCCTCAACATAGTCCAGACTGAACACTCGTTCAACAGAAAACTCACAAGGCTTCGCGTTCAGCGCAAACAGGTCGTTTTCACGACAGTCGCGCCGTTTTTCAACACGACGCGATCAGGCGCCGTGAAAGGATTTTGCTGACCGCGCCAATCGCCAGGACGATGCAGATCAGCCCCGCCGCAACCGCAAACGTCAAGCGCATCCCCTGCGCGATGGCCTCGGGTGGCGCCTGCAAAACATCATGGCTGGCCGTGCCGAAGGCGAACACGGCGCCCATCACGCCAGCGCCGGTGATCAAGCCGAGATTGCGCGACAACCCGAGCAGACCGGAGACCACGCCGCGCTCTTGCGGCGTGATGTCCGCCAGCACGGCGGTATTGTTGGCCGCCTGGAACAGCGCATAACCGGCGGTCATGAGCGCCAGTGGCACGATGTAGCCGAGCGCACCGAAGTTCGTCGGCACGGCAGGCAGGATGCAAGCGCCGGTCAGCATGGCCAGCAATCCGAGCGTGCCGGATCGATGTGCGCCCAATCTGTCGACCCATCGACCCGCCGGAACCCCGACCAGTGCGGCGACCAGCGGCCCCATCGACATCGCCAGGCCAACGCTCGCTGCATTCAGCGCCAGTGCGCCGGTGAGATAAAACGGCCCCACCACCAGGGTGGCCATGACCACGGTCGTCACCAGCAGGCTCATGGCGAAACCTGCGCTCAGCTGCAAATTACGGAACATCGCCGGTCGAACCAGCGGCGACTCGGCGCTGCGCTCGACGAACACAAACACGCCCGACCCCACCACGGCCACCAGCAGCAGTGCCGCGTTCAGCGGCGCAAAACTGCCGCGCCCGAGGGTCATCGCCAGCGCATAGGCCAGCAGCGTCAAAACCAGTACCAGGGTGCCGAGGACGTCGAAACCCGCTCGATCCGCCCTTTTCTCAGGGCCATCTTTCGGTAGAAAACGCTGCGCGAGGCCCATCGCCAAAACGCCCAGCGGCACATTGAGCAGAAAAATCGCCTGCCACCCGAAATTGGCAATCAGAAATCCGCCGAGGGTCGGGCCGAGCGAGGTGCCGATCGCCGACATCGTGCCGAGCAGGCCCATCGCACTGCCCAGTTTTGCCTTGGGCACCGCCTCGCTCACCAGCGCCATGGTCAACGCCATCATGATGGCCGCGCCGATGCCCTGCAGGGACCGGGCGGCAATCAGCCACCCGAGACCGGATGAGACGGCGCACAGGACTGAAGCGGCGGTAAACACAGCCATCCCGATCAACAACAAACGCCGACGGCCAATGATGTCGCCAAGTTTTCCGACGCTGACGATCAGCGCCGTGATCGCCAGCAGGTAAGCGAGCACCACCCATTGCACTTGCTGGAAGGAGGCCGAGAACGCGGCGGCCAGTGTCGGTAAACCCACGTTGGCAATGCTCGTGCCCAGGGATGACAGCAGCATGGACAGCGACAGGCTGGCCAGCGCGCCCCGAATCGATATGGACTTCATTTTTTCGCGACTCCGCAAATTGGTTGTCCTGAGCCTAAGCCCGGTCATAACATGGCGGAAGACGCAGCATATGCACTGAATACATGCACCAGACGCCATATGTTGAAAAACCATGTGGGAGCGAGCCTGCTCGCGAATGCGGTGCTTCATTCAACAGTGATATCGACTGGCCTGACGCCTTCGCGAGCAGGCTCGCTCCCACAGGAACCTATGCCCGACCTGAATCTGCTGATCACCCTGAACGTGTTACTGGAGGAAGGCAGCGTGGCCCGGGCCGCGCAGCGTTTGCGCCTGAGCCCGTCTGCCATGAGCCGGGCGCTGGCGCGATTGCGCGAAACCACGGGCGATCCGTTGCTGGTGCGGGCCGGGCGCGGACTGGTTCCCACGCCCCGGGCGCTGGAGTTGCGTGAACGCGTCGGCGTGCTCGTACAGGACGCCGAATCCGTCCTGCGCCCCGCCGAGGCACTTGACCTCGACCAACTGGCACGCACCTTCACCCTGCGCACCAGCGACGGCTTCGTGGAAAATTTCGGCGCGCCACTGATCGCCCGCATCCACCGCGAGGCGCCCGGTGTCCGCCTGAATTTCGTGCAGAAGCTGAACAAGGACAGCACCCTGCTGCGCGACGGTTCGGTGGACCTGGAAACCGGCGTGATCGACGAATCCACCAGCCCGGAAGTGCGGACCCGGATGCTGTTTCGCGACCGCTTCATTGGCGTGGTGCGCGAGGGCCATCCACTGGCTCACGGCGAAGTCACACCGGTGCGTTATGCCGACGCCCGGCACATCCTGGTTTCACGCCGGGGCCACGAAAAAGGCGTGATGGACGACGCCTTGACTGAGTTGGGACTGAAGCGGGAGATCATCACCATCGTCGCCGGCTTTTCGTCCGCGATTGCATTGGCGCGGGCTTCAGACCTGGTCGCCAGCGTGCCGCAGCGGCACGTCGGCAACCTGTGCCAGGGCATGCATTGCTTTGCGTTGCCCTTCCCCACGCCGCCGATCACGGTGTCGATGCTCTGGCACCCGCGCATGGACGCCGACCCGGCGCATCGCTGGCTGCGCGGTTGCGTGTGGGAGGTTTGCAGTCAATAACCTCCGGCGCCGCGCGCACTCCAGCGGTTTGTATCGAACTGTATGTCCCCCCGGCCACCTTACACAGCGATACACATCCGCCAGGTTCAGGACATATGTGCAGTACATGGAAATGAAACAGTGGGGCGCATCGGAAAGCGCAGGTTTTCCGAGCATTCCAGCGACCCACTGACAGGAAAAACACCATGATCAATGCAATCGAGACCGTGCTGTACACCGGCAAGACCCACACCACCGGCGGCCGCGACGGTCAGGCGCGCAGCACCGATGGACGCCTGGACATCCAGCTTTCGCCTCCCGGCTCTTCGGGCGCCGGCACCAATCCTGAGCAACTGCTGGCGGCGGGTTGGTCAGCCTGTTTCATCGGGGCGATGGGCAAGGCGTGCGTCGCGCTGAAGGTGGCATTGCCGAGCGATGTTGCGGTGGATGCCGAAATCGACCTGGGCAAGTCCGAAAATGCTTTCTTCCTTCAAGCCCGCCTGAATGTCAGCCTGCCGGGCCTGGACCCGGCCATCGCACGCAACGTGGTGGAACTGGCGCATCAGACTTGCCCTTACTCCAAAGCGACCCGCGGCAATATCGACGTCGAAATCAATCTGGTTTGACCGACGCGGACACCGCAATCGTTTTCGTTGTTGTGGGAGCGAGCTTGCTCGCGATGGTCGTTAACGATAACGCGTGTTTACTGGTTAAACACAGCGCTCTCGAGACCATCGCGAGCAGGCTCGCTCCTACAGTTGACCTACTCCTTGAGGATCAGCAGCGGCTGGCCTTTCTTGACGATGTAGGTTGCCAGCTCCGAGGCCTTGTCCTGGCCCACGTTCTTCGCCACATGCGCGACGCCTTCGGGGATGTACAACGAATCACCGGCCTTGAGCGTCACCGGTGCCCGCCCTTCCAGCTGATACTCGAAGGTGCCGCTGATCACGTGCGCCACTTCTACGCCGGGGTGGGCGTGTTTGGGTGATGTCACGCCCGGGTCGAAGTCCACGAGCACCTGAGTGACTTCGCGATCGGCGGCGCCCAGGTCTTCGCGTACCAGATCGGTGCGATGCAGGCCCTGCTGCCAGCTTTTCATCGCCGGAGCCGGCTGTGTTTCCTGGGCTTGAGAGAGACTCGCGAAGGCAGCGAGCCCTGCAGCGGTCAGAACCAGACCAAGCTTGCCGATGGTATGACGGGTGTTGATGCGCAACATTGCCTTTCCTCCAGTTGAACCCTGGCCAGCCGTGCCGAAAATGACACGGTGCCGGTGGTTGCATTAGAAGGCCGCCGTGTATCGCCCGAGTGTCTGGAAACCCCGGTTTTGTATGCCCGGGTAACGGCGGACGTTGCCGATACCTGCGGATACAAACCCGCCGCTAGCCCTTGAACGCTTCGCGCCGGGCACTGCGTTCGGCGACATAGGCGGCACTCGGTTCACTGATCAGGTCTGCGCGGCGCAAGGGCTGCCCGCAATGGGCGCACAGTGGACCGAGGCCGGCGGGCTCGCCGCAACTGCGGTGGGTATAGACCACCGCCAAACCTTCTCCGGGTGATTTGCACCAGGTTTCGCCCCAGGCCCGCAGCGCCAGCACCACCGAATGGAACGCATCGCCCTTTTCCGTGAGGTGGTATTCGTAGCGTTTGGGCCGTTCGCTGTAGGCACGTCGCTCCAGGAGCCCGTCGGCCTCCATGCTCTTCAAGCGCGCCGCGACCATTTGCGGCGTACCGCCGGTCTGCGCCTGGATTTCATCGAAGCGATGACTGCCCATGAACAACTCACGCAGCACCAGCACCGTCCAGCGGTCGCCCACGACGGCTTCGGCCCGGGAAATCGGACACAGGGTTTCAGAAACGGTTGCTTTCACCGACATGCGGTATTGCCTCTCGCCTAGTTACTATGATTATCATATCTACGTGAATTGCTGGCAGCTACACTTCATCATCCACGGATTATCTTGCGGAGAACCGCCATGTCCAACGCCACCTACCCTCTTGATCGGACGGCCTACCTGCTGGTCGACCCCTACAACGATTTTCTGTCGGAAGGCGGAAAGATCTACCCCTTGATCGAGCCCATTGCCACGCGAGTCGGCCTGCTCGACAACCTGCGCACGCTCGATCGCACCGTTCGCGGGCTCAACATTCCGGTGGTCATCGTACCGCACCACCGCTGGGAAAAAGGCGACTACGAAAACTGGGATCACCCAAGCCCCACCCAGTGCAAGATCATGCACATGCACCACTTCGCCCGCGGGGAATGGGGCGGCGAATGGCACCCCGACTTCGCGCCGCAGGACGGCGACATCATCGTTCAGGAACATTGGGGTTCCAGCGGCTTTGCCAATACCGACCTTGATTTTCGCCTCAAGCAAAAGGGTATCACCCACGTGATCATCGTCGGCCTGCTGGCCAATACCTGCATCGAGGCAACCGCCCGTTACGCTCAAGAACTCGGCTATCACGTCACCCTGGTACGCGACGCGACCGCGGCCTTCATGCCGGAGATGATGCATTCGGCCCATGAGCTGAACGGTCCGACCTTCGCTCACGCCATCCTGACCACCGATGAACTGGTTGCCGCACTGGCACAGGCAGGTGCGTGATGCAGTTGACCGGCAAGCTGCTGATCGGCGCCAGCGATGTCGGCGCCAGCGAAGGCACCCTGAAGGCGCTCAATCCCGCGACCAACCAGCCGATTGAACCGGTGTTTGCGCTGGGTAGCGTGGCCGATGTCGACCGGGCGGCGACCCTGGCCGATGAAGCGTTCGATGTGTACAGCCATACCTCGCTCGCCGTGCGGGCGGCGTTTCTCGAATGCATCGCCGACAACCTCGACCGCGTTCGCACGGCGCTGGCGGCACGGGCCGCCCTGGAAACCGGCGTGCCGGAGGCGCAACTGGAAGGCGAGGCAATCAAGGCGGCCACCCAGTTCCGCCAGTTCGCCGATGTGGTGCGCAAGGGGCGTTTCCTGCAACTGGCCATCGACCCGGCGCAGCCCGAGCGTCAGCCACGCCCGCGCATGGATCATCGCCTGCAAAAAATCGCCATCGGCCCGGTGGCGATTTTCGGTGCGAGCAACTTCCCCATCGCCTATTCGGTGGCCGGTGGCGATACCGCGTCGGCGCTGGCGGCGGGCTCGACCGTCATTCTCAAGGCGCACAACGCGCATCCCGGCGCCTCGGAAATCCAGGCCCGGGCGATCCGCCAGGCGGTGCAAGACTGCGGATTGCCCGAAGGCGTGTTCTCCATGGTGCGTGGCGGCGGCAATGCCATCGGCGAAGCGCTGGTCGATCATCCGCTGATCAAGGCCGTGACCTTCACCGGTTCCGAACAGGGTGGCATGGCGCTGTATCGGCGTGCGCAATTGCGCCCCGAGCCGATTCCGGTCTTCGCCGAAATGACCAGCGTCAACCCGACCTTCATCCTGCCCCGGGCACTGGCCGAACGCGGCGCGGCGATTGGCGATGGCTTCGTCGAGCGCATGTTGGTCAACGTCGGGCAAGCCTGCCTCAAGCCGGCGATCCTGCTGGCCGTCGAAGGTGCAGGATTTGCAGCCCTGCGCCACGCCATGAGCACACGCGTGAGCGCAGCACCGGCGCGCACGATGCTGACACCGGGCATTCATGGGGCCTATCTGAACGGGCTGCGCACCCTGGAAAACGCCGGCGCCCGCCTCGTCGCCGTGGGCTCGACATCCACCGCTGAAGTCGATGGCCGCTCGGCGCTGTTCGAAGTCGATGGCGAACATTTTCTCGCCGAGCCGGCGCTTTCCCAGGAAGTATTCGGCCCGTCCGCGCTGCTGGTGAAGGTCCGGGATGAAGCAGAGCTGTTACGGGTAGCGCGCTCCTTCAAGGGGCAACTCAGCGCGACCCTGCACCTTGAACAGGACGACTTGCCACTGGCCCGTCGCCTGCTGCCAACCCTGGAACGACGCACCGGGCGCATCGTGGTCAACGCCTTCGCCCATCCGCAGGAAGTGTGTTTTGCCACCGTGCATGGCGGGCCGTTTCCGGCCACCTCGGACAGTCGCTTTACCTCGGTGGGCATGACCGCCATCGAACGCTTCCTGCGCCCGGTGGCTTACCAGGGGTTTCCGGACGAGCTGCTGCCGGAACCTCTGCGCGAGGGGAATCCTTTGGGGTTGCCGCGCATTGTTGATGGTCAATAAACGGAAAATGCCGTTGCGTTGACTTGTAGGAGCGAGCTTGCTCGCGAAGAGGCCGCCACAGCCAACATCATCGGTGGCTGAACTACCGCTTTCGCGGGCAAGCCCGCTCCCACAGTAGATTCGGTAGTTCACAAATACTGCGTACACCCACTAACCCTGTGGGAGCGAGCTTGCTCGCGAAGAGGCCGACACAGCCAACATCATCGGTGGCTGAACTACCGCTTTCGCGGGCAAGCCCGCTCCCACAGTAGATTCGGTAGTTCACAAATACTGCGTACACCCACTCACCCTGTGGGAGCGAGCTTGCTCGCGAAGAGGCCGCCACAGCCAACATCATCGGTGGCTGAACTACGGCTTTCGCGGGCAAGCCCGCTCCCACAGTAGATTCGGTAGTTCACAAATACTGCGTACACCCACTAACCCTGTGGGAGCGAGCTTGCTCGCGATGGACTCAAGTGCGCCGCGCTAATCCAGCAAGCATGCGTTTTCGTTAACGACCATCGCGAGCAAGCTCGCTCCCACAGGTGGTGAGGGATTTGTAGATCGCCACAATGGCCCGGTACTGGTCGGCCTGGTCTGTCGGTGCTGAACAACAGTAGAAAGGCTTGCCGCGACCGGGTTCCTGCAGGTCGCGGCAAGTTCAGGCCTTTTGATTACGCCAGATCGAAGCGATCCAGGTTCATCACTTTAGTCCACGCAGCCACGAAGTCCTTGACGAATTTCTGCTGCGCATCGGCGCTGGCATAGACTTCGGCCAGCGCACGCAGCTGCGCGTTCGAACCGAAGACCAGGTCAACCCGGGTGCCCGTCCACTTCACCGCACCGGTTTTGCGATCACGCCCTTCGAACTCCTGCTGGGCATCCGACACCGGCTTCCACTCCACCCCCATGTCCAGCAGGTTGGTGAAGAAGTCATTGGTCAGCGCTTCCGGCCGCTGGGTGAACACACCGTGTTTGCTCTGGCCGACGTTGGTGTTCAACACCCGCAGGCCACCCAGCAGTACCGTCATTTCCGGTGCGCTGAGCGTCAGCAGTTGTGCCTTGTCGATCAGCAAGGATTCGGCGGGCACGCGGTACTGGGTTTTCAGGTAGTTACGGAAACCGTCGGCAATCGGTTCAAGGAAACCGAAGGACTCGACATCGGTCTGTTCCTGGCTGGCGTCCGTGCGTCCCGGGGTGAACGGCACCGTCACACTGTGGCCGGCGTTTTTTGCCGCCTGTTCGACACCCGCGCCACCGGCGAGCACGATCAGGTCGGCCAGGGAGATTTTCTTGCCGCCGCTGTTGAACTCCTTCTGGATGCCTTCAAGTTTGGCCAGCACGTTGGCCAGTTGCTCCGGCTGGTTGGCCGGCCAGGACTTCTGCGGCGCCAGGCGCAGGCGCCCGCCGTTGGCACCGCCGCGTTTGTCGGAACCACGGAAGCTGGACGCGGCGGCCCACGCCGTCGATACCAGCTGCGAGACCGACAGGCCGGACGCCAGCACCTTGCTTTTCAGGCCCGCCACATCGCTGTCGTTGACCAGCGGATGATCGACAGCAGGGATCGGGTCTTGCCACAACAGTTCCTCGCCCGGCATTTCCGGGCCGAGATAACGCGAGAGCGGGCCCATGTCCCGGTGAATGAGTTTGTACCAGGCGCGCGCGAAGGCATCGGCCAGTTGATCGGGGTTGGCCAGGAAGCGCCGGGCAATCGGTTCGTAGATCGGGTCGAAACGCAGGGCCAGGTCCGAGGTCAGCATGGTCGGATCACGACGTTTGGACGGATCAAAGGCATCGGGAATGGTCCCGGCACCGGCACCGTTCTTCGGTTTCCACTGATGGGCGCCGGCCGGGCTCTTGGTCAGTTCCCAGTCGAAACCGAACAGGTTTTCCAGGTAGTTGTTGCTCCATTTGGTGGGCGTGGTGGTCCAGGTCACTTCCAGGCCGCTGGTGATGGCATCGGCCCCTTTACCGGTGCCGAATGTGCTCTTCCAGCCCAGGCCTTGCAGCTCCAGGCCCGCGGCTTCCGGTTCCGGCCCGACGTTGTCGGCAGGCCCGGCGCCGTGGGTCTTGCCGAAGGCGTGGCCACCGGCGATCAACGCCACGGTTTCCTCATCGTTCATCGCCATGCGGCCGAAGGTTTCGCGGATGTCCTTGGCCGAGGCGACCGGGTCCGGTTCGCCTTCCGGGCCTTCCGGGTTCACATAGATCAGACCCATCTGCACCGCGGCGAGGGGGTTTTCCAGATTGCGGCCATTTTCGGTACGGCTGTCCTCGTTTCTTCCGGGCTCAGCCACCAAGGGCACATCGCCGGGTTTCTGCACCGGTTTGTCTTCTTTTCCGTAACGCGAGTCACCGCCCAGCCATTTGCTTTCGGAACCCCAGTAAACGTCTTCGTCCGGTTCCCAGACATCCGCGCGTCCACCGGAAAAGCCAAACGTCTTGAAGCCCATGGATTCCAGGGCGACGTTTCCGGTGAGGACGATCAGGTCGGCCCAGGAGATCTTGTTGCCGTACTTTTGCTTGATCGGCCAGAGCAGCCGGCGGGCCTTGTCGAGGCTGACGTTGTCCGGCCAGCTGTTGAGCGGTGCAAAGCGTTGCTGGCCGGAACCGGCGCCGCCCCGGCCGTCACCGGTGCGATAGGTGCCTGCGGCGTGCCAGGACATGCGGATAAAGAGAGGCCCATAGTGACCGAAGTCCGCCGGCCACCAGTCCTGGGAGTCGGTCATCAGCGCAGTCAGGTCTTTTTTCAGCGCCTGGAAGTCAAGGCTCTTGAAGGCTTCGGCGTAGTTGAAGTCGCCCCCCAACGGGTCAGACTTGGGCGAGTGTTGACTCAGGATCTTCAGATTCAGTTGGTTCGGCCACCAGTCGCGGTTCGTCGTGCCACCGCCAGCGGCGTGATTGAACGGGCATTTCGATTCAGTTGACATGGCATCTCCTCTTGATTTTGTTTTCAGCTAACCACCCTTGAGCGTGGATCCGGATCACCGATTGATGAAATAGCTTTTCGGTATGGGATCCATAGCCTTGAGGCTATGACAGCCCAGCGATCAGTCGCTCCAGAACATCCATTAAAGTACCGGTCCGGGAAACTGTCGCTTCATCCGGTGGAGATAGCTGATAAACAGCGCAAATCAGTCACGCGATGCAATATCATCAACACCTGCCACAATGGATTAACACCAATTGCTACAAGGACGTGGGCAACTGGAAGGATTGTTTGCCGCGAGAGGTTTCGCCATGTACCTCAAAGCCATTGTCATCTGGGTATTGCTGGCGATCATCGTTGTCGCCGTGCTCGGTCGCCTGGTGCATAACGCCAAGGTCGCCGACCGGGCACTCAAGATCGCCAAGCCGGATCATCAGCCTCACGGGAGAAAGAATGACAAGGCCCCATGACTGACCCGGGGCAACAAGGACAACAGGGGCGGTGACGATTCGGATCGCCGCGCGGCCTCAATCACTCGAGACTTTGCTGCACGCAATAAAAAACCGGCTTTTCAGCCGGTTTTTTATTGTTCACTCAACAGCACTTGGGTCCGGCTTTACTGCCGTAACGGGCTTCCTGGCGCTCGCGGAAGAACGCCTCGTAGTCCATCACCGGTTTGTCCGGGTGCTTGGTCTGCATGTGCTCGACGTAGTTGTCGTAGTCGGGCATTCCGACCATCAGGCGCGCGGCCTGACCGAGGTATTTACCGAGGCGACTCAGGTCATTGAACATGCTGCCCTCCTCGCCTATGCATTCGGCAGCGCCTGGAATGGCGCTTCTTTATCCGTACGCTCTTTGTTGCCCCAGGCGGCGATACCGACCTTGAGCGCGAAGAACAGGATGCTGAACACCACGAACAGGAACAGTGCGGTCAGCGTGGCGTTGGTGTAGGCGTTGAAGATCACGTGCTGCATCTGCTCGATGCTCTTGGCCGGGGCCAGCACCTGACCATTGGCCAGGGCATCGCTGTATTTCTTCGCCAGGGCGAGGAAGCCGATCGCCGGGTTGGCATCGAACAGCTTGATGAAGCCGGCGGTGGTGGTGCAGATCAGCAACCACACAGCCGGCAGCAAGGTGACCCAGGCATAACGCTGGCGCTTCATCTTGATCAGCACCACGGTGCCGAGCATCAGCGCGATACCGGCCAGCATCTGGTTGGAGATACCGAACAGCGGCCACAAGGTGTTGATGCCGCCCAGCGGATCGATCACGCCCTGGTACAGCAGATAACCCCACATGGCCACGCAGCCGGCGGTGGCGATCAGGTTGGCGGTCCAGGACTCGGTACGGCGCAGGGCCGGCACGAACGAGCCGAGCAGGTCCTGGAGCATGAAGCGCCCGGCACGGGTACCGGCGTCGACTGCGGTCAGGATGAACAGCGCTTCGAACAGGATCGCGAAGTGGTACCAGAACGCCATGGTGTTCTCGCCCGGCAACAGCTGGTGCAGGATCTGCGCGATCCCCACCGCCAGGGTCGGCGCACCGCCGGCACGGGCCAGGATGGTGGTTTCCCCGATGTCGTGGGCCACCGCTTGCAACGCTTCCGGCGTGATCGCAAAGCCCCAGCTGCTGACGGTTTGCGCAACGGCCACCGCATCGGCGCCCACCACGGCCGCCGGGCTGTTCATGGCGAAGTACACGCCCGGATCGATCACCGAGGCCGCGACCATGGCCATGATGGCCACGAAGGACTCCATCAGCATGCCGCCGTAACCGATGTAACGGGCATGCCCCTCATTGGCGAGCAACTTCGGCGTGGTACCGGAAGAGATCAGCGCGTGGAAACCCGACACCGCGCCACAGGCGATGGTGATGAACAGGAACGGGAACAGACCGCCCTTCCATACCGGACCGGTGCCGTCGATGAACTGGGTCAGGGCCGGCATTTTCAGCTCGGGCATGGTCACCAGGATGCCGATGGCCAGGGCCACGATGGTGCCGATTTTCAGGAAGGTCGACAGGTAGTCACGGGGTGCCAGGATCAGCCACACCGGCAACACCGCGGCAACGAAACCGTAGCCGATCAGCATCCAGGTGATCTGGATACCAGTAAAGGTAAAGGCCTTGGCCCACACCGGATCCGCGGCAATCTGCCCGCCAAGCCAGATCGAGCCGAGCAGCAACAGCACGCCGATCACCGAGATCTCACCGATGCGACCCGGGCGGATGTAGCGCATGTAGATGCCCATGAACATCGCGATCGGGATGGTCGCCATTACCGTGAAAATACCCCAGGGGCTCTCGGCCAGGGCCTTGACCACGATCAGCGCCAGCACCGCGAGGATGATGATCATGATCAGGAAGCAACCGAACAGCGCGATGGTGCCGGGGATGCGGCCCATTTCTTCACGGACCATGTCGCCCAGGGAGCGGCCGTTGCGGCGGGTGGACATGAACAGGACCATGAAGTCCTGCACGGCACCGGCCAGCACTACGCCGGCGATCAGCCACAGCGTGCCGGGCAGGTAGCCCATCTGCGCCGCCAGTACCGGACCGACCAGCGGACCGGCACCGGCAATGGCCGCGAAGTGGTGACCGAACAGCACGTGTTTGTTGGTCGGAACATAGTCCAGACCATCATTATTGAGCACAGCCGGTGTGGCCCGAGTGGGATCGAGCTGCATCACTTTGTTGGCGATGAACAGGCTGTAGTAGCGGTAGGCAACGAGGTAGATGGCGACGGCTGCGACTACGATCCACAGGGCGTTGATCGCTTCGCCGCGGCGCAGGGCCACGACACTCAGCGCAATCGCTCCCAGGACAGCCACGGCAAACCAGGCGAGGTGTTTAGCCAGACGGGGCATAGCGTGTCTCCTGCCGACAGCCAGTGACTGCGGCGGTAATTTTTATAATTGTGTCCGCGGTGCGGAGCTGGCCCAATATCTGCGCATGCCGTCCACAAATAAATCCGCGTTACTACGTACGTGGCGTCTACGTAGTTCTACGTAGAGACCACGATCTCCCTGTGGGAGCGAGCCTGCTCGCGAAGGCATTCTGTCATTCACATGGATGTCGACTGATACACCGCCTTCGCGAGCAGGCTCGCTCCCACAGGTTCAGTATTTCAACTGAATGACCTCACCCGCCAATGGTCATTGCGTCCAACAATGCTGTGTATCTTTGGCATATGATCCCCAGCCTTCGCGCGGGCAGGAGTCAACATGCAGCTCAAACACAAGATCGTCGCCCTCGGGATTCTGCCGCTGGTGCTGGCCATTGCCGTCATCTGCGCGCTGGTGATTTCCCTCAACCGCCAATTGGGCGATCAACAGGCGCAACTGATCGAAGACAGCATTCTGGCGAGCAAGCGTGCGGAACTGAAAAACTACGTGGAAATGGCCCAGAGCCTGATCGCCCCGCTGTACGACGACGGCCATGGCGACGCCCGTGCCCAGCAGCAAGTGCTGGAGGAACTGCGCAAGCTCAGCTTCGGCATCAACGGCTACTTCTTCGTCTACGACCACGAAGGCCGCAGCCTGATGCATGCGCGCCAGTCGGACCTGGTGGGCCAGTACCTGTGGGACATGAAGGATCCCCATGGCCTGCCGGTGATTCAGGCGTTGCTCAAAAGCGCGCAGTCCGGTGAAGGCTTCCAACGCTATGCCTGGAACAAGCCCTCCTCCGGCCAGGTGACCGACAAGCTCGCCTACGTGGTTATGCTCGACCGCTGGGGCTGGATGCTCGGCACCGGCATCTACCTCGAGGACGTCGAGCGCGCCACCCAGCAGGCCCGTGCTGAAGTGGCCATGGGCATCCGCAAGACCATGATGGCGATTGCCGTGGTCGCACTGGTCGCGGTGCTGTTCGTCTTCGCCACCGGCATGACCCTCAACGTCAGCGAGCATCGCCTGGCGGACAAGAAACTGCAGCGCCTGACCCAGCGCATCGTCAGCCTGCAAGAAGAGGAACGATCCCGGGTGTCCCGCGAGTTGCACGACGGCGTCAGCCAGGTGTTGGTCTCGATCAAGTTCCAGTTCGAACTGGCCAGCCATCTGCTCGAAAGCGGACAAGCCCAAGACAAGGGCCTGAACACCCTGAAGGACGCCACCGAACGCCTGGGCGATGCCATCGGTGAAGTGCGCAGCCTCTCCCATGACCTGCGCTCCTCCTTGCTCGACACCCTCGGCCTGCCGGCGGCCATCGGCCAATTGGCGGCCGAATTCGAGCAGCGCAGCGGGCTGACCGTGACCTACGACGAAAATGAATTCGACTGCCAACTGGTCGACGGCGCGGCGGTGTCGCTGTTTCGCATCGTCCAGGAAGGCCTGACCAATATCGAACGCCACGCCCAGGCGAAGCACGTGTCCATTACACTGCGCGGCTGCGACGAGTCCGTGCGGCTGACGCTGGTCGATGACGGCATCGGTTTCAACGTCGCCCAGGTCGAACGTCGTCATGCCGGCATTGGCTTGCGTAACATCCGCGAGCGCGTCGAACATTATGGCGGGCGCTTCGATTTGATCTCGATGCCGGGCAGAAGTGAGCTGGACGTACGACTGCCGATGAAACCCGGCGCAAAACGCTGAGCCGGCCCCACCACTACAAGAGTGAATAGCTGCGATGAACCTGCCCTCCCCGATCCGCATCGCCCTGGTCGACGATCACTCCCTGGTGCGCGACGGCATCAAGGCACTGCTGGCCGTGATGTCGCCCCTGGAAGTGGTCGGCGAAGCGGAAAACGGCGCCGACGCCATCGACATGGTCGGGCGCTGCCAGCCGGACCTGCTGCTGGTCGACATCAGCCTGCCGGACATGAACGGCCTGGAACTGACCCGCGTGCTGCGCAGCCAGTACCCGTCGCTCAAGGTGCTGGTGCTGAGCATGTACGACAATTACGAATACGTCAGTGAATCGGTGCGCTCCGGCGCCAGCGGCTACGTGCTGAAAAACGCCCCGTCACGGGAAATCATCGCCGCCATCGAAGCCATCACCAGCGGCGGCACCTTCTACAGCGCCGACATCGCCCAACGACTGATCGCCGACAAGAACACCGACAACGAACTGACCCCGAGGGAAAGCCAGGTGCTGTCGAAGATGGCGCAAGGGCTGAACAACAAGGAAATGGCCCGGGAGCTGGACATCAGCGTGCGCACGGTGGAGACACACCGCCTGAGCATCCGGCGCAAGCTCAACATCGACAAGCCGGCGGCGCTGGTCAAGTACGCCATCGATCACGGCCTCATTTCCCGCTAACCCCCCGCCCCCCTGTGGCCACTGCAAAAACCTGTGGGAGCGAGCCTGCTCGCGAAGGCGTCGGCATTGCCAGCAATGCTGTCAACTGACACAACGCATTCGTCGGATCGCCGCCCGGAGCAAGCCCACACAGGGGGGCACCGAATCATCCATTGACTGCATCAATAGTCACCATCAACTCAATGAAGTTCTCATAAAAAATCCACGGCGTAACATCTGCTCCATACCAACCCATAAGCACCCCGGAGCACACGATCATGAAACGCCAGACCCTCCTCAGCATCGCTTTCTCGGTTTTCGCAGTTAACGCTTTTGCCGCTACCTCTGCTCAACCTGTGGTCGCTGAAGGCGGCTCGGATCGATTGATTGAAAGCCGTGTGGCCGAAGGTGGTTCCGATCGTCTGATCGAAAACCGCGTCGCTGAAGGTGGTTCGGATCGCCTGATCGAAAACCGCGTTGCCGAAGGCGGTTCGGATCGTCTGATCGAAAACCGCGTTGCTGAAGGTGGTTCCGATCGCCTGATCGAAAACCGCGTTGCCGAAGGTGGTTCGGATCGCCTGATCGAAAACCGCGTTGCCGAAGGTGGTTCGGATCGCCTGATCGAAAACCGCGTCGCTGAAGGTGGTTCCGATCGCCTGATCGAAAACCGCGTCGCCGAAGGTGGTTCGGATCGTCTGATCCAGAACCGCGCGGCATAACTGACCGCGGCACCACAACGCCCATGAAAAACCCGGCCTGATCAGCCGGGTTTAATGAGATGGTCAGCCTGACCGAGAAGCCCTGCAGGTTTACGCTTGCAGGGCTTTTCTCGTTTTCGGCGGAGGATCTCTCATGAATACGATGACGCTTCTCGGTATCGACATTGGCAAACACAGTTTCCACCTGCATGGCCAGGATGCCAAAGGTCATCAGGTATTGCGCAAGAAAACCAACCGCGGCCAATTGCTCAGCACATTGGCGCAGGTACCGTCCTGTACGGTGGTAATGGAGTCCTGCGGCGGCGCCCATTGGCTGGCTCGACAGATTGGTGCATTGGGCCACGAGGTGAAGCTGATCGCCCCGCAGTACGTCAAACCATTCGTCAAAGGCAACAAAAACGACTTCATTGATGCCGAAGCGATTTGCGAGGCGGCGAGCCGCCCCGCGATGCGCTTCTGCTCGATCAAAACCGCAGAGCAACAAACGCTTTCAGCCCTGCATCGTGTCCGTAAATCTTTGATTGGCCAGCGAACCGTCGCAACCAACCAGATTCATGGCTTTCTGCTGGAGTTCGGGATCAGCCTGCCTATAGGTGCCGCTGCGTTGCACCGCGTGCCGGCGCTGTTGGACGACCCGCAGCACCCGGTTCCGTTGCGCCTAAAGGGCGTAGTGATGCGTCTCCATCATCAAATTCAACAGCTGAATGATGAAATCAAGGACATCGAGTCCGATCTGAAGCAGCAGCTGAAAGAAGACGATGCCGGGAGTCGTTTGCAGAGTATTCCTGGCATCGGCCCGATCACCGCCAGCGCGGTATTGGCGGATGTGGGCGATGCGTCGAACTATCGAAGTGGACGCGATTTTGCCGCTTCGCTAGGGCTGGTGCCGAGGCAGTATTCGACGGGCGGAAAAACAGTACTACTGGGGATCAGCAAGCGCGGCGACAAGCACATCCGCCAACTGCTGGTGCAGGGCGCGCGATCCATCATGCAGCATATCGATAAGCGGGAAGACGCCTTGGGGCCCTGGGTTCGAGAGCTGCTGACGCGTCGCCACTCCAATGTTGTCGCGTGCGCGCTGGCGAACAAACTGGCGCGCATCGTGTGGGCGGTACTGGCCAAAGGCGGCCAGTACGACCCACATCCGAACGCTTGAACAGCTTTACCACCGGCTTTTGCGACGTCACTGACTGATGACAGTAAACGGCAAACGGCCCGACTGAGAACCTGCCATAAAAATCAGCTTTAGAGGCTGAGGGTTTTTTCAGGACAGTCGGGAGCGGCTACTCATCGAGGGTCGAGCGTTGTTGCAGCAACGCTCACAATGAGCCCGGATACATTAGCGCAAGCCAGCTTTACCGAAAACAGCCCATGAGGTTGCAGGAGATGGGCTGACCATACATTTTCATGGTTTTTTAAACCGGAAGGCCACGCGTCCACGGCACTTCATCGACACTTGATACCGCCGCCTCAAATAACAAAAAAGAATTACCAAATAAATATTAAGTATTTATCGTTATAAAAGTAGAAGCGTACTCTCCAGTCATCCCGTCATTCATCACCACAGTGAAGTGCCCCATGAATCCGACTGACAACCTCATCGATTTCGCCAGCTACCGCAAGCGCAAACAAGCTCAGCAACGGGCACGGGCCATGTGGGAGATGTACGCACGCAACGCCGGATTACAGGCATTCCAGTGGGCTCAGGCGTCTCGGTCTACCGAGACACGTCAGGCGTGAACGCGCACGAACCCTCGCGCTTTCTGATAAGCGCGGGCGAGCCTGTGCTGGACCTGAACAATCCGGATGCCCCTGAAGAGGACCCGATCTGCGAACGGGTAGCTCAAAACCTGCTGCGCCTGCGGGGCAAGCGCCATCTGTCCCTCGATGCCCTGGCCCGACAGTGCGGCGTGAGCCGTGCCATGCTGGCGCAAATCGAATCGGGGCGCAGTGTGCCGTCCATCAAGGTGCTGTGCAAAATCGCCAAAGGCTTGAAGGTATCGGTGGCTGCGTTTCTGGAGCATCGGGCCTTCGAAGGTGTGGCCGTGCTGTCGGCGAGCCAGAGCAAACGCCTGGTCAGTGCCAACGGCGCTTTTGTCAGCCGCGCCCTGTTCCCCTTTGACGTGGCGCGCCAATCGGAGTTCTACGAGCTGCGCCTGAGCCCGTTGGGAGAGGACCATTCGCAGGGCCATGGCCCAGGCGTCCAGGAAAACCTGGTGGTGGCGCAGGGTGTGCTGGAAATCAGCGTCAACGACGAGCGTTACCTGCTGTCCACGGGGGACTCGATCCTGTTTTATGCCGACCAGCCCCACCGCTATCGCAACCCCGCCGACAGTGAAGCGGTGGCTTATCTTGTAGTGACCTACCCAGAACGCCTGGACTGAAACGACCTTGTAGGAGCGAGCCTGCTCGCGATGGACGTCAACGATGACGCGGGTTTCCTGAAAAAACGCGTCAGCCTCGAGTCCATCGCGAGCAAGCTCGCTCCTACAGGTACAGTTACAGGTACAGTGCAGGGATCAGCAGGTGCAGCACATCAGCGGCATGCCATTGCAGCTCATCATCATCGGCATGCTGCAGTCGTTCATCATTTTCATCATCAGGGTGCAGCAGTTTTTCATCATGTCCATGTTCATGCCGGCCATCGGCATGATTTTGCACATCATGCCGTCAGCCATCATGGTGCATTCCATCACGCACTTCATCGACGGCATCGGCATGCCCATCATCGGCATTGGCATCATCATGTTCATCATCGGCATGGCCATGCTCGCCCGGGACATGCACATCATGCTCATGTTGCCGCAGTGCATCATCATCGGCATGCCACAGTTCATCATCATCTGCATCATTTCAGCGCTGTTCTTGAACATGGCCATGTCCATGCCAGCGGCCGGCATCATCTTGCACATCATCCCGTCGTCCATCAGGTCGCAGGACATGGTCGCCATCATCATCGGCATGCCCATCATCGGCATCATTGGCATGGTGGCGTTCATCGGCATTGGCATCTGCATGGCATTCATCATGGTGTTGCTCCCTGAAGGACTGGATAGTTGGGCGAAGCTGATGGAGGCCGATTCTAGGGAATCGGCCGAGCGCAACAAGCTGGCGATCGAACAGCCAAAGTCGATGTCGGGGCAGGCTTAACGAGGCAGGCAGGACGATTGTTTCTGCTGTGACAAACAATCGGATTCGATCACGGACAAGATGAAAACCATGACGCTGATTATTCGGTTATGGATATGCAGATTGCATCTATATAAATAGCGGAAAGAAATAATCGTTCTAACCGGTGCCACAATCTTTCTCTCCAGGTGCACCGACACGCCGCTTCACCGCTGATCCCCTTCTGCCTTTCTCTCCCGATGTTGGGCCTGTGCCCGAAGCAACCCCGTGCCTGCCGTTTGTCCGCTGCGACCGGTGGCGCACACTTTTGCACGCCATCCAGCCAGAAACTCCGTTCGGGGACTTGTGCTATCGGTATTATGGTATACCATCAGACGCACAGACACCCAAAACCTCTACGGAGCAGCTCATGAGTTTCGAAATTCGCAAGATCGTCAGCTATGTCGAAGAAACCTTTATTGAAGGCGGCAAAGCCACCGATAAGCCCGTGACCATGGTCGGTCTGGCCGTGGTGATGAAAAACCCCTGGCTGGGCAACGGTTTCGTCGAAGACCTGAAACCACAGATCCGCGCCAACTGCTCCGACCTCGGCGCACTGATGGTTGAGCGCCTGGTGGGCATCATTGGCGGCGCTGAAAAAATCGAGGCTTACGGCAAGGCTGCGGTGGTCGGTGCCGATGGCGAAATCGAGCACGCTTCGGCAGTGATCCACACCCTGCGCTTCGGCAACCACTACCGCGAAGCGGTCAAGGCCAAGAGCTACCTGAGCTTCACCAACAAGCGCGGCGGCCCGGGCACTTCGATCCAGATCCCGATGATGCACAAGGACGACGAAGGCCTGCGTTCGCACTACATCACCCTGGAAATGCAGATCGAAGACGCCCCGCGTGCCGACGAAATCGTCGTGGTCCTGGGTTGCGCCGACGGCGGCCGCCTGCACCCGCGCATCGGCAACCGCTACATCGACCTGGAAGAACTGGCCGCCGAAAAAGCCCAGTAACCGGCCAGCAGAACGACAACAAGAAGGCATTGCAGGAGCGCTCCATGATTCGGCTCACCGCTGAACTCACCCCGGCTGGCACCAGTTACCTGGCGACCGGCCAAGGCCAGCCCGTGGTCTTGATCCACGGCGTGGGCCTGAACAAAGAAATGTGGGGCGGCCAGATCGTTGGCCTGGCCACGAAGTACCGCGTCATCGCCTACGACATGCTCGGCCATGGCGCCAGTCCGCGGCCAGAGAGTGGCACACCGCTGCTCGGCTATGCCGACCAGTTGCTGGAGCTGCTCGACCACCTGCAATTGCCCAAGGCAACGGTGATCGGCTTTTCCATGGGCGGGCTGGTGGCACGGGCGTTTGCCCTGCACTACGCGCAACGCCTGGAAGGCCTGGTGGTGCTCAACAGTGTGTTCAACCGCAGCGCCGAACAGCGCGCGGGGGTCATCGCCCGCACCAGCCAGGCAGCCGAACACGGGCCGGACGCCAATGCCGAAGCGGCGCTGTCGCGCTGGTTCAGCCGCGAATACCAGGCGGCGAACCCGGCGCAGATCGCCGCGATCCGCCAGACCCTGGCCGGCAATGACCCGCAGGGTTACCTGACCACCTATGAACTGTTCGCCACCCAGGACATGTACCGCGCCGACGACCTGGGCAGCATCCGGGTGCCGACGCTGATCGCCACCGGCGAACTGGACCCCGGTTCGACCCCGGAAATGGCCCGGCAACTGGCCGAACGCATTCCCGGCGCGAGCGTTGCCGTGCTCGCCGAGCAACGGCATATGATGCCCGTAGAATCGCCGCGCCTGGTCAACCAGCTGTTGCTGGAGTTTCTGCAGGCCGCGCACTCCCAACAAAACCAGATCAAGGGGATCGTTGCATGACACTCGCACGCTTCCAGATGTGCATCGGCGGTGAATGGGTCGATGCCCTGTCCGGCAAGACCTTCGAAAGCCTCAACCCGGCGCTGGCCGAGCCTTGGGCCGAATTGCCCGATGCCGACGAAGCCGATGTCGAGCGCGCCGTACAAGCCGCGCAAACCGCTTTCGACAGCCCAACCTGGCGCGGCTTGACCGCCACGGCACGCGGCAAATTGCTGCGACGCCTGGGTGACCTGATCGCCGAGAACAAAGAACAACTGGCGCAGCTGGAAAGCCGCGACAACGGCAAGCTGATCCGCGAAACCCGTGGCCAGGTCGGTTATCTGCCGGAGTTCTTTCACTACACCGCAGGCCTGGCGGACAAGCTCGAAGGCGGCACCCTGCCGCTGGACAAGCCGGACCTGTTTGCCTACACCGTGCACGAAGCCATGGGTGTGGTTGCCGCGATCATCCCGTGGAACAGCCCGCTGTACCTGACCGCGATCAAACTCGCTCCGGCCCTCGCCGCAGGCAACACCATCGTGATCAAGCCGTCGGAGCACGCCTCGGCGACCATCCTCGAACTGGCGCGCCTGGCTCTGGAAGCCGGGATTCCGCCGGGGGTGGTCAACGTCGTCACCGGTTATGGCCCAAGCACCGGTGCCGCCCTCACCCGCCATCCGCTGGTGCGCAAGATCGCCTTCACCGGCGGCGCGGCCACGGCGCGGCATGTGGTGCGCAGCAGCGCGGAGAACTTCGCCAAGCTGTCGCTGGAACTGGGCGGCAAATCGCCGAACATCATCTTCGCCGACGCCGACCTCGACAGCGCGATCAACGGCGCCATCGCCGGGATCTACGCCGCCTCCGGGCAGAGCTGTGTCTCCGGTTCGCGCCTGCTGGTGCAGGATGAAATCTACGACGAGTTCGTCGGTCGTCTGGTGGAGCGCGCCCAGCGCATTCGCATCGGCAACCCCCAGGAAGACAGCAGCGAAATGGGCCCGATGGCCACCGCGCAGCAACTGGCGGTGGTCGAAGGCCTGGTGGCCGATGCCATTGCCGAAGGTGCGCGCCTGCGCCTGGGCGGCAAGCGTCCGCAGAACCTAGGCGATGGCTGGTTCTACGAACCGACGCTGTTCGAGTGCGACCGCAACTCGATGAAGATCATGCAGGAAGAAGTCTTTGGCCCGGTGGCTTCGGTCATCCGTTTCAAGGACGAAGCCGAAGCCCTGGCGATCGCCAACGACTCGCAGTTCGGCCTCGCCGCCGGCATCTGGACCCGCGACCTGGGCCGTGCCCACCGCCTGGCCCGGGACGTGCGCTCCGGGATCATCTGGGTCAACACCTACCGCGCGGTCTCGGCCATGGCGCCGATCGGCGGTTTCAAGAACAGCGGCTATGGACGCGAAAGCGGCATCGATTCGGTGCTGGCCTACACCGAGCTGAAAACGGTGTGGATCAACCTGTCCCAGGCACCGATGCCTGATCCCTTCGTGATGCGCTAGGAGTCCTGGAAAATGATCGAACCCGGCATTTACAAAGACGTCATGAGCTCGTTCCCGTCCGGGGTCACGGTGGTCACCACCCTGGACCCGGACGGCGGCATCGTCGGCATCACCGCCAGCGCCTTCAGTGCGCTGTCGATCGACCCGGCACTGGTGCTGTTCTGCCCCAACTACGGCTCCGACACCTACCCGGTGCTGCGCGACAGCAAGCAGTTCGCGATCCATTTGCTGTCCGCCGAGCAGACCGCCGAAGCCTATGCCTTCGCCGGTAAAGGCAAGGACAAGGCCAAAGGCATCGAGTGGCACCTGAGCGAACGGGGCAACCCGATCCTGGCCAAGGCCACAGCGATCATCGAGTGCGAACTGTGGCGCGAATACGACGGCGGTGATCACGCGATCATCGTCGGCGCGGTGAAGAACCTGATCCTGCCCGAGCAACCGGTGACACCGATGATCTACCACAAAGGCAAGCTGGGCCCGCTGCCTGCCCTGGCTTGATGATTCACCACAAAACCCTGTGGGAGCGAGCTTGCTCGCGATGACGGTGTATCAGTGACATAGATGTTGAGTGTCAGTCCGCTATCGCGAGCAAGCTCGCTCCCACAGGTACCGCTGTGCATATTCTTTTTTTGTCAGGAGCCGGCATGAGCCCAGCAGCCTCGTTACTGTTCCGCCAGCAGGCCTACATCAATGGCCAATGGCTGGATGCACCCGATGGTGCGCAACAGGACATCTTCAACCCGGCCACCGGCGAGTTGATCGGCCATGTGCCGAACCTCAGCGCCGAGCATGCGCGCCTGGCTATCGAGGCCGCCAACAAGGCCTGGCCGGCCTGGCGCGCGCTGACCGCCAAGGAGCGCAGCAATACGCTCAAGCGCTGGCATGCCCTGATGCTGGAAAATGCCGACGCCCTGGCACACATTCTCACCCTCGAACAAGGCAAGCCACTGGCCGAAGCCAAGGGTGAGATCCTCTACGCCGCGAGCTTCATCGAGTGGTTCGCCGAGGAAGCCAAGCGCATCTACGGCGACACCATTCCCAGCCACAAGGGCGATGCGCGCATCGTGGTCAGCAAGGAGCCGATTGGTGTGGTCGCGGCCATCACGCCGTGGAACTTCCCGGCGGCGATGATCACCCGCAAGGCCGGCCCGGCGCTGGCCGCCGGCTGCCCGTGCATCGTCAAGCCGGCTCCGGAAACACCCTTCTCGGCACTGGCCATGGCTGCACTGGCGGAACAGGCCGGCATTCCAGCGGGTATTTTCAACGTGATCACCGGCGACGCCATCGCCATCGGCGCCGAGCTGACCGCCAGTGCGCAGGTGCGCAAATTGTCGTTCACCGGCTCCACCGCCATCGGCAAACTGCTGATGGCCCAGTGCGCGCCGACGCTGAAAAAAGTCTCGCTGGAGCTGGGCGGCAACGCGCCATTCATTGTCTTCGACGACGCCGATCTGGAGCGCGCAGTCGACGGTGCGCTGATCGCCAAATTCCGCAACGCCGGGCAGACCTGCGTCTGCGTCAATCGCTTCCTGGTGCAGGCCGGCATCCACGATGCCTTTGTCGCTCGACTGGCCGAACGGGTTTCGCAGCTCAAGGTCGGCAGCGGTTTCGAAGAAGGTGTGACCCAGGGCCCGCTGATCAACGAGCGCGCCGTGGCCAAGGTCGAAGAGCACGTGCAAGACGCCCTGGCCCAGGGTGCACGCCTGCTGTGCGGCGGCGAACGCCATGCGCTGGGCAACGGTTTCTTCCAGCCGACCGTGGTCACAGGCGTCACCCCACAGATGAAAGTCGCCCGCGATGAAACCTTCGGTCCGCTGGCCGCGGTGTTCCGTTTCGACACCGAGGCCCAGGCCATCGAGATGGCCAACGACACCGAATTCGGCCTCGCCGCCTACTGCTACACCCGCGACCTGGGCCGCGCCTGGCGCATGAGCGAGGCGTTGGAGTACGGCATGGTCGGGATCAACGAAGGGCTGATTTCCACCGAAGTCGCACCGTTTGGCGGCATCAAGTCCTCGGGGCTGGGCCGTGAAGGCTCCAAGTACGGCATCGAGGATTACCTGGAACTCAAATACACCTTGATGGGCGGCCTTTGAGCCCAGGGGAGCTACGCCAATGAACAACGAAAAATACGAAAAAGGCCTGAAGATCCGCACCCAGATGCTGGGCGAGGCCTACGTCAAGCGCTCCATCGAGAACGCCGACGACTTCACCCGCCCCTTGCAGGAGATGGTCACCGAGTATTGCTGGGGTCATGTCTGGGGCCGTGAGGGTTTGTCGCTCAAGGAACGCAGCATGATCAACCTGGCGATGATCTCGGCCCTCAACCGGCCCCATGAACTCAAGCTGCATGTGCGCGGCGCCTTGCGTAACGGCCTGAGTCGTGAGCAAATACGCGAAATATTGCTTCAGGTCGGCATTTATTGCGGTGTCCCCGCTGCCGTAGACAGTTTCCGGCTCGCCCGTGAAGCCTTCGCCGAAGCCGATGCCGAGGCCTCCAGTTAACCCTTGGCTGTTTGATCCGACCGAGCACAGGGATTCCCGTAATCGAAGTGCTCTTTTTGCATGGACAGCCACAATCAGAGCGGACCCCATGAAACGCCTGCCACTCGACGACAGCTTCAAGGTCAATCGCAACCCCGTCACCCTGCGCGAAATCGTGCTGGATAAACTGCGAAGCGCCATCATGAACTTCCAGCTCCTGCCGGGAGACCGTCTGGTCGAACGCGATCTGTGCGATCGCCTGGGCGTCAGCCGTACTTCCGTGCGCGAAGCCTTGCGTCACCTGGAATCCGAAGGCCTGGTGGAATTCGCCGATGCCAAGGGCCCGCGTGTCGCGATCATTACCCTGGCCGACGCCGTGGACATCTACGAGCTGCGCTGCGTGCTCGAAGGGCTGATCGTGCAACTGTTCACCCTGCGCGCCAAGGCCAAGGACATCAAGGCCCTGGAAAAAGCCCTCGAAGAAAACCGCAAGGCGCTCAAGGACGGCGAACTGCAACAGGTCATCGATTCGGTGCAGGGTTTCTACGACGTGCTGCTCGAAGGCTCGGGCAACCATGTCGCGGCCACCCAGCTGCGCCAGTTGCAGGCACGCATCAGCTACCTGCGCGCGACCTCGGTGTCCCAGGAGAACCGTCGCGGCGCCAGCAACCAGGAAATGGAACGCATGGTCGAGGCGATCAAGGGCGGCGATCCGCTGGCCGCTCACCAGGCTTGCGTCGACCACGTGCGCGCGGCTGCTGCCGTGGCCCTGGACTACCTCAAGCGCAAGCAGGAAGAAACCGGCGACATCCCGGCGATCACCCTGCCCATCGCGCTGAAAGAACCGCGCATAGGTCGCTGAAATGTTCAGCCCGAGCTTTTGCCCCAAGTGCGGCAGCGCTGATCTCGGTCAGCAGCTGCCGCCGGGCGATACGCACGAGCGCCTGATGTGCCGCGGTTGCGGCTACATCCATTACATCAATCCGAAAATCATCGCGGGCTGCATCATCGAGCAGGACGGCAAGTACCTCCTGTGCCAGCGCGCGATCCCGCCGCGCCCCGGCACCTGGACCCTGCCCGCGGGCTTCATGGAAAGCGGCGAAACCACCGAACAGGCGGCCTTGCGCGAGGTCTGGGAAGAAAGTGGCGTGCGTGCGGAAATCGTCTCGCCCTACTCGATTTTCAGCGTGCCCAGGATCAGTGAGGTGTACATCATCTTCCGCGCCATCGCGCTGGAGATCACCGGGCAGTATGGGCCGGAAACCCTCGACTACAAGTTCTTCGCGCCTGAAGAGATTCCCTGGGACAGCATTTATTATCCGGCGATCCGGCAGATTCTCGAGCGTTATATCGAGGAGCGGCAGGCCGGGGTTTATGGCATTTACATGGGCAATGATGACAGCGGGAAGATTCACTTTATTCGCTGATTCGTCTTTGCTTTTGACTGTGTACTTGGAAAAACGGAACGCCGCCCGGCCTGTAGGAGCGAACATGCACTCCCCTGTGGGAGCGAGCTTGCTCGCGAAGGAGCCCGACGAGTCACCCCAAAAACTGCAGAATCAACCCACTGTCCGCGCCACTGATCACCACAAAGCAAAGTCTACGGAGCCATACCCGGCATCTGCTGACCTGGAAGCCTGGCAGCTCAACATTACAAGCAGCCACAGACCATGACGCAGCGGTGATCGTGGGTGGTTCATGGCGGTTTGGCCTCATCGCAGGATGCCCAGGAAACGTAAGCGTAAAAGTTCCTTTCGTACAAACTCCGAAGGGTTTTATGTATACAAAATCCGCACACAGATAAAGCAATCTAGCCGATGCAATGTTACCGTTGCCACCTCACACAGGTCGGAGACATGCGCGTGTTGATCCTCAAACTGCTGGTAATCCCAGGCTTCCTGCTGCTGATTTCCCTGGCCGGCAAACGCTGGGGACCGAGCGTGGCCGGCTGGTTGTCGGGATTGCCGGTGGTGGTCGGACCGATCCTGTTGTTCCTTGCCCTTGAGCAAGGCCAGGCGTTCGCTGCGCAATCGGCCACGGCGGCGCTGTCAGCCATGTTCGCGATGATTGCGTTTTGCGTGACCTACGCCCAGGTCGCACAACGGGCCGGATGGCCCCTGGCGTTGATGATCTCGCTGGTGGTCTGGACGCTGGTGGCGGTTGCCCTGTCGCTGATCCCGGGATCCCTGGTGTTCTCGCTGTGCGCCGCCGCGACCGCGCTGCTCGCCGCGCCTTATCTGTTCCCCGCCGTGCAACCGGTGCTCAGTGGCCCGGGGCCGAAATCCGACAAGCTTGTGCTGCGCATGGTGGCCGGTGCATTGCTCACCTTGGTCGTGACGCTGCTGGCCAGCACCGTCGGCGACCGCTGGAGCGGCCTGCTGGCGGTGTTCCCGGTATTGGGCAGCGTGATGGCGGTGTTCTCCCAGCAAACCCGTGGCCCGGCCTTTACCGCCGCGTTGCTGCGCGCCACCGCCACCGGCATGTATTCGTTCGCCGCGTTTTGCCTGGTATTGGCCCTGGCCCTACCGTCGATGGGGATGAACGCTTTTGTCCTGGGCGTCGCGGTGTCGGTGGCCATGCTGGGGGTGACCAAACGCTTGCTGGCGCGGCCGGTTGGCCCGACGACGGACACTGGAGGAGCGGCCATCAAACGCTAAGCCGCATGATGTCATCGAGCCAGGATGTCGCCCGCCCTCACCGTAGGCATCCCGCCCTTTGAAGCAGCCGCAACCCGTTCGATGGTTTCGCACGAGTAGAACAACTTCCCCGTACGTCAATCGAACGGGTTTGCTTCAACATCAGCCTCAGTTCCAACCCCTACCCGACTGAGGCCTGCACCATGAAATTCTTTTTCCACCCATCGCCGAACCCGATGAAAGTTGCCCTGCTGCTCGAAGAACTGCAAACGCCCTACGAACTGATCGGCGTCGACACCTTCAAGGGCGAGCAACACCAGCCAGCCTTCCTGGCGATCAACCCGAACGCCAAGGTACCCGCGCTGGTGGATGGCGAGGCCAGCGTGTTCGACTCCCAGGCGATCCTGCTGCACCTGGCGCACAAACATCAGCGCTTTGTGCCGACGTCCGCGGCCGGCCAGGCCGAAATGCTCTCCTGGCTGATGTTCATCGGCACCGGCCTGTCGCCGTTCTCCGGCCAGGCGGTGCACTTCCTGCACCACGCACCGCAAGATCTGCCTTACGCAAAAAACCGCTATTCCAAGGAAGTCGAACGCCATTACCGCATCCTCGACGAGCGCCTGGCCAGCCATCAGTACCTGGCCGGCGACACCTACAGCATCGCTGACATGGCCCTGTGGGGCTGGGCCAACTACGCACCGTACATCCTCGGTGAGAACGGTCTGGCGGCGTACCCCAACGTCAAGCGCCTGTACGATGAAATCAGCACCCGCCCGGCCGCCCTGCGCGCCCACGGCCTGAAAGAGAAACTGGTGCTCAAGGCCGAATTCGACGAAGAAACCCGTCGCAACCTGTTTCCGCAAAACCAGGCCTGATCCGCCGGTTCCAGCCTGTGAGGGTGATGAGATCAGTGATCAATGTGGCGAGGGGGCTTGCCCCCGTTGGAGTGCGAAACGCTCCCAAAATTTTCGAAAGTTGCCGAGACTCTGGGGTCGCTACGCAACCCAACGGGGGCAAGCCCCCTCGCCACAGGCAAGCCCCCTCGCCACCGACAGCCCCCTCGCCACAGGAAAGCGACCTCACCGCAAGTGACCACTCGGTAGGGCAGGCTGGAATGCAGCACAACCTCCGTGGGATGATCGCGCCCCACCGTGCGCCCATCCCTGGAGATTTCGATGTTTTTGTTGAGTAAAAAAGCCCTTGTCCTGCTACTGGCAGCCGCTACCGGCCTGGGGGCTTTGAATGCGCAGGCCGCCAAGGCCACTTCCAGCGATGCGCCAGCCCGGAAAGTCTCGATGCTCGGCAGCAAGTTCACCTTCAACCTGCCCAAGGGTTTCATCGCCAACCCGCTGCCGGCCAGCCCGGACGGTGCCAGCGGCACCCTGTACAGCAATGAAACCACCAAGACCGTGGTGATCGCCGCTGAAAACACCCTGCCCAACGGTATCAGCGTCAAGGACAACGACGGCGGCTTCCTCGACGGTACCGTGGCCGACTTCGATGCGGCGCAACACAAATCCCTGCCCGACTACAACAAGCTCAGCGAGAAAACCCTGACCCAGAAATCCGGGCTGGGCCTGCGCCAGATCGACGGCACTGCCACGCAAGGCGGTGGCATGACCCTCACCACCACACTGATGGCCGCCTCCGGCACCCGTATGGCGGTGATCCAGGTGATTTCCCGCCCCGGCGACATGGCGGCCCATGAAACCCTGATCAAACAGATCGTCAGCGGAAAATAAGGCTCAGGGGTTAAGACGCTGCAACCAGGCGCTCAAGTCCTGCATCTCTTCGGCGCTGATGCTGTGGCCGACACCGGGGTAGCCGTGAAACTCGGGTTCCAGTGACACGCTCTGCAACAGGCTGTTGGCTTCAGTGCCGTCGCTGTAGGGAAGGCGTTTGTCCTGCTCGCCATGACCAATGAAAATCGCCAGCGACTGACGCTTTTCATCCGGTTTGAGCTCGGACTTGAGCACCGGCAGAATCCGCCCGCTCAACGCAGCGATCCCGCCGAGCGCTTCGGGATGCCGCAAGCCCACTTCGTAAGACATGATCGCGCCCTGGCTGAAACCGACCAGGAACACCTTCTCGGGCTCGGTGTGATATTTCTTCGCGGCCTGTGCGACGAAGTCCAGCAACAACTGGCCGCTGGACTGCAAATCATCGGTCTCGCCGTTATAGGCCCCTTCGCCCTTCTTGCGGAACCATTGATAACTGCCCGCCTCCATCACCAAAGGTGCCCGCACCGACAGGTAGGTGTAGGACGCGGGCAAGTCGTCCTTGATGTCGAACAGGTCCTGTTCGTTACTGCCGTAACCGTGAAGGAAAATCACCAGGGGTTGAGGGTTCGAATCGGTGGTGGCCTGCGCCAGGTACTTGAGTGGCAGGTCGGTTTGCAGCGGGGTTTGGGCGTGAACGGCAGTGGATGCCAACAGCGTGAGCAGCGCGAGAATCTTCAACATGGGTCTTCCTTCACTGAATGCAGGATTCGCGCAAGAGCCTAACACTGTGAATCAGGCAGGAACATCTCCGGTGAGGCGAATGCCGTCATCGCGGGCAAGCCCGCTCCCACAGGTTTTGTAAACGCCACAAATCCACTGTGGGAGCGGGCTTGCCCGCGATGAGGCCAGTACAGCCAAAGACAATTACGGGATCAGTCGTTGATCAGCTTCCCCACCCGAATCGGCTCACGCCCGGCGACTTTAGCCTGCCAGGTACCTGGCTGGGTGTAGCGCCCACGATCAATGGCGAACAGCACGCCACTGGTGCCGGCCTGCACGGTGGTGACCTTGTCGTTCAACGGGTCAACCACCTCGAACAGCGCATCGCCCTTCTCCACCCATTCCCCGGCTTCACGCAGGAAACTGACCACGCCGTGATGCGGCGCGAACAGGTATTGGGTGCCTTCGAACGGCATGCCTTCACAGCAGTCGGCCGGTGCCGCCGGCCAGGTGCCGCAGATGAAACCCTGCTCGGCGAGGAAGCCGAGAATGGCCTCGCAATTGGCCCGGGCCTGGTCGACCCGAGTGTCCCCCATGCTGCCCAGCTCCAGCGTGGTCGCCAGGTTGGCCGGGGGAATCGCCGCCGCCGGGAATGCCCGGGCCAGGCGCAACCAGGGCGAAGAACAGGACTCGTCGAACGAACTGCCGCCGGAGTCTTCACACAACAGCGCCACGCCGGCCTGCAAACGCGCAGCCAGGGATCGCCATTGTGGCCAGTGCTGCGGCAACGCGTAGATGTGTATCGCAGCGTCGAAATCGCAATGCAGGTCGAGGGTGATGTCGGCGTCGCAGGCATGGCGCAGCAACAGGCGGTGCATGGCTTCCAGCTGCGATGTCGCTGCCGGCAAGTCGTCGAGCACCTGGCCCATGGTCTGGCGAATCAGTGCGATGTTGGCCTGGGCATCGCTGCCGAGGCGATCACCGATCAACGCGGCCACCGGCGCACTGAGCTCGACGAACGAGCGGTTGAAGTTCTTGCCGCTGCCCAGCTCGAAACGCCCCATGTGGCTGCCTTGCAGGTGCTGGTCGAGGCCAATGGGATTGGCCACCGGCACCAGTTCGATCACACCGTTCAACTGTCCCTGTTGCTCAAGTTCGGTCAGGCGCTTCTTCAACTCCCAGGCCGTGCGCATGCCCGGCAATTCGTCGGCATGCAGGCTGGCCTGGATATACACCTTGCGCGGCCCCGCGCCATAACGAAACACGCTGAGGGTGCGCTCGGTGCCCAAGTGGCTCCAGGGAAGTTTGTGATCGATGCGTTGCATGGACGGACTCCTGATGTCTGCACGGCGAAATCACCTGTGGGAGCGAGCCTGCTCGCGAATGCGTCAAGCCAGCCAACATGGATGTTGAATGTACCGGCGCCTTCGCGAGCAGGCTCGCTCCCACAGGGATCTTTGTGCTGAAAATGATTGCACAAAAAAAATGGCAGCCGCGTCAACGGCTGCCACTTTCTCGAACGGCTGGATTACTCGCCGTAAACGTCAAACTTGAAGTACTTGTCCTGCACTTGCTTGTACTTGCCGTTGGCGCGGATCTCGGTGATGGCTTTGTTGAACTGCTCGGCCAGGGCGGTATCGCCCTTGCGCACGGCAATGCCGGCGCCGCCACCGAAGTATTTCGGATCGTTGTACTCAGGACCAACGAAGACAAAACCCTTGCCGGCGTCGGTTTTCAGGAAACCGTCGTCCAGGTTGACCGAGTCGGCCAGCAGCGCGTCAACGCGGCCGGAGACCATGTCCAGGTTGGCTTCCTGCTGGGAGCCGTAGCGCACCAGGACAATCCCCGCCGGTTGCAGCACTTCAGTGGCGAAGCGGTCGTGGGTACTGGCACGCAGAACACCGACTTTCTTGCCCTTGAGTTCGGTCAGCGGGTCCTTGACGTCGCTGCCTTCCTTCATCACGAAGCGCGCCGGGGTGTGGTAGTACTTGATGGTGAAATCGACGTTCTTCTTGCGGTCGTCAGTGATGGTCATGGACGACAGGATGGCGTCGATTTTCTTGACCTTCAGCGCAGGGATCAGGCCGTCGAACTCTTGCTCGACCCAGGTGCACTTGGCCTTCATCTGCTCGCACAGGGCATCGCCGATGTCCACGTCGAAACCGGTGAGTTTGCCGTCAGGGGTTTTCATCGAGAATGGCGGGTAGCCGGCTTCGATGCCGATACGGATCGGCTTGGCATCGTCAGCCACGGCGGTCAGGGACAACATCGACAGTGCCAGGGCACCGAACATCACTAGCTTCTTCATTTATAACTCCTGTGTGCGGAGGCTTTTATTGGCAGCTTCGATTGGCAGCGTTCGGTCCTCGTTTTGTAAGCGGAAACCGAAGTGGCCGGCAGTCTAGAGCGGCTACAGGAGGGCAAATTACGCCAGGACGACAAAAACTTATAAAAAAGTGGCACCGTGATCGAGTCATTGCGGTGAACGCGCCATGAAGGCGCAACGTCTGTCGGACAGATCGCATTTGCAGACCAGACCTACAGGCTTTTCGACGCCATCAGACGCAACGGGCCGGCTGGCGATACCGGGTGTTTTACGGCACATTGAGCGCCCTTGAGTCCCATCGAGAGTAGCGCGATGCCCACGTTGAACCTGATCCAGCACCACCCCGCCGAAGGCCCGGGGGCCATCGCCTTTTGGGCCGAGTCCCGAGGGCTGACGCTGAAGGTGTTTCGCGCCGACCTGGGGCAGTTGCCGCCCGTCAGCGCCGATCCGGTGATCCTGCTGGGCGGGCCTTATGAATCCAACGCCGGCCCGGCCTGGCTTGCGGCCGAACGGCAATGGCTCAAAGGCAGTCTGGATCTGGGTGGGGCCGTGTTCGCCATATGCCTGGGGGCTCAGTTGCTGGCGTTGAGTCTGGGCGGCAATGTACGGCGCATGGACCGCAGCGAAACCGGATGGACCACGGTGAGCTTTATCGATGGGCAAGCGCTGAAGGTACTCGAGTGGCACGAAGACGCCATCGACCTGCCGCCTGGCGCGCAGTTGTTGGCCAGCAGCGAGCACTGTGTGCAGCAGATGTACCGCGCCGGGCCGGCGCGGCTGGGGTTGCAGTTTCATCCGGAGTGGAACGCCGGGTCGGTGGCCACGCTCAATGCGCATTTTGGCCATGAGTCGCCATTGCCACGGGGGGGGCAGGACGGTGCGGCCTATGCCGAGGTGTTGGCGTGGTTGCAGGCGACGCTGGATGAGTGGTGGGTCGCTGCCTGTCGCTGAATCAGATCAAAGCACATTCCTGTGGCGAGGGGGCTTGCCTGTGGCGAGGGGGCTTGCCCCCGTTGGGTTGCGCAGCAACCCCCAGAATCTCACTAATAGTCGAGAGTTTTGGGAGCGCTTCGCACTCCAACGGGGGCAAGCCCCCTCGCCACAAAAATCAACAGTGTTTGAAGGTCAGCATTCGCAACCGATCACTTCACGGGCCAGCCGCGGCTCCGTGACACTCAACTCAAACCCTTCATCCAGCCACCCGGTCACGCCGCCGATCATCTCCTTGACCGAATAACTCAGGGCCGCCAGCTTCACCGCCGCCTTGTTGGCGCCGTTGCAGTGAGGCCCGGCGCAATAGACCACGAACAAAGTGTTTTTCGGATAACCGGCCAAACCTTCGGCAGTCAGCAAGCGCCCGGGAATGTTGATCGCTCCCGGTACATGCCCGCGCTCGAACGCCAGCGGGCCACGCACATCCACCAGAATGAAATCGACTTCGCCAGCCTGCTGGCTGCCGTAGACGTCTGAACAATCGGTTTCGAACGTCAGACGGTTGCTGAAATGCATAAGGGCGATGGCCGATGGGGCGGCGGGAATTTCTCGAACCAGACTGGTCATGGGCTGTACTCCAAAGAGGCGGTGGGTGTGGGAAGACTTTATCCGCCCGGCATTTGCGGCTAAAGTGGCGCACAAGACACCGATCGGGAATTTTCCGCCAAATGCATCCCAACCCGGCAATGGTCGCGATTCTGGCCTACGACGGCCTCTGCACATTCGAATTCGGCATCGCCGTGGAGATCTTCGGCCTGCCACGCCCTGAGTTCGATTTCCCGTGGTACGAACATCGTATCGTCGCCGTCGATCAAGGCCCGATGCGTGCCATGGGCGGCATCCAGGTCCTGGCCGACGGCGGCATGGAATTGCTCGCCGATGCCCGCACCATCATCATTCCCGGCTGGCGCGACCGCAGCGCCACGGTCCCCGCAGAGCTCATCGACGCCCTGCGCCAGGCCCATGCGCGGGGCGCACGGTTACTGTCGATCTGCTCCGGGGTGTTCGTCCTCGCTGCCACCGGCTTGCTCGACGGGCACGGTGCGACCACGCACTGGCGCTACACCTCGGAACTGGCCGAGCGGTTTCCCGGCATCCTGGTGGACCCGGACGTGCTGTATGTCGATTCCGGTCAATTGATCACCTCCGCCGGCAGCGCGGCTGGCATCGACGCCTGCCTGCATCTGGTGGCCCGGGATTTCGGCACGCAAGTGGCCAATTCCGTGGCCAGGCGCCTGGTCATGTCGCCGCAACGCAGCGGTGGCCAGGCGCAATTCATTCCGACGCCGGTCAGTCCTACACCGCGCAGTGATCTTTCCCGCGTCATGCAGTGGGCACGTGAGCGCTTGCACGAACCGCTGGAAGTGCGCGACCTGGCCAGTGAAGCCGCCATGAGCGAACGTACCTTCCTGCGTCGCTTCACCGAAGCCAGCGGCCAGTCACCGAAAACCTGGTTGCAGCAGCAACGTCTGGGACGCGCCCGCGAACTGCTGGAAAGCAGCGACCAGAACACCGAGCAGATTGCCGAACGTTGCGGTTATCGCTCGGTGGAAAGCTTCCGGGTGGCCTTTCGAACCGTGGTTGGCGTGCCGCCATCGGTGTATCGGGAGCGGTTTGGGCGTGGGGGCAGTGCTTTACCTTCGGTTGGCCTATAAGACGCCTTCGCGAGCAGGCTCGCTCCCACAGTGGACTTTCAGTGTTCACACCATCTGTGTGGGAGCGAGCCTGCTCGCGAAGGCGTCAGCCCGGTCACCGACTGATCAAGGCTTGCGCAACAGATAGGTATCCATGATCCAGCCATTGGCCAGCCGCGCCGCCTTGCGCACCCGTTCGATTTCATCCGCCACATCCTTGAGCTTGCCACTGATCAGGATTTCATTCGGCGTCCCCAGATAGGCCCCCCAGTAAATCTCGGTGTCCTGATCCGCCACCTGATGGTAAGCATCCTGGGCATCGAGCATCACCACCAGGCTGTCGGCATCGCTCACCTGCCCTGCCGCCAACCGCCGGCCCGTGGTGATTTCAACTGAGCGGCCAATCTGGTTCAGCGCCACCTTGTGCTGTGCCGCCAGGGCCTGGACGCTGGTAATGCCGGGGATCACCTCGAACTCGAATTCACAGGCGCCCGAGGCCTGAATCGCCTGAAGGATACGGATTGTGCTGTCGTACAGCGCGGGGTCGCCCCACACCAGGAAACCACCACACTGGTCGTCGGACAGTTCTTCATTGATCAGCCGTTCGAAGGTCTGTTGTTTGGCCAGGTTCAAGTCGTCGACACTGCTCCTGTAGTCCACCTCACCGCGCTCGCGCTCGGGGCTGTGGGCCTGGACAAAACGGTAAGCGTGGTCGGTGATGTAGCGTTCGCAGATTTCGCGCCGCAAGTCGATGAGCCTGTCTTTGCTCTCCCCCTTGTCCATGAGGAAAAAAACATCGACCTGATTCAGCGCCTTCACCGCTTGCATCGTGATGTAGTCGGGATTGCCGGCGCCGATGCCGATGACCAGGAGTCTTTTCATCACAGCAGGTCCTCGGGGTCGGTGCCCGGCAAGCGCAACCGCCAGCGGCCATGGAACCTCAGTTCGACCGCCGACAGGGGTTCGACGTCGATCAGGCTGGACGATGCGCCCTGCAATACGTGCGTCAGCGCAGCGCGGATGACAAAGGGATGGGTAATGGCAACGATGTGTCCGGGTGTCGATTGCAACGCGGTCAACCACGCCCCCACCCGCTCGCCCAATTGCACCAGCGACTCGCCACCGTGGGGTGCCGAAGCCGGATCTTCCAGCCAATGCTCGAGCGCCCCGGGGTCGTTTTTTTGCAGAGCGCCGATGCGCTCACCCCGCCAACACCCGAAGTCGCAATCTTTCAGTGCATCGACAATTTCCGGTGCACTGCTGAAAAGCTCAGCGGTTTGCCGGGTGCGCAGTTCCGGACCGCAGACAAGACGTGGAACGCCCTTGAACTGATTGCAACGGGAAAGCCTTAGCGCTTGCCAGTCCATCTCCAGAGGTTCGTCCAATGGAAAACGCGCCAGTTTCTGTGCGACGGTTCGAGCGTGACAAATCAGGGTTAAACGGGTCGCCTGCACCGGCAATCACTCCAGGGATGGAAAGGAACAACGGCGTCAGGGGAGCGCCATCGTGCAATTGTGCCGCAAGCAAGCAGGCCTTGGGGGTAATGCCGATCAGTTAAGCCCCGGACATTGTGGGAGCGAGCTTGCTCGCGATGGCAGACTGTCAGGCACCCCTTGTTTGACTGTCCAGCCGTCATCGCGAGCAAGCTCGCTCCCACAAGGTTTGCGGTGATCAAACGCTTAACTGACTGGCATCAGGCCTTGGGGGTGTTTAATTTTCCGGTTTGAAGCGGGCTCCGTCAGGCATTTCCCGGCGGATTTTCTGTTATCACTGACTGCAACCAAGGCAATTGCCTACAAGACTTTGCGACATCGGCGTAGCCCCTTGCTGTAGGCACTTCGCCCCTTTTTCGGGCACGGTCGGACCATGCGAAAATTAACTAGACAGGCAGCACGCGATAATTAAATACTCTTTTCAACGGACTGTTAAAACATGTGCCACGCTCATCCAGCAGGAGCCCGGATGCCCTTTCTCCAATGCCCGATCAATGCGCCAGGCCCGGCAACGCCAGCGGCCGAACCGTCCGTTCCTCGTTTAATGCAGGCAACCCCAGCAAGCATCTGACAAGAAAAAGAGTGGCGCCTGACAACGATCAGATGTCCACCGAATAAATGTGTGGAAAAACCGACAGTGATAGTCAGGTTCGGCTCAAACCGCCGGATCGTTTGATACAGGAGTGTCTCCATGCTGGTCTTGCGTCCAGTCGAGTTGGCCGACCTGCCAAAGTTGCAGAAGCTGGCTCGTGAAAGCCTGGTGGGCGCCACATCCCTGCCCGACGATAGCGAACGGTTGCGCGAAAAAATTCTCGATTCCTGTGCCTCGTTCGAGAAAGACGTCGAGGGTCATGGCCCGGAAAACTATTTCTTTGTCCTCGAAGACCCGACGACGCAGCACCTGGTCGGCTGCTCGGAAATCCTCGCCACGGCGGGGTACGGCGAGCCGTTCTACAACCTGCGCAACCGGCACTTCACCAGCGCCTCGCGGGAACTGAACATCGAGCACGGTGTACCGGCCTTGTCGTTGTGTCACGACCTCAGTGGCCACACCTTGCTGCGCGGCTTCCATATCGATGCCGCACAGGTACGCACCGCCCATTCCGAACTGCTGTCACGGGCGCGCCTGTTGTTCATCGCGGCCCACCCCGGGCGGTTTTCCGCAACGGTGATCACCGAAATCGTTGGTTACAGCAGTGAGGAAGGGCACTCGCCATTCTGGGATGCCGTGGGCAAGCATTTCTTCGACCTGCCCTACGTCGAGGCCGAACGGCTGTGCGGCCTGCAGAGCCGCACCTTTCTCGCCGAACTGATGCCGCAGTATCCGATTTACGTGCCCATGCTGCCGCAAGCGGCACAGGACTGCATCGGCAGCATCCACCCCGATGGCCAGGAGGCCTTCGATATCCTCGAGCGTGAAGGTTTCGAAACCAACAGCTACATCGATCTGTTCGATGGCGGCCCGACGCTCTATGCGCGCACCTCGGGCATTCGGTCGATCACCCACAGCCAGTGCGGCCTCACGCAGCCTGGCCCGGTGATCGATGCCCGGGGCAGCTATCTGGTGAGCAACGAGTCCTTGACGGATTATCGGGCCATCGTCGCCGATCTCGATTACATCGCCGGGCAACCCGTCACGCTGGACGCGGCCATGTGCACGGCGTTGAAGGTCACCGAAGGCAGCCCGGTCAGGCTGATCGCCCTGTGAGTGCCCGCCTGGGTCAACGCCAACGCCTGAACACCCATGAACAAGGAACAGCCGCATGATTGTCCGCCCGGTCCAGATCACCGACCTGCCCGCCTTGTTCACCTTGGTGCGTCAGGCCAGCCCCGGACTCACCAGCCTGCCGGCCGACGAAGAACGCCTGGCCTACCGGATCCGCTGGGCCCAACGCACCTTCGCCGGGCAGGTCGATCGGGCCGATGCCGATTACCTGTTCGTGCTCGAGGACGACGAGCAGCAGGTGGTGGGCGTCAGTGCCCTGACGGGTGGAATCGGTCTGCGCGAGCCCTGGTACAACTACCGGGTCGGGCTGACGGTCAGTGCTTGCGCGGACCTGGGTATCCAGCGCCAGATCCCGACCCTGTTCCTGAGCAACGAATTGACCGGGCAATCGGAAGTCTGCTCGTTGTACCTGCGCCCCGATCAGCGCCAGGGAAGCAACGGCCGTTTGCTTTCGCTCGGGCGTTTGTTGTTCGTGGCCGAGTTTACGCAGCTGTTCGGCAACCGGCTGATCGCCGAATTACGCGGCAGTACCGATGAACGAGGCGGCTCACCGTTTTGGGACAGCCTCGGCCGGCATTTTTTCAAGATGGATTTCAGCCATGCCGATCACCTGTCCGGGCTGGGCAACAAATCGTTCATCGCCGAACTCATGCCACGCCAGCCGCTGTACACCTGCCTGCTCACCGAACAGGCCCAGGCGGTGATCGGCAAGGCCCACCCGAACACCGAGCCGGCCCTGAAAATCCTCAGCGCCGAAGGCTTTGCCCACAACGGCCATATCGATATCTTCGACGGCGGACCGGTCATCGAGGCCCCGGTTTCCGGTATCCGCACCGTATGCGACAGCCGACCGCTGCAACTGGCCATCGGCTCGCCGGACGCTAACGATCCGCTCTGGCTGATTCACAATCGTCGCCTGGAAAACTGCCGCATTACCTGCGTCCCGGCCCGCCTGGCGGGCAACAGCCTGGTGGTCGATCGCCTGACCGCCAAGCGCTTGCAGCTGCAGCCCGGCGACTCGGTGCGCGCCGTGCCGCTGCTCAACCAGCGGCACCAGGCCGCAGCGGCGTGACCTATCAGTTTCCTGCCTCAGGCGTCAATCTGGCTTACCCAGCAAATTCGTCATCATTCTCCCACTGCTCGCGTGATAGCCTTTTATTTCTTCGGCGTTGACACTTTTGCTCAAGCCCTTCCATTCCATTGGTGGAACTCATATGTCCAGGCTTTCTCATCAAGATTTGCGCCGCAATTTTCGCCAACTGTTCGCCTCCAACACCTGCTACCACACGGCCTCGGTGTTCGACCCGATGTCGGCGCGCATCGCCGCCGACCTGGGCTTCGAAGTCGGGATCCTGGGTGGCTCGGTCGCCTCGCTGCAGGTGCTGGGCGCCCCTGACTTTGCCCTGATCACCCTCAGCGAGTTCGCTGAACAGGCCACCCGCATCGGCCGTGTCGCCCAGTTGCCGGTGATTGCCGATGCCGACCACGGCTACGGCAACGCGCTCAACGTCATGCGCACCATCGTCGAGCTCGAACGCGCCGGCGTCGCCGCGCTGACCATCGAAGACACCCTGCTGCCCGCGCAGTTCGGCCGCAAATCCACCGACCTGATCACGGTCGCCGAAGGCGTCGGCAAGATCCGCGCGGCACTGGAAGCGCGCTGCGATAAGGAAATGGCGATCATCGCCCGCACCCACGCCGGGATTCTGCCGGTGCAGGAAATCATCAGCCGCACCCGGCAATACCAGCAAGCCGGGGCCGACGGGATCTGCATGGTGGGCGTCAAGGACTTCGACCATCTGGAGCAGATCGCCGAGCACCTGAGCGTGCCGCTGATGCTGGTCACCTACGGCAACCCGCTGCTGCGGGACGACAAGCGCCTGGCCGAACTGGGTGTGCGCGTGACCATCGACGGCCATGGCGCCTACTTCGCCGCGATCAAGGCGACCTACGACAGCCTGCGCGAGCAACGCCAGATCCTCACCCAGACGTCGGACCTGAGCGCGACCGAACTGACTCACACCTACACGCAACCTGAGGAATACATCCGCTACGCGGAAGAGTTCATGAGCGTGAAGGAATGACGGTTTAACCCGATACACCGCCTTCGCGAGCAGGCTCGCTCCCACAGTGGATCTGCGGTGAACACATCATTTGCATCCACCCGTGATCATTTGTGGGAGCGAGCCTGCTCGCGAAGAGGCCATCACAGCCAACATCCATGCCGCCTGACACTCCGCCTTCGCGGGCAAGCCCGCTCCCACAGCTGATTTTTGTTGAACACAAATTTTGTATTCACCCCAGATCCTTGTGGGAGCGAGCCTGCTCGCGAAGAGGCCATCACAGCCAACATCCCCGCTGCCTGACACTCCGCCATCGCGGGCAAGCCCGCTCCCACAGGTCACGCCGAGTCGAGCAGTTCGCGATGGGGTTTGCCATTGCCGCAACAGATCACGCGGTTACGCCCGGTGGTCTTGGCTTCGTACAGTGCATGATCGGCGTCGTTGAGCCAAAGCGTGGCATCGGTGTGCGTCGGGTCGAATGACGCCAGGCCAATGCTCAGGCTGACTTTCAGCGCCGGACTCTGCTCGTAGCCCAAGGTGGCGAAGCGATCACGCAGGGCATCCATGACCATGGCAGCGCGGTTCAGGGGCAGGTCCGGAAGGATCACGCAGAACTCGTCACCGCCGTAGCGCCCGGCCACATCGGTCGCTCGCAGGTTCTGCTTGAGCATTTTGCTCAACTGACGCAGGACGATGTCACCGGCAACATGGCCGTAGGTGTCGTTGATGGCCTTGAAATGGTCGATGTCGATCAGGGCAATCGCCCCGCCTTTTTGCTGGCGTTTGCAGCGCTGGAACTCGACTTCCAGCTGGTCCTTCCAGGTGCCATGGTTGAACAGGCCCGTCAGGCTGTCGGTGCGGCTCAGTGCCAGCAGTTCACGCTTCTGGCGGCCGAGGGTATGGGCCTGGCGGAAGCAGATCCAGCCCAGCGCCAACGGATACAGGCACAGCAAGGGCAAACAGGCATAGAGCTGCAGCGGGCTGGTCGCTGGAATGAACGCCGGGGCGAAAATCTGCAAACCGACTCCAATGCCCAGCACTTGCGCGGCCGTCCCGGCCAGCAGGAAGCGCATGCCGCCGATGGCCACGTTGTTCATGGCCATCATGGAAATGGTGGTCGCGCTGGGCAGTGGATTGAAATGCATCGCGGCAATCCAGAAGCCGCCGAGAAAGGCATCGATCAGCAGATTGCGGTGTTCGGCGTGATAAGGCTTTCTGGCCCGACGCGCCCATTGATAAGCCACGTGCGGCCAGACCAGGCCATTGAACCACATGAACCCCCAGACCCAAGGCGCCGGATCGAGTGGATACATCGCCGCGCTCACGCACACCAATCCCAGGGCCACCCCCAGGATTCGCGATGTATAGAGCCTCCTGGCCAATGAGAAACCCTTTCCTCCCGCTTTTTCCATAAGGCCTCTGTGCCACTCGACGAAATGCGATAACAGCCTGTGCCTGTGCGCTGGAGTCTATCAGGGCGAGATTAAATAGCCATCACCGGCTGGCGGGCTGAATATCGCGACATCACCCTCACATAAAAGCAAAAGCCTCACCCCAGAAACGGCTATACATGAAAGAAGGGGTTGATCAATGACCATAAGAGGAGGCCCATGCAGACCTTTCAAGTATTGATCATCGGCAGCGGGTTTGGCGGCCAATGTGCAGCAATCAATTTGCTCAAGGCCGGCATCGACGATTTTCGCCTGCTGGAGCGGCGGGATTTCTTCGGCGGCACCTGGTGCCAGAACACCTACCCCGGCGCGGCCGTCGACGTGCCTTCGCCGCTGTATTCGTTGTCTTTCGCGCCCTATCGCTGGACGCAGATGTTCGCCGAACAGGCCGAGCTGCATCGCTACACCCGCCACGTGGTGGAACACTTCGGCCTGCGCGACAAGGTGGAACTGGACGCGAATGTCGAACGCATCGAATGGGACGACACCAGCAAGCGCTGGACCGTCTACACCGCCGGCAAGGGCACGTATTGCGCGCAGTTCCTGATCAACGCGACCGGGCCGCTGAGCCAACCGGTGGTGCCGCGCTTCAAGGGACAGGAGCGTTTTCAAGGTAAATCGTTTCACACCAACAACTGGGATCACGGCTACGACTATCGGCAAAAACGCGTGGCCATCGTCGGCAGCGGCGCCAGTGCGGCCCAGGTGATACCGGCCATCGCCCCGGACGTGGGGCACTTGCATGTGTTCCAGCGCACGCCCCACTGGGTGTTGCCCCGGGCCGACCGCCGCTTTGGCCGTTTCCAGCGCTGGCTGCTGGGGCTCAAGCCGGCCTACAAACTGCTGCGCTGGGGGATCTACTGGCAGTTCGAAACCCGGGTGATTGCCTTCAAGTATTCGAAGCCGGCGATACACATGGTCCAGCGCCAGGCCCTGCGTTTTCTCAAACGCCAGGTGCCGGACGCCAAACTGCGGCGTCAACTGACCCCGGACTACACCATTGGCTGCAAACGGGTGATCCTGTCCAGCACGCTGTACCCGGCACTGGCGCGGCGCAACGTGACGCTGCATAGCCGCGAGCAAGGCATCGCCGCCATCGACGAAACCGGCATCGTCACCCTGGATGGCCAGCACATCGACCTGGACCTGATCGTCTGGTCCACCGGTTACGACGCCACCGACGGGGTGATTTCCTACCCGGTCACGGGAAAAAACGGCACCCGCCTCAAGGAGGTCTGGGCGCAATACCCTCGGGCCTACCTCGGCACCGCCCTGCCCGACTTTCCCAACCTGTTTATCGTCACCGGGCCGAACACCGGGATCGGCCACACCTCGGCGCTGTTCATCATCGAATCGCAGATGAATTACATCCTCGACTGCATTCGCACCTTGCAGGCTCAAGGTTTACGCAGCATCGAAGTTCGCCATGAGGCGGAACGTACCTACACTGAAATGATCCACCGGGAAATGGAACGTACCGTGTGGAAGTCCGGTGGTTGCCACAGTTGGTATCAAAGCAAGAGCGGTCATGTGATTGCGATGTTTCCGGGGTTCAGTTTCAGCTTTCATCGCTTGACCCGAGCGCTGAAACCCGCCGATCACATTTTGTCCTGAGCTGATAGAAGGGAGACGCGTGATGCTTTTGTTGTTCGTGGTTCTCGCAGTGTTCGTCGCCTGGAGCTGGCTGACCTACCCGGCCATCGGCTACTGGCTCTATGACCTGAGCATGGCGGCCGAGGCCAAGCTGTACCGGCTGCACAAGATCGTCGTGCCCATCCCCGAGATGACCGTCTCGACCTGGCAAGGCGGGCCGTACGAAGCCACCAGCAGTGTGCTGATGCTCCATGGCTTCAGCGCCGACAAGAACCTCTGGCTGCGTTTCGCCCGGCACTTTGTCGGCAGCCACCGGGTGATCATCCCGGACATCGCCGGCCATGGCGAAACCGGCTTCAAGGCCGGCGGCGGCTACGACATCCCGCTGCAGGCCAAGCGCATGATCCAGCTGCTGGACGTGTGCGGCGTCGAGAAAGTCCATGTCATCGGCAACTCCATGGGTGGCTACATGGCGGCATGGCTCGCGGCCAATTACCCGGAGCGCATTGTGTCCCTGGCCCTGATCGACCCGGCCGGGGTCACCTCGCCCGAGCCCAGTGACCTGGAGCGGCATTTGGCCAAGGGCCACAACCCGTTTCTGATTCATTCGCGGGAAGAATTCCGGCGTTTCTACGCCATGACCATGGCGTCCCCGCCCTGGGTGCCGAAGCTCGTGCTCGATGCCGTGGCCCAGCGCTATGAACAGTCCCGCGAGGAGCTGGAAGAAATCTTCCGCGATTTCCGCGCCAGCCCGCCGATGGAGCCCCGCCTGCCCGACATCAGCGTCCCGGCGCTGTTGCTGTGGGGGCGCAAGGACCGGCTGATCGACGTCAGCAGCGTGGCGGTCTGGAGCAAGGGCATCGCCGACCTGCGCGTGCATATCTGGGACGCCATCGGGCACATGCCCATGGTGGAAGCGCCCTCAGGTTCGGCGCGCCTGTATCGGGATTTTTTGGCATCACTGCGCTCGGAGAGTCCACAGGATCAACGACTCCACTAGGTTTGTAGTCGTTTACAGTCCTTTGCAGAATGAAGTTCGTCAGAAACTTCGTTTGTCGGCGTCGCTGAAGGCTGCGATCTTTTGCCCATCCTTTACGTCACCGCGCCAGGAATCCTGTTCATGAACCACCCGAACTTCGTCAGCCCTGACCTGATCCGCCAACGCTTCTCCAAAGCGATGTCCGACATGTACCGCGAGGAAGTGCCGTTGTACGGCGCGTTGATGGAACTGGTGGAGCAGACCAACCGTCACGTGCTGCAAAGCGATCCGCAGATCCTGCAGCAGCTCACCAGCACCGGCGAAATCGAGCGCCTGGACCTGGAGCGCCATGGGGCGATCCGCGTCGGTACGGCCGATGAGCTGGCGACCCTCGCCCGCCTGTTCGCGGTGATGGGTATGCAACCGGTGGGTTACTACGACCTGACACCGGCCGGCGTACCGGTGCATTCCACGGCGTTTCGCGCAGTGCATGAAGCGTCCTTGCAGATCAGCCCGTTCCGGGTATTCACTTCGCTGCTGCGCCTGGAGTTGATCGAAGACCTGGAACTGCGAGCGTTCGCCCAGTCGATGCTCGACCGGCGCTCGATCTTCACCGCCAAAGCCCTCACGCTCATCGAGCGTGCCGAATCCGAGGGTGGCCTGACCGAACCGCAAGCCCTGGAATTCGTCGAACAGGCCCTGGAAACCTTCCGCTGGCACCACAGCGCCACCGTCACCGCCGAGCAGTATCAGAAACTCAGCGCCCAGCATCGGCTGATCGCCGACGTGGTGGCGTTCAAGGGCCCGCACATCAACCACCTGACGCCACGGACCCTGGACATCGACATCGTCCAGGCGCAAATGCCCGCCCACGGCATTACCCCCAAAGCGGTGATCGAAGGTCCGCCCCGCCGCCAGTGTCCGATCCTGCTGCGCCAGACCAGTTTCAAGGCCCTCGACGAGCCGATTGCCTTCACCGATCAGAACGAAGCTCGCGGCAGCCACAGTGCCCGTTTCGGCGAGATCGAACAGCGCGGTGCCGCCCTCACGCCAAAAGGCCGCGCACTGTACGACCGCTTGCTCAATGCCGCGCGGGACGAACTCAAGGACTTCCCCAACGAAGCCAACGCCGCGCGCTATAACGCCCTGATGGCGCAGCATTTCAGCGAGTTTCCCGACACCTGGGAAGGCATGCGCCAACAGGGCCTGGCTTACTTCCGCTACTTTGTGACGGAAAAAGGCCTGGCGGCGGGCAACCTGAAAAATACCGCCCTGGAAGACCTGCTCGGCAGCGGTTACCTGCGAGTTGAACCGTTGGTGTACGAAGACTTCCTGCCGGTCAGCGCGGCGGGGATTTTTCAGTCAAACCTGGGGGACGCGGCGCAAACCCGTTACGGCGTGCACTCCAATCAGCAGGCGTTCGAAAAGGCCCTGGGGCGTTCGACGATCGATGAGTTGGCGTTGTATGCCGAGAGCCAGCGGCGCTCGATCGAACAGTGTTTCGCGGCGTTGGCCGATGTTGTTCAAGCCAATGAAAAAGGCTCTTCACGCAATTTCGGGCAACACCGATAACGCAATACCTGTAGGAGCCAGCCTGCTGGCGATGGACTCCAATGCGCCGCGTTCATCCAGTCCAAACGCGTTATCGTTAACGACCATCGCAGGCAAGCCAGCTCCCACAAGGGACCGCGCCCACGCTGAAACTGTAGGAGCCAGCCTGCTGGCGATGGACTCCAGTGCGCCGCGTTCATCCAGTCCAAACGCGTAATCGTTAACGACCATCGCTGGCAAGCCAGCTCCCACAAGGGACCGCGCCCACGCTGAAACTGTAGGAGCCAGCCTGCTGGCGATGGACTCCAGTGCGCCGCGTTCATCCAGTTCACCCGCGTTATCGTTAACGACCATCGCAGGCAAGCCAGCTCCCACAAGGGACCATGCCCACGCTGCAACTCCAAACAAAAACGGGCGACCCGCAGGTCGCCCGTTTTTTTATATCCGAAACTTTCAATACAACCAATAAAGTGTTCGCCCAGTGCGATGGCCTCGGCAATCCATGCACTGGTAAAGAGCCGTACACTGGGCGAACGGAAAGCATTTTAGTAGATGAGAATCAATATGTCCGCACTGCAAAGATGAAATTTATCGACACAATGTTTAAGGAAATGTCGACTTGAATACGATGCTGCACAGCGCTTTAAACGCGCCAGTTAAACGCTATGAGCTGATTATTCCTGTACAAGACTTTTACAAAAACAATCAGCCCATATAACTCAATCTCAATGCTTGCTGGTCACCGTCAATATGTCGGTGTAAACCACGTTTACGCTTTGTCCCACTTTCAAATCCTTGAGTTTGGCCTGGACTTCAGGTCGCTTGACGTCAACCGTCTTGGACTTGCCTTCCGGGTTTTCAAAAGTCACCTGGTGTTTTTTCAGGTCGATGTGGGTGATTTTCAGCTGCACTTTCACCTGACGGTAAGCTTCGCCGCCGGGGTTGTCGCTACCGGGTGCTGCGCGCACTTCGCCAGTGACTTCGGCAGTGCCCGGCAGGCCTTTGTCGACATCGGTGTCGAGGAAGGCGGCAACGGCGCTGGTCACACTGATGTCAACCTTGTCGCCGACCTTGAGGTTGTCGAGGTTTTTCGCCTTTTCGGTCAGTTGCACAGGGAATTCATTACCCTGCGGGCCTTTGAGGACCACGATACGGTTTGCGGTATCGACCGAAACGACCTGGGTGGCAACCTGATCGACCACCACAACTTCGGACAACGGGAGTTCGGCGGCAACCGCACCGAAACTGGCGGCAGACAACAAGGTTGCGAGGGTGATGGCTTTGGTCAGTGCGTGGCGTTTCATAGGCAGAACTTTCCCTGTGATGAATGACAACAGACGGCGTTGACGCAAAGCGCAATGCCATGTGTGCGATGAGCATAGACGCTGTTCAGCGAGTGGTCGCAGCAGGCCGCTGATTTTCTAATACCCGGTCATTTCCAGATAGCCGTTCCCTGCATGACTGCCACTGAGGCGCACCGGGCCTTCCCAATACGGTATGCGCAAATCCATCCACGCCTGGGGATTGAGCGCGGTGATGGTGATATCGAGGTGTCTGGAGGGGATTTTGATCGACCAGCGCACGGGCATCTCGCGCCCGGCCACGCTGGCCCTGTCTTGCGGTGTGAGGCTGATGTCGCTGGCGTGCAGCAACTGTGTCTGCCCCCGGGCGTCGATCCAGGTGCCAGTGAGGTAAGGCTCGCCGTCCTTTTGCCGCATGCGATACAGCATCACCTGCTCGCCGCTGTCCAGGTGCAGGGAGAACCAGTCCCAACCGCTCTGGTTGGCCGTCAGGGGCTGGCTGCTCCACTCACGGTCGAGCCAGGCCGGGCCACTGACCTGAAAGGTCTGGCCGTCGATTTCCAGGGTGCCGCTGGCCTGGAAAAACGGCTGGCTGTAGTAGTAAGAGGCCTGACCCTGTTCGGATTTCTGGCTGAACCCCTTGTCCCCTTGCAGCACCAGCGGCCCTGTCGAGATCAACCGCAGCCGGTAGCTGAAACGCTTGTCGCGGGCGCTGAGCAGCAGGTCGGCCAACGGATCGTCGGCTGGCGCCTGGCTGCTCATCTGCCAGTCGTCGATCCATGCATTGAACGGCGCAACGCTGACACCGGCCTGACCGATGCCGCCACGGGCATAGCGCTCAGCCGCGTGATGCACCGTCGCCGACGTCACCGCCGCGTGACCGAGCCAGATCGTCTGATTCTGCCAGCCGGCTATATCAGGGGTGGCTTTCAAGGCACTGCGGAACAGCGTCCATTGCGCGCCGAACTCATGCCCCTGAGCGTCCTTCAGATTGGCGGTGATGTACCACCATTCGATGCGAAAGCCATCGTGCGGGCCGTGATCCGCCGGGAAGCTGAACACCCGGCCGGGCACCACCTTGGTAAATGCAGCGGCCTGGTTGCCCAGCCCGGCAAACCCCTTTTCTACCGGCGCCGGTTGATCGCAGCCATTCAACAGCAGCACCAGCAGCGCCAGGAGCAAGACGTCGAGATTAATTTTCATGGGTAAAGGTGCGCAGCAAGTCCGCCGGTTGCGTGCGGTACAAACGCAACAACGGCCAGGCCGAAGCCAGCAATGTCGCCACCAGCGCCAGGCCCATCAATTGCAACAGTTGCAACGGGAACACCCGCAACGGCAGGCGCCAGCCAAAGGCCTGCACATTGATCACCGTGTCCAGGCACCACGCCAGGGCGATGCCCAACGGCAACGCCAGCACCAGGGTCAGCAGGGCCAGCAACCAGGTTTGCCCGAGGTTTAGCAACATCAGATGCCGGCGCGTCACACCCAGCGCCCACAGCGGCGCCAACTGCCCGAGACGGCTCTGGCTTTGAGTCAACAGGCTGATGAACAGCGCCACGCCGGCCACGCACAACGTCAGGCTATTGAGCGCAGCGGTGGCGGCGAAGGTGCGTTCGAAGACTTGCGTGGACCAGCCCTTGAGCCGCGCCTGATCGACGATGCGGCTGTCGTCCAGGGTAAAACGCGCCTGCAGCGCCGTGACGAACGCCGGGATCGACGCCGGTTCGATGCGCAGGTTGAAGCGGTTCGGTGTCAGTTGCGGCCAGCCGCGCAACAGGTGTCGGATGTTGACCAGAATGTGACCCTTGGGATTGCCGTAGTCGGCGTAGATCCCGACGATCCGTGGCGACCACGGGCCAGTGGGAGTCGGCAGCGTCAGGTGGTCGCCCGGTTGCACGCGCAGGCGCCGGGCCAGTTGTTCGCTGAGCATCACCGCATCGTCCTTGGCCAGTCGTTCCCAAGGATTGTCGCCCAGGGCTTCGAGCAACGGCCAGTGCTGGCGGTAGGTCGGGTGGTCGATGATCCCGGACAGGTCCGTCGGCCAACCCTGCAACTGGATCGACACCTGCCAGTTGGGCAGCACCGCTGCCAGTTGCGGCTGCTGGTCGAGCCAGCTGTGCAGCTCCCTGGCCTGGGCCGGGTTCTGTGGGTTGAGGTAAAGCTCGGCCGTCAGCCGTTGCTCGAGCCAGTCGCTGAAGGTCTGACGAAAGCCTGCGGTCATGCTGCCGGCACCGATATTGGCGGCCATGGCCAACAGCAGCGCCATCAACGCCAGGCTCAACGCCGGAAGTTGCTGGCGGCAATCGGCGACAAACCATTGGCCCAGTACCGAGCGACTGCGCTGTGAAGCGAGACTGAGCAGCGAACTGAGCACCACCGGCAACGCCAGTGCGGCGCCGATCAACAGCGCCGCCATCAGCACGAAGCCACTGACCAGGCTGTCGCCGAAGATCAGCGCCAACAGCGCGATCACCCCGGCCATTGCCGCCACCCAAGCCTGACGTCGCAACCAGCGTGCATGGGCCTGATGCCAAGCCTGCGGGTCGGCCAGCGCCAGCAATGGCAAACGCGCCGCCCGCAGCAGACTGTTGACACCGGCCAGCAACGCGCCGATCAGACTCAGACCGATACCACTGAACCACCATGACAGGCCGAGGTTCAACTGCCCCGCCACTTCGGCACCATACAAGCCACGCAGGCTGGCGGCGACATCCGGCAACAGCACGCCGGCCAGCAGGTAGCCGCTGACCACCCCGGCCACACCGCCGATCAGGGCCAATCCACCCAATTCGACGGTGAGACAGGCGATCAGCATGCGCGCACTCACACCACAGGCACGCAGCGTGCGCAGCAAACCCCGACGTTGCTCCAGCGCCAGCCCGATGGCGGCATGCACGATAAACAGACCAACCACGAACGACAGCACCCCCAGGGCCGCAAGGTTCAGGTGAAAGCTTTCGGTCAGGCGTGTGAGGTTGTTTTCTTCGCCAGCGCTCTTGAGTTGCAGCTGTCTCTGGAAGGCGTGCGGCAGCGGCGCAGTGAAATCCTTCGGTAGCAGCAGTCGCGACAGTTGATCCGGCAACCCGAGAATCTGCTGGGCAAAACCGATGTCCACCAGCAGCACACCGGGCGCCATGTCGGCCTGCACCTGCAGCGGCGGCAGTGCCACGCCCGCCAGGTTCAGTGGCCGGTCACCTTCGCGCAAGCCCAGTGCCTGCAAGGTTTGCAACGATATCCAGGTGCTGCCCGGCGGGCTGAAAAAACCGACCACCTGCTCGATCGCCAAGGCCTGCCCCGCCACCGCCGCGCCCGCCGGCAGCGACACCGGCTCGATGCCCATCAACTGCAGGACGCTGTTCTTCATGCCCCTTGAGCGTGACCCGCCTTGCAGCACCGGTGACACGGGCCACCCCGCGCGGCGCAGATCGACAAACCATTGCTGCGCGAAGGTGCCGCCACCGGGCGCACTGAGACTGGCCTGGGGCTCGCCGCCGATCAACTGACTGGCGCTGGCATAGCTGTCGCGGGCCTGGCTGTTGAGTGCCTGGACGCCGGTCAACAGGCCGGTGGCCAGCCACAACCCGGTCAGCACACTGAAAAACTGCACCGGATGCTGGCGCCAGTGGCTGAGCAGCGCGCGCAGGGTCTGGCCAAAGATGCCCATGTCAGCGCTCGCCCACAGCGGCCAGGCGACCACCGCACAGCAAGGCCTTTTGCGCCAGCCGCGCCGCCACGCCGGGACTGTGGGTGACCATCAGCAGGCTGGTGGGACTGTCGTCGAGCAGTTCCAGCAGCAACTGCAACACCTCGGCGCCGGTGGTTTCATCGAGGCTGCCGGTGGGTTCGTCGGCCAGCAGCAATGGCGGGCGCGACGCCAGCGCCCGGCCCAGCGCGACCCGTTGTTGCTGGCCGCCGGACAGTTGCTCCGGGTAGCGCCGCAGCAGCTCACCCAAGCCCAGGCGCTGCACCAGATGGGCTTGCCAGCGTGGGTCAAGGCGCCCGGCCAGACGCGCCTGAATCGCCAGGTTGTCTTCGACCCGCAGGCTGCCGATCAGGTTGAATTGCTGAAACACCAGGCCGATTTCCGTTCGGCGCCAGCTCGCCAGTTGCCCTTCGTTCATCTGTTCCAGGCGATGCCCGCCACTGCGGATGCTGCCGCGATCGACCTTGTCCAGCCCGGCGATCAGGTGCAGCAAGGTGCTTTTGCCACTGCCCGACTCGCCCATCAGCGCCAGGCTGCTGCCGGGCCTGAGCGTCAGGTCGACGCCTTGCAGCACCGGCAGCGGCCCCTGCGGTGTGGCGTAGCTTTTGAAAACGCCATGGACTTCAAGCATGGGTCAACCTGCTGGGTATGCGTGGCTCAAGGATAGCGGCCCTGAATGTTTTTTGTCCGTTGCCGATGATCGCCCTGCCCGTGCCCCGCCCTACCCTCGAAGCTGGTCTAGCCATAACGATAAAAAACGGAGACGCCATGCCTCGTTTCACCTTGTGCCCTCGCGGGCTGCTCGCTTGCCTGATCACTGCCTGCCTGGCGCAATCGGTGGTCGCCGCCGATGCACCGGTCGCCGCCAGCCCGCAAACCACGGCCAGTAACGCCGCCGTGCTGAAACAACTGCCCTTCACCGATCGCACCGACTACGAGTCTGTCACCAAGGGCTTGATCGCGCCCTTCAAGGGCCAGGTCAAGGACGCCTCGGGCAAGGTCATCTGGGACATCCAGGCCTATGACTTCCTCGCCAAAGACCAGGCCCCGGAGTCGGTCAACCCGAGCCTCTGGCGCCTGGCCCAACTCAGCGCCCATGCCGGTCTGTTCGAAGTCAGCCCTCGGCTGTATCAGGTGCGCGGCCTCGATCTCGCAAACATGACCATCATCGAAGGCGACGACGGGCTGATCATCATCGACCCGTTGACCATGGCCGAAACCGCCAAGGCAGCACTGGAGCTGTACTACCAGAACCGCCCGCACAAACCGGTGGTGGCGGTGATCTACAGCCACACCCACGTTGACCACTTCGGTGGCGTGCGCGGGGTCATCGACGAAGCCGACGTCAAGGCCGGCAAGGTCAAGGTGTTCGCCCCCGCCGGGTTCATGGAACACGTGATGAGCGAGAACGTCTACGCCGGCAACGCCATGAGCCGCCGTGCGCAGTTCCAGTTCGGCAGCCTGCTGCCCCGTGGCGAAAAAGGCCAGGTCGATGCCGGCCTGGGCAAGAGCACGCCGAGCGGCGGCACCGTCACCCTGATCCCGCCCACCGACCTGATCGACAAGGCACTGGAAACCCGCACCATCGCCGGCCTCGAGGTGGAATTCCAGTTGACCCCGGGCACCGAGGCGCCCGCGGAAATGAACCTGTACCTGCCGCAATTGCGTGCCTTGTGCATGGCGGAAAACGCCACGCAAATGATGCACAACATCCTCACCCCACGCGGCGCGCAAGTGCGGGACGCCAAGGCCTGGGCCGAGTACCTGGACGGCAGCCTGGCGCGATACGGCGATAAGAGCGACGTGTTGTTTGCCCAGCACAACTGGCCGACCTGGGGCGGCGAACGCATCCGCACCTTCCTCGCCGACCAGCGCGACATGTACGCCTTCCTCAATGACCGGACCCTGCACCTACTGAACCAGGGCCTGACGCCGCTGGAAATCGCCGACTCGATCAAGAAACTGCCCGGCAGCCTGGACCAGAAGTGGTACACCCGCGGCTACTACGGCTCGCTGAGCTTCAACACCCGTGCGGTGTATCAGCGCTACATGGGTTTCTATGACGGCAACCCGGCCAACCTCAATCCATTGCCACCTGTGGAAACGGCGAAGTACACGGTCGAGGCCATGGGTGGCGAAGCGGCGGTACTGGAGAAAATGCGCGCGGCGATGAACAAGGGTGAGTACCGCTGGGCCGCGCAACTGGGCAATCAATTGCTGTTCGCCAACCCGGACAACGGCGATGCGCGCAAAGCCCAGGCCGAGGCGCTGGAGCAGATGGGCTATCAAAGCGAAAACGCCACCTGGCGCAACATGTACCTGACCGGCGCCATGGAACTGCGCAATGGCGTGCCACCCCATGCCGGCACTTCGGTGTCGGTCGACATGGTGCGGGCGATGAGCCCGCAGATGTTCTTCGACTTCCTGGCAGTGCGCCTGGACAGCGAAAAGGCCGCAGGCCATGACCTGACCCTGAACTGGACCTTCGAGGACCTGAACAAGGACTTCAACCTGACCCTGCGCAACGGCGTGCTGACCCACCGCGCCGGCCTCAATGCCCAGGCGGATGCCAGCGTGACCATGAGCAAGGCCACCCTGGAACAGATCAGCCTCAAGCAACTGGATATCCCCACGGCGATCCAGAAAGGCCTGATCAAGCTGCAAGGCAATGGCAAGAAGCTTGGGGAGTTGATGACCAGCCTCGATACGTTTGCGCCGCAGTTCAATATCGTTACCCCGTAAACACAGATCCCCTGTAGGAGCGAGCTTGCTCGCGATGGAGGCCAACGATGACGCGGGGAACCTGACACCCCGCGTTGCTCTCCGCTTTCTCGCGAGCAAGCTCGCTCCTACAGGGTCAGTTCAGAGCGGCGCCACGCCTTCGACGATGATGACCTCAGCCAAAGCCACTCCCTCACGATACCCCCGCGCCTCCTGATACAACGTCGAGTGATAGCACGCCACCGCCTGCTCGTAGGAATCAAACTCGATCACCACACTGCGCTGCGGCGTCGCCCGACCTTCCATCGCCTCGCTACGCCCTCCCCGCGCCAGAATCCGACCGCCATACAGAGCAAACGCCTGTGGCGCCCGCCGGGTGTATTGGCTGTACTGATCAGAGTCAGTGACATCCACATGAGCAATCCAGTACGCCTTCATAGTGACCTCTCGGTTTATTTTGTATTATGGTATACCACATTACCCATCCCACAAACACTGAGACTCCAGCATGGCCTTCAACAGCATCGAAGAAATCATCGAAGACTACCGCCTCGGCAAAATGGTCCTGCTGGTCGACGATGAAGACCGGGAAAACGAAGGCGACCTGTTGCTGGCCGCCGACTGCTGCACACCCGAGGCAATCAGCTTCATGGCCCGTGAAGCCCGTGGCCTGATCTGCCTGACCTTGACCGACGAACACTGCAAACGCCTGGGCCTGGAGCAAATGGTGCCGAGCAACGGCAGCGTGTTCAGCACCGCGTTTACCGTGTCCATCGAGGCCGCCGTCGGCGTGACCACCGGTATCTCCGCCGCCGATCGTGCCTGCACCGTGGCCGCCGCCGTCGCCGCCAACGCAGGCCCTGCCGACATCGTGCAACCGGGCCACATCTTCCCGCTGCGCGCCCGGGAAGGCGGCGTGCTGACCCGCGCCGGTCATACCGAAGCCGGTTGCGACCTGGCCCGCCTGGCCGGCCATACGCCCGCCTCGGTGATCGTCGAAGTGATGAACGACGACGGCACAATGGCCCGCCGCCCGGACCTGGAAGTGTTCGCGCGCAAGCACGGGATCAAGATCGGCACCATCGCCGACCTGATCCACTACCGCCTGAGCACCGAACACACCATCGTGCGCATCGGTGAACGTGACTTGCCGACGGTGCATGGCACCTTCCGTCTGATCACCTTCGAGGATCGCATCGAAGGCGGTGTCCACATGGCCATGGTCATGGGCGATCTGCGCCGCGATGAGCCGACGCTGGTGCGCGTGCATGTGATCGATCCGTTGCGCGACCTGGTTGGCGCCGAATACAGCGGGCCGACCAACTGGACCTTATGGGCCGCCTTGCAGCGTGTCGCCGCCGAAGGCCATGGCGTGGTGGTGGTGCTGGCCAATCACGAATCCTCCCAGGCGCTTCTGGAACGCGTGCCGCAATTGACCCAGTCGCCCCGGCAGTTCAGCCGTTCGCAGTCGCGGATTTATTCGGAGGTGGGCACCGGCGCGCAGATCCTGCAAAACCTGGGTGTCGGCAAGCTGCGCCATCTCGGTCCGCCGTTGAAATATGCGGGTTTGACCGGGTACGACCTGGAGGTAGTGGAGAGCATTCCATTCACCGAGTGATCCTCGGCTGAATGCAATCCCCTGTGGGAGCGGGCTTGCTCGCGAAAGCGGTATGTCTGACAGAGAGATGTCGACTGACACTCCCTCTTCGCGAGCAAGCCCGCTCCCACAGGGGGAATGCGTCGACACTGAAAAACCACTTTTGGCAGATAGCCGGTACGGCAAAGTGCTTGCACAAAGTTTGGAATACCATAATATGATATTCCATAGACCGGACAGTCAGCACTGACTCGACGGACCTACTGCTCCCGATAGGCGGGCACTCGAAAGCCCCGCTCATAAACACAACAATGAGGGCGTGAAAATGGTGTTGAACAAACGTGCGACCGCGGTTCTTTTTGCGGGACTGCTGAGTGTGACCAGCCAGGCATTGCTGGCGGCTGAAAGCGTCAACTTCGTGAGTTGGGGCGGCAGCACCCAGGATGCGCAGAAGCAGGCCTGGGCCGACCCGTTCAGCAAGGCCAGCGGCATCACCGTGGTGCAGGATGGCCCGACCGACTACGGCAAGCTCAAGGCCATGGTCGAAAGCGGCAACGTGCAATGGGACGTGGTCGATGTCGAAGCCGACTTCGCCCTGCGCGCCGCCGCCGAAGGCTTGCTCGAACCCCTCGATTTCAAAGTCATTGATCGCGACAAGATCGACCCGCGCTTCGTCACCGATCACGGCGTCGGCTCGTTCTTCTTCTCCTTCGTCCTCGGTTACAACGAAGGCAAGCTCGGCGCCAACAAGCCCCAGGACTGGTCCGCGCTGTTCGACACCAAGACCTACCCCGGCAAACGCGCCCTCTACAAATGGCCAAGCCCTGGCGTGCTCGAACTGGCCCTGCTGGCCGACGGTGTAGCGCCAGACAAGCTCTATCCGCTGGACCTGGACCGTGCGTTCAAGAAACTCGACACCATCAAGAAAGACATCGTCTGGTGGGGCGGCGGCGCGCAGTCGCAGCAACTGCTGGCCTCCGGTGAAGCGAGCATGGGCCAGTTCTGGAACGGCCGGATTCATGCCCTGCAGGAAGACGGCGCCCCGGTCGGCGTAAGCTGGAAGCAGAACCTGGTCATGGCCGACATCCTGGTCATTCCCAAGGGTTCGAAAAACAAGGACGCGGCGATGAAGTTCCTGGCCAACGCCAGCAGCGCCAAAGGACAGGCCGACTTCTCCAACCTGACCGCCTACGCCCCGGTCAACGTCGACAGCGTGGCACGCCTGGACTCGGCGCTGGCCCCGAACCTGCCGACGGCCTACGCAAAGGATCAGATCACTCTTGATTTCGCATACTGGGCCAAGAACGGTCCGGCCATTGCGACACGGTGGAACGAATGGCTGGTCAAATGAAAATGACGGCAACCGCGCCTCGTCCTTCCACGGCCTCCGGGAGCGCCATTGGCGCTGCCGGTTCAGCAGTCGGCCAGACCCTTGCAAAGCAACCCTCGCCTTCGCTGAAACAGCGTTGGCGTGGCGCCAGCAACCTGGTCCCCGCCCTGCTGTTTCTCGGCCTGTTCTTTCTCGCGCCGCTAATTGGCCTGCTGCTGCGCGGCGTGCTGGAACCGGTGCCGGGCCTGGGCAACTACGAGCAACTGTTCGCCAACTCGGCCTATGCGCGGGTCCTGCTCAACACCTTCTCGGTGGCGGGCCTGGTGACGCTGTTCAGCCTGTTGCTGGGCTTCCCGCTGGCCTGGGCGATCACCCTGGTGCCCCGAGGCTGGGGGCGCTGGATCCTCAACATCGTGCTGTTGTCGATGTGGACCAGCCTGCTCGCCCGCACCTACTCCTGGCTGGTGTTGCTGCAAGCCTCCGGGGTGATCAACAAGGCGTTGATGGCGATGGGCATCATCGATCAACCACTGGAGATGGTGCACAACCTCACCGGTGTGGTGATCGGCATGAGCTACATCATGATCCCGTTCATCGTGCTGCCGTTGCAGGCGACCATGCAGGCCATCGACCCGATGATCCTGCAGGCCGGTTCGATCTGCGGCGCCAGCCCCTGGACCAACTTCTTCCGGGTGTTCCTGCCGCTGTGCCGGCCGGGGCTGTTCTCCGGCGGTCTGATGGTGTTCGTGATGTCCCTCGGTTACTACGTGACCCCGGCGCTGCTGGGCGGTGCGCAGAACATGATGCTGCCCGAGTTCATCATTCAGCAGGTGCAGTCGTTCCTCAACTGGGGCCTGGCCAGCGCCGGCGCCGCGTTGTTGATCGTGATCACGCTGGTGCTGTTCTACTTCTACCTGAAGCTCCAGCCGGAATCCCCGGTTGGCGCCAGCAACGCGAGGTAAGCCGTCATGCTCCTGACCCCCAATGCCATGAGCCGCCGGATGCGCTTCGGCCTCTATGCCACCACCGGGCTGATCGGTCTGTTCCTGCTGCTGCCGATCGTGTTCATCGTGCTGCTGTCGTTCGGTTCGTCGCAATGGCTGGTGTTCCCGCCGCCGGGCTGGACACTGAAATGGTACGGCCAGTTCTTCTCCAACGCCGACTGGATGAACGCGGCCATGGCCAGCCTCAAGGTCGCGGTGCTGACGACGTTCTTTGCCGTCGCGCTGGGCCTGCCAACCGCGTTCGCCCTGGTGCGCGGTCGCTTTCCTGGCCGGGAAATGCTCTACGGCCTGTTCACCCTGCCGATGATCGTGCCCCTGGTGATCATCGCCGTGGCGGTGTACGCGCTGTTCCTGAAACTGGGCTACACCGGGACCATGTTCGCCTTCGTGGTCAGCCATGTGATCGTGGCATTGCCGTTCACCATCATCTCGATCATCAACTCGCTGAAGCTGTTCGATCAGTCGATCGAGGATGCGGCGGTGATCTGCGGCGCCTCGCGTCTGCAAGCGGTGTTCAAGGTGACCTTCCCGGCGATCCGCCCGGGCATGGTTGCCGGCGCCCTCTTCGCCTTCCTCGTCTCGTGGGATGAAGTGGTGCTGAGCGTGATGATGGCCAGCCCGACCCTGCAAACCCTTCCCGTGAAAATGTGGACCACCCTGCGCCAGGACCTGACGCCCGTGATCGCCGTCGCCTCGACGCTGCTGATCGGCCTCTCGGTACTGGTCATGGTGATCGCCGCCGCTCTGCGCCGGCGCAACGAAATCAGCGCTTGAGCGCCAGGAGTACGACATGAGTGCAGTGATCAAAGATTCCGCGCAGCAAAATGACAAATCCCTGGTCAGCCTGCGCAACCTGAACAAGCACTACGGCGACTTCGCCGCCGTGGACAACATCTCGCTGGACATCAAGGATGGTGAGTTCCTCACCTTCCTCGGCTCCAGCGGCTCGGGCAAAAGCACCACGCTGTCGATGCTCGCCGGCTTCGAAACGCCGAGCAGCGGCGAGATCCTGGTCAACGGCCAGTCGCTGGTCAACGTGCCGCCGCACAAGCGCGACATCGGCATGGTGTTCCAGCGCTACTCGCTGTTCCCGCACCTGTCGGTGCGCGACAACATCGCCTTCCCGCTGACCATCCGCAAACTGGCTGCCGCCGAGCGCGAACGCCGGGTCGATGCGATGCTCAAGCTGGTGCAGCTCGAGCAATTCGCCCATCGCCGTCCTTCGCAACTGTCCGGTGGCCAGCAGCAACGCGTCGCTATCGCCCGCGCACTGGTTTACGAGCCACGCATCCTGCTGATGGACGAACCCCTCGGCGCGCTGGACAAGAAACTGCGCGAAGACTTGCAGGATGAACTGCGCCAGCTGCATCGGCGCCTGGGCATCACCATCGTCTACGTGACCCACGATCAGGAAGAAGCCATGCGCCTGTCCCAGCGCATCGCGATTTTCAGCCACGGCAAGATCGTTGGCCTGGGCAGCGGTTATGACCTGTACCAGAACCCGCCGAACGCCTTTGTCGCCTCGTTCCTGGGCAACTCCAACTTCCTCAAGCTCAAGGCCCAGGGCAATGCGGTGGCGACCTTCGAGGGGCAACCGCTGTCGATCCGACTCACCGCCGGCCTGCAAACCGACCAGGACGTGCTGCTGATGGTGCGCCCGGAAAAAGCCTTGGCCCTGAGCAATGAACAAGCCCTCGCCGAACCGCTGGCCGCCGGCTGGAACGAAGTCTCGGCCAAGGTCGTGGAAGTGTTGTTCCTCGGCGAAAGCCAGACCTGCAGCGTGATCACCGCAGGCGGCACCTCGATGACGGTCAAGGCACTCTCCGCCGCCGGTATGCCGCTCAAGGCCGGCGACCCGGTGCGAGTGCGCTGGGCCACCGCGGATGCCTGCGTCTACACCGAATGGGCCGAAAGCGACCTGAACAAGGCTGCCGGCGCGCACTGATCCATTGGCCTGCGCGCGCGGGCCACTATAATGAGTCACCCTCGGGCCACCACAACGTCGGGTTGTGGTGGCCTTTTTTTGCTCTTCTGTAGGAGCGAGCATGCTCGCGATGGACTTTAACGATGACGCGCAAACTGGATAAACGTGGAGCACTTGAGCCCATCGCCGGCAAGCCGGCTCCTACAGGTTCCAGGGATGGCGTGAAGTCGCCTGTAAGATAAATTGGACAACGGATTCCTAAAATCCCGGTTTAATGCTAAATAGTGCTCAGTATTTTTAACACCTGACCCTGTCGTGCCACACAGTGCAACGAGAATAACGATATGAAAGTCCATTTCGAGAAAAGTGAAGTGTTTGGGACCCTCCACCTGCAAGCGGCGGTGGCAGCATGATCGAAGTCACCGAAGTTTCCATTGCCGAGCTGCGCGCCGCGCTCGAATCCGGCCAGACCACCTCGGTTGAACTGGTCCAGGCCTATCTCGCGCGGATCGACGCCTATGACGGCCCCGAGACGCCCACGGCACTGAACGCGGTGGTGGTGCGCAACCCCGAGGCTCTCGCCGAAGCACAGGCCGCCGACGCCCGTCGCGCCAAGGGTCAGGTGCTGGGTCCGCTGGACGGCATCCCTTACACCGCCAAGGACAGTTATCTGGTCAAGGGCCTCACCGCCGCTTCCGGCAGCCCGGCCTTCAAGGACCTGATCGCCTATCGCGATGCGTTCACCATCGAGCGCCTGCGCGCCGCCGGGGCGATCTGCCTGGGCAAGACCAACATGCCGCCGATGGCCAACGGCGGGATGCAGCGCGGCGTCTACGGCCGTGCCGAGAGCCCGTACAACGCTGACTACCTCACCGCCCCTTTCGCCTCCGGTTCGTCGAACGGTGCCGGCACGGCCACCGCGGCCAGTTTCGCGGCCTTCGGCCTGGCGGAAGAAACCTGGTCGAGTGGTCGCGGCCCGGCCTCGAACAACGGTTTGTGCGCCTACACCCCTTCGCGCGGCGTGATCTCGGTACGCGGCAACTGGCCGCTGACCCCGACCATGGACGTGGTCGTGCCGTTTGCCCGGACCATGGCCGACCTGCTCGAAGTGCTCGACGTGGTGGTGGCCGATGACGCGGATACCCGCGGTGACCTGTGGCGCTTGCAGCCTTGGGTGCCCATTCCGAAATCGTCCGAGGTACGCCCGCAATCCTATGCCGCGCTGGCGGCGAACAGCGAAGCGCTCAAAGGCAAGAAGTTCGGCATTCCGCGCATGTACATCAACGCCGACCCTGAAGCCGGCACCAGCGAAGCGCCGGGCATCGGTGGCCCGACCGGCCAGCGCATCAACACCCGTCCTTCGGTGATCGGTCTGTGGGAACAGGCGCGCAAGGCCCTTGAAGACGCCGGTGCGCAAGTGATCGACGTGGACTTCCCGCTGGTCTCCAATTGCGAAGGCGATCGCCCTGGCGCGCCGACCGTGTTCAATCGCGGCATCGTCTCCAAGGAATTCCTGCACCATGAACTGTGGGACCTGACCGCCTGGGCGTTCGATGACTTCCTGCAGGCCAACGGCGATCCGAAATTGAATCGCCTGGCCGATGTCGACGGCCCGCAGATCTTCCCTCACGACCCGGGCACCCTACCCAACCGTGAGGGCGACCTGGTTGCCGGCATGGACGAATACGTGCGCATGGCCGAGCGCGGCATCACGCCGTGGGACCAGATCAGCACAGTACCCGACGGCCTGCGCGGGCTAGAGAAGACCCGCAAGCTCGATCTGGAAGACTGGATGGATCGCCTGGGCCTCGACGCGGTGCTGTTCCCGACGGTCGCCGATGTAGCGCCGGCGAATGCCGATGTCGATCCGCATTCGGCGGATATCGCCTGGAGCAACGGTATATGGGTCGCCAACGGCAACCTCGCCATCCGCCACCTCGGCGTGCCAACGGTCACCGTGCCGATGGGCGTGATGCCTGACATCGGCATGCCGGTCGGCCTGACCTTTGCCGGGCGCGCCTATGACGACTCGTCACTGCTGCACCTGGCATCGGCGTTCGAGTCCACCGGCAGCAAACGCATGATCCCGCCGCGCACCCCGCCATTGGCGGCTGACAAGCGCTAATGCAGGCGCTGGCTTAGCAAGCTCGCTCCTACAGACGCGGTCTCCTGTAGGAGCGAGCTTGCTCGCGATGGTCGTTAACGATAACGCGTGTGATCTGGATAAACGCGGTCCTTTGTAGGAGCTGGCCTGCCAGCGATGGTCGTTAACGATTACGCGGGTGAACTGGATAAACGCGGCGCACTTGAGTCCATCGCCAGCAGGCTGGCTCCTACAGTCCATCGCCAGCAAGCTGGCTCCTACAGGTTCCCGGGATTTTCAGGGATCGACCTGGGCCATCAGTTGCGGAATCGATTCCGGCCGATTGGCAAAACGCTGCGCCAGCACCGCACAGACCATCAGTTGAATCTGATGGAACAGCATCAACGGCAGGATCAACACGCCAATGGTGCTACCGGCAAACAACACCTGCGCCATCGGCACACCGGTTGCCAGGCTTTTCTTCGAACCGCAAAAGAGAATGGTGATGCGGTCTTCCTGATTGAAGCCGAACGCCTTGCCCAGTACGGTCGAGGCCACCAACACCAGCGCCAGGACCACACAGCACGCCACCACCAGCCCGACCAGGTCCAGCAACGGAATCTGGTGCCAGAGGCCTTCGATCACCGCTTCGCTGAACGCGCCGTAGACCACCAGCAAAATCGAACCCTGATCGACGAACCTCAGCCAACTCTTGTTGCGCGCCACCCAGTTGCCGATCCAGCGCCGCGCGATCTGCCCGGCAATGAACGGCAGCAGCAACTGCACGCTGATCTTGAGGATGGCGTCGAGGGTCGAGCTGCCTTCGCCATGCACATTGAGCAGCAAGGTCACCAGCAAGGGCGTGAGGAAAATCCCGAACAGGCTGGACGCTGCCGCGCTGCAGATTGCCGCCGGGATGTTGCCCCGCGCCAGCGAAGTAAAGGCAATCGCCGACTGCACCGTGGCGGGCAGCGCACACAGGTACAGCATGCCCATGTACAGGTCGTTGCCGATCAGCGGTGACAGCACGGGTTTGAGCGCCAGGCCGAGCAGCGGGAACAGCACGAAGGTCAGGCTGAACACCAGCAAATGCAGGCGCCAGTGCCCGGCACCGGCAATGATCGACTCGCGGGACAGCTTGGCGCCATGCAGGAAAAACAGCAGCGCGATGGCGATGTTGGTCAGCCAGCCAAAACCGACCGCGACCTGGCCGCTGGCAGGCAGCAGGCTGGCGAGCGCGACCACGCCGATCAGGGTCAGGGTGAAGTTATCGGGTAACAAACGGGGGCGAGTCATGGGTTGATCATCCGGGGGTTGCCAGTACGTGAAAGCGACTCTAACGTGACTGGATATTACCGACTAACGCCGATGAGCCCACCGATGCCGCCTAAAGGACATGACAAAAGTATCCGGCGCAGTATTCCCGGGCTGTCCAGCCTGCCTCGACCGCTCTACGGGCGTACCGAATCGCTGCCCAATCGCGCCCTGACCCGGCGCCACAGCCACCCGTGGGTGCAGTTGTCCTATGCGATCCAGGGCGTGCTCGAAATCCAGACCGGCATCGGGCGCTTCGTCGCCCCGCCGGAGCGTGCGGTGTGGATTCCGGCGGGCATGCCGCACCGGGTGTTCAGTTCGCCGCGCACGGAAATGCGCAGCCTGTACATCGATTGCAGCGTCTCGACCTGGGCGCCGCCGGGCTGTCATGTGTTGGCGGTCAGCGATCTGTTGCGCGAGTTGATCCGTGCCTTCAGTCAGATTCCGGTGGAATACGATCAGGACGGAGCGCACGGTCGGTTGGCCCAGGTGATTCTCGATCAGTTGGCTGAGGCCCCCCAGATCGACCTGATGCTGCCGCTGCCCCAGGACAGCCGATTGCGGCAAATCGCTCAAAGCCTGGAGTCGCACCCCGAGCAACAAACCACCCTCAGTCACTGGAGCGACCAGTTCGGCGTCACCGAGAAAACCCTCAGTCGCCTGTTCCTGCGCGACACCGGCCTGACCTTTCGCGCCTGGCGCCAGCGTTTGCGTCTGCTCGGCGCTCTGACACCATTGGAACAGGGTGAGCGAGTGACCGACGTGGCGCTGGCCTGTGGCTACGACTCGACGTCGGCGTTTATTGCGGCGTTTCGTCAGCAGTTTGGTGAAACGCCGGGGGAGTTCTTTCGCTAGGCCTGCACCGTACAACCTGTGTGAGCGGGCATGGGATTTGTGCTCGACATCAATCAAATGTGGGAGCGGGCTTGCTCGCGAATGCGGAGTGTCAGTCGACACATTCTTGACTGACACTCCGCATTCGCGAGCAAGCCCGCTCCCACAATGGATGTTCGTCGCCCGCAGGATTTGTGTTCGACTCTCGGTGTTACTGATCGGACTTGATGCTGGTCCACACCCGCGTGCGCACCCGCTCAAGCTTTTGCGGCAGTGGCTGCACGACGTACAGCGTCTTCAATGCCTCACTGGTCGGTGTCAGGTTCGGGTTGCCGGTGATGTCCTTGTTGATCAGCGCCAGCGAGTCCTTGTTGGCATTCGGATAACCGAGGAAGTCGCTGATGGGCGCGATGACTTTCGGGTCCAGCAGGTTGTTGAGGAATTCGTGGGCCTCGGCGACATTCTTGGCGCTTTTGGGAATGGCGAAGGTGTCGAACCAGATCGGCGCGCCCTCTTTGGGCAGGCGCCAGTCGACGACCACACCGTTGCCCGCCTCTTTGGCGCGGTTGCCGAACTGATAGAAGCTGCCGGAATACCCGATGGCCACGCAGATATCGCCGTTGGCGATGTCGGTCATGTACTTGGCGGAGTTGAAGTAGGTGACGTAAGGGCGGACCTTGAGCATCAGCGCCTTGGCTTTTTCGTAGTCATCCGGGTTCTGGCTGTTCGGGTCCAGCCCCAGGTAATGCAGGGCCAGCGGCAGGATCTCCGACGGCGAGTCGAGCATCGCGACGCCACAGGCCTTGAGCTTCTCCATGTTCTCGGGCTTGAACACCAGGTCCCAGCTGTCCACCGGCGCATTCTCGCCCAGCGCCGCCTTGACCTTGGCCGGGTTGAAACCGATCAGCACGGTGCCGTACATGTAGGGCACGCCGTACTGGTTGCCCGGGTCGTTCTTGTCCAGCAGCTTGAGCAACGCCGGGTCCTGGTGCGACCAGTTCGGCAGTTTGGACTTGTCGAGTTTCTGGAACACGCCGGCCTTGATCTGGGTTTCGATGAACTGGTTCGAGGGCACCACCAGGTCGTAGCCCGAGTTGCCGGTGAGCAGCTTGGCTTCCAGGGACTCGTTGGTGTCGAAGGTGTCCCAGGTCACCTTGATCCCGGTGTCCCTGGCAAAATCCTTGGGTACGGACGGCAGGATGTAGTCCGCCCAGTTGTACACCCGCAATTCGCGCGGTTCGGCGTGCACTGCACTGGCCAGCAGCGACAGTCCGCAAACGGTGGCGCCCAGTATGCGTTTCATTGAGTCCATGGATCATTTCCCCAAGTGTGGCGTGAGTTCGATGGTTTTTATGTTCTGTACACGGCAGCGGCCTTGAAAATAGCCAAGGGCAAGGAAGTGAAGCTTCTGGTTGTGATTCTTGCCGAGGGCGTGGCCGGTTCACAGCGTGAGTCAGGCCAAAAGGAGATCGAAACGGCCAAAATACCTGTCCGCATTGATCAGCGTCGCGAGGCGTTTCACCGACAGCGCGGCGGTCAGCCCATACATCGCTTTTTCTGTGGGAGCGAAGTCGCAGGTGTATTGCCCGGCAGGCTATTATCAAACGCGGTGAAAGTCGTTTTCGTAGAGGGATACGGCTTGTCGCGCAGGGGTATGGACGATCACTGTTGTTGAATATCGGTGCGGCGGATTTTCATCATACTGACCTCATCGGCAGTGTTCACTGGCTGCCTGTGTGCACTCAAGGAGCAATGCCCATGAACCATCGGATAGAGCTGTTCGGCGCCAGTACCGGCAACAGTCTGCGGGCCGCGATCGCCCTGGAAGAGTCGGGCATCGCCTACACGGCACGCAAGCTCGACCTGTATGCACAGGAGCACCGCGGGCCGGACTTCCTGGCGCTTAACCCGGCCGGGAAAGTGCCGACCCTGATCGATCACGGCACGACACCGCCGCTGGTCATCAACCAGTCCAACGCCATCATCCAGTACGCCGACTCCATTGCCCCCGGAAAGCTGGCACCGGCGCAGCCGGGACCTGTGCGCACCCGGGTGATCGACCGCTATTTCTTTTTCGTGACCGATGTCATCGCCCCCAGCCATGCCGCGTTTTTTCTGCACCGGGCAGGGCAGGACAAAGCGGCGGCAATCATCGATCTGCGGGTGATCGAACAACTGACCTACTCGGAAAGTTTTCTGACCGGCGGATTCATGGCCGGCGAACAGTTTTCCATGGCCGACATTTCGGCGTTCACCATCGCCATGGCATTCCGTGACCGGCTGGACTGGAAGCTGCTGCCACAGCTATCGCGCTGGTTCGACACGGTCGAAGCCAGGCCGGCGCTACAACGCGGCCTGAATGTGTTCAAGCATTCCTGAGCGGTCAGCGAACACAAAAATGCCCGACACGTTACCGTCATTGTAGGAGCGAGCTTGCTCGCGATGGACTTAAGAGCGCTGCGTTTAGTCAGTAAACACGCGGTATCGTTAACGACCATCGCGAGCAAGCTCGCTCCTACAGTGACGGCGACGCGCCGGGCATTTTCAATCGCACACCGAACGATTTTGCCTCAGTCGCTGTAGCCGAACTTCACCGCACGGCTTTCCTGCGCCTGGCTTCGCGTAGCAAGGCAGTAATACAACGGGCATGTCACCACCAGACCCACCAGCCACGACAGGTCCGCGCCGTCTACCAGATTGGCGTACGGCCCGACATACAGTGAAGTGTTGGCGAATGGCAACTGCACGATGATGCCGATGAAGTAGGCGATGATCGCGTGCAGGTTGAAACGCCCGTAGATGCCGCCATCCGCGCGGAAGATCGAGGCGATGTCGTAGCGGCGACGCTTGATCAGGTAGAAGTCGATCAGGTTGATCGACGCCCAGGGCACCAGCACCAGCAACAGCGCCAGAATCAGGCCGATGAACTGCGAAATGAAGTTCGCCGAGGCACCCAGCGCCACCACGCAGCAACCCGCCAGGATGATGCCCGACAACACCACGCGCACCTTGATGCTCGGCGTCCACTGGCTGGCGAAGGTCTGGATCGAGGTGATGATCGACAGCACCGCGCCATACAGATTCAGGGCGTTGTGGCTGATGATGTTGAGCAGGAACAGCACCATCAGGATTGGCCCCAGCCAACCGGTGGACTGCTTGACCGCCGCCATCGCCTCGGTGCCTTCGGGCGTCGCCAGTACCGCCACGGCACCGAAGGTGAACGACAGGATCGTGCCCAGGGTCGCCCCCAGGTAAGTGGCGAAGAACGGCCGGGTGATGCCGATGTCCGCCGGCAGGTAGCGCGAGTAGTCCGACACATACGGCGAGAAGCTGATCTGCCAGATGATGCCCAGCGAGACCGTGGCCAGCCAGCCCGACAGGTTGAATCCGCCGCGAGTGAAGAAGTCCGCCGGCAGGTCATGGGCGAAGATGTAGAGGAAACCGGCGAGCAACGCGCTGCCCATGACCCAGGTGCCGATGCGGTTGAGGGTGTGGATGAAGCGATAACCGATCACCCCGATGGCCGTGGCGCTGAGGGCGCCGATGAGGATGCTCGCCGGCACCGGAACCGACGGCGCAATGCCGACAATCGATTTGCCAGCCAACACGATGTTGGAAATGAAGAAACCGATGTAGATCAATGCGGCGAAGAACACGATCAGCAGCGCGCCGTAGCGGCCGAACTGACCACGGCTCTGGACCATTTGCGGAATGCCCATGCATGGCCCCTGGGCCGACGCCAGCGCAATCACCACACCGCCGACCATGTGCCCGAGGGCAATCGCCAGCAGGCCCCAGAACAGGTTGAGGTGGAACACCTGGACCACCATGGCGCCGGTGACGATGGGCAGTGGCGCGATGTTGGTGCTGAACCATAGGGTGAAAAGATCGCGGGCCTTCCCATGGCGCTCTGCGAGTGGAACGTAGTCGACCGTATGGTTCTCGATCAACGGATCTTGCCGGGACATCTGGGACATGTGCATGAACTCGAGTTTGTCTGTTCTTATCTTTGTATGAAGTCAAACCGGGGGGACTCTCTGGCCGCCCCTCAGATGCGAACCATATTATGGTATTCCAAACTTTAAACAAGACTGATCCGGTCTTTGAACAAGCCTCTGAGCCGCTATCCTGCCCGCCCCCCGCCAGCACTGGCTAGCTGAAAGCCCCGTAAACATTGGGTTTGCGACGAAAGACGTACGTTTATCGGTTCACCCAAAAAGACCTTGCAATCGATGTATTACGGTATACCATCAGACCTACAAACACATAAAAACCGCGTCACACCACCCGAGGACCGTCCAATGATCGATGCCGCCATCTACAAACAAGTCATGGGTTCGTTCCCGTCCGGTGTGACCGTGATCACCACGCTCGATGACGACGGGCAAATCGTCGGCCTGACCGCCAGCGCCTTCAGCTCGCTGTCGATGGACCCGGCCCTGGTGCTGTTCTGCCCCAACTACAGCTCCGACTCCTATCCTGTCCTGATCAAGAACAAGCGCTTTGCGATCCACGTGCTTTCCGGCGGTCAGCAAAGCGAAGCCTATGCCTTCGCGCGCAAAGGCAAGGACAAGGCCCAGGGGATCGAGTGGACGCTCAGCGAGTTGGGCAACCCGATTCTGGCCAACGCCACGGCGGTCATCGAATGCGAGTTGTGGCGCGAATATGAAGGCGGCGACCACGCCATCATGGTCGGCGCGGTGAAGAACCTGATCGTGCCCCAGCAAAGCAGCGGGCCACTGGTGTATTGCCGCGGCAAGATGGGCGCCCTGCCTGTTCTGGCCTGACCTGCGGTATTGCGCATACCTTGTGGGAGCGAGCCTGCTCGCGAAGGCGGTTTGTCAGTCACATCCATCTCGCCCGGCAGACCGCTTTCGCGAGCAGGCTCGCTCCCACAGGTTGCTCACCAGAGAGAAACATTTGCACAGATTTCGTATTATGGTATACCAATAACCATCAGGCCCGCAGTCGACAGGCCAACAACAAAAGATCCGAGGTAAGCGTCATGAAGTTTTCCCTGTTCGTACACATGGAACGTTGGGACGAAAGCGTCAGCCACCGCCAGTTGTTCGAAGACCTGACCGAACTGACGCTGATGGCCGAAGCCGGTGGATTCAGCACCGTCTGGATCGGCGAACACCACTCCATGGAGTACACCATCTCGCCGAGCCCGATGCCGTTGCTGGCATATCTGGCGGGCAAGACCACCACCATTCACCTGGGTGCCGGCACCATCATCGCGCCGTTCTGGCATCCGCTGCGGGTGGCCGGTGAATGCGCGTTGCTCGACGTGATCAGCAACGGCCGCATGGAAGTCGGTTTGGCCCGTGGGGCCTACCAGATCGAATTCGACCGCATGGCCGGCGGCATGCCAGCCTCCTCCGGCGGCCAGGCGCTGCGGGAAATGGTTCCGGTGGTGCGGGCCTTGTGGAACGGCGACTACGCCCATGACGGCGACATCTGGAAATTCCCCACCTCCACCAGCGTGCCCAAGCCGATCCAGCAACCAAACCCGCCGATGTGGATCGCCGCCCGCGACCCGGACTCGCACAACTTCGCGGTGGCCAACGGCTGCAACGTCATGGTCACGCCGCTGATGAAAGGCGACGAGGAAGTCCTCGACCTGAAGAACAAATTCCAGGCCGCCCTGGACAACAACCCGGACGTGCCACGCCCGCAACTGATGGTGCTGCGACACACCCACGTGCACACCGCCGACGATCCGCAAGGTTGGGAAGTCGGGGCCAAGGCGATCTCGAAGTTCTATCGCACCTTCGATGCCTGGTTCGGCAACAAGACCACCCCGGTCAACGGCTTCCTCGCGCCGAGCCCGGAAGAGAAATTCGCCGGGCGCCCCGAGTTCGAACTCGAGAGTCTGCACAAGACCGCCATGATCGGCACCCCGGAAGAAATCATTCCGCGCATCAAGTATTACCAGGAACTGGGCGTGGACGAATTCAGCTTCTGGTGCGATAACAGCCTGCCCCACGCGGAAAAGAAAAAATCCCTGGAGCTGTTTATCAAGTATGTGGTGCCAGCGTTCCGCTGATTGCGCCGCCCTGCGACATCAACTGTAGGAGCGAGCTTGCTCGCGATGGACGCCAACGATAACGCGGGCCATCTGAATGAACGCGTTGTCCAGAGTTTTTCGCGAGCAAGCTCGCTCCTACAGGTACGCATTTGTCCTGTGGAAGCAAGCGCGCCCCCACAAGAGTCGATTCCAATGATCACTGATCGTCTCCCATCACTCGCCCTCCCCTCCGGCGCCGCGCGGGCTTATCTACGCGGTGAATGGACCGCCTCGCACCTGCATTTCAAGCGCCTGCGCGCCAGCGTTTCGGCCAAGCAGAACGGCTTCTGGCAAATAGTTCACTGAGCCCACCCGAACAGCCAATCACGCACCCCGCGTCTCGCCATGGCATGGCGCGTGCGGTGTCTTGTATTCGCCTTTGATCAGGTTTGCCCAATGAACAATAACAACGCGCTGTTGATCATCGACATGCAGCAGGAGGACGGCTTCGTCCTGGAAAACGTCGACAGGGTGGTCGCCCATGCCGCCGCCCTGCTCGATACCGCCCGCCATCAGCGGATGCCTGTCATCTATACCCGCCACATCAATCAGGCCGACGGCAGTGACCTGCCCCACGGTGAACCCCTGGCCGCCGACGGTGGCCCCGGCGGTTACCGCGCCGGCACCCGGCAGGTGGAAATCATCGAGTCGCTGACGCCACAGTCCGGTGAATGGATTATCGACAAGGGCCGGTACAGTGCCTTCCACCGCACCGACCTCGATGCCCGCCTCAGGGCCATGGAGGTCGACACGCTGATCATCTGCGGCGTGTTGACCGACGTCTGCGTACTGACCAGCGTGTTCGATGCCTTTGCCCTGGGTTATCGCGTGCGCCTGGTCAGCGATGCCTGCACCACGACCACCGAGGCCGGGCATTATTCGGCCCTGCTGATCATGGCCAACTGGGTCTACTCGCTGGAAATCCTCACCACGACCGAATGCCTGCGCGCCCTGGAACAGCGCGACTACCTGAGCCTGATCCCCGAGCGTCCGGACCTCTTTGCCCACCAGCCCCATGAGCTGCCCGGCACCATCGCCCGTCTGCAATCCCGTCTCGTCCGGACTCAGGAGTGATCGCCATGCAAGTCGAAAAAAGAAGCATCGATTTCATCCCCGAAACCGAACGCCACGGCAAGCCGGGTTCGCTGTTCTATATCTGGTTCGGCGCCAACATGAACATCACCACCATCGCCTCCGGCGTGTTGCCGGTGGTGATGGGGCTCAACCTGTTCTGGAGTGCGCTGGCGATCATCGTCGGCTCGTTGCTGGGAGCGATTTTCATGGCCTCCCACTCGGCCCAGGGACCGAAGCTGGGCATTCCGCAGATGATCCAGAGCCGGGCACAATTCGGCGTGCTGGGGGCGGTCTTGCCGCTGCTGTTCGTGATGCTGATTTACCTGGGTTTCTTCGTCAGCAACACCCTGCTCGCGGCCCAGGCGCTGGAGTCCGTCAGCCCGCTGCCGATGTCCGGCAACATCTACCTGATCGGCGCGTTGTGCTTCGTGGTCGCCCTCTATGGCTATCGGTTGATTCACCGCTTGCAGAAGCTGCTGTCGATCCTGTCGCTGGTGGTGTTCGTGGCCGCCACGGTACTCGCCTTGCAGTTGCCGATCCCGGCCGAACAATGGCTGCCGACCGGTTTCTCGTTGTCGAAGTTCCTGGTGGCGGTGAGCATCGCCGTGACCTGGCAACTGTCCTACGCGCCTTACGTCGCCGACTACTCGCGCTACCTGCCGAGTAATACGCCGACCGCCCAGGTGTTCTGGTACAGCTACGCCGGCACGGTCAGCGGCGGTGCGTGGATGATGATTCTCGGGGCGATCCTGAGCGTCGGCATCGGCGACTTTTCCAGCAACGTCGGCGGGCATGTCGCCGGTCTGTTCGGCACCGGTGCGGTGCTGCTGTTCGCCTTCATCGTCTATGGCCAGGTGTCGATCAACGTGTTCAACCTGTACGGCGCGTTCATGTCGACCATCACCGTGATCGAGCCTTTCGCCCGACTCAAGGTGACGCCGCGGGTGCGCGGTGTGTTCATGCTGCTGATCAGCCTGGTGGCCACGGCCCTGTGCACCATCAGTCAGGACGACTTCATCAACTTCTTCCTGAACTTCATCTTCTTCATGAGCTACTTCCTGATCCCGTGGACGGCGATCAATCTGGTGGACTACTACTGCCTGCGCAAAGGGCAATACCAGATTGATGACATCTTCGACCTGAACGGGATCTATGGGCGCATCAACCGGATTGCCTGCGGCAGTTTCCTGCTGGCGATCGTCCTGGAAATCCCGTTCATGAACACCACGCTGTACGTCGGCCCGGTGGCCACGGCGCTGGACGGGGTGGATCTGGCGTGGGTGGTCGGGTTGCTGGTGCCGGCGTTGAGTTATTACTGGCTGATGAAAATGACCGCACGCGCCAGCGTACCAGTGTAGTAGTCAGCATTTGACGGCAAAAAAGATCGCAGCCTGCGGCAGCTCCTACAAAGGTATGACGTACATCCCTGTAGGAGCTGCCGCAGGCTGCGATCTTTTGATTCTCAACGGCCGACCAAATTGCAGGCAAAAAAAATCCCGGGCAGCTGATGGACGCCCGGGACTTAAAAATGCATAAACCGTGGTGGTGAACGCGGCGCGGATATTACGGAATATTTCGGCCTGTAACAAGATATTTTTTATTCACCATCCAGTTACTAAACGCTCTAACCCCTTATATATCCACATGTTTTCTATGGGCGACTACAAGAACCAGCGGTACTCACGCGCGCTGATGTCATGCAGAAATGCCAGATGATCCTGACGTTTGTTTTCGCAATAGACGTCCACAAACTCCGCCCCCAAGCCTTCGCGCACGGCTGAATGATGTTGCATGGACTGCACCGCTTCGAGCATTTCCAACGGGAAATCGATGCCACTGCTGCGGTCTTCGTTGAGCGGTGCAATCGGCTCGCGCTCCCCTTCCAGGCCCTGCTCCAACCCCACCAGGATCGCCGCCAGCGCCAGATACGGGTTGGCATCGGCGCCCGCCAGGCGATGTTCGATGCGCAGGTTCTTGACGTCCGACTCCGGAATACGCAAGCACGCATCGCGATCCTCGAAGCCCCAACTGGCGCGGGACGCCACGTTCACCGTGCCACTCAAGCGGCGCATGGCATTGTGGTTCGGGGCAAAGATCGGCATGCAGTGTGGCAACACCTCCAGGCAACCGGCCACGGCATGGCGCAGCGCCCGCTGACCGTTCGCCGCCAGCAGGTTGTTGCCGGCCTGGTCATACAGGCTGACGTGCACGTGCATGCCGCTGCCGGGGTGTTGCAAGTAGGGTTTGGCCATGAAGCTGGCGCGCAGGTTGTGCTTGAGCGCCACGCCCCGGGTGCTGCGGCAGAACAGGGCGGCCCAGTCGGCGGCACGCAGGCCGTCATCGCAATGGCCGAAGTTGATTTCGAACTGGCCCGGGCCGAGTTCGGCGGTAATCACCGTGGCATCGATGCCTTGGGCTCGCGCGGTCTCGACCATTTCATCGAGCACCGGGGCGAAGCGCGACAAGCGTTCGATGTGCATGTTCGGTTGATCATCGGCATCGCCAGTCAATTCATCGCGGGGGAACTGCGGCAGGCCGTCCTTCAAGCGGCTGTCGAACAGGTAAAACTCCAGCTCGAAGGCCACCACCGGGAAAATCCCTTTACGGTGCAGGCGGTTCAGCACCTGGGCCAGCACTTCACGGGGTTCGAATTCGATGGGTTTTTCCGTGCCGTCGGAGGTGATCAGCATCTGGCCCAGAGGCTGCTTTTCCCAGGTCACCAGCTTCAAGGTGCCAGGCACCAAACGCCGCAGCGCATCCGGGTCACCATCGTTGAAGCAGTAGTCGCCAATCTTGAACAGCCCGCCCTGGGTGCCGAGCAGCACGCAGTTTTGCGGCAGTTTCAGTGCACTGCCGGCAGCGACTTTCTCCAGCATTTCGATCGGGTAGCGCTTGCCGTAGAAATGCCCCGGAATGTCCAGGGAGATCAGGTCGACGTATCGCACTTCGGGGTTGCTGTGGCGGAAGTTGCGAACTTCGGCCAGCAGTTCAGAGCACAGGGCATCCATCGTTTTGTTCCTTGTTGTTATCAGGTGTAAACCCAAAGCACGCGGGTCAGTTGGTCGGACAGGTTGCCGTAGCGGCAGTGCGCATGGCTGGCCAGTTGAAAGCTGTCGCCGGGATGCAGGGTCACCGGTTCGTTGTCGTCGAGCCACAGGGTCAGTTGCCCTTCGAGGACATAACCGCCCTGCTCGGAGCTGTCCTTCATGTGCCGGTCGCCGCTGCTGGCGCCGGGTTCGAGCTGGCTTTCAAGCATCGAGAACGACGCGCGCATTTTTGGCGAAACGAGGATGTCGGTGATGCCGTCGGCGTAGTACAGCGTGCGACGCTCATCCGGGCGGGTGACCCAGGACAACGCCATGGGTTTGGGCAGGCTGTAGAAATAGGTGGTGGGCACGCCGAGGGTTTCGCTGATCGCGGTCAGGTCCGCCACCGTTGGGCGCGACAGGCCGCGCTCGACCTGGGACAGAAAACCGACGGAGCGGCCGATTTTGTCCGCCAGTTCCTTCAGGGTGTACTTCTTGTGCTTGCGCAGGTCCTGGATCAGGATCGCCAGCGCCGAGATTTCTTCTTGCATGTCCATCTTGAGGCTTCCAGAAAGTGTCGCTTCAAATGCTGTCGCGCAGTCGATACCAGGCCTTGCCGATGGCTTCCAGCGGCGCGGCCAGGTATTTGCCGCCGGGAAAACTGCCGTTGTTCAGGCCCTGGTACAGGGACAGCTCGTCGGGCTGACCGAGGATCGCGTCGGACACCGCCCGCGCCGCGGCCAGTGTCGGCAACACGCCATGCCCGGAATAGCCCTGCATCCAGTACAGATCGCCGCGCCGCCCGATATCCGGCGTGCGCTTGAGGGTCAGGTCGATGTGTCCGCCCCAGGCAAACTCCAGCGCCACGCCCGTGAGTTGCGGGAACACTCGCTCCAGGAACGGCCGGGTCGCCGCGGCGATGTCCTTGGGCATCCCGCCCAGGTAAGTGCAACCGCCGCCGAACAGCAGGCGGTTATCCGGGGTGCGGCGGAAATAATCGAGCACGAACTGATTGTCGGTCACGCACACATTGCTCGGCAGCAGCGCAGTGGCCTGATCCTTGGTGAGCGGCGCGGTCGCGACCTGATACGTGCCGACCGGCAACACGCAACTGGCCAGTTGCGGGTCGAGCCGATCGAGGTAGGCGTTGCACGCCAGCACCAGCACATCGGCGCGAATACGACCGCGTTCGGTCGTCACCACAAAGCCTTCGCCCTCCTCGCCATAACTCAGTGCCTTGCTTTGCTCGTAGATACGACCGCCAGCCCGCTCAACTGCATCCGCGAGACCCAGCGCCAGTTTCAGCGGGTTCAAATGCCCGCCCTCGGGGTCGAACAGGCCGGCCTGATAACGCTCGCTGGCCACCCATTCCGGCAGCTGTTGCCGGGGGATGAATTGCAGTTTGTCGTGACCCCACTTGTGGCTGGCCTCGTGCTGCCACTCGGTCAGCAGCCCCACTCGCCGCGGCATCACCGAAGTCCAGAGATGGCCGGCGCGATAGTCGCAATCGAACTCATGGCGGCCGGGCAGATCACGCAATTCGCGCGCGGCCCAGCGCATGCCGTCCCACAATCGCCGCGCTCGCTCGTATCCCAGCGCCGCCTCCAGTGGTGGCATGTCACACGACCAGCCGAGAATCGCCTGCCCGCCATTACGCCCGGACGCGGCCCAGGCCACCCGGCTGGCCTCGAGCAAGGTCACACGCTTGCCGGCCAGCGCCAGGCGCAACGCCGTGTGCAATCCACTGAAACCGGCCCCGATGATCAGCACTTCGGTGTCTTGCTCACCTTCCAGTGCGGTGCGATTGACCAGTCGATCGGCGCAGCTATGGGCGTAGTAACTGGCGACATGCCGGGTGGATTGCTGAAACATAGGGCCTCGTGAAATTTTGTATTTTTAATTTCATGAAAAAATACACGGTAAATTTCATGCAGGCAATCGAGGCGTAAAAAAATCCCGCTTCGGCGAACCCGAGCGGGATTGTTTTGTTCAGGCGCGATGTTCGAATCAATCAGGCCACGGGAATCATCGGATCCGCCGAAGCCAGTGCGGTGACTCGATCTGCCGCCGGTGGGTAGATCCACTGGGTATTGATCTGGGTCTTCAATGCCTTGGCCTCTTGCTTGATCAACTTGACCTGGCGGTCCCAACCCTCGGTGTAGACCGCGCCCCAGGCGCCGAGGTCCAGGCAGGTCACGTACTTGGGCTGGCTGTACGGCGTCGGGTCGACACCGAGAATCTGCGCTGCAACGTTGTTGCCGGCATGACGGCCCAGCGAAATCGCGTGCTGGCAGGTCATCAGGGCGTAGTTGCCGATCTCGTCACTGGCTGCGTAGGCGACGTCGCCGGTGGCGAAGATGTCGTCCTGGCCAATCACTTTCAGGTGGGCGTCGACATGCAGGCGGCCCAGGCGATCGCGTTCGGCCGGGATCTGCTCGGTCAGGGAGCTGGCGCGAACGCCGGTGGTCCAGACCACGGTCCTGGCATCGATACGCGCACCGTCGGACAGGGTGACGCCATTGGCATCAACCGCCACCACCGAGGCTTTCAAGTGCCATTTCACGCCGGTCGCCACACTGGCCTCGACGATCGATTCAGCGATTTCCTCCCCCATCGAGCCGCCGATTTTATCGCCACGGTCAACGATGATCACATTGATGTCGGCTTGGTCGCCGAGGATGGCCCGCAGGCGGGTCGGCATTTCAGTCGCCGTTTCGATCCCGGTGAAACCGCCACCGGCCACCACCACCGTGTTGCGCGCCTTGCTTTCGGGTTGATTGGCCAGCGCCTTGAGGTGGTTTTCCAGGCGCACGGCCTGTTCGATCTGGTCGACGTCGAACGCATGTTCGGCCACGCCCGGAATGTTTGGCGAAGCCAGGCTGCTGCCGGTGGCCAGAACGAGTTTGTCGTAGCTGCAGACTTGTCGGGCACCGGCGGCATCGACATAGCCGACCTGCTTTTGCTCGACATCGATGGTTTGCGCCGCGCCCTTGATGAACTTGACCCCGACAACATCGAACAGATCGCCGATCGGCGCAGCCAGTTGGTGGGCGTTCGGTTCGTAGAAGCGCGGGCGCACACGCAGCTCGGCCTGGGGCGCCAGCACGGTCACCTCAACGTCGTTGTGGCCGTGAATGTCGAACAGGCGCGTGGCACTCAAAGCGGTCCACATGCCACCGAAACCTGCGCCGATCACCAGAATGTGCTGTTTCATTTTTAACTCCAGGGGATAAACAAGGGTTGTGAGTCACGCTCATCGGGAGCAGGCATGAGGTCGGTGTTTTTCGAGAATCGTCGACCTATGCCGCTCGAACAACTGCGACTCTATTGATCCAAGTTAAATCCTGCAACCCGTTTTTTTTGATGGCTGCCATCGAACGCGTCGATGCCTGCGCAGAAAAGCCTCAAGAACGTGCATGACAAGGGTTTTCGAGCTGAAAAAGAAAATTCAGGACACGACGATTCGTTGCCTGGCTTAGGCTCGGCTGCTAGAATTGGCGACTAATCAAGTCGGAGATTTGTATGTCTCTTTACAGCGCGGGTGTCGAATACGGCATCCACTGCCTGCTTTTTCTCGTCGGCAACGGCGGCGATTCGCGCGAAGCGAGTGTGCGCGACCTTGCCGAACTGCAAGGCGTTCCCCTGGACTATCTGGCGAAAATCTTCACCAAGCTGGCCAAAGGCAAACTGGTGGTCGCCACCGAAGGCATGCGCGGAGGCTTCAAGCTGGCCAGGCCCGCCGACGAAATCACCCTGCTGGATATCGTCAACGCCATCGACGGTCGCAAGTCGATCTTCGATTGTCGGGAGATCCGCGGCCGTTGCGCAGTGTTTGACGGCACCCCGCCGGCCTGGGCGCTGGACGGTCCGTGTGCGGTCCATGGGGCGATGATGGTTGCGCAAAAACGCATGGAAGAGGCCCTCGCCCAGCAAACCATCCTCGATATCGCCAGGAAATTCGGGCGCAAGGCCCCGGCAGAATTCGGCGTCAAGGTGGAGAGCTGGATGAACGAGCGTCGGGAAAGGAAAAGCAGCGCCCAGGCCAGTGAGCAGATCATTCCTGCGACCAACCTTTCAGACTGACCATCTCATTGAACCGGATGCACGCCAGGCATCCGGTTTCTCTCGGTTCAGGCGCAAAACGGTCTGTGACCGATTTTCACGTTCTCGCTCTTACAGGCAGTCGCGCACGATTCTGCGCAGGTCGCCGGATTTGGCCCAAGGTGGCCCCTGATACAGCGAAACCCGGCTGCCGTCCTTGTGTTTCACGATATCCAGCACTTCATCGGCCGTTATTACACTCGGTGCGGTGATCCGGTAGCCGTTGGAAATCGAAACCTGAGTCGTATTCGATACTTCTTTCTGCCAGGCCGGCAAAACGCACGCCGCATACTCTTTTGGCGTCTTCTCACTGTGCTTGCTGACATTCGGCTCGCCCGGTACCAGCGAGGCCGGCAACGAACATCCACCCAGCAATGCCAGCGCGACTCCCCCCATCAACATCCGCATGCTGCTTCCTTAAATTCGAAAAGAGAAAATGTAGCTTGCCGTCGCCCGTACATCTATCCCGACGATTCGGCCAGTCATTGATATCACTTCACCCAGTTAGTTCCTTGCAGGCTGTCATTTGACATTGTCCTGCCGTGAACCAGAGCAGACAGCGCATTTTCCCGTTCGCTTTTCCCGACCAAAGGAAACCCCGCTGATTCAGATGAACACAACATCCGCCCCCGTAAACGGGTCTAAAATTGCGGAATGCAGCGTTCAGGAGATCATCATGTGGCTTAACGAATCGGAACAGGAACTTCGGCGTGATCTGCAAGGGCTTGCGTCAGATTTGCGCTGGTCGGCGGTGGAGCTTTTGCGCATTGAGCAGCAGTTGCGCCTGCTCGGCAACGACATCGACGCGCTAGCCATTCAGAAACTGTGTGCCTTGTTTCAGGGTGATGAAGAAAAACTGTCCGGCTATGCCGAGGAAGTGAAAGCCAAGGTCATTAGCCGCAACAAGGCTCAATAGCGGGAGCGCTGCCATGAACAGGCCTCAATTTACGCTGGTCGCCGTACTGACCGCGTTGGCAGGCTGCAGCACCAACTCGATCTATCAGGACCAGCCGCTGGTGGCGAAAGTCGACATCGGCATGACCCGCGAGCAAGTCCGGCAAATCGGCGGCCAGCCCCTGGCGGTCACGGATCGTACCGTTGAACCCGGTACCTGCTTTGACTACAAACTGACTCACGAAGGCCATCAGCAGGCGTACAACGTCAGTTTCGATGGCCGCGGCATGGTCGACCACAAGGGCTTCATGACCTGCGCGCAATGGAGTCACACGCAGCAAAAGGCCCGGGAACCCTCCCGGCCCAGTGGAGGCGGTGGCTATTAACACTGTAGGAGCGAGCTTGCTCGCGATAAACGTCCGGACAACGCGTTCATTCAGACAGGGCGCGTCATCGTTGACGTCCATCGCGAGCAAGCTCGCTCCTACAGGAGATTGACGTCATTTTGTTTGATGGCGGACGGCGCGCGCCCTGTAGCCGGGCAGTGACGCGGCAAACGCCAGTGCCTCCTCTCGACTGTTGAACGAGCCAAGCCGGTCACTCCGGGTGCATACCCGCCAGGGGCCGTTGTTCACGCTGAGTACGTCATAGCCGTTCATATGCATCTTGTTCAGCATCGAAACGTTCATGGTCACCTCCTCCTGGGCAGTGCTATCAGGTCGACTTGTTCACCTTACACCCGCCCTTCTCCAAAATACCGACCAGACGTCGCCATGGAAATTCCCTTGCCATCCCTGGATGCGTTGTAGCCCCTAGGGGGCGTTAGCCAACGCCGTCGCAGCCCTGTCGATCAAGGCCGCCACTTCGGCGGGCATCGACGCCAATGACGCATGACTGGCGTTCAAGGTCAGAATCTCCCGGGCGTTGAGCCGCGCGGCCATCCATTGCTGGTTCTGTGGCGCGATCATCCGGTCGGCGGTCGAGATCTGATACCAGGATGGCTTGTTCTTCCAGGCCACCGTGCCAATGGTGTCGCCGAAGGTACTCGCCAGCGGCGCTTTCTGGGTGAGGCCCATGACCAACCCTTCGGTCGCCGGCAGGTCCTGGCAGAAGCTCTCGTGGTAGAGCTCGGGCTTGACCCACAAGTAACCGTCGCTATCCGGCGTCAGGTTGGCCGCTGCCGCAGGCAGGTGCCGTTGCGTGATACCGCCGGGGCTTTCACCAGCGTCCGGGGCGAACGCGGCGATGTACACCAGCCCGACCACATTCGGCTGATCGCCGGCTTCGGTGATCACCGCGCCGCCATAGGAATGCCCCACCAGCAGCACCGGACCGGGCACCTGGGCGACCATCTTGCGCGTACGCTCGGCATCATCAGCCAGCGAAGTCAGCGGCAATTCGACGGCACGAATGTGCGTGTCGCCCCGGCTGAGCAATTTGACGATGACCTTGTTCCAGTGGGCGGCACCGCCCCAGAAACCATGGACCAGCACGATCGTGGGTTTGTCACTCATCACCATGACTCCGTTTGCCGATGGGGTTGCTCGTCGCTCGCGTCAGCCCTGATCGCCGCCGCCCACGGGCATGACCATGCCGGTGATATAGGACGCTTCGTCGCTGGCCAGAAACAGAATAGCCCCCGCCTGCTCATCCAGGGTGCCGTAGCGTTTCATCAGGCTGCTGTCGAGGGTCTGGTCGACGATCTGCTGGTACCAGAGTTTTTCCTGCTCACTCTGCTCGGTACCATTGCGGGGTATGCGTCGCGGCGGTGCTTCGGTGCCTCCAGGCGCCGTGGCGTTGACCCGTACGCCACGACCGGCGGTTTCGAACGCCAGACAGGCGGTCAAGGCATTGACCCCACCCTTTGCCGCACCGTAGGGCACGCGGTTGAGGCTGCGGGTGGCGATGGAAGAGACGTTGACGATCGCCCCGCTGCCCTGCTCCAGCATGAACGGCAGCGCAGCATGGCAACACCACAAGGTCGGGAACAGCGAACGACGGACCTCGGCCTCGATCTGCGACGCCTCGTAGTGCTCGAACGGTTTGGCCCAGATGGTGCCGCCGACGTTGTTGACCAGCACATCGAGGCGCCCGAAGCGCTCGACGGCGGTTTGCATCACCCGGCTGCATTCGTCGTATTGCTCAAGGTCGGCGGTCAGGGCCAATACCTGAGTGGTCGCGGCCAGTTGTTGCTGCACTTCGAACACCAGCTCGGAACGATCCACCAGGATCAGCTTCGCCCCTTCGGCTGCCATGCGCTCGGCCACCCGCTGCCCGATGCCTTGGGCAGCGCCGGTAATCAGCGCGACTTTTTCGTGAAATCTGTTCATGTGTACCTCATGAAGAAGGTTGCAGTTCAACTGTGGGAGCGAGCCTGCTCGCGAAGAGGTCCTTCCAGTCGACACCGTGGGTGACTGGCAGACCGCTTTCGCGAGCAGGCTCGCTCCCACATTGGATCTTTGCCAGGCAGGGAATTTGTGCGCGACTCAGGCCGCGCTGGCGGCGAATTTTTCGTAGTAGAAGTTCGCAGGCGCGATGCCTTGCTCGCCAATGAACTGGCTGACGGCCTCGACCATCGGCGGCGGGCCGCACAGGTAGACGTCGACGTCGCCATCATTCAAATGCTTGGGCTCGATGTGCTGGGTCACGTAGCCCTTGAGCGGATGCTGGCTCTCGGGGCTGGCGACGCAGGCGCTGAAGGTGAAGTTGGGGATGCGCGCGGCAAACGCTTCGAGGCGGTCGATTTCCACCAGGTCGAAATCGTGGGTCACGCCGTAGATCAGATGCAGCGGGTGATCGCTGCCCTGCTCGGCGATCTTCTCCAGCATCGCGGTGAACGGCGCCAGCCCGGTGCCACCGGCCAGCAACAACAGCGGCCGACGGATGTCACGCAAGTAGAAACTGCCCAGGGGACCTGCCAGGCTCATGCAGTCGCCGGCCTTGGCCATGCCGGTGAGGAAACTGCTCATCAAGCCGCCGGGCACGTTGCGGATCAGGAAGCTGACTTCGCCATCGCGCTGCAGCGAGCTGAACGAGTAGGCGCGGGTCTGTTCGCTGCCGGGAACTCCCAGGTTCACATACTGCCCAGGCAGGAACGCCAGTTTGCTCAGGGCTTCGCCCTTGATCGACAGGGCGATGGTGCTGTCGGACAGCTGGCGCACGGCGCTGATGGTCGCGTCGTAGCTGGCCTGACGGGTGCGGCAGACCTCGGAGGACGTCGGTACACGCACCACGCAATCGCTCTGGGCGCGCATCTGGCAGGTCAGGACAAAACCCTGCGCGGCCTCTTCAGGGCTGAGGGCGTCTTCGATGTACTCCTCGCCCAAATCGTACTGACCGGCTTCGGCAAAACACTTGCAAGTGCCACAGGCACCGTCGCGGCAGTCCAGCGGGATGTTGATGCCCTGGCGGTAAGCGGCATCGGCCACGGTTTCGCCCACGTTGGCATCGATGAAACGGGTGACGCCGTCTTCGAAATTGAACGCAATGGAATGGGTCATGACGCCAGCCTCACAAGTGGTAAACATCGATGACCTGACGAACGTAGTCGTTCTTCAGGATCACTTTCTTGGCCTTGATCAACGGGTTTTCACCGCGCATGTCGAGGGTGTAGAAACTGCTGCCGAAATAGCTGTCGACGGTCTTGTAGCGAAAGCTCAGGGTGTGCCAGTTGAAGCGCACCTTGCACAGTCCGTCGGCTTGTTCGAGCAGCTCGATGTTGCTGATGTTGTGGGAAGTGCGGGTGTCCGGCACGCTGGCGCTGGAGCGCTCGGTCTTGATGCGGAAGACGCGGTCTTCCAGGCCGGTGCGGTTGCCGTACCAGATCAGCGAGATTTCCCGTTGTGGGTCCTCGGTCAACTCGTCGTTGTCGTCCCACGACGGCATCCAGAACGTCGCGTCCGGGGCGTACAGTTCCAGCCACTGGTCCCACTGGCGGTCGTCGAGGTAACGCGCTTCGCGGTAGAGGAAATCGCGCACCGCTTCATAGGAAATGGTCATTGCACGTCCTCCACGGCGATCAGTTTCGATTGCTCGACGGCGAGGGCCTTGAGCATGGTCTGCTGCCAGTACTTGTGTTGCAGCACGAACAGGCCTTCGTCTTCGGTGCGCACACCACTGAGCAGCGGATGCAGATCAATCTCTTTGGCGGCTTCGTCCGCGCCTTCGATCCAGTGCTCGGCACCACGGGACATGTCGTTCCAGGTGGTGACGCTGCCCTGGTAGCTGGTCTGGCAGGAACGGAATTCCTCCAGATCGTCCGGCGTGGCCATGCCGCTGACGTTGAAGAAATCCTCGTACTGACGAATCCGGCTGGAACGGGCGTGGTCGCTCTCGCCTTTCGGGGCGATGCAGTAGATGGTGATCTCCGTGCGGTTGACCGAGATCGGCCGGGCGATGCGGATCTGCGAGCTGAACTGGTCCATCAGGTACACGTTGGGGTACAGGCACAGGTTGCGCGAGTTCTCGATCATCCAGTCGGCGCGAGCCTTGCCGAAATCCTGCGCCAGCTCATCGCGGCGCTCGTACAGCGGGCGGTCCTCGGGGTTGGCCCAGCGGGTCCAGAGCAGCATGTGGCCCTTGTCGAAGGAATAGAAACCACCGCCCTGCTTGGCCCAGCTGCCGGCGCTCATGGTCGGGTTGGTGTCACCGGCTTCACGCTGCTTGCGCTGGTTCTGGGTGGCCGCGTAGTTCCAGTGCACGGAGCTGACGTGGTAGCCGTCGGCGCCGTTTTCGGCGGTGAGTTTCCAGTTGCCTTCGTAGATGTAGCTGGACGAGCCGCGCAGCACTTCCAGGCCATCGGCGGACTGGTCGACGATCATGTCGATGATCTTCGCCGACTCGCCCAGGTGCTCGACCAGTGGCACAACATCGGCCTTGAGACTGCCGAACAGGAAGCCGCGATAGGACTCGAACCGCGCGACGCGGGTCAGGTCGTGGGAGCCTTCGCAGTTGAAGCTCGCGGGATAACCGGCGTTGGCCGGATCCTTGACCTTGAGCAGCTTGCCGGAGTTGTTGAAGGTCCAGCCGTGGAATGGACAGGTGTAGGAGCTCTTGTTGCCGGACTTGTGCCGGCACAGGGTCGCGCCACGGTGGCTGCAGGCGTTGATGAAGGCGTTGAGCACACCGTCCTTGTTGCGCGCGATGAAGATCGACTGGCGCCCCATGGTCGTGGTGTAGAAATCGTTGATGTTGGGGATCTGGCTTTCGTGGGCCAGGTACAGCCAGTTGCCTTCGAAGATGTGTTCCATCTCCAGATCGAACAGACGCGGGTCGGTGAACATCTCGCGCTTGCAGCGATAGAGGCCCTGCTCGGGATCGTCTTCAAGCAGGGAATGCAAATATTCGGGTCGCAGGGTCATGGCCACCGCCTCCATTGTTATTGTTCAGGCAGGGCCATGCTAGGACGGGGGGGCAGACTGGAATATCCGCGGGGTGCAGACCTTTATCCGTTTTGTGCAGTCACTGGCGGTGTGTCAGGCGCCATCGATGGTGAATGTGCCGGCCCCATCGCGAGCAAGCTCGCTCCCACAGGGGATTTGTGTCGCACCATAGGTCCAATGTAGGAGCGAGCTTGCTCGCGATGGCGCCAGACCAGACAACATCAAACCTGAAGGTCTCAGTGCCGGCGTTTTAGGGTATCGGACGGCAATTCGCCGAACTGCTTGCGGTAGCTGTCGGAGAACCGTCCCAGGTGCAGGAAGCCGTAGTCCATGGCCACCTCGGTAATGTTGCGCACGTTGCAGGTCGGGTCGCTGAGGCAGGCGTTGATGGACTCGAGGCGCTTGCGGCGGATGTAGTTCTTCGGCGTGTCACCGGCATTGCGTTCGAACAACCCGTACAACGAACGCAAGCTCATGTGGGCCTGGCGCGCCAGTGCTTCGCTGTCGATGTCCTGCTTGAGGTTATTGGCGATGTAATCGGCAATCGCTTCGAACGTGGCCGCCTGCGAGCCCGGATCGAGGCGACTGACGTTGGTTTTCATCAGGCTGAGCATCTTGCTGACGATGATCTGCGTGTAATGTTCCTGCACCCTGAGGATCTGCTCAGTGGATTCGGCCTCCTGGCAGATCATCGCCAACAGGTTGACGAAACCTTCCAGTTCATTGAGCTGATAACGGTTTTCCAGAAACCGCACGCCTTGCTCCGGATAGCGCCAGCGCTGCTCATCGCAGACCGATTCAAACAAACGGGTCGGGACCTTGAGGATGAATTTTTCGCAATCGGCGGAGTACGTCAGGTCCACCGGATCGTCGGGGTTGATCAGCAGCAATTCGCCGGGGGCGAAGTAATGCTCCTGGCCGTGTCCACGCCACAGGCAGTTGCCGCGCAGCAGCACTTGCAGATGATAAATGCTGTCCAGCGCACCGGACGTCACGCGCACACTGGCACCGTAGCTGATGCGGCACAGGTCGAGGCTGGCGAACTTGCGATGATCAAGGCTGGCCAGCGGGCTGCCGGCACGGGGCATGAGAATGCAGTGGTTACCGACGTGCTGATTGACGTAGCCCGACACGGCGTAAGGGTCGGCATGGTCGAACACCCGGCTGCGCTGACTCAACAGTTGCGCTTGCATCATCAGGTCACTCTCGTTGTTGTTATGAGTTGCGTCGGTCCATTCTAGAGCCGAAACCCTGTAGGAGCGAGCTTGCTCGCGATGGACTTGAGGACGCCGCGGGGCATCAGGCACCCAGCGTCATCGTTGACGACCATCGCGAGCAGGCTCGCTCCTACAGGGGGCGGGGGTGATCAGTCTTCCAGTGCGCGGACCCGCTCGTGGCGCTGCTGTTCTTCAGGTTGTGCAGACGACTGCAAGGTGAAGTCGAACTCGATTTCGGCAAAGCGACCGCTCACGCCATGGGCCGCTGCGCGCTGCTGATCGTCGCTGAAGGTGATCTTGGCGATCAGTTCGTCGCGGGTGGCGTAGGCGAAATCGTCGTGCAGGTATTGATCGCCGTCGAGGTTGATCTGGGTGGTCAGGTGGCGATGGTCCGGCGCGGAGATGAAGAAGTGCACGTGCGCCGGACGCTGGCCATGACGGCCCAGTTGATCGAGCAGTTGCTGGGTCGGACCGTCCGGTGGGCAGCCATAGCCCGACGGCACGATGCTACGGAAACGGTAGCGGCCTTCGGCGTCGGTCACGATACGGCGACGCAGGTTGAATTCCGACTGCGTGGCATCGAAGTACGAGTAGGTACCGCCGGTGTTGGCGTGCCAGACGTCCACCACGGCCCCGGCCAAGGGTTCGCCGGCCGTATTGAGCACGCGGCCTTGCATGAACAGGGTCACGCCCGGATCGACGCCGTCATCCAGGCGCGCCTCGCCTTCGGACAACGGCGCACCGGCCACGTACAGCGGGCCTTCGATGGTGCGCGGGGTGCCGCCGGTCTTGCCGGCCTGCTCGTCTTCGGCGTCCATCAACAAGTCGAGGTAATGCTCCAGGCCAATACCGGCCACCAGCAACCCGGCTTCCTGGCGCGCGCCCAGCACGTTGAGGTAGTTGACGGCTTTCCAGAACTCTTCCGGGGTCACGGCCAGGTCTTCGATGATGTTCACCGAATCACGCAGGATGCGGTAGACCAGCGCCTTGGTCCGTGGATTGCCGGCGTCGTTGAGCAGGCCGCTGGCTTCTTCGAGAAATTTCTGGATTTCGGCAGTGTGGGAAATTTTGACGTTCATTTTTCAGGGTTCCTCATCTTGTAATTATTAGCGTAGCGCTGAGCAGGCAGGGTTCAGCGGTCATCGTCACGGATGGAAGACGGATGCCGGCACATCGCGTCGATTTCGATGGCCATGTAGGGAAACAAAGGCAATTGCATCAGCAGGTCATGCAGTTCCTGAACGCTGTCGACATCGAACACGCTGTAGTTGGCGTAGTGCCCGGCGATGCGCCACAGGTGACGCCACTTGCCCTGCTCTTGCAGGCGCTGGGCCAGGGCTTTTTCGTCAGCCTTGAGTCTGGCCGCCGCCTGCGGATTCATGTCGACCGGCAGGTTCACGGTCATTTTTACGTGAAACAGCATAATGCTCTCCTCAGGCTTGATGAGTGGTCTTGTCGCGACGGAAGAACGCCAGGCGCTCTTCATCCAGGCTCAGGCCAAGACCCGGTGTTTTCGGCACGTGCAGTTCAAAATCGCGATACACCAGCGGTTCGCTGAGAATGTCTTCGGTCAGCAGCAACGGGCCGAACAGTTCGGTGTCCCACGCCAGTTTGTTCAGGGTGACGAAGGCATGGGCCGACGCCATCGTGCCCAGGCCGCCTTCGAGCATGGTGCCGCCGTACAGGGCGATACCGGCCGCTTCGGCGATGCAGGCAGTCCGCAACACGGCGCGCGGGCCACCGTTCTTGGCGATCTTCAGGGCGAACACCGAGGCGGCGCCTTCGCGGGCCAGGTTGAACGCATCTTCCACGCATTCGATGGATTCGTCGGCCATGATCGGCGCCGGGCTCATGGCGTTCAGGCGGGCCATGCCGGCGCGGTTGTTGCGCGAGATCGGCTGTTCGATCAGGTCGATGCCGTTGCTGCCGAGGATTCGGCAGGCACGTATCGCGACGGCTTCGTCCCACGCCTGGTTGACGTCGACCCGCACGCTGGCGCGGTCACCCAGGGCCTTCTTGATGGCAATGACGTGGGCCAGGTCGCGGTTGACCTCGCCGGCACCGATCTTCAGCTTGAAGATGCGGTGGCGGCGCAGGTCGAGCATTTTTTCCGCTTCGGCGATGTCTTTTTCCGTGTCACCGCTGGCCAGGGTCCAGGCCACCGGCAGTGCGTCGCGAACACGGCCGCCGAGCAATTCACTGACAGGCAGGCCAAGGCGTTTGCCCTGGGCGTCGAGCAGCGCGGTTTCTATACCGGATTTGGCGAAGGTGTTGCCACGGATGCTGCGCTCCAGGCGCAACATGGCAGCATTGACGTTGCCGCTGTCCTGGCCGATCAACAAGGGGGCGAAGTGCGTGTCGATGTTGGTCTTGATGCTGTCCGGGCTTTCATTGCCGTAGGCCAGGCCACCGATGGTGGTGGATTCGCCGATGCCTTCGATGCCGTCGGCGCAACGCACGCGAACGATCACCAGGGTCTGGTTCTGCATGGTGTGCATGGCCAGCTTGTGCGGGCGGATAGTCGGCAGATCGACGAGGATCGTCTCGATCGACTCAATGGCGGTTGCAAGCATTTCGATACCCGTCAGGTTCTTGAAGTTCTGAGTCGGATTCTCATACGGCTTTTTCCGGGCGGCCAATATAGAATTGGTCTGGCTTGATACCTTAAAGGTATTCAATTGAAAATCCGGAGGCCCCATGGAACTGCGGCACCTGCGTTACTTCCAGGTATTGGCTCAAACCCTCAACTTCACCCGCGCCGCCGAGCGCCTGCACATCGCCCAACCACCGTTGAGCCGGCAGATCCAGCAACTGGAGGACGAACTGGGGGTGATGTTGCTGGAGCGCGGACGCCCGCTGAAGCTGACCGACGCCGGGCGTTTTTTCCATGAGCACTCCACCGCCCTGCTCGAACAACTGAACAAGGTCTGCGACAACACGCGGCGTATCGGCCTGGGTGAAAAGACCTGGCTGGGTATCGGCTTTGCGCCCTCGACACTGTATGGCGTGCTGCCGGAGCTGATCCGCCGGTTACGCAGTGGCGAACCGCTGGAGCTGGAATTGGGCCTGTCGGAAATGACCACCCTGCAACAAGTGCAGGCATTGAAGGCCGGGCGTATCGACATCGGTTTTGGGCGGATCCGCATCGACGACCCGACCATTGTCCAGACCGTGCTCACTGAAGACCGCCTGGTCGCCGCCCTGCCCGCCGGCCATCCGTTGCTCGCCGGCCCCATCAGCCTGCGGGAACTGGCCAGGGAACCCTTTGTGCTGTACCCCGGCAATCCACGGCCGAGTTACGCCGACCATGTGATCGCGCTGTTTGAGTCCTATGGCGTGAGCATCCACGTCGCGCAGTGGACCAACGAACTGCAAACGGCGATCGGTCTGGTGGGGGCGGGAATCGGGGTCACGCTGGTGCCGGCCTCGGTGCAACTGCTGCACCGCGACGACATCGGTTTCACACCCTTGCTGGAAGACAACGCGACCTCGCCGATCATCCTCAGCCGACGGGTGGGCGATGTTTCGCCGGGGTTGAACCATTGCTTGCGGATGATTGATGAGCTGCTGCCGCCGGTAGCGTAAGACGACGATCATTTGTGGCGAGGGGGCTTGCCCCCGTTGGGCTAAATAGCAGCCCTAAAAGCCGTTACCCGGTTTTCCGGAGATGAACGTAAGGACCATTTTTTTTTGGTAGGGGGGGGGGCGCTTCGCACCCCAACGGGGGCAAGCCCCCTCGCCACAGGGCGGCCCGAAACTCTCCGTGCACTTGCACGACATCGGCGCAAAACCGGACTCTACGATGTTGCAAAGCACTGAAACAGGAACCATGACCGGTGCCTCGGCGACTGTAGATCGGACTGGATCCATTTCAGAATGGATACACCTTGCGAATCTGCACAAGAAATCATTCGCAATGAGTGTTACCCGGCTCTCATTCCTGCTCGTTTTAACGGGCGTTCCCGCCCCAGATCCAGTTCCAGAACCCCGGCAACTCGACCGGCTGCGAGCCATCGCGCACGGTTCGCGCCATGGCCGCCCGCTGTAGCGCAGCCTGTTCGTCGTAAAACGGCTTGTCCGCGGTTTTCACGCCGGTCTCCCGGGCGCTGTCGAGCAGAATCTGCAGGTATTCACGGGTATGCCGGGCGGTATAGCGGTTGAGGTCGTGAAACGTCACCACGATCGGTATCACCCCGTCGACCACCGGCAATTCGCCACGAGCGATGCGTTCGCGCACTTCAGACATCGAGCGCAGCATGTGCGACCGTCGCCGGGGACTGGCGTTGAAACCCCAGATCTTGCCGTCATTGGCGCTCAAGTCCGTGAGCAGCACGTGCAGGCCATGCTGCTGATAAGCGGCGAAGGTGCGCTTGTCGTAGTTCCAGAATGGCGGGCGCAACAGGGTTGGGGGGGCGCCGGTGATCGCCGCGATGTCGGCGCTGCCATCGGTCAGGGCCTGCTCCAGTTCTTGCGGCTCCAGCGAGCGATGGTTGGTGTGCCGGGGCGTTGCCGTGTGGAAGCCCAGAATGTGACCTTCGGCGTGTTCGCGCCGCATGATGTCCCGGCCCAATTCGCTGCCACCGGCGCGTGGCGCGCGGGTTTGCACGAAGAACACGGCTTTGATCCCCGGCTGCAGCGGGTTTTGCGCCAGGCTCTCAAGCACCGTGACGGTCGGATTCCACCAGCTCGATGCACTGGGACCGTCATCGAACGTCAGCAGAAAACGGATGGGCGGTTGCGTCTGCAAACGCTGTTCGGTCTGCGGCGTCATTGCAATGGGTGCGGCAATACAACCCAGCAAACCAACTGCCAGGGCGCACACCGTTAAACACTTGAACCACTGTTTCATCTTTTGCCTTGGGCCAGACCATCACGATTGAAATACAAGTTGGCAGGAATCCTTCGCCCGGGACGCCGGGTCGAGGTTGGATAAAGTACACAGGCTTTGGTTCCGGCGCTTGCCAAGCCTGTTTCGTCGCCAGCTACTAAACTGAAAAAACGCTCAACCAGAGTGTCAGGCCATGTGCGGACGACTGTCGCAATACCGCGGGATACACGACTTCGTGGCGGTGCTGAGCATCCCCGACGCTTTGGTCAATCACGTCGGCAACGAACCCCTGGCGCACTATAACGCCGCGCCCACCACGCAACTCGCCCTGTTGCACCTGGAGAACGAGCGGCTGCACGCCGACGCCGTGCGCTGGGGTTGGCGGCCGCACTGGGCAACGGATCGCGCGGAGCCGATCAATGCCCGGGTCGAGAAAGTCGCCCATGGCCCGTACTTCCGGGCAATCTGGCCGCATCGCGCGCTCTGTCCGATCGATAACTGGTTTGAATGGGTGGATGCCGGTGACGGCAACAAACAACCCTGGTTGATCCGGCGGCGGGACCGGAAACCGGCCTTCTGCGCGGCCATCGGCCAGTACCCCATCGGCGGAGCCCCGCACAGGGAGCATGACGGTTTCGTCATCCTCACGGCGGACAGCGCAGGCGGCCTGCTTGATGTGCATGACCGGCGGCCGGTGGTGTTCTCGCCCGAGCTGGCGCGGGAATGGCTGGACCCGGCCACGCCCAAGGAAAGGGCCGAGGAAATGGCGTTATCCCAGGGCGAGATCAGTGATGCATTTGAGTGGTACAAGGTGGACAAGGCCGTTGGCAATGTCAGGAACCAGGGCGCTGCGTTAATTGAACAAGTGCCATGAACTTATCAATAACGACAGAGCCCCACTCAATGGCGTAATGCTGCTCAGTTAAGGAAATTGTAGGAGCGAGCTTGCTCGCGATGGACTCAAGAGCGCCGCGTTCAGCCAGTAAACACGCGTTATCGTTAACGACCATCGCGAGCAAGCTCGCTCCTACAATGGCGGGGCTTTGTCGTTTGGGGTGATCAGAACTTGCGGTCAAGATCCGACAGTTCCTTACCATCGTCAGGATGCTTCCAGTCCGGCATCGAACGTTTTTGCTGCTCAATCTCTTCTTCCGTGGGTTCGTCCACGTCTTCTTCCGGGTCCGGACGCTTGGGTTCATTGGCCATGTTCACCTCACTTCCCGAAGGGATCGGTCATCCACTTAAAGCTTAGATCAGTTCCCCTGCTCCGCTCAGAGCCACCAGCGCAGCAAAAAGAAAAAGCCCATGCTCAACAGCATGCTGAGCAAGGTATTGCGCGTGTAAAGCACCAGCCCCACCGCCACCAGCGAGCTGATCAGATAGGGGTTGTCCCAGTGCAGGTTCAGCTGTTTTTCCGGCATGAACACAATCGGCCCACAGATAGCCGTCAACATGCCCGGTACGGCAAACCCGAGGAATTGCCGGGCATTGCTGCTCAGGCGCACCGGCAGGCGCGGTTCGAGAAAAACGTAGCGGTTGAGGAACACCAACACGCCCATTCCGACAATCACAGCCCAGACCATCATGTGCGTCCACCGTAGAATTTATTGCAGACAAACCCGGCGGTCATCCCCGCCAGCCCCGACAACACCAGCGCTGAACCCCATTGCCAGTAGCTGAACAGCACCGAGCAAAACAGCGACACCGCCACGCACACCACGGTCGGCACGTTGCGTACCACCGGGGTGATCAGGGCAATGAAGGTGGCCGCGATGGAGAAATCCAGGCCCAGGTGTTCAAGGCCCGGAATGCTGCTGCCGAGCACAATGCCCGCCAGGGTGAAGAGGTTCCAGGCGATGTAGAACGTCAGGCCCACGCCCAGGGCGTACCAGCGGTTGAATTGCTGCTTGTCGTGCTGGCTGGTCAGGGCGAACAGCTCGTCAGTGAGCAAAAACCCCAGGCCCGCACGCCAGCGCCCCGGCAATGGCGAAATCACCGAGCGCATGCTCATCCCGTAAAGCAAATGCTGGGAGGTCAGCAGCAAGGTGGTGAGCAAGATCGAAAAGATCCCGGCACCGCCCTTGAGCATGCCGATGGCCACCAGTTGCGCCGCACCGGCAAACACAATGCTCGACAGGCCTTGGCCTTGCAGGGGCGTGAGGTTGGCTTCGATGGCCATGGAACCGGCCAGCAAGCCCCAGGGCGCGGTGGCCAGGGACAGCGGCATGATCGCCGCAGCCCCGCGCAGAAAGGCGCTGCGCGGCATGAGTGAGTTGGGCATGACGTTCTACAGACAGGGAAAGACCTGAGACTTTGCCAGCTGTGGCGGCCAATGGCTTGAACAATCTTGCTCACTGATACGCCCGCGTGCCATTCATCGGCTGCCCGCTTGATTCGCCAAGGTGGTAGCAACATGATGGCCCTGCATTTTTCATCGAGGCAGGCCCTTCATGAGTTCAGTCGAAACCGACAGCGACGTTTACAAAACCCTGCTTGAGTCGACCAAAGCCATTCCCTGGCGCATCGACTGGAAAACCATGACCTTCAGCTACATCGGGCCACAGATCGAAGAACTGCTGGGCTGGAAGCAGCACAGCTGGGCCTCGGTCAATGACTGGGTCGAGCGCATGCACCCGGATGACCGCGACTACGTGATGGACTTCTGTGTCTCGCAATCGCGGGCCGGCATCGATCACGAGGCCGACTATCGCGCACTGACCGAAAGCGGCGAGTACGTGTGGATCCGCGATGTGGTGCACGTGGTGCGCAAGGACGGCGAAGTCGAGGCGCTGGTGGGGTTCATGTTCGATATCAGCGAGCGCAAGAAAACCGAAGAACACCTGATCCGCCTGCAAAAGCAGCTCGAAGAGTATTCCTTCCAGGACGGCCTGACCGGTATCGCCAACCGCCGCATGTTCGACACCGTGCTGGAACGCGAGTGGAACACGGCCCAGCGCACCGCGTTGCCGTTATCGGTGATCGTGCTGGATATCGATTATTTCAAGCAGTACAACGACCACTACGGCCACATCAAGGGCGACGAATGCCTGCGCCGCGTCGCGCAAACCTTGTCCCTGGCGGCGAACCGGCCACGGGATTTCATCGCCCGGATCGGCGGTGAAGAGTTTGTCTGGCTGCTGCCGGAAACCGATGCCGAATCCGCACGGCTGGTGGCGCACAAGTGCCTGCACCTGATTCGCCAGCAGCAGATCCCCCATGAATTCTCGAACGTGTCGAAGCTGCTGAGTATCAGCCTCGGCGTCGGCACCACCCTGGCGTCGATGCATGCCACGGCCCTGGAATTCATCGAGCAGGTCGATCATCAGCTCTACAAGGCCAAGCACAATGGCCGGATGCGCGCCGAGTTCGCTGATTTTCGTGATTGACAAAAGGCGCGCTGGCTTTTAAAACTGGGCGCCTCACTCAGGGTGTAAACAAGTATGTCCGCAACCTTCAATCTCGACTCTTCCGTCATTGGCTTGATTGCCAAGGCGCAAGGTTGCGTTGCGCACGCCCTCAAATCGAAGAAACAGTCGCTCATGTGACCGGGGCGCGCTGTCCCGTCAGATGAGCTGACAGGACATTGAGCGCGACGGACCACACTCCCCTTGCTTACTCTCCTTCCATGCCCCTGACGGTGACGAAATCGGTCAACCATCAGGAGAAAAAAGCATGTCAGCGTTTCAGGGTATCTGGGTTCCACTGGTCACACCTTTCCACAACGGCGCCATCGATTTCGTCGGCTTGCGCCGGCTGGTCAGCCACCTGCTGGAAAAAGGTGTCGACGGCCTCGTCGTTTGCGGCACCACCGGCGAGCCGGCGGCGATGGGCAAACATGAGCAACTGGCAGTGCTGGATGCGGTGCTGGAGCTGGTGCCGGCGCAACGGGTGGTCATGGGCCTGGCCGGCAACAACCTGACCGAGTTGTTGCAGTTCCAGAGCGAGATCCTAAAGCGCCCGGTGGCGGGCCTGCTGGTGCCGGCGCCGTATTACATCCGCCCGTCCCAGGCCGGCCTGGAAGTGTTTTTCCGCACGGTCGCCGATGCCTCCAGCGTGCCACTGATTCTCTACGACATCCCCTACCGTACCGGCGTGGCCTTCGAACAGGCGACCCTGCTCAACATCGTCGCCCACGAGCGGATCGTCGCGATCAAGGATTGCGGCGGTAACTTTTCCAACACCCTCGCCTTGCTCGATAGCGGCCATGTCGACGTGCTGTGCGGCGAAGACAACCAGATCTTCAATGCCCTGTGCCTGGGCGCCAGAGGCGCGATTGCCGCGTCGGCGCATGTCCATCCGGAACTGTTCGTGCAGTTGCACCGGCAGATCCGTGACAATCAATTGGCTGAAGGTCGTGCCACGTTTTTCCGTCTGCTGCCACTGATCAACAGCCTGTTCCTGGAACCCAACCCGGCCCCGGTGAAAACCGCGCTGGCCCTGCAAGGCTTGATCGGAGACGAACTGCGCGCGCCCATGCAACGCAGCAGTGAATCGATGACCGAGCGTTTGAAAGGCGTACTCAGGACATTGGATCACGACAATCGATAGAGCGCCCGCCACCGGCCCGAGTACCATGGAGCGATTCGTTCAGCCTTCAGGGGCACCGACATGCTGTACCGAATCGCCGCCGACGGGCTGATGCTGTTTCACCTGTCGTTCATTGTATTTGTCGTGTTCGGCGGGCTGCTGATATTCAAATGGCGCCACCTGATCTGGTGGCATCCGCCCGCTGCGCTGTGGGGGATGGCGGTGGAGTTCTTCCACCTGCCCTGCCCGCTGACCGACTGGGAAAACCGCATGCGCCATGGGGCCGGGCAAACCGGCTATGGCGGTGGGTTCATTGAGCATTACATTTGGCCGGTGATTTACCCGGCGGGCCTGACGCCCGGCATTCAGCTGGGTTTGGGTAGCGTGGTGTTGGTGATCAATGTGTTGGTCTATCTTCGATTGATCAGGCAGTGGCGATTGCGGCGGGCCACCTGAAACCAGGATCAAAAGATCGCAGCCTGCGGCAGCTCCTACACAGGGAACGGACCGGTTTGCCTGACGCCTGAGCCTCAGTTGGCAATCACACTCATATTGCGCCCACTGGCCTTGGCCACGTACAGCGCCTTGTCCGCCGCACCGATCAGGTCTTCGGAGCGAACCTGGGACGCACCATTGCTGGCACACACGCCAACGCTGACGGTGACGGCGCCTTCCGGGCTGTCGCTGTGGGCAATTTCAGCCTGCAGCACCGCGCGACGGATTTTCTCCGCCACCAGGAATGCCCCCACGTAGTCGTTGCCGGGCAGCACCACTGCAAACTCCTCGCCACCATAACGGGCGGCCAGGTCACCGGGGCGCTTGATGTTGTCGGTGATGATCGCACCGACCTTGCGCAAACACTCATCACCGGCCAGGTGACCGTAGCGGTCATTGAACGGTTTGAAATGATCGACATCGATCATCAGCAGCGCCAACTCGCTCTGGCTACGCCGGGCACGGCCCATTTCGGCATCGATGAAAGCGTCGAGCTGACGCCGGTTGGCCAGCCCCGTCAGCGCGTCTTTCAGGGCCAGGCCTTCAAGGTTGCGATTGACCTCCAGGAGCTTGTCCTGGGTGTCCAGCAACTCGACCTGCGCCAGGTTCTGCTGCTTCATCAGTTTGATCAGCCGGAACCCCAGTACCCCGAGAACACTGAGCAACAGCGTGACGATGCCGGCGCTGAGCAGCGTTTCCTTGCGCCAACTGGCCAGCACTTCATCCTTGTTCAGCGCGGCAAACACGATCAGCGGATAACCCTCGACCCGGCGGTACCCCGTCACCCGCTCGACACCGTCGACGACCGACGTGATCGTGGCCGTGCCCGCATCGCCCTTGGGCAGCAACCGGGTGAACAACGGGCTCTTGGCGAGACTGCTGCCGATATCCGACTCCTTGAAGGGTCGGCGAATGACAATGCTGGCATTGTCGGCGATCAGGGTGATCACGCCATTGCTGCCCATGTCGATGCTGTCGTAGAGCTGCAGAAAATAAGTGAGGTAAATCGTCGCCAGCGCCACGCCGGCAAAACTGCCGTCGGGATGATTGAGCCGACGCGAAACCGTCAGGATCCACTCGCCGCTCGAGCGGCTCTTGATCGACGGCCCGATGTGCGGCCCACGGCTGGGGTTGTCGCGATGGAAGATGAAGTATTCGCGGTCGGAATTGTTGACGCCGGTTTGGCCGGCGCCATTGGAATTGGCGAGCCACTGCCCTTTTTCGTCGAAAACGAACAAGCCATGGAGCTGGCTCAACTCACTGCGCTGGGCATTGAGCAATGCCGGCAGCCGGGATTGATCCACGCCGTCGTGTTCCAGACGATCGACCAACGTGAACAGCAGCGTATCGGCCTGCTTGATCGTTGCCTGTGCTTGCGAAGCCAGCGTCTGCGCAAGGTTGGACATCACCACTTCCTTGTCATGCAGGTGGTACTGGCGTGAGCTCCAGGCTTCCCAGATCACGATAGCCACCATCGACAGGCACACCGCCATCAGCAAGGTCACCGCCGAGCGGACCTTGAGCCTTGGCACGGCTGACCGAAGCATTTGAATTTGATCGTTGATCAATGGATGTCCCATGGTGCTCCCTGTGTCGATGACGGACGAACCTTCCTGATCGCCGTTTTTGCTCACTATGCCCGAGCCGGGCTCGCCATGATGTTAGCGCGACACCTGCTTGACCGCCTCCAGCCACGCCGGATCCAGCCGTGTCTGTTCGGTTTCGATGCCCTGCGCTTGCATCCGTTCCTTGTGCTGGTCCATTTCGCGGATCAACTGGCCATGGTCACTGGTGTTCCCATCGAGTTGATGCATCTGGTTCAAGCCCAAATGGTAGAAACGCAACAGCTTCATCGCAACCGGATCACCCCGTTCCACGCCCGCCGTTACATGATGCATGACATTGGTGATGCTCATCAGGCTGCGCTTGAGCTGCCAACTGTAGACCGCAGGCGCCATCCACGCCTGGCGCCAGAACACCTTGCGCATCAGCGCGACCATCGCCAGCACGGCAACAAACACGCCGCCGACGTTGAAGCGCAGATTGTCGCCCCCGGGCGTGCCGAACAGCGCCACCGCCGCCGTGGACAGCAGCATCGCCAGCGCCAGGAAGATCAGGGCAATGATGACCGTGCTGCGCCGCGTCTGTTGCCGGTAGGTGTCAGCGTTCATCGGCTGGATTTCGAACATTGCGTCGGTTTTTCCTGAGCTGAAAGGGTAAAAAGGGGGATGAGGCAAAAAGTCAGCGGGCCATTATCGCCTCTGCGAGGGATTTAGCTATGCTGGAGCTCCTTTTCATCTTTTCATCGTCAAGCGGGGGACATGGCGAGACCGCGCAGTTCGTGCCATCTTCTTTCATGAATACACATCATTCGGATGCCATTCGTAGTTGCTGTGTGAATGACATCGTTTTAAGGATCATTGAATGACCCAACGCCAAGTTATCAACGCCTCCGTCAGTCCCAAAGGCAGCCTGGAAACGCTCTCGCAACGGGAAGTCCAGCAATTGAGCGAAGCCGGTTCCGGCAGTATCTACAGCCTCTTCCGCCAGTGCGCCCTGGCCATCCTCAACACCGGCGCCCATGTCGACAACGCCAAGACCATTCTGGAAGCCTACAAGGATTTCGAGATCCGCATTCACCAGCAGGACCGAGGCGTACGCCTGGAACTGCTGAACGCTCCGGCCGACGCCTTCGTCGACGGCGAAATGATCGCCAGCACCCGGGAAATGCTCTTCAGCGCCCTGCGTGACATCGTCTACACCGAAAACGAACTCGACAGCCAGCGCATCGACCTGAGCAACTCCCAGGGCATCAGCGACTACGTCTTCCACCTGCTGCGCAACGCCCGCACCCTGCGCCCCGGCGTCGAGCCGAAGATCGTGGTGTGCTGGGGCGGGCACTCGATCAACACCGAAGAGTACAAATACACCAAGAAAGTCGGCCACGAACTGGGCTTGCGCAGCCTGGACATCTGCACCGGTTGCGGCCCCGGCGTAATGAAAGGCCCGATGAAGGGCGCGACCATCGCCCACGCCAAGCAACGCATCCACGGCGGTCGCTACCTGGGCCTCACCGAACCCGGCATCATCGCCGCCGAAGCGCCGAACCCGATCGTCAACGAACTGGTGATCCTGCCGGACATCGAAAAACGCCTGGAAGCCTTCGTCCGCGTCGGTCACGGCATCATCATCTTCCCGGGCGGCGCCGGTACGGCCGAAGAATTCCTGTACCTGCTGGGCATCCTGATGCACCCGGACAACGCAGGCCTGCCCTTCCCGGTTGTCCTCACCGGGCCGAAACATGCCGCGCCGTACCTGGAGCAACTGGACGCGTTCGTCGGCGCCACCCTGGGCGACGCCGCCAAGCAGCACTACCAGATCATCATCGATAACCCGGCCGAAGTGGCGCGCCAGATGACCCTGGGCCTCAAAGCGGTCAAGCAGTTCCGCCGCGAGCGCAACGACGCGTTCCACTTCAACTGGCTGCTGAAAATCGACGAAGGCTTCCAGCGCCCGTTCGACCCGACCCACGAAAACATGGCCAACCTGAAACTGAGCCTCGACCTGCCCTCCCACGAACTGGCGGCCAACCTGCGCCGCGCGTTCTCCGGCATCGTCGCCGGCAACGTCAAGGACAAGGGCATTCGCCTGATCGAAGAGCACGGGCCCTACCAGATCCGTGGCGACGCGGCGATCATGCAACCGCTGGACCTGCTGCTCAAAGCCTTCGTCGCCCAGCACCGCATGAAACTGCCGGGCGGCGCGGCGTATGTGCCGTGTTATCGGGTGGTGGCTTAACCCTTTCGGTGTAATAACGCCGACATGAGCTTTACCGTCGCGGGCCGCAGTGAAAGCTGCGGTTCGCGGCACTCTATGGAAAGAAAAAAATGCGCCAACGTAATTCCGCCAGACTGCTGGTGATCAATCCCTCGCAACAGGTTCTGCTGTTTCACTTCCAGCACAAAGGCGATGCCCTCGACGGCCAAAGCCACTGGGCGACACCCGGTGGCGGGCTTGAGCCGGGTGAATCCTTTGAGGCTGCGGCGGTTCGTGAACTGTTTGAAGAAACCGGGCTGAATATCACTGCCGTGGGAGCCAGCGTTGCAGAGCGCAGTTTTCCGATGATGCTGCCAAGCGGCGAAACGGTTCTGTCGGTTGAGCGGTATTTTGTGGTTCATACCGACAGTGAACGCCTGTCCCGTGAGGGATGGACGGCTCACGAAGTCCGGGTAATGGCTCACCATAAGTGGTGGTCGGTGGAAGATCTGTTAACGACCAGCGAAACGGTCTGGCCAGAACAGTTGATCGAGATGCTGGAGAGCGCACTGAATTAACGAGCGTTACGCAAACAGCCCCCTGTAGGAGCGAGCTTGCTCGCGATGGTGGTCAACGATAACGCGGGCATTCTGACTGCACGCGGCGTCCTTGAGTGCATCGCGAGCAAGCTCGCTCCTACAGGGCATCAATGCACCTGACCGCTGGCCGAATCACCTTGGCGAACCAGAATCTCATTGTCCTTGCTGATGGACTGCTTGATATTGTGACCGGTGAGGCCTATCACCTGACCCTCCTGTGAATACGTCACCTCGACATACCCCCCGCCAAAATACTCCACGCGATAAATACGCAACTGATCCACGGTTCGCATCGCGAAGGATTCAATCTCGAATAGATCCTCGACCCCTACCGATTTGGGGATCATATTCTCGATCGTGATATTTCCCGCGTCATGCAGGAACACTATTGCCCCGTCCGGGCGAGTGACTTTCACGCCGCCCTCTACCTTTTCCACCACGCCGCCAGAAACCTGGGCGCCAACGAAGTTACCTTCGCGGTCTACCTGAACATAGCCATCGCCTGCAGTCGTTTCAGTTCCTTGTGGGGCTGCCTCAAACTCTACGTTTATTTTGCCTGCTTTAAGTTTGGTCATTTTGCTGCTCCTTGCAGTTGCCGGAATTGGCGGTGTTTTAGCGTTCTGCGTTGCTGGCGCAACAACCGGCCAGCGCAGCAAAAAACAAATCAGGACTCACCGAACAGACTCCATCTAATGTTTTCTTCGGCGATGGTGACCCGGTCGGCGAGCAGGAAGCGGCTATGGCTGCGCTGGACATTCAGGGTCGGCATGATTTCGCCTTTTTCGAAGAGTTGGATTTTGTCGACGATGCCTTCGGCTTTCCAATAGCCGGTCTGCGGGCAGGCTTGGCCACTGTTGCAGGTCAGCCTGGGGTAAGGCTCCCGGATGAAATCGGGAGAGTCCGGCAGCGGTCGACCGGAGGCGGGATCGAGGAGTTTGGCCTTGGCCAGTTGGTGGATCAGTGCTTCGCTGGGTTTTTCGGGCGGGACATTGGCCAGTCGTTCTTCGAGCCATTGCAGCTTGCCGTCCCAGGCGGGCAACGTGGCGGGGGGCAGCGGGACGATCTCGTTGATCTCGGGGACCTTGGGATTGGCGTAGGAGTAGCCATAGAGGATTTTCCAGATTTTTTCGTAGCGATCGGCGCGTTCGAGGTCTTCCTGTTGGCCGAGGTAGTGCAAGCGATCATCCGGCTTAGGGCCACGGAAGCCTTCTTCCAACCACCCGGCAGCGCCGTCGTTACCAGCTACAACGCCCATCTGGAAGACCTCAAGCGCTTCTTGGTACTCCCCTTTGTTTTTAAGGTTGATACCCAGAGCGACGGCTGCCTTGCCATTGCCCTGTTCAGCCGCACAGCGGCGCATCTGCCGCGCAACAACCGGGGCAATTTTGATCGGCGCCAACTTGTCTGCGACATAGGCTTGAGCTAGCGGATTACCTTCATCAGCGGCTTTGCGGTAGTAACGCAACGCCATTTCGTGATCCTGCTGCAATCCGGCTGCGCCGTGCTGCAGAAAGATTCCGACAAAGTAATAGCCAGTCGCCACTCCCGCGTTGATCAGTTGTTCACTCATGCGCAGACTTTCTTCACCGCGGAGTCTGAAATACCCGCGCATGGCACCGTTCTGCAGATTGATATTGGCCTTGTAATGGCCATTCTCACTGGCGATGCGGTACAGGCGCTCAATCTCTGAATCGACAGTCTTGTCCTGCTTGAGCTGGTTGTTCTTTTGCAACCAGCGCGCATATTTGAACAGCACATCGGCCTCTGCAGGCAGCGCCGAAATTGTCTCGTGTTGGCAGGTGAAGGCGAGATTAACGTTGATATCGGTGAGCGGGTTTACAACGCCCACCGACAAAGGTTCGGCACTGTTGGCGCCACAACCGGTCAAGGCAATGAACATCCAACAACCCCATAAATACTCAGGCTTCACCGAGCAGCCTCCATTCGATATTTTCCTCCTCGACCGTCACTCGGTCGGCGAGCAGAAATCGGCTTTGCCGATGCCGTACGTTAAGGGTCGGCATGATCTCGCCCTTCTCGAAGCGCCGAGGCTCGCCTTGTTCCAGGCGCGACCAGGATTGACCGGCGATACTTTCCGCCAGCCAATAACCGGTATGCGTGCAGGCTTGGCCGCTGTTGCAGATCGGTCTTTTGATGTAGTCGATCGTTATAAAGGCCGGGGAGCCCGGCATGGGCCGGCCGGTGGCGGGTTCGAGAATTTTGGCCTTGGCCAGTTGGTGAATCAGCGCTTCGCTGGGCTTTTCTGGTGGGACATTGGCCAGGCGTTCTTCGAGCCATTGCAGTTTGCCGTCCCAGGCGGGCAACGTGGCGGGCGGCAGAGGGACGATCTCGTTGATCTCGGGGACCTTGGGATTGGCGTAGGAGTAACCCGATAGGATTTTCCAGATTTTTTTGTAACGATCGGCGCGTTCGAGGTCTTCAAGTTGACCAAGGTAATCCAGCTTGTCGGTTGGTTCCGGGCCGCGAAATCCATCATTTAACCAGGCAGCAGCGCTTTCATTACCTGCGGCTACGCCCATCTGGAATATTTCGAGTGCCTCCTTGTATTGCCTCTTGTTTTTAAGATGAATACCCAGATCGACAGCTGCCTCACCATTGCCCTGTTCTGCTGCGCAACGACGCAACTGCCGCGCAACATCCGGGGCGACGTTGATCGGCGCCAATTTGTCGGCGACATAGGCTTGAGCTAACGCATTGCCTTGGTCGGCGGCCTTGCGGTAGTAACGCAACGCCATTTCGTGATCTTTCTGCAGCCCCGACGAACCATGCTGCAGGAAAATGCCGACAAAGTAATATCCCGTTGCCACTCCCGCGTTGATCAGTTGCTCACTCATGCGCAAATGCTCTTCACCACGGAGTTTGAAAGTACCGCGCATCGCACCGTTCTGTAGGTTGATATTGGCTTTGTAATGGCCGTTTTCACTCGCGATGCGGTACAAGCGCTCGATCTCTGCATCAACAGTCTCGTCCTGCTTGAGCTGGTTGTTTTTTGCAACCAGCGTGCGTAATGGAACAGCACATCGGCTTCGGCGGAGGCCGCAGGGATCTGCTCGTGTACACAGCTGAAAGCCAGCTTGGCCTTGGCTTCAGTTAAGGGGTTCAAGGGCGTCTCCTTGGTTGAAGTAGAAGTAGGATTACTGGTATCGCAGGCGACCAGCAGCAGGCATGCCAGCAACAAGACCGGGCGCATCAGTCGAGGTCCGACAGTTTGGAATCGCCGAAATAGAACTCGACGAGGGGGGCGTAGGGAACAAGCTCGTCTGTCTGACGGCTTTTGTTTTCCTTAATAATCTTCTGCCAAGCTATAAACGCTTGTTCCGGATTGTCCTGCGCCCCTCTTTTGTCCGTATGCATCTCCCACAACCGCCGCCGCAGCCCCTGCGTCACACTCGCCCACTCATGCGCAATGTTCAGTTCGCTATCCACCTGCATGCTGCGCGTATTGATGTTGGCCGAACCATGAGTGGTGAACACATCGTCGACGATCATCAGCTTGGAGTGGATGTACACCTCCATCCATTTTTTGCCAGCAGGCGAGTCGGGGGCGACCAGCGAGCACACATGGACTTTCAGGCCGGAGAGTTCCGGTAGTTGAGCAAAAGTCTCACCCTCGATTGCCTCGATCTGGCTCTGGAGTGAGCCTTTGCGCAAATCGTTGTCCAGATTCTTGCGCCGCTGGGCCTCCCTGGCCTCGTCGCTGAAATCGGTTCCGCCCAATGCGTCGGTGAGTTTCGTTAGTGTGACCAGGGCATGCTGCTCCAGGCGTTCGCCCAGGCCGGACTCCAGCGCGGCGGCCTCGACTTTTGCCTTTTCAATCCGCCGTAACTTGGTGATTGCAGGCATGGTATGGCCGCGCCCGAGGCTTTCGAGCATGCGTTGGGTGTTCACGGTGCCGGAGCCAATGCCGCTCTTGCTTGCATTGGTGATCACAAACAGGTGCAAGGGGCCGTGTATGGCTGGGTCGCGCCCAGCCTTGGTCTGGCCGGCGGCGACGGCCTTGATCAGTTCGGCCAGGGGCGGCCAGCGGAAATACTGATTCTCGATGTAGATGAACTGGGTCGCGTTGTTGACGGCTTGCAGGTAAAGCTTCTCGATATCGCGCTTGCCCTCCTGAGCCTGGGTGCGCAGGATCTGCGCGATTTGTCGGGTGGCGTCCGGGGCGCATTGCAGTTGCGGCCCTACCACTTTGGCTTGGCGCAGGTCGAGCAGGTCCTCGCCGGTTTCCTTGCGCCAAGCGCTGGCGAAGTTGTGATGCAGGTGTTCCAGGATCGGCCCGCTGACCTGGCTTGAAATGTCCTGGCGTGGGGTATCGCCACGCGGCCCCTTGTTGGGGGCAGGCTTGGTGTCCTTGGCACGGTTCACCGCCAGATGGTCATTGGTGTCCCAGTACTCGTCGAGCATGTTGTGGCCCATGACGAAACCGACGGCACGGTCCGGCAGTTCATAATCGACGAGAACGGTTTTTTGATGATGGGTCGCTGTCGCGGTCAGGATGAATTGCGTAGTGGCGCTGACTTGTGGGTCGAGACTTTTGTACATCGCCTGATGGGCTATTTCGGCCCTCTCAAACACGCTGAAACCGCGACTGACGAACACCGGAGTACCGCGAGCCGCCAGATGCGCAGCGGCCATGTTGTCGGCAAGCGAACAGTTGGCAAACCACTGGCGGTCATAAGCATATTGCTCATCCGTGGAGGGTTGCAGCTCCCGGTCGTGGTATCGGAATGGGCCTTTACCGGGCAGGTTGGCTTCTCCGGCTTTGCCAGCGGTATTGAATGGCATTTCCCACCCCAGTATCCGCACCTTGACGCCTTCTCGCGCCATGGCCATCAGCAATTCACCGATACACGGCGATATTCCATCGCGGATGAAATACATCGACGGCTGAAAGCCCCAGCAGATGATGTCGACGGTTGCCTTGGCCTTTGAAATGGCCAGGTGCACGGCCCGGAACGTTTCTTCCCCATTGATCAATGGTTGATAAGTCGCCATGGCGGGAGGGTATTCGGTATTACGCACATACCATGGCGGGGTACAGGTCACCTCTTGGGTGTGCTGGAGTGCGACCGGTGTGACGATTTCGTATTGGCTCATGGGTTTTTCCCTTCCTGATCACTGGCTCCTTCCATCACCGTGGCATACAGGCCTCGGTGATCCGTGTGCGATGTGGGTTGACTCACCTCGGCATCGGCTTGTGAGGGATGGTTGTGCAAGCCACGATTGGCGAGTTCCGCCTGCTCGGCGTTGCGATAGTCGGTGGGTACCGGGATCTGGTAGGTCACACCGTTGGCCATCACCAACCGGTAGCCCCGGGTCACTACCTGATGGTCGATCAGCAGCTGCCCGGAATCGTCCAGCACACCTTGCTTGAGCTCGGCACCATCGGCGTAAAGCGTGTAAGGCATGCCAGCCCAGACTTGGTGGTGGGTGTTGGGGGCTTGCGATACGTTGAATCGCAGCATTTGTCTGGACAGGCTTTGCGGGTAATCCGGATGCGTGGCCTTCATGCTCGCCGGGCCGCTGTATTCGAAATGCGCCGCCTTGACCTTGTGGTCGCCCGCCGTGCCCGATTCGATGCCGCTCTGTTCCAGGCTGAGGTAGCTGCCGCCCCCGTTGAGGACGATTTTCTTCTTCGCGGTGATGTGGACTTCGTCTTCGGTGCTGGTTATGTCCAGGCCATGCCGGGCGATCAGTTCCAGCTTGTCGTTTTGCGCTTGGACGCTTATCGGGCCCTGATTGGCGATCAGCTTGATCCCCAGCTTGCGCACGAACAGGCTCAGGCCTTGGCCGACGCCAATGAACAGGCGCTTGACCACGCTGAGGTCGGCTTCACCGCCGGCGTTGAGCATCAGGTTGTCTTGCGCCGCCAGTTGCAGGTGCTTCCCGCTGGTCAGGGCGATGCCTTGCGGGGCGCTGAGCAAGAGTACTGAGGCCTTGAGCTGCTCCAGGTCTTGCTTGAGCAAGTCCAGTTGCGCCGTTACGTCCGCCGGTTCGGCATTGGCGGCCTGGGCGTCGACCGACAGCTTTTGCAGCTGTTCGCCGGCCTGTTGCAGGCGGCCGACGGCAGCGTCCATGTCCAGCACCGGGCCCTGCGCCTTGGTCTGCGCATCGGCACTGATGAACAGGCCTTTGCCGCCACGAATGGCACCATGACCATCGCTACGCAGTTCAAACCCTTCCCCACGTTTCTTCCGCTGGCCATCCACCAGATGCCCGAGGTTGAGTTGGCTCTTGCCGCCATACTCGGTGCTGAGCTTGACGTGCTCCTGCCCCCGCGTGTCGTCCATGCGCAACTTGTTATTGGCCGGCGTACGCAGCACGTTGCGGTGGTCGTTGCGCTGGGTCACCAGGTCGGGGTGCTGGTCGTCGTGCAGGGCGTGGGCGATGTAGGGTTTGTCCGGATCGCCCTGTTCGAAAGCGATCGCCACTTCGGTGCCGGCGATCAGCGGCAGGTGCAGGCCGTAGGTGTCGCCGGCGTAGGCGCGGGCCTGGCGCAGCCATTTGCTTTCGCGGCCGGCGGGCCAGGTGTCGCGGTCGAAGAGGAATTTGACCCGGTAGCGCCCTTGCATGTCGATTTCGGTGTACAGGGGGTTGCTCTGGGGGTGAGTGATGCGTGCCGGCAGGGTGCCGGCGATTTGTGGTTTGGCTAGCAAGGGTGGGCGAAAGCACAAGCGCAAGGCGTAGGGCATGGCTTCGAAATCGCAGGTCAGGCTGCGGTCGCGGGCGGCGCGGGTGGTGATCTTTGTGATCACCACCCGGGAGGCGAAGGCCTTCGGTGCGCCGCCGCTGATGGTCAGGACCTGACCCGGGGCCAGGGTGGCGCTGCTGCTGGTGCCGCTGAGGTGGGTCTGGTTGTTGAGGTAGCGTTCGTGGCGCAGGCGCGCGTAGAAAAAGCCGCTTTCGCTTTGCAGGTCTTCGTCGCGCAGGTGGGACTTGCCGAGCACGCGATAGGGTTCGGCGTAGTGGTAGGCGTCGCCGTAGGTGTTGTCGGCGACGCCGCGGGTTGTGGCCACACCGTGGGTGGCGGGCTCGCCGCGGGTCTGGTCGACCTCGCCGTCGAGGTAGGCACGGCTGTCGTCGGGGTGATAGGCGCGTACGCTGACCTGCTGTTCCACCACCCGGTGGCGGGTTTTCAGGGCCCAGACGCTGTCCTGCTCGCTGTTGCTGAAGCCCGACGGCGAGCGCAGCGGCAGCTCGACGTCGAACTGGTAGCAGCGCTGGTCGTCGCAGAACTCGACGACGTCGAAGGCGAGCTCTTCGTGCTGGATGCAGCGGTACCAGATGCCGACGTCGGCCAGGATCCGGCTGATGAAGGCCAGGTCGCTTTCCTGGTACTGCATCACCTGCTCGCGCTGCGGGTATTCGCGCTTGAGGTTGAAGCGAAAGTGCCCGGTGTCCAGACCGTGGCGGTCGCGCAGAATGCTTTTGACGATGTCTGGCACGGACTGGTGCTGATAGATCCGCGTTTGCTGGCCGCGATCGAGCAGGGCCAGGCGCGGTTGCAGGGTGACTTCGTAGCGGGCTTCGTCGATTGAGCCGGACAGGCGCTGGCAGGCGGTAATGCGGCCATAGACGGTGCGCAGGGGCTTGGGCGGTCTGGGCACTTCCCAGTCGAACACGGGCACGTTGGACGGTGCGTCGTACAGGCTGAACTCGGCGTACTGGCCGATGAATTTTTCCGCGCCGATGTCGAGGTCGCTGGCGGTGAATTCGATGCGGTAGAGGTAGGGTTGGCTAAGGTGCTCATGGCCCTCGAAGGTGAGGACGTCGAGGTGGGTGTCGAGCTGGTCGATCTTGAGTGTGTGGCGGCTGTGGTCGAAGAAGGTGCGCGGTGTGTTGGACAAAATCAGGCCTCCCTTGGCTTTTGAAGCGGACGGGGAGGCTTCGTTGCCACCCTCGTTCAAACGCTGGGCAGCTTTCAGGAAGGGAAAAAAGATTGATATAGGATGTTTCCGAAGTGTGCGTAGGACGCATCCAAAAGTTGATGTGCTTTCTGTGGCGAGGAAGCTGGCTCCCGCGCCACTAGGTTCAGCGCTTAGTCCAGTGGGGCGACGTTATCCAGTGCGCGGTTGACTGCCAGGTCCGCCAGCATGATCACCTGCTGGATCCCCAGCAACATGCTGCGTTGCGGACCATCCAGGAATGTTGCGAAATCACTGGCCATGACGCTCGCCGAGGCCAGCGATTCGCAGGCGTGGGCCAACAGGCTTTCGGTGTCGATGTTTGGCGCGATGATGAACATTGTGCTGGGGTTGTGGGGTGCGTTGTTCTTGAGGATGGCGGGTTTGAGGTGGAGAGTTGATGCACTCCGGGTGGTATCGGTTTCTGATTCGGGGGGATTGGGTGTGGGTTTGAACATGGTGGAGCTCCTGTAGAAACTGGAACCACCAAGACCTGTCGCTAAACAAGTAAGGGTGGCGACTGTACGAAGGTTAGCGAACCGGTTACAGGCAAACCCGGCAGACCCGAAGGTCTCCGACGCACAGCCGCCATAATCAAATTGCAGGCATAGAAACGAATGCAATCAAGACTGGAGTGCTGGTGTCCCTGTATCTGTTCGGATCGCTAAATCCGGTCGCTGAATTTGCAGCGACCCGACAACGATAGAGTCAGGGTCCAAGGCCCACAAGCCGGCGGATTCTGGCGTAGTTGTAGGCAACGACGCAAGGCGGTGTAGCCTCACTCCTGGTCCTACAGCCTTGCCTGACATCCATAATTTCTGGCCATTTTGCTGGTGTGAGGCAGAGGATTTTCGTTGGCTGCAAGGCCGTCTTCGCGAGCAGGCTCGCTCCCACAGTTGGGCTGGGTACATTCGAAAGAAATTGGTTGGCTGGCAGGCCGCCATCGCGAGCAAGCTCGCTCCCACAGAAGAGCAGAGCAAAAGCAGATCCGCGTCCCCCCACGCTCCTCACCACTCATCAGGCCGAGCGTTAGCTCGCCTGCAGCTTTTGATCTTGATCCACCCGCCCCCTCGGAAGGCTGAGCGCAGGTGTTCATCCGGGGATGGGCGCGCAGCGCCGTTCGACGCAGTCGAACTCATTGCATGTAGGTCGAAGCGAAGCCGACCGGAGGGCAATGCCCCCGGATGAATACCGTAGCGAAGGAACCCCGAGCCTTGGCGAGGGGCCGTACGTAAGGGGCGAGACGTTTTGGTTACTTTTGGCTGGGCCGGCACTCCGGGCGTTTGCCAAAAGTGACCCGCTGTAAGAGCGGAACCATAAGCCGCCGTTACCAAAAAAACGGATATGTACACAGTCAACAAAAGACAGGTCGGCTGTCAGGCCGCCTTCGCGAGCAAGCCCGCTCCCACAATTGGACCAGGTACATTTGGCGCAAATGTGCTGGCTGTTAAAACCCGCTCCCGAGGTTCAAGGCTGCAATGCCTGGGGCGCGGTGGACTGTTCTTTCGGCAGCCCCTCGGTGCCATCGAGGACAACTTTCTCGGCCACGAACTGCCAATCCTTGTAGCTGGCCATGCCTTTGAAGTCCGACCACTCGCTGGGAAAGTTCTCTTGTTTGAGCGGCTTCTGCTCGGACGGGCAGTACACACCGCTGATCCGTCCGTCGATACCGCGCATCAGCTCCCATTCGCCCCCCGTCATCGGCTCCGGGTACAACTGGCGGATATGGTGCCTGGCCGACGGGAAGCGCTCGTCCTGCAACAGGTCCGCGAGCTCTTTCGGGTACATGGCGACGCCGGGCGAACTGCGGTAATAGCTGCGCAGCGCCTGGGCATACTGCGTACCGACCCAGAGCAACTGGTGTTCGCGATCCCGGCGTGAAGCGGTGGCCCACAACTCGCCGGCACTGGCCAGGCCCATGCCGATCACGACAATCAGAAACAGCACACCCAGGTAGGTGAAGCCGTCCTGACCCGAAGGCTTACCACTCGGAATAAAGGCTGCCATCACGCGCCCTCCCGCTGGCGCCACTCTTGATATCGGCCACCCCGCCCGCCACGCCATCCGGTGGCGCGACCACGACCCAGGTGTCCTTGCGCTCGGCAATCGGGTCCAGCGGCTGGTTACGCAGGTAGCGCAGTTCGACCAGTTGTTCGATGGAGTCGGGATAACGCCCGGTGTCGCCGTAGTAGTGATCCAGCGCCTCGCGCATGGACGACAGGCTCTGGCGCAGGGTGGTCTCTTTCGAGGCTTCCAGGCTGGTGAAGTAGCGTGGCATGGCGATCGTCATCAGGGTCGCGATGATTGCCATGACCACCATCAGTTCCAACAGGGTAAAACCCTTTTGCCGACGCATATGCTCACCACTCACGATAGGCGATGCCGTTGAGACCTTTGCCCCGGGCCTTGGAGTAAACGTCAAAGACGTCCTGGCCCTCACGCGGGTTCTCAGCCGAACTGTCATAGGCACGCAGGCCCCAGCCGCCCTCGTCGTCACGCTTGACGGTGGCCAGCGGATCACGGGGGATGCGCCGCAGGAAGTAGAACTTGGCCCCCTTGGCGCTGCGCACGTCACGTACACCCTCGACCAGCACTTTCAGGTTCGGCGGGTAGCCGTTGCTGTCGAGCGACTTCTCGATGTAGCCGGCGTCGAAGGCGCGTTTGTAGGCGTCGATGCCATCGCGGATCTGGTACAGCGCGGTCCGCAGTTCCTGCTCTTTGCCACGGCGCACCACCGTCTCGGTCAGCGGTGCGGCCATGCCGGCCAACAGGCCGACCAGGGCCAGCGTCACCACGACTTCGACCAGGGTAAAACCGCGTTGCGAGGCGCTCATGATCAAGGCTTCCCGACAGTAACCGTGGTGGCGATCGGTGCGCTCATGGGGCCGGTCTGAACCGTCGTGCTCATCGAACGGTCAGGGGCCTGGATGTGCATGCTGGTTTCGGTGCCGGTCGAGAATTCCATGTCCGACGGGCTCTGGTATGGCAGGTTGCGCACGATCCGCGGGGTGATCGACAGCACCAGTTCGGATTTGCTGATGTCGTCTTTGTTGCTGCCGAACAGGCGGCCCAGGCCAGGAATGTCGCCAAGGCCAGGGATCTTGTTACCGCTGCTGCCATGGTCGTTGCGCACCAGACCGGCGAGGATCTGGGTTTCGCCATCATGCAGACGCAAGGTGGTCTGCGCGTTGCGGGTATCGACCTGGACCGGGATGGTGCCCTGAGCGGTCGGCGCCAGCGGCGTGGCGTTACTGACTTCCAGCGCGACCTTGATCGCCACTTCGTTGTTCAGGTGCACGATGGGCTGCACTTCAAGCTTCAGACCGACGTCGAGGTAAGTCACGCTTTCGGTGATCACCGGCCCCTGGGTCGAAGGCACCGAGGTGGCGCTGATGATGGGCACGCGCTGACCGATGTGGATGCGCGCCTGTTCGCGGTTGCTCACCCGGATCACCGGGCTGGCCAGGGTATTGATGTCCTTGTCCTGGGCGTTGATCTTTGCCTGTGGCGCCGGGCTGATGGAAATCCGGCTGGAGTCGATACCTTTGAGCTGGTCAAGGATGGACACTGGCGAGCCGTCGCTGTTGATCACACCGAAGGTGTTGGGCCATTGCAGGCCGAGGTCGAGAATGCGCTGACGGGCCACTTCCATCACTTCCACTTCCAGCACCACTTCGGGGTTGGACTGGTCCTGCGATTGCAGCAGTTTTTCCGCCATGCGGATGGCGTCGCCCGTGTCGCGCATGGTCAGGGTATTGAGGCGTTCATCGACGAACACGTCGCGGGTCTTGAGCATGGTCTTGATCATGTTCAGCGCGGTGTTGGCATCGATGCTGGTCAGGTAGAAGGTACGCATCACCAGTTCCTGATAATCCTTGAGCTTCTGCGGAGAGTCCGGGTAGATCAGCAAGGTGTTTTCATTCACCACTTTCTGATGCAACTGGTTCTGTTGCAGCAGCAGTTCCACGGCGTCTTCGATGCGCACATCACGTACGAAGATCGTGGCTTTCATGTCCGGGCGCAGGTCCTTGTCGAAGATGAAGTTCAGGCCGGCGACCTGGGACAGCACTTCGAAAATGGTCTTCAGGTTGGCGTCGCGAAACTCCAGGGTCACCGGCCGGTCCAGGCGTGTACGCAGCTGCGGGTACTGCACCACGTTGCGGCTCTGCACCAGGCGGATGCTGTCTTGCAGTTCCCGGGCACCCTCGTTCTGCGGGTCCAGTTCGAGAATCTGCTTGACCTGGCGGTCGGCACCGTAGATGTCACCGCGACGCAGGTCGCCACGGGCCATTTCGAGTTTCTCGTCCATGCTGCGCAGGTAGTCGAGTTGACGCAGGGAGTCCTGGGCACGACGGTTGTTCGGTTCGATGCTCAGGACCCGGCTGTAGCCCATGCGGGCCCCGGCGAAATTACGCTGGGCGCGGTCCATGTCGGCCTGGGTCAGCAGTGCCGTCACGGCGCGGGCCCGGCCGCTATTGAGTGCTATGTGCAGATCGGTATCGCGAGGGTTCTCGCGCAATCCCTGTTCGATGCGAGCCAGACCGGCTTCGTACTGGCCTGATTCCATCAGGGCGGAAGCTTCGTCCTTGGCGATCTGCGCCGAACTGCATGCAGCCAGCCCTGCGCAGAGACAAAGGCTCATCAGCAAACGGGATTTGTTCATTCCGTACTCCCCACAGACAGAGTCTGAGCCAAACGCAAAGGCAGGTAGACCAGGCTCAGTTCCTTATCGGAAATGCGCTCGAGCCGCCAGGTTTCGTCGATGACATCCCCTTTGCGCACGACGTATATTTTTTCGCCGCTCTGCAAGAACACCTGCAGATCGGAACGGTCACCCAGCCTGCCGACAAACTGGAAGGGCAACGGCGGTGCAGTGGGGACCTGCACCTCTGGAGTCACGACTACCGGTTGTTCAATGACGGTGCCGAGGGCCGGCTCCGCGTTCCAGCTGCGGGCGGCGAACAGGTCGCCTGCAGGGCTCAGGTCCTTGATCGGCACTACCGCCGCGGCGCTCGATGCAGCCGCCGCTGCGCCCGGGGCCTTGCCTTTGGCTGACGTGGCCACGGCGGCCACCGCAGGGTCGCTGTCGTCAGCCTGCCTGAAGTATTCGGGGAACCAGGCGAGCGCTGTCGCTACACCGAAGAACGCCACCCAGCCCGCCACTCGTTTGGTATTCATCATGACCTCGACAGATAAAGGGTCATGCGGATCCGCCCGGTCAGGTCGGTATCGGCGATATTCTTGCGCTGAAGCTCTACATCCTCGAGCACCACCGCCGGCAACTGGCCGAGCAAGGCGTGCAGGAAACGCCGCAGTTGCGGATAGCTGCCACGTACCGGCAGCAGAATCTGATAACGGGCCAGGTGCGTCTTGGGGTCCACGCCCAGGGAGTATTCCCCCCGGGACAAGGTGATGCGCTCCTGGGCGGCCAGGGCGTAGATCTTGTCGATGGCCACGGTGGCCTGGGGCTGGGACGGCAACTTGCTGCGGAAATCGTCGAGCTGGCGTTGCGGCACCACCGGTGCAGCCACTGTGCCGTCTTCGACCCTGGCCAGGTACTCGGTGGCTTCGCGGGTCTGCTGGCTGAGGCTTTGCAGCGACTGCCAGTCCGGCAGCAATCCGGCCAGGCCATAGCTCAGCGCCAGCACCAGCATGGCCAACCCTGCCAGCCCCGGAGCCCCCAGGCCTTGCAGGTATTCGTGGACGATCAATTTATGGATTTGCATCGCCGATCTCCCAGGTAGCCGACAGGTTGAACTGCACCGGGTGTTCCGGCACGTTGGCGACAATTTCGTGGCTCAGCAGCGACACGTCGGACAGCTCGTCACTGGCCTCGAGGCGACGGTGGAAATCGAGCATGGCGTCCAGGTCCATCGCCTCGGCGCTGATCCGGACCAGGCCTTTGCGGGCGTCCGGGGTCAGGGTCAGCAGGGCAATGTTGTCCCGCGGCATGGCTTCCAGCGTGGCGAACAGACGTTCCCAAGGGCGGCGCAACTGCTGGGAGACCTTGCGCATTTCGGCCAGGTTCTGCGCCTGCTCGCGAGTTTCCGCCGGTGTCAGGCCGGGCTTGCTGCCGTTGTCGCCGGTGAGCACCCTCTGGGTGGTTTGCAGGTGGCCCTGCTGTTGTTCGGCCTCGTTGCTCAGGTGCTGCTGCACCAGAGCGCAAGTCAGTGTCAGCACCACGCCACCGGCCAGCAGGCCCCAGCCCAGGGGACCTGCACGGCGGCGCGGCTGAAAGTCGAGCATCAGGGGGCGCATGTCAGGCCACCGCCCGGGACATGACGTACAGGCAATCGCGTACGGCTGTCCGGTCTTCTTCGAGGGTGCGCAGATGCACACCGGGCACATCAGGGTGCGAGTCGATGCGCGCCGGCGCATGCAGGTAGACCGTCAACGGTCGTTCGCTGGTGGACGCCTGCAACTGGTTCTCACGGCCGATCAGCGCCGTCAGGGCCGCATCACTGTCGCTGCTGCCCACCGAGCGCACCGAAGCCCAGCGCCCTTCCCGGGCCAGCAGCAACACGCTGCGTACCGGTTCGGCGACCACGAACAGGAAGTCCCCGGCATCAAGGCTTTTATCGAAATGGTTGAACGCCGCCATCAGGTACGGCTGCACCGAACGCAGGCGCAAGCCACGCGTGCTGACCAGGGCGCGCAGGCGCTCGAGCAAATCCTGGGGCAGCGCGGTGGCGATGCGGTCATAACCTGCAGGTTCAGCCGACAGCACCAGGCTCCAGGGTTGCGTCGGTGCACCGTAGAGGTCTTCGAAACACAGTTGGGCGAAGCCGAGCAATTCGGCCGGGCTGCTGATCTGATCGCTCCAGGGCACCAGGCAATAGCGGCTGAAGTGTGCGGAGACCACCACCGTCAGTTCCGCCCTGGCAACGGCGTGCTCGGCCAGCAAACGGTCGAGGGTGTCGAGGGCCACCGCCCAGGCCTGGAAACCTTCGTCGATGTAGCCGACGCTGCCCAGCCAGCTGGTTGCATTGCCTTGCCGATACCCCAGGCCTACACCGCTGGCGCCGAGCACGGCGACAAATTGCTCACGAGATAAAAGTGACACGATTGATCTCCTCGAGAGTGGTCCGGCCTTGTTCCACCATCTCCAGCGCCGACTCGCGCAACAGGCGCAAGCCACGTTTGCAGGCATGGGCCTTGATTTTCGAGATGGGCTGGCGCTCGACGATCATTTGCCGCAGTTCGTCATCCAGGTGCAGCAACTCGGCAATTGCACTGCGCCCGCGATACCCGGTGCCCCGGCAATGCCCGCAACCCTTGCCGTGGACGAACCGGTAGTGAGCGACCTTTTGCGGATCGAGCCCCGAGACCTCCAGCTCTTCTTCTGTCGGGCTGTAAGGGGCGCTGCAACTGGTGCAGACCAGGCGGATCAAACGCTGGGCCAGTACGGCATTGAGCGCCGAGACCAGGCTGTAGGGATCGATTTCCATCTGGGTGAACCGGCCGATCACGTCGAACACGTTGTTGGCGTGGATGGTGGTGAACACCAGGTGACCGGTGAGCGCCGATTGCACGGCGATCTGTGCGGTGTCCGGGTCGCGGATTTCACCGACCATGATCTTGTCCGGGTCATGACGCAGGATCGAGCGCAGGCCCCGGGCGAAGGTCAGGCCCTTTTTCTCGTTGACGGGGATTTGCAGTACGCCCGGCAGTTGATATTCCACCGGGTCTTCAATGGTGATGATCTTGTCCACACCGTGATTGATCTCGGTGATCATCGCGTACAGGGTGGTGGTCTTGCCGCTACCGGTAGGCCCGGTCACCAGCACCATGCCGTAAGGTTCGGCGGCCAGCCGGCGCAACTGGCGCAGGGTATCTTCTTCAAAGCCCAGGGCTTGCAGTTGTACGCCACTGACTTTGTCGGCGAGGTCCTGTTTGTCGAGCACCCGCAGCACCGCGTCTTCGCCGAAGATGCTCGGCATGATCGACACCCGGAAGTCGATCTGCCGGCCGCTGATGCCGATCTTGAAACGACCGTCCTGGGGCACGCGCTTTTCGCCGATGTCCAGTTCAGCCATGACCTTGACCCGGGAAATCACTTGCTCGGCGAACTCGCTGCCCTGGATCTTGCTGATGTTGTTGAGCACACCGTCGATCCGGTACTTGATCACCAGGCCGCTGCCGGTGGTGCCGAGGTGGATGTCGCTGGCGTGCATTTTCAGCGCGTCGTACAGCGTCGAGTTGACCAGCTTGACCACCACGCTGGCGTCTTCGCTGATGCTGGTCAGGGACAGGCTTTGCAGGGTGTCGATCTCGGTTGCGCCCTCGGCATGGGCGTTGAGCGACTCCACCGCGTGGAAACTTTCTTCGTGACGCGCCAGGTAGGCCTTCAGGTCGTCGGCATGCACCAGGTACAGCGGTGCGCCATGCAGGCATTCGTCGATCCAGGCCAGGCGTGCGCTGTCGAAGGGGTCGGCGAACACGCCGATGACCGCATCGTCGTGACGCAGCAGGATGAATTCTCGCTTGATGCATTGGGCCAGGGTCACCCGGTCGAACACCGGGGTGGCACTGAACAGGCTGTCGGTGTCGAGCACCGGATAGTGCAGGGTTACACCCAGGCACTGGATGAAAGGCATGGGAGCCAGTTCACTCAACTCCCCGAGGGTGTCCAGCATCCGCTCGCCGGAACTGGTGGCCAGGGCGCGGGCCTGGGCCAGTTGTTCACTGGTGAAACGAGTCGGTACACCTTCCACTTGCGCCGGTTCTACGGCAAGGGATAGACGGTCCATGGCTTGCTCTCCAACGCCCGGGGCTTTGAACCCTGTCAGCGCGGCGAGCCATTTCGGCACGGGCCGGAACGTCTTGTCGCGCCACTACTCCCCGGTGAGCAATTGTTCGTCGTCTGGCGCCATGGAAGCCGATGTATTTTTTCGGCGATCTGCAAGCACCCAACTACCGTCGTACAACTGCAGCGGGAAACTCTCGGTCCTGCTCTGGCGTCGTTCGACGAATCCTTCGGAGGTGCTCACACCCGGCCTGGGCTCGCGCCGCCTGTCCAGAAGATCAAGCACTGCACGGGCCAATTCCGCCAACGGAAAGGGCTTGAACAGGATATGGCTGACTCCCAGTAGCCGGGCCCGCTCGCAAACTTCCGCGGTTGGATGCCCTGTGATCAGCACAAAATGGCACTTCCTGTTCTGGCGGACGGCATCGAGCACCTGAAAGCCTTCCATATCGGGCAAGCGGTAATCGAACACCATCACATCGGGTGCGAAATCGTCTGCTTCGGCGATTCCATGTGCACCGTCGTGAGCAATCCGGACTTCCAGCGCTTGCGCCTGCAGGTAATCCTGGAGGTTTTGTGCCAGCAGCTGTTCGTCATCAACAACCAGTACTTTGTTCAACAAGGTCGACTCCTTGAAACCGCAGGTCCGGGTTTTGAACCTGGCGGAGCGCGTGCCCTGAGAGGACTAACGCACACTTCATGCCAGACTGAGCGCCGGTAATTTCAGGCATTCATGTCCTTGAATTTAAAAACAATGCCTTTTTTGTACAGCAATCCCTTCCCCCAAAAACGGGGAAAGCGATCGGATTGGCATTGAAGTTTTTCCCCCACTGTTGGGGAACGCCCCCTAGTCATCATCAATCCGCTCGATCCGATTGTGCGAGTGGCTGATGGCCCCCGGTGCCAGGGCAAACGCTGCAGCCTCGAACTGCGGCACCCTCCGTCCACGGGGAAAGTAACCCAGGTGACCCCCTTCGCAGGCCGACGCCTCTTCGGACCCGCCACGGGCAACGTGGCCGAAATCGGCCCCGGTAACGATGGGGGCCCTGATCGCAGTTAAGCGTAGACCCGCGGCCTCGACTGTGGAAGCGTCAGCACCGGGCGCTACCTTGACCGGGGTATGTAGGGCCCGCAGGACCGGCAAAGTGTCGAGTTTCATGATCGGCCTCCGGTCAGGGCGTGGCAGCGACAGGTTTATAGGGGGCGACCAGATAGAACCGCTGGTCCGGCAGATCCACCGTGACGATATGGGCACCGCTCAAGCCCAGGCGTCGGCCTGGACCAAAGCTCATCAGGGGCGTCAGCCCGGTATCGAAGTCTTGCAGGCCTTCCAGGGCACTGACCAGCTTTTCGCGGCTGGCATCCCGCCCGGCCTGCTTCATGCCTTCGCTGAGCAGCATCATCGAACTGAACGCGCCCACTTGCAGTATCGCGTGCTGGCCACCGAGGCCCTGGTGTTCGCGCAACTGAGTCAGGGCCAGGCGCCCGGCCAGGGTCCAGTCGCTGGGCACGAACGGATAGGCCAGGAACACCCGCCGGGAAAATCCGCTGGGCACCTGCGTCAGATTGCCCGCCACCTGGTTCGAGGTGGCGAACAGGTAAGGCACCTGCCCCGCCGTTTGCAGGCGCTCGGCCAGTCGGCTGAAGCCGCTGCTTGTGCCCAGGTAAAACACCGAGCGCGAGCCCAGGGGCAAGTCGTCCCCGCTCGGGTCGTAGGCTTGCAGGCGCACCTTTTGCCAGGCGCGCCCCTGCAAGTACCGGCTGAGTTCCTGTGCCGCCAGCCGTTGGCCGGATTCGTCCGGATAGGCGATCAACGTCGGCCCCTGAAGCACCCGCAGGCTGGCACTGGCGTAATCGGCCAGGGCGATCAATTGCTCGCGAAGCCCCGGTAGTGGTTCGAATATCTGCGGGCTGGCGTGGGGCGTGCCCTGCAAGGACAGCGGCCCGATCAGCGGAATGCCAGCCCGTTCCAGGTGCACGCCGAGGTCCATGTCCAATGCCGGCGCCAGCGGAGCGATCAGGGCGAACACCTGCTCTTCATCGATCAACCGGTTCAGCGCCTTTTCGGCACTGGCGCGATCGGTACCGGGGTCGAGGATGGTCAGGCGCAACTGCCGGCCGTGAATGCCCCCCGCCTCGTTGATACGCGTCACGCAGCCCTTGAGCACCGCCGCCACCGTGACGCTCTCCTCGCGCAATGGCCCGGTGCCCGGCAGCAACGTGCCCAGGTGCAGGCTGTCGGGGGTCAGGCCCGGATCGCGGTCTTCGGCCAGGCGTTTGAGGTACGCCGTGAGATTGCGTTGATCGTTCATCGACAACACGAATCGTGGCATCGACGGATCGAGCCGGTTATTGCCGGGGTCGCGCCCCTCCTGCACCGCCTGCGCCAGGGTGCTGTCGCTGTAGGCCGGGTAACTGCGGCCGTTGATGTGCTGCTGGCCATGGCTGCCGGCCAGCCGCGACCAATTCAGGTCCGGTGGGCGCACCCCGCCTTCCGGGCGCCCGAGGCCGTCGTCGCCATGACATTTGGCGCACGGCAGGCTGGTGGCCGGCAGCAGCATGTTCGATGCGCCGACCCGGACCATGATCGGCTCGCCGCTGGCCGATATACCTTCGCGGTACAGGCGCTTGCCGGCACTTTCGCTGAGGTTCAGCGGCAGCGCCTGGACGCTGAGCGTGAGGCCGCCGAAGAGCAGCAGACCAAGGACGAGGGCAGTATTGATGGCCATGGCTAGCGTCCGGCCACGGGCGTTGTCAGCAACTGCAGGCGCTGGGCGATGGTGGCTGCCGGGGCATCGGGACTGATTTTGCTCCAGCGATTGTTCGCCACGTCACCGACGATCAAGTGAGTGGAGTGCTGCTCGGGGGTCGGCACGATCTGACCGATACGACCCAGTACAAGGTCCATTTGCGCCTTGTCGCCGGTAAGAAAAAACCAGTGGGGCCCATCGATGCCCTGTTTCAAGGTGTAAGCCTTGAGTACCGCCGGGGTGTCCCGCAGCGGATCACTGGTAAGGGAGATAAAGGTGATGCCGTCGGCCTTGTCGCCGAGCACTTCACGCACTTCTTTGAGCTTGCGGGTAATCAGCGGGCAAGCATCGTCGCAACGGGTGAAAATCACATTGAGCAGCACCACACGGTCCTTCAATGCGTCGCTGTAGAAGCGCAGCGTGTTGCCGTTCTGGTCCTGCAACGGCGTGTCGGTGAACCAGGTTTTCGCATCGTGGGTGCCGCTGGACGGTTGCGCGGCGGCCGCCACAGGCGCGGTCTGCTCATGCCCTTCGTGGGCAAACGCCACTGAACTGAAAATGCAGTAGCAGATGCCCAGGGTGAAGCAGTCGATGGCTCTCATGGCTGTCGCTCCATGGCAATGGCAGTGTGCTTGACGTGGGTATTGCGTTCACCACTGAGCTTCTCGACGGCCCGGGCCAGTTCCGTCGGGTCGGTGAAACCGTAATAGCGGGTCCAGAGGCGGTTGTTGCCGTCGCCCACCAGAATCAGCGGCGAGTGGTTCTGGAAGTCACCGCTGTAGGCACCCAGGCCCTTGAGGGTGGCATCGACCGACTGCGGCGAACCGGTCAGCCAGCTCCAGCCCGGTCCCTGCTGGAAGGTGCGGGCGTAGTCGTTCAGGCGTTGGGGATCGTCACGCTGCGGGTCGATGCTGATCGACACCAGTTGCACCTCGGTGCCGACCCGCGCACCCAGCCGTTTCTGCACCTTGCCCATGATCGAGGACACCACCGGGCAGACCGTGGTGCAGTTGGTGTAGATGAAACCCATGACCACGATCTTGTTGCTCACCAGGTCTTTTTCCAGGCTGACGACCTTGCCGTTCTGGTCCAGCAAGGCCACGTCGGCAATCCTGATCCGGGCGGTCTCCTGGCCGACCTTCCTGGCTGCCATGTCGTGCCCGGCGTGCTCGTCCGTCGAATGAGCCGGCACCTGGTCGATACCGAAGGCCAACAGGCAGAACGTCAGCATTGCGCGATGCGCGAATCGGTTCATGTCAGTTTCCTCTTAGCGGGTATCGCCTGGTTCGCCCCGAACACCCGAAGCGTCACCGGACAAGGGTTGGCCCGAGGCTTTGTCCATCACACGAAATTGCACGTCGGCGGGGTAGGCCAGCAGGTTCTGCAGATTGATGGTCAGGCAATCGTCGGCAGCCACCCGCTGCAAATTAATCAAGGACAAAGCGCGGGATATGCCGATCATGGACTCGGACCTCGCTGCGGGTTATCGGGGAAAACTTCTCGATAAATCGTCTGGAGCAATCCGCATGCCAAGAAAAATACGTTATTAATCAGCATGTTATAATCACGACTTGATAAGCCGGGGGATATTCCCCACCCAATCCCCCACTTTCCGACTGGGGCCACCATTCCCCACTATTGGGGAAAATCGCCCCCCCGGGGTTTCGATCACAGCGGCGCATCCGCGGACAAACCCTGCAAACGCCGATACTGCTTCAGCACGTTGGGCACATAACGCTGGGTTTCGGCGAACGGCGGGACCACGTTGCCACGGCTGAGCACCGCTTGCGGGCCGGCGTTGTAGGCCGCCACGGCGAGGCGGATATCGTTGTCGAACATCGTCATCAGGCGTTTGAGATAGCGGGCGCCGCCCTGGATGTTGGCCTTGGGGTCGTAGACGTTGGTCACGCCCATTTCGCGGGCGGTGTCGGGCATCAACTGCATCAGTCCGCCAGCGCCCTTGGGTGACGTAGCGCGGGCGTTGTAGCTCGATTCGGTCTTGATCACCGCATGCAGCAGCGCCGCCGGCAGTTCGTTGGCCGTGGCCGCCGCCGCCACCAGTTCGGCGTAGGGTTGCGCGGCGATCATCTGCGGCTGCTGGTCGAGGCTGACGACCGGCGCATCAGGTTCTCGGATCACCCGTTCATAGTGGCGTCCGGGGCGGTGGACATTGGACAGGACGTAGCTGCCATTGGCGTCTATGGAAACAAACACATCGGCCTGGGCGGCGCCGGTCAACACCAGCAGACCCAGCAACCCGGTGGTGAGTAACTTCATTGTCAGACCTCCCCTCCCGGCCCCGAAAAATGGGGGTATTGCCCCAATGGCCAGTCGTGCAACAGCCATACGCAAGCACTGTGCCGTAAGTGAGAAGGCGCATGGCACGGGGGGTGCAGAAGGATCACCGATCATGAGCATGGCAATTGCATGCAACTGCATGGCAACACTGCTGCCTACCGTGCGAGGTCATCATGAATCAGCATCTGCGTTATGCCCGGCGAACCCAAAGCGGGTTCACCCTGCTCGAACTGTTGGTGGTGCTGGTGGTGCTGGGGCTGTTGGCCGGCATCGTGGCGCCGAAGTATTTCGCCCAGTTGGGCCGTTCCGAAGTGAAAGTGGCCAAGGCACAAATAGAAGGCTTGAGCAAAGCCCTGGACATTTATCGGCTGGAGGTCGGCCATTACCCCTCGACCGAACAGGGATTGCAGGCGCTGGTCACGGCCCCCGCCGACGAACCGCGCTGGACCGGCCCGTACCTGCAGAAAAAACTCCCCCAAGACCCTTGGGGCCGCAACTACAGCTATCGCTATCCCGGTGAAAACAGCGAGTACGACCTGTTGTCCATGGGCAAGGACGGGCAACCCGGCGGCGAAGGCGAGAACGCCGAAGTCACCAACTGGAACTGACGGATATGGCGACCATGCGCTTTCATCTCAAAGCCGTCGGCAAGGCCGGTGTCGTCTCAATGACCGTCGATGCGCCGGGGCAAAGCGAAGCCAGGCGCATCGCCGAAGACCAGGGCCTGCGGGTTCTCAGCCTGCATGCCGAGCGACATTGGCGCGCGCTGCGCCTGCAAAGGCGCGAGACGTTCAACCTGGTGTTGTTCAGCCAGGAGCTGACCACCTTGCTCAACGCCGGCCTGCCGTTGATCGATGCGCTGGAAAGCCTGGCGGAAAAGGAAAACGCGCCACAAGCCCGCAAAACCCTGAGCGAGCTGGTGCGCCTGCTTTACGAGGGCAAATCGTTTTCCCAGGCCCTGGGCCAGTTGGCGGCCGTTTTCCCGCCTTTGTACGTGGCGCTGGTGCAGTCCAGCGAGAAGACCGGTGCCGTCGGCGATGCCCTGGGCCGATATGTCAGTTATCGACAGCGCATGGACGAGGTTCGCCAGAAGATCATCAGCGCGTCGATCTACCCCATGCTGTTGCTGGTTGTGGGCGGCGGTGTGGTGTTGTTCCTGATGGGCTACGTCGTGCCGCGTTTCAGCCTGGTGTTCGAAGGGCTGGGGTCGAACCTGCCGTGGTTGTCGCAGATCCTGATGAGCAGCGGCATGTTCCTTCACGCCCACCAGGGCGAATTCTTCGGTGGCTTGCTGGCCATCATCGTCGCCCTCGTCCTGCTGCAGCGCCAACCGGCGTTTCGGCGGGGACTGGACCGCGTGATCGAAAAACTCCCCGCGGTGCACCAGCGCATCTTCATGTATGAGCTGGCACGCTTCTACCGTTCCCTGGGCATTCTGCTGCAAGGCGGCATTCCCCTCGTCACCGCCATGGGCATGGTCCGCAACCTGCTCACCGTCGCCTCCCGCGGCCGCCTGGACCAGGCCTGCGAACGGGTGCGCGAAGGGCAATCGTTGTCCACCGCGCTGGAGCTCAATCAACTGGTGACCCCCGTTTCCCTGCGCCTGCTGCGCGCTGGCGAACAGTCCGGCAACCTCGGGCAGATGATGGAGCGCAGCGCCGATTTCTACGACGAAGAAATCAGCCGCTGGATCGAATGGTTCGTACGGCTGTTCGAACCCTTGCTCATGACCTTCATCGGCCTGTTGATCGGGGTGATCGTGATCCTGATGTACATCCCGATTTTCGAACTGGCCTCGAGTATTCACTGACCTTTGGAACAGGGCCGCGCTGTCCGTTGCATTTCTTCAACCACCCAACTGAATAAATCAGCCCGCCGAGGTGTTTAACAGGCTCCCATGGGAAAAAAGCAGCACGTTGCAGGGTTCATCAACGTTCCAGGCTCAAACAAGAAGACGGAGAACGACATGCAGATCAGTAAGCTTTTACTGGCAGTAGCTATTGGCGCGGTTCTGTCGGCGTCTACCGTACTGATTCCGGACAGCCTGTCCGGGGTATCCAGTGCTCAGGCCAAGGATGGGGGTAGTGGTGGTGGCGGCGGGGGTGGTGGCGGTAGTGGTGGAGGCGGTGGTGGCAATGGAGGTGGCGGTGGCAATGGAGGTGGCGGCGGCGGCAATGGAGGCGGCGGAGGCGGCAGTCACGGCGGCGGCGGTAATGGAGGCAGCGGTGGCAGCGGTGGCAGCGGTGGCGGCAGTCACGGCGGAAGCGGCAGTGGCGGCAACAGCGGCAGTGGCCATAGCGGCGACCATGGCAGCAACAGCGGCCATGGCAGTGCCAACAGCGGTTCGAGCCACTCCGGAACGGCCTCGTCCTCGGGACGCAGCGGCACCCATGATGAAGCTGGAGATGACCGTGGCGTCCATGCCAATGGCGAGCCAGGCGATGACCGTGGCGTCCATGCCAATGGCGAACCCGGCGATGACCGTGGCGTCCATGCCAATGGCGAACCCGGCGATGACCGTGGCGTCCATGCCAATGGCGAACCCGGCGATGACCGTGGTGTCCATGCCGAACCCGGTGATGACAAACGGAGCTGATTCCTGCTGATTCCCAAACAACGCAAAAACCCTGTGGGAGCGAGCCTGCTCGCGAAGGCGGAGTGTCAGACGACTTCAATGTTGGATGACACGACGCCATCGCGAGCAAGCTCGCTCCCACAGGTTCGTTTGAGTCAGGGACTCCGCACTTCTACAACCCACCCTCAGACTGATCCAGCGCCTCGCGCAAGAACTCAACCAGCACCTGCACCGGCCGCGAACTCTGACGATGCTGCGGATACACCGCCGACAATGTCAGCGGCTCCGGCCGCCAATCCCCCAGTACCTCCACCAGCCGTCCATCCTCCAACGCCGAGCCGACGATGAACGCCGGCAAATACGTGATCCCCAGGCCGGCGATAGCCGCATCCCTGAGCACCTCGCCGTTATTGACCCGCATCCGCCCGGTGACGTTGACCGTCAGCGGCTTGCCCTGCCCCGCAAAACGCCATTGCACCTGTCGACCATGGCCGTACGGCAGACAGTCATGACCGTATAAATCATCAGGTTTGAGCGGCGTGCCGCGCTCGGCCAGGTACGCCGGGCTTGCGCAGTACACCCGCTGGATCGACGCGATCCGCCGGGCAATCAAGGTCGAGTCCTCGAGCGTGCCGATGCGCAACGCCAGGTCGTATCCCTCACCCAGCAAATCCACAGGCCGATCGCTCAGATCCATCTCCACCGTCACGTCGCGATAGCGCTGCAAAAACACCGGCAACAGGCAGCCCAGATGCGCCAGTGCGAACGACAGCGGAGCGCTCACACGAATGGTCCCGCGTGGCTCGGTGGTCTGGCCGGCAATGCCCTGCTCCACTTGTTCGACTTCGCTGAGCAGGCGCAAGGCTGACTCGTAATAACTTTGCCCCAGCGGCGTGACATCCAGTCGCCGGGTCGAGCGATTGAGCAGGCGCACGCCCAGGCGCTCTTCGAGTTGCATCAAGCGACGACTGACAAACTGCTTGGACAGCCCCAGTTGATCGGCGGCAGCGGTGAAGCTTCCAGACTCCATCACCTGGCAAAAAATACGCATATCTTCGAAGGGGTTCATTGTCACTTCCTGGTTGACAGTCAAACACTTTATAGCCGCTATTTCCCTTTCAGGCACCCTATTACTCTGTGTTCACGGTGTTGAATTCACCCCCACCACAAAGTGCCTCTGCGCTCTTCAGATCTACGCACACCGGAGCAGCCCCATGTCATACATTTTCTCCCACCTGCTTTCCCTGAGTTCCCTGCTGTTGGCCATCGACGCCCTGCTCTGGCACCTCGCGCCATTCAAGCATCGCGTCAGCCGGGTCGGTGTGCGCCTGGCGCTGTTTCTGCTGTTCAGCGCGGTGCTCATCAACGCCGGCGTCAGCCCGTTGCAGGCGCCGTTGTTTGCCGATGATCGCGTGGCACAACTGGGGGCCACGGCACTGGGGATTCTCTGGTGGCTGTACGCGGCGCGGGTGCTCACCGAAGTGATCGGCCTGGCCCTGATGCGGCGCATTGGCCACAGCGGCCGGCTGTTGCAGGATGTCATCGGCGCACTGGTGTTCCTGATTGCGGTGGTGGCCGCCGCCGGCTACGTGCTGGAACTGCCAGTGAAAGGTTTGCTGGCGACCTCCGGCGTCGTCGCCATCGTGGTGGGTCTGGCATTGCAGAGCACCTTGAGCGACGTCTTCTCCGGCATCGTGCTCAACACCACCAAGCCCTACCAAGTCGATGACCGGGTTTCCATCGACGGTATCGAGGGCAAGGTGCTGGACATCGACTGGCGTGCCACTCACCTGCTGACCAGCGCCGGCAGCACCGCGGTGGTGCCGAACTCGGTGGCGGCCAAGGCGAAGATCGTCAACCTCAGCCGCCCGTTCAACATGCACGGCGTGTCGATCAGCATTCAGGTGCCCAACCACATTCGCCCGCGTCGGGTACTCGATGCCCTGGACCGTACTCTTCAGGGCAGCAGCAGCCTGCTCCTCGATCCGGCGCCCAAAGCCGTGCTCAAGGAAGCCGGCGAAACCATGTCCGAATACGTGGCCAGCGGCTTCATCGCCGAATTGGGCAAAAAGGGTGAAGTGCGCAACCAACTGTTCGACCTGGCTCATCGGCACCTCGAAGCGGCAGGCATTTCCCGGCAACCCGATGGCGTGATCGAGCCGTCGACCCGCGCACGGGCCTTGCTCGATGAAGTGAAAATCTTCCGTTCCCTGAGCGCCGAGGAACGGGATCGCCTGGCCCAGAACATGGTGGCGCAGCAATACGCAGCCGGTGATGTGGTGCTGGACCTGGAGGAAGTACCGGACAGTCTGTTCGTCATCGCCACCGGCGTAGTCAGCGCCACCGTCCCCGACGGCAGCACGCAGATCGAAGCCGGGCGCATGGGGCCCAGTGAAGTCATGGGCGAACAAAGCATCCTCGCCGATACGCCGTCCCAGGCACGGTTCACCGCCATGACTTCAAGCATCATCTACCGCCTCGACAAATCCCTGACCCGCGACTGCATGGGGCAACGTCGGGAGGTCGACCGGGCGTTGAACAAGCTGCAAGCGGTGCGCCAGCAGAACAGCCGGATGGCGTTGATGGCCAAACCGGTGGCGGTCAGGAAAGGTGGGTTTTTGGGGTGGTTGCAGAGTCGCTGATCCACGGCTGACACAAAACACTGTGGGAGCGAGCTTGCTCGCGATAGCTTTCTGTCAGTCAACACATGTGTCGACTGATACGCCGCCATCGCGAGCAAGCTCGCTCCCACAGGTGTACGTCTTACTTGGCCGTGAACTTCATGTAGCTGTTGATCAGGTTGCGATAGTTCGGCAGGCGCTCGGACAGCAGGTTGGCCAGGCCTTCCATGTCGTTGCGCCAGTCGCCTTGCAGCTCGCAGGCCACGGAGAACCAGTTCAGCAGGTGCGCACCGGCGGCCGACATGCGTGCCCAGGCCGCTTGTTGCACGGTGGTGTTGAAGGTGCCGGAAGCGTCGGTCACCACAAACACCTCATAGCCTTCGGCAATGGCTGACAGGGTCGGGAACGCCACGCACACGTCGGTCACCACACCGGCGATGATCAGTTGCTTGCGACCGGTGGCCTTGATCGCCTTGACGAAGTCTTCGTTGTCCCAGGCGTTGATCTGGCCCGGGCGGGCAATGAACGGCGCGTCCGGGAACTGCGCCTTGAGCTCCGGCACGATCGGCCCGTTCGGACCGCTGTCGAAACTGGTGGTGAGGATGGTCGGCAGGTTGAAGAACTTGGCGATGTCGCCCAGCGCCAGCACGTTGTTCTTGAACTCGTTGGGCGAGAAATCCTGCACCAGCGAGATCAGACCGGTCTGGTGGTCGACCAGCAATACCACGGCATCGTCTTTGTTCAGGCGATTGTACGGAACGTTGCTCATTGGAAGCTCCTTGATGGATGGTTGTTGCATACCGCGCCGCCCTGTTGGGTCGGCGCTTTTTTGAATGCGTCAGAAGGCAAAACACGAGCAGCCAAAGGCGCCCCAGAAACCGGCGAAATCGCTGACCGGCGCATTCGACAGGCGCGCCCGTTCATGGCTGTGGGAGTGCACCGCACAGGGCCCGCTGCAGTGGTGAACCTGGGCCTGCATCGGCGATGTCGGGCGCCAGTGGCCCGGCACCTTCACCACCGGCGACCAGTCCGGTAGCACCGGCACGCTGGCCGGCCCGAGTTTCTCGAAGTCACCGGCGCCGTACACCACCTTGCCGCCGACCACGGTCAGTACCGACTCGATCCACTTGATCGCCTCTTCATCGACGCTGAAGAAGTCCGCGCTGAGGGCGGCGACGTCGGCCAGTTGCCCGACCTTGATCTGGCCTTTCTTGCCTTGCTCCGACGAGAACCAGGCGCTGCCGTGGGTGAACAGTTCCAGCGCCGTCAGGCGCGACAGGCCTTCGGCGTGCAGTTCCATGCCGCCGACGGTGCGGCCGCTGACCATCCAGTACAGCGAAGTCCATGGGTTGTAACTCGATACCCGCGTGGCGTCGGTGCCGGCACCGACCGGTACCCCCTCGGCCAGCATGCGCTTGATCGGAGGCGTGGCTTCGGCAGCTTTCGCGCCGTACCGCTCGACGAAATATTCGCCCTGGAAGGCCATGCGATCCTGAATCGCAATGCCGCCACCCAGCGCCCTCACCCGCTCGATGTTCTGCGGGGTGATGGTTTCGGCGTGATCGAAAAACCACGGCAAGCCGTTGAACGGAATGTCGCGGTTGACCTTCTCGAACACGTCGAGCATGCGGCTGATGGATTCGTTGTAGGTCGCGTGCAAACGGAACGGCCAGCGTTGCTCGACCAGATGGCGCACCACCGGTTCCAGTTCGGCTTCCATGGTTTGCGGCAGGTCCGGGCGTGGTTCGAGGAAGTCTTCGAAGTCCGCCGCCGAGAACACCAGCATTTCCCCGGCGCCGTTGTGCCGCAGGTAATCGTCACCCTGGTGCAGCTTTACGCTGTCGGTCCAGTTCTTGAAATCGGTCAACTCTTCCTTGGGTTTCTGGGTGAACAGGTTGTAGGCGATGCGCACGGTCAGTTGCTCATCCTTCGCCAACTGCTCGATCACCTGGTAATCGTCCGGATAATTCTGGAAACCACCGCCGGCATCGATGGCGCTGGTCAGGCCCAGGCGGTTGAGTTCGCGCATGAACTGACGGGTCGAGTTGACCTGATATTCCAGCGGCAGCTTCGGCCCCTTGGCCAGGGTCGAGTACAGGATCATCGCATTGGGCCGCGCCACCAACATGCCGGTCGGCTCGCCATTGGCGTCGCGCACGATCTCGCCACCCGGCGGGTTCGGCGTGTCGCGGGTGTAACCGGCTACACGCAACGCCGCGCGGTTGAGCAAGGCGCGGTCGTACAGGTGCAACACGAATACCGGGGTGTCCGGTGCCGCCTGGTTGAGCTCGGCCAGGGTCGGCATGCGCTTCTCGGCGAACTGGAATTCGTTCCAGCCACCGACCACCCGCACCCACTGCGGCGTCGGCGTGCGGTCGGCCTGATCCTTGAGCATGCGCAAGGCATCGGCCAGGGACGGCACACCTTCCCAGCGCAGTTCCAGGTTGTAGTTCAAGCCACCACGGATCAGGTGCAAGTGCGAGTCGTTGAGCCCGGGAATTACACAGCGGCCCTTGAGGTCGATCACTTGGGTGTTCGAGCCACGCAGGGCCATGGCCTGGGCATCACTGCCCACCACGACAAAGCGACCGTCGCTGATCGCCACCGCGCTGGCGAGCGGTTTTTCGCGGTCAACGGTATGAAATTGACCATTGAACAGAATCAGATCGGCGTTCATCAGGGTTCCTCGTGCAATGTGGCAGGAGACAGCCAGGGCGCGAACAGACGCGTCGCCATGGGCATGAAGATGTAAACCACCGAGAGCACGATGGTCAGGGTGATCAGGAACGTGGCCACCACATAGTTGGAGAGCAAGGCGTTGAGCCGTAGCAGCGGCCCCCAGAGCAGCGGCACCAACAAGGTGTGCGGCAGGATCACCAGCAACGTCACCACGGCCTGCTTCCAGCGCGGCGGTGGCGTACCGGCTTCGGCCTGGGGCGAAAACCAGAACTCGTTGACCGGATTGACTTCGGTCTGGTCGCCATCGGCCAGCATCGGCGCGGCTTCGTCGACCAACGCCTGGCGCTGCGGCGAATCGAGCCAGTTCTGCATCGCCTCGGTCGAGCAAAAGCGCAGCACGCAGGTATAGGTGTCGAGGCCGGCGTTCTTGCCGCGCACCACATCCACGCCCAGGTGCCCGACATTCTGCGCGGCCACCTTGACGATGTTGCGCAGCCAGGCTTCATAAGGCACTTCGAAACCGGCCTTGACCCGGTGCTTGACGATCAGCGTCACCACCTCATCAGGCCCGGGACTTGCCGGCTCACGGCGATTGAGATCAGACATAACGCAAGGCTCCGGCAAGACGGACATTGAGCGCCAGCCGTCCCGGCCCGGCGATGAGAATGCTGGTGAACACGATCAACAACAGCCAGCCGAACTGGCCTTCGAAGAGGGTCCACTGCGGATGCACGAGCAACATCGACACCCACAACAAAAACAGAATAGGCAAACATGCCAGACGCACCAGCAACCCGCCGACGATCAGCAGCGGGCACACCACCTCGGCGAAGATCGCCAGCATCAGCGTCAGGTTCGCGCCCAGGTGGAAAGGATCTTCGATGTTCTGCAACTCGGCACTGTAGTAAAGCAGCTTGGGCAAACCATGCACCCACAACACAAACAAACCGCCGCTGACCCGCAGGAACAGCAGCCCCCAGTCATGCGCCCGATCATCACGTCGCGAAGTGTCCATGGCCCACCTGCACAAATGAAAAACCACCGGCATCGATGCGCCGGGACAGGATTCGATAGTGCCGGGACGGGAGGAGGAAAAATTGAATGTACGTGCTCTGTTTGCAGGAAGACCGAGAGCGACCAAACGACATAGTTCCCTGTGGGAGCGAGCTTGCTCGCGATTGCGGCACAACATTCAACATTGATGTTGGCTGATCCACCGCCATCGCGAGCAAGCTCGCTCCCACAGGGTTATTTGTGGTTGCTTCTACCGGGCTACTCCTGCGGATCGAGATTATCCAGCGCCCGATTCACCGCCAGCTCACCCAACATGATGATCTGCGCAATCCCAAGCAGCGCGTTGCGATGCGGGCTCTGCAGAAAGCCTGCAAGATCACTGGCCATGATGCTGGCCGAGGCCAGGGATTCGCAGGCGTGGGCCAACAGAGTTTCGGTGTTGATGTCGGGGGTGATGACAAACATTGTGCTGGGATTGCGCGGTGAGGCGGGGGGATTCGGGGTGGGTTTGAACATGGTGGAACTCCTTGATCAATGGAGCCGCCACAGGTCGCTGCTAAACGAATTGGGTGGCGGCTGTACGCGGGTTAGCAGACCAGGGATCAAGGAACCCGGCGCACCGAAGTGCCCCACGCACAGCCACCATCATGCAGACCGAAATGATCTTGAGGTGACACTGGCGAGCCTTGAAACTTACCGAGCGGCTAAACCCGATCGCTGCATGGACAGCGACGCGGAGAACGTTAGAGATCAGGGCCAAGACACACAAGCCGGCGGATTCTGGCGTAGTTGTAGGCAACGACGCAAGGCGGTGTGGCTTTCAGGAATAGAGGCTGACGGCTTTTAAACAGAGCTGCCGAAACACTGCGCATTCCCTGTGGGAGCGGGCTTGCTCGCGAAAGCGGTGGGTCAGTCAACATCAATGCTAACTGTCATGACGCCTTCGCGAGCAAGCCCACAGGTTGATTTGCATGTATCTGCGAGAGATTGGTTGGCTGGCAGTCCGCCATCGCGGGCAAGCCCGCTCCCACAGAGATTGGGGACATCTGCAAAAATCAGGTCGGCTGGCAGACCGCCTTCGCGAGCAGGCTCCCACAGTTGGGCTGGGTACATTCGAAAGAAATTGGCTGACCGGCAGGCCGCCATCGCGAGCAAGCTCGCTCCCACAGAAGAGCAAAGGCAGAGCAGCCCACACCGCGCCGCTTCTCACCACTCATCAGGCCGAGCGTTAGCTCGCCTGCAGCTCTTGATCTTGATCCACCCGCCCCCTCGGCAGGCTGAGCGCAGGTGTTCATCCGGGGATGGGCGCGCAGCGCCGTTCGACGCAGTCGAACTCATTGCATGCAGGTCGAAGCGAAGCCGACCGGAGGGCAATGCCCCCGGATGAATGCCGGAGCGAAGGAACGCCGAGCCTAAGCGAGGGGCCGTACGTAAGGGGCGAGACCTTTGGTTACTTTGGGCTGGGCCGGCACTCCGGCGTTTGCCAAAGTGACCCGCTGTAAGAGCGGAACCATAAGCCGCCGTTACCGCAGCAACGGATATGTACTCAATCAACCAAGAGCCTGGTCGGCCCAGAGGCCGCCAAGGTCAACACCTAAGAAACATCCAAAGCCAAAGACATGAACTGCCCAATCCGCGCCCGCAACCACCGCTCTGCCGGATCATTGTCATGCACCCCGCTCCAGGCCATCGACAACTGCGCCGCCTCAATCTCGAACGGCGGATCCTCAGCCCGCAACCCACACCCCTCGACCAGCGCACAGGCCGCATAATCCGGCACGGTGGCGATCATCTCCGTCCCCGCCAGCAACGCCCGCAACCCACTGAACTGCGGCACGCCAAGCACCACGCGACGACTACGCCCGACCTTCGCCAGATCCAGATCGATATTGCCGCTCAAGTCACCGGAAAACGACACCATCGCATGGGGCCGTTCGCAGTACTCATCCAGGGTCAGCGGCCCCGGCCGGGTATCACCGCGCAGCACTTTGCAGGGAATATCGCGCAGCTTCTTGCGCTTGGCATTGGCCGGCAGATCCGTGGTGTAGCTCACGCCCACCGAGATCTCCCCCGACGCCAGCAGCGCTGGCATCAACAGGTAATTGGCCCGCCGCACGACCACGACGATGCCCGGTGCTTCCTCTTGCAACTGACGCAGCAACGGCGGAAACAAACCGAACTCGGTATCGTCCGACAGCCCGATGCGGAACACATCGCAACTGGTCGCCGGATCGAATTCCCTGGCCCGGCTGACCGCACCGGAAATGGTATCCATCGCCGGCTGCAGCTCCCTGAGAATCGTCAGCGCCCGCGCCGTCGGTTCCATGCCGCGCCCGTTGCGCAGCAGCAACGGGTCGTCGAACAGATCACGCAGACGCCCCAGCGCGGCGCTCACCGCCGGTTGGCCCATGAACAGTTTTTCCGCGACGCGGGTCAGGTTCTTTTCGAACATCAGCGCCTCGAAAATCACCAGCAGGTTCATGTCGACGCGACGCAGATCGTTACGGTTCATAAGCACGGTTCCCTTGTGTGTTCGGCCAGGCGCGAGGTTGAGAAGTGTGTCTGACTTTGCCCGGGACGTCCCGCGCTTAACGAGGAATTAACAACGATTAACTCGCAAGCCAGAGCCTTCGGGTCCAAGAATGAAGCCTACCGACACGGACATTCACCATGGCTCACGTTCAGCAAAATGCCGCGCCCGCGCCATTCACGCCTGTGCCAAAGAAAAGCACCGGCGGCCTCAGCCCGCAGCGCGAACGGCTGGTTAAACAACTGATCCTCGAGCGACTCGGCGACAGCCTGGAAGTCACTGAACTGGCACAGGCCTGCGCCCTCTCGCGCAGTCATTTCTCCCGCGCCTTCAAGTGCAGCACCGGACTCTCGCCGCAGGACTGGATTCGCCGGCAACGCATAATCCTGGCCAAGCAATTGATCCAGTACACCGACATGAGCCTGACGCAGATCAGCCTCGAATGCGGCTTCTGCGATCAGGCGCACTTCTGCCACCTCTTCACCCGCAGCGAAGGCATCAATCCGTTTGCCTGGCGCTGTCAGATGGTGCGTGGCCTTGAAAGCAAAAGATCGCAGCCTTCGCCAGCTCCTATGGCCATGCACGCTAGCGTTTAGGCGCTGGCGAAGCCTGCGATCTTTTGATCTGGCTTTTTAACCTTTCAAGAACGCCAACAGGTCAGCGTTGAGCTGATCCTTGTGGGTGTCCGTCAGCCCGTGAGGGGCGCCCGGGTAAATCTTCAGGGTCGAGCCTTTCACCAGCCTGGCCGAGGAGACACCCGCCGCCTCGTAAGGCACGACCTGATCCGCGTCGCCATGCACCACCAGCGTCGGCACGTCGAACTTCTTCAAGTCTTCGGTGAAGTCGGTTTCCGAGAACGCCTTGATGCAGTCATGAGCGTTCTTGTGGCCGGCCATCATGCCTTGCATCCAGAACCAGTCGATCATGCCCTGAGACGGTTTCGCGCCGGGCTTGTTGAAGCCGAAAAACGGCCCGCTGGCGAGGTCGATGTAGAGCTGCGAGCGGTCGGCCAGCGAGGCCTGGCGGATGCCGTCGAACACTTCCAGTGGCAAGCCACCGGGGTTGGCTTCGGTCTTGAGCATCAGGGGCGGCACTGCGGAAATCAGCCCGGCCTTGGCCACGCGGCCGGTGCCGTGGCGACCGATGTAGCGCGCCACCTCGCCACCGCCGGTGGAGAAGCCGAACAGCACCGCGTCTTGCAGGTCGAGCAGCTCGATCAACTGCGCCAGATCGTCGGCGTAATGGTCCATGTCATTGCCTGACCACGGCTGACTGGAACGCCCATGACCGCGACGGTCGTGGGCGATGACCCGGTAGCCGTTGGAGGCCAGGAAAATCATCTGCGATTCCCAACTGTCGGCGTTCAGCGGCCAGCCGTGACTGAAGACAACCGGCTGACCGGTGCCCCAGTCCTTGTAGTAAATCTCGACGCCGTCGCGGGTAGTGAAAGTGCTCATGGGTGATGCCTCCTTAACGAGGGTTGGGGGGTGAATCAAACCGCAAGTGGGTTCAGGCGATCGGCCAGGCGCGCCACCCGCTCGCCCAGGTGCGCGGCGGTGCAGCGATCCTCGGGGGGCGGCGCATCGTCGGGGGATTGCTCGACATTCGACTGGGCCATGGCGCCCAGTGAGCTGCCCAGGCGATTGAGTTGGCCGTTGAACGCGCCGGTGCCGGAACGCGCCGGCAGCAGGTCGAGGCCGACCCAGATCATCGAGTGCTGCGCGGCGAACACCGCCATCTGCAGCAAGGTGTTGAGTTTGTCGCCGCACAGGCAGCCGGAATTGGTGAAGCCCGCCGCGAGTTTGTCGCGCCAGGGCTGGGTCAGGTAGAACGCGGCCGTGGCCTCCATGAACGCCTTGAAGGCCGCCGAGGCACTGCCCATGTAGGTCGGCGCGCCGAAGATGATGGCGTCGGCGTTGTGCAGCCGCGCCCAGTGCTCGTCCACTTCCTCGACCGGGATCAACTGGCAAGTGCTGCCCAGGTGCCGCTCCACGCCCGCGGCCACGGCTTCGGCCATGACCCGGGTGTGCCCGTAGCCACTGTGATAGACCACCACCACCTTGCTCATTGCTCTGTCCTTTGTGGGAGCGAGCCTGCTCGCGAAAGCGCTGTGTCAGTCACCGCATAGACTAAATGTGACACCGCCTTCGCGAGCAGGCTCGCTCCCACATCGAGCTGCTCGCGGCTTACTGACATTTCATCCCTGCCTTCAGTGGAAGTTGAAGAAGGAGAGTTTTGGGCGTAGACCGGACGCGCGACGAGTTAAACGTTGTTAATTTTCCTTGGCACGCAAAAAGCCCCGGCCTGTCCCGTCCATCTGTCGCACCCAATGTTTTCGGGACCGACAGCAGTTGGTCGATACGCTAGAGTCAATGCCTGCCCTTTCAGTCACCGGGGCGGCACATTGCGCTGCGTAAAAAACCTGAGGAATATGCTCGTAAACCGCGAACCAGACGGCTGCAGCAGGAGCGACTCGTTGACCCTTTCCCCCGAACAGGCTGTGCATTTCGGCCCCTACCGGGTCTACCCCGGACAACGCCTGGTGATGGAGGCCGACCAGCCCTTGCGCCTGGGCCGGCGCGCCATGGACATCCTGTTGATCCTGCTGGAACACGCCGGCAACGTGGTCAGCAAGCAGCAATTGATCGCTCGGGTCTGGCCCGACAGCGTGGTCGAAGACATCAACCTGCGGGTGCACATGGCCGCGTTGCGCAAGGCGCTCGGCGACGGTCAGGCCGGCCAGCGCTACATCGTCACCGTGGCCCAGCGCGGGTACAGCTTCGTCGCACCGCACTCAAGGGAACAGGTCGAACAACCGTCTGCGCCCATGGCTTGCGCGCCGAGCCGGCATAACCTGCCGGTGCGCCGCACACGCATGATCGGCCGGCGCACGCTGGTCGACAATCTGGTGGTGCAACTGCCGCGCCAGCGCTTCATCACCCTTGTCGGCCCCGGCGGCATCGGCAAGACCACCGTGGCCTTGCGAGTCGCCGAACAAATGATCGGTCGCTACCGGGACGGCATCCGCCTGCTGGACCTGGCCCCGATCAACTGCCCGCTGATGATCGACGGCCACCTGGCGACGTTGCTCGAACTGGCCCTGCACGATGACGAGCCCCTGAGCGGCCTTGCCGACTGTCTGCGCGACAGGCAAATGCTGTTGGTCATCGACAACTGCGAACACCTGGTCGACGCCATCGCCCAGCTCTGCGAAAACATTCTGCGCAGTGCGCCGCACGTGCACATTCTCGCCACCAGCCGCGAGGGCCTGCGGGCCGAAGGCGAGTTCGTCCAGCGCCTGGCATCACTCGACTGCCCGCCGCCCATCGCCGTCCTCGACCGTGCCCAGGCCATGACCTTTTCCGCCTTGCAACTGTTTGTCGAGCGGGCCATGGCCAGCCATGACAGCTTTGAACTGACGGACGATGAACTGCCGCTGTTGATCGACATCTGCCACCGACTGGACGGCATTCCACTGGCCATCGAACTGGCGGCGGCGCAAGTGGGCAACTTCGGCTTAGCCGGCTTGCTGGCGCAGTTGCAAAGCAGTTTCCGGGTGTTGACCCAGCCCTGTCAGACGCCCCCGGCACGCCATCAGACCCTGCGCGCGACACTGGACTGGAGCTTCGAGCTGCTCAACGCCTGCGAAAAGACCTGCCTGCGCCGACTGAGCGTGTTTCGCGGCGGCTTCACCCTGGAGTCCGCAGCGGCGGTGATTGTCGGCGAACACATCGAACCTCGCGAAGTGTTCGGTTCGATCACCCAACTGGTCGCCAAGTCGCTGTTGAACGTGGAGGTGGGCGATGAGGATGTTTACTACCGCCTGCTCGATACCACCCGCAGCCATGCGCTGGAAAAACTCGCGCAAACCCCCGACCTGCCCGGCACGCGGGAGCGCCATGCCGAGCGTTGCCTGGCGCTGATGCAACAGGCGCAGGACGAATGGGAGAAAACCTCGACCGGCCTGTGGCTCGAGCGCTATGGCCGGACCCTGGAGGACATCCGCGCGGCCCTCGACTGGGGTCTGCACGGGCAAGGGCCGCAGGCACTGGCGATACGCCTGGCCGCGACGTCCACGCCCCTGTGGCAGGAGCTGTCACTGCTCAAGGAACACGGCGGTTATGTGCGCAAGGCCCTGGCCCTGCTCGAGCAGTCTGCCGAGCCTTGCCCGCGTTTGCAGATGACCCTCAAGCTGGCCCTGGGCAGTGCCTGTTACCACGCTCAAGGCGCGAGTGCCGAAACCGTTGGCGCCTTTATCAGTGCCAGGACCCTGGCCAGCCGACTCAACGATGTGGCCGGTCAGTTGCGGGCGATTTCCGGTCACCTGGCGGTCAATCTCAGTTGCGGCCAATACCAGATGGCCCTGCAACAGAGCCGGCAATTCGATCAATTGGGACTGCATGACGACGCCCTGTTATCCCTGAGCACCCATCGATTGCGGGTGCTCGCCCTGCATTTTTCCGGCGACCAGCAACAGGCCGGGGAGCATGCCGAACAGGTACTGCAACGCATGGCCCACAGTGGCCATCTCAACCGCTTCACCCATGGTTTCGGCGTGCAATACGACCAGAGCGTCGCGGCGCTGACCATCCAGGCGCGCATCCTCTGGCTGCGGGGCCAACCGGAACAGGCCTGGCGTGCAGCCCGGCAGGCGCTGGACATCGCGTTGCAGATCAACCACGGCACGTCGATCTGCTACACCCTGGCGCTCGCCGGCTGCCTGATCGCCTACTACAACGGTGACACCCGCAGCGCCCGCGAACTCCTGCGCCTGCTGCTGCAACAGGCGCAGAAACACTCGGTCCTGCTGTTCCATACCTGGGCGCAACACTACGCGCAGGTGATCGGCGGCGTCGATATCGCGCCCGCCAGGCAACCAAGTGTCGGACTGATCAAGGACATCATGGTCACGCTGGATTCCACCTGCGTCGATGACGACCTGCTTGAACGTGCGCAAAACGGCGCGTCGGGCTGGAGCACGGCAGAGATTCTGCGGGCCAGGGCCGAGACGCTGCTGGCAACGGAGTGTCCGGCCAACGCCACGATGGCTGAAACCGTGCTGCTCAAGGCACTCGACGTGGCAAAAACCCAGGGCGCCCTGACCTGGGAGCTGCGCAGCGCCACCTCGCTGGCGCAATTGTGGCAGCGACAGGGCCTCCACCAACGGGCGCATGCATTGCTGGCGCCGGTCTACCAGCGCTTCACCGAAGGCTTTGCCACGCCGGACCTGAAGGCCGTGCGCCACTTACTCGGTGAGTTGCATTGCCACTTGCCGGTCTGAAAGCCGGGGCGTTTGACTGACGTAACCGGCATAACGCATTTCAAGGGTGCGCAGCTCACCACTGAGTTCGAGCTTTTCCAGGGCGTAGGTGCGGGTGGTGTTGAGGAAGCGGTAACGGATCACCCCGCCGCCCTGCTCCAGGGACAGCAGTGATTTGAGCGCGAGGTTGTCCAGCACCTCGATCAGTTCGGCGACCGGTAACGCGTCGCTGCTGATCGCGCTTATCGCGGCGTCCTGGGTGAAGGCCATCTTGAATACCGCCAAACGCTGCAACACGGATTGTTCCAGCGGACTCAACCGTTCGTAGCTCCAGTCCAGTGCAGCCTTGAGCGTCTGGTGCCGGGGCATGGCCGTGCGACGGCCCTGAGACAGCAACTGAAAACAGTTATCGAGTTGCGCCTGCAACCCCACCAGCGCCAGCGCATCGATTTGCGCCGCCGCCAATTCAATCGCCAGCGGCAGGCCGTCGAGGCGCCGACAGATTTCGCGCACGACCTTGAGGTCTTGTTCGCGCAAGGTGAAGCCTTGCTCACGGGCCCGGGCACGACTGACGAACAACTGCACCGCCGAATAGCCCATGACCTCGGCAACGCTGCGCAGCGCTGACGCCGGCGGCACCGCCAGCGGTGGCAGACGCAATACGGTTTCGCCCGCGGCCTTGAGTGGCTCGCGGCTGGTGGCGAGGATCGACAATCGCGGCATCGATTGCAGCAAAGTCTCGACCAACGTCCGGCAGCGCTCGAGCAGATGCTCGCAGTTGTCCAGGACCAACAAGGCATGCCGCTGCACCAGCGCCTCCAGCGTGATGCCGACCTCCAGCCCAAGGGTTCGCGTGAGATGATCGGTCACTTGCGCCGGATCATCGATCACCGCCAGGTCCACCAGCCACACGCCATGCCGATAGTGTTGCAACAGCAGTTCGGCCACGCGCAAGGCCACGGTGGTCTTGCCGATCCCGCAAGGTCCGACCAGGGTCATGAATCGGCGCACCGGCAACTGCCGCACCAGGCTGCCGACAACCGCATCGCGCCCGGTGATCGACGTGAGCCGCGCCGGCAGGTTGTGCAGGGGCTTTTTCACGGACTGGCTCGGGAACGCTACAGGCTGCGGCGAATGCTGTACCGGGGCGACAAAACTGTAGCCGCGCTGGGGAATGTTGACGATGTAGCTCTGACCGTTCTGCCCGTCGCCCAAGGCCCGACGCAGGGCAGCAATGTGCACGCGCAGGTTGATCTCTTCGACCACGGAGCGCGGCCAGACCTGCGCAATCAACTCGTCCTTGCTGACCACCGAGCCCGCGTGCTCGACCAGCACCTGCAACACGTCTAGGGCACGGCCGCCCAGGCGCAGCGGTCGATCGCCCTCCAGCACCAGTCGCTGACTGAGGTGGAAAGCGTAGGGTCCGAATTGCAGCACCGCTTCGTTGCTGACATCTCTGAGGCTGTTCATGGGCAGTCACTCGCGGGACACCTGATCTGGCACGTGAGTCCATCCAGGCTCCGCACCTTCCTTGCAATGAGTTACCTCGTATCTTGGCAGCCCTCTGTGACGGTACAACCGCCACGGGGGGAGCGTCACGGCCATTGCGGTGCGCGCAACGGACATGCGCGCTAGCTGAACTGCTCGCGGTATTGGGTCGGGGTCAGGCCAAGCTTTTCACTGAACAGAAAACGCATGTGCCGCACGCTGCCGAAGCCGCTTTTGAAGGCCACGGTCTTGAGCGGCAACTCGCTGGTTTCCAGCAGGTTCCTGGCGCAATCGATGCGCGCGCTTTGCAGAAACTCCATCGGCGTCATGTCCACCTCCCGGGCGAACACCCTGGCGAAATGCCGCGGGCTCATATTGGCCAGGCTCGCCATGCGCTCGATGCTGAAGGGCTCGTCGAGGTGCTCGAGCACATGGTTCTGCACGCGGGTAATCGCCGTTTCGTGAGGCGCGACCGCCGCCATCAACGGGCTGAACTGTGCCTGCCCGCCCTGACGCTTCATCACCACCAGCAACACCTTGGCCACGTCCTGGGCGACTTTTTTCCCGTGGTCTTGCGCCACCACCGACAACGCCAGGTCGATCCCGGCGGTGACACCACCGGAGGTGATGAGGTTGCGGTCCTGGACAAAGATCTGGTCAGTCTCGACGCTCGCCTTCGGGAAACCCTTGATCAGCCGCTCGGTGTAGTGCCAGTGGGTGGTGACGCGATAGCCGTCGAGCAAGCCCGCATGCCCCAACACGAACGCCCCGGTGCAGATCGAGCCATAAGCGGCGGACCGGCTGACGTTGTGCCTGAGCCACTCGAGCAACGGCGGATGCTTTTCGTTGTAGGCACCGGGACCACCGGGCACCAGCAGCAAATCAAAACCTTCGCAGGCCTGATCGATGTGCCGGTCGGCCTGCACGCTCACGCCATTGGACGCCCGCAATGCGCCGGGCTCGGTGCCGATGGTCGACAGCACATAGTGATCGTCGGGTTTCAGATAACGATTGGCGATGGAAAACACTTCCATGGGCCCGGCCATATCGAGCAGGAGAAAGTCGGGAAACAACACCATTGCCACGGTTTTCATGGATTGGAATTCACTGGGATCAAATTGAGTCGGTCCGCCAAACACCGGGACCTTGTGGGAGCGAGCCTGCTCGCGAAAGCGGTGTATCAGCCAACGTTGATAGCGACTGACACAACGCCTTCGCGAGCAGGCTCGCTCCCACAGGGCCTGCGCCCGGCATCAGGGAGTGCTGTGCATTATGGCCAAACACAAGCCAGACGCAGAAAAAAATAGCTGATTCACTTCCGGATACTGTCAACCACAACAAGACAGTATTTCAATTTTCACCTACTTATTGCACAAACCAGTAAACATTAACCTTCTCCTCACTCGGACGAATTCACGTCCCCACAGGAGATTTCATCATGCTGACTCTTCGCAAAGCCTCGGATCGTGGTCTGGCCAATCACGGCTGGTTGAAGTCGTTCCACACCTTTTCCTTCGCCAACTACCGCAATCCGAAAGAGCAGGGTTTTTCCGACCTGTTGGTGATCAACGACGACCGCGTCGCCGCCGGCAAAGGCTTCGGCCAGCACCCGCACCGCGACATGGAGATCTTCTCCTATGTGCTTGAAGGTGCTCTGGAACACAAGGACACCTTGGGCACCGGGTCGGTGATCCGCCCCGGCGATGTGCAACTGATGAGCGCTGGCAGCGGCGTGGCCCACAGTGAGTTCAACCACTCCAGCACGCGGCCGGTGCACTTTCTGCAGATCTGGATCGTGCCCGACGTCAGCGGCGCCAAACCGCGCTATCAGCAGGAGCACTTCAGCACCCGGAAAAAACGCGGGCGCCTGCAACTGATCATCTCTGCGGACGGCGCCAAGGGTTCGCTGAAGGTGCGTCAGGATGCACGGGTGTATGCCGGCCTGATCGACGGCAAGGAAAGCGCCACCCTGGAGCTGGCCGCCAACCGTTATGCCTACGTGCACGTGGCCCGGGGCAGCGTCGAACTTAATGGCGTGTTGTTGCAGGAAGGCGACGGCGTGCGAGTCCGTGATGAACAGGCACTGACCTTGAGCAACGGCGTGGACGCTGAAGTATTGGTCTTCGACCTGCGCCCGCAGGAACTGCCGGAAATGCCATGACGGATCCCTGTGGGAGCGGGCTTGCTCGCGAAGGCGGAGTGTCAGACGACATCACTGTTGAATGACCTGTCGCTTTCGCGAGCAGGCTCGCTCCCACAGTCCCCCTGATAACGGGCCCGATAGCGCCCCGGACTCTCCCCGGTCCACTTCTTGAACGCCCGATGGAAGGCGCTGGGCTCCTGGAAGCCCAGTTGCTCGGCGATATCGCTGATGCTCGCGTCGCTCTGACGCAGTTGCTCAAAGGCCACGCCACGGCGTACTTCGTCCTTGATCTCCTGATAGGAACAGCCTTCACGCTCCAGTTTGCGGCGGAAGGTGCTGGGGCTCAGGTGCTGTTCCATGGCAAAGGCCTGCAACGTCGGCCATTCACTGTAGTGACTGCCGCGCAGGCGCTGATGAACCTGCGATGCCAGTCCATGCTGGTTACGGAAGCGGATCACCAGCCATTGCGGCGCGGTGCGCAGGAACACTTTCAGCGACGCCAGGTCCTGAACCACCGGCAGGCGCAGGTAATGGCTGGCAAATTCGATTTCAGTGCGCTCGGCACCGAAGGTCAGGTTGGGCCCCCAAAGCAGGCGGTCGTCACTCAGCGACAGGCGCGAATGGCGGAAGTCCGCACGGTCAATGGGAATGCGCCGCCCACCCAGCCAGCACAGCAGACTGATCATCAACACCAGGAAGGTTTCTTCGCCAAACCGGCTGGCATCGTTGTCCTCCGAACGGGTTTGCAGGCTGATGACCGCACGTTTGCCCCGCACGGACAGCGAGCCACGAAAGTCGCGCAGGAATAACCCGAAGTTGGCCAGACACTGACGCATGGCCTTGTGCAGATCGGGTTCCTGAATCAGGGCGCGACAAATCAGGGCGAAACTGCCCGGCGGCATGCCATGGGAATCGAGCCCGAAAAACTCGTCGTCGAGCTCGCGGATCTGAATCAGCCACAACGCCGCAAACGCGTTGGCCGGTACCCGCGCCGTGGGTTGTTGCATGACCGCCGGATCAATGCCCGCCTGTTCGAGCACGGCCGTCACGCGCTGCGGATCGTCCCTCAGCCCATGGATCATGGCCTGCACGAAATAGGCGGCAACCGAGTCCTTTTCCCGCATTGGTTCGCTTCTCTCTCATCACCCGAATGGCAAAAAACATCAGTGCCGTTGAACAGTTTTGGCATAGGACAACCGCCCTGCCGGCTCTAGACTCGCGGCAATAGTACGCCTTCGGTCGCATTCGCGGCCAAGGTATCGCAGGGTTTGATCGAAGGACGGAAAATGAATCTGCAAAACATCGGTGTAATCGGCGCAGGCACCATGGGCAACGGCATCGCACAAGTCTGTGCCATGGCCGGTTTCAACGTGACCTTGCTCGACATCTCTGAAAGCGCTTTGCAAAAAGCCGTCGCGACGGTCGGTAAAAATCTTGACCGGCAGATCGCCAAGCAAACCCTGACGCCCGAGCAGAAACAGGCCACCCTCGACAAAATCCGCATCAGCACCGATTACAGCGTCCTGCATGACGCGCAACTGGTCATCGAAGCGGCCACTGAAAATCTCGACCTGAAACTGCGTGTGCTGCAACAGATCGCCGCGCAAGTCAGCAGCGAATGCGTCATCGCCTCCAATACCTCGTCGCTGTCGATCACCCAACTGGCCGCCAGTGTCAGCCAGCCAGAGCGCTTCATCGGCCTGCATTTCTTCAACCCGGTGCCGGTAATGGGCCTGATCGAAGTCATCCGCGGCCTGCAAACCAGTGACGCGACCCACCAATTGGCGCTGGACATGGCGACCACCCTCGGCAAAACCGCGATCACCGCCGGCAACCGTCCGGGCTTCGTGGTCAACCGGATCCTGGTGCCGATGATCAACGAGGCGATCCTGGTGTTCCAGGAAGGCCTGGCCAGCGCCGAAGACATCGACGCCGGCATGCGCCTGGGCTGCAACCAGCCTATCGGCCCGCTGGCCCTGGCGGACCTGATTGGCCTGGATACCCTGTTGTCGATCCTCGAAGCTTTCTATGACGGATTCAACGACAGCAAATATCGCCCGGCGCCATTGCTCAAGGAAATGGTCGCTGCCGGTTACCTGGGGCGCAAGACGGGGCGCGGCTTCCATGCCTATGCCTGAGCGTTGCTCGCGCTTTGCCGAGTACCGGGACAAAGTCCTGGAGCTGTTTGCCTGCAAGGGGTTCGGCCAGGTCGGCATGCGTGAGCTCGCGACGTGCCTGGGGCTGTCCCCAGGCTCGCTGTATCACCATTACCCCAGCAAACAGCATCTGCTGCTGGACCTGATCGAGGAGTTCTACGAGGAGCTGCTGGCCACTCTGGGGCGCATCCGGCAAAAAGCACCCGGCAAACGCGACAAACTCAACAGCCTGATCCGCGCCCATCTGAATCTGCATCGGGAGATGCCTTGGCATTTCCGTCTGGTGGAGCGCGACAGCGGTTGCCTGAACGAAGAGCAGCAGGCTCGGGTTCAACAATTGCGCGAGCAATACGAACGAACGTTGCTGAAGATGCTGGGCGCAAAGTCCCGTTTCAGCGAGCAAGGCCTGCTGGCCGCCGGGCATGCCATTGGCGCGCTGCTCAACAGTGCCCCCAGTTGGCTGACGCCCCATGTGCTGGACGAGCAGGAACGTGAGGAGCTGCTGGAAAGCATGGTTAGCGGCGCCATCGAACGTGTGCTGGCGCCGCGGCGTGTGCCGGAGGCGATAAGCCTCGCCCGGCCTATGGAAAAAACATCTAAAGAAACACAAGCTCCGACAAGGATTTAGCGCTTTGCTTGTCGGCTCGACACAATCGGAATTCGCCGAAAAAACCGGCGTCCAAACCGATGTATGCACTCGAGCACCTGGAGCCGAACATGAAAATCAATCCCTACCTTATCTTCAACGGCGCGCTTCGGCATGCTCGTCGACCGTTTTGGTGTGTCGTGGATGGTCAATTGCGAAAAGGATCAGTTAACGGCCTTTATCGATCGACAGAAATGAAGGCACAAGAAAGCCCAGCCTGAAACGGTTGGGCTTTCTGGCAACTCCCGGCCTGTCTGCTACCGTCAACTTGCCACATCGATAGCAGCGAACAAGAGGAGCAAACCCGCTATGCCAGCCCATGACCTGTCCTGGTCCACCCGTTTCAAACTCTTGCTCCTGGCAGGTGGAGTGCTCACCAGCCTGCTGACCCTCAGTGGTTGCGCCACTGTCGATGCACAGACCACCGCCTATGTCGGGGTAGAACATCCGGCACCGACATTGCCGGACGAGGTTGTCGTGCTGCGCTCGGAGCCTCTGCGCCCACATGTGCGCCTGGGTGAAGTGCTGATCGACGCCAGCGTCGACCCTGCCCCGCCGATTACCGAAGTCGAACAGAAGCTGCGGGAAGAATCCGCCAAACTCGGCGGCGACGCCGTGGTGGTCGTCTATGACCACATTCAGGCGGTGGGAGCCTATGCCAACGGACCGCTGTGGGCTCGCGACGTGACGACCATCGAGGGACGCAAGCTCAAAGGCATCGTGATCAAGTACCGGTAAATATCTCCCCGCGGTAGGCAGCGTCAACGGAGGTTGAGTTTGAATGACCTGGTGATCGCCCTCATCGTTTTCGCCTGCCTGTCCGCCAGCGCACTGCTGGGTTCGTACGTGAGGGAGCGGTTACCGAGCCAACATCTGAGCGATGACTCCGTGGCGGTGTTGAAGCTGGCCACCGGCCTCATCGCAACGATGTCGGCGCTGGTCCTCGGCCTGCTCGTTTCCTCAGCCAAAAACACCTTCGATACGGCCAATGCCGAGCTGGAGGGCGCGGCGGCGAAAGTGATTCAATTCGACCGTTTGCTGGCCCGCTATGGCCCCGATACCCAGAGCATCCGTACCGAGCTCAAGCACAACTACGCCGAAATCACCCAAGTGCTCGCGACCCGCGATCGCCGTCAGATTGCAAAACTCGACAGCCCCGAAGTGATCCGTCGTTCCGAAGGCCTGCAACGCCAGGTCGAGTCACTGACGCCTGGCAACGATGATCAGCGCTCACTCAAAGCCAAGGCATTGCAAGACATGGACGCCGTGTTTGCCGCCCGCTGGCTGACCCTGTTGCAGTCCAATCAATCGATTCCACCGGTGATGCTGGTGATTCTGGTGACGTGGCTGGGGATTATCTTCGGCTCGTTCGGGCTGTTTGCACCACGCAACGGAACCATTGTCGTCGTCTTGCTGATGTGTGCCCTGTCGACGGGGGCAACCATCTTGCTGGTGGAGGAACTCAATCGACCGCTTGATGGTTTTATCTGTGTGTCGCTGGATTCGCTGGAGCACACACTGGAGCGGTTGGGGCAGTAGTTTGAATTTCCTGCGGACAAAAACAAAACCCCAACTGCTTTCGCAATTGGGGTTTCGGAATTTAATCTTGACGATGACCTACTCTCACATGGGGAAACCCCACACTACCATCGGCGATGCATCGTTTCACTTCTGAGTTCGGGATGGGATCAGGTGGTTCCAACGCTCTATGGTCGTCAAGAAATTCGGGTACTGAGTCGTGACCGGTTGGCCTCGCTTCAGCAAATTGGGTAGGTGATAGCTTCGGTGTTTTGTGAGTCTTTCGAACTTTCGGTTCGTTTCGTCTTCACACACCGCAATCTGGTCTCTTTCGTCTTTTCAACTAGGAGCATCAAATTGCTTGGGTGTTATATGGTCAAGCCTCACGGGCAATTAGTATTGGTTAGCTCAACGCCTCACAGCGCTTACACACCCAACCTATCAACGTCGTAGTCTTCGACGGCCCTTCAGGGAACTCAAGGTTCCAGTGAGATCTCATCTTGAGGCAAGTTTCCCGCTTAGATGCTTTCAGCGGTTATCTTTTCCGAACATAGCTACCCGGCAATGCCACTGGCGTGACAACCGGAACACCAGAGGTTCGTCCACTCCGGTCCTCTCGTACTAGGAGCAGCCCCTCTCAAATCTCAAACGTCCACGGCAGATAGGGACCGAACTGTCTCACGACGTTCTAAACCCAGCTCGCGTACCACTTTAAATGGCGAACAGCCATACCCTTGGGACCGGCTTCAGCCCCAGGATGTGATGAGCCGACATCGAGGTGCCAAACACCGCCGTCGATATGAACTCTTGGGCGGTATCAGCCTGTTATCCCCGGAGTACCTTTTATCCGTTGAGCGATGGCCCTTCCATACAGAACCACCGGATCACTAAGACCTACTTTCGTACCTGCTCGACGTGTCTGTCTCGCAGTCAAGCGCGCTTTTGCCTTTATACTCTACGACCGATTTCCGACCGGTCTGAGCGCACCTTCGTACTCCTCCGTTACTCTTTAGGAGGAGACCGCCCCAGTCAAACTACCCACCATACACTGTCCTCGATCCGGATAACGGACCTGAGTTAGAACCTCAAAGTTGCCAGGGTGGTATTTCAAGGATGGCTCCACGCGAACTGGCGTCCACGCTTCAAAGCCTCCCACCTATCCTACACAAGCAAATTCAAAGTCCAGTGCAAAGCTATAGTAAAGGTTCACGGGGTCTTTCCGTCTAGCCGCGGATACACTGCATCTTCACAGCGATTTCAATTTCACTGAGTCTCGGGTGGAGACAGCGCCGCCATCGTTACGCCATTCGTGCAGGTCGGAACTTACCCGACAAGGAATTTCGCTACCTTAGGACCGTTATAGTTACGGCCGCCGTTTACCGGGGCTTCGATCAAGAGCTTCGCGTTAGCTAACCCCATCAATTAACCTTCCGGCACCGGGCAGGCGTCACACCCTATACGTCCACTTTCGTGTTTGCAGAGTGCTGTGTTTTTAATAAACAGTCGCAGCGGCCTGGTATCTTCGACCGGCGTGGGCTTACGGAGCAAGTCCTTCACCCTCACCGGCGCACCTTCTCCCGAAGTTACGGTGCCATTTTGCCTAGTTCCTTCACCCGAGTTCTCTCAAGCGCCTTGGTATTCTCTACCCAACCACCTGTGTCGGTTTGGGGTACGGTTCCTGGTTATCTGAAGCTTAGAAGCTTTTCTTGGAAAGCATGGCATCAACCACTTCGTCACCTAGAAGGTAACTCGTCATCAGCTCTCGGCCTTAAGATCCCGGATTTACCTAAGATCTCAGCCTACCACCTTAAACTTGGACAACCAACGCCAAGCTGGCCTAGCCTTCTCCGTCCCTCCATCGCAATAACCAGAAGTACAGGAATATTAACCTGTTTTCCATCGACTACGCTTTTCAGCCTCGCCTTAGGGACCGACTAACCCTGCGTCGATTAACGTTGCGCAGGAAACCTTGGTCTTTCGGCGTGGGTGTTTTTCACACCCATTGTCGTTACTCATGTCAGCATTCGCACTTCTGATACCTCCAGCAAGCTTCTCAACTCACCTTCACAGGCTTACAGAACGCTCCTCTACCGCATCATCCGAAGATGATACCCGTAGCTTCGGTGTATGGTTTGAGCCCCGTTACATCTTCCGCGCAGGCCGACTCGACTAGTGAGCTATTACGCTTTCTTTAAAGGGTGGCTGCTTCTAAGCCAACCTCCTAGCTGTCTAAGCCTTCCCACATCGTTTCCCACTTAACCATAACTTTGGGACCTTAGCTGACGGTCTGGGTTGTTTCCCTTTTCACGACGGACGTTAGCACCCGCCGTGTGTCTCCCATGCTCGGCACTTGTAGGTATTCGGAGTTTGCATCGGTTTGGTAAGTCGGGATGACCCCCTAGCCGAAACAGTGCTCTACCCCCTACAGTGATACATGAGGCGCTACCTAAATAGCTTTCGAGGAGAACCAGCTATCTCCGAGCTTGATTAGCCTTTCACTCCGATCCACAGGTCATCCGCTAACTTTTCAACGGTAGTCGGTTCGGTCCTCCAGTCAGTGTTACCTAACCTTCAACCTGCCCATGGATAGATCGCCCGGTTTCGGGTCTATTCCCAGCGACTAGACGCCCTATTAAGACTCGCTTTCGCTACGCCTCCCCTATTCGGTTAAGCTCGCCACTGAAAATAAGTCGCTGACCCATTATACAAAAGGTACGCAGTCACCCAACAAAGTGGGCTCCCACTGCTTGTACGCATACGGTTTCAGGATCTATTTCACTCCCCTCTCCGGGGTTCTTTTCGCCTTTCCCTCACGGTACTAGTTCACTATCGGTCAGTCAGTAGTATTTAGCCTTGGAGGATGGTCCCCCCATATTCAGACAAAGTTTCTCGTGCTCCGTCCTACTCGATTTCATGACTAAGAGATTTTCGCGTACAGGGCTATCACCCACTATGGCCGCACTTTCCAGAGCGTTCCGCTAATCTCAAAGCCACTTAAGGGCTAGTCCCCGTTCGCTCGCCACTACTAAGGGAATCTCGGTTGATTTCTTTTCCTCAGGGTACTTAGATGTTTCAGTTCCCCTGGTTCGCCTCTTGCACCTATGTATTCAGTACAAGATAACCATCTTATGATGGCTGGGTTCCCCCATTCAGACATCTCCGGATCAAAGTCTGTTTGCCGACTCCCCGAAGCTTTTCGCAGGCTACCACGTCTTTCATCGCCTCTGACTGCCAAGGCATCCACCGTATGCGCTTCTTCACTTGACCATATAACCCCAAGCAATCTGGTTATACTGTGAAGACGACATTCGCCGAAAATTCGAATTTCTCAATTAAGAGAACTCACAAATTTTACCTTAGCCTGATCCGTTACCAGTGAAAGTAACGTTCAGTCTATCTTTCTATCACATACCCAAATTTTTAAAGAACGAACTAGTCAAAGACTAGAAATCAACATTCACCATCGAACCGATGGAATGCTCATTTCTAAGCTTTATACAATCAGAAGCAGTAGTGGTGGAGCCAAACGGGATCGAACCGTTGACCTCCTGCGTGCAAGGCAGGCGCTCTCCCAGCTGAGCTATGGCCCCGTATTTCTACAGGCGTTTCCCACACAAAATTGGTGGGTCTGGGCAGATTCGAACTGCCGACCTCACCCTTATCAGGGGTGCGCTCTAACCAACTGAGCTACAGACCCAATTTCGGGCTGCTTCTTTCGTCTTCTTCAATGAATCAAGCAATTCGTGTGGGAGCTTATGGAGCAGCTGAGTCGTCGATTAAGGAGGTGATCCAGCCGCAGGTTCCCCTACGGCTACCTTGTTACGACTTCACCCCAGTCATGAATCACACCGTGGTAACCGTCCTCCCGAAGGTTAGACTAGCTACTTCTGGTGCAACCCACTCCCATGGTGTGACGGGCGGTGTGTACAAGGCCCGGGAACGTATTCACCGCGACATTCTGATTCGCGATTACTAGCGATTCCGACTTCACGCAGTCGAGTTGCAGACTGCGATCCGGACTACGATCGGTTTTGTGGGATTAGCTCCACCTCGCGGCTTGGCAACCCTCTGTACCGACCATTGTAGCACGTGTGTAGCCCAGGCCGTAAGGGCCATGATGACTTGACGTCATCCCCACCTTCCTCCGGTTTGTCACCGGCAGTCTCCTTAGAGTGCCCACCATTACGTGCTGGTAACTAAGGACAAGGGTTGCGCTCGTTACGGGACTTAACCCAACATCTCACGACACGAGCTGACGACAGCCATGCAGCACCTGTCTCAATGTTCCCGAAGGCACCAATCCATCTCTGGAAAGTTCATTGGATGTCAAGGCCTGGTAAGGTTCTTCGCGTTGCTTCGAATTAAACCACATGCTCCACCGCTTGTGCGGGCCCCCGTCAATTCATTTGAGTTTTAACCTTGCGGCCGTACTCCCCAGGCGGTCAACTTAATGCGTTAGCTGCGCCACTAAGAGCTCAAGGCTCCCAACGGCTAGTTGACATCGTTTACGGCGTGGACTACCAGGGTATCTAATCCTGTTTGCTCCCCACCGTTTCGCACCTCAGTGTCAGTATCAGTCCAGGTGGTCGCCTTCGCCACTGGTGTTCCTTCCTATATCTACGCATTTCACCGCTACACAGGAAATTCCACCACCCTCTACCATACTCTAGCTTGTCAGTTTTGAATGCAGTTCCCAGGTTGAGCCCGGGGCTTTCACATCCAACTTAACAAACCACCTACGCGCGCTTTACGCCCAGTAATTCCGATTAACGCTTGCACCCTCTGTATTACCGCGGCTGCTGGCACAGAGTTAGCCGGTGCTTATTCTGTCGGTAACGTCAAAACACTAACGTATTAGGTTAATGCCCTTCCTCCCAACTTAAAGTGCTTTACAATCCGAAGACCTTCTTCACACACGCGGCATGGCTGGATCACGTTTCGCCCATTGTCCAATATTCCCCACTGCTGCCTCCCGTAGGAGTCTGGACCGTGTCTCAGTTCCAGTGTGACTGATCATCCTCTCAGACCAGTTACGGATCGTCGCCTTGGTGAGCCATTACCTCACCAACTAGCTAATCCGACCTAGGCTCATCTGATAGCGCAAGGCCCGAAGGTCCCCTGCTTTCTCCCGTAGGACGTATGCGGTATTAGCGTTCCTTTCGAAACGTTGTCCCCCACTACCAGGCAGATTCCTAGGCATTACTCACCCGTCCGCCGCTGAATCAGAGAGCAAGCTCTCTTCATCCGCTCGACTTGCATGTGTTAGGCCTGCCGCCAGCGTTCAATCTGAGCCATGATCAAACTCTTCAGTTCAAACATCTTTGGGTTTTGAGAAAACCCTAAACTTGGCTCAGCAATCGTTGGTTACATCTTTGATTTCTCGCGGAGTAACTTGTGATGCTGATAATCTGTTGACTAGCAGTCTGACCCCACAAGCACCCACACGAATTGCTTGATTCAGTTGTTAAAGAGCGGTTGGTTAAGATCTTTCGTCTCAACCGAGGCGCGCATTCTACAGCAGCCTCATTTGCTGTCAAGTGATTATTTTCAGAAGTTCTCAAGGAATCCTTAACAACTTCAACCACTTGCGCTTTCGATCTCTCGTCAGCGGGAGGCGAATTCTACAGCGTTACTCGCTGCTGTCAACACCTCTTTTTCAACTTCCTTGGCGCTTCGATGAACTGAAGCAACCTGCTGCCGAAAACTGCGTAACTCTTTGTTTACCAAGGAGTTTTACGTTTCGACTGCGCCGGAAGTGGGGCGAAGTATAGACATCTGAAATCAGCCGTCAAGCACTGATTCAGGTTTCCTATCAATAACTTACAGAAGGCGCTAAAACGCCTCGAAGGAAGCCTGAAAGGAGTGGAAAAATGCGCCATCTATATAGAAGAGCTTCCTCAATGCCAGCCACTGTCCAGGTCATGACCGAAATGCGAGTCCACCTCACATGGAAGACTGTACTGGCCGCCAAAAACAAAAAGCACCCAAGGTGCTTTTTTGTCAGCGCTTTCAGCTGAATAACGTCGCCACTCCGGCCCGCGCCGTATGTAGCTTCTTATAGCTGTCGATCAGACGAAGGTGCCTGTCGAGACCTTCCAGCTTCATGCTCGTCGGTGTCAGACCGTAGAAACGTACGCTGCCATCGACCGACCCTATCGCCGCGTCCATTCGCTCGTCACCGAACATCCGGCGGAAGTTGACCTCGTAGTCGCTCAGTTCCAGGTCATCGTCCAGCTGCATTTCCAGCACGACGTTCACCGCTTGATAAAACAGGCCGCGCTCGACGGTGTTGTCGTTGTACTGCAAGAAGGCTTCCACCAGATCCTTGGCCTGATCAAACTTCTGCAAGGCGAGATAAATCAGCAGCCTCAGCTCCAGGATCGTCAACTTGCCCCAGGGCGTGTTGTCGTCGAATTCGATGCCGATCAAGGTGGTGATGTCGGTGTAATCATCCAGCTCGCTGCTTTCCAGCCCCTGGGCCAGCGATCGCAGGCCGACTTTGCTCAGGCTGTGCAGATTCAAGATGTCGGCGCGGAACTGCAGCGCCTTGTTGGTGTTATCCCAGATCAAATCTTCGACCGGATAAATTTCCGAGTAATCCGGCACCAGAATGCGGCAGGCCTTGGCGCCGATATGCTCATAGACCGCCATGTACACTTCTTTGCCCATATCTTCGAGAATGCCGAACAGGGTCGCGGCCTCTTCGACATTGGAGTTTTCGCCTTGACCGGAGAAATCCCACTCAACGAATTCGAAGTCCGGCCTGGCACTGAAGAAGCGCCACGAGACCACACCGCTGGAGTCGATAAAGTGCTCGACGAAATTGTTCGGCTCAGTCACCGCCTGCCCTTCGAAGGTCGGCTGCGGCAGATCGTTCAGGCCTTCAAAACTGCGGCCCTGCAGCAGTTCCGTCAAGCTGCGTTCCAGCGCCACTTCCAGGCTTGGGTGCGCGCCGAACGAGGCAAATACGCCACCGGTACGCGGATTCATCAAGGTGACGCACATCACCGGGAACTCCCCGCCCAGCGACGCATCCTTGACCAGCACCGGGAAGCCCTGCTCTTCCAGGGCCTGGATACCGGCCAGGATGCCCGGGTATTTCGCCAATACTTCCTGCGGCACATCCGGCAGGGCCATTTCGCCTTCGAGGATTTCGCGTTTGACCGCGCGCTCGAAGATCTCCGACAGGCACTGCACCTGGGCTTCGGCCAGCGTGTTGCCGGCGCTCATGCCATTGCTCAGGAACAGGTTTTCGATCAGGTTGGACGGGAAGTACACCACCTTATTGTCCGACTGACGCACAAACGGTAGCGAACAAATGCCGCGCTGGGTGTTGCCGGAGTTGGTGTCGTACAGATGCGAACCACGCAACTCGCCATCCCGGTCGTAGACCTTCAGGCAATACTCGTCGAGGATTTCAGTCGGCAGTTCGTCCTTCGGGCCCGGCTTGAACCAGCGCTCGTCCGGGTAATGCACAAACGCTGCGTTGGCGATGTCCTCCCCCCAGAACTGATCGTTATAGAAGAAGTTGCAGTTGAGCCGCTCGATAAACTCGCCCAGTGCCGATGCCAGCGCGCCTTCCTTGGTCGCGCCTTTGCCATTGGTAAAACACATCGGCGAGTGCGCATCGCGAATGTGCAGCGACCACACATTGGGAACGATGTTGCGCCACGAAGCGATTTCAATCTTCATGCCCAGGTCGGCCAGGATGCCCGACATGTTGGCGATGGTTTGCTCCAGCGGCAGGTCCTTGCCCGCAATGTAGGTGCCCGCCTCGGAGGTCGAATGCGGCATCAGCAGCGCCTGGGCATCGGCGTCGAGGTTTTCGACCTCTTCAATCACGAACTCAGGCCCGGTTTGCACCACCTTCTTTACCGTGCAGCGGTCAATGGAGCGCAAGATCCCCTGGCGGTCCTTGGCGGAGATGTCCGCCGGCAATTCGACCTGAATCTTGAAAATCTGGTTGTAGCGGTTTTCCGGGTCAACGATGTTGTTCTGCGACAGGCGGATATTTTCGGTGGGGATATTGCGAGTCTCGCAATACAACTTCACGAAGTACGCCGCACACAACGCCGACGAAGCCAGGAAATAATCGAACGGCCCCGGCGCCGAGCCATCACCCTTGTAACGAATGGGTTGATCGGCGATCACCGTGAAGTCGTCGAACTTGGCCTCAAGTCGAAGGTTGTCGAGAAAGTTGACCTTGATTTCCATGTGCGATTACCAGAATAACGAGCTAAACGATTTGGCCGCCATTATCCGGTTTTTCAGCGCAGACCGTTAACTTTCCACTATTTATCGATCAACGCGACACCACGCTCCTCCAGCAAGCGCACAAACATCGTGAGGCTCTGCGACACCGTCCCCCTTCGCCACACCAGCCAGGTGCGCAGATAGCGGAACGACTCCGACAACGGCCAGACGCTGACCGTCGAACACCCCGGCATGCTTTCGAGCATGCTGCGTGGCATCAGCGCCAGGCCGGCCCCGGCGCTGACGCAGGCCAGCATGCCGTGATAGGACTCCATTTCGAAAATCTTGCCGGGCACCGCCGCGCCATTGGCAAACCAGCTTTCGAAATGATGGCGATAGGAGCAGTTGGAGCGGAAGGCATAGATGTTTTCGCCATTCACATCCTTGGCCCGAAGAATCGGCTCATGATTGAGCGGTGCGATCAGGACCATCTCCTCCTCGAATGCCGGTACGCCTTCCAGCGCCGGATGCAACACCGGCCCATCGACAAATGCCGCGGCCAGCCGCCCCGACAGCACCCCGTCGATCATGGTCCCGGAGGGACCGGTGGACAGGTCCAGTTCGACCTTCGCGTGTTTCTGGTTATAGGCAGCCAATAGCTCTGGAATTCGTACCGCTGCAGTGCTTTCCAGTGACCCCAAGGCGAAGGCGCCTTGCGGTTCTTCACCCGCTACGGTGGCCCGCGCCTCTTGAACCAGGTCGAGAATGCGTCGAGCGTAATCCAGGAAACTCCAGCCGGCTGGCGACAAGCGCAGGCGACTCTTCTCGCGGATAAACAGATCCACACCCAGGTCCTGCTCAAGCTGCTTGATTCGGGTGGTGAGATTCGATGGCACCCGGTGGATATGCTGGGCGGCCACGCTGATGCTGCCGTGCTCGGCGACAGCCTTGAAAATTTCGAGCTGAACCAGATCCAAGTCATTCTCCAAACGTGAACGTTATGCTCAGTATTATTCAGTTTCCATAAAACATATACCCCCATAACCTGAGCACATTCCTACCTAGCAGGACGGTGCCATGACCCACGTATCCAGCCTTACCCATGCCATTTCGATCAACCCGACCACGGGCGAGCAGATCGGCCAGTACCCTTTCGAATCCGATTCGGCATTACAGGCCGCGCTGGCGCGGGCCACTACCGGGTTTCGAGCCTGGCGCAGCAAACCGGTAGAGCAACGCGCGCAGCTGTTGATCAACCTCTGCCAGGCCTTGCGCAACAATGCAGAGGCCATGGCCAGCATGATCACCCTGGAAATGGGTAAGCCGATTGCTCAGGCCCGTGGCGAAATTGAAAAATGCGCACAGCTCTGCGAGTGGTATGCCGAACAGGGTCCCGCCATGCTCAGCGCAGAACCGACCCCGGTTGAAGGCGGCAAGGCACGCATTGAATATCGCCCGCTCGGCCCGATTCTGGCCGTCATGCCGTGGAACTTCCCCATCTGGCAAGTGCTGCGCGGCGCGGTTCCCACCCTGCTCGCCGGCAATACCTACGTACTCAAGCACGCGCCCAACGTCATGGGTAGCGCCTACCTGCTGCTGGAGGCCGTCAAGCAGGCGGATTTTCCTGAAGGTGTCTTCGAGGTCATCAACGTCACCCCGGACGGTGTATCCAAGGCGATCGCCGATCCACGCATCGCGGCGGTCACCCTCACCGGCAGCGTGCGTGCGGGCATGGCCATCGGTGCCCAGGCCGGAGCCGCGCTGAAGAAATGCGTATTGGAACTGGGCGGCTCCGACCCGTTTATCGTGCTCGACGACGCGGACCTCGATGAGGCGGTCAAAGCCGCCGTGATCGGGCGCTATCAAAACACCGGACAAGTCTGCGCCGCTGCCAAACGCCTGATTGTCGAGCAAGGCATTGCAGAGGAATTTACCCGCAAGTTCGTCGAGGCCACCCAACGACTGGTCATCGGTGATCCACTCGCCTCCACCACTTACATCGGCCCGATGGCGCGCTTCGATCTGCGCGACGAACTGGACCAACAGGTGCGCGACACACTGGAAGAAGGCGCGACCTTGCTGCTGGGTGGAAAGAAGGTCGAAGGCACCGGCAACTACTACGAACCCACTGTACTGGGCGACGTGACCGATCAGATGACATCCTTCAGACAGGAGTTGTTTGGTCCCGTGGCTTCAATCATCACGGCCCGCGACGCCGCCCATGCGCTGGCGCTGGCCAATGACAGCGAGTTCGGCCTCACCGCCACTATTTATACGCGCAATGGCGAACTCGCCCGGCAGATGGCTGGCGAACTTGAAACCGGCGGAGTGTTCATCAACGGCTATAGCGCCAGCGATCCGCGTGTCAGTTTTGGTGGCGTGAAGAAGAGTGGCTTTGGCCGGGAACTCTCGCACTTCGGAGTGCGCGAGTTCTGTAATGCTCAGACGGTTTGGCGAGATCGGCGTTAAGGGCAATGCAGTGCTTCGATCTGGCTCAATCTGGCTCAACGAACGCAGCGCAAGCAGTCAGCCTGACATCGCGATCCTCAGCGCCACTGCTGCTTCAAGCAGCTTGTTCGCCTGGGTCGAGACAGCTGCAGCCATTTCTTCATCCCCTGCTTCTCTGAGCGTTGCAGCCAGATCGAGCAGCTTCCCCACCTCGGCCTCGATAGTGCGGACGGATTCGCCTATTTGGTATTTAAGTGAATGAGCCATCTCGATCAGACCTCGGACCGGATTAAAGACAAATCCCACCTGGGCGAATGCTCAAGTCATTGAGTTGCGTTTCACTGACCGCCATTCGATTGCCCCAAAACCATTGTGGAGTACTGAGCAGAGAGTATCGAAAGTTTTGATGTCGTGTCGTACTCCAGTAGCACTTGGCCCAACGGTTACGCCACGGTATTTCGTATTCAGCTGTCACACCTTCGTCACACCGATCAAGCACAATACGGACAGCCAAAGGGATTTGGCCCATCTACAGAAAGCCCGGCCCAGCGCCGGGCTTTTTACTTTTTGGCCCATGTTCCCCAAGCCGGACGACTGATTCAGAGCGCAGGGTGGTTCGCTGGCTCAGCGCGGCTCTTTACACACCAGCCTAATGAGCAGCAAAACCAACAACACATTCAATACGGCCAGCGAGCTCAGGCCCGCAAGCACACCGCCAGCGCCCCAGGCCTGCAACAGGTAACCGCCCGCGAGCGGGGTCAAGGCTTGTCCAATGAGCGAAGGCCGAGCCATGCGCCCCATCAGCAACACATAATGGGCAGGCGACATGAGGGCCAATGGCAGCAGGCCTCGAACGATCGCCCGCAAACCATTACCCGCGCCGTAGATCACCAGCCCCAGAGCGGTCATTGCCGGCGCGATAGTCACAAACAGCAGACCGATTGCCACGAACACCACGGAGATCAACGTCGTCCAGATCGGGTGACGCTTTCGCGAAAACACTTGTAGAACACGTGAACCGACCTGGCTCGGCCCCAGTAAAGCGCTCAGCCCGATGGCGGTTGCAAGCGAGTACCCCTGCCCCTGCAACAGTGAAATCAGCTGGACCGACATCGCCGTCATGATCACTGCACCCAACGCGAAAATCAGTGTGAGCAACAGGTAGATCCGCTGATCGATCAAGCGACCTTCATCACTCACTGCCTGGCTTTTTGTGAGTGCTCCCGCGCCCCGCGCCAGCACCCAGAGATATAGCGGTGCCACGGCAACGACCAATAGCACCCCATAAGCCACGCACGTCGCGCGCCAGCCAAGGTGTTCGATGACCAGCGCAACCGCGGGCCATGACAGTGTTGTCGCAAACCCTGAAATGAGCGTAATCCCGGTAATCGCACTGCCCGCGCGCTCTCCATAGAGAGAACCTAAAGCGGCGAAAAGCGCTTCATACAGCCCCAGCGCCATACCGACGCCAATCACTGCCCACGACAAAAAAAACATCGGCAACGAGGTCGAACTGGCCATCAGAAACAACCCGATGGCGACGCCCAGGCCGCTACTGGCCAGGATGGGGCGGCCGCCGTACCGGCCGATAAGCCGGCTGGTCAACGGTGCCAGCATCGCGGAAACCAGGATGCTCAGAGACAGTGCGCCATACACCCATTGGCTGGCCCAGCCGGTCTCTTTCATGATCGGATCGGCCATGACGGCCATCAGGAAGAACGAACCTCCCCAGACCAGAACTTGCAGCATCCCCAAAATGAAGATGCCGAATACGCCAGGCAGTCGCGTTTGTTGGTTCAAGACAATGTCATCAGTAATCAGAAAAAAGCGGAAGTCGTGAGCAACCGCGCAACTGCGGATAATTGGGCGATTTGCACGGGGACGGGGCACTCGCAGCTAACAGATTCGCCGTTGACTCAAAGCATGTGTCCAGCCCAGATTTTGCGATTGACCAGATCGGCGGCAATTTCGATGAAGGCATCCCCGACAAATTTGGCGGCCGGACTGACACGCCTGTCGGCCGGGAAAACCTGAACAAGCTTGCGCATGGGAACGGGGTCGACCAAGGGGGCCGCACTGAGCACGCCTGCTTCGATTTGCGCGTAAATCGATGCCAAAGGCAAAGCGGTCAAACCGAAGCCATTACGGACCAGGTCGATCATGGCGCCGAAGGAGTCGGCTTCAACGCTGGTCTTGAGCTTGATCCCGACTTGACGCGCACAATCATCCAGAATCACGCGAAGGCTATGTCGAGCGCTTGGCAATACCAATTGCTGCTCAGCCAATGACTCGAACGAAACCGGCGTATCAAGACGCAGGTTGGCGCTGGCGGGACCGACCAGCAGCAGATTTTCCATCATCACCGGCACGATACGCAGCGTATGCAGGGGTTGGGGATCGTAAGAAATCGCCAGCTCCAGTTCGCCACGCTGAACCCAATCGAGCAGATAGCCGCTGAAGGCCGAGGAAAACCTGATGGCGAGATTCGGATGTGCTTCCTTGATCTTGCGTACCAATGGAACGGTGATAATTTGCGCGACCGTCGGCGTCGTGCCGATGACGACCGTTCCCCGAAAAGATGACTTTGCGCCCACAACAGAACTTCGAATGGACTCCATTTCCTCCATGATTCGGGTGGCATGTGCCAGCACTTCACGGCCGGCATCGGTGATCTCCATGCCTCGCCCATGTCGGTCAAACAGGTAGGTGCCAAGCTCCTTTTCCAACAATCGAATTTGCCGGCTAAGTGCCGGTTGCGCGATGTGAAGACGATCCGAGGCCTTGCTGAGACTGCCCAGTTCGGCAACATGAATCAGGGTTTTGAGTTGAACGACATCCATTACCAGGCCAGTCAGCATCGGGCTCGACGCGTTATGCGGCGAAAGTGCTGTGAGTGTAATCGCATTTGTGCACCTTGGAATGACCGGCAACCCCCGTGTCATGCGGCCCCGGGACTTTCAAGCCGGCTGTAACCCCCGGCCCGCCGGGGCTGCACGCCAAGCTATCAAGCTATATAATTCAGGTATATCAGTTAGGCCTGCCTGACGGCTTATTACCCTCCCGACTCTGCGGTAGCGTGCAATCAACGTCGACGCCACAGAGCGCTCGACTCATTACAAGAATAAGATTCGAGGGTTCGCGCCATGATGTTCAATGCTTCGTCTCACCCGTCCGATTTCCCCGGGTCACTACCGCTCGCCACGCTCGTGCCTCCACCCTCCCCCTTCTCTACGGAAAACCGGCCGTGAGCGAGTTCACGCCTTTTCGTTAAACCCAAAACCCAACGAGTCAGTCTCGGACGCGCATCAGCGCGCTCCTCGTCTCTCCTCGCCTTGAAAAAAGGGTGAATCACATGTCCGCATCAATCCCAGACGCCAAAGACCACTCAGCCGAAACCGCTGCGATGAGAGCGCCGAACCGCGTCAAAGCCATCATGGGTGCCTGCTCGGGCAATCTGGTGGAGTGGTACGACTTTTTCATTTACGCCTATACCGCCATCTACTTTGCCGCTTCGTTTTTCCCCAAAGGCGACACCACCAGCCAGCTACTGGCGACCGCGGGCGTCTTCGCCGTCGGTTTTTTCATGCGCCCGCTCGGTGGCTGGATTTTCGGCTGGATCGCTGACACTCGTGGTCGCAAGGTCTCGATGATTATTTCGGTGTTCATGATGTGCGCCGGCTCGCTGCTGATCGCCGTCATGCCGACCTACGCAACCATCGGCGTCGCGGCGCCGATCCTGCTGGTGGTTGCCAGGCTGATTCAGGGCCTGTCGGTCGGTGCGGAATACGGCACCGGCGCCACCTACATCAGCGAAATCGCGACACCGGGCCGCCGCTGCTTCTATGGCTCGTTTCAGTACTTCACCATCATTGCCGGTCAGTTGCTGGCCTTGATGACCGTAGTCATTCTTCAACAAACCCTGACCGGCGAAGAGTTGCGCGAGTGGGGCTGGAGGATTCCGTTCTTCATCGGCGCGCTGAGTTCGATCGTGGTGGTGTATCTGCGTCGCGCCATGCATGAAACCGCCAACAAGAAAGACATGAGCCGCAAGGATGCCGGCTCTCTGCGCGGCATGTTCAAACACAAACGCGCAGTTGCCCTGGTGGTGGCGTTCACCATCGGCGGTTCGCTGTATTTCTATACCTTCACTACCTACATGCAGAAGTTCCTGGTGATCTCCGCCGGTTTCAATCCGGAAACGGTCAGCTTCATCATGACGGCGGCCCTGATCGGCTTCATGCTTTGCCAACCGTTGTTCGGCTTGCTCGCCGACCGCATCGGTATCAAGGCGCACATGCTGATGTTTTCCGGGCTGGCCATGTTGCTGGTGATCCCCCTGCTCTACTCGCTACAGTCGGTCAGCAACCCGTTCATGGCATTCGTGCTGGTGCTTGGCGGCCTGGCCATTGCGTCGCTCTATACGCCGATTGCCGGGATCGTCAAAGCCGAACTGTTCCCGCCTGCCGTACGTGCATTGGGGGTTGGATTTCCCTATGCGGTGGGTAACGCGGCATTTGGCGGCACCGCCGAATACGTGGCCTTGTCGCTTCGCTCACAGGGCATCGAGGCGTATTTCTTCTTCTACGTAGCAGCGGTCGTGAGCATCACCTTCATTGCCGCGATGCTGATGCCAAACCTGTCGCGTTACGGCTATATCAGTGGCTCAGGCGAGATTGAAGAACGTACAGGTTTGAAGGGATGTGTAAAACCGCATGCTGCGCGAGTCTGATTGACGGAGCATCCCCAGACGACCTTCAAGGGCCCATGATTTGTCATGGGCCCTTTTTTCATCATCTTATGGCAGGTGCAGGTGCTACCGGCGTTACAGATTCGGAGATGCTGTTGCCGACCTTTTCCCGATGGGGCCATGCCTGCAAATCAAGATCAAGATCCGTGAACTGGCTGGAGTCGAAGATCGGCGTCTTGATGCCGGCCTTGCGCTGCCGGTCATAGTCACGCAGCAGGCGCATGCCGACGTTGAACAACAGCGCGAGGGCGATCAGATTGACGAAGGCCAACAGCGTCATGGTGATATCGGCAAAGGCGAAGACCGTACCCAGGTTTTGCACGGCGCCCCAAAGGATCAACAGCAACACCAGGCCCCGATAGGCCATCACCGCCGCGCGTTTATCACCCAGTAGAAAGCGCAGGTTGTTTTCGCCCAGATAGTAGTTGTAGAGGATCGACGTGAAGACAAACAGCGCCAACGCCACGCTGATGAACGTGCGCCCCCAGTCCCCGACCACAGCCGCCAGTGCGTTCTGTGTCAGTACCAGGCCATCGCCTTCGAAACCCGGCGTGTAAAAGCCCGACAACAGGATCAGCAGCGCCGTGCAGGTACAGATCACAAAGGTATCCAGGAAGACGCTGAAAGCTTGAACCACCCCTTGAGCCGCCGGGTGATCGACTTTCGCTACGGCGGCTACGTTGGGCGCACTGCCCAGGCCCGCCTCATTGGCAAACACCCCGCGTTTGACGCCCATGACGATGGCACTGCCAACCAGGCCGGCGAATGCCTGGTCGAGGCCAAAGGCACTTTTGAAAATGGTCATCAGCATGCCCGGTACATGGTCAAACTGAAGCACGATCACATAAACGGTCACGCCAATGTAAGCCAGTGTCTTGACCGGCACCAACAGGTCCGAGACGGCAGCGATGCGCTTGATGCCGCCCATGAATACCAGGCCGAGCAATACGGCAATCGCAATGCCGGAGTAAGTCGTAGAGAAGCCGAACGCATTGTTCAGCGAGTGAGTCACGGCATGGGACTGCAACCCGTTGAAGGCAAAACCGAAAGTCACCAGCAGCAACACGGCCATGACCTTACCCAGCCACGCCTGTTTCAGTCCGTACTGGATGTAATACGACGGCCCACCCCGGAACTGTCCCTTGGCGTCGCATCGTTTGTACAACTGTCCCAGGCTGCACTCAAAGAAGCTGGTGGACATGCCTACCAGTGCGGTCACCCACATCCAGAACACCGCACCGGGCCCGCCCAACGTCACGGCCAACCCGACCCCGGCGATATTACCCGCCCCTACGCGACCCGCCAGGCTAAGCATCAAGGCCTGGAACGAGCTGATCTGACCGGCGCTCTTCTGCACGCTATCGCGAAAGGCTCCGAACATGTGCAGGAAATGGCGAAACTGGACAAAGCGTGAACGAATCGTGAAATAGCCACCCAGGCCTACGATGAGCACGATCAGAAGCTTTCCGGAAAGAAAGCCGTTTATGACTTCGAGCATGATTTGAACCTCTTGTTGTTATGGATTACAGGCATGCACGCGCCCTCACACATCGCCGTGGCAGGCATGTGGGATGAAGCGCGTTGAATAGCAACCGCGAGCCCCTGTCAGGCTCGCGCGATACATCGGGGAGCGATCGGGGCGATCGGACTTACCCGGTTCGACTGCTGGTCTGGAAATCGGCGATCTGTTTCCACATCGCAATGGGGTTGGAGTACATGGGGAAGTGGCCGCAGGCCGGAATTGGCGCCAAACGCACGCCTCGGGCCTCGATGTGCGAAAGGTAGGACAGTGAAGCGTTCTGCTCGCCGTACATGAACATTCGCGGGCACTTCAAGCCGAGAAACTTGCTCATGAGGTCGGCGTTATCGGAAAGGTCGACCATCGACTCGAATATCCCCCGCACGGCCCCGGCACGCACCTTGTGCCTGAGACTCGCCGAATAGAGTGCGCTGGCGTATGCCGGGGCCTGCCGGGCACGCTCGATGAAAGCCGTGAAGAACTTCTCTGGATCATCGCTTGGAAAATCGACGATCTGCCGGCTGAGAAAACAGTCTTCCGGGGCAATATTGCCCTCTATATCGACGAAACTGATTACCCGTTCCGGGAACTGATGGGCCAGCATCAGCGCAGTCAGTCCGCCCATGGAGTGGCCGACCAGATGGAAGCGCTCGATACCGAAATGCTCCAGCATCTGTAATGCGGTCTGCAGCAGAAAAGGAATAGAAATACTGGAAAGGTCGCTGCACTGGCTCTCACCGCAGCCCGGTGCGTCGTAGGCGAGGAAGGGATGCCCGGCGAATTCCGCGTGCTGCACGATGTCGGCGTAGTCCTCTTTGGTGGAACCAAAACCATGCAGAAACACGATCGACGTCAGGTTGCCATCTCGATGAATGGCGGCGACGTTCAACTGGACGCCCTCGACGGTCAACGGGACCTGCGTATGAGTGAACGTTTCGGATGCGGTCACGTAAAGGACTCCTTGGACGATAAGTCTGCCGCCGAAACAGGTCATCGGCGACAGGCCCAATTTCAGCCGGTTGGAGTCTTATGTAAATTCCTAATTGTGGAAGGTTTCCATACGCCAAACCTATCGTTGATCGCCCACTCGCCGCCCTCGCCCGTCTCAGGCCTTTTTCCGCAATCGGGCAATGACTTCGGCTATGAGCGGATTGGGCCGATCCGCATTCCAGGCCACCGCCGTCGTCACCACGTTGAGCTTCTGACTCAATGATCGAAAGACCACGTTATCCGGTGCCATTTTTTTCAAGGATGCCGGTACCAGGGCGATGCCCTGCCCATAGCTGACAAAGGCGATTTGCGAAGCGACAGAACGCACTTCGTGCAGCACGCGAGGGGAAAATCCGCTGGCTCGGCAGGTTGCAATCAAGTTGTCGAAATACACCGGGCTGACCTTTCGCGAAAACATCACCAAAGGTTCGTTGGCCAGGCTGGACAAACTGATACGCGTGCGCGCAGCCAATGGGTGGTCACTGGGCAACGCCACTACCAGGCGATCTTCCAGCAATGGCAGTGACTGGATCGAGGCGCCCAGATCACCGTCCAGGCGGGCGAAGGCCAGGTCGATATCACCGGCTTCCAGCGCCGGAACGGCCTCTACGCTGTCGATTTCCCGCACGGATACGGTCAGGTTCGGGTAATCGACCTTCATCTGTTCGATCAGACCGGGCAGTACGTCGAACATGGCTGTGGAGATGGCGCCGATAGTCAACATCCCCGACTGTCCCGCTACCGCCTCCTCAACCGCCAGTTCCAGGCGCTCGAGTTGCTCGGCGAATTTACGCACCGCCGGCAGAATCGCCGCCCCCACGGGGGTCAGTTTCGCCCCGCGTCGCGAGCGCTCGAACAGTTGGACCTTGAGTGCCTGCTCCAGCACCTGAATCTGTTCGCTCAGGGGAGGCTGAGACATGCCAAGCCGCTTGGCTGCACGGCCGAAATTCTGCTCTTCGGCGACGGCCAGGAACAGCCAGAGGTGACGGATCAGACGGAAATTGATCATGATTTTTCCATAGGTTTAGCGTATCTAACGCTTCTGTGATTAGTAATATACCTATCAAATCGCCTCGTCGACACTGGTCGCCTCCGTCATCGCAGGGGCTACCCCATGAACAAAAAGAGTGTGCTCGATCGCTTGGCGGCGCTGGATACCAACACGGTATCCGACGCCCTAGACTTCCTCGGCCTGGCCGGTGCCACCGTGGGGCTACGCCCACTGTGGAACTGCCCGAAGATCGTCGGTCGCGCCAGCACCGTGTTGCTGGCGCCAAAAACCGACAGCGTACCCACCGTGCATCTGATCACCCCGGTAGTGGAGCAGATCGACAGCAACGACCGCGTGCTGGTGATCGCCGGTGGTATCGAGGGCATTTCCTGCTGGGGCGACATTCTTGCCAACGCCGCGGCCGGCAAACAGGTGCGCGGCACCGTCATCGACGGCTTCAGCCGCGACATCGATGGCAGCGAGTCGATTGGCTATCCGGTCTATGGCCGTGGCGTCACCATGATCAGCGCGCGCAATCGGGTAGTGCAGATCGATGCCGCCGTGACGATCAATGTGGCGGGTGTCGACGTCAGCGAAGACGACTATGTCATCGCCGATCGCTGCGGAACGGTGTTCGTGCCCCACGCGTACATCGAGAAGGTTGTCGATCTTGGCGAGCGTATTACCCGTCGCCAGGACGGCATGGTGGAAGCTGTTCGCAGCGGCCGCTCAGTGGCCGAAGTGATGCATGACACCCAATTCGAAGCTATCCAGGTGGAGCGTTCCTGATGAATCCTGAAGACCAAGCACTTGTGGCCCTGTTTGAAGGCCTGGACACCCCTGGCGTCTCCGATGCCCTGGACAAACTCGGCCTGCCCGGCCAATGCCTGGGCGTGGCACCGCTGGACAACTACTGCAAGGTCATCGTCGGACCGGCGTTCACCGTGCAGTACGTTTCGGCCAGCGTGCCACCAGGGACCGTGGGCGATTTCATCGAAGACGTGCTCCCCGGTGACGTCGTGGTGATCGACAACAGTGGCCGTAACGACTGCACGGTATGGGGCGACATCATGACCCAGTACGCCGGCAGCCGGCAGATCGCCGCAACGGTCATCGACGGCGTATGCCGTGACGTGAACAAGGCGCTGGGTGACGGCTATCCGATCTTCAGCAAAGGCCGCTTCATGCGCACCGGCAAGGACCGCGTGCAGGTTCAATCCGTCAATCAGCCAGTGTCCGTCGGCACGGCCCGGGTGTGTGCCCGTGACATCGTGGTGGCCGACGCCAACGGCGTGGTGATTGTGCCTCGCGCCCGGGCAGCTGAAGTGGCCGCGTGCGCCCGCCAGATCGAGTCGGTCGAAGCCGATATCCGGGCTTTGATCGCTCAAGGAAAAACCCTCAAGGAAGCCCGGACCGCACTGGGTTACCACAGCCTGCAGAGGAAAGTCTGATGACCACGCTCCCCCTCCCGTTGAATTTCCACGAACGAGCAAAAGTCCTGGGCAGTTCGACGCTGTATGAAGCATCCCATCTGCCCTGTGCAGTCGACAGCGCGATCCGTCCCGTCTGGGACGGTGCTTTCATTGCCGCGCCGGCCTACCCGCTGGAATGCTCGCCGGGTGACAACCTGGCGTTGCACCTGGCCATGGAACGCGTGCCTCGCGGCAGCGTGCTGGTGGTGGGTACCGGAGGTTTCATCGCCGGTTACTGGGGCGAAGTGCTCACTGTGGCCGCCGAAGCGGCGGGTGTTGTCGGTTTGGTCATAGACGGCGGCGTTCGTGACATCGCCGCCCTGAAAAAACGCCACTTTCCGGCATTTGCCCGTGGCATCTCGGTCAAAGGCACCGTAAAGGTCAGCGCTCCCTCGGTCGGGCAGGCATTCAATTTCAACGGTGCACACGTCTCGCCCGGTGATCTGGTAGTGGCGGACGATGATGGTGTGATCATCATTCCCAAGGAAGATGCGGCCCGTACCCTCGCTGAAGGCGAAGCCCGCGCAAGCAAGGAAGCACAGATGATGCAGGCGCTGACCGAAGGTCGTTCCACTCTCGAACTGATGAACCTGACAGCGTGGAGGACCCGGGCATGACCGTCGATATCCAACGACTCAATCAACGCCTGGCCAGTGCACAGCCGTCGGCGACCTATCGGATAATCGATCGGGTGGCTGAGCGCCGGGCGCAAGGTGCGAAGATCATTTCGCTGTGCGCCGGCGAGCCAGACTTCGATACGCCCGGACATGTACGTGAAGCGGCTATTGAGGCCATCGAGAACGGGCACACGCGCTACACCCAGGTCGCCGGTGTACGCTCACTGCGAGAAGCGGTGGCCACCAAGTTCCGTCGCGAAAACGGCCTGGACGTCACCTGGCAAGACACCCTCGTCTGCAACGGTGGCAAGCAGGTGATCTACAACGCCCTGGCCGCGACCCTCAACGAGGGGGATCAAGTCATCATCCCGGCACCCTACTGGGTCAGTTATCCGGAGATGGTTCAGCTGTGCGGTGGCGAAGCCCGGATCGTGACCTGCGAGGCCAATACCGGCTTCAAATTGACGGCCGCGGCGCTGGCCGAGGCGATCACACCCCGGACGCGCTGGCTGATCCTCAACTCGCCGTCCAATCCGACCGGTGCGGTGTACAGCCGAGAGGAACTTCAAGCCCTGGCTGAAGTGCTATTGGCCAATCCTCACGTGTTGATTCTGGCCGATGACATCTACGAACACCTGATCTTCGACGATCAAGCGTTCCATACCCTCGCCCAGGTTGAACCACGGCTCGCCACGCGAACCCTGACCATGAACGGTGTTTCCAAGGCCTATGCCATGACTGGCTGGCGCATCGGTTTTGCCACCGGGCCACGCTGGCTGCTGGAAGCCATGGAAAAACTGCAAGGTCAGCAGACCTCAGGTGCAAGCTCGATCTCGCAACAGGCCGCACTCGCCGCGCTGGAGGGGCCCAAGGACTTCATCCGCGAAAGCCGTGCCGCGTTCCAGGGCCGTCGGGATTTGATGGTGGAGCTTTTGAACGCCACACCTGGTCTTGAATGCGTCAGCCCAGCCGGGGCGTTTTACGCGTTCGCCTCCTGCGCGGGGCTGATCGGTCGTACCTCCGCGGGCGGTCGAGCGCTGCTCACCGATGAAGATGTCGCCCACGCATTGCTTGACGAAGCGAATGTGGCGGTGGTGCATGGCAGCGCCTTTGGCCTTGGCCCCTACATTCGCATCGCCTACGCCCTGGATAACGCTTCATTGCGCAAGGCCTGCGAGGCCATCAGCACGTTCTGTAGCACCCTGCGTTAACCCAAGTGTGTTTGAACGAACCCGGCCATTGCCGGGTTTCGTTTTTTCGGCACGGGTCAGACAGTCAGCGGTTTCTCCCCCACCTCACCCGAAGCGTCCAGCGCGGCGGCGTCTCGCTCGGCCTCATCCTCACTCATCAACTCGCCCTCCCATTTCGCCACCACTGCCGTGGCGATGGAATTGCCCACCGCGTTAGTGGCCGAGCGGCCCATATCGAGGAAGGTGTCGATCCCCAGAATCAGCAGCAAACCGGCTTCAGGAATATCGAACTGGGTCAGCGTCGCGGCGATGACCACCAGCGAAGCGCGCGGCACGCCGGCCATGCCTTTGGAGGTCAGCATCAACGTCAACAACATAGTGATCTGCGTGCCGATCGACATCTCGACGCCATAGGCCTGAGCGATGAACAGCACGGCAAACGTGCAGTACATCATCGAGCCGTCGAGGTTGAAGGAATACCCCATGGGCATGACGAAACTGGAGATCCTGCGCCTGACTCCGAAACGGTCCAGTGCGTGAAGAATCTTCGGGTAAGCCGACTCGGAGCTGGCTGTGGCGAAAGACAGAAGGAAAGCCTCCCTGATCAGCACCACCAGCTTGAATACACGCCGCCCCAGGAACATCCAGCCGGCAAAAATCAACATCGCCCAGAGTACGATCAGGCCGAAATAGAAGTCTCGCATGAAGACGGCGAACTTGACCAGAATGGAGAGTCCGTTAATGGCCACGGTCGCGGCCATGGCTGCCATCACAGCCAGCGGCGCGAGTTTCATCACATAACCGGTGACTTTCAGCATCGCCTGGGACAGCTCCTCGATGACATTGATCAGCCCCTCGGCTTTCTTACCCAGGGAAGCTAATGCCACGCCGAAAAAAAGCGAGAACACCACGATCTGCAAGATCTCGTTTGTGGCCATGGCCTCCGCGAAAGACTTGGGCACCAGATGCGTCATAAAGTCCTTGAGGGTGAACACAGACGTTTGCAGATTGGTGGCGCTAGTGACGTCTGGTAACGGCAACCCCAGGTTGTGCCCTGGCTGCAGGATGTTGGCCATGACCAACCCCACCGACAATGATATCAATGAAGCGGTGACGAACCAGCCCAGCGCTTTGCCAAATACACGACCGACAGCGGATGCATCCCCCATGTGTGCGATGCCCACCACCAATGTCGAAAACACCAAAGGACCTATGAGCATCTTGATCAGGCGTAGAAAAATGTCAGAGATGATCGAGATGTACCCGGCGATCCGGGTCGCCGCCGCTTTGTCTGGAAAGTTCAGGAAAATCATGTAGCCGATAGCGATCCCCAGCAGCATGGCGATCAGAATGCCTGCCGCGGCCGGTAGCCTGTTTTTCATAACGCACCTGTTGTCGTATTTTCTGGAAAGTAGCTTGGGCAAACGCCCGCGTAATCACGCGATAACGTTGAAAAGCGCAAGGACAGCCACGGTGCTACGGAATGAAAAAGGCAAGTGCAAAGTGCCTGTAATGGCAGGCCGAGGATGGATGCGGGTGGAACAGGTCATGGACAGCGGACAGGACGGGGCAAGCCAACTGCAGGAGGCTGTCATACATAGGTGCAATCCTCGGATCTTATAGTTGTGGTTGCGTCGGTTACTTGCTGTACCGACGTGTCCCGAAAACTACGCTAGTCATGCTCCCCCAATAAGAGCCGATCACGCTCTACCAGATATGCCCAAATGCTATGACAGCGCGCTCAAGCCCGGCGCTTTCGTGAACGACGACTTGTCGGTTTCCCGCTGCCCATATTTTGTGGTTATCGCCGCTCACCACTGCGCCACGCATTCACCATCCAGCTATATAAAACGGGCATATCTCAAAGACAAAAACGGTAGTCGTCGTTCTCCTTCAGCGCTCCCAGAATGTGTGAAAACACAAAAGCAGCACTGCTTGGGAGATGGGCATGTCAACAGAAGCTGAACAAACCGCGGGACAGGATTGGCAGGAGGACGTATTCCGCGTGCTCAAGGCCCACGACGTCAAACACGTGGTCTTCGTACCGGATGCAGGTCACTCGGCGGCCATCCGCATGTCGTATGCCGACCCGGACATCAAGGCCGTAGTCCTCACCACCGAAGAAGAAGGCATCGGCTACCTCGCCGGCGCCTGGCTCGGCGGTGAGCGTGGCGCCCTCCTGATGCAGTCCAGTGGTGTCGGCAACTGCATCAACACCCTGGCACTTCAGGTGTGTGCCGGTTTCCCGCTGTTGATGGTGGTCACCATGCGCGGCGACTGGGCCGAATTCAACGCGTGGCAGAACCCGATGGGCCAGGCCACCGAAGCTTCTTTGAACCTGATGAAGGTCATGACCTGGCGTGCGGACGTGCCTACAGATGTCGCCCCGCTGCTGCACGGTGCCGCGACCATGGCGTTCAACGGTGATTGCGCCACTGCCTTGCTGCTCGGCCAGCGCCTGATTGGAGAAAAGAAATGGGTCAAGTAAGCGCAAACCACACCCTGTGTCGCCGCGAAGTGGTCAAGGCCTTGCTGGCCGACCGCAAAGACGTGCTGGTCGTGACCGGCCTGGGCTCGGCGTCCTATGACGTCATGGCGGCCGGTGACAACGATCTGAATTACTACCTCTGGGCCGCCATGGGCAGCGCCATCACGGTCGGGCTGGGCCTGGCCAACGCTCAGCCGGACAAGTCTGTGGTGGTGGTCACCGGTGACGGTGAGTTGCTCATGGGGTTTGGCGCCCTCGCGACGGTGGCGCTGCAAAAACCCGCCAACCTGACCATCGCGGTTCTGGATAACGGTCACTTCGGTGAAACCGGCATGCAAGTCAGCCACGCCGGTTTCGGTATTTCCCTGGACCAGGTTGCGAAGACCTGCGGCTTCAGCTGGACAGACGAAATTCGCGACATGGAAGGCGTACACAACCTGCGCGAGCGCTTCGCCACCCGCGATGGCGTCAAGCTCGCAACGATCAAGATCAAAGCGGAAAACCCGCCTCGTGTACTGCCACCGCGTGACGGCCACTACATCAAAAATCGCTTCCGTGCTGCATTGGGTTTCAACCCGATCTGATTGCGCCCTTCCCGGACCCGGTCACGCAGGGCCAATGCCATGCGTGACGCGTTGAGGAGAATAATAAAATGACCGACCGCAACTCTGAAGAACTCAATGCCATCCGCGAGGGCGTACGCGCCCTGTGCGCTGAATTCGATGCCGCTTACTGGCGCAAAGTCGACGAAGAAAAAGGCTTTCCGGAAACCTTCGTCAAGGCCCTGACCGATGCCGGCTGGCTGGCCGCGATGATTCCTGTCGAATATGGCGGCTCCGGCCTCGGGCTGGCCGAGGCGTCAGTGATCCTCGAGGAAGTGAACCGCTGTGGCGGTAACTCCGGTACCGTTCACGGGCAGATGTACAACATGTTCACCCTGCTGCGACACGGCAGCGAAGCGCAGAAAAGCTATTACCTGCCGAAACTGGCCAACGGTGAACTGCGCTTGCAATCGATGGGTGTGACCGAGCCCACCACCGGCACCGACACCACCAAGATCAAGACCACCGCCGTACGCAAAGGCGACAAGTACGTGATCAATGGGCAGAAGGTGTGGATCTCGCGAATCCAGCATTCCGACCTGATGATCCTGCTGGCGCGCACTACCCCGTTGGCCGAGGTGAAGAAAAAGTCCGAAGGCATGTCGATCTTCCTCGTCGACCTGCGCGAGGCCATCGGTAACGGCATGACCGTGCAGCCGATCGCCAACATGGTCAACCACGAGACCAACGAGTTGTTCTTCGACAACCTGGAAATCCCCGCGGACAGCCTGATTGGCGAGGAAGGCAAAGGCTTCCGCTACATCCTCGACGGGCTAAATGCCGAACGCACCCTGATCGCTGCCGAATGCATTGGCGACGGTCGCTGGTTTATCGAAAAGGCCAGTGCCTACGCCCGTGATCGTGTGGTGTTCGGGCGCCCGATCGGGCAGAACCAGGGCGTGCAGTTCCCCATCGCCGAAGCCCATATCGAAATCGAAGCGGCTGACCTGATGCGCTGGCGTGCCTGCGAAGAATACGACAGCGGCCTCAACGCCGGGGCCAGCGCCAACATGGCCAAGTACCTGGCAGCGAAAGCGTCCTGGGAAGCGGCTAACGCCTGCTTGCAGACCCACGGCGGATTCGGCTTTGCCTGCGAATACGACGTCGAGCGCAAATTCCGCGAAACCCGTCTGTATCAGGTCGCGCCAATCTCCACCAACCTGATCCTGTCCTACGTGGCGGAACACCTGCTCGAGCTGCCGCGCTCTTTCTAACAACAAGAGAGAAAAATCATGAGCCAGCCCAAAGGCCTCCGGCCGCTCGATGGCATTACTGTCGTCAGCCTTGAGCACGCTATCGCTGCGCCCTTCTGCACCCGACAACTGGCCGACCTCGGCGCCCGGGTGATCAAGGTCGAACGTCCAGGCACAGGCGATTTCGCCCGGGGCTACGACCAACGCGTCAACGGTCTGGCCTCGCACTTTGTCTGGACCAACCGTTCGAAAGAAAGCCTGACCCTCGACCTGAAGCAAGATTCAGCCACCGACGTGCTGGACAGTTTGCTGGCCACCACCGATGTGCTGGTGCAGAACCTGGCACCCGGTGCCGCTGCGCGAATGGGACTGTCATTTGAGGTGTTGCACCAGCGATTTCCGCGCCTGATCGTCTGCGACATTTCAGGCTATGGCGCCGGTGGTCCCTACGAAAAGAAAAAAGCCTACGACCTGTTGATCCAGAGTGAAGGCGGCTTCCTGTCGGTCACCGGCGGCCCCGGCGATGAAGAAATGGCCAAGGCTGGTTGCTCGATCGCCGACATTGCGGCCGGCATGTACGCCTACACCGGGATACTGTCTGCCCTGCTGTTGCGCGAACGTACCGGCGAAGGCAGTCACCTCGATGTTTCGATGCTCGAAAGCCTGGTCGAGTGGATGAACTACCCGATGTACTACGCCTACGACGGAGCGCCGCCGCCCCCTCGCGCCGGCGCTGCGCACGCCACCATTTATCCCTATGGCCCCTTCCCCATTGGTGACGGCACCACCGTGATGCTGGGCTTACAGAACGAGCGTGAATGGCAGCTGTTTTGCGAGAAGGTTCTGCTTGCGCCTGAACTGGCAAAAGACCCGCGTTTCTCGGCCAACTTCAAACGTGTTGAGAACCGCAACGCGCTACGGGAACTGATCATTGAGTCGTTCTCCACACTCAACTTCGATGCGGTGATTGATCGCCTGGACCATGCGCAAATCGCTAACGCTCGAGTGAACGATATGCAAGGTGTCTGGGACCATCCGCAACTTCAGGCCCGTGACCGTTGGCGAGAAGTCGAAACCTCTGCCGGCCCCATTCCAAGCTTGATCCCGCCCGGTAGCAACAGTGCGTTCGAGCCTCGTATGGATGCCGTGCCGGGCCTTGGCCAACACACCGAACAGGTGCTCAAGGAACTGGGGCTAGGGACGGAGCGCATTGAAGAGATGCGTGCCACCGGGGCCATCTGACTGCAACGAACAACTATTTTCGAGTGAACACTGCCCAATGAAGATCCTGGTAGCTGTGAAACGAGTGATCGATTACAACGTGAAAGTTCGCGTCAAGGCGGACCATTCCGGCGTCGATCTTGCCAACGTCAAGATGTCGATGAACCCGTTCTGCGAGATCGCCGTGGAAGAAGCCGTACGCCTGAAGGAGAAGGATATAGCGAACGAAATCGTCGTGGTTTCGATTGGCCCGTCCACCGCTCAAGAGCAACTGCGCACCGCGCTGGCTCTGGGTGCCGACCGCGCCATCCTCGTAGAAATCGCCGAAGACCTGACTTCCCTGGCCGTTGCCAAACTGTTGAAGGCCGTTGTCGACAAGGAACAGCCTCAGCTGGTGATCCTTGGCAAACAAGCCATCGACAGCGACAACAACCAGACTGGCCAGATGCTCGCTGCCTTGAGCGGCTATGGTCAGGGCACCTTCGCTTCTAAAGTCGAAATCAGCGGTGACAGCGTGGCTGTGACTCGCGAAATCGACGGCGGCGCGCAGACCGTTTCCCTGAAACTGCCAGCCATCGTTACCACCGACCTGCGTTTGAACGAGCCGCGCTACGCGTCTCTGCCAAACATCATGAAAGCCAAGAAGAAGCCTCTCGAAGTAGTGACTGCGGACGCTTTGGGCGTTTCCACCGCCTCCACCAACAAGACCGTGAAAGTCGAAGCGCCAGCTGCACGCAGCGCGGGTATCAAGGTCAAGTCGGTGGCTGAACTGGTCGAGAAACTGAAAAACGAAGCGAAGGTGCTTTGAGTTAAGGAGCCGGATCATGACTATCTTGGTAATCGCCGAACACGACAACAAAGTGCTGGCTCCGGCCACGCTGAACACTGTGGCTGCCGCCGCCAAAATCGGTGGTGACATCCACGTTCTGGTTGCAGGCCAGGGCGCTGGTGCCGTGGCTGAAGCTGCTGCGAAAATCGCTGGCGTGGCTAAAGTGCTGGTAGCCGATAACGCTGCCTACGCTCACCAACTGCCGGAAAACGTTGCTCCACTGGTCGCCGCTCTTGTTCAAGAAGCAGGGGGCAAGGGCTACAGCCACATCCTGGCTGCCGCCACTTCCAACGGCAAAAACATCCTGCCGCGCGTTGCCGCTGCACTGGACGTTGACCAGATCTCCGAGATCATCTCGGTAGAAAGCGCCGACACCTTCAAGCGCCCGATCTACGCCGGTAACGCCATCGCCACTGTTCAATCGAACGCTGCAGTGAAAGTGATCACCGTGCGTGCCACCGGTTTCGACCCGGTTGCCGCTGAAGGTGGTTCGGCTGCTGTTGAAGCGGTTGCTGCTGCCCACGACGCTGGTATCTCCAGCTTCGTCGGCGAAGAACTGGCCAAGTCCGATCGTCCGGAACTGACCGCTGCCAGGATCGTCGTTTCGGGCGGGCGCGGCATGCAGAACGGCGACAACTTCAAACACCTGTACGCCCTGGCCGACAAGCTGGGTGCTGCCGTGGGGGCTTCGCGCGCCGCGGTCGACGCAGGTTTTGTTCCGAACGACATGCAGGTCGGTCAGACCGGCAAGATCGTTGCTCCACAGCTGTACATCGCCGTCGGTATCTCCGGCGCGATCCAGCACCTGGCCGGCATGAAAGACTCCAAAGTGATCGTTGCGATCAACAAGGACGAAGAAGCGCCGATCTTCCAGGTGGCCGATTACGGCCTGGTGGCGGACTTGTTTGAAGCGATTCCAGAAATGGCCGCTCTGGCCTGATTATCGACCGACGGGAGCGATAAATATGAGCAGTTCCGATTTTTCCGCCTGGATTGGACGTCGTCAGGAAAGCCAGGACCGGATCAGTTTTACATTGGTCAAACGTATTGCCGCAACATTGGGCGAGCCGGCACCCCGGTCGGGTGAATCGCTGCCGCCTTTGTGGCACTGGGCGTTTTTTCAGGAACCGGTTACCGCCGATGAACTGGGTCCGGACGGTCATCCGGCGCTCGGTGGATTCCTGCCGCCCGCCCACAATCGCAACCGCATGTGGGCGGGCAGTCGACTCGAGTTTTACCAGCCGTTGACGGTGGAGGCTGACGTGACCTGCGTGTCAACCATTCTCAACGTCGAAGAGAAGCACGGGCGCACGGGTTCCTTGTTGTTCGTCACGGTGCGCCATGAGTATTTTCAGGACGGCAAACGCGCCCTGCAGGATGAGCAGGACATCGTCTATCGCGAACCCACTCCACCCAAACTGAGCGGCACCGAAGCGATCCCGCAAGGCCAATGGCGGGACCTGGTCGTCCCCTCCCCGACCTTGCTGTTCCGTTACTCGGCCGTCACCTTCAATGGCCACCGGATTCACTACGACTGGCCATACGTCACGCAGACCGAGGGTTACCCGGGATTGGTGGTGCATGGTCCTTTGATCGCCACGTTGAATTTGCGCGCGTTTACCAAAGCGCACCCGAACGTGCGCTTGAAGCGTTTCACCTTCCGAGGCGTCCGCCCCTTGATTTCGCCTCAGCCTTTCGAAGTCGGCGGACGCCTGATCGATAGCGGCAAGGCACAGCTGTGGGCAGGCAATCAGGACGGTACGGCGCAGATCGGCGAAGTCGAGTTCAGCTTGGGAGAAACACCATGAATACCTCCATTGTCCGCTCCGCCCTGTTTGTCCCGGCCACTCGTCCGGAGCGCATACCCAAAGCCATCGCTACCGGTGCGGACCGGGTCATTGTCGATCTGGAAGATGCGGTGCAGGAGAACCTCAAGGAACAGGCGAGGGATAACCTGGAGCGCTTCTTGAGTGACCATCCGCAAGCCCGGATTCTGGTACGAGTCAATGCTCCGGATCACTGGGCCCACGCGGCGGATCTAGAGATTTGTCGACGACACGTTGGCGTGATCGGCATTTTGCTGCCCAAAACGGAAAGCGCAGAGCACGTCCTCACGGCTGCCAATACTCAAAAGCCGATCTGGCCCATCATCGAAAGCGCCCAGGGCCTGGCCGAACTCCAGGCGATTGCCCAGGCCCAGGGCGTTGAGCGCTTGTCATTCGGAAGTCTTGACCTGGGCCTGGACCTGAATTTGACCACCGGTAGCCCTGCCGCCAAAGAGTTTCTGAGTCACGCTCGATACGCAGTACTGCTCGCGACTCGAGTGGCCGGTCTCGCTCCGGCGCTGGATGGTGTATTTCCGGCGATACAGGATACCGTCGGCCTGCACAGCGCCGTTCAGTTTGCCCGCGACATGGGGTTTGGTGGCGCGTTATGTATCCATCCGAGCCAAGTGGCGATTATCCATCAAGCGCTGAAACCCGGCCTGGAGGAACTGCTCTGGGCACAACGCATCATGGACGCCGCCCGTTCGGGAGAAGGTGTGTTCGTACTCGATGGGCAAATGGTCGATGCGCCTGTCATAGGCCGTGCGCAGGCGATCCTGGCGCGCGCGACCTGACTCAACCGCAGCACGCTCCATGACCTCGGGATGAACTGAAGACTTCACCCGTAACGCGCCTACACTAAAAGGTACAGCGATTGAGAGGACATGGAGCTCCACGCATGCGCCCTAGCGCCCTTGTGATACTCCTCATCAGCTATGGCATGCTGATGGTGGTTTTTTTCAAGCTAAATGCTCGAAACAATCGACGCCGCAGAGAAGGTCTTTACGAAGCCTTTGAAACTGCAATGCGACAGCATGGGATCAAGTCTTTCGAGATCCTCAAGGAAAGTATTCATATCGGTAACAACTATCGGCCATCAGAACTGTACCGGATACTGTTAGTCGATTCAGGGCACTACTTTCTTTACTTGCACGCCAGTAACGCGCAGCCAACTTTAATGCCGCTGACCGAAGAGCGAGCGTTACAAGCTGCACAGGGGGAGATGGGAATCCAGGCATAGACCATCGCAACCGCCGCCACCAGGGACCATGAAGAAGCGGAGCTAGCCCCGCCCTACTCAGCCGACTCAAGCAGAAGGGATGGTGGTTAAAACAACTCGTACCAAAACAGAATCATGCTCGTAGCCAAGCCGCTGGTAACGATCCCGACTCCAAACATGACGCCCAGAAGCAGAGTTTTTGCCCACATGGCTCGAATCTCCGGATACCGCATTCAATGAATGCTTCAGTATCAGCACCTGAGCAAAATCCAAGCCATTTGGCACAGGTAAAGCCCGGGCCCGGCAATTGCACTGAAACGGTCTGGTCGGGTGGTGAAAAATCCCCCAACAAGGGGTTCGCTTACCCTACATTTTGGGCTGAAACACCCAATGACTGGGGCTCGGTTTGATCTAGGCTTGAATGAGATCACCCGGGAGAAAACCACCATGTCCCTCTCTCTCAGAAATCCATTGGCCTTTGCTTTGGCGGTGTTCTTTTGCACAGCCGCGCGCGGGGAAGGAGCCACAGACACCTACCACCCACCGGCAATACTTCCCCTGGAATCCGAGACGGCGCCAAGACTCATTGCCGAGCCGCCGCTTGCCGAGCCCCTTGCCCGCGGAGTCGTCATTATCCAATACCGCACAGAGCACGCGAGGATCATGCCGGTATTTGGTAAAGCGGCGGCTGATGTATCACCCCGCCTCGGGCACCTTCACGTGACCGTCGACGACTGGAAAGGTACATGGGCGCACACCAGCGAAGACCCGATTATCCTGGTCGGACTGACCCCCGGCACTCACCAGGTTCTTCTTGAAGTGGCCGACCCGACTCACAAAATCCTTACCAGTACGACAGTGCGTTTTATCGTTCCGGAAAAGAAACCGGCTGACGCCCCTCATTAGTCGCCACTTCGCTTCAGTTGTCTTTTTGCCGTAATCGAAGAAGTTTGCCTCCAATATTGGCTGTTCCCCAGTCAATAGCGGAGGTTTGCTTAATGGCCTACGCTCAGATACGGCAGTAAACCAGCTGGAGTCTCGGCGTGTTCAAACGCTGATCAAGACGTCCAGGGCAGAGAGGATCTTGGTCGGGAGCGACAAAGGATGAAACCGGAACATTCATGCATCAAATGGATCGCCATCGCTGCCGCTTCGGTGGCGCTTGCATCAGGCTGTGCCAGCAAGAACGACCCCGTGGCCCAGGCTGAGAAAGCCGATGCAGCCAAGGGCATCGCCGCCCCCAGCCTCACGGAAACGAAGGCCATCGCCGAGGAAGCCTTCATCTACGGACTGCCGATCGTAATGAATTATGCGGTGATGTATGAGTACGCCGTGGACAAAAGCGGCCCGCAGTTCAAGGCCCCCTTCAACCAGATCAAGAACGAACCCCGTGTCTTCACTTACCAGGATACGGCCATCGTCACGCCCAACAGCGATACGCCCTATTCGTTCCTCTGGCTGGATCTGCGCGCCGAGCCCATGGTGCTCACGGTACCTGCAGTAGAAAAGAAACGTTATTACTCGGTGCAACTGATCGACGGCAACACCTACAACTACGGCTACATCGGCAGCCGCACCACGGGGAACGGCCCGGGTAACTATATGGTGGTCGGGCCTGACTGGAAGGGCTCCACGCCACCCGGCATCAGCAAAGTCTTTTATTCGACAACGCCCTTCACGGTAGCAGGCTACCGAACCCAGCTCTTCAATCCCAAGGACATGCCGAATGTGGTCAAGGTGCAGTCCGGCTACAAAGCCCAGCCGCTGTCAGCGTTCTTGAAGCAACCGGCGGCGCCTGCATCGCCGGTTATCAATTTCCCTCCAAGCACCACAAAGGGGATCAAGGAGAACTTCTTCGAGTATCTTGACGCCGCACTCCAGTACGTACCGCCAACACCGGAAGACCGGGAAATTCGTGCGCGAATCGCGAAAATCGGCATTGGACCGGGCAAGAGCTTCAAGCTCCAGGACCTCTCGCTCGAACACAAGGCCGCTGTCCTGCTGGGCATGAAGGAAGGTGACGAGAAGGTGGACAAGTGGTTGTCCGGCGGACTCAAGAACGTCAATGGCTGGGGCATCGGTTCGTACTTTGGCGACCGCCATTTCTACAATGGTGACTGGTTGAAGCGCGCGGCCGCGGCCAAAGGCGGTATTTACGGCAACGATGCCGTGGAAGCCACTTACCCCATCACCCGCACAACCGCGACCGGCGAGCCACTGGATGGCAGCAAACATAACTACACACTCACCTTCCCGGCGGGGCAACTACCTCCAGTGAACGCCTTCTGGTCGGTGACCCTGTACGACGGCAAGACACAGCTCCTTATCAAGAACCCGATCGACCGCTATCTACTGAACTCGCCCATGCTGCCCGGCATGAAAAAGAATGCCGACGGGTCGCTGACCCTCTACATCCAACGGAACTCGCCCGGCAAGGCGCTGGAAAGCAATTGGCTGCCAGCCCCCGACGGCCCGATTTACCTGGTGATGCGCCTCTATTGGCCCAAGGAGACACCGCCTTCAGTCCTGCCGGCTGGCGAAGGCACCTGGAAGCCAGCAGGCATCGTGGTATCGAAATAGAACACGCGCAGCCCCCCCGGCATTTGTCGGGGGTTTACCGTTCCAATACAAGCCGGTCTTCGCTGACAGGCAACAGGTGCGGTGCATTTATCCGGCCTTCCAATCTGCTCACGAACGCCAAGGCTTCGGCATAGCTGCGAAACTTGACGCACCAGGCGTTCATCCAGACATTCCAGTCTTGCGGTGTCCTCGCTTTTTCGATTCTTATCAGCATCCTGGCATCCTCCTTTTTGCGGTTTAACTCAGTCTCTAACCTGGAAAAACCGAAATGCGGTGTGTGAACTTTCGTCTGCGTGTCCCGGCTGAAGGCGTGGGGAAAACAGTACACAAGGTGAGGAGGAGCAGACTCTGAAGATGCGGATTTGACGGCATTCGAAGCTTGCGTCAAAGCGAACTGCAGGACCTGCCTTTGCTTACCTTCCTCGAGGCGCATTTAAAACGGCTGAAGGGGGGATTAGAAAATCAATAATCATCAAAAATATGTCTATGGGAGCCTTGGCGGGACTTGCAGGGACAAGCTGGGGGGCAAGGTGATCACGCAAGTGCTTATCGGAACACAGAGCGTGGTGTTTGATCGTATCGAGCTGGATGAGTGGGCGGACGCCTACAGCATGGTCAGAGGACTGGTTTTTTCCGTACAACGGCTATGCGATGCACCGAATGAATGATTCGGCCTGGAAAAAAGCGCGGGTGAGAGCGGCGAATCTCTGGCGGGAGGCAAACCTTCACCCCGCTATTGCGAGCGACCTTGCTCAATTGCGGCGCAAGAGTGTATGAGGAGCCATACCAAAAGCCTTGCGAAAAGCATGACTGTAATGGGAAAAATCGGAGAATCCGAAATCCAGTGCAGCTTGAGAAATGCTGCGTACCTGACCGCGTTCTATAGCCTCACGACTGGCGATCAGACGCTCCTTCCAGATCTCCGCGACTGGCGTTTTCTGATAACGGGCGAACGCGCGCGTGACGGTTCGCGTGGACACATAATGCACTTGAGCGATGCGTTCGATCGACAGGTCCGGATCGGTCAGATGCTGGCGGATGTAGTTCATGATCCGACCATAAAGATCCAGCTCGTCATGAGTCGTCCTCAAGTCCTGGAGTTCCAGGCTAATCGCGAGCAGGTCAAGCAAGGTGTTGGAAAAGCGGCTGGATAACCCCTCACCTTGAAAACTCGCAGGAATGCTCGCCGCTTGATGCAACATCTCGCGCAACGGAATCACCCCTGGACGGCGATCGTCCAAAACTACGGCGGTGCAACCTGCTACGCCTGGCAACCGTTGGCTGAGTAACTGTCGCGGAATGCGGACCAGGTGGTTCTCGGTACCACCCAGACTGAATCGGAACGTTTGGGATGCGTCATAAAGAAACAAACTATCCGCCGCCAGCGTTGCCTTGCGCCCTGCCTGCTCCAGTTCACCATAGCCTCGCCGGGTGAAACCCAGCCACAGATCCTCGTCCGGACCGCTGCGCAAGTGTCGGGGCGCGCGCTCCCAATAATGCAGTGGCGAGGACAGCGTACAGATGTCCAGCGGCCCCATGCCGTGCACCTCCAGCACCCCGTCGAAATCGCTCTGCGCCAACGGTTTGCTGTCCGCCGCCAGGCAATGACGGCACACCACTTCCTTCCAGTAATCAAAGCGACGTGGAGCCGCAACGGCGAGAGTTGAATACTGATTGCTATGGCTCATGGCATTCACCTCACGGCGGCGACTGAACAATAAGGGCGACGGTAACGTTGATTCCCTGCTTAGCAAATAGCAGGCCATTCCCCTTTCGGGTTGCCAACGTCATGGGCGCCTGAAATGCCAGACGCTCGCATGCTCGGGATAGAGGCTGCGTGAGCGAATCCCGCTGACGCTTCACACGGATGACGCCTGCCCGTTATCGAAGCATGCATTCGCCGCCTGACGGAGTGCGCGCCCCCATTCAGCGCATCGTATTCCTGTTTTCAGAGCCTGTCCTTTCTAGCCAAACGGTTGTCCGTACGAGCCAAGCGTACTGCGCCGTCCCCGCCTAACTTCTACCCCACACCGTGCCCCTCCAACCACAACTGATGAGGTGTCCCATGCATCTGCCAGAGCAGCAGCAACGACAGTCCGATTCATCCTGGCTTTTGCAGATGCGCGACTTGGCACCTGAAGAGTTCGCCACCTACCTGTTAGAGCTGGGGACTCTGGCGCTGCGGCGTCGACTGGTTGCGCCAACCTCCAGGTACCCGCGCCCGTCGAAACGTTGAACAGATAACCGCATACCAACAATAAAACCAAGGAGCCCACCATGGAATCTGCGATCGATAAGCACCTCAAATGCCCACGGACGTTGTCTCGTCGCGTCCCCGATGAATACCAACCCCCCTTCCCCATGTGGGTCGCACGCGCCGATGAGCGAGTGGAACAAGTGGTGATGGGGTATTGGGGTGTGCAATACCGCGGGGAGAACCAGCGTGAAGCAGCTCTGCACGCGATGCGCCACATTGCCGCCAGCCTGGGTTTGCCCGATGGCCCTCTGAGCCATGACCTGACCCACCACACCGACAACAGCGGTTACGACAACCTGATGATCGTCGGTTACTGGAAAGACCCCGCCGCTTATTGCCGTTGGCTGCGCTCGCCTGAGGTAACCGAATGGTGGTCCTCGCAGGATCGCCTGAGCGACGGTCTCGGTTACTTTCGGGAAATTGTCGCGCCGAGGGCCGAGCAGTTCGAGACACTGTATGGCTTTCGCGATGAGTTGCCCGGCGTTGGCGCCGTGATGGACACCATCAGTGACGACATCGAAGAACACGGTTACTGGGGATCGATGCGTGACCGCTTCCCGATTTCCCAGACCGACTGGATGGCTCCTTCCGGTGAACTGACGGTCATCGTCGGCGACCCGGCCACAGGTGGGCGCGTGGTCGTGCAAGGCCACGACAATGTCGCACTGATCCGCTCCGGCCAGGACTGGGCGGATGCCGGCGAAGAAGAACGATCGCTCTATCTCAACGAAATTCTGCCGACGCTGCAGGCGGGTATGGACTTCCTGCGTGACAATGGCAAGGACCTGGGTTGCTACAGCAATCGCTTCGTGAACTACATCGACCTGGACGGCAACTTTCTCAACTTGAGCTACAACATCGGTCACTGGCGCTCCCTGGAAAAACTCGAGCGCTGGGCCGAATCCCATCCGACCCATCTGCGGATCTTCGTGACCTTCTTTCGCGTGGCCACCAGCCTGTCGAAGCTACGGCTCTATCACGAAGTCTCGGTATCCGACGCCAAGGATCAAGTGTTCGAGTACATCAACTGCCACCCGCAGACCGGCATGTTGCGTGACGCGGTGATCCCTGAAACCTGACGTCTGACGCTACCCGGCGTCCATGGGTGGTCTTGATCCGGATCCGCCCTGACACAGACCTCCCAAACATCTTTTGGCCCTCCATCTCTAGCGGATGGGGTTGGGGGCCCTTTTGTCAGGAAATCGATCATGAAGTTGAGTCACTCTTTACTCGTGCTGTGCATGCTGCCCTTTGTCAAAAGCCAGGCCATCGAGGTAGCTCCCGGTGATTTCGAACCATTGCCGGCTGGCGCCAACGCCTTGTTGCTCTACTACCAGCACGCCGACCGCTCGGATCTGTACCAGAACGGCCACAAGGTCTCCGACGACGCCAGGCTCAGTTCGGACATCGGCATCCTGCGGTATGTGCACGCCATCGGCTTGTCAGAAAACCTCTCATGGGAACCGCAGATTCTGTTGCCTTTCGGCCAGATGAACGCCTCGGGAGATATCGGTGCCTTGGGCGATACCCGCGGCATCGGCGACCCGATCATCACCGCGCCGCTAAAGTGGACGCTGCCCACCGCGAACAAGGACATCTTCGCTTTGGCACCCTACCTGTCCTTTCCGGTGGGGAGCTACGATAAAAACGATGCCCTGAACCTCGGCGAGAACCGCTGGCGCGCCACGCTACAGGCGGCGTACATCCACCATTTCTCCCCGAAATGGGCGCTGGACACGGTGGCTGAAGCCTCATGGGTGTCGGCCAACAATGACTTCGGCCCGACCGGGGCGAAGCTGGAAGAAAACACCCGTTACGAGTACCAGACCGCCGTGCGCTACAACTGGACGCCGAGCACCACCTTCGCCGTTGGCGGCGGCTACGTCACCGGCTCGGCGACCACCGTCAACGGGGTCGATCAGCACGACGGGGTCTCCACCTCCTATGGGCGTTTCACCGTCACGCACTTCATCGAGCCCACGCTGCAGATTCAGGCCCAGATCGGCACCGACATTGAGGTCGAACAAGGCTTCAAGGAAGGCGCACGCCTGAACCTGCGCGTCTTGAAAGTGTTCTGAGCGCGCCACGCTCGGCAGGTTGTCCTTTTCAACCAAGTGGCTGTCCTTCTCGGCCAAGCAAATGTCGAGAGGGATGCCTAACTTGAACCCTGTTACCCACATCGATTGATGTCGCTCCAGGTACCCGGCGTGAGGTGTTTGCGAACACCATCGAACGCTCCCGTACGGGCTGAACCGTCGTCGATCACAGACAAAAAGAATAGGAAAATCATGGCCATTGTTCGCCCTACCCTCGACCAACTGCAGGACATCGCTGGCCGGCTGAATATGCAGCTGACCCACGAGCAGGCAGCGGAATACCTGGCACTTATGCAGCCAAGTTTCGATGCATATGACCTGGTCGACGAGTTGCCGGATTTCACCCCGCCGGTGCGCTACGACCGCAGTTCGGGCTACCGCCCGTCAAACTCGCACAACCTGCTCAATGCCTGGTATTACAGGACTGAGGTGAATGGCGCCCGTGAGGGCAAACTTGCTGGCAAGACTGTTGCGCTCAAGGACAACATCTCCCTGGCTGGCGTCCCGATGATGAACGGCGCCGCCCCACTGGAAGGCTTCGTACCGAAATTCGACGCTACCGTGGTGACCCGTTTGCTGGACGACGGGGTCACCATTCTGGGCAAGGCGACCTGTGAACACTACTGCCTCTCCGGTGGCAGCCACACGTCTGATCCGGCGCCCGTACATAACCCGTATCGGCACGGTTTCGCTGCTGGCGGATCCTCCTCGGGCAGCGCTGCGTTAGTAGCAGCCGGCGTGGTGGACCTGGCAGTTGGCGGTGATCAGGGTGGATCAATCCGCATCCCTTCAGCGTTCTGCGGCACCTATGGTATGAAGCCGACTCACGGTTTGGTGCCTTACACCGGCATCATGGCGATCGAAGCCACCATCGACCATGCCGGTCCCATCACCCGCAACGTGCGTGACAACGCACTGATGCTGGAAGTCATGGCCGGTGCCGACGGACTCGACCCTCGCCAGGCCGCTCCTCAGGTCGACGCCTACTGCGATTATCTGGAGCGAGGGGTGAGCGGGCTGCGGATCGGCATCCTGCAGGAAGGCTTCCAGCTGGCCAATCAGGATCCACGTGTTGCCGACAAGGTGCGCAGCGCCATCGCCCGGCTTGAGGTCCTGGGCGCTCGCGTCGAGGAAGTCTCCGTCCCCGAGCACAACCTGGCGGGTTCGCTGTGGCACCCCATCGGCTGCGAAGGCCTGACCATGCAGATGATGCATGGCAATGGCGCAGGCTTTAACTGGAAAGGTCTCTATGACGTCGGCCTGCTGGATAAACAGGCCGGCTGGCGCGAACAAGCGGACGCATTGTCCGCGTCGCTCAAGCTGTGCATGTTCGTCGGCCAATACGGCCTGGAACATTACAACGGTCGCTTCTACGCCAAGGCTCAGAACATCGCACGCTTCGCCCGGGCCGGTTACGACAAGGCACTGGAAACCTATGACCTTCTGGTCATGCCGACCGTGCCGATCATTGCCCAGCCTCACCCCGAACCCGGTTGTTCGATCACCGAGTACGTGGCCCGTGCGCTGGAAATGATCGGCAACACCGCGCCGCAAGACATTACCGGCCATCCGGCCATGTCAATCCCGTGTGGTCTGGTGGACGACCTGCCCGTGGGGCTGATGTTCGTTGGCAAGCACTTTGCCGAAGGCACGATTTACCAAGCGGCGGCAGCGTTCGAGGCCACTGTCGACTGGAAGACGTTGTAAGCCCACCTCACCCGACCTTCCGGACATCAATAAAAAACCGGGGGTTGTTCTTCACTTTTTTGACCGTGCTAAACCGATGAGGAGTTACACCATGAGCGCCACTGTATCCCCAGCATCCACTTCGACGCCCAGCGAGCGGGCCTGGGCCTTGTTCAAGGTCATGAAAGACAAAGAGCTGATTCCAGAGGGCTATATCGAACAGCTAACCGAATTGATGGTGCACCAATGGAGTCCGGAAAACGGCGCCCGTGTAGTCGCCAAGGCGTGGGTCGATCCGCAGTTCCGGGAGCTGTTGCTCAAAGACGGCACCGCAGCCTGTGCGCAGTTCGGTTTCACCGGTCCGCAAGGCGAATACATCGTCGCCCTGGAGGATTTGCCCCAGCTGAAAAATGTCATCGTCTGCAGCCTGTGCTCCTGCACCAACTGGCCGGTCCTGGGGTTGCCGCCGGAGTGGTACAAGGGTTTTGAGTTCCGGGCACGCCTGGTACGTGAAGGACGCACCGTGTTGCGTGAGATGGGCACAGAGTTACCAAGCGATGTGGTCGTCAAAGTCTGGGATACCAGCGCAGAAAGCCGCTACCTGGTCCTGCCCTTAAGGCCCGAAGGCTCCGAGCACATGAGTGAAGAAGAGCTTCAGAAACTGGTGACCAAGGATGTGCTGATCGGGGTTGCCCTACCCCGCGTACGTTGACCCAAAAGATTCTTCATCTACTAATTTTCGGAGGTTTTCATTATGGATGGCTTTCACGATCTCGGCGGTTTTCAAGGCTTTGGCAAGGTTCCCCATGTCATCAATAGCCAGGATTACAAGCAAGTATTCAAACAGGAATGGGAGCACCTGGCTTATAGCCTGATGTTTATCGGCGCCGACCAGTTGAAAAAATTCAGCGTCGACGAAATCCGTCACGCCGTCGAACGACTTGATGTCCGCCAGCACGTTGGCACGCAATATTACGAACGCTACGTCATTGCCACGGCCACCTTGCTGGTCGAAACCGGCGTTATTACCCAGGACGAACTCGATCAGGCGCTGGGTTCACCCTTCAAATTGGCCAACCCTTCCCACGACAAGGGCCGCCCCGCCATCACCGGCCGTCCGCCATTTGAAGTTGGCGACCGGGTAGTGGTTCGCGACGAATACGTGGCCGGCCACATACGCATGCCGGCCTATGTACGCGGCAAGGAAGGCATCGTCCGACACCGCACCTCGGAAAAATGGCCGTTCCCGGATGCCATCGGTCACGGCGATTTGAGCGCGGCGCATCAGCCGACCTATCACGTTGAATTCCAGGTAAAGGACCTGTGGGGTGATGCCGCGGACGATGGCTTCGTGGTCGTCGACCTGTTCGAAAGCTACCTGGACAAGGCCGTCGACGCGAAAACGGTGGCCGCATGATTGACGGGGCCCTATCGGGCCGGTTGCCGGTGACGGTCCTTTCGGGCTTCCTCGGCTCCGGCAAGACGACCCTGCTCAACCACATCCTGCGCAACCGCGCAGGCATGCGGGTGGCGGTCATCGTCAACGACATGAGCGAAGTCAACATCGACGCCGAGGACGTGGCACGCAACGTGTCGCTGCACCGCGGCAGCGATGAACTGGTCGAGATGAGCAACGGCTGCATCTGCTGCACGCTACGCGCTGATCTGCTTGAGCAGATCAGCCTGCTGGCGCGTCAGCAGCGCTTCGATTACCTGCTGATCGAGTCCACCGGGATCTCCGAACCGATGCCGGTCACCGAGACTTTCGCCTTTCTCGATTCGCAAGGCTTCAGCTTGAGCGAACTGGCGCGGCTCGACACCTTGGTCACCGTTGTCGATGGCAGCAACTTCCAGGCGCTGCTGACCTCGCGGGACACAGTCGGCGACGAGGACGAAACGGGCACACCATTACGCCACTTGTCCGACCTGCTGATCGAACAGGTGGAGTACGCCAACGTCATCCTCGTCAGCCGGCTGGAACTGATTGGCGAGAAAGGCTTTCTGGAACTGAGCGCCGTTCTCGCGGGCCTCAATCCGCAGGCCGAAATCCTGCCCATGACCTACGGTGCCGTCGATCCGTCGAAGATCCTCGACACCGGTCGCTTCGATTTGCCGAGTCTGGTGCAGTCACCCGGCTGGATGAAAAGCCTGGAATCGAGTGACGATCGTCCTCCCGAGTCGGACACCTATGGAATTGCTTCGTGGGTGTATCAGGAGCGTGCGCCATTCCATCCGCAACGTCTGCTGGAGTTCCTGCAGCGGCCGTGGCAAAACGGGCGGCTACTGCGTTGCAAAGGCTACTTCTGGGTTGCCAGTCGGCATCTGGACATTGGCATGCTGGTGCAAAGTGGCGGGCAATTTCGTTGGGACTATGTCGGGCGCTGGTGGACATTCATTGCGCAATCGCAATGGCCTCAGGATGACTATCGCCGCGAAGGGATAATGGCCAAATGGGACGAAATCACCGGGGATTGCCGACAGGAAATAGTATTCATCGGCCAGGGTATCGACCTGGATAATTTGAAGCGGCAATTGGACGCCTGTCTGCTGACCCCGCAAGAGATCATGGAAGGTCCACACACGTGGCCAACCTTGCCAGGCGCAACATCCTTCGACCTCAAGGCATTGTCACCCTGATCGCTCGGCAACCCGCCTATCAATGCACAGCCATAACGAGGCCGCACTAGCCTCGTTATGACCTGCTACCTCAACTTCACGGACTGAGGTGCGCTGTATGTTGTTCTTCAGCACAACGACCCATCGGACACTGGCCACAATCGCCGACAGGCTGGATCGACCCGAGATCGCTGAAGTTCGGATCATTCTTGTTCCAGCAGCTGAACTCGTACTTGGCCTGACAGACACCGGCGTAGCACTCGTCCCACCAAGACTTGGTCTTACCGTCATTCACAGGATTGGGAATGGTCCAGACCACTGCGATCTGACCTGCGAGCGATTCGCCACGGCTTCCCCCAGAGTGTACGCGCAAGGATATCGCGAACTTTTTCAGTTTCGGTCATATGTTTCACCGGGCGTAAAAAAGCCCGCTCTTGGCAGGTCTGGGGAATACCTCAGCTACTTGTTTACGTAGCACAGATTTTTAGAAAAAAGAATCTCTCCAGGACGTACTTTTGACGCCTGAAATCGATAGTTGGACATCCATCCCCCCCGAGCTACCATCAGGGAATGGATGATACTGACCCAGGGCAAAGTATGAGCACCGAACCTAAGCACGGATGGAAATGGGCTTACCAAAAACTGCGTGGGCTGAACTGTTCACGCGGGACAGCCTTCTACAGAGCAACGCTTTATTCCCTTCGGGGTGATACGGGGTCGTTTTACGTTGATCGCAGCTGGGAGAAAGTTCGCCTTCGACGCTGATTGCATCACCGTTTGGGACTGCTGATCGATATTTTCAACCACACCGCGGCATAGGGGCTGTGCCCGGACATCTGGCCGCCAGCACGATCAATCGCATCAAGTAGAAACAGCGCAAACGCCATACCGTCGAAGGTCTTAAAGCGATCAGGGAAAAGGCGCCAGTCTGGCTACAGAACGCGATTGGTTTTGTGCAGGCACAAAAAAGCCGATCTATCTGATCGGCTTAAGTGTCTGATTTTACTCAGAAATAATGGTCGGGACGGAGTGGTTCGAACACTCGACCCCTAGGCTCTGTACGAAATCCTTTGAAATCTCGATTCCGGTAGAATCTACCGCCATTAAAGCCAGGAGGCCACGATGGCAAAGCGGTATGAACTCCCCGATGCAGCCTGGCATTTGGTTGCCGACCTCTTCACAGAAACCCGTCGCAGCGGACGCCCACGAGCCGATGATCGCCTGATGCTCAACGGCGTCCTTTGGGTGATCTGCTCGGGCGCCGCTTGGCGAGACATGCCAGAGCGTTTCGGCCCTTGGTCAACGGTGTATCAACGGTTTCGCACGGCGCTTTCGATCAGATGCTCAAGCGTCTTCATATCCGGTTGAACGAGCAAGGCTAGATCGATCTGGAAACCTGGATGATCGACTCCACTGCCATTCGTGCAACCCGAGCCTCATCAGGCGCCGGGAAAAAAGGGGGCCTGAAGAACCGCAAGATCACGCGCTCGGGCGCAGCCGGGGCGGCCTGACGACTAAAATCCACATGCTGTGCGACGCCAATGGTGTGCCGCTGCGCTTCCTGCTGTCAGGCGGGCAAGCCAGCGATATTACCTACGCTCAACCATTACTGGATGGGGCTTACATCCCAAGCGTGCGCGGCCGTCCTCGCAAACGCTGCCGATGGCTGTTTGCCGACAAGGGATACGATGCTGAAGCTCTGCGCCGTTACTGTGATCGTTATCGAATGCAACCAGTGATCCCGCTGCGCAGCATGAAACGCAAATCCAAGCCGGGCTTGCCCAGGCTGTTCGATCGACCCAAATACCGGCAGCGCAATACCATCGAGCGCATGTTCGGGTGGCTGAAAGAGAACCGCCGCATCGTTATGCGCTTCGACAAGCTCGCAACAAGTTTTGCGGCAATGGTCTCATTAGCTTGTGCCATGCGGTGTTTGCGACAGTACTTTTCGTACAGAACCTAGCACCCCATCTCATTTTTCATACTTCTTGAAAGCTTCCAAAATTTTACTCTGGATTTTTCCAAGCCCTGCATTTCTTTCAGGAACTCAATACCCTGACGGGCGACTCTCAGTGGTGCTTTGCGAACAAGCAGGATGATGGGCATGTGGATGTGAAAGTGGTGAGCAAACAGGCCGGCGATCGCCAGACCCGATTCAAAACCTCTCACGACGGCGTCACGACGATATGCTGGTGCTTGCCGACGGCCAAAACGTCGACTGGACACCGCATGACCTACGCCGTACGGGCGCAACCATGATGCAGGCCTTGGGGGTCAGCCTGGACGTCATCGATCGCTGCCAAAACCATGTGCTGGCCGGCTCCCGGGTAAGACGGCACTACCTGCATCACGATTATGCCGAAGAGAAGAAGTGTGCCTGGGACCTGTTGGGCGATCGACTCAGCGCCATGTTGTCCTCCACCTACGAGCATCCGTCAGCAGAATCGATGATGTCTTTTCCTGCGTATACCGCGACTGGCTCTTTACCGCCGTCCTAAATCGGTGCCTTTAGTGTTGAGTCCTCATAGTTGCGCAAACATCGCCGAGCACGTTCTTCAGCTTGATTTCGGCTTCATGACCGGTTGAATCCACAGCCAAGAGCGGTCACTGGGAGGCGCCGGGAAAACGAGTTGCGCATCAGAAATGACTGTGAGTGCCAACGCGATGGCTGATATCTTTCCCGCGCTCCAAATCGCGTCCAATCGACGCTGATTTCATCAAGGAAGATAAAAAAAATGAAAATATTATTCATCGCTTCGCTAGGAATTTTATCGCTGACTCAAACATTACTATCCTTCGCGGATAGTGCTAATGGAAAAAATCTCTATCTACAGCGGTGCAGCATGTGCCACGGAATGGATCTCAAAGCAACAGGACTACTGGCCAATAAAAGCAATCCTCCTACACCTGATCTAACAACGTCCGCTTTCAAAAAACGATTAAATGATTATCCGGGCGTGATTGTATCTTCGATAATACTTCGTCCAAATGGAGACTTGATTCCAAGAACCTTGCGTGAGAATGGTGTAAAGCTATCGCCGCACTCATGGAGCATTAAAGATCTGCGCGATTTAAATCAATACATGGGTGGTGTGATTTCACAAAAACGATGACCTTTAAAGTGCCTGGTCTCTCCCCTATTGTTCAAAGGTGGTGTCCCCCCGAACCGGTGTAGACCCTGTGCTGTCACCTTCGATTGGCTGACGCCAGCGCTTGACTCTGTCCCTTGGGGCAACCCGTACCCTGCCTTGTCTATTTCAGGTTCCGCCGTCAGCGGATAAGGCAATCCATGAATACGCTATCGCTGGTCACCGGTGCCAATGGGCACCTGGGCAACACCCTGGTCCGGGCACTGCTCGCCCGGGGGCAACAGGTGCGCGCCGGGGTCCGTGACCCGGACCGAAGCGCAGCCCTGAACGGGCTCGACTGCCAGGTGGTATGCGCCGAACTGCAGGACCCTGACTCACTGCAGGCGCTCAACACGCTATGCCCCGGCTATCGTCTGCCGCGCCGAGCACCAAAAGCCTTGCTGTTGCTGATCGCCAGGCTGCAGGAACAGCGGGCACGGTACACCGGTCAGCCAGCCGAATTGCTGCTCAGCCAGGTGCAGATGTTTTATGGGGTGCGCCAGGTCTACTGCATCGACAAGGCCATCAATGAACTGGGCTACCAGTCGCGCTCGCCGCAGAACGCCCTCAAGCAGGCGTTTACGCACCTGTTGGCGCGCTGATACCGGGCGCAGCGCCAGGCACTGACGTGGGGGCGAATTGCTGGTTGATCTGTTGTTGCAACAGCCTCAGGTGCCGCTCCCGGTCCTGCAAGGCCAGGATCTGCGCTTGCAGTTCCAGGCGCTTGACCTCGATGCCCTGATTGGCCAGCGCAAGGGGAAACGGTGCCTGATGTTGCTTGGCTGCCAGCAGCTCGCTCATCTCCCGCAGTTTGAACCCCACCGCCTGGGCCGTGCGGATCATCTGCACCAGCGTCAGGTGATGGGCCGTGTATAACCGATAACTGCCACGGTGCTGCGGGGTCAGCAGGCCCAGTTGCTCATACAAACGAATGGCTTTGGGAGTGCACCCCGACAACCTGGCAAGTTCACCTATGTACATGTAACGCTCCTCCCTGATCCAACTCCGGCCCGTAGTTTACTGGCTGTGGCCGGATGTTGTCCTGATGCACCCGGTGCTCATGCAGATTCCGTCAGCGGCACCGTCTTGCTTGGGAGAGGGTACAGATTTACTCCATTCATGGATCGGCCACTCTTGGCCAGTTTCTACAGTTTTTTACCGGTAGCTTAGGGTCGATCTCTGCCGGTCATGGTTTCATTGGTAACTTCGTTAGCTGATGTCATGACTGAACCAATCTCAATTATTTTGGCTAGCGCCCCCATGCAACCATTTCAGGTCGCCCCCCAAGAGGTAACCTTCCACATTTTCTATGGAAAGGGCTTCAAGCAGCACCTGCTCCATGATGGCAAAAAAACATTTAATGTGAGCCTGTTTCAATGCCTGAGGCCGGGTCACCAGATAGACTTCCATATCTGGAAGTTGGAGATCCGGGAACAACTCGATCAGGTCCTTCGCCAGAATACGGGGCAGTACTGCCACACCCATTCCTCGCCTCACCGATTCGAGCTGAACCGCGAACGAGTTCACGCTGATCTGCGCACGTTCCAGACCCGCGGCCTTTGCCGCACGCATTTGCGGCAACATGTCCAGCGGAGGAAGCAAGGCAATATTAACCGCAGTGGCCGGGGTCACCCCCGGAAACCGTTTCAGATAACCTGCATCGGCGAATACACCGTAAGCGAGCCTGCCTATTGGTCGATAAATCAGCGACGGTTCGCCTAGATGAGCTGTGCGTACAGCAATGTCTGCCACGCCGCGGACAATCTTGTGAAAGTCGGCTGTGACCATCAGCTCCACCGAGCAACGCGGGTGCAGAGAAGTGAAGCGACTCGCGGCCTCCAGCACACAAGACGAGAAACCCTCTCCTGCACTGACCATGACACTGCCAGATAGCTCTGTGTGCAGCTCGGATTTGCCAACAGCGGTTTGACGCCTCAAGCCCGCTTCCGCCGCCAGGGCAACTTCCACGAGGGATTGGCCCCGCGAGGTCAACCAGCATCCTTCAACGCCCCGCTCGACGAGTGGCTCGCCCAGGGCGACCTCAAGTTGGGTCAACCGGCGGGACACGGTAGACGCCGCGATACCCAGCAACTGGCCAGCTTGAAGGAAGCTGCCACGCCGCGAGACTGCCAACAGCAGACGAAGATCGTCCCAATTTGCTTGCAACGCCATGCGTCCTGTCCTCCCTGGTCTGCATATGTGCAAATCCATTATGCAGTAGTCGCTGTTTTTCGGCAGAGGCCTCAAAGGTATATCTACAGGCCCTCGAAACGAATGGAATGGATTATATGACTACTGGCCCCAACGACTATGCGGAGTGCGCCGCCAGTGCCTTCAATCGCCGTGATGTGGAGGCGATGCTTGCGTTGGTTTGCGAAGATTTCATCTACCTCGATGGTATGGGGATTCAAACCGGTCGCGAAGCCATGCGCAAACGAGAGACTGCGCTGTTCGAAGCGTTCCCTGATGCCCAAGTGACCTTCACCCCATTCATGGTCGCTGACGATCGTTTGGCGCTGACTGCCTTACTGACCGGCACCTTCGCCGCACCCTTGGTGCTGCCAGGCCGGTTGATTGCACCTCATGGACGCCACATTACCGTGCACTACGCCGCACACTTCACCTTCAGAAACGGGCTGGCCATCCGTGAAGAGGCCTTCTTCGACAGTGCGGTGTTGATGCCGTTAGCCGAACAGGGTGAGGGTTGAGCCATGCGCAGTGCATTTGTTACTGGAGCAACCGGCTTGCTGGGCAACAACCTGGTGCGTGAATTGGTCGCTCGTGGCTACACGGTCAAAGGCCTGGTCCGCTCAAGAGCCAAAGGTGAACAGCAGTTCAACAATCTGCCAGGGGTGGAGCTGGTCGTGGGTGACATGGCCGATGTCGACGCATTCGCAGCATCGCTGCAAGGTTGCGATACGGTGTTTCACACCGCGGCGTTCTTTCGCGACAACTACAAGGGCGGCAGCCACTGGAAGGAACTCGAAAAGATCAATGTGTCTGGTACGCGGCGCCTGCTAAATCAGGCCTACCGCGCCGGTATACGACGGTTCATCCATACGTCTTCCATTGCTGTGCTCGACGGCGCACCTGGCATGTCCATCGATGAGACATGTCTGCGGGCCGACGCCGACGCGGATGACTATTACCGCAGCAAGATCCTCGCCGACCGTGTCATCTTGTCGTTCCTGGAAGCACATCCCGAAATGCATGCCTGCATGGTCCTGCCCGGTTGGATGTGGGGTCCTGCCGACATTGGCCCGACCTCCTCCGGACAATTGGTCAACGATGTCGTGAACGGCAAGTTGCCCGGGCTGATCCCTGGCACCTTCTCCGTTGTCGATGCCCGTGATGTGGCAGGGGCGCTGATTGCTGCCGCCAAACAGGGCCGACGAGGTGAGCGCTATCTCGCGGCGGGCCGGCATATGACGATGCGTCAGCTGGTCCCTGTTCTAGGACGTATCGCTGGCGTCAAGACGCCCGTTCGACAACTACCACTGCCCTTTCTGTATACCTTGGCGACTGTGCAGGAGATCTATGCACGCCTGACCGGTAAGCCCATTCTGCTGAGCATGGCCACGTTGCGCCTGTTGGTACGAGAGAAGGACCGCACCTGTTTCAACCACCGCAAGAGTGAACAGGAGCTTGGCCTGAGTTTCCGGGCGCTAGAGCTGACAATCACTGACACCGTGGCGTGGTACCGCGATCACGGCTGGTTTGAAAAGCACAGTGCGCGCGCCTCGAAGAAAAAAAGCTCATCGGTCATGGTCGACAACTGACTTTCAAAGCCGATAATCTCGAGCCTCATTGTGCGGTTTTATGCGGGTACGCGAGGCGTACCTTGAGCTCCCGAAACTGCACTTCCTGGTCAATTACCACACCCCAGAACAAGGACGTAAAATGATGAACAGGGAAATCATCCTGATGCGCCACGGCCAGCCAAAACTGGCTGCAACCGACAAGATCTCGGCGCTCGAGATGAAAGACTGGATCGAGCAATACGACCGATCCGAAATTACCCACCACCCGGTCCCGCATGCCAGCATGCAACTCGCCGCAACCGCCACGGTGATTGTTTCAAGCAGCGCGCCTCGTGCGCTGACCTCCGTCCAGGCGCTCGGCCTGAAGCCTGCACTGGTAGACGCACTTTTCTGCGAAGCACAACTACCTTGTGGGCATTGGAAACTGCCACGGCTATCGCCGTTTACCTGGGCATTTATCTTTCGAGTCTTATGGCTGTGCGGTTACTCACGCAACGTTGAATCCGCCGACACCGCGAGGATCCGCGCCAGCACGGCAGCCAAACGATTGCAGTCCCTTGCCAGCGATGGACCGGTTCTGCTGCTCGGTCATGGCTTTATGAATCAAATGATCGCCAATCAACTGGTAGCCGACGGATGGGCTCGCCAAAAAGGTAACGGCAGACAGTTTTGGAGTGCGACCGTTTATCAGTACGGCAGTGTGTAAGAGGCGGCAGATGGTCGGCGAACCTGGCCATCATGACGGGGGCTGGCAGACCCGCTGTCGAGAGGCCCTTGTCGATGGCGTGCGCCGGTACCGGCGCCTGGATATCGTAAGAAGAAGCGCGGTCGTTAGTATTCATTGATAATAGGCACGCTGCACGTGCATCAGGGACGAATCATTCAAGGGAGAGAAGTCGTGTCAGCCGCATCTGGGAACAGCAAGATTTTTCGACTGGCAACCGCCCAGGCATTGGCGGGTGGTAACTCAGTCATCGTCTATGCAACCGGCGCTATCGTGGGAGACATGCTTGCACCGGATAAAGCGTTGGCGACGCTGCCTATCTCCATTTTTGTCGTGGGCATGGCGAGCTGCACGCTACCTGCCGGTGCCATTGCGCAGCGCTATGGGCGCAGTCTCGTGTTTCTGCTGGGAGCTTTGTGCGGCATCCTGATGGGAGTGCTGGCTACGATTGGCATTTATTTGTCTTCCTTCTTCATTTTCTGTGCTGCGATGCTATTTGGTGGCGCTTATGCCGCTGTGGTGCTGACGTTTCGTTTCGCCGCCGCAGAATGCGTTCCAGAAAACAGGCAGCCCTGGGCGCTTTCAATCGTCATGGCTGCCGGGCTAGTGGCGGGTGTGCTTGGTCCACAGACGGTCACCTATACGATGGACCTGTGGGAGTCCCACCTGTTTATCGCTACTTACGTTGCAGCCGCTTTAATGGCAGTGGTTTCGGCGGCGGTGCTGCTAGGTATCGATTTGCCACGCCATGAGGCAGCTGTTCGTACTCCAGGTCGCCCACTTGCGGTGATTGTTCGGCAGCCTCGACTCATCAACGCCATGCTCTGTGGCGTCATAACTTACACCTTGATGAATTTCCTGATGACTTCGGCCCCACTAGCAATGAAGCATGCGGATCTTTCACTGGAATCATCCAACCTGGCATTGCAGTGGCACGTCATTGCAATGTACGCACCCAGTTTTTTCACTGGAAATCTGATCCGCCGTTTTGGAGCAAACCGCGTTGTGTTGGTGGGTCTGATGTTAACCGGCGTGTCTATTGCTGTCGGGCTTGCCGGTGTGCAGTCCTACCACTTTTATCTATGTTTGGTGCTTCTAGGGATTGGTTGGAATTTCGGTTTTGTCGGCGCCTCTGCACTCGTCCTTCAGAGCCATAAAACAAGCGAAAGAAACAGTGTCCAGGCGCTCAATGATTTCATTGTCTTTGGCGCCGTGGTGCTCGGCTCGTTTGCATCGGGAGGTATTTTGAATCGATACGGTTGGACCGTTATCTGTGCGCTTGCCTTTGTACCTGTGCTGGCGGCTATAGCAACGTTGATGTTGAGCGAGCATCGCGCCTGGCTTTCAATCCAAGAACGCACAAGCTAGTTCCGCGGGACTGGCTTAGCCTCCAGACCATGATTCGATTCACGCTGGATAACCGGTTTTGCGCAGTGGCGATGGCGAGTGCACCTTTTTCAACTTGCTGACACCTCCTTTGTGTGAGGGTGTGGAATGAAAAAGCCCGGCACCAGGCCGTAATGCTGTTCAGTTAAGCGAGAATGATCCACTGTAGGAGCGAGCTTGCTCTCGATGGTCGTTAACGATGCCGCGTGTTTACTGACTAAACGCGGCGCTCTTGAGTCCATCGTCGGAACGCCGCCCGGAGCAAGCTCGCTCCTACAGAATCCTTAACTGAACAGCATTACGGCACCAGGCCGGGCTCTCTGTAGATGGGCCAAATCCCTTTGGCTGACTGCATTATGCTGGATGGATGTGACGAGGGTGTGATCAGGCGCATGCCCCCCCTGTTTCGAGCTCAACAGCAATCTTGCAATAGAGTGTATGCTCGCCAACCTCCGCAATGATCTCAACGCCCATACCAAGCAACTTTCGCTCGTGCGTAATCATTGAGCCCCAGAACCCCGACTTGATCGCTACCTGAACTTGCCTGGTTTTTTTGGAGAGCTTGCGAGCTCAGCAACGCTTGTGGCCAAGGTCGGTGCCGCGTCTTTTTTACTTAGACAACTCCTCGGCGTCGGCAACCATGGTCAAGTATGTTTTAGCAGCTGCAGCAAACCTTCCACATCAGCTAGCGCTGGTGCATGGGCTCCGGCATGGCAGCAAGATATGGATGCGCAAGCCGCTGAAAATTGCAGGCGCTCTCTCAAGTCCACGATCCCCAGCAACTGCGCAGCCAGCCAACCAGCCATACAAGCGTCTCCTGCTCCAACCGTGTCTTGCACCTTCACGGCAATAGCCGGCTGATCGAGTTGGCTGTCCGGGGTGTGGAGAATCATCCCGTGTTCTCCTCGGGTAAAAAGGATCTGCGCCTGGGGATTAAGAGCGCGAAGCTCATCCATTGCCTGGTGTTCTGTCAGCCCTGGATAAATTTGCCGAAGATCTTCATCGGAAAGCTTAATCATGTCAGCAAGGGTGGTCATCGTAGGGAAGGTCTGCTCCCGATAATGGCTATCCATTAAATTGCGCCAGTTCGGATCATAGCTAATCCGTTTACCGGCTTTTTTGGCCTGCTGAGCAATTTTAACAAGCTTGTCTGCAAGTGGCTGTCGAGCCAAACTGATGCAGCTGAAATGACACAGCTCTGCTTGGTTGATCCATCCTTCGGGCATCAGATCCGGATCAAAAAACAGATCGGCCTCTCCAGCAAAAAAGTATCTTGGGGGACGACTCGATGGAACGATGGCGACCAAAGGATCTCGATCTACCCGTTGGATAAACCTCATATCCAATGCTGCCGCTTCCGACTGCGAAACTATCTCGTCACCCAGTGAATCCATGCTCACAGACCCAGCAAAAGCGCTGCTGACACCCAAGCGACTTAGCGCTCGTGCAACGTTCCAGGGAGCACCGCCCGGGTAGCCCTTCCACTGTCCAGGAGTGCCTTGGACAAGGTCGGTCAGGGCTTCGCCAAATACTACTGCGCGAGGCAACACCATCGTCATTTCCTCAATTTTTTGTCGTAGGGATAACTGCTGGTTGATCAGCTTTGACCAGTAATCAACTACTCAATACGCTTGGTGAAAAGCAGGGATCGATGAGCTGAAGGCGTGTTGGCCGACGCGTTCAAACATTAAAACCAGGTTTCCATTTGTATCCCGTATTGCCATACACCTCCGGCTTTGAAGTCCGTCATGCCAAAGGAGTCTGTGGTACTGAATCTGTCCAGATCCGAAGACCAGTTCATGAAGCTTGCGAACACTCGCAATTCGGGACGTGTAAGAAGATCTCCAACCTCGGGTTTGAATGTCGGGGCGACAGTGAATTTCCAAAAGTTACCGTCGACCGCATTACGTTGTAGATAGTCCTTCGGGTCGAGGTTCATGGTTTGCCAGCTTATTTCGTAGGCCATCTCGAAATTGCTGTTGATTTTGTTAGCCAATCGCACGTTCAGGGTCAGCCAGCGGTAGTCGTCACCCTTGACGTATCTATCCTTGCTTTGTTCGGCCAGCAAGCTGGGGCCGATACGCCAGTCAGACGCAAGGGGTGTCTCACCGTAAAGTGCCAGACGCAGAGCGCGAGCATCATCAATCAGTTCACCATCCGAGCCGACGTTCTTGACCTCAGCTCCCAGACCTTGCCCATAGAGCAGCGCCGTTTTGAAGAAGCCTTCCCTGCCGAAAAAGTTTTTCTGGTGATTGGCCAGCATGCTGTGCAAGCCGGAATCCGCAGGCGTCAAACCCGCTGCATTGGTGCGGGTAGCGAAATCGTTTTTCTTTGCGCCGATGGCATTGAACATCCACTGCCACTGACCATCCTCGAAGAACTGGTTGGAGGTCAGGATGTAGCTTTCCACATCGGCACTAAGATCGCCTTGACTGAAATCCCCGTAGTTACGCCCGATCAAAGAGTAGTTCGAACGCCAATTCTTGTTCATCTGCATATCGTAGATTCCACCCCCGGTGCCGGCCAGATAGACAACGTCCGAGTCCAACCAGTGGATATCGAAATTATCTCTATCGAATCGCTTGCCTGCCCACAGGGTGGCGTTCTCGAACACTGAATTGCCCTTGAACGCAGCGACGTGGTCAAGCGCTGTGAATACCTGGCGCACGTTCAGTTTGCTTTCGTCGGCCGTCCAGTCATTGGAGCTTTCCACACCATCGGCGATGGAGACCGTGAATTTGGAACGGGTGCCGTTTTGCGCATAGATTTCTTTCGACAGGTCTATACGCATGTAGGTGTCGTCCTCGTTACCGAGTCGCCCGACTGCACCACCGACTGAACCGGCAGGAGTTTCATAAGGGCCGCCACGACCACCACCCAGCCGATCGTTGATCAGCAATCCGGAGCGGGCGTAGCCGTTGAAGCTGAACCCATCAGTGAGGTGTCCGGTACTGGCCTCTTTCTCCAGGCTTTGCTGACGGGCCTCGAGTTTTGCCAGTCGGGTATCCAAAGCGGGCGCTGAAATTACTGCCGCAGTAGACGCGGCGGGCTGCAAGGGAGCAGTGGCGAGTTTGATCTGCTGCAATTCCCTGGCGAGTGCCTGGGTTTGCTGCTCGGCTGCGGCTGCACGCTTTTCCGCGGCGCTGGCACGGGCTTCAAACGCGGCCATGCGTTCTTCCAGAGTCGCGGCCTGAGAGGTTACCGCCGAGGTGCCGAGCACGCCTGCGAGTAGCCAGCTTGATGCTTTCTGCATGTGAATTTCCTGTTTTGTTTTTATTTTTCTGTTCCCGTGAGCGGCCTTTTTTCGTCAATTGTGAATTGTCAAAATTGACGAAAAAAAGGATGCCTCATCGCAAATACGCTGCTACATTTGGCGATGTTAACGTTAACTTTTCTAAAAACAAAAATAAAGAGGGCTTTATGAAACAGCTAAAAACTCTCCTTCCAGCCGCACTACTCACCCTCTGTGCCGGATTTCCATGCCTCTCGAGCGCTGCCGATTTAACGATCTCGTGTGGCGCGGTGGGTGCGGAGTTACAGCTCTGCAAGGAGGCTGTCGAGGCGTGGTCGAAACAGACTGGCAACAACGTCGAGGTGGTTTCCACGCCTAACTCGGCGACCGAGAGGTTGTCGTTCTATCAACAGATCCTCAGTGCGCAATCCAGCGACATCGACATCATTCAAATCGATATGGTGTGGCCAGGGATGCTGGCCAAACACTTGATGGATCTGCGCGAGGTGCTTCCTGCCAACCCGACCCAAGGCTATTTCCAGGCACAGGTGGATAACGCCACGGTGAACGGACGGCTGGTGACGATGCCGTGGTTCACCGACTCGGGCCTGCTGTATTACCGCAAGGACTTGCTCGAGAAGTACAACCAGCAGGTTCCCCAGACCTGGGAGGAAATGACCGCTACCGCCAGGAATATTCAACAGGCCGAGCGCACTGCCGGGAATCCCAATGCGTGGGGTTACATCTTTCAAGGGCGCGCCTACGAGGGCCTGACGTGTAATGCACTGGAGTGGATCAGCAGCCAACCGGAAGGCGGACTGGTCAATCCACGAGGTGACATCGTGGTCAACAACCAGGCTTCAAGAACGGCTTTGACCCTGGCGAAAAGCTGGGTGGGAGACATCTCCCCGCGTGGCGTACTCAACTACACCGAGGAAGAAGGTCGTGGCGTATTCCAGTCGGGAAATGCGCTGTTCATGCGTAACTGGCCTTATGTCTGGGCGTTGGTGCAAAGCCAGGACAGTGCCGTAAAAGACAAGGTCGGGGTCGCTCCCCTGCCCCGCGGCGGCGAGACCGGCAGCCATGCCTCCACCCTCGGTGGCTGGGGCCTGGCGGTATCGCGCTACAGTGCCCATCCAAAACTTGCCGCCGAGCTGGTGAGCTACCTGACCCGTGCCCAAGAGCAAAAACGTCGTGCCCTGATAGGCGCCTATAACCCGGTTATCGAGTCGCTGTATCAAGATCCCGAATTGCTCGCGGCAATGCCTTATTACGCTCAGTTGCACAGCATTCTCAACGATGGGGTCATGCGCCCTGCCTCAATCACTGCCGATCGCTATCCAAGGGTCTCCAATGCGTTCTTCGATCGAGTGCATGGCGTGCTGGCGGGCGAGTTGCCTGTCGATCAGGCGCTGGCCGAACTGGAAAGCGAACTCACGCGCATCAAACGCCGGAACTGGTAAGCCACAAGGAAGGAAATCACCATGTCTGTTTCTACTACCCATGATCCCTGTGACGAGTTCCTGCTCGCCCGGGAAACGCCCGTACAACGTCGCCGGGTACGCGCCGCCTGGCTGTTTCTGACGCCGATGTTGCTGTGCCTGGCCCTGGTGGCAGCGTGGCCGCTACTGCGCACATTCTGGTTCAGCCTGACCGACGCCAACCTGGCGGACACCGGTGGCGGTTCCTTCGTTGGCCTGAGCAATTATCTGTTCCACAACGGCTCCAGCTGGTCGGGCATCCTGGTCGATCCGCAATGGTGGAACGCGGTGCGCAACACCTTGCATTTCACCGTGGTGTCAGTGGGCCTGGAAGTCGTATTGGGTCTGCTGGTGGCGTTGCTGCTGAACATCAAGTTCACCGGCCGCTCTCTGGTGCGCGCGTTGATTCTGATTCCCTGGGCGATTCCCACCATTGTCTCGGCGAAGATCTGGTCATGGATGCTTAACGACCAGTTCGGCATCATCAATCACCTGATGCTGAGCCTCGGCCTGATTGACGCTCCCCTGGCCTGGACGGCCGATGCAGACCTGTCGATGTGGGCGGTGATCATCGTCGATGTCTGGAAGACCGTCCCGTTTGTCACGCTGCTGATGCTAGCGGCCTTGCAGATGTTGCCGAGTGATTGCTACGAAGCCGCCAGGGTCGATGGCATTCATCCGCTGAGGGTGTTCTGGCGTGTCACGCTTCCCCTGCTGATGCCCGCCTTGTTGGTGGCGGCGATCTTCCGCATCCTCGATTCGCTACGGGTATTCGACGTGATCTATGTGCTGACCTCGAACTCGTCGAGCACCATGAGCATGTCGGTGTATGCCCGCCAGCACCTGGTGGAGTTCCAGGACGTCGGTTACGGCAGCGCGGCCTCGACGCTGCTGTTTCTGGTGGTTGCGGTCATCGCCATGCTTTATCTCTACCTCGGACGCCGTCAATTGGAGGTCCGGTCATGAGCCCGCGCCTACTGAAAAAAACGTTGTTGCGCCTCGGGTTCTGGTGCCTGATCGGGGTGTTGCTGCTGTATGCGGTCTTCCCTTTCTACTATGCCATCGTGACTTCGCTGAAACCGTCCAGCGCCTTGTTCGAGGTGAGCTACTGGATCGATAACCCCGATTTCTCCAATTACGCGGCGGTACTCCATCAAGCCTCATTCCTGCGAGCTATCGGTAACTCGCTGGTGGTAGCGCTGTGCGTGGTGACGCTGGCGCTGTTCCTCAGCCTGACCGCCGCCTATGCCTTGGGCCGGGTGAAGTTTCGTGGGCGAGGCACGGTCTTGATGATGGTCCTTGGCGTGTCGATGTTTCCCCAGGTCGCGGTGCTGTCGGGGTTGTTCGAAGTGATCCGCGCCCTGGGTCTGTACAACACCTCCTGGGCATTGATTCTGAGCTACACGATTTTCACCCTGCCCTTCACCGTCTGGGTGCTGACCACGTTCATGGGGCAACTGCCCCATGAACTGGAAGAAGCGGCAATCATGGATGGCGCTTCACCCTGGGTCACGCTGACCCGAGTGCTGTTGCCACTGCTCTGGCCCGCACTGGTCACCACTGGCTTATTGGCTTTCATCGCAGCCTGGAACGAGTTCCTGTTTGCCCTGACCTTCACCCTCACCGACACGCAACGCACGGTACCGGTCGCCATCGCCTTGATTTCCGGCGGCAGCCCTCATGAGTTGCCTTGGGGGTTGTTGATGGCCGCATCGGTGCTGGTCACCGTCCCACTGGTGATTCTGGTGCTGATCTTCCAGCGCCGAATCGTTTCCGGTCTCACTGCCGGCGCGTTAAAGGGTTGATGCCCAACAAAGACAAGGAACAGCATCGTGATCAAATTGAAACTGGACAACGTGAACAAACAATTGGGCGGCGCGCGGATTCTTCGCGACGTCAGCCTGGAAATCGCGGCGGGTGAATTCGTGGTGTTCGTCGGCCCTTCGGGCTGCGGCAAGTCGACCCTGCTACGACTGATCGCCGGACTGGATTCGATCTGCGGCGGCGACCTGCTGATCGACGGGCGTCGGGTCAACGACCTGGAGCCGCGCGAGCGTGGCGTCGGCATGGTGTTTCAGTCTTATGCGCTGTACCCGCACATGAGCGTCTACGACAACATCAGTTTTGGCCTCAAACTGGCCAAGACGGAAAAAACCAGCCTGCGCGAGCGCGTGCTGAAAACCGCGCAGATCCTGCAATTGGACAAACTGCTGCAACGCAAGCCAAAGGAACTGTCTGGTGGGCAGCGTCAACGTGTGGCCATGGGCAGAGCCATGGCGCGGGAACCGGACATTCTGTTGTTCGATGAGCCGCTTTCCAACCTGGATGCCTCGTTGCGGGTGCAGATGCGCAACGAAATCGCCCGACTGCATGATCGGCTGAGCTCGACCATGATCTATGTCACCCACGATCAGGTTGAAGCGATGACCCTGGCCGACAAAATTGTCGTGCTCAATGGTGGTCGCGTAGAACAGGTCGGCTCACCACGTGAACTCTACGAGCGCCCGGCCAGTCGCTTTGTCGCCGGTTTTCTCGGTTCGCCCAGAATGAATTTTCTGGAGGCGCGCCTGCATGCGCCAGGTAAAACCAGCCTGATTCATACCCCCGTATTGGGGATGAGCTCGCTGCCCTTCGACAGCTCGAACCTGGCGGCGGACGCTCAGATGAGCCTGGGAATTCGCCCGGAACACGTGTCGCTTAAGGCGGCGGATGGAACCGCCGGCGTCGTCGTGACCGGGGTCGAGTATCTGGGCAGTGAAACCTATGTGCACCTCGATACAGGTCAGGACGAGCCACTGATCTGTCGTTGCGAGGTCAACGCCGGATGGCAGGCGGGCGATCGGGTCGAGCTGCAACTGGAGTTCGACAATCTGCATCTGTTCAACGCCGATGGCACTGCCTTGAGTCGCCACCCACAAGCTATTGAAACCCTGCCGGATGGCGTCTCTCTGCGTTCGGCACGAGCAAGCGTCCTATGACTGTGTATTTGAATCCTATGAACGACCCAATGTCTTCCGCCCTTGACCTTGCGCAGCATGCGCTGAGTGATGGCCTGACTCGCGTCATCCACGATTATCGACCCGGTTATCATCTTGCCCCCCCGGCGGGCTGGATGAACGACCCTAACGGGGTAGTGTACTTTCGTGGCGAATATCACGTTTTCTATCAGCATTACCCCTTCGACGCGAAATGGGGCCCGATGTATTGGGGCCACGCCAAGAGTGCTGATCTGGTCCATTGGCAGCACCTGCCCATTGCGCTGGCACCGGGCGATGACTTCGACCGTGACGGATGTTTTTCCGGTAGCGCAGTGGTGTGTGGAGATACCTTGGCACTGATCTACACCGGACACACCTGGCTGGGGGAAGTGGGTGACGAACGCTCGATCCGTCAAGTCCAGTGCCTGGCCACCAGCACCGACGGTATTCGGTTCGTCAAGCATGGCGCCGTCATCGACACCGCGCCGCAAGGCACGATCATGCACTTTCGTGACCCCAAGGTATGGCAGGAGGATGACTGCTGGTACCTGATTGCCGGCGCACGTCTGGGCGATGTGCCGTTGCTCCCGCTGTACCGTTCCACGGATCTGCACGCCTGGGAGTTCCTCGATTATGTGTCCAGCGGCAGTGAGGGCGATGGCTATATGTGGGAGTGCCCGGACCTGTTCCGACTCAACGGACGCGATGTGCTGCTCTACTCCCCCCAGGGTATGCAACCCCTGGGTTACGATCGGCTCAACAAATACCAGACCGGTTATCGAGTGGGCCGACTCGACAGCGAATGGCACTTCACCGGCGGGCCTTTTATCGAGTTGGATAACGGCCATGATTTCTATGCCGCGCAAACGCTATTGGCCGCCGATGGTCGGCGCCTTGTGTGGGCATGGCTTGACATGTGGGAAAGCCCGATGCCGAGCCAGGCCCATCATTGGTGTGGCATGCTCGGTTTGCCGCGCGAACTTGAACTGTGCGCAGATCGCCTTTGCGTGTATCCGGCACGGGAGCTCACCGCTCTGCGCATGACTCTATTGCCTGGTACTCCATGGTGGGAGGAGTCGGGAACCCGGTGCGTGCCGCAAGTGAATGGCGACATGCTCGAAATCCATGTGCACCTGGATTTACTCGGTTGCACCGATGGCCACCTGGGAATCGCGTTGCGCTGCAGCGACGACGGCCATGAACAAACCCTGCTCTACTACGATGCGGCGTTGCGGCGTCTGGTGCTTGACCGCAGCCACTCTGGTGCGCAAGTCACAGGCCAGCGCAGCGTGTCGATAGACCCGACACAAGAGCGACTGGCACTGCGTGTGTTCCTCGATCGCTCGTCCATCGAGGTGTTCGACGAAAACGGGCGCTTCAGCCTCAGCAGTCGCCTCTATCCGCGGCCCGACAGTCTGGGCGTGAAGCTGTTTGCCAGCGGGAGTGGCGGGCGTGTCTCGATTCCCAAGGCATGGGCTCTCGGCTCTGGATGGCTATGAGCAGCGTCATTCGAGTCGCGAGAAGCCCGGGCCCTGTGTCATGATTCTGCGTCAACCTGACCGGGCTCGCCTCGCATGACTTCAGTGAAAGACGTTGCACAGCTGGCCGGCGTGTCCCTGATGACGGTTTCTCGAGCGCTCAATAATCCGGAAAAACTGAGCCCCGAAACCCTTCTGCGGGTGCGTCGCGCCATTGATGAACTGCAGTTCGTACCGAGCCTGTCGGCGCGCAAGATGCGCGGCGACAACCTCCAGTCGCGAACCATCGGTGTATTCGCGCTGGACACCGCGACCACACCGTTCGCCGTCGAATTGCTGCTGTCCATCGAACAGACCGCGCAGCAAGCCGGCTGGAATGTGTTCATCCTTAACCTGTTGAGCAATCCGCCCACCGACCAGAACATCGACCTGATGTTGTCGCACCGCCCCGACGGGTTGATCTTCAGCGCCATGGGGTTTCGCCAGGTATGCATTCCCGAACGATTGAAGAGCAAACCCCTGGTACTCGCCAATTGCCTGGCCGATGACAGTCGCCTGGTGAGTTATGTGCCAGACGACGAAGCGGGGCAGTATCGAGCCGTACATCACGCGTTGAGCCAGGGCTATCGGCGCCCTCTGTGTATCAATCTGCCAAAACAGAGTCTGGCCTGGAACCTGCGACAAAAAGGCCTGCACCGTGCCTGTCAGGCATTCGGGCTGTTGCCTGACGCACACCTGCAATACGACCTTTCCGATCATGACGCCTATGGTGAAACCGCAGCCATCCTCGACCGGCACATCATTGAGGGTCGTCCCCAATTCGACATTCTGATCTGTGGCAACGACCGCATTGCCTTTTGTGCCTATCAGCTATTGTTGGGCCGTGGCCTGAAAATTCCCGACGATGTCGCCGTGCTCGGCTACGACAACATGATCGGTATTGCTGAGCTGTTCATCCCGCCGCTGACCACGGTGCAACTGCCGTACTACGAGATCGGTCGCAAGGCTGCCCGGCACCTGATCGAGACCCTCGATGTATCGGGAACCCAGCCAGTTGATTGTCCATTAGTGGTTAGGGCATCGCTATAAAATTCAGTTAATTCGGTGATAGTGCGCCCGCTTGCTTTCGATTTGCCACTGGCCTGTCACCGACCGCTTAAGCCCAAGGGTCAGTCACGACATGCACAAAACGGCCAGAAGTCGTCATTCTTCAAATCTCACCGCCCCTCAGATCGCAACAGACGCTTTCCTGGCAATTATCAGCTCAGTGGAAATATTCAACTTCTCCTTTCCCCCATTCAGCAAAACGCATTGGGCCGGTGACCAAACCGACCCAATGCCATACGAGCTGATCCATTTGCCGCGAATCGACTAACCCAACGTGTTAAGGCATACCACCTTGGGTTGGGTCATTTCCTCGTAGGCAAAACGCACCCCTTCCCGGCCCAGGCTACCGTACTTGGAACCGCCAAACGGCATCGCATCGAAGCGGTAGTCGGAAGAGTCGTTGATCATCACTTCCCCGGCTTCAATCCTCCGTGCGGCGCTCATCGCGGTTGCCAGATCATTGGTGAAGATCCCGGCATGCAGGCTGTATTCGGGCTCATTGCGGCGAGTTGGCGCAAGTGGTGGTGAAAGGTCGGAGTGCTCATCTGCACACAGGCCGCAAGTTCATCGACGCGAAGCGCTGAAGCATGTCTTGCGGTTTCGGTGGAGGATACGCTCTGAAATTGGACGTAACCGTCAGCATGCGCTGTCGATGATTTGGCCACCATCCAATCCTTTGAAGCCGCCACTGAAAAGGCGGCCTGCGAAAATCGCGAGGCCGCAATCAGGGGATCACCAGAGGGCGATGTCGTAGGTAAAGTAGATTCGGTTGCTATCTCGGCCACGGGAATAATCAGAGCGGTAAACGTAGTTACGCAACCGCACACCCAACCCCTTGAAGGTGCCTTGTTGCACGACGTAAGCCAGTTCGGCATCACGCTCCCATTCCTTGACCGAGGTGTCGGACTTACCGTCGTTGCCGCTCAGATACCGGGCGGAAAACGTCAGGCCCGGTACGCCGACGGCAGCAAAGTTATAGCCGTAATTAAGCATCCAGGTTTTTTCATCCTCCTCGACAAACTTGCCTATCCCGGCATTGCTGAACGAATAAACCGTTGCGCCACTGATAAATGGTAATCCGGCATCACCACTGAGGGTCTGATATCCGCCACCGAAGGTATGGCCGGAAATGGCGTAGGACAATTGCCCGCTCAGCATGTTGTTGTCGATCTTGCCACCGTAGGCTGAGCCGTTATCGACACTGTTGAAGTAGCGCAAGTCACTGGTCAGCACACCGCCGCCCAAGGGTAGGTCGTGCTGGATACCAGCGAAATTCTGTCGGTAAAAGTTTTCCAGTTCGCCGTAGAAATAACTCAAACGAACGCTCTTTCCCAGCTTGTACTCGGCGCCTGCATAGCTGAAGTCGCCTGATTTATCTCCGCCGTAACCGTCGGGCACAATCGGCATGCTGTCGCTGGAATCACGCAGTTTGAATCGATCCAGGTAGCCCCCGGTAAGGGTGAGGTTTTCAATGTCGACGCTACTGATCTGAGTGCCTTGGTACGTTTGCGGCAACAGACGCGCGTCGTTATAGATCAGCACCGGAGTCTTGGGTAGCAAGGTGCCGTATTTGACCGTGGTCTTGGCCAGTTGGGCTTTGGCAGTCATACCCAGACTTGCGAATTCGTCAGCCGCACGACCGTCATCATGCACCGGCAACAAGCCAGTGCCGCTGCGGCCACGGCCGGAGTCGAGCTTGACCCCGAGCAGGCCAAGGGCATCAACACCAAACCCGATAGTGCCAGGTGTAAATCCCGACTGGTAATCCAACAGAAATCCCTGGGCCCACTCGGTTCGTTCGCTCTTCGCCGTTTTTGCTGATTTGGCACTCATGCCATGCTCGTCGCGGAAATTCTCATTGAAATAGACGTTGCGCAATTGCAGCTTGAGCTTGCTGTCGTCGATAAAGCCTTCTGCACTGGCACTGGCCAGCGGCAACAAACCAAGAAGTGAAAACAGCGCCCGTTGGGTATGCAAAGTGGTCATTGGCAAACTACTCATTGTTGTTATTTGGAGTGCAGAACAGCGCACGCCTCGCAAGCGAGGCGTGTCAGGAGAAAACAGATGCTTGGGGTGAATCAGGAGAAGAGATTGATCGCCCCGGTCAGCAGGGCTAGCGCGGTGACTACTAATGAAGTGAGTACCGCCCATTTGACGGTGGCTTTCTGGAAATCGCCGATATCACGATCGACCATACCCACCAGCAACAGGGTTGAGGCTACCAACGGACTCATCAGGTGTACTGGCTGACCGAGAATCGACGCGCGGGCGATTTCCACCGGGTCAATGCCATAGGCTGCGGCCGCGTTGGCCAGGATCGGTACCACACCAAAGTAGTAAGCATCGTTGGACAGAACAAAGGTCAACGGCATGCTGGTGATAGCCACCACCAGTGGGAACAGGTGCCCCCAGGATGGCGGAATCCAGTCCACTAGCGTTTGCGCCAGGGAGTCGACCATCTTGGTGCCCGAGAAGATCCCGGCAAAAATACCGGCGGCAAACACCAGCAGCACCACCGTCATTGCATTGCCGGAATGGGCGAGAATGCGCTCTTTCTGAATATCCAGTTGCGGGTAGTTGATCATCAGTGCCAGGACAAAGCCGATCAGGAACAGGATCGCCGAGTGCATGATGCCCATTACCAGCGCGACCATGACCGCGATCACCAGCAACAGGTTCACGTATGCAAGTTTAGGCCGTTTGTGCGGGGTATCACCCAGGATCGCGTCGATGTAGCAATTACCGCCACCACTCTGTAGCTGCACATTACCGATGCGCTTACGCTCGGCACGGCCCAGGAGGAAAGCGGTGAACACCACCCATATCGCGCCGCCGATCATGGTCGGCAGCAAGGGCACGAAGTACTCGCCGGCATCCAGGCCCAGTGCTGCGATCGCCCTTGTAGCGGGCCCGCCCCATGGGGTCATGCCGCTCATGATGCTCAAGGACAACATGGCGATGGTCGCCAGAATCATCGGGTTCATGCCGATACGCTTGTACAACGGCAGCATTGCCGCGCAGGTGATCATGTAGGTGGTTGTGCCGTCGCCATCGAGGGCGACCACCAGTGACAGCAGCGCGGTGCCGATAGCGATTTTCATCGGATCGCCGTTTACACGCTTGAGGATTTTACGAATCAACGGGTCGAACAACCCGGCATCAATCATCAGGCCGAAGAACAGGATGGCGAACAGCAGAAGCGCAGCCGAAGGCGCAACCATCTTCAGGCCGTCGAGCATCATCTTGCCCGTAGTACCGCCAAAACCGCCAATCACCGCAAACACAATCGGCACCACCGTCAGGGCGACAATCGGCGATAGGCGTTTCGACATTATCAGATAGGTAAAAACCACCACCATGGCCAAACCAAGAAATGCGAGCATAGGTCAGTTCTCTTGTTCTTATCATTAGCGTGGCCGATGCGCAGGCGCACGACCTCGAACCCGCCAGACGGTACGATCAGTCGTGCCTGGCGGGGAGTTGAATGAAATGTTTGTTGGGTGTTTCAGGCGTGTCCGGTCAGACGTGTTCCGTGACCTTGCGAGCATCCCAGTTTTCACTCTGGGTTTGTGCCAGGGCGGGCGACGGTTCGCCGTCAAGAGTCCGCATCAGTGTCTCGCGATCACAAGCGTTCTCCGAGATGGACATCACCACGGTAGCCACGGCGTTGCTTGCCAGACTGGTCAAGGCCCGGGCTTCCGACATGAAGCGGTCGATACCGATCAGCAGTGCAAGGCCGGCCAAGGGAATGTCATGGATCACAGTCAGTGTCGACGCCAGCGCGACAAACCCGGCTCCGGTCACACCTGCTGCACCCTTCGAGGACAACAGCATGATGGCCAGCATGGTCACGGTCTGTGTCAGGCTTAGATCGATGTTGCAAGCTTGAGCGATGAATACCGCTGCCAGCGATAGGTAGATTGCCGTACCGTCGAGGTTAAACGAGTACCCCGTTGGCAGCACCAACCCCACCACACCTTTTTTGCAACCCAGGGCTTGCAGCTTTTCCAGCATCCGCGGCATCACCGGCTCGGTTGAGGAAGTCCCGAGCACCACCAGGAACTCTTCGCGGAAGTAGCGCAGCAACTTCCAGAGACTGAAGCCATTGGCCCGGCAAATGCTCCCCAGCACCACAAAGACGAAGAAGGCACAGGCTACGTACAAGGTCATGATCAGCTTGGCCAGCGAGCCCAACGATGTAATACCGTACTGGCCTACGGTGAATGCCAACGCGCCAAAAGCGCCAATCGGAGCGAAGCGCATCAGATAGGAGAAAATCTTGAACACCATGTGCGAGGCGGATTCCAGTACATCCAGTACCGGCTTGCCACGCTCGCCGATGGCCGACAGTGCGAAACCGCAAAGCACCGCGATGAACAACACCGGCAGCACTTCACCCTTATTGAAAGCGCCGATGAAAGTGTCCGGGATGATGTGCATGAAAAACTCGACCACTCCCAGCTTCGCGGCGGAATCGGTGTATTGCGACAGTCCCTTGGTGCTCAACTGGGCGGGGTCAATGTTCATGCCCACACCGGGTTTGAACAGGTAGACCGACACCAGGCCGATGATCAAACTGATCACGGTCAGTGCCAGGAACAGCAGCATGGTCTTGCTCAACAAACGCCCGAGGGAGCGTTTGTCGCTCATGCCGGCAATACCGGTGACGATCGTGCAGAACACCACCGGAGCGATCATCATCTTGATCAACTTGATGAAGGCATCACCAAGCGGCTTCAAGGCGATGGCCTGTTGCGACCAAAAATGTCCGACCAGCACACCCAACAGCACGGCGAGGAGAATCTGGAAGTAGAGCGATTTTACAACTTTCATGGCATCACCCATTTTTAGAATTGTGCTGATGCAAGAACGACAATGACCAGAGGAAATTATCCGGCAAGTCGTTGGGAAGCCGTGGCGTAGACAAAACCGGAGAACAGCCTGCGCGACGTACGCACCACTGAGGCACGAATTGTCTCACCCTGAGCGCCGGTGTAGGACAATACGACATCTATCCCGCCACTTGGATGTTCAATGCGTACTTGCTTCAAGCGCGGCTCGCTAACCCCGCCGAGCAATTGCGCGACCACACTGCCTTCAGTGACACAAGCGGTGGCAAGGCCGATGGAACCGGTGATCGCCAAGGCCCGGTGGCAGTTGTGTGGCATGAAGTAGCGCACCTGAATTGTGCCGCCAGCCTTGGCCGGTGACACCAGTACAGGCTTGGGAATCACTTTGTCGCTGACGTCACCCAGGCCCATTGCCAAGCCGGCTTGCAGTCGCAAGGACTCCAGGCGACGCAGGAACTCTTTGTCGGCATCCAGTTCAGCAGGACTTTCATCGCCGTGCTTACCCAGTTGGCCAGCTTCGATGATCATCATCGGCATCGCCATGTCGATGCAGGTCACTGGAATACCGTCGATCAAATCCTGCGTTTGCCCAGTCGGGAAAAGCTTGCCGGTCTTGCTGCCCGCAGCATCCAGGAAGGTGAGTTGCACAGGAGCAGCAGTACCCGGCACACCATCGATGGCGGTGTCACCTTCATAGCTGACCTTCCCACCGGGCGTCTGTACCTCGGCGTTCACAAAAGTGCCCGTGTTGAGGTTGCGAATACGCACACGTGTCAGGTCTTTGGAGGCTTTTACCAGCCCCTGCTCGATGGCGAACGGGCCAACGGCGCAAAGCATGTTGCCGCAATTAGGCGCGGTATCGACTCGACGCTGGGAGACCATGACTTGAACGAACAGATAGTCGACATCCGCCTCAGGATGCAGCGACGGGCTGACGATCGCCACCTTGCTGGTTTGTGGGCTGCCACCACCGATGCCGTCAATTTCCAGTTCATGCCCAGAGCCCATGAGGTTGAGCAGCAGTTCATCACGGTCTTCGATCGCAACAGGTAGATCCCAGGCGAGGAACACTGGGCCCTTGGAAGTACCACCGCGCATTAGCACACAGGGAATTCGTTGCATGAACACTAACTCTTGTTGATCAATCGGGGTAATTGATGTCTTGTGAGCAAGAGTCGCAGGCTTTAAAAATTGTTTCCAATGCAAATATCAGCCTGATTATTGCGTTTTACGAATGATGAATTTAGGCTGACTGGGCTTAACAACTCTCGGCCAATGAGATAAAAAAGTGAATTATGAGCTCAATGACATCCGATCTTTCGTTAAGATCGCCGAACTTGGAAGCTTCCACGAAGCTGCCGATGCATTGCATCTCTCTCAACCCGCGCTGAGTCGGAGAATGAAAAAGCTTGAAGAGGGATTGGGAACAGCGCTTCTTGATCGCACGACAAGAAGGGTAAGCCTCACCAGCGTTGGGCGAGACTTCCTGCCCAAGGCACGACGCTTATTGGATGACTTCGACGACTCGATACTTAACATCCGAGAGTTGGCGGAGCGGCAGAGCGGCCGTGTAACCCTTGCCTGCATCCCAACCGCAGCCTTCTACTTCCTCCCTTCGGTAATCCGCCTCTACAACGAGCGCTATCCACAAATCCGCATTCGCTTGCTTGATCTCAGTGCGAACGAAGGGCTGGAGGCTGTTCTGCGTGGCGAAGCCGACTTTGGCATCAACATGATGAGCGGACAGCACCCAGACATAGAGTTCGTGCCATTGGTCAACGAGCCTTTTGTTTTAGCTTGTCGACGCGATCATGAGCTGGCCGAGCGTAGCTCGGTAACCTGGTCTGAACTTAGCAATTACCGCCTTATCGGGGTCGGTCGCCTAAGCGGCAACCGCATGTTGCTTGACCACGCTTTGTCAGGCTTGAGCTGGCGTCCACAATGGTTCTATGAGGTGCAACACCTGTCTACATCGCTGGGCCTGGTAGAAGCTGGCTTAGGAGTCTCGGCAATGCCGAGCCTCGCAATGCCTGCTGTGGATCATCCAACATTGGTAAGCGTCCCTTTGATAGAGCCCATAGTTAACCGATCGTTGGGACTGGTTTACCGTCGAGGAGCTTCACTCTCTCCGGCAGCGGAAAAATTCGTCTCAATACTGCTCGAACAATGGGAAAAATGACCTCACGCTCTTAAGTGCTGGTACGCGCACTACCCCACGAACGCCAACCTTCATCACGTGAACTGATCCCTGAATGAACCATTGGCTGCTAACTAACGTATCCCCTCAGAGCCCACTGACGACAGGGGAAATTGCTCATCTATTGGCGCGGGTCGGGGAGGATTGCCGAACCTGGTTGGCGGCTGAGTTACTGACCTTGGTGCGGGGTGAAATGCCGCTGGCTCAATGTACAACTTTCGCTTATCCGGAAGGCCAGGAGCCGCAGGTGTTGTCGTGTTCCGATCAGGCAAGACTCGTGCAGATATCGCGTATCTCTCGGGACTACGTCGAGCGTTTTCACAGCCTGGACGGCAACCGCCAAGCGATGCTCGGTCACCGGGCAAAATACGGCAGCGCGCGAATCCAGGCTCAGCTTCAGTCAGTTGAAGACATCACCCATCGTGACTATCGGCGGGTCTGATACGAGCAACCGCAAATCTTCCAGCGCATGGCCTTGCTCAATCATCAGGAAGAGGGCGGGACCTGGCAGTCGATCAACTTCTATCGAGGTCGTGAGCACGGCAATTTCAATCAGCACGAAATTGAGTTTATCGAGTCGGTTGCGCCGTTACTGATTCAAGTCACGCGTTTGCACTATCGCGCTTTTATCGAAGCCAATCAGATGCCGTCCTTGTTAAGTCAATGCGTCGAGTTGCTCTATCCTGAACTGACTCGCCGGGACCGTGAACTGCTCAGGCATTTGCTCAGTGGCCTGGGGGCGGAAGATATTGCGCCCTTGATGGGCATCCAGCGCTCAAGCGCCGCTACCTACATAAAGCGACTTTATCGAAAGGTGGGAGTCAGTGGACATCGAGAATTGCTGGGGCTGGTAGTGAGAGGTCGTTGGTCCTGAACAGGCGTTGAATACTGAGCATTGGCGAAAAACCGCGAGTCTGAGCATCTTTCATTCACCGCTAGCCATGGGTGGCTATTCCGACTTCGTAACTTGCGTGGCAAACGTTCAAGTATTTGAACAACAAATTCGCTGGGAGCAGCCACATTGGAATTGAGACAACTGCGCTATTTCGTAAAAATCATTGAGCTTGGCAGCCTGGGGCGTGCGGCACTTGAACTGGACGTTGGTGTGTCAGCCCTCAGTCAACAAATCTCCAAGCTGGAAAGCGAACTGTGCACCCGCCTCCTGAATCGAACCTCCACCGGTGTGACGCCCACTAGCGCCGGATTTGCGTTTTTACACCATGCCCAACTGACGCTACGCCAGGCGGAAAATGCCATCATGGCCGCCCATCGCGGGCGAATGAGCGGTTATGTCAGCGTCGGCTTACCACCGACTACCGCGACGGTACTCGCGTTGCCGTTGATCAACGCAATGCGTGCGCGTTATCCGGACATACAACTGCATTTGGTGGAAATGCTTTCCGGCCACTTGGCGGCGCAGCTCAACGCACGGCAAATTGATCTGGCCATCCTGTTCCAGCTCGAAGGGGGTAAACGCTGGAGCGTGACTCCGCTGCTGGATGAAAAGCTGTTTGTCATCGCCTCGCCCAGCCTGCCTCAAGCGCCTTCTGGTGACAGCGTACAGTTAGCCGACCTCGGCGGCCTACCGCTGGTGATGCCCAGTGCACAACATGGACTGCGCTCGGCATTGATGAGCGCGTTCGAGCGGGTGGGGCTAACACCCAATGTCATTATGGAAGTCGACGGTCTGGCTGTGTTGATGAACGCCGTCCGGGCCGGTCATGCGGCAACGATACAACCGGGGGCGGCCGCTGCGGTCAATGACGGATCCGGACTTTCACTGGTCAGGATTGCCGATCCCCATGTGGGCCGGCGTAATCTTCTGGCAACGCTGGCTGACGACGAACTCTCTCCTGCGGCGTTGGCAACGCGGTTGGTCATCGTCGACGTGGTACGACAATTAGTCGTCGACAACCAGTGGCCTGGAGCTACGTGGATTGAAGAGGTAGACGCGTAATACCCGTTCAATCCTGGACACTTTGCTGCCACTCAAAGACCAACCCTTTAGAGAAACTAAATACCCCGCGTCAAAAGCAGCCTTTCGGCTACCCGCTCCCCACCCTATCGTTCTCCCCACTCGCAAGGAGCACTTCGTTCCCGCTTCCTTGCCAATCGAGGAGCGATAATGATCGATGTCTTAATCATAGGGGGTGGCAATGCTGCCTTGTGCGCCGCTCTGATGGCGCGAGAAGCGGGCGCCAGCGTGATGCTTCTGGAAGCCTCTCCGAAAATCTGGCGCGGTGGCAACTCCCAACACACCCGTAACCTGCGGTGCATGCACGACGAACCGCAGGACGTGCTGATCGATGCTTATCCGGAAGAAGAATACTGGCAAGACCTATTGAAGGTTACCGGGGGCCTCACGGATGAAAAGCTTGCACGCATTGCCATTCGGGCATCGTCTTCTTGCCGCGACTGGATGCGTTCACACGGCGTGCATTTTCAGCCACCGCTGTCCGGCGCGCTGCACGTGGCGCGGACCAATGCTTTTTTTATGGGCGGCGGCAAAGCGCTGGTCAATGCGTATTTCCGCAGCGCCGAGCGCCTGGGTGTAAAGGTTCGCTACAACACGCAAGTGACCGACATTGAGTTGGATGAGGGGAAATTCGTCGCCGCCCATGTGGGCGAACATGAGGTCGATGGTCAGCGTTTCCCCGCCGAACGCATTGAAGCCCGGGCCTGCGTGTTGGCGGCCGGCGGCTTCGAATCCAACCGTGATTGGCTGCGCGAAGCCTGGGGTCAGAACGAACGCGGTGAATGGCCATCGGATAATTTCCTGATCCGGGGCACCCGATTCAACACCGGCATTTTGCTACGGCGCATGCTCGACCTTGGCGCCGATGTGATCGGCGATCCGACGCAAGCACACATGGTCGCGATTGATGCCCGCGCGCCACTCTACGACGGCGGCATCTGCACCCGAATCGACTGCGTATCGCTGGGTGTGGTGGTCAATCGTGATGGCGAACGCTTCTACGACGAGGGTGAGGATTTCTGGCCAAAACGTTATGCGATCTGGGGGCGTCTGGTGGCCGGACAACCCGGTCAGCAGGCGTATTCGATCATCGATCAACAAGCCATCGGCCGCTTCATGCCGCCAGTCTTTCCCGGAACCACCGCCAATACGCTGCAAGACCTTGCCCGCCAGTTGAAGCTGCCTCAAGAAAAATTCGTCAAGACTATCGAGGACTACAACAGCGCCTGCCGCGTTGGCACGTTCGATCACACGGCGTTGGACGACTGCCACACCCAAGGACTGTTGCCCGCCAAAACCCATTGGGCGCGGCCATTGGTGAAACCACCTTTCTACGCCTACCCGCTTAAACCGGGTGTCACGTTCACCTACCTCGGCCTCGCCACCGACGAAACCGCTGCCGTGCATTTCAACGGCAAAGCGAGCCCCAACCTGTTCGTCGCGGGTGAAATGATGGCCGGAAATGTTCTGGGCAAGGGCTACACCGCCGGCATTGGCATGGCCATCGGTACCGCGTTTGGCCGCATCGCCGGTGTGCAGGCGGCCGCTTCAGTGGGCTTTGGCGTCTCATCTGCAAACACGGAGTCTCGACATGCAACTGTTTGATCCCCAAGCATCGGGCGGGTTGATCCCCGTGTTGAATCTTGACGAAAGTGAAGTCCAGCGGCAGATGACCATCTGCAATGCCTGCCGTTACTGCGAAGGTTTTTGCGCGGTATTTCCTGCGATGACCCGGCGTTTGGAATTCACTCAGGCCGACATCCATTACCTGGCGAACTTGTGCCATAACTGCGGCGCGTGCCTGCACGCCTGTCAGTACGCCGCCCCACACGAATTCGACGTCAACATACCCAAAGCCATGGCCAAAGTGCGCCTGGATACTTACGCCGAATACGCCTGGCCGCAAGTGATGGGCAGGTTGTATCAGCGCAACGGCCTGACCCTGGCACTGGCTTCCGGTGGGGGACTGGCCTTGTTTTTATGCCTGACCCTGATGCTCATGGGCAACCTGTTCACGGCCATTCCCGGGGGCAACTTCTACAAGATTTTCCCGCATAACACCCTGGCGCTGATGTTCGGCACAGTGTTCGGCTTTGCGGTACTTGCCCTGACCATGGGTGTACGGCGTTTCTGGCGCAACGTTTCACCGGTCGCAGCGCCACTGCCGTTGAAAACGTCCGCTGCATTGGAGGCTACGGTCAACGTCGCGAAGCTCAAATACCTGGACGGCGGCCATGGTGAAGGCTGCAACAACGCTGACGATCAATTCACCTTGTGGCGACGCCGATTCCACCACCTGACCTTCTACGGCTTCATGCTGTGCTTCACCGCCACCGGCGTCGCCACGCTCTTTCACTATCTGCTGAAGTGGTCGGCGCCTTATCCGATCTTCAGCTTGCCGGTGATGTTGGGTATTGCCGGTGGCATCGGCCTGCTGATCGGCCCGGCGGGTCTTCTTTGGCTGAACCTGCGTCGCAACCCTGCGCACGGCGATGAGAACCAAAAACCCATGGATCGCGGCTTCATCGTGCTGCTGTTTCTGGTCAGCGCAAGCGGCCTGGCGCTACTGGCTTTGCGTGAAACCCGCGCCTTGGGCTTGATGTTGGCTATTCATCTCGGCCTGGTCATGGCGTTTTTTTTACCATGCCCTACAGCAAATTCGCCCATGGAATATTCCGCAGCGCAGCGCTGCTCAAACACGCCATCGAGAAGCGTCAACCCAACCCGATCAACGCCGGCAGCGACTGATGGTTAAAGCACTCATTCCAAAAACAATAGTGAGCATAACGGTAGCCATGATGAAAACGACAACGGCAACAACCCGAGCAAAGGGGTCCAAGTTGGGCGCCATTTTGCGGGTCACCAGCGGTAACTTCCTCGAGCAGTTCGACTTCTTTCTGTTCGGGTTCTACGCGACCTACATCTCCCAGACCTTCTTTCCAGCCACCAGCGAGTTTGCCTCGTTGATGATGACCTTCGCGGTATTCGGCTCCGGATTCCTGATGCGTCCGTTAGGCGCCATTGTGCTGGGGGCGTACATCGACAAGGTGGGCCGTCGCAAGGGGCTGATCGTGACGCTGTCGATCATGGCCGCCGGTACCGTATTGATCGCCCTGGTGCCGGGCTATGCCGCCATCGGCGTGGCGGCACCGATTCTGGTGTTATTGGGCAGGCTGCTACAGGGCTTCTCCGCCGGCGCGGAAATGGGCGGTGTTTCCGTGTATCTGGCGGAAATTTCCACCCCCGGTCACACCGGTTTCTACACCAGTTGGCAATCGGCCAGCCAACAGGTAGCGATCGTCGTCGCGGCCGCGTTGGGCTACACGATCAATGCCACGATGCAAGCCGCTGAGATCGCCGATTGGGGGTGGCGAATTCCGTTCTTCATTGGCTGCGTGATCATCCCGTTCATTTTCATTATTCGCCGCTCACTGGAAGAAACCGCTGCCTTCACTGCTCGCAGCCATCGCCCAACCACTCGCGAAGTTTTTCGCTCGATGCGTGACAACTGGCGCACCGTGCTGGCGGGCGGCTTGCTGGCGTCCATGACCACTACCACGTTCTACCTGATTACCGTCTACACACCGACGTTTGGCAGGACAGTGCTGAACTTAAGTACCACCGACAGCCTGGCAGTCACACTGCTGGTCGGTATCAGCAACTTTATCTGGCTGCCTATCGGCGGCGCCCTCTCCGACCGCATTGGCCGTCGACCGCTGTTGCTGGCGATATCGTTGCTGTGCATCTTCACCGCCTATCCCGCCATGCACTGGCTGGCAGAGGCGGCGAGTTTCGAACGACTGCTCGCTGTTCTGCTGTACTTCTCATTCTTCTTTGGCATTTACAACGGCGCCATGGTCGCGGCACTGACCGAAGTCATGCCACAGAACGTGCGGGTAGTCGGATTTTCTCTGGCCTTCAGTTTGGCCACTGCGGTGTTTGGCGGTTTTACCCCAGCAATCTCGACGCTGCTTGTCCAGGCCACGGGCGACAAGGCATCACCTGCCTACTGGCTGATGTTCGCGGCGGTGTGCGGGTTCACGGCGACGACGATTCTGTATCGTCGGCAAAAAGCTTTGGCAGTCAGAACCGTTTAGTTCCTCGATCGCCGACGCTTACCACGCGTCGATCCACGGCGGGACCGAATTAGAGTGGCATGAGGTCGATTACCGTCTTTCGTCAAGATAATACTCGGCCTAAAGACCCATCTCCTCCTAAAGAGGTGTGGGTTCCACCGAGAGCCAGTCATTTTGTAGGGGTAAAAAACTCTATAAATAAAAAGGGGTCACGAGATAGAATCTCGTAACCCCTTGAATTATATGGTCGGGACGGAGTGATTCGAACACTCGACCCCTAGCACCCCATGCTAGTGCGCTACCGGACTGCGCTACGCCCCGACTAGGCGTGTTACTCATCCCTCACCTCGAGGAACGCTCAAGAATATATCGCAAGCTTTTGAAAACTGGAAGTATTTAAAGCGAGAATTTACTTCTTGAGTACCACCAGAACATCTTCGAGCTCGGCGATCATCTGGCGGATCATTTGCTTGTATTGGGTGGTGTCGTCTTTGGCTTCATCGCCGGACAAGCGCAGGCGCGCTCCGCCGATGGTGAACCCCTGGTCATAAAGAAGCGCGCGGATCTGCCGGATCATCAGCACGTCCTGGCGCTGATAATACCGGCGGTTTCCGCGGCGCTTGACCGGGTTGAGCTGAGGAAACTCCTGTTCCCAGTAGCGCAGCACGTGTGGTTTTACCGCACACAGCTCGCTGACTTCACCAATGGTGAAGTAGCGTTTGCCCGGGATGACGGGGAGCTCGTCGTTATGACTTGGTTCCAGCATAAGCCTCAACTCGGGCCTTCAACTTCTGCCCTGGACGAAAGGTGACCACACGGCGAGCCGTGATCGGGATTTCTTCCCCCGTTTTCGGATTGCGGCCAGGCCGCTGGCGTTTGTCCCGAAGGTCGAAATTGCCGAAACCGGACAATTTGACTTGTTCGTTGTCTTCGAGAGCGTGCCTGATTTCTTCAAAAAACAGTTCGACCAATTCCTTGGCCTCCCGTTTATTCAGGCCCAGCTCTTCATACAGACGTTCCGCCATCTCAGCTTTCGTCAGAGCCCCCATACGTCACTTCCTTAACGTGGCGTTCAACCTTTGTTCGAGCGAGGTGAGGATGTTTTGCGTTGCGGTATTCACCTCATCGTCATTAAGAGTGCGCGATGGATGCTGCCAGGTCAAGCCGACTGCGAGGCTTTTTCTATCAGGATCAATGCCTTTACCCTGATACACGTCAAATAGCCTGAGGTCTGTTAGCCATTCGCCTGCATTTTCACGGATTACGTCCAGTACAGCCGTGGCTGCAATATCTTTGTGCGCAATCAGTGCAAGGTCACGACGCACTTCAGGAAAGCGCGATAACTCGTGGAATTTAGGCATTTTGCCCGACGCGACTTCCGCCAGAACCAATTCGAAGACGAAGACCGGACGGTCGAGACCGAGGGTTTTCGACAATTCGGGGTGGATCGCGCCAATGAAGCCGACCAGACGACCATCGCGTTCGATGCGTGCGGTTTGACCCGGGTGCAATGCCGGGTGCTTGCCTGGCACGAAAGTGAACGCATCCAGGGCACCGGCGAAGCCCAGCACCGCTTCCACGTCAGCCTTGACGTCAAAGAAGTCGACGGTATCGCGACCCTGCGCCCAGCCTTCCGGCAAGCGACTGCCGCAAACCACACCCGCCAGCATCGGCTCTTGCTTCAGGCCTTCGAGCTGACCGACAAAACGCAGGCCGCTTTCGAACAGACGTACGCGATCCTGCTGGCGGTTCAGGTTGTGCTGAAGCGCCTTGACCAGACCCGGCCACAAGGACGAACGCATGGCGGCCATGTCATTGGAGATCGGATTGGCGAGCAGCAACGGCTCAACACCCGGATTAAACAGTTCGAACTGTTTCGGATCGATGAAGCTGTAGGTAATCGCTTCCTGATATCCACGGGCAACCAGCAGGCGGCGCAGTTCAGGCAGGTCGCTACGGGCTTCGGCCTTGGCTTGCGGCGCCAGACGCGCTTGCGGATAACGAACCGGCAGACGGTTGTAGCCATACAGGCGTGCCAGCTCTTCGATCAGGTCGACTTCCAGACTGATATCGAAGCGATGGCTTGGCACTTCTACACGCCACTGCCCTGCCCCGTCGGCAGTAATGGCCAGGCCCAAGGCATTGAGCAGGCGCTCCACTTCAGCCGAATCCATTTCCATACCCAGCATCTGGGTAATGCGCTGGGCACGCAGGGTGACCGGAGCAATTTTCGGCAGGTGCTGTTCACTGACGGTCTCGATGATCGGACCCGCTTCACCGCCGGTGATTTCCAGCAGCAGGCCAGTCGCGCGCTCCATGGCCTCGCGGGCCAGTTGCCAGTCCACGCCACGCTCATAGCGATGGGATGCATCGGTGTGCAGGCCATAGGAACGGGCCTTGCCTGCCACGGCGATCTGGTCGAAGAAGGCGCTTTCCAGGAACACATCACGCGTGGTCGCGGACACACCGCTGTGCTCGCCACCCATGACGCCGGCGATTGCCAGTGCGCGGGAGTGGTCGGCAATCACCAGCGTATCGCTACGCAGGCTGACTTCCTGACCGTCGAGCAGCACCAGCTTCTCACCGTCTTCGGCCATGCGTACACGGATGCCACCGTTGATTTCGGCGAGATCGAAGGCATGCAGTGGCTGACCCAGCTCCAGCATCACGTAGTTGGTGATGTCGACGGCAGCATCGATGCTGCGCACATCCGCGCGACGCAGGCGCTCTACCATCCACAGCGGCGTAGGCCTGGACAGGTCGACGTTACGGATCACACGACCCAGGTAGCGCGGGCACGCGGCCGGCGCCAGCACTTCTACCGAACGCACTTCGTCGTGGGCGGCAGGAACCGAAGCCACTACCGGACGCACCACTGGAGCCGCGTACAAAGCACCCACTTCACGAGCCAGACCGGCCAGGGACAGGCAGTCACCACGGTTCGGGGTCAGGTCGACCTCGATGCTGACGTCTTCCAGATCCAGGTAAACGCGGAAATCTTCGCCCACCGGCGCATCGGCCGGCAGTTCCATCAGGCCGTCGTTACCTTCACCGACCTGCAGCTCGGATTGCGAGCACAGCATGCCGTTGGATTCAACGCCACGCAGCTTGGCCTTCTTGATCTTGAAGTCACCTGGCAACTCGGCGCCGATCATGGCGAAAGGAATCTTCAGGCCCGGGCGCACGTTGGGCGCACCGCAAACCACCTGGAAGGTTTCCGAGCCGTTGCTGACCTGGCATACGCGCAGCTTGTCAGCGTCCGGGTGCTGCTCGGTGCTCAGCACCTCGCCAACCACCACGCCACTGAAAACACCGGCGGCCGGCGTAACGCTATCGACCTCAAGACCGGCCATCGACAGACGAGCAACCAGCTCGTCGCGACTTACCTGCGGGCTAACCCAGCCACGCAGCCATTGTTCACTGAATTTCATCCTGCTCTCCTAAGAATTCGTTACGACTAGCGAAATTGCGCGAGGAACCGCAAGTCGTTGTCGAAGAACAGACGCAAGTCGTTCACGCCGTAACGCAGCATGGCCAGACGCTCAACGCCCATGCCGAAGGCAAAGCCCGAGAACTCTTCCGGGTCGATACCGGACATGCGCAGCACGTTCGGGTGAACCATGCCGCAACCCATCACTTCCAGCCAGCCGGTCTGCTTGCAGACGCGGCAGCCTTTACCGCTGCACATCACGCATTCCATGTCGACTTCAGCGGATGGCTCGGTGAACGGGAAGTAAGAAGGACGGAAACGCACCGCCAGCTCTTTTTCGAAGAACACCCGCAGGAATTCTTCGATGGTGCCTTTGAGGTCGGCGAAATTGATGTCGCGATCGATCAGCAGGCCTTCGACCTGGTGGAACATCGGCGAGTGGGTGATATCGGAGTCGCTGCGGTATACGCGGCCTGGGCAGACGATGCGGATCGGCGGCTGTTTCGACTCCATGGTGCGGACCTGTACCGGTGAGGTATGGGTGCGCAACAGCATGTTCGCATTGAAATAGAAGGTGTCATGCATCGACCGGGCCGGGTGATGGCCTGGGATGTTGAGCGCTTCGAAGTTGTGATAGTCGTCTTCGACCTCAGGGCCTTCGGCGATGCCGTAGCCGATACGGGTGAAGAACTGTTCGACGCGTTCCAGAGTGCGGGTAACCGGATGCAGACCACCGGAGGTCTGACCGCGGCCAGGCAGGGTCACGTCAATGGACTCGGCGGAGAGTTTGGCAGCCAGATCGGCTTCTTCAAACAATGCCTTGCGCGCATTAAGGACCTCTGTGACACGCTCCTTGGCAACGTTGATCAGCGCACCGACCTGCGGACGCTCTTCTGCCGGCAAATTCCCCAGGGTCTTCATCACCTGAGTCAATTCACCCTTCTTGCCAAGGTAGTGAACCCGGATTTGCTCCAGGGCATTGATATCTTCAGCGCTTTGCACAGCCTCTAGTGCTTGAGAGACGAGCGCATCCAGGTTTTCCATGTACAGACTCCAGATACAAAATAGGGGAAGAGCTTGAAGGCTCTTCCCCTATTTATGACGTTTAACACCTGGCCCCACAGATGCGAGGCCGGGTGACTGTCGGGGGTACTTAAGCCAAGGTGGCTTTAGCTTTCTCGACAATCGCAGCAAACGCCGCTTTTTCGTTCACTGCCAGATCAGCCAGAACCTTACGGTCGATCTCGATGGACGCTTTTTTCAGGCCGGCGATGAAACGGCTGTAGGACAGACCGTTGATACGAGCACCAGCGTTGATACGAGCGATCCACAGAGCGCGGAACTGACGTTTTTTCTGACGACGGTCACGGTAGGCGTATTGGCCTGCCTTGATTACCGCTTGCTTGGCAACACGGAATACGCGGGAGCGTGCGCCGTAGTAGCCTTTAGCAAGTTTCAGAATTTTTTTGTGACGCTTACGGGCAATGACGCCACGCTTTACACGAGCCATGAGTTACTTCCTCTATTCTTGACTAAAATTAACGAAGGCGCAGCATGCGCTCGACTTTTGCCACGTCAGACGGATGCAGCAAGCTGCTACCGCGCAGTTGACGCTTACGCTTGGTCGACATTTTGGTCAGGATGTGGCTCTTGAAAGCGTGCTTGTGCTTGATACCGTTAGCAGTTTTCAGAAACCGCTTAGCAGCACCACTTTTGGTCTTCATTTTTGGCATGTTCGGATACTCCGCATTCAGTTGATAAACATAATCAGAAGGCCTGCCGTGCCCTGTTGATTACTTCTTCTTTTTCGGGGCGATGACCATGATCAGCTGGCGTCCTTCCATCTTAGGATGCTGTTCGACCGAACCGTACTCGAGCAAGTCACCTTCAACTCGCTTGAGGAGTTCCATCCCCAGCTCCTGGTGGGCCATCTCACGGCCGCGGAATCGCAAGGATACCTTGGCCCTGTCCCCGTCACTCAGGAAACGTACCAGGTTGCGCAGTTTTACCTGGTAATCCCCTTCCTCCGTCCCTGGACGAAACTTGATTTCTTTAACCTGAATCTGCTTCTGGTTTTTCTTGGCCGCAGCAATCTGCTTCTTCTTTTCGAAGATCGATTTGCCGTAGTCCATCAGTTTGCAAACAGGTGGTACTGCATCGGCGGAAATTTCCACCAGATCCAGCTTGGCCTCTTCAGCCTTAAGAAGCGCGTCTTCGATTGACACAATCCCGAGCTGTTCACCTTCAGCCCCAATTAACCGAACCTCGCGTGCCGAGATATTCTCGTTGATCGGGGCTTTCGGTGCAGTTCGTTTATCTTGTCTCATTTCACGCTTAATAATAATTACTCCGAATCTTGGCGACCACGCCGGGAAACCGCTTGGGCGAGGAACTCAGCGAACTGGGCGACGGGCATCGAGCCCAGGTCAGCACCTTCACGAGTACGCACAGCGACAGTCTGCATCTCGACTTCCCGATCTCCGATAACCAAGAGATAAGGAACCTTGAGCAAAGTATGCTCGCGGATTTTAAAGCCGATCTTTTCATTTCTCAAGTCAGACTTGGCACGAAACCCGCTTTCGTTGAGAGTTTTTTCCACTTCGGCGGCAAAATCAGCCTGTTTATCAGTGATATTCATCACCACTGCCTGGGTCGGAGCCAGCCACGCAGGGAACGCACCCTCGTAGTGCTCGATCAGGATTCCGACGAACCGCTCAAAGGACCCCAGGATCGCCCGGTGCAACATCACCGGGTGCTTGCGACTGTTGTCTTCTGAGACGTATTCGGCTCCCAGACGCACAGGCAGGTTAAAATCGAGCTGCAGGGTACCACATTGCCAGACGCGACCGAGGCAATCTTTCAGCGAGAACTCGATCTTCGGACCGTAGAACGCACCTTCGCCCGGCTGCAGATCGTACGGCAGGCCCGCGCTGTCAAGGGCTGCGGCCAGTGCCGCTTCGGCGCGATCCCAAAGTTCGTCGGAACCGACGCGTTTTTCCGGACGAGTGGACAGTTTCATCTCGACATCTTTAAAGCCGAAATCGGCGTAGACGTCCATGGTCAGCTTGATGAACGCGGCGGACTCGGCCTGCATCTGCTCTTCGGTGCAGAAGATGTGGGCGTCGTCCTGGGTGAATGCGCGCACACGCATGATGCCGTGCAAGGCACCCGATGGCTCGTTACGGTGGCATGCACCGAACTCGGCCAGGCGCATCGGCAGCTCGCGGTAGCTCTTCAGGCCCTGGTTGAACACCTGCACGTGGCAAGGGCAATTCATTGGCTTGATCGCGTAGTCGCGGTTTTCCGACTGGGTGGTGAACATGTTGTCGGCGTAGTTGGCCCAGTGCCCGGATTTCTCCCACAGGCTTCGGTCAACCACTTGCGGCGTCTTGATTTCGAGATAGCCGTTGTCGCGCTGAACCTTGCGCATGTATTGCTCGAGCACCTGGTACAAAGTCCAGCCGTTCGGGTGCCAGAACACCATGCCCGGCGACTCTTCCTGGGTGTGGAACAGGCCCAGGCGCTTGCCGATCTTGCGGTGGTCGCGTTTTTCGGCCTCTTCGATGCGCTGGATGTAAGCCGCCAGCTGCTTCTTGTCCGCCCATGCGGTGCCGTAGACGCGCTGCAATTGCTCGTTCTTGGCATCGCCACGCCAGTAGGCGCCGGACAGCTTGGTCAGCTTGAAGGATTTCAGGAAGCGCGTGTTCGGCACGTGCGGACCGCGGCACATGTCGACGTATTCTTCGTGATAGTACAGGCCCATGGCCTGTTCGTTCGGCATGTCCTCGACCAGGCGCAACTTGTAGTCTTCGCCACGGGCCTTGAACACTTCGATCACTTCGGCGCGCGGAGTGACTTTCTTGATCACGTCGTAATCTTTCTCGATCAGCTGCTGCATGCGCTGTTCGATGGCCGCCAGGTCGTCCGGAGTGAAAGGACGCTCGAAGGCGATGTCGTAATAGAAACCTTCGTCGATGACCGGACCGATGACCATTTTGGCGGTCGGGTACAACTGCTTGACCGCATGGCCAACCAGGTGGGCGCAAGAGTGGCGAATGATCTCCAGCCCCTCTTCATCCTTTGGCGTGATGATTTGCAGCGACGCGTCGCTGTCGATGATGTCGCTGGCGTCGACCAGCTTGCCATCGACCTTGCCCGCAACGGTGGCCTTGGCCAGGCCAGCACCGATGGATGCGGCGACCTCGGCTACGGAAACCGGGTGATCGAATGAACGTTGACTGCCGTCGGGAAGAGTAATAGTTGGCATGGCGCCTCCTCTCCTAGTGGTGACCCCTACCAAAGGTCACGTGGGTTGGGATGAGCCAGTACAAGATCCGGTCCAGGCCATTCAATGACGAACGCCTGCCTTACAGCGGCAGGAGCCTTGCGGCCAACCGGAAAACCGAACCAGAGTGACTGGGGTTCAAATCAGGGTTAATCGCGCATCTGCCGCCACCGGGACTGAAGGTCCGCCGGAGCCTGCAAACGCCCGAGCGGGGCATGCTAGCACAGATGAACGGTGGTAGCTGCGCAGAGGCTTTCCAACGCGGCAAATCAGCCGTTTTTATGCCAGAGTGATGAACTTGAGCCGCGCGTTAGCGCTCAGATAATAGACATTGACCTCAAAGGAGCATCCTGGCATGCGTCTGAATCGTTTATTCGCTGTAGTCGCACCAATCGTTCTGCTGCTGCCGCTGGCCGCCCACGCCGAATGGCCAAAAGGTGAACGCGAGAAGTACATGTCTCAGTGCGTGCCTGCGGCCGCGCAAAAAATCGGTGAAGCCGCGGCCAAAGCCCACTGCGCTTGTGGTGCGGATGCAATCAAGTCGTTCCCGGCCAGCGACATCCAGGCATTGATGGATAACAAAGCCAGTGACGCCATGAAACAGAAAGCCTTTGACCAAATTGCAGCCTGCAAGGCTGGGAACAAAGCCAAAAAATAAGCACAGATCGGCGTTTTCAACCCTGTTTTACTGGCAAAAATCCCCCGAAATAGGCCATTCCGTACAATTTATGCAGGTTTTACAGCTTTTTTTATCGCCTTCACTTTCGGCTAGAAGCCTTATAAAACGGGGCTTCCAGCCATTTCAAGGCATAAAGAAACCACGACTGATCGGCAAACAGCTCACCCGGGGGGGTCCCAAACCGAACATTTCGACTATGATACTCGGGTGTGCCCAGTTGGCCTGAGCAGCACAGTACTACTGAAAATATATGTTTCTTGGAGATACACCATGTCTAATCGCCAAACCGGCACCGTTAAATGGTTCAACGATGAAAAAGGCTTCGGCTTCATCACTCCTCAAGGTGGCGGTGACGACCTGTTCGTACACTTCAAAGCTATCGAAAGCGACGGTTTCAAAAGCCTGAAAGAAGGCCAGACTGTTTCCTTCGTGGCTGAGAAAGGCCAAAAGGGTATGCAAGCTGCTCAAGTTCGCCCAGAGTAATTTCCAGGCGCACTAAAAAAACCCCGTCCATGTGACGGGGTTTTTTATGGGTGAAACAAAAGCCTGGGGATCAGCCGCAGTTGACCCGGGTGACCACCCTGCTGGCATCGGTGTTCAGGTTCAGGCGATCGGAACGGTACTCCAGCGTCACCATATCGGTTGGCAGCAGAAACCGCGCGCTTTGCGCCCCTGCGCGGGTACGTGCCTGCTCAAGCAGCTGCGGCGATGCCTGTTTGCCAATGGTGAACTCGGCAGCCTTCGCCTCACAGCGGCTGTGACCCGTGTCAGTCGTCGCAACATCCGCGGTTGCCGACTCCGTAGAGGCAGTGCTGCAACCGGCCAGTGTGGCAACGGCCAGCAAAGTACCCAATGACGCGAGCTTCCAAGGCATGAAGCCTCCTTATTCAATGATTAAGCTGAGATCGTGCGACAACCAGACTGGCGTTTGGTTTCACAGGCAGGCAGTGCCGGCACCCCGCCCGCAATCCGGACGAGCCGAGATTCTGCCTGAGCGCCGCCCTCCCCTTAATCACTGAATCGTGACTGAATATGAACAACGCTCAATAGACGTCGATGTAGTCGTAAGGCGGATTGGGCCAGTTCTCTTTCAAGGCATTGAAGATCTGCATGACCCAGACTTCATCGCTGGCCGCGACCCGTCCGACATATCCGGAGCCCTTGGCCCAGGTTTCGAGCCGGAACAACAACCCGTCGATATCGGTACCGCCCACGACACCCGAGGAGATGTAGGCAATGCCTCCCTTGGTGACCCGCAACTGGGTGTGCTCATCGTCACTGGCGCCGGCCAGCAACTGACGCACGGCCTCGAGGGTCAGGCCATCCGGGGAGTTCAAATCGATCTGCACAGCGTGCTCCTTGAAAATTCGACAGAGACCAAGTGTCGCATAGCCCTTCTTTCATGCCTAAGTCGACGTGTCAAAAGCCCCGCAAAATGGTTAACTCGGCACTCAGACTTCCCCCGACTTCACGAGTGCCATCATGACCACCGTAAGTATCGACGCTGACATCAAGGCAAAGTGGCAGGACGGCCACAGCTCCTACAGTCCAAGCAGCACGGAAGAGCTTGCCATTATCGGTATCGACCTGCTGGTCAGGGACCTTGGAACCGAAGCCGCCCAATCGTTCATCGAGCAGATTTTCGAGAAGCACCTGTCGGACCAGAAGGCCGACACTGCCAGCGGGCGGGAGTGAACCCCGCAGGCAGGCACCTGCGAGGCATGCAGCTTATTTCAGACGGGCCAGACGTTCGGTCAGCAGATCGAAGAAGCCCTGGGCATCGCCGCTTTCAACCCAGAACGCATTCTTTGGCGCTTTCAAGCCGTCATACCAGTCGACGATCGTTTGCCCGAAAGTCGGCCCCTCGCGGCTGTCGACCACCACATTGACCGGGCGACCGCTGAACAATTGCGGCTTGAGCAGGTAAGCGACCACCGTGGCGTCATGCACCGGGCCACCCGAAATGCCGTAGTGTTCGATATCGCCTTTGATGTATTCATTGAGAATGTCGCCCACCAAACGGCTGGCGTTGTTGTTCAGCGCCGCAATCTGTTGCAGACGCGCTTCGCTGGTCAGGATCTTGTGGGTCACATCCAGCGGCAGGTAGGTCAGCTTCACGCCACTCTTGAGCACCACTTCGGCGGCTTGCGGATCGGCGAACAGGTTGAATTCGGCCACCGGCGTGATGTTGCCGCCGTTGAAGTGCGCACCGCCCATGACCACCACTTCCTTGATGCCCTGGACGATACCTGGCTCCTGGATCAGCGCCAGGGCCAGGTTGGTCTGCGGGCCAAGCATGGCGATGGTGATGCTGTGGGGCTCGGCAGACTTCAGGGTATCGATCAGATAAGTGATGGCACTGCCCTTGGCCAGGCCTTGTTTGGGCTCATGCACGGCAATGCCCGAGAGTCCTTCCATGCCATGAATGTTCTCGGCATAGATGGGTGTGCGCATCAGGGGTTTCGGCGCGCCCGCATAGACCGGCACTTCTTCACGCCCCGCCCACTCCCGGGCCAGTCGCGCATTACGCGAGGTCTTGTCGAGGCGAACGTTGCCCGCAACCGTGGTCAGCGCCCGGACATTCAGCTCGTCCGGCGACGCCAGGGCGAACAACAAGGCAACGACATCGTCAGCCCCCGGATCGGTGTCAATGATCAAGTCGATTTTTTGTGCCGCCTGGGCGTTCGTTGCGGTAATCAGGGACAAAAGCAGCAGACTCCGGAGCAGTTGGTGCAGTTTCTGGGCATAGCGATACATGGCGCACTCCTTGTGCATGGGAAATCAAAATGCGGGCAGTCCGTCAAAACGTAACCCCGGCGAACAGCACGATGTTGCAGTACGGCTGGCACTCGCCTGTACGAACAATCGCCCTTGCCTGTCGGCTCAGGACCTTGAATTGTTCATGGCTGAGCACCTCACGGCGCCCCAGTGCGCCTTCGCCGTTCAGTTCATCCAGGGCAATCAGGGCCGACGGCTTCTTATCGAAAATCTCCTGAGCCAGCACATGGCTTTCCACCTGCATCTCACTGAGCACCACCTTCAAGGTGCTGACAAAATCCGGAATGCCCTGGGTCAAGGCCAGGTCGATCAATTCAACGCCCGGTGGAACCGGCAAACCGGCGTCCCCGATGACGACCATGTCGCCATGCCCCAATGAGGCGATCAGCCGCGACAAGGCGATGTTGAGCAAGGGTGTCTTTTTCATGGAGTTTTAAACGCCTGCACATCGCTCAAGGCGGGAATCGAAGGTTGCGCGCCGGCACGGGTGACCGACAGCGCCGCAGCCACCTGCCCGAAGCGGATCGCCTGCACTTCATCCTGACCCGCAGCCAACGCCGCAGCGAAACCACCGACGAACGTATCGCCCGCCGCCGTGGTGTCGACAGCCTTTACGACGGGCGCGGGGAAATGCTCGAATCGCTGGCCATCGGCAAACAGCGAACCTTGCGCACCGAGGGTGATGATCACCTTGCCAGCACCCAGGGCAATCAGCCGGGTCGCCGCGGCTTGCGCGGTCTCCAGGGAGTCCACCGACAGACCGCTCAAGGCCGACGCCTCGCTCTCGTTGGGAATCAGGTAATCGATAGACCCGTACCAGTGCGATGGCAACGGACGGCTGGCCGGCGCCGGGTTGAGGATGACCGTCTTGCCCAGCTCGCGCCCCCGCTTGAGTGCATGACCAACGGAGGCATCGGGCACTTCCAGCTGGCAGATGAGTACGTCCGCCGCTTGTATCACCGAATCAAAACGGTCAATGGCTTCAGCGGTCAATGCACCGTTGGCACCAGGGACGATCACGATGGTGTTCTGACTGCTGTCGTCGACCACAATCAATGCCACGCCGCTGGAACCGTCAATGGTGCTCACCGCCTGGCAATCGATCTGCTCGGCCAACAGCGCCCCGCGCAACGCCTCACCATAGGCGTCATTGCCCACACAACCGATCATCGACACCTGGGCTCCGAGCCGTGCCGCAGCCACAGCCTGATTGGCGCCCTTGCCGCCGGAGACGGTGGCAAACGAATGACCAATCAGCGTTTCACCGCCCTTGGGCAAACGCGGCGCCCGGGTCACCAGGTCCATGTTCAAACTGCCTATTACCACTACTTTTGCTGGCATACGTTGCTACTCATCGATTCTGTTTCGGCGACGCTGTCGGTTCAGCGGCTTTCTGTTTTGAACGGCTCTCTGTTTTCAACGGCTTTCTGTTTCAACGGAAGTGGTCAAACACGCCGGCCAGCGGCGCCGTCGATTCACGGATGACAATACTCGGCGTCACGATCCGCTGATCGGTCGCCAGGCCCGGCGTGGCGATTCGCCGTAAAAGCACTTCGGCAGCCATTTCACCGAGCTGCAGGATCGATTGCCCCACCGTAGTCAACGACGGGTAGACATACCGACTCATCTGGATATCGTCGAAGCCGATCACCGACAACTCGCTCGGTACGCGAATATTGCGCTCGGCGGCGGCCCGCAGCACACCGATGCCGATCATGTCGTTGGCGGCAAAAATGGCGGTAGGCGGATGGCTTTCCAGCAAAATCGCGGCAGCGCTGTAACCGCCGGTGCTGGTGAAATCGCTTGCCAGCATGCGCTCGGGAGAGACTTCGACGCCCGCCTCTTTCAAGGCCCTGCGATAACCCGCCAGACGCATCTGCGCCACGCTGGTGTTTTCCGGCCCGCTGATCGTAGCGATATCCCGGTGACCCAACTCCAACAGGTGTCGGGTGGCCAGGTACGCGCCGTATTCATGGTCGATGCGCACCAGGTCGGCATCGACACCGTCCAGTCCGCGGTCGACGATCACCATGGGAGTGCGTACGCCTTTCAGACCTTGTACCAGGCCACTGTCGCCGCCGGCCGAGGCGACGATCAGGCCGTCGATGCGCTTTTCCAGCAACACACGCAGGTAGCTGCGCTGCTTGTCCGGATTGTCGTCGGAGTTGCACAGGATCACGCAGTAACCGTTTCGCTCGCAGTAATCCTCAATCCCCCGGGCCAGCTCGGCGAAGTACGGATTGAGACTGTTGGGAACCAACAGGCCGATGGTCGCCGTGGTCTTGGCCTTGAGTGAACGGGCCACGGCGCTGGGGACGTAGTCGAGGGTCTTGATCGCCGCCTCGACCTTGATCCGGACTTCCTCACTGACCGGGCGGGTCTTGTTCACCACATGGGAAACCGTGGTGTAGGAAATGCCGGCAAGGGCTGCCACATCTTTGATAGTCGCCATGACTCAGGTCCGCCGGCTTGCGCGTTGACTGCGATAAGTGTCCAGCACCACCGCCACCACGATCACGGCGCCGGTAATGATGCGTTTGGTCGGTTCGGTTGCCCCGATCTGCGCCAGCCCCGCAGCCAGCACGGAAATGATCAGAACGCCAAAAAACGTGCTGATCACCGAGCCGCGCCCGCCCATCAGACTGGTCCCGCCGATCACCACGGCGGCAATCACCTGCAACTCAAGACCGGATCCGGCATTCGGGTCGGCGGCTTCCAGGCGAGAAATCTGGAACAGCGCGGCAATGCCGGCCAGCAGTCCCATCAGGCTGAACACCAGGATTTTGTAGGGCTTCGGATTGATCCCCGCCAGCCGCACGGCCTCTTCGTTGGTGCCGATACCGATCAGGTAGCGACCGAACACTGTGCGGGTCAACACGGCCTGGGCGATGAATATGATCAGCAACGCAATGATGAACGAGGGTGAAATGCCGAAGGCGATCGGATTGGACAACCAGGCAAACGCATCGCCGATGTAGGCCGTACGCGAACCGGTCATCTGGTACGCCACTCCGCGCGCCATTTCCAGCACGCCCAGGGAGACGATGAACGACGGTATCCGCCACGCCACCGTGATCGAACCGGTGATGGTGCCTGCGAACGCCGCGACGGCCATGCCGAGCAACGCTGCGGGCAGCACGCTCCAGCCCCAGCCAAGTATCGCCACGCTGACGGTCGAGGCTGCCAGTGCCAGCACCGAACCTACCGACAGGTCGATGCCACCAATGATCAACACAAAGGTCATGCCGACTGCCAGCACCATCAGGTCCGGAATCTGGTTGGCCAGGGTGCTGAACGTATCGTAGGACAGGAAGTGACTGCTCAGCACCGAGAACAGCACGATCATCGCCAACAAGGCACCCGCCAGGCCCAGATAGGTGCCCAGCCCATAGAAGTTGCCACTGCGTGTGCCGGCGAAAGAAGCGGTTTTCATGGAAGATCCCTAGGCGCGGCTTCGAAGCGCTGCGCATCACGTTTTTGGTAGCCGGCAAAAGCAGCGGCGAGCAACTCATCCTGGGTCCAGCTGTCGCGATCGAACGTATCGATCAGGCTTCCTACCGACAGCACACCGATCCGGTCGCAGATCAGCATCAGCTCGCGCAAGTCGCTGGAAACCACCACCAGCGCCTTGCCCTTGCGGGTCAATTCACCGAGCAGGTTGTAGATATCGAACTTGGCGCCGACGTCGATGCCCCGGGTCGGCTCGTCGAACAGCAGCACCGAGCAATCGCGCTCCAGCCAGCGACCGATGACGACTTTCTGCTGGTTACCGCCGGACAGCTCGGACACCAACTGTGCCGGACCGGAACTGCGAATGCGCATGGCGTCGATCTGCCGCTGGGCCAGGGCGTTTTCGCCATCGTTGTCGACAAAACCGGCACTGGAGATGGCGGGCATGTTGCCCAAGGCGATATTGGCACCGATCGACTGCGTCAACAAAAGGCCTTCGCCCTTGCGATCTTCGGTGATCAGCGCGATGCCATGTCCGACCGCATCCACAGGCGAACGCACAGTGATGACCTGCGCCGGCGAGCCGAGGGCAATCGTGCCGCTGTCGGCGATATCGGCACCGAAAATCAGGCGCAACAACTCGGTGCGCCCCGCGCCGATCAAACCGGAAATGCCGAAAATCTCTCCGGCACGCACTTCGAACGACACATCGCGAACCTTGTCGGATCGGGTCAGCCCCTTGACCGTCAACACCGGAGCACCGATCTTGCGCGCCCCCATATCGATGTGTTCGCCGAGTTCGCGACCGACCATCAGGGTGACCAGTTGCTCGCTGTTGTAGTTGGCCATCGGCGCGACACAGACCAGATTGCCGTCGCGCAGCACGGCAATGCGTTGCGCAACCCGCGCCAGCTCTTCGAGGCGATGGGAGATATAGATGATCGATACGCCGCGAGCCTGCAGGCGGGTGATCTGCTCGAACAGCATTTCAACTTCGCGTGCCGTGAGCATCGCGGTGGGCTCATCGAGAATCAGCACATGACAATCGCCGATCAGGTTGCGGGCGATCTCTACCATTTGCTGATGACCGATGCCCAGTTCGCCGACCAGGGTATCCGGGTCAATGGCGTCGAGCCCGACCTGAGCCATGGCCTCGATGGCAGCCCTGCGCAATTGCTTGCGACTGATCCAGCCGCCGTTGTTGGGCAGATTGTGAAGGAACAGGTTTTCCGCCACCGACAGGGTCGGCAGCAGATTGAGCTCCTGCATGACCATGCGGATGCCGAGGTTTTCCGCCTGGCTCCGGCTGCCCGGACGATAGGCCTGCCCCTGAAACTGCATCTGCCCGGTGGTCGGCGCGACCAGCCCGCCAATGATTTTCGACAGCGTGCTTTTGCCTGCGCCGTTCTCGCCGGTCAGCGCCAGCACTTCACCGCGCATGAGCGTCAGGTCGATGCCGGCCAGAACCGGTTGGGCGTAGGTCTTGCCGATACCGCTGACCGAGAGGACAGCGTTCGTAGCGCAAGCGGACATAAAAACTCTCCACGCGCCCGTCCGGCTGGACGAGCGCCGTTGCGTCGCCAGAAGGTTACTGTGTGACCGGCTCTTTGGTGACCAACTCTACCGGCGTTTCGATCACGCCATTGGCGCCGCTGTCGACCTTCTCGCCCTTGAGAATCTTCAATGCCGTCTCGATGCCGAACACCGCCTGCCTGGCTGCAAACTGGTCGGCAGTGGCGAGCACCCGACCATCCTTGAGCATCGGCTGGATGGCATTGATATTGTCGTAGCCGACCACTTGCACCTTGCCGGCCTTGCCCGCGGCGCGCACGGCAGACACCGCGCCGACCGCCATGCTGTCGTTGCCGGCCAACAGGGCCTTGGTTTGCGGGTATTCGCTGAGAATCGAGGCGGCCACCTTGTTGCCTTTGTCGATTTCCCAGTCACCGGATTGCAGCGACACGACCTTGATCTGCGCCGCCTCCATCGCATCCTTGAAACCTGCGGTGCGCTGCTGGGCATTGGTGGTGGTGGACACACCTTCGATGATGCCGACTTCGTCACCGGCCTTCAGCTGTTTGGCCAGGTAATCGCCGACCAGGCGTGCACCCTTGCGGTTGTCCGGGCCTACGAACGGAACACTGATGTTTTTGCTTTTGACGACGGCGGGGTCCAGCTGGTTGTCGATGTTGATCACGGTGATACCGGCATCGATGGCTTTCTTGATCACCGGCACCATGGCCTTGGAATCTGCCGGCGCAATCACCAGCGCATTGACCTTGGCCAGGATCATCTGCTCGACGATACGCGTCTGGCCTGCGGTGTCGGTTTCATCCTTGATGCCATTGGAGATCAGTTCGAATTCGCCGGAGTGATCTTTCTGATAGGCCTTGGCGCCGTCCTCCATTGTCAGGAAAAACTCATTGGCCAGGGATTTCATGACCAGTGCGACTTTCGGTTTTTCTGTGGTTTCAGCGAAGGCAGAGGAGACAGGCAGTGCAGCGGATGCGGCAGCCAGCACAGCGACAGCGAGAAGACGTCCAGCAAATGGCAGCTTCATGGGTTCACTCCGATCTTATGATTATTGTGAGCAACGCTTGCGCCGGCGTAAGCTTCACGACCCACTGTGATGGAAAGCCATTACAGTGGGTCGCGCAAACGTTTGCGTGACCCAGACTATGCGAATCCTGCCGGTATTTGTCAACGTCCTGAAAAGTGCTTTCAGAGAGGATTGGCGAAAAACGGCATTCAGTTCATGCCGTGGTGTTGATCACCGATCCCGTGCCGGAACCCTTGGTCATCTCTTTGATCAGACTCGCGCTCACCTGCAGGATGGCGCCGTTGGTTTGGGCGACCTGCCCCTGAATGGCCGCTACCGCGGTGGTCTTGGCTTCCGGGGTCGGATAGGACGCCGCCTGGGCCTGGGCCAATTGCTGCTGTTGCTCACGCAATTGCTGCTGCAACTCCTTCAGGCGCTTGAGCAGGACCTTCACCGCAACACTGGTGTTATCGCTGGTTTCCGATTCGGCCTGTGCGCCGGCACTTTCTCCCAGACCTACCGGACCGGTTTTAACCTGGGCGCCGTCGCCTTCCTTTACACCCAGCGCTTTGGCAGCCGCTCCCTCTGTTGCATCGCCCAAGGCACGAATGGTCGCCGCAGACTTCCCCCCGATGGTGATGCCCGCGGCATTCGGAAAACCAATAGATAACGACATGTGAACTCCTGCAGAAATAGATCCCTTGAAGGAGCATCGACCGACGCGCGCTTTTCTTTAGTCGTTAACGACGATTTGACACCTTTAAATCTTAAACAGAACCGCCATCCGTTTCGGAGAGCCGAACGCAAAAGTTAAACATGTTCGGCAATCCGGACGCCCGGCCCCGGAACCGCCTTCGGACACAAACTGCAATACCGTTACAAATCATTAAGTTACGCGTATTTTTCGATTCAAGGTGTTACTGGTACAGATCCTGCTCTCTTCCTCGCACCTCCGGCGTTCAGATTCGCCCGGGGCGTATCTAGATGAACCTGCATCTGCACCGTCTCACAACTAGAAGAGAAAAATAATGACATCTGCACTCAAGACCTTTGTTCCGGGCGCCTTGGCCCTGCTGCTGCTTCTGCCGACCGCCCTTCAGGCCAAAGAAGCCGAAACCCAACAGAAACTGGCCAACGTGGTAATCCTGGCCACCGGTGGCACCATTGCCGGCGCCGGTGCCAGCGCCGCCAACAGCGCGACCTACCAAGCGGCGAAAGTCGGCATTGAACAACTGATCGCCGGTGTTCCAGAACTGAGCCAGGTGGCTAACGTTCGTGGCGAACAGGTCATGCAAATCGCTTCCGAAAGCATCACCAACGAAAACCTGCTGCAACTGGGCCGCCGCGTAGCCGAACTGGCCGACAGCAAAGACGTCGATGGCATCGTGATCACCCACGGCACCGACACCCTGGAAGAAACCGCGTACTTCCTGAACCTGGTGGAAAAAACCGACAAGCCAATCATTGTCGTGGGCTCCATGCGCCCAGGCACTGCGATGTCCGCCGATGGCATGCTCAACCTATACAACGCGGTGGCTGTGGCCAGCAGCAAGGATGCGCGAGGCAAAGGCGTGCTGGTGACCATGAACGATGAAATCCAGTCGGGTCGCGACGTCAGCAAAATGATCAACATCAAGACCGAAGCGTTTAAAAGCCCTTGGGGTCCGCTGGGCATGGTGGTAGAAGGCAAATCCTACTGGTTCCGTTTGCCAGCCAAGCGCCACACCATGGATTCCGAATTCGACATCAAGACCATCAAGAGCCTGCCTGACGTCGAAATCGCCTATTCCTACGGCAATGTCAGCGACACCGCCTACAAGGCGCTCGCCCAATCAGGCGCCAAAGCCATCATCCACGCCGGCACCGGCAATGGCTCGGTATCGTCGCGGGTAGTCCCTGCCCTGCAAGCCTTGCGCAAGGACGGCGTGCAGATCATTCGTTCCTCCCATGTCAACGCCGGCGGCTTCGTATTGCGCAACGCCGAACAGCCTGACGATAAATACGACTGGGTCGTGGCCCACGACCTGAACCCGCAAAAGGCCCGGATCCTGGCGATGGTCGCGCTGACCAAGACCAATGACAGCAAAGAGCTGCAGCGGATGTTCTGGGAATACTGATTCGCCCTCGCCCGACCGATCCGGTCGGGCACCCTGTGCGCCATTCTCCGGTCCTGGCGATTGGCGCCGTTCGATCTGACAAAAAAACTCCCTGCGCCTTACACCAAATGGAACAAACCGCTGTCAGAGGATTTTCTTGATTTTTAAGCAGTTGCGAAATTGCCTACAGTTAAATACTGTATGTACGTACAGCTTAATAAGGATAATTCCGTGGACACTACCTCTGCCTCTTCTGACACCTACGTACGCATGGGCCTGCGCGTTCAGAAAATCATCAACTCCCCCACCGCACAAAAGGCCAGGGCAGCACTGATCTTCCGCCTGCCTGACGAGCCGGTGGATGAATGGGAACGCTTGCTGGAAGAAATCGACGAGAACGACAACGTCACCCTCGCCTATCGCGACGATGGCGGCGTGCAGATTTTCTGGGTTGTGCCGAAGGAAGATTGAGTCGATGAGTGCCCGCTGGTTTGCTTTGTTTTTTGTGTTTTTTGTCATGGCTGCGCAAGCCGACGCTCCGCGCACCTTCAGCGAAGCGAAAAAGGTCGCGTGGAAGCTCTACGCTCCCCAATCCACCGAGTTTTACTGTGGCTGCAAATACACCGGCAACCGGGTGAACCTTGCCGCCTGCGGTTATGTGCCGCGTAAAAATGCCAAGCGCGCATCCCGCATCGAATGGGAGCATATCGTTCCGGCCTGGCAGATCGGTCATCAACGCCAGTGCTGGCAAGAAGGCGGTCGCAAGAACTGCACCCGCTACGATCCGGTTTACCAGAAGGCCGAAGCTGATTTGCACAACCTGGTGCCCAGCATCGGCGAGGTCAATGGCGATCGCAGCAACTTCAGTTTCGGTTGGCTGCCCGAACAGTCGGGACAGTATGGTTCGTGCCTGACCCAAGTCGACTTCAAGGCCAAGAAAGTCATGCCCCGCCCTTCCATTCGCGGCATGATCGCCCGGACCTACTTCTACATGAGCAAGCAGTATGGCTTGCGCCTGTCGAAACAGGATCGACAACTGTACGAAGCCTGGGACAAGACCTATCCCGTACAGGCCTGGGAACGGCAACGCAACCAGAGCGTGGGGTGCGTCATGGGACGCGGCAACGAGTTCGTCGGCCCGGTGGACATGAAGGCCTGCGGCTGAATCCAGGCGACACCTGAAACAAAAAAGGCCTCGAGGCTAAAGCCCCGAGGCCTTTTTTTGTTTTTGCTGCCCAACATCTTCGCTGCCGACTGTTATTGAGCGGCCGGACGCTCAAGCACCAGCAATTCGATGTTCTGTTTCTTCGAGCGAGTGAGCACAGCACGGACCTCATCCTGTTTGGCTTCAGCCTCGGCTTTCGAATTGAACGGCCCCATCAGGATTCGCGTATTGCCATTTTCCTTGACGACGCTGGACATGAAACTGTGCTCGATCAGCCAGCCACTCAAATCACTGACCGCCTGAGGGGTTTCACCTCGCACTTCAAGATCCCATTGCGGGCCGGACGCTGCCGCGGGTACGGCAGCCACGGCCGGCTTTGGCTTCGGCGCATCCACACTGCTGCCCTCTCCACATCCCGCCAGTGCCAATATCGCGAGTACCAAGACCATTTTGCGCACGGCGTTTCCCTCTAAATGCTTAAAGCGGGGATTTTAACATCCATGAATAGTTCACGAGTGCCATAAAATGGGCTCAAAACAACGAGAATCATGGTGGCGGCCTCTGTATAGTTACGCCTTGGGAATTAATGCCACATCTGCGCGTCAGAAAGAGGCACCCAAACTGTGAGACTTCGCACTAATCTATACATACCACCGACCTCTGCACTGTCCGAATCAGGTGCCCCACGAAGCAATCAAGGAGAAGACCATGCTGATACTCACCCGCAAAGTCGGTGAAAGCATTAATATCGGTGATGACATTACGATCACCATCCTGGGCGTAAGCGGCCAGCAAGTCAGGATCGGCATCAACGCCCCGAAGGACGTTGCAGTGCACCGTGAAGAAATTTATCAGCGCATTCAGGCCGGCCTCACCGCCCCGGAAAAGCCGCAATCCTGAATTCTGTTGCAGTCAGTAGCCAGCCCGTTCAGTTCGCAACCACGGCTGGCTAAAGATTCAGCATCGCTTCGAAGCTTTCAGGGGGCGATACTAGCGACAAGCTCAAGGCTCTGGCTGTCGGACGTTTCTTGTTTATCCTGGGGAAGGACGCGCTCGCTGCGTGATCAAGCAAACATCACCCCGCGCGCCATACCAGTCGCCACCACCACCATCAACAGCACCAGCAGTGCCTCGACATGACTGATCCGTGCAAACAGCTTCGCACGGCCAGTGTCGAAGGCGACTTTGCGGCCCAGCGCTATCCGCCATTTGATCAACGTCACCATGGGCGCAATCTCCAGCAGCAAGATCAGCACGAACAGCGTCATCTTCAGATGAAACAGCGGCTGATGCAGGTAATAGTCCGTGCCTTTCTCGTACCCGCCAAAGGCTCGCATGCCCCCGCTGATCAGTAACACGACAGCTGAAATACCCCAGATATTGTCCGCCATCAGGACACTGCGCACTTCTGCGGTCCCATCGGCCAGACGCCGAAAAGCCATGCCTCGAGTCAGCACCGCCCAGAATCCCAACGCAACCGCCAAAAGATGAACCGCCGCCAGAAACCAATGAGTCAGCATCGAGAAACTCCCGCCAGGTAGAAGCTGTATGAGCCTGACAGTAGTAGCCCATGAAATGGCTGCTTGCACGGCATCCGCGGACCAGGCCCGGTACACAATATGACAGACCAACTAGACTCCACTGCGCTGGCATTGAGCGACCGTGGCAGTCCCAGCCCCAACGGCAACTCACTCTCACCGCATTGAACTGAGTAAACAAAATCATGTGTGAATCATGTGATTCAAGCTCTGCTTCAAACAAAACAGGCCGTCGTCGTTTTCTTCAATTTGCCGGATTGAGCGCAGGCGCCCTGCTGCTTGCCGGCACACTGCCCGGCAAGATCATCCAGGCAGCCGAAAAAGCGACAGCCCCACCCAAACCACAAAACGTGATCAGCCCCGACATGGCGCTCAAAAGACTGATGGAGGGTAATGAACGATATGTAAGCGGTACATCCAAGATTCATGATTTCAAGGCTGAGCGAGAGGCCCTGGTGTCGGGTCAAAATCCGTTCGTGGCCGTGCTGAGCTGCTCTGACTCGCGCATCGCCCCGGAGTATGCGTTTGACACTGCGCGCGGCGATCTTTTCTCCATCCGCGTCGCAGGCAATTTTGTCACCCCGGAAGGCCTGGCCAGTCTTGAATACGGGGTCGCCGTGCTGGGCGCCCCGCTGATTCTGGTACTCGGCCATGAGAGCTGCGGCGCCATCGAGGCCGGCATCAAGGCTGTCAAGGACCAGACGGTTTTCCCCGGCCATATCCCGAAACTGACCGACGCACTCAAGTCGGCCATCGAGGCCGTGCTCAAGCAACCCGGGAGCCTGATGGAAAACGCCACCGCGCAGAACGTCAAAAATTCGGTCAACAGCCTGAAACAGGCCTCGCCCTTGCTGACCGATGCGCAGAGCAAAGGCATGCTGAAGATCGTGGGAGGTGTCTATCGCCTGGCGAGCGGCAAGGTAGAGTTGATCGCCTGACCCACAACGCGCACCCCGCATGCAAAGAGCCCAGCGCTATGGCTGGGCTCTGGTTACTTCCGGTTTTCCATCATTTTGTCGGCCAGGGCTTTAGCCCTCTCGATCAACAGGTTCTGCCTGTCTTCGTGCGTAGCCCCGCCCACAACCGGGGCTGTCAGATTGCTTTCGGCAATCAATGCAGCGCAGAAGTATTGATCCCAAACGGCTTTGTCTATGGGTGCCTGTTTGCTGATTTGATCGACGTTCATGGGCGGCTCCTTTCAATGAGGCAGCCCCACTAGTTTACGCCTCAATGGCCAAGAATCCGGATCATCATCCACCGTTGTCCGCCATTCGTCGCCTGCGAAAACACAGCGATGAGTTCAACCGCATCCGTGGCTTGAGGATTGCACAGATCGCGCGTAGCAGCGCCGGAACGACATAATTCTGACGCAGCAGCCATTCAATCAATGCTTAAGGACTCCAGCGATACGCTTGGTCAGTCACCGGGAGATGTAACGTGTCAACGCTCAACGAAATCGCAATGAACCACGCGAGAATGGCTAAGGAAAAGGCAGCAGAGTCGACCGAACTGAGCGAGCGACACCTCCAGATTGTAGGGAGCTTCGAGGTACCGTCCATTGACGTACAACAGAACGTCCCCATGCACCTGATCACTGGAGCGCAGGAGGTGCATCTGGTTCATGCGACGGGTTTCGCGCTCTGAGCTTTTATGAGGCAAGCGACATACTGATCGATTTACCCGGCAACAGATAAGTGGATTCGGCACTGGCAATGGAATATGCCACCGGGATGCAATCACCTGTTGCCTGGCTCCCACCGCCCCTCGCATCTCCTCCAAAAAATCCCGCAGGCGTAACGCAGTGGGTGAGACTCGTGGCCAGGCGCCGACGGACCTGGCTTCGCTTTCGCCGGGTCTGAAGGCAGGATGCGCGCCTACCTACAAGAAACTTAGCGCACTCCAGGGTCATCCAATTAGTTGTAACCATAACTAAAGACCGCGTAAACGAAATCGATTTACTTCGGTTTATCGCGGCAATTGCCGTCCTGTTCTTTCATTATTCTTTTCGGGGGGGGGGGGCATGCTTACGACGATCTGTCCGTCGTGTCTTACCCCTGGATTACTCCAGCTGCAAAGTATGGATTTCCGGGGGTTCAGCTGTTTTTCAAGATCAGCGGCTTCGTGATATTCATGACGGCTTCAAATGCGAATCTCAAGTCATTCGCAATCTCCAGGATTTTTCGGCTCTACCCCACATTCTGCGGCATGTTGCACCATTACGTTCATTGCAATCCTGTTGGCCGCCCGATACCACGGAGTGGCGCCGCACCGGTTTTTATCCTGATCGTGTTTATTTGCACCGACATTCACGACACAGACAAAAAAAAGAGCCCACCTTAGGGTGGGCCCTTCCAGATCGCCAGGCCGGGCGGATTTTATCTGGTAGTCGCGATAGCCAATTGGCTGATAGCTAAAAGTTACTTCACGACATACCTGGCGCCGTGTGGATCGTTAAGCTTTGCCTGCAATATCCCCCACTCGCGCTGAATGATCGAGTAAGGAATAAAGATGCTGATCCTCTCAGCACCCTTTACACCGGAGTGATTGCTCACATCGTTCAGAGTGGTTGAGTAGAAACCGATATTGATGCCGACAATATAGCCGTCACTGCTGAGGACCGGCCCACCCGACATGCCCTTGACCAGCGGGGCATCATGGATGGCATAGAGATCACCGCTGCGTTCATCGGTATTGAGGAACGGCGTTTGATACACCTTGCCTTTCCCGGTAGTGGTCATGAGGTAAGGACTCGCCCCAACGGCAGTGATGCTCTCGCCCACACGCGGTGCGCGCCATGATGGGTAGCGGCCGTTGGCCTTGTGCAGGATGAAGACGAGATCACAGCCTGTGCTGCAACTGTACTTCACGTTGGGGATGAACGGAGTGTGGCGCGTGGTTACCGCATAGTCATCGTTCCATTGCACGGCCGAGGCCATGTATAGATACGGTGCGGGAAACCCCGAATGGACTAAAAAGTATGAATCATTGGCAGCACCCGAAAAGTCGGGTTTTACGATGCCGTTGCATCCTGCAGTTACAGCTCCAATTAAAAAGCAGGCCATGATCTTGATCATGATATATCACCGACTTAATTGGGAGAGTGTGACTGTTTTTTGTTGTCAATATTTTGTCTTTTGTCGGGGTTGCAGTACTCCTCGCCGCTTGTTCTAGTTGGACGCCTCCTTACTTATGGCTGAGATTGTAATGACGCGTATGAATAAATCGCGCTAAAGCCAATCGCTTTTCGATCAACTCCAGAAGTTCAAATATTTGGCGCCTGAAAAGTGTTAAAGGCGAGAAAGAAATTCAAGAGTTTCTATAGACTGTTTCGTTAGTGGCGCCAGCTGAATCAATCGCTATGCCCTTCAGCCACAAGAGCGAAAAGAAGCCCGATGCTAGTCCAGTCGTCCTGCACTGCAGCTGCGCCGCAACTGCCTTGATATTCCGCCAAGCGGAATATGATTCATACAGTTAAAGGAAGCCATGCAGAGAAACTCCTGTCAGGGACTCAACATAACTTTAACTAAACATCACTGATTGCGAATCAACTGAACTAACTTAAATTAATCCAAATGCAAAAGCCCTGATTGATCCCAACCAGGAAACTTCTCTTATTCCTTAATAGTCGCTGGTAACCATTGTCTGGCCGTAGGCATCAGAGTCGCGGACTGCTCCAGGGCGAGTCATTTATCGCACTACTGCGCCCCAACCCCTTCCAGACTTTGAGCCTGAATCGGCGCTCACATTGCCCCGCGTGAACGAAGCCGATACCTTGTGAGCGCTCTGCATGAAATCCCATACGAACAGAAGAAAGATGTCACTTCCTTGAATTATCGACGAGTCGGTCAACGAAGAACTCCAAATGCCCTCTGGGGGTAGCCAGCAAAGGCCAAGCGTCGACCAATAAAGCGATCTCCTGAAATGCCTGGGCGCACTTGGAGCGCGGAAAGTGTTCGTAGACTGCTCGCTGCTTCTGCACTGCCCTGCGCGCACATTCATCGTACGGAATCGCTCCCACATACCGCAGGGTTACGTCGAGGAAGCGATCGGTGACTTTGGCCAATTTAGCGAACAGCGCGCGACCTTCCGTCGGGCCCTGCACCATATTGACCAGCACCCGAAAACGGTCCATTCCGTAATCACGATTAAGCAGTTTGATCAGTGCGTAGGCATCGGTGATCGAGGTCGGTTCGTCGCAGACCACCAGCATGACTTCGTGGGCTGCCCGGACGAGACTGACCACCGACGAGCCGATGCCCGCAGCTGTGTCGATCACCAGCACATCGAGACTGTCACCGATTTCACTGAAGGCCTGGATCAGGCCTGCGTGCTGAGCCGCAGACAAATGCACCATGCTCTGGACACCAGAAGCCGCGGGGACGATTCGTATCCCGCCCGGACCGCGCAAAAGGACATCGGAAAGCTCACAGCGACCTTCGATTAAATCGGCAAGCGTGTACTGCTGGGAAAGTCCCAACAGGACATCGATATTCGCCAAGCCAAGATCGCCATCAAGCAATACGACTCGCCTTCCGAGTTTCGCCAGCGCCAATGAAAGATTCACGGCCACAGTCGTCTTGCCGACGCCACCCTTTCCGCCGGTCACGGCGATAACTTGTACAGAACGCACACTATCCATGTTATTGATTCCCTTCCATGTGCAACCCGTGCGAGTAATCGCAAACTAATCCTAGGTACGCAATGGTAACCGAAAAGTGCAGACACATAGCCACTATGCTGCATCACAGGATCACCAGAAACGCTGCGACCCACCACATGGCAATTTCGCGAACCACATCGAGAAGTTTAGGGTTGAGGTGCCAGGCGTGTTCAAGCCGGACCTCAAGAGGGTCATGAAGGAGCACGGCATCAACAACCAGCAGGACATTCACCAGCGCCTACTGATGAACCTGAAAAGCGCCGACTTTGAAACCGCCGCTCGCATGCTTTCGCGTGTCACGACACCTTACGAGATTACCGAAAAGATGTCGCAATTGGTCAGAGCCAAAAGCCTGAGGGCGCTGGAACAGGAGCCTGGTGAGCCGGAAGACGAAATAATCGAGCCGGCCTCAATTACCACGACTGAGCTACAGGTTCTGCGTTGCGCCTGGCGACGTTCACATTGCCGCGTGTGAACGGCCCTATACTTTGTGACCGTCTTGATGAAATCCAGGACAACAAAAAAGGGCCCACCTTTCGGTGAGCCCTTCCAGACCGCCCAGCAGAGCGGATTTTGTTTGGTAGGCGCGATTGGACTCGAACCAACGACCCCCACCATGTCAAGGTGGTGCTCTAACCAACTGAGCTACGTGCCTGCTGTGAGGCGGCATTCTACGGAATTCCGGAGGGGTGTCAACACCTTTTTTCGCGCTAACCCTATGAATATGCAAAATATTTAATTTTGCCGGTACAAAGAAGATTTTCCGGGTGGCTGGCGGGCGATTTTCAACTCGGGTAGGATCAACGCACTCGTAAAATATATTAAACAGAGGCTGCCGAATGGCTAACACTCCCTACCCAGAGTCCTATTACGCCGCATCGGCCAATGCGGTTCCGCCGCGCCCGGCGTTGCAGGATGACGTCGAGACCGATGTCTGTGTGATTGGCGCCGGTTACACGGGGCTGTCCTCTGCCCTGTTTCTGCTGGAGAACGGTTTCAAGGTCACGGTGCTTGAGGCCGCCAAGGTGGGTTTCGGGGCGTCCGGGCGTAATGGTGGGCAGATCGTTAACAGCTATAGCCGCGACATCGATGTCATCGAGCGCACGGTCGGTCCCAAGCAGGCTCAGTTGCTGGGGCAGATGGCGTTTGAAGGTGGCCGGATCATTCGTGAGCGGGTCGCGAGGTACAACATCCAGTGCGATCTGAAGGACGGTGGTGTGTTCGCCGCGATGACCGCCAAGCAGATGGGTCATCTGGAGTCGCAGAAGCGCCTGTGGGAGCGATTCGGCCACACCCAACTCGAGTTGATGGATCAGCGCCGCATCCGCGAAGTGGTGGCCTGTGATCAGTATGTCGGCGGGATGCTGGACATGAGTGGCGGGCACATTCATCCGCTCAACCTGGCGCTGGGTGAAGCGGCGGCAGTCGAATCCCTGGGCGGGACGATCCATGAGCAGTCGCCGGCCGTGCGCATCGAGCGCGGCGCCAACCCGATCGTGCACACGCCGCAGGGTAAGGTCCGGGCCAAATTCATCATAGTCGCCGGCAACGCCTATCTGGGTAATCTGGTGCCGGAACTGGCCGCCAAGTCGATGCCTTGCGGCACGCAGGTGATTACCACCGAGCCCCTGGGCGAAGAACTGGCCAGGACCCTGCTGCCTCAGGACTACTGTGTCGAAGACTGCAATTACCTGCTCGACTACTACCGCCTCAGCGGTGACAAGCGCCTGATTTTCGGCGGCGGCGTGGTGTACGGCGCCCGGGATCCGGCGAACATCGAAGCGATCATTCGACCGAAGATGCTCAAGGCCTTCCCGCAGCTCAAGGACGTGAAGATCGATTACGCGTGGACCGGTAACTTCCTGCTGACCCTGTCGCGCCTGCCTCAGGTCGGACGCCTGGGCGACAACATCTACTACTCCCAGGGCTGCAGCGGCCATGGCGTGACCTACACGCACCTGGCGGGCAAGGTGCTGGCCGAGGCGTTGCGCGGCCAGGCCGAGCGTTTTGACGCGTTTGCCGACCTGCCCCACTACCCGTTCCCCGGCGGACAATTGCTGCGTACGCCGTTTGCGGCGTTGGGCGCCTGGTATTACGGATTGCGGGATAAATTTGGTTATTGACCGTTAAAACAAAAGATCGCAGCCTGCGGCAGCTCCTACAAAAAACATGATCCCTGTAGGAGCTGCCGCAGGCTGCGATCTTTTGATCTTAAAGCCGGTCCCGCGCGATACCGCTGCGAATCCGCAGGATATCCGCCAGCACCGCCAGGGCAATCTCCGCCGGCGTCTTGCTGCCCAGGTTCAGCCCGATTGGCGCATGAATCCGCCCCAACTCGACCTCCCCCAGACCGCCGATGCGCCGCAAGCGTTCGAAGCGCTTCCGTGAGGTCTGCATGGAGCCCATCACACCGATATAGAACGCCTCGGTGCGCACCGCCTCCATCATCGCCAGGTCATCGATACGCGGGTCGTGGGTCAACGCCACCACCGCCGTGTCGCTGTGGCAGCCGCCGTCGGCGATGAACACCGACGGCAGTTGGCGGCGAATCTCCACGTTTTCCAGCACGACGCCTTCCAGCACTTCGTCCCGCGGATCGCACAGAATCACCTCGAAACCCAGGCCCACGGCAAATTCCGCGCAGGCCTGAGCCACACTGGAATAGCCGGCCAGCAACAAGCGCTGGGCCGCGCCGACACGCACACGCACGCGGTCGATCTCACGCTCGATGCGCACTCCCTGCTCACGATCATCGAACAGGCTGCGCGCACCGCTTTGCAGATCGACTTCGCGAATCAACCGCCGTCGGCCCAACAGCGCCGACTCCAGCTCGCGCAAATGCGCCTGCACGTCACATTCGGCATCAAGCTTCTCGACCAGCACATCCAGCACCCCGCCACAGGGCAGGCTGACGCGCGAGCGTGGGTCGTCGCCTTCGCCGTAACGAACGACGCTGACCGGCTGCAGAAACGCGCCCTCGGCGACTCGCTCGAGAAAGTCTTCCTCGACACAACCACCGGACAGCGAGCCAATCCAGTGCCCGTCAGTGTTCACCGCCAGCAGCGAACCCGGTGCGCGCGGTGCCGAGCCGTACGTGGCCAGCACCGTGCACAGCCAGATGCGCTGACCGGCCGTCGACCACTCCAGCGCCCGGCGCACCACTTGCAGATCGAGATGCTGCATATCAGTGCGCCTTGTGCTCGAGCGGCGGCGCATCGGCCCGCAACTTCTGCACGTCGTTCACCGCCAGGTCATTGGGCTGACCACCCCAGCCCTGACGCAGGTAGTTCAGCAGATCTGTGAGTTGCCCGTCGCTCAACTTCTCGGCGAAGCCCGGCATCGGCTGCATGTGCTCGAACCCGGAGAACTTCTGCTCACCGATACCGTCGTCGATCACCCGCAGCAGGTTACGCGGGTCTTCCAGGCGCAACGTGGTGTTGCCGCGCATGGCTACGGCGATGTGTGGTTTGCCCTCGCCACCCGGCGCATGGCAACCGGCGCAGACGTTCAAATATTCCTGACGGCCACGCTGGGCACTCGGGCTCAGTTTGTCCAACGGCACTTCGGTGAGCACTTTCGCCGCCGGTGGCTGATCGCCGAGCAGGAAGGTCGCCATCGCCGCCAGATCCGGATCGCTGAGGCCCTGGGTGCTGTTGTGGAACACCGGGAACATCTCGTTGAACATCGTGCCCTGTGCGCTCATGCCGTGCTTGAGGAACGAGCTCAGGTCCTGATGATTCCAGCCTCGGGCTGCCAGGTCAGTGGCCAGCAGGCTTGGCGCCAGATAACCATTGAGAATGCCGCCGGTCATGCGCTTGTCCTGCTGCATCGCACCAGGCAAGCCACGCGGGGTGTGACACTCGCCACAGTGACCAAGCACGTCGACCATGTACTGGCCGCGCTTCCAGGCTTCGCTTTTGCCTTCGGCAGACTCCAGCTTCACATCCTTGCCGTACATCATGTTCCAGCCCATCAGGCCCAGGCGCACGTTGAACGGGAAGCTCAGGCGGGTGACCGGGGCGGCGCGCTCGATCGGCTCGACGGTTTTCAGGTAGGCATGAATCGCATCGGAATCGGCGCGCGGCATCAGGTGATACGAGGTGTACGGCATCGCCGGATACAGGTTCGCGCCATCGCGGCGCTTGCCTTCGGTCAGCGCGGCGAAGAACTCGTCATCGCTGTACAGGCCGATGCCGTGTTCTTTGCTCGGGGTGATGTTGGTGCCGTAGATCGTGCCGAACGGCGACACGATCGGCAGGCCGCCCGCATAGGGTGCACCACCCGGCGCGGTGTGGCAGGCCATGCAATCGGCGGCGCGGGCAAGGTACGCGCCTTGCTTGACCTGCGCCTCATCGGCGTGGGCCAGCAACACAGGCGCAGCCAGGCCGACCGCCAGCGTCAGGCGGGACAATAGTGACTTCATGCTTAACCCTCCTTGACCAGGCCGAGATCGGTCAGCACGTTGCGGGTGGCGCTGTAGTAGCGCACGTACCCGGTGCAACGGCAGATGTGATGACCGAGGCTGTCCTCGATGACTTTTTCCAGCTGGCTTTTGACGATCGGCTGACGCTGCAGCTTTTCCACCAGCACGGTCGCGGCATTCACGAAGCCCGGCGCGCAGTAGCTGCACTGGAAGGCGAACTCATCGACGAAGCGCTGCTGGATCGGGTTCAGCTCGGTGACCTTGCCCTGCTCGTCGCAGGTCGCATGGCCTTCGATGGTCCGTACTTTCTTGCCTTCGAAATAGTGCGCGCCGGTGATGCAGGTGCGCACTTCTTCGCTGGTGCCGTCAGGGTTGTCGACGATCACCACGCAGGCGTGGCAGATGCCCTGGCCGCAGCCCAGGCGCGAACCGGTGAGGTTCTTGTATTCGTGCAGGTAGTCGATCATCGGCAGGTCATCAGGGATGTCCACCGGGCCGACGGATTGACCGTTGAGGGTCAGTTGAAGCGGACGGTTAGCCATTGAGGGCCTCCTTGATGCGTGCAGAAGTGATAGGCAGGTCGCGGACACGTTTACCGATGGCATGGGCCACGGCATTGCCGATGGCACCGACCACCGGAATCATCACCACTTCGGCGATGCCCTTGGACGGGTCGCTTGGCGAGAGTGGCGGCAGGATCTCCGCCGTCTGCTTCCACACCGCGACGTGGCGCGCCATGGGCAGGCGGTAACGGTTGAAGTTCCAGTCACCCTCCCCCGGCCCGCCTTCGTACAGCGGCATTTCTTCCATCAGCGCATGGCCGATGCCCATGGCGATGCCGCCTTCGAGCTGGCCCTTGACCAGTTCCGGCACCAGCACACGACCGCACTCGACCCACGAGTGGTGGTTGAGTACCGACACTTCGTTCGAACCCTTGTTGACCTTCACTTCCACCAGCGTGGCCACCGGGCTGTAGTACGTCACCGCCGCGTTGTTCAACTGGGTTGCCGGGTAGGCGATGTTCTGCCGGTCCAGCAAATGGAAACCGGCGCTGTTCATCTGCGCCTTCTTCGCTTTCGGTGCACCGTCGCCGTACTTCACGGCCAGGCCATCGAGCGGCAAGCGCTCACGCACGCCGTCGATGCTGAACTCGGCCTCGGCCCAGCTCCAGCGGTTGAAACCGTGCACCGTGGCGCCGCTCACCAGGCCGCGCTCGTGAACACGCTTGGCCAGCATGGCGAACGGCAATGGTTCCATGCCGTTGGCGGTGAGCTTGCCATCGACCCAATGGGCGTCTTCGCGGCGCACCACGTAAGGGTTGGCCTGACCACCGAAAGGGCCTTGGCGCCAGATCTCCAGCGCCGCCGGCCACAGGCCGTGGTTGAACAGCACGCGCGCCGCTTCACGGGTGGCGTGGCTGAAGTAGTACGCCGAGTTGGTGGCCGATGACGCCGAAGCCACCTTGCCGACCCAACGCGGGTTGCGCAGGACATTATCCTGTTCGGCCTGGCTCATGATGTACGGGTTGCCGCTGCTGATCAGTTGCAACTCTTTCCATTCGGTTTCACCGGTCTTCACTTCGTGCGCCGGGACTCCAAGGAAATCGGCCACGACCATGGCCTGTGAGGTCGACATGCCGGTGCCGATCTCGATACCGATGTGGCGCAGGCTGATGCGACCTTCGGCGGTGAATTCAATGCTGGCCATCGGCGCTTCGGAACCGGTGCCGAAGTCTTTCTGGCAGATGGCGAAACCCACCCCGTACCAGTTGTCCGGATCGGCGGCTTCGCGTTGCTTCTTGATCGCGTCGCGGTTTTTCCAGACCTCGTGGACGGCCGCCTTGTCGAGAATCTCGTGCAGGCGCAGGGCACCGGCCGGGATCGCGCCCTGGGTGTTTTTCATGCCCGAACGCAGTGCGTTCTTGCGGCGCAGCTCAATGGCATCGACACCGAGGCGATCGGCGATTTCGTCGACCATCATTTCGGTCGACGCCATGCTCTGCAGGGTGCCGTAGCCACGCATCGACCCGGCTTCTACCGCGCGGGAATGGTAAGCCGTGACCTGCAGGTCGTTCTGCGGCATGTAATAGATCGATTGCGCGGCCGTGGCGCCCACCGCCGCCACCGACGGGCTGTAGTTGATTCGCCCGCCACCGTCAACGCTCATTTCAGCGCGGAAGATCTTGAAACTGTGGTCGTTCTTGTCCACCGCCAACTGGTAACGAATGTCGAACGGGTGACGCTTGATGCCGCTCTGGAACTGCTCGTAGCGGTCGTTGGCCAGGCGCACCGGCACACCGGCACCGTACAACGCGGCCAGCGCTGCGTAGTAGACGAAAATGTTGTGGTCTTTGGAGCCGTAACCGACGGTGTACCCCGGATGCATGTTCAGGTTGGCCAGGCCGAAACGCGACGGCGCAATCATCTTCGCGGTCTCGGTCGCGGTTTCCAGCGGGCACTGGGTGGCAACAACGAAATGCAAGGTCTTGGTGGCCGGGTCGTACCAGCCGTTACCGTTGTCCGGCTCCAGGGCGGCCGGTTCGATCGACGGGGTCTTGTAGCGCTCGTCGAACACCAGCCAGTTGTCCGGCGGCGTGTCGATCTGCTGCTTCATGCGCTCGGCGTAGAACAACCCGCGCTCGGTCAGGTTACCGTGCAGGTTCGGCTGGGAGTTCCACACCGGACGACGGTTTTTCAGCATCGGGAACAGGATCGAATCCTTGAGGCTGGCGAATTCGTCTTCGTCGGCCGAGGTCGCACCGCCGACGCGCACATAGCGGAAGCTGCCGTAAGGATCGCCTTCGTAGAACGGCACTTTATCGCCGTAGCGGATGGCTTTGTCATTGAATTTGAGCTGGTTCTTGGCCTGACGGAAACGCTCGAAGTCGTTCCAGATCAGGATCGCCACCGGGTGCCCGATGAACATTGGCACCTTGCCGGCCGGCAACAATGGATCCGGGGCGTGCTCCTCTGGGAACACGATACCGTCCTTGACCAGGTCCTCGGCGGTGACGATGCGGTCCGGCTGCAACCCGGCGCCCAGCCACGACAGGTCGATGCCGGCGAAGATGTGGTCGGCCTTGATGGTTTTGAGCAGCATGGCGTGGCCTTGCTGCTGCGGCCAGCCCGGCATGTCCTTGGCGCGGATGTCGCGGGCAAAGACCTTGCTGCCGCAGACCTTGGACAAGGCATCGTTACGGGCGCGCGCCTGGCCATTGTTGCCGAGCCACTGCTCGGACGGCACGGTCACGCTGTTTTCCATCAAGGCGGCCAGCGCCTGGCTGCTCAATGGCGTGAGCGTCACGCTCACACCCGCTACCAGCCCGCCCTGGAGGAACGAGCGCCGGGATATTTCACGGTTGGACATGGATCATCCTCTGGGCGGTTATGGGGTCCGCCCTTCTGGTTATGTACTGGAAATCTCGAGTCTTGCAGAAGCCCTTTTCGACGATGCAAAGGGCTGTTGTTGACAGTGCAAAGCTGACCGAAAGGTTAAGTTTATAGGCTTATTCCTTCGCGGAAAACTAAAAACTGACCAAGGAATCAAAAAACCGCGACTTTTCGACGCAGCAGTTCAATGAACAACCCCAACTCCCGGCTGATGTGCTCGCCCTTGCGCAACAACAACCCGAATGGCGCCATCTGCACATCCAGTTCCACCGGCAATGCCACCACCAAGCCCATTTTAAGATAGTCGCGCAATGCGGTTTCCGACAGAACCATGATCGCGTCGGTCAACTGAATCAGCTGCTGCATCGAATACACCGAGCTGCATTCGATGATGTCCGCCGGCAACGGCAGCGCCAGGCGCTGCAACGCCTGATCCAGACCGATGCGCGCCGGACTGGTTTCCGGTTGCAGGATCCACGGCCAACCGCTGACAAGCTCGGCCATGTCCAGTTTTTTGCGCCGGGCCAGCGGGTGGCCGGCGTGCACCACCACCAGCAAGCGTTCGTTACCCAATTGCTCGAAGACGTAATGCTCACTGTCGGTGGCGGCATTGCGCCGGGCGATGGCGAGGTCGATACGACCCTGTTCCAGCAACTGGATCACCTGGTCGCTGGTGTCGCCCATGATGCGGATCCGCAGCTGCGGATTGAGCGCCTTGATCTCGGCAATCGAATCCATGACCAGGCCTGGCGCCGCGCCCATGATGGTACCGATCGACAGATAGCCGTAGCCGCCCTGCTGCCGCGCCATCAGGTCCTCGGCACAACGGTCCAGACCACTGATGGCCGACTCGGCAAAGCGAATCAGTTCCTGGCCCAGCGCTGTCGGGCGCATCCCCCGCGGCAGGCGCTCGAACAGATCGCAGCCGAACATGTCTTCAATCTCATGGAGCATGCGGGTTGCCGCCGGTTGCGACATGTTCAGGCTTTGCGAAGCGCGGTGCAGGTTCTGGCTGGAGCTGAGCGTCACCAGCATGTGCAGATGCTTGTAGCGCAGGCGATTGAGCAGGCTGCGTGAGATGATCGGCGTGGTCATGGCGGGCCTTTTTATCGATACCTTCAAGGTATCAGTTGTGAGCTAGATTCGATTTGTAACGCATCGATCAGCGGCCGTACAGTCTTCCCCATAAGAACAAATGCCCTACCAAAGGAAAACTGCGATGAAGACTCTACCCGCGCCTCTGCTCGCCAAAATTTCCTGGCGGCTGCTCCCGTTTCTCCTACTGATGTACATCATGGCCTTCCTCGACCGCGCCAACGTCGGGTTCGCCAAGCAAGCCTTCCAAGCCGACACCAACATCAGCGATGCCGCCTTCGCCTTCGGCGCCGGGGTGTTCTTCGTGGGCTACGCGTTGCTTGAAGTGCCGAGCAACCTGATCCTGCACCGCGTCGGCGCCCGCCTGTGGATGTGCCGGATCATGGTCACATGGGGCCTGGTCTCCGCCGCCATGGTCTTCGCCCACACAGAAACCAGCTTCTACATCCTGCGCTTCCTGCTGGGCGTGGCCGAAGCCGGCTTCTTCCCCGGGGTGATCCTCTACCTCACCTACTGGTTCCCCAGCGCCGTGCGCGGCAAGGCCATGGGTTTCTTCTATTTCGGTGCGCCGCTGGCATTCATCTTCGGCAGCCCGTTGTCCGGCTTGCTACTGGAACTGGATGGCTTCGCCGGCTTCCACGGCTGGCAGTGGCTGTTTGCCGTTGAAGGCCTGATGGCGACGGCGGTGGGCATCTGGGCCTACTGGTACCTGGACAACCGGCCGGCCGACGCCAAGTGGCTGACCGTCGAGGAACGCCAGCAAGTACAAAGCCTGCTCGATCAGGAAGACAGCCATAAACAGAACCACGGCCGCAGCCTGCTCAACGTCATTTGCCAACCCTCGGTGCTGTACCTGTGCCTGATCTACCTGTTGATCCAGGCCAGTGTCTACGGCGTGGTGTTTTACCTGCCAAGCCAGGTCGGCGGACTGCTGGGCACCAAGGTCGGGCTGATGGTCGGCCTGGTCACGGCGATTCCATGGATCTGCGCCTTGATCGCCGCCTACCTGATCCCCGGCTACAGCGACCGCACCGGCGAACGCCGCCGCACCGCGTGCCTGACCTTGCTGATTGCCGCCGCCGGGATCGCCTGCTCGGTGACCTTCAGCAACCCGCTGCTGGGGATCATCGCCCTATGTTTTGCCGCCTCCGGCTTCATCGCCGTGCAACCGGTGTTCTGGACCTTCCCCTCCAGCTACCTCGCCGGCAGCGCCGCCGCGGCCGGGATCGCCCTGATCAACTCGTTCGGCGCCCTCGGCGGCTTCATCGCCCCCATCCTGAAGAACTGGGCCGAGGGCGCTTTCCATTCACCGGCAGCAGGCTTGTACGTGCTGGCCGCTACCACCGTCATCGCCGCGTTGCTGGTGCTGGGCGTACGCGCGCCCGGCCATGAAGCCTCGAACAAACCGGCCACCGTTTAAACCTGACCGCCGTTTAAAAAAAGGAGTCACACCATGGGCATTCCAACCATCAAACACGTCCGCGCTTTCACCCTGCGTGGCGGCGGCGCGGATTATCACGACCAGGCCGACGGCCACTGGATCGACGATCACATTGCCACGCCGATGAGCAAATACCCCGAGTATCGCCAGAGCCGCCGCACCTTCGGCATCAACGTACTCGGCACCCTGGTGGTGGAGATCGAGGCCAGCGACGGCACCGTCGGTTTTGCCGTGACCACTGGCGGCGAGCCGGCCGCCTACATTGTCGAGAAGCACCTGGCGCGCTTCCTCGAAGGCGCCCGGGTCACCGACATCGAAAAGATCTGGGACCAGATGTACCAGTCGACCCTGTATTACGGGCGCAAGGGCATCGTCATCAACACGATCTCCGGCGTCGACCTGGCGCTGTGGGACTTGCTCGGCAAGATCCGCCAGGAGCCCGTGCACCAGTTGCTCGGCGGTGCGGTGCGCGACGAATTGCAGTTCTACGCCACCGGCGCCCGCCCGGACCTGGCGCAGAAAATGGGCTTCATCGGCGGCAAGATGCCGCTGCACCACGGCCCGGCCGAAGGCGAAGAAGGCCTGCGCAAGAACCTCGAAGAACTGGCGACCATGCGCGAGCGTGTCGGCCCGGACTTCTGGCTGATGCTCGATTGCTGGATGAGCCTGGACCTCAACTACGCCACCAGACTGGCGGTCGGCGCCCACGAACATGGCTTGAAATGGATCGAAGAGGCCCTGCCGCCGGACGATTACTGGGGCTACGCCGCCCTGCGCAACAACGTGCCCAAGGGCATGCTGGTGACCACCGGCGAACATGAAGCCACGCGCTGGGGCTTCCGCATGCTGCTGGAGATGGGCTGCTGCGACATCATCCAGCCGGATGTCGGCTGGTGCGGCGGGATCACTGAACTGGTGAAGATCTCGGCCCTGGCCGACGCCCACAACGCGCTGGTCATCCCCCACGGCTCTTCGGTGTACAGCTACCACTTCGTCGCCACCCGGCATAACAGCCCGTTCGCCGAGTTCCTGATGATGGCGCCGAAGGCTGACGAAGTGGTGCCGATGTTCCACCCGCAATTGCTCGGCGAACCGGTGCCGGTCAATGGCCGCATGCGCCTGTCCGCGCTCGACCAGCCAGGTTTCGGCGTGACCCTCAACCCGGAATGCCAACTGCATCGGCCGTATAACCGCTGAGAAAGGAGTTCGTGATGAACATGCCGCACAACGCGTTCAAGGCCGTACTGAACAACAGCGAAACCCGGTACGGCATCTGGGCCGGGTTCGCCACCGGCTACGCCGCCGAGATCGTCGCCACCACCGGTTACGACTGGATGCTGATCGATGGCGAGCACGCGCCCAACACCGTGCCCGGCGTACTCGCCCAGTTGCAGGCCGTGGCGCCTTACTCGACTGCGCCAGTGGTGCGCGCGGTGAACGGCGATGCCAACCTGATCAAGCAACTGCTGGATATCGGCGCGCAGACGCTGATGATCCCGATGGTCGAAACCGCCGAACAGGCACAGGCGCTGGTGCGTGCCATGCGCTACCCGCCCCACGGCATTCGCGGGGTCGGCGGCGGCCTGACCCGGGCCACGCGCTGGGACGCTGTGCCGGATTACCTGAATACCGCCCACGAACAACTGTGCCTGATCGTCCAGGTGGAATCGCGCACCGGCGTGGAAAACGTCGCTGCGATTGCCGCCGTCGAGGGCGTGGATGCGGTGTTTATCGGGCCGGCGGATTTGTCGATCGGCCTGGGTCACGCCGGCAACCCCGGCCACCCGCAAGTCCAGGAGCGGATTCAACACGCCGTGAACGCCACACTGGCGGCCGGCAAGGCCTGCGGGATTCTCGCGCCCAACGAAGAAGACGCCCGCCGCTACCAGCGCTGGGGCTGCCAGTTCATTGCAGTGGCCATCGACATCAGCCTGCTGCGCCAAGGCGCCATGGCCACCCTCGCCCGCTACCGCGAACCTGCCGCCACTCAAGCGCCGTCACGCACTTACTGATCTGCCAAGGAGTCGCACCATGTCATCCGTGCCTGTTTACGAAAACTTCATCGACGGCCAGTTCGTGGCCAGCGCTGCCCACCTCGATGTGATCAACCCGGCCACCGGCGCCGTGCTGTCGAAAGTCCCGGCCTCGACCGCCGAGGACGTCGACCGCGCCCTCGCCGCCGCCCGCGCCGCGCAGAAAGACTGGGCGCGCAAACCGGCGAATGACCGCGCCGGCTACTTGCGCCGGATCGCCGCCAGGCTGCGGGAAAACGTTTCGCACCTGGCGCGCACCATCACCCTGGAGCAAGGCAAGATCAGCGGGCTGGCAGAAGTCGAAGTCAATTTCACCGCCGACTACCTCGACTACATGGCCGAATGGGCACGGCGCATCGAAGGTGAAATCATCACCAGCGACCGCCAGAACGAAAACATTCTCCTGCTGCGCAAACCCTTGGGCGTGGTGGCCGGGATCCTGCCATGGAATTTCCCCTTCTTCCTGATCGCCCGCAAGATGGCCCCGGCCCTGCTGACCGGCAACACCATCGTCATCAAGCCCAGCGAAGAAACCCCGAACAACTGCTTCGAATTTGCCCGGCTGGTCGCCGAAACCGACCTGCCGCCCGGCGTGTTCAACGTGGTCTGCGGTGACGGCCGAGTCGGCGCGGCACTGAGCGCGCACAAGGGCGTGGACATGATCAGCTTCACCGGCAGCGTCGACACCGGCTCGCGGATCATGGCCGCCGCCGCGCCAAACATCACCAAGCTCAACCTGGAACTGGGCGGCAAGGCGCCGGCCATTGTGCTGGCCGATGCAGACCTCGACCTGGCGGTCAGGGCGATCCGCGATTCGCGGATCATCAACAGCGGCCAGGTGTGCAATTGCGCCGAGCGGGTCTATGTCGAGCGCAAGGTGGCGGATCAGTTCATCGAACGCATCGCGGCGGCCATGAGTGCAACCCGTTATGGCGACCCGATTGCGCAGCCCGATGTAGAGATGGGCCCGCTGATCAACCGCCAGGGGCTGGACAGCGTCAACCGCAAAGTCCGCACCGCGTTGAGCCAGGGCGCCAGCCTGATCAGTGGCGGGCAAGTGGCCGACCTGCCCAATGGCTTCCACTTCCAGCCCACTGTTTTAGCCGGTTGTCGCGCGGACATGGAGATCATGCGCGAAGAGATTTTCGGGCCAGTGCTGCCGATCCAGATAATCGACGACCTGGACGAAGCCATCGCCCTGGCCAACGACTGCGACTATGGCCTGACTTCGTCGATCTACACCCGTAACCTGAACAAAACCCTGCAGGCGATGCGCGAGCTGGATTTTGGCGAAACCTACGTCAATCGCGAGAACTTCGAAGCCATGCAAGGTTTCCATGCCGGTGTGCGCAAGTCCGGCATCGGCGGCGCCGATGGCAAGCATGGGCTGTACGAATACACCCATACCCACGCGGTCTATCTGCAAGGCTGAGCCAGGCACTTTCTGTGAAGGGCACGCGCCTGAGCCATCGTTCAGGCGCCTGCCCCATCACCCTGAATGCACATCTCATCGGCATTTACCCGGACGTAGCAACGGGCAGGTTGAACAGTATTCAGCGGGGTCGGTGGCCAGGTAATAGAAGCAACAGGTTCGGCGAAAGCGAATGCTGCGCTGCCCATCGTCCACCAGCGTCGGCGGTCGGCGGAAATGGCTCAGCGGGTTGTAATCGAGACCGAACAACGCAGGCTCGGCTTGTGTCAGCAGCCAATTGAAATCCGCTTCACAGCGCTCGCGCACTGACGGGTCTTCGATCTTTGCCATGCGTTTTTCATACAGCGAGTAAACGCGCACGGCCGTGTTTTCCCAGAGGATGCGCCGGGAGACACCGGTGACACGGTTGAAGGTGTGCCACAAAGGTTGCAGCAGTCCCGCGAACAATCCCCGCACCAGGGCCTCCCGCCAGGCCTCGCGCTCATTGGCCCCATAGGTCAGCGGCAGACCGTGATGCAGCGGCATCGACGACGTCCACTGCCCCTCATCGTGGCCGTATTCAATCAGCGTGTTGTCGAGCGTCAACAACAGCCCCTTGTCATACACCGACAGCGCATACAGACAGGCGCCAGTCGCCAGAAACGACAAGCGTTTGCCCAGCAACGAGGCGGTGATCGCCCGGGTCGGCGAGCCGATCACCGGGCCCAGGGTGTCCAGCAGTTGCTCGCACACGTCCTCCTGCAACAAGTCCCGGGCCATCAGCGAACGCAACGGGTCGCGCTCGTCGCCGTCCTTGAGCCGCAAGCCGCCGGACAACACCGTCCACTGCGACGCGGTGAAATGACGTGCCAGACTCATTGCGGCAATTCCCGGCCAAACGGAATGCACAACGGCGTGCCGAAGAACGGATCGGCAATGATCCGGCAATTGAGGTCGAATACGGTTTTGACCAGGGGTTCGGTCAACACCTCGTCGGGCCGCCCCTGGGCAAAGGCCGTCCGGTTGTGCACCGCAACCATGTGGTCGGCGTAACGACAGGCCAGGTTGAGGTCGTGCAGCACCATGATGATGGTCTTGTTTTCGAGCCGGTTGAGGTCGCGCAGCAGGTCCAGCACTTCGATCTGGTGCGCCAGGTCGAGAAACGTGGTGGGTTCGTCGAGCAGCACGATGCCGGTGTCCTGGGCCAGGGTCATGGCGATCCACGCGCGCTGGCGCTGCCCGCCGGACAACGCATCCACCGGTCGGTCCGCCAGGGCCTGGAGGCTGGTTTGCGTCAGCGCGCGGTTGACCATGGCCTCATCTTCAGCCGACCACTGCTGCATCCAGCTCTGATACGGATAACGTCCCAACGCCACCAACTGCCGCACGGTGATGCCCTCCGGCGCGCTGGGGGTCTGAGGCAAAATGGCCAATTCCCTGGCCACGGCGGCCGTGGACTTTTGCTGGATATCCACACCGTTGAGAATCACCGAGCCCTGCTGCGGTTTGAGCAGTCGGGCGAAGGATTTGAGCAAGGTGCTTTTGCCGCAGCCGTTGCTGCCGATCAGCACCGAAATCTTGCCTTGGGGCAGTTGCATGTCCAGCGCGTCAATAATGACCTGGCGCTGGTAACTCAGGGTCAGGCCGCGACTTGCAATCGACGTCATGCGTTGAATTCCTTAATGACGCTGTTTAATCAACAAATAGAGAAAAAAGGGTGTGCCCAGCACGGCGACAAAAATCCCGGCCGGCAGGTCCAGCGGCAAAAACAGGACACGCCCGGCGAGGTCGGCCAGCACCACGAGGTTCGCCCCGACCAACGCGGCCATCGCCGCCTGGCCACCAAAACCCGGGGCTACCAGGCGCTTGGCAATGTGCGGCGCAATCAGCCCGACAAACGCGATCGCCCCGCCCCAGGCAATCGCAGCTCCAGCCAATGCCACGCTCACCAGCAACAAACCGGCGCGCAGCCACTGCACGCGAACGCCAATGCCCTGGGCCAGAGCGTCATCCAGTTGTTGCACCCTCACCTGCCGGGCCAGCAGCACCAGCAGCGGGCAGATACCCAACAACCAGCGCCCCAGCGCCAGCGGTTCCGGCCAACTGGCGCCGTACACGCTGCCGGTCAGCCAGACATAAGCCGACAGGGTCGTGGTCAGCGGACTGAAGACCAGGATGAAGGTGGTCGCGGCAGTCAACATCGCGCTGATGCCGACCCCGATCAACACCAGGCGCAGCGGTGAGGCCCCCTGCTTCCAGGCCAGCAGATAGATCGCCAATGCCGCCAGCCCCGCACCGCACATCGCCGCCAACGGCAGAAACTGTTGGCCGAGCGCCACGGAGAAAAACGCCAGATACAGCACGGCCGCCGCACTGGCGCCGCTGGTGATACCCAGCAGGTCAGGTGAAGCCAGCGGGTTGCGGATGATGCTTTGCAGAATCAGCCCCGACACCGACAACGCCGCCCCGACCAACGCCGCCAGGAGCATGCGCGGCAAGCGCAATTGCTCGACGATGAACGTCAGGCTGGCGTCCTGGCTCGACAGCAGAATCCGCAGCACCTCCAACGGCGACAGCATGACTTTGCCCAGCGACAGTGAGCCGAGCATGATCAGCGCCGTCACCATCAACGCCGCCGCCAACCGCCACAACGTGGCGACATTGATCCGCCGGGAAAAGCCGCTACGGCGCCAGGTCAGGACCTTATCCATAACGACCTCCACGCCGGGCCAGCAGAATGAAGAAGGGGGCGCCGAACAGCGCCGTCATCACGCCCACCGGGACCTCCTGCGGCAGGATCAACACCCGCGACAAGGTATCGGCCAGCAGCAGGACAATGGCGCCAAGTAGCGCACACCCCGGCAGCAACCAGCGATGATCGATGGACAGGCCCTTGCGCACCATGTGCGGCACCAGCAGGCCGATAAACCCGATGCTGCCGGCCAATGCCACGGCACTGCCCGCCAGACAGACCACCAGCACGCTCATCAGCAGCCGGATCAAACCGGTGCGCTGGCCCAGGCCGGTGGCGATCTCCTCGCCTGCGTCAAGCACGTTGACCTGCCCCGCCAGCAACATCGCGCCGAACAACCCGAGTACGCCACAAATCAGCAGTGGCGCGGCGACCGACAGGCTGCGCTCGGTCAACGAGCCCGCCAGCCAGAACAGCACCGTGTCCAGTCCATCCTGATTGACCACCAGCAACGCCTGGCTGAACGCAGAGAACAAGGCGGCCATCGCCGCACCCGCCAGCACAATGCGCAGCGGGCTGAGACTGCCCTGCCCCATGTTGCCGATCAGCCACACCAGGCTGCCGGCTACGGCCGCGCCGATGAACGCGCTCCACAGCCAGGCATCCGGGGATGACAGGGAAAACAGCGAGGAGCACAGGATGATAAAAAACGTCGCGCCGGCGTTGATCCCGAACAACCCGGGGGACGCCAGCGGATTGCGCGTCAGCGCCTGCATCAAGGCCCCCGCCACGGCCAGGCTCGCGCCCACGGCCATTGCCATCAAGGTGCGCGACAGGCGCGTGGTGGTCACCAGCACGTGACTGACGCTCAGCGGATCGGGATGCACGAACGCGGCGGCAATGTGCGACAACGGAATCCAGGTGGCTCCGACCGCCAGGCTCAGCACGCCGCTGAGCAGCAACACGACGGCGGCACAGCACAACTTCAAACCATTGCTCATCAGGACAGGTCCGCCGTGACCAGCCGCGCAACGTCATCGAGCATCAGGTTCGCCCCGAGCATCCCGCCCGACAGGCTCCAGGCCACCCCGTCGACCCGCCACACCTGCCCCTGTTGCGGTGCACGCATTTGCTGCCACAGCGGATGCTGCACCAGGCTTTCATAGTTTCGCTGCACTGCCGGTTTCTCCGCGCGCAAGAAGACAAAGAAAATGTCGGCATTGACCACCGCCAGACTCTCCTTGCTGGTGAGTTTGATCGATACCCCGTTCGCCGCCCGACTGGCCTCACTCCAGCCAAACCCCAGCTCGGTGATCACCGAACCCGGAAAACTGGCCGGCAGATAACTGCGGATATGGTCCTCACGAACATCCAGAATCGACACCGTCGGCGGCCAGCGCCCGGCAAATTCCTGCTGCAGTTGCTCGCGCAGTTGTGCCGTGCGCAACTGCCAGCGGGCCAACACCTCGTCGGCGCGCTGCTGGCGGTGCAAGGCCAGGCCCATCAACGCCAGGGTCTTTTTGAATTCGAACACTTCCTCGAGCATCACCACCGGGGCGATCTGCTTGAGCAACGGCGCGATACGTTCATGGCGAAAGCGCGAAGCGATGATCACGTCCGGCTTGAGCAGCGCGATGTCCTCAAGGCTGGGCTGGGTTTCCAGCCCGACATGGGGCACCGGCTCCAGCGCCGAGCGCAGGTAGCGATAGGTGGGCTTTTCACTCCAGGAATCGACAATGCCGCAGGGTGTGATACCCAACGCCACGGCACTGTCCGTGGCCCCCTGGAACAGGGTGATCACCCGCAGCGGCGCGGTGTGGGCCCGGGCCCACGCCGACGGGGCAAACCTGAGCGCAAGCAGGCCCAGGGACAGGCGCAGCAGCGTGCGCCTGGAGGGCGTGTCGGGCTGTTCTTTCTTGGGCAGGTCAGTCAGGCCGGGCATGCTTTCGTCCTCTGCAATCGATTCATGACACAACTCGGTCGCGCCCTTCCCTGTGGCGCAATCCACGGTTGAATCGATTCAGAAGTCGACGGTCGCCGACAGCAGGTAGGTTCGTGGCGTCGCGAGCGTCAATCCAGGCTCGCTGTCATCCGAAGCCCCGGCCGAACTCCAGTAGCGCTTGTCGGCCACGTTCTCGATATTGGCACGCAGGGTGATGTTCTTTTCTTCAACCTTGAAGGCGTAGCGCGCGCCCACGTCGATACGCGTCCAGGCATCGATTTCCTTGTTATTGGACTGGTCCAGATACTGTGAGCTGGAATAGATGCCGCGGCTGGTGAGGGTCAGGCCTTGAACATTCGGCACGTCCCACTCGCCCCCCAGGCTGACGTTGTATTCCGGCGTGGCGGGCGCGCGGTTGCCGTCAAAGGTGCCGTTGGTGGTGTCGGTGAGTTCGCTATCGATGTACATGACGCCACCGACCAGGCGGAAACCTTTGAGCGGCTCACCGAACACGTTGACTTCCACACCCTTGTTTTCGCGTTTGCCGTTCGGGCCGAAAACCCGCGTGGTGGCGTTGGTTTCATAGGCCGGCTGCTTGATCCGGAACACCGCAGTGGTAATGGCGAACGCACCCGCATCATATTTGGCTCCGACTTCGACCTGCCGACTGATGAACGGCGGGAAGATCTCGTCCTCGTTCACCGAGGTCGACGGGGCGATCTTGCCCTGGCTCAGGCCTTCCATGTAGTTGGCATACAACGAGAGCTTGTCGGTGGCCTTGAACAGGATGCCGCCCGAGGGCGAAACCTTTTCTTCATCGTAGCCCGTGTCGCCTTTGACATTATCCGTCCAGTCGTCAACCTGCACTCGCTGCCAGCGTGCGCCGAGGGTCAACAGCACCTGGTCATCGAAGAAGCCCAATGTGTCGGACAACGCCACGCTGCTGGAACGGTTCTCGGTATAAACCTCCGAGTCGAGTCGCGTGGGCGTGATGGGTGTAGGTGTTTCCACAGGGTTGTAGAGGTTGCTCGGGGCGGCGGCATAACGGGCGCCACCGTTTTCGAAGTCCATGTAGAAGTAGCTGGCAGCCAGGTTGATTTCATGACTCACCGGACCGGTATGGAACCAGTTGCGTACCCCGGCGTTGGCTGTCCGGACATTTTCGTCGCGGGTGAAGTCACGTGGCTGAACGCTGAAATCGCCCGCGTTGTTGGTGACCGCTACGGCGTGCCGAAGGAAGTCGTGATTACTTTTACGCGCCCCCGCACCGGCGTACACCATGACGGAATCGCTGACATCGTACTCGCCAGTCACCGTACCGAAGGTGTCCTTGGTCCGCGCCTTGCTCCACGGCTGTGCATAGTTGTGGCGAACATCGCTGGCGTGCGGAACCTGCGCCTTGGCGCCCACCTGTACGCGCTCCTGCGGGGCGTCGGTGTCACGCTCGTTATGCCCGACGTCCGTCGAGAGCCGCAGGCGCTCACCGCGAAAATCCAGGCCCAGCACTGCCATCTCGCGGTCAACACTCTGGTGATCCCATTCGGTGTCGCCGGACTGCTTCACGCCGTTGAAACGAACACCGAACATGTCCCCCTCACCAAAACGCCGACCGATATCTACCGCACCGCCGACCTGGCTGTCGGAAGCGTAGTTGCCGGTAAACGAAGTAATGGGCACGTCGGTGGCGCGCTTGGGCACCACGTTGATCCCCCCGCCCACGCTGCCCCGCGGCGAGATGCCATTGATGAGCTGACTCGGGCCTTTGAGGACGTCGACGCGATCGGCCATTTCCATGTCGATGGTGTACGTCGGCAGAATGCCGTATAGACCGTTGTAGGAGACATCACTGTTGAACAGGCTCATTCCGCGAATGGTGAACTGCTCATACCGCCCACCCGCCGGGTTGGTGGCGCGAACCGAGGGATCGCTGGCAACCAGGTCGCCCAAGGTACGAGCCTGCAGGTTTTTCACCAACTCACTGGTGTAGGTGGTCTCGCTGAACGGCGTCTCCATGAAGTCTTTCGAGCCCAGCAAGCCTTGCGACCCACGGCGTGCGACCTGCCCGCCGACGTACGGATCACCGTGCGCCGTGTCCGCCGTCGCGTAAATTGAGGTAGCGCCCAGTTGCAGGGTGCTGCCCGTTGGCGCCGGGGTCAGCATGTACGCCTGTTCGCCCACCGGTTGCAGTTGCAGACCGGAACCCTGTAGCAGTTGGGCAAAGCCCTCCTCCACCGCGAAGTCGCCGGAAAGGCCAGGGCTGGTGCGCCCACTCACCAGTGCCGGGTCCACGGACAGATTGACCCCGGCCAAGCCGGCGAAACGGGTCAGCGCCGCGCCGAGGCTACCGGCTGGCACCTGATAGCTGCGCCGTGGCGCATCTTCGGCCCAACCGGCAGTGATGAACAACGGACAGGCACTCAGGCTCAACAACAGACTCAAGTGCATCAACGGGCGCAACCGGGATGGAGCCAGACGCGTACTGCAAGGCATCACTACAGGCATTGAGAATCTCTCTGATTTCGTTTCACTTGCCTTGAATGACAAGCACCGCGAAAAAAGGGGACACGCGTTAAGCATTATTTTTGCGCGGCACCAGCGTTACCCAATAACGCGTACGCGAATGCACCTCCAGCGGCAGGCTGACCGCCAGAAGCGCGAGGATGCGATCGGTGTCTTCCAGGCGAAAACTGCCGGTGATGCGCAGTGATTCCAGCTCTGGCTCCCAACGCAACACACCAGGACGATAGCTGCTGAGTTCACGCAGGAAGTCCCCCAAGGGTTGGTTCTGCGCCATCAGCACGCCGTCACGCCAGCCAGGGGCCAGCACATCGAATGGCTCCACAGCGCCGGCACCCGCCGCTTGAAGACTGACTTGCTGGCCGCCGCGCAACGAAAAGACCGGCCCGTGCAGAGGCTGCAACTGCACTGCGCCTCGAAGCACTGACACCTTGCAGCCCGTCTGCCCCTGCCGCACACACACTTCACTCTGACTGACGGTCACTTGCCCGAAGCGCGTGAGGATCGTCAGCGGCGAAGTCCCGGGCACGTTCAGTGCCATTTCGCCTTCCACCAGTGTCAGGCGCCGGCTCTTCAGATCGATATCGACGGCACTGGCCGTGTTCAGTTGCACAGCACTGCCATCGGCCAACCGGACTTTTTTTTTGCTTTCCCCGGTGGCGGTGCGCAGGGCGGCCCCCCAGGCATCCAGAGGCAACTGCCGACTGATCAACCAGGCGGTCGGCAGCAACGCCACCGCACCGACGGCGCGCTTGAGCACCGTGCGTCGACTGGCTTGCGGCCGGTCCAGACTGGCCATGGCCAGGCCCGATGGCAGGTCGGCAAAACGTTGACGCAAGCACTGCGCTTTCTGCCAGGCCTGCTCATGGCTGGAATGGCTGTCGCGCCAGCTCTGCAACTGCTCCCGGTCCCGCTCATTGGCACAGCCGGATTCCATGAGGGCCAGCCACTGCGCGGCGGCCCGCACGACTTGTCGGGCCTGGGCCGAAGGTGCCGAACCGTTCACATGTCCACCAGCAGGCAATGTTCGTAGGCTTGAGCCATGTAGCGCTTGATCGTGCGTTCCGAGACTTGCAGGCGCTCGGCAATTTCCTGGTAGCCCAGGCCTTCGAGCTGACTCAAGAGAAACGCGCGCCGTACCGGCCTGGGCAATCCATCGAGCAATTCGTCCAGGGCCTGCAGGGTTTCCAGCAGGATCCAGCGTTGCTCCGGGGACGGCACACAGTCTTCGGGCAGCAACGCCAATGCATCGAGATAGGCTTGCTCCAGGCTGCGGCGCTTGTAGAAGTTGCTCAGCAGTCGTTTGCCGACGGTCGCCAGGTAGGCACGCGGCTCTTGCAAGTCGGCGATGCGCTGAGAGCTGGCAAGGACACGAACGAAGGTATCCTGGCTCAGGTCCGCCGCATCGCTGCCATTGCTCATGCGTCGTCTCAACCAGCCTTCGAGCCAGCCCCGATGGTCGCGGTACAGGTCGTGGAAGGCTTGCTCCGGCGGCATCGCGGCATCACTCATCTGAAGGAACCCTGGGTGAGGAAATATTTTAAATGCGACTCATTCTAATTAGTGTTGCGCAGACAATCCAAGCCCTTTGTACGAACTGCACCCGGTAAATGCTTGAATTATTTAATGACAGGCAGGCATTTCGGCCGCGCAGGTGCCGGTTTAACAAGGCTGCGGGTTATTGAGGGGGATTTTCGAGAGTCATTGGGCATCTGCGCCAGGCTGGCAGATGCGAACCCTGAGGGGCGCGAGGCAGGAGAAAAAGCCAAATCGCAGACACAAAAAACCCCGGTCTTTCGACCAGGGTCTTTGCTATCGACTCGAAGCAACCAGTGGTTTCTTCGTAGCTCCAAGGCGTTCAGTGGGCCTCGGGGCAGATATGGCGCAGCGGACGGGACTCGAACCCGCGACCCCCGGCGTGACAGGCCGGTATTCTAACCGACTGAACTACCGCTGCGTATCGCTTTGAGCAGATGCTCAAGTAACTCGTCTGATTGAAAACTCAGTAGCTTTTCAATCTCGAATCAGATGAATCTGACTCGGAAAATATGGCGCAGCGGACGGGACTCGAACCCGCGACCCCCGGCGTGACAGGCCGGTATTCTAACCGACTGAACTACCGCTGCGCGTCGGTGGAGGCATTTCAGCCTACCTCTTGCTTTCGCAAGTATCTCGGGAATGGTGGGTGATGACGGGATCGAACCGCCGACATTCTGCTTGTAAGGCAGACGCTCTCCCAGCTGAGCTAATCACCCGTTTGCATCTCCGAGGCCGCGAAATTTACGCAGGTAGCGAACCTAAGTCAATAGCAGGATTGAAGTTTTTCTGAAAAAGACAAATTTATGTATATGCAGCAAGACCGCTTTCGCGAGCAAGCCCGCTCCCACAGGGGAATGCATTCCAAATGTGGGAGCGGGCTTGCTCGCGAAAGCGTCAGCACATTCAACATCTATCCAGAAGCTTACTCGCTATAAATCATCTTCTTGGTCATGCCGCCATCGACCACGAATTCCTGGCCGGTGACAAAACCGGCATTCCTCGACAGCAGCCAGGCCACCATCGCCGCCACATCCTCGACCGTCCCTACCCTGCCCGCCGGATGCTGGGCATGATCGGCCTCGGTCAAGGGTTCGGCACGCCGCACCGAGGGGTCGCGCGTATCGATCCAGCCTGGGCTGACGGCATTGACCCGGATCTCCGGGCCAAGGCTGATGGCCAACGCATGAGTCAGGGCCAACAAGCCGCCCTTGCTCGCCGCATAAGCCTCGGTGTCGGGTTCCGACTGCGCGGCGCGGGTCGAGGCCAGATTGACGATGGCGCCGCTGTGAGCGCGCAGGTACGGCGCACAGTGCTTGGCCAGCAGCATCGGCCCGCCGAGGTTCACCGCCAACACCCGATTCCAGTGGGCCAGGTCGAGGCTTTCCAGGGTGATGTTATGCGGATCGGCCACCGCCGCATTGCAGACCAGCGCGTCCAGGCGCCCGAACTGGCCGAGCACCTCGGCCACACCCAGCGCGACCTGCCCCTCGTTGGCGACATCCATGGCGATGAACCAGGCGTTGTCGCCCAGCACTTTCGCCACTTTCGAACCGCGCTCCCGGTCCAGATCCGTCAGCACGACTTGCCAGCCTTCGCTGATCAACCAGGCCGAAATCCCCAGGCCTATGCCCCGCGCAGCACCGGTCACCAGCGCTACGCGGCCATTGGAGCCGGTGTTTGGCGCAGACAACTCGATCACAACGCAGCCAGGCCGCGCGCCAGATCGGCTTGCAGGTCCGCCACGTCTTCAAGGCCGACCGCAATGCGGATCAGGCTGTCACGAATGCCCGCCGCTTCACGCTCCTGCGGCGCCAGACGACCATGGGACGTGGTGCTCGGATGCGTGATGGTGGTTTTGCTGTCGCCCAGGTTGGCGGTGATCGAAATCAGGCGCGTGGCGTCGATAAAGCGCCAGGCGCCCTCTTTGCCACCCTTCACCTCAAAACTGACCACAGCACCGAAACCCTTCTGCTGGCGCAGCGCCAGCTCATGCTGCGGATGGCTCTTGAGGCCGGCGTAATGGACTTTCTCGATGCCTTCCTGCTGCTCCAGCCACTCGGCCAGTTGCTGGGCGTTGGCACAATGGGCCTTCATCCGCAGGTTCAGGGTTTCCAGGCCCTTGAGGAAGATCCAGGCGTTGAACGGGCTGAGGGTCGGCCCGGCGGTACGCAGAAAGCCAACCACTTCTTTCATCTGCTCGCTGCGCCCGGCGACCACACCACCCATGCAACGGCCCTGGCCGTCGATGAACTTGGTGGCCGAGTGCACGACGATGTCCGCGCCCATTTTCAGCGGCTGCTGCAAGGCCGGGGTGCAGAAGCAGTTGTCGACCACCAGCATCGCGCCTTTGGCGTGAGCGATTTTCGCCAGTTCGGCAATGTCGACCAACTCGGCCAGCGGGTTGGACGGCGATTCGACGAACAGCAGTTTGGTGTTGGACTTGATCGCCGCGTCCCAACCGGACAGGTCCGCCAGGGCCACGTAATCGACTTCGATGCCGAAACGCTTGAAGTACTTTTCGAACAGGCTGATGGTCGAGCCGAACACGCTGCGCGACACCAATACGTGATCGCCGGCGCTGCACAGGCTCATCACCACGGCCATGATCGCAGCCATGCCGGTGGCGGTGGCCACGGCTTGCTCGGCGCTTTCCAGAGCGGCGATGCGCTCTTCGAAGGCGCGTACGGTCGGGTTGGTGTAGCGCGAGTAAACGTTGCCCGGTACTTCCCCGGCAAAACGCGCGGCTGCGTCGGCAGCGGTGCGGAATACATAGCTGGAAGTGAAGAACATCGGATCACCGTGTTCGCCTTCCGGCGTACGGTGCTGACCGGCACGTACGGCCAGGGTATCGAACGCTACGCCTTCGAGGTCGCTGTCCAGCCGACCGGCATCCCAATCCTGACTCATGCTGTCACTCCTTTCCCTATTCTCGTCAATTAAAAGCCGGATACAAAACCGGCCCCTCAGGGCCGGTAGAAACTCAGTTGTTGTACAGATCGATGATTGCGCTGACTGCCTGCGTCTTGACCTTGGAGGCATCGTTGCGTGCCTGTTCGATCTTGTTCAGGTAAGCCTCGTCGACGTCGCCAGTGACGTACTGGCCATCGAACACCGCGCAATCGAACTTGTCGATCTTGATCTTGCCGCCACCGACCGCTTCGATCAAGTCAGGCAGATCCTGATAGATCAGCCAGTCGGCGCCGATCAGATCAGCCACGTCCTGGGTCGAACGGTTGTGCGCGATCAGCTCGTGAGCGCTCGGCATGTCGATGCCGTAGACGTTCGGGTAGCGAACCGCTGGCGCCGCGGAGCAGAAGTAGACGTTCTTGGCGCCGGCTTCGCGGGCCATCTGGATGATCTGCTTGCACGTGGTGCCGCGCACGATGGAGTCATCCACCAGCATCACGTTCTTGCCGCGGAATTCCAGCTCGATGGCGTTGAGCTTCTGGCGTACGGATTTTTTCCGCGCGGCCTGGCCCGGCATGATGAAGGTCCGGCCGATGTAGCGGTTCTTCACGAAGCCTTCGCGGAACTTCACGCCCAGGTGGTTCGCCAGTTCCAGCGCGGCGGTGCGGCTGGTGTCCGGAATCGGGATGACCACGTCGATGTCGTGATCCGGACGCTCGCGCAGGATCTTCTCGGCCAGTTTCTCACCCATGCGCAGACGGGCCTTGTAGACCGACACGCCGTCGATGATCGAATCCGGACGCGCCAGGTAGACGTGTTCGAAGATGCACGGGGTCAGGGACGGGTTGGTCGCGCACTGACGGGTGTACAGCTTGCCCTCTTCAGTGATGTAGACCGCTTCGCCTGGCGCCAGGTCGCGAATCAGGGTGAAGCCCAGCACGTCCAGGGAAACGCTTTCCGAGGCGATCATGTACTCGACGCCTTCGTCGGTGTGACGCTGGCCGAAAACGATCGGACGGATGCCGTGCGGGTCGCGAAAGCCCACGATGCCGTAGCCGGTGATCATGGCTACAACGGCATAACCACCGACGCAACGGTTGTGCACGTCGGTGACGGCGGCAAACACGTCTTCTTCGGTCGGCTGCAACTTGCCGCGCTGGGCCAGCTCGTGCGCGAACACGTTGAGCAGCACTTCCGAATCGGAGCTGGTGTTGACGTGGCGCAGGTCAGATTCGTAAATCTCCTTGGCCAGTTGTTCAACGTTGGTCAGGTTACCGTTATGCGCCAGGGTGATGCCGTAAGGCGAGTTGACGTAAAACGGTTGAGCTTCAGCCGACGTCGAGCTGCCCGCGGTCGGATAACGCACATGGCCAATGCCCATGTGACCGACCAGGCGCTGCATGTGACGCTGCTGGAACACGTCACGCACCAGGCCGTTATCCTTGCGCAGGAACAACCGGCCATCATGGCTGGTCACGATACCGGCAGCGTCCTGGCCGCGGTGCTGGAGGACGGTTAGCGCGTCATACAGCGCCTGATTGACGTTCGACTTACCGACGATACCGACGATGCCACACATGCGACGCAACCCCTACTTAATGGATCTGAACTGAACAACACTTACTGAGGCGTTTTGGCCGTCGGCAAGAGCTGCTCCTTGAACGGAATATCAGCGGGTACGCTGATTCCGCTGGCAAGCCACTGACTGCTCCACCCGAGAATCAGGTTTTTGGACCAGTCGGCGACCAATAGAAATCTTGGCACGAGCTGTGACTCTTTCCACCACCCGTCCTGCTGTACCGGCCCCAGGCTCAACAGCCCGACGGCGATGACCACCAGCAACCCGCCACGCGCGGCGCCGAAGGCCATGCCGAGGAATCGGTCGGTCCCGGAGAGCCCGGTGACGCGAACCAGTTCGCCGATAAGATAATTGATCATTGCGCCTACGATTAAAGTGGCGACAAACATGATGGCACAGCCCGTGATTATACGGGCCGATGGCGTTTGAATGTACCCGCCGAGGTACTCGGACAATGAGCCACCGAACATCCAGGCAACGACTCCTGCGATGATCCAGGTCAGCAGCGACAGTGCTTCTTTGACGAAGCCGCGGCTCAGACTGATCAATGCGGAGATGGCGACGATTGCTACGATCGCCCAGTCAACCCAGGTAAATGGCACAGTGCAGCCTACAGACGGATAAGGCGGCGCATTTTAGCAGAGCCCATGCTTATCGGTAAGCTGCGATTGTCAGTGCATTTCATATCGGGGCGATAGTTTTAGCCACGTTCGGGCTGAAAGCGCACGACAAACCCCTTCAGGTTCTGCTGGCGGTTCAGCAAATCCCGCAGCCGGTCGGCTTCTGCGCGCTCGATCAGCGGCCCGACAAACACCCGGTTTTTGCCGTCGGCGGTCCGGATGTAGGCATTGTAACCCTGGCTGCGCAGGGTTTTCTGCAGCTTTTCCGCGCTTTCACGGTTCGCCAGGCTGGCCAGTTGCACCGACCAGCTGACCGACAAACCATTGGCATCGACACGGCTTTGCGTGGTGTCCGGCTTGCCGGGTGCTGCCGTGATGGGCTGGGCAGGCGCGGCCGCAGGTTTGGCGGCCAGCGCCGGAACCGGCGCGGGTGCAGGAGGTGGTGTAACCGGTTTGGCAGCAGGTCCCGGAGCCACCGGCACAGCCGGCACCGCCGATTCCTGCTGGGCGATTTCGTCATCGCTCGGCACGGGTTCCTGAGGCAAGGCTTGCGGCTCAGGCACCACCACGGGCTCGACCTGCACCTGGGGCAATGCAGGCGCCTGCGGAGCCGCCGGCGCTTCGACCGTCACCTGGCGCTGTTCGTCCTGGCGGGAAAACAGCATCGGCAGAAAAATAACCGCCAGCGCGACCAACACCAGGGCGCCAACCATGCGCTGTTTGTATGCCTTATCCAGCAATGCCATTTGCCGCTTCCTCCGTGGACCGCCGGGCCAGCCATTCAAGGGCCTCGGCGACACAATAAAATGATCCGAACAACAGGATTTCGTCGTCGCTCGTGGCCTGCGCGCACTGCCCTTCCAGGGCGGCCGCTACGCTGTCGTACGACGTGACCGAGGCACCAAGACCTTGCAACGCATCGTGCAAATCCGCAACCGGACGCGCCCGAGGCGAATCCAGCGGTGCGACAGCCCAGTGCTGGACACTAGCATTCAATTCGCCGACAACACCACCCAGATCCTTGTCCGCCAGCAGCCCGAACACCGCCAGACGCTTGCCGACCGGTGGACGGCTGGCCAGACGACGGGCCAGATACTCCGCCGCATGCGGGTTATGCCCCACATCCAGCAATAAATTCAAACGCTTGCCCTGCCACTCGAACGCGCGGCGATCCAGACGACCAACCACCTTCGTAGCCCGCAGCGCGTCGATAATCTGCGCATTCACCCAAGGCAAGCCAAGCAGCAGGTAAGCCTGCAACGCCAGCGCGGCGTTTTCCATCGGCAGATCGAGCAACGGCAGGTCGCGCAGCTCAACCGCACGCCCTTGCGCATCGACACCGCGCCATTGCCAGTTGTGATCAGTCACGCCGAGATCAAAGTCGCGCCCACGCAGGAAAAACGGGCAATTGAGCTCGCGCGCCTTGTCCAGCAGGGGTTGTGGAGGATTCAGATCGCCGCAGAGCGCAGGCGCGCCCTGGCGGAATATTCCGGCCTTCTCGAAGGCCACGGACTCTCGGGTATCACCCAGGTAATCGGCATGATCGACGCCAATACTGGTGACCAGCGCCATGTCGGCATCCACCACGTTGACCGTGTCCAGACGACCGCCCAGACCGACTTCCAGCACCACCGCATCAAGCCCGGAGTGCTGGAACAGCCAGAACGCCGCCAGGGTGCCCATTTCGAAGTAGGTCAGCGAAGTGTCGCCACGCCCGGCCTCTACCGCAGCAAAGGCCTCGCACAGCTCGGCGTCAGTGGCTTCGACGCCGTTGACCGTTACCCGCTCGTTGTAGCGCAGCAGGTGCGGGGAGTTGTAAACCCCCACTTTCAAGCCCTGGGCCCGCAGCAAGGACGCCACGAACGCGCAGGTGGAACCCTTGCCGTTGGTCCCGGTGACCGTAATCACCCGTGGCGCCGGCTTGCCCAGTCCCATGCGGGACGCTACCTGCTGCGATCGCTCCAGCCCCATGTCGATGGCCGAAGGGTGCAACTGTTCGAGGTAGGCGAGCCATTCGCCAAGGGTACGTTGGGTCATAGGCTGGCAGGTACCGGTGGAACCACGATTGGAACGATGGGTGCAGCCACGAACTTCGGCGTCGGCAGGCCCATCATTTGCGCCAGCAGGTTACCCAGGCGCGGACGCAGCTCCTGACGGTCGATGATCATGTCGATGGCACCGTGCTCCAGCAGGAACTCGCTGCGCTGGAAGCCTTCCGGCAGTTTTTCACGCACGGTCTGCTCGATCACACGCGGACCGGCAAAACCGATCAGCGCCTTCGGCTCGCCGACAATCACGTCGCCCAGCATCGCCAGGCTGGCGGAAACGCCGCCGTAGACCGGATCGGTCAGCACGGAGATGAACGGGATGCCTTCTTCACGCAGACGCGCCAGCACCGCAGAGGTCTTGGCCATCTGCATCAGGGAAATCAGCGCTTCCTGCATCCGCGCACCGCCGGAGGCCGAGAAACAGACCATCGGGCAACGTTTTTCCAGGGCGTAGTTGGCGGCGCGAACGAAACGCTCACCGACGATGGCGCCCATCGAACCACCCATGAAGGAAAACTCGAACGCGGAAACCACGATCGGCATGCCCAGCAACGTGCCGCTCATCGAAACCAGCGCGTCTTTTTCGCCGGTCTGCTTTTGTGCAGCGGTCAGGCGGTCCTTGTACTTCTTGCCGTCGCGGAACTTCAGACGGTCAACCGGCTCCAGGTCTGCACCCAGTTCGGTACGGCCTTCAACGTCGAGGAAGATGTCGATACGGGCGCGGGCGCCGATACGCATGTGATGGTTGCACTTGGGGCAAACGTCCAGGGTCTTTTCCAACTCCGGACGATACAGCACAGCCTCGCAAGACGGGCATTTGTGCCAAAGACCTTCAGGCACCGAGCTCTTCTTGACCTCGGAACGCATGATCGAAGGGATCAGTTTGTCTACTAACCAGTTGCTCATGCTTTCTTTCTCCAGTACCGGCGGCCCGAACGCTCTGGTTCGCAGCCCCGTGTATGCCCTAGCGCTAAATTCATGTGTGCGGCGATGATCAGTGAATGGCCGGATCAGCGAAACGTGACCTGCGTACCACCCCATGACCCTCAGCCGTTTTGTACAGTGCAGTGGACGGCGGCAGTCTGCCAGCCGTCACATCAACAGGTGCTACCGCGTACCGCCTTGATAAATGCCTGAACCTTTGCGTGATCCTTTATGCCCCTGCTCGCCTCTACCCCGCCGCTGACATCCACGGCATAAGGCCGGACGCGGGCAATGGCTTCGGCGACGTTATCCGGCGTCAGGCCGCCGGCCAGAATGATCGGTTTGCTCAAGCCTTGCGGTATCAGTGACCAGTCAAACGCCTCACCGGTTCCTCCGGGAACGCCTTCGACATAGGTATCGAGCAGGATACCGCTGGCACTGGCATACGCATCACAGGCCGCGGCGATGTCATCCCCCGCCTTGACCCGCAACGCCTTGATGTACGGACGGTGCCAGCCTTCGCAATCCGCCGCGCTTTCATCGCCGTGAAATTGCAGCAGGTCCAGAGGCACTGCGTCGAGGAGTTCACCCAGTTCGCAACGGCTCGCATTGACGAACAGGCCCACGGTGGTCACGAACGGCGGCAGCGCCTGGATGATCGAGCGCGCCTGCTGGAACGTCACCGCACGGGGGCTTTTGGCATAGAACACGAAGCCGATGGCATCCGCCCCGGCCTCGACGGCTGCCAACGCATCCTCTATGCGGGTAATCCCACAGATCTTGCTGCGAACGGCTGACATGTCAACACAACTCCAAGACAAATCCGGGAAAGTCCCGGATGGTAACAAAAGCGTTCGAGGGCGTCAGCCGCCAAGTTCGGAGAAGCCGGTCAGGAAGTGTGGACCGATGTAACGTTCTGGCAATTGGAACTCGTCACGGTACTCGACCTGCACCAGATACAACCCGAATGGATGCGCCGTCACGCCCCCGGACCGCCGAATCCGGCTCTCCAGCACCTCTTTCATCCACTCCACCGGACGCTCACCGGCGCCAATGGTCATCAGCACGCCGGCGATGTTGCGCACCATGTGGTGCAGGAAGGCGCTGGCGCGAATGTCCAGCACGATCATCTTGCCGTGACGGGTGACGCGCAGGTGATGCAGTTCCTTGATCGGCGACTTGGCCTGGCACTGGCCGGCGCGAAAAGCACTGAAATCATGGGTGCCGAGCAGGTATTGAGCGGCCTCGGCCATGCGCTCGACGTCCAGCGGGCGGTGGTTCCAGGTCACTTCTTCGTTCAGGTGCGCGGGGCGGATCTGATCGTTGTAGATCACGTAGCGATAACGCCGGGCAATGGCCTTGAACCGCGCATGGAAATGCGCCGGCATGACCTTGGCCCAACTTACACTGACGTCGTGGGGCAGGTTGATGTTGGCGCCCATGGTCCAGGCCTTCATCGAACGCTCGACCTGGGTATCGAAATGCACCACCTGTCCGCAGGCATGCACCCCGGCGTCGGTACGCCCGGCGCACATCAGCGAGACGGGTGAATCGGCGACTTTGGACAAGGCGTTTTCGAGGGTTTCCTGCACGGTGAGCACCCCGGAAGCCTGGCGCTGCCAGCCACGGTAGCGCGAGCCTTTGTATTCGACGCCCAGCGCGATCCGGAAAAAGCCGTCGGCTGCCATTTCGGCGGCCGGGTTATCTATATTTGCCAAGGAGGGACAGCCTGCTGATGTACCAAAGGCGGGCATTATAAGGCCGACTGGAGGGGATGCCAGCGAGATCTCCATCGACTGTTCCGGCCTCTTCGCGGGCAAGCCCGCTCCCACAGGTATTGTGAACGCCACAGAACCTTGTGGGAGCGGGCTTGCCCGCGAAGAGGCCACAGCAGACGACATCAATTCATCGCCCAAACAAAAACGGCAGCCTCACCGGGCTGCCGCTTTGTTTACAACGTACCGATCACTCAAGCCAGACGCGAAAGCATCTCCCTGGCTTCGCTCTTCTGCTCGTCACTGCCTTCGCTCACGACCTCATTGAGGATGTCGCGGGCACCGTCGCTGTCGCCCATGTCGATATAGGCCTGGGCCAGATCGAGCTTGGTAGCGGCTTCATCGGTACCCGAGAGGAAGTCGAACTCGTCATCGCCATCCAGTGCGGCATCGGCTTCGGTAAAGGTCGGCTCACCGATGCTGTTGGACAGGCTTTCCAGCTCGGCATTGACATCATCCAGCTCGGCGGCGAACGCATCCGGTGTGCTCATTTCGTCGGCCAGCGACAGGTCGAAATCGGCAGGCAAGTCCAGATCATCCAGCGCAATTTCAGGAACAGCCGGGGTTTCGGCGGCTGGAAAATCCTTCACGCCTTCATCCAGATCCAGCAGGAAGTCATCTTCAGCCAGCATCGCCGGCGACGGTTGCGCACCGAGATCCAGGTCAAGGTCGAAGTCCGACAGGTCGTCGAGGTTTTCCTTGATTTCGGTCTGTTGCTGCAACACCGACTCAAAACTCAGATCGTCATCCAGCGGGAATTCGTCCAGATCCGCCAAAGCCGCCACTTCAGGCTCCGGTACAGGTGCCGGTGCAGGTGCAGGCGCCACAGGCTGGATCGTGTCCAGATCATCCAGGCTCAGGTCGAAGGCGCTGTCGAGGTCATCCTCGAGCGGCGTCGGTTCCGGCGCGGGTGCTTGCGGCTCATCGAGCAACAGGTCCTTGACGTACTGCGCGTCCAGCTCGGCAGCAACGGCGGCTGCGGCGATGCCACCGGCAGCCACCAGCGCCATGGCCGGGAAGCGGCTTTTGAGCTTTTCAACCTGGGCGAAGTTGTCGCCATTGGCCACCAGCTTGCGCTCCTGGCTGACGAACGCATCGCGGTCGCCTTGCTGGCCATAGACTTCCATCAGCTTCAAGCGCAAATCGCTGCGCTGAGGCTCTCGCTTGACGCCGTCCTCCAGCAACGCGGCAGCCTGGTTCAGGCGACCGGCACTGATGTGCGACTGAGCCTGGCCCAGTACATCGTCGGAACGCTCGGCAGCCGGCGACACCAATGGCGCGGCGATCGGCGTGGTCATCACGACCGGGGCAATGACCGGCGCAGGCGCGGGAGTTGGCGTCGGTGCAGTCGCCAGCTTCACGCTTGGCGACGGAACCTCCAGGCCTTCGAAGCTGCTTTCCGGCAGGTCGAGATCGGCCGAGAACGGCTGTTCTTCGGCCAGGGCACGCGCCATGCGCTGATGCTTCTCGGCTGCTTGCTGGGCTTTGCGACGGCGCGCCAGCAACAGCAGCAAGAGCAGCAGAACGACAGCACCGCCACCCACCAGGCCCAGCAGCACCGGATTGCTCAGCAACTCATTGAATTTCTGATCGTCGGATGCGGCCGGCGTCGGAGCTGCCTCGGGTGCCGTGGCCACTGGCGCAGGTGCAACCGGCGCAGTGTCTGCCGGAGCAGGTGCAGCCGGATTGGGCGCCAGCTCGGCCGACATTGCCGGAGCCGTTGCGGTGCCTGGTGCGCCAGTCGCGCCCTCGGCCTGCAACTTGGCCAGTTGATTGTTCTTCAGCTCGATCAGGCGCTGCAGCTTGTCCACCTGGCTTTGCAGGTCGGCCATGCGGCTTTTCAGTTCGGCGTTATCACGACGACTGCTGTCGAGGCTCTCCTGAGTCACCGCCAGCTTGTTGCTAAGGGCCGCAGCATCGCCGGCAGGTCCTTTGCCACGATTCTTGCCGGACTCGGCAGACACCAGGCTCAGTTTGTCGCCGGCCGCTTGAGTCGGAGCAGCATCGGTGCGAGCGCGATTGGTAGCGTCCAGTTGCTGCTGCCCTGCCCCGGGCTTGGCGACATAACGGCGCCCCTGACGCCAGGCCTTGTTCTGCGCGGCCACTTCGGCGATGGCCTTGGGTTGCGGCAGGTTCGTGCTCTGCGCCTGATCCGGCATACGCAGCACCTGGCCGGTTTTCAGGCGGTTGATGTTGCCGTCAATGAAGGCGTCCGGGTTCAGCGCCTGAATGGCCAGCATGGTTTGCTGGATCGAACCGCCATTACGCGCCTTCGCGGCGATTTCCCACAGGGTATCGCGCGGCGTGGTGGTGTATTGCGACGGTTTGGTCGCACCGGTGACCGGTGCAGCGACGGTTGAAGTCGGTGCGGGCTGCGCAGCCGCCTCGGCGGCTTGCGGCGAGAATTTCGATGGATCGAGCAGCACACTGTAGTCGCGCAGCAAACGGCCATTCGGCCACATCACCTGAACCAGGAACTTCACCATCGGCTCGGAGAGAGGCTTGCTGGAGGTCACGCGCAGGATGCTTTTGCCGCTGGCGTTAAGCACCGGGGTGAAGGTCAAGTCATTCAGAAACGCCTGGCGGTCGACACCGGCCTTGGCGAAATCTTCCGGCGAAGCCAGGCTCGGCACCAATTCGGCAGCGGTGAGGTCCTTGACATCGAGCAGCTCGATTTCCGCCACCAGCGGCTGGTTGAGCGTCGATTTCAGGGTCAGTTCCCCGAGCCCGAGGGCATGCGCCATACCGGAGGACAGCGCCGAGGCGGCCGCTATTGCTAACACCAGTTTGCGAACTTGAACCATTAGCTCATCCTTAGTTTGAACATTCCTCGGCCAGCGAGAAGATATTGATAGCCGCAGCCGCAAGGCATTGCGTGCAACGACGAAGGTCGTCGCGCGCGATCATTTGATTGATGCCCCGCAAAGCCCCGCAGAGTGGCTCGCCTTCAGCACTCCGGCAAGCATAGGCTCGTGCGGAATCAATCGACAAATTGTTGCAAAGTATCTTTTACAGCAGGTCTTTAATCAACAACTCAGCCAGCTGCACAGCGTTGAGCGCGGCGCCTTTGCGTACGTTATCTGACGTCAGCCACAAATTAAGTTCCGACAGGTCGTCGATACCCTGGCGAACCCGCCCCACGTAGACCACATCCTGGCCTACCGCGTCACCTACCGGCGTCGGGTAATCGCCTGCCTCGACCAGCTCGATACCGGGCGCGTCTTCCAACGCAGCATTGACTTTGGCCAAATCAATGTCGTTTGCGCACTGCAGGGTCACGCTATAGCTATCGCCAAAAAACACCGGGGCTTGAATGCAAGTGACGGAAATCTTCAATGAAGGCAGCGCCATGACCTGACGCAGCTCACGCACCAGGCGTTTTTCCAGCAGCGTATGACCTTGTTCATCCGGCTTGCCGACCTGAGCCAACAGGTTGAAGGCCATTTGCCGGTCAAAGAATTTCGGCTCGAGCGGCCGCACATTCAGCAGTTCGGCGGTTTGCCGGGCGAGCTCACTCACGGCTTCACGGCCCTGGGCCGATACCGCCAGGCTGGCGGTCAGGCTGACGCGCTGCAAATCGAGCACATCCATCAGCGGCGCGAGCACCACCGCCAGCGTGGTAGCCGAAGGACTTGGACTGCTGACCAGAAACGGCTTTTTCAAGCCCGCCAGCACCTGAGCGTTGGCCTCAGGCACGACCTGCGGCGCCTTGTCCGCCGGCAAGGCACCGGACAGATCGATCACCGAGCAACCGGCATCGTTCGCACGGGAAGAAAAACTCAAGGAAACCGCCGGGCCGGCGGCAAAAAATGCCAACTGCACCTTGCTGAAGTCGAACTCATCGACTTCCCGCACCCGCACGTTCTTGCCGCGAAAGGGTACGGAACTGCCGGCCGACTCGCTGCTGGCCAACAGGTGCAGGGTGCCGATCGGGAAATCGCGCTCCTCGAGAATCTGCACGAGTGTTTCGCCGACAGTACCGGTGGCGCCGATCACGGCAATATCAATGGTCTGGCTCATGGTTTTACCTCTGGCGAAACGGGGGGAGCGGCACTTTACCGGGTGGGTAGGATACAGGCAATTCTGCCGGGCCTTGTGGTGCCTGTGATGGCCCCTTCGCGAGCAGGCTCGCTCCCACAGTTGATCGCATTTCCCTGTGGGAGCGAGCCTGCTCGCGAAGGCGACGGGCCTGACAACATTTCCTCCATAAAATGTATGGTCAGCCCATCTCCTGCAACCTCATGGGCTGTTTTCGGTAAAGCTGGCTTGCGCTAATGTATCCGGGCTCATTGTGAGCGTTGCTGCAACAACGCTCGACCCTCGATGAGTAGCCGCTCCCGACTGTCCTGAAAAAACCCTCAGCCTCTAAAGCTGATTTTTATGGCAGGTTCTCAGTCGGGCCGTTTGCCGTTTACTGTCATCAGTCAGTGACGTCGCAAAAGCCGGTGGTAAAGCTGTTCAAGCGTTCGGATGTGGGTCGTACTGGCCGCCTTTGGCCAGTACCGCCCACACGATGCGCGCCAGTTTGTTCGCCAGCGCGCACGCGACAACATTGGAGTGGCGACGCGTCACGAGCTCTCGAACCCAGGGCCCCAAGGCGTCTTCCCGCTTATCGATATGCTGCATGATGGATCGCGCGCCCTGCACCAGCAGTTGGCGGATGTGCTTGTCGCCGCGCTTGCTGATCCCCAGTAGTACTGTTTTTCCGCCCGTCGAATACTGCCTCGGCACCAGCCCTAGCGAAGCGGCAAAATCGCGTCCACTTCGATAGTTCGACGCATCGCCCACATCCGCCAATACCGCGCTGGCGGTGATCGGGCCGATGCCAGGAATACTCTGCAAACGACTCCCGGCATCGTCTTCTTTCAGCTGCTGCTTCAGATCGGACTCGATGTCCTTGATTTCATCATTCAGCTGTTGAATTTGATGATGGAGACGCATCACTACGCCCTTTAGGCGCAACGGAACCGGGTGCTGCGGGTCGTCCAACAGCGCCGGCACGCGGTGCAACGCAGCGGCACCTATAGGCAGGCTGATCCCGAACTCCAGCAGAAAGCCATGAATCTGGTTGGTTGCGACGGTTCGCTGGCCAATCAAAGATTTACGGACACGATGCAGGGCTGAAAGCGTTTGTTGCTCTGCGGTTTTGATCGAGCAGAAGCGCATCGCGGGGCGGCTCGCCGCCTCGCAAATCGCTTCGGCATCAATGAAGTCGTTTTTGTTGCCTTTGACGAATGGTTTGACGTACTGCGGGGCGATCAGCTTCACCTCGTGGCCCAATGCACCAATCTGTCGAGCCAGCCAATGGGCGCCGCCGCAGGACTCCATTACCACCGTACAGGACGGTACCTGCGCCAATGTGCTGAGCAATTGGCCGCGGTTGGTTTTCTTGCGCAATACCTGATGACCTTTGGCATCCTGGCCATGCAGGTGGAAACTGTGTTTGCCAATGTCGATACCGAGAAGCGTCATCGTATTCATGAGAGATCCTCCGCCGAAAACGAGAAAAGCCCTGCAAGCGTAAACCTGCAGGGCTTCTCGGTCAGGCTGACCATCTCATTAAACCCGCACCTCTTTCAAGGCGCGGGTTCTTTCATTGCATCAGTCGATCAACGCTCCAGCAGGATCCGCAGCATGCGGCGCAGCGGTTCGGCCGCACCCCACAGCAACTGGTCGCCGACGGTGAACGCGCCGACGAACTGCGAGCCCATGTTCAGCTTGCGCAAACGGCCAACCGGGATGTTCAGGGTGCCGGTGACCTTGTTCGGGCTCAGCTCCTGAATGCTGGTCTCGCGGCTGTTCGGCACCAGCTTGACCCAAGGGTTGTGCTGGCTGATCAACCCTTCGATATCGGCGATCGGCACGTCTTTGTTCAGCTTGATGGTCAGCGCCTGGCTGTGGCAGCGCATGGCGCCGATGCGCACGCAGATGCCATCGACCGGGATCGGGCTCTTGAAGCGACCGAGGATCTTGTTGGTCTCGGCCTGGGCCTTCCACTCTTCGCGGCTCTGGCCGTTCGGCAGTTCCTTGTCGATCCACGGGATCAGGCTGCCGGCCAGCGGTACGCCGAAGTTTTCGGTCGGGTACGCGTCGCTGCGCATGGCTTCGGCCACGCGACGGTCGATGTCGAGGATCGCGCTGGCCGGATCGGCCAGTTGATCGGCGACAGCGGCGTGGGTCGCGCCCATCTGCCTGATCAGTTCACGCATGTTCTGCGCGCCGGCACCGGAGGCCGCCTGATAGGTCATGGCGCTCATCCACTCCACCAAACCCGCTTCGAACAGGCCACCGAGTCCCATCAGCATCAGGCTGACGGTGCAGTTGCCGCCGATGTAGTTCTTGGTGCCAGCATCGAGCTGCTGGTCGATGACCTTGCGGTTCACCGGATCCAGAACGATCACCGCGTCATCCTGCATGCGCAGACTGGAAGCGGCGTCGATCCAGTAACCCTGCCAGCCGGCTTCGCGCAGCTTGGGGAAGACTTCGCTGGTGTAGTCGCCACCCTGGCAGGTCAGAATCACGTCGAGGGTTTTCAGCTCTTCAATGCTGTAAGCGTCCTTGAGCGGAGCAATGTCCTTGCCCACGGACGGGCCTTGGCCACCGACATTGGAAGTGGTGAAAAACACCGGCTCGATAAGATCGAAATCCTGCTCTTCCAGCATCCGCTGCATGAGCACGGAACCGACCATACCGCGCCAACCGATCAGACCTACACGTTTCATCGCAACTACACCTTCTTGAAATGTGGGCCGCTGCCTTTGCTTGAATTTGGCAGCGGGCCCGAGAGATTACAGATTCCGCAGCGCGGCGACTACTGCGTCACCCATTTCCTGCGTACCGACTTTAGTGCAACCGGCCGACCAGATGTCGCCCGTGCGCAAGCCCTGATCGAGCACCAGGCTCACGGCTTTCTCGATGGCGTCGGCGGCAGCCTGCTGATTGAAGCTGTAACGCAGCATCATCGACACCGACAGAATGGTCGCCAGCGGGTTGGCGATGCCCTTGCCCGCGATGTCCGGCGCCGAACCGTGGCACGGCTCATACATGCCCTTGTTGTTGGTGTCCAGGGACGCCGACGGCAGCATGCCGATGGAACCGGTGAGCATCGAAGCCTGGTCGGACAGGATGTCGCCGAACATGTTGTCGGTAACGATCACGTCGAACTGCTTCGGTGCACGCACCAGCTGCATGGCGGCGTTGTCGACGTACATGTGGCTCAGTTCGACTTCAGGGTAATCCTTGGCCACTTGCTCGACCACTTCACGCCACAACTGGCTGGACGCCAGTACGTTGGCCTTGTCCACCGAGCACAGCTTCTTGCCGCGGACCATGGCCATGTCGAAGCCGACACGGGCAATGCGGCGGATTTCGCTTTCGCTGTACGGCAGGGTGTCGTAGGACTGACGCTCGCCGTTTTCCAGGGTACGAGTGCCACGTGGCGCACCGAAGTAGATGCCGCCGGTCAGTTCGCGAACGATCAGGATGTCCAGCCCGGAGACGATTTCCGGCTTCAGGCTGGAAGCCTCGGCCAGTTGCGGGTACAGGATCGCCGGACGCAGGTTGCCGAACAGGCCCAGTTGTGCGCGGATTTTCAACAGGCCGCGCTCAGGGCGGATGTCACGCTCGATGGTGTCCCATTTCGGGCCGCCGACCGCACCCAGCAACACGGCATCGGCCGCGCGGGCACGCTCCAGGGTTTCATCGGCCAAAGGCACGCCGTGTTTGTCGATGGCCGCGCCACCGATCACGTCGTGGCTCAGCTCGAAGCCCAGAGAGAACTTGTCACTGGCCAGTTCCAGCACCTTGACCGCTTCGGCCATGATTTCCGGGCCAATACCGTCACCTGGGAGAATCAGAATCTGCTTGCTCATGCTTTCCTCATGTCATCAGTCGGTGCACCCACGGGCGCTCCCGGAAAAACTCTATCGATCGGTACCTATCTTTCTACAAACAGTACCAGCACATCGGTACTGAACGAACCATCGGTCTCAATCTCAAAATATTCGCGTACTTCATGACCCATCGACTGCTGCAACTGGCGGATCGCCGCGCGCATCACTTCAGGGGTGCGCATGCGCTCAACCCAGCTGTTGTACTCCAGGCGCAAGCGCTGACGGGTGGTACTGCGGGTGTGCAACCCCGCCTCACTGACCTGACGCAGCCACTCTCCGGCGGAATAATCGCGCACATGGCTGGTGTCACGCAGCACTTCGACGCTTTGCAGGTAAGTGTCGAACAACGGACTGCCCGGTGACAACACGTCGACAAATGCCGCCACGCCACCCGGTTTCAACACCCGGCGCACTTCCCGCAGCGCCACGCCCAGGTCGCTCCAATGGTGCGCCGAATAGCGGCTGAAGACGAAATCGAATTCGCCATCGGCGAACGGCAGGCGCTCGACGGCACCGTTGACCGTGGACACATTGCTCAAACCCCGCTCGGCAGCGGCAGCCGTCACCACATCGAGCATCTGTTGCGACAGGTCGTAGGCCACGACCTCCCTGACCAGCGGCGCTACGTGGAAACTCACGTGACCGGCGCCGCACCCCAGGTCCAGGACCCGGGCATCGCCCTGCCCCGCCAGTTCAGCCTGTAGCAGCGCGAATTCGGTGCCTTGAGCGTGGACGGCGCTGCTCAGGTAGGCGGCTGCCTGTTCACCGAATTGCTTTTGGACTACCTGGCTGTGCTGGGCGGTGCTGGTCATGGGGACTTCCTTTTTGGGGTGAGTCTTGGGGTGTCTGTTCTGGCCTCATCGCGAGCAAGCTCGCTCCCACAGGTTTTGTGAACGCCGCAAATCCAATGTGGGAGCGAGCTTGCTCGCGATGGCGTCATTACGCCTTACGCAAAATCACGCGTCGCGAAACAACCAGGGCTGGCTCGCACGGTGCTTGGCCTCAAACGCTGCAATCGCATCACCGTCCTGCAAGGTCAGGCCGATATCGTCCAGGCCGTTGAGCAGGCAATGCTTGCGGAACGCATCGATTTCAAAGCTCAACACCTTGCCGTCAGGGCGGGTCACGGTCTGGGCTTGCAGATCGACCTGCAACTGATACCCCGGATTGGCCTCGACCTGCTGGAACAGTTCGTCGACTTCCGCATCGCTCAGGATGATCGGCAGCAAGCCATTCTTGAAGCTGTTGTTGAAGAAGATGTCGGCATAGCTCGGCGCGATGATGCTGCGAAAACCGTACTCTTCCAGCGCCCACGGCGCGTGTTCACGACTGGAGCCGCAACCGAAGTTCTCACGGGCCAGCAACACGCTGGCGCCCTGGTAACGCTCGGCATTGAGGACGAAGTCCTTGTTCAGCGGACGCTTGGAATTGTCCTGGTACGGCTGCCCCACATCCAGGTAGCGCCATTCATCGAACAGGTTCGGGCCAAAACCGGTGCGTTTGATCGACTTCAAGAACTGCTTCGGAATGATCTGGTCGGTGTCGACGTTGGCACGATCCAAAGGCGCGACAAGTCCAGTGTGCTGGGTAAAAGCTTTCATGCTGCGCTCCTTAAATCAATTCACGGACGTCGACGAAACGACCGTTTACGGCAGCGGCCGCGGCCATGGCCGGGCTGACGAGGTGGGTACGGCCACCGGCGCCCTGACGGCCTTCGAAGTTACGGTTGGAGGTCGAGGCGCAATGCTCGCCACTTTCCAAACGGTCCGGGTTCATCGCCAGGCACATCGAGCAACCCGGCTCACGCCATTCGAAACCGGCTTCGAGGAAAATCTTGTCCAGGCCTTCCGATTCAGCCTGAGCCTTCACCAGGCCCGAACCTGGAACGACGATGGCCTGCTTGATGGTCGAGGCCACTTTGCGGCCCTTGGCGATCACCGCTGCGGCGCGCAGGTCTTCGATCCGCGAGTTGGTGCAGGAACCGATGAACACGCGGTCGAGCTGGATGTCGGTGATCGCCTGATTGGCGGTCAAACCCATGTACTTCAAGGCACGGACGATGGAATCACGCTTGACCAGGTCCATTTCCTTCGCAGGATCCGGCACGTTCTGGTCGACCGCCAATACCATTTCCGGCGAGGTGCCCCAGCTGACCTGCGGCTTGATTTGCGTTGCGTCGAGCTCGACCACGGTGTCGAATCTGGCGTCGGCGTCAGAAACCAGGTCTTTCCAGGCTTCGACGGCCAGGTCCCACTCCGCGCCTTTCGGAGCGAACGGACGACCCTTGACGTATTCCACAGTCTTTTCGTCTGCAGCCACCAGGCCCACGCGAGCGCCGGCTTCGATGGACATGTTGCAGATGGTCATGCGGCCTTCCACGGACAGGTCGCGAATCGCGCTGCCGGCGAATTCGATGGCGTGGCCGTTACCGCCGGCGGTGCCGATCTTGCCGATCACGGCGAGCACGATGTCCTTGGCGGTCACGCCGAACGGCAATTGGCCTTCGACGCGCACCAGCATGTTCTTCATTTTCTTGGCGACCAGGCACTGGGTGGCGAGCACATGCTCGACCTCGGAAGTGCCGATACCGTGCGCCAATGCGCCGAATGCGCCGTGGGTCGAGGTGTGGGAGTCGCCGCAGACCACGGTCATGCCCGGCAAGGTGGCGCCCTGCTCCGGGCCGATGACGTGGACGATGCCCTGGCGAACGTCGTTCATCTTGAATTCGACAATGCCGTATTCATCGCAGTTGTCATCGAGGGTCTGGACTTGCAGGCGCGAGACCTGGTCAACGATGGCGTCGATGCCACCCTTGCGCTCCGGGGTGGTCGGTACGTTGTGGTCCGGGGTCGCGATGTTGGCATCGATGCGCCATGGCTTGCGCCCGGCCAGACGCAGGCCTTCAAAGGCTTGCGGCGAAGTCACTTCGTGGATGATGTGACGGTCGATGTAGATCAGCGCAGAGCCATCGTCGCGCTGCTTGACCAAATGCGAATCCCAGAGCTTGTCGTAGAGCGTTTTGCCGGCCATCAGACGGTTTCCTCATCAGCTTGTTTCTATGCCCTGGGTCTTGAGCGATTCAATAACCCCTTGGCTTGTGAGGTCGATCCTATGGGGTTACATTAAATAACTCAAATTCATATTTTTTATGCTTTGGATAACCAACTGGAATACGAACATGGACCTGGCCAACCTCAATGCTTTTATTGCCATTGCCGAGACCGGAAGTTTCTCCGGTGCAGGTGAACGGCTGCACCTGACCCAGCCGGCCGTCAGCAAGCGCATCGCCGGACTGGAGCAGCAATTGAAGGTGCGGCTGTTCGATCGCCTGGGCCGTGAAGTGGGTTTGACCGAAGCCGGGCGCGCCCTGTTGCCGCGGGCCTATCAGATTCTCAATGTGCTGGATGATACGCGCCGCGCCCTGACCAACCTCACCGGCGAAGTGACCGGCCGCCTGACCCTGGCCACCAGTCACCACATCGGCCTGCACCGTTTGCCACCTTTATTGAGGGAATTCACCCGGCGCTACCCGCAAGTGGCGCTGGATATTCAGTTCCTCGATTCGGAAGTGGCCTACGAGGAAATTCTCCATGGCCGCGCCGAACTGGCGGTCATCACCCTCGCACCGGAGCCCCACACACTGGTCAAGGCCACGCCTGTGTGGGACGACCCGCTGGATTTCGTGGTCGCCCCGGAGCATTCACTGCTCAACAACGGCAAGGTCAGCCTGGCGGACATCGCCCGACACCCGGCGGTATTCCCCGGCGGCAACACCTTTACCCACCACATCGTGCAACGGCTGTTTGAAGCCCAGGGCTTGACGCCAAATATCGCCATGAGTACCAACTACCTGGAAACCATCAAGATGATGGTCTCGATCGGCCTGGCCTGGAGTGTCTTGCCGCGTACCATGCTCGATGATCAGGTGGCGCGCATACCTTTGCCGGGCATACAGCTCACTCGCCAGCTAGGCTATATCCTGCACACGGAAAGGACGCTGTCGAATGCTGCGCGGGCCTTCATGGCCTTACTGGACGCTCAACTCGATCTGCCAGGGACTCAAGGCTAAGTTGTGCTACTCCTATAGAGCCGCGAATACCTGCAACAAATGCCCAACACCAGCCCAAGGCTTGCCAATGCCGAAATCTGTAGACCGTATTCCGCCGATGCCGCGTATCCAGGCAATTGATCCGAAAAGCTCCGAACAGAGCTGGGAAAGCGCCTCGCAATTGCTGGCCGCGCTCAACGGTGCGCGCCTGGGTGCCTGGTATTGGGACATCGAACGCGGGAAGATCAGTTGGTCCCGGGGTACGCAGGCGCTGTTCGGCTTCGATCCACGGCAACCGCTGCCCCATGACCTGGAATACCTCGACCTTCTACCCCCAGAGGATCGCGCCAAAACCGTTCGTGCCTTCCATGCGGTCATTGGCGGCGCGCCACTGGAGCAGGCCATGCACCACCGCATCCGCTGGCCCGACGGCAGCCTGCACTGGCTGGAAATCAGCGGCAGCCTGTTGCCGGACAAGCATGGCCGGCCGCGGATGATTGGCGTGATCCGCGAGATCACTCACCAGCGCCAGCGTGAGCAGGCCTTGAGCAGCTCGGAAAAACGCTTCGCCACCCTGTTTCACCTGTGCCCGAACATGGTTCTGCTGACCCGCCAGGAAGACGGCCTGATTACCGAAGCCAACCAGTATTTCGAAAGCCTGTTCGGTTGGCCGGTGCAAAACGCGATTGGCCGCACCACCCTGGAACTGGGGCTGTGGGTGCACCCCGAGCAACGGGCCGAACTGGTCAAGGCCACTAAAGCCAAGGGCGACGTGGTGAGCATGGAAGTGCAGTTTCGCGCCAGCAACGGCCAGATCCATGACGGCATCCTCAGTGCGCAAAAAGTCGAGCTCGAAGGCCAGCCCTATCTACTGAGCACCTTCCTGGACACCACCGAACGCAAAGTCGCCGAACATGCCCTCAAAGACAGCCAGGAACGCCTCGACCTGGCCCTGGATTCGGCGCAACTCGGTACCTGGGACTGGCATATTCCCAGCGGCATGCTCTACGGATCGGCACGGGCCGCCCAACTGCACGGCCTGGAAGCCAAACCCTTTCACGAGTCCTTCGACGAGTTCTTCGAAGGCGTACCCGGCGAAGAGCGCGACACCATGCGCGACGCCTACCAAAGCCTGCGCGAAGGCCCGGCCGGCAACTATCAATTGACCTACCGCGTGCAATTGCCCGACGGCAGCTCACGCTACCTGGAAAGCCGCGCCCGCCTCTACCGCGATGACAACGGCGTGCCGGTGCGCATGGCCGGCACCTTGCTCGACATCACTGACCAGGTGGAGCGCGAACAACGGCTGGTGGCCTCCGAAGAAAAATTCGCCACGCTGTTCCAGGTCAGCCCCGATCCGATCTGCGTCACCCACCAGGACAGCGGCCAGTTCATAGAAATCAACTCCAGCTTCACCCAGACCTTCGGCTGGAGCGCCGCCGATGTGATCGGCCGCAGTGCCGACGAAATCGGCCTGTGGGACGCGTCAGCGAAAAGCCTGCGACGGATCGAACAAGTGATCCGCGAACAAGGCCTGAACAACGTCGCCATTCTCGTCCAGCACAAGGACGGACAGGCCCTGACCTGCGTGATTTCCAGCCGCCAGATCAGCGTCGGCGACCAGGCCTGCATCGTCACCACGCTGCGCGACATCACCCAGCAACAACGCTCGGAAGCGGCGCTCAAGGCCAGTGAAGAGAAATTTGCCAAGGCCTTCCACTCCAGCCCCGATGCCATCACCATCACCGAGCGCGACACCGGCCGCTATCTGGAGGTCAACGACGGTTTCTGCCGCCTGACCGGCTACCGCGCCGAAGAAGTGGTGGGGCGCACGGTGTACCAGGTCGGGATATGGGCGGAAGAAAAACAACGCTCGGCGCTGCTGGCCGAATTGCAGATCAAGGGCCGGGTTCATCACCAGGAAATGCTCGGGCGCAACAAGCGCGGCGAACTGCTCACCGTCGAAGTCTCGGTGGAGCCGATCACCCTCAACGAAACCGCCTGCCTGCTGTTGACCGCGCGGGACGTGAGCCTGCTGAAAAACGCCGAAGCGCAGATTCGCCACCTGGCCTACCATGACCCACTGACCAACCTGCCCAACCGTGCCTTGCTGATGGACCGCCTGAGCCAGCAGATCGCCCTGCTCAAACGGCATAACCTGCGCGGCGCGCTGATGTTCCTCGACCTCGACCATTTCAAGCACATCAACGACTCCCTCGGGCACCCGGTGGGCGATACCGTGCTGAAAATCATCACCGCGCGCCTGGAGGCCAGCGTGCGCATGGAGGACACCGTTGCACGCCTGGGTGGCGACGAATTCGTGGTGCTGCTCAGCGGTCTCGAAGGCTCGCGCAGCGAAGTCAGCGATCAGGTTCGGGAACTGGCCGACACCATCCGCGAACTGCTGTCCGAACCGATGTTCCTCGACGGCCAGCGCCTGCAAGTGACGCCCAGTATCGGCATTGCGCTGATCCCCGATCACGGCTCGACCCCGACCGACCTGCTCAAGCGCGCCGACATCGCGCTCTATCGCGCCAAGGACTCGGGGCGCAATACTGCGCAGATGTACCACAACACCATGCAGAAGGCCGCGAGCGAACGCCTGCGCATGGAAACCGACCTGCGCCTGGCTCTGTCCCGGGGCGAGTTTCGCGTGCATTACCAACCCCAGGTCGACGCCCGGGGCGACCGCATCGTCGGCGCCGAGGCTCTGGTACGCTGGAATCACCCGGAACTCGGCGCGCAGTCACCCACCGAGTTCATCAAGGTGCTGGAAGACAGCGGACTGATCCTGGAGGTCGGCACCTGGATCCTCGACGAAGCCTGCCAGGCCTTCAAGAAACTGATCGACCGAGGCTTGGTGAACCCGTACAAATTCAGCCTGTGCGTGAACATCAGCCCGCGCCAGTTCCGCCAGAACGATTTCGTCGAACGCGTTGAAAACAGCCTCGCCACCTATGGGCTGCCCTGCACGTTGCTGAAGCTGGAAATCACCGAAGGCATCGTGATCCAGAACCTGGAAGACACCATCGGCAAAATGCGCCGCCTGAAAAAACTCGGAGTGAGCTTCGCCATGGACGACTTCGGCACCGGCTATTCCTCGCTGACCTACCTCAAGCGCCTGCCGGTCGACACCCTGAAAATCGACAAGTCATTCATCCGTGACGCCACCAGCGACCCGAACGACGCCGAGATCATCCGCGCCATCGTCGCCATGGCCCGCAGCCTGGATTTGAAAGTGATTGCCGAAGGGGTGGAAACAGCGGAGCAGCTTGAGTTCCTGCAGGGGCTGGAGTGTCACTTCTACCAAGGGTATTTGCACAGCCCGCCGTTGCCGGTGGAAGAGTTTCAGTTGTTGCTCAAATAGACGTTGGGGGGATCATTCTCACGCACCGATCATCAGACAACCTTGATAAAGAACACTCCTACACCGGATAAAGAAACGCCTGATTTATACCTGCCTTCTACTTGCCTAACGTGCCCGCCCCCTGCAGACAACATAAAGGCGGGGCAGGCATGAGGCGCTCTCGCATCACGGACGGGCAACTGGACGCGTGCCGCAAGAACCCATCTACACTGAAAAATCGTATCGATCGACGCTCGCTCCACACATTCCTCCGGCTGAGACCCTATCGACGTGCCCAGCATCTACCAGATCAAACCTGCGTTTCAAAACCTCCTGCGGCCGCTGGTCCAACGTCTGTTCAACAAGGGCACCACAGCTAACCGGATTACCCTGATGGCCGGCATCGGCTCGGTGCTGGTGGGCGCGGTGATCGCCGGTTTCGTGCATCACCCCTGGATTTTCGCGCTGGTGCCGATGTGGATGATCGTGCGCATGGCGCTCAACGCCATCGACGGCATGCTGGCTCGGGAATTCGGCCAACAGTCGCGCCTGGGCGCCTACCTCAATGAGCTGTGCGATATCGCCGCCGACTGTGCCCTGATCCTGCCTTTTGCCCTGTTGCCGGACGTCAGCCTGTGGCTGGTGCTGCTGGTGACCCTGCTCGCCTTGTTCAGCGAGTACAGCGGCGTGCTGGGGCCGATGATCGGCGCCTCGCGGCGTTACGACGGGCCCATGGGCAAGAGTGACCGGGCTTTCGTGCTGGGGGTCGTGGCCGCCGGTATCGCCTTGGGGTGGATCAACGCCCCGTGGATCAATGGGGTGTTCACGATCATCGCGGTGCTGCTGCTCTGCACACTGATAAATCGGGTCCGCCAGGGCCTCAGGGAAGTACAACAAGACGGCTCTTCAGCCTAAGGAATTGGCAATGCGCGAAGCTCGCGAGCAGACATTCACCACCCATGACGGCGTGGAACTGTTTTACCGATACTGGCCTGGCCCCCCTGCCCCGGCCGTGGCGCGCAAGGCCGTGCTGTTGTTTCATCGCGGCCATGAGCACTCGGGGCGCATTGCCCACCTGGTGGATGAACTGGACCTGCCCGACTATGACTTCTTTGCCTGGGATGCCCGGGGTCATGGCCTCTCGCCAGGCGCCCGCGGCGACAGCCCGGGCTTTGCCACCAGCGCGCGCGACGTGCAGACCTTCTGCGAGCACCTGAAGGCGACTTACCGGATTGACGAGGAAAATCTCGCGGTGATCGCCCAGAGCGTCGGCGCAGTGATCGTCGCCACCTGGGCCCACGATTACGCGCCACGCCTAAGCTCGCTGGTGCTGGCGTCGCCGGCGTTCAAGGTCAAGCTCTATGTGCCCTTCGCCCGCCAAGGGCTGGCACTGCTGCGCAAGTGGCGCGGCAACTTTTTCGTCAACAGCTACGTCAAGGCGCGCTTTCTCAGTCATGATCCGCAACGCGTCGCCAGCTACGACAACGACCCGCTGATCACCAAGGCCATTTCGGTCAACGTCTTGCTCGGCCTCTACGAAGCCGCCGAACGGGTCGTAACCGATGCCCAGGCCATTCAGACCCCCACCCAGTTGTTGATCTCCGGTGCCGATTTCGTCGTGCATCGCCAACCCCAGGAACAGTTCTTCGATCGCCTGGGCAGCCTGCACAAGGAAAAACACGTGCTGCCGGGGTTCTTCCACGACACCCTGGGCGAAAAGAATCGCAGCCTGGCCGTCGCCAGTGCACGCCGCTTCATCCTGCAGAACTTCGACCAACCGAGCGCCCGCCCTTCCCTGTTGGCCGCCGATCGCCTGGGCCCGACCTGCGCCGAGTCCGAATCGCTGGCCGCACCGCTGCCGCACAACTCCCTGCGCGATCTGTATTGGCGCGCGACCCGCGCCAGCATGCGCCTGGGCAGCCAGCTATCGTCGGGCATCAAGCTGGGGTTCGACACAGGGTTCGACTCCGGCAGCACCCTTGACTACGTCTACCGCAACACACCCACTGGCACATCCGGTCTCGGTCGCATGATCGACCGCAATTACCTGGACTCCATCGGCTGGCGCGGCATTCGCCAACGCAAACTGCACGTCGAGGAACTGCTGCGCCTGGCGATGCAGCAATTGCGCGACCAAGGACACGACGTGCGCATCGTCGACATCGCCGCCGGACACGGGCGCTACATTCTCGAAGCCTTGCAGGGCGTCAGCCCGCTGCCCGAGTCGATTCTGTTGCGCGACTACAGCGACATCAATGTGCGCGACGGCAGTGCGCTAATCCGCGAAAAAGGCCTGGAAGGGATCGCTCGATTCGTCAAGGGCGATGCCTTCGACCGCGCCGATCTGGCCGCACTGGCCCCCAAGCCGACCCTGGCGGTGGTATCCGGTTTGTACGAACTGTTCGCCGACAATCAAATGGTCAGCGCGTCCCTCGCCGGGCTGGCCGAAGCCGTCGAGCCCGGTGGCTATCTGGTCTATACCGGTCAACCCTGGCACCCGCAGCTGGAACTGATCGCCCGCGCTCTGACCAGCCACCGTGAAGGTCAGGCCTGGGTCATGCGCCGGCGCACCCAGGCGGAAATGGACCAACTGGTGGAGGCCGCCGGCTTTCGCAGAATCGACCTGCGCGTCGACGAGTGGGGCATTTTCAGCGTGGCCCTCGCGCAACGGGTGCCGTGATGCAGCTCACGGCAACGGCGGTACGCGAGCCTGGCTTGCTCAAATCGGCGGTGCTCTGGCTATTGCTGCTGGCGCCGATGTTTTTCGGCACCTACGGTTTCGCCACCTGGGTCACTACCCAGCGCGGCGATGTCGGCAGCCTGGTGTTCGAGTGGGAAAACCACATGCCCTTCTGGGCCTGGACCATTGTCCCTTACTGGTCCATCGACCTGCTGTACGGCTTGTCCCTGCTGCTACCGCGCAGCCGCGAGGAACTGAAACGCCATGCCTTGCGCCTGCTGACCGCGCAGGTGATTGCCGTCAGTTGCTTTCTGATCTGGCCGCTGCGCTTCACGTTTGACCGACCGGAACTGGATGGCGTATTTGGCTGGCTGTTCGACGTCCTCGCCGGCTTTGACAAGCCGTTCAACCAGGCACCATCGCTGCACATCGCCTTGCTGGTGATCCTCTGGGCCTGCTATCAGCGGCACTTGCAGGGCATCTGGCGCGCAGTGATGCATGGCTGGTTCGCCCTGATCGGGATCTCGGTACTGACCACTTACCAGCACCACTTCATCGATCTACCCACCGGAGCGATGCTCGGTTGGCTGTGTGTCTGGCTATGGCCGCTGGAGGGCCCCTCCGTCCTGCAAACCGCGCGCCTGGCACCCCGGGGGAAACGCTGGAAACTGGCGCTGTATTACCTGCTGGGGGTGGCAGCGTTCACTGTTCCGGCCTTTGCCTTGGGGGGAGTCTGGCTGTGGCTACTCTGGCCGGCGCTGGCACTGCTGCTGGTGGCGCTCAATTACGCCGTGCTGGAGGCTGGCGGCTTTCAGAAACGCGCCAATGGACGCCTGTCAGCCGCCGCCCGCTGGCTCCTGGCCCCCTATCTGGCCGCAGCCTGGCTCAATTCGCGCCTGTGGACCCGCAAGGATCCAGATCCCGATCGGGTACTCGACAACGTCTGGCTCGGGCGCATACCGACTCGCCAGGAACTCGAGGACTGTGCCTTTACTGCCGTGTTCGACCTGTGTGCCGAACTGTCGCTGAACCCTGGCTCCGTCGCTTACCGATCGCTGCCTGTATTGGACCTGACCGCCCCCACCGCCGCGCAATGTCAGGAGGCAGCGCTGGTCATCGAAAGCCTGCGTCAGCAAGGTCCGCTGCTGGTCTGCTGCGCCCTGGGCTATTCGCGCAGCGCCACGGCGGTGGCCGCGTGGCTGCTACACAGCGGGCGGGTTGCCAACATCGATGAAGCTATCCGGCTGATCCAGCGCGCGCGTCCAGGGATTGTTTTGGGTCCCCTTCAACGAAAAGCCCTGGAGCAGGTAGCGACCCGCATGGAGAGCAGCATTGTCCATTGAAATGCAACTGCAGGTGACAGCCAGTCTGTTGCGTCGTGGCAACTTGCTGGATCGGCTGTCCACCGGGTTCACCCTGTTGGGCGCCTTGCTCGGCCTCAGTCAGTACGTCCTGACCAGCCCGGGGTTCTGGGGCGTGACCTGCAGCAGCGGGCTGCTGGTGCTCGGTCTGTGGCAGAAATACTGGGCAGTGCGGGTCGCTTTCGATGCCGATCTGTTCCAGCGCCTTGCCGAGAGCGCCGCAGATCTCGGCGAGCGCACCCAAGCCCTGGATCAAGCCCTGACAGCGCTGAATCTACAGCCCGCCGAACGCGCCGGCCGTACCTGGGGCCAACGCATTGCCGGCGCCCTGAAGCTGTTGCGTCGCCAGGCATTGCTGGTGGCGGCACAAGTTCTGTTGACCCTGGTTTTCATCTTGGCGGCCCCTTGGCTGGCCGTAGCGGGATAAGGAGTTCTCATGCTGGAACCCGTGGTTGCCACACTCATCACCTCTGCCGCGCGTCTACTCACTGGCGCCCGTAGCCTATGGCTCGGTTGCGCACCGCAAGCAGTGCAGCGCATCTATTTCGCCAACCACAGCAGCCATGGCGATTTCGTGCTGCTGTGGGCGTCGTTGCCGCCGACCTTGCGCGATATCACCCGACCGGTCGCTGGCGCCGATTACTGGCTCAAAAGCCCACTACGCCGGTACATCATCAACCGGGTGTTCAATGGCGTGCTGATTGACCGGGAGCGCAAGGACAATGTCGAGAATCCGTTGCAGCCGATGCTCGATGCCCTGGCAAACGGCGATTCGCTGATCATCTTCCCCGAAGGCACACGCAACCCCGAAGACGGCCTGCTGCCGTTCAAAAGTGGGCTGTATCACCTGGCGAAACAGTACCCCGACGCGCAATTGATCCCGGTGTGGATCGCCAACCTCAACCGAGTCATGCCCAAGGGGCGCGTGCTGCCACTACCGCTTTTATGCACCATCAGCTTTGGCGCCGCGCTGGCCCTGGACGAAGAGGAAAGCAAGGCGCAGTTTCTGGAGCGCAGTCGCGAAGCGCTGCTGAACCTGGCCGGGGAGCATGCCTGACATGGACAGACAGACATTGATGTTATTTGCCGGCATCGGTGCATTTCTGCTGCTGGCCTCGCTCATCGGTTTCGTACTCAAACGACGCACCCAAGGCACCGCCAACCCGGTGATCGACAACCTCAACGCCCGGATAAATGCCTGGTGGGTGATGGTACTGGTGATCGGGGCGGCCTTCTGGCTCGGTACCACTGCAGTGATCCTGCTGTTCTACACGGTGTCGTTCTACGCCCTACGCGAATTCATGACCCTCATGCCGACCCGGCGCAGCGACTACCCGGCACTGGTGGCGGCCTTCTACCTGGCGCTGCCGCTGCAGTACCTGTTGATTTACTACGACTGGTACGGGTTGTTTTCAATCTTCATCCCGGTCTACGTGTTTTTGCTGCTGCCGATCCTGGCGTCCCTGGGCGGCGACAGCACGCACTTTCTCGAGCGAGCCTCGAAGGTCCAGTGGGGTCTGATGATCGCGGTGTTCTGCGTGTCCCACGTGCCCGCCCTGCTGACTCTGGACATCGCTGGCTATGAAGGTCGAAACCTGCTGTTGATCGCCTATCTGGTGATCGTGGTGCAGATGTCGGATGTGCTGCAATACGTGTGCGGCAAGTTGTTCGGCAAACGCAAGATCGCGCCGAAACTGTCGCCGTCGAAAACACTGGAAGGCTTTGTCGGCGGCATTTTGCTGGCCTCGCTGATCGGCTGCGCCTTGTGGTGGATCACACCGTTCACCGCCTGGCAGTCACTGTTCATCGCCTTACTGATCAACTTGCTGGGGTTCGCTGGTGGCATCGTGATGTCGGCGATCAAGCGCGACCGCGGGGTAAAGGACTGGGGGCACATGATCGAAGGCCATGGAGGCATGCTCGACCGACTGGACTCAGTGTGTTTTGCGGCGCCGATCTTCTTTCATCTGGTGCGCTACGGCTGGACTTGAACGCAAAAAAAAGACCCCAACAAGTCGGGGTCTTTTTGTTCCAGCCGGCTGTTTGATCAATCACGACACCCGGCATCAAGCTCGACTCAGTGTTGCAGAGCCGGTTTTTGCGCCCCGTTGATCGGGATGCGCTTGGCTTTCGCCTCTTCCGGAATCACCCGCAGCAGGTCGATGCTCAACAGACCGTTGCTCAGGCCGGCCGCCTTGATCTCGATGTGATCCGCCAGACGGAAGGACAGCTTGAACGCACGTTGCGCAATGCCCTGATACAGATAAGTGACGTCTTCGTTTGCGTCGCGTTTACCGCCACTGATGGTCAGCACACCCTTCTCGACTTCGAGCTCCAGGTCTTCTTCCTGGAAACCAGCCGCTGCGATGACAATACGGTACTGGTCGTCGCCATGTTTTTCCACGTTATAGGGTGGATAGCTGCTGCCTGGCTCATTGCGCAGGGCGGTTTCGAACAGGTCGTTGAAACGGTCGAAACCTACCGAGGAACGGAACAGTGGGGCCATGGAAAATGTAGTAGCCATGATTCAAATCTCCTGAAAACAATCAGCAAGGTTTTTTGTCTCCGCGACCCGAATTCGGCATCGCGTAACCCTTAGATAGGGACCGCTGATTGCATTTCAAGAGCTTATTTTTTACTTTTTTTTAGAGCCTCAGGCGGCTTCAGCCACCGGCAGCCCCAACAAACGCGAGACGTTATCCAGTTCGGTCTCACGACGCAGGACGGTGAACAGCTCTACTGCCTCGGGATAATTGCGGGTCAGCATCGCCAGCCATTGCTTCAGGCGACCCGGCGATTGGCGTGGCGTCATCTGCGCCTTGGCTTGCAGCCAGAAGTCCTGGATCAGCGGCAGCAGCTCGTTCCAGGTCATCTCCACGACCTCTTCACCGGCCCGGGCAGCGGCGATCTGCCTGGCCAGATCGGGGCGCGAAACCAGGCCGCGACCGAGCATGATGTCTTCCACTCCACTGATCTCGCGGCAACGGCGCCAGTCTTCGACGCTCCAGATATCACCATTGGCGAACACCGGCACCTTGACCACATCCTGCACCCGTGGAATCCACTCCCAATGCGCCGGCGGCTTGTAGCCATCGACCTTGGTCCGCGCGTGCACCACGATATGTTCCGCACCGCCTTCGGCCAGGGCCGTGGCACACACCAGCGAACCGTCCGGGCTGTCGAAGCCCAGGCGCATCTTGGCGGTGACCGGAATGTGCGCGGGGACGGCACGACGGACGTGCTCGACGATCTGGTTGAGCAGCTCGGGCTCCTTGAGCAGGACCGCGCCACCACGGGATTTGTTGACTGTCTTGGCCGGGCAGCCGAAGTTCAGGTCGATCACCTCCGAACCCAGCTCGCAAGCCAGCGCGGCATTTTCCGCCAGGCACACCGGATCGGAACCGAGCAGTTGCACACGCAGCGGCACGCCGGAGGCGGTCCGGGCACCGTTGAGCAGCTCCGGGCCGAACTTGTGGAAATAGGCAGGCGTCAGCAACTGGTCGTTGACCCGAATGAACTCGGTCACGCACCAGTCAATACCACCCACGCGGGTCAGTACATCGCGCAGGATGTCATCGACCAACCCCTCCATGGGCGCCAAAGCAATTTGCATGAAAAACACACTCGAGGAAAAACGTGCGGCAGTTTACTGGATTGCGCGAGAAACCGCAGATCCCTTGTGGGAGCGAGCCTGCTCGCGAAAGCGCTCTGTCAGATACATTGATGCTGGATTTGCCGCCGCCTTCGCGAGCAGGCTCGCTCCCACATTAGATTTTTGCTGATTCCAAAGCATGCAACGCCGGGCCATAGCCTTCGATGAACTCCGTCGGCATGCGCTTTGGCTTGCCGGTGGACAGCTCGATGCAGACGAACGTGGTTTGCGCGCGCAGCAACGTTGCATTGTCGCTGGGGCGGATCAGCTGGAAGTGTCGGGTCATTTTCAGGCGTTGATCCCAATCGACGATCCAGGTCGCCAATTGCAGCTCATCGCCTTCGTAGGCCGCTGCCAGGTAATCGATCTCGTGGCGCACCACCGCCATCGCCCGGTCCAGCCGCCGGTATTCGACCAGATCCAGGCCAAGGCGTTGGGAGTGGCGCCAGGCACAGCGCTCGAGCCAGGTCACGTAGACCGCGTTGTTCGCGTGTCCCAACCCGTCGATGTCCTCGGCGTCCACTTGCAGATCAATGATAAATGGCGTTTCCCGATCCCAGCCCATGCCCCACTCCCGGTCAGATGATTTCGACCGGCGCAGTGTAACGGAAGCTCAAGCGGATTGGCGTGATTGCAGACTGCGACCGGCCAGCAGTGATAACACGCCATCAATCACTCGGGGGTCGGCCAATACACGCTGATGACCACCCTCCTTCAAACGCAGCAAGCGACTGTCGAACCACGCTTCGTGGATCAATTGCGACTCGCTGACCGGGACGAAGTTGTCATCTTCGGCGTGAACGATCAGGCCGGGCATATCGAGTTGATAGTGCGCGACATCCAGCATTGCGGCACGCATGCCGACATCTTTCTCCACCTGGCGAATGAACGCCGAGCGAGCCTTCGGCGGCAGCCCCACATAACGGGCGAAACCACGCAGCACGCCGAGAATCCGCGCCGGGGCGGCAATACTCACCAGGGTTTCGGTACGCAGGCCCAACTGGACCGCAAGCATGGCACTGGCGCCGCCCATGGAGTGGCCGATGACCGCTTGCAACGGAGGCAGTTCGGAAGCGGCTTCAAGCATGGCGCGAGCGAACAGCACCACATTCGCTTCTCTGCCCGGTGAGCGACCGTGGGCCGGACCATCCAGGGCGACGACCGAGTAACCGGCATCGACCAGCGCGGTGATGAGGCTGGCAAACTGCGTCGGCCGACCTTCCCAACCGTGCATCAGCAGCACGGCCGGCCCCTGCCCCCAACGCAGCGCCGAAAGGCCAAACCGCAGGGTAATGCGCTCGGAACGCGCCAACAGCGGCAGTTCCCAGTCACGGGGCGGCAGGTCCCGCGGTGTCATGAAGGCCAATCGCATTTTGCTAGCGACCAGTTTCGGGGCAAACCAGCCCAAGGTGCCATTAACGCCACGAACCCACTTTAACGCGCTCATCGCATTCTCCTCAGGCCGCAGCCTTCAGGGTCAACGCACTGCCGATTTGGCGGCGCGCAGTAATCGATCTGATAACTCTCCCGGCCCCAGCGCCCGCGCCAGAGCCAACCCACCGACCATCAAGGCCAAATCAGCCAGGGCTTTTTCGGTTTCTTCAGGACTGGCCGCCAACTGCGCGACCATCAATTCCACATGTTCATTCAGGGCGACACGAAACGCTTCCGGCAGCCGCCCCAGTTCGCCGACCGATGCCGGGATCGGACAGGCCGATTCGGAGGAGTCACGGTGCTTGCGCGACAGATAGAACGCCGCCACCAGCGCGCGACGCTCTTCACCGGTCAACTCGGCGTCCATGTCGGCAATCAGGTCGCGGCGGTGACCGAGCAATTGCTTGAACGCCTCGAGCATCATCGCGTCCTTGCTTTCGAAGTGGGCGTAGAAGCCGCCGACCGTCAGGCCCGCCGCCCCCATCACTTCGCCCACGCTTGGCTCGGCCGGGCCACGCTGAATCAGCGCTGCGCTGGCAGCCTTGAGGATGCGTTCGCGGGTCTGAGCTTTTTTATCGTTCATCGTTGCCTCCGAATATTACGATTGAAATATTATTCTCATAATAAATTTTAGCAAGTCATGGGTGTGACCGCTGGTCTGAAGAACAGTTTTTTTGGAAATGGAGGAATTTGGCCAAACGCCAGACAAACAAAAGGGCCATTCAATAATTGAATGACCCTTATAAAATCCCGCAGAGCGGGTAATCGTGGCGTCCCCTAGGGGACTCGAACCCCTGTTACCGCCGTGAAAGGGCGGTGTCCTAGGCCACTAGACGAAGGGGACACAAACCCTTCTATACAATTGATCAGTGCTGAGAGCTGATCGATTCAAGGCCGGTGTGGCCAGACCTTGAACTGTAAAATTGGTGGAGCTAAGCGGGATCGAACCGCTGACCTCCTGCATGCCATGCAGGCGCTCTCCCAGCTGAGCTATAGCCCCGGATTTTTCGCCTCGCGGCGGAGCGACATCTTGCAACATCGCTTCTGTAAAACTGGCGTCCCCTAGGGGACTCGAACCCCTGTTACCGCCGTGAAAGGGCGGTGTCCTAGGCCACTAGACGAAGGGGACGCAAACCCTTCTGTACAACTGATCAACGCTGAGTGTTGATCGCTTCAAGGCCGGTGTGGCCAGACCTTGAAGTGTAAATTGGTGGAGCTAGACGGGATCGAACCGTCGACCTCTTGCATGCCATGCAAGCGCTCTCCCAGCTGAGCTATAGCCCCTCATCGTTGATGTCATCGCTGAGGACGGGGCGAATCTTAAGGGCGTATCGAAAGCCTGTCAAACTTATTTTTCAAAAAATTTAAAATTTTTTGTCGGCATAACAACCACTTACCGCCCTCCCCCCGGAAATTCGGGAGGTTTACACGCAACGCAGACCTGCAGGAGCTGCCGACGGCTGCTCCTGCAGGGAATCAGGAGCGCTTAGGCGATAGCGCCCAACAGCTTTTCCCACTCTTTGTTTTCTTTCTTCGACACACCGCCCAGCAGGTCGATGGCCTGGCGCAGACGGAATCGGGTCAGGTCCGGCCCGAGGATTTCCATCGCATCGAGCACCGACACCGAACTGGCCTGGCCGGTGATCGCGGCAAACATCAGCGGCATGGCATCTCGCAGCTTCAGCTCCAGGGATTCGACTACGGCCTGAATGGTCGCGGTGATGCTGTCCTTCTCCCACTGACGCAGGCTTTCGAGCTTCCACAGGATCAACTGCATCAACTGACGGACCTGATCACCCGACAGTTTCTTGGATTCGAACAGCTTGGCATCCGGATTCACGCCACCGGCAAAGAAGAACCCGGCCAGTGGTGCCACCTGGCTGAAGGTTTCGACCCGGCCCTGTACGTGCGGCGCGATCTTCATCATGTATTCGGCGTTGAACGCCCACTTCTGCACGCGCGCGGCGAACTCTTCCACCGGCAGGTCACGCAGCCATTGGCCGTTGAGCCAGGACAGCTTCTCGATGTCGAAGATCGGACCGCCGAGGGACACGCGCTTGAGATCGAAGTGGTCGACCATTTCCTGCAACGAGAACTTCTCGCGCTCGTCCGGCATCGACCAGCCCATGCGCCCCAGGTAGTTGAGCATCGCTTCCGGCATGAAGCCCATGCGCTCGTAGAACGTCACCGAGGTCGGGTTCTTGCGCTTGGACAGCTTGCTCTTGTCCGGGTTACGCAGCAGCGGCATGTAGCACAGCTCCGGTTGTTCCCAGCCGAAGTACTCGTAAAGCAGGATCAGCTTCGGTGCCGATGGCAGCCACTCTTCGCCACGCAATACATGGGTGATGCCCATCAGGTGATCGTCGACCACGTTGGCCAGGAAGTACGTCGGCAGGCCGTCGGTCTTCATCAGGACTTGCATGTCCATGCGGTCCCACGGGATTTCAACGTCGCCACGCAGCATGTCCGGCACCACGCAGACGCCTTCGCTCGGCACCTTCATGCGGATCACATGGGGTTCGCCAGCGGCCAGGCGGCGGGCGACTTCTTCCTTGGACAGCAGCAGCGCGCGGCCGTCGTAACGCGGGGTTTCACCGCGAGCCATTTGCTCGGCGCGCATCTGGTCCAGCTCTTCGGCGGTGCAGAAGCACGGGAAGGCATGCCCCATGTCGACCAGTTGCTGGCAATACTTCTGATAGATATCGCCACGCTCGCTCTGCCGATACGGACCGTGCGGGCCGCCGACGTCCGGGCCTTCGCTCCAGTCGATCCCCAGCCAGCGCAAGGCGTCGAAAATCTGCTGCTCGGACTCACGGGTCGAACGCAATTGGTCGGTGTCTTCGATCCGCAGGATGAACTCACCGCCGTGCTGCTTGGCAAAGCAGTAGTTGAACAAGGCGATGTAGGCGGTACCTACGTGGGGATCCCCGGTAGGCGATGGCGCGATGCGAGTGCGGACGGTGGTCATGGCATGTCTCGAAAAGAAAAAAAAGCGAAGTTCAAACTAGGCGCGAATGGTAACAGGCGACACCCGCCCGGCTCCAGTGAACAGGGCATTTAAGCCAAGGTTGCGTCTGTAACACCCCTATGACGCGGTGAATGGCCGAATATCCACCGACGGCATTTACCACATATCGGCTGTATGCCAGATTTGCCTGCTGATAACTTCCCTTACAATTTCTCAACTACAGTTTGCCTCATGCCTGCCCAACTCAAGCGTCGCCTCTTTATATTCCTGCTGATGGTCCTGTTGATTGCCGGGGGCCTGTTTGCCCAGTGGTTCTTCAAGGGGCGCTTTTATGAAAGCACCGACAACGCCTATGTCCAGGGCGAGATCACCCGTGTGTCGAGTCAGTTGGGTGCACGCATCGATCAGGTGCTGGTGCAGGACAACCAGCATGTCGAGAAAGGCCAGTTGCTGATCAAACTCGAAGGCGACGACTTCCGCCTCGCTGTCGACCGCGCCAATGCCGCCCTGGCCACCCGCCAGGCCGAGCGCCTGCAAGCCCAGAGCAAGCTGACCCAGCAGGCCAGCCTGATTGCCGCCAGCGAAGCGCAAGTCGCGTCCAGCCAGGCCAGCCTGGGCCGCTCGCAGATCGACCTGACCCGCGCCGAGACCTTGCGCAAACCCGGTTATGTGTCGGAAGAGCGGGTGACCACCCTTTCTGCCGAATCCCACATTGCCCGCTCGCAAGTGGCCAAGGCCCAGGCCGATGCGCAAAGTCAGCGCCAGCAAGTCAACGCGCTGACTGCCGAGATCAAACGCCTCGACGCACAGATCGCCAACGCAAAAACCGACCTGGCCCAGGCTGAACTGAACCTGACCCGCAGCGAAATCCGTGCCCCCATCAGCGGGCTGATCGGCCAGCGTGCCGCCCGCGAAGGCCAATACGTGCAGGCCGGCGCTTACCTGCTGTCGATCGTGCCTGACGAAGACATCTGGATTCAGGCCAACTTCAAGGAAACCCAGATCGGCCACATGCAGCCCGGCCAGGAAGCCGAACTGACCTTCGACGCCTACAGCGACACGCCGATCAAAGCCCGTGTCGACAGCCTGTTCGCCGCCTCGGGCGCGCAGTTCAGCCTGCTGCCGCCGGACAATGCCACGGGCAACTTCACCAAAGTCGTGCAACGGATTCCGGTAAAACTGACCTTCGCAGCCGACAATCCGCTGCGCGGCAAGATCCGTCCGGGCATGTCGGTGACCGCCAAGGTGAACATCAAGGATGCCCCTGCAGACGTCACCCCCAAAGTGAGCAGCAAAGACGCCGCCGACGATGGCCGGTGATCAACTGATCCGCCCGGTCGGCGAACCGACCCGGCGGGACTGGATCGCGGTGATGAGCGTGATGCTCGGCGCCTTCATGGCGGTGCTGGACATCCAGATCACCAACTCCTCGCTCAAGGATATCCAGGGCGCGCTGTCGGCGACCCTGGAGGAAGGCTCGTGGATTTCCACCTCCTACCTGGTGGCGGAGATCATCATGATTCCGCTCACCGCCTGGCTCGTGCAGTTGCTGTCGGCGCGACGCCTGGCGGTGTGGGTGTCCCTCGGATTTCTCGCGGCCTCCCTGCTCTGCTCCATGGCCTGGAGCCTGGAGAGCATGATCGTGTTTCGCGCCCTGCAGGGGTTTACCGGCGGTGCGCTGATTCCACTGGCGTTCACCCTGACCCTGATCAAGCTCCCGGAACACCACCGCGCCAAAGGCATGGCCATGTTCGCCATGACCGCCACGTTCGCACCCTCCATCGGCCCGACCCTCGGCGGCTGGCTGACGGAGAACTGGGGCTGGGAGTACATCTTCTACATCAACATCCCGCCCGGCCTGATCATGATCGCCGGCCTGATGTACGGCCTGGAGAAGAAAGAGGCGCACTGGGAATTGCTGAAAAGCACCGACTACGCCGGCATTCTCACCCTCGGCGTCGGGCTCGGTTGCCTGCAGGTATTCCTGGAGGAAGGCCATCGCAAGGACTGGCTGGAATCCAGCCTGATCGTGACCCTGGGCAGCATCGCGCTGGTCAGCCTGATCACCTTTGTGATCGTGCAGTTTTCCAAACCCAATCCGTTGATCAACCTCGGCATCCTCGGCAATCGCAACTTCGGCTTGTCCAGCATTTCCAGCGTCGGCATGGGGGTCGGGTTGTACGGCTCGATCTACCTGCTGCCGCTGTACCTGGCGCAAATCCAGAACTACAACGCCCTGCAGATCGGTGAAGTGATCATGTGGATGGGCGTGCCGCAGCTGTTTCTGATCCCGCTGGTGCCCAAGCTGATGAAGTTCGTCTCGCCCAAATGGCTGTGCACATTGGGCTTCGGGCTATTCGGGTTGGCGAGCTTCTCTTCAGGCGTGCTCAACCCGGACTTTGCCGGGCCGCAGTTCAATCAGATCCAGATCATCCGCGCCCTGGGCCAGCCGCTGATCATGGTCACCATCTCGCTGATCGCGACGTCCTACATCCTGCCCCAGGATGCAGGGTCGGCATCGAGCCTGTTCAACATCCTGCGCAACCTCGGCGGGGCCATCGGCATCGCCCTGCTCGCCACGCTGCTGGATGCGCGGACCAAGGTTTATTTCGATTACCTGCGTGAGTCCATCGTGCCGAGCAATCCGCAGGTGGCCGAGCGCATTGCCTCGCTGACCGACCTCTTGGGCAGTGAAACGGCGGCATTGGGCAAACTCAGCGAGATCGCGCATCAACAGGCATCGATCATGGCCTACAACGATGCGTTTCATTTTGTCGGGATTGCGCTGGGGATCAGCATGCTGGCGGTGTTGCTTACCCGGAAATTGCCGGCGGGGTTGAAGGCTGGCGAGGCGCACTAATTGATACTTGCAGTACCCTGACCGGCCTCATCGCGAGCAAGCTCGCTCCCACAGGGATCACCTTGAACCTTGTGGGAGCGAGCTTGCTCGCGATGAGGCCAGTTCAGGCACTAAAGATCAAACAGTGATCAACCGCTCGCGCAACTTGCCAATCTCGTCGCGCATCTGCGCCGCTGCTTCAAACTCCAGATCACGCGCCAATGCATACATCTTCTCTTCCAGGGCCTTGATACGCTTGGCGATCTCGCCCGGCGAGCGCAATTCGGCTTCGTACCTGGCGTTCTCTTCGGCGGCCTTGGCCATGCCCTTGCGCTTCTTGCTGCGCGAACCCGGCACTGTGGCGCCTTCCATAATGTCGGCGACGTCCTTGAACACGCCTTTGGGCGTGATGCCATTGGCCATGTTAAAGGCAATCTGCTTGTCGCGACGACGCTCGGTTTCGCCGATCGCCCGCTCCATGGAGCCCGTGATGCGGTCGGCATACAGAATCGCCCGGCCATTGAGGTTACGCGCCGCCCGCCCGATGGTCTGGATCAGCGAGCGCTCGGAACGCAGGAAGCCTTCCTTGTCGGCATCGAGGATCGCCACCAGCGACACTTCCGGCATGTCCAGGCCTTCGCGCAACAGGTTGATGCCCACCAGCACATCGAAGGTGCCGAGGCGCAGGTCGCGGATGATTTCGACCCGCTCCACGGTGTCGATGTCCGAGTGCAGGTAGCGCACGCGCACGCCGTGGTCGGCCAGATAGTCGGTCAAGTCTTCGGCCATGCGCTTGGTCAGCGTCGTGACCAGCACCCGCTCTTCCAGAGCGACACGCTTGGTGATTTCCGACAGCAAGTCGTCGACCTGGGTCAGTGCCGGGCGGATCTCGATTTGCGGGTCCACCAGCCCGGTCGGGCGCACTACCATGTCAATCACGCGCCCGGCGTGCTCGGCTTCATAGTTGCCCGGCGTCGCCGAAACGAAAATCGTCTGCGGGCTGATGCTTTCCCATTCATCGAAACGCATCGGCCGGTTGTCCAGGGCCGAGGGCAGGCGGAAACCGTATTCGACCAGGGTTTCCTTGCGCGAGCGGTCGCCCTTGTACATGGCGCCCACCTGCGGAACGCTGACGTGGGATTCGTCGATCACCAGCAAGGCGTCGGCCGGCAGGTAATCGTAAAGGGTTGGTGGCGGCGCGCCGGCTTCGCGACCGGACAGGTAACGGGAGTAGTTTTCGATGCCGTTGCAGTAACCCAGTTCGAGGATCATCTCCAGATCGAAACGGGTGCGCTGCTCCAGTCGCTGGGCTTCCACCAGTTTGTTGTTGGAGCGCAGGTATTCCAGGCGCTCCTGCAACTCGACCTTGATGCCTTCGACCGCGCCCAACAGGGTTTCCCGGGGCGTGACGTAGTGGCTCTTCGGGTAGAAGGTGAAGCGCGGCAGCTTGCGGATCACTTCGCCGGTCAATGGATCGAAGGCCGACAGGCTTTCCACTTCATCGTCGAAGAGTTCGATGCGGATTGCTTCGAAATCCGATTCCGCCGGATGGATATCGATCACATCGCCGCGCACGCGGAAGGTCGCCCGGGCGAATTCCATGTCATTGCGGGTGTATTGCAGGTCGGCCAGGCGGCGCAGCAACTCACGCTGGTCGAGCTTGTCGCCGCGATCCACGTGCAACACCATCTTCAAATAGGTTTCCGGGCTGCCCAGGCCGTAGATGCACGACACCGTGGTGACGATGATCGCGTCCTTGCGCTCGAGCAATGCCTTGGTCGCCGACAATCGCATCTGCTCGATGTGGTCGTTGATCGAGGCATCTTTCTCGATGAAGGTGTCCGAGGACGGCACGTAGGCTTCAGGTTGGTAGTAGTCGTAGTAGGAAACGAAATACTCCACCGCGTTGTTCGGGAAGAACGCCTTGAACTCGCCGTACAACTGCGCCGCCAGGGTCTTGTTCGGCGCCAGCACCAGCGTCGGGCGCTGCACCTGGGCGATCACATTGGCGATGCTGAAGGTCTTGCCCGAGCCGGTCACACCGAGCAGCGTCTGGTGCGCCAGCCCGGCCTCGATGCCCTCGACCATCAGGCGGATGGCTTCCGGCTGATCGCCGGCGGGCTCGAAACGGGTGACTAGCTGGAATTCAGACATGAAATACCTCTGGATCACTCTTGCCGGTCAAACCGGCACGAACGAGAAAGACCGCAAACGACCGATGTCGCCCGAGGAAAAAACTGGATTGTGCTCAATGTGGAGCCGATTGCCAGCGCTTTCAAGGCAAACGTCCTGCATCACGCAAAACCTTTGCCGAGACCATTCGACTGACGGTCGATAAATAATCGGAAAAACTTGCCTTAAAAGGTAAATCGCCTGTCGCCAGCCATCGCCGATGGCCTCTATACTAGCTCCCCGTTTGTGCACCGCTCTAGTGCATTCGGCTGGAGCGCGACACGTCCCTCCACTCTCCATTCAGAGCCGCCGCAATAATGAGCCTGTTCTCCGCTGTCGAAATGGCACCACGCGATCCAATCCTGGGCCTCAACGAAGCATTCAACGCCGATACCCGCACCAGCAAGGTCAACCTGGGGGTCGGTGTTTACTGCAACGAGGAGGGGCGAATTCCACTCCTGCGCGCCGTTGTCGAAGCCGAAACGATTCGCGCCGCTCAACACGTTTCCCGTGGCTACCTGCCAATCGACGGCATTGCCGCCTACGACCAGGCCGTGCAAAAGCTGCTGTTCGGCAATGATTCGCCACTGCTCGCCGCTGGCCGCGTCATCACCACCCAGGCCGTTGGCGGTACTGGCGCTCTGAAAATCGGTGCCGACTTCCTCAAGCAACTGCTGCCGAACGCTGTCGTGGCGATCAGCGACCCGAGCTGGGAAAACCACCGCGCGCTGTTCGAAACCGCCGGTTTCCCGGTGCAGAACTACCGCTACTACGATGCCGCGACCCACGACGTGAACCGTACCGGCATGCTGGAAGACCTGAACGCGCTGCCGAACGGCTCGATCATTGTGCTGCACGCCTGCTGCCACAACCCGACCGGCGTCGACCTGAGCCCGGCGGACTGGAAAAACGTCCTGGAAGTCGTTAAAGCCAAAGGCCACGTGCCGTTCCTCGACATGGCGTATCAAGGTTTCGGCGATGGCATCGACGAAGACGCCGCTGCCGTGCGCCTGTTTGCCGAGTCGGGCCTGACTTTCTTCGCTTCCAGCTCGTTCTCCAAGTCGTTCTCGCTGTATGGCGAGCGCGTAGGTGCCCTGTCGATCGTCAGCGAATCGAAAGAAGAAAGCGCGCGCGTGCTGTCGCAGGTCAAGCGCGTGATCCGTACCAACTACTCCAACCCGCCGACCCACGGTGCCAGCGTTGTCGCTGCCGTGCTGAACAGCCCGGAACTGCGCGCCCAGTGGGAGGCCGAACTGGCCGAAATGCGCCTGCGCATTCGTGGCATGCGCACCCAGATGGTCGACCTGCTGGCAAAAAAAGCGCCTCAGCGCGATTTCAGTTTCGTCGGTCGTCAGTGCGGCATGTTCTCCTACTCCGGCTTGAGCGTTGAGCAAGTTCATCGCCTGCGCAACGAGTTCGGCATCTACGCCCTGGACACCGGCCGCATCTGCGTGGCTGCTCTGAACCAGAGCAACATCGAGGTGGTGACGGACGCGATTGTCCAGGTCATCTGATTCAGCCTTGAAATGAAAAACGGGAAGCCTGTGGCTTCCCGTTTTTTATGGACCATCGATATTCCCCTAGACTGAGTCAGATCAAGGTGTGGGAGCGGGCTTGCTCGCGAAAGGGCCAGCAGCTCCAACACCGATGTCTCAGTCAGATCGCATTCGCGAGCAAGCCCGCTCCCACAGGTTTGCGCACACCTGAATGACCTATGAGAACCCACATGAAAAACGATGACCTGCGCGCCGACCGCGATGACCTGGATGACCTGGATCACTTCATCCCCCGCGCCCCGGCCAAACGCGGCAACAACCTGGTAATGCAAGTCGCTGCGGGTGTATTCCTCGGCGGCCTGGCCCTGTGGCTGGTGCAATTGGGTGCCACAGCGCTCTACGCCAAACTGATGGTTGCCACCATTACCTTCGGCGGTTAAGACAGTTCGGTCGCACGCTGGCTGGCAGCGTCGTCGTAGGCGACATACAGCGATTCGGCGACCTGGCTCTTGATCGCCTTGGTGCTTTCCAGCCCCAGAACGAAACCTTCGGCCTTGCCACCCGCGCGGTTCAATGCTTCAGCGGTGCCGGCCTGAGTGATGGCGTCGAACAACTTTTCGGCATGGGGGCCGACACCCTTGGGCAGGCTGATCTGAGAGATGCTCATGGGTGCACCCCGTGGTGTCGAGGTGTGAGGGTCAAATGATTCATGGCGCGTACCTTTTCGGCGAATGGCCGGCAGCGCGTGTCACCACTTCCGGGCGACCATGGTAGACCTCCGTGGCGATCCTGGTAACCGCCAATCGCCGCCAAACCACCGCCCGTCCCGATAATTCGCTCCAATTGTTATTCGATGCTTGACTTCTCTTTTTGAATCAGTAAGATACGCGCCATTCCGCGATAGCTCAGTTGGTAGAGCAAGTGACTGTTAATCACTGGGTCCCTGGTTCGAGTCCAGGTCGTGGAGCCAGACAGCAACACCGAAAAGCCCCTGAATCGAAAGATCCAGGGGCTTTTTTGTGGCCGATGAAAAGCCATCTCTTGAAAAGAAAAAAGGGCCGATCTGTCTATTCGACAGATCGGCCCTTTTCAGTCGCCGTGAACGTCAGACATGTTCACTGCTTTTCGCGTGCACCGCCCGTGGTTCTGCCCCGCCGTGTTCCGATTCCAGCACCGGAATCTCCTTGCCGTCGCAATCGTGCAGCTTACCGTCGCTGAAGTAGTCCCCTTCGCGCAACGCCGCCAGATCCTGATAACGCAGCACCCGCTCAGTACCGGCCGCAAACACCGATTGCTGATCGGAGTTACCGGCGGTGAGGTGGTTGAAGGTCAGGTTCAGCACGATGGCCATGATCGCCGACGAGCTGATGCCCGAATGGAAAATGGTCGCGAACCAGCTCGGGAATTGATCGTAGAAGCTCGGTGCCGCGATCGGGATCATGCCGAAGCCGATGGAGGTGGCGACGATGATCAGATTGACGTTGTTGCGGTAGTCGACCTTGGACAAGGTCCGAATGCCGCTGGCCGCGACGGTGCCGAACAGCACGATGCCGGCGCCGCCCAGTACGGAGGTCGGCACGGCGGCGATGACCCGCCCCATGAAGGGCAGCAGACCGAGGAGCACCAGGAACAAACCGCCAGTGGCCACCACGTAGCGGCTCTTGATGCCGGTGACCGCCACCAGCCCGACGTTCTGGGCAAAGGCGCTCTGGGTGAAGGATCCGAAGATCGGCGCGAACATGCTCGACAGCATGTCGGCGCGCAGACCGTTGCCCAGGCGCTTGGAGTCAACCTTGGTGTCGATGATTTCACCGACCGCCAGAATGTCGGCCGAGGTTTCCACCAGCGTCACCATCACCACGATGCACATCGACAGGATCGCCGCGAAGTGGAAGGTCGGCATGCCGAAGTGGAAGGGTGTCGGGAAGCCGAACATCGGCCCCTGGGTCACGGACGAGAAATCCGCCATGCCAAGGAACACCGCGATCACCGTACCGACGACCATGGCCAGCAGGATCGACAGGCGGGAGATGGTCGCACTGCCGACTTTGCTCAGCAGCAGCACCAGCACCAGCGTCACCGCCGCCAGACCGATATTCGCCATGCTGCCGAAATCCGGTGCGTGGCTGTTGCCGCCCATGGCCCAGCGCGCGGCTACCGGCATCAGCGTCAGGCCGATGGTGGTAATCACGATGCCGGTCACCAGCGGCGGGAAGAACTTGGTGATACGCGAGAACACCGGGGTTATCAGCAATCCGATCAGGGACGCCGCTATCACCGCCCCCAACACCGACTGGAACCCGCCCTCCCCGCCACTGCTGACAATCGCCACCATGGTCGCGACGCCAGAGAAGGATACGCCCTGCACCAGCGGCAACTGACAACCAAAAAACGGTAGACCCAGGGTTTGCAGCAGCGTTGCCAGCCCCCCCGCAAACAATGAAGCAGCAATCAACAAACCGATGTCCGCTGGCGAGAGCCCGGCCGCCTGGCCGATGATCAATGGCACCGCAACGATACCGCCATACATGGTCAGAACATGTTGCAGGCCATAAGCCATATTCGCGCCGATCCCTAGGTTTTCGTCCTCGGGCCGTTGGTGTGAAACATGGGGCGTTTTCATGGAGGGGGTTCCCTGGTTTTTGTTATGCGCACACTGTATGCAAGACACAGGACAAATGTCTATAGAGTTGTATACAACTTATCGGTCACAAAATGGATACTTGTCCATTTTCGCCTGATAGCCCCCCTTCTGATCCCGCCAAAAACCTTGAAATACTTCCCTCGCTGCCTCCCCCCCAAGTGCTGACTAGTCTTTCGAACTCCTGGCGACCATCGGTATGACTCGCCTCTTTTTTATACATATAAAGTATGCATAATGAAGCCATTCGACATTCAGTTCCACAGGGCAAAGAACGCAGCCAACAAACTCAAGCACCAAGGCATCAGCCTCGCAGAGACTGAACCGGTATTCCATGACGAACGAGCGCTGACCATCGAGGACAACCACCACGACGAACAACGCTGGATCACCCTGGGGCTGGATGCCAAAGGCCGTTTGCTGGTCGTCGTGTACACCTACCGCGATCCGAATTTCGTTCGAATCATTTCCGCGCGCATCGCCACCAAAAGCGAGCGCCGTCAGTACCTGGAGACATGACCGATGAAAGACGAATACGACTTCAGTGACGCCAGGCGCGGGGCCGTGGCGCCCGCCAAAGGCAAGACCCGCATTACCATCATGCTCGATGACGCCGTCATCGAAGCCGCCCGGGCCCTGGCAGAACACGAGGGGTACGGCTACCAGACGGCAATCAACAATACGTTGCGCCGGGCCCTGCTCAACGAAGGCAAGAGCGCAAAACTGAAACAAACCCTCACGCCTGCCGAACTCAAGGGCCTGGAGCAGAAACTGGCAGAGGCCTTGCGCGAAATTCAACGGGTGATGGCGCCGGGTGTTCGGCCCTGAAACGCAAAGGGCCGATCAATCTGACCCGCCCTTTGTGATGCCTGCGATCAGCCCGCTATTGCGGCGCTGCGATCAATTGCTCCAGCGTCCGCGCCAATTGCGCCTGTTCCGGTACGCGGATGCCGAACTCACTGCCCAACAGGCCAATCAGTTCCTGCACATCCGTCACCTCCCGCCGCTCGCTGTCATGGCCGATCCGGTGAATGGCGAAACTGCCGTTGCTGAGCGTACGGCGCCAGCCCTCCCCGGTGCGCGCCACCATCAACTGCCTGGCGAAAATCGATTCGGGGTGGGTCGAGACGTACCAGTTGCCTACAGCAAAATCGATATCTTCCTGGCGTTGCAGGTCGAAGATGTACATCGATCGCCATTCACCGGCTACGTTGGCGCGCAGGGTAAAGCCGTCGACGTGCAGGTCGATGCGATACGATTCGTGCGGGGTGAGTTGTTCGGCGCGGGAATCGAGCAGCAGTGGCGCGGTCGGCACCATGCCGCCGAAGCCGACGTCGGTGATGTAGCGTACGTCATCAATGATGACCAGGCTCAGGCGATGGGTCCGGGCCGTCCAGGCGCCCTCCGGCTGCCCCATCACTACCCGACCGCTGATGGCGCGGGCGTCGAAACCCAATTCCTGAAGCAAGGCCAGAAACAGCTTGTTGAGTTCGTAGCAATAACCGCCACGGCCCGCATGCAAGACCTTCCGCTCGATGGACGGCAGGTCGATCAGCACCGGTTCGCCGGATAACGTGGTGAGGTTTTCAAACGGAAAAACCCCGGTATGGCGCAGTTGCAGTTGGCGCAAGGTTTCCAGGGTCGGTGCCGGGGGTGCATCGAAGCCCAGGCGTTGCAGATACAAAGCACGGTCAGTCAGGCGTGGCTCGCTCATCGTTCAATCCTTTTGCACGCAAGCGGCGGATTGCTCCGCCAGTGGTCGCTATGTATACGGGATCAGGCACGGCCACCGACAATTGATTTAGCCAATCATTCGTCATGAAAAACTCAACGCCGCTTGCGCGAACCCAATTGAATCCAGGTCGGCGCATGGTCGCTGGCGTGGGGCTCATTGCGCACCCAGGCATCCACCCCGGCGTCTTGCAGGTACGGACTCAGGGCCGGGTTGAGCAGCAGATGATCAATGCGCAGACCGGAGTTTTTCTGCCAGTGCTGGCGGAAGTAATCCCAGAACGTATAGAGCCGATCCTGCGGATGCAGGTGCCGCAATGAATCGGTCCAGCCCTGGTCCAGTAACCGCTGGTAGCACTCGCGGCTCTGCGGTTGCAGCAAGGCGTCCTTGAGCCATGAGCGCGGGTTATAGATGTCCAGGTCGGTGGGCACCACGTTGTAGTCACCCGCCAGCACCACCGGATGTTCACTGCCTTGAAGCACCTGCGCATGACGGATCAGGCGCTCGAACCATGCCAGCTTGTACTCGAATTTCGGCCCCGGCTGCGGGTTGCCGTTAGGTAAATACAGGCAACCCACCAGAACCCCGTGGACTGCGGCTTCCAGATAACGACTTTGGTTGTCGCTGTCATCGCCGGGCAACCCGCGCCGGCTTTCCAGCGGCTGCGCATCCCGCGCCAGGATTGCCACGCCGTTCCATGACGCCTGACCCTGCCAGATGGCACCGTAGCCGAGTGCTTCAAGCTCGGCAGCCGGGAATGCGCTGTCCACTGCCTTCAGTTCCTGCAAGCAGGCGATGTCCGGTTTTTCCCGTTCAAGCCAGGCCAGCAGGTTGGGCAGCCGGGCGCGCAGGCCATTGACGTTGAACGTGGCAATCCGCAGTTTCTTCATGACCGGACACTCCTGAGGACTAGGTGCCTGAACTGTGACACCTGCCCATTTCGGTGGTTGCATCCGTGGTCCCGGGGGCGGCAGCACCTTGAGCGCAAGCTGGTCGATTCGAGGGTGTACGCAAATTTCCCACCCGACACAGCTCAACTGTGGGAGCGGGCTTGGCCATGAATCGGTGGCCCGCCAGGACCCCGCGCCACTCGTCAACCGGATCGGCACCCACCGTGTGCCCTGTCACACTAACATCAGGTAACGACTCATCCTGGAGACGACCATGATGAACATAAAAATGACTTCGCTGCTCATGGCCGCATGGTTGGCGGCTACGTCCGTGGCCACCTTTGCGGCGTCCGGCGAGGGTCCTGGCGCGTCCGGTACGGCACCCGGCGCAACCCGCAGTTCAACCATGCAGCCAGACAGCAACAGGACCGGCTCCCCCTCCAGCGACTCAGGCCGCAGTCATGGATCCGGCTCGTCAATGGGCAGCACCGGCGTCAATGGTCCGGGCAGTGGCGCGGGCGGTGGCACCGGTGCCCCCGGAGGTGGAACAGGCGGCGCTGGCGGCGGGACGGGCAGTTGGACAAACAAAAGCAGCCAATGACATGACGTCGTTGGCTGCTTTTTTCGTCCTGGGCTTACAGCTGCTTGATCGCCGGCGGGTTCCACTTGCCATTCAGCGCCTCGGCTTTCGGGCCATACAAACGCATGGTCAGATTGAATGAGCCTTTGGGCGCCGGCAGCCAATTGGCTTCCAGATCCTTGCCAGGGCTTTCGTTCTGGAAATAGAGGTCCAGCGAGCCATCGGCGTTGTGCTTGAACGGCATCCAGCTACTGACTGCAAAACGGTTGAGTGAGTTGCCGACCTGGAAACCTTGCGGGTCATACAGGGTGATCGACCAGAAAGCGTTAACCGGCGGTGTCTCGCCCTTGCTGAAATGCAACACGTATTTGTTCGCGCCATCGAGTGGCTTGCCGTTGCTGTCGCCGATGTTCAACGGATAAATCGCGTCCTCGGGCAGGTTGGCGCCGAGCCCCACCTGCGTAACAATGGCACGCTTGAGGTAGTAGTTGCCGTAGACGCCCATGGTGTCGGTGTTCATCGACCAGCCATTGACCTCCCGCGCCAGGGTCGGCACTTTCCAGGTCATCAAGGCCTGCGCATCCTGAGGCACCTTTTGCAGTGCGGCCTGGATTTGTGGGTCCAGCGCGTCCATGTTGAACGACTTGCCGACTTCGATTCCAAGACGCTTGATCTGCGCCAGCATTGGCTGGTCGGTGCTGTGCGGCGGGTTCACCTTCAGCAACTCGGCAGCGTAAGTGAAGTAATCGGCAGCCGACATGGAGTCGACCTGAATCTTCGGTGGCGTTTTCATGTCCACCGCTGGGTCGACTTTCACGGTGACGGCTTCAGGCTCCTTGCCTAAGCGCGACAACGGCGTCACCGTGTAGCCGGCCTGGATCTTGTGCACCGCCGCGTAATCCTCTGCGCCGTCAGTCTTGGTCCTGCCGATGACCCAGACAAAGGGCGTTGGCGCCGGCAGATGGCTCATCCCGGCAGGCACCGCGCCCGTCCAGCCCGGTGGCGTCACGAGGAATTGTCCGGCCTCGGTGCCCGTGGTGCGCCAGCCCGGCGACGCGAAGACGTCGGTCCACATATCGAGCATTGGCAGCAGGTAGAAGCGTCCATCGGTATTCGGCGCGGCGATCACCAGCGGCTCCTTGCTCAAGTCCAGCCAGGCAATCGAATACAAGGTGTCGAAGTTGGAGCGCACCACCCCTTTGAAATCGGCTGGTGGGTACTGCGGCACACTGACAAACATGTTCATCGGGCCCTTGCCGAATTCCTTGCCCGGCTCGATGTTGGTGAATTGCTTGCGGGTGACGTCCATGCTCAGCAGCGGGTAAAAATAGATGTAGGCATCCACGCCGATGGCATGCGCTTCTTCAGCGGTGATTTTCGGTTGCGCTTGGCTGACCAGCGGAAAAATGGCAGCGGCTGCGACGGTCAGAGCAACGGCTGTCAACGTTTGAGGTAGCAACATGTTGGCGATCGTCCTTACGTGGGAGAGCCTGCCGGGTTCGACAGCGCTAACGGAACTCTAGACGATCAATTCTGACTGGCCAGCAAGACGGTCCACCGGCACAAAAGCACTTCAACGATCGGAGCGCATCAATGCCTCGCCACCACCGGCCATCGACAATGTGGCCACGCGGTTGCGACCCGAATGCTTGGCTTGATACAACGCCGCATCGGCCCGCTCGACAAACACGTCCATGCTGTCAAGCCCCGAGGGCACGAACGAATAGCAGCCCAGGCTGACCGTCACGTAGCCATTGGGTGAGCCGGTGTGAGTGATGTTCTTGTCGATGACACTGCGACGGATCTGTTCGGCAATCGTCATGGCGCCGTGAATGTCGGTGTCGGGCAGCAGCACCGCAAACTCTTCACCGCCGTAACGCACCGCCAGATCGGCCTTGCGGTGGCAGCAACTCTTCAGCGCACGTGCCACTTCGGCCAGGCAGTGATCCCCCACCACGTGGCCGTAAGTGTCGTTGTAGCGCTTGAAGTAATCGATATCGAGCATGATCAGGCTCAAGGAGCTTGCCTGCCGGGCACCGCGCCCGAACTCGATGTCCATCGCCCGCTCGAACAACCGGCGGTTGGCCAGGCCGGTCAGGCTGTCATGCGTGGCGATCAGCTCCAGTGCTTGCTGGGCCCTGCGCAAATCCGACTCGACCCGCTCGCCCACGCGCACCTGACGAATGAACACCCAACCGAACAACCCCACGCCCAGCAGCACCAGGGCAACGATGAGGCTGGAGCGGTACGCCGTGTCGTACCAGTCCGCGAGAATGGTCTGTGTGGACGACGCAGCGGCGACCACCAGCGGATACGCCTCCAGCTGGCGGTAACCGTACAGGCGTGTCACGCCATCGATGATGGACGTGAACATCACATTGCCAGAGTTGGCCTGTGGCAGGAACTTCTGGAAGATCTCGCCCTGGGCCAGCGACACGCCGATCTGCGCCTCTACAAAGGGTCGACGCGCCAACAAAGTGCCATCGGTCAGGCCGAGAAACATCGAGCCGTTGTCGTCGAGGCTGAAGCTTTTGAAGAACTGGTCGAAGTACGACATCTTGATGCCGGCCAGCAATACGCCCTGGAAATGGCCGTTCCTGTCGTTGACCCGCTTGGAAACAGGGATGATCCACTCGCCGTTTTCCCGACTGCGGATGGCCGGGCCGATATGCGCCACCGACGATACGTTCTGCTGGTGATACTTGAAGTACTCGCGATCAGCGACCCCGGTACCCCGGGGCAGGTTTTCAAACGAGGTCACCACCCACTGGCCCTTCTGGTCGAACAACAGGATGCCGTGCAATTGATCCAGTGCCAGCACTCGCCGGGCAAAGGTCTGCTGCAAGCGAGGTCGCATGTCCTGGCCGAAACCGTCGACCTGAATCCAGTCCACCAGGCTGGTCAGCACCAGGTCAGCCTTCATGAAGGTGTCTTCGGCTTGCTGCGCCATTGCCCGCGTCAGGTTCGAAGACGCCACTTGCGCCAGACTCAGATCATGGCGACGGGATTGCTCCAGTTGCAGGTAGAGCAAACCGCACAGGCACAGACACACCGTGGCAATGAACAACACCGCGGCCTTGCGCAGCGGTATGCGTTTCAGTGCAACGCCAGGGGCGTGGTCCGGGTTGTTAAAGCGCGTGGGCAAAAGTTCATCCTGTCAGGGACAAGGCATGGGCAACGGCCCAAAGCCCTCAGTTTTTGTGGGCCGTAGTTTACGGGGTTATCCACGACAAAGGGGCAACCACTTGCCCGGTGGCGCTGCAAACATGACCCAGGGCAGTACTGTCTGCGCGTCAACGAGCTACGATTAGACTGACCTCCATACAGGGAATCGACATGAGCAAGGCAGACGAGCTCGCTGCAAAAATGAAACGGACAGGGCTGACCAGCGCAGATCAGGCGATCGATGGCTGGCCGGGCCAGGTCTACGAACTGTATCAACGGATAGAGCACTGGCTGCTGCCCTTGACCGAAGCGGGCCTGGTCCTGCGGCGCAACGCCACCCATGTGTTCGAAAGTCATCCCGAGGGTGACTCCTACGATTACGCCATCGACCAGTTGGTGATCTCCGGCAACGGGCACAGCATTACCTTTGACCCGGTTGCACGCTTCACCGCCGATGGCGAGGGGCGCGTCGAGATTCACTCCCCGGGCAACGAGTTCGCCCTGTTGCGCACCGTGGACGAACACGGCGAAACACACTGGTGGCTACAAACGATCGAGCAAGCCACAGCACAACAGGATGCGGTGGCGCTGACAGAAAACGATCTGCTTGTAGTGGTGCAACAAGGGCTGGCGCTTTAGGACGGTTGCTAAAGGGCATGGGAAACTGTAGGAGCCAGCCTGCTGGCGATGGACTCAAATGCGCCGCGTTTATCCGGCTCACACGCGTTATCGTTAACGACCATCGCTGGCAAGCCGGCTCCCACAAGGGGCCATGCCCACGCTGAAACTGTAGGAGCCAGCTTGCTGGCGATGGACTCGAATGCGCCGCGTTTATCCAGTTCACACGCGTTATCGTTAATGACCATCGCTGGCAAGCCGGCTCCCACAAGGGGCCATGCCCACGCTGAAACTGTAGGAGCCAGCCTGCTGGCGATGGACTCAAATACGCCGCGTTTATCCAGTTCACACGCGTTATCGTTAACGACCATCGCTGGCAAGCCAGCTCCCACAAAGGACCGTGCCCACGCTGAAACTGTAGGAGCCAGCCTGCTGGCGATGGACTTCAGTGCGCCGCGTTTATCCAGTTCACACGCGTTATCGTTAACGACCATCGCTGGCAAGCCAGCTCCCCCAAGGGGCCATGCCCACGCTGAAACCTGTAGGAGCCAGCCTGCTGGCGATGGACTCGAATGCGCCGCGTTCATCCGGCTCACACGCGTTATCGTTAACGACCATCGCTGGCCGGCTCCTACAGGGGACCGTGCCCACGCTCCAAACCAGTACCCCCCCCCAAAAATGGCGCTCCCGAGGCGTCTTTTCAGTCTTTGGTTACTGTTGGCCCTGCCCCGTCACCACCAGTGGGATCTCTGCCTGACGCAAATCCAGGGGAGGCAATTTCGTTGGCTGACTCAAGCCCTGCAACACCCGGGCATCGTAATCATAAATGTCCGGCTTGAACGTCACTCGCCCGTCATTGCTCAGGTCCACGGTCCAATAGGCCAGCAGCACCGGCACCTTCACCGGCAGCTGGATATTCTCGGTCCTGCCATTGGCCAACTGCTTTTGAATCCCGGCACTGTTCCAGCGCACCGGGTCGTTGAACAACAACTCGACAAGTTGCAGCGGGTTTTCCACGCGGATGCAGCCCGAGCTGGTGGCCCGGACCGTCTTGGCAAACAGCTCGCGGTGCGGCGTGTCATGCAGGTAAATCGCATAGTCGTTGGGGAAGCGGATCACCACCTGCCCCAACGAACTGTCGGGGCCGGCATCCTGACGCAGGCGGATGCCTCGCGGGTTGCTCCAGTCAACGTCCGACGGATCGAGCACATTGCCTTCGCGATCAAGCACGCGAATCCGGTTGGCCGCCAGATAGCCAGGATCGTTCTGGATTTTTGGAATCACGTCCTGCTTGAGGATGGTCGGCGGCACGGTCCAGGTCGGGTTGAATGTGATGTAGGTGATTTCGGCCTGGAACACCGGCGTACTGCGCACCGGCTTGCCGACCTGCACCCGCGAACGCCAGATCGGCAGACCGTCGCGATACATCGCCACCTTGTAGCCGGCGATATCGACAATCACGAACGTGCCCTGAAGTTTGTACAACAGCCAGCGGGCGCGTTCCATGTTGACCCGCACCTGATCGATCCTCGCCTCGACCGGCACGTTCAGCGCCGCCAGCGTCGCCGCCCCCGCCACGCCGTCGGCCCCCAGGTATTGCTCGGTCTGATACTTCTTCACCGCGGCGATGACCTTGTCGTCGTAACCGGCTTTTTTCGCCAGGTGCGGGTCCAGGTACCCGCCCGCCACCAGGCGCGCACGCAATTGTCCGACCGCCACCCCGTCCATGCCGGGCTTGAGCGATTGACCTTCGGTGACTTTCGGCCAGCCGCCCGCATCACGCACCTGGCGCAACCGGGCCAGGCCCTCGCGCAAATTGCGGTAAATCTCTTCCTGAGGAGGCGCATCGGCGAATGCACGTGCCACGTCATGGGCATCGAGGGCGCTGAACAGGTTGTTCATGTCCTCGCGGGCATTACCGCCGGCAGGATCGAAATTCCAGTGAATGTCCAGCCGCGACGGATCGACCTTGCCCCGGCGCAGTTGCAGCAACGCGGTGATGAAGGTGCGGGTAGCCGCCATGTCGAACATCGCCCGCTGTGCCGTCGAAGGCATGGCGGCCATCAGCGATTCATGGGCCCGGGCCAGTTCGGTGATACGAAAATCCGCCGGGGTCAGGCCGTCGACCCGGGTGTCTTCGAGGCTCTTGAGTAACTGGACCACATCACGATCATCCGTCCACGCGGCGCGATAGTTGCGATGCATATAGAAATCCAGCACCACCCGGCTGACGTCCACACGCTGATTGCGCCTTGAAGTGAGCAACGGCGGAAAGGCCGAGCGCAGCGGTTCCAGCGTTGCCTGAATCGCCTGGCCGACCGCATCGTCAGGCGCCGCGGCATCGCTTGTGCTGCTCGCTGCAGATACCGGCTCAATCGGCGAAGTTTGCGCAAAGGCCGCACCGCTGATCAGAAAGCCCATAAAAAACATGCGGCTTATGACGAATGACCTTGTTAATTGCACCATGGATAATCCTTAATCCCCTGATTCAGCGGCGCCAGCTTTGCGCTCGCTGCTAGACTCGAAATTATCATGATGAGACCCGACTATGGCGCTAAACCGCTTTGGCCTTTTATTTGCCATTTTACTGACGTGCCTTTCAGTAACGTCAGCCTACGCCGATTCGCTTGAAAGCGCGCTGGTCAAAGCAGCACCAGGCGCCGACGCCAAAGTGATTGCCCTGGCCGTTCGCGCCACCCAATGCAGCCGTGCCCAAGGCGTCGCCCCAGCCCAAAGACTGGCGGTGATCGATTACTCCCTGCCTTCGACTGAACAACGCCTGTGGGTTTTCGACCTTAAACGGCGCAAGTTGCTGTTTCACGAACTGGTCGCCCATGGCCGCAACAGCGGCGAAAACATGGCCACGCTGTTCTCCAACCGCAACGAAAGCCACGCCACCAGCCTCGGCCTGTTCCGCACCCGGCAAAGCTATCTCGGCCAGAACGGATACTCGCTACGCATGGAAGGCCTGGAGCCCGGTTTCAACGACAACGCCTTTGACCGGGCCATCGTCATTCACGGCGCGCCCTACGTCAGTCCGGTGCTTGCCCGCGCCAATGGCCGCATCGGCCGCAGCCTGGGTTGCCCGGCCGTCAGACCGGCAATTGCCCATCGGCTGATTGATTCGATGAAGGACGGCCAGTTGTTGTTTTCCTACTACCCGGATCAGCGTTGGCTGAAGTCGTCCTCCTACATCAACTGCGGCGACACCGTGGCCTCAAGGGAAAAGTCCACTTCAAGCCAGAAAGCGACGTCCAACCTGTCAAAACTGTAATCTTCGCCTCAGCCTGCTGAAAGGCACCGCCTGCTAGCCTCATCGACAAGTTCAACGGTCTGACGGGCGGAACACACGGCATGCACTCCCACACTTCAAGACGCACCTTCGTCAAAGGGCTGGCCATCGGCGGGCTCTTCGGCGGCCTCGGGTTATGGCGCACGCCGGTCTGGGCGATCAGCAGTCCCGGCGAACCGCAGGTGTTGGCCGGTAATGATTTCGACCTGTTCATCGGCGAATCCCCGGTCAACTTCACCGGTAGCCCGCGCACAGCACAGACCATCAACGGTGGCATTCCCGGCCCCCTGCTGCGCTGGCGTGAAGGCGATACGGTGACGCTGCGGGTGCGCAACAGACTCAAGGACAGCACCTCCATTCACTGGCACGGCATCTTGCTGCCGGCCAACATGGACGGCGTGCCGGGCCTGAGTTTCAAGGGCATCGAGCCGGGCGGCCTGTACGTCTACCAGTTCACCGTGCGGCAGAACGGCACCTACTGGTATCACAGCCATTCGGGGCTTCAGGAACAGTCCGGCGTCTACGGCCCGCTGGTGATCGACGCCAAGGACCCGGAGCCGTTCCAGTACGACCGCGACTACGTGGTGATGCTCAGCGACTGGACCGACGAAGATCCGGTCGACCTGATGAATACGCTGAAAAAACAGTCCGATTACTACAACTTCAACAAGCGCACCGTGGGCGACTTCATCCACGACGTCAGCGAAAAAGGCTGGGGGCCGACCGTCGCCGATCGCAAGATGTGGGCCGAGATGAAGATGAACCCCACTGACCTGGCGGACGTCGGCGGCGCCACTTACACCTACCTGTTGAACGGCCAGGCGCCGGACATGAACTGGACCGGGGTGTTCCGCCCGGGGGAAAAGCTGCGGCTGCGCTTCATCAACGGCTCGGCCATGAGTTACTTCGACGTGCGCATCCCTGGCCTGAAAATGACCGTGGTCGCCGCCGATGGCCTCTACGTCAAACCGGTGAGCGTCGACGAGTTTCGCATTGCCGTGGCGGAAACCTTCGACGTTATCGTCGAACCGACCGAAGCGGCCTATACCCTGTTCGCCCAGGCGATGGATCGCACCGGCTACGCACGCGGCACCCTGGCGGTGAAGGCGGGACTGGTAGCGCCGCTGCCGGCACTGGACCCACGCCCCCTGGTGACCATGGATGACATGGGCATGGGCGGCATGGACCACGGCAGCATGGCGGGCATGGATCACAGCAACATGCCCGGCATGCAGTCCCACCCCGCCTCGGAAACCGACAACCCGCTGGTGGACATGCAAGCCATGTCCACCTCAGCGAAACTCGACGACCCCGGCATGGGCCTGCGCAACAACGGGCGCCGCGTGCTCACCTACTCCGACCTGCGCAGCACCTTCGAAGACCCGGACGGCCGCGAGCCTGGCCGCACCCTTGAACTGCACCTGACCGGGCACATGGAAAAGTTCGCCTGGTCGTTCAACGGCGTGAAGTTCTCTGATGCAGAGCCCCTGCGCCTCAAGTACGGCGAGCGGCTGCGGATCGTGCTGGTCAACGACACGATGATGACGCACCCCATCCACCTGCACGGCATGTGGAGCGACCTCGAAGACGAGAACGGCGAGTTCATGGTGCGCAAGCACACCATCGACATGCCACCGGGCTCCCGGCGCAGCTATCGGGTCACTGCCGATGCGCTCGGCCGCTGGGCCTATCACTGCCATCTCCTGTACCACATGGAAATGGGCATGTTCCGTGAAGTTCGCGTGGAAGAATGAGGCGCACCCCATGATTCGATTCACTCCGGTTTTTTTTGCATTCGTGACTTCGACGGCGATGGCCGCCAGCGACGGCATGCAAGGCATGGATCACAGCCAGATGGACCATGGTCAGATGCAAGGCATGGATCATGGCCAGATGGACCACAGTCAGATGCAAAGCATGGACGAGGGCCAGATGCAGCCCGCCGCCCCCAGCGAAAGCCGTACGCCGATCCCGGTGCTGACCGATGCCGATCGCGCGGCGGTGTATGTCGATCCCGCCGGCCACCATGTGCACGACAACACACTCAATTCGTTTTTCCTCGCCGACAAACTGGAATGGCAGGACGCCGATGACGGCAGCACCCTGGCCTGGGATTTGTCCGGCTGGGTCGGCGGCGACATCGATCGCCTGTGGCTGCGCTCCGAAGGCGAGCGCACCAACGGCGTGACCGAGGACGCTGAAATCCAGGCCCTGTGGGGCCACGCCATTTCCCCGTGGTGGGACGTCGTCAGCGGCGTGCGCCAGGACTTCAAACCCGGCGCCCCGCAAACCTGGGCCGCCTTCGGCGTGCAAGGTATGGCGCTGTACAACTTCGAGGCCCAAGCCACGGCCTTCATCGGCGAAGGCGGCCAGAGCGCCGTGCGGCTGGAAGGCGACTACGACATTCTGCTGACCAACCGGCTGATCCTGCAGCCGACCGTCGAACTCAACGCCTACGGCAAAAACGATCCGCAACGGGGCATCGGCGCGGGGCTGTCCAACACCGAAGCCGGCCTGCGCCTGCGCTACGAAATCCGCCGGGAATTCGCGCCTTACCTCGGCGTGACCTGGAACCGTACCTACGGCAACACCGCCGACTACGCCAACGACGAAGGCGAGGATCGCAGCGAAGCCCGCCTCGTGCTCGGTGTTCGGATGTGGTTCTGAACAGACTCACCCAAAACCAACAACAACCGCTTCGAGCGGTAAAGGACCTTGCATGCGCCTCATCAAACCCACCGCCGTCGTTATCGCGTTACTCAGCGGTCTGCTCATGAGCACCCTTGCTCAAGCGCACCCCAAATTGCTCGCTTCCACCCCAGTGGAAGGCGCAGAAGGTGCACCGCCCGACAAGATCGAACTGCACTTCTCCGAAAACCTTGTCACCCAGTTTTCCGGCGCAAAACTGCTGATGACTGAAATGGCCGGCATGGCCCACGCCCCGATGCCGGTCAAGGCCAAGGTCAGCGGCGGCAGTGATCCGAAAACCATGCTCATTACCCCGACAGCCCCTCTGGTTGCCGGCACCTACAAGGTCGAATGGCGCGCGGTGTCGTCGGATACCCACCCGATCACCGGCAGCGTCACGTTCAAAGTGAAATGATCGATGAGCGACTCGGCCAACGTCGTTCTGCGGTTTGTGTTGTATGTGGATTTGATGCTGTTGTTTGGCGTGGCGCTGTTCGGGCTCTACAGCTTCAAAGGACAGGAACGGCGATCCGGGACGGTGCTGCCCTTTCGCCGATTGCTGACGGGAACTGCCGGGCTCGGTGCGCTGCTGTCCATCGTCGGCATGGTGCTGATGGTCCGCGCCATGAGCGGCGAGTCAGACGTTGCCGAGCTACGCCCTCACCTCGAGATGATGCTGTTCGAGACAGACGTCGGGATGGCCTGGGCCGTGCGGATGATTGCGTTGGCGGTCGCAGGCCTGGCGGTGATGCTCAACCCACGCGCCCCCGGTCTCAGCCTGGTGATCGCCAGCACTGCCGGCGGCATCGCCCTCGCCAGCCTGGCCTGGAGCGGACATGGCGCCATGGACGAAGGCAGCCGTCGTTACTGGCACTTCACCACAGACATCCTGCACCTGCTGGTAGCGGGCGCGTGGCTCGGCGCGTTGCTGGCGTTTGCATTGATGGCGCAACCCCGGATCCTGCAAACCGAAGCACGCATTCGTTTGCTGGCTCACGCCGTCAGGCGATTCGAGCTTGTCGGTGCGCTGATCGTCGTGATCATCACCGTGACGGGCGTGGTGAACTACCTGTTCATCGTCGGGCCGAGACTCGATGAGGTTCTACTCAGCCACTACGGAATTCTGCTGGCGATCAAAGTGCTGCTGTTTGCCGGGATGCTGGCTTTGGCGGCGCTGAACCGCTTTCATCTTGGCCCCTTGCTGCAGCGGTCGTTGCGGGAGGGCCAGTATCGCGTGGCAGCCCATGCGCTTCGGCGCAGTGTGGCAGCGGAAATGGCCGCGGCGGTTTTGATTGTGGGGTTGGTGGCGTGGTTGGGGACGTTGAGCCCGGAAGTGGAATGAGCCATCTTCAGGGGAAAATCTCTGACACTTACGTACTGATTTAAACTTGGGTCAGTGAGGCCAAGGCGATGACCCAGGCGGTGGGATCTTTGCTGGTTGGCACTTTCATCCTCACGCGTACGAATTTTCTCTAAATTAGCCGTACGTCTCGGCGGACTTGCCAATGAGGAACTCTTGATTCAATGTAATGACCAATGTCATTACATGAGAACCTGCCCCATGGCATCTATCAACATCCGTATCGATGACGACCTCAAAGCTCGCGCCTATCTCGAACTGGAAAAGCTCGGCGTCACCCCTTCCGAACTGATGCGCCAAGCCCTGCAATATGTGGCGGAGCGTGGTCAGTTGCCTTTCAAGCCTGTCTTGATGACTGAAGACGATGAGGCTCTATTGGCCACTGTGCGGGAACGGCTTGCATCTCCTCAACGAGTAAGGGTTTCTATAGATGACCTATAGCCTTGAGTTTGATGCCCGTGCATTGAAGGAATGGCAAAAACTTGGCGACACAGTCCGACAGCAGCTCAAAAGGAAGCTGGTGGAGATCCTGAACAATCCACGCATTGAAGCTAACCGCCTGCATGGTTTTCCCGACTGCTACAAGGTCAAACTACGTAGCAGCGGTTACCGCTTGGTCTATCAAATAATTGACCAGGAAATTACCGTGTTTGTGGTAGCCGTGGATAAACGGGAACGTGAGCAGGTTTATCGCAAGGCGGCTGGACGCTTGAAGTAATGGTCGATTGAGTAACGCTTCTGACGCAAGGTTGAAGCCATCTTCGGGGGGCGTTGATTTTTCACACCGGTGAAAGTTTCACTACACTCCCCTTTCAAAACCACTCCAGCACAAAAGCCCGATAACAATGACGAAAATCAATAGAGCAATGATGCTCGGCGGCTTGCTCGCACTCTCCCTTGGCGCCCAGGCAGAACCTTCGCATCTGGACAGCGTCATGCAACGGGGACAACTGCGCGTTTGTACCACCGGCGACTACAAGCCCTACACCCTTAAAGCCGAGGACGGCGCGTATTCCGGCATCGACATCGCCATGGCCCACGCCCTGGCCGACAGCCTGGGCGCCAAGGTCGAGTGGGTGCCCACCACCTGGAAAACCCTGATGCCCGACATGCTCGCCGGCAAGTGCGACATCGCCATGGGCGGCATCTCGGTCACCCTGGAACGGCAGAAAAAAGCCTTCTTCAGCAACATCCTGGACGTCGACGGCAAAATCCCGCTGGTGCGTTGCGAAGACCAGGCGCTGTACCAGACTGTCGAACAGATCAACCGGCCCTCGGTTCGCCTGGTCGAACCCGCCGGCGGCACCAACGAAGCGTTCGTCCACGCCTACCTGCCCCAGGCGCAATTGCAGCTGCGCGATAACCTGAGCATCTTCCAGGAACTGCTGGATAAAAAGGCTGACGTGATGATCACCGATGCGTCGGAGGCGCTGTACCAGCAGAAGCTCAAACCGGGCCTGTGCGCCGTCAACCCGACGCACTACATGCAATACGGCGAAAAAGCCTACCTGCTGCCCCGTGACGACATTACCTGGAAGCTGTACGTCGATCAGTGGCTGCACCTGGCCAAGGCAACGGGCATTTATCAGAAGATTCGACGGCAGTGGCTGGCGGTGCCTGAGGGCAAATAACGGCGTGCCAAGGCGCCTGGTCATGGCTTATTAAATCTCGTTACACACTTGAAACTGCTCTCGCACCGGTAGCAGGCCATCCACAGGCAAGACGCGTTGACAAGGGAAACATCCGACATTTTCGCGCTGATTTAAACAGACCTGATTGCCTGTATTCGGACTCCTGAGCCTCGTCATCCCATTCCTGATAAACTCCCCCACCTCCCAGCCTCACCGATTCCAGACTCCCAATGTCCGCAGCCAACGCTACACCCGCCCCGCTCTCCCGCCGTTTCTCCGTCGCACCCATGATGGATTGGACTGACCGCCACTGCCGCTTCTTCCTGCGCCTGCTGTCGAAAAACGCCCTGCTCTACACCGAAATGGTCACCACCGGTGCCCTGCTCAACGGCGATCACGAGCGATTTCTGCGGCACAACGAGGCCGAGCATCCGCTGGCCCTGCAGCTTGGCGGCAGTGTGCCGCTGGACCTGGCGGCGTGCGCGCGCATGGCGCAGGAGCATGGTTACGACGAGGTGAACCTGAATGTCGGCTGTCCGAGCGATCGGGTGCAGAACAATATGATCGGCGCGTGCCTGATGGGGCATCCGCAGTTGGTGGCCGATTGTGTGAAGGCGATGCGTGATGCGGTGTCGATTCCGGTGACGGTCAAGCACCGTATCGGGATCAATGGCCGGGACAGTTACGAGGAGCTGTGTGATTTCGTCGGCACGGTGCGGGATGCCGGCTGTACCAGTTTTACCGTGCACGCGCGGATTGCGATTCTGGAGGGGTTGTCGCCGAAGGAGAACCGTGACATCCCGCCCCTGCGTTATGACGTTGCGGCGCGGTTGAAGGCGGATTTTCCGGAGCTGGAGATCATTCTCAACGGCGGCATCAAGACGCTGGAGGCCTGCCACGAGCATTTGCAGACGTTCGACGGCGTGATGCTGGGCCGCGAGGCGTATCACAACCCTTATGTGATGGCCGAGGTGGATCAGCAACTATTCGGCAGTACGGCGCCGGTGATCAGCCGCGCCGAGGCGCTGGCGCAGCTGCGGCCCTATATTGCAGCACATATCGATGCCGGTGGTTCGATGCACCACATCACCCGGCATGTGCTGGGCCTGGGCACCGGGTTTCCGGGGGCGCGCAAGTTCCGGCAGCTGTTGTCGGTGGATATTCACAAGGCGAAAGATCCGTTGGCGCTGCTGGATCAGGCGGCGGCGTTGCTCGAAGGGCGTTAACGGTCGGTCTCGTTGAACCTGTGGGGCGTTTGGGCATCGTATTCATCGATACCACGCCCCGCCTTTCAAACAATTGTTTTCAGGTTGTTGCCGCAGGGGCCGTCTATACACGTACACGCCCTTGAGTGGCTGTCAGCGCTCGGGTAATGTCATCAGACCCATAGGACAGAGCACGCTCATGACTTCCAAGCTGGAACAACTCAAACAAATGACCACCGTGGTTGCCGACACCGGCGACTTCGAAGCGATCGCTCGCGTTAAACCGGTGGACGCCACCACCAACCCTTCCCTGCTGCTCAAGGCCGCGGCCATTCCTGCGTATGCCGAGCTGCTGAACGCCAGCGTCAACGACTGCAAGGGCGATGTGGGCCTGGCCAGCGACCGTTTTGGCGTGGCCGTGGGCCAGGAAATCCTGAAAGTGATTCCGGGCCGCATTTCCACCGAAGTGGATGCGCGCCTGTCGTTCGATACCGATGCCATGCTCAAGCGCGCCCATCGCCTGATCGAGCTGTACGACAAGGCCGGCATTGGCCGCGACCGCGTACTGATCAAGATTGCCTCCACCTGGGAAGGCATCCGCGCCGCCGAGATCCTGGAAAAGGAAGGCATCCAGACCAACCTGACCCTGCTGTTCTCCTTCGCCCAGGCCGCCGCCTGTGCCGATGCCGGGGTGTTCCTGATTTCGCCGTTCGTGGGCCGTATCTACGACTGGTACAAGAAAGCCAACGGCAACGATTACACCGGTGCGGATGATCCGGGCGTGCAGTCGGTGACGCGCATCTACAACTACTACAAGGCCAACGACTACAAGACCGTGGTCATGGGGGCGAGCTTCCGCAATTTGGGCCAGATCGAACAACTGGCCGGCTGCGACCGCCTGACCATCAGCCCGGACTTGATCGACAAGCTGGCAGCGGACACCGGCAAGCTGGAACGCAAACTGGCGCCTGGCCATGCCGGTGAAGCGCGCCTGAGCCTCAACGAATCGCAGTTCCGCTGGTTGTCCAACGAAGATGCGATGGCGACCGAGAAGCTGGCCGAAGGTATTCGTCAGTTCGCGCGGGATCAGGAGAAGCTTGAGGCGCTGCTGCAGGCCAAGCTGTGATCTGAGTGGGTGTAATGCAAAAAGGGCGAACCCTCACGGGTTCGCCCTTTTTTGTCAGCGATCTCGCACTCACTGGGATTGTGGGTTGAAACCGAATCGTGCGCTCAGTGCAAAACCAATGTGGGAGCGGGCTTGCTCGCGAAGGCGTCAGTCCGTTCACTGCAATGTCGAATGCGAGGCCGCCTTCGCGAGCAAGTCGGATCGCCGCACCGCCGCTCCCACAGTGGATTGTGGTGAATGGTGAAGCTGTGTTTAGCCAGACCAGACAGCATCACCTCAAGGGATCAGTGCCGCTCCAGCGCATTCACCAGGTCATGGAAGGCTTCACGATTGGTGTCGTTCAGCCCCATGAGGATCTTGTGCGCTTCGAGCACCTTGATCCGCACCACTTCTTCGGACTGATCCTGGTCTGGCAGGTCGTCCAGGCATTCCGGGCAGGGCACCGGCTTGTCGACGATGTTGAAGACCTGCTCGAAGCCCATGGACTGCAACAGCCGCGTGATGTCTTCGTGGGTGGTGACGACAGTCGGCAGCAGGCCGACTTTCTGCCGCGACAGGATCGACAGCTTGGCCAGCAGGCCAAGCGTGGTGCTGTCGATGCTGCGGGTTTCGGTCAGATCGATCACGATCGCGTTGAAATTCAATGCGCTGAAGATCCGCTCAATAGTCGCATCCAACGCCGAACACAGGGTCAGGCGAACTTCACCGACGAACTTCAGGACGAAGGTGCCGTCCTGCTCGGCGAACTGGATTCTACCGGTACTCATCAAAGATTCCTGCTCAACACCAACAGGGCGATATCATCCGGCATCTCCCCTAGCGTGGCCAATCCAAAAACCTGCCGCAGCCCATCCAGGGTGCCGCCCGCAGCCTTGACCCGTTGGGGCAACGCCGCTTCTTTTTCTTTGAGTGTGGGTTCTGGCAAAAGGTCCAGAATGCCATCAGACATCAGCGTCAGGCTGAACGTCGGTGGCAATTCCAGCACGTGGTCTTCATAGGTGGCTTCGTTGAAGAGGCCCACCGGCAGGCCACGCCCTTCCAGATAACGAACACTGTCTGGCGTGTACAACACTGGCAACGGCAAATGACCGCCGATGCTATAGGTCAACAAACCGGTCTCCTCGTCGATGACTCCACCGACCATTGTGACGTGTTTACCCAGCTTACAACTGATCAGGCCCCGGTTGATATGACCAAGAACCTCTGAAGGCTTGAATTCCGGCAAGGTGCCGCTGCGCTTGGACTCGAACAGCAGGCGCGTGGTCATGAACTTCAACAGCACGGTGACGAAGGCTGAAGAGGCGCCATGCCCGGAAACGTCCGCCAGGTAAAACGCTACCCGACGCTCGTCGACGCGAAAGTAATCGACGAAATCACCCGACAGGTACAGCGACGGGATGATCTGGTGAGCAAATTTGAACTCGTCGATGGTCCATGGGCTGACCGGCAGCATGTTCATCTGCACCTGGCGACCGGCGTTCTGGTCTTCCTGGAGCAGGTTCAGGCTGGCTTCGAGCTCGCGGTTGGCCTTCTCCAGCTTCTCGCGGTAGCGCTGGTTTTCCAGCAGCAGGCGCGCGCGATCCAGGGCCCGGCGCACAGAGTGCTCGAGCACCGCCAGATCTTCGAGAGGCTTGATCAGGTAGTCCGCCGCGCCCAGGCGCAGGGCCTCGACCGCGTCGTTCATCACGCCGGCACCCGACACCACGATCACCGGTGTTTGCGGCGACAGCTCGGTGACCTGACGGATGAGTTCGAGTCCGCCCATCTGCGGCATGCGCAGATCGCAGATGACCAAGTCGGGCTTGTCTTGCTCGAATACCTGAAGACCCTGCTGGCCATTGCTGGCCTGCAAGACGCCGAAACCACTGTCTTCCAAATAGGCGGCGAGGCTCGCGCGCACTACTTCGTCATCATCGATTATCAGCAGCGTGGCACTGGTTTTTGGCATGTGGGCAAACGGCGCCAGAATTAGGTTGGCGTAGCAGGCGGGGAATTTGACCCGGCACTCACTACTGGATTCGCTTTCTAGCCTCTCTGTCGCACCGCTTTCGGGCATTTGCCCTACACACGTGTACACCAGAGGTGCCCTTCTAAGGCGCAGACGGTACTCCCATCCGCGGGGCGTTTCAAGCTCACGCCGATGGTCGCTTGACGTCTTTGTTTGTCAAATCACCGAGAGTTATAAGAACAGTCAAATCCGTAACCCAATGGAAGGTTCGAACCCGCGAGTCAAACCGGTCGGGACTACAGTGAAAAGCCCGATTTACCTGCATGCGGGTCTTCGCAAACAAAAAAGGCGACCTTGATTGATGGCCGCCTTTTTTCAGTTTACCGGTCGAGATCAGAAATCGTCTTCGACCTGACCGTCTTTCACCTTGAATTCCCGGTTCTGCAGGTACGCATTACGGATGAAGGTGTACTTGTCGCCAGTGATCAGCTTCTCGCTCGACAGCAGGTTGGCACGCGTATCGATGATGTCCAGGGCGCGGAACGAGTTACGCACAGGAACGTCGTTCACGTAGCGATAGGCGCCCGTGTAGCTGTCGACGTACTTGGACGGTGCATCGCGCAAGGTGCTTGGGCCCAGCAGTGGCAGCATCACGTAAGGGCCGCTGCCGACACCCCAGTAACCCAGCGTCTGGCCGAAATCTTCGTCATTGCGCTGCAGGCCCATTTTGGTGCCGACATCAATCACGCCCAGCAAGCCGAAGGTGGTGTTGAAAATGATGCGTGCGGTATCAACGCCGGCGGCGCGAGGCTTGGCCTGCAGGATATCGTTGGCGAGGTTGCGCACGTCGCCGATGTTCCGGAAGAAGTTGTGAACACCATCTTCGACAAACTGCGGCGTTATGTACTGGTAGCCCTGGGCCAAGGGCTTCAGCGCATAGGTGTCGATCACGTCGTTGAACTTGTAGATCGGGCGGTTGACGCTTTCCCAAGGATCATCTTCCGAGGCTGCCTGGGCAACGAACGGAACCAGCATCACACTGGCGCATACACAAATCCTGGCTAGATGATTGCTCCAGCGCATAGAAAAAACTCCTTGGTTTGTACCGGCTCGGGCCCCTGGCCCGGGCAATAAGTTGGCAAGTATAAGACGTAAACGCCGTTTAAGGCACTTCGCACTCATCCCGCCGGAGGAATCGTGCCAACTGTGAGCGTTTCACATCCATGTCACTCAACTGTCACCGTCGCCCGCTAGCCTTCAGGCTATTTCAGGGACGTCCATATGCCGCTCGCCGAAGCCTTGCCCCAAACCGCACCCCGCCTGACCGCCGTACTGTTCGGCCTCAGTGGCTGCCTTGTGGATTTCGGCGCGCACACCCATCGCCACGGCAGCCACTCGGCCGAGCACGCAGAGTCCACACCCGGCGCACTGGACAGCCTGCTCAGCTTGCAGCGCCAGCAAATTCCCTGTGCCTGGCTTGATGAACTGCCCCCGGACCTCAGCCAGGCCCTGGCCGCTGCGCTACCGGAATGGATCAAACCATCGCAACATCCAGCAACAATTAGCCCATGGCCTGCACCGGATGCCTGCTGGCAAGCCTTGATGAGCCTGAACGTTGACCGACTCGACGGCTGTGTACTGGTGAGCGGTGAACCGCGCCTGTTGCAAGCGGGCCTTAATGCCGGGCTGTGGACCATCGGCCTGGCGTCCTGCGGCTCGCTGTGCGGGTTGGCGCCCCGGCAATGGCAAGCGTTGACCCAGCAGGAGCGCGACATCAAACGCGGCAAGGCCACGATGCAACTGTTCGGCCTGGGCGTGCATTCGGTGATCGATCACCTCGGTGAACTCGACACCTGCCTGGCAGACATCCAGTTGCGCCGGTTCAAAGGCGAAAAGCCCTGATCGAGATCATGCAGGTTAGGCGGGAGTGGATTAATCTAAAGGTCAGCCATAGACCTTTGGCGGACCGCTGCGGTCTATGCCAGTGCCAATCGAGAGAAGGAAGAACGCCATGCCTGCCCGCGAACTGCAAGAACAGCTCAATGCCCTGCGCGAGCAATTGGAACAGAATCCTCCATTGTCTGAAGCAGAGCGCAAAGATCTGCACGCGCTGATGCAACAGATCGAGCTTGAGCTTGAACTCGAAACCAAGACCCAGGATTCCAGTATCGCCGACAACGTCAACCTCGCCGTCGAACGCTTCGAACTCGAACACCCTACCCTTGCCGGCACCCTGCGCAACATCGGGCAGGCCTTGGCCAACATGGGGATCTGAACCCTCCTGATGCAAAAACCCCGCTAGCGATGGCGGGTTTTTTTGGTTTCTGCGCCTGGCAATACAGCCCATTGTGGGAGCGAGCCTGCTCGCGAATGCGGTGTGTCAGTCATCATTGATGTTGAATGTCATAACGCTTTCGCGAGCAGGCTCGCTCCTACAGGGTTTCGTTACTGGCGGACCAGGCGATGGTTCGGCAACTGCACCTCTTCAGTGCTGCGATACGGGTTGATATCCAGCCCGCCACGACGCACATAACGCGCGTACACCGTCAGTTTCTCCGGTTTCAACAACCGCTGCAGATCGAGGAAGATCCGCTCCACGCACTGCTCATGGAAGTCCGAATGCTGACGGAAGCTGACGATGTACTCGAGCAGACTCGCGTGATCCAGCGCCGCGCCACGGTACTCCACCGCCACGCTGCCCCAGTCCGGCTGGCTGGTGACCGGGCAGTTGGACTTGAGCAAATGGCTGTGCACGCTCTCCTCGACGATGCGCGAATCATCGCAACGCAGCAGTTCCGGCCGTGGATGCTCGTAGCTGCTGACGCTGATATCCAGTTCGTCGATGCACACGCCCGGCAGGGCCACGACGCCTTCGCGCTCGACATCCTTGAGACTGCGAATGCGCACCCCCACCGGCTTGCCGGCAGCTGCCGACAAGTCCTTGGCCAGCGTCGCCTCAAGGCTCGCGGTGTCGGTAAACGGCGTCTGGTTCAGGGAGTTGAGGTAGAGCTTGAACGATTTCGACTCGATGATATTCGGCGAATCCGCCGGAATGCTGAATTCGCCGATCGCCACCACCGGCTTGCCCGAAGGCAGCAGCCAGGACAGTTCGAAGCAGTTCCAGAAGTCCACGCCTTTATACGGCAGGGTTTCAGCCGTCAGGCCCAGCTCCGCCCACTTCGCGGTGCGCGGGATCGGGAACAGCAAGGACGGCGTGTAGGTGGCGATGTATTCGCTGGACTTGCCCAGCGGCGAGTGTTCGGCTGCGGGATGCATGGCGGAAACCTGACTGAAGAATCAGCGGATTCTATCAGCCTTTGCTCCCGCCTTTGAGTGCTTACTGACTGACAGTCAGTTTGCCGACCATGCCGGCCTGATAATGACCGGGGATGTTGCAGGCAAACTCAAGGCCGGTGGCCTTGCTGAAGGTCCAGGTCAGCTCGGCGGTCTTGCCCGGCTCCACCAGCACGCTGTTGGGGTCGTCATGTTTCATGCCGTGATCCATTTTGCCGTGATCCATGCCGGCCATCTTCCCGTGGTCCATGGCCTTCATGCCGCTCTGTTGCATCTGCAACATTTCCTGCTGGTGCCTGGCGTGCATCGCCGCGTCGCCCAGGTTGAACTCATGCAGCAACCGGCCTTTATTGACCAGCACGAAGCGCACGGTTTCCCCGGCCTTGATATCGATGGCCTTCGGCGCGAAGGACATGTCCCCCATGACCACTTCGACACTGCGGGTCGCCTTGGCCGCCGGGGCCGACTGGCCGAAATCGTAGGCATGCCCGCCGTCCGCCCACACTGGTGAGCTCAGCGCCAGCAAACACAGGATTTGCGCCAGGGATTTGCGTAAAAACATCGTCATACTCCAACAAGATAAGGCTCAGCATGAGGAAAACTCTAAACTGCTGCCACTGCCCGTAACCTGACAGCCAGATTACAACTTTGTCAGGTTGACCTGTATGAACGCTGCCCACGGTATAAAGCGTTCGTTCCACTTGCCATGAGTCGCCCATGAAACTGCTGATTGTCGAAGACCAACCGAAGACCGGCCACTACCTGCGTCAGGGTCTGGCCGAGGCCGGGTTCAACACGGAACTGGTGGCCGACGGCAGCACCGGCCAGCAACTGGCTCTCAGCGGCGAGTATGCCCTGCTGATTCTCGATGTGATGCTGCCCGGCCGCGATGGCTGGCAGATTCTGCAAGCGGTACGCGGCGCCGGCCTGGACACGCCGGTACTTTTTCTGACAGCGCGCGACGCCGTGGAAGACAGGGTCCACGGCCTCGAACTGGGCGCCGATGACTATCTGGTCAAGCCGTTTGCGTTCTCCGAACTGCTGGCCCGGGTCCGCAGCCTGTTGCGTCGTGGTAGCGCCACGCCTCAGGAGACCAGCCTGCAACTGGCCGATTTGCGCCTGGACCTGATCCGACGCCGGGTCGAACGCAGCGGCCAGCGGATCGACCTGACCGCCAAGGAGTTCGCCCTGCTGGAAATGCTCCTGCGCCGTCAGGGCGAAGTCCTGCCCAAGTCGCTGATTGCGTCCCAGGTCTGGGACATGAATTTCGACAGCGACACCAATGTCATCGAGGTGGCGATCCGCCGACTGCGCCTGAAGATCGACGATGAATTCCCCAACAAGCTGATCCACACCGTGCGCGGCATGGGTTACGTGCTTGAAGAGCGCCCTGCCTGATGCGCCGTCTCTCCTTGAGCAGCCGCCTGGCGCTGTTGTTTGCCGCCTGCACCGCCGTGGTATCGCTGTTCGCCGGGGTGCTGTTCAGCCGCGCCAGTGAGGCGCACTTTGTTGAGCTCGACCAGCAATTGCTGGGCGCCAAGCTGACGGGCCTGCGTCGGGCCCTGCACGACTTTCAATCGAGTGACAGCGAAGTGAAGCTGACGGAGGAACTGAGCCGACAGGCTGATCTGTCACTGCGCATCACCGGCAGCGACGGTCAGCGCTGGTATGACAGCTCGACAAACCTTCCGCTGCTATTGCCGCGCCAGCTCGGATTGTCGACGGTGAGCCATGAAGGCATGGATTACCGCGTGCTGAATGCGCCGCTTGATGTGAACAAACCCGATTCACCGCAACTGACCCTGATGCTGGACATCACCCACCACCAGCACTTTCTGCAACGCATGCAGCATCTGATCTGGCTGACCGTCGGCCTGTCAGCCCTGGCCACCGCACTGCTGGGGGCATGGGCGGCGCGCAGCGGCTTGCGCCCGTTGCGGCGCATCAGTGCGGTCGCCAGCGGTGTTTCCGCGCAATCGCTGAACATGCGCTTGCCTGAAGAAAACATGCCACCGGAACTGGCGGAAATGGCCCACAACTTCAATGCCATGCTCGGACGCCTCGACGACTCTTTTCAGCGCCTGTCCGCGTTCTCTGCCGATATTGCCCATGAACTGCGCACCCCATTGTCGAACCTGCTGACCCACACCCAGGTCACCCTCACCCGCCCCCGCCCCATCGAGGACTACCGCGAAGCCCTGCACAGCAACCTCGAAGAACTGCAGTGGATGGCGCAATTGGTCAACGACATGCTGTATCTGGCCAAGGCTGATCATGGATTGTTGATCCCTAAACGCGAGCCATTGGAGCTGGGACAGGAAGCGGATCTGTTACTGGAGTTTTTTGCGCCGCTGGCGGAAGACGCGCAGGTGACGCTCGCACGGGAAGGCCATGGGTGCCTGGAAGGCGACCGCAGTATGTTGAGGCGAGCATTGTCCAACTTACTGGATAACGCGCTACGTTTTACCCCCGTCGATGGCGAGGTTCGGGTAAACATTGTCGAGCAAGCGAATGACCTGAGATTGAGCGTCGAAAACACAGGGAGCGCAATAGACGCACAGTTACTGCCGCGGCTATTTGACCGCTTCTACCGTGCAGATCCAGCGCGCCGCGAAGGCAGCAGTGAACATGCGGGATTGGGCCTGGCGATCACCCAGTCGATCATCCGCGCCCACGGCGGGCAGATTCGTTGCGAATCGGAGAATGGGTGGACCAGGTTTGTGATTGATTTACCAAAAGGAGACTGAGGCCAGTTGTTCCGGCCTCATCGCGAGCAAGCTCGCTCCCACAGTGTTTTGTGGCGTTCACATAATCTGTGTACGACGCAGATCCCTGTGGGAGCGAGCTTGCTCGCGATGGCGGTGTTACTGGTTACGAATACCGCAACGCATGAGCCGGCTCGATCTTCGCCGCCCGCCATGCCGGGTAAACCGTGGCCAGGAAGCTCAAGACAAAGCCCGCCGTGCAGATCAGCGCTACATCCCCACCTTGCAGCTCGGACGGCAGGTTGCTGACGAAATACACGTCCGAACTGAAGATGTGCTGCCCGCTGACCCGCTCGATCCAGCCCACGATCTGGCTGACGTTCAGCGCGGCAATCACGCCCAACACACCGCCAATCAGGGTGCCGACAATACCGATCACCGTGCCCTGCACCATGAAGATCGCCATGATCTGTCGCGGCGTGGCACCGATGGTGCGCAGGATCGCGATGTCTGCGCCCTTGTCGTTCACAACCATGATCAGGGTCGCGATGATGTTGAACGCCGCCACCGCGACGATCATCAGCAACAGCAGGCCGATCATGGTTTTTTCCATCTTCATCGCACTGAACAGGCTGCCCTGGGTGTGGGTCCAGTCGTCAGCCTTGTAGGCGGCACCGAGCCCCGTGGCGATGTCGCTCGACACTTGCGGTGCGGCGTACAGGTCCTTCACCGCCAGGCGCACGCTCTGCACCTGATCCGGCTCCCAATGCTGCATCTGCGCGGCATCGGCCATGTGGATCAGGGCCATGGTGCCATCGAGCTCGGCACCGACCTTGAACACGCCGACCACATTCAGCCGCTGCATGCGCGGGGTAATGCCGCCCGGCGCATTGCTGACCTCCGGCACGATGAGGGTAATCTTGTCGCCGACGTTCAAGCGGAAGCGCCGCGCCGTGATCTCGCCGATCACCACGCCGAATTCGCCCGGTTTCAGGGCCTCGAGACTGCCCTGGACGATGTGCTTGGCGACGATCGACACCTGGCCTTCCAGCGCCGGGTCGACACCGCTGACCTGGATGGGCTGCATCGTGCCCTTGTAGGACAGCATGCCTTCCATCTCGGTGAACGGCACCGCCGCCGTCACTTCCGGGTTTTTCATCGCGGCCGCTGCCACGGGCTTCCAGTCATCAATCGGGTTGACGCCGACGATGGTGGCATGAGGCACCATGCCGAGGATGCGCGAGCTCATTTCGCGCTGGAAGCCGTTCATCACCGACAACACCACGATCATCGCGAGCACGCCCAGGGCGAGGCCGATCATCGAGGTCATCGAGATGAAGGAAACAAAGCGATTACGACGCTTGGCGCGGGTATAGCGCGTGCCGATAAAGATCGATAACGGTCTGAACATTCGCTGGGGCACCGTATAAAAATAAAAGACCCGACGCCTTTCCAGGCATCGGGTTGCAGCCAATCAGATGGGTGTGAGGCAACCTTCCTGCAGGTGCAGGACTCGGTCCATCTGGCGGGCCAGGTTCATGTCGTGGGTCACCACCAGGAACGCCGTGCGCATCGAGGTGCTGAGTTCCAGCATCAAGTCCTGAATGCCCTGGGCGGTGTGGGCGTCGAGGTTGCCGGTCGGCTCGTCGAGCATCACCAGGCCCGGTGTGTTGACCAGGGCGCGGGCGATAGCCACGCGCTGACGCTCACCACCGGACAATTCAGCCGGTTTGTGTTCCAGCCGGTGGCCCAGCCCTACCCGCTCCAGCAGCGCCGTGGCACGCTGGCGCGCTTCGGGGATCGCGGTCTTGCCGATCAGCAGCGGCATGCAGACGTTTTCCAGCGCCGTGAATTCCGGCAGCAGGTGGTGGAACTGGTACACGAAGCCCAGGGCCCGGTTACGCAGCAGGCCGCGTTTCTTCTCGCTCAGCGCCGACAGTTCTTCGCCATCGAGCCAGACGCTGCCCTTGGTCGGCGTATCGAGGCCGCCCAACAGGTTGAGCAAGGTGCTTTTGCCCGAGCCCGACTTGCCGACAATCGCCACACGCTCGCCCGGATGCATTTCCAGTTGCAGCCCGGCCAGGACCTCTACCGACTCCGGACCTTCCTCGTAGGATTTGCCCAGGTTGCGGCAGCTCAAAATTGCTTTATCACTCATGCCCGACTCACTCATAACGTAGCGCCTCCGCAGGCTGGGTGCGCGCGGCACGCCAGGCTGGATACAGGGTGGCGAGGAAACTCAGGATCAACGCGGCGGCGCAGACCATGACAACGTCCTGGCTCTGCACTTGCGACGGCAGGTAATCGATGAAGTACACGTCGGCGTTGAGGAATTTGTGGCCGATCAGGCCTTCGAGGGCCGAGATCGCGGCACTGACATTCAGCGCGGCGAAGATCCCGACCACGGCGCCGATCGCGGTACCGACCACGCCGATCACCGTGCCCTGCACCATGAAGGTGCGCATGATCGTGCCCGGCGTGGCGCCCAGTGTGCGCAGGATCGCGATGTCACCCTTCTTGTCGTTCACCACCATCACCAGTGTGGAAATGATGTTGAACGCCGCGACGGCAACGATCAGCAGCAGCAACAGGCCGATCATGGCTTTTTCCATGCGGATCGCCTGGTACAGGTTGCCGTGGGTGCGGGTCCAGTCGCGGGCGTAGAAACGGTCTTCGCCAAGATCGCGGGCGATGCTCCACGCGGTGCGCGGCGCCTGGAACAGGTCGTCGAACTTCAGGCGCAGGCCCTGGACCTGATCCGGTTTCCAGCGATGCAGCCGGGCCAGGTCCTGCAGGTTGGTGACGCCCAGGTAGCCATCGAGCTCACCGGCGCCGACATGGAAAATGCCGACCACGGTAAAGCGCTTCATGCGCGGGAACATCCCGGCCGGGGTCACGGTGACCTCCGGCGCGACGAAGGTCAGCTTGTCGCCGATTGCCGCACCGAGCTTGGCCGCGGCCTTGTCGCCGATAACGATGCCGAACTCGCCCGGCACCAGGTCGTCGAGTTTGCCCTGGGTCATGAAGTGATCGATGATCGACACCTGGCGCTCTTGCGCCGGGTCGATGGCATTGAGCAGGACCTTCGAGACCTTGCCGTTATTGGTCAGCAACCCCTGCATTTGCGTAAACGGCGCCACGGCCGTCACTTGCGGGTTCTGCTTGACCTTTGCGGCCAGGCTTTGCCAATCGCTGATCGGCTCGCCGGACTCGATGGTCGCGTGGGGCACCATGCCCAGCACGCGGGTGCGCATCTCATGATCGAAGCCGTTCATCACCGACAGCACCACGATCATCACGACCACGCCAAGGGCGAGCCCGATCATCGAAGTCAGGGAAATGAATGACACAAAATGATTGCGACGCTTTGCACGGGTGTAACGCGTGCCGATAAATACGAAGAGAGGTCTGAACATGTCGGGGCTTGTTCGGAGGGAAAAGGAACGTCCTTGTGGCGGGGGTCGATAACCAGCTTTACACTCAGACCACCGCCGCTACCATGGGTTCGCCATGTCGACATTAGATGAAGAAGATCGCCGCGAATACTACCGTATCGAGGATACGATCGCACTGGAAATTCGGCCCCTGTCCGCTTCTGAAGCCGCAGACCAGGAAGTGTTGCAGGATGCTTCCCCACTCTTCAACCTGCTCAGCGAACTGCACCTCAGTGAATTCGAGTCGCAGCACCTGTTGCGCCAGATCAATGAGCGCGACCGCAACATTGCGGCATTCTTGAAATCACAGAACAAACGCATCGATCTGCTGAGCCAGGTGATCGCCATCACCGTGCTCGGGCAGATCGGCGAACCGCAGCCGGTGATCATCTCCGAAGGCGGCATCGACTTTCAGCATCCATCGCCCATCGCCGCTGGCGCACACCTGTCGGTCAAGCTGGTGTTGATGCCGCAAGCCCTGGGCCTGCTGCTGCGCGCCCGCGTCACCCATTGCGACCGCAAGGGCGATGGCTATGACGTTGGCACCGAGTTCGAACACCTGACCGACGCCCAGCGCCAACTGTTGGCCCGCCACATCTTGCAGAAGCAGGCCCAGGTACGACGCCTGGCCCGCGAACAACTCGAATCAGGCAATTAATTTAAGGAAGAACCGTGACCCTCATCTACGGCCATCGCGGCGCCAAGGGCGAAGCACCGGAAAACACCCTGACCAGCTTTCAGGAATGTCTCAAGCACGGCGTGCGTCGCTGCGAACTGGACCTGCACCTGTCCAGGGACGGCGAGTTGATGGTCATCCACGACCCGACCCTCAAGCGCACCACGGACCGTCGCGGCAAGGTCGTCGAACACACGGCGGCCGAGCTTGTGACCTATGACGCGCGCAAGGGTGGCCCGGGCTGGATCAAGCCGTGCCCGATTCCGACGCTGGAAGAACTGTTCGAGAAGTGCGACTTCGATCACTGGCAGCTGGAAGTCAAGAGCGCATCACGGATGCGTGCCGCGACCACCGTGCTGGCGATTCGCGAAATGGTCCAGCGTCATGGCCTGATGGACAAGGTGACCATCACCTCGAGCTCCCGTGAAGTGCTAAAGGCAGCATTGGAGCTGGTGCCGGACGTGTCCCGCGGACTGGTGGCCGAATACGCCTGGCTCGACCCGCTGAAGGTCGCGGCCAGTTATGGCTGTGAGATTCTGGCGCTGAACTGGACCCTGTGTACGCCGGAACGCCTGCAAAAGGCGCAGCGTCAGGGGTTGCATGTGTCGGTGTGGACCGTCAACGAGCCTGCGCTGATGCGCAGACTCGCCGACTTCGGCGTTGACAGCCTGATTACAGACTTTCCCGGTTTGGCCAGCGCCACGCTCGAGAATTGCTGAAATCGGTCTCCCCGGCCGGCTCAGGCCACCGGCCGGAGCCGCTCAAAAAAGCCGGTTGAGGCCGTCGTACGCCGCGACCCGATAGGCTTCGGCCATGGTCGGGTAGTTGAACGTGGTGTTGACGAAATACTTCAGCGTGTTCTGTTCGCCCGGCTGGTTCATGATCGCCTGACCGATGTGCACGATCTCCGATGCCTGATAACCGAAGCAGTGAACGCCCAGCACTTCCAGGGTTTCACGGTGGAACAGGATCTTCAGCATGCCTTGCGGCTCGCCGGCAATCTGCGCCCGCGCCATGCTCTTGAAGAACGCCTTGCCGACTTCGTACGGCACCTTGGCCTGGGTCAGCTCCTGCTCGTTCTTGCCGATCGAGCTGATCTCCGGAATGGTGTAGATGCCGGTCGGCACGTCATTGACGAAACGCCAGCTGCCGTTATCAACGATGCTGCCGGCGGCCGAGCGACCCTGGTCGTGGGCGGCACTGGCCAGGCTCGGCCAGCCGATCACGTCACCGGCGCCATAGATGTTCGGCACGCAGGTGCGATAGGCCTCGTCGACTTCGATCTGGCCACGGCTGTTGACCTTCACGCCGATGTTTTCCAGACCCAACTGATCGGTGTTGCCGGTACGGCCGTTGCACCAGAGCAAGGCGTCGGCCTTGATCTTCTTGCCGGACTTGAGGTGCAGGATCACGCCATTGTCCACGCCTTCGACGCGGTCATACTCTTCGTTGTGGCGAACGGTGATGTTGTTGTTGCTGAAGTGATAGCTCAGGGCCTGGGAAATTTCCGAGTCCAGGAAGCTCAGCAACTGACCACGGTTGTCCACCAGTTCGACCAACACACCCAGCCCGCTGAAGATCGAGGCGTATTCGCAACCGATCACGCCTGCGCCGTAAACGATGAGTTTGCGCGGGGTGTGGCCGAGGCTCAGGATGGTGTCGCTATCGTAGATACGCGGGTGGTGGAAATCGATGTCCGCCGGGCGATACGGACGCGAACCGGTGGCGATGATGATGTGCTTGGCCACCAGTTTCTCGACCACGCCGTTGGCGCAGACCACTTCGATGGTTTGCTCGTCGGCGAAGCTGCCGGTGCCGAAGAACACGTCGACGCGGTTGCGGGCGTAGTAGCCGGTACGCGAAGCGACTTGCTTGGAGATGACTTTCTCGGCGCTTTTCAACACGTCCGGGAACGAGAACCAGCGCGGCTCACCAATGGCCCGGAACATCGGGTTGGTGTTGAACTGCATGATCTGCCGCACCGAGTGACGCAGTGCCTTGGAGGGGATGGTGCCCAAGTGAGTGCAGTTGCCGCCGACCTGGCGACGGCTATCGACCATCGCCACTTTGCGCCCTGCCTTGGCGGCGTTCATTGCCGCGCCTTCCCCCGCCGGGCCGGAACCCAACACCACCACGTCGTAGTTGTAGACAGCCATGCGTACTCCTCAGAACAGGCCGCGGCACCCTCGGCACCTGCGGCTAAATCACGCCAATCTGTGGCATGAAGGAACAATTTGGGGCCAGTGCAGAACCCGGACACAGTCTATAGAAGCGTCAACGCCGGGCACATTAACCCTTGGTCGCGTCGTAGGCTACTTTTGCCTGCACTACAACGCCAGTTTTCAATGCTCAAATCGCCACAATCACTCGGTTTTCTTGCCACTGAGGCGATCAAAAGCGTGACTGCTGCGTGTGACGAAACCTGTATCGGCACGAATCACAAAAAATGCGCCGATATCGTGTTTTTCCGCGTAGTCCCAACCGCGCTCCGGGCCGAGAATCAGCAACAGCGTCGATAAGCCATCGGCCATCAACGCTGAAGGATGAATGACCGTGACGGACGCCAGAGTGTGTGAGACCGGCGCACCGGTGCGGGCATCGAAGGTGTGGGAAAAACGCTGGCCGCCCTGCTCGAAATAATTCCGGTAGTCGCCGGAAGTTGAAAGGCCATAACCGTCGACCACAATGACGCGCTCGGCCACCTGCCGATCATCCCGCGGCTCTTCCAGTGCAATGCGCCATGGCGAACCGTCGGGTTTCCTGCCGGCCGCCTTGAGTTCACCTGTCGCCTCGACGAGGTAGTCGTGGATGCCCATTGCCTCGAGTTTTGCGGCAATCGTGTCCACCGCATAACCGGCGGCGATGCTGTTGAAATCGACCTCGACGGCGGCGTCCTTGCACAAATTGTCGCCATCGATGCGCAAGTGCTGGTGGCCGACGCGCTGGCGGGCTTCAGCGAGCGCGTCGGCGGTCGGGACTTTTTCCTCACGGGCCTGCGGACCAAATCCCCAGAGGTTCAGCAACGGCTCCACCGTCAGGTCGTAGGAACCGTCGCTTTGCACTGACAGTTGCTCGCCCACGCGGACCAACTCGAGGATCGATGCCGGCATTGCCTGACAGTGGTTGGCCGGCAACGCGTTGAAGCGCTCGATGTCCGAGTCGCTGCGGTAGGTCGACATTTGCAGGTCCACGTCAGCGAGGATTTGCTCGACCTGGACACGGACTTCGCCAGGTGCCGAAAGGCCGGCATGGCGTACGTACTTGATCGAATAAGTGCTGCCCATGGTCGGGCCGCTGAAAGTTTCCAGAGTGTCGCCGTTGCCGCAGGCGGACAGCATGATGATCAGAGCCCCAAGGCCATGCAGCCGCCATTTCAACAAATCCCGCCTCCCCCAAGAATCCCTGACACGCCGCCAAGGCCAGCCATTATGCGACAGAACTGTGGGAGCGAGCCTGCTCGCGAAGAGGCCATCACATCTAGCATTGATATTTCTGTCAGACCGCTATCGCGAGCAGGCTCGCTCCCACATTGAATGACTGGCGTGATCACTACCGCGCAAACGCCACCAAACCCCGTGGGAGCGGGCTTGGTCGGGCGGCGATCCGACGAAGAGGCCAGTCCGAACAACACATCTCTTAGCAGTCAAAACCAGCACAAACAAAAACGCCCCGACCAAGGCCGGGGCGTTTTCATGTGCTGCTAAGGCTTAGCGCGGGAATGCTGGCGGGTTTACACCGGCCATGTCTTCCATCACGCGAACCACCTGGCAGCTATAACCGAACTCGTTGTCGTACCAAACGTACAGCACAACGCGGTTATCCTGGGTGATGGTCGCTTCAGCGTCCACTACGCCTGCGTGGCGCGAGCCAACGAAGTCGGTGGAAACCACTTCCTGGGAGCTCACGTAGTCGATCTGCTTGTGCAGATCCGAGTGCATGGCCATCTGGCGCAGGTACTCGTTGATCTCTTCGCGAGTGGTGGCCTTTTCCAGGTTCAGGTTCAGGATGGCCATCGACACGTTCGGCGTAGGAACGCGAATCGCGTTGCCGGTCAGCTTGCCCTTGAGCACTGGCAGCGCCTTGGCGGCTGCGGTGGCGGCACCGGTCTCGGTGATAACCATGTTCAGCGGCGCGGCGCGGCCACGACGGCTGCCCTTGTGGAAGTTGTCGATCAGGTTCTGGTCGTTGGTGAACGAGTGAACGGTTTCGACGTGGCCGTTGACGATGCCGTACTTGTCGTTGACTGCCTTGAGCACCGGCACGATGGCGTTGGTGGTGCAGGAAGCCGCCGAGATGATCTTGTCGTCAGGGGTGATGTCGCCGTGGTTGATGCCGTGCACGATGTTCTTCAGCGCGCCCTTGCCAGGTGCGGTGAGGATCACGCGGGCAGCGCCCGGGCAGGCCAGGTGCTGGCCCAGGCCGTCGGCGTCACGCCATACACCGGTGTTGTCGACGATCAGAGCGTTTTCGATGCCGTACTGGGTGTAGTCGACTTCGGTCGGGCTCTTGGCGTAGATAACCTGGATCAGGTTGCCGTTGGCGGTGATGGTGTTGTTGGCTTCATCGATGGTGATGGTGCCATCGAACGGACCATGCACCGAGTCACGACGCAGCAGGCTGGCGCGCTTGACCAGGTCGTTCTCGGCGCCCTTGCGGACAACGATGGCACGCAGGCGCAGGCCGTCGCCGCCACCGGTTTTCTCGATCAGGATGCGCGCCAGCAGACGGCCGATACGACCGAAGCCGTAGAGGACAACGTCGGTGCCTTTGCGGGCCGATGCGTTTTGCTGGCCAACCACGTCGGCCAGTTCTTCACGGACGAACTGCTCGGCAGTGCGGCCATTGCCTTCGGCCTTGAATTTGGCCGCCAGCTTGCCCAGGTCCACCGAGGCGGCGCCGAGCTTGAGTTCGCTCATCGCCTTGATCAGCGGGAATGTTTCGTGGACGGACAGCTCGCTTTCGTCGGACTGACGGTGACGAGCAAAGCGGTGAGCTTTGAGAATCGCAATGACTGAACGATTGATCAGGCTGCGGCCATAGATCGAGCTCACCACGTTGTTATTGCGGTAGAGCTGACCGATAAGCGGAATCATCGCTTCTGCGAGTGCTTCACGGTCGATCCATTCACCAAGACACTGGTCGGGCTTCTGAGTCACGGGAACCTTCCACATGTAGGGGCAGAAAAAAGGGGCTACATTATGCCGCCGAGTGACAGCCGTAGCAATGCGCGCCCGTCGTGCTTTACGTAACAATTCGTCGTTCAAAAAATTTGCGCCTCGCGCAAACCCAATAAAACCGGGGCTTTCAGCGCAGTCAATTTTTTGGAGGTCGCGCTACCTTATCCGTAACCCTCCGTAACACTCGTTGTATTTGCCACTACATATTCAATAATTTCCGGCAAATAACCGCCGAATTTTGTCTTTACCACTACATTTCACCAAACCCGTGCTTTAGACACAGTCAGCAACTGACAGGCGGCATCCTGGACCGCTACAATTACCGACTTTGTCGCAACGCTTGGAGCTCAACCTTCCGTGCCCGTTCTGCGTCTACCGCTTCTCCCTGCCGCGGCAGGTAAACAGCACTGGGGCAACCTGCCCGGTGCCGCCCTGAGCCTGGCCATTGCCGAGGCCGCCAGCGCTGCCAAGCGCTTTACCCTGCTGCTGACCGCCGACAGCCAAAGTGCCGAACGGCTGGAACAGGAGCTGGGTTTCTTCGCCCCGGATTTGCCCGTACTGCACTTTCCCGACTGGGAAACCCTGCCCTACGACCTGTTCTCGCCGCACCAGGACATCATTTCCCAGCGCATCGCCAGCCTGTACCGGTTGCCGGAACTGAGCCATGGCGTACTGGTGGTGCCGATCACGACCGCCCTGCATCGCCTGGCACCGACCAAATTCCTGCTCGGCAGCAGCCTGGTGCTGGACATCGGCCAGAAACTCGACGTCGAGCAAATGCGCACCCGGCTTGAAGCCACGGGTTATCGCTACGTCGATACGGTGTATGAACACGGCGAGTTCACCGTTCGCGGCTCGTTGATCGACCTGTTCCCGATGGGCAGCAAGTTGCCGTATCGCATCGACCTGTTCGACGACGAAATCGAAACCCTGCGCACCTTCGACCCGGAGAACCAGCGTTCGATCGACAAAGTCGACTCGGTCAAGCTGTTGCCGGCCAAGGAGTTCCCGCTACAGAAAGAAGCGGTCACCCGTTTCAAGGCGCGCTTCCGTGAGCGTTTTGACGTCGACTTCCGCCGCTGCCCGATTTTCCAGGATTTGAGCAGCGGGATTACCCCGGCCGGCATCGAGTACTACCTGCCGCTGTTCTTCGAGGAAACCTCGACGCTGTTCGATTACTTGCCCCAGGACACGCAAGTGTTTTCCCTGCCGGGCATCGAGCAAGCCGCGGAAAACTTCTGGAACGACGTGCGCAATCGCTATGAAGAACGCCGTGTCGACCCGTCCCGTCCTTTATTGCCGCCTGCCGAACTGTTCCTGCCGGTGGAAGACTGCTTCGCACGCCTGAAGAACTGGCCGCGCGTGGTGGCCAGTCAACAGGATGTGGAAAGTGGTGGCGGTCGCGAGCGCTTCCCGGCTCGCGAGTTGCCGAACCTGGCCATCGAAGCCAAGGCTACCCAGCCGTTGGCGGCATTGGCGGACTTCCTCGACCAGTTCCCCGGTCGCGTGCTGTTCACCGCAGAATCCGCAGGCCGCCGCGAAGTGCTGCTGGAACTGCTGGAACGCCTGAAGCTGCGACCGAAAACCGTCGACAGCTGGCCGGACTTCCTCGCCAGCAAAGAACGCTTGGCGATCACCATCGCACCGCTCGACGAAGGCCTGGTGCTAGACGATCCAGCTCTGGCCCTGGTCGCCGAAAGCCCGTTGTTCGGCCAGCGCGTGATGCAGCGCCGTCGCCGCGAAAAGCGCGCCGATGCCAACAACGACGCGGTCATCAAGAACCTCACCGAGCTGCGCGAAGGGGCGCCGGTGGTGCACATCGACCATGGTGTCGGCCGTTACCTGGGCCTGGCAACCCTGGAAATCGACAACCAGACCGCCGAATTCCTTGCCCTGGAATATGCCGAAGGCGCCAAGCTCTACGTGCCGGTGGCCAACCTGCACCTGATCGCCCGCTACACCGGCAGCGATGACGCCCTGGCCCCGCTGCACCGCCTCGGTTCCGAGACCTGGCAGAAAGCCAAGCGCAAAGCCGCCGAACAGGTGCGCGACGTGGCCGCCGAGTTGCTCGACATCTATGCACGCCGCGCCGCCCGTGAAGGCTACGCCTTCGCCGACCCGAAAGCCGACTACGCCACCTTCAGCGCCGGTTTCCCGTTCGAAGAAACCCCGGACCAGCAAACCACCATCGAAGCGGTTCGCGAAGACATGCTCGCGCCCAAGCCAATGGATCGCCTGGTGTGCGGCGACGTCGGCTTCGGCAAGACTGAAGTGGCGATGCGCGCCGCGTTCATCGCGGTGCATGGCGGCAAGCAAGTGGCGATCCTAGTGCCGACTACCCTGCTCGCCCAGCAGCATTACAACAGTTTCCGCGACCGCTTCGCCGACTGGCCGGTGACCGTGGAAGTGATGAGCCGCTTCAAGTCGGCCAAGGAAGTGAATGCCGCCGTAGCCGATCTGGCCGAAGGCAAGATCGACATCGTCATCGGCACGCACAAGCTGCTGCAGGATGATGTGAAGATCAAAAACCTGGGCCTTGTGATCATCGACGAGGAACACCGTTTCGGCGTGCGCCAGAAAGAACAGCTCAAGGCCCTGCGCAGCGAAGTCGACATCCTGACCCTGACCGCCACGCCGATTCCGCGCACGCTGAACATGGCGGTGTCGGGCATGCGTGACCTGTCGATCATCGCCACCCCGCCGGCCCGCCGCCTGTCGGTACGCACCTTCGTCATGGAGCAGAACAAGAGCACGGTCAAAGAGGCCTTGCTGCGTGAGCTGCTGCGTGGCGGCCAGGTCTATTACCTGCACAACGACGTGAAGACCATCGAGAAATGCGCCGCCGACCTCGCCGAGCTGGTACCGGAAGCACGGATCGGCATCGGTCACGGACAGATGCGCGAACGCGAACTCGAACAGGTGATGAGCGACTTCTACCACAAGCGCTTCAACGTGCTGATCGCCTCGACCATCATCGAGACCGGCATCGACGTACCGAGCGCCAACACCATCATCATCGAGCGTGCCGACAAGTTCGGCCTGGCCCAGCTGCACCAGCTGCGCGGCCGGGTCGGGCGCAGTCACCACCAGGCCTACGCCTACCTGCTGACGCCACCGCGCCAGCAAATCACGCCGGACGCGGAAAAGCGCCTGGAAGCGATCGCCAACACCCAGGACCTCGGCGCGGGCTTCGTGCTCGCCACCAACGACCTGGAAATCCGTGGTGCCGGCGAACTGCTCGGTGACGGTCAGAGCGGGCAGATCCAGGCGGTCGGCTTTACGCTGTACATGGAAATGCTCGAGCGCGCGGTGAAGTCGATCCGCAAGGGCGAGCAGCCGAACCTCGATCAACCGCTCGGCGGTGGGCCTGAAGTCAACCTGCGAGTGCCGGCACTGATTCCGGAAGACTACCTGCCGGATGTCCACGCCCGCCTGATTCTCTACAAGCGCATTGCCTCGGCCACCGATGAGGACGGCCTCAAGGATTTGCAGGTGGAGATGATCGATCGATTCGGCCTGTTGCCGGAACCGACCAAGAACCTGATCCGCATCACTGCATTGAAGTTGCAGGCCGAGCAACTGGGCATCAAGAAAGTCGACGGCGGCCCGCAAGGCGGACGCGTCGAGTTCGCTGCGCAGACGCCGGTCGACCCGTTGACCCTGATCAAGCTGATCCAGAGCCAGCCAAAACGCTATAAATTCGAAGGGGCCACGATGTTCAAGTTCATGGTTCCGATGGAGCGCCCGGAAGAGCGCTTTAATACTGTAGAGGCGCTGTTCGAGCGCCTCGTTCCGAAAACTGCTTGAAGGACGCCGCATGCGCCTGTTCCGCTCACTGACCCTGCTGACCCTTTTGATGCCAGCGCTGGCCGCCCCCACGGCATCTGCCGATGACCTGTATCAGGTCGAAATGATTCTGGTCCGGCAAAACGCCGTGCCGGCGATTGTCAGCCGCGCCGCACCGGAAGACTGGGCTGCTGGCGCCCAACCCGTCAGCCCCGACAGCCTGCGTACGCCAAGCCTGAATGGCGAGGTGGAAAAACTCACCAGCAGCGCCGACTACACGGTATTGCTGCACAAGGCCTGGCAACAGACGCTCGGCGAAAACGCCAGCAAAGTGGCGATCAGCGACGGCAAGGAACAATATGGTCAGTTCCCGATCGAGGGCACGCTGAGCATGAAACTGGGACGTTTTACCGACGTCGACGCCGATTTCTGGGTCAATCAGATCGATGCCAATGGCATGGTGACAGCCAGCGAGCGCTTGAAACAGGAAAGCCACACCAAGAACGGCCAGTTGAACTTCCTCGACAACGGCCACCTCGGCCTGCTGATCAAGATCACTTCGCTGACCGCCCCCGCCCCCCGAGCAGCTCCCGAAGAAATTCCGGACTGATTCCCTATGTCCGCGACCCTGAGCAAACCCCTGGCACCATCCTGGGTCAGCCGATTCAAGGAACAGAGCCTGGAGCGTGGTCGCCGTTACGCGCTGGAGAATCGTGTCAGGATCGTCGAGGCCGGCGACGCAACCATCGTCGCCGCCTGCGAAGGCTCGGGCGGTAACGTTTACCGTCAGACCATTCGCCTGCGCGAGTCAGCCAAAGGCACGCTACTGATGGTCGACGCCATCTGCTCCTGCCCGGTCCACAACAACTGCAAACATTGCGCAGCGGTGCTCCTGCAAGTGCAGGAAACCCTCGACTACCCCGCTGCCGCCAAAGACGCCGAACTCCTGGAAAAACTCCAGGCAGTCCTGGAAAACCGCAGCCCGAAAGCCCCGCCGCAAGTGCTGGTGGACAATGTGCAACCGGTACCGCGCCTGTGGCTGGCCAGCATCGAGTTCAGCGCCTTCGAACCGCGCAACGGCCGAATGCAGCGTTACATCCAGCATCGCGCGGCGCTGTCCTTCAGCTATCTGGACGAGTACGTCTCCGGACAGAAAAACACCGATATCCTGATTCGCCAGGAAACCCAGACACTGCGGATAAAACGCCACCCGGAAGTGGAACAGTCCTACCGGGAACAGTTGCGAATCCTCGGCTTCAAAGTCGCTACCCGGCAAAGCAAGGCCTTGCCGGAAAGTGCCGGCGAGCTGTTCGAAATGGTCAATGACAGCGCCTGGCTGACCTTTACCCTCAATGAACTGCCGAAGTTGCGCACCCAGGGCTGGGAATTGCAAATCGACGAGGACTTCGGGTTCGACCTGACGGCGGTAGATGACTGGTACGCCACGGTCGAACAGGCTCCGGAGCGCGACTGGTTCGACCTGGAACTGGGGATCATCGTCAACGGCGAGCGCTTGAGCCTGTTGCCGATCCTGCTCAACCTGATGCGCTCCCACACCGAAATCCTCAACCCGGAACGCCTTGCCCGACGCCGCGACGACGAGTTGATCCTGGTCAACATCCCCCATCGCCCGAACTCCGAGCACGGCCCGCTGCAAGTCGCCCTGCCCTTCGGCCGCTTGAAGCCGGTGCTGGCCACCCTCGGCGAGTTCTACCTGCAGGAACCCGGTGACACCACGCTGCGCCTGAGCAAGGCCGATGCCACGCGCCTGAATCCGCTGGAAGACATGCCACTGCTCTGGGAGGGTGGCGAACAGATCCGCACCTTTGCCCAGCGCCTGCGTGACATCAAGGACCACACGGCCGCCGCCCCGCAAGGCTTGAATGCGACGCTGCGCCCGTATCAGCTTGAGGGCTTGAGCTGGATGCAATCGCTGCGGCAGCTGGAAGTGGGTGGCATTCTCGCCGACGACATGGGCCTGGGCAAAACCCTGCAGACACTGGCGCACGTACTGAGCGAGAAAAACGCCGGCCGTCTCGATCGGCCGTGCATGGTGGTGATGCCGACCAGCCTGATTCCCAACTGGCTCGACGAAGCAGCGCACTTTACGCCGCAGCTCAAGGTACTGGCGCTGTACGGTGCCAGCCGCAAAAAACACTTCGACAAGCTGGCTGACTACGACCTGATTCTGACCACCTATGCGCTGCTGCCCAAGGATGTCGAGCGTCTGGCGGCGCAGCCCTTGCACATCCTGGTGCTGGATGAAGCGCAGTACATCAAGAATCCGACCAGCAAGGCCGCTCAGGCTGCCCGCGAGCTCAATGCCCGGCAGCGCCTGTGCCTGAGCGGCACACCGCTGGAAAACCATCTCGGCGAACTCTGGTCACTGTTTCACTTCCTCTTGCCCGGCTGGCTCGGTGACGTCAAAAGCTTTAACCGCGACTACCGCGTACCGATTGAAAAACGCACCAGCGAGGTCAGGCTTCAGCACCTCAACGGCCGGATCAAGCCCTTCCTGCTGCGCCGCACCAAGGAACAGGTGGCCACCGAGCTGCCGCCGAAAACCGAGATCATCCACTGGGTCGAACTCAACGAGGCCCAGCGTGACGTTTACGAAACCATGCGCCTGGCCATGGACAAGAAAGTCCGCGACGAGATCACCCGCAAAGGCGTGGCCCGCAGCCAGATCATCATTCTCGAAGCGCTGCTGAAACTGCGTCAGGTGTGCTGCGATTTGCGCCTGGTCAACGAGGCGACCCTGCCAAGCCGTGGCAGTACCTCGGGCAAACTCGACAGTCTGATGGAAATGCTCGAGGAATTGTTCGAGGAAGGTCGGCGGATCCTGCTGTTCTCGCAGTTCACGTCAATGTTGTCGCTGATTGAGGATGAGCTGAACAAGCGTGGAATCGCCTACGCCCTGCTGACAGGCCAGACCCGCGACCGCCGCACTCCGGTGAAGGAATTCCAGAGCGGCAAGCGTCAGATATTTCTGATCAGCCTGAAGGCCGGTGGCGTTGGCCTGAACCTGACTGAAGCGGACACGGTGATTCATTACGACCCGTGGTGGAACCCGGCGACTGAAAACCAGGCGACCGACCGGGCGTATCGCATTGGCCAGGAGAAGCCCGTGTTCGTTTACAAACTGATTGCGCGCGGCACGGTGGAAGAGAAGATCCAGCACCTGCAGAAGGAAAAATCCGACCTCGCGGCCGGCGTGCTGGATGGGCGCAAGGCCGGAGACTGGAAACTGCAGAATGATGATATCGAGGCGCTGTTTGCGCCGTTGCCGGAAAATCTTGGAAAACGCTGAGATGTGCGGCGCTTATTCGTCCGCTATCGCGAGCAAGCTCGCTCCCACAATGACCGCGTCGAACACAAATTCTACGAACACCACTGACCTTGTGGGAGCGAGCCTGCTCGCGATAGCGTCAACCCGGTGCCAAGTGAACTCAGCCCTTGAGCACCCGCGCCAACGTCGATTTCACCTTGCCCATGCCGTCATGCAACGCCTGCTCGATCTCGGCCATGGTGATCACCGCCGTCGACTTGCCCGCCGCCGGGTTCACCACCAGTGCCAGACAGGCGTAATCCAGTTCCAGCTCGCGGGCCAGGGCCGCTTCCGGCATACCGGTCATGCCGACGATGTCGCAACCATCACGCTCCAGCCGGGCGATTTCAGCCACCGTCTCCAGGCGCGGCCCTTGAGTGCAGCCATACACGCCATGACTGCTGTAGCCCACACCTTCCGCCGCCAGCGCCGCGATCAATTGCTGGCGCAACGGCTCGCTATAGGGGTAGCTGAAGTCGATATGGGTGACGTGTTCCAGGTCATCGGCAAAGTAGGTGTGCTCGCGACCACTGGTGTAGTCGATCAACTGATGCGGCACGCAGAAATGCCCGGTGCCCATGGCCGCATGGATGCCGCCCACGGCATTGACCGCCAGAATGGCTCCGGCACCTGCCTGCTTCAGCGCCCAGAGATTGGCGCGGTAATTGACCTGATGCGGCGGAAAACGATGGGGATGGCCGTGACGCGCGAGGAACAGCACTTCCTTGCCGGCATACTCGCCGATCTGAACGTCAGCCGAAGGTGCGCCATAAGGCGTGTCCACTGCCAGTGACTGGCGAATGCTCAGGCCTTCGAGTTGAGTCAGGCCAGTGCCACCGATAATCGCGTAAACCGTCATAACGAACAGTCCTTAATCAATCAATTGAGCTTCTTTGAGCGCGCCGACAGCGGCCAGCCAGCGCGGGTCTTGACGGTATTCGGTGCTGGCAAACGACTGGCCGCGCATCCGCGCAATGCGCTCGGAAGGCTTGACCTTCAGGCGTTGCGCAGCGCTCAGGGCCAATTCGGCGGCAGCGCGATCGTTGCACACCAGGCCCATGTCGCAACCGGCCGTCAGCGCCGCTTCGATACGGCTGGCGGCATCGCCGACCACGTGGGCGCCAGCCATGGACAGGTCGTCGCTGAAGATCACGCCATCGAACTGCAACTCGCCGCGCAGGATGTCCTGCAACCAGCGGCGGGAGAAGCCTGCGGGCTGGGAGTCGACCTGTGGATAAATGACGTGGGCCGGCATGATCGCGGCCAGTTGCTTGCTCAATTTGGCAAACGGCACCAGGTCGTTGGCGCGGATTTCGTCGAGGCTGCGTTCGTCGTTGGGGATCGCGACGTGGGAATCGGCCTCGGCCCAGCCGTGACCCGGGAAGTGCTTGCCGGTAGCGGCCATCCCTGCGCTGTTCATCCCGCGGATGAATGCACCCGCGAGCAAGGCAGCGCGCTCGGGATCACCTTCGAACGAACGGGTGCCGACAACGGCGCTGCGCTGGTAATCGAGGTCGAGCACCGGGGCGAAACTCAGGTCCAGGCCAACGGCCAGCACTTCGGTCGCCATGATCCAGCCGCACTGCTCGGCCAGGTATTCGGCGTTCGGGTTGTCGGCAATGGCACGCATGGCGGGCAGGCGCACGAAACCCTGGCGCAGGCGCTGCACGCGGCCGCCCTCTTGATCCACCGCCAACAGCAGATCGGGGCGAATGGCGCGAATCGCTGCACTCAGCTCGCGCACTTGACGCGGATGCTCAATGTTACGGGCAAAAATGATCAGGCCGCCCACTTCGGGCTGGCGCAACAATTGGCGATCTTCAGCCGTCAGCCAGGTACCGGCGACGTCCACCATCAACGAGCCTTGCAAGCCAGCAGTCATAAAAATTCCTTGATAACAGAAAACCCGCCCCACACGAATTCGCCGCCAGGGGCAAGGCCTGGCAGATTGGCGAGTTCGATGGAAAACGGGTTCAGAACGAGAGTCGGCATGGGCGGCTAGCTTAGCGGATGTCAGCTGCCGCGCCCACCCGTGCGCGGTTAAACCTTGGCGGCAACCGGTGTCGATTTGCTGCGTGGACGCAACTGGGCAGTGGCCATGGCGGTATCGGTCACACCGGACTCGGCACGCATGCCGGCGGCCAGGAACGGCACCATCAGGCGCATGACCTGCTCGATCGAGGTGTTCACGCCGAAGTCGGTTTCGGCAATCGCGCGCAAGGCCTTGATACCGGACATGCTGAACGCCGCCGCACCCAGCATGAAGTGCACGCGCCAGAACAGTTCGATGGGCGGAATACGCGGCGCCGCTTCGTTGACCAGCATCATGTAGCGGCGGAACACCTTGCCGTACATGTCCTCCAGATAACGACGCAAGTGCCCCTGGCTCTGACTGAATGCCAGCCCCAGCAAACGCATGAAGATGGACAGGTCGTTGCCGCTGCGCGGTTGCACCACCAGTGCCTGCTCGACGAGGATTTCCAGCAACTCTTCGAGGGTCGGCTTGATTTCAGGCTTGGCCTGACGCCGCTCCAGCTCTTTGTCGAGGCTGATGCAGAACGGCCCGAGGAACCGCGAGAAAACCGCCTGGATCAACGCCTTCTTTGAACCGAAGTGATAGTTCACCGCCGCCAGGTTGACACCGGCCTTGCTGGTGATCAGGCGCAACGAGGTTTCAGCGAAACCTTTTTCCGCGAACAACTGCTCGGCTGCATCAAGAATGCGTTCAACGGTTTCCGACTGGGCCATGGCTACTCCGCCTGACAAACACTTGTTTGAAACATACGTTTCAGCCTGTGCCTTGTCAAGTCTGGCAGTTCGTTTCGGGAATGGTCGGTCAGATATTTAACCACACAACGGCGAAGCTTGAATCCACTGACTGATTGACCGTCTGGCGGCGACTGAAAAATGGAGCATTGCCAAGATCGCCCCACTGTATATAATCCCAGTCACTGTATAAAAAAACAGAGCGATCAATATGCTAAAGCTGACGCCACGACAAGCAGAGATTCTGGCTTTCATCAAACGCTGCCTGGAAGACAACGGATACCCCCCCACCCGTGCGGAAATCGCTCAGGAACTGGGTTTCAAGTCACCCAATGCGGCGGAAGAGCACCTCAAGGCGCTGGCCCGCAAGGGTGCCATCGAGATGACGCCTGGCGCCTCCCGTGGCATTCGCATCCCCGGCTTCGAAGCCAAGGCCGACGATTCCACCCTGCCGATCATTGGCCGGGTCGCAGCCGGTGCCCCGATTCTAGCGCAGCAACACATCGAAGAGTCCTGCAACATCAATCCTGCCTTCTTCCATCCGCGCGCCGACTACCTGCTGCGCGTCCACGGGATGAGCATGAAGGATGTCGGCATTTTCGACGGCGACCTGCTGGCCGTCCACACCACCCGCGAAGCCCGTAACGGCCAGATCGTGGTTGCACGAATCGGCGACGAAGTGACCGTCAAGCGCTTCAAGCGTGATGGCAGCAAAGTCTGGCTGATCGCCGAGAACCCCGAGTTCGCCCCTATCGAAGTGAACCTTCAAGATCAGGAACTGGTGATCGAAGGCTTGAGTGTCGGCGTGATTCGCCGCTAAAGGAGGCTCCATGCAGTTCCCACAGCCATCACCACAGCAAACCCAACTGCCGTTGTTCGAAGCGTTCATGGCACAGCCATTGGCGCCGATCCTGAAAGACGTAGTCGAGTCCCCCTGGAGCGCCGAACCTGACGCTTTCAGCGAGCTGTCACTGCGTGGTGCAGCGGGGAACTGCCTGAGCCTTCTGGCACCGATCCTCAGGGAATTGAGCCAGGACCAGGACGCACGCTGGCTGACACTGATCGCGCCGCCCGCCAGCCTGACTCAAGCCTGGCTGCGAGATGCCGGCCTCAACCGCGAGCGCATTCTGTTGCTGCACCCCCGAGGCACCCAAAGTGCTCAGCAACTGACCTGCGAAGCCCTGCGTCTTGGGCGCAGCCATACGGTTGTCAGCTGGCTCAACCCGTTGAGCAGCCAATCCCGGCAACAGCTGATCAGCGCCGCCCGGACCGGGGACGCTCAGAGCCTGAATATTCGTTTGGGATAACTGACAGCCGGGACGCGAACTTCACCGCGCGAGGCTTCTCCAGGGAGAGAGAAGCCGATGTGTAGCGACGTCAGGAAAACCGACGGACGGGGATCAATGAAGAACCCGTGACCCCTCGTCCTTGTCGAACTCGCCTTCAACCAGGCGACCTGCCATCTGGACTCCCACGCTCAACATCGCCTTGGCGACTTCCACGTGTTGCCCTTGCAGGAACGCTTTGGCGTCCTCGGAGAAATCCAAAGTAACCAGAGAACCCTCGTCCTCGGCCCTGCGCAGCTCGATACGGCCGTCTGGTAACTCGACAATTTCTAGAAAGGACGTTGGCATAAAGGACTGTTCTCCACGAAAGGCGGGGATTATATAGGCATCGGCCAGGATTCGCTCGGGATCTTGACCAGATGCCATCCCGAAACTGTTTCTGTCAGCACTCGTTCAGGCCTTCGCGAAAGCGGATCGCCAATCCTTTCAGATTCTGGCGCCAGCTCTCCAGCTCTTCCCGACTAAGTTCCTCTGGCTCATCCACTTCATCCAGATTGACCGCCTGAATCAGTGGCTGAGTCACGTCCCCTTTTGGCTTGTGGGGCGCGCGCGGCGGCTGAAACAACGCAGCATGGGCAGCCAGCAACTTGGCCAGCCAGGTCTCCGGGTTATTGGCCAGCTCCACCAGCTCGGCCATTTCTGGAATGGCGATGGTTTCCAGCACTTCGCGAGTCAGCAGCAGCTCCGCACGGGGTGCATTGGCCTGAGGCAGGCGGTAGAAGCCGGCGATTTCATGGCACAGGCCCAACAGCGCGCCGTACAGGTGAAACAGCGCCGATTCGCGTCCGGCCTGGATCAGCGCCAGCGAATTCATCGCCCGACCCTCTTCAGTGCGCGCCAGTGCTTCCAGCGACAAGCCGGCGAAATAAATCTTCTGATTGGTGCGGGTATAAAGTTCGTGGGCCATGACGGCAGCCTCCACAACGAAATAATTGCTTCACGCAGGTCCTGTAGGAGCGAGCCTGCTCGCGATGGACTTGAGAGCAACGCGGGCATCCTGAAAGCCCGCGTTATCGTTGACGACCATCGCGAGCAGGCTCGCTCCTACAAGGGTCTTGCGATTCTACGCCTTCGCAGTTCCCATGCGGCCTTTTGTAGGAGCGAGCTTGCTCCGGGCGGCGTTCCGACGATGGACCCGAGAGCAACGCGGGCATCCTGAAGGCCCGCGTCATCGTTAACGACCATCGCGAGCAAGCTCGCTCCTACAGTTTCAAGCCTTCGCAGCCGGGCGCTTGTCTTCAACCGTCCACTTGCCGCCGTCATAGAACGCTTTCCAGCCAGTCGGCTTACCATCAACTTCGGTCTGCACGTACTGCTCCTTGGTCTTGCGGCTGTAACGAATCACAGCCGGGAGGCCATCGGGATCTTTCTTCGGCGCTTCGCAGAGGAAGTGATACTTCGGATCGATCTCATCCTTGTGCGGCACGATCTCGATAACCAGCGGAGCACGCGTCTCACGGTTTTTCGGGAACTGGCTGGCCGCCAGGAACAGGCCGGATGCACCGTCGCGCAGGATATAGGTGTCGTTGACCTTTTCGCATTTCAGCTCAGGCATCTTCACCGGGTCCATCTTCGGCGGCGCCGCATCACCGCTTTTCAGCAGTTTGCGGGTGTTCTTGCAGGTCGCGTTGGTGCAGCCGAAGAACTTGCCGAAACGGCCGGTCTTGAGCTGCATCTCGCTGCCGCACTTGTCGCATTCCAGGCTCGGACCTTCATAGCCCTTGATGCGATAGGTGCCCTCTTCGATTTCGTAGCCGTCACAATCCGGGTTGTTACCGCAGATGTGCAGCTTGCGCTTCTCGTCCAGCAGGTAGGCATCCATCGCCGTGCTGCAGATCGGGCAGCGATGCTTGCCACGCAATACCAGCGACTCCGACTCACCTTCGTCGTCCGCGGCGATTTCGTCGCCCGGCACCAGGTTGACGGTGGCCTTGCAGCGCTCTTTCGGCGGCAGGCTGTAGCCCGAGCAACCAAGGAACACGCCGGTCGACGCGGTGCGGATCTGCATTGGACGACCGCAGGTGGTGCACGGAATGTCAGTCATCACCGGCTGGTTGGCACGCATGCCGTTTTCCGGGCTTTCGGCTACTTCGAGCTTCTTCTTGAAGTCGCCGTAGAACTCGTCGAGCACGTTTTTCCAGTCGCGTTCGCCCTGGGCCACGTCATCGAGATGCTCTTCCATGCCGGCGGTGAAACCGTAGTCCATCAGGTTCGAGAAGCTCTCGGCCAGGCGTTCGGTGACGATGTCGCCCATCTTTTCCGAGTAGAAACGACGGTTGTGCAACGCCACGTAACCCCGGTCCTGAATGGTCGAAATGATCGCTGCGTAGGTCGAAGGACGACCGATGCCGCGTTTTTCCATTTCTTTTACCAGGCTGGCTTCCGAGTAACGCGCCGGCGGTTTGGTGAAATGCTGGGTCGGATCAAGCTTGATCAGCTTCATCGCATCGCCCTGGGCCATGTCCGGCAGCACATCGTCGTCGCCTGGCTTGGCGATTTGCGGCATGACACGGGTGTAACCGTCGAACTTCAGGATGCGGCCCTTGGCACGCAGCTCGAAGTCGCCGGCGCCCACAGTGACGGTCGTCGACAGGTATTGCGCCGGCAGCATCTGGCAAGCCAGGAACTGGCGCCAGATCAGCTCGTAGAGGCGCTCAGCGTCACGCTCCATGCCCGACAGCTTGCTTGGCTCGGTGTTGGCGTCGGACGGACGAATCGCTTCGTGAGCCTCTTGTGCGCCTTCCTTGCTGCTGTAGACGTTCGGGGTTTCCGGCAGGTACTTCTTGCCGAACTCGCCTTCAATATAAGTACGCGCCATCGCCACGGCATCAACCGAGAGGTTGGTCGAGTCGGTACGCATGTAAGTGATGTAGCCGGCTTCGTACAGACGCTGGGCCATCATCATGGTTTTCTTCACCCCGAAGCCCAGGCGGTTGCTCGCGGCCTGCTGCAGGGTGGAGGTGATGAACGGCGCCGACGGCTTGCTGCTGGTCGGTTTGTCTTCGCGCTTGACGATGCTGTAGCTGGAAGCCTTGAGCTTCTCCAGCGCAGCCATGGCCTGGGCTTCGTTGAGCGGCTTGAAGGCTTCGCCTTTTTCGCGGGCCACGTCGAAACGCACGGTCGCGCCTTTTGCGGTGCCGAGGTCGGCGTGCACTTCCCAGTACTCTTCCGGGATGAACGCGCGGATTTCACGTTCGCGCTCAACCACCAGCTTCACGGCAACCGACTGCACGCGACCGGCGGACAGGCCGCGAGCGATCTTGGCCCACAGCAGTGGCGAAACCATGTAGCCCACGACGCGGTCGAGGAAACGACGGGCCTGCTGGGCGTTGACGCGGTCGATATCCAGCTCGCCCGGCTGGGAGAAGGCTTCCTGGATCGCCTTCTTGGTGATTTCGTTGAACACCACGCGCTTGTAGCGGCTGTCATCACCACCGATGGCTTCGCGCAGGTGCCAGGCAATGGCTTCCCCCTCGCGGTCCAAGTCGGTTGCGAGATAGATGGTGTCAGCATCCTTGGCGAGCCGGCGCAGCTCTTCGATGACTTTTTCCTTGCCCGGGAGGATCTCGTACTTGGCTTTCCAGCCATGATCCGGATCGACCCCCATGCGCGCGACCAGCTGCTTGCGCGCTTTTTCTTTAGGCGACAGTGCCGGCGCTTCGCCCGCAGCAGCCTTGCCGCGCTTGGCGGCCGGCTCTTTGCTGGCGCTAGCCGAACCGCTGGTGGGCAGGTCTCGGATATGGCCGATACTCGACTTCACCACGTATTCGTTGCCCAAATACTTGTTGATGGTCTTGGCCTTAGCCGGGGATTCCACAATGACCAGCGATTTGCCCATGGATCAGAAAATTCCTGAATTCGAGAAGTGAAAGGCGGTTGGCGCCTGACGCGGCACCGCTATATATAGTGGCTACAAGGTGAGGTCAAGCGCAGGGTATTGCGCGCACTCAGCTTATGGCTTGGTAAAAAGGCTTTCTTCGGCCTGCACCAAAGCAAAGCGTGGCACCTGTTCGCCGTCAACTTCGACCGACTCCAGGAACATGCTCAAGGGACGCACCCAAAAGCCGTAATCGCCATACAGGGCTTGATAGAAGACCACTTCTTCTTCGGTTTCCGAATGCCGCGCAACACTGAATACGCGGTACTGCGGACCTTTGTAATGTTGGTAGAGCCCAGGTTGTATCGGCATGCTTTGGCCCTCACTCAAATTTTTTCAAAATAAAAACAAAAATAAATCCGGAAAAACAAAAACCGGGGCACTTGGCCCCGGCTTCCATCAACGAAACGCTTAAACGCGTTCGAAGACGGTGGAGATGCCTTGGCCGAGACCAATGCACATGGTGGCTACCCCGAAGGTACCGCCATTCTGCTTCATCACGTTGAGCAAAGTGCCGGAGATACGCGCACCGGAGCAACCGAACGGGTGGCCCAGGGCGATCGCGCCGCCGTGCAGGTTAACCTTCTCGTTCATCTTGTCGAGCACTTTCAGATCTTTCAGCACTGGCAGGGCCTGTGCGGCGAAAGCTTCGTTGAGCTCGAAGAAGTCGATGTCGGAGATGCCAAGACCCGCGCGCTTCAGTGCTTTTTGTGTGGCCGGTACTGGACCATAGCCCATGATTGCCGGATCCACACCTGCCACCGCCATCGAGCGAATCACCGCCATAGGCTGGATGCCCAGGTCCTGTGCGCGCTGCGCCGACATCACGATCATGCACGAAGCACCATCGGTGATCTGCGACGAAGTACCTGCTGTCACGGTGCCGCCCTTCGGATTGAACGCCGGCTTGAGAGCCGCCAGGCTTTCCAGGGTGGTTTCCGGACGAATGGTTTCGTCGTAGTCGAAGGTTTTCAGGAAACCGTTCTCGTCGTAGCCCTGCATCGGGATGATTTCGTCTTTGAACTTGCCTTCCACGGTCGCCTTGTGGGCGAGTTGGTGGGAGCGCACGCCGAAAGCATCTTGCTGCTCGCGGGTAATGCCGTGCATTTTGCCCAGCATTTCCGCGGTCAGGCCCATCATGCCCGAAGCTTTTGCCGCGTACAGCGACATGTGCGGGTTCGGATCGACACCGTGCATCATGCTCACGTGACCCATATGCTCGACGCCACCAACGACGAACACGTCACCATTGCCGGTCATGATCGCTTGCGCAGCAGTGTGCAAAGCGCTCATGGACGAGCCACACAGACGGCTGACGGTCTGGCCGGCCGAGGTGTGCGGGATCTGGGTCATCAGCGACGCCATGCGCGCGATGTTCCAGCCCTGCTCCAGGGTCTGGTTCACACAGCCCCAGATCACGTCTTCGACTTCGTTCGGGTCGACCTTGACGTTGCGTTCCAGCAATTTGCTGATCAGGTGCGCCGACATGTCTTCGGCGCGGGTGTTGCGGTGCATGCCGCCCTTGGAGCGGCCCATCGGAGTACGACCGAAGTCGACAATCACGACGTCTCTAGGATTCAAGCTCATAAGTTCACTCTCACTCTAGTTGGGGGCGCTTAACCGAAGAAGCTCTGGCCGTTCTTGGCCATTTCGCGCAGCTTCGCGGTCGGGTGGTACAGCGCGCCCAAATCAGCGTACTGGTCAGCCAGGGCAACGAACTCTGCCACACCGATCGAATCGATGTAACGCAGCGCACCGCCACGGAATGGAGGGAAACCAATGCCGTAGACCAGACCCATGTCGGCTTCGGCAGCGGTTTCGACGATGCCGTCTTCCAGGCAACGCACGGTTTCCAGGCACAGCGGGATCATCATCCAGTTGATGATGTCTTCGTCAGTGACTTCGCGCTGTTCAAAGACGATTGGCTTGAGCACTTCCAGCACCGAAGGATCGGCGACTTTCTTCTGCTTGCCCTTCTTGTCGGTCTCGTAGGCGTAGAAGCCCTTGCCGTTCTTCTGGCCCAGGCGCTTGGCTTCGTAGAGCACGTCGACAGCCGAGCGACGGTCGTCCTTCATGCGGTCCGGGAAGCCTTCAGCCATCACGTCACGGCCGTGGTGGCCGGTGTCGATGCCGACCACGTCCATCAGGTAGGCCGGGCCCATAGGCCAGCCGAACTTTTCCATGATCTTGTCGATACGGACGAAGTCCACACCGGCGCTGACCAGCTTGGCGAAACCGCCGAAGTACGGGAACAGTACGCGGTTGACCAGGAAGCCCGGGCAGTCGTTGACGACGATCGGGTTCTTGCCCATTTTCTTGGCGTAGGCAACGGTGGTGGCAACGGCCAGCTCACTGGACTTCTCGCCACGGATCACTTCCACCAGCGGCATCATGTGCACCGGGTTGAAGAAGTGCATGCCGACGAAGTTTTCCGGACGCTTGAGGGCCTTGGCCAGCAAGGTGATGGAAATGGTCGAGGTGTTGGACGCGAGGATGGTGTCCTCTTTGACCTGGTCTTCAACTTCAGCCAGTACGGCCTGCTTGACCTTCGGGTTCTCGACGACTGCTTCCACCACCAGGTCCACGTGACCGAAATCACCGTAGGACAAGGTCGGACGAATGCCGTTGAGCACTTCAGCCATTTTCGCGGCGGTCATGCGGCCTTTATCAACGCGGCCAACCAGCAGTTTGGCGGCTTCGGCCAGACCCTGCTCGATGCCGTGCTCGTTGATGTCCTTCATCAGTATCGGCGTGCCTTTGGAAGCCGACTGATAGGCGATACCGCCACCCATGATGCCGGCGCCCAGTACGGCGGCCTGCTTCACGTCCTTGGCGATTTCGTCGTAGGCCTTGGCCTTTTTCTTCAGCTCCTGGTCGTTCAGGAACAGACCGATCAGGCTCTGCGCAGCAGAGGTCTTGGCCAGCTTGACGAAACCTGCGGCTTCAATTTCCAGGGCCTTGTCGCGACCGAAGTTCGCGGCTTTCTGGATGGTCTTGATCGCCTCAACCGGCGCCGGGTAGTTCGGGCCAGCTTGACCGGCCACGAAACCCTTGGCGGTTTCGAAAGCCATCATTTGCTCGATAGCGTTCAGCTTCAGCTTTTCCAGCTTCGGCTGGCGCTTGGCCTTGTAGTCGAACTCGCCGCAGATGGCGCGCTTGATCAGTTCCAGCGCGGCCTCTTGCAGTTTCTCTGGAGCAACCACTGCGTCGACAGCGCCAACTTTGAGCGCGTCTTCAGGACGGTTTTCCTTGCCGGCGGCAATCCACTCGATGGCGTTGTCGGCACCGATCAGACGCGGCAGACGAACGGTACCGCCGAAGCCCGGGTAGATGCCCAGCTTGACTTCCGGCAGGCCGATCTTGGCCTTGGTGGACATGACGCGGTAGTCCGCCGCCAGGCACATTTCCAGACCGCCACCCAGCGCGATGCCATTGATCGCGACAACGGTCGGAACGTTGAGGTCTTCGAAATCGCTGAAAATCTTGTTGGCTTCGAGGTTGCCAGCAACAAGCTCTGCATCCGGCAGCTTGAAGTTGTCGACAAATTCGGTGATGTCGGCGCCGACGATGAACACGTCCTTGCCACTGCTGACGATCACGCCCTTGATCGAAGCATCTGCCTTGATGGTGTCTACGGCCTGACGCAGTTCGTTCAGGGTTAGACGGTTGAACTTGTTGACGGACTCACCCTTGAGGTCGAACTTCAGTTCGACGATGCCACTTTCAAGAGCCTTAACCGTGATGGCTTTACCTTCGTAAATCATCAACTGATCTCCACGATATGGAAGCTGAACAGTACACGTCGGACGCAGGCGAATGGCTTGGCAGGGACGTTGATCGTCAATGCTACGCCCATTCCCCCGGCACACCCGCCAACGCGATAGTCGGGATTCTGTAGGAGCGGTCTGAAATACAAACGCTCAATTCATACGCCCGTTTGATTTGGGTACGTCACCTTCACGGAATTTCCGACAATTGTCAATCGCCCGAAACACGGGTTGAAACGCGACTTTCCGGTCATATCCGTACTGTGAAGACCTTAAACACGCCGAAGCATGCAGGGTCATTCATAGAATCAATTGTTAGAAAATGCGCCCTAATTCGCTGCAGCCCGTGTTTAACAAGCTACGCTGGCGGAACCAAGGGGAAATTGTGAACGCTTTTGGCGAATGCCCAGCGCAAGATCAGCCAACACCGATTTACCGGCCTGCCTGGCCAACCCGCCCGATGATTTTGTCGGGCTTTTTATTGCGTACAAAAAAACGGCAATTGCGCTCCTCTGCACTCTGTAGGAGCGAGCCTGCTCGCGATGAACCTGAGAGCGCCACGGGGTGTCAGGTTTCAAGCATCAGCGTTCACGTCCATCGCGAGCAGGCTCGCTCCTACAGGGGAACGGAGCTTCAGGCGAGTGCCTTGAGGGTGGCATCGATGTGCTGCAACACCTCGGCCTCGCCCTTCTCACCCCAATACAAGGCAATCATTTGCTTGTCGGCCTCGACCTTGTAGACATTACCCGGCAATTTTTCGAAATGATTGAGCAGCGCCTGGTCTTCACAGGTTTCCTGCCATTGATTGACCCAGACACCCGGTGATTTTTGCCAGTAACTCCAGCACGCCGCCTGACTGCCACGCCGCGGACGATGGTACTGGGCGCACGGGCTCGGCGGCTCCTGGCTCAGCCAGTGTGGCCACTCCTGGGGCGCCAGCTGCATGGCCAGCCCAATGCGCCGGGCCTCCATGCGCAGGGCGATGCGCCCACTCTGGGCACGCGACGGGCGCAACCATGCCAGTGGGCTGAGTACCACCAACAGGATTGACACCACTATCCACACCGTCATATCTGTACTCCCGATTCTTGATGAGCCCATTGTGTCACTTTGGAACCAATGCGCTTGAAACCAGCCATACTTACCAATATTGCAATCCTCAGGAGGAGCACCTCATGCCCTACAACCATATTCTGGTCGCTGTAGATCTGACCGAAGAGTGCGACCCTGTGATACACCGCGCTCGCGAGCTGTCGGTGAGCAACGGCGCGAAATTGTCACTGGTGCACATTGTCGAGCCGATGGCGATGGCCTTCGGCGGCGACGTGCCGATGGACCTGTCACAACTGCAACAGCAGCAGTTCGATCAGGCCAAGGAGCGCCTTGACCGCTTGATCCTCAAATACCCGGAGCTCTCCAAGGAATACAGCCACCTGACCTATGGCCAGCCACGCCAGGAAATCCACCACCTGGCCAAGGAGCAAACCTGCGACCTGATCGTGGTGGGCAGCCATGGCCGGCACGGCCTGGCACTGCTGCTCGGCTCCACCGCCAATGACGTGTTGCATGGCGCGCCTTGTGATGTGCTTGCGGTGCGCCTGCAAACCAAAAGCTGACAACACCTGCCCCTGTAGGAGCGAGCCTGCTCGCGATGAACCTGAGAGCGCCACGGGGTGTCAGGCTCCCCGTGTCATCGTTGACGACCATCGCGAGCGAGCTCGCTCCTACAGGGGATTGCATTTCATATGAAAAGCCCGGCGTTCACGTGTGTGAAGCCGGGCTTTTTTATTGCAGGATCAATCAGGCATCCAGTTCGGCCCAGCGCTCGACCATCACGTCGAGTTCAGCCTGCAACTGCGCCAGCTGAGCGATCACTGCAGCCGTCTCGGCAGCCGGGCGCAGGTAGAAACCCGCGTCGGCCATCTGCGCTTCAACGGCAGCGATCTGCTGCTCCATGGCTTCGATCTCGCCGGGCAACGCTTCCAGCTCACGCTGCAATTTGTAGCTGAGCTTCTTCTTCGCCACTGGCGCTTCGACTGCCGCCGCAACCGGTGCCGGCTCGGCCTTCACCACTGCAGAGTTCAGGTCGGCCTTGCCGGACTTGCTCTCGGTCACGCCGAGCAGGCGCGGCGAGCCGCCCTGACGCAGCCAGTCCTGATAACCGCCGACGTATTCGCGCACCTTGCCCTCACCTTCGAAGACCAGGGTGCTGGTCACCACGTTGTCGAGGAATGCCCGGTCGTGACTGACCATCAGTACGGTGCCGTTGAAGGTCAGCAGGACCTCTTCGAGCAATTCGAGGGTTTCGACGTCGAGGTCGTTGGTCGGTTCGTCGAGTACCAGCAGGTTGGCCGGCTTGCTGAACAGCTTGGCCAGCAACAGACGGGCACGTTCACCGCCGGACAGCGCCTTGACCGGCGTGCGCGCACGCTGCGGGCTGAACAGGAAGTCGCCGAGGTAGCTCAGCACGTGGCGGCTCTGGCCGTCGATATCGATGAAGTCGCGACCTTCGGCGACGTTGTCGATCACGGTTTTTTCCAGATCCAGCTGATGGCGCAGCTGGTCGAAGTAGGCAACATCGATCCTGGTGCCCTCCTCCACCTTGCCGCTGGTTGGCTGCAAGCCGCTGAGCATCAGCTTCAGCAGCGTGGTCTTGCCGGTACCGTTGGCGCCGAGCAGACCGATTCGGTCGCCGCGCTGCAGCACCATGGAGAAGTCCTTGATCAGGAACGGACCGCCCGGGTGAGCAAAGCTAACGTTATCGAGGACCATGACCTGTTTGCCGGACTTGTCGGCGGTTTCCAGCTGGATGTTGGCCTTGCCGGTCCGCTCGCGACGTTCGCTGCGCTCGACGCGCAAGGCTTTGAGCGCGCGTACGCGGCCTTCGTTACGGGTGCGACGGGCCTTGATGCCCTGGCGAATCCACACCTCTTCCTGGGCCAGGCGCTTGTCGAACAGCGCGTTGGCGGTTTCTTCGGCCGCCAGCGCGGCCTCCTTGTGTACGAGGAAACTGGCGTAGTCGCCGTTCCAGTCGATCAGGCCACCACGATCCAGTTCGAGGATGCGGGTTGCCAGGTTCTGCAGGAAAGAACGGTCGTGCGTGATGAACAGCACGGCGCCCTGGAAATCCTTCAGCGCCTCTTCAAGCCAGGCGATGGCACCGATGTCCAGGTGGTTGGTCGGCTCGTCGAGCAGCAGCAGGTCCGGCTCGGACACCAGGGCCTGGGCCAGCAGGACGCGACGACGCCAGCCGCCGGACAACTCGGCGAGGGTCTTGTCGGCCGGCAGTTGCAGGCGACTCAGGGTGCTGTCGACCAGCGTTTGCAAGCGCCAGCCATCGCGGGCTTCGAGGTCGTGCTGGACGTGCATCAGCTTGTCCAGGTCGGCATCGGTGACGATGTTCTGGCTCAGGTGGTGATACTCGGCGAGCAACGCACCGACGCCGTCAAGGCCTTCGGCCACCACGTCGAACACTGTCCGCTCGTCGGCCACCGGCAATTCTTGCGGCAATTCGCCGATCTTGAGACCGGGTGCGCGCCAAACGGAGCCGTCATCGGGCTTCTGGTCGCCCTTGACGAGCTTCATCATGCTGGACTTGCCAGTGCCGTTGCGGCCGATGATGCACACCCGCTCACCACGGGCGATCTGCCAGGACACCTTGTCCAACAACGGCATAGCGCCGAAAGCAAGGGACACATCGCTGAATTTGAGCAGGGTCATGAGCTTCTCCAAAAACCGGGCGCGCATTCTACCTGACTTGAGGCCTCAGAAGGCCGGCAATTTCACTCTCGTAGCACTCTGAACGACAAATGTTGCGAACTGATGCGGGAAGACCCGCAAAGCTTTCGCCGGCTGCTGGCAAAAGGCTAAGCTACAGACAATTCAGTGCGGGCCTGACCCGCACTTGTCATGTTTTCTCTGCCTGGACGTCTCATGCGCAGTCGCCTTTTCAATCTTTTGTCGTGTTTTTTACTTTCAGCCGCAGCGCTTCAATCCGCCCAGGCGGTGGACCTGTCCACCCAACGCCAATATTACGATGAAGCCAAGCGCGCCCTGGCCAAGGGCGATTCCGGCCCGTATTTCCGTTACAGCCAGGCCCTCGCCGATTATCCGCTGGAACCGTACCTGGCCTATGACGAACTGACCGCGCGCCTGAAAACCGCGAGCAACGCCGAAATCGAGAAGTTCCTCGCCGAACACGGCGACCTGCCCCAGGCCAACTGGATGAAACTGCGCTGGTTGCGCTGGCTGGCGGACCGGGGCGACTGGGCGACTTTCGTCAAGTATTACGACCCGAAAATGAACTTCACCGAACTGGACTGCCTGAATGCGCAGTACCAGATCAGCCACAACCTCAAGGCCGAAGGTTACGCCAACACCGAAAAACTCTGGCTGACCGGCAAATCCCAACCCGAAGCCTGCGATGCCCTGTTCGGCATGTGGGCCGCCGAAGGCCAGCTGACCGAGCAAAAACGCTGGGAGCGCGCCAAACTCGCCGCCCAGGCGCGCAACTACCCGCTGGCCAACAGCCTGGTTAACGGCTTGACCACCCTCGCCCCGCGCGGTCGCTTGCTGGTGGACGTCGCGCAGAAACCGGAACTGCTCAACCAGCCGTCACGCTTCACCCCGGCCGATGAAGCCATGTCCGACGTGGTCAGCCTCGGCCTGCGCCGCCTGGCTCGCCAGGACCCGGACAGGGCCATGAACCTGCTCGACGGCTACGCCAGCAGCATGCACTTCTCCCGGGATGAAAAAGTGGCGATCGCCCGGGAAATCGGCTTGACCCTCGCCAAACGTTTCGACGGCCGAGCCCTGGACGTCATGACCAAATACGATCCGGAACTGCGCGACAACACGGTTTCCGAATGGCGCCTGCGCCTGCTCCTGCGCCTGGCGCGCTGGGACGATGCCTACCAGTTGACCCGCCGCCTGCCCCAGGACCTGGCCACCACCAACCGCTGGCGCTACTGGCAGGCCCGCAGCCTGGAACTGGCGCAACCGCAGAATCCGGAAGTGCAGACGCTCTATAAAAACCTGGCCCGCGAACGCGACTTCTATGGTTTCCTCGCCGCCGATCGCTCGCAGTCACCCTATTCGCTGAACAACAAGCCGCTGGTGATGAGCCAGGCGCTGATCAACAAAGTGCGCAACACCCCCGGCATACGTCGCGCCCTGGAGTTCCACGCTCGCGGGCAAATCGTCGACGGTCGCCGCGAGTGGTACCACGTCAGCCGCCACTTCAGCCGTGACGAGATGGTTGCCCAGGCCAAACTGGCCTACGACCTGAAATGGTACTTCCCGGCCATTCGCACCATCAGCCAGGCGCAGTATTGGGACGATCTGGATATCCGTTTCCCGATGGCCCACCGCAACACGCTGGTGCGTGAAGCGAAGAATCGCGGCCTGCATCCGAGCTGGGCGTTCGCCATCACTCGCCAGGAAAGCGCCTTCATGGAAGATGCCCGCTCCGGGGTCGGCGCCTCGGGCCTGATGCAACTGATGCCCGCCACCGCCAAGGAAACCGCACGCAAGTTCAGCATTCCCTATAGCTCGCCACAGCAACTGTTCAACCCGGACAAGAACATCCAGCTCGGCGCCGCTTACCTGAGCCAGGTGCACAGCCAGTTCAACGGCAACCGCGTCCTTGCCTCCGCCGCCTACAACGCCGGCCCGGGTCGCGTGCGCCAATGGCTGCGCGGTGCCGACCACCTGAGTTTCGATGTGTGGGTAGAAAGCATCCCGTTCGACGAAACCCGCCAGTACGTGCAAAACGTGTTGTCGTACTCGGTGATCTACGGCCAGAAGCTCAACTCGCCACAGCCGATCGTGGATTGGCATGAGCGTTTTTTCGACGATCAATGACCGGTAATGCCGGTTATGTAGGAGCTGCCGCAGGCTGCGATCTTTTGATCTTGCTCTAAAAAATGCCCGCATCAAACGATGCGGGCATTTTTTTGTCAGGGGTCTTCAAGATCAAAAGATCGCAGCCAGCGGCAGCTCCTACAGTTCGGCGGTAGCCTTGCCGTCACTGAACTGCAACGCCGCCAGCCGTGCATACAAGGCATTGCTGGCAATCAGTTCCTGGTGCGTTCCTACCGCCACCAGCTTCCCCTGATCCATCACCGCGATCCGGTCGGCGTTTTTAACCGTGGCCAGGCGATGGGCGATCACCAGGGTGGTTCGGTTCTTCATCAGGCTCGGCAGCGCCTGCTGGATCAGGTGCTCACTCTGGGCATCGAGGGCGCTGGTGGCTTCGTCGAGGAGCAGGATCGGGGCGTCCACCAGCAACGCGCGGGCGATGGCCAGGCGTTGGCGCTGGCCGCCGGACAAGCCGAGACCGCCATCCCCCAGATGAGTCTGGTAACCGTTGGGCATGGCTTCGATAAAGTCATGGGCGTAAGCGATCTTTGCCGCTTCCTGTACCTCGGCCAGCGTCGCCTGCGGATTGCCGTAGCGAATGTTGTCTTCAATGCTGCCGAAAAACAGCGCCGGGGTCTGTGACACCAGGGCGAAGCAGCGGCGCAAATCCAGCGGATCGAGCTGAGTCAACGGCACGCCATCGAGCAGGATGCGCCCCTCGGCCGGGTCGTAGAAACGCAGCAACAAGTCATACACCGTCGACTTGCCGGCCCCGGAGGGCCCAACCAGCGCCAGCGTCTCACCGGCATTGACTGTCAGGTTCAAGCCGTCGACAGCGTAACTTTCCGGCCGCGACGGGTAGGAAAAACGCACATTTTGCAGCTGCAGGTGGCCGTCGACCCGTTCCGGCAGTGTCACCGCACCTGCGACCGGCGGCAGGATGATGTTTTCCGAACGCAGCAACTCGGCGATCCGCTCGGCCGCACCGGCTGCCCGCTGCAATTCCCCGATCACCTCGCTCAAGGTGCCGAACGCACTGCCGACGATCAGGCTGTAGAACACGAACGCCGCCAGCTCGCCGGCGGAAATTCGCCCGGCGATGACGTCCATCCCGCCGACCCAGAGCATCACCCCGACCGCGCCCAGGACCAGCACGATCACCAGGGTAATCAGCCACGCCCGCTGGAAGATGCGCTTGCGTGCGGTGTTGAACGCCTCCTCCACGGTCACGGCAAACCGTTGCTCGTCCTGGACCTGATGGTTGTAGGCCTGCACGGTCTTGATCTGCCCCAGGGTTTCGGAAACATAACTGCCGATATCGGCAATCCGGTCCTGGCTAAGGCGCGAGAGGTTACGCACCCGGCGACCGAAAATCAGGATCGGCGCGATCACCAGGGGCAAGGCCACCACTACGATACTGGTGAGCTTGGGGTTGGTGATGAACAACAGGACGATCCCGCCGATCACCATCAACAGATTGCGCAGGAACAACGACAGCGAAGACCCGATGACCGATTGCAGCAGCGTGGTGTCGGCGGTCAGGCGGGACTGGATTTCGGAGCTGCGATTGTCTTCGTAAAAACCCGGGTGCAGGTAAATCAGGTGATTGAACACGTCACGCCGGATATCGGCGACGCAGCGCTCGCCGATCCACGACACCAGGTAAAACCGTACAAAGGTGCCGATCGCCAGCCCCACCACCAGCAACATGAACAGGCCAATGGACTGATTGAGCAGGTGTGGCGACTGGGTCATGAACCCCTTGTCCACCAGCAGGCGGATACCCTGCCCCATGGACAAGGTGATGCCGGCAGTGACGATCAACGCCAGCAAGGCGCCGAAGGCCTGCCAGCGATACGGCGCAATGAAACGACTGGCCAGGCGAACAGCACGGCGGTGACGGGCAGAGAGCATCGCAAACATCCGGGACAAGACAATCATTAGGGTCAGCCTACACCGCTCAATGGGGTGGCTCGCTGCAAATCACAATGAGTCAGGTTAATTATGTCCACCAACACTAGAGGCTAGACGCTATTGGTCTAAAGTTCGGCTAGCCACGCGAAGGCATTTCTGCTGCACTGGTTCTGTTCCCCCGGAAAGATCGCAGGGAGTTGTCATAGCCCGGTCACCTGGCGGTTCTACAGTAAGCGCACAACCTGATGAGGAGACAGGCCATGTCCTTGCAACACAGCAGCGATGACAAGATTCAAGTGATCCGCACGCAACCAGACCAGTCTCTGGGCTGCTCGATTATCGACGAGCAAGGCCGCGAAGTACCGATCACTGAAGAAATGATCCAGAAAGCTTGCAGCGAACTGGAAAAGCGATTGGTCAAGCCTGCCGAACAAGAGTGATATAGCCACCGTCTTCTTGACCCGGCCCATAGTTGGCCGGGTTTTTTATGCTTGCTGATCCAATCCAGAACTGTGGCGCGCCCTTCGCGAGCAGGCTCGCTCCCACAGGGGACTTGTGGTTGCATGAAGATCCAGTGTGGGAGCGAGCCTGCTCGCGAAGGGGCCGCTGCGGTCTATCAGATTGCCGCAGCCCCCAACGCCGCCACAATCCTCTGCAACTCAGGCGCATCCCCCTCGATCCGCACCTGCAACCCGTCGATCTCACGGCGCGACGGGTATTGCTTGCGCAGCACATCGAACGCCGCGCGCTGCTCGCTGACACTGCCGACCAGGCTGCGACGGAAATCCGCATCGTCACGACGCGGGTCATACACGCCACGGCACAGCATCGCCAAGGCCCAGACCGGGTCGCTTTGCGCATTCAGTGTCACGTGCGACAACCAGGGTGCCGGCAGCAAATCGCTCAGGCTGACGCGGGCCGGTTGCCCGAGGAAATCACAATAGGCCTGATAGATCTGCGCGGTCCCCCGCTGCTTGCCGTCGAGGCTGTAACCGGCAATGTGCGGCGTGGCCAGCACGCACAGCTCGGTCAGCGCCACGTCGACTTCAGGCTCGCCTTCCCAGACATCGAGCACTGCTTGCAGATCTTCACGCTCCAGCAGCACATCGCGCAGTGCCGCGTTGTTGACCACCGGTCCGCGGCTGGCATTGATCAGCCAGGTACCGGGTCTGAGCTGGTTGAGGCGTTTTTCATCGAACAGATGCCAGGTCGATTGAGGCCCCTGCTTGGCCAGCGGCGTGTGCAGGCTGATGACGTCGCACTCTTCGATGATCCGCTCGAGGCTGACGTAGTCACCGCCTTCGTTCGCCTGCCGTGGTGGATCGCACACCAGCACCTTCCAGCCCAGGCCCTGCAGGACCTTAACCAGTCGACCGCCCACCTCGCCGGCACCGACCACGCCGTAGGTACGCCGGGTCAGGTCGGCCCCTTCGATTTCAGCCAGGGTCAGCAAGCTGCCGAGCACATAGTCGACCACGCCGCGGGCATTGCAGCCCGGTGCACTGGACCAGGTGATGCCGGCCTGCTGAAAGTAATCCAGGTCCAGATGATCGGTGCCGATGGTGCACGTACCGACAAAGCGCACTTTGCTGCCTTCGAGCAGCGCGCGGTTGACGTTGGTCACCGAACGCACCAACAGCACATCGGCCTGCTCGACCGTGGCACGGTCGATGGCGCGACCCGGCACCCGGCGGATTTCACCGAAGCCTTCAAAGAAGGCCTCGAGCAGGGGGATATTTTCGTCGGCAACAATCAGCATGGCAGGCTCCTTTTGGCGGATCGGCAGTGTAGGCGTAGATGACCATTGTGAGCCAGTAAGCATTGCGCGCCCTTGTGGCGAGGGGGCTTGCCCCCGTTCGGCTGCGAAGCAGTCGCGAATTCAGTCTGCATGGTGTACCTGAAAGAATACTGAAGATGATTTGGGGCCGCTTCGCAGCCCAACGGGGGCAAGCCCCCTCGCCACAGAGATCGGGTTCCTGTTTTGATTACAAATCCATAACACGGGCCTTTTCCTGACTGCCGCGTCAACGCGTAGAATGCGCGGCTGTGCATCAAAACCTCTTGGACGTTTCGCTATTGAATCCTGTTATTGAAAGTACCGTCGCCACTGCGCCTTCGCGAACGACCCCCGTTCGCCTGGAACTCAAGGGCCTGCTCGGCCTGGCCCTGCCCATCATGATCGCGCAACTGGCCACCACGGCCATGGGCTTCGTCGATGCGGTGATGGCCGGCCGTGTCAGCCCTCGGGACCTGGCCTCAGTGGCCCTGGGCAACTCGATCTGGATTCCGGTCTACCTGTTGATGTCCGGCGTTCTGCTGGCAACCACACCCAAGGTCGCGCAACGCTTCGGCGCCGCGCAGTTCGACGAGATCGGCCCGCTGGTACGCCAGGCGCTGTGGCTGGCATTGTGTGTCGGCTTGATCGGCAGCGGCCTGCTGCTCAGCGCCGAGCCGATCCTGCACTGGATGAAAGTCGATCCGCAATTGATCGAGCCGAGCATGGGTTACCTGCACGGGATCGCTTTCGGGTTTCCCGGCATGGCGTTCTATTACGTATTGCGCTGCTACAGCGATGGCATGGGGCGTACCCGCCCGAGCATGGTCATCGGCTTGTGCGGCCTGCTGCTGAACATCCCGCTGAACTATGCGTTGATCTACGGCCATTTCGGCGCACCGGCCCTGGGCGGCGTCGGTTGCGGCTGGGCCAGCGGCATCGTGATGTGGTTCATGGCGTTGAGCATGGCCGGCTGGACCTTCTGGGCCCCCTTCTATGCCCGCACCCGGGTACTGGTGCGCTTCGACCGCCCGCAATGGGCCGTGATCAAGCGCCTGGTCGGCATTGGCCTGCCGATTGGCATCGCCGTGTTCGCCGAGTCCAGCATCTTCGCAGTTATCGCGCTATTGATCGGCAGTCTCGGCTCGACCGTGGTGGCCGGGCATCAGATCGCCCTGAATATCAGCTCGTTGCTGTTCATGATTCCTTATTCGCTGGGCATGGCGGTGACCGTGCGCGTCGGTCAGGCACTGGGGGCCGGCAATCCCTGGCAGGCGCGCTTCGCGGCGAAGGTCGGGCTCGGCGCGGCACTGGTGTTCGCGGCGTTCTCGGCGAGCCTGATCCTGCTGCTGCGCGAACCGATCGCCTCGATCTACACGCCTGACAAGGCCGTGATCCAGATTGCGTCGATGTTGATTGTCTATGCCGCACTGTACCAGTTTTCCGATGCCATCCAGGTGATTTGCGCGGGTGCGCTGCGTGGCTACCAGGACACCCGGGCAACCATGATCCTGACCTTGTTCGCCTATTGGGGCATCGGCCTGCCGGTCGGCTACGTGCTGGGACTGACCGACTGGTTCGGTCCGGCCAGCGGCCCGAGCGGGCTGTGGGAAGGGTTGATTGCCGGCTTGAGTTGTGCGGCGCTGATGTTGTCGATCCGCCTGACGCTCAGTGCGCGCAAACGGATTCGTAACAGCCGCTCGGCCGGCTGATTGCACAAATTGTAGGAGCGAGCTTGTTCCGGGCGGCGTTCCGACGAAGGTCGTGAACGGTAACGCGTAAAACCAGATGCCCAACGGCGCCTTCGTTTTTTTCGCGAGCAAGCTCGCTCCTACAGTTGCGTCATGATGCGAACTTAAACGGACTTCTTGCGAATCCAGTAGAGGTAGGTGCCCTCCTCCTCGTGCTGCGCCACCAGTTCGTGGTCGAGAAACACACAGAACTTGGGAATGTCACGACGGGTCGACGGGTCGGTGGCGATGACCTTGAGCAGGCCGCCGGGCACCAGGTCACGGATGTGCTGGTGCAGCATCATCACCGGCTCGGGGCAGTTGAGGCCGGTGGCATCGAGGGTGCCGTCTACCGGCGTATCAAGCATTTCACTCATGATTCACTCCTGAAACTGGCCGGCATTGTCGCGCATTGCCGGGTGTAACGTCATCTGTGGCATAACGCCGTACCCTTGTAGGAGCGAGCCTGCTCGCGATGATCGTTAACGATAACGCTGGATGCCTGACACCCCAATGCGCTCTCAGGTCCATCGCGAGCAGGCTCGCTCCTACAGGGGGGGGCTTCAGCGGGACTTGGGTTTCTTCACGTCCAGCCGGCGCAAATGGCAGGTCACTTCCTCGCGGTCGTGGTACAGCTGCTTGCAGCCGATCTCGACCTTGATGCCCCGCGCCTTGAAACCATCGGCAATGCGCTCGAGCAGACGCTTCACCTCGGCATAGCGCTGCTTCATCGGCAGCTTGAGGTTGACCACTGCCTCGCGGCAATGGCCGTCACCGATCCACTCTTCCAGCATCGCCGCATTGCGCGCCGGCTTCTCGACGATGTCGCAGACCATCCAGTCCACCGGCTGCTTGGGCTTGAAGGTGAAACCGTCGGCCATCAGGTGTTGCACCAGCCCCGTGTCCATCAGGCTTTCGGCCATCGGGCCGTTGTCGATGGCGGTCACCAGCATGCCGCGGTTGACCAGTTGCCAGGTCCAGCCACCGGGAGCGGCCCCGAGGTCGACGCCGGTCATGTCGCTGTGCAGGCGCTCGTCCCACTGGTCACGCGGGATGAAGTGGTGCCAGGCCTCTTCCAGCTTCAGGGTCGAGCGGCTCGGCGCCTCCCGAGGAAACTTCAAACGGGGAATGCCCATCGGCCACATCGCCGAGTTGTTCGACTCGGCCAGCCCCATGAACACCTCACGGCCGCTTTTGAAGGTCAGCAACAGCCGCGGCTTGTGAGCGTCTTCCACCAGTTTGCCGGCGGCCATCAGCGCCTTGCGCAGGTGCACTTCGAACTTTTTGCAGAAGTTCGACAGTTCCTTGCCATCATTGGTGTCGACCATTTCCAGCCACAGGCTGCCGCACAGCGGAAAGTCCGCCATATGATCGAGGATCACGCTGATGCGGTCGGTTTCCGGCAGATCGATGAAAATCCCCCGGGCCCATTGGCGCGGGAAGATCAGCTCGGCGAAACGCTGCCCGCGCATCAGGCGCTCGGCGCCGTCTTCTTCGGTGCAGACGAATTCGGCGCAAGCGGTGGCGGCTTTGGCCTTGGCGTAGCCGGCCACGTTCAAGCGCGCGGCGAGGTCGGAAATCTCGGAACAGACTTCACCTTCGAAGCCCGGCCGGCAATGCATGAATAGGGTGTTCATTCTTACTCCTGGACCCTGTGGGAGCGAGCGTGCTCGCGATGGACTCAAGGACGGCGCATTTATTCAGGAAACACGCGTTATCGTTAACGTCCATCGCGAGCAGGCTCGCTCCCACAAAGAGAGACCGCTTGCGTTGAAGCAAAGCCTGTCACGAAAACCGGCGCATGATAGCCGAGATCGGAACCTGGGTCTGTCCATAGAGTCCAGTTATTAGCCAGCTACCGAAAACAGGGCTAGGTTTAAGGCTCTGTCCGTCCCCTCAGTCCGTAGCCGTGCGGACTTCAAGGAGTGATCGCAATGCCGTCCCTCGATAGCCTGAATACGTTGAAAACCCTGCAGGTCGGCAACAAGACCTACCACTACTTCAGCCTGCCCGACGCCGCCAGGAGCCTGGGCGAGCTGGACAAGTTGCCGATGTCGTTGAAAGTCCTGCTGGAAAACCTTCTGCGCTGGGAGGACGAGAAAACCGTCACCGGCGCCGACCTCAAGGCACTGGCCGCGTGGCTCAAGGAGCGCCGCTCCGACCGGGAAATCCAGTACCGCCCGGCGCGGGTGCTGATGCAGGATTTCACTGGCGTACCGGCGGTGGTCGACCTGGCCGCCATGCGCGCGGCGATGGCCAGGGCCGGCGGCGATCCACAGCGCATCAACCCGCTGTCGCCGGTGGATCTGGTGATCGACCACTCGGTGATGGTCGACAAGTTCGCCAGCAGCAGCGCCTTCGAGCAGAACGTCGACATTGAAATGCAGCGCAATGGCGAGCGTTATGCGTTCCTGCGCTGGGGCCAGAGCGCCTTCGACAACTTCAGTGTGGTGCCGCCGGGCACCGGGATCTGCCACCAGGTGAATCTTGAATACCTCGGTCGCACGGTCTGGACCAAGGACGAGGACGGCCGCACCTATGCCTTCCCCGACACCCTGGTCGGCACCGACTCCCACACCACCATGATCAACGGCCTCGGTGTGCTCGGCTGGGGCGTCGGTGGCATCGAGGCGGAAGCGGCGATGCTCGGGCAACCGGTGTCGATGCTGATTCCCGAAGTCATCGGTTTCAAACTCACCGGCAAGCTCAGGGAAGGCATCACCGCCACCGACCTGGTGCTGACCGTCACCCAGATGCTGCGCAAGAAAGGCGTGGTGGGCAAATTCGTCGAATTCTACGGCGACGGCCTTGCCGACCTGCCGCTGGCCGACCGGGCGACCATCGCCAACATGGCGCCGGAATACGGCGCCACCTGCGGTTTCTTCCCGGTGGACGACGTCACGCTGGAGTACCTGCGCCTGTCCGGCCGCCCCCTTGAAACAGTGCAATTGGTCGAGGCCTACAGCAAGGCCCAGGGCCTGTGGCGCCTGCCCGGCCAGGAGCCGGTGTTCACCGACACCCTGGCGCTGGACATGGGCAGCGTCGAAGCCAGCCTCGCGGGACCAAAACGCCCGCAGGACCGGGTGTCGCTGCCGAATGTCGCGCAAGCCTTCAGCGACTTCGTCGACCTGCAATTCAAACCCACCAGCAAGGAAGAAGGTCGCCTCGAAAGTGAAGGTGGTGGTGGCGTCGCCGTCGGCAATGCCGATATGGCCGGTGAAGCGGACTACGATTACGAAGGCCAGACCTATCGCCTGAAAAACGGCGCCGTGGTCATCGCCGCCATCACCTCCTGCACCAACACCTCCAACCCGAGCGTGATGATGGCGGCCGGGCTGGTGGCGAAGAAGGCCGTGGAAAAAGGCCTGAAACGCAAACCCTGGGTGAAGAGCTCGCTGGCCCCCGGCTCGAAGGTGGTCACCGACTACTACAAGGCGGCCGGGCTGACCCGTTACCTCGATGAATTGGGCTTTGCCCTGGTCGGCTACGGCTGCACCACCTGCATCGGCAACTCCGGGCCGCTGCCGGAACCCATCGAGAAAGCCATCCAGCAAGCCGACCTCACCGTGGCATCGGTACTCTCGGGCAATCGCAACTTCGAAGGCCGGGTGCATCCTCTGGTGAAAACCAACTGGCTGGCCTCCCCGCCACTGGTGGTCGCCTATGCGTTGGCAGGTACGGTACGCACCGACCTCAGCCGCGAACCGCTGGGCGAAGACAAGGACGGCAAACCGGTTTACCTGCGGGACATCTGGCCGAGCAGCAAAGAAATCGCCGACGCGGTGAGCCAGGTCAACACCGCCATGTTCCACAAGGAATACGCCGAAGTGTTTGCCGGAGACGAACAATGGCAGGCGATCGAGGTACCGCAAGCGGCGACCTATGTCTGGCAGGACGACTCGACCTACATCCAGCACCCACCCTTCTTCGACGACATCGGTGGCCCGCCGCCCGTGGTCAAGGATGTCAGCGCAGCGAACATTCTCGCCCTGCTCGGCGACTCGGTGACCACTGATCACATCTCCCCCGCCGGCAACATCAAGGCGGACAGCCCGGCAGGGCAATACCTGCGCGACAAAGGCGTGGAACCGCGGGACTTCAACTCCTACGGTTCGCGACGCGGCAACCATGAAGTGATGATGCGCGGCACCTTCGCCAACATCCGCATACGCAACGAAATGCTCGGCGGCGAGGAAGGCGGCAACACCCGCTACATTCCCACCGGGGAAAAGATGCCGATCTACGACGCCGCCATGCGCTATCAGGCATCGGGCACCCCGCTGGTGGTGATTGCCGGCCAGGAGTACGGCACCGGATCGAGCCGCGACTGGGCGGCCAAAGGCACCAATCTGCTGGGGGTCAAAGCGGTCATCGCCGAAAGCTTCGAGCGCATCCACCGCTCCAACCTGGTGGGCATGGGCGTGTTGCCGCTGCAGTTCAAGCTGGATCAGAACCGCAAGAGCCTGAACCTCAACGGCAGTGAAACCCTGGACATCCTCGGCTTGACCGGTGTCGAGCTGACACCACGGATGAACCTGACACTGGTCATCACTCGCGAAGACGGCAGCCGCGAGAAAATCGAGGTGCTGTGCCGCATCGATACGCTCAATGAGGTGGAGTACTTCAAGTCCGGAGGGATTCTGCATTACGTGTTGCGGCAGTTGATTGCGTCGTAACTGACGAGCAATACACAGACACACACCGCCTTCGGGCGGTGTTTTTATATATGTCGCCTACATCCCTATAATCGCGCGCCGCAATCCCTTGTGGGAGCGAGCCTGCTCGCGATGGCGGTGTGTCAGTTGGAATCAATATTGACTGGCACAACGCTATCGCGAGCAGGCTCGCTCCCACAGGGGGTTGGCGGTGCATCGCACATTCAGACACAAGGACTTCAAATGATTGCCCTGCCATGGACGTTTCTGGCCCTGCTCACCCTCGGCTACGGATTGGCGCTGAGCTATGGTCACCTCGATTGGCGGGCGGCAATCTCGGTGATGCTGCTGTTGACCGCAGGCTTCACCGCTCGCCAGCACGTGATTCCTGGTCTACGCATCCTCGGCCACGGCCTGTTCATCGTCCTGGCGCTGGCGCTGGCATTGCACTGGCTACCGGGCTTCCATAACGGTCGTGGCATTGCGCTGCAGCGTTTCAGCGAAAACGCCATCCCGTTTTCCATGTTCCTGAACCTGGACAAACCCCTGATCGGCTTCTGGCTGCTGTTGGCCTGCCCATGGATTGTCGGTCGTTGCCAGTTGCGCTCCTTTCTATATGCCACCGCACTGGCACTGACCTTGAGCGCCGTGCTGGCACTGGGCGGCGCGCTGCTGATGGGCATCATCGCCTGGGCGCCGAAATGGCCGGACCAGGGCTGGCTATGGATGCTCAACAACCTGCTGCTGGTAACCCTGGTCGAGGAAGCGTTGTTTCGCGGCTATATCCAGGGCGGCCTGAGCCGGATCATGAAAAACCTGCCCCGGGGTGAAAACCTCGCCCTGCTGCTGGCGTCTCTGATTTTCGGCCTGGCCCACGCGGGGGCCGGCTGGCAATGGGTGGTACTGGCGAGTCTGGCCGGGATCGGTTACGGCGTCGCCTACCGTTTCGGTGGATTGGGCGCTGCCATCCTCAGCCACTTCGGCTTGAACCTGATGCACTTCGCACTGTTCACCTACCCGATGGCGGGATAATCACCGCAACGAACCAAACAACCGTATGACAGAAAGTAACAGCCGAGCCTTGACCCTCCCCCCCTTCGTCACTAGAGTGCACGCTTTTAAAATGGCCCCGATAGCAGTAAGCCATCGGAGATAGCCGTACAGTTGCGCTGGAATGGAATCCACACCCCCCTTTCCTTCCTCCTGCCTGTGCGGTTTTCACACTTGATATCGCAACTTGCGCAGCCCCTATGTTCAATAAAATCCTGGTCGTTTGCATCGGCAACATCTGCCGAAGCCCCACCGTCGAGGCCCTGCTTAAAAGCAGACTGGCCGAGCGCGGCATTGATGTAAGTTCAGCAGGCATCCACGCCCTGGTGGACAAACCCATGGACAGCACCGCGCTGGAAGTCTTGCGCGAACACAATGGCGACCACCCGGACCACAAAGGCCGGCAACTGACCCGCGAACTGCTGCAACAGGCTGACCTGATCCTCACCATGGAAACAGGCCACGTCAAACGCATCGTGCAAATGGCGCCGGAAGCACAGGGCAAAACGTTCCTGCTGGGCAAGTGGCAGAACAATCAGGAAATCCCCGACCCCTATCGCCAACAGAAGGTCGCCTTCGAACACGTCTACCAACTGATGACGCAAGGCGTCGACAGCTGGTCGCAAAAACTATAATCACCCCTTGTAAAAGTACCCCGCATGCAAAGCCCAAACAGCCTCCCCATCCAGGAACACCGCGACGACGATGACGACATCGATCTGCTCGCACTCTTCGGCACCTTGATCGATAGCAAGTGGATCATTGTTGGCATCACTGCGTTCTTTTGCGCGGTGGGTGTTGCGTATGCCGTGTTGTCGACGCCGGTTTACCAGGCGAATGCACTGGTACAGGTTGAAGAGAAAAAAGGCGGCATGGCTGCGCTGGGCGGCATGGCGGAAATGACTGAGATGTTCGGCGGGACGTCTCCGGCAGTGACTGAAATTGAGCTGCTCAAATCCCGGGCGGTACTGGGCAAGGCTGTGGAGAACCTGAACCTCGATATTATTGTTGAGCCGAACTACTTCCCGCTGATTGGCCGTTTTCTGAGCCGGCGCTTTGAGCCAGTGAGTGAAAACCAGGCGGCCTCGCCACTGCTCGGTCTCAACAGCTTCACCTGGGGTGGAGAAAAACTCGATATCTTCCAACTGGAAGTGCCGGATGCTTACCTTGGCAAGGAGCTGACACTTCGCGCAGAAGGCAATGGCGCCCTCACCCTGCTGAATGACGATGACGAAGTCATCCTCCATGGTCAGGCGGGTGAGAAACTTGAGCAAAATGGCTTCAAGCTACAAGTTGCCACCCTGAACGCCAATGCTGGCGCTCTGTTCACAGTTACCAAACAGCGTCGCCTCAACACTATTCTGCAATACCAGGAAGATGTGTCGGCCGCTGAACGTGGCAAGGAATCCGGCATCATCGCGCTGTCGCTGGAAAACGAAGATCCCGATCTGGCCAACAAGGTGCTCGATGAGATCAACCGCCTCTACGTACTGCAGAACGTCCAGCGTAACTCCGCCGAAGCCGCACAAAGCCTGGAGTTTCTACGCACCCAGTTGCCGGATGTACGCAAGCAACTTGAGAAGGCCGAAGGTCAGTTGAATGCCTACCAGAGCAGTGCTCGCTCCGTAGACATCACTATCGAAACCAAAGCCGTACTCGATCAGATCGTAGCCCTGGAAACCCTGATTTCCGAGTTGAAGCTCAAGCAAGCCGAGATGGAACACCGCTTCACCCGCGAACATCCGTCCTACCAGGCACTGATGACCCAAATGGGTCAGCTCGATCAGCAGAAACGCGGGCTGGAAAAGAAGGTCAAGAACCTGCCAGAAACCCAGCAGGAATTACTGCGCCTGACCCGTGACATGCAAGTCACCACCGACATCTATACGCAGTTGCTGAACAAAACCCAAGAGCTGGATATTGTCCGCGCCGGTACAGTCGGTAACGTACGCATCATCGACTCGGCTGATGCAGATATCGAAAAACCGGTCAAACCGAAAAAAATGCTGATCGTTTTGATCGCAACGCTACTTGGCGGCCTGATTGCCGTGGCCTACGTACTGGTTCGTAAAGCCATGAATCGCGGCGTCGAAAACCCGGAGGTCATCGAGCAACTCGGCATCCCGGTTTACGCGTCGATCCCTCTCAGCAAGGGCCAGTCCCAGATCGAAGGCACATTGAAGGGCAACATCCGCGCCTCTACCGGCTCTCTGCTGCTTGCTGTTAACAACCCCGCCGACCTCGCCGTCGAATCGTTGCGCAGCCTGCGTACCAGCCTGCACTTCGCAACCCTTGAAGCGAAGAACAACATCCTGATGATCTCCGGCCCAAGCCCGGCCGTGGGTAAATCCTTCGTCTCGAGCAACCTGGCCGCGATCATTGCCCAGACCGGGCAAAAGGTGCTGCTGGTCGACGCCGACATGCGTAAAGGCTACCTGAACAAAATGTTCCGCATGGACGTGAACAGCGGCTTGTCCGACCTGCTCGCCGGCAAGATTGATCTGAACAAGGCAACCCACTCCACCGAAGTGGACAACCTGCACGTCATCACCCGCGGTCAGATCCCGCCCAACCCGTCGGAATTGCTGATGCACAGCAACTTCACCCGGTTCCTGGAGCAAGTCAGCAGCCAATATGACCTGGTGATCATCGACACCCCGCCAATCCTCGCAGTGACCGATGCCGCCCTGGTAGGCCGTCAGGCCGGCACAAGCCTGATCGTGACCCGTTTTGGCGTAAACGCCGCCAAGGAAATCGCCGTAACCAAACGTCGCTTCGAACAGAACGGTATCGTGGTCAAGGGTGCGATTTTCAACGCCGTGGAACGCAAGGCTTCAGCCTACGGCTACGGCAGCTACAGCTATTATCAATACGAATACGCCTCGGACAAAAAGTGACACCGGACATCAGGGCAGCGCCGCTGCCCTGATTCACCCATGAGAGCCCTTAGCATGCCTCGCCCGCACCCGCCCCCACGCTGGTACCTGATCCAGTGCAAACCCCGGCAAGATGCCCGCGCCGAGGAAAACCTGATCCGCCAGAGCTTCACCTGCTACCGACCTACACAACAGGTCGAACGCATTCAACGCGGTCGCCGCAGCACCTCGGTGGAGTCTCTCTTCCCCGGCTACCTGTTTATCCAGCTCGACCAGCTCAACGACAACTGGCACCCGATCCGCTCTACCCGCGGGGTCAACCAACTGGTGACGTTCGGAAAACAACCGATTGCGGTCGCTGACGATCTGATCGAGCAATTGCAACAGCAACTCAACGAGGCACCCGCAGAGTCCGCAGCATTCGAACCCGGTGACCGGGTGCGCATCAACCGCGGCAGCTACAAGGAACTGGAAGCGATTTTCCTGGCCCGCGACGGTGCCGAACGCATCGTGATCCTGCTCCAGCTCCTGCACCGCGAACACACCCTCAGCATCCCGCTCGACGCAATAGAAAAAACCTGATCACCCCTATCGTTTTGCTCACCTGAAACAACAAAAATAAAAATCAATGACTGACTTGTGAGCGCTGAAACGGCTTGCAATGTCGAACCCTGCCCGAACCACAGCAAATCGGGTTGAAAACTGCTCCTTGCCCAATAAAAACGCCACTTTATATTGGATCCATCCTACAAATCCGTCTTCACTTTTCCTACAAGTTCGGTAGAATGCGAACCCGGTGAGGCTAACCACTTCATTCTGGCAGGATGCCTTGCACAGCCCCCGTTGTGCAGCAGTCAAGGAACAGACGCATAGTCCTCTGCTCACCTTTACCGAGCCACAGCTCGGCCTGCCCGACTGAACCTCATCCCCAAAATAAATTGCCAGCGCTCGCGCATCGGCTCATTCGTCGCACCCACGGCGCACGTTCTCAGGAAACCAACGGTCAATCCTGGGGCGGTAGCGTGCCCAAAACCTTGATATTGGCCAAGGCGAGTGCGTTCCCTGTCACGGATAAGGGAAACGCCACGACACAGACCGGTTTGCGCCAGAGGCTCAAACAGCAACCAAAGCGGCATGGAGTGAACACTCCAGACAGCAGGCATACCCAGGAAGGCTATGTCCAAATCGACGCAAGGGACATTATTTTGATTCGCAAGCGCAACACCACGCTACCAGCCGGTCGCGGTCTTACGTTCTGGACCCAATGGCTTGGCGCAATCTCCGCACTCATCCTCCTGCTCTGTGCACTGGCAACCATAAAGACCGGGGAAGTCGAAGCCCACTACCGGATACTCGCGGCATTCATGCTGCTCGGCTCAGTACCCTCCTACTCCATGATGCAGGTCTACCATAAACACCATGGCTATTTGGTAGGGCTAGGCCGATTGTTGGCTGGCTGGCTGGTGCTACTCTCCGGCTTGACCGTCGTGGCGTTTATCACCAAAACCAGTGAGCTTTTTTCCCGCGAAGTTATTATTGGCCTCGCCCTCGGCGGTTTCGCACTCCAAGCCTGTCTCTATGTGCCGCTGCATAACCTCTCCCGGCGTTACCAGCAAAAGCTGCAATCAGAACGTACGTCTCTGATTATCGGCACCGGCGACCTGGCCCAAGAACTCGCGGACAAATTGGTTCGCAATAGAAACGAACCGCTGGTTGGCCTGGTGGCCGCGGACGACCAACCCTCGCCCAGCAATGGCCTGTACCCGGTGATTGGCAGCCTTGCCCACCTGCGGGACCTGATCGCAACCCACCAGATTCGGCGCCTCTACATCGCTTTGCCACTGACAGAAGCCGAGCAGATCGAAGGCCTGTACATCGACCTGCTGGACTCCAGCGTCGACGTCATCTGGACCCCGGACCTGCAAAGCCTGATCCTGCTCAACCACTCCGTCAGTGATATCGAAGGCCTTCCCGCCATTCACTTGAACGAAAGCCCACTGACGTCCTACCCCACCGCCGCAGCCTCTAAAGCGATCATGGACCGGACCGTCGCACTCATCGCGATCATTCTGCTCAGCCCGGTATTGTTGGCCACCGCCATCGCCGTCAAATGCTCATCCCCTGGCCCGATCCTGTTCAAACAGAAACGCCACGGCTGGAACGGCAAGATCATCAAGGTCTGGAAGTTTCGCTCCATGCGCATGCATGACGACAAAGAGGTCAAGCAGGCCAGCCGCAATGACCCGCGAATCACCCGTGTCGGTCAGTTCATCCGCCGCACGTCCCTCGACGAACTGCCGCAATTGTTCAATGCCCTGCAAGGCCGCATGTCACTGGTAGGCCCTCGCCCTCACGCCCTGGCGCATAACGATTACTACACCGGAAAAATCGATGCCTATATGGCCCGCCATCGAATCAAACCGGGGATTACTGGCCTAGCACAGATCAGCGGTTACCGAGGCGAGACGGAAACTATCGATAAGATGGAGAAACGAGTCGAGCTAGATCTAGCTTATATTAACAACTGGTCACTTTGGCTCGATATAAAGATTTTAATTAAAACACCACTCACGCTATTATCGAAAAATATATATTAAATATCATAAGCACATCAAAACGAACTCTAATAAAAATTAGAATCAAAAGAAAATAATAAGTTAAGATTGGCAGTTGAAAAAATGCAACATATACCAATTCGGTAAGTTGCTGCTAGGCCCTATAGAGAACTCACTCTGAATAACGCATCGCGGAACCTTCAACATCGGTCACTCCCAGAGCCAAAATGCGTCAACGGCGAATGGACTATTGCCCCCCGCAAGAAGTTATTGCTCAAGGGAGAATTATTCAAGTTTGTGAATTTTCTGTTGCGAGAGCGTTTTTCTCCCGAGCATATTGCTAGCAAGCTGTACGACATGTAAACACAAGCATTTGAAGGCATCTACGGTAAAAATGAGAACATCAATGGCTTGATCCATCAGTACTTTTCCCAAGTGCCTTGTTTTGTCGGTTCACACGCAAGAATGAATAATAGAGTCGTCTTTTCGTTGAACATTAGTGCCTCGACTAAAAACTCCCGACAGAAATGATTACGAAAGTAGTAAGACTGGAACATGAAGCCTCTCTCTCCAATTCACTGACCGTGTAGCACTCAGCTCTTGCAACCGTAATTCTATTTAACCGTAAAGATATTACAAAAAAGTTAAAGCGGGAAAGCATTTTCGCGGCGCTACAGCTCTCCAACTTTGAAGAAATAGCGAAACCTGAGGATTTCCATGAACAAAAAAATCGTGATCACATACGGAACATTTGACCTTTTTCATATTGGGCATCTAAACCTACTCCAACGCTTAAAAGAGTATGGTGATCACCTCATAGTTGGGGTGTCCACAGATGAATTTAACGCCGGAAAAAACAAACAAACAATCGTTCCATTCAAAGACCGAATTGAAATAGTACGCAACATTAAATGCGTCGACTTAGCAATCCCAGAAGCAACATGGGATCAAAAAACTCGTGACATATCTCAGTATAACGTTACAACATTTGGCATGGGGCACGATTGGGAAGGAAAATTTGATGAACTAAAAGAGTTCTGCGAAGTAGTTTATCTGCCTCGTACACCTAACATCTCCAGCACCGACATTAAGCAGATACTAAAAGTCCTAGACAAATCGCACGTCAACGAATTAAAGCAAGCACTTGATATTATTTCATCTATCGTTGAGCGCTTCGAATAACATGAGGAAACCCACCTCTATTCTTTTTAGCAATACCGGGGCATTATTAGCAATTCAAATTGCAAATTACGCGCTCCCATTTCTATTGATACCGTATCTAACTCGGACTCTAGGAGTATCTTTGTATGGCGTCGTAGCTTTTGGCTTGGCGATTGTACAAATAGCATGCATTATCACTGATTATGGTTTCGGCTTGTCAGCGACTTATAAAATTGCGAAACAACAAAACAATAAAACTGAACTCCAAAAAACAATCAGCGCAGTAATGACATGCAAGATCTTATTGCTGGCACCGGCTGGAGTATTACTCGCAACCTTCATTCTTGCTCAAGATAAGTACAATCAATACCACACTTTCTTTTGGCTCCTTTCGATTCCTATAGTCGGTCAAACACTCCAGCCAATCTGGTTTTTTCAAGGCATCGAAAAAATGGCCTGCATCACGGCATACACCGTTGTGTCGAGAATATTATATATTGCACTAGTAATATGGTTAGTTTCAACTCCAGATGACCATTACCTAGTCGCCGTTGCAAATGGCGTTGCCAGTATAATAGCCGCGACCATAGGTATTGGTATGATGCTACGCTTGGGATATAGTCCAAAATGGTGCGGTTGGTATTTTGTTAAAGAGACATTCAGAGAGTCGACTGAGTTTTTCTGGTCTAGAGCAGCTGTAGCGACTTATACCGCAGGTGGGGCCGTTTTTTTGGGCGTTTTTTCATCTTCAACTCAAGTAGCTTACTACTCTGCAGCCGAGCAACTTTACAAGGGAGCTCAAGCACTGTTTAGCCCGTTATCTCAAGCCCTTTACCCCCACATGGCTAAACATCGAAATTTTTCTCTCCTTCTGAAAATATTAAAAGCAGTAGTCGCCGCCAGCGGCGTAGCACTAATAGCAGGCGTTTTTGTAGGTCCTTGGCTAATATCTTTAGTTTTTGGGCCTGGGTTTACTAACTCATACTCTATACTTTTATTATTTATGGCTACTTTTCTTTTTTCAGCCCCGTCTATTCTATTGGGCTATCCACTACTAGGCGCACTTGGTGACTCGAAATCGGCTAATATAAGTGTGATTTATGCAGGCCTTCTTCAGCTACTCCTCCTACTAACTTGCTATCTTCTAGACTTTCACTTGGGCTGGCATATTGCCCTTACAGTTTTAGCAACCGAAATATTTGTTTTAATTTATCGAAGCAAGGCCTCGATCAAATTGATCAAAGGTCACCCCAACAACCCGCTACTAAAAATCAAAAAAAATGTATAAATTATCATCGGGCAGGTTTATTTTACATAAAATTCGGCAGTACTTAGTGCTGGCAACCTCAGCCCTCCAGCCGTTATCGAAAAAAAAGTACATCGTTTTCGGATGTGGATTTAGGAAATACTCAGGTTATAGTCGGAATTTGTTTTCCTTACTACTTAACGACCCCGCATATAACACCAATATATATTGGGTATGCAACAACGAAAACGAACTGCATGAACTAAAAAAAATCGCACCAAATAATTTTATTAACAAATACAGCTTAAAATGGTGGGTAATAACGTTTCACTCAAAGGCATACATCTTTACGCATGACACAACTGATATAAGCCCAATTACATACAGCTGGATTAAAGCGATCAACCTGTGGCATGGTCGACCGATCAAAAAAATCGGGTACGACAGCCCGGTCGAACGCAACTGGATTGAAGAAAAATCAAAGAAAGGTTTAGAAATTCCTTACTCTAGATGGGACTATGTATTCTCATATGATTCAGCACATTCCAAAATAATTGAACAATGCTGGCGGATTCCAACCTGCAAGATAATTGAAAAATCCCCACCAGGCCCATCTTATAATACCCTCAATCCAAATACCTACTCCAAGTACGCCTTTGTAATCCTCTATGCACCCACGTTTAGGGAATATATGAGTGAATTCGCACTCCTACGTTCACCGGAGGTCCGACTTTGGCTAGAAAAAAACAACGTTGCTATCTTATTTCGAGGGCACCCATCTCGAGGTAAAAAACTTGACACCAAAGAGCTACACTCCAACATCATCAACGTTACAACAAACCCCAATATATATGAAATATTTTTGCAGGCCGACCTACTAATAACTGACTACTCATCAATAGTATTTGATTTTTTAGAATTTAAAAAACCCACTTTACTACTATGGGACGGCTTAGAAAAATACTCCGAGATATATTCACTATACTTAAATAAATCAGACATAAATCCAAGCAACTTAATTCTTCAACCAATAGAGCTCTCCCGAAAATCGATAGACGAACTAAAGAAACTAAAAGAAAACCCTTTTACCTTTACACTAAATCAAGAATTTTCGAAAGAAGAACTAAGTGCGCTACTTTAAAATAAATAGACTAGAGCTACTGCTATCACTGATCCTAATCGACCAAATTTTTCTAGGAGTAGTTAAAAGAATCTACCTAAGCATAGCTGGACGCGATCAGATATATTTTAGTTACATATCGCTATTTCCAGTTCTAGTTATTAGTGCGTTCTTTTTGATTATACTCAAGAGAAACTTTAAACTTCCAAAACTAGGTGGTATTTCAACCCTATATTATTTATTCCTATTAAACGGAATATTGGTGTGCTTGATAAACATCCCAAACAGCAAAATGCTGGTTAGCTTGATCCACACCTATTACACTCTTCTTTTGATCCCGGTGCTTGCATATTTTTCACGCAATGGTACAGACTTAATACGTATATTCCGCAACGTTTTCTTAACAACCTTGCCTGTAATTAGCCTACATACGTTAATACATACGGCATTCGGCATACTTCCTTTTGAGCAGGCTTGGGCATCAGATAGTTGGTCTTCATTATATATTGGAAACGTTGGTGAAGATCGCCGTTTTCGCCCATTTGCAACCTTTGAAGATCCAGGATATCTCACCGCATACTATATTTTTGGCGCATTTTCTCTTTACCTTCGGCCGTTAAGATCCGTTTTAATTAATCGTTGCATTTTAACGACAACACTTGCTCTTTCATTTTTACCATTAAAATCTTCCGCGCTGATTGCATTTATAATTTCGGTAGTCATTGCGAAATTTACTTCGAAAATAAAACAAAAATCAGTTCCGCGGATTTTAGCGTTTATTACGATTAGCCTAATATCTATTTCCTTAACACAGGTCTCAACCTTCAACTTAAGCAGCATAATTAAAACCGATAGTATTGTTGTGAATGAGCGCCTTAGCCTAGGAACTCTGAAAGCACGCTTTTTAAAGTATGATGAGATATTTTCCAAAGTGAAGGAGAACCCATTTGGTCATGGTGCGGACTTCGTTTCATTCGCAAACGCAAACACGACCGTTAATTTTATTGATTCTGACTCGCAATACTTAACGATTCTTGCAAACTTTGGTGTTCAGGGTCTTTTCCTTTACATAGTACTGATCTTATCACTAGCTAAAGGCATATCACCCAAACTCCCTAGAGATAAATTACTGATTGCAATTCCATTATTCTGGGCGATTATGTCTTTTACTACGGAAGTTCTGTCCAATCGGTTTACGTTTATTTGTATAGCATTTTTTGTAGCTACGCTTATGAACAGCAACGTCCGTTTACGCCTTAGCACACCAAGCAATATTACCAATACCGAAAATACTGATAGAGCTAAAGCATGTCTCAGCAACCAGTAATACTGATCGTTACACACAATCACAAGCAGTTCTTGGGCCCTTTGATTGAGTCCTGCATCAGGCTCCCGCATATAAAAAAATACATATGTGACGCTGCGTCCAGTGACGGAACAAACGAAGAACTGAAAAAGCTGATCGCGGACAAAAGCGATTTTAATTTACTAAGCAAGAATGTCCTTGAAGGATTCTCAAAGAATAACAACGATTTAATCCATCATTATAAATTGCATAATCTTCCGATAATCCTTGTAAATCCAGACTGCTCTTTCTCTGCACAAGCATTTCACAAGTTCGTCTCGATTGCGAGCAGCATTGAGAACATCGGAGTTGCGGCCCCTTCTCTTACTTATCCAAATGGCACCCCCCAATCATCTTGGCGAAAATTTCCAACTCCGTATCAATTCGTTAACAAAAGAATAAATAAAAAACTTGCAGACCCTGGAAATCATACAACTCACGAACTGCACGACAGCACTTACTCCATAGAGTGGGCGCTCGGAGCCTTCCTATATGTAAGCCATGAACTTAACACTGGTTCTGGAATTCTAGATGAGCGTTACAGACTTTACTGCGAAGACCCTGACATTTGCTTGACTGCGCACTTCCGTGGAAAAAGAGTTGTTGGTATTCCTATGGAAGGAATCAAGCATGACTTACAACAAAAAAGCAGAGCAGTTTTTTCTAAATATAGCTATTGGAATATAAAAAGCGCACTTCTGTTCGCATTGAAATGGCGTGGCGAATATTTCAATATTCTTAAAAAAATTCGGTCCAGTACATTTTAGCAAGAAAAACATATGACAATTCCGGCAATGAATATACTTATAGTTCATCAATCATCAGAGCTGTATGGCTCAGACGTTACTTTATTGAACTTTCTCAAAGCAACCACCAGCGAAAAACTTCGTTATACTGTCATAGTCCCTGACCATGGACCGTTGGTTTCTGAGCTAAGCAAAATTGGCGGCGTCAAAACCCTGATCAATACACCTTTAAAAGTTCGGCGTGCGGACTTTTCACTTTATGGCTTGATAGGGATAGTAAAAAGAATAAAGAAAACACTAGACTACTATCGCAGGATCGAAATCGGTGATTTTGACGTCGTATATTCGAACACACTCGCAATAATTGACGGGATGCTTTTAAAGATATTTTTCAGGAAAAAACATATCTGGCATGTTCACGAAATAATTCAATCACCACGCTCAGCAAACTATTTATTTAGATTGGCGCTTACCCTTTTTAGCGACACCGTTATCTACAACTCAAACGCCACAGCCAAGGCTATGAGCTTACTGCCATTACCGTTTTGTCCTGAAAAAAAAGTGGTTATGAATGGGACGCCCGATATTATCGACGTATTACCCAGAGACGAAGAAAACATCGTAGACAACGATAAAATTCGAATCTCTTTAATTGGTAGAATCAGCGAGCTAAAAGGACAAGAATTACTTATAGATGCTGCGGCGAAGCTGCCAAGATGCGCTCTGGAAAAAGTTCACTTTTTATTTATAGGCTCGCCAGTACCTGGAGATGAAAAACGAGTTGATTTTTTAAAAGAAAAAATCGAAATACTTAAACTGTGTGACTTTTTTACTTTCACCGGATTCATTGCAGAAAAATCCAAAATCTGGGCAAATACGGATATAACGGTATTACCCTCTATATATCCAGAATCGTTCGGTATGGTCGTAATTGAGTCATGGGCAGCGAAAAAACCCGTAGTCGCTTCTAATCATGGAGGCCCTTCTGAAATAATTAGCAATGGTGAAACCGGTTTGCTTTTTACGCCTAGGGATTCCGAGTCTTTAGCAAATGCCTTAGAAAAGCTTATCACTGATGAAAAGCTGTTAAACCGGCTCCAAGAATCATCACGCGAAATTTATCTAAAATCATTCTCTTCTGATTCTTATGCGCAAAATATTGAAGCTGCAATTATAGATACTTTATCTTGAAGTTAGCTGACTTAGTAAAACCGCCAAATCAATGCGTTGCGGCCTTACTTTGCGATAGTTAATATCTCTAAATCAACCACATAATTCGATGCGTTAATAAAAATCAGACTTTATGCATCGACTGCCGTGCAAAACCCAACCGATTCGGTAAGTTTCTACAATGTCCTATACAAAACAAAGTATTGAAGAACGCGCCGTGATACAGATAGGGAATTGCAGGGATTGATTGATCGTCAACTGGCCCGTAGCCTCTCAACAATCGTAAGCGCTCCATAAACCCCACCTAGTGGCCTGAGCGGTTAATTTATTCAACTACAGGTAACGATATACTGTGCGTCCAATGTCATGAATTGGTTATGCGCATGGCCCGGCCGACTTCCCCCTTTGCTTTAATGCTTTCTGATCTCATCGCCCTGCAAGGCTGGTTGCATATGAGTGCGCTGGAACAGAGCCTCGCCCAGCGAGCGCGCATCCTGCTTCTACTGGCTGATGGATTGACGCCCAAGGTCGTCAGCGAGCAGTTGCAGGTTACGCCGCCGACGGTATTCAAATGGCGAAAACGTTATCTGGAAGCGGGAATCGAAGGGTTGAGCGATCTGCCGCGCAGCGGCCAGCCACTGAAACTGGGGCTGGAAAAAATCAACGAAATTCTTACCCTGACGACCCGGCGTGCCCCCCAGGAAGCCACTCACAGGAGCGTTCGTTTGATGGCCAAGTATGCACGGGGCACCACGTGAGGTTCGCTAGATCTGGGCCGCTTCCGACCTCAAACCCCATCGCCTGAAGACCTTCAAAATCAGCAACGATCCTCATTTCACCGATAAGGTAGTCGACGTGGTCAGGCTCTATCTGAACTCGCCGGATAACGCCCTGGTGTTGTCGGTTGACGAAAAAACCAGATCCAGCCGTTGGACCGCACCCAACCGATGCTGCCACTACGCCCAGGTCGAGTTGAACGTAGCACGCATGATTACAAGCGCCATGATCCGGCGAGTCTGTATGCGACTTTCGACATCATGACCGGTCAAGTCATCGGACGGATTACCCTGCGCCATCGAGCCAAGTAGTTTCTGGCTTTTCTGCAACAGATTGACCGCAGTGGCTGGAAAAGCATCGCGTTTAAATTGCACTTCACCCCGACCAGCGCGTCTTGGCTGAACGCCATGGAGGGCTGGTTTGCACAACTGGAAAGACGAGCGCTGTACCGGGGCGCTTTCACCGGCGTCGCCGACCTGAAGGCGGCTATCCGCCAATTTAAAGAGGCTCAAAATGAGTAATCAGCCAAGCCGTTTAAGTGGAATAAAACGGCTGAGGCCATCATCAGCTCGGTACATAAAGCGAAGATGAGCGTGATAAAAAATAAATTAATGAATTAACCGCTCAGGCCACTAGGTATGTACAAAATCTATTGAAATAGTCCCTACTCGGAGAAACACTAATGCGAGTTCTTGTTACCGGCGGCGCTGGCTTTATCGGCTCTGCTGTAGTTCGCCACTTGATCGACAACACTCCCTCAGAGGTCGCCAACCTCGACAAACTCACCTATGCCGGCAACTTGGAGTCGCTGGCGTCGGCCACTGCCTCGTCACACTACCGCTACTATCAGGTGGATATCTGCGACGGCGCTGCACTCGATATGGTGTTTGCCGAGTTTCAGCCCACGGCGGTGATGCACCTGGCGGCCGAATCCCATGTGGATCGCTCCATCGATGGACCCTCTGACTTTATCCAAACCAATATTGTCGGCACTTACAGCTTGCTCGAAGCGACCCGCCGTTATTGGAGTGACTTGCCGGCGACGGAGAAGAGTGCATTCCGCTTTCACCATATATCCACCGATGAGGTGTATGGCGACCTGGAAGGCACGGATGACCTGTTCACCGAAACCACACCCTATGCACCCAGCTCACCGTATTCCGCCTCGAAGGCCAGTTCGGATCATCTGGTCCGCGCCTGGCAGCGTACCTATGGGCTGCCGGTCCTGGTCACCAACTGCTCGAACAACTACGGGCCGTACCACTTCCCGGAAAAGCTGGTGCCGCACGTAATCCTAAACGCCTTGGCAGGCAAGCCGTTGCCGGTGTATGGCGATGGCTCGCAGATTCGCGACTGGTTGTATGTGGAAGACCATGCTCGGGCGCTGGTCGAGGTGGTCAGCAAAGGCATAGTAGGTGAAACCTATAATATTGGTGGGCATAACGAGAAGCGCAACCTGGAGGTGGTCGAGGCCATTTGCGAGTTGCTGGATGAATTGGTGCCGCTAAAGGCGGATCGCGAGCAAGCCCGCTCCTACAAGGAGTTGATCACTTTCGTGAAGGATCGGCCGGGACATGATCGGCGCTATGCAATCGACGCATCGAAAATCGAGCGTGAATTGGGCTGGGTGCCGCAGGAAACATTTGAGACCGGCCTGCGCAAGACTGTGAAGTGGTATTTGGATAATCGCCAGTGGTGGCAGCGCGTGTTGAGTGGGGACTATCGATTGGGGCGCTTGGGTAGTAATCATTAATCAAGCGCTTCGTGCCGTGGCAGCGATCCTACGTAATGCCGCCCCTGGAATCCATTTGATTCGTTTTTAAGGACATTAATATGAAAGGCATCATCCTGGCCGGTGGCTCCGGTACCCGCCTGCACCCCATCACCCGTGGCGTATCCAAACAACTGCTGCCGGTTTACGACAAACCGATGATCTATTACCCGTTATCGGTACTGATGCTCGCAGGTATCCGCGAAGTGCTGATCATCTCCACTCCTGAAGATTTGCCTAACTTTCGCAAGTTGCTGGGTGATGGTTCGGAGTTTGGTATTGAACTCAGCTATGCCGAGCAGCCTTCGCCAGACGGGTTGGCCCAAGCCTTTTTGATCGGTGAAGCCTTTATTGGTGACAGCAACGTATGCTTGATCCTCGGCGACAACATCTTTTATGGCCACGGTTTCAGCGCGATGCTCCAAGAGGCGGCCAGTCGTGGAACCGGTGCGACCGTGTTCGGCTATCACGTCAATGACCCGGAGCGTTTCGGAGTCGTGGAGTTTGATGCGGGTAACAAGGCGATTTCCATCGAGGAAAAGCCCAAGGCGCCGAAATCCAACTATGCAGTCACCGGCTTGTATTTTTACGACAACTCGGTGGTGGAAATTGCCAAGCAGGTAAAGCCCTCTGTTCGTGGCGAACTGGAAATCACCGATGTGAACAATGCTTACCTGCAGCGTGGTGATTTGCATGTGAGTTTGTTAGGGCGTGGTTTTGCGTGGCTGGATACAGGTACCCATGACTCACTAATGGAAGCCAGTCACTTCGTTCACACCATTGAGGCGCGCCAGGGCTTGAAAGTCGCCTGTCTGGAAGAGATTGCCTATCATCAGGGCTGGCTGTCAGCCGAGCAGTTGGCTAGCCAAGCCGAGGCGCTGAGCAAGACCGGTTACGGACGATATCTGCAGGGCTTGCTGGTGCAGGAGCTTGCGTAATGAAGGCCATTGAAACGGCGTTGGCGGGCGTCTTGATCATCGAGCCTAAGGTGTTTGGCGATCAGCGTGGCTTCTTTCTCGAAAGCTTTCAAACCGAGCGTTATCGCGAGTTGGGTATTGAGTTGCCCTTCGTGCAGGACAATCACTCACGCTCGCTGCGCGGTGTGCTGCGCGGTTTACACTTTCAGCGCACCCGCCCGCAAGGCAAATTGGTCAGCGTCAGTCGTGGCTCCGTCTATGACGTGGCGGTGGATATCAACCCCGACTCACCGACCTGTGGTCAGTTCGTTGGCGTCGAGTTGAACGATGAAAATCATCGTCAGCTTTGGGTGCCACCAGGCTACGCTCATGGTTTCTGCGTGCTCAGCGAGGTTGCGGATTTTCAGTACAAGTGCACCGATCTGTACTATCCCGAGGACGAGGGCGGGCTCATGTGGAATGACCCTGAAGTCAATATTCCCTGGCCTATCGAAAACCCGAATCTTTCAGGCAAGGATCAGTGCAACCCCGCGCTGCGCCAACTGCTGGGCAATGAGGACTGAGCATGCGCGTATTGATTACGGGTGCCCAAGGTCAGCTTGGCCATGAGCTGATGCGCTTGGAACCGCAAGGTTTTGACACGGTGGGAATGGGCTCGGCAGAACTTGATATCAGCGATGCAGAGCGGGTGGCCGTGTTGGTTGCCGAGCTACAGCCACAGCTGATCATCAATGCTGCAGCCTACACAGCAGTAGACAAGGCCGAAAGCGAAATTGAGCGCGCCTGGGCGGTTAACCGCGATGGTGTCGCCCATCTCGCAGTTGCCGCGGAACGGCTGAGTATCCCGGTGCTGCATGTATCCACCGATTATGTGTTTGCCGGTGATGCCCGCGAACCTTATCGGGAGTGCGAAGCTACAGGTCCTACCGGGGTGTACGGAGCGAGCAAGCTGGGGGGGGAGTTGGAGTTGGCTGCAAAATGCAGTCGCTACATGATCCTGCGTACCAGCTGGGTGTTCGCAGCCCAAGGCAATAACTTCGTCAAGACCATGCTGCGACTGGGTCGTGAGCGGGATCAGTTGGGCATCGTGGCCGATCAGCAGGGTTGCCCGACTTCAGCTGCGAGCATCGCACGCGCTTTGTGGTCACTGGCAATGCAGTACCGTGATCTGGGTTCGCTACACTGGGGCACCTACCACTTCAGCGGTACCCCGGCCTGTACCTGGCATGAATTTGCCCTGGAGATTTTACGCCAAGGGCATCAGCACGAATTGATAACCAAAATGCCGCAGGTACGGGGCATCAATTCGGCTGAATATCCTACGCCGGCGAAGCGGCCAGCCTGGTCGGTAATGGATTGCTCGAAATTGCGGGAACAGCTAGGTATTTCGCAACCGGACTGGCGCCTGGAGCTTGCCGCCGTCATAACTGAATTGGCGCAATCGGAAGTTGCTTGAGAAACATGCGTCACTTATGTAACTGCATAGAAAAATCGAAAAAAAACCTTCCTCTAAACAGCTCTAACTTGCATTTCAGACACCTACTGAAATACCCTTAACCCAATAAACCCAAAGGATTATCCTTTCAAGGAGCATGAACATGAAAAAACTACTGGCAATCGCCCTCGCTACCTCCATCAGCCTGCCATTGATGGCTGCTGAAACCGCCCCAGCAAAAGCCCCTGGCACCGCTGCTAAAACGCCTGGTGCAAACTCCGGCCTGTCCCTGTCCACTCCAATCGCTGGCGGTGTAACCGTTGGTACTGGTCTGGCAATCGGCGCTGGCGTAATCGCTGCTGGCGTCGCTGCTTCCAACAGCGGTGGCGGCGGCGGTAACGACGGTACCCCAGGTACTACCGGCACCACTGGTACTACCGGCACTACTGGTACCACTCGGTAACAGCCCCCCGCTTAAAGTTCGATACGCTAACCTCCCAGCCCTGCTGGGAGGTTTTGTTTTGCCTATTCCCTTCGAGCAATTTCTACAATGAATCGCGCGCTTCCCTTGGCCATGCTGGTTGGCCTGACCCTGCAAGGCTGCATTTTCTCCCCTGGTCAGCACATGGACACGGGCAATCTGGTACGTGAAGGTTCACCGGAAAGCAGCCGCATTGAGCTGGTACCGATTACACCGAAGCTGGTCGCTATTGAAGCGGCGGCAGACCATTCGAACGTGGTAGCCCCGGAGCTCCTGCGCTATCAACCGACCGAGTACCGGATTGGTGCCGGCGACCTGATCTACATCACCGTTTGGGATCACCCCGAGCTGACCGCTCCGTCCGGTCCGCAGCAGCAAATTGAAGCAAACGGACGCCTGATTCGCCCGGATGGCACGCTGTTCTACCCCTATGTAGGCACCATCGAAGCGGCGGGTAAAACTATCGACGAACTAAGATCGATCATTGCCTCTCGCCTGTCCAAGGTTGTTGCCGAGCCCCAGGTGGATGTCAGCATCCTGCGTTTTGTCAGTCAGAAAGTGATTCTCTCGGGGGCCTTTGGTAAAACTGGCCAGTTGCCGATCACCAACACGCCTTTGAACCTGCTGGACGCGGTTGGCCAAGGTTCAGTACAAACCGGCACTGCCGATATTTCCGGACTGGTGCTCAAGCGCGACGGCCGTGAATACCTGATCGATCTCGACGCGCTCAATCGCAAGAGCTCGAATCTGCACCATCTCTACCTGAAAGACGGCGACCAATTGCACCTGCCTTACAACGACCAGAAAAAGGTCTATTTGTTGGGTGAAGTCACTGCAGCTCGTCCGCTTGTTTTCAAGGGCAGCAACATGAATCTCACCGATGCCCTTGGCAGTGTTGGCGGCCTGCGTCAGGAAACCTCCAGCGGCAAGGAGGTTTATGTAATCCGTGGAGTTGAGAATCTGGCAGACGAACCCGTCAAGGTGTTCCAGATCGACTTGAAGTCGCCGTCTGCGTTTGCCCTTGCCCAGCAGTTCAAGCTGAAGCCGCAGGATGTGGTTTATGTCGGCCCGGCCGATGTCACCCGCTGGAACCGCTTTATCAGCCAGGTCTTCCCAACAGCCAACCTGCTGCGTACGGGTGTTGCTATTCAAGATGACATGGGCGACGAAAACTAAGATTTGGAATTCTTGTGAAATTTCTGCGACTGGCCACCCTGGGGGTGGCCTCCTTGCTGGTGAGCGCCTGCAATCCGTTGATGACCGCTTCCATGGACACGCTGAAGGTCGCGTTCGAAGGGCCTGAGCCCTTGGAGCTGACCCGCCAGCAAGTTGATGCAACGCCTTACTACCAGATCACCATCGCGGCCCCTACGGGTGAAGCCGTGATGGCACTGGTGCGCCTGCAGGATGGCGTGGGCTTCTGGATGGCTTCGACCCGCCAGATCCTGATGCTTGAAGACGGCCTGGCCATTCGCAGTGTCGGCTTCAACGACAATCTGGATGGCACCCGTTTTGAAGGCGTATCGCCGTTCAAGACCGGACTGCACCGCATCCCCGATGGCTTGCAAACCCGACGTCAGGTGGACTTTACCGACGGCTATCGAATGGGTGTCAGCGTGACCAGCGTTTTCAACAGGAAGGGCCTGGAGACCGTGCACATCCTCGACCGCGACGTCGAGTTATTGCGCGTGGACGAAGAGATCTCAATGGACGGCCTGGGCTTCACCGCGCAGAACCGATATTGGGTCGATCCGACTGACGGTTTCATCATGGCCAGCGAGCAACACCTCACCCCCGAATTGCCCCTACGCATTGTTCAAGTGCGCCCGAATAAGCCGGTAGTGCAATGATTTTTCGCTCTTCCTGGCTGCTTTGCTGCAGCCTGTTCATGACTTTTGCCGTAAACGCCGACTCGCTGGTCACGCTGCAGGGCGATGCCGCCAAGCCCGGGCGTTACTCGATTGTGGACGGCACGCGCCTGCATGACGTGCTGCTGGAGGCTCAGGTGAGCCCCAAGGCATATCTGCTCGGCGCAGCCTGGTTGCATACCCCTCTGCGTGATGCGCAAGAGCGTCTGAAGGTGGGTGTTCTTTTCGATCTGTCGAGCTTGCACAGTAATGCACTGGTGGGCGATCAGGCTGGGTTGGCAACGCTTGCCGCGCGCCTGCGCGACAAGGTGCAGGCCATGCCGGTGACCGGGCGCAAGGTCGCCCAACTTGACCCGGTGCAGGTTGAATTGGACCGCATCAATAACCGCTTCCTGAGTGACGGCGATGTGCTGCTTTACCCGCCTCGCCCAACCACAGTTCGGGTCGAAGGCGCGGTGTTGGGTGAGTGCGAATTGCCGTTCCAGCCGTTGCAAGCAGCGATCGACTATCTCAAGGCTTGCCCGCTCGATCCAAACGCTGACGCCGACTGGCTCTTCGTGATTCAGCCTGACGGCCGGGTATTCAAAGACGGCGTGGCTCTGTGGAACGAAACCACATCCGTACCACCTGCCCCGGGCGCACGCATTTATGTGCCGGTGCACAACAGCAAACAAGGCGACCTCACGCCTGATCTGAATACCGAACTGGCTGCCTTCATTGCCACCCAGCCATTGCTGGAGGTGAAGCCATGAAGTATCACTTGATCCCTTGCTTACTGCTGGGTTGCAGCACGTGGGTGGGGGCAGAGCCGCGCTATACGCAGAGTGACTTCGGTGGCGTGGGGCTGCTGCAAACGCCTACTGCGCGTATGGCACCTGCGGGTGAGTTGTCTTTGAACGCTAACCGTACCGACCCTTACAGTCGTTACAGCGTGTCGTTTCAGCCGTTTGATTGGTTGGAGGGGTCGTTTCGGTACACCGCTATCTCTAACCGCAATTACGGTTCAGAAGAATTGAGTGGCGACCAAAGCTATAAGGACAAGGCTATCGACGCCAAAGTGCGCCTGATCGAAGAAAGTCATTGGATGCCTCAGATTGCGTTGGGGGCGCGAGACATTGGTGGTACCGGCCTGTTTTCCAGTGAATATTTTGTTGGCAACAAGCGATTGGGTAATTTCGACCTGAGCCTCGGCCTGGCTTGGGGCTACATCGGCAACCGTGGCGATATCAGCAATCCCTTGGGTCTGGTAGATGATAAATTCGATAACCGACCAGCCCCGGACAGCGATGTTGCAAACTCTGGTGAATTCAATGGCAACTCCTACTTCCGCGGCTCCCCCTCCTTCTTCGGCGGTGTAACTTACCAAACGCCCTGGGACCCTCTGTCTCTGAAGCTCGAATACGAAGGCAACGACTACCAACACGAGCCCCTGAACAACAACCAGGTCCAGGACTCGCCAATCAACCTCGGCTTAGTCTTCAAAGCCAACGACTGGATCGATCTGCACGCTGCCTGGGAACGCGGCAACACCGCGATGTTCGGCATCACCATGCACACCAACTTTGCCACCCGCAAGGCGCCGACCAAGAGCTTCGACCCCAAGCCTGAACCTGTGTCCGACACCAAACCCATGGTTGCGCCGCAGGATGTGCAATGGGCCGGTGTCGCCAAGCGCCTGCAAAAGAACGCGGGCTACACGGTTTCGCGCATCACCCAGCGGGATTCCGAAGTCATTGTTTATGGCGAGCAAGGCCGTTATTTCTATACGCCGAAAGCGGTCGGCCGCGCTTCGCGCATTCTGGACAACAGCGTCAACGACGAAATCGACTGGTTCACCATGGTCGACACGCGCTACAGCTTGCCGGTCGAGGAAGTCAGCCTGCCGCGGGATACCTTCCGCGAAGTGGTGCAAGAAGATCGTCCGCTGGAAGACCTGCGTCGGGTCACCGAGATGAACGTCCCGGTACCGCATCACGAAAAGACCCTGTTCGAGCAAAAGCCTGACCCGCTCAGCTATGGCTTGGGCCTGGGCTACAAGCAAAACGTCGGCGGCCCCGACGGGTTCCTGTTGTACCAGTTCAGTGCGGACTTGAACGGCGAGTATCGCTTCAAGCCTGACCTGTGGTGGAGCGGTACCCTGAGCGCGAACCTGGCGAACAACTTCGACAAGTTCAAGTACGACGCACCTAGCGGCTTGCCGCGTGTACGTACCGACCTGCGCCAGTACATGACGACTTCGGAAGTCACCATGCCGACCTTCCAGATGAACAAGGTCAAACAGCTGGATGAGGACCTTTACGGCATGCTGTATGGCGGTTATCTGGAGTCGATGTTCGCCGGTGTCGGTGGCGAAGCGCTGTATCGTCCGATGGGCGAACGCTGGGCCGTGGGCGTGGACATGAACTGGGTCAAGCAGCGTGATTTCGATCAGGGCTTTGGTCTGCGTGACTACGACACCATCACCGGCAATGCCACGCTTTACTACCGCAGTGCCTTCCAGGACATTCTTGGTGCGGTCAGCGTTGGGCGTTATCTGGCCAAGGACTACGGGGTTACCCTGGACTTGTCCCGTGAATTCAACAATGGCGTGCGTTTCGGTGGCTGGGTGACGGTGACCAACGCGACCAAGGAAGAGTACGGCGAAGGTAGCTTTGGCAAAGGTATCTACTTCTCGATTCCGTTCGACGAATTGATGGTCAGTTCCACCACCCGCCGTGCCACCCTGGCGTGGACGCCGCTGACCCGTGACGGTGGTGCCGCACTGGCGCGCAGCTACTCGCTGTATTCCCTGACGGAGCGTCGCAACATCGACCTGTTCCACAACAACTTCTACAAGGTCACCGAATGAAGCAGCGAATCCTGCGTGCCCTGCCCAAGCTGGCGTTTTTCGTGATCTTGCTGGTGCTGGTTTTCGCCGGAATGCGCGGTGAGCCGGTGCCTCAGGTGTTCGAGAACCAGGACAAGCTGCATCACTGGGCAGGTTTTGCCTGCCTGACGGTGAGTGCCTGGCTGGCGTTCCCCGGCACGCGATTGATCTGGTTGTTGTTCTGGCCGTTGGTGGGTTCGATGGTGATTGAGCTGGAGCAGAGCTTAATGCCGCTGCGCAGTGCGTCATGGGGCGATATGGTGGCCAATGCCACCGGCGTGACGTGCGGCATGCTGGTGATTCTGGCGTGGCGCGGGTATCGGTATACGAAGCTCAAAAAGGCGTCGGCGCTGGCGTCGTAAAGCGCCAGCCGACCCGACCTACTGTAGGGACGAGCTTGCTCCTACATTTGTTTTGTGTCCCTTCCTTTGGCAGGGCGTCGCTTGTTGAAAAATAAACTCAACAAATCCCCTCCCCCGCCGACACCCTGTCAAAGCCTCACGGATTGAAAACGCCATGCGTAACAACCAGCCTATTACACAACGCGAACGGACCTTTCCCGCTCAGCAACGGTTGATTTCCACCACCGATGCCAAGGGCATGATCACCTACTGCAACGACGCCTTTGTCGAAATCAGCGGGTTCTCCCGAGAGGAGCTGATCCGTGCACCGCACAACCTGGTCCGTCACCCCGACGTCCCGGCCGCGGTGTTCGCCCACATGTGGGGCACGCTGAAACAAGGCTTGCCATGGATGGGCATTGTGAAGAATCGCTGCAAGAGCGGTGATCACTACTGGGTTAACGCCTATGTGACACCGATCTTCGAAGGCAATCAGGTGACCGGTTACGAGTCGGTGCGGGTCAAGCCCACCGCCGAACAGATCCGCCGTGCCGAAGCGCTCTACCAACGCATCAACCAGGGCAAGTCAGCCATTCCCTCTTCGGATAAATGGTTGCCGATCCTGCAGGACTGGCTGCCGTTCATTCTGGTCAGCCAGTTGAGCTTCATGATCGGTGCATCGCTGAACTCCCATTGGGGTTTTGCCCTGGCCGCCGGTCTCTCGGTGCCGCTGGGCCTGATGGGCCTGCAGTGGCAACAGCGCGGTCTCAAGCGTTTGCTGCGCCTGGCCGAGCAGACCACCTCCGATCCGTTGATCGCACAGATGTACACCGACAGTCGCGGCGCCCAGGCGCGGCTGGAGATGTCCATCCTCAGCCAGGAAGCACGCTTGAAAACCTGTCTGACTCGACTGCAAGATACGGCCGAGCACTTGACCGATCAGGCCAGACAGTCCGATGACCTGGCGCACAACAGCTCCAGCGGCCTGGAACGTCAACGGGTCGAGACCGAGCAAGTGGCCACGGCGGTCAACCAAATGGCCGCGACCACCCAGGAAGTCGCCAGCCACGTACAACGCACCGCCGACGCCACCCAGGAAGCCAATCGGCTGACCGGTCGCGGTCGTGACATCGCCGGGGAAACCCGCGAAGCCATCCAGCGCCTGTCGGTGGTGGTGGGTGAAACCGGCGTCACCGTGACCCAGCTGGCCAAGGACAGCAACGAAATCGGCGGCGTGGTCGACGTGATCAAAGGCATCGCCGACCAGACCAACCTGCTGGCCCTGAACGCCGCCATCGAAGCGGCCCGTGCCGGTGAGATGGGTCGTGGTTTTGCGGTGGTGGCCGACGAAGTCCGTCAGCTGGCGCAACGCACCAGCGAGTCCACCGGGCAGATTCATGCGCTTATCGCCAAGCTCCAGCAAACCGCCGGTACTGCGGTGCAAACCATGGAAGCCGGGCATCGTCAGGCCGAAGAAGGCGTGGCGCGGGTGCTGGAAGCGGATCAGGCACTGGTGGGGATCAGTGAAGCGGTGGCCAACATCACCGACATGACCACCCAGATCGCCGCCGCGACCGAAGAGCAAAGTGCCGTGGCCGAAGAAATCAGCCGCAACATCAGCAACATCTCGGAGCTGGCGGACCAGACCTCGGAACAGGCGCAGAACTCGGCGTTGTTGAGTGAAGAGCTGACCAAGACTGCGAATACCCAGTATTCGTTGGTGGAGCGGTTCAACCGCTGATTGCTGCTGGAATGACAAGAACCCGGACAGTGAGAGCTTCCGGGTTTTTTATTATCAATTTGAACAGTATGTTGTCTGTGCGGCCGCCTTCGCGGGCAAGCCCGCTCCCACAGGGTTTTGCATTGATCACACGATCAAGCCACACCACAGATCACTGTGGGAGCAACATCTCGGAGTTGGCGGACCAGACCTCGGAACAGGCGCAAAACTCGGCGTTGTTGAGTGAAGAGCTGACCAAGACTGCGAACACCCAGTATTCGTTGGTGGAGCGGTTCAACCGCTGATTGTTGTTGATTCATAAAAAACCCGGACAGTGGAAGCTTCCGGGTTTTTTATTATCAATTTAAGTTTACTGCTGTATGGCAGACCGCTTTCGCGAGCAGGCTCGCTCCCACAGTTGATTCTTATCGGTCACAACACTTGTGTCCGCCGCATATCCAATGTGGGAGCGAGCCTGCTCGCGAAGAGGCCTTGAAAGGCACTGCAAACATCAGCGGAGAAAAGCAGCTACCCGATCCGCAGCCAAAGCCAAATGCTGCTCATGACTAAACCCGGAAGCCTTCAACGGCTTCAAGTCATGATCCCCCGCCGCCAGCCAGAACACCTCAATGCTCGGTGACAATGCGTAAGCCTCGACCGCCTCGCGGTTGCCCAGCGCATCGCGCTCGCCCTGCACAATCAGGGTTCGGGTTTTCAAAGAAGCCAAATGCTCGACCCGCGGCTTCTCCGGCTTGCCCACCGCATAAAACGGATACCCCAGACACACCAGCGCATCCGCCCCCAACTCATCGGCCAGCAAACTGGCCATGCGCCCGCCCATGGACTTGCCGCCGATGGCCAGCGGCCCAGTGACATGGCGTCGCACCTGGGCATACACCTCACGCCAGCATTCGAGCAGTTTCGGCGCCGGATTCGGTGGGCGCTTGCCGCCGTCGAGGCGCCGCTGCGCCATGTACGGAAACTCGAAGCGCAACACGTTGACGCCTTGTGCGGCGAGGCGTGCAGCCATGTCGCTCATCCAGTCGCTGTCCATCGGTGCGCCGGCGCCGTGGGCGAGGATCAGCGTCGCCGCTGCCTTGCCGGCAGCGGCATTCCACAACCATCCATGATCCCGCACACACTGCGCCCATTGATCCCCGTCAATACCGGCCTTGTGCCCTTTGTCCATGCTTGCCTCGCTTTTAGTCTGCCTATAACTCCGGCCGAAGGGTGCGCTGCCTTGCGCGAGTGCGCTCACTTCGGCTGAACCGTGGATGGGGAACCATGAACACTTCTATCAGTACCGCCTACAACTACAAGGTGGTCCGCCAATTCGCCATTATGACGGTGGTGTGGGGCATCGTCGGCATGGGGCTCGGGGTTTTTCTCGCTGCCCAGTTGGTCTGGCCCGAACTCAACTTCAATTTGCCCTGGACCAGTTTCGGCCGCTTGCGCCCGCTGCACACCAACGCGGTGATCTTCGCCTTCGGCGGCTGCGCGCTGTTCGCCAGCTCGTTCTATTCGGTGCAACGCACCTGCCAGTCGCAACTGTTTGCACCGAAAATCGCCGCGTTCTGCTTCTGGGGCTGGCAGCTTGTGATTCTCCTGGCGGCCATCAGCCTGCCGCTGGGCTACACCAGTTCCAAGGAATACGCCGAGCTGGAATGGCCGATCGACATCCTGATCACCATTGTCTGGGTCGCCTACGCCATCGTGTTCTTCGGCACGATCATGCAGCGCAAGACCAAGCACATCTATGTCGGTAACTGGTTCTTCGGTGCGTTCATCATCACCGTGGCGATCCTGCACATCGTCAACAACATGGAGTTGCCGGTCAGTTTCACCAAGTCCTATTCGCTGTACTCCGGTGCCACCGACGCGATGGTGCAATGGTGGTACGGACACAACGCCGTGGGCTTTTTCCTCACCGCCGGTTTCCTCGGCATGATGTATTACTTCGTGCCGAAACAGGCCGAGCGCCCGGTGTATTCCTATCGCTTGTCGATTGTGCACTTCTGGGCGCTGATCACCCTGTACATCTGGGCAGGTCCCCACCACCTGCACTACACCGCGCTGCCGGACTGGGCGCAGTCGCTGGGCATGGTGATGTCGCTGATCCTGCTCGCGCCGAGCTGGGGCGGCATGATCAACGGCATGATGACCCTGTCGGGCGCCTGGCATAAGTTGCGCAGCGACCCGATCCTGCGCTTCCTCGTGGTGTCGCTGGCGTTCTACGGCATGTCGACCTTCGAAGGGCCGATGATGGCGATCAAGACGGTCAACGCCCTCTCCCACTACACCGACTGGACCATCGGCCACGTACACGCCGGCGCCCTCGGCTGGGTGGCGATGATTTCCATCGGCGCGCTGTACCACATGATCCCGAAAGTCTTCGGACGCGAGCAGATGCACAGCATCGGCCTGATCAACGCACACTTCTGGCTCGCCACCATCGGCACCGTGCTGTACATCGCCTCGATGTGGGTCAACGGCATCGCCCAGGGCCTGATGTGGCGTGCGGTGAACGAGGACGGCACGCTGACCTACTCCTTCGTCGAGACCCTGGTGGCCAGCCACCCTGGCTTCGTCGTGCGGCTGGTGGGCGGCGCGATCTTCCTCAGCGGCATGTTCCTGATGGCCTACAACACCTGGCGCACCGTGCGGGCCTCGCAGCCTGCCGAAGTCGCCGCTGCCGCGCAGATGGCCTGAGGAGTCCGCCATGAAACACGAAACTATCGAGAAAAACGTCGGCCTGTTGCTGCTGCTGATGATCCTGGCCGTGAGCATCGGTGGCCTGACCCAGATTGTCCCGCTGTTCTTTCAGGACGTGACCAATAAGCCGGTCGAAGGCATGAAGCCCTACACCGCGCTGCAACTGGAAGGCCGCGACATCTACATCCGCGAAGGCTGTGTCGGCTGTCACTCACAGATGATCCGTCCGTTCCGCGCCGAAACCGAACGCTACGGGCACTACTCGGTGGCCGGCGAAAGCGTTTGGGACCACCCGTTCCTGTGGGGTTCGAAACGTACCGGGCCGGACCTTGCGCGGGTGGGGGCGCGCTACTCGGATGACTGGCACCGCGCGCACTTGTACAACCCGCGCAACGTCGTGCCGGAGTCGAAGATGCCCGCCTACCCGTGGCTGGTGGCCAATCAACTCGACAGCAGCCACACCGAAACCAAGATCAAGGCCATGCGCACCCTGGGCGTGCCGTACACCGACGAAGACATCAGCGGCGCCGTCGCTTCGCTCAAGGGCAAGAGCGAAATGGATGCACTGGTCGCCTACCTGCAAGTGCTCGGCACTGCCATCAAGAGCAAGAGGTGAGCCATGCCCATGTCTTTTATAGAGAGCGAAATGAGTACTGGAATGATCCGCGGCCTGGGCACGGTCGTCGTATTCGTCGCGTTTATCGGCTTGACCCTGTGGGTGTTCAACAGCAAGCGCGGCCCGGAATTCGCCGAAGCGCGCCTGCTGCCGTTCGCCGACGAACCACAACCCGACCTCACCGAAGATTCAGCAACAAGGAGTACCCGGCCATGACCACCTTCTGGAGTACGTGGATCTGCGTACTGACCATCGGCAGCCTGATCGGCCTGACCTGGCTGCTGATCGGCACCCGCAAGGGCGAGACCAAGGGCAGCGTCGACCAGACCATGGGCCATAGCTTCGATGGCATCGAGGAGTACGACAACCCGCTGCCGCAATGGTGGTTCATGCTGTTCGCCGGCACGCTGGTGTTCGCCGTCGGCTACCTGATCCTTTATCCCGGCCTGGGCAACTGGAAAGGCGTCCTCCCCGGCTATGAAAACGGCTGGACCGGTGCCCACGAGTGGGAAAAGGAAATGGCCAGGGCTGACGCGAAGTTCGGACCGATCTTCGCCAAATTTTCGGCAATGCCACTGGAAGAAGTCGCCAAAGACCCGCAAGCGCTGAAAATGGGCGGCCGCCTGTTTGCCTCCAACTGCTCGGTGTGCCACGGCTCGGATGCCAAGGGTGCATATGGTTTCCCCAACCTGACCGACAGCGACTGGCGCTGGGGCGGCCACGCAGAAACCATCAAGACCACCATCATGGGTGGCCGGATGGCGATGATGCCGGCCTGGGGTGAAGTGCTGGGGGAAGAAGGTGTGAAAAACGTCGCCGCCTATGTGCGTCATGATCTGGCCGGCCTGCCGTTGCCGGAAGGCAGCAAGGCGGACCTGCAAGCCGGACAGCAAGCCTTCAGCACCACCTGCGTCGCCTGCCATGGAGCAAACGGCCAGGGCACCGAAGCCATGGGCGCGCCGAACCTGACGCACCCGGCCGGCTTCATTTACGGCACCAGCCTGACGCAGCTTGAACAGACGATTCGTCATGGCCGCCAGGGCCATATGCCGGCGCAGAACGAACTGCTCGGCAATGACAAGGTGCAATTGCTGGCCGCGTATGTGTACAGCCTGTCCCACGGTTTGAATACCGAGCGCCTGCAGGCTGAAGACAACCGCGAATAAATCCCGACGGCTCTGCTGCCGCATTCTCCCGGATGCGGCAGTCCCCTGCCCCTTTGCGACGCATTGTCGCACCCTCTCTGACTCTTCCTTTCGGTTCCCCGGATTCAGGTCTAAGCTTCCCCCGATGCGGACTGGCCGGTGCCGGTTCCAGGTCGACCCTGAACGATGTGTTCGACGAATCTGCCCGATGACAGGCCGCAAAGGCTGGTAGATACCGGCTGTCGCGCCAATCTCCTTCGGTCAGCCAAACGTTGCGTTTGAACACACCCCGTTACATCCGACCTGACCCCCTCGCCTGATCATTCCGCCGGGACGTTTTGCCCGCGGGCAATTTTGTCCCTACGCGGCGCATGGAAAGGCCGCAGAATCAGCATTTGAAAGCATTGACCCAGGTCATGGCGCGTTGCAATGACCCCCTGCTTTCTCCATACTTGCGGCCGATTTTTAATCCTAATAAAACACCCAAACCGTGGAACCTTAGAATGAGCACAGCAATCAGTCCGACTGCTTATAACTATAAGGTAGTCCGCCAGTTCGCCATCATGACGGTGGTCTGGGGGATCCTTGGCATGGGGCTCGGTGTCTTCATCGCCTCGCAACTGGTCTGGCCGGAGTTGAACTTCGGTCTGGCATGGACGAGCTTTGGACGCCTGCGCCCGCTGCACACCAACCTGGTGATTTTCGCCTTCGGTGGATGTGCACTGTTTGCCACTTCTTATTACGTCGTGCAGCGAACCTGCCAAACGCGACTGATTTCCGACAGCCTCGCCGCCTTCACCTTCTGGGGATGGCAAGCGGTGATCGTCGGCGCGATCATTACCTTGCCGATGGGTTTCACCACCACCAAGGAATACGCGGAACTGGAATGGCCCCTGGCTATTCTGCTGGCCATTGTCTGGGTCACCTACGGTCTGGTGTTCTTCGGCACCATCGTCAAGCGCAAGACCAAGCACATCTATGTGGGTAACTGGTTCTACGGCGCCTTCATCGTCGTGACCGCGATGCTGCACATCGTCAACCATATGTCGCTGCCGGTCAGCCTGTTCAAGTCCTACTCGGCCTACTCGGGTGCGACGGACGCAATGATCCAGTGGTGGTACGGCCACAACGCCGTGGGCTTCTTCCTGACCACCGGCTTCCTGGGCATGATGTACTACTTCGTGCCGAAACAGGCCGAGCGTCCGATCTACTCCTATCGCCTGTCGATCGTGCACTTCTGGGCGCTGATCACCCTGTACATCTGGGCCGGTCCCCACCACCTGCACTACACCGCACTGCCGGACTGGGCGCAGTCGCTGGGCATGGCAATGTCGATCATCCTGCTGGCACCAAGCTGGGGCGGCATGATCAACGGCATGATGACCCTGTCGGGCGCCTGGCATAAGCTGCGCACCGACCCGATCCTGCGTTTCCTGGTGGTGTCGCTGGCGTTCTACGGCATGTCGACCTTCGAAGGCCCGATGATGGCCATCAAGACCGTCAACTCGCTGTCCCACTACACCGACTGGACCATCGGCCACGTACACGCCGGCGCCTTGGGCTGGGTAGCGATGATCTCGATCGGCGCCATCTACCACATGATCCCGAAACTGTTCGGTCGTGCGCAGATGCACAGCACCGGCCTGATCAACACGCACTTCTGGCTCGCGACCATCGGTACCGTGCTCTACATCGCTTCGATGTGGGTCAACGGCATCACCCAGGGCCTGATGTGGCGTGCAATCAACGACGACGGCACCCTCACCTACTCGTTCGTCGAAGCGCTGCAAGCCAGCCACCCGGGTTTCATCGTTCGCGCCCTGGGCGGTGCGTTCTTCGCCACCGGCATGCTGTTCATGGCCTACAACGTATTCCGTACCGTACGCGCCTCGAACCCGGCTGAAGCCAAAGCCGCCGAACAGATTGCCGTAGTTGGAGCTCACTGATGAAGCATGAAGCAGTCGAGAAGAACATTGGCCTGCTGGCCTTCTTCATGGTCATCGCCGTCAGCGTCGGCGGCCTGACCCAGATCGTTCCGCTGTTTTTCCAGGACGTCACCAACAAGCCGGTCGAGGGCATGAAGCCCCGTACCGCCCTTGAACTGGAAGGCCGGGACGTTTATATCGCCAACGGTTGTGTCGGCTGCCACTCGCAGATGATCCGTCCGTTCCGTGCTGAAACCGAACGTTATGGCCACTACTCGGTCGCCGGTGAAAGCGTCTGGGACCACCCGTTCCTGTGGGGTTCCAAGCGTACCGGTCCGGACCTGGCCCGTGTCGGCGGTCGTTACTCCGATGACTGGCAGCGTGCGCACTTGTACAACCCGCGCAACGTCGTGCCCGAATCGAAAATGCCGGCCTACCCGTTCCTCGTGGAAAACAAGCTCGACGGCAAAGACACCGCCAAGAAAATGGAAGTGTTGCGCACGCTCGGCGTCCCTTACACCGACGAAGACATCGCCGGTGCCAAGGATGCCGTGAAGGGCAAAACCGAAATGGACGCGCTGGTGGCCTATCTGCAAGGCCTGGGCACCATCATCAAAAGCAAACGGTGAATTAGATGGATATCGGGATGATTCGTGGCCTGGGCACCGTTGTCGTGATGGTGGCCTTCATCGGACTGGCACTGTGGGTGTTCAGTCCCAAGCGCAAGTCGGAGTTTGAAGACGCGACCTTGCTGCCTTTCGCGGATGATCCCGAAGCCATCAAGCACGTCGAGCAAGCTTCTAGGAGTAACAAAGAATGACTACATTCTGGAGTCTGTACGTCACAGTCCTCAGTCTCGGTACGATCTTTTCCCTGACCTGGCTGCTGCTGTCGACCCGCAAGGGCCAGCGCACCGAGCAGACAGACGAGACGGTCGGGCACTCCTTCGACGGGATCGAGGAGTACGACAACCCGCTGCCGAAATGGTGGTTCATGCTGTTCGTGGGCACCATCATCTTCGCACTGGGCTACCTGGCGCTGTATCCGGGCCTGGGTAACTGGAAAGGCCTGCTGCCGGGTTACGGCTACCTCGACAACGAGAAGCAGACCCCCTTCGCCAACGGCCAGACCGGCTGGACCGGCGTCCACGAGTGGGAAAAGGAAATGGCCAAGTCGGACGCCAAGTTCGGTCCGATCTTCGCCAAATTCGCGGCCATGCCAATCGAAGAAGTGGCCAAGGACCCGCAAGCCCTGAAGATGGGTGGCCGACTGTTCGCCTCCAACTGCTCGGTCTGCCACGGTTCCGACGCCAAGGGCGCCTATGGCTTCCCTAACCTGACCGACGCCGACTGGCGCTGGGGCGGCGAGCCGCAAACCATCAAGACCAGCATCATGGGCGGCCGTCATGCGGTGATGCCGGCGTGGGCTGAAGTGATCGGCGAGCAAGGCGTGGCCGACGTGGCCGCGTTTGTCCTGACCAACCTCGACGGCCGCAAGCTGCCGGAAGGCGCCAAGGCCGACCCGGTTGCCGGGCAGAAACTGTTCGCCGCCAACTGCGTGGCGTGCCACGGTCCGGAAGGCAAAGGTACGCCAGCGATGGGCGCACCCGACCTGACTCACCCGGCAGCGTTCATCTACGGTTCGAGCTTCGCTCAACTGCAGCAGACCATCCGTTACGGCCGCCAGGGCCAGATGCCTGCGCAAGAGCAACTGCAAGGTAACGACAAGGTTCACCTGCTGGCCGCTTACGTCTACAGCCTGTCTCACGGTGAGAAGGCAGCGGACGCCGAGTAAGGCAAACGCTTGATGCAATAAAAAAGGCCCGCCAATGAGAATTGGCGGGGCCTTTTTTATGGTTCTTCACGCATTCCCGGGAAACTGTAGGAGCCAGCCTGCTGGCGATGGTCGTTTACGACAACGCGTGCTCTCTGGTTCAACGCGGCGCCCTTGACTCCATCGCCAGCAGGCTGGCTCCTACAGGTTGTTGCGTTGAGAATTGATTCCGCCCGCACCTGAAAACCGTCCATAATTTACAAGTCAATTGATTCAAGTCATTACACCATCAATTGATTTTGCCAAACGTGACCAAAGGTCGCACCCTTGAGCTAGAGCGACAGGCGTATCATTGCGCCACTGCAACACTCCTTTTTGACCGCGGTCGGCACGTACTGACCGAGGCACTTTTCCACTGCCGTGGGATGCAATGATGAGCAACCAGATTCCGGTACACGACGTCACTCCACCCACCAAGAACGCGAACAACAGCGTCGACCTCTACGCCGCCAGGGAAAAAATCTACACCCGCGCCTTCACCGGCCTGTTCCGCAACCTGCGGATGACCGGCGGCGCCCTGTTGTTCCTGCTGTATTTCGGTACGGTGTGGCTGGACTGGGGCGGTCATCAGGCGGTCTGGTGGAACCTGCCGGAGCGCAAGTTTTTCATTTTCGGCGCCACCTTCTGGCCCCAGGACTTCATCCTGCTGTCCGGCATGCTGATCATCGCCGCGTTCGGCCTGTTCTTCATCACGGTGTACGCCGGCCGGGTCTGGTGCGGTTATACCTGCCCGCAAAGTGTGTGGACCTGGATCTTCATGTGGTGCGAAAAAGTCACCGAAGGTGATCGCAACCAGCGCATCAAGCTCGACAAGGCGCCGATGAGCGCCAACAAGTTCTTGCGCAAGTTCAGCAAGCACAGCCTGTGGCTGTTGATCGGTTTCGTCACCGGCATGACCTTCGTCGGTTACTTCTCGCCAATCCGCGAACTGGTGTTCGACTTCTTCACCGGTCAGGCCGATGGCTGGTCTTACTTCTGGGTCGGTTTCTTCACCCTCGCCACTTACGGCAACGCTGGCTGGTTGCGCGAACAGGTGTGCATCTACATGTGCCCGTACGCGCGCTTCCAGAGCGTGATGTTCGACAAGGACACCCTGATCGTTTCCTACGACCCGCGCCGCGGCGAAGGCCGTGGCCCGCGCAAGAAAGGCATCGATTACAAGGCCCAGGGCCTGGGTGACTGCATCGACTGCACCATGTGCGTCCAGGTCTGCCCGACCGGTATCGACATCCGCGACGGCCTGCAAATCGAATGCATCGGCTGCGCTGCCTGCATCGATGCCTGCGACGCCATCATGGACAAGATGGATTACCCCCGCGGGCTGATCAGCTACACCACCGAGCACAACCTGTCCGGGCAGAAAACCCATAAACTGCGTCCACGCCTGATCGGCTATGCCGTGGTACTGCTGGCGATGATCAGCTTGCTGGTGACCGCGTTTTTCATGCGTGCGCTGGTGGGTTTCGATGTCAGCAAGGACCGCGTGCTGTACCGCGAGAACGCCGAAGGCCGGATCGAAAACGTCTACAGCCTGAAGATCATGAACAAGGACCAGCGCGACCATACCTACCTGCTCGAAGCCTCCGGCCTGCCGGATCTCAAATTGCAGGGCCGGCGCGAGATCAAGGTCGCGGCCGGCGAGATCGTCAGCCAGCCTGCCGAGCTGTCGGTCGCGCCGGAAAAACTGCCGTCGAGCACCAACGAGGTGAAATTCATCCTCAAGGATGCCGATGACGACAGCGTCCACATTGAAGCCAAGAGCCGGTTCATCGGCCCACAAATTCGTTGAGAGAACTGAACATGCCCGCAGCAACTGCCGCAAGCCCCTGGTACAAGCACCTCTGGCCGTGGATCATCATCGGGATCCTGGCCTGCTCGGTGATGCTGACCTTGTCCATGGTGACCATCGCGGTGAAGAACCCGGACAACCTGGTCAACGACAACTACTACGAGGCTGGCAAAGGCATCAACCGCTCCCTCGACCGTGAACTGCTGGCCCAGAACCTGAATATGCGCGCCAGTATTCATCTCGATGACGTGACCGGCGAAGTTGACCTGCGCCTGAGCGGCGACAGCCATCCGAAAACCCTGGAGCTGAACCTGATCTCGCCGACCCAGCCCGAGAAGGATCGCAAGATCACCCTGACCCGCAGCGAAACCGAACAGGGTCGCTACATTGGCCAACTGAGCGACAAGATCGAAGGCCGGCGTTTTGTCGAATTGCTTGGCACCCAGGACGAGCACATCTGGCGCATGTTCGAAGAAGAACTGGTCAACCATGACAAGGATCTGCAGCTCGGTGATGAACCTCTGCAAGGCGCCGAAGACCTGAAGAAATAAAGCAGCGCTTCGCGCATCGCGAGCAAGCTCGCTCCCACAGTTGATCACCGCCGTGCTCAGAACCTGAGTACACCTATGATCCCTGTGGGAGCGAGCTTGCTCGCGATGAAGCCCTATCAGACGCCAGAGATTCAGCAGTACTAGTGAATACTCCATGACCACCACCCCACTCCCCTGCTACCACTGCGCCCTGCCCGTCCCGGCCGGCAGTCGCTTCACCGCCGTCGTACTCGGGGAGTCCCGCGAGTTCTGCTGCCCGGGTTGCCAGGCCGTGGCCGAGGCCATCGTCGCCGGGGGACTGGATAGCTATTACCAGCACCGCAGCGAAGCCTCGGCCAACCCCGAGGCGCTACCGGTACAACTGGTCGACGAACTGGCGCTTTACGACCGCGCCGATGTGCAGCAGCCCTTTGTCCGCCACGAAGGCGAAATGGCCGAAACCACGCTGCTGATGGAAGGCATCAGTTGCGCCGCCTGCGGCTGGTTGATCGAGAAACACCTGCGCACCTTGCCGGCGGTGGCCGAAGCGCGCCTGAACCTCTCCAACCACCGCCTGCACGTGCGCTGGAGCGACGCGCAATTACCCCTGAGCCGGGTCCTCAGCGAACTGCGCCACATCGGGTACGCCGCACACCCCTATCAGGCCGATCGCGCCAGCGAACAACTGGCCAGCGAAAACCGCCTGGCCCTGCGCCAGCTTGGCGTGGCCGGATTGCTGTGGTTCCAGGCGATGATGGCAACCATGGCCACCTGGCCTGAATTCAACATCGACCTCAGTCCCGAACTGCATACCATCCTGCGCTGGGTCGCGCTGTTCCTCACCACCCCGATCGTGTTCTACAGCTGCGCGCCGTTTTTCAAAGGTGCCATGCGCGATCTGCGCACCCGCCACCTGACCATGGACGTTTCCGTGTCGCTGGCCATCGGCAGCGCCTACGTTGCCGGGATCTGGACTTCGATCACCGGGGTCGGCGAGCTGTATTTCGACGCCGTCGGCATGTTTGCCCTGTTCCTGCTGGCCGGGCGCTATCTGGAGCGGCGCGCCCGCGAGCGCACGGCCGCCGCCACCGCGCAGCTGGTGAATCTGTTGCCCGCCTCGTGCCTGCGCTTGACGCCTGAAGGCCAGAGCGAACGCATTCTGCTCAGCGAACTGCGAATCGGTGATCAGGTACTGGTTCATCCAGGCGCCATTCTCCCGGCTGACGGCAAGATCCTCGACGGCCAATCGAGTATCGACGAATCGCTGCTGACCGGCGAATACCTGCCGCACCCTCGCACCCTCGGCGATGCGGTCACCGCCGGCACCCTGAACGTCGAAGGCGCACTGACCGTCGAGGTCCAGGCCCTGGGCCAGGACACGCGCCTCTCGGCCATCGTTCGCCTGCTCGATCGTGCCCAGGCCGAAAAACCGCGCCTGGCGGAAATCGCCGACCGCGCCGCACAATGGTTCCTGCTGTTGTCGCTGATCGCGGCTGCGGCCATTGGCCTGTTGTGGTGGGAACTGGACTCATCGCGAGCCTTCTGGATCGTGCTGGCGATGCTCGTGGCGACCTGCCCGTGCGCCTTGTCGCTGGCGACGCCGACCGCCCTCACCGCGGCCACCGGCACCTTGCACAAACTCGGCCTGCTGCTGACCCGCGGTCATGTGCTGGAAGGCCTGAACCAGATCGATACGGTGATTTTCGACAAGACCGGCACCCTCACCGAAGGCCGGCTGGCGTTGCGCTCGATCCGCCCCCTCGGCGCCCTCGACAGCGACCAATGCCTGGGCCTGGCCGCCGCCCTGGAAAACCGCTCCGAACACCCCATCGCCCGTGCTTTCGGTCGTGCGCCGATGGCGGCCGAAGAAGTCCATAGCACCCCGGGTCTTGGCCTGGAGGGGCTGGTTGAAGGGCGGCGCCTGCGCATCGGTCAACCGGGATTCGTCTGCGAACTCAGTAGCGCCCTGGTGCCGCCGATGCCCGAAGAAGCCGGCCAATGGCTGCTGCTCGGCGATAGCGAAGGGCCGCTGGCCTGGCTCGTCCTCGATGATCGCTTGCGCGCCGATGCACCGGCCTTGCTGGCCGCGTGCAAGGCGCGGGGCTGGCGCACGCTGTTGTTGTCCGGCGACAGCTCGCCGATGGTCGCCAGCGTGGCAGCGGAACTGGGCATCGATGAAGCGCGCGGCGGCTTGCGCCCGGACGACAAACTGCAAGTCCTGCAACAACTGCACAAGGAAGGTCGCAAGGTGTTGATGCTGGGGGACGGCGTCAATGACGTGCCGGTGCTGGCAGCCGCGGATATCAGCGTCGCCATGGGCTCGGCCACTGACCTGGCGAAAACCAGTGCCGATGCGGTGCTGCTGTCCAACCGCCTCGACTCGCTGGTGCAAGCCTTCAGCCTGGCGCGGCGCACCCGTCGGGTCATTATCGAGAACCTGTTGTGGGCCGGGTTGTACAATGGCCTCATGCTGCCCTTCGCTGCCCTCGGCTGGATTACTCCGGTCTGGGCGGCGGTAGGCATGTCGATCAGTTCGTTGACCGTGGTGCTGAACGCGCTGCGCCTGACTCGCATGCCGAGCGAGCGCACCCTCGACACCCCGCCAGAAACCCGCCCGCTGCCGGCCTGAGCCGCGCGGGCATGGAGTCCAGATGCCAGCTCTCTACGTGATGATTCCCGCTGCGCTGCTGATCGTGGCCATCGCCGTCTATATCTTCTTCTGGGCGGTCGACAGCGGGCAGTACGACGACCTCGACGGCCCGGCCCACAGCATCCTGTTCGACGACCAGGACCCGAACCACACCGCCGCCGTCGACGAAGCCAGCGGCCAACCGGCCAAACCTCAAGACAAGGCCCCGCCCCATGCTTGAACTGGCGCCACTGCTGGTATCGGCGGTGATCCTCGGCTTGCTCGGCGGCGGTCATTGCCTGGGCATGTGCGGCGGCTTGATGGGCGCGCTGACCCTGGCGATTCCCAAGGAGCAACGCAGCCGCCGCTTTCGCCTGCTGCTGGCCTACAACCTGGGGCGGATTCTGAGCTACGCCTGCGCCGGACTGTTGATCGGCCTGGCCGGATGGGCCGTGGCCAGCAGCCCGGCGGCGATGTTCCTGCGCATCCTCGCCGGCTTGCTGCTGATTGCCATGGGTCTTTACCTGGCCGGCTGGTGGAGTGGCCTGACCCGTATCGAAAGCCTCGGTCGAGGCTTGTGGCGGCACATCCAGCCAGTCGCCAACCGGTTGCTGCCGGTATCGAGCGTTCCACGCGCGTTGCTGCTGGGTGCGCTCTGGGGCTGGCTGCCGTGCGGCCTGGTTTACAGCACCCTGCTGTGGTCGGCCAGCCAGGGTAACGCGCTGGACAGTGCATTGTTGATGCTCGCGTTCGGGCTTGGCACCTGGCCGGTGCTGCTGGCGACCGGCCTGGCCGCCGAGCGCGTCACCGCGGTGTTGCGCAAGCGCAGCGTGCGGTTGGCGGGTGGGGTGCTGGTGATGTTGTTCGGCATCTGGACCTTGCCGGGACCGCATCAACATTGGCTCATGGGTCATTAAACCGGCGGCGCGCCCATCGCGAGCAAGCTCGCTCCCACAGGTTTTGTGTACACAGCGACTCCCCCTGTGGGAGCGAGCTTGCTCGCGATGAGGCCCTCACAAACGACAAAGATTCTGACCTTGATGCAAATCAAGATGCCCAATCCCGACCTCGCATAAAGTGGCCGACACTGCCAGCCTATCCGGGGAATGCCCGCATGATGCTCGACGCCATTCGTTGGGACACTGATCTGATCCGCCGTTATGACCTGGCGGGACCCCGCTACACCTCGTACCCGACCGCCGTGCAATTCAACAGCCAGGTCGGCACCTTCGACCTGTTTCATGCCCTGCGCGACAGCCGCAAGGCCCAACGCCCACTGTCCCTGTACGTGCACGTGCCGTTCTGCGCGAACATTTGCTACTACTGCGCCTGCAACAAGGTCATCACCAAGGATCGCGGCCGGGCGCAGCCGTATTTGCAGCGCCTGGAACAGGAAATCCAGCTGATCGCCTGCCACCTCGACCCCACGCAGAAAGTCGAGCAGCTGCACTTCGGTGGCGGCACGCCGACCTTTCTCAGCCACGACGAACTGCGCCAGTTGATGGCGCACTTGCGCAAACACTTCAACTTGCTGGACGACGATTCCGGCGACTACGGCATCGAGATCGACCCCCGCGAGGCCGATTGGTCGACCATGGGACTGCTGCGCGAACTGGGTTTCAATCGGGTCAGCATCGGCCTGCAAGACCTCGACCCGGCGGTGCAGCGAGCGGTCAATCGCCTGCAAAGCCTGGAAGAAACCCGCGCGGTGATCGACGCTGCCCGCACCTTGCAGTTTCGCTCGATCAATATCGACCTGATCTACGGCCTGCCGAGGCAGACGCCGGAGAACTTCGCCCGCACCGTCGAAGAGGTCATCAACCTGCAACCGGACAGGTTATCGGTATTCAACTACGCCCACCTGCCGGAACGCTTCATGCCCCAGCGGCGCATCAACAGCAATGAACTGCCGACACCCGCGCAGAAACTGGAAATGCTGCAGCGCACCATTGAGCAACTGATCAGCGCCGGTTACCGCTACATCGGCATGGACCACTTCGCCCTGCCCGACGACGAGCTGGCGATCGCCCAGGAAGAATCGACCCTGCAACGCAATTTCCAGGGCTACACCACCCACGGTCATTGCGATCTGATCGGCCTCGGCGTCTCGGCAATCAGCCAGATCGGCGACCTCTACTGCCAGAACAGCAGCGACCTGAACCACTATCAGAACACCCTGGCCTCAATGCAACTGGCCACCAGCCGCGGCCTGCTGTGCAATGCCGATGACCGGCTGCGGCGCGCAGTCATTCAGCAATTGATCTGCAACTTCAGCCTGGAATTCTGCGACATCGAACAGGCCTTCAACATCGACTTCCAGGGCTACTTCGGCGAACTCTGGCCCCAACTGCAAGACATGGCCAAAGACGGGCTGATCGAACTCGATCGCGACAGGATCACCATCCTGCCCGCCGGGCGACTGTTGGTGCGTTCGGTGTGCATGGTGTTCGACGCGTACCTGGAACAACACAGTCGCCAGCGATTTTCGCGGGTGATCTAATTCTGCAAGCTAGCGCCCCAGACTGGCCTCGATCTCCTATGGTGAGTTACCCTTACGTCTTATGTGTGATTTCCCACAAGGATTGCAGAAATGTCCGAGCCAGTAAAACAGCGCGCTCATAATCAAGCCCATTGCAAGGATTGCAGCCTGGCTCCTCTTTGCCTGCCTCTTTCGCTGAATCTGGAAGACATGGATGCGCTGGACGAAATCGTCAAGCGCGGCCGGCCGCTGAAAAAAGGCGAGTTTCTGTTTCGCCAGGGGGATACCTTCGATTCTGTCTACGCTGTCCGTTCCGGCGCCCTCAAGACCTTCAGCCTGAGCGACAGCGGTGAAGAACAGCTCACCGGCTTCCACCTGCCCAGCGAACTGGTCGGCCTGTCGGGCATGGACACCGAAAAGCACCCGGTGTCGGCGCAAGCCCTGGAAACCACCTCGGTGTGTGAAATTCCTTTCGAACGCCTCGACGAACTGGCCCTGCAACTGCCGCAGTTGCGCCGTCAGTTGATGCGGGTGATGAGCCGCGAAATCCGTGACGACCAACAGATGATGCTGCTGTTGTCGAAAAAGACCGCCGACGAACGCATCGCCACCTTCCTGGTCAACCTTTCGGCACGTTTCCGCGCCCGGGGTTTTTCCGCCAATCAGTTCCGCCTGAGCATGTCGCGCAACGAAATCGGCAACTACCTGGGCCTGGCGGTGGAAACCGTGTCCCGGGTCTTTACCCGCTTCCAGCAAAACGAGCTGATTGCGGCAGAAGGCAAGGAAATCCGGATTATCGACCCGATCCAGCTGTGCGCCCTGGCCGGTGGCTCACTGGAAGGCTGAAACAAAACGTTGCGGCTGAGCGAAAGGGTTCAGCCGCCGTTATACTGCGTGGTTTGCAGCCCTGCCAGGACACCTAGACGATGGTCTTCGACTCCTTCGACATCAAATCCCTCATCCGCCCTGTCATCGACTTCCCGAAACCGGGTGTGATCTTTCGCGACATCACCCCGCTGTTCCAGTCGCCCAAGGCCCTGCGTCTGGTGATGGACAGCTTTGCCCACCGTTACGTCGAGGCTGACTTCACCCACATCGGCGCCATGGATGCCCGTGGCTTCCTGATCGGTTCGGTACTGGCCTATCAGTTGAACAAACCGCTGGTGCTGTTTCGCAAGCAAGGCAAGCTGCCGGCTGACGTGCTGGCCGAGGGCTATGCGACCGAATACGGCGAAGCCTTCCTGGAAGTGCACGCCGACAGCCTGTGCGAAGGTGACTCGGTGGTGATGTTCGATGACCTGATCGCGACCGGCGGCACCCTGATTGCCGCCGCCAACCTGATCCGCCGCATGGGCGCGCGGGTGCATGAAGCGGCGGCGATCATCGACCTGCCGGAGCTGGGTGGCTCGCAGCGCCTGGAAGACATGGGCATTCCTACGTTTTGCCTGACGCAGTTTGCGTTGACTGACATGTAAGCGGCGCCTGTCAGACCGCCATCGCGAGCAAGCTCGCTCCCACACTGGACTGTATTCTTCCTGAAAGAACACGATCAAATGTGGGAGCGAGCTTGCTCGCGATGGCGTCAGTAGCTTCACTACATCCCTTCAAAGCCCCATCTGCTTGCTGATGATCTCGTTCATCACTTCCCGCGTCCCGCCGCCAATCGACAAAATCCGGTTGTCGCGGTACAGCCGCTCCACCAGGCTCTCGCGCATGTATCCCAGCCCACCGAGTATCTGCACCGCATCGGTCACGATCCGGTCTGCGGTATCCGTCGCAAAATTCTTGGCCATGGAAATTTCCTTGATCACGCTCTGCCCCGCCGCCATCTTTGCCGCCTGGCGGTAAGTGAACTCCCGGGACACTTCCAGCCCGGTCGCCATCTCGGCGAGGCGATGCTTGATCACCTGAAACTTGCCGATCGGTTTGCCAAAGGCTTCGCGCTGGCGCGCCCATTTCAGGCTCTCCTCCAGCGCCAGCTGTGCGGTCATGTTGGCCATCAGTGCCAGGGCCAGGCGTTCGCTCTGGAAATTGCCCATGATGCAGGCAAAGCCCATGTTCTCGGTACCGATCAGATTTCCCACGGGTACCAGGCAATCATCGAAGAACAGTTCGGCCGTGTCTGACGCCCACCAGCCCATTTTCTTCAGTTGCCGTCCTGCGGTGAAACCGGGCGTACCCTTTTCGATCAGCAACAGGCTGATGCCGGAGAACCCCGGCTCACCGGTACGCACCGCGACGGTATAAAAGTCCGCACGCACACCGCTGGTGATAAAGGTTTTGCTGCCATTGACCCGGTAAAAGTCGCCATCGCGCACAGCGCGGGTTTGCAGGTTGGCGACGTCGGAGCCGCCGCCGGGCTCGGTGACGGCCAGGGCGCTGATTTTCTCTCCCGACAACACCTGGGGCAGCACACGATCACGCACTTCCGGTCGTGCCCACTTGAGAATGGGCGGCAAGCCGATATCCAGCGACCCCAGGCCAGCCACCAGCCCGCCTGAGCCGCAGCGCATCAACTCTTCACTGGCGGCAACCTTGGCGAACAGATCCCCTTCGTGGCTGCCTCCGTAAGCTTCCGGGTACCCAATGCCGAGAATCCCCGCTGCGCCGGCTTTGAGGTAGAGCTCACGAGGGAAGCTTTCGGCTTCTTCCCACTGCTCGATATCAGGAAGAATCTCGCGCTCGACGAATCGTCTGACGCTGTCACGGACCAATTGGTGGCTGGGGTCGAAGTATTCCTGAAAGGCAGACATCGGCGAGCTCCACTGAAGGGGTCAGTGAAGTTAACCGAGCGCTTGCTTGGTTTTCAACAGGATTGTGTCATTCAGACGGACCGCGTCGCCTGCATCGCGAGCAAGCTCGCTCCCACATTGGTTTTATGTACGCCGCACTACCCTGTGGGAGCGAGCTTGCTCGCGATGGCGTCAGCATGGACGCCACATGAACTCAGAGCGAAATCGGCTTACGCCCGGCAAACGAATGCGCCAGCGTGCCGCCATCCACCAGCTCCAGCTCACCACCGAGCGGCACGCCATGGGCGATACGCGAGGCGATCAGGCCTTTGCTGCTGAGCAACTGGGCGATGTAATGTGCTGTAGCCTCACCTTCCACGGTCGGGTTGGTCGCCAGGATGACTTCGGCGAACGTGCCGGCCTCTTCGATCCGCGCCATCAATTGCGGGATGCCGATGGCTTCCGGCCCCAGACCGTCGAGCGGCGACAGATGCCCCTTGAGTACGAAGTAGCGCCCGCGGAAACCGGTCTGCTCCACCGCGTAGACATCCATCGGGCCTTCCACCACGCAGAGCAAGGTGTCGTCGCGACGGGTATCGGCGCATTGCGGGCAGAGATCATCTTCGGTCAGCGTACGACACAAGCGGCAATGACCGACCCCTTCCATGGCCTGGCTCAAGGCCAGCGCCAGGCGCGAGCCGCCGCTGCGGTCACGCTCGAGCAACTGCAACGCCATGCGCTGGGCGGTTTTCTGACCCACGCCAGGCAAAATTCGCAGGGCGTCGATCAGTTGGCGAATCAAAGGGCTGAAGCTCATGGTGGAAAAGTCCGACAAAACAACGAGACGCGGTTTATACCCGCGCCTCGGTTAAGCGTCAAATTGCAGCGTCGATTACTCAGTCCCGGGAAACCCGAACCACCAGTTTGCCGAAGTTGCGCCCTTCCAGCATGCCGATGAACGCGTCGGGAGCCTGTTCCAGGCCATCGACCACGTCTTCGCGGAATTTCACCTTGCCATCACGTACCCAGGGCGCCATGGCACTGAGGAACTCCGGCTGGCGATCACCATAGTCATCGAACACGATGAAACCCTGGATGCGCACCCGCTTGGTCAACAGGGTGCGCTGCAACAGGGGCAGGCGATCCGGCCCGCTCGGCGCTTCATGGGCGTTATAGGAGGCAATCAGGCCGCACAGTGGGATCCGCGCCTTGGGATTGAGCAACGGCACCACAGCGTCGAAGACCTTGCCACCGACGTTTTCGTAGTAGATGTCGATGCCCTTGCCGCAGGCCTTGGCCAGTTCATCGGCAAAGTCAGGGCTCTTGTGGTCGATGCAGGCGTCGAAGCCCAGCTCGTCGACCACATAACGGCACTTGTCCGCCCCGCCGGCCACGCCGACCACGCGCAGTCCCTTGATCTTCGCCACCTGACCGACCACCGAACCCACAGCGCCTGAGGCCGCTGCAACCACCAGGGTTTCGCCGGCCTGGGGCTGGCCGATGTCCATCAGGCCCATGTACGCGGTCATGCCCGGCATCCCCAGCACCCCAAGGGCCATCGATGCACTGGGTAATCCCGACGGCACCGGGATGATGCTGCGCCCGTCATTGATGCTGTGGCTTTGCCAACCGGTGGCACCAACCACCAGGTCTCCTTCCTGAAACTTCGGATTGAGCGAGCGCTCGACCCGGCTGACGGCGCCCCCGGTCATGACTTCGCCGATTTCCACCGGTGCGGCGTAGGACGGCGCGTCGCTCATGCGTCCGCGCATGTAGGGATCCAGCGACAGGAAAACGGTCTTGAGCAGCACCTGACCGTCGGCCAGTTCCGGCAACGCCACCCGCTCCATGCGGAAGTTTTCCGGCGTTGGCGCGCCGACCGGGCGTGAAGCCAGGACAATGCGTTGATTGAGGGTCATGGGGTCGGACATGGCAGCGTCTCCTGTGATCGATGGGGTTGGGTGATATAGGGAGCAGACCTTTGTGGCGGTATGGGGTTCGATGTGTTTTCAGTTGCACCGGGGCGACTTCATCGCGAGCAAGCTCGCTCCCACAGGGGATTCTCGCCGTACACAAATCCCCTGTGGGAGCGAGCTTGCTCGCGATGACGGCACTTCAGACACCACATTTCCAATGCCAGAAACAAAAATGCCAGGCGCAATACCTGGCATTTTTTGTAGCTCATCTGCCGCCTGAAGGCGAATCAGAATGGCAGTTTCATGCCCGGCGGCAGTTGCATGCCGGCAGTCATGCTGCCCATCTTGTCCTGGCTGTTGGCTTCGATCTTGCGCACGGCATCGTTGACCGCGGATGCGATAACCGCCTCCAGCATTTCCTTGTCGTCTTCGCTCATGCCTTCGACCAGGCTCGGGTCGATGGTCACGCTCTTGACGTCATGGCGACCGGTCATCACCACGGTGACCATATCGCCACCGGCCTTACCGGTGACTTCGGCGTTGGCCAGTTCTTCCTGCATCTTGGCCATTTTTTCCTGCATCTGCTGCGCCTGCTTCATCAGGCCGGCCATGCCACCTTTCATCATGGTAATCACCTCTAAAGTACTTGGATCAAAACAGCGCCCGGCGGAATGTAGCCGAGCGCCTTCAGTTATTAGCCCTGAGTGACCAGGGCGTCGACAGGTTCAATAGTATCGTTACGGACCACCGCACCGAACTGCTGCATCATTTGCTGGATGAACGGATCACCGTGGATCGATTCCTCTGCCTCGCGCTGACGGTTGGCGCGGCGGCGCGAAGCCGCTTGTGCCGGGGTTTCCTGCTCGGGCTTGATCAGCTCGATGCTCAGGGTCAGCGTGCGCTGGTGATACTGGTTCAGCGCATCGTTGAGGCGACGCTGCTGAGTGGCGTTGAACAAGGCACTGTGGGCCGGGTCCAGGTGCATCAGCCAATTGTCGCCATCCACCGCGATCAGCGTGCAGTTGGCGGCGATGCTGCCGGTCATGCCGGAAATCGGCAATTTCGGGAACAGCTCCAGCCATTGCAGGGCCAGGCCGGTGGCCGGCATTGCCGCGGGCTCAGGCTCGGGCTCCGGCGCCGGGTCGGCAGCATGCTCGCTGGCCAGTTCGTCGAGGTAACTGTAGGCCGAATCCATGTCCGGTTCGATGTAATCCTCGTCCAGCGGCGGCTCGTCATCCAGGTCCATGCCCGGCGTTGCGGCATCGACGTCGGCCACCGAAGGCTCCGGAATTGGCGCGGCGGCCCACTCCGGGGCGTCCGGCACCACGCTGTCCGGCGTCGGCAACGGCATCGGCGGTAATTCGGGTTGTTCGCTGGCGGTTTCCAGCACCGGCTCCACCGCGGGTTGCTGAACGGGAGCAGGCTCAACCGGGTCATTCCACGGCAGGTCGACCACCTCTTCGACCACGGCCGCTTCAACCACAGGCACAGGCGCAGGTTCTGGCACAACGACCGGCGCCACCGGTTCCGGTGCTGGCGCAGGAGCTGCCACTGGCGCAGCCGCAATCGGTGCAACGGCCGCAGCGGCTACCGGCGCAACAACCTGCGCGGCAGCCACTGAGTTTGCGGAATCAACTGTGGCCTGGCTGATCCCCACTGGCTTTAGCGGTTGCCTCGGGGCATCCGCGGTGTCTGCGGGCCGGAACGCCAGCATCCGCAGCAACACCATTTCAAAACCGCCCCGGGGATCCGGCGCCAGCGGCAAGTCGCGGCGGCCGATCAGGCCCATCTGGTAGTAGAACTGCACGTCTTCGGCCGGCAAGGCCTGGGCCAGTGCCAGCACGCGATCACGGTCGCCGTGACCGTTATCGACACCTTCCGGCAAGGCCTGGGCAATGGCAACGCGGTGCAGCACATTGAGAATTTCCGAGAGCACGCCATTCCAGTCCGGGCCTTGTTCGGCCAGGTGGCGGACGGCTTCGAGCAGCGCCCTGGCATCGCCTTCGATCAGCGCATGCAGGACGTCGTAGACCTGCCCGTGATCGAGGGTCCCGAGCATCGCCCGCACATCGGCGGCCAGGACCTTGCCTTCACCGAAGGCAATCGCCTGGTCGGTCAGGCTCATGGCATCACGCATCGAACCGTCGGCAGCACGGCCCAGCAACCACAGTGCATCGTCTTCGAACGGCACGTTCTCAACACCCAGCACGTGGGTCAAGTGCTCGACAACCCGTTCCGGCGTCATGTTCTTCAGGGAGAACTGCAGGCACCGCGACAGAATCGTTGCCGGAAGTTTCTGCGGATCAGTGGTCGCCAGGATGAACTTGACGTAGGGTGGCGGCTCCTCGAGGGTTTTGAGCAGCGCGTTGAAGGAATGGCTGGAGAGCATGTGCACTTCGTCGATCAGGTAGACCTTGAAGCGCCCACGGCTCGGGGCGTACTGCACGTTGTCGAGCAATTCGCGGGTATCTTCGACCTTGGTGCGGCTCGCGGCGTCGATCTCGATCAGGTCGACAAAGCGGCCTTCGTCGATTTCGCGACACACCGAACACTCGCCACAGGGGGTCGACGTGATACCTGTCTCACAGTTAAGGCATTTGGCAATGATCCGCGCGATGGTGGTCTTGCCGACCCCACGGGTACCGGTGAAGAGGTAGGCGTGGTGCAGCCGCTGGCTGTCCAAGGCATTGATCAGAGCCTTGAGCACATGGGTCTGGCCGACCATTTCGCGGAACGAGCGCGGACGCCATTTACGTGCAAGAACCTGATAACTCATCGAAAACCGTCGCAGCGAAGGAAGCAGAAGCGGCTAATGCTAGCGGAGCAAGGCACAAATTGCATCCGGTGCGCTCGTGTATTGTGGCTAAGCTGCACATCGGAGGCATTTAACGGAGTGTTTATGCGGCTGGCCTTGGGGGCATTGCTGTTGATCAGCCTGGACGGCGCGGCGGCGCCAGCACCGCTGCGCTTCGTGATAACCGACAGCTGGAGCATGCCCATGGTGCAGCTTGAGCGGGGCAAACCGACCCAGGGCATCCTGTATGACATGATGCTCAGCCTCGCGACCCAGGTCGGCGTACCAGCCGAATTCCACGTATTGCCCCGCAGGCGCATACAAGGCGCCATGGAGCAAGGCGAGGTCGATGTCCGCTGTTATGCCGCGCAATCGTGGCTGCCCGAGCAGCCTGGCGATTATCTCTGGAGCATCCCGCTCTTCACTCAACCTGACGTGTTGATCACCCGGCCTGCGCCGCCCGACGCAGTCAAACCCGCCGACTTGCCGCAACAGCCCATAGGCACCGTGCTGGGCTACAGCTACCCGACCCTGCAGCCACTGTTCGACAGCGGCCAACTGCTGCGCGACGATGCACGCAATCAGGAACAAGTGCTGGAAAAACTCCTGGCCGGCCGCAATCGCTATGCCGTCAGCAATCAATGGAGCCTGGACTGGTTCAATCACCGCCTGCTGCCGGAGCAGCAACTGCAAAGCGTGGCAGTGCTGCAGGAAAACCGTCTCGGTTGCTACGTTCGCAACGACCCACAGGTCCCGGTGCAGAGCATTCTGCGCACCCTGGCGCGGATGAAGATGTCCGGGGAGATCGATGAAATTGTTCGGTTGTATATCGGTGGCGAGCCTGCGGCTGTGGATAAACCGCAAACGACGAAAAACCGCCCCGGAGAAGATCCTGGCAGCTAGCGAAAGTCTGTATTCAAGAAGATAACGCGAGAGAACACTCGCGTGGCGTTAAGGTGGTAACCCTACCAGCCACACCCCGGCACACAATGTCACCGCTGCGGCTGCTCCCTTCCAATCAAATCTGGCTGGCATGCAACCAAGCTCGTTGATCATTACAAGCCATGTAATACGGGGCGTCCAGCTTGGTGAACTATCTCTTGATCGTGTGAAAACACGTTGCACGATTCTTCGAAAAAACTCGGGGTGTAACCAGCATTGTTCCACTTTGCTGTTCCACTCTGGTGCTCCACTCATGACCTATATCGTCCGTCGCCAATCGGTCTATTACCTAAACCTTCGACTACCCAAACACCTGTTTCCGAACCGTCACACCTTGCGCATGTGCTTGAACATTCGCGAACGTCAGAGCGCCTTGTTCCTCGCTGCGTCCCTTGCTCAGCAGGTACACGGACACCTACTCGAACATCCTCTGTCAGATATCCTGACGTTGCGTAGACTCTGTACCGAATGGCGAGATAAATGCCCTGCTCCACCCTCAATGCATCGCCCACACCACCCCATAGCCAAGCCTGCGAAATCAGTTGCTGATGGTCCGGCTTTGTCTACCCTGTCCAAGCTCTATATAGAAGAGGGAAAACGTGGCGGTACATGGCGTGAGGTCAGCACGCACGAAGTCGAACGCTCATTACGAGATTTGTTCGAACTGATGGGCGACATGCCCGTTGAAGCATTCGACGTCCAGCAAGCCCGACTATTGAAAGATCGTTTGAGTCGCTGTCCGCAGTACTTCGGCCTACGCCCCGAATATGAAGGTAAGACCTTGAAGCAGGTCGTTGAGTCAGGTGCCACTTACAAAACCATCACCGCCGTTACCGTGAACAACCGTCTACGCAAACTCTCTGCATTCATGAACTGGTGCAAATCCAATGGTTACGTTACTAACAATCCACTGGTGGGACTGAAGGTGATGACGGGATCAGCTAAGGAAGCACGACTGTCGTTTGACCAACACGACCTGACAACCCTTCTCAATCTGGATGCACTCAAGGCTGAGGCTCGCAAGCATCCATGGAGGTACTGGCTACCCTTACTCGGAAGATTCACAGGTGCACGACTGGAAGAGCTTTGCCAGTTGCACGTTACCGACTTCATCACGTTACAAGGAATCGACTGCATACGCATCGACGATGGTCACGAATCTCAAAAGCTGAAGAACAGCAGCAGTCGCCGGACGCTACCAATCCATCCCACCCTGATTCAACTCGGACTGCTCGATTATGTGAATCATCAGCGTACCCAAAGCTTAGACCGACTGTTTCCAGAACTTGAACCTGTTCGTGGAAAACTAGGACACGCACCGTCGAAATGGTTTAGCCGATACCGGATCAAAATGGGTATCACCGATCCCAAGAAAACCTTCCACAGTTTCCGTCACACAATGATCGACGACCTGCGTGAAGCAGGCGTGCAGGATTCGCTGATAAAACGTATCGCTGGTCACGAGGACTCTGCCGTAACATTCGGGGTTTATGGTAGCCGTATCCCTATTAAAGCAATGGTCGGAGCACTGGGATATCTTTCACTGCAAGCACATGCCGAGCACAAAAATCAACATAATTATTGACAATAATTTTGGTTACTGTATAATCCCGCACCTGCTTCAGTGAGCAGACAGACAATCTGAAAACCTCCACGCGACCACCGAGCCAAAATTGGTGCCTTGCAAGGAGGTTTTTTTGCGTCTGCGATTTACCAAAACCAATCGGCAATACCCGAGGTAACGCCAATGAAATGAACTTGACCAAGGAGAACATAGAATGTCTTGCATCACCCATATCAAACCGATCTATACCGCTATCGCTGCCCCCGGAGCAGGTAAAACTGAAGCCCTGCTGTCTAGCCTTCCAGCCATTCAAAAAGCAGGCAGACTAGTCGTCCTAGCCCTTCCGACTCTTGTCCTAATCGACCACATTGCAGAACGCGCCTCACGCGTCAGTATCCCATTTCGGATCGTAGATCACCGAAACGGAGAACTGGTTGCTCCTGAGTTAGAGGCCGCCCTTCGAGATAAGCGTGATTCATTCATCATCTGCACTCAGGAGGCTCTTCGACGAGTGCGGCATTCGCTGCTGCGTGGGTGGACTCTCGTTATCGACGAAGTGCCCAAGGTGGTTGACTACCCTGACTACGCCCTGAATCCGACTGAGCTCAGCCGTGTACTCGATTACACCGAGGAAGCAAGCGGTCAGCTTTGGATCAAGGAAGAGTTCAAACAGGACGTCAGGGACCAAGTGAGCACCAACCGTGCAGATTCGGTGGGGATTGACTGCTCCACCCTAGGCACCTCGGCTGCCCACATTTTCCGACTGCTGTTGAGCGACGTTGCTGTCTTCATCGATCAGCCCCAGGAGGATGGCATTCGCCATGTACGTGCAGTTGAGGAGTTTCTCGATTGGTGGAGCATCTTGTCGTTTGCAGGTGAAGTGCATGTGCTAGCTGCGAACATCGCGAATGGCGAGTTTGAGGTGTTTGCCAAACTCCACGGATTCACCTTCAAGGTGTCCGTGTTTACACCTGAGGCAAGACAATACACCAGTCCAGTGACCATCTACCCGATCATGCCGAAGGGTCAAAGTTTCAGCAAAAGAAAGATGACTGCCCGCCATGGAGACAGCAAGCTTCATGACCTTGCACTGGACATAATCCTGAAGGAAACCGACACCAAGCCACTTCTGTTTGCGAACAAATGGGGTCGACCCAAGCAGAAGAGTCAAGTGCAGCAAGTGCCCATGGATTGTCGCGGCCTGAACGGATACGACTCCGCGACGGAAGCCATCCTGATGTTTGGTGGCAACCCGAGTCCCTCAGACAACAGCGGGCTGGAGTACCTAAGTAATAAATATGGGCAAGATTTGCAGGTGATGCAGACCGCATTCGTCACCACCAGACTGCTTGAGCCATCCCTGCAAGCGGTGACCCGAACGGCAATCCGCCGTATGGACAATAAAATTCCGATCACACTATTTGTTCAGGATGACCGGGTTGCAGGGTATTTGATGGAAACGTACCTCCCTGATGCTGTGATTGACTGGTCACTCAGCGAGAAAATCCCAGTGAAACCTGACGGCAGGAAAAAGTTGCACCCTGAACTGCATAACTCTCTTGCACTGTATCAAGATAATGTACCAATCAAAGAGATTGCACGTAGAGCTAGTGTCAGCCCAAAGACCATCAGGAATTGGATAGAAAAATTTATCGCCGCTTGAGTAGATAGTAGCCCGTCTATTGGGGTGTTTGTGGGGGGACCTTTCCTAAGAAGCCTTTTAGGATTGGTCCCCCCCCCATCAAATAAAGATACAACAGATAGTGAATATCCAGAGGCATGCCCTGAAATAACGTCAAGATCAACATCTTTGTTTTGTGTTGGTTTCTCACCGGTACGGTGTACATCAATTAGAAAGGTAGTGACACTTCTCGCGCCAGCGAACATTGGGTGCATGAAAGTTAACTGTATGGCACCCAATGTTCGTTGCTGTTGACTTTCTCCGATGGTAACCCACGGAAACACTCTGAACAAACATTCAGCAAGTATGGAAACAAACAAATCTTTGCACATCAACATCACACCATTAACGATGGTGTGATTGCTAATTTGAATGATGGAGAGTAAATTGTCCGTAGACAGACAAATATGTAAACCATTAAACAATATACTCTTTAGATGACTCTATGGATTTGAAAAAATAGTTGAAATAACTGTTGCATTTAGTTGTAACTGTATGGACTTTTTGCCAAAAATTTGATACAATAGGCACATAAAGAGAAGAACCACACACCATCCTCATGGCGCTACTGTTAGGTTGTTTAGCCATTTCTCGGCAGTATGTTGGCAACTCTCCTCACTAAATAAAAAAGGTCACCCTCCAAAAAGGCTGGCCTTTTTTATTGGCCAATCGGCAACATATGAAACCATTCAACTAATCACCTTACCAACCCCTAGGAGGTACATCTGTGCTTATAAAACATTGCTTAAGTTGTTACAAAGAAATGATTAGCAAACGATCCCATATAAAAACATGTAGTTCAACTTGTAGAGTCCGCATCTGGCGATCCAGCCAAAAACAACACATTCCTTTGAAGTTGCTATTTACGGTTCAACACTTTGAAAGCTTGCGGTTTGCAGCCTACAACCTAGGGCTGACTGTTGATGCGCTTGTGATGAGCCGTGCGCTTGGAACATCACCGACAAGCAACTGATGGTGCCTGCAATCACACCTACTTCCATTGTAAATCAAAGGAAATTCAATTAAACGAAAATAACACAAGGAAATACCATTTGAACTATATCTCCATTCACAAACCATCCTCGCTGATCATCAACGTAATCACCTCGTCGAAAGCACCGACACCAGATTCTGAACATAGCTTCCACAGTGCTTCTGAAATGATGCTGAAAAAATACTATCAACTCAAGTCAAAGGCTAACAGCAAAGGTGTTCTGGTGTCGGCTGGTGACCTCGCAGCAGTGTCACCTTCGTTCTTAGAATCATTGGTTGATAAGCACAAAAAATAGCATACTTAGGCTACCCCATATCATCCCTGTATCACACCTCTACAACCCTTGGATTGCAAGGGCTTGATATGCCAAATGGGACATATCTCAGGTGCAATCAATACAAAAAAATAAAAGGATAAAGCAATGAATTCTTTCACTACCCCAATGCTTGAACGGCATCTTGCTGTTGCTCAAATCCAGCATTACTTGCACATCCAGCAATCTGCAATAGCAGTTGGTGACCACAATGAATGTCGCCGTGCCACTCTACAGCTTGACCGTCTGGTACTTGAATATGGTGTATCTGCTTTGCGTCAAGCGCAGGATGAATGCCATGACTAATGCCCAACACCGCTTTCTAGTTGGATTCACCAATGCACTTGAACGACATGCAAAAGAACGTACCAAGCAACAAGAAGCACAAAAGGTTACAGCTGATGCAGTTGCGATCGATGCAGTTGCCAGTTTGGTTAGAACCAGTGATGCAATCATCACCGAACAAGATCATGACGAGCTGTACAGAACAACCATCATTCAAAAGATGATAGCCCACATTAAATCAAAAGGATAAAATAAAATGACTGACAAGATTTCCATAAAAGGCACTGCTCCAAAGTTTGAAGAACAAGTTTTGAAGCAACGTCAAATCGCACGACACAATCAATACCATCTAACATCTGAAAGTTATGGTCTAGCCAGAGGTGAGATTGCATTCGAGTTTCTTGCTAATGTGATTGAACTTGCTAATCAAGGTTATGAATTGAGTAGTAAGTATCCGATTGTAACTACTCTGATGTCATATCATGCACACATGAAGAAACCAGATGCGATCATTGCTGAAGACCTTAAAGCACTTGATGTTGAAGTTAAGCAGAAATACATTGCTGACTTGGAAGCAGAGCGTGAAAAGTACCGACAGTTGCTCACTGCCCAACTTCTGCAAAGTGCTAAATTGAAAGAGCAGAAACGCGAAGACGAGAAACGAGCAAAACTTTTGAAAGAGATTGAAAAAGAAGTAAATGATACATTCGCACCATTGATTTACCCAGAGTAAACAAAAGACGATAGCTGTAAGCTCCTACAATCGATTCTGAGAGCTTTTGCAATGTTAGTAATACATCCGGCAACATCACAAGCCCTTGAGTGCCTAACAGCGTTCAGGGGCTTTTTCACATCTGTAATTTATTCACCTTGCAAACAACAGGATCATTATCAGAATCCACAACAGACATGATAGCACAGTCAACACACTTGAATTTATACACCAACATCTGTGTAACACTGATTAAACCTGGCCTTCAACCGTTCTCAGGTCAAGCACGACTCACTTTCTCCCCCAAATCACACGGTAGTGAATCCATTTGATTAAAAATCAGAATAAAACCATAGCATACAATAATGCATGAAGGGGCAATCCTAAAAGCTTCTTAAGAAACCCCACAGTGCACGGTTCTGGATTTCAATTAAATCCACTATCCTCGAAATGGTGTTGTAGAAGAGACTAGCTTTTTGGCAATCTCTGACTTTCCATTCTTTTCTAACATTCGTTTCACAGCACTTAGAGCCAAAGGGCTTGATACTGTCGGACCTAAGATAATTTTGCTAACTATTTTTTCGAGGGAGAAATCATCTGCCGTTATGCCGTCAACGGGTTTCACTTTGAATTTAAGCTTTGGCTCAACACCATTTCGCCCAATAGCATAATGAAGCATTTCATCCAGTTTACGTTTTGTATCTCGCTCCCTGATGTATACCGCCCGCCATTCACGCTCTTCGGAAAATCCAGCGTGCTTAGTAAAAATAGAGAATATTTTCATTCGCTCAAATAGATACCCGACAGGCAAGTACAGTTTGTCATCCGGCACGTTAGTATTTTTCAGTATTGCTGAGAACTCAATACATTTATTCTCAATCCACTTTATTCTTTCTTCTGTGGAATTATATTCGACTTTTGAAACTATAAATGGTGAGTCTTCGTTATAGTTTAGCTGTTGCGTATCAAATATTATTGCAGCTCCATTACCGTTACCGCCATACCCCCTCCACATTGACAGCAAGCCATCGTCCTTTACGTCGGTATGATCAGAAAAACACAATACATACACATCAAATGCATGCTCGACACTAAAGTCATCTAGGTATGATTCGAATATTGATTGAAATAATTTATACCATTCTTCAGTGCCACATGCTTTCTTTATCTCCTGACTTTTACGAATTATTTTGGCGCTTTCAAGAATGCCAAATGCAAGTTCATCCAAGTCATTCATGAAAAGAGGATTTGAAAACCATAGCTGGTCATTTGCCATAATCCCTTCAAGGGTAGCAATGGACGTGTAATGTGCGAGTAGCAATCGTTTCTGTGGGAATGTTTCCTCTGCTTTCATATCATCCCACAATGAACCAAAAGCCCCTCCAATCTCTTCATCACTACTCATATTGTTCCATCCAAGCCTGATTTAATGGGCAGCCTGTTCCAAGCGCAAATTCCTAGCGGTGACATTCTTACCATGTGTACCGCCGTTATCCACCAGCGAGATGCCATTACACCGGGTAACGATACCACTACAGGGTGATGAACGTGGTTATACCCTCTTGGGGCGGAAGCCCCGGTATACCCAACCCATTAGCCAGCCAATGACATACAGGCTTACGCTGAAGCCAACCCAGAGACTGAGGCACGCAATTATATATTCCCGCCGCTCTGAGGGTAGCTGGGCAAGTTCTTTCTTATAATTCTCATCTTCCTTTTGCAACTTTGCCTTTACGCTTGCAACAGTTTCATCGCCGTAGTCGTTCCGTAGGCCGGGGTTGGCATTTGCCTTTTCGGTTGCGCGTTCTAAGTCGCGTGTCCACGAAGCTACTGCCTGCTGGTGGTAATCGGTGAGCCTCACATCATCTGGCATGTTTTTGTATACGGTTGCCGCCAGAGGAATACCCGTTGCCAGACACGCCACAACCCAGAGTCGTTGCCACCCATTCATGCTATTTCTCCCGTCCACGTGGTAGTTGTGGCCACTATCGATGATGGCAGTGTAGACAGTGATAACGGAAACCCGTACGGCTTTCACACGATTGACCTGGAGCGAACGCACCACACCGACTGACATGGCTAGCTGACGTTGAATGAAGGTCATCACAATCCGGCTGTGCTTACCGCTACAGAGTGTTGGCGTTAACCATGACTGGTATGTCGATCTCACCTCAGATGCCACTACACGCCGTCCCCCATGTGCTGAACTACGATCTTTACATCACCTTCAAGGACGACAGTCATGCCAGACAACCACTCCAATATCGCCATCGCTGACGTTCTGACACTGTTGCTACACAACCAGCACGCTCTAGCTGCTGCAATCGAAGAAGTGGCCCTATGGGCTAGGTCAATGGGTTCACCTGAATCGCATGAGAACGCCGTGACTGCACTGGAAGCTCTAGATGCGAATGCGTCAACCATCGCCGCTGGCATTCTCCAGATACGCCAGTTGGTGTAAGGAGCAATGGCATCAACAAACGACCGTTAAACGATACCTGTCGAACAGGCGAAAAATGGTATCAACAAAATATGGTTGACCTTATTTGGTGATCCCATTACAGTGATCCCACGTTAAATGATACCTATGGATCAACCACCATGAGCCGCACTTTCCTGTATTGCCGTGTCAGCACCTCCAACCAGTTCACTGAAAACCAAGTGCAGGAAGTGAAAGCCGCTGGCTTCGATGTACAGGCTAGTCGGGTAGTGGAAGAAACGGTGTCGGGTAGCGTCGCTGCAAAGGAGCGTGCAGGCTTCCAGAAGGTCCTAGAACGTATGGAATCGGGTGACGTGCTGATCGTCACCAAGCTTGACCGCTTAGGTCGTAACGCCATGGATGTGCGTCAGACGGTTGAGCATCTTGCCTCGAATGGCATCCGTGTTCACTGCCTCGCCCTTGGTGGTGTAGACCTCACCAGTGCAGCCGGCAAGATGACCATGCAGGTGTTGGGTGCTGTAGCTGAGTTTGAACGTGACTTGCTGATCGAACGCACTCAGTCAGGATTGAAGCGCGCGAAGGCTGAAGGTAAGAAGCTGGGTAGACCAGAGGCAACAGACACGACAGCAGCAGTGCAACGACTCAAGGCACAGGATAAGTCGCAATCTGAAGTTGCGGGTGACCTCAAGATTGGCATTGCGACAGTCAAACGCCACTGGAACAGAGCCTAATCTAAAGCCCCCGCTAGGCGAAATTGACTTCGGTATGAATTATCATAACCCGCAATCAACGGTAGCCTTGCCGCTCGAAATCATACCAAGGGCTGTGGTTCTTCCATTTTAACCCTCGCATATCGACTCCCGTTCCGCTGGTGAGCAAGGACATTTCCCTTTTGTTCTCCTCACTGGTGTCCTCACCAAACACCATACCTACCAAAGCACTTCCGTACTTTACATCCAGCGGCTCCGTCGACTTTGTAAACGCTACATAGCGATATTCATTCTCAGCTTCCCAATCGCTCATTTTTTCAAAGAAAAGCTGCTGATGATGCTTTCTTAAATGGATCGCCGGATATCTGTCTCGACCATACTTTTCAAGATCGTCTGTGTTGATGCTAAAGGTCAGCTCTTCAAAAAGGTCACGAGCGATTCCACAATCTTTGTACTGCACCTCACCACCGAGTACTGGAGTGTGTGCAGCAAGCTGAGTAGTTATTTCTTTCTGAAGACTCTCGCGGTTGAACACCAGACAGACGCCGGTATGTTTTTCAGCGTACTGTGCCCACATACGAGGTTTACAAAACCCCCGGTTGAAAATATCGGTAAGGTGGTTTCCGGTCAACGTCCCTGTATCACGTGAGAAGCAGACTAGTCGAGTATCACGCTTCAACTCATCTGAAAGCCATGCCGACATTACATCGCGGTCGTAATCTATGCGGTCAGGCTTCGGCTCGAACGATACAAAATCGAACAACCAGTTTTTACTTTCTTTGGGGTCATTGGTACGTCTGTATTCACCAAACCGGAGAGTACGAAACTTGAGGATGCAATTGATCGCGGTCGCGGCGCTGGTGTAGTGGTAGAGATATTTGTGTGGGTCGGAGTGACCAATAATCACGGGAGGCTCCTTTCCGGGATGGCGGATTTCCTCAGATTACCGGACTGGCTGCCACGGTGCCATCACGCCACTCGTTCGACCTGGAGCTGACCTTGCTCACTCACTCGTCGGTCGAAGTCTCGTCATTTCTCACTCCGAATGAGGCGCTAGCCCCAACCTGTGGATTAGCCCTACATCATCACCACAACGCCTAATTCATGGCTGTAGCCGCATACAATGCGCCTTATCAATCGATCATTGACTAGCTGGTCGGCTGTGATGGCGCTTAACGCGGGACCAAAATCCTGTGTAAAACAGTCTAGGTCAGCTCTTGCAGGGGAATGCTTGTTGGGTTGCAAAGATGGTTAGGGCGGTAGCGTTGATGTGGAGTTTTTCCGGGTTCGCCTCCAGATACTTCACCAGTACCCGCACCATTTGCCCATTGCTCACTCCGCCGGGAACACAGATTTGAAGTTTTGGCCCGAGGTCGTGGTTAATGCTTTTTATCAGATCGCCAACAGTCGCTACGACCGCGGTGCAGTACCCGGCAGTGTAACTGGTAGATTCCGCCTCGTTGTTCGATAACACGTTCTTGCACCATTGGAGCAGCTCATTCCCTGTTGCCGCTGGCGCCGCTGTTGCTGAGCCACTTGCCAACGCCCCAGCCAGTGCAGCCACCCCAATCCATGCCTTCATATTGAATTCCTTCTGAGTGATTGGGTGATGTTACCGGGCGCGATGTGTCGGTACTAGCAAGCGCTCCGCCCTCAGTGGACTGGAATCCATCCGTTGTTCTGGTAAGTGGCCCACACTTTGGTTGCAAGGTAGCAGAGCAGTCCGGCAGCTAGGAGGTAGTTTCGGCCCCAGTAGTATCGTGACGGCGCTTTTCGCTCCCTTACTTTCTCCAACAGATGAGTTCGGAGTCTTGGGTCTTCTTGTTGTAGCGCGATTGCGTTCAGTCGTAACGATTCGATGGTTGCTTCAAGTCGCTTGAATCCGCAAATGGCGCTGGCAGCAAACACGAGCAATGAGCAGAGTAGGAATGTTTCCTTGTTCACACCAAGTTGAGCGTAGGGGTTCGTCTGTGCGAGGTAGGCGCAAATTGCCAGCGTGACACCGAGAATGAAGTGATCTAGCTTGCTAGATTCGCCCTTGTGCAAGGTGATGAGTAGCTCTACACGTTCATTTGCCCGATTCATCGTTCGTCCTTGTGTCTTTTAAGGATGGGAGATCCTACCGGTTGCCGTAGCCTGCCGCCATTACGTCACGCGATTGACCTAGAGCTAGGTCTTATCCATGGTGTAATCGCCATAGGCATACCCCATCTGTGCCGTCACCTGTTCCCGCTCCCGGCTGTACATCTCACTCAGGGTCCACCTCAAACGCTCGCGTTCACCCCTGAGTGCTGACAACCTCCTAGAGCTATCCCTATGCAAGACGATCAGCTTGGCGATATTCTGGTGAGCCTTCCGCAAGTCCCTACGTGTCGTTTCCAGCTCAGCACACAGCAAATCACACTGGTGCTTCAGCATATCTTCGCGAGTGGGCATCCCCAGCTCAAAACCCGAATCATCGATCAAGCACTTGTCCATCGCGCACACCACAAGCTGTATGGTTATACAGTATTACCGTTTGCGCAGAAGCTCAAGCTGGCAGGATCGACGGTGGATGTTAGGTATGAAGAATCAAACAAGCTCAGAGTCCCTCACCTTGCCTTGCGAGTGGGATTAGCGGGTTTTTTGGGCATCCTGTGGGATAGGGCTAGCGCGTCGCTACAACGCCTAATTGATCGCTGGAGCAGCGGTAAAAGAGCCATATCAATCAACTGTCGGCTTGCTGCTGGATTTCTAGAATGTTTGACGCTCCAGCCGACCTATAAACAGTAGGTGTCGAGCCGGGTCGATGTCCCGCTGACGGATTTCAGCACCGTCAAAATACAGATCGACCTGAAATCGAGATTCCCAAAACGGGGGGGGTTGGGATTTTTGGGAAACGTGGTCGCCGCTTAGTTCAGTCGTTCCAATGGTGGGCTACAGGTTGTACGCTGGATGTCCCTGCTTGAGGCTTTATGGGAAATTCTGCTGTGCACCCAGTGCAACGGAACTTGCCTCGGGCAGTCCGGTTGTCTTGGAGCGGGTGGATTTCCTTCTTGTTGAAGCAGCTCGGGCAGGCGTAATGGGGCGTTTCGTCATTCGAAACGTACACAACTGCACCGCCTGCTGTTTGCGTAAATTTGTAAGCGACTGCTCGTTGTTGCCACGAGTCTGCGGCATCAAGCTTTTTCTTCAGGTCGTCTCTCTCTACCTGGAGCCTGTGTAGGTCTTCCCGCAGATTGAACATCCCATCTTGCACGTCCCCCAATTTTTCTAGGACTTCACCGATCTTCGCTTTAGCCTCAGCATCCACCTTCCCATCAAACGCAGCCTTGGCAAGTTGTTTCGTTAGGTTGATCGCCTGTACCACGCCGTTGAGTGCTGCAATGTCCATGCTACTGCCCTGTAGTGAATTGGAGCCCTAACATTAGAGCAACCTATCGGAAGCGACTAGTGCCGAGACAGCAGGGACAGGAGCCTAGATCGGAGAATTACAGTCGACTAGAATGCCCAGCATGATGCACCACTTAGGTGTACCTAAACGCTGTCACACTTCGAGTTTTTTGACTGAAAAATCCCTGAGAATTCAAGGACTTAGAGATAGGTGGTAACCCTACCAGCCACACCCCGGCACACAATGTCACCGCTGCGGCTGCTCCCTTCCAGGCCTGACCGGGTTCACGGCTGATCGTTGCGGGGGGACCGATAGGGTCACCATAACGACGCTCACCTGTCGGCGAGCCGCGCCATTGTACCTATCTGAGGCGAAGTTACAACCGTTGGTTTCGGATTAAAAACATGAGGGGCTTCAAGCACTTGCTATTGCGCCTCAAGCACCGCATCCGCCCTGCCGCCCGCCTGTTGAATCACCAGGTGAATGAAATGCAGCTTGGCAACGACAGCAGGCGGCAGGACGAAGGGGTAGAAATCCGGCTGCCCCATGCTGCGTGACAGCTCGTTGAGCATGCCGGCCAGTTCGATCCAGGCGTTGACGAACGACAAAAAAGCCGCGCCGCCGGGATGCTGCGGATCGTAGAGGGTTTGGGGTGGAAACGGCTGATAGTCGAAGTCCATTTCCCGGGCGCTCATGCCAAAACCCAGCGCGGTGTCCACGGCGTCCATCATGTGCAGGTAATGCGCCCAGGTTTCCGCCCAGTCTTCCCACGGGTGCATGGTCGCGTAGGCGCTGACGCAGCGCTGCGGCCAGTCGAGCGGCGCGCCCTGCTGATAATGCCGTTCGAGGGCATCGGCGTAGCTCGCGCGCTCATCGCCAAACAAGCCGCGAAAAGGCTCAAGCCAATGGCTGTGGGCGATCAATCGGTCCCAGTAGTAATGCCCGACTTCGTGACGAAAATGCCCGAGCAACGTGCGATAGGGTTCGTGCATTTGCACCCGCACCTGCTCGCGGTGCGCGTCGTCGGCCTCCTTGATATCGAGAGTGATCAGGCCGTTGGCGTGACCCGTGGTCGGCGGCTTGCCTTCAAGGTCGACACCGATGAAATCGAAGGCAAGGCCAGTCTCTTCATCGACTGTCCTGGGAATCACCTGCAACCCCAGACTGACCAGTTGCGCGACCAGACGCCGCTTGGCGGTTTCCACCTTGCGCCAGCGCTCGTGATTTTCGGTGATCGACAGGTCGGGAATCGTGCGATTCAAGCTACAGGCCATGCACAAGGTTTCGTGGTGATTGGCCGCAAGCAGCCAGTTGCACGCAGCCGGTGAATCGAGGTTGGCGCAGCGGCGGAACGCGCCCGCCTGCGGATCGGCGTCGAGCCACCAGGTGTCGGGGCACTCGCCCGGTTGCAGGGAAGATAAACGACTTTGCTCAGGTTGATACCCGAGGGCCGCTGAACACGCCAGGCACTGGCTGTTGCGGAAAAACAGCGATTGCCCGCAACGACAGGACCAGACCTTGCTGTTGCGCGAGCTTTCGGCCACGAACGGTGCGGCGATGCGCGAGCTGAGCTGTTCAAAGAAAGGGTGCATGGCGATCTCTTCCTGGGGCTTGCCAAGACTAGATCATTTCCGAGAGTTGATTGTTCCGGCTTTCTGCCAAGGTGCTGAAATCGCCTTCGCGAGCAAGCCCGCTCCCACATTCGATCGGATTTTTTCAGGAAGAACTCGGTTAAATGTGGGAGCGGGCTTGCTCGCGAATGGCTTCACACCGAAATATCGTGCTCGCGCAGAAACTCGACAAACGCCTCTTCATCCAGCACCTTCAACCCCAGCTCATTGGCCTTGGTCAACTTTGAACCGGCGCCCGGCCCTGCGACCACGCAATGAGTCTTGGCCGACACGGAGCCGGCGACCTTGGCCCCCAGGCTTTCGAGTTTGTCCTTGGCCACATCGCGGCTCATCAGCTCCAGCGAACCGGTCAGCACCCAGGTCTGCCCGGCCAGCGGCAAGCCTTCGACGACCTTTTTCTCGCTCTGCCAGTGCATGCCGAATTCGGCCAACTGCGCCTCAGCAGTGATCGAGCGTTGGCGATTGTCCTCGTCCGCAAAAAACTCGCGCACCGAATTGGCCTGTTTCTCCGGCAGCGCCTGACGCATATCCAGCCAGTCAGCACCGATCACCGCCTGCAGCGAGCCGAACTTGTCCGCCAGTTTCTGCGCCCCGCCCGGACCTACCGATGGAATATGCAGTTTGTCGAGGAAACCGCCCAATGTCGTACTCGCGGCAAACTCGGCCCCCAACTCGCCCTGGTCCTGAATCTGCAAGCCATGCTTGAGCAGTTCAGCGATCACCTGCTGGTTATGCGCGTCTTCAAAGAAGCTGTGGATCTCGTGCGCGACCTCCAGCCCGACATCCGGCAAGTACGTCAGCACCTGCGGCAAGGCCTGCTGCACCCGCTCCAGCGAACCCAGGGAGCGGGCCAGCACCTTGGCCGTCTCTTCGCCGACATCGGGAATCCCGAGGGCGTAGATGAACCGCGCCAGGCCCGGCTTCTTGCTGTCTTCAATGGCGCCGAGCAGGTTCTTGCTCGACAGCTCGGCAAAGCCTTCCAGATCGACGATCTGTTCGAACGTCAGGGCGTACAGATCGGCAGGCGAACTCACCAGGCCTTCGTCGACCAGTTGCTCGACGCTCTTCTCGCCCAGGCCTTCGATGTCCATGGCTCGACGGGAAACAAAGTGAATGATGGCCTGCTTGAGTTGCGCGCCACAGGCCAGGCGACCGACGCAGCGGTACACCGCGCCTTCGCTGACCGTCTCGCGACCCTTGCTGCGCTTGATCAGTTGCGTGCGCTCGACATGGGAGCCACACACCGGGCACTGCTCCGGGATCTGCACCGGCCGGGCGTTTTCCGGACGACGCTCCAGGACCACCTGCACCACTTGCGGAATCACGTCACCGGCGCGGCGAATGATCACCGTGTCGCCGATCATCAGGCCCAGGCGCGCCACTTCGTCCATGTTATGCAGCGTGGCATTGGCCACCGTGACGCCCGCGACCTTGACCGGCTTCAGACGCGCCACTGGTGTCACCGCACCGGTGCGGCCGACCTGGAATTCCACATCGAGCAGTTCGGTGAGCTCTTCCATCGCCGGGAATTTGTGGGCGATGGCCCAGCGCGGCTCACGGGCGCGAAAACCCAGTTCGCGCTGCGAAGCGATGCTGTTGACCTTGAACACCACGCCGTCGATTTCATAGGGCAGCGCATTGCGCCGCTCACCGATGTCGCGATAGTAATCCAGGCACTCGGCGATACCCTGCGCCAGCTTCAACTCATGGCTGATCGGCATGCCCCAAGCCTTGAGTTGCTGCAAATTGCCGATGTGCGTATCGGCAATGTCCGCCGACACCTGGCCGATGCCGTAGCAGCAGAATTCCAGTGGACGGTTGGCGGTGATCTTCGAATCCAGCTGGCGCAAGCTGCCCGCTGCTGCGTTGCGCGGGTTGGCGAAAGTCTTGCCGCCGACTTCCATTTGCGTGGCGTTGAGCCGTTCGAAACCGGCCTTGGACATGAACACTTCGCCGCGCACTTCCAGGGTCGCCGGCCAGCCAGTACCGTGCAGCTTGAGCGGAATGTTGCGTACGGTGCGCACGTTGACGCTGATGTCTTCGCCTGTTGTACCGTCGCCACGGGTCGCGCCGCGCACCAGGAGGCCATCCTGGTACAACAGGCTGACGGCCAGACCATCGAGCTTGGGCTCGCAGCTGTATTCGACTGTTGCGCCGCCACCGAACAGGTCGCCCGCCGGCAAGTCCAGGCCTTCGGTCACCCGGCGGTCGAACTCACGCATGTCGGTTTCTTCGAAGGCGTTGCCGAGGCTGAGCATCGGCACTTCGTGACGCACCTGGGTAAACGCCGACAGCGCCGCGCTGCCCACTCGCTGGGTGGGCGAGTCGCTGGTGATCAGCTCGGGATGGGCCGCTTCCAGCGCCTTGAGCTCGTTGAACAAGCGGTCGTATTCGACGTCCGGAATGCTCGGCTCGTCGAGCACGTGATAGCGATAGTTGTGCTGATCCAGCTCAGCGCGCAGCTCTAAAATGCGGTTCTTGGCGGCGGTCATGGGTGTTCTCTCGTAAAGCAAAAGAGCAGCCGAGGCTGCTCAATTTTCATATTTCGGCCCGGCAAGGGGCTGCATTTGTGGCGAGGGGGTTTACCCCTCCCCACAAAAGCTCTCCTGACATAGAGAGCTCCGTTTGATTTAGCGCTTCTGGGTCAGGGCGCGGCGTTCGAATTCGACGATGCGCTGACGGTAGTGCTCGATCGTCTGGGCAGTCAGTACGCTACGCTGGTCGTCCTTCAGTTCGCCGTTGAGCTCCTGGGACAATTTGCGCGCTGCGGCCACCATCACGTCGAAGGCTTGCTTCGGATGGCGAGGGCCTGGCAGACCCAGGAAGAAACTTACCGCCGGGGTGCTGAAGTGGTCGATGTCGTCCAGGTCGAATACGCCCGGCTTGACGGCGTTGGCCATGGAGAACAGCACCTCGCCGTTGCCCGCCATGCTTTCGTGACGATGGAAAATATCCATCTCGCCGAAACGCAGGCCGCTTTCCAGAATGTTCTGCAACAGCGCCGGGCCCTTGAAGCCGGCAGCGTCGCGGCAGATCACGCTGATCACCAGCACTTCTTCAGCTTGCGGCTGATCTTTTTCGCTGTGCGCAGGCGAAGACTTGGTGTCATCCGGGAAATCGTCGTCGCGGCTGCTGAAGCTCGGGCCGCCATCCAGATCCAGGCTGAGGTTCATGTCGCCCTGGGATGGTTCGCTGTGGCCACGCTTGCCGCGCTTGGAGCCCGATTCACGAGGCTCGCGGGCCGGCATGCTCACCGACGGCAGGTCCTGCTCGTCCAGTTGCGGCTCTTTATGCGTGTCCAGCACGCGCGGCGGGCCCAGCAGCTCGGCGCTGCTGTCCTCGTCCGGCAGGTTGGACAGACTTCGGTCAAGGCGGAATTTCAGTTTTCCCTTGCCGCCGCGCATACGGCGCCAGCCATCAAAAAGAATACCGGCAATGACAATAATGCCGATGACGATCAGCCACTCGCGCAGACCGATTTCCATGTAATCCCGTGCCTCTATAAAAAATGCTGAAAAATAAGGGGTTTACAACCTGCAAACCGCTTTAAAACGTGGCGCCAACTCTATGTTCTGACAGGCGTTTTGCCCACGTATACGAAAAATTGACATTAAACTAGCACGACCAAAGGCAACTTTACACCGTCTACTACCTTGGCTAGCGCGAATATGTCGATTGGCCAGCAAGTCGAAGCGAGGAAAAGAGTCCTACAACTCATGAACACGCCTTCCTGCAACCACGACTCAGGCATCCACCATCGCCATCGCCTCCTCGACATCCACCGCCACCAGACGTGAACAACCGGGTTCGTGCATCGTCACCCCCATCAGTTGATCGGCCATTTCCATGGCGATCTTGTTGTGGGTGATATAGATGAACTGCACTGACTGCGACATCTCTTTAACCAATTTTGCGTAGCGTCCAACGTTAGCGTCATCCAGTGGCGCGTCAACTTCATCGAGCATGCAGAACGGCGCCGGATTCAACTTGAAGATCGCAAAAACCAGGGCCAATGCGGTCAGGGCCTTTTCGCCACCGGAGAGCAAATGGATGGTGCTGTTCTTCTTTCCAGGCGGCTGCGCCATGATTGTCACCCCTGTATCGAGTAGATCTTCGCCCGTCAGTTCCAAATACGCGCGGCCTCCACCGAAAACTTTTGGGAAAAGCGCCTGTAAACCGCCATTGATCTGATCAAAGGTATCCTTGAAGCGGTTGCGGGTTTCCTTGTCGATCTTGCGAATCACGTTCTCAAGGGTTTCAAGCGCTTCCACCAGATCGGCGTCCTGGGCATCCAGATAACGTTTACGCTCCGATTGTTGCTGGTACTCATCGATGGCCGCCAGGTTGATCGCGCCCAGACGCTGAATTCGCGCGGCGATGCGCTCGAGTTCTTCCTCGGCTTCCTTCTCGCTGGCCTCGGCGGTCAATGTCGCGAGTACGCCGTGGAGATCGTAGCCGTCTTCCAGCAACTGGTCCTGCAAGGTCTTGCGGCGTACGGTCAGGGCTTGCCATTCCATGCGCTGGGTTTCGAGCTGGCTGCGAATCAACTGGGATTGCTGTTCGGCCTGGCTGCGGCGCTTTTCGGCGTCGCGCAGTTCGCGGTCGGCGTCTTCGAGGGCGATCTGCGCGGTCTTGAGTTCCTCGTCGACGGTCATGCGCTTGTCGAGCAACTCCTCGAGTTTCAGGCGCAGCTCTTCCAGTGGCGCTTCGCCCTCCTCCAGATTGAGGCTCAGTTGTTCGCGCTTTTCGGTCAGGCGCTCGGACTGCATCTCCAGACGCTCCAGCGCCTGGCGAGTCGAATCGTGCTGCGCCTTGAGCGAACCCAGACGCACCGCCAACTGATGGGCATGATCCTTGTGCTGCCGCGCCTCCTGCCGCACCCGATCCAGGCGCTCGCGCAAACTGTCGCGCTGGGCCAGCAGCAACTCGCGCTGCTCGGTGTCCAGCGCCATGCTGTCGAGGGCTTCCTGCAGTTGCAGGCGCGCTTCACCGATGTTTTCGTGCTCCAGCGCGCGCTGTTCATCCAGCTCGGTGAGCTCTTCGTCGAGGCGAGTGCGGCGCAGGGTCAATTGCTCGGCCTTGGCTTTTCCGGCCGACAACTGGGCTTTCAATTCACCTTGCTGACGGGCTTCGTCTTGCAGCAAACGGCGCAAGTGCTCGCGGCCGTTTTCCTGCTGACGCTGCTGCGCCCTGAGATTCTGCAGTTGGGTTTCCAGGGTTTCGACCGCGGCTTCGCGCTCTTCACGCTCGAGGCCCAGTTGCTGGATTTCCTGGCCACGGGCGAGCACGCCGCTTTCCGCCTCACTGGCCCGACGTACGCGCAGAAAATGCCGACCGACCCAGTAACCGTCACGGCTGATCAGGCTCTGCCCGGCAGCCAATTGCCCGCGCAAGGCCAAGGCCTGTTCAAGGCTGTCGACCGGCTTGACCTGCCCCAGCCATGGCGACAGATCGATCTGCGCCTCGACCTTGTCCAGCAGGCTGCCCGGCACCCGTACGCCATCGCCGGCCGGGCTGAGCAAGCGCAAGTCGCCCTGGGCAAAGCCCGACAGATCGAAATCGTTGAAATCGTCCACCAGCACCGCCTGCAGGTCGGCACCAAGCACGGTTTCCACCGCCAGCTCCCAACCGGCCTCGACCTTCAGGCCTTCGGCAAGGCGCGGGCGATTCGCCAGGTTCTGTTCACGCAGCCATTGGGCGGTGCCGGTGCCCGGATCGAGCGCGGCTTGCTGCAAGGCTTCGAGCGAAGCCAATCGACCGTTGAGCCGCTGCAAATCGCCCTGGGCCTGTTGTTGCGCCGTCAGCGTTTGCTGTAATTGCTGGCGCAGTTGCTCGAGCTTTTCGACCTGAGCCTCTTCACTGGTCTGCAAATCTTCGAGGGTCGCCTCGGACTCGGCGAGTTGCTCGCTAAGCTCCATGATCGCCGCGTCTTCCGGGTCCGCCGAGAGCAAGGCGCGCTCTTCGCCCAGGCGCTTCTGACGATCGGCCAGGCGCTCCAGGCTGGTTTCCAGCTGCTGGATCCGCGATTGCTGGACTTCGGCCTGACGGCGCGGTTCGGCGGCGGTGAGGTTGAACGTATCCCACTGCTCCTGCCAGCCATGCATGGTGGTTTCGGATTCTTCCAGCGCGGCGGCGGCCTCTTCGGCGGCGGCGCTGGTGACTTCCTGTTCCGGGGTCAGCATATCCAGCTCTTCGCCCAGGGTCAGCAGCAGCGTGCGGTCATGGCCGAGGTGGGATTCGGTTTCCAGGCGTGCGCGCTCGGCTTCCTTGAGGTCGTCCTGCAATTGCCGCAAGCGTTGCTGGCCGTGCTGGATGCTCTGCTCGACCCGGGCAATGTCACCGCCGACCGAGTAGAAACGCCCTTGCACCAGATTGAAGCGTTCCGACAGGTCGTGGTGCCCGTCACGCAGGCGCTCGATGCTCGCGTCGGCATTGCGCTGTTCGGCCACCAGGGCTTCGAAGGAAACCTCCTGGTTGCCGATGATCGCTTCACGCTGGCCGACCTGATCGTTCAACGCCTGCCAGCGCAGGGCCGACAGTTGCGCCTTGAGTTGGCGCTCCTCGCCCTTGTATTCCTGGTACTTCTTGGCGGCCTCGGCCTGGCGATGCAAGCGCTCGAGCTGACGCGTCAACTCTTCGCGCAGGTCGGTCAGGCGCTCCAGGTTCTCGTGGGTACGACGGATGCGGTTTTCGGTTTCGCGCCGGCGCTCCTTGTACTTGGAGATGCCCGCCGCTTCTTCGATGAAGTTGCGCAGGTCTTCGGGCTTGGACTCGATCAGTTTGGAGATCATCCCCTGCTCAATGATCGAGTAGCTGCGCGGGCCAAGGCCGGTGCCGAGGAAGATGTCGGTGATGTCACGACGCCGGCACTTGGTGCCGTTGAGGTAATAGGTGGTCTGGCTGTCGCGCGTCACTTTGCGGCGAATGGAAATTTCCGCGTAGGCGGCGTATTCGCCAAGCAGGGTGCCGTCGGAGTTATCGAACACCAGTTCGATGCTCGCCTGGCTCACCGGCTTGCGGCTGGTGGAGCCGTTGAAGATGACGTCGGTCATCGACTCGCCACGGAGGTTCTTCGCCGAACTTTCACCCATTACCCAGCGAACGGCGTCGATGATGTTCGATTTGCCGCAGCCATTGGGCCCGACCACCGCCGCCATGTTGCTCGGGAAGTTCACCGTGGTCGGGTCGACGAAGGACTTGAACCCCGCCAGCTTGATGCACTTGAGCCGCACGCTCAGGCGTCCGTCAGGGCGGAGATCACCAGATCGCAACTGCGCTGGCCATACGCGGTCAGCACGGTGCGGATCTGCGCAAAGTCACGGGCGATCACGGCCGCGAGCAGGCGCTCGAACAGTTCCAGGTATTCGCTCATCGACGCCTTGCGCTGGTCCAGGGCAAGGAAATAGGCACGGCTCATGGCCGGCTGCAGATTCTCGACGGTTTCCTGCAGGTACGGGTTGTTGGCAAACCCGTACGTGGCGCGCATCACGTTGAAACTGTCGTCGACGAAGGTGTGGATGTCCTGGCGCTCGTAGCTGGCGGTCAGGCGCTGCTGGATTTGCACGAACGGCGCCAGGTCGGCCTGGACTTTCCAGCCGCTGGCAACGGCGTTGGCCAGCAGGATGTACATCTCGCTCATCAGCGTGCACAGGCTCTGCACCTTGTGCGGCGTGAGCTCGGTGACGTGGGCGCCACGTCGCGGCAGGATTGCGATCAGGTGCCGACGCTCGAGGATCAGCAAGGCCTCGCGGACCGAACCACGGCTGACATTGAGGGCCAGCGTGACCTTCTGTTCCTGGATGCGCTCCCCGGGCTTCATTTCGCCGCGAATGATGCGTTCGGCGAGGTGGTGAGCGATTTGCTCGGCGAGGCTGTCCGGCGCCTTGAACGTCATGGTTGTCCTTCAAACTCTTTGATCCGTACAAGCGGCGCAGTGTAGCGCAATTGCTGCGTCAGGGCGCAGTGCCCGCCCGTAATGTTGTTCACTTAAGCAAAGTGATTCTTTGTGGGAGCGAGCTTGCTCGCGATGGACTCAAGCGCGCCGCGTTTAGCCAGTAAATACGCGTTATCGTTAACGACCATCGCGAGCAAGCTCGCTCCTACAGAGGACCACATTCGCTTAACTGAACAGCATTAGAGTGCCCGCCCGGAGGTTTTTGGCACGATTCAAGCAAAAAAGCAGGCTATCGAACCAACGACAATAATTAAGGAACAAGGGGTTGATCGACAAAATGCAATTTCCTGACCTTTAAGTCAGAAAATCATTGACCGAAAAGTCAGACCTGCTAAATTCGGTTCCTATCGGTTAACAACAATAATGAGTCTGCGAGGCCTTCCGTGATCCAGTTTTTACTAAACCAGGAACTCCGTAGCGAGCACGCCCTGGACCCGAACCTGACCGTGCTCAATTATCTGCGCGACCATGTGGGCAAACCCGGCACCAAAGAAGGCTGCGCCAGCGGTGACTGCGGCGCCTGCACCGTGGTCGTCGGCGAATTGCAGACCGATGACGACGGCCGCGAACACATTCGCTATCGCAGCCTCAACTCGTGCCTGACCTTCGTATCGTCCCTGCACGGCAAACAACTGATCAGCGTTGAAGACCTCAAGCACAAAGGTGAACTGCACAGCGTGCAGAAAGCCATGGTCGAGTGCCACGGCTCGCAATGCGGCTTCTGCACCCCCGGCTTCGTGATGTCGCTGTTTGCCCTGCAAAAGAACAGCGATGCACCGGATCATGCCAAGGCCCACGAAGCACTGGCCGGCAATCTTTGCCGCTGCACCGGTTACCGGCCGATCCTGGAAGCCGCCGAGCAGTCCTGCTGCGGCAAGCAGCCGGACCAGTTCGACGCCCGCGAGGCCGACACCATCGCGCGCCTCAAAGCCATTGCCCCCACCGATATCGGCGAACTCAACAGCGGCGACAAACGCTGCCTGGTGCCGCTGACCGTGGCCGACCTGGCGGACCTCTACGACGCTTATCCACAGGCCCGCCTGCTGGCCGGCGGCACCGACCTGGCGCTGGAAGTCACGCAGTTCCACCGCACGCTGCCGGTGATGATCTACGTCGGCAACGTTGCCGAGATGAAACGCATCGACCGCTTTGACGATCGCCTGGAAATCGGCGCCGCCACCGCCCTTTCCGATTGCTACGAAGCCCTGAACGCCGAATACCCGGACTTCGGTGAATTGCTGCACCGCTTTGCGTCCCTGCAGATCCGCAACCAGGGCACCCTGGGCGGCAACATAGGCAACGCCTCGCCTATTGGTGACTCGCCGCCCCTGCTGATCGCCCTCGGCGCGCAAATCGTGCTGTGCAAAGGCGAAACCCGCCGCACCCTGGCGCTGGAAGATTACTTCATCGATTACCGCGTCACGGCGCGCCAGGAAAGCGAGTTCATCGAGAAGATCATCGTGCCCCGCGCCAGCGTCGAAAAACTGTTCCGCGCCTACAAAGTCTCCAAGCGCCTGGACGATGACATTTCTGCGGTGTGCGCCGCCTTCAACATTCGCCTGGAAAACGGCGTGGTCGCTGAAGCCCGCGTCGCCTTCGGCGGCATGGCGGCCATCCCGAAACGCGCCGCCGCCTGCGAAGCCGCGCTGCTCGGTTCGCCCTTCAACAACGCTACTGTCGAACGCGCCTGCGCCGCCCTGAGCGAAGACTTCACGCCGCTCTCGGACTTCCGCGCCAGCAAGGAATATCGCCTGCTCAGCGCGCAAAACCTGCTGCGCAAATACTTCATCGAACTGCAAACACCGCACATCGAGACTCGGGTGACCGCTTATGTCTAATCATCACGCCGTAGAGAAGACCCAAGCCGAATTGGCTGAACTGTTCGCCAAGGACCTGACCACCGGTGTCGGCCGCGCCGTCAAGCACGACAGCGCCGCCAAGCATGTCGCCGGTGAAGCGCAGTACATCGACGATCGCCTGGAATTCCCGAACCAGTTGCACGTTTACGCCCGCATGTCGGACCGTGCCCATGCCCGCATCATCAGCATCGACACCTCGCCCTGCTACGCCTTCGAAGGCGTGCGCATCGCCATCACCCACGAAGACGTGCCGGGCCTGAAGGACATCGGTCCGTTGCTGCCGGGCGATCCGCTGCTGGCGATCGACACCGTGCAGTTCGTCGGCCAGCCGGTGGTCGCGGTGGCGGCGAAAGACCTGGAAACCGCACGCAAGGCGGCCATGGCCGCGATCATCGAATATGAAGATCTGGAACCTGTGCTGGACGTGGTCGAAGCCCTGCGCAAGCGCCACTTCGTACTCGACAGCCACACCCACAAGCGCGGCGATTCGGCCACGGCGTTGGCCACTGCCGAGCATCGTATCCAGGGCACCCTGCACATCGGCGGCCAGGAGCACTTCTACCTGGAAACCCAGATCTCTTCGGTGATGCCGACCGAAGACGGCGGCATGATCGTCTACTGTTCCACACAGAACCCCACCGAAGTTCAGAAGTTGGTGGCCGAAGTACTGGACGTGTCGATGAACAAGATCGTCGTCGACATGCGCCGCATGGGCGGTGGTTTCGGCGGCAAGGAAACCCAGGCGGCCAGCCCCGCGTGCCTGTGCGCGGTGATCGCGCACCTCACCGGCCAGCCGACCAAGATGCGTCTGCCACGGGTCGAAGACATGCTGATGACCGGCAAGCGTCACCCCTTCTATGTCGAGTACGACGTCGGCTTCGACAGCACCGGCCGCCTGCACGGCATCAACCTGGAACTGGCCGGCAACTGCGGTTGCTCGCCTGACCTGTCGGCGTCGATCGTCGATCGCGCGATGTTCCACTCGGATAACTCGTATTACCTGGGCGATGCGACCATCAACGGTCACCGCTGCAAGACCAACACCGCATCGAACACCGCCTACCGTGGTTTCGGCGGCCCGCAAGGCATGGTCGCCATCGAAGAAGTGATGGACGCCATCTCCCGCCATCTGGCCCTCGATCCTTTGGCCGTGCGCAAGGCCAACTACTACGGCAAGACCGAACGCAACGTCACCCACTACTACCAGACCGTCGAGCACAACATGCTCGAGGAGATGACCGCCGAACTGGAAGAAAGCAGCCAGTACGCCGAGCGCCGCGAAGCGATCCGTCGCTACAACGCCAACAGCCCGATCCTGAAAAAAGGCCTGGCGCTGACCCCGGTGAAGTTCGGCATTTCCTTCACCGCCAGCTTCCTCAACCAGGCCGGTGCCCTGGTGCACGTCTACACCGACGGCAGCATCCACCTGAACCACGGCGGCACCGAAATGGGCCAGGGCCTGAACACCAAGGTCGCGCAGGTCGTGGCCGAAGTGTTCCAGGTGGAAATGGATCGCGTGCAGATCACCGCAACCAACACCGACAAGGTGCCGAACACCTCGCCGACTGCCGCGTCCAGCGGTGCCGACCTGAACGGCAAGGCTGCGCAGAACGCCGCCGAAACCATCAAGCAGCGCCTGGTGGAATTCGCCGCTCGCCAGTACAAGGTCAGCGAAGAAGACGTGGAGTTCCACAACGGCCACGTGCGGGTCCGCGATCACATCCTGACCTTCGAAGCGTTGATCCAGCAGGCGTACTTCGCCCAGGTGTCGCTGTCGAGCACCGGGTTCTACAAGACCCCGAAAATCTACTACGACCGCAGCCAGGCCCGTGGCCGGCCGTTCTACTACTTCGCCTTTGGCGCGGCGTGCTGCGAAGTGCTGGTCGATACCCTGACCGGCGAATACAAGATGCTGCGCACCGACATCCTCCACGACGTCGGCGCCTCGTTGAACCCGGCCATCGACATCGGTCAGGTCGAGGGCGGTTTCATCCAGGGCATGGGTTGGCTGACCATGGAAGAGCTGGTGTGGAACAACAAGGGCAAGCTGATGACCAACGGCCCGGCCAGCTACAAGATCCCGGCCGTTGCGGACATGCCGCTGGACCTGCGGGTGAAGCTGGTGGAAAACCGCAAGAACCCGGAAGACACGGTGTTCCACTCCAAAGCCGTGGGCGAGCCGCCGTTCATGCTCGGCATCGCTTCGTGGTGTGCGATCAAGGACGCCGTGGCGAGCCTGGGTGATTACAGGCATCAACCGAAAATCGACGCACCGGCGACTCCGGAGCGGGTGTTGTGGGGCTGTGAGCAGATGCGCCAGTTGAAGGCGGCCAAGGCTGTCGAGGCTGAAACCGAGTTGGCTTCGCTTTAAGACCGAGGTGCGGCCTTCGCGAGCAAGCCCGCTCCCACATTGAAATGCATTCCAAATGTGGGAGCGGGCTTGCTCGCGAAGAGGCCCGAACTGACAACAGAGATGTTGAGGTGAAACATGTACAACTGGATCGACGCCCTCGCCGACCTGCAAAACCGGGGTGAACCCTGCGTGCTGGTGACCATCATCGAAGAGCTCGGCTCCACGCCGCGCAACGCCGGCTCGAAGATGGTCATCAGCGCGAACCAGGCCTTCGACACCATCGGTGGCGGGCACCTGGAATACAAGGCCATGAAGATCGCCCGCGAGATGCTCGTCAGCGGCAAGCAGGACACCCATCTGGAGCGTTTCAGCCTCGGCGCCAGCCTCGGCCAGTGCTGCGGCGGTGCCACCGTTTTGTTGTTCGAACCGATGGGCCAGGTGCAGGCGCAGATCGCCGTATTCGGTGCCGGCCACGTCGGCCGCGCCCTGGTGCCGCTGCTGGCCAGCCTGCCTTGCCGGGTACGCTGGATCGACTCGCGGGAAGAGGAATTCCCCGAACAGATCCCCCACGGCGTGCGCAAGATCGTCAGCGAAGAGCCGGTGGATGAAATCGATGACCTGCCCGCCGGCAGCTATTGCATCGTGATGACCCACAACCACCAGCTCGACCTCGAACTGACCGCTGCGATCCTCAAGCGCAATGACTTCGCCTACTTCGGCCTGATCGGCTCGAAGACCAAACGCGTGAAGTTCGAACATCGCCTGCGCGACCGCGGTTTCGACAACAGCGTCGTGCAACGCATGCGCTGCCCGATGGGCATCGGCGAAGTCAAAGGCAAGTTGCCTGTGGAAATCGCCATCTCCATCGCCGGCGAAATCATCGCCACCTATAACGCGAACTTCGGCCAGCAGACCTCCAGCGCCGAACCGATTGCCAAACTGCTGCCCGCGTCACGCCGCAGCCAAACCGCAAACTTGAAAGCCTCGAACTGAGAATCTCATGCCTTTGACTCGCAAAGCTTACCGCGCCGCCATCCTGCACAGCATTGCCGACCCAGCCGAAGTCGGTATCGAAGCCTCCTACGAGTATTTCGAAGACGGCTTGCTGGTTGTGGATAACGGCCAGATCAGCGCCCTGGGCCACGCCAGCGAATTACTGCCGACCCTGCCGGCGGATATCGAGATCACCCACTATCAGGATGCGCTGATCACCCCCGGCTTCATCGACACCCACATCCACCTGCCGCAAACCGGCATGGTCGGCGCCTACGGCGAGCAATTGCTGGACTGGCTCAACACCTACACCTTCCCGTGCGAAAGCCAGTTCGCCGACAAGGCCCACGCTGACCAGGTCGCGGACATTTTCATCAAGGAACTGCTGCGCAACGGCACCACCACCGCGCTGGTGTTCGGCAGCGTGCACCCGCAATCGGTGAACTCGTTCTTCGAAGCGGCCGAGCAGCTCGACCTGCGGATGATCGCCGGCAAGGTGATGATGGACCGCAACGCCCCGGACTACCTGACCGACACCGCCGAATCCAGCTACGTCGACAGCAAGGCGCTGATCGAGCGCTGGCACGGCAAGGGTCGCCTGCACTACGCCGTCACCCCACGCTTCGCACCGACCAGCACCCCGGAACAGTTGACCCTGGCCGGCCAGTTGCTGACCGAATACCCGGATCTGTACATGCAGACCCACATCAGCGAAAACCTCAAGGAAATCGAGTGGGTCAAGGAGCTGTTCCCCGAGCGCAAGGGCTACCTGGACGTCTACGATCACTACCAGTTGCTCGGCGAACGCTCGGTGTTCGCCCACGGTGTGCACCTGTGCGATGACGAGTGCGCGCGACTGGCAGAAACCGGTTCGGCCATCTCGTTCTGCCCGACCTCGAACTTCTTCCTCGGCAGCGGCCTGTTCAACCTGCCGATGGCCGAGAAGCACAAACTCAATGTCGGCATCGGCACCGATGTCGGCGGCGGTACCAGTTTCTCGCTGCTGCAAACGCTCAACGAGGCGTACAAGGTGATGCAGCTGCAAGGTGCGCGCCTGAGTCCGTTCAAGTCGCTGTACCTGGCCACCCTCGGCGGCGCCCGTGCGCTGCGTCTGGAAGACAAGATCGGCACCCTGCAACCGGGCACCGACGCCGACTTCCTGGTGCTGGACTACAACGCCACGCCGCTGCTGAGCTATCGCCTGAAGCAGGCCAATAACATTGCCGAGACGTTGTTTGTGTTGATGACGCTGGGGGATGACCGGACGGTGTTGCAGACCTATGCGGCGGGGAACCTGGTGCATCAGCGCTAAGGTATTGCGGGCATAAAAAATCCCCCGCCGCTTTTCAGCCCGGGGGATTTTTATTGCCTGTCACACCGCCTTCGCGAGCAGGCTCGCTCCCACAATGGATCTTCAGTGATCCTGGCTTATGTATTCAACACAAAACCCTGTGGGAGCGAGCCTGCTCGCGAAAGCAGCGACGCGGTCTATCAGATTTTCGCCGGCGATCGCCCAGGCTTCTTGGTCTGCAGCAAATGCGAGAACACCGCATGCAGGTCATCCGAAGCACTTTCCTCGTCGAGGTTGAGTTTGCTGTCGATGTGATCCATGTGATGCATCATCAGGTTCACCGCCAGTTCAGCATCGCGCTTCTCGATGGCGTCGATCAACTGTGTGTGCTCATCGTAGGAACAGTGGGAGCGGTTGCCGCTTTCGTACTGGGCGATGATCAGCGAGGTCTGGGACACCAGGCTGCGCTGGAAGCTGATCAGCGGGGCGTTTTTCGCCGCTTCAGCCAGTTTCAGGTGGAATTCGCCCGACAGGCGGATGCCGGCACCACGGTCGCCACGGGAGAAGCTGTCGCGTTCGTCGTTGACCATCTGGCGCAATTCGGCGATCTGCTCGGCGGTGGCGTGCTGCACCGCCAGCTCGGTGATCGCGCGCTCGACCAGACGCCGGGCCATGAACACCTGGCGCGCCTCTTCGACACTCGGGCTGGCAACCACGGCGCCGCGATTCGGACGCAACAGCACCACGCCTTCATGGGCCAGGCGCGACAGGGCGCGGCGAATGATGGTGCGGCTGACCCCGAAAATTTCCCCCAGCGCTTCTTCGCTCAACTTGGTGCCGGGCGCCAGACGCTGCTCGAGGATGGCCTCGAAGATATGCGCGTAGACAATATCGTCCTGGGTACCGCTACGGCCGGCTTTGCCTGCTCGCGGTTGTTTCTTTAGGGGTTGCAACTGTTCGTTCATGGGCACTCGAGTCGGAAGAACTGCGGCGAATTGACCGTGACTGTAATACGGCACAGTGGGTCGCTGGCAAGTATCGCGTAAAAAACACTGCGATTGTACACAATGGATGGTGGCAACACGACTGTACGGCTGAATGTTGCCTCGGCTGTATCGCAACACCTGATTACTTTTGAGTTTAGGCTTTAACGCAGAATCCGCCTTTTGTAATGCAATCCCTGTGGGAGCGAGCTTGCTCGCGATGACGGCGTCACATTCAGCATTCCTGTTGGCTGATCCACCGCTATCGCGAGCAAGCTCGCTCCCACAGGGTTCAGCGTTACTGCGGGCATCTTCATTTGTATAAGGAACACCACCGTCATGAACGACGCCACCCACACGCAAATCCGCCCTCTGGCCGACACCTCGCCCTCGGCCATCGTCGCCGGGTTCATCGCCATGATGACCGGCTACACCAGCTCCCTGGTGCTGATGTTCCAGGCCGGGCAAGCGGCGGGCCTGAGCAGCGGGCAGATTTCTTCGTGGATCTGGGCAATCTCCATCGGCATGGCGGTGTGCTCCATCGGCCTGTCCCTGCGCTTTCGCACGCCGATCACCATTGCCTGGTCGACCCCCGGTGCCGCGCTGCTGATCACCAGCCTGGGCGGCGTTAGCTACGGCGAAGCCATTGGTGCCTATATGACCTGCGCGGTGCTGGTGACGATTTGCGGGCTGACCGGCAGCTTCGAACGGCTGGTGAAGAAAATCCCGGCCTCCCTGGCCGCCGCCCTGCTGGCAGGGATCCTGTTCAAGATCGGCAGCGAGATTTTCGTCGCCGCGCAACACCGCACGGCCCTGGTACTGGGAATGTTTGTCACTTATCTGCTGGTCAAGCGCCTGTCGCCACGCTATGCGGTACTGGCAGCCTTGCTGATCGGCACGGCATTGTCAGGTTTCATGGGGCTGCTGGACTTCAGCGGGTTTCACCTGGAGGTCGCCACGCCGGTCTGGACCACACCGCAGTTCTCCCTGGCCGCGACCATCAGCATCGGCATCCCGCTGTTTGTCGTCGCCATGACGTCACAGAACATGCCCGGCATCGCCGTATTGCGCGCCGATGGCTACACCGTACCGGCCTCGCCGCTAATCACCACCACCGGCATCGCCAGTTTGCTGCTGGCACCGTTCGGTTCTCACGGGATCAACCTGGCGGCGATCAGCGCGGCGATCTGCACCGGTCCGCACGCCCATGAAGATCGCAACAAACGCTACACCGCAGCTGTCTGGTGCGGGATTTTCTACGGGGTCGCCGGCGTGTTCGGCGCAACGCTCGCGGCATTGTTTGCCGCGCTGCCCAAGGAACTGGTGCTGTCGATTGCCGCACTGGCGCTGTTCGGCTCGATCATCAACGGCTTGAGCATCGCCATGAGCGAAGTGAAGGAGCGTGAAGCGGCGCTCATCACCTTCATGGTCACGGCATCGGGGCTGACGCTGTTTTCCATCGGTTCGGCGTTCTGGGGGATTGTCGCGGGGGTGGTGACGCTGCTGATTCTGAACTGTAGGAGCGAGCCTGCTCGCGATGGTCGTCAACGATAACGCTGGAAGCCTGACACCCCGCGGTGTTCTCAGGTTCATCGCGAGCAAGCTCGCTCCTACAAAGAAAAGGCAAAAAAAACGGCGACCCTTGGGTCGCCGTTCTTTTTCAGAACATCAAGCTACCGGATTGATCGGCTTTTCCGGGTACCAGACGTCCAGCAGCGGGCTGACTTCAACGCTGGTCAGCTCGGTGCGGCCTTTGAGCCAGGCTTCAACGGCAGCGCGCTGTTCGGCGCTGACCGAGCCACGCTTCTGCAGGCAAACCAGACCGTAGTCGTCGCCGCCAACATAACCCAGGCCGTTGGCTTCCATGGCTTCTTTGAGGAACGCGTCGAGGAAAGCATCAATGGCTTCATCAGCCAAATCTTCTTTGAAATCCAGGTTCAGTTCGAAACCCAGCTCTTGAAATTCATCGACGCACAGTTTTTTGCGCAGACGCTGGGAACGGTTAGTCGCCATTGGAACAATCCTCTTAAGTAATAACGGGCGGCACTTTAGCAGTTTAAGCCGCCGATTGCCTGACTCTCTGGGCCACCTCGCCTACCGTCGGTAAAAAAATAGCCGATCGGACAGCCCTCGCACGGCACAAGTCGTGACACCTTGGGGCATAATGCCGACACTTTCATGACCATTGAGGGAATTTATCTTCATGCCCTCATCTTATTTCCCCCTCGGCTGTAGGGTTTTATTTCAGATGATCAAGTCTTTGCGTCCATTGCTGTTGGCCGGTTTTCTTCTCCCCCTGGCCCTCCCCGTTTGCGCTGCTCCAATCAATACCGCGTTGTCGCCCAACGTTGAAAAAGCCCTGAAAGCCAGCAAGTTGCAGGACAACGCCCTGTCGCTGGTGATGATCCCGCTCACCGGCCCCGGCACTCCTACGGTGTTCAACGCCGACGTGTCGGTCAACCCGGCGTCGACCATGAAACTGGTCACCACCTACGCGGCCCTGGAAATGCTCGGCCCGAACCACCAGTGGAGAACCGAGTTCTACACCGACGGCACCCTCAGTGGCGGCATCCTCAATGGCAACCTCTACCTCAAGGGTGGCGGCGATCCGAAGCTAAACATGGAGAAACTCTGGCTGCTGATGCGCGACCTGCGTGCCAACGGTGTCACCCAGGTCACCGGTGACCTGGTGCTGGATAAAACCTTCTTCGTGCAACCGCAACTGCCGGAGTTCAATGACGACGGCAACGATGACAACAAGCCGTTCCTGGTCAAACCCGACTCGCTGCTGGTCAACCTCAAGGCGCTGCGCTTCGTTGCGCGCAATGACTCGGGCAAGGTACTGGTCTCGGTGGAACCGCCGATTGCGAGCATCCGCATCGACAACCAGGTCAAGGCCCTCAACTCCAAACAATGCACCGGTGGCGTGCGTTACAACCCGGTGGCGCAAGCCGATGGAACCGTGACCGTTACCGTCGGCGGTCAACTGGGTGAAGGCTGCAGCTCGCAGACTTACCTGTCGCTGCTCGACCACGCGACCTACACCGCTGGCGCCGTGCGCGCGATCTGGAAGGAACTGGGTGGCAGCATCCAGGGCAGGGATGTGCTGGCGCCAACCCCTAAAGACGCCAAGGTGCTGGCCCGTGCGTTCTCGCCGGACCTGGCGGAAATCATCCGCGACATCAACAAGTACAGTAACAACACCATGGCCCAGCAGTTGTTCCTGAGCCTGGGCCAACGTTTCCGCACCGATGCCGATGGTGACGACGCCAAGGCTGCCCAGCGTGTCGTGCGTCAGTGGCTGGCGAAAAAGGGCATCACCGCGCCGCACCTGGTGATGGAGAACGGTTCCGGCCTGTCCCGCTCCGAGCGCGTCAGCGCCCGGGAATTGGCCTCGATGCTCGAAGCGGCGTGGCGCAGCCCGTATGCCGCCGAGTACATCAGTTCGATGCCGATTGCCGGCACCGACGGCACCATGCGCAAGCGCCTGAAGACCACGGCGATGCGCGGTGAAGCCCACGTCAAGACCGGCACGCTGAACACCGTACGGGCGATTGCCGGCTTCAGTCGCGACGTCAACGGCAACACCTGGGCGGTGGTGGCGATCCTCAACGACAAGGCCCCGTTCGGCGCCTCGTCGGTGCTCGATCAGGTGCTGCTCGACCTGTACCGCCAACCGAAAGCGCCGCAGACGGCTTCGGTGTTGTAAAGCACAGCTCTGCCCCTTGTAGGAGCGAGCCTGCTCGCGATGGATTCCAGAGCGCCGCGTACATCCAGTATGTCCGCGTTATCGTTATCGACCATCGCGAGCAGGCTCGCTCCTACAGGGGCAGCGTACAACCCGGGTTAATTCATCTCCTCTTCTACCCGGTCTCGCCCTGCCTGCTTCGCCGCATAAACCCCCGAGTCCGCGCGCAACAGCAAGGCATCGGCGCCCTCCCCGGCGCGCCAACTGGCAATCCCGAAACTGGCGGTGACCGTACCGACGCCTTCAATGGGTGAACTGCGCAGGCTGTGCCACAATTGCTGGGCCAGCACATAGGCATGTTCGCCGCCGATGTCCGGGCACAACACCATGAACTCCTCACCGCCCAGGCGGCAGAACACATCGGTGCGACGCAACCGGTGGCCGATCCGCTCGCACACTGCCTGCAACACCCGGTCACCGATGGCGTGGCCATGCAGGTCATTGATGCGCTTGAAATGGTCGATATCGAGCATGATCACCGACAAATCCCCACCGCCACGCTCCACCCGGACCATTTCGGTGCTCAGGCGCTCCTGGAAATAACGTCGGTTATGGATACCGGTCAGAGAATCGGTGACTGACAACGCACGTAATTCTTCTTCCACCCGCTTCATATCGGAAATGTCCGAGATGTAGCCGTGCCAGAGCACACCGCCACCGGGCAGCTCCTCCGGAGTGGCTTCGCCGCGAACCCAACGCAAACCCCGTAGCGGCAGTTGCACGCGGTACTCCTCGCGCCATGGGCTGAGGGTTTCGGCCGAAGCGCGGATCGAGGCGCGGACACGTGTAGTGTCCTGGGGGTGAATGCGGGTGAAGATCGCTTCGGCATTGAGCAGCAGTACGTCGGGTTCCAGCTCGTAGATATCGCGAATGCCGTCGCTGGCATAGATCACGCTGAAGCGCCCGTCGAATTCCATCTTGAACTGGTAGATGCCGCCGGGCACGTGGGCGCTGAGTTTTTTCAACAGCAGGTCCCGCGCCGCGAGCGCTTCATGGACCCGTTTGCGTTCGGTGATGTCGATGCACACCGCCAGGTGCCCGACCCACAGGCCTTGCTCGTCGAGCACCGGCGTGGCGAGCATGTTGACCATCAGATGGCTGCCATCGCCGCGCACCAGTGTCCACTCCCGCGCCTCGTGACCGCCCTCTACGTCGCCTTCGACCAGCATCGCCTGGCAGGTCGGCACCGGCTTGCCATAGCGCGCGCTCAACTCGGCCGAACGACCGGCCAGCTCCCGGGGCAGGTGCAGGTTCTCCAGGGTCATATGGCCGACCACTTCGGCACTGCTATAGCCGAGCATCTGCTCGGCACCGGCGTTGAACGTGCTGATGACGCCGCGCAGGTCGGTGGCGATGATCGCAACCTGGGTGGCGGCATTCAGCACGCCACGCAACTGACCATGGGTGCCACGCAGCTCCTGTTCCCGATCGCGCAGCTCCTGGGTACGCTGTTCGACCAGTCTCAACGCCCGCTGCCGCTGACTGACCAGCACATAGAGCAAGGCACTGAGCAACAGGCTGAGCAATCCGCCCAACACGAGCAGACTGGTCACGGAGGAATGGTTGGCCTGCACGAACGCGTCGCTGGGCCGGATATCGACTTGATAGTGATGGTCGGCCATGCGCAACAGGCGCGTGGCCGACAGCTCGCTGACGGCTGGCGGGTTGGGCGACTCGAACAGCACTTCGTGCCGGTCGTCGGTGGACAAATCGAGGATGCGTACCGAGAGATAGTCGCGACTCGCTTCCGGCAGTCCGTCCGCCAGCAATTGGCGCATGCTGATCACGGCCATCACATACCCGTAGGGCTTCGTGGCATTGTGGGCCTGTCCGGTGCGCTGCGTGACCGGCGCGACCAGCAGCACGCCGCGCGCATAAGCCGGTTCGATACTCACCAGATGCATCGGTTGCGACACCGCCATGCCGCCACGCCGATCGGCCCGCTCGAGCGTGGCACGCCGCAGCGGCTGGGCCAGCAAGTCGTAACCGAGGGGAGCGCCGAGTTTGCTTTGCGTCTGGCTATACAGCACCGCCACGTACTCATCGCGCTCGCCGGCCAGTTGCAATTGGCCGTCGGCGTTGAGCTCTCTCAGGGTGAAGCTGTTCACGCCCTCGTCTCGCACCCTTCGCTCGAACGCCGCCCGCTCGTCACGAGTGACCCGCTGGGCATAGGAATACGCCTGGGTTCGCAGCAACAAAGGTTGGGTGTAACCGTCGAATTCCGCTCGGGACACCGAACCGGAATTGGCGAAAAACCGGCGCAGGCCGTCGAGGCGCTGCTCCTGATCTTCGAAACGTTCTTCGATACGGCTGTAACGCTCACTGGCCAGCAGTTGGAAGCGTTGCCGCAATTGATGGTGAAACAGATTCAGCGTCGACCACGCCAGCAAGCCGGTGAGCACCCCGCCGATCAACAAAACCAGCAGCGCGACCAGCCAGGCCGAGGCATCTTCGCTGATAAAACCCAGGATCCTGGGGCGCACGGCGTGCAACGACATAAAACGCAACTCAAAACGCCAGGTGCAGGAAAGCCCTTTGGCCCTGAGTGGAGTTATAGCTATTAGCCACTAATTTGACCAGCACCCTGTAGGAGCGAGCCTGCTCGCGATGGATTCGAAAGCGCCGCGTACTCCAAGATATACGCGTTATCGTTGTCGACCATCGCGAGCAGGCTCGCTCCTACAGGGGGGCAACCATCAACGTGCCATGATTTTCCAGGCGCGATGGATCTTGGCGTTACGGGCAAAATCCGGATCGAGGGTCTGGGAAGTGATGTCCTCGACCGCATAACGCTCGCCGAGATTGGCCTCCAGTTCGAACTTGCGGAAGTTGTTGGAGAAGTACAACACGCCACCGGGTGCCAGACGCGCCATGGCCAGGTCGATCAGTTGCACCTGGTCGCGCTGCACGTCGAACACGCCTTCCATGCGCTTGGAGTTGGAGAACGTCGGCGGGTCGATGAAGATCAGGTCGTACTCGTCACGACTGGCTTCGAGCCACGCCATCACATCGCCCTGCTCCAGGCGGTTCTTGTCGGAAAAACCGTTCAGCGACAGGTTGCGACGCGCCCAGTCCAGATAGGTTTTCGACAGATCGACACTGGTGGTGCTGCGCGCGCCGCCCTTGGCCGCATGCACACTGGCCGTTGCGGTGTAGCAGAACAGATTGAGGAAGCGTTTGCCGGCCGCCTCTTTCTGGATACGCATGCGCATCGGCCGATGGTCGAGGAACAGACCGGTATCGAGGTAGTCGGTGAGGTTCACCAGCAACTTCACACCGCCTTCATTGACCTCGACAAATTTGCCCTGCGCCGCCTGGCGCTCGTACTGTTTGGTGCCGCTCTGACGCTCGCGGCGCTTGACCACCACACGGTTCTTGTCGATGTTCAACGCCTGCGGGATGGCTGCCAGGGCATCGAACATGCGGGCCGACGCTTTTTCCGGATCGATGGATTTCGGCGCGGCGTACTCCTGAACATGGACCCAGTCGTGATACAGGTCGATGGCCATGGAGTATTCCGGCATGTCGGCATCGTACACGCGGTAGCAGTCGATACCTTCACGCTTGACCCACTTGCCCAGGGCCTTGAGGTTCTTTTGCAGACGGTTGGCAAACATCTGCCCACCTTCGCTCAGGCGCGGCTGCTCGACCACCGGAGCCGGTGCCGGCGTCGGTTTGATCGGGTTGCCGTTTTTATTGAACTTGCGTTCCTGCGGTTCGTTCGGCGTTTGATCGTAGGCGGCTTGCTCACGCTCGACCTGGCGCTGTTCCGGCGTACGACGCTCGCCGGTGACGAACTGATCGGGCAGCACCTTGATCAGCAGCAGCTTGCACGGCAAGGCGCCGTTCCAGAACGAATACTGCTTGTGGCTGCGGATGCCCATGCGCTTGCCCAGGTCCGGCGCGCCGGTGAACACCGCCGCTTCCCAGTTCAGGCAGGCCTGACGCAGGCGTTCGCCGAGGTTCTGGTAGAGATAGAGCAGGCTCGCCTCGTCGCCCAGACGCTCGCCGTACGGAGGGTTGCAGATCACCAGGCCTTTCTGGTTCTGGTCCGGGCGCGGCTCGAACGTCGCGACTTCACCCTGGTAGATCTTGATCCACTCGCTCAGGCCGGCCCGCTCAACGTTGTTGCGACCCGGTTGAATCAGGCGCGGATCGGCTTCGTAGCCGCGAATCCACAGCGGTGTCTTGGCCAGACCGGCCGCGGCGCGCTCGGACGCTTCTTCGTGGAGTTTTTTCCACAACGCCGGGACGTGACCGAGCCAGGCAGTGAAGCCCCACTGCTCGCGGCGCAGGTTCGGCGCGATGTCGGCGGCAATCATCGCCGCTTCCACCAGGAAAGTACCGACACCGCACATAGGGTCGGCCAGCGCGCCGCCTTCGGCCGCGATACGTGGCCAGCCGGAACGGATCAGGATGGCGGCCGCGAGGTTTTCCTTGAGCGGTGCCGCACCTTGCTGCAGGCGATAGCCGCGCTGGTGCAGGCTGTGGCCGGACAGGTCGAGAGACAGAATGGCTTCGCCACGGTCCAGGCGCAGGTGAATGCGCAGGTCCGGATTGAGCTTGTCGATGGACGGACGGTCGCCTTGCGGGGTGCGCAGTTTGTCGACTATTGCGTCCTTGACCTTCAGCGCGCCGAAGTGGGTGTTGTCGATACCCGAGCCATGGCCGCTGAATTCGACGGCCAGGGTGCCGTCGTTGAGCATGTGGTCTTGCCACTCGATGTCCAGTACGCCGTGGTACAGGTCTTCGGCGTCCTTCATCGGGAAACGCTTGAGCACCAGCAGCACGCGGTTGGCCAGGCGTGACCACAGGCACAGGCGATAAGCGGTTTCCATGGTGGCCATGCCGCGCACGGCAGAGGTGTGCTCCCGTGCATCCTCAAGGCCAAGCCCGACGGCTTCCTCGATGAGCAGGCCTTCAAGGCCTTTTGGGCAAGTGAGGAAGAGTTCGAAACGATCGGACATGGGAATTCCAGAACCTTTAGCTGAGCGACCGGGCAACGCATTGCCGGTCCGGTTTTCAATCAGGCGCTTTTCTCGAAGAGCGCCCGCGTGGCACGAAGGTGTGCCGTTCCACCCCTGCTGCTCGGGTTAAATGAGCTTAGATGCAAGGACAGATAAAAAAGTTGATGCAATGAAATGTCATAAGTCGACCCTTCGTCGAATAGTACCTCCCGGCAACAGGAGCCATTCTCACTAAAGGATTAAGCCCATCATCCAGCGCAGAGCCGATCATACCGGGGTTTGGCTAATAAATACGCTACAAACACTCTGTTACTTATGGCCTTAACACATGAATGGTTACGTCCTTATGACAAAACGATCATTCCCTCGATGTGACGCATTGGTTAGAACTCAACTCAGGTTGGCGCCGCAATGACGCCAACACCTTGGCTCGTCACGCCGGCAACGAGCCCCCAACGGCAGAGTTTTTCTGCCAGACCTCAATAGAGGTCGACGCGATAAATACAGTCAACAAGTGAGGGCAACACCCTATGAGAAGACTTAAGCGTGATCCGTTGGAAAGAGCATTTTTGCGCGGATATCAATATGGCGTTGGTGGCAAATCCCGTGAGCTTTGCCCATTTACTCTACCGTCGGTACGCCAAGCCTGGATCAACGGCTGGCGAGAAGGACGCGGCGACAACTGGGACGGTATGACCGGCACTGCGGGAATCCACAGACTCAACGAACTTCACGCCGTCGGCTAATTACAGGGCACAACACTGCGACACGACAATCTGATTTTGTACTGAATTAACCACGCACGTCCCATCCGGACGGCGGGCTGCGGCCCAGGGGCTCCTTTAAAGGGGCCCTTTTTTATGCCTCCCGGAAACGCAATTTCCCTGTAGGAGCGAGCCTGCTCGCGATGGACTCGAAAACATCGCGTGTATCCAGAAAGCACGCGTTATCGTTATCGACCATCGCGAGCAGGCTCGCTCCTACAGGGGATCAGCGCAGGGCGGCGATGGCGTCTACGGATTCACGAATCAGCGCCGGGCCCTTGTAGATGAAGCCCGAATAGATCTGCACCAGGCTCGCGCCTGCGGTGATTTTCTCTGCGGCGTGCTTGCCTTCGGTAATGCCGCCAGCCGCGATGATCGGCAGGCGACCCCCCAGCTCCGATGCCAGCACTTTCACGGTATGGGTGCTCTTGTCGCGAACCGGTGCGCCGGACAGACCACCGGCCTCGTCGCCATGTTCCATGCCTTCGACGCCGACGCGGCTCAGGGTGGTGTTGGTGGCGATGACCGCATCCATTCCGGTTTCGATCAGCGCTTGTGCAACCTGTGCGGTTTCTTCGTCGCTCATGTCCGGCGCGATCTTGATCGCCAGCGGTACATGCTTGCCATGACGCAAGGCCAGCTCCGCGCGGCGCTCGGCCAGATCAGCCAGCAACTGCTTGAGCGAGTCGCCGAATTGCAGGCTGCGCAGTCCCGGCGTATTCGGTGAACTGACGTTGACCGTCACATAGCTGGCGTGGGCGTACACCTTGTCCAGGCAGATCAGGTAGTCGTCCACGGCACGCTCGACCGGCGTATCGAAGTTCTTGCCGATGTTGATGCCCAGCACGCCCTTGTATTTGGCCGCCGCCACGCGGGCCAGCAGGTGATCGACGCCGAGGTTGTTGAAGCCCATGCGATTGATGATCGCCTCGGCTTCCGGCAAACGGAACAGGCGAGGCTTGGGGTTGCCCGGCTGTGGACGCGGGGTGATGGTGCCGATTTCGACAAAACCGAAACCCAGCTGGGCAAAACCGTCGATGGCCGCGCCGTTCTTGTCCAGGCCGGCGGCCAGCCCCACCGGATTCGGGAAATCCAGGCCCATGACGCTCACCGGCATTTTCGCCGGGGCCTTGCACAGCAAGCCGTTGAGCCCAAGACGCCCGCCCGCGCCGATCAGGTCCAGGGACAGATCGTGGGAGGTTTCCGGGGAGAGTTTGAACAACAGCTGACGGGCCAGGGTGTACATGGGCGGGTTTGACTCAAGGCTACGAAAAGTGGGGCGATTATAGCCATGTGGAGGGTGGCGGGCGAGAAACTCTGCGATTCAACGTCGCAGACCTCATCCACCACCCGGATCGCCGCTGTCGAGCCGGGTGGTGGCGCATCAGGTTACGCCTGCGACAGCGCTGCAGGTTTAGCCTCAGGCGCACTCTGGGAGCAACTCCAGATGAATGGGAAATAGATGAGCATCATCATCATCCCCAGGCCGATATTCACGAGTTGCGCTTGAGTGTTTTCACCAAGTTCAGTCAACGACAGTTCAACGGTTGCGGCCCCCAAGGCAAGAACAATGCCCATAAACGCAGAAGTTCGCGACGCCGCGTTATTGAACATCGCATCCCTCAACTGTTGTGCCGTGGGCACGCGTGCTTCGGTGCGCACTTCAAGGGCATGTTGCCGGAGTGATTCGGGGTCAACCGATGCCGCCTCTAACCCCACTGATGGCGATAACAGCGACCAACTTCGGCAAAGGATAAAGACGACATCGTCAATCACCGCGCCCAAAGCATTCACGGCTCCGGCAATGGCATCGGCCCCCAGGCTCCAACCAAGGTCCGCCGCTGCGCGCCCCGGGCCACTGGCAGGCATCAGTGGGGCCAAGTGCTCCAACACATACTGCACCGTACCGAAGGCTGCCATGGAGACTGCCGTCGCTTTGTCATTCACCGCTCCGGCGTTCTTTTCTTTGAAAGGAAAGAAGGCATTGCACAGGTCCCGGGCAAATGTATAAACAGTCGTATTGACCGCCGTCGAAAGCATTGAACTGGATGCGCCGGTCAGATGTGCCGCGATCAGCGCCCCCATCGTGATGCTCGCCATACACACTCGCCCCAGTCGAGTCTGAAGATTGGCGGTGCCTGCGCACTCATCGCGGATGGCACCCATCAGGCTCAGTGCCGGACCAATCATCGTGATGGCGGCCACCTCCCATGCGCGAGATGCCTCGGGTGAATCGCCCTCCCGGATAGCTTTCTCCACGTAAAAACCGACCAACTGACGCAATACTGTGGTCAGGGTGACGACCAGGCCTGTGCGCGCCGCGACATTAAGCAGGTTCAGCCCGGGCCCTCGGGCGCTCTCAAGCAACTCCAAGCCCGCATCAACAATGGACTGCATTCGACTTTCGCGGGTTTGCTGGGTATCAGATGCATCGAACCCGTTGATTACAACGTCTAGCACCTCATGTTGCGCCCCTTTCAAAGGGGTCCCATCGCCAATGAAGCTCCACACCGCAGCCGCCAAATCGCGGCCCGTCTCGCCCTGCGCCTCAAGGAGCACCTCCAACTCGCTATCAATCCTGTTACCCAGGCGTGTTATCCCCGCAGCAATTTGCCTGGGTGACCCCAGCTGTCCCGCATGAAAATCCGGGCTCACGAGATCAAGAGCTTCCCTCAAACCGATGGCAGCTGAACTGACGCGTGAGGTTTCATTGCCTGAATTGGCAGAGATATATCCTGTTGAACCACCAATCGAAATATTCATTATCGCGTCCCTGATCAGCTAATTAAATTCTTAGTGCCCGGCCTCACCACTCACTCTTCTCCCAAGCGTCATCCTCAATCGGTTGAAACACCTCACGCATGAAGCCCTTGACGAAGAGATCCATGCTGAACGCCAGGCCATTGGCACCTTTGATTTCCTTATAAAGCAGCGACTTTTCCAGACCGTCGTCCTTCAATCGAACCAGTACCTGCAGCGTGACCGCCATCAACGCCTGGGCAGTGGGGTACGCGGGTGATTGGTCATCTGCACCTCGAAGTGAACGGAGAAACTCATAGATGACCTTTTCTCCCTGCCCCTCCATGGCTGACAGCAACTCATACAAGCGCTCGAATTCGGGGTCCGGGCGCTTGCTTTCAGGCACGTTCCGGCTGGCCGCAAGCACACGTGACTCAAGCGACTCGAGCGTTGCGCGCCCCCCGCTCTCGGTTGTGCGCAGACTCAAACCGCTTTCAATCTTCATGGAGGACCTCGGTCGGGGCCGTTTCAGTGCAACCGGCCGTGCGTTCGGCAAAGGTCGAATACAGATCCGTGAGCGCCTGCATGGCAGCCCGGTCCAGAGCGCGGACCGACTCCGGCAGGTTCGCAACGCACGCCAGCAACCGCGGCTCCAGTCGTTGCTGCGTCGTTTCCAGATCGAATTCCAGCAACTGATCTGCAAGCCGCGCCACATAGCGCTCTTGCGGGTGATAGTCGAGGACCAGTTCACCGGGCCAATGCCTGCGCAAGCGCTCGCGCAGCTCATTGCCCTGCGGCCGACAACGCAGCGGCAGCAGCACTTGCAACACGGCGCTCGAATCGCCCGGTTGCTCGCTCAGCCAGCGCTCCAGCATGTCATCCAGCCATTCGGGACGACCCAAGGCTTGTGCGAGCAAATCGCGGGCGGCCTGCGCAAGGTCTTTGCGCAATTGCAGCCCCAGCGTCTGGGACATCAGCAAGCCGTCAGCCAGCTGCCCGGTCGCGCGCAAGATGCCCGCCGCATAGCCCTCCTGAAAGGCCTGGGCATGAAGCGCCTGGGCATCACGCCGGGCCTGCTCGACACAATCGCGGGCCCAGCGCTGCGCCTGTCGCTGCAAGGTCCGGCGTCGACGTGCGGCGGCGATGTCCTCGCGGGACAAATGGGCGTCGCTCGACTCGGGGAGTTCAGTCAGGGTTCGGATAGCGTCGAGCATATTGCACCGCCAAAAGAAAAGAGTTGTATCGGGTTGCGTGACCGGCCATTGCCTGTGCAGGCGAACAACCGGTTCGGAAAATTGCAAGGTCAGGCGTTCGAGCAAGGCTGGCGGTACCTGCTCGTACCAACTCCATAACGCATTGAGGCCGGCGGCTTCGATCTGCTCTATCGAAACGGGCGAGCCCTCGATCGGCAGGCCGCATCGAACACCGAGGCTGTAACCGGCGAACCGGCGCAATGACAAGGGCAGGCCTAGCAACGCCGCGCCTCGCGCCAGGTCGGGCTTCAAGCGATAAGCGCCCATCAGCCTGGCGATGTAGGTCAGCTGGCGCCAATGGCGAACCCATTGCCTGGCTACGGCTGTCAACGGCGTCGAAGGCCGCAGGCCTGACCGTTCGAGATCTTCAAGCAGGATCTGGTTGAGCCAATGGCGTGCCTCGGGCCGATCAAATCCCTGCGGCGTCGGCAGGCGCTGCGGATGCAGATAACTCAAGGGCTCGGCGAGAATCTGCGCCAAACACTCAGCGTGCGACATCATGCTGACCTGCGCTTGATTGGCGGTAAGCCCAGGCTGCGCCACTGGCCACCAGCAATGCGGTCACCGCGGCCAACCACCAGACCCAGTGCGAATGCCCTTGCGTTGCAGCCACGGACGGCGCGACATGCTGGGTCGGGGAACGCTTGGACAGTACCACCGAGATGTTCTCGTACTCGACCGCCGCAAAACTGTTCTTGAGAAATCGCTTGATGTCGGTGATCAGCAATTGCGGGTCGACGTCGAGCTCATGGATCGCCACTGCCGAGAGGTGGACAGGCGGCGCCTTGCGTCCGCCTTCGCCGGCCTCCAGGTCATAACTGACATGCACTCGCGCCGACACCACGCCTTCGAGCACCCCCAGCGACTGTTCGATTCGCTGCTCCAGCGCCGAATAAAGCCGGGCCTTTTCAGCGCGGGGCGAGGCCACCAGCGAGTCGGCAGGAAACATCTCTGCCACTTGCAGGCGCGGCCGCGAAGGCAAGGAATAGAGGTTGAGCAAATCGACGGCCGCGGAAAAATCGACCTGATCGATTTTCACCGCATAGCCGGTTTTGCCGGCATCGACTTTCACCGCAGCTATATTGTTGCGCTGCAACACCGAAAGCACTTCATTGGCCTGCTGTTGATCCAGCCCTTCAAGCAGATTGGGTTGGCGACACCCCGAAAGCGCCAGGCACAACAGTATCAGCAACACGCCAGGCTTCATGAGGCACGCAACAGGGTTTCGGCAGTACCTACCGCTTTGCGGACCAGTACGTTAAGCAGGTTGATGTCCACGTTGTATTGTCCTGTCAGCTCCTGCAACTTGGCCAATACTTCGGGGCTGGTGATATCCGGGCGCTGCATGATCTGATTGATGGCTGCAACGTCCTGCTCGCTATTGACCGCGGAACCGGCAAACGCTTCGATCAATCGGGACTCGAGGGATACGATCGGTCCTTCCTGGGGGCCGCGCAATTCCGTAAAGGCTGTCCGGCCGATGTCAGACAGGGAAATATTTTGAATAGCCATGCGATGCACTCGTGAAAATGGCCATTGACACGTACCAATGGCCGGTCAAAAAAGGATGAATCAGCGAGCTGCCTGGATGATCGCCATGTCGATATCCTTGAAGCCCTTGATGGTGTTGGTCTGGGCGTTTCGAAACACTGTGTAGGATGAAAACGCGGTCTGATAAGCGGCCAACTTGCCAGGGTCCGATACATTGCCCTCCAATTCTTTCAGCGCTTCGTCCAGCTTGTCCTTGAGTTTGGATGCACCGTCTTCGAATGCCTGGGCCTGACGCCCGAGAAAGTCATCGGAAAAGTCGATGGGGATACCGATGTCGGCCATGAGTCACCTCTTAGTGTTGTGTAGGAAAATGCCAGGATGACGAGGTCATCTTGATGTAGCCCTGCGGGCCGGTCTGGAACGACTTGTCCTTGAGCGAGTCGTCCTTGAGTTCGACGGTGAAGTGCACGTAGCGATCCCCCCACTGCCGGTAAAAGCTGTCGACGTACCGGCGAGCATTCGCCAATTCGGAATCCTGCAAATTGCCGGCAATGGCAAACGTGACACTGTCCTCGTGCTCGACGCGGCTGAAGTCCAGTGACAGGCGCTGCAACCCCTCTTGCGCCAGATCGACGAGCAGGCTGTCATCCTGCATTTGCACCGCGATGTCCTGGGCATATGGCGCGGCCAAGAGCAGTGCTTCGAGCAGTTTTGCCTGTTTTTGCGGGGTGAGCAGATTGCGTTGTGCGCTCAGCAGCAGTCGCGGTATCGATGGATCCTTCAGATCAATGGAGTGCCAGGCCAGTTGTGGATCATGGTCGTCCAGCAAATGCTCCAGCCGACGACGCTCCTGGTCCATCACCAGCACTTTGCCGCTCAGCGTGTTGTGCCGCACCAGCACTTGCCGACTCCAGCCGGCATCGCGTTCGGAAGCCACGAACACATAGATCGCATTGTCACGACCGCTCAACACCCTGGCCTCGTCACTGGCCCCGGCGATCAACGCGCGAACATCGGTTTCAGGGGTGGGCAGCCCAGGCATCGACCAGATGCCAACTGCGGTGACCAGTGCGGCCAGTGCCAGACCGCTGGCGACCCACCTGGACAGCGGGGCACGCCACCACGCAACAGCAGCGGCGTCAGTGGTAGCTTCAGGTTGCAGCCCGAGCAGTTCAGGTGCCCAGGATTGGTCTTCAGGCCGCAGGGCGATCTGCAGGCCGCCGATCTGCACCCTGGTGTGGAAGGCACAGTGGCGCACTTCCATTGACTCATTGAGCACCCGCAGCGGCAGACCATCCGGCGTGACTTGATCGGCCAATACCTCAAAATTGCATCCCCCCGACTCCAGGGGAACGAAGATCGCATCCGCCGGGACGCTGGCAGTCAGTACCCCCTCTCCCAGCAGATCCACAGTCCCTACCACGAACAGGGTTGTAGTTTCGCCGAGGGGAAATTCGCAACCTTGCAGCGCGCCATTGAGTATCCGTAGAACGCAAGGTTGTGGGTCGGGGGTCGGCAGAACTGTCACCGTTGCAGCTCCTGGGCTGTGAAATGAGCGGGCATGGTAGACAGGCTGGCTGCAGGCTTCCTGATCGAATTCTGCCGATCGCGCCCTGCGGAGGATCAGAATCTTGCGCCAGCGCTCATGGCACCGTCATTGTCGAGCCAGGGAAAACACCTGATAACGCTGCCAGACCTTGCGTGCATAGCGCAGGCGCGCGGCTTGCCGGTCGGGTGAATGACCGGCGTTGTAGGCACCCACTGCCGTCCAGTTGTAGCCGTAACGCGCGATAAAATCGGCAAGCACCGACGCACCGACTTCAACCGACAGGCAAGGATCACCCAACAGTCGCTGCTCAGTGATGCCCTGGGCACTCAACCGGGGGAGATGATGGCTGTTGATCTGCATTAACCCGATGTCTCGCGAACCATCCTTGTTGTAGTTCATTGCGTTCGGATTCTGTCCCGATTCGACATCGGCAATCGCTCGGAGCAGTTCGGGTTCGATCGCATGTCGCGCCCCCGCCTCATTCCAGCACCAGGCTTGCGCCTGACCCGCGCCAAGGCACACCAGCACCGTTAGCCACTTGAGTCCGCGCTGTGTCATGCCATACGCCGCTCGCTGACCAGCATCAGTTGCTCGCGGACAGGATCGTCCTGCGTCGATGCCTGATAGCCCACTTCAGGTGTTCGTTGCAAAGAACTCCAGAGCGGCTCAATCACCGGACCACCCGATAAACCGGACCCACCTGACAACGGAATGTCATCAACGGATCGCAACCGGGTCAGAGCCAACCAGTTCGCATGCAAGTCGCGGGCACTGAACGGATTGACGCCGAACAGCACATTCCAGGCAGCCAGTCCCTGTTCACCGATTGCGCTTTCGCAGAGCCCGGCCTGTTCGAGCTCGCTCCAGGCTGCCGCGTGATGGTCAAAATAAGCCAACACCACGGCATACAGGATCACCAGCAACGAACTGCCCGAGGCGCCTTGTTGCAGGGCTCGACGAGCCATCTGCAAGGCCGACTCGGGACTTGCGGCAAGCGCAATGCGCATACGCAAGACCTGCGCCCTTACGCAATCAGGATCGTACCGCAGAGCATTATCGATGCTTTGCGCAGCCAGATCGTTATGCCGCCAGAACCAGTGATGCCAGGCATGAAAGTAATGAACGTCAGCCTGATCGGCAGCCAGCAGACAGCGTCGGAAAAGCACCTGGGCCGCCTGTTCGCAGCCGCCCAGACTGGTGAGCAAAGCCAGGCGGGCCAATGCTGGGATGTTGCCAGGGTCCAATGCCAAGGCATTGGAAATCGCCGATTGTGCCTCGTCGATTGCCCGGCCCTGATCACAGGATCCGATCATTGCCTGCCCCAGCCACGCATCCGCCAAACCATACCAGGACAATGTGTGCCCGGCATCGAGCTTCAGGCACTGGCGAAACAGTACCAGGGCATCGCGCAGGCTTTGCGGCGTGTGCTGCTGCACGCTACACAAACCACGCAGGTACGCCACCGCTGCCGGGTATGACGCGCAGGCATCACCGACAAAACTCAAGCCGGGAATGCGCTGTGCAACCAGGCACGTCAATGCCCCAAGCGATGCCCCGGGATCACGGGCATCCAGTGTCTGCCCATGCAGCAGAGCGTGATCGCGGCCACGGATCAACTCGACCGACCATTGCTGCTGATCGCTTGGGCCGCTACAACGCCCGCTCAAGCAGTAGTCCGCAGACAACTGCCCGACCAGCGACCGCACATCGACCGGTTGCGTATATGCGGCCATCAATCCCGAGGGAATGACGTGCAACATCTCGCCGAACGCCAACGTCAACTGACGGATCATCAGATCCTGCAGATCCAGCGCTGCCGTATCCCCCAGATTGCGAAACGGCAAAACAGCCAGCGAAGGCGCCACAGCCCTCGCCTGACCCGGTGTGTCGAGTTCGACAACCGCACAGGTAAAGCGATAACCCTGGCCGTATACCGTCGCAATGTAATCCTTGTTTTCCCTGAGCAGCTTGCGCAATGCATAAATGCAGCGGGTCAAGGATTCTTCGGCGGCATCCATCTCGGGCCATACATGGTCCAGCAAATAATCCTTGCTGACGACCGCCCCCGCCGACTTCAGCAGCAGGCGCAAAACATTCAACTCTTTGGGCGGGACGTGAACGCCATCTCCATCTCGCATCAGCGTTCCATCACTTTGCAATAGCCAGTGGTCAAAAACGAATGACTTGACCAGCGTTTGATCAGCTGCACTGTCCATACTTTGAAATTTCTCTATAGAAAGTTACTGAGCGCAATCAAGCCTGTTCGTGATCAGGCTCGAGATGACAAACCGCGTGACTATAGGAAATTGAGTAGGAGGGTTCCGTAGGAGAATTGATTTATTACGCAATGAAACTACGATTTTTCCTGTAGGAAAAATCGCAAAACAAACAACAACCATGAAAAAATGCCTTGCTTCTATATAAACAAGGCATTTTGTTTTCTCACTCCAAATCTGACGCCCGGCAACTTCTTGAACTCATCACTGATTCACAAACATCTTCTACCGTCCTCCACAACCCGACTCTATCTTCAGGAAGGTCAATACCGAAGGTTTCATTCAGCGCCATGACAATCTCAATCAGACTGATGGAGTCAACATACAAATCCTGGACCAATCGCGAAGTCAACTCGATGCCTCGACGACCCGCCGGAAAATAGTCCGACAAAACCTTGATTACTTGACTCGCGATGTCGAACTTATCACTTGACTCATCTGACATTCTTTTCTCCCACATAACAAGACGCAGGCGCAACGCCAGCTCAAACGAACCCGTGTTACGCCCGATCTACTGACATTCAAATGCTTTGCCCAAACAACCCGGACTCACATCAAAAATTCAACATCGCCTTCAACATGTCAAAAAACTGATTCAAATGTGAAGACAGCGTTTTACTGAAATTGTCATGATAGGAATTGGCATTCGAGTATTTCTGCGTGAAGGACTGCAATGTGTTTTTCAGGCGCTCTTCCTGGGCATTGAAGCCGGTTTGCCAAGCCTGGAATCTGGCGTTATCGAAGTAAACACTATCATTCCCCCCGCCTGGTGGCAGGCTGTCTCGCATCGTCCAAAGCGGCCCAGTGTCTATGACGACGCAGTAACTGCCGTCGGAATTTAGCTTAAGGCAAGCGTCAGGCAGCCCCAGCGTATCTAGCCACTTTTTCGCTTCCTCCCTGCTCACGCCTTCTTTTCCGGGTTTGGGAAACAGCACGGATGCAGGATTTGGATGGCTGTATTTTTTGATCAGCTCATTGAGTGCGGTTCGCAGCGGACCGTTGTACAACCAGACCCCGTTACCTTGGTCCTCACCCACGACCCAGTCTTTCAACCTCGCGGTAATTAGCTCATTGAAATCGACGAAGAAGTCCGAATAGGCATCCATAATGTATTCATAACCGCCCAGATAACCTTTTTTGATCAGGTCAATGAGGTCGATCAGCTTGTCGAAAAATTCGACTGAAGAGTTCACTCGCGCGTCGAACTCGTCAGCGATCTCATCCGGCACCGACATTCGTCTGTGCTCATCGAGAATACGATCTTGCTCATCGTAGAGTGGCTGACGTTGCTCCATTGGCAGCGTATCGAGGCAAAGATTGAACACCATTCCAGTCTGACGCATCTGGTGTGTCCACATCAGCGATCGAATACGTTTAGCGTGAGTCTGCTCGGCAAACTCGGTAGACGAAAAATACTGCGCAAGAATTTCTGCAGGCGAGCCTTGAAGGTCTCTTGGAACGCCCGCTTGACACTTAAGCATGTTTTCCAGGTGACGATTGAGCACCTTCCCCGAACGCTCGAGCAACTGCGCAAGGGAAAATCCAGCGTGGACTTCGGCAGGCATTTCGGGAAGCAGCGGCGCATCAACGTTGGCATTGAAGTCAGCAGGCAAACCGCTTCCTGGATGTGAGGGCTCTGCAATTCTCATATTGGTTTCCTCACTCAAACCCTTCCAAGGACTTCAATGCGCGACCGGCTTATCTGCGCTATCTCATCCATCATCTTTTGCACCAGTGCCCTGTCGGCGGAGTCTTTCTGAGCGACCTCGTCACTCAGGCTTTTCTGAGTGTTCTGTGCACTTTGCTGCAGGACTTCTTTCTCCCGCGCAGCGTACACGCTCATGCGCACCATGCTGGACACGACCTGACTCAGGCTCATCGACATCGCACTGAGCGCACGGCCGATTTCGAGCTTTTTCTCAATGTCTTTGATGCCCGAAAGGCTCAACCAGTCGGAGGTTTTCCCAACCTCCTTCGCCTTGGAGATTTCCCCGTCGAACCACGCCTGCTCCTGAGGCGTCAGCGTGGTCCCCTCGGGTTTGAAGTCGACGAATTTCGACCGGCCGAAATCGTCGAAAGTCTCTATTTTGTAGGTGGTTTGCGGATCCCAGTCATCGCGGGAACGATCGAGCTTCAGGTCACGCTCAATTTTGTTGGCGTCCAGAGCGTTGCGCTTGTGCAGGTTGATATCGTCATGCTTGAGCCCCAGGCCTTTCAACGTCTTGATCATACCGGAAGCGGCAATAAAGCCGGACACTATGGCGGAACTGGCGGCGCTGTAGAAGTCTGCATCACCGGATTCGACGATGGCCTCGCCCTGGGCCTTGGCGGCCTCCGCCGCCAAGACACTGAAATGTCCGCGCAAATACGCGTTGGCGACCCGTGCGACGTTGAGTGCAATGATCGCGGCGACCAATACGTTGGCATGTTTCTCCCACGCGCCCGGATCAAACACCAGATCGTTGCGTACTTCATCGTTGAGCATCGTCAAAGCTACAGCGAAGTCTTGCCAGTCCGACTCACTGGGCTGGTAGGCGTTGCTTTTACTTTCGAGCTCCGCAGCCGTAGGCGCTATGAAGCTACCGTTCTGGAGCACTTGCTCAGTGGTGACCTGGTTGACAAGCGGCGTATCCGAGAGGCGCTTGCCTTTGAGGTTTTTCGAGAATTGCTCCTGGGCAATCAACTCGCTCAACCCTGCGTCGTTCACCGGATCGTGAGTCAATACCGCTGGAGCAGGCCTGGTCGTGGTGTGAATGGTGGTCATGAAAAATTACCTTTTTATCCGTGGCTTCGAACGTTCCGGGCCATTTGCAGGCTCACGTAATGACTGCGATCGTTGTCGGCAATTAACTTCCCGATCTCATCGGTGCGGACCTGCATCGCCTGGCCGTAGTCTTCGACCAGCCGGGTGAGGTAGTCAGTGATCTCTTCGCTGATCGCCATGCGCACCTGCACGTCCGCCAGGTGCTTCGCTGCCTTGGCCAGATGTTCGCCGCTACCGATCTGCAAACCGCCCTGCACTACCACATTGCCGAACTCGGTGACGGCCTGAGCCGTCTGCAGATAGGCGGTAATGCGGGCCAGGGTCACCGCATCGGCGCCTCTGGTGATGAAGCTGCGCAACTGGGTCAGCATCTGGGTCAGTGAATTGCTGACCGATGAAGACACCTGCTTGAACGCCTCAATGGCAGCAGGCACAGCGTTGGCGATCATCGAGGACAGTCTCGAGGCAATGGCGTCGGCCATTAGCCCGACCACCTTTGCCCCGAGCACGGACACCACTGCAACGGCAGCCAACGTGGCCGCGATCCCCGCGATCATGCCGGCGATTTGCGCAATGTCTTTTGCGGTCTTCTCGTCGATTCCAAACGTCACCAGACCTATTCTATATAGTTCGGTCAACAGCTTGATGGCTTCCTGCATGACCGTGGTCAGCGGCTTCATGGCTTCGGCCATGAACGACTTGCCCGTCACCTCCTCGACCACCAAATCGCTAATCATCACTCCCGCGCCAATCACCCCGACCACGAACAGCACCGGGTTGAGGGTCAGCACGCTGACAACAATGGTTGCAAGGGTCAATATCGCACCGACGATCTTGCCAATGCAGCCCATGGTGCTCTGCAGCGCCTCGGCCTTGCGCACTTCTTCCAGGTACTTTTCCGACTCGAGCTTCATGTGTTCCTGAAGCTTGGCTTGCATCTCCTGGAACAACTCCTGGTTGAGCTCCTCCTTGTTCTGCGCCGCCTCGCCAAGCAACTCGATAATCTTCAAGCGGTTCAGGAGCGCCAGTGCGCTGCTGTTCAGCGCTTTTTCGTTAGACTCCTTCACCAAGGGTCCGGCGAGTCCGGCTTCTTGCACCTTCACGGCCACCATGGCCAGCGTTTTGGCGCAGGCGTTGGCGATCTCGATCAGTTTCAGGTGAGCATCGGTCGCCTTTTGCAGCGTTTGGGTATGGCCCGCCAGTTCACCTTTCAGCTTGTCGCGCAGTGCCAGTTCGCGAGCGTATTCCGGTGATTCAGAATCCAGCTCCGCCAACCGTGCCTCACTCTCATTCAGCAGTCCCTGGACCTGCCGAACCCGCTCCTGCAACTGATCGAGGTGCTCCTGGCTGCTGCCGATATTGCCTTCGGCGACTTCCAGCGCCTCGACGGCGGCGGCGTAGTCAGCCGCCAGCTTTTCATACCCCTGCTGCTTGGCACCGGCCATGCTTTGCAGCATCGCCAGGCGGTTTTTCAGTTTTTTGACGTCGACTTCGCCGATCAACTCGCTGATCATCGCCATCAACAGCGTGAACAGATCGAGGTTGGTTTCCTGTTTGTTGCCGTCAGCGCGTAGAGCTGGCAAGTGCAGCAAGGGTCTGCCCGCACTGGCGACGGATGGGCCGGGCAGGCCTTCGTAGCTCACCGACATCAGGCGAGCCAATGCCTCTTGGCCGGCCTTCTGATAATCCACCGTTCCGGCCGCTTGACTGACAGCCTTGCCATATTTTTCAACGGCCCCGTCCCGACCGGTCAAGCCCAAAGAAACCGGGTTGAAGGTGCTTCTGATTTCACTCATGTTCAGTCTCCGAACAATCTTTTTCCATGTGACTCAAGGTGTCGAGATACACCTGAGCCTGTTTGCGCAAATCGTCTTCCGTGGCTTGCTCAAGCACATATTCGAAGCACAATCTGGCCTTGCCGACCTTGCCCAGCGCCAGGTGACATTGGCCGGTGTACAGCATCGGTCGGTAGTCGTTCTTGCCTTGGGCGAAGGCAATCGCATACAGGTCGATCGCTTTCTGGTGGTTCTGCTTGAGTTGGTGTACGGCGGCCAACCCCATCCAGTAATGGCTGTTGTTGAGGTCGTAGATGCACAGGAAATGGAAGAACTTTTCGGCATCGTCCAGCCGCCCCTGCTCATAAAACTGGAACGCGAAGGCATAGAGACCGTTCATGTGTTCGTCACTGATGCCTTGCACGTCTTTCAATGCCGCACCACCGAGCACCGCATCCACGACATCGAGGGCCAGTTGTTCATCTTGTTGTTTGTCGCGACTCATCAGCCACACTCCTGAAAAACGTCAGCATTGCTGACGACTGCATTGAGCCAAAGCGCTGCTGAGCACGCTGCCAAATTGCGCTCATGCCAACGTTTGGAAGAAAAAGGAAAAGGGAGAAATCAGGCCTGCTCGACCTGTTCGAGCCAGATCAACAGACGCAGGACTTCTTCGATTTCCTGTACTTGAAGAAAGCTGTAGCGCTGGTGGGTTTTGAATATCCGCCGGGCCAATGCGATGTCATTGATCACCGGCACACCGACCTCTTTGGCATAGGCGCGAACGGCCAGGGCGCGCTGGTTGGTTTCCATCAGGGAGATAAACGGCAACACGGTGATTTCCGGGCGGAAATACACACCGATGGCAATGTGCGTCGGGTTGGCGATGATCATCCGCGAGTTGCGCACATCGGATTTGATTTGCTCTGACAGCAACTCACGATGCAGATCACGACGGCGTCCCTTGATCTCGGGATTGCCATCTTGTTCCTTGTGTTCGCGCTTGACCGAATCCTTGTCCATCATCTGATCCTTCATGAACAGCCAGTATTCGCTCAACGCATCGAGCACGACGATCAGCAGCACGCATCCGAGGAACGCCAGCACCAGCACCAGCAACAAGTGGCCCCAGATTGCGAACAGGTCAGAGGCTTGGGCGAACAGTTGGGCAAACAGCAGTTGCCGCTGGGTGATCCAGACAATCCACAGGGCCAGGGCAAAACTGCCCAGGTACAGCAGCGCTTTGACCGTGTCCTTGACGGTGCGCATGCTGAACAGTTTTTTGAAGCCATTGATCGGGTTCAACGCTCCCAGGTTGAGCTTCAAGGCTTCGCTGGCCAGGGCAAAACCGCTTTGCAACAGTGCAGGCAATGCGCTGGTCAACACACAGACCAGCAGCAATGGCAACAATGCCTTGAGCCCGACCAGCACCAGCATGGCCGAGTACTCTTGCAGGTCCACGTCAAAGTCACTGGCAATGATGCGTCGATAGACTTCCATGACCTCCACCAGCGAGCTGTTGAACACCATGTAGGTGATGCCGCAGAGGGTCAGGCAGGTGATCACCAGATCCTTGGCCTTGAACGTCTGCCCTTTGCGTGACGCATCGCGCAGGCGCTTGGCGGTGGGTTTCTCAGTCTTCGAGGCGCTGGACGACATCGGTAGCCTCCCCTTCGCGGCCCAGATAATGTTCCAGCCCTTGGGATTTCATGCCCATGCGCAGGACTTCGTCCGGCAGGTGTACGCCGAAATACAGCATCAACACTACCAGCGCCACCAGGCTCTTGACCGTCAGCGACACCGAGAAAGCATTCATTTGCGGCGCATACCGCGAGAGCAAGCCAAGCAGCGCTTCGCTGATCAACAGCGTGGCCACCACCGGCGCGCTGATCACCAGGGTCTTGCTCACCAGCGCGTCGAGCAGGCTCAGAATCGATGTCAGGTGTACCTCGCAGCCATTGACCGGCGCGCATAGGCGGTAACTGTGGCCAACGGTTTCAAGCATCAGCAGCATGCCGCCGCCCTCGAGATAAACCACCGCGGCAAACAGCTGGAGAAAATTGGCCAGCTCCGACGTATCGACGCCGTTGGCCGGGTCCACGGTGCTGCTGAGCATCGCCCCGCGCTGGTTGTCGATCAGATTGCCCATGGCGTGCAGCACCCAGAACGGCCAGCACAGCAGGCATCCAAGCAGCACGCCAATGCCGGCCTCGCGCAACATCAGACCGAAGAATGCCAACCCGTCGAGGTCCGGCAGCGGCACCCCCACATAAGCCTGGAAACCCAACGCCACCAACACAATGACAGCCTGGCGTGGCGCGCCCGTGAGCACCCCACTGTTGAGGAACGGCAACATGAAAAAAATCGGCGCCAGGCGTGCAAACCCCAGGAGGGCGGCGGCAAGCCAGGTGTACAGGTCGAAAAACAGCGTCACCGACATCGCGCTAAGCCAGCGCCAGGCGGATGACTTCTCGACTGAAATCGAGCAAGGTTTCGCCGTACCAGCCCGACAGCAAAAACAGGCACGCGGCGACGGCCAGCAGTTTGAAACCGAACGGCAGGGTCTGCTCCTGTAACTGGGTCACGGTCTGAATCAGACCGACCACCAGGCCGACCACCGTGGCAACGATGATTGGCCACGCCACCATCAACAGGATCAGGTACAGGGTTTTATTGCCGGCATAGACCAGATCGTTCATGAACCCGCGCCTATGCCAGCAACGTCAGGTATTGCTTGACCAGCCCGGTGGACAGCAGCGCCCAGCCGTCCAGAGCAACAAACAATACCAATTTGATCGGCACCGAAATGATCACCGGGCTCATCATCATCATGCCCAGCGCCAGCAGGATGCTGGAGATCACCAGGTCGACGATCACAAAGGGTAAGTACAGGTAGAAGCCGATCTTGAAGGCGCTTTTGATTTCACTCAATGCGTAGGCCGGCAGCAGCGAAAACAGCGACGGCGTGAGTTCTTCATCGGCGGGCAGAACGATGTCGGACTCACTCTGCACCGCTTGCGCCCGCTCGAAGAACAGAGCCAGTTCCGGGTCGGTGTACTTGCGCAGGTAGTCCTTGTAGCCGCCCAACCCGTTCTCGGCGAAATTCACCACCGACTCGATGTCGGTAAAAGCCACCTGTTCTTCCTTGTAATAGCCATAGCCCTGTTTCATCACCGGCGTCATCACGAAAATCGCCAGCATCAAGGCGATTGCATTGAGGGCCATGTTCGAGGGCACCTGCTGCAAGCCCAAGGCATTACGCACGATGACAAAGACGATGGAAAACTTGATGTAGCAGGTGCCGGCCGCCACCAGAAACGGCAGCAGTGAAGCGAACGCCAGCAGCGCGATCAGCGAAACGTCGTTCATCGCGGCATTCCGTCCGGTGAACCGTTGCGATAGACCTCGAGCAACTCCACAGCCAACTGCTCTTGCAGTTGCACCAGTTCGCCACGGGCCACCGGCTTGCCATTGGCGCGTACCTCGATGTGTCGCGCCGCATCGTCCGCCAGCGGGATCAGTTGGCCCGCAATGATCTGCGACAGCGTGGCCAGGTCGATTTCCCGGGTCGCGAGCAGGAACTCCAGACGCACCGGCAAAGCACCGAGGTCAAAATCGGTATCGGTATCGGTATCGAGATCTGCCGTGCTTTGGGCGTCGGTCGCGGTCGATTGCATGTGTACCCCCTGTTCAGTAAAGGTGAAAGCGCCGAGGCATTGATGCCCCAGGTAGCATCGTTGCGAACGCTGAATGATTCGCAGGACATCGCCGGCCTTGAGCCGTGTCCCGTGTCCGAGGTGGCTCGCCCCCAGCATCAGCTCCAGGCGCAGCGGCAAATCGCTCAGCCATGAGTCGGCGTCCAGGGGCCGGCTGGCGGCTCGTGCCGGTGGCAATCGGGTCAACCACAGGCGCCCGCGGGGCGTGTCGAGCCATGGCAGTTCCTGCGGGGGCAATTGCCCGGGAAGGACCCCATCGACGTCGGATATTTGCCGGTAGTGCAAGTCCTCTACCTCCAGCAGCAAGGGTTGCGGCACCGCGCGGAACAGCTCGGCGATGTTCATCAGTGAGCACTCGACCGACAGTAACGAGCGCAACCCCGGGAGCGATCGATGCAACCAGTCGCGGGCGTCGATCAAACCCCGCCATTCCCCGCCCTCGCCTGATGCGCGAAAGCACAGATAACCCGATTGCCCTGGCGGATGGCCTGAACCGGCGTCGACATCCGCGTTTCGCCAGCGTCGTATCGCTTGCGCGGCGGCATGCGCCGAAGCGTTGACCCGACGCAACTTCAGTGCGCTCATGCACCCTGCCCGGCGTCTTCGGTCTGCTCGTCGTCCGGCGGCTGCCGCGAGCCCTGGCGCTGCTGCTCACCGTCGCTATCGGTCAGGCGCCAGGCGGGTTCGCGGACGTGCTCCAGCGACACTTTGAGTTGTTCGAAAACCAGGGCATTGCTCGGGCTGATTTGCAGGTTGCGGGTGGGCTCATCGACCACGCGGCTGATCGTCACCTGCCCGCTGGCGGCACCTTTATTGAACGGAACCTGCAGCAACCCCCGGTCGGCAACCGGCAGGGTTTCGATGATCGGGTCGAGGGCAGGCGGCGCTGGCGGCATCCCGGGCGCCGAGGCCGCAGGTGAGGCAATTGGCGGCACATGGCGCGCGGTCAGGAGGTTCGATAAGGCTTCGGGCCTTTGCCCTTCGAACTCAAACATCGAGGGTGCACCTGGACTGGCGGCACGCTCGACCGGTAGCGCTTCGACGATGTTTGATGGGCGCTCGGTCGGCCCTGGCTCAACAACGATCCGAGTCGGCAGGTTTGTAGGTGTCAGTGTCGATGTCTGCGCGCCCCCCCTGTCGACAACAGGCGCAACGTCAGCCACCGCTGGCAACAACCGAGGCGGCACAGGTTTGCTCAACAGCGGCTGCGCTTGTGGATGAGACGCCGGTGGCGACACCAGAGGCTGCTCAGGTTTACTCGACAGCGACTGCGCTTGTGGATGAGACACCGGTGGCGACACCCGAAGCTGCTCAGGTTTACTCGACAGCGGCTGCGCTTGTGGATGAGACGCCGGTGGCGACACCCGAAGCTGCTCAGGTTTACTCGACAGCGGCTGCGCTTGTGGATGAGACACCGGTGCGAGCGGCCGTACTTCGTCGAGTTCAGCCGCCGGCTTTTCCGGGAGCGTGACCATCGCCTGCAGAGTGATTGCGCGCCCCGTGTCCATCAGGGGCCGATGACGCAGGATCAACGGCGCCATCAGCTCCAGCACACCTTGCGGCAGCTCATCCTCCCGCACCGGCACCAGCCTGTCGTGCGACTCATCCATCGGCTGTTCGGTGACAGGGTCCAAGGGTTGAACCGGCAAGGGTGAAATTACAGATACATTGCTCATCGCGAAACTCCGTTCATCTCTTCGGCTTCTCTTTCTTCCCGGCGTACCTGCTCCAGCCGTTGCCCCCGTAACAGCTGCTGAACAGCCCCTTCGTACTTGTCGTGTTTGCGCTGCGCGAACCGCAGTTGCTCGCGCTGCTCCTGCAACGCTTGCTCAATCTCCCGGCACTGCTGATCGACCCGGTTACGCTCGACGCGCAACAGCTCGATCTGCCGCCGAATGACCGCCTGCCTTCGCAACAGCGCCAACAGTTGCCCGTGATCGAGCACACAGTCATTGGCGCGATGGCTGGCCAACAAACCGTGTAGCGCTGCCTCTTGTCCGTCGAACGCGGCCCGCTCCTGGACCAGCGGCTGCAGTTGCTGCCGGGTACGCGCTATCAGCAGTTGACCGCGTTGCAGGCGGAACTGGCTGAGCGCCAACAGGCGACGACGATCGGCTAATGGATTCATGCCATGACCCCCTGCAATTGGCCCAGGGCCTCGTCCGGTTCACAGCGTTCGCCCGTGGGCTGGCGCAACCACTGGTAGAGGGCTTCACGGCGTTGCAGCGCCTGGTCATTGGCAGCGTCCGCGCCTGGGCTGTACTCGCCCATGTCGAGAAAAACCTGCAGCTGCTCAAGCCGCGTCAGCGTTTCCCGGGTCGCCGCCGCCAGTTGCTGCACCTGCGGCGCAGTGACTTGCGTCGCCACGCGACTGACACTGCGCAACACATCGATTGCCGGGTAGTGCCCCTTGGCCGCCAGCGCACGGCTGAGGTAAATATGGCCGTCGAGGATTGAGCGAATCTCCTCGGCGATCGGGTCCGGTTCGTCGTCACTTTCCAGCAGCACCGTGTACCAGGCGGTAATGCTGCCGGAGGCAGTCACCCCGGGCCGTTCCAGCAGGCGCGGCAAGGCATCGAACACCGAGGCCGGGTAGCCTCGTCGCGCCGGCGCTTCTCCCGCGGCCAGGGCCAGATCGCGACGGGCCCTGGCGTAGCGCGTCAACGAATCCAGCAACAACACCACACGCAGGCCCTGGTCACGGAAATACTCGGCGATAGCCGTAGCCTGCAAGGCCGAGTTGCAGCGATCCACCGAGGAAAAATCCGAGGTGGCATACACCACCACGCATCGTGAGCGTATTTCAGACTGACGCAGATGCTCGATGAATTCGGTCACTTCACGTCCGCGCTCACCGATCAGGCCAATGACAAACACATCGGCGTCGGTGTGGTTGATCAGCATATTGATCAGGGTGGTTTTGCCGGAGCCGGCGGCGGCGAAAATGCCGATGCGCTGGCCGATACCGCAAGTCAGCAAGCCGTCGATGACCCGAATACCGGTGCGCAAAGGGGTGTCCACCGGGCGCCGCTGCTGGTATGACGGCGGGTCGGCGTCCACCGGATAGTCCTCTTGCGCCAACGCCGTAGACGGTGCCAGACGCTCGACGATAGCGCCTTGAGGGTCGACTACGCTGCCGAGCAAGGCATCACTGCACGTCAGTTGCAGGATCGAGCCCGTGGGAACAATCATCGACTCTCTGGACAAGCCCTTGGCATCGCCGAGCAAACTGAGCACGACCGCGCCGGGCTTGAAGCCAATGACCTGCGCCCTGGCCGCAACCTCAGGCAAGCGCCAATGCCGACGCACTTCGCAGACTTCACCGATCACCACGTCGCCCAGCGCCGCCTCGATCAATGGACCACTCAAACGCAACGGATGGGCACCGTGCCGTTGCAGCCGGATGTTCATCGACGCAACAGTTCGCACAGTGTTTCAAGCGCCAGCACAAAAGAGTCGAGGGCCTGGGCGAAATGCCCGGCGTCACTCAGGGCATCGGCATTGGCCATCAACCGCAGTTCCAGGCGCTCCTGAACCTCGCACAGATGCAATTGCCCGGTGCGGGAAAAAGCGTTGCCTTCAAGCAAAAACCGTATCAACTCACCGGCACAATGATGGGCAAACTGTGGGCCGGCTTCGGCGACCACCGCCCATACCCATACATCGCCCTCCACCTCAGCGACGTTGACATCAGGCAGGCTCTTCATCTGCATTTCGATTGTACTGTGACTGTCGAAGTGCCCTATCTGGCTGTCCATGCAGCCGCTGTGCCGCAGCGCTTCGCGCAACAGGTCGGCAATATCCGTTGGAACCATTTGCAGTATTTCCTTACAGTGTTTTGATGACATTGACGGAGACGGTCTCGGAGATTTCGCCGAACGACATCACGTCCAGCTCCCGGAACCGCCCCTCGATCAGTTTCTTGATGTAGCGCCGCACATCGACCGAACACAGCAACACCATGTCCTTGTGTGCAATGTGCAGACTGCCCAGGCCGACACTCAGCCGGTCCATCAGCTCTTCCGACTCGGCCGGCTCCAGGTTGATGAAACTGCCGCCCGAGGTTTGCCGGATGCCCTTGCGCACCACCTCTTCGAACTCCGCCGACAACAGCAACACCCGCAAGTCATTACCCTGGGCAAACTTGTTGCTGATGTAGCGGGCCAGCGAGCCACGAACGTGCTCGACCAGCGCCAGCGCGTCTTTTTCCCGGGACGCCCAATGGGCCAGGGACTCAAGAATCAGCTTCATGTTGCGCACGGAAATGCGCTCGCCAATCAGGCGCTGCAACACTTCGGTGATCTTCTGCACGGTGACGTGGCGATAGACTTCCTTGAGCAGATCGGGACAGCGGGTTTCCATTTCGTCGAGCAGTTGCTTGGTTTCCTGCACGCCAAAAAACTCCTGGATGTTGCGCGCCAGCAAGGTGACCAGGCAGCGGTAGCATTCCTCGTCCGCCGGGCGCAGGTGATAGCCCAATTGCTGCACCCGTTCCTTGTCGTTGGCGTTGACCCACACCCCGCCCAGGCGATTGCTGTCACTGCCGTGCACCAGGGCAAAGCCCATGGGTTCCAGCTCCGGCGAGTAGTCGAGCAGGCGCCAGTGATCGAAATGGATATCGAATTGCTCGGCGCGCACTTCGTTGATCAGTACCGCCACTTGATGCGCCGGCAAGGCATCGCTGGCGCGCAATTGCGGCTCGGGAATGCGCAGCCCGTAATCGACGAAAAACTGACTGCGAAAACGCGCCGCCCAACGGGCCGCGTTCAACTCATCGAGGCGCGCCGTGGGCACCAACAACATCAGCGGGATGGTTTCAGTGGCGACGTTATCGATGTCCTCGAGCAGGCCCGAGCCGGTCTGCATGGCTTGGCCCTGCGTCGACGATGGACGGCTGTCACCCTGCCCCTCGGCCCTGGAGGCCTTGCGCCGGCGCACGAATACCAGCAGTGCCAGGGCCGCGGCGATGGGCAGGAAAGTCAGCAGCGGAAAACCGGGCAGCAGGCCGACGCCCACCGCCAGCAGCGCCGTCACCCCCAGCACGAAGGGATGACCGAGCATCTGGGCGAGCATGTTGCGCCCCAGGTTGGCGTCATCGCCGTTGACGCGGGTGACGATGAAGCCGGCGCCGATGGCGATCAGCAACGCCGGAATCTGCGCCACCAGACCATCGCCGATGGTCAGCAGGGTGTAGGTCGACAAGGCGGTGGACAGGTCCATGCCCATCTGCCCGACGCCAATGGCCATGCCGCCGATGAAGTTGACGAAGATAATGATGATGCCGGCGATGGCATCGCCCTTGATGAACTTCATCGCGCCGTCGAACGAGCCGTACAACTGGCTTTCGCGCTCCAGCACGCTGCGTTTTTCCTTGGCTTCCTCGGCCGTCATGGCGCCGGCCTTGAGGTCGCCGTCGATGCTCATCTGCTTGCCGGGCATGCCGTCCAGCGAGAAGCGCGCCGCGACTTCGGCCACCCGCTCCGAACCCTTGGTGATCACGATGAACTGGACAATAGTGACAATGGAAAAGATCACGAAGCCCACCACCAGGCTTTCGCCGATCACGAACTCACCGAAGGAGGCGATGATCTCCCCCGCATCAGCCTGGCTGAGGATCAGCCGGCTGGTGCTGATCGACAGCGCCAGGCGGAACAGGGTGGTCAACAGCAGCAACGCCGGAAAGGTCGAGAAACTGAGGATGCGTTCAATGTAGAACGACCCCATGAACACCAGCAGCGAAATCACGATGTTCAGGCCGATGAGAAAATCCACCAGCGCCGTCGGCAGGGGAATGATCAGCATGGCGATGATCATCACCATCAACGTCAGGATCAGCAGCTCCGGACGAGCGCCGACGTTGCGCAAAAACACATTGAGCATGGCAGGTCAGCTCCGGGAAAAAGTCATGAGCAGCCGCCGAGGCGTCGCCGTTCTTTACATTCGTGGGCGTAGGCAATGTCAGCCAGTCGGGTGAACTGTTCTGCCAGGCGCAGTGGTGCGAGTTCATCGGCAAACAGTTGCGGCGGCAACTGCAGGCTGTGCCGGCGCACCTTCTGCAGCAGCGTCGAACGCTCACGGTGCGGGCTCAACAGCACACTCTCACCCAACGCACCGAGCAACAGCTGGTCGAGCTCATCGGGGTACGTCAGCAGGCCGAGCAGGAACACCAGCCAGTCGGGCTCATTGGCGTTGTGCCGGCAAATGAGTGCATCGCCGAGCAGTTGGGTGATAAACAGCTCATCAGCTGAGCGCAGGCGCTTGAGGTCGGTCACCCTGGCCAGCAGTTGACCGAACTCCACGCGCGAGCAACTGGGGTCCTGGGCACTGATATCCGTGAGCAATGCTGCTTCGATGAAGGCAAGTACCGTCATGCGTTGTGACGGACCATACAGTGCGATCCAGTCCTGATAACAACTGATCGGGCCCTCGTCGGACTCCAGAAAATCCCGGTAGGTCTCACGCAACAACCCTGCGCGCACCGCCATGCTCGCCCCGAACATCCTGGCTTTGAGGGCGGCGTTGATCCCGGCATTCATCCGCTTGGGGGAGCCTTGGGCAACCACAGTCTGTAACAGCGTTTCAAGTCGCTGACGGGTGGTCTTTTCCAGTTTCTTGCGACGTAGCAGTTCTCGCAGCACCAACGCCAGATCACTGTCATCGGGGAACAGTTTTCGCACCATTTGCAGCAACCAGGTAACCGGCTTGTCCGCCAGCCGCGCGAGGCTGAGCACCTGCTGCACCTTGGGCACCGTGTCGTCTTCAAGGACACGTTCGAAGTTGTCCATCAGGGTCTCGGACTTGAGTTCGAAATGTCGCCGCCCGCGAAACTGAGCCAGTGCCGCCGACATTTCATCGCTGATCTGCACAAAGCGCTGCGCAACGGTAACCGTCGAGCTGTCGTCGAGATCAACCTGCGCATCTGCCTGGGGCTGTGGATGTTCAGCGGCCTTTTCGGCATTGAACCGTGCCTGGGCGGCTCGCCCGCCTGTGGAAACCGGCGGCAGGATCATTTTTCTGACGCCCGCAAATAGGAGCGGCGCACCCGCTCATGCTGCTGCGGGGTCAGCAGCCGGGTGGCCGGATCAGTCGTGGCGGGCTCCAGTGTGTCGAGAATCTCCTTGGGCTGAATCAGGAACACCCGCACCGTGTTGGCCGAACGGTTCTGGCGATAGCTGAACAGGCGCCCGATCCACGGAATCGAACCCAGTACCGGAATCCGCCCGACTTGCTCGCTGTGATCATCACGGGTGAAACCGCCCACCAACAGACTCTTGCCCTGGGGCACGCGCGCCACCGTGCTGATCCGTGTGCGCCCGACCGTCGGCAAACTGCCAGGTTGCTTGTTCTCATCAGGTTTTTCTACTTCGTTGCCGTCTTCGATATTGAGTGACATTTCAATTTCGTCCGCCTGGGCGAAACGGGGCAGAACACTGACGAGCGTGCCATAGGTCACGTGCTGCAAATCGACACTGCGCTCCCCCACCAGCGGGGCATAAAAGGTGCGGTTGTTGTCGAAGATCGCCGGCACGTTCTCTTGTGTCAGGATCACCGGACGCGAGACCACATTCGCCCGGTTGGTGCGCTCCAGAGCCATGACCTGGGCGACGAACGAAGCGCCATCGAGGGTGGTCGCCGAGCCGGCGTTCAGCGACATGGTGAATGTCCCACTGGACTTCAATGCGCCCTGCCAGTTGATACCCAGCTGGTTGAGTTCATCCTTGTGCAAATCGATGATCCACAACGACAACTCCACGTGCCGTTTCGGCGTGTCCAGCGCACTCACCAGGTTCTCGATAAAGCGCACTTGCTCCGGAAGCCCCTTGACCAGCAGGCTGTTGGTGTCGGGATAGGCCACCACCCGTATATTTCCGGCAGCCGCCTCTCGCGCAATGATTCGCGGCGCGGTCGGGTCTTGCTCCGAGGGGGCGCTCGCCAGGCCTTCCAGGGGAAACGCCGGCATCAATCCCTGAGGACGCTGCGCTGGGGCTTGTGCCACCGACGGCTCGACCTCGCGCTTTTCGCCACGCAACAAGTCCTCGATCACGGTGGCCAGCCCGGGAATGGTCACCTTGTCATCACGCAGCTCATACTTGCGGTCGCTGACAAAGGTATTGCGCACCTGGATCACGCCGATCTGCTGCTTGCCCAGCAACAGTTCCGAGCGCTGGTTATCCATCAGTCCGGCGGCTTGCACCACCAGATCGACATACATCGGCGGGCCCGACACATGAAAAGTGCGCAAACCGTCGTGGCGCAATGGATAACGTGCATCGTGCAACCCGGAACGCTCAAGGAACGCCTGAAGTCTGGTGACAGTCAGGGTCTGCAGCGACATCATCGAGCTTTTGACTTCCGACGCGTCATACAGATAAATCGCCTGGCCATCGCTATACCAGATAAGCCCCATCTGCGCGCTGACCCGTTCAAAGGTCCGCTGCGGCGAACGCAGATCGAAGGCACCGGAAATCCGTTTGGCGGCGGCAGTCTTGCTGACGATGACAGGTTTGCCCAACGGTCCGGACAACTCGCTGAAGAATGTGCGCACGCTCTGTTCGCGAGCCACATAGCCGTCGGCATTGGCGCGTGCGGCAAGCGGCACCAGCGACAACAGGGCGCCTAACCAGAACGGCAAAACAAATAACGAAAGTAATCGGCGGTTCATCGGCTCACTTGCCTGGGAGGTAGGTTATGTCGGCCAGGCTACTGGGCGTGAAGCCAACCAGATCACGGATTTCCTTGGAGAAATGCGAAGAAGAGGCAAAACCCAACTCCAGCGCGATATCCGTAAGGGAGTCGTCCTGCAGGCTCATGTTCAACAGCGCCCTGGCCGCACGCCAGCCGCGCAATGCAGGCTTGGCCGCTGTGCCCAGGGCCTGCCGGCACAGCCGACGGAAGTGCGACACGGAAACGCCATAACGCTGGGCCAGGGTGGTCAACTTTTCGCTGTGGTTGCCCTGCTCCAGCAGGAAGCGCACAAGTCCGTAACTTTCGGTATGACGCAGCACGCCGGCGAAGGTCTGGTAAGCCATCCCCCCGACCATGGCCTGTTCGATGTACCAGCGCTCAAGCACCCGCCCGGACCACACGGCGGGGTACGCCACCGGCAATGCCGCCCAGGATGTCGGGCCGGGTCGTTGATCAACCAGTGTGTTTCCCAGATCGATGAACACTTGCAATTTAACCAGCGCCGCTTCTGCAACCGCCCGGGTCTGCACGCCGCCGCTCAGCTCGAATGTATCGCTCGTTGCAATCAGCCCTTCCCAACCGACCGGCAGACAGACCCGCGGGCGCTGCGCAGAAGCCAGATACACAGGGGATTCGCTGACCCGCACATGCAGCACCCGCTCGCTGCAACGAGCATCGGGCAGACCGGTGGCGCGTAGTAATTGGATTTGCACGCCAACCTCCTTTGCGGCCTGACGATTAACGGCCGGCAGGATGAAAGACATGACGCGATGAATCCTGATGTAAAGCTGATGAACCGGTGATGGCATATGCCTTGCACCCTTCCGGGCACCAGCACCCACGCCAGCGTCGGAATGGGTGCAAAGACAATGGCGTCGTCCCCGGCCTGCCCATGCACGGACCCGGGACGACGTTTTTTTTGCAAGGTGAACGCGCGATGAACGAACCGTCAGCCGGCCCTCTGGCCTGGGTCAATGGCAGCGATGCCCCGGAAAAAACCGAAATCAATCTCGGCTTCATGGCCCTGAGCGACTGCGCCTCGGTGGTGGTCGCCGCCACCCAGGGCTTCGCCCAACCCTATGGTTTGACCCTGAACCTCAAGCGCCAATCGTCCTGGGCCAGCCTGCGGGACAAGCTGGTCAGCGGCGAACTCGATGCAGCCCACAGTCTCTACGGTCTGATTTACGCCGTTCACCTGGGCATCGGTGGCGTGGCCGCGACCGACATGGCCGTGTTGATGGGCCTGAATCAAAACGGCCAGAGCATCAATCTGTCCCGCGGCTTGCAGGCGCTTGGGGTGACCAGTCCTGAGGCATTGGATCGGCACGTGCACCAAACTCGCGCAAAACTCACCTTCGCCCAGACGTTTCCTACCGGCACCCACGCCATGTGGTTGTATTACTGGCTGGCCAGCCAGGGCATTCACCCGCTGCTGGATGTCGACAGCGTCGTAGTGCCGCCGCCGCAAATGGTCGCCCACCTGCGGGCCGGGCGTATCGACGGGTTCTGTGTCGGCGAACCCTGGTCCGCCAGCGCCGTGCAGCAGGACCTGGGTTTCACCCTGGCCACGACCCAGGCCCTCTGGCCCGATCACCCGGAAAAGGTCCTCGGCTGCACCCGTGCGTTCGTCGAGCAATACCCCAATACCGCGCGGGTGTTGGTGATGGCGATTCTGGAGGCCAGCCGCTTCATCGAACAAAGCAGCGAAAATCGTCGCAGCACCGCGCAATTGCTCAGTGCAGCGCAATACCTCGATACGCCGCTGGAATGCATCGAGCCGCGCCTGCTGGGCGACTATGTCGATGGCCTGGGCAATCGCTGGCAAGACCCGCACGCCCTGCGCTTGCATGGTGAAGGCGAGGTCAATCTGCCGTACCTGTCCGACGGTATGTGGTTCATGACCCAGTTCCGTCGCTGGGGCTTGTTGCGCGATGACCCGGATTACCTCGCCGTGGCCCGCCAAGTCCATCAACTAGACTTGTATCGTGAAGCGGCCAGCGCTGTAGGTGTCGCAGCACTGGGCAAGGAGATGCGTAGCAGTCAATTGATCGATGGCAAGATCTGGGACGGTTCGGACCCGGCCGGTTATGCCCGCAGCTTCAAACTGCACGCCATGAGCGACAGCTCCCACCGATCCGCCAGCCGCTGACAGGAGACGACGAACATGCTGCGTATCCTGCTGATCAACGACACCGCGAAAAAAGTCGGACGCCTGAAGGCCGCCCTGACCGAGGCCGGGTTCGAAGTGATCGATGAGTCCGGCCTGACCATCGACTTGCCCGAACGCGTCGAAACGGTGCGTCCGGACGTGATTCTGATCGATACCGAGTCACCAGGCCGCGATGTCATGGAACAAGTGGTGCTGGTCACTCGCGACCAACCGCGACCGATTGTGATGTTCACCGACGAACATGACCCCGATGTGATGCGCCAGGCGATCAAGTCCGGGGTCAGTGCCTACATCGTCGAAGGCATTCACGCACAACGCCTGCAGCCGATTCTCGATGTGGCCATGGCACGCTTCGAAAGCGATCAGGCTTTGCGTGCCCAGTTGCAGGCCCGCGACCAGCAACTGGCCGAGCGCAAGCGCATCGAGCTGGCCAAAGGGCTGCTAATGAAAATGAAGGACTGTAACGAAGAAGAGGCCTACACACTGATGCGCCGCCAGGCGATGAGCCGCCAGCAGAAGCTGATTCAAGTGGCGGAGCAGATTATTGCCATGAGTGAGTTGCTTGGCTGAAGTGCTGTGGCGCCTTTGAGGACGCCATCGCGAGCAAGCTCGCTCCCACAGGGGAATGGCGTCGAACACAAATCACCTGTGGGAGCGAGCTTGCTCGCGATGGCAGCGACTCGATTTCGAGTGTTGGCACAGATCTGGCAAAGCAATCACCACAGGTAACCAACGGCGGTTGCCCCACCTACGACAAAGACGTCGCTCACCTCATTTGCCCTTGGCGGATCGGGTGGCGGCGTTTTTTCGTTTTGGCCCCAGAGCACGGGGCCGGTGGAGCGGCCGTAGCGGCGCCCCACCTGCAAGCTCATGACTCCTTTCGAGACTCTTCACAGCTGAGGTGCGCAATGAATTCAAGCTTCTGGAAATCCGGCCATACCCCCACATTGTTCGCTGCCTTCCTCTATTTCGACCTGAGCTTCATGGTCTGGTACCTGCTCGGCCCTCTGGCGGTGCAGATCGCCGCCGACCTGCACCTGACGACACAGCAACGCGGGCTGGTGGTTGCCACGCCGATTCTGGCCGGGGCGGTCTTGCGTTTTGTCATGGGGATGCTGGCTGATCGCCTGTCACCGAAAACCGCCGGTCTGATCGGCCAGGTCATCGTGATCTGCGCGCTGTTCGGCGCCTGGAAGCTCGGCATCCACAGCTACGAGCAAGCGTTGCTGCTGGGTCTGTTTCTCGGTATGGCCGGCGCATCCTTTGCCGTTGCCCTGCCCCTGGCCTCGCAGTGGTATCCGCCGCAGCATCAAGGCAAGGCCATGGGCATCGCAGGCGCCGGGAACTCGGGGACGGTGTTCGCCGCCTTGATCGCTCCGGTACTGGCGGCGGCGTTTGGCTGGAGCAACGTATTCGGCTTCGCCCTGATTCCGCTGATCCTGACCCTGATCGTCTTTGCCTGGATGGCGAAAAACGCCCCCGAGCGACCAAAAGCCAAATCCATGGCCGACTACTTCAAGGCCCTGGGCGACCGTGACAGCTGGTGGTTCATGTTTTTCTACAGCGTGACGTTCGGCGGCTTCATCGGCCTGGCCAGCGCCCTGCCCGGCTATTTCAACGACCAGTACGGCCTGAGCCCGGTGACGGCCGGTTACTACACGGCGGCCTGCGTGTTCGGCGGTAGCCTCATGCGCCCCTTGGGCGGCGCGCTGGCTGACCGGTTCGGTGGCATTCGGACCTTGTTGGCGATGTACACCGTCGCGGCGATCTGCATCACCGCAGTCGGTTTCAACCTGCCGAATTCCTACGCCGCACTCGCACTTTTCGTCTGCACCATGCTCGGCCTGGGTGCCGGCAATGGCGCGGTATTCCAGTTGGTGCCGCAGCGTTTTCGTCGGGAGATCGGTGTGATGACCGGCCTGATCGGCATGGCCGGCGGCATCGGTGGCTTTGCCCTCGCGGCCGGCATGGGCGCGATCAAACAAAGCACTGGCAGCTATCAACTGGCACTGTGGTTGTTCGCCAGCCTCGGCATTCTGGCCTGGTTCGGCCTGCACGGCGTGAAACGGCGCTGGAGAACCACCTGGGGTTCGGCGGCCGTGACGGCTGCACGGGTCTGACGCCTCGATGAGCCTGCAACTGAGTTTCGCCGAAGCCAGCGCCATCGGTCCGCGCGAGGAGAATCAGGATGCCCTGCGCCTCGTCACGCCGGCCCCGGCGCTGGCGGCGAGCAAAGGCTACCTGTTCGCCATTGCCGACGGTGTCAGCCAGTGCGCCGATGGCGGCCTGGCGGCCCGTTCGACGCTGCAGGCCCTGGCGCTGGATTACTACGCCACGCCGGAAACCTGGAGCGTGGCGCAGGCACTTGATCGCCTGTTGCTGGCGCAAAACCGCTGGTTGCAGGCCAACGGCGGCGGACAACCGCTGCTGACCACCCTCAGTGCGCTGGTCCTGCGTGGCCGGCGTTTTACCCTGGCGCATGTCGGCGATTGCCGGGTGTACCGCTGGCACGCCGACCGATTGCAGCGAATCAGCGAGGATCACGTCTGGGACCAGCCGGGCATGCAGCATGTGCTGAAACGGGCGCTGGGTCTCGATCAACATCTGGTGCTGGATTTTCTCGACGGTGAATTGCGCCCCGATGAAAGTTTCGTCCTGCTCAGCGACGGCATCTGGGCCGTCCTGGGCGATACCGCCATTGCGGCGATCCTGCGTGATCAACCGGACTTGCACAGCGCAGCGCAAACCCTGGTCAATGCCGCACACCTGGCAGGCAGCCAGGACAACGCCAGCGCCCTGCTGGTGCGGGTCGACGCCCTCGGTGAAGCGAGCATTGGCGATGCGTTGATTCACTTGCAGCAATGGCCGCTGCCGCCGGCCCTGAAACCGGGCCAGGCGTTCGAGGGCTGGCAGGTCGAAGGGATCGTCGCACAGAGCCAGCAATCGCTGCTTTATCGCGTGCGCGACACTCAGCAACGACCCTGGCTGCTGAAAACCCTGCCGGGGCGCCTGCACGACGATCACCAAGCCGGGCAAGCGTTGCTGTCGGAAGAGTGGTTTCTCAAACGCGTGGCCGGCCGGCATTTTCCTGAAGTACATGCCGCCAGTCAGCGTCAGCATTTGTACTACGTGATGCGCGAATATTCGGGCGCTACCCTGGCGCACCGGCATGAGCAAAACGGGCCGTTGCCGCTGCCCCAGTGGCAAGACATCGCCGAACGCTTGCTGCGAGCGGTCGGCCTGTTGCATCGACGGCAGATTCTGCATCGCGATATCAAACCGGAAAACCTGTTGCTGGGGGACGACGGTGAACTGCGACTGCTGGATTTCGGCCTCGCCTACTGCCCCGGTCTCTCGCAAGACCTGCCCTGGGCTTTGCCTGGTACACCCAGTTACATCGCGCCGGAAGCCTTTCGGGGCGACGTGCCGACGCCACAGCAGGACCTGTATGCGGTTGGTGTGACCTTGTATTTCCTGCTCACCGGGCACTATCCCTATGGTGAAATCGAAGCGTTCCAGCGCCCCAGGTTTGGTCTCCCGGTCAACGCCAGCCGCTACCGGCCCGACCTGCCGGACTGGATCGCCCATCACCTGGAGCGCGCCGTGGCGGCGGCCCCCGAACAGCGTTTCGAAACGGCGGAAGAATGGTTGCTGCTGATCGAGCAAGGCGAACGCCGCAGTTTGAGCGTGCGTCCAAAACCCTTGCTGGAGCGTGAACCGCTGAAAGTCTGGCGGACGTTGGCGCTGGTATCGCTGCTGCTCAACCTGGTGCTGCTGGTGGTGGCGCTCCATTAGCGGGCAACGCGCCTTTAATCGGTGCATTCCCTCACAAACCTGCCCTTGCGAACGGGAAGAACGCCAACAAACACGGGACCTGAGCGACTTGGCACAACCACTGCATTACCCTTTTCAACAGACATAAAGCGCAGGCTTCAACGACGAAGGCTGCACTTCCCGAGAGAACGGGACCAGGACAAAGGCGTCCTCGCTAGGCAACTAGCGGGACGCCTTTTTTTGTTTGCGCAAAATTTGTCGAGCATGGCCTGAACCCTGTTGAGGCAGGCCTGAGCTCCCCGGAGAACCTGATGAAAAAACTAAAACTGGTGATGATCGGCAACGGCATGGCCGGGGTCCGGACCCTGGAAGAACTGCTCAAGCTGAGCACTGAGCTGTACGACATCACGGTCTTCGGCGCCGAACCGCACACCAACTACAACCGCATCCTGTTGTCGCCGGTGCTGGCAGGCGAACAGACCTTCGAGGAGATCGTGCTCAACGATCTGGACTGGTACCTGGACAACAACATCAAACTGCTGCTCAACCGCAAAGTGGTGGAGATCGACCGGGTCAAGCGCCGGGTCATTGCCGAAGACGGCAGTGAAGCCGAATACGATCGCCTGCTGATCGCCACCGGCTCGACGCCTTTCATCCTGCCCATTCCCGGCAACACCCTCGAGGGCGTGATCGGCTACCGCGACATCGCCGATACCCAGGCCATGATCGACACCGCGAAAACCTACCGCCACGCCGTGGTGATCGGCGGCGGCCTGCTCGGCCTGGAGGCCGCCAACGGCCTCATGCTGCGGGGCATGCACGTCACCGTGGTGCATCTCGGCGAGTGGCTGCTGGAGCGGCAACTGGACAAGACCAGCGGCCAGTTGCTGCAAACCGCCCTGGAGTCTCGCGGCCTGCATTTCCGTCTGTGCGAGCAGACCCAGGCCTTGCACGACGCTGGCAACGGTCGGGTCGGTTCGGTGCAATTCAAGAATGGCGACATCATCCCCGCTGACCTGGTGGTGATGGCTGCCGGCATTCGCCCCAATACCGAACTGGCGGAGAAATCCGGCATTCCGTGCAACCGCGGGATTGTGGTCAACGACACCCTGCAAACCTATGACCCGCGGATCTACGCCATCGGCGAGTGCGCCAGCCACCGCGGCATCGCCTATGGTCTGGTGGCGCCGCTGTTCGAACAAGCCAAAGTCTGCGCCAACCACCTCGCCCAACTGGGGTTTGCCACCTACAAGGGCTCGGTGACCTCGACCAAGCTGAAAGTCACCGGCATCGATCTGTTTTCCGCCGGCGACTTCATGGGCGGTGAAGGCACCGAGACCATCACCCTCTCCGACCCGATTGGCGGGGTCTACAAGAAACTGGTGATCAAGGATGACGTGCTGGTCGGCGCCTGCCTGTACGGCGATACGGCCGATGGCGGCTGGTATTTCCGGCAGATCCGTGAAAACCACGCCATCGGCGAGATCCGCGATCACTTGATGTTCGGCGAAAACGCTTTGGGCGACGTAGGGCACCAAGGCCAGGACAAAGCCATGAGCATGGCCGACACGGCCGAAGTCTGCGGCTGCAACGGCGTGTGCAAAGGCACCATCGTCAAGGCCATTCAGGAACACGGGCTGTTCAGTGTCGACGAAGTGAAGAAACACACCAAGGCTGCCAGCTCCTGCGGTTCGTGCGCGGGTTTGGTGGAGCAGATCCTGATCAACACCGTGGGCGGTGCCGCCGACGTCAAACCGAAAAGCGAAAAGGCCATCTGCGGCTGCAGCGACCTCAACCACGGACAAATCCGCCAGGCCATCCGCGAGCAACACCTGCTGACCATCGCCGGCACCCTGAGCTACCTGAACTGGCGCACACCCAACGGCTGCGCCACCTGCCGGCCGGCACTCAACTACTACCTGATTTCCACCTGGCCGGGGGAAGCCAAGGATGATCCGCAATCGCGCCTGATCAACGAACGCGCCCACGCCAACATTCAGAAAGACGGCACCTACTCGGTAGTCCCGCGGATGTGGGGCGGTGTGACCAATCCTTCAGAACTGCGACGCATTGCCGACGTTGCCGACAAGTACAACGTGCCGATGGTCAAGGTCACCGGCGGCCAGCGCATCGACTTGCTGGGGATCAAGAAGCAGGACTTGCCAGGCGTCTGGAAAGACCTCGACATGCCGTCCGGCCATGCCTATGGCAAATCCATCCGCACCGTGAAGACCTGCGTCGGCAGCGAGTTCTGCCGCTTTGGCACGCAGAACTCCACACAACTTGGCATTGAACTGGAACATGACCTGTTCAACATGTGGTCGCCGCACAAAGTGAAACTGGCTGTCTCCGGTTGCCCGCGCAACTGCTCGGAAGCGGGCATCAAGGACGTAGGCATCATCGGCGTCGATTCCGGCTGGGAGATGTACATCGGCGGCAATGGCGGGATCAAGACCGAAGTCGCGGAATTCTTCGTCAAACTGAAAACCGCCGAGGAAGTCCGCGAATACAACGGCGCATTCCTGCAGCTCTATCGCGAAGAAGCCTTCTACCTCGAGCGAACCGTGCACTACCTGCAACGGGTCGGCATGGACCACATCAAGAAAGCCGTGCTTGAGGACCCAGAGCGGCGCAAGGCGCTCAACGATCGCCTGCAGTTCTCCCTGTCGTTCGAACAGGACCCATGGAAGGAACGCCTGGAACAGCCACAACTGAAAAAAGAATTCGACGTCATCCCCGTGAAAAACCTGGAGGTGCTGGCATGAACTGGCTGGATATCTGCGCACTGGATGAAATCAATGCCCTGGGCTCGCGGATCGTTACCGGCCCTAAAGGCGACATCGCGATTTTTCGTACCAGCGACGATGAAGTGTTCGCCCTCGACGACCGTTGCCCGCACAAGGGCGGACCGCTGTCCCAAGGTTTGATCTACGGCAAACGCGTGGCCTGCCCACTGCACAACTGGCAAATCGACCTGGAAAGCGGCGAAGCCCTGGCCCCGGACGTCGGCTGCGCCCACCACCACCCGGCGCGGGTCGAAAATGGCCGAGTGATGCTGGCCTTGCGGGATGCAGGCTGATGGACCGCCAGATCACCGCGTCCACTTGCTGCTATTGCGGGGTTGGCTGCGGCGTGCTGATCGAGCATGACGGCGAGCGCATCCTCGGCGTCAGCGGCGATCCGGCACACCCGGCCAACTTCGGCAAGTTGTGCAGCAAGGGATCAACCCTGCATCTGACCGGCGACTTGACGGCAAGGGCGCTGTACCCGGAGTTGCGCCTGGGCAAAGGCCTGGCGCGCAGCCGCACCGACTGGGATAGCGCGCTTGATCACGCCGCCAGCGTTTTCGCCCAAACCATTGCCGAGCATGGCCCGGACAGCGTGGCGTTCTACATTTCCGGGCAGTTGCTGACCGAGGACTACTACGCCTTCAACAAACTGGCTCGAGCGCTGGTGGGCACCAATAACATCGACAGCAATTCGCGGCTGTGCATGTCGTCGGCGGTGGTCGGCTACAAGCGCAGCCTGGGCGCCGACGCCCCGCCATGCAGCTATGAAGACCTGGAATTGAGCGATTGCGTGATGATCGTCGGCAGTAACATGGCCTACGCCCACCCGGTACTGTTTCGCCGACTGGAAGAAGCCAAATCCCGCCGGCCGCAGATGAAAGTCATCGTCATTGACCCACGCCGGACAGACACCTGCGATCTGGCTGACCTGCACCTGGCGATTTTGCCTGGCACCGATGTCGCCTTGTTCCATGGGATTTTGCATCTGCTGCTGTGGGAAGACTGGATCGACCGTGACTTCATCAAGGACCATACCGAAGGCTTGCCCGAGCTGAAGAAACTGGTGCGCGATTACATACCGCAGATGGTCTCGCAGCTCTGCGGAATCAGCGTCGGGCAATTGCAGCAATGTGCCGAGTGGATCGGCACATCACCGTCTTTCCTGTCGCTGTGGTGCATGGGGTTGAACCAATCCACCGCCGGCAGCGCGAAAAACAGTGCACTGATCAATCTGCACCTGGCCACCGGGCAGATTGGCCGTCCGGGTGCAGGTCCTTTCTCATTGACCGGTCAGCCGAATGCCATGGGCGGGCGGGAAACCGGTAGCCTGTCTAACCTGCTGCCGGGTCATCGTGACGCCGCCAACCCTGAGCACCGTGCCGACGTGGCCGCTTATTGGGGTGTTGATCAACTGCCTGAAAACCCGGGGCTGACTGCCATCGAGTTGTTTGAGCAGGTGGGCAGCGGCAAGATCAAAGCCTTGTGGATCGCCTGCACCAACCCCGCGCAGTCTCTTCCCGATCAGGCTGCCGTGCGCACGGCACTGGAGGCCTGCCCGTTCGTGGTCTTGCAGGAGGCCTTTCGCACCACCGAAACCGCCAGGTTTGCCGACCTGTTGTTGCCCGCCGCCAGTTGGGGCGAAAAGGACGGCACGGTGACCAACTCCGAACGGCGTATTTCCCACGTCCGCCGCGCAATCGTCGCACCAGGTGAAGCGCGCCCGGACTGGACAATCACGGTGGATTTCGCACAGCGCCTGGAAAAACATCTGCGCCCGGAAGCCACCAGCCTGTTTGCCTTTGACACCCCGGCGCAGATCTTCGACGAATACAAACAGCTGACACGGGGCCGGGATCTGGATTTGTCCGGGATCAGCCACGATTTGATCGACACCATCGGCCCGCAACAATGGCCCTTTCCTGCGGGGTCCAGCGCAGGCACCGCCCGCCTCTATCTCGACGGCATTTTCCCGACTTCCAGCGGACGCGCGCAGTTCGTGGCCGATCCGTATCGCGCCGCCAAGGAACAACGGGATGCGCGTTTTCCGCTGACGCTGATCACCGGTCGTCTGCGCGATCAGTGGCACGGTATGAGCCGCACCGGCACCGCCGCGCAGTTGTTCGGCCATGTCAGTGAAGCCGTATTGAGCCTGCACCCGGATGAACTGCGCAGGCATCGCCTGCAAACGGGCGATTTGATCAGCCTGAAAAGCCGCCGCAGCGCGGTGATCGTGCCGGTCGCCAGTGACGACAGCGTACGTCCGGGCCAAGCCTTCTTGCCGATGCATTTTGGTGACCGTTTTCTCAAGGGGGGCGTGAACAGCCTCACCCTGCCCGCCTTCGACCCGTTGTCGAAACAACCGGAGCTCAAACACAGCGGCGTGCGCCTGGAACCGGTGCAATTGCCTTGGCACCTTTTCGCGCTGATAGAAGGCGATGTCCAACAACACTTTGAGACTCTACGCCCCCTCTGCGAGGCGTTTTCCTACGTCAGCCTCAGTCTCACCGGTCGTGAGCGCCCTGCGCTGCTGATACGCGCTGCCAGCGCCACGGCGCCAGATCCGCAACTGCTGCGCGATATCGATCAATGCCTGGGGCTAAACGACGGACCGGTGCTGGCCTACGACGATCCACGACGCTCCATCGGTAAGCGGGTGCGGATCGAGAACGGCCGGATCACCGCGATCCGCCTGGCGGGTGAAACCCTCGCCCGGCACTGGCTGCAAAACCTCTGGCTCGAAGGTCGCGCCGATGAACAGCTACGGCGCTGGCTGCTCGCGCCCTTGAGTGCCCCACCGGGCCAGGTTGACGCCGAAGCGATCGGTAACAAAACCCTGTGCAACTGTAAGAACGTCAGCCAAAACGCGGTCTGCGCCGGCATCCGCCGAGGCCTGGACTTGCCGGGGTTGAAACAAGAATTGGGTTGCGGCACGCAATGCGGCTCCTGCGTCCCGGAAATCAAGCGTTTGTTGGCCGCCACCGCGCAGCCGCAAGCCGCCATCTCGTGAGGAAAACACTATGAGCGCAAAAGTCTGGCTGGTGGGTGCAGGTCCCGGTGATCCTGAATTACTGACCCTCAAAGCTGTTCGGGCGTTGAGAGAGGCGGATGTCGTGCTGATCGACGATCTGGTCAACGATGCGGTGCTGGAGCACTGCCCCGGCGCGCGGATAATTCCTGTGGGTAAGCGCGGTGGCTGTCGTTCAACGCCGCAAGCCTTTATCCATCGCCTGATGTTGCGTTATGCCCGCCAGGGCAAATGCGTGGTGCGCCTCAAGGGTGGCGACCCGTGCATCTTCGGGCGTGGCGGTGAAGAAGCGCAGTGGTTGCGCGAGCGTGGTATCGAGGTTGAGCTGGTCAATGGCATTACCGCCGGCCTGGCGGGCGCGACGCAATGCGATATTCCATTGACCCTGCGCGGCGTGGCACGAGGGGTAACGCTGGTGACCGCCCACACTCAGGATGACAGCAGCCTGAACTGGCAAGCGCTGGCCCAAGGTGGCACGACACTGGTGATCTACATGGGGGTGGCAAAGCTCAGTGAAATTCGCAAGCAATTGCTGGCCGGTGGAATGGCAGCCGATACGCCCGTGGCAATGATCGAAAATGCTTCCCTGCCGCACCAACGGGAATGCTGGAGCGACCTGACAGCCATGGAGGACGATGCCCATAGCTTCCAGTTGAAAAGTCCGGCGATCCTGGTGATCGGTGCTGTGGCGGCCTGTGATGAGATCAAAAGATCGCAGCCTGCGGCAGCTCCTACACTGGTTCGGCATTTATCCCTGTAGGAGCTGCCGCAGGCTGCGATCCTTTAGAAGCAACGCAAAACCAATGCTGAAACCCAAATCGCAGACAAAGAAAAGCCCGGCCTGAGCCGGGCTTTTCTCAGAGCTGCGGGCTAATTACTTAGCTTGAGCTTCAACCTGCGCTTCTACGCGACGGTTAACAGCGCGACCAGCTTCAGTTTTGTTGTCAGCAACTGGGCGGGATTCGCCGTAGCCAACGGACTGAACGCGGGACGATTCAACACCGTACTGGTTGGTCAGAACTTGTTTAACGGCGTTTGCACGACGCTCGGACAGTTTCTGGTTGTAAGCGTCAGGACCGACGGAGTCAGTGTGACCTTCAACAGTAGTGCTGGTGGATGGGTACTGCTTCATGAAGTCAGCCAGGTTCTTGATGTCGCCGTAGCTGTTTGGCTTGACTACCGACTTGTCGAAGTCGAACTTCACGTCCAGCTCAACACGAACAACTTCAGCAACTGCCGGGCAGCCGTCAGCGTCAACAGTTACGTTAGCTGGGGTGTCTGGGCACTTGTCAACGTTGTCGCAAACGCCATCGTTGTCGCTGTCAGAGCAAACTTCCGGAGCTGGAACTGGAGCAGCAGCTGGCTTGCTGCCGCCACCGAAGTTCACACCGAGACCGACGCTAGGAGCCCACTCGGTGTTGCCCTGGTCGATGTTGTACTGAGCTTCAACGCCAGCACGGGCGTAGAAGTTGTCGGTGAAGTACAGCTTGGCACCGCCGCCAACGTTGGCGAAGGTGGAACGGTTACGACCGTTCGAGCCGTTCTGGTCGATGCTCTGGTCGGAGAAACCGCCCGAGACGTAAGGACGCAGCATGTCGCCTGGGTTGTTGAAGTGGTACAGAGCGTCCAGAGCGGTGTTCGCGCCCTTGACGTTCTTGCCATCGTTTGCACGGGCATTGTGCACTTCGTCGTAGGCCAGACGCAGTTCAACGTCGTCTGTCAGGAAGTAACCGATCGAACCACCCGGCAGGATGCCGTCGTTCTTGAAGTTACGGTCGCTATCGAAATATTGCTTCTTTGCGTAGCCTTCGATTTCAACTGCGCCTTGGCCCTGTGCCAGAGCGCCGATGGAAGTGGCGGCAATAAGAGAACCAATGGCCAAGCCCAAGGTGTTTTTCAGTTTCATCCGTTAAATCCCCATCTGGTGATTGTGAAGCAGTCCCGCAAACCGGGGGACAACTCGGCGGCAAGTCTAACAGAACTTGCCTACACGTAAGAGATATTTGCGCTGAACTAAGTTTCAGCAATGCCTGCAAATTTCTCACGCAATTTATCTAGAGCGCGTTTGTACCGCATTTTTGTTGCGCTCAAACCCATATGCATGATGTCTGCGATTTCCTGAAACTCCAGTTCTGCGACAAATCGTAGCACCAGAATTTCACGATCAATCGGGTTCACATACACCAACCAGCGATCAAGTCCGCCTTTTTCCTCAGGTTTCGGCGTCTTTTCTTCGGACGCTTCCTCGAGGGGGTCAAGACTCAATGCGTCCATCAAGCGACGCTTTCGCCGTTCCTTGCGATACTGTGTGATGCACTCGTTGTACGTGATGCTATATAGCCATGTCTTGAACTTCGATTTACCCTCGAAGTTCTTCAGGCCATACAGCACCTTCAACATGACCTCCTGACAGACATCGTCTGCATCGCGATCGTTCCCGAGATATCTTGCGCACACATTAAATAATGTTCGCTGGTAACGCCGCATCAGTTCTTCGTAGGCGCGTGTTACGTGAAACAGCTCGGTATGCGAGCGCGCGACCAACTCCTCATCAGAGAGCTCGCGGGGGTCGTAGCGCATGGAGAGCGATTGAGCTTTATTCAAAACAAGTCGGGCCGACAGTCAGGTCAATATCCTCCGCAGCCAGCGTCAGCTGGCATTTGCGGCGGCATACATTAGCAGGGTTTGCCGGGTTAGCGGCTACTCACATGCTGCTCGAGGAGGATCCGATTGGAAAGAGAGACTAGCTCACCCTCATCGGTCAGCAATGTGGTTTTAACCGTGCCGATCTCTTCGATCTGGCCTTCGACCTCGCCAACACGCACTTGTTGCCCAACCTGGTACAGCTCACGCACGTAGATTCCCGCAAGAATCTGGCCGGCAATTTCCCGGCTTCCCAACCCCATGGCCAGCGCTACCGCCAGACCAACGGTAATCAGCACAATCACGATCACGTGGTTCAGCAGGTCGGTCTTGACCTCCAACTGGCTGATCGCCACCGAAATACTGATGATGATCACCAGGCCCTGGGCAATTCGTCCAAGCCCTGAAGCATAGTCCAGACCCACGCCTTCTGCCGCTCCGCGCACCAGCCCGTTGGCCAGTTGCGCCAGCAAAACACCTACCAGCAACACCAGCGCCGCGCCGAATACCTTCGGCAAATACAGCGCAAGCATATCCAGCGTAGCTGATACTCGCTCAAGTCCAAGGGATTCTGCGGCAGAAACCAGAAAAATAAGCAGAACGAACCAATAGACGATCTTGCCGATCAGGGTCGAAATGGGAACCTGCAGGCCGGCGCGGGACATCAGCTTGGTCAGGCCAGTGCCGCCCATCAAGCGGTCCAGGCCCAGTTTGGCGAGCAATTTGGAAAGCAAGGTGTCCAGCAGTTTGGCCACGACAAAACCCAACAGCAGCACAACCAGTGCGCCGAACAGGTTTGGAATGAAGTTCGCAACCTTGGTCCACAACGCAGTCATTGCAGTGACGAGGCTCTGTGTCCAGAGATCAAGTTCCATATTCAATCAGCCTTATCAGCAGTGCGGGCAGCAGGTTTACGGAGACGGGATACCGGCGAGACATGGGCCGATCCGTTATTCAGGGCAATCATCAGTGCGGGCAACCAGCGCCCCAGCAAGCTGAACAAATCACCGGCGCCGACCTGGCGGTTGGCGGTTTTCAGCACACGCCCCAGACACGCATCGTCGTCCCGGGTGGACGGTGAGGCGTTGAGCATGTCGCGCAAAGACTGTTCAAACGGATCGTGCATACGCACCTCTCGTGATGTCTGTGGGAGACGAGGTCAGTTTTGGTCGGGTCACATGCTTTCCCTCAGACCCAGCGCAAACGTCGGAATAACCACCATTGCCCCAGCGCCACCGAGGCCATCATCAGGCAGGCGATCAGAAAGCCGTAAGGGCTGGCAGAGAATGGAATGCCACCGACGTTGATCCCCAAAAGCCCGGCCAGAAAACTCATCGGCAAAAAGATCCCGGTGATGATCCCGAAGCGATACATCGTGCGGTTCATGCGCACGCTCAAGCGACGGTCTTCAGCCTCCAGGACCAGCCCCACCCGCTCCCGGGTCAGTTCCAGCTCCTCGAGGTAGCGGGTCAGGCTGTTGTTCAATTCGTTCCAGTAATCAGCGTCGTCCTCGACGAACCAGGGCAACTTGATTCGCGTCAATTGCCCGAAAATATCCCGCTGCGGAGCAAGAAAGCGCTTCAACGCTGCCGCCCGCCGACGAATCTGCAAAACCGCCCCGTGTTCAGGCGTATACCGTTCGTCGGCATCCAGCTTTTCCTCTTCCTCATCGACCACTTCCGAGAGACAGCTGACCAGATCCTGCACCTTGTTGGTGAGGTACTGCGCCATGCACAGGATGAGTTCGGACGCGGTTTTCGGCCCCTTGCCCTCGGACAGTTGCACCAGCAACTCGTCAGTGGCACGCAATGGACGCAAACGCAGGGAAATGACACGCTGGGCAGAACAGAAGATCCGCACCGACACCATGTCTTCCGGTTCGGCACCGGGGTTCAGATTGACCCCGCGCAAAAACAGTAGCAGTTCGCCGTCCGAAAGCTGTAAAAGTCGCGGACGGGTGTTTTCTTCGAGTAACAGGTCACAGCTGAATTCGCTCAGACCGCTGGATTTGCGTAGCCAGGTCCGGGTTTGCGGATGACTGCGATCCCAGTGCAACCACAGGCTTTCATGGGCCTGCAACTGCAAGTCGTCAAGTTCAGTCCGGGCAATCGAACGCGCACCGCCTCTACCGTCCAGCACCAGGGCATGCACCAGCCCCCATTGCGCGTTTTCTTCCTCGAACATCCGCACTCCTCTGGTCTGCAGCCGTTTTTATTCCGGCATTTTCAGCGGGCTGGGCGAGATGATCACGCCGTTGTTGTCCGCATAGATGTAATGGCCCGGATGGAAGGTCACGCCGGCGAAGGTCACGGCAACGTTGAGATCGCCGATACCGCGCTTGTCGGTTTTCATCGGGTGGCTGGCCAGCGCCTGAACCCCCAGATCGGTTTGCGCGATGACGTCGACGTCACGGATGCAACCATAGATCACCATGCCTTCCCAGCCGTTTTTCGCGGCTTTCTCGGCGATCATATCGCCCAGCAACGCACGGCGCAGGGAACCGCCACCATCGACGACCAAGACCTTGCCATTACCCTTGAGCTCGGCTTGCTCCTTGACCAGCGAGTTGTCTTCGAAGCACTTGATGGTCACGATTTCGCCACCGAAGGAATCACGGCCGCCGAAATTGCTGAACATCGGTTCCAGCACCTGCACCAGCTCCGGATAGGCGTCGCACAGGTCAGGCGTGAGGTAATGGTTCATCGAGAAACTCCTGTTAAAGAGGAAGACAGCACGAACATCAGTGATGACTCAATCACGCAAAGTGACTGGAACAGCTCAATGCGTCATATCTTAGCCGCAAGCCGACCGGAGCGAAATGCCCTTGTTAGAGCATCAGGCTCAAACCGCCGCGGCCAAATCCCCTTGTTCACCCAACAAGGGTGTCTGCTGATCCGCCAGCCAGCGGGTCACCAATGGCCAGACTTCGGCCTGGGCAGGTTTGCTGACGAGCATTTCAACGTGACCGAAATTGTCGCTGAACCCCTGATCACGACCCAGATTGATAAATTGCTTGTGTTCGGAACCGAACTGCTCGAACAGTTTGCGACACGCCCACGCCGGGTCCTGATGATCACCCGCTGCACTCACGGCGAGCACCGGCAACCTGACCTCGGCCAAACCGGCCCACCAGTCTTTATCGGCATCGCCAAAGCGCCCGAACAGACCGAACCAACGCATGCTTTCCAGGGCCAGGCCGATCGGCTCGTCCTCCGGGCCGCGTTTGAGCCTTGCTCCGGACAACTGGGCAAAACGCTTGAGAATGAAGCGACTGCTCCACTCCACCGGCGGAATCTTCAATGGCCAGTAGGTGCGGCTGACCTGGGTGCCGAAAAACGCGGCCGAGGCCACCACCGGCTCACCGATGTACTCGCCACCCAGCGCTGCGGCCAGTGTGGTACCGCCCAGCGAGTGACCGATCCAGTGCGGCACCTGCCCGCTCTGTTCACGCACGAACGCGCCAATGGCCGGCAGGTCATAGCGTGCGTAGTCGGCGACCCGGTTCTTGCGGTAGTCGTGGTTGCGCTGGGACAGGCCATGGCCGCGCATTTCCGGAATCCAGACGTCGAACCCCAAGCGGGCCAGATAGGCGCCCAACCCCAGGCCCTTGGGAGAAAACCAGAACCGGCGATTGGAAAAGCTGCCGTGCAGCAGGATCACCGGCACACCACGGGATGAGGGCTCATCGGCCATGCCAAGGCGTGTCACAGCCAGTTCGACGGTAAAGTCGGGGCTGTTACCGGGTTTCAAACGATACACATCTTCGCTCAGATCGCCGCGCCGTTCGGCGCTGATCAGGGCGACAGGAAATAGGTTGCTGCTGCTTTGCATAATCTCTTGCACAAAAAAGGGCGGCATCCGGAGGAGCCCGCCCTGCTTGAATCTCTAAAAGACCGCTCCCTGTGGGAGCGAGCCCTGCTCGCGAAGAACTTCAGGACACCAGGTTTATCCAAAATAAACGCGTGATCGTTGACGTCCATCGCGAGCAAGCTCGCTCCTACAAAGGTATGAGAGCGGCCCGTATATAGGGGATCAAGCCTGCGCCTGACCCTCTGCCAGGAAGAACCAGGTTTCCAGTACGGAGTCCGGGTTCAACGAAACGCTTTCAATGCCCTGCTCCATCAGCCACTTGGCCAGGTCCGGGTGGTCCGAAGGACCCTGACCGCAGATGCCGATGTACTTGCCGGCCTTGTTGCAGGCGGCAATGGCGTTGGCCAGCAGCTTCTTGACCGCCGGATTACGCTCGTCGAACAGGTGCGCGATGATACCGGAATCGCGGTCCAGGCCCAGGGTCAGCTGAGTCAGGTCGTTGGAACCGATGGAGAAACCGTCGAAGAACTCGAGGAATTCTTCAGCCAGGATGGCGTTGGACGGCAGTTCGCACATCATGATCACGCGTAGGCCGTTCTCGCCACGGGCCAGACCGTTTTCCGCCAGCAGATCGACCACCTGGCTCGCTTCTCCCAGGGTACGAACGAACGGCACCATGATTTCGACGTTGGTCAGGCCCATCTCGTTGCGCACGCGCTTGAGGGCGCGGCATTCGAGTTCGAAGCAGTCGCGGAACGACTCGCTGATGTAGCGCGAAGCACCGCGGAAGCCCAGCATCGGGTTCTCTTCTTCCGGCTCGTACAGCTTGCCGCCGATCAGGTTGGCGTATTCGTTGGACTTGAAGTCCGACAGACGCACGATGACCTTCTTCGGCCAGAACGCAGCCGCCAGGGTGCTGATGCCTTCGACCAGTTTCTCGACGTAGAAGCCGACCGGGTCGTTGTAACCGGCGATGCGTTTGTCGACGCTTTCCTTGATGTCCAGCGGCAGACCGTCGTAGTTCAGCAGTGCTTTAGGGTGCACGCCGATCATGCGGTTGATGATGAACTCCAGGCGGGCCAGGCCAACGCCGGCGTTCGGCAGTTGCGCGAAGTCGAAAGCTCGGTCCGGGTTGCCGACGTTCATCATGATCTTGAACGGCAGCTCCGGCATGGCATCCACGGAGTTCTTCTTGATGTCGAAGCCCAGTTCGCCTTCGAAGATGAAACCGGTGTCGCCTTCAGCGCAGGAAACGGTCACGCCCTGGCCGTCTTTCAACAGCTGGGTGGCGTTGCCGCAACCGACTACCGCTGGAATACCCAGCTCACGGGCGATGATCGCCGCGTGGCAAGTACGACCGCCACGGTTGGTGACGATGGCGCTGGCGCGCTTCATGACCGGTTCCCAGTCCGGGTCGGTCATGTCGGACACCAGTACGTCGCCTGGCTGGACCTTGTCCATCTCGGACACGTCCTTGATGATGCGGACCTTGCCGGCGCCGATACGCTGGCCGATGGCGCGACCTTCAACCAGCACGGTACCGGTTTCTTTCAACAGGTAACGTTCCATGACGTTGGCCTGGGTGCGGCTCTTCACGGTTTCCGGACGGGCCTGCACGATGTACAGCTTGCCGTCGTCACCGTCCTTGGCCCACTCGATGTCCATCGGGCACTGGTAGTGCTTCTCGATGATCATCGCCTGCTTGGCCAGCTCGCTGACTTCAGCGTCGGTCAGGCAGAAACGTGCGCGCTCGGCCTTGTCCACGTCGACGGTCTTGACCGAACGACCGGCCTTGGCCTCGTCGCCGTAGATCATCTTGATGGCCTTGCTGCCCAGGTTGCGACGCAGGATCGCCGGACGACCGGCAGCCAGCGTGCCCTTGTGGACGTAGAATTCATCCGGGTTCACCGCGCCTTGAACGACGGTTTCACCCAGGCCGTAGGCGCCGGTGATGAACACCACGTCACGGAAGCCCGATTCGGTATCGAGGGTGAACATCACGCCGGCGGTGCCGGTTTCGGAACGGACCATGCGCTGCACGCCGGCCGACAGGGCAACCAGCTTGTGGTCGAAGCCCTGGTGCACGCGGTAGGAAATGGCACGGTCGTTGAACAGCGAGGCGAACACCTCTTTGGCGGCGCGAATGACGTTTTCGACACCACGAATGTTCAGGAAGGTTTCCTGCTGACCGGCGAAGGAAGCGTCCGGCAGGTCTTCGGCGGTAGCGGAAGAGCGCACGGCCACGGCCACGTCGGGGTTGCCGGCGGACAGCGTGGCGAACGCGGTGCGAATTTCGGCATTCAGTTTTTCAGGGAATTCGGCTTCCATGATCCATTGACGGATCTGGGCACCGGTCTTGGCCAGGGCATTCACGTCATCGACGTCCAGGGCATCGAGTGCGTCGTGAATCTGCTTATTCAGGCCGCTCAGCTCCAGGAAATCACGATAAGCCTGAGCGGTCGTGGCGAAGCCGCCGGGCACCGATACACCGGCACCTGCAAGGTTGCTGATCATCTCGCCCAGGGATGCGTTCTTGCCCCCCACATGCTCAACATCGTGTTTGCCGAGCTTATCGAGGGAAACTACGTACTCTACCAAGGTGATCTCTCCACTAACTGTGTTGGAAAAGCTCAGAAACCGGCTGCTTAAGTGAGCATTTGCCGGCTATATGGCCTGGACCTGGAAAATAAGTGAGAATGCAGGCCATTGGCGGCCGGCAAATCGCGCCTATCATATCCAAGATTCGTCACTAGCTTAAGGCCCAAGGTGCAAATGAAACGATCTGCTTTCTTTATCTCCGATGGTACCGGCATTACCGCCGAAACCCTGGGTCAAAGCCTTCTGGCGCAGTTCGAAAACATTACCTTCAGCAAAGTCACGCGGCCGTACATCGACAACGTGGACAAAGCGCGGGCCATGGTACAACAAATCAACAAAGCCGCCGAAACCGACGGTTTCCGTCCAATTATCTTCGACACCATCGTCAATCAGGACATTCGTGAGATTCTCGCAACCTCGAATGGTTTCATGATCGACATTTTCTCGACGTTCCTGGCACCGCTTGAGCAGGAGCTGACCGAGCATTCTTCCTACACCGTCGGCAAGTCCCACTCCATCGGCGCCAACACCAATTACATGGAGCGTATCGAGGCCGTCAACTTCGCCCTCGACAACGACGACGGCGCCCGCACGCACTATTACGACAAGGCCGACCTGATACTAGTGGGCGTGTCGCGATGTGGTAAGACGCCGACGTGCCTGTATATGGCGATGCAGTTCGGTATCCGCGCAGCCAACTACCCGCTGACCGAAGACGACATGGAGCGCCTGCAACTGCCAAACGCCCTGCGCGCCCACCAGCACAAGCTGTTCGGCCTGACCATCGACCCGGACCGCCTCACCGCGATTCGCAACGAGCGCAAGCCCAACAGCCGCTATTCGAGCTACGCCCAGTGCGAGTTCGAGGTGCGCGAGGTCGAGAACCTGTTCCGTCGCGAAAACATTCCGCACATCAACTCCACGCATTTTTCCGTGGAAGAAATCTCCGCGAAGATTCTCGTGGAGAAAGGTGTGGAGCGGCGTTTCAAGTAAAGCTCCCGGGTAAGCTCCGGCCCTATCGCGAGCAAGCTCGCTCCCACATTTGATCTTTGTACACCGTCGATCCAGTGTGGGAGCGGGCTTGCTCGCGAAGGCGCCGTGTCAGTCGACATCTACATTGCCTGACACACCGCTTTCGCGAGCAAGCCCGCTCCCACAGGGTCTTGTGTTGAGTTTCAGATCGGGTTTAGAAAGAATCCCCCGGCACCCGCACAAACCCTTCCATCAACACCCGCGCACTGCGGCTCATGATCGCCTTGTTCACGGTCCATTCACCATTGACCAGGCTGGCCTCGGCGCCGACGCGCAGGGTGCCGGACGGGTGTCCGAAGCGCACCGCGTTGCGTTCGATACCGCCTGCCGCAAGGTTCACCAAAGTGCCGGAAATCGCTGCAGCCGTACCGATCGCCACGGCCGCGGTACCCATCATCGCGTGGTGCAACTTGCCCATGGACAACGCACGCACCAGCAGGTCGACATCGCCTGCGGCAATCGCCTTGCCGCTGGACGCCACGTAGTCCGCCGGCTTGGCCACGAAGGCGACTTTCGGCGTGTGCTGACGCTTGGCCGCTTCGTCGATGTTGGAAATCAGGCCCATGCGCAATGCCCCGTAGGCGCGGATGGTTTCGAACATCAGCAAGGCTTTCGGGTCGCCATTGATCGCGCCCTGCAACTCGGTGCCCTTGTAGCCGATGTCTTCGGCATTGACGAAAATCGTCGGGATGCCGGCATTGATCATGGTCGCCTTGAAGGTGCCGACGCCGGGCACTTCCAGGTCATCGACCAGGTTGCCGGTGGGGAACATCGAACCGCCGCCGCCCTCTTCTTCCGCTGCCGGATCGAGGAACTCGATCTGCACCTCGGCCGCCGGGAAGGTCACGCCGTCGAGTTCGAAATCGCCGGTCTCCTGCACTTCACCATTGGTGATCGGCACGTGGGCAATGATGGTCTTGCCAATGTTGGCCTGCCACACGCGAACCACGGCTACGCCGTTATGCGGAATACGGCTGGCGTCCACCAGGCCGTTGCTGACCGCGAACGAACCGACCGCTGCCGACAGGTTGCCGCAGTTGCCGCTCCAGTCGACGAAGGGCTTGTCGATGGACACCTGACCGAACAGATAATCGACGTCGTGATCGGCCTTGGTGCTTTTCGACAGGATCACGGTTTTGCTGGTGCTGGAGGTCGCGCCGCCCATGCCGTCGATTTGTTTGTCGTACGGGTCGGGGCTGCCGATCACGCGCAGCAGCAACGCGTCGCGGGCCGGGCCCGGGACTTGCGCCGCTTCAGGCAGGTCCTTGAGACTGAAGAACACGCCTTTGCTGGTGCCGCCGCGCATGTAAGTGGCGGGTATCCTTATTTGCTTTGGAAACGTAGCTGCGTGAGCCATGGTGCTCGTTACTCCTGATCTGAAAACAGACACGGGACTCAAAGTCCCGTGTCGGTACAGCCTGTGTTAAACGGCAACCGCCGACTCTTCGAGGAAGTCCTGGGCGAAGCGTTGCAGCACACCGCCGGCCTCGTAGATCGACACTTCTTCGGCGGTGTCGAGGCGGCAGGTCACCGGCACATCGACGCGCTCGCCGTTCTTGCGATGGATCACCAGCGTCAGCTCGGCGCGCGGAGTGCGATCGCCGATCACATCGTAGGTTTCGCTGCCGTCGATGGCCAGGGTGTGGCGGTTGGTGCCCGGCTTGAATTCCAGCGGCAACACGCCCATGCCCACCAGGTTGGTGCGGTGAATGCGCTCGAAACCTTCAGCGGCAATCGCCTCCACACCCGCCAGACGCACGCCCTTGGCCGCCCAGTCGCGGGACGAACCCTGACCGTAGTCGGCACCGGCGATAATGATCAGCGGCTGCTTGCGATCCATGTAGGTTTCGATGGCTTCCCACATGCGCATCACTTTGCCTTCCGGCTCGACACGGGCCAGCGAACCCTGCTTGACCTTGCCGTTTTCCAGAACCATTTCGTTGAACAGTTTCGGGTTGGCGAAGGTGGCGCGCTGCGCCGTCAGGTGGTCACCGCGGTGAGTCGCGTAAGAGTTGAAGTCCTCTTCCGGCAGGCCCATTTTCGCCAGGTATTCGCCGGCGGCGCTGTCCATCATGATCGCGTTGGATGGCGACAGGTGATCGGTGGTGATGTTGTCCGGCAGCACCGCCAGCGGACGCATGCCCTTGAGCGGACGAGCACCGGCCAGCGCGCCTTCCCAGTACGGCGGACGACGGATGTAGGTACTCATTTCGCGCCACTCGTACAGCGGCGCGACTTTCGGGCCGGTGTCTTCGTGGATGGCGAACATCGGGATGTACACCTGGCGGAACTGCTCCGGTTTCACCGACGCCTTGACCACCGCGTCGATCTCTTCGTCGCTCGGCCAGATGTCTTTCAGGCGGATTTCCTTGCCATCGACCACACCCAGCACGTCTTTTTCGATGTCGAAACGGATGGTGCCGGCAATCGCATACGCAACCACCAAGGGCGGCGATGCGAGGAACGCTTGCTTGGCGTACGGGTGAATCCGGCCGTCGAAGTTACGGTTACCGGACAACACCGCAGTGGCGTACAGGTCGCGGTCGATGATCTCTTGCTGGATCACCGGGTCCAGTGCGCCGGACATGCCGTTGCACGTGGTGCAGGCGAAGGCCACGACGCCGAAGCCGAGCTTGTCCAGCTCTTCGGTCAGGCCGGCTTCATCGAGGTACAGCGCCACGGTCTTCGAACCCGGTGCCAGGGACGACTTGACCCAAGGCTTACGGGTCAGGCCGAGCTTGTTGGCGTTGCGCGCCAGCAGGCCGGCGGCGATCACGTTGCGCGGATTGCTGGTGTTGGTGCAGCTGGTGATGGCGGCGATGATCACCGCGCCGTCCGGCATTTGCCCCGGCACATCGTCCCACTGACCGGAGATGCCCTTGGCGGCCAGATCCGAAACCGCCACACGGGCGTGCGGGTTGCTCGGGCCGGCCATGTTGCGCACAACCGAGGACAGATCGAACGTCAGGCCGCGCTCGTACTGCGCGCCTTTGAGGCTGTCAGCCCACAGGCCGACCTGCCTGGCGTAGTTCTCGACCAACTGCACCTGCTCGTCTTCACGGCCGGTGAGCTTGAGGTAGTCGATGGTCTGCTGGTCGATGTAGAACATCGCCGCGGTGGCGCCGTATTCCGGGGCCATGTTGGAAATGGTTGCGCGGTCGCCGAGGGTCAGCGCGGAGGCGCCTTCGCCGAAGAACTCCAGCCACGCGCCAACGACTTTTTGCTTGCGCAGAAACTCGGTCAGCGCCAGCACCATGTCGGTGGCGGTGATGCCCGGTTGCAGCTTACCAGTCAGTTCGACGCCAACGCTTTCCGGCAGACGCATCCAGGATGCGCGGCCGAGCATCACGCTTTCGGCTTCGAGACCACCGACACCGATGGCGATCACGCCCAACGCATCGACGTGCGGGGTGTGGCTGTCGGTACCGACGCAGGTATCAGGGAAGGCCACGCCGTCGCGCACCTGGATCACCGGAGACATTTTCTCCAGGTTGATCTGGTGCATGATGCCGTTGCCCGGCGGGATCACGTCGACGTTCTTGAACGCCTTCTTGGTCCAGTTGATGAAGTGGAAACGGTCTTCGTTGCGACGGTCTTCGATGGCGCGGTTCTTCTCGAACGCGTCCGGATCGAAGCCACCGCGTTCGACGGCCAGGGAGTGGTCGACGATCAGTTGGGTCGGCACCACCGGGTTGACTTGCGCCGGGTCACCGCCTTGCAGGGCGATGGCGTCACGCAGGCCGGCGAGGTCGACCAGCGCGGTCTGGCCGAGAATGTCGTGGCACACCACGCGGGCCGGGAACCACGGGAAATCGAGGTCGCGCTTGCGCTCGATGAATTGCTTCAGGGATTCGGTGAGCGTGGCCGGGTCGCAGCGACGCACAAGGTTTTCCGCCAGCACACGGGAGGTGTACGGCAGGGTGTCGTAGGCGCCAGGCTGGATCGCCTCGACCGCTGCGCGGACATCGAAGTAATCCAGGTGGCTGCCAGGCAGCGGTTTACGGAATTGTGTGTTCATCGTCAGGACTCGGTCACGGTAGTTACAAAAGGTGGGGCCTGGCACCAGCACTAAAGGTCACACCATCCACTGTGGGAGCGAGCCTGCTCGCGAAAGCGGTATATCAGTCAACATCGATGCTGAATGTCAGTCCGTCTTCGCGAGCAGGCTCGCTCCCACAGGTTCTCGGTTCCTTCAGTTGCCGAGGTTCAAGCCCTCCACCATTCAGCGCTGTTCGATTGGCACGAACTTGCGCTGCTCAACGCCGGTGTATTCGGCGCTTGGACGGATGATGCGGTTGTTGGCGCGTTGTTCGTACACGTGTGCAGCCCAGCCGGTCAGGCGCGAGCAGACGAAAATCGGTGTGAACAACTTGGTCGGGATGCCCATGAAGTGGTATGCCGAGGCATGGTAGAAGTCGGCGTTCGGGAACAGCTTCTTCTGCTCCCACATGGTCTTGTCGATGGCTTCGGAGACCGGGAACAACACCTTGTCACCCACTTCGTCGGCGAGTTTTTTCGACCAGCCCTTGATCACCTCGTTGCGCGGATCGTTGTCCTTATAGATCGCGTGGCCGAAGCCCATGATCTTGTCCTTGCGCTCGAGCATGCCGAGGGTGCCCTTGATCGCGTCTTCCGGCGACGAGAAACGCTCGATCATTTCCATCGCCGCTTCATTGGCGCCGCCATGCAGCGGGCCGCGCAGCGAGCCGATGGCCGCGGTGATGCACGAATACAGGTCGGACAGGGTCGATGCGCAGACACGGGCGGTGAAAGTCGACGCGTTGAACTCGTGTTCCGCGTAGAGGATCAGCGAAACGTTCATCACCTTGACGTGCAGCTCGCTTGGTTTCTTGCCGTGCAGCAGGTGCAGGAAGTGGCCGCCGATGGACTGCTCGTCGCTGACGCAATCGATGCGCTTGCCTTCGTGGCTGAAGCGATACCAGTAAGTCATGATCGCCGGGAATGCAGCCAGCAGGCGGTCGGTCTTGTCGTGTTGCTCGGAGAAATTGTTCTCCGGCTCGAGGTTGCCCAGGAACGAGCAGCCCGTGCGCATCACGTCCATCGGGTGGGCGTCGGCGGGGATGCGCTCGAGCACTTCCTTGAGCGCTTGCGGCAGGTCACGCAGCTTGCTCAGCTTGGCGATGTAGGCATTCAGTTGCGCCTTGCTCGGCAGTTCGCCGTACAGCAGCAGGTAGGCAACTTCTTCGAACTGTGCGTCAGCCGCCAGTTCACGTACGTCATAACCACGATAGGTCAGACCGGCACCCGACTGGCCCACGGTGGACAGTGCGGTTTGCCCGGCTACCTGGCCACGGAGCCCGGCGCCACTGAGTACTTTTGCTTCGGCCATTGCTGTCTCCAATTTTTTGAAATTTTTAGGGGAAACTCATTGCTCTTCTGTGGGAGCGAGCCTGCTCGCGATGGTGGACGGCACACCGCGGGGTATCAGGCTTCCCGCGTCATCGTTGACGTCTATCGCGAGCAGGCTCGCTCCCACAGGTACAAGGTGTTCGTTACTTCTTCGCGGCAAACAACGCATCGAGCTTCTGCTCGAAGGTGTGGTAGTCGATGCGATCGTAAAGCTCCATGCGAGTCTGCATGGTGTCGATGACATTCGCCTGCGTCCCATCGCGGCGCAGTGCGGTGTAGACGTTTTCCGCGGCCTTGTTCATGGCGCGGAAGGCCGACAGCGGGTACAGCACCAGCGACACGTCGACAGCGGCGAGTTGCTCGGTGGTGTACAGCGGGGTCGCGCCGAATTCGGTGATGTTGGCCAGGATCGGCGCTTTCACGCGGCTGGCGAACAGCTTGTACATCTCAAGTTCGGTGATGGCTTCCGGGAAAATCATGTCGGCGCCGGCTTCGATGCAGGCAGCGGCGCGATCCAGGGCAGACTCCAGGCCTTCCACCGCCAGGGCGTCGGTACGGGCCATGATCACGAAGCTGTCATCGGTACGGGCATCGACGGCAGCCTTGATGCGGTCGACCATTTCCTGCTGGGTCACGATCTCTTTATTAGGACGGTGGCCGCAGCGCTTGGCGCCAACCTGGTCTTCGATGTGAATCGCCGCCGCGCCAAACTTGATCATCGACTTGACGGTACGAGCGACGTTGAACGCCGAGGAACCGAAACCGGTGTCCACGTCCACCAGCAATGGCAGATCGCAGACGTCGGTGATACGGCGCACGTCGGTCAGCACGTCATCCAGGCCGGTGATGCCCAGGTCAGGCAAGCCGAGGGAGCCGGCAGCCACCCCGCCACCCGACAGGTAGATCGCCTTGAAACCGGCGCGCTTGGCCAGCAGCGCGTGATTGGCGTTGATTGCGCCGACCACTTGCAGTGGATGTTCGCTGGCGACCGCATCGCGGAAACGCTGACCTGGTGTGCTCTTGTTCGAACTCATGACTCACCTCGTTTGGCTGTCGGGTTGACGCCGTCCTGGTAATGACGGGCGATATTGCGTTTGGAGGCGCCGATGTGACGGCGCATCAACAACTCGGCCAGCTCACCGTCACGGTCGGCGATGGCATCGAGAATGCGGTGGTGCTCGGCGAACGCCTGATGCGGGCGATTGGGCGTGGTGGAAAACTGGATGCGGTACATGCGCACCAATTGATAGAGCTCGCCGCAGAGCATTTGGGTCAGCGTGCGGTTGCCGCTGCCCTGGATGATTCGGTAATGGAAGTCGAAATCGCCTTCCTGCTGGTAGTAGCCCCGACCTGCCTGGAATGCCTCATCACGTTCATGGGTTTCCAGCACCCGACGCAGCTCGTCGATTTCTTCGAGGCTCATGCGCTCGGCGGCCAGGCGACAGGCCATGCCTTCCAGGGATTCGCGGATTTCGTAGAGTTCAAGCAGCTCGGCATGATTGAGCGACACCACCCGAGCCCCGACATGCGGCACGCGTACCAGCAGGCGCTGGCCTTCCAGGCGATGGATGGCCTCGCGCAACGGGCCACGGCTGATGCCGTAGGTACGCGCCAGCTCCGGTTCGGAGATTTTGCTGCCCGGCGCGATCTCGCCTTTGACGATAGCCGCCTGAATGCGGCGGAAGACGTTCTCGGAAAGTGTCTCCGTATCGTCTTGCGTAGAAACCGGGGGATCGAGTTGATCCAGCATATTGTCGACACCTTATGAGCCAATGCCGCAAAAACTAACGAATACCGGGAGCGCAGTCAAAGGTTAAATCGATATTGTCGACAATCTTCTGATAACCGGTTGCACCATAACGAAGCAACCCGCTGGTTTATAGCCACCGGCCAGCGCTGGCGCCATCAAACCACCGTGCTAGAATGCCGCCGCATTTGTTTGTCACATCTGCACTGCCTGTCATATAAACCTGCCAGGCATACGAGGGAGCTTGCGCAGCGATGCCAGGGCCTTGAATCAAGTCGGACCGCTGCGCACCAGGATTTATGAGACTCAAGCCCTTCCCTGCTTTCCTTTACTTTCTTTGCCTGCCCGGGTTCGCATTGGCCGGGGAAAAGACCGTGTACGGCCTCAATGAGTACGCATCGCTCAATGGCATCGACCTGGAAGTGGCGGCTAAACTCGACACCGGGGCGAAAACCGCTTCCTTGAGTGCACGGGACATCAAACGCTTCAAACGCAACGGCGAATCCTGGGTGCGGTTTTACCTGGCCATCGACGCCGCCCATTCGCATCCGATCGAACGCCCGCTGGCCCGTGTCAGCAAGATCAAGCGCCGGGCCGGCGACTACGACCCCGAGGAAGGCAAGAAGTACACCGCCCGCCCCGTGATCGAACTGGACATCTGCATGGGCTCGGCCCTGCGCAGCATCGAAGTGAACCTGACCGACCGCAGCGCGTTCCAATATCCGCTCCTGATTGGCTCCGAAGCGCTCAAGCGTTTCGATGCACTGGTTGACCCCAGCCTTAAATATGCTGCCGGCAAACCCGCCTGCACCACCGACGCTCATACCGCCGAGTAATTCAAATGCGCTCTCTTACCCTTCATCTGAAACTGCTGATCGCCATCCTGGTGGTGCTGGGCATTTCAGTTACGGCCTATCAGATCTTCGTGCTGGGCATCCCGGTGACCGAAGACGCCACTGACGACCTGTGGAACATCGACGCCAAGGTCGAGTTCGTCGCCAGCGCCAAGGATCCGGTCAAGATCCAGATGTTCGTGCCACCGCTGAGCCGCGACTTCGTCAGCCTCAACGAGAGCTTCATCTCCAATAACTACGGCGTGGCCGTGAACCGGGTCGACGGCAACCGCAAGGTCACCTGGTCGGCACGCCGGGCCAAAGGCAATCAGACGCTGTATTACCGCCTGGTGCTGACCAAGCGTTATTCCGGCGAGAAGGCCAAGATCAAAGGCCCGACCTTTCGCGACAGCATCACCATCGAAGGCCCGGAAAAAATCGCCGCCGAAGCCCTGCTCGCACCGATTCGCCAGCACTCGGCCGACGTCGAAACCTTCGTCGGCGAAGCCATCAAGCGGGTCAACAACCTCAACGACGACAACGTGAAACTGTTGCTGGCCGGTGATCCATCCACCGCGCACAAAGCGAAAATCGTCGAGCTGCTGCTGTCCATCGCCCACGTGCCGATCGAGAAGGTCCACACCATTCGCCTGGTGGCGGACCAGCCGCAGATACCGGAACTGTGGCTGCGCAGTTTCAATGGCACCGACTGGCTGTACTTCAACCCGGAAACCGGTGAGCAAGGGCTGCCGACCGACCGCCTGCTGTGGTGGACCGGCGACGAAAACCTGATCACCGTCGACGGCGGCAAGAAGGCCAATGTGACCTTCAGCCTCAACAACAGCGAAATGAACGCCATCCGCCTGGCCAAGCTGACCGACGAAAACACCGACGCCAACTTCCTCGAGTACTCGTTGTACGGCCTGCCGCTGCAAACCCAGCAGACCTTCATGATCATGGTGATGATCCCGATCGGCGTGCTGGTGATCCTGATCCTGCGCAACCTGATCGGCATCCAGACCCTGGGCACCTTCACCCCGGTGCTGATCGCCCTGGCCTTCCGCGAAACCCAGCTCGGCTTCGGTATCGTGCTGTTTACCATCATCACGGCGCTGGGACTGTCGCTGCGCTCCTATCTCGAACACCTGAAACTGCAGATGCTGCCGCGGCTGTCGGTGGTACTGACCTTCGTGGTGGTGCTGATCGCGGCCATCAGCCTGTTCAGCCACAAACTCGGTCTGGAGCGCGGCTTGTCGGTGGCGCTGTTCCCGATGGTGATCCTGACCATGACCATTGAACGCCTGTCGATCACCTGGGAAGAGCGCGGCGGTGGCCATGCCATGAAAGTGGCCATCGGCACGCTGTTCGCCGCGTCCCTGGCGCACCTGATCATGAGCGTGCCGGAACTGGTGTACTTCGTGTTCACTTTCCCGGCGATTCTGCTGATCCTGGTGGCCTTCATGCTGGCCATGGGTCGTTATCGCGGCTATCGCCTGACCGAACTGGTGCGTTTCAAGGCCTTCCTGAAAAAGGCTGACGCCTGATGTTCGGCTTCTGGAAGACCTGGAAAGCCCTGGAAGCCCGGGGCATCATGGGGATCAATCGGCGCAACGCAGACTACGTGCTCAAGTACAACAAGCGCAGCCTGTACCCGATCGTCGATGACAAGATCATCACCAAGGAACGCGCCATCGCCGCCGGCATCCATGTGCCCGAGCTCTATGGCGTGATTTCCACCGAGAAGGAAATCGACAATCTCGAAGCGATCATCGGCGCACGCAATGACTTCGTGATCAAACCGGCCCAGGGCGCTGGCGGCGATGGCATTCTGGTCATCGCCGACCGCTTCGAAGGGCGCTATCGCACGGTGTCCGGCCGGATCATCAGCCATGAAGAAATCGAGCACCAGGTTTCCAGCATCCTGACCGGCCTGTACTCCCTGGGCGGTCACCGCGACCGGGCGCTGATCGAGTACCGCGTGATTCCGGACCAGATCTTCAAGAGCATCAGCTACGAAGGCGTGCCGGACATCCGCATCATTGTCTTGATGGGTTACCCGGTGATGGCCATGTTGCGTCTGCCGACGCGCCAGTCCAACGGCAAGGCCAACCTGCACCAGGGCGCCATCGGCGTCGGCGTGGACCTGGCCACCGGCCTGACCCTGCGCGGCACCTGGCTGAACAACATCATCAACAAACACCCGGACACCACCAACGCGGTGGATGGCGTGCAACTGCCCTACTGGGACGGTTTCATGAAACTCGCCGCTGGCTGTTATGAGTTGTGCGGGCTGGGCTACATCGGTGTCGACATGGTCCTGGACCAGGAAAAAGGCCCGCTGATCCTTGAGCTCAACGCCCGGCCGGGGCTGAATATCCAGATTGCCAATGACTGCGGGCTGACGTTGCGTACTCATGCGGTGGAAGCACGACTGGAAGACCTGAAGGCTCGTGGCGTGACCGAAACGGTCGAAGAGCGCGTGGCGTTTGTGCAGGAGATGTTTGGGCATATTCCTGCGGTCGAGGGTTGATCCAGAACCGAGTCGCCTCTTTCGCGAGCAGGCTCGCTCCCACAAGAGCAGCACTGAACCCTGTGGGAGCGAGCTTGCTCGCGATGGACCAGAGAGCGCCACGGGGTGTCAGGCTCCCAGCGTCATCGTTCACGTCCATCGCGAGCAAGCTCGCTCCTACACTACATCCCCCTCTAGGAGCAATTCTCCGAGAGGACTACAATCGCCACCCCGCCTCGATGGCTGATCTCCCCCGCCCATGTTGACCTGCTCCGTACACCCGCTGCCCTATCGCGCCAACCCCGCCCACTACTTCGCGGCGATTCGCCATGCCCCCGGCGCCGTGCTGCTCGACAGCGGCCGCCCCAGCGCCGACCGCGGCCGCTATGACCTGCTCAGCGCCTGGCCGCTGGAACAACTGGCGGTATCGCCCGACGAAAGTGGCGAGGCTTTCCTGCAACGCCTGCGCGATAACCTGACACGTCTGGGCGAAGCCTCTTTGCCGGCACCTTATGAGTTGCCGTTTGCCGGTGGGTTGATCGGCTACCTGAGTTACGACTTCGGCCGACATCTGGAGCGCCTGCCGAGCCAGGCCAGTGACGACCTGCATCTGCCCGACGCGCGTTTCGGCCTGTACGGCTGGGCATTGGTCAGCGATCACCTGGCGCTGACCAGCCAGTTGGTGTTCCACCCGACCCTGCCCGACAGCGAGCGTCAGCGCCTGATCGGGCTGTTCAGCCAACCGGCACCTGAAGCGATCGCGCCCTTCAAACTGCTCACCCCGATGACCGCCGACTTGAGCGCTGATGAGTATCAACAGGCCATCGAGCGCATCCAGCAGTACATTCAGGCCGGTGACTGTTACCAGGTCAATTTCGCCCAACGGTTTCGCGCGCCCTGCCAGGGTGATTCGTGGGCCGCCTATTGCGCCTTGCGTGAAGCGTGCCCGACGCCTTTTTCCGGATTCCAGAGCTTGCCTGACGGCGATGCCGTACTCAGCCTGTCGCCGGAACGCTTCGTCAAAGTCAGCCAGCGCCATGTGGAAACCCGCCCGATCAAGGGCACTCGGCCTCGGGGCCTGACGCCTGGGCAAGACGCCGCGAATGCCGCCGAACTGCTGGCCAGCCCCAAGGACCGCGCGGAAAACCTGATGATCGTCGACCTGCTGCGCAACGATCTCGGCCGGACCTGCCGCATCGGCTCGGTCCGGGTGCCGGAGTTGTTCAGCCTGGAAAGTTATCCGAACGTGCATCACCTGGTGAGCAGCGTCACCGGTGAACTGGCGGATGATCGAGACGCTCTGGACCTGATCGCCGGCAGCTTCCCCGGCGGTTCGATCACCGGCGCGCCAAAGATTCGCGCGATGCAGATCATCGACGAACTGGAACCGACCCGACGCGGCCTGTATTGCGGTTCTTTGTTGTACCTGGACGTGCGCGGTGAGATGGACAGCTCCATCGCCATCCGCAGTTTGCTGGTCAAGGACGGGCAGGTGTGTTGCTGGGGCGGCGGCGGGATAGTCGCGGATTCCGAGTGGCAGGCTGAGTATCAGGAGTCGATCACCAAGGTGAAAATCCTGCTCGATACCCTGCAAAACCTGTAGGAGCGAGCACGCTCGCGATGGACGTCAACGATGACGCGGGGTACCTGACACCCCGCGGCGCTCTCGGGTTCATCGCGAGCATGCTCGCTCCTACAGGGGGTCGGCTTACAAGGTCAGGGGGCGGTTCGAAGCCTTGATGAACTCTTGCTTGAGCTCTTCAAACGTATGCACCGCCGGGAACTGCGGGAACTCGGCGATCACGTTATCCGGCGCATGGAACAGGATCCCGGCATCGGCCTCGCCCAGCATTGTGGTGTCGTTGTAGGAATCCCCCGCCGCGACCACCCGGTAGTAAAGGCTCTTGAAGGCCAGGACCGACTGGCGCTTTGGATCTTTCTGACGCAGTTGATAGCCCGTGACTCGCCCGCTGTCGTCGGTAATCAGACGATGGCAGAGCAAGGTCGGGAAGCCCAGTTGGCGCATCAACGGCTGGGAGAACTCATAGAATGTGTCCGACAGGATCACCACCTGGAAGCGCTCGCGCAACCAGTCGACGAACTCGATGGCGCCATCCAGTGGCTTGAGCGTGGCGATCACTTCCTGAATGTCGGAAAGCTTCAGGCCGTGCTCGTCGAGAATCCGCAGGCGTTGCTTCATCAGCACGTCGTAGTCGGGAATGTCCCGGGTGGTGGCCCTGAGGGATTCGATCCCGGTTTTTTCGGCGAAGGCGATCCAGATTTCCGGGACCAGCACACCTTCAAGATCCAGACAGGCAATTTCCACAAGACACTCCCATTTGTATAGATTATTGAGTCGAGCGAGCAAAAAGATTGCCGAACTCTAGCGGCTAGGGCCTGCCTGCGCAACGCAGAGGATGCCCCGGCCCGTGCAGCTTTTTGTTACCATCGGCCCTATATAGAGCGCCCAGCGCCACCGACCTGTAGGAAGCCGCCCTGATGAGCCCAACGTTCGACGTCGTGGAACTCGCCACGACCTATGCCAACAAATCCGCCCAGGACATCCTGAAACTCGCGTTTGCCGAGTTCGGCGATGACCTGTGGATATCTTTCAGCGGCGCCGAGGACGTGGTGCTGGTGGACATGGCCTGGAAGCTGAACAAGAACGTCAAGGTGTTCAGCCTCGACACCGGCCGCTTGCACCCCGAGACCTACCGCTTCATCGATCAGGTGCGCGAGCACTACAAGATCGACATCGAGCTGGTGTCGCCGGACTACACCAAACTCGAACCCTTCGTGAAGGAAAAAGGCCTGTTCAGCTTCTACAAGGACGGCCATGGCGAATGCTGCGGCATCCGCAAGATCGAACCGCTGCGCCGCAAGCTCTCCGGCGTGAAAGCCTGGGCCACCGGCCAGCGTCGTGACCAGAGCCCCGGTACCCGCAGCGCCGTCGCGGTGATGGAAATCGACACCGCGTTCTCCACCCCGGAACGCACCCTGTACAAGTTCAACCCGCTGGCGCAAATGACCAGCGAAGAGATCTGGGGTTACATCCGCATGCTGGAACTGCCTTACAACAGCCTGCACGAACGCGGTTTCATCAGCATCGGCTGCGAACCCTGCACCCGCCCGGTATTGCCGAACCAGCATGAGCGCGAAGGCCGCTGGTGGTGGGAAGAAGCGACGCAGAAGGAATGCGGGTTGCACGCGGGGAATATCATCAGCAAGTCCAAAGCGTAAGCCCACTGTAGGAGCGAGCCTGCTCGCGATGAACCCGAGAACGCAGCGGGGTATCAGGCACCCCGCGTTATCGTTGACGACCATCGCGAGCAGGCTCGCTCCTACAGTGTTATCTGCAGTTTCAAAAAATTTGTACACACGATTGTCACCATAGGTGCCATTTGTGTGTGCACTTTTAGTTTTTGCGCCCCAAAAAGTTACATCTCCTTTCCCGTCGCCTCACCGAACCCCTCTCAAAAAAATAAATACCTGTTCAAACGGTCAATTTATATTGTCAATTTTTCAATAACTTGGCGAAAAGCCATAACAAAAAGAAATGAACAGCGCCGTTCATAGAACGCTCGACTGGCATGGATCTAGCTTAAGTGCATACATGTTTTGTATACAATCATCTCAAAACATACACACACCTTAGATCCGCAAGCCTGAAGCGCCCTATCCCGTACAGGCTGCAGATGCCCCGTAACCAATGATATTCGCCACCCGCGACGAAGATTTGTCGAGCCAAGGCTCATGCACAGTCATCGCGGCGTCGAGCATCAGGAGCCTGCCGGAATGCGTACCAGTCTCTCCAATAACAATATCGCTCTGGATCTACCCTCCCCCCAATCTACCCACACCGCCGACAATCAGGCGCAGGACTCCCCCGTGGTGCTCAGTCCTCGACTGCACAACAAGGACCTGGCACCGACCAAGGCCGAAGGCCGGCGCTGGGGTCGCTACAGCATCTTTGCCCTGTGGACCAATGACGTTCACAACATTGCCAACTACTCCTTTGCCATCGGCCTGTATGCCTTGGGCCTGGGCGGCTGGCAGATCCTGTTGTCCCTGGGGATCGGTGCGGCGCTGGTTTACTTCTTCATGAACCTGTCTGGCTACATGGGCCAGAAAACCGGGGTGCCGTTTCCGGTCATCAGCCGGATCAGTTTCGGTATTCATGGGGCGCAGATTCCTGCGTTGATCCGCGCCGTGATCGCCATCGCCTGGTTCGGAATTCAGACGTACCTCGCGTCCGTCGTCTTCCGTGTGCTGTTGACGGCGATCCATCCCGGGTTCGCCGACTACGACCACAACTCGATCCTCGGCCTGTCGACCCTGGGCTGGGTGTGTTTTGTCGCGATCTGGTTCGTGCAACTGGCGATCCTTGCCTATGGCATGGAGATGGTGCGGCGCTACGAGGCGTTTGCCGGCCCGGTGATTCTGCTGACCGTTGCCGCCCTCGCCGCGTGGATGTACTTGCAGGCCAACGCGACCATTGCCTGGTCGATCCGTGAGCCGCTGACCGGTGGCGAGATGTGGCGCAACATCTTTGCCGGTGGCGCACTGTGGCTGGCGATCTACGGTACCTTGATCCTCAATTTCTGCGACTTCGCCCGCTCTTCACCGTGCCGCAAGACCATCAAGGTCGGAAATTTCTGGGGCTTGCCGGTGAATATTCTGGTGTTCGCCAGCATCACTGTCCTGCTGTGCGGCGCGCAGTTTCAGATCAACGGCCGGATCATCGAAAGCCCGACCGAAATCATCGCCTCGATCCCCAACACCTTCTTCCTGGTACTCGGTTGCCTGGCGTTCCTGATCGTCACCGTGGCGGTGAACATCATGGCCAACTTCGTCGCCCCGGCGTTCGTCCTCAGTAACCTGGCGCCGAAATACCTGACGTTCCGTCGCGCCGGACTGATCAGCGCGACCATCGCCGTGCTGATCCTGCCGTGGAACCTCTACAACAGTCCGCTGGTGATCGTTTACTTCCTGTCCGGCCTCGGAGCCCTGCTCGGCCCTTTGTACGGCGTGATCATGGTCGACTACTGGCTGGTACGAAAAGGCCAGGTCAACGTGCCGCAGTTGTACAGCGAAGACCCCAACGGTCCTTATTACTACAGCCGCGGGGTCAATTTGCGCGCCGTGGCGGCGTTCATTCCCGCAGCGTTGATCGCCATCGTCCTGGCCCTGGTGCCGGGTTTCCACAGCGTGTCGCCGTTCTCCTGGCTGATTGGTGCCGGCATCGCCGGAATGCTCTACCTGATCATCGCCAAGCGCCAGCAGCACTACGCCGATGTCAGCGGCGAAACCATCGCGGTCGAAAACGTCAGCCATTGACTCCATGGCGGCCCGGCAAAGTCGGGCCGCAGAACCATCCGCAATAAGGACTCCCCATGCGTATTCTCGTGGTCAACGTCAACACCACCGAATCCATCACCCAGGCCATCGCCCGCTCGGCGCAGGCCGTGGCCTCACCCGGCACGGAAATCGTCGGCCTAACCCCGCACTTCGGCGCCGACTCCATCGAAGGCAATTTCGAAAGTTACCTGGCGGCCATCGCGGTCATGGACCGGGTGATGTCCTACGACCAGCCATTCGACGCGGTAATCCAGGCTGGCTACGGCGAGCACGGCCGCGAAGGCTTGCAGGAACTGCTCAACGTGCCGGTGGTGGACATCACCGATGCCGCCGCCAGCACGGCGATGTTTCTCGGTCACGCCTATAGCGTGGTCACCACCCTCGACCGCACCGTGCCGCTGATCGAAGACCGCCTCAAGCTCTCGGGCCTGTGGGACCGTTGCGCCTCGGTACGGGCCAGTGGCCTGGCGGTGCTGGAACTGGAACACGAACCGCAACGCGCACTGGAAGCCATCGTGCACCAGGCCGAACTGGCGGTGACCCAGGACAAGGCCGAAGTGATTTGCCTCGGTTGCGGCGGCATGGCCGGGCTGGACGAGCAGATTCGCCGGCGTACCGGGGTACCGGTGGTGGATGGGGTGACGGCGGCGGTGACCATTGCCGAGTCGCTGGTGCGGTTGGGACTGTCGACCTCGAAGGTGCGGACCTATGCGACGCCGCGGCCGAAAAACATCATTGGCTGGCCGGGGCGGTTTGCCCGGTAGACCGCGTTATCGTTCATCGCGGGCAAGCCACGCTCCCACAGGTTCTGCGTCGTATCGCGGTGATGAGAACGAAGCAATACCTGTGGGAGCGTGGCTTGCCCGCGATGGCCACGCCTCGGTCCCGAGCCTGACTCAAACCGCACTGAACCTCTGCCCCAACCCCCGCTCGGCAAACTGCTCGATGATGAAATCGACAAACACCCGGGTCTTGCCGGGCAGCAGTTTGTGTTCGGCGTAATAGATGGAGGTGTAGCCGTCGTCGATGTACCAGTCCGGCAACACCCGCTGCAACCTGCCCGCCTCCAGGTATCCCGAGGCGAACGGCATACTCACCAGCGCAATGCCCAGACCTTGTGCGGCGGCGACGCAGGCGGCCTCGGAGTCGCTCATGGTCATCCGCGCCTTTAGCGTCAACGGGCTGTGTTGCTGATTGCGGTGGGTCAACTGCCAGGAGCGCACGCGACCGGTTTGCGGCGAGCGGATCAGAATCCCGTCGTGGTGCTTGAGGTCGTCCGGCTCGGTGATTGACGCATGAATCGCCAGGTAATCCGGCGAAGCCACCAATACCCGATGCGCCGGACTCAGCTTGCGCGCGACTACGCCCTGGGGTAATTCGAAGCCACCGCCGATTGCCGCGTCAAACCCCTGCCCGATCAGATCGACCTGGCGGTTGTCGAAGTGCCAGTCCGGGTTGATCGCCGGGAATCGCCGCAGAAACTCGCCGAGCATCGGCACTATGTACAGGCAACCGAATACCGTCCCCATGCTGACCTTCAATGTACCCGCTGGCTGCCCACCGGCGCTGGCGAGGTTGGCCACGGCATTCTGGATGGTGTGCAGGCTGGTGCTGACTTCGCCGAGAAACAACTGACCGGCCTCGGTCAGCGTCAGGCTGCGCGTGCTGCGCTGAAACAATCTGACGCCCAGGCGCGCCTCAAGCTTGGCAACGCTCTTGCCCACCGCCGCCGGCGTCAGGCTCAAGCGTCGCGCCGCTTCGGCAAAGCTGCCGACCTCGGCGCTGCGCACAAAGCATTCGATACTGCTGAAGGTTTCCATAGACGCCACTATAAACTTTTGGTTTACACAGACTATCGCAATTATGGCCTACACAGCTCGTAATCCTGAATCGATACTAGCCTCCATCAACCGGGACATCTCGCCTCGGGACTTGGAGATCGACATGACTACTCAGAACCTCAGCGGCAAAGTGGCATTGATTCAAGGTGGTTCGCGCGGTATCGGTGCAGCCATCGTCAAGCGCCTGGCCGCTGAAGGCGCGACCGTTGCCTTCACTTATGTCAGCTCGACAGCCAAAGCCGAAGAGTTGCAACACAGCATCACCGCCAAGGGCGGCAAGGCCCTGGCCATCAAGGCCGACAGCGCCGACGCCGACGCGATCCGCGGCGCCGTGTCCGCCACGGTGGAAGCCTTCGGTCGCCTGGATATCCTGGTCAACAATGCAGGCGTGCTGGCCGTCGCTCCACTGGCCGACTTTAAACTCGAAGACTTCGACCAGACTCTGGCCATCAACGTACGCAGCGTGTTCATTGCCACCCAGGCCGCCGCCAGACACATGACCGAAGGCGGTCGCATCATCAACATCGGCAGCACCAACGCCGATCGCATGCCCTTTGCCGGTGGCGGCCCGTACGCCATGAGCAAATCGGCACTGGTCGGTCTGACCAAAGGTCTGGCCCGTGACCTCGGCCCCCAAGGCATCACCATCAATAACGTGCAGCCGGGTCCCGTCGACACCGACATGAACCCGGCCGAGGGTGACTTTGCGGAGAGCCTGATCCCGTTGATGGCCGTGGGCCGGTACGGCAAGGCTGAAGAGATCGCCAGCTTCGTCGCCTACCTCGTCAGCCCGGAAGCGGGTTACATCACCGGGGCCAGCCTGACCATCGACGGTGGCTTCGGGGCCTGATGCATATCTGTCAACTGCAATAACTGTGGGAGCGAGCCTGCTCGCGAAGAGGGAATATCAGACACGTTGATGTTGTCTGAAACACCGCTTTCGCGAGCAGGCTCGCTCCCACATGTAGCCTCCTGGATCAGACCCACTCAAGCGCAGGCAAACCAAAAGCGCCCGGCTCGAACGCCTTCAACGTACGAAGAATGCCATCGGCGTGTGCGTACCTGGCGTCGGCCATTGCCGCATCCGGAATCGCAATCGCCGTCATCCCTGCCGCTTTCGCCGCGGTGACACCGAATGGCGAATCCTCGAACACCAGGCAATCCTCAGGCGCGACGCCCAGACGCCGCGCCGCCGTCAGGAAAATATCCGGTGCCGGTTTGGCCGCCGCCACCTCGGGGTCATCGGCGGTGACGATGAAGTCGAACAGGGTGAACCAGTCGCGGTGCAGGGTGGTTTTCTGACCGAACGACTGGCTCGATGAACTGGTACCCACGGCAATGGGAATGTTGTTGGTCTTCAGATGCCGTACCAGTTCCTGTGCGCCAGGCATCGCCTGTGCTGTAGGAAAGCGCTCGCGCATCAGCGGCTCGCGGATCACCAGAAACTCTTCGGCGGTAATTGGCAGGTCGAGCGCTTCAACCACATAGCGCGCCAGATCCCCTGCGCCCCGGCCAATGATGTTCTGCTTGATGCTCCAGTCGAACGTTCGGCCATAACGCGCGGCGATGATGGACGTGACTTCGGTGTAGATGCCCTCTGTATCCAGCAGCAAGCCGTCCATATCGAAAATCACGGCCTTGATCGGGCCGAATGTTTTCAGTGGTGCATTCATCGCATCTGATCCGTTTTCCAAGGCATCCCGGGCGGCGCAGGTGAGGCCCGCACCCGAATGGATTAAAGGATTCAGCAGCATAACGAGCGTGGCCGTATCAGAGCAACGTTGAAATCCCGATCCACGCCGAATGGCTCTCGTGATTTAGCGATTCGCCCTACATCAAACGCCAACTTTCCCGACTTCTTTCCTGGAAGATCCTCCGCAGAGTCTCAGGTCCTACATTCCGCCAAGCGAAAGTCTGCAGATGTTCGATTCCCAAAAGGTATTGGCATGTCCCGCCAGCGGTTCCCTGACACAGGCGCACAGGTTCGCCGCCAGTATCGATACCATCGAGCGCACCGCCCCCAAAAAGGCCCGGTGTCGATGGTCACCGGTGAAGTTTCGCTGGCCCTCACGGACGGCACCCTCGACGGGAACTTGCCGTTCGACTTCACCCGCCTCTATCGCACCCGTACCGTCGAACTCGACAACGGGCTCGGTTTCGGCTGGCGGCACTCGCTGTCCCAGCATCTGGAATTCCACGGCGAGCAGGTGCTGTGGATCAACGCCGAAAACCGCCGCACGCCATTTCCATGGCCGACGACGGCGCGCCCAATGATCCGTAACAGACTGTCGCGGGCGGCGATTTACCTCGGCGAAGAACCCGGCGAACTGATCCTCGCCCAGGCTGGCGACGCGGCACGCTTTTTTCATTTCCGCGATGGCCGACTGATCGCGATCAGCGACGCCTACGACAACCGCCTGACGGTACATCGGGACGGCCTTGAGCGGATTCAGCGCCTGGATAACGGCGCTGATCGTGCCTTGCTGCTGCGTTATGACCTCAAGCACCTGGTGGCCGTCGACTATCAGGTGTTTCAGCGCTGCGGGCCCAAGGCGTACACCTGGCGCACCGAACAGACACTGGCCAGCTACCGCTACGACGCCCGCCAGCGCTTGGTCGAGGTGACCAACGCCGCGGGTGAAAGCGAGCGTTATGACTACGACGAGCAGCACGTGATCCTGCAACGGCAACTGGCGGGCGGCGCGAGTTTCTTCTGGGCGTGGGAACGCTCCGGCAAAACCGCCCGCTGCGTCCATCATTGGGCTTCGTTTGCGCAGATGGAGACGCGTTACGTCTGGGACGATCAAGGCACCGTGACGGTGAACAACGCCGACGGCAGCCAAGAGGTTTACGTTCATGACCCATTCGCGCGATTGGTGCGCCACATCGGGCTGGACGGCGGCGAACAGCACAAGGCCTACGACAATCTGGGTCGATTGATCTTCGAGCAGGACGCCCTCGGTGCCGTCACCCAGTACCATTATGACGAAACCGGTCGACTGAGCGCGCTGCTTGCCCCGGATGAGGCGCCCACGTCCTACAAGTATCGCCACGGCTTCCTGCACGCCCGAACCCGCGCTCAGGCGACGTGGAGCTACCAGCGCAACGCCCAGGGAGACATCACTGCCGTCACCGATCCCAACGGACAGACCACCCACTATTCCTACGACTCGCTGGGGCGCTTGCTGACAATCAGGTTTCCAGACCAGAGCATTCACCGGCTTGCCTGGAACTCCCTGGGGCAATTGCTGGAAGAAACCTTGCCCGATGGTTCTCAGCGCATTTTTTCCTACGATGCGTTGGGGCGGAGGATTACCGGGCAGGACGAACACGGTGCTATCACCCGTTATGAGTGGGACGCCGTGGGTCGACTGAGCCGGACCAAGCTGCCCACGGGCGCCTGCCGTGCCTGGCGCTACAACGCCTACGGTCGGATCACCGCCGAGACCGACGAACTGGGACGGGTAACCCGTTACGAATACGCCGACGACCTGCATTTGATCAGCCGCCGGATCAACCCCGACGGCAGCGCGCTGAAGTACCGCTACGACCATGCGCAATTGTTGCTTACCGAGATCGAAAACGAGGTGGGCGATACTTACCGTCTGGACTACACCCCGGGAGGATTGATCCGACAGGAAACCGCCTTCGATGGACGTCGTACCACCTACAGCTACGACCCCAAAGGCCAATTGCTGAAGAAAACCGAGTTTGGCGACGAAGGTTCGCAGCTGGTTACCGGCTATCAGCATGACAGCGCTGGGCGATTACGGGTCAAAACCTTGCCCGATGGGGTCCGGATCGAGTACCGCTACGACACGCTCGGGCGACTGGTCAGCGTGGATGATGGCCGGGATTCTCCGTTGCAGTTCGAATACGACCTTCAGGACCGACTGATCACCGAGCATCAGGGCTGGGGCACCCTGCGTTACCACTACGACGTCTGCGGTCGGCTCAAGTGCCTGCACCTGCCCGACGCCTGTATCCTCGTCTATCACCACGCCAAGGGAGGCGCCCTCACGGCCATCGACCTCAACGGTACACCCCTGACCCGCCATCGTTTTGTCGGCGGGCGCGAACAGCAGCGCCAACAGGGCCTTCTGCTCAGCGATTACGCCTACGACGAGCAAGGCCGTTTGCAGGCCCATGTCATCAGCCAAAAACAACGGCCGCTGTACCGCCGTGAGTATGCCTACAGCGCCAAGGGCAACCTCTTGAAGGTTACCGACAGCCGCCACGGTTCACGCCGCTATCAATACGATGCACTCGACCGCCTGACCGGCGTACATCACGCCCGCGACCAGTGCGCAGAGCACTTCACCCACGACCCGGCCGGTAACCTGCTGATCCACGAACATCCCGGCCCGTGTGTTTTCCAGGGCAACCGCCTGCAGCGCAGTGGCAGTGGCAATGACGGCAGCTACTACGACTACGACGCCTTCGGCAATCTGATCCGCGAACGCCGCGGCCTGCCGCCCCTGGTCACCGAATACGCCTACGACAGCCAGCACCGCCTGATCGGCGTCAGCCCCCCGGACGGTAAAAGTGTCAGCTATCGCTACGACGCTTTCGGCCGGCGCGTCCAGAAAACGGTTGAAGGCTACACCACGCAATACGTCTGGCAAGACGACCGGCTGATCGCCGAAAGCGGCCCCCGGCACTACCGCAGCTACATCTACGAACGTAGCGAGCCCGGCGAGCCCGGTAGCTTCCGCCCGCTAGCGCTGCTCGACGGCAAAGGCCGGGCACAAGCCTGCGCCTACTACTTTCAACTCGACCACCTCGGTACCCCGCTGGAACTGACCGGCCACGGCGGAGCGATCGTCTGGTCGGCCAAATACACCGCCCACGGCAAACTCCGCAAATCGAGCCGCGAATGGCTCGAACAACCCTTACGGTTTCAGGGGCAATACTTCGACGCTGAGAGTGGCCTGCACTACAACCGGCATCGCTATTACCATCCGGACTTCGGTCGTTTTCTGACACCGGATCCGCTCAGGTCGGGCGCTGGGTTGAACCCGTATCGGTACACCCGCAACCCGACGGGGTGGGTGGATCCGCTGGGATCGGGTGATCCCCTCGGCTCGATTCACTCAGGAAGCATTAAAGACCCGGATGCCCTCACCGCAGCTTCGAAGTAGCCGGCTCTCCCGAGCCATCGGTATCTGCATCGCGTCGATCGTGCGGATCTGCCTCGACATTCTCGTCGCTCTCGTCGCTCGGCACTTGCTCCACGCCGGCATCATCGTCCGGCGGTCGTTGGTCGCGGCTCAAGGAGTCGGTAGGTGACGGCAGCGGATATTCCGGAGTTTCATCAACGTCGGAGGCCTTTGGATCAGTGTTCATATTGCACCTCTCATCTGACCTCAAGAGCAGGTCATGACATATCGAGGGCTGCGCGATGGACGCGTTCGACCAGGTAGACGATCGGTTGATTTGGCAACAGGGTTCAATCAATCTTCGTCCTCTTCCTCATCATCAAACTCGATATTTCCCACATCGCCTGCATCATCAGCATCGTTAAGTGGCACCGTCGCATCATCCATCAGCGACCCCGGATCTTCATTGCCGGGATCGTTGATGGATGGCTGTCCGCTTGGGTCTTTGTCTTCCGTGCCTTCGGATTCCAGAGTCATGGTATGCCTCGCTCAATCAGTGATGCTTTTTGTGGTGCTTGTTCGAGTGTTTATGGCCGCCACCGGAATGGGATCGGCCACTGTCATCCCCCAGATCATTGCCGATCGCACCGCCGGCTGCACCGCCAAGACCAGCACCGATGGCCGATCCGGTCGAACCACCAAGACTGTTGCCGACCACCGATCCTCCCGCCGCGCCCAAACCACCGCCTACCGCCGCTTCGGTGCGATTGTGCTTGGGCGCGGCAACGGCACTGCCGGCCGCTCCGCCGACACCCGCACCAATCGCTGCGCCAGTACTGCCACCCACCTGGCCACCAACCACGTTGCCCAGCACCCCACCGAGACCACCGCCCACCGCGGCATCTCCATTACCGCCTGCCAGCGCCACCTGGGAGAGCAGCAATCCAAAAACAATCGCAGGCAACATCAATCGTCGAGTCATCGGGCTTGCGTTCTGTTTGCCGTCGGTTTGGGAGTTCATGGCACGCCTCGCATCTTCAGGGGTATGGAAGTTTTGAGCCGCTGCGGCGGGAATCGTTCATATATGAAAAAGCCCGGCATCAAGCCGGGCTGTTTCAAATCTGGATCAGCATCAGTGACGCTTGTGACCGTTGGCCAGGTTGCTGCCTACGCCGCCGCCCAATGCACCGCCCAGACCTGCGCCGATGGTGGCACCGGACTTGCCACCCAGGCTTTTACCGATCACCGAACCACCGGCTGCGCCGACACCGCCACCGATGGCAGCGCTGGTGCGATGACCTTTTTTGGCGGCAACTGCGCTGCCTGCCGCGCCAGCAACGCCCGCACCGATCACTGCGCCAGTGCTGCCGCCCATCTTCTGGCCGACCACGTTACCCAATGCGCCGCCCAAGCCACCACCCAGTGCGGCAGTACCGTCACCGGCCATTGCACCTTGAGCAACCAGAAGCCCCAGAACCAGAGCAGGCAGTGTTAAACGCATGACAAAAACCTCAAAAAATAGGGGTACACAAAAAGGGGCGAGATTGAATGCTTTTGCGCGGATAGAGTCCGGCACGCCGGTCCAACTTCGCGATTGGCGACGGTTGGACAGCTATTTTGGAAAAGGTTTTACGACGGGCAAAAAAAAGCCCGCTGGGGAAACGGGCCAGGTGTTGCTTTCTAACGGATAAGTCGAGACTACGGCAGCTGTTGTGAAAAGTTTGTGAAAGATCTCCACTTTAAAGAACTTGTCATGAAAACCTTTCAGACATGAAAAAACCCGTTCAATGACGGGGTCTGCCTGCGTTCGTCTACTTCCTGACCGGTGCTGTCACCTTGGGCAGGAACTTGCCCTTCAGGACCCGGCACGCCCTGGTCTTGATCTTGCCGACCTCTGTCTGGTCTTCGCCGAAACTGGCCACATACTGGGTCTGGCCACACTGCACGCAATTGTTGATCGGAAACTCTGCGCCATCGTCCTCGATATACGGATCAGCCATCTCTTCACCCCTTTCAAAGAGCGGGATCGACACCGGCAAGCCTTTTGCCTGAAAAATATCGACCTCCAAGGCTTTTGAGACTAGCCGGTCACCAATGGACTGTCCGTTCGAATTCCCATGTGACCGACGAATGGCTGCGATCCCTCATCGCAACTTGACCGCTGTCCCGGTCACAAACACGACGACCATCCCGCCCTTGCCGGCCGGCATGCTGATCTCATAGTCAAGCCCCACCACCGCGTCCGCCTGAAGCGCCCGCGCCCGCTCCTTGATCTCATCGGTGGCCTGAATGCGTGCTTCCTTCAACGCTCGCTCCAGCGTCTGGGAACGCCCGCCGAAAATGTCGCGCATACCGGCAAATACGTCACGAACAACGTTGATCCCTTGCACTGACTCGGCGCTGACGATGTCCAGGTAGGCGGTAATTTGCCGGCCTTCAATGGAGTGGGTTGTGGTGGTGATCATTGCTGTTTATTCCTGTTCAGATATTCAGCCGGCGCATCAAACGCCGGCAAAGTCACGGGATCATTGGCCGAGTTGCTGGTCACTGGGTGTGATGCGTAACGGACGATGACCATCGGCACAGTCGCTATGAACCTGGCTGTGCCACGAAAACTTGCGGAGGATGGAGCATGATGTCGATTCCATTCGAAGAATCCGGACAGTCTAACAGCCGGCTCGCCTTGTTCACTGCTTGCGTGGCCAATGCCAGAGTGCCCTGCTGCTATGCTGAAAAAATCGGTTCCCTGCACTTGAGACCATCAGCATGGCGGCAGAAGGCAATCATTCCCCATTCACTTGCAAGGCTATGGCCTACTCGGCCACAGGCTTCCTTATCGCCTTGATCATTGCCACAAAGCTGCTCGACACTTACTTCGAGCTGACGTTGTTGGCTGAGACCAAGGGCTGGCTGCTACGTACATGGAGTTGGCTTCAGCTGGAAACGCCAATGCCGAATTGGTCACTACTGACGATTATCGTGGCTTTCGTCAGCACCCTGACTTTAGTGATCTACTACCGCGGCAATGAGGGAGCCTACAGCGAGCTACATGAGATAGAGCGAAAAATTTACAAAAAGAACAACCCACAGTTTCCACAGTTGACAGATAACCAAACGCTGCTGATGGAAGCTTTGGCCTATCACGCAAACTTCAGAAAAGTTGCAAACCTGGACTCGATTTGCAAACTGGTCTCACTCAGCAAGCTTGAAGTGGAAGAGGGTCTGAAGCAACTCCAGGCTAAACGTCTTGTGAATCAAAAAGTGACACGGGGTACGTTCGGCGCCACCATTTTTGAACTTACCCTGGCAGGTAAGGATTATGCGCAAGAGCGGTTTGAGCTGACGTAGCGGAGACTCGGGAAGTGGCGGGATGTATTGATTGGCACAACTGAAAAAGAAAAACCCCCGCAAACCGTAAGCTTGCGGGGGTTTTCAGAATGTGGCGGTGAAGGAGAGATTCGAACTCTCGATACAGTTTCCTGTATACACACTTTCCAGGCGTGCTCCTTAAGCCACTCGGACACTTCACCGTATCTCTTCAAACATGTTCTGTCTGTCGAGGCGCGCTAATGTAGTCGAAAGCTTTTCCGATGGCAAATATTTTTTTCAGAATTTTCATGCGGTTAACGCGATTCAGCGTTTGCGCGCCCTCTGGGCCATGGCAAACCGGCCAATCTCCGGCTTCGTACCCTCATCTATATAGAGGGGAATGCGCAGCAGGCGCGGCGGGCTGCGCCTGGCGGGCAGACAAAGGGTGACTGGCGGGTCAGTCACGGCGCTTTACCTGGCCTGCGGCGGTGGGTAACGTCTGCCCAACTTTATTGAAAGGAATAGCGTCATGAGTGAGTTGATTTCCTACCATCTCGAAGACGGTATCGCGACCCTGACCTTGAGCAATGGCAAGGTCAATGCCATCTCCCCGGATGTGATTGCCGAATTCAACGCTGCGCTGGATCAGGCGGTGACTGATCGTGCGGTGGTGATCATTACCGGGCAGCCGGGCATTCTCTCTGGCGGTTATGACTTGAAGGTGATGACGGCCGGTCCTAGAGAAGCCGTGGCACTGGTGACCTCCGGCTCGACCCTGGCCCGCCGCCTGCTGTCGCACCCCTTCCCGGTGATCGTGGCGTGCCCGGGGCATGCGGTGGCCAAGGGTGCGTTCCTGCTGTTGTCGGCCGACTATCGCATCGGCGTAGACGGTCCGTTCAGCATTGGCCTGAACGAAGTGCAGATCGGCATGACCATGCACCACGCGGGCATCGAGATTGCCCGTGACCGCCTGAACAAAGTGGCGCTTCAGCGCTCGGTGGTCAACGGCGAGATGTTCAGCCCGCAAGGCGCCGTGGCTGCCGGCTTCCTGGATGTCGTGGTGTCGGCGGAAGAACTGCAAGGCACGGCACTGGCGGCGGCTCGTCAGTTGAAGAAGATCAACATGACCGCGCACAAGAACACCAAATTGAAAGTGCGCAAAGCACTGCTGGAAGCCCTGGATAACGCGATCATCCAGGACCAGGAGCATTTGGGTTAAGCCCGGATCTGCTGCAACGAAGAGCCCGACCGTCGTGTCGGGCTTTTTCGTACCTGTCCTGGTAAAACTTCTGTGACCGCTCTAGACCGCATCTGACCAATTGGTCGGAAACATCAGCACAAACATCGGCTATCTCTCACTACTCTGGCAGCAATTGCCGAAAACAGTGCACGTCCGTACACTGCGCCACCTTTTGTCCCGGCGGGGCCTGTAAATGCTGTTTTTGTTCCGTATGTCATTGATGGGTCTGCATTTTATCGTGGCGGGCGTGCTGGGTGTAATCCTCGGCCTGTGCCGGCCTTTCAACCCGGACAACAGCCGCCTGTGCGCACGCCTGTATGCGTGGCCGGCCATGTGCATTTTGCGTTTGCGGGTGAAGACCGATGTCGGGCCTTTGATGGATAAACCTGCCAGCTGCGTGATCATCGCCAATCACCAGTCCAACTATGACTTGTTTGTGTTTGGCAACGTGGTACCCCGCCGTACCGTGTGCATCGGCAAAAAGAGCCTGAAATGGGTGCCACTGTTCGGGCAGTTGTTCTGGCTGGCCGGCAATGTGCTGATCGACCGCGGCAATGCGCAAAAGGCGCGCAAGTCGATGTTGACCACCACCCACACCCTGCAAAACAAAGACACCTCGATCTGGGTATTCCCGGAAGGCACGCGCAACCTGGGTGAGGAGTTGCTCCCCTTCAAGAAAGGCGCATTCCAGATGGCCATTGCCGCAGGGGTACCCATCGTGCCGGTGTGTGTCAGCAGTTACGTCAAACACATGCAATTGAACCGCTGGCGCAGCGGGAAAATCCTGATCCGCTCGTTGCCGGCGATTCCTACCGCCGGATTGAGCCTGGACGACATGCCCATGCTGATTGCCCAGTGCCGCGAGCAGATGCGTGAATGCATCGAGTCGATGGACCGGCAACTGCAAGCCGCCTGAACAAGAAAACCCGCCTGGTGCGGGTTTTCTTTTGCCTGCGAGACTTTACCGGCGAACTCGGCAGATTTAACTGACTCTCAAACCCTCGCGAGGCTAAGCTGATCGACACTGCCATTGCATTTGTTGCCAATTGAAAGCTGCCAAGAAGAAGTGAATCACCATCATGGGTAGAGTTGTTGCTGCTGCGGTTTATAGCGCCGGTAAGAAAGTCACCAATATCACCCTCGACGAAGGCGCAGCCTGGGCGGCAAAGCCCGGGCACTTTGTCTGGATCGGCCTGGAAGAGCCGAATGCCGAGGAACTCTACAACCTGCAACGCCAGTTCAACCTGCACGAGCTGGCCATTGAAGACGCCCTGGAAAAGCACAGTCGGCCGAAGCTGGAAACCTTCGGCGATGCGCTGTTCATCGTTACCTACTCGCCGATTCGCAATGAAGGCAAACTCGAGTTCATCGAAACACATATCTTTGCTGGCAAGGGTTACATCATTACCGCACGCAACGGCCATTCGGCTTCCTACGCCTATGTCCGACAGCGCTGTGAGGCACGTCCGATTCTGCTGGAGCACGGAGAAGATTTCGTACTTTACGCCATCCTCGACTTCGTCATCGAAAACTACCAGCCAATGGGTGAAGCCATCCATGCTGAAATCGATGAGCTGGAACACAACGTGCTGTGCAGTGCGCTGAATGAGCATGACATTCAGAAACTTCATGGCTTGCGTCGGGATGTCTTGCGCCTGCGTCGTTACGCGGCGCCGATGGTGGAGATTGGCGAAGAACTGCAAAATCTGAGCTTCCCGTTCATCGACAAGAACATGCGTCCGTACTTTCGCGATGTGCAGATCCATGTAACGCGGCAGATGGAAGACCTCACTACCCTGGCGGATATTGCCAGCCAGACGATTGAAGTCGGGGTGCTGCTGGAGGCCTCTCGCCAGAGCGTGGTGCAACGCAAGTTTGCGGCCTGGGCGGCGATTCTGGCCTTTCCGACGGCGGTGGCGGGGATTTACGGGATGAACTTCCAGAACATGCCGGAGTTGGGCTGGCACTACGGCTATTTCGGGGTGCTGGGGTTTATTACGGTGGGCTGCCTGGGGTTGTGGGCCAGCTTCAAAAAGTCCGGCTGGCTGTAGGAGCGAGCTCGCTCGCGAAAAATCCAGGGGCGCCGCTGTGTACCTGGTTCAACGCGCTATCGTTCACGACCTTCGCGAGCAGGCTCGCTCCCACATCGATCTCTGCAACACCGAAGATCCACTGTGGGAGCGAGCTTGCTCGCGATGTTTTCAGCCTTTGACAGCGGCCGGCTTGTGCGCGACAAACCGCATCATCCATTCAGCAACCGTGGTGCCGTGGTGCTCCTGCTCCAGGCTCGCAATGCCTTTGGAGTAAATCTGCTGGCCCAGCGCATCCTGACGAATCTCCAGCAAGGCGCGGGAGTAGTCGTGGATGAATTCCGGATGCCCCTGGAAGCACAGCACCTGATCGTTGATGTGATAGGCGGCATAGGGGCAGAAATCGCTGGAGGCGATGACCGTGGCGTTCTCCGGCAGCGACGTGACCTGATCCTGGTGGCTGATCAACAGCGTCAGCTCTTCGCGTACAGGACTCATCCACGGGGCCTTGGCGGCCAGTTTGTAGTTGTGGGTGCCGACACCCCAACCCTGGGTCGCACGCTCGCTCTTGCCACCGAGCAGCAATGCCAGCAACTGATGACCGAAGCAGACGCCGAGCAACTTGTCCCCACGCTCGTAGCGGGTCAGCAGATACTTCTTGAGGGTTTCGATCCACGGGTCGGTGCCGAAGGAATCGGCCTTGCTGCCCGTCACCAGGTAGGCGTCGAATGTCAGGTCGTCGCTTGGGTATTCACCCTGCACCACGTTGTAGACGGTGAACTCGGCGGCAATCGGCTGCTGCGAAAACAGGTGTTTGAACATCTGCCCGTAGCCCTGATATTGGTCAACCAATTCCGGACGCAGGTGGTCGGTTTCCAGAATGCAGATGCGTAACGACATAAAAAATACCTGACACGTGATGGGAATAATGCACACCCCAGAGCCTGCCTCGAAACACTGTGACAAGGCAAGCCCCGAAATGTGTCATCGCGCCCTTAGAAGGCCTCCCCTTTTGCCGCTTTTTCCAGTAGCAGTGCAGGCGGCGCGAACCGTTCGCCATATTGCTTGGCCAGGTACTGGGCGCGGGCGACAAAGTCCTGTACGCCGTACTGGTTGATGAACTGCAGTGCACCGCCAGTCCAGGCGGCGAAACCGATGCCGAAGATCGAGCCGACGTTGGCGTCCGCCGTCGAGGTCAACACGCCCTCCTCCACACAACGCACGGTTTCGATGGCTTGCACGAACAGCAAGCGATCGCGCACATCCACTGGCGAAATCTGCCCGTCGGCTTTCTCGAAGCGTTTTTTCAACTCCGGCCACAGGTATTTCTGGCCGCCCACCGGATACTCGTAGAAACCTCCACCGGCAGCCTTGCCCGGACGCTTGAACTCATTGAGCAGCAAGTCGATGACGGCAAACGCAGGATGTTCTGTCAGTGGCTTGCCTTCTGCTTGCAGGTCCTTGGCCGTTTGCAGGCGGATATGGCTCATCAGGCTGAGGGAAACTTCATCAGAGATCGCCAGCGGTCCTACAGGCATGCCGGCCTTGCGTGCTTCAGTCTCGATCATCGCCGCGTTCACACCTTCGCCCAGCATGGCAATGCCTTCGTTGGTGAAGGTGCCGAACACCCGCGACGTGAAGAAACCGCGGCTGTCGTTGACCACAATCGGGGTCTTCCTGATTTGCAGGACGTAATCGAATCCGCGGGCCAGGGTTTCGTCGCTGGTATTGGCACCCTTGATGATTTCCACCAGCGGCATTTTTTCCACGGGGCTGAAAAAATGCAGGCCGATGAACTTGCTCTGATCGGGCACGGCGCACGCCAGGCCGCTGATCGGCAAGGTCGAGGTGTTGGACGCGATCACCGCGTCCGCGCCGACGACCTTCTGCGCGGCCAACGAGACTTTGGCCTTGAGGTCACGATCCTCGAACACCGCCTCGATGATCAGGTCGCAACCGGCCAGGTCAGCATCGTTTTCGCTGGTTTGGATGCGCGCCAGCACCGCATCACGTTGCTCGATGCTCATTTGTCCGCGAGCGACTTTCTTGTCCAGCAGCGCTGCCGAATGCGCCTTGCCCTTCTCGGCTGCGGCGAGATTGATGTCCTTGAGTACCACATCGATACCCGCCGACGCGCTGACAAACGCAATACCGGCGCCCATCATCCCGGCGCCGAGCACGCCGACCTTGCGGGTGACATAAGGCGCAAAACCTTGCGGCCTCGAGCCACCGGCGTTGATTTCGTTGAGCTGGAACCAGAACGTGCCGATCAGGTTTTTCGAGACCTGGCCGGTGGTCAGTTCGGTAAAGTAGCGGGTTTCGATCAGGTGCGCGGTGTCGAAATCCACCTGCGCGCCCTCGACCGCTGCGCAGAGGATTTTCTCCGGCGCGGGCATCGTGCCCTGGGTTTTGCTGCGCAGGATAGACGGGGCAATCGCCAGCATCTGGGCGACTTTCGGGCTTGACGGTGTACCGCCCGGAATCTGATAGCCCTTCACGTCCCAGCGTTGTACCGCCACCGGGTTGGCGAGAATCCACGCCCGCGCCTTGGCCAACAGATCTTCGCGGTCGGTTGCCAAAGCGTCGATCAGGCCTGCCTGCAATGCCTGTTGCGGCCGCACCTTCTTGCCTTCCAGCAGGTACGGCAGGGCTTTTTCGATCCCGAGCATACGCACCATGCGCACCACGCCACCACCGCCCGGCAGCAGGCCGAGGGTGACTTCCGGCAGGCCGAGTTGCACCGCAGGATTATCCAGCGCCACCCGATGGTGGCAGGCCAGGCAGATTTCCCAGCCGCCGCCGAGTGCCGCGCCGTTGATCGCCGCAACCACCGGTTTGCCCAGGGTTTCCAGGGTGCGCAACTGCCCCTTGAGGGTCAGCACCATGTCGTAGAAGGCTTTGGCTTCGGGCTTGCCGACCTTGATCAATTCATTGAGGTCGCCACCGGCAAAGAAGGTTTTCTTGGCCGAAGTGATGATCACACCGGCGATGTTGTCCTTGTCACCCACCAGGCGCGCGACGCAGTCGGCCATGGCCTCGCGGTACACCGCGTTCATGGTGTTGGCGCTCTGGTCCGGCAGGTCTATGGTCAGGACGACAATGCGGTCCTGGTCTTTTTCGTAACGAATGGCTTCGCTCATAACGGGGTTCCTTGAAGTCCGGGCTCAGAGGCGTTCGATGATGGTGGCAATGCCCATGCCGCCGCCGACACACAGGGTCGCGAGGCCATAACGCAGGCGTCGGGCTTCCAGCTCATCGAGCAGCGTGCCGAGAATGGCGCAACCGGTGGCGCCCAGCGGGTGGCCCATGGCGATGGAACCGCCGTTGACATTGACCTTGTCCGGGTCGATCGCCATGTCCTTGATGAATTTCAACACCACCGAAGCGAACGCCTCGTTGACCTCGAACAGGTCGATGTCTTCGACCCGCAGCCCGGCCTTGGCCAATGCCTTGCGGGTCGCCGGCGCGGGACCGGTGAGCATGATGGTCGGGTCGGTACTGGTGACCGCCGTGGCGACAATCCGCGCCCGGGGCTGCAGTCCCAGCTCCCGGCCCTTGGCTTCGGAGCCGATGAGCATCAGCGCCGCGCCATCGACAATCCCGGAGCTGTTGCCGGGGGTGTGAACATGATTGATCCGTTCGACATGGCTGTAGACCCGCAGCGCGGTGGCATCGAACCCCATCTGCCCCATCATCTCGAAACTCGGCTTGAGCTTGCCCAGACCTTCCAGGGTCGATTCGGCGCGGATGAACTCATCATGATCGAGCAGGATGATGCCGTTCTGGTCCTGCACCGGCACCAGCGACTTGTTGAACGAACCATCGGCCCGCGCCCGAGCTGCCTTCTGCTGGGAATGCAGGGCGTAGGCATCGACGTCCTGACGGCTGAAGCCTTCAAGGGTAGCGATCAGGTCGGCACCCACCCCTTGCGGCGTGAAATGGCTGTGCAGATTGGTCGCCGGGTCCAGCGCCCAGGCGCCGCCATCGCTGCCCATCGGCACCCGTGACATCGACTCGACACCACCGACCACCACCAGATCCTCGAAGCCGGAACGCACTTTCATTGCGCCGAGGTTGACCGCCTCCAGCCCCGAAGCGCAGAAACGATTGATTTGTACCCCCGCCACACTGACATCCCAATCGGCCACCTGGGCGGCGGTCTTGGCGATGTCAGAACCTTGATCGCCAATCGGCGTCACGCAGCCGAGCACCACGTCATCGACCTGGCTGGTGTCCAGCGCCGTGCGCTGCTGCAGCGCGGTGAGCAAACCGGCCACCAGGTTCACCGGCTTGACACTGTGCAAGGCGCCGTCGGCCTTGCCTTTGCCACGGGGCGTGCGTAATGCGTCGAAAATCAATGCTTGGGTCATGACGTCCTCGAACCGCAGTGCAGGAGAGTAAAAGCAGAGCGCTCACTCTTGGCCCGAGCCGCGTTTGATTCAATGACCGCAGCGCTCACAGATGTTGACGCACACGCTCAGACGGACGGTCGTGAATGAGCGGATTAACCGATTCAGGACACCAAGCTGTCTAGCCAACGGGCGGCAAAGAAGATGGCAATAGGCCTCATACCTTTTTTAAAGCAAATCGTGACAACACCATACGAAATGGATCTAAACCAAGCGCTGCGCGGGCTCTAAGGTGAACTTGTACGAAGTTGTCGTCGGGTTTTGCCGAGGCGCTCGTCACTACAGGAAGTGCAACGCGCTGCCAACATGGAGATATGCAGGCAGGCATCAGGAAATAACAATAAAGGCGGTCAAGCCATGTTCAAACAATCGAAAGTACGTCAAGCCGGGCTCATCCTTTTTGCCACCACGCTGTTGTTGATAGTGCCGAACCTGACCAAGGTCATCGGCTAGTCGCGTCTGAAAGATACGGCGTCACAGTTTTTGAATTGCCACTATCAAAATGTGACTGGCCCGCTACCCGGGCCAGCGTGGCTGTGCCACCCTTCATGGCACTTCCACGACATGGACGGCAATCACTTTGAAAATGCTCATTCTGCTCGGGGCCCTGCTGTTCGGCTCGCCCCTTTATGCCGCACAGCTGAATCTGGAGCTGGGCGCGAACAGTCGCACCTGGCGGACGGAGGAATTGCTCAAGCATCCCCAAGTGCAAACCATCAACATCAGCAACGACGTTTCCTACAAACGGGACATGAGCTACCGCGCCGTGCCTCTGTCCGCGCTGCTGACCGGCATCAAGCCGGACGACCACCTGCAAGCCGTGGCCCTGGATGGCTTTGCCGCCGAAATGGCCGCGGCGCCGCTGCTCAATACCCAAGGGGCGCGGGCCTGGCTGGCGATTGAAGACCCGGCCAAACCGTGGCCAGCGCTATCGGAAGGCAAGCCGGGTGCCGGGCCGTTCTACCTGGTCTGGACCGATCCGCAGGCCGGCAACATCAGCCCCGAGCAATGGCCGTTCCAGGTGGCGAGCATCAAGCGTCTGGCGCCCGTGGCCGAGCGTTTTCCTGCCCTGCTGCCCGATCCGTCCTTGAAGGCGGATGATCCGGTGAACAAGGGTTTTGCGTTGTTCCAGAAGAACTGCCTGGCATGCCATCGACTCAATGGTGCCGGGGATGCGCAGTTCGGGCCGGACCTGAATATTCCATACAACCCGACCGAGTATTTCGGCGCGGACTTCCTCAAGCGCTACATTCGCGATCCACAGAGTTTGCGCCAATGGCCGCAGGCGAAGATGCCCGGGTTCTCGGCCGAGGTGTTGCCGGATGGGGATCTGGGGATGCTGGTGGGGTATTTGCAGCATATGGTCGGGCGCAAGATTCAGCACTAGCACTGACATGATCCCTGTGGGAGCGAGCTTGCTCGCGATAGCGGTGTGTCAGTCACGGTAGTATCGACTGAAAGATCGCCATCGCGAGCAAGCTCGCTCCCACAGGATTTTGCAGACCTCTAGTTATTGCTGCTGCACCAAAATCACCGGCGCCGGCGTCGGTGAGACCAGCACCTTCGCGTGCATCTGCTCACACCCGCCGCCCCGGCGCATCCCTCGTACCGGGCAGGCATCCAGGTAATCCAGGCCAACGGCCAGTTTCAGGTGACGCTCCGGCCGGGCCAGTTCGTTGGTCACGTCGAAGCTGTACCAGGCGTCATCCAGCCAGGCTTCGGCCCAGGCGTGGCTGGCCAGGTGTTCGCTGCTTTCGCTGTACAGATAGCCCGACACATAACGTGCAGGAATGCCCAGGCTGCGGGTGCAGGCAAGAAACGCATGGGTATGGTCCTGACATACGCCGGAGCGTCCGGCAAAGGCCTGGGCCGCGCTGGTGTCCACTTCCGTGGAACCGGGCGTGTAGGTCATATGCTGGTTGAGTCCATGCATCAGATCGATCAACGCCGTGCGGTCGCGGCGTTGCTTGCACGCCTTCTCGGCGAACGCACGCAGGGCGCCATCGGCTTCAGTCAAACGGGTGAAGCGCAGAAACGGCAGTGCCGACTGGCTCTCGTGTTCGGCCTCACGTAATTCATCGATATCAACCTGGCCGCGGGCACCGATGATGATCGCCTCGTGAGGCTCATCCATGGTCAGCACATGCAGAATATTGCCGAACGGATCGAGTTGCGCCCGCACCGGACGCGGCAGGTCGAGCTGCCAACTGAGCACGTGCTGGCGCTCGCTGTCGTGGGGCGTCAGCCGCAGGTACTGGATGCTCGCCCGCACCTTGTCTTCGTAGTGATAGGTGGTTTCGTGGCTAATGGAAAGTCTCATGCCGCCTCCAGATAAGAACTGTGAATCGCGTTACCCAACTGGCGCACCAGCGGGATGAACTCGGTCAGCCAGGCGTGCAGGCCTTCTTCGAGAATTTCATGGATGCCGGTGTAGCGCAGGCGTGCATCCATTTCCGCCGCCAGGCGCTGTGCAGGACGACCGTTGGCCCCCGGCAATTGTGCGAGGATCTGGTCGATTTCTTCGGTGCAGGCGCGCAGGGAACGCGGCACATCGGCGCGCAGCAACAGCAATTCGGCAACATGCCGGGCGCCAGGGGCGTCGCGGTAGATTTCCGTGTAGGCCTCGAACGATGACAACGCCCGCAACAACGCGCTCCACTGGTAATACGCGTGAGCGGTGCCATCGCTGACCGCTTCGGCCTGGTCGCCGGCCATTTCGTAGCGGGCATCGAGCAGGCGCAAGGTGTTGTCCGCCCGTTCGATGAAGGTCCCCAGACGAATGAAGCGAAACGCATCGTTGCGCATGATGGTGCCGTAGGACGCGCCCCGGAACAGGTGGGAACGCTCCTTGATCCACTCGCAGAAACGGCTCATGCCGTAGCGACTGAGGCCCTGCTCGGCGATGCCGCGAATTTCCAGCCAGGTGGCATTGATGTTTTCCCACATGTCGGCGGTGATGCGTCCACGCACCGCATGGGCGCTGGCCCGTGCAGCACCGAGGCAGCTGTAGATGCTCGCCGGGTTGGCCGCATCCAGGGCGAAGAAATGCAGCAGCCGTTCGGCATGCAGTTCGCCATGGCGCTCCAGATAATCGTCCAGGGTGCCGGTGATCAACAACGGCATGGCCAATTCGTGCAAACCGTCGCCACGGCCGTCTTGCGGCATCAACGACAGTGAATAGCTGATGTCGAGCATCCGTGCGAGGTTTTCCGCCCGCTCCAGGTAACGCGACATCCAATACAAATCCGAGGCAGTTCTACTTAACATGGCAGGCTTCCTTTAATCCTCGACCACCCAGGTGTCCTTGGTTCCGCCACCCTGGGAGGAGTTGACCACCAGGGAGCCTTCGCGCAGGGCGACACGGGTCAAGCCGCCGGGCACCACCCGGGTTTCACGACCCGACAGGACAAACGGCCGCAAGTCGATGTGGCGTGGCGCAATACCGTTTTCGACAAAGGTCGGACAGGTCGACAGCGACAGCGTGGGTTGTGCGATATAGGCATGGGGCTTGGCGATGATGCGCGCGCGGAAGGCTTCGATTTCCGCCGCCGTCGCGGCCGGCCCCACCAGCATTCCGTAACCGCCGGAGCCCTGGGTTTCCTTGACCACCAGTTCTGGAAGATTGGCCAGCACATGGGAAAGCTCAGACGGATTTCGGCACTGCCAGGTCGGCACGTTCTTCAGGATCGGTTCTTCATCGAGGTAGAAACGGATCATGTCGGTAACGAACGGATACACCGATTTGTCGTCCGCCACCCCCGTGCCGATGGCATTGGCCAATACCACGTTGCCGGAACGGTAGGACGACAGCAGCCCCGGCACGCCGAGCATCGATTCCGGGTTGAAGGCCAGCGGATCGAGGAAGGCGTCGTCGAGGCGACGATAAATCACGTCGACCGCTTTCGGCCCGTCGGTGGTGCGCATGAAGACCTTGTCGTCACGCACGAACAGGTCCGCGCCTTCCACCAGTTCCACACCCATTTCCCGCGCCAGAAACGCATGCTCGAAGAACGCACTGTTGAAGCGCCCCGGCGTCAGCACCACCACGCTGGGGTTATCGATGGGGCTTGAGCTTTTGAGGGTATCGAGCAACAGGTTCGGGTAGTGATCGATGGGCGCGATGCGTTGCGCCGCGAACAGTTCGGGGAACAGGCGCATCATCATCTTGCGGTCTTCGAGCATGTAGCTGACGCCGCTCGGTGTGCGCAGATTGTCTTCGAGCACGTAGTAGGTGCCGTCACCGTCGCGCACCAGGTCGACACCTGAGATGTGCGAGTAGATATCGCGGTGCAGGTCCAGCCCCTGCATCGCCAACTGGTACTGCTCGTTGGCCAGCACCTGCTCGGCCGGAATGATGCCGGCCTTGATGATGCGTTGCTCGTGATACAGGTCGGCGAGGAACATGTTCAACGCCTTGACCCGCTGGATGCAGCCGCGCTCGACGACCCGCCATTCACTGGCGGGAATACTGCGGGGGATGGTGTCGAAGGGAATCAGGCGCTCTGTGCCCTGCTCGTCCCCATAGAGCGTGAAGGTAATCCCGGCGCGATGAAACAACAGATCGGCCTCGCGTCGCCGTTGTGCCAGAAGCTCGTCAGGCGTCTCGGCCAGCCAACGGGCAAACTCCCGATAATGCGGGCGGACCTGGCCGCCGGCATCGTACATCTCATCAAAATAGGTGCGGATCATGCCGTACTCCTTGTCACTCGGACGTCCAGACCTTCGCAAGGCCCGTGCCAGCGGCATAAACGCTTTGATATCAATCAGTTGGATAATCAATGCGCAAGTACCGCACCATTCCTGTGCGGCAAATGCTCCAATCTGATCGCCCCCGCTTCATTGCAAGGCGTGGCTATCGCCTATCACCAGCATAGCCAGAGTTGATTTCACTGCCCGGTAACGGGTGCGGATAATCCAGGCATTCGCTGAAAAGCACACCGAACTTCCCTTTTAGCCGCCTGCTCAGGCGGCTTTTTTTTGCCTTGTTGAAATGTTGAGAATCAAAATCAAAAGATCGCAGTCTTCGGCAGCTCCTACAGGCCATAAATGAAAACGGCCAACCCAAAGGTCAGCCGTCAATGCCGGTTGTCACTGTTCATAAGCTTATGCGAGTCGCCCTCGTACCTCCTGTTTCACACCCCAGCCTTCGATGATGCCGCCCAACGGCTCGACAACCGCTTCGAAACCCTGTTCGAAGTCGCCGATGTCGTCGTAGGTGGCATACATGACTTTGCACAACTCCAGCGCCCAGGCGCCATCGTCGCGCACACTGACTTGCGCATCCAGGGATTCACCACGGTGGAAATGACCTGCCGCCCTGCGTGCCCGCTCCTCATCCGGGAAAATGGCGTAGAACTCGATGGGATGAAACCGTGAAAAGTCAAAACCGCCTTCTTTCATGCGGCGCAGCACGCTGCTGCTGATGTCTTCTTGATAGGCTGTGCTCATGAAACGTCCTCCTCAAAACGATGGATAGACTTTCCGTACTCCCTCACCCGCAACCGAACAGCGCGAGCGACGGCAAACGATGTGCCGGCGGGAAACAAGCATGGAGCTGACAAGACCAGACCTTAGCGATTCATTCGCTGATCTCGCTTGCAGAGTAGCCTCAAGATAGAGCCTCTGCCAAGGCCCGGATGTGAATGCGACAGGTGTTGTTCAGATTGGAGTAATGTCGAGGATTTCAATGCTGTTCTGGGACTTGAGCTCTTTGACGCTCGCATCGGCGGTCCGCCCTTCCAGATCGTTCAGATCCAGTTCGGCAGCGACAGGAAGAAGCCGGGACTTGATGAGCTTGGCGGCGCACTCGTTGTCCGGGCGCTCATCGCACTCAAAGACCTCGTTAACGGTTTCGCCATGATCATCCACGAAAGTGATTTTCCACTTTTGCATTGATGCCTCCTCGATAAAACCCATGGATGGGCTTACACATATCTGGACCTTGTTAGCTGGCTAATTGTTCCATCGGGGTCAGATAAGGACCTGTGGGAGCGTGGCTTGCCCGCGAAGGCGGTGTTTCAGGCACATTAATGTCAACTGACACACCGTATTCGCGGGCAAGCCACGCTCCCACAGGTTTGCGAACCAACCGATGGATATCAGTCGTTGCTTGGCTTGTTCACTGCCTGCAACACGTATTGCGGCAGGGCGAAAGCGCCGATGTGGATCTCAGGATTGTAGTAGCGCGTGACGATGCCGCTGCCCGTGAAACGCTGTTGCAGGGTTTCGCGGGTCAGCTTGCGATAAGCGGTATCGGTCGCGCCCCAGGCGAAGGTCATCGAGCCGCCGATGTAGGTCGGCACAGCAGCCTGGTAGAAGTGCCAGTCCGGGAACAGGCTGCGCAGGCGACCGGCGGTAGTCTTCACTTCTTCGATCTGCATGAACGGCGTGCCGTTCTGGGTCACCAGGATGCCGCCTTCGTTCAGGCAGCGGTGGCAAGCCTGGTAAAAGTTTTCCGAGAACAGCACTTCCCCCGGCCCGATCGGGTCAGTGGAGTCGGAAATGATCACGTCGAACTTTTCAGTGGTGGTGGCGACGAAACGCATGCCGTCGTCGATCACCAGGTTCAGGCGTGGATCATCGAATGCACCCTTGGAGTGATTCGGCAGGAATTCCTTGCACATGTCGACCACGGTGCCGTCGATCTCGACCATGGTGATGTGCTCGACACTGCGGTGCTTGGCTACTTCACGCAACATGCCGCCGTCGCCGCCGCCGATGATCAGCACGCGCTTGGCGGTGCCATGGGCGAGGATCGGTACGTGGGTCAGCATTTCGTGATAGATGAATTCGTCGGCTTCGGTGGTCTGGATCACGCCGTCCAGCGCCATCACGCGGCCCATGCGCGGGTTCTCGAAGATCACCAGGTGCTGGTGTTCGGTGCGCACTTCGTGCAGCAGTTTTTCCATGCGAAAACGCTGGCCGTAGCCTTCGTAGAGGGTTTCCAGGTAGTCGCTGGTCGGGGTGATGCTCATGGGAAGTGCTCCGATGAATGCGGGTGGCAACGGACGGTTACCCGCCCATGATGGCCATTCGTTCGTCTCGAATGACCGGGAAAGGCGCGCATTCTACGTTGCGGAACATGACAGGTCGAACCTTCGTCATCGATGTACCCGCAGAACATTGTGGGAGCGAGCCTGCTCGCGAAGCGGACGATGCGGTGTTCAGTTGCTCCGCGTCATCGTTCTTCGCGAGCAGGCTCGCTCCCACAGGTTCAGTGCCGCTTGTTCAGGCCCGTACGTTGCCCCGCGGCCCGGCGATAGCCCAAATGATCAGCCCCAGCACCGGTAACAGTGCGATCAACAGTACCCAGAGGACTTTCATCCCGGTCCCGGCACTACTTTTGAATACGTTGATGATGGCCCAGATGTCCAGGGCAAAAATGATCAAGGCAACCAGGCTGTTGAACGTGGAACCCATGGTGACGCTCCTGAAAGGTGATTTGCCCTCTTAGGATAGACGGTCGTCGTGAGGGTTCCCTTTGATTTGACAGTATTTGGCTATCAGACGTGAATCGCCACTTTCAGGGCTTCCAGGGCGGGCGCGGCTGCGATGCCGGCTTCTGCGCACAATTGCAGCACGCGGGGCACGTCATTGCCGTACACCAGCACCACCTGCAATTCGTCATCGAGCAACTGGCTGAAGTTCATCAGCGTGTAGCCCCCGTTTTCCTTGTTCAGGCTGCTCATTTGCACCTGGATGCGGTTGAGCGCGGTCAAGGCTTCGGTCTTGGCCAGTTGCTTGGGCTTGAGATTGAATTCCACACCCGGGCCGAACGAGGCGACGATCTGCGCGAACAGGTCCATGTAGGTGTCAGCCTGGAACAGCACCGTTTCCGGCAGGCTGCCGACCACCACCCATTCACCCAACGGGATCGGGAAGGTTTCGTCGTAGTTGATGTCCGGATTGGCGCTCAGAAAAGCCTGCGGATCGGCGTAGGCCTGGGCCGCTTCGTCTGCGACCTTGAGGATTTCGTCTTCGCCCATGCACCCGGAGCTGATTTTGCTGATGAGTTCGACGAGTGCGGTTTTCATGGGGAGGATCCTGTAGCGAGGGGGATTTGAGGGCGCGAAGGATAGCGCATTAATGAGGGAAATGCGGACCTGTGGTGAGGCATTCCCTGTGGCGAGGGGGCTTGCCCCCGTTGGGTCGCGAAGCGGCCCCAATGGCGGAAATTCAGATAAATCGTGTCTACCGGGTTTACGACTGCTGCGCAGCCGAACGGGGCGGTGCGGCGTCCCGACAAGCCCCCTCGCCACAAAAGCTCCCTCGCCAAAGGGTTCAACGTCAGCCCAGCAGTTTTTCCAGTTGAGCAACCGTATCGGCAGCCCCCATGGTCCTGGCAGCCTCCAGCGCAGTGATGCCATTGGCGTCCTTGGCCTGCGGGTCGGCCCCCTTGCTGATCAGGTAGTCGACCACTTCGACGCGGTTGAACATCGCCGCCATCATCAGCGCCGTGCGGCCATCGAAGGACGAGCCTTCAACCTGCGCGCCGCCCTCGACCAAGGCCTTGATCACCGCCAGGTCGCCCTTGAAGGCTGCCCCGGCAATCGGGCTCTGGCCGTTGTCGTTGCGGATCTCCGGGTCGGCCTTGTGCTCCAGCAGGACTTTTACCGTGTCCACATGACCGTGGTACGCGGCCAGCATCAGCAAGGTATCGCCCTTGTGGTTACGCAGGTTCGGCGGCAAACCCTTGGTCAGCAGCGCGGCCATCATCGCCGCATCGCCCTCCCGTGCCTTGTTGAATACCTGTTCGGCAAATTCGGCGGCTTCTTCGGGGGTCATCTGGCGGCTTTTGTCTGACATTGGGCACTCCCTTTTCTGTCATTCGTAAAAGCCGACAGTTTCCCGAGCGGTCCTGGCACTGTCACTTGTTTTTTCTCATGGACCGCCATAGCCAGATTCAATAGCGGTACTTGCCGCCGTGAATGTCGGACAACAATTGCTCCGTGACCTGCACGTAAGTCTGGGTTCCCGGCAGCCAGGCATAGATCGGATCATCACCGGTTCTACCCGGGTCGAAGGCTTCGTCCTTGAGCCGGGTCTTCTGATACTTGAAAGTCCCGGTGGTTTCCATTTTCACTTTCACCCGCAGGAACAACGGCACCGCATAGGCCGGCATTTGCTCACGGGCAAAGGCCAGCAGTTCGCTGAAGTCCAGGGTGGCCAGGGATTCGGCGGGCGTGATCGCGGCCATCCCGGCCCGGCCATTGGTGTTGCGGATTTCCACGCCGTAGGCCACGGCTTCGGAAATATGCGGGTGCCGCAGGAGGATGTTCTCGACCTCCGTGGTCGACACGTTTTCGCCCTTCCAGCGGTAGGTGTCGCCCAGGCGGTCGACAAACTGCGCATGACCAAAGCCGATGTTGCGCAACAGGTCGCCGGTGTTGAAGTAGCGGTCACCCTTTTGGAACACATCCTCAAGCACGACCCTGGCGGTTTTCTGCGGGTCGGTGTAGCCGTCCAGCGGAGCCTTGTCGTCGATTTTTGCCAGCAACAGCCCTTGCTCGCCCTTGGCGACCTTGCGCATCAAGCCGTTGGCTTCACGAATCGGTGCCCCGCTGTCGTGGTCGTACGCGACCAGTTCCCAGGACATCAGGGAAAAACCGATGGTGTTGTCGAAATTGAGAATGTTGGTGAACCCGATATTGCCGTCGCTGGCGGCATAGAGTTCGCAAATGTGATTCACCGCAAAGCGGGTCTTGAACTCGTTCCAGGCGCCGGGACGCAGGCCGTTGCCGATCATCTTCTTCACATCGTGCCGGCTGTCGTCGACGCTCGGTGGCTGATCGACCAGGTAGCGGCACAGTTCGCCAACATAACCGATGGTGGTTGCCTGGTATTTGCGTACATCGCTCCAGAATTGACTGGCGCTGAATTTGCGGCGGATGGCGAACCCGCTGGCACCACTGACGGCCGAGCCCCAGCACACGCAAAGGCCGGTGGCGTGGTACAGCGGCAAGGTGCAATAGACGACATCGTCCGGGCGCATGTCCAGCGCGATCATGCCGAAGCTCGCGCAGCTGCGCATCCAGCGGCCATGCTTGAACACTCCGGCCTTGGGCAGCCCCGTGGTGCCCGAGGTGTAGATATAAAAGCAGGGATCGTCAAAGAAAATCTGCTGGCTGCTGGCCGGGTTGTCGCAGGCGTCGTCGAGGCTGACAGTCATCAGGTTGATGAACCCTTCAGGCGCGATACCCGGTTGGCGAGAGGTGTCCTGATCGGCGACGAACCAGGTTCGGGCAGACTGGATCGCCACCCGATCTCGTATCGCCAGATACGCCGGAACCAGCTCCTCACCGACAATGATCGCCACCGGCGCCACCAGATTCACACTGTGCACCAGGGTGTCGCGGGTCTGCGAGGTATTGAGCAAGGCACTGATCGCGCCGACCTTGGCCACCGCCAGAATCGTCACCAGCAGTTCCGGGCGGTTCTCGATGAAGACCGCCACCACGTCACCCTTGCCGATACCTTGGCCAATCAGGTGATGGGCGATGCGGTTGGCCCACTGGTTGACCTCGCAGTAACTGAGCGTGACGTCGTCCTGCAGCAGCGCCGGGCCATCCGGATTGCGCAATGTGGCTTGCTCGAAACTCCAGCCCAAACCACACGCCTGGGTCGGGTCCTTGACGTTGGCGGCCTTCATGCCCTTGACCACCCGGGGGATGGCTTTGGCGATGGAAGGCAGCTTGCGGAGCATCATGCCCCAGGTAATCGTGTCGTTCGACGTGCGGCTCATGATGCTCCCGTTCGCTGTTTTTTTATTGTCGGGCGGCGATGTCTGAGGCCGAAAATACGTCAACGGTTCTTGAGCTGTACACGCGGTTTTTGAAATGTTTTGTATCTGCGATCTTGATCCGCGATCTGATCCACGGTCGATACGATGCCCCGCGTGAACCCTGCCATGAACAATGGTTCCATCGAATCGCCGAGCGACCTCGCAAAATGCAGGATGCACGATGGCCATTCATGCAGATTGCACGAATGCAAAAATCGCCAAAAACAGTAAGCCATTGATTTTTATTGATATTGATCAACTAAAAACACTGGCACAAAGGCTGCAACGGTCTCTCCACGCCATTCAAGTCATCACGGAGCTGAACGACATGAGCCTGATCCAGGAAAAGTTTTCGTCCCTGTTCTCCAACTACACAGTCGCCACCCAGGCCCGTCCTGACGGCGGGATCCTGCTGACCCTGAGCGGCGGCGAAGGCAAAGTGTTCAAACGCTCGATTTCCTACCAGCAATTGCACAACGGCGACCAACTGACGTGGGTCATCAGTGCGATTCGCCGCGACCTCGCCGAACAAGCCAGTGAACTGCCGCAGATTTCCTTGCTGCAAAGCCAGCAACGGTTTGCCTTGCCGACTTATCACTCGCTGTAAAAAAATGTGGGAGCGGGCTTGCTCGCGAAGAGGGTGTGTCAGTCAACATCAACGTTGAATGACACACCGCTTTCGCGAGCAAGCCCGCTCCCACAGGGTTTGTGGCGTTTAGAAAGTTGCGGGGTTTATCCGCGCAAAGCTGTCCACGGTCACGTGCCCCGCCAGCTCCCCACCTTCACGAGCCAGGCCGCAAGTGGCCATCCCTGCTGCACGCGCCGCATCCAACTCTTCGACGATGTCCGACAGGAACAGAATCTGCCGCGCCTGGAGGTTGATCGCCTGGGTGATGTTGGCGTAGGACTGCGCCTCGCGCTTTGGCCCTGAAGTCGTATCGAAATAGCCGCTGAACAGCGGCGTCAGGTCCCCCGCCTCCGAACAGCCGAAGATCAACCGCTGGGCCTGGATAGAGCCGGACGAATAAACGAACAGTTGAAAGCCATCCTGATGCCAGCGCTTGAGCGCTTCAACGGCGTCCGGGTACACGTGGCCCTGCAACTGCCCGGCCTTATATCCCTGCTCCCAGACCATGCCCTGTAACGCTTTCAACGGCGTGGCCTTGCGGTCTTCGGCAATCCAGCCCAACAGGATCTCGACGACCCGTTCAACGTCGGCGTCCGGCTCATTGCTGTCGCGGCGTACGGCGGCCAGTTGTTCGGCTACGTCAGCGCGCCCGGCCTGCTGACGAACAAACGCCGGCAGGTGTTTGGCGGCATAGGGAAACAGCACGTCGAACACAAAACTCACCGCGCTGGTGGTGCCTTCGATGTCGGTGAGAATCGCTTTGATCGGCATCGACTCAGTCCTCCAGACGCGGGAATTGGCTGGCGATGTCTTCACCGGTGAAATTGGCCACCCAGCCTTCCGGGTTGTTGAACAGGCGGATCGCAATGAAATGCGGGTGCTCGCCCATGTCGAACCAGTGTCTGGTACCGGCCGGCACCGAGATCAGATCGTTTTTCTCGCACAGCACGGCGTAGACGTAATCGTCGATGTGCAGGGTAAACAGACCACGGCCGGCAACGAAAAATCGTACTTCGTCCTCGCCATGGCGGTGTTCATTGAGGAACTTGGCGCGCAGTTCGGCTTTTTGCGGGTGATCGCTGTTGAGGCTGATCACATCGACTGTGATGTAACCGCGCTCGGTCATCAGCTGGTCGATTTGCTCTTGATAGGCGGCAATCACTTCTTCCTGAGTGGCGCCCGGCTGAAGCCTGGTGGCGGCTTGCCAGCGGTCGAAGCGCACGCCTTGTTCAGCCAGGGTCGAGGCGATGTCTTCGAAATGGGTCAGCACCTTGTTGGGGATTTCAGGGCTGGAGACGTGATAAACGGACAGGCTGCTCATCAGGGCAACTCCTTAACGGTTCATGCTTTAACGTTCGAGAGCGAGCGCATCTTCAACTCGCACTCGAACAAAAATTCAAAGGCCTCGATCTGCCGCAGGGCATCGCTCATGCGCGCACCCCAGGTGTACAGGCCGTGCCCGCGAATCAGGTAGCCGACGCAATCGGGATGGGCGTCCAGCCAAGGCTGCACCTTGGCGGCCAGGCGCGCAATGTCCTGGTCGTTGTCAAAAATCGGCACACGCACCCGGGACTCGTGGGTCGTCACACCGCTGAAGGCTTTTTGCAGTTCGTAGTCTTCGAATTCGATGAAGTCTTGCGGCGTCAGGCGTGACAGCACGGTGGCATTCACCGAATGGGTGTGCAGCACCGCGCCGATCTCGGGCCGCCAGCTGTAAAGCTGAGTGTGCAGCAGGGTTTCGGCGGACGGCTTCTTGCCCGGCTCCAGGCTATTGCCTGACAGGTCGGTGGCCAGTACATCGTCCATGCCCAACTGGCCCTTGTGCTTGCCGGAGACGGTCAGCAAGGCTTCGGTCGGCGACAGGCGGGTCGAGTAATTGCTGCTGGTGGCCGGCGACCAGCCGCGGCCATAGAGAAAACGCCCGGCGTCGATGATTTGTTGGGCGAGGTGTTCACGGGTAAGGCTCATGGCCTGTCCTCTTGCATACATGTGGCAATGATAACGGCAGCCGCGAGCGCTGCGAGGCTGGCAATACTAAAGGTCAATGCGGCGCCAAGGGCGTTCCAGCTGTAACCGGAGTACAACGCGCCCAATGCCCCACCGGTGCCGGCCAATGCGGCATACAGTGCCTGACCCTGACCTTGCTGGCGCGCACCGAAGCTACGTTGCACGAATTGAATGGCAGCGGCGTGAAAGCTGCCGAATGTCGCCGCGTGCAACACCTGGGCAAACAACAGCACCCAGAGAAACTCCGCCAGCGAGCCCAGCAACAGCCAGCGCAACGCCGCCAGCAGAAAACTGGCCATCAGCACCCTACGCAGCGAAATGCGCGCGAGTATCCGGCTCATGCCCAGAAACATCAGCACCTCGGCGACCACGCCGACCGCCCAGAGCATGCCGATCACGCCGCGGCTGTAACCCAACCGCTCAAGGTGCAGGGTCAGAAACGTGTAATACGGCCCATGACTCATCTGCATCAGCGCCACGCAGGCGTAAAACGCCAATACCCCAGGGCTGCGCAGTTGCTTGAGAAATCCTTCCCCCGCCACCCGGTTGCCCGGTGTCGGTTGGGCATTGGGCACCCACAGGCTGCTGAGCACGATGCCGACCAGGATCAGCACCAGCGCCGCGGGGTAGATGTCGAGGCTCAGCCATTCGAACAGCCGGCCCAGTGCGACCACGGTGATGATGAAACCGATCGATCCCCACAGGCGAATCTGGCTGTAGCGGGAGGTCTGCCCCTGCAAATGCGCCAGGGTGATGACTTCGAACTGCGGCAACACCGCGTGCCAGAAGAACGCATGCAAGGCCATGACCATCGCCAGCCAGGCGTAGGTCTTGCTGACGAAAATGAGCGAGAAGGTCAGCAGCGTGCACACCGCGCCAAAACGCACGATGGCCAGCCGCTGCCCCGTGAAGTCGCCCAGCCAGCCCCAGATGTTCGGCGCTACGCAGCGCATCAGCATCGGGATCGCCACCAGCTCGCCGATGCGTGCGGCGCTGAATCCCAGGTGATCGAAATACAGCGCCAGAAACGGCGCTGTCGAACCGAGCAAGGCGAAATAGAACAGATAGAAACTGGAGAGCCGCCAGTACGGGAGCGCCGCAGTCGCCATCAGACGGCTGCGACCAGGAGGTCAGCCATTTACAGCTGACCCAGCACCGGCGTGCTCACACGCACATCGGCGTTCTGCCCACGGTGACGCAGCAGATGATCCATCAGCACGATGGCCATCATCGCCTCGGCGATCGGCGTGGCACGGATACCGACGCACGGGTCGTGACGGCCCTTGGTGATCACTTCCACCGGGTTGCCATGGATGTCGATGGAACGGCCCGGCGTGGTGATGCTCGACGTCGGCTTCAGCGCCAGGTGCGCAATGATAGGCTGACCGGAGGAAATACCGCCGAGAATGCCGCCGGCGTTGTTGCTGAGGAAACCTTGCGGAGTCATTTCATCGCGATGCTCGGTGCCGCGCTGGGCGACGCTGGCGAAACCGGCGCCGATTTCCACGCCTTTGACCGCGTTGATGCTCATCAGCGCATGGGCCAGTTCGGCATCGAGACGGTCGAAGATCGGTTCGCCCAGGCCTGGCATCACACCCTCGGCCACCACGGTGATTTTCGCGCCGACCGAATCCTGGTCGCGGCGCAATTGGTCCATGTAGGCTTCCAGTTCCGGCACTTTGTCCGGATCCGGGCTGAAGAAAGCGTTCTGCTCGACCGACTCCCAGGTCTTGAACGGAATTTCAATCGGCCCGAGCTGGCTCATGTAGCCGCGAATCACGATGCCCTGGCTGGCCAGGTATTTTTTCGCAATCGCCCCTGCCGCGACGCGCATCGCGGTTTCGCGGGCCGAGCTGCGACCGCCACCGCGGTAGTCGCGCTCGCCGTATTTGTGGTGGTAGGTGTAGTCGGCGTGGGCCGGGCGGAACAGATCCTTGATCGCCGAGTAGTCCTTGGACTTCTGGTCGGTGTTGCGAATCAACAAACCGATGGCGCACCCCGTGGTGCGGCCTTCGAACACGCCAGAGAGGATTTCGACTTCGTCGGCTTCCTGGCGCTGGGTGGTGTGGCGGCTGGTGCCGGGCTTGCGGCGGTCCAGGTCACGCTGCAGATCCTCCAGGGATATCTCCAGGCCCGGCGGGCAGCCATCGACAATGGCGACCAACGCCGGGCCATGGCTTTCGCCCGCGGTGGTGACAGTGAACAGCTTGCCGTAGGTATTGCCGGACATGCAGGACGCTCCGTGAAATGAACCTGAATACGTAATGCGCGCCAGTATACGCAGGCTACCCAAGTAGTTCATCCTCGAACCTTATGGGTGCCTGTGAGTCCAACCGGCATCTTCTTGATGATGGCGTGATGATGCTGCGAGTTCTAGCCTTGAGCCTTACCCTGATTTCCGGCTTCGCCCAGGCGACTGTCCTGCAACGGCCGATCACGTTGGACACCGGCACCGGCGAGCTTTTCGGCTCTTTGCTGCTGCCCAAGTCCGACAACCCGGTACCCGTTGTCCTGATCATTTCCGGCTCCGGCCCTACGGATCGCGACGGCAACAACCCTGACGGCGGGCGCAACGACAGTCTCAAGCGCCTGGCCTGGGTGCTGGCCAAACACAACATCGCCAGTGTGCGTTACGACAAACGCGGTGTTGCAGCAAGCCTGGCCGCGACGCCGGACGAACGCAATCTGACGGTCGACGCGTACGTTTCCGACGCCGAGGCCTGGGGCCAGAAGCTCAAGACTGATCCGCGCTTCGGCAAACTGATCGTGCTCGGACACAGCGAAGGCGCCTTGATCGCCAGCCTGGCCGCGCCAACCATCGACGCCGATGCGGTGATTTCCGTCTCGGGTAGCGCGCGACCGGTCGATCAGGTGATCCGCCAGCAACTGGGCAATCGCCTGCCACCGCCGTTGCTGCTGCGCAGTAATGAGTTGCTCGACAGCCTCAAGGCCGGGAAGCCCGACGACAATGTGCCACCACCCTTGCAGGCCATTTTCCGTCCGAGCGTGCAGCCGTACCTGATTTCACTGTTCCGCCAGGAACCGGCTGCAGCGTTTGCCAGGTTGAAGATGCCGGCGCTGATCATCCAGGGCAGCAACGACATCCAGGTCGGCGTCAATGACGCCAGGCTGCTCAAGGCCGCCAAACCGGACGCCGAACTGGCCCTGATCGAGGGCATGAACCACGTCATGCGCATCGTGCCCAACGACGTCAAACGCCAGCTGGCTTCCTATAAAGACCCGCAATTGCCTCTGGCAGCGGAACTGGGCGCGCGAATCCTCGGGTTTATTGACGGAATTCGCACCAGTTAACGGCTCCTTACCCTCCAGCCCCGGGAAAAACGGCCGATAAGCCTTTGTCGCCAACACATTGGTTGGCAACAAGCTGAGCTTGGACAGGATCTCGCCGTTATGACTGACACCCAGACTTCAACCGACACCACCGCTGAAACAGAAGCACCGCCAGCGGTCGAGCTGCCCTGGGCGGACGTCCACGTCGAGCACCACAAGATGCTCCGTCTGGCGCCGCTGCAGACTGACCGCAACACAGGCGGGCGCCCATTGCGCTTTGTCGAGTTCGGCTATGCCGAGCGCAACGACAAAGCGCGCAGCCTGATGCGCATGAGCATCACCCTGCCCTCCCAACGCGTGCGCAAGGAACAGAATCATCTGGATGTGTGGGTCGATCACGCCGAAAAACGCGTGCATTTCGGACCGGAAAGCGGTTTGCAGGTCGAACCGCTGAACCGCGGCATCGGCCGATTCATGATCGCCCAGGGCATCAATTGGGCGAAGAAGCGCTGGCCCACCTACACCGTCGACGGCTTTGACCTGAACAACAAGGAAGCGCTCAACGAAGACACCCGCCTGCGCCGCGATCATTTTTTGCGCGTGCACGGTTTCGACGTGGTGTATGCCGATGCCCAGCATTTGAAAGGCAGTGTCAAAGCAGTCAAGGTCGGCGACCTCGCGGGGGACTGGAACAGCGAAAAACTGCAGGTCGTGGAAATTCTCGAGGCAGCACAGATGCTCCAGCAAGCCGAGCAGAACCTGGCCGAGCAGGAAGTCAAACTCAAGAAACACGAAGAGAAGGTCAGCAAATACAAACGCGAAGACGCCGGGCTGCGTTTCACCATTACGTGCCTGGTGGCGTTTGCGGTGTTTCAGGCGGGGTTGCTGATCTGGATTGCCACGCACCGCTGAAGGCTTGAGACCGCGGTGCGGCTATCGCGGGCAAGCCACGCTCCCACAGGATTCGCGCCGTACTCAAATGATGCGGCACACACTGAAACTGTGGGAGCTGGCTTGCCAGCGATAGGATTTCAACCAATCAGACGCGGGAAGCGAACAACGCCTGATGCTCCCGGCACTGCTGCGCGCTCAGCATGAACACACCGTGACCACCGCGCTCGAACTCCAGCCAGGCGAAGTCGACTTCCGGGTACAACGCCTCGACGTGCACCTGGCTGTTGCCCACTTCGACAATCAGCAAGCCTTTCTCGGTCAGGTGATCCGCCGCTTCGGCAAGCATGCGACGTACAAGGTTCAAACCGTCATCGCCGCACGCCAGGCCCAGTTCCGGCTCGTGCTGGTATTCGTCCGGCATGTCGGCGAAATCTTCCGCATCGACGTAGGGCGGGTTCGACACGATCAGGTCGAAACGCTGGCCAGGCAAGCCCTCGAAGCCGTCGCCCTGCACCGTGTACACGCGCTCATCGACGCCATGGCGCTCGATGTTCTGATTGGCCACTTCCAGTGCTTCGAACGACAGGTCCGCCAGCACCACTTCGGCGTTCTGGAACTCGTAGGCGCAGGCGATGCCAATGCAGCCGGAACCGGTGCACAGGTCGAGAATCCGCGCCGGCTCGTTGGCCAGCCACGGGGTAAAACGATTTTCGATCAGCTCGCCAATCGGCGAACGCGGGATCAACACACGCTGATCGACGATGAACGACATGCCGCAGAACCAGGCCTCGCCCAGCAGGTAGGCCGTTGGCACGCGCTCTTCGATGCGGCGCTTGAGCAGCAGCTGCAGGTGAACCACTTCGTCTTCTTCCAGATTGCAGTCGAGGTAGCTGTCGGCGATTTCCCACGGCAGGTGCAGCGCGCCCAGCACCAGTTGACGGGCTTCGTCCCAGGCATTGTCGGTGCCATGGCCGAAAAACAGATCCTCCCCATGGAAGCGGCTGACGGCCCAACGGATATGGTCACGCAGGGTGCGAAGGCGGGAAGTGATCACGACGGCAAACTCCAGAAAAATCGACGGGCGATTCTACCAGTCAAACGGCGCCACGACGACGCAGGAAAACGACCGACTCAAATGTAGGAGTTATCCGTTTTTTCGCCAGGCTATTGAACAAAACGTGACTATTGACAAGGCTAGAGGCCAGCAACCACGGCACCTACGATCGTAGCGATTCACAGAACCGCTCAGCCAGAGGACAATGGCGCAAAAGCCCCACTCCAAGGAGCCCCAGAATGTCCGTTCCAAAAACGATGTTTCAACTCAGCGGTCGCGGTTATCCGGCAGCCAAACTGAGTCATGCGACCCTTATCATCATCGATGCCCAGAAAGAGTATTTGAGCGGGCCGCTGGCCCTCAGCGGCATGGATGAGGCCGTCGCGAACATCAAGCAGTTACTCGCCGCCGCCCGTGCCGCCGGCCGGCCGATCGTGCATGTGCGCCACCTCGGCACGCTCGGTGGCATGTTCAACCCGCAAGGCGTCGGTGGTGAATTCATTCCGGGTCTTGAGCCACAGAGCGACGAAACCATCATCGGCAAATTGCTGCCGAGCGCGTTCCACGGTACCGAACTGGCCAAACGCCTGGAGGACCTCGGCGCCCTCGACCTGATCGTCTGCGGCTTCATGAGTCACTCGAGCGTCAGCACCACTGTGCGCGCGGCGAAGAACCTGGGTTTCCGCTGCACGCTTATCGAAGACGCCTGCGCCACACGCGACCTGCCCTACAAGGGCGGTGTCCTGAGCGCCGCGCACGTTCATCAGACCGAAATGGCGATCATGGGCGACAACTTCGCCACCCTCGCGCTGACCTGTGAACTGATCTGATCGACGCTCAATGAGCGGCCAGGAGCGCCGCTCATCCGCAAAAACCTCTCATTTGCCGTAATTGTCTTAGCCTCAGGAACATCCCGGTCAACTCCCGGTCGAAGGGCCGATACCCATTGAGGAAGGTCGGAATGAAGTTATCCGATGGTTTTGACGCTCGCCGCTTGCGGCCCAAAGGCCAACGCAACTGGCGTTTTCGAATCGGCGCGACGTTCGCGGCATTGCTGGCGATGTGCGGCGTGTTGCTCGCCATGGCCGGTGCCGCCAGCCTGTTCGGCCACGTACCTGCCCTGGGTGAACTGAACACCAGCCGCACCGGTGCTGCCGTGATCCTGGCCATTGGCCTGTTCGTGCTGTACCTCGGTGTATGGCTGTGGCGCCGTTGCCGCCGTCGCTCGCGGCAGTCGCGGGAACTGGCCATGTCCCCGCACCTGATGAAAAAACACGACTGAGCCAAACGCCGCGCGCGTTTTTGTCGCGCCCGATTCGCTTCGAGTTGGGTAAACTGGCCGCCCTTCGCGGAGGCTGACATGCAAGACGACGATTTTTCCCTGTTCAAAAGCGCGATCCACGGCGTCAAGCCGATCAAGCACGATCGCGCCGAAACCGGCAAACCCAAGAGTGACCGTGCGCAGATTGCCAAGCTGCGTCAAGCGGCCACCGTGCGCACCGATGCCACCACCGTTGACGGTCTGTCCGATCAATTCGTCATCGACGTCGGCCCTGAAGACGAGCTGATGTGGGCCCGCGATGGCGTGCAGGAAAGCCAGATGCGCAAGCTCAAGATCGGTCAGATTCCATTCGAAGGCAGCCTCGACCTGCACGGCATGAGCGTGGAAAAGGCCCGGGAAACCCTCTGGGCGTTCCTCGCCGAAGCAACCAAATTCGAAATCCGCTGCGTGCGCGTCACCCATGGCAAGGCAGTACGCCTGGACGGCAAGCGGCCGATGATCAAAAGCCACGTCAACACCTGGCTGCGCCAGCATCCGCAAGTGCTCGGCTTCACCTCGTGCCAGGCCAAACATGGCGGTGCCGGGGCGGTTTATGTGATGCTCAAACGCACCATGATGGAAGGCCGCGACGAGTAAAGCTGATGCGCCACGCTTGCAGCGTCGTGTCCGTCACCGTACCCTTGCCCTTTGCGTAAAATCCCACAGGTAGTTTCATGTCCCTGGAACAGAATTACACGGCGATCCTCGGCCAGCTCGGCGAGGACGTTTCCCGCGAAGGCCTGCTCGACACGCCAAAACGTGCCGCCAAAGCCATGCAGTACCTCTGCCGCGGCTATGAACAGACACTGGAAGAGGTCACCAACGGTGCCCTGTTCAGCTCCGACAACAGCGAAATGGTGCTGGTCAAGGACATCGAGTTGTACTCGCTGTGCGAACACCACCTGCTGCCGTTCATCGGCAAGGCGCACGTTGCCTACATCCCGAGCGGCAAGGTCCTGGGCCTGTCGAAGGTGGCGCGGATCGTCGACATGTACGCCCGCCGCCTGCAGATCCAGGAAAACCTCAGCCGCCAGATCGCCGACGCGGTCCAGCAGGTCACCGGCGCCCTGGGCGTTGCGGTGGTGATCGAGGCCAAGCACATGTGCATGATGATGCGCGGTGTGGAGAAGCAGAATTCGACGATGATCACTTCGGTGATGCTCGGTGAATTCCGCGAGAACGCCGCCACCCGCAGCGAATTCCTCAGCCTCATCAAGTAATTCGCGGCACGAAGAAAACCGGCATTCATCGCCGGTTTTTTTTCGTCCGTGAAAAATCAGGTAAGCTGCGCGCCCTTCTTCGTTAGCACCGTGAGGCTTTCAACGTGTTCGTAAAAGCGCTTCGTGTCGGCCTTGGCCAACTGATCATCTTCATCGACTTCATCACGCGTCCGGGCAAGAAAAAGCGCCCCGCCGCGGCTCAGGCCCAGGTCGAAGCGGCCGCCAAAGGCCTGACCCTGTATCAATTCCACGCCTGCCCGTTCTGCGTAAAGACTCGCCGCACCCTGCGCCGCCTGAACGTGCCGGTGGCCCTTCGCGATGCGAAGAACAACGAACAGGATCGCCAGACCTTGCTCGAGCAAGGCGGCAAGATCAAGGTGCCGTGCCTGCGTATCGAAGAAAATGGCCAGACCACCTGGATGTATGAGTCCAAGGTGATCATTGATTATCTGGACAAGCGTTTCGCGGCAGCCTGATTTGCTTGTGGTGTTCTGACTGACGCCTTCGCGAGCAGGCTCGCTCCCACAGTTGACCGCATTTCCCTGTGGGAGCGAGCCTGCTCGCGAAGAGGCCGGCACAGGCACCGCAAACTTCAGACAAAAGTAAACCGGCCCTTGCGCCGGTTTATTAGTTTTCAGGCCGCTTGCGCCGCCTGCGCCTGACGCACCACCGCCGCCAGCCGCTTGAGCCCCTCCTCCAGCCGCGCCGGGTCAATGTGGCTGAAGTTCAACCGCAAATACCCGTGATGCTTGTCCGGCTCGGGGAAGAACGGCTCGCCCGGCATGAACGCCACATCCTTGGCCAACGCCGCATTGAGCAAGGTTCGAGTGTCCAGCGGCTGCTTGAGTTTCAACCAGAAAAACAGCCCGCCCTGTGGCTCGTTCCAGTCCGCCAGATCAGAGAAGTGGGTTTGCAGCACCAGCTGGAACGCATCCCGGCGTTCCCGGTAAAAATCCCGTAGTTCACTGCGATGCTGCTGATACTTCTCGGTTCCGATCCATTGCAGTGCCTGCCACTGGCCAACCCGGTTGGTATGCAGGTCCGCCGACTGCTTGAGTTTCAACAGATGGGGAAACAGGTCCGGGCTGGCGATCAGATAGCCAACGCGCAAACCTGGCAACAGGGTTTTCGACACCGTACCGGTATAGATCCAGCTGGCCTTGTTCAAGCGACCGGCAATCGGCGTGGCGCTGCCACCGTCGAAAGTCAGTTCGCGATAAGGCTCGTCTTCGATCAGGGTGACGCCGAACTCGTCGAGCAGCGCTGCCACCGCGTCGCGCTTGGCTTCGCTGTAACGCACCGCCGAAGGATTCTGGAAGGTCGGGATCAGGTAGATGAAGGCCGGGCGGTGTTGCTCCAGGCGAGCGCGCAGCTCTGCCAGGTCCGGCCCGTCAGCCTCCAGCGGCACGGTCAGGCAATCGGCGCCGAACAGCTGGAAAATCTGCAATGCCGCCAGATAAGTCGGCGCTTCGAGCAGGATTTCGGTGCCCTTGTCGATGTAGAGCTTGGCGGCCAGATCCAGAGTTTGCTGTGAACCACTGACCACCAGTACCTGACTTGCCTCACATGCCACTCCCAACGCTCGCGCCTCGGCGGCCAACGCCTCACGCAACGCCGGTTCGCCCTCGCTCATGCCGTATTGGCCCATGGAAAGCGGCATGTCGGCCCAATCGACCTTCGGCAACATGGCTTCAGCCGGCAGACCTCCGGCGAACGACATCACTTGCGGGCGCTGGGCCGCGGCGAGGATTTCACGGATCAAAGAACTTTTAAGGCGTGAGACACGTTCGGAAAAAGCCATGGGGATCACCGGTAGCGAGGCATGAGGAAAATGAGTCAAACTTGTTGACCGAAATTACGCTTCTTCGAATGGATACGTCAACATGCTTGACCTTAAAAATCCGCTTTCCCAACAGCAAGCCATGGAAGCGTTTTTCTTCGGCTACCAGGCTTTCACCGCCAAGGCCGATGAAATGCTCGAACGCCGCGGCCTGAGCCGGGTGCATCAACGCATTGTGTTTTTCATCGCTCGTTATCCGAACCTGAGCGTCAAGGAATTGCTGGCCTTGCTTGGCGTAAGCAAGCAGGCGCTGAACATGCCGTTGCGGCAATTGCTGGAGATGCATCTGGTCGACAGCGTCGCGTCCGAATCGGACAAGCGTAAGCGGTTGCTGGAGTTGACTGCGGAAGGCGCGCGGTTTGAGCAAGCGTTGAGGCGCGAGCAGGTGAAATTGCTGGAGCGGGTGTTTGCCGAGGCTGGAGAGACGGCGGTGAATGGGTGGTTGGCGGTGAATCTGGCGTTGGGGAAAAGTCAGGCGCTTACCGACTGAATCAGTCTGCCTGCTGATTTTTATGCTGGCTGTTCCGGCCTCTTCGCGGGCAAGCCCGCTCCCACAGTGATGGATGGTGTCCACAAATCTTGTGCCTGACCGGGTTTCCTGTGGGAGCGGGCTTGCCCGCGAAGGGGCCGGTACAGGCGATATATCCCTATTGCCAAACTTTTCGTCGACAAAATCAAAAACATTATTTGCATTCTTTGTATACAAAAGCATAATCCACTTCGTGCGAGTTCCTGACCAAGCGGTCAACAAATTCGCAAGTGCCTCAAAGGGCCGCTGCCACCCTCATGGGTCCGGCCCTGGAAATAAAAATAAAACTCTTGAGGAGTATTCGCTGTGGAAAGCCGCAAATCCGAAGCATCGACGCTGGATCTCTCGCCGCCATTACGCAATGGCTTGCTGGAGCGTCTGTTCAAACTCAGCTTGCACGGCACCACGGTGAAGACCGAGCTGATTGCCGGTCTGACAACCTTCATCACCATGGCTTACATCATTTTCGTCAACCCCAACATCATGGCTGACGCCGGGATCGATCATGGTGCGGCATTCGTCGCCACCTGTATCGCTGCAGCACTCGGTTGCCTGTTGATGGGCCTGTACGCCAACTGGCCGGTCGGCCTGGCGCCAGGCATGGGGCTCAACGCCTTCTTCACCTACACCGTAGTCGGCACCATGGGCTACAACTGGGAAACCGCCCTCGGCGCGGTGTTTGTGTCCGGTGTGTTGTTCATGATCCTGACCTTCTCGCGGATCCGCGAATGGCTGCTCAACAGCATCCCGGTCAGCCTGCGCTTCGCCATGGGCGCCGGCGTTGGGCTGTTCCTGGGCCTGATCGGCCTGAAAACCGCGGGTATCGTCGTCGATAGCCCGGCCACGCTGATCAAGCTCGGCTCCCTGCGCGAACCCGGCCCGCTGCTCGCTGCCGTGTGCTTCCTGATGATCGCCATCCTCAGCTATCACAAGGTGTTCGGCGCAATCCTCATCAGTATCATCACCGTGACCCTCGCTGGCTGGGGTCTGGGCCTGGTGCACTACGAGGGCATCATGTCGGCCCCGCCAAGCCTGGCTCCGACCTGGATGGCCATGAACGTCGCCGGCGTGTTCAACGTCAGCATGATCAGCGTGGTCCTGGCGTTCCTCTTCGTACACATGTTCGACACCGCCGGCACCTTGATGGGGGTTGCTCAACGCGCCAACCTGGTAGGCGCTGACGGCAAGATCGAAAACCTCTCCCGCGCCATGAAAGCCGACAGTGCTTCCAGCGTATTCGGAGCAGTAGTCGGCGTTCCGCCGGTCACCAGCTACGTGGAAAGTGCTGCCGGTGTTGCAGCGGGTGGTCGGACTGGTCTTACCGCAGTGACCGTAGGTGTGTTATTTATTGCAGCCATGTTCTTCGCGCCGCTGGCCGGGATGATCCCTGCCTATGCAACCGCGGGTGCACTGATCTACGTAGCAATGCTGATGATGGGCGGCATGGCCCACATCGAATGGGATGAAGCGACCGACAGCATCCCGGCGATCGTCACTGCAATCATGATGCCTCTGACCTTCTCGGTCGCCGATGGCATCGCGCTGGGCTTCATCACCTACGTGGCGTTGAAGGCCGGCACCGGCAAGTACAAGGAAATCTCCGTAAGCCTGTGGGTGCTCTGCGCGATCTTCATCGCCAAGTTCATCTTCCTTTAAACCTTACGCGGGACCCGCTTCAAAACAGCCTCACCCCGTCGGGTGAGGCTTTTGTGCAAATGGAGGAAAGTGATGAGTCTGGAAACCTGGCTGCTGTTCAGCGGCGCTGCGCTGATAGTGATCCTGATCCCGGGGCCGCTGTCTTTGCTGATGATCAGCAACAGTCTGAATTACGGCCTGCGCCGCTCTTACCCGGCCTTTCTCGGCGGCGTGTCTGCATCGATCTGCCTGCTGAGTGCTTCGGCGCTGGGTCTGGGGGCGTTGCTACTGGCGTCGGAACAGCTGTTCAGCGCCCTGAAGATTCTGGGTGCCCTTTACCTGTTCTACCTCGCCTGGCAGAGCTGGCAACAGTCGCGCCTGCCTTCCCATGGCGCTGAAGTGCCACAAGCCGCGCCGGTGCCACGCTTTCGTGCGCTGTTCGGGCGTGCGTTCATGCTGGGCGCCAGCAACCCGAAGGACATCCTGTTCTTCGCCGCTTTCCTGCCGCAGTTCTTGAGTGCCGAACAGCCGTTCCTGCCGCAGCTGCTGGTGATGATAGTCACCTGGACACTGCTGGATCTGGCCTGCAAGTTGGCTTATGGCCTCGGTGCCCATGGTGCGGCGCGGTATCTGCGCAGTGGCAAGGGCCAGAGCTGGTTTAACCGGATCAGTGCGGGGTTGTTCAGTGGTGCGGGGACTGCGTCCCTGCTGAGCCGCTAAAAGCTGTAGGAGCGAGCTTGCTCGCGATGGACGTTAACGATGACGCGGGCCATCTGAATGCCCGCTTTGTCTGGGCCTCCATCGCGAGCAAGCTCGCTCCTACAGACGAAAAAAAGCCCGCAGTGTGAGCGGGCGAAAGACCAAAGAAGCTATATGCGCAGTCGCTTCCAGGGTGCAGCAGCTGCTTGGGGGATCAGCTGCCGCGATAGGTGGAGTAGCTGTAAGGCGAAATCAACAACGGCACATGGTAGTGATCCTGCTCGGCGGAGATGCCGAAACGCAGCACCACGACATCCAGGAAGGCCGGCTCCGGCAGCTTGACGCCGCGGGCGCGGTAGTAATCGCCGGCATGAAACTGAACCTGATAGACCCCGGTGCGGTAGTCATCACCTTGCAGCAGCGGTGCATCGACACGGCCATCGCTGTTGGTTATCGCGCTGGCGACCAATTCCAGGTGCGATCCTTCAACGCGGTACAACTCGACCTTGATCGAGCTGCCCGGGCAACCGTGTGCTGCGTCCAAAACGTGTGTAGTCAAACGTCCCATTGATTCTGCGCGCCTGCCTGCGTGGAGCAGTCAGACTTCGCGCCTCCCGAAGTCAGTTGAAAAGGAGACCGCACCGATTCGGAGCACGAAAAGTTGCGGCGAGCGACTGATTAAGACACTTTTAAAAAAATTGTACACAATAAAAACGACATTTTTCGCGTTATACCCGGCACTTGCACATTTACCGGCGATTTCCCGCCGAACTGCACACTCCATGGACCCGTCATCAAATTACTGACCAGTCAGGCAGATTTCTTGCAGGCTCACGCCAATAGCAGTAAAAGATGACAGTCGGTTAAAAATGCGAAAATTCAGGCTTACAAAGTGAATATAAAGTTGTATACAATCAGCCCATCGCTGTGACGCCAGCCTGCCACCAATCTTCAGCTGCGTCACACCAACCGTCATCATCGAACAAGAAGGAAGCCTGCAGTGAGCGCTGACTACCCACGCGACCTGGTCGGTTACGGCAGTAACCCTCCTCATCCACACTGGCCGGGCAATGCCCGCATTGCCCTTTCGTTCGTACTCAATTACGAAGAAGGCGGCGAGCGCAACATCCTGCACGGCGACAAAGAGTCCGAAGCCTTCCTCTCGGAAATGGTGTCTGCCCAGCCGCTGCAAGGCGCGCGCAACATGAGCATGGAATCGCTTTACGAGTATGGCAGCCGTGCCGGCGTGTGGCGGATCCTGAAGCTGTTCAAGGAATTCGACATTCCGCTGACCATCTTCGCCGTGGCCATGGCCGCCCAGCGTCACCCGGACGTGATCCGCGCCATGGTCGATGCCGGCCACGAGATCTGCAGCCACGGCTACCGCTGGATCGACTACCAGTACATGGACGAAGCCCAGGAACGCGAGCACATGCTCGAAGCGATCCGCATCCTCACCGAAATCACCGGCGAACGCCCGCTGGGCTGGTACACCGGCCGCACCGGCCCGAACACCCGTCGCCTGGTGATGGAGGAAGGCGGTTTCCTCTACGACTGCGACACCTACGACGACGACCTGCCCTACTGGGAACCGAACAACCCGACCGGCAAGCCGCACCTGGTGATCCCGTACACCCTGGACACCAACGACATGCGTTTCACCCAGGTCCAGGGTTTCAACAAGGGCGACGACTTCTTCGAATACCTCAAGGATGCGTTCGACGTGCTCTACGCCGAAGGCGCCGAAGCACCGAAGATGCTGTCGATCGGCCTGCACTGCCGCCTGATCGGCCGTCCGGCGCGTCTGGCTTCGCTCAAGCGCTTTATCGAATACGCTAAAAGTCATGAACAGGTGTGGTTCAGCCGTCGCGTCGACATTGCCCGCCACTGGCAGGAAACCCACCCGTACCAAGGGGCCGCGAAATGAGCGCCTTTCAAACATTGAAACCCTCGACATTGAGCCGCGACGCCTTCGTCAAAGCCTTCGCCGACATCTACGAACATTCGCCATGGGTGGCCGAAAAGGCCTTCGACCTGGGCCAGGATGCCTCGATCGACGAGATCGAAACCCTGCACCAGCGCATGAGCGACATCCTGTTGAGCGCCGATCATCAAAGCCAACTGGCCCTGATCAACGCTCACCCGGACCTGGCCGGCAAAGCCGCCGTCCAGGGCCAGTTGACCGAAGCCAGCACTAATGAACAGGCTGGCGCCGGTATTCACCAATGCACGGCCGAAGAGTTCCAGCGCTTCACCGAGCTGAACGACGCCTACAAAGCCAAGTTCAAGTTTCCCTTCATCATGGCGGTAAAAGGCAGCAACCGGCATCAGATCCTCGCAGCGTTCGAAACGCGCATCCACAACCCGGTCGACACCGAGTTCAAATGCGCGCTGGCGCAGATCAACAAGATCGCCCTGTTCCGATTACTGACCCTATAGCAAGCCTGGCCCAGCGATTTCATGAACGCCGAAACCGCCCAGGGCCTTGCAAGCATCCCAAGCCAACTTATTAAAGGCAGACAAGAAGAATGAAAGCTTACGCCGTACCTTTCGAGAAGTTCGTCAACCTGGCCGACGCCCGCCTGGGCACCAAAATCATCTCGGTCACCGATGACTGGTTCGCAGACGCCAACCGTCTGTTCCAACCGACCCCGGCCGTATGGAAGGAGGGCGTGTTCGATGACAACGGCAAGTGGATGGATGGCTGGGAATCGCGCCGCAAGCGCTTCGAAGGCTTCGACAGCGCCGTGATCCGCCTGGGCGTACCGGGTTCGATCAAGGGCGTCGACATCGACACTTCATTCTTCACCGGCAACTTCCCGCCATCGGCGTCCCTGGAAGCCTGCTTCCTGGCGTCGGGCGAGCCTGATGAAAATACCCAGTGGATTGAAGTGCTGTCCGCCGTCGAGCTGCAAGGCAACAGCCACCACTACCACGAAATCAGCAATGACCAGGCCTTCAGCCACCTGCGTTTCAACATCTACCCGGATGGCGGCGTGGCCCGTCTGCGTGTGTACGGCGTGCCGTTCCGTGACTGGTCGGCCATCGGCGACAACGAGCAAGTCGACCTCGCCGCCGCCCTCAACGGTGGCCGTGCCCTCGCCTGCTCCGACGAGCACTTCGGCCGCATGAGCAACATCCTCAACCCGGGCCGTGGCATCAACATGGGCGACGGCTGGGAAACCGCGCGTCGCCGTACCCCGGGCAATGACTGGGTCATCGTCGCGCTGGGTCATGCCGGTGAAGTCGAGAAAGTCATCGTCGACACCCTGCACTTCAAGGGCAACTACCCGGACAGCTGCTCGATCCAGGGCGCCTTCGTGAAGGGCGGCACCGACAGCCAGATCGAAACCCAATCGCTGTTCTGGCGCGAACTGTTGCCAAGCCAGAAGCTGGAAATGCACGCCGAACACACCTTCGCCGAGCAGATCAAGGCTCTGGGCCCGATCACCCACATCCGCCTGAACGTGTTCCCGGATGGTGGTGTAAGCCGCCTGCGCGTATTGGGCAAGGTCGCTAAATAAGCGCTGAACCCAATCGCGAGCAAGCTCGCTCCCACAGGTTTTGTGAACGCCACAGTCCACTGTGGGAGCGAGCTTGCTCGCGATGGCGTCAAAACAAACAACACAGAATTCGGATTAGAACAGCATGCGCACACTGACGATTGAACCGCTGACCAAAGAAGCCTTCGCCCCTTTCGGTGACGTGATCGAAACCGACGGCAGCGATCACTTCATGATCAACAACGGTTCGACCATGCGCTTCCACAAACTGGCGACGGTCGAAACCGCTACGCCAGAGGACAAGGCGATCATCAGCATCTTCCGCGCCGACGCGCAGGACATGCCGCTGACCGTCAGCATGCTGGAGCGCCATCCGCTGGGCAGCCAGGCTTTCATTCCGCTGCTCGGCAACCCCTTTCTGATCGTGGTCGCGCCACTTGGCGATGAACCTGTATCAGGCTTGGTCCGCGCCTTCGTCACCAACGGCAGGCAGGGCATTAATTACCATCGCGGCGTCTGGCACCACCCGGTGCTGACGATCGAAAAGCGGGATGACTTCCTGGTGGTTGATCGCAGTGGCACAGGCAATAACTGCGATGAGCATTTTTTCAAAGAGGATGAGCGTTTGATCCTCGCCCCCCACCAATAAGAGAAGGTCCGATCACTCGACAACAGAGTGACGGGCGAGAGGTAAAGACTGTGGAAGCACATCTGTTGGAATGGCTGAACCTGAGCGTGCGCTGGGTTCACATGATTACTGGCGTGGCCTGGATCGGTGCGTCGTTCTATTTCGTCTGGCTGGAAAACAACCTCAATCGGGTCAACCCGAAAAGCGGTCTGGCCGGTGATTTGTGGGCGATCCACGGCGGCGGTATCTACCACCTGGAAAAATACAAACTGGCTCCACCGACCATGCCGGACAACCTGCACTGGTTCAAATGGGAAGCCTACTTCACCTGGATGTCGGGGATCGCGCTGCTGTGCGTGGTGTTCTACTCCAACCCGACGCTCTACCTGCTGGCTCCGGGCAGCACCCTGAGCGGTCCTGAAGGCGTGGCCATCGGTCTCGGCTCGCTGTTCATCGGCTGGTTCATCTACTCCTTCCTGTGCGACTCGGCCCTGGGCAAACGCCCTGCCCTGCTCGGTTTCATCCTGTTCGTGCTGATCATCGGCGCAGCCTACGGCTTCAGCAAGGTGTTCAGCGGTCGCGGTGCGTACCTGCACGTCGGCGCGATCATCGGCACCATCATGGTCGGCAACGTGTTCCGCATCATCATGCCGGCACAGCGCGCACTGGTGGCGGCGATCGCCGAGAACCGCACGCCGGATCCGGCCCTGCCGGCCAAAGGCCTGCTGCGTTCGCGTCACAACAACTACTTCACCCTGCCGGTGCTGTTCATCATGATCAGCAACCACTTCCCGAGCACCTACGGCAGCCAGTACAACTGGTTGATCCTGGCCGGGATCGCGGTACTGGCGGTGTTGGTGCGTCACTACTTCAACACCCGTCATGACAGCCACAAGTTTGCCTGGACCCTGCCGGTGGCAGCGGTGGGCATGATCTGCCTGGCCTATGTGTCCGGTCCGAAGCCGATGTCCAGCGCCCCTGAAGTGGCCAACGCTCCAGCGACAATCGAATACCAGCCGCTACCGGAAACCGCAGTGGGCGGTGGATTGAAACCCGCCGAAGCCAAACCTGCAGAAACGCCAGCCGCCGCTCCGGCGCAAGCGTCCAACGCCGGCCCTGGCTTTGACAAAGTGCACAGCGTGATTCAGGAACGTTGCACGGTCTGCCACTCGGCCAAGCCCACCAGCCCGCTGTTCAGTGCGGCCCCTGCCGGCGTGATGCTCGACACCCCCGAGCAAATCCGCCAGAACGCACCGCGGATCCAGGCGCAAGCCGTCACCAGCCAGATCATGCCACTGGGCAACATCACCCAGATGACCCAGCAGGAACGTGACCTGATCGGTGCCTGGATTGTGCAGGGAGCCCAGACCAATTAATCGCTGAACGCTTCGCGAGCAGGCTCGCTCCCACACAGGCAACACAAAACCTGTGGGAGCGGGCTTGCTCGCGAAAGCGTCGGGTCAGTCAACAACGATGTTGAATGTTATGGCCTCTTCGCGAGCAAGCCCGCTCCCACAGGTTTGCCCGATGCACAAAATCACAAGAATAAAAAAGATCCGAGGTGTTGCATGTCCGAGCTATCCGCAGCGCGCATCCCCGACGCACCCGCCATTCAGCGTTTGCCCCTCTTGCAACTGATCCTGGTCGGTTTGCAACATGTTCTGCTGATGTATGGTGGCGCCATCGCGGTGCCGCTGATCATCGGACAGGCCGCTGGCCTGAGTCGTGAAGAAATCGCCTTTCTGATCAACGCCGACCTGCTGGTGGCCGGTATTGCCACCATCGTCCAGTCCCTCGGCATCGGCCCCATGGGCATTCGCATGCCGGTGATGATGGGGGCCAGTTTCGCCGCCGTCGGCAGCATGGTCGCCATGGCCGGCATGCCCGGTATCGGCCTGCAAGGGATCTTCGGCGCGACCATCGCCGCCGGTTTCTTCGGCATGCTCATCGCCCCGTTCATGTCCAAGGTCGTTCGCTTCTTCCCGCCGCTGGTGACCGGCACGGTCATTACCTCGATTGGTTTGTCGCTGTTCCCCGTGGCCGTGAACTGGGCCGGCGGCGGTGCCGGCGCCGCTCAATTCGGCTCGCCGATCTACCTGACCATCGCCGCCCTGGTGCTGGGCACCATCCTGTTGGTCCACCGTTTCATGCGCGGCTTCTGGGTCAATATTTCCGTGCTGATCGGCATGTGCCTGGGCTACGTGCTCTGCGGCCTGCTCGGCATGGTCGACCTCAGCGGCATGGCTCAGGCGCCATGGCTGCAATTCGTCACCCCGCTGCACTTCGGCATGCCGAAATTCGAACTCGCACCGATCCTGTCGATGTGCCTGGTGGTGGTGATCATTTTCGTCGAGTCCACCGGGATGTTTCTTGCGCTGGGCAAGATCACCGGCCAGGAAGTCTGCCCACGGATGCTGCGTCGCGGTTTGCTGTGCGATGCCGGCGCCTCGTTCTTCGCCGGGTTCTTCAACACCTTCACCCACTCCTCCTTTGCCCAGAACATCGGCCTGGTGCAGATGACCGGCGTGCGCTGCCGCTCCGTGACCATCGTCGCCGGCGGTTTGCTGATCGTCCTGAGCCTGCTCCCCAAGGCCGCGTTCCTGGTGGCCTCGATCCCTCCGGCAGTTCTGGGTGGCGCAGCGATTGCGATGTTCGGCATGGTCGCCGCCACCGGCATCAAGATTCTCCAGGAAGCCGACATCGGTGACCGTCGCAACCAGTTGCTGGTGGCGGTGAGCATCGGCATGGGCCTGATCCCGGTGGTGCGCCCGGAGTTTTTCGCCCACCTGCCCGTATGGATGAGCCCGATCACCCACAGCGGCATTGCCATGGCCACCCTCAGCGCGCTGACGCTGAACCTGCTGTTCAACATCCTCGGTGGCGCCGAACGCGCGGCCATCAACGACTGCCACGCCCACTAAGACAGAAATACACACCCCCCTGTAGGAGCGAGCCTGCTCGCGATGAACCCGAGAACACCGCGTTTATCCAGATAACACGCGTAATCGTTGACGACCATCGCGAGCAAGCTCGCTCCTACAGGGGTAGGGGTTTCCTGCGCCTTGAAAATAAAAACAAGAGGGAGCAACAGATGATTCGCAAACAAACCAACCTGCTGTTGGGTGCCGGCCTGCTGGCCGCGAGTCAGGCCATGGCCGGCGATTTACTGCTGTGGCAAACCAACAGCCTGAGCTATCTGTACGGCAAGGATTTCGCGGTCAACCCGTCGATCCAGCAGACGATAACCTTCGAGCACGCCGACCGCTGGAAGTACGGCGACAACTTCATGTTCATCGACAGCACCTACTACAACGGCGAGAAAGACCGGAACAAAGGTGTCCACGCCTACTACGGCGAGTTCAGCCCGCGCCTCTCCCTGGGCAAGATCCTCGACCGTCGCTTCGAATTCGGCCCGATCAAGGACGTGCTGCTGGCCATGACCTACGAAAATGGCGAAGACGACACCGAGGCCTACCTGATCGGCCCCGGATTCGACCTGGCAGTACCGGGCTTCAATTTTTTCACCCTGAACTTCTATTACCGCCAGACCGAAGGCTCGCGTCCCGGCGACGATGTCTGGCAGATCACGCCGGCCTGGTCCTTCACCCTGCCATTGGGCAACTCGAACCTGTTGATCGACGGCTACATGGACTGGGTAGTGGATAACGACCAGAACGCCCATGGCACCTATCACGCCAACCTGCACTTCAACCCGCAGATCAAGTACGACCTGGGCAAGGCCCTGGGCTGGCGAGAGAAACAGGTGTACGTCGGCGCCGAATACAGCTACTGGAAAGACAAATACGGCATCGAAAACAGCGGCAAATTCGACACCAATGAAAACACCACCAGCCTGCTGGTGAAGGTGCATTTCTGATGCTGCCCCGCAACCGTGCGCCAAACCTGTCGTCGGTGCGCCGTTGCGGAGCACTTGAGACCTGGCCGAGGAGTCAGTATTCTCCGCGGCCGCCCGAATCCGGTTTAAAAAAAAGCCCGGATGTAAAACCTGACCAGCAGGCCAACTTATCCCGGCGCTGGCAGGCACCAAGGCACTCCACCCCCCTCTCAATCGACCGCTTTTGAGCCGTCGAGCGGGAGTTTTTTTGCTTTTTGAAAGCCTTGGCTCAGCTCTTGCTATCAGCACAAAGCTGACCGACTGGATGATTTTTTACCGCTACGGAAAAAGGCGCCACACCAGAGCGTCGACCTTAAAAAAATAACGTGGAACCACCTACTTTTTGGGAGCAACCGAATGAAACGTACGTGCACTAGCCTGATGCTGGCGGGATCGATGCTGGCCGGGGGCCAGGCCATGGCCGGCGATTTGCTGCAGTGGCAGAACAACAGCCTGACCTACCTGTATGGCAAGGACTTTCAGGTCAACCCGCGCATCCAGCAAACGGTGACCTTCGAACACGCCGATGGCTGGAAGTACGGTGACAACTTCTTCTTCATCGACAAGATCTTCTACAACGGCAAGGAAGACCACTTCGCGGGTGAAAACACCCACTATGGCGAGCTCAGCCCGCGCCTGTCGTTCAACAAGATCTTCGACCAGAAGTTCGAGTTAGGCCCGATCAAGGACGTCCTGCTGGCCATGACCTATGAGTTCGGCGAAGACGACACCGAGTCGTACCTGATCGGTCCAGGTTTCGACCTGGCCATCCCCGGCTTCGACTACTTCCAGTTGAACTTCTACAACCGTCACAGCGAAGGCGACCGCCCGGGCGACAACATCTGGCAGGTCACACCGGTCTGGTCCTACACCATCCCGGTGGGTGACTCGGACGTGCTGATCGACGGCTTCATGGACTGGGTGGTGGACAACGACGTCAACAGCAAAGGCGAATACCACGCCAACCTGCACTTCAACCCACAGGTCAAATACGACCTGGGCAAGGCGCTGAACCTGGGTGCCAAGCAGCTGTACGTCGGTGTCGAGTATGACTACTGGAAAAACAAGTACGGGATTGAAGACAGCCAAGGCTTCAAGACGGATCAGAGCGTGACCAGTTTCCTGGTCAAGGTTCACTTCTGATCATTTAATTCTGTAGGCGTCTGTATGGGCGCCTTCGCGAGCAAGCCCGCTCCCACATTTGATCTGCGCCGTACGCAATTATTGTGTTCGCTGAAAATCGAGTGTGGGAGCGGGCTTGCTCGCGAATGGCTGCACCACCTATCTCAAGCCGAGACTGCAGGCTCCGCCAAGCCGAGAAACCGGCATAACTCCCCGCGCTTGGCCAACGCATCGCTGCGCCCCAATTCGATCAACTCGCTGCAATACCCCGCCTCGAACAGCAGGTAGCTCAGTACCCCTGCCCCGCTGGTCTTGGTCGCACCCGGCCCCGCAGGAACAGACGCAGCGCCGCCGGCAACTCCTGACGATGTCGCGCGGCAATCTCATCGATCGGCTGGCTCGGTGAAATCACCAGCACGTCCACCGGCGCCACGCCCAATGCGCGGGTCGGTGTGCCGTCAGGCATCAGGTGACTGAACTGGTTCAGACGCTGCAACAGCTCGATGTCACTTTCCAGGCTGTCAATGAACGTGCTGTTGAGCATGTGCCCGCCGATCTGCGCCAAGGTCGGCTGCTGCCCGGTGTAGCTGCGCTGCAAGGGTTGTTGCGGGTCGATACCGCGGGGGTTGCCGCTGACGCCCACCACCAGCACCCGACTGGCGCCCAGATGCAGCGCCGGGCTGATCGGCGCCGACTGACGCACCGCGCCATCACCGAAATACTCTTCACCGATCTTCACCGGGGCGAACAGCAGCGGAATCGCTGAACTGGCGAGCAAGTGTTCAACCGACAGTCGGGTGGGAACGCCGATGCGTCGATGGCGCAACCAGGCATCGATCTTGCCGCCGCCCTGATAGAAAGTGACGGCCTGGCCGGACTCATAGCCGAACGCCGTGACCGCCACCGCATGCAATTGCTTCTGTGCGATCGCTTCGGCGATGCCCTCCATATGCAGCTTGTCGTTGAGCAGATCCCGCAGCGGCGAACTGTTGAGCAGCGCCACCGGAACCTGGGAACCGATGCCGAGCAAACTGTGGCTGACAAAGCGAGTGGCCTGGCGAATGACCCCGGGCCAGTCGCTGCGCAATACCAGAGGGCTGCGAAAGCCCTGCCAGAAGGCCGTCAGGCGCTGGATGGCATGACGAAAATCCATTGCCCCGCTGGCGAGGCTGACGGCGTTGATCGCGCCCGCCGAAGTGCCGACGATCACCGGAAACGGATTGCTCGCCCCCGGCGGCAGCAATTCGGCAATCGCCGCCAGCACCCCGACCTGATAAGCCGCCCGAGCCCCGCCGCCGGAAAGAATCAGCCCTGTAACCGGTTCAGCTGGACTCATGCACAACTCTCCATGGTGCTTGATGGGATGACGCTGCCTTGTAGGAGCGAGCCTGCTCGCGATGGACGTCAACGATAACGCGGGTAACCTGACGCCCCGTGGCGCTCTCCAGTCCATCGCGAGCAGGCTCGCTCCTACAGGGGATCGGGGTTCAACGGCGTTTGGCGTACAGCTTCGGCTCGCCCGGTGGACGGCTCTTGAAGCGGCGGTGGGCCCACAGGTATTGCTCGGGATATTGGCGCAGGACGCCTTCGATCCATTGGTTGATGCGAATGCAGTCTTCTTCCTCGGTTTCACCGGGGAAGCCTTCGAGCGGCGCATGGATCACCAGGCGATAACCGCTGCCGTCCGCCAGACGCTCCTGGGTGAACGGCACCACCAGCGCCTTGCCCAGCCGCGCAAACTTGCTCGTGGCGGTGACGGTCGCCGCCTGAATGCCGAACAGCGGCACGAAGATGCTTTGCTTGGCGCCGTAGTCCTGATCCGGCGCGTACCAGATCGCGCGGCCCGAGCGCAGCAATTTGAGCATACCGCGCACGTCTTCACGCTCTATCGCCAGCGAATCGAGGTTGTGCCGCTCGCGGCCCTGGCGCTGGATGTAGTCGAACAGCGGATTCTTGTGCTCGCGGTACATGCCGTCGATGGTGTGCTGCTGACCGAGCAACGCCGCGCCGATTTCCAGCGTGGTGAAGTGCAGCGCCATCAGGATCACGCCCTTGCCTTCGCGCTGGGCCTGCTGCAGATACTCCAGCCCTTCAACGTGAGCGAGACTCGCCAGGCGCTTGCGCGACCACCACCAGCTCATCGCCATTTCAAAAAACGCGATACCGGTGGAGGCGAAGTTTTCCTTGAGCAGGCGTTTGCGTTCGGCGGCGGTTTTTTCCGGAAAACACAGTTCCAGATTGCGCTTGGCAATGCGCCGTCTGTCGCCGGCCACGCGATACATCAATGCGCCCAATGCTCGGCCGATCCACAGCAGTGCCGGATACGGCAACTGGACGATGAGCCACAACAGCCCCAGGCCACACCACAACGGCCAGAAACGTGGAGATAGAAATGCTTTTCGAAAACGCGGGCGGTCCATTAATGCTTCCGGAATGACAATGGCCGCGCATTCTACATCGTTCGACCCGGCTTGCGGCCTGCGGGCGTTCTCGTTATAAGTCTCGGCACTTTTAGTGACAAGTCGTTGTATGCCGACCATGAGCCAAACCGAACCGCTAGACCAAGATCCCGTGTTCCAGTTGAAGGGCAGCATGCTGGCCATTACGGTGCTGGAACTGGCCCGTAACGACCTGGAAAGCCTTGATCGGCAACTGGCCGCCAAGGTCGCCCAGGCGCCCAACTTCTTCAGCAACGCGCCGCTGGTACTGGCCCTGGACAAACTCCCGGCCAACGAAGGCGCCGTCGATCTGCCCGGCCTGATGCGCGTATGCCGCCAGCACGGCCTGCGCACCCTGGCGATCCGCGCCAGCCGCATCGAAGACATTGCCGCCGCCATTGCGGTCGACCTGCCGGTGCTGCCACCGTCCGGTGCCCGGGAGCGTCCACTGGACCTGACCGAAGGCGAACCGAAGAAAAAACCGGAAAAACCGCCTGAACCGACCATCAAGCCGACAAAAATCATCACCTCGCCGGTACGTGGTGGCCAGCAGATTTATGCCCAGGGCAGCGATCTGGTGGTGATCTCCTCGGTCAGCCCGGGGGCGGAACTTCTCGCCGATGGCAACATCCATGTATACGGCCCGATGCGTGGTCGCGTATTGGCCGGCGTCAAGGGCGACACCAAGGCGCGGATTTTCTGTCAGCAAATGAGTGCTGAACTGATTTCCATTGCCGGACATTACAAGGTTTCCGAAGATCTGCGCCGCGATCCTCTGTGGGGTTCGGGTGTGCAGGTCAGCCTGTCCGGCGACGTGTTGAACATCATTCGGCTTTAACGGATACTGCCGCATTTTCCAAGCATCTCTAAAACGTAGCGAAAACGGCTCAAACGAAGTAGGAAAAAGGCCGAAAGCAGTGTTTACCGGGGGTAAGCGCCGCTCAAAACCGGATTCCAGCCAAGGCTGTCCGACTGCAGTAGTTTTTCAGGAGATGTTTTTCAGGGGCTGAAAAGTCCTTTTTCCTTAGGGGTGAAACACCTTGGCCAAGATTCTCGTGGTTACATCCGGCAAGGGTGGTGTGGGTAAGACCACCACCAGCGCCGCTATCGGTACCGGCCTCGCTCTGCGCGGCCACAAAACAGTTATCGTCGACTTCGACGTGGGCTTGCGTAACCTCGACCTGATCATGGGTTGCGAGCGCCGCGTGGTGTATGACTTCGTCAACGTGGTCAACGGCGAAGCCAACCTGCAACAGGCCCTGATCAAAGACAAGCGCCTGGAAAACCTCTACGTGCTGGCCGCCAGCCAGACCCGCGACAAAGACGCGCTGACCGTCGAAGGCGTGGAAAAAGTCCTGATGCAACTCAAGGAAGACTTTGAGTTCGTGGTCTGCGATTCCCCGGCGGGCATCGAGAAAGGCGCCCACCTGGCCATGTACTTCGCCGATGAAGCGATCGTCGTGACCAACCCGGAAGTGTCCTCGGTACGTGACTCCGACCGCATGCTCGGCCTGCTGGCCAGCAAGTCCCGTCGCGCCGAACGCGGCGAAGACCCGATCAAGGAACACCTGCTGATTACCCGTTATCACCCGGAGCGTGTGAGCAAAGGCGAAATGCTCGGCGTAGAAGACGTCAAGGAAATCCTTTCGGTGACTCTGCTCGGCGTGATCCCTGAATCCCAGGCGGTGCTCAAGGCATCCAACCAGGGTGTTCCGGTGATTCTCGACGACCAGAGCGATGCCGGCCAGGCCTACAGCGATACCGTTGACCGCCTGCTGGGCAAGACCGTGGATCATCGATTCCTTGATGTACAGAAGAAGGGATTCTTCGAGCGCCTGTTTGGAGGCAACTAAGCAATGAACCTTTTTGACTTCTTTCGTGCCAACAAAAAGCAAAGCACCGCGTCGGTAGCGAAAGAGCGTCTACAGATCATCGTGGCGCACGAACGCGGCCAACGCAGCACCCCGGACTACCTGCCGGCCTTGCAGAAGGAACTGGTCGAGGTGATCCGCAAGTACGTCAATATCGGGTCCGATGACGTGCACGTCGCACTGGAAAGCCAGGGCAGCTGCTCGATTCTGGAACTCAACATCACCCTGCCTGATCGCTGAGTCGATCCGCCAGGAGCCACGGCGGCTCAGGCCCCTTCTGCAACCGGAAGGGGCCTGAGCCGCCGTTGGCGTTTGTTACGAGGCTGTTTTAATGCCGCTGTCCAACATCCACATCATCCATCAGGACGCTGCCGTACTGGTGGTGAACAAACCGACCCTGTTGCTCTCTGTCCCTGGCCGGGCCGATGACAACAAGGACTGCCTGATTACCCGCCTGCAGGAAAACGGCTACCCGGAAGCGCGAATCGTCCATCGGCTGGACTGGGAAACGTCCGGCATCATCCTGCTGGCCCGCGACCCGGATACCCATCGCGAGCTGTCCCGGCAATTTCACGACCGCGAAACCGAAAAGGCCTACACCGCACTGTGCTGGGGTCAACCGGAACTGGACAGCGGCAGCATCGACCTGCCCTTGCGCTACGACCCGCCGACCAAGCCGCGGCATGTGGTCGATCATGAGTTCGGCAAACATGCGCTGACCTTCTGGCGCGTGCTGGAGCGTTGCGGCGACTGGTGCCGCGTTGAGCTGACACCGATTACCGGCCGCTCCCACCAGTTGCGCGTGCACATGCTTTCGATCGGTCATCCGCTGCTGGGTGACGGGCTCTATGCCCACGAGCAGGCGTTGGCGGCCTGGCCGCGCCTGTGTCTGCACGCGAGCATGCTGACCTTCACCCATCCGCAAAGTGGCGAGCGCCTGCGTTTCGAGTGCCCGGCACCGTTCTGAACGCAACGCACTCCCACCTGTAGGAGCGAGCTTGCTCGCGATGGTCGTCAACGATAACGCGGGAAGCCTGGCGCCCCGCGGTGTTCTTGGGACCATCGCGAGCAAGCTCGCTCCTACAGGGCGGGGCGGGGCGCCACTCCACCCGCACACCACCGCCAATTCCCTGACCAATACGTTAAACTGGCGCCACTGCTGTCTGGAGCTACTTTATGCGCGAAGAGTTGAACCAAGGCCTGATCGATTTCCTCAAGGCCTCCCCTACCCCGTTCCATGCCACCGCCAGCCTTGTTCAGCGCCTGGAAGCGGCGGGCTATCAACGCCTCGACGAGCGCGAGCCGTGGAATACCGAAGCCAACGGCCGCTACTACGTCACCCGCAATGACTCTTCGATTGTCGCGATCAAAATGGGCCGCCATTCGCCGCTGCACGGCGGCATTCGCCTGGTCGGCGCCCACACCGACAGCCCGTGCCTGCGCGTCAAGCCGCAACCGGAGCTGCAGCGCCAGGGTTTCTGGCAGTTGGGTGTCGAAGTCTATGGCGGCGCACTGCTGGCACCGTGGTTCGACCGCGACCTCTCCCTGGCCGGCCGCGTGACCTTCCGGCGTGACGGCAAGGTCGAGAGCCAGTTGATCGACTTCAAGGCCCCGGTCGCGATCATTCCGAACCTGGCGATTCACCTCAACCGCGAAGCCAACATGGGCTGGGCCATCAACGCACAGACCGAACTGCCGCCAATCCTCGCGCAATTCGCCGGTGACGAACGCGTGGACTTTCGCGCAGTGCTCACCGACCAGCTCGCCCGCGAACATGGCCTGAACGCTGATGTGGTGCTCGATTACGAGCTGAGTTTCTACGACACCCAAAGCGCTGCGGTCATTGGCCTGCATGGCGACTTCATTGCCGGCGCGCGCCTGGACAACCTGCTGTCGTGCTATGCCGGCCTGCAAGCACTGCTGACGGCCGACACCGACGAAACCTGCGTGCTGGTCTGCAACGACCACGAAGAAGTCGGTTCCTGCTCGGCCTGCGGTGCCGACGGCCCGATGCTTGAGCAAACCTTGCGTCGCCTGCTGCCTGAAGGGGATGAATTCGTACGCACCATTCAGAAATCCCTGCTGGTTTCGGCTGACAACGCCCACGGCGTGCACCCCAACTACGCCGACAAGCACGATGCCAACCACGGCCCGAAACTCAACGCCGGCCCAGTGATCAAGGTCAACAGCAACCAACGCTACGCCACCAACAGCGAAACCGCCGGGTTCTTCCGCCATCTGTGCATGGCTGAAGAAGTGCCGGTGCAAAGCTTCGTGGTGCGCAGTGACATGGGTTGTGGCTCGACCATCGGCCCGATCACCGCCAGCCACCTGGGCGTGCGCACCGTGGACATCGGCCTGCCGACGTTCGCCATGCACTCGATCCGCGAACTGTGCGGCAGCCACGACCTGGCACACCTGGTCAAGGTACTGAGCGCGTTCTACGCCTGCCGCGAATTGCCGTAAATCCTGTAGGAGCGAGCTTGCTCGCGATGGACGTGAACGGTCATGCGTGCTTACTGGATAAACGCGGCGCCCTGAAATCCATCGCGAGCAAGCTCGCTCCTACACACACATCACGCCGGCCGCGTCAAAAGCGGCCTAGACTTCAAGTATCCCTTCGACAAGGCTGTCTCCATGATTTCGATGTCCTCCTTCCACGCCATGCTGATCCCGATTCTTGCCGGGATGCTCCTGCTGGCCGTCGGTTTCAACTTTCGCGACAAAAATGCCGGTGTGTTCGCCATGTGGATCGGCATGCTGACCATCCTCGCGACCGTGGTGATCAAGATCCTCGCCAAACTCAACGAATAATTCATCGCCCTTGGCTCGCATTGATTTTGACGGGCTCGTACACTCGGTCGATCCGCTCCTTGCGAGGTTGACCGCCTAGTGTTCGCTCGTCTTTTTGCCCTTCCGTATTTTTTCCTTGTCTGCCTGATGCTGCTGCCAGTGGCACCTGCCCAGGCGGCCGGACTGCCAAGCCTGCTCGGCGGCCAGGCCAAGGCACAGCCCGAAGCACAGGAACCGTTGGGGCAGTCCCTGGACGAAGTGATCAAGTCACTGGAAAACGATCAGCAACGCACAAAGCTGCTGGCCGATCTGAAAAGGCTGCGTGACACCACCAAACAGGCCCAGCCGATTACCGAAGAAGGCGTGCTGGGCCTGATTGGCGGAACCCTGGCCACGATCGAAAAGAAATTTTCCGGCGACGACAGTCCGCTCACGCGCTGGTCCAGCGAGTTCGACCAGGCCCAGGAAGAGTTGATGGCCCTGGCGCTGCCGGCCAATGAATGGCTGCCGATGCTCTTTGCGTTCGCCATGATCCTGATGGTCTGGAGCCTGCTGGCCGCCGCGCTGATCTGGATCAGCCACCGCGTGCGCATGCGTTTCGGCCTGACTGAAGAACTGCCGCAGCACCCCCGTGCCCTGGACATGTTGCGCTTTGCCTTGCGCAAGCTCGGGCCATGGCTGATCGCCTTGGTGATCACGATCTACATGAGCTATGCCCTGCCCTCGTCCCTGGGTAAAAGCCTGGCCATGGTGCTGGCCTATGCGTTGGTCGTCGGCACCTGCTTCTCGGCCATCTGCGTGATTGCCTTTTCCCTGCTCGACGGCCCACACCGCCACCGCGCCTTGTACATTCTGCGGCACCAGGCGTTTCGACCGTTGTGGCTGATCGGCAGTTTCGCTGCGTTTGGCGAAGCACTGAGCGATCCAAAACTGGTCGACAGCCTCGGCAGCCATCTGGCCCATACGGCAGCCACGATTGCCAACGTCCTGGCAGCCTTGTCCACCGCCCGGTTCATCTTGCGTTTCCGCCGCCCGATCGCCCACCTGATCCGCAACCAGCCGCTGTCCCGACGCCTGACCCGCCGCGCCCTCAACGACACCCTCTCGATTCTCGGCACCTTCTGGTACGTGCCGGCGCTGGTGCTGGTGGCCATTTCCCTGTTCGCGACCTTCATTTCCGCCGGCGACACCAGCACGGCCCTACGCCAGTCGCTGATCTGCACCGTGTTGCTGGTGTTGTGCATGGTCATCAACGGCCTGGTACGCCGCCACGCCCTCAAACCCCAGCGTGGCATCCGGCGTTACGCCGTGTATTCGGAACGGCTGAAGAATTTCTTCTACACAATCCTCCACCTGTTGGTGTGGCTGGCCTTTATCGAACTCGGCCTGCGGGTCTGGGGCATGTCGTTGATCCGCTTTACCGAAGGCGACGGCCACGAAGTCAGCGTCAAGTTGTTCAGCCTCGCCGGCACGCTGCTGTTCGCCTGGTTGATCTGGATTCTCAGCGACACCGCCGTGCATCACGCACTGACCCGCTCGCGCAAAGGCCTGGCCAATGCCCGCGCGCAGACGATGATGCCGCTGATTCGCAACGTGCTGTTCGTGGCCATTTTCATTGTCGCGCTGATCGTTGCCCTGGCGAACATGGGCATGAACGTCACGCCCCTGCTGGCCGGTGCCGGGGTGATCGGTCTGGCCATCGGCTTTGGTGCGCAATCGCTGGTAGCCGACCTGATTACCGGATTGTTCATCATCATCGAAGACTCACTGGCCATCGACGACTACGTGGATGTCGGCGGCCACCTCGGCACGGTCGAAGGCCTGACCATCCGCACCGTGCGCCTGCGGGACATCGACGGCATCGTCCACACCATTCCGTTCAGTGAAATCAAAAGCATCAAGAACTACTCCCGGGAATTCGGCTACGCAATCTTCCGGGTAGCGGTGCCGGCCAACATGGACATCGACAACGCCATCAAACTGATGCGCGAAGTCGGCCAGAAAATGCGCACCGATCCGTTGCAGCGGCGCAATATCTGGTCGCCGCTGGAGTTCCAGGGAGTGGAAAGTTTCGAGTCGGGCAACGCGATCCTGCGCGCCCGATTCAAGACCGCGCCGATCAAGCAGTGGGAAGTGTCGCGAGCGTTCAACCTGTCACTCAAGCGGCACATGGATGAAGCCGGGCTGGACCTGGCGACACCGCGGATGAGCATTCAGGTGATTACCGCGGGTGGTGGCCCGCAGGATGAATAGCCCCTGTAGGAGCGAGCTTGCTCCGGGCGGCGTTCCGACGATGAACTCAAGAACACCGCGTTTAGCCAGTAAACACGCGTAATCGTTAACGACCATCGCGAGCAAGCTCGCTCCTACAGGAAGGTCGGACGCTAGACAACATCCACACCGACATGAATTGCATCATGTCGCCAGAACTCCAGGTCGCAGTCGATCAGTCGTTCATGCTGGTCATAGTTGACACGGGCAATCCGCAAGCCCGGGCTACCCGCCGACACCTTCAGCGCTGCCGCCGCATCCACCGACAACGCCGTGGGCACAATCTCGAAGCGCACCCGTCCGTAGTGCAAATCGTAATGCCGCGCATACAACTCGGTGATCGACTGATTCAAATCGAAGTCGAGGATTCCCGGAAAGTACTGCGGGTTCAGATAGTGCTCCACATACAGCACCAGCCGCCCGTCGATCCGCCGTGAGCGGCAGATCTGGATCACGCTCGACAGCGCCGGCAATTGCAGCCAGGCACAAACGGCCGCCGACGCGGGTTGCAATCGCGCCGAAATCACCTCGGTGGACGGCACCCGCCCCTGGGCACTGACCATCGCGTGAAAGTGGCTGCGCTGCATCAGGTTGTACGCCAGGCGTGGCGGTGAGACGAACCAGCCACGTCGTTCCTCGCGATAGATTTGCCCCTGCGACTCCAGCTGCAACAACGCCTCACGCAAAGTGATCCGCGTGGTGCCGAACAATTCACTGAGCTTGCGCTCGGCCGGCAATTTGCTGCCAGGGGTCAACAGGCCGTGGTCGATCTGCTCCTGAAGCACCTGGCCGATGGCTGTTACCGCTTTTGTTGCCTCGTCACGCATCAATGTTTCCTATCTGGACTAGACCAGCACCAATTCAGGGCAGAACCGCCGCGCAAACCGGCTCATTCAATAGTCTGCAAGCGTAGGCAGCGTAGATGACCGAGATGTGACAAAGCTGCCCAACGGTCGCCATTCTGCGAACTCGAAAACCTGCAATTCATCGGCCAAGTCCCTTGCCAGCCGAGGCCTTGACCATGGTCTACGCTTATCAGGCCAGTCGCGATACCGCTGAACAAAAAGTCCTCCAGGGCGACGAGCGACATCAAAGTGTCATCCAGCCCCCTTAAATTGGCTCAGGTATTGCTGACCTAGACCAACACAAACCGCAATCGCAGCGTTGAACACGACCCAAGGAGCTTCGGAATGAAAAAGCTTTTCCTGGCATCACTGTTAGGCTCGACCATCGCAATGTGCACTGCCGCCATGGCGGCCGATGATTTGAAAACCCTGGAAGCCGCTGCGAAAGCGGAAGGCGCCGTCAACAGCGTCGGCATGCCCGATGACTGGGCCAACTGGGCCGGCACCTGGAAAGACCTGAGCGACAAGTACGGCCTCAAGCACATCGACACCGACATGAGCTCGGCCCAGGAGATCGCCAAGTTCGCCGCGGAGAAAGACAACGCCAGCGCCGACATCGGCGACGTCGGTGCAGCGTTCGGTCCGATCGCGGTCAAGCAAGGCGTGGTCCAGCCCTACAAGCCTTCCACCTGGGATCAGGTGCCAGCCTGGGCCAAGGACAAGGACGGCAACTGGGCACTGGCCTACACCGGCACCATCGCCTTCATCGTCAACAAGAAGTTGCTACACGGCTCCGAAGCCCCGACCAAATGGGCTGACCTCAAGAGCGGCAAATACAAGGTGTCCATCGGTGATGTGAGCACTGCAGCCCAGGCAGCCAACGGCGTACTGGCTGCGGCACTGGCCAACGGTGGCGACGAGAAAAACCTCAAGCCCGCCCTGGATCTGTTCGCCGACATCGCCAAGCAAGGTCGCCTGTCGATGTCCAACCCGACGATTGCCACCATGGAAAAAGGCGAAATCGAAGTCGGCGTGGTCTGGGACTTCAACGGCCTGAGCTACAAGGCCAAGATGGCCAACCCGGATGACTACGTGGTGCTGATCCCGTCCGACGGCTCGGTGATTTCCGGTTACACCACCATCATCAACAAGTACGCGAAAAACCCGAACGCCGCCAAGCTGACCCGCGAATACATCTTCAGCGACGCCGGCCAGATCAACCTGGCAAAGGGCAACGCCCGTCCGATCCGTGCCGAGCACATCACACTGCCGGCCGACGTGAAGGCCAAGCTGCTGCCTAATGAGCAGTACAAGAAAGTGACGCCGATCAAAGACGCGGATGCGTGGGAAAAGACCTCCAAGGCCCTTCCTCAGAAGTGGCAGGAAGAAGTCATTATCAATATGCAATAACCGGGAAGATCCCCATTTCGGGATCTGATGGCGATCCAAATGTGGGAGCGGGCTTGCTCGCGAAAGCGGTGCGTCAGTCGACATCGATGCAGGATGTCAGTCCGTTTTCGCGAGCAAGCCCGCTCCCACAGTGGATCGAGTGAGCTTCGAATATCTGTTTCACGGAGTTTTGCCCCCTATGAAGCACAACGTCATCCTTGTGGTGCTCGACGGCCTCAACTACGAGGTCGCCCGTCACGCCATGGGGCACCTGCAGGCGTACGTCGGTGCAGGACGAGCGGCACTCTACAAGCTGGAGTGCGAATTGCCGGCCCTGTCCCGCCCGCTGTACGAATGCATCCTGACCGGCGTTTCGCCCATCGACAGCGGTATCGTCCACAACAACGTTTCGCGCCTGTCCAACCAGCGCAGCATCTATCACTACGCCAGCGACGCAGGTCTTGTCACCGCGGCGGCGGCCTATCACTGGGTCAGCGAACTGTACAACCGTTCGCCCTTCGTGGCGGCACGGGACCGCCACACCGACGACCCGCAACTGCCGATCCAGCATGGGCATTTCTACTGGAACGACCACTACCCCGATTCGCACCTGTTCGCCGACGCCGAAAACCTGCGCCAGCGCCATGCGCCGCACTTTTTACTGATCCACCCGATGAACATCGACGACGCCGGGCACAAGCACGGCCTCGACACCCCGCAGTACCGCAACAGCGCGCGCTCGGTCGACATCATCCTGGCCGATTACCTGCAAGGCTGGCTCGATGCCGGTTATCAGGTGCTGGTCACTGCCGACCACGGCATGAACAACGACCGCTCCCACAACGGCCTGCTGCCGGAAGAACGTGAGGTGCCGTTGTTCGTTCTCGGTGACGCATTCAGCTTCGACGCCGGTGCAGCGCCGAAACAGACCGAGATCTGCGGCACCATCTGCGAGTTGCTGGGCGCGCCCCACGACAAACCGGTCTGCCGGGAGCTGCTCAAGTGAATGCCATGACCCGCAGTAAATGGCTGGCAGCCTTATGCCTGGTTCCGTTCGCACTGTTCTTCATCGTGTTCGAGATCGCACCGCTGACCTGGGTGATGATCAACAGCCTGCAATCGGAAGAATTCGGCTGGGGCCTGGCCAACTTCAACAAAATCTTCAGTTCGAAGTTTTACCTGCAGGCGATCCAGTACAGCCTCGAGATCAGCTTCTGGTCCAGCGTGTTCGGGATCATCATCGCGATACTGGGCGCCTACTCCCTGCGCCGGGTCGATTCGAAACTGCGCAACTTCGTCAACGCCTTCGCCAACATGACCAGCAACTTCGCCGGCGTGCCCCTGGCCTTTGCGTTCATCATTTTGCTCGGCTTCAACGGCAGCTTCACCATCATGCTCAAGCAGGCCGGCATCATCCAGGATTTCAACCTGTACTCGAAAACCGGGCTGATCATTCTCTACACCTACTTCCAGATTCCCCTCGGCGTGCTGCTGCTATACCCGGCCTTCGATGCGCTACGCGAAGACTGGCGAGAGTCCGCTGCGCTACTCGGCGCCGACAGTTGGCAGTACTGGCGGCACATCGGATTGCCGGTGTTGACGCCGGCACTGCTGGGCACCTTCGTGATCCTGCTGGCCAACGCCCTCGGTGCCTACGCCACGGTGTACGCCCTGACCACCGGCAACTTCAACGTGCTGCCGATCCGCATTGCGGCGATGGTGTCCGGTGACATTTCCCTGGACCCGAACCTGGCCAGCGCCCTGGCCGTGGTACTGGTGGCCTTGATGACCCTGGTGACCATCGTGCATCAGTTGCTGTTGAAGAGGAGCTACCATGTCTCGCGCTGAACTGGGGCCCGCCGGTGTCTACCACCGCGTCGTGGTTTACCTGTTGTTTGCCATCCTGCTGTTGCCGCTGGCCGGCACACTGGTCTATTCGATCGCCAGCAGTTGGTCGGCCACCATTCTGCCCAGCGGCTTCACCCTCAAGTGGTACATCCAGCTGTGGAGCGATCCGCGCTTCCTGCATGCGTTCGGGCAATCGCTGCTGGTCTGCGTCGGCTCACTGATTCTTTCCGTGGTGCTGATCCTGCCGTTGCTGTTCGTGGTGCATTACCACTTCCCGAAACTCGATGCGCTGATGAACATCCTGATCCTGCTGCCCTTCGCCGTGCCACCGGTGGTGTCGTCGGTGGGGCTGCTGCAGCTCTATGGTTCCGGACCGTTCGCCATGGTCGGTACACCCTGGATCCTGATCGGTTGCTACTTCACCGTGGCGCTGCCGTTCATGTACCGGGCGATCACCAACAACCTGCAGGCGATCAACCTGCGCGACCTGATGGACGCCGCCCAGTTGCTCGGCGCCAGCACCTGGCAAGCCGCCTTCCTGGTGGTGCTGCCGAACCTGCGCAAGGGGCTGATGGTGGCGCTGCTGCTGTCGTTCTCGTTCCTGTTCGGTGAGTTCGTGTTCGCCAACATCCTCGTCGGCACCCGCTACGAAACCCTGCAGGTCTACCTCAACAACATGCGCAACAGCAGCGGTCATTTCACCAGTGCGCTGGTGATTTCCTACTTCTTCTTTGTGCTGGTTCTGACCTGGATTGCCAATATCTTGAACAGGGACAAAAGCGAATGAGCTATGTCAGCGTCCAACATCTTCAGAAAAGCTTCGCCGGCACCACAGTGTTCAGCGACATCAATTGCGAAATCCAGAAAGGTGAGTTCGTCACCCTGCTCGGCCCCTCCGGCTGCGGCAAATCCACCCTGCTGCGCTGCATCGCCGGCCTGACTTCGGTGGATGGCGGCAAAATCCTGCTCGATGGTGCCGATATCGTGCCGGTGAGCCCGCAGAAACGCGGGATCGGCATGGTGTTCCAGAGCTATGCGCTGTTCCCCAACATGACCGTGGAGCAAAACGTCGCCTTCGGTCTGCGCATGCAAAAGGTCAATGCCGATGACAGCCACAAACGCGTCGCCGAAGTACTGAAACTGGTGGAGCTGCAGGACTTCGCCGCACGCTATCCACATCAGCTGTCCGGCGGCCAATGCCAGCGCGTCGCCCTCGCCCGCTCGCTGGTGACCCGGCCACGCCTGTTGCTGCTGGACGAACCGCTGTCGGCGCTGGATGCGCGCATTCGCAAGCACCTGCGCGAACAGATCCGTCAGATCCAGCGCGAACTGGGCCTGACCACGATTTTCGTTACACACGATCAGGAAGAAGCCCTGACCATGTCTGACCGCATTTTCCTGATGAATCAGGGGAAAATCGTACAAAGCGGCGACGCCGAAACCCTCTACACTGCGCCGGTGGATGTGTTCGCTGCCGGTTTCATCGGCAACTACAACCTGCTGGACGCCGACAGCGCCTCGAAGCTGCTGCAGCGGCCAATCAACAAGCGCATCGCCATTCGCCCGGAAGCCATCGAACTGAGCCTCAACGGCGAACTGGACGCGCAGGTGCGCAGCCACAGCCTGTTGGGCAACGTAATCCGCTACCGGGTCGAAGCCCGGGGCGTGGAACTGGTGGTGGATGTGCTGAACCGCTCGGCGGCCGACCTGCATCCCGATGGTCAGCGCCTGGCGCTTTCCATCGATCCGACGGCCCTGTGTGAGGTAGCCTGATGCCTTTGCTTATGCTGAAGAGAGAACTGCACTGATGGCCCTGGCAATTTTTGATCTGGACGAAACCCTGATCCACGGCGACTGCGCCTCACTGTGGAGCGAGCAAATGGTTCGCCTCGGCTGGGTCGACGGCGAATCGTTCCTGCGTCGCGACAAGGAATTGATGGATGCCTACGGCAGGGGCCATCTGGCCATGGAAGACTACATGGCCTTCAGCCTGGAACCGTTGATTGGTCGTACGCCTGAAGAAGTCGCGCACTTGATTGGTCCGTGGGTGGAGGACTACATCGAGCCAATCATTTTCAGTGACGCCACCAAAGCCATCGCGGCGCATCGCAAGGCCGGCGACCGGATTCTGGTGATCTCGGCCTCGGGCACCCATCTGGTCGGTCCCATCGCCGAGCGCCTGGGCATCGACGAAATTCTGGGCATCGAACTGGAAGTGGCCCACGGCGCTTACACCGGCCATACCGTGGGCACCCTGACCTACCGCGAAGGCAAGATCACCCGCTTGCTGGAGTGGCTGGATGCGGAGGAGGAAAACCTCGAAGGCGCGAGTTTCTATTCCGACTCACGTAATGATTTGCCGCTGTTGCTGAAGGTGGACTACCCGCATGTGGTCAATCCTGACCCCGTGTTGCGCGAGCAGGCCGAAAAGGCCGGGTGGCCGATCCACGACTGGAAATAACCCGCCCCCCTGTGGGAGCGAGCTTGCTCGCGATGGCGGCGAGTCAGTTGCATTAATATCAACTGACACTCCGCTAATCGCGAGCAAGCTCGCTCCCACAGGTTTCTCGTTGTCAGCTCAGGCTCTCATCAATCACCAGCACCACCTTCCCCGCCACGTTATTACTCGCGAGCTCGGCAAACGCTGCCTCGGCATCCTTGATCGGGAATGTCCTGGCCAGTTGCGCACTCAAGCGCCCCTCGGCGAACAACGGCCACACGTGCAGGCCCAGATCGCTGAACAGATCTGCCTTGAACTGATCATCCCGGCTGCGCAGGGTCGAGCCCAGCAACTGCACGCGCTTGGCCAGTACCTGGGCCAGATCCAGCTTGGCCTCGCGCCCGCCCATCAGACCGATCAACACCCAGCGACCATCCTGAGCCAGTAACTTCAGGTTCAATGCCGCGTAACTGCCGCCCACCGGGTCGAGAATCACGTCGAACGGCCCCAGATCCCGCAAGCCCTCCAGATCACCGTTACGCACCACGCCACCCTGGGCACCCAGCCCTTCGCAGTACGCCAGTCGCTCGGCAGAGCCGACGCTGACCCAGCACGGGTTACCGAAGGCCTTGCACAGCTGAATGGCCGCTGAACCAATGCCACTTGCTCCGGCGTGCAGCAAAACTTTCTGTCCCGGCTTGAGCGCAGCCAGTTGAAACAAATTCAGCCAGACTGTTGCATAAACTTCAGGCAATGCCGCCGCTTCGACCAGTGACATTCCGTCGGGAACCGGCAGCACATGCCGCCCGTCGACAACCACCTCTTCGGCCATCCCGCCCCCGGCCAGCAAGGCGCAAACCCGATCGCCCACCTGCCAGGAGGAGCCGGCGCCAACCTCGCTGATGACCCCCGAGCACTCTAGACCGAGCACCTTGCTGGCCCCTGGTGGCGGCGGATAAAGACCGGCTTTCTGCAACAAATCGGCGCGATTGAGGCCCGCTGCCGCCACTCGAATACGAACTTGCCCTACATCGCATGCAGGACCGGGCTCATCAACCCATACCACTTGACCGTCAACGCCTTGCAATGCTTTCACAGTGCCTCCATAGTGAGTCTGGACTGAGCCCGAAGCTATATCGCCGGGCTTTTTGCATTATGCGACCGGTTCCCAAAGAGCCGGCGACTTCAAAGACGGCCTAATATGCGTTATCAATTGTCCCCGCGTCGAATCAGCATGAAGCATCTGTTCCCCAGCACTGCCCTCGCCTTATTCATCGGTATCGGCTTGCTGCCGCTGTCGAGCAATACATTCGCAGCCAATAGCTGGGACAAGCTTCAACCCGATCGTGACGAAGTGATCGCCAGTCTGAACGTCGTGGAATTGCTCAAACGCCACCACTACAGCAAGCCGCCACTCGATGACGCGCGCTCGGTGATCATCTACGACAGCTACCTCAAGCTGCTGGATCCATCGCGCAGCTATTTCATGGCCAGCGACATTGCCGAATTCGACAAGTGGAAGACGCAGTTCGACGACTTTCTCAAGAGCGGCGACCTCAACGCCGGGTTCACCATCTACAAGCGCTACCTGGACCGCGTAAAAGCGCGTCTGGACTTTGCCCTTGCCGAGCTGAACAAAGGCGTCGACAAGATCGACTTCAACACCAGGGAAACCTTGCTGATCGACCGCAAGGACGCCCCTTGGCTCAAATCCACCGCGGAACTCGACGACCTGTGGCGCAAACGCGTCAAGGACGAGGTCCTGCGCCAGAAGATCGCCGGCAAGGATTCCAAGCAGATCCAGGAAACCCTGACCAAGCGCTACAAGAACCAGCTGGCGCGCCTGGACCAGACCCGCGCGGAAGACATCTTCCAGGCGTACATCAATACCTTCGCCATGTCCTACGACCCGCATACCAACTATCTGTCGCCGGATAACGCGGAGAACTTCGACATCAACATGAGCCTGTCCCTCGAGGGCATCGGCGCCGTGTTGCAGAGCGATAACGACCAGGTGAAAGTCGTGCGTCTGGTGCCGGCAGGTCCGGCGGACAAGACCAAGCAGGTGGCACCGGCCGACAAGATCATCGGCGTTGCCCAGGGCAACAAGGAAATGGTCGACGTGGTGGGCTGGCGCCTGGACGAAGTGGTCAAGCTGATCCGTGGTCCGAAAGGCACCGTGGTACGCCTGGAAGTGATTCCGGCCAGCAATGCGCCGAACGACCAGACCACCAAGATCGTGCCGATCACCCGCGAAGCGGTGAAGCTCGAAGACCAGGCCGTGAAGAAATCGGTCTTGAACCTCAAGCAGGACGGCAAGGACTACAAGCTCGGCGTCATCGAGATCCCGGCGTTCTATCTGGACTTCAAGGCCTTCCGTGCCGGCGACCCGGACTACAAGAGCACCACCCGCGACGTCAAGAAACTGCTGACCGAACTGCAGAAAGAGAAAGTCGACGGCGTGGTCATCGACCTGCGCAACAACGGCGGCGGCTCCTTGCAGGAAGCCACCGAGCTGACCAGCCTGTTCATCGACAAAGGCCCGACCGTGCTCGTGCGTAACGCCGATGGCCGTGTTGACGTGCTGGAAGATGAAAACCCGGGCGCGTTCTACAAAGGCCCGATGGCGTTGCTGGTCAACCGCCTGTCCGCTTCGGCTTCGGAGATTTTTGCCGGCGCCATGCAGGACTACCACCGCGCACTGATCATCGGCGGCCAGACCTTCGGCAAAGGTACCGTGCAGACCATTCAGCCACTCAACCATGGCGAGCTGAAGCTGACCCTGGCCAAGTTCTACCGGGTTTCCGGACAGAGCACCCAGCATCAGGGCGTCTTGCCGGACATCGATTACCCGTCGATCATCGACACCAAGGAAATCGGCGAAAGCGCCCTGCCCGAAGCCATGCCGTGGGACACCATCAAGGCGGCGATCAAGCCGGCGGTCGACCCATTCAAACCGTACATTTCGCAGCTCAAGTCCGAGCATGACATGCGTACGGCCAAGGATGCGGAGTTCGTGTTCATCCGCGACAAGCTGGCCCTGGCGCAGAAACTGATGGCCGAAAAAACCGTCAGCCTCAATGAAGCCGAGCGTCGTGCCCAGCACGCCGACATCGAAACCAAACAGCTGACCATGGAAAACATCCGTCGCAAGGCCAAGGGCGAAGAACCGCTCAAAGAGCTGAAGAAAGAAGACGAAGATGCCCTCGCGGCCGAGGATGACAAGACCAAACCGGAAGACGATGCCTACCTGAGCGAAACCGGGCGGATTCTGCTGGACTACCTGAAACTCAATACGGCAGTGGCAAAGCACTGAGTGTTAAGCGACTGATGGCAATTTAATGCTAACGCCCTCCGGGGCGTCATCAAACAGTCATCATTCTGTCGTGAAATACGGGACTGGCGTGCCCCTTGTAGAAAGGGACCACGCCAGTCCTTTTTTTATCGCCAGAGATCGCCATGACCACAACCGAACAGCTGAGTGCATTGAGCTCGATCCTGACTCAAGGCGGTTTGCACAGTTTGTTCCAACCGATCATCAGCCTCTCTGAGCGGCGCATTCTCGGCTACGAAGCACTCAGTCGCGGGCCGTCCAACAGCCCTTTGCACTCCCCTGTCGCCCTGTTCGCCGTCGCCCGTCAGGCCGGTCGTTTGAGCGAGCTGGAAATTGCCTGCCGCGAAAGCGCTTGCCGACGCTTCAATGAACAACAACTGCCCGGCCTGTTGTTCCTCAACGTATCCCCGGAATCCCTGCTCGAAGCGGCCCATCAACCGGGACGCACCCTGCAATTGCTGCAGGACTTCGGCATTGCGCCGGGTCAGGTGGTCATCGAGCTCACGGAACAGACACCGACGGATGATTTCCAGCTGCTGCAAACCGCCCTGCATCACTATCGGGCGATGGGATTTTCGATTGCGCTGGACGATCTGGGGGCGGGTTATTCGAGTTTGCGCTTGTGGTCCGAACTGCGGCCGGATTACGTGAAAATCGACCGGCATTTCATTGATGGCATTCATCAGGATGCGCTCAAGCGCGAGTTCGTCGGCTCGATCCTGCAAATCGCCAAGGCCTCGCGGGCGCAAGTCATAGCCGAAGGTATCGAGTTACCGGAAGAACTCACGGTACTGACCGAAATGGGCGTGGATCTGGTCCAGGGCTATCTGCTCTGCCGCCCCCAGGAACACCCGCCACGGGATGCCCGGGCAATGATGCCCCGCCAGGACAGCACCAGCGTTGTACTGAGCGAAGACGGCAGCGACCTCAGCGCACTGCTCAACGAGCAACCCGCCGTGAATCGGGACACCCCGACCGCCACGGTGCTCGAAGCCTTTCGCCGCCAGGCCAACCTGAACTCGCTGGCGGTCCTGGATGCACAGGGTCAGCCTTGCGGTATCGTCCATCGGCATTCGCTCTCCGATGCCCTGCTCAAGCCCTTTGCCACTGATCTGTTCGCCCGCAAACCCATCAGCCGCCTGATGAACGATGACTTCCTCGCCGTCGAGCTGAGTCAGTCGCTGCAACAAGTCAGCCGCCTGATCACAGGCCGTGCCCGCCAGCGCATCGAAGAAGATTTCATCATCACCCTCAATGGCGGCTATCTCGGGCTGGGCCGCGTGATAGACGTACTCAAGCTGATTACCGAACTGAAGATCCAGCAAGCCCGCTACGCCAACCCGCTGACCTTGCTCCCGGGCAACGTGCCGATCCAGCAATGCCTGACGCGGCTGCTGCAACAGCAACGGGAGTCGGTGATCTGCTACGTGGACATCGATAGCTTCAAACCCTTCAACGACATCTACGGCTATGGCCGCGGCGACGAAGTCCTGTTGTGCCTGGCGCAATGCCTGAACGACCGCATCGACCCGTCCCGCGACTTTGTCGGCCACATTGGCGGTGATGATTTCCTGCTGGTGCTCGGCCCGGAAGACTGGCGCAAACGATTGAACCAGTTGCTCGACGACTTCCAGAGCCAGTGCCGGCGCTTCTACCGCAGCGAGCACCTGGAAGCCGGCTGCTTCATCGCACCGAATCGCCAGGGCATGCGGCAGGAGTTTTCGCTGTTGTCGCTGTCGATCGGCGTGGTGCATCTTCATCCACAGGCCTGTGGACAACTCGATGCAAGCCAGCTGGCGGAAATGGCGTCACAAGCCAAGCACCATGCGAAGAATGCGCAGGGGTATAGCGTGCATGTGATTGATAGCCGGGTGGTGCAGGGACGTGAAGGTGCTTGCCTGATGGGGTAGCGGTGATTGACAGGACGCCTTCGCGGGCAAGCCCGCTCCCACAGAAGAGCAGAGCAAAAGCAGATCCGCGTCCCCCCACGCTCCTCACCATTCAACAGGCCGAGCGTTAGCTCGCCTGCCGCTCTTGATCTTGATCCACCCGCCCCCTCGGCAGGCTGAGCGCAGGTGTTCATCCGGGGATGGGCGCGCAGCGCCGTTCGACGCAGTCGAACTCATTGCATGTAGGTCGAAGCGAAGCCGACCGGAGGGCAATGCCCCCGGATGAATACCGGAGTGAAGGAACCCCGAGCCTCAGCGAGGGGCCGTACGTAAGGGGCGAGCGTTTTTTGCTTCCTTTTTTAGGCGCTTGTAAAAAAGGGAGTCGCCGTAAGGGCGAAACCATAAGCCGCCGTTACCGAAGAAACGGATATGTACACAGTCAACAAAAGACAAGCAGCCTTCGCGAGCAGGCCGCCTTGCAAACAGGCGCAGGACAACTCCCCAAATAGCCATCCACCTGCCAGCCCAGGGTTATAGCTCAGACTCGCGAGACGCCAACTCTTGCAACTTGATCGGCGCCAACGGATGCCCGGCCTTCGCCGCGATCTCCCAAAACCGAGCCGCTTCAAGGGGATCCGGCGCCTTGCTCGCCGTCCCGGCCAGACAGATCACGCCAACCTGATAAGCCGCCTTGCCATCGCCCGCCAATGCCGCCATGCGCAACAAACGCGCGCCCTCTTCACGAGCACCGAGGCCGACACCGCGAAACGTCAGGATGTGCCCATAGAAGCTCTGGGCGCCGACGTCGCCCAGGTTGGCCATGCGTGCAAACTGGCCTTCGAGCCAGCGCCAGCCCTGCGGCTGGCGAACAAACCACGACCAGTGAAACAACCGGCGCGCGAGCCAGTACCCGGCTCGCGCCTTGAGTTGCAAAAACATTCAGGCCTCGGCCGATTCCGGGTATTCGTACTCGAACACCCGCACCACTTCCGAAGCGTGCCAGGACGCGGCGGCAACGCCGTCCGACGGCCCGGAAAAACGCCCGAGACGCTCGACACACTCAAAGAATCCGGTGCGCGGCAAACGGCTGGCGCCCTGGCTGATCACCAGCGAACTGCGCAGTGGCTGCTCCGCCTTGGCGTCCAGAGCCGCCAGATGCTCAAGGGCCGCCGTCAGGGTCTGCATGGCCGGGGTCGGCAACTGCAAACGCTCCAGCAATGCCCGATACGTCAACAGATGGCGCTGGCGCCGCGCCTGATCCAGTTCGCCCAGCAATCCGTCCCAGTGTTGACGGCTGATGCGTACACTCACGATTCATCCCTCCATCCTGGCACCGTCAATTCCCAAGCCAGGCTGCGGCGAATCGCGGCGTCGGGCAGACGCTCGCCACTTTCGATCATGGCCAGGTAAGACGGGCTGATGCCTACCGTGCGGGCCAGCGCCTCGATGGCGATGCCCTTCCCCTCGCGCAAACTGCGTAGTTGATCCAGACCCGGAAGAATCGCGTCTGGTGTCGCCGCCTGAGGCTTCGTGGCTTGAGGCGACGCTTGCTCCTTGATGCCCGCTGCGTTCAATAACGCCTGATACTGAGCCCATGGCAGAACCGCATACTCGGGCTCGCCTTCGCGTGTAATTATCTGAATATCCATCACTACCCCGTAGGACAACAACACTTAGCGAGTCGGCACTTTTCCCTAGAAGTGTAATCCTAACAGCGGCCAAGGTCGCGGGGGGCATCAATCTATGAAGTCGTCGAAATCGACTCAGCGTTTTCTCGGGCCTTGCAGTTGAAGTTGCTCGGGGGTATCGGGTAGACGCTCAACCACCGCGAGCTTCTCCGGGACCTGCCGTTTGCGCCAGGCGCGGAAGGCATTGAGCTCGTCGTCGAGCACTTTCATCAACCACGCCAGGACTGCGATGTCGTCGAACATGCCGAACAGCGGAATAAAGTCCGGGACCGCATCCAACGGGCTGAGGAAGTACATCAGGCCCGCGACAACCGAAACCAGCGCCTTGGGGCTGATGGCGCGATACTCGCCACGCCAGTAGGCCAGGCAGAGTGCCTGCAACAGCTTCAGGTCGTCCTTGATCTTGCCTAGTCGATTGCCCTGGCTTGCGCCTTTACTGGCGACTGCGAACAACAGGGTCGGCAATCGACCGCGTGCCAGCAGACGTCCGGCCAGTGGCAGGAAACGAGCGAAACTCCAGGGTGCTTTCATCATTCCTCCCGTTGAAATGTTATCCACACAAATTGTGGATAACCTTGTGAACAGAGCTGCTTTTCATCGCTGCAAGCCCCGTTTTACAAGGCCTGCGTTCAGATCGGGCGTTTTTTACTCATCAAAAAAAACCCATAATTTCATTGACTTGGCGGCCTTGTGCGTCTACCGCCGACACTACTATGCCTAAGACTCCGGCCTAGAGCGTCTGTTCGTTTTGTTTACCCCTGCCGAACGCCAGATGCAACAACGCCCCGCATGAGCGAGGCGTTGTTATCGAAGCAGGCGCTGCTTACTTGGCAGCGGCGTCTTCTTTTGCCGGGTCCTTGATGGCCATCAGCTCCAGGTCGAATACCAGCACCGAGTTGGCCGGAATCGCCGGGCTCGGGCTCTGGGCGCCGTAAGCCAGGTCAGCAGGGATGTACAGCTTGTACTTCTCGCCAACGTGCATCAGTTGCAGGCCTTCGACCCAACCCGGGATCACACCGCTGACCGGCAGATCGATCGGGCTGCCGCGCTCGACGGAGCTGTCGAAAACGGTGCCGTTGGTCAGCTTGCCGGTGTAGTGAACGGTCACCACGTCAGTCGGCTTTGGCTGAGGGCCATCGGCTTTCTGCACGACTTCGTACTGCAAGCCCGAAGCAGTGGTCGTCACGCCGGCTTTCTTGCCGTTTTCCTCGAGGAATTTCTTGCCGGCAGCGGCCGACTCTTCGCTCATCTTGGCCATGCGTTCTTCGGCACGTTTTTGCAGTGCGGCGAACGCCTCGACCAGTTCTTCGTCCTTGAGCTTCTGCTCTTTCTTGCCGACGGCGTCTTCGATGCCCTGGGCTACAGCCTTGGAATCCAGGTCATCCATGCCTTCCTGAGCCAGGCTCTTGCCCATGTTCAGGCCAATGCCGTAGGAAGCTTTTTGCGCCGGAGTTTTCAGCTCTACGCTGGTCTGCGAATCACAACCCGCGAGTACCAGGCCAACCAGGGCCACCGCCGCCGCCAACCGATGCTGTTTCATGCTATTTCCTTGTTCATGCGCCTAAAGGGCAATCGAGTAAAGCCGCGAGCTTATCAGGCCGCCACGACCAATGGCTACCGGCATGAGAGCCGGAATCAATTGATAAGTTCAGGTGTTTAAACGCTTTTCATAATTGGAGTGATGAAGCTTCTTTCATCTTGCTCCGACAGAGGCTGATTGCTGAACCGGCAATCTGGCGTAATGGCCTCTTGCCGCACCTTGGGCACTCGGGCATAACGGCATGATAATTCGACAAGGATGTTTATCTTGCGCCTCTTCCTACGCTTGCTGGTTCTCATAGCAGTCCTGCTCGGGCTGGCCCTGGCCGTGGTTCTCTATTACGTCGCCAACCCGAAATTGCCGGCCTGGTCGCCTGCTCAACAGGTGCATTACCTGGAGCAATGGAGCGCCGTCGACCGAGAGACTTATTACTTCACCCCCCAGGGCACCCAGGTCAAAGGCTTGCGCTATGACTGGTTCACCGCCCTCGAACTGCCCTTCTCGCAGCAACGCTTTGCCGCCCCCGAGTACCTCGCGCGCTTCGGCTTTCTGGTGGACCCCGGCCAGAAACCGACGCCGAACAACCCCGGCAACCTCCCCGCAGGCTTTACCCGGCATCAGAATGCCGACAGCCCGGATGTGTTTCTGGATATCACCTGTGCGGCCTGCCACACCGGCGAACTGCGCTTCAAGGGGCAAGCCGTGCGTATCGACGGCGGTTCGGCGCAGCATGTGCTGCCGTCCAGCGTTCCTACGCTCAAAGGGGGCAGTTTCGGACAAGCCCTGGTCGCCAGCCTGGTCTCGACCTACTACAACCCGTGGAAATTCGAACGTTTCGCACGCAACGTACTGGGCCAGGACTACGAGACGCGCCACAAGCAACTGCGCAAAGAATTCAAGGCTTCACTCGATACATTCCTCAAAGTGGCCTGGAACGACACCTATCGCGGGCTCTATCCAACCGAGGAAGGCCCGGGCCGCACCGATGCCTTCGGGCGCATTGCCAACGCCAGCTTCGGTGACGCGATTTCCCCTGACAACTACCGCGTGGCCAACGCTCCGGTCGATTATCCGCAGTTGTGGGACATGTGGACGTTCGAATGGGTGCAGTGGAACGGCTCGGCGAAACAACCGATGGCCCGCAACATCGGCGAGGCGTTGGGCGTCGGTGCCACGCTGAACTTCTTCGACCAGAACGGCCAGCCGCTGATGGGCGATGCCCGCTATCCCTCCAGTGTCCGTGTGCGCGACCTGCACCTGATCGAACAAACCCTGCAACGACTCTCGCCTCCGGCCTGGCCGGAAGACCTGCTGGGCGCGATCGACAAGCCGCTGGCCGCCAAGGGGCGCAACCTGTTCGCAGAAAACTGCGCGGGCTGTCATGTACCGCGTACTACCCAGGGCGAGGGACGATACGTTCAGCACCTGAAAATGCTCCCGGTGGATGACATCGGCACAGACCCGGGCGCGGCCAGCAACATCGCCGACCATCGCTTTGACCTGACGGCGCTGCAATGGAAGCAGGCGGAACTGGAAAAACTCGATATAGAGCCAAAACCCGACGAACCACTGGACCTGAGCAAGATGTCCGTGGCCTCGGGGCTGGCCTATGTCACTGCATTTGTCCGCGACCGCGCCTATCAGGACGCCAATGTCCCCCCCGCCGAGCACCCGGAAATGGACGGTTTCGGCCTGCCAATCGGCGTACGCGAATTGCGTTCGTACAAGGCCAGACCGTTGGCGGGTGTATGGGCGACAGCGCCGTTTCTGCACAACGGCTCGGTACCGAGCCTTTATCAATTGCTGTCGCCTCAGGATGAGCGAGCAACCACGTTCTACAAAGGCACTTTCGAATATGACCCAAGACACCTGGGTTACCGCACCGAAGCCTTTACCAACGGTTTTCTGTTCGACACGCGAATCACCGGCAACCACAACAGTGGTCATGAATTTCGTGCCGGCAAACTCGGCAATGGCGTGATCGGCCGCTGGTTGCAGCCGCAGGAGCGTTGGGCGCTGCTGGAGTATCTGAAAGTGCTGGGCGGCCCGCTGGAAGCGCAATTGCCATGACCACGGACTCAGCCAAAAGGACGCTCTCATGCTGATTACACTCTGGCTGCGCCTGGGCGCCTTCCTCGGCAAGCTGTTGCTGTGGCTGCTGGTTCTCGGCGTGCTTGGCTGGGCATTGGCCGCCGCCTGGTTTGCCTGGCAGCAGCGCGGACCGGTGTCGGCGCAGGAGTCGATTGCGGACGGTGAAGCCGCGATGACCCGGGATATCATCCAGACCGCCGTGCGCATCGTCGATCAGCACCGCGAAAGCACCCGCTACCTGCGCGATGCCCACGCCAAGGCCCACGGTTGCGTCAAAGCCGAAGTCCAGGTGTTACCGGAACTGGCCAGCGAATTGCGCCAGGGCGTGTTCAGCGAACCGGGCAAAACCTGGCAAGCGACGATGCGCCTGTCCAATGGCAATGCCTACCCGCAGTTCGACAGCATCCGCGACGCCCGGGGCATGGCGATCAAGCTGTTCGATGTTGCGGGCAAACAATTACTGAGCGATCAGCCGGGGCGAAGCGAACAGGACTTTGTGATGTTCAGCCATCCGAACTTCTTTGTAAGTAACGTGGCCGAATACCGTCAGAACGTTGCTGCCCAGGCCGAGGGTAAAAAAATGATGGCGTTCTTCCCGGGCTGGGATCCGCGTTCGTGGCAGGTTCGCCACCTGTTTATTGCCCTGGCGACGTTGTCCCCCGCTCCATCGAGCCCAACCCGGACGACCTACTTTTCGGTTTCACCCTACAAATTCGGTGAGGCCAATGCGAAGTTCCGGGTCATGCCCGATCCGGGCAGTTGCCCGGCCTACAACCTGCCGGAACAAAACCGCGAGTTGCCGAACTTCCTGCGCAATGCGCTCAATCAACAGCTGTCGACCGACCGGGTACCCGCGTGTTTCGTCTTGCAAATCCAGCGACAGGACGCCAACAAGTACATGCCGATTGAAGACACCAGCATTGAATGGCGCGAAAGCGATGCGCCCTTCGAGACGGTGGCGCAGATCAGGGTGCCGGCGCAGGACTTCGATACACCGGCACTGAACCTGCAATGCGACAACCAGTCATTCAATCCCTGGTTCGGTATCGAGGCACACCGTCCCATCGGCGGGATCAATCGCCTGCGCAAAGCCGTGTATGAAGCTGTCAGCGACTACCGACACAGGCGCAACGCCGAGCAATAACTGCGCAGACACAAAAAAGCGATCCCGGGATCGCTTTGAAGGCCGGCCAAATGCCAGACAGCAAAAAGCCCGCACAAGGCGGGCTTTCTGTGGTGACCTGGCGTTCAGTGTTCCAGGTTACCGAATATGGCGCAGCGGACGGGACTCGAACCCGCGACCCCCGGCGTGACAGGCCGGTATTCTAACCGACTGAACTACCGCTGCGCGAAACGCTTAAAACGAATGGTGGGTGATGACGGGATCGAACCGCCGACATTCTGCTTGTAAGGCAGACGCTCTCCCAGCTGAGCTAATCACCCTTCGCTTCGTTACGGGACGCATTATGCCACAAGTTTTCGTAAAGTGTTGATTTATTTGAAGTTTTTTCAAATAAATCCGAAAACCGGAAAAACGACACATCCCGCGGGTACAACGTACAAACTTGAGGCAGAAAAAAACCCGCTATCGCGGGTTTTTCCGTGGTGACCTGGCGTTCAGTGTTCCAGGTTACCGAATATGGCGCAGCGGACGGGACTCGAACCCGCGACCCCCGGCGTGACAGGCCGGTATTCTAACCGACTGAACTACCGCTGCGCTAAACACATGAAACGAATGGTGGGTGATGACGGGATCGAACCGCCGACATTCTGCTTGTAAGGCAGACGCTCTCCCAGCTGAGCTAATCACCCTTCGCTTCGGTGTGGCGCGCATTCTACGGAGCGACCCAACCTCTGGCAAGCACTTTTTTAAATAATTTTCTCAGGCCTTCCAAAGGCTTAGAGAAAGGTTGGCCTATGGCACGGCGAAGACAATAATGCCCCCCTTTGTATAAAGGAGAGACTCACCCCATGTGGTTCAAAAACCTGCTTATCTATCGCCTGACCCAAGATCTGCCTGTTGATGCCGAGGCGTTGGAAACTGCACTGGCCACCAAACTGGCGCGCCCATGTGCAAGCCAGGAGTTGACCACCTACGGTTTCGTCGCGCCGTTCGGCAAAGGCGAAGATGCGCCACTGGTGCACGTCAGCGGTGACTTCCTGCTGGTGTCCGCGCGCAAGGAAGAACGTATTTTGCCAGGCAGCGTCGTGCGTGACGCGGTCAAGGAAAAGGTCGAAGAGATCGAAGCCGAGCAAATGCGCAAGGTCTACAAGAAGGAACGCGATCAGATCAAGGATGAAATCATCCAGGCCTTCCTGCCCCGCGCCTTTATCCGCCGCTCGTCGACCTTCGCTGCCATCGCGCCGAAACAGGGCCTGATCCTGGTCAACTCGGCCAGCCCGAAGCGCGCCGAAGACTTGCTGTCGACCTTGCGTGAAGTGATCGGCACCCTGCCGGTGCGTCCGCTGACCGTGAAAATGTCGCCGACCGCGACCATGACCGAGTGGGTCACCACGCAGAAAGCCGCGGACGATTTCTTTGTGCTGGACGAGTGCGAACTGCGCGACACCCACGAAGACGGCGGCATTGTGCGTTGCAAGCGCCAGGACCTGACCAGCGAAGAAATCCAGCTGCACCTGAGCACCGGCAAAGTGGTCACTCAACTGTCCCTGGCCTGGCAGGACAAACTGTCGTTCGTCCTCGACGACAAGATGGTGGTCAAGCGCCTGAAGTTCGAAGACCTGCTGCAAGACCAGGCGGAACAGGACGGCGGAGACGAAGCCCTGGGCCAACTGGACGCCAGCTTCACCCTGATGATGCTGACCTTCGGCGACTTCCTGCCGGCGCTGGTTGAAGCACTGGGCGGCGAAGAGACTCCTCAGGGTATCTAAAGCCTTGTGATCTCAAACTGTGGGAGCGGGCTTGCTCGCGAAAGCGGAGTGTCAGTCGACATAAGTATTGACTGACACTCCGCTTTCGCGAGCAAGCCCGCTCCCACATTTGGTTTTGTGGTGCTACTCAATAAAAAGGATATGGCCATGCGCGCACTGGCTGCATTGAGTCGTTTTGTCGGCAACACCTTCGCTTACTGGGTACTGATTTTCGCTGTCGTGGCGTTTCTGCAGCCGGCATGGTTCCTCGGTCTCAAAGGCGCCATCGTGCCACTGCTGGGGCTGGTGATGTTCGGCATGGGCCTGACCCTCAAGCTCGAAGACTTCGCCGAAGTCGCTCGCCATCCCTGGCGCGTGGCCCTGGGCGTGGTTGCCCATTTCGTGATCATGCCGGGCGTGGCGTGGTTGCTCTGCCAGGCGTTCCACTTGCCGCCGGAAATCGCCGTCGGTGTGATTCTGGTCGGCTGCTGCCCAAGCGGCACCTCGTCGAACGTAATGACCTGGCTGGCCCGTGGCGACCTGGCGCTGTCGGTGGCCATCGCCGCCGTCACCACCCTCCTCGCCCCCCTGCTGACGCCGGCGCTGATCTGGCTGCTGGCCTCGGCCTGGTTGCCTGTGTCGTTCATGGAGTTGTTCTGGTCGATCCTGCAAGTGGTGCTGTTGCCGATCGTGCTGGGCGTGGTTGCCCAACGGGTGCTCGGCGACAAGGTTCGCCACGCTGTGGACGTGTTGCCGCTGGTGTCGGTGGTCAGCATCGTGATCATTGTCACGGCAGTGGTGGCCGCCAGCCAGGCGAAGATTGCCGAGTCGGGCCTGTTGATCATGGTCGTGGTCATGCTGCACAACAGCTTTGGCTACCTGCTGGGTTACTTCACAGGGCGCCTGTTCAAGCTGCCTCTGGCCCAGCGCAAGTCCCTGGCCCTGGAAGTCGGCATGCAGAACTCCGGCTTGGGCGCCGCGTTGGCCAGTGCGCACTTCTCGCCGCTGGCGGCAGTGCCCAGTGCATTGTTCAGTGTCTGGCACAACATTTCCGGGGCATTGCTCTCCACGTATTTCCGTCGCATGAGCGAGAAACAGGATCGGGAAATGACAGCGCAACAGGTCAGCGACTGACTGGAAAACTTGATCCCCGGGTTAATGCTGGGCACTATATTGCCCATCGCGAGGACGACCTCGCGGCTCGATCGAGTCATTAATCAGGGGACGACCCCGTCAGACGATGGAGGTCTTCATGTCCTGGATCATTCTGTTTTTCGCCGGCCTTTTCGAAGTGGGCTGGGCCGTCGGCCTCAAGTACACCGACGGTTTCACCCGCCCCCTCCCCACTGTATTGACCGTAGCGGCCATGGCCATCAGCCTTGGCTTGCTCGGCCTTGCAATGAAGGAATTGCCGCTGGGCACAGCCTATGCGATCTGGACCGGTGTCGGCGCCGTTGGCACAGTGATCGCCGGGATCATTCTGTTTGGCGAGTCGATGGCGCTGGTGCGGCTGGCTAGTGTGGCGTTGATCATTAGCGGGCTCGTTGGGCTCAAGGTCAGCGCTTAGGCCACTACCGCTTTCGCGAGCAAGCCCGCTCCCACAATTGATCGCATTCCAAGTGTGGGAGCGGGCTTGCTCGCGAAGAGGCCCGAACTGTCACCGGCTATCTAACAGCCCCACGCAAATCCCCCACCAACGCCTGCAACTTCACCGGCTGCGCCACCTCAACCGCTACCGCCGGCCCGGCCACCAACGTCACCCGCGACCACAACCGGCGAAACAGCCCTTTATTCGGATCGCGACTGAAGAAACTCCCCCACAACCCCTGCAAGGCCAACGGAATCACCGGCACCGGTGTCTCCTCGAGAATCCGCGTCAACCCGCCCTTGAACTCGTTGATCTCGCCATCGGCGGTCAATTTTCCCTCGGGGAAGATGCACACCAGCTCCCCGTCCTTCAGATACCGGGCAATGCGCGTGAAGGCTTGTTCATATATCTGGATGTCTTCCTGGCGCCCGGCAATAGGAATCGTCCCCGCGGTACGGAAGATGAAGTTCAGTACCGGCAGGTTGTAGATCTTGTAATACATCACAAAGCGAATCGGCCGACGTACCGCGCCGCCAATCAGCAAGGCGTCGACGAACGACACGTGGTTGCACACCAGCAGCGCTGCGCCTTCGTCGGGGATCAGGTCCAGATTGCGGTGCTCCACGCGATACATGGAATGGCTGAGCAGCCAGATCATGAAACGCATGGTGAACTCCGGGACAATCCTGAAGATGTAGGCGTTGACCCCGATGTTCAGCAACGACACGACCAGGAACAACTGCGGGATCGACAGCTTGGCCACGCTCAGCAAGACGATCGAGACAATCGCCGACACCACCATGAACAGCGCGTTGAGGATGTTGTTGGCGGCAATCACCCGCGCCCGCTCGTTCTCCGCCGTGCGCGACTGGATCAGCGCGTACAGCGGGACAATGTAGAAACCGCCGAAGACGCCCAGACCCAGGATGTCGAGCAACACCAGCCAGGTGTGGCCGAAACCGAGGATGTCGATCCAGCCATGGCCGGCGGCGCTGTCCGGAATTCCACCGGAATGCCACCACAGCAGCAGACCGAAGACGGTCAGGCCGAACGATCCGAACGGCACCAGGCCAATCTCGACTTTGCGCCCGGAAAGCTTCTCGCACAGCATCGAACCCAATGCGATGCCGACCGAGAACACCGTCAGAATCAGCGTCACCACGGTTTCGTCGCCGTGCATCCATTCCTTGGCATAGGCCGGGATCTGCGTCAGATAGATCGCCCCGACAAACCAGAACCATGAGTTGCCGACAATCGAGCGTGACACCGCCGGTGTTTGCCCCAGGCCCAGTTTCAATGTGGCCCAGGACTGGCTGAAAATGTTCCAGTTCAGGCGCATTTGCGGCGTGGCGGCCGCCGCCCGGGGAATGCTGCGGCTGGCCAGGTAGCCGAGCACGGCAATGCCGATGATCGCCGTGGACACCACCGGTGCGTAATGCGCCGAAGACATCATGATTCCGGCGCCAATGGTGCCGGCGAGGATCGCCAGGAAGGTGCCCATCTCCACCAGACCGTTGCCACCGACCAGTTCTTCCTCACGCAGGGCCTGCGGCAGGATCGAATACTTCACCGGCCCGAACAGCGCCGAATGGGTGCCCATGGCGAACAGCGCCAGCAGCATCAACGACAGGTGATCGAACAGAAAACCGACGGCGCCGACCGCCATGATGGCAATTTCCCCAAGCTTGATCAGGCGGATCAACGCGTCCTTGGCGAACTTTTCCCCGAATTGCCCGGCCAGGGCCGAGAACAGGAAAAACGGCAGGATAAACAGCAGCGCACACAGGTTGACCCAGACAGAGCGGTCACCCTCGATGCTCAGCTTGTACAAAATCGCCAGGATCAACGACTGCTTGAACACATTGTCGTTGAATGCCCCAAGGGACTGGGTAATGAAGAACGGCAGGAAGCGCCGGGTACGCAACAAGGTGAACTGTGAGGGGTGACTCATCTTCCATGTGTCCCTGATTATGTAGAGAGTGGCCTGGATACTGTAATTGGAGTATCGAAACTCGATCCAGGCCACACCTTACCTAATCTTTGCCGGTTATTTCTTCAAACCGGCAATGCATGGCGAGACAAACAGTTCACCACGCCAGGCGCCCAGCACCGTGCGCTTGCCGACGATCAGCCACATCACCGCCAGCAACGCCACCAGCACACAACCAGACACACTGAAAAACGTCAGGTTCAAGGTACTGGCCAGCTTCAACGTCGCCAGAGAATAGACGCCCAACGGGAAGGTGAAACCCCACCAGCCCAGATTGAAGGGGATGCCGGCCCGCAGGTAGCGCACAGTGATCAGCAACGCCATCAGCATCCACCACAGGCCCAAGCCCCACAGGGTGATACCGGCCACCAGGCCCAATCCCGCAGCAATCTCACCGACGCCCGGCAAACCGTTGGCCGCGAAAATCAGCGGTGCATCGCCGCCCAGTACCAGCATGCCCAACGCGCCGGTGCCGATCGGGCCAAGGGCCAGCCAGCTCGAGGCGGCCATGTTTTCGTGGGGCAGCTTATGCAAGGCCATGCGCAGCAACAGAATGGTCAGGATGCTGAAGGCCACCGGCAGGGAGAAGGCCCAGAGTACGTAGCTGGTCACCAGCACCACCAGTTGCGAGTGAGCGTCGGCCAAATGCGGCGCCAACAGGCCACCGCTGGCGGCCGCCACTTCTGCAGCGACCACCGGCAACAACCAGACGGCGGTCATCTGGTCGATGCTGTGCTCCTGACGCGTGAACATCATGTAGGGAATCAGCACACCGCAGGCCAGCGACATCGCCACATCCAGCCACCACAGCACCTCGGCGAGGTGAATCACACCGTCGCCCCAGCGCGGCAGGCCGAACACCAGGAAGCCGTTGATGATGGTCGCCAGGCCCATCGGGATAGTGCCGAAAAACATCGAGACCGTGGAGTGGCCGAAGATCCGTCGTGCTTCGTCGAAAAACAGCAGCCAACGCGCGGCGTACAACGCCGTAAACAGCAGGAACAACGCGATGTTGAACAGCCACAGGGCTTCGGCAAAGGCGCGCAAGGCGGGCATGGCGACCGGCAATTGCGCCAGTGCCAACGCCAGCACACCGGTGCCCATGGTGGCCGCGAACCAGTTGGGGGTGAACTGGCGGATCACTTCGCGGGGATGCTGCAAGTGACTGAAAGGTTTGATTCCGGGCTTGATGCTATTGGCGCATGTCATGGCGAACTCCTGTCCTCTCGTGAGGTGGAGTCCATGTTAGATCCGAATAGAATATCTATATAACGGGTAATATCTCTATATCTTATCGATATTACCTATATATGGTCAGACACTCCCCTCCGATTCGACCACCAATATCCGAGCCGGCCCTACCGGATGCGCCACATGCTCAGTACCGACCGAGGCATGAAAAATGTCACCGACTTCCAGCAACGCTTCCCGCTCCACCCCCTCTTCGCGATAAAGCATCCGCACCTGGCCATCGAGCACCACGAACACTTCCTCGCCGTCGTTGACGTGCCATTTGTAGGGTTGATCGGTCCAATGCAGCCGCGTGGTGATGCCGTTCATGCTGGCGATGTCCAGCGCGGCCCAGGCACGCTCGCCAGTGAAAGATTTGCTGCGGATGATCTTCATGGTCCGATCCTTCGAGTGAGCTGAGAAGAGGCCAAGGCTAACCCGGATACAAGTGCTGGTGGAATGTGGCAAGGCCAGTCCAGACACTGAAAATCAACCTGCGACACCCAGCCACGCCACGACCTTGGTCGACACTGACTAACGCTGGCGGTCGTGCGAGACTGTCTGTCCGGGCGAGAGGCCCGGGTGTCTTTGTCTGGAGTCCCCATGCCGCTGTCCACCGGGCTGATTGCCGTCGTCGCCCTGGCCTATATGGCCATCATGTTCGCCATCGCCTTCTATGGCGACCGTCGCAGCGCGCCCTTGCCGCCGCGTGTGCGTGCCTGGGTGTACAGCCTGTCGCTGGCGGTCTATTGCACCAGCTGGACGTTCTTCGGCGCCGTGGGTCAGGCCGCCGAACAGCTCTGGTCATTCCTGCCGATCTACCTCGGGCCGATCCTGTTGCTGGTCGGCGCGCCGTGGGTCCTGCAGAAAATGGTGATGATCAGCAAACAGGAGAACATCACCTCGATCGCCGACTTCATCGCCGCGCGCTATGGCAAATCCCAGTCGCTGGCGGTGGTGGTGGCACTGATTTGCCTGGTCGGCGTGCTGCCCTATATCGCGTTGCAGCTCAAAGGCATTGTGCTCGGTGTGAACCTGCTGATCGGTGCTGGCGCCGATGCCATGGGCACCCGGGCCCAGGACACGGCGCTGATCGTGTCGCTGGTGCTGGCGCTGTTCACCATCGTCTTCGGTACCCGCAACCTCGACGCCACGGAGCACCACCGGGGCATGGTGCTGGCCATTGCCTTCGAATCACTGGTCAAGCTGTTCGCGTTTCTTGCCGTCGGCGCGTTCGTGACCTACGGCCTGTACGACGGTTTCGACGACCTGTTCGACCAGGCCATGCTGGCGCCGCGTCTCGAACAGTACTGGAAGGAAACCATCAACTGGCCGTCGATGGTGGTGCAGACCGGTGTGGCGATGATGGCGATCATTTGCTTGCCGCGGCAGTTCCACGTGACCGTTGTCGAGAACATCGACCCCCAGGATCTGCGCCTGGCCAAGTGGGTATTCCCGGCCTACCTCGCCCTTGCTGCATTGTTTGTCGTGCCGATCGCCCTGGCCGGCCAGATGCTGCTGCCCAGTTCGGTGTTGCCGGACTCGTTCGTAATCAGCCTGCCCCTGGCACAGGCGCATCCGGCGCTGGCCCTGCTGGCGTTTATCGGTGGCGCATCGGCGGCCACCGGTATGGTGATCGTGGCCAGCGTGGCGCTGTCGACCATGGTATCCAATGACATGCTGTTGCCCTGGCTGCTGCGTCGCAACAACGCCGAGCGCCCGTTCGAAGTGTTCCGCCAGTGGATGTTGTCGGTGCGCCGCGTCAGCATCGTGGTCATTCTGTTGCTGGCCTACGTCAGTTACCGCCTGCTGGGCTCGACCGCCAGCCTGGCGACCATCGGCCAGATCGCCTTCGCTGCCGTGACCCAACTGGCCCCTGCCATGCTCGGTGCGCTGTACTGGAAACAGGCCAACCGCCGCGGCGTTTTCGCCGGCCTTGCCGCAGGCACCTTCCTGTGGTTCTACACCCTGATCCTGCCAATTGCCGCCCTCAGTCTCGGCCTTTCCTTGAGCACATTCCCGGGGCTGGCCTGGTTGCACAGCAATCCACTGAACCTGCCGATCACCCCGCTGACCCAAGGCGTGGTGCTGTCGCTGGCTGGCAACTTCACGCTGTTCGCCTGGGTCTCGGTGCTGTCGCGCACCCGGGTTTCCGAGCACTGGCAGGCGGGCCGCTTCATCGGCCAGGAAATCAGTGCCCGCCCCAGCGCACGCTCGATGCTGGCAGTGCACATCGACGACCTGCTGCAACTGGCGGCGCGCTTCGTTGGCGAAGAACGCGCCCGTCAGAGCTTCATCCGCTTTGCCTATCGCCAGGGCAAAGGCTTCAACCCGAGCCAGAACGCTGACGGGGAATGGATCGCCCATACCGAACGCCTGCTGGCCGGTGTACTCGGTGCCTCTTCGACCCGCGCGGTGGTCAAAGCCGCCATTGAAGGCCGGGAGATGCAACTGGAAGACGTCGTGCGCATCGCCGACGAAGCCTCGGAGGTGCTGCAATTCAACCGCGCCTTGCTGCAAGGCGCCATCGAGAACATCACCCAGGGCATCAGCGTGGTCGACCAGTCGCTGAAACTGGTGGCCTGGAACCGTCGCTACCTGGAGTTGTTCAACTACCCGGACGGCTTGATCAGTGTCGGTCGGCCGATCGCCGACATCATTCGCCACAATGCCGAGCGCGGCCTGTGCGGCCCCGGCGAAGCCGAAGTTCACGTCGCACGTCGCTTGCACTGGATGCGCCAGGGCCGCGCGCATACCTCCGAGCGCCTGTTCCCCAACGGCCGGGTCATCGAGTTGATCGGCAACCCGATGCCGGGCGGCGGCTTCGTCATGAGTTTCACCGACATCACCGCATTCCGCGAAGCCGAGCAGGCGCTGACCGAAGCCAACGAAGGCCTGGAGCAACGGGTCACCGAACGGACCCACGAACTGTCGCAGCTCAACGTCGCCCTGACCGAAGCCAAGGGCACCGCCGAGGCGGCCAACCAGTCCAAGACCCGCTTTCTCGCGGCCGTCAGCCATGACTTGATGCAACCGTTGAATGCGGCACGCCTGTTCTCCGCCGCCCTCTCCCATCAGCACGATGGACTCTCCGGCGAAGCGCAGAAACTGGTCGGACACCTGGACAGCTCGCTGCGCTCGGCCGAGGACCTGATCAGCGACCTGTTGGACATTTCCCGCCTGGAGAACGGCAAAATCAACCCGAATCGCCAGCCGTTCGCGCTCAACGAACTGTTCGACACCCTCGGTGCAGAGTTCAAGGTGCTGGCGCAGGAACAAGACCTGGAGTTCCGCGTTCGTGGCAGCACGCTGCGAGTCGACAGCGACATCAAACTGCTGCGGCGAATTTTGCAGAACTTCCTGACCAATGCGTTTCGCTACGGCAAAGGGCCGGTACTACTGGGCGTTCGCCGGCACAAGGAAGCATTGAGCCTGGAAGTCTGGGACCGCGGGCCGGGTATTCCGGAAGATAAACAACAGGTGATTTTCGAAGAGTTCAAGCGCCTCGACAGCCACCAGACACGGGCCGAAAAAGGCCTCGGCCTGGGGCTGGCGATTGCCGATGGGCTATGTCGCGTGCTCGGTCATACCTTGCGCGTGCGCTCCTGGCCGGGACGTGGCAGCGTGTTCAGCGTCAGCGTACCGCTGGCCCGGGCGCAAACCGCAGCGCCGGTCAAAGTCGCCGAACTCAATGGCAAATTGCTCAATGGCGCGCAGGTGCTGTGCATCGATAACGAGGACAGCATCCTGATCGGCATGAACAGTTTGCTCAGCCGCTGGGGTTGCCAGGTCTGGACCGCACGCAATCGCGAGGAATGCGCAACACTGCTGGGCGAAGGCATGCGCCCGCAATTGGCGCTGGTGGATTACCACCTCGATCATGGCGAAACCGGAACCGATCTGATGGCCTGGTTGCGCACGCAAATGGGCGAGCCGGTTCCTGGTGTGGTGATCAGCGCCGATGGCCGGCCGGAGACGGTCGACAAGGTGCATGCAGCAGGGCTGGATTACCTGGCCAAACCGGTGAAACCGGCGGCGTTGCGGGCGTTGTTGAGCCGGTATTTGCCGTTGTAACGCTCAAGAATTGACCTTTGCGATGGCGCGACTGCCGTCATCGCGAGCAAGCTCGCTCCCACAGGGTACGCGGTCAACTGTGGGAGCGAGCTTGCTCCGGGCGGCGTTCCGACGATGCTTTTCAGCTACTCCGGCAACTCGACCAACCCATCGACATCGGTCATCGCCCGCTCCAGCAAATCCGCCGGCAGGCTCTTGCTCGCCCGTGCCCCCAGCAGCTTGAGTTGCTCACTGCGACTGACCAGATTGCCACGCCCCTCTGTCAGCTTGTTGCGTGCCGAACTGTAGGCCTTGTCCAGTTGCTGCAGGCGATTGCCGACCTCGTCCAGATCCTGAATGAACAGCACGAACTTGTCGTACAGCCACCCGGCCCGCTCGGCGATTTCCCGGGCGTTCTGGCTCTGGCGTTCCTGTTTCCACAGGCTGTCGATGACACGCAGGGTCGCCAACAACGTGGTGGGGCTGACGATCACGATGTTGCGGTCGAATGCCTCCTGAAACAGCGTCGGCTCAGCCTGCAACGCAGCAGAAAACGCCGCCTCGATCGGCACGAAGAGCAACACGAAATCCAGGCTGTGCAAGCCATCGAGGCGCTTGTAATCCTTGCCGGCCAGGCCTTTGACGTGATTGCGCAATGAAAGCACGTGCTGCTTGATGGCGATCTGGCCGATGGCCTCGTCCTCAGCCGCCACGTATTGCTGATAGGCCGTCAGGCTGACCTTGGAGTCGACCACCACCTGCTTGTCGCCCGGCAGGTAAATGATCACGTCCGGCTGGAAGCGTTCGCCGTCCGGTCCCTTGAGATTGACCTGAGTCTGGTACTCGCGGCCCTTCTCCAGCCCCGCATGCTCAAGCACGCGCTCAAGGATCAGTTCACCCCAGTTGCCCTGGGTCTTCTGCCCTTTCAAGGCGCGGGTCAGGTTGGTGGCTTCGTCGCTCAAGCGCAAGTTCAGCTGTTGCAGGCGCTCCAGTTCCCTGGCCAGGGAGAAACGCTCACGGGCCTCGTTCTGATAGCTTTCCTCGACACGCTTTTCGAAGGACTGGATGCGCTCCTTGAGCGGATCGAGCAACTGCCCCAGGCGCTGCTGGCTGGTTTCGGCAAAACGCTGCTCGCGCTCATCGAAAATCTTCCCCGCCAGCTCGGCAAACTGCGCGCGCAATTCGTCCCGCGAACCTTGCAGGTCGGCAAGGCGTTGCTGATGGCTGTCCTGTTGCTCGCGCAATTCGGCGTTGAGCGACGCGGCCTGGGCATCCAGGCGGCGCAGTTCGGCTTCCTTGCCAGCGCGTTCGATATTCCACGCATGAGCGGCGTCCCGGGCGTCGTCGCGCTCGATCTGCAACAGTTCGACTTCACGACGCAGTGCAGCCAGATCAGCCAGTTTTACGGAGTTGGCCTGGGTCAGATCAGCGATTTCATCGCGGCTGGACTCCAGTTGTGCATTCAAGCCGTCCTGCGCCAGTTGAGCCATGGCCAGCCGTTCCTGCAGCAGTGCAACGTCTGCCTGCGTGGTGCTGGCCCGACGCTGAAGTTGCCAGGCCAATACCAGCAACGGCAACCCTGCCGCTGCCAGACCCAGCAATACGCTGGTCAAGTCCATTGCCATAGCCACTCCTGCCATTCGGGTAAAGCCTGAAGGTTAACCAAGGCGTCCGGTCTTGGACAGCTCAGTCTTCGATCAGCCCCAGTTCCTGTTGAGCGCGGCGATCGCCAGCCCGAGCGGCCTGACGCAACAGGTCCTGACCGATACGGCGATCCCGGGCATTCCCGCATTCGCGGCACATCAACTGGCCAAGGCGACTTTGCGCAGCTACCACGCCCTCACGGGCCGGTTGCTTGAGCAGACGTCCGGCAATGTGTTTGACGTTAGGGTTTTCGCCCAGGTGCGGACTGTCCAACAGCCACTCTGCCACGCGCATGGAAAAGCGCTTGGTAGGGGCAACAGAGGGTGGTGTGGAGGTAGAGGAAACAGGGGCTGAGCGAAACTTCATAAAGCACTGTGGGGCAGATCGGAAGGCGCGCAACTTTACTCTCTTTTTCTTACAGGTAAAGCTGAAAATGTCCCGGCACGCCCGTCCTAGAGCAAGCGCTCGGGACAATCCACAGAAGCTGTGGATAACTCAGTGGACAACCGTCCTTGAACCCGCTCAAAGCCCTGTGGAATGGGGTTCGCAGTCAAACTGACGATTTTTTCACCAGTAAAAAAAAGCGATGTTTTTCATTGACTTAAATTTTGGTTACAGGCAGCCATTGCGCTTGAACGTGAGATGACAGCGGGGTGACAGACTCTGCAACTAATGTGCACAAGTGCCTCTGCGACGGTTATATCAATGCACTTTTTCGGCGCGTTTTTTGGTCATGCCTGGGGATAAGCCCTGGCAAACCCGGTATTTAGACAGCTGCGTTGCTACCAACATCGATGACCGATGGTCGGATTCTGCTCTGCTACAGGGCGTATCAATTGGAGGCAGCGCCGCTTCATGCGCTTATCTACAAGGCAAAACAGCACCCGCAGGGAAATTCTTTTTGCTATCGCACTTCCCTTGGCCGGTTCAATCCGTTAGTATCCGCGGCGTTAGTACCAAGCTGAAAGTCAATTCTGGTCGAACAAATCCCCCCGGTCAGCCTTCCCGAAGGAAGCCTCCACCGAACAAGCGGGATCGACCACCTCGATGGTTTCCAGGTAAATCTTGCGCCGACACAACCTTTGAATCGAAAGCAAAGGGTGTTACTCCGCCTGCCTACTCTGCTCGAACCAACCTGCAAATTGATCAGGATCTTCACCCCGGGCCCAGAACCTTTGCCCTCGATGTGTTGCCTGCCCTCCTAAGTACCTACCTGCCAGCCCAAGCGCGCCAACTTATCAGCGCTTCAAACTGGCTGCTTTGTTCCAGTCGGGTTCTTCGTTCGATCAATGGTGATCGACGTTACTGGAACGTTTTAACGTTGCACGGTTCTTATCCGTGTCATTTGTAGGAACACCCAATAATGTCTACTCAAATCCACACTCAGGATGCCATTCGCACCCTAACCAACGCTTTTGCACCAATGAACTGCCTGATCATGGCCGCTCGCAAAGGCTGCTTCAGCTTCACCCTGGTCAACGAACACGGCATCGCTCGTCACAGCGAACGCCTGTACCCCGATCAATACTCCAGCGCCGAGCCGCTGCAGGCCGTGATCGAACGTACCCGTCAGGCCCTGGTTGCCTGAAACGCCAGAAAGGCTGAAAAACCCGAAAGCCCTGCCCGAAAAGCAGGGCTTTTTATTGCCCGATGTTTCCCTATCCTCGAACCACGACTAAGCACGATCCGATATAAGGGTTATAACTGGTCGCTGGAAATATTTTAAAAACAGTCCTTTACAGCGCGAATATGACACTACACTTCAACTCAAGCGGCTTGACCCGCTTGCGGCGAGCCTGAACCGATTCACAGCTGCCAAGCCCCCCCTTCAGGCATCGCCGTCCAATTCATGTTTCGAGGGTTTTATGGGTATCGCTGCCAGCGAACTGTGCCGCTATGTGATTCGTCCGACATTGATCTACCTCGGACGTCATAGCGCTACTGCCGAATCCCTGCTGCTGGGCATTGCCGCCAGCCAGTCAGCCCTTGGCTCCGCCCTGCATGACCGCCGTGGGCACGGCCTGTATCGCATCGCCGAGCCCCGCCACCAGGCCCTTTGGGACCATTACCTGGCCCTTGATCCGGAGCGTGCAAGCCTGGTCCGCGGCCTGGCCAGCCAACATGCGTTTCTGAGCGGGCCGCACCTCGAGTTGACCGTCAACCTGCGTTACGCCACAGCCATCGCCTGGCTGCTGGTGGAAGAACAGAATACCCCCCTCCCCTCCCCTGATGATCTGTTGGGCATGGCCAGGATCTGGCGCCAGACATTTCATCCCCAGGGCCGTCTGCGTGATTTCACCAGCGCCTGGCAAACCTGTGTTTCACCCCTGAATCAGGTAGCCTGCTGACACCTCTGGATCCAAACATCGCGAAACATGTGGTGATTTTGGTCTGATTGTCCTACAAAACCGCTCTAACTCAAGGCATACAGCCTATGGCGCCGGGACGAAAATGTTGGTAATTTTCGCCCCGCTGATCACCAGGAGTTCTAATAATGAAAAAAGTAATGCTCAAAACCACCATTAGTCTCGCCGTTGCCATGGCATCCACCCAGATTTTCGCAAGTGGCTTTGCCCTCAACGAACAAAGCATCAGCGGGATGGGGTCAGGTTTTGCCGGGCGATCTTCCTCTGCCGACGACGCATCCACCATTTTTGGCAACCCTGCCGGCATGTCTCGCCTCAAACGCGAACAAGTGACCGGCGGCGTTGCATTTATCGACGCACACACCGACATCAGTGATGCCAGCTCCAGTCCGAACAGCGGCACCAACAAGGGTGACATGGTCCCCTTCATGGGCGTGCCTATGGGCTATTACGTCAAGCCAATCGATGACCAGTGGGCCTTCGGTGTAGGCGTGTACGCACCATTCGGTCTGGTCACCGACTACGAAAACAACTTTGCCGGCCGCTACTTCGGCAGCAAGAGCGAAGTTAGAATCGTCACCCTGCAACCGACTGTCAGCTACGCCTTCAACGACAAGGTCTCCATTGGTTTCGGCCCGACCATCAACCGCATCGACGGCACCCTGGAATCGAACCTGTCGATCACCCAGTCCCAGCCAGATGGCAAGGTCAAGATCACAGGTGACGACACCGCGCTGGGCTACAACATCGGCCTGCTGGTTCAAGCCACCGACAGCACTCGCGTCGGCCTGACCTACCACTCGAAAGTGAAGTACAAGCTCGAAGGTGACACCAAGGTCAACTACGGCGTGCTGGGCCTGATCGGCCAGAACCCGAACCAGAAGTACGATGCCTCGCTGGACCTGACCACACCTGAATCGGTGGACTTCTCGGTCACTCACCAGCTCGACGACAAGTGGACTCTGTACGCAGGCAGTACCTGGACCCGCTGGAGCCGCCTGGAAGAAATCACCGTTGAAAACAAAGGTGTTCCAACCGTTCTGAATGGCCAGTTCGGTACCATCACCGAAGAACAGAACTGGCACGACACCTGGGCTCACGCCATCGGCGCGTCCTATCAGCTGAACAAGCAGTGGGTACTGCGTACCGGTCTGTCCATTGACCAGGCACCGACCAACAACGTTGACCGTTCCCCACGCATCCCAACGGGCGATCGCAAGATCTTCAGCGTGGGCGCTGGCTGGAGCCCGACCGACGACCTGACCATCGACCTGGCGTACTCGTACCTGCGCGAAGAGTCGGTCAAGATCGACAACAGCAACGACCGCAACCAACACTACAACGCCAAGTATGAAAACTACGCGAACGGTTTCGGTCTCGGTGCAACCTACCGCTTCTGATGATTCCCGGCGAGCCTGAACCGCTCGCCATCGGAATCAAAAAAAGCCCCGCTCTCTTTATAGAGGCGGGGCTTTTTCTGTGGGCGTCGATCAGGGGGTCGAAGCGAGCGGTGGCGAAGCCAGGGCTTTTTCTACCGCGGCGATGAACTCGGGATCATCCGGTTTGGTCAGGCTGGAGAAACTGGCGATCACCTTGCCCTGGCGATCGACCACATACTTGTAGAAATTCCACTTCGGCGCACTGGTTTGACGGGCGAGGACTTTGAACAAGTGCGTTGCGTCTTCGCCGCGAACCTTCTGTGGCTCAGTCATGGTGAAGGTCACGCCGTAGTTGGCATAGCAGACTTTCGCAGTCTCGGCGCTGTCTTTGGACTCCTGCTTGAAGTCGTTTGACGGCACGCCGAGTATTTCCAGCCCTTGCCCCTTGTAGCGCTGATTGAGTGCCTCAAGGCCCTCGAACTGCGGTGCGAAGCCGCAGAAACTGGCGGTATTGACCACCACCAGCGGCTTGTCGGCGTAACGCTGGCACAGGTCGATGGACTCCTTGGCCCGCAACTTCGGCAGCGAGCCCTGCAGCACCTCCGGACAGTCAGCGGCCCAAGCCGGCCCGGACAACGCCATCAGCAACGCGGGAACAGCACACCAGCGCTTGAGCATCTCGAGCCTCCTTGATAATTCGTCAAAAGCGACGTTACTCGCCCTCGCCGCTCACGAGCAAGCCCCCATGCCCAACTGCATCAGCGCCAGCCCGCCCTGATGCCAGCCCCACCACGACAACGCCAGCAACAAGGCGCAGATGGCGGCTACAGCGATCCGAGGCCAAAGACTGTTCATGTCGCACTCATCTGTGTTTGCAGACGCGCCACCGGCCGTTCACGCACCGGCCAGTTGAGGGCAGCGGCCAACAGGCTCAGGAGAATTGCCACTTGCCAGATCAAGTCATAACTCCCGGTTCGGTCATACACCACCCCGCCCAGCCAGCCGCCCAGGAACGAACCGAGCTGGTGAAACAGGAAAACTATCCCACCGAGCATGGACAGGTTTCGCACGCCGAACAAGGTCGCCACCGTACCGTTGGTCAATGGCACCGTCGACAGCCACAGGAAGCCCATGGCCATGCCGAACAGGTAGGCCGTGGTGGTGGTCACCGGTGCCCACAGAAACAACGCAATGACCACCGCCCGCAACAAGTACAGGCCGGTGAGCAAACGCGGCTTGGACATGCGCCCACCGAGCCACCCGGCGGTATAGGTGCCGAAAATGTTGAACAGGCCGATCAGCGCCAGCACCGTGGTGCCGACCGTGGCCGGTAGATGTTGATCCACCAGATAGGCGGGCAAGTGCACACCGATGAACACCACCTGGAATCCGCAGACAAAAAAGCCGAACGCCAGCAGCCAGAATCCGGAATGCGAGCAGGCTTCGCGCAGTGCTTCGCCAAGGGTTTGTTCATGGCCCAGGACGGGTAATGGCTTGTCCTTGAGCATGCTCACCAGCGGTACGATCAACGCCACCAGCAAGCCCAGCGCGAGCAAAGCCGCGGACCAGCCAAGCCATCCGATCAACCCGAGCGTGCCGGGCAACATCGCGAACTGGCCGAACGAGCCGGCAGCACTGGCGATCCCCATGCCCATGCTGCGCTTTTCCGGTGGTACTGCGCGGCCGACCACACCCAGAATCACCGAGAACGACGTGCCGGACAGACCGATACCGATCAGCAGGCCGGCGCTCAGGGACAGGGTCACTGCCGAGTCGGAGAGCCCCATGCAAATCAGCCCGGCTGCGTAAAGGACGCCACCGATCAACACCACTTTCGCCGCACCGAAGCGGTCGGCCAGCGCGCCGGTGAATGGCTGGGCGAGGCCCCAGATCAGGTTCTGCAAGGCGATGGCGAAGGCAAAGACTTCACGACCCCAGCCGAACTCGGCACTCATCGGCGCCAGAAACAGCCCGAAGCCATGTCGAACCCCCAGAGACAACGCGAGGATCAGCGCACTCCCCAACAGAACCCAACCGCACGTACGCCACATTGATGTCATTGTTGTTCTCCGGTAGCGGGTATATACCCGCTTATGCTCGGAAAAACCGGCGTCACGCCAGTTCGTCCAGCAGCTTCAATAAGATTTCGCGCTTCTCGGCCCCCAGGCGATCGATCAAGCGCTGTTGTGCGGCTTCCCAGGCCGGCAAGGCAGCCTTGAGACGCTCCGCCCCGGCCTCGGTCAGCAGGACGATGCGGTTGCGCATGTCTTCGCCTTCGACCAGTGTCACCAGGCCCTCCCCCTCCAGCACCCGCAAATTGCGCCCCAAGGTGCTGCGATCCAGGCCCATGGCCTCGGCCAGGGTTGAAATGCTCGGCTGATCCAGACGCTGCAGATTGCACAGCAAAGAATACTGCGCAACGTTGATCCCGAAGCCGTCGAGAGCGCCGTCGTAATGCCTGCTGACGCCACGGGCGGCGCGACGCAGGTTGATGCATAAACATTGGGAATCGAGCATGGTGCGTGTATATACCCGCGAGTCGGTTAAATCAAGTGGCATGGGTTTTGACCGGTGAATGGACGGCGTCCTGTACATCGCCATCGCGAGCAGGCTCGCTCCCACATTGGAATGCGATCAACTGTGGGAGCGAGCCTGCTCGCGATGAGGCCGGAACATTCAATACACCCCCATCAGAACAGCGCCAAGCCTACCAGCACTGCAACTTCCAGCAACTCCAGCATTGCGCCCGCCGTGTCCCCCGTCGTGCCACCCAGACGCCGCAGCATCACCAGCCGCAACCAGACAAACCCGAGAACCGCCAACACCACCGCCAGCACACCACTCAAACCGGCAATCAGCACACAGGCCAGTGCACTGACCGCCAACACCTGCCTGCCCGCCGAGCGCGGAAGATGATCGGCCAATGCCTGCCCCAGGCCACCGGCACGCACATAGGGTGTGGTCAGGAACAAGCCGAGCAAGGCGCTGCGACCGATCAACGGCACGATGATCAATGCCAGCGAATCCGGTTGCCCGATCAACGCCAGCAGCGCAGTGAACTTGAGCAACAACACCAGCACCAGCGTCACCACGGCGATCGGCCCGCTGCGCGGGTCTTTCATGATGGTCAGCGTACGCTCACGGTCGCCAAAACCACCGAGCCAGGCGTCGGCGCTATCCGCCAGTCCATCGAGATGCAACCCGCCGCTGAGCAGTACCCAAACGCTCAGCAATAACGCCGCGTGCAACAACGCCGGCGTACCCTGCAACAGCCAGCTCACTGCCCACAGAATCACGCCAAAGAGCAATCCCACCAGCGGATAAAACAGCAGTGACCGCCCCAGTTCCCCAGGCTCAGGCATGCCGGGCAGGCGAATCGGCAGGCTGCTGAGAAATTGCAGGGCGATCCAGAATGGCAACATGGTCAAAGCACTTCCTTCAACAAACCATCGGACTCCATCGTCAGCGAAAACAGTGCGCCATGCCCGACCTCAACGTTGAGCAGCTGCTCTCGCGGCAGCCCGCGAGCTTGTGCCAGCAACAGGCGCATCACCCCGCCGTGGCTGATCAGCAGAATGCGCTCACCGGCACAGGTCGCGTGCAAACGCTCCAGCGCTGCCAATACCCGTGTCGAAAAGCCTGCAACCGGCTCACCCTGAGGCGGCGTGAACGAGTAAGGATCGGCCCAGAACAAGCCGAGCGCCTGCGCGTCGGTTTCCATCAACGCCGCCGCGCTCTGCCCTTCCCAGGCACCGAAATGCAACTCTTGCAGGTCTTTATCCAACTGCACCGGTACACCCAGTTGTGCACCGAGTTCCTCGGAAAACCGCGCACAACGCTGCAACGGCGAACTGACCAACCGGTCCCATGGCCCCTGCCCGACCACGGCGGCGCGCATCTGCGCCCATCCCGTGTCGGTCAAGGCATCATCGATGCTGCCGCGCAGGCCACCGCCGAATTCGGTTTCACCGTGACGCAACAGATCCACGCGCAGGGTCATGCCGGACGATCTGCCACGGCGGCTTCGGCGAAGGTCGCCATTTGCCCGTGCAGGTCGCACGCCAGACGCAACAGCGGCACAGCCAATGCCGCGCCACTGCCTTCACCGAGCCGCAGACCAAGATCAAGCAAGGGTTGCGCATCCAGGGTTTCCAGCACATGACGGTGCCCCGGCTCGGCGCCGCGATGACCGAACAACAGCCACTGACGGCATTCAGGATTCAAGCGCACCGCGACCAGCGCAGCGACACTGCAGATGAAGCCGTCCACCAGCACCGCGACACCTTCTTGAGCACAGGCGAGATAGGCACCGACCAGCGCGGCAATCTCGAAGCCACCGAGGTTGAACAGGGTCTGCAAGGCATCGCCACGCTGCGGGCCATGCAATGCCAGGGCGCGCTCGATCACCCGGGCTTTGTGGCTGACACCTTCGGCGTTGAGCCCGGTGCCAGGCCCGGTCAAATGGCCCACCGGGCAATCGAGCAAGGCACAGGCCAGGGCGCTGGCGGCGGTGGTGTTGCCAATGCCCATTTCGCCACCGATGAACAACTGCGCGCCGCTGGCAATCGCCCGTTGCACGCTGTCACGGCCAGCCTGTAGAGCGAGTTGTCCCTGGGCTGCGGTCATGGCCGGCCCCTGTACAAAATTCGCCGTGCCCGGGCCGACGTTCAGGTGACGCACACCGGGCAGGTTCAGCGACGACGTCACCGTGCCAAGGTCAACCACCTCAAGGGAAGCGCCCAGTTGTCGCGCCAGTACGCTGATCGCCGCACCACCGCTGACGAAGTTGAGCAGCATCTGCCCGGTGACTTCCTGGGGATAGGCCGACACGCCCTCGGCGACCACGCCATGGTCGCCGGCAAATATCGCGATCCACACCTGTTCCAGACTCGGCTTGACCCGCCCCTGCAAGCCTGCCAGTTGCACCGCCACCGATTCCAGCTGACCGAGGGAGCCGGCCGGCTTGGTCAGTTGCTGTTGCCGCGCCTGGGCCTGTTCGAGCGCTTGGGTATCGACCGGCCTGCACGGGTTCAGCCACCAGGATTGAGTCATAACGCAGTTCCTTTCAGAGTCAGGGGCAGGCCGGCGACGGTCAGGACGACACGCTGACAGCGCTCAGCCAGAGCTTGATGCAGCCAACCGGCTTCATCGACATAGCGGCGAGTCAATTCACCCAGCGGCACAACACCCATTCCGGTCTCGTTGCTGACAAAAATGATTTCACCCGGCAACGCTGCCAGGCAGTCCAGCAGGGCATCACGCTCGGCTTGCAAGCGCCCGGCATCGTCGAGCATCAGCAGGTTGGTCAGCCATAGGGTCAGGCAATCCACCAGCAGACAGTGGTCGGCACGGGCGCTTTCACGCAGTACCCGGGCCAGTTCCAGCGGTTCTTCAATCAGTGCCCATTCGGCAGGACGACGGGCGCGGTGATGAGCCACCCGCTCGCTCATTTCGCCATCCAGTGGCTGGCTGGTGGCGATGTAGGTCACGGTCAGGGCGCTGTCGATGGCGAGTTTTTCAGCCAGGCGACTCTTGCCGGAGCGGGCGCCGCCGAGGATCAGTTGGAGCATGGTTGTTTTCCTTGAAATTTTCGCTGAGGCGACTGGCCTCATCGCGGGCAAGCCCGCTCCTACAAGGTTATTGGGCGTTCCCGGGATTTGTGTCTAGTTGCAATCCCCTGTGGGAGCTGGCTTGCCCGCGATGAGGCCAGCACAGACGCCTCAAATTCCACAGAGCTGCCGCAACAGCCCGGTATCCAGATGCTTCTCCACCAGATCCGCCAGCCGCTCGATATCGCGCTCGCGCAAGGCGTGGTAATCCACGGCCTGCACCTCCTGCAAACCGGCCCAGCGCAACAGCGCACTGCACGCCGCCGGCGACTCGAACAGCCCGTGCAAGTAGGTGCCGACAATCTGTCCGTCTGCACTTTGCGCACCATCGCAGCGTCCGTCATCCAGATGCACGGCGGCATTTTCCAGAGCCGGTCCGGTGGTCACGCCGGCATGGATTTCATAGCCTGATACCGGCGCATCTTCCAGCGCCAGGCGACCGCAGACATTGCGCAGCTGTTTCTCTTGTTCGAGCCGGGTCTGGAACGCCAGCAGCCCCAAACCGGCACTGGAACCCGGCGCGCCCTCGAGGCCCAGCGGGTCATGCACCTGCTCACCGAGCATCTGCAGGCCACCACAGATCCCCAGCAGTTTCCCGCCGTAACGCAGATGCCGGGCAATCGCGTTTTCCCAGCCGTTGGCCCGCAGGTACGCGAGGTCGCTGCGGACACTTTTCGAACCAGGAAGAATGATCAGGTCGGCAGGTGGAACCACCTGGCCGGGCCCGATGAATTGCAGGTCCACTTGCGGATGCAGGCGCAGCGGATCGAAATCGGTGTGATTGCTGATGCGCGGCAGCACCGGCACCACGACTTTCAGCACCCGTTCGGCTTTATCGGTCTGGCGTTGATCGATGCCGTCTTCGGCCTCCAGGTGCAGGTCCATCACGTACGGCAGCACGCCCATCACCGGTTTGCCGGTGCGTTCTTCAAGCCAGTCGAGACCGGGTTGCAGCAACGCGATGTCACCGCGAAAACGATTGATGATGAAGCCTTTGACCCGCGCCTGTTCGCTCGGCGACAGCAGTTCGAGGGTACCCACCAGATGGGCGAAAACCCCGCCGCGATTGATATCGGCAATCAGCAACACCGGGCAATCCACCGCTTCGGCGAAGCCCATGTTGGCGATGTCGCCGGCGCGCAAATTGATTTCCGCCGGCGAGCCTGCGCCTTCGACCATCACCAGCGGATACGCCGCGCTCAAGCGCTCGTGGGAGGCCAGTACCGCTTGCATGGCGATGCTTTTGTAGTCGTGATAGGCGACGGCGTTCATGGTCGTGACGGCGCGGCCATGGATGATCACCTGGGCACCGGTATCACTGTTGGGCTTGAGCAAGACCGGATTCATGTCGGTGTGCGGTGCGAGGTGCGCGGCCTGGGCCTGAACCGCCTGGGCACGGCCAATCTCGCCGCCGTCGGCGGTCACCGCACTGTTGAGTGCCATGTTCTGCGGCTTGAACGGCACCACCCTGACGCCCTGACGCGTGGCCCAACGGCACAACGCAGTCACCAGCGTGCTTTTACCGGCATCCGACGTGGTGCCCTGCACCATCAGCGTGGTCATTGGTTTTCCTTGGCGAAATCTTCGAAGGCCTGAGCCAGTCGCACCCAAGCGGCTTCGTCACCGGGCAGGCCGAATCGCAGGCTGCTGTTGTGCGTGAACAACCGCAGGAGAATACCGCGCCGGGCCATGAATTCATGCAGTGCTTCGGCGCGCTCGGTGACCAGCCACTGGAACAGCGCACAGCCGCCCTGGGGCTCGAAGCCGTGTTGCTGCAGCAACGACGCCAGGCGCTCGCTGGCCTCTTCGGTGCGCACCCGTTGCCGCGTTTGCCCCTGCGTATCGCGCAGGCAGGCCTGTCCCACAACCCGGGTTGCCCCGCTCACGGCCCAGGGCCCCACTTGTTCTGCCAGCAACTTGAGCAACTTGCGCTCGGCCAGCACAAACCCCAGGCGCACACCGGCCAGGCCGAAAAACTTGCCGAAGGAGCGCAAGACGATCAGCCCGACCTGATGGGCAAACGGCGCCAGGCTCAGTTGCGGCGTGTTATCCATGAACGCTTCGTCCACCACTAGCCAGCCGCCGCGCTGGGCCAGTCGCGTGTGCCAGTCGAGCAGGCGACTGGGGGTGAGGCTCAGGCCCGTGGGGTTATTCGGATTGACCACCACCAGCACGTCGAAACTGTCGATGAAGAAGTCGACTTCCTGCTCCAGTACTTCCCGCACGATGTAGCCGTTGCGACGCCAGGCTTCGGCGTGCTCGGCGTAACACGGCGACAACACACCCACCTTGCCTGCCCGCCGCAATCGCGGCAGCAGCTGGATCGCCATTTGCGAACCGGCCACCGGCAATGCCTGCAAGGTGCCGTAGTAATCACAGGCGGCCTGTTCCAGACCATCGTCCGCCTCCGGCAAACGGGCCCAGGCCCGCAGCGGAATATCCGGCACCGGGAACGGCCAGGGCGCAAGGCCCGTCGACAGGTCCAGCCAGTCGGCTTCATCTATGCCGTATTCGAGCGCCGCCTTGCGCAATCGTCCACCGTGCTCAAGCATAAAATTCGGCCCCCAGGCAGAGAATCAGCAGCCATAACCATACCCCGCGCTGGACCAGTTGCCAGCCCCGATCAATGGAGTCGGCGTCCGCCGGCACGCCTTCGCCCAGTTGCGGACGCTGGTGCAGTTCGCCGTGATAAATCGCCGCGCCACCCAACTCGACGCCAAGGGCCCCTGCCCCTGCCGCCATCACCGGGCCGGCGTTCGGGCTGTCCCAGGTCGGGCCCTGGGCGCGCCAGCATTTCAACGCCAGCCGGGTTTTGCCCAGCAGCGCGTAAGTCAGTGCCACCAGACGCGCTGGAATGTAATTGAGCACGTCATCGATCTTCGCCGCCGCCCAGCCGAACCGTTCGAAGCGCTCATTGCGATAGCCCCACATCGCATCCAGCGTATTGCTCAGGCGATAGAGCACCACGCCCGGCGCACCGGCCACGGCAAACCAGAACAACGCGGCAAACACCGCGTCGCTACCGTTTTCCAGCACCGACTCGGTGGCGGCACGGGCGACTTCGGTTTTATCCAGGTCACTGGTTTTACGGCTGACCAGATAACTCACACGCTTGCGTGCTTCATCAAGATCATCGCCGCGCAAGGCCTTGGCCACCGGCGTGACGTGTTCACCGAGGCTGCGCATGCCGAGGGCGCAATAGAGCGCGAGAATCTCGACGATCCAGCCAACGTAAGGCGCCCAGGAGAATGCCGTGACCAGCAGCACCAGCGGCAGCACGGCGATCACCCACGCGGTGACGCCATGGCTGCGCCAGCCGCGACCGCCGCCGTTGAAACGTTGTTCGATGCGATCGGCAAAACGGCCGAACGCCACCAGCGGATGCCAGCGTTTGGGTTCACCCAGCAGCGCATCCAGCGCAACCGCGGCGACACTCAACAACGCCACACTCATTGACTCACTCCCCAATAATTTTCATACAGCAATTCATGCAGCGCACGCGCCTGCGCCCAGCCTTCGAGCACCAGCATCGGCGCCGGGTAGAACGCCTTTACCGGCCCCAGGCACAACACCGCCAGCGGTTTGGCTCCCGGCGGCAGCCTCAGCAGGTCCGCCAGTGCCTGGGGTTCGAACAGCGACACCCAGCCCATGCCCAGCCCTTCGGCGCGAGACGCGAGCCACAGGTTCTGGATGGCACAGGACAGCGAGGCCATGTCCATTTCCGGCAAGGTGCGACGGCCGAAGATATGCTGCTCGCGGTCGTCCATCAGTGCGGCGACCAGTACCTCGGCGCAATCGTTGATGCCTTCCACCTTGAGCTTCATGAACTCGTCGCTGCGCTCGCCGAGGGCTTCGGCGGTGCGCACGCGCTCCTCTTCCACCAGGGCCTGGATTTGCCCGCGCAAGGCGCGATCACTGATGCGGATGAAGCGCCAGGGCTGCATCAGGCCGACGCTTGGTGCCTGATGCGCAGCCTCGAGCAGGCGCTGGAGCAACTCGGGCTCGACGGTGCCGCCGCTGAAGTGGCGCATGTCGCGGCGCTCGGCGATGGCGCGATAGACCGCTGCGCGTTCGGCTTCAGAAAATGTGTTGTTCGTCATGGCCTCTTCGCGAGCAGGCTCGCTCCCACAGAGGATTGCGTTTCTTCAGGCAACTCACCATCAAATGTGGGAGCGAGCCTGCTCGCGAAGGCCGTCCCACGGTCCGGCGCAAACAGCGCGGCAATCGCCGAGGGGTTCGACGGAAAATAAAAGTGCACGTAAGAGGCGGTCATCCGCCCCTCGCGATAAACCGCTTCCGCGCCGCGCCCGCCGTTAGGGCTCACGCCTCGGGCAATCGGCGCCAATTCAGTGCTGGTCAGCGAATGGTGATAGGTGTGCCCGCGCAGCGAACCTTCGGGCAGTTCCACCGCTTGCAACGCCAGCGCCGCCAGACGCTTTTGCATGACCGCATCACCGGCCAGCAAGCCCGCAAGTTCAGCGCGAGTACCCTCGACATCGGTCAGGGAGTCGAGCAGGTAAAGCATGCCGCCACACTCGGCGAGCAAGGGTTTGCCCGCCTGGTGGTGGGCGCGGATCGCCTCTAGCATCTCAGTGTTTTGCGCCAGCGCAACATGGTGCAGTTCCGGGTAACCGCCCGGCAGATACAGGCTGTCCGCCTCCGGCAATTGGCGGTCGCGGATCGGCGAGAAGAACGACAACTCGGCACCCATCGCCCGCAGCAAATCCAGGCTCGCACCGTAGGTGAACGCAAAGGCTTCATCACGGGCCACCGCAATGCGCACACCGGCCAGCAGCGGTTCGGCGACGATGACATCGGGGGCGGCGAACTCGACTGCCGGTGGCAGCGCGACCTCGCAACTGCTGGCCAGGGCATCGGCTGCCGCATCGAGGCGCAGGTCGAGATCATTCAGTTCACTGGCTTGAACCAGCCCCAGGTGTCGGCTCGGCAGTTCAATCCCGGTTTCCCGGGACAGCGCGCCGTACCAGCGCAACCCTTCAGTCAGGCTGCCCTCGAGCAGTTGCGCGTGGCGCAGCGTGCCGACGCGGTTGGCCAGCACGCCGGCGAACGGCAAGTCCGGCTGATAACGCGCCAGCCCCAGGGCCAGTGCGCCGAAGGTCTGGGCCATGGCGGTGCCGTCGATCACACCCAGCACCGGCACACCGAAATGCCGCGCCAGATCGGCGCTCGACGGCGTACCGTCGAACAGCCCCATGACGCCTTCGATCAGGATCAGGTCGGCGTCAGCAGCCGCTTCCCACAGCAACCGGCGACTCTCCTGCTCGCCGACCATCCACATGTCCAGTTGATACACCGGCGCACCGCTGGCGCGTTCGAGGATCATCGGATCGAGAAAGTCGGGGCCGCACTTGAACACGCGAACTTTGCGCCCCTGATTGCGATGCAAGCGGGCCAGCGCCGCAGTAACGGTGGTCTTGCCCTGGCCGGAGGCCGGCGCGGCAATCAGAACCGCCGGGCAATGACGAGGCTGGTTCACAGCTCGACGCCTTTCTGCGCTTTGATCCCGGCCTGAAAGGCGTGTTTGATCATGCCCATTTCGGTGACCGTGTCGGCCATCTCGATCATTTCCGGCTTGGCGGCACGCCCGGTGACCACCACGTGTTGCATCGGCGGCCGTGCCTGCAAGTCGCTGAGCACCTGATCGAGATCGAGGTAGCCGTGCTTGAGGGCGATGTTCAGCTCATCGAGCACCACCAGGCCGATGGACGGATCGCGCAGCAGTTCCCGGGACACCGCCCACGCCGCTTCGGCGGCAGCGATGTCGCGCTGACGGTCCTGGGTTTCCCAGGTAAACCCTTCGCCCATCACATGAAAACGCACCTGCTCGGGAAAGCGCCGGAAGAACAACTCTTCGCCGGTACTGTTGCGGCCCTTGATGAACTGCACCACGCCGCATTGCATGCCGTGCCCCATGGCGCGGGCGAGCATGCCGAAAGCCGAACTGCTCTTGCCCTTGCCGTTGCCGGTCAGCACCAGCAACAGACCACACTCGTTCGGGGAATTGGCGATGCGCTCGTCGATCACGGCTTTTTTGCGCTGCATGCGCGCCAGGTGGCGTTCGTCACGATCGGGGGTATCAGTCATGGGGGAGCTCTCCGTTGAGGCAGGAATAACGGCGGGCAGGCACAGCAATAGAAGGCAACAAGCCTGGCATCGCCCACCGTGATGCCGCTGGATGAATCAGGCCGGTCTCCGGGCTCATGAGTGGCGCAAAGCCAGACTGTGCGCCTTCCCGCATCGAATCGACACAGTGGCATCAGACACAGTTTTCACTCATTTACCGTTGCGGGGGCAGCGCCGGAATTGCGGTTCCTCGACCAACAGAAGAACTCGCTCACCGGCTTCCCTGTTTCACTCTGTCGACCCAAGTCACAGAGCACCTGAAACAAGCCGCGAAGGTTAGAGGGTTGGGGGTGGAGCGTCAATTAAAGCCGGGAGGCCAGCTGCCGAATAACTGTCGTCAATCAAAAAACTGACGTCAATCTTGTGCCTCGCTCTCAGCAGTGATATCAAAGAGCCACAACCTCACAACACAATAACAAGGGTGAGCCCATGCAAGGCATGATCATCAGCAATCCAAAGCTGGAATTCCTGCGCCCTGTGCTCGAGCGCTGGTTCGAATGCATCGACCGCTACAACGCCGTCCGCGGTGATGGCGACACACCCTACTGGCACGACGAAAAAGCCAATCTCGGACTGCTGTCGGCCGCCGCCTGGATGGCCGAGATGGTCACACTGCAACAGACACCCACCCGCAAGCAGACCGAAGAAGGCGAACGCAACAGCCGCGCCGACCTGTTCCTCGCCTCGCCCGAAACCCGCGCCTACATCCAGACCAGCCAGCGCTGGCCACGGGTCAACAGCCTCAATCTGAGCCAGGCCCTGCTCGACATCGCCAGCGATGCGAAGCGCCTGAGCCACGCCAGCGACCTGAAACTCGGCTGCCTGTTCGTCGCCCCGCAAAAAGCCCAGCAAGGCGCGACACCGGAAGAACTCCAGGACATGGTCGACGACCTGCAAAAGGAACACACCTGCGCAGTCGCCTGGTATTTCCCGTATGCCTACCGCAAGTTGCGCAATGAAGCCGGCAACTATCACCCCGGCATTGCGGTGCTGTTCAAGGAAGCACGTGGCTAGGGGTTGAACCATTGGACGACAACGCGTCTCTATGATTAGAACAAGGCATTCATAGGGAACACCCGTATGCGCACGCCCCCGCTCGTTCTCGTTTTCGCGATCTGCGGAGGGCTCGCCGGTTGTAGTGAGACCGCCGGCCTGCAAGTCTCCGACGGCACCGGCCCTTCACCCCAACTGCCGCCCCCCAACAAAACCCTGATCCCGACTGTGAACATCGCCCCGGCCATCGGCTGGCCACAGGACGCGAAACCCGTCGCCGCCGCGGGCACTCAAGTGGCCGCTTTTGCCGAAAACCTCGATCACCCCCGCTGGCTTTATGTACTGCCCAACGGCGACGTACTGGTGGCGGAAACCAACGCGCCACCCAAACCCGAAGACGGCAAAGGCATTCGCGGCTGGGTCATGAAGCAAGTCATGGGACGCGCCGGGGCCAGGGTGCCCAGCGCGAACCGCATCACCTTGCTGCGCGACAAGGACCACGATGGCGTCGCGGAAACCCGCACGGTGTTTCTGCAAAACCTCAACTCGCCCTTCGGCATGACCCTGGTCGGCAAGGACCTGTATGTGGCCGACACTGATCGCCTGCTGCGCTTTCACTATGAAAGTGGCGATACGCAGATCAAGTCACCACCGGTCAAAGTGGTCGACCTGCCGGGTGGCCCGCTGAACCACCACTGGACCAAAAACGTCATCGCCAGCAAGGACGGCCGCAAGCTCTACGTCACCGTGGGCTCCAACAGCAACGTCGCGGAAAACGGCATGGACAAGGAAGAAGGTCGCGCAGCGATCTGGGAAGTGGATCGTGCCACCAGCCAGCAGCGGATCTTCGCCTCCGGCCTGCGCAACCCCAACGGCATGGCCTGGGAACCGCACAGTGGCGCGCTGTGGACTGCGGTCAACGAACGGGATGAAATTGGCAGCGACCTGGTCCCGGACTACATCACCTCGGTCAAGGACGGCGCATTCTATGGCTGGCCTTACAGCTATTACGGCCAGCATGTCGATAGCCGCGTCGAGCCGCAAAACCCCGGTCTGGTGGCCAAGGCCATCGCTCCGGACTATGCCGTCGGCCCGCACACGGCATCACTGGGCCTGACCTTCGCCGAAAACAGCAAGCTGCCGGCGCCGTTCACCCAAGGGGCCTTCATCGGCCAGCACGGCTCCTGGAACCGTAACCCCCACAGTGGCTACAAAGTGATTTTCGTGCCGTTCAGCGCAGGCAAACCTGCGGGACAACCGATTGAAGTGCTCAGCGGTTTTCTCAACGAAAAGGAAGAAGCCATGGGCCGCCCGGTGGGCGTGGTGATCGACCGGCAGGGCGATCTGCTGGTGGCCGATGATGTGGGGAACAAGGTGTGGCGGGTGTCGGCAGTCAAGTAAGCCACTTAACCTGTGGGAGCGAGCCTGCTCGCGAAAGCGGTGTATCAGTCACCAAACTTGTCGACTGACCGTGCGCATTCGCGAGCAGGCTCGCTCCCACAAGGGCTTAGCGTTTGCGACAGAGTGTGAGTCCATCCCCCAACGGCAACAACGACAAATCCACCCGCACATCATCCTTCAACGCCAGGTTGAGCGCCTGGATCGCCCGGGTGTCCGCACTCTCGGGGTTGGTCTCAAGCACGCGCCCGCTCCACAGGGTGTTGTCGAACAGCGCCAGCCCACCGACCCGCAGCAAACGCAGGGCATGTTCCAGATAACTCGGGTAGTTAGCCTTGTCGGCATCGATGAACACCAGGTCGAACTGCTCGCCCCCACCTTGCCACTCAAGCTCGGCGAGGGTTTCCAGTGCGGGTGCCAGGCGCAGGTCGATCCGTCCGGTGAGTCCCGCTTCCTGCCAGTAGCGCCGTGCGATGGCGTTGTAGTCGCCGGGGATATCACAGCAAATCAGCGAACCGTCAGCCGGCAATGCCGCCGCCATGCACAGCGCGCTGTATCCGGTGAAAGTACCGACTTCGAGCAAGCGCCTGGCGCCTGTCAGCTTTACCAGCAAGGCGAGAAACTGTCCCTGCTCCGGCGCCACCTGCCAGCGCGCCATCGGCAGCGCCTGGGTCTCATCGCGCAAGCGCTTGAGCAGTGGTGTTTCGCGCAGGGAAACATCAAGCAGGTATTGATACAGAGCGTCGTCGAGATTGAGCGTGCGAGCAGTCATGAGCAGCAGCTCCGGACGTTACGGGTTACGCGCCAGATGTTCAGGCTGCAGAACACGCTTGGCGCTCAGGTAAGCCTTTTGCCAATAGGCCTTGGACAGGCTGTCGAGCTTCACGGTGCCGCCAGTGGCCGGCGCGTGGACGAAACGCCCTTCTCCCACGTAGATCCCGGCATGACTGACCTGGGAACCACCATTGGTAGCGAAGAAAAGCAGGTCGCCAGTCTGCAGGCCTTCCTTGCCAACACTCGCCGCTTGCATGGAGATCATCTCGCGAGTCGTGCGCGGCAAGGCAATGCCGGTGACATCGCGGTACACGTACGCGATCAGGCCGCTGCAATCAAATCCGGAATCCGGCGTGTTGCCACCCCAGCGATAAGGCGTACCCACCAGGCCGAGCGCGCGAAACAGCACGTCTTCCGCTTCGGGCGAAAATGCTTGTGGGGAACCAAATACGATGGGCGCGCGAACCACCGGCGCAGGAGGCGGTGTGCGGCTGGCGCAGGCACTGAGCAGCGCTGCGAAGAACATGATTGCGAGGCGGGCCGACGTCGTCATAAGCAGAACATCCTGATCTGGCTGCGGCTTTTTTCTGCGGGGAGCGCAGAAAAGAAAACCGCCTGCGCTGGACGCAGGCGGTTTGCCATCATTTGTAGATCAAGATTTTAGCGGCTACACGACAAACTTCAAGTAAGACTTTAAGTTCGCCTTACAAAATGTCCGCTTATTTACGTGCTGTGACGATTGGCGACGTGTTAGGTGCCATCGCCAGGGCGCGCTTGGCCTCGATGAAGGTCTTGCTCCAGTAGCTGTCGCCCAGGCTATCGATGCGCACACCACCGCTGCGGCGGCTGCTGGAGTGGATGAACTGGTTGTCACCCAGGTAGATCCCGGCGTGACTGACGCGACCACGACGACCGTTGGTTGCGAAGAACAGCAGATCGCCCGGCTCAAGCTTGCTGCGCGAGACCAGCGGAGCGTCCACGTTGATCATTTCGCGGGTGGAGCGCGGCAGGTTCATGCCCGCTTCTTCGCGGAACAGGTAGCCGATGAAACCACTGCAATCGAAGCCGGCTTCAGAAGTGCCGCCGAAACGGTAACGGGTACCGATCAGGGACATGCCACGTTCGAGGATGCTGTCGGCCAGGACCGGAAGCTGGTAGGACTTGCCGCCAGCGAAGTCTGCGAGTTCTTTTTCGGTGGCCTTCTCTTCCTGGTAAAAAGCTTCCTGATAAAGAGCGGAAGACTGGGCAGTGGCCGGGTTTTGAACCTGCTGTTGCTGCTGGGCCACTGGAGTGTGGGCAGCGCAACCGAACAACAGGGTGACGAGTGCGAGAGGCACGAGGGGTGCGAAGCGATTTAGCATGGGCACGACCGTGGCTGAAGTTGTAAAGAAGTCGAGACTATGCCCGCTATCGACCTCATTTGCAAATTCAATCAATCTTTTTGTGACTTATTGGTTTCTCGTTTACATCTAAGCGCTTAAGCCCATTTTAAACATGCACGCGGCCTGCAACCTTGCAGGAAAGCGGATTTTCTGGCGCCTGAAATATGCCGAACTGGCTGTAAGCCCCGGTTTCAGCGGATCTACCAGCCGAGGGTTTCTTTCAAAAACGGGATTGTCAGCTTGCGCTGAGCCTGGAGGGAGGCCTGATCGAGGCGCTCAAGCAGCTCGAACAGTGCACTCATGCTGCGGGTGCCGCGAGTCAGGATGAAATGCCCGACCTCATCAGTCAGGTGCAGTCCGCGACGGGATGCGCGCAATTGCAGGGCACGCAATTTGTCCTCGTCGGACAGTGGGCGCATCTGGAAGATCAAGGCCAGGGTCAGGCGTGACTTGAGGTCCGCCAGCTTCACCGGCAACTCGCGCGGGGATGTCGACGCGGCAATCAGCAGGCGCCGGCCACTGTCGCGCAGGCGATTGAACAGATGGAACAGCGCCTCTTCCCAGTCTGCCTTGCCGGCAACCGCCTGCAGGTCATCGAGGCAAACCAGTTCGTACTGCTCAAGGTTATCGAGAATCTCGATACCGCGATCGAGCAGCTCGGCCAGCGGCAGATACACCGCAGGCTCTCCCAATTGCTCGAAGCGCAGGCACGCAGCCTGCAACAGGTGCGTACGCCCTACCCCATCCTTGCCCCAAAGGTAGATCAGGCTTTCGGTCCAGCCGGCGTCGGCTTCGCATAGCCGCTCGACATAGCCGAGTGCAGCGGCATTGGCGCCTGGGTAGTAGTTGATAAAGGTGGCGTCGTCACGCAGACGCACACCTAGGGGCAGCTGAATCGGTTTCATGCTGACTGAACAGTTCCAAAGGAACCGTTAGTGGCCTCTGTGTAAAGTTTGCGAAGTTTATACCCGTGAAGCGGGCCGCACAATGCGATAGACCACAAGCAAAATCAAAGGTTTGCGTTAACGCACCGGTTTTATGACAGTTTCTTTGGCGGTGCATGTAACACTCGCGCTGTGTAATCAGGCTGACCCGGCACGAACCCGGGCAGCCCGCCATCGCCCATCGACACCCTTTACCCCTGCGGTTCGTCGACCCCCCCGTAGATATCGGAATCCTTATACAAATCTTGCACATGGCGCACCAGCACCATGATCACCGCGGCGACCGGCAATGCCAGCAGCACACCGGTAAAGCCAAACAGCTCACCCCCGGCCAGAATCGAGAAAATCACCGCCACCGGGTGCAGACCAATCCGGTCACCGACCAGCAACGGTGTCAGCACCATACCCTCCAGCGCCTGGCCGACCATGAACACCGCGACAATGCCGAGCATCGGGTATGGATCGCCACCGAACTGGAATAGCCCTGCAATCAGCGCCGCACCGATGCCGATGATAAACCCCATGTACGGCACGATCGCTGCCAGACCGGCAATCACGCCAATCAGCAAGCCCAGCTCCAGCCCGACCAGCATCAGGCCTGCTGCATAGATCACCCCCAGGGCCACCATGACCAGCAACTGGCCACGAATGAACGCTCCGAGCACTTCATGGCATTCACCCGCCAGCGACATCGCGCGCGCTTCACGATCCCGGGGCAGCAGGCTGCGGACCTTGGCCATCATCAGGTCCCAATCGCGCAACAGATAGAAGCTCACCACCGGGATCAACACCAGATTCGCCAACCAGCCAATCAACGCCAGCCCGGAGGCAGTGGCATGACTCAGTACCACGCCGACAACATCGGAGGTCTGACTCATATGCTCGCCGATGGCTGCCTTGAGCCGGTCGAACTTCCAGAAGCCCTCCGACAGGCCGAACTTCGATTGCGCCCAGGGCAACGCCGTGTGCTGCAGCCAGTCAAGCATTTGCGGGGCCAGTTCATACAAACGAAACAGCTGCCGGGCGAGCAACGGCACCAGGACCAACAGCAGCGCGGTGAGGATCAATGTAAACAGGGCAAACACCGCCACTACACCCCAGGTTCGAGACAGCCCCGCCTTCTCCAGTCGATCCACCAGCGGGTCGAACAGATAGGCCAACAGCAGGGCCACCAGGAACGGCGTCAGGATCGGATGCAACAACCAGACAAAAACACAAAGCAGGACCACCCCGCCGAGCCAGAACCAACGCCGCGTATCGGCCATGAACCACTCCATTGCTTCTATATAAAGAGAGAAAAACTACCAGCGAAACCGCAGTTGCGGTGTCGGGGCTGGCGCAGGCGCCGGGGTAGGCACCGCACCACCGACGGCAGGCTGAACCGGCACTGCCGGAGTCGGTGCCTGAGCCGCCGGCGCTTCCTGCAACCTTGCCAGCGACAGTTGAGCACGCAACTGCTCGGCGCTGCCATTGACCCGGTAGACGATCCGGTCGCCGTCAACGCTTTGCACGCGCCCGCCAAATGGCTCCAGCAAGCGCCCAAGGGACGCGTAGTGTTCAAGATTCATGCCTTGCACTTCCAGCAATTGCGCACTTGAAGCACCGGGCTTGGCGACAAACCGCGGCGCCAGGCGCTCATTGACCGCCAGCATCACCGCATCGGCCACGGCGGCCTGATCGGCGCCCTGCACGCTGCCTGCCTCTTTTTTATCTCCCAGCCACAATTGCCACTTGGCTTGCCACTGCCCGCCCTCCTCTTTGGCGTGTACCGCGAGCAGGGCGTCGGCGTTGTAGCGTTCCGATGCCGCAAGCAAAGGGCCGGAATCTGCGCCTTCCAGATTCGGTGCGGTCGCGACGATCTGTTCGTTCAGGTCCGCCAATGGCAAGCGCAATGGCAAGCCCCGGTGCTGGGCAGCCCGACGCAGCGGAGCCGCGCTGGCCTGGCCGTCGCCCACCAGGCTTGAACCCTCGGTGGAATCGTTGAGCCACCAGCCGAGGATCGACGGCCGATTGGCCCCCCACATGGCCAGGCCGGCGCGGCGCAAGGCCTGCTCGGTGGTACCCGGGTCGAAATCGACTTTCAGGACTTCCGGCGGACCGGCTTCAAAGCCGTATTGGCTGATGATCTGTTGCGGCTCTTTACGAATGGCCGCCAGCCCCGGATTTTGAGCGGCCTTGGGATCGCCGGTCAGGCGCAACACCAAAGTGTCCAATGCACGTTGAGTCGCCTGCTCACGCTCCTCGGGCGACTGGCCATTCACCGGCTCGCGCACCTGATAAAGGCCTTTGACGGTTTCGGCTTGACTGACCAGGCTGACCACTGACAAACAACTCACAAGCAAGAATTTACAAAAACGCATGGAAGATTCCTGACGACAAGAGCGGCTGGAACAGACCGCATGAAGACGATCGAGCAAGGCTGTGACCATTGCCCGATGCAAAACATTCACACGTTCCGGGTAAGTTTTCGCACTGTCATAACGATAGACGGTTAATCGCGACACCTTATACAGCCAGGCAGGATGCCACCGACACCGCGCATCAACGGTTTTTTTTAACGGATATGGCCCTGCTGTCGGCCTGAGGATGGCCGCTGCGGCTCAAGCCTGATAAAATCGCGCGCCTTCGCAGACCGGCAACAGCCGGGCAGTGTCCGAATAGCGCGCATGGTTCTCGCCTACGCAGCTTCGGCGCTCCCGACGGACTCGGTCGTTACCCAGAAATCCCCCCCTAAAGGCCTGGATCATGAGCAAGCAACCCTCCCTGAGCTACAAGGACGCCGGTGTAGACATCGACGCCGGTGAAGCATTGGTCGAACGCATCAAGAGCGTCGCCAAGCGCACTGCGCGCCCGGAAGTCATGGGCGGCCTGGGCGGTTTCGGCGCCCTCTGCGAAATCCCGGCCGGCTACAAACAGCCTGTGCTGGTTTCCGGTACAGACGGCGTCGGCACCAAGCTGCGCCTGGCACTGAACCTGAACAAGCACGACAGCATCGGCATCGACCTGGTTGCCATGTGCGTCAACGACCTGGTGGTGTGCGGCGCAGAACCACTGTTCTTCCTCGACTACTATGCCACCGGCAAACTGAACGTCGACACCGCTGCCCAGGTTGTTACCGGCATCGGCGCTGGCTGCGAACTGTCGGGCTGCTCGCTGGTTGGCGGTGAAACCGCTGAAATGCCGGGCATGTACGAAGGCGAAGACTACGACCTGGCCGGCTTCTGCGTCGGCGTCGTGGAAAAATCCGAAATCATCGACGGCTCCAAGGTTGCTGCCGGCGACGCCCTGCTCGCCCTGCCGTCTTCCGGCCCGCACTCCAATGGCTACTCGCTGATCCGCAAGATCATCGAAGTGTCCGGCGCCGACATCGAAAACACCCAGCTCGACGGCAAGCCGCTGACCGACCTGCTGATGGCCCCGACCCGCATCTACGTGAAGCCGCTGCTCAAGCTGATCAAGGAAACCGGCGCGGTCAAAGCCATGGCCCACATCACCGGTGGTGGCCTGCTGGACAACATCCCGCGCGTTCTGCCAAAAGGCGCTCAAGCCGTGGTTGACGTGGCGAGCTGGACCCGTCCGGCCGTGTTCGACTGGCTGCAAGAGAAAGGCAACGTCGAAGAGAACGAAATGCACCGCGTGCTGAACTGCGGCGTCGGCATGGTTATCTGCGTCGCTCAAGAGCACGTTGAAACCGCGCTGAACGTTCTGCGTGAAGCGGGCGAACAGCCTTGGGTCATCGGCCAGATCTCCACCGCTACCGAAGGCGCGGCTCAGGTAGAACTGAAAAACCTCAAGGCTCACTGATGCCTAAGACCTGTGATGTCGTGGTGCTGTTGTCCGGCACCGGCAGTAACTTGCAGGCCCTGATCGACAGCACGCGGACCGGCGACAGCCCGGTCCGCATCGCTGCGGTGATTTCCAACCGCGCCGACGCCTACGGCCTGCAACGCGCCAGGGACGCGGGTATCGACACCCGCACCCTGGATCACAAGGCTTTCGAAGGTCGCGAGGCCTTCGATGCCGCGCTGATCGAACTGATCGACGCCTTCAATCCCAAACTCGTGGTACTGGCCGGATTCATGCGCATTCTCAGCGCGGGTTTCGTACGCCACTATCAGGGTCGCCTGCTCAATATCCATCCCTCGCTGCTACCCAAATACAAAGGGTTACACACTCATCAGCGCGCGCTGGAGGCTGGCGACGCCGAGCACGGCTGCTCCGTGCACTTCGTCACCGAGGAACTCGATGGCGGACCACTGGTCGTACAAGCTGTAATACCGGTAGAGTTACAGGATTCGCCGCAGAGTCTGGCGCAGCGGGTCCATGTTCAGGAACACCTGGTCTACCCGATGGCCGTACGCTGGTTTGCCGAAGGTCGTCTGGCCCTCGGCGAGCAAGGTGCTTTACTGGATGGACAGCTACTCGCGGCCAGCGGCCACTTGATTCGAAACTAGGAGATTTTATGCGTCGCGCCCTGCTCTTCGCTTGCGCTCTGCTCGCTATGCCCTTCGCTCAGGCGGCAGAACTTCAACCTTTCTCCGCCAGCTACACCGCCGACTGGAAACAGCTCCCCATGAGCGGCACTGCCGAGCGCAGCCTCGAAAAAACCAGCGACGGCAAATGGAAACTGAGTTTCAAGGCATCGATGATGATTGCCAGCCTGTCCGAGGAAAGCACCCTGACCCTGGACAAGGACACGCTTCTTCCGGAGTCGTACCACTTTGAACGTGGCGGCCTGGGCAAAGCCAAGAAATCGGACCTGGATTTCGACTGGAACACCAAGATGATCACCGGCACCGACCGCGGTGACGCCGTCAAGCTCCCCCTCAACCGCGGCATGCTCGACAAGTCCACCTACCAGTTGGCTTTGCAACATGATGTCGCTGCCGGCAAAAAGACCATGAGCTATCAAGTGGTCGATGGCGGTGAAGTCGACACCTATGACTTCCGCGTGCTGGGCCCGGAAAAAGTCGACACCAAGGCCGGTCAGATCGATGCAATCAAGGTTGAGCGCGTGCGCGACCCGACGCAGAGCAAACGCATCACCGTGATGTGGTTCGCCAAGGACTGGGATCACCTGCTGGTCCGCCTGCAACAGGTCGAAACCGACGGAAAGGAGTACAACATCATGCTCCTGGACGGCAAGGTCAACGGCAAGACTGTCAAAGGCAGCTGATCCGGATCGACACGAAAAGCCCCGCCATCGCGGGGCTTTTTTTTGCATCAAAAGATCGCAGCCTTCGGCAGCTCCTACATGGCTCGCATAACCCTGTAGGAGCTGCCGAAGGCTGCGATCTTTTGACTCCTCGGCCAGCGACTCGATCGACAGCACCGTCTGGTGCACTTGTTCTCGTCCGTGCCGGGCAATGCGGTCGGACTCGCGCGAAGCTTGCGACGTTGCTGCATGCAAAACACCATCACTGCTACGGTAACGATTCAGCGAAAAGCCCCACCTGTACAAGAAAACCGGAACGCACATCCGGCACCATGCTCTATACCTTCAAGGTCTTTTTGATCGAATAAATATCCTGTTGCTTGCGAGGTTTCCCATGACTGTCACCGTCAACACCGTTTCTGCCGAAGGCTTTCGCCACAGCGTACAAATCGATGACCATGAACTCTTCGCCGACGCGCCCGTCACGGCGGGCGGTGAAGGCAGCGCGCCGGAACCGCACGATTATTTCGATGCTGCGCTCGGCGCCTGCAAAGCCCTGACCCTCAAGCTCTATGCGAAGAAGAAAGACATCCCGTTGACCGGTGTCGGCGTCGAGGTCAAGCGCGACAACAGCCTGGAACAGAAAGGCCAATACACGCTGCACGTCAAACTGACCCTCAAGGGCGCACTCAGCGACGCCCAGCGCGACGAGCTGCACCGCGTGGCCGATCGCTGCCCGATCCACAAGCTGATGACCACGTCTGAAGTCAGCATCGAAACGCATTTGTCCGAAGGCGCCTTCAGCCAATAGCGGCAAGGGCTGCGCAAGCGGGTTATGCTCGAACGCATCACCCGCCCAGCCTGGAACGCACCATGAACACTCCGCTCGTGATCCGCCCCCGCACCGAAGACGTCGAAGGTCAGCCGATCCTGCGTCCACTGCCATCCGCCAAGTGCCGCAGCGTCGGGCCATTCGTGTTTTTCGATCACATGCTGGAAACCCGTTATCCGCCGGGTAAAGGCATGAATATCCGCCAGCACCCGCACATCGGCCTGTCCACCCTGACCTATTTGTTCCAGGGGCAAATCCAGCACAAGGACAGCCTGGGTTCCGATCAGGTTGTTGATACCGGCGATGTCAGCTGGATGACGGCCGGCAGCGCCATTGCCCACGTCGAACGCACGCCCGAGGCTCTCAAGGAGAGCGGCTTCACGATGCACGGTTTGCAGATCTGGCTGGCATCGCCCAAGGACAAAGAACAGGGTCCGGGGCATTACAGCCACCATCCGGCGTCCACCTTGCCAGTCAGCGAAAACCTGGGGGTGAAGATCCGCATGATTGCCGGGTCGGGCTTTTGCCTGGAATCACCAGTTCCGGTGCTTTCTCCTACGCTGTACGCGGAATTGCATCTGCAAACGGCGACGACATTGCTGATTCCCACCGAGCATGAAGAACGTGCGCTGTATGTGTTGAGCGGCGAGATGCAACTGGATGGCGAGCTGATAGAACCGCATTCGCTGGTAGTACTGCCTGCCGGAGAAGAGTTGACCCTGTTTGCTGAAAGCGACAGTCACGCCGTGTTGTTTGGCGGCGCACCGCTGGACGGGCCACGGCGGATCAACTGGAATTTTGTCGCGAGCGATCCGGCGGCGATTGATGAAGCGCGCCGGCGCTGGGCGGCCGGGGACTGGCCGACGGTGCCGGGGGAAAGTGAGAGGATCGAATTGCCTTAGTTTTTCTATTGTTAGTCAGGCTGCCTTCGCGGGCAAGCCCGCTCCCACACTGGAACGCGGTCAACTGTGGGAGCGAGCCTGCTCGCGAAGAGGCCTAATCAGACACCGACTCTGTCAGTACCTGATACTGAATTAAACCTTGAACACTTCATCCAGCAAGTTATGCATCGACGTGAACGCCCGAGCGGCGATCTTCGCGTCATACATCATCATCCCCGGCACATTCGCATGCGGGTCGGTGAACGAGTGAAACGCACCGCCGTAGCTCAGCAACTGCCAGTCCACACCGGCCGCGTTCATTTCATCTTCGAACGCCGGCAACTGCTCCTTCGGCACCAGTGGATCGGAGGCACCGTGCAGGACCAGGACCTTACCCTTGATGTTTTTCGCGTCGGCCGGATTCGGTGTGTCCAGCGTGCCGTGGAAGGATACCGCAGCCTTCACCGGCGCACCGGTACGGGCAAACTCCAGGGCACAGCAACCGCCGAAACAGAAACCGTAGGTCGCCAGCTTCGACGTATCGACTGCCGCCTCGCCCTGGCTCTGCAACTGCTCGAACGCCACCTGCATGCGCTTGCGCAGTAACCCACGGTCATTCTTCAACGGCATCATTGCCGCCCCGGCCTCGTCATTGTTCGACGGACGAAGTGATTGCCCGTAAAGGTCGGCGATCAGCACCACGTAGCCCTTGGCCGCCACGGACCTGGCGATCTCCTCGGCACCGGCGCTGACGCCCATCCAGTTCGGTGCCATCAACAAGCCCGGACGCGGGCCTTTATGGTCGGCATCGAAGGCCAGACGGCTTTCGTAGGCCTGGCCATCAATCTGATAGGCAACGGAACGTACAGTGATTTGGCTCATTTCTGACTCCTGATTGTTGAACACCAGAATGAAAAAACCCGCCGAAGCGGGTTTTTCTACAACACAGTTAAGCTGATAGCTCGACCAACAGTTTGTTCAGACGGCGCACATAGGCCGCCGGATCTTTCAAGCTGTCGCCGGCTGCCAGGGCCGCCTGATCGAAGAGGATGTGCGACAGATCGCCGAAGCGCTCATCGCTCTGCTCGTTGTCGAGCTTCTCGATCAGCGGGTGAGCCGGGTTGAACTCGAAGATCGGCTTCGAATCCGGAACCTTCTGCCCGCTGGCTTCGAGGATCTGGCGCATCTGCAGGCCCAGGTCCTGCTCGCCGATGGCCAGGATCGCCGGCGAATCGGTCAGGCGATGGGACACCCGAACTTGCGCAACGGATTCGCCCAGTGCAGTTTTCAGACGCTCAACCAGACCTTCTTTGGACTTCGCGACTTCTTCCGCGGCCTTCTTGTCTTCTTCCGAGTCCAGGTTGCCAAGGTCCAGGTCACCGCGCGCCACGTCGACGAAGCTCTTGCCGTCGAAGTCGCTGAGGTAGCTCATCAGCCACTCGTCGATGCGGTCGGTCAACAGCAGCACTTCGATGCCTTTCTTGCGGAAGACTTCCAGGTGCGGGCTGTTCTTGACCTGCGCGTAGGTTTCGCCGGTCAGGTAGTAGATCTTGTCCTGACCTTCCTTGGTGCGCGCCAGGTACTCGGCCAGGCCGACAACCTGCTCGCCATCGTCGCCTTGGGTCGATGCGAAACGCAGCAGACCGGCGATTTTTTCCTTGTTGGCGAAATCTTCTGCCGGGCCTTCCTTCATGACCTGACCGAAGTTTTTCCAGAAGCCCTTGTATTGCTCAGGCTCGTTTTTCGCCAGTTTTTCCAGCATATCCAGCACGCGCTTGGTCAGCGCCGACTTCATGGAGTCGATGATCGGGTCTTTCTGCAGGATTTCCCGCGACACGTTCAGCGACAGGTCGTTGGAGTCGACCACACCCTTGATGAAGCGCAGGTACAGCGGCAGGAAGGACTCGGCCTGATCCATGACGAACACGCGCTGCACGTACAGCTTCAGGCCTTTTGGCGCTTCACGCTGGTACAGGTCGAACGGAGCACGGGTCGGCACGTATAACAGCGAGCTGTATTCCAGCTTGCCTTCGACCTTGTTGTGGCTCCAGCTCAGCGGGTTTTCGAAATCGTGAGCGATGTGCTTGTAGAACTCCTGGTATTCCTCGTCCTTGATCTCGGTACGCGGACGGGTCCACAGAGCGCTGGCGCGGTTGACGGTTTCCCATTCAACGGCAGGCTTCTCTTCGCCTTCGGCGGCTGCCACTTCTTTGGGCAACTCGATCGGCAAGGCGATGTGGTCGGAGTATTTCTTGATGATGTTGCGCAGGCGCCAGCCATCGGCGAACTCGTCTTCACCGGATTTCAGGTGCAGGACGATGCGAGTGCCGCGCTCAGCCTTGTCGATTGTCGCGACTTCGAAGTCACCTTCGCCCTTGGACGACCAGTGCACGCCTTCGCTGGCAGCGCTGCCGGCACGACGGCTGTACACATCGACCTTGTCGGCGACGATGAAGGCGGAGTAGAAACCGACACCGAACTGGCCGATCAGGTGCGAGTCTTTCTTCTGGTCGCCGGTCAGGTGCTTCATGAAATCGGCGGTGCCGGACTTGGCGATGGTACCCAGGTGGGTGATCGCATCTTCGCGGCTCATGCCGATACCGTTGTCTTCGAGAGTGACGGTTTTAGCGTCCTTGTCGAAGCTCACGCGGATTTTCAGTTCGGCGCCGCCTTCCAGCAGCTCTGGCTTGGCCAGGGCTTCGAAACGTAATTTGTCGACAGCGTCAGAGGCGTTCGAGATCAATTCGCGAAGGAAAATTTCCTTGTTGGAATACAGCGAATGGATCATGAGATGCAGCAGCTGCTTCACCTCGGTCTGGAAGCCCAGGGTTTCCTTTTGAGTTTCCACACTCATGGTCATCAAACTCCAATCAGATGGCATAAGCCGCGACCTTGAGGGTCAGCGGCGGGTTGTCATCAGAGTTTGGGGCTGAGTTCAGGATTTCAAGGGCTCCTCGAGTTTGAAATGTGCACGGGCCGTGGCGATGGGTTCGGCCTCAGTGCTTTGCCAGGCGGTAATCGCCACGTTGGCAACCCGCCGCCCCTGGCGGCAAACCTGGCATCGGGCCCAGGTGTCGCGAAACTGCCCGGCTCGCAGGTAATCCAGGGAGAAGTCAATGATCTTCGGCACCCCGGGCGATCCGGTAAACACCAGCAGGTGCAGCGCCGCTGCCAATTCCATGAACCCGGCGATCACACCGCCATGAATCGCCGGCAGCAATGGGTTACCGATGTTGTCCTTGCTCGCCGGCAGCTTGAACAGCAGCTCATCGCCCACCCGTGAACATTCGACGCCGATCAGCCGGGCATAGGGAATCAAACCCAGCAGCGAGGCGTAATCACCCTGCTCATGGGCCTTTTGCAATTGATCCTTCAACGAGTCGCTCATTGCGCACCTCCGGCAACCGCGCCACCAAAGCCCTTGGTGCCTTTAATGTTCTTGCCCATGCGCATGAATGTGCCCATCACATGGGCAATGGGTTGCCCGGGATCATCCTGATAGGCGAAGCCACGGGCAAAAATTACGTCGGTGGTGACCCGGTAGCACTGGGCGAAGCCATAGACGTCCTTGTGCGGTTCAGCGGCGTGCATGTAGTCGATGCGCAGGTCGAGGGTCGGACAGACTTCGAACTCCGGGAGCACACAGAGCGTCGCCATGCCACAGGCCGTGTCCATCAGCGAGGTCAGTGCCCCGCCATGAATCACGCCGGTTTCGGGATTGCCAACGATCTGTGGGCTGTACGGCAGCACGATCGTCAGTCCTTCGTTGCTGGCGCTGTGAACGCTTAGTCCAAGTACCTGACAATGTCGCAGCGCCGACAAAAAGACGCTTCGCTCGCTCAAAAACGGGGTTCTCAGCCATTTGATAAACACTCTTGTTTACGTTCGTGCAATGCGGTGGCAGTCGGGGTAAAAGTTCCGCATTAGAACAAAACTTATATATCTGAAAGAATTAAGGAACTTAACCCTGATGTCTGAGCTCTTAATGCCAGTACATGCTTTTCATCAGGAGAAACACCCCATGCGTAAGACTTTAGCTATTGCCTTGATGTTGACCGCTTCCCTCGGTCTCGCTGCCTGCGATAAAAAATCCGAGGACAAAGCTCAAGAAGCTAACAAACATGCTGAGCAAGCTCAGCAAGACATGAGCAAAGCTCAGGATAAAGTGAACGACGCCGCGAAAGAAAACGCCGAAGCTGCCAAAGCTCAGGCTGAATCGAACGCGGAAGCGGCAAAAGAGGCTGCTCCGGCCACTCCAGCCGCTCCAGCCGCTCCGGAAGCGCCTAAGAACTAATCCGGTTTTTAGCGTGATAAAAGAAAACCCGCCAAGTGCGGGTTTTCTTTTGCCTTCAAAAAAATGCTTAGAGCAAAATCGTTCGAAAAGTCGGACTAATCATCAGCAACAGCGAGCAGATTAATCCCACCAGCCAGACCAGGCTGCGTTGCCAGGCAAGGTCCTTCCAGTAACACACCAGATAAATAACCCGAGTGATCACAAAGATGATCGCGAGCAAATCGATGAGCCAGCCTGCCGTCTGCGTTGTATGCGCCATCAGCACACCCACCGCAAACAATATGAAGGCTTCAAAACTATTCTGATGCGCCGCCAGCGCACGGGCACCAAAACCTGTGAGTTGGCCCTGCTGCTGGCGCGGCAGGTGATTGTTGTAACCGCCCTGCTCTTTCATGGCCTTGGTCACAGGCATACGCGCCACGTAAATCAGCACGGCACTGATAAACACACACCAGAACGGAACACTCATCAAGCAGCCTCTTTGATCACCTCGGGCGATGGCGCCTCTGTAGGGGTATAGACCATCACGTCGAGAACGTCGGAATGAAACTCGCGACGGTACAACACAAATACCACGCCGGCACTCATCAACATGAACAACCAGGGGCTGACAAACCAGGCCAGCATGGTCATGCCGAAGTAGTAGGAACGCAGCCCGAAGTTGAACTGGTTGGCGGCCATGGAGATGACGCGGGCCGCACGGGAAGCAAACGCCTTGCGCTCTTGCTCCGACACAAGACGCTCGCCGACCATTGGCGCCGACCCCACCAGTACCGCCGCAAAGTTGTACTGGCGCATGCACCAGCTGAACGTGAAGAACGCATAGACAAACACCAGCGCCAGGCACAGTAACTTGATTTCTGACATGCCCTGGGACGCCTGTTGCACCATCGGGATATCCGCCAGCAACGATACCGCCCTTTCCGAAGCCCCCAGCACCGTGAGAATACCGGCCAGGATAATCAACGTACTGGAGGCGAAGAACGAAGCGTTGCGCTCCAGGTTGCCGATCACGCTGGCATCGGCGATGCGGTTGTCGCGCAGCAGCATGCGGCGCATCCAGTCTTCACGATAGAGGTGCAGCACACTGGCCAGGCACGCGGTGTCACGGCCTTTCCAGGTGGCATAACGGGTGTACCCGCCCCAGCAGATGACAAACCAGATGGCGGCAAGGATGTGGATCAGGTTGGCTTGGATAAACGACATGCAGGTCCTTGTGATGTGCAAGAGGAGTACCGACCCCCTGCGGGAGCGAGCCTGCTCGCGAAAGCGGTAGATCAATCAACATTTGCGTTGAATGAAGCGACGCCTTCGCGAGCAGGCTCGCTCCCACAAAGGGTGTTGCAGTGCTTCGACGTTAGCTCAACGCAAAAGACACCGCATCACCCCATAAAAAATGCCCCGCATCGATTGATACGGGGCATTTCTGTTTTGTGACGGGCCGGTAAAGCTTAAGCCAGCGCTTCTTCGCGCTTGCCCAGCAGACGGTCGCAGACCACGGCAACCACCAGCGTCATCACCGAAGGCACCAGCCAGGCCAGGCCCTGCTCGCTCAGCGGCAGGTGGGCCATTTGCGTCGGCATCCAGTCCGCCAGGCCTGCACCCTTGAGGGCGTCGATCAGGCCGAAGAGGAACGACACCAGCATGACCGGGCCGAGGATACGACCCTGCTCATGCCAGAAGTCCTTGCAGAAGCTCAACGCCACCAGAACGATGCACGGTGGGTAGATCGCGGTGAGCACCGGGATCGAGAACGCAATCAGCTTGGTCAGGCCCAGGTTGGACACCAGCAGCGAGAACACCGCGAGGATGATCACCAGTGTCTTGTAGGACAGCGGCAGCACTCGGCTGAAGTACTCGGCGCAGGCACAGGTCAGGCCGACCGCGGTCACCAGGCACGCCAGGGAAATCAGCACGGCCAGGAAACCACTGCCCAGCGAACCGAAGGTGTGCTGCACGTAAGCGTGCAGTACCGCCGCGCCATTGGTAGCGCCAGCGGCCACTTCATGGCTGCCCGAACCGAGACGGAACAGGCTGACGTAAACCAGCGCCAGGCCGACGCCGGCGATCAGGCCGGCGATGATCGCATAACGGGTGATCAGTGCTGGCGACTCGACGCCGCGGGAGCGAATGGCGTTGACGATGACGATGCCGAACACCAGGGCACCCAGGGTATCCATGGTCAGGTAACCATTGATGAAACCTTGGGAAAACGGCGCCGCCACGTATTCAGGCGTAGCCTGGCCAATGTCTCCGGCCGGCAGGGCGAATGCTGCAATGCCCAGCACGGCCAGGGCAATGATCTTCAGCGGAGCCAGGAAGCGCCCTACGGTATCCAGCAAACGGCCTGGGTACAGCGAGATGAAGAACACCAGCAGGAAGTAAACCGAGCTGTACAGGAACAATGCCAGCGGGCTCTCGCCGGTCAGCGGTGCCAGGCCCACTTCGAAGGATACCGTCGCGGTACGTGGCGTCGCGAACAGCGGGCCAACAGCGAGGTAGCAGGCCGCTGCCAACAGGCCACCGGCGACTTTACCGATCGGGCTGCTCAAGGCATCCATTGCGCCGCCGACCTTCGCCAGCGCCACAACGGTGATCACCGGCAGACCAACGGCCGTGACCAGGAAACCCAGCGCCGCCATCCAGACATTAGGCCCGGACTGTAAACCGACGATAGGCGGGAAGATGATGTTGCCAGCCCCGACGAACAGGGCAAACGTCATAAAACCAAGTGCCAGGATGTCCTGGCCTTTCAACACTTTCATTAAGGAAATACCACACTACTGAATCGGAATTTAGAGAGGGATTTCCCTATGGGTGAGGGAAATGCTGTCAGTCCGTATAAGACCGACCCTTTTAGCGCGTTGGTGCCTTGTGGGCCGCAGACGCAAAAATGGCGCGTAGCCTAACGAATTTGGATCAGAAACGCACTGTTAGAGGGCGAACTATCCGATATACGACATCTTTGTGTCGCGTTTTTACATGTTAATGATTGTCGACTGTAAGTCCGTCTTCGCGAGCAGGCTCGCTCCCACAGGTGGACGCATTCCGATGTGGGAGCGAGCCTGCTCGCGAAGGCGTCAGTTCGATCAACACATATCCCGGAAACGACAAAGGCCACCCGAAGGTGGCCTTTGTTTGGTAAGGCGTCAGCCAAGCACGAGGCTTACTTGACAGCCCAACCAGTCAGCTCGGCCAGGGCCTTGCCGATGTCTGCCAGCGAACGCACGGTTTTAACGCCTGCGTCTTGCAGAGCAGCGAATTTTTCGTCTGCAGTGCCTTTGCCGCCAGAGATGATTGCGCCAGCATGGCCCATGCGCTTGCCCGGAGGAGCAGTCACACCAGCGATGTAGGAAACAACCGGCTTGGTCACGTGTGCCTTGATGTAGGCAGCCGCTTCTTCTTCAGCCGAACCGCCGATCTCACCGATCATCACGATCGCTTCGGTCTTCGGGTCTTCCTGGAACAGCTTCAGGATGTCGATGAAGTTCGAACCCGGGATCGGGTCACCACCGATGCCGACGCAAGTCGACTGACCGAAACCGGCGTCAGTAGTCTGCTTGACAGCTTCGTAGGTCAGGGTGCCGGAACGGGAAACGATACCGACCTTGCCTGGCAAGTGAATGTGACCTGGCATGATGCCGATCTTGCATTCGCCTGGAGTGATCACGCCTGGGCAGTTAGGGCCGATCAGGGTAACACCCAGCTCGTCGCACTTAACTTTAGCGTCCAGCATGTCCAGGGTAGGAATGCCTTCGGTAATGCAGACGATCAGCTTGATGCCGCCGAAAGCAGCTTCCAGGATCGAGTCCTTGCAGAAAGGAGCCGGAACGTAGATCACGCTGGCGGTAGCGCCAGTGGCAGCGACTGCGTCTTTAACGGTGTTGAACACTGGCAGACCCAGGTGCTCGGTGCCGCCTTTGCCTGGAGTTACACCACCAACCATCTTGGTGCCGTACTCGATGGCTTGCTGGGTGTGGAAACTACCTTGCGAACCGGTAATACCCTGGCAGATAACTTTGGTGTCTTTATTGATCAGGACGCTCATTATTTGCCCTCCGCAGCTTTAACGACTTGTTGAGCAGCGTCGGTCAGGCTGGTAGCAGCGATGATGTTCAAACCGCTTTCTGCCAGTACTTTAGCGCCCAGCTCAGCGTTGTTGCCTTCAAGGCGAACAACAACCGGGATTTTCACGCCGACTTCTTTCACCGCGCCGATGATGCCTTCGGCAATCATGTCGCAACGAACGATGCCGCCGAAGATGTTGACCAGTACTGCAGCGACGTTAGTGTCGGACAGGATGATCTTGAACGCTTCGGTAACGCGTTCCTTGGTAGCACCGCCGCCCACGTCGAGGAAGTTGGCTGGCTTGCCGCCATGCAGGTTGACGATGTCCATGGTACCCATGGCCAGGCCAGCACCGTTGACCATGCAACCGATGTTGCCTTCCAGTGCTACGTAGTTCAGTTCGAACTTGGCAGCGTGCGCTTCGCGCGGATCGTCTTGCGACGGATCGTGGAAAGTCTTCAGCTTAGGCTGACGGTACATGGCGTTGGCGTCGATGTTGATCTTGGCGTCCAGGCAGTGCAGATCGCCGTCAGCCTTGATCACCAGCGGGTTCACTTCCAGCAGGGCCAGATCGTGATCCTGGAACAGTTTGGCCAGACCTACGAAGATCTTGGCGAACTGGGCAACTTGCTTGCCTTCCAGACCCAGCTGGAAAGCCAGCTCACGACCCTGGAATGGCTGAGCGCCAACCAGTGGATCGATAGTGGCTTTCAGAATTTTTTCTGGAGTGTCGTGAGCGATTTTCTCGATGTCCACGCCACCTTCGGTGGAAGCCATGAACACGATGCGACGGCTCGAACGGTCAACGACAGCGCCCAGGTACAGCTCTTTAGCGATATCAGTGCACGATTCAACCAGGATCTTGGTGACTGGCTGACCATTGGCGTCAGTCTGGTAAGTCACCAGACGCTTGCCCAGCCACTGCTGTGCGAAGGCTTTGGCGTCTTCTTTGTTGCGAACCAGCTTGACGCCGCCCGCTTTACCGCGACCACCGGCGTGGACCTGGGCTTTGACAACCCACTCGCTGCCGCCGATTTTGTCGCAAGCTTCTGCTGCTGCTTCCGGGGTGTCTACCGCGTAACCGGTGGATACTGGCAGGCCGTACTCAGCGAACAGCTGCTTACCCTGATACTCGTGAAGATTCATGCTTATTACCGTCTTCGTTAGGTACTGCGCATTCGGTGCTGCACTTATTCAAGTGCCGCACCACCTGTGACTGCTGCTTGCATAGCTGAGCTATGCAAGACTGCGTCCAGCGGATATTCCGCGGTGAGTCTTGCATGCAAGGCTCACGACGGGCCAAACCGCCGTGGTTTCTTATTATCTCTTAACGCTTCTTGCGGTTGGCGATGTGGATGGCGCCGCCATTCACTGCCAAAGCAGCTTCGTGCAAGGCTTCAGACAGGGTCGGATGGGAGAAAACCATCATGCCCAGGTCTTCAGCGCTGGTGCCGAATTCCATACCGATCGCGCCCTGCTGAACCAGTTCGGCAGCGCTTGGGCCAATCACGTGGACGCCCAGTACGCGGTCTGTCTTGGCATCTGCGATGACCTTGACGAAACCACCGGTGTCGTTGGCAGCCATGGCACGGCCGGAGGCTGCGAACGGGAAGGTGCCGACGTTAACGTCAACGCCTTCGGCTTTCAAGGCCTGCTCGGTTTTACCAACCCACGCGATTTCCGGGTGAGTATAAATAACCGAAGGGATCAAATCATAGTTCATCTGGGCTTTGTGGCCCTTGATGCGCTCGACAACCATGATGCCTTCTTCGGACGCCTTGTGCGCCAGCATCATGCCGCGAACCACGTCGCCGATGGCGTAAACGCCCGGTACGGTGGTGGCGCAGTGATCGTCAACGTGCACGAAACCGCGCTCGTCCAGGGTCACGCCGCAGTCGGCAGCCAACAGATCAGTGGTCACCGGACGGCGACCAACGGCTACGATCAGCTTGTCGAAAGTGATGTTCTGTTCGCCGTTGGCATCGGTGTAGTTCACCACGACTTCATCGCCGTTCACTTTGGAACCGGTGACGCGAGCGCCCAGCTTGATGTCCAGACCTTGCTTGGTCAGGGTTTTCAGCGCTTCCTTGGAAACAGCGGTGTCGGCTGCCATCAGGAAGGTGTCCAGGGCTTCCAGGACAGTCACTTCTGCACCCAGACGCGACCAGACCGAACCCAGCTCCAGACCGATCACGCCAGCGCCGATAACGCCCAGACGTTTTGGAACGGATTGGAATTCCAGGGCGCCAGTCGAATCGACGATCACATTCTGGTCAACCGGAGCTGGCGGAATGTCGATCGGGCGCGAACCTGGTGCCAGGATGACGTTTTCGGCTTCGATGATTTCTACCGAGCCATCAGGCTTGGTGACTTCGACTTTCTTGCCGGCCAGCAGCTTGCCGTGACCCTGGATGGAGGTCACACCGTTGGCTTTGAACAGGGTCGCAACGCCGGAGGTCAGGCCTTTGACGATGTTGGCTTTACGGCCGACCATCGCTGGTACGTCCATGGTCACGCCAGCGTGATTGATACCGTGGATCGCGAAACCGTCCTGGGCTTCGTGGAATTTCCACGAGCTGTCCAGCAGGGCCTTGGATGGAATGCAGCCGACGTTCAGGCAAGTACCGCCCAGAGCCAGTTTGCCTTCCTTGTCGGTGTACTTCTCGATGCAGGCCGTCGAAAGACCAAGCTGGGCGGCCTTGATGGCAGCCACATAGCCGCCAGGGCCAGCGCCGATCACTACTACGTCAAATTTCTGCGACATTCAAAAAATCCTCTTTAGCGAAAAGCTTCAAGCCGCGAGCGGCAAGCCAGGCTGCGGGTTTTCCGACAGCACGGGCTTGCAGCTCATGGCTGCTTCTATCAGATATCCAGCAACAGACGAGCCGGATCTTCCAGCAGGTTCTTGATGGTCACCAGGAAGGTCACAGCTTCTTTGCCATCGATCAGGCGGTGATCGTAGGACAGTGCCAGGTACATCATCGGACGGATAACGACCTGACCGTTGATGGCCATAGGACGCTGGATGATGTTGTGCATGCCCAGGATGGCGGCTTGTGGCGGGTTGACGATCGGGGTCGACATCATCGAACCGAAAGTACCGCCGTTGGTGATGGTGAAAGTACCACCGGTCATTTCATCCATCGACAGTTTGCCGTCGCGGGCTTTCTTGCCGAAGGTGGCGATGCCGCCTTCGATTTCAGCCAGGCTCATCAGTTCGGCGTTACGCAGAACCGGTACAACCAGGCCGCGATCGCTGGAAACTGCAACGCCGACGTCAGCGTAGCCGTGGTAAACGATGTCGCCGCCGTCGATCGAGGCGTTGACAGCCGGGAAGCGCTTCAGTGCTTCGGTAGCCGCTTTCACGAAGAAGGACATGAAGCCCAGGCGCACGCCGTTGTGGGACTTCTCGAACAGGTCCTTGTACTTCGAACGCAGCGCCATGACTTCGGTCATGTCGACTTCGTTGAAAGTGGTCAGCATCGCCATGTTCGACTGGGCTTCAACCAGACGCTTGGCCACGGTGGCACGAACGCGGGTCATCGGCACGCGCTTCTCGATGCGGTCGCCAGCAGCGAACACAGGAGCAGCGGCAGCCGGAGCAGCCGCCTTGGCAGGTGCGGCAGCAGGAGCGGCTTTCTTGGCTTCGACAGCGGCAACCACGTCTTCCTTGGTTACACGGCCATCTTTGCCGGTACCTTTGACGGAAGCCAGGTTGATGCCGTTCTCTTCGGCCAGCTTGCGAGCGGCTGGAGCGGCGATAGCGTCTTCGTCAGCGCCGGCAGCCGGAGCTGCGGCAGCAGCAGCAGCAGCCGGAGCAGCAGCGGCAGCCGGAGCGGCAGCAGCAGCGCCGCCTTCAACGATGGAGCCCAGGACTTCGTCGGACAGAACGGTGTCGCCTTCGTTCTTGACGATAGCGCCCAGCACGCCGTCAGCGGTAGCCAGCACTTCCAGCACGACTTTGTCGGTTTCGATGTCGACGATCAGTTCGTCGCGCTTGACCGCATCGCCCGGTTGTTTGTGCCAGGTGGCAACGGTGCCATCGGCAACCGATTCCGGGAAAGTGGGGGCTTTGATCTCGATAGCCATTGTCTGTGGTTCCTTAAATTCGGTTTCAGGTGCGCGAAGGCGTTAAACAGTAAAGGCGTCTTGCAGCAGTTTTTCCTGCTGTTCGGCGTGCATCGATGCGTAACCGCATGCCGGTGCAGCAGAAGCCTCACGGCCCGCGTACTCGAGTACGAGAGACTTGTTGAGGTTGCTGATGCTGCGACGCATGTGGTGTTGGCTGCAGTACCACGCACCCTGGTTCATCGGCTCTTCCTGACACCAGACGGCATGTTTGGCGTTGGTATAAGGAGCCAGGACTTCTTTCAAGTCGTCCTCAGGGAATGGGTACAGCTGCTCGATACGCACGATGGCGATGTCGTCACGACCTTCGGCACGGCGTTTTTCCAGCAGGTCGTAGTAGACCTTGCCGCTACACAGAACAACGCGCTCGACCTTTTTCGGGTCTTGGGCATCGATTTCCGGGATGACGGTCTGGAACGAACCTTCGGCCAGATCTTCCAGCGTCGAGATGGCCAGCTTGTGGCGCAACAGCGACTTCGGAGTCAGGACTACCAATGGTTTGCGCAGCGGGCGAATCACCTGACGGCGCAGCAAGTGGTAGATCTGAGCCGGCGTCGTCGGCATGCACACCTGAATGTTGTGCTCGGCGCACAGCTGCAGGTAACGCTCCAGACGAGCCGAGGAGTGCTCCGGCCCCTGACCTTCATAACCGTGCGGCAGCAGCATGGTCAGACCGCACAGACGGCCCCACTTGTGCTCGCCACTGGTGATGAACTGGTCGATTACGACCTGGGCGCCGTTGGCGAAGTCGCCGAACTGGGCTTCCCAGATAACCAGGGCATTCGGCGTGGTGGTCGAGTAACCGTACTCGAACGCCAATACCGCTTCTTCGGACAGGAACGAGTCGTACAGGTCAAAACGCGGCTGACCGTCGTACAGGTTCTGCAGCGGGATGTAGGTGCCCGCGTCTTTCTGGTTGTGCAGGACAGCGTGACGGTGCGAGAACGTACCGCGGCCGATGTCCTGGCCAGTCATGCGAATCGGGTGACCTTCGAACGCCAGGGTCGCGTACGCCATGGTTTCGGCGTAGCCCCAGTTGATCGGCAGGCCACCGGCTTGCATCTTCTGGCGGTCTTCGTAGATCTTGGCAACCTGGCGCTGAACCACGAAGCCTTCCGGGATTTCCAGCAGCTTGGCGGACAGTTCCTGCAAGGTCTTCAGATCGAAGCGAGTGTCGTGACGCGCGGTCCAGGTGTGACCCAGATACGGACGCCAGTCCACGAACAGTTCCTTGTTCGGCTCTTTGACCAGGCTCTTCACAACGTGCAGACCGTTGTCCAGTGCGTTGCGGTATTCGTCGACTTTCGCCTGAACACGCTCTGCATCCAGCACACCGGCCTGAGTCAGGCGATCGGCATACAGCTCACGGGTAGTGCGCTGCTTGGTGATCTGCTGATACATCAGAGGCTGGGTGCCGCTTGGCTCGTCGGCCTCGTTGTGGCCGCGACGACGGTAGCAGACCAGGTCGATCACCACGTCACGCTTGAACTGCATGCGGTAGTCGATGGCCAGCTGGGTCACGAACAATACGGCTTCCGGATCATCACCATTCACATGGAGGATCGGCGCCTGGATCATTTTCGCAACGTCGGTCGCGTACTCGGTGGAACGCGAGTCCAGCGGGTTGCTGATGGTGAAACCGACCTGGTTGTTGATCACGATGTGCACGGTGCCGCCGGTCTTGAAACCGCGGGTCTGCGACATCTGGAAGGTTTCCATGACCACGCCCTGACCTGCGAAAGCAGCGTCACCGTGGATGGAGATCGGCAGAACCTTCTCGCCGGTCGGGTCGTTGCGACGATCCTGACGGGCGCGAACCGAACCTTCGACCACCGGGGAAACGATTTCCAGGTGGGACGGGTTGAACGCCATCGCCAGGTGAACTTCACCGCCAGTGGTCATCACGTTGGACGAGAAGCCCTGGTGGTATTTCACGTCACCGGAACCGAGCTCGACCTTCTTCTTGCCTTCGAACTCGTCGAACAGCTCGCGCGGGTTCTTGCCGAAGGTATTGACCAGCACGTTCAGACGGCCACGGTGGGCCATGCCGATGACGATTTCCTTGGTGCCGTAGGAACCGGAACGCTGGATCAGCTCGTCGAGCATCGGAATCAGGCTTTCACCGCCTTCCAGACCGAAACGCTTGGTACCCGGGTATTTGGTGCCCAGGTATTTTTCCAGGCCCTCACCGGCGGTCACGCGCTCGAGCAGGTGGCTCTTGATGTCGGCGGAGTACGTCGGACGGCCGCGCACGCTTTCCAGACGCTGCTGGAACCACTGGCGCTGCTCGGAATCGGTGATATGCGTGAACTCGGCGCCGATGGTGCGGCAATATGTCTGCTGCAACGCTTCGTGAATTTCGCGTAGGCTCGCTTCCTCTTTGCCGATGAACAGGTCGCCGGCACGGAAGGTCGTATCAAGATCGGCATTGGTCAAGCCGTAATGATTGATCGACAGGTCTGTAGGTGCACGACGCTGCCACAGTCCCAGCGGGTCAAGCTGGGCTGCCTGGTGGCCACGCATACGGTAGGCCTGGATCAATCGCAGCACTTCAACTTGCTTCTTCTCGTGCTCACTGCTCACGCTGCCGGCGGAAACCGGTTGGGCGCGGCGCTGGTTCTTTGCCAGCAAGACGAAATGATCGCGAATTGTGGAGTGCGAAACATCGGTGGCAGAGTTGCCGTCAGCAGGCAACTTCTGGAAGTAGGTGCGCCACTCTTCTGGCACAGCGTTAGGGTCGTGCAGGTAGAGCTCATAAAGCTCTTCCACATAGGCAGCGTTACTACCGGATAGGTAGGCACTGTTCCACATGCGCTGCATCACGCTTTCTTGCATGCTTGGTCACCCTCGGTTAGGGGAACACCACCGGTGTCGACACCGAGCAAACTTGCAGAAGTCCGAATGCAGCGACCAAAACAAGCCACTAGGATCACACTGATAGTCCGGGTACCAGCCCGGATGCCCCTGCTTGTCTCATTTCTTCAAAATAAGAGCCGCAGCCTTTTAAGCTGCTGCCCAGGTTAAAACTACGGCGCCGGTTGAAGCCTGCGCCGCAGCATCTACGGGTACAGCGGGTACAGCAGCTGAATCACACGCCGCTCGAGAGCAACATGTTACGGATGTGACCGATGGCCTTAGTCGGGTTCAGGCCTTTCGGACATACGTTGACGCAGTTCATGATCCCGCGGCAGCGGAATACGCTGAACGGGTCATCCAGCGAAGCCAGACGCTCGGACGTCTTGGTATCACGGCTGTCTGCCAGGAAGCGGTACGCTTGCAGCAGGGCAGCCGGGCCCAGGAACTTGTCCGGGTTCCACCAGAAGGACGGGCAGGAAGTCGAGCAGCAAGCGCACAGGATGCACTCGTACAGACCGTCCAGCTTTTCACGCTCTTCAGGGGACTGCAGACGCTCGATGGCCGGAGCCGGCGTGTCGTTCTGCAGGTATGGCTTAACCTTCTCGTATTGCTTGTAGAAGATGCTCATATCGACGACCAGGTCACGGATAACCGGCAAACCTGGCAGAGGACGAACGATCAACTTGTTACCTTTTACGACGGCAGACAGCGGCGTGATGCACGCCAGGCCGTTTTTGCCGTTGATGTTCATGCCGTCGGAACCGCAAACACCTTCACGGCAAGAGCGACGATAGGAGAAACCTTCGTCCTGCTCTTTGATCAGGGCCAGCACGTCCAGCACCATCAGGTCTTTACCACCGGTATCGACCTGGAATTCCTGCATGAACGGCGCAGCGTCCTGATCAGGGTTGTAACGATATACACTGACTTGCAACATGGCGGTCACCCTTAATAAGTCCGGACTTTAGGTTCGAAAGTCGGAACAGTCTTCGGCGAGAAGTTCACGGCACGCTTGGTGACGCGCTTGTCACCCGGGAAGTACAGGGTGTGGCACAGCCAGTTTTCGTCGTCACGATCTTCGAAGTCTTCACGGGCGTGTGCACCGCGGGACTCTTTGCGAACTTCAGCAGCGATAGCGGTAGCTTCGGCCACTTCCAGCAGGTTTTGCAGTTCCAGCGCTTCGATACGGGCAGTGTTGAACGCCTGCGACTTATCGTTGATCTTCACGTTGGCAATGCGCTTGCGCAGCTCGGCCAGCTGGGCAATACCTTTCTGCATGTATTCTCCGGTACGGAATACACCGAAGTAGTTCTGCATGCAGCTTTGCAGCTCGCGACGCAGGGTAGCCACGTCTTCGCCATCAGTACGGTTGTTCAGTGCATTCAGGCGCGACAAGGCAGCTTCGATGTCGGCTTCGGTAGCGTCGTCGTACTCGATACCGTCGGTCAGCGCCTTTTCCAGGTGCAGGCCGGCAGCACGGCCGAATACCACCAGGTCGAGCAGCGAGTTGCCGCCCAGACGGTTGGCACCGTGAACCGATACGCAAGCCACTTCACCCACAGCGAACAGACCAGGAATGATCTGGTCGACGCCTTCGGCGTTCTGGGTGATCGCCTGGCCATGAATGTTGGTGGCAACGCCGCCCATCATGTAGTGGCAGGTCGGAACAACCGGAACCGGAGCAACCACCGGGTCAACGTGTGCGAAAGTCTTCGACAGTTCGCAGATGCCTGGCAGACGGCTGTGCAGCACTTCCTCGCCCAGGTGGTCGAGCTTGAGCATCACGTGGTCGCCATTCGGACCGCAACCGTTGCCGGCGATGATCTCTTTAACCATCGAACGGGCAACAACGTCACGACCGGCAAGGTCCTTGGCGTTCGGAGCATAACGCTCCATGAAACGCTCGCCGTGCTTGTTGATCAGGTATCCACCTTCACCACGGCAGCCTTCTGTAACCAGTACACCGGCGCCGGCGATACCTGTCGGGTGGAACTGCCACATTTCAATGTCTTGTACCGGTACGCCGGCACGCAGCGCCATGCCAACGCCGTCACCGGTGTTGATCAGGGCGTTGGTGGTCGACGCGTAGATACGGCCTGCACCGCCGGTCGCCAGCACGGTGGCTTTGGCGCGGATGTAGGTGGTTTCACCGGTTTCGATGCAGATCGCGATCACACCGACGAACTCGCCTTCGCCGTTCTTCACCAGATCGACAGCGTAGTACTCGTTCAGGAACGTGGTACCGGCTTTCAGGTTGCCCTGATAGAGGGTGTGCAACAGTGCGTGACCGGTACGGTCGGAGGCAGCGCAAGTACGCGCAGCCTGGCCGCCCTTGCCGTAGTCCTTGGACTGGCCACCGAACGGACGCTGATAGATACGGCCTTGTTCGGTACGCGAGAACGGCAGACCCATGTGGTCCAGCTCGAAAACGGCGGCCGGGCCTTCCTGACACATGTATTCGATAGCGTCCTGGTCACCGATGTAGTCGGAACCCTTGACGGTATCGTACATGTGCCAGCGCCAGTCATCGTTCGGGTCAGCAGACGCGATCGCGCAGGTGATGCCGCCCTGGGCGGATACAGTGTGCGAACGGGTCGGGAACACCTTGGTGATCACGGCAGTCTTGTGACCACCTTGTGCCAGTTGCAGCGCTGCGCGCATGCCGGCACCGCCACCACCAATAATGATGGCGTCGAAAGAAATCGTTGGAATGTTAGCCATGAATCAGATACCCCAGAGAATCTGCACACCCCAGACGAAGTAAGCGAACATCGCAACGCCGCATACTGCCTGGAAAAGGAAACGTACTGCAGTTGCGGACTTGCCCAGCGCCATCGGCGTCAGGTAGTCGGTCGCGATGGTCCACATGCCGACCCAGGCGTGAGCGCCCAGGGCAACGAGGGCCAGCAGACTGAAGATACGCATCCCGTTGTGGGCGAACAGGCCGTGCCATTGGTCGTAGCCAATGCCCGGGTTCGCTGCGAGGTATCCGATCAGGAAGATGAAATAAGCCGCGAGAACGACCGCAGACACACGTTGCGCCATCCAGTCATAAAGACCGGAACGCGAAAGGTTCGTAACGCTGGTTACCATATCCAAACTCCTGCCAGAACGATCAACACCACGGAAACGGCGATGATAATTTTCGAGCCCAGGCGGCCGCCTTCCAGCGTCTCACCGATGCCCATATCCATGATCAAGTGGCGCACACCGGCTACCAGGTGATACAGAAGAGCGGACAGGAGGCCCCATGCTACGAACTTGGCCAGCGGGCTGGTCAAGCATGCCTTCACCTCGGCGAAACCTTCCTCGGAACCCAGGGATTTGCCCAATGCATAAAGCATGAAGCCAAGGCCCAGGAAGAGGATGATGCCGGAAACACGGTGAAGAAACGACGTAACGCCGGTGATGGGGAGTTTGATGGTCCTTAGGTCTAGGTTTACAGGTCGTTGGCTTTTCACGGCTTTTTTTTCACACTGAAGAGCCCCTAACAATCAGGGCAAAGTTGTTGGGGAGTGCACTGGTCAGGTAACCACCACCCAGGGATGCGACCCCCAATAAAGCAGGCCCAAAAGCCCCTGGCGGTCGGTGGCCGAGTATAGACAGTTAGGCTACTAATGACAACGCAAAGACCTAACCCAAACAGCTGATTGCGCAACTGACATAAAAGGCGTAAATGGCAGCCAATTTCGAGAAAAAAGTCCGGTTAAAGCCTTCTGGAGCAAGACTTTAGGCAAATTGACATTCGAATTTATCTCACTATAGTGGTGCGGGCCCTGCGTGGGGGGTCTGTCTGATGATTTCAAGCATAAATAGGAGGCCACATGGCTGACAAAAAAGCGCAGTTGATCATCGAGGGCGCAGCCCCCGTCGAGCTGCCCATTTTAACCGGCACCGTTGGTCCCGATGTTATCGATGTTCGGGGCCTGACGGCCACGGGCCGTTTCACTTTTGACCCAGGCTTCATGTCGACCGCCTCGTGCGAATCGAAGATCACCTATATCGACGGCGACAACGGCATCCTGCTGCACCGCGGCTACCCGATCGAACAGCTGGCTGAAAAGTCGGACTACCTGGAAACCTGCTATCTGCTGCTCAACGGCGAACTGCCGACCGCAGAACAGAAGGCCCAGTTCGTCAGCACCGTGAAAAACCACACCATGGTTCACGAGCAGTTGAAGACCTTCTTCAACGGCTTCCGTCGCGACGCTCACCCGATGGCCGTCATGTGTGGCGTAGTCGGCGCCCTCTCGGCCTTCTACCACGACTCCCTGGACATCAATAACCCGCAGCATCGCGAAATCTCCGCGATCCGCCTGGTTGCCAAGATGCCGACCCTGGCAGCGATGGTTTACAAGTACTCCATGGGCCAACCCATGATGTACCCGCGCAACGACCTGTCGTACGCGGAAAACTTCCTGCACATGATGTTCAACACCCCGTGCGAGATCAAACCGATCAGCCCGGTACTCGCCAAGGCCATGGACCGGATCTTCATCCTCCATGCCGACCACGAGCAGAACGCCTCGACGTCCACCGTGCGCCTGGCGGGCTCCTCGGGCGCCAACCCGTTCGCCTGTATCGCTGCCGGCATCGCTGCACTGTGGGGCCCTGCCCACGGCGGTGCAAATGAAGCCGTACTGACCATGCTCGATGAAATCGGCGATGTTTCGAACATCGACAAGTTCATCGCCAAGGCCAAGGACAAGAACGATCCGTTCAAACTGATGGGCTTCGGTCACCGCGTTTACAAAAACCGCGACCCGCGCGCCACCGTCATGAAGCAAACCTGCGACGAAGTATTGAAGGAACTGGGCATCCAGAACGATCCGCAACTCGAACTGGCCATGCGCCTGGAAGAGATCGCCCTGACCGACCCGTACTTCATCGAGCGCTCGCTGTACCCGAACGTCGACTTCTACTCGGGGATCATCCTCAAGGCGATCGGCATTCCAACCAGCATGTTCACCGTGATCTTCGCCCTGGCGCGGACCGTCGGCTGGATCTCCCACTGGAAGGAAATGCTCTCCAGCCCGTACAAGATCGGCCGTCCGCGCCAGCTGTACACCGGCTACGAGTCGCGTGACATCACCAAGCTGGAAGACCGCAAGTAAGATCTGTCTTGCTGTAGCGAGTTGAGTTGTACCGGGAACGGCCTCTATTTATATAGAGGCCGTTTTTGTTTGTGTTTGGCGGTTTTTTGATCGTGGGCATATCCGTTATTTAGGTAACGGCGGCTTATGGTTCCGCCCTTACGGCGGGTCACTTGGAAAAGCCCCAAAGTAACCAAAGGGCTCTTGCCCCTGACATTCGGTGCCTCGCCGTGGCTCGGCATGCCCTCGCTCCGGTCCTGCTCCGTGGGCCCGTCGCCATCGGCCATCCATGGCCGGGGGCGGCTAACCCGGCATCCATGCCGGGTTGCCCACTGCGCAGTACCTGCGCTCGGCCTCACGAGGGGGCGTACACCGCAAAAGCAAAGCGAGGCGGCCTACCGGCCGGCCTGTTTGCTGGGTTCGTTCGTCTGTGATGTACCTGCGCCTGTCAGGCCGCCTTCGCGAGCAGGCTCGCTCCCACAGAAGAGCAAAGGACGATCGGTGCACCCCCACGCTCTTCACCACTCATCAGGCCGAGCGTTAGCTCGCCTGCCGCTCTTGATCTTGATCCACCCGCCCCCTCGGCAGGCTGAGCGCAGGTGTTCATCCGGGGATGGGCGCGCAGCGCCGTTCGACGCAGTCGAACTCATTGCATGTAGGTCGAAGCGAAGCCGACCGGAGGGCAATGCCCCCGGATGAATGCCGGAGCGAAGGAACCCCGAGCCTCAGCGAGGGGCCGTACGTAAGGGGCGAGCGTTTTTTGCTTACTTTTTAGGCGCTTGTAAAAAAGTGAGTCGCCGTAAGGGCGAAACCATAAGCCGCCGTTACCGCAGCAATGGATATGTACACGATCAGCGAAAGACAGGTCGGCTGGCAGGCCGCCTTCGCGAGCAAGCCCGCTCCCACAGTAAATCGGTACATCCGCAAAATTCAGGTCGATTAACGCACAATAAAAAAGTGCCCCGATCTCTCGACCGGAGCACTTCATAAAACATCGCCAGCTATATCAAAGCATCAAGACTTAGTGCGATACCGCCCCGCTCGCCCCAAGGCCAGTCTGCGAACGAACAAACTGCGGGAAGAACAGCGCCCGCTCATTGTCAGCCGCAGTCGACTTGTCAGTGACCGAGAAGAACCAGATCCCGACAAAGGCAATCATCATCGAGAACAACGCCGGGTACTCATACGGGAAGATAGCCTTCTCGTGATGCAGGATCTGCACCCAGATGGTCGGACCAAGGACCATCAGGCCTACCGCACTGATCAGGCCCATCCAGCCACCGATCATCGCGCCGCGAGTGGTCAGCTTTTTCCAGTACATGGAAAGCAGCAGTACCGGGAAGTTGCAGCTCGCCGCGATGGAGAACGCCAGGCCCACCATGAACGCGATGTTCTGGCTTTCGAACAGAATGCCCAGAACGATGGCCAGCACAGCCAAGGCAACGGTGGTGATCTTCGAAATGCGAATCTCATCCTTCTCGTTGGCCTTGCCCTTCTTGATCACACTGGCATACAGGTCGTGGGACACCGCCGAAGCACCCGCCAGGGTCAGGCCGGCCACTACCGCCAGAATGGTCGCGAACGCCACGGCCGAGATGAAGCCCAGGAAGATGCTGCCACCGACCGCATTGGCCAAGTGCACCGCCGCCATGTTGTTACCGCCGAGCAACGCGCCGGCCGCGTCTTTGAAGGCCGGGTTGGTGCTGACCAGCAGGATCGCGCCGAAACCGATGATGAAGGTCAGGATGTAGAAGTAGCCAATGAAGCCGGTAGCGTACAGCACACTCTTGCGAGCTTCCTTTGCATCACTCACGGTGAAGAAGCGCATCAGGATGTGCGGCAGACCCGCAGTACCGAACATCAATGCCAGCCCGAGGGAGAACGCCGAGACCGGATCTTTCACCAGACCGCCCGGGCTCATGATCGCTTCACCTTTAGGGTGAACCTTGATCGCCTCGGAAAACAGCATATTGAAGTCGAAGTTGACGTGCTTCATCACCATCAGCGCCATGAAGGAAGCGCCGGACAGCAGCAGAACAGCCTTGATGATTTGCACCCAGGTGGTTGCCAGCATGCCGCCGAACAACACATAAAGACACATCAGCACGCCCACCAGAATCACCGCGACATGGTAGTCGAGGCCGAACAACAGCTGGATCAGCTTGCCGGCACCGACCATCTGGGCGATCAGGTAGAACGCCACCACCACCAGCGAACCGCAGGCGGACAGCGAACGGATCTGGGTTTGCCCCAGGCGGTAGGACGCCACGTCGGCAAAGGTGTACTTGCCCAGGTTACGCAGGCGCTCGGCAATCAGGAACAGAATGATCGGCCAGCCCACCAGGAAACCGATCGAATAGATCAGCCCGTCGTAGCCAGAAGCGAACACCAGCGCGGAAATCCCCAGGAAAGACGCCGCCGACATGTAGTCGCCAGCAATCGCCAGGCCGTTCTGGAACCCGGTGATCTTGCCGCCAGCGGCGTAGTAGTCGGCAGCCGACTTGTTTCGCTTGGAGGCCCAGTAGGTGATGCACAGGGTGGCACCGACGAAGGCGACAAACATCACGATCGCGGACACGTTAAGCGGTTGCTTCTGTACGGCACCGGTCAGGGCTTCAGCCGCCCAGGCACCAGGCGCGAAGGCTGCGATGCTCAAAAGAGCCATTAGACGGCGGATCATTGCTGAGCCTCCTTGAGAATCGCATTGTTCAGGTCGTCAAACTCGCCATTGGCGCGTCGTACGTAGATACCGGTCAGGACGAAGGCCGAAACAATCAGCCCGACGCCTATCGGTATGCCCCAGGTAATCGAGGACTCAGGGTTGATTTTCGCCCCCAGCACCTGCGGCCCATAGGCAATCAGTAGAATGAATCCGGAGTAAAGCCCTAGCATGATCGCCGAAAGAATCCAGGCGAATCGTTCCCTCTTGCTAACCAGCTCCTTGAAGCGCGGGCTGTTTTGAATCGAGAGGTAAATGCTGTCGTTCATTGTTTTTATCCTCGCAGCACAGATTGAGTTGGAACGGTATCCACTCTATGCGGCTGCGGGGCAGGTTCCAGACGACCTTAGTCTTAGAACGACATGACGTTTTTGCCAATTTCCAGCATGCACCAAACAACTGTGGGAGCGAGCCTGCTCGCGAAGGCGCCTGATCAGCCGACAACTCAGTCAACTGACAGAACGCTTCGCGAGCAGGCTCGCTCCCACAGGGTCAAGCGTGCTCTTTGTTATTACTTGGTCCAGTCAGCCACGCGCTCAGGGTGCTTGGCGATCCAGTCCTTCGCCGCGGCTTCAGGTTTGGCACCATCCTGAATAGCCAGCATCACCTGGCCGATTTCATCCTTGGATTCCCACTGGAAGTTCTTCAGGAACTTGGCCACTTCCGGAGCCTTGGCCTCAAGGCCTTTGCTGCCGATGCTGTTCACGGTTTCTGCCGCGCCATACACGCCTTTCGGATCTTCGAGGAAGCGCAGTTTCCACTTGGCGAACATCCAGTGCGGTACCCAGCCGGTAACGGCGATGGATTCGTTCTTCTTCTCGGCACGGGTCAGCTCGGCAATCATGCCGGCACCGGAACTGGCCTTGAGCTGATAACCGGTCAGGTCGTAGTCCTTGATTGCCTGGTCGGTCTTGAGCATCACGCCTGAACCGGCGTCGATGCCGACGATGCGATTCTTGAAGGTGTCGTCGGTTTTCAGGTCCTCGATCGACTTGGCTTTGACGTACTCCGGCACGATCAATCCGATTTTTGCGTCCTTGAAGTTCGGGCCGTAATCGACGACCTGATCCTTGTTCTTCGTCCAGTATTCGCCGTGGGTCACCGGCAGCCAGGCCGAAAGCATGGCATCGAGTTTACCGGTCGCCACGCCCTGCCACATGATCCCGGTGGCAACGGCTTGCAGCTTCACGTCATAACCGAGTTTCTGCCTGATCACTTCAGCGGCCACGTTGGTCGTGGCAACGCTGTCCGACCAGCCGTCAACGTAACCGATCGTCACTTCCTTTCCGGCGGCACTGGCCACGGTAGAGCTGATCGCCAGCACCAAAGCGGCACCTGCGCCCAAGAGTCGTCGCATCTTCATCGTTACTTCCCCGAAAGTGCTGCGCTCGACGGATGCCGAGTCGCTTAAACGTATAGTTATGGTGCACAGCGCCCCCATCACGCCTCACAGCAAACCCGTCCCGACATCAGCGGAGTACTGACGCCTTCGATGATCAACCTGACGCTCATCGCGACCTGCTCTGCCAGCGACCTCAAGGCATCGAGAAACGACATCAGAAAGCCATTAATCCTGACCACGGAAAACGCGCCTGCCAAACCGCCCGAACTTTGCATGTCAAAATCATGCAGGCCACCAAGCACGCGGTAAATGCAGGTAACATGCGCCGCTTTGCTCCCACACGGCCTGACCATGTCCGCGACATACCGCTTCCCTCTTGCTGCTTATCTATTCGCTTGCCTGCTCGGGCTGTTCGCCCTTGGCGGCTTCTGGTACGGCCTCGGCAAACCGGTGGTCCTGCCGGACGCGGCCAGCGCCACGCACAAGCTGCAATGCGCGTCCTATACGCCGTTCGACAAGGACCAATCGCCGTTCGACCAACCCTTCAAGCTGCGCCCCGAGCGCATGGACGCCGACCTCGCGTTGCTGGCGACCCGTTTCGAGTGCATCCGCACCTATTCCATGACCGGCCTTGAAGCCCTGCCGGACCTTGCGCGCAAACACGGTCTGAAGTTGATTATCGGCGCCTGGGTCAACAGCAACCCGGTGGACACGGAAAAAGAAGTCGACCTGCTGATCGCTTCGGCCAACGCCAACCCGGATGTGGTGAGCGCAGTGATCGTCGGCAACGAAACCCTGCTGCGCAAGGAAGTCACCGGTGCGCAATTGGCCAAGCTGATCAACAAGGTCAAGAGCCAGGTCAAACAGCCCGTCACCTATGCCGACGTCTGGGAGTTCTGGCTCAAGCACCCTGAAATTGCCCCTGCCGTGGACTTCCTGACCATCCATTTGCTGCCTTACTGGGAGGACGATCCATCGAACATCGACGCCGCCCTGCAGCATGTGGCCGAAGTGCGTCAGGTGTTCGGCAACAAATTCGCGCCCAAGGACGTACTGATCGGCGAAACCGGCTGGCCGAGCGAAGGCCGCCAGCGCGAAACCGCCCTGCCGAGCCGGGTCAATGAAGCCAAATTCATTCGTGGTTTTGTCGCCATGGCCGAGCAGCAAGGCTGGCATTACAACCTGATCGAAGCCTTCGACCAGCCATGGAAGCGCGCCAGTGAAGGCGCGGTCGGCGGCTACTGGGGACTGTTCGATGCCGATCGCCACGACAAGGGCGTACTGGCCGGGCCAGTGACAAACGTCCCGTACTGGTCGCAATGGCTGGCGGTGGGCGGCCTGATCTTTATCGGCACCCTGCTGCTTGGCGGCCGGGTTCGCACAACGCGAGCGGCGCTGGTACTGCCACTGCTCGGCGCATTGGCCGCTTGCTCGATTGGCGCCTGGGGCGACCTGGCACGCGTCACCACTCGCTTCACCAGTGAATGGCTGTGGGTCGGACTGCTGACCGTGCTGAATCTGCTGGTGCTGACCCATGCAGCACTGACACTGAGTCCACGTGACGGGTGGCGCGGGCAGGCTTTCGATTTACTGGAGCGCCGTGCTGGCTGGCTGGTTGCAACGGCAGGTTTCGCGGCGGCCGTGATGATGCTGGAACTGGTATTCGACCCGCGCTATCGCAGCTTCCCGAGCGTGGCGTTCATCGTGCCGGCGCTGGTGTATCTGTGCCGTCCGGTGAGCGTGCCGCGCCGGGAAATCGCCCTGCTGACCTTCATCATTGGCGCCGGCATCGCACCGCAGCTGTTTCGTGAAGGTTTACTGAACCAGCAGGCCTGGGGCTGGGCGCTGGTGAGTGTGTTGATGGTGGCGGCGTTGTGGCGCTGCTTGCGGGTTCGCACAGCTTGATGTTGCATTGACCCGACTGGCCTCATCGCGAGCAAGCTCGCTCCCACAATTGATCTTTGTCGCACACGGATTTTGTGTTCACTGAAGATCCACTGTGGGAGCGAGCTTGCTCGCGATAGCGAACTATCAGGCGCTGCGGGAAGCCCTGACCAACCGCAACCCCGCAATCACCACCGCAAACACCGCCAGCGTCGTGTTGTACAACGCCAATGCCGGAAACCCGAACACCAGCGCCAGCACCGCCAGCCACCACCCTGCCCGCCCCGGAACAACGAAGCCGACGATCGCAGCCGCCAACGCAACCCATCCCAGGACTGCGAAGTGAATCATCAGCCCCAGGTTCGAACGCACCTGGCATTCCCAACGGCTCGCCTCATCCACGCAAATGCCGACCCACTGCGCATCCTCCATGAAGCCATAACGCGCGCCATAGCTGGCGGCCAGCCATACAGGCAACAAAACAAGCAGCAGGATCACGGGCAGGTGGCGGGACATGAAACACTCCAATTGGCGAAAAACGGCGGCCAGCTTAATCGCCCTTAAGCGTTTCGCAAGCGATAACAACTGTTAACTGGGCATTCAATCGCTGCAAAGTGTATCGTCCAGCTACTATAACTTCGAAATCAGGCCTGTTTGGTGCCGAGGGTTGGCACTTTGGCGTATATCCGGTGGTCATAGCCTGCGAAATTCATTTGACACCTTCTTCTAAGGGATTTAGTCATGCTCCGTTCCTTGCGCTTCGCCGCCCTGTTTGGCGGCCTTATTTTGAGTGCGTCCGCACTGGCAGTCGACATTGACGCCGCCAGTTATGGCTACCCCCTGACCAACCCGTTCGAGGCGACCATCGCGACCACGCCGCCGGACCTGCGTCCGGAGCTCCCCCTGGACGATGACATCGATCAGGCAGTGCGCAGCGTCACCTTGCGTCCGGAACGGGCGTTCGAATTGCCGGACAATTTCTGGGCGGTCAAGAAACTCGACTACCGCATTGCCACGCAGGATCACGCCGCGCCGCTGATTTTCCTGATCGCCGGCACCGGTGCGCGCTATGACAGTACCTTGAACGAATACCTGAAGAAGCTCTATTACAAAGCCGGCTACCACGTGGTGCAGTTGTCATCGCCCACCAGCTATGACTTCATGAGCGCCGCCTCGCGCTTCGCCACGCCGGGCGTTTCCAAGGAAGATGCCGAAGATCTGTACCGGGTGATGCAGGCCGTGCGGGCACAGAACCCGAAAGTACCAGTCACCGACTACTACTTGACCGGGTACAGCCTGGGGGCACTGGATGCCGCCTTCGTCGCGCACCTGGACGAAACCCGCCGCAGCTTCAACTTCAAGAAAGTCCTGCTGCTCAACCCGCCGGTCAACCTCTACACCTCGATCACCAACCTCGACAAGCTGGTCCAGACCGAGGTCAAGGGCATCAACAACAGCACCACGTTCTATGAACTGGTTCTGAACAAACTGACCCGCTACTTCCAGCAGAAGGGCTACATCGACCTCAACGATGCCCTGCTCTACGACTTCCAGCAGTCCAAACAGCACCTGACCAACGAACAGATGGCCATGCTGATCGGCACCTCGTTCCGCTTTTCGGCGGCGGACATCGCCTTCACTTCGGACCTGGTCAACCGTCGCGGCCTGATCACCCCGCCCAAGTTCCCGATCACCGAGGGCACCAGCCTCACGCCGTTCCTCAAGCGTGCGTTGCAATGCGACTTCGACTGCTACATCACCGAACAAGTCATCCCTATGTGGCGCGCCCGCACCGATGGCGGCAGCCTGCTGCAACTGATTGATCAGGTCAGCCTGTATGCGCTGAAGGACTATCTGCACGAAAGCCCGAAAATCGCCGTCATGCACAACGCCGACGACGTGATCCTCGGTCCAGGCGACCTGGGCTTCCTGCGCAAGACCTTCGGTGATCGCCTGACCGTTTACCCGTACGGGGGCCACTGCGGCAACATTAACTACCGCGTCAACAGCGACGCCATGCTGGAGTTCTTCCGTGGCTAAATTTCTCCTGCTTTTCGCAGCGTTACTCTGTGCAGGCGTCGCCCATGCAGACAACAGCAAAGCCAACGCCCCCGTAGTCGTCGACAGTGACGGCTTCAAGGAACCATTGAGCAAACTCAAATTCAACCCGGGCCTGGATCAGCGCGAGTTCGAGCGTTCGACGCTCGGTGCACTGGCCGTCTACGATCCGCTGGAAGAGTGGAACCGTCGCGTCTATCACTTCAACTACCGCTTTGACCAATGGGTGTTCCTGCCGGTGGTCAATGGCTACCGCTACGTCACCCCGAGCTTCCTGCGCACCGGCGTCAGCAACTTCTTCAACAACCTCGGCGACGTGCCGAACCTGTTGAACAGCCTGCTGCAACTCAAGGGCCAGCGCTCACTGGAAACCACCGGGCGACTGCTAGTCAATACCACCATCGGCATCGCCGGCCTGTGGGACCCGGCCACCGCCATGGGCCTGCCGCGCCAGAGCGAGGATTTCGGCCAGACGCTGGGCTTCTACGGCGTGCCGGGCGGCGCTTACTTCGTGCTGCCCGTCCTCGGTCCGTCGAACCTGCGTGATACCGGCGGCCTGCTGGTGGATTACACGGCCGAGAATGCGATCAACTACCTCAACGTGGCCGAGGTCAGCTCCAACCATCCGGAAGTCTTGATCCTGCGTGGCATCGACAAGCGCAACCAGACCAGCTTCCGTTATGGCCAGATGAACTCGCCGTTCGAGTACGAGAAAGTGCGTTACGTGTACACCGAAGCGCGCAAGTTGCAGATTGCCGAGTAAACCCGGTAGCCGAAAAACACTGTGGGAGCGGGCTTGCTCGCGAATAGGGTGTGTCAGACAACCTTTTAGGTGACTGACACACCCTATTCGCGAGCAAGCCCGCTCCCACATTTGTTATGTGTTGCCTTCAGCCTTTCAGGGCTTTCCAGATTTTGCTGACGGCCATCACGCCAACCAACACCACCGCACCCGCCACAATCCCCGCCACGCCATTGAGCAACACCGGCACGATAAATCCGCCGCCACCCGCCGCCGCACCGACACTTTCGATCCAGTGATGCACCACCGGCACACCGTGCGTGAGAATCCCGCCGCCCACCAGGAACATCGCCGCGGTACCGATCACCGACAGGCTCTTCATCATGTACGGTGCCGCACGCAGAATCGCGCCGCCGATGCTTTTCGCCATCTGCCCGGGTTTTTGGGTCAACCACAGGCCAAGGTCGTCGAGCTTGACGATACCCGCCACCAATCCGTACACGCCGACCGTCATGACAATGGCAATGCCCGAAAGCACGATGATCTGCTGGGTCAACGGAGCACCGGCCACGGTGCCGAGGGTGATGGCGATGATCTCCGCCGAAAGAATGAAGTCGGTGCGGATCGCGCCTTTGATCTTGTCCTTCTCGAACGCCACCAGGTCAGTGGCAGGATCGGCCACCGCCTCGACCAGTTGCGCATGCTCGGCGGCGTCTTCAGCCTTGCTGTGCAGGAACTTGTGCGCGAGCTTTTCAAAGCCTTCGAAGCACAGATAAGCGCCGCCGACCATCAACAACGGCGTGACCAGCCACGGAATGAACGCACTGATCGCCAATGCCGACGGCACCAGGATCAATTTATTGATGAACGAACCCTTGGCGACCGCCCAGACCACCGGGATTTCCCGCTCGGCCCGCACACCACTGACTTGCTGGGCATTGAGTGCCAGGTCGTCACCGAGTACGCCGGCCGTTTTCTTGGCGGCCATTTGGGTCATTACCGACACGTCGTCCAGCACGGCCGCGATATCGTCGATCAGCAACAGCAAACTGCTTCCTGCCATGAATCGGGTTTCCTTCTGCAATGAATGCGCAGCAGCATAGCGCGACACAAGAGCCTACGGTGCATTCTTGAGCGCCGCGCGAGGCCGGTGATACCATGCGCAACCGCCAGAACAGGCAAGGAATCACCGGGTTTATGAGCACTATCCGCGAGCGCAACAAACAATTGATCCTGCGTGCCGCCAGTGAGGAGTTCGCCGACAAAGGCTTCGCTGCGACCAAAACCAGCGACATCGCAGCCAAGGCGGGATTGCCCAAGCCCAACGTCTACTACTACTTCAAATCCAAGGAAAACCTCTACCGCGAGGTCCTGGAAAGCATCATCGAACCGATCCTGCAGGCTTCGACACCGTTCAATCCGGACGGCGAACCCGGTGAAGTGCTCAGCGGCTACATTCGCTCGAAAATCCGCATCTCCCGCGACCTGCCTTTCGCCTCCAAGGTGTTCGCCAGCGAAATCATGCACGGCGCGCCCCACCTGAGCAGCGACCTGGTCGAACAACTCAATGGCCAGGCCAAACACAACATCGAGTGCATCCAGACCTGGATCGACCGCGGACAAATCGCCCCCATCGACCCCAACCACCTGATGTTCAGCATCTGGGCCGCAACCCAGACCTACGCCGACTTCGACTGGCAGATCACCGCCATCACCGGCAAGGCCAGGCTGGATGAAGAAGACTACGAAGCGGCGGCGCAGACGATTATCCGGTTGGTGCTCAAGGGGTGTGAGCCGGAGCGGTAGACCGTAGCGCGGCCTTCGCGAGCAGGCTCTCCCACAGGGAATCTGTGAGCACTGGAGATCCATTGTGGGAGCGAGCCTGCTCGCGAATAGCAACACCACGGTTTCAACTCAAACCCAAACAGCATCCCACAGTGGATAGTCGCCCAGCTTCTCGACCAGCCCTGCCCGCAACGGGTTGGCCACAACATACCGCGCCATCTTCACCAAATCCTCATCTTGCCTCAGTGCTCGGTCGTGATAACCCTGTTGCCAAAGGCAGATCTTCCGGCCGACGGACCGATTGACTGCCTTGGTGCTTAGCGACTTGGTCCTTTGCATCAATCCACTGAGCGAACCCCGCTGCAACTCGACCAACCAATGAAAATGGTCAGGCATGACGACCCATGCCAATGACTTGGCACAACCTTGCGCCTGAGCATTGCGAAATTGGTCAACGACCAATCTGCCCAAGGTGAAATCCTTGAAGACAGGTCTGCGTTCGAAGGTATTGGCAGTCAATAGGTAGATACGGTTTTGTTCTGCGTAACGGCCGATACGCAGGCGATGTGAGGCAGACAACTTGGGCATTCCCTTGCCACTCTCATGATGAAGTCATGAAAAGGCTAGCCCCGCATTTGCTGGAGGCTAATGCAGACTTTTAGCTGAATGTGACTGGAAGAATGCCTTCGCGAGCAGGCTCGCTCCCACAATAGGTTTGCGCTGATCGGACATTTTGTGTCCGCCACCGTCCCTTGTGGGAGCGAGCCTGCTCGCGAAGGCGATTGATCAGGCGCTACAGATCAAGCCGCCACCCCCGCATCCGCCACCAACCCCAACGCCTCGATGGCATTGATCGCGCACTGCTCGTCAACATCCGACAGATCGCCGCTGATCCCCACCGCCCCCAGCACGTTCCCATCCTGATCCCGCACCAGCACACCACCCGGTGCCGGCACGACGCTGCCCTGCCCCAGGCTGTTCAACGCGGCGATAAACGCCGGGCGTTGCTGGGCGTCCAGCGCCAGCAGGCGTGAGCCCTTGCCCAGGGCGATGGCGCCCCAGGCTTTGCCGATGGCGACGTGCGGGCGCAGCAGGCTGGCGCCGTCTTCGCGTTGCAGGGTGATCAGATGCCCACCGGCATCCAGTACTGCGATGGTCAAGGGTGCCGCGGCGATTGCACGCCCGGCGGTGATGGCCTCGTTGACCAGATTGACTGCGACTTTCAAGGTTAAAGCGCTCATGGTGCCGTCCTCATTTTGTTATAGGGAAAGTCGTGGGGCTGCGCGTTTGTGCCGCGGCCCGATGCAACAAATAGAACACAATGAATTATTTTTTTGTATACAATAATTCTCGAAAGGCGCCACATGCGACGAAAAGCCACAGTAGAACGGGCTTCCGACGAATGAAACAAGCGCTTGAGAAAATGGATTGACCTGCGCCGTCCGCCGTGAATACACTCTGCGCAAAGCCACTTGTATACAATTACAAAACGTAAAGAGGCACAAAACCATGAGCAAAATGAGAGCAATCGAAGCCGCCGTTCTGGTGATGCGCCGTGAAGGGGTCGATACCGCTTTTGGCATCCCGGGTGCCGCGATCAACCCGCTGTACTCCGCCCTGCAAAAGGTCGGCGGCATCGATCACGTACTCGCTCGCCACGTTGAAGGCGCCTCGCACATGGCCGAGGGCTACACCCGCACCAAGGCCGGCAACATCGGCGTGTGCATCGGTACTTCCGGCCCTGCCGGCACCGACATGGTCACCGGGCTCTACAGCGCCTCGGCCGACTCGATTCCAATCCTCTGCATCACAGGGCAAGCACCCCGCGCCCGTATGCACAAGGAAGACTTCCAGGCTGTCGACATCACCAGCATCGTCAAGCCAGTCACCAAGTGGGCGACCACTGTTCTGGAACCGGGCCAGGTGCCTTACGCGTTCCAGAAAGCCTTCTATGAAATGCGCTCCGGCCGTCCAGGCCCGGTGCTGATCGACCTGCCGTTCGACGTTCAAATGGCGGAAATCGAATTCGACATCGACGCTTACCAGCCACTGCCACTGGCCAAGCCGACCGCTAGCCGGGTTCAGGTCGAGAAGGCCTTGGCCTTGCTGGATCAGGCCGAGCGTCCATTGCTGGTGGCCGGTGGCGGCATCATCAACGCCGACGCCAGCGACCTGCTGGTGGAGTTCGCCGAGCTGACCGGCATTCCGGTGATCCCGACCCTGATGGGCTGGGGCACCATCCCGGACGATCACCCACTGATGGTGGGCATGGTTGGCTTGCAGACCTCGCACCGCTACGGCAACGCGACCATGCTCAAGTCGGACGTGGTACTGGGCATCGGTAACCGTTGGGCCAACCGTCACACCGGTTCGGTTGACGTCTACACCGAAGGCCGCAAGTTCATCCACGTCGACATCGAAGGCACTCAGATCGGCCGCGTGTTCACCCCGGACCTGGGCATCGTTTCCGACGCCGCTGCCGCGCTGACCGTGTTCATCGAAGTCGCTCGCGAATGGCAAGCCGCCGGCAAACTGAAAAACCGCAGCGCCTGGCTGCAAGACTGCCAGCAGCGTAAAGCCAGCCTGCAGCGCAAGACTCACTTCGACAACGTGCCGGTCAAGCCGCAGCGCGTTTACGAGGAGATGAACCAGGTGTTCGGCAAGGACACCTGCTACGTCAGCACCATCGGTCTGTCGCAGATTGCCGGCGCGCAATTCCTGCACGTCTACAAGCCGCGTCACTGGATCAACTGCGGTCAGGCAGGCCCTCTGGGCTGGACCATTCCGGCAGCGCTGGGCGTGGTCAAGGCTGATCCGAACCGTAAAGTCGTGGCCCTGTCGGGGGACTATGACTTCCAGTTCATGATCGAGGAGTTGGCGGTGGGCGCGCAGTTCAAGCTGCCGTACATCCATGTTGTCGTAAACAACTCGTACCTGGGCCTGATCCGCCAGGCGCAACGCGGTTTCGACATGGACTACTGCGTACAGCTGTCCTTCGACAACCTCAATGCGCCGGAACTCAACGGCTACGGTGTCGACCACGTTGCAGTGGCCGAAGGCCTGGGTTGCAAGGCGCTGCGTGTGTTCGAACCGGCTCAGATCCAGCCTGCCCTGCGCAAGGCTCAGGAACTGATCGAAGAGTTCAAGGTGCCGGTGATCGTCGAGATCATCCTGGAGCGCGTGACCAACATTTCCATGGGCACCGAGATCAACGCCGTCAATGAATTCGAAGACCTGGCGCTGGTCGGCAACGACGCACCAACCGCGATTTCGCTGCTGGACTAACTGCTGACCGCTCTCCCTGTGGGAGCGGGCTTGCTCGCGAAGGCAGTCTGACATTCACCATTGATGTCGACTTGACACTCCGCCGTTCGACGAGCAAGCCCGCTCCCACAAGGGACTTCATACATATACAGGAGACCACCATGCCGCGTTTCGCAGCCAACCTGTCCATGCTGTTCACCGAACAGGACTTTCTTGCCCGTTTCGAAGCGGCCGCCAAAGCCGGCTTCAGTGGTGTCGAGTACCTGTTCCCGTACGACTTCAGCTCCGCCGAAATCAAGGCCAAGCTCGACGCCAACGGTCTGACCCAAGTGCTGTTCAACCTGCCGGCCGGTGACTGGGCCAAGGGCGAGCGCGGTATCGCGTGCCTGCCGGACCGGGTTGAGGAGTTCCGTGCCGGTGTCGATCTGGCCATCGCCTACGCGCAAGTGCTGGGCAACACCCAGATCAACTGCCTGGCCGGTATTCGGCCGCAGGGCTTTGACGATGCCACCGTGGAGAAAACCTTCGTCGCCAACCTCAAGTACGCAGCCGACAAGCTGCAAGCGGCGGGCATCAAGCTGGTGATGGAAGCGATCAACACCCGTGACATTCCAGGTTTCTACCTGAACAACACGGCGCAAGCCCTGTCGATTCGCGAGCAGGTCGGCAGCGCCAACCTGTTCCTGCAATACGACATCTACCACATGCAAATCATGGAAGGCGACCTGGCCCGCACCCTGCAATCGCACCTGGGCGAGATCAACCATGTGCAGCTCGCGGACAACCCGGGGCGCAACGAACCAGGCACCGGTGAAATCAACTACCGCTTCCTGTTCGAACACCTGGACCGCATCGGTTACCAGGGCTGGGTCGGTTGCGAATACAAGCCGCTGACCACCACCGAAGCGGGCCTGGGCTGGCTCAAAACCCATAACGCAATCTGAGATTGAAGTTGTGCCCTTGTGGCGAGGGGGCTTGCCCCCGTTCGGCTGCGAAGCAGTCGTAGCGCTGCACCCGCGCCTCAACTGACGAAAACAATTGGGGCCGCTTCGCGACCCAACGGGGGCAAGCCCCCTCGCCACAAAGAGCTCATCGGCCCAAAACCGGGAGCAACACAAAAACAAGAGGATTTTCTCATGGCTAAAATCGGATTTATCGGCACCGGCATCATGGGCCACCCAATGGCGTTGAACCTGCAGAAAGCCGGTCACAGCCTGTTCCTGTCGGCGCACCACGACGCCGCCCCTGCCGACCTGGTCGCCGCTGGCGCCGTTGCTCTGGCGAACCCGAAAGAAGTCGCCCAGGAAGCTGAATTCATCATCGTCATGGTGCCGGATACCCCGCAGGTCGACGACGTGCTGTTCCGTGCCGACGGTATCGCTGCTGGCGTGGGCAAAGGCAAAGTAGTGATCGACATGAGTTCGATCTCGCCGACCGCCACCAAGGCTTTCGCCGCGAAGATCAACGAAAAAGGCGCGCAATACCTCGACGCCCCGGTCTCCGGCGGTGAAGTCGGCGCCAAGGCGGCGACCCTGAGCATCATGGTCGGCGGCGATGCCAACGCCTTCGAACGCGCCCTGCCGCTGTTCCAGGCCATGGGCAAGAACATCACCCTGGTCGGTGGCAACGGCGACGGTCAAACCGCCAAGGTGGCCAACCAGATCATCGTGGCCCTGAACATCCAGGCGGTGGCCGAAGCCCTGCTGTTCGCTTCGAAAAACGGTGCCGACCCAGCCAAGGTGCGTGAAGCACTGATGGGCGGTTTCGCTTCCTCGAAGATCCTCGAAGTGCACGGCGAGCGCATGATCAAGGGCACCTTCGATCCAGGCTTCCGCATCAGCCTGCACCAGAAGGACCTGAACCTGGCCCTGCAAGGCGCCAAGGAACTGAACATCAACCTGCCGAACACCGCCAACACCCAGCAAGTGTTCAGCACCTGCGCGGCCATCGGTGGCAGCAACTGGGACCACTCGGCGCTGATCAAGGGTCTGGAACACATGGCGAACTTCTCGATTCGCGACAAGAAGTAAGTCCTGCCCCATCCCCATGTGGGAGCGGGCCTGTGGCGAGGGGGCTTGCCCCCGTTGGGCTGCGAAGCAGCCCCAAAATCTCTGATGAACCGAAGATCTTGTGAGTGCTACGCACTCAAACGGGGGCAAGCCCCCTCGCCACAGGGCTCGCTCCCACAGGGATCCGAGTTGCCATTCAAATAACAAGAATTCCGGGAGCCCGCCATGTCGGTCGATCCGCAACAATTGCTGCGCGAGCTGTTTGCCACAGCCATCGACGCGGCGCATCCGCAACAAGTCCTCGAAGCCCATCTGCCTGCCGACCGCAGCGGTCGCGTCATTGTCATCGGCGCCGGCAAAGCCGCAGCCGCCATGGCCCAGGTGGTCGAGCGCTGCTGGCAGGGTGAAGTGTCAGGCCTGGTGGTGACCCGTTACGGCCACGGCGCACCTTGCGAAAAAATCGAAGTGGTCGAAGCCGCGCACCCGGTACCGGACGCCGCCGGCCTGGCCGTGGCCACGCGTGTGCTGGAACTGGTCAGCGACCTCAACGAATCCGACCGCGTGATCTTCCTGCTCTCCGGCGGCGGCTCTGCCCTGCTGGCACTGCCGGCCGAAGGCATCACCCTGGCGGACAAGCAGTCGATCAACAAAGCCCTGCTCAAGTCCGGCGCGACCATCGGCGAGATGAACTGCGTGCGCAAGCATCTCTCGGCGATCAAGGGCGGCCGCCTGGGCAAAGCCTGCTGGCCGGCCACTGTCTACACCTATGCGATTTCCGATGTACCGGGCGACCTCGCCACGGTCATCGCTTCCGGCCCTACCGTGGCCGACCCGAGCACCTCGGCCGAAGCCCTGGCGATCCTCAAGCGTTATGCCATCGAGGTTCCGGCGTCGGTGCGCACCTGGCTGCAAAGCCCCGAATCGGAAACCGTCAAACCCGGCGACCCGAGCCTGGCGCGCAGTCACTTCCAATTGATCGCCCGTCCGCAGCAATCCCTGGAAGCGGCGGCAGTGAAATGCCGTCAGGCCGGGTTCAGCCCGCTGATCCTCGGCGACCTCGAAGGCGAATCCCGCGAAGTAGCGAAGGTCCACGCTGGCATCGCGCGACAGATCGTCCTGCACGGTCAGCCGCTGGCGGCGCCCTGCGTGATTCTCTCGGGCGGCGAAACCACCGTCACCGTGCGCGGCAATGGCCGCGGCGGGCGCAACGCCGAGTTCCTGCTGAGCCTGACCGACAGCCTCAAAGGCCTGCCCGGCGTCTACGCACTGGCCGGTGACACCGACGGCATCGACGGCTCGGAAGACAACGCCGGCGCAATCATGACCCCGGACAGCTACGCCCGCGCCGCCGCAAAGGGCCTGAGCGCCAGCGACGAGTTGGACAACAACAATGGCTACGGCTACTTCGAGGCACTCGACGCCCTGATCGTCACCGAGCCGACCCGAACCAACGTCAACGACTTCCGCGCCATTCTGATCCTTGAGAGCACTAAACATGACGCCTGACAAAAAGGTCAAAATCCTCGCTACGCTCGGCCCTGCCATCGATGGCATCGACGCCATCCGTGAGCTGGTGCTGGCCGGGGTCAACATCTTCCGCCTGAACTTCAGCCATGGCGATCACGCCGACCACGCCCAGCGTTTTCAGTGGATTCGTGAAGTCGAGCGCCAACTGAATTATCCATTGGGCATTCTGATGGACTTGCAAGGCCCGAAACTGCGGGTCGGCAAGTTCGCCGAAGGCAAAGTGCAACTGGTACGCGGCCAGGCCTTGCGCCTGGACCTTGACGCCACGCCGGGCGATGAGCGCCGGGTCAACCTGCCCCACCCGGAAATCATCGCCGCGCTGGAGCCGGGCATGGACCTGCTGCTGGACGACGGCAAATTGCGCCTGCGGGTCGTGACCAAATACGCCGACGCCATCGACACCACCGTGCTCAATGGCGGCGAACTGTCGGACCGCAAAGGCGTGAACGTGCCGCAAGCGGTGCTCGACCTGAGCCCGCTGACCGCCAAGGATCGCCGCGACTTGACCTTCGGTCTGGAGCTGGGCGTGGACTGGGTGGCGCTGTCGTTCGTGCAGCGTCCCGACGACATCCGCGAAGCCCGCAGCCTGATCGGCGACAAGGCCTTCCTGATGGCCAAGATCGAGAAGCCCTCGGCTGTCGAACAACTGCGCGAGATCGCCGAATTGAGTGATGCGATCATGGTCGCCCGCGGTGACCTGGGCGTGGAAGTGCCGGCCGAAAGCGTGCCGCAGATTCAAAAGAACATCATCAGTACCTGCCGCCAGCTCGGTAAGCCGGTGGTGGTGGCCACGCAGATGCTGGAGTCGATGCGCTTCTCGCCGGCGCCCACCCGCGCCGAAGTCACAGACGTCGCCAACGCCGTGGCCGAAGGGGCGGACGCGGTGATGCTGTCGGCGGAAACCGCGTCCGGCGAATACCCGCTCGAAGCCGTGCAGATGATGAGCAAGATCATCCGCCAGGTGGAAAACGGTCCGGACTACCAGACTCAACTCGACGTCAGCCGACCGAAAGCCGAGGCCACTGTTTCCGACGCGATCAGCTGCGCCATTCGCCGTATCAGCAACGTGCTGCCGGTGGCGGTGCTGGTCAATTACAGCGAATCCGGTGCGTCGAGCCTGCGTGCGGCGCGGGAACGGCCGACCGTGCCGATCCTCAACCTGACGCCGAACCTGCAGACCGCCCGTCGCCTGAGCGTGGCGTGGGGTGTGCACTCGGTGGTCAACGATCGCCTGCGCCAGGTCGATGAAGTCTGCTCCACAGCGCTGGAGATCGCCCAGGCCCAAGGCATGGCGCAGCGTGGCGACACCTTATTGATCACCGCCGGTGTGCCCTTTGGGCAGCCGGGATCGACTAACTCTCTGCGTATCGAGACATTGATCTAGCGCCCATACCGGCCTCATCGCGAGCAAGCTCGCTCCCACAGTTGATTTGTGTACGGCACAAATACAATGACTGAGCAAAGACTCAATGTGGGAGCGAGCTTGCTCGCGATGCAGGCAACTCGGTTTCACTGACTTTCAGACCTGCCATGCCTGCCAATCACTTCAACACCCACTGCCCCGACTGGGCCGAAGCCTTGCTCAACGGCTTCAGCCAGATCTTTCTCCAGCGTAATCCGCTGTGCGGCCTGCTGTGTCTGTTGGCCATTCTGTTCACTGCGCCCGCCTTGCTGGGCGGTGCCTTGCTCGGCGGTGTCGCCGGGTTGTTCACCGCACAACGTCGCAACTACGCCAAGGCTGACCGTCAGGCCGGGTTGTTCAGCTACAACGGCGTTCTGCTCGGTCTGTTGCTGAGCCTGTACTTCCCCTGGTCGGCGATGATGCCGCCGCTGATTCTGGCCGCCGGCGGCCTGAGCGCGATTCTCACCCAGCAGTGGCTAAAGCGCGTCCGGTTCAGCCAATACCTCCCCGCCTACACCACGCCGTTCGTGGTGCTGAGCTGGGTGCTGCTGTGCTTCGCCACTCCCTCGACAGAGGCGCATTTGATCGAGGTCAGCACCCTGAACATGCTCGCCGCCCCTTTCAAAGGCATCGGCCAGGTGATGCTCCTCGGTCATCCGCTGGCCGGTGCGATGATTGCCGCCGGTTTGCTCATCGCTGATCGCCGCGCTTTCTGCTGGGCGTTGTTGGCGTCTGTCGCGGGCATGGGCTGGAGCCTGCTGCAGCACGACTTCTACACCGCACTGCTCGGCCTCGGTGGCTACAACGCCGTACTCGCCGCCCTCGCCTTCAGCTCGCAGCGTCGCCAACCGTGGCTGCCGCTGGTTGGCATCGGCCTGGCGCTGATGCTGACGCCGGTGTTTGCCGCCATTGGTCTGCCCACGCTGACCGCGCCGTTCATTCTTGCCTGCTGGCTGATCCGCACGATTGTGCAGATGCTCGGCAAAGCCACAGTCGAAAGCGCGCCTTGCGCTACCGGGGAGAATCAACCTAGGCTGCGCTGATCATCGAGTCAGGCGTTATCCATGGACAGCAACAAACACTGGCGTGAAGACCTTTACGTCATGATTTTCCAGACCGACACCCAGGCGGGTCGGCGCTTCGACGGCATCCTGCTGTTGATCATCCTCGCCAGCCTGGTGATCGTGATGCTCGACAGCATCGACAGCATTCACCGCAACTACGCCGATGTGCTCGCCTACATCGAGTGGGGCTTCACGGTGATCTTTCTCGGCGAATACATCCTGCGCCTGTACTGCTCGCCCAAACCGCTGCGCTACGCCTTCAGTTTTTACGGACTGGTGGACCTGCTGGCCATCGTGCCCGGCATCCTCGCGCTGTATTACGCCGATGCGCAGTATCTGCTGATTATCCGGATCATCCGCATGCTGCGGATTTTCCGCGTGCTCAAGCTCAGCCCTTATCTCAAGCAAGCCAACTACCTGATGTCGGCGCTGCGCGGCAGCAAGCAGAAAATCGTGGTGTTCCTGGTCAGCGTCTGCACGCTGGTGACGGTATTCGGCACGCTGATGTATGTGATCGAAGGCCCGGAACATGGCTTCACCAGCATTCCCAAAGGCATCTATTGGGCTATCGTGACGCTGACCACCGTGGGCTTCGGCGACATCGTGCCGAAGACGCCGCTGGGCCAGGTTGTTTCGTCGCTGGTGATGATCACCGGTTACTCGATCATCGCCGTGCCAACCGGGATTTTCACCGCTGAACTGGCCAACGCCATGCGCGGCGATCAACTTCAACACGACTGCCCGGTGTGCAAGAAAAACAGCCACGAACAGGGTGCTGCATTCTGCTCCCGTTGTGGCAACGCACTATTCAAAAATCTGGAATAAGCAAAGAGATTTTTAATCTTTAAAGATCTATGCGAGCACGGTTATAGTCGCTGGCAAAATGCCCCATCTTTTAAATAGAACAAGGATTGCGCAGTGAAAAAACTCTTTAGCGCCTCTCTTCTAGCCGCTGGCCTGGCACTGACAAGCGTAACTCAGGCCGCACCGACACTGCTCAACGTCTCGTATGACGTGATGCGCGATTTCTACAAGGACTACAACACTGCGTTCCAGAAACACTGGCAAGCCGAGCACAACGAAAACATCACCCTGCAGATGTCCTTCGGCGGCTCCAGTAAACAGGCGCGCTCGGTGATCGACGGCCTGCCGGCGGATGTCATCACCATGAACATGGCCACCGACATCAATGCCCTGGCGGACAACGGCAAACTGGTTCCGGACAACTGGGTCACGCGCCTGCCGAACAACAGCGCGCCGTTCACCTCGGCCACCGTGTTCATCGTGCGCAAGGGCAACCCGAAAGCCCTGAAAGACTGGCCGGACCTGCTCAAGGATGGCGTGCAAGTCATCGTGCCGAACCCGAAGACTTCAGGGAACGGTCGCTACACCTACCTCTCGGCCTGGGGTTATGTGCTGAAAAACGGCGGTGACGAGAACAAGGCCAAAGACTTCGTCGGCAAGCTGTTCAAGCAAGCGCCGGTACTCGATACCGGTGGCCGCGCCGCCACCACCACCTTCATGACCAACCAGATCGGCGACGTGCTGGTGACCTTCGAGAACGAAGCGGAAATGATCGCCCGCGAGTTCGGCCGTGATCAGTTCGAAGTCATCTACCCAAGCGTTTCCGCCGAAGCCGAGCCACCGGTGTCGGTGGTCGACAAAACCGTCGACAAGAAAGGCACCCGCGCCGCCGCCGAGGAATACCTGAAGTACCTGTGGTCGCCGCAAGGCCAGGAGATCGCTGCCGCCAATTACCTGCGTCCGCGTGACCCGGACGTGCTGGCCAAGTACACCGACCGTTTCCCGAAAGTGGACTTCCTGTCCGTCGAGAAGACCTTCGGTGACTGGCGTACCGTGCAGAAGACCCACTTCAACGATGGCGGGATTTTCGACCAGATTTATGCGCAATAAACACCTGTAGGAGCGAGCTTGCTCGCGATGGACGTCAACGATAATGCGTTTTTTCTGAATAAACGCGTTGACCGTGACTCCATCGCGAGCAGGCTCGCTCCTACAGGCAAGGCCATTCGGCGGACGACACACGCGTCCGCCAGTCATTCCGCAATGGAATGATAGCTATCACTCCAATCCCGCTTCCGCCGTTTCAGTCAGCCCGTTAGCCTGCGCGCATTCCTTTCCGTACAGCGAGACCCGTTATGAACCCAGCGACCCAGGCGCCCCGCGGCACCGCGACAATGACCCGAGGCATGGTGCTGCTGTTCGCCTTCTGCTGCGGCGCCATTGTCGCCAACATCTACTACGCCCAGCCGGTCATCGGCCTGATCGCCCCGGACATCGGCCTGAGCAACACCATGGCCAGCCTGATCGTTTCCCTGACCCAGATCGGCTATGCACTGGGGCTGTTTTTCCTGGTGCCGCTGGGGGATCTGCTGGAGAATCGCCGGTTGATGATCATCACCACCCTGGTGGCGATTGCCAGCCTGCTGGGTGCGGCGTTCACCGATCAGCCGAACGTGTTCTTGCTGATTTCGCTGTTGGTGGGGTTCAGCTCGGTTTCGGTGCAGATCCTGATTCCACTGGCCGCACACCTGGCGCCGGAGGAAACCCGTGGCCGTGTGGTGGGCGGGATCATGGGCGGTTTGCTGCTCGGCATTTTGCTGGCCCGGCCGGTGTCCAGCGTGGTGGCCGACCACTTCGGCTGGCGCGCGATGTTTGTAATTGCCGCCGTGTTGATGGCGGCCATCAGCATCGTGCTGGCCGTGACCATTCCCAAGCGTGAGCCTGATCACAGCGCCTCCTATGGCCAGTTACTGGGCTCGCTGTGGACGCTGCTGCGCAAGCAACCGGTGCTGCGTCAGCGGGCGTTTTACCAGGGCTGCATGTTTGCCACTTTCAGCCTGTTCTGGACCGCCGTACCGCTGGAGTTGGCGCGCAATCACGGTTTGTCGCAAAGCGAAATCGCGATTTTCGCCCTGGTCGGGGCCATCGGCGCCATTGCCGCCCCGATCGCCGGACGCCTGGCCGATGCCGGGCACACCCGCATCGCGTCGTTGCTGGCCCTGCTGTTCGCCAGCCTGAGTTTTATGCCGGCGTTCATCCATCCGGCCTACAGCGTCATCGGCCTGGCCGTGACCGGTGTGGTGCTGGACTTCTGCGTGCAGATGAACATGGTCCTCGGCCAGCGTGCGGTGTACGCCCTCGACGGCAAAAGCCGCAGCCGCCTGAATGCGCTGTACATGACCAGCATCTTCATCGGCGGCGCCTTCGGTTCTTCGGTGGCCAGCGCGGTGTACGAACAGGGCAGCTGGTTGTGGATCGTGATCGTCGGCAGTGCTTTTCCGCTGCTGGCGTTGTTGCGGTTCTTGAGTGTTTCGTCGAAGGCATCGTTGGCGACAGCTTAAAACCTTAATCCTCGCCGAACCTGGATCTGTAGGCGCGGTTCCCCACCGGGAGAATGTGCAGGGGGTGTTGAAGAACAAGGTTTGAAAGCAGACGTTTCGTTTATTGCGATTTTCGATTAATTCGAATAGCCTGCTGAAATCGATTATTCAGAAATTGGAAGCCGTCATGTCGACCGTCATCCATCCGCCAATCAATTTGCCCGCGAAACACGAAATACAGGCCGCAATCGAGGGGCAACGCACCCTGGCTGCCTATCTCGCCACCCAGTTCGAAACTCAGCATATCCAGATATTCGATGAGCAGAACGAAGCGCATAACATCGAACTGCCCACCTCGGCGCTCCGTTTGCTAGTCGATATTCTGGCGGAACTCGCAGCCGGTAACGCTGTGAAAGTAGTCCCGATTCACGCTGAACTGACTACGCAAGAAGCGGCAGACCTGCTCAATGTCTCACGTCCACACCTGATCAAACTGCTCGAATCCGGCGAACTGTCCTACCACAAAACCGGCAAGCACCGACGTGTGCGTTTTGCCGATTTGATGAACTATAAAAACCGGCGCGACACCGCCAGCGAGCAGGCAATGATGCTTCTCGCCGAGCAGGCACAGGCGTTAAGGACAGGATACGAGTGAGGCACTCTTCATTTACCGCTGTATATGACGCTTGCGTGCTTTACCCCGCGCCCTTGAGAGACTTTCTGATGTGGCTAGCGCTCTCCGGGCTTTTCAGGGCGAAATGGTCAGTGGCAATACACGATGAATGGAAACGCAATCTGCTGAAAAACCGCCCGGATCTCAACGCCACGCAATTGAATCGCACCTGCGAGCTAATGGATCTGGCGATTCCCGACGCCTGCGTGTCGGGGTACGAAGCCTTGATACAGGGACTGACGCTGCCCGATGCGAATGACCGACATGTCCTGGCGGCTGCCATTCGTTGCAACGCCAGCGTCATTGTCACCTTCAACCAGAAAGACTTCCCCCGCACCGCGCTGCAACCTTATGGCATCGAGGCCCAGCACCCCGACGAATTCGTCAATGACCTTTTCGACCTGGATCCGGCAGCAGTGGTCGCCGCGGCACAACGACAGCGCAAGCAACTGAAGGCCCCACCGATGAACAGTGACACTTATCTCGATCTATTGTTACGTCAAGGCCTGGTTCAGTCGGTCAAGGCATTGAACAGTTTCCGGGCAATGCTTTGAAAATCACCACGATGCTCTATCAACCACGCATCCAGGGTGTGCCCGACACGGGTCAACACCAGCGGCTTCGGCTGCAACTCGACGATGCACTGCAACGTCAGGCACATGGGGATTGCTCGTCAATACAGGCCAGCAAGTGTTCGACAGTGGACTCCAGCGGCCCGGAGTTGTCGAGCAGGAGCACGGCCGGGTCGTCGGCCAGCAGCCGCTCGCTGAATCGCGCATTGCGCGCCAGGCGCTGATCGATCTCGATCAACGATTCTCGTCCGCGCGCCAGCAAGCGATGGCGCAGTACCGTTTGATCCACAGTCAACAACAGCACCAACACGTCTGGATAGCGCAGGCGCGTGCTCTGCAAATGCCCCCGAGAGCCATTGACCAGCACGTCCTGGCCGGCGGCCAGCCAATCGTCGATTTCCCGCGGGATGCCATAGGACAACCCATTGGCGTGCCAGCTCAGGGCAAACGCGCCCTGAGCTTCCATATCCGCAAACTGCTGCGCACTGACACCCAGCGCCGCCTCGCCCACGGCTTCGGCCGAGCGGGTAATGACCCGCCTCACGATACGACAGCCGCGTTCGGCCAACCGCGTTCGCGCGGCATCCAGCAGGCTGTCCTTGCCCGAACCTGAAGGCCCGATGAGATAGATCAACCTGCCCGCCATCAAAACACCCTCTTCATTTGTCGCCATGCTTGCTGGACCACCGGCAAACCATCCTGACTGCGCTTGCACCCGATCAGCCCGCTGGCCCGGCGAATGATCCATCACCTGCACCCGTTGCACCAGCAGGTTTTCCACCCGATCACGGTATAGGCCCAGGGTGTTCGACCAGTGCCGGTTAAAAACTGTTACCTATGTGCTTGAACTGTTTTGTTACCTATGTGGGTGAGTCATACCCTGCGATCTTTTGAATTTGATTTTTGACAATGTCGAAGGGGCGGAAGATCAAGATCAAAAGATCGCAGCCTTCGGCAGCTCCTACAGGGGGAGTGCGTTTAGCCGAACGGTGTACACAAACGCTCTTCACCACTCAACAGGCCGAGCGTTAGCTCGCCTGCCGCTCTTGATCTTGATCCACCCGCCCCCTCGGCAGGCTGAGCGCAGGTGTTCATCCGGGGATGGGCGCGCAGCGCCGTTCGACGCAGTCGAACTCATTGCATGTAGGTCGAAGCGAAGCCGACCGGAGGGCAATGCCCCCGGATGGACACCGGAGCGAAGGAACCCCGAGCCTCAGCGAGGGGCCGTACGTAAGGGGCGAGACCTTTGGTTACTTTGGGGCGTTTGCCAAAGTGACCCGCTGTAAGAGCGGAACCGTAAGTCGCCGTTACCGAAGAAACGGATATGTACACAGTCAACAAAGACAGGTCGGCTGTCAGGCCGCCTTCGCGAGCAAGCCCGCTCCCACAGGGGTTCAGCACTAGCCCAACGATCACATTTCAGCAGGCACAAAAAAGGCGACCCGAAAGTCGCCTTAGTGCCTCACTGCCCGAATTGCCGCCCAAGCCCACCCGGAACACCGTGAATGTCAGTTTCCTCCCACGGCCCTTTCGGACTGATCGACCGGCTCCAGCCGTTATCCCAGCGGTAATAGGTACGCTGGCGATAAAAGGTATTGGGCTGATCATCAAGCACATAAACCCCAAGCTTCGGATCCCAATGACTATTGCCCCCCGGTGGTGGCGCAAAGCTGGCGGACGTGCGCGGCAGCGGCTTGGAGGGTTTTACCGGAACAGACGGCTTGCTCGGTACCGGCGACGTCGATGGCGTGGGGCTGGGCTGCGACGGCGGAATCGGCGGCGGAGCCGTTTGCTCCGGTGGTCGCTGGACCGCACAAGCGCTTAACCCCAAAACGACGCTGAGCAGGGCAATACGAGCGATGGCGGTCATGGTAGCGTTTCCTGTTATTTGTCCGGGCTGTCGATGGTCAGTGTTTGCGGCGCGGTGGTGCTGCTGGCCAAAGGCTGGCTGCGACCGATCCACTCGCCGGCGGTCGGTTTGCCGGCACGGGAAATACGCGCAACCAGTTGGACTTCAGGGAAGTTCGACAGTTTCAATTGCGGCATCATCGCGTCGGCATCGCTCAGCTCGACGGTCACCGGCAGGTCGGCCACGGTCATGCGCTTGACCGCCAGCGGGGCCGGCGGACCGGAGACCGCACGGGCGAAGATGAACACGCTGTCGCCAGGCTGGACCTTGGTTTTGAGCTCCGCAGCCAGATCGACGCTGACCTTTAGCAACGCCGTGGACTTGGTCGCCGATGCTTGCGCAACCTTGCCACCACTGGCCACCAGTTTCTCCGTGGCCCGGGTGATCCCGCCTTGCAGCGCCACACGGGATGGGTCATCCGGCGGCAACTGCGCCAACAGGCGATTCCAGTAATCGATGGCGTCCTGATAACGCTCGCCTTCAAACGCGGCAATGCCGAGCAGGCCGAGGCTGGTGACTTCTTTCGGATCGGCCTTGAGCGCTTCGTCGGTCAGGGCCTGGACCTTGTCCGACCACTTCTTGCCATCGGCGAAGTACTGGGCCTGGGCCCATTGACCGAGCAGCTCGGGCTGACGACCGGCCAGGTTCACCGTGCGCTCGAACATCTTCGCCGCGTCCGCCGGGCGATCCTGCGCCATGTAGGTACGACCGAGGAAGTACATGCCTTCGGCGGAATCCGGTTGAGCGGCGACCACACGCTCCAGGCGTTGGGTCATTTCTTCCATCGACTTGGGTGCCTGGGAGAATTCGCGGGTCAGTTCGACCTTGTCGCTGGCACCGTAATGCATGTAAAGCCCCAGGCCCAGCACCGGCACCAGAACGGCCGCCAGCAACGGCAGGGGTTTGCCCAGTCGCGACACCCGCGGCGCTTCGACGCCTTCGGTATCGGCCAGCAACTCACGGGCGGCTTCGGCGCGACCGGCGTCCATTTGCGCCGCATCGAGCACGCCCTCTTCCTGCTGAGTCTGCAACTCAGCCACGCGCTCCTGATAAAGCGCGACGTTCAAGGCGGTACGATCCTCTTCACGCTGGGCACGACGGCTGCGCAAAACCGGGATCAACAGAAAACTCAGGGCAACCAGAAGCAGCAGACCTGCAGCGAGCCAGAAATCAATCATTCTTGGTTTTATCCAACAGGTGGTCGAGGCGCGAGCGCTCCTCGGCAGACAGCGAGCCCGGGGTGCCAGCGCGTTGCACGCGACGACGGCGGACGATCACCGCGATGATCACGACACCACCCAGCAACAGGCCGGCGGGGCCGAACCAGAGCAAGGCAGTCTTGGCGTTCAACGCAGGTTTGTAGCGGACGAAGTCACCGTAGCGGTCGACCATGAAGTCGATGATCTGCTGGTTGTCCTTGCCTTCGCCGAGCATGCGGAAAATCTCTTTGCGCAGGTCGGCGGCAATCGGCGCGTTGGAATCGGCAATGTCCTGGTTCTGGCACTTGGGGCAACGCAGCTCCTTGGTCAGCTCGCGGAAACGCTCGCGGTCACCTTCCTTGGCAAACTCATAGGTGTCGATGGCCCCGTGGGCTACGCCCGCCAGACTCAAGCCCAGGACAGCGGCAGCAATCCAGCGCTTCATGGCTTGGCCTCGTCGACCAGCGCCTGGTACTTGCCCGCCAGTTTTTCGCGCCAGACCTGCTCGTCGATCACGCCGACGAACTTGTCACGGATGATGCCCTTGGCGTCGATGAAGAAGGTTTCCGGCGCGCCGTACACACCGAGGTTCAGGCCCAGCGAGCCTTCGTCGTCACGGATGTCCAGCACATACGGGTTGTGGAAGTCCGTCAGCCACTTCAAGGCATCGGCGTTGACGTCCTTGTAGTTGATGCCGTAGATCACCACGCCCTGCTGGGCCAGCTTGTTCAGCACCGGGTGCTCGACCCGGCAGGAAATGCACCAGGTGCCCCAGACGTTGACCAGCGCCGGCTTGCCCAGAATGTCGGCGCGGGTCAGGGTCTTGTCGCCCTGCACCGCCGGCAGGGAAAACTCCGGGAACGGCTTGCCGATCATGGCCGAAGGCAACTCGGCCGGATCCAGGTACAACCCACGGTAGAGAAATACGGCAACCACCAGAAAAATCGCCAGTGGCAACAACATCAACCAACGCTTCATGCAGTGGCTCCCGACATGCCCAGTGCTTCACGCACGCGGCTTTTTACCTTGACCCGATAACGCCGATCCAGCGCCGCCAGCAAACCACCTGCACCTGTCAGCAAACCACCGAACCAGATCCAGCGCACGAAGGGTTTGACGTGCACGCGCACAGCCCAGGCGCCGTTACCCAGCGGTTCACCGAGGGCGACATAGAGGTCGCGGGTGAAACCGGCGTCGATGCCGGCTTCGGTCATCACCGAGTTCTGCACGGTGTACAGGCGTTTTTCCGGGTGCAGCACGCTGATTTCCTTGCCGTTGCGGATCACCCGGACGGTGCCCTTGTCGGACGTGAAGTTCGGGCCTTCGAAGTGCTTGGCGCCTTCGAAGATGAAGTGATAACCGGCCAGGTCCATGGACTCGCCCGGCGCCAGGCGCAGGTCGCGCTCGGCACTGTTCTGGCTCGACAGCACGACACCCAGCGCACACACGGCAATACCAAGGTGTGCGATCTGCATGCCCCAGTAGCTGCGGGTCAGGGTGGGCAGGCCTTTGATCAGGCCTTTGTGGCGGGTCTTGTCGACAATGTCACGCGCACCGGCCAACAGCACCCAAGCGGCAAGCATGAAGGTCGCGAGCACTGCCCAGTTGAAGTCCCCGTACGCGACGCCAGCCACCACGGCCATGGCCGCACTGCCGAGCAATACCGGCGTCAGCATGCTCAGCAGCCATTTCACCGGGGTGTCTTTCCAGCGCACGATCACGCCGACCGCCATCACCACCATCAACAACGCCATCAACGGAATGAACAGCGCGTTGAAGTACGGCGGGCCAACCGACAGCTTGGCGCCAGTCATGGCATCGAGAATCAGTGGGTACAAGGTGCCCAGCAGAATCATCGAGGCGGCCACCACCAGCACCAGGTTGTTGCCCAGCAGCAGGGTTTCCCGGGACCAGAGGTTGAAGCCGACCTGGCTCTTGACCACCGGCGCGCGCAGGGCGAACAGCGTCAATGAACCGCCAACCACGAACAGCAGGAAAATCAGGATGAACACGCCGCGTTCCGGATCGGAGGCAAAGGCGTGAACCGACGTCAGCACCCCGGAGCGCACAAGGAAAGTGCCCAGCAGGCTCAACGAGAACGCAGCGATGGCCAGCAACACGGTCCAGCTCTTGAACACGCCACGTTTTTCCGTGACCGCCAGCGAGTGAATCAGCGCGGTACCCACCAGCCATGGCATGAAGGAAGCGTTTTCCACCGGGTCCCAGAACCACCAGCCGCCCCAGCCAAGTTCGTAGTACGCCCACCACGAACCGAGGGTGATGCCGATGCCGAGGAACGCCCAGGCCACGATGGTCCACGGACGCGACCAGCGCGCCCACGCGGCATCCAGGCGACCGCCCATCAGCGCGGCGATGGCGAAGGCGAAGGCCACCGAGAACCCGACGTAGCCCATGTACAGCATTGGCGGGTGCACGATCAGGCCGATGTCTTGCAGCAAGGGGTTGAGGTCGGCACCGTCGCTGGGCATTTGCGGCAGGATGCGTTTGAACGGGTTGGAGGTCATGATCAGGAACATCAGGAAACCGGTGCTGATCATGCCCATCACCGCCAGCACACGGGCCAGCATGACCTGTGGCAACTGCCGGGAGAACACCGACACCGCGAAGGTCCAGCCACCGAGAATCAAGGCCCACAACAGCAAGGAACCCTCGTGGGCACCCCACACCGCACTGAACTTGTAGTACCACGGCAAGGCGCTGTTGGAGTTGTTGGCCACATAGGCCACGGAGAAGTCATCGACCATGAAGGCGTAGGTCAGGCAACCGAAGGCAAACAGCAGAAAGCTGAACTGCCCCCAGGCGGCCGGCTGGGCCAGGCTCATCCACAGGCGGTCACCGCGCCAGGCACCGAACAGCGGCACCACGGCCTGGGCCAGGGCGAAGCACAGGGCCAGGATCATCGCCAGATGGCCAAGCTCGGGAATAAAGATGCCGGATGTCATGGATCAACCCTCCTTCGCGGGCGTTGGAGCCGATTGACCGCTGTCCTTCAACGCCTTGGTCACTTCCGGCGGCATGTACTTCTCGTCGTGCTTGGCCAGCACTTCATCGGCCACCACCACGCCATCGGCATTGAGCTTGCCCAGGGCGACGATGCCCTGCCCTTCGCGGAACAGGTCCGGAAGGATGCCGCGATAGGTGATGGTCACGGATTTGTTGAAGTCGGTGACGACGAACTTCACGTCCAGCGAGTCGCCAGAACGCTGCAAGGAACCGGCCTCGACCATGCCACCGGCACGGATGCGCGTGTCATGGGGGGCTTCGCCGTTGGCGATCTGGGTCGGTGTGTAAAACAGGTTGATGTTCTGCTGCAGGGCGCTCAGGGCCAGGCCGACGGCAGCGCCGACCCCGACCAGGATCGCGAGAATGATGATAAGACGCTTTTTGCGCAGCGGATTCACTTGCCGTTCTCCCGGCGCAGACGACGCGCCTCTTGTTGCAGATACCGCTTGCGGGCCAGGATCGGCGCCGCCACGTTGAGGGCCAATACCGCCAGGCAGATGCCATAGGCTGACCAGACATACAGGCCATGATGACCCATGGCGATGAAGTCGCCGAATGAAGCAAAACTCATCGAGCGACCTCCAGGCTGTTTTCCACTTCGGCCTTGACCCAACTGGCCCGGGCTTCGCGCTTGAGCACTTCAAGACGCATGCGCAGCAACAGCACCGCGCCGAAGAAACAGTAGAAACCCAGCGCCGTCAGCAGCAATGGCAGCCACATCTCGGCAGGCATTGCCGGTTTTTCGGTGAGGGTGAAGGTCGCGCCCTGGTGCAGGGTGTTCCACCACTCCACCGAGTACTTGATGATCGGGATGTTGATCACGCCGACAATCGCCAGCACCGCACAGGCCTTGGCCGCGCTGTCACGATTGCTGATCGCGTTGCCCAGCGCAATGAGACCGAAGTACAGGAACAGCAGGATAAGCATGGACGTCAGGCGTGCATCCCAGACCCACCACGAGCCCCAGGTCGGTTTGCCCCAGATCGCCCCGGTGACCAGCGCCACGGCAGTCATCCACGCACCGATGGGCGCCGCGCACTGCAGGGCGACGTCGGCCAGTTTCATCTTCCACACCAGCCCGACGATGCCGCACACCGCCAGCATCACATAGATGGACTGCGCCAGCATGGCGGCCGGAACGTGGATATAGATGATGCGGAAGCTGTTGCCCTGCTGATAGTCCGGCGGCGCGAAGACCAGCCCCCAGACCACGCCAACGCTGATCAGCAGCAACGCCGCGACGCTCAGCCAGGGCAGCATTTTGCCGCTGATGCCGTAAAACCATTTGGGCGAGCCGAGCTTGTGAAACCACGTCCAGTTCATACTGTTTCCATCACGGTTGCTCTTTACTGTGAAGAGCCAGGGCCTTTACTGGTCATTTTTTAACCAGACCTCATTATTCGCCGACGCTGATCTTCAGGCCAGCGGCTATTGCAAAAGGTGTCAGGGTTATCGCCAGGGCGGTCAGGCTACCAAGCCACAGGAGATAACCGGTCGCCGGCATCCCCTGCAAGGCTGCCTGCAAGGCGCCACTGCCAAGGATCAACACCGGGATGTACAACGGCAGAATCAGTAGGGCCAGCAACAGGCCACCGCGCTTCAAGCCGACCGTCAGCGCCGCACCCACTGCACCGAGCAGGCTCAGTACCGGTGTACCGAGCAGCAACGAAAGCAGCAACACCGGCAGACAGGCGGCAGGCAAACCGAGCATCAGCGCCAGCAAGGGGGCCAGCAAAACCAGTGCCAGGCCGGAAAAAGCCCAGTGTGCCAGCACTTTGGCCAAAACCAGAAGAGCCAGGGGGTGCGGCGAAAGGACCCACTGTTCAAGGGATCCGTCTTCGAAATCACTGCGGAAAAGCCCGTCCAGCGAGAGCAGGACCGATAAAAGTGCTGCCACCCAGACCAAGCCCGGAGACAAGGTTTGCAACAATTGAGACTCGGGTCCGACCGCCAGCGGGAACAGCGAAACGACAATGGCAAAGAACACCAGCGGATTGGCCAGCTCCGCCGGACGACGGAACAGCAGACGCGCCTCGCGGGCGACCAACAGGCCGAACACACTCATACGGCCCAGCTCCCCAGATCGATATCGCGATAACCGGCCGGCATCCGGCTCAGCGTGTGGTGAGTGGTCAACACCACCATGCCGCCGCGTTCGCAGTGGCCGGCCAGGTGCTCTTCGAGTTGCGCCACGCCCTGCTTGTCGAGGGCGGTAAAGGGTTCATCGAGGATCCACAACGCCGGGCTATCCAGATACAGACGCGCCAGCGCGACGCGGCGCTGTTGACCGGCAGACAGGGTGTGACAAGGCACATCCTCGAATCCGCGCAGCCCGACCGCAGCCAGCGCCTGCCAGATCGCTTCATGGGTCGCCGGATGATGCAAGGCACACAGCCAGCTCAGATTCTCTTCCGGTGTCAGCAAATCCTTGATCCCGGCCGCGTGGCCGATCCACAACAGGTTGCGCGCCAGTTCGCCGCGTTGCTCGTTCAGCGGCTGGCCGTTGAGCAGCACCTGACCGGCGGTTGGCTGCATCAGCCCCGAGAGCAGGCGCAACAGGCTGGTCTTGCCACTGCCGTTGGGGCCACTGATTTGCACCATTTCGCCACTGGCCAGTCTCAAATCGAGATTTTCGAAGAGCAGCCGAAGGTCTCGCTCACAAGCAAGGGCTACGGTTTGCAGGACAGGACTGGTCAAGGGTTCACGGGCCTTATACGGTTCAAGTCGGCACTGGCGCGGCCGTTAAAGAGATGCAGCATAGATGCAATGACGTCTTGTTCTAGAGAGCTGCGTCAAACAATTGCAAAGTTTTCGCCATTTTTGGATACAACGGCGCGGCATTATACATGCCAGGCCCTACTCTAAAGAGTGCATTTTCCTCAGGTTGTGACCGCGTATGACAGGCGAAATGAACATCCTCCCGCTACCGCAGCCTCTCCCGGCGACCTCACGCCCGCAGGTGCTCAGCGGTGAGCTGCTCAAGTTGCTGACGCCGGTGGAGGGGTTGATCAGCGTCGGTCAAACCGCTCAGGCCGAAGTGTTGTCGCTCAAGCAGGCGGATCAGACTTTCCAGATGCTGCTCAAGGTCACCCTCGACAGCGGCCGCCAGACCACGGTCCAGACCACCAGCAATCAACCGCTGGCCCTGGGCACCACGCTGGTCGTCAGCCAGCCCTCGGCCGGCAACCTGGCCGTGACGGTGCAACAGGCCATCGCCTCCAGCGTCGCCACCCTCACCCGCCTCGACACCGCGCAACTGCCCGTTGGCACCCTGCTGCAGGGCAAGGTGCTGACCTCGCAAGTGCTGCCGCAAGTGCCCGGCCAGCCCCTGGTGTTTCGCTCGATGGTGAGCCTGCTCAATACCGCGCTGAGCGGCAGCACCCTGAGCATCGACAGTCCGCAGCCCTTGCGCATCGGCACCTTGTTGAGCGCGCAGGTGCAAGACAGCCAGACATTGAAATTCGTGCCCCTGAGCAGCCGCCAGGAACAACTGGCAGTCACCCGGCAACTGGTCGACCAGCAAAGCCGCCAGGGCTCGCTGGATGGCTTGCTCCAGCGCCTGCAGAACCTTGCGCCCTCGGACCAGACCTCCGCCGAACTGCGCAGCGCCGCTGCCCGGTTGCTCGCCAACCTGCCGGATGTCCAGCAACTGAGCACCCCCAAGGGCCTGGCCCTAGCCCTGGCCAGCAGTGGTGCGTTCCTCGAAAGCAAACTGCTGAACGGGCAAAACCCGACACTCACGCCGGACATGAAAGGCGACCTGCTCAAGCTGGTTGCGCAGTTGAGCCAGGGCTTGCCGGCCAACACCAGCCTTGGCGCGATCATCGCCGCCAACACCCTGGCCCAGGCCATGCCGAATTTTGTCCGCAATGCCCTGGGCATGCTCGGCCAGGTCAGCGCAAAACCGTCGCCGAGCGGTTTCCCGCTGCCCGACCGCCTGCTGCAAAGCGTCGTGGGTGAAAATGACCTCGAACACCTGCTTCGCCTGGCCGCCGCTGCGGTTTCACGCCTGCAAAGCCATCAGCTGGCGAGCCTGGAACAAACCGGCGTCACCGCCGACGGACGGCTGATGAGCACCTGGCAGCTGGAAATCCCGATGCGCAACATGCAGGACATCGTGCCCTTGCAGGTCAAGTTCCAGCGCGAGGACGCCCCCGAGAAAGAACAGCCAAAGGAGCGTCGCGAAGAACGCGAACCCAGGCAACAGCTGTGGCGAGTCGAACTGGCCTTCGCCATGGAGCCTTTGGGCCCCCTGCAAATCCAGGCGCAACTGATCAAGGGCAGCCTCTCCAGCCAGCTCTGGGCCGAACGGCCGTACACCGCCAGCCTGATCGAAAGCAATCTGGCCGGGCTGCGTGATCGCCTGCTGGCCGCCGGCCTGAACGTCGGCGACCTGGACTGCCACCTCGGCACACCGCCCCAAGGCCCACAAACCCGCCTCGAACAACGCTGGGTCGACGAAACCGCATGAAAAACCCCAACGCCCCACGCCAGGCCATCGCCCTCAAATACGACGGCACCCACGCCCCCACCCTCACCGCCAAGGGCGACGAAGAACTGGCGGAAGAAATCCTGCGGATAGCCCGCGACTGCCAAGTGCCGATCTACGAAAATGCCGAGTTGGTGAGGCTGCTGGCGCGCATGGAGCTTGGGGACAGCATTCCACAGGAGCTGTATCTGACGATTGCCGAGATCATTGCGTTTGCGTGGAGTTTGAAGGGGAAGTTTCCGGCGGGACAGGACCCGGATGCGCTGATGGTGGAGAAGGATGTGACGGATCGTGGGGACGACTATTGATCAACACTGAGAGACACTCAACAACGGAGATCAGCACATACCCCTCGTAACTATTGAACACCATTACTTATTATTAACAGAAAACCTGCTTGCGTAAAATATCGACACTTCCTCTGAAAGAAAACCATTTAAAGCAGCTCTCGCAAGCACATCCCCCAAACCCGTGGCGAATTTAAATCCATGCCCGGAGCATGCAGAAACGTAAAATACGCCTGACAAATCCACTGACTCGCCGATTATAAAAGACTCATCCTGACTCATCGTATATATGCACTTTTTAGATGCAAATGGAATCGAATTCAATCCAGGAAATATCTGCTCGACACAGGCAGATATCTGCTCAACATCACTATCCTTTACCGGCTGGGCGTGCGTGCTAGCATCAAATCGGAGCTGTTGATAATTATGAAACCCAATTTTTACTCCTGGCTCTTCCGTGCCGATTTCCGGTGTACCATAAAGCAGGCGCCCGTCTGGCAATTGATACAAAAAAGCGGGGAATCCCTTTAAAAAATCCAAATCCCCCTTGGATTTTGGTTTAAACCAGTAAACGGGTACGCTTTTAGGTTGTAGCAATCCCGAGAGATCGCTAATCAGGGTATTACCTAAAGCAGCGCCTATCGACAAGATAACTCGTTCAGTGTGGACAAGCTCCCCTCCACCGAACTGCACCGCCAACCCCTGCGAGGTTTTAATAATACTCGCCACTGAAGTTCCAAATCGGACTTCAGCACCGTTCCTGACAGCCAAATTAAGCATATGTAACTTTGAATCATCCGCTGCAATAGTGTATGCACCGTCTTCATAAACCGCTTCCATACCCTCAAGAATGTGAAACGCGGGGAAAAACTCAGCAGTCCGCTCCGCAGAAAACAACGCATGATTGATATTACCCTGCTGAGCGGTGGCTGCACTTTTTGGCACAACACCTGAAGTAACCGGCCCAATAAACAGCCCTCCAGTATGAAAAATCAGATGCCTACTACAAGTTCTGTCAAGCTCACGCCACAATTTATCTGATTGGGAAAGCAATGGCAGGTAAGACTGACCTTCCCAATAAGCACGCCTAAAAATACGGGAAGCGCCATGCGATGATGCCGACAGGTTTACAGGTGCCCCTGAATCGACGCCAAGCACCTCGCGCTCAGAGCACGAAAGCCTCCAAAGCGAAGCACTTCCAACAACACCCAGGCCAACTACGACGACTTTGTATTTACACTTCATCTTGACCTCCGCCATTACAAAAACACAGCTTTTTAAGAATTGGCTCGAACACAACTACTAACAGCCCAATTATTACGGCTAAAAGAGCCATTACAGTTACTGGAGAAGCAGTTTGCCTGTAAATCATCGTTGCCACAAAAAACTGCGTGAGTGGCAATACAAACTGCGACAACCCCATAGACATCACAGAAAGTCTTTTAGCTGAAAACGAAAACAGCGCCAACGGAACAATTGATACGACCCCACAACTAAAAACAAGAAGCGTGCGCCACAAACCAAAATCATCGGGAATCGCCATACCGAGATCTGAAAAAACAAAAATCAAAGTGCACAAAAAAGAAAGCACAAGTGACTCCAACAACAAACCACTAAAAACATTCAAAGATGTCATTTTTTTCAGACACGAATAAAAACCCCAAGCGAGACCGATACCTAGATAAACTCTCACATCAAGATCGCTACTCAAGACGAAAAGACTCATCACACTAATCAGCATAACCAACACGGCCACAGCTTTAAACACAGTGACTGGCTCTTTATAAACAATAACACCAACCGCGATACTCAAAATAGGTGCCACCAAATAACCGAGACTACTTTCAAGTACTCGACCGTGTACAGATGCCCAAATGAACGCCCCCCAGTTGATCGCTATCAGTATGGCTGCGACGGCATGTAACACTAGTAGCCTAATGTTAAGTTGAGCAAAAAGTGGTCTTAGCTCCCGACCAGCGTACACGACAAGAAACACCGTCAGCAAAGACAAATAAACCCTATAGCTGAGCAACGCCACTGCACTCAAAGACCCGATATACTTCCAAAAAACTGAAGACAATCCCAATAGAACGTTCGCCAATATCCCACTGAGCGCGCCGATAAAAAAATGTTGACCTCTATTTGAAGGCACCATCCCTCTACCTTCTCCACAAAGTTATTTCAACTATTTCATACGACCATATTATTTTGCCACCCTCCTGCATGCTGCAATAGGCTTCGCCCTTCCTTGTCCAACTCATTACTTCATCAACCAAAAGATTTCGTATCCGCGCCCATTCTTCTGTATAGAAAAGCAATGGAAAGTCATGTCGTTCCAAAAGCCTACAATCGATCACATATTTTTCTGCATGCAACTCTTGAAGCCTGCTCATTACCTGCCGAATACCGACTAATGAATTCAGCCCTATTATGACCTTGCCACCATCGCTCAAATGATCTGGCAATTCCTCAAAAAACCTCTCCAATGTTCTATCGCCATAAAACATCGAATCAATCGGAAGCCCTTCTCCACAGCCTGACTTTTTGAGAGCTTTCAGAAAGGAAGCAGAAGGAGTTCTCCAGCCTGGCGCATTAAACAAGACAACATCGTATTTTTCTGAACCGCTTGAAAGTCCTTGAAAAAGATCACCAAATGCAAAATCGATAGTATTTGCCCCAAAATTATACAACTCGTTCCTCCGTGCTACAAAAACTGCTTCCTTGGAAATATCAGTCGCGGTTATGGACTTAACACCCATTCCTTTCAACAAAAAAGAATGCACGCCACTCCCAGTCCCAAGATCCAAAAATCTGGAACCAATGCATTCTTTATTCAAATAGCGCATCAACAGCGAGCCAAACGCCAATCCGGCAAGACTGACTTTAAAAACTCCAGGCTCATCAATCAGCTTAAAGCTGAGACCCATTCCAAAATAAACACTATATAAACTCCCCTCCATGCTTGGGGTACTGGCTCGAGCAAACTTAAACGGCAGTTGTTCACTTTTCATAACCCCTCCCTTGAAAAGCACTGTTTCCCAACTCTACCGACCGCTCAGCAGCAGCTGTCAAAGCCAGTGCAACAGTCCTATTCAAGTCATTCCGCTCGAAAATCTGGATAGCACGCTCAGTTGTACCGCCAGCCGTTTGCACCTCTTCACATAGTTGCATCGACGTTTTGCCAGTCGACCTCATCAACAATGCAGTTCCATATAACAACTGCATACAAACTTGCCAAGCGACCTCGGAGTCAAATCCCTCATTCTCCGCATACTGCTGTAATGCGTTAGCAAAATAAGCGACCAGTGCGGGGCCGCCCCCCGCGAGTGCAGTGCCCGAATCAATCAGGCATTCATCATCAACTTTTATATAGTCCCCAATCGCCCCAAAAACCATCTGCGCAGCTGCAATCACATCAGTGCCAGCATTTTTTTGAGCGTAGTAAATAGTAATTCCTTCCCGCACTTCTGATGGCGTGTTTGGAATCGAACGGATGACTCGTGAATGTCCTAAAGTCCTGCAAAGCGATTTAGTCGTAATACCGGCCATTACGGATATGACCGGACCTTCGTGAGAAAGCAGTACCTGATTATCCTGAATTGCAATCTGAAACCGCTGCGGCGGGACTGCTAAAACAACAATATCATTGCAATCAAAGCCTTCAATCCGTTCACTCACCTCGAACCCACAGGCTGTGAGATATGCAGCTCGACTTGCGTTGGTTTCAACCGCCCTTAGATGGCCAGCCCCATACCTGCCTCTTAACCCGAACAATATTGCGCCACCCATATGACCAGCGCCCAGAATATAAATTTTTTTCATCCGACTCTTTCCTTTATCGATTCCTTTTGAACACCTCTCGCAAACAATACTTAAATAATTATGTTTCCACCTGTCAACGCACAAACTACAAGCCCACTACCGCCAAACACAAACAAGTCGTTAAAACACAGATTCATCTGTAGGAACGGTCATACTTTATCCTGTAGGACTTAGTTGACCGCAACGGTCTATTCAGGACTTCTTAAAGTAGGACCTGGTTTTCCTATAAAGGAAATTTTTTGAATCATTCTGCAACACTCAAGCGACGTATTTCATCCATCATTCAAATAATCATCTGGCAAATCGCCCCCACCCTCACCGCCAAGGGCGACGAAGAACTGGCGGAAAAAATTCTGCGGATCGCCCGCGACTGCCAAGTGCCGATCTACGAAAATGCCGAGTTGGTGAGGCTGCTGGCGCGCATGGAGCTTGGGGACAGCATTCCACAGGAGCTGTATCTGACGATTGCCGAGATCATTGCGTTTGCGTGGAGTTTGAAGGGGAAGTTTCCGGCGGGGATGGGGCCGGATGCGCTGATGGTGGAGAAGGACATCACCGAGCGCGGGGATGATTATTGAAGTTTCGAGGACGCCATCGCGGGCAAGCCCGCTCCCACAGGAGGCAGAGGTGGCTCCGGATTTTGTGAACGACTCCGAACCTTTGTAGGAGCGAGCCTGCTCGCGATGGACTCAAGTGCGACGCGTTCATTCAGAATGCCCGCGTTATCGTTGACGTCCATCGCGAGCAGGCTCGCTCCTACAGCTAACTAGTTCTTGTGAAGCTTGCTCATCAACTCCGCCTCGGCCTGGGTCAAGCCGCAGGACTGGGTCAGTTCGTCGACGCTGGCGCCCATTCCGACCAATCGTGCTGCCTGGGCAAACGACAGGCTGGTCGGATCGCGCTGTTCCAGCTGCGCCAGTTTGTCCGGCAGCGGCGCAACGATCGCCCGCAGTTCATGCAGGTCTTCGCCCATGCGCACGTTGCCGTTCTGGTAGTTGTCAACGCGTTTGCCCAGGTCCTTGATGCGCTGGTCGCGCTGCGCATCGCCCAGGGCCTGTTGTGCGGCGATCTGCTTCTGGGCGCGAATGTACGCCAGGAACATTGCCAGCGTGCCTGCCCAGAACAGGAACAGGACAATGACCGCAACCTCGAGAATCAATCAGATACTCTCCAGTTCCGACCATTCTTCTTCGCTCATCATCTTGTCCAGTTCGACCAGGATGAGCAATTCGTTGTTCTTGTTGCACACGCCTTGAATGAACTTGGCGGACTCTTCGTTACCCACGTTCGGCGCGGTTTCGATTTCCGACTGACGCAGGTAAACCACTTCGGCCACGCTGTCGACCATGATCCCGACAACCTGCTTGTCGGCTTCGATGATGACGATACGGGTGTTGTCGCTGATCTCGGCATTCATCAGGCCGAAGCGCTGACGGGTGTCGATCACGGTGACGACGTTGCCGCGCAGGTTGATGATGCCCAGCACGTAGCTCGGGGCACCCGGGACCGGGGCGATTTCGGTGTAGCGCAGGACTTCCTGGACGCGCATCACGTTGATGCCGTAGGTCTCGTTGTCCAGCTTGAAGGTGACCCATTGCAGGATCGGATCTTCGGAACCCTTTGCCGCCGTTGCCTTGTCATTCATACCCTGCCCCCTCAAGAAACCGCCCTGGCGGTGTGTGTTCCGTGCAACGCCATCGAATGACGTCACCTGTTGTTTATTTGATGTTTGTCGGTTTGTGGTTCGGCTTGCTGCCGGACATGTGCTTTGCCCCGCCACTGGCGATCAACTCCGCCAGGGAGGCGACGTCGAGCAAGGCGCACATGTGTTCAATCACCGTGCCGGCGAGCCATGGCCGCTGACCCCGGTGACTTCTCCATTTGATTTCATTCGGGTCCAGTCGCAATGAGCGGCTGACCTGATGCACCGCCAGGCCCCATTCGTAGCCCTGGACCGAAATCACGTATTGCAGGCCCTGCTTGAAATCGTCGCGGTAACGGTCGGGCATGACCCAACGCGCGGTATCGAGCACCTTGAGGTTGCCGGCCTGGCTCGGCAGGATGCCCAGGAACCACTCCGGCTGGCCGAACAAAGGCGTCAGCTCGTGACCGGCCAGGGAATAGATCGATCCCAGGCACACCAGCGGCACCGCCAGGGTCAAGCCGGCGACATCGAACAACAGGCATTCGAAAGGCTCGGCGGCCCAGGACGGACGACCTTCGGTGTCCACCGGTGGCGGCGTATTGCTTGGTGGCAGGTGCACTTCGACGACGGGCGGCACAAGTACCTGAGGCTCCTCGATAACAGGAGTCTCCAGCACTTCGGCCTCTTCGATCGGAGCCACCAGGGTTTGCAACAACGGCGCAATGGTCGATATCGGTGCCAGAACGGGTTCCGGTGCTTCGATCACGACGATGGAAGTCCTGGCCAAAGGCGCAGTCACCGCAGCGGCTGCTACCGCGACTTGCTGCGCATCCCGGGCCTGTTCTTCGAGCACGGCAGCCTGGAACTCGTCCAGCACGCCTTGCTCTTCGACGACGCTCACCGCTTCGACAACCTCGGCCATCTCCTCGGTTGCGTCTTGCAGCAAGTTATCCAGATACGATTGCAACGCCAGCTGCGGGCGCGATGTTGTCTTTACCAGTCGATTCATGAGCGCTCACTTGTAGGAGCGAGCTTGCTCGCGATGAACCTGAGAGCGCCACGGGGTGCCAGGTTTCCCGCGTCATCGTTGACGACCATCGCGAGCAGGCTCGCTCCTGCAGGGATCGAGGTCATGTCACGCCACCTGCGCAACAAGTTGCGCTGCCAGCAGATGCTTGAGCAACGCACGGTAAGCGAGAACGCCACGGCTCTTGCCGTCGAACTGCGAAGGCGTCAGCCCGGCACGACTGGCATCGCGCAGGCGCGTGTCCACCGGGATATAGCCTTGCCAGATTTCGTCGGGGAATTTGTCGCGCAGCACGCGCAAGGTTCCGAGGGACGCCTGGGTGCGGCGGTCAAACAGGGTCGGCACGATGGTGAATGGCAATGCCTGCTTGCGCGAGCGGTTGATCATCGCCAGGGTGTTGACCATGCGCTCGAGGCCCTTGACCGCCAGGTGTTCGGTCTGCACCGGGATCACCAGTTGCTGGCTCGCCGCCAAGGCATTGACCATCAGCACGCCGAGCAAGGGCGGGCTGTCGATCACGGCGTAATCGAAGTCCTGCCACAGTTGCGCCAGGCTCTTGGCAATCACCAGGCCCAGACCGCTTTGCCCCGGCGACTGGCGCTCGAGGGTGGCCAGCGCAGTGCTGGACGGCAACAGGGAAATGCGTTCGTCGCTGGTCGACAGCAACAGTTGACCCGGCAGGCCTTGCGGCACGTTGCCCTTGTGCAGGAACAGATCGTAGTTGCTGTGTTCCAGGCTGTCGGGATCGTAGCCGAAGTAGCTGGTCATGGAGCCGTGGGGGTCGAGATCGACCACGACCACGCGCTTGCCCGCCTCGGCCAGCAACCCGGCTAAAGCGATGGAGGAAGTGGTTTTACCGACACCACCCTTTTGATTGGCGACTGCCCAGACTCTCATTCGGATTGTTCCTCCCGGCCGAACGGATCGGCCGAGAAATAGCTCAACGTGTTAATGCGGGTGACGGAGAATTGACGGCGTTCTCTCGTACCGGCGACTTGACCGGGGTCGGTGCAGTTTGTGTGCCAGCACGCTTCAATGCGGCATCCGGTTGCGCATGTGCGGTTCCGGTGCCGGTGAGGCTGCGGCGAACATCGAGGTTGCGCGACACCACCAGCACCACGCGGCGGTTGCGTGCGCGGCCTTCGGCGGTGGCATTGTTGGCCACCGGCTGAAACTCGCCGTAGCCCACCGACGCCAAGCGACCGGGGTTCACCCCCTGCATCGCCAGCATGCGCACGATGCTGGCCGAGCGCGCCGAGGACAGCTCCCAGTTGGTCGGGTACTGCGCGGTGCGGATCGGTTGATCGTCGGTGAAACCTTCGACATGGATCGGGTTGTCGAAGGGCTTCAGGATCGCTGCGACCTTGTCGATGATGTTGAACGCGATGTCGCTGGGCATGGCGTCGCCGCTGCCGAACAACAGGCTGGAATTGAGCTCGATCTCGACCCACAACTCGTTGCCGCGCACGGTCATCTGGTTGGAGCTGATCAGGTCACCGAACGCCGCGCTGATGTCGTCGGCGATGCTCTTGAGAGGATCGCTGGCGCCGGAGACACCGGCATCGACCTGGTCACTGTCCTTGACCAGCGGCTTGGCCGGGGTCACGGTCTTCGGCCGCTCGTCACCGATGGGGATCGGCTTGAGCGCGCGATCGGAATCGGTGAAGACGCCGATCAGGGCTTCGGAAATAACCTTGTACTTGCCTTCGTTGATCGAAGAGATGGAGTACATCACCACGAAAAAAGCGAACAGCAAGGTGATGAAGTCCGCGTAGGACACCAGCCAGCGTTCGTGGTTGACGTGTTCTTCATGCTGGCGACGACGTGCCATGTTCCATGTCTCCCATCAATCCATGAAGCCCTGAAGCTTCAACTCGATGGAACGAGGGTTTTCACCTTCGGCGATCGACAGCAGTCCTTCCAGCAACATTTCGCGATAACGCGACTGGCGCAGCGCGATGGCTTTGAGTTTGGCGGCAATCGGCAGCAGCACCAGGTTGGCACTGGCCACGCCGTAGATGGTGGCGACGAAGGCCACGGCGATGCCGTTACCCAGTTGCGACGGATCCCCCAGGTTGCCCATGACGTGAATCAGGCCCATCACCGCACCGATGATGCCGATGGTCGGCGCGTAACCGCCCATGCTTTCGAACACCTTGGCCGCTTCGATATCGCGGCTTTCCTGGGTGTAGAAATCCACTTCCAGAATGCTGCGGATCGCTTCCGGCTCGGCGCCGTCGACCAGCAATTGCAGGCCTTTGCGGGCGTAATTGTCAGGCTCGGCGTCGGCGATACCTTCAAGCCCCAGCAGGCCTTCCTTGCGGGCGGTCAGGCTCCAGTTCACCACGCGGTCGATGCCACCGGCCAGGTCGACGCGAGGCGGGAACAGGATCCAGGCGAGGATCTGCATGGCGCGCTTGAAGGCGCTCATCGGTGATTGCAGCAGCGCCGCGCCGATGGTGCCGCCGAGCACGATCAACGCTGCCGGGCCGTTGGCCAGGGCGCCCAGATGACCGCCTTCAAGGTAGTTGCCGCCGATGATGGCGACAAAGGCCATGATGATGCCGATCAGGCTTAGAACATCCATCAGATACAGGCCTCGACCAGGTGCTTGCCAATGTCGTCGAGGCTGTACACCGCGTCGGCCAGTTCAGCTTTTACAATGGCCATCGGCATGCCGTAGATCACGCAACTGGCTTCGTCCTGCGCCCAGATCGAACTGCCGCCCTGCTTGAGCAGGCGCGCGCCTTCGCGGCCATCGGCGCCCATGCCGGTCAGGACGACCGCCAGAACTTTGTCACCGTAGGACTTGGCTGCCGAACCGAAGGTGATGTCCACGCACGGCTTGTAATTCAGACGCTCGTCACCCGGGAGGATTTTCACCGCGCCGCGACCGTCGATCATCATCTGCTTGCCACCCGGCGCCAGCAACGCCAGGCCCGGACGCAGGATGTCACCATCCTCGGCTTCCTTGACGCTGATGCGGCAGAGCTTGTCCAGGCGCTCGGCGAAGGCCTTGGTGAAGGCGGCCGGCATGTGTTGAACCAGCACGATCGGGGCCGGGAAGTTGGCCGGCAATTGGGTCAAGACCCGCTGCAGGGCCACCGGGCCGCCGGTGGACGTACCGATGGCCACCAGTTTGTAGTTTTTGCGTTTTGGCGCGGGCGACGACGAAGCGGGTGCATGCGTACGCGCCGGGATCGGTGCCGGTGCCGGACGCGCGGGCGCGCTGCTGGCAAAACTGCCCACGCTGGAAGGCGCCGGCGTCGGAGTTGGCGCAGCGACAGGCGCCGGAGCGCTGTAGTGACTGACACGACGATTACTGCGCGAGATGCTCAGGATCTTCTCGCACAGCAGTTGCTTGACCTTCTCGGGGTTGCGCGAGATGTCTTCGAAATTCTTCGGCAGGAAGTCCACCGCACCGGCATCCAGCGCATCGAGGGTGACCCGGGCGCCTTCATGGGTCAGTGAGGAGAACATCAAGACCGGGGTCGGGCAGCGTTGCATGATGTGCCGCACGGCAGTGATGCCGTCCATCATCGGCATCTCGTAGTCCATGGTGATCACGTCGGGCTTGAGGGCCAGCGCCTGATCGATCGCCTCTTTGCCGTTGGTCGCCGTGCCGACGACCTGGATATTCGAATCCGCTGAAAGAATTTCCGAGACGCGGCGGCGGAAAAACCCCGAATCGTCCACCACCAGGACTTTGACTGCCATAAACACTCCATTAGATGGAGCGAGGCCAGGCGCCCCGCTCCAGCAGAATCAAATACGCCGGGTGGCGTAACGCTTGAGCATGCTCGGAACATCGAGAATCAGCGCGATGCGGCCGTCACCGGTAATGGTGGCGCCGGACATGCCCGGCGTTCCCTGGAGCATTTTGCCCAATGGCTTGATGACCACTTCTTCCTGGCCCACCAGTTGATCGACGACAAAGCCGATTCGCTGTGTGCCCACCGAAAGGATCACCACATGGCCCTCGCGCTGCTCTTCGTGAGCGGCGGAGCTGACCAGCCAGCGTTTGAGGTAGAACAATGGCAGCGCCTTGTCCCGTACGATCACCACTTCCTGGCCGTCCACGACGTTGGTGGTCGACAGGTCGAGGTGGAAGATCTCGTTGACGTTCACCAGCGGGAACGCGAACGCCTGGTTGCCGAGCATGACCATCAGCGTCGGCATGATCGCCAGGGTCAGCGGCACCTTGATGACGATCTTCGAACCCTGGCCCTTGGCCGAATAGATGTTGATCGAACCGTTGAGCTGGGAAATCTTGGTTTTCACCACGTCCATGCCAACGCCGCGACCCGACACGTCGGAGATCTCGGTCTTGGTCGAGAAACCCGGGGCGAAGATCAGGTTGTAGCACTCGGTGTCGCTCAGTCGATCGGCCGCATCCTTGTCCATCACGCCGCGTTTCACCGCGATGGAACGCAGGACATTCGGGTCCATGCCTTTACCGTCATCGGAGATCGACAGCAGGATGTGATCGCCTTCCTGTTCGGCCGCCAGGATCACCTTGCCGCCACGGGCCTTGCCCGAGGCTTCGCGTTCTTCCGGTGACTCGATGCCGTGGTCGACGGCGTTGCGCACCAAGTGGACCAGCGGGTCGGCCAAGGCCTCGACGAGGTTCTTGTCGAGGTCGGTTTCTTCGCCGACCAGTTCCAGGTTGATCTCTTTCTTGAGCTGGCGAGCCAGGTCGCGAACCAGGCGCGGGAAGCGCCCGAAGACTTTCTTGATCGGTTGCATCCGGGTCTTCATGACCGCGGTTTGCAGGTCGGCGGTGACCACGTCGAGGTTCGATACGGCCTTGGACATGGCTTCGTCGCCACTGTTGAGACCCAGGCGGACCAGGCGGTTACGCACCAGAACCAGCTCGCCGACCATGTTCATGATCTCGTCCAGACGCGCGGTATCGACCCGTACGGTGGTCTCGGCTTCGCTCGCCGGCTTTTCCGCCGGTGGCGCGGCCGGGGCGCGGGCAGCAGCCGGTGCAGCGGCGGCCGGGGCCTCGGCTTTTGGCTCGGGGGCCTTGGCCACAGGTTTCGGCGCCGCCTTGGGTGCCGGTGCCGCAACAACCGCGTTCGAACCGTTGGCCGCCGTCGCGGTGCCGACTTCGCTGAACTTGCCCTTGCCGTGCAATTCGTCGAGCAGCGCTTCGAACTCGTGATCGGAAATCAGATCGCTGCCAGCCGCCACTGCGCTTGGGGCAGCAGGTGCAGGCACCGAAGCAATGGCGGACTCCAGCGCCTCGACAGCAAAGTTGCCCTTGCCATGCAACTGGTCGAGCAGTGCTTCAAATTCGTCGTCAGTAATATCGGAACTGTCGCCCGGCGCTTTCGGTGCTTCTGGCGCAGCCGGAACCTGTGCAATCGCATCGACGGCAAACTGGCCTTTACCGTGCAACTGATCGAGCAACGACTCGAACTCGGCATCGGTGATTTCGTCGCTTGCAGGTGCCTCGTTTGCAGGTGTCTCGCTTGCAGGTGCCTCTCTTACAGCTGCGTGGGCAACCGCCGGCGCCTCAGCCTGTGCCTTGACGGCATTGAGCGAGTCCAGCAATTGCTCGAATTCGTTATCGGTAATATCGCCTGAATCGGCTTCAGCCACCGGCGCTTCAACCACGGCGGCAACAGGTGCAGCAACCACTTCATCAGCCGATTGAGGCTCGGCCAGACGGGCCAGCGCCGCCAGCAACTCAGGTGTCGCAGCCGTGATCGGGCTGCGCTCGCGGACTTCGCTGAACATGCCGTTCACCGCGTCCAGCGCTTCGAGAACCACGTCCATCAGTTCCGAGTCGACGCGACGCTCACCCTTGCGCAGGATGTCGAACACGTTCTCGGCGATGTGGCAGCACTCCACCAGTTCGTTGAGCTGGAGGAAGCCGGCGCCCCCTTTTACAGTGTGAAAACCGCGAAAAATTGCATTGAGCAAATCCGCATCATCCGGACGGCTTTCCAGCTCGACCAGTTGTTCGGACAGTTGCTCTAGAATCTCGCCGGCCTCAACCAGGAAATCCTGAAGGATCTCTTCATCGGCGCCGAAGCTCATCAGGGGGGTGCTCCTAACAGGTCTAAAAACCCAAAATGCCTAAAATTCTAAAATCCCAGGCTGGATAGCAAATCGTCCACATCGTCCTGACCGGACACAACGTCTTCTCTTTTATCGGCATGAATCTGCGGACCTTCACCCTGAGAGAGATGTTTTTGTGGATCTTTTTCCGCAAGCATCGCTTGACGGTCATGTTCGATGCCCGCAAAGCGGTCCACCTGACTGGCCATCAGCACGAGCTTGAGCAGGTTGCTTTCAACTTCGGTGACCAGTTGGGTCACACGCTTGATCACTTGCCCCGTGAGGTCCTGGTAATCCTGGGCGAGCAGGATATCGTTCAGGTTGCCCGACACCGCGCGATTGTCCGTGCCGCTGCGTGCCAGGAAGCCGTCGACCCGACGGGCCAGTTCACGAAACTCTTCGGCACCGACTTCACGACGCATGAAGCGCCCCCAGTCCGTGCTCAAGGCCTGGGCTTCGTCCGCCAGGCTGTTGACCAGCGGCGTGGCATTTTCCACCAGATCCATGGTGCGGTTGGCCGCGGCCTCGGTCAGCTTGACCACATAGCCCAGACGCTCGGTGGCGTCGGTGATCTGCGACACTTCTTCGGCTTGCGGCATGTGCGGGTCAATCTGGAAATTGACGATCGCGCTATGCAGTTCACGAGTGAGCTTGCCCACTTCCTGATACAGGCCGCGGTCTCGGGTCTGGTTGAGCTCATGGATCAATTGCACCGCGTCGCCGAACTTGCCTTTTTCAAGGCTCTCGACCAATTCGACGGCGTGTTTTTTCAGGGTCGATTCAAAGTCGCCCAATGAAGTTTCGTTATTGCCCATAGCTCCCCCGTGGCGCACTCATCAACCGATGCGTTCGAAAATCTTCTCGATTTTTTCTTTCAACGCCTGGGCCGTGAAGGGCTTGACCACATAGCCGTTAACGCCGGCCTGGGCCGCTTCGATGATCTGCTCACGCTTGGCTTCAGCGGTCACCATCAGCACCGGCAGATGCTTGAGCTTTTCATCGGCACGCACGTGACGCAGCAGATCGATGCCGGTCATGCCCGGCATGTTCCAGTCCGTTACCAGAAAGTCGATGCTTCCGCTGTTGAGCACCGGAATGGCGGTAGTGCCATCGTCGGCCTCGACGGTGTTGGTGAACCCAAGGTCACGCAGCAGGTTCTTGATGATCCGCCGCATCGTTGAGAAGTCATCAACGATGAGGATTTTCATGTTCTTGTCCAATTCGACCTCCAAGCAGTCTTAAACGCGCCCAGCACCTGGACGCGCCATTTCAATCAATCCGGCAAAGCACTCAATGACTGTCTGGAGCACAACAGATCGGGACCTGTGCAGTTCAACACCACACCAGTCTCTTTCGCAGTGTCCCCCACACTGCCTTCAGCGCGCTCGCCACTCCCCCAAACGCCCCCGCAAGCGGGCCGCGCACTGGCTGTGTAACTGGCTGACCCGCGATTCGCTGACCCCCAGGACCTCACCGATTTCCTTGAGGTTCAACTCTTCGTCGTAGTACAGCGCCAACACCAGTCGCTCACGCTCCGGCAAATTGGCAATCGCATCCGCCAGCGCAGCCTGGAAGCGTTCATCTTCCAGATCGCGTGACGGCTCGGTATGAGCACTCGCGCCATCCTCGTGCAGCCCTTCGTGTTCGCCGTCCTGCAACAGATCGTCGAAACTGAATAACCGGCTGCCCAGGGTGTCGTTCAAAATTCCGTAGTAATCGTCGAGACTCAATTGGAGTTCGGCCGCAACTTCGTGATCTTTAGCGTCACGGCCGGTTTTCGCTTCAATCGAGCGAATGGCGTCGCTGACCATGCGCGTATTGCGGTGAACCGAACGTGGCGCCCAGTCCCCCTTGCGCACTTCATCGAGCATGGCGCCGCGGATTCGAATGCCCGCGTACGTCTCGAAACTGGCGCCTTTGCTGGCGTCATATTTGCTCGATACCTCAAGCAGGCCGATCATCCCGGCCTGGATCAGGTCTTCGACCTGGACACTGGCCGGCAAACGCGCCAGCAAGTGGTAGGCAATGCGTTTAACCAGCGGCGCGTAACGCTCGATCAGCTCGTACTGCGCATCACGAGCCGATTTTTTGTAGAGGTTGTAACCGCTGGCTGTCATAGAACAGGTCCTGCTGTTTGCTGCACGAGACGCTCGACGAAAAACTCCAGGTGCCCGCGCGGGTTGGCAGGCAGCGGCCAGGTATCGACCTTTTGCGCGATGGCCTTGAACGCCAGCGAGCACTTGGAACGCGGGAAGGCCTCGTAGACGGCGCGCTGCTTCTGCACAGCCTTGCGCACGCTTTCGTCGTAGGGCACTGCGCCGACGTATTGTAGGGCGACGTCGAGGAAGCGATCCGTGACCTTGGTCAACTTGGCGAACAGGTTGCGCCCTTCCTGCGGGCTCTGGGCCATGTTGGCCAGGACGCGGAAGCGGTTCATGCCGTAGTCGCGATTGAGCAACTTGATCAAGGCGTAGGCATCGGTAATCGAGGTCGGCTCGTCGCACACCACCAGCAGCACTTCCTGGGCTGCGCGAACGAAGCTGACGACCGACTCACCAATGCCCGCAGCGGTGTCGATCACCAATACGTCGAGGTTGTCGCCGATATCACTGAAGGCCTGGATAAGGCCGGCGTGTTGCGCAGGACTCAGATGCACCATGCTCTGAGTGCCGGATGCGGCCGGAACGATACGGATGCCGCCAGGCCCCTGCAGCAGTACATCGCGCAGTTCGCAGCGGCCCTCGATCACGTCGGCCAGGGTACGTTTGGGTGTCAGGCCCAGCAGAACGTCGACGTTCGCCAGTCCCAGGTCGGCGTCCAGCAGCATGACGCGCCGGCCAAGCTCAGCCAAAGCCAGGGACAAGTTCACTGACACGTTAGTTTTCCCGACGCCACCTTTGCCGCCGGTCACCGCGATCACCTGTACAGGATGCATGCTGCCCATGTTATTTCTTTACCTTGTCTTGCATAGACGGAGGCCACATTACTGGCTGCGCGTTCACAAACGGAACAATGCATGGCAGACCATCGATGTAGGTACAAAAACTATTCATTAAATACCTCAGCCAACCTGCTTGGTCGGACTGTGGTAGATGTCAGCGAACATGTCAGCCATGGCTTCTTCGCTGGGTTCTTCCTGCATTTGCACACTGACGGCGCGACTGACCAACTGATGACGGCGCGGCAGATGGAGATCATCCGGAATCCGCGGGCCATCGGTCAGGTACGCCACTGGCAACTCATGACTGATGGCCAGGCTCAACACCTCGCCCAGGCTTGCCGTTTCATCCAGTTTAGTCAGGATGCAGCCGGCAAGCCCGCAACGCTTGTAACTGTGATAAGCGGCGGTTAGAACCTGTTTCTGGCTGGTGGTTGCCAGGACCAGATAATTTTTTGAGCGGATGCCACGACCGGCCAGGCTTTCGAGCTGCATGCGCAGGGCCGGGTCACTGGCCTGCAGGCCGGCGGTATCGATCAGCACCACGCGCTTGCGCAGCAATGGATCGAGCGCCTGCACCAGGGACTGGCCCGGATCGACGTGGGTCACCGGCACATTGAGAATGCGCCCCAGGGTCTTGAGTTGCTCCTGGGCACCGATGCGGAAGCTGTCCATGCTCACCAGCGCAATGTTCTGCGCGCCGTACTTGAGCACGTAACGGGCAGCCAGCTTGGCCAGGGTGGTGGTCTTGCCCATGCCGGCAGGGCCGACCATGGCGATGACTCCGCCCTCTTCCAGAGGCTCGACTTCCGGGGTAACGATCATGCGCGCCAGGTGCGCCAGCAACATGCGCCAGGCCTGACGAGGCTCCTGGATTTCGGTTATCAGTGCCAGCAGGTCGCGCGACAGCGGGCCAGACAGGCCAATGCGTTGCAGGCGACGCCAGAGGTTGGCCTGGTCCGGACGGCTGCCTTGCAGCTGGTTCCAGGCCAGGGACCCGAGTTGTACTTCCATGAGTTCGCGCAGGCTGTTGAGCTCGAAACGCATCGAGTCGAACGCACGCGGGTCCACGCCACCGGACGCAGGTACAGCAGCTGGTGCCGGGCGACGAGGTTGGTCATACGTAGGCTCGATCAGCGGCTCGGCTGCGGTCAGCGGCAAGCCGGCGAACAACTGGCGGTTGGTCGCATTGTCGCTCTCGCCATCGCCACGCAGGCTCAATTCGGCCTGGGCGGTGACGATCCGCGACTGAGTCTTGCGCAGCTCGTCTTCGAGCTCCATGTTCGGAACACGCGGCGCCAGCGCCGACAACTTGTAATCCAGCGCAGCCGTCAGCTCGACGCCCCCGGCAATCCGGCGGTTGCCGATAATGGCTGCATCAGCGCCCAGCTCATCGCGAACCAGCTTCATGGCCTGACGCATATCGGCGGCGAAAAAACGCTTAACTTGCATAAACCACTACCTCAGCCGTTGGGCCCTACTGTCGCAACGATGGTCACTTGCTTGTTGTCAGGGATTTCCTGGTAAGCCAACACGTGCAAACCCGGGACTGCGAGCCGGCCGAATCGCGAGAGCATCGCGCGAACCGGACCGGCCACCAGCAGAATCACCGGCTGACCTTGCATCTCCTGGCGCTGCGCCGCGTCAATCAGCGAGCGTTGCAGTTTCTCAGCCATGCTTGGCTCCAGCAGAACGCCCTCTTCCGAGCCTTGTCCTGCCTTTTGCAGACTATTGAGCAATATCTGTTCCAACCTTGGCTCCAGCGTGATAACTGGCAGCTGCGACTCAGTGCCTACAATGCTTTGGACGATTGCGCGGGAGACGCCAACCCGCACGGCAGCCACCAGCGCGGCGGTATCTTGACTCTTGGCGGCATTGTTGGCGATGGCCTCGGCAATGCTACGGATATCGCGAACCGGCACTTGCTCGGCCAACAGCGCTTGCAGCACCTTGAGCAGTTGCGACAGCGAAACCACGCCCGGCACCAGCTCCTCAGCCAGTTTCGGCGAGCTTTTGGCCAGCAATTGCATGAGCTGCTGCACTTCTTCGTGACCGATCAGTTCACTGGAATGCTTGTAGAGTATCTGGTTCAAGTGGGTGGCCACCACTGTACTGGCATCGACCACCGTGTAACCGAGGGATTGCGCCTGGGCACGCTGGCTGATCTCAATCCAGACCGCCTCCAGGCCGAAAGCCGGATCTTTGGCGGTAATGCCGTTGAGCGTGCCGTAGACCTGCCCCGGGTTGATCGCCAGCTCGCGATCCGGGTAAATCTCCGCTTCCGCCAGGATCACCCCCATCAGGGTCAGGCGATAGGCACTTGGCGCCAGGTCGAGGTTGTCACGGATATGCACGGTCGGCATCAGGAAGCCCAGATCCTGGGACAGCTTCTTGCGCACCCCCTTGATCCGCGCCAGCAACTGGCCGCCCTGGTTGCGGTCCACCAGCGGAATCAGGCGATAGCCCACTTCCAGGCCGATCATGTCGATGGGCGTCACGTCATCCCAGCCAAGCTCCTTGGTTTCCTGGGCACGGGCCGGCGACGGCAGCAGCTCCTGCTGGCGCTTGACCTCTTGCAGGGCCTGAACCTTGGCGACGTTCTGCTTTTTCCAGAACAGGTAAGCGCCACCGGCCGCCAGGGCCGCCATGCTCAGGAACGAGAAGTGCGGCATGCCGGGCACCAGGCCCATGACCGCCATCAAACCTGCCGCCACCGCCAGCGCCTTGGGCGAGGCGAACATCTGGCGATTGATCTGTTTGCCCATGTCTTCCGAACCGGACGCACGGGTCACCATGATCGCCGCTGCTGTCGATAACAACAGTGATGGCAATTGCGCCACCAAACCGTCACCGATGGTCAACAGCGCATACACCTTGCCGGCATCGCCGAAGGTCATGCCGTGCTGGAAGATACCGACTGCCATGCCGCCGATCAGGTTGATGAACAGGATCAACAGGCCGGCAATGGCGTCACCACGGACGAATTTGCTGGCACCGTCCATGGAACCGTAGAACTCGGCTTCCTGGGCGACTTCCGAGCGGCGGGCCTTGGCCTGGGCCTGATCGATCAGGCCGGCGTTGAGGTCGGCGTCGATCGCCATTTGCTTGCCGGGCATAGCATCGAGGGTGAAACGCGCGCTCACCTCGGAAATCCGCCCCGCACCCTTGGTCACCACGACGAAGTTGATGATCATCAGGATCGCGAAAACCACGATACCGACCACGTAGTTACCGCCGATCACCACCTCGCCGAACGCCTGGATCACCTTGCCGGCGGCCGCGTGACCGTCCTGGCCGTGGAGCATCACCACCCGCGTGGAGGCCACGTTCAATGCCAGGCGCAACAGCGTCGCCACCAGCAGGATGGTCGGGAACACCGCGAAATCCAGCGGGCGCAAAGCGTAGACGCACACCAGCAGCACGACGATGGACAGGGCAATGTTGAAGGTGAAGAACACGTCGAGCAGGAACGGCGGCACCGGCAACATCATCATCGCCAGCATGACCAGCAGCAACAGCGGCACGCCCAGATTGCCCCGACTGAGGTCGGCAATGTTGCTGCGGGCACTGTTGATTAACTGAGAGCGATCCACCGGTTTTCCCCGTTCCTTTAAAGCAAACTTTTGACGCCTGAAGCAGGCGCAGGGCGGCTACTGCAAGAAGCTTTCCAACTTTTGCAAAGGGAGAAATAGAGCAATTTTTCAGTGGGATATGTGCTGCCTGGGCTGACGTCATCGCGGGCAAGCCACGCTCCCACAAGTTATCGCCGAACCTGTGGGAGCGCTAGACTCAGGAATCGCGGCGCAAATCCGGCGGAATCGGCAGGTCATCCTTGAGCGGATCCGGTCGTTTGCCCTTGCCCGCCCGGTACTGTCGAATCTGATAGACGTAGGCCAGTACCTGCGCGACCGCCAGATACAGCCCGCCGGGGATTTCCTGCTCCAGTTCGGTGGAGTAATAAATCGAGCGCGCCAGCGCCGGTGACTCCAGCAGCAGGATCTCGTTGGCCGCGGCGATCTCGCGGATCTTCAGGGCCAGGAAGTCACTGCCCTTGGCCAGCAGCACCGGGGCACTGCCCTTCTCCGGGTCGTACTTGAGCGCCACGGCGTAGTGCGTCGGGTTGGTGATGACCACGTCAGCCTCGGGAATGGCGGCCATCATCCGCCGCTGGGACATCTCACGCTGCAACTGTCGAATCCGCTGCTTGACCTCCGGCCGCCCCTCCTGATCCTTGTGCTCGTCGCGCACTTCCTGCTTGGTCATCAGCAGTTTCTTGTGGCTTTCCCAGAGCTGCACCGGCACATCTACCGCAGCGATGAGGATCAGCCCGCACGCCATCCACAAGGTGCTCCAGCCCACCACTTGCAGGCTGTGGATGATTGCCATGTCCAGGGGTTCATGGGCGATACGCAGCAGGTCGTCGATGTCCGACGACAACACCGCCAGCGCTACGAACAGGATGATGATGAACTTGGCCAGGGCCTTGAGCAGCTCGACCAGCGCCTTGGTCGAGAACATGCGCTTGAGGCCGGGACCGGGGTTCAAACGGCTGAACTTGGGCGCCATGGAGCTTGCCGCGAACAGCCAGCCCCCCAGGGAAATCGGACCGATGATGGCCGCCAGCACCAAGGTGATCATCACTGGCTGGATCGACCACAGGGCAATCTGTCCCGAGCGCATCAGGTAGTTGGCCATGGAGCGCTGATCCAGAATCACCTCCCGCGGCAGCGAGAAATTGAAGCGCATCAGCTCCATCATGTCCTGCGCCATGGCGCCGCCAAAAATCAGCAACGCCGAGGCACCGACCAGCATGATCGCCAGGGTGTTGAGTTCCTTGGACCGCGCTATCTCACCCTTTTCACGGGAGTCTTGCTTGCGCTTCTCCGTGGGGTCTTCTGTTTTGTCCTGACCGCTTTCGCTCTCAGCCATGACTCAGCTCGCCCGCGCCATTTCGCGTAACAACTGCAAGGCCTCGGTGGCCAGCGGTTGATACTGATTGAGAATGTCCGCCAACCCGACCCAGACGATAAACAAGCCAAGCACCAGGATCAGCGGGAAGCCGACCGAGAAAATATTGAGTTGCGGCGCCGCCCGGGTCATGACGCCAAACGCGATGTTGACCACCAGCAGCGCGGTGACCGCCGGCAACACCAGCAACAACGCCGAACCGAGCACCCAGCCGAGCTTTCCGGCCAGCTCCCAGTAATGGTTGACCATCAGGCCGCCACCCACCGGCAACGTGGTGAAGCTCTCGGTGAGGACCTCGAACACCACCAGATGGCCATTCATGGACAGGAACAGCAGCGTCACCAGCATGGTGAAAAATTGCCCGATCACCGCCGTCGAGACGCCGTTGGCCGGGTCGATCATCGAAGCGAAACCCATGCCCATCTGGATGGCGACAATTTGCCCGGCCACCACAAAGGCCTGGAAGAACAGTTGCAAGGAAAACCCCATCACCGCGCCGATGAGGATTTGCTCGGCGATCAGCAACAGCCCGCTCAGATCCAGGGGATTGACCGCCGGCATCGCTGGCAGCCCCGGCGCGATGACCACGGTAATGGCCAGCGCGAAATACAGGCGGATGCGCCGAGGCAGCAAGGTTGTGCCAAACACCGGCATGACCATCAGCAGGGAGCCGACGCGAAACAGCGGCAACATGAACGTCGCCACCCAGGTGCTGATCTGCGTATCGGTCAGCGCTAGCAGTGACATGATTTAGCCGATGACCTGAGGAATACTGCCGTACAGCTGCAGAATGTATTCCATGAAGGTCTGTACGAGCCAAGGCCCGCCGACGATCAGCGTCACCAGCATCACCAACAGGCGCGGCAAAAAGCTCAGGGTCTGTTCGTTGATCTGGGTGGCGGCCTGGAACATCGCCACCAACAACCCCACCAGCAGGCTAGGAATCACCAGCACGGCAACCATCATGGTGGTCAACCACAGGGCTTCGCGGAAAATGTCTACGGCGACTTCAGGGGTCATGGCGAGACACCGCCAAAGCTGCTGGCCAGGGTGCCGATGATCAGCGCCCAGCCATCCACCAGCACGAACAACATGATCTTGAACGGCAGGGAAATGATCAGCGGCGAGAGCATCATCATACCCATGGCCATCAGCACACTGGCCACGACCAGGTCGATGATCAGAAACGGAATGAAGATCATGAAGCCGATCTGGAACGCCGTTTTCAGCTCGGAGGTCACGAAGGCCGGTACCAGGATGGTCAACGGCGCCTGATCCGGTGTCGCGATGTCAGTGCGCTTGGACAGGCGCATGAACAGCTCAAGGTCGCTGGTGCGGGTCTGGGCGAGCATGAAATTCTTGATCGGCACCTGCGCCTTGGCGACCGCATCCTGGGCCGTCAGTTTTTCCGCCAGATAGGGCTGCAAGGCATCCTGGTTCACCCGGTCGAACACCGGCGCCATGATGAACAGGGTCAGGAACAGCGCCATGCCGGTGAGAATCTGGTTCGACGGCGTCTGCTGCAGACCCAGGGCCTGGCGCAGGATCGAGAAGACAATGATGATCCGGGTGAAGCTGGTCATCAGCATGACAAACGCCGGGATAAAACTCAGCGCGGTCATGATCAACAGGATTTGCAGGCTGACCGAGTATTCCTGTGCACCCTGCGCATTGGTGCCCAGGGTGATGGCCGGGATCGACAGCGGATCGGCGGCGAATGCCAGCGGTGCGGCCAGCATCAGGGCCAGCGTCAAAACGATGCGTAGCGCACCCATTACTTCTTATCCTTCTGATCTTTACCCAGCATCTCGAGCAGGCGCTGCGCAAACTCCGGCGTCGGCTTCTCGGTGCTGGGCACCTGCACCGGCTCCTTGAGGACGTGCAGCGCAGTGATGCTGCCTGGGCTCAGGCCAAGCAGAATCTGCTCGTTGCCGACCTGCACCAGCATCAGGCGGTCGCGAGGCCCCAGCGCGCGGGAGCCGACAATCTCGATCACCTGCCCCTTGCCGGCCGGACCGGCCTGCTGAACCCGACGCAGCAACCAGGCGAGGAAGAAGATCAACCCCAGCACCAGCAGCAAGCCGAACACCAACTGCGTCAGTTGCCCTGCCACACCACTGCTCACCGCTGGCGCAGCAGCCGTGGTCGCCGTAGCGACCGGCTCGGCCGCCAGCACGCTGAACGGCATGGCCAGCGCGCTCCCCAGCACAGCCCCGAAAAACTTTTTCACTCAGCGCAGCTTCTTGATGCGTTCGCTTGGGCTGATCACGTCCGTCAGGCGGATGCCGAACTTCTCGTTGACCACCACCACTTCGCCGTGGGCGATGAGCGTGCCGTTGACCAGCACGTCCAGCGGCTCGCCGGCCAGGCGATCCAGCTCGATCACCGAGCCCTGGTTCAGTTGCAGCAGGTTGCGGATGTTGATGTCGGTGCTGCCCACTTCCATGGAAATCGACACCGGGATATCGAGGATCACGTCCAGGTTCGGGCCTTCGAGGCTCACCGGATCGTTGTTTTTCGGCACGCTGCCGAACTCTTCCATTGGCAGGCGGTTGGACGCGGAATTGCCGGAATCGGCGGCAAGCAATGCGTCGATGTCGGCCTGCCCGGCATCACCGGTTTCTTCCAGGGCCGCGGCCCACTCATCGGCCAGGGCCTGGTCGTCTTGCGTGTTCATAATGTCAGTGTCCTCGGCGAGCAAAAGTTCAGAATTCGGTTAATCGCGAATGGGTAGGAGCGCCGGTCAACGGCGCTCGATCGGCTCGATCACTTGCAACGCCAGGTTGCCCTTGTGCGAACCCATCTTGACCTTGAAGGCCGGTACGCCGTTGGCGCGCATGATCATTTCTTCCGGCATGTCGACCGGGATCACATCCCCCGGCTGCATGTGCAGGATGTCGCGCAGGCGCAGTTGACGACGGGCCACCGTCGCACCGATCGGCACGTCGACATCCAGCACGTCCTGGCGCAGGGCGTTGACCCAGCGCTCGTCCTGATCGTCGAGGTCCGACTGGAAGCCGGCGTCGAGCATTTCGCGCACCGGCTCGATCATCGAATACGGCATGGTCACGTGCAGGTCGCCACCACCGCCATCGAGTTCGATGTGGAAGGTCGACACCACAATGGCTTCGCTCGGGCCGACGATGTTGGCCATGGCCGGGTTCACTTCGGAGTTGATGTACTCGAAGTTGACTTCCATGATCGCTTGCCAGGCTTCCTTCAGATCGACGAACGCCTGCTCCAGCACCATGCGCACCACACGCAGTTCGGTCGGGGTGAATTCACGCCCTTCGATCTTGGCATGCCGGCCGTCGCCACCGAAGAAGTTGTCCACCAGCTTGAACACCAGCTTGGCGTCGAGGATGAACAGCGCGGTGCCGCGCAGGGGTTTGATCTTGACCAGGTTGAGACTGGTCGGCACGTACAGCGAGTGCACGTATTCGCCGAACTTCATCACCTGCACGCCGCCGACCGCTACGTCTGCCGAGCGACGCAGCATGTTGAACATGCTGATGCGGGTATAACGAGCGAAACGTTCGTTGATCATTTCCAGGGTCGGCATGCGTCCACGGACGATGCGATCCTGGCTGGTCAGGTCGTAGCTTTTGACGCTGCCGGGTTCGGCAGCGTTTTCGGTCTGTACCAGACCATCGTCGACGCCATGCAACAGCGCGTCGATCTCATCCTGGGACAGCAGGTCCTGCACGGCCATGTCGTGTTCCTACTGCAGTACGAAATTAGTGAAAAGCAACTGTTCGACCACCACTTTGCCGAGCTCTTTCTGCGCCACTTCCTGGACGCTGGCGGTGGCCTTCTGCCGCAGCATTTCCTGGCCGACCGGCGACGCGAGGGTCGCAAAGTCCTGGCCGGAGAACAGCATGACCAGGTTGTTGCGGATCACCGGCATGTGGACCTTGAGCGCCTCCAGATCCGCCGGGTTGCGCGCGAGCATGGTGATGCTCACCTGCATGTAGCGCTGGCGGCCGTTCTGGTTGAAGTTGGCCACGAAAGCCGGTGCCATCGGCTCGAAAATCGCTGGCTGCTTGCCGACGGGAGCGGCGTCCACCACGGCGGCGGCAGGCTTGTTCTGAGCGCTGTGCATGAAGTACCAGGTCGCGCCCACGGACACACCGATCGCCAGCAGCAGGGCCACCACGATCAGAATAATCAGCTTGAGTTTGCCTTTGGTTGCGGGGTCTTTTACTGCTGCGTCGCTCTTCGCCATGCCAATAATCCGTCACTATTCGGGGTTTCACAGTCGCACGGCAAGGCAAGAGCAAGTGTTATGCCAGAACGGTTGGAGGGGGATGGAGCGGTGGACTGCCAGCATTCCGAAGAACACGGCAAAACCACTGTGGGAGCGAGCCTGCTCGCGATAGCATTCTAACCGTCAACATTTCCATCGACTGTTACACCGCTTTCGCGAGCAGGCTCGCTCCCACAGGGATGGGTGACAAGCCCGATCAGGCGTAGTAATCGACCGCGCTGGAGCCGATCACACTGGTGGTATTGGCAGCCACTTCAGCGACGCCCGGCGTCAGGTCGTCATCCATGGAGTCGATACGGCCGCCGCTGGCGCTGGTCCGTCCGGTCTGACTTTGCCGGGCTTGTTCCTGCCCTTGTTGCGAACCACGGGACTGATCCGAAACGTTGACATCGACCTGCCCCATGCCCTGCTGCGCAAACATGTCGCGCAAGCGATGGACCTGGCTGTCAAGCGCCTCACGGACGGCAGGATGCGCACTCATGAACGTGACTTGGGTCTGCTGATCGGGAACCATGTTCACCCGAATGTCCAGACGCCCCAGTTCAGCGGGTTGCAACTGGATGTCCGCGGCCTTGAGGTTGGCGCTGGACAGGTACATGACCCGGTTCACCACCTCTTCGGTCCAGCCGCTCTGGTGCATGGCGATCGGCTGGTTTACCGGCAAGGCATTGGCGGTCTTCGGTGTGGCCGCCTGGGTCAGCGCGGCCAGACGGCTGGCGAAATCATCGACACGGGTGTCGCTGCCGGCAGATTTGAGATCCTTCAGGCCGTCGTCGATCAAGCCGCTGAAAGCCTTGTCGTCACCTTTGCCGGCACTGTCCTTGTCGGCCTGAACATCCAGCATGGTCGCCATACCGGCGGCAAAGTTTTGCGCCGACGTCAACTCACCGTCAGCTTGTGTTGGTGCCGCCTTTGGTTGCGCTTGACTGGAAGCCGACACGTGACCGCTCTGCTCCATCGCCAGGCGTAACGCCGGCAGGGCGTCGAGTGGATCGACCTCGGGATCGAAGTCGCCGTCAGCGCTGGCCGGCGCCGAAACGCTTGCAGCCGCGAGCGCCGCAGCAACCGGCGCTTCAACCGTTGGCTGCACCGCATCGGCTACGGCAGGCGTTGCTGGCGCTGACACCACTGGCTGTATGGCTTGCGGCAATGCGGGATCAAGCGCCGGATCGACCGGCGCGGCATCGACGACCTGAGCCGGCTCGGCCTCTGACGCATCTTCGCCGGCGGTCTTGTCGTCAGCCCGCACCGATTGGTCGGCAGGCAAGGATTTGCCGCCATCGGCAACCACCGGCTCCCCGGCGGCAGACTTATCGTCGCCAGCGTCCTTCTTCGCGCCAACACCGGAAGTCTTGTCACGATCAGGTTTGAGCGGAGCATCGGCCAACGCATTGGGCTTGCTTTGGGCCTGATTGGCGTAGACACGGGCGAAGCTTGCGGCCTTGTCCCCGGGCTCTGCGGCCACTGCCGGGGGATTGGCGCAGGCAGCCTGAGTCTTGGCCTGCCTGGAGGCCTGAAGCAGAATATTGGGGGTAACGGGCATGAAACGGTCTCCGCTGCACAGGGCTCGTAAGTACAGTTGGGTTAGATAACTGCAAAGGTCGAGCCAGTTTCACTCGATAGAGAACCAAAGCAGCGTTTGCTCAGATTTTCGCCGAGCAACGCTTTCGCTCTGCTTCGTAGAGAGGGCGGATATTGGCGAATTCGCGGTCGATTTTGCCGACCAGTTCCTGAACGGCCGCGCATGGCAAACTGGCGGCCTCATGCTCAAGCTGGCGGCAAAGTTCGGTCAGCCTGAGGGCGCCCATATTGCTGCTGCTGCCCTTGAAGCTATGGGCGGTTTCAGCGAGCCGTGCGGCACTGTCAGCCGCTCTCAGGACTTTCAGGCGCTCTTCGGAGTCCGCAAGAAAGATATCCAGCAGATCCGGATAACCCTCCTCCATCACTTCCCGCAATGCACTCAACGCGCTGCGATCCACATGTGTGTCGTCCACTTGCTCACTCCTTGATCAAGAATGCGCGGATTATGCCAGAGCCTCCCAGATAAACTCCACGCGTGCACTTCGACCATTGTCGGTCCAGCGGGCATTACGCCCCAACTGGCGGATCAGGTTGATCCCGCGTCCCGACAGGCGGATGGCGTCCAATGGCCTTTCCATCACCCGCTCGACATCGAACCCCTCGCCGCTGTCTTCGACCTGAATCGTCAGGCAACCGCCGTCGCCTGTCGGCGTCACCTGCAAATGGACCCGCACATAGCCTTCCTGCAGCTCGCCGAGCCGGGCATTGCGCTCTTGATAATACCGCGCAAAACCCGACGCATTGCGCTTGAGGCTCGAATCCAGCCCCAGCACGCCGTGTTCCAGCGCATTGGAATAGAGCTCCGCCAACACACTGTAGAGCGCACCGCTCTGAGCCCGAAGGCCATGCACCTCAAGCAGCAACTGCAACAGATAGGGCAAGGGATTGAATCGCTTGAGCGTGGCGGCGCGGAACTCGAAACTCACCGCCCAGTCCAGCGGGCACGACTGGCCGCTGTCGGAGTAGACCAATGCCGGTGGCGTGACCTGCTCCGGCTCCAGCAGGCTGATTTCGACCATGCTGACATCGTCGCGCGCTTGACCACCGAAATCGCGCAGCGCCTGCTCGATCTCTTCGAACAGCGCATCCGGCTGACGATTGGCGGCGAACACCTGCTGCAGTCGCTGCACGCCAAACAACTGTTCATTGGCGCCGCAGGTGTCGATCACCCCATCGGACAAGAGGAACACCCGATCCCCGAGCGCCATGGGAAACACTTCGGTGCGCTCGTCGAAGGATTCCGGGCTCAGCACCCCCAAAGGCAGGTGCCGCGCCGGCAGAGGGGTGCGCTCGCCACTGGCAATACGATGCAGGTAACCGTCGGGCATTCCACCGTTCCAGACCTCCACCAAACGACGCTGAAAGCTCAGGCACAGCATCGTGGCGCAGCAGAACATGTCCACCGGCAGGATGCGCTTGAGCTTGGCATTCATTTCACGCAGGATTTGCGCCAGGCCATAGCCTTTGGCGGTCATCCCGTAGAAGACTTCGGCCAGGGGCATGGCGCCCACGGCTGCCGGCAGACCGTGGCCGGTGAAGTCGCCCAGCAATACGTGCATGTCGCCGGCCGGGGTGAACGCAGCCAGCAACAGGTCGCCGTTGAACAGCGCATAGGGTGATTGCAGATAACGGATATTCGGCGCGGCGTTCAGGCAGCCGGCGTGCGCCACCTTGTCGAAAACCGCCTTGGCCACACGCTGCTCGTTGAGCAGGTAGTCGTGGTGCCTGGCGATCTGGTCACGCTGCTGCAGAACGGTGTCCTGCAAGCGCCGCAAGCGATCCATCGCCTTGATCTTGGCCGCGAGAATCACCTGGTTATAGGGTTTCGCCAGAAAGTCGTCACCGCCGACCTCCAGACAACGGGCCAGCGCCTCGCTTTCGGACAAGGACGTGAGGAAGATGATCGGCACCAGGGTTTCCCCGGCCAGGGCCTTGATCTGCCGGGCCGCCTCGAAGCCGTCCATGACCGGCATCATCGCATCCATCAACACCAGGTGCGGATGTTGCTGGCGAAACGCTTCGACCGATTCGGCACCGTTGGCCGCCGTCAGCACTTCGTGCCCCTGGCGGCGCAGGATGCTCGCCAACAGCAGGCGATCGGCGGCGCTGTCCTCGGCAATCAGGATCGTCAGCGGCTCCAGTGGCTGCATGGCAATCAACTGATGTCGAACAGCTTGTCGAAGTTGGAGATGGCGAGGATTTTGCGCACGTCGGTACTGCTGTTGACCACGCGGATGTCGGAGTCATCGCCACCGGCGTGATCGCGCAGCAAAAGCAGCATGCCCAGGGCCGAGCTGTCGAGGTAAGTGGCGTCTTTCAGGTCGACCACAACCGCCGATAGCTGCTTATCTTCGTAGGACTGACGAAATTCCTGATGCTTGGCGAAATCGAAACGACCCTTGACCGAGATCGTCAGTTTTCGCCCATCGGGTGAGACTTCTGTAACAACTGGCATGTCATGGCTTCCTTGTCATTTGTAAACCTGCTGTACAAGGTTTAGCAGCTGGTAGAGGTTGGGGCAAGGCTGGAAATGGCGAAGATCCTGTGGGAGCGTGGCTTGCCCGCGATGAACGATAACGCGGTCCACCCGATTCAATACTGATCCTGCCGCGGCAAGCGCTGGGACAGTTCATCCAGCAATTTCTGTTCGCGCCGGTCTTCGAGCGCCCGTGCCTCATCGGCATAGCGCTGAACCAGCTTGCGCAGGCCTTCGACCCGGGCAAATGCCTGCTGCCAGGTTTCACGAGCCTTGTTCAGGTTGTTCTGATGCCAGGCCAGGCTTTGCCGCTGCTGGTCGATGGCAGTGCCCAGCTGCGCCAGGAAGCCCTGATAACCCAGCAGCCATTGGCCCGAGACGCCGCCACTGCCGCGCACTATCCATTGCTCCTGATAGTCGAGGCGGAAGGCTTCGAGGTCGGCGAGCTTGCTTTGCGCCAGACGAACCTGCCCTTGAAAGTGCCCCAGGCGCTGGACCGCGGTTTTCTCGGCCTTTTCGGCCATTTCCACCACCGGCGCAAGCCTGCCTGCCCGACTCTGGGCCATGACCGCTTACCCGCCCGCCGCGGGCGCGAAGATCGAGGCGAGATACGCTTCGCTTTCACCCAGGCTGATGCTGTCGTTGAGGCCCTGGCGCAGGTATTTGACCAATTGCGGTTGCAGGGAAATCGCCAGGTCGGTCTCACGATCGCCGCCGGCGACATAGGCGCCGACGCTGATCAGGTCGCGACTCTGTTGATAACGCGACCACAGCTGCTTGAAATATTGCGCACGAACCATGTGCTCGGGCGACACCACCGCCGGCATGACCCGGCTGATGGACGCTTCGATATCGATGGCCGGGTAATGCCCCTCCTCGGCCAGGCGCCGGGAGAGCACGATGTGCCCGTCGAGTACACCCCGTGCCGAGTCGGCAATCGGGTCCTGCTGGTCGTCGCCTTCGGACAGCACGGTGTAGAACGCGGTGATCGAACCGCCGCCCTTCTCTGCGTTACCGGCCCGCTCCACCAGTTTCGGTAGTTTGGCGAACACCGATGGCGGATAGCCCTTGGTCGCCGGTGGCTCGCCGATGGCCAGGGCGATTTCCCGCTGGGCCTGGGCGAAACGGGTCAGAGAGTCCATGAGCAACAGGACATTCTTGCCCTTGTCGCGGAAATATTCGGCGATGCGCGTGCAGTACATGGCGGCGCGCAGTCGCATCAGCGGCGCATCGTCCGCCGGGGACGCCACGACCACTGAACGCTTGAGTCCTTCTTCACCGAGAATGTGCTCGATGAATTCCTTGACCTCACGACCCCGCTCACCGATCAGACCGACGACGATAATGTCGGCCTCGGTAAAGCGCGTCATCATCCCCAGCAACACCGATTTACCGACACCGGTACCGGCGAACAGGCCGAGCCGCTGGCCGCGGCCGACCGTCAACATGCCGTTGATGCAACGGATGCCCACGTCCAGCGGTTCACTGATGGGCTCGCGCTTGAGCGGGTTGATGGTCGGGCCATCCATCGGCACCCAGTCTTCGGCCTTCATCCCGCCCTTGCCGTCCAGTGCACGACCGGCACCGTCGAGCACCCTTCCGAGCATGCTCATGCCCATGGGCAGGCGACCGTTGTCCGCCAACGGCACCACTCGGGCGCCGGGTGCGATGCCGGCGACACTGCCGACCGGCATCAGAAAGACTTTGCTGCCAGAGAAGCCCATGACCTCGGCTTCCACCTGCACCGGGTGATAGCTGTCGCCATTGATGACCATGCAGCGACTGCCCATGGCGGCGCGCAGGCCTTCGGCTTCGAGGGTCAGGCCGACCATGCGCAGCAGGCGGCCTTCGAGGATCGGTGCGCCCTCCAGTCCCGTGGCCTCGGCGTAGCTGCCCAGGCGCTTGGCGAAGCTGGTGCGTTCAAGGCGCATCAGGTGCATCCGGCTCTGGCGCGGCAGCAGGCTTGCTGTCGACCGGCAGTTCCAGGCTCAGGTCTGGCGCAGCCGGGTGCAGGGCCTGCTCGTGCAACTGGTCGAACAGCTTGTCCATCACCCGCGCGACACGGGTTTCCACCGTGGCATCGATGCGACTGTGCTCTGTTTCGACCCGGCAGCCGCCGGGCAACAGCGACTCGTCCTCGACGATCCGCCAGGTTTCTTCATGGCGCTCGCGCAGGGCTTTGACCTGTTCGAAATCCTGCGGGTTGATGTACAGCCGCACATTGCCCACGCCCAGCGGCAAGAGCTTCAGCGCATCGCGCATGACGTGTTCGATCTGCGTCGAGTCGATGGCCAGTTCGCGCTGGATCACCTGTCTGGTGATGTGCTGCACGAGGTCGACCAGGGACTTTTCGATCTGGGTGTCCTGTTCGGCGATGGGCTCGAACAGATGCGTCATCAATTGCTCCAGCGCCCCGATCTTGGCGGTCAGGGCCACTTCGGCCTCCTGGCGGACCTTGAGCGTGGTGCTGTGGAAACCTTCCTTCTCACCCACCGCGAAACCTTCGTTGTAGGCTTCCTGGCGAATGCTTTCGAGTTCTTCGAGGGTCAGTGGCTGGACTTCCTCCAGCGGCACTTCCTCCATTTCCGGCGGCTCGGGTTCAGGCTCAGGTTCCGGCTCGGGTTCCGGCGGGTCGAAACTGGGCAGCGCCCAGGTATCGAAGCCACTGACATCCCTGGCCCGGATCAGGTCAGTGGGTGCATCATCATTCTTGACCATGGTGTTAGATCATTTCCTCGCCGCCCTTGCCGCCGAGAACGATTTCTCCGGCTTCGGCCATACGGCGGGCGATGGTGAGGATTTCCTTCTGCGCGGTTTCCACGTCGCTGACGCGCACCGGGCCCTTGGCTTCCAGGTCGTCGCGCAACAGTTCGGCGGCACGCTTGGACATGTTCTTGAAGATCTTCTCCTTGACGCCTTCGTCCGACCCCTTGAGGGCCAGCACCAGCACATCGGAGGACACCTCGCGCAGCAGCGCCTGGATGCCGCGGTCGTCGACATCGGCCAGGTTGTTGAACACGAACATGAGGTCTTCGATCTGACCGGACAGGTCTTCGTCGACTTCGCGGATCGAATCCATGAGCTGGCCTTCGATCGAGCTGTCGAGGAAGTTCATGATGTCCGCCGCACGCTTGATGCCACCCAGGGTGGTGCGCGAGGCATTCGAGTTGCCGGAGAACTGCTTCTCGAGAATCTGGTTGAGTTCTTTAAGGGCCGCCGGTTGCACGGTGTTTAGCGAGGACACGCGCAGGATGATGTCCAGTCGCACCTTGTGGTCGAAGTTGCCGAGCACTTCGCCAGCCTGGTCCGGATCGAGGTAGGCCACCACGATCGCCTGGATCTGCGGGTGCTCATAACGGATCACGTCGGCGACGGCGCGCGGCTCCATCCACTTCAGGCTGTCGAGGCCACTGGTGTTGCCTCCGAGCAGGATGCGGTCGATAAGGCCGTTGGCCTTGTCTTCGCCCAGGGCCTGGGTGAGCATTTTGCGCACATAGTCGTCGGAACCGACGCCCAGGCTGGTCTGGTCGCCGACGATATCGACGAACTCGCTCATCACCTGCTCGACCTGCTCGCGGTGCACATTACCCATCTGGGCCATGGCCACGCCCACGCGCTGAACCTCTTTGGGGCCCATGTGGCGCAGCACCTGGGCCGCGTCGGTGGAGCCCAGGGACAGCAACAGGATCGCGGCTTTGTCGACCTTGGACAGTTTGGCGGCAACGGCTCGGTTATCACTCATCTGCGTTAATCCACTCTTTCACGACCTGGGCCACACGACCCGGGTCTTCTGCCACCAGACTCTTGATTGCGTTCAACTGAGCGTCATAACCTTCGCTCGGGCTCGGAAGCAGAATGCTGGTCGGGCCACCGAGGCTGACTCGGTCGTTGGCCAGTTCGCCATCCAGACCGCCCATGCCACCCAACTCGGCGTCGCTGCCGATACCGACCAGCTGCTTGCCTTTGCCACCACCGGTGATGTTGTTGAGCACCGGACGCAATACACCGAACACCAGCACCAGAATGAACAGCACACCCAGCACTTGCTTGACGATGTCCCAGAACCACGGCTGGGAGTAGAACGGAATATCGGCAATCACCTCACCGCGCTCGGCGGAGAACGGCATGTTGATCACACTGACGCTGTCGCCACGGCTGGCGTCGAAGCCGACCGCGTCCTGCACCAGACGGGTGAAGCGCGCCAATTCATCGGCGCTCCACGGCGCACGGGTGGTTTCGCCGTTGGCCGGGTTGATCTTGACCTGATCATCGACCACCACCGACACCGACAGGCGATTCAACCGGCCCTGCTGCTGTTTGGTGTGGCTGATGGAACGGTCGAGTTCGAAGTTCCTGGTCGATTGCTGACGCTTGTCCGCAGGGTACGGAGCAAGCATCGGCTGGCCGGTGGCCGGGTCCATGATTTGCTGGCCATTGGCATCAACCAGTGGCTGGCCTGGCTGCACCATTCCGGCTGCACCCGGCGTGGCGCCCGTGGTTTGCGGCGCGGAGGCCGGCGATGGCGGCTGGTTGCTCAAGGCACCCGGCACGCCCTGCGGACCATTGCTGGCGGTACGTTGTTCGTTGACCGACTGCTCGCTGCGCAACGCCGGTTGATCCGGATTGAACTGCTCGGAAGTCGACTCGACCGCACTGAAGTCCACGTCGGCGGACACTTCGGCTTTATAGCGATCGTTGCCCAGCACCGGCTGCAGGATGTTGTGCACGCGTTGGGTGAGCATGCTTTCCATGCGGCGGCTGTAGTCGAACTGCTTGCCGGCCATGGTCAGCTCAGAGTTCTCCGCCTGATCAGAAAGCAGGTTGCCCTTCTGGTCGACGACGGTGATCTGTGACTTGCTGAGTTCGGGAACGCTGGTCGCCACCAGGTTGATGATCGCCACGACCTGACCTGGCTCGAGGGAGCGACCGGAATAGAGTTCAACCAGCACCGAAGCGCTCGGCTTGCGCTCGTCGCGCACGAACACCGAACTCTTCGGAATCGCCAGGTGCACGCGGGCACCCTTGACGTTGTTCAGGCTGGAAATGGTGCGGGCCAGTTCGCCTTCGAGTCCGCGACGATAGCGGGTCGCTTCCATGAACTGGCTGGTGCCCAGCCCCTGTTCCTTGTCGAGGATTTCAAAACCGATGTTGCCGTCGCTGGGAGTGACACCAGCGCCCGCGAGCTTGAGCCGCGCACGGGACAGGTCCTCGGCCTTGACCAGCAAGGCACCGGAGTTGGGTTCGACGGTATACGGAATATCGGCGGAGGCCAGGGTATCCATGACCTGCTTGGCGTCCATGCCGGCAAGGCTGCCGTACAGAGGCCGGTAGTCCGGCTGCTGAGACCACAACACCACGGCAAAACCAATCGCCACGCTCGCTGCCAGACCGACCAACAGGCCCACCTGACGCAACATGGTCATCTCGGAGAGGTTTTCCAGGAAGGACAACCCGAACAGCGGCGGTTTGCCGTCTATTGGAGTGGCCTTGGCCGGAACATTATCGGCGACTGCTTCTGCCATGACTCAATCTCGTCCTTTAAACCGGCATCTGCATGATGTCTTGGTAGGCCTGAACCAGCTTGTTGCGCACCTGGGTCAACGCCTGGAATGACACACTGGCCTTCTGCGAGGAAATCATCACGTCTGTCAGGTCGACGCCGCTTTTGCCGATTTCGAAGGCGCTGGCCAACTGAGTGGAAGCCTGTTGGGTGTCGTTCACTTTATTGACGGCCTGGCCGAGCATGTCGGAAAAGCTGCTGCCCGCCACTTCAGGGACGGCAGTCGATTTCGGCGCAGACATGGCATCCATTTGCATGGCGCGCATATCCAGCATCAACCGATTGAATTCAATACCTTGGCTCATGGTTTCTCTCTTTGACGACCCGCAATTTTTTGACACTCACTCGGCGGGTTATGAGGTGTTAGCAACAAGGGTGCCAGCTCCATGGCCACTCCAAACAAAAGCTCTTTGGCCCGCAAATCACTGCAAAACACTGTGGGAGCGAGCCTGCTCGCGAAGAGGGAGTGTCAGTCGACATTCATGCACCTGACACACCGCCTTCGCGAGCAGGCTCGCTCCCACAGTTTTAGATCGGCGTTGCGTGCATCTACTTTCAGGTAGCGAACAGAAAGGCTTCCACATCCATGCCGGCATCGCGCATCTGCGCCAGCTTGTAGCGCAGGGTGCGCGGGCTGATCCCCAGGCGCTCGGCCGCCTCTTTGCGCCGACCGCGCTCGGCGCGCAGGGTATCGATGATCATCTGGAACTCACGGCGACGCAGGTCATCCCCCAGCGCACCGGCCGACTCGGACTCGACCTCCACAGGCCGCACCGGAACCGACACAGGCAACGGAGCGCAGGCCACCGGCCCGGCCAGACAGAAGTCCTGCGGCTGGATCAGACCGCCCTGCTGCAATATCAGCGCGCGCTGAATCGCGTTGTCCAGTTCACGCACGTTACCTGGCCACGGATAACCGATCAGGCACGCCTGAGCCTCGGGCGACAACCTGGCAGTCGAATGCTTCATTTTGTTGACGTGCCTGGCCAACAGACGCTCAGCCAACGGCAGAATGTCAGCGGTGCGCTCGCGCAGCGGACGCCAGGCCAGCGGAAACACCGACAGGCGATAATAGAGATCTTCGCGAAAGCGCCCCGCCGCCACTTCACCCGCCAGGTCGCGGTTGGTGGTTGCCACCACGCGAATATCCAGCGTGATCGGTTTACGCGCCCCCACCCTCTCGACCTCGCGCTCCTGCAGCACGCGCAGCAATTTGGCCTGCAGCCCCAGGGGCATTTCGGAAATTTCGTCGAGCAGCAGGGTGCCGCCGTCGGCCTGCTCGAACTTGCCGGCTTGCGCGGCAATGGCACCGGTAAAGGAACCCTTCTCGTGACCGAACAACGTCGCTTCGAGCATGTTGTCCGGGATCGCGGCGCAGTTGATCGCAATGAACGGCTGACTGGCCCGATGAGAATGCTGATGGATGTAACGCGCCAGCACCTCCTTGCCCGTGCCCGACTCACCCGAGATCAACACCGTGGAATCACTGCGCGCAACCCGCGCCGCCAGCTCGAGCAACTGCGCGCTCGCCGGCTCGAACGCTACCGGCCCCTCTCCTTCGGCCAGACCAAGACCGCCCAGGGCATGGCGTGCCACCAGATCGAGCAAAGCCTTGGGTTCGAATGGTTTGACCAGGTAGTCCGCCGCCCCCTGGCGCATCGCATCGACCGCACGCTCGACCGCACCGTGAGCCGTCATCAGCAACACCGGCAACTGCGGCTGCCGCGCTCGCAGCAGGCCCAGCAACTGGTGGCCGTCCATGCCTGGCATGTTGACGTCGCTGATCACCAGGCTGAAAGCCTCGCCGCCGACAACTGCCAGTGCCTCTTGCGCCGAGCCCACAGCCTTGTAATCGTGCCCCGCGAGCAACAGCGTATCAGCCAGTGCCTCGCGCAACGCACGGTCGTCCTCGACCAATAGAACCTTGATGCCCATCTCTGTCACTCCGCTCCCTGAGCGTTGCTGAACAGCGGCAGGATCACCTGCGCGCAAGTGCCGCGACCGAGCCGCGAACGCAGCTGCAATTCTCCCTGATGCGCACGGGCCACTGCCTTGACCACGGTCAGACCAAGACCTGTTCCCGTGGTCTTGGTGGTAAAAAAGGGTTCGCCCAATCGCGCCAGAACCGCGGCATCGATACCCGAACCGCTGTCACTGACACACAGGCGCAGGGTGTTGCCGCGGGTGTAGAGGTGAATCTTCAGGCGCAGTTGACCGGCACCGGCCTGAATGGCGTTTTCGATCAGGTTGAGGATCGCGCCGACAAGGGTGTCGCGATTGCACAGCAACTCCCCCGAATGACTGTCGCACTGCCAGCGGATCGGCAGATCCTGCACGTGGGTCAGTGCGGCCGCCTGCAGCGATTGCATCAGTTGGCCAGGGGTTACGCGGTCGGTCAGCGGCAACTCACCACGAGCAAACACCAGCATGTCGCGCACCTGGTGCTCGAGCTCGTGCAGGCGCTCCTTGAGACGCCCGGCAAAGCGCTGCTGGGTAGCGACCGGCAACGCTTGCTCGGCCAAATGACTGGCGTACAGCAACGCAGCGGACAGCGGCGTGCGTATCTGATGAGCCAGGGAAGCAACCATGCGCCCCAACGACGACAGACGCTCATGCCGAGCCAATTGATCCTGCAGATGGCGGGTTTCAGTAAGGTCATTGAGCAACACCAACTGGCCAGGCTCGGCGTCCAGCGAGCGCGTGGCGATCGACAGACGCCGGCCATCCTTAAGGGAGACCTCATGGCCATCGTCTTCGCGCGGCGCAAAGCAGCGGGCAATGACGTGGCGCCACAATTCACCTTCCAGCGGCAGGCCCAGCAACTCGCACGCCGCCGGATTGGCCTCGCGCACGATGCCCTGGGCGTCGATGACGATGACACCGCCGGGTAACAGATCAAGGAGATTTTGCAGGCGGTTGGCCAGGCGTTCTTTTTCCGCCAGCTCCTGCATGCGCTGGGCGCTGACCACCGCCAGCTCACCCTTGAGCTCGGTGACCCGGGCTTCAAGCATGCTGTAGGAATCGGTCAACTGACTGGACATCTGATTGAACAGCGCGAATGCCTGCTCAAGGCCCAGACGGCTCGCCTGCTCTACGGACGACGGTTGCCGCGAAGCATCCCCAAAAGCATCTGAGGCAGGAGATATCTGGGCGGATGGGGGCATGGTGCTCTCTCGCTTGGCTGACCGTCAGTGAAACGGAACGTTGCGAGGAACGAAGCAATACCCATGCCTAAAAAAAACTTCTTATAAATGAATGGCTTGAAAAACAGGCGTCAATCATCCGCCTGTTCGTCTCCATCACGACGACTCATGCCGTACTTGCGCATCTTTTCCACCAGCGTGGTACGACGAATACGCAGACGCTCGGCCGCGCGGGCCACGATGCCGTTGGCATCATCCAGCGCTTGCTGAATCAACCCTTGCTCCAGTCCACCGAGGTAGTCCTTCAGGTCCAGGCCCTCCGGCGGCAACATGGCGCTGGCGGTGAAGTCCTGGGTATGGCCGTTGATGGCCACGCGCTCTTCCAGATCAGTGCGCAGGCTGTCGACCATTTGCTCGTCTTCATCGTCGACGTAGCGGAATTTCTTCGGCAACTCGACCACGCCGATCACGCCATATGGATGCATGATCGCCATGCGCTCCACCAGGTTGGCCAGTTCGCGGACGTTGCCCGGCCAGCCATGCCGGCACAGCGACATGATCGCCGCCGAGTTGAAACGGATCGAACCGCGCTTCTCGTGCTCCATGCGCGAGATCAGCTCGTTCATCAGCAGCGGAATATCCTCGACGCGCTCTCGCAGCGGCGCCATCTCGATCGGGAACACATTCAGGCGGTAGTACAGGTCTTCGCGGAAGGTGCCAATCTCGATCATGCTTTCGAGATTCTTGTGGGTCGCGGCAATGATGCGCACGTCGACGCTCTGGGTCTTGTTGCTGCCCACTCGCTCGAAGGTGCGCTCCTGCAATACGCGCAGCAGCTTGACCTGCATCGGCAGCGGCATGTCACCGATTTCATCGAGGAACAGGGTGCCGCCATTGGCCAGCTCGAATCGACCGGCACGGCTGGTGATTGCCCCGGTGAAGGCGCCCTTCTCATGACCGAACAATTCGCTTTCCAGCAACTCGGCCGGGATCGCCCCGCAGTTGACCGGCACGAACGGCGCTTCGCGGCGCTTGGAATGGTAATGCAGGTTGCGCGCAACCACTTCCTTGCCGGTGCCGGACTCACCGAGGATCAGCACGCTGGCATCGGTATCGGCGACTTGCTGCATCATCTGGCGGACGTGCTGGATCGCCCGGCTGGTGCCGACAAGACTGCGGAAAAGGTTGGGTTCGCGATGACGACCGCGCTCGCGGGCCTGGTCGTACATCTCGCGATAGACCTGGGCACGGTGCAGCGAGTCGAGCAGCTTGCTGTAGCTGGGCGGCATTTCGAGGGTCGAAAGCACCCGGCGACGCTGGTCCTCCGGCAGGTCAATGGAAGAATTATCGCCCATTAACAAAACCGGAAGGAACTCATCCCAGGTCGAGAGTGTCTTTAGCAAGCCCAGAAGTGTACCAGGAGCATTGACCGTCCCGATCAGGACACAGATTACTTCACGACTTGACGACAAAGAGCCGACAGCCTGCTGCCAGTCATGGCTACCGCAGGGTAAATTTTCTTCGCCGAGAAAATTTAAAATCACCGCCAGGTCGCGGCGGCGGACGCTATCGTCATCAATCAGCAGAATTTTGGTTTCACGCCACATGCAATAGCAACTTCCCTAGTCAACTCAATGCCCAAAATGCTGGGGCAAGCTAAACGCTTGCAGGCCTGATATGCCTGAAGACGACTGAATTCTGGAACCAGCCACTAGTTAAGTCAAAAAACCGTGCACAGTCAAATTTATGGCGCACATATCTGGATTAACTTGGGGTTAATTAACCAAACAGATGGTAAACCTTTGCCGCGTTCCGCGCTTGCTGGATCTGAGACATTTCGTCGACTATCGCCTGCCTCTCCCCCATCGCCACCTCAAGCAGCTGCTTGTAGACATACAGCAGCTCCTCAAGATTGCTGCGCAGAACCTCCTCGTCCAGCGAAGCCTCGCTCAAGACGTCTTCCATGCAGGAACGGCAATCCAGGTCCAATTGACCGATAGCCTCCCAGTCACGCTCAGCCAGGGCACCTACCAGCGCTTCACGGGTTTGTTCTATTCGCTGCAATACAAGACTCATGGCGATCTCCTCAGAACTGCGGACCTGGCTCAGCAATACCGTCCCAGCCTTCTTTCACCGTGCGAAGCAGGCCCGCGACCTCATCGAGAATCTTCGGATCACTGCTGATGTTTGCCTCGGCCAGACGCTTCATCATGTAGATATAGAGACTGTCGAGCTCACCCAGGGTATCGGCGCACTTTTCAAGATCCAGACCTTCACGCAAGCCACCGATGATGCCAATCGCCTTGCTGATCGATACACACTTGACGGGAATGTCCTTGCGCTCCAGGGCGCCTTTGGCCTGAGCGATACGGTCCAGGCCACCTTCCATGAGCATTTGCACCAAACGATGCGGACTCGCTTCGGACGTCTGGGCGTGCGCACCCACTTTCTGATACTGCCGAAGGGCTAACATTGGATTCATGTTCTACCTCATTACCACAATGACTCGTATGACCAGTGTATCGTCAGCGAGTCAAAAAACTTTAGATCAGAAGACAAAAACCCGGCACACGCGAAAAGGCGTAGCCGGGTTTTTGTCGTCAGCTCATGACTAGTTGTTGGACTTCTGGGCGTTCAAGGTCGTGAAGAACGAGGTGATGCTTGTCGCCGTCGCTTTCATTTGCCCGACCAGAAGGTCCATTGCGTTGTATTTGGCGGTCAACGTCTTGGTCATGTTCTCGACACGCAAGTCCAGCGCCAACTGCTGGTTCGTAAGGTTCTTGCTGAGGCTCTGCAGGTTGGTATTGCGCTGATCCAGCAACCCGCCCGTTGATACGTAAGGCTTGATGGCAGCGCCCATGCGCGCCAGAAGGCCATTGGTATCATTGGTACCGTTGAACAGCTGCTGCACCTGGCCACTCATGCCGCCAGTGGTCATCGCCTTGTTGAACGTCGTCGAGTTGAACGCCAGGTTGCCGGTTTTTTCGTCCGTCATCACGCCGAGCTGCGACAGCACGGCCAATGGACCGCCCGCCCCTGGAGCCGTCAGTACGCCGCGAATATCGGAAATCAGTGCGCGAGGCATCGAGTCACCGGTAAACGCCGCCTGGACCGTCAGCTTGCCATCGGCACCCGCCGTCGCCTTGGACAGGGAATTGATGGTGTTCATCAGGGTGTTGTAGGAATCAACGAACGACTGGATCGATGTCTGTAAACCGGTGGTGTTGGTCGCGACAGTGACGGTCGCGGCAGCCGGCGGCGTACCGGTGCTGGCGGACGCCAGGTTCAGGGTCAGGCCACTGACTGCACCGGTCACCGTATTGCTCTTGCTGGTCACTGCCAGACCGTCGATGGTCAACGATGCGTCCACCGCAATCCCGTTGACCGCACCTGAACTGGTAGCCGAAGGGTTGGCGCCCATCGGTTGGGTACCATCGATTTCAAGGCCGGCGATACCGCTAACCACAAGGTCGGAACCCGCACCGGTCTTGTTCGAGCTGATCACCAGTCGCGACGCACCCGTGCTGTCGGTCACGATGTTGGCAGAAATACCATTGCTCGCCTGTGCAGAGTTGATGGCATCCCGGGTGCTTTGCAAGGTCGCATTGGCTGGAATCGCGACATCATAATCAGTGCCATTCTGACTGATTTTCAGAGTACCACTCGGAATGGCACTGGCAGCACCGCCGGCAAAAGAAGCACTGGCTACTTTCGAGCTGGTGGCCAGGTTATTCACAACAACGCTGTAGCTGCCGGCAACGGCGGTGTTGTCGGAAGTCACCCCCAGGATCGACGGGGTACCCGAAGTTGCGCTAAAACCCGCAAACGCAGGATTGGTCTTGCTGCCCAGATTGGTCAGCGCCGTCTGAAAGGCCGTCAGTGCGCTTTTCAGGGAACCGACACCGGAAATCCTCAGCGTGTTGGTTTTGGTCTGAGTATCGATCTGCGTCTGTTTCGCCGATTTGTCGGCGTTGACCAGCGCAGTAACGATCGCACCGATATCCAGGCCAGAGCCAAGGCCCGTACCCGGCAAAATTGGACTTGCCATTTTTAGTCTCCCTTCAGGTTGCTGCCACTCTTTTGACCTTTACCTGCGTCCAAAGAACGTACAAACACTATTCATGCCAGCTATCAGACTTTGGCGTCGAACAATACGTGGCTCGCATTGCTCAGGCTCTCTGCCAGCTTGAGGGCCTCTGCGGAGGGAATCTGTCGTACGACTTCGCCCGTTTCGCTTGCAATCACTTTGACGACGACCTTTCCGGATTGCTCGTCGATCGAGAACTCCAGGTTGCGCTTGATCGACTGTACAAACTTTTCGATCTGCTGCACCGCCTGCTTCAGATGGGTGTCATCCTTGTCCGGCTTCTTGTCCGCCTCCGGAGCCACGCTCACGGCCTTGGGCTTTTCCGGCGCCTGATCCGTGACGGTGCTCGCTGGCTGGGGAGCCGGATAAGACACGCCAAGCTTTACGCTCATCTCCATGCCCATCACCTCTTAAAGTAAAAAAGCGAGAGAGCGTGCAAGCACACTCCCCCGCCCAAACTCATTCCGAAATTACTGAAGCAGCTTCAGTACAGCGGAAGGCAGTTGGTTGGCCTGTGCCAGAACCGAGGTAGAAGCCTGTTGCAGGGTTTGCTGCTTGGTCAGGTTCGCGGTTTCCTGGGCGAAGTCGGTGTCTTGAACACGGCCTTGTGCAGCAGTGGTGTTTTCCACGATGTTCTGCAGGTTGGAGATGGTGCTGGTCAGACGGTTTTGCGAAGCACCCAGGTTTGCGCGGGTGGCGTTGATCGATGCCAGAGCAGCGTCGATAGCGGTGATCGCGTTGTCGATGTTGGCCGACAGGGTGGCGGAAGTTGCACCGGTCAGAACAACAGTACCGCTGCCTACGGACAGGGAAACGGCGTCGAACTTGGAGCTCAGTACCAGGTCGATGCGGTTGGCCGAACCAGTGTTGGCGCCAACTTGCAGCTGCATGGTGCCAGCCGTGCCGTCCAGCAGGTTTTTGCCGTTCAGGTTGGTCGAAGCAGAGATACGAGTGATCTCGTCAGACATCTGAGCGAATTCGGAGTTGGTAGCGGTCTGGTCAGCAGTGCTGTTGGTACCGTTACGTGCTTTAACAGCCAGTTCACGCATACGCTGCAGAATGTCGGTCGAAGCCTGCAGAGCGCCTTCAGCGGTCTGGGCAACGGAGATACCGTCGTTGGCGTTCTGGATTGCCTGGGTACCACCACGGATCTGTGCAGCCATGCGGGTTGCGATCTGCAGGCCGGCGGCGTCGTCCTTGGCGCTGTTGATTTTCAGGCCGGAAGACAGACGTTGCATCGAGGTCGAAAGTGCATCGGTAGCACGGTTCAGGTTTTTCTGAACGCCCAGCGACGTGGTGTTAGTGTTTACGGTTAAAGCCATGACGAATTCCTCGTTGGTTGGGTACTGCGGCTTCCGGCCCTGGCAACCGCCGGGTATGGCCTAGAGAACCTTCGTAATAGTTATCGTCGGGTTGGCAGGTTGCTTGAGGGCTTTTTAAAAAAAATGCCATCACCCTGCCACCCCCGAGAAAACAAGGGCTTAGCGCCCCCTCAACCGTAAAAAAATGACGCCATGAAACTGTCCGGCCCACAAAGGCCCGTGCCAAAGCTGTCGCCGCCCCTTCAGGCCGGCAGGCTGTCCAGCAAATCGACCAGCTCATACTCCATGAAGTCGGCAAGTCCCAGCCAATCCTGGCGCTCCTGACAGTCCAGCATTTGCCTGAGCATCAAAGCCCAGGCCTGCTGAGCATCCTGGGGCGCCTTAGCAAACAGACGCTGGGTTTCATCGAACAGATCAACCATGATCAACGCCGCTTCGACATCACACCCAAGACGAAACAACCCCGCGCACTGCCGGCACTCATCAATGCCTTTCACTAGAGGCTTCATTGCACGAAATCCTGATTGAACTGCGTCCCGGCAATCATTGCCCCAGCCCGACTGCTATTGAAAAAAAGCACCTCGGGATGCCTGGCGATGTATCGCTCGAGCTCGCACAGGTAGCTGCGGAAATTCAACTGTGTCTTGACCTTCTGCCCATGACCATCATGCACCCAGTGCCTGGCCTGATTCACGGGCGGCCCCAGATCCCCATCATTCCAGCCGGTATGGGTCCTGTTCATTGGAAAGGAAAAATCGGCACCGAACAGCGTGATGCGCTGTGCGCCCATCTTCACCGCCAGATCGACCGCCGGATGGATCACGCTGCCACTGACGTAGAGTTGTGCACGCGGGTGTTGCTCACGCAACGCGGCGTAGACCGGGCTGGCGGAATAACCGCCGTAGCGCTTGCCTTTCCAGGCCTTGAGCATGTGTGGATCGCTCAATGGCAAGTACACCAGCGCAATGCCTTCGGAGCCCTCGCCCGGCAAGTGCAGCACACTGATGCGCTGGTCAATGCTCACGACCAGGTCAGGTTTGATCCCGTGCTCGCGAAGGGGTTTGTAAGCGGTATCCACACTGATGAACAGAGGTCGTGGCGTTTGATTGCGCACGGCGGCCAGGCGCTCGAAATTCCCTTCAAGGCTTGGCCCTGTGCCGATCACATAGATTTCACGATCGGGGCAGGTACCAAATAGCTGCGCCACATCATCATCGGCCAGCAGCACGTCTAGGGTATCGTGCAAGCGCTGCACAATGACCGGCGACTGCGGGTCGAAATCACGATTGTTGAAACTCAGATGCACTTCGCTGACCAGGCGATCACGAATCTTCGCGCTGAAGTCATCCGCCAGCAGCAACTCGGCCGGCAATGCAAAAAACGGTGTGCAGATGTCCGACATATCGCCGGCATACAGCAGTTGCACGCGCGGATCACTCAGCCATTGGCGCTGGTCGATCAGTTGCAACACCAGCGCGAACAGTGCGCCGTTGAGAATATGGACGTATAGCTTTTCAAGCCCCGCGCGCTCCAGCAGAACGCAAGGCAAATCGCCGAAACCGGTGCCGTAAACGTGCAGCTGTGGTTTGTCGAGCGGGAGGCTGGCGGCCTGCAGGCGCGCCTCGTGCAGACGATCATGGCGGCTGGTGAGCTGGATGCCGCCCACGCACAACGTCGAGTCCCGTCCTTCGATCAGGTCGACCTCGACGGCCAGGCGATCTTCCTTATTCAATCTCGCATACAGCGGCGGCCAGCGCCGCTGGATAACCTGAGCATTGTCTTCAAAGCATTCGCTCATGCTACCTCGCATTCCTTACAAGCAAAAAAGCGCTCAAGGTTAACCCTTGGGCGCTTTTTTGTACCGGCCTTTTTATGAAAAGACTTTTACTCAAGGACGATAGATGATCGCCGAACCCCATGACAGCCCCACTCCGAAACCACTGAGCGCAACGCGCTTCCATTCGGAATCGAGAATATGCTTTTCCAGCAGCAATGGAATGCTCGACGACACCGTGTTACCGGTCTCGACCATGTCCTTGATGAACTTCTGCGGACACTCTTCGAAGCGCCGCGCCACCGCGTCGACAATTGCCGCGCTGCCCTGGTGAATGCAGAACGCATCGATGTCGTCAGCGCTCAGTTGCGACTCACCCAGCAACTCGTGCAAATGCGCCGGCACCTTGAGCAGTGCGAAGTTGAATACCTGGCGGCCGTTCATGAAGAACACGCCGTCGGTGACTTTCAAGTGCGGAGCGCCGGAACCGTCGGTGCCGAACTTGGCCTTGCCCAGTGCCCAGGTCGGGTCTTCACCCATCCAGGTGGCCGTGGCGGCATCGCCGAACAGCATGGTGGTGTTGCGATCTTCCGGGTCGACGATCTTCGAATACGGGTCGGCAGTGATCAGCAGGCCGTTCTTCAGGCCGGCGGCCTCCATGAAGCCTTTGATCGCATAGATGCCGTAGACGTAACCGGAACAGCCCAGGGAAATATCGAACGCGGCGACGTTGGTCGGCAGGCCGAGTTTGTCCTGCACGATGGCCGCGGTATGCGGCAGGCCTTCTTCGTCACCGTTCTGGGTGACGACGATCAATGCATCAATGGATTCACGTTTCAGATCAGGGTTGCTGGCAAACAGCGCATTGGCCGCTTCAACGCACAGATCGGAAGTTTCCTGATCAACGCCCTTGCGCGGCAGGAAAGCCGAACCGATCTTGCCCAGGATGAATTCTTCATCCTTCTCGAATTTTGCACCTTGTGCGTAATTGTCCACGCCGGCTACAGGAACGTAGCTCGCAATGCTTTTTATGCCAATCATTACGGCTTCCCAATAATAAACAGCCCAATACCACCACTCGCAGGAATCGAGGGGCGCCGACAAACCTGGATTTCCGTCACCCCGGGGCGACGGCCGGGAAGCGTAAAGGGCTATCACTGAACCCGATAAAGGGGTCAGGCGCCATCTTCCCGGTCAATACAATACAGTGAAGATGCGCGTTATGACTCGCAGGTCACTCTATTTTGCCGATTCACCCCGCTTATGGGTTATTCGACCAACGACCAATCCAGCGCGGTTCCACGCTTGATGGCCTGACGGGCACGGCGTTCCAGCAGGCTTGGGGCATGCCTGGGCGCCAGCCCGAGCCCCGGACGGATGGCTCTCAGGTTGGTCGCATTGAAGGGCTCGCCGGCCTCCATGTCCCGGGTGACATACAGCGATCGACGGTACACCAGGGATGGCCGCTCTGCCTCGCTGACGCCGTAATGCACGTGCCCCATGGCTTGCCAGGCGCGTTCGGTTTCAATCACCAGGCTGGCCAGTTCAGAGGGTTCCAGCGAGAAAGCGGCATCGACGCCACCGGCCGCACGCTCGAGGGTGAAATGCTTTTCCACCACCGTTGCGCCCAGCGCCACCGCCGCCACGGACACACCGACGCCCATGGAGTGATCGGACAGCCCCACCTGGCAATCGAACAGCTCGCGCAAATGAGGAATCGTGCGCACGTTGCTGTTCGCCGGTGATGCCGGGTAGGTGCTGGTGCATTTGAGCAGCACCAGATCCTTGCACCCGGCCTCGCGGGCGGCGCGCACGGTTTCATCGAGTTCGGCGATGCTGGCCATGCCGGTGGAAATGATCAGCGGCTTGCCCGTCGCGGCCACCCGGCGTATCAGCGGCAGGTCGGTGTTTTCGAAACTGGCGATCTTGTAGGCCGGCACGTCGAGGCTTTCAAGAAAGTCCACGGCGCTGTCATCGAATGGCGTGGAGAACGCCAGCAGGCCCAGTTCTTTGGCCCGTGCGAAAATCGGCGCATGCCATTCCCAGGGTGTGTGGGCCTTTTCGTACAGCGCGTACAACGAAGTACCGGCCCACAGGCTGTTAGGGTCCTTGATGAAAAACTCGCCCTCGGCCAGATCCAGGGTCATGGTGTCGGCCGTGTAGGTCTGCAGCTTCAACGCATGGGCGCCGGCCCTGGCCGCGGCCTCGACAATTTGCAGCGCCATGTCCAGGGACTGGTTATGGTTGCCGCTCATCTCGGCAATGATGAAGGGCGGTGCATCGGCACCGATCAGGCGCTCGCCAATCTTGAAGCTAGTCATCTGCGTGATCCTTCAATACGCGCGTGAACGCGCAGTCACTCTGGGTAAAACCGGCTTCGCGAAAGACCTTCAGCGACGGCTGGTTAGCGGGCATGACCTGGGCGCTGAGCGACTCCAGTTCCGGCCAGTGGGCCTTCACAACAGATTCTCCACGGGCCAGCAGCGCCCTGCCCCAGCCCAGGCCGAACCGGCCTTCGAACAGATAAATCGACACTTCGGCGGTAAAGCCACGCAGGTCATAGCGCAGCACACCGACCGGGCCGTCATCAGCCTCGGCAATCAACAACAGCCGCCGGACATTGCTCAGGCTCGCCGTCAGCCAGTTCTGATGCGCCGACCATTCGATCACGCCGGTCTCCAGCGACCAGCGACGCACGGCCTCGGCGTTGCGCCCGTCGAACAGGAGTTGCGCATCCCCCTGGGTCGCCGGTCGCATCCTCAGCACCGCTCCCGCCAGTGCAGCCGCCACCCGCTGCGCACCCCGTCCATCGACCAGTTGTCGCGATTGCCGCGCCAGGCTCTGGCGCAAACCCTGGTTACCCGCGACAAAGCCGATGGCCAGGCGCAGTTGCTCGACACTGACTTGCTCGCGCGCCCCCATGAACACATGAGCGCCTGCGGCCGCCATGACCTCGCCGTTGGCCTGCTGGTTGTTCGATACGGCAATGCAAATCGTCGGCAACCCCATGGCCGCCCGTTCCCAACTGGTGCCGCCTCCAGCCCCGACAAACAGGTCGGCTTCGGTCATCAATCGATAAAAGTCGCTGACAAAACTGTGCAGGCGCCAATGCGGGCGACTGGCCGCCAACGCCTGCATCTGCGCCCAGGCCGGATTACCCGCACCGGCGACAAAATCGACTTCCAGTTCGGGAAAGTCCGCCAGCGCCAGCATTGCATGATGGGTCTGCATGGCCGCGTCGAACCCGCCAAAATTCACCAGTACACGTCGAGCCCGGGGCTTGATCTCAATGGCCGGGCAGCAGAACTCGTCGCGCAACATGGCGAACCGCGGACCGAACAAAGTCCGGCAGCCGGGCGCCAGCAGCGAGGTATAAGCCTCTGGCGTACCCGAGAGATTCTGGTTCAGCAACAGGTCGGCGCTGTAGGTCCGCGTGGCGAGGTCATCGACCACGGCGATCCGTGGCGCAAAGCGCCGGGCGGCGGTCTGCCAGTGATGATCGAGGCCGTAGTGGTCGACAATGATCCAGTCGAACGCCGGCTGGTGTTCCAGTAACGGTGCGAGCGCGGCGATGTCCGCCTGCCAGGGCAACATGGATTCGATGGCTTGGTCCGGGTCTTCGTCGCTGTAGCGCTCGGGCAGTTCAAAGGCTTCGAAACCTTCGGCCCGCAGTGCCTCCAGCCGATGCCCCGGCAACAAGCGACAGGCGAAAGCCACGTGGCTGCCTTGCCGGCGCAATACGCGGGCCAGGCACAGGCAGCGCGCGATGTGGCCGCTGCCGATGGTCGGCGAGGCGTCAGAACGAATCAGCACTCTCATTGCAGCTCACCTGCGGCCTTGAGCGCGGCATACAGGTATTCCGCGCGTGTCCAGTCCTGCGCTGTGTCGATGTCCTGCACCAGATGCCGCGGCAGGATGACCGGCAGGCTGTACGGTGAATACAGCACTTCGCCACGCAGCCAGGCATCGCTGCGCCCCCAGTAGAACTGCCCGGCATCCTGATAGGCGCTCGGCAGATCCTGGGAGCGGGTATCACGATACTGCGGGTACAGCGCCGTCAGGGCGCCCTGCTCATCAAGGGTCAGGGCTCGCTGGACCGGAAAACCGAAGTCGCACACCGAGAATGCAAAAGACTTGTCGGGATGCTGTTCCAGCAGGCTCAGCCCCTGGACAAGAAATCGCGATTGCAACAACGGCGCGGTCGCGTAGATGCAACAGGCGCGGTCAAAATTATCCCCTTGTTCGCGCAATGCTTGAAGGGCATGGGCGATCACCGCGGCGGTGCCCGTGAAGTCGTCGGCCAGTTCCGCCGGGCGCATGAAGGGCACCTGAGCGCCACAGTCGCGCGCCAGCCCGGCGATTTCCTCGTCGTCGGTGCTGACCACCACCCGGGAAAACAACCCGCACTCCAGAGCAACCTGAATCGAGCGGGCAATCATCGGCACACCAGCGAACGGCTTGAGGTTCTTGCGGGGTATGCGTTTGCTGCCACCGCGGGCCGGGATGATGGCGACGTTGTTCAACGGCGTTTTTCCAGGACAAACCAGGTAATGTCATCCACCGGGAATTGTGGATCGCGGTGGTAGCCAAAACCGTAATCGAGCAGTTGCAGGTCGTCATAGCGATCGAGCATTTCACCGGCAAAATCGCGCTTGAACAACTTGCCGCTGTTGCCGCGATACGGAACCTCGACCGGCGCCGGGTTGTAGTACTCGGCGATCAATATGTAGCGCTGGCTCAGCTCATACAGTTGCGCGTACGCAGCCGGCAGCAACTCCGGTGCCAGGTGAATCAGTACGCCTTTGCTCAGGGTCAGGTCGAAGGTGCGCTCGCGAGGGAAATCGAACAGCGAGCCGTGCCAGAGGTGGGCAATACCCAACGCCTTGGCAGCGGCGCACGCATTGGCATTGATCTCCACGCCGAACAACTCGCAGCGCGGCAACAGCTGGTGCAGAGCCTGCAGGTTGTTACCGGCATTGGTGCCCAGTTCCAACAGGCTGTCGAGGCGTCCGACCCGTGTCAGTGCCTTGGCGAACAGCGCCAGGTTGGCCGCCACCAGCGGCTGTCCGAGATTGCGGTCAACGTACTGGTTGCCGAATTCGCCCTGCCAGAAAGCCTCCTGCTCAGTCAGTTCACGCATCACACATTTCCCACTCGTCGCAATGGCTGGATGATTTCGATCAGTTGCTGCATCTGCTCGACCACATAGTCCTGCTGCTCATGACTGAGCAACGGATACAACGGCAAGCTGATGGCTTCGGCGTAATAACGCTCGGCCTGCGGGAAATCACCTTTGGCGAACCCCAGGTCACGGTAGTAAGGCTGCAAATGCACGGGGATATAGTGCAGGTTCACCCCGACCCCGGCAGCCCGCAATCCCTCGAACACCTCTCGATGGGTGAGCGTGATCTGATCGAGTTGCAGCCGCACCACATACAGGTGCCAGGACGACTCGGCCTCAGGTTGTGCACCGGGTAGTGTCAACGGCAGATACGCCAGCAAACGGTCATAACGCGCCGCCAGTTCACGCCGACGCTCGATAAACTCATCCAGCTTGTTCAACTGCGACAAGCCAAGGGCCGCTTGCAGGTCGGTAATACGGTAATTGAACCCCAGCTCCACCTGCTCGTAGTACCAGGGACCGTGGCTGGGTCCGGTCATTTGCTGCGGATCCCGGGTCATGCCGTGGCTGCGCAGGCGTTGCAAACGCTCGGCAAGTTCCGGGCAATTGGTCATGACCATGCCGCCCTCGGCACTGGTGATGATCTTCACCGGGTGAAAGCTGAACACGGTCATCGCGGCAAACTCGCCACACCCCACCGGGCGCCCGGCGTAGGAGGCACCGGCGGCATGGGCCGCGTCTTCGATCACCGTAAAGCCATAGCGCTTGGCCAGTGCGGCAATCCTGCGCATGTCGCAACTCTGGCCCGAGAACGCCACGGCCACGAGCACTTTCGGCAGCCTGCCTTCACGCTCGGCCCGCTCCAGCTTGACAGCCAGCGCACCGGCATCGAGGTTCCAGGTGAGCGGGTCGATATCGACAAAATCCACCTCGGCACCGCAGTAGCGACCACAGTTTGCCGAGGCGAGAAAGGTGTTCGGTGTCGTCCACAGCCAGTCGCCCGGCCCGAGCCCGGCCGCCAGGCAAGCGATGTGCAGGGCCGCCGTGGCATTGCACACTGCCACGGCAAAATCAGCTTCGCAGCGCTCGGCCATCGCCCGCTCGAAGCGCTCGATGGTCGGCCCCTGGGTCAGCCAGTCAGACTGCAGGACGCTGACCACGGCGTCGATGTCCGCCTGATCGAGGCTTTGCCGAGCGTAAGGAATCATGCTGGCATCCAGGCATGGGCGAGCTTGCCCGGCAAAGGACGGACGAAATGACGCCCGTACGAACCGGTGTCGCCTGAGATGAAAATCGATGTTCCGTTGGACATGCCTTGAATCCTTATAACTGTTCGCCGGGCCTAGCCGAGCAACTGAACCCAGTTCACCGGGGCAGCTTCGCCCAGGGCAAAACCTTTGCCGCTCAAGGCCAGATTGGCGTTATAGGCCTGGTCCTGGGCAAAGGCTGCCGCCCACTTGTCACGCAATGCATCGAGGGCCTGCGGCACCTGTGGCACTTCACCGCAATGAATGACCTGTACCCGCGGCGTCCATACGGTGAGGAAACCGGCCTGACCGGCCCTGAGGCACAGATCGACGTCGCTCAAGCCGTCGGCGAACGTCACGCCGTCCAGACCGTCCAGTTCGTCGAACAACGCCTTACGCACCATCAGGCACACCTTCGACACCGCCGAGTAGTTCTGCTCCAGCGCCAACCGGTGCAGGTAACCTTCGGCGTCTTGTTTTTCTCCGACAAAGGCTGAGCCCACACCACCGTTCATGCCAAGGATCAGGCCGGCCTGGGTGACCTTGCCGTCGCGGTCGATCAACTTCGGACCGACCACGCCGACCTCGGGACGCTGGGCGTGATTGAGCAGCGACTCCAGCCAGTTCGGGTTGACCACTTCACTGTCGGCAGCCAACAGCACCAGGTACTCGCCCCGCGCCTGCTGGCTGGCAGCGTTGTACAACGCCACATCGCTCAAGGTCCGGTCGGCACGCAGTACGCTGACTTTCGGATGCTGGTAGGTACCCAGCCAATCGTTGACCTCGGCCGACTGATTCGGGTTGAGTGCGATCAGCACTTCGTACTGGATGTAGCGGGTTCGCAGCAACACGGCTTGCAGGCACTGTTGCAGCGCCGTCAGGTCATCCCCGGCCGGGAGGATGATCGACACCAGCGGGCGTTCGCTGTGGCGGTAGTCGATCTGCCAGGTACCCGGCACCGTCGAAGTGACCTTGGCCTTGTAGCCACGATTGCCCAGGTGACGCAACAATGCCAGGCGTTCATCGGCGTTCTCTTCCAGTACCGGGGCCCGGGCAATCACCAGCGGTTCATCCAAGTGGGCCAGCCCGTTGAGGCCGCCCTGCTCGATGATGCGCAGCAGCAAGTCGAATTCCAGCGCCTTGCTGAAGTCAGGCTGGTAGCCGCCGACTTCAATGAACACTTCCCGGCGGATCAGCCAGTGACGCGCCATCAGGGCCGGCAGGCTTTGCAGCAAATCAAGGTTGAAACCCGGACGGAACACGTCCACCAGCGCGCCTTCGGCGGTGCGCTGGATTTCGTCGGTGGCGACGGCACGGCATTGCGTGTCAGACAGCAGTTCCAGGCTGGCGCGCAACAGGCCGCCGGCGGTGAACTCGTCGCCGGCTTCAGCCAGCATCAGCCAGTCGCAAGGCGACTGACGAGCACTCTGGTTCAGTTTGTCGACGTAGTTGCCTGGCGTGACCCGGACAAAGTGCAGAGTGTTCTGCGCGGTGGTCGCCGCTGGGGCTTCACCGGTGGTGAAGACCACAATCCTGAACGCCTTGGCGTGACCTTCGAGCAGGCTGTCGAGAGAGACTTGCAGCTTGTCGATATCGTTGTCCAGGTCCAGCAGGAAGATCCCGAACTGTGGACCGCCACCGTTGACCGCCAGGTGTTGGGCGATCGACTCCGCCTCGTCAGCATCAGGCTGGCGGGGCGCGAGCCATTTGAGCAGGCGACCGGAGAGCATCTTGTCGAACGTTGCACAATTACCCTCGACCGACACCGCCTCAAGGCGTGCAGCCCAGTCGCGTAGGGACTGCGCCTCTTCATCTTCGCCCAGCAATTCCAGCTGAGTGACCAGACGCTTGACCACCGTGCGGTTGAACACGTTGCTGTCGTGGGCTTGCCACAAACGGTCGACCACACTTTCCGGCGTGTCGTTGTTACGCGCCAGCATCAGGCTCTGCTGACGGGTCCAGATACCCTCCAGGCCTGCCAACTGAACGCGACCGGCCGGCATGGCGTGCAACAGGAACTCGAACTGGGTCAACTGATCGAAAAACGCCTGGTTGTAGAACGGCATTTCGACATATTGCTTGGGGCCGAAACGGCGCTCAGGGCCTTTCTCGACGTTCGTCCAGGCGGACTCGATAATCAGCTCGGTGGTCAGTGCGCGACCGGTGCGCAAACTATCGGCCAGGGCTTCAAAGCTTTGCAGCGCGAACTGCCGGCCTTGCTCCGGGTCTTGGCCTTGAACTTGAGTCGGCAGCCCGAAGAGGAACGCGGCGAAGGCTTCACGCTCGGCGACCGACTTGGCATCGGTATGAGCCAGCGTGTGGAAGATCTCGGTGTTGTGGTCGGAGTACCCGTAATTCATCTCACGCACGACATACGGGATCGGCAGAATCCGCGCCTTGCCCCGCGCCAGCATGTAATGCGTGTGACCGATTTCCTGCCATTGAAAGGACGTATCGTGGGGCATGACCTGATACCAGTCACGTACCAGGTCGGTGCGCTGCACGGCATAAAATGGCGGGAGGTACTGGTGCATGTAATCGAGCACACGCTCCTCGGCGTGCTCGGAGCAATAGTCTTCGCAAACCTTCTTGTCACGCCGGAAGTAGCTGACGCTATTGGGTTGTGACAGGTACATCATGCTGTAACCGTGGCACAGGCCGTAGTCGGGATTGGCCTCCATGAATGCCACAGCTGCGCGCAGGGCGTCATGCACATGGAAGTCATCGTCGGCGGCGAACACCATGAACGGTGTGGTCACTTGCTCCACGCCAAAGGCCAGCTTGGCACGAACACCCCAGTAGCCAAACTGCGGGACATGCTGGTAGTCCACATTTTCACATTGCCCGGCCAGGCCTGGCTGGCCTTCAGTCGAAGAATCGAGCACCAGAATCCTGCAAGGCAAGTCGCTGTAGAAACGTGCAGCCCGACGTAAAAACGCCGGCCGCTCGTGAGACATCAGCACCACGGTCAACTGTTCGTTGAGTGCCAGCCCGTGTCCAGAATTGTTCTTGCCTTGCATACCTTTCCCCACAACGGCTTATCGCCGAAAAAACCCAACGATGTCTTGTCGATTACCGCACGCGACGCAGATAGCCATCCGGCGCGACGGTGATCAGCAGCTTGCTGTGAATGGCCTGGTCGATTTCAAAATCACGGTTTTCTTCCAGGTAGGCCCATACCGCGGTCTTCGGGTTGTCGCCCTTGCCCCACGGGCGATCCGGGAAGGCGTCTTCCGGCATGTCTTCCACCACGGTATCCATCACCACGCAGTAGCTGCCCACCGAGGTCATCGGCGCGTAGGCCCGCAGCTCTTCAAGGACGTGCTCGTGGGTGTGATTGGAGTCCAGGACCACCAGCACTTTCTTGCCTTCGACACGCTGACGGACCTGATCGACGATCGCCGGATCGATACTCGAACCCTGGATCATCTGGATCCGCTTGCTCATTGGATGCGCTTCGATCGCTTCACGGTTGTGCTGGCGGATATCGATGTCGACGCCCAGCACCTCACCATGGCCGATCAGTTCCAGCATCGAAGCGTAAAACACCAGCGAGCCGCCGTGGGCGATACCGGTCTCGACAATGATGTCCGGCCGCAGCGCCCAGATGATCTCCTGCATGGCGACCATGTCCTGGGGGAACTGAATGATCGGGCGGCCCATCCAGCTGAAGTTGTAGGTGTACTTATGCCTGGCGGTCGTCCCAACCCAGTCCAGCGACGTGGCTTGCAACGCTTTGTCCTGTTGCAGGCCTTCGATGTTCTCTTTTACTTCTTCACGAAACTGCTCATGAGGATTCATTACAGGCTCTCCGGAAATTAGTCGCGGTGGTTACTTGAAAACCCGACCGTCTTGAATGGAAACAGAATTGGTCTTGATGGTCCTGGCGGGACTGCCCACTACAACCGCGAAGTCTGGAACGTCTCTGGTCACCACGGCGCCCGCACCGATGGTGACCCAACGACCAATGCGCAAACGCGGCAGGATCGTCGCGTTGGTGCCGATGAAGGTGCCGTCACCGATCTCGACACAACCGGCAATGCAGACACCCGGCGCCATGAACACCGAATGGCCGATCTGCCCCTCATGCCCGACCACGCTGCCAGCACTGATACTGGTGTTGTCACCCAGGCTGACTTGCGCCTGCATGATCACGCCCTCTTGCAGATAGGTGCCGACGCCCATTGTGGTCATCGTCAGATCGATGCCCGGGTGGATGAAGTTGCCCAGGGTGCCACCCGCCTCGACGATCTCGCAGGTGGTCCGATGACGCAGCGCGGTGCTGCCGGTGATCAAATTGACAAAACGTGTGTCGGGCCCTTTCAGCTCGGCCACCTTGTCGGTGCCACCCACCACTGGCACGCCATAAAACAGCGTGCCTTGCTTCGCCGGATCATTATCGAGAAAGGCGAACTGCACATCCGGCTGGCTGCGTTGCAGGGTGAGGATCATCCGTACCGCTTCAGGGTTGGCCGCCCCCAGCAGGTAAAACTTCATAGCCGGGTCCTTTTGAGCACCAGCGCGCGCAACACCTCGATGACCCGGTGTTGATCGTCATCGGTCATGTCGTGGTAGCTCGGCAGATTGATCGCGCGCTCCGGCAGCGAATGCGCCACGGGCGAGTCGGCCGTCAGTTCGCTGAACATCGGCAAGGACGATAGCGGCCAGAAGAACACCCGCGCGTCGATATCGGCGGCCTGGAAGGCTGCGATCAACATGTCCCGCGTAATCCCCAGTTCGCGGTCAAAGACCACGGTGGGCATCCAGTAACCGTTGCGCACATGCTCGGGCTCAGGGTTCATGGACAAACCCGGCAATGCAGCCAGGGCGTCGGCGTAGTTGGCGAAGATCGCACGCTTGCGTTCGATCAACTCGTCGATCCGCTCAACCTGCGCGCAACCGACGGCCGCTTGCAGGTTGCTCATTTTGTATTTGAACCCCAGGAAATCCGGCCAGAACTGTTTGCTGCTGCCCGCCACCCGGCCATGGTTGGACAGGGTCAGTACGCGCTCATACAGGGCCTTGTCCGAGGTCACGAAGATGCCGCCTTCGCCGGTGGTCATGGTCTTGGTGCCGTGAAAGGAGAACGCGCCGAACGCGCCCAGCGAGCCAGCCGCCTGACCGCGCCACTGCGAGCCAATTGCCTCGGCTGCGTCTTCGATGACGGGCAGGCCAAACTCGCGACCGATGGCCAGCAACGCATCCATGTCGCAGAGATTGCCATAGAGGTGCACCGCCAGAATCGCTTTGGTTCGTGGGGTAATCGCCCGTCGAACCTGCTGCGGGTCGAGGCACCAACTGTTAGCCAGTACGTCGACGAACACCGGCGTCGCGCCCAGATAGGTGACTGGGGCGGCCGAAGCGATCCAGTTGGTATCGGCGAGGATCACCTCGTCGCCGGCACCAATGCCCAGTGCCGCCATCCCCATGTGCAGCGCGCCGGTGCAACTGGACGTTGCAATCGCATAGGTCGCACCCACGTGCTCGGCAAAGGACTTTTCGAACCGCGTCAGGTATTCGTAGCAGCGCTCTCCCCAACCATGGCGGACGGCATCGAGTACATAGTCAGCTTCCAGCTCACCGACACTGGGTTTGGTGTAATGAATTCGGCTCATCGAATGATCAACTCGGGAATGGCAATGACAAAACGACCGTCCCATGCGCGAATGCCGGCAAAGGCCTGGGTGATCTCATCCAGCAGGTTCCACGGCAGCACCAGCACGTAGTCCGGTTTCTCGATGTCGATCTGTGCCGGCGACACGATCGGAATGCGGCTGCCGGGCAGGTACTTGCCTTGCTTGTGCGGGTTGGCATCGGCAACCCAGGCCAACAGGTCCGGCTTGACCCCGGCGTAGTTGAGCAGGGTGTTGCCCTTGGCGGCGGCGCCGTAGCCGACCACGCGCTTGCCATCGGCCTTGGCCTGCAACAAAAAACGCAGCAGGCCATGCTTGATGCGCTCGGCGGCGGGGGCCAGGGTCGTGTAGTACTCCGGTGTTTTCACTCCGGCGGCGAGTTCGGCCTGCAACTGCTGCCGGACCGCCGGTTGCACTTCGCGACGCTCGCCGTCCAGTCGCTGCACGAACACCCGCAGCGAACCGCCATGGGTCGAGAGCTGGCTGACGTCGAACACTTGCAAGCCATTGCGCTCGCACAAGGTCTGCACAGCGGTCAGCGACAGATAGGAATAGTGTTCGTGGTACAGCGTGTCGAACTGCTGGCCAGCCATCAGCGTCAGCAACTGCGGGAATTCGAAGGTCGCCACGCCCGTCGGTTTGAGCAGGGTTGCGAAACCGCACAGAAAATCGTTGATGTCCGGGACGTGGGCCAACACGTTGTTGGCGGCCATCAGGTCGGCGCCCCAGCCTTCGTTTTTCAACTGCACGGCGCTGTCGCGACCGAAAAACAGTTCGCGGATCTGCAGGCCTTTTTCCCGCGCCGCTTGCGCGGTGCTGCGGGTCGGCTCGACGCCCAGGCAAGGGATGCCGCGCCGGGCCACGTACTGCAACAGGTACCCGTCATTGGCCGCGACTTCCACCACGCGACTGTCGGCGGTCAGGCCGAAGCGCTCGACCATCTCGGCCACATAGCGCTCTGCATGGGCCAGCCAGGTGCTGGAGAACGAACTGAAGTAGGCGTACTCGGCATCGAACAGGCTGTCGGCGCTGGTGTAGTCCTCGGTTTGCACCAGCCAGCACTGCTGGCACACGGCAACCTTCAGTGGCACCCACTGTTCGGCCTGCTCCAGCTGGTCGGCACGCACATAGGCATTGGACGGCGGCGAGGTGCCCAGATCGATCAGCGGCAGGGTCAGCGCAGTCGCGCAACCACGGCAGTTCATAGACGCACTCCGGCAAAGTGTTCATCGAGCAGCGGATGACTGGCATCGCGCACCGACAGATTATTGACAGGCAACGGCCAGGCAATCGCCAGCCGTGGTTCGAGCACGGACAAACCACCTTCGTGTTCCGGTGTGTAGTCGTTGCTGTGCAGGTAAAGCAGCTCGGCGTCGGCACTCAGGGTCTGGAAGCCGTGGGCGAACCCGGCCGGAATCAACAGGCTGCGGCCATCGCCGGCACGCAGGTGTTCGGCGTGCCAATGCAGGAAAGTTTCGGAGTCGGGACGCAAATCCACCGCGACATCCCAGACTTCACCGCGCAGGCAGGTGATCAACTTGGCTTCCGGCGCGCGCTCATTCTGGTAATGCAGGCCACGCACACTGCCGCGTTCGCGGGTGCAGGAATGATTGATCTGGCGGATATGAAACGCTTGGCCAAACGCACTCAGGCTGCCCTCGCAAAACAACCGGGAAAAGTGCCCGCGCTCGTCCTCGAAGCGTTTGTGCTGCACGCAGAACAACCCCTTCAACGGCAACGCCTTCAGTAGAAATTCACTCACAGCGCGCCTCGGTACAGGTTCAATTGCGCCAGGCTGATGGCGCGCATGTCATCGCCGTTCTGCCATGCCAGATGCCAATCCAGGGTCTGGGTCAGGCACTGCTGCAACGACCAGCGCGGTTGCCAGCCGAGCAATTGACGGGCGCGGCTGCTGTCCAGGCGCAACAGGCCGGCCTCGTGCATATCGCTCGGTTCGATGCGCAGTCCGCGCGCTTGCGGCCAACGGCTGGCGAGCAGTTCGACCACTTCACCGACGCTGCACATGTCCGCTTCACCGGGACCGAAATTCCAGGCGCCGGCGAATTTCGGGCCTTGCTCATACAGGCCGGCAGCCAATTGCAGATAGCCGGCCAGGGGTTCCAGCGCGTGTTGCCACGGGCGCACCGCCTGCGGATAGCGCAAGGTCACGGGCTCGTCCGCCGACCATGCCCGTAGCACATCTGGAATCAACCGCTCCGGGGCGAAGTCGCCGCCACCGAGCACGTTGCCGGCGCGGGCCGTGGCCAACGCCAGGCCATGCTCGGCGTGCTTTTGGGGTGCAAAGAACGAGGCGGCATAGGATTGCGCCAGCAATTCGCAGCACGCCTTGCTGCTGCTGTAGGGATCGTGCCCGCCCAACGCTTCGTTCTCGCGGTACGGCCACAGCCATTCCTGATTGGCGTAGACCTTGTCGGTGGTCACCAGCACGCAGGCGCGCACGCCGCCGACCTGACGGATCGCTTCGAGCAGGTTGAGGGTGCCCATGACGTTGCTGGAGTACGTGCCCAACGGGTCGCGATAACCTTCGCGCACCAGCGGTTGTGCCGCCAGGTGCAGGACGATTTGCGGCTGGACCTCGGCGATCAGCTCCAGCAACGCACCCAGGTCACGCAAGTCACCGCGCTGATCGTTGATGCCTTCGTGAACGCGAGCCAGTTCGAACAGGCTCGGCTCGGTGGACGGGTCGAGGGAAAACCCGCTCACCTCGGCACCCAGGCTTTGCAACCACAACGTCAGCCAGCTGCCCTTGAACCCGGTGTGGCCGGTGACCAGCACCCGCTTGCCGCGCCAGAATTGCGGGCTCAGTCCCATTGTTTCCATGGGGCCTCCCCGCTCTGCCACAACGCCTCGAGGTGGTTCTTGTCACGCAGGGTGTCCATCGGTTGCCAGAATCCGTCGTGCTGGAACGCCATGAGCTCGCCGCGCGCAGCCAGGCCATCCAGCGGGCCGGATTCCCACGAGGTGTCGTCGCCGTCGATCAACGGCAGCACCTTGGGCGACAGGACAAAGAACCCGCCGTTGATCCAGCCACCGTCGCCGCGAGGTTTCTCGGTGAAGCCCAGAACCTTGTCGCCATCGCGATTGAGCGCGCCGTAGCGACCTGGCGGCTGTACCGCAGTGACGGTCGCCAGTTTTCCGTGCTTGAGATGGAAATCCACCAAGGCACCGATATTAAGGTCCGACACGCCGTCGCCGTAGGTAAAGCAGAAGGCCTGTTCATCTTCAAGGTAGCGTCGGGCGCGACGCAAGCGGCCGCCGGTCATGGTCTCTTCGCCAGTGTCGATCAGCGTGACGCGCCATGGCTCGCTGTAGTTCTGGTGAACATCCATGCGGTTGTTGCGCATGTCGAACGTGACGTCGGATGTGTGCAGAAAATAGTTGGCGAAGAAGTCCTTGATCGCATAGCCCTTGTAGCCAAGGCAGATCACAAAATCGTGGATTCCGTGAGCGGAGTACTGTTTCATGATGTGCCAGAGAATTGGCTTGCCGCCGACTTCGATCATCGGCTTGGGCTTGAGGTGCGACTCCTCGCTGATGCGCGTACCCAGTCCACCCGCCAAAATAACTGCCTTCATCCCTTTCCCTCTTGTTCGTCACAGGGCTCAGCCAAGCTGTATCAAGCTTTTGCGGGCCATCTGGGTTAAACCTGCCGCCGTTCTGGACGCCACCGGACTCACCGGAAGTGCTCGTTTTATGGCGATATAAGGGGGACTTGCAGGAAACGCGCCAGCTCCCTCAATCCGCTACCAGGCATGTAGGAGCCGTTCATCCCGTTCACCCGCGTTATCGTTAACGACCATCGCTGGCAAGCCAGCTCCCACAAGGGGAGCGTGCCCACGCTGGGAAACTGTAGGAGCCAGCCTGCTGGCGATGGACTCAAGTGCGCCGCGTTTATCCAGTTCACCCGCGTTATCGTTAACGACCATCGCCAGCAAGCTGGCTCCTACAAGGGGCCGTGCCCATGCTCAAGCCAGTGAAATAAGCAAAAAAAGGCAGGCGACTCAACGTCGCCTGCCTGGTCTGGAGAGAGGTGCGAACGGTCAGTCCGCCAGCCAGCCATTTTCCCAGTAGCGCAAATTGTCGCCGCGCAGCACGTAGTCACGCAGCACGATCTCGCGCAACTCATCGCCCATGCGATAGCTGGCGTCCGGATCGGCCAGGTGCATGCGGATCGCCTGCAGCCATTCATCCGTGGAGTTGGTCTTGATCCGGGTGCACGGCAGGTAGCCGCGATAGGCTTCGGTGTCGGTGCAGATCACCGGGTAACCGCAGGCGCCATACTCCAGCAAGCGCAGGTTGCTCTTGCAGTCGTTGAAAATGTGGAACTCCAGGGGCGCCAATGCCAGGTCCAGGTTCAGGCTGGCCAGCTTGGCCGGGTAGACGTCCAGCCCGATCACGCCATGGAACTCATGCATGTACGGGCGCAGATCGTCCGGGCACATGCCGAAGAACACCCAGTCGACTTCATTGGCCAGTTCGCGGACCACATCGGCGATCACCGCCAGGTCACCGTGGTGGCTGGTGCCGCCACCCCAGCCAACCCGAGGTTTTTTCGAGGTGCGGCGCTGACTGCGCAAGTCGGTCCACAAGTGCGACGCCAACATGTTGGGCACCACGCGAATGTCGTGATGCATGTCCGACAGCGCGTTACCCAGCGGCTCGGTGGAGACCACTACCCGATCGCACATGCCGATGGCGCGCCGGACCAGCTTCTCCATTTCGTCCTTGCCCGGCATGTTGCGGATATGCGCATTGCGGTGCGGGACGTTGATCACGAAGTCATCCAGCTCATAGATGCGCCGTGCGCTGGAATACTTTTGCAGGCTCGGGATTTCGTTGATCGGACCTTCGGAATAGCGCCCCTGCAAGATGATCACGTCAGGCGAATGGCGTTCGACCTCGATGATGGTCGGCAGGTTGTAATGAATGCGCCCCCGAGCCCTGCCGGCCGCCTCGAGCTCGATCAGCGGTTGCGTGACCCGGTAATGGCCGATGGCGGATGCGTTGACCGGCAACGCGAGAATCTTCGGCAAGTGCGCCTTGGAAAACGGGCTCCAGCCGGATCGCAGGCCGGGCTCGAGACTGAAGCTCGCCCCGCCCAACCCCTGCAACGCCAGGTTGGTGTTGTAGGCCGGATCACGGGCCACGATCGGCAGCCAGCGCTTATAGAAAACTTCCTGTTCCTGCTCGGCCCGGGCCTGATCACCTTCCTGCGCAACCGCAGCCGGTTGCGCGCCCAACGCCACTTGAGCGTGAGGCGTCCAGACCACCAGGTAACCTTCCTGGCCGACGCGCAGACACAGATCCACCTCGTTGAGGGACTGCGCCAGGTCCTGCTCATCCAGGCCACCGACCGCATCAAAAACCGCCTTGCGCACCATCAGGCAATCGCCGCCGACGGCACTGAAATTGTGAGCGACCTGCAAGCGGTACATGTAGCCCGCCGCGTGCAGCGTCTCACCATGGAATGGCACGCCGGCCGGCCCTTGCAACCCGAGGATCAGGCCGGCATGCAGCACGCGGCCATCGGGGTTGAACAGCTTGGCCCCAACCACGCCGACTTCCGGACGCTGTGCATGATTGAGCAACTCGCCCAGCCATTGCGCCTGGGTGATCACCGTGTAGGGATTGAGCATCAGGACGTATTCGCCAGCCGCCTGCTGCACGGCGAAATTACGCACCGCTGCCGCATTGCCTTGCAACTCACAGCGCAGCACCCGTATCCGCTCGCTGCCCAATTGCGCCATGCCGGCGAACCACTCAAGCGCCTCTGCGCTCTGGCTGCCATTGTCGACCAACAGCAACTCGTATTCGCCGTACGCGGTTTTCTCCAGCAGGCTTTCGACACAGCGTTGCAACGCCAGGGTCTGGTCCTTGCTGACGATCACGATCGACACCAGCGGCCGATCGGCATGCAGGTAATCGACCCGGTTGAGCAGCGGCGAACTGCCCTGGCGAATGTCGTGGGCGACACCCAGGCGATGCAAATGCGCCTCCAGCAGGCGCGGATTGGTGTCCACCACGTCCGGCAGCGACAGCCATTTGGCCAAATCGAATGCCGACTCCAGCAGCACCTCGCAAACGTGCCCGATCACCTGCGTGCCGGCACTTTCAACCATTCGCCACAAGACATCGTGAGGGGCCAGTTCGCCGTAGGTCGAATCGAAACCACCGAGCGCCAGGAACTGCTCGCGCTGGAACGCCAGCGCTCGCCCGACGTAAGGGTAGCTGCGCATGAGATCGAGGTTGAAGTCCGGTTTGAATGCAGGTTCGGCCGACTCCCCCTGATGCAGGCCACCTTCGTCGCTGTACAGGCAGGTCAATTCGCGTGACAGCGCAATTCGTTCAGCCATGACCAGCAAGGCCGGCGCCACCAGACGATCACCGGCACGCAGCAGATAGAACCAGTCAGCGCCTTCCAGTTGTGGCAACAGCTCGTTGAGCTGCTGCTGCCAGTCGTCCTGCAAAGGCAAGCGGAACACACGCTCGTCCAGCCTGGCCTCAGTACAGGATGCCGACAGCACCAGCGTCAGTTCAGGGGCGTAATCCTGCTCCGCCAGTGACTGCAGGGTGAGTTCCAGCGCCGAACGGCTGCCTTGCTCATCAATGATGATCGGCACGATTTTGGGTCGGGTTGGCCAGGCTTCCAGCGTGTCCGGCAGCAGTTCGCGCTGACCGTCAGTGAGCGTGCGACACGCCAGCCACTGGGCATACAACTGGGCGAAACTGACACTGGCGATGCCGACGTGCCAATCCTGGGTGGTCTGCTTTGTACCCAGGGTCCGGCTCAGCGGCAACTCTTCCCAAACCCGTGGCGTTTCGTCCACCTGGGTCAGTGGTACGTAGCGCACCCAACCCTGAGCCGGTGCGGATTCGCCACCGCGGGCCTTGAGCATTTGCGACAACCATTGCCGCTCGGTTTCGGCCGCGTCTTTCATCGATTGCTGGCCGCTCAAACGCTCCGGGTACAAGCGTTCGACGCCGAGTACATGATTGGACACCGCCAGATTGCCGCGCCGCATCAGGCAGACGTACAAGGCGAAATCGAGGGTCGCGACGAAGCAATGGCCGGGCTGAGTCAGCGCCGGGAACAGTTCGAGCACGTCAGCCCGACGGAACATCGCGTTGCTGAAACCACCGAGGATGTTGACCGGGAAGTTTTCGAAGATCGCCAGCAAGTCCTCGCCCTTGAACACCCCGCCCACCGGGGATAGCGGAGTGTTCTCCAGGCGCGAAGGCAGCGGCATGTCGTCGGCATCCCAGAGCAGCCGCTGGGCCACCACCAGATTGACGTCAGCGCAGTCGATGAGCGCCTGGGCCTGAACCTCGATGCAGGCCGAGAACAACTGGTCATCATCACAAAGAAACTTGATGTACTCGCCTTGCGCCTGCTCCAGGCAAGCCTGAAGGTTACCCACCAGGCCCAGGGTTCGGGCGTTGCGCACATAGCGCACGGTCGCCCCCTGCCCAACCGCCGAAGCCACGATCTCTTCGATCTCATGACCGCGACTGTCATCGCAAACGATGATTTCCAGATTGCCGTAGCTCTGGCTCACAGCCGTGTGCAACGCACGACCGAAAAAGCGTGGATTGAAGGCGGGGATGACCAGGCTGACAAGCGGAAGTGAATTCACGGCGGGCTCACAGGCGGTGCGAGCCCGCCCTGAAAAGCGAGCCCTTGGTTACCGCAAAAAAGACGATAAATGCTCAAGGGGCAAGGCAAGCGGGCGCCTGCGCGCCCGACCACCGTCAGATCTTGTTGAACAGGCCCAACTGAGAGATCTTGCTGAACGCCAGCTGTGCAGCCTGCAACATGGTCTGCTGCAAGGTCAGGCGGGTCATGACTTCAGCCGGGTCCGAATCGCGAATCGACGACTGGCTCGCGGTATTCGCCAGGATCAGGCTTTCGTTGGTCGCAGTCTGGTTATCCAGTGCCTGACCACGAGCACCAATCGAGGTGATGGCCGAGCCGATCTGGTTCGCCGCACTGTCGATGTTGCCCATTCCCGACTCCATGGCGCCGAGAAACTGCTGCTTGGCCACCGAGTCGCCGTCGATTGGCGTATTCAGTGCGGTGATCATCTGGCCCAGGGTGTCGAGCACGTTCTGGGTCTGATGATTATTGGATTGAATCACGAACTGATCGCCGGACGCCGGGGCGCCGCCGCCCAAGGCAAAGGTCACGCCCGCCGCAGTGGCGTTGCCGCCGGATACGGTGCCCGACGATACCGGCTTGCTGTCGGCGGTGATCGGCGCCGCATACAGGTCAAAAGCGGTGGCGCTGGTGAACTTGAGGATCGCCCCGCCCGACGGGAAGGCATTGGTGTACGCCGTCGGGTCCGTCACGCTGGAACCGGTGATGACCGCGGTCGACGGGTTCCCGGCGCTGCGCGACGTGTTGAAGGTGTCCGACGAGGAAGACAGGTTGAAACTGTGACCGGCGATCACCGCGTCCGGGTTGGTATCGCCGGCTTTGAGGTTGATGTTCAGCTTCAGGTCGACGCCACGGAAACTGACCGTCTGGTTGGCACCGTTGGCGTTGCTGATGACACCGCTCTGGCTGGCTTCGGTGGTCACGTCGTTGCCCAGCGAGTCGGTGATCCTCAACTGGGTGCTGCTGAGGAAGCTGACGGTGTAGGGCTGGCCGCCCGTGAACTTGGCGTTGTAGGTGGAGCTGGAGCCGACCGTACCGTTGGACAACACCACGCGACCGTCATCCACCGCCGGAGCGGTCAGGGTGGCCTTGGTGCGGCTGGTGTTGATGGTCTGCTGGAACGCATCCCAACCGGTGGTGTTGGTCGCCACCGTCATGCCATCGCCGATGCCGAGGTCGACGCTGGTCTGGTCACCGTTGTAGGTGTAGGTGCCGTCCGAGTTCTGCGAGTAAGGCGCGGTGTCGGTTTTCGAACCGGAGAACAGGTAGTTGCCACTCGAATCCTTGGAGTTCATCAGGCCCAGCACTTGTTGCTGGATCTGCCCCAGTTCCGACGCATAGGCCTTGCGGTCCGCGTCGGTGGCAATGCCGTTGCTGGCGGCGAGGGCCAATTCCTTGGCGCGCTGCAAGGCAGTACCGATGGCGTTGAGCGTCGTTTCCTGCAGGCTCAACGCATTCTTGGTGCTGCCGATGTTGGTGCCGTACTGATCAAGCATCGCGCTCTGCTGACCCAGTTGCAGCAAACGACCGGCGCCGATCGGATCATCGGCGGCGGTATTGATGCGGGTCAGGCTGCTGGCTTCATTGCTGGTCGCGATGGCCTTGTTGAAGTTGCGCTGGTAATTGGCAGCGGTGATTTCGTAATACTGGGCGGTGGAAATGCGCATGAATTACGACTCCTTAAAGGCTGTTGATCAGCGTGGTGAAAATTTCCTGCGCAGCCTTGATGATCTGCGAAGACGCGGTGTAGTACTGCTGGTACTTGACCAGGTTGCCGGTTTCTTCGTCCAGGTCTACCCCGGAATTCGAATCCCGCGCCCCCTTGGCATTGGCCAGGATCGCCGTGGTGGCTTCGCTGTCGGACTTGCCCTGGGCTGCCTTGGCGCCGACGTTGGTCACCAGCTTGTTGTAGGCGTCGGTCAGGCTGATGCCCTTGCTCGCCGTGCCGGTGTCGACCGTCTGTTTGGTTTGCAATCCAACCAGCGCCTGGGCGTTGCGGTTGTCCGAAGACGCCGCGCCAGTCAGGTTGATGGTGAAGCTTTCACCGCTGGCCGGCGTGGCACCTACCGTGGTCTGCACGGTGAAGGTCTTCTGCACGGCCGGCGTGACACTGGTGTCCATGACCGGAGCACCACTGGCATCGACCATGCCCACTTTCAGGTTCAAGGTGTTGCTCTGGCCGGGAACGATGGTGCCGGCGCCGATCGAGTTACCCTTGGCATCGACCATGTTGTAGGTCTGGCTACCGCCGCTGGCTGCCCCGAACACCAGCTTGACCGGTGTCGAGTATTTGAGCGCGGTCTGCATTTCCGCCTGGGCCGCCGGGTTGTAGATATCGAGGGTGCTGGTCAGCGTCGGCTGGGTGTAGGTGCCGGTGTTGTTGGCACTGGTCACGCCGGTCAGGGGGGCTGCGGCCGCGATTTTTTTCGGGTCGGTGAGCACGGTCTGGATGCCGGCCGCCGCGCCACGGGTCGGTGTCACCTTGAACGAGTCGCCGGCGCTCAGCGCACCGCCGTTCAGGTTCAGGCTGAAGCCGTCGATCACCGGAGCCGGGGTCGTGGTGGTGCTGAACGCACCCATGTCGGTGCCGTCCGAGCGCTTGACGGTGTAGTTGGTCGCGCTGGTGAACGTCACCTGATAGTCGCTGGTGGTCAGCTTGCCGGTGTCCTTGATGGTGACATCCAGGTTGCCGGAGCCGGCACTGTTGCCCGCCGCCGCAATGCTGCGCTGACTGATCAGCGCGGCACTGTTGATGTTGCTGAAGATCGCCGCGCCGAAATCACCGTTCTTGTCGATGCCCTGCGCCTGCTGACGATTGATCTGGTCCGCCACCACCAGTGCAACGCGCCCCAGTTCATTGAGCGACGGGTCGAGCACTTCCTTGCGGTAGGTCAGCAGGCCACCGATTTCACCGCCGCTGACCACCGAAGTCACGTCGATAGTGCTGGAGCCACGGTTGAGCTGCAACGCCATGCGCGATGGGTCATCTTTGCCCGGCACGGTTTGCAGGGTGTTGGTAGTGTTGCCGACCACCAGTGGCTGACCGCTGCCGATGTAGACGTCGTAGCTGTTGCCACGCTCGACCACCTGGGTACCGACCAGCTCGGACAGTTGACGCACGGCTTCGTTGCGCGAATCGAGCAGGTCGTTGGGCTGGTTGGTGCCGGTGGAGAGTTCGGAAATCTTCTGATTGAGCGTGGCAATCTTGGTGGACAGCTTGTTCACCTGATCCGCCATGTCGCCCAGGCTGCCGTTCAGGTTGGTGTTCTGGTCGTTCAACTGCTTGGCAATCGAATTGAAGCGGGCGGACAGGGCCTGCGCACCGGTCAGCACCGACTGGCGGGACGTGTCGTCGGTGGCCGAAGTCGAAACGCCCTGCATCGAGGTGAAGAACTTTTGCAGCACACCGGTCAGCCCGGTGTTGGTATCGGAAAGCGTGGCGTCCAGCGGAGTGGCCTGAGCGTTGTACGACGCTGCTTCACTGTCGAGCGAGGTGGCGGTACGCAGCTGAGAATCGAGATAGGAGTTGTACACGCGGCGCACATCGGCCAGCGTCGTGCCGGTACCGATGAACACGTTGCCGTACTGAATCGAGCCTTTGGTGCCCTGCACAGTTTGCTGGCGCGAGTACCCGGCGGTGTCGACGTTGGCAATGTTGTTACCCGTCGTCACCAACGAGTTATGGCCAGCATTCAGCCCCGACATCCCGATATTGAGCAAACTCATGTTTCAGACCTTATACCTTGTGCCTATAAAGGCGTGGTGGAAACGCCCGCCGCAGCGTAGTTCTGGTAACTCGTCATCTGCTTGGCTATCTGCGAAATCTTGCTCGCGTAGTCCGGGTCGGTTGCGTAACCGGCCTTCTGCAACTCGCGTACAAACTGTTCCGGGTTATCGGCCGACTTCACGACATCTTGATAGCGATTATTGGTCTGCAACAAAGTCACAAGGTCATGGAAACTGTCCTTGTAGGAGTCGTAGGAACGGAACTCGGCCGTCTCCTTGACCATCTGCCCGTTTCGGAATTCGCTGGTGATCGCCCGCGCCGAATTACCCTGCCAACTGTTGCCGGCCTTGATGCCGAACAGGTTGTGGCTGCTGCTGCCGTCCTGAGCACGCATGACCGACTTGCCCCAGCCGGTTTCCAGGGCCGCCTGGGCCACCAGGTAACGCGGATCGACACCAATGCGGGCCGCCGCTTCCCTGGCCATCGGCAACATGGTGTTGACGAACTGGTCAGCGGAACCGAAGGCTTTCTTCGCTGGCGCCAGCGGAATCTGCGCCATGGCGCGACCGTAGATCTGCATGCCGCCAGAGGAGGATTGCTGCGCAGTCGCCAGCCAGTCGCCGTTGTACAGCGGTCCCGTGCCGGTGCTTGTCGCGCGCTCAGGCAACGGGGTCTTGTTGATCGTCGTGGCAGCGGGCGTCGCCGAAGGCACCAGCCCTGCCAACAGACGATCAGCCAGCTTCGGCGGCAATGCCAGGCGCCGCTGATTGATCAGCGCCATGTCATTACGATGACCACCCTCACCCGCCTCTTGCGGCGCGTGGACCGAGCGCGAAGCCCACAACGGACGCTGGCCATTGACCCGCGACAGCGGTCCGTTGATTGCCGTTGTGCCGGCCGCCACCGGCGTTTGCACGGCGGCTTTCGCGGCCTCTTGCTTGGCCAGAGACGCTGCGGCGGCCTCACCCGGCGCCAGCGGTTTGTTCTTCGACATCTGGCGCATCAGCACGTCAGCCAGACCGATACCACCGCCCTCGCGGGACATGGAAACAGCCAGTTGCTGGTCGTACATTTCCTGATATTGCTTGGCCGCCGGGGTGTTCATCGGATTGTCCTGGCCCAGCGCGTCAGTGGCCGAACGCATGGACTTGAGCATTTCCCCGAGGAACAGCGACTCGAACTCCTGCGCCACCTTGCGCATGTTGTCGTCGCTGTTCTTGTCGCCGACCTTGAGCTGATTCAGACGATTGAGGTCCGAGTAGGAACCCGAATCGCTGCTGCTGACCAGACCGCTCTTGCGCATATCCACGATGGCCGTCCTCAGATCACGATCAGGTCGGCTTGCAGGGCTCCGGCCTGCTTCAGCGCTTCGAGGATGGCCATCAGGTCACCCGGTGCCGCGCCGACCTGGTTCACCGCCCGCACGATCTCGTCGAGGGTGGTGCCAGGGCCGAACTTGAACATCGGCTTGGCTTCCTGCTGGGCATTGACCGTCGAACGCGGCACCACCGCCGTCGTGCCATTGGACAGAGGGCCGGGCTGGCTGACGATCGGGTCTTCGGTGATGGTCACGGTCAGGCTGCCATGGGTCACGGCGGCCGGAGAAACCTTGACGTTCTGGCCAATCACTATGGTGCCGGTACGGGAGTTGATGATGACTTTCGCCACCGCCTGGCCCGGATCGATCTCGAGGTTTTCCAGGATCGACAGGTAGTCGACCCGCTGGCTTGGATCAAGCGGCGCGGTGACGCGAATCGAACCGCCGTCGATGGCCTGGGCCACGCCAGGGCCGAGCATGTTGTTGATCTTGTCGACGATGCGCTTGGCGGTGGTGAAGTCGGAACGGTTGAGGTTCAGCGTCAGGCTGTTGCCCTGGTTGAAACCGCTCGGCACCGCGCGCTCCACCGATGCACCACCGGGGATGCGCCCGGCCGACGGAACGTTGACGGTGATCTTCGAGCCGTCGCGCCCTTCCGCATCGAAACCGCCAACCACCAGGTTGCCCTGGGCCACCGCATAGACGTTGCCGTCGATCCCCTTGAGTGGCGTCAGCAGCAAGGTGCCGCCGCGCAAGCTCTTGGAGTTGCCGATGGAGGAAACAGTGATGTCGACCTGCTGACCCGGCTTGGCGAACGCCGGCAGGTCGGCGCTGATCGACACGGCCGCCACGTTCTTCAACTGCACGTTGCCCGAACCCGGCGGCACCTTGATGCCGAACTGCGAGAGCATGTTGTTGAAGGTCTGCAGGGTGAACGGGGTCTGCGTCGTCTGGTCGCCGGTGCCGTTAAGTCCGACCACCAGGCCGTAGCCGATCAACTGGTTGGAACGCACGCCGGAAATGCTGGCGATGTCCTTCAGGCGCTCGGCTTGAACGTTGAACGCTGCGGACATCATGAACGCAGCCATCATGAGACTTCTGAAATTCAACGTAACCACCTAGAAAGGGAACAGCGGGCTGAGGAAGAAACGGTCGAACCAGCCTGGCTGACTCGCATCGGCAAACGAGCCGGTGCCCGAGTAGGTAATGCGCGCATCGGCGACGCGGGTCGACGACACGGTGTTGTCGGTCGAGATGTCATCGGCGCGAACCAGGCCGGCAATCCGCACCAGTTCATCACCGGTGTTGAGGGTCATCCACTTCTCGCCGCGCACCGCGATGATGCCGTTGGGCAACACATCGGCAACGGTCACGGTGATCGAGCCGGTCAGGGTATTGCCCTGCGCCGCCTTGCTGTCACCCTTGGTCGCGCGGTCACCTTCGTAGCTGGCACTCAGGCTCAGGTCGCCATCGCCGAACGGGTTGTTGGTGGTGGCGCTGCTGCCGAACAGCGAACTCAGGCCGATGTTGGCCTTGCTGTTCTTGCCGATTTGCGAGTTGGCGTTTTTGCTGGCCTGGGTCCTTTCGTTCAGGGTGATGGTGATGACATCACCGACCCGGAACGCCTTGCGGTCGCTGTAGAGGTTCTGTTCGAAACCGGCCTGATAGATCGAACCGTTGTTGGCAGCCGCCGGCAACGGCGTGCGCGGCAACACCGGAGCGTAGTAAGGGTCATTGGGTTTGGGCGTCGCAGGCACGCAACCTGCGAGCGCGGCGATCCCACTCAGTGCCAGAACAGATACATAGCGATTCATGACCCTACCTCACGGTGTTGCAGGCAGCCTCATGGCCGCCCCATAGACTTGATTACAGGTTCTGCGTTACGAACGAGAGCATCTGGTCGGCGGTGGAGATCACCTTGGAGTTCATCTCGTAGGCGCGCTGGGTGGTGATCATGTTGACCATCTCCTCAACGGTGCTGACGTTGGAGGTTTCCAGGGTGTTCTGCAGCGTGGTGCCGAAACCGTTCAGGCCCGGTGTGCCGACTTGCGGCGCACCACTGGCGGCGGTTTCCAGGAACAGGTTGTTGCCCACTGCCTGCAGGCCGGCCGGGTTGATGAAGTCGGCGGTTTGCAGGTTGCCGATCACCTGGGCAGCCGGGTTGCCGGCAATGGTGATGGACACGGTGCCGTCGCGGCCGACGGTGAAGGTCTGCGCATCGTTCGGAATGACAATCGCCGGCTCCAGGGCAAAACCGCTGGCGTTGACGATCTGGCCGTTGGAGTCCAGGTGGAAGGTACCGTCACGGGTGTAGGACGTGGTGCCGTCCGGTTGCAGGATCTGGAAGAAACCGCGACCGTCGATGGCCATGTCCAGTGGCTGCTCGGTGGTTTGCAGGCTGCCGGCGGTGAAGTTCTTCTGGGTGCCGACGATGCGCACACCGGTACCCAGTTGCAGACCCGACGGCAGTTCGCTGTCCTGGGTCGACTGGGCGCCTGGCTGACGCTTGATCTGGTAGAGCAGGTCCTGGAACTCGGCGCGATCACGTTTGAAACCCGTGGTCGACACGTTCGCCAGGTTGTTGGAAATGGTGGTCAGGTTGGTGTCCTGGGCGGACAGACCTGTTTTGGCAACCCATAGAGCCGGAAGCATTCGATTCTCCTCGTGCGCCTGTTTTACGGCGCGACGTTCTGGTAATTAGCTGATCTGCAAGACCCGAGCCATGGCCTGGTCATCGTCTTTGGCGGTGTTCATCATCTTGATGTGCAGCTCGAACTGCTTGGACAAGGCCAGTACCGAGGTCATCTCTTCCACGGCATTGACGTTGCTCGACTCGAGGAACCCGGACACCAGCTTGACGTCGGCATCGGCCTGCGCCGGCTTGCCGTCCTTGGTGTGGATCGAACCATCCAGGCCTTTGGTCATGTTCTTCAGGTCCGGGTTGACCAGCTTGATGCGGTCCACTTCAGCCATCACCCGCGGACCTTCGCCCATCGCGCGGATGCTGATGGTGCCGTCCTCGCCGACTTCGATCTGCTGCTCCGGCGGCACGGCAATCGGCCCGCCATTGCCCATGACCGGCATGCCGTTGCCGGCACGCAGCACGCCCAGGGCGTCAACGTTCAGGCTGCCGGTGCGCACGTAGCTTTCACCGCCATCGGGATTCTGTACGGCAATCCAGCCGCCGCCTTGCACGGCAACGTCGAGGTCGCGGCCGGTTTCCACCAGTGAGCCCGGGGAGAAGTCCGTGGCCGGGCGTTCGGACATGGCAAACGCACGCGCCGGAAAGCTGTCACCGAACACCGGCATCGAACGGGCCTGCTCCAGGTCTTTCTGGAAGCCGTTGGTGGAGATGTTCGCGAGGTTGTTGGCATGCGCCTTTTGCGCCAGTGCATTCTGGCTGGCGCCGGTCATTGCCACATAAAGGTACTTGTCCACACTCTTTCCTCTGCCTGCCGGACGTTTGCCGCCCACTGCTGTGTTGCTGAGCCATAAGCAATTTGCAGACCAACTTGTTTTTGGCGGCGCGGGGCCCGGTAAACAGGGGACTTGAGGAGATCAGAGGGGATTGGTGATTTGTGTCAAAGACGAAAAACCGGCGGTGTCATGCCGGTGGGTGGCAAGTGCCGGCCTCTTCGCGGGCAAGCCCGCTCCCACAGTGATCTGTGGCGTTCACCAAACCTGTGGGAGCGGGCTTGCCCGCGAAGAGGCCGGCACAAACACAGCAAGCTTAAGTCAGGACTCGTTTTTGCCCACCTCATACTCACGCAACTTGTTGGCAATGGTGGTATGCGAAACTCCCAACCGCTTGCCCAGCTGCCGACTGCTCGGATGCTCGGAATACAACCGCTCCAGCACCGCCTTCTCGAAACGCCCGACAATCTCGTCCAGCCCGCCCTCCAGCGAAAAATCGCCAAGGGGCTGACGCACGCCATAATCCGGCAGGCGAATATGCTCGGCCTTGACCGTGCCGCCGTCGCACAGGGAAACCGCCTGGAACAGCACGTTCTCCAGTTGCCGCACGTTGCCCGGCCAATGGTAGTGGCTGAGCCGCTCCATGGCCGCAGGGGCCAGTTTCGGCAACGGGCAACCGATCTGCCGACTGGCCTGATCGAGGAAGTGCTCCACCAGCGGCGTCAAACCGTCGAGGCATTCGCGCAGCGGCGGGATGTGCAGCGACAACACATTCAAGCGGTGATAGAGGTCCTGGCGGAACTCGCCGCGCGCGCACAGTTCGGACAGGTCGACCTGGGTCGCGCAGATCACTCGCACGTCGAGGTAGACCTCCTCGTCGCTGCCCACACGACGGAAGCAGCCGTCCTGCAAAAAGCGCAGCAATTTCACCTGCAAGCGCGGGCTCATTTCCCCGACGCCATCGAGAAACAGCGTACCGCCCGCCGTCAGCTCCAGCAGCCCGAGCTTGCCTTCGGCCCGCGCCCCTTCAAAGGCACCGGGGCCATAACCGAACAGCTCCGTCTCGGCCATGGACTCCGGCAGCCCGGCACAATTGAGCGCCATCAACGGCGACTGCCCACGCGGACTGGCCAGATGGCAGGCCCGCGCCAGCAACTCTTTGCCGGTGCCGGTTTCGCCCTCTATCAATAGCGGCGCATCCAGCGGCGCCATGCGCCGTGCTTCGCGCACCACCGCGGCCATCACTTTCGAGCTCTGGAAGATGCTGTCGAAGCCACGCAATTCCTGCTTGCGCACGTTATAGATGCGTTCACCCACCCGGTCGGCGCGGTGCAGCGTCAGCACGGCACCGGCCATGGCCTCGCTGTCGTCGTGCTCCGACTGCAACGGCGCGATGTCGGCCAGGAACACGTCACCCTTGACCTTGACCCGCAGCCCGTTGATTCGCGATTTGTTGGCACGCACCAGTTCTGGCAAATCGAAATCTTCGGCGTAGCGCGACAATGGAATACCCGGCACCTCGTCGACCCGCACCCCCAGCAACTGCGCCGCTGCCCGGTTGGCCGCGACGATGGAACCACCCATGTCGATCGACAGCACCGGAAACTCCAGCGCACCGAGCAGGGCATTGAGTTCCATGTGCCGACGCTCGCTGGGCATCAGCCCTACACGCTTGACGCCGAAGACCCCGGCAATCGCTTCGAATTTCGGACGCAGTGCCTGGAACTGAATGTTGATCAGGTTCGGGCAATGCAGGTAGATGGCGTTGCCATGCTCACCCCCCACCTCACCGCGGGCCACGTTGATCCCGTACTCCACCAGCAGGTTGAGAATGTCGCGCAGGATACCGATGCGGTTCTGGCAATGGACTTTGATACGCATGAAAAAGGCCTGAAAAAGCAGTGATTGAACCTGTGGGAGCGAGCTTGCTCGCGATAGCGGTGGGTCATGCAAATTAATCTCTTCTGACACACCCTCATCGCGAGCAAGCTCGCTCCCACAAGGGTATTGCAGCGCCTTCGGGCATATTTTTCTGCCGAGGAGCTCAGAAAGTCGTCAAGATTATGTGACAGACAAAGCGTTTTTCATACCTGCAAATCTCAATAGCTACGCGCCAACCATCATAACGTAACGAAAACTTTACGATTATTGAGGGTTTTTCCTGCCCGAGACGCCGATCACCTGCTGCAACAGTGCAATCCTTGGGGTATTTCTAGGTCCATAGCAGTACATAACAAGAACGAAATCCCCTAGCAGGAGAGCAGCATGAAGCAGACGCAATACGTGGCTCGCGAGCCCGATGCGCAAGGTTTTATCGACTACCCCGCCGAAGAACACGCGGTGTGGAACACGCTGATCACTCGCCAACTGAAAGTGATCGAAGGGCGTGCGTGCCAGGAGTACCTGGACGGTATCGAAAAACTCGGTCTGCCCCACGACCGCATTCCTCAACTCGGTGAAATCAACAAGGTCCTCGGTGAAACCACCGGCTGGCAGGTTGCCCGGGTTCCCGCATTGATTCCCTTCCAGACCTTTTTCGAATTGCTGGCCAGCAAGCAGTTTCCGGTGGCGACCTTTATTCGTACCCGCGAAGAACTGGACTACCTGCAAGAGCCGGACATTTTCCACGAGATCTTCGGTCACTGCCCGCTGCTGACCAATCCCTGGTTCGCTGAATTCACCCACACCTACGGCAAGCTCGGCCTCAAGGCGTCCAAGGAAGAACGCGTGTACCTGGCGCGCCTGTACTGGATGACCATCGAGTTCGGCCTGGTCGATACCCCGCAAGGCCAGCGCATCTACGGCGGCGGCATCCTGTCCTCTCCGAAAGAGACCGTCTACAGCCTGTCGAACGAGCCTGAACATCAAGCCTTCGACCCTCTGGAATGCATGCGCACGCCTTACCGCATCGACATCCTGCAACCCCTGTATTTCGTTCTGCCGAACCTCAAGCGCCTGTTCGACCTGGCCCACGAAGACATCATGGGCATGGTCAAGCAAGCGATGCAGATGGGTCTGCACACGCCGAAATTCCCCCCAAAGGCCGCGTGAACCGCGACTTTTGCTGACAAGTGAGTCTGTCAGTCACCGTCGCTTTGGTTTAGCGTGACGGCACTGTCGACCGATATAAAAACACTCGATTACAGGAAACACACCATGTCCACCTTGAACCAAGCCCATTGCGAAGCCTGCCGCGCCGACGCCCCACAAGTTAGCGACGAAGAACTGCCGATCCTGATCAAGCAGATCCCGGACTGGAACATCGAAGTACGCGACAGCATCATGCAGCTGGAAAAGGTCTTCCTGTTCAAGAACTTCAAACATGCACTGGCCTTCACCAACGCCGTCGGTGAAATCTCCGAGGCTGAAGGCCATCACCCGGGCCTGCTGACCGAGTGGGGCAAAGTGACCGTGACCTGGTGGAGCCACTCGATCAAGGGCCTGCACCGCAACGACTTCATCATGGCCGCGCGCACTGACGAAGTAGCGAAGGACGCTGAGGGGCGCAAGTAATGCACTTCGACGCCATCGGCCGAGTGCCCGGCGACCCGATTCTGGGCCTGATGGAGGCCTACGCGCAGGACCCGAACCCGCGCAAGTTCGATTTGGGCGTGGGTGTCTATAAAGACGCCCAAGGCCTGACGCCGATTCTCGAGTCGGTGAAACTTGCCGAGCAGCGCCTGGTGGATCGCCAGTCCACCAAGACCTACATCGGTGGTCATGGCGAACCGGCGTTCGGCAAAGCGATCAATGAGCTGGTGCTGGGCGCCGACTCGAAGCTGATCAGCGCACAACGCGCCGGCGCCACCCAGACTCCGGGTGGCACCGGGGCCTTGCGCCTGAGCGCTGACTTCATCGCCCAGTGCCTGCCAGGGCGCGGCGTCTGGTTGAGCAACCCGACCTGGCCGATCCACGAAAGCATTTTCGCGGCCGCCAAAGTCAAGGTCAGCCATTACCCCTACGTCGGCAGCGACAACCGACTGGATGTCGACGGCATGCTGGCAGTGCTCAACGAAGCGCCCAAGGGTGACGTGGTGTTGCTGCATGCCTGCTGCCACAACCCGACCGGTTTCGACCTGTCCCAGGATGACTGGCAGCGGGTGCTGGAGGTAGTACGCAAGCGCGAACTGCTGCCACTGATCGACTTCGCGTATCAAGGATTCGGCGATGGCCTGGAGCAGGATGCCTGGTCGACCCGGCTGTTCGCCGCCGAGTTGCCGGAACTGCTGATCACCAGCTCTTGCTCGAAGAACTTCGGCCTGTACCGCGACCGCACCGGCGCGCTGATTGTCTGTGCGAAAAGCGCCGACAAGCTCACCGATATCCGCAGCCAGCTGGCCAACATCGCCCGCAACCTGTGGTCGACACCGCCGGATCACGGTGCGGCCGTGGTCGCGACCATCCTCGGCGACCCGGAGTTGAAAAATCTCTGGGCTGACGAAGTGGAAGGCATGCGCTTGCGTATCGCCCAACTGCGCAGCGGTCTGGTGGAAGCACTGGAGCCTCACGGTTTGCGCGAGCGGTTTGCGCACATTGGCGTGCAACGCGGGATGTTTTCCTACACAGGCCTGTCGCCAGAACAAGTGAAGAACCTGCGGGATCATCACAGCGTGTACATGGTCAACTCCGGCCGCGCCAACGTTGCCGGCATCGATGCCACGCGTTTGGATCTGCTGGCCGAGGCGATTGCCGCAGTCTGCAAATAACACCACCAAACCCTGTGGGAGCGAGCTTGCTCGCGATGAGGCCATAACATTCAACATCTCTGTTGACTGTCAGGCCGCTATCGCGAGCAAGCTCGCTCCCACATTTGTTTTGTGTCGCTCTTCCAGTCATGTCTAGACAATCCCATCCGTCGAAACAAATGGATATAAAAGTCCGTTTGTCATTTTTACTGCTGTATCCTGCCCAGGCTTTTTCAAAGCGCGGATCTACCAGATCTATCAACAGACTTAGCGAGGAGCGCAACCATGCACGAGATTCCTAATCTCCCCTTCCCAAGCCTGCACGTACCTGAGCAGACGACCACGCAACAAGCCGGCGCCCAACAGCCCGAGCCGAAAGAAGCCACTGACCGCCGCCAGGCTGACAGCGAAGACTGAAACACCCGACGTACAGACCGTGTGGAAAGCGCTAGCATGCGCTTTCCACACTGCCTGAAGCGAGAACCCGCACCATGACCGATGAACTCAACGAAACCTTTGATGAAAAGCAGGCCAGCGTCCTGATTGGCACCGCCGAGAAAATGATCGAGATCTGGAATCGCCTCTCCCCCGAGAAACAAGCCGCCTTGCTCGCCCGCTTCGGCACCCAGGAAAATGCGCTGGCCGCACTGGTCACTACGCAACTGGTTGCTCCCGTCAAAGCTCAATGACACCGCCGGGCAAATAGTTTTACTTTTTCACAACCAACATCCGTCCACACCGCTATCATAAGCAGCCTATCTATCCTGCTTTACCGTGGACCTTTACCCATGCCTGAAAACCAGCGCCCCCTGGCGGTCACGCTGCAAGTCGTTTCCATCGTCCTTTTCACCTTTATCGGCTACCTGAACATCGGCATTCCCCTGGCCGTATTGCCCGGTTACGTCCACAGCGACCTGGGTTTCGGCGCGGTGATCGCGGGCCTGGTGATCAGCGTGCAATACCTGGCCACCCTGCTCAGCCGCCCCTATGCCGGGAAGATCATCGACAACAAGGGCAGCAAACTGGCGGTGATGTATGGCCTGGCCGGTTGCGGCCTGAGCGGCGTGTTCATGTTGATCTCGGCCTGGACCCAGAGCCTCCCGACCTTGAGCCTGATCAGCCTGTTGATCGGTCGTCTGGTTCTCGGCAGCGCGGAAAGCCTGGTGGGCTCGGGTTCGATTGGCTGGGGCATCGGCCGGGTCGGCGCGGCAAATACGGCCAAGGTCATCTCCTGGAACGGGATCGCCAGCTACGGCGCACTGGCCGTCGGCGCGCCCTTGGGCGTGCTGATCGTCCATCAACTGGGTTTGTGGAGCATGGGCGTGAGCATTGTGCTGCTGGCCGTGCTCGGCCTGCTGCTGGCCTGGCCGAAAACTGCCGCGCCGATCGTTGCCGGCGAGCGCCTGCCGTTCATGCATGTGCTTGGGCGGGTCTTCCCCCACGGCTGTGGCCTGGCTCTGGGCTCCATAGGCTTTGGCACCATCGCCACCTTCATCACCCTGTATTACGCCACGCAACACTGGGACAACGCGGTGCTGTGCCTGAGCCTGTTCGGCGCCAGCTTCATCGGCGCGCGCCTGCTGTTCGGCAACCTGATCAACCGTCTCGGCGGCTTTCGGGTCGCCATTGCCTGCCTGTCGGTGGAAACCCTGGGCTTGCTGTTGCTGTGGCTGGCACCGGATGCACATTGGGCATTGGCGGGTGCGGCGCTGAGCGGCTTCGGCTTCTCGCTGGTGTTCCCGGCGCTGGGCGTGGAAGCGGTGAATCTGGTGCCGGCCTCCAGCCGTGGCGCAGCCGTCGGCGCCTATTCGCTGTTCATCGATTTGTCGCTGGGGATCACCGGCCCCCTGGCCGGGGCCATTGCGGCCGGGTTCGGTTTCGCTTCGATCTTCCTGTTTGCCGCCCTCGCCGCATTGAGCGGATTGATGCTGAGCCTTTACTTGTATCGGCAGGCACCGAAGCAACGCGAAGCGCGGGACGCCCGCTAGAAGTCGACCTTGCCGCGCCCGGCCTTGATATTGCCGCGCTTGCTCTTGGATTCGAGGCGACGGGTTTTCGAGCCGAGGGTCGGCTTGGTCGGACGGCGCTTTTTCTCGACCTTGGTGGCACTCTGGATCAACTCGGTCAGGCGCAACAGCGCATCGGCGCGGTTCTGCTCCTGCGTCCGGTACTGTTGGGCCTTGATGATAAGCACACCGTCGCTGGTGATGCGGCTGTCGCGCAACGCCAGCAACCGCTCCTTGTAGAACTCGGGCAAGGACGACGCCGGAATGTCAAAGCGCAGGTGCACCGCGCTCGACACCTTGTTGACGTTCTGCCCGCCCGCGCCCTGGGCGCGAATGGCCGTCAACTCGATCTCGGCATCGGGCAGATGCACGTTGTTGGAAATCACCAGCATGGAAAAGCGTCCGTATTCAGAGGGTGCAGGATACCTTGAATAGACTGGGCAGACGCGGTCCTTGTGGGAGCGGGCTTGAACTGGCCTAATGATTTTGGACACTTCAATCGGGCGCTATGATGGCGCCCAAATCTGAGGTGTTCGGATATGCGTAAATCTTATTCCAGTGAGTTCAAACTCAAGGCCGCCAGCATGGTGCTGGACGAGGGCCAGTCAGTTCCCGATGTTTGTGCCAGTTTGGATATTGGCCCTACGGCCTTGCGCCGTTGGGTCGACCAGGTTCGCAAAGAACGCTTGGGTTCGACCCCGGTGGGGGCCAAGGCAATCACCGCCGATCAGCGGGAGATTCAGCAGCTCAAAGCGTTGCTCAGGCAAAAAGACCTGGACATTGAAATCCTAAAAAAAGGCCAGTGCTCTCCTGCTTTTGGACTCCAAAGATCATTCTCGCTGATCAATGAGCTGGACGAGCAGTACGGCGTTAACAATTGCTGTCGGGCGTTTGGAGTCACCCGCAGCAGCTTTTACGCCTGGCGTCAGCGTCAGGGCAAGGTGAATCCTGAGCGGGAGAAACTTAAGGCCGTGCTGGTCAAGCATCACAAGGAATCCAGAGCGTCCGCAGGGTCTCGCACCCTGTCCAAGGAACTGCAAGCCAAGGGGCATCGTGTCGGGCGACATATGGCTCGCAGCTTGATGCGCGAAGCCGGTGTTGCCAGCCATCAACGGCGGCGGCACAAGTACAAATCTTCCGGCGTTGAGGCGCTGGTGGCGCCGCATGTGCTCAAGCGCAAGTTTGATGTCACTGCGGTTAACCAAGTGTGGTGCGGCGATGTGACCTACATCAAAGTCGGCACGCGCTGGATGTATTTCGCGGCGGTGCTGGATCTGTTTGCCCGCAGGATCGTGGGCTGGTCGTTTTCGATGATTTCCGATGCCACGCTGACCTGCGAAGCGTTGCGGATGGCGGTCGACCTGCGAGGCCGGCCAAAAGAGGTGCTGTTTCACTCTGACCAGGGCTGCCAATACACCAGTCATAAATTCAGGAAAGAAATGCGCAAACATGGCCTCCTGCAAAGCATGAGTCGCAAAGGTGAGTGCTGGGACAACGCTCCGATGGAGCGTTTCTTTGGAAGCCTCAAGTCAGAGTGGGTACCAGAAGATGGCTACCGCTCGGAACATGAGGCGCGGGTGGATGTGCAGCGTTATGTGATGCGTTACAACAACGTCAGGCTCCATAGCTACAACGGCTACCGGTCGCCGGTAGCTATGGAGAAACTGGCGGCATGAAACCGTAACTGGTGTCCAAAATTAGTTGACCAGTTCAGCTTGCTCGCGAAGAGGGAGTGTCAGTCACCATTTACTTAGCTGACACACCGCATTCGCGAGCAAGCCCGCTCCCACCGGGGATTTGTGTGAGCCTGAAAACAACAAACCCGGCGCATGGCCGGGTTTGTCGTTTCTGCGGGGAGTTACTTCACTGCCGCCTGCAACGCATGTTGCGCACTGCGCTTGTTCTTGATGCCGTAGCAGACCCACATGAACACGAGCCATACCGGAATCGCGTACACCGATGTCTGGATCCCCGGAATCAACAGCATCACACCGAGAATGAACAACACGAACGCCAGGCAGATGTAGTTGCCGTACGGGTACCACAGGGCCTTGAACAGCGGCGTCTGTTTGGTTTTGTTCATGTGCTGGCGGAACTTGAAGTGCGAGTAGCTGATCATCGCCCAGTTGATCACCAGGGTGGCCACCACCAGCGACATCAGCAGTTCCAGGGCGCTGTGCGGAATCAGGTAGTTCAGCAGCACCGCGATCAGGGTCACGGCGGCCGAGGCCAGGATCGAACGCACGGGCACGCCACGCTTGTCGATCTTCGCCAGGCCTTTCGGCGCATCGCCCTGTTCGGCCATGCCCAGCAGCATGCGGCTGTTGCAGTAGGTGCCGCTGTTGTACACCGACAACGCCGCAGTCAGGACCACGAAGTTGAGGATGTGCGCCGCGGTGTTGCTGCCCAGCATCGAGAACACTTGCACGAACGGGCTGCCGCTGTAGGAATCACCAGAGGCGTTCAGGGTGGTCAGCAAGCTGTCCCACGGGGTCAACGACAGCAGGATCACCAGGGCACCGATGTAGAAAATCAGGATCCGGTAGATCACCTGGTTGATCGCTTTCGGGATCACGGTTTTCGGCTTGTCGGCTTCTGCAGCGGTGAAGCCGAGCATTTCCAGGCCACCGAAGGAAAACATGATGAAAGCCATGGCCATCACCAGACCGCTGACACCGTTCGGGAAGAAACCACCGTGGGACCACAGGTTGCTCACCGCCGCTTGCGGGCCGCCATTGCCGCTGACCAGCAGGTAGCTGCCCAGTGCAATCATGCCGACGATCGCCACGACCTTGATGATCGCAAACCAGAACTCGGCCTCGCCAAACACTTTGACGTTGGCCAGGTTGATGACGTTGATCAGCACAAAGAAGCCCGCTGCGGAAACCCAGGTCGGGATGTCCGGCGCCCAGTAGTGGATGTACTTGCCGACCGCGGTCAGCTCCGACATGCCCACCAGGATGTACAGAATCCAGCAGTTCCAGCCCGACAGGAAACCGGCAAAGCCGCCCCAGTACTTGTGGGCGAAGTGGCTGAAGGAGCCGGCCACCGGATCTTCGACGATCATTTCGCCCAGTTGGCGCATGATCATGAAAGCAATGAAGCCGCAGATGGCATAGCCGAGGATCATCGACGGGCCGGCGGACTTGAGTACCCCGGCCGAGCCGAGGAACAGACCGGTACCGATCGCGCCACCTAAGGCAATCAATTGAATGTGGCGATTTTTCAGGCCGCGTTTCAGCTCGCCTGATTGCGGGTTTTGTCCACTCATGAAAAGGGTCTCACGCAAGGTTTGATGATGTTCAGTCGACGTTGCTGCTCAAGAAAGGCGTTAAGCGGCACCAATCAAACCCCAGCGCAGGCACCAGGAGTTCAGCGTATTTACAACGGTCATGCGTCACCTGTTTGTTTTTATCTGTGACGAAATCGAACCCGACACGCTCGTGACGCGGCGGAGTGAACAAGGCGGATAGCCTTGAGGGTTGCGCAAATGCGCAGGAGGTCACAGGTAAAACGCGGCGCATTGTACACCTGTAACCCCCTGCTGCCAGACCCGCTGGACAAGCGTGTCTATGGCCGGGATTGCCTGTGTCCGCCCCGGGAAGCCCGGGCGGCTGCAAAAAATGGGTCAGATCCTTGCGGATCATCGACGGGAAAGGCAGGAAACCCGCCTCTCGCAGAGAGATGGAGATGGAATACGGCGTTCATTGCGCCTCCTTTTTGTTATGCACCTGCACGACAGGCATGGCGCGCATAACACCCTGCATGGAGCGGTGAAACAAGCGGGCCAGAGGGCTGGAAGGAGGAAGGAAGGCGTTGATGCGTAAGCGTTTTCTTACGGCATTCCGGGAATGGCGAATCCACGGGGCTAATCGGTGAATTTTGTCAGGTTTTCTTTACAGGCCGTAACATCGGGTTTCCATTCGGGAGTGTGTGGTGTTGCCGCTGACGCCTTCGCGGGCAAGCCTGCTCCCACAGTGGATCGCATTTCTCCAGAACAACCCGGTCTCCTGTGGGAGCGGGCTTGCCCGCGAAGAGGCCCTTGAAATCACCCCATCGCTAAAGCCAGCCCAAAAAAAACGCCAACCCGAAGGTTGAGTGCGTTTTTTATGAAGCGCTCAGCCGATTATTCCGGCTTGCGACGACCAAAGCCCGGACGCTGACCGGAACCGGCCGGTGCGCCACGGCGCTTGCCCGATGGCGTGTCACCGTCGACCAGCTTGATCCCCGGACGCTTCGGCGCCGGCTTGGCCGGGCGCTTGGTGTCGGCCGGGCGATCGGCTACCGGCGTGCCACGGCCTTCGCCACGCTCGGTACGGCCATTGGCCGGACGTGGCGTGCGTGGACCGCGTTCGCCGTCCTGGCGCGCAGCAGGTTTGCGACCTGGACGCTCGCCTTCGATCTGCGGCTCGCGGCTGGCACGTGGAGCAACAGGAGCGGCAGCCCCCCCAGCGGCTGGACGCAGGGTACGCACGCGCTCGGTCTTGGCCATCGGACGCGACGACTTGCGCTGCATACGGTCAAGCTTGTCTTTGCTCTTGGCGTTCATCTGCGGCATCGCGACCGGCGTCAGGCCGACCTCGGCACTCAGAATGTCGACTTCGTACTGGCTCATTTCGCGCCAGCGGCCCATCGGCAGGTCGGAGTTGAGGAACACCGGACCGAAACGCACGCGCTTCAGACGGCTGACCACCAGGCCTTGGGATTCCCACAGGCGACGAACTTCGCGGTTACGACCTTCCATGACCACGCAGTGGTACCAGTGGTTGAAACCTTCACCGCCTGGCGCCTGCTTGATATCGGTGAACTTGGCCGGGCCATCTTCAAGGACAACACCAGCCTTCAGACGCTCGATCATCTCGTCATCGACTTCGCCACGCACACGTACCGCGTATTCACGGTCCATTTCGTAGGAAGGGTGCATCAGGCGGTTGGCCAGCTCACCGTCGGTGGTGAACATCAGCAGACCGGTGGTGTTGATGTCCAGGCGACCGATGTTGATCCAGCGCCCCTCTTTAGGGCGCGGCATCTTGTCGAACACGGTCGGGCGGCCTTCCGGATCGACACGGGTGCAGATTTCGCCGTCGGGCTTGTTGTACATGATCACGCGGCGCACCGATTCGGCGGCCTCTTCACGCTTGATCACCTTGCCATCGATGGTGATGGCGTCGTGCATGTCGACGCGCTGGCCAAGGGTGGCGTCTTTGCCGTTGACCTTGATGCGGCCGTGGCTGATCCAGGCTTCCACGTCACGGCGCGAACCGACGCCGATACGGGCGAGGACTTTCTGCAGTTTTTCGCCTGCTGGGCCGATTGGCTGGTCGTCTTGCTGGTCTTTGATACTCATCTGGGCACCTCCCGGTGTGGTCTGAAATCTGGGTACTTTGGCGAAGGGATCGCCGAAGGGTCGCGAATCATACGCGCATGCGGGCGTTTGCGCATCACAGACTAGCTCATCAAGGCCAGGTTATGGGTTTTTGCGCCGAACGGTGACCCGCAGCCTTGCGGTGAACACATCCCCCTGTGGGAGCGGGCTTGCCCGCGAAGAGGGCGTGTCAGTCGGCATATTTATTGGCTGATCCACCGCATTCGCGGGCAAGCCCGCTCCCACAGGGATCTTTGGTGATCGCAGACATTGCGATCAGTCTTCGAACTGACGGCGCTCGGCCTCGATGGCTTCGGCCAGGGCCAGGGCTTCGGCCTCTTCGTCGCTCAGTTCAGGCTCAGGCTTTGGCTGCTCAAGCGCAGCAACCGCGGCCAGGAGTTTTTCCCGGGCCTCGGCGACACCGAGGATGTCGTCTTCCTGCTCCGGTTCAATGTCCGGCTCAGGCTCGATGTCGGGCTGTTCCGAATCAAACTCAGTCACCACGCCATCACGCAACAGATCATCGAAATCGGTCTTGATCCCCTCCTCCATGCTGTCGAGCTCCAGCAACAGCGTGTGGAAACTGGTTTCTTCCTTCGGTTCTTCCGGTTCCGCGCTGGCGTCGGCCAACTCTTGCAACCCGGCGGGTACGGGGGCGTCGTCGAAATCCAGCACCGGGTCCGGTTCCAGCTCGCGCAGCTCCGCCAAGGGTGGCAAGTCGTCGAGGTTTTTCAGGTTAAAGTGATCGAGGAACGCCTTGGTGGTGGCGAACATCGCCGGTTTGCCGGGTACGTCGCGGTAGCCGACAATGCGGATCCACTCGCGCTCCATCAAGGTCTTGACGATGTTGCTGTTGACCGCCACCCCCCGCACGTCTTCGATTTCGCCGCGGGTGATCGGCTGGCGATAGGCAATCAGGGCCATGGTTTCGAGCATGGCGCGGGAGTAACGCTGCGGGCGCTCCTCCCACAGACGCCCGACCCACGGCGCAAATTTCTCGCGAATTTGCAGGCGGTACCCCGAGGCCACCTCCTTGAGTTCAAACGCGCGGCCATCACAAGACTTGGCGAGCATTGTCAGGGCCTTCTTGAAGACCGGCGGTTCCGGGCGCTCGCCCTCCTCGAAGAGCTCGAACAGGCTTTCCAGGGATTGCGGCTTTCCCGAAGCCAACAGAAAGGCTTCAAGCAAGGGTGCCAGGTCACGGGGTTCAGTCAGGTTCATGTTTCGACTCGTTATTCGGCTCGGGCTCGCACGTGGATCGCGGCAAATGGCTCATTCTGCACCAGCTCGACCAGGGATTCCTTGACCAGCTCAAGGATCGCCATAAAGGTCACCACCACGCCAAGGCGCCCTTCTTCAGCGGTGAACAGCTCGACAAACGGCACGAAACCGCCGCCCTTGAGCCGCTCCAGCACATCGCTCATGCGCTCGCGGGTAGACAGCGCCTCGCGGCTGACCTGATGGCTTTCGAACATGTCGCCACGGCGCAATACCTCGGCCATGGACAACAGCAACTCGGACAGGCGCACGTCCGGCAACAACTTGCGAGCCCGGGCCTCCGGGGCGTCGAGTTTGGGCACCACCACGTCGCGACCGACGCGGCTCAAGCCATCGATGCCTTCGGCGGCGGCCTTGAAACGCTCGTATTCCTGCAAGCGGCGGATCAGTTCGGCGCGCGGGTCGTCCTCTTCGTCTTCGATGGTTTCGGCCCGCGGCAGCAGCATCCGCGACTTGATCTCGGCCAGCATCGCGGCCATCACCAGGTACTCGGCGGCCAGTTCCAGGCGCACCGACTGCATCAACTCGACGTAGCCCATGTACTGGCGAGTGATTTCCGCCACCGGGATGTCGAGGATGTTGATGTTCTGTTTGCGGATCAGGTACAGCAGCAGGTCGAGGGGGCCTTCGAAGGCTTCGAGGAAGACCTCGAGGGCATCCGGCGGGATGTACAGGTCCAGCGGCATTTCCATGACCGCCTGGCCGTAGACCATGGCGAAGGGCAGTTCCTGCTGGGCTCCGGCCTGACTGTCGACGGGTTCTACTGCGGACATCTAGGCCTCGACCATGAACGGCGCAGGGTCGCCGCAACCGACGCGGATGACTTCCGGTTCGCCGTCGGCGAGGCTGATCACGGTGGACGCCTTGATCCCGCCGAAACCGCCGTCGATGATCAGGTCGACCTGGTGCTCGAGCAACTGGCGCATCTCGTGCGGGTCGGTCAACGGATCTTCATCGCCGGGCATGATCAGGGTCACGCTCATCAAAGGTTCGCCGAGCTGCTCCAGCAGTGCCAGGGCAATCGGGTGGCTCGGCACGCGCAGGCCGATGGTGCGTTTCTTGGGGTGCAACAACAACCGCGGCACTTCGCGGGTGGCGTTGAGAATGAAGGTATAAGGCCCCGGAAGATGAGCCTTGAGAATGCGGAAAGTGCCGGTGTCGATCTTGGCAAACAGTCCCAGTTGCGACAAATCGCTGCAGATCAGCGCAAAATTGTGCTTTTCATCCAGCTGCCGCAGGCGCCGAACGCGCTCCACAGCCACCTTGTCGCCGATCTGGCAACCAATGGCGTAGGAAGAGTCTGTGGGATATATCACCACCCCGCCCTTGCGGATGATTTCGACCGCCTGTTTGATCAGGCGCGCTTGCGGGTTTTCCGGATGAATCTGGAAAAATTGACTCACATTCTCTACCTGTTCAGACGGCGGCAATAACTGGGTCATGTTTGAATCGACACCATAGCGGTGGCAGATCCTCCGGGAGCGGCCGGTACTCGCCGATCTCCGACCAGCCTCCGGGGCCATGAAAATCACTGCCGGCGCTGACCAGCAGACCGAACTCGCGGGCCAGAATGGCCAGGCTGCCCACTTGTTCGGCAGGCTGGTAACCATTGACCACTTCGATGGCGTGGCCCCCTGCTTGAATATAGTCGGCAATCAGGCGACGTCGCTTGCTTCGAGTGAATTCGTAGTGCCAGGGGTGTGCCAGGCTGACCCAGGCCTTGGCCGCACGCAGGGTTTCGACGGTTTCTTCCAGGGTCGGCCAGTGTTGCTTGACGTCGCCCAGCTTGCCGGCACCCAGCCATTTGCGGAACGCCTCGGCGCGATCCTTGACGAAACCTTCACGCACCATCCAGTCCGCAAAGTGCGGGCGGGCCGGCGCGTTACCGCTGTCGCCCAGCGCCTGCTGGATCTCCCGGGCGCCATCCAGCGCCCCCGGCATGCCTTTGAGCGCCAGTTTGCGGCTGATTTCCTCGGAGCGCAGCCAACGGCCATCATGCAATCTGGCGATGGCCTCGACCAGCGGCGCGGCGTTCACGTCAAAACCGTAGCCCAGCACATGAATGGTCGCGCCGCCCCAGGTGCAGGACAATTCGACGCCATTGACCAGTTGCATCCCCAGTGCGGCAGCCGCGTGCCGCGCCTCGTCGAGCCCTTCAAGGGTGTCGTGATCGGTCAAGGCCAGGACTCGCACGCCTTTCTCGAACGCCCGCGCCACCAGAACCGCAGGCGCCAGGGCGCCATCGGAGGCCGTGCTATGGCAGTGCAAATCAACATTCACAGGGCTTTGTAACCTCAAATCAGCTGGCGCTATCGCGCGCCCATATGTTTGTTATTATGCCGCCACATCCTGCTTCTGGCTGCCACTGTGAAACAATTCATCGATTTCATCCCGCTCCTGCTGTTTTTCATCGTCTTCAAAATCGATCCACAGGTCGTCGACATCGCCGGCCATGAACTCACTGTGGGCGGTATTTACAGCGCCACCGCGATGCTGATCGTCAGTTCCCTGGTGGTCTACGGCACACTGTTCATCAAACAGCGCAAGCTGGAGAAGAGCCAGTGGCTGACCCTGATCGCCTGCCTGGTCTTCGGCAGCCTGACCCTGGCCTTCCACAGCGAGACGTTCCTCAAGTGGAAAGCCCCGGTGGTCAACTGGCTGTTCGCCCTGGCGTTCATCGGCAGCCACTTCGTCGGTGACAGCCTGCTGATCAAACGCATCATGGGCCACGCGCTGACCTTGCCGGAGCCGGTCTGGACACGCCTGAACATCGCCTGGATCGCTTTCTTCCTGTTTTGCGGTGCCGCCAACCTGTTTGTCGCGTTCACCTTCCAGAGCTACTGGGTCGACTTCAAGGTCTTCGGCAGCCTGGGCATGACTTTGCTGTTCCTGGTCGGCCAGGGCATTTACCTGTCCCGCCATCTGCACGATGCCGACACCACTACGCCAAAAACCGAGGACTGACATGCTTTACGCAATCATTGCCACAGACGTCGCCAACTCCCTGGAAGCCCGCCTGGCCGCACGGCCTGCGCACCTCGAGCGCCTGCAAGTGCTCAAGGGCGAAGGTCGCATCGTATTGGCCGGCCCACACCCGGCCGTCGACAGCAATGATCCGGGCGCGGCGGGTTTCACCGGCAGCCTGATCGTCGCCGAGTTCGATTCCCTGGGTGCCGCCCAGGCCTGGGCCGACGCCGATCCGTACATCGCCGCCGGTGTCTATGCCAACGTTCTGGTCAAGCCGTTCAAGCAAGTCCTGCCGTAACAAATCCCCCACGCGATGAACCTTGTCGGTTCATCGCGTTCTCAATCGCTCATTATTCCTGTTTATCGGCCGACAACTTGCCCAATACCCGTATTGGAATCAGGAGTCGCGATGCGCAAGGGTCCGTTGTGTCTGATGTTGGTCACGTTGTCGATCGGGGCGCCCGCCCACGGTGAAGAATACGCCGAGGGTGGAAACTCGACGCCCCTTTCCTTGAGCGCCGGCAGCCAGATCACCGAGCTGCAGCAACGCTTGAAAGAAAGCGAACGGCAACGGGAAGAACTGAGCAAACAATTGCAAACTGCCGATGGCGAACGTGAAAGCCCGCTGCTGGCCCGGTTGCGCCAGGAGAACCAGCGCTTGAAGCTGCAACTCAAGGAAGCCCAGGCCAGCAGTCCGCTACCGCGTCTGCTGACCGACCAGCAACAATGGTTTGTCATTGGTGCCGGGGTAGCGCTATTGGCGCTGCTCTGCGGTATCTTCGCCAGTGGAGCAAGTCGAAAACGTCGACAATGGCTAAATTGAGTGAGTCATGAGCGAGCTGTTACTGATTGATGATGACCAGGAGCTGTGTGAGCTCCTGAGCAGTTGGCTGAGCCAGGAAGGGTTTCAGGTACGAGCCTGTCACGACGGCCAGAGCGCGCGCCGTGCGCTGGCCGAAACCGCTCCGGCGGCCGTGGTACTGGATGTGATGCTGCCCGATGGCAGCGGCCTGGAACTGCTCAAGCAGTTGCGCAGCGATCACCCGGATTTGCCGGTGCTGATGCTCTCGGCCCGGGGCGAGCCCCTGGACCGTATTCTCGGCCTGGAACTTGGCGCCGACGATTACCTGGCCAAACCCTGCGACCCGCGAGAGTTGACCGCCCGCCTGCGCGCCGTCCTGCGCCGCAGCCACCCGGCAGCGGTGTCCAGCCAGCTGGAACTGGGCGACCTGTGTTTCAGCCCGGTGCGCGGCGTGGTCAGCGTCGACGAGCAGGAGTTCACCCTCACCGTTTCCGAAAGCCGCCTGCTGGAAGCCCTGCTCAAGCAGCCCGGCGAACCCCTGGACAAACAGGAACTGGCGCAGATTGCCCTCGGCCGCAAGCTGACCCTGTACGACCGCAGCCTGGACATGCACGTCAGCAACCTGCGCAAGAAGATCGGCCCACACCCCGACGGCCGTCCGCGCATCGTGGCCCTGCGCAGCCGCGGCTACTACTACAGCCTCTGAACCCATGTGCCCCCTGTAGGAGCGAGCTCGCTCGCGATGGACGTGAACGATGACGCGCACTGTCTGACAAGAAGCGCCGACCTCGAAATCTTCGCGAGCAAGCTCGCTCCTACAGTCATCTGAAGTTTTGTCAGGTCGGCGCGAAATCGTCTTTACCCAAGCTTTACCCTTCGCTGACCGCCGCTGACCTTGATCTGCGTAATCTGTACTCATCCGGAACGTACCGGGAACGAGACAAGGAGATTCACCATGCGCAAGACTCTTATCGCTCTGATGTTCGCGGCTGCCCTGCCGACCGTGGCCATGGCCATGCCTGAAGGCGCAGGCTCGATGGGTGGGCCGATGGACGGTTCGCGCCACGGTGGTCAGATGCACGGCATGCACGGCAAAGGCCCGTACAGTGAACTGGACCTGAGCCGCGAACAGCGCGAGCAGATCCGCAAGATCATGGGCGAGCAGATGCGCGAGCGTAAGCAACTGGTTGACAAGTACCTGGAGAAACTCTCGCCAGCCGACCAGAAAGCCATGAAAGATGAAATGGCCGCCAACCACAAGAAAGCCGAAGCTGACGTACGGGCACTGCTGAAACCGGATCAACAGAAGCAATTCGACGAGATCCAGAAGAAACAGGCTGAGCGTCGCGCCGAATGGGCCGAGTTCAAAGCCTGGAAAGCGCAGCAACCGCAAAAAGCGCAATAATGCGCTGACCCCGGACCCGACGGCTGAACACCGTTGGGTCTGATGCTTTTGATCTACTGTAGGAGCGAGCCTGTGTGGCGAGGGGGCTTGCCCCCGTTGGGTTGCGAAGCGACCCCGGCATCTCAACGTTAAACCGCATGTAACGGGTTTACGACTGCTGCGCAGCCGAACGGGGGCAAGCCCCCTCGCCACAGGCTCGCTCCTACATGGGATTCTGTGTTTGTTCGAGGATTTCCTGTGCGTTCATTGTTCTGGCGTATCCTGGCCAGCTTCTGGCTGGCCATCGCTCTGGTTGCAGGGCTTTCCATCCTGCTCGGGCACATGCTCAACCAGGATGCATGGATTCTCAGCCGCCACCCGGGCCTCAACACGCTGGCCGAACAGTGGACGCAGACTTACGAAAGTCAGGGCGAAGACGCCGCCCAGGACATTCTCCAGCAACGCAAACGCCAGTATCACATCGACGTTCAGGTGCTTAACGAAAGCGGCGATCCGGTGGTGCGCGGCACCTTCCCCAGACGTGCGGCGGCCTTCGAGGCGCGCCAGAACAATGATGACCGGCGCCTGCCATGGCGGCGTCTGACCGATGAGTTCACCAGTGAAAAAACCGGTGACACCTTCCTGTTCATCTATCGCATTCCACACCCGGAACTGAACGCCTGGCACCGCGAGAGCCTGCTCTGGCCGCTCAGTGCCCTGGGAATCGCCCTGGTGGTGCTGACCCTGTTCAGCCTGCTGGTGACCTTTTCCATCACTCGCCCGCTCAGCCGTCTGCGCGGAGCGGTGCATGACCTGGGACAAACCACGTATCAACAGAACAGCCTGGTCAAGCTGGCCAACCGTCGCGATGAGTTTGGCGTCCTGGCCAATGACTTCAACCGCATGGGTGCGCGCCTGCAGAGTCTGATTGGCAGCCAGCGGCAACTGCTGCGCGATGTCTCCCACGAACTGCGCTCGCCTCTGGCCCGTCTGCGTATCGCGCTGGCGCTCGCCGAACGGGCTGGCCCACAGGAACGGGAACAGCTATGGCCGCGCCTGACCCGGGAATGCGACCGACTGGAAGCGCTGATCAGCGAAATCCTGGTACTGGCGCGGGTCGACTCCGATAACGCCAGTGCCGAAGAGGTGGACCTGAATGCCTTGCTCAACACCTTGCAGAAGGATGCTCAACTCGGTTCACCCGAGCAACTCGTACACCTCGAAGCCGAGTCGCAACTGAATCTGAAGGGCTGGCCGACCATGATCGAACGGGCCGTGGACAATTTGCTGCGCAACGCCCAGCGTTTCAATCCGGTGGGTGGCCTGCCGATCGAAATGCAGGCACTGCGTCAGGGTGAGCGAATCGTCGTGACCGTGCGCGATCACGGGCCCGGGGTCAGTGCCGAATATTTGAGCCAGCTCGGTGAGCCGTTCTATCGTGCACCGGGGCAGACCGCGGCCGGACACGGCCTGGGCCTGGCCATCGCCCGGCGAGCGGCGGAGCGCCATGGCGGCTGCCTGGTACTGGCCAATCACCCTGAAGGCGGGTTCATTGCCAGCCTGGAATTGCCGTTGGTGCCGGGGGCTGTCGTACAACCCTGAGGCTGTCACCCCGACTCTGAATGACACAGATCTACTGTGGGAGCGAGCTTACTCGCGATGGCGGTTTTTCAGTCACTTCAATGTTAAATGTACTGCCGCTATCGCGAGCAAGCTCGCTCCCACAGGGTTTGCGGTGTCAGTCCTTCCCGGACCAGGCGCTGACGAATTCGGCCAGGTCGACTTTCTCGGCCACCCGCGGTTCTTTCTGCGGTGTGCCCAGGTACAGGAAAGCAATCACCTCTTCCCCCTCCGCCAGGCCCAAACCCTTGGCCACATGCGGCGAGTACGCCAGGTCACCGGTACGCCACACCGCGCCAATGCCCTGCGCATAGGCCGCCAGCAAGATCCCGTGGGCCGCACAGCCCGCCGCCAGCAACTGCTCGGACTTCGGATACTTGACGTGATCCTGCAACCGCGCAATCACCACCACCACCAGCGGTGCCCGCAGCGGATTATTGCGCGCCTTGTCGATGGCCGCTTCGCTGACTTCGCTGTCCGAAAGTTTCGCCGCTTCGACCAGCAGCTCACCCATTTGCTCGCGTGCCGCGCCTTCCACCGTCAGGAAGCGCCAAGGCTGCAAGTGACCGTGATCCGGAGCGCGCATGGCGGCACTGAACAGCACCTCGCGCTGCTCGGCAGTGGGTGCAGGGTCAATCAGTCGCGGAACGGAAACACGGTTGAGCAAAGCGTCGAGAGCCTGCATCGGCCACCTCCTGAAAAATTTGTGCGGCTATTCTAGCTGTAACTGCCGCAGCAGTGCCGGTTTACATGCCCTGCCTCACAGGTAGAATGGCGCCCTTTCCTCTATCAGCCGAGCGGACCTCATGGCGTTGCCGACCTTACGGATCATTGGTTTCATCATCGGCATCTTCCTGATCACGCTGGCGATCTCCATGGTCATCCCCATGGCCACGCTGGTCATTTTCGACCGCACCAGCGATCTGCCGTCGTTCCTCTGGGCCAGCATGATCACCTTTGTCGCCGGTTTGGCGCTGGTGATTCCGGGGCGCCCCGAGCACGTGCACCTGCGCCCCCGAGACATGTACCTGCTGACCGTCAGCAGTTGGCTGGTGGTGTGCATCTTCGCCGCGCTGCCGTTCCTGCTGACCCAAAACATCAGCTACACCGACTCGTTCTTCGAAAGCATGTCCGGCATCACCGCCACTGGCGCAACCGTACTCAGCGGCCTGGACACCATGTCCCCCGGCATCCTGATGTGGCGCTCGTTGCTGCACTGGCTCGGCGGCATCGGCTTCATCGGCATGGCGGTGGCGATTCTGCCGCTGCTGCGCATCGGCGGCATGCGGCTGTTCCAAACCGAATCGTCGGACCGCTCGGAAAAAGTCATGCCCCGCTCGCACATGGTGGCGCGCCTGATCGTGGCAACCTACGTCGGCATTACCATTGTCGGCAGCCTGGCGTTCTGGTGGGCCGGGATGAGCCTGTTCGACGCGATCAACCACGCCATGTCGGCGATTTCCACCGGCGGTTTCTCTACCTCCGACCAGTCTTTGGCCAAGTGGCCGGAGCCTGCGGTGCATTGGGTCGCGATCGTCGTCATGATTCTCGGGGCCCTGCCGTTCACCCTGTATGTCACCACGTTGCGCGGCAACCGTCGGGCGCTGATCAAGGATGAACAGGTTCAAGGCCTGCTCGGCATGCTGCTGGTGACCTGGCTGGTACTCGGCACCTGGTATTGGTGGACGACCCAGCTGCATTGGCTGGAGGCGCTGCGGCATGTGGCGCTGAACGTGACGTCGGTAGTGACCACCACCGGTTTTGCACTGGGGGACTACAGCCTCTGGGGCAATTTCTCGCTGATGCTGTTTTTCTATCTGGGGTTTGTCGGCGGTTGTTCCGGATCGACCGCGGGTGGTATCAAGATTTTCCGCTTCCAGGTGGCCTATATCCTGCTCAAGGCCAACCTTAACCAGCTGATTCATCCGCGCGCGGTGATCAAGCAGAAGTACAACGGTCACCGCCTCGACGAAGAAATCGTGCGTTCGATCCTGACCTTTTCGTTCTTCTTTGCGATCACCATCTGCGTGATTGCGCTGCTGCTGTCGCTGCTCGGCGTGGACTGGATGACCGCCCTCACCGGCGCGGCCAGTACCGTGTCCGGTGTCGGCCCGGGGCTCGGTGAGACCATCGGCCCGGCAGGTAACTTCGCGACCCTGCCCGATGCCGCCAAGTGGATTCTGTCGTTCGGCATGCTGCTCGGCCGACTGGAGATCATCACTGTGTTTGTGCTGTGTATTCCGGCATTTTGGCGTCATTGACCGCTTCAGGTGCCTGCATCAGCCGCATCCGGTACTCGCCGGGTGTGGCATCGAACCAGCGGCGGAAAGCGCGGAAGAAGTTGCTCGGATCGGCGAACCCCAGCAAGTAGGCGATTTCCAGCAAGGTCATGTTCGGTTGAGCCAGGTACTGCTCGGCCAGTTCGCGGCGGGTATCGTCCAGCAGCGCCTGAAAACTCGTGCCCTCTTCCTGCAAGCGCCGTTGCAAGGTGCGCTGGGAAAGATGCAGTGTCTGCGCCACGGTGTCGCGCTTCGGCTCGCCCTGGGGCAACAGGCGGCACAACACCTGCCGCGCCTTGTGCGTCACGCGGCTTTCGGAAAAGCGCGCCAGGTACTCACCGGCAAAGCGGTCATGCAGCAACGCCATGGCTTCGTTGGCCGTCGGCAAGGGCGCTTCCATGTCCGAACGCTCGAAAATCAGCGCATCGTAAGGCGCGTTGAACACCAGCGGTGAATGGAAGGCTTGTTTATAGGGTTCCGGATTGGCCGGCTCAGCGCCTTGCAGCAACACTTTGCGTGGTTGCAACGTTCGCCCGGTCAACCAGCTGCACAGCGCCAGGGCGCAGGCCAGTGAAGCTTCGGCACTTTGCCGGGTCGGTGGCAGATGGTCGCCATGCACCGTCAGAATCAGCGCATAGCCTTCGTCCAGCAACTGGAAACTCAGGTCGGCACTTTCGGCGATGATCCGCTGATAGCGCACCAGACGCTGAAAACCTTCGGCCAGTGTCTGGCTGGACATCAAGGCGTAACCGGTCACATGGAACTGCGCCGGTCGCACCACCTTGCCCATGTTCAGGCCGATGGCCGGGTTGCCGGACAGTTCGACCGCGCGTTGCCACAGCCGTGTCATGGAGTCTTGCGGGAAGCGCGCATCCGGATCATCCAGTGCCGCGTAGTCGAGCCCCAGCTGCTTGAACAGAACCCGGCAATCCAGGCCGTCCATCTCCAGCGCTTTGACAATCCCCATCGCCCAGCTTGCAGAAGTCGTTCGTTCGCTCATGGCGTTTTCTTACATGGTGAGCCGCATGCGACGGCTATTGACCGAAGGATACTAAAGTGGCGCCTATTGTCACTGGCTGATGCCATTGATCACTCTAGACTCAAATAAGCTACCCGCAGAACAACTTGCAGCCAGAACAATAACCACAGAGATCGCAGTCGTGGAAAACATCAAACGATTCAACAGTTTCGCCGAGTTCTACCCGTATTACCTCAGCGAACACAGCAACAGTACCTGCCGCCGTCTGCATTTTATCGGCACGACGCTGGTTATCTTGATACTGGCGCTGACCATCGGTCGCGGAGCCTGGATGCTGTTGTGGACCCTGCCTGTGGCAGGTTACAGCTTTGCTTGGGTCGGTCACTTCTTCTTCGAGAAGAACCGCCCGGCAACGTTCCAACACCCCCTCTATAGCCTGCTCGGCGATTTTGTCATGTACCGGGACATGGTGCTGGGGCGCGTTCCGTTCTAGAGAACATCCGTCACAAGAGAGTTGCCTATGAATGCCAATGCCCGCTTCACCCACATGAAGGACGGCACGCAGGAAGACTGGGCGATCATCGCCGCAGACTTCAGTGCCTACGCGCGACAATTGCCGACAAGGATTGTGGCGCACCTGAAGTTACTGGAGGGGGATTTTGGCGGGTTCCCGGTGGATCGCCTGACCCATTCCCTGCAAACCGCCACCCGCGCCTTTCGCGATGGTCGCGACGAGGAATACGTGGTCTGCGCCCTGCTCCATGACATCGGTGACACCCTGGGCTCCTACAACCACCCGGACATCGCCGCAGCAATCCTCAAGCCGTTCGTCAGCGCCGAGAACCTGTGGATGGTGGAAAAGCACGGGATTTTCCAGGGCTACTACTTCTTTCATCACCTGGGCATGGATCGGCATCTGCGTGAGCAGTTCCAGGACCATCCGCAGTACCAGGCGACCGCAGAGTTCTGTGCCAAATACGATGCGGCGGCGTTTGATCCGGCGTATGACACGCTGCCATTGAGCTTCTTCGAGCCGATGATGGAGCGGTTGTTTGCGCACCCCAGGAACTCGATCTACAAGGCGGCGATGGAAGAACACTCGCCAGCCTGACAGGACCGCTGCGCGGTCCATTCGCGGGCAAGCCCGCTCCCACAGGTTCTCTGGTGTATACAAAAGTTGTGATCGACCGGGATCACTGTGGGAGCGGCGGTGCGGCGATCCGACTTGCCCGCGAAGAGGCCAGCACCAACACCGAATGACTGTCAGGCCAACTCGGCAACCTTGGCCGCCTTCATCTGCGCCTCCCGCGCCTGGGCATCCGCCAGCCGATACAGCTCGATCGAACCATCCCAATGCTCGATCAGCGCCGTGCACGACTCTACCCAGTCGCCGCAATTGAGATAATCCACCTCGCCCACCTTGCGAATCTCGGCATGGTGAATGTGCCCGCACACCACGCCGTGCAGCTCGCGCTTCACGCATTCATGGGCGATGGCTTCTTCGAAGTCGCTGATGAAGCTGACCGCGGTTTTCACCTTGTGCTTGAGGTAGGCCGACAGCGACCAGTAGCCGTAGCCATATCGCGCGCGCCAATGATTGAGCCAGCGGTTGAGGGTCAGTGTGAATTCGTAGGCCGAATCGCCGAGAAAGGCCAGCCAGCGATGATACCGGGTGATCACATCGAACTGGTCGCCATGGATCACCAGCAGATGCCGGCCGTCGGCGGTGACGTGTACTGCTTCGTCCACCAACTGGATATTGCCCAGAGTCAGTTTCGAATAGCGGCGCAGAAACTCATCGTGGTTGCCGGTGACGTAGATCACCTCGGTGCCACGTTTGCTCATGGTCAACAGGCGACGGATCACGTTGGTGTGCGCCTGCGGCCAGTACATGCCGCCGCGCAGTTTCCAGCCGTCGATGATGTCACCGACCAGGTAGATTCTGTCCGCGTGGTAGCCCTTGAGAAACTGCGACAGGTGTTCAGCCTGGCAATCCCGGGTGCCCAAATGCACGTCGGAAATCCATAGCGTCCGTACGCGTTGCTTACGGGTGGGTTTGGCGAGCTCGGCGCTGGTCATGGGCAACCCTCTGGCAAGTTTTGCCAAGTCTGCCGTGGCCCGGTTAATGGTCCATGACAGCGTCAAGTCAGTCCTGTGACAACGCTTGTTGGCCCGCTCGGTGTAGACTGACGCCCTGAACCGGGAGACCCGCGATGAGACCGATCCTCACGCTGCGCCAATACAGCCACGACCTGATCGTCCACAGCCACGACCACGCGCAACTGGTGTTCGGGCTTTCGGGCGCCCTGGATTTCGAGGTTGACGGCCGTGGCAGCCAGGTGGTCCAGCAGAGTTTCGTGGTGGTGCCCTGCGGCGCGCATCACGCGTGTGGCAGCGCCAATGGCAGCCGCTGCCTGGTGCTGGATGTGCCCGGCGAACAATGGGTTTCGCAGTCGTTGGGCGATCACGCCGAGTCCAGCCGACGCTTGCTCGACAACGCCGGCCGCCTGCCCCTGGACGCGGGACAAAGCCAATTGGTCAGCTGGCTGGCGAACAGTCCGGTCGAGGATCCGCTGATCGCACAACAAGGTGCGGTGCTGTTGCTGGCCAGCCTGAACAACGCCAGGCCCGATGCCGTCGGCGGTCGGCGCCTGCCCTATGCCGCGCTGAATGCACACATCGATCAGTACGCGGCGTACCCGCTGCAGGTGGCCGACCTGGCCCGGGTGGCCGGCCTCTCCAGTGCCCGTTTGCATGCGCGGTTCGTGGCTGAATGCGGGCAGACGCCGATGGACTACATCCGCAGCCGACGCCTGCATATCGCTGTGGGCTTGCTGCGCAACTCGGCGCTGCCCATCGGCGAGATTGCCAGCCGCGTCGGCTACAGCTCCCAGAGTGCCTTCGCGGCGGCGGTGCTGCGCGAGTTCGGGGCATCGCCCGGAAAACTGCGGCGCGAGGCTGGCGACAAAAAACGCTAGTCTGCCGACAGACTTGACGGGCCATTACGCGCTTCAATGAGGCCTCTGTTCGTTTGTCATCAAGGATTGCAATGACTCCCCGTACCGCACTTGGCGCCTTGCATATCGGCGCATTGATGTTCGGCCTGACCGGCGTGTTCGGCAAACTGGCTGCCGCATCACCGGCGATCATCGTGTTCGGCCGTGCCGCTTTTGCCGTGCTCGCACTGGCGTTTTTTGCACGGTTCGCCAGCCAGACGCGCTGGCACAAACTCGAGGCCGTGGACTGGCGTCGGCTGCTGCTCGGCGGCTTGTTGCTCGCCGGACACTGGGTGAGTTTCTTCATTGCGGTGAAAGTCGCAGGCGTGGCGATTGCAACGCTCGGCTTCGCCAGTTTCCCGGCCTTTACCGTGATCCTCGAAGGGTTGATCTTCCGCGAGCGCATTCGCGCCAATGAGATTGTGCTGGTGCTGCTGGTAAGTGTCGGGCTGGTGCTGGTTACGCCTGATTTTGACCTGGCCAGCGGCGCCACCACCGGCTTGCTGTGGGCCGTGGGTTCCGGGTTGTTGTTTGCCCTGCTGTCGCTGACCAACCGTGCCGGCTCCGGGCGCGTCCCGCCCGTGCAGGCCGCGCTGTGCCAGAACGTGGTGGTTGCCCTGTGCCTGCTGCCCGTGGCGGCGCCTCAATTGAGCGAAGTACGCGCCCTCGACTGGCTGTGGATCGGCCTGCTCGGGGTGTTCTGTACCGGTGTCGCCCACAGTTTGTTTGTCGCCAGCCTGGCGGTGATCAAGGCACGCACCGCCGCCGTGGTGTTCGCCCTGGAGCCGGTCTACGGCATCACCGTCGCCTGGCTGCTGTTCAACGAAAACCCGACCCTGCGCATGTTGCTGGGAGGTGCTTTGATCATTGTGGCAATAGTGGTGTCCAGCAGGCTCTCAAGCAGTTCGAGCAAGAAAGCCGTTACCGCCGAGGCTGCGTCTCACTGAGTGCGGTCGTTGTGCCCCAGGTCGCGGTCCGGGTCGATCTGGTCGCGGACCCGCTGCTTGAGCACTTTGGCTTCAGGGAAGCCACCGTCCGCCTTGCGCTCCCAGATCTGCACGGCGTCACAGAAAATATGAAAGACCCCACCGGTGCCCGGCACCAGGGAGACTTTGCCCAGGTCGTCACCAAAGGTGCTGAGCAGTTCCTGGGCCAGCCAGGCCGCACGCAACAGCCACTGGCATTGCGTGCAATAGGTGATGACGATTTCCGGTTTGTGGGCAGTCATGATGGGAAGCAACTCCAGAGTTTGACGACGCCGCTATGATAGCCCGGCCGGTGACTGTCGAGTCGGCTGATCAGGTTGTGCCTCTAACCCGAACGCAGGCTCGATCATGGCCAGAGCCACCGGCTGCCTGGTCTCGTCCAGGCTGATCACGTCCCAACTCGACGCCATGGACAGCTCCTCCAGGTTGAGCCGGTACTCATCGTCAATGACGGATTCGCCGGGTATCGCCAAACCCGGAGCCGCCACGGCAGCAGCGACCGGGATGGAATGACGGTTATCGACCCACTCGAGTTCAACATTGGCTGGCACCCCGTCGCGCTGCGCAGTGGGCGATTGCGCGACGGGCGGCCAGATCACTGGCTCGGTAAAAAACTCAGCCGACGGCTCATGTGGCGACGGCAGAGCCTCTGAATCCGTGGCCTGATGCTGCTGGCGCCGACGACGTACAAACCAGCCCAGCGCCAGCAACCCCATCAACGCCGACACACCGGCAATCTGCAACCAGCCAACCCCGGGGGGGTCAGCAATGGCGGGGGCCGGTGCCACTGCATCAGAAACCATGGGTTGCGCCTTTACCTTCTTGAGTTCAGCCAGTTGGGTTTGCAGCTCGACCAACTGCTGTTTCTGGCCATCGATCAGCTCATCCTGGCTTTGCAGCTTCGCATTGAGTTCATCGACTGTGGATTGAAGCTGGTGGTTTTGCAGAGTGCTGGCAGCCAGTTGTTCGACAGCGGGATCAACCATGGAGACGTCAGTTGCTGGCGTCGTCCTTGCCACGGGTGGCGGCGTTTCGACCGGTTGAACCCTGGGGAATGCAGACGCCGGGGAACGGGAAACCGGTTCATCGGTGGCGGCAACAATGCCTGGCGACCCCGGTGGATCGATCAGCACCGTGTACTCGCGCAATAACCGGGCGTTGGGCTGATTGAGCTGCACGAGGAAATTCAGGAAGGGTTCACTGACCGGTTTGCTGGATGTCACCTGGATCACGCTGCGCTTGCCGCGCAGGACCGGAGTGAATGTCAGGTTGTCGAGGAAAAAGACCCGGTCGACCCCGGCACGGCTGAACTCGTCTGCCGATGCCAGGCTCACCGACAGCTCACCCTCCTCCAGGCCAGCCGCATCCACCAGGGCGATATCGGCACGCAGCGGTTGATTCAGCGCCGAATGCAGGGTGATTTCACCCAGGCCCTGCGCCGGTGCCCATGCCGAGTAAGTGACCGCCGCCCCAGCCAGCAACCCCTGTGAACAACCGCGCAAAACCAACCGCCAACACTTGAGCATGAGCATCCTTGAGATCTACAAAAATTACCCGTACGCGTTCGTACATCCGTTACGAACACGATATCGCCGAGTAGTTCTTATAGTCTGCGCAATGCGGTCTCTCAAAAGCCTGGCAGTCGGTTATGCCTCAGGATTTTTCAAGGTTGCCCAGGATATGGCCGTGAACCCGCATGCACACCTTCAAATCCGCCTCATCGACGCCTTCGAACAGTTCGTGACGCAGTTGCGTGGCAATGGTTTCAATTTGTTCGATCAGGGGAAGCGCCGGGGCGCAGAGCACGATTTTCTTCGCCCGACGGTCTTCCAGCACAGCCTGGCGTTGCACCAGCCCCTGGCTTTCCAGACTGTCGAGCAAACGGGCCAGGGTCGGGCCTTCGACGCCAACGCTTTGTGCCAGCTCCCGCTGGGTCGGAGCTTCTTCGAAACGGGCCAGGTGCAGCAGCACCAGCCAGCGCGCCTGGGACAAGCCCATGCCCGCCAGACGGCGGTCCAGTTCGGCACGCCAGCCACGGGACATCTGGGCCAATTGCATGCCAAAGCGGTGTTGATCGGTTAACGGCATAAAACACTCATGATTAGACTGAAATAAATAAAAACTAATTATTAGTCAGCTAAGCATGAGCCTCGATCCGAGGCAAGACTTGATCTGTACTGAATCGTTACATCAGCACTACGGATGTCTCAAATCTCGAATTCCGACTGCAAGGCAGCGCGAACACAGTACAAAACCCCTTCCGGTACCCGGCCCGCGAACAGCGCGGCGATCTCGGAAACCGGCGGCAATTCGCCCTCGCCGTCGAGGAAGGCGTCCTGGACTTCGCCCATCAGGTCTTCAGGCAGATCCAGCGCCTGCTCCAGCGACAACTGCTGCTTGCCGATCGCTTCGGCCAGCATGGCGTAGACGTTCTTTTCCGAGCACTGCAACTGACCGGCGATCTGCACGGGTGTCATACCGGCTCGCGCCAGCGTGATCAGTTCGTGACGTACGTCGGCCACCGGTTTCGGTGCCTCGACCTGGCCACCGAGTACTTCGAGGAAGGCCTCGCCGTAACGCTCCAGCTTGCGCGCGCCGACACCGCTGACCGTGGCCATTTGCGCCAGCGAGGTCGGCTGGCTGCGCAGCATCTCCAGCAAGGTCGAGTCGGGGAAGATGACATACGGCGGCACGCCATGTTCTTCGGCGAGCTTGCGCCGCAGGGCACGCAGGGCTTCCCACTGTTCGCGCTCCTCGCCACGGACCAGTTGGCTCGCCTGGCTCTTGCTGCTTTTCGCCACGGTTTGCGCCTTGAGGTCGCGGCGCAACTCCAGGGTCACCTCGCCTTTGAGCAGCGGCCGGCAACTGTCGCTCAGGCGCAGGCCACCGTAGCCTTCGAGGTCGATGTCGGCCAGACCACGGGCCACCAGTTGGCGGAACAACGAGCGCCACTCGCCCTCTGTCATCGCCTTGCCAACGCCAAACACCGAAAGATGCTGATGGCCGATGTTTCGGACCTTTTCGTTGTCCTTGCCCAGCAATACATCCACCAGGTGTCCGACACCGTAGCGTTGACCGGTGCGGTAGATCGCCGAAAGCGCCTGCCGCGCGGGCTCGGTGGCATCCCAGGTCTGCACGCCGTCGACGCAGTTGTCGCAATGACCGCAAGGCTGGGGCATGTCCTCGTCGAAGTAGGCCAGCAGCGTTTGTCGACGGCAGCGGGTTTCTTCACAGAGCGAGAGCATGGCGTCGAGCTTATGCTGCTCCAGGCGTTTGTGGCGCTCGTCGCCTTCGGAGTTCTGCAGCATCTGCTTGAGCATCACCACGTCTTGCAGGCCGTAGGCCATCCAGGCGTCTGCTGGCAGGCCATCACGGCCGCCACGGCCGGTTTCCTGGTAGTAGGCCTCCAGGGATTTCGGCAAATCGAGATGCGCGACAAAACGCACGTTGGGCTTGTCGATGCCCATGCCGAACGCCACGGTGGCAACCATGATCAGGCCTTCTTCGTTGAGGAAGCGCTTCTGATGGTAAGCCCGCAAATCGTTGGGCAGACCGGCGTGGTACGGCAGCGCCGGGAAGCCCTGTTCGCTGAGGAAGGCGGCGACTTCCTCGACTTTCTTGCGCGACAGGCAATACACGATGCCGGCATCGCTGCGGCGCTCGGAAAGGAACGCCAGCAACTGCTTGCGCGGCTGCTCCTTGGGCACGATGCGATAAAAGATGTTCGGTCGGTCGAAGCTCGACAGGAAGCGCTCGGCGTCTTGCAGGTGCAGCCGGGTGACGATTTCTTCCCGGGTGCGCTTGTCGGCCGTGGCGGTCAGGGCGATGCGCGGCACGTCGGGGAACATTTCCGCCAACTGGCCCAGTTGAAGGTATTCCGGACGGAAGTCATGCCCCCATTGCGATACGCAGTGGGCTTCGTCGATGGCGAACAGGGAAATGTTCAGTCCCTGCAGAAATGACAGCATGCGCGGCTGGACCAGACGCTCCGGCGCCAGATAGAGCATTTTCACTTCACCGCGGCGGATGCGGGCGGCGAGGTCGCGCTGCTGCTCGGCGCTGAGGGTGGAGTTCAACGCGGCGGCGGCCACACCCAGCTCTTCCAGGGTGGCGACCTGGTCGTCCATCAGGGCGATCAGCGGCGAAACTACCACGGCCAGGCCTTCGCGCAGCAACGCCGGGACCTGGAAACACAATGACTTGCCGCCACCGGTAGGCATCAGTACCAGGGCATCGCCACCGCTGGCCACGCGCTCAATGATTGCACCCTGGCGGCCACGGAAACTGTCGTAGCCGAAGATGTCCTTGAGGACGCGTTGAGCCTGTTCGAGCATAGAAACTCCAAAAATCACCGAAACATCCCTGCAAGGCTGGTTCAGAACCCGCGATGCTGCACCGACAAATCGTAAGTGCGCATTGCATGACGCTTCACATTTCAGCCGTGAAGCCAGCAGGGCATCACAAAACGCGCGAGTATACCCGAGCCCCGTCCGGCAAAGGGCACCGCTGATAAGACTCCCACAAAGGTGCAAATATGCCGTGCGGCTGGCCCAAGCGCTCAAGAAGGCCTAGAATTCCCGCATCGAACATTCCCCAAGGTAGTCCTTTAATGTCCTTCGCTGAGCAACTAACCCGCCTGCAAGTCTTCCTCGACGCTGATGAACTGCATGACGAGGCGCTGGACTACGTGGCCGCCCACGGCTACCTCACTGCGCTGTCGATCTGTTCCGAAGTGGTCCCGGACCGTGAATGGATCGACGCACTGTTCGCCGAAGAGCCGCATTACAGTGGCGAAGCCCAGCGCGAAGAGATCGAAGCCACGCTGATCGGCCTCAAGGCCCACATCGCCCGCCAACTGGCCTCCGACGAGGAGTTCGAGTTGCCGTGCGACCTGGACCTGGGCGACGACCCGGACGATTCCGAACTGCGCGGCTGGTGCATCGGTTTCATGGAGGGCGTGTTCCTGCGCGAAGAAGCCTGGTTTGAAACCGCCGAAGACGAAGTCAGCGAAATGCTGCTGCCGATCATGGTCGGTTCGGGCCTGTTCGACGAGCAACCGGAGTTCTCCGACATTGCCGCCGACGCCAACCTGATGGACGACATGATCGTGCAGATCCCGGAAGCCCTGACTGCGCTGTACCTGCTGTGCAACGCGCCAGACGAAAAACCGGCGATTCTCAAACCCCGTCACCACTAAGGTTTTGCCTATGGACAACCCCATAGGCAACCGCCCCCTGATGTTGCGCTACGTGCTGCTGGCCATCGGCTGGCTGAGCGTAGCGTTGGGGGTCATCGGGATTTTCCTGCCGGTATTGCCCACCACCCCCTTCCTGCTGCTGGCGGCCGCCTGCTTCGCCCGCAGTTCCCCGCGTTTCTATCAATGGCTGGTCAAGCATCCGCGGCTTGGTCCGTGGATTCGCGATTACCTCGACGGCAACGGCATTCCGCTCAAGAGCAAGGTCTACGCCATCGGCCTGATGTGGGCGAGCATCCTGTTGTCCTGTTATCTGGTGCCGCTGCCTTGGGCACGGGGATTCATGCTGACCAGTGCGGTGCTGGTGACGATCTACATCCTCAGGCAAAAAACCCTGCGCAAAACCTGAAGTCTCCCGGGACCCTTGTGGCGAGGGGGCTTGTCGGATCGCCGCACCGCCCCGTTCGGCTGCGTAGCAGTCGCAAAACAGGTGGCCGCGGTGTACCAGGGATATCTGGATTGAATGGTTTGGGGTCGCTTCGCAACCCAACGGGGCGGTGCGGCGATCCGACAAGCCCCTCGCCACAAAAAGCCGTCCACCGAACTCTCTTCCTCCGACGACCTGCCCTCCCCCTGCAGAATCTCCACCTAAACTCCACGAACCTACACTCGAGCAGCCAGACATGGCCCGCAGTCTGCGTAGTCCAGGATGGCCAGCGCTCCGACTTCGGCTCGGCGTCTGGTTGCTGCTGGCCGGTTTGCTACTGACCGTTTTCAACGGTGTCCGGGCCGACTGGGATTTTGCGCAGATCCTGCAAACCGTGGAAAAACGCTACGGCCCGCCGGGACCGGCACGAAACCGGATCGAGGCGTGGAGTCAGATGCTGCAAAGTGCACGCGGCGCGCCCGAACGTGAGCAGCTCAACGCGGTGAACCGCTTCTTCAATCAGCAGTTGAATTTCCAGGACGACACGCGCATCTGGCAACAGACCGATTACTGGGCCACGCCCGTCGAAGCCCTGATCAAGGGTGCCGCCGATTGCGAGGACTACGCGCTGGCGAAGTATTTCAGCCTGCGCCGGCTCGGTTTTCCCAGCGAAAAACTGCGCATCACCTACGTCAAGGCCCTGAGCCAGAACCAGGCGCACATGGTGCTGACGTTCTACAGCGCCCCCACGGCCGATCCACTGGTGCTGGACAACCTGATCGGCGATATCCGCCCCGCCTCCCAACGCAAAGACTTGCTGCCGGTGTACGCCTTCAACGCCGAAGGCCTGTACCTGCCGGGCAAGAACGGCAGCCAACGCAGCAGCGACTCGAAAAAACTGTCGCGCTGGCAGGACGTGTTGAAAAAGATGCAGAGTGAAGGGTTCGACATCGGCGACGGCTAACCGCCATGGCAAGGAGCGAGATATGACACTGCGTAAACAGTTGTTCCTGGCCATCTGCCTGTTCCTGCTGGTGGCGTTCAGCGGCAGTTTTTTTGCCAGTCTGGAAAGCTCCCGCGAGCAAACGCTCAGTCAGCTGCGCGCCCACGCCCAGGACGCGGCCACCGCGCTGGGGCTGTCGCTGACGGCACAGGTCGATGACCCGGCAATGATGGAGCTGATGGTCAGTTCGATTTTTGACAGCGGCTATTTCAGCAGCATTCGCGTGATCAGGCTCAAGGATCAGCAAACCCTGGTGGAGCGCAGCACACCGACAAAAATCGACGGTGTGCCTGACTGGTTCGTCAACCTGGTCAACCTGCGCCCGGAGGGTGGCGACGCCTTGGTCATGCGCGGCTGGGAACAGCTGGCACGGGTCGAAGTACTGAGCAATCCGCAATTCGCCCTGGCCAAACTCTGGGACAGCACCCTAGGCAGCCTGATCTGGTTGCTGTTATGCGGGCTGTTCAGTGCGGTGATTGGAGGATGGATGTTGCGCAGGCAGTTCCGCCCGCTCGACAGCATGGTCCGACAAGCCGAAGCCATCAGTAAACGCGAGTTTCTCAGCCTGCCCAACCTGCCACGCACACCGGAGCTGAAACGGGTGGTGCTGGCCATGAACCAGATGGTCGAAAAGCTCAAGGCGCTATTTGTCGAAGAAGCTGCGCGCAGCGAAAAACTGCGGGCCGAATCCTATCTGGACAGCCTTACAGGCCTGGCCAACCGGCGCCTGCTCGACGAACAACTGGCCGACCACTTGAGAGTGTGCGAACAGAGCCGCGATGGTCATCTGCTGATGTTGCGGATCAACGACCTGAACGGGCTCAACCAGCGACTGGGCGGCCAACGAACGGACGCACTGATCAGCGCCGCAGGCGAACTGCTCAGGCGCCTGACCCAATTGCCGGAACGTCGCACCTGGCTGGCGGCGCGCAATCGCGGTGGCGAATTCAGCCTGCTGACACCGGGTCTGGACGCCGAAAGTGCCGTGCGCCTGGCCACAGATGTCAGCATCAGCCTGGAGAACCTGCGCCTGACCGGCGCCAGCGATTGCATGCCCGTCGCCCACCTGGGCGTTGTCGCCTATCGCCCCGGAGAGCCGATCGGCAACGTACTGCTGCGCCTTGATCAGGCATTGACTGAATCCCGGCAACGTCCCGAGCGACCCTGGGTGTATCTGGGCCACCATGACACCGCGCCGAATCACTCCCAGCACGACTGGCGCACCTGGATCGACGATGCCTTGAGCGAAGGCAAGATGCAGTTGTACTTCCAGCCCGTCGTGCAATGCGCCGACACCCGCCAGGTACTGCATCACAAAGTGCTCGCACGCCTGCTCGATCCACAGGGCGAGGCAATTGCCGCCGGGCATTTCCTGCCGTGGATCGAGCGTCTCGGCTGGTCGGCACGCTTCGACCTGGCCATGCTCGAAGCCACGCTGGACGACCTGGTGGTCAACCGCAGGCCCTTGGCATTGAGCCTGTACGGGAGCACCCTGCGCGACCCGCTGCAATGGCGAACAATCCTCGACCTGCTCGACTCTCTTCCCGAACTGGCACCGCTGCTGACCCTGGAAATCGACGAGCGCCAGTTGCCCTCCCCCGAAGAACTGCAGCGTTTGAGCCACAGCCTGCTGAACACCGGTTATCGCATCGGCCTGCAACACTTCGGCGGGCGTTTCAGCCAGATCGGCAACCTCACCCAGTTGGGTTTGGCGTACCTGAAAATCGATGGAGCCTACATTCGCAACATCGACGAGCAGCCTGACAAGCGGCTGTTCATCGACGCAATCTTTCGCGCGACCCACAGCATTGATTTGCCGTTGATTGCCGAGATGGTCGAGACGTCAGGGGAGTTGGCGGCCATCAGAGAGCTGGGTGTTTTCGGCGCGATGGGGCGGTTGATCGGGCCGCCGGAGCCAACCTTGCCAGGCCTCAATGGCAACTTCGACCATTGACCGAAAACCAACTTACAGCTGTCACTTATGAGAGTAGGCAGGTTATCTGACGAGGTTTTAAATCACTCCGGCATCCAAAATTCTTCAACACCCGGAGTCATCATGACCACTAATCCCCCGAAAACCTCGGCAATCATGCCAAACACACAGAGTGAAACAATAGCGAAAGTAACCTTCGATGAAGTCCGAGACAGCAACGGTCATCTCGTTGGCAATAACAGCGTTACTTTTGACAAAAACCTGAATTTCAAGGGTACGGCCGGCGCCACTACGGAGCTCTGGATTCGCGATGACGAGATCAGATTCACTGACGTGACCAGCGAAGGTTCAGGAGACTGGACCAAACAGTTCACACTGCCGGACCTCAAGCGCTACAGCCTTGACGCTTTGGAAAAAAAACCGCCTCAAAGTTCTTCCTTACAGTACATTTTCGTTTTGGCGACCGAGACACCGATCATAGACAAAGTCATCGGAAAGGATGGCCCGATTAAAGATGGCGATACCTACGACGGTGACTCGCTCGAGTTCTCCGGTTACGCACCTCCCGATATGGAAGTTGAAGCGTTCAACGGCAACACCCCCACGGGCAAGAAAGCCACGGTCGATGGTGACGGCTTGTTCAATCTCACCTTTGATGGGATCACCGGTGGCAACTACAAGATCAAGATCAGGGCAGCTAACGGCAAAGAGTCCGATGTGTTCAACTTCGGTGTCGCATCGGATATGAAACTGAGCCTGGATGACGTCCTCGAGTCCGAAGACGGCCCTTCTGTTCCTGAAGGTTGCACCACCGGCAAGAGTCAGTTGATCATCAAGGGGCATGCCATGCTCGGTGAGAGCATTCAGCTACTCAATGGCGGCGCCCCCATAAAAGATGCCGTCGCAACTGCTGATCCCGTCAATGGAGCCTGGAAAATCCTGCTCGATGTGACAGACGGAGACTACAGGCTCGCTGCCAGGGCGGACTATGGCGATGGGGAAATCACCGCCCCGCCCCGCACCTTTACCGTGGAATCCACCATCAAACCGCACAATACCCGTGTGTACGATTCGGACGGCCTGATCCAGGACAACGCTACCACCCCATACAACCATGTCATTGTCAGGGGTGATGCGGCCCAGTCAGCGCAGATCAAGCTGAAGATCAATGGCGTCACCGGGCCGAAGCCGGAACCGACCGACGATACGGGTAAATGGGCCAGATTGGTTACAGGTCTGGAATACGGAACCACCTATCAATTCATCGCGGTGGCAGACTATGGTGACAACTCAGAGTCCACCCCCTGGACGATTACTACCGGGGTACCGAACGTATAAGCAGTCATCGCAAGCGTTAAAGTCTCCAGTGGCCAGACAGAGCCCTGGTTAGAAACTATTGAATGAAAAAACCCGCCATCCCTTACACAGCAATGGCGGGTTTTTCCGTTCAGGTTTCAGGTCACACGGTATCCACCTTCAACGAATGATCGTTGAGCATGCCGTTGATGATGGTCGCCGTGTCATGCCCGCTCGCGACCACCCCACCCGCTCCCGGCGTGACACCGTATTGACTGGCGAGGTTGACGCCGGCCAGGTCGATGGTCTGGTTCGGTGCGGCGCCGGCCATGGCGCTGACGTCGATGCTGGTCACCGTCGAAGCCCCGCTGCCGGTGACGGTGAAGTGCAGGTAGTCATCCAGCGAAGCCGTGGTGCCGTTTTCCCCTTGCAGTAGTTGCGACAGGTCGAGCTTGTCGGTGCCGGGCGTGAAGTCGGTGATCAAGTCATGGCCGCTGTTGCCCTTGAGCCACTGGAAGGTATCGTCCCCCGCCCCGCCGCTGAGGGTGTTGTTGCCCAGGCCACCGATCAGCAAGTCATCGCCGCCCCCGCCATTGAGGATGTCGTTGCCCAGGCCGCCATTGATCACGTTGTTGGTGTTATCGCCGCTCAGGGTGTCGTTGAAGTTAGAGCCGGTGAGGTTTTCGATTGCCATCAGGGTGTCCGTGCCCGCGCCGAGGGTGTTCTGCGCAGCGAGCAGGCTGAGGTCGACCGTGACCCCGGCGGTGGCGTGGGCGTAGCTGGCCGTGTCGATGCCCGTACCGCCATCCAGGGTGTCATTGCCCGGGCCGCTGTAGAGCAAGTCATTGCCGGCGTCGCCGTGCAGTTCGTTGTTGCCGGAGCCTGCTGTGAGCACATCGTTGCCGTCGCCGGCATTGATGATGTTGCTGCCCGTGCCCGCCACCAGGATGTCATCCCCGCTGGTGCCGGTGAGGGTGTGGCCGTCCTGATAGCTGATGGTCAGGTTGGCCGAGTCGCTGCCACCATGGTTGTCGTTGGCGGTGTAGGTACCGTGGTAGTCCGTGGTGACTTCGTGCGCACCGGCGTAGTTAACCGTCATGGTCAGTTCGTAGTTTTCTGCCGAATTCTTATTGCTGCCACTGGTGTTGGCGATGTTGGTCACGTGGATCTGGTAAGTACCATCCGCGCCTGCGGTGATGGTGCCGCCATCGGCGATGCTGACGAACGCCCCACCGTTGAGCGAATACTCCATTGTGATGTGCCCAGGGTCCAGGTTGTGATCGAGGTTGAGCGTTTCTCCCTGTTTCAGTTTGACCGTGATCAGGTCTTCATTGTTGCCATTGGATTGGTTCGCTGCGCTGAGATAGCCACTGACCACCAGCACCGCCGTCATGGTCGCCGCGTTGGCCGCAAAGGCGTTGCGCACGTTGGCCAGACTCTGGTTGGCGGGGTTGTTGTTTTCACCGGCGAAGCTGATCGCGCCGGTACCGGTGAAGTCCTCGCCTTTTAAGACCCAGCCGGTGTTGAACGAGGTTGGTGTCGCCGAAAGTTGGTCGCCATTGGGGTCGGTGTCGTTGGCCAGCAACAGTTCGCCCGGCACCACGATGTTGCTCGACGGCACGTTGGTGATGACGTGGTCATCGGCGGCCACTGGCGGTGCGTTCGGTATGACTTTGATCGTCAGGGTGGAGCTGGCCAGGTCGCCATCGTTGTCGCTGACGGTGAAGCCGATGTTTTCGGTGATCAACACCGAGGTGGTTTTCTGCGAAATGTAGGCGTATTCACCGGTGTCGAGATTGATCTGCAAGGTACCGCTGTTGTTGGTGGCAATGTTCAGTGTGTTGTCCACGGTGTTGAACGTGCCATGGTTGAGCCCGCCGCTGAAGTTCAGGGAGCCCTGATTGGTGTTGCCGCTCGGATCGTAGGTGTACGTGGTGCCGTCCACCGTGATGGTCTTGATGAAGCCGCCATCGGCGCCGAACGCACCGCCCTCGCCCAGCAGCGAACCGGTCACCGGTGCACCGTTCACCGTGCCGGACAGCACCGAGTTGAGCTGGTTGAGGTCGGTCACCACCACCGCATTGGTGTCAGTGTGGCTATTGCCGTCATAGGCCAGTGGGTTGAGGTTCGCGTTGCTTACGCCACTGCCCAGGCCGATCGCGTAGTTCTTGATGTTGTTGGCATCGAGGAAGGCTTTCAGCGCGGTTTCGTCGGCGGTGCCGATTTCCTGGCCGGTGGTGGGCTTGCCGTCGGAGAAGAAGTAGCCGACGTTTTGCGCACCGGTCAGTTTGCCCGAGGTGTTGAACGCGGTCTGCATGGTCGCCACGGCCGCGTCGTAGTTGGTGCCACCGTTCGCGGTGAGGCCGGCAAGCAGGGTCTTGGCGGTCGCAACATCGACCCATACCGAAGTCATGTCGGTGGCGCTGCTGCTGAAGGTGACGAGTTGCACTTTCACGTCGCCCAGGTCGTCGTATTTATCCAGCAAGGCACTGATGGCCTGCTTGGCCAGTTCCAGCCGCGACAGGTTCGACACGCCGGAAGGGTCGACCATACTGCCGGAGACATCGAGCACGATCAGCAGGTTTGAATCGATCTCCACCGCTGCCACCGAGCGATCCGATGCCACCGCCTTGGGCACGTCATCGACAATGTTGACCACGATGGTGCTGGTGCTGCTGTTGCCAGACGCATCGGTGGCCTTGTAGGTGATGCTTTCACTCAGGCTGTTCGGACCGTCGTTGGCGTTCGGCGAGGTTTTTGGCGCCGAGGTCAGGGTGTAGGTGTAGCTGCCGTCGGGGTTGAGCAGGATTTGCCCGTAGGTGCCGGTGGCGCTGCCGACCAGGGTGTAGGTGAGCGCGCCGCTGGCACCCGAGACAGATCCGACCAGGGTCCCGGACGCGGTTTCGCCGGTATTGCCCGGGTCGCTGCCGGTGACTGTACCGGCGGCCAGGTCCTGGCCGCCCTGGCTCAGGTCGAGGGCTTTTTCGTAGACCGTCACGTCGCTATCGGGATTGGCCTTGATGATGCTGTTGGCCACGTCGATGGTGATGGTGGTGGTGCTTTCATCGCCATCGGAGTCACGCACGGTGTAGGTGAAGGTATCGGTCGCCCCCGCATCGCCGACTGAACCCGGGTTGCTGTGATACACCGCATTGCCGTTGGCATCGAGGATCAGGTAGCCATAGGTGCCATTGATCGGGTTGCCCAGCCCGCCAATGGCCGACGTCGAGGTATTGCTACCGGCGCGCACGCCGACCACCGTCGCCGGACCATCGGCGCCGCTGATGTCATTGCCCAGCACACCGATATTGACCGTGCCGCCCTCCGTTACCGACGACGAGTCAGGTTTGGCGCTCGGCAAGTCATCGACGATCTTGACGTTGATCTGCCCGTTCGCGATGTCGCCATCGGTGTCAGTGGCTACGACGTTGATGTTCTCGATGAGGTTGTTGGTGCCGTTGGCCGTTGGATGGGCTTCGTTATCGTTGAGGGTGTAGCTGTAGCTGATCACACCAGTGGCCGGGTTGTATCCGGTAATGGTCAGGGTGCTGCCCAGCGGCGTGACGGCGGTTTGCGGGAAGCCGGCGGCCACGCCTGCGCTGACGACAGTGATGCCGCCCACAGTCAGGGTTTGCAGGCCGTCGAGGGCGGTAACCGTGAAGGTGCCGCTCTGGATCAGGGCCGGGGTGTTGGGGTTGGTGCCGTCACTGAGGTTTTTCTCGTAGACCGTCAGCTCGCCGCCATACACGTCGAGGCCGTTGAGGGTGACCTTATCGTCGTTGTTATAGACGTTCAGCACCAGGTTGGCGGTGCTGATGTCACCGTCGGCGTCCGTGAGGGTGTAGGTGAAGGTTTCGGTATCGCTGCCACCGCCGTGCAGGTTTTTGAAGTCCGCGCTATTGGGATCGAGCGTATAGGTGTAGGTGCCGTTGGCATTGAGCACCAGGGTGCCATAGGTACCGGTGAAGGTGCCTGGGGTGACCGGGCCGGCATCCGGGCCAACGGCGACGTTATCAGCGCCGATCACGTCGTTGCCGAACACATCGCCGCTGAGGCTCGGCACTGTTTCCGAGACGGTGCCGAGGTTGCTGTCGTTCATCGCTTTGGGCACGTCATCGACAATGTCCACCACGATGGTGCTGGTGACGATATTGCCCAGCGAGTCGGTAGCCTGATAGCTGAAGGTCTCGTGCATCACGTTCGGGCCGTCATTGGCGTTTGGTGTGGTGCTCGGCGGGGTCGTCAGGGTGTAGGTGTAGGTGCCGTTGGCGTTGAGCTGAATCTGTCCGTATGCCCCCACGTTGCTGCCGACCAGGGCGTAGGTGATCGCGCCGACTGCGTTAGTGACCGAACCCACCAGTGTGCCGGAAGCGGTTTCGCCCGTGTTGGTCGGATCGCTGCCGACGACCGTACCGGCGGCCAGGTCCTGGCCGCCCTTGCTCAGGTCGAGGGCTTTTTCGTAGACCGTCACATCGTTGTCGCTGACCGCTTTCAGGCAGATGTTGTAGACGTCGATGGTGATGGTGGTGGTGCTTTCGTCACCGTCGGAATCGCGCACGGTATAGGTGAACACATCCACCGCGCCGGGGCCGCTCACCGCGTTAGGCGTGCTGTGATACACGGCGTTGCCGTTGGCATCGAGGGTCAGGTAACCGTAGGTGCCATTGATCGGGTTGCCCAGCCCGCCGATGGCCGAGGTTGATGTATCGCTGCCCGCACGCACGCCGACCACGGCGCCAGCAGCAGCCGGACCATCGGCACCGCCGATGTCGTTGTCCAGCACATTGCCGCTGACGGTGCCGCCCTCCTGCACCGAGTCCGCATCGGCTTTGGCGGTCGGCAGGTCGTCGATGATGTTGACGTTGATCTGCCCGTTCGCGATGTCGCCATCGGTGTCGGTAGCGACGACGTCGATGTTCTCGATGAGGCTGTTGATGCCGTCGGCGGTTGGATGGGCTTCGTTGTCGTTCAGGGTGTAGCTGTAGCTGATCACGCCGGTGGTTGGGTTGTAGCCGGTGATGGTCAGGGTGCTGCTCAACGGCGTGACGGCAGTTTGCGGGAACCCGGCTACCACGCCACCGCTGACCACGGTGATGCCGCCCACGGTCAGGGTTTGCAGGCCGTCGAGGGCGGTGACCGTGAAGGTACCGCTCTGGGTCAGGGCCGGCGCGTTAGGGTCGGTGCCGTCAATGAGGTTTTTCTCGTAGACGGTCAGCTCGCCGCCGTACACGTTGAGGCCGTTGAGGACCACCGGATCGTCGTTGTTGTGGATCTGCAGCACCAGATTGGCGGTGCTGCTGTCGCCGTCCGCGTCGGTGAGGGTGTAGGTGAAGGTCTCGGTGCCGTCGCCACCACCGTGCAACGCTTTGAAATCCGCGTCGCTGGTGTTCAGCGTGTAGGTGTAGGTGCCGTTGGCGTTGAGTACCAAGGTGCCGTAAGTGCCGGTGAAAGTGCCGGGGGTGATCGGGCCAGTGCTTTCTCCAATGGTCACCCGGTCGGCGCCTTGCACGTCGTTGGTCAGCACGTTGCCGTTGAGGGTCAGCAGGGTTTCCGAGGCGGTGCCATTGCTGTCGTTCATGCCTTTTGGCAGGTCGTCGACGATGTTGACGTCCAGTGAACCAGTCGCGGTGGTGCCGTTGTCATCGACCGCGGTCACGGCAAACTGTTCAGGCAAGGTGTTGGCGCCGTTGGCGGTTGGGTGCGCTTCGTTGTCGTTGAGGGTGTAGCTGTAGCTCACGACACCGGTCGCCGCGTTGAAGCCGGTGATGGTCAGCGTGCTGCCCAATGGCGTAGTGATCGATTGTGGAAATCCCGCCGCTACGCCTCCCGTGACCACGGCGATGCCGCCGACGGTCAGGGTGGTGACGCCGTCCAGTGCGGTAACGGTGAACGTGCCGCTTTGGGTCAGGGCCGGTGTGTTGGGGTTGCTGCCGTCACTGAGGTTTTTCTCGTAGACCGTCAACTCGCCGCCGTACACGTTGAGTCCATTGAGGACCACCGGATCGTCGTTGTTATGGATCTGCAGCACCAGGTTGGCGGTGCTGCTGTCGCCGTCCGCGTCGGTTATGGTGTAGGTGAAGGTCTCGGTGCCGTCGCCACCGCCATGCAGGGCTTTGAAATCGGCATCACTGGTATTCAGCGTGTAGGTGTAGGTGCCGTTGGCGTTGAGTACCAAGGTGCCGTAGGTGCCGGTGAAAGTGCCGGGGGTGATCGGACCAGCGCCTTCACCGATGGTTACCCGGTCGGCGCCTTGCACGTCGTTGCTCAATACGTTGCCGTTGAGGGTCAGTTGGGTTTCCGAGGCGGTGCCATTGCTGTCGTTCATGCCTTTTGGCAGGTCGTCGACGATGTTGACGTCCAGTGAACCAGTCGCGGTGGTGCCGTTGTCATCGACCGCGGTCACGGCAAACTGTTCAGGCAAGGTGTTGGCGCCGTTGGCGGTCGGATGGGCTTCGTTGTCGTTGAGGGTGTAGCTGTAGCTCACGACACCGGTCGCGGCGTTGAAGCCGGTGATGGTCAGGGTGCTGCCCAACGGGGTGGTGATCGACTGCGGGAAGCCGGCGGCCACACCTGCGGTGACCACGGCGATGCCGCCCACGGTCAGGGTCGTGATGCCATCCAGTGCGGTGACGGTGAAGGTGCCGTTCTGGGTCAGGGCTGGCGCGTTGGGGTTGCTGCCGTCATTGAGGTTTTTCTCGTAGACCGTCAGCTCGCCGCCGTACACGTTGAGGCCGTTGAGGACCACCGGATCGTCGTTGTTGTGGATCTGCAGCACCAGGTTCGCGGTGCTGCTGTCGCCGTCCGCGTCGGTGATGGTGTAGGTGAAGGTTTCCGTGCCGTCACCACCGCCGTGCAGGGCTTTGAAGTCGGCATCGCTGGTGTTGAGGGTGTAGGTGTAAGTGCCGTTGGCATTCAGCACCAAAGTGCCGTAGGTGCCGGTGAAAGTGCCGGGGGTGATCGGACCAGCGCCTTCACCGATGGTTACCCGGTCGGCGCCTTGTACGTCGTTGGTCAGCACGTTGCCGTTGAGGGTCAGCAGGGTTTCCGAGGCGGTGCCATTGCTGTCGTTCACGCCTTTCGGCAGGTCGTCGACGATGTTGACGTCGAGGCTGCCCGTGGCCGTGGTGCCGTTGTCATCGACCAGGGTCACGGCGAACTGCTCAGGCAGGGTGTTGGCGCCGTTGGCCGTTGGGTGCGCTTCGTTGTCGTTGAGGGTGTAGCTGTAGCTCACGACACCGGTCGCCGCGTTAAAGCCGGTGATGGTCAGGGTGCTGCCCAATGGCGTGGTGATCGATTGTGGGAAGCCCGCCGCCACACCCGCGGTAACCACGGCGATGCCGCCGACGGTCAGGCTGGTGACACCGTCCAGTGCAGTAACAGTGAAGGTGCCGTTCTGGGTCAGCGCCGCGGCATCCGGAGTACTGCCGTCACTGAGGTTTTTCTCGAAGACGGTGAGTTCGCCGCCCTCGACGTTCAAACCGCCAATCGTCACCGGGTCATCGTTGTTGTGGATCTGCAGCACCAGGGTCGCCGTACTGCTGTCGCCATCGGCGTCCGTCAGCGTATAGGTGAAGCTTTCGGTGCCGTCGCCACCGCCGTGCAACGCTTTGAAATCCGCATCGCTGGTGTTCAGGGTGTAGGTGTAAGTGCCGTTGGCGTTAAGTACCAGGGTGCCGTAGGTGCCGGTGAATGTGCCGGGGGTGATCGGGCCGGCGTTTTCTCCAATGGTTACCCCGTCGGCGCCTTGCACGTCGTTGCTCAATACGTTGCCGTTGAGGGTCAGCAGGGTTTCCGACGCCGTCGAAGCGTTGCTGTCGTTCACGCCTCGAGGCAGGTCATCGACGATATTCACATCCAATGAACCGGTGGTCGTGGTGCCGTTGTCGTCGACCGCGGTCACGGTGAACTGTTCAGGCAGGGTGTTGGCGCCGTTGGCGCTCGGATGCGCTTCGTTGTCGTTGAGGGTGTAGCTGTAGCTCACCACACCGGTCACCGCGTTGAATCCGGTGATGGTCAGCGTGCTGCCCAGCGGGGTAGTGATCGACTGCGGGAAGCCCGCCGCCACACCCGCGGTGACCACGGCGATGCCGCCGACGGTCAGGCTGGTGACACCGTCCAGAGCAGTAACGGTGAAGGTACCGTTCTGGGTCAGCGCCGTGGCATCCGGTGCGCTGCCGTCGCCGAGGTTTTTCTCGAAGACGGTGAGTTCGCCGCCAGTGACGTTCAAACCGCCAATCGTCACCGGATCGTCGTTGTTGTGGATCTGCAGCACCAGGGTCGCCGTACTGCTGTCGCCATCGGCGTCCGTCAGCGTATAGGTGAAGCTTTCGGTGCCGTCGCCACCGCCGTGCAGGGCCTTGAAATCGGCATCGCTGGTGTTGAGGGTGTAGGTGTAGGTGCCATTGGCATTCAGCACCAGGGTGCCGTAAGTGCCAGTGAAAGTGCCGGGAGTGATCGGCCCGCTGTTTTCACCGACTGGCACACGGTCAGCGCCTTGCACATCGTTGCTCAGCACGTTGCCGTTCAGCGTTAGCAGGGTTTCCGAGGCGGTGCCATTGTTGTCATCGACTGCTTTGGGCACGTCATCGATGATGGTGAGATCCAGCGTACCGGTAGTGCTGTCGCCATTGCTGTCGCTGGCCACCACGGTGACGCGCTCGGTAAGACTATTGGCACCCTCGCCGCTTGCATGGGTTTCGGCACGATTGAGGGTGTAGCTGTAACTGACCACGCCCGTGGCCGGGTTGTAGTTGGTGAAGGTCAAGGTACTGCCCAGAGGGGTGGTGATCGACTGCGCAAAACCTGCCGCCACACCGCCACTGATCACGTTGATGCCGCCGATGCTCAGGCTGGTCAGCCCGTCTGGCGCATTGATGGTGAAGGTGCCGCTTCGCGTCAGTGAACCTTCGTTCCTCACCGAACCGTCGGTCAGGTTGGCTTCATTGACAGTCCGCTCGCCGTTCTGCCCCGACAGACCTTCGAAGCTGACCGGATTGTTCGGCACCTGCGGCGTCACTGGTGGCACCACAGGGGTATCGGCCGCTACAGCGTTATTGTCCGGATTAGCGTTCAGGCGTTCTTCGGGAAGTTCGGGAATGCCATTGAAACCGGCAGTAGGGAAGCCGATGGTGGGTTCGACTCGCCCACCCACTTCCTCGAGCATGACGAAACTATGGCCGCTGCCCTGGACGCCGCCCGGTACACCGCTAGTCGTAGACGGCCCGGCAGCGGTGGCTTCAGCGGTTTGGGTCGGGTCGTCGCCCGCTGCAATGGCTTTTTGCAGCTGTTCGACATCCGTCAGTTGCGCCTGGCTCGGCGTCACCGCCTCGGACAAGTCCACATGGGGAATCTGATTGGCGAGCAATTGCGGGGTCATCTGCATGCTGCTGCCGCGCCCGAGGGTCAGTTCCTGGCCATTTTGCAGATGCACCGCTACCGCGCCTTCAGCGCCGGTACTCAGTTGGTCGCCAGCGAACAGCTTGTCCCCTTCGACCAAAGCACGCCGGGTGCCGTCGCTCGCAACCGCGAAGACTTGACCGATGACCTTACTGACGATTCCGATGAGCGTTGCCATGTGCACTTCCTCCGCTGCCAACCGCTGTCGGCACCTTGTTTGTGCGAAGAACGTGCTCATGGCTCGAGCGGGTTGCCTGGCGGATCGTGTTCCGGGTGTCGGTTTACTTGAGTAAGCCGTGTACCCGGCAACGATCTCGCCCAGCCAGTCGCTCACGGCGCTGTTTACGATTTCGGGAAAATCCTTCTGCAATCAATGGCATCGGATCCCCGTTCGCAACAACGTTGCCTGTGAGCAATGCGTAACGATCTCGAAGCACTCAAGTGACAAAAAAACGTCGCCACCAGATCGCTCGCATCCCTCCCCTCCAGCACTTCTCCGCTCTATTTCAATAAGTGGATTGGAACTTTCCTCAAACCCCGATGGGTGCCCTAAAGCTAGTAAAACCAAGGCTTTCGACTTGAACAATGTGCTGGATTTTGTAGAGCGCATAAGTTTTTTTTTGCATAGCCGTTATGAAAAAAATTTCTTAGCTACGCTCCAGAATGTTCTTAGCTCTTTTGTTAAGGACATGAAACAACTTTACCTATAAATGCCGTCAAATAATTGGCGACTGATAAGCACCATCAGGAATCAGGGAGATGTACATGCGCCTATTAACCCCCCTCTGCAGCGCGGTTCTTTTGGCCATGGCCTGCTCGTCCCAGGCTCAGGCCATGACGCTGACCGAAGCAATCCAGAGCACCATCGCGACGCACCCGGAACTGGCTTCGCGGGTGGACAGCCGTCTGTCGGCTGACGAAGACGTGAAGGTCGCGAAAGGGGGCTTTTATCCATCGGTAGATCTGAACGCTGCTTACGGGCGCGGGTATAGCGATAACACCAATACCCGGGCGCTCGGCAATCACCACACCGAAATTCTCAACTACACCCAGTCGGAATTGCGCCTGCGGCAAATGCTTTTTGACGGGTTCAACACCGCCAATGAAGTCGATCGCACCAAAGGCGTGGTCAACTCGCGAGCCTATTACGCTCAGGGTACGGCTCAGGATCTGGCCCTGCGCACCACCGAGGTCTATCTCGAAGTGCTCAAGCGCCGCGAACTGGTGACCCTGGCCAAGAACAACCTGCAAGCGCACTTGCGGGTCAACGACCAGATCGGCCTGCGCACCCAGCGTGGCGTGGGTAGCAACGCCGATGCCGACCAGTCCAGCGCTCGCCGGGCACTGGCAGAAAACAACCTCGACACCGCCGAAGTCGATCTGGCTGACGCCGAGTCGAACTTTTACGCCGTTGTCGGGCGTATGCCCGATGAACTCGAAACCCCGCCGTCGATTCGCGGCGAAGTCCCAACCTCCCTGCCCGAAGCCCAGCAGAGCATGGTGGAAAACAACCCTTACCTGAAATCCGCCCAGGCCGACGTGCAATCGGCCGAAAGCCAGTACGAAGTTGCCAAGTCGCCCTTCTACCCACGCCTTGACGCCGAGGCGGCAGTGGGCGCGAACAACAACGTGCAGGGTGACGAAGGCCACGACAACGAGTGGCGGGTCGGCGTGGTGATGAATTACAACCTGTTCCGCGGCGGCAGCGACAAGGCGCGCCTGGCCTCCGACGCGCACAAGATCAACCAGGCCATGGACATCCGCAACAATGCCCTGCGCCAGCTCAACGAAAATATTCACCTGGCCTGGAACGCCATGGTCAATGCCAAGAAACAAACCCCGACCGCCCGTGAATACGCCGACACCAGCAAGCGCGTACGCATTGCCTATCAGGATCAGTTCGGCCTCGGCCAGCGGACCCTGCTTGACCTGCTCGACAGCGAAAACGAACTCTACAACGCCAACCGCCGCTACACCGAAGTGCGCTACACCGAAGAGTTTTCGATGTACCGCATCCTGGCGAACATGGGCCAGTTGTTGAGCAAACAACGGGTCGTACTGCCCGCCGACGCGATTGCCCAGACCGAAGTGAAAAACGAAGCTCGTCTGCCTGAAATGAAGTAGTACATGGGAGGGTTCAATGACCAGCATGGAACCCGGCAACACCGGTGTCGATCCGCGCCTGAGCTTCGATGACCCGCTTCTGGATGGTCTGCTGATCCTCTGCAAACTCCACGGCGCGACGGTCAGTCGCGCCAGCCTCAGTGCCGGGCTCCCCATGGCCCACCAACGCCTCAGCCTGGACTTGCTGCCCCGTGCAGCGGCCCGGGCCGGTTTGCAGGCGCGCCTGCTGCGCCGTGACCTCAAGGACATCTCGCCGCTCAACCTGCCCGTGCTGCTGTTGCTCAACAACGGCCGCACGGCCGTCCTGCGTCGTTATGCCGATGACGGCAAGGTGCTGATCCTGCCCAGCGAAGCCGACGGCGGCGAACAATGGCTCAGCCCTGAAGAGCTGGCCGAACACTACAGTGGCCAGGCGCTGTTTGCCCGGCCACGCCACGAACTCGAAGACTTGCGCTCGCCGCTGATGCCTCGGGTCCATGCTTGGTTCCGCGATACGCTGAAGCTGTCGAAATGGCTGTACAGCGACGCGATCCTCGCGAGTTTCCTGATCAACCTGCTGGGTCTGATGGTGCCGCTGTTCGTGATGCAGACCTACGACCGCGTAGTGCCGAACCAGGCCACTTCGACCTTGTGGGTGCTGGCGATCGGTCTGCTGATCGGCACCGCTTTCGAACTGGTGCTGCGAGTCGTTCGCGCGCACCTGCTGGATACCGCCGGCAAGAAAACCGACGTGATCCTGTCGGCCACCCTGTTCGAGCGCATCACCGGCATGGCGATGAAAGCACGGCCGGCGACCATCGGTGGTTTTGCCCAAAGCATTCATGACTTTCAGGGCCTGCGGGAGTTTCTCACCGCCGTGACTCTCACCAGCCTGATCGACCTGCCCTTCTGCCTGCTGATGCTGCTGGTGATCGGCCTGCTCGGTGGCTGGCTGGTGGTGATTCCGATTCTGGCGTTTCCCATCACCATCATTTTCGCCATGGTGATCCAGGTACGCCTGCGCGACACCGTACAGAAAAGCCTCAGCCTCGGTGCCGAACGCCAGGCGTTGCTGATCGAAACCCTCAGCGGCCTGGAAACCCTCAAGGCCTGCAGCGCCGAAAGCGAACGCCAGCACAAATGGGAAAGCACCCACGGCGCCCTCACCCGCCTCGACAGCCATGCGCGCAACCTCTCGGCCCTGGCCACCAACGGCACGCTGTTCATCCAGCAACTGTCGGGCATGGCGACCATCGTCGCCGGGGTCTACAGCATCATCGCCGGCAATCTCAGCGTCGGTGCCCTGGTGGCCAGCTACATGCTCGGCAGTCGGGTACTGGCGCCACTGGGACAGATCGCCGGCCTGATCACCCGCTACCAGCAAGCGCAACTGACCATGAAAAGCACCGACGCGCTGATGGGCCTGCCCCAGGAGCGCGACGCCAAACAACGGCCATTGGAGCGCACGCAACTGCAAGGGGCGCTGGATGTTGTCAGTGTGACCTTCCACTACAACGGCCAGAATGCCCCGGCGCTGGCCAACGTCAGTTTCAGCGTGAAACCCGGTGAGCGAATCGGCGTGATCGGTCGCAGCGGCTCGGGTAAAAGCACCCTGGCGCGGCTGGTGATGGGTTTCTACGAACCGGAGGAAGGCCAGCTATTGCTCGATGGCCTGGACTTGCGACAGCTCGACGTCGCCGACCTGCGCCATCAGATCGGTTACGTCGCTCATGACTTGCCGCTGCTGGCCGGCAGCCTGCGCGATAACCTGACCCTTGGCGCGCGCTACATCAGTGACTCACGCATGCTCGAAGTGGCCGAACTCACCGGCGTCACCGAACTGGCCCGGCAACACCCGCAAGGCTTCGACCGGCCCGTGGGCGAGCGCGGACAGTTGCTGTCCGGTGGTCAGCGCCAGGCGGTTTTGCTCGCCCGGGCCTTGTTGCTCGACCCGCCGATCCTGCTGCTCGACGAACCGACCAGCGCCATGGACAACAGCAGCGAAGACGTTCTACGGCAAAAACTCCACGGCTGGGTCCAGGGCAAAACCGTGCTGCTGGTGACTCACCGCACCTCGATGCTGAGCCTGGTGGATCGGCTGGTGGTGCTGGACAACGGACGGATCGTCGCCGACGGGCCGAAAGAAGCAGTCATCGATGCACTGCGCAAGGGCCGTGTCGGCTCTGCGGCCGTCTAGGAGTTGGCCATGTCTGCTGACCTGCCTGTAACAACGAAAGGACGTGGCTACTTCAACAGCTTCGGCAAAAGCGCCGAAGTCGAATTCATGCCGGAAACCGCCGGCGCCTCGTTGCAGGACTCGCCGCGCTGGTCACGGATCACCGTGTGGCTGACCGCTGCACTGCTGATCTGCGCACTGGTCTGGGCCAAGTTCGCCGTGTTGCAGGAAGTGACCATGGGCGAAGGCAAGGCGATTCCGTCGAGCAAGGTCCAGGTAATCCAGAACCTCGAGGGCGGCATCGTCACCGAAATCTTTGTGCGCGAAGGGCAGATGGTGAACAAGGGCGACACCTTGCTGCGCCTGGATGACACGCGCTACCTGTCGAACAAGGGCGAAAGCGAAGCCGATCGCTACGCCTTGACCGCGCAGGTCGAACGGCTCTCGGCCGAAGCCGAAGGCCGGCCGTTCAAGCTGTCAGAAGAAGTGATCGCCAAGGCGCCGCAAGTGGCCGAAGACGAGCGTTCGCTGTACGAGCAACGGCAACGTCGACTCGCGAGCGAGCAGCGCACACTGTCCGAACAACTTCGGCAAAAGACCCAGGAACTGGCAGAGTTCCGCTCGAAACAGGGTCAATTCAGTTCCAGTCTGGCGCTCCTGCAACAAGAGATGAACATGTCCACGCCGCTGGTGGGCACCGGTGCCGTGTCACCGGTGGAAATCCTGCGCCTCAAACGCAGCGCCGTGGAGATTCGCGGCTCGCTGAACGCCACCACCCTGGCGATCCCCCGAGCGGAATCGGCGATCAACGAGATCAAAAGCAAGATCGACGAGTCGGAACAGACCTTCCGCTCGGAAGCGGCCAAAGAGCTGAACGAGAAACGCACAGAACTGTCGAAAATCACGGCATCGAGCATTGCCATCGACGACCGCGTGACTCGCACCACCGTGGTCTCGCCAGTGCACGGCATCATCAAGGTGTTGAAGGTCAACACCATCGGTGGTGTGGTCCAGCCCGGCAGTGACATGGTGGAAATCGTGCCGCTGGAAGACAATCTGCTGATCGAAGCCAAGGTCCGCCCGCAGGACGTTGCATTCCTGCATCCGGGCCAGAAAGCCATGGTCAAGTTCAGTGCCTACGACTACACCATTTACGGCGGCCTGAGCGCCAAGCTGGAGCTGATCGGCGCCGACACCATCACCGACGACAAGGGCAACAGCTTTTATCTGATTCAGGTGCGCACCGACAAAAACCATCTGGGCGGGGATGTGAAACCACTGCTGATCATCCCGGGGATGGTGGCAACGGTGGACATTATTACCGGGGAGAAAACGGTGCTGGATTACCTGCTTAAGCCGGTGCTCAAGGCGCGGACCGAGGCGATGCGGGAAAGGTAGGCCCTCCTCAAAGTCTGTTGTGATCTTGCTGCCGTCATCGCGAGCAAGCTCGCTCCCACAATGTCCGCGTCGTACACAAAATCTGCAAACACCACAAAACCTGTGGGAGCGAGCTTGCTCGCGATGAGGCCAGCAAGACCACCGATCATTTTTCAGAATGATTACGCTGGTAAACCTCCTCCCCCATCGCCGCAATCTGCCCCTCGATCAACGCTTCAAACGGCTTTAACAACGGCGCAAACGAAGTCGGCGCTTCGAGGGTTTCCAGCGCCTGCACAATCGCCTCCACGGTCGACAGCGCCCCCGGCCCCGGTGCCTTGCGCAGCCGGTAACGGGACACACCGCCTTCGGCCAGCGTCACCCTCGGCAACGCCGCCAGCAGCGGATTGAGGTGCAGCATCTTGCGCGCCTTGCGCCAGGTGCCATCCGGGACGACCAGCAACATCGATTCATCAGAGCAGCCATAGGCTTTCATCGGCTGCGCTTCTTCGCCCGGAAACAACAACCGCGCCGTATATCCCGGACGATTCAACAACACCGGCAAATCCTCGAACACCTCGCCCACGATCAACTCGGCATTGTTCAAGCCCAACGCTGCCAACCGCGCTGTATTGAGTGCATGGTTCACTTCGCTCGGATGCTGCAACAGCAAAACCCGGGTGCGGCTTTCGAGGCTCGGGATCAACGGGCACAGGCAATGAGATTGCGGACGCAGGCAGCGTGGGCATTGGATTCTGGACATCTTCTCAGGCCTGATTCAGTTGGGCTTTAAGCAAATCACGGAACGTCTGGATCAGCGGCTCGCGGCTACGGCCCCGGCGCACGATCATCGAGAACGGCGCCTGATAACCAAAGGTCGCCGGCAGCAGCACCCGCAAGTCGCCCTTGTCGGCCCAAGCCTGGGCGTAGTGCTCCGGCAGGTAGCCGATGTAGGCGCCCGACAGCACCAGAATCAACTGGGCTTCCATACTTTCCACGGTCGCGGCGCTGTGCTTGAAGCCGTGACGCGCCAGTTCGGCCTGGCTCCAGTAGCCGCGGCCGACCATGCGCTGCTGGGTGATGACCTGCTCGGGAATGCGCCGCTCGTTGAACAGCGGATGCCGCGTACTGCAGTACAGCCAGTGTTGTTCACGGTACAGCGGCATATAGACCAGACCGCTCATGCGCGTGGAAAACGCACCGATGGCCAGGTCGAGACGGTTGTCCTGCACGCCGAGCTGCAGTTCGTAAGGGCTCATGACCGACAGGTGCAAGTGCACGGCCGGGTGTTCCTGGCTGTAGGCACCGATGGCCTCGGCGAACGGCAGGGCCTTGTCGCTGACGGTGGAGTCGATCACCCCGAGGTTCAAGGTGCCACGCAACTCGCCCTTGAGGGCGGCGGCGTACTGCTCGAAGCCTTCGAGTTCGCCCAACAGACGCAGGGTTTCCTGATGGAACAACTCACCCTTGCTGGTCAGGCTGAACCCGCCACGACCGCGATGGCAAAGCACCAGGCCCAGGGCCGCTTCGAGCTGGCTCATGTAGGTGCTGATGGCTGACGTCGAGAGGTTGAGCTCCTGCTGGGCGTTGGCAAAGCCCTGGTGACGCACCACGCTGACGAAGATGCGCAATAGTTTCAGGTCGGGTAAAGCGTTGGCCATGGAAATGCTCCGATCTCGGGGTAACGCACACCGCTGAAGGTAATGAAGATCATTGTGGGAGCGAGCTTGCTCGCGATAGCGGTGGGTCAGTCAATATTGATGTTGACTGACCCACCGCTATCGCGAGCAAGCTCGCTCCCACAGGTACTGTACAACTCATCACTTTGAAGGATGAGGCAACAAGTCTATCGCCGTCCTCGTCATTAGTTTAGAAAAATCTGAACTAAGTATTTGCCCGTAGCGATTCTTCCCGGCCACTACATTTCGCAGAATCGTTGCCACAAGGTGCGCCCGTACTTCCGTGAACGGCGCAACCACATAAATAAAACAACGACGATGAGGCCCTACCCGTGGACAAGATTCTTCACCAACCACTGGGCGGCAACGAAATGCCGCGCTTCGGCGGCATCGCCACCATGATGCGACTCCCCCACTTGAATACCGCTGCCGGTCTGGACGCTGCCTTCGTTGGCGTGCCGCTGGACATCGGTACCTCGCTGCGCCCTGGCACCCGTTTCGGGCCTCGCGAAATCCGTGCTGAATCGGTGATGATTCGCCCGTACAACATGGCCACTGGCGCTGCACCGTTCGATTCGCTGTCGGTTGCCGACATCGGCGACATCGCGATCAACACCTTCAACCTGCTCGATGCCGTGCGGATCATCGAAGAGTCCTACGACAACATCCTCGAACACGACGTGATCCCCCTGACCCTGGGCGGCGACCACACCATCACCCTGCCGATCCTGCGTGCCATCCACAAGAAGCACGGCAAGGTCGGCCTGGTGCACATCGACGCTCACGCTGACGTGAACGATCACATGTTCGGCGAGAAAATCGCCCACGGCACCACGTTCCGTCGCGCCGTTGAAGAAGGCCTGATTGATCCGGACCGCGTGGTGCAGATCGGCCTGCGCGCCCAGGGCTACACCGCTGACGACTTCAACTGGAGCCGCAACCAGGGCTTCCGTGTAGTTCAGGCCGAAGAGTGCTGGCACAAATCGCTGGAGCCATTGATGGCTGAAGTCCGCGAGAAAGTCGGTGGCGGTCCTGTCTACCTCAGCTTCGACATCGACGGTATCGACCCGGCCTGGGCACCAGGCACCGGCACCCCGGAAATCGGCGGCCTGACCACCATCCAGGCGATCGAGATCGTTCGTGGCTGCCAAGGCCTCGACCTGGTCGGTTGCGATCTGGTAGAAGTCTCGCCCGCTTACGACACCACCGGCAACACCTCGCTGCTGGCCGCCAACCTGCTGTACGAAATGCTCTGCGTACTGCCTGGCGTAGTCCACCGCTGAGGGTTGGTCATGAATGAACGCGATCAGGTTCTGAAAGCCGCCGCCGACCTGGTGTCAGCTTTTGCCCGTAACGATCGCGAAGCCTACTTCGGCGCTTTCAGCTTTGAAGCCAGCTTCGTCTTCTACACCCTCGAAAAGCCCCTGCTGTCGCGCGACGCCTATCAGGCGATGTGGGACGGCTGGCGCGCCGAGGATGGCTTCGAGGTGCTCTCGTGCACCTCGAGCAACGCTTTCGTCAGCCTGCAGGGTGATGTGGCGATTTTCATCCATGACGTAGCCACCGAGCTGCGCATGCAAGGGGAGCAGCACTTTAGCCAGGAGCGCGAGACGATTGTTTTCAAGAAACAAGCGTCTGGCCAAGAACAACAAGGCCTATGGCTGGCCTGTCACGAACACTTATCCGCCTTGCCGGAAGGGCTGCCACCCCCTTAGCCAAACAGGTGACGCTCACGCACGATGAGCGCGCCTTTATGATCGGAGCAGATCATGAATAACAACAACAAAGACCAAAGCCTTACGCAAATTGAAACCCACGGGGTCGAACAGATCCCGGACAACGAACGCACCGCAGGCCCGACGGACTTGTTCCGGATGATCTTCGGTGGTTCCAACACCTTTGCAACCGCCGTTCTCGGCAGTTTCCCGGTCCTGTTCGGCCTGTCTTTCCAGGCGGGCGTCTGGGCGATTGTGCTGGGCGTGTTGCTGGGTTCGCTGATCCTCGCGCCAATGGGCCTGTTCGGCCCGATCAATGGCACCAACAACGCCGTGTCTTCCGGTGCTCACTTCGGCGTGCATGGGCGGATCGTCGGTTCGTTCCTGTCGCTGTTGACCGCCATCGCCTTCTTCTCGCTCTCGGTGTGGAGTTCGGGTGATGCGCTGATCGGTGGGGCCAAACGCCTGGTCGGTCTGCCGGAAACCGATCTGACCCTGGGCCTGGCCTACGGTCTGTTCGCGATCCTGGTGCTGACGGTGTGCATCTATGGTTTCCGTTTCCTGCTGTGGGTCAACAAGATCGCGGTTTGGAGTGCCAGCCTGCTGTTCCTGCTGGGGATCTTCGCCTTCGCAGGTCCTTTCGATGCGAACTACGCCGGTAGCGTCAACATGGGCCAACCCGGTTTCTGGGCCGCCTTCATCGGTGCAGCACTGGTGGCCATGAGCAACCCGATTTCCTTCGGTGCGTTCCTCGGCGACTGGTCGCGCTACATTCCGCGTGACACCTCCAAGCGCCGCATCATGGCGGCGGTGGTGATTTCGCAGATCGCAACGTTCATCCCGTTCCTGTTCGGCCTGACCACCGCCACCATCGTAGCGATCAAGGCACCGGACTACATCGCGGCCAACAACTATGTCGGTGGCCTGCTGGCGGTATCGCCGAGCTGGTTCTTCCTGCCGGTGTGCCTGATCGCGGTGATCGGCGGCATGTCCACCGGCACCACTTCGCTGTACGGCACCGGCCTGGACATGTCCAGCGTATTCCCACGGGTACTGTCGCGGGTCAAGGCCACGCTGCTGATCGGTGTGATGTCGATTGCCTTCATCTTCATCGGGCGCTTCGCGGCCAACCTGGTGCAGAGCGTGTCGACCTTCGCCGTGCTGATCATCACCTGCACCACCCCCTGGATGGTGATCATGATCATCGGCCTGCTGGTGCGTCGCGGCTTCTACTGCCCGGATGACCTGCAAGTGTTCACCCGCGGCGAGAAAGGTGGCCGTTACTGGTTCACCCACGGCTGGAACTGGCGTGGCCTGGGTGCCTGGATCCCGAGCGCGGCCGTCGGCCTGTGCTTCGTGAACCTGCCGGGTCAGTTTGTCGGGCCACTGGGCGAATTGGCCGGTGGTATCGATATCAGCCTGCCCGTGACCCTGGGCCTGGCCTCGCTGGTGTACCTGGTGCTGCTGAGCCTGTTCCCGGAATCACGCGAAGTGTTCGGCCCGAACGATGTTCGTAGCCGCGGTGCCAGCGCCGTTGCAAAACCTGAAATACGTCAGCCCGCCTGACACAGATCCACTTGTGGGAGCGAGCCTGCTCGCGAAGACGGCGGCACATTCAACATCGATGTGACTGACCGAATGCCTTCGCGAGCAGGCTCGCTCCCACAGAAAGCAGCCCCACAGAAACGCCTTTGTTTCACATAAAAAAGACAATCGGAGACACGCCATAATGGCTTTGGATTTATTCGTTGTACTCATCTACGCCGCCGCGATGCTGCTGCTCGGCTATTACGGCATGCGCAAGGCCAAGACCAACGAAGACTTTTTGGTGGCCGGTCGTAACCTCGGCCCAAGCCTGTACATGGGCACCATGGCTGCCACCGTTCTGGGCGGCGCGTCCACCGTGGGCACCGTGCGTCTGGGCTACGTGCATGGCATCTCCGGTTTCTGGCTGTGTGCCGCGCTGGGTTGCGGGATCGTGGCGCTGAACCTGCTCCTCGCCAAACCGCTGCTGAAACTGAAGATCTACACCGTTACCCAGGTGCTGGAAAAACGCTACAACCCGATGGCTCGCTCCGCGAGCGCGGTGATCATGCTGGCCTACGCGCTGATGATCGGCGTGACCTCGATCCTGGCGATCGGCACCGTTCTGCAAGTGTTGTTCGGCCTGCCGTTCTGGATCTCGGTATTGCTGGGCGGTGGCGTCGTGGTGATCTACTCGGCCATTGGCGGCATGTGGTCCCTGACCCTGACCGATATCGTCCAGTTCGTGATCAAGACCGTGGGCCTGATGTTCATCCTCCTGCCAATCTGCATGTACCGCGTCGGCGGCTGGGATGAACTGGTAACGAAACTGCCGGCGGCGAGCTTCAGCTTCACCACCATCGGTTGGGACACCATCATCACCTACTTCATGATCTACTTCTTCGGCATCCTGATCGGTCAGGACATCTGGCAACGGGTGTTCACCGTCAAGACCGCCAAAGTGGCTCAGGTTGCCGGTACCGCTGCCGGTATCTACTGCATCCTCTACGGTCTGGCCTGCGCCCTGATCGGCATGGCTGCACACGTACTGATCCCGGATCTGGACAACGTCAACAACGCCTTCGCCGCCATCGTCAAACTGTCCCTGCCGGACGGTATCCGTGGCCTGGTGATCGCTGCCGCACTGGCCGCCATGATGTCCACCGCCAGCGCCGGCCTGCTGGCCGCTGCCACTACCCTGACCGAAGACCTGTTGCCGAAACTGCGTGGCGGCAAACAGTCGAGCCTGGGCCTCAACCGCCTGGTCACTATGCTGACCGGTATTGTGGTGCTGGGTATCGCCCTGGTGGTGAACGACGTGATCAGCGCCCTGACCCTGGCCTACAACCTGTTGGTAGGCGGCATGCTGATCCCGCTGATGGGCGCGATCTTCTGGAAACGCGCCACCACCGCCGGCGCCATCGCCAGCATGGGCATGGGCTTCGCCACCGCGCTGCTGTTCATGTTCAAGGACGGCCTGGATGCCAACACCCCGATCTACTACAGCCTCGGTGTAGGCCTGGTGAGCTTCGTGCTGGTCAGCCTGTTGTCCCGTCGCACGGCTGTGGTGGCGAGCGCCGCCTAAGCTGAAACATAACGACTCGATGCTTTCTTCGACGAGTGTGGCGTCGGTTGCCACACTCGTTTTTTTTCGTCTGAAGGAAACTGCCTATGAAGATCGTCAGCCGCGACCAGTGGTTCGAAGTCAAACATCTCAGCGACGGTATCCGCTTGATTCACGAGCCGTACATCCGGCCTTTCTACCGCTGCAACCTCTGGCATATCCAGGGCCGTGACAAGGACCTGCTGCTGGACAGCGGCTCGGGCCTGGTCAGCCTGCGCGAACAACTGCCGTGGATCACCGAGCGGCCGCTGGTGGCCGTGGCCAGCCACTGCCATTTCGATCACATCGCCGGTCATCACGAATTCGCCGAGCGCCTGGTGCATCCGGCCGAGGCGGACATTCTGGCCGCGCCGGATGGCAACAACGACTTGAGCAAAGCCTTTGTCGGCGACGACATGTTCGAGGCGCACCCCGATTGCCCGCTGTGCTACGCCGAGTACCGGGTCAAGGCCGCGCCGGCCACGGGGTTTGTCGAAGATGGAGATGTGCTGGACCTGGGCAACCGCGTGTTGCAGGTCGTGCACACGCCGGGACACTCGCCGGGTGGCATCTGCCTGTACGAAGCCGCCACCGAGACCTTGTTCAGCGGCGACATCATCTACGACGGGCCGCTGATCGAAGACGCCTACCATTCCAATCTCGAGGACTACGCACGCAGCCTGCTACGCCTGCATGCGCTGCCGATCCGCACGGTGCATGGCGGGCATTTCGGCAGTTTTTCCGGAGAGCATTTGCGCGGCATGATTGACGAATGGCAACGCTCACACGGCTAAAGCCTGCTGTACTCAACGGCAGGGAATGCACCGGCAGGGAGAACTGCTCCCACCTCCTCGAAGAACGATCATGAAAGAAGCCGCCCTTCGTGCTGTCGTACATCGCTACATCAGCCGCCTGCTGGAAGGTCGGGATGACTTCGACGACAACGCCAGCCTGACGCAGTTGGGATTGGACAAAAAAGATATCGAAGAGCTGATCTTCCATCTGGAAGATGAACTGGGTGTGACGGCGTTTACTGACGAGGAAGATCAGATGCTCAATAGCGCAAAAACGGCCAATGACATCAGCCGTTTTCTGATTCAGATCAGCAGGCATTAAATGATAGCCAAATACACCTGACTCAAGTGTTCGTGACTTTCAAATCACCACTCATCGGAACTGTTATTTCTGACAGTAGCCTGGCTTTTCCGTCGAAGACTACTTTAGAAATGCCGACTCGAACTCAAAGGGTACCGGCTCTATTCTTTTTTAGAATGAGGTGTTGAGATGGAAGATTCAAAAAAAGGAATTCACCCACCTGCTCCTATCCTGCCGAACGAAGTCAAGGCGGGAGATTGGGTGTTTTTGAACGGTGATAACGTTGACGTTTACTCTGGACTGTATGGTTTTCAATTTACAGGACAAGATGAAGAGGCCCCAGGGTATCGTTATGCGCTCCAGCGTAGCAGCAAAAATGAAGTGTACTTTCAGGTCTCTGCCGCTCAGTTAGGAACGTTTGAAGTCTCGGGTAGGTATGCCGACAATAGCCCGATCGACGATGAGGAACGCAACTTTGGCACTATGCGTATTTTCCCGAAGGACTAATGTGTCCGAAAAGAAGTTAAGAAAGTGCTTCAAACGGTGAAACACCACGCATGATAAATGAGTGGTGAAATACTATTGTCGCCTCAGAATAGTGCCCTCGAACCACAGCGCTCGCACGATACAGGCCGTAATCGCGTGAGCGCTTCAGCGCTTACCTGCGGCGTGGTCGACGCTGCTCGTCGTCAGTACGAACAGGTACGGGCTGCATAGGCGGTTCGATCAGGCCGAGCGCCACGCCCAGGTCATGCAGCCAGTTTTGGATTTTCTCTTTCATGGTGCCCCCTTCAGGGTAGTGCCGAGCGGCCAAAATTCTGTAGCCCCTTCGCACTGATAATAGTCCGAAGTCCTACGCAATGCTCGTGCAAAGTCGCAATGATCTGTTACTGAATCCATCACAATCAGCCGGCGTTCAGGCAATTTCCTGCGCCTGCACCTTTGCCTGCGGAAAAACCGCCTGTTGCTGCTCGATCCAGGCATTCAGGTTGGCCCCGACCATGCCCTTGCGCCACATCAGCCAGGTGGTCGCGCTGGCAAACGGTTCGGCCAACGGATGCACGGCCACACTCTCGCGGCCCGGCAGGCTGGCAAGCATCGACTCCGACATCAGCGCCACACCGGAACCGGCAATCACACACGCAAGCATTCCCGGATAGGACTCGATCTCCATCGCCCGGCCCATCGCCGCATGGTCATGGGCGAACCAGGCCTCCAGGCGCATGCGATAGGAGCAGCCCTGGCGAAAGGTGAACACCGCGCGACCTTCCACATCCAGCGCGCTGCGCACGGGCGGATGATCGGCCTCGCTGATCAGCACCAGGCGCTCGTCGCACAAGGGCACACCGTCGAGCCCGGCCAGCTCCATAGGGCCATCCACCAGCGCCGCATCGAGTCGACCGGTGAGCAGGCCTTCGAGCAATTCACCGCTGGGACCGGATTGCACTTGCAGGTTCACCGCCGGATACAAGCGGTGATAGCGCGCCAACAGCCCCGGCAGGTGAATAGCGGCCGTGCTGTACATGGTGCCGAGCACGAAGTCGCCCGCCGGTTGCCCGCCCTGCACAGCCGCGCTGGCTTCGTCGCGCAAGGCAAACAACCTGGCGGTGTAGTCCAGCAGGACTTTTCCCGCAGGCGACAGCTGCAAGCGCTGACGCTCGCGCAGGAACAGCTCTACACCCAGTTGCTCTTCCAGCTGTTTGAGCCGGGTCGACAGGTTCGACGGCACTCGATGCAGCCGTTCGGCGGCCCGGGTTATGGACCCTTCCTCCGCCACCGCCTGGAAGATGCGTAATTGGCTGAACTCCACGTTATTCTCCGAAAAAGAACAAGTTACTCACTATTATTCATTTTTAAAGAAAGTCAATCAGCCCTAGCCTGACGGTCATCGATCCTCTGAACGGTATCCAGACCATGTCTCCCCTGATTCGCTTATCCGCCAGTTTCGTTGCCCTGATGATGGCCATGGGCATCGGCCGTTTTGCCCTGACGCCGCAACTGCCACACCTGCTCAGCGAAGGTCAGATCGACCTGACCGCCGCCGGGCTGATTGCCGCCGCCAACTACTTCGGTTATTTCATCGGCGCGGTGGACGCCATGTATTCCCGGCGTCCCGCGCAAGTGCGCCGGCGCCTGCTGGGCGGGTTGTGGCTCTGCGTGTTGCTGACCCTGGCGTCGTTCTGGGCCAATGGGTTCTGGTCGCACCTGCTGCTGCGCTTCGGCACCGGCGTGGCCAGCGCCTGGGTGTTGGTGATGATCACCGCACTGAGCCAGCCGCTCGCGGCAGCGGCCGGTCGTCCCCGGCTCGGCGCTCTGGTCTTCGCCGGACCGGGCCTGGGGATTTTTCTCACAGGTTTGTTGGCCCTGGGCTCAAATCTGCTGAGCCAGAGTTCCGCCACCTTGTGGCTGGTGTACGCTGGCGCAGGGCTGGCGATGCTGCTGGGGATTCTGCCGTTCCTGCCGCAAGCGAGCGCAATCGCGACCGCTGCACCCGGCGCCAGCGCATCGGGCACTCAAGGCATCGCTCGCCTGGGCTTGATCTACGGCTTGTACGGGTTGGGCTACATCATCCCGGCGACCTTTCTGTCGCAAATGGCCAATGCGCAATTCCATGGTCAATGGCAGGCCGACCTGTTCTGGCCGTGCTTCGGTCTTGCAGCGGCTACGGGTGTGGTGCTGGTGAGTCTGCGTCGCCAAAAAGCGGGCGCAACGCGGCGCTGGTTGATGGCAACGTTATGGCTGCAAGCCGCTGGCGTGTTTGCCTGCCTGCTGGCCAACGGTCCGGGGCTGGCATTGGGTGTGATCCTGTGCGGCACGCCGTTCCTGGCCTGCATGCAACTGGTGATCCAGCGATCCCGGGAACTGGCCCCCCATGCCACCCAACGCAATGCCGGCCTGCTGACGGCCTGCTTTGCCGTGGGCCAGCTCAGCGGGCCATTGCTGGCGGCGCTCAGCAGTCATTTCTGTGGCGGCTTGCAGCCGGCACTGGTGGTCGCCGGCTGCGGCTTGCTGATCGCCGGCGGTCTGTTGCTCGCGCCGGTCAGTGCTGCCCCAGAGCTTTGCGCAAACGACGGCGCAGCCACTGCTCAGCGCTGACAAAGGTGATGCCCGCCAACACCAACACGGCGCCGAGAATGAAGTTCAGGCTCAGTTTCTCGCCCAGCAGCACGACACCAAAGGTGACGCCAAACAACGGCGTCATGAACGAAAACACCGCGAGGTTCGCCGCCAGGTAACGGCGCAACAGCCAGAACCAGACCAGGTAACTGAAGAACGACACCACCACGCCCTGAAACAGCACACTGGTGACCGCCACGGTGGTCAGGCTGACATGGGTGATCTGGCCGCTGAGCAGCGCGATCAACAGCAAACCGAAAAAACCGACAATCAACTGATAGAACAGCGTCAGGGTCACCGGTGCTTCCGACAGGCGCGAGGCGCGCACCACCACCGTGGTCGCGCCCCAGGCGGCCCCCGCCAGCACCCCCAAGGCATCGCCCATCAACATCCGGTAATCAAGATTGTCCCAGGACACCCCGCCGGCAAACGCGATGGCAATCCCGATAAAGGCCAGGACAATCCCCAGCCATTGCAGGGGTCGCAAACGCTCACTGGGCAATAACCAGTGCACACCCAATGCCGTGAAGATCGGCGCGGTGTAGAGGAACACCGACATGTGCGCCGCCGTGGTCAGCTGCAGGCCTTCGGAAATGAAGAAGAACTCCAGGCCGAACAAGGCGCCGGCCAGCAGACCGCCGCGCCAGGTCGTACTCACCTGGTTCCAGCCGCCCTTCCAGCAGATCAGCAGCCCGACCAGCAACGCCGACATGCCGGAACGTCCGGCCGCCTGCATCACCGGCGCGATATCGGCCGCCGCCCACTTGATCATCACCTGCTGAACGCCCCAGACCAGGCACAATCCGACCATCACTTGCAGGGCAAACCCGTCGGTACTGCGCCGGGTGGCGCTCACCGGAACACCTCGAAGACACAATCCATGGCAAAGACTCGGCAGTAAAAGCAAACCCCGGTCATTTCGTTGAAAAGAAACTACCGGGGCGAAAAATCGTGTTGTCGATTATCAACCAGAAGACCGGAAAATGCCCCCGTAGGAGCTGCCGCAGGCTGCGATCCTGATTTCAAGGATCAAAAGATCGCAGCCTTCGGCAGCTCCTACAAGGCAGAGTGGGATCAGCTAAGTTCGATACGATCGGCATGAATGACAATCTGGCCATTCTTGTACAACGCGCCAATGGCCTTCTTGAAGTTGCCCTTGCTGACACCGAACAGACTGCTGATCAACGCCGGATCGCTCTTGTCGCTCACGGCCAGGGTGCCGTTGTTTTCACGCAACCTGGCGAGGATCTTCGAGTTCAGGCTGGTGGCCGCTTCCTGGCCGACCGGCTGCAGGCTCAGGCTGATCTTGCCGTCGGCGCGAACTTCCTTGATGAAACCCTTTTCTTCTTTACCGGCGCGCATGAACTTGAAGATTTCGTTCTTGTGGATCAGGCCCCAATGCTTGTTGTTGATGATGGCCTTGAAGCCCATGTCCGTGGCTTCGGCCACCAGCAAGTCCACTTCCTGACCAGCCGTGTAGTTGGCCGGGGTCTTGTCCAGGTAGCGGTCCAGGCGCGCGGTCGCGGTGATGCGGCGGGTGTGCTTGTCGAGGTAGACGTGTACCACCACGTACTCGCCCGCCGTCATCTGACGCTTCTCTTCGGAGAACGGCAGCAACAGGTCCTTGGGCAAGCCCCAGTCCAGGAATACGCCGATGCTGTTGACTTCAACAACTTTCAAACTGGCGAATTCACCCACTTGAACTTTCGGTTTTTCAGTAGTGGCGATGAGTTTGTCATCGCTGTCCAGATATATAAAAACGTTGAGCCAGTCTTCATCTTCGCTAGGAATATCTTTTGGAATATAACGATTTGGCAGAAGGATTTCGCCATCCGCGCCACCGTCCAGATATAAACCGAAGTTAGTGTGTTTAACCACTTGCAAACTGTTGTAACGCCCGACTAAAGCCATGTCCAATACCCTCATTGCGTGGGCGGCATTCTACCCGGTTTTAAGCGCCGCGTTCGCCCCCCCGGCCCGGTGGCGCGAGAAATCCTCTGAAAGCCTTGATTTTCACGGGCTTTCATCGCATGCCTGGCCGCTCGTCAGACCGATCCGGGCATTCACGCCATGCCCAGACAAGCGTAACTCGGCATTTTTCAAGGCAATGTTCTTATTTAAAACAGCGGCTTAGGCGCATATTTCGAATATTGTCCGAGGACTGATTACCCAGATCTCATGATTATTGCGAGGGGATATTTGCCAAGCAATTATCAGGTAATTCCTGTACGATGCCTGGCCAAGTTAATTTTCTACAGGTTAATGGCCGCCATGCGCGTAAAAGCATCCACCAGCAAAGCAAAGCCAGCTCCAGCCGTTGAAACCAGCGAGTCGATCAACAGCCAGATCGCAGCGTTCCTCAAGTCCGGCGGTGAAATCCAGCAAATTGCCAAAGGCGTCAGCGGCCAGACGTTCGGCCCGTCCAAGCAGATCACCCTGGGCAAAAAGTAACCCCCTCGCGTCACCTGGTCCCAAAGCGCTTTGAGCCTCGAAGCGCTTGGACTGGAACCCTCGTCATCCCGTCCGACACCCCTTCAAATCCATGGAAATCGACGAACGGCCTTCGCTGCCGATCATTCGCCGGTATCCTTGCACGCGTCTGGATCAAGCGTTTCAGCGGGCTCACCAGCCTGCCCTCGCTGTTCATGGAGTGACGCATGTTCAAACCTTCCTGTTTATCGGCATTGCTCGGCGGTCTGTTGGTTTGCTCCGCAGCACACGCACAAATCTTTCAGCGTGAACTGGGTGCCTTCGATCTCAAACTCGGCACTACCCCCACCCGCAGCATGGCCCAAGGCCTGGTCAAACCCTCGGCTGTCGGTTCGTTCCACGGAGGCCTGGACCTGAGCCACGACAGCGGTTTCTACGTGGGCCAATGGTCACCCAGCATGGGCATCAGCCCGGGGAAAGACCTCGAGATCGATTCCTACGCAGGCTTTAAACAACCCTTCGACCAAACCCTCGGCTACGAAGTGGGCCTGATCCGCTACAGCTACCCCGAAGTCACCAGCCCTGACAGCCAGGAACTGTTCGGCGGCCTGACCTTGCTCGGCAGCCGTTTCGGCATCGCCTTCAGCAACGACCCGGACAAACAGAACAACACGCTATTCGCTGACTTGAGCGGCAATCAACCGTTCGGTGTCGGCATCAGCCTGAAATACACCACCCACCAATTCAATACGCCAGTGGCGGTGGATGGCGGGTATGTAGGCAGCTTTACCGATTGGTCGCTGAAATTGTCCCGCCCGTTCATGGGCATCGACCTCGACCTGATCTACAGTGACTCCAGCCTGAGCGGCAGCGGTTGCTCGGCTTATGCCGGGCACAACAACCAATGCGACGGGCTGGTGACGCTCAAGGCCGAACACGCGTTCTATTGATCGGCTGAACTGCCGGCCCCCTCCTGGGTTCACAAGAGAATCAGACCCCGAAGACTGGCTTTCGCAAGGATTCGCCCATGTCCCGCTGGCTCAAACATATCGCCGTTGTGTTGGCCGTTACCCTCGCCCTCGGTGCGTGCAGCCGCGTGGGCCTGGCCTACCGCAATCTCGATGTGATCATCCCGTGGACGCTCAGCGACTACCTGGACATGAACGGCGAGCAGAAAAGCTGGCTGGACGAACGCTTGAAGGAACACCTGAGCTGGCACTGCACCACCCAACTGCCCGGCTATCTCGACTGGCTGGACCGCCTGCAAACCATGATCGCGACCAACCAGGTCACCGATGCCGCCTTGCAGGCCCGCGCCCAAGAAGCCGAACAGGCGATCGCCGAGACCGCGCGGGAAATCACCCCGTCGGCCATCGAGTTGCTGCAAGGGCTGGATGACAAGCAAGTCGCCGAAATGAACGATGCCTTCGCCAAGGACCGGCGCAAACGCCAGGCGGAATACCTCAAGCCCACCCTCGACCAACAGATCAAGGAGCGCAGCGCGCGCATGGAGAAACGCCTGAACGACTGGCTCGGCCCACTGAACAACACCCAGCAACAGCGGGTCACCACATGGTCCAGGGCCTTGGGTGATCAGAATACGCAGTGGCTGGCCAATCGTGTCCATTGGCAGAAACAGTTCAGCGCGGCCGTTGCGCAACGCCAGAGTCCACAATTCCCACAACGAATCGAGACACTTCTGATCAATCGCGAGAGTTTGTGGACACCCGCCTATCGTCAGGCCTTTGCCAACACCGAGGCCCAGGCACGTTCGCTGTTCGTAGACCTCATGGCTGCAAGCACACCGAGCCAGCGTGAACGATTACTGAAGAAAATCGAGGGTGTGAGAAAGGACTTCAGTGATCTGAAGTGCCTGAAAGCGGCGAAACAAGGCTAAGCGCCCCCCCCCTGTGGGAACTGACTCCCACAGGGTGTACACGTACATCAGGCAATCTGCGCCTTCGACGCCACCTGATCAAACGTCATCTCATCCAGCGCATCCTCCTGTTCATCGAGCACCTGCCGCGGGTGATCATTACCGAGAATACTGCTGTCGAGCAGACTCAATAAGCACGAACCCCGCGCCGTCAAAATGTAATTGGCACCCGTACCCCCTTCGTCCTCCGGTCGCGGCGCGATATAGCCACGCATCAGCAGCAGCTTTTCGTACTCGCCAGCCACCGTTTTCAAGTGATCAAGATTATCTATCGACTCGCCTTCCGCGGCCTTCTGCGCCGCATGCTGTTCGGCGTAAGGCCGCGGCGTGAAGTTGTGGCCCGCGCTGTTTTGCGCTTCATGCAGCAAGCGCTCAATCAAGTCCCAGTTGTAAGTCGTCATCCTGATTCAACCTCCGGTGTCCGTTCGATGGATGCCCGTGCAATTGAACGGGCCTTACAGGTTGTGACCGGTGCGCCCGGCAGCCGTTCAGACAGCCTTTCGCTGACGACCGACCGGCGGCATGTCGAATTCCACCCAAGCCAAACGACTAGTCTGTGTAGGTCACCTCCCAGCCCCACGCAGGAGAAAACAACATGAACATCCAGAATCACCCCGTCGTGTCGCGGGAAGAATGGCTCGCTGCCCGCAAACAACACCTGATCCACGAGAAAGCCTTCACCAGGGAACGGGACAAACTCAGCGCCGAACGCCGCGCCCTGCCCTGGGTGAAAATCGACAAGGACTACCATTTCCAGGGGGCCAATGGCGAACTGAAACTGGCGGACCTGTTCGGCGACCGCAGTCAGTTGGTCATCTACCACTTCATGTTCGCCGAGGGCTGGGACGAGGGCTGCCCCGGCTGCTCGTACCTCAGCGATCACATCGACGGCGCCAACCAGCACCTGGCCCACCACGACATTGCAGTGGTGGCGGTTTCCCACGCACCCTTCGATGAATTCCAGGCGTTCAAGCGGCGCATGGGCTGGAAGTTCGACTGGGTGTCGTCGGCAGGATGCGACTTCAACTACGACTTTGGCGTCTGTGCCCGGGCCGAAGAGGTCGCCGCAGGAAAGGCTACGTATAACTACGAAAAAACCGACGGCGCCGAGGAAGAACTCCCTGGTCTCAGCGTGTTTTATCGCAATGAAGCCGGCGAAATCTTCCACACCTACTCCACCTATGCCCGCGGCCTGGACATGCTGGTCGGCGCCTACAACTACCTCGACCTGACGCCCAAGGGCCGCAATGAGGAGGAGATCATGGAATGGGTGCGCCACCATGACAAATATGAGGAACAGGCGAAGTCGAGTTGCTGCCACAGTGGTTAGCCCCAGACACCTAGGCGCGGCCTTCGCGGGCAAGCCCGCTCCCACAGTTTTCTGTGTTGCTCACAAAACCCGTGGGCTTGCCCGCGAAGTGGCCCTGACAACCAACGCAAATATCACAGACTGAACTTTCCCCAGGGGCCAGCGCTCAACCGGATAACCCGCCTTGACCGGAGCTGAGGCCCCTGCCCATGAAACCACTGCTGAAGACGCTCACTCTCGCCGCTGCCCTCGCTTGTGCCCTGCCCGCCTGGGCCTGCACTCCCGAGGAAGCCACCGCCAAACGCGAACAACTGGCCCAGCAAGTGGCCAGGCTCACCGAGCAGAATCCGACCAAGGCCAAGGAGATCAATGACGAGTTGCAAAAAATGGATCTGGGCACTGCCTCCAAAGACTTGCCGGACAAGTGCCAGTTGATCGACCAGCGCTTGAAGGAGTTGGGCTCTGCCGAGAAGAAAACCGAAGGCTGATAGACGCCAGGAATAAAAAAACCCGGACACTGTCCGGGTTTTTCCTGGGTCGCGTACAGCGACTTACTCAGCCGCTGGCGCTTCCGGCTTGCGGCGCTTGAGCGGCGCCATGCCGTCCTTGCTGACCAGGGAGTCGCTCTTCGGTCGGTTGGCGCTCTTGCGCTTGGTCGGGGTCTTGGCGGCAGTTTTCTTCTTGTCGCCCTTGGCGTCGGTCTTTTTCTTCTTCACGCCGACGGCCTTGCCCGAGGCCTTGACCTTCTTCGGTCCGCCGTAGGTGCCTTTGACTTCCTTGATGGTGCGGCGCTCGAAGCTCTGCTTGAGGTAGCGCTCGATGCTCGACATCAGGTTCCAGTCGCCGTGGCAGATCAGCGAGATGGCCAGGCCATCGTTACCGGCGCGGCCGGTACGACCGATACGGTGCACATACTCGTCGCCACTGCGCGGCATGTCGAAGTTGATCACCAGGTCCAGGCCGTCAACGTCCAGGCCGCGAGCGGCGACGTCGGTGGCCACGAGGATTTTCACGCCGCCCTGCTTCAGGCGGTCGATCGCCAGTTTGCGATCCTTCTGGTCTTTCTCGCCGTGCAGCACGAACGCTTTGTATTCCTGCGCCACCAGGCGGCCGTAGATACGGTCGGCCATGGCCCGGGTGTTGGTGAAGACGATGGCTTTCTGGTAGGTCTCGTTGGCCAGCAGCCAGTTGACGATCTGTTCTTTGTGCTGGTTGTGGTCAGCGGTGATGATCTGCTGGCGAGTGGTGTCGTTCAGCTGGCTGACCGCGTTGAGCTGCAGGTGCTCAGGGTTGTTCAGGACCTTGGCGATCATCTCGCGCAGGCCCGAGCCACCGGTGGTAGCGGAGAACAGCATGGTCTGCTGACGGTTGGTACATTCGTCCACCAGACGCTGCACGTCTTCGGCGAAGCCCATGTCGAGCATGCGGTCGGCTTCGTCGAGCACCAGTACTTCGACTTCCTTGAGGTCGAGGTTACCGGCGTTAAGTTGCTCGATCATCCGGCCCGGCGTACCGATCAGGATGTCCGGCACCTTGCGCAGCATCGCGGCCTGGACCTTGAAGTCTTCGCCGCCGGTGATCAGTCCGGACTTGATGAAGGTGAACTGCGAGAAGCGTTCAACTTCCTTCAGCGTCTGCTGGGCCAGTTCGCGGGTCGGCAGCAGGATCAGGGTCTTGATGCTGACGCGGATTTTCGCCGGGCCGATCAGACGGTTGAGGATGGGCAAAACGAATGCGGCGGTTTTGCCGCTACCGGTTTGCGCCGTCACCCGCAGGTCACGCCCTTGGAGCGCCAGCGGAATGGCCGCGGCTTGCACAGGCGTTGGCTCGACAAATTTCAGCTCGGCCACGGCTTTGAGCAGGCGTTCGTGCAGGGCGAATTGGGAAAACACGGGTGCTACCTCGAAGAAATGCAAAAAAACAGCTGCATAGGGTAACGGTTTCGAGCGCTCAGGCCGAGTTTCTTTATGCAAATGGCGGTAAACAGTTGGTTTTTTGTTGCCTTGTTTTTCCCAAAACGCAATACAAAGCGTCTTAAATGCTCTAATCGCCTCTCGCACCCTACAGAAGAATCGTTTTGACCATGGATATCAAACAGCTCTGGATCAACGTCCTGGATCTTTGGGGTGCCCTCGACCAGCACCCGCTCTTACATTCCAGCCTGGCGCTGCTGCTGTTGCTGGCCATTGCGCTGTTCCTCGGACGGGTGGCGCGCTACCTCATACTGCACGCGGCAAAAATGCTCAGCCGCCAGCCGGCCCTGCACTGGGTCAATGATTTTCTACAGAACAAGGTGTTTCATCGCCTGGCCCAGATCACGCCTTCGCTGGTAATCCAGTTCGGCCTCAATCTGGTGCCGGACCTGAGCAAGACCAGTCTGAATTTCCTCGGCAACGTCGCCCTGTCCTTCACCTTCCTGTTTCTGCTGCTGGCGGTCAGCGCCCTGCTCAATGCCCTGCTGGACATCTACGCCCGCACCGAACACGCCCGCACCCGCTCGATCAAGGGCTATGTGCAACTGGCGAAAATGGTGCTGTACGTGTTTGGCGCGATCATCATCGTCGCGACCTTGATCGACCGCTCGCCGCTGTTGCTGCTTTCGGGCCTGGGTGCCATGTCGGCGGTGATTCTGTTGGTCTACAAGGACACGCTGCTGTCGTTCGTCGCCAGCGTGCAATTGACCAGCAACGACATGCTGCGGGTCGGCGACTGGATCGAAATGCCCCAGGTGGGCGCCGACGGCGATGTGGTGGACATCACCTTGCACACGGTCAAGGTGCAGAACTTCGACAAGACCATCGTATCGATTCCGACCTGGCGCCTGATGTCCGAGTCGTTCAAGAACTGGCGCGGCATGCAGGCTTCCGGTGGCCGCCGGATCAAGCGCAGCCTGTTCATCGACGCCAGCGGCGTGCGCTTCCTGCGCGACGACGAGGAACAGAAGCTGTCCCAGGTGCACTTGCTCACCGACTACATGACCCGCAAACAGGCAGAACTCAAGGCCTGGAACGAGGCCCAGGGCAACGTTGCGGCCATGTCGGCCAACCGCCGGCGGATGACCAACATCGGCACTTTGCGCGCCTATGCGCTGGCCTACCTGAAGAGTCATCCGGGGATCCAGCCGAACATGACCTGCATGGTCCGCCAGATGCAGACCACGGCCCAGGGCATTCCACTGGAAATCTACTGCTTTACCCGCACCACGGCGTGGGCCGACTACGAGCGGATCCAGGGAGATATTTTCGACTACCTGCTGGCGGTGCTGCCGGAGTTCGGGTTGAGCCTGTATCAGCAACCGAGCGGGACGGATCTACGTGCGGGGATATTGCCGGCAGTGCTGGGTGCGAGCCATCTACCCGAACTGAAAAAGACGCTATGAAATGCTGTACCCGCCACGCGCGACCTGCCCATCAGCAAACGTAGGCGACACCAAGGCTATATCGGTATACTCGATCCCTTTGGCAGATGCATCGAACAATGCTCAATTCCATTCAAACATTACGTGCGCTCGCTGCATGGATAGTGGTCTTCCACCATTACATGCAGTTAGTCCATAACTTTCAACTAACCGATCCGGTGTCCGTTTCGATGCAACGGTATGGTGCCATCGGCGTCGATTTGTTTTTTGTCATCAGTGGCTTTGTGATTTACCTTTCCGCTACCGGCAAAAAAATTTCCCCTGCAACATTCGTCCGCCATCGATTAGCAAGAATTGCCCCCGCATATTGGATGTTTACCTGTATCACTGCAGTGACATTGATTTTTTTACCCGGTTCGGTACCACTGACACTCTATGAACCCGTATTCCTGCTCAAAAGCCTGTTTTTTATCCCCGCACAGAACCCATCGGGAATCGGTTTTTATCCATTGATGACGGTTGGATGGACACTCAACTATGAGATGGTATTTTACGCCGTCTTTCTGGGCAGCCTGTTTTCCCCTGAGAAGTTCAGAGTACCCACGATCATTCTTGGCATTTTCCTGCTATACAAGGTGCTGCCGCGCCTTGGCGGCGACTTTGTTTTCTACCACAACCCCATAGTGTTTGAATTTACATTCGGAATAATCATTGCGTACGCATACCAAAGAAACCTTGTACAACGTATCCCCTTGGCTCCAGCACTGATAATGGCAGTGGCCGCCCTCGGAGTTATTATCCACTACGGTCAGACGGTTCACTCACCATGGAAATCGGGACTACCTTGCGCTGCCATTTTACTTGCTGCGCTATCTCAAGAACGTTTCTTCTCTAGAATCGAACTGATCAATAAACTGGGCGATTGGTCATACTCGACCTACCTGTGTCATGTACTGGTGATGTCCTACATGATAAAAATCCAACAAGCTCTAAACCTCAGCCACCTCACCACGCTGGCAATGATTCTTGGGTTGATTGCTGCGATTTCGGCATTGAGTTTCAACCTCATTGAAAAACCGATATCCAGACGGGTCAAGATACGCGAGAAACGCGCATGCGCTGTCCCAACAAGCTCCCCCCAATAAAACGACAACACCTGAAGCGCTGATTGATCTTCAGGTGTTGATCCTCCGGAGGCGGTCAGCGCATCTCGGTATCGTTACGCAGTAACAGAGCAGATCGCGCGCCCAACCGACTGATCCACACCGCCAGCAAAATCACCGAACCGCCGAGCAACAATCGCCCCAGTTCTTCATGCTGGTTCCAGATCAGCAGATTGATCAGCAACCCCACGGGCACATGCAGGTTGTTCATCACCGCCAGGGTCCCGCCATTTACCATGCACGCCCCCTTGTTCCACCAATACAAACCCAGCGCAGTCGAGACCAGACCGAGGAACAGCAGCACGCCCCATTGCAAAGGCGCTTCGGGCAGGAAGTTCTGTTTGCCGAACAACAGAAACGCCGGTAATGCCACCGCCAATGCGCCAAGGTAGAAGTAGCCGAAACGTCGGTAATGCGGCAGATCGCTCGGGTGGCGGGCGACCAGGTGTTTGTAGAGCACCTGCCCGGCGGCGTAGGTGAAGTTGGCCAGTTGCAGCAGCAGGAAACCCATGAAGAAATCCGGGTTGATCCGGTCAAAGCGAATCACCGCCGCCCCCGCCACCGCCACCAGCGCCGCGACCAGGGCCCAGGGGTTGAAGCGACGATTCAGTGCATCTTCGATCAGGGTCACGTGCAGCGGCGTGAGGATGGTGAACAGCAGCACTTCCGGCACCGTCAGTACGCGAAAGCTCAGGTACAGGCAGACGTAGGTCACGCCGAACTGCAAGGCACCGATCAGCAGCATGCCGCGCATGAACGCCGGCTCCACCGAGCGCCAGCGGGTCAGCGGGATGAACACCAGCCCTGCCAGGAGCACACGCACCAGCACCGCGAAGTAACTGTCGACATGACCGGCCAGGTATTCACCGATCAAACTGAAGGAAAACGCCTGGATCAGCGTGACAAAAAGTAGATAGCCCATGCTCGCCTCGTTTTGAATGGCGGCGACGATAGCGGGTTTTGCTACTGATCGCGAACACCCAAACAATACAAAAATCCATTGTGGGAGCGAGCTTGCTCGCGATAGCGGCGGATCAGTCAACATCATTGTCGACTGACACTCAGTCATCGCGAGCAAGCTCGCTCCCACAGGTTTTTTAGGTCCTTGTTAAATCACAGGCAAAAAAAAGCCCGATCTCGCTAAAGCGTTCAATCGGGCCAGAGCACTCAGGAGCAACAAGTGCGAAGGGAGGTTCGATGCGCGTACAGGCTTGAAGGGGTGCGCCAGGTCACTAGACCATCCAGCGATTATCTGGCGATTAATGGATCAGGCCACTTGCGCAAGCCTGGCGTTCGCCTGGTTCAGGCCTTTCTCCTGGAAGTCACCGCCCAGGTTCATGCCTTCGGCGTGGATGAACGTCACGTCGTGGATGCCGATGAAGCCCATGACCTGACGCAGGTACGGTTCCTGGTGATCGGCGGTGCTGCCGGCATAGATGCCACCACGAGCCGTCAACACATAGGCGCGCTTGCCGCTGAGCAGGCCCTGGGGACCGGTTTCGGTGTACTTGAAGGTCACGCCGGCACGCAGCACGTGGTCAAGCCAGGCTTTGAGCGTGCTGGGGATCGCAAAGTTGTACATGGGCGCGGCCATGACCAGCACATCGGCGGCGAGCAATTCGTCGGTCAGCTGGTTGGAGCGTTCCAGGGACGCCTGTTCGATGTCGCTGCGCTGCTCGGCGGGTTTCATCCAGCCACCCAGCAGGTTGATATCCAGGTGTGGCACCGGATTGACGGCCAGGTCCCGGACAGTGATCTGGTCATTCGGGTGAGCGGCTTTCCACTGGCTGATGAACGTCTGGGTCAGTTGACGGGAAACCGAGTCTTGCTGACGTGCACTGCTTTCGATGATCAGAACGCGGGACATGGGATGTAGCCTCCATCTGAGAATGCTGTAGGTCGATGGAGTGAAGGTTAAACAGAGTCATATCGATGAAAAAGCGCAAATAACTGCTATAACCCATCAATAAATTCGTTTATAAGCAAAGCCTGCGCCTGTGGGAGCGAGCCTGCTCGCGAATAGGCCGTATCAGTCGACATCAACGTTGAATGACACATTGCCTTCGCGAGCAGGCTCGCTCCCACAGAAAATCGAGGTCATTTCGGGGTGCAGGTCAGCTCGATACGCAGCTTGATGATGTTGCGGCTGAATTTGGCGGTGGCATTTTTGTGCTTGCCGGCCGGTACGTCGATCTTGCGGGTACGCGGTGCTTCCGGGCCATTGATGAAGACGGCCTTGCAGCTTGCATCGACGTCGCCGTAGTTGGCCACCTGGATGGAGCCGATGTCGCTATCCGTGTCGTAGGTCTGGTAATCGATCTTCATGCCGTTGAGGTCTTTCTTCACATCGATCGGGTAAGCCATCGCCGTCAACGGCAGCAGCGCCAGCAGCACACAACAGATTTTTTTCATTCAGCAGCCTCCAGTAAGGGCTGCCAGCTTAGGACAAGAGGAGCTCAACATGAAAGCGCCCCGCGTGACCCTTGATCAATGGCGAACGCTGCAAGCCGTGGTCGATCACGGTGGTTTCGCCCAGGCCGCCGAGGCGCTGCATCGCTCGCAATCATCGGTCAGCTACACCGTGGCACGCATGCAGGATCAGCTCGGCGTGCCGCTGCTGCGCATCGACGGACGCAAAGCCGTGCTGACCGAAGCCGGCGGCGTGCTGTTGCGCCGCTCCCGGCAACTGGTGAAACAGGCCAGCCAACTCGAAGACCTGGCCCATCACATGGAACAGGGCTGGGAAGCCGAAGTGCGCCTGGTGGTCGATGCCGCTTACCCAAGCGCCCGCCTCGTCCGCGCCTTGACCGCGTTCATGCCGCAAAGCCGTGGCTGCCGGGTGCGCCTGCGTGAAGAAGTGCTGTCGGGCGTGGAGGAAGTCCTGCTCGAAGGCGTGGCCGACCTGGCCATCACGGGCTTCAGTATTCCCGGTTACCTGGGCGCGGAATTGAGCGACGTCGAGTTCGTTGCGGTCGCCCACCCCGAGCATCCCCTGCACCGCCTCAACCGCGAACTGAGCTTCCAGGACCTGGAAAGCCAGATGCAAGTGGTGATCCGCGACTCGGGCCGCCAGCAACCTCGGGACGTCGGCTGGCTCGGGGCCGAACAACGCTGGACCGTCGGCAGCCTGGCCACCGCCGCGACCTTCGTCAGCAGCGGCCTGGGTTTTGCCTGGTTGCCCCGGCACCTGATCGAACGGGAACTGAAGGAAGGTACGCTCAAGCTGCTACCGTTGGATCAGGGCGGCAGCCGCAACCCGAGCTTTTACCTGTATTCGAACAAGGACAAACCACTGGGACCTGCCACGCAGATTCTCATCGAACTGCTGCGCACCTTTGACACCGCACCACTGGACGCCCCGTTCGCCGCCCCCGAACAAGCCTGACACGGAGTGTATGCATGGCCTATTTCGAACACGAAGGTTGCAACCTGCACTATGAGGAGTATGGCCACGGCACGCCGCTGCTGCTGGTCCACGGCCTCGGTTCCAGCACCCTGGACTGGGAAAAGCAGATCCCGGCACTGGCCACCCGCTACCGGGTGATCGTCCCGGATGTACGCGGTCACGGCCGTTCGGACAAACCCCGGGAGCGCTACAGCATTGCCGGTTTCAGCGCCGACCTGATCGCACTGATCGAGCACCTCAATCTCGGCCCGACACACTACGTCGGCTTGTCCATGGGCGGCATGATCGGCTTCCAGCTGGGTGTGGACCAGCCGCAACTGCTCAAGAGCCTGTGCATCGTCAACAGTGCGCCAGAGGTCAAACTGCGCAGCCGCGACGATTACTGGCAGTGGTTCAAGCGCTGGAGCCTGATGCACGCACTCAGCCTGCGCACCATCGGCAAGGCATTGGGCAGCAAGTTGTTCCCGAAACCCGAACAGGCCGACTTGCGACAAAAAATGGCCGAGCGCTGGGCAAAAAACGACAAACATGCTTATCTCGCCAGCTTCAATGCCATTGTTGGCTGGGGGGTCCAGGAACGACTTTCCAAGGTCACCTGTCCAACCCTCATCGTCAGTGCCGACCGCGACTACACACCGGTGGCGCTGAAGGAAAACTACGTAAAACTGCTGCCCGATGCGCGGCTGGTGGTAATCGCCGATTCACGCCACGCCACGCCACTGGACCAGCCGGAACACTTCAACCAAACGCTGCTGGATTTTCTGACCGCAGTCGATACCACCACTCAGGATCACTGACCCATGCTGAAAAAAATCGCCCTCGCCGCTGGCACCGTCCTGTTTGCCGCCAACCTGATGGCCGCAACGCCCGCCAAGGCGCCGCACGTTTTGCTGGAAACCACCAACGGCCAGATCGAAATCGAACTGGACCCGGTCAAGGCGCCGATCAGTACCAAGAACTTCCTTGAATACGTCGACAGCGGCTTCTACAACAACACGATTTTCCACCGTGTGATCCCAGGTTTCATGGTTCAGGGCGGTGGTTTCACCCAGGCCATGCAGCAAAAAGACACCAAGGCGCCGATCAAGAACGAACACAACAACGGCCTGGTCAACGTTCGTGGCACCTTGTCCATGGCCCGTACCTCCGTGCCTGACTCGGCCACCAGCCAGTTCTTCATCAACGTCAAGGACAACGACTTCCTTGACCAGGGTGACGGCTACGCTGTGTTCGGCAAAGTGGTCAAAGGCATGGACGTGGTCGACATCATCGTCAATTCGCCAACCACCGTTCGTAGCGGCATGAAGGACGTGCCGGCCGACCCGGTGTTCATCAAGTCGGCCAAGCGCATCGACTGAGACTAAGCTGGACAAGGATGTCCGAGCCGTTGCCGGTGTTTGCCGGCAACGCTCAAAACGTTAAAAGGAGAGCCCGCTCGCGGGCGAACGACCCATGCTTTATCGCCGCTTTGAAAAACTGATCGACGTTTTCCGTGAAGCACCAACGGCGTCCCCGCCGGATCGTGTATTCCCTTTTTATACCTACTACCTCAAGCAGGTCTGGCCGAGCTTCGCCGCCCTGTTGATCGTCGGCCTGATTGGTGCATTGATCGAGGTGGCGCTGTTCAGCTACCTGAGTCGCATCATCGACCTGGCCCAAGGCACGCCGAACGCCAATCTGTTTCGCGAGCACGCCCTCGAACTGACCTGGATGGTGGTGGTGGCGCTGGTGCTGCGCCCCATATTCGTGGGCCTGCATGACCTGTTGGTGCACCAGACCCTGAGCCCCAGCATGACCAGCATGATCCGCTGGCAGAACCACAGCTACGTGCTCAAGCAGAGCCTGAACTTCTTCCAGAACGACTTCGCCGGGCGCATCGCCCAGCGCATCATGCAAACCGGCAACTCACTACGTGACTCCGCCGTGCAAGCGGTGGATGCGTTGTGGCATGTGCTGATCTACGCCATCAGTTCGCTGGTGCTGTTCGCCGAAGCCGACTGGCGCCTGATAATCCCGCTGCTGACGTGGATCTTCGCCTTCATCGGCGCCCTCTGGTACTTCGTGCCACGGGTCAAGGATCGCTCGGTGGTGGCGTCCGATGCGCGCTCCAAACTCATGGGGCGCATTGTCGACGGCTACACCAACATCACCACCCTGAAGCTGTTCGCCCACACCCACTTCGAGCAGCAATACGCCCGCGAAGCGATCAAGGAACAGACCGAAAAAGCCCAACTGGCCGGCCGCGTGGTCACCAGCATGGACGTGGTCATCACCAGCATGAACGGCCTGCTGATCGTCTGCACCACAGGCCTGGCCCTGTGGCTGTGGACGCAGTCGCTGATCAGCGTGGGGGCAATCGCCCTGGCCACCGGCCTGGTGATCCGCATCGTCAACATGTCCGGCTGGATCATGTGGGTGGTAACCGGCATCTTCGAAAACATCGGCATGGTGCAGGATGGCCTGCAGACCATTTCGCAACCGGTCAGCGTCACCGACCGCGACCAGGCCAAACCCCTGGCGGTGGCCCGTGGCGAAGTGCGTTTCGAGCAAGTGGACTTCCACTACGGCAAGAAGAGCGGGATCATCGGCGGCCTCAACCTGACCATCAAGGCTGGCGAGAAAATCGGCCTGATCGGCCCGTCCGGCGCGGGCAAATCGACCTTGGTCAACCTGCTGCTGCGCCTGTACGACGTCGAAGGCGGACGCATCCTGATCGACGGCCAGAACATCGCCGACGTCAGCCAGGAAAGCCTGCGCGAACGCATCGGCATGATCACCCAGGACACCTCGCTGCTGCACCGCTCGATCCGTGACAACCTGCTGTACGGCAAACCCGACGCCACCGATGCCCAACTCTGGGAAGCGGTGCACAAGGCCCGGGCTGACGGTTTCATTCCTTTGCTGTCCGACGCCGAAGGCCGTACCGGTTTCGATGCCCATGTCGGTGAGCGCGGGGTGAAACTTTCCGGCGGCCAGCGCCAGCGCATCGCCATTGCCCGTGTGCTGCTCAAGGACGCGCCGATCCTGATCATGGACGAGGCCACCTCGGCGCTGGATTCGGAAGTCGAAGCGGCGATCCAGGAAAGTCTCGAAACCCTGATGCAGGGCAAAACCGTGATCGCCATCGCTCACCGGCTCTCGACCATCGCCCGGATGGACCGGCTGGTGGTGCTGGAAAACGGCAAGATCGCCGAAACCGGAACCCACGCCGAATTGCTCGCCCATGGAGGCTTGTATGCGCGGTTGTGGCAACACCAGACCGGCGGGTTTGTCGGGATCGATTGATTCCCTGAACAACACACCCCTCCCCTGTGGGAGCGAGCTTGCTCGCGATGACGGAGTGTCAGTCGACAGAAATGGCGTCTGATCCACCGCTATCGCGAGCAAGCTCGCTCCCACAGGGATAAGCGTTACACCGAAGATTGAAAAACCGCCAGGCCCCATAAAACACGGGGCCTGGCGGTTTTTCATGCCTGCTGGAATTCTGAAAAAACCGTGCTGTACTCACTTCAACGTTCTGGAGATGGTTCTGCAGTCCATCGGCTGGATGCTCAAGGCAGCATAATCTCGAAAGGGCACTCTCTTATGTCTCTGTTAAAACGTTCGGCGACTGAGTTGGTAGGTACGTTCTGGCTGGTATTGGGCGGTTGCGGCAGTGCGGTGTTGGCGGCGGCTTTTCCAGAGGTGGGGATCGGCTTGCTCGGGGTGTCCTTCGCGTTTGGCCTGACCGTACTGACCATGGCCTTCGCCATCGGCCATATTTCCGGCTGTCATCTCAATCCTGCGGTATCCCTCGGCCTGGTGGTCGGCGGGCGGTTTCCGGCGAAGGAATTGCCGGCCTACATCATTGCCCAGGTCATTGGCGGCGTGATTGCAGCCGCCCTGCTGTACTTCATTGCCAGCGGCAAACCCGGTTTCGAACTGGCAGGAGGTCTTGCGTCCAACGGCTACGGCGAACACTCGCCTGGCGGCTATTCAATGGCGGCCGGGTTTGTCTGTGAACTGGTGATGACCGCAATGTTCATCCTGATCATCCTCGGCGCCACCGATAAACGTGCACCGGCAGGACTGGCGCCGATTGCCATCGGCCTGGGGCTGACGCTGATCCACCTGATCTCGATCCCGGTCACCAACACCTCGGTCAACCCGGCGCGCAGCACCGGCCCGGCGCTGATCGTCGGCGGCTGGGCGATTCAACAACTGTGGATGTTCTGGGTCGCACCGCTACTCGGTGCAGTCGCCGGCGGTGTGCTGTATCGCTGGCTGGGCAAGGAAGACAACTGACACGCCATAGGGTGAAGATCAGCCTTGTCGATAAGGCAAGGCTGACTTCGCATCCTCAGCATAAGCCAGCACCCCCAGCCGCTCTTGCTCCAGAAAGTCTTTTACCGCCGCCTTCAACCCCGGATGCCGCAGGTAGTGCCAGGAATGGGTGATGACAGGCTCGAATCCACGAATCAGTTTGTGCTCGCCTTGCGCACCGGCATCGAAACGCTGGAAACCGTTGGCGATGGCGTAGTCCATCCCCTGGTAGAAGCAGGTCTCGAAATGCAGGCGATCGAACTCCGCCAGGCATCCCCAGTAACGGCCATAAAAGCTGTCGCCCCCCACCAGACTGAACGCCATCGCCACCGGCCGTGAACCCTGCCTGGCCAGCACCACGCGAATCGACTCTGGCATGCGTTCGGCCAACAGGCTGAAAAACTCCCGCGTCAGATACGGCCTTTGCCGGCGCACCGCGTAGGTATTGGCGTAGCAGGCATAGACGAAATCCCATTGCGCCTGACTCAACTCCCGCCCCTCTAGCCATTCGAACTCGAAACCCTGCCCGGCCACCTGCTCGCGCTCCTTGCGCATCTGTTTGCGCTTGCGCGAATTGAGCACGTCGAGGAAGTCCTGGAAATCCCGATAACCGCGATTCTGCCAGTGATACTGACAGCCAACGCGCTGCAACCAGCCGGGCTGCTCGCTCAATGCCGCATCGGTGAATGGATCGGTGAAATTGATGTGGGCGCTGGAAAGCCCTTCGAGTTCAAGATAGCCCGGCAAGCTTTTCAACAGTTCGAAACCGTCTTCGACCGTGGCCGCTAACAGTCGCGGCCCGGTGACCGGACTGAACGGCACCGCGCTCAACAGCTTGGGGTAGTAATCGATGCCGGCGCGTTCGCAGGCATCGGCCCAGGCGTGATCGAACACGTACTCGCCGTAGGAATGCCACTTGCGATAAGCCGGTAGCGCGGCGATCAGGCGATCACCTTCAACGTGCAGCAGATGCTCGGGCTGCCAGCCGGAATGGGGGCCGACACTGCCGCTGTCTTCCAGTGCACTCAAAAAAGCGTGACGCAGAAAAGGCTGGTTCTCCGGCACCATTGCATCCCAGGTCTGCGGGGCGATTTCTGACAGTTTTTGCAGGCGTTGCAACGGCATCACCGTCCTCACTCTTCATGGCGTGAAAGCCCCGCGAGTATCGCCTATCGCTCCACATTGCACACGGGCAAAGCGACGACAGTGCTCTAACTCAATAGTTCACGGCAGCTTTGTATCGTCATCGACACGACATCACATTGCCACTGCTCTGTAATAAACCATCGCAATAATGGCGCCTGTTTTTAGAGCGCCGGGTTATACCCGGCCACAGTTTTCCGCCCTTACGGTCGGTTGTGTCCCGGATGGCTCTGTCATCCCCTCTCATCTTCGGAGATTGATATGCGTCTTGCTTCCACGAAAACTGCGGCGGCCTTGTGCGGTGGCCTGTTGCTGGCCATGAGTGTTCCGGCCAGTGCCGCAGTCGACGCCAAACTGCTCGACATGCTCAAGGCTAACGGCTCGATCACCAACGCGCAGTACAGCGAATTGCAAGCCGAGCTGGCCAGGGATCAGAAAGAACAGCAGATTGCCCGTCAGGCTCAGCAAGAGACCAACGAGCAAATCGCGGCCACCGCGAAGAAAACCGACACACTGAGCGCCTTCGACCAGAAGCTTGCATGGGCGGCAAAGACCCAGTTCAAGGGCGATGTGCGCTTTCGTCAGGAAAACGTCCACAACGATGGCGTGCCAAACAACAAGGACCAGGATCGTCAGCGCATTCGTGCCCGCCTGGGTGCCTACAGCGAAATCAACCCGCAGGTCGACACCGGTATCCGTATCGCCACCGGCAGCAACGACGACGCTCGCTCGACCAACCAGGACCTGAACAACTACTTCGACAAGAAGCAGATCTGGCTGGATCAGGGTTACATCGACTACCACCCGGACGCGATCAAGAACCTGCACCTGGTTGGCGGCAAGATGCCGCAACAATGGGTGAGCATGGGCGACATCATCTGGGATAGCGACATCAACCCGGAAGGTCTGGCCGTCACCTACAAATACCCGTTGAGCGGCAGCACCGAGCTGTTCGGTAGCGCCGGTCACTACACCCTCAAGGACAACGTCGATGGCGAAGGCGTGCAATTCAAGCACGACCTGCGTCTGTACGCCGGCCAGTTGGGTGCGCGCTTCGCCATCACCGACAGCATGAAAATGACCTTGGGCGGCAGTCTCTATGCCTACGACAACGATGACAGCAGCGCCTGCCCGACCTCGGGTACCGTTACTACGCCATGCGCACTGGCCGTCAACGGCAACAGCCCGGGCGAACAGTTCAAACTGTACGAAGGCTTTGGTCAGCTGGACTTCAGCAACCTGCCAGTACCGCTGTCGATCTACGGTCAGTACGTGAACAACGCCGATGCCAGCAACGACCAGGACACTGGCTGGCTGGCCGGTGTGAAGTCCAAGCTCTACGGTTTCAACGTGGACTACAACTACCGCGACGTGCAGCGTAACTCTGTGGTGGGCGCCTTCACCGACTCCGACTTCGCCAACGGCTTCACCGGTTCGCGCGGCAGCAAGCTGAAAGTGAGCTACGACCTGGACAAGAATTTTGCCCTGGGCGCGACCTACTACATGGCGACCTCGGACCAGACCAACGCCAACATCAACAAGAAGGATTCGGACATCAACACCCTGCAACTGGATGCCGAAGCCAAGTTCTGATTCACCCCGCTACACGACTCGGGCAAGGAAGTCCGGGCCCCTTTTACAGCCTGGCGTTGATGTATCGGTCCCCATCATCCTCCGATGCATCAACGCGAGACTGTTTTCAATTCCCCGCCTGCACATATTCATTTGTGGCGAGGGGGCTTGTCGGACCGCCGCACCGCCCCGTTGGATCGCGAAGCGATCCCAAACCCGCTCACTGCGATTTGACAGACATACCGTATCAGCCAGCTCTACGTCGACTGCGTCGCCGAACGGGGGCAAGCCCCCTCGCCACAAAAGCCCACGCAAAAAAAGATCGCAGAATCAGCGCTTGCGCAGCAACACGCTACCAATCGAATAACCGGCGCCGAACGAGCTGAGCACGGCCAGCGAACCGGCGGCCAGATCGTCCTGGTTCTTGTGGAACGCAATCACGGAACCGGCGGAACTGGTGTTGGCGTAGGTGTCGAGAATCACCGGGGCTTCCTGTTCGGTCGCATCGCGGCCCAGCAGTTTCTTGACGATCAGGTGGTTCATGCTGAGGTTGGCCTGGTGCAGCCAGAAGCGCTTCACGTCGCTGATGTTGAGCTGGTTCTGTTGCAGATGCTCAGCGATCAGCTCGGCCACCATCGGGCAGACTTCCTTGAACACCTTGCGGCCTTCCTGCACGAACAGTTTGTCCTTGGCGTCGATGCCCTCTTCCGCCGCGCGGTTGAGGAAGCCGAAGTTGTTGCGGATGTTGTTGGAGAACTTGGTCAGCAGCTTGGTGCTGACGATGTCGAACTGATACTTGGACGTCGCCAGGTCGGCACGCTCGATGATCACCGCGGTGGCGGCATCGCCGAAGATGAAGTGGCTGTCGCGGTCACGGAAGTTCAGGTGGCCGGTGCAGACTTCCGGGTTGACCATCAGGACCGCGCGGGCCTGGCCCAGTTGCACGCTGTTGGCGGCAGTCTGGATACCAAAGGTCGCCGAGGAGCACGCCACGTTCATGTCGAAACCGAAACCCTGGATGCCCAGCGCTTCCTGGACTTCGATGGCAATGGCCGGGTAGGCACGTTGCAGGTTGGAGCAGGCGACGATCACGCCATCGATATCCGCTGCAGTCTTGCCGGCACGCTGCAGGGCTTGTTCGGCCGCGCCGATGGCCATCTGGCACAGCACCGACCATTCGTCGTTGGAGCGCTCCGGCAGGCGCGGGGCCATGCGTTGCGGGTCGAGAATGCCGTCCTTGTCCATGACAAAGCGGCTCTTGATGCCGGAGGCTTTTTCGATGAATGCGGCGCTGGACTCGGTCAACGCCTGCACTTCACCGCGTGCGATGGCGTCGGCATTGTCGGCGTTGAATTGCGCGACGTAAGTATTGAAAGACTGGACCAGCTCTTCATTGGAAATGCTGTTGGCCGGGGTGTACAGGCCGGTGCCACTGATGACGACGTTATGCATGGTCGTGTCTCTAATCTGTTCAGGCAGAAAGTATTGGTACCGTCGTACCAACACACAAAGGGTCTATTCCCGTCCGGGGACGCAAACCTGGCATCGCTTTATTCCGACCTGCCCGCGACCGTGAAGGCTCAAAACCGCGGGGCCGGCATTTATAGGCGCGAAGTTTGCCATAAACATTGGGTTTTGGCGCCTTTTTGCTGGATGAACCCTACCTGCGGGCCATGCAAAACTGTGGGAGCGAGCTTGCTCGCGATTGCGGCCTGACAGGCAACATAGATGTTGAATGTGATGCCCCCATCGCGAGCAAGCTCGCTCCCACAGGGTATTGCAGTGGTCTCAGGTCTAGGGTTCGACCTGGCTCCACTGCTTGTTCAGGCGCTTGTCGGAGATCGGCACCTTGGTTCCCAGTTGTTGCGCAAACAGCGAAACCCGGTATTCCTCCAGCCACCAGCGATACAACTCCAGCTGCGGATCGCGCTTGCCTTCCTGGGCATGTTTGCTGGCGCGAGTCTGGTATTGCGTCCACAGGCCGCTCAATTCGCCGCTCCAGACCCGGTCGCGCTGCACCTGGGCAGCGATTTTTTCGAAACGCTGCTCAATGGCCTTGAGGTAACGCGGCAACTCCTTGAGCCACTGCATCGGTGTTTCCCGGACAAACCCCGGATAGACCAGGTGGCTGAGTTGCTGCTTGATGTCGTTCAGGGCCACGGCCTGTGCCAGGTCGATCTTGCCCTTGAAGCGTTTTTGCAGGCCATGCCAGAGCTTGAGGATTTCCAGGGTCAGCTTCGCCACACGCTCGGCGTGCTCGGTCCAGGCGCCACGCTTGCGTTCGGCCAGGGACGCCAATCCGGCGCCATCGCGTGGCAGCGGGTCTTCGCCTTCGAGAATGCAACTGTCGAGGCTGGCCAGCAGAATGTCTTCCACCAGCGCATCGACACGCCCCATGTCGCGGTACAGCAGGCCCAGCTCGGTCAGGCCCGGCAACTTGCCGCGCAGGAACTTTGCCGACTCGGCCAGTTGCTGCATCAGCAAGCGTTGCAGGGCACGGCGATGCTGGAACTCGGCCTCGGCCGGGGTCGAGAAACGCCCTTCCTTGACCGTGCCCGCCTCTTCCACCAGTGCCGGATAAACCGTCATCGACAGTCCGGCGATCTTCTGCTGGGTTTTCTCGGCCACGGCGGCGAAGACTTTCGGCTCAACCGGTTGCTGGCTCTTCGCGGTTTGCGGCACCGCCAACGCGGCCTGGCTGGCCTCGGCGAAACGCGCCGTCAGTTCGGCCAGATCGCGCCCCTCACCGAGGAACTTGCCCTGGCCGTCGACGATCTCCAGGTTCATCCGCAGATGGCTTTCGACTTGCTGTGCCGCCTCGGCCCAGGCTTCATCGCTGACCCGCGCTCCGGTCATGCGCAGCAACTCGCGACCCAGGGCCTGGGGCAGCGAGCCCTCGGCAAAGGTCATGCGCTGCAAGGCAGCCTTGACGAAGTCCGGCACCGGCACGAAGTTCTTGCGCAGGGCCTTGGGCAGGTTGCGCACCAGGGCAATGCACTTGGCTTCGATGACACCCGGCACCAGCCAGTCCAGGCGCTCCGGTGGCAGCATCGGCAACAGCGGTGCCGGCACGCGCAGGGTCACGCCGTCCCGTGGATGATTCGGCTCGAAGTGGTAGCTGAGGGCCAACTCCAGATCACCGATGTGCAGCGTATCCGGGTAATGCTGTGCGGTGACCTCACTGGCTTCACGGGCCAGCACGTCTTCTTCGCGCATGATCAACAGCTGCGGATCTTTCTGACTGTTGATCCGGTACCAGCTGTCGAAGGTCGCTGTCTGATGGATCTCCGCCGGCAGGCGCGCGTCGTAGAAGGCGTACAGGGTTTCTTCATCCGCCAGGATGTCGCGACGGCGGGCCTTGGCCTCCAGTTCGTCGAGTTGTTCCAGCAACTGCTTGTTGGCGGTCAAACACTTGGCTTTGGACTGAATCTCACCGCGCACCAGCGCTTCGCGGATAAACAATTCGCGCGAAACCACCGGATCCACCGGGCCGTAATGCACCGGCCGCCGCCCTACCACGATCAACCCGAACAGGGTGATCTGCTCGAACGCAACCACCTGGCCGCGCTTCTTCTCCCAGTGCGGTTCGAAGTGGTTTTTCTTGATCAGGTGCCCGGCGAGCGGTTCGATCCAGTCGGCGTCGATCTTCGCCACCATGCGCGCGTAGAGCTTGGTGGTTTCCACCAGTTCGGCGGTCATCAGCCACTGCGGACGCTTCTTGCCGATACCCGACGACGGATGAATCCAGAACCGCCGCTGACGCGCGCCGAGGTAATCGCCCTCTTCGGTTTTCTGGCCGATCTGGCTGAGCAAACCCACCAGCACCGCTTTGTGCAGTTTCGGGTAATCCGCCGGCTCTTTATTGAGGCTCAGCTGCATGTCGCGGCAGATCAGACTCAACTGGCGATGGGAGTCGCGCCATTCGCGCAGGCGCAGGTAATTCAGGAAATTCTTGCGGCACCAGTTGCGCAGCGGGTTGGCGGTCAGCGCCTGGCGTTGCTCTTCGAATCCGCGCCACAGGTTGACCAGACCGGCGAAGTCCGAGTCGGCGTCTTTCCACTGGGCGTGGGCCTGATCCGCCGCTTGCTGACGCTCCGGCGGACGTTCGCGCGGGTCCTGGATCGACATGGCGCTGGCGACGATCAGCACTTCCTGCAAACTGCCGAGCTTCGCCGCCTCCAGCAACATGCGCCCCATGCGCGGGTCCACCGGCAGCCGCGCCAATTGGCGACCGAGCGGGGTCAACTGGCTGTTGCGATCCACTGCCGAGAGTTCCTGCAGCAGGTTGTAACCGTCGCTGATGGCCTTGCCATCCGGCGGTTCGATGAACGGGAACGCGCTGACCTCGCCAAGGCGCAGGTGCAACATCTGCAAAATGACCGCCGCGAGGTTGGTCCGCAGGATTTCCGGATCGGTGAATTCCGGGCGACCGAGGAAATCCTCTTCGCTGTACAGGCGCACGCAAATACCCGGCTCGACCCGTCCACAACGGCCCTTGCGCTGGTTGGCGCTGGCCTGGGAAACGGCTTCGATCGGCAGGCGCTGGACCTTGGCCCGGTAGCTGTAGCGGCTGATGCGCGCGGTGCCGCTGTCGATCACGTAGCGGATGCCCGGCACCGTCAGCGAGGTTTCCGCGACGTTGGTCGCCAGCACCACGCGACGCCCCGGGTGCGACTGGAAAATCCGCTGCTGCTCGGCCGGCGACAGGCGCGCGTACAACGGCAGGATTTCGGTGTGCTTGAGCTGGGCCTTGCGCAGCATGTCGGCGGCGTCGCGAATCTCGCGCTCACCGGGCAGGAACACCAGCACGTCACCGGGACTGCGGCGTTCACTGCGCTCATAAGCGGCGATTTCGTCGAGGGTGGCGAGAATCGCCTGATCCACCGTCAGGTCGTCCTCGACGCGGTTACCCTCTTCGTCCTGCTCCAGGGTCAGCGGGCGATACCAGGTGTCCACCGGGAACGTACGGCCGGACACCTCGACAATCGGAGCATCGTCGAAATGCTTGGAGAAACGCTCAAGGTCGATGGTCGCCGAGGTGATGATGACCTTCAGGTCGGGACGGCGCGGCAGCAGGGTTTTCAGGTAGCCGAGAAGGAAGTCGATGTTGAGGCTGCGTTCGTGGGCTTCGTCGACGATGATCGTGTCGTAGCGTTCCAGATAGCGGTCGTTCTGGGTTTCCGCCAGCAGGATGCCGTCGGTCATCAGTTTGATCAGGGTATTGGAATCGCTCTGGTCCTCGAAGCGCACCTGATAGCCGACCAGTGCGCCCAACGGCGTGCCCAGCTCTTCGGCGACCCGGCTGGCCACGCTGCGCGCGGCGATCCGCCGTGGCTGGGTGTGACCGATCAAGCCATGCTGGCCGCGACCGATTTCCAGGCAGATCTTCGGTAACTGGGTGGTTTTACCCGAGCCGGTCTCGCCGGCGATGATCAGCACCTGATGCTTTTCCAGCGCCTTCTTGATTTCGTCGCGCTTGGCGGCAATCGGCAAACTGTCGTCGTAACGAATCACCGGCAGGCTGGCGCGGCGCGCCAGCACCTGGTCACAGGACGCCTGCATGCGCGCCACCCACTGGCCCAGTTTGGCCTCATCGGGTTTCTTGCGCAGCTCAAGCAACTGCCGCCGCAGCCGGTGGCGGTCGGCGAGCATGGCGTGATCGAGGTTTTTCAGCAGTTTGTCGATGGAGGGCGATTCGTCGGTCATCGGGTACGCAATTCAGTCGTCTAGTGGCGCAGGGTGGCGATTGTCGCAGATTTTACGACCGCTGCGCGGCCGATCGCGAGCAGGCTCGCTCCCACACTGGATCTATAGCGACCACAAAATCGGGGCACGCCACGGTCAAATGTGGGAGCGAGCTTGCTCGCGATCGATTGCGAAGCAATCGCAGAGAACTACTCGTTATCGAGGCCCTTGCGCCGATACGGAAACACATCAATCACCTTCCCCGCCCGAATCGCCTCCTGCAGGCTTTTCCAGTAATCGGCGTTGTACAACTCGCCATGCAACTGATCGAACAACTTGCGCTGCCCCGAGTCGGCAAACAGGAACGGCGGAAACTCTTCCGGGAACACATCCAGCGGCCCGATCGAGTACCAGGGTTCGGACGCCATCTCGTCTTCCGGCGTGCGCGGTTGTGGAATGTGGCGGAAGTTGGCCTCGGTGAGAAAGCAGATTTCGTCGTAGTCGTAGAACACCACCCGGCCGTGACGGGTGACGCCAAAGTTCTTCAGCAGCATGTCACCGGGAAAGATGTTGGCCGCCGCCAGTTGCTTGATCGCCAGGCCGTAATCTTCCAGTGCTTCGCGCACCTGCGCTTCGTTGGCGTTTTCCAGGTACAGGTTAAGCGGGGTCATGCGCCGTTCGGTCCAGCAGTGACGGATCAGCACCGTGTCGCCTTCGACCGACACCGTGGACGGCGCGACGTCAAGCAGTTCCTCCAGGCACGCCGGGTCGAACTTGATCAGCGGGAAACGGAAGTCGGCGAACTCCTGGGTATCGGCCATGCGCCCCACCCGGTCGACGCTTTTCACCAGGCGGTACTTTTCGATCACCGTGGCGCGGTCGACGTTTTTCGACGGCGAGAAACGGTCCTTGATGATTTTGAACACGGTGTTGAACCCCGGCAGGGTGAACACGCTCATGACCATGCCGCGCACGCCGGGGGCCATGATGAACTGGTCGTCGGTGTTGGCCAGGTGATTGATCAGCGCCCGGTAGAACTCCGACTTGCCGTGCTTGTAGAAGCCGATCGAGGTGTACAGTTCGGCGATGTGCTTGCCCGGCAGGATGCGCCGCAGGAAGCCGATGAACTCCGCCGGCACCGGCACATCCACCATGAAATACGAGCGGGTGAAGGAGAAAATGATCGACACGTCTGCTTCGTCGGTGATCAGCGCATCGATCTGGATGCCGCGACCTTCCAGGTGCAGCAAGGGAATTGCCAGCGGCCATTGCTCGTCGGCGGTGTAGATGCGCCCCACAAGGTACGCACCTTTATTGCGGTACAGCACCGAGGAAAACAGCTCGACGCTCAGCTCCGGGTCCTTGCACACCCAGTCCGGCAGGTTCTCGCGCAGTTGCGCTTCGAGGCGCTTCAAGTCACCGGACAGGTCGGCGTAATCCTCGCTGAAGCGGTAGTCGGCGAAGATGCTGGCAAGCATCGCCGACAATTGGCCTTGCGGCTTGTAGGTGCGGGTTTGCGCGGCCCTTGCCCGGCGCAGGCTCGGCCGGGTGGTATGGATGAACATGCAGCCGTCGCTGATCAGGTCATGGCTGAACAGCCCGCAGAAGATCGAGTTGTACCAGGTCTCGGACAATTCATCGTCGAAGCGCAGGTCGATCAGGCTGATGTAGGCACTTTTCACCAGTGGCCAGCAACTGACGTCCAGGGTTTCGGCGTCAAACGCGGTGCGCAGTCGCTCCACCGTTTCACTGACTTTATCTTCGTACAGATTGATCCGCGCTGCCGACGCCGATTGTGTCTCTTGCCACCGGGCCTGTTCGAAGCGGGCCCGGGCACCGTCGGTGATCTGCCGGAAATGCTCGCGGTAATCGTCAAAGCCATCGAGGATCAAGCGGGCGATGTCGGCGGCTGGCCATTGCTGCGGCATGGTGAGACCTCTGCGGGAATTCGGGAGGCTTGAGCTTAGCCAGTGAAGCGGGTGCAGGAGAAGCGTAATTTTCCAGGCGCCGCGTCATCGACACCCTGAAGAGTTCAATGCCCGGTTTTCGGTTGCCATCGATCACGCACTCAGCAACACTTTCGCCCCTTCATCATGGAAGGACCGCGCTGTGAACCCCGTCGATATTTTCCGTTTACTGTCCCTGGCGGCCATTTGGGGTGCGAGTTTTCTGTTCATGCGCATCATCGCCCCAGTGATCGGCTCCCTGCCCACCGCGTTTTTCCGCGTATCGATTGCCGCCGTCGGGTTGCTGGTGATTCTTGGCCTGATGCGCATCAGCTGGGATTTCAAGGGCAAACTCAAGACCGTGATGCTGCTCGGGGTGATCAATTCCGGCATCCCGGCGACCCTGTACTCCGTTGCCGCGCAGGTGCTGCCTGCCGGTTATTCGTCGATTTTCAATGCCACGACACCCTTGATGGGCGTGCTGATCGGCGGCCTGTTTTTCCATGAAAGGCTCACTGGCGCCAAGCTCGGCGGCGTGTTCCTGGGATTGTTCGGCGTGGGCGTGCTGACCCGTGCCGGTCCGGTGGCGTTCGATATGGCACTGCTGATGGGGGCCGTCGCCTGCCTGCTCGCCACCACGTGCTACGGATTTGCCGGATTCCTGGCCCGCCGCTGGCTCGATCAGGCCGGCGGTCTCGATAGCCGTTTGTCGGCGCTGGGCAGCATGCTCGGCGCGACCTTGTTCCTGTTGCCGCTGTTTGGCTACAGCGTGATCAGCCAGCCACCGGCGAGCTGGGGCGGCTGGAGCGTGTGGCTGTCGTTGCTGGGGTTGGGGCTGGGCTGCACGGCGTTTGCCTACATTATTTACTTCCGGCTGCTGAGCTCGATCGGTCCGGTGAAATCGATGACCACGACCTTCCTGATCCCGCTGTTTGGCGTGTTGTGGGGGGCGCTGTTTCTCGATGAGCCGCTGTCGATGGCGCATATCTATGGTGGGGTGTTGATTGCGCTGGCGTTGTGGCTGGTGTTGAAGCCGGCTGCGGTGAAGCCGAGCTTGGTGGCTGAGCGGTAGAATTGTTGCGTTGCCGATAACGCCTTCGCGAGCAGGCTCGCTCCCACATTTGATCCGGGGGGCTCACAAATCATGTGTTCACCGAAGATCCCTTGTGGGAGCGAGCCTGCTCGCGAAAGCGGCAGATCAGGCACTACAAGGCTGAATCACTCACCTCCCCATCCACCAGCCGCCGAATCCCCAGCGGATTGCCGTTCTGCAACGCCTCGGGCAGCAGCGCATCCGGATAATTCTGGAAGCACACCGGCCGCAGGAAGCGATCGATCGCCAGGGTGCCGACCGAAGTGCCCCGCGAGTCGGATGTCGCCGGATACGGCCCGCCATGCACCATGGACTCGCAAACTTCGACCCCGGTCGGATAGCCGTTGAGCAGGATCCGTCCGACCTTCTCTTGCAACAGTTCCGCCAGCCAGCGGTACTCCAGCAGTTCGTCGGCCTCGCCAATCAAGGTCGCGGTCAATTGCCCGCGCAAGCCCTGCAATGCTGCCGCCAACTGCGCCCGATCCTCGACCTCGATGACGATGGTGGTGGGCCCGAACACTTCCTCCTGCAGTAATTGATCGCCCTTGAGCAACAGGCTGGCATCGGCCTTGAACACCTGCGGCTGCGCCTGATTGCCCTGTTGCGGCCGGCCCGCCAGATGGCTCAGGCCCGGATGTTCGTGCAATTCGCCAAGGCCCCGGTTGTAGCTGGCCAGCGTGCCGGCATTGAGCATGGTTTGCGCCGGCTGCTGGTTCATGTGGGCGCAAAAAAACCTCAAGAAAAGCACTGAACTGCGGCGAGCGCACACCAATGACCAACCCGGGATTGGTGCAGAACTGGCCACAGCCCAGGGTGACGGAACCTGCCAATTGCGCCGCGATCTGCTCACCGCGCACCTCGAGGGCTTGCGGCAGCAGGAACACCGGATTGATGCTCGACATCTCGGCGAACACCGGGATCGGCTGCGGCCGGTTTGCAGCCATGTGGCTCAGGGCGTTGCCGCCCTTGAGCGAACCGGTGAAGCCCACCGCCTGAATCGCCGGATGCTTCACCAGCCATTCGCCGACACCACCGCCGTAGATCATGTTGAACACACCGGCTGGCATATCGGTTTTTTCCGCGGCACGGATGATCGCGTCAGCCACCCACTGTGCGGTTGCCATGTGCCCGCTGTGGGCCTTGAACACCACCGGGCAACCGGCGGCCAGTGCCGAGGCGGTATCGCCACCGGCGGTGGAAAAGGCCAGCGGGAAGTTGCTCGCGCCGAACACCGCCACCGGCCCCAGGGCGATGCGGTACTGACGCAGATCCGGACGCGGCAGCGGCTGGCGATCCGGCAATGCGCGATCGATGCGCGCACCATAGAAGTCGCCGCGACGAAGCACCTTGGCAAACAGGCGCAACTGGCCGCTGGTGCGGCCACGCTCACCTTGAATACGCCCGGCCGGCAACGCTGTCTCGCGACACACGGTGGCGACAAACTCATCGCCCAACCCGTCGATTTCATCGGCGATGGCGTCGAGAAACCGCGCGCGTTTTTCCGCACTCAGGTTACGGTAGGTCGGGTATGCCGCAGCCGCCGCCTTGGCAGCGGCATCCACTTCGGCTTCGCTGGCCTGGAAGAACGTTCCGGGCAAGGGTTCGCCGGTGGTGGCGTCGAGGCTTTGCAGCTGCAACGTGCCGTTGGCGCTGCGGCGGCCGCCGATGTAGTTGTGTCCAGGAAACAGGCTCATGTGGATTCCTTGATCGGTTAAAGACCTGCAGGGGTCAGAGTGTGCGTACCTGACCGATAGCCAGCGGCTGGGCGCTCTCGCCGATGCCGTTGACCAAAGGCGCACCGAACTCATCGAGACTGATCTGGAAGCTGTCCCCCGGCTGGGTCTTCACACCGTCGGCAAACGACAGCGTGGCAGTACCGAAGTAGTGCACGTGAACATCGCCGGGACGCAAAAACTGCGCGTACTTGAAGTGATGAAATTCGAGATTGGCCAGGCTGTGGCACATGTTGTCTTCGCCGCTGAGAAACTCTTTTTCCCAGATCGTCTGGCCGTTGCGCGTGATGCGGCTGGTGCCGACCAGATGTCTGGGCAACTCACCGACGCGCAGCTCCGGGCCGAAGGAGCAGCAACGCAGTTTCGAATGAGCGAGATACAGGTAGTTGCGCCGCTCCATGACGTGGTCGGAGAACTCGTTACCCAGCGCGTAACCGACACGGTACGGCTGGCCGTCGTCGCCGATCACATACAGGCCGGTCAGTTCCGGCTCCTCACCGGCGTCCTCGGCAAACGGCGGCACCGGGAAGTCCGCACCGGGACGCACGACGATGCTGCCGTCGCCCTTGTAGAACCACTCCGGTTGCGCGCCGACCTGCTCCGCCGCCGGTTTGCCGCCCTCCAACCCCCACTTGAACATGCGCATGGTGTCGGTCATGCCGGCTTCGACTTCACCGTCGTGCTGGTGCATTTTGTCCCGCGTCGCGGCGCTGCCCAGATGGGTCAGGCCGGTGCCGCTGATCAGGCAATGGGCGGGGTCTTCGTGGTCCAGCGGCGGCAGGACCTTGTGTTGCTGCAATAGCTGCGCGTAATCCGGACCGGGTTCGCTGCCGCGCCGGGCGATTTCTTCTTGCAGGCTGCACTGGGCACGGATGGCGGCCAGGGCCAGTTCACGGGTACTGCGGGTATCGCGCAGTACCTGGACGCGAGTGCCCTCAACCACGCCAACCTGGCGTTGCCCGTCGGTGTTTTCAAACTGAATCAGGCGCATGTCGGCCCTCCGAAAAGTCGTGGTGGGCGCCGCGAGAGAGCGGCGCCGGACGGTCACTCGATAATGTTGAAATCGCTCAGGTACTCATCGGAGATTTCCAGGCCCAGGCCCGGCTTGTTGTCATCCAGCTGGATGTAGCCGTTGACCGGTTGCGGCTCGCCCTTGAACACGTAGTAGAAGAGCTCGTTGCCGACTTCGACATCGAACACCGGGAAGAACTCGGCCATAGGCGAAGCCGTAGTGGACATGGTCAGGTGGTAGTTGTGCATCTGCCCGGCATGCGGGATGACCGGCACCGACCAAGCCTCGGCCATGGCGTTGATCTTGCGCGCGGCGGTGATGCCGCCGACGCGGTTGGTGTCGTACTGGATCACGTCGACGGCGCGGCGTTCCAGCAGGTCCTTGAAGCCGTAGGAAGTGAATTCGTGCTCGCCGCCGGAGATCGGCATGATCCCCATCTTCTTCAGCTCGATGTAGCCTTCGATGTCGTCGGCGATCACCGGTTCTTCGAGCCAGCGCGGTTCGAACTCGGCCAGTTTCGGCAACATGCGCCGGGCATACTCGAGGGTCCAGCCCATGTAGCACTCGAGCATGATGTCGACGTCGGGGCCGGCCAGCTCACGCAGGGCGCGCACTTGTTCGATGTTGCGGCGCATGCCAGCCGGACCGTCCTTCGGGCCGTAGCCGAAACGCATCTTCAGCGCGGTGAACCCCTGGCTCAGGTAGCCTTGGGCTTCTTCAAGGAACAGGTCGAGGTTGTCGTTGGCGTAGAGCTTGGACGCGTAGGTCCAGATCTTTTCCTTGGTGCGCCCGCCGAGCAGCTTGAACACCGGCTTGTTCACTGCTTTGCCCATGATGTCCCAGATCGCAATGTCGATGGCCGAGATCGCCGCCATGCCGATGCCCTTGCGGCCCCAGGCGTGGCTCTGGCGGTACATTTTCTGCCAGATGTATTCGTTGTCGAACGGGTCTTCGCCAATGGCGATCGGCGCCAGGTAGGTGTCGATGATTTCCTTGGCCACGCGCGGCGCCAGGGCGCAGTTACCGATGCCGACGAGACCGGTGTCGGTCTCGACTTCCACCACCAGCCAGCCGTGGAAACGGAACGAGCCCATGGCGTCGCCGCGCTCGAACAGGATGTCGCTGGCGTTGGTGCAGAAGTGCGCCTGGGGTGGCACGACCTTGCCTTTCCACTCGAAAACGCGGGTACGGATCGCTTTGATTTTCATGAATACAGTTTCCTTGCGCTGCCGGCTTCTTGTCATTGTGAGTCGCTGCGCACTGCCGCTCGGGCGGCTGTCTTGCGCATTCGATGGAGCGACTTTAGCCAGCGGCCAAGGGCTGCGGATAATCACTTATGCGTATCCGGCGATAACCTGGAGTGATAGCTGAATTCGGTTATTGTGCGTTTCGGGTTATCGGGTGACACAAAACAAAAGTGGGAGCGGGCTTGCTCGCGAATGCGGTGGGTCAGTCGACGTATCGGTCGTCTGACCCACCGCATTCGCGAGCAAGCCCGCTCCCACAGGGGATTGTTGTTGTTTTAGAAATCCGGGATCAGTGGCGGTTGCGCCCCATCCGGCACGCGATCTCGAACGCCTGGCGAATCGCGCCGACGTTGGCCTTGCCCTGCCCGGCGATATCGAAGGCGGTGCCATGGGCCGGGGTGGTGATCGGGATCGGCAGTCCGCCCTGCACCGTGACGCCACGGGAGAAGCCCATCAGCTTGATCGCGATCTGGCCCTGGTCGTGGTACATCGTGACGACCGCGTCAAAGGCACTGGCATCGCCCTGGACCTTGAGGAAGATCGTGTCGGCCGGATAAGGCCCGTCCGCCGCGATCCCCAGTGCCTGCGCCGAACGCACCGCCGGGCCGATGATGTCCAGTTCCTCGCGACCGAACGAACCGTTATCTCCGTTATGCGGATTCAGCCCGCAGACGCCGATGCGCGGCTTTTCCAGCCCGTTGCGCTTGAGCGCGGTGTCGATCAGTTGAATCGCTTCGACCACCCGTTGCTGGCTGAGCAGGCCCGGCACATCGGCCAGGGCCACATGGGAGGTCACCCGCGAAGTCCAGAGATTGTCGAGCACGTTGAATTCGCAGAACGGTCCATGGAAATCCAGCAGCTCGGCGAACCAGTGCAGCTCATCGCTGTGGGCCATGCCGGCCATGTGCAGTGAAGTCTTGTTCAATGGCCCGAACAACACCGCGTCGGTGATGCCCGCTTCGGTCAGACGCAGGGCCTTTTCCAGGGTGTCGAGGCTGTAGCGGCCACCGATGACGCTGGCCTCGCTACGCGCAAACTCACCGATAGTGTCACCGCGAAAGTCATAGAACAGCGGCGTGTCATCGACGAATGCCAGCTGCTCCAGGGACTCGACGCGACGATAGGGAAATTCCATCCCGGCAATGCGCATGCCGCGACGCATTTCCGCTTCGTCGGCGATCAGGATCACATTGGCCTGGGCACGCACTTCAGGCTCGCCCAGCAGGCGCGCAATCAGCTCAGGGCCGATGCCCGCCGGGTCCCCCAGGACCATCGCGATGGTGGATTTGCTCATGCTTCACTCCTCAAGGGTTCAGGCTGCGCCCGGTCGTTGGCGCAAGGCTCGCAGCGATAGACCCGCTGCGCGTTGCTGTAGAAAAGTCGCTCCTGATCGGCTGTCGGCAGATCGGCGACGATGGATTTGAAACCGCTGTAGATGTCATCGAACGAGCCGCACAGGCTGTCCACGGGGAAGTTGCTGGCGAACATCGCCCGGTGGCTGCCGAACATGGCGATCACCTCGCGCACGATCCAGGTGTTGTCCTTGGCGCGCCAGCGCTGGCCACCCTGCCCCAGGCCGGAAATCTTCACCTGCACGTTCGGCCACTGCGCCAGCCGCGCCAGCGCCAGACGCCAGCCCGCCAGGCCTTCGGCGCTACGGTCATTGGGCAAACCGGCGTGGTTGAGAATCAGCGTGATACCAGGAAAATCCCGGGCCAGGCGTTCGGCCTCGTGCAGGTTCCACCAGGGCGTCTGCAAATCGAAATGCAGCCCCAGCCCTTCGAGCGCGGCGTAACTGCGGCGCCAGTGTTCGTCACTCATCAGGCTGCGCATGTGCCCCACCTGCGCCGGCGCGATCGGGCCACCGGGTTTGTGGCGCACGCTGCGCACATGCTTGAAACGCGCCTGTTCGGTGAGCACATCGATAGCGTCCGGATGATCGAGCCAGGCTTGCGCCACGACCGCATTGGGCACGCCGTAGCGGGCGGCCAGTTGCTCGATGAAACGGGTTTCGCCAATCGGGTCCTGCGGGTTCCACTCGGTCTCGACGTACACCGTTTGCACGACGTTATGGGAACCCGCATCGGCGAAGTAATCCTCGGGAAAATAGCGGCGCTTGATCGCGCTGTAGTCTCCGTAGCGAAAGGGTATGTTGGCCTCGGGGGCAAGCCATGGGTGGTCGTTGACGGTCGGGTCCCAGAAGTGATGATGGGCGTCGATGATCGGGCCGTTCCACAAGGCATTAGTCATGGCGCACCTCATCCAGGCTGATGAACAAGGTCGCGAGCACGAAGACTGCCGAGCACGCCGCGAAGAACCCGAGTACCGGGGCGAAGCCACCGGTCGCCTGCAGAATCACCCCCACCAGGATAGGCACCGCGATGCCGCCGCAGCTGCCGGCCATGTTCATCACGCCGCCGATCAAACCGACCCGCGCCGGCGCCGCCAGCAGCGCCGGGAAGCTCCAGTAGAGGCTGCCCCACATCAGGAAGAACGCGGTCATGGCCAGCAGCGCCACCGCCGCAAAAGGATTGCTCAACGTCGGCAGCAACAGGAATGCGCCGAGGGCCACCAGCCCGGAAAACGCCAGCAGGCTCTTGACCGCCACCGCGCGACTCACGCCTTTGCGAATCAAGCCATCACAGAGGAAACCACCGGTCAACGAACCCAGTGCACCGCAGACAAAAATCACGAAGGTCGCCGCACCAATCCCCTTGATATCGAAACCCCGGGCCTGGGCCAGGTAACTCGGGCCCCAGGTCAGCAGGCCGAAATACACCATCGCCCAACTTGCCCGTCCGATCAGCAAACCGCTGAGCGAGCGTGGCGCAATACCCAGCCCCTTGACCGGCGCCCGGGCCGCTTCGGCGGCGGGCGTTGCACGGCCGGCGTTGATTTTCTCAAGCTCCGCCGCATTGACTTGCGGGTGACCGGCCGGGTCATCGCGCAGATAACGCCGTGCCAGCCAGGCCAGCACCAGGGTGGCGATGCCGGCGATCACGAAGGCCAGGCGCCAGGAGTCCAGCGAGGCTATCAGCCAGGCAATGATCAACCCGCCAAGGGCCACGCCCAACGGGCTGCCGCTGTCCATCAATACCGCGCCGCGACTGCGCTCGCTCGGGGCCAGCCACAGGGAAATCAGCTTGCCGCCCGACGGGAACAGCGGTGCTTCGGCGGCGCCCAGTGCAACCCGGGCAAACAACAAAGACAAGCCGCCGGTGGCGAACGCCGCCAGCACCTGAAACGTGCCCCACAACCCGGTGGACCAACTGATGACCCGATGCGCGCCGAAGCGGTCGATCAGCCAGCCGCCGGGAATCTGCAACAGTGCGTAGGCCCAGAAAAAGCTGCTGAGGATCAGCCCTTGCAGGCTCGGTGACAGGGAATACTCATGGGCGATGGTCGGCATCGCAATGGACAGCGACACCCGGTCGATCAGGTTGACCATGGTCAGCGCGAAGATGATCGCGAAGATCCGCCAGCGCACGCTGCTGGCTTTGGCGGTACCGGCCACCGGCATGGCCGCTTCGTTAGGCTGGGCAACTGCGCCGGGCAGATGCAGGGAAGCACTGGGACGAACCATGGTGCATGCCTCGTTTATTATTTTTGTGGAGATGCAGACGTTGATAAGCACTATCGAAGGCTTGCTGATAACCGTCTAATCAAAACTTGAAATCAGGCGATAGCCTCGGGTTATGTCATGCCCTGCTTTCAACGACCTTTCAACGTTGCCACGCATGCTTTTCTGTAGGAGCGAGCCTGCTCGCGATGGTCTTCAACGAAAACACGTGGTTCCTGAATTAACGCGGTGCCCTTGAGTCCATCGCGAGCAAGCTCGCTCCTACAGTAGTTAGCTATTTGCCGAGCTATAACCCCAGGCTATCGGTGTATGTATTGTTTTGACTAGACGCCGTGCCCGCACCTTCACACACTCGGGCCAGGCTTGCGGCTTTACCACGCAAACAAGCCGCTCATAACAATTACAAGAACATGAATACGAGGCTCTTCCATCATGCGAAATGCATTCGTCCGTCGCACCTCCCGTCTGTTTCTTGGCTGCGCACTGATCGCCGCCGGTACCCTTCCCGCTCTCGCCAACGCCGCCTGGCAACCGGACAAGAACGTCGAAATCGTCGTCGCCGGTGGTCCCGGTGGCGGTACCGACCAGCTCGGTCGCCTGATCCAGTCGATCATCACCACGCACAAGCTGCTCGACGTGAATACCATCGTCCTCAACAAGGGCGGTGGCAACGGCGCCGAAGCCTTTCTCGACCTGAAAATGAGCAAGGGCGATGCCGACAAACTGGTGATCGGCACCAACAACATCTACCTGTTGCCGCTGGTGTCCAAACTCGGCTACGAATGGCAGGAGCTGACCCCGATTGCCGCAGTAGCCGAGGATGACTTCATTCTCTGGAGCTACAAGGGTGCGCCATGGAAAGACGCGAAAAGCTTCTACGAAGCGGTCAAGGCCGACCCGTCGAACCTGCGCATGGGCGGCAGCCAGTCCAAGGACGTCGACCAGACCCTGACCCTGCTGCTGAACCAGACCAACAACAGCAAACTGGTGTACATCCCGTTCAAGAGCGGCAGCGAAGCCGCGACGCAACTGGCCGGCAAGCACATCGCCGCCAACGTCAACAATCCAAGCGAGAGCATCAGCCAATGGCGTGGCGATCAGGTCGAGCCGCTCTGCGTGTTCAGTAAGGAGCGCATGGGCTATACCGATAAAGTCGCCGGCGACAAATCCTGGGCCGACGTCCCGACCTGTCACGAACAAGGCCTGGGCATTGATCAGTACCGCTTCCCGCGCACCGTGTTCATGCCCGGCGACGTCACCGCCGAGCAGCGCGCGTTCTATGTCGAGTTGATGCGCAAAGTCACCCAGACCGATGAGTTCAAGGCTTACGTGAAGCAGAACGCTCTGGTGCCAACCTTCCTCGAGGGTGAGCCGCTGACCGCCTACATCGAAAAAGACACCGCCCGCGTCACGCCGGTGTTCAAAGAGGCCGGCTGGCTGAAAAACTGAGTTGCTCACGGCCGCCCGCCCTGCGTACGGCCGTCACCTCTGGAGGTGCTTTCATGTCCCATTCTTCGGATTCACCACCGCTGGTCGGTACACGCTGGGTCGAACTCGGCCTGACACTCTTCACCACGCTGATCGGCGCGGTGGTGATGTACGGCAGCGTTGAGCAAGGTATCGGCTGGGGTGATGCCGGCCCCGAGCCGGGTTACTTTCCCTTCTACATTGGCCTGATGTTGAGCGCCGCCAGTGTGGCCAACGGCGTGTTGACCCTGGTGCGCTGGCAAGCCCTGAGCATTTCATTCGTCAGCCGCAGTGCGTTCAGGCAAGTGCTGTCGGTGTTCGTGCCCATCGCGCTATTCGTCGGTGCGATGCCGTTCACCGGCATCTACGTCGCTTCGGCCTGCTTCATTGCCTGGTTCATGTGGCGTGACAAGGTCCGCGCCAAGCCTTACGGCAAATGGATGATCGGTAGCGTGTCCCTGGGCGCGGTGCTGGCCAGTTACCTGATTTTCGCGCTGTGGTTCAAAGTGCCGCTGGATGCCGGCCCAATGGGCGACTGGATTGCCCTGGCCGGGAGAAATTTCAAATGAGCGAGTTCGATTCCCTGCTGCAAGGCATGAACCTGATCCTCACGCCGGGCCATATCGGCCTGATGGTAATCGGCGTGCTGCTGGGCATTCTGGTCGGCGTACTGCCCGGTCTCGGTGCCCCCAATGGGGTGGCGTTGCTGCTGCCGCTGACGTTCACCATGTCGCCGGTGTCGGCGATCATTCTGCTGTCGTGCATGTACTGGGGCGCGCTGTTCGGCGGTTCGATCACCTCGATCCTGTTCAACATCCCCGGTGAGCCCTCATCGGTGGCAACCACCTTCGACGGTTACCCGATGGCCCGCGAAGGCCGCGCCGCCGAAGCCCTGACCGCCGCGTTCAGTTCGGCGTTGCTGGGTGCGTTGGCCGGGGTGTTGTTGCTGACGTTCCTGTCGACCAAAATCGCCGCGTTCGCCATGTCGTTCAGTTCGCCGGAGTTCTTCGCGGTGTACCTGTTGGCGTTCTGCACCTTCATCGGCATGAGCAAGAACCCGCCGCTGAAAACCGTGGTGGCGATGATGATCGGTTTCGCCATGGCCGCCGTCGGCATGGACACCGTGTCCGGCAACCTGCGCCTGACCTTCGACCAGCCAATCCTGATGACCGGCATCAGCTTTGAAGTGGCGGTGATCGGCCTGTTCGGCATCGGCGAAATCCTCTGCACCGTGGAAGAGGGGCTGGTGTTCCGCGGCGAACATGCGCGGATCACGCCGATGGTGATCCTGCGCACCTGGGCCAAATTGCCGCGTTACTGGTGGACGATTGTGCGCAGCACCCTGGTTGGCTGCTGGATGGGCATCACCCCTGGCGGACCGACTGCCGCGTCGTTCATGAGCTACAGCCTGGCGCGGCGTTTCTCGAAAAACCGCGACAACTTCGGCAAAGGCGAACTCGAAGGTGTGATCGCCCCGGAAACCGCTGACCACGCGGCCGGCACCAGTGCCCTGCTGCCGATGCTGACCCTGGGCATTCCCGGTTCGGCGACTGCGGCGGTGATGCTCGGTGGCCTGATGATCTGGGGTTTGCACCCGGGGCCGACGCTGTTCGTCGAGCAACACGATTTTGTCTGGGGCCTGATCGCCAGCATGTACCTGGGCAACGTGGTGAGTCTGATCGTGGTGCTGGCCACCGTGCCGCTGTTCGCTTCGATCCTGCGCATCCCGTTCTCGATCATCGCGCCGATCATAATCATGGTCTGCGCCATCGGTGCCTACTCGGTGCACAACTCGTTCTTCGACGTGGTGCTGATGCTGGGCTTCGGTGCGCTGGGTTATCTGTTCAAGAAACTCGGCTACCCGATTGCGCCGCTGGTGTTGGCGGCGGTGCTGGGCGACAAGGCAGAAGATGCGTTCCGCCAGTCGATGCTGTTCTCCGACGGGCACCTGGGGATTTTCTGGTCCAACCCGTTGGTGGGCAGCCTGACCACGGCGGCGCTGCTGATGCTGTTCTGGCCGTTGATTTCCAAAGCGCTGCAAACCCTGATCGGCCTGCGCAAACCCCACGTCGCCAAACCAAAATCGGTGCTGTGACACGCCAAAGCTGGCAACGCCTGGCATTTGTTGTCAGGCTTGCCGCAGGACTTTTTCGCGAGCACGGCCCATGACCCGAATTCCTGCTGCCAACGTAATCCACAGCCGACTGCGCCTGCGCCAACTGCGGTTGATGCTGGCGTTGCAGGAGTTCGGCTCGTTGCGCCGCGCCGCCGACCACATCGGCATGACCCAACCGGCCGCAACCAAGATGCTGCATGAAGCCGAGGACCTGTTGGGCGTCGAGCTGTTCGAACGCCTGCCCAGGGGCATGCGCTCTACCCCGTTCGGGGAAACGGTCATTTATTACGCACGCATGGTGTTCGCCGAACTCAGCGGCATGCGTGAAGAGCTGGTCGCCCTCGAATCCGGCAACCTTGGCCGGGTCGCGGTCGGGGCCATTCCGGCACTGGCTTCGGGGCTGCTGACGCGCACCATCGCCACCTTGAAACAAAGCCATCCACGCTTGTCGATGAGCATTCAGGTCGACACCAGCGACGTGCTGGTGCAGGCGTTGTTGCAAGATCAGCTGGATATCGTATTGGGGCGGATTCCCGTCGGTGCCCGGGCAGAGGAGTTGCTGTTCGACAGCCTTGGCGAGGAAGCGCTGTGCGTGATTTCCGGCGCACAGAATCCACTGGCCAAAGCCACGCAGTTGAGCTGGGCCGAACTGCAGAACATGACCTGGGTGCTGCAACAGCAGCCCAGCCCCATGCGCGCGATCATCAATCAGGTGTTCCACAATGCGCGGGTCGACATCCCGAGCAGCATCGTCGAAACCACGTCGATCATGACCTTGCTGTCGTTGATTCAGCAGACCGACATGCTCGGCGTCACGCCGGTGTCGGTGGTCGAGGACTATCCCGGTCGGGATCTGCTGGCGGTGTTGCCGATCAAGTTCGAGGCGCGGCTGCCACCGTACGGGTTGATCACCCGGCGTCATCGCATTCAATCGTCGGCGATGCAGGCGTTCATGAATTCGGTACGGGCCGAGCATGCGCTGAGCAAATGACAGGCAAGGCAGGGCAAAAGATCGCAGCCTGCGGCAGCTCTTACAGGTGTACGGCTGCGATCTTTTGTTTTTCTTGCCCGGACTACGCTGATTTACGGAACACAAACACCAGCCCGACGATGATCAACAGCATGCCGAACAGGCTCAACAGCGCCAGGCGATTGCCGAAGACCAGATAGTCCATCACTGCCGTCACCGCCGGTACCAGGTAAAACAGACTGGTGACGTTCACCAGGTTGCCCCGGGCGATCAAGCGGTACAGCAACAGCGTCGCCAGCACCGACACCACCAGCCCCATCCATAGCACCGGCAGGATGAAACCGCTGCTGTGTTCGAAGTGAAACGGCTGGAAAGGTACGAAAATCCCGCACAACAGCAGTCCGGCGAGGTACTGCACCGGCAGCGTGCCAAGGGGATTTTCAGTGATGCGTTTCTGCATGATCGAACCGAACGTCATGCTCGCCAGTGCCAGCAGACCGAAGAGCATCCCGGCCAATGACATGCCGGCCAGACCGATGCCCTGGTAAACCACCATGATCAGACCGGCCAGCCCGAGCGCCAGACCGAACATCCGGCTGGCTGATCGTTGACGCTCCATGATCACCACTGTAAGGATTGGCTGCACGCCCATGATCGTCGCCATCACTCCGGGGGTGACTTTCAGGTCGAGGGCCAACAGATAGAAAATCTGATAGGCCCCCAACAACACCACGCCGGTGGCCATCGCATACAGCATCGGCTTGCCGCCCTTGGGCATCTTCAGCTTGAACAACGGCACCAGCAACACCAGCCCGCATAGCGCGATGACGAAACGAAACATCAGGAAGGCGAAGGGTGACGCGTGGGCCAGCCCCCATTTGGAGAAGATCGCCCCGCTGCTCCACAGCAGCACGAACAGGCTCGTGGACGCCGCCGCGAGCGCGGATTTTTTCGAAAGGACAAACATGAATACCACCTGTAGTCAGGCAAAAAGCCAACTCAGCAAAAGCTGAAATCCAGTAGTTTTTTCAGGCGGGCGCGGGAACAGCAGAAGACAGCTGATCAGCCCGAAATGCCAACGCCTGGCGGTGATACGACTGCGCACACCGGCGTGCTACTGACAGGTGGGGGGTAATGACTGATCTGCCCGGGCTGCAGATTCCCGCACGGCACGACGCCAGCGTTGACCGCTGAATCGACTACCGCGTTGAGGAGGGATGCAGGCATTGGGCTGATCTTTGCTCGAGGGATAAAAAGTGAGTCCGAAACTCACCGTGCGCCGACTATAACCAGCGTTCGACATGGATTGCAACGAGTTGGTCAAAAGGCCGTATCCGGCTTCAACCAAACAACCAATACCCCAGCAACGTCAGCACCACCACCGCCAGCACCGGGCGCAGTACACGGTAGGCCTTGGGATTGCGCCGCTTCCATTGCTTGACCACACCACTGAATCTATCGCTGGAGTTCTTGCTCCACTCGTAGGCCTTGTTGATCCCGCCCACACGCTCGTCATCCAGGTTCTGAGGGGCGGTGGCGCGACCCAGCCAGGCGCTGATACAGCGGTTGATGCCGGTCATGAAGCGATTGCTCAACGGACGTTCGATATCGCAGAACAGGATGACCCGGGTCTTTTGCGTTTCATTCTTGACCCAGTGCACGTAGGTCTCGTCGAACATCACGTCTTCACCATCGCGCCAGGCGTAAACCTGACCGTCGACGAAAATGCGGCAATCATCGGAATTGGGGGTGGACAGCCCCAGGTGATAACGCAGGGAGCCGCCAAACGGATCGCGATGCGGGTTGAGGTGGCTGCCGCCCGGCAGCAGCGCGAACATCGCGCCCTTGACGTTGGGAATGCTGCTGACCAATGCCACGGTTCTCGGGCACAAGACTTCGGCAGAAGGCAGCGGTTTGTCATACCACTTGAGATAGAAACGCTTCCAGCCCTTCTTGAAGAACGAGCCAAAACCGGCGTCGTTATTCTTTGCCGCCGCACGAATATAGCCCTCGTCGAACAAGTGCATCGCTTCGTCGCGAATCACTTCCCAGTTGTCCTTGAGCACATCCAGTTCGGGAAACTTGCTGCGATCCAGATACGGCTTGGAAGGCACACCGGAAAACAGGTACATCAAGGCGTTATAGGGTGCGAACAGTGCCGAATGGTTAACGAATTGGCGCAAAACCGGCAGACGTGCCTTGCCGCGTAAGTGCACATAGAGGGTGCTGCCGAGAAACAGCAGCAACAACGAGGCTTTCGCGGCAAACGAAAAGGTCATCAACAACTCCTTTGAAGATAAGCGACTTTGCACCACGCCCATTGCCCGGCGTGGTTTGCGGCATGATAAACACTGCCGAACCGGTGAAAAACCTGCACTTTTCAACATTCAATGTTAACGAATGTGCAACAAAGCATTTCTTAACATGTGGCACCTGAACGGCGGCTGATGCGAATCCATCATCAACCACCGCCAGCGACGATCCGCCAAAGTTCAGCGCTTACTGCTGGTTCTCCTGTTCGGTAAACAGATCACTGAACAACATGCTCGACAGATAACGTTCACCGGAATCCGGCAGGATCACGACGATGGTCTTGCCCTGCATTTCCGGGGTCTCCGCCAATCTCACGGCCACTGCCATGGCAGCGCCGCAGGAGATCCCGCACAAAATCCCTTCTTCCTGCATCAAGCGCAAGGCCATGGCCTTGGACTCTTCGTCACTGACCAGTTCTACCCGGTCGACGATCGACAAATCGAGGTTCTTGGGCACAAAACCGGCACCAATGCCCTGGATCTTGTGCGGGCTGGGTTTGATTTCTTCACCGGCCAGGGCCTGGGTAATCACCGGCGACACCGCCGGCTCCACCGCCACCGAGAGAATCGGTTTGCCTTGGGTGTTCTTGATATACCGTGAAACCCCGGTGATGGTTCCACCGGTTCCGACGCCTGCCACCAGCACGTCGACGGCGCCGTCGGTATCGTTCCAGATTTCCGGGCCGGTGGTTTTTTCGTGGATGGCCGGGTTGGCCGGGTTGTCGAATTGCGCCGGCATGAAGTACTTCGACGGGTCGCTGGCAACAATTTCACCGGCTTTTTCGATAGCGCCCTTCATGCCCTTGGCCGGTTCGGTCAACACCAGCTCGGCACCCAGTGCCTTGAGCACCTTGCGACGTTCGATACTCATGGACGCAGGCATGGTCAGCATCAGTTTGTAGCCTCGGGCGGCGGCCACGAACGCCAGGCCGATACCGGTATTGCCGGAGGTGGGTTCGACGATGGTCATGCCCGGCTTGAGTTTGCCGCTGCTCTCGGCATCCCAGATCATGTTCGCGCCGATCCGGCACTTGACCGAGTAACCGGGGTTGCGCCCTTCGATCTTGGCCAGGATGGTCACACCACGCGGCGCAATGCGATTGATCTGCACCAACGGCGTGTTGCCAATGGAGTGGGCGTTGTCAGCGAAAATGCGGCTCATGGCTGGGTCCTTAACGACAGCATTGAAATAGGGCATCAAGGTAAGCCCTCTTGCCCGCAGGCGTCCAGTCGGGTCGAACGTCCGCCTGTCAGTGCAGTCAATGGCTTTAGATCGCCAGAGATTTACCGCCATGAAACGTCGATACAGCTGGCCCCTGTGGACCCTCATCGGTCTCGTTGTACTGCTGATAACGCTGCACATCGCCCTGCCCTATCTGGTGCGCGATTACCTTAATGAGAGGCTGGCGGACATGGGCGACTACCGGGGCCAGATCACCGACGTGGACCTGGCCTTGTGGCGCGGGGCCTACAAGATCAATGGACTGAAAATCGTCAAGGTCGATGGCAAGGTTCCGGTGCCTTTCGTCAACGCGCCATTGATCGACCTCTCGGTGAGCTGGCACTCACTGTGGCACGACCACGCGGTGGTGGCCGAAGTGCAGTTCATCAAGCCCGAGGTCAACTTCGTCGACGGGGCCAACAAGCGAAACTCCCAGACCGGCCAGGGCACCGACTGGCGTGCCCAATTAGGCAAGCTGCTGCCCATTACCCTGAACGAAGTGCGGATCAACGACGGCAAGATCAGTTTTCGCAACTTCAACTCCAAACCACCGGTGAACATGAACGCCACGAAGGTGGATGCCAGTATTTTCAACCTGACCAACGTGGTCGACACCAAAGGCAAACGCGACGCACGCTTTGAAGGCAAAGCCTTGCTGCTGGGGCACGCACCACTGGAAACCTCGGCCACTTTCGATCCGTTGAGCGACTTCGAAGACTTCGAGTTTCGCTTGCGCACCACGGATATCGAACTCAAGCGCCTGAACGACTTCGCCGCGGCCTACGGCAAGTTCGACTTCAATGCCGGCCATGGCGACGTGGTGATCGAAGCCCAGGCCAACAAGGGCCGACTGACCGGCTATATCAAGCCACTGATGCGCGATGTTGATGTGTTCAACTGGCAGCAGGACGTGGAAAACAAGGACAAAGGGCTGTTCCGCTCGATATGGGAAGCCCTCGTCGGTGGAACCGAGACTGTCCTGAAAAACCAGGGCAAAAACCAGTTTGCGACAAAGGTCGAACTCAGCGGCAACGTTCACCAGAAGGATGTCAGCGCGTTCCAGGCTTTTTTGCAGATTTTACGCAATGGTTTCATCCAGGCGTTCAATGCGCGGTATGAACGGCCCAAGCCGGATGCAGGCTAAGTCACTAAGTGACGCCCCATTCAGAGACTGAATAAGCCGTCTGCGTTCACAGTCGACCGGGCAGCGCGTTATAGTCGGGGCTGACCCTTTTATTGCGCCCCCCCGCCCTGCCGCGTTCAGGTCGGCGTTACCGTTCGAGGATTAGCAGATGAAGTTCGAAGGCACCCAGGCCTACGTCGCCACCGATGACCTGAAGCTGGCGGTCAACGCCGCCATCACCCTGGAGCGGCCATTGCTGGTCAAGGGCGAACCGGGCACCGGCAAGACCATGCTCGCCGAGCAACTGGCCGAATCCTTTGGCGCCAAGCTGATCACCTGGCATATCAAGTCCACCACCAAGGCTCACCAGGGCCTGTACGAATACGACGCGGTCAGCCGCCTGCGCGACTCGCAACTGGGCAACGAAAAAGTCCACGACGTTCGTAACTACCTGAAAAAGGGCAAGCTCTGGGAAGCCTTCGAATCCGACGAGCGGGTCATCCTGCTGATCGACGAAATCGACAAGGCCGACATCGAATTCCCCAACGACCTGCTGCAAGAACTCGACAAGATGGAGTTCTACGTTTACGAGATCGACGAGACCATCAAGGCGAAAAAGCGTCCGATCATCATCATTACCTCCAACAACGAAAAGGAACTGCCGGACGCCTTCCTGCGCCGCTGCTTCTTCCACTACATCGCTTTCCCCGACCGCACCACCCTGCAAAAGATCGTCGACGTGCACTACCCGGACATCAAGAAAGACCTGGTCAGCGAAGCGCTGGACGTGTTCTTCGACGTGCGCAAGGTGCCGGGCCTGAAGAAGAAGCCTTCGACCTCCGAACTGGTGGACTGGCTGAAGCTGCTGATGGCCGACAACATCGGCGAAGCGGTGCTGCGCGAACGCGATCCGACCAAGGCCATCCCGCCACTGGCCGGCGCCCTGGTGAAGAACGAGCAGGACGTGCAATTACTTGAGCGTCTGGCGTTCATGAGCCGTCGCGGCACCCGCTAAGAGGCTGATGCCATGCTGCTCAACCTGTTCAATGAAATGCGCGCAGCCAAGGTGCCGGTCTCGGTACGCGAGCTGCTGGACCTGATCAACGCGCTGAAACAGCGCGTGACCTTCGCCGACATGGACGAGTTCTATTACTTGTCCCGGGCGATCCTGGTGAAGGACGAAAAGCATTTCGACAAGTTCGACCGGGCGTTCGGTGCCTACTTCAATGGCCTGGAAAAGCTCGACGACCATCTTCAGGCGCTGATCCCCGAAGACTGGCTGCGCAAGGAATTCGAACGCTCGCTGACCGACGAAGAACGGGCGGCGATCCAGTCCCTCGGCGGCCTGGACAAGCTGATCGAAGAGTTCAAGAAACGCCTCGAGGAACAGAAGGAACGTCACGCCGGCGGTAATAAATGGATCGGTACCGGCGGCACCAGCCCGTTCGGTTCCGGCGGTTTCAACCCGGAAGGCATCCGGGTCGGCGATGCCGGCAAGCGCCAGGGCAAGGCCGCCAAGGTCTGGGACCAGCGCGAATACAAGAACCTCGACGATTCGGTGGAACTGGGCACGCGCAACATCAAGGTCGCCCTGCGCCGCCTGCGCAAGTTCGCCCGCCAGGGCGCGGCGGAAGAGCTGGACATCGATGGCACCATCGACCACACCGCCAAGGATGCCGGCCTGCTGAACATCCAGATGCGGCCGGAGCGGCGCAACACCGTCAAGCTGTTGCTGCTGTTTGACATCGGCGGCTCGATGGACGCCCATGTGAAGATTTGCGAGGAATTGTTCTCGGCCTGCAAGACCGAGTTCAAGCACCTGGAGTACTTCTACTTCCACAACTTCATTTATGAATCGGTGTGGAAGAACAACATGCGCCGCACCTCCGAACGCACTTCGACCATGGACCTGCTGCACAAGTACGGCGCCGACTACAAAGTGATCTTCATCGGCGACGCTGCCATGGCGCCCTATGAAATCACCCAGGCGGGCGGCAGTGTCGAGCACTGGAACGAAGAAGCCGGTTACGTGTGGATGCAGCGGTTCAAGGAAAAGTACAAGAAGCTCATCTGGATCAACCCGTATCCGAAGGACACCTGGGGCTATACCTCGTCGACCAACATCGTGCGGGACTTGATCGAGGACCAGATGTATCCGTTGACCCTTCGTGGGTTGGAAGAAGGGATGCGGTTTCTATCCAAGTAGAAATCCGTCGCCTGTGAAGGCCTCTTCGCGAGCAAGCCCGCTCCCACATTAGTTTTGTGCACGACACAGGTCAAATGTGGGAGCGGGCTTGCTCGCGAAGCTTTTAGCTGCGTGTGAAGCGCTGCAAATACTCGACATGCTCACGATGAGCGACATCCTGCACCACCGGCCTCAACCGCACCTGCGCCCCCGGCAGGCACTGCGCCAGCCGCGCCAGCGCCAATGGCGTCAACGCCCCCAGACGCGGATATCCGCCAATGGTTTGCCGATCATTGAGCAACACAATCGGCTGCCCGTCGGGCGGCACCTGCACGGCACCCAACGGAATGCCCTCGGAAATCATCGGTTTGCCCTGGTACTGCAGCGCCGTACCCAGCAGTCGAATACCCATTCGGTCGGCACGGCTGTCGAGGTGCCATAGGCTGTTGAACGCGTCGAACAGGCTCTGCCCGCTGAACTCGCCGATCTGTGCACCGAGGACCAGGTCCAACGGCGCATCAAGGTTCAGGTCCGGTCGTTGGTCTGCGGTCAATTCGCGCAGCAACATCACCGGGTTGCCCGAATAGCTCAAGCTCGCCCCTTTACCCAGCGCACGGCCCATGCCGTCCAGCCCGCCGAGTTCCTCCCGGACCACCGTCGCGCTGCTGCCCAGCACTTTCGGCGCATCAAACCCACCCGGCGCCGCCAGATAAGCCCGGGCTCCGAGCAACGGCTGAGTGAATTGCAAACGCTGGCCTTTGTACAGCCTGAAACTGCGCCACGGGGTCAAAGCCTCGCCGCCCACCCGCGCGCCAAGATCCGCCCCGGCCAAGGCCAGCACGCAGTCTTCTTCAGCCACCACGGTGAACCCGCCGAGGGTGATTTCGATCACCGGTGCATCCAGTGCGTTGCCCAATAGCCAGTTGGCCCAGGACATCGAACGCCAATCGGCCGCTCCGCCCTGGGTCACGCCCAGATGCCGCACGCCGAATCGCCCGGCATCCTGCAACAGGCACAGCGGCGTACTCGCTTCAATCATCAGACGGCTCATGCCTGGGCCTCCAGAGGCGTATCGTCACCCCCCAGGTTAATGAACTCGGCATGGCCGACCGCTTCGAACCGTACGGTGTCACCGGGTTGCATCAGGCTGTAGCCATCACGGTTGCGGTCGAACAATCTGGCCGGCGTGCGGCCGATCAGGTTCCAGCCGCCCGGCGACACCACCGGGTAAGCCGCCGTTTGCCGCTCGGCGATGCCGACACTGCCAGCCGCGACTTTCTTGCGTGGCGTGTTCAGACGCGGCGCAGCGAGCACTTCTTCCACCAGCCCCATGAAGGCGAAGCCCGGTGCAAAACCCAGGGCGAACACCTGATATTCACGCTCACTGTGGCGGCGGATCACCTCCTCCACCGCCAACCCGCTGCGCTGCGACAACAGCGTCAATTCCGGTCCGACGCTCAAGTCGTACCACACCGGCAACACATGACAGGTACCGCGAGTACGCGCATTAGGCGACAGATCGATCAGTGCCTGGGCGATCAATTCCCGTGCCTGGCTCGGGCTCAATGCCGTCATGTCGTAATGCACCATCAATGTGGTGTAGGACGGCACCAGATCGATCAGGTGCCCGGCAAATGCCATGCGCAGACTTTCACTGGCAGCGAGCATCCACGGCATGTTGCTTTCGGCGATTTCATCGAACAGGCGCACCATCAGGCAATCCAGCGCCACCACTTCCACCCGCAGCTTCATGACGCACTCTGCCGGTCCAAGGCTTCACGAATGCGTTGCACGGCAGCGACCGAACTGGCGTTGTCGCCGTGCACGCAGAGGGTATTGGCCTGCAAATGCAGGGCGCTGCCGTCACTGGCGGTGAGCTGATCGCCACGGGCAATGGTCAGCGCCTGCTCGATGATTTTTTCCGGGTCGTGATGCACCGCGCCCGGCAGTTGTCGCGAGACCAACCTGCCGGCGCTGTCGTAAGCGCGATCGGCGAAGGCCTCGAACCACAGTGTCACGCCGTATTCATCGCCCAGTTGTTGGGCGGCGCTGTTGTCGCGGGTGGCCATCAGCATCAATGGCAGCGTGCGGTCGTAGGACGCCACCGCTTGCAAAACGGCGCGCAGTTGCGCTGGATTGGCCATCATGTCGTTGTACATCGCGCCATGGGGCTTGACGTAACTGACCCGGCCGCCCTGGGCCCGGCAGATGCCGTCGAGGGCGCCGATCTGGTAATGCAGGATGTCTTGCAGTTCCTGGGTGGCATAGGCCATGGAGCGGCGGCCGAAGCCCACCAGATCCTGATAGGCCGGATGCGCGCCGATTTGCACACCGTGACTGAGGGCCAGGCTGACGGTCTTGCGCATGATGCTCGGGTCGCCGGCGTGAAAACCGCAGGCGACGTTGGCGCAATCGATGAAGGGCATGATCTCGGCGTCCAGACCCATGGTCCAGCTGCCGAAACTCTCGCCGATGTCGCAGTTCAATAGCAGGCGGCTCACACTGAACACTCCTGTAGGCTTTATTCTTTTCTGCTGCGGGACCTATCTATAAGACAGGCCCGCAGATTATCAGTTACTGGGCGTCGAGTTGCTTGCCACGGGTTTCCGGCAGGCTCAGGGCCGCAAGGATCACCACACCGTAGGAAACCGCCGCGAAGGCACCGATGCCCACGCTCAGCGGTACGGTCTGGCTGAGCAGGCCGATCAGCAGCGGAAACAACGCCGCCAGCGCGCGGCCGATGTTGTAGCAAAAACCCTGGCCCGAACCGCGAATGCGCGTGGGGAACAATTCGGTCAGGAATGCGCCCATGCCACTGAAAATCCCCGAGGCAAAAAAGCCCAGCGGAAAGCCCAGCCACAGCATCACGCCGTTGCTGACCGGCATTTGCGTGTACAGCAAGACAATGGTGAACGAGCCGACAGCGAACAGGATGAAGTTCTTCTTGCGTCCGAGGATGTCGGTCAAATAGGCGCTGATGACATAACCCACGTAGGAACCGACGATCACCATCGCCAGATAACCGCTGGTATTGAGTACGCTCAAACCGCGTTCGTTTTTCAGGAAAGTCGGTAGCCAGGACGTGATGGCGTAGTAGCCGCCCAATGCGCCGGTGGTCAGCAACGAAGCGCGAATCGTGGTGAACAGCATGCCGGGGGCGAAGATCTCGTAGAACTTCGAAGGATTGGTCGGCGCCTCCTTGGCTTTGGCTTGACGATAGATTTCCGGATCCTTGACCAGACGGCGGACAAAAATCACAAAAATTGCCGGCACGATGCCAAGGATGAACAACGCGCGCCAGGCATCTTCCGGCGGCAATACCGAGAACAGCAGCGCATACAGGATCGCCGTCAGCCCCCAACCCAGCGCCCAGCCGGATTGCACCATGCCCACAGCCTTGCCGCGGTCCTTGGCGCGAATCACTTCGCCGATCAGCACGGCGCCGGCCGTCCACTCGCCGCCGAAACCGAAGCCCATCAGGGTCCGTGCAATCAGCAGTTGTTCGTAGTTCTGGGCAAAGCCGCAGAGGAAGGTGAAGAAGGCAAACCACAACACGGTCAATTGCAGGGTGCGCACACGGCCGATGCGGTCGGAGAGTATCCCTGCGACCCAGCCACCGATGGCCGAAGCGATCAGGGTGCTGGTGTGAATCAGCCCGGCCTGGCCGGTGGTGATGCCCCACATGGCAATCAGGGTCGGCACCACGAAGCTGAGCATCTGGGTGTCCATGCCGTCCAGGCCATAACCGATCTTGCAGCTCCAGAAGGTGCGGCGTTCCTGCTGATTGATGTTGCGATACCAGTCGAAAGGTCCCGGGCGAGCCGTGGCTTTCGCGATGACGGGGGTGTCGGGCGCACTCATGGCAAATCTCCGCGCTGATTTTATTGGTATTGTTCTGAGCCCCGACGACGCCTATCGTGGGAACCGGATGCGCCGATTTTTGGACGCGCGCCCCTGCTGCGTCCAACTAATAAAAACCCGCCTTAGACATAAGAAATCTTTATCCCATGAACCTTAAGTTTCTCGAGACCTTTGTCTGGGTTGCCCGACTCAAGAGTTTCCGCCTGACCGCCGACAAGCTCTTCACCACTCAGGCCTCGATTTCCAGCCGGATTGCGGTGCTTGAAGGCGAGCTCGGGGTGAAGCTGTTTCTGCGTGATTCGCGCGGCGTGAGCCTGACGCCCGAGGGCCTCAAAGTGCTCGATTACGCCGAGCAGATGCTGGACACCATGCAGGCACTCAAGCAGTCGATCGAGACCCGTTCGAGCAAGGCCGGACGGGTGCGCATCGGCGTGATGGACACGGTGATCCATACCTGGCTCAGCCCGTTGGTGGCGCAGATGACCGATCACTACCCACTGGTGGAAATCGAGCTGGTGGCCGATACCTCGCTCAACCTCTGCGATCAGCTGCAAAAAGGCTTTCTCGATGTGATCCTGCAAACCGACCTGCTGCGTCAGGAAAGTGTGCGCAGCCTGGAACTGGCCAGCCACCCCATGGGCTGGATCGTCGCCAGCAATTCCATTTACAACCGCGAGTACTCGGGCATCGCTGACCTGGCGGGCGAGCGGATCATCACCTATTCGAAAAATTCCCATCCGCACCAGGAAGTACTGGCCCTGATGCAGGCCAATGGCGTGATGGCGCCGCGACTGAACTGCGTGAACTCAGTGTCGGCGATTACCCGGCTGCTGCGCGACGGATTTGGCATTGGCGCGTTGCCGCCGGTGCTGGTGGCCGAGGAACTGGCGCGCGGTGAATTGACCTTGCTGGACATCGATCAGCGACCACCCGGCTTGCAGGTGGTGGTGTCGTGGCGGGTAGGTGTGGAGTGGGTCGAGGAGATTGTGGCGTTGTGTCAGCAGGTGCTGGAGGGGTATGCGCGGAAGGTGGGAGAGCGCTACATCACCCTCTCCAGTTGATGGCATCCTGTGGCGAGGGGGCTTGCCCCCGTTTGGGTTGCGAAGCAGCCCCAACACCCATCAACCAAATCATTCAGGTAAACCGCGGCTACCAATTCTACGACTGCTGCGCAGCCGAGCGGGGGCAAGCCCCCTCGCCACAGGAACCGCACGCTGTTACAACCCGCGCAGATCCCGCTCTTCGATCGGCCGACTCTGGCGCAGACGCTTGCCGCCCAGCACCACCCAGTCGATCAGCCGGAACAGGCACTCGATCCCGAACGACAGCAGCAAGGCGCCACTCATGCCCCAGATCATCGCTTCGGGCGTCAACAGGATCTGGTAGCTGTAGCCGTTCCAGGTTTCCTTGCGAATGTCCGGATCGGCGGCCAGCACCACTTGCAGGAAGCGGATGTACCACGGGCCCTGCATCGCCTGGAATTGCTTGTCCAGAGCCACCTGACGGGTCAGCAGGTTGCTCAGGCTGTCGGCGTCGCTGCGAAAGATCGGGTCCTCGCTGGCGCGGTAATGCGCGACCAGCGCCTGCATGTCACCCTTGAAGAACTGATTGGCGGTGTTCTGGAAGCCGCTCAACCCGGCTTGCGCCTCGATCAGATGGGCTTCGACCCGTTTGGCGTAATCGTTGATGAACCCCGGCACCTGGACACCGATCAGCAGGCCCGCCGCAAACAACACCAGCCGTAGATAACTGAGCAACATGCAAGGAGTCCTTATTCGGTCGTGCCCTGGCTGACGCATTCGCCGCGTCGCCACAGGCTCCATTGACCCGGTTCGTAACGGGTCCAGGTTTCGTTTTCGGTCAGGGGTTCGGTGGCGATGACGGTGACCACATCGTCAGGGGTGGTTTCGGCCTGAAAGTCGACGATCACGTCGACATCTTTCAGGCGCGCCGGGCCAAAGGGGGCGCGACGGGTGATCTGCGCCAGCTTGGTCGAGCAATAGCAGAACAGCCAGTCGCCATCGCTGAGCAGGCAGTTGAACACGCCTTTGCTGCGGTACTCGGCGCAAGCGGCCACCAGGTCCGGCAGCAACGCTTCGACCTCGACCGGTTCGGGGAACGCCGCACGCACACGGTTGAGCAAATCGCAGAATGCCGCTTCGCTGTCGGTATCGCCCACGGGGCGGTAGAAACTGGCCGTTGGCTGAAAATCCGCCAACTGGCCGTTATGGGCGAAACACCAGTTGCGCCCCCACAACTCGCGGACGAACGGATGGGTGTTGGACAGGCAGACCTTGCCGACGTTGGCCTGGCGGATGTGCCCGATCACCACTTCGCTCTTGATCGGATAGCGCTGCACCAGATTGGCGACTTCCGACTCGCAACTGGCCGCCGGGTCCTGGAACAGCCGCAGCCCACGGCCTTCATAGAAGGCAATGCCCCAACCATCGCGGTGCGGGCCGGTGCGGCCGCCGCGCTGCATCAGCCCGGTAAAGCTGAACACGATATCGGTCGGGACATTGGCGCTCATGCCCAATAACTCACACATGTTCGGACTCTCGCTCAATCGCAGGGGCAAGGTTACAGACGGGGTTCGACTCGCATCCGCTGAGGATTGCTCGGCACGGGCGGGCGACCGTAACGATCATCGCCGGCACCGCCAAACGGTTGATCATCCTCAGGTTCTTCGGCGCGGACGGCGGCTTTGGTGGCAGCCTCACGCTCCTTGCGGGCGTTGGAGGCGCGTTCGATGGGGAAACGGATCGCCACCAGCACCAGATAGAGGCCGAATGCGATCATGCCGTACATGAACAGATCGGAAATGGCCCGCCAGGCGTTGTTGCCGACCTTGAACAGCAGGTCGAGCGCGGTAATGGCGACGGCCGGTGCGACTTTGTCCTTCACCGGGTCGATGATGGTCGGGCTGAACAGCAGCACGACCATCGCCAGCCGCAGTGGCTCACGCAGCCAACGCCACATCCAGCGGGTCAAGCGCATCCACACCAACAGGCAGCCCAAAGCGGCGAAGGCGTAGAGGCCCCAAGCGATCAGATAGTCGTTCTCGGTCATGGTGTCCATGGCAAGGCAGGCAAAGAGGCGCTTATGATAACGGCTTTTCGCCCGTCAGGCTGCATCAATGCCTGACTGTTGAGCGCTATCCATGTGGGAGCGGGCTTGTGTGGCGAGGGGGCTTGCCCCCGTTGGGTCGCAAAGCGGCCCTAAAACAAGTCACTGCGGTATTTAAACAACGCGGTGTCTGTATTACGACTGCTTCGCAGCCGAACGGGGGCAAGCCCCCTCGCCACACAAGCCCGCTCCCACAGGTTGCCAAGCCCCTATTCCGTACACTGCTCGAGAGTCCTTCATGCCCCTACCCGCCAACATTCACGACGCTCCGATTGCCCACAAGGCTGATGGCTCCGATCCGTATGCCTGGCTGCAAGAGCGCGACACCGATGCAGTGCTCGACTATCTGAAAGCCGAAAACAGCTATCAGGAGGCGCAAACCGCCGACCAGGCCGGGCTGCGCGAAACCCTGTTCGAGGAGATCAAGGGGCGGATTCTCGAGACCGACCTGTCCCTGCCCTCGCCCTGGGGACCGTATCTGTACTACACCCGCACCACCGCAGGCGATGAGTATGCCCGGCACTACCGCTGCCCGCGTCCGGGCGATGACAGCCTGACCCTCGACGAAAGCCGCGAACAATTGCTGCTGGACCCCAACGAACTGGCCAACGGCGGCTTCTTTTCCCTGGGTGCGTTCAGCATCAGCCCAGACCATCAGCGCCTTGCCTACAGCATCGACTCCAGTGGCGACGAGATTTACACGCTGTTCGTGAAGGAATTGTCCGACGGCCGCGTCAGCGAGCTGGAATTCCAGGACTGTGACGGCAGCATGACCTGGGCCAACGACAGCCTGACGCTGTTCTTTGGCGAGCTGGACGACACCCATCGCCCGCACAAGCTGTATCGCTATCGACTGGACGGTACGGCGGCCGAAGAAGTGTTCCATGAGCCGGACGGTCGCTTCTTCATGCATTGCTACCGTTCAAGCTCCGAGCAGCAACTGCTGCTGTCCGTGGGCAGCAAGACCACCAGCGAAGTCTGGGTCCTCGATGCCTCCCGGCCCCAGCAGGCGTTTACCTGCCTGGCGCCCCGGGTCGAGGATCATGAGTACGACGTGGATCATGGCGCACTCGACGGGCAATGGACCTGGTTCATCCGCACCAACCGCGACGGCATCAATTTCGCCTTGTACACGGCCGTCGATACCGGCGCCGTGCCCACCGAAGCCGACTGGCAGAACCTGATCCCCCATAGCGACACGGTGATGATCGACGGCATCAGCCTGAACACCGGGGCCATGACCCTCAGCCTGCGGCTTGGCGGTCTGCCGGTCATTGAAGTTCACCCACAAGGCCTGGCGCCTTATCGCGTGCAGCTGCCGGATGCGGCCTACAGCCTGCACGTGCAAAACAGCCTGGAGTTCGAAAGCGAGCGGATTCGCCTGCGCTACGAAGCGTTGAACCGTCCGGCGCAAATCCGCCAGCTTGAGCTGGCCACCGGCGAACAGAAAGTCCTCAAGCAAACCCCGGTGCTCGGCCCGTTCGACGCCGACGCCTACATCAGCCAGCGCCTGTGGGCCACTGCGCCGGACGGCACGCAAGTGCCCATCAGCCTGGTGATCAAACGCACCGACCTCGGCAAACCAGTGCCGCTGTACCTCTACGGTTATGGCGCCTACGGCGAAAGCCTCGACCCATGGTTTTCCCATGCGCGCCTGAGCCTGCTGGATCGCGGCATGGCGTTTGCCATTGCCCACGTGCGTGGCGGCGGCGAACTGGGGGAAGCCTGGTATCGCGCCGGCAAGCAGGAGCACAAGCACAACACCTTCAGCGACTTTATCGCCTGCGCCGAACACCTGATCGCCCAAGGCTTCACCACTGCACCGCAGTTGGCAATCAGCGGCGGCAGCGCCGGCGGCTTGCTGATCGGCGCGGTGCTCAATCAACAGCCGCAGCTGTTTGGCGCCGCCATTGCCGAAGTGCCGTTCGTCGACGTCCTCAACACCATGCTCGACCCTGATCTGCCATTGACCGTGACGGAATACGACGAATGGGGCAACCCTGAAGAACCGGACGTTTATGATCGGATCAAGGCCTACGCCCCTTACGAAAACGTCACCGCGCAAGCTTATCCGGCGACCCTGGTGATCGCCGGTTACAACGACAGCCGCGTGCAGTACTGGGAAGCGGCCAAGTGGGTGGCGAAACTGCGCGCGACCAAGACCGACAGCAATCCGCTACTGCTCAAGACCGAACTGGGTGCCGGGCATGGCGGGATGAGCGGTCGATATCAGGGATTGCGTGACGTAGCTCTCGAATATGCATTTTTATTCAAGGTATTGGGTATTGCCTGAGGAGCCTGGCGCAGTGTGCCAGTCTTAATTGCGCACACCGACAGCCGATACAACCCGTACCCCTTGTGGGAGCGAGCTTGCTCGCGATGGCGTCAGCACAATCAACATTAGCGTTGCCTGTGAAGCCGCAATCGCGAGCAAGCTCGCTCCCACAGGGGATTTGCGGTGAATTCAAATTCGAGTCAGCAACACTCACAACAAAGACCGTGACGACATGTCTGAATCAACTTTTCTGAACAACGAAATTCGCGACTGGCTGATGGATTGCGGCCTGTTCAATCAACTGTTGCCGGCGGACTTCGTCGCGGCCTCGGGCTACTTCAGTATCAGCACCATTGCCCAGGGCGAGGAGATCTTCCAGGAGGGCGATGCCGGCAGCTTCATGTGCATCATCCATACCGGTCAGGTGGCGGTGCAGAAAACCACCGCTGACGGGCAACGAGTCACCATCGCCACGTTGCGCAGCGGCCGCTCGTTCGGGGAAATGGCCGTGCTCGACGGCGAACGGCGCTCGGCCAGTTGCGTGGCCGCCAGCAACTGCCAGTTGCTCAACCTGGGCAAGGACTCGCTGGAAAAGATGCTCAACGATGCACCGAAAATCGCTGCCAAGATCATCCGTGCCCTCGCCGTCTCCCTGTCCAAACGCCTGCGCATGGCCGATGGTCAATTGCTTTCGCAGCAGGTCTAGCCGCCCGGTGATTTGACTTTCGGCGGGTTCGGTTCGATTCCTGGCACTGGCTGATCCTTGGTTGGCGGGCTGGGCATTTCAATCGGCACCAACGGCGGCCCGCTACTGCCGGGGCCGACTTTCGGCAACGGCGCCGGGCTGATTTGCGGGTAAGGCGTGGGCGTGGCGGTGCCGGGCGAACCGGGTATCGGCGCGGGGCTGACGGGAATCGTTTGCAACTGTTGGGCCTGCGCTGCAGTTATCGAGAGCGCGGTCAGGGCAATGACCGTTAGAATGGTGCGCTTCATCAATGGCTCCGTTGGCCTTGTCGTCATGAACAGGCTACTCCCAACTGCGTCTGTTTGCCCTCCCGAGTTCTGCCAATTTTCTTCAAGTGAGCCCCATGAAACGTTTCGTTCTGCTGGACACCACCCCCATTCCTGAAAACGGCGGTGCCCTGTGCCTGTTCGAATATGGCGAGGATTTCGTCATCAAGATCCAGGGTGGCGACGGCGGACAATTGATGAACACGCGCATGCACGGCTCCGAAGATGCCCTGGCCGAGATCCCCTGCCGCAAAGTCGCTGGCCGACCGAATTCACGGGTGCTGATCGGCGGCCTGGGCATGGGATTCACCCTTGCCTCGGCGCTCAAGCACCTGGGCAAGACCGCCGAAGTGGTGGTCGCCGAACTGGTCCCCGGTGTGGTTGAGTGGAACCGTGGACCGCTGGGCGAAAAGGCCGGCAACCCGCTACTCGACCCGCGCACGGTGATTCGCATGGAAGACGTGGCCAAGGTCCTGCAAGCAGAACCCCAGGGCTTCGATGCCATCATGCTCGATGTCGACAACGGCCCCGAAGGCCTGACCCAGAAGGCCAACAGCTGGCTGTACTCCGCCGCCGGCCTGAACGCCTGCGCCAGGGCCATGCGCCCCAAAGGCGTGCTGGCGGTCTGGTCGGCCAGCGCTGATCGGCAATTTTCCGACAAACTGAAGAAAGCCGGGTTCAAGGCCGAGGAAGTGCAGGTCTTCGCCCACGGCAACAAGGGCACCCGCCACACCATCTGGATTGCCGAGAAGCTCAAGGGCTAGGCTAAACTTCACCCTATAACCGTCATCAGTCTTTCTACAAAGGTGAACCCATGAGTTCGTCCACCCCGACCAACACTTCGAAGCTGGATCGCATCCTCGCCGACAACCAGCGCGACAAGGAAATGGGCTACCGCGACAAGGCCCTGAAGATGTACCCGCACGTCTGTGGCCGCTGCGCCCGTGAGTTCTCTGGCAAGCGCCTGAGCGAACTGACCGTGCACCACCGCGACCACAACCACGACAACAACCCGCAGGACGGCTCGAACTGGGAGCTGTTGTGCCTGTACTGCCACGATAACGAACACTCGCGCTATACCGATCAGCAGTATTTCGGCGAAGGCTCGCTGAGCACGCCGAAAATCGCCAAGGCCACGCACAACCCCTTTGCGGCGTTGGCTGGCCTCATGAAAAAAGAAGACTGATATCTTCAGCGCTTGAACTGGCCCCTTCGCGAGCAAGCCCGCTCCCACATTGGTTTTGTGTACGACGCAGATCAAATGTGGGAGCGGGCTTGCTCGCGAAGGCGGCCTCAGCTACACCGCCAATCTCCGAACTGACCACTGCCGCCCAATCCCCGTATAATCGCGCTTTTTTCCCGAAAGGCACCCCGCTCGTGGCAGACAAACGGTACAGCTGCATTGGTTTGTATAACCCCAAGTCACCGGAGAACGTCGGTTCGGTGATGCGCGCCGCTGGCTGTTATGGCGTGGCGTCGGTGTTCTACACCGGCAAGCGCTATGAGCGCGCCGCCGACTTCGTCACCGATACCAAGCGCGTGCACTACGACATCCCGCTGATCGGCATCGATGACCTGAAGAAGATCCTGCCGCTCAATTGTGTACCCGTCGCCGTTGAGCTGGTTGAGGGTGCCCGCCCTCTGCCGGAATACACCCACCCGGATCGCGCGCTCTACATCTTCGGTCCGGAAGACGGCTCGCTGGATAAGGAGATTCGCGACTGGTGCGAAGACGTGGTCTACATTCCGACCACCGGTTGCATGAACCTGGCCGCCACGGTCAACGTCGTGCTCTACGACCGCATGTCCAAGGGGCTCAATACCCGCTCCGGACCAAAATTCCGCTGAATCGCCGCACATTCGATTGAACGAGCTGCCCGCCCCGGCGGTCAGCTTGACTAACGATCACTGAAGCCTGGAGACAGACCATGAGCGAACTCAAACGCGTCGAGCGTATCGAATCCACCCCCTTCCAGAGCCCTTCCGAACAGAACGTGCAGGGCTGGGAACGCATCGGCTCCCTGGCCGGCGGTGTGGTGATGGTGGGCAAGGGCCTGCGTCGTGGCGGGATCTTCGGCCTGATCCAGGTGGCCATCGGCGGCGTAGCCCTGGCGCGCGGCATTACCGGCCACAGTTCGGCGAAAAGCCTGCTGGAGAAAAGCCGTCAGGACATGAACAACGTGCGGGCGAAAATCCAGCGCGCCGGTGAGGAACTGAGCCAGTTGAAGGCCAATGCCGAGGCGGCGACCAAAACTGCAACCGTGACGGGTAATGATTCCTTGAAGTCGCCGAAAGCCGGGGTTTGATCCGGATCGTTCGGTGAGGCTGATAGACCTGTCGCGAGCAGGCTCGCTCCCACAGGGTTTTGCGTCAGGGTTCGAGGCCGATGGGGAAAAACTCTCCACCGCTCCACACGCCTAACCAACGCTGGCCGTCGATCTCTCGACTCACCGCCAGCTCTACCAGCTGATAGAACACATTGCGATGGATCAAGGCTTCAAGATTGCTGCGCACGTGCACGTAAGGGGCTGGCTCCTGCGTGTCGGGATCGATCACTACGCGCAGCGGATGCCCGGCACCGGCCTCGGTGGTTTCATCGACGTTGGTGGTAAAGCGCAGCACCTGCGCCTCGCCCTCGCCTTCCACGTCCACCGCAATCGCCACGAACGGCGCATCGTCGACTTTGATGCCGACTTTTTCCACCGGGGTAATCAGGAAATAATCATCGCCGTCGCGGCGAATGATGGTGGAGAACAGCTTGACCATCGGCTTGCGCCCGATCGGCGTGCCCAGGTAATACCAGGTGCCGTCCCGGGCGATGCGCATATCGATGTCGCCGCAGAAATCGGGGTTCCACAGGTGCACCGGCGGCAAGCCTTTGGTCTTGGGGATCTGCCCCAGCAAGTCGTTGGCTTTTTGCGGGCCACTCATGGCGTTCTCCTTGAAGTTACTGGTCGCTGAGCCCCAGCAGGCCGCGCGCATATTGCTCCAGCGGCGGGCCCATCAGGTCTTCGGGTTTTTTATCGTGGAACGTCAGTAAACCGCCACGACTCTTGATGGTCGCAGTATCAATCAAATACTGGGTGCTGGTCTCGATCAACATGATCTGAATCATACCGCTGTCGATGCCGAGGCGATCCAGGGCTTCCTGATCCAGCCATTCGTCCGAGTTGCCGATACGGTCGTCCGACTTGGCGAATCGGGTGTAGAGCAGATAGTGCGCACCGGCGGCACGGGCTTCGCCCATGGCCTGGTCGAGGCCTTCCGGCGTGCGGGCACGGCGGACCATCGGGAAGTATTCGACGAAGCCATCGAACGCGACTTCGGCAATCACGTTGGGCCGTGGATAAACGGCGCTGCCCGGCGGCATGAAAGCGCCCTGGGCGATGTAGACGAACGAATCCGGTTGAATGCGCAGGTTGTTTACGCGACGGCTGTCACTGTGATCGAGCAGCCCCGCATCGCTCATATGGTAGCGAGTCCCTTCGGCCATATCGCTGACGTTCATGCAGCCACCAAGTGCCAAAACGGCCAGCAGCAAAACCAGGCTACGCATCCTATCCTCCAGAGGCCGGTGTCGGAAAACCGGCGAATGGCCGTAGGATGCAGCTTTTGCGCCAGCTCAAGTTGATCGTGCCTGATCAAACGCAATCGCGGGCAAGCCACGCTCCCACAGGGTTTACGCACAACCTTGTGGGAGCGTGGCTTGCCCGCGATGAGGCCGGATCAGCCGCCGATAATCTTCATGACGGTCGCGCCGCCGGAGAACGCCACTTCCTGCTTGTCCCCCAAGGCTTTCACCAAAAGTCTCTGCAAGCCCGGCAACGCCTGGTGGCGCGGTTTGTCCAGCAGGTCGCCGATGTAATGGCGATTGCTCGACGACAGACAGCCATGCAACCACCCGGTGGAAGACAAGCGCAGTCGCGAGCAGGTCCGGCAGAACGGCACACTTTCGTTGGCGATCACGCCGAAGTAACCCTGGCCGGGAATTTCATAACGAACCGCCGTTGCATCGACCGGGGCATCGGCCTGCAGATATTCATAACGCTCGCCGATCAGGCTCAGCAATTGCTGGAGGCTGACGAACTGCTGCAAAAACGCATTGGAGTCGTTGGCCAGGTGGCCCATGCGCATCAGCTCGATGAAGCGCAGTTCATAACCGCGCTCCAGGCAGTAGTCGAGCAACGGCATCACTTGATCAAGGTTCTGCCCGCGCAGCGGCACCATGTTGACCTTGATCTTCATGCCGGCCGCACTGGCCTCGCTCATGCCGTTTAGCACGGTGGCCAGGTCGCCGCCCCGGGCAATGCCGCGGAATGCACTGGCGTCGAGCGTGTCGAGGGAAACGTTGAGGCGCCGAATGCCGGCGTTCACCAGCAGCGGCAGTTTCTTCGCCAGCAACTGGCCATTGGTGGTCAGGCTGATGTCTTCCAGACCCATCTGCCCGACCGCTGTCATGAAGGCTTCGAGTTTTGGACTGACCAGTGGCTCGCCGCCAGTAATGCGCAGACGCTCGATCCCTGCCGCTTCAATCAGATAAGCCACGCCGCGCGCCATCGCTTCGGCCGACAATTCATCCTGCGCAGCCACCAGCCGCTTGCCGTTGGGCACGCAGTAGGTACAGGCGTAATTGCAGGCAGAGGTCAGACTGATTCGCAAGTTGCGAAAACGCCTGCCTTGACGGTCAACGATCATGGTCACTCCGGCGGAAGAATATCGGGCCGCTAAAACTTGACTCAGAAATCAAGTTTTAGCAAGTCCTCTACCTGAGTATATTCCTGCGGTACTGCGCCAAGTAGCGAAATCATGGCGCAATAAGGCAACTGAATGGCTCAGCTACCGGAAGTGTCGGTATCGCGCTTGCGTTTGTTGCCCATGCGCACGCCGATGTCCATCAGGAACTGGAAGAAACCTTCCTGATCTTCCAGCACATTGCTCCAGAACGGCGAGTGATACAGCGCGACGGCGCCGTGCACCAGCGCCCACGACGCGCAGTAGTGGAAGTAAGGTGGCACGTCTTCCAGCTTGCCTTCGCTGATCCGGCCCTTGATCAGCAGGGTCAGGCGTTCGAAGTTCGAGGCACGGATCTTGTGCAGCTCCTCGATCATCTCCGGCACCTGGTTGCCCTTGACCACTTTCTCTTCGAGGCGGTCGAACAGGCGATAGCGTTGTGGATCGCGCATGCGGAATTCGAAGTAGGCCCGGGACAGGGCTTCCTTGTCCTTGTCGACATCGGCCGAATGCAGCAGTGCGTTCAAATCGCGCTCGTAGTCGAGCATCAGGCGCAGATAGATTTCCGCCTTGGATTTGAAATGCTTGTAGATCGTGCCTTTGCCGATACCGACGGCATCAGCAATCATCTCGACGGTGACACTGTCTTCACCTTGTTCGAGGAACAGCTTTAGCGCGGTATCGAGAATTTCCTGCTCGCGGCGACGAAACTCACGGACCTTACGAGGTTCTTTATGCATAAGAAAAGGTCTGTCGGGGTCAAAATTCGAAGCCGCGTATTATGCCTAACTTACGCAAAAATGCACGGATCATCCGACCATATCTGCGCTTTCCGGTCATTCCGCGCACGATTGCCGGTTGATGAGAACTCTTCCGAAGCGCACGTATTCCAAATTTGTTTAAAAACCCGGGCCGGCAAACTGGACTAGGCGCAATCCTGATCAATACTTGAACTGTCGGCGGGGCATCTCCCCCAAGTGTCACGCCGATATTGGTACCAACGGACCGCGTGCCATTGTTTTACTCCTAATGGTCTTAACCCGGATTCACCCCCCAGAACCCGGGTTTTTTTTGCCTGCGATTTAACCTTTCACATGCGCCAACGGAAACAACCGCTTGAAATTGGCCGTGGTCTGCTCGGCAAACCGCTCGTAGGGTTCACCGCGCAACATTGCCAGAAATTCCGCTACTTCACGCACGTACTGCGGCAGGTTTGGCTTGCCGCGATGGGGAATCGGCGCCAGGTAGGGCGAATCGGTTTCCACCAGCAAGCGGTCGGCCGGCACCTTGCTGGCCACATCGCGCAACGCATCGGCATTGCGAAAAGTGACAATTCCGGATAAGGAAATGTAATAACCCATGTCCAGCGCAGCCTTCGCCATTTCCCAGTCTTCGGTAAAGCAGTGCAATACGCCCGCTTGGGGCAGTGCCGCTTCGTGCAACAAGTCCAGGGTATCGGTGCGGGCCCCACGGGTGTGGATGATCACCGGTTTGCCGGTCTGCTGCGCCGCTTGCAGGTGCAGGCGAAAAGACTCCTGCTGCAACTGCGCCGCTTCCGGCTCGTAGTGGTAATCGAGGCCGGTTTCGCCGATGGCGACCACACGCGGGTGATTGAGCTCCTGCAACAGCCAGTCCAGTGCTGGCGCGGCACCGGGCTGTACATCCAGAGGGTGCACGCCCACCGAGCAGTCGACGTCGTCATAGCGCTCGGCCAGGGCTTTGACGTCGGCCGCGTTGTCCGCGCTGACACCGATACACAGAAAGTGCCCTACCCCGCGCTGCCGGGCGGCATCCAGGGCAGCATCCAGGGAGCCGTCGTGGGCGGCCAGGTCGAGGCGATCGAGGTGACAATGGGAATCTACGAGCATAAAGGGCTGCAACTTACATCGAATGGGTGGGACGGTCGGGTGTACTGATAGATTCTAGGCGCAAGCAGTCATCTTTGGGCAGGCAACGACGCCCATTGCACCAGCAAGGCCTCCAACAGCAAGGCCGGATTGAGGTTGGCCTTGCTCAAGACTTTCTGTCGCTGGGCGAGAATCCAGTCCTGGATATCGAGGACTTTGCCCTGGGCGCTTTTCTGCGCCAGGTATTGCACGACCTTGCGCATGTCGGTCAGGCCGAGGCCGGCTTCGTCCTGGGTCAACTGATAGCGCAGAATCAGGCTAGACCAGTCGCAGAACCAATCGAACAGGCGCAACATCGGAATGTTTTTCCATTCTTCGGCCAGTTGCGTCGGCGACTGCTGTTGCTTGAGGAGCTTCTTCACCCCTTCCACGACTTGCATGCGCTGTTCACGTACGCCTTGGGCCTGGAGATTGACCGCCGCCAGTGGCGAACCGGCGGCCAGCGTCAGCAACTCGACACGCTCATCTTCGGAACATTCCGGCAATGCCTGGGCCAGCCACTTCAAGCTCATGGCTTCGCCCGGCAGCGGACAGGCCTGCTGCACGCAGCGACTCTTGATGGTGGGCAGCAAGCGGCTCGGCTGATGGCTGACCAGCAACAAAACCGTATCGCCGGACGGCTCTTCGAGGCTCTTGAGCAAGGCGTTGGCGGCGTTGATGTTCATCGACTCGACCGGCTCGATCAGCACCACTTTGCGCCCGCCCAACTGCGCGGTCTGTACCACGAAACCGACCAGATCGCGAACCTGATCGACCTTGATCGCCTTGTCGGCTTCTTCCGGTTCAAGGATGTAGTTATCCGGGTGGCTGCCAGCCTTGAGCAGCAGACAGGACTTGCATTCGCCGCAGGCCTCCAGCGCCGTCGGGCGCTGGCACAGCAAGCTGGCCATCAGGCGCTCGGCCAGTGCCCTCTTGCCGATCCCGGCCGGGCCATGCAGCAGGTAGGCGTGCGCATGCTGCGCGCGCCCCGCCAGGTGCTGCCAGAGGTTTTCCTGCCACGGATAGGCCTCAGCCACGGCTCAACTCCAGCAGGCGCGGCAACAATGCATCCAGCGATTGCTGAACCTGTGCCAAGGGTTGGGCCGCATCGACCAGCACATAACGCGCCGGATCCGCCTTGGCCCGCTTGAGGAACGCATGGCGTACGGCATCGAAAAAGGTCCGGCCTTCGAGTTCGAAGCGATCCAGGCGGCCGCGTGCGCTGGCGCGGGCCAGACCCACCTCGACAGGCAGATCGAAAATCAGTGTCAGGTCCGGGCGTAGATCGCCTTGAACGAAGGTTTCCAGAGCCGCGATGCGCTCAAGCGACAAGCCACGGCCGCCGCCCTGGTAGGCGTAAGTCGAATCGGTAAAACGATCACACAAGACCACGGCACCGCGGGCCAGCGCCGGGCGAATCACTTCAGCCAGGTGCTGGGCACGCGCCGCAAACACCAACAGCAACTCGGTATCCGGGTTCATGACTTCGTCGACGGGAGCCAACAACACCTCACGGATGCGCTCGGCCAACGGCGTGCCCCCCGGCTCGCGGGTCAGCACCACCTCGATGCCGGCGGCGCGCAAGCGCTCGGCCAGGTATTCTCGATTGGTGCTCTTGCCGGCGCCTTCCGGGCCTTCCAGAGTAATAAACAAGCCAGTCACAGGCAGTCCTTAGTCAGAGTCATTGCGGGCTTTTCGGTGCGTTGGCATCGGGTTCCGGTGCTTCAGGAGCTGGCGCAGGATCTTGCGCCGGCACTTGCGGCAACGCCTCGGGAGCCGTGTTCGGTGAAGCGGCCGGGATCGGTGCCAGCTCCTGCGAAGCCCTGGCCTCCTGCGTACCGTTTTGCTCAGCCTCGGTCGGCGCTGTCTCTGGCGTGGCAGTGGGCGCCGGGCTGGAGCGGTAATCGGCGCGACGCTTGAGCTGGAACTCCTTCACGGCATTGTTGTGGGCATCCAGGTCGTCGGAGAACACGTGAGTGCCATCACCACGCGCCACAAAGTAGAGGCTGTTGCCCTCCACAGGATTGAGCGCCGCATGGATGGCTTCGCGACCGACCATGGAAATCGGCGTCGGCGGCAGGCCCGCATTCATGTAGGTGTTATAAGGCGTCGATTCCTTGAGGTGAGCCCGGGTCAGCTTACCGCTGTAGCGGTCGCCGAGGCCGTAGATCACTGTCGGGTCGGTCTGCAGCAGCATGCCCATCGCCATGCGTCGCACAAACACGCCGGCAATCTGCCCGCGCTCCTGCGGCACGCCGGTTTCCTTTTCCACCAGCGAAGCCATGATCAGCGCCTGGTAGGGTTCTGTGTACGGCACATCGGAAGAGCGCTGCTGCCACTCCTTGGCGAGCACTTCGTCGAGGCGGTCGTAGGCGGTTTTCAGCAGCTCGACATCGGACATGCCGCGCACGTAACGATAGGTGTCAGGGAAGAAGCGCCCTTCCGGAAAAATCCCGGTGTGGCCCAGCTTCTCCATGACCTGGCTATCGCTCAAACCGTCGAGGCTATGATCGAGCTTCTCTTCCTTGGCCAGCGCTGCGCGAACCTGGCGGAAATTCCAGCCTTCGACCAGGGTCAGGCTGTACTGAACCATTTCCCCGCGCTTCCACAGGTCGATCAGGCCTTCGACGGTCATGCCCGGCTGCATGCGATACTCACCGCTGTGCAGGGGTTGTTTGCCGAGATTGAAGCGCCAATACACGCGCAGCCAGAAGGCGTCCTTGATGACACCATTGGCTTCGAGTCGGTAGAAGGTGCGGGTCGGCGTGGTGCCCTTGGGCACATCCAGCAATTGTTCCTGGGCAATGTTCAGTGGCTGTACCAGCGCCGAATGAATTTTCCAGGCTGAAGCACCCATCAGCAGCCCTGCCAGAACCACTCCGGTTTCCAGCAGCAGCACGAGTTTACGTCTCACGTATCAAGCATCCAGTAGCACACGGGCAATGGTTTGGAGTTTACGGGTGAGCGGCCCAACCGGCCAGTGAAGAGCAGCATAGGCACACACCGGCCAGATACCATACACGCTGTTGCAGACAAAGACTTCGTCAGCCCATTGCAGCTGTTCGAGGGGGATATCGGTGATTTGCGTGGGAATTCCCAGCGACCCGGCCTGAAACAATAGTTCGGCACGCATCACGCCGGCCACGCCGCAGCGCTTGAGGTCAGCCGTGATGAGCACACCGTCACGCACCAGGAACAGATTGCTGAACACGCCTTCGATCACGCGCCCGGCCTGATCGAGCATCAAGCCTTCGGCATGCTCGGTGTCCTGCCATTCGGCACGGGCGAGGACTTGTTCAAGTCGATTCAGGTGCTTGAGGCCGGCCAGTAATGGCTGCCTGGACAATCGGGTGGCGCAAGGAAACAGACGAACACCCTGCTCGCCATGCGCGGCAGCATAAGCCGCAGGCGGATTGCCTTGCAGAATGCGTCGAGCCTGGGCCGAAGGATCGGGCGCGTAACCGCGCAGACCGTCGCCGCGGGTGAGAATGAGCTTGAGCACCCCGTCACCCAGTAGCGCTGCGTAGGCCAGCAGTTCGCTGCGGATCAATTCCTGATCGGCAGCAAGCGCCAGACGCGAGCAGCCATCCGCCAGACGCGACAGATGCCGCTCCAGCAATACGAGCTTGCCGTTGCGCACGGCGATGGTCTCGAACAGACCATCGCCATAAGCCAGGCCGCGATCCTTCAGCGACAGAGCGTCAGCCGGCTGACCGTCGACCCAGCAGTCCATCAGCCTGCGAACCGGCGGAACACCAGCGAGCCGTTGGTGCCGCCAAAACCGAAGGAGTTGGACACGACCACATCGATATCCATGTTGCGCGCGGTGTGCGGCACGAAATCGAGGTCGCAGCCTTCATCCGGCTCATCGAGGTTGATGGTCGGCGGCGCTACCTGGCTGTTGATCGCCAGCACGCTGAAGATCGCCTCTACCGCGCCCGCCGCACCCAGCAGGTGGCCGGTCATGGATTTGGTCGAACTGACGGCCAGCTTGTAGGCATGCTCGCCGAACACCGACTTGATCGCATTGACTTCAGCGAGATCGCCGGCGGGAGTCGAGGTGCCGTGGGCGTTGATGTACTGCACTTGATCGCCATTGATCTTCGCATCGCGCAGCGCATTGGTGATGCAGCGGGCAGCACCCGCGCCATCGGCTGGCGGCGAGGTCATGTGGTAGGCATCGCCACTGGTACCGAAGCCGATCAATTCGGCGTATATGGTCGCGCCACGGGCCTTGGCATGTTCCAGCTCTTCCAGAACCAGAGCACCGGCACCATTGGACAGCACGAAGCCGTCGCGGCCCTTGTCCCATGGACGGCTGGCGCGGGTCGGCTCGTCATTGCGGGTCGACAGCGCGCGCGAGGCACCGAAGCCGCCCATGCCCAGGCCGCAGGCTGCCATCTCGGCGCCGCCGGCAATCATCACGTCGGCTTCGTCGTACATGATGTTACGGGCTGCCATGCCAATGCAGTGGGTACCGGTGGTACAGGCCGTGGCGATGGCGTAGTTAGGCCCCTGTGCCCCCAGATGGATCGACAGGAAGCCGGAAATCATATTGATGATCGAGCCTGGCACAAAGAACGGGGAAATCCGTCGTGGACCGGTCTCGTGCAGGGTGCGGCTGGTTTCTTCGATATTGGTCAGTCCGCCAATACCCGAGCCCATGGCCACGCCGATACGCTCACGGTTGGCGTCGGTGACTTCCAGACCGGCGTTGCGCACCGCCTGAAAACCTGCGGCCAGACCGTACTGAATGAACAGGTCAAGCTTGCGGGCTTCCTTGACCGACAGGTATTCCTCGACATTGAAGTCCTTTACCGAGCCGCCAAAACGGGTGGAATAGGCAGAAAGGTCGGTGTGTTCGATCAGACCAATGCCACTGCGGCCAGCCAGAATGCCCTGCCAACTGCTCGGCACATCCGTGCCCAGTGGCGACAACATACCCATACCGGTGACTACGACGCGTCTACGCGACACAGCACTCTCCTTTTTTTCAAATGACGACTTTGCATCAGGCCTAAAGAAAAAACCGCACGCCATGATGGCAGTGCGGTTTTTCCATGACAGCGAGCAACGATTACAAACTATTACGCCTGGTGGCTAGTAACGTAGTCGATTGCAGCTTGTACAGTAGTGATCTTCTCGGCTTCTTCGTCAGGGATTTCGGTCTCGAATTCCTCTTCCAGAGCCATCACCAGCTCAACGGTGTCAAGGGAGTCGGCACCCAGGTCTTCAACGAAGGAAGCAGTGTTGACCACTTCTTCTTCTTTAACGCCCAGTTGCTCAGCAACGATTTTCTTGACGCGCTCTTCGATGGTGCTCATACCTTGTTTTCACTCCTAATGGACAAATTCAGGCAGCTGGCCAGTGGGTAAGTGTATAGAAATGCTTTTCAGCTTTTCAACTGAAAGCTTCACTCCTCGAACCCGGTGACCCTCTGCCTATAAATAGATTGCAGCTTTATAACGGATTTTAGACAGCTCGTATGACATTTTTTTGAAGCAATCCGTCACATTTGAATTACATGTACATCCCGCCGTTCACCGGGATTGTAGCTCCGGTAACGTAAGCCGCACCGTCCGACGCAAGAAAAGCGACCACGGACGCGATCTCTTGAGCTTGCCCCAGACGACCCAGCGGAATCTGCGTCTGCAAGGCTTCACGCTGCGCCTCGGGCAGTTCACGGGTCATATCGGTATCGATGAACCCTGGGGCCACCGAGTTTACCGTAATCGCACGCGAACCGACTTCACGCGCCAATGCACGGCTGAAACCTTCCAGACCGGCCTTGGCGGCAGCGTAGTTTACTTGGCCTGCGTTGCCCATGGCACCCACAACCGAACCAATACTGATAATTCGGCCCCAACGGGCTTTGGTCATGCCACGCAAAACGCCCTTGGACAGGCGGAACAGACTGTTCAGGTTGGTATCGACAACGTCGTGCCACTCGTCGTCTTTCATGCGCATCATCAGGTTATCGCGGGTGATACCGGCATTGTTGACCAGGATCGCCGGCGCACCGAACTGCTCCTGGATGCTCGCCAGGACCGCCGCCACGGACTCGTCACTGGTGACATTGAGTTCCAGGCCGGTGCCTTGGATACCGTTTTCCTTCAGGGTCGCGGCAATACGCTCGGCACCCGACGCGGAAGTCGCGGTACCGACAACGATGGCGCCCTGACGACCCAGTTCCAGGGCGATAGCCTGGCCGATGCCACGGCTTGCACCGGTGACCAGTGCAACTTTACCTTGCAGACTCATGCAAGCTTCTCCTGATTCAGGCCAACGCTGCACGGGCGGCAGCGAAAGCGTCTGGGGTATTGAGGTTGGATGTCGATACGCCTTCGGCGCAACGCTTGTTCAGACCGGCCAGCACCTTGCCAGGACCGCACTCGACCAGATTGGTCGCGCCCTTGGCTGCCAGCGCCTGTATGGATTCGACCCAGCGTACGGGCTTGTACAGCTGTTCGAGCAGATCACGCTTGAGGGTTTCCAGATCGGCCGGCACTTCGGCGCTGACGTTCTGGACCACAGGAATCTGTGGCGCCTGCCAGTTGATCGCGGCGATCGATTCGGCGAAACGCTCGGCAGCCGGACGCATCAGCTCGCAGTGGGACGGCACGCTGACCGGCAGCGGCATGGCGCGCTTGGCACCACGCGCCTTGCAGCCTTCGATGGCGCGCTCGACCGCTGCCTTGGCACCGGCGATGACCACCTGGCCAGGGGAGTTGAAATTCACCGCGCTGACCACTTCGCCTTGCGCCGCTTCGGCACAGGCGGCCAGTACGTCGGCATCGTCCAGGCCGAGGATGGCAGCCATGCCGCCCTGCCCGGCCGGAACGGCTTCCTGCATCAGTTGGCCGCGACGCTCGACGAGTTTCACCGCGTCGCCCAGGCTCAGGCTGCCCGCTGCCACCAGCGCGCTGTATTCACCCAGGCTGTGCCCGGCGACGTAGGCCGGACGCGCACCACCTTCGGCCAGCCACAGACGCCACAGGGCGATCGAGGCGGTCAGAATGGCCGGTTGGGTTTTATCGGTTTGATTGAGTTGCTCTTCCGGCCCTTGCTGGGTCAGTGCCCACAGGTCGTAACCCAGTGCATCGGAAGCTTCTTTGAATGTTTCAAGGACAACCGGGTGTTGTGCGCCCAACTCGGCCAGCATGCCGAGGGACTGCGAACCCTGTCCCGGGAAGACGAATGCGAGGGAAGCAGACATGTAACAAGCCCCTAATGATCTTGTCGTCGGAGAATTGGCGCCCCGCTTTGGGGACGCAAGAAACTGACAGTTGGATGGCCCATCGAACCAAGCGGTCACATTTAAGCATTGTCCGACGAAAACGCCTAAAGCAACAAATCCTCCAGACGACCGTGCAGGCGCTCGGGAAGATTCTCCTGAATCTCGATCATGGCGCGCGAAATGGCGCTCTGGAAACCCTGGACCCCGGCAGAACCGTGGCTCTTCACCACAATCCCCTGCAAGCCGAGAAAGCTCGCGCCGTTATGCCGGGCAGGCGCCAGTTCGGCCTGCAGACGCTTCATCAACGGCAGCGCCAATGCACCGACTGCACGTGAGGCCAGGCTCTTCTTGAACAACGCCTCGATGCGCCCGGCAATCATGGTCGCCAGGCCTTCGCTGGATTTGAGCAGGATGTTGCCGACAAAACCGTCACACACCACCACATCCGCTTCGCCACGGTACAAACCGTCGCCCTCGATAAAGCCGATGTAATTGATGCCCCGGGCGCCTTGCAACAAAGTCGCCGCCAGCTTGACCTGCTGATTGCCCTTTATGTCTTCGGTGCCGATGTTCAGCAACGCCACCCGTGGACGGCTGATGCCCAGAGTCTCCGCCGCCACCGAGCCCATGACCGCAAACTGCAACAGATGCTCGGCACTGCAATCGACGTTGGCGCCCAGGTCAAGCAATTGGCAGTAACCCTTTTGTGTCGGGATCGCCGCCACCATGGCCGGACGGTCAATGCCCGGCAGGGTCTTGAGCACGAATCGCGACAACGCCATCAGCGCACCGGTATTGCCCGCGCTGACACACGCCTGGACTTTGCCGTCGCGCAGCAGTTCAAGGGCCACGCGCATCGATGAGTCAGGCTTGCCTCGCAAGGCCTGGGCGGGTTTTTCGTCCATGCCGATGACTTCGCTCGCCGGAGCAATCGACAGGCGCGCGCGATCCACAGCCGAATGGCCAGCGATCAATTCTTCAAGTAGGGAGGGTTGACCGACGAGGGTCAGGTGCAGCGAGGGTGTTGCGGACAGGCAAGCAAGACTGGCCTGGACAATGCTGCGGGGACCGAAGTCCCCGCCCATTGCGTCAATCGCGATGACTTGAGCGGACAAGTGATTACTCGTCAGCGCCCTTGTCGATCACTTTACGGCCACGGTATACGCCTTCTGGCGATACGTGGTGACGCAGGTGAACTTCACCGGTGGTTTTTTCTACAGACAAGGTGCTAGCCTCGAGAGCGTCGTGCGAACGGCGCATGTCACGGGCAGAGCGGGATTTTTTGTTCTGCTGAACAGCCATAATTGATTAACTCCTAAACGTTTGGGTCACGCTTTAACTGCGCCAATACACTGAACGGGTTGGACCGCGTTACCTCGTCCTCGCTCGGTTCGGGCTCATCTGCTCCCGCCGGCTGCTGGCATTCTTCCGGATGATGAGCAGGCACAATGGGCAAGGCGAGCAGAAGCTCCTCCTCGATCAGTGACTGCAGATCCAAAGGATCTTCGCCCAGTTCCAGCACGTCATAACCTTTCGGCAACGACTGGGTATTCGCACCCTCCTTCACCACAGCGTAACTGCATTCGCTATGGATCGGCAGGGTGACCAGCTCAAGACAACGCTGGCAAACCATTTTGACTTCAGTGTCGATAAAGCTGTGGATGACCACAGATTTACGTTCATCTCGTTCAAAAACGAATTTAGCCTGCACCGTACCGACATTGTCGGAAAGCGGGTCGCAGAGTCTCTCCAAATCGGCCAGCAGCATTTCACCTTGAAGGGTGGTGCCACGATCAGCCAATTTGCGCGGGTCAACGTGAGGTGGAATCGGGTCATTCAACATAGGCGCAGCATTATAGGGATGCACCCGCCCATGTCAAAGGAAATTCAGCCCTGTCCGTCACTTGGAAGCCTCGCTAGAATTCGCACCTGCCTTATGGAGATGCGCATGCTGCCTTTATTACTCGCTTCCGGCTCGGTCTATCGCCGGGAATTGCTGGCCCGCCTGCAACTGCCATTCACCTGCAGTTCACCGGATATCGACGAAAGCCATCGCCCGGGCGAATCCGCCATCGCGCTGGTCAAGCGCCTTGCCGAAGAGAAAGCGCGCGCCCTGGCCGCCAGCCATACCGCTCATCTGATAATCGGCTCCGACCAGGTTGCCGTGCTGGGAGAGCGGATAATCGGCAAGCCCCACACCTTCGATAAAGCCCGCGAACAACTGCTGGCCGCCAGTGGCGCCAGTGTGACATTCCTGACCGGCCTGGCCTTGCTCAACAGCCAGACAGGGCACTGCCAGGTCGATTGCGTGCCGTTCACCGTACACATGCGCACACTCGACGCTACCCGCATCGAGCGCTACCTGCACGCCGAGCAACCCTATGATTGCGCGGGCAGCTTCAAGGCAGAAGGCCTGGGTGTCAGCCTGTTTCGCAGCACAGAGGGTCCTGACGCCACCAGCCTGATTGGCCTGCCGCTGATTCGCCTGATCGACATGTTGCTGGCCGAAGGCGTGCAAATACCCTGAAAGCAAAAGATCGCAGCCTTCGGCAGCTGTGTAGGAGCTGCCGAAGGCTGCGATCTTTTGATCTTTAAAACGACCTAGCGCAGCGACGGACCGTTAAACCCCATCCACATCGCCAGATGCTCAGCCACGCTGGCGCCGAGTTTTTTCGAGAAGCGATCGAATGTCGACTCCTGAACGGTAAAGTCCACCAGCTCTTTCTCGCCGATCACATCCCGCGCAACCGAACTGGCATTGCCCAGCCCATCGATCAACCCCAGTGGCAGTGCCTGCTCGCCGGACCAGACCAGACCGGAAAACAGCTCCGGATGCTCCTTGTCCTTCAGGCGATCGCCGCGCCCTTGCTTGACGCTGTTGATGAACTGCTTGTGGGTCGTATCGAGCACGCCCTGCCAGAAAGCGGTTTCTTCCGGCTTCTGCGGCTGGAACGGATCGAGGAACGACTTGTGCTCGCCCGAGTTGTATGTGCGACGCTCGACGCCCAGCTTCTCCATGGTGCCGACAAAACCGTAACCGGCCGCTGTCACACCGATGGAGCCGACCAGGCTCGCCTTGTCGGCGTAGATCTGATCCGCCGCGCTGGCGATGTAGTAAGCACCTGAAGCCCCCAGATCGGAAATGACCGCATAGAGCTTGATGTCCGGGTGCAGGCCGCGCAGGCGACGGATCTCGTCATAGACATAACCCGACTGCACCGGACTGCCGCCCGGGCTGTTGATGCGCAGGATGACGCCCTTGACCTTCTTGTCCTCGAAAGCCGCGCGCAGGCTGCCAACGATATTGTCTGCGCTGGCCGACTCCTTGTCGGCAATCACCCCCCTCACATCGATCAGCGCCGTGTAATTGGCACTGAGGGTGGCGGCCTTCTCCATATCCATCAGCGGCGAAAACAGAGCAACAACGCCGAAAAGATACACAAAAGCCAGAAACTTGAAGAATATTCCCCAGCGACGGGATCGACGCTGCTCCTGCACACTGGCCAGCAGCGTCTTCTCCAGCAGCTTCCAGCTTTTGTCGTCACTGCTCTCTGCACTCGCCTTGGCGGGCGCCTTCCATTCGTCGGCCATGCCGTCCACCCCAAAAACAACCGGTTAAGCCTGCTGACTCAGCCAGGCGTGCAATTCTGAAAAACGGTCGATGGCCAGTCGCGGTTCATACAGCCTCAACGCATCGATCGATTGGGCGCCATAGCTTACAGCCACCGACCCCATGCCGGCGTTGCGTGCCATCTGCAAATCAAAGGACGAATCACCGACCATCAATGCCTGATCCGGGCGAACCTCGCAATGCGCGAGAATCTGCTCGAGCATCAGCGGATGGGGCTTGCTGGCGGTCTCGTCGGCGGCACGGGTGATATCGAAGTAATCCTCCCAGCCATGAGCCTTCAACACCCGATCCAGCCCGCGACGGGCCTTGCCGGTCGCCACAGCCAGATGATAACCCTCGGCACGAAACGCCTCGAGCGACTCGACCACTCCCTCGAACAACGGCGAAGGCTCAGCCTCCGACGCAATGTAATGCTCAGCATAGTGTTCGCGGAAACCGATCAACTCTGCGTCGCCGATTTCGGGGTACAGGGTGCGGATCGCTTCCGGCAAGCCCAGGCCGATGATGCCCTTGACGGCAAAATCGTCGCGCTGCTCAAAACCGGAGCGCCGGGAGGCAACATGCATCGCCTCGACAATCCGGCCAATGGAATCGGCCAGCGTGCCGTCCCAATCGAAGATCAGCAGCTTGTAATCAGATGGGCGCACTCAATCGCTCCACAGTCTTGGCCCACATCTCGTCGACCGGCGCCTGCAACTTCAGCTCGCCGCCATCAGGCAACGGCACGGTCAACATGTAGGCATGCAGGAACAGGCGCTTGCCGCCCAGATCGCGGATTTCCTTGCTGAAACCTTCGTCGCCGTACTTGGTGTCGCCAGCGATGCAATGCCCGGCGTGCAAGGTATGCACGCGGATCTGGTGAGTCCGGCCGGTAATCGGCTTGGCTTCGATCAGGGTGGCAAAGTCGCCGAAACGGCGCAGGACCTTGAACACGGTCACGGACTCCTTGCCCTCCTCCTCGTCGACCTCGACCATGCGCTCGCCGGAGCGCAGATTGCTCTTGCCCAGCGATGCACGGACCTGCTTGATCGAGCTCGCCCAGTTACCGCGGACCAGCGCCATGTAGCGCTTGTCGACGCCATCACCGCGCAACGCTGTGTGCAAGTGACGCAACATGCTGCGCTTCTTGGCGATCATCAACAGGCCGGACGTGTCACGGTCGAGACGGTGAACCAGTTCGAGCTCCTTGCAATCGGGGCGCAACTGACGAAAGGCTTCGATTACCCCGAACGTCAGGCCACTACCGCCGTGAACCGCAATGCCGGCGGGCTTGTTGATCACGATCAGGGCCTTGTCTTCGAAGACAATCGAGGCTTCGAGCCGCTGCAGCAGGCCTTGTGCCAGTGGCACCGGCTCGTCGCGTTCAGGCACGCGAACCGGCGGCACGCGCACGATATCGCCCGCCTGCAGCTTGTACTCGGGCTTGATCCTACCTTTGTTCACGCGCACTTCGCCCTTGCGCAAAATGCGGTAAATCAAGGTCTTGGGCACGCCTTTGAGTCGGGCGAGAAGGAAATTATCAATACGTTGGCCGGCATATTCCGGCGAGACCTCAAGCAGTTGTACGCCTGGAGTCGGGGGGGTAGTCGTCGTCATGCCGCGGATGATAACAATTTTTTATGGAATTGAAGCACTTAATCATTGCTGCTATAGTCGCGAACGTCGCCAAAAGCGGCCTGGACAGCGGACCAACGGTCAAAAACCGGCCCTGACCAACGCAATTCACCAGGACGCGAGGCCGTCCTACGGGGCTTTCGCTACGTAACGGTGGAGTTTGCAGGTGTAACGAGCGCAGGTGACATGAGGCCTGAATCACGCCACAAAGCAGAGTTTTCCACTCGTTTTGCGAGCCATATTCACGGCCAGTTCACAAAGTGCAGTCAGCTGCGAATGACCCCGAGCGAAGGCATCGGAAACAACGCCTAAATTAGCCATGATGCGTGACCTCCCCTATCGGAGCTCACGGTAAATGCCAACCCGCTGCGGATTCTGCGCGCGGCAGCACCCGAATTATCAGGGATACGTGTAGGGTGGAGATGCACAACCGCCGGACTGTGTAGCAACAGGCTTTCTCCAGACGCTTCATCTCGTCCACAGCCGCTGGTTGATTCCTCCTCCTGACTGAGTGCTTAAGTAGCCACAGCAAGCAGGACGCGTACGTCGCGATGAAGGCCCACATTGGCCGGACTTCGCTGGACACGGGAAATGGCCAACCACTCCCGACGCACCTGACACCGACCGTGAGAAGTCGTGTGTGCCGAACGCCGTTTCCGGCAGCCCGGAAACCGACGGTACTACATGAAAAGAATGCTGATTAACGCAACTCAACCCGAAGAGTTGCGTGTTGCACTGGTAGATGGCCAGCGCCTCTACGACCTGGACATCGAATCCGGTGCACGCGAGCAGAAGAAGGCCAACATCTATAAAGGCCGGATTACTCGCATCGAACCAAGCCTCGAGGCTGCCTTTGTCGATTTCGGCTCTGAGCGCCACGGCTTCCTGCCCCTCAAAGAAATCTCCCGCGAATACTTCAAGAAAGCCCCGGAAGGTCGCGTCAACATCAAGGACGTCCTGAGCGAAGGCCAGGAAGTCATCGTTCAGGTCGAAAAAGAAGAACGTGGCAACAAGGGCGCCGCCCTGACCACTTTCATCAGCCTGGCCGGTCGTTACCTGGTGCTGATGCCGAACAACCCGCGTGCCGGCGGCATCTCCCGTCGCATCGAAGGCGAAGAGCGCAATGAACTGCGTGAAGCCCTGAACGGCCTGGTTGCCCCGGCCGACATGGGTCTGATCGTGCGCACTGCCGGCCTGGGCCGCAGCAGCGAAGAAATGCAGTGGGACCTCGACTACCTGCTGCAGCTCTGGACCGCCATCAAGGAAGCCTCGCTGGACCGCGCCGCGCCGTTCCTGATCTACCAGGAAAGCAACGTGATCATCCGCGCGATCCGCGACTACCTGCGCCAGGACATCGGCGAAGTGCTGATCGACAGCGTTGAAGCCCAGGACGAAGCCCTGACCTTCATCCGCCAGGTGATGCCGCAGTACGCCAGCAAGATCAAGCTCTACGAAGACAGCGTTCCGCTGTTCAACCGTTTCCAGATCGAAAGCCAGATCGAAACCGCTTTCCAGCGCGTCGTCGAACTGCCTTCCGGCGGCTCCATCGTGATCGATCCGACCGAAGCCCTGGTGTCCATCGACATCAACTCGGCGCGCGCCACCAAAGGCAGCGACATCGAAGAAACCGCGCTGCAGACCAACCTTGAAGCGGCCGAAGAAATCGCCCGTCAGTTGCGCCTGCGCGACATCGGCGGCCTGATCGTCATCGACTTCATCGACATGACCCCTGCCAAGAACCAGCGCGCCGTGGAGGAGAAAGTCCGCGAATGCCTGGAAGCCGACCGCGCTCGCGTGCAAGTCGGTCGCATCTCGCGCTTCGGCCTGCTGGAAATGTCCCGTCAGCGCCTGCGTCCGTCCCTGGGCGAAAGCAGCGGCATCGTCTGCCCGCGTTGCAACGGCACCGGCATCATCCGTGACGTTGAATCGCTGTCCCTGGCGATCCTGCGCCTGATCGAAGAAGAAGCCCTGAAAGACCGTACCGCCGAAGTTCGTGCACAAGTGCCGATCCCGGTGGCTGCGTTCCTGCTCAACGAAAAACGCAACTCGATCACCAAGATCGAACTGCGCACCCGCGCCCGCATCGTCATCCTGCCGAACGATCACCTCGAGACGCCGCACTTCGAAGTGCAACGCCTGCGTGATGACAGCCCGGAAGCGGCGACCAACCAGTCCAGCTACGAAATCGCCGCTGCCGCTGCCGAAGTCGAAGAAGTCCAGCCAGCCGCTGCGACCCGCACCCTGGTTCGCCAGGAAGCCGCGGTCAAGACAGCTCCAGCTCGCGCTAACGCTCCGGTTCCGACCGAAGTTGCCGCTCCGGCCCCGGCTCCGGCCGTCGTGCCTGAGCCAAGCCTGTTCAAAGGCCTGGTGAAATCGCTGGTGAGTCTGTTCGCCACCAAGGAAGAGCCTGTCGCGCCGGTTGTGGTTGAAAAGCCAGCCGCCGAGCGTCCGGCCCGCAATGAAGAGCGTCGCAACGGTCGCCAGCAGAGCCGCAACCGTAACGGTCGCCGCGATGAAGAGCGCAAGCCTCGCGAAGAACGTGCACCGCGTGAAGAGCGCGCACCGCGTGAAGAGCGTCAGCCACGCGAAGTGCGCGAGCCTCGCGAGAGCCGTGAAGAAACGCCGGCAGTAGCTCGCGAAGAACGCGCACCACGCGCGCCTCGTGAAGAACGTGCGCCGCGCGCTCCGCGTGAAGATCGCAAGCCACGTGGCGAGCGTGAAGAACGCGTGCGTGAACTGCGCGAGCCTCTGGATGCAGCTCCGGCTGCTCCGGCCGCCGCTGCTACCGCAGAAGAGCGTCCGGCTCGCCAGCCACGTGAAGAGCGTGCTCCACGCCCACCGCGTGAAGAGCGTCAGCCTCGTGCCGAACAAGCTGCCGCCGCCGCTGCCGAAGAAGAACTGACCACCAACGAAGAGCAACTGCAGGAAGAGGGTCAGGAAAACGCCGAAGGCGATCGTCCACGCCGCCGTTCCCGTGGCCAGCGTCGTCGCAGCAACCGTCGCGAGCGTCAGCGTGACGCCAACGGCAACGTGATCGAAGGCTCGGAAGAGTCCGAGTCCGGCGAAAGCGCTGAAGCGCCAAGCACTGCCGATCTGGCCGCCGGCCTGGCTGTCACCGCAGCCGTTGCCAGCAGCGTGATCAGCGCTCCAGCCGAAGCTGAAGCCAATGTGCAAGCCGAACGCGCCACTGCCGCCACCCTGGAAGCAGCTCCGGTTGAAGCGCCAGTCGTTGAAGCGACCACGCCGGTCGAAGTCACCGCCTCGCCGGAAATCGAAGTGGCGCCAGAAGCTCAGCCAGCCGTTGAAGCGGTTGCCGAGCCGGCTCCAGTGGTTGAAGCACCTGCCGTAGCTGCAGAAGCTGTCGTCGAGACCGTGACTGAAACCGTTCGCGAAGTGCGTGAAGAGCAAACGGCGTTCAACTGGGTGGCCGAGCCAGCCGTCGCTGAAACACCAGCGCCTGCTGCCGAGACCCAAGTGGCCGAAGCCATGGTTTCCGAGCCGGTGGTTGCTGCAGCAGAACCGGCTCCGGCGCCGGTGGTTGAAGCGCCTGTCGTTGAAGCTCCGGTAATTGCCGAAGCGCCTGCGCCGGTCGTCGAAGCCGCTCCTGTCAGCGCCCTGACGCCAAGTGGCCGTGCGCCTAACGACCCGCGTGAAGTGCGTCGTCGCAAGCGCGAAGCCGAGCGTCTGCAAAAGGAAGCTGAACTGGCTGCCGCTGCGGCTCCGGTTGAAGCGGTTGAGGCAGTGCCTGCCCCGGCCGCCGAAGTGGTTGCCGAGCCGGCTGAGTCGGTGATCCACGAAGCGCCGCGCTCCGTTCAGGACGCGGTAGAGCAACACGAGCAAGCCCTGGAAAAAGAGCACGAGACCAAACCTCTCGCCTGATTCCATCGGCCACTGAAAAGCCCCGCCTGGTGAACCCAGGCGGGGCTTTTTTATATCCCTGAATATCCCCCAACCCCCTGTGGGAGCGAGCTTGCTCGCGATAGCCGAATGATATTCAACATTGGTGCTAGCTGATCCACCGCTATCGCGAGCAAGCTCGCTCCCACAAGGACCTATGCTGGCCTGAAGGTTAGTGCCTCAGGCACATCCACATCCCACAACACGCCAGGATCATCCACGGTCACTTCAACCACCCGCCCTTGGGCAAACAGCGGTTTCGCGCCACGATCCCCCGATAGCTCCATCAACCCCGCAGCGAAGTCCCGCCCAAACCCGACCGGATGCCCATACTCGCCGTCCTGTACGGGCACACTGATGCTGTCATCGCCAATACCCGCCACCACTTGCCCGATACTGGACGGCAGGATGAACGGCATATCCCCCAGTACCATCAGCCAGCCATCGAGTTGTTTGCAGGCAGCGACTCCGGCGGCAATGCTGTCGCCCATTCCCGTCGATTCGATCAGCACAATCTCGCAGCCATAGGCCTGAGCCATGCGAATCACCTGTGGGCGGTCAGCAGTGGTCACCAATACGCGTTTGCCCAGCGTCGCCGGCAGGTTGACCAATGTGTGCTCGATGACGGACCGCACCACGCCGTCACGCCCGGTGCAATCGGCCACCAACTTATCCTTTTCAGCACCCGCCACCTGACGAAACCGGCTGCCCTGCCCCGCCGCCAGTAAGACGACGCCAATGGACTCGCTCATACCTTCTCCCGCAAGACCTTCTTCTGTTTCAGTTCGACGCCATTTTTGACTGCGACGATTTCCGCCATGAGCGACAAGGCTATTTCCGCTGGATTATGACTGCCGATGTGCAAGCCGATCGGACCATGCAAACGGTCAATCGCCGGTTGCGACAAACCCAGTTGAGCCAGGTTTTCCCGGCGCTTCTGGCTGTTCACCCGCGACCCCAGTGCTCCAACGTAAAAGGCTTTGGAATCCAGGGCCGTGAGCAACGCCATGTCGTCCAGGCGCGGATCGTGGGTCAAGGCCACGATGGCCGTGCGCTCATCGGTCTGGATATTCAACACCGCCTCATCCGGCATGCCCGAGACGAATCGTCCGTGCTGCTCTTCCCAGCCATAGACGAACTCGCTGCGTGGATCGCAAATCAGCACCTCGAAATCCAGCAGGCGGGCCATTTCCGCGACGTAGCGCGACAGCTGCCCCGCGCCGATCAGCAGCAAGCGCCAGCGCGGCCCATAGATCGCCCGCAAGGTCTGACCGTCGAACGTCAAGACGTCAGCTTTACTGGCCGGTTGCAAAAACACTTCGCCGGTGGCCAGGTTCAGTTCACGGGCAACGATTTCATGGGCCTCGCATCGGGCCAGCAGTTGCTCGACCCAACCCCCATCGTCGATGCGCTCCTCGGTCAAGCGCAAGGTGCCGCCGCAGGGCAAACCGAAACGTGCGGCTTCCTCGCGGGTCACGCCGTACGTGATCAGTTGCACCGGCGACCCGTCCAGTGCGAGACGGCCATCGTGCAGCCGGGCGATCAAGTCATCCTCGACACACCCGCCCGAGACCGAGCCAATCACCACGCCATCTTCACGCAGGGCGAGCATGGCGCCGGGTGCCCGGGGCGCAGTGCCCCAGGTTTCGACCACGCTGTACAACACCACCCGCTGACCGTTGCGCTGCCATTGCAGCACACTGCGCAGGACGTTCAGGTCGGCGCTGTCCATCAGGCACCGGCCTGCTGCCAGCCCGACAACTGATAACGAACCGGCAGGTTGCGGATGCGTTTGCCGGTGGCTGCAAAGATCGCATTGCACAGGGCCGGCGCAATCGGTGGCACGCCCGGTTCACCGACACCGCCCAATGGCACCTCACCCGGCGGCGTCACCAGATGCACAGCCACCTCTTTCGGCGCCAGGGACATGCGCGCCACTTCGTACATGTGGAAGTTATCCTGCTGGACCTTGCCGTCCTTGAAGCTGATTTCCCCAAGCACCGCATTACCCAGGCCCATGACGCAGGCACCCTCGAATTGCGCGCGAATCCGCTCGGGATTGATCTGCGGCCCGCAATCGACGGCGATGTCGGCCTTGTGCACCACCAGCGTGCCGTCGTCTTTGACCTCCACCTCGATCACCGCTGCCACATAGGTCACGAAGCTGTAATGCACCGCCAGGCCCAGGCCGCGGCCCTTGGGCAGCTCACGCCCCCATCCGGCGGCTTTGGCGGCGGTCTCCAGTACCGTGCGCAGGCGCGCGGTGTCGATCGGATACCGCTCGGGGGATTCACCGTAGTTCCACTCTTCGCTCAAGGTGCGCGGATCGATCTGACGGTCCGGGCCGAGCAATCTGACTTGGTACTTCAGCGGATCTTCCCCAGCCTTGTGCGCCAGTTCATCGATAAAACTCTGGATCGCGAAGCCATGGGGAATGTTCGACACCGAGCGATACCAGCCAACACGGGTATGCACCGTAGCCTCGGGGTTTTCCAGGCGAATGTTGGGGATCGCATACGCCATGTTGGTGAAGCCCATGCCCAGTTCGAACGCCGCCTCATGGTTCATGCCAGGCGCAAACAACGCCGTGATGCTCGGCGCCACCGTACGGTGCAACCAACCGGACGGCAGACCGTCCTTGTTCAGGCTGGCCTTGAGGTATTCGGCCGATACGGTGTGGAAGTAGGAACAGTGGATGTCGTCTTCGCGGGTCCATTGCACCCGCACCGCCTTGCCGGGGAATTCCTTGGCGAGGATCGCGGCTTCGATGATGAAGTCAGGCTTGGACTTGCGCCCGAACCCACCGCCCAGCAAGGTCACGTTGAACGTGACCTTTTCGAACGGCAGCCCCAGGCGTTCACCGATCCGCTCCCGGGTGACCTGCGGCGCCTGGCTTGGCCCCCAGGCCTCGCACGCACCGTCCTTGAACCGCGCAATGGCGACCATCGGTTCCATCGGCGACTGTGACAAATGCGGCAAGTAGTAAGAGGCTTCCAGCGTACTGTCGGCGCTGCTCATGGCCTCGTCGATGTTGCCGGTATTTCGCACCACCTTGCCAGGCTTGAGCGAGGCCGCTTCGAGCTCCTTGCGATAGGCGATCGAGTCGTAGCTGGCGTTGGGGCCGTCATCCCACTCGATTTTCAGCGCCTCGCGGCCCTTGATCGCCGCCCAGGTATTGCTCGCCACCACGGCAATGCCACCCAGGGGCTGGAACTCCGAAGGCAACGGACGGCTTTCGATCTGCAGCACCTTGACCACGCCGGGGACTTTCATCGCCGCGCTGCCATCGAAACTTTTGACTTTGCCGCCATACACCGTGGGTCGGGCAATGGTCGCGTAGAGCATGCCGTCGAAATGCACGTCGGCACCGTACACGGCACGGCCGTTGACGATGTCCTCACCGTCGATGGCCTTGCTGCCTTCCTTGCCGATGTAACGGAATTCCGAAGGCTGCTTGAGCCTAAGGCTGTCACGCGCCGGTACGGCCAAAGCGCTGGCAGCGGCGGCGAGCGCGCCATAATCCAGTTCGCGGCCCGAGGGTTTGTGGATGACTTTATGCAGTTGCGCATGGCACTCGCCCACCGACACTTTCCACTGGTCAGCAGCGGCCTGTTCCAGCATGGCGCGTGCAGCAGCCCCGCAACGGCGCATCGGTTCATACCAGTGGCGCATGCTGCGTGAGCCGTCGGTGTCCTGGTTGCCGAAGCGTGCCTCATCGCCCGGGGCCTGCTGTACCTTGACCCGCGCCCAATCGGCTTCCAGTTCATCAGCCACCACCATGGTCAGGCTGGTACGCACGCCCTGCCCCATTTCCGAGCGGTTGCAGATCACGGTCACCGTGCCATCGGCGGCGATGCTCACATAGACCTTCGGATCGTCGACCCAGCCGTGGGGCATGCCATCGGCGCCGAACTTCTTGTCTTTTTCTTCGGCAAAAGCGTCTTGCCAGCCCCAACTCGCCGCCAAAACCAGCGCACTGGTGGCGCCCACGCCTTTGAGAAAGCCACGGCGACTGAGCTGGCTCAGATTGCTCAGGGTGAAATCGTTCGGTAAGCGGCTCATGCCTTGGCCTCCTTCAGGTGAGTGGAGGCCTGGCGGATGGCGGTCTTGATGCGGTTGTAGGTGCCACACCGGCAGATGTTGCCGACCATTGCTTCTTCAATCTGCTCGTCGCTGGGGTTCGGGTGGGTCTTGAGCAGCGCTGTCGCCGACATGATTTGACCACCCTGGCAGAAACCGCATTGGGCGACCGCCGTGTCGAGCCAGGCTTGCTGGACGACTTTGCCGATCGGGTCGGCGTGCAGGTTGTCGATGGTGCTGACATTCTGACCGACGACGGAACCGATGGGCGTGATGCAACTGCGTGCCGGTGCCCCTTCGATATGAATGGTGCAGGCCCCGCACAGGCCCATGCCGCAGCCGAACTTGGTACCGTTGTAACCGGCCACGTCGCGGATCGCCCAGAGCAGCGGCATGTCCTCGGTGACGTCGAGTTGATGGTCTTGACCATTGAGTTTCAGGGTAATCATGGGCACGCCCGCATAGATCTTGAGTTATGGGGTCGAGCAATCTGCCGCTGGATCTCGGTGGGTCGCACGCAGATCGACTCAGGCTAATAGGCTCTCTCGTGCGGACGCAAACGGTCTGCACCGGGCCTTTGGTGGAGCAAGAGTGTGCATCGTTAGCTGACTAAGTTAACCGAGCATTAACAAAAAGCCCTGCACAATAAACATCGTGCAGGGCTTTTTGATCTGTCCTGAAAGCTTAGCTCAATACCGGTTCGGTTCCATTTCCAGATCGACATGAAAACGTTCTGAAATGTCTTTCTGGATGCGCTGCGCCAGGTTCAGCAATTGCAGGCCCGTTGCGCCGCCATAGTTGACCAGCACCAGCGCCTGCAGCTTGTGAACACCTGCGTCGGCATCGCGAAAACCTTTCCAGCCTGCCCGCTCGATCAACCAGCCAGCGGCCAGTTTCATCTGCCCGTCGGGTTGCGCATAGGCCACCAGGTCCGGGTATTCGCCCTTTAGCCGTGCAGCCAGCGCCGCCGACACCAAAGGGTTCTTGAAGAAACTGCCGGCATTGCCGAGCACGGCCGGGTCCGGGAGTTTTTCGTTGCGGATGCTGCAAATGGCCTGGCTGACATCGCGGGCGGTCGGATGCTCGATACCTTGTTCGGTCAAGCGCTGACGCACCGGGCCGTACTCCAGGTGCAAATGCGCGGCACGGTCGAGGGCGAAACGCACACGCAGGATCAACCAGCGCCCCGGTTCCTGCTTGAACAGGCTGTCGCGGTAAGCAAAGTTGCACTGCGCCAGGCTGAAATCGCGCAGTTCGCCGGTCTGGCGATCGAGGGCGGTCAGGCCGGCGAACACGTCCTTGATCTCGACCCCATAGGCGCCGATGTTCTGCATCGGTGCCGCACCCACGGTGCCGGGAATCAGACTGAGGTTTTCCAGGCCGGACAACCCAAGCGCCAGGGTGTGTTGCACAAAGGGATGCCAGGGCTCGCCCGCCTCGGCCTCGATCACCACTTTGCCGTCGTCATCGCTCAGCACGCGAATCCCGCGAGTGGCCATGCGCAGCACCAGTGATTCGATATCCGCCGTCAGCAGCAGGTTGCTGCCACCGCCGATCACCAGTACCGGGACCTTGTGCTCCAGCCCATAAGCCAGGGCTTCGCGCACATCGGCGTCGCTATGGGCCTCGGCAAACAGCCGGGCCTGGACATCCACGCCAAAGCTGTTGAACGGCTTGAGCGACACCTGCGATTGAATCTGCAAACTCATAACCGTCCCTTCAATTCGATCACCAGCAAATCGCTGGCGCGCTCGATCAGGTCCAACACCTGCTCGAAGCCTTGCTCGCCATCGTAGTACGGGTCCGGCACTTCATCGATTGGCGACTGGTAACGGCGCAGGAACAGATCCAGCTCGGCCTTGCCCTTGGCGGGCTGCAAGGCCTTGAGGTTGCGCAGGTTGCTGTTGTCCATCGCGAGGATCAGGTCGTAGGTGGCAAAATCGGCGCGGCTGACTTGCCGGGCGCGCTGGGCCGACAAGTCGTAACCGCGCAGCTTCGCCGCGGCCTGGCTGCGCTTGTCCGGCGCCTTGCCGACATGCCAGTCACCGGTGCCGGCGGATGCGACCTCAATCTGATCGGCCAGCCCCGCTTCGCGCAGTTTGTGCCGCAGCACGCCTTCGGCCGTGGGAGAACGGCAGATGTTGCCCAGGCACACGAACAAAACGCGCATCACGCCTCCAGCAGGCGACGAACGCGCTCGAGGTCTTCAGCGGTATCGACGCCGGCAGGCGGCGCGATCAATGCGTCGGCCACGTGGATCCGCACGCCGTGCCACAGGGCACGCAGCTGTTCCAGGCACTCGGTGTTTTCCAGCCAGCATGGACCCCAGTTGACGAAGTCCTGCAGGAAACCGGCACGGTAGGCATAGATGCCGATATGGCGGCGATACGGCACACCTTCCGGCAACTGCTCAGGGTTCACGGCAAACGCATCCCGCGCCCATGGCAAGGTGGAGCGACTGAACGTCAGTGCCAGGCCATTGAGGTCGCTGACGACCTTGACCACGTTGGGATTGAACAGGGTGTCCGCGTCTTCGATCGGCTCGGCCAGGGTGGCCATGCGCGCTTCAGCGTGGGCCGCCAGGTTGGCGGCGACCTGATCGATCACGCTCGGCGGGATCAGCGGCTCGTCGCCCTGGACGTTGACGACGATGGCATCGGGCGCCAGGCCCAGCTTCATCGCAACTTCAGCCAGGCGATCGGTGCCGGAATTGTGATCCTCACGGGTCAGCACCACTTCTGCACCGAAGCCATTGCAGGCCTCGACGATGCGCGCGTCGTCAGTGGCAACCACCACCCGCCCGGCGCTGCTTTTGCTCGCCTGTTCCCAGACGTGCTGGATCATCGGCTTGCCGGCGATCAGCAGCAGCGGCTTGCCTGGCAGGCGGGTGGAGGCATAACGCGATGGAATGACGACGGTAAAGGCTGTGGTCATTTATCCAGGCGCTCATCGGTGGTCAGGGTGCGCGCTTCCGACTCGAGCATCACCGGGATGCCGTCGCGAATCGGGTAGGCCAGGCCGGCGCCCTTGCTGATCAGCTCGGTCTTGTCGGCGCTGAGCTTGAGCGGGCCTTTGCAGACCGGGCAAGCGAGGATGTCGAGCAATTTGGTGTCCATGAGCATTCCCTGGAAAAAACGGAGTTAAGGCAACAAACGATCCGGCAGCAGGCGCATCAACTGTGTGTCGAACCAGGCCACGAAGGCCGGCGACGGCACGGCATCGACCGCCAGGTACCACCAATCGGCGGCGGCAAAGGCACGGCATTTCACCGCGTCTTTTTCCGTCATTACCAACGGCAATGACGGCGTGAAATTCAACGCCTGCACGCTGTATTCGGCGTGGTCGGCAAACGCATGTGGAACAGGCTGCCAGTGTAGCGTTTCGAGGGTCTTGAAGAAACGTTGCGGATTGCCGATACCGGCCACCGCGTGCAGGGCCTGGCCGGCGGGAAAAAGATCGAGGGAACGGCGTTCGCCGCTGTGCAGATTGACCAGCGCGGTGGGCTGCAATTGAAAGGCAAAGCCATCGTCGCGGTCAGCCGCGGCACCGTTGTAAAGCACCGCGTCGACGCTTTGCAGGCGCTCGACCGGTTCACGCAATGGCCCGGCGGGCAGGCAACGGCGGTTGCCCAGACCACGGGCGGCGTCGATCAGCACCAGTTCGAGGTCACGGGCCATGCGATAGTGCTGCATGCCGTCGTCGGACAGGATCAGGTCCAGCGGCTCACTGGCCAGCAAGGCTTTGACGGCGCTGCTGCGATTGGGGTCGATCATCAGCGGCACGCCCGTGCGCTGGACAATCAGCAACGGCTCGTCACCGGCAACGTCGGCGCTCTGCCCGGCCTCGACCCGCCACGGCAACTGCGGCGGTTTGGCGCCATAGCCGCGGCTGACCACCCCGACCCGCAGGCCGCTGCGCTGGCAGTGCTCGATCATCCATAGAATCAGCGGCGTCTTGCCGGTGCCTCCCACGGTGATGTTGCCGACCACGATCAGCGGCACCGGTGGCTGGTAGATCTCGCCCTCACCCGCCAGAAAGCGCTTGCGTTTGTTCATGACCACGCGCCGGTACAGCCATTCCAGTGGCTGTAACAGCTTCAGGGCCGGATGACCTGCGTACCACGCGGCGAGCAATCGATCGGACATGGCCATCAGGGCGCGGGAGGCGCCGCCTCGATGGTGGTCATGCGCAAGTGACTGAAGCCGAGTTTGCCGGCGGCATCCATGGCTGTCACCACGGACTGATGCGCAGTCTTGCCGTCAGCACTGATGGACAGCGGCCGGTTGGTGTCGCCGTTGGCTTCCTTTTGCAGCGCGTCCATCAGCGAGGCGAGGTCGCTTTTCGGCAGGATCTGGTTGTTCACCGAGAACACGCCGTCGGCGCTGATGGCGATGTCCAGTGGCTTGCTCTGATCATCGGCCGGCGTGCCGCTAACCGCTTCCGGCAGATCGACGCGCAGCTGGGTCTCACGGGTAAAGGTGGTAGTCACGACGAAAAACAGCAACAGGATGAACACCACGTCGATCAGCGATGCGAGGTTGATGTCCACCGTTTCCCGTGGTTTGCGGCGGAATTTCACGCTTTGCTCCCGGTCAGGTCCACGTCGCGATCGCCCTGCACCACTTCGACCAGCTTGATCGCTTCCTGCTCCATGCCCACCACCAGCTCATCGATCCGGCGTTGCAGGAAACGGTGGAAAAACACTGCGGGGATACCCACCATCAGGCCCGCGGCCGTGGTGATCAGGGCCTTGGAAATACCACCGGCCAGTACCGAAGCGTTGGTGGTCATGCCTGAGCCTGTGAACGCACTGAAAATATCGATCATGCCCAGCACTGTACCCAGCAGGCCCAGCAACGGCGCCATGGCGGCGATGGTGCCGAGGGCGGCGACGTAGCGCTCGAGCTCATGGATGACCCGTTGTGCGGCCTCTTCGATACACTCCTTCATGATCTCGCGACCATGTTTTGAGTTGGCCAGGCCGGCCGCCAGGATCTCGCCCAACGGGGAGTTGGCGCGCAGTTCCTTGAGTTTTTCCTTATTGAGCTGTTTGTCCTTGATCCAGACCCAGACTTGCCCGAGCAAGTGCTCCGGGGTCACGCGGCTGGCGCGCAGGGTCCACAGACGCTCGGCAACGATCGCCATGGCCGCGATGGAGCTCAGAATGATCGGCAGCATCATCCAGCCGCCGGATTTGACCAATTCCCACACAGTGACAGCCCCCTCGAAAAAGTGCGCCACTCTAACATAGGGGGTGGGCGCACCGAAGACCGTGATGTCGCATCCGGTCGGGCCTTGATAACGCCCGGTCATGGGTTCGAAGGCGGCGGATCGCGCCAGAAACGCCGTTCCTGGCGCATCGACCACGGCGGCTCGAAGCGCCCCAGTTGCAGACGAATGGCACCTTGTTCGACGCTGTCGTAGATCGCCATCCCGCGTTTCTGATAACGCGCGATGACCGTGGGATGCGGATGGCCAAATGAATTGCCCTGGCCGCGGGAGATCAACGCCCCTTTAGGTTGCAGGACATCCAGCAGGGCAGTTGACGACGAACTGCGACTGCCGTGGTGTGGCGCCTGCAGCCAATCGGTAGGCAAGGCTAACGGACTGTCCAGCAGGGCTCTTTCGGCGGCGGCATCAATGTCGCCACTCAACAGCAATCGTTCGCCATTGGCCTCGATCAACAAGACACAGGAGTTCTGATTGCTGTCGCCAGCCAACGGCCAGTGCCAAAGCTGGAAATCGACTTCATCCCAGGTCCATTGCCGGCCGCTCTCACAACGCCCGGCCTGCAACTCCACAGGCAAGTCAGAGGGTTCACCACTGACCACCTCTATCACCGGCAAGCCCTTGGCAATCGCCGGGGCACCACCGGCATGATCGGCATGGGCGTGGCTGATCAGCATCAGGTCGAGACCCTTCACCCCCAGTTTGTGCAACGCTGGCAGCACCACCCGCTCCCCCTGGTCAAGCTCACCGAATCGCGGTCCGGCGTCATACAGCAAGGTGTGGTGCCGGGTGCGCACCAAAATAGCCACCCCCTGCCCCACGTCCAACTGCCAGACTTCAGAGATGCCTTCCGGCAGCATTGACCGGGGTGGGAATACCAGCAACAGCAGCAGAGGCCAACCCAACGGGCGCAGCGGAACGCCACGCGGCAACAGCAGTAGAAAAGCGCCCAGCGCGCCGAGGCTCCATACCCACAAAGGAATCGCCTTCGGCACCCATGCGGGTAGCACCTCAGCCAACAACGCCAGAACCCTGAACAACTCACCGATCAAACCGCCCGCCAGCCATAACAGGCCCTCGCCCACGTAGGGCACCGGCAACAGCAATGTCCCGAGCAAGGCCGGTGGCAACACCAGCAGACTGATCCACGGTACCGCCAGCAAATTGGCTGCCGGACCGCTAAGGCTGATCGGCAATCCCAATATCAACAGTAACGGGCACAATCCGATCGCAATCAGCCACTGGGCGCGGGTCCAGGTTTGCCACCATCGCCAGGGGCCCAACCGGCCGCCGAAGGTCAATATCAAGACGGCCACTGCCGCGAAAGACAGCCAGAAACCAGGCTGGAGACTCGCTAGCGGCTCCAGCAGCAAAATACCGCAGAGTGCCAGCAATAGCGGCCACCAGGCACCGAGATGACGAAACCGCAGACGCCACAACAACACCAGCCCCAGCATCAGGCAGGCTCGTCGCACCGGCACCCCGAATCCGGCCAGCATCCCGTAACCGAGCGCCGCGGCGAATGCCAGGCCACACGCCCAAGGCAGCCATGGCAGACGGTTCGGCCATAACCCGAGGCGGGCCAGGCTGGCAATCAACAGATACACGACGCCCGCCAGCAAGCCGATGTGCTGCCCGGAAATCACCAACAGATGCACCGTGCCGGTGTCCTGCAATACCTGCCAGTCTTCGCGACTCAGCCCGGCACCGTCCCCGAGCACCAACGCGGTCAACGCGCCGCCTCGACCCTGGGCATCCACCGCTTGCAAACGCTGGCGGATGCCGTCGCGCCAGGCCCATTGGGCTGGCGCAAGGCGTTCGCCCTGCTTGACCGTCCCGGTCGCCCCGATGTGTTGTGCCAGCAACCAGGCCTGGTAGTCTAACGCCTGCGGATTGAGGAGCCCGACCGGGCGCTTCAATTTGACTGCCAGACGCCAGCGCTCACCACTGTTCACCGGCGGCCCGCCGTACCAGGCCAGGCGCATTTGCCGCGGCAGTCGGGTACGCCGGGACTGGATGTCGGTCAATTCGAAACGCACGACACCGTCGTCATGCCGGGGCAAGCCAGTGACCCGTCCTTCGACCCAGCGGGTTTCTCCGTCCAGCGCCGGCGGCAACCGGTCATCCAGCGCCCACTGCGCATTCGCGCAGGCCCAACTCAAACCGAACAGGTAAAACGCCACCGGATACGTCCTGAATGGCAACAACATCAAACCCGCCACCGGCATCGCCAGCCACAACCAGACCGGCGGTAAAGCCGGCAAAAAACGCAAAGTCAGCAGACCCAGCGCCAACGCCATCATCCCTGTGCGCATAAGCCCGTCCTTGAGAGTCCCCTCCAAGGCTTAGCCCGCCGGTCGCGTGGGCGCCGTTATTAATTGTCACAAAGTCTGAATGGGCAGTTCATAGAATCCAGACATACTTGCCACCCTGACCGACCGAGAAGCCTTATGCCCCGGCGCTTATTCAAACGTTACATGCCAGACCCGATGAGCATCAGGGAACACAAGTCCTTACGCTTTCTCGGCACGCTGCTGCATGACCCGAACCTCTGGCACCTCAACCGCCACTCCGTGGCCCGCGCCATGGCGGTGGGTTTGTTCGCGGCGTTCCTGCCAATCCCGTTGCAGATGCTGCTGGCGGCAACTCTCGCCATCATCGTGCGCGGCAACATGCCGATCGCCGTGAGCCTGGTCTGGCTGACCAACCCGATCACCATGCCTGCCGTATTCTTTTGCACCTACCAGACCGGTGCCTGGCTGATGGACGTCCCCGCCCGGCAGTTGCCGGACGCACTGACCTGGGAATGGATCAGGGGCGAAATCTCGACCTTGTGGCAACCGTTTCTGTTGGGTTCGGTAGTGACGGGGCTGGCCCTCGGTGCGCTGTCCTACTTCCTGGTGATGGCGTATTGGCGCTGGTGGGTGGCCAGGCAATGGAAGCGGCGCAAGAAGAGCCGGATGTGAAAATGCAAAACGGCCTCCACTGTGGGAGGCCGTTTTTTTTGCGGTGTCTGGGCTGACGCCTTCGTCGGAACGCCGCCCGGAGCAAGCCCGCTCCCACACTGGATCTATGTAGCACTGAAGATCCCTGTGGGAGCGGGCTTGCCCGCGAAACAGACGACTCGGTATTTCTCAGGTACGCATCCCGCGCCCGCTGACCAGCAACCGTGCACAACCGAGATACAGCACCACGGTCGCCACCAGCATGAAGGTAATCGCAATACTGATCCGGATATCCGACACCCCGAGGATGCCGTAACGGAATGCGTTGACCATGTGCAGCACCGGGTTGGCCAGGGAAACGGTCTGCCAGAACGGTGGCAGCAAGGTGATCGAGTAGAAGACCCCGCCCAGGTAGGTCAGTGGCGTCAGCACGAAAGTCGGAATGATCGAAATATCATCGAAGTTGCGCGCAAACACGGCGTTGATGAAGCCCAGCAGCGAGAAGATGGTCGCCGTCAGCACCACCACCAGAATGGTCACGCCCAGGTGATGCACCTGCAAATGGGTGAAGAACAACGACAGCAGGGTCACGATGATCCCCACCATCAAGCCGCGCAGCACGCCGCCCAGGGTGTAGCCGATCAGGATGGTGTGCGGCGACAGTGGCGAGACCATCAGTTCTTCGATGGAACGCTGGAATTTGCTGCCGAAGAAACTCGATACCACGTTGCCGTAGGAGTTGGTGATCACCGACATCATGATCAGCCCCGGCACGATGTACTCCATGTAGGTGAAGCCACCCATGTCGCCGATTTGCCGACCGATCAGGTTACCGAAGATCACGAAGTACAGGACCATGGTGATGGCTGGCGGCAGCAGGGTCTGCGGCCAGATCCGGGTGAAACGCCGGACTTCACGGTAAACGATGGTGTTGAGGGCAATGAGGTTGGGGCGCAACTCGGAACTCATACCGCCACCTTCGACAGATTTTTCTCCACCAGGGACACGAACAACTCCTCAAGGCGATTGGTTTTGTTACGCAGGCTCAGCACTTCGATGTTCTGCTGCGCCAGCTGGGTGAACAGCGCGGTGATGCCCATGGACTTTTCCACCTGGACTTCCAGGGTGTGGCTGTCGACCAGCCGGGACGGGTAGCCGAGCAACTGAGGCGCGGCGGGCAGGTCGCCCTTGAGGTCCAGCAAAAAGGTTTCGACATGCAGTTGGCTGAGCAACTGACGCATGCTGGTGTTCTCGACGATGGTGCCGTGGTCGATGATGCCGATGTTGCGGCACAACTGCTCAGCCTCTTCCAGATAATGGGTGGTGAGGATGATGGTGATGCCTTTCTCGTTCAGCTCAGTGAGGAAGCTCCACATCGAGCGACGCAGCTCGATGTCCACCCCGGCAGTCGGTTCGTCGAGGATCAGCAGGCGCGGTTCATGAACCAGCGCGCGAGCGATCATCAGGCGACGCTTCATGCCGCCGGACAGTGAACGCGACGGCACGTCCTTCTTGTCCCACAGGCCCAGCTGGGTCAGGTACTGTTCGGCGCGTTCCTTGGCGATTTTCGCCGGGATGCCGTAGTAGCCGGCCTGGGTCACGACGATGTCGAAGGTCTTTTCGAACTGGTTGAAGTTGAATTCCTGAGGCACCACGCCGATGCAGCGCTTGAGCTGCGCAGGATTTTTGTCCAGGTCGTGACCGAAGATATTCACCGTGCCGCTGGTCTTGTTCACCAGGGTCGAGAGAATGCCGATGGTCGTGGATTTGCCGGCGCCGTTGGGGCCGAGCAAGGCGAAAAAGTCACCTTCGGCGACGTCCAGATCGATACCACTCAGGGCCTGGAAACCGTTGCCGTAGGTTTTGGTTAGCTGCCGGATGGACAGAGCGGAACTCATATCTGATTTACGCACCAAGAAGGGAAGAAAGGGATAAGTATGGGCGGCGGCGAACAATACAACCGCAACAACTTGGCACAATGGTGCTTGTCGCCGCCTCACAAGTACAGTCAAGCGTGTCGATAGTGAGTATTAAGTCAACGCGGTCATGACCGCCTTTTGATACGCCGGACGCTGTTTCAACCGCGCGTACCAGGCCTGCAGATGCGGTAGTGGCGCACGCTCGATCGGCATCTCGAACCAGGCATAAATGAAACTGCCCAGGGGAATATCACCCATGCCGATCTCGTCTCCGGACAGGTAGGGCTTGTTCGCCAACGCCTGGTCGGCCATCGCCAGCAGTGTGTCGCATTCCCTGATCGCCGCCTTGATGGCGGGCCAGTCCTGCTGGTCTGCCGGGGTACGCAGAACACCCCAGAACAGGGTACGGAACGGGCCGGCAAAGCTTGAGGTGGTCCAGTCCATCCATTTGTCGGCAGTGGCACGGGCTTGCAGATCCGCGGGGTACCAGGCCGTGTCGGCGGCATGGCGGGCCATCAGGTAACGCACGATGGCATTGGACTCCCACAACACGAAACCATCGTCCTCGATCACCGGCACTCGACCGTTGGGGTTCATCGCGCGGTACTCAGGCGTATCGACGACACCAAAGGCGCCACCGGCATCGATAGCCTCATAGGCCAGGCCCAGCTCTTCTGCGGCCCACAATGGCTTTCTGACATTCGACGAGTTTTTCCGACCCCAGATCTTCAGCATGACCGCCTCTTTTTTGGTAAGTGGGCAGGCAGCATACGCCGGATCAGGGGCGACTCAAATCAGTCTGCATGTCACCCAACAGCGGTGGCTGCTGTTCACCGAACAGGTGCGGATAGCATTTTTCCAGGTGTTCGAAAAAGAACGTTTCGGGGACGTCAGCGAACTGGCCGTGATCGACGAGGTACTCCATCAGCTTCGCGCCATCGCGGTTGAAGGGATGAAAAACGCTGTCGTTGATCCCGTCGAATTCCAGCGGCGCCACATTGAACAGGTCGCAGAGTTTGCGGTTGAACGCCGGCGTCGCCTTGATCCAGCGACCCTGCAAATAAAACTCGGTGTAGCCGTGCATGGCGAACATGTCGCTCTTGAGCAACTCAAGCAGCCGTGGCGTCGACAAATGATTGCGCACATCCGCCAGGCCGATCCGCGTGGGAATCCCACAATGCCGCGCGGCAGCTGCCAACAATGTAGCCTTGGGCACGCAATAACTCTCCCCGGTCGCCAATGCATGACTGCCGCGCAGGGTCTGCGGATCGCGACTGAAGGTGTACGGGTTGTAGCGCACCGCTTCGCGCACGGCGTAATAGAGACTGATCGCCTGCTCAAGCGGATCGCGACTGGCACCACGGTGTTTTTCGGCGAACTCCACCACGGACGGATGGTCACTATCGATGAAGCGGCCGGGACTCAGGTACTCGTGCATGAGAATAATCTCCAGGGGAAGCCCCGAGTCTAGCGAGAGCTTCAGCACAGAGATAACGACGTTTCGGCCAAACATGGGCGCATTGCCGCTCGTTCAATGAGAGTTTTTCCCACGTGTGCGGCCCATCTGGCGCACGAAAATCATCCTGGGTGACCACCTGCCTGTTTTGCGGATGCCGTCTAAGCTCTGAGGGCTGGTTCGCCCTGGTTTCACGGAGGAATAAATATGCTGCTGTTGTGGATACTGGTTCTGCTGGTCGGTATTGCTTATCTGGCCCACCGCCGCATCGCCCCGCTACCCGCCCTGGTCATCGTGGCCGCCTATGTCGTGGCCATGGGCGCTTTCAGCCGCGCGCCGGGCTGGTTGCTGCTGGTTTTCTGGGTATTGATCGCTGCCGTCGCCGCGCCCTTGCTGCTGCCCGACCTGCGTCGCAAATGGTTCAGCGCGCCGATGTTCAACTGGTTCCAGAAAACCCTGCCGCCGATGTCGCAAACCGAACGCGATGCCATCGACGCCGGTACGGTGTGGTGGGACGGAGAGCTGTTCAGTGGCCGTCCGGACTGGAGCAAACTGCTGTCCTATCCCAAAGCGCAATTGAACGAAGAAGAACAGGCTTTCATCGACGGGCCGACCGAAACACTCTGCACCATGGTCAATGAATGGCAACTCGGTCAAACCATGGATCTGCCGCCTGAAGCCTGGACGTTCATCAAGGACAACGGTTTTTTCGCCCTGATCATCCCCAAAGAGTTTGGCGGCAAAGGCTTCTCTGCCTATGCCCACTCGCAGGTGGCGATGAAACTGGCGAGCCACAGCGGCGACCTCGCCTCCACCGTGATGGTCCCCAACTCCCTCGGCCCGGCCGAATTGTTGCTGCACTACGGCACCGACGAACAACGCAATCATTACCTGCCACGCCTGGCTCGCGGCGACGACATCCCGTGCTTTGCCCTTACCGGTCCGCTGGCCGGCTCCGACGCGGGCGGCATGCCGGACTCCGGGGTGATCTGCAAAGGTGAATGGGAAGGCCAGGAGGTTCTCGGCCTGCGCCTGAACTGGGAAAAGCGTTACATCACCCTCGGCCCGGTGGCTACCCTCCTCGGCCTGGCCTTCAAGGCCTATGACCCGGATCACCTGCTGGGCGACAAGGAAGACCTGGGCATCAGCCTGGCGCTGATTCCGACCGACACCGAAGGTGTCGAGATCGGCCGCCGGCATCTGCCGTTGGGCGCCGCGTTCATGAATGGCCCGAACTCGGGCAAGGACGTGTTCGTCCCGCTGGAGTTCCTCATTGGCGGCCAGGAAATGCTCGGCAAGGGCTGGATGATGCTGATGAATTGCCTGTCGGTGGGGCGTTCGATTTCCCTGCCGGCGGTGGGCACCGGCATGGCCAAGTTCACCAGCCTGGTGACGGGCCAATACGCGCAGGTTCGCGAGCAGTTCAATGTACCGATTGCTTCGTTCGAAGGCATCCAGGAAGCCATGGCCCGCATTGGCGGCAATGCCTGGATGATGGACGCCGCCCGCATGCTGACCGCCAATGCGGTCGACCTGGGCGAGAAACCGTCGGTGCTGTCGGCGATTCTCAAGTACCACCTGACCGAGCGCGGCCGCGACTGCATCAGCGATGCCATGGATGTGCACGGCGGCAAGGCAATCATCATGGGGCCGAACAATTACCTGAGCCGCAAATGGAACGGCGCGCCGATTTTTATCACGGTGGAAGGCGCGAACATTCTCTCGCGCAACCTGATGATCTTTGGCCAGGGCGCGATCCGCTGCCATCCTTTCGTGCTCAAGGAAATGGCCCTGGCCGGCCGTGAAGACAAGGATCAGGCGCTCAGGGAATTCGATGGCCTGCTGCTCAAGCACATCGGTTTTGCCGTGGGCAACGCCGCCAGTACACTGGTGCTGAATCTCGGTTTCGGGCACCTGGAACACACCCAGGGTGACAAACTCAGCCAGGGTTACTTCCGCGCCCTCAATCGTCAGGCCGCTGCTTTCGCCCTGCTCGCCGACCTCAGCATGATGTTGCTGGGCGGCGCACTCAAACGCCGGGAACGCCTGTCCGCACGTCTGGGTGACGTACTGAGCAACCTTTACCTGGCTTCTGCCGCACTCAAGCGCTACCACGATCTCGATACACCGCAGTACATGACGCCGCTGGTGAGCTGGGCCATGGAAGAAAGCCTGGGGCAGGCGGAACGGGCCATGGATGAACTGCTGAGCAACTTCCCGAACAAAGTCGTGGCCTGCCTGTTGCGGGTGATCGTGTTCCCGTTCGGTCGCCGACACAAAGGGCCATCGGACAAACTCGCTGCCGAAGTCGCTGCCTTGATTGGTCGCGCCAAGGGCGACCCCGCCCTGGAGGAATTGCTCCTGGGTTGCTATCGCCCACAGGCGAGCGACGATCCGGTCGGCGCCTTGCAACACGCCTGTAACCTGTTGAGTGCCGCTCAGCCGCTGCAGAAAAAACTGCATGTGGCACTCAAGAGCGGCCAGGTCAAACCGCTGGCTGGCGAGTCGCTGATCGATGCCGCGCTCGAGGCTGGTGTGTTGCAACCGGTGGAAGCGCAAACCCTGCGTGAAGCCGAAGCGGCCCGGCGCAAGGTGATCGATGTCGATGACTTTGACCAAGAGGAATTGGCACTGGCCGGAGGAAAAGTCCGCTGATCCCTTCAAGCATGTAAAAACGGGCGCGGGCGCTTTATACTCCCGCGCCCGTTTTGCTCTTGAGGACTTATCTCGTGTCCAACATCGTTGCCGATCATCTCGTTTTACTCGACCACCTGCGCAGCATCCTGGTCGCCGTAGGTGAGGCCGAGCAGGTTCCCGACGAAAGCCATGCCTTGTTCCTCGAGCGCTTCGACGAGCTGCTGGCGTTACTGCCTGTCGACCCGATCGAAAGCCAGTACCTGGGCCAGGACATTCTGTGCCAGGTCATCACTCGCTATCCGCAAATCGCACACCTGGTGCCGCGCGACCTGCTGTGGTATTTCGCCGGTGACTGCCTGCATTACATGCCCGATGATGAAATCGACCTGTACCAGGCCCTGGAAGAGCGTCGCTTCGAAGCCGAACAGAACGACGAACCTTTCGACTGGAACCAGGAAAAGCAGCTGCTGGCGTTGTCCAACCAGGACAGCAAGCACTGATCTGCAAAAGATCGCAGCCTTCGGCAGCTCCTGCTTTGGATCGCATATTTCCTGTAGGAGCTGCCGAAGGCTGCGATCTTTTTTTCCACCTTCAAAACAAGCCGTCACTCTCCGGCAGTTCATACTCCGATGGCGACCAGCCCGGACCATTCGACCGACCCGGCTTGCCCAGCGTCGGCTCCTTCGCCAGACATTCCACCAGATAGTCGATCAACACCCGCAGCTTGGGCGGCAGGTATCGGGTTGGCGAATGCAGCAACCAGGCGCCGCCGTGATAGGACGCCAGAAAGGTCCAGTCCGGCAGCACTTGCACCATCAAACCCTTCTCCAGGGCATGGCGCGCCGTGAAATACGGCAGGCTGCCAATGCCGATGTGCTGCAACACCGCGCCATAACGCACGCCGGTGTGATTGGCGGCATATCGCCCGCGCACTCCCACGGTTACCGTCTTGCCGCCTTTCTTGAATTTCCAGCGTGCGTCGCTGGGTGTTTCGCCCAGGTAAATGCAACTGTGATTGAGCAAGTCATGGGGATGAGTCGGCGTCCCGTGCTCGGCCAGATACTGTGGAGTGGCGCAGAGCATATGATCGATGGTCAGCAACCGCCGCCCCACCAGCCCCGCAGGCGGCCGATCGGTGATGCGAATCGCCAGGTCGACATGATCGTCGATCAAATCGACCTGGCGGTCCTCGAGCAACAGTTCCACATCCACCTTGGGATAACGCCGCAAGAACTCCGGCATGTGCGGATGAATCACGATTCGGCCCACCGCTTTCGGCACGCTGATACGCACCCTCCCCTCGGGTTCATCCGTGAACTGACCACTGATTTCCATCACTGATCGCGCGGCATTGACCATTTCCTGGCACCGCTTGAACACCTCCTCGCCACCGTCGCTCAGTCGCAACTTGCGCGTGGTTCGTTGCAGCAACCGGGTGGCAAGCGCCTTCTCCAGGCGCGAAATGCTCCGACTGACCGCCGAGGGCGAAGAGCCCAACTGACGAGCTGCCTCGGAGAAACTGCCCGTCTCGACAACCTTGACGAATATCGCCATTTCACCGAGCAGCGGCAGTGGAAGATTTATGCTCACAACGCAACAGTCCTTTGATGTTTGCCCGGATTATCACGTATTTACAGGCTTTCTATAATAGAAACTGATTCCCAATACGAGCCTGGAATATGACGCTGCGCCTTTTTTTCCATAGTGATGAGCTCAAGGCCAACGTGGAAGTCCTGGAATGCACCCCCCACGAAAACGAGTTTGCCGTGGTCTTGCGCGCGACCCTGTTCCACCCCCAGGGCGGTGGACAGCCTTGCGACACTGGCTGGATCGGCGAAAGCCAGGTGCTGCGCGTGGTTCAGGATCCCGAGCGGATCATTCATTTTGTCGACCAGCCGGTAAAAACCGGGATGACGCCAATCCGCGTCGACGAACAACGCCGAATGTTCAACACGCGCATGCATTCGGCTGGCCATTTGATCGGCCACTTTGTACAAACCATGGGCTGGATGCCGATCAAGGCGCATCACTGGCCTGGTGAAGGCCGTGTGCAATTCAAGCCGGGCAATTGCGCGCAAGACGTCGAGGCCCAGGTCATTGAGCATGGCATCGGGCAGTGGATCGACCACGACCTGCCGCGCCTGACCTCACTGCGCGAAGGCGCCCGGGAAATCGGTTTCGGTGAACTGCCCGCCTACGGTTGTGGCGGTACCCATGTACGCAGTTTGAAGGATTTGGGTGCGGTCACCATCGCCTCCCTTTCGCAGAAAAAAGGCACGCTGTCGGTCCACTATCACGTGGACTGAGCACTGGGTGTTCGTGGGGGCGTTCGTGAAAGACGCCTGATTTTATCGATGCAAGCATTGCCCGTAACGCAAAAAGCCCGCCCAGTCAGACTGGCGGGCCTTTTTTTGCTTAAGTACAACCCGTCAACATCCGGCAACCGCACTGCGCTACGACCCTGCCCGACCGCCTGTTCCAGTCTTTGCACCAATAGTTTTCCTTTAAGTCATGGCACTTTGGCTTGATTGAACTAACGTCAAACAACAAGAAGTCATAACGGCTCGAATTTCCACGTTAGCTTCAGTGATCAGATAGCGGATTGGCAAAAGGAGTTACCTCACCATGATCCTGACAGGCGTTTTCCGGCTCTGTACCTGCATTGCCGAATACTTTCAGGGGAAACCAGGACAGCGGACAGCGCAGTCCATGGCCGCAAGTATCGCTCTTGCCGGCAATCCGGGTCACCGGATCATTGAAAACCGTTTCAGCAGAGGTCGTTCGCTATCCAGCCAGATCAGCGAATTGCGCCCGCTCGTGTGTAGCACGCAAGGAATAACGCCAAGGCCATGGATAAGTGGTCTGGCGCATTGGGGGGATAGCCCGATCCCCGTGAAGTGATCCGAGACAGCGCAGTCTGTCCAAGATTGGCCTATTCAGTGAGGATGTACTTGATGAGCCTTCGTCCCGTGCCCGCTTTCAAGCGAATTTTCCATGGCCTGCTCTGGATGGGCCTCAGCGTGGATGCGGCCCAGGCCGCGCCGGCCAATTGTCCGCAACTGGACAATTGGCCAACAACGTACGAGGTCGGTCAGGGACTGCAGAATGAACTGCGCAGCCCCGTTCCGGTAACGCAGCTGGCGGTGGGTGATCCGAAAGTTGCCGACGTGCAACCCAGCGGCAGCAACGCGTTCATACTCACGGGCATTGCGCCGGGGACCACCAGCCTGATGGTCTGGACCGCCTGTTCGAAAACGCCACGCCAAGCCATGGTGTTCGTCAAGGGCAGGGCCACGTCGGCGCTGACCAGCGTGCCGTCGGTGCCTTCCGACGACCCGCTGCTGCCGAGCCAGGTGCAGACCGATATCCGCTTCGTTGAAGTCAGCCGGACCAAACTCAAGGAAGCCTCCGCCTCGATTTTCGGCGTCCGCGGCAACTGGCTGTTCGGCGCGCCGAGAACCTTGCCCAGCATTGGCGGCATTGTCACGCCGTCGATACCGGTGAGAAACGACCAGTTCAACCTCACGTTTGCTACCGGCAGTACCCTGGTGGCGCTCAACGCGCTGGAGGGCAGCGGTTTCGCCTACACCCTGGCGCGGCCAAGCCTGGTAGCGCTCAGCGGGCAGAGTGCGAGCTTCCTGGCCGGCGGTGAGATTCCGATTCCGGTGCCCAGTTCAGGCAGCGATAACATTTTCATCGAGTACAAGGAGTTCGGTATCCGCTTGACCCTGACGCCGACCATAGTCGGGAAAAACCGTATCGCGCTGAAGGTGGCGCCGGAAGTCAGTGAGCTGGACTTCACCAACGCCGTGAGCATCGCCGGCACGGTAGTCCCGGCCCTGACCGTGCGCCGCACCGATACCAGCATCTCCCTGGCCGACGGCGAAAGCTTCGTCATCAGCGGCCTGATCAGCTCCCACAACGATTCCCAGGTGAACAAGTTTCCGGGGCTGGGCGATATCCCGGTTCTGGGCGCGTTTTTCCGCGACAACACCATCAACCGTGAAGAGCGCGAGCTGCTGATGATCGTCACTCCGCATCTGGTCCAGCCACTGGCTGCCAATGCACAACTGCCGTCATTGCCTGGCGAGCAGCTGCGCAATTACGACCCGAACTTCTACCGCATGTTCTTCCTGGAGAATGGCGACTTCGACAGTCTCAGCGGGCTCTCGCAATGAACCGAAGCCTGAACCGGACTGACCTCGCACTCACTCGTAACGGTGACTTTGAACGCTTGCCGGGCCGGCTGTACTGCCATTGGCCAGGCGTTCAACGGGTTGTCGCAAGAGGACCTTCGATGAAAGCAATCATTGCAATAACGGCGACATTAATGCTCGCAGGTTGTGCCAGCAATGGCCTGTCTTCGCGACCGGCCAGCTGTGCCAAGCCCGGTTCGGAGCAAGAACTGTCCCTGAACCTGGCCGACAACATGGCCGAAGAAGGCCGTTTATATGCCAGCCTGGCGAATCTGGAAGGATTGCCCGACAACCTGGTCCAGGTTCGCCTGCGCAAGGCCCGAGTACTGCGCTTGATGGGGCGTAGCGGCGACGCGCAGCCTTTGTACGAAAGCTTGCTTGGCACCTGTCTGGCGGCTGAAGGGGAACATGGCCTGGGCCAGTTGGCCGCTGCCAGAAATGATAACGCCAGCGCTGCCACTCACCTTGAGCGTGCGGTGAAGATGGCCCCCACCGACGACAGAATGCGCAATGACCTGGGGGTCGTCTACCTCAATCAGCGACGGATCCCTGAAGCACGCTTTGAGTTCATGACCGCCATGGAGCTCAAGCAGGCGAACACACTGGCGGCACTCAATATGGTGACGTTGCTGATCTATCAGGATAACTGGAAGGCGGCCGCCGAACTCGTGACCCGCGCCGACTTGAGCCCCAAGCAAGTCGTAGAGGCTCAAACCCGCGCGGAAAAACTCAAGGCCTCCACCAAAAAAGTGGTGGCTACCGATGGGAATCGCAAGACTGAGGTAGCTGATGCCTCTTCCAGTGCGAACAAGTAGAACGTACGAGGAGTCGAGATGAAGACCAAAAGGCTGTTGATCGGGTGCATGGCTTGCCTGTCCACCACTGCCTGGGCCATTGAACCGGGCCCTTCTTCGCCGTATCAACAAGGCACCGAGCAGTGGTTGCAGCTGCAGATTCGCGGTGTGGTTGCCTCCCCTCACCTGCAAACCGCTTCGGCCACCGAACGTGACCTGGCCATGCAGCGCTGGCTGAATAGCTTCAACTTCCCGATTCCGGAATTTTATGACCAGGATGCAGCGGGACAAATGACCATCGGCGGCGACAACTGAGGCATGTCGATGGGTGATCAGTTTCTGGCTTCGTTCAGAGTGGCCTGGCTGCAAAGCCGGGCTTTATGTCGTGTGCAGGAAAGCAGTGGTATCTACGCATTATCCAATCCTTACCGAATTACCCCCGAAGCTGCCGCAGGCTGCGATCTTTTGAATTAAAGGCCTAGGCAACAAATTGTCTGCCAGAAAAATCAAAAGATCGCAGCCTGCGGCAGCTCCTACGGGAGATGTGTAGATTAAGTGCAGATCAGGCTCGGGTGGCGTGGCCATCGTGCTCGACAGCCTCAGGCCGTTTAACCTCACCCGAATGCTCTGAGTACCCCGATCATGGCCGGGCCGATAGCGACCAGAAAGAAGCTCGGCCACAGGCAAAAAATCAGTGGAAATATCAGCTTGGTACTGATTTTCGCCCCCATCTCTTCGGCAGCCTGCGTACGCCGGTCACGGAACTCATCTGCATAGATGCGCAAAGTGTCGGCCACGCTGGTACCAAAACGGATACTCTGTGCCAACAGGCTGACCAGACCTTGTACATCATCCAGGCCCGTGCGTACGGCCAGTTGCTTGAGCGCCTCGGTACTGGATATGCCCGCGCGGATTTGCGCATTGACCAAGGCTAGTTCTTCAGCCAGTTCGACCTGACTGACCGACATCTCCTCAGCCACCCGTTCGATGGTCGTGGGCAAGGCCAAGCCCGACTCCACGCACACCACCATCAGATCCAGTGCATCCGGAAACGCAGCACGCAGCCGACCTTGTCGCAACTGCTTGCGCTTGGCGACATACAGCGCCGGCACCAACCATCCGATAGCGGCCACCACGAATACCAACAGCAACCCCGTGATCAGGGAAATCTTGGGAATCATCGGCAACAGCAGCAAGGCAACGCCGATCAAAAACAGCGGCAACATCAAGCGCACTGCCCAGTACATCTGTACCGCCGACGAGGAGCGGTATCCCGCATGGATCAACAGGGTCTGGGTGACAGACGTCTGAGCCGGATCGGCCGAGGCAAAGCGCTGGCCGACCCGCTCCAGCAACAGTTGCAGGTTACCTGGAGCGTCCTGCCCGGTCGTGTTGCCTAAATGACCACGCTTGATAAGCGCCAGTCGACGCTGCACCGGGTCCTGAAGACCCTGCATCAGCAAGATCACAGCGACGACCACAAGCACCGTACTCAAACCGATAGCGCCAAGGAACAACAGGCGTGCCATCTCCTCGTTTCCCGTGACCCGACTGAGCAACCCGAGCAAAAAATCCATGATCTGTACCTCCCGGTAGCGAACACCGCTTAAACCTGAATCCGGATGATTTTGCGTATCCAGAAAATCCCGATCAACATGGCGCAGAACGCCCCGATGATCAGCTTGTGGCCGATGGGATCATTGATCAGCACAGGCATGTAACTGGGGGTGGTGAGTATGATCGAGATCGCCAGCACGAAGGGAATAGCCACCAGCACCCAGGCCGACATGCGCCCTTCCGCCGACAGGGTTTTGACTTTGCGCTGAAAGCGAAAGCGCCCGCGAATCAGCCGACTCAGACGCTCCAGCACCTCGGTCAGATTGCCGCCGGTCTCGCGATGAATGAGGATCGAGGTCACCAGCATCATCACCGTCATGCTTGGCATCCTCTCCAGCAGGCCGAGCATGGCCCGGCGTACATCGTTGCCATAGTTGATATCGGAGAAGGTCAGGCCGAATTCCTGAGCGACCGGCCCCTTGTGTTCCTCGGCCACCAGACGCAGGGTTTCGTTGAATGGGTGCCCGGCGCGCAGAGCGCGGCACATGGCATCCAGCGCATCCGGCAGGCCTTCCTCAAACGCTGCGAAACGCTTGCCACGGTCGCGAGAGATTTTCAGTATGGGTATCCAGAAAACTACGAAGCCCGCCATCAGCGCCATCCACCAGACGGGAGAGACCACCCAGATCAAGAAACCCGCCCAAACACCCAACACCAGCCCGAGCAGCAATACCCGATAAGCCCGGTATTCGTGCCCGGACTGCTCAATCATTTGCGTCAATGCTTCCATAAAGGGCAGCTGCTCAAGCCTGGCCTCCAGGGGCGACAAACGTGTCAGGTATTTCTGTCGCAACACTGTCTGCATGTTGGGCTGATTGTTGGCTTTCTCCAGTACATGCAAGCGGCCGCGGATGCGCTTGCGCATCTTGCCGGCCTCGCCAAACACTGGTACAGCCACGCTCTGGGACAGGAGGAAGACGGCGATAAACACCATGCCGAGGAACATCAGAATGAATTCACCAGGAATATTGTTCATGACTGCCGTGCCTCCATCCACTCAGGCCTGAACATCGCAAGCGGCAACTCGATGCCGCGCTTGGCCAGCACATCGCGGAAAGCGGGGATCATGCCGCTGGGTCGATATTCCCCGAGTACCTCGCCGTTTTCGCCCATGCCATGGCGCGCGAAGGAGAATATTTCGGTCATGGTGATGATCTCGCCCTCCATGCCGTTGATTTCCTGCACACTGACCAGGCGGCGCTTGCCGTCCTCCTGGCGTTCCAGCTGGATCACCACATCGATGGCCGATGCGATCTGCTGACGCATGGCCTTGATCGGGAAGGTCGCCCCGGTCATCGATACCATGTTCTCGATCCGCCCCAACGCATCGCGCGCGGTGTTGGCGTGGATCGTGGTCAGCGAACCGTCGTGACCGGTGTTCATCGCCGTCAGCATGTCCAGCGCCTCGGCGCCGCGCACTTCGCCGATCACGATGCGGTCCGGACGCATCCGTAGGCTGTTGCGCACCAACTCCCGCTGGCTCACCTCGCCGCGCCCCTCGATGTTCGAAGGTCGGGTTTCAAGGCGCACCACGTGGGGCTGTTGCAGTTGCAGTTCGGCCGAGTCCTCGATGGTGACGATCCGCTCGTTTTGCGGAATGAAACTGGACAGGACATTGAGCATGGTGGTCTTGCCGCTGCCGGTACCGCCGGAAATCAGCACGTTCAAGCGCCCACGGACAATCGCCTTGAGTAGCAAGGCAATGGCCGGGGTCAACGTCCCCACCTGGATCAGGCTATCGGTATTGAGCAGGTCCACCGCAAAGCGCCGGATCGACATGCTCGGGCCGTCGATGGCCAGCGGCGGGATAATCGCGTTGACCCGCGAACCGTCCTTGAGCCGGGCGTCCACCAAGGGCGAGGACTCGTCGATACGCCGCCCCAGGCTGGAGACGATGCGGTCGATGATGTTCAGCAAATGCTGATCATCGCGAAAGCGCACATCGGTGCGTTGCAGTTTGCCGAAGCGCTCGACATAGACCGAGGCAAAGCCATTGACCAGAATATCGGACACGCTGTGATCGGCCAGCAACGGCTCCAGAGGACCAAGTCCGAGCACCTCGTCGGTGATCTGCTTGATGATCAACTGGCGGCTGGACGTACTCACCGGTGCCGAATGCTCATCGAGCAGGCGCTGGCAAATATCGCGAATCTGCCGCGTGGCCTCTGCCTGCTCAAGGGAGTCCAGCAAGGACAGGTCCATGACCTTGAGCAACTGCTGGTAGATCTTTTCTCGCCACTCGGCTTCCACAGGGGTGACCTGACTTCTGGTTTCATAAAGAACGTCCGGCGTTGCACGTTCCCACGCCATTTCTTCCACTGCCGGATCCAGCAGATCGTCACCCGGCAGGTTAGCCTGCGATGTGGCGGGTTTACCGGACTGTTTACGCAAGCGGTTACGAAAGTCGCTGATCATGGGTCACCCCCCGAAAAAACGGTTGAAGGCGCGTTTGAATACACCTTTTTTTCCAGCCATCTGGTTGCCCAGCAGGTCATCGGCCACGTTGCGCAGGGCAACGGTAATCGCCGCCTTCGGCGCATGCAGACCCAACGGCACGCCAGTGTTCTGACTCTGGCTGACCAGGTTGAAGTCGTTGGGTAATTTCGACAGGTTCGTGCAGCGCAGCGCCTCGCCGATATCCTTGAGGCTGACCGCTGCCGACTTGTCATAGCGGTTGACCACGATCTGCAATTGATCCCCGCGCACGCCCAGGTCTTCGCGAAGAATCCGCACCAGGGAGCTGGCATCCCGCAGATGGCTGACGCTCTGCTGCACCACCACGTACACCCGATCGACCTGTTCCAGCACGGAGCCGGTGAGGTGGTCGATTTGCCGCGGCAGATCGATCACTACCCAGTCATAGCTGGCACGAGCCAACTGCATCAAGGTATCAAGTTGCTCGGGTTGGGCATCCTGCGGCAGACACAGCTCACCGGCCCGGCCACCCAGCACATGTAAGGTCGGGCTGAAGTGACTGCAAAAACCCCGTAGTGCAACACTGTCCATGCCGTCGATCTGATGCAACACCTCAAGATGGCTGTGGGTTTGCGCCACATCCAGGTAATGCGTCACGCTGCCAAATTGCAAGTCCATATCCAGCAACAGGGTACTGCCGCCCTTCATGCTCAGCTGCTGAGCCAGGTTGCAAGCCAGCATGGTGCCGCCCGATCCACCCTTGGCGCTGATCACGGCGAGCAATTTCCCTTCTGTCCCGCTGCCGGTCCGAACCTCCATGACCAGCCGATTCAAGGCGGCGACCAGTTCCGTCTCGGCTACGGGCTCGGGCAGCACGTCACGGGCGCCGGCCTGCATCGCCAGACGCATGCCTTCCTGTTCGCTCAGCAGTCCGCACACCAACATCGGCGGACGCTCATGGGCCGGGCGCTGCAACAGTGCCGCCAGCTCCTCGCGCCACAGATGGCTAACGCGCAATAGCAACAGATCGGGCATCCGGTCCAGACCGTAGAGCGGGTCGACATGCCCGTTGCTCACCAGCCGAGTACTCACCTCCAGGCTGGGCATGCGTTGGCAGACGCTCTGCAGGTCGCGCAACGACGTGGCATCACGGCTGCTGATCAGCAACCTGAGCCCGGCTTTGCCGGTCGAACTGGAGAGCGGGGTATCCTTGGTATTCAGCATGGCGTGATCTCCCCGGAATCGGAATGACGCCCGAGGCTTTCACGTGGCAACGTTGCCCTGAATGCAGGCAAGGTAATGGACGCGCCGAACCCGGGAATAAACAGATTGAAAACGAAGTTTTGAAGACTCAACTGGACATAGCGGATGGCACGAAAACCGTTGGCGCTGACAGTGTCAGCGGGGTTGGCCACCTGGGCACCGTTTGCGTCCAGATAGGTCAACGTCAGGTTGGTGGTGGCCAGGTTGCCAATCAGCTGGCTATTGCCTGCATCGCCCGCCGCGTTGAATATTGCCCGCCGCAACACCACTGGATCGCTGATATTGCACACCGCCGCCAGGCGTGTACCACGGCGCACGGCTTCATCCAGCGCATTGACCGTAAAGTACAGGCGGCCCATTTCCACTACGCCGAACAACAGCGTGAACACCAGCAGACCAACGATGGCGAACTCCACCGTATAGGTGCCGCGCATGTGTTTTCTATTCATCACAGGGCCCTCATCACGGTAGTGGCAACCAGCGGAATGCCCAGTGCAATCTGATTACCAAAAAAACCGGGAATCGATCCGGCGCAATTGCCAGCGCCAATCACCGGGCAGAACGTGTAAGTGATGGTGACCCGCACATGGTCGGTGCCCACTGCGGCAACGACCACGTTGCCAGTCGTCAACCCTGACACCACAGCGGTCCCGGTATTGGCTGGTACGCCATACACCGCAACGTTTTTCGTCTGGGTCAGTAGCGTATCGCTAAGAGCGACAGTACCCAGCGTCGAGTCCCAGGCCTGACTGGCGACGAAACGGTCGGCATCGCGACTGGCCTGCAGTAGCAGGTTGTACTGATAGAGCATGCGGCCGAACTCACCGAATGCCAGCAACATCAGCAGCAACACCGGCAGGACGAGGGTGAACTCCACCATGGCGAGGCCTTGCTGGCGCTGCGGATGTTTAAACCCATGAAGTCTCATGACGCCCCCCTACGAGTCAGTGCTCGGAGTACCGCTGCCGTTGAGATAGGTTTTGTAGAGCTGAATGATCTGCGGGCCGGAATCGGTTGACGGCGAGGGGCCGGCCACGTTGTCGCCTTCGCACTCCTTCACGAACTGGCCGAAGATCTGCGCGTCCCCGCCACCGCCATCCATTGGCTGCACCACGAAATAGCAGCCAAAACCGAGGACAGGGATCGAGGTTGCACCGTTATTTTTCCCGGAGCAGTCGCCCACCACGATTTTCAGCATCCGGCGCTCGAACACCCCATTGCTCTCACAGCCACTGCCCCCTGCCACACACGCGGCAACACTCCCACGCCAGTCGTTGTAGTCAAATATCGCGTTGGTGCCCGCCGTGAGATTGCCATTGTTCGAGGTGACGGTTTGCCCCTGGTACTTCACTTGGGGGGGATTGACTGAGTCGTCGTAAGTAATCGCGGGGTTGCTGGACGTGGTCACCAGGTCTGGCGGATAGTCCGAGGCACTGACCGGACCGTTGTAGATGCCGAAGCGCGTATTCAGGCCTTGAGACGCAGGGCCGACCATATTGCCAGGGGAGGTCTGAACACTTTGCCCCACATTGCGACAGACCTTGCCACCACCGGCCAGATCCTCCCGGACCGCACTGCCACCCGAGCCAAAATCGAGCAACTGAAAGTTGCCAGGACCAATGGGCGAGGAATTGCCGGCAGCCGTCTTCAATACCTGCAAATCACCAAACTGGAAGCCCCAGAACATGCCAGCGCTCGGGTTGTATTGAGTCGGGTCGCCACAAACCATCAAAGGTGCCAGATCGCAAGGGCTGGTAGGGCTGGGCCCAGCGGTGGCGATCGCCGCCACCGCTTTGGTTCCCAAGCCACCAGAGCCGAATGCCTGGGCGAAGTTCCAGAAAAATCCCGTCAGGTTATAGCTCGATACCGATACCCGAACGTACTTGGCATTCGCCGGCCCAGGGTAGGAGAACGGGCCGTAGACGCTGCTTGCCAGTTCCACCACTGCAAATGCACCTGCATTGCCGCCGACCGCCGTGGCCAATTCATTGTTGCCCGTGGCATTGGCATTCTGTACCAACGTATTGAGGGCGGCGGTACGCGTCGTGCTAGCACTATTGGCACCACCCTCTACCTGACTCAGGGTTTTGGCGCCACTGAGGGCGGCGGCGTCCACCGCATTCTGCAACCGCGTTTTGTTCAGCATCAGATGCCCGCCGTCCAGAGCCAACGCCGCCATCATGGCCATCGCCGCCAACGCGATCACCATCAATGCACTCACCGATCCTTCCTGGCGCCTTGGCGTCGAAGTTAACGGCCGCTGAATATTAAGATTCATCATCAAGCCCTCGATTGCCGATACTGGTCTGGATCGGCTCCGCCAATACCCTGGTGCCCGGATACCGGTTGTGCCCTGTCAGCGGATGTTGACTACTTTGGCTTCGGTCCCGCGGATAACAGTGATACCCCCACCCTCGCCACTGCTGCGCGGTACCACACGTTTTGGCGCCTCGGCGGTGGCCACAGCCATGGCCGGGGCAACAGGCGTGGCAGGCGCAACGCTCGCTGCTTTCTTCTCGAGGTTCAGCGGGTTACGCAGCGCCAGTTGCAACTTGCCTTCCGTCTGCGCCGTGACCAGGGCTTCCGCTTCAGCGGTCGACATCTCCAGGGTCACTGCTCGCACCACTACCGGTTGCGTCTTGTCGGTACCTGCAGTCTGATCCACCGCCAACACCCGCAAGTTCTCGAGAATGGTCCTGGACATGGCGCTGTTACTGCCAGCATTGGTGGTTTTGGTTGCCAGTACATCGACACGGTTACCCGGCAACAGGAATCCACCCACGCCGACCACATCGTCCACCCGCACCGATATGGCGCGTTTGTCAGGCGCAATCAAAGAGGCCAGGGTGCTGCCACCCAGGTGCTCGCTCAGACGTGCACCACGCACGATGTCGCCCCGCAGAATGTCGAAGGTTGCGATCTTGCCCACGGCTTTTTCGCTGGCATCGAAGGCATCGTCCGGGATCGTATCCATGGGCATGCGTACGGTCGTGACCTGCTGGGCCTCGACCATCTGCCCGAATGGAATCTCCACCGTGGCGACCACCACGCTTCGAAGGTGGTCATCCGGGCTGGCATTGAGCCGCGCGCTCAGCCAGGAGTCGGCCATCCATGCAGCCCCAAGGCCCATGGCCAGGGAAACGCCTATCAGGGTTAGCGTACGAGAGCTCATGTCAGTATCTCCGCATCAAAGAAAGTCGAGCTGGACGAAGTAGTTGTGCCAGGCCCATTCCAACTCTTTCGGTGACAGTGGTCCGGAACCGCCTATATAACGCTGGCGATCGAGTGCCATGTTCAGGAGATCGCGGGGATGGCAAGGCACCAGGGGCATGCCTTCACTTGCATAAAGCCTTTGCAGTACATAACGCACCAACAGCGGGTCATAGGAAATGCCCAGACGCTCGCTTTCCTGACGCCAGATCTTTTCGTACTGCTCGGGCTTCAGGTAACCGAACTGCACCTTGTAGCCAATCCGGCGAAGGAAGGCCTCATCAGCCAGTTCCAGGGGATTGAGGTTGGTGGAAAACACCAGAATCAGATCGAACGGCAGCTCACAATGCCGACCGCCGCCCAGGTTGAGAAAGTCACGCTTCTCTTCCATCGGGACGATCCAGCGATTCAACAGTTCGGCGGGGGCCATGCGCTGACGCCCCATGTCGTCGATGATGAACAGGCCATTGCTGGCCTTGAGCTGCAAGGCGGCCTGGTATTGACGGGTAAAGGGGTCATAGCGAACGTCCAGCTGTTCCATGCTCAACTCTCCGCCCGTGATGACGATCGGGCGTTTGCAGCACAGCAGACGACGGTCGATCCCTTCGTTGAGCATCAGACTGTTCTGCTGAACGTTGTCATCGAGCCGCTGATGCACCTGCGGGTCATAAATCTCGATCACCGACTCGTTGATGACGATGGCATGAGGGACCCAGATGGCCTCGGCAAACAGACGGATCAGTCGACTGCTGACATAAGTCTTGCCGGTACCGGCGGGGCCATAGATCATGATCGCGCGCCCGGAGTTCATCGCCACACCCAACTGATCGAGCATCTCCTCCGTGAGCACAACGCCAGCCAGGGCATTGCGCATATCGTTGGCGTTGATGCGACCATGGTGAATGGTCTGTAGCTTGATCAGGGAGCGGTAGGTACTCACCGGGAAGGGTGCCGCACCGATGTAACCACTGCGCGAAAGGGCATCGCGGGCTGCACTGCGACCACGTTCGGTCAGGCCGTAGCGCAGCATCTGTCCGCCCGTTTGACTCGCCTGACCCAGCACTTCGACACGGCCATCCTTGCGCAGAAACGCCAGGACCTCTTCAAGTACCGCGCCGGTCAGCGCCAGGCGCTCCACCAGCCGCGTCATGTCCAGCACGCCAGCATCAAACAAATGTTTGCACACCAACTCGCCGAGAAAACTGTCGGTCAGACCGGTTTCACGGATAGTGCAAGGTTGAGGAGCCAGCCGTTGCACCGCACCCCGATCGCTGGGGTAGGCATCACTATCGACGATGACGTGCATGTCTAACCTCCGAATCCAACGACAACGAGTTGCCAGTAGATGCTGCTCAAAGTGCCGATCAATATTGCAATCGAATATGGGAAAGGCTTGCCGGCTACTTCATCTGAAGTTGGCGCCAGATAAGCCTGCGCCCTAAGAATCAGCCAATAGCGCCCCAGAGTCTGACGCAATTGACCGCGAACCAGCACGATCAACAAACCGCATACGCCGCCGGCTATCAGGCTGAACATTGCAGCCCCCAACGCGAACTGGAACGGTAGAAAACTGCCGACCATGGCCATCAACTTGACGTCACCGGCAGCCATGCCACCGAAGGCGTACATCGGCAGAAACAGCGCAAAACAGATCAGGATGCCCAGCAGGCTGTCACCTAATCCGCTGACACCACCTGAATACATTTGGCCGATCAATCCCAAGGCAAGACCCACCAGGACGAGCATGTTGGGAATACGGTGGCGAAGCAGATCGCTCACCACCGCCACGCCCAAAAGTCCTATCAGTAAAACCATCGATACCAGTTCCGTGGACATGGCATGTCTCCCTGCGGGTATTAATCGTTAGCACCCAACATTGCTGTTGGCGGCCTTGAACAGCGCAGTGATTTGCGTTCCCTACGCAAATTGACAGGAACAACGCGAAGTCCATTAAGTAGGGGACCGGCGCCCTATCAGAAATAGCGGCAACCGGCTGTCCCATGTACATCGACGCGTCCCCCAGCGGGAGTTTTCAGCAAGCGCTTCCTCTGATCGCGGTGCACAGTGTCTGCATTTTGGTTTGAACTGCTACTCCAAGGTTCGTGAAGATTGTGACGACAAGCGCAGTAACCAACCCGCCGGCTACCGCGTACTCCACAACGGTCAGACCATCTTCGTCTTTGATGAACTTCACTACCGAAGCCTTGATTGTTTGCATGATCATTTTGCCCACCTCACTCGAATGTTGTTTTTTCTGAGGCAGTACTTTCTGCGCTGCCTGATGCAACACTAGTCAGGGGCAAGGCAAAGGCGTTAGGAAGATTTTGCGCATCGCTAGGACTTTTTTGCGGGGTGGCCAAATATGCAGCTTTGGCCTTTACAGAAGTAACGGAGGGGGTAAACAAGGTATTGAAACGCAAAGGCAATTGCCATTGATTCACAAGCGACAGGCGGTTAAGCCCGGTTTTTCCGAAGACACCCGAGCAAATAATCGCCCGGAGCTGCCTTCCAGATAACCCATAGAGCGAATAGAACTAAAAATCATCTTTTATATCAGGATTTAATCTGCAAATTGATGGCACATTGGTAATACTGGCAAAGAGAGTCACCAGAACCTCAAGAGTAGAGACATGACGTCCAATTTGACCAAAAGGCCATCGCTCCTGTGGTTCGATCTGACTCATGATCGGTCCACGAAAGAACTCGTCACGCAGTTCGAGGACGCCTGCGACTGCAAACTGGCAAAAAACTCCGTGTTGCCCGTCAGGGAACAGGCAGACATGATCTGCGTCCATTTTGATCGCCCTGACACTCCGGGTTTGAAGCTATTGCTGGAGATCAAGCGCACCACCCCCAGCATCCCGATCACCATGTTCACCGTGCAGCACTCGGAGGAACTGGCTGTATGGGCCATGCGCTCCAGCGTCTGGGAATACATGGTGCTCCCGCTCTCGACCACCGAGAAGAAGCGCTACCTGACGGCGGTGGTGCAGCTCTGCGAGCTGCGCCGAAATGCCAACGGCCAGGGCAAGTCATCGCAAATCGACCACTCTCCGACCCTGCCGGACAGCATCCGGCGGACCTCAGGACACCAAAAACACCAGGCGCTGAGCAATGTCATGCTGTACATCGAACAGCACTTTCGAGACAGCATCGATCAGAGGGAATTGGCGCAGCGTTGCGGCATGACAACATTTCGCTTCAGCCGCCTGTTCAAGGAAGCCAATGGGCTTGGCTTCACGGATTACATCCTGGACAAGCGCATGAACTTCGCCAAAGATCTGCTCGACAACAGCCAGATGCCGATTACCAGCATCGGCTATGAGGCCGGTTTCAAGGATCCTTCCTACTTCGCCCGTGCCTTCAAACAGTTCGCAAACTGCACACCCAGCGAATACCGCCTGACACGCCAACTCAAAGCGGCCGCAGTTGCGCAACAGGTGCAGGATGAGAAAACCACTGAAGCGCTCGAAAGCCTGGTACAGAGCCTCAGCGGTTGATCCGGTTTTTCACGCGCAAACAAAAACGCCGCTCAATGAGCGGCGTTTTCGTTAAATATGGAGCGGGAAACGAGACTCGAACTCGCGACCCCGACCTTGGCAAGGTCGTGCTCTACCAACTGAGCTATTCCCGCAAATGGCGTCCCCTAGGGGACTCGAACCCCTGTTACCGCCGTGAAAGGGCGGTGTCCTAGGCCACTAGACGAAGGGGACACGCTGCCCGGAACACATGGTGTGTGTTTCGGTGCCCAGATCCGCATCCGAAGACTTGGTTCTGGTTTCACTCAGCCCTGCCCGAAAGCAACGCTGTTTAAAATTGGAGCGGGAAACGAGACTCGAACTCGCGACCCCGACCTTGGCAAGGTCGTGCTCTACCAACTGAGCTATTCCCGCATTGGCGTCCCCTAGGGGACTCGAACCCCTGTTACCGCCGTGAAAGGGCGGTGTCCTAGGCCACTAGACGAAGGGGACACACTACAACATTCACTCCCTGCTTCGTTTCGCTGTGTGCTTTACGCTGCAAGTGGCGCGCATTCTATGGATGGATTGAGAGGTCGTCAACCCCCTGATATAAATTTATTTAAATCAATGACTTCCCCCTGCTTTTGGACGCCTTTGCGGATTTTCCGCTGCCCGGTGTTTGACGCCTATATTCTGGCACCCGCCAAGGCGTTATAGTCCTCCAGTGATGGCAATCTGTATATCGCGTGCCACCATTTATAGAAGCGAGGCTGCGGCCGATATAAGCGCAGGCATGTCCGATCCAACCCTTCATGCGGGCCCAGGCGCTCAAATGCCAAGCCACCAGACTCGCATGCGTACCCTAAAAAGAGGTCTTACCGGTGACGCCACTCATGATCACCCTGCTAGTTGTAGCCGGGATCGCACTGTTGATCGCCATTGGCTACATGAACCATGTGGTGGAAAACAGCAAACTGGAAAAAGCCCGTACCAAGATTGAACTCAACGATCGCCTGCGACGCTGCGGCGAAATCACCGAGACTTTCCCCGGCCAGTTGATGACCCCTGCACTCAAACTGCTGTTGACCCGCCTGGAACTGAACGTCTGCCAGCGCCTGCTCAACCTGGAAAAATCCAGTGCCAACCTCAAGGCACGGATCGCCGAACTGGAAGCCCTTGTCGGCCAAGGTGAATCGATCCCGGTCAACAATCCGCCGGCACCAATCCAGACCGAAGCCAAGGCCAAGGATGTACGTTTCCTGCTCGAAGCCCTGCACGGGCAAATCACCCGCGCGGCACAAGACGGCTTCCTGCCCCCCAGCGAAGCCAAGCGCTGGATTCGTGAAGTGCGCCATATCCTGGTGCTGCTGCACATCGAGTTCTTCAACAACCTCGGCCAGCACTCTCTACAACAGAACCAGCCCGGGCAGGCTCGCCTGGCATTCGAGCGCGGCGTGCAATACCTGCGCAAGCAACAGGAACCACAGGTCTACGCCGAGCAACTGGAATACCTGGAAAAACTCCTGGCCCGCGCCAATGACCAGGTCATGGATCGCATTGCGCCGGTCGAAGGCGAGGTCAACCAATTGACCGAAGGCCTCAAAGACGTCGAAGCTGACGCGGACTGGAAAAAGAAAGTGATCTACGACTGATCAGCGAAAACAGAAAAGCCACCGCAAGGTGGCTTTTTTTGTTCTTCTGTAGGAGCGAGCTTGCTCGCGATGGACTCCAGAACACCGCGCTCAACCAGTCAACGCGCGTTGTCTTTGCGGCCATCGCGAGCAAGCTCGCTCCTACAGCCTGAAATGCCCCACCATCCCCTTCAGCTCAACCCCCAGTTGCGCCAACTCGATACTGGAGGCGGCATTGCCCTGCATCGCCAGCGATGATTGATCGGCACTGGCACGAATGCTGGTGACACTGCGGTTGATCTCTTCGGCCACCGAGCTCTGTTCCTCGGCCGCCGCGGCAATCTGCTGGTTCATCTGCTGAATCAACGATACCGCCGCCGCAATACTTCCCAGTGCGCTCTCGGTCTGCAAGGCATCGCTGACCGCCAGCTTCACCAACTCGCCGCTGCTCTGGATCTGCTGCACCGACGACTGCGCCGCCGAGCGCAAAGCGCTGACCAGGCGCTCGATTTCCTCGGTCGATTGCTGGGTTCGCCTGGCCAGTGCACGCACTTCATCGGCCACCACCGCAAAGCCCCTGCCCTGCTCACCCGCCCGGGCCGCCTCGATCGCCGCGTTCAATGCCAGCAGGTTGGTCTGCTCTGCCACGCTTTTGATCACACTCAAGACCGTGCCGATGTTCTGGATTTCCGCACTCAGGCTTTCAATGCTCGAGCTGGCCGAGTTGGCCGAGTCCGCCAACTGCTCGATCCGCGCCATGCTCTGGCGCACCACCTGCTGACCAGTTTCAACCTTGCCGTCAGCCGTTTGCGCCGCCAGGGCTGCTTCCTCTGCGTTGCGCGCGACATCATGCACCGTGGCCGTCATCTGATTCATCGCGGTGGCGACCTGTTCGGTTTCCTCTTTCTGCGTGCTGACTTCGAGATTGGTCTGTTCCGTCACTGCCGACAGCGATTGGGCGGAAGTGGCCAGCTGTTCGATACCCGACTGCAAGCCGCTGACGATATGGCTGAGCCCGGCGCCCATTTGTTGCATGGCCTGCATCAACTGGCCAATTTCGTCACGCCGGGTCACGTCAATGGTCGCACTCAAATCCCCTGAGGCAATCTGCTGCGCCACATGAATCACCCTGCGCAGCGGGGCCACGATCAACCGGGTGATGAACCACGCAGCAACGAGCCCGACCAGCAACGCCAGAGCGGAAGAGCCAAGGATCAGCATCGAGTTCTTTTTCAGTTCGGCCTGCATCGCCTGATCTTCAGCGACATAAGCCTGATCCACCCGCTCAACCACTTGGGCTGCGCGTTGGTGCAGTTGTTGATAAACGGTTTTTTCCTGTTCCAGCAGGCCGGTGTACTCGGCGAGCTTGTCACTGAAACCGGCGATATGACCCGTCACCTCATTGAGGACGGTCTGGTAACCCTCGTCCTTGACCGTGGTCTTGAGCTGCTCGGCCTGGGCCAATGCCTGGCTGGCCTGTTCGATCTTGCCCTGCCCGGCGCTGTCGTCGCCTTTGCGGCTTTGATCCAGGCGCACGCGCGCTTCATTCATGGCTTGCAGCATCAAGCGCGAAACCTGGCTGACCTGACCGGCCTGCTCGATGAATTGCGCGCCGTCCTTGCCTTCGGAATCTTTCAGCGTATAAGCGCCGTCATCGGCAAGCCCGGATTGCAATACATCAAGATTATTGGCCACGCTGGACACCGACCAACTGGCCATTTCCAGCGCCAGGTCCTTGGCCTGGGTGAGCGAGACAAACTCGTCGAAGGCCTTGCGATAAGCGCTCAGTGACTGTTCGACATCATTCATCACCGGCACATTGGCCGCCGACGCGGCCTTGAGCTGGCCGGCCAGTGCGATCAAGCCATCGACGCCCTCGTGCAGGGCATCGACGGTTTTCGGATTGCCGTGCAAGGCGTATTCCTGCTCCAGCAACCGGACCTTGAGCAAACCGCTGTTGAGCGATGACATTTGCTTGAGTCCGTCGAAGCGCTGGCTGATGGTTTGCAGGGACCACACGCCAATGCCCGCCACCAGCGCAGTCAATAACAGCACCAGGACAAACCCGACACCCAGTTTTTTCGCCATACCGAGGTTGGCAAAACGTCCTTGCACGGCCGAATTCATTGCACTTAGTCCCCTGCCAAAGTCTGTAGACGCAGATTCGCAACGGGCCAGTGGCAACACAAGGCTCTGGCGCCGGAATAATGGCAAAAAGCTACGCCAACGTCGCTTTCAGAACGCTTGAGGTCGATCCCGAGCAGTGACCTGAAAGAACGCACGGGCACGCGGGTCGCAGGCATAAGCCACATTGATACGCTGCCAGTCACTGGCCCCACCCGAGGCGTTGAAGGCGGTCTTCGATGACAACACCACACCCAGACGCCGTGCCCGGGCCAGCACCTGATCGTAGTCGGACATTCGTGACCGCGCCCAGATAAACAGGCCTCCCGCCGGCTTGCCGAAGACTTCCCATTCGGCATCCTCGAGCATTTGCAACACTGCCAGCCGGTCGTTGTTCAAGCGTTGGCGCTGACGTTGCACCAGTTTGCCGTAGGCACCGTTAGCCAACAGGCACGCCAGCACGGACTCGCAAAATCGCGAGGCGCCCATGCCAGAGATCATCTTGACCTCGGCCAGACGCGTAATGACTGTGCAATCGGCCACCACGAAACCGACCCGCAAGGAACTGCTGAGGGTCTTGGAATAGCTGCCAACGTAGACCACGCTGTCGTCCAGCGCAGCCAGTCGCGTACCGCAACCGCTGCGCAAATCCGCATAAACGTCGTCCTCGATCACCTGCACGCCAAAGGCCCTGGCCAGTTGCAGCACACGACGCGCCACCCCGGGCGAAAGGTTGCTGCCGGTCGGGTTGTGAAAGAAGCTATTGATGAACAGCCCTTGGGGTCGGTGCTTGGCCAGCACCGACTCAAGTACGTCCACGTCCGGCCCGCGCGGTGTTCGCGGCACCTCGACCATGTGGATGCCTTGCAGCCTGAGCAGATCGAACAGCACCGGATAACCGGGACTCTCCACGACCACACAATCACCGGCCTTGAACAGTGCCCGCACAATCAGGTCGAGCCCCTGACTGGCACCCGCCGTGGTCATGATCCGGTTGTCCTGTACCTGGATGTCCAGTTGCCTGAGGCGCTTGAGTATCTGTTGCCGCAAGGCTGGCAAACCCAGCGGGGTGCTGTAGTTGAACAGACTGGCCGTATCGGTACGACTGACTTGCCGGATCGCGTAGATCAGATCGTCGGTCTCGCGCCAGCTTTCAGGCAGCCCGCCACAGCCCAGCCTCAACTCACCCGACCACGGCCCATACTCATGTTCGCCCCCCTCAAACCACGCGGGCTCGTGCCTTGCGTTCGCGACCAATGCCGGGTCGGCAACCGTATAGCCGGCCCCATGACCTGCCACCAGCATCCCCTGCGTCACCAGGCGTTCACAGGCCTGAGTGACGCTTGATTGACTGAGCAAATTGATCCGCGCGATCTGTCGCACCGAAGGCAGGCGTGTACCGGGCGATACCCCGCTGGAATGGAGCCAGCAAGTCAGCGCGTCAACAATTTGCTGTACGACGGGCACCAGCGCCTGTCGGTCGATTCTCAACTCCATGAGCAAGCAAACTCCTGTTGATTTTGCGGGAAGCAGTTAATCACAGGAGAGTTCGAAGGCATGTGCGACAACGCCGCCAAAACCATTCGATCTATTTATTTGAAACACATTGCCCGGCCCGGAACCAAAAAACTGTGGGAGCGAGCCTGCTCGCGAAAGCGCTGTGTCAGCCGATATTAATTTCGACTGATACGCCCTCTTCGCGAGCAGGCTCGCTCCCACAGGTTGCAACTTTTCCTTGGTAGCGATGCATTGCTTCAGAACGCTGTCACGCCACCGTCCACGGCCAATGAGTGCCCTGTGGTGAACGCCGCGCCATCGCTGCACAGATACAGCACCGCGCTGGCGATTTCTTCGACCTTGCCGATGCGACCGACCGGATGCATGGCGTTGGCGAACTCGGCTTTTTTCGGGTCGGCTTCATAAGCGCGACGGAACATGTCGGTGTCGATCACCGCCGGGCATACGGCGTTGACCCGGATCTTTTTCTTGGCGTACTCAATGGCCGCTGACTTGGTCAGGCCGATCACCGCATGCTTGGAGGCTGCGTAGATGCTCATTTTCGGCGCTGCCCCCAGGCCCGCCACCGAAGCCGTATTGACGATCGCGCCGCCCCCTTGCGCCAGCAGCAGCGGCAACTGGTACTTCATGCACAGCCAGACGCCTTTGACGTTGACGCCCATGATTGCGTCGAACTCGTCGAGCGAACCGTCGGCCAGCTTGCCTTTCTCGATTTCGATGCCGGCATTGTTGAAGGCATAGTCAAGGCGACCGTAAGTATTGATCACCTCCTCCATCAGATTTTTAACATCGCTTTCCAGGGTAACGTTGCAGCGCACGAAGGTCGCCTCGCCACCGGCCGTACGAATCAGCGCCACCGTGCCCTCGCCGCCCGCCGTGTCCATATCGGCCACTACGACCTTAAGCCCCTCGGCGGCAAATGCCTGGGCGGTCGCGCGGCCAATACCGGCAGCCCCGCCTGTCACCACAACCACCTGGCCGGAAAACGTCATGCTCATTGTTATGTCCTCGAAGAGAATTAAGCGGGGAATCGCGCAGGGCCAGTCTAGCCATGGAGGTGCTGAACGCGGCAGCACTATCAGGACTCCGGTTGGGCGCCCATGAGTTGCAGTGATGGAACTGCCGTACCAACTATCACTGCACTGGATCAACCTGCATTCGCCGCATCAGCCGAACTTGCGGCATCGGCGCTGACCGGCTATCAACAAAGCTTCATTCATCTTGAGTGCCTGTCATGACCTCCCAGACCAATCGCCAATTCCTGCTCGCCAAACGTCCGGTTGGCGCGGCGACCCGCGAGACATTCACCTACCAGGAAGTACCGGTCGGTGAGCCGGCAGCGGGCCAGATCCTGGTCGAAAACCAATACCTGTCCCTGGATCCGGCCATGCGCGGCTGGATGAACGAGGGCAAGTCCTACATCCCGCCGGTCGGACTCGGCGAAGTCATGCGCGCCTTGGGCGTGGGCAAAGTCATCGCGTCGAACAATCCGGGCTTCGCAGTCGGGGACTACGTTAACGGCGCCCTCGGGGTGCAGGATTTTTTCCTCGGCGAGCCGCGAGGTTTCTACAAGGTCGATCCGAAACTGGCACCGCTGCCACGTTACTTGTCAGCACTGGGCATGACCGGGATGACGGCCTACTTCGCCCTGCTCGACGTTGGCGCGCCGAAGGCCGGTGACACCGTGGTGCTGTCGGGGGCGGCCGGCGCCGTGGGCAGCATTGCCGGGCAGATCGCCAAGATCAAAGGCTGCCGGGTGGTTGGCATCGCCGGCGGCGCGGACAAGTGCAAGTTCCTGATCGATGAACTGGGTTTCGACGGTGCTATCGACTACAAGAGCGAAGACGTCCTCGCCGGCCTCAAGCGCGAGTGCCCGAAAGGTGTCGACGTGTATTTCGACAATGTGGGGGGCGACATTCTCGACGCGGTGTTGAGCCGCCTGAACATGAAGGCGCGGGTGGTGATCTGCGGTGCCATCAGCCAGTACAACAACAAGGAAGCGGTCAAGGGGCCGGCCAATTACCTGTCGCTGCTGGTCAACCGCGCGCGCATGGAAGGTTTTGTGGTGATGGACTACGCCGCCCAATACGCCAGCGCCGCCCAGGAAATGGCCGGCTGGATGGCCAAGGGGCAACTCAAGAGCAAGGAAGACATCGTCGAAGGACTGGAGACGTTCCCGGAGACGCTGATGAAATTGTTCAACGGCGAGAACTTCGGGAAGTTGGTGCTGAAGATCTAAGGCAACCACAAACCAATGTGGGAGCGGGCTTGCTCGCGAAGAGGGAGTGTCAGCCGACATATTTATTGACTGATCCACCGCATTCGCGAGCAAGCCCGCTCCCACATTTTGATTTTCGGTGTCGGGTTAAGCCAGTTCAGCCACGACCGAAGCCAACGCCTTCGCCGGATCAGCCGCCTGGCTGATCGGACGGCCGATCACCAGATAGTCGGAACCGGCATCCAGTGCCTGACGTGGCGTCAGGATGCGACGCTGATCGTCCTGGGCACTGCCCGCCGGACGAATCCCCGGGGTCACCAGTTGCAGCGACGGATGTGCCGATTTCAGCGCCTGGGCTTCCAGGGCCGAGCACACCAGGCCGTCCATCCCGGCTTTTTCCGCCAGGGCGGCCAGACGCAGAACCTGCTCTTGCGGCTCGATGTCCAGACCGATACCTGCCAGATCTTCACGCTCCATGCTGGTCAACACGGTCACGCCGATCAGCAGTGGTTTGGGACCACTGCGCTGGTCCAGCACTTCACGGCACGCGGCCATCATGCGCAGGCCGCCGGAGCAATGCACGTTGACCATCCACACGCCCATTTCCGCAGCGGCCTTGACGGCCATCGCGGTGGTGTTCGGGATGTCGTGGAACTTGAGGTCCAGGAACACTTCGAAACCCTTGTCGCGCAGGGTGCCGACGATTTCCGAAGCGCAGCTGGTGAAGAGTTCTTTACCGACTTTGACCCGGCACAGCTTCGGGTCCAACTGATCGGCCAGCTTCAGTGCGGCGTCACGGGTAGGGAAATCCAGGGCGACGATGATAGGAGTCTGGCAGGCGGACATGAGTGGGCTCTCAGGCAAGTCGAAATCGGCGCGCATTGTAGCGGAACCAGCGCCGCTGCGGGACCCGATGATCGGTAAATCGTCGAAATGGCTCAGGCAAGACTAGCCCCCGAGGCCATAGGGCGGGCAGTTGACACTGGAAGAACCCCCGTGACTGCAGTTATCCGTCTACCACGTATTTGTAAGCCACACCTACCCTTTGTGGGAGCGAGCCTGCTCGCGATGAGGCCCTGTACCGCAACAAAAAGCCCACTGCCCCTCAGCGGCTCAGTGGGCTACGGATCCTGGACCTTCAGGGCAGGCGATCCTCAGCCCGTGCCTGAGTCTTGCTCCAGTCGATCAACAGGCTATAGGCCACCGCCAGCAATGTCGGGCCGATGAACAGGCCGATAAAGCCAAAGGCAATCAACCCGCCAAACACCCCAAGCAGCACAATGACCAGCGGCAGGTTACCGCCACGGCTGATCAGGTACGGCTTGAGCACGTTGTCGACACCGCTGATGACGAATGTGCCCCAGATGCCGAGGAATATGGCCATCCCGTACTCGCCTTTCCAGGCCAGCCACGCGGTCGCCGGAATCCACACCAGCGGCGGCCCCATCGGGATCAGGCTGAGCATGAAGGTGACAATGCCGAGTACCAGCGCACCCGGTACGCCAGCAATCAGGAACCCGATCAGCGCCAGGATCGCTTGGGCCGCCGCTGTGCCAATTACACCGTTCACCACCCGCTGCACCGTGCCTGCCACCAGTTCAATGTAGTAGCCGGCCCGTTCACCGATCAGCCGTTCCAGCAATGTGTGCACAAACGCCGCCAGGCGCGGTCCGTCACGATAGAAAAAGAACACGAAGACCATGCTCAGGGTCAGTTCGAGAATACCGCCGCCGATCTGCGCGCTGCGCGCCAGCAACCAGTTACCCACCTGCCCCAGATAAGGCTTGAGCGCCACCATCATCGCCGCGCCCTGCTCATCGATGCTGTTCCAGATCCCGACCAACCGCTCGCCCACCAAGGGAATCGAACCCAGCCAGACCGGTGCTTCGGGTAACCCCTCGACCTGCGCATCCTTGATGAATGCGGTGGCATCACGCACATGATCGGCAAGGTTGAAACCCAGCCACACCAGCGGTGCCGCGACCAGCAACATCCAGCCCAGTGTCAGCAATGCCGCCGCCAGAGACTCGCGGCCATTGAGCCAACGGGTCAGCAAGCGCATCAGCGGCCAACTGGCAAATGCCAGGACTGCGGCCCAGAACATCGCCGACCAGAACGGTGCCATCACCCAGAAGCTCGCGCCGAACAGCACCACGAGCAGGATCTGCACCAACAGGCGATCGTTATTGATCATCGAAAATCCCGAAAATATCAGTCAGCAAAAGAGTAGACGAACGCAGTGTGCACGCTCGCCCGGTACAGCCTACCGCAATAGCTCGATGTGCAGGCCAGAGCCCTCGGCACTGCCGGCTTCCATCCGCGCGGCACGCACGCCCTGGGCAATCAGGGCCTGACGCCAGGCTTCGGCGTTCGCTCCGGAAATACTGACCCGCAAGGTGGTGTCCAGATTCAGTCCGCGGGAAATCAGGCGCAGCCAGGTCTCGTCAGGTGCGCCACTCAACGTGGAAAAATCCAGTTCGCCGGTGCTCTTGAGTTCACGCAGCAAAGTCGCGGAGGTCGGCAACAACTCACCCAGCGGTGCCGTAGCGTCGAACTGCTCGACATGCAGGTAGGCTTTGCGATTGCCGCGGGTGATGCTGTACAGCGCGACGAGCGTGTTGTCCCGTGGCGCGGCAAGTCGCAGCAGCAAATAGGCTTGTTGATCATCGGCGCCGTACAGCTTGGCGTTGCCGAAGACTTCATTGGCCCAGAGGCTGCTTTCGCCGCAATCGCGCGCCTGGCACCAAAAGAGCAACCCGGCGTCCTGTTTTTGCAAAGCCTCGCGGGCAGCGGTGAACGCCTCGATGGATGAATGCTCCGGTGGCAACTCGTAGGTCACCGAAGTGACGTTGCCACGGGCACTGACCTGACCGTCGAAACGTAACTGGCCACTGATCTTGCGGATCGAGCCCAAGGGGTAGATCCGCTCCAGTTCGACGGCGGGGCGATAGTCGACAATCTGGGCGTCGACCATGCGCGGCACTATCGGCAGGTCCTGACTGCCCGGAACATCGGCGGCGAACAACAAGGGACTGAAACTGCACAGCACCAGCAAACTGAATGAACGCATGGATAGACTCATCGGATCAGCATGGCCTGGGCGCCCTTGATGACACTGGCTTCATCGGCGCGTTGCGGTACCTGCAGACCACACTGTACCGCCGGTCGGGCCTCCAGGGTTGCCATCCAGCGTTGCAACGCTGTCAAGCCCTCCACCGAGACGCCCGACCACTCGTAACCGCGCACCCAGGGAAAGGTAGCGATGTCGGCAATGCTGTACTCGCCGGCGAGGAACTCCACGCTTTGCAAACGCGTGTCGAGCACTTCGTAGAGGCGACGGGTTTCATGCTGATAGCGGTCGATGGCGCCCTGGAGTTTTTCCGGAAAGTAGCGGAAAAATACGTTGGCCTGGCCCTGCATCGGGCCGATGCCCCCCATCTGGAACATCAGCCACTGCAACACCAGCGAACGCCCCTTCGGGTCGCTCGGCATCAGTTTGCCAGTCTGTTCTGCGAGGTAGATCAGGATGGCGCCGGACTCGAACACAGCGAAATCGCCGTTGGCGCGGTCGACAATCGCCGGAATCCGGCCATTGGGGTTGATCTTGAGGAAGTCCGCGGACTTCTGCTCCTTCTTGTCGAAACTCAAGGCATGCACCCTGTAGGGCAGGCCGAGTTCCTCGAGCACGATAGAGACCTTGTGGCCATTCGGGGTCGCAGCGGTGTAGAGATCTATCATGGTTGTCTCCCTTTTCAACCCGCCAAGCCTCGACAGTTGCCCGGCGCAAGTCAAGGAATGGCGAAAAACCGATTGAAACAGTCTGCGACAAGGTCGGCACCGGACTCGTCATTCAGGTGCAAATGGTGGCCGCCTGGCAGTTGTTCCCGGCTAAAGGGTAGACGCTCCAGCAACTCGGGGTGTTTGGCGAGCATGCCGTCGGCAGCGACCACCAGCGTTGCAGGACATTTGACCCGCTGGACGAAGGCCATGGCCTGCTCGGTGGTCAGGCGCAGTGGCGATGGCAGCGTGAGGCGATTGTCGGTGCGCCAGGTATAACCGCCCGATACCGGCATCAGACCACGCTGCGCCAGCAGTTCCGCGGCCTCGCGGCTGACCGCCACCAGGCCCTTCATGCGAGCTTCGATGGCGCGGTCGAGGGTGTCGTAGACCGGTTTGCGTTTCTCCCGCAGATCCAGTTGCGCCTGCAGGGCCATGCCCATGCGCTCGGCAGCGTTTTCACCTTTGTCTGTAGGAGGAATGATGCCGTCGATCAACGCCAGGTGGGTGACCCGATCCGGCATCGATCCGGCGATGATCAGCGAAGCGATGGCGCCCATCGAATGCCCCATCAGCGCAAACTTCTTCAGTCCAAGCTGTTCGGCGACTTGCAGCACATCGTGGGCATAGTCCCACATGGCGTAACCGGCTCCCGGCGGGCGATGCCCGGAATGACCGTGACCGGCCATGTCCAGCGCGATGATGCGCAGGCCTTTGAGCTTGGGGGCCAGACGGGCAAAGCTGTTGGCGTTGTCCAGCCAGCCATGCAGGGCAATGACCGGCAAACCGTCTTCAGGACCGAACAGGTGTGCCGCCAGCTCGATGTGCGGCAGGCTCAGGCGAACTTCTTCGACGGCGTGGCTCATGCGCAATCCTGTTGTCGACGGCCGTCCCAGCGATGGAACAGGCCTTTGAGCATTTGCGCGGTATCAAGGGGACGCTCGAGCGGAAACATGTGGCCGCCGGGCATGGTCAACGACTCACCCAACGGCAGGCGGTCGACCGAACTGGCGTGATGGCGCATCACCACGCGGCTGTTGTGCCCGCGAACCACCGCCAGTGGCACTTGCAACTTGCGGGTGCTGCCCGGGCTGGTGTGCGGCACGCCGCGATAGATGCTGATTTCCGTGGCCGGGTCGAACCGCAGGCGCAGCTTGTCGCCGACCTGGTGCAAGCCATGTTGCAGGTAGGCATCGAAGCATTCGGGGTCGAAACCGCGAAACAGGGTTTTACCGGCAAAGTATTTCCGGGCGCTTTCCAGGTCGGTGAACTCTTCACGGCGACCCAGGGTACGGCCGGCCGGCGTCAGACGGTCGATGAAACCGAAGCGTTTGGCCGCACGTATGACCCATTGATCGGCTCGGGTCAGCACTGGCGAGTCGAGCATCACCACCCCGCGATACAGCTCAGGGCAGCGCAAGGCCGCATGCAGGTGCAACACCCCGCCGAAGGAGTGACCGACGCCCCACACGGGCTCGGCCTGTTGTTGCAGGTGATGGATCAGCTCATCCACCAGGTTGTACCAGTTGTCGTCCGCCGGATAACGCGGGTCGTGGGCGTGCTGCTCCAGATGCGTCACCTGAAACTCCGGTGCCAGCGCCGCAAACAACTTGCCGTAGGTCCCCGAAGGAAAACCATTGGCGTGGGCGAAAAAGATCTGTTGCGACATACCTGCAAATCCATAAGCGAGAACAGGCGTTGATTGTCCGTAAGACCGTGTCCTACAGCAATGACCATAACTACCAGGAATGGTGGCAGGAGCTGCCGCAGGTTGCGATCTTTTGATTTCAAACCGTCAACGTAACGGCGGATTCTCACCCAGCGGCACCACCGCCATGGTCAACCGCGACACACAGCTGGCCTTGCCCTCATCGCTGGTCAGCCGAATGTCCCAGACATGGGTCGTGCGGCCGATGTGGATCGGCTTGGCCACCGCCGTCACCCGCCCGCTGCGCAGGCCGCGCAAATGGTTGGCGTTGATTTCCAGGCCCACGCAATAGAACTTGCTGGCATCGATGCACAGGTAGCTGGCCATCGAGCCGACCGATTCGGCCAGCACCACCGACGCACCGCCATGCAGCAAGCCGTAAGGCTGATGGGTGCGGTGATCGACGACCATGCTGGCGGTCAGGGACTCATCGTCAAAAGCTTCGAAACGGATGTCCAGCAATTCGCCGATGGTATTTTTCTGGATCGCGTTCAACTGCTCGATGTTGGGAGTGGTGCGCCACAGACTCATCGCAGGGGTTCCTTGTTGGTTTTGTTGGTGGATCAATCCTGCCACAGCACCGCTTCGCTGCGCTCGCTCCATTCTTCAAAACGCTCACCGTACGCCGCTTCGATCACATTGCGCTTGATCTTCAGCGTCGGGGTGAGAAAGCCGTTTTCCACGGCCCAACTGTCCTTGACCACCACCAGGCGCCGCAGCTGTTCATGCTTGTCGAGCGCGCCGTTGACTTCTTCCAGCAGCTTTTCCAGGCTCGAATGCAGACCGGCGCGTGCGGCCCCGCCGGCATCCTGTTGGCCGACCGCCGACAACACGCACAACCCCAACGGCGCACTCAAGCCATCGCCCACCACGCACACCTGTTCGATACGCGAATGCACGGCCAGGCGGTTTTCAATCGGTGCCGGCGCCACGTATTTGCCTTTGCTGGTCTTGAAGATTTCCTTCAGGCGCCCGGTCAGGCGCAGATTGCCTTCGGCGTCTTGCTCGCCCTTGTCGCCGGTGCGCAGGAAGCCATCCTCGGTAATGGTGTCAGCGGTTTTTTCCGGTTCCTTGAAATAGCCGAGCATGGTCGCGCCACTGCGCACCATGACCTCCCCCGTCTCGGCGATCCGCACTTCAACTTCCGGGCACGGCTTGCCGATCCAGCCCGGTTTGTTCTGGCCCGGCATGCCGATGTGGGAGTAACCGCAACTCTCGGTCATGCCGTAGACCTCCAGCACGTCCAGTCCCAGTTTGCGGTACCACTGCAACAAGGTCTGCGGCACCGGAGCCGCGCCGGACAACGCAATGCGCAACGCATCCAGACCCAACCCGACGAGGACTTTATGCCCGACCCGTTTGCCGATGATCGGCAGGCCAAGCAGGAAGTCGAGACGTTTTGCCGGGATCTTGCTGTACACGCCCATCTGGAATTTGGTCCAGATACGCGGCACGCCAAACAGTGCGGTCGGGCGTGCACGCTGCAGGTCGGTGAGGAAGGTATCGAGACTCTCGGCGAAAAATACCGTTTGGCCAGTATAAATCGACGCAAGTTCGACGAACATCCGTTCGGCAACGTGGCACAGCGGCAGGTAGGACAACAACCGGTCCGACTCGTTGAGGCCAAACAACGCAGTGCCGCGTGTGGTGGCGAACCCCAGAGTGCCGAAGCTGTGCATCACGCCTTTTGGCATGCCCGTGGTGCCGGAGGTGTAAATGATGGTCGCCAGTTGATCGGCGGCAGGTTTCGGATCGTCCTGGATCGGCGAGCTGCCTTGCAGGTCAGCCCAACTGAAGTCGAACGTACCTGGCGGATGCAGGGGCAGGCTGATGGTCGGCAGGTCGGGGCTGACGCCACGGGACATGCCTGGCCAGTCGTCGAGCTTGCCGATGAACGCCAGGGCCGCCTCCGAGTGTTCGAGCACCTGGGCAACCGACTCGGCGGTGAGGTTGGGATACAACGGCACCGAAACGTGCCCGGCCATCCAGATCGCCAGGTCGGCAATGATCCAGTGCGCACAATTCTTCGAGATCAGGGCGATATGGCTGCCCTGTGGCAGTTCCCGTGCTCGCAGCCAGTGGGCGGCACAGCGTGCCTGATGACCGACATCGGCCCAGGTCAGGGTCTCGACCTGGCCGCCGCCGACAGGCTGGACCAGAAAGCGCTGGCGGGGATGACGGGCCTCACGCTCGTAGAAAACGTCCAGCGGCAAACGAAAAGCAGCAGACATGCGACTCGCTCCTTTGTTTTTGGTCTGGAGCAAGCGTAGTCAACCAAGCAAGTGCTTGGTTGACTATTTCATACAAAACTTTTCGGGTTATGACGTACCTGTGGGAGCGTGGCTTGCCCGCGATGCAGGCTCCGCGGTTTATCAGGCATAACCGAGTCGATGCCTTCGCGGGCAAGCCACGCTCCCACAGAAAAGCGGAGCTAAGGATGCTTGATGCTGTTGAGCCTCATCGACCCGACCACCAACTCATTGCTCTCGAGTTCGGCCAGGCCCGCGGTGCTAACCCGATCCGGTGGATGTCCCGCGCCATGTTGCAGATAGCTCAACAAATTCCCCACCAGCGGATTGTGACTGACCAACAGGACATCGCTCACCGCCACCATTTGCTCGGCGACCTTGTCCGGCTCGGTGTCCGGTGTCAGCCACTCGACAGTGCGGATTTCCGGCTCGAACCCCAGTGTTTCGCGCACCAGTTGTGCCGTTTGCTGCGCTCGCAGGTACGGACTTGCGTATATCGCCGTCAGCGGTTGCCCGATCAATAGCGCGGCGCTGCGCAGCACCTCTTCACGACCGTGGTCCGTCAACTCCCGCTCCGAATCGTGGGGCCGGGAGCCGTGCGGTACAGCTTCACCATGACGCAATACCCAGAGTTTCATAGCTTGGGTTCCTCATCTCGGGCCGGATGCGGTGCCGGTGCCACGACATGCGGCGCCTCACCTTCCGGCGTACGCGGCGTCGGCCAGTCGGCGAACGGCCAAGGCTTCTGGTCGCTGTGAAAGCTGCCGAAACGACCGATCTGCGCCAGAAACTGGCTCAGGCTGTCGCCAAAGTTCATCAGGCTGGCGCTTGGGGCGCCATAGAACAAACGATAGATCAACTGCACCAGCACGACGGCGCCGAGGATGAACTGCGCGACTTGCCACACCAGCACGAAGACGATCATCCACAACACGCGCAACAGGATGGATTCATACTTGGCTTCTACTTTTGGATCGTTCATGCGCAACTCCCTGCTTTTCTGGCAAGCGTGATTAATTGAAACCACTGGTGGAAATAAAGTCGACGTCGGTTTTCGGCTCGCCACGCATTAACAGACCGATGACCTGCTCCAGCGTGCGGCCTTCGAACAGGATCGCGTGCAACCCGGCGACCAGCGGCATGTACACGCCAACCTCCTGGGACTTGGCCTTGAGTACTTTAAGGGTGTTGACCCCTTCGGCGACTTCACCCAGGCGCGTGACGGCCTCGTCCAGGCTCAGGCCCTGACCGAGGGCAAAGCCGACCTGATAGTTGCGGCTCTTTGGCGAAGAACAGGTCACGATCAAGTCGCCCACGCCGGCCAGGCCCAGGAAGGTCATCGGGTTGGCGCCCTGATTCACCGCGAAGCGGGTCATTTCCGCCAGTGCCCGGGTGATCAGCATGCTCTTGGTGTTTTCCCCCATGCCCAGCGCCACCGCCATGCCGGCGATGATCGCGTAGACGTTTTTCAACGCACCGCCCAGTTCCACGCCGAAACGGTCGGCGCTGGCATAAACACGAAAGGTGCGGCCGTGCAGCGCGGCCTGAACCTGCTGGCACAGTTCTTCGTCTTCACTGGCAACCACCGTGGCCGTCAGCGCATGTTCGGCGATTTCGCGGGCCAGGTTGGGGCCGGACAGAACGCCGATGCGTGCCTGCGGGGCGATCTCTTCAAGGATCTCGCTCATCAACTTGAACGTGTGGGCTTCGATGCCTTTGGTCAGGCTCACCAGCATTTTGCCGCGCAAGCGTTCGGCGTGCGGCACCAGCACCGAGCGCAGCGCGCTGGAGGGCAATGCGACGAAACACAGGTCGCAGGCATCCAGGGTGGCTTGCAAGTCGGTGACCGGGGTAACACCGGGCAGAATCTTGATGCCTTTGAGGTAACGCGGGTTTTCGCGATTGACCCGAATGGCCTCGGCCTGTTCGGGGTCACGCATCCACTGAAGGACCTGATGCCCGTTCTCGGCCAGCAGATTAGCCACGGCGGTTCCAAAACTTCCGCCTCCCAGGACCGCAATCGGGCGCTGTTCAGTCATATGCAATCCGTTAATCCATACCAGTGGCGATGTCGGCATTATACGGGGCAGCCCATCGGCGGCCAGCCCCGACATCAAATACCTGCACCCGTAGGAAGAAGACCAATAAAACCGAGGAAAATGCAGACATCGTGAATGGAAAAGTCATTCGGCTCGGTTAACATGCGCGCCATCAATCACTGACAGGGATGTGTTGTGTCTCCGGGTGCTCCTTCACCGCGTTCGCCTCTGGTACTGGCGCTGATTTTCAGCTCGCCGGTGCTGGCCGACGACCTGTTCCTGGACAGCGAACCGCTGCCGCAAGTGCTCACCGCCACGCGCTTGAAGCAGTCGCCCGCTGCCGTGCCGGGCAGCATGACGGTGATCGACAGCGCCCTGATCCACGCCACCGGTGCCCGTGACATCAGCGAACTGCTGCGCCTGGTGCCGGGGATGATGGTCGGCAACATCAGCGGCAACCAGGCCGCGGTGAACTACCACGGCACCAATGCAACTGAAGCGCGACGCATGCAAGTGCTGATCGACGGGCGCTCGGTGTATCGCGCCGGCCTTTCCACCGTCGACTGGAGCGACATTCCGGTGGCCATGGAAGACATCGAGCGCATCGAAGTCTTTCGCGGACCCAATACCGTCAGCTACGGTGCCAACGCGCTGATGGCGGTGGTGAACATCATTACCCGGCGGCCGGCCGACAGTCACGGTACGCGCATGAAGGTCACCCGGGGCCAACGCGGCATCAACGACTTTTACGCCAGCCAGGGCCTGGGCTGGGAGGATGGTGACATGCGCCTGTCCCTGTCCGGTCAGCAAGACGACGGCTTCGACACCGACCGAACCGGCGCTGATTACCATGACAGTCGTCGCCTCGATCGCTTCAACCTCGCCGTCAGCCAGAGCCTCGACGAACGGCAAAGCCTTGATTGGCAATTGAATGCCAAGGACGGCACCAACCAGCGGCCCTATACCTACCGGCCGGTGTTTCCGGGAATTACCCGCGCCGGCAACGACTCCGACGTCACCTCCAAGGACTACGCCGGGTCATTGCGCTGGAACCTGGACATCAATCCCGATCACAGCCTTTATATTCAGGGCTCGGCCCAACACTGGGATCGCCAGCAAACCTGGCGCGCCTGCGACGCAGAAATTTCGTTCAGCCCGCAACTGACCGAGCTCTGGCAACTGAACCCGAACTACACCGAACGCCTGGCCCGCAATATCACACGCTTCACCGACCGTGGTGCCCCGGCTGGCACACCCGCCGAGCAGGCGCTGGCCAACCAGGTACTCGATCAATGGCGCAACGGTGCGAACCAGACCGTTTGCGGTGACATCGACCAGAGCACCCGGGAAACGCGCTACGACCTTGAACTGCAGGACACCCTGAGCCTTGCCGATAACCTGCGACTGGTCAGCGGGATGAACTATCGTTACGACCGGGCGGATTCCGAGACTTACTTCAATGGCACACTCGATGACAGAACCTGGCGGGTGTTTGGCCAGATCGAGTGGCGTGCCAGCGAACACTGGCTGCTGCAAGGCGGTGCCATGTTCGAAGATGCCCGATTGATCGGCAGCTCACTGACACCCCGCGTGGCGGTCAACTACCTGATCAACCCGCGCCACGGCTTGCGTGCGGTGTACTCCGAGGCCATCCGTTCGCCGGACATGTTCGAGAACAACGTCAACTGGAGTTATCAGGTCACCAACCTCAGGCCCGGTGCCTTTGGCCAGTCCAGCGCCCGTTACTTCGTCAAGACCCGTGGCCCCGGCGACCTCGATCAAGAGCACATGCGCTCCCGGGAGCTGGGCTACAACGGCTACTTCCCCGAAGCGGGGCTGGCACTCGACGTGAAGCTGTTCCACGACGAAATCACCGGCATGATCAGTGAACCGCTGCGCAACAATCAGTACATCGCCAGCAACGCCAACAAGGAGCGTTTTTCGGGAGCCGAAACCCAGCTCGACTGGCGTGTCGGCAGCTTCGATCGGCTGCGACTGACCTTTGCCTACGTCGATGCCGACGCCAGCAATCCGCTGGATGCCAGGCAGACTGCAAGCAACAGTGGTTCGGCCGGATGGCTGCGCGATTGGGGCCAGGGCTGGAACAGTGCGCTTTTCTATTATGGCGACGACGCCCTCAATGGTTACCGCTTCGAACGGGTCGATGCGCGCATCGCCAAACGTATCGCCTTGGGCAAGGCCAGCCTGGAGCTGGCCGGGGTGCTCCAGCAACGTCTGGACAATCAGCCGACCACCTTCATCGATAACCATTATGACCAGCGCCATGTGATGTACTTCAGTGCTGAGCTGGAACTTTAAGATGCCGTATCGCCCGGCCTGGAGAACACCGACCTTGGGCCGGTTACTGGCGATGCTTTGCCTGTTGTTCACCGGCATGCTGGGCAGCCTGGCGAGCAACGCGGCCGAGATTTTGCTCACGGGGACCGAAGACAGCCCCGGTGTGCGGGCGTTTACCCAGGCCCTGAGCGAGTTGCGACCGAACGACAACGTGCGATTCCAGGCGCTGGCCAGTTTGCCGGTACCGGAACAACTGCCGGAAAATATCCGCTTGATTCTCCTCGACCTGCCCAGCCTCGACTGGCGCCTGCAGGACGTCCAGGGCCCGGCGACACTGGTGCTGCGCATCAGCCGCCTGCAAGCCCGGCAACGCTTGAACAGCTCGCTGCCGGCGCGCCTTTGCCTGCTGTGGAGCGATCCACCGCCGGACCGCCAGTTACGCCTGACCCGCACCCTGTTACCCCAAGCCAAACGCATCGGCGTGCTCTACGACAACCACAGTGAATTCCTGCTGGATGAGCTGCGTCAGGCCGCCCTCCCCCTGGGCCTTGAGGTGGTCACCCAACGCTGGGACAACATTCACGACAGCCGCCCGTTACAGTCCTTGCTCAAGAACAGCGACGTGTTGCTGGGACTGGACGACGCCGACCTGTACAACCCGCAAACCGCAAAGAACCTGCTGCTGAGCAGCTACTCGCGGCAAATGGCACTGATCGGCCCCAACGCGAGTTTCGTCAAGGCCGGGAGCCTGGCCAGCACCTACAGCGACCAGAGTGATTGGCTGGCGGTCCTCGACGAATTGCTCGACCGGCCACCGGCCACCTGGCCGCGCTCGCACTATCCCCATCGATTCAAGGTCGCGAGCAATCCCCAGGTGGCGCGCTCCCTGGGTATCGAAGAGATAAACGAAGCGTCTGTCGCCACATTGCTGGCTGAAGGAGAACGCCGCCCATGAACCTGCGCCGTCGCTGGGACATCAACACCCGCACCCAACTCATCAGCCTCGGCCCTGCCCTGCTGCTGACCTTGTTGCTGATCAGCTTCTTCACCTTCGTGCGCATCCAGGATCTGCGTCAGGAAATCTCCCACACCGGCCAGTTGATTGCCAACCAACTGGCCCCCGCCGCCGAGTACGGGGTGATTTCGGGCAACAGCGAAGTACTTGAAACCTTGCTCAAGGCGACGCTGGCCACGCCCAACGTGAGCTTTCTGGAAGTCCAGGACAGCGCCAACCGGGTTCTGGTATACGTCGAACAACCGAACGAACACCACAATCGCGCGCAACAGCTCGAAGTGTTCCAGGCACCCATACGGCTCCAGCGAATCGCTTTGCACAATGACTTTTTCCAGAGCAGCAAAACCGCCACTGCCGCCCCCACCGAGGACTACCTCGGCCGGGTGATCGTCGGGCTGTCCAACGATGCGTTCAGCCGGCGCCAGCAGGAAATCGTGCTCAAGGCTGCCATTCTGGCGCTGTTTGCCCTGCTATTTACCTTCCTCGTGGCCCGACGCCTGGCGAGCAGCCTGTCGCAACCGATCCGTGATATCGGCAATGCCGTCAAGGCGATCCAGGCCGGCGATTACAAAACACCGCTGCCGATTGTCGATGACACTGAGCTGGGGGCACTGTCGCAACACATCAACAACCTCGCCAGCGGCCTCGAACAGGCCAGCCGCGAACAGCACCAGGCCATGGCGCAGTTGATCCAGACCCGCGAAGAGGCGGAAAAAGCCAACAACGCCAAATCCGACTTCCTCGCCATGATGAGCCATGAACTGCGCACGCCGATGAATGGCGTTCTGGGCATGCTGCAGTTGCTGGAAACCACCGACATGACCGAAGAGCAGGTGGAGTACGCGGCGCTGGCCTCGGAGTCCACCGAGCACTTGCTCAAGGTCATCAACGACATCCTGGATTTCTCGCGGATCGAACGTTCGGAGCTGGAACTGGAGCACATCCCCTTCAACCTCGCCGACCTGATAGGCAGTTGCGCCCAGTCGTTCCAGCACAGCGCCGCGCAACGCGGTCTCGACCTGCAACTGATGATCCCCGACGACATGCGCGGCCTGCAGGTCAAGGGTGACCCGACGCGTATCCGGCAGATACTGGTCAACCTGGTCGGCAACGCGCTGAAGTTCACCGAGCAGGGCCGCGTCACCCTGGAGGCGCAATGGCAGTCGCTGGATCACGAACTGCTGTGGTTCACCTGCACCGTGCGCGACAGCGGCATTGGCATCCCGGCCGAAAGCCTGGAATTGATGTTCAACGCTTTCCAGCAGGCCGACAGCTCCATTTCAAGACGCTACGGCGGCACCGGACTGGGCCTGCCGATTGCCCGCACCCTCGCCGAGCGCATGGGCGGCACCTTGCGCGCGCAGAGCGAGGAAGGCCGCGGCTCGGTGTTCACCCTGGAAATTCCCCTGGCCCTGCACCAGCAGACGCAGCCACTGTTGCTCCCCCGCGCGCAAACCGGCAACAGCGACGGCGAAGGGCGCAATGTGCTGCTGGTCGAAGACAACCCGGTCAACCAGACGGTCATCGAAGCCATGTTGCGCAGCCTCGGCTTCAAGGTCAGTGTCGCCGCCGACGGCGCGCAGGCGGTACGCAGTGCCGAGAGCCTGATTTTCGAAGCGATCCTGATGGACTGCCGCTTGCCGATCATCGATGGCTATGAAGCCACCCGGCAAATTCGCCAGTTACCCGGGTGCACCGACCTGCCGATCATCGCCCTGACCGCCAACGCCTTGCAGGGCGATCGAGAGGCCTGTCTGTCGGCAGGGATGAACGATTACCTGGCCAAGCCATTCAAACGGACTGATCTGCAACAAATTCTGCAGCGGTGGGTGCAGTAGTACAGGCCTTTCGACCATCTGCGACTGGCGTGAAAGGCGAAAGTGCGGCAGTCTTAGGCACCTCGACAGGCCCGAAAAGGGGCTTGAATAATAATTTCAGTGCACAAGTGTACATTCATGTCCTTGGTGCTGTGACTTTCACCACAACGCAATAGTCTATGAGTAGGCTGCCGGTTCGAGGCATGAACGCTTCGATCGGCCGGGAAGATTTGCCCCACCTGCCGCATGGGACTATTGAGGAGCTCGCATGACCAAACAAAACGCCTTTACCCGGGAAGACCTGCTGCGCTGCAGTCGCGGTGAGCTGTTCGGCCCTGGTAACGCGCAACTGCCCGCCCCGAACATGCTGATGGTTGATCGCATCACCCTGATCAGCGAAGAAGGTGGCAAGTACGGCAAAGGTGAATTGGTCGCCGAGCTGGATATCAATCCGGACCTGTGGTTCTTCGCCTGCCACTTCGAAGGCGATCCGGTGATGCCGGGCTGCCTGGGCCTCGACGCCATGTGGCAACTGGTCGGCTTCTTCCTGGGCTGGCAAGGCCTGCCGGGCCGTGGCCGTGCGCTGGGTTCGGGCGAAGTGAAATTCTTCGGCCAGGTCCTGCCGACCGCCAGGAAAGTCACCTATAACATTCATATCAAGCGCGTCCTCAAAGGCAAGCTGAACCTGGCTATCGCCGACGGTTCGGTCACTGTCGACGGTCGCGAAATCTACACCGCCGAAGGCCTCCGGGTCGGCGTGTTCACCTCCACTGACAACTTCTAAGGGTTATCCGCATGCGCCGCGTCGTTATCACTGGTCTGGGCATCGTTTCTTGCCTGGGCAATGACAAAGAGACCGTCTCCGCTAACCTGCGTGCAAGCCGCCCTGGCATCCGGTTCAACCCGGAATATGCCGAAATGGGTCTGCGTAGCCAGGTTTCCGGCTCCATCGACCTCAACCTTGAAGAACTGATCGATCGCAAGATCTATCGCTTCGTCGGCCATGCGGCAGCTTATGCCTACCTGGCCATGAAAGACGCCATCACCGACTCGGGCCTGACCGAAGAGCAGGTTTCCAACCCGCGTACCGGCCTGATCGCCGGCTCCGGTGGCGCATCGACCCTGAACCAGATGGAAGCGCTGGACATCCTGCGCGAGAAAGGCGTCAAGCGCGTCGGCCCATACCGCGTCACGCGGACCATGAGCAGCACCGTTTCCGCTTGCCTGGCCACTCCGTTCAAGATCAAGGGCCTGAACTACTCCATCGCATCTGCCTGCGCCACCAGTGCTCACTGCATCGGTACCGCCATGGAACAGATCCAGATGGGCAAGCAGGACATCGTCTTTGCCGGTGGCGGTGAAGAAGAGCACTGGAGCCAGTCGTTCCTGTTCGACGCCATGGGCGCCCTGTCCAGCAAGCGCAACGACACCCCGGAACAGGCCTCCCGCGCCTACGACGCCGACCGTGACGGTTTCGTCATCGCCGGCGGTGGCGGCATGGTCGTGGTCGAAGAGCTGGAACATGCTCTGGCCCGCGGCGCGAAGATCTACGCGGAAATCGTCGGCTACGGCGCGACCTCCGACGGCTACGACATGGTCGCCCCGAGCGGCGAAGGCGCAATCCGCTGCATGCAGCAGGCGCTGTCCACCGTCGACACCCCGATCGACTACCTGAACACCCACGGCACCTCGACCCCGGTCGGCGACGTCGCGGAAATGAAAGGCGTGCGTGAAGTGTTCGGCGACAAGGCTCCGGCCATCAGCTCCACCAAGAGCCTGTCGGGTCACTCCCTGGGCGCCGCCGGCGTTCACGAAGCGATCTACTGCATGCTGATGATGGAAGGCAACTTCATTGCCGGCTCCGCCAACATCGACGAACTGGACCCTGAAGTGGCCGACCTGCCGGTGCTGACCAAGACCCGCGAAAACGCCACCATCAACACCGTGATGAGCAACAGCTTCGGTTTCGGTGGCACCAATGCCACGCTGGTACTGAAGCGCTGGGAAGGCAAGTAATTTCCCGCTGCTGAGCCGCACAAAAAAACGCCCCGACTGGTTCGGGGCGTTTTTTTCGTCTGAAAACAGGGCAACACCACATCCTTGTGGGAGCGGGCTTGCTCGCGAAAGCGGTGAGTCAGCCGACATCCATGTTGAATGTTAAATCGCTTTCGCGAGCAAGCCCGCTCCCACAGGTTTTGCATTCAGCCTGCAGTTTCATCGTCACAAACATGAAACCTTTGTCATGAAACTCAATGGCCTGCGACCGAATGTCGCGCATTTAGCGGGCTGCAGGACTGTATCCGTTTTTGCAAAAAACCGTTACCAAACTCGGTTATTTACTTAGCAAGCTACCAAACTCTATAACAGAGACCTGCACACGCCTTGCTGCAGATAACAGAGATTGGAGCTAGCAGATGACTGTCAAAGTAACTGAACGCGACGATTCACATAAATCCCACGAGGGTGTAGCCGCCGGCATCCGGATCTGGGACGTGCACCAACAAGACCTGCTGGTCGGTATGTTCCATTCCGAGGCCGACGCGCAAAACTACAGGGCCGAACTGGAAATGCTCGAGCGCAAACGCGAGCTCGCAACCGGTTGAAAACAGACTCGACCACGGTGCAGCCTGCCCTTTACTGCCGGGCAGGCTGCATCCACATCAGACAACCTCGATCAGCGTCAAATGAAGGTCATCTTCGATCGGCACCGAAGGGACACTTTCAACAATCCAGCCCGCTTGAAGCCTGACCACCTCGACCTCGCCATCGCCCATTCCGTCATTGCGGATCGAAAACTGCAGCGAAGACGGATGACGCTTGGCATAGTCGAAACTCATGCCGCAGGCGATCAGGAAATCGATTTTCGCCTCGATCAGCTCAACCTGAACGTCGCGCTCGCCTTCTTTGAGACTGTCGTAATCCAGGCACAAGTTGATTGCAAAAGGGCAGCCATTGACGAGGCTATTGATGAACTTCCCTTCATAACCCCCGAAATAACTGTGCTCAGCCCACACGCTGCCGAGCTTCTTCACCCTGATCTCGATTTCCTCGGAAATTTTGAATAGCCAAAAGTCTCCTACCGAAGCCAGGTGCTTGCCAAAATCGATACCTGACACATGGCGCTTTGGCCACATCGACATCAAAGGAATATCACCTTCATATTCTTTATTGGTGATCGCCAGCAAGTAATTAATAACATCGTAATAACTCGACTCACCTTCTCCAACCTTGATGAGGGTCGCACAGCTTCCCGCCAGCAATACAATCTTGCCATAGCGTTCCACTGGCAGTTCGGTCATCAACAAAGCTATACACGCTGGCACTTTCTCCAGATAGGCAGAGTTCAGCTCATGGAGCTCCTCTTCATTGCGGACCTCGCGCCAGGGAATGTTCCAGAAGAACTCAGGCAGGGTAAAGAAAACACAAGCGGTCTCGCCATGATCCTCGCGAGCAGCTTTTGCAGCGATCTTGATTTTTCGGCGTACAAGCTCGGCACGAGCGACAAGTTCATCGTCCAGATAATCGTGAATGGATTGCCCGAGCGGTCGCGCCTGTGAAAGCTGCGACTTGAAAGTGGATTGGCGTAACGAAGCGATACTGACAAACATTTATTCCATCCTTGGACACTAAAGTTCATTCCATTTGCTTTCTCAAGACACAAACACCCTTATAAAAAGACATTATTTCCTGGCAAAAGAAAACCCGAAAGATCGTATCGATACAATCTTTCGGGCTCAATGTATAAATCATGCAAAGTACTAGCAAACATGTAAGCCCGCTAGAGCATTGAATCTGTTACCACATCAGGTCATCAGGAATCTTATAGGCCGCGTACGGATCGTCCTCGGCGATGACCTCTTCAGTCTGCACATTGAGCTGCACGATGCGCTGCGGATCGCGCTCCTGAATCTTCAGCGCCGCCTCGCGCGGAATCACTTCGTAGCCGCCAGCGTGATGCACGATGGCCAACGATCCGCTGCTGAGCTTGTTGCGCATCAGGGTGTTGACGCAGATGCGCTTGACCTTCTTGTCGTCGACGAAATTGTAGTAATCCTCGGTCGTCAGTTTCGGCAGGCGCGAGACTTCGATCAGTTGCTTGACCTGCGCGGCACGGGCCTTGGCTTCGGCTTTCTCCTGCTGCTGGCGGTTGAGTTCCTGATCGCGCTTGACCTTCTCGGCCATGGCTTCCTGCGCCGCGCGCTGCTGGGAGTCATCCAGCTCGATCTGGCCTTTGTGGGCCAGGCGCTGTTGTTTCTGCTTGTCTTTGCTGACCTGCTTGGCCTGCTTCTGGTTGACCAGCCCTGCTTTGAGCAACTGGTCGCGAAGGGAAATGCTCATGGTGCTTATTACTCACTTGGGCTACGGCTCAACCGCAGCTGGGCAAATTCTTTTCCTGACGTTTGGCTTCGCCCCACAAGGCGTCCAACTCTTCGAGGGTGCAATCTTCCATGGGACGACGGGTATCGCGCAATGCCTGTTCGATAAAACGAAAGCGTCTTTCAAACTTGCCGTTGGCACCACGCAGTGCGGTTTCCGGATCAACCTTGAGATGCCGCGCCAGATTGACCACGGAAAACAGCAGGTCGCCGATCTCGTCGGCAACGGCTTCGGGATCGTTTTCCGACATGGCTTCGAGCACTTCATCGAGCTCCTCACGCACTTTATCGAGCACCGGCAAGGCGTCCGGCCAGTCAAAGCCGACCTGCCCCGCGCGTTTCTGCAATTTTGCCGAACGGGACAGCGCCGGCAATGCCGCGGGGACGTCATCGAGCAACGACAACTGTTCGGGTGCCGAAGATTTCTCCGCACGTTCTTCGGCCTTGATCTCTTCCCAGCGCTGCTTGACCTGCTCTTCACTCAGGCGCGGAACATCCAGAGGCGCATACAGGTCACCGGTGGGGAACACGTGGGGATGACGGCGGATCAGTTTGCGGGTGATGCTGTCGACTACGCCGGCGAACTCGAAGCGCCCTTCTTCGCGAGCCAACTGGCTGTAATACACCACCTGGAACAGCAGATCGCCCAACTCGCCCTGCAAGTGATCGAAGTCACCGCGTTCGATCGCGTCGGCGACTTCGTAGGCTTCCTCAAGGGTGTGCGGGACGATGGTGGCGTAAGTTTGCTTGATGTCCCATGGGCAACCGTACTGCGGGTCGCGCAGGCGGTTCATCAGGTGTAGCAAATCTTCAAGTGAATACATCGATCAATCTCTGCCCGCTCCCTGTAGGAGCGAGCTTGCTCGCGATGGACGTTAACGATGACGCGGGCGTTCTGAATCAACGCGTCGCCCTCCGGTTCTTCGCGAGCGAGCTCGCTCCTACAATAAAGCGCTCCCGTTTTATGGCGTACGGTTACGCCGCGTTTCGATGATGTTCGGCAACTGGGAAATCCGCCCCAGCAACCGCCCCAACGCATCCAGCCCCGGAATCTCGATGGTCAGGGACATCAGCGCGGTGTTGTCCTCCTTGTTCGAGCGGGTGTTGACCGCCAGCACGTTGATCCGCTCGTTGAGCAGCACTTGCGACACATCACGCAGCAAACCGGAACGGTCGTAGGCGCGGATGACGATGTCCACCGGATAGGTGAGCACCGGTACCGGCCCCCAACTGACCTGGATTATCCGCTCGGGCTCGCGCCCGGCCAGCTGCAGCACCGAAGCGCAGTCCTGACGGTGAATGCTCACGCCACGACCCTGGGTGATGTAGCCGACGATGGCATCGCCCGGTAATGGCTGGCAGCAGCCAGCCATCTGGGTCATCAGGTTGCCGACGCCCTGGATCTGGATATCACCGCGCTTGCCCGGTTTGTAGCCCGTGGCTTTGCGCGGAATCAATTCCAGCTGTTCGTTGCCGCGCTCCGGCTCGACCAGTTGCTGCGCCAGGTTGACCAGTTGCGCCAGACGCAAGTCGCCGGCACCGAGGGCGGCGAACAGGTCTTCAGCGGTTTTCATGTTGGCCTTGTCGGCCAGCTTGTCGAAATCCACCGCCGGCAGACCGAGGCGATTGAGCTCACGCTCAAGCAGGGTTTTACCGGCCGCGACGTTCTGGTCGCGAGCCTGCAACTTGAACCAGTGAACGATCTTCGCCCGTGCCCGCGACGTGGTGACGTAGCCCAGGTTCGGGTTCAGCCAGTCACGGCTCGGGGTGCCGTGCTTGCTGGTGATGATCTCGACCTGTTCACCGGTTTGCAGGCTGTAGTTGAGCGGCACGATGCGCCCGTTGATCTTGGCGCCACGGCAGTTGTGGCCGATTTCGGTGTGTACGCGGTAAGCGAAGTCCAGCGGCGTCGCGCCTTTGGGCAAGTCGATGGCATGGCCGTCCGGGGTGAAGATATAGACCCGGTCGGGCTCGATATCGACCCGCAGCTGTTCGGCCAGGCCACCGATGTCGCCCAGCTCCTCATGCCATTCGAGCACCTGACGCAGCCAGGAGATTTTCTCTTCGTAGTGATTGGAACCGGACTTGACGTCGGTGCCCTTGTAGCGCCAGTGCGCGCACACGCCGAGCTCGGCTTCCTCATGCATCGCGTGGGTGCGGATCTGCACTTCCAGCACCTTGCCCTCAGGCCCGATCACCGCCGTATGCAGCGAGCGATAGCCGTTTTCCTTGGGGTTGGCGATGTAGTCGTCGAACTCTTTCGGGATGTGCCGCCACAGGGTGTGGACAATGCCGAGCGCGGTGTAGCAGTCGCGCATTTCCGGCACCAGCACGCGAACGGCACGCACGTCGTAGATCTGGCTGAACTCCAGGCCTTTGCGCTGCATTTTGCGCCAGATCGAATAGATGTGTTTGGCCCGGCCGCTGATGTCGGCATCGACGCCGGTGGCCTGCAATTCGTTTTTCAGCTGGCTCATCACGTCGCTGATGAAGCGCTCGCGATCCAGTCGCCGCTCATGGAGCAACTTGGCGATCTGCTTGTACTGGTCCGGCTCCAGGTAACGGAAGGACAAGTCTTCCAGTTCCCACTTGATGTGGCCGATACCCAGGCGGTGGGCCAGTGGCGCATAAATGTCGAAGACTTCACGGGCCACGCGGTTGCGCTTTTCGTCATCGGCGGTTTTCACCGCACGGATGGCGCACGTACGTTCGGCCAGCTTGATCAGGGCGACGCGAACGTCATCGACCATGGCCACCAGCATCTTGCGCAGGTTTTCCACCTGGCCCTGGGTGCCCAGCACCAGGGATTTTCGCGGGCTCAGGCTGTCGCTGATCGCGGCCATGCGCAGCACGCCATCGATGAGTTTGGCCACCACCGGACCGAAGCGCTGGCTGACCGCCGGCAACTTGATCTGGCCTTCGCGTACGCCTCGATACAGGATCGCGGCGACCAAAGAGTCCTGGTCGAGTTTGAGATCGGCGAGGATCTCGGCGATCTCAAGTCCGGTACGGAAAGTCGAATTACCTTCCGACCACAGATTCTGTGCCGCATTGGCTTGTTGTTCGGCCTCGCGAGCGTACTCGCAGGCTTCCTTCAAGGCTTCGCGATCCAGTGCCAGATCGACACTCACCGCGTGATCGAGCCAAGCCTCGAGATTGATACTGCCGTCAGTGTTGATCGGCTGGTGTGCTCTCACCTGTACCATCTTGCTTACCTTCCCTACGACGCAGATTCAATGCGTCAAATCGCTGACCTTCGTTGCCTGTGCGCCCACGTCGGGCTCGGTGCGCGGCTGCACGGGCGGGCCAGTCGGACCAGACGAGCGTCCTAGCTCGCTTCAAATAACGCCATGGCCTCGACATGTGCCGTTTGAGGAAACATATCGAGAATCCCGGCACGTTTTAACCGGTAGCCCTGCTTGATCAATTCGACCGTGTCGCGCGCCAGCGTTGCCGGGTTGCATGACACATACACCAACCGCTCGGCGCCCAGGGTCTTGAGCTTGCGCACAACCTCGAAAGCACCGTCACGCGGTGGGTCCAAGAGTACCGCACAAAAGCCTTCGGCGGCCCATTCTGCGCCCGTCAAAGGCTGGGATAAATCGGCCTGAAAAAACTTCGCGTTATGCAGATTGTTGCTAGCCGCATTCGCCGCCGCCCGGTCGACCATCACCTGCACACCTTCCACTGCCACCACTTCGCGAGCAGCCTTGGCCAGCGGCAAGGCAAAGTTGCCCAGGCCGCAGAACAGATCGAGTACGCGCTCATCCGCCGTCGGCTTCAACCAGTCCAGCGCCTGGGCGACCATCGCTTCGTTGACGCCAGCGTTGACCTGGATGAAGTCTCCCGGCCGATACGCCAGCTCCAGATCCCACTGTTCAAGACGATAGCCCAACGACTGGTCAGCCTCGACCGGTTGCGGTTCACCGTCGCCATGCAGCCACAACTGGGCCTCATGGAAGGCGCAGAAATCCTTGAGGATGGTCATGTCACCTTCAGACAACGGTGCCATGTGCCGCAGCAAAACCGCCAGCGTCGAGCCGCTGAACAACTCCACGTGCCCCAGTGCCTGAGGTTTGCTCAAGCGCCGCAACATTTCCGGCAAGCGGGTCATGATCGGCTGCAAGGGCTGTACCAGCACCGGGCAATCATCGATGCCGATGATGTCCTGGCTGCCGGCGGCACGGAAACCGACTTCGAGTTTTTTCGCCTTCATGTCCCAGCGCACCGCCACGCGGGCGCGACGCCGGTAGGCGAATTCCGCACCGCTCAAAGGTGGCGCCCACTCTTCGGGTTCGACGCCTGCGACCTTCGACAACTGCTCGGCGAGCATGCGCTGTTTCAGGGCGAGTTGTTCGTTATGAGGCAAATGCTGCACGCTGCAACCGCCGCAACGGCCGGCATGGGCGCACGGTGCCGGGCGGCGCGATTCACTGGCCTTGAACACCCGCTCGGTGCGCGCCTCGACCACTTTGCCGTGGGCGCCGAGCACACGCGCTTCAATCTCCTCACCGGCCAATGCACCGATGACGAACCAGGTGCGACCTTCGAAAAACGCGATGCCGCGACCGTCATTGGCCAGGCGCTCGATAGTCAGGCGCTGCTTTTTACCGGTCGGGATTTGCGGGGCCTTGCTGCCACCGGCGGGCTGGAAGCGCAGGCCTCTTTCATGCTTGGCCATCAGTTGGGCGCGTCGAAAATGCCGGTCGACAGGTAACGGTCGCCACGGTCGCAAATGATCGCGACGATCACCGCGTTTTCAACTTCTTTGGACAGGCGCAGCATTGCCGCCACGGCACCGCCCGAGGACACGCCACAGAAAATGCCTTCTTCGCGGGCCAGCCGACGGGTCACGTCTTCGGCTTCGCTTTGGGCCATGTCGACGATGCGGTCCACGCGGTCAGCCTGGTAGATCTTCGGCAGGTATTCCTGGGGCCAGCGGCGGATGCCCGGGATCGCCGAGCCTTCCATCGGTTGCAGGCCGATGATTTGCACGTTGTCGTTCTGCTCTTTCAAGTAGCGCGACACGCCCATGATGGTCCCGGTGGTGCCCATGGAGCTGACGAAATGGGTGATGGTGCCCTCGGTCTGGCGCCAGATTTCCGGGCCGGTGGTGGTGTAGTGCGCTTCGGGGTTGTCACCGTTGGCGAACTGATCCAGTACCTTGCCGCGACCTTCGGCTTCCATCTTCTGCGCGAGATCACGGGCGCCTTCCATGCCCTGCTCCTGGCTGACCAGGATCAGTTCGGCGCCATAGGCGGTCATGGCTGCCTTGCGTTCGGCGCTGGAGTTGTCCGGCATGATCAGGATCATCTTGTAACCCTTGATCGCCGCGGCCATGGCCAGGGCGATCCCGGTGTTGCCCGAGGTCGCTTCGATCAGCGTATCGCCGGCGTGGATCTGCCCGCGCAGTTCGGCGCGGGTGATCATCGACAGCGCCGGACGGTCCTTGACCGAACCCGCCGGGTTGTTCCCTTCGAGCTTGAGCAAAAGGGTATTGCTGGTGGCGCCGGGCAGGCGCTGCAAACGGACCAGCGGAGTGTTGCCGACGCAATCGGCGATGGTTGGGTACTGCAAGGTCATGGCGTATTCGCAATCCAGACTGCGGGGGCGCCTATCATACCGGCAAACGTTCGCAGACCATATCACGCAAAGTGTGGTGCTTATGGCTAATGGGAATAAGGCTGGTTATTGATCCGGCGTCCTGCCCGGACCAAGCAGAGGGCTGCCCCCATTAAATGGCTCTCGGAAGTCTTCGATCCATATGAACGAAAAACTCACTCCATCAGAAATTTCCTGCAACCCATGACGGCATGCATGAACTAGTTGGCAATGGTTTTCATGGATAGTCTTTTGTAACGCGGAATGTGCACTTCACGCAATTCCGCACCACCTATCACATTGATGACCACTTCAAATGAGCATAGAGATGAAAACACTTTTTGCGCTTTCTCTCGCCAGCCTGATTCTGGCGAGTACTCAAGCTTCGGCAGCATGTACCAGCATTCTTAATACCTACAACGGCTCCGTACCTGCTAATACAGATGTCATTGCACAGGGCCCTTTTACGATTAACAGCACGAATGGCTGTCTACAAGCAAACATTTCCTCCACGATTACCGCAGTAGGAAGCGGCTCACCTCCCAACCTATACATTGACCGATTAATTGGGTCGACTTGGACCCAAGTCGCCGGCGGCACCGGCAATACTGCTTCAGTACTTGGCCCCCTGGGTACTTACAGAGTGCGCCACGCCAACAAACTTAACGTAGAAAGACAATATTCTGGAACCACACGCTACGCTCGACGAGCAATAGACTGCCGGTGTCCTTCAGCAATTTTTCGGGCACCGGCTTAGTCAAGTATGAATACTGAGCGACAGATCATTTCTATCTGAATTCGCAAAATAGGAGAGCGCGTTTATCACCTGGTTTGCGCCCAGCAGCATCCTCGTCACGATCTTGAATGAGTCCTGATGAGCATACATAGGCCATGCGCGAGCATAGGCCTTGTTATCACCCAGCATCTGATTGAACATGGCAATTGCGTTATATTTAACATCTCTTTCAGTCGAGTGACCATTTTTATCAAACGCCATACCTCCCGATATAAAAGCACACGCCACATGCTCATCTATCAGATCAAGCTCACTAAGCTTTGACCCAACCCTTGCCAACTCATTGGTACTGATCGACGTAAAATCGCAACCCCTTATCATATCTTTCAGCGCGCCTATTGCAGACTCGCTTTTCAAACTCAATACATCAGCAGCATCGATTGCATTGGTTATTGTGTAAGCATTTTTTGTTTCGTAAGGGTTTTTTATGGCATAGGCATCGGCTTGCATTGACAGGACGGGTGTTCTTATTGAGACATTCATTGACGCTCCTCCTTGATGTTTATCTGCAAGGTAGATATCGCCCGTCAAATTGAAGGCTTGAGCCCCTTTTTCTCATTTCAGAACTTTCATACACCAAGCATTACTTGCTGCGTAGGACGTATCCGAACTAGTTGTATGAATGCAGCCCAATCCGGCTTTCACCACATTAAACTGGCGATTTATTAGCCAACAACCGTATATTCATCTGTAATCCGCACTCGGTGTTCTGCGCCCAAAGTTTCCCGCCCTGACGCCGCACCGCATTCCTTGCAATACTCAATCCCAACCCAAACCCGCCATCCCCCGGCCGCGCCCCATCGAGGCGGGTAAATGGCAGGAAGATCCGCTCTAGATCGGCTTCAGCCACGCCACCACCCTGATCCTCCAACCACAGATGCCAATAGTCACCATCGCGCCGCCCGGCCAGCCGGACAATGCCGTCAGTGGGTGAATGGCGAATGGCATTGCGCAGCATATTTTCCAGCGCTTGAGCCAGGGTGTTGAGATGACCGCGCACCCAGCAGGATTCATCCACCGTGCATTGCAGCCGGGTATCAGGCCAACCGCTTTCATAGCAGGCATTCTCCGTGAGCATCTCCCACAGCGCCTGGATCTGGATCGCTTCGTCGGGCAAGCGGGTGCGCTCGGTGTCCAGCCAGGCCAGCTGCAGCGTGTCTTCCACCAGGCGCTGCATGCCATCGACCTCCCGGCCGATGCGTTCGCGCAATAGCTCCAGCCCCTGCTCACTTTCACTGGCCACCCGCAAGCGGCTCAGGGGCGTGCGCAATTCGTGGGACAGGTCGCGCAGCAGTTGCTGCTGCAAGGCCACGGTACTTTGCAGGCGTTCAGACATGTGATCGAACGCCCTGCCCAGCTCACCCAGTTCATCCGAACGTTTGGTGGTCCGGCTCGAGAGCCGTACGTTCAGTTGATCGGCACGCCAGGCATTGGCCTGCTCACGCAAGTGGTTGAGTGGCACCACCAGCAAACGGTAGAGCCCGACGCACAGCAGCAAAGTGAACAGCCCCGGAATCACGCCGTTGGTGATCACCCGCCAGAACACCCGGTATTGCCCAGGCAGAAAGCGTTCGGGCAACTCGATCACCAGGCTGCCGGCGGACGAGTCACCGGGAAACGGTATGCGCATCCACGGCCGGCCTTTCTTGTGGATGGGCCAATCGAGGCCGCGTAAAAAAGTCAGGCGTTCGACTTCCTTGTCCGTCAACGACTGATTGCTCAAGGACTGCAAATCACCGTCGATGACACCGACCCAGCCTTTTTCCCGCTGATGCATGCTCTGCAGCCAGTCATCGACACCGGCGCTCTGGCGCTGCTGCCATGCCTGCTCGGCCTCGGCAGCGTAGCGCGTCAGGGTGCCGCGGGCCTCATCGGAGAGGAACTGGTTGCGCTGTTCCATGTAACGGCCCCAGGACCAACTCAACCAGATCATCAGCAGACAGAACGCCACCAATAGACAGGCCAGTTTCCAGAACAGCGAATGCCTGCCCGGCAAGTTACATTTCATCGGTGGCGCTCAGGATGTAACCCTTGCCCCAGACGGTGCGCACTTCGCGCTCGGTGTAGCCAATGGCCTTGAGCTTGCGGCGGATCTGGCTGATGTGCATGTCCAGGCTGCGGTCATGGGCCGCGTAACCGCGCTGCAGCACCTGCTGATAAAGGAAGGCTTTGCTCAAGACTTCGTCGGCGTTGCGGTGCAGTGTCTCCAGCAATCGGTACTCGCTGCGGGTCAGCCCGCCGGCCTGTTCGCCATAAAACACCTCGAAGCTTTCATCGTCGAAACGCAGGCTGTCCATCGAAGGGGATGGCACTGCGGGGACCGGGCGGCGGTCGAGGGCCACCCGCCGCAGAATGGCTTCGATGCGCACCCGCAACTCCACCATGCTGAAGGGCTTTGGCAGGTAATCGTCGGCCCCCAGGCGAAAGCCGCTGATGCGGTCGGCCTCGGCACCGAGGGCCGACATCAGCAACACCGGGGTGGTATGGCTCTGGCGCAATTGGGTCAGCACCGCCAGACCGTCCAAGCCCGGCAGAAGAATATCCATCAGCACCACGTCGAAAGGTTGCCGCCGGGCCATGTCCAGGCCTTCCTGGCCGTTCTGGCACCAGGTCACCTGGAAGCCGCTGCGGTCCAGATGCTCATGAACGTAGGCACCGAGCACAAGGTCGTCTTCGATGGACAGGATTCGGGGGAGGCCGGCAGTGATGGGAGTCATGACTATCTGCAAATAATTCTCAGTTGAGTGATTATTCAAGATTGCCTCGCCAGGGGCAACCCGCCGCTTGGCTGTATCGCCAATGACCTGCGCGGGCCGACGAATGGCAGCAGCATTTTTTACGAAGATTGCCCGCGAGCAAATCGCTACACTGCGCAAGTGCTGCATGACGGATATATGTGCAGGTCTATGAATAGCGGGATGCAGGAGAGATGCGTGCTCAAGAAACTGGGAATCAAAGGCCGCGTGCTGTTGCTGACCCTGTTGCCAACCAGCCTGATGGCGTTGGTGCTGGGGGGATATTTTACCTGGATGCAACAGGCTGACCTGCAAACCCAACTCATGCAGCGCGGCGAGATGATCGCCGAGCAGTTGGCTCCCCTGGCGGCGCCAGCCATGGGCCATCAGGACAACGAACTGCTTGAACGCATCGCCACCCAGGCCCTGGAACAAACCGACGTACGGGCCGTGACCTTCCTGGCTCCCGACCGCACGTTGCTGGCCCACGCCGGCCCGACCATGCTCAACCAGGTGCCTTCCGGCAGTGGCATGCAGATGCTGCGCCGCAGTGGCAACGATGCGACCCGCTATCTGCTGCCGGTGTTCGGCAAACACCGCAACCTGGCCGGAGACGTGATATCCGAAGAAGCCGACCGCCTGCTGGGCTGGGTCGAACTGGAGCTGTCCCATAACAGCATGCTGTTGCGCGGTTATCGCAGCCTGTTCGCCAGCCTGATGCTCATCGCAGCCGGACTGACAGGTGCGGCACTGCTGGCCCTGCGCATGGGTCGCACGATCAACCGGCCGCTGAGCCAGATCAAGCAGGCCGTAGCCCAACTCAAGGACGGCCATCTGGAAACCCGCTTGCCGCCCCTCGGCAGCCAGGAGCTGGACGAACTGGCCTCCGGCATCAATCGCATGGCCGGCACCCTGCAAAACGCCCAGGAAGAATTGCAGCACAGCATCGACCAAGCCACCGAAGACGTGCGCCAGAATCTGGAAACCATCGAGATCCAGAACATCGAACTGGACCTGGCGCGCAAGGAAGCCCTGGAAGCGAGCCGGATCAAGTCCGAATTCCTGGCCAACATGAGTCATGAAATCCGCACGCCGCTCAACGGAATTCTCGGCTTCACCCACCTGTTGCAAAAAAGCGAGCTCACCCCACGCCAGCTCGACTACCTGGGGACCATCGAAAAATCCGCCGACAGCCTGCTGGGCATCATCAACGAGATTCTCGACTTCTCGAAAATCGAGGCCGGCAAGCTGGTGCTCGACCATATTCCGTTCAACCTGCGCGACCTGCTGCAAGACACCCTGACCATCCTCGCCCCCGCCGCCCACGCCAAGCAGCTGGAACTGGTGAGCCTGGTGTACCGGGACACGCCGCTGTCCCTGGTCGGCGACCCGCTGCGGCTCAAGCAGATCCTGACGAACCTGGTGAGCAACGCAATCAAGTTCACCCGCGAAGGCACCATCGTCGCCCGCGCCATGCTCGAAGAAGAGCACGAAGACAGCGTGCAACTGCGCATCAGCATCCAGGACACCGGCATCGGTCTGTCCAACCAGGACGTGCGCGCCCTGTTCCAGGCCTTCAGCCAGGCCGACAATTCGCTGTCGCGGCAACCCGGCGGTACGGGCCTGGGCCTGGTGATTTCCAAGCGCCTGATCGAACAGATGGGCGGCGAGATCGGCGTCGACAGCACGCCCGGGGAAGGATCGGAATTCTGGATCAGCCTGAGCCTGCCGAAAGCCCGCGACGATGCCGAAGACCTGCCCGCCGCGCCCTTGCTCGGGCGCCGGGTGGCGGTGCTGGAAAACCACGAACTGGCCCGGCAGGCGTTGCAGCATCAACTGGAAGACTGTGGCCTGAGCACCACGCCGTTCAATACCCTGGAAAGCCTGACCAATGGCGTCACCGCCGCCCACCAGACCGATCAGGCGATCGACCTCGCCGTGCTCGGCATCACCAGCAACGACATGCCGCCGGAACGCCTCAACCAGCACATCTGGGACCTCGAGCATCTTGGCTGCAAAGTGCTGGTGCTGTGCCCGACCACGGAACAGACGCTGTTCCACCTTTCCGTGCCCAACCCCCACAGCCAGCTCCAGGCGAAACCGGCCTGTACCCGCAAGCTGCGACGCTCCCTGTCTGACCTGGTCAGCCCGCGCCCGATGCGCAGCGAGCCGGGCGAACCGGTGTCCAGCCGTGCACCGAAGGTGCTGTGCGTCGATGACAATCCGGCCAACCTGATGCTGGTGCAGACCCTGCTCGAAGACATGGGCGCCAAGGTGCTTGCGGTGGAAAGCGGTTATGCCGCCGTCAAGGCGGTACAGAACGAGACATTCGATCTGGTATTGATGGACGTGCAGATGCCCGGCATGGACGGTCGCCAGAGCACCGAGGCGATTCGCCAGTGGGAAAGCGAACGGCATTGCACGCCGTTGCCGATCGTGGCCCTAACCGCCCACGCCATGGCCAACGAAAAACGCGCACTGTTGCAAAGTGGCATGGACGACTACCTGACCAAACCGATCAGCGAACGACAACTGGCCCAGGTGGTACTGAAGTGGAGTGGCCTGGCATTGCGCAATCACAGCCCGGAGCGCTCCGGCGACGGGCACGGCGGCGCCCATGACCTGTTGGTGCTCGACCACGAGGAAGGATTGCGCCTGGCCGCGGGCAAGGCTGATCTGGCCGCAGACATGCTGGCGATGCTGCTCGCCTCTCTGGAGGCTGACCGCGAAGCCATCCGTCTGGCTCAGCAGAGCGATGATCACAACGCCCTGATCGAACGGGTCCATCGGCTGCATGGTGCGACGCGTTATTGCGGCGTACCGCAATTGCGTGCGGCCTGCCAACGCAGCGAAACCCTGCTCAAGCAACAGGACCCGAAAGCCAGCGTGGCACTCGATGAACTCGACCGGGCGATCAATCGCCTGGCAGCCCACGCGCGAATGAACGCTTGATGCAGCGCAATCGTGGGAATCAAGTATCAGCGTAAGCTCTGTGGGAGCTGGCTTGCCAGCGATGGCGGCCTCAAGGGCAACGTAGAGTTTGATCCCCTCATCGCCGGCAAGCCAGCGCCTACAGGAACGAGGCAAAGAGGAAATCATGCGTACGATTCTTTTCAGCAGCCAGAACTACGACATCGACAGCTTTCGCGCGGCCGGGCAACCGGCCGGCATCGAGCTGCAATTTCAGCCTGCGCGCCTGAGCCTCGACACGGTAGCGCTCGCCCAAGGGTATGAAGCGGTCTGCGCGTTCATCAATGATGACCTCGGCGCGGCAGTGCTCGAGCGCCTGGCCGCTGGAGGCACTCGCCTGATCGCCCTGCGCTCGGCGGGTTACAACCACGTCGACTTGCCAACGGCAAAACGTCTGGGACTGGCCATCGTGCGCGTCCCGGCCTATTCGCCCCACGCCGTGGCCGAACACGCAGTGGCATTGATCCTCGCACTCAACCGCCGCTTGCCCCGCGCCTGCAACCGCACCCGCGATGGGGATTTCAGGCTGCAAGGGCTGACCGGTTTCGACCTGGTGGGCAAGACGGTCGGCGTGGTCGGCACTGGGCAGATCGGCGCCACCTTCGCCAAAATCATGAACGGTTTTGGCTGCCGGTTACTGGCCTATGACCCCTACCCCAACCCGCAGGTCGAAGCCTTGGGCGCGCGCTACCTGAGCCTGCCGCGACTGCTGGCCGAATCGCAGATCATCAGCCTGCACTGCCCGCTCAACGAGCAGAGCAAGCACTTGATCAACCGCGAATCACTGGCGCACATGCAACCGGGCGCGATGCTGATCAATACCGGACGAGGCGGCCTGGTGGACACCCCGGCGCTGATCGACGCGTTGAAAGACGGTCGCCTCGGCTATCTGGGGCTGGACGTGTATGAGGAGGAGGCGCAATTGTTCTTCGAGGACCGTTCCGACCTGCCGTTGCAAGACGATGTGCTGGCCAGGCTGCTGACCTTTCCTAACGTGATCGTCACCGCGCACCAGGCCTTTCTGACCCACGAAGCGCTGGACGCGATTGCCGCCACCACGTTGCGCAACATCGCCGCCTGGGTGGCGGGCACGCCGGAAAACCTGGTCACGGGCGACTGAAACGGATCGAAGGTCATCGGCCTGCGCGATGCGGCATGCAAGCCCGTGCTAGCATATCGCGCATATTTGGAGGACCCATGGTCGAACACGATTTCCGCTACAGCCTGATGAACCCGCAACACACCCTCACCGAATGCCGCGCCCTGGTGCCGGGGCGTTATCAGGTCACCGGCAACGGTGGCTCGATTCGCAACAACGACGTGCTGGTCGTGACCCTCAAGGGCGCCAAGGACTTGTCCATGCGCCTGACCGTCGAAACGGTTCGCCACCTGATCAATCCGCCCGGCCAATGGGTCGCGGTGGCCAGCGGTCCGGTGTTCGGCGAACTGGCGATCCATACCTGGCAAGTGAACTGCGACAGCTGCGCCAAAGCGCTGAGCTTCGAGTTCGCCGTCGACGCCAAGCTGGGCAACAAGGCTGAAAAACCTGCCGCCACCGCGAGAATTGCCGAGCTGGGCTGGACTACCGTCGGCGAGAAACACCTGTGCCCGAAATGCCAGGAGCCTGCGTGATGAAACGCCTCGCTCTGAGCGCGATGGCCGGTGCCAGCCTGCTGGGCTGCGCCGCCGAGCCGGTGCAGCTTGAACACAATCGCAGCTACATCCTGGAGTGGATCGGCGAGCGGCCGCTGATGGACTACAGCCACCTGACCATCACGCTCGGTGAAGATGGCCGGGCCTACGGCAATGGCGGCTGCAACCACTGGTTCGCGCCGTACACCCTGGATGGCGACAAACTGACCTTCGGCAAAATCGGCAGCACCCGCAAACTGTGCGCGCCGGCGCTGATGGAGCAAGAAAAACGCTTCCTGCAGGCCCTGGAAAACGTCCAGCGCTGGGACGTCTCCCCGATCGAGCAGATCCGCTTCTGGCCAGCCGAAGGCAAGCCGCTGCGTTGGTGGCTTGAGGAAGGTTGATCGCCTCCTCTTCTGCATCCTGGTGACACCTGTGGTGAGGGGGCTTTGTGGCGAGGGGGCTTGCCCCCGTTCGGCTGCGTAGCAGTCGTAAAACCGACACGCACGGTGAGCCTGACGAAATGAAGTGACCGGGTTTAGGGCTGCTTCGCAGCCCAACGGGGCGGTGCGGCGTTCCGAAAAGCCCCCTCGCCACAAAAAGCCAGCTCGCCAGAAGTAAATACAATCCTCTGATCAATTCTTCGCCTGCAACGCCTCAAGCTTCGCCATCACCCCCGCCGCCGTCTGTTCACCCATCAACTGCTCACGCACCTTGCCCTTGTTATCGATGATGTACGTCACCGGCAATGCCTCGCTGCGCGGCAATTCGAACAATTCGGCAGGGTCCTGGGCCAACACCGTGAACTTGATCCCCAGTTTCTCGCTCGCGTCCTTCAGTTCCTGACCCTGGACGTTGTCGAAGTTAACCCCGAACACACCGATTTTCTTGTCCTTGAGTTGCTCGGCCAGGGTGTTCAACTCCGGGATTTCGGTACGGCAGGGTCCGCACCATTCTGCCCAGTAGTTGAGTACCAGCCATTTGCCGTCCAGTCGGTCGGCGGCGATCTTGTGGCCGTCCTGGTCGATGCCATAGTCATTCCCGCAGCCCCCCAGCATCAACGCTCCGATGATCGCCAATGCTGCTGCCAGTCGCCTTGTCATGTCGTGTTCCTTGTCAAAAATTGAATGCGCCTGCGACCCATCGCCTCTCACGGTTCTGGATTGCGTGCTGCACAGTTAGAATAGCCGCCACCTTACGCAAGATGCGACCCGCTCATGACCGATCTGACGCTTTATCACAACCCGCGCTGCTCGAAATCCCGCGGTGCGCTGGAACTGCTAGAAGCCCGTGGCCTGACCCCGACCGTGGTGCGTTACCTGGACACTCCGCTGGACGCCACGCAAATCCAGCGCCTGCTGGGCAAGCTGGGGATCAGCGCTCGGCAACTGCTGCGCACCGGCGAGGACGAGTACAAAACTCTCAATCTGGCCGACAGCAGCCTGAGCGAAGCACAATTGATTAGCGCCATCGCCGCCCACCCGAAACTGATGGAGCGACCGATTCTCGAAGTCGGTGACAAAGCCGTCATCGGTCGCCCACCGGAGCAGATCCTGGAACTGTTGCCATGAGTGCACCGTACATTCTGGTTCTGTACTACAGCCGCAGCGGCTCGACCAACGAAATGGCCCGGCAGATAGCCCGTGGCGTCGAACAGGCCGGGCTTGAGGCCCGCCTGCGCACGGTGCCGGCGATTTCCACCGAGTGCGAAGCCGTTGCGCCGCAGATTCCCGACGAAGGCGCGCTGTATGCCAGCCTCGACGACCTGAAGAACTGCGCCGGCCTGGCACTCGGCAGCCCGACCCGCTTCGGCAATATGGCCGCACCGCTCAAATACTTCCTCGACGGCACCAGCAACCTGTGGCTGACCGGCGCCCTGGTGGGTAAACCGGCCGGCGTATTCACCTCCACCGCGAGCCTGCACGGCGGCCAGGAGACGACCCTGCTGTCGATGATGTTGCCGTTGTTGCACCACGGCATGCTGATCACCGGCCTGCCTTACAGCGAATCGGCACTGCTGGAAACCCAGGGCGGCGGCACACCCTACGGCGCCAGCCACCACGCCGGTGCCGATGGCAAAAGCGGCCTGGATAGCCATGAAGTGGCGCTGTGCCGCGCGCTGGGCATGCGCCTGGCCAAGACTGCACAGAAACTGGAGAGCTGAAATGGCCAGGAAGCCGAAGATTCTCCCCGCCATTGACTGGCTCGAGCCTCGGGTGCGGGCGATGCGTGTCATCAGCCTGCTGTGCTTTTCGGGGCTGGTGGGCCTGCTGTGCGTCTACTACCTGCTGATCGCCGACCTGCATGGCGCCCGGCCATGGGTGATTCTGCTGATCGAACTGGTGCCACTGCTGATACTGGCGCCGGGCATGATCATCGGCAGTCCTCGCGGGCATTCATGGATGTGCTTTGTGGTGAACCTGTATTTCATCAAGGGCGCATTGGCCGCTTATGACCCGAATCGGCAAATCTTCGGCTTGCTGGAGATGGGCGCAAGCCTGGCGGTGTTTTGCTCGGCACTGCTGTATGTGCGCTGGCGTTATCAGTTGAACCGCAAGCTGGCTGGCGAGGGCGAGACGTCCGTCGCCTGACAGAAAAGATCGCAGCCTTCGGCAGCTCCTACAGGGGAATGTGTAAACCTGTAAGAGCTGCCGAAGGCTGCGATCTTTTTGGCCACCCCACCCATCAATGATTGACGGTGTACGCCAGCATCATCGAAATCTGGCTCATCGGCCGCCCGCCACTTTCCTCATGCCACTGGTTGAACACGTCCTGCACCAACGCCAGGTCGCGCAGACTGTTCGGCACCTTGTCGATGATGTCTTGCGCATTCAGCGCCGCGACCACGTCGTAGCTCGGCACAAAGGTGTCCTTGCCGATCATCCGCAGGAAGCGCGGGGCTGACAGGCCACCCAACTGATGTCCGCGTTTTTTCAGGAAGGTCCAGAGCCCGACGATATCGGTCACCGGCCAGTCGGCGATCAGTTCGCCGAAGCTGCCCTTTTCATGGGTCACGTCCAGTATGAATTGCGCATTGCGCGGCACACTCTTGAGCTTGCCCAGGTGACGGATGATCCGTGTGTCCTGCATCAGCCGCTCAAGGTGCTCAGCGCTCATCAGCACGACTTTTTCCGGGTCGAACCTGAAGAACACCTCTTCGAAGGCTGGCCACTTGGCATCCACCAGGCTGTGCTTGAGTCCGGCGCGAAATACCCGTAGCGCCATCATCGAGAGGTAGCGATCGTCGCTGATCTTGCGCAGTTGCGCGGGAGTCTTGGGAACGGGCAGATGGGCTTCCAGTTCAGCCGCCGAACCGAAGCGGTTCAGACAGTATTCATTGAGCCACTTGTAATCGCGCATGCCCTCTCCTGAGGATTGAAACGAAAAACAAATGTGGGAGCGGGCTTGCTCGCGAAGGCGGTGCGTCATTCAACATTGATGTCGACTGACACTACGCATTCGCGAGCAAGCCCGCTCCCACAGTTTTAATCAGAGGTTGACCACGTTGACGAAGCGCGATGCGGCGCTTTCGTCGATCTTGAGGCTGGTGAAGTCAAACAGGTTGCGGTCCGCCAGTTGCGACGGGATCACGTTCTGCAGGCTGCGGAAAATGCTCTCGGTACGGCCCGGGGTCTTGCGTTCCCAGTCCTGCAGCATTTCCTTGACCACCTGGCGCTGCAGGTTTTCCTGGGAACCACAGAGGTTGCACGGAATGATCGGGAATTGCTTGAAGTCCGAGTAGGCCTGGATGTCTTTTTCGTTGCAGTAGGCCAGCGGGCGGATCACCACGTTACGACCATCGTCGGCGCGCAGTTTCGGCGGCATGGCCTTGAGCGAACCGTTGAAGAACATGTTCAGGAAGAACGTTTCGACGATGTCGTCGCGGTGGTGACCCAGGGCCATCTTGGTCGCGCCAATTTCATCGGCGAAGGTGTAGAGCGTGCCGCGACGCAGGCGCGAGCACAGCGAGCACGTGGTCTTGCCTTCCGGAATCAGCTCCTTGACCACCGAATAGGTGTCTTTCTCGACGATGTGGTACTCGATACCCAGTTCTTTCAGGTAGGCCGGCAGCACGTGCTCCGGGAAGCCCGGCTGCTTCTGGTCCATGTTCACGGCCACGATCTCGAACTTGATCGGCGCGACCTTCTGCAAGTGCATCAGCACATCGAGCATGGTGTAGCTGTCCTTGCCACCGGACAGGCAGACCATGACCTTGTCGCCGTCTTCAATCATGTTGAAATCGGCAACCGCCTCACCGGCCTGTCGGCGAAGGCGCTTTTGCAGTTTGTTCTGGTTGACCGTGAGAGTGCCCATGACGCGAAATCCGTGAGGTGTGACGAAAGGCGGGCATTTTACGCAAATTCTTTGCACTTGTGGCGAGGGGGCAACATCTCTAGCTCACTACAGACCCTGCAGCGATTAACAACCGGGTTTACAGCGCAATTTGCTCTAAAGCCCCTACACCCTCTGGGGAAACTCCTCCCTATACTGCGACATAAGGTCGCTTACATATTTCAGACCTGTGACTTGCTTGGCCGCATTGGCCCGTAGGCGCTCCACTGGGGGGCGACGGTAAAGACAAGAGGAGTGACTGGCATGATCCATCACGTAGTGGGGCTCTTCACCCACCCTGACCAAGAATGGAAAGAAATCCGTGGCGACCAGGAGGAAAGCATCAGCCACATGTACCTGACCCATACGCTGATCCTGGCGGCCATCCCCGCCGTGTCTGCCTTCATTGGCACCACGCAGGTCGGCTGGGTCATTGGCAATCGGCCTCCCGTGATGTTGACCGTAGAAAGCGCGATATGGATGACGGTCATGTCGTACCTGGCGATGCTCGGCGGTGTCGCGGTCATGGGCGCATTCATTCACTGGATGGCCCGCACCTATGACGCCAACCCAAGCCTGGCCCGCTGCATTGCATTTGCAACCTACACCGCGACACCCTTGTTCATCGGCGGCCTCGCGGCCTTGTACCCGCACTTGTGGCTGGGGATGATCGTCGGCACTGCAGCCATCTGCTACACGGTGTACTTGCTGTATGTGGGCTTACCGACGTTCATGAATATTCCATCTGACGAGGGCTTCCTGTTTTCAAGTTCAGTGCTCGCCGTAGGCCTGGTGGTGCTGGTCGCCATCATGGCGTTCACTGTGATTGTCTGGGGACTCGGCGTGGGGCCGGTCTACACCAATTAGCCGCTCATCACCGAAAATCGGAAATGCCGATAAAGGCCGCCGCGAGGTGGCCTTTTCATTCTTCAGCAAGGAGAAAGTCCACGACCATTCGGCAACCTGGTGATTCGCACGGCCCGAGGGTTGCGGCATACTCGAGCGCTCTGGAGATCCATCAAGCATGCCCGAGCAACTCAATTCCCGCGTCGAAGACTGTTTCCAACTAGCCGAATCCTTTTTCAAACGACCTTTCAAGCGCCCCGTGGTGAGCCTCAAACTGCGCGGACAAAAAGCCGGTGTCGCGCATTTGCACGAGAACCTGCTGCGCTTCAACCCGCAGCTGTACCGGGAGAATACCGAGGATTTCCTCAAGCAGACCGTGGCCCATGAAGTCGCGCACTTGATCGCCCACCAGCTGTTCGGCGACCGCATCCAGCCCCATGGCGAAGAGTGGCAATTGATCATGCGCGGCGTATACGAACTGCCGCCCAACCGCTGCCACACCTATGACGTCAAACGCCGCAGCGTGACCCGTTACATCTACAAATGCCCGTGCGCCGACAGCGACTTCCCGTTCTCGGCCCAACGCCACAGCCTGGTGCGGCAAGGGCGGCGGTATCTGTGCCGGCGGTGTCGCAACACCTTGGTGTTCAGTGGGGAGATGCGGGTCGAGTAGTTGGATTTTCGGTGTTTGTGCGGCCGCCATCGCGAGCAGGCTCGCTCCCACAGGGGATCTGCGGCGTGACACAAACCCAGTGTGGGAGCGAGCCTGCTCGCGAAGGCGGCCTGACAGGCCCTAGAGAATCACCTTGGCTCGCCGCAATTGATCAATCCGCTCGACACCAAACCCCAACTCCCCCAACACCTGATCCGTATGCTGCCCCAGCGCCGCGCCGATATGCTTCGGCTCAGGCAAGCCTTGCGAAAATTTCAACGGGCACGCCATCTGCGCCTGGGTTGAGCCATCGCCCCGCGGCACTTCGGCAACCAACTCCCGCGCCTGCAACTGTGGATGACACAGCGCTTCTCCCAGGCTCAACACCGGTTCGACGCACGCATCCAGTTCCGCGAACAGCGCACGCAACTCGGCAAAGTCATGCTTTTCGAATTCGACCTTCAGCGCGTCTTTTAGCTTTTTCTGATGCGCCGGTTGCGGTGACAGGCCCAGGCCAGCCAGTTCCTCCAGCCCCAACGCCGTGCACAACTGCTTCATGAACACCGGCTCCAGACTGCCCACCGACAGCCAGCGCCCATCCCGGGAGCGGTAGTAATCGTAAAAGCTGCCACCATTGAGCACCTGGTTTTCCGGCCCCGGCTCGACGCCACAGGCCAGATATCCGGCACCCGCCAGCGCATTCAGGCTGAACGCGCAGTCGGTCATGCTGACATCCAGGTGCTGGCCCTGACCGGTTTGCTGCCGGGCGATGACCGCCGCCAGCAAGCCAATCACCCCGTGCAGCGAACCACCGGCGACATCCGCCACCTGCATGCCCAACGGCAGTGGCCCACTGTCGGTTCGGCCGGTGTAACTCGCCAGCCCGGACAAGGCCAGATAGTTGATATCGTGGCCGGCGCGGTCCTTATAGGGGCCGGTCTGGCCGTAGCCGGTGATCGACACATAAATCAGTTTTGGGTTGATCGCCTTCAGGGCCTCATACCCCAGCCCCAGTCGCTCCATGACACCGGGGCGGAATTGCTCCAGCACGATGTCGTAGTCCTGCAACAGCTGCTTGATGACATCCAGCGCCTCAGGCTGTTTGAGGTCCAGGGCAAGGCTGCGCTTGTTGCGGTTGAGATAGGCATGACTGGCCGACACCCCTTGATCGTGGGGCGGCAACACCCGCAGCAGATCCATGCGGGTCGGTGATTCGATGCGCAGCACTTCGGCGCCCATGTCCGCCAGCAGCAACGAGGCGAACGGCCCCGGCAGCAGTGTCGAGAAATCCAGAACCTTGAGTGATGCCAATGGACCGAGCATGAACGTTCTCCTTCAACGAAGCCTCCAGCCTAGGCAGCCAACGACATTGCAGCAATCACCTTATGCGCCACTTGCAATGACCGTTACGCTCAAACGCCAGGCATGAAAAAACCCGCCGAAGCGGGTTTTTCATTACAACAAGACTTACTTGGCGTTAGCCGGGGCTAACTCTTCGTCGTGCCCCAAAACATCGTCTTTAGGCTCGTCGGCAATGCCGCGCCCACCCGAAGCCAGTTCGGCTTGCAGCACGTCAGTGTCCAGTTCCTTGACCCACTTGGCCACAACGATGGTCGCCACGGCGTTACCGATCAGGTTGGTCAGGGCACGTGCTTCGGACATGAAACGGTCGATACCGAGGATCAGCGCCAGGCCGGCAACCGGCAGGTGGCCGACGGCGGACAGCGTTGCAGCCAGTACGATGAAACCGCTACCGGTCACACCCGCAGCGCCTTTGGAAGACAGCAGCAACACCACCAGCAGGGTGATCTGGTGCGTGATGTCCATGGGCGTATCGGTTGCCTGGGCAATGAACACCGCGGCCATGGTCAGGTAGATCGCAGTACCGTCGAGGTTGAACGAGTAACCGGTCGGGATCACCAGGCCTACTACGGATTTCTGTGCGCCCAGACGCTCCATCTTGATCAGCATGCGTGGCAGCACCGATTCCGAAGAAGAAGTACCGAGCACGATCAGCAGCTCCTCACGGATGTAGCGGATCATTTTCAACACGCTGAAGCCGTGCATGCGGGCGATGGAGCCCAACACGATCAGGATGAACAGCAGGCAAGTGATGTAGAAGCACGCCATCAGTTGACCCAGTTGCACCAGCGAGCCGACACCGTAGGCACCGATAGTGAACGCCATGGCACCAAAGGCACCGATGGGCGCGAGCTTCATGATCATGTTGATGATGTTGAACATCACGTGGGCGAAGCGATCGATGAGGTCCAGCAGCGGCTTGCCGTAGGCTCCAAGGCGATGCAGGGCGAAACCGAAGATCACCGAGAACATCAACACTTGCAGGATGTCGCCGGTGGCGAAGGCGCCGACGATGGTGCTAGGGATCACGTTCAGCAGGAAGCCGACGACGCTTTGGTCGGCACCGGCCGCCACATAAGCGGCAACCTTGGAGGCATCGAGGGTGGCGACGTCGATATGCATGCCATTACCTGGCTGCACAATGTTGACCACGACCAGACCGACCAGCAAGGCAATGGTCGACACGATTTCGAAGTACAGCAGAGCATAACCACCGGTCTTGCCGACGGACTTCATGTTCTGCATGCCGGCGATGCCGCTGACAACGGTACAGAAGATGATCGGGGCGATGATCATTTTGATCAGCTTGATGAACCCGTCGCCCAGTGGCTTAACGGCCACACCGAGCTGTGGATAGTAGTGACCGAGGGCAATACCGATGACAATTGCAACGATCACCTGGAAATACAGGGATTTGTACAGTGGCTGACGAGTCGTCATTGCAAAGTTCCTCAAGGGTGCCCGGTGACAACATCCATCTGTTGCCCGCAACACCGCAATTGCGAACCCTCCTGCACTGGAGGGATTTGTTTTTTCGAGCTGCGCAACGGCAGGCCTCTGGACGTTGTATCGCAAGGCCCGTGCCACCTTCCGTAAAATCCCTGCATGCCTTTTGATATCAGGGTCGCAGCAAAGTCCCTGCCACCGAACGGTTACATGCATGTGGCGGATTTCCGCCCTTCCACTAAAAGTCGTCCTGCAATTTGGCGGATATCCGCCCTGTTCATGCCCGCAGTGCACAGCTACCATCCGTCGTTCAACGGTCAGGCCTGCTGCCATGCGCGAACGCACCATCGCCAGTCATTTCGCCCTCGCCGCCCTGGGTGGTGCGCGTCGGCACGGCTACGATTATTCGGGCCTGCTACAACAACTGGGGATCAGCCCCGAGTTGCTTGATGAACCCCGGGCGCGCATCGCTCCAGAGCAATTCACCCAACTGATTCAGGCCTTATGGCTGGCACTGGACGACGAGTACCTGGGGTTCGGGCAAGCCCCGAGCAGACCGGGCAGCTTCGCGATGATGTGCCATGCCGTGATCCACTGCCGCAGCCTGGATAAGGCACTCAATCGCGGCTTATTGTTTTACAGCCTGTTCCCCGGGGCTCCACGCTTGACCCTGACTCACGAGGACGAATGGGTCCGCCTGAGCCTGGACGACTCGCAGCTTTGGGACCCGGACCACTTTCTGACCGAGGCTCTGCTGGTGATCTGGCACCGTTTCGGCAGCTGGCTGATCGGCCAGCGCATTCGCCTGGAACAGGCCACGTTCAGCTACTCCCGACCGGAACACGGCGCCGAGTACGACCTGCTGTTTTCCTGCCCGCTTGAGTTTTCCAGCCCCCAGAGCAGCCTGTTGTTTCACAGCCGCTACCTGGCCATGCCGCTGTTGCAGGATGAGCGCACCCTCAAGCATTTCCTCGAGCGCTCCCCCGCCGACCTGCTCTCGCGCCCGGATGATGGCGACAGTTTGAGCAGCCGCTTGCGGCGCTTGCTCAGCCGCGACAGTTCACGCTGGCCCGACCTGGAAGCCGTGGCCGCGCACTTGCACATCAGCCCGCAAACCTTGCGCCGGCATTTGAGGGAAGAGGGTTCGAGCTTTCAGGAACTGAAGGACCAGTTGCGCCGGGACATCGCGATTTACCACCTGAGCCGCGCTGACCTGTCGTTGCAACAGATCGCCGAGCAACTGGGGTTTTCCGAACCGTCGGCGTTTCACCGGGCGTTCAAGAAGTGGACCGGGCTGACACCGGGGGCCTATCGGGCGCAGGAACACTGAAATTCAAGGCCGATTTTTTTGCTGTCTTCACTGGCCTCTTCGCGAGCAAGCCCGCCCCCACAATGGCCGCAGTTGTTCACAAATCATCTGACTCACTCAAAACCCTGTGGGAGCGGGCTTGCCCGCGAAGAGGCCCGAAAGAACACTATCAAACGCCAGGTCAAACCACCGGGAAATGAATCCGGAACGCCGCCCCGCCCATCGGTGAATCCCCCAGGGTCAGCTGGGCGCTGTAGCTCTCGATGATGTCCTTGACCACCGCCAGGCCGATGCCCTGCCCCGGATGCTGACGGTCCAGCCGCTCGCCGCGCTCGAGAATCCGTGCGCGCTGATCCTGTGGTACGCCGGGGCCGTCGTCCTCGACACACAACTCGGTGCCGCTGAGGGTTTCACGCACGCTGATGCGTATTTCGCCGAGGCACAGGCGATAGGCGTTTTCCAGCAAGTTACCCATCATTTCCAGTAAAGCACCCTGCTCGATCGGTACATGGCACGGGTCGGGCAGGTCGAACGCAACGTGCACGCGCTTGTCGCGATAGACCTTGTCCAGCGTGTCGCACAGACTTTTCAGCACCGGGTGCAAGTGCACCTGATGACGTACCAGACCGCTCTTGCGCAGACTGGCGCGCTGCAACTGGTAGCTGATCTGCTGGCTCATGCGCTCGATCTGGGTTTGCAGCACCCAGGCCTGATCGCGATCCTCGGGACGCTGGGCCATGTCTTCACTGACGCCCTGCAACACCGCCAGGGGCGTTTTCAGGCTATGGGCCAAGTCGTCGAGGGAATCACGGTAGCGACTGCGCTGCTCACGTTCACTATGCAGCAAGCGGTTGAGGGAACCGGTCAGGCGCAGCAATTCCCGGGGATGTTCCTCGCTGAGGCTTTCGCGGGTGCCACCTTCGATCTGGTCCAGCTCCTGGCTCAAGCGCCGCAATGCCTGCAAGCCCCAGGTCAGGCCGATCCACAGCAACGCCAACAGCACCAGCAGAGCCGCGCCAAAACCCAGATAGAGATTTTCCCGCAGGCCCTCGAGGGTTAGTTCGTACTCGCGAACCGGCTGCAACGCCACGATGCTGAAGGCTGCACTTTTGCCGCCGAGCAACTTGACCTCGACGTCGTAGACGAAGAACTCCTGGCCGTTGGCTTCGCGGATGCGCGCAAACTCGTTACCACGTCCGTCATAGCGTGGCTTGTAATTGATGCGCTCTTCCCGGGTCGCCTTTGAGCGCCAGACCAGACGCCCTTCACGGTCATAGATATAGCCGAGCAGCCGGCTATCGGTGAGGTTGAAGCGTTCGTCGGGCAATTGCGCCGGCATCTGCAGGCTGTTGTTCTCCACCCGGGCGGCGGAGATCAACGTAGTCACGTCCGATGCCAGACGCTGCTCGATGGAGTCCTGCAACGCCAGGCTGAAGGCACCCTGCATCGCCGGCAGCAACGCCAGCATGAACAACACCGCCAACAGCGTGGCGGCGAGCATCAAGCGAATGCGCAGCGAACGGATCAAGTGCAACGCTCATTGAACAGGTAACCCAGGCCGCGCACGGTGTCGATCGGCTTGAATCCGCCCGGCCCCTCCAGTTTTCGGCGCAGACGGCCGACCAGCACCTCGATCACATTCGGATCACGCTCGTCGTCATCCGGGTAGAGCTGTTCCATCAAGCGGTCCTTGGGCACCACTTGCTGATGGTGGCGCATCAGGTATTCGAGAATGCGGTACTCATACGCGGTCAGTGCCAGCGGCTGTTCGTCGAGGGACGCCTGCTTGCGGTTGAGATCCAGCAGCAAGGGACCGGCGACGATGGTCGACTGGGTGAAACCGCTGGAGCGGCGCAGCAAGGCATTCAGACGAGCTTCCAGCTCTTCGAACTGAAACGGCTTGACCACGTAATCGTCGGCGCCGGCGGCCAGGCCTTCAACCTTGTCCTGCCAGTTGCCACGCGCGGTGAGGATCAGGATCGGGAAGACCTTGCCACCTGAACGCAACTGGCGGATCAGGTCAAGCCCGCTCATGCCCGGCAGACCGAGGTCGATCACCGCCAGGTCAAAGTTGAACTGCGCGGTCTGGTACAGCGCCTCCTCGGCGTTGGCCACGGACTCGACCACATGGCCGCTCTCCGTCAGGCGGGTTTGCAGGTGATGACGCAGCAACGCTTCATCTTCGACGACCAGCAGTTTCATAACGCTCTCCCGGGCAAATCAACATCTCCAGAGGCACAACGTCGCACCTCAATGGCTAACAGGGCAACGCCGGATCAGTCACTCGGGCTGATCCGGCGCAGGCCGTTCACGAAACGCTTGTCAGAAAGCGTAGTTGGCGGACAGGTAAGTCTGGGCGCTGCTGGTCAGGTCCAGCGAACCCTGCTTGCTGCCACCGCGCTCACTCATCTCGGTGCTGGCGTTGCTGCGCAGGTAACGGTAACCCAGTTCAACCGAGGTGTTCTGCGAAACCTGTTGCAGCACACCCACCTGGCCACCGATGGCATAGCCAATATTGCTGTCGCGGCTGAAGCCTGGCGACTCCTGGGTCATTTTGGTCAGGCCCGCCGTGGCGCCGCCGAACAATTTGGTGCTGCCGCCCACCGGGTAGAACAGATCGTAGCTGCCCAGGAGGTTTTCCTGACGCAGTTTAATGCCGCTGTGCGAGCCCGACACGTTGTCGTAAGTGGCGTAGTAACGGCCCTGGCTATTCTGCTGGCCCAAACGAACACCCCAGGTGGTGTCCTTGCCGATCACACCATCGGCGTTCGGGTGATTGAGGCTGTCGTTCAGGGCGTGGGATTTTTTGATCTTGTCGCTGGTCTGTCCAAGAGTAAGGCTGGCGAAGTTGTCGTCGGAGGCGAAGGCTGCGGTGCTTGCGCCCAGAACCGTGAATGCCAGAAGCAGTTTTTTGAATGCAGTCATTGGGGAGTTTCCTCATGTGCCGTTTGTTTTTGGGGTACGAGGCAAGGTTACGCACCGCGCCCTGAACTCCCCCTGAACGCACTCTGAACCTGAGCTGAACCGCCCTTTCCCGAATGTTTCGACACGTTTCAACAGGAGACCCGACCCTGCGCATGTTCTTCGTTGCCCTTCTGCTGGCCTTGAGCGGGCTCAGCCAGGCTGCCATCCCAGTGCAAGGTTCCAGGCCGGGCTCGAACTACTGAAAAAACAACCGCAGACCGATCCACTTAAAATCGCCGCCATCGGCTACTACCCAGTCCCAAGCCAACCCGGCAAAATGCCTGACATGAATTCAACCCCCGCCCTGCCCGTCTGCTGCACCCCCCTCGATGACCACTGGCCGCTGCCGTTCGTGCTGCCCGATACGGTCCTGTTGAGCACTCACTTCGATAGCGCCCGACTGGCCAGCGATGACTTTCAGCGCAGCGCAGTGGAGGTGCCGGCGAGCATTCAGCGCTCTGTCGCCAAACGGCAGGCGGAATTTCTCGCCGGGCGGGTGTGTGCCCGGGCCGCGTTACAACGCCTGGAAGGTCTGAGCGTCATTCCGGCCATTGGTGAAGACCGGGCACCGGTCTGGCCTGCTCATATCACGGGTTCGATCACCCACAGCACGGGCCGGGCCGCGGCGATTGTCGCGAACAAAAGCCATTGGCGCGGCCTGGGCATGGACCTGGAAAACCTGCTCAATGTCGAACGCGCCGAACGCCTGGCCGGGGAAATCCTCAACCCGCCGGAGCTACAGCGCATGGCGCTCGGTCCTCGCGAGCAACGGGCGTTGCTGGTGACCCTGACGTTCTCGGTCAAGGAAAGCCTGTTCAAGGCACTCTATCCGATCGTTCAGCAACGGTTTTATTTCGAGCACGCCGAAGTGCTGGAGTGGCGTGAGTCGGGTGAGGTGCGGTTGCGACTGCTCACGGACTTGTCCCGCGAATGGCGCAACGGCACCGAGCTGGATGCGCAGTTCGGGGTCAAGGATGGGCAGTTGTTGAGTCTGGTCAGTATCAAGGCCTGAGGGTTTTCGGAGCTTGGCAGGGCCCCTTCGCGAGCAAGCCCGCTCCCACAGGTTTTGTGTCGTACACAAGTCAACTGTGGGAGCGGGCTTGCTCGCGAAAGCGGTTGAACATTCAACGGAAATCTCAACGCTTCTCCTGATTGCGCGGCCAGCTCAGGCTGAAACACGCCCCACCCAGACTCTTGCTCTTGCCGATCAACGCACGCCCGTCATGCCAATGGATGATGCGCCGCACGATCGACAACCCCAGCCCATGCCCGCCCGACGCACGGGTGCGGCTGTCGTCCAGACGCAGGAACGGCGTAAAGATCTTCTCCCACGCCGACTCCGGCACCCCCGGTCCGTCATCCTCGATATCCACCCGGCAGCGTTGCTGCCCCACCTGATAGCTGATGGTCACCCGTGATTGGGCATGGCGCATGGCATTGCTCACCAGGTTCTGGATCGCCCGGTGCAGATAACGTGGTTCGGCCTCGACCCAGGCATCGTCGTTATCAGCGGCCGACAGGCACAAACCCCGCTGTACCGTGACGTCGGCACGCAACGGCGCCAGTTCCTCAATCACCTGGTTGACCAAGGCATCCAGATCGATCCGCTGGAAGTTCAGTGCCGGAGAACCCTGTTCAAGGCGAGCGTAAGTCAGCATCTCGTCCACCAACCGGTCGAGATCCTCGATGTCGTTGTCCATGCCCTGGCAGTATTTTTCCAGGGCTTGCGGCGTGGTGGCCGAGCCGATCATCTCCAGGCCAAAGCGCAGGCGCGCCACCGGCGTGCGCAATTCGTGGGACACCGCGCGCACCAGTTCGCGCTGGATCGCCAACAACTGTTGCAAGTGCTCGGCCATGCCGTTGAACGCCGAGGCCAGCCGTCCCACCGAGTCCGCGCCGCGCGCTGGCACGCGGGTTTCCAGGCTGCCCTGGGCAATACGCGTAGCGGCGGCCTCCAGGCCACGCAAACGCCGCTCGAGCTGGCGCACCAACAGATAAACGATCAAACCGATCAGCGTCAGGCCCAACGCGGCGATCAGCACCAGCCATTGCGGGGGATAAGGATTCATCTGATACAACGGGCCGATTTCCAGGACCCACGGTGTTCCGACCATGCCGGCAAACACCCGGATCGAATCGCCTCCCTTGCCCAACGCCATCACGGTGTCGCCCTCGGACACCCGGCGGCTCTGGTCTTCGTCCATGTCCGCCTCGTCAACCGTGACCAGGCGCAGGTCGAAGCCAAAGCCCTTGTCCTGCTTCAATTGCGCCAGACGCAGGGGCTGATCGGCAACGGGGGTGCGCACCAGTTCATCGGTCAACAGGTAGATGGTCGCCCGGGCCAGTTGCTCGCTGATCTGCTGCACTTCGCCGGTCAGCATCAACTGTTCCTTGTCGCTGACCAGCTTGTAGACCTTCGCCGCGTGCGGGCCGGTCTGCTCCACCAAAGCCTGGCCGCGCAACACACGAGTGCGCTGGGTAAGGTCCAGGTCAGTCTCGGCAAAGGTTTTCAACGCCAGCGGAATGCCCAGCAACCGTTCCCACACCAGCAAGGCCCGATGGCGCTCGGTCTGGTTCATCGGTTGCAGGTTGTCGGCCATCAGCGAAAACGTGCCATGCGCCAGGCGCTCGCGGTATTGCTCGCTGCGCACCTGATTGAGCAGGTGCAAGGCCAGCACACCCAGCACCGCCACCAGAATCAGCGCGGCACACATGCCGCCATAGATACGCAGGAAGATCGAGTTCACAGGGTCTGATCTACGCAAGCCTCGGGAACGAACAGATAGCCTTTGCTGCGCACGGTCTTGATCAGCCGTGGATGCTCCGGGTCATCGCCGATCTTGGGGCGGATGCGCGAGATGCGCACATCGATGGAACGGTCCTGACCGTCATAACCGATACCTCGCAGCGCAGTGAAGATCTCTTCCCGGGAGAGAATGCGCCCGGCATTGGCCACCAACAGCCAGAGCAAGTCGAATTCGGCGCTGGTCAGCTCGATGCCGTTGCCCTGCAACCAGGCTTCGCGCAAGGCGTTGTCGACGATCAGCGGGCCGAACTGCAGACGCCGCTGTTTTTCCGGGGCGACTTCAGGCGTTTCGCTACGGCGCAGCAGGGCCTGGATGCGCGCCAGCAGCAGGCGCGGGCGTACCGGTTTGCAGACGTAGTCGTCAGCCCCCAGGTCCAGGCCGAGGATCTGGTCGGTATCATCGGTGCGGGCGGTGAGCATCAGGATCGGGCCGTCATAACGGGCGCGAACCTTGCGGCAGATGCTCAGGCCATCTTCGCCGGGGAGCATCAGGTCGAGGATCACCAGGTCCGGTTGCTCCTTGATAATGCGGTTCGCAGCGAGGGCGCCATCCCCTTCGATCGACACACGCAGGCCATTGGCTTCCAGGTAATCGCGGGTCAGTTCGGCCAGTCGCTGGTCGTCCTCCACAATCAATACCTGCCAGGCTTCTTGCTCCACGGATGACCTCTGCTTGCCAAAACCACTAATAAGGAAGGATCCGCCCGTTTTCTTGTAATGATTCGGGGGGACAAATATGTATACACGCTGAGCCGAATGTATAAACGCCGCCCGTCGAGAACACAAGCGGGTAAATGCGTTCGGACAACGCGGTTTTTTGTGATAGGGTTCGCGCCCTTAAAAATCCGACCGACCGTTTTCGATCGCAGAAAATCGCTGAAAAAAGGTCCGGTCCAGCAGCGTCGCGGCCTACACGCTGGTTCCCTCTTTCACACACAATTTACGCACAGGTTTATCCACAGGTAGTACGTTGCAATCCCCCCCTAAAACGCATTATCTTGTAGCCCGGCGCTAAAAAAACCCTAGATATAGGGTTTTGCGCAAAAAACCAAACACAAACCAGACACCAATTTCAAGCGCTTTTATTGCCTCTGTCCGGTTGAACCAAGCGTATTTTCGAAAGACCAAACCGCGCATGCGGATGGCTACTGTGTTTCGGCCCCGAGTGGTGAAAACGGTACGGGTGTTGCAGTCCCAACTGTCACCTGCAAAGGACCAAGGTTTCAGGCCCAAGGCGTGAGACCAAAGACTTCGGCATGGAAGCGGCGCCCCATAAAGCCCCCTTCCTACTGTCCCGAAGTTGTTATGCCCGGCGCTCGCCGGTTGTAGTGCTTCAGGACGGAACGGTGGGCACCGTGATGGTGCCCAAACAAACATAGAGAATGTGGAGACACTCCCCCATGCAAACCGACACAACTCGCGAGAACCCGCAGGGCACCTTGCCGCAGGCCGCTGATTCGAATTCGGATCTGTCCGCCACCGCGCCTGGCCAACTGCGCGTGATCAAGCGTAACGGCACTGTCGTTCCCTACACCGATGACAAAATCACCGTCGCCATCACCAAAGCGTTTCTCGCAGTTGAAGGCGGCACCGCTGCTGCCTCGTCGCGAATCCACGACACCGTTGCCCGCCTGACCGAACAGGTCACCGCGACCTTCAAGCGTCGCATGCCATCGGGCGGCACCATCCATATCGAAGAAATCCAGGACCAGGTCGAACTGGCCCTGATGCGTGCCGGCGAGCAGAAAGTCGCTCGCGACTACGTGATCTACCGTGATGCCCGTTCCAAGGAACGTGCCGTTCGTACCACCGAAGAGCCGGTACAAGCGCACCCCTCGATCCGCATCACCCGTGCCGACGGCAGCCTGGCGCCGCTGGACATGGGCCGCCTGAACACCATCGTCACCGAAGCGTGCGAAGGCCTGGAAGAAGTCGACGGCGACCTGATCCAGCGCGAAACCCTGAAGAACCTGTACGACGGCGTGGCCCTGACCGACGTCAACACCGCCCTGGTGATGACTGCCCGTACCCTGGTTGAACGCGAGCCGAACTACTCGTTCGTGACCGCCCGCCTGCTGATGGACACCCTGCGTGCCGAAGGCCTGGGCTTCCTCGGCGTCGCCGAAAGCGCCACCCACCACGAGATGGTCGACCTGTACGCCAAGGCGCTGCCGGCCTACATCGCCAAGGGTATCGAGTACGAGCTGCTGAACCCTGAGCTGGCCTCCTTCGACCTGGAAAAACTGGGCAAGGCGATCAACCACGAGCGCGACCAGCAATTCACCTACCTGGGCCTGCAGACCCTGTACGACCGTTACTTCATCCACAAGGATGGCGTGCGTTTCGAACTGCCGCAGATCTTCTTCATGCGCGTGGCCATGGGCCTGGCGATCGAAGAAAAAGACCGCGAAGCCCGTGCCATCGAGTTCTACAACCTGTTGTCGTCCTTCGACTACATGGCTTCGACCCCGACCCTGTTCAACGCCGGTACCCTGCGTCCACAGCTGTCGAGCTGCTACCTGACCACCGTGCCGGATGACCTGTCGGGCATCTACCACGCGATCCACGACAACGCCATGCTGTCGAAATTCGCGGGCGGCCTGGGCAACGACTGGACGCCGGTTCGTGCGCTCGGTTCGTACATCAAGGGCACCAACGGCAAATCCCAGGGCGTTGTTCCATTCCTCAAAGTAGTGAACGACACCGCCGTTGCCGTTAACCAGGGTGGCAAGCGCAAAGGCGCTGTGTGTGCCTACCTGGAAACCTGGCACATGGACATCGAAGAGTTCATCGAGCTGCGCAAGAACACCGGTGATGACCGCCGTCGTACCCACGACATGAACACCGCCAACTGGATCCCTGACCTGTTCATGAAGCGTGTCTTCGATGACGGCAAGTGGACCCTGTTCTCGCCATCCGAAGTGCCGGACCTGCACGACCTGACCGGCAAGGCCTTCGAAGAGCGCTACGAGTACTACGAAGCCCTGACCGAGTACCCGGGCAAGGTCAAGCTGTTCAAGACCATCCAGGCCAAAGACCTGTGGCGCAAAATGCTGTCCATGCTGTTCGAAACCGGCCACCCGTGGCTGACCTTCAAGGACCCGTGCAACCTGCGCAGCCCGCAGCAGCACGTCGGCGTGGTCCACAGCTCGAACCTGTGCACCGAGATCACCTTGAACACCAACAAGGACGAGATCGCCGTTTGCAACCTGGGCTCGATCAACCTGCCGAACCACATCGTCGACGGCAAGCTGGACACCGCCAAGCTGCAACGCACCGTGAACACCGCCGTGCGCATGCTCGATAACGTGATCGACATCAACTACTACTCGGTGCCGCAAGCGAAGAACTCCAACTTCAAGCACCGTCCGGTCGGCCTGGGCATCATGGGCTTCCAGGACGCCTTGTACTTGCAGCACATCCCTTACGGCTCCGACGCTGCCGTCGATTTCGCCGACAAGTCGATGGAAGCGGTCAGCTACTACGCGATCCAGGCTTCCTGCGACCTGGCCGACGAGCGCGGCTCGTACGAGACGTTCCAGGGTTCGCTGTGGTCCAAAGGCATCCTGCCGCTGGATTCGCAACAGATCCTGATCGAGGCCCGTGGCCAGAAGTACATCGATGTCGACCTGAACGAAACCCTGGACTGGGCACCGGTTCGCGCCCGTGTACAGAAAGGCATTCGTAACTCCAATATCATGGCCATCGCACCGACCGCGACCATCGCCAACATCACCGGCGTATCGCAGTCGATCGAACCGACCTACCAGAACCTGTATGTGAAATCGAACCTGTCGGGCGAATTCACCGTGATCAACCCGTACCTGGTTCGCGACCTCAAGGCTCGCGGTCTGTGGGACTCGGTCATGATCAACGACCTGAAGTACTACGACGGTTCGGTGCAGCAGATCGAGCGCATCCCGCAAGAACTCAAAGAGCTCTACGCGACCGCCTTCGAAGTGGACACCAAGTGGATCGTCGACGCTGCCAGCCGTCGTCAGAAGTGGATCGACCAGGCTCAGTCGCTGAACCTGTACATCGCCGGCGCCTCGGGCAAGAAGCTGGACGTGACCTACCGCATGGCCTGGTACCGTGGCCTGAAAACCACTTACTACCTCCGTGCCCTGGCCGCGACCAGCACCGAGAAGTCGACCATCAACACCGGCAAGCTGAACGCTGTTTCCAGCGGCGGCAACCACGGTGAAGATTCGGTCCTGGCAGCGCCTGCCGGCCCTGCTCCAGTGCCGAAGGCTTGCGCCATCGACGAGCCGGATTGCGAAGCTTGCCAATAAGCTGAGCCAACAAGCGCCGCAAGGCGCTTACTCGAAACCCCCGATCTGCCTCTGGCGGGTCGGGGGTTTTCTTTTGCCTCAAGGAAAGCGGTGACTGATCTGACGCTTTCGCGGGCAAGCCCGCTCCCACAGGGGACCGAGTCTTTCCAGATAAACACGATCAACTGTGGGAGCGGGCTTGCCCGCGAAGAGGCCATCACCTCCAACACAAAACCTCAGGCCACAAAAAAGCCCCTCTCTCGAGGGGCTTTTTATGCAGCGCGGCCCAGCATCAAGCCATCTGAATGATGGTCTGCATGATGGTGCTCTCGGTAGAAATGGTCTTGGCGTTCGCCTGGTAGTTGCTCTGTCCCTTGATCAGGTCGACCAGTTCGTTGGTCAGGTTGACGTTGGACTCTTCCAGGGAATTGGAAACGATCGAACCCAGGGTGCCAGTCTGCGGCGCATCGTAGCCCGGGATGCCCGAGGTGTAGGTTTCTTTCCAGCTGGAGCCGCCTACCGGCTGCAGGCCTTGCTCGTTGGTGAAGCTGGCCAGGGAAATCTGGCCGATCGGCTTGGTCTGGTTGTTGCTGAAGTTGGCCAGCAGCACGCCGCTGCCGTCGATGGTCAGGTTGGTGATCTGGCCAGTGGCATAACCGTTCTGCGATGGAATCGAGCGCGCAGTGTCGGCGTTGAACTGGGTGGTGTTGGCCATGGCGATGGTCAAACCAGCCGGATCGGCTGCGGCGCCGTTGGCTGTCCAGACGCCATTGGTGACACTGCCCGGAGTCCAGTTGGTGATCTTCAGGTCACTGCTGATCACCGAAGTCGGTGGCGTGGTTGGCGGCGTCACGGGTGTGCTGACCGAAGTCAGTTTGCCGGTGGAATCGAACGACATGGTCGAAGCAATCGGAGCGGTAACCTTGGGATCACTGCCATCGGGGTTGCGACCATCGATCAGGGTGTAGGTGTCCCAGGTGTTCGCGCCAGTCTTGACCATGTATTGATCCATGGTGTGCTGATTACCCTGAGTATCGAAGATCGGGGTACTGAACGACTTGGTAAAGGTCTCGGTCTTGGACGGATCGAACTTGTTGGCCGCAACCGTCTGGTCGATCACCGGCGACGTCGAATTCAGGTTGATCGTCGACGACACGTTGCTGGTGGACTTCGGCGCCAGGTTGGAGGTGTCGATCCGCAAGTCGGTCAGCACGCCATTGACGATCTTGCCGCTGGAGTCCACACCGTAGCCTTGCAGGCGGGCAGTACCGTCGCTGTTGGTGACGTAGCCATCCTTGTCGGTCTTGAACGTACCGGCACGGGTGTAGGTCAGCGAACCGTTGTTGTTCAGGACAAAGAAACCGTTGCCCTGGATACCCATGTCGAGCACGTTGCCGGTGTTGCTCACGTCACCCTGGGTGAACTGCTGGGAAACGTTGGCCAGGCGCACGCCGTTGCCGACGGTCTTGCTGCCGGTGCCCAGGCGAGTCGCCGAGTACACGTCTTCGAATTCTGCACGGGACGATTTGAAACCGGTGGTCGCGACGTTGGCGATGTTGTTGCCGGTCACGTCCAGTTGTTTGTTGGCTGCAAAGAGACCGCTAAGGCCGATATTGAAAGACATCATCCACTCCTTTATGCCGGGTTAGTCGGCTTTACATACCAATGGTTTGTACTTTGGACAGGGCAACGCTGCCCAGCCCGGCCAGATTGAGCATCAACTCACCGCCGGTCTGGCTGATGGTCACGCTGTTGACGGTCGCGGGCAGGTTGGTGATCAACGCGACGGACTGGCCATCGATCGTAGTCGTGGCGCCGAAGGTGTAGGTGCCCGCAGGTACCGTCTCACCCGCATCGTTCTTGCCGTCCCAGATGAAGCTGGCGTTGCCGGCCTTCTGCGAGCCGAGGTCGATGGTGCGCACGGTCTTGCCCGTTGAATCGGTGATCTTCAGGGTGGCGGACGCCACCGAAGACGGCACCACCACCGTGCCGCTGAGGCTCTTGGTGGTATCGACCACAGCCTTGTCACCCGGGGCAATGACCGAACGGCCGACCAGCGACGACGCCTGCAAGGCCTGGGACGAGTTGTAGTTGCTGGCCAGGCCGCTCACGGTATCGTTGAGCGTGGTGATGCCTTCCAGGCTGCTGAACTGCGCCAACTGGGCCACGAACGCACCGTTGTCCTGAGGCTCCAGCGGGTTCTGGTTTTTCAACTGGGTCACCAGCAACTGCAGGAACGCATCCTTGCCCAGGGCCTGGTTGCCCGAGGCGCTGCCGGCTGCCGAGGCGAGGCCGTCAGCCGTGGTGTTGGTCTTGATCGAAGAGTTGGCCAGGATGTCGTTGAGGCTCAAACCACTGGTGGAATCGGTAACACTCATCTGAGTCGCCCCTTATCACTGACCGAGAGTCAGGACTTTCTGCATCATGGTTTTGGCGGTGTTCATCATTTCGGCGTTGGTCTGGAACGAACGGCTCGCGGAAATCATGTCGGCCATTTCTTCAACCACGTTGACGTTCGGGTAGTAGACGTAGCCCTTGGCATCGGCGGCCGGATGGTTCGGCTCGTAGCGCGCCTCGAGATTGCTCTGGTCTTCAACCACACCCAGCACCTGCACGCCTTGGCCGGCGGCGTCCTGGCTCTGGAACAGCGAGTCGCTGCCGCCGCTCTGGCCGCCCTGGAACATGGTGGCGAACACCGGGTGACGCGCGCGGTAGGTCTGGTCGATGCTCGACGAGACGGTCTCGGCGTTGGCGATGTTCGAAGCGACGGTGTTCAAACGCGTGGTCTGCGCACTCATGCCGCTACCGGCAATGTTGAAAACACTGGATAGAGACATGACTTACTCTCCGCGCAGGGCTGATACCAGCCCTTTGAATTTGCTATTGAGCAGGGTGAAGCTGGCCTGGAAATTGACCGCGTTTTGCGCGTAGTTCGACTGTTCCAGCTGAGCGTCCACGGTGTTCTGGTCGATCGACGGTTGCATCGGCGTGCGATACAGCAACGACTCGTCGCCATTGCCCAGACCTTCAGCTTCGATATGACGGTTGTTGGTCATGTTCAAGGCGAAGGTGCCGCTTTTGGCTTTCTCGTTCTGCTCGGCGAGCACTTTCGAGAAGTCCAGGTCCCGAGCCTTGTAGTTCGGGGTATCGGCGTTGGCGATGTTATTGGCCAGGACTTCGGCACGCTGGGCGCGGAAGCCCAGGGCTTGTTCGTGGATACCGAGCGCTTTATCGAAGCTGATGCTCATGTCGGGAAACCTTCGGGTGACCTGATTTTTCGTAGGATCAACTTAGCAAGCCCCATGCCAATTCAATAAAGCCCGGAAACCGGGGCTTTGCCGGACATGGCAACGCGGCAATGCCAGAAAAGCGGCAACGGTTTTCCGCCGCCTGCCGCTTTTCTGCCGCTTGATCCACTTTCGAGAGCACCACCTAACAACTGTGGGAGCGGGCTTGCTCGCGAAAGCGGTGTGTCAGAAAAACAAATACTGACTGACCAGACGCTTTCGCGAGCAAGCCCGCTCCCACAAGGGATTTGTGGTGTGTTGGAGAGATATTGCGGACAAAAAAAGGGAGCCCTTGAGGACTCCCGCCAACCGTTCACTTCGCCTGGTAAATGATCCCCGGACTGCACTGGACCATCTGGTAATGATCCGGCAAACCGTTCAACGCTTCGGAAGCGCCGAGGAAGAGGTAACCACCGGGCTTCAACGTGCTGTGGATGCGCAACAGGATGTCCTTCTTCACCTCGGCGGAGAAGTAGATCAGCACGTTGCGGCAGAACACGATGTCGAACTTGCCGAGGCTCGCGTAACTGTCCAGCAGGTTGAACGAACGGAATTCCACCCGGCTCTTGATCGGCGCCTTGATCGCCCAGCGTCCCGGCCCTTTCGGGTCGAAATAACGCTGCAGGCGCTCGGGCGACAGACCGCGGCCGATGGCCAGGCTGTCGTACTCGCCGGTCTTGCAGTTGTTCAGCATGGTGCCGGACAGGTCGGTGGCAACGATCTGTACGCCCATCCTCAACTGGCCCATGTTGACCCGTTCGAACTCGTCGATGGACATCGACAGCGAATACGGTTCCTGGCCCGACGAGCAAGCCGCCGACCAGATACGCAGACGCTGGCCAGGGCTGGCCTTGATCGCTTCGGGAAGGACCTTGTTCTTCAAGACTTCAAACGGGTAGGTGTCACGAAACCACAGGGTTTCGTTGGTGGTCATGGCATCCACCACCTGTTCGCGCAAACCGCTGCGCGGCTGGGTCTGCATGCGCTGAACCAACTCCCCCAAAGACTTGATGCCTTGCTGTTCCATCAGTTTGTTGAGACGGCTGGAGACCAGGTACTGCTTGTTTTCACCGAGCAAAATGCCACAGGCTTTTTCCAGGAATACCCGGAACTGTTCGAAATCCAAATTACCCGTAGACAATGATGCCGCCTCTTAAATCGTGTTGACTGCCAGGGGCGCAGGCCCCTAGCTGATATCTGCTGCTTTGATCCGGTCGACTACCCGGGATGCCAGGTCATCAGGACGGAATTTGGCCAGGAAGTCATCGGCACCGACCTTCTTGACCATCGCCTGATTGAATACCCCCGACAACGAAGTATGCAGGATGATATGAAGCTTTTGCATGCGCGGGTCGTTGCGGATTTCCGCCGTCAGGGTGTACCCGTCCATCTCCGGCATCTCGATGTCGGAGATCATCATCAGGAACTCTTCTTCCGGCTTCTTGCCCTCATCGACCAGTTTGCGCAGGTAGTCCAGCGCTTGCCGACCGTCGTTCAACGCCACCACTTCGACGCCGACCGTTTGCAGGCAACGCGTGACCTGCTTGCGCGCCACCGAGGAATCGTCGACCGTCAGCACGCGCAACGAGAGCGCCTTGTGCTGGGTTTCAACATCCACCACGCCGACGGAAATCGCTTCCGGCGTCGGTGCCACTTCCGCGAGCACCTTCTCGACATCGATGATTTCGACCAACTGATTGTCGACCCGCGTCACCGCCGTCAGGTAGTGATCGCGCCCGGTGCCCTTGGGTGGCGGATGGATCTCCTCCCAGTTCATGTTGACGATGCGCTCCACCGAGCGCACCAGGAAACCCTGGGTCTTGGTGTTGTACTCCGTGATGATCACGAACGGATTGTTCTTGTCCTTCAACGCACCGGAGCCGGTCGCCATCGCCAGATCAAGGATCGGAATGGTCGCCCCCCGGATGTTCGCCACACCGCACACGACAGGACTGGACTTGGGCATCAACGTCAGTTGGGGGCATTGCAGCACCTCCCGAACCTTGAACACGTTGATCCCGTACAGCTGCTGGCCGTCGAGACGGAACAACAACAGCTCAAGGCGATTCTGCCCCACCAGTTGCGTGCGCTGGTTTACCGAATCCATTACACCAGCCATGCCCAGACTCCTACACCAACGCCAAGTGTTGTTGCGACGCGCCTTCATCACTAAACGGCACGGCGCTTGCTTTTTTAATCGTTATGAACACAGAACCGACATTATTTCGACGCCTGATCACACCCTACCGCAAATTGCTCGGCGTGCTGGCGGCTGTTTGCCTGTTCAACACTGGCAGCCCTGCCCTTGCTGACGCGGTTACCTTGCCTGACATGCTTATCGGCGTCACTCAGGGCTTTCTTGAATTCACCGTAGAGGACTATCTGGCGACCAGTCAAACGGAAGGTCGCTACGAGATCCAGGTCAACCCGCTCGACCCGCGCATGCACATGCCCATGTGCGACAAGGAATTGACAGCCACGCTGGAGAGTCCCAGGCCGCTGGGACGGGTCACGGTCAAGGTCCGCTGCGAGGGCGCCTCCCCCTGGACTGTCTTCGTACCCGCTCAAATCCGCCTGTTTCGCGATGTCGTGACCACCGCCCGACCACTGCGCCGTGCCGCCATTGTCGAGCCAGGGGATGTGGTGCTGCGCGAGCGCGATATCAGCCTGATAAGCCAGGGCTACCTGACCTCCCTCGACCAGGCGATCGGGCAGCGACTGACCCGACCAATGGTCACCGACCAGGTGATTACCCTGGTGCATATCGAACAGGCCGAGGTGATCCGCAAGGGTGATCAGGTGGTGATTACCGCCCGCAGCGGTACGCTCAGCGTGCGCATGCCCGGCGAAGCCCTGTCCAACGGCAGCCTCAGCGAACAGATCCGGGTGAAGAACCTCAACTCCCAGCGGGTCATCAAGGCGCAGGTCATGGCGCCGGGGCAGGTGGAGGTGTCCATGTAAGGCGCTCTGCTCATCGGAATGTGGCGCTTGCCGCGGCGGTTCCCTAGACTGTGTTCCATGCAGGGCAAGCGCTGACGCGCGCGAGGCTCATTGATAAATGAGCCTAAAGTTTTCCAGGGAATGGCCGAAACCATGGCAAGCGTCCAAATTCCCAGAGGTTTTTTATCATGGTCATCGATTTCAGCCGTTTGAACAGCTCCTCGTCCCTTACGGGCAGTACACGTACCGGCGCCAGCAAGGAAAGCGCCGAAACCGGCAAAACCGCGCCGCTGGAATCCGCGGCCGAACAGGCCGGTACCGTCAACAGCGGGGAATCGGTACATCTCAGCAATGAGGCTCAACAGTTGCAGAAGGTCAATGACAAGCTGCGCGATCAGCCTGCCGTCGACAAAGCCCGGGTGGCCGAGTTGAAAGCAGCGATTGCCGATGGCAGCTATAAAGTCGACAGCAACCGTGTAGCCAGCAAACTGCTCAACTTCGAAGCCCAGCGCTAGGCCAACGCCGGCGCCAGGCTTTTGGACGCTTAAAACCCAAGGCCAGCCATGCACGACACCAATTTACTGCAACTGATCACCGACGACTTTGCTCCAGCGCAACAACTGCTGGAATTATTGCAGACCGAATCCCTCGCCTTGCATGGCCGTGACATGCCATTGCTCGAGGACATCCTGGCGCAGAAACAGGCATTGGTCGTCCTGCTCGAACAGCATGGCCGCAAGCGCAGTGAAATTCTCGCCAGCCTCAACCTGCCGACCAACCGCGGCGGGCTGGAGCAACTGGCCAGCCAGTCAAGCATTGGCGACCAGTTGCTGGCGCAAAGTGACGTGCTGACCGATCTCCTGGCCCAGTGCCAGGCCATCAACGCCAACAACGGCCAGTCGATCCTCACTCAGCAGGCCGCTACGGCCACCCAGCTGAAAATCCTCACCGGTGGTGAAACTCCGGCGCTTTACGATGCCAGCGGAACATTCTCCAAGCTTGCTAAGCCGCGCCCGCTCAGTCAGGCTTAGGCCGCTTGATGTGTCCGCTCTATCCAAGACGCGAAAGATGCTGGCAAAATGCTGGCTAGCCGTAGTCAAATTTTGCCTGGAGATTGATTAACCGTGTCCAATGCCTTATCCGTGGATGATGCTCCGCAGCCACCCAAGGTGCTCTCCACGCCCTTGGAAATCTCCAGCAATCTGCGCCAGCTGCTCGAAAGCCATGACCCGCTGATCATCACGTTCCACGAGCGCAGCCAGCGCTTCCAGAGCTATCTGGTGGACCTGGACCGTGAAAGCAACATGATTGCCCTGGACGAAATGATTCCTCGCGATGGCGAGCGCTACCTGATGGCGGGCGAACCTTTCAGGATCGAAGGCTTCCACGAAGGTGTGCGCATTGCCTGGGAAAGCAACGGCCAATTGAAGATCGACGAATCCGGTGGCAGCCGCTGCTATCGCGGCACCCTGCCCGATGAAGTGGTGTACCACCAGCGCCGCAATGCGTTCCGCGCGGCACTGAAGCTGGCGCAACTGGTCAACGTCAATCTCGACGGCGAAAAGCTCAAGGCTCCCATCAGCGGCAAGCTGCTGGATATTTCCGCTACCGGCTGCAAACTGCGTTTCGACGGCGACATCACGGGCAGCCTGCAACTGGGTCAGGTGTACGACCGCTTCAACGCCGACCTGCCCTTTGGCAAGATGACGGCTCCGGTCGAGTTGCGTTATCTGCACTTCGAAGAAAAGATCTCCACCACCTTCGCCGGCGTTCGCTTCCACAACATGAGCGGACTGGTGCAGCGCCAGGTCGAACGCTTCGTCTACCAGCTGCAACGTGAAGCGCGCCGCTTCGACAAAGACGACATCTGATAGACACCTCCACAAAAAACGGGCAGTCCCTTGCGGTGACTGCCCGTTTTTTGTGCCCCGGCTTTAAGGCCTGGCCTCGCTGAAGTTAGGGTCCCGCCCTGTATCAGGGTCTTGCGGCGGTTGATCGGTTTCAGTTTCGGTGACGGCTTCAGGTTCTGGCCCGGTACTCACAGGAGTGTGCATCTGATCCTGCACCACCTGCTCATCAACACGCGGGTCGAGGCAAGCCACCAGTGGCGAACTCGTCATATTGTCCGGCATGGCCACGTGATGCAGCGGTGCGTCGTCGACCTGATGCAGGTTGGTCACCGCTTTCGGGCGAATCCGCCACACCAGCACCAACGAAAAGAAACTGAAGAATGCATAGAGCATCTGGCTGCCAAACAGCTTCATCAGCACACCTGCCACCAGTGGTCCGATACTCGCACCCACGCCATAGGTGACCAGCAACATCGCCGTCAGGGACACCCGGCGATCACCTTCGACATGGTCATTGGAGAACGCCACCGCCAACGGATACAGGCAGAACTGCACCAGCGAGCAAAGGAACCCGGCGATGAACAATACCTCCAGCGGCACCTGCGGCATGATCGCCAGCGGCAGGGCAGCCAGTGCCAGGCTGAACGCGAAACTGCGGATCAGCACGGCCCGATCGTAGCGGTCGGACAACCAGCCCAACGGCCACTGCACCAGCAGACCGGCAAAAATGCAGCTACCCATGAACAGACCGACCTGCTCCGTGGACAACCCTTGCTGTGAGGCATACAGCGGCGCCAGACCGTAGAACGAACCGACAATCAGGCCCGCCCCGAGCACCGTACTCAATGATTGCGGGACACGCTTGATAAAGAATCGTGGCTCCATCGGTGCAGGATGCAAGGGTGCAGGGTGAATCCGCCGGGTCAGGGCCACAGGCACCAGACACAGGGCAAAACACAGGGCGACCAGCATCAGCAGCTCCAGCCCCAGCGCCGGGTGCATGACCAGAATCAACTGCCCCAGCACCAGGCCCAGGTACGAAGCGATCATGTAACCGCTGAACACCATGCCGCGCTGATTGGCATCGGCCTGCTCATTGAGCCAGCTCTCGATCACCATGTACTGGCACATCATGCCCAGACCCACTATGACCCGCAGGAACAGCCAGGCCGGCAGCCAATCGACCAGGCCATGGCCCAGCACCGCCGCGCCGACGATCCCGGCACAGGCCGAGTAGGCCCGGATATGCCCGACCCGGGCAATCAAGCGGTGACCGATCTTGCCCCCCAGCACCAGGCCGAAATAGTTGGCGGCCATCAACGCACCGACCCACAGGCTGTCGACATTGTCGGCCGCCAGGCGCAGGCCCAGGTAAGTACTCAACAGGCCCGAGCCGATCAACATCATCAGCGAGGCGAAATACAGTGCTCGAAAGGATTTCCAGATTTGGCGCATCGGCGTTCCGAGCGGCTCCTTGCAGTGAGAATCGGCTATCGCTAAACGATAGCCGGATGTCGACAGATCGTCAGGCCTGGGCGGCTAAAACACGTCGTTCCCAGGGAGTAATTTCATCATGGAAGCTGCTCAGCTCCAGGGTCTTCGAAGCGATGTAGCCTTCGATGAATTCCGTGCCGAACAGTTCCTTGGCCAACTGGCTACGTTTCAGACGCTCAAGTGCCGCATGCAAGGTACACGGCAATGAAAGATTGTCTGGTACTTCGAATTCACCCTGGATCGGTGCGCTCGGCTCCAATGCGTTCTCGATGCCATGCAACCCTGCCGCCAGGCTTGCGGCAATGGCCAGATACGGGTTGGCATCGGCCCCGGGCAAACGGTTCTCGACCCGACGGGCCACCGGCAAACTGGCCGGGATACGCAGGCCGGCCGCCCGGTTATCGTGGGACCAGCAGGCATTGTTCGGCGAGGCGTAAGGGTGGCACAAGCGCTGATAGGAGTTCACGTTCGGCGCAAACAACGCGGTGAAGTCGGCCATGCACACTTGCTGACCGGCAATGAAATGGCGGAAGGTGGCCGTCTCCTGCCCCGCCTCGTCACTGAACACGTTACGCCCCGAATCGATCTCGACCACGCTCTGGTGAATATGCATCGAACTGCCCGGCGTATGCGCCAACGGCTTGGCCATGCAAACCACGCTCAGGCCGTGCTTGAGGGCAACTTCCTTGAGCAGGTGCTTGAACAGGAACGTCTGGTCGGCCAGCAGCAATGGATCGCCATGCAGCAGGTTGATCTCGAACTGGCTGACGCCCATCTCGTGCATGAAGGTATCGCGGGGCAATCCCAGCGCCGCCATGCACGCGTAGACTTCATTGAAGAACGGCCGCAAGCCGTTATTGGAACTGACGCTGAACGCCGACTGACCGTCCTCGCGGCGACCATCCTGCCCCACCGGCGGCTGGAACGGCTGAGTCGGGTCGGTGTTAGGCGCAAAAACGAAGAACTCAAGCTCGGTCGCCACCACGGGCGCCAGGCCGCGGGCCGCGTAACGGGCAATTACTGCCTTGAGCTGGCCACGGGTCGACAGATTGGAGCTGGTGGTAGTGCCCAGTTCGTCCGCGTCGCAAATGGCGAATGCCCGCGGCGGGTTGCTCCAGGGCAAGCGGTGGATTTGTGCAGGGTCCGGAATCAGCGCCAGGTCGCCATCATCGCTGCCGTAAAAACGCGCTGGCGGGTATCCGCCCATGATGCATTGCAGCAGCACACCCCGCGCCAACTGCAAACGTCGACCGTCGAGAAAACCCTCGGCGGTCATCACCTTGCCCCGTGGTACGCCGTTCAAATCCGGCGTGACACATTCAACTTCATCAATGCCCGTCAATCGCTGTGCGAGTGAACTCAGGCCAACGGTCGTCATGACGCTATCCTTGTTATCGTGCGGGCCGCGAACGGCGACCGTACAAAATAGGCTCCGCGTGTTCGGAATTTCAAGCAGCGTCGATAAATATGCTGCCTGTCAGGGCAGGCAAAGACGAAACACCCCGCCGCCCAACGGACCGCCATTGCTGATTTCGGTGTGCCCGCCCACGCCGTTGCGTTGATGCAGTGCAGCAATTCGCCCCGCAAAATACAGGCCCAGGCCGGTGCTGCCGGTGCTTTGATTGATGCCCTGGGCATAATCGGCCTGACGCTCGATCATCTGCGCCGGATACCCCTCGCCATCGTCATTGATGGTCAACACCAGTTGCCCGGCTTCGTCACTGACACTGATCAGAACGGCATGCCGTGCAAAACGAATGGCGTTGTTGATGCAGTTGGCCAATACCGACGCAATCAACTCGCGGTCGAAGAAACCCAGCGGGCTCAGCGGGTCCACTTCATAGGTGGCCATGATGCCGCGGCTGGCGAACACCTCTTGATGACACGCCAGTTGCGCTTCGATGAAGTCGTCCAGCTCATGGTAGGCCGGTTGCAACGGCATCTGGTTGACGCCGAGCTTATACAGCCCCAGCAACTGCACCAGCATGCCGTTGAGGTGGGCGAACTCGAAGTCGATCACGCCCTGCTCCGGCGTCTGCTGCGCCGATTCCGGCAATCGCGCCAGCCACTGGCTGTGGGCCTGCATCAGCATGGCCAGCGAGTTCTTCATGTCGTGCACGGTGGAGGCGATCACCGTGGAGAAGTCCAGTGCCTGTTCATTGTCGTTCATTGGCCAAACGCCTTGCTTTTAAGCTTTTGGTAACGTGGAAACCGCGCGTCGGAGTCGGGCATCAGGCCGACCATTTTCAGGCAGGTCCGGCATTCCTCCAGCTCCGCCGAAGCAACGCTGGTATCGGTGCCGTGCAACAGCGACTGCGCCAGGTTCAGGGCGATACTGATGTTCTTCGGTTGCATCGCCAGGGCTTTGCGAAAGACCTGTCGGGCCTCCACCAGATTGCCGGTCTTGTAGACGCGCACGCCCTGACGGTTGAGTTCAGCGGCGGCGTTGCCGGCATTGAGGATGCTCGGGTCGTCGGTCTGCTTGGCGATGTCCTTCATGACCGCCGGATCGTCGCCGTAGATTTCCACGCAGTTTTTCAGCATCGCGGTGCCGGCCTCGGACTGCCCGAGCATTTTCAGTTGCTTGGCCACCAGCAACGCAGCTTCGGCGCTCATGAATTGCTCCATGCCATCGAGGCGCAACAGGGCCTGCTCGGTGAGCTTGTCGGCCGTTTCCGCATCGTTGATCAGCAGACTGGTGGCCTTCATCAAACGCGCACGAATTTGCAGGCCAGGGTCGCCAGGGTTGTCCTTGGCCACTGCGCTCAACGTGGTATTGATTTCCAGCCGGGTGCGGGTATCCAGCCCCCTGTCGCGGCCCTTGCTGATCAAGGCGTGAGCCAGGCCGAGGTTACTTTCAGGGTCCTTGAAACGTGACTGCGCGCCTTGGGCTACCGCCTGACGATAGGCTCTGGAAGCGGTATCGAAGTCCTCGTTGGTCATAGCCAGCTTGCCCAGCAACGCTTGCCGGCGCACCGCCAGCGGCGACAGGCGAATCGCTTCTTCGAGAACGCGCTGCGCACCCTTGGTGTCCCCTTCGGCGACCAGCACATCAGCCATGCCGTCATACAGTGACGGCATCATCGGGAACACTTTCAGGGCTTTTTCGTAGATACCTTTGGCCTGCGCGACCTGACCGCGCTTGAACAGCAACTTGCCCAGCCCGGCAAACGCCCATGGCAACGGACGGTCGGCGATGATGCCGTCGTACAGCCGCTCCAGCGCTTCGTTCTGATTGAGGTCGCGCAAGGCATCGGCGCGATAGCGCAGGCACAACGGCGAGTAACGAATGTCTTGCTTGCACAAGGCGATGCAGGCGTTGAGCACCTCCATCGGCTTGCCCCGGTCGAGGGCCTGCAGGATCGGCTTGAGCAAAGTCTTGCGCTGCTCAAGGCGCTCCAGGCGCTGGGCCAGGCTGGAACGGTTGAACGGCTTGGTCAGGTAGGCATCGGGCTCATGCTCCAACGCACTGAGCACCATGGCCTGGCTGGTTTCGGCGGTGACCATCACGAACACCGCTTCATGGCTGATCAACTTTTCTTCCATCAGGTCTTCGAGCACCTGCTGGCCGTTCTTCTTGCCGTCGCCCAGGTGAAAGTCCTGCAGGATGAAGTCGTACTGCTTCTGCGAACACATTTTCAGCGCCTGTTCGCCGGTATCGGCAGTGTCCACTTCCTTGACACCCAGCTCGCGCAGCATCGAGCGAACCGAACTGCGGAAGTCCGAGAAATCATCGACGATCAGAAAACGCTTTTGGTGATACGACAGCATCGAAGATTTCCAGGCAATTTAAGAAGAAGAACCCAAAGGCAAATACACGGACGGACTCAGCTTCGCAGCCCTTGATTTGGCGCGCAGATGATAATTGGTAGCCCTTAGCCATCAAACAGTTTCTCATCGTCAATCAGCACATGCACTGACCGCCACAGATGAAGAAGCTCGTAACTGCCAGGGTTATCGGCCAGCCATGGCATTCCCTTGAGAACCTCCCCCAACGCTCACTCTGAACAGGTGAAGGCGTTTCTGAAAACGAGACGTCGCGCACAAAAAAGTGCTGAAACATGAACACCAGCAATGCATGAACTCCAGCAATTGCCAGTGGCGGGCCAGGCAGATTTCGCCGATAAATTGACCAGGCCGATATTAGCGCTCCTAAGTTATCGCCACTCGTCGATTAATTGACGACCATGATGTGGATCAGGTCTTGGCAATTGGCCATCTATGGCGGGCCTAATACCTTGATTTTCGAGGGTTACTCCCCCTTCTCGAGAGAATCGGACAGGCCTGGCCGCACTGGACCTGGATCGAGGACTGACGGACGGGTGGGCCGGTAGCGCTCCGGGTTGACCTAGAATCAGTTGAGAGGCGGGAGGGAGCAAATCATCATGCGCAAACCACTGATAATTACTCGTATTTATCTGTTCTCCCGGGCTTTGGCTGCCTTCTGGAAACGTTCGCGCCGCCTGCCGGTGGAAGCCATCATGGGCTTTTCAAAGGGGTCAGGAAGATGATGACCGACCCAAAAGAGCCGATTGGCGTGATGCTGATCGATTGTCGCCCCCTCGTACTCATGGGCCTTCACGACTTGATCAATGCCAGAAAGCCCCGGATGGAAGTGACAGGACAGGCCACCACCTATACCCAGGCACTGGATCTTGCCGATCAGCTGCGGCCCGATGTGATTTTTTTCAGTTTCTTTCCGGATGCGCTCAATCCTCTGGATGTCGTCGCCGGACTCACCCGTAGCGCCGAAATGAAAGTGCTGCTGCTCAAGGGCCTGTACGAAGTCGTCCCCGCTGCCCAGGCGATAGAGGCTGGCGCTCGCGGCATCGTGCTGGCGGAAGACCCGACGGAATCGATTATCCAGGCCATCCTCAAGGTCCACCATAGCGACAGCGCAATGGATAGAGCCTGGGCCGGTGGCCTTTGCGGCTATGCCGCGAACGGACATATCCCCATGAAATGCAATCTGGAGCGGGCAAAACAGGCGCGGTTGACGCTGCGCGAGAGAGAGCTGATTCGCGCCATCGTAGGCGAACCGTCCGCCAAATATGTAAGCATCGCCGGGCGCCTGGGGATCAGCGAGCACACCGTGCACAACCACCTCAGCAACATTTATCAAAAGCTTGATCTGATCAACCGCATCGACTTGCTGATGTATGCGCTCAAGCACGGGCTCAACAACGAAGCACCGACCGAGTCCGCCTGGGTGGAACTGGATTGAATTTCAGGTCGATACAAAGCGGTCTGCCCTTAACTTTCAGGGGCCTGGCCGTCACTGTTCCACCCTCCTTGTAGCTGGCCCGGGACTGAGTGCCCTCGCAAGACTGATGTCGACTTCGGTAAATCCTGCCTCGCCCACCTGCACCGACCCTCCACGCTCTTCAAGCCTTGTGCTGCCCGGCAGTTCGCAACGCATGGGATCATGGGGATTTCGCATCAGAACAGCAAAAAGAATGCGAGGGTGGTTTCCTGCGCCACCCTCGCATCCGTTCATGCGCGCAAAGCCTCAGGCGCTGCCAAAAAAGATGTCGGTACTCTGAACATCGACCCCGACCAAGGTGATGGTCGTTGTTTGTCCGCCCGTCTCGGCAACCGTCACGACGCTGTCTGCGCCGGTGTTGTTGATCGATTGAACAACAGCGTTCGGGTCACCGTTGAGTACCAGTTTGTCTTGCACGCCCGAGCCCACATCGAAGCCGCTGACCTGGTACAGGTTTTCATTGACTGACAGATCGATGTTGAACGCATCCTGCTGACCGATGGTGCCAACCAGCGAGAAGTCGAAGGTGGCGTTGGCCGGGTCGTTGGCGAACAGGTTGGCGGCAAACGTACTCGTCGCCGAGTCCCCATCCTTGTCCGTCAGCGTCGCGCTGAACGCCAGCTGGACATCGCTGGCCAGACTCTCGTTCTGCTGAATGAACTGGATTACCGGGATCTTGACGTCGCCCCGGCCCATCGTCAGCTGGACAGCGTCGATCAGTGTCGTGCCCTCCTTCTGCACGAGGAAGGACACCTGCCCGCCAGCCTCCGGCGTCAGGGTGTTCACCTCGACGAGGCTCGAATTCGTGCCATCGGCGTAGTAGATCCTGTAGTACAGGTCCTCGGTCGCCGTGTTGTAGCCCGCCACGGAGTTGTCGATGAAGACCTTCATTCCCGCCAGAAGGCTCTCTGGATTGATGACGAAACTTTCATCGGCAGCGCTGATTGCCGCCAGGTTATCTCCCTGGAAAACGTTGTTGCCGACGCCGATGCCGGACGTGCTGACGTTCATCGCCGCCGGGTCTATGTAGGACGGCAGGGGGGTGGTTTGCAGCGTGGCTTCGGTGGGGTCGGGTGCTCCGAGCCCGATGCCGGTCAGGATGTCCGCGGTCGACGCAAGCGCCTTCGCGGAAAAGAACACGATCTCCTCGGATGTCGAAGGAATAGCCGGGTTACTCGTCTCAGGAATCAACAATGTGCGCACCGAGTCCGGGCCGCCGGCATCGAGCGAGCCGTCGGCACTGCTGAGCACGATCGTCGAACTGAAGCCCTGCACCAGATCCAGTGCATAGCGACCATCGGCATAGGCGGTCAACGTGTAGTCGACGGTGGTATTGGCCGTTGCAACGTTGTTGTCGAAATCACCGGTCAAGGTTCCCGCGAACTGGTACGCGCCATTGACATCCGGTGACTGCGCCAGCTCGGTGAGCGTGCCGGTCCCGGTCGTGGTCGTGTTGTCTGGTCTGACGAGGGTGAACTGGTTATTGACCAACGAGATATCCAGACCGGCCGCACCCAGCCCGTCGGCTCCGGTCGCCATATTCCAGAACCCGGATTGCGCCAGGACGCTGCCGGTCCCGATCAGGTTGCCGAAACTGAGTGCCGGCCCGTCGTCCTTGAACACCAGGTTCTGCCCGATGTTCAGCGTCGCCTGGGCGCTGTCGCCGTCCCCGTCGGTCTTGATCGCCGTCAGCGTCACCAGGTTGTCCGCGGTCAACGTCCTCGAATCATCTGGATTGTTTGGGTCGGAATGCACCACGGCGCGCAGTTGGTCGAGCGTGACGCTGCCATTGGCGGCGACACTGACCGTGAACACCAGCAGGTTGCTCGTGGCCGTGCGACCTTCGACCACAGTGCCATTGAGCGACAGGTTCACCGCCTGGCCCGAGGCCGTGTCCGTCAGCCCGGAAGCCCCCGCCACCACGCCCAGCGCATAGGTCAGGGTGCCCGCCCCATCGGCGCCAAATTCCGAGTTGAAGTTGGCGGCGAAGCTCTGGGTGGCGTCGGTCGTCAGTAGCGTCTCGTCCACTGTCAGCGTTGGCTCCGTGCCGGTGGTGGTGATGCTCGGCCCGTCGTCCTTGAACACCAGGTTCTGCCCGATGTTGAGGGTCGCCTGGGCGCTGTCGCCATCCCCGTCGGTCTTGGTCGCGGTCAGCGTCACCAGGTTGTCCGAGATCAGGCTCGTTGAATCATCGGGATTGGTTGGGTCGGGATGTACCACGGCGCGGAGCTGATCGAGCGTGACGCTGCCATCGGCGGCGACACTGACCGTGAATACCAGCAGATTGCTGAGGGCCGTACGCCCTTCGACCACAGTGCCATTGAGCGACAGGTTCACCGCCTGGCCCGAAGCGGTGTCCGTCAGCCCGGAAGCTCCCGCCACCACGCCCAGCGCATAGGTCAGGGTGCCCGCCCCATCGGCGCCAAACGCCGAGTTGAAGTTGGCGGCATAGCTCTGGGTCGCGTCGGTCGCCAGTAGCGTCTCGTCCACTGTCAGCGTTGGCTCCGTGCCGGTGGTGCTGATGCTCGGCCCGTCGTCCTTGAACACCAGGTTCTGCCCGATATTGAGGGTCGCCTGGGCGCTGTCGCCATCCCCGTCGGTCTTGGTCGCGGTCAGCGTTACCAGGTTGTCCGAAGTCAACGTCGTTGAATCATCGGGATTGGTTGGGTCGGGATGTACCACGGCGCGCAGTTGGTCAAGCGTGACGCTGCCATCGGCGGCGACACTGACGGTGAACACCAGCAGGTTGCTGAGGGCCGTACGCCCTTCGACCACAGTGCCATTGAGCGACAGGTTCACCGCCTGGCCCGAGGCCGTGTCTGTCAGCCCGGAGGCTCCGGCCACCACGCCCAGTGCATAGGTCAGCGTCCCGGCACCATCAGCGCCAAACGCCGAGTTGAAGTTGGCGGCAAAGCTTTGGGTGGCGTCGGTCCCCAGTAGCGTCTCGTCCACCGTCAGCGTTGGCTCCGCGCCGGTGGTGCTGATGCTCGGCCCGTCGTCCTTGAACACCAGGTTCTGCCCGATATTGAGGGTCGCCTGGGCGCTGTCGCCATCCCCGTCGGTCTTGGTCGCGGTCAGCGTTACCAGATTGTCCGAAGTCAACGTCGTTGAATCATCCGGATTGGTTGGGTCGGGATGCACCACGGCGCGCAGTTGGTCAAGCGTGACGCTGCCATCGGCGGCGACACTGACCGTGAATACCAGCAGATTGCTGAGGGCCGTACGCCCTTCGACCACAGTGCCATTGAGCGACAGGTTCACCGCCTGGCCCGAGGCCGTGTCCGTCAACCCGGAAGCTCCCGCCACCACGCCCAGTGCATAGGTCAGAGTGCCCGCCCCATCGGCGCCAAACGCCGAGTTGAAGTTGGCGGCATAGCTCTGGGTGGCGTCGGTCGTCAGTAGCGTCTCATCCACTGTCAGCGTTGGCTCCGTGCCGGTGGTGCTGATGCTCGGCCCGTCGTCCTTGAACACCAGGTTCTGCCCGATATTGAGGGTCGCCTGGGCGCTGTAGCTCTGGGTGGCGTCGGTCGTCAGTAGCGTCTCATCCACTGTCAGCGTTGGCTCCGTGCCGGTGGTGCTGATGCTCGGCCCGTCGTCCTTGAACACCAGGTTCTGCCCGATATTGAGGGTCGCCTGGGCGCTGTCGCCATCCCCGTCGGTCTTGGTCGCGGTCAGCGTTACCAGGTTGTCCGAAGTCAGGCTCGTCGAATCATCCGGATTGCTTGGGTCGGAATGCACCACGGCGCGCAGTTGGTCAAGCGTGACGCTGCCATTGGCGGCGACACTGACGGTGAACACCAGCAGGTTGCCCGTGGCCGTGCGACCTTCCACTACGGTGCCGTTGAGCGACAGGTTCACCGCCTCGCCCGAGGCCGTGTCCGTCAACCCGGAGGCTCCCGCCACCACGCCCAGTGCATAGGTCAGAGTGCCCGCCCCATCGGCGCCAAACGCCGAGTTGAAGTTGGCGGCATAGCTCTGGGTGGCGTCGGTCGTCAGTAGCGTCTCATCCACTGTCAGCGTTGGCTCCGTGCCGGTGGTGCTGATGCTCGGCCCGTCGTCCTTGAACACCAGGTTCTGCCCGATATTGAGGGTCGCCTGGGCGCTGTCGCCATCCCCGTCGGTCTTGGTCGCGGTCAGCGTCACCAGGTTGTCCGAGGTCAGGCTCGTCGAATCATCCGGATTGCTTGGGTCGGAATGCACCACGGCGCGCAGTTGGTCGAGCGTGACGCTGCCATTGGCGGCGACACTGACGGTGAACACCAGCTGGTTGCCTGTGGCCGTGCGGCCTTCCACTACGGTGCCGTTGAGTGACAGGTTCACCGCCTCGCCCGAGGCCGTGTCCGTCAACCCGGAGGCTCCCGCCACCACGCCCAGCGCATAGGTCAGGGTGCCGGCACCATCAGCGCCAAACGCCGAGTTGAAGTTGGCGGCGAAACTCTGAGTGGCGTCAGTCGCCAGTAGCGTCTCGTCCACTGTCAGCGTTGGCTCAGTGCCGGTGGTGCTGATGCTCGGTCCATCGTCGTCGAAGATGATCTTGGAACCGATTTCGGCTTTCGAAATAGAGGCCTGGACCAGCGTGAAAGCACCGATATCAAAATCGGCGTGCTCATTGCCCTTGGCATTGACGGCCGCCCCGTTCTCGACGAGCACGCGGTTGTGGTCCGACGTCGTGGTGTATTCAATCTGGTAGCCGGCTTTAACGCCGGTGATTGTTGCTACCCCTGCTGCAAAGCTGATGGAGATGGCCGGATCATTCACCGAGCCGTTTGAATTCTCGATCACCTGCCCGGTACTGTTGAAGACGCGAACATTGGTGATGGCAATCGACGTATCACCCACATATCCATTGATGAAATTCGTGCCAGGCTCAGCAGCAGTGCTGAATGCGCTGACCCTTACCACGGCACTCTTGCCGCTTTGCAACTGCACAATGTCGAAACTGGCCGACTTCGCATTGAAGACATCGGTAAAGTCGACGTTGGATTCAAGATCGGCTTCGTTCTGGTCCAGGTTGGGAATGGTCACATTCTGCCTGGCACCCGTGACGAACGAAAAGCGGATGCCCTCTTGCTCCACAATCATCTGATTGTTGGTACCGAAGGTGGTAGGCCCCCCCGCCTGGCTGGTATTGATCGTGTCGCCCGTCGTTATATTGAAACCGTTTGACTGGTCTGCGGGGTTCTTGCCGGTGGCGATGATGGTGGGATCCGTAATCCGCAACACACCACCGACATCGACAACGTTCGGGTTCGCCTTGGTGAACATCAGAAAGAGGTTCTGACCGGAGGGCGCATTGGCCAGGCTGAATTCCATATCCTGGCTGGCCCCGATGAAAACCTTATCCGTCAGATTGAGCGAATCATCGGCATTCGTCATGACGGGATGTTTGAGTGGTTGGTACTCCACGGTCCAGATCTTGCCGCCCGTGACCGGCGATCCGGTTTCTTCTATATAGGCAGCGAACACGATCGCGCCAGTTGCGCTTCCGGCTCGGCCCACGACGATGTTGTTGTTCGTATCCGTATAGAGAAGGATGCTGGTGCCATCGAGGGTATCCAGTCCGCTGTCCACGCCATTGAGCGGTGCACCGGAGCTGCCGACGAAGCTGATATCGGTAATGGTTGCTCCGGGGTCAGCGGTGATGGTGAAGGCATTGCTGCCCGTGTTGCCCGCGGCACCGGTATAGCCACTCAAGGCCGCGCCCGTGGCAGTACCCGCCCCAAGTGCGGCTAAACGGGTAGTGAAGGTCGAAGGCAGGGACGCCACCAGAATGTCGTTGTCGTCAGCGTCCCCCGCAGGGGTTGGCGTGGCAGTGGCGTTCTGCAACCCGGCCGTTTCGTCCAGTGTCACGTCCTCGCCAGTCGCCACAACGCCCAAAACGCTGTCCGTAAACGAAGTTGTCGCCACGGCGTCGTCACCGGTGCCGACGACTCCATCGACGCCTGCAGAGGCCGCGGTGAGCAGAAACGTCGCGCCTGCCGAGTCGTCGGGATTCACGTACCAGGAGGTGGTGACGCTGCCGTTAACCTGGCCGTCGAGATCGCCGGCACCGCCATCGGTCACGGACCAGGGCTCGTGACCCGCGCCGGTGTTGATATCGAGCACATCGTCGGACGTACCCCACACGCCATCCGCGCCAGCACCGACGGCGTGGTCCACTTCGAGCGTCACAGTGCTGCCGGCAGCGAAACCGCTGGCTGTAATGATGGCAGTGCTGCCCGGTGCGTAGTCTTTAAGGTTGGTGGTGACGGTCGGTATGTAGGTAAAAGTCCAGTCGTGGTTGACGGGTGAAGGATGGTCACCGGCGTTACTGGCCAAGTCATTCGTTGGCGATGAGGTTTTCTTGCGCATAGCCATGACTTTCTCCTGAGCGGGGGTCCAGTCATCGAAGGTCGACCTTGGACCATTTTCTGATCTATAGGTCCAACTATGAACAAGCACTGCAGGCCGCACATCGGCGGAAACTCCCAGACGGAATGGGAGATTCAGACTACGTGGGAGAGGAGGAGGGAAAGTCGCGAAGACAGGGTTGATATCTTCGATAAATCCAGGGCACCTGAATCTGTCGAATTTTATCTACAAGTCGTGAAAAGGAAGCGTTGAAACAGGCGGGGAGCTGCAGAATATGGTGTCCCAGGGCAGGTTCGAATCGAACCTTCCCCTTAGGAGAGGCTCAAGGCGCTCAAGGCGCTCAAGGTCGACTCTATGGGACTGGGCCGCTATCTAGATACCGGTGAAAGCAACCGCCTGCGTGAAGCGCTGGACGCGCTCCAGGACGAAGCGCGGGCCGAGCGCGAGACAGCGAACAAGTAGCGAGCAGACCGGGGAAAAGAGCAGATGCAAAGTTTGCTGCAGTGCCCTTCACCGATCACTTGAAACCCATGGTGCTGGTGTCAATGAATACCGGGACGAGGTGTGGCGAGCTATTCGACCTGAAATGGTCGGCACCTGGGTGGCAATCGTCCGTGGTTCTCGTGCCCGTGTTGTGGCAGTGATCTTTCAACTAAAACAATGTGAATCTGTTTCTTATGGGCGACGCAAAGCACCGCGCACAACAACTCACAAACCCAATCAGCAGCATGCCGCCCGCCATCAAGGGATTACTTAGTGGGAGTAGGCGTAAATAATCAAAACAATGACAAAGGAAAAACCGAGAAAGCCTTCAACAAAACCGTCACCTTGCACGCTACAAAACCAATCGACGGTAGTCAGCCAGCACATGCGTCAGATAGGCATTGAAACGCCCGGCCGCGGCACCATCGATGACGCGATGATCCCAACTCAAACTCAATGGCAGCATGCTGCGCAACACCACCTGCCCCTCCTCAAGGGCAAGTCTGTCGACACTTTTACCCACGCCGAGTATCGCGACTTCGGGAGCATTGATGATGGGTGTGAAATAGGTTCCACCGATGCCGCCCAATGATGAAATCGAAAAACAGCCGCCACTCATATCGGTCACGCTCAACTTGCCCGCACGCGCCTTGGCAGCCAGCTCCGACATTTCCTTGGCAATCGTCAGAATGCCTTTCTGATCGACATCCCGGATCACGGGCACCACCAGACCGTCTGGGGTATCGGCGGCAAAACCAATATGAACATAACGCTTCATCACCAACTCGTCACCGTTGAGACTGGCATTGAACTCCGGGAATTTTTTCAACGCCGCCGCACAGGCTTTCATCAACAATGCCAGCAACGTGACCTTCACCCCTCTCTCTGCGTTTTCCCTATTCACTTGGAGGCGGAATTGTTCGAGTTGGGTGATATCCGCATCATCATGATTAGTGACATGAGGGATCAACACCCAATTGCGATGCAGGTTGGCGCCGCTGATTTTCTTGATCCGCGACAATGCCTTGGTTTCCACTGGCCCGTACTTGGCAAAATCGACCACCGGCCACGGCAGCAATCCGCCCAAGGGTTGAGCCGCCGAGGAAGTGGCCGTCAGCGGCTGAGCGCTCAAAGCCCCTTTCACATGGGCCAATACGTCATCTTTGGTGATGCGATGACGCAGCCCGGTCCCTTGAATACTTTGCAGCGAAATTCCCAGCTCTCGGGAAAACTTGCGCACCGAGGGCGATGCCAGAGGCAAGTTTGTCAGCAGACCAGGTGCCTCGATTGAAGCGACCGGCATCGGCTCAACCTCTATTGCAATGGGCTCTGCCGTCGATTCAACGACTGGCTGTGGCTGAACCAGCACTTGCGCTGGCTGCGATGCTTGCAGTTCACACTCGACCAAAGCAATCGGCGAGCCTTCACTGACTTTATCGTCCAGTTTGACCACCAGAGATTGCACTACACCGGTGTGCGACGATGGAATTTCCATGGACGCCTTGTCTGTCTCGACAATGATCAGGGTTTGTCCCTCGACTACCGCATCCCCCACCTTGACCTGGATTTCGATAACCCCCACATCCTTGGCATCGCCAATGTCAGGCATACGAACTTCATGCACGTTATTCATAAACACTTCCTGAAAAGTAGTCAGGCCGGTGCCAGCCGGCATGACCTGTAAGACCCAAAATTCGATACGATCCAACGCCAGCCGCTAGGCTTCCCAAGGCGCCATGCTGTCAACATCGATGGTGTACTTGGCGATGGCCTCGGCACAGACACTCGCATCAAGAAGCCCCTCATGAACCAAGGCAGTCAGAGCGCTCAAAACGATCTGATGGCGGTCAACTTCGAAGAAGGCCCGCAGTCTGGTGCGGGTATCGCTGCGGCCGAAACCGTCGGTGCCGAGCACGGTATAACGGGCGTCGAGATAGCTGCCGATCAACTGTGGCAAGGCGCGAACGTAATCGGTACAGGCAATGATCGGCATCGAAGCGTTGAGCGACGCGTGCACGTGACTCTGCCGCGCCGGTTGATCGGGGTGAAGACGATTCCAGCGTTCCACTTCACGGGCATCACGTGCCAGCTCGGTGAAACTGGTGACGCTCCACACTTGGCTGTCGATGTCCCAGTCGCTGGCGAGTAATTCGGCTGCGGCAATCACTTCGCGCAGAATCGTGCCGGAGCCCAATAACTGGACGCTACCTCGGGCATGCTCCACCTCATAGCACTCAAACGCATACATACCCTTGATGATCGCGTCTTCGACACCTTCCGGAAGGTTGGGTTGTGGGTAGCTCTCATTCATCAACGTGACGTAGTAGAACTCGTCCACCTGGTGCTCCAGCATCTGGCGCATGCCGTGGTCCAGAATCACCGCGAACTCACCGGCGAACGCCGGATCGTAGGCGCGGCAGTTGGGCACCATCGACGCCATCAAGTGGCTGTTGCCGTCCTGGTGTTGCAGGCCTTCGCCGCCCAGGGTCGTGCGTCCTGCGGTGGCGCCGAGCAGGAAGCCGCGAGCGCGTTGATCCGCCGCCGCCCAGATCAGGTCGCCGATGCGCTGGAAGCCGAACATCGAGTAGTAGATGTAGAACGGCAGCATGGGCAGGCCATGTACCGAATAACTCGTCGCGGCGGCCACCCAGGAACTGATCGCACCGGCCTCGCTGATGCCCTCTTCTAGAATCTGACCGTCCAAAGCCTCGCGATAGCTGAGGATTGAACCAATGTCTTCCGGCTCATAACGCTGGCCGACGCTGGAGTAAATGCCGATCTGCTTGAACAGGCTGGCCATACCAAAGGTACGCGCCTCATCGGCCACGATCGGAACGATGCGCGGCCCCAGTTGCTTGTCCCGCAGCAACCCGCTGAGCATCCGCACGAAGGCCATGGTGGTGGACATTTCCTTGTCTTCGGCAGTGATCGCAAACCCGGCATAGCTATGGATGTCCGGCACCGCCAATGACACGGAGGTCGAAGGCCGCGTAGGGATGTACCCGCCCAACACTCGACGACGTTCATGCAGGTAACGCATTTCAGCGCTGTCTTCCTCGGGCTTGAAGAAGCTCAGGGATTCAGCCTGCTCATCGGTCAACGGCAAGTTGAAGCGATTGCGGAACGCGATCAGCGCGTCCCGGTCGAGCTTCTTCTGCTGGTGCACGGTCATCTTGCCCTGCCCGGCATCCCCCATGCCGAAGCCTTTCTTGGTTTGCGCGAGAATAACCGTGGGCTTCTTGCCTTCGAGCATTGCGTTTTGATAGGCGGCAAAGATCTTTACCATGTCGTGACCACCGCGTTTGAGGCGATCAATCTGCTCATCGGTCAGACCCTGGGCCAGATGAGCCAAAGCCTCGTTCTGGCCGAAGAAATGATCTCGGTTGAAACGCCCGTCTTTTGCCGCGAAGGTCTGGAACTGGCCATCGACGGTGTTGGACAACGCATTAACCAAAGCGCCATCGGTATCCCGCGCAAACAGGCCATCCCAATCGGAGCCCCAGACCAGTTTGACGACGTTCCAGCCGGCCCCACCGAACAGTGCTTCAAGCTCATCGATGATGCGGCCATTGCCACGAACCGGACCGTCCAGACGTTGCAGGTTGCAATTGACCACCCAGACCAGGTTGTCGAGCCCTTCCCTTGCGGCCAGAGTCAGCGCCGACATACTTTCCGGCTCGTCCATTTCCCCATCGCCGAACACGCCCCAAACGGTTCTGCCCTTGGTATCTTGCAAACCCCGATGGTCCAGATAACGCATGAATCGCGCCTGGTAAATCGAACTGATTGGACCGATGCCCATGGACCCGGTCGGGAATTGCCAGAAGTCTGGCATTAACCACGGATGCGGATAACTCGACAAGCCGCGCGCACCATTGGCTCGAGCGCCAATCTCCTGCCGATAGTGCTCCAGATCCTTCTCGTCGAGACGCCCCTCAAGAAAGGCCCGGGCATAGACACCCGGTGCTGAATGCGGCTGATAGAACACCAGATCGCCGCCGTTACTTTCGGTTCGCGCCTTGAAGAAGTGGTTGAAGCCCACTTCGAACAGATCAGCGGCGCTGGCGTAACTGGCGATGTGCCCGCCCAATTCGCCATAGGCATGGTTGGCCCTGGCTACCATGGCCAACGCATTCCAGCGCATGATCGAGGCGAGGCGCTCTTCGATGGCCAAGTCTCCCGGAAACACCGGCTGACGCTCGACACTGATGGTATTGATGTAGGGAGTGCCGTGGGTGGGCTGCCAGCCAATGTCCGAGGCGCCCGCCACGGCCACCAGCATGTCGAGGATTTTTTTGGCTTGGACACTGCCACCATGGGCAATTACCGAAAGCAAGGCATCACGCCATTCGGCGACCTCTTGAGTATCTTCAACGACTTGGCCCGGATTTTGGACCTGAAGATCAGATGGATTCATAGCCACCTCCAGCAAATTGATTGAACGCATCAAAACCTTGGAAAACGCTGTCTTCACAGCTGCCCGATTCACTGTTGCAGTTGTTGATACTTGCCGTCCTTGTTCCACTGGTACATCACATAGTCGGAACGAGTCAGGTCACCCTATTCTCAAATCAGCCTGTGCCGCCGCCGGTAATGGCAATGCCATACACAGCCACAGCGCCGAGCGCTCGCACATGTTGCTATTCATCTGAAGGTGCTCCTTTGTTGTTATTGAAATAAGCATCAACGGCGGCACTGCTCAACAGGTCGATGCAAGCGAAGCAAAACCGGGGGCGTCAATTTCAAGGCGCTGTGAAGAACTCACCCGCGCCAGGCGTTTAACTTGCTCCACCGCGTCAATGACGGAACGTTCGGCTCGGGCGCCCTCTGCTATCTGGTAGATGCTTGTTTTGCGCATCGATAAATCATGTAAAAAACGCTTATCCAGTTCCCCGGCGATTACAAGGAAGTAGTCACACTCCGGGGCTTGCAGACCGACTAGAAACCCGGCGTCCGCTGCGTCGACATGCATCAGCGCGATGTTGTCGAAGCAACTGAAACCGTGATGTATCAGATCAACGTGGTCACTACTGAGCCCTATCGCGACAACAACGACGCGCGTACAACTGGAAGGCTCGCGCACCCACTTCCTGGATTTAAAGCGATAGTCGGAAGTTCGGCTCACAGGCGTTGTCTTTCTTATTTGAGTGGTTGATTCAACAGGTGAATTGATGCTGTCTTCGTCAAATGACGCAGCGTTCTTGCAATACGCTTTTCGCCAAGGTCCGGGTCATCGATAAAATCATCTCCACCTGTTTATCCATCGCAGCGGTGGACTGGCCTGTATTTCCCGGATTCACGACACGCAATGGATGGCCGCAGACAGACCCCAGCCAGGCAAGGTCCGGTATCGGGCTGACGTCAACATCGAGTAAAAAGCAGCCTTTGGATACCGAACGCAGCAGTTCACTGGCGTGACAACTAGAGACCTGTGGTGACTCCACTGAATTGAACCCGACACGCAACCAGTCGAGCATCAACTCCCTGGGTTGCTTGACGACCAGATAGGCAACCTGATCCCAGTCGTCGATCGCCACATGCAGCTTGTCAATCACGTATTTGGGTAACGCGGCACTGGTAACGATGACAACCCCGGCATTCGCCAGAGGCTCTTTGACCCAGACGGCGAACTGCGATATCGCATGCATGGCGGTACTCCCGCGTGAGTTGGACTTGAGTTGGCAAAGGGAACGACTGGAAGACGCAATTACTGTAGAAGCGGGCTTGCCCGCTCCTACCCAGTCCTGCGTTTTCCTGGCGGCGCCAAGCTCAGCCGTTGCGAAACAAGAAGCTGTAGGCGTTCAACGCAGGTGCGCCGCCCAGGTGGGCATAAAGAACTTTGGAGCCGTCAGGGAATTCCCCGCGGCGTACCATTTCAATCATGCCGTGCATGGATTTGCCCTCGTAGACCGGATCGGTCAACACCCCCTCAAGACTGCCGCACAGGCGAATCGCTTCCAGCGTCCCTTCGTTGGGCAAGCCATATTCCGGATAGGCGAAACGCGTATCGAGCACCACATCCTCTTCAGTGATTTCGCGCCCCAGCTCCACCAGTTCAGCGGTATGTCGAGCGATACGCAGGATCTGCGCCTTGGTTTGCTCCGGTTTCGCCGAAGCATCGACCCCGATCACGTTTTTCGAGCGACCGTCAGCCGCGAAACCGACGACCATGCCGGCCTGGGTACTGCCGGTCACCGAGCAGACCACGATGTAGTCAAACTTGAAGCCCAACTCCTTTTCCTGCTGCCGCACTTCCTCAGCGAAGCCGACAAACCCGAGCCCTCCATAGGGATGCTCGGAACAGCCCGCCGGAATTGGAAACGGTTTGCCGCCGCGCTCCACGACATCGCTCATGGCCTTTTCCCAGCTCGGCCGAATTCCAATGTCGAAACCTGCAGCATCAAGCCGCACATCCGCTCCCATGATCCGCGACATCTCGATGTTGCCGACGCGGTCATATACAGCGTCGGAGTAGTTCACCCAGTTTTCCTGCACAAGCACACACTTCATACCCAAGTGGGCGGCGACCGCAGCGACCTGGCGGGTCTGGTTCGACTGGATACCGCCGATGGACACCAAGGTGTCGCAGCCTTGCTCGATGGCCTCGGGAATCAGATATTCGAGCTTGCGCGTTTTGTTCCCGCCGAAGGCCAGGCCGCTATTGCAGTCTTCACGCTTGGCATACAGTTCCACCTTGCCGCCCAGGTGCTCGCTGAGGCGTTTCAAGGGAGTGATGGGGGATGGACCGAAGGTCAACGGATAACGTTCAAAACGATTCAGGTTCATGGCGCTGTTCCTTGATTGTTGTGATATCCAAGCTCTTTTACGGAGGCTTCGATGAATCAATCTTAAGAAAAAACCTGAAAATTTGTGTTGCAAATTACAGCAATTAATAGATGCTTTATTCCGTACATAAAAACAAAACACTAACGTTATTGTGCAAAAAACAATATGAACGCAATAAAAAACCATGTTAAAGCAAACGAAAAAGCTGCAGAGCCGTTGCAGCTTGATCGAACCGACCGTGCCATTCTGAAGGCGCTGCAGCGAGACGCGTCCATCTCCAACGTGGCGTTGGCGGAAAAGGTGAAATTGAGTCCGCCTGCCTGTCTGCGTCGCGTCGACCGACTCAAGCAGGCCGGCTTGATCAAGGCCATCGTGGCCCTGCTCGACACCGAAGCACTGGATGCGGGAATGGTGGTATTGATCGGTGTGGTGCTGGACCGCTCCACCCCGGAATCGTTTGCCGCCTTCGAAGCCGCCGCGCAAAAAGTCTCGGGCTGCATGGAATGCCACGTGGTGACAGGCGAATTCGACTACTTCATGTTGTTGCGGACCAAGGACAGCCAGAGTTTCAACCGCCTGCATGCCGACCAATTGTTGTACCTGCCGGGCGTCAGGCAGATCCGCTCGTTCATGGGGCTGCGCCAAGTCCTGTCGACGCCGCAAATTCCCCTGTGAGACTCAGATCAGCCCCAGCGTCAATGCCTTGAGCGTTGCGGCCGCACGGGTGGTGCATTGCAGTTTGCGGAACACGCTCTCGACGTGGGTCCGCACGGTGCTCGGACTGATGCCGAGTTGACGCGCCACCTCTTTGTTGCTCCCGCCCATGCTGATGCGCTTCAGGATTTGTGTCTCACGATCAGTCAGCAGACTGCCGTTCACTTTCGGCGCTACAGCGCTCTCGCCGCGCGCGGCCGCGATGACCGCCTGGCAGGCTTGAAGGTCAAAACGTCCCTGAGCGGCTTCGTCGAGCAACAGGCGCTCCGCATCACTGTCGCTGAAAGCCGGGCGCCACGGCCGTTCGCAACGTAACGCCTGCCACACTAGCGCGGCCGCCAGCAAACGCTGTTCGGGCGGCAAGGCATCGCCTTCGAGGCCCCGGAAGTAGCCGCTACCATCCAGTCGTTCGTAAGCGTTGGCCGCTAATCGACCAGGTAGCGCAAGTTCGGGAATCTGCCTGCAGGTGCGTGACGTCCAGTAAGGCACCAGCCGTACCTGTTCGAGATCACCATCAAGCAACACGCCCGCCGTGTTCCAGATTCGGTTGGGAACTGCCGCCCGGCCGAGACCGTGGATCAAGGCCGCCCTGCTCGTCTGATCCGCCGACTGCTCCGACAGGCCCCAAAGCCTGACGGCCTCTCGGACAAGTTCGGCCGACCGTCGTGAATAACCCGCCAACCAAGGCAACTTGAGGTCAATTACGTCACCAATCAGCGTGAGCGGCACCTTCGTGCCGTCTTCGCACAGCGCTCCAGTAGTAACCTGCGGCTGGCGCAACGACTCCAGCCAATCCTCGGCATGTTGCACGAGCAACGCGACCAGCGCGGCCGGATAGCGACTATTGCCCTTGGTCGCAATCCATTCCAAAGCAGCCTCCAGTCCATGAACCCGCGAAAGGATTTCCAGATCACCCGCCAGCAACACTTGATACACCACCTCAGGCACCTCGGGGTGGCGTAAACCGAAAGGCTTGCCTTCGCCATCGAACTGCTCGAACACATGGCGCAGCCCCCGCTCGACCGGCGCGCTCAGGCCCAACGTACGCGCGATGTCGCCCGACACCTCGCAATGCACCACCGCCAAAGGAGAGGACTTGCGCATCGCGCGCAGGCCCGCCGCCCCTAACGTCTGACTGAGCATCGCGTTACGCCCTCCTACGTCATCGCCCAGCAGGCGCGTGAAGCCTTCGGCATTAGCGGTACAACCTGACCAGCGCAGCAAGGCCACCTGACGCGCGACCTCTGTGTGTTCGCCGACACCATTGCAGGCCTGGGCAAGCATTTGGACCAAACGCGCTGTGCGACGTGACTGGTCAGTGGGCTGCCCCATGCTCAGGTCCCCGACCATGGACAATGCCACGATCGCACTCTCCAGTTCGATGCCTTCACTTTCCCGCATAGCGCTCTCTCCCATTCGCCTGCTCTTTGGCCAGCCTCGGATAAACGACCGATACCGGATTCTTCCCGTTCTATTGAAACTGGCTGACACCAAACACAGGAGACTCAACTATGTTCAAACCCAAGGCTATCGCCCTCGCACTCGCCATGACGACTTCATTTTTCGCTGTGGGCAGCCACGCCGCCACCCCGCAACCCTCGGTGGTGATCGTACACGGTGCTTTCGCCGACGGCTCAGACTGGGCCAAGGTCGTTCCGCTGCTGCAAGCCGAAGGCATCAAGGTCACCGTGGTGCAAAACCCGCTGACCTCGCTGGCCGATGACGTGGCAGCTACTCAACGCGTACTGAACAACCAGGACAACGGTGTCGTTCTGGTCGGCCACTCCTGGGGAGGTACAGTAATCAGTCAGGTCGGCACTGACCAGAAAGTTCGCGGCCTGGTGTACGTTGCTGCGTTCGCCCCTGATGCGGGTCAGGCCAGTAAAGATCTGGGCAAAGACTTCCCGGCACCGCCCGGCGTGAAAGACATCGCCGCCGATAAGAACGGCTTTCTGTACATGACTCGCCAGGGTATGGCTACTGGCTTCGCGCAAGATCTTCCAACCGCGCAGACCGACATCATGACCGCCACACAGGGACCGATTCGTGCTTCGGCGTTTGGTGACATGACCACCGCCGCCGCCTGGAAAGGGAAGCCGTCATGGTACGTCGTTGCCCGTGAGGACCGCATGATCCAACCCGATCTGCAGCGTGCGTTCGCGAAGAAAATCGGTGCACAAGTCACTGAAGTCGAAGCCAGTCATGTACCGCAGCAGTCGCGTCCGGCCGACGTGGCCAACGTCATCATCCAGGCGGTGCACAAGACCCAGGACAAGACAGCGGACGTGGCTGATGCAACCCAACAGCCACGCGGGGCGCATAACACCAAGAACGGGGTTTGATCGAAGCCACACACGCCCACAGCAGTGCACTCGAAACCATGGCAGGCGTTTAGCGCCTGCCATGGTCATGAGGAGGATGCGCAGTTGCTACCCGCTGAAGGGCGTCACGTTTTGACAGGAGCATGCTCGTACATCAGAAATCGAATCTCTTCTATAGCAGTTTTGAATACCGTTTTACTGCCGCACTCAAGGATGATCAAAAAATGCATTCGACTCTAGACGTAGTTCGCGCCCAAATGCGGGAAGCGGAACCGCTATTAAAGCGTCTTGATCAGGAACTGGAGACAATCAATTTCGACCCTGCCGTCCCGTCTAGCGTCGAAGCAGCGACGCGGCGACGCGGCGGGTGACAGAGGCAATTGACACACTCTTGGCGAGGTTCAAAGGCAATTCAATACTCGGCCCAAATTGAATGCAAATAGGTAGGCGATTCTGTGCAATTGCCTGGCGGTCGCGCCGTTGTGTCCGCTGAACGCTTCAATGTTCAATTTCCGACAGACCGATCAGTTGCTGCAACGCGCCTATCAAACGACCCTAAAGCGAATTGGAGGAGCCAGTTGATCCACCACCGGGGTCCCGGATTCGTTGCAGGCTCACACCCATCATGCGGGTGATGGGTAATCTTCGCCCCGAATGTACGTGGAATAAAAAGCCCCGCCCGAGCACTGCCCGGCAGGGCTTTCTTTTGCCTGCTGCCACCCTGCTGTCACAGCTGAACCGATCTTTCAGGGAAAAGTCTTGAGAGGCCCGAATTATATGGTGTCCCAGGGCAGGTTCGAACTGCCAACCTTCCCCTTAGGAGGGGGATGCTCTATCCAATTGAGCTACTGAGACACAAGTCGGCCGCGAAGAAACGCGGTGCGATGGACGGCGTGCATGTTAACGGCCGGGTTGGCTTTTGTCATGTCGTCCGTGGGCTTTTTAAGTGTAGGCAGACGCCTCGACCGGGCGCGGACTTGTTTACCGTGCAAATTGCATCACCGCAAAAAGCCATCATTGCAAAATGCAATATGGAGCTTTACCAAAAATAACTTAATTCATTGTTTTTAAAGAATTTAATTGTCGATAAACTCTGGCATGCGAGCTGCTTCTGCTGTTCTCACAGAACAACCGAGGTCCGCGCCATGCAATGCGCCCTTTTACTCTTGAATGCAATCGCGCTGGCAGTTTTATCGGGATTTCATTTTTTTCCCGAGAGCAGCGCTACGCAGGTTGCCCAACGCATGCCGCATTACCTTCAGTTGCAGAAGGCTCCGCAACTGGCAGCGATAAGCGACCAGCACGGCTTTGTCAGCCAGGAAAACATAACGGCGCCGAACCCGCCTGCTGAACGTTTGGTATTTTGAATCCCCCACCAGGAGCACCGCATGTCCAGATCAGCCGCGAGTTTCTTAATCCTCGCCTTGTTGAGCGGCATTTTTCATCTGTCATTGACCCAGGACATGGTCGTCACCCTCCCCCTGATCGCCTGTGGTGTATTCACCGCTCTGTTCGTGCTCGCATTGATTGCCGGACGAAAGATCAAGTTTGATCCGGTATTGCGTTGACCCTGGCTTGGCAGATTCAGTGCAAGGGCCTGCCATCCATCCTGAATTCAGCCGCTCAATACGACCTCTCCTAGTAAATCGGCCATTTGCCACTATTCTGTAAGGGTAGGGAACAGGAATCGAGTCCGCTTTATCCTCCCGCCAGAGACCTTTCGTCGGTCGGAGAAAACGCAAAGCGAAACGGCCCGGTCAAACTTTTCAAACCAGTGCGCATTTCTGATAATTGGTGCTGGCAGAACGCCTTTATCCAGCTCAATATTTGTCACAGAATTGACGCCAAGGATCTGGCTTATTTGAGGCATGATGCGCGCCTCTATCAATTCAGGTTGAACATTTGGTCAGAGAGCTTGTCCTATCAGACATCCTGCGGCCAATCCCGAAAACCGCTCCCCTGAACTAACCGGTTAAATATATGCGCCCATTGAAACAGGCAATTTATTCCAGCCGTACGGCTGACAAGTTCGTCGTACGTCTGCCAGACGGAATGCGTGAACGCATTGCCGAGGTGGCTCGCAATCATCATCGCAGCATGAACTCCGAAATCATTGCGCGCCTTGAGCAGAGTCTCATTCAGGAAGGCGCACTGGGAGAAGAGTTGAGCATGCGCCTGGACAGCCCGGAGCTTTCCTTGCACGAACGGGAGCTGTTGCAGCGCTTCCGCCAACTCTCCCATCGACAGCAGAACGCCCTGGTTTCACTGATCGCTCATGACGCTGAAATGACCGCCGACGCGTCCTGATTCAGCCAGAAAGCTCAAGCCAGCCTGATCGCTGGCTTTTTTTTGCTTATTTCACTGGCTTGAGCATGGGCACGGCCCCTTGTGCTGGCGATGGTCGTTAACGATAACGTGGGTGAACTGGATAAACGCGGCGCACTTGAGTCCATCGCCAGCAGGCTGGCTCCTACAGTTTCAGTCCATCGCCAGCAGGCTGGCTCCTACAGTTTCAGCGTGGGCATGGCCCCCTGTGGGAGCTGGCTTGCCAGCGATGGTCGTTAACGATTACGCGGGTGAACTGGATAAACGCGGCGCACTTGAGTCCATCGCCAGCAGGCTGGCTCCTACAGTTTCAGCGTGGGCATGGCCCCCTGTGGGAGCTGGCTTGCCAGCGATGGTCGTTAACGATTACGCGGGTGAACTGGATAAACGCGGCGCACTTGAGTCCATCGCCAGCAGGCTGGCTCCTACAGTTTCAGCGTGGGCATGGCCCCCTGTGGGAGCTGGCTTGCCAGCGATGGTCGTTAACGATAACGCGGGTGAACTGGATAAACGCGGCGCACTTGAGTCCATCGCCAGCAGGCTGGCTCCTACAGTTTCCCGGGAATGCGTGAAGAACCTTTTTGCCTGAAATCCGGGCACAAAAAACCCGCCAGAAGGCGGGTTTTCAGTGAGCTGGGCATCAGAGCAGGAAAATTGTCGCCAACCCGAGGAAGATGAAAAAGCCTCCGCTGTCGGTCATGGCCGTAATCATCACACTGGCACCCATCGCTGGATCGCGGCCCATCTTCGCCAGGGTCATCGGAATCAAGACCCCCATCAATGCCGCCAGCAACAGGTTGAGCGTCATCGCGGCGGTCATCACCACCCCAAGCGACCAGCTGCCATACAGCAGATAGGCGACCACACCGATCACCCCGCCCCATATCACACCGTTGATCAAGGCGACTGCCAACTCTTTGCGCATCAGGCGCGAGGTATTGCCGGTGCTCACCTGGTCCAGCGCCATGGCCCGAACAATCATGGTGATGGTCTGGTTGCCCGAGTTACCACCGATGCCCGCCACGATCGGCATCAACGCCGCCAGCGCCACGAGCTTCTCGATCGAACCCTCGAACAAACCGATGACCCGAGAAGCCACGAACGCGGTAATCAGGTTGATCGCCAGCCAGGCCCAGCGGTTACGCAGGGATTTCCAGACCGACGCAAAAATGTCTTCTTCTTCTCGCAGACCCGCCATGTTGAGAACTTCGCTTTCGCTCTCTTCACGGATCAGGTCGACCATTTCATCGATGGTCAGACGACCGATCAGCTTGCCGTTCTTGTCGACCACGGGCGCGGAGATCAAGTCGTAACGCTCGAACGCCTGAGCGGCATCGTAGGCGTCTTCGTCCGGGTGAAAACTCACCGGATCGCTGGCCATCACCTCCGAAACCTGTTTGTCCGGATCGTTGACCAGCAAACGCTTGATCGGCAGCACGCCCTTGAGGACGCCGTCGTAATCGACCACGAACAGCTTGTCGGTGTGGCCCGGCAGCTCTTTCAGACGACGCAGATAACGCAAGACTACTTCAAGGCTGACATCCTCGCGGATAGTCACCATCTCGAAGTCCATCAGCGCACCGACCTGTTCCTCGTCGTAGGACAGTGCCGAACGCACGCGTTCGCGTTGTTGCTGGTCGAGGGTCTCCATGAGCTCATGGACGACGTCTCGCGGCAGCTCGGAGGCCAGGTCAGCGAGTTCGTCGGCATCCATGTCCTTGGCGGCTGCCAGGAGCTCGTGATCGTCCATGTCGGCGATCAGCGATTCACGGACCGAATCGGATACTTCAAGCAGGATGTCGCCGTCGCGATCGGCCTTGACCAATTGCCAGAGCGTCAGACGATCGTCCAGCGGCAAGGCTTCAAGGATATAGGCGACGTCGGCGGAGTGCAGGTCATCGAGCTTGCGTTGCAACTCGACGAGGTTCTGCCGGTGGACCAGGTTCTCGACCCGGTCATGATGCGGGCCTTCCTGGCGGTGAGTCAGGTCTTCAACCACTCGCTGGCGCTGCAGCAACTCAACCACCTGAGCCAGGCGATCCTGCAAGCTTTCCTGCGTTTTCTTTACTTCAACTTCGGACATAGGCGAACTCCACTCCCAGCAGCGGGGCACGCCGGAAGGATCAATCAGTCAATTCATGATTGGTGAAACGGGGTACTGAGTAACTACTGGGTAAGTCCATGGAGGTATTCCACAAGCCCCGGCGGGGCTGACGGGCGCAATGATACACCGCCTGACGGTTTTAAACGTTAAAAAATCTTGGCTGAAACAAGCGCTTGCACAACAAACCTGAGCATCGTCCTGACCAGTGAAAGTGCGACGACGTATTCTGAAAAGAAAACACACGTCCCTTCGAAAATTGTAGTCGCTTGCCTTGAAAAGGAATGTCACGCAGGACGCCCGGGAGCACGCAGAGGCGATCTTCAACCGGCAAGAGCCAGCAAGACGTCAGGCACGCGTGGCGTTCGACGGGAAGGGATGCAAGAAGGAAAAAGCCAAATCCCGGACGGCAAAAAGCCCGCATTAAATGCGGGCTTTTTGTTGTATGGTGCACTCGACAGGATTCGAACCTGTGACCGCTCGGTTCGTAGCCGAGTACTCTATCCAGCTGAGCTACGAGTGCAATTTGTGTTTTTAGACCAGATCACAACTGGTTGAAGCCAAGTCATTCACATTACTGCAGATGACTCTTAAATGGTGCACTCGACAGGATTCGAACCTGTGACCGCTCGGTTCGTAGCCGAGTACTCTATCCAGCTGAGCTACGAGTGCATTTGTTGCCGCGCATTATAGGCCGTCTAATCTCTATGTCAAACACTTTTTCTAGTAATTTCAACAACTTACCGAAAAAGCCAGATTACAACGTACTAAGCAAATAATGGCGGAGAACGGGGGATTCGAACCCCCGACACCCTTTTGAGGTGTACTCCCTTAGCAGGGGAGCGCCTTCGGCCACTCGGCCAGCTCTCCGCAACACGGGGCGTATATTAACCAGCTTCTTCCCCGTTTGCAAACATAAAAAACGATAAAAATTAATGGCTTGGTTCTTCGTCCTTCTCTTTCTTGATACGCAGGTAAATTTCTTCCCGGTGAACAGCTACCTCTTTGGGGGCATTAACACCGATGCGCACTTGATTTCCTTTGACGCCGAGTACGGTCACGGTGATTTCGCCATCACCGATAATCAGGCTTTCTGCACACCGACGAGTCAGAATCAGCATACCTTTCTCCTCACGCATTTCATTTCAGGGACAACAGTCTGCAAAAAAAAGGCACTCGACCCACAACCGGAGCGGTCGCAGCCCTACATGCCTGAGTATTGACTAGCGCGAGCAAAAGAACAGGCTCGAGGGTCACGCCATTCAAAAAAACAAAAGGCGCGGTCAGACCGCGCCTTTTGGCAAACGCATCACTCGCCCTGGCGGGCCGGTGCGTCCAGTTCGAAAGCCGTGTGCAGAGCGCGCACAGCCAGTTCCAGGTACTTCTCTTCGATCACTACGGAGACTTTGATTTCCGAGGTCGAGATCATCTGGATGTTGATGCTTTCCTTGGCCAGGGATTCGAACATGCGGCTGGCCACGCCTGCGTGAGAGCGCATGCCGACGCCGACGATCGAGACCTTGGCGATCTTGGTGTCGCCCACGACTTCACGGGCACCCAGCTCGCCAGCGGTTTTTTCCAGCACGGCTTGCGCCGCCTGGTAGTCGTTACGGTGCACGGTGAAGGTGAAGTCGGTGGTGTTATCGTGCGCGACGTTCTGCACGATCATGTCGACTTCGATGTTCGCGGCACTGATCGGGCCGAGAATCTTGAAGGCAACGCCCGGGATGTCTGGCACGCCACGGATGGTCAGCTTGGCTTCATCGCGGTTGAAAGCGATACCGGAAATGATCGGCTGTTCCATGGTTTCCTCTTCATCAATAGTAATGAGGGTGCCCGGACCCTCCTTGAAGCTGTGCAGTACGCGCAGCGGAACGTTGTACTTGCCGGCGAACTCGACCGCGCGGATCTGCAACACCTTGGAACCGAGGCTGGCCATTTCCAGCATCTCTTCGAAGGTGATCTTGTCCAGGCGCTGGGCCACGGACACCACACGCGGGTCGGTGGTGTAGACGCCGTCGACGTCGGTGTAGATCTGGCACTCGTCAGCCTTCAGGGCCGCCGCCAGCGCCACGCCGGTGGTGTCGGAACCGCCACGACCGAGGGTGGTGATGTTGCCGTGCTCGTCGACGCCCTGGAAACCGGCGACAACCACCACACGACCTGCCTTCAGGTCACCGCGAATCTTCTGGTCATCAATCTGCAAGATACGCGCTTTATTGTGCGCGCTATCCGTCAGAATCCGCACCTGGTTGCCGGTGTACGACACCGCCGGCACGCCGCGCTTGATCAGCGCCATGGCCAACAGGGCAATCGTCACCTGCTCACCGGTGGAGACGATCACGTCCAGCTCGCGCGGAACCGGTTGGCCGTCGCCACTGATTTGCTTGGCCAGATCGATCAGACGGTTGGTTTCGCCGCTCATTGCAGACAGCACAACCACCAGGTCATCGCCGGCATCGCGGAATTTCTTAACCTTGTCGGCGACCTGCTCGATTCTCTCGACAGTGCCGACCGAGGTGCCTCCAAATTTCTGTACGATCAAAGCCATTTCAAAGCCGCCTCTGCCCATGAAGGGCGCCCAAATAATCACTCAAACAGCGTTGCGGCCCGCCACTAGACTACGAGCCGCAAACACTGCCTTATAGACCCTGCTCTACAAACGGAACGGTCAGCGCCAGTGCTGCATCCAGTGCGCCAGCGTCGGTACCGCCGCCTTGCGCCATGTCTGGACGACCACCGCCCTTCCCGCCCACTGCCGCAGCGGCTTGCTTCATCAAATCACCGGCTTTGAGTTGGCCAGTCAGGTCTTTGGTTACGCCTGCAACCAGAACGACCTTTTCCTCATGGACACTGCCGAGCAGGATCACTGCGCGGCCGAGTTTGTTTTTCAGTTGATCGACCAGCGCCAGCAGCGCCTTGCCATCCTGACCGTCCAGACGCACGGCCAGCACTTTCACACCCTTGACGTCCTGCGCCTGGGCCGACAGATCGTCGCCCGCGGCACTGGCTGCCTTGGCTTGCAACTGCTCGAGTTGCTTCTCCAGCAGACGGTTGCGCTCAAGCACAGCCGACAGCTTGTCGATCAGGTTGTCGCGGCTGCCCTTGACCAGGCTCGCCGCTTCCTTGAGTTGTTCTTCCGCCGCGTTCAAGTAAGCCAGCGCTTGCGCACCGGTGACGGCTTCAATACGACGCACACCCGATGCCACACCGCCTTCGCTGATGATTTTCAGCAGGCCGATGTCGCCGGTACGGTTGGCGTGGATACCGCCGCACAGTTCGACGGAGAAATCGCCCATGCTCAGTACGCGCACGCTATCGCCGTACTTCTCGCCGAACAGCGCCATGGCGCCTTTCTGCTTGGCGGTTTCGATATCGGTTTCTTCGGTTTCAACCTCGGAATTCTTGCGAATCTCGGCGTTGACGATCTCTTCCAGCGCTTTCAGTTGCTCAGGCTTGATCGCTTCAAAGTGGCTGAAGTCAAAGCGCAGGCGCTGACTGTCGACCAACGAACCTTTCTGCTGGACGTGGTCGCCCAGTACCTGGCGCAATGCGGCGTGCAGCAAGTGAGTCGCCGAGTGATTCAGCGAAGTCGCGTGACGCACTTCGGCGTCGACATGAGTCTCCACCGGAGTACCTACGATCAGGCTGCCCGAGTCCAGCACGCCGTGGTGCAGGAACGCACCACCGGTCTTGGTGGTGTCGCGCACGTCGAAACGCGCAGCACCGGCCTGCAGGAAACCGCAATCACCGATCTGGCCACCGGACTCCGCATAGAACGGCGTCTGATCGAGGACGATCACGCCCTCTTCGCCTTCGCTCAGTACGTCAACCGATTGCCCGTCTTTATAAAGAGCAACGATTTTGGCGGAACCGCTGTGAGCGGTGTAACCGGTGAACTCGGTGTCCACATCGACCTTGACCAGGCTGTTGTAGTCCATGCCGAAGGAGCTGGCGGAACGGGCACGGACGCGCTGGGCTTCCATTTCACGCTCGAAACCTTCTTCGTCGATGGTCAGGCTGCGCTCGCGAGCGATGTCGCCGGTCAGGTCCATCGGGAAACCGTAGGTGTCGTAGAGTTTGAACACCACGTCGCCCGGCACCACGTCGCCCTTGAGTTCAGCCAGATCCTGCTCGAGGATCTTCAGGCCCTGCTCCAGGGTCTTAGCGAATTGCTCTTCTTCGGCCTTCAGCACGCGCTCGATGTGCGCCTGCTGGGATTTCAGCTCAGGGAAGGCCTCGCCCATCTCGGCGACCAGGGCCGCGACGATCTGGTAGAAGAAGCTGCCCTTGGCGCCCAGCTTGTTACCGTGACGGCAGGCGCGACGGATGATCCGGCGCAGCACGTAGCCGCGGCCTTCGTTGGACGGCAGCACGCCGTCGGCGATCAGGAAACCGCAGGAACGGATGTGGTCAGCCACGACTTTCAGCGATGCCTGGGCGTCGTTGGTGCAGCCGATGGCCTTGGCCGAAGCGCTCAGCAGGCTCTGGAACAGGTCGATTTCATAGTTCGAGTGAACGTGCTGCAGCACGGCACTGATCCGCTCCAGGCCCATGCCGGTGTCCACCGACGGCGCTGGCAGCGGATGCAACACGCCATCGGCGGTGCGGTTGAACTGCATGAACACGTTGTTCCAGATTTCGATGTAACGGTCGCCGTCTTCTTCCGGCGAGCCCGGTGGGCCGCCCCAGATGTCGGCGCCGTGATCATAGAAAATCTCGGTGCAAGGACCGCACGGGCCGGTATCGCCCATGGTCCAGAAGTTGTCGGAGGCGTAAGGTGCGCCCTTGTTGTCGCCGATGCGCACCATGCGCTCGGCAGGAACGCCGATTTCCTTGGTCCAGATGTCGTAGGCCTCGTCATCGCTGGCATAGACGGTGACCCAGAGCTTTTCCTTCGGCAGGTTCAGCCACTTGTCGGAAGTCAGGAAGTTCCAGGCGTAGCTGATGGCATCACGCTTGAAATAATCGCCAAAGCTGAAGTTACCCAGCATTTCGAAGAAGGTGTGGTGACGAGCGGTATAACCGACGTTTTCCAGGTCGTTGTGCTTGCCGCCGGCGCGCACGCATTTCTGGCTGCTGACCGCGCGGGTGTACGCGCGTTTTTCCTGGCCCAGGAAGCAGTCCTTGAACTGGTTCATCCCCGCGTTGGTGAACAGCAGGGTTGGGTCGTTGCCCGGAATCAAAGAGCTGGAGGCTACACGGGTGTGGCCTTGCTCTTCGAAGAAGCGAAGGAAGGCTTCACGGATTTCTGCGCTTTTCATTAGGTTCTTCCACGGAGGCTGCGGCCAAAGGCCTGTTCGAAACGTCAACAGACGAAGCGACGGCAAAGGGCCGCATTATATCGGCCCTGCGCGCGGGGTACAGCGTGTTTATACGATAGAAACGGTCAATTGGAGCGCTAACGCTATCACTTGCGCGAAAAGTCGACGAATGTCGCGACGACTTGCTCGATTTGCCCACGGCTGACGTCCATGTGCGTGACCATGCGCAGACGCGCGGCCGCACTGAGCCTGATCCCGCGCTCGGCGGCAAAGGCCTTGAGCGCCTCGGCCTGGTCGCCCATTTGCACATATACCATATTGGTCTGCACCGGCTCGACCTCGAAGCCCGCCGCACGAAGGCCTTCGGCCAGCAACTGCGCGTTGGCATGGTCATCGGCCAGGCGCTGAACGTTGTGATCCAGCGCATACAGGCCCGCCGCCGCCAGAATACCGGCCTGCCGCATGCCGCCACCGACCATCTTGCGCAGGCGCCGAGCCTTGCCGATCAGCTCGACCGAGCCGCACAACACCGAACCGACCGGTGCGCCCAGCCCTTTGGACAGGCACACCGAGACCGAATCGAAATACCGGGTGATTTCCCGGGCATCCACACCCAGCTTCACTGCTGCGTTGTACAGGCGTGCGCCGTCCAGGTGCAGCTGCAAACCCTGCTCGCGGGTAAAACTCCGCGCCCGGGCCAGGTATTCCAGCGGCAGAACCTTGCCCTGCATGGTGTTTTCCAGCGCCAGCAAGCGGGTGCGGGCGAAGTGGAAGTCGTCCGGTTTGATCGCCGCCGCGACCTGTGCCAGGTCCAGCGAGCCATCGGCCTGCACTTCCAGAGGCTGCGGCTGGATCGAGCCGAGCACCGCTGCGCCGCCACCTTCGTACTTATAGGTGTGGGCCTGCTGGCCGACGATGTACTCGTCACCGCGCTCGCAGTGGGCCATCAACCCCAGCAGATTGCTCATGGTCCCGGTCGGCACGAACAGCGCCGCGGCAAACCCCAGGCGCTTGGCCAGTTCGGCCTCCAGACGATTGACCGTCGGATCTTCGCCATACACGTCGTCGCCGGTGACGGCGCTGGCCATCGCGTCCAGCATGCCGGCGCAAGGTTGGGTGACGGTGTCGCTGCGAAGATCGATAACGCTCATGAATCTGGCCTCGGTAAGCAGGGGAAATCCCTTTCAGGAAAGAATTACTGCGGTCATGGCGACGATTAATCAACCCTTGCTTAGGAAAAGACCGATTAAAACAACGGAAAAGTCGATGACAATCATCCAAAAGGGGTCATGCGCATATCGCAAATATGTGATAAAAACGCTGCGCCGCCAAACATTCCGGCGGCAAAAAACGTTCTCAGGGCGGGGTGCAACTCCCCACCGGCGGTAATTGCGCGCAATGCGCATAGCCCGCGAGCGCTTGATGGCAGCACGGCTTCGGCGGTGCCTGACAGCAAGGTCAGCAGACCCGGTGTGATCCCGGGGCCGACGGTCATAGTCCGGATGAAGAGAGAACGGGATTGACACCAGAGGGCCTTCCGCCGGCATTCGTGCGAGCGTGCGTACCCTCAGATCCCCTTCGATTCATAACGCCCTGTTTTTCACACAAACAGGAGTCAGAACATGCAACCCACCGCAATTGACAGCAAAAGCAAACACCATCACGGCGAGCGCGTTGCGTTCATCCAGGCCTGCTGGCACAAGGAAATCGTCGATCAGAGCCGTAAAGGTTTCCTCGCCGAAATGATTGCCCAGGGTTATCAGGAATCCGACATCGACTTCTTCGAAGTCGGCGGCGCCTTCGAAATGCCCCTGCACGCCAAGTTGCTGGCCAAGACCGGTCGTTATGCCGGCATCGTCGCGGCAGCCCTGGTCGTGGACGGCGGGATCTACCGACACGAGTTCGTCGCCCAGTCGGTGGTCAGCGGCCTGATGCAGGTTCAACTGGAAACCGAAGTGCCGGTGTTCTCGGTATCCCTGACCCCGCACCACTTCCATGCCGGCGAAGAGCACCAGAAGTTCTTCTTCGAGCATTTCGTGCATAAAGGCCAGGAAGCGGCGAAGACCTGTGCAGATACGTTGCACAAGATCCGTAGCCTGCGCCGTAGCGAGCCACGTGCTGTAGCTGTCTAACACCGCAATCCCCTGTAGGAGCGAGCTTGCTCGCGATGGTCTTCAACGATAACGCTGGGTATCTGATACCCCGCGGCGCTCTCAAGTCCATCGCGAGCAAGCTCGCTCCTACAGGAGTTATCAGATCAGGCCAGGTTTTCGTCGGTGGTCGGCACCACCAGGATGCCGGCACGCAAACCATTCTTCACCTTGGGGTTCGGGAAGATGATCCGGGCGCCCTCCTCCTCGATGATCCAGCGGGTGTTGGCGATGTCTTCCGCCAGCAGGTAACCCACTTCCAGCTCCGAGAAATTCTCGACGTCCGCCGGCAGGTTCAGGCGAAAGCTGTCGCTGTGCTTGATGATTTCCCGCGCCACGCTGTAAAGCTGCAAACCGTCCAGTGCCGCTTCAGTCAGTTCCGGCTCGGTACCTTCGATGATCTGCTTGAGGCGCGCCTCCAGCAGCGACACGTTGACCCCGGCGTTCTGCCCGAACGGCCGCGCCTTGCCCAATTCCAGGGTGAAGGCCTCGGCACCGAGCTTGTCGTAGGTGTAGGCGCTGAACACGATGGACGGTTTGTTCTGCAGCAACACCGCTTCCATACCGGCGGCACGCAGGCGCGCCAGTTCCTGGCGCGAATGCTGGCGGTCTTCTTTCCACGGGTACAGGGCGAACTGCTCGATTTTCGAGCCACGAATCGCCGTGTGCAGGTCGTAGTGCAAACGCTGACGGTCCGGCAGGTTGAAGAAGCTGGCCGCCAAACGCTCCAGCTCACAGGCGCGCAAGGCTTCGGATCCGCTGCTTTGTTCGTGACGGCCATTGAACAGCCGATTGACGTCTTGCTCGACAAAGCGCTCGCCTTTGCGAATCGCTTCGGGGTTGCCGAACAGGAACAGAATACGTGCGCGCGGCTTCAGATCGCCGCGGGCAATGTCGTGCAACAGGCGATCGAGCAACTCGATCGGCGCTGTTTCGTTGCCGTGGATCCCCGCCGACAGCAGCAGGTCCAAGCCATTGTCACGCGCTTGCGGTGGCCGGACTTCCAGCGCACCTTCGCTCAACCAGCGCATGCGCACGCCTTCGACAGTCAGTTGAGTCTTCTCCGCCGGTTCGCGGCCGGCGAGGGTCAGTTCAAGCAGTTTGCCGAGGGCGAGCATAGAGCGGTTTCCTTAGTTATCGTGGTTGCAGTCCGGGCCGTGAACATGGTCCTCGTCGGTGAGGTCGGCAGGTTCCATCTCCAGTTGCAGACTTACCAGATTAGTCGCCAATGGGCGCAGCAGCAGGTTGGCGTATTCGGCATCGCCTTCTTCGACGTCCACGCCGATCAGCAACTGGCCACGGCCGTCCTGCTGGATCCACAGCTCTTTGCCTTGCCACAGGACCGCGACGCGGGTGCAGGACGTCTCCAGTTGCGTGCCGTCGGTGTCTTCAAGGATCAGCTGCAGGGTATCGCTCATGTGTTTACGCTCTCGTTTGAGATGAAGCGACGCGCTGCCATCCGGGCAGCGCGTCGTTGATCAATTGATCTGGAATGGATAAACCGCGCCCAGTTTAAGGATTTGCGTCAGTTCATCCAGTGCCGTCCGGCACTCAAGCAACAATTGCGGGTCCGCCAGATCGTTTTCGGTCATGCGGTCGCGGTAGTGCTTCTCGACCCATTCGGTCAGAGTGCCGTACAACGGTGCCGTCATGATAACCCCTGGGTTGACGGCCGCCAGTTCGGTTTCGTTGAGTGCGACGCGCAACCGCAGGCAAGCCGGGCCACCGCCGTTCTGCATGCTCTGCTTGAGATCGAAGACTTTCACTTCGCGGATCAGCCCGCCGGAACTGGTCAAACCCTGCAAGTATTGCCAGACACGCTCGTTGCCACGGCATTCTTCCGGCACGATCAACAGCATGGAGCCGTCAGGACGCGACAGCAGCTGGCTATTGAACAGGTAGGAACGAACCGCATCTTCCACACTTACTGCGGAACGCGGTACGCAGATCGACTGAAATTTCCCACCGGCCTTGGCGAGTTTGCTCTGCAATTCAGCGAGCATCTTCTCGGTCTCGAGGAACGCGTCCTCGTGATAGAACAGCACCTCGCCATTACCCACGGCGATCACGTCGTTGTGGAACACGCCCTGATCGATCACCGATGGGTTCTGCTGGGCGTAGACCACGCCGTCATCGCTCAAGCCGTGCAGACGGGCAACCGCCTGGGACGCTTCGAGGGTCTGGCGCGCCGGGTACTTCTGCGGAGCCGGGTAGCGGGTGTCGAACGCGCTGCGGCCGAACACGAAGAACTCGACACCGGCTTCGCCGTATTCACGGCAGAAACGCGTGTGGTTGGCCGCACCTTCGTCACCGAACTGCGCCACGGCCGGCAAGGCGGCATGGTGGGCGAAGTGTTTCTGGTCAGCGAACATCGCACCCAGCACGCGGCTGGTGGTCGGGTGTTCGATGCTGCGGTGATATTTGCAGTTGAGGTTGGCAGCGGTGAAATGCACACGGCCGTCAGCGGTATCGGCACTCGGGCTGACGGTGGCGGCGTTGGCCACCCACATGCTCGAGGCCGAGCAACTGGCCACCAGCAGCGGCATCGCGTCTTTGGCAGCGCGCTCGATCACTTGAGCGTCGGTGCCGCCAAAGCCCAGGCGACGCAGCGCGGCCACATCCGGGCGCTCCTGCGGTGCCAGCACGCCTTGCTGGAAACCCATTTCCATCAGCGCTTTCATCTTCGCCAGGCCTTGCAGCGCCGCTTCCTTGGGGTTGGAAGACTGCTGGCTGTTGCTCTGGGACGCGACGTTGCCGTAGGACAGGCCGCCGTAGTTATGGGTCGGCCCCACTAGACCGTCAAAATTGACTTCATAGGATTTCATCAGCGAGGCTCCACGAGAATCTGTTGTTATAGGCTTCAGTAACTAGATTTGAGACCGAGGCGCGGCCTTCGCGAGCAGGCTCGCTCCCACATTGGAATGCATTTCCCTGTGGGAACGAGCCTGCTCGCGAATGGGCATCACGCCATTTTCACGCCCGGCGTCAGGGCCGCAGGCAACACCAGGTTCGGCGTTTCCAGCGAGGCCACCGGGTACGCGCAGTAATCTGCCGCATAGTAAGCGCTGGCGCGATGGTTGCCCGAGGCGCCGACGCCGCCGAATGGTGCGCTGCTCGCGGCACCGGTCAGTTGCTTGTTCCAGTTGACGATACCGGCACGGCTTTCCAGCCAGAATTGCTGGTAACGCGCTTCGGAGTCCGACAGCAGACCGGCGGCCAAGCCGTACGCGGTGTCGTTGGCTTCAGCGATCGCTGCTTCAAAATCAGCGTAGCGGATCACTTGCAGCAACGGGCCGAACAGCTCTTCGTCAGGACGATCGGCGACGGCGGTCACGTCCAGGATGCCAGGGGTCAGCAAGGCCGACTGAGCCTGAGGCTGGGTCATTTCCAGCAGCGCCACGGCGCCATTGGCCAGCAGGTGTTGCTGGGCATCCATCAGTGCTTTTGCTGCGCCGAGGGAAACCACCGAGCCCATGAACGGTGCCGGCTGTTGATCAAAGGCACCGACTTCAATTGTCGCGCTGACGGCCACCAGGCGCGCCAGCAGCGAGTCGCCCCAGGCGCCTTGCGGCACCAGCAAGCGGCGGGCACAGGTGCAACGCTGGCCGGCGGAGATGAACGCCGACTGGATGATGGTGTACACCGCGGCATCGAGGTCGGCGACCTGATCGACCACCAGCGGGTTGTTACCGCCCATTTCCAGCGCGAGGATCTTGTCCGGACGACCGGCGAATTGCTGGTGCAGGTGGTTGCCGGTACGGCTGGAACCGGTGAAGAACAGGCCGTCGATGCCCGGGTTCGCCGCCAGGGCGATACCGGTTTCGCGAGCGCCTTGCAGCAGGTTCAACACGCCCGCCGGCAGACCGGCTTCGATCCAGCACTTGACCGTCAGTTCGGCCACTTTCGGTGTCAGCTCGCTGGGCTTGAACAGCACGCTGTTACCGGCCAGCAGTGCCGGTACGATGTGGCCGTTCGGCAAGTGGCCCGGGAAGTTGTAAGGGCCAAATACCGCGACGACACCGTGAGGCTTGTGGCGCAGCACAGCGGTGGCGTCGCCCAGCGGGCCGCTCTTCTCGCCGGTACGCTCGCGGTAGCTCTGCACCGAGATGGCGATCTTGTTGACCATGCTGGTGACTTCGGTCGCCGCTTCCCACAGTGGCTTGCCGGTTTCCTCGCCGATGGTGCGGGCCAGTTCGTCCGCATGATTCTTCAGCGCGGCAGCAAAGGCTTCCAGCACCGAGATACGCTCTTCCAGGGTACGCCGCGCCCAGCCCGGAAACGCCTGACGCGCAGCTTGCACAGCCGATTCGACCTGAGCGGCGGTGGCACCGACGCCGGACCACAGCACCTGCTGGGTCACCGGGTTCAGCGACTCGAAGGCTTCGCCCTGACCTGCCAGCCATTCACCTGCGATGTAAAGCGACTTCATTATTTCGACTCCCGAGCTGCGGACAACGCTACGGCGCGCACTTGATCACCAGCGTTGAGTTGAAGACGTTTGGCGGTCTGCTGATCGACCACCAGGGTGCCGGCGGCCAGACGTGCCGGCGCAGCAGTGATGCGGCAGTCTTCGCGCTTGCGGTTGTGGATGATGAATGGCGTGGCGTCGTCACCCGGCGTGCCGACGGCCAGCACCAGCGCCTGGCTGTCGCGTACCGCGCGGATCTTGCCGGTTTCGCATTCGATGGCCGGGCCTGCGTCGAAAATGTCGACGTAGCCCTGGTAGCTGAAACCTTCGCTCTTGAGCATGGCTAGCGCCGGTTCGGTGTCCGGGTGAACCTGACCGATCACGTTGCGCGCATCCGGCGACAGGAAGCAGGTGTACAACGGGAATTTCGGCATCAGTTCGGCGATGAACGCCTTGTTGCCCACACCGGTCAGGTAATCGGCCTGGCTGAATTCCATCTTGAAGAAGTGACGGCCCAGGCTTTCCCAGAACGGCGAACGCCCGGCTTCGTCGGAAACACCGCGCATTTCGGCGATGATCTTGTTGCCGAACAGTTGCGGGAATTCGGCGATGAACAGCATCCGCGCCTTGGACAGCATGCGGCCATTGAGACCGCTGCGGTAATCGGCATGCAGGAACAGCGAGCACAGCTCGGAGTTGCCGGTCAGGTCGTTGGCCAGGAACAGCGTCGGGATTTCGCGATAGATGTTCAGCTCTTGGGAAGCGCTGACCGTCAGACCGACCCGAAAGTTGTACCAGGGCTCACGCAGGCCGACGGCGCCGGCAATGGCGGAAATGCCCACCACGCGACCGTCGTCGTCTTCGAGCACGAACAGGTAGTCCGCGTCGCCCCGCCCGGCTTCGCCGCGAAAGGTCTTCTCGGCCCAGCCGACCCGATGGGCCAGACGTTCTTCGTTGGCCGGCAAGGTGGTCAGGCCGGTGCCGGTGCTGCGGGCCAGGTCGATCAGAGCGGGTAAATCGCTGCTGCGTACGGGACGAACGATCATGCTATCTCCTCAAACGGGCGGCTTGCGCCACCCGTGAAACTCGCTGCTTTACTAAGCATTCAATCTTTATAGGCATAGCAGCAGGCGTTAAACCGCCACCAGGCGCACGCTGGCACCTTCGCCGACGCCCAGGGCTTCGGCCGCTTCCAGGTCCAGGGTCACCGGTTTACCCGGTGCGTAGTCAAGCTCGAGCATGACCGCGCGGTAATCCTGCAACTGGGCGTTGGCCACCAGGTATTGGCGACCGACACCTTTGACCGGCTCGCCGATCTTCACCGGCACCACGCGGCTCTGGGCGATCGAACGGATCCCCGAGACGCGGGCATGCAGGGTCGGGCCGCCGTCGAAAATGTCGATGTAGTGATCGGTCTCGAAGCCTTCGCGCATCAGGATGTCGAAGGTGATCTGCGCCCGCGGGTGCACCTGGCCCATCGCTTCTTGAGCGGAGTCCGGCAGCAGGGGCACGTAGATCGGGTAATGCGGCATCAGTTCGGCGAGGAACGTACGGCTCTTGAGGCCGCACAGACGCTCGGCTTCAGCGTAGTTGAGGTCGAAAAAGTTGCGCCCGATGGCATCCCAGAATGGCGAGTCGCCGTTTTCATCGCTGTAACCGACGATCTCGGTCACCACGGAATCGGCAAAACGCTCCGGATGGCTGGCCACGAACAGCAAGCGGCCACGGGAGTTGAGTTCCGACCACGGCGAACCCACCAGATCGCGCTGCACGTAGAAACTGGTCAGCAAGCTGTTGCCGGTCAGGTCGTGGCACTGGGAGAGCACGTGGATCTTGTTGTGAATCTTCAGCTCGCGCGAAGCGTGGACGAAGGTTTCGTTGCGAAAGCTGTAGAACGGCTCGGAGTAACCGGCCGACGCGACGATGGCCGAGCAACCGACCAGCTTGCCGGTGGCACTGTCTTCGAGGACGAAGAAATAGCTTTCCTCACCGTTGAAGCTCACTTCGGCGGCGAACGAGGCTTCGCTTGCCGCGATCTTGTCGCTCAGGCGCTCAACGTCATCCGGCAAGGAAGTGACACCAATCGGACTGTCCGCAGCCAGACGCTGTACCTCGCCCAGATCAGCCATTTGCGCGGGGCGCATCACCAGCATGGTGTCACTCCTTAATCTCAGAACTTACAGAAGAAAAATCCCGGGCCTACACAGAGATCAGTGTGGGAGCGGGCTTGCTCGCGAAAGCGGTGGGTCAGACAGTAAAAATGTTGACTGATACACCGCTTTCGCGAGCAAGCCCGCTCCCACATTTGATCGTGCCCGGCATCAAAATTGGGTTCGACGCCTGAACGGTCAGGCGTCGAAGGGTCTATCAGGCTTGCGTCAGTTTTGCCGCAGCACGTTCGAAGCGGTCCAGGCCGGCATCGATATCGGCGTCTTCCACCACCAGGCTTGGCGCGAAACGCACCACGTCCGGGCCGGCTTGCAGGACCATCAGGCCTTCTTTTTCAGCGGCGTTGAAGATGTCCTTGGCCTTGCCTTTCCACGCATCGCTCAACACGCAGCCGATCAACAGGCCCATGCCACGGACCTTGGTGAACAAGCCGTACTTTTCGCCGATCTGCTCAAGGCGCGCCTTGAACTTGTCGTGCTTGGCCTTGACGCCAGCCAGCACTTCAGGGGTGTTGATCACGTCGATCACAGCTTCCGCGACCGCACACGCCAGCGGGTTACCGCCGTAGGTGGTGCCGTGGGTGCCGACGACCAGGTGCTTGGCCAGCTCTTCAGTGGTCAACATGGCAGCGATCGGGAAACCACCGCCCAGGCTCTTGGCGCTGGTCAGGATGTCCGGAGTCACGCCGTAATGCTGGTAGGCGAACAGGTGGCCGGTGCGGCCCATGCCGGTTTGCACTTCGTCGAAGATCAGCAATGCGTTGTGCGCGGTGCACAGTTCGCGGGCACCTTGCAGGTATTCGAGTTCAGCCGGGATGACACCGCTTTCGCCCTGGATCGGCTCCAGCACCACAGCGCAAGTCTTGTCGGAAATGGCGGCTTTCAGCGCGGCCAGATCGTTGTACGGCACATGGGTGATGCCGGTGATCTTCGGACCGAAGCCATCGGAGTACTTCGACTGGCCACCGACGTTCACGGTGAACAGGGTACGGCCGTGGAAGCTGTTGAGCGCGGCGATGATCTCGTACTTCTCGCTGCCGAAACGGTCGAAACCGACACGACGGGCCAGCTTGAAGGCGGCCTCGTTGGCTTCGGCGCCGGAGTTGCAGAAGAAGGCGCGGTCGGCAAAGGTGGCGTCGACCAGCTTGTGCGCCAGGCGCAGGGCCGGCTCATTGGTGAACACGTTGGACACGTGCCACAGCTTGTTCGCTTGTTCGGTCAAGGCACCGACCAGCGCCGGATGCGCGTGGCCCAATACGTTAACGGCAATCCCGCCGGCGAAGTCGATCAGCTCGCGACCGGACTGGTCCCAGACGCGGGAACCGGCGCCACGCACAGGAATGAATGCGGCAGGCGCATAGTTGGGAACCATTACCTGATCGAAATCGGCGCGTTGTACCGCAGCGTGCTCAACGGACATCGGAGTCTCCTGAAGAGAAAACACTCGCCTGAAACTGGCGAGCTTGGTGAGGATTGTAAGGACAGTTTTCAGCCCGGCCTTGCCGCCAAGCGACAACTTCTTATAGCGCAAACCCCGGATTTTCCCGGGTTTACGGCAATGCGACATATAGGGTCGCAAAGGCGCAGTTTAACTGGCGGCGGGCGTTTGCGGCAGGTCGCTGTGCGTAACCCATGCCGATTCAAGGAATGCGGTAGATATGTACCGCGCGTCCTCTTTGATTACGGGTTTTCCTGACGGTCTATCAACCACGATGGTGGACCTATCCCCATGAATACCGAAAATCCCGACATCCCTGAGACTTTCAGGTCCGACGCGCATTATCAGCACCTGATGAACGTCATTGCGCCCTGGCTTCGCCAAACCACGCCAAAACGGCGTGAAGCGCTGCGCAACATCAAGCCGGTGTTGCCCAGCCCCATCAGGGATGCACCTAAAGATCAGCACGCCGAACTCGGTCGACTCATTACCCTGCAGACGACAAGCCAGAACCGGGTCGATCAGGCCCTGGCGAATCTGCTGAACCCCGCAGACTTCGCCGAACCCATGCTCAAGGGCGCACTCAAGACACGTTTCGGCCTGGAAGCGGACGTCAGTAAAACCTTTCTGCGTCTTTACATTCCCGCGCACATACCCTGGCTGCGCCTGAAGTCCGGAGCCGCGCGCACCTGGACCGTGTCGTTGCTGGACGCCGCGCTGCACAACTTCGAAAGCGCCGAAACCGAAGTCGACGCCTTTGAGCCCGCCTCGACTTACATCACTGCACCCTCTTCCACCGGGCACTTCAGCACCCTGCCACAGATTCTGGCGAAGATGCCCATCACGGCGTTCACCCAACTGTGCCGCGAACTCGACATTGGCGAGCGCTATAAAAGATACCTGGAAGACAACCTTGGCATCAGCAACCCGGTGGCTGCGGCGATCCTGCAACCGAAAATTCGCGAAAGCCAAAAAACCGCCCTGACAGCCGCCCTGCAGATGGCGCAGATGCAAAACCTGCTGGCCAGCGACGTTCATCAGCCGCTCCTTCGCCTGCTCTCCGATGGCCACGACCTATCCTGGCGATGCCATGACCTGACGATCATGAATGCCCGCCTGACCGGCATCGTGCTGTTCGCCCCGGAACTGGAGCGCGCCCGCGAAACGGTCCGGGTAGTGGCCTACATTCCTGACGACCCGGAACATCCCATCAAGCAATACCCCTCATCGGCGGCATTCGCCGAGGAACTGAGCCAGCGCCTGCGAGAGCCCGACTATCAACAGTTTTTCAGTCGATTTATCAATCATGAAGACCGCGGTTACTTCTTCGCCGAACTGAACAACCGCCTCGATCCCATCACCTGGCAACCGGTCCCACCCGGCGATCCACGGCCGACCTGGAGAGAAAACCCCAACCAGCGTCCCGACCTGCAAATGGCAGTAACGCCGATCAGAGGCGACCTGTGGGTTCATCTCTATCAACGCAAACTCGACAAGATCCTCAATGACGCGCGCGTGATCGCAGTGTCGACGGCCACGGTCGACCGCAAGGCCCGATGGGCGTTATGGGACTCCTTCACGGAAATCGCCTCGGCGCTGCTGAACATCGCAGCCTTCATCGCGTTGCCGTTCGTCCCGTTCCTTGGCGAGCTGATGCTGGCTTACACGGCCTATCAGCTGCTGGATGACACCTTCGAAGGTGTTGTCGACTGGGCAGAAGGCCTGACCAACGAAGCCTTCGAGCATTTCATGGGGATGGTTGAATCTGCAGTGCAACTGGGCACTTTCGCGGCAGGTGGCATGATCGCCGTCAGCGAATTTCGCGCGGTCCTGCCCCGGGAAGTCGTGCAATTCATCGACCGCTTCAACGCCGTGAAACGCCCCAATGGCGAAACCCGCTATTGGAAGCCCGACCTGACGCCTTACGAACAAACCGTCACGACCCCCAACGACGCGAAACCCGACTCGACGGGACTGCACACCCATCAAGGCAAAACCCTGCTGACACTGGACAACAGCCGTTACTCCGTGACCGAGGATCCGTTGACGGGGCGCCATCGCATCCAGCACCCCACGCGTCCCGAAGCTTACAAACCCACTCTGAGGCACAACGGAAAAGGGGCCTGGCACACCGAACTCGAGCAGCCACTGACCTGGGACCAGGCCACCCTGCTGCGGCGTATCGGCCCGGACATGCAGCGTTTTTCCGCGAGCGAACGCGAGCGTATCCTCAGCATCAGCGGCTGCCACGAAAACGCCTTGCGCAAGATGCATGTCGACGCCGAACAGGTACCGCCGCTGCTGGCCGACACCCTCAAACGCTTCAAAATTGATCAGGACCTGCAGATCTTCATTGATCAAATCGGCAGCAATCGTGCGGACGATTACCTGAAGGCTGATCCGCTGATGCAACTGGAACTGCTCTGCGACTACGGTAACTGGCCAGCGGACAAGGGGCTGCGACTGGTCGATGCAACAGGAGAAACCCTCTGGGAGCGCGGCGTGGGCAACCAGGTCGTGGTGCAGATCAACCTAGCGCAACTGGACGATGGCGACCTGATCAACACCCTGTTGCAACACCTCGACAACACCGACGCACGCTCAGTGCGCCGCTACCTGACAACGCTTGCCGCCGACAAACGGGAAAACCTCTTCAGCCAGCGCTACCGCAAAATCGAACAAGGTGCGCGCCCCTTGGTCCAGCGCATTATCGACAGCGAACCCGGTTTGCCAACCAGCCTCGCCGAAGCACTGCTCGACAGCGCCAGTGCCGCCGAACGCGAGCAACTGGAGCGTGGAACATTGTCCAAACGCCTCACGGAACTGGCACAGGAGGCCGGCCTGCAGGTGCGCGTCACTCGCGCTTATGAAGGGCTCTACCTGTACTCGACGCGCAACCATCTCGACACCGATCGCCTGGCGTTACACACCCTGGAACGCTTGCCTGGCTGGTCGGGACAACTGCGCCTGGAAATCCGCCAATACACCCACAATGGGCCGCTGATCGACAGCATCGGCGAGCCGGACGCGCCCTTGCGCAAGGTGCTGGTGTTGACCGATGAAGGGGCGTATCAGGCCTACGACGACGCCGGCGAACAGCTCAGTAGCACTGACACCCTTTATTCCAGCCTGTTACAGGCGCTGCCCGACAGCGAGCGAATCGCCCTGAACATCAACATCGGAGAGGGCGAAAGGCTCAAGCGGCTGATTCGCACCCACGCCGTCACTCGTGAAGCACTGCGTGCGCTGCTGGCGCAACGGCCGAATCTCAAGCCTGCCTACGATCCGGCGGTCATGCGTTTGCTGGGCGGGGGCGATGGTTATCACCGGATGCCGGTCAATACCCCTTCGTTACAAAGCCACATCTATCGGCTATTTCCCCATCTGAGCGCAGAGGAACTGCAAGCCTTTGCCGCACGATTGCAAGCCAATCCCGGCGGACCGCGCGCAGAACTCCAGCGCCTGTTTAACCAACACGCGCAATTGCTTGAGCAATTGAGCACCTGGTGCGACGAGATCCCGTTGTATGTTCCGGGCACGCAAATCCGCTTGAGCGTCGAGCAGCTCGCCAGTCAACGGTATGCACGCCGGCAAATGATAGCCAGATTGCTCGACTGCTGGCGGCGTCAGGCCACCTACGACAGCACCCGTGGCGTACCGGTTTCCTTTGAATTCTCCCAGCCGGTCGTTGGCGAGCTGCCAAAGTTGAACGTCGATTTCCCTCAGGTGCGCAGCGTGACGCTTGAAGGTCATCGTGCCACCCAGGGCGTGAATGATTTTTTGAAGGGGTTTTCCAGCCTCGACCGCCTGGCGCTACGCAACTTCGAACTGGGGCAGTTGCCGGACGCCATTGCCCAATGGCCCCAACTCGACGCACTCATCCTCAGCGACTGCGCCGTGACCCTCACAGAACAGAGTTGCGCCACCCTGTCTGCCCTGAACCAATTGACTGCGCTCGACCTGTACAAAAACCCGCTCGGTGTGTGCCCTTCTCTGGAAAACATGCCGAAGCTGAACTACGTCGATCTTTCCGGTACCGGAATTACCCGCATTCCCGAGGGTCTGGTGAATCACCCGAGCATTCGAACCGCCATTTTGAATGACAACCAGATCACCGAATTGCCCACCGCCCTCTTCGATCTGCCCGGCGACATCAGCGAGGGATTTGATTTTGGCAACAACCCTCTGTCCCCGAGCACCCGGGAACACATCAAGCGTCACTATCAGCGAACCGAAAAGGACTTTGGAGTCCATGCCGAACAGGTCGATATCGATCGCGTCAAAGCCCTCTACCCAAGTCTGGACAACGAAGAGGCCAGCGACTTCGTCTATCGCTTACCCGGCACCCTCGCAGAGGGTCGAGCTGACCTGACCCGTCGCGAGCTAGAACTCACCCGACTCGGTACCGAGCTGAGCCGGTGGACGGCCGATGTGCCCGACACCCATTCCGATACTGGCGCCCCGCTGACGGCCAACGAGATGTTTGCCGAGCACGTCAAAAGAGACGAATTCAAGCAAAACCTGGAACGCTGCTGGCGCCAGATCCCCATCGAAAACATTGCCGTGGGTGAGTACGGATTCGTCTCACACCTGCCAATCTTGGGTGACCTGCCGACGCTGTCAGCCGACTTCAGTCATGTGCCCGAAATGTACCTGACGACCACCCATGGCATTGCACCTGGACTTGGCCGGTTCCTGGACAGTTTTGCCAACCTGGACACCCTGACCATACGGGGATACCACCTGGGCAATCTTCCCGAAGCCATCTTCAGAATGGGCAGATTGTCAGTGCTGAGCTTGTCGGAGTGCGGCATTACCCTGACTCAGGAAACCGTAGAGGCCTTGGCGGGCATGGATAGCCTTGACCACTTGAATCTGCGGAACAATCCACTCGGTCTAAGCCCTGACCTTAGCCACATGACAGAAATATCCTCACTGGACTTGAGTCACACGGGCATCACTGAAATCCCCAAGGGAGTGCTGAGCATCACGACCTGGACCGACGTCGACCTGAGCTTCAACGCCATTACCGAGATGCCGCCCGAACTCATGGAGGTGGACCCGGGTGTCGGAGAAAGCTTTGACTTCAGCGGCAACCCGTTCAATGCGCAAAGCTTGCAACGCATCGCTGCGTACTTTCGCGCAACCGAGAATGATCTGGGTATCGACGAGATAGCCGACATGCCGGTGCCGGAGGATGGAGCGCCCGACACCGACATTGAAGACTGAGTACTGGCTACCCGCGTTCCGGTGGCACCGATGACAATTCGAACGGGCTGCTGCTGCGCCGCTGGTTGCGATCTTCCCGCGGCGTGGCACCGAAGAAGTTGCGATAGGCGCTGGAGAAATGCGGCCCCGAGGAGAAGCCACAGGACAGGCCGATCTGGATGATCGACTTGCTGGTTTGCATCAACATCTGCCGGGCCTTGTTCAAGCGAAGTTCCAGGTAATACTGGCTCGGCACACGGTTGAGGTATTGCTTGAAGATCCGCTCCAGCTGCCGACGGGACACGCACACATGCTGGGCGATTTCGTCGGTGGTCAGCGGCTCTTCGATGTTGGCCTCCATCAGCAACACGGCTTGCGTGAGCTTCGGATGGCTGGAGCCGAGACGGTTCTGCAACGGGATACGCTGGCGCTCGCCGCCCTCGCGGATGCGCTCGACCACCAGTTCTTCGGAGACCGCACCCGCCAGCTCCGCGCCATGGTCGCGGGCCAACACCGCCAGCAACAAGTCGAGCACCGACATGCCGCCGCACGCGGTCAGGCGATCGCGATCCCAGTCGAACAGGTGACTGGTGGCGATGACCTTGGGGAAACGTTCGGCGAAATCGTCCTGCCAGCGCCAATGCACGGCCGCGCGATAGCCATCGAGCAAACCGAGTTGCGCCAACGGGTAAACACCGGCCGACAGACCGCCGATCACGCAACCGGAACGCACCAGCTGTTTGAGCGCACTGCTGAGCGCCGGCGCCAGTGCGGTCGGTGGCTCGTCAGCGAGCAGGAACAGTTTCTGGAAGTTTTCCAGCTTGCCGGTCCATGCCTCACCCGGCAATTGCCAGGCGCTGTCGGCCGCGGCCTCTGTAATGGCTTCGGCCTGCAGGAACGACAGTTCGTAAACCACGTCCGGATGCACACGCTGAGCAACACGCAAGGCCTCCTCAGCCAGCGCAAGCGTCAGTGCTTTAGTGCTGGGCCAAATCAGGAAACCAATTCGATGGGCAGTCATGGCGGGCAATCCGAAACGAAGAACAGTGATGAAGGCATGGGCCAATGCTAGCCCGTAAATGAACGCAAATCTCGAAACCAACAGAGATCAAATGTGGGAGCGAGCCTGCTCGCGAAAGCGGTAGATCAGTCGACATCTGTATTGAATGTCACACCGCATTCGCGAGCAGGCTCGCTCCCACAAGGGATCGGGGCTGGCCTTTAGGTTGCGAAGCATGCACTATCCCGGTGCACAACGGCAGCCCTGATTACTTTAGGCTGCCCGAGAGGAATTGCTGCAGACGCTCCGATTGCGGGTTCACCAGCACTTCGCGCGGGTTGCCGCTTTCTTCGACCACACCTTTGTGCAGGAACACCAGCTGGTTCGACACTTCACGGGCGAAGCCCATTTCGTGGGTCACCACCACCATGGTCCGGCCTTCCTGGGCCAGGGCCTGCATGACCTTCAACACGTCGCCCACCAGCTCCGGGTCGAGGGCCGAGGTCGGTTCGTCGAACAGCATCACCTCAGGCTCCATCGCCAGTGCACGGGCAATCGCCACGCGCTGCTGCTCACCGCCGGACATGTGGCCCGGGTAAGCGTCTTTGCGATGGGCCACGCCGACCTTGTTCAGGTAGTGTTCGGCTTTTTCGCGGGCTTCGGCCTTGGACACGCCGAGCACGTGCACCGGCGCTTCCATGATGTTTTCCAGCGCGGTCATGTGCGACCACAGGTTGAAATGCTGGAACACCATCGACAGGCGCGAACGCATGCGTTGCAGCTGTTTCGGGTCGGCGGCTTTCAACGCGCCGTCCTTGTTCGCCACCAGCTTCAACTCTTCGTTGTTGAGCAGGATCTTGCCCGCGTGCGGCTGCTCCAGCAGGTTGATGCAGCGCAGGAAGGTACTTTTGCCGGAGCCACTGGAGCCGATGATGCTGATCACATCGCCGGCTGCCGCTTTCAGGGACACGCCCTTGAGCACTTCGTGACTGCCGTAGCGTTTATGCAGGTCTTGGACTTCAAGTTTGTACATGCGATCGGTTCTCACAAAAACAGTCAGTCAGTCGTTGAGCAAGCGCCCGTGACGCAGCGCTTCGCGCCCCGCCACCTTGGCCAGCCAGAAACCGGGTTGGGCATAACGCAGCCGTTCAATGGCAAACAGCACCCCGGACGTACCAGCACACACCGTGCTGACCCGATCCGCCAACGGATCGATCACTTCAAAAATCTCGTCACCCGCTTCAACCCACTCACCGGGCTTACGCAGGAAACTCACCACACCGGGGTGTGGTGCCAACAACAATTCAGTGCCTTCGAATGGCATGCCTTCGCAAGGGTCTTGCGCAGGCTTCGGCCATTCGCCACTGATCAATCCTTGCTCGGCAAGGAAGGCCAGAATGCCTTCGGCATGGGCGCAAGCCTCGGCGCGACCGGTATCGGCCTGCCCCCCTAATTCAATGGTAGTCGCCAGACACGCCAGTGGAATCTGTGCATCCGGGAACAGACGCGACAGGCGCAACCACGGCAACGAACAGGCTTCGTCGAACGAACTGCCGCCGGAATCTTCCGCCAGCAAACCGACCCGCACATTCAGGTGCGCAGCCAGCGAACGCCACTGCGGCCAGTGCTGCGGCAAGGCGTACATGTGCAGCGCCGCTTCGGCGTCGCAATGCAGATCCAGTACCACATCGGCGGTGCAGGCGTGGCTGAGCAGAACCCGCTGCATGCCTTGCAACTGGCTGCTCGCCTCTGGCAAAGCGGCCAGATGATCGACCATCGCCTGACGGATCAGGCGAATGTTGGCGTGCGGATCGTCACCCAGGCTTTCTGCCAGTGCAGCCGCCACAGGTGCGCTCAACTCGACGAAATCGCGGTTGAAGTTCTTGCCGCTGCCCGCCTCGAAACGCCCTTGATGATTGCCCTGAAGCAGTTGACCCAGCCCCAGTGGATTAGCCACCGGCACCAGTTCGACCACACCGTTGAGCAAGCCCTTTGCTTCGAGTTCGGCCAGACGCTTTTTCAGCTCGAACGCCGTGCGCATGCCCGGCAGCTCATCGGCGTGCAGGCTGGCCTGGATATACGCCTTGCGCTCGCCACTACCAAAGCGGAACACCGAAATCCGGCGTTCGCTGCCCAGGTGGCTCCACGGCAAAGCATGATCGATGCGTTCCATATCAGTGCTTCCGCGGGGCCAGGTAGCCCAGCCAGCGGCGCTCGGCCATCTTGAACAGCTTCACCAGGATGAAGGTCAGGCACAGGTAGAACACGCCGGCGGTGATGTAGGCCTCGAACGGCAGGTAGAACTGAGCGTTGACCGTGCGCGCGGCACCGGTGATGTCGATCAGGGTCACGATGGACGCCAGACTGGTGGTCTGCAGCATCATGATCACTTCGTTGCTGTACTGCGGCAGCGCCCGGCGCAGGGCCGACGGCAGCAGGATGCGCTTGTACATCTTGAAGCGCGACATGCCCATGGCCTTGGCCGCTTCGATCTCGCCGTTCGGCGTGGCCCGCAGGCTGCCGGCGATGATCTCGGCGGTGTAGGCGCTGGTGTTGATCGCGAATGCCAGGCACGCACAGAAGGTTGCGCTGGACAGCCACGGCCAGAGGAAGCTCTCACGCACCGCTTCGAACTGCGCCAGACCGTAGTAGATCAAAAACAGCTGCACCAGCATCGGTGTGCCGCGGATCACGTAGGTATAGAGCCAGGCGGACATGTTGACCACCGGGTTCTTCGAGACGCGCATCAGGCCCAGCGGCAATGCGCACAGCAAGCCGAAGAACAGCGACAGCGCAAGCAGTTTGAGGGTGGTCACCAGGCCGCCGAAGTACAGCGGCAAGGCCTCCCAAATGACGTTGTAGTCGAAGATCATAGATCAGCCGCCCTTACGCCTACCGAGTAGCGCTTCTCAAGGTGACGCAATGCCAGCAACGACACACTGGTGATCACCAGGTACATCGCCGCCACTGCGAGGAAGAAGGTGAAAGGCTCGCGGGTGGCATCGGCCGCCTGCTTGGCCTTGAACATCATGTCCTGCAGGCCGACCACCGAAATCAGCGCGGTCGCCTTGGTCAATACCAGCCAGTTGTTGGTGAAACCCGGAATCGCCAGGCGAATCATCTGTGGCACCAACACCCGGAAGAACACCTGGAAACTGCTCATGCCGTACGCCATGCCGGCTTCGGCCTGACCCTTGGGGATCGCCATGAACGCACCCCGGAAGGTTTCAGACAGGTACGCACCGAAGATGAAACCCAGGGTGCCGATACCGGCAGCCAACGGATTCAGGTCAATGTACTCGTCAAAGCCGAGCAGCGGTGCGACGCGGTTGAGCAAGTCCTGGCCGCCGTAGAAAATCAGCAGGATCAGCACCAGGTCGGGAATACCGCGGATCACCGTGGAATACAGGTCGCCCAGCCAGGCCAGCCAGCGCACCGGCGACAGACGCAGTGCCACGCCGATCAGGCCCAGAACGATGGCCATGGCCATGGACGACAAGGCGAGCTGAAGCGTCAGCCAAGCGCCATCGAGGATGACAGCCCCGTAGCCTTTCAACATGATTCAGGTCCTCGAAAGTTGGGATGAAAAAATGGCGCAAACCTCAGAGATCCTGCTGCTTGCGCCATTTCGGACTTGTCGCCGGGGCGTATTACTTGCCGTAGATATCGAAGGCGAAGTACTTGTCCTGGATTTGCTTGTACTTGCCGTTCTCGCGAATGGCGGCGATGGCGGCGTTGAGCTTGTCCAGCTCAGCCTTGTCGCCCTTGCGCACCGCGATGCCTACACCGTCGCCGAAGTATTTGACGTCGGTGAATGCAGGGCCGACGAAGGCGAAACCTTTACCGGCGTCGGTTTTCAGGAAACCGTCATCCAGAAGCGTAGCGTCTGCCACGGTGCCGTCGAGGCGGCCGGCGGCCACATCGAGGTAAATTTCGTTCTGCGAGCCATATGGCTTGATCTCGGCACCCAGCGGGGCCAGGACTTCACGGGCGAAACGCTCGTGGATCGAACCACGCTGTACGCCGATGTTCTTGCCCTTGAGCTCGGTCAGGCCTTCGCTGACCTGGGTGCCGGCCTTCATGACCAGGCGAGCCGGGGTGTTGTAGTACTTGTTGGTGAAGTCCACGGACTTCTTGCGATCTTCAGTGATCGACATGGACGACAGGATCGCGTCGATCTTGCGCACTTTCAGTGCCGGGATCAGGCCGTCGAACTCTTGCTCGACCCACACGCACTTGACCTTCATCTCTTCGCACAAGGCGTTGCCGATGTCGTAGTCGAAACCAACGATGCTGCCGTCCGGTGCTTTGGAAGCGAACGGAGGGTAAGCCGCTTCGATACCAATTTTCAGAGGCTTTTCATCGGCGAAGGATGGCAGCGACAGCACGGACAGTGCCAGGGCGCCAAGCAGCACGAGTTTCTTCATCTTGGGACTCCATCGGTAAAGGGCAAAAACGGCAGAGTGAGCAACAGCCCAATATGCGAATGAGTGGAACCAGAAAGCAGTGCTGCGTCCTGGGAAGCCGGTGTTTAAATTCAACACGGGCAACGACGAGCGAGTGATCGGCATTCTAACGAGAGGCCCGAGGCCGATATTTCTTCAATGCGACAACTAATTACAGAAGCACCGAGAAAGTCGTTTTAGCGCGTTGACAGCCCTGCAAAATCATGCAAGAGCAAAAGATATGGAACCGATCTATATTGCAAATTGCGGGCCTATTATTGGCAAACCCTTCTAATCCGGCAAGCGCAGCGTGGAGTCTTATTTTTCAGCGGTGGTTTTTAGCCCCCGATGTGGGGCCTTGCGTTTCCCAATGCCCCGCATTGATCCGACGCGGTTACACATTCAGTAACCTGAAAGATCTCGGGTAACAGTAGGAAAACGCCGACAGAGGAAACCGATATTTATTGGTAGATGTTGCTGTAGCGCCTGCCAAACCGCTATCGCGAGCAAGCTCGCTCCCACAGGGATTCGTGGTGTACACACGACCTGAGCCACACCGCAAAAACCTGTGGGAGCGAGCTTGCTCGCGATGGGGCCAGCCCGCCCAACACAAAAACCAGAGAATAAAAAAGCCCCACCCGGCGCAACGCCAGGTGGGGCTTCAGTGACTCAGAAGCCGCTTACGCGACATTCATGGTCTTGTGCGTATCAATCAAATGCTGCACCACACTCGGATCCGCCAGGGTGGAGATATCCCCCAACCCATCATATTCAGCGGTAGCAATCTTGCGCAGAATCCGCCGCATGATCTTGCCCGAGCGAGTCTTCGGCAGCCCTGGCGCCCACTGGATCACATCCGGCGAGGCAATCGGCCCGATCTCCTTGCGCACCCAGTTCTTCAGCTCCAGGCGCAGTTGCTCGTTCGGCTCTTCACCGTTTTTCAGGGTGACGTAGACATAAATGCCCTGTCCCTTGATGTCGTGCGGCACACCGACCACCGCCGCCTCGGCGACTTTCGGGTGCGCGACCATCGCGCTTTCGATCTCGGCGGTGCCCATGCGGTGGCCGGAGACGTTGAGCACGTCGTCCACGCGACCGGTGATCCAGTAATAGCCATCGGCATCGCGACGGGCGCCGTCACCGGTGAAGTACATGCCGCGGAAGGTCTTGAAGTAGGTGTCGACGAAGCGGTCGTGATCGCCATACAGCGTACGCGCCTGGCCTGGCCACGAATCGAGAATCACCAGGTTGCCCTCGGCCTCGCCTTCGATGATGTTGCCCAGGTTGTCCACCAGGGCCGGCACCACGCCGAAGAACGGGCGCGCCGCCGAGCCCGGCTTGAGGGCATGGGCGCCCGGCAGCGGGCTCATCATGTTGCCTCCGGTTTCGGTCTGCCACCAGGTGTCGACGATCGGGCAACGGGACTTGCCGACGTTCTTGTAGTACCAGTCCCAGGCTTCCGGGTTGATCGGCTCGCCCACCGAACCCAACAGGCGCAGGCTGCTGCCATCGGCGCCTTCAACAGCGGCGGTGCCCGAGGCCATCATGGCGCGGATCGCGGTCGGCGCGGTGTAGAGGATGTTGACCTTGTGTTTGTCGACGATCTTCGCCACCCGGGTGATGTCCGGGTAGTTCGGCACGCCTTCGAACAGCAGGGTGGTCGCGCCGTTGGCCAGCGGGCCGTAGACGATGTAGCTGTGGCCGGTGACCCAGCCGACGTCGGCGGTGCACCAGTAGATTTCGCCCGGACGGTAGTCGAACACGCGCTCGTGGGTCATGGCGGCGTACAGCAGGTAGCCGCCGGTGGTGTGCTGCACGCCCTTCGGCTTGCCGGTGGAGCCCGAGGTGTAGAGGATGAACAGCGCCTCTTCGGCGCCCATCTCTTTCGGCGCGCACACGGTACCGGCCACTTTCATCAGGTCCTCGAACCAGATGTCGCGGTGCTGGTTCCACTTGATCTGGCCACCGGTGCGCTTGCACACGATGACTTTCTGGATGCTGCTGGTTTCCGGGTTGGTCAGCGCGTCGTCGACGTTGGCCTTGAGCGGGATCTTCTTGCCGGCACGAATGCCTTCGTCGGCGGTGATCACCACTTTGGATTTGCAGTCGATGATGCGACCGGCCAGGGCTTCCGGCGAGAACCCGCCGAACACCACCGAGTGGATCGCGCCGATCCGGGTACAGGCCAGCATGGCGACCACGGCTTCGGGGATCATCGGCATGTAGATCGTCACCACGTCGCCGCGGTGCACGTCCTGGCCGCGCAGGGCGTTGGCGAACTTGCAGACTTGTTCGTGCAACTCGCGGTAGGTGATGTTGCGGCTTTCGGCAGGGTCATCGCCTTCCCAGATGATCGCGACCTGGTCGCCGCGCTCGGCCAGATGACGGTCGAGGCAGTTGTAGGACACGTTCAGGGTGCCGTCGGCGAACCACTTGATGTCGACATGGTGATCGTCGAAGGAGGTCTGCTTCACCGTGGTGAAAGGCTTGATCCAGTCGAGGCGCTTGGCTTGCTCGCGCCAGAAGCCGTCCGGGTTGACGACCGACTGCTGGTACATGGCCTTGTAGGTCGCCTCGTCGGTCAGGGTGTTGGCCAGAACCTCGGGACGAACGGGATACAGGGAAGCCGCACTCATCTTTCTTACCTCGGTGGAATAGTTGTTTTTGTATGACCCTGTTGTAGCCGGGCCGGGCCTATAGAACCATTCGACGATGGTAGTAACAAGCCCACACAAAATGTCGTGAATACCCGTCAAACCCAATACCACCGCGGCACCTGTGGGAGCGAGCCTGCTCGCGATGGTCGTCAACGATAACGCGCCCAATCTGACACCCCCGCGGCGCTCTCTGGCTCATCGCGAGCAAGCTCGCTCCTACAAAAGCGATACCTGTGGGAGCGAGCCTGCTCGCGATGGTCGTCAACGATAACGCGCCCAATCTGACACCCCGCGGTGCTCCCTGGCTCATCGCGAGCAGGCTCGCTCCTACAAAAGAACAGGCTATTCAGGGATTGTTACAGGATCTGTCAAAGGTGTTTATCAAAACCACGTCTATATGAACGTATCCGTCCCCCCTAAAATCTGCCACGCCGACAAGGCAACCTGATTAACCAAGATACAGCCCCCACGAAGGCAGTTAATCAAACACCCAGATACTGAAGCTCCACACGCAATCTCAAAAGGATTGCGTGCCCCCACTCGACCCTAGAAAGGTAAAACTCAAATGAAAGCTTTATGGGTTCTGGCCCTCGGCAGCGTGTGCGCAACCGCCATGGCAAGCGAGGTGCCGACTGATGTCGCGCAGCAACAACCGCCCGTTGAGGAATACACTTACTCGATGAATCTGGACATCGCCAAAGTCATCTCCATGAGCGAAGCACCGAATGTTTGTGAAGTTGTCCCCATGAAAATGGAATACGAAGATTCCAACGGTCAACGACATATCCTGCGTTACAGCGCGATGGGCAACGGTTGCTCTAACGGCTGATCCCTGCTTCACACCTCCCCCCAATAAGGTTCGACCCACCCGCCACGATCAGGCAGATGAAGCGCCGAACCTTAATAATCGATTAAATCGATTGTTTTAAGCATTTATTTGCGCTTTTTAATCGAATTAATCGGCGTAGTATCAAATTCAACCCAAGACAAACAACGCCCACGAATCCGGAGCACTGACCATGAAAACCCAACTGATCCTCGCCCTGACCCTCTCCGTCCTGGCTGCCAACACCTTCGCCGCCGATGGTTACGACCGCACCGGCTCGGCCGCCTACACCACTGAAGCGGCTGTCGCTTCCGACGGTTACGACCACACCGGTTCAGCCCGCCTCGCCGCCGATGGCGCAGACCATGTAGGCGCCGGCAAACTGGCTTCCGACGGCGCTGACCACACCGGTGCCGCCCGCCTCGCCGCCGATGGTGCCGACCACGTCGGTGCAGGTCGCCTGAGCTGATCCACCCGCGTGACTTCACAGCCCGACTTCGGTCGGGCTTAGTTGTGTCTGGAGCCTGAGAAAACCCCACAGAAACACAAGATGTAGTGAAAAAAGCCTTTTTTGGTTATTTCTTGAACAAAAAATTCCCGGGGCAAAAAATTAAGAAAAAAAATCTTCCCCCGCCAAAACCGTTCAAAGCCCTGTAAACCCTCGCTCCGACCGAAATACGGCCCCTGTCGACCGATCCGTGAGCCATTTCGCCGCACCACAGCACGCAAAACTTCCCTATAATGCGGCCTTAAACGGGCCTGCAATATCCCCTTACAGGGATGAAAAGCCAGTCTGAAGCCCCGCACAGGCGCTCGCCGCTTGCTGCGCCCATCAGTGGCTCTCGGAACCCCGTACAAAATTCTGTTTGATGCCTGCGTATAGCTGCTGCAAAAAACGATTCCTTTAGATCCAACGCGGCCAGTAAGGCCGTGTGAAAACCAACCTATCCATTTTCACACGGGCACTCTGGCCCTCACGCAGGAGACGACACGTCATGCTGAGCTGGGACGAATTCGACAAAGAAGACACGGAAGTAGCAGTCAAGAGCGCCAACGCTGGCCACGCCACCGAAGCCAACATGGACCGTCTCGACAGCGCTGGCGGTGCCGCCGCCCTGGAAGCCCGTGCCGTGACCGCCGCTGACTCCGCCGCCGTTGCCCGCGCCAAAGCCGCCCTGGATTCCCTCGACGTCGCCGAAGGCCTCGCCGAACTCGAAGGCGCCTCCGCCCGTGTCGCAGTTGACGAAAAGCGCATGATCAACTGCCGCGCCGACCTCAACCAACTCGTACCCTTCAAGTACGACTGGGCCTGGCAGAAGTACCTGGACGGTTGCGCAAACCACTGGATGCCGCAAGAAGTCAACATGACCGCCGACATCGCCCTCTGGAAAAACCCGGAAGGCCTGACCGACGACGAGCGCCGCATCGTGATGCGCAACCTCGGCTTCTTCTCCACCGCCGACTCCCTGGTTGCCAACAACCTGGTCCTGGCCGTGTACCGCCTGATCACCAACCCGGAATGCCGCCAGTACATCCTGCGCCAGGCCTTCGAAGAGGCGATCCACACCCACGCCTACCAGTACTGCATCGAATCCCTGGCCATGGATGAAGGCGAAATCTTCAACATGTACCACGAGATCCCATCGGTCGCGAAAAAAGCCACCTGGGGCCTGAAATACACCCGTTCGATCTCCGATCCGAAGTTCGAAACCGGCACCGTCGAAACCGACAAAGAACTGCTGCGCAACCTGATCGCCTACTACTGCGTCCTGGAAGGCATCTTCTTCTACTGCGGCTTCACCCAGATCCTCTCCATGGGCCGCCGCAACAAAATGACCGGCGTCGCCGAGCAGTTCCAATACATCCTGCGCGACGAATCCATGCACCTGAACTTCGGCATCGACGTGATCAACCAGATCAAAATCGAAAACCCGCACTTGTGGGATGCCGAGATGAAGGAAGAAGCTTCGCAGATGATTCTGCAAGGCACTCAGCTGGAGATCGAATACGCCCGTGACACCATGCCTCGCGGCGTGTTGGGCATGAACGCGGCGATGATGGAGGACTACCTGAAGTTCATCGCTAACCGTCGTTTGAGCCAGATTGGTTTGAAGGAAGAGTATCCAGGGACGACTAACCCGTTCCCTTGGATGAGCGAGATTATGGACTTGAAGAAAGAGAAAAATTTCTTTGAGACTCGGGTTATTGAGTATCAGACTGGTGGTGCGCTTAGCTGGGATTAACTTCTAGACAGCCATCATTCCTAATAAAAAACCCTGAATAATTTCAGGGTTTTTTTTAAAGAATGTTAAAAAGAAGAGCAAAATCATGGACGAACACAAATTAAATTTAATTGACAAGCAACTCTCCCTGATACTATCAATTAAAAATAACAGATCTGACAAGTGGGCACTACGATTATGGAGTCGCTACATTAAAGCAAGAGACCAATACAAGTGCGTAGTTTGTTCCTCGAAAGAAAAAATACAGGCACATCATATATTCCGTAGATCCCTCTATCCTCACGGATGGTTTCAACCAGGAAATGGGATTACGCTTTGCTTTACATGCCACAACCGACAACACGCAACATTCAATGGTTCGCCTAACCTCAACATGCCTGTAGATATGGAAGGTGGAGACAACCTAGATGATGCCTCCTACTACATTTATTCATTAATAAAAGACGCACACTTACAAAAATTAGCGCACAATGAGTTTTATTATATAGACGATCATATGCTTGTTTTTTTTATGAAACTGCAGAGCTGTATGCATATGACAAAATTTCTGAACGACGAAAAGTATTCAAAGCTGGAACTAGCACACGAAATATGGCGAACTGCTCCCTCCAAGATGATTCGAGCCCTTATCAAAGCAAACATCCCACAATGGGCCATACTTTAAATTGACACAACTACCACATCGGAGATATAGAAAACCAAAAACTATACACAGCAACTTTTACTATCCACCTCCGCTAATTTCTTACTGCGTTGATCAGCAGAAGCAGCCCGTATCATATTTCCAATTGCTTCAGATAAAAGAGGCGGAACTGCGTTTCCTACCTGAGTATATCTAGGGCAATCAAACTTTCTTGCCGCGCCCCCTGTAGTATATTTCCCAGTAAACTCAAACCAATCAGGGAATGACTGTATTCTTGCAGATTCACGAGCCGTCAAGATTCTATTTTCACTATAGTGAATTATATCATCCGGCAAAGTTGTTATAGTCGGGGAAGGTTCACCACTAGTCAACACCGTAATAGCGTGTTTTTTTAGCCCCAAAAACTCTCTAGATGCTTTTGATATCGACTTTCCTGGCACTGCCATCTGCCTGATACTTTCAAATTGCTCTATTGTTTTGGCCTTATGATTAGGGAGGCGCATACTATTAGGAACACCACTAAACCCATCGCGCATAAGCTTCAAATAAGGCGACAAAACAAGGGGAAGAGTGTAGTCCAATTCACGAAACCCACGAACACCTGAATCAGAGTTGTCTACCAAAACTTTAGACGTAGTTTCCAGATCAAAAATCGCATCTCGTACTGTGGTAGCCTTATTAACATCCAATCCTTTTAAAGCTTTAAAACGCACACTAGAATCGCGCAATCGCTGAAACAAGTCTTCACAATCAACTAAAGAGCAGACGATTAGATATCTATGCCTATTTTGAGGAACACCAAAATCAGCGCAGTTTATTTTTCCACGCGAGACCGCATACCCCAAGGAAGAAAGTGACTCACAAATAAAATCCGCATACGACTGCGTGATGTACTTACCATCCACTTCAGCATCGCTATTTTTACGAGTAAACCTGCTATTAAATCCACTTACGTTTTCGATAACTATAAAGTTAGGCCTTATTATCTTAACTAGCTCAAGATACTGCTCAGCCATTTTATTCCGTGGGTCTTCCGGATTACGACGCCCGGCCGTTGAAAACCCCTGACAGGGTGGCCCCCCCACCATTAAATCGATAGTACCAGCTAGCTTTAGTAGGTGTGATTTATAGTTTTCTAAAAAAGCCTCACAACTCATAGCTTCAATAGGCAGCCAAGAAGGCCAATTAAACCGATAGCGATCGCCATCAATTAGGTTATGCTTAAGGGTTTGAAAGGCCATCGGATTTTTTTCAATAGCTGCAACGCCCTGGCAACCAGCCTTAAGCAGCCCTAGAGAAAGCCCGCCGCAGCCGGCAAAAACGTCAATAAACCGCATAATTCAACCTAGTTTTCATCTATCCAGAGCGCAAACAAATTGACTTTCACCAACGTTCATGAATGAAAAAATTAACGATGCTTAATTTTTTCAAACGTGGTGCATATTAACGTACGCAATAAGTGAAGGAAAGGGAGATGCTTCCTTCACACTGCCCACAATCAAATCCTTATGCAACTAACTATAGCAAAACCATTAACTATCAGGATTTACAATCGCGCCCATTAAATCTTCTTTTATATCCTGAAGAACTGCAGACTGGGAGGAGCTGGGTGACTCACCGAGTTCCGCAAGCAAGCTAATCAAGCCACTCAGATTATCAAAGTGAGACAATAGCTTTAGACGTAGTGCAATCATAGACTCTTGAGTAAACGGTTGAGTTCTTCCTTCCAACACCAATTGATCATTTGCAAGCACTGCACGCCTGTGCGCAAAATCATTTCTCGGGCCGATGACCTCATCACGATACAGGGCAAGACGCTCCAAAAGATGAACCTCAGAAATACGATCTGCTATTTTCGCAATTTCATCCTGTAGAATACTCAGTCGGAGCGCAGCACCGAAAGACGGCTCTTTTAATAGCTTATCTAGACGGCCTCGCTCCATGAGTCTATCTATTTCGTTCGCTTTGCTTCTGAGACTTTCAGAGATTTTTGTGCCAATCCCTTTAACGAATGCGTCTTTATCTTCAGCACTTATTAATGGCTGAATTTTTTCAAGACATTCGATCATTGCCTGATCTAAATCACTAGTTGCGGCCATAACAATGCCACGCATATGATTAAGATCGAGCATCTTTCTAAGTTGAGACTGAACTAGCCCAATGGTTCTATCGCTCAAATTAGTCCTATGAAAACAAAACACCCCGTCAATATCCTGATCAAATATCAGCCTCCTCAATGTCGCAGCAGACTCAGAACTATAGAAAACCATATCTGTGTCGCGATAATAAACTTTCAAACGCTTTGCTAACTTAGCACCATCAAAACCTCCGCCCAGCTTCCAATCCATCATCACGAGATCAACATCTCGAGACAGCGGCAAGTCAGCTAAAGGATCCCCGGCACCTGTTACTACTTCACGAGTTTCAATCTTAGGGTTGAAACCCAACCGAGAAATAGCGTTACGTATATTGTCCTGATATGGTTTGATGTTTGCAATTTGATCTTCAAACCACAGAATCCTATATTCGAGATGCATCATTCCTATCCTTTTATCCTTAAGACAAACTCGGCTCCTGAGCCCCCACGCTCAGCTGCAATTGACCCACCTAAGGAGTCTATAATTTGCTGCACGTGATAAAGTCCCAGCCCAGATCCCGTCGATGTAGAGTATCCTTTTTCGAACAGGCGATTGAGATCAACAATACCAGCATCAAACCCTCGACCATTGTCGACCGCATTAATTTGTAGCTCCTTAACTGAGATCTGCCTCAATGAAAAAACTATCTTGTCAGCCTCAGCTCGGCCTGCATTACTTATAAAGTTATCAATCATTATAGAAATTTCTATTGGTTTGAACGTTCTTACTAGCGACTTAGCATTATTAATAACAGATATACTAATCCCTGTTTCCGCTAGCATTGGCGCGACTTGATTTATATACTGCTCAATGTAAGATACTAGATCATCTGTAATCGTCTCAGACTCCATCCTAAAATTCGCCTTCGTAGCAAATCGAGCAATTGATAGTATCTTTCTATTTTGAAACGAAATATTTTCCAAAGCAACTTTTACATCATCTATACTAAAATCTCGATCATGCCGAAGACGATCGAACTGCCCATTTATTATTTCGTTAACAGCGGACGCATGTATTATTATTTGGTGATGTAAAATCTCAATAGTATCTTTATCTAGATTAGAAATAGATGTAAGAAACAGATTACGCTTTCGCTCTTCCTCATAACTTTTAGTTGCGGCGTCGGCTCGCTGAGCAGATTCAGCGGCGTTGCGTTCGGCATCACGCCTCGCAGTACGTTCGCGATCCGCGATATCGCGGGCAGCAGCCTCTGCTCGCTGTAATTCGTTGTATCGGTATGATGCAGCGTCTAACTCTTCAAGTAAGTTTTTATCACCTGACTTTTCTGCAAGAGTTCTAAGACCTGCCAACGACTCTTTGAAGTCATCGGAACGTTCATTCAGAATCCTGATGAGTTCACGACTAAAATCTAGTAGCTCAACTCCCTCTCCACCCGCCAACTGGGCAACAATTGCAGTAATGCGTGCGGATGCAGCCTCACCCCGTATTCTAGATGTATCTTCAACATCTAAGTCGAGCGCATCTTTCCAATTAACCCCAACGACATAACGCTCCAGCCTTTTGAAACATTTATCTTCAAAACAATCAACTAACTGTCTATACGCAGGAGTATCTATTAGCCCTTGGTCTCGACTAGTAGATTCTCGGAATCTGTCATCTACCCCAATGATATCTATACGTCCAATAACATCTCGCGTCCCCAAGAACCTTGCATATCCCTGCTGCTTTCTCCGATCTATACCGAAAGTATCAACCCCCTCCTCACCTATAGGAAAAACACGAAACCCATTTTTAAATAGAAAAATTGAACCGAAACGGACTGATGGGACCCCCATCCGGCGCGAAAAGGTTTGTTTTGCCGAACGATTCAAATAGTAAAGATTCGAATTAAAACTAGCCTCCTTCAAAAGGGGATAGGGGTTTTTCTCTCTAACCTTATAAATCATTTCTGATCTATCCGTTAGTATGGAAGTGATATAACTTCCGCCATCAGATATTTCAACCTGCAGGTGTGTTGTTTTATCTTTAAGCGTTTCAAAAATGAAATTTTGAATTGGACCATTAACAAGGTACAAAGGATTAACTTCATCACCAGACTTAAGATCACTTAAAACAGAAATATCGCCTTTTTCCTCTTCGGGCACGGTGAGATTTATTTCAAAACCATCCCCACCCCCAAATGGATTGATTAGCTTTGCAAGCGCGGACCTCAACTTCAAATATTTCTCACGAGACCATACCTCACGTAGCTCACCCACCTCTAAAATCGTACCGAACTCAAACCAAGATAAACTTTTCGGCACTTCGATTGCAGCTCTAGTACTATGGAACAATGGTATAGTTGCAATCTCGTCCTTTGAGTTACCCTCGAACAAATCCCACTCAACCTCAACAATCTCAAACTGCGAAGCTAGTGCGGTTTTGGTTTGCATAAAAAGCGTACGCCCCAATCTATCGCACGAAAATCTACCTACTCCTTTACTTCCAGCATAAGATTTTGATGAATTTATCTGCTCCCTGTAATCTAAATCCTCTGTACCATCACCCTTAGCTGAATATGCAACAAATAGCCATTTATCCCTAATATCATCAAAAGACATTCCTTTGCCATTATCGGCGATATAAACTCGGCCTTGATCAAAAAGAATATCTACTCGAGTTGCCCGAGCATCAAAAGAGTTTTTAACTAATTCGAAAATCGCCACAAACTCATCGGTTATTAAATCTCTACCAATGAGAGTCTTAAGGGCGGAACTAACTTTAAAATGAAGAACACTTCCATCGCTGCGCAGTTGACGCCCATTTTCCATCCTCAACTCCTTCATTTTCCCCTCCATAAGGGCGCTTGAAGATGCACACCTGAGTCAACAAAAAGCCGCACTTAATCTTTAAAACAAATACTACTTCCGCCTAAAAACTAAATAATCGTAAAATCTATGTATCGCCGAAACCATCAAGCTATCCCGACACGGGCCAAGTGCCATGATCGTAAATTACACGAAAGCACAATTTGTGACACATTTTTATCTTTTGATTTGCCTGTTGACTCTCATTAACTGACCACTTAGCCTGCACCTCCGGTGCCTAAGAAACACCTCACACAGCGGACTGACCGCACCCGACAGTAGCGGCTTTTTTGTGCCCACGGCTCCCCCGTGCGCCGCAAAAAATCTCTGTTATGCCGGGAGTGGGCTAATACAAGACCCGAAAGGGGAATATGTCCGGCCCTCTGTGTGGGGTTTCTTAACTCCCGGCACCCAGCCCTAAGAAAGCTGACATCACACAGAGGTAATGGACATGCCTAGAAATATCGCCTCCTTCACGAAGCTAAACAGCTCCAACCGCCCTATAGTTCGCCCGCTTCCGTATCTGGAGGCCTGCCATGCCTGATTTACACAACCCCACAGTCTTCACCCGCTATACCCTCGCTCTTCACACCCTACTCCTTGAAAATCAACCCTGGTTCTGTGCCCGCGATATTGGCCGCTTGATGGGTGTTCATCTGAGTGATCGTATGGTGAGCAAGCTAGATAAGGATCAACGCCGCATTTTGTGGATTGAGTATTTCCGGAAACCGGAAAAACAGCTGATGCTCAGCGAGTCCGGCGTGTATGCACTGTTGGTTTATCACTACATTCCAGAGAATCGTTTACTACGCGAGTGGTTAACCAATCAGGTGGTGCCGGCCTTGCGCGACGCCGAACCGCAAGGCAGTTCGGATCGGCCTATGCTGAGTTTGTTGGATTGGCCGGAAATGTCGCTGAGCATGCTGTATTGGCAGGATGAGGGTTGGATTCGGCTGCGGGACGTGCCATACCTGCTGCACGATCAGCCACAGCGACGGTCGACGGTGGTTAAACCTTGGTGGCGGAGAGTTGCACAGGTATTTCAGTCTTCGAAGCATTCGATGGGGTAGCTGACGTGCCTGTAGGATCGATAGTCAGATCCGTCGCTATTTTTTGTAGGAAATTTCGTAGACATCCGTAATGGCCACTCAGTATCGTCCGAGGGTTTCAACCCTCGGCGAACTTATGGACATTGAGACAAACAACACCGATTGGAGCGTCACTGAGCTTGAAGCTGCGGTTGATGCTTATCTGAAAATGTTAGAGCTGGAAAAGAGTGGGCAAAAGTTCAACAAGGCCCATGTAAACCGCGTCCTGCGGGAAGGTGCTTTGTCTGGTCGTACCGAAGGCTCCGTGGAGTTCCGGATGCTGAACATTTCAACCGTACTCGAAAGGATGGGTAAAAAACGCATCCATGGATACAAACCGGCACCGCATGTCGGCTCAAATGTTGAAAACGCCATTCGCGACGTGTTGGCGGATCGAGGCATATTGGCTGGAGACGAATCATCTCCAACAGCCGATGAAGAGACACTCGAACGACGTGCAGCTGTGCTTCAAAAACAAAAATTTGAACATGTACCAAAAGGCATTTTGAAACCGAAGAAGGCGCCAAGCTCTAGCACAACCTATGTACGCGATCCCGAGGTGAGAGCCTGGGTTCGCAATGAAGCAGAAGGTCATTGCGAAGGCTGTGGTCAACCCGCTCCATTCCAGAAGCGTGGTTTGCCTTATCTAGAAGTCCACCATGTTAAGCCTCTCGCCGAAAAAGGATCGGATCGCACCACCAACGCCGTAGCGTTGTGCCCGAACTGTCATCAGCGTTGTCACCACTCGAATGATCGGGCTGAGTACACAGAATCGCTGTACTCGAGGATCGAACGACTGCTTCGTGAATAAACGGTTGAGCCGCTCGCTCAGTCCTCCCTTGACCTGACTGCCGTAACGTTTGCATGCTCACTTCAGATGCGTAGCAGTCGGGAGGGCGATCCGAATGTGTGCTGACACGGTCACGGCAGAGCAACGCTCTAAATTAATGGCGCGGATAAAAGGCAAAAACACAAAGCCTGAGATGATCGTTCGATCCATATGCCATGCGATGGGGTTACGCTTTCGATTGCATCGGCGTGACTTGCCTGGAACGCCCGATTTAGTCTTCCCCAAACATCGTTTGTGCTTGTTTGTTCACGGCTGTTTTTGGCATCGGCATGGGTGCAAATATGCCTCTACCCCAAAAACTCGCCCCGAGTACTGGACACAGAAATTCGACACCAACGCCAGCCGGGACGAGCGATGCATCAACAAACTAAAACTGATGGATTGGCGGGTTGATGTGATTTGGGAATGTGAGCTGAAAGATCTCAACCGCATAAAAGAGCGCATCCAATTACTCACCATGCACGCCCATTAAGCGCGCCTAACACGATATCGATGGCTCGGCCTCTTTGCTCATTGCATGGGAGATCGCCATCGCGAGCAGGCTCGCTCCCACAGGAGATTGGCGGCGCACACCGCAAGCCAGCCCTGCTCATCGATCCATCTCCCCTTCCATCCAGTCCACCCGATAATTCGCCACATAACTATCCACCGCCGTCCCAATCGTAGGAAAAAAACGCCGTCTCCCCCAACCGCGCTAACAACCCAAACCGCTTCATCTTGTCCTTCACTGGATCCTTCATCTCGGCAAAGCACAACTCGATACCCGCCGCGTGCAGGGTGTCGTCCAGTTCGGCGAGCATGTCCGCGGAGGTCACGTCGACGCTGGTGACCGGTTCTGCGGCGACCACCAGCCAGCGCACGGGTGTGGGCGATGCCGCGACGGCGTCCAGCACGCGGTCGCTGAACAGTTCGGCGTTGGCGAAGAACAAGGGCGCATCCCAGCGGAACAGGACCAGGCCGGGGATCAGGTGTGCGTCGGGGTAGCGTTTGATGTCGTGGTAGCCCTTGACCCCGTCGGCGCGGCCCAATACGGCGGAGTACGGGCGCCAGGCGTCCCAGAGGAATTCGATGATCGCGATCACGATGGCCAGGCCGATGCCTTCGATCGCGCCGAACACGGCCACGCCGACGGTGCAGACGATCGATAGCCAGCATTCCCAGCGCTGGATGCGATAGATCCGGCGCAGGTCGGTGATTTCGATCAGGCCGATGGCCGAGGCGATCACGACGGCCGCCAGGGCGCTGGACGGTAGATGTTGCAGCAGGTCCGGTGCCACCACCAGCAGCAAGGCAACCGCCAGTGCGCCGACGACGCCGGTCATTTGGGTTTTGGCGCCGGCGGCTTCGGCCACGGGCGTGCGTGACGAGCTGCTGCTGATCGGGAAGCCCTGGAAAAGTCCGGCCGCCAGGTTGGCGATGCCGAGGCCGACCATTTCCTGGTTCGGGTTGACGTAGGTTCGGGTCCGCGCCGCATAGACACGGGAGAGCACGCTGGTGTCGGCGAACGAGACCAGTGCGACGGCGCACCCGCCGATCACCACCGGGACGATGTCGGCGGTGGTGATCCAGGGGATGGCGAATCCGGGCAGGCCTTGGGGGAGCGAACCGAGGACCGACACACCGGCACGTGTCGCCAGGTCGAGGACTCCCACGGCGACCGTCGCGCCGACCACGGCGATCAGGATGCCCGGCAGTCGCGGCCATCTTTTGAGTAGCAGGATCACCGCCAGGGTGAGCCCGCCTACCGTGAAGGCAGCCCAGTTGACATTTCCCTCCATCAGCGCCGAGGCGATGGCCCCTATGTTTCTCAATGGGCCGTCGGACTCAATGGAAAAACCGAACAGCTTGGGCAACTGGCTGATCAATACAGTCAGTGCGATGCCGTTCATGTAGCCGTAGCGGATCGGTTTGGACAGCAGCTCGGTGATAAAACCCAGGCGCGCCATACCGGCCAGGATGCACACCGCTCCCGAGACGATCGCCATCATCCCCGCCAGGGCCACGGCACGCTGCGGGTCGCCGCCGGAGAGTGGAATGATGACGGCCAGGATGACGGCCACCAGGGAGGAGTCCGGCCCCATCACCAGGATCCGGCTGGGGCCGAACAGGGCATAGAACAGCAGCGGAACGATGGTCGCGTAGAGGCCATAAATGCCGGGCACGCCCGATGCCACCGCGTAGGCGATACCGACGGGCACCAGCATCGTGGTCAGCACCAGGCCGGCCACGATGTCGTAACGCAACCACGCCCATTTGTATTCGCGCAGCACGCCCAATCCCGGCAGCCAGCGGCGCCAACCGGTCTGTTCGTCCCGGCGGGCTATGCGGCCCGGTTCCGGGAGAGGGGGCGAAGCATCTGGATGGCTCATGAATCGCCCTCGTTAATGGACAGACTCGGCGATATCGAAGTGATCTCAGTGTAGCTATTGCTTCGAATGCGCCATCACTGGAAGCTGTTCACCTAAAGGACCTGGAAGCCGACATGAAATTCGACCTCGCCTACTGCCTCAGCCTCAACGACAAGTTGTCGATTTACGACGTTCGGGATCTGAATTTCGACGAGACGATGGACTTCGACTCCGCCAGGGAACACTTCCAGTGCCCCAACGATGCCTGTCGCCTGGCGTTCGATGCGGCCAATGAGCTGGGCACGTTCAACGCCAAGAATGTGAATTACGTGCGCACGCCGCACTTCAAGAACTTGCCGAGTACGCGGCATGTCGAGGGCTGCCCTTATGTCAGCTTGAAGGCGCCGGCGTCGGGTGTGGAAGAGGCGGAAACGGATGACAGCCGCGAGGAAAATTTCCCGTCGGAATTGTTACTGACTCGACGTGAGTATGTGCGTAAGCCGTCCAGCCCGGAGGTGATTGCCGATGTGGTTCGGGATGAGCCAGTGGCGCCTAAGGGGGCTAGTAATATCGAACAACCGGGCAAAGAGTCGGCCCCGGACAAGACCAGCGTCTTCGCCCACCCGGTGGAGTGTTTCGTATCGAACTTCGACGACAAGGATTTGCTCAAGCGCGTGCCGCTGAAGATCGGCGAGCACACCGCGCCTTATGGCTCGTTTTTCAAGAAGATCGAATACCTGCAGGACAACAAGGGGCTGATTTACTGGGGCAAGGTCAAGGAGATCAAGGACTACACCCAGAGTTTTCGCATCGATTTCGAGAAGAAGGTCTGGTTCGAAAAGAGGCCTTACTCGGTCAATGTCTACCTGAGCAAAAAACTCATCGACAGCTACCGCAAGCGCAAGGCGTTCCTCGAGGAGATCAAGCACGCCATCGAGAGCGGGCGTGAGTTGTACTGCTTCTTTTATGGCGTGACGCCGGAGCTGAAGCAGGTGCCGAGCAAGAAAAACCCCGAGCAGACGTTCGGGGTGTTTAGCGCCAACATCGAGAATCTGGATCACTTTATCGTGCGGGAGGCGCCGGGGTTGGCGGACAAATAAGTGCAGTGCCGTTCGTCTGCCTGAAAAGAATAATCAAAAATTGCGTTTGATCCGGGCTCAAAACAACTGTACAAAAACACAGTATATTTTGACCAACACTCTCGAGCCCGGAGAACACCATGGCCTCTCAAGCGATGAAAATCACCCTGGAACGTATCGCCCTCTTCCAATTCACCCCGGCCCACTGCGCCCAGGCCCGAGCGATGCTGGGCTGGAGTGTGGAAGAGTTGTCGCGCGAGTCCCGAGTCTCGGTGGAGGCCATTCAACGCTTCGAGGCACGCCAGGAAGTACTGGATGTCACGCGCCTGGCATTGGCCTATCGGTTCGAATCGGAAGGGTTGGTGTTCTTCCCCGGGTTTGCACCGGGTCGAGGTATGAATGTGAAAGGGTCGACGCCGAATCCGGTCGGGCGGGCGGATTTTGCGATGGTGGAGTGAGCCAACTCACCGACTGACGATAAATGGCCTCCTGTAGGAGCGAGCCTGCTCGCGATGGACTCAAGGACACCGCGTTTATCCAGGATTTGCGCGTTATCGTTAACGTCCATCGCGAGCAGGCTCGCTCCTACAGGGCGTTCTGCACCACCACTTGCTCACTCTCCCCTTCCACCGCCAGCCACCACGCACCACCACGCTGCGGATGCATCAGGTTGAACGCCTCTCCCATCTGCGGAGTGGTGATCGATACGTTGCGCTCCCAGGCCAGGGCCAGGATGCGGTCGAAGGGTTCGTACCAGGCGTGCATCGACAGGTCGAAGGTGCCGTTGTGGATCGGCAGTAGCCAGCGGCCCTTGAGGTCGAGGTGGGCTTGCAGGGTTTGTTCGGGTTGCATGTGCACGTGCGGCCAGTCGACGTTGTAGGCGCCGGTTTCCATCAGGGTCAGGTCGAATGGGCCGTACTGTTCGCCGATGCGTTTGAAGCCGTCGAAGTAGCCGCTGTCGCCGCTGAAGAAAATGCGCGTGTCAGCGTCGATCATCACCCACGAGGCCCAGAGGGTGCTGTTGCTGTCGAACAGGCCACGGCCGGAGAAGTGTTGCGACGGGGTGGCGATGAACCGGATGCCATCGACTTCCGTGCCTTGCCACCAATCCAGTTGGCGGACTTTGCTGGGGTCGATGCCCCACTTGATCAGGGTGTCGCCTACGCCCAGCGGGGCCAGGAAATGTTTGGTCTTGTCCGCGAGTTTCAACACAGCCGCATGATCCAGGTGGTCGTAGTGGTCGTGGGACAGGATCACCGCTTCGATCGGCGGCAATGCCTCCAGGCTGATCGGTGGCTGGTGGAAACGCTTGGGGCCGGCCCATTGCACGGGCGAGGCGCGCTCGGCGAAGACCGGGTCGGTGATCCAGAATTTGTCGCGCAACTTGAGCAGCACCGTGGAGTGGCCCAGGCGATAGACGCTGTGGTTGGGCGCTGCGATCAGCGCGGCTTGCGTCAGGGCTTGCACCGGGACGGGGGCGCTCGGGCGGGTGTTTTGCGGTTTGTGGAACAGCGCGTTCCACAGGATGCCCATGGTTTTGCCAAAGCTTAAAGGTTGAACCGGCGTGAAGTTCTGGTACTGGCCTTGAGCCTGTCGGGACGCTTCAGGTGTGGAGGCGTTATCCGCCGGGGAGTTTGAATTGGCCATGACTGAATGACTCCAGAAAAACCGCGTTTGACGCGATTCTCCGTTTTGGGACGATAAAGGGCCAAGGCACGCACGCATCAGCCGGACTTTCTATTTTTTACCGGGCAGGATTAACAAAACATTACACTGCACAGTGTAGTTTCTAGGTTGCATCAAAGTCGATGACAAGTAAACTGCTGAGTGTAGTTTCCCTTTTCTTCCTGCCGAAGCGTACTTATGACAGCTCCACAGCGCCTCACCGACCGAAAACGCCAAGCGATCATTCAAGCCGCGATCATCGAGTTCCGTAACAACGGTTTCGAGATCACCAGCATGGACAAGATTGCGGCCACTGCCGGTGTGTCGAAGCGCACGGTGTACAACCACTTTCCCAGCAAGGAAGAGTTGTTCGCCGAGATCCTCAATCAGTTATGGATCCGGGTGACGGCCGAACAGGAAATGGCCTACCGCCCCGACCTGCCGTTGCGCGACCAATTGCGCGTATTGCTGATGGCCAAGCTGCAAATGTTGGGCGATGACAATTTTCTCGATCTGGCCCGGGTGGCGATAGCGGCGACCATTCATTCCCCGGAGCGGGCGCAGGATATGGTGGCGCGAATGGGCGAACGCGAAGAGGGGCTGACGGTGTGGATTCGTGCCGCTCAGGCGGATGGCCGATTGAAAACCGTGGCTCCCGAGTTCGCTGCGCAACAGATCCATGGCCTGCTCAAGTCTTTTGCATTCTGGCCGCAGATTTCCATGGGCCAACCCGGCTTGTCAGCCGAGGAGCAAAACACGGTGGCGGATTCCGCGCTGGACATGTTCCTGGGCTATTACCAGCTCTAGTCCAGCCGTTTTCAGCACTTGCCGACAATAAATGGCTTCGAAGGACACTGATTATTCCGGCTGGAATAAATGACAATGTGCGCTGCTTTTACCGATGAACGGTAATTCTGCCTCCCATGCAGTAAAGTGTTTCAGAATGAATCTGGCGCAGGAAATTATGGATAAACAACACGGCAAGGGTTTGTCATTTGCCAGACGCATCTACATGCCTCGAACCATAGGCTTGGGCATCGGCAGTTTGAGTGTGGCCGCTGCCCTGTATCCGTTGCACTTGCCGGTGTGGGTCTGGGTTTTGTTGGCGCTCAATGGATTTGTCTGGCCACATCTCGCTTATCAACTGTCGAGCCGCTCGGCCTTTCCCTACAAGGCCGAACGCCGCAATCTGCTTTACGATTCGTTGTGCGGTGGTTTTTGGGTCGCGACGTTCCAGTTCAATCCGCTTTGCACCGTGACCATTCTGGCGATGATGGCGATGAACAATGTCGCCGCCGGCGGCCAACGGATGTTTCTGTTGGGTAGCCTGAGCCAAGCGGCGGGCGTGCTGATTGCCTGGTCGCTGTTCGGCGCGGCATTCACCCTGTCGACCACGCAATTGCAGGTGTGGGCCTGCTTGCCGATGCTGTCGCTCTACCCCTTGGCGCTGGGCATGGTCTGCTACCGGTTGGCGATCAAGCTTTCAGAACATAAACGCACCCTGAGCGCCCTGAGCCGCACCGACAGTTTGACCGGATTGCTCAACCACGGTGCCTGGAAGGACTTGCTGCAACTGAAGTTTCGCGAGTGCAGCAAGCGTCATGAGCAGGCCGTCATCGCACTGATCGACATCGACCATTTCAAGGCCATCAATGACACCTACGGTCATCTCATCGGTGACTCGGTGCTGCGCCAGTTGAGCTTCGAGCTCAAATGCAACCTGCGCGAAAGCGACCTGGCCGGTCGCTATGGCGGTGATGAATTTTGCGTGATTCTGCCCAACATGCCGCTGAATCAGGCCGTGGACGTGATGGAGCGTTTGCGCAGCGTGTTGCAAGACTATCGGCATGGGGAAGTGCCCGGACTGCGGGTCAGCCTGAGTATCGGTCTGGCGGCCTACCAACCGTCGTTTACCGATGCAACGGCCTGGCTCGATGACGCGGACAAAGCCCTGTACACCGCGAAAAATACCGGACGCAACAAGGTCAGTGTCAGCACAAACAACACCAGCCTGGAAACGTCGAACGCATGATGCGATAGCTTGGCGATTACGCTGCTCGAATGACGCCGGGGCTATAGTGAGCCTCAGTCCCAGCGCCAGGCAGAGAGCACCATGAACACCACGCCAACAGACAACGCCACCGCCGCCCCCGTCGATCACCTGCGTTTCCATCGCCATCACGCCCATCTGGCGCCGACCTTTGGCAATGACAAGTTTGCCCTGCGCGCCGAAGCCTTTGCGCGGTTCTTCGGTACCCCGACCTTTCTCGGCGCCCAAACGCTGATCGTGGTGATCTGGGTGTGCCTCAACCTGTTCGGTGTCACCCACTTCGATGCGTACCCGTTCATCCTGCTCAACCTGGCGTTCAGCCTGCAATCGGCCTATGCCGCGCCTTTGATTCTGTTGGCCCAGACGCGTCAGGCCGCGCGGGACAAGGCCCAATCCGATGCCGATGCGCAGCACCGTGAAGCGCTGGCGACCGCCAACAGTGAGCGGCAGGCAGAAGCCGCGAAAAACTCCGCGCAACTGCTGGAGCTGCTTGAGCAGAACACCCGCCTCACGGAGATGACCAAGGCCCTCACCGAGCGCATCGAAAACCTGACGACGCAAATGCATGAGCAGTTCGTGCCCAAGGATAAGCCACAGGCCTGAACGGTTTCACGGCAGTTTCAGCGCCCGCCCCAGCTCATCGAACAAGGTGACCACCGAGCGCAAGGCGCGGCAGTCGGGACGGGTCAGCAGCCACAGCGCGGTGTCATATCCGTGCAAGGGCTCGCCCAGCGGGCGCAGTCCCTCGCCAATCAAGAAGTCCGGCAACGCCGCGACACCCAGCCCCGCCCTGACCAGCTCGGTAACCGACAGCATGCTGTTGCAACGGTAACCCGGCGTTACGCCCGGCAAGGCCTGGCGACGCCAGGTAACGGTCGGGTGGTCCGGCAGGAAGTCATCCGGGGCGATCCAGGTCAATGAGGCCAGGTCTGTGGTGTTGACCGATTGCAGGTATCGCTCGCTGGCGCACACGCGGTAGGCAATGTCCGCCAGTCGCCGTCCTACAAGGTGCTCCGGTGGCGTGCGGGTCAGGCGCAGGGCGATATCGGCATCCCGGCGGCTGAGGTTGGCAAAATCATTGGACGTGCTGAGCTCGAGCGTCAGGGCCGGATAGTTCGGCATGAACTGCGCCAGCGCCGGCAACAGCAAACCTTGCAGGACCGAATCGGTACAGGTCAGGCGCACGATGCCGCTGATCACTTCACCGCCCTGCTCCACACCGATGCGCGCCGCCTCCAGCGCCTGTTCAGCGCGCTCGGCCTGCTCGGCCAGTGACTGCGCCAGGGTGGTGGACAGGTAACCGGCGCGGCTTTTTTCGAACAATTGCTGACCCAGCGCAGCCTCCAGCCGGCGCACCGCTCGAAACACCGTCGAGACGTCCACCTTCAACAGCTGTGCGGCGCGGGCCAGAGAGCCGCCGCGCACCAATGCGAGGATCAGGGCCAGGTCCGGGTAGTCCAGTCGATAGTGCGTTGCTGCATTGATCACTTGGGAAAATGCCAATATTGAGTGCGTGAACGCCAATCTATAGTGGGCCTCAGGAATCAACAAGTGCAGAGGCCACTCATGGAAAACCGTCCGATTCGCATCGCCCTGATCGGCGACTACGACCCGCAAGTCACCGCCCACCAGGCCATTCCCGCAGCCCTTGAAATGGCTGCTGAACACAGCGGCCTGAAGGTGCAATGGCAATGGCTGGCCACCGATGAAATCCACGCCGAGACTCCGCTGCACCCGTTCGATGGCTTCTGGTGTGTGCCGGCCAGTCCGTATCGCAACATGGACGGTGCATTGCTGGCGATCCGTTTTGCCCGTGAACAACGGCGACCTTTCCTCGGCACCTGCGGCGGTTTTCAACACGCGGTGCTGGAATATGCGCGCAATGTGCTGGGCTGGTCGGATGCCGAACACGGCGAGACGGCACCCGATGCAGCACGGGCGATGCTGACGCCACTGTCGTGTGCGCTGGTCGAGACCATCGATTCGATTCATCTGGCTGAAGGCTCGTTGATCGCACAGGCGTACGAAAGCGCCGAGATTCGTGAAGGCTATCGCTGTCGCTATGGGGTGAATCCGCAGTTCGAAGGAGAGCTGCTCAAGCGCGAGCTGCACGCCGTCGGCCACGATTCACAACAGGGACTGCGCGCGGTCGAACTCAGCGGCCATCCGTTCTTTGTCGCGACCTTGTTTCAGCCCGAGCGGTCGGCACTCGGGGGCATCTTGCCGCCGCTGGTTGGCGCCTTTGTCGAAACCTGTGCGAGACGCTCGTCATGATCGCCAATACCCCAACGGCGCCTTATTACGCGGTGATCTTCACTTCGCTGCGCACCGAGGACGATCAGGGTTATGCCGAAGCGGCCGCAAGGATGCTGGAACTGGCCCGTGAACAGCCGGGGTTTCTTGGTGTGGAGTCGGCGCGGGGTGAGGATGGGCTTGGAATTACGGTGTCGTACTGGGCCAGCGAGGCGGCGATTCTGGCGTGGAAGCAGCATCCAGAGCATACGGCGATTCGCGAGCGTGGGCGTTCGACCTGGTATGCGCGGTGTCATACGCGGGTGTGTCGGGTTGAGCGGGCCTACGGGTTCAGTCTGTAAATGATGCGGTGTTTTTGAAGCTGTCTTCGCGAGCAAGCCCGCTCCCACAGGGGACGCGGGTGTACACAAGATATGTTCCCAACGCAAAAACCTGTGGGAGCGGGCTTGCCCGCGAAGAGGCCAGAACAGTCACCCCAAAAAACTCAACCCCGAACCAGACTGCGAACCGCCGATATCTCCGGCACTTCCCCCCGGTTCATGTACACCCGCAATGGCTCGGTGATGTTGATCCGGTCATCGATGTTCTGGTCCAGCAACAACTGGATCAATTCGCGCTTGAGCGTCATCGCCTGCCCGGGCCCAGCCCCCCAGACGAATTCGCTGGTCGGGATGATGCCGTCATCCGCCACGTCCATGCCGAACGAGTCTTCGCTGAAGCGCACGAGGTAATGGCCGGTCTTGCGGTTGAGGCCGACGAAGCCTTTGAGTTGGTCGGCCGCCTGGCAGATCAGTTGGGAAGTGATGCGCATGGTAAACCCCGCAATGGTGATCGTTGGTTTACACGCAGGGCCTGCGTTTCCCTCTGCCGGGGAAATTGCAAGGCCCAGCGTACTGCAAACGGGCGCACAAAAGTGCTGACGAAAATCAGCTTCAGGCAGATTTATGTCGGTCTCGCGATAGCGCCCGCAAAGATGAGTTGTTAAAAGGGACCGCTCACTCATTGCGAAAGGATCTCAAGCATGCCCGCCACCTTTACTAAAAGCGCCCTGTTGTTGAGCCTGTTGCTAGGCCTCGGCCAGGCACAGGCCGCCAACGAACCCGGTCCCACGGAACTGGCGACCCGTTTGGGCATTCCGCACCCAGCGGTGATCGCCCACCGTGGCGCGTCTTTCGATGCGCCGGAATCCACCGCCGCTGCCTACAAGACGGCCCGCGACCTGGGCGCCGATTACCTGGAACTGGATCTGCAGCGCAGCAAGGACGGCGTACTGTTCGCCCTGCACGACAACAACCTGCAACGCACGACCGACGTCGCCAGCAAATTCCCCGAGCGCAAGGACAGCCCGGCCAATGCATTCACCATGGCCGAGCTGAAAACCCTGGATGCGGGCAGTTGGTTCAATGCCGCCTACCCGGATCGCGCGCGTCCTGCCTTCGCCGGCCTGAAGATTCTGACCCTTGATGAAATCATCGACATCGCCGAGGGCAACGCCCTGCACAAGCCCGGGCTGTACATCGAGACCAAGGAACCCAAGCAGTTTCCCGGCATCGAACACGACCTCAAGGAAAAACTCCAGGCCCGTGGCTGGCTGAACCCGAGCGAATCGAAACCGGCCAACAGCGAGCTGGCGGTAGGCCAGGGCAACGGCAAGGTGGTTCTGCAGACCTTCGAGAAGAGCAGTCTCGAACTGCTGCAAAAGGAAATGCCGAAGGTGCCGAAGATCCTGCTGTTGTGGGTCGGTGAAGGCAGCATCGAGCCCAAGTCCAGGGTGACCTTTGCCGAGTCCGGCGCCAAGGACAAGGCCGCTTACTACGCCGCCCAACAACCAAAGGACAAAGCCGAATTCCAGCGTTGGGTCGACTACGCCAAGGCCCAGGGCGCCATCGGCACCGGCCCGTCCGCCGCACTGACCCAGGGCGGCGACCAGAGTTACTCGGACCTGGTGCAACCCTGGATGAACCAGTACACCCACGATCAGGGCCTGCTGGTGCACGTCTACACCATCGACGATGCGGTGGACTACCAGAAAGTCATGGACGCCGGCGTCGACGGCATTTTCACCAACCGCGCCAGTGAGTTGTTGAAGTTCTATAAACGTCCGGCGGTGGCCAGCGTGGCGCAGGTACTACAGAACAACGGCTACTGATCCGCAATCACGCAAAACCCTGTGGGAGCGTGGCTTGCCCGCGAAGAGGCCATCAGCTTCAACATCAACGCTGACTGACACTCCGTTATCGCGGGCAAGCCACGCTCCCACAGGAGTTGATGCAGGACATGTAGAGGGTTTTAAGGGTGGCTTAAGTTACAAAAGCTAACCTGATCTCACTTGAACAGATCACCCAAGGAAAGAAGCCCATGAAGACTCTGACTGCTTTGTTTACCGCTGCAACCCTGACCCTCACTGCCGGTCTGGCCCAGGCCGACGTGCGCGTGGATCAGATCCCGCAACTGGTCAAGGACGGCAAGATCAAGCCTCTGGAAGATCTGAACAAGATCGCTCTGGATCTGCACCCGGGCGCCACGATCACCAAAACCGAGCTGGATAACCATTTCAACGGTTACGAGTATGAGATCGAGTTGCGCGACGCCAAGAACGTCGAGTGGGATGTGGACATCGATGCCTCTAACGGCAAGGTCCTGGAAAACAAGCAAGACAAGTAATCGCAACACACAAAAAGCCGCACGCTCTGACGATCGTGCGGCTTTTTGCGTTTAAGCGCTCAGGCGCGCCGTCACCTCGTTCAACTGCCCCGACAAGCCGTGCAGGTTGTTGCTCGCCGCTTCGGTGCGCTGCACGTTGTCAAGGTTAGTGCTGGCGATGCTGGTGATCTCGGTGAGGTTGCGCGAGATGTCTTCGGCCACCGAGGTCTGTTCTTCGGCTGCGGTGGCGATCTGCCGGTTCATGTCGCGGATGGCTTCCACGGCCAGGGTGATGCGTTCGAGCATGGCGCCGGCCTCGGTCACCTGCTGCACGCTTTCTTCGCTGCGCGACTGACCGCTTTCAATCGCCTGGGCTGCTTCGATAGCACCGGTCTGCACGGTTTGAATGATCTGGTTGATCTCGATGATCGACGCCGCCGTGCGCTGGGCCAGGCTGCGGACTTCATCGGCCACCACGGCAAAACCGCGCCCGGCCTCACCGGCGCGGGCCGCTTCGATGGCCGCGTTGAGCGCCAGCAGGTTGGTCTGTTCGGCGATGCCGCGAATCACTTCCAGAACCTTGCCGATGCGCCCGCTGTCGGTTTCCAGTTGGCGGATGACCGTGGCGGTGTTGGCGATTTCGCCACGCATTTGGGTGATGGTGTGGATCGTGCCCTGCATGACTTTTTCGCCCTGCTGGGCGGACTGGTCGGCATCGTCGGCGGCCCGCGCCGCTTGCGCGGCATGACGCGCCACTTCCTGCGCCGTGGCGGACATTTCGTTCATCGCCGTGGCCACCTGATCGGTGCGGTTGAACTGCTCGTTGGTGCCGCCGGCCATCACGGTGGCGATCGAGTTCAACTCACCGCTGGCGCTATCCAGATCCGTCGCGCTGCGCTGCAAACGGCTGAAGGTTTCGGCGAGGAAATCGCGCAGGGTGTTGGCGGCGATCGCCAGTTTGCCCAACTCGTCCTGTCGGGTACTGGCCACGCGCTCGGCAAGACGACCCTGGCTGAGTTGCGCCACGTAGTCGATCAGTTTGCGGATCGGTTCGACCAGATTGCGGTTGACCAGCCACAGGCTCAGCAGGCCGATCAACAACCCCGAAACCAGCATCACGACAAGCCCCAGCAGCACCGTGCGATCGGCGGCGGCGCTGATCAAGGTCGACTGTTCGGCGCCCTGCTTGCGCAACTCGCTGACCAGTGCGCTCATCTGATCGCTGGTCGCGCGGTCTACGCCTTTGACTGCCGTATCGCCCGCCGATGGATCCCCCCCGGCGGCCACGTACGCATCACGGCCCTTCTGATAGGCCACGCCCAACTGACGATGCTCGTCACGCAAACGCTCGATGCGCGTCTTGAGTTGAGGCTCGATGCCTTTCTGCGCGGCCAGCTCGCCAAGGATGTTTTGCACATCGCGCTGACGCTCTTCGAATTGCCCCCAGTACTTGCTCAAGTCCGCCGGTTGCTTGCCGCGCAACAGGACGTTTTTCCACTCTTGCACCTGCACCTTGAATTGCAGGTTGGCTTCATCGATCAATTGCGAGGTATGCAGCGGGCCCTCGATCAGATTGGCGTAGCTCTGCACGCCACTGGACAGGAAGTGAAAGCACGCCAGGGCGATCAACAGCATCGCCAGCAGGCTGCCACTCAGCAGGGCGAGAATTTGTGCTCTCAAGGACTTTTGCAAAAGCATCGATGGGTACTCATGACAGGAATGAGGCACGCCCCAAAAAGGCGTGAAAGGTGTCCGGACATCCCTGTCTGCGGTCTCGGCCGAGGCCTGCGGCGCGCAACTTAACCCAAGCGTGATCGGCGTGCCAGAGCGATTCTTTAGAAAAAACCGACCACCGGTAGAGCATTCGTTTGCGTTATTTTTCTGTCACAAAAACGTCATCCAGGCTTGCGATGATGCCGCTCAAGTGAACCTGTAAAACACGCGACAGGCGCCTCCCTTGCGAGTCCTAATGAACCACAGCATCGATCACAGTCATCGCGATACGGATCTGTTCGGCCTTCTTTACGGTTTCAGTTTTCGCCCCGGTGAGGCCGGTCGGGAAATCAACTCCGCCCAAGCCTTGCAGTACCTGCAACAACCGGAAAGTGACGAACAGTTTCTCTGGCTGCACCTGAACCTGGCCCATGCCGCGTGCGAGCGCTGGATGAAAAGCCATCTGCAATTGCCCGAGGAGTTTTTCGAAGCGCTGCACGAAGGCTCGCGCTCGACCCGCATCGAGCATGTCGACTCCGCGTTGCTGGCGGTGGTCAACGACGTGGTGTTCAACCTCAGCAACATGGTCTCCTCGGATGTCTCGACCTTGTGGGTGTGCGCCCGCAGCCGGCTGATCATCAGCGCCCGTCTGCAGCCGCTGCACTCGGTGGACAAGTTGCGCTCGTCGGTGAAGGCCCGGGAATGCTTTCGCTCCCCGCTGGAGCTGCTGGTGCATCTGCTGCGCGACCAGGGTGAAGTGCTGACCCAGATCGTGCGCAAGACCAGCCAGAGCGTGGACCAGATCGAAGACGAGTTGCTCTCCTCGCGCCTGTCGACCAACCGCGCCGAGCTGGGCGCCAATCGCCGGGTGCTGGTGCGCTTGCAACGGCTGCTGGCGCTGGAGCCAGGCTCATTGCTGCGCCTGCTCAACCGGCCGCCGCAATGGCTGCAAAAGGAAGACGTGAAGGAACTGCGCAAATCCACCGAGGAGTTTGCGCTGATCATCAACGACCTCACGGCGCTGGGTGAGCGGATCAAGCTGTTGCAGGAAGAGATCGCCGCCAACATCAACGAACAGACCAACCGCACGCTGTTCACCCTGACAGTGGTGACGGTGCTGGCGCTGCCGATCAACATCATCGCCGGTTTCTTCGGCATGAACGTCGGCGGCATTCCGTTGGCCGATGACCCGCAAGGATTCTGGATCCTGGTGGCACTGGTCGCGACCTTTACCGTGATTGCCGGACGCTGGGCGTTTCGCAAGCAGCAGGATTATTAAGATCAAAAGATCGCAGCCTTTGGCAGCGCCTATTACAGGGTGCACAACCTCATCCCGGACAGTATCTGAACCGGGATTTTTTTGTCCGGCAAACGCATTTCATCGCAAATTCAGGGGTTTGCGCTGTTATTGATCCGGCACCCGTCAGATTGCACTTCAGTTTGCTAACGTGTGGCCGACTCTTAAGAGACTCGATGTATTCAGGAGTGGAATCGTGAATCTGTACATCAATCAGCTTCAACACAAAGCTGACTTCAAAGAAGCCATCTACGCCGGCGATATCTTCCTGAACACTCAGCTGCGCGCCGCCAAAGAGCTGTGTGCGTTCGCCCAGGAAAGCATCACGGCCGCCTTCGATGGCGAAACCAACCACCAGGCGCTGCACACGCTGATGCCGGTGCAAGAGTTCGTGGTGCTGGTGACTCGCCTCAAGGGGCAGTTCACCAACAGCCTGCGGGCCAAGGAGCTGATCCGCAGTTTCACCGACGAAATCGGTGCCGCTCCCGAGGAATTCATATTCGACGTACCGCGCATCCGTGTCGTGCCCAACTACGACTACCTGCACGCCGGCGTCAGCTATGCCTACAAGCCTCATCGCGATACCTGGTACGGCGGAGTCGACTGCCAGATCAATACCTGGATGCCGGTCTACACGATCCAGCCTGACCAGACCATGATGATCAACCCGGCCTACTTCGACGCCCCGGTGCAAAACACCTCGGCGCAGTGGAGCCTGGCCGACTGGATCGGCGTGCAACGCCAACGCGCCCAGGACAACATCAAGGAAGAGGCGCGCCAACACCCGGTGCCCACCGAAGCCATCAACACGGCCTCCGAACTGCGCGTCGCCGGCAACACGGGCGAGATGCTGGTGTTTTCAGGCTCGCACCTGCACGGCACCGTGCCCAATTACACGCAACAGACCCGCTTCAGCGTGGACTTTCGCCTGATGCACCTCGACGACATCAGGCACAAGCGCGGCGCGATTAACGTCGACAGCGCCTGCCCGGATGTCGGCGCCGGTTTCAAAGACTACTTCCACGTCCACGACTTTTCGAATTTCCAAGGAATCCCGCAATGACCAAGCGTCGCATCACGCCCGCCGAGGCCCAGTACAACGAAACCCGTACCAACGTCCTGAAACGGGTCGATGCCGAATACGTGGCCGACGCTCCGTTCGTCTTCGCCAACCGCATTGGCGTAACCGCCGCGCTGTCGCGCATGGAACTGTTCAAGAAGGTCGCCGAAGTACCGGGCGCGATCATTGAATGCGGCGTGTACAAGGGCAACTCGTTGATGCTCTACATGCATCTGTCGATGATTCTCGAGCCCTACGCGATCAACCGTTCGATCGTGGGCTTCGACACCTTTGAAGGCTTCCAGAGCATCGACAAGAAAGAAGACCCGGCCGACGTCAACGAGACCATGTTCTCCGACACCGACCAGTCGCTGATCCAGGACATGATCGACGCCAACGACCTGTTGCGCCCGGTCAATCGAATCCCGCGTTGCGAGCTGGTCAAGGGCGACATCGTCAAGACCGTACCGGAGTGGGTCAAGACCCGCCCGGACCTGGTCGTGGCCATGCTGATCCTCGACACCGACCTGTACGAGTCGACCAAAGTCGCGCTGGAAACCTTCCTGCCGTACATGCCCAAAGGCGCGATCGTGGTGCTCGACGAAGTCGCCTACCGCAACTTCCCGGGCGAAACCAAGGCCCTGCGTGAAGTGCTCGACCTGAACAAGATCGAACTCAAGCGCCTGCCGTTCGATTCGTGCGTGGGTTACTTCCACGTCTGATCCAAAGACCTGGAATCTGATGCAAAAACCTGTGGGAGCGGGCTTGCTCGCGAAAGCGGTCTGACATTCAGCATTGATGTTGACTGTCACGCAGCCATCGCGAGCAGGCTCGCTCCCACAAGGGTTAACATCAAATGGCCGAGCGGATCACCTCTCCCAGCCAGTCCATGAACACCCTCACCCGCAACGGCAAATGCCGCTGCCGGGCATAGAGCAGCGACGCCTCCATGGACGGTGCATTGAACGGCGACAACACCTCGACCAGTTCACCGCTTTGCAGGTATTGCTGCATGCCCATTCTCGGCGCCTGAATCAGCCCGAAACCACCCAGGCAGGCGGCCTCATAGGCATCAGTGCTGTTGACCGTGACACTGCCGGCCATCGGCAGTCGCTGCACCTGCCCCTTGTCGACGTACACAAAACCTTCCGAACGCGCGCCCAGCACACCGACGTAATGCACCAGCCGATGCCGCGCCAGATCCTCCAGCCGCTCGGGCACGCCATAGCGCTGCAGATACGCAGGGCTGGCGCAATTGACCATGGTGAAGTCACACAGGTGTCGCGCCACCACCGATTGGTCCGGTTGGGCGCCGATACGCAGCACGCAATCGAAACCTTCGGCGAGCAGATCGACCCGACGGTCGGTGCTGCTGATTTCCAGCTCAAGCAGTGGGTGCTGCGCCATGAACGCCGGCAGGCGCGGCATGACCACGCGACGGGCGAGAATGTTCGGCAGGTCGATGCGGATTCGCCCCACCAGCGACGCCTCGTCCTGGCGAAACAAGCCCTCGATCTCGTCCATGTGTGACAGCAGGTCCTTGCTGCGCTCATACAACACCAGGCCATCCTGGGTCGCCTGGACCTTGCGCGTGGTGCGTTGCAACAGCCGGGTGCCGAGCAATGCCTCCAGCGCCTGCACATGCTCGGACACCGTAGATCTGGGCAGCCCGAGGCTTTCGCCGGCCTGGGTGAAACTCGACATCTCGCTGACACGGACAAAGGTGCGCAACAGTTCCAGTTTGTTCATCAGCCCGCTCTTTAATTGTTCGGTTTATCCGACCAGTGATTCCGGTTTCACTCTGTTTATCACCAATGAGCGGATAAATAAACTTTCTCACATCAACCGCCCACTGCACCTGAGGAAGTCCCATGAACCGTAAAATCGCACTGATCACCGGCGCCAGCCGCGGCCTCGGCAAAAACGCAGCCCTGCATCTGGTCGCCCAAGGCATCGACATCATCGGCACCTACAACAGTCGCGCCGATGAGGCCCAGGCGCTGGTGGCCGAGATCGAAAGCCTGGGCGGTCGCGCCGTCATGCTGCAACTGGACGTTGCCCGGAGTGAAAGCTTCAGCGCCTTCGCCAGCGAAGTCGCGAAGGTCTTGCACAGCCACTTCGAGTGCGAGCGTTTCGATTTTCTGGTGAACAATGCCGGGATCGGCCTGCACGCCAACTTTGTGGACACCACCGTCGAACAGTTCGACCTGTTGGTGAACATCCAACTCAAGGGGCCGTTTTTCCTCACGCAGAGCTTGTTGCCATTGCTCAATGACGGCGGGCGCATCATCAACATTTCCAGTGGCCTGACCCGTTTCAGCCTGCCGGGCCACAGCGCCTACGCGGCGATGAAAGGCGCGATGGAAGTGCTGACCCGCTACCAGGCCAAGGAACTCGGTGCGCGCAACATCGCGGTGAATATCCTCGCACCCGGCGCGATTGAAACCGATTTCGGCGATGGCGCCGTGCGCGACAACCCCGGGTTGAACACCCTGGTGGCGAACAACACCGCCTTGGGTCGCGCCGGTTTGCCGGATGACATCGGTGCCGCGATTGCGCTGCTGCTGGCGCCGGGCAGCCAGTGGATCAATGGCCAGCGCATCGAGGCGTCGGGGGGGATGTTTTTGTAAGATCAAAAGATCGCAGCCTGCGGCAGCTCCTACATCGATTGGGTGTAGGAGCTGCCGCAGGCTGCGATCTTTTTTTCGTTACTGCGCGCAAGACTGGCGCACGACCACCCGCTCCCGAACCACGTCATACACCCAGTGGTACACGTAGGTGTACGGCAGGAAAAACAGCAACACACCGATATCCAGCAGGAACGCCTGCCACAGGCTGACATTCAGCCACCAGGCAATCAGCGGCACGCCAAGCGCGACCAGACCGCCTTCGAACAACAGCGCATGCACCACGCGAACCCAGGCGTTGTGGGCGATGGCGAGGCGCTTGAGCACCCGGTCGAACATCCCGTTGAAGACCACGTTCCAGGCCAGGGCCAGGGCGGCGATGAGGACGGTGACCATGCCCATTTCCAGCATCGGTTTCTTCATGATCCAGGCCAACAGCGGGGTACAGATCAGGATGGCCAGCAGTTCGAAGCCGATGGCCTGGAAAATACGTTCAGTAATGGATTTGTTGGCGCTCATGGCCGAACTCCCTTGAGTGACTGTGGTTGCCATGATCTGTCATCACACCGATACTTCATAACCAATAACCATCGATCAAGGCGATAGTTCATGGCCTCTCACGAAGTGTTGCTGGCGTTTGTCGAAGCCGCGACCCAAGGCTCGTTTTCCGCCGCGGCGCGCAAGCTGGGCCGCAGTCAGTCGACCATCAGCGCGGCAGTGGCCAGCCTGGAAATCGACCTCAACCTGACGCTGTTCGACCGCAGCAGCCGCAAGCCCGGGCTGACCCCGGCCGGACGCGTCATGCTGCAACGGGCCGAAGACATCCTGGCCGCCAGCAGTCGCCTGGAGATGAGCGCCCGTCAACTGTCCCAAGGGGTGGAAGCGAAGCTGACGGTGGCGCTGTCCGATACCTATCAGTCGGACCGTTTCGAGGCGTCACTCAGTGCCTTCGAGCAGCGTTACCCGGACCTTGAACTCGAATGCCTGATCGCCGAATGCGATGACCTGGTGTCGCTGGTGCAAAGCGGCCGGGCGCAGATTGCCTTCGCCGAAATGCAGGACAGTTACCCGCCGGACCTGGTCAGTTCGACGGTGGACGAGCGCACGGAAATCGCCCTGTTCGTGTCCCCTACCCACCCGCTGGCAAGGCTGGACTACGTCGATCAGGACGTCCTGCAGCAACACCGCGAACTGCGCCTGGCGACCATCGTCAATCCCTATGAAAGTCGGGCGAAGGGTCGCGTCTGGTCGGCACCGAGTTATCTGATGCTGCTGGAAATGGCCCAGGGCGGATTCGGCTGGGCGCCGTTGCCCCGCTGGCTGGTGGAGCGCTTCGGGCCCGGAACCCTGCAGGAACTGGTGGTGCGCGGCTGGCCGAAAACGGTGTCGGTGGATGCGTTGTGGTCGCGGCTTAATCCGCCGGGGCCGGCGGGGAGCTGGTTGCTGGGCAAGATGCTGGAGTGAAGGTCCTTCGGCCCTTATCGCGGGCAAGCCCGCTCCCACAGGTTATTGTGTCGGTCACAAAACTTATGTGCACCACTGCCCCTGTGGGAGCTGGCTTGCCAGCGATGAGTCCATCACATTCAACATCACTCCAACGCCTTGAGCCTGTCTTCAATAAACCGCCGCTCCGGCTCCTGCCGGGTCAACTCCAGTGCCCGTTCCCACGCCGCCCGCGCCTCTTGCTTGCGACCCAGTTGCCGACAAAACTCCGCCCGCGCCGAATGCGCCAGGTGGTAGTCCAGCAGTTCGCCCCGCGCCAGAATGGCGTCGACCAGCGTCAGCCCCGCCTGCGGTCCATCGCGTTGGGAAATCGCCGCCGCACGATTCAACTCGATCACCGGCGACGGCACCGCCCGTAGTAGCACGTCATACAGGCCGACAATCTGCGGCCAATCGGTTTCCCCCGCCGTCGAGGCTTCGGCATGCACTGCCGCGATGGCCGCTTGCAGGCAATAGGGCCCGAATCGCCCCGTGCCCAGCGCGTGCTCGATCAGCGCGCAGCCTTCAGCGATCAACCCGGCGTCCCACAGCGAACGGTCCTGCTCGTCCAGCACAATCAACTCGCCGCTCGCCGAAGTCCTGGCCGGGCGCCGCGACTCGTGCAGCAGCATCAACGCCAGCAAGCCCATCACCTCCGGCTCCGGCAACAGCTCCACCAGTAACCGGCCGAGACGGATCGCCTCGCGGGTCAATTCCTCGCGGACCAGTTCGACGCCGATGGACGCCGAGTACCCCTCGTTGAACACCAGGTAGATCACCCGCAATACGCTGTCCAGGCGTTCGGGCAACTCAGCCAGCGTCGGCACTTGATAAGGGATTTTCGCGTCGCGGATTTTCGCCTTGGCGCGCACGATGCGCTGGGCGATGGTGGCCGGGGCCGAGAGAAAGGCCCGGGCGATTTCTTCCGTGGTCAGGTCGCAGACCTCCCGCAGCGTCAGCGGCACTTGCGCGTCCGCCGCCAGGGCCGGGTGGCAGCAAGTGAAGATCAGCCGCAGGCGATCGTCTTCCACGTCTTCATCACTCCAGTCCGCCTGTTCCAACTCCTCCAGCTGTGCGATCAGCAAGGGCTGCGACGCGGCAAAACGGGCGCGGCGGCGCAAGGCATCGATGGCCTTGAAGCGCCCGGCGGACACCAGCCAGGCCCGCGGATTGTCCGGCACACCGTCACGCTGCCAGCGTTCGACCGCGATGAAAAACGCCTCGTGCAAGGCTTCTTCGGCGAGGTCGAAATCACCGAGCAAACGAATCAGGGTCGCAAGAATGCGCCGCGACTCTTCGCGATAGACCCGCTCGACCTGCGCCTGAACCGGCAGCCCTGGCATCTTAAGGATTCAGCTGCCGAACGGGGCGCACTTCGACACTGCCGACCCGGGCCGCCGGAATGTTCCCGGCGACCTGGATGGCTTCGTTGAGGTCCTTGGCATCGATCAGATAAAAACCGGCCAGCTGCTCCTTGGTTTCAGCGAATGGACCATCGGTGATCGACATTTTGCCGTTGCGCATGCGCACAGTGGTGGCGGTCTGCACCGACTCCAGCGCCTCGGCGGCGACCATCCGGCCACTGCCCTGGATCGACTCGGCATAGGCCATGCACTCTTCGTCCTTCGGGCTTTCCGGCAGCGAATGCAGCAGGTGCTCATCGCTGTAGACCAGGCATAAGTACTTCATCACGCTCTCCTTATCGAACGATCAACTATGGTCGCTGACTGGCATTCTGGCTCGGCTTCCCGACGATCAGGGCTTGAGGTCGAACAGCGTCGCGCCGCTGGTCATGTCGAACGGTGCCGACCAATGTTCGTGGACGATCTGCCACAGCCCGGCCTCCTGTCGATAGCACTGTGAGACACGCATCCAGCAGGCCTGGGTTTCGCCCTTGTCGTTGGTGCCACCGCAATGGGCCAGCCAGTGAGCGAACGCAATTTCCTGGGACGGCTCGATGGTGATTTCGTGGAATTCGAAGATGTGCGGGCCGGGGCACATTTCCATGCAGGCCTGCCAATGCGCGCGATACGCCGGCTTGCCTTTGAATTGCAGGGCCTTGACCGCGTCGAAGGAGACGATGTCATCGGCATACAGGGCCATGACTTTTTCAATGTCCTTGGCCATGACCGCCTGACGATAGTTCTCGATGAGGTTCTGGATCTGGGTTTGCGAGTTCATGGTGGTTCTCCGTGGTTTTTATTGGAAGACACCCTTAGTCGTCTGGCGATCCGGCGAATCGACAGAAGAAATAAAAATAATCCAAACGGCCAGAATCGCTAGAATCCGAAGTTCTATTCATGTTGGAAAAAGGACACTCCCGTGACAACCCGACTCGTGCCTTACGAAAGCTTGAATGCGCTGCAGCGCCAGCAGGTCGAGGCCATTGAAGTTCATCCGGAGCAGATAAAGTTCTCCGGTGATATCCACGGTGCATTGCACACCTTGTTGTCCAGGCCCGGCCCGGGGGTCAAAGGATTTGCCCTGCTGGCCGAAGATATTCCCGTGGCCTTCCTGCTGCTCAAGCGTCCGCCGGTGTTGCCGGCCTGGGCCGACGAACACAGCGCCACCCTGCATGCCCTGCAAGTCGATCAACGTGCCCAGGGCAAAGGCTACGGCAAGGCCTGCCTGCAGGCACTGCCCGAGGCAGCGCGCCTGGCCTGGCCGGAAATCCGGGGGCTGGAGCTGTCGGTGGATGCCGATAACGAAGCTGCCATCGCCCTGTATGCAAGGTTTGGCTTTGTCGACAGTGGCGAGGCGTACAAGGGCAGGATCGGCTATGAGCGGCGGATGGGGTTGGTGTTTTGAACACGGCCCCCACCAACACCACAAAACCACTGTGGGAGCGAGCTTGCTCGCGATAGCGGATGATCAGTCGACATCTTTGTTGAATGTTACGCCGCCATCGCGAGCAAGCTCGCTCCCACAGAGGATCTATGTCGGGTCAGAGCTCCAGCACCATCTCATGCCACGCCATGCCGCCATGGTCCGACGCCGATGGCTTGACGTAGGCAAAGCCGAACCCTGCATACAACGGAATGTGCCGCTCCTTGCACATCAGGTTGATGCTGACCTTGCCCATCGCACGCATACGCTCGATGAATTCGCCCATCAAAAGCTTGGCCAGGCCCTGGCCCTGATAATCCGGGTGCACCACCACCGACATGATCACCACATGCGGCCCGGCGGGGTCGTGGCCGATCAGTTCCTTGAACGCTTCGTCCGACATTTCCACCTGAAACGCCGCGCCGGAGTTGATGAAACCGGCGACGACCCCGTCCACTTCAGCAACGATAAACCCCTCGGGCCAAGTGGCGATGCGGGTGGCGATCTTATCGCGGGTCGCGGCTTCGTCACCTTCATAAGCAAGGGTTTCGATGGCAAAGCAGCGGTCCAGATCGGCGGGGGTGACGTTGCGGATGACGGTGTTCATGGCGGCTCGGGATCAGCAGGGAAAGGCTGGGGATGATAAATCAGCCGCCGTGGGACATCGAGAGACGAATCGGCTGATCCGCCTCCCGACACACCTCTCACGCTTTGATCGGTATCCAGATCTCCAGCTTGCCGGTATTGAGCTTCGGGTTGAAGTCTTCGCTGTAGCGCTCCAACTCCGGCGCATCCAACACCTCATGCCCCGACTGCGGCTGCCAGGTGCCGAAGATGTACTGAAACAGTTGCGGCAAGGTGTCCAGTGGCCCCTTGTGTTCGAACACCGCGTAAAGCTGCGGCTGAACTTCCACCCAGCGGTAGGTTTCCGGCAAGTCGTCGAGCTTGCTGATCTCGACCCCGGCGATGTAATCGAAGCCGCCCTTGCCGTCGAAATTGCAGCAGACGCCGTAGGTGACTTCGCCTTTCTGGCCCGGAATTTGGCCCAGATGCGGGATGAATTTCTCCCAGAGTTCGGGAATGCCCTGGGTGGTTTGCTGGGTGAATTTTCCGCCCAGCCCTGCAATCAGCAGGAAGTGCCCGTGCTCGAAGCGCGGTTGCGTCAGTTCGACGCGTGCTGGCTCATCCATGACTCGACTCCTGACGCATAAAAATGGGTTCGGCTGGGAGTATAGAAGCCAAACCCGATTCGCCCAGTTACAGGGCGTGCAACGGCTCGGCCGCACCGGCGCCAACAAACTCGTTGTAACCCGATAGGATCACGTAGACCGCGAAATAGCAGAAGATCGCCGCCGATGCCATGTAGGAATAACGCAGCAACTTGTCGCCGAGCAACTTGCCGCCGTGGCTCGCGGCAAAGCACAGCCCGACACACCAGAGAATCCCCGCGCAGAGAAAACCGCCGAGAAACAGCGCGGAGCTGAGGGCGCCACCGCCGCCGGAACGGGCGATCAGCGTGCCACCCACCGCAGCGAACCAGAGAATCGCGCTAGGCGACGACATGGCCAGGAAGATCCCGCGAAAGAACTCCTTGCGATGGGAGTTGTGCCCTACCTCGGCCGATTGCGCCAGCACCGCTTCGTGGTGAATCGCCGAATAGATCATCTTCGCCGCGAAATACACCAGCAGCGCCGAGCCACCGATCCACAACACCCAGCGCACGGTTTCGTACTGCAGCAACACGGTCATGCCGGCCAGCGCCAGTACCGCGTAGATCAGGTCGCCGACGCATGTCCCCAGGCCCAGGGCAAAGCCCTGGAAATAGCCGCGCTGCATGGCCAGGGTGATCATCGCGATGTTGGCCACGCCGATATCCAGGCACAGCGAAAGGCTCAGCAAGAAGCCGCTGGTAAATTCCATCGAACCCTATCCTTCGGAAAAATTTGTTTACTTTGAGGCTGGACAGTCTGCCACAGCTGCCCTTACATTCCGCCACAGGTCACCGCTGACCTGCGTCGCTCGGACGGTTCCGGGCGCTTACGTTATCCGAGGCAACAATGGCCGAACAAGGTTCGCCGCGCCGCTTTGCGCGCATCGATCGACTCCCCCCTTACGTTTTCAACATCACCGCCGAGCTGAAGATGGCCGCCCGTCGTCGTGGCGAAGACATCATCGACTTGAGCATGGGCAACCCCGACGGCGCCACGCCGCCGCACATCGTCGAAAAACTCGTCACGGTGGCCCAGCGCGAAGACACCCACGGCTACTCCACTTCCAAGGGCATTCCGCGCCTGCGCCGGGCGATTTCCAACTGGTACAAGGACCGCTACGAGGTCGACATCGACCCGGAAAGCGAGGCCATTGTCACCATCGGCTCCAAGGAAGGCCTGGCACACCTGATGCTGGCCACCCTGGATCAGGGCGACACCGTGCTGGTGCCCAACCCGAGCTACCCGATTCACATCTACGGTGCCGTGATTGCCGGCGCCCAGGTGCGGTCGGTGCCGCTGGTACCGGGCGTGGATTTCTTCGCGGAGCTGGAGCGGGCCATTCGCGGCTCGATCCCGAAACCGAAGATGATGATCCTCGGTTTCCCGTCCAACCCGACCGCCCAGTGCGTGGAGCTGGACTTCTTCGAGCGCGTCATCGCCCTCGCCAAGCAGTACGACGTGCTGGTGGTGCACGACCTGGCCTACGCCGACATCGTCTACGACGGCTGGAAAGCTCCGTCGATCATGCAGGTGCCGGGGGCCAAGGACATTGCGGTGGAGTTCTTCACCCTGTCCAAGAGCTACAACATGGCCGGCTGGCGCATCGGCTTCATGGTCGGCAACCCGGAACTGGTCAACGCCCTGGCGCGGATCAAGAGCTACCACGACTACGGCACCTTCACCCCGCTGCAAGTGGCGGCGATTGCTGCCCTGGAAGGCGATCAGCAATGCGTGCGCGACATCGCCGAGCAGTATCGGCAGCGCCGCAACGTACTGGTCAAGGGCCTGCATGAACTGGGCTGGATGGTGGAAAACCCGAAAGCGTCGATGTACGTCTGGGCCAAAATCCCTGAGGCATACGCGCACCTGGGTTCGCTGGAGTTCGCCAAGAAACTGCTGGCCGAGGCCAAGGTGTGTGTCTCGCCGGGCGTCGGGTTTGGCGAGTACGGCGACGATCACGTGCGCTTTGCCCTGATCGAAAACCAGGACCGGATTCGCCAGGCCGTACGCGGGATTCGCGGGATGTTCCGCGCGGATGGGCTAGTCACCAAATCCAACACCTGACCCATATCTCCTGTGGGAGCGAGCTTGCTCGCGATGGCGTCGTATCAGTCAATAATAATGGCGACTGATACACCGCTATCGCGAGCAAGCTCGCTCCCACAGGGTCTTGTATAGGTCCTTGAAATCGATCACCCACAAAAATGTATGGTCAGCCCGTCTCCTGCAACCTCTTTGGCTGTTTTCGGTAAAGCTGGCTTGCGCTAATGTATTCGGGCTCGTTGTGAGCGTTGCTGTAACAACGCTCGGCCCTCGATGAGTAGCCGCTCCCGACTGTCCTGAAAAAACCGTCAGCCTCTAAAGCTGATTTTTGTGCCAGGTTCTCAGTCGGGCCATATGCCGTTTACTGTCATCAGTCAGTGACGTCGCAAAAGCCGGTGGTAAAGCTGTAGGTTCAAACGTTCGGATGTGGGGCGTACTGGCCGCCTTTGGCCAGTACCGCCCACACGATTCGCGCCAGTTTGTTCGCCAGCGCGCAGGCGACAACATTGGCGTGTCGACGCGTTAGCAGTTCTCGAACCCAAGGCCCAAGGGCATCTTCCCGCTTATCGATATGCTGCATGAGGGCCCGCGCGCCCTGCACCAGCAGTTGGCGTATGTGCTTGTCGCCACGTTTGCTGATCCCCTGCAGCACCGTCTTGCCACCCGTTGAGTACTGTTTCGGCACCAGCCCTAGTGAAGCGGCAAAATCACGACCACTTCGATAGTTCGACGCATCGCCCACATCGGCCAATACCGCGCTGGCGGTGATGGGACCAATACCTGGAATACTCTGCAGACGACTCCCGGCATCATCTTCTTTCAACTGCTGTTTCAGGTCGGACTCGATGTCCTTGATTTCATCACTGAGCTGTTGAATTTGACGATGAAGACGCATCACCACACCCTTCAGGCGTACTGGAACGGGGTGTTGTGGATCGTCCAGCAGCGCTGGCACGCGGTGCAACGCAGTGACTCCAATAGGCAGGCTGATCCCGAACTCCAGCAGAAAGCCATGAATCTGGTTGGTCGCCACTGTGCGATGGCCAATCAATGATTCACGGACCCGATGCAGGGCTGAAAGCGTTTGCTGCTCTGCGGTTTTGATCGAGCAGAAGCGCATGGCGGGGCGGCTCGCCGCCTCGCAAATCGCTTCGGCATCAATGAAGTCGTTTTTGTTGCCTTTGACGAATGGTTTGACGTACTGCGGGGCGATCAGCTTCACCTCGTGGCCCAACGCACCGATCTGTCGAGCCAGCCAGTGGGCGCCGCCGCACGACTCCATCACCACCGTGCAGGCCGGTAGCTGGGCCAATGTACTGAGCAATTGGCCGCGGTTGGTTTTTTTGCGCAAGACCTGGTGGCCTTTAGAGTCCTGGCCATGCAAGTGGAAACTGTGTTTGCCGATGTCGATACCGAGAAGCGTCATCGTGTTCATGAGAGATCCTCCGGCCGAAAACGAGAAAAGCCCTGCAAGCGTAAACCTGCAGGGCTTCTCGGTCAGGCTGACCATCTCATTAAACCGCATCGCTGCGGTTTTTTTGTGTCTGTCGAATCGCTTAGACGAACAGCGACAACAACAGGATAAAGCCCAGGCCCACCACCGACAGGATGGTTTCCATCGCCGTCCAGGTCTTGAAGGTTTCGGCCACGGTCATGTTGAAGTACTGCTTGACCAGCCAGAAGCCGGCGTCGTTGACGTGCGACAGGATCAAGGAACCGGCACCGGTGGCCAGCACCAGCAACTCACGGTTCACGCCCGGAATCATCCCCACCACTGGCACCACGATGCCCGCGCCAGTAATGGTCGCCACAGTCGCCGAACCGGTGGCGATACGAATCACCGCCGCCACCAGCCAGGCCAGCAGGATCGGCGAGATCTGTGCGTTTACCGCCATGTGGCCGATCACGTCACCCACACCGCTGGTCACCAGCATCTGCTTGAAGCCACCGCCGGCACCGATGATCAGGATGATCGCGGCGGTCGGCGCGAGGCTGGCATCCAGCCATTTCATCATTTGGCTGGAACCGATGCCCTGCTTGTAACCGAAGGTATACAGCGACAGCAGCAAGGCCAGCAGCAACGCCGAAATCGGGTGACCGATCAGGTCCATGAAGGCGCGGAAGATGTTGCCATCGGGCAGCACCACGTCGGCAAAGGTCTTGAGCAGCATCAGGAACACTGGCAGCAGCACGGTCACCAGCGTGATGCCGAAGCTCGGCAGATCGGCAGAATCCGATTCGCGGGCCAGTTGATCCACCAGCTCCTGATTAGGATGACCAGGGATGTGCTTGGCAATGAACGTACCGAAGATCGGGCCGGCGATGATGGCGGTTGGCAGCGCAACGATCAGGCCGTACAGAATGGTCTTGCCGATGTCGGCACCGAACACGCCGATGGCCAGCAGCGGACCCGGGTGCGGCGGCACCAGGCCGTGTACCGCAGACAGACCCGCCAGCAGCGGGATACCGATCTTGATGATCGACACGCCAGTGCGGCGAGCAACGATGAACACCAGCGGGATCAGCAGCACGAAGCCGATTTCGAAGAACAGCGGAATACCGACCAGGAACGCCGCGAACATCATCGCCCACTGCACCTTGTCCTTGCCGAAAGCGCGGATCAACGTCTGTGCAATCTGATCCGCACCGCCCGATTCGGCCATCATTTTGCCGAGCATCGTACCCAGCGCGAGGATGATGCCGACAAAGCCAAGCACGCCACCGAAGCCGTCCTGGAACGCCTTGATGATGGTGCCGATCGGCATGCCGGAGGTCAGCCCGAGGAAGGCTGCGGCGATGATCAGGGCAAGGAAGGGGTGCAATTTGAACTTGGTGATCAGGACGATAAGCCCGATCACCGTGACCACTGCATCGAGCAGCAGGAACGTCTCGTGGGACATGCCAAACATTAGGGGTGTCTCCTGGTTGTTGTTGTTATGAAAGCGGGTTAGTCAGAAGCCGCGAGGACAGCGCTGTCTTTGCAAGCACAGTCAAACCGCCTGTTTCAGGCCGTTCGCCTGCCACCAGGCATGAGCCTGCGCAGCCAGTTGCTCGACGCTATGGGTCGAAGCATCCAGCGCCAGGGTCAACGGCTCGCCGACGGGCGATTCGAGGGTGGCGAACTGGCTGTCGATCAGGGTCGACGGCATGAAGTGGCCCGGTCGATGGGACACACGGTCGGCGGCCACCTCGGGGGTCAACTCAAGGAACACGAAGCCCAGGCCCGGCAAGGCGCTGCGCAGACGTTCGCGATAGATGTGTTTGAGCGCCGAACAGGTCAGCACCGGGCGCTCGCCCTTGGCGTCGACACGGCGCAGTTCATCGCACAGGCTGTCGAGCCAGCCGGCGCGGTCTTCATCGTTCAGGGGGATCCCCGCGCTCATCTTTTCGATATTGGCGGCAGGATGGAAAGAGTCGCCTTCAATGGCCGTAGCGCCGCTCAGTTGGCACAGGGCCTCGCTGACGCACGTCTTGCCGCAACCGGCAACGCCCATGATGACCAGGGCGGTGATGGGATGGTTCATGTAACACCTCAGCGCGCAGACAGCGCTACCTTTGCCAGTTATGACACTAGACCAAAAGCAGAAGTTGCCGACGCCTTTCTTGTCATTTTGTGGGTTGCAGCAGGTTAGGTCCCAACACCAAAAAGCGAGGATCAGGCGAACCCTCGCTCACGCATTTGCAGCTGCATCGAGACAGCGCTACCTTAGTGCCTTGAATTTTGTTTGGCAAGCCGTCGATGAACACAACCAAGAACGATAAAAATACCCGCACCACTGGCCGCCCTACCCTGAACGAAGTTGCCCGACTGGCCGGCGTCAGCCCGATCACCGCTTCCCGCGCCCTGCGTGGCGTCAGCACCGTGGCCACCGAACTGGTGGAAAAAGTGCAGAAAGCGGCGCTGGAACTCAACTATGTCGTCAACCCTGCCGCCCGCGCCCTGGCCTCGGCCCAGAGCCATTCAGTCGTGGTGCTGGTGCCGTCGCTGTCCAACCTGCTGTTCATCGACACCCTGGAAGCCATTCATCAGGTTTTGCGCCCCAAGGGCTTCGAAGTGCTGATCGGCAACTTCCACTACTCACGCGATGAAGAAGAAAACCTGCTGCGCAACTACATGGCCTATCAGCCACGCGGCTTGCTGCTGACCGGGTTCGACCGCACCGAAAGCTCGCGGCGGATGATCGAAGCCAGCAACATTCCCTGCGTGTACATGATGGAGCTGGACAGCGCCGCCGGGCTCAATTGCGTGGGCTTCTCGCAACTGGCGGCCGGCGAAACGGCGGCCGAACACTTGCTGTCCCGCGGTCGCAAACGCCTGGCCTACATCGGCGCGCAACTGGACCAGCGCACCTTGCTGCGCGGCGAAGGTTTCCGCAAAGCCCTGCAAAAGGCCGGCTTGTACGACCCGGCGCTGGAAGTGCTGACGCCCCGCCCGTCCTCGGTCGGCCTGGGCGGCGAATTGTTCTTGCAGATGATCGCCAGCCACCCGGATGTCGATGCGATCTTCTTCGGCAACGACGACCTGGCCCAGGGCGCGCTGCTCGAAGCGATGCGACACGGGATCAAGATCCCCGAGCAAGTGGCGATCCTCGGCTTCAACGACCTGCCCATGTCCGAACACATGGTCCCGCGCCTGAGCAGCATCAACACCCCGCGCGAGGCCATCGGCCGCCGCGCGGCTGAGCAGATGCTGACACTGATGGCCGGCAACACCGTGGCCAGGCCGGTGCAGGACATGGGGTTTGAGTTGAAGGTGCGGGAGAGCACATAAGCACCTGCACCAATGTGGTCAGGCAAGAGACATTGTGGCGAGGGGGCTTGCCCCCGTTCGGCTGCGGAGCAGTCGCAATCCAGTTCACTTGGTTTAACTGTATGACCGCAGTGTCTGTTTTTGGGGTCGCTTCGCAACCCAACGGGGGCAAGCCCCCTCGCCACAGAAAAGCCCCCTCACCTTCGCTCAGTGTTCAATCCTGCGGATCGAGGTTATCCAGCACACGATTCACCGCCAGTTCCGCCAGCATGATGATCTGTGCGATCGCCAGCGCCGTGTTGCGCTGGCTGCCTTCCAGAAACGTAGCAAAGTCATTGGTCATCACACTCGCCGAGGCCAGTGACTCGCAGGCGTGCGCCAACAGCGTTTCGTTATTGATGCCGGGTGAGATGGAAAACATCGGGCTGGGATTGCGTGGGGGGTTGGGCGTGGGTTTGAACATGGCAATGCTCCTAGAGTGATGGAGCTGCCACGATTCGCTGCTAGACGAAAATAAGGTGGCAGCCGTGCGCGGGCTAGCAGACCAGGACTCTAGAACCCGGTAGACCCGAAGGTCTTCCCACGCACAGCCGCCATAACGTGAACTGGCGGGCAGATCACGATGGGTGGACGTCATGCGTCTAAAGTATCCAGGCTGCTAGACCCGATCGCTGAATTTGCAGCGACACGGAACGATAGAGTCCGGATACCAGGCGCACAAGTCGGCGGATTCTGGCGTAGTTGTAGGCAAGGGTGCAAGAAAGCGTAACCTGCACAACTCATCTGAAGCCGCCCTCCTACAGCGCCTTCCTACATGCCACCACCTACAATTGCCTGTACGTCATTCTCGCTGGAGCAGAACATGGAACATGTACTGAAGATTCTCGGCAAAGCGTCGTCCATCAACGTCAGAAAAGTCCTGTGGACCTGCGAGGAACTGGGCATCACCTACGAACGCGAGGACTGGGGCAGCGGTTTTGCCTCTACCCACAGCCCCGAGTTCCTCCGGTTCAATCCCAACGCGCAGGTGCCGGTGATCATCGATGAAGCCGGGGTGTTATGGGAGTCCAATACCATCTGTCGCTACCTGGTGGGCAAACACCATCACCATCATGCCGAGCTGCTGCCTGCCGAACCGGCCGCCCGCGCTCGTGTGGAGCAGTGGATGGATTGGCAAGCCACCGAGCTCAATCCATCCTGGAGATACCCGTTCATGGCATTGGTGCGCAAGGACCCGGAGTTCCAGGACCCGCATAGCCTCGAGGTCGGCATTCGTGGCTGGAACCAGAAGATGGCCATCCTCGAACATCAACTCGCGACCACCAAGGCCTATGTCGCTGGCCCACGGTTTACCCTGGCCGACATCGTCATCGGCCTGTCCGTCAATCGCTGGCTGATGACCCCGATCGAGCGCCCGGACTACCCCGCCGTCGATGAGTATTTCAAGCGCCTGGCGCAACATCCCGGCTTCCTGAAGCATTGCTGCAACGGCTTGCCTTGAACGGCCGCAGGTTGCCGATGTTATGCGTGTGACCTGGATAAACGCGGCGCGCTTGAGTCCATCGCCAGCAGGCTGGCTCCTACAATTGCGGTCTCCTGTAGGAGCGAGCTTGCTCGCGATGGTCGTCAACGATAACGCGTGTGGCCTGGATAAACGCGGCGCGCTTGAGTCCATCGCCAGCAGGCTGGCTCCTACAATTGCGGTCTGCTGTAGGAGCGAGCTTGCTCGCGATGGTCGTTAACGATAACGCGTGCGAGATGGATAAACGCGGCGCACTTGAGTCCATCGCCAGCAGGCTGGCTCCTACAATTGCGGTCCCCTGTAGGAGCGAGCTTGCTCGCGATGGTCGTTAACGATAACGCGTGCGAGATGGATAAACGCGGCGCACTTGAGTCCATCGCCAGCAGGCTGGCTCCTACAATTGCGGTCCCCTGTAGGAGCGAGCCTGCTCGCGATGGTCGTTAACGATAACGCGTGCGAGATGGATAAACGCGGCGCACTGGAGTCCATCGCCAGCAAGCTGGCTCCTGCAGTTGTAGTTACCGCGACTAGTTCAGTTGCAACGTCGAGTTGAACTGACTGATCGCATCCACCACATGCCGTGAGCCCTGCTGGATTTCCAGGATCACCTCGCCGGCCTCGTTCGCCAGTTCCACGCCCAGGCCGGTTCGGCTCAGGCTCGATTGCATGCTCGACACGGCGCTGAGCGACAAGTCGTGGTTCTTGCGCACCACCTCGACGATCTCCAGCGTCGCCTGGCTGGTACGCGCCGCGAGGCTGCGCACTTCATCGGCCACTACCGCAAACCCGCGCCCGTGCTCACCGGCCCGCGCCGCTTCAATGGCCGCGTTGAGTGCCAGCAGGTTGGTCTGATCGGCAATGCCACGGATGGTCTGCACGATGGTGCCGATGATGTCGGACTGTTTGCTCACGGCATCGATACTCAGTGCCGCTTCGTTCAGGTCGCGGGAAATGTCCTGGATGATCTGCACCGTCTGCTGCACCACTTCGGAACCCTTGCGCGCACAGACGTCGTTTTGCACCGAGGTGCTGTGGGCGGATTCGGCGGCGGTTTGCAGGGTGGTCATCTGGGCAGTGATGTCGCTGGCAAACTTGACCACTTTGTACAAACGCCCCTTGGCGTCGAACAAAGGGTTGTAGGACGCTTCGAGGAATACCGTCTGACCTTGCTTGTTCCTGCGCTCGAAACGATGGGAGTGATATTCGCCGCGGTTGAGCGAAGCCCAGAAATTGCGGTAACCCTGGGACTCGGCTTCGGCACGGTGGCAGAACAGGCTGTGATGCTGCCCCACCACTTCGTTGAGCGAGTACTGCATGGTTTTCAGGAAGTTGTCGTTGGCGCTGATGACCTTGCCTTCGGGCGTGAATTCGATCACGGCCATGGAGCGGCCGATCGCGGCGAGTCGGCTTTCGTTTTCGTGTTCCTTGTTGATCCGGGCGGTGATGTCGGTAGCGACCTTGATTACACTCTTGACCTGCCGGTCGGGGCCCAGCACCGGCATGTAGCTGGCTTCGAGCCAGATTTCACGGCCGCTTTTGTGCAAGCGCAAAAAGGTCCCGCTCAGCGGCTCGCCCCGCGCCAGGTCGCGCCACAGTTTGGTGTAGTCGTCGCTGCGGTAGTACTGCTCTTCACAAAAGATCCGGTGATGCTTGCCACGCACGTCTTCGGCGCTGTAACCCATGGCACTGCAAAAGTTTTCGTTGGCATCGATGATGATGCCGTCCGGGGTGAATTCAATCATCGCCATCGAACGACTGACCGCCGCCAGCTTGGCGTTGGCCTCGGTCAGCGCACAGCTGAAGCGTTCGATTTCCAGCAGGTCAGCCTTGTGATGTAGGTTGAACATTGTTGTATCACCTTGCGCGCAATTTTTTGATTGATGAAAGTTGCAGGTCTTTCACATCCACCACTACGTTCCGTGGAACAGGCACACGCATCCCTCCAAAAAGAAGGACTAGTCAGGTGATAAACGATGATCAATCGGAGGGTCCTTACAGCGACACGCTCATCAAGACATCCTTCTCTTGATAGCCCGCATGCGGGCCAGCCCTAACAGATTCGAATCAAATTCCATTTAGCGCACGGCTCCCTGTGTTCAAGTGTCGGTGCCTTTGATTGCGCACTCTGTTAGCAAGACGACCGCCCCATCACGGTCGACATAGCCAGTTTCAGCTGATCATAGACAGCAAGCTTGGGCTTGCAAGGCCACTAGTCGGCCAGCATTGAGGACAAAAACGGTTCAGCGGCTTGTTGGGGGGGATCAGCGACCGGCGGTGAAAGCGGCACTGACCACTCAATTGGTGTAAGACTTGAGAACATTCGCGAGCAAGCCCGCTCCCACATTGGATCTGTTGTGTCCACAAATCCTGTGGTCAACAAAGACCCCCTGTGGGAGCGGGCTTGCTCGCGAAGACGGCGGTTCAAGCACAGCAGAAACTTCAGGCAGTACTACAAGCTCGCACTCACCTTGCTAGCCACCTCCCCCGGCACCCAGCCCTTCCACACCTGCGGCTGCTCACGCAAAAACGCTTCGGCGACTTCGCGGGGGTTCTGGCGTTTTTCACTCATCTGGCCCAGGGTCTGGTTCAACAGATCAATCGGCAGGTCGACTTTTTCGAAGAACGTCACCAGGTCCGGGTATTGCGCCTTGAACGGTGCCGACACGCCGATGGCCAGGCTCGCCGGCATCGAGCGCGTGCCTTTGGGGTTCGGGTTGTTGGCGTCGGCCAGGGTTTTCCAGGCTTCGGCGTCGAACGGCGGCTCGTCGAGCTTCACCAGTTTGAATCGCCCCAACAGTGGCGTCGGCGACCAGTAGTAGAACAGCACCGGTTTGCCACGGCGGATCGACGACGCCACTTCTGCGTCCAGTGCTGCGCCGGAACCGGTGCGGAAGTTGACGTAGCTGGCGGTCAGGTCATAAGCCTTGAGTTTCTGGCTGTTGACGATTTCCGAGGTCCAGCCGGTGGGGCTGTTGAGGAAACGTCCACGACTCGGGTCTTCGGGGTCGCGGAATACATCCTTGTACTTCGCCAGGTCGGCAACGGACTTCAGCTCCGGGGCCAAGGGCTTGATGCCGCGCTCGGGATCGCCCTTGATCACGTACTCCGGCACCCACCAACCTTCGGTGGCGCCTTTGACCGTATCGCCAAGGCCGAAGACCTTGCCCTCGGCGGCAGCCTTGACCCAGGCCGGGCTGCGTCCGGCCCACTCTTCACCGATGACCTGGATATCGTTTTTGGCCAGCGCCGCTTCCAGGCTGACGGTGCTGCCCGGCAACGTGTCGGTCGGGTAGCCGTAACCTTTTTCAACGATCAGGCGCAGGATTTCGGTGATGAGGCTGCCGCTTTCCCAGGTGATGTCGCCAAAATGGATAGGCGCCGCTTTTTCCGTGGCCGATGCCGGGTGGGACAACAGGCTCAGGGCCAGCAGCGAACTGCCGAGCAGGGTTTTGATCGATCTCATGCGGACCTCTTGTTCTGGAGTGGGCGGTTCAGGGATTGGTTGGCGCTGTGCCGGTCGCACAGGGCCTGGGAACGGGTCATGTAGTCGCTGACCGAACGCAGGGAGATGCCCAGCGCAGCGGCAATTTGCGGATAGGTCAGGCCGTCGATCCGCGCCAGCAGGAAGGTCGAGCGCACTTTGCCGGGCAGCCGCTGAAGACTGCGCTCCACACGGGTCAGGGTCTGGGACCGTTGAACCAGTTCCTCCGGCGATTCGGCGTGGATCGGCTCGGCCTGCTGCAGTTGCTGAAGGTACTGGCGCTCCAGATCACCTCGACGCCAACGCTGATAGAGCAGGCGCCGGGCGATGGTGGTGAGCAAGGCACGGGGTTCACGGATGGCCGTCAGGCCAGGCGCCTGGAGCAGTTGCAGGAAGGTTTCGCAGGCGATGTCTTCGACAGCGGCGGCATCGTACAGAGACTGACGCAGACGTGTGCAGAGCCAGTGATAGTGGGCGCGGAACAGTCCGTCCACGTGTTTGCGGTGAAGAATATCGGCGCCGGACATAGGGGCTCCTGGGTTAGGGGTCGCTGAATGTCCGGTGGTCCGGTGAGGCGAATCCTAGCAAGTAGCCTTATTCATTAATAATATTTAAAACTTATTTTTATATTCTCTTATGGAATTAAACCACAGATACACCGAAACCCTGTGGGAGCGGGCTTGCCCGCGAAAAATGGACCTGTCGACCCGACATTTGCGCCCTATCGCAAATCCCCATACCCCAGCGCCTCGGCCTCACGCTGATAATCGAGCACAACCTGATAGTCGCTTTCAGTGGCGGGCAGCACCTCGGGCAACCCGAGGATTTCGGCGACGTCAGGCAATTCGCACAACGCCTGATTCATCGCCTGCAATAGCCCTTCCGCCTGCTGATCGCTGACGGTGGCTGCCGTGATGTAGGGCAACGTCGGACTCAGCGCACTGCGATCAATCACGCGCAAGCCGATCACTTCCTCCTTGGCGTATCGGGCCAGACAGGCAAATGTCACGCTGTCGATGGCCGCCAGATCGGCAAGGTCCTCGCGTAACCAGCGCAGGCTTTCGCGATGACTGCCGCTGATGCCGACCTCGGCAAAAAAACGCCCGTCACGCTGCAACGGCGCCAACCGGTGGCGCAGTAGATTCATGCCGCTGTTGGAGTCATGGCCATTGATCACGCCTCGACTGCCGCGAAAATCCGCCAGAGTCTGTCGCGGATCATCGACGCGCCCCAGGATCAGGCTGCAGTGATTGCCGCCGCTGCTGTCCGGCATCTCGTAACGCGGTCGCCCCAACACCCGGACCTTGCCGCGCAAGGCTGTCATCAGCGGATAGCCGCAGGTTTGGGTGAGCAGCAACTGCGGCGACAACCACATCTCCATCAGTGACAGGCCTTCGGCATCGCCGCGGGTTTCGCCCAGGTGCTCGAGGATTCGCGCCAGCCAGCGTTCGTTGGCCTGGTGGATGGGTTCGGGGGCGGTGTACATCAGCAGTTCGGCGATGTGTTGGGTCATCATCGTATCTCCATACAACGAAGTTCCCTGTGGGAGCGGGCTTGCCCGCGATAGCGTTGGATCAGTCACCAGGTGTGCTGGATTTGAAATCGCCATCGCGGGCAAGCCCGCTCCCACAGGGGAAAGCGTCTGGCAAAAAAATCAGTGAAACGGATGCCTCGGGCTGTCGATGGCCTTTACGCCGTATTCACGCCACAGCTGCCCATACCCCTGCACCAGGAATCCACCACTGCGCGCCAGCCATTGCTCGCGGCGGGCCCGGTAAGCGCGGGGCAAGTCGTACCAGGGCAACCCCGGCAATTCGTGGTGCACCAGGTGGAAATTGAGGTTCAGGAACAGCCAGCGCCACGGCCACGCCGCTTCATTGAGCACGGTACGTTGCTCCGGCGCAGCATGAGGTCGATGTTCATAGTAGGAGCGAATCATGGCGATCGACAGCGCCGGCACGCTGATCAAGAACAGGTAATGCCACACCGGCAACACGCTGTAGCGCGCGATGAACAGCAGCATCAACAGGGTCCAGGCGCCGTGGCTGAGCCACATCAACCAGGCCTGGCGCTCACCGCTTTTCAGGCGTTGCAGTTCTTCCCGGGCCAGCGTCAGCAAGGCGATTGGCGCACCGAGCAGAAAGCGCCCGAGCACGGTTTTGTTCAACCAGTGCAGGCCTTGTTCGAACAACGAACTGCCCTGCCACTGCTCGGCATTCAGGTAACGGCTTTCCGGATCGCGACCGGGGATGGTCAGGTCTTCATCGCGGTGATGCAGCAAATGGCTGTCGCGATACAAGGTGTAGGGATACCAGATGGCAAACGGTGCGTAGCCAAGGGTTTTGTTCAGCAGCGGCCAGCGGGTCGGATGACCGTGCAGCAGTTCGTGCTGCACCGACAGCCACAGCACCACCACGGGAATCAGCAACAACGTGCTCAACCACAGGCCCAATGAATCACTGGCCAGAACAAGGGTGAACCACGCGCTGTACACGCCAATCAACAGCAACCAGGTCGGCCACTCGGTGCGGGCGGTGAGGCGTTGGCGCAGGGTTTCGATTTCTTCTCGGTGGGCTGCATCGAAATAATGAGGCATGGCATTGCTCGGATCGGGGACCAATCCTCTTTTGTGCAACGACGCCCGGATTTCTTGCAGATTATTTGCAATATGATCGCTCCCGCATTGCGCGGGAGCGATCGGTCAGCGCAGGCTCAATGCCCGAACACATTGACCTTTTTGGCTTTCTTGTCGGCACGCTTTTCAATAGCGGTTTTCGCCGGCTTTTTCTTGTCTGCTTTCTTTGAATCCATACCTTTGGACATGATGCGTACTCCACTCGTGGGGATGTGAGTTCAGGTATACACCTATCCCGGCGTGCGTGTTCTTTTATAATCGCCGCTTTGCACACCGACAGTCCGAGACCATGCCCGACACCCACTACACCCTGCTCGACGAGCCGTTATGGCCATTGATGAACAAGTTCTATCGCGCTCACCAATCATCAATGAAAGCCGTGCGCGACGCGCAGCTCTGGGTGGCCCGGCGTGACGGGATTGTGGCCGCACTGTGTTTGCGCCCGGTGTCCGGCGGGCATTGGCTGACCGGGTTGTTTGTCGATCCGCAGTGCCGGGAACAAGGGATAGCCGCCGGGTTGATTGCGGCCGCGGTGAAGGATTGCGAACTGCCAGTGTGGTTGTTCTGTCATCCGGACTTACGCGGGTTTTATGAGCGACGCGGCTTTACGTTCGATCCGCCGATGCCTTATGCGATGGTTGAACGGTTGAGCCGGTATGCGCGTAGTAAACCGATGATTGCCATGGGGTTGGCGCCAGGCGTTTAACTTACTCAACCCTGTTGGAGATCCAATGTGGGAGCGAGCTTGAACTGGCCTAATGATTTTGGACACTTCAATCGGGCGCTATGATGGCGCCCAAATCTGAGGTGTTTGGATATGCGTAAATCTTATTCCAGTGAGTTCAAACTCAAGGCCGCCAGCATGGTGCTGGACGAGGGCCAGTCAGTTCCCGATGTTTGTGCCAGTTTGGATATTGGCCCTACGGCCTTGCGCCGTTGGGTCGACCAGGTTCGCAAAGAACGCTTGGGTTCGACCCCGGTGGGGGCCAAGGCAATCACCGCCGATCAGCGGGAGATTCAGCAGCTCAAAGCGTTGCTCAGGCAAAAAGACCTGGACATTGAAATCCTAAAAAAAGGCCAGTGCTCTCCTGCTTTTGGACTCCAAAGATCATTCTCGCTGATCAATGAGCTGGACGAGCAGTACGGCGTTAACAATTGCTGTCGGGCGTTTGGAGTCACCCGCAGCAGCTTTTACGCCTGGCGTCAGCGTCAGGGCAAGGTGAATCCTGAGCGGGAGAAACTTAAGGCCGTGCTGGTCAAGCATCACAAGGAATCCAGAGCGTCCGCAGGGTCTCGCACCCTGTCCAAGGAACTGCAAGCCAAGGGGCATCGTGTCGGGCGACATATGGCTCGCAGCTTGATGCGCGAAGCCGGTGTTGCCAGCCATCAACGGCGGCGGCACAAGTACAAATCTTCCGGCGTTGAGGCGCTGGTGGCGCCGCATGTGCTCAAGCGCAAGTTTGATGTCACTGCGGTTAACCAAGTGTGGTGCGGCGATGTGACCTACATCAAAGTCGGCACGCGCTGGATGTATTTCGCGGCGGTGCTGGATCTGTTTGCCCGCAGGATCGTGGGCTGGTCGTTTTCGATGATTTCCGATGCCACGCTGACCTGCGAAGCGTTGCGGATGGCGGTCGACCTGCGAGGCCGGCCAAAAGAGGTGCTGTTTCACTCTGACCAGGGCTGCCAATACACCAGTCATAAATTCAGGAAAGAAATGCGCAAACATGGCCTCCTGCAAAGCATGAGTCGCAAAGGTGAGTGCTGGGACAACGCTCCGATGGAGCGTTTCTTTGGAAGCCTCAAGTCAGAGTGGGTACCAGAAGATGGCTACCGCTCGGAACATGAGGCGCGGGTGGATGTGCAGCGTTATGTGATGCGTTACAACAACGTCAGGCTCCATAGCTACAACGGCTACCGGTCGCCGGTAGCTATGGAGAAACTGGCGGCATGAAACCGTAACTGGTGTCCAAAATTAGTTGACCAGTTCAGCTTGCTCGCGATGAGGCCCGGTCAGTCAACATTGTTGGCGACTGATACACCGCCATCGCGAGCAAGCTCGCTCCCACAGGGTTTTGCGGCGATTAATCGTCGGCGTTGGGATCCAGGTCCGGGAACATCACTTCGGTGAAGCCGAACTTGCTGAAGTCGGTGATGCGCGACGGGTACAGGCGGCCGATCAGGTGGTCGCACTCATGCTGCACCACCCGCGCGTGGAACCCCGAAGCAACGCGCACGATAGGCTCGCCCTTGGGGTCGACGCCTTCGTAGCGAATCTGCTGGTAACGCTGTACCGCGCCGCGCAGGCCGGGTACGGACAAACAGCCTTCGAAGCCCTCCTCCATGATCGGGCTCAGCGGCGTGATCAAGGGGTTGATCAGGATCGTCTGCGGCACGGCCTCGGCATCCGGATACCGCTCGCTGTGCTCGAAACCGAAGATCACCAGTTGCAGGTCGACGCCGATCTGCGGAGCAGCCAGGCCAACGCCCCCCACACTCTCCATGGTCTGGAACATGTCATCGATCAGTTGCCACAGCTCGGGGCTGTCGAACATCTCGGCCGGTACTGGCGGGGCAATGCGCAGCAGGCGCTCGTCGCCCATTTTCAGAATTTCACGAATCATGATCAGGTTTCATCAATTGTCGGTTTGATTGAGTGATCGCGGCCCAGGCCCGAGACGTGGTGTTTTTCCTCATGGACAGGACCATGCTCGCCAGCCACTTTTTCCCCAGGGTCCTTGCCCTCTCGCGACATGTGTTCGATCACCGCGTTCATCTCCGCGCCCAGCAGCAGCACCGCGGCGGAAATGTAGAAGTACAGCAACAGCACGATGATCGCACCGATACTGCCATACATGGCGTTGTAGTTGGCGAACTCCTTGACGTACAAACCAAAGCCCAGGGAGGCAATGATCCACACCACCACCGCCAGCACCGAGCCCGGCGTGATGAAGCGGAATTCCTGTTTGACGTCGGGCATGACGTAGTAGATCAGCGCCACCGCGACCATCAGCAGAATCACGATCACCGGCCAGCGCGCGATGGTCCAGAGCGTGACGATAAAGTACTCAAGGCCGACTTGCGCAGCGATCCAGCCCATCACCTGCGGCCCGAGCACCATCAGCGCGGCGGCGATCAGCAGCATGCCGGCAATGCCGACGGTGTAGATGATCGACAACGGGAAGCGTTTCCACAGCGGGCGCCCTTCAACCACGTCGTAGGCCGCGTTCATCGCGCTCATCATCAGCCGCACACCGGCAGAGGCGGTATACAGCGCAATCACGATACCCACCGAGAGCAAACCACCCTTGGCCTGCTGAAGCTGGTCGATCACCGGGTTGACCTGTTCCAGCGCCTGGGGCGGCAGCACCAGCTCCGATTGCAGGCGCAGCCAGGAGAAGAAGTCCGGCAGGTGCAGGAAGCCGATCAGGGCAATCAGGAACAGGATGAACGGAAACAGCGAAAACAGCATTTGATAGGCCAGCGCCGAGGCATAGGTCGACATCTCATCGGCGATGAACTCGGTGACCGTGCGCATCATCACACGGTGCAGGGGCATGCCTCTCATGTCCGGAAAAATCATTCGCGTCTCCATTCGCCGCATACGGAATTGGGTTGAAGTCGTGGCGACTCAGGGGCCGTTTTCTACATCAAATCAGCCTGTTTCGCGACTTTGAAACATTTTCCTCCCTCAAGTTCAGGCTGACACAAAAACGGCCATCTGAGGATGGCCGCTTCTTAACTTTATTAAAGGCTGGATCACGCCTTGTCGATGCCTTTTTTCAGTGCATCCTTGGCTTTACCAACCGCCTGCTGGGCTTCGCCTTTCTTTTCCTGCATCACGCCTTCGGCGCGCATTTTGTCGTTACCGGTGGCCTTGCCCACCCCTTGCTTGACGTTGCCAGCGGCTTCATTGGCCATGCCTTTGACTTTATCGGTTGTGCTGCTCATGGTGATTCTCCTGTGAACGTTTCAATCGGAGGAAAAGTCGTTACACATGGTTGACCGGAGGCTTTTGCAGGGAGTTTCATTTATTTTCATCACGACATTTCATCGTTGAGTGCAGGTTGCGCTTTATGTTTGCGGGCCAACCCCCGAGAATGCGCAACACGTTCAGGCCATGGCGCTGAAGATCCAATCCCGTAGGAATGTTATGAAACTCGATAAAAAGCAGGCCATTGCCCGCAGAAACCAGGAACTCGGCGGTGCTGTGCTTGGCGTCAACAACTGCCACTTCGCCGAATTGAACCGTAATCGCAACATCTGGTGGTTCGACCTCCCGGTGACGCGCCTGGCAATCGGTCAATACGAGTGGATCCACCTGCTGATGCACACGCCGGCCACCGACGAGCTGTTGCACCTGAAAGTGCCGACCGTGTTCCTGCGCGAGAAGCTCGAAGGGCTGGTGGTGCGCAATGAAGGCAAGCGCAAGGCTGCATTGAGCCTGGAACTGAGCGCCGACAAGGACTCCTTCCTGCAAGACATGCGCCCGGCGGGCACCAACGTCAACTTCGCGCCATTTCGCCAATAAAAGCAAAAGCTTCGTCGGAACGCCGCCCGGAGCAAGCCCGCTCCCACATTTGATCGCATTTCTCCTGGAGGAACCCGGTTAAATGTGGGAGCGGGCTTGCTCGCGAAAGCGGTCTGACAGGCGCCACCAAGCATTCAGACAAACAAAAAAGCCCCGCATCTGCGGGGCTTTTTGTCGGTTACGCGGTGGCTTTCTTCGCGTTGATCTTCTTCAGCTCTTCATCGCGCAATTCACGACGCAGGATCTTGCCGACGTTGGTGGTCGGCAGTGCATCGCGGAACTCCACGGAGCGCGGGACTTTGTAGCCGGTGACGTTGGCGCGCATGTGCTCCATCACCTGCTCCTTGGTCAGGGTCACGCCTGGCTTGACGACGATGAAAATCTTTATCGCTTCGCCCGACTTCTCGTCCGGCACACCGATGGCCGCGCATTGCAGCACGCCCGGCAGGGTCGCCAGCACGTCTTCGAGCTCGTTCGGGTACACGTTGAAACCGGACACCAGGATCATGTCTTTCTTGCGATCGACAATGCGCATGTAGCCGTCAGGCTGGATCAGCGCGATGTCACCGGTCTTCAACCAGCCTTCGCTGTCGAGGATTTCATCGGTGGCTTCCTGGCGTTGCCAGTAACCCTTCATGACCTGCGGCCCCTTAACGCACAGTTCGCCGATTTCGCCCATCGGTTGTTCGACACCGGCATCGTTGATGATTTTGCACAGGGTTGACGGCACCGGAATGCCGATGGTGCCGATCTGGATGTTCTGGATCGGGTTGACCGTGGCCACCGGGCTGGTTTCAGTCATGCCGTAGCCTTCGCAGATGGCGCAACCGGTGACCGCCTTCCAGCGTTCGGCCGCGGCCAGTTGCAGGGCCATGCCGCCCGACAAGGTGACTTTCAGCGCGGAGAAATCCAGCTTGCGGAAGCCTTCGTTATTGCACAAGGCCACGAACAGTGTGTTCAAACCGACGAAGCCGCTGAACTTCCACTTCGACAGTTCCTTGACCATCGCCGGCAGGTCACGCGGGTTACTGATCAGGATGTTGTGGTTGCCGATCAGCATCATCGCCATGCAGTGAAAAGTGAAGGCATAGATGTGGTACAGCGGCAGCGGCGTGATCAGGATCTCGCAACCTTCATTGAGGTTGGAACCCATCAGCGCCTTGCACTGCAGCATGTTCGCCACCAGGTTGCGGTGGGTCAGCATCGCGCCCTTGGCCACACCGGTGGTGCCGCCGGTGTATTGCAGCACCGCGACATCGCTGCTGGCCGGATTGGCTTCGGCCACTGGCTGGCCCTGGCCTTTGCTCAGCACGTCGTTGAACTTGACGGCTTTTGGCAAGTGATAGGCCGGCACCATCTTCTTCACGTACTTGATGACGCTGTTGATCAGCAGGCGCTTGAGCGGCGGCAGCAGGTCGGCGACTTCGGTGACGATCACGTGCTTGACGCCGGTTTTCGGCACCACGGCTTCAGCCAGGTGCGCCATGTTGGCCAGGCAGACCAGGGCCTTGGCACCGGAGTCGTTGAATTGGTGTTCCATCTCCCGCGCGGTGTACAGCGGGTTGGTGTTGACCACGATCAGCCCGGCGCGGATGGCGCCGAAGACGGCAACCGGGTACTGCAACACGTTGGGCAGTTGCACGGCGATTCGATCGCCAGGCTGCAAATCGGTATGCTGTTGCAGGTAAGCGGCAAACGCACCGGACAATTCGTACAGTTCACCGTAGGTGAGTGTCTTGCCCAGGTTGCTGAATGCCGGCTTGTTGGCGAAGCGTTGGCAGGATTGCTTCAACACTGCCTGAATATTCGGATACTCGTCTGGATTGATCTCAGCAGCAATCCCAGCTGGGTACTTATCCTTCCAAAAGTCTTCGATCATGGAAGCCCACTCCTCAGCAACGCGAATTCAGCACCGCATTTGATGCGATTATTATTGGTGTTTGGTCATTGGTGAATCTGGCTGACAGAAGGCCGAGAAGTCACAAAGCGCGCCGAGAGTAGCAGCTTTGCCAAGGGTCGACTAGAGCCAAAAGCGGCCTCTACGGTCACATTTGTGACTCAAGACTTACAAGCAGTCATTTTAGAGCAAAAAACCTATAAAGCCCTGAAAGCCACGGAATTCATGGGCTCTAGCGTACGCCGAAAAGCATCGCGGGCAAGCCCGCTCCCACAAGGTTCGCGTCGTACACAAAGTGTGTGCACAACAGTGAATCTGTGGGAGCGTGGCTTGCCCGCGATCCGCGCGAAGCGCGGCCATTCACCGATCAGGCGATATCACGCAACTCCCGCCGCAGGATCTTGCCCACCGGCGTCATCGGCAGCGATTCGCGCAGCACGATGTGCTTCGGTACTTTATACGCCGTGAAGTTCTCCTTGCAGTAAGCCTTCAGTTCTTCAAGGCTGACGCCCGCTTCACGGGCCACCACGAACAGCTTCACCGCCTCCCCCGACCGTTCGTCAGGCACACCGATGACCGCACAGTTGGCGACGTTCGGGTGAGCCATCACCACGTCTTCGATTTCGTTCGGGTACACGTTGAAACCCGAGACAATGATCATGTCCTTCTTGCGGTCAACGATGCGCACGAAACCGTCCGGATCGATCACCGCAATGTCACCGGACTTGAACCAGCCCTCGGCATCCAGCACTTCGGCCGTGGCTTCAGGTTTCTGCCAGTAGCCCTTCATGATCTGCGGACCCTTGATGCACAACTCGCCGCGCTCACCCAAAGGTTGTTCGACGCCGTCATCGCTGATGACTTTCAGCGTGGTGCCCGGCACCGGCAGGCCGACCGTGCCGATCCGGGACTGCTCGCCATACGGGTTGGTACAAGCCACCGGCGAGGTTTCGGTCAGGCCGTAACCTTCGGTGATGCGGCAACCGGTCAGTTGTTCCCAACGCTCGGCGGTGGCCTTGACCAACGCAGTGCCGCCGGAGTTGGTGAGCTTGAGGCTGGAGAAGTCCAGGGTCTTGAAATCCGGGTGATCCATCAGCGCAACGAACAGTGTGTTGAGCCCCAGCAGCGCCGAGAACCGCCAGTTCTTCAGCTCCTTGATGAAGCCGGCGATGTCCCGTGGGTTGGTGATCAGCACGTTGTGGTTGCCCGTCACCATCATGCACATGCAGTTCGCTGTGAAGGCATAGATGTGGTACAGCGGCAGCGGTGCGATCATCACCTCCTGGCCTTCACGCAGCAGCGGCTGACCGTCGCTGGCCGACTGACTGAGGCAGGCCCGTGCCTGCTGCATGTTCGCCACCAGGTTGCCGTGGGTCAGCATCGCACCCTTGGCCAGGCCGGTGGTGCCACCGGTGTATTGCAGCACGGCGATGTCGTCGAGGCCGACCTTCAGCGGCTTGATGCCCAGGCCACGGCCCATGCGCAATGCGCTCTTGAAAGAGACGGCCTGGGGCAAGGAATAGTCCGGAACCATCTTCTTGACCTTGCTCACCACAGTGTTGACCAGCCAACCCTTGGCGGTGGGCATCAGGTCGCCCATCTTCGCTTCGATCAGGTACTGGATGTCGGTATCGGGGAGCACTTCCTGGACTTTCTGGCCGAACATGTTCAAGTACACCAGCGCCCGGGCACCGGAATCCTTGAACTGGTGACGCATTTCCCGCGCGGTGTACAACGGGTTGGTGTTGACCACGATCAACCCGGCGCGCAAGGCGCCGAAAACGGCAATGGGGTAATGCAGGACGTTGGGCATCTGCACCGCGATGCGGTCACCCGGCACCAGGTCGGTGTGGGCTTGCAGGTAGCCGGCGAAGGCAGCGCTCTGGCGTTCCAGTTCGGCGTAGGTCAGGGTCACGCCCATGTTGCTGAACGCAGGGCGGTCAGCAAACTTCTTGCAGGAACGCTCGAACACCTCGATCACCGACTTGTAGGCTCCCAGATCGATATCCAGGGGGACGCCGGCCGGGCGTTTGTCATTCCAGAAATCAGGTTGCATTGTTCTTGTCCTCTTTACCTGAATCTATCCGGGGCCGCTTTTCTGTCATTTCTCCCTGATCCCTCAAAGGCAGAAAGCGAAAAGCGGAGCTTCACGGACACTAGCAGCTATGGCGATTCAGGCAAATATGCCCGAAGCCGTCATTGATCGTGTGAATCTTCCAGCCTTGCTGTGGGCTGATCAGACGCACGCAACGGGATGCGCTATACAATGCAACGACTCAGTGCAAAGGAACCGCCATGATCCATGACACTTTCTGGCTGACCACGAGCGACCACAGCCGCCTCTTCGTCAACCAGTGGCTACCCGATGGCAGCCTCAAGGCAATGATTCTGCTGGCCCATGGCATGGCCGAACACAGCGGCCGTTATGGAGCCCTTGCGCAAAAACTCTGTGATCAGGGCTACGGCGTGTGTGCGCCGGACCTGCGTGGACATGGCAAAACTGCCGAAAACGGGACCCTGGGGCATTTCGCCGATGACGACGGCTGGTGCAAGGTCGTCAGCGACCTGGCGTGCCTCAACCAGCACATCGGCCAGCAGCACCCTGGCACACCGATTGTGCTGCTCGGTCACAGCATGGGCAGTTACATAGCCCAGGCCTATCTGCTGCACCACAGTGCCAGCCTGCACGGGGCAATCCTCAGCGGCTCGAACTTCCAGCCCGTGGCGCTTTATCGCGCGGCACGGCAAATCGCCCGTTTCGAACGCCTGCGCCAGGGCGGTAAAGGCCGCAGCGCATTGATCGAATGGCTGTCGTTCGGTTCGTTCAACAACAAATTCAAACCGGCACGCACGCCGTTCGACTGGCTCAGCCGTGATCCGGCGCAGGTCGACCTGTACGTCAACGACCCGCTCTGCGGTTTCCGCTGCACCAATCAACTGTGGATCGATTTGCTCGGTGGCTTGCAGCAAATCAGCAAAGCGTCCAATCTCGCCCAGATCGACCCGGGCCTGCCGCTGCTGGTGATTGGCGGTGAATGTGATCCGGTGAGCGAAGGCAAACGTCTGAAGGATCTGGCCGACGCGTTGCGGGCGGCCGGCAGCCAGCACCTGCAACTGACCGTTTACCCGCAGGCCCGGCACGAACTGTTCAACGAGAGCAACCGCGATGAAATCGTCGCCGATGTGCTGAACTGGATCGCCCAGGCCTTGAGCACCCCTCGGCCGCACCGATCCGAATAGTTTTTTGTGGATTTTTTAATTCGTCACAGGAATTGAGACAGATGACCCAGGTTACCAACACCCCTTACGAAGCCCTCGAAGTGGGCCAGACCGCCAGCTTCAGCAAGACGGTCGAAGAGCGTGACATCCAGTTGTTCGCCGCGATGTCCGGCGATCACAACCCGGTGCACCTGGATGCCGAATACGCCGCCAGCACCATGTTCAAGGAGCGCATCGCCCACGGCATGTTCAGCGGTGCGTTGATCAGCGCGGCGGTCGCCTGCCAATTGCCTGGGCCGGGGACCATCTATATCGGTCAGACAATGAGCTTTCAGAAACCGGTGAAGATCGGCGACACCCTGACCGTGCGCCTGGAAATTCTGGAAAAGCTGCCGAAGTTTCGCGTACGCATTGCCACTCGTGTGTTCAATCAACGTGATGAACTGGTGGTGGATGGCGAAGCGGAAATCCTCGCGCCACGCAAGCAACAGAGCGTGACGCTGACGGAACTGCCGGCGATCAGCATCGGCTGATTGACCAGTTAAAAAACAATGTGGGAGCGAGCTTGCTCGCGATAGCGCCAGATCAGTCAACATCAATGTTGAATGTCAGGCCCTCATCGCGAGCAAGCTCGCTCCCACAGTGGTTTCAGCCAGGCTTACGAACGCGCACGCGCCTGGTTACGCAGGGCCTTGACCTGATCGTGATTGCGTTGCGCACCATGGTACTGGCGCTCAACCAGGTCACGAATGCCCACCAGGTTGTGCTTGTTGATCTTCTCCATGGCATCCCGATAAGCCTTCAATGCATGGTCTTCACCGCGCTCGGCTTCATTGAGCACGGCCTCCTCGTCTTTACCGGTGAACATCGACTTCACGTCGACCCAGCGGCGGTGCAGGTCACCGCTGACACTGGTGGAGGTTTCCGGATCGCCACCCATCGAACGCACCGCGGACTGCAACTCCGCAGCAGCCGTAGCACAATCGGTCGAACGATTGATAAACAGGGTTTTGAGTTCAGGGTGCTTGATGTCTTCAGCGCAAGTCTTGAACCCGGCCTGACCGTCCTTGCTGGTTTCAATCAGGTCATTGAGTACAGAAATCGCTTCTTTATTCATGTCAGTCATTTTTCAATTCCTTCGGTTGATGAAAGATGCAATGAGTACTGCACCCTGCATGCCAGCTCGGAATCGCTTAACTAATCGTTATTTTTCAAACAGTTATCCATTAACAAAAAATCTGTATCCGCTTTATTTGCATGATCTGTCATTTGGCCTGCATGCAGAATGCCTGTATTTTCCAGACTGACTGAATCAAGACGACCGATCGATGAATCCTGAAAAGCTCGAACTGCTGATCACCCGTGAAATGCCCTTCGGCAAATACAAGGGTCGAATCATTGCCGACCTGCCCGGCCCTTACCTGAACTGGTTCGCCCGGGAGGGTTTCCCGCACGGCGAATTGGGCGGCTTGCTGGCCCTGATGCAGGAAATCGATCACAACGGGTTGTCGGACTTGCTCGAACCGCTGCGCGCCAAACACGGCAAACCGGCCCCGCGTCACTGAATCACCTACCGAGCACCCTCATGCCTGACAACACCCGCCGCGCCCGTGATGAAGCCTTCTGGCAAACCTTTGCCGACCGCTACGATGTCGAACCCGGCCCGCTCAACCTGGAGAACGGTTACTTCGGTCGCATGTCGCGCACGGTCGTCGAGGAGTACCAACGCAACATCGAGCTGATCAATCGCAGCAATTCGGTGTACGTACGTCAGCGCTTCGAACAGGGCGACAGCCTGAAGATCCGCGCGCAACTGGCCAGGTTGACAGGCGTCCCCGGCGACAGCATCGCCCTGACCCGCAACGCGTCGGAAGGTTTGCAGTCGCTGATCCGCAACTACAACCGGCTGCAGCCCGGCGATCAGGTACTGGTTTGCGATCTTGAATACGACACGGTCAAAGGCGCCATGCGCTGGCTGGCGCGTAATCGCGGCGTTGAAGTGATCGAAATCGAACACGCACACCCGGCAACCTTCGACAGTCTGCTGAACACCTACCGCGAAACCTTCGCACGGCACCCAAGGCTGAAGTTGATGGCCCTGACCCACGTCACCCATCGCACGGGCCTGGTAATGCCGGTGCAGGCGATTGCGGCCGCGGCGAAGGAACAGGGGATTGACGTCATCCTCGACGGTGCCCATGCCCTCGGCCAACTCGAGTTTGACCTGAGCGAACTGGGCATCGCCTTCGCCGGCTACAATCTGCACAAGTGGATCGGTGCACCGCTGACGCTTGGCTATATCTACATCGCCCCCGAACGCCTGGCCGACATCGACCCGGACATGGGCGAAATGCATTTCCCGCCCACTGACATCCGCGCCCGAACCTCGTACAGCACCCCCAACATCCCGGCGCTGCTGACCCTGCCGCTGGTGCTCGAAGAACATTGGGCGATGGGAGGAGCCGCGGCCAAGGGCGCGCGGCTCAATTATCTGCGCAACCTGTGGGTGCGCGAAGTTCGCGAACTTCCGGGCATCGAGGTGTTGACCCCGGATGATCCACGGCTGTATTGCGGCATCACCTCGATGCGCTTTACCCAACAGGCCGATCAACAGGTGATGGTCGAAAGGCTGCTCAACGACTACAACCTGTTCACCGTGGTGCGCAGTGGCGCGGCTTGCGGGCCGTGCATCCGCGTGACACCGGGATTGACCAGCACTGCCGACCATATGCAGCAGTTGATCATCGCGCTGAAAGAACTGCGCTGAACACTCACCATTGTGGGAGCGAGCTTGCTCGCGATGGTCGTGAACGATAGCGGGTGAAACCTGATGCCCAGTGTCGCCCTCGGGTTTTTCGCGAGCAGGCTCGCTCCTACAAGGGTTAGCGCCGAACCTGTGGGAGCAACTGTCTTCCCCCCGCCACTCGTCACCGTCATAGCGAGCAAGCTCGCTCCCACAGGGGGTATGAGCCGATCCAGGCCATTTTTTTCAGGCAAAAAAAAACGGTGCACCGACCAAGCGCACCGTAAAGCCGTAGAACACACAACGAAGTGTAGGGTGAAGCGATCAGTCCAGCAGCGCCAGGGCCTCGGCGGTGCATTCCTGAATGCGGGACCAGTCGCCGTTCTTGATCCATTCCGGATCAAGCATCCAGCTACCGCCCACGCACATGACGTTTTTCAGCGCCATGTAGCTCTTGATGTTGGCAGGTCCCACGCCGCCGGTCGGGCAGAATTTCACTTCGCCGAACGGGCCGCCCAACGCCTTGATGGCCGCAACGCCACCGCTGACTTCGGCCGGGAACAGCTTGAAGCGGCGGTAACCCAGACCGTAGCCTTCCATGATGCCCGAGGCATTGCTGATGCCTGGCAACAGTGGGATCGGGCTGGCGACACTGGCTTCCAGCAAGTCGCGGGTGATGCCCGGCGTGACGATGAACTGCGAACCCGCCGCTTCCGCCGCCGCCAGCATGTGGCGATCCAGTACGGTGCCGGCACCGGTCACCAGTTCCGGACGCTGCTCGCGCAGAATCTGGATGGCCTTGAGGCCGAATTGCGAACGCAGGGTCACTTCCAGGGCTGTCAGGCCACCAGCCGCGAGCGCGTCGGCCAGCGGCAGTACGTCCTGCTCGCGGGCGATGGTGATCACCGGCAGGATCCGTGCTTTCGCGCAGAGGCTATCGATCAGGGCAACTTTGTCCGCCATGGAAACGGTCGGGGATGGGTTTGTCATAGCGGCTGTTCCTTGGCTCATGGGCACCAGAAAATCTCTAACGTGGGTTGCAGAAATGCGCGCACCGGCATTGCGGCGACATCGTCGCCGGCCAGTGCGGTACTCAGGGTGGTCAGCTTGGACTGACCGGAAATCGATAGAACCTTGTGTTTGGCCGAGGCCAGCAGCGCGCGACTCATGGTCAGGCGCTGATGCGGCACAGTCGGCGCCAGCATCGGCCAACAACGACGGACACCATCGGCCTGCAATGCCTCGGCAAGGTTCGGGCTGTTGGGGAACAGCGACGCGGTGTGGCCGTCATCACCCATGCCGAGGATCAGCACGTCGATCGCCGGCAGTTCGGACAACAAGCGGTCGGCCTGTTCTGCTGCCTGTTCAAGGTTGGCGCTGGCGCTGTACAGGCTCAGGAACTGCGCCTTGGCCGCAGGACCTTGCAACAGATAACGCTTGATCAGGCCCGCGTTGCTGTCGGCGTGCTCCACCGGCACCCAGCGCTCGTCGGCCAGGCTGACCACCACGTTCGACCAGTCCAGCGACTGCCTGGCCAGGTGCTGGAAAAACGCCACCGGACTGCGGCCACCGGAGACCACCAGGGTCGCAGTGCCCTGTGCGTCGATCGCGTCGCTCAGTTTTTTCGCCACGCTCAGTGCCAGGCTTTCAGCCAGCAGCACCGGGCTCTTGAACCCATGGGCGCTGACGCCCTGCGGCAGTTTCAAATCAGATATCGCCATACCACGACCTCCCGTCCCGCGTGATCAGAGCAATGGAGCTCATCGGCCCCCAGGACCCGGCCGCGTACGGCTTGGGCGCATCACCGGATTTTTTCCACCCGGCGATCAACTGGTCACACCACTTCCACGCGGCTTCGATTTCATCTTTACGGACAAACAGGTTCTGATTGCCGCGCATTACTTCCAGCAACAACCGCTCGTAGGCATCGGGAATCCGTGCGCTGCTCCAGGTGTCGGAAAAATTCAGCTGCAACGGACCGCTGCGCAGCTGCATGCCTTTGTCCAGGCCTTGGTCCTTGGTCATCACACGCAAGGAAATGCCTTCGTCCGGTTGCAGGCGGATAATCAGCTTGTTGCTGATTTGCAGGCGCTGCTCGGGAGCGAAGATGTAGTGCGACGGTTCCTTGAAATGGATGACGATCTGCGACAGCTTCTGCGGCATGCGCTTGCCGGTACGCAGGTAAAACGGCACGCCGGCCCAGCGCCAGTTGCGGATGTCGGCACGCAGGGCGACAAAGGTTTCAGTATCGCTCTGGGTGTTGGAATTGGGTTCTTCCAGGTACCCCGGCACCGCTTTGCCTTCGCTGTAGCCGGCGATGTACTGGCCGCGCACCACCTGGGTGGTCAGGCCTTCCGGGCTGATCGGCGCCAGGGCCTTGAGCACCTTGACCTTCTCGTCACGGATGCTGTCGGCGGACAGGTCGGCCGGCGGGTCCATGGCGATCAGGCAGAGCAGTTGCAGCAGGTGGTTCTGGATCATGTCGCGCAGCTGGCCGGCCTTGTCGAAGTAACCCCAGCGGCCTTCGATGCCGACCTTCTCGGCCACGGTGATTTCCACGTGGGAGATGTAGTTCTGGTTCCACTGGGTTTCGAACAGGCTGTTGGCGAAACGCAGGGCGATCAGGTTCTGGACGGTCTCTTTGCCCAGGTAGTGGTCGATGCGGTAGGTGCGGTTCTCCGGGAAGAACTGCGCCACGGCGTCGTTGACCTTGCGCGAGGATTCCAGGTCCGAACCGATGGGCTTTTCCAGCACCACACGGGTGTTTTGCACCAGGCCGACCTTGGCCAGGTTCTCGCAGATCGCGCCGTAGACGGCAGCCGGCGTGGCGAAGTAGGCAATGACCCGTTGCGTGGTGCCGGCCACTTCGGCCAGGGCCACATAATCTTCGGACTTGAGGAAGTCGACGTGTAGGTAGCTCAGGCGCGCCAGAAAACGCTCGACCACGGCTTCGTCCAGCTCTTTGGCACCGACATAGCGGCGCAGCTCGGAGGCAATGAAGGTCAGGTGTTCCTGCTCGCTGCCCGGCTCACGGGCCAGCGCGATGATTCGCGTGTCCTCGTGCAACAGGCCAGCGCCGTCGAGTTGATAAAGGGCAGGAAACAGCTTGCGCAAGGCCAGATCGCCAAGGGCGCCGAACAAGGCAAAGGTGCACGGTTCAACCGTAATCGAGAGCATGATGTTTGTTCTTTTATCAAGTTAAGCTACAAATACCTTTTTTCAAGGCATCACTCAAGGGAAAATGTAGTAATAACCACAACATTTTCGCAAAATACAGATTCCGAGTGGTGGTCGGTCTGAGCCATCAGTAGGATAGGCCACCGTTATGGGCCTCACCAAAGGCCCTTTTTGCATTAGCCGCGCGCTTGTTGGCGCAGCTGTAAAGGATACTTATATGGACCGCGTGCGAAATTTACTGGAGCAGATCCAGAATCGCCTTGAAGAGCTGAACAAGGCCGAACGCAAAGTCGCCGAGGTGATCCTGCTCAACCCGCAGCAGGCCACCCGCTTCAGCATCGCCGCCCTCGCCCAGGCCGCCTCAGTCAGCGAACCGACGGTCAACCGTTTCTGCCGTTCGTTCGGCGTCAGCGGCTACCCCGAACTCAAGCTGCAACTGGCCCAGAGCCTGGCCAGTGGCGCCGCGTACGTCAGCCGCGCGGTGGAGGCCGATGACAATCCGGAGGCCTATACCCAGAAGATCTTCGGCAGCGCCATCGCCTCGCTGGACAGCGCCTGCCAGGCACTGGACCCGAACCTGATCAGCCGCGCCGTCGACCTGCTGATCCAGGCCCGGCAGATCCACTTCTTCGGCCTCGGCGCCTCGGCCCCGGTGGCACTGGATGCGCAGCACAAGTTCTTCCGCTTCAACCTCGCCGTCACGGCCCACGCGGATGTGTTGATGCAGCGCATGATTGCCTCGGTGGCCCATACCGGCGAGCTGTTCGTGATCATTTCCTACACCGGTCGCACCCGCGAACTGGTGGAAGTGGCGCGGATTGCCCGGGAAAACGGCGCCTCGGTGCTGGGCCTGACCGCCGAGAACTCGCCGCTGGCCAAGGCCAGCACCCTGAGCCTGAACATTCCGCTGCCGGAAGACACCGACATCTACATGCCGATGACGTCGCGGATCATCCAGCTGACCGTGCTGGACGTGCTTGCCACTGGCATGACCTTGCGTCGGGGCGTGGATTTCCAGCCGCATTTGCGCAAGATCAAGGAGAGCCTGAATGCCAGCCGGTATCCGGTTGGGGATGAGTTTAATTAATCCAGCATCTCCATCGCCCTGAATGGCCTCATCGCGAGCAAGCTCGCTCCCACAGGGGAATGCATTCCAAATGTGGGAGCGAGCTTGCTCGCGATGGCGGTATACGGAGCACCACAGATGCTGAACTAAACCCCCACCCGCGCCTGCAAACTCAGATGCGCCCGCTCCCCAGGTTTCAGGCACAGACTGTCGGTGCCGCCACTCGCTGCCTCTACGCAAACGAATTCGGATATCTCGTTCCAGGTCACGCCGAGCAACGGCCGCGAACCGGGATGCCACACCACCGTGTCGGCCGTTTCGCCAGTGTCGATGCACAACGCCCGCTGCCAGGCGTGGTCGTTGAGCTGCAATTCGCCGTCATGCTGGAACACCCGCTGACAACCGCCGTCCACGCGCAACTCGCCTTCCTGCTGACACACCTGTCGGCTCAACTGGTCATAACCCTGCGCTCCTTCGAGCCCAGACAGCGCTATCTCACTGACATCGCCAATACGCCAGTAAGCATGCAAAGCCTGGCTCATCTGGCACGGCATGTCGTCCTGATGCTCGGTGCTCAGGCGCAAGTCCATTCGCTCTCCCAGATGGGCGTGCAGGTCCACCTGCCAGTCGCACAACTTCAGCTGCCAGTGCAACCGCACGCCTTCGTCGTCACTGTTGCTTTCGAGCAGCTTCCAGTCGAGCAGCCGCGCCCAGCCATGGGACGGCCAGGCGTTTTCGCTCGGATGCCGGCCATACCAGGGCCAACACACCGGCACACCACCGCGAATGGCGCCGACCTGCGGCCACTTTGCCGCGCACCACAGCCAGGGCTTTTGCCCCTTGGGCTGGAAGTGCAGCAACTGCGCGCCCTGCCGACTGAACACCGCCTGACACAGCGGATGATCGATCACCAGCACGTCGCGCATCTGATAGCGCTCCCACGCGAACACCGGACGTTCGCGCAAGGATTTGAAGAAGCGTTGTAGCGGATGCTCAAGCATGTGCCACGGTCCTGAAAATCATCTGTCACCGGGGTGCGCGGCCCGCAAAAAAAAGCGGACAGCCATGGCTGTCCGCAAATATGCGCACATGGAGAGAAGCTTATCGCAGACGCGTTAGAACACCGACTGAATTTTCAGGCCGGCCACCAGCGCGTTGTCGACTTCATCCACACCACCCGGGTGAGTGACGTATTGCAGGTTGGGACGTACGGTCAGCCAGTTGGTCACGTGGAAGCCGTAGTTGATCTCGTAGTTGTATTCGGTTTCACGAATGGGCGAGAACAGCGGATTGTCGTATTCCGAAACACCGTTGGCCACGTTGGTCAGTTCAGCGTTTTTCTTCACGTCATCGTTGACATGGATACGGGCGAAACCGATGCCCACGTCATCCTTTGGACGTGCGTCGAACGGGCCCTTGTACACGAACATCAGCGACTGGTAGTTGTCGATGAAGTTGGTGTCCTTGTCGTGGAAAGTGGCGTTGGCCGCGATGTTCAGACCACGGGATGCATCGCCATTGTGGCTGGTGAGTTGCTGCTGCGCGACGAACCAGTAGCCGTGCTTGCTATCGTGGACGCGATAAGGGTTGCCGGTGGTCGCTGCGTCCTGGCCGTTGTCGTCCTTGAGAACGTCGTCGGCATTGGCCGTGCTTTTGTAGTAGCCGACACGGTATTCGCCCGGCAGGTTGTTGACCTTCGGCGACCAGACCAGTTCGACCGGCAACACGGTGCCCTCAGTACCACTGCCGCTGAGCTTGAAGCCGTTACCGTGTTCCAGTTGCGTCGGGTTCTGGTTGTACGCACCAATCTGGGCGTAGAGCTCGTCATTGATGTGGTACTTCACGCGGATCGCCGCCTGGCTGACCGGCCAGTTGTACCAGATGTTGGTGGCCCAGTTACCGACCTGGGATCCGCAGAACGCCAGGTTCTGGAATTCGCACGGGAAGGTGTTGAAGTCTTCACCTTCACCGAAGTAACCGGCCTTGACGTCCAGTTTGTTGTCGAAGAACTGATGCTGAATCCACAACTGGGTCAGACGCACCATGTGGCCACGACCGTAGACTTCCTGGGAGGAGCTCAAGGTGCCGGCACGCGGGTCACCGATACGGTCGTTGGAGATGTTCTCGCCGTTACGGTTGGTAAGCTGGATCTTGGCCTGGGTATTGTCCCAGCCGAACAGTTTTTCCAGGTCCAGCGCCGCGCCCAGGCCAAACTGGTCGGCGTAGCGCGCGGTCTTGTCATCGTTGAAGCCGCCATGCAGATTGCCGCCGACTTCACCGACGTAGTCCATCTTGATGTCGATGCCTTGCTCGATCAGCCTGGTACGCTCGCCACCCCAATCGCCCGTCATCCACCTGGAGTCGGAGCTGAACGCCTCATCGGCCATCGCATTGCCGGCCAGAACCAGTGCTGCCGCTGCTGAAACCTGGCAGATCAACCGGGCCTTGTTCTTCATCTTCATCCCTACATCCTCGTTTTATTGTTATTAACTTTTCTTTTTTAACGCGGTTACATCCGGTGCAATGCGCGACAGGCCGTGCATTGCGAATCCCCCCCTGTAGGAGCGAGCTTGCTCGCGATGGCGGTGTATCAGGTGACAACGATGTTGAATGTCAGTCCGCTATCGCGAGCAAGCTCGCTCCCACATTGATCTCTATCTACCTTTGAACTGTGCGACGTTGTCAGCATGCGTCTCGGCATTTGGCGCGCCGGCAACGCCCAAACGCTCCCCTGTCTTGGCATCGAACAGCAGCACTTTCGCCGGATCGAATTGCAGGGTCAGGGTCTCCCCCACAGCAGGCGCCACATCCGGCGCCAGGCGGCAGCAGACCTTGGTGTCATTGAGGTTGACGAAGACCAGGGTGTCCGGCCCGGTCGGTTCGGTGACCTGGACTTCGGCACGAATGGTCGGCAAACCGTTCGCTTCACCGTTGGCCAGGATGATCTGTTCAGGGCGCATGCCGAGTATCACTTCGCGGTCTTCCAGGCCTGCGTCCTGCATGCCCAGCGGCAGCTCGCAACGGGCCTGGCCACTGTCGAGCAGTGCCAGCAGGCGACCGTCCTTGCGCTGCAGGCGCAGCGGGATGAAGTTCATCGGTGGCGAACCGATGAAGCTCGCCACAAAGAGGTTGGCCGGGTTGTTGTAGATGTCCTTCGGTGTACCGAACTGCTGGATGATCCCGTCCTTCATCACCGCCACCTTGTCGCCCAGGGTCATGGCTTCGATCTGGTCGTGGGTCACGTAGACCGTGGTGGTTTTAAGGCGTTGGTGCATCAGTTTCATTTCGGTGCGCATCTCGACCCGCAGCTTGGCGTCGAGGTTGGACAGCGGCTCGTCGAACAGATAAATCTTCGGCCGCCGCGCCAATGCTCGGCCCATCGCCACGCGCTGTTGCTGACCACCGGAGAGCTGGCCGGGCTTGCGGCTGAGCAGGTGTTCGATCTGCAACAGCTTGGAAACCCGAGCGACTTCTTCGTCGATTTCCGCGGTCGGCATTTTGCGGATCTTCAGGCCGAAGGCGATGTTGTCGCGCACGCTCATGGTCGGGTACAGCGCGTAGGACTGGAACACCATGGCAATGTCACGATCCTTGGGGCTCATGCCGCTGATGTCGGCGTCGTCCACCAGGATCGCGCCGCCGCTGATGGTTTCCAGGCCGGCGATGCAGTTCATCAAGGTCGACTTGCCGCAGCCCGACGGGCCGACCAGGATCAGGAACTCACCGTCATCGATTTTCAGTTCGATGTTTTTCAGGGTGTCCGGCAAGCCGGGGCCGTAGGTCTTGTTGACGTTGCGTAATTCGAGAGTTGCCATCTTTCTACCCCTTGACCGCGCCGGACGTCAGCCCACGCAGGAAATACTTGCCAGCGAATATGTAGACCAGCAGTGTCGGCAGCCCGGCGATCATCGCGGCGGCCATATCAACGTTGTATTCCTTGGCCCCGGTGCTGGTGTTGACCAGGTTGTTCAGGGCCACGGTAATTGGCTGGGCATCGCCGCTGGCGAAGACCACGCCGAACAGGAAGTCGTTCCAGATCTGGGTGAACTGCCAGATCAGGCAGACCATCACGATCGGGATCGACATCGGCAGCAGGATTTTCAGGAAGATCGTGAAGAAGCCCGCGCCATCGAGCCTTGCGGCCTTGACCAGCGCATCCGGAATGCTCACGTAGTAGTTGCGGAAGAACAGCGTGGTGAACGCCAGGCCGTAGACCACGTGCACCAGCACCAGGCCGGTGGTGGTATTGGCCAGGCCGAATTTGCCGAGGGTGAACGAGGCCGGCAGCAGCACGGTCTGGAACGGCAGGAAGCAGCCGAACAGCAACAGGCCGAAGAACAACTGCGAGCCACGGAAGCGCCACATCGACAGCACGTAGCCGTTCATCGCGCCGATGAAGGTCGAGATCAGCACCGCCGGCACGGTGATTTTCACCGAGTTCCAGAAGTAGCCGCCGACCACGTCCCAGGCCTTGATCCAGCCGATGCCGTCGATCACGGTCGGCCAGCTCAGCAGGTTGCCGGTGCGGATGTCTTCCGGGGATTTGAAGCTGGTCAGCAGCATCACCACCAGCGGGATCAGGTACACCGCCGCTGCCAAAAGCAGGGTGGCGTAGATCGCGATGCGGCTGAAACTGATGCCCGATTTTCCGAGTTGATTAGTCATGGCGTTTGCCTCGCAGCTCGGAGTACAGGTACGGCACAAGGATGGTCAGTACGGCGCCGAGCATCAGCATGGCGCTGGCCGAACCGATGCCCATCTGGCCACGGCTGAAGGTGAAGGAATACATGAACATCGCCGGCAGGTCGGATGAATAACCCGGCCCCCCCGCGGTCATCGCCGCGACCAGGTCGAAGCTCTTGATCGCGATGTGCGCCAGGATCATGAAGGCACTGAAGAACACCGGACGCAGGCTCGGCAGGACGATCTTCAGGTAGATGGTCGGCAGGCTCGCACCATCGACTTGCGCGGCACGGATGATCGATTGATCGACACCGCGCAGGCCGGCCAGGAACATCGCCATGACAAACCCGGAGGCTTGCCATACGGCGGCGATCACCAGGCAGTAGACGACGCGATCCTGATCCACCAGCCAGTCGAGACGGAAGCCTTCCCAACCCCAGTCACGCAGCATCTTGTCCAGGCCCAGGCCAGGGTTGAGCAGCCATTTCCAGGCGGTACCGGTGACGATCATCGACAGCGCCATCGGGTACAGGTAGACGGTGCGGATGAAGCCTTCCTTGCGAATGCGCTGGTCCAGCAGCACGGCGAGGAACACGCCCAGCACCAGGCTGATGCCGATGAACATGCCGCCGAACACCGCGAGGTTCTTGCTCGCGACCCACCAGCGGTCGTTGTCCATCAGGCGCATGTATTGCTGCAGGCCGACCCACTTGTAGCTCGGCATGAAGCTGGAATTGGTGAAGGACAGAATGAACGTCCAGATGATGTAACCGTAGAAGCCAACCAACACGATCAGCATGCTCGGCGCGAGTACCAGTTTGGGTAGCCAGCGTTGCAGCGCATCGAACGGTGAGGCTTTGCTGAAAACCGCCACAGAGCTCATCGGGATAATCCAGGTTTAGAGAAATGAATCGACACGGTGGCCCCTTGTGGGAGCGGGCTTGCTCGCGAAAGCGATGTGTCAGTCGACATTAATGTTGAATGTCAGACGGCATTCGCGAGCAAGCCCGCTCCCACATTGGGTCAGGCTGTGTCAGGGATTACTGGGCAGCTTTGACAGCCGAAGCCAGTTGGGCGCTGGCCTTGGCCGGGTCAGCGTTCTTGTCGTTCATGAAGTTGGTGACCACGTCGAAGATCGCGCCCTGCACGGCCAGGGAGGTGGCCATGTTGTGCGCCATGCTCGGTTGCAGGCCGCCGGTCTTGTCGTCCGCGATGAAGTCCTTCGCCGACTTCTGGGCGCACTCGTCGAAACCGAGCTTGTCCATTTCGCCCAGCATGTCGTTACGCACCGGGATCGAACCCTTGTTCATGCTGAAGACTTTCTGGAAGTCGGTGCCCAAAGCGACCTTGGCCAGGTCTTGCTGGGCAGCGATGTCGCCCTTGCGATCAGCCTTGAGCTTAAACACCGCCAGGGAGTCGATGTTGTAGGTGAAGGCCTTTTCAGTGCCCGGGAACGCTACACACAGGTAGTCCTTGCCCGCGACTTTCCCGGCTGCCGTCCACTCGCTTTTCGCCCAGTCGCCCATCATCTGCATGCCGGCCTTGCCGTTGATGACTTCAGCGGCGGCGATGTTCCAGTCACGACCGGCGCGGTTCGGGTCCATGTAGGTGGTGATCTTTTTCAGCTCGGCGAACGACTGGGTCATTTCCGGGCCGGACAGGGTTTTCTGGTCCAGGTCGACCAGGGCTTTCTTGTAGCCGTCGACGCCCATGACCGAGAGCACCACGTCTTCAAACACGGTGCTGTCCTGCCAAGGCTGACCGCCGTGGGCGAGCGCGATGAAGCCTGCGGCCTTGAGCTTGTCACCGGCGGCATAGAATTCTTCGAGGGTCGTCGGGGCTTTTTCGATCCCGGCTTTCTTGAACACTTGCGGGTTGATCCACAGCCAGTTGACGCGGTGGATGTTCACCGGCACGGCAACGTAATCACCTTCGTACTTTACGGTGTCGGAGACTTTCTTCGACAGCAGGCCATCCCAGTTTTCCGCCTTGGAAACGTCTTTCAACGCGTCGGTGCTGAGCAGGCCGGTGCTGCCCCACTCCTGGATGTCCGGACCCTTGATCTGCGCCACGCCTGGCGGGTTGCCGGCTACGGCGCGACTCTTGAGTACGGTCATGGCCGTGGAACCGCCGCCACCGGCGACTGCGCCGTCCTTCCAGGTGAAGCCGTCTTTTTCGACTTGAGCCTTCAGGACATCGACCGCTGCTTTTTCACCACCGGAGGTCCACCAGTGAACGACTTCAACGGAACCTTTGGATTCGGCGGCCAGGACACTGAGGGGGAGCGCAGACAGGGAAGCGAGAGAAATGACAGTAGCGAGGCGAGAAATCGCATTCATCTAGGAGCACCTTTCTTGTTGTTATGCATGCAAGTCTGTTGCTTGCGCTGCATAAGATTCTAAACAGGGGATATCCCCTCGCAGGTAACGAAGGGATGCGCGAATGTCACCGCATGGTTACATAGAACCGCTCTGGGACAACTGCGCCAGCGCCGTGGCCATGCTCGGCGCCAGCGCCAGGCGCGGAATCAGCACGGCTTGCCAGGCGTGGTAAAGGTCAGGCTTGCCGGGCCAGATGTCGGCACTCGGGCGGTTTTGCGGATCGAGTTCGTGATACCAGCTGCCATCACAGCGGTCGATGAAATGACTGTCACAGAATTCCCAGAACAGGCGGTACCACTGTTCGTACTGCACTTCACCCGTGCGTTTGATCAGTGCACTGGCGGCGGCACTGGCTTCGCAATGGGTCCAGTGCAGGCGATGGCGGACCACCGCTTTGTTGTCCCAATCCAGGGTGTAGACAATCCCCGGCGCGCCATCAATGTTCCAGCCGTGACGACAGTTGTGCTCGAAGAGTTTTTGCGCGTCGGTGACCAGCCAGCCCGGCGTGAGCATCCCGGCGCTCACCCGCGAAGCTTCGAGATGCAGCAACAGCCGCGCCCACTCGAAACCGTGTCCCGGGGTGGTGCCGTAGGGGCGAAAACCGTCCGCCGGATTGTCACGGTTGTAGTCCCGCAGTGGCTGCCAGTGGCGGTCGAAATGCTCGATCACCAGGTAATCGTTGGCAGCGGCGTGACCATGGATCACGCGTTCGACGATGCGCTGGGCGCGGCACAACCAGCGTTTGTCTTGCGTGACATCGGCCAGGGCGAGGAAGGCTTCGGTGGCGTGCATGTTGCTGTTGGCGCCCCGGTACGCCTCCTCTTCACTCCAGTCGCGATTGAAGGATTCGCGCATCGCGCCTTCCTCTTCACTCCAGAACCAGGTGTCGATAATGTCGATGGCACCATCGAGCAAGGCTTGCGCACCGGGACGCTGTGCGACCACCGCAGAACTGGCAGCCAGCGCGACGAAGGCATGCAGGTAGGCGTTCTTGCCGGTGTTGCCGTCGCGATGGTCGGCAGTGGCGAACCAGCCGCCGTGAACCGCATCGCGCAACGGACCACGTAGGGCCGCAACACCGTGATCGACCAGCTCGGCAAAGCCCGGCAAGCCCTGGATATGGGCCATGGCGAAGCTGTGGGTCATGCGAGCGGTGTTCATGGTCTGGGCTTGCGCATCGGCCGGGAGGCGGCCCTTTTCATCGAGGTTGCCAAAGCCTTCTGGGAGTTTGGAAGCCTTGGCAAAGCTCAACAGGCGCAGGCCTTCGGCGGCGAGCCATTGCTGATGGGCAGGTGCGTTCAGCCAACTGCTGAAGGCGGGTTGGAGGGTGTCCATGGCGTACCTTTTTTGTTGTTATGACTGAGGGGCAGTCTAAACAACGGACGAAGGTCGGCTTGTAACGAAGGGGGTGGGTTATGTCACCAGACCGTGACATTTATCTTGAGGGATGTGTTGAATCTTCTAACGCCTTCGCGAGCAGGCTCGCTCCCACAGGGGTTGCGTCTTATACAAATCCAATGTGGGAGCGAGCCTGCTCGCGAAGAACGATAACGCGGTCTGACTAGTCGACACTGCGCGGCAACTGCAAGGTCACCCGCAACCCGCCTTCACGCAGGTTCTGCAAGCTGACCTCGCCGCCATGGCTATGGGCAATGTTGCGGGCAATCCCCAGCCCCAACCCATACCCCTGCTGCTGCCCGGCCAGACGGAAATGCGGTTCGAACACCTGCTCCAGCCGCTGCTCCGGCACGCCGGGCCCTTCATCATCGACATGCAGGATGAACGCGCGGTCATCGTCATCGATGTGCAGGTGCGCGTTCTGCCCGTACTTCAACGCATTGTCGATCAGGTTGCCGATGCAGCGCTTGAGCGCCAGGGGTTTGCCCGGATACGCCGCCAGCGCCCGCCCCTGCTGGGTCACGCGACCATTGCCGTTGGGCGCAAGGTACGGTTCCACCAGACAGTCGAGCACATGGTTGAGGTCCACCGGCTCGATGTTCTCGTGGATGTCGGTGTCCTTCACGCATTGCAGCGCGCCCTTGACCAGCAATTCGAGCTCGTCCAGATCGCGCCCGAACTTGGCTTGCAGCGTTTCGTCTTCGAGCAATTCAACGCGCAGGCGCAAACGGGTGATCGGCGTGCGCAAGTCGTGGGAGATCGCACTGAACAACTGGCTGCGCTCGGTCAGGTAACGGCTGATGCGCTCGCGCATGGTGTTGAAGGCGCGCCCGACCTCGACCACTTCGCTGCCACCGCCCTCGGCCACCGGTTCCACGTCGGCACCCAGCGACAGATCGCGCGCGGCCCGCGCCAGGCGCTTGAGCGGACGACTCTGCCAGTGCACCAGCAGACCGATGAACAACAGCAGAAAGCCGCTGGTCAGGACGATGAACCACACCTGCTGCGCCGGCAGGCCCTGCTCTTCAAGACTGGTGTAGGGCTCGGGCAACAGCGAGGCAATGTACAGCCATTCGCCCGGTGCCATCTGGATCTGCGTGACCAGTACTGGTGGGTTCACCGGTTCCAGAGTCAACGCGTAGTGCGCCCAGGAGCGTGGCAACTCATCGAGTTTCAGGCCGCCATTGAAGATGCGCAGGTCTTCCGGACTGACGAAGGTCACCGAGATGTCCGTGTCCTGGCCGAGGGACTGGCGCAGCACCTCGTCCACCGCCTTGAGCACCGCCTCTTTGCGCGGGGTGATGGGCAGCACTTCCATGCCCAGGGGTTTGTCGTTGAGCGTGACCACGAACCGGGTGCCGCCCATGCTGCGCAACTGATCGAGCACCAGAGGCCGAAACGCCACCGGCAACGAACGGAAATAACTGACACTGGCCGTCATCGAATGGGCCAGGCTGCGGGCGCTGGTCACCAGGCCCTCGAGCTGTGTGGCGCGCAGTTGCGACACCCAGATCACGCTCGACAGCGCTTGGGCAAACAGCACGGCCAGCAAGGTCAACAGCAACATCCGCCCGAGCAGCGAACGCGGCATCGGCACCCTGGCGGCGAGCTTGCGCAACATCTCAGTGGCCATTGCCGGCAACCACATTGGCCGCCAGTTGATAGCCGCTGCCGCGCACGGTGCGAATCAACCGTGGCGGCTTTTCCGTGTCGCGCAAGCGCTGGCGCAACCGGCTGACCGCCATGTCGACGATGCGATCCAGCGGCATCAGTTCACGGCCACGGGTCGCGTTGCCGATGGTGTCGCGGTCGAGGATTTCCTGCGGATGGTCGAGGAACAGTTTCAGCAGCGCGAAGTCGGCACCCGAGAGAATTACCTCTTCACCATCGATGTGAAACAACCGATGGCTGACCATGTCCAGGCGCCAGTCATCGAAGGCCAGTACCTCACCGCCGCTCCGTTCCTGACCGAACTGCGCGCGGCGCAGCAACGCCTTGATCCGCGCCTGCAATTCCCGTGGGCTGAACGGCTTGCCGAGGTAATCGTCGGCGCCCAGTTCCAGGCCGATGACACGGTCGGCTTCGTCGGAACTGGCGGTGAGCATGATGATCGGCACCTGCGCCTGGCGCGGATGCTGGCGAATCCAGCGACACAGGCTGAAGCCGTCTTCGTCGGGCAGCATCACGTCAAGGATCACCAGGTCGGCCGGCGCCTCGTTCAGCGCCTGGCGAAAACCGGCGCCATCGGCAGTGGCACGCACCTGGAACCCGGCGCGAGTCAGGTAGGTGTCCAGCAACTCGCGTATCTCTTGATCGTCATCGACCAACAAAATCGACTTGTTGACTGAGCTCACTTCGAAGGCATCCTTGTTGTTTGAATTGGGCGGATTATGCCTGATGCACCATTTTTACAAACACCACAAAACCACTGTAGGAGCGAGCCTGCTCGCGATGGACTTGAAGGCACCGCGTGCATTCAGAATGCCCGCGTTATCGTTGACGTCCATCGCGAGCAGGCTCGCTCCTACAGGTAATCGGGTTTCAAGCTGGGTTTGATTGTTCCAAGGCCACACCCGCACCCATCAAGCCCGAATACGGCGCCGTCACCAGCCACACCGGAATTCCCTTGAAGTAATCGCTCATGCAACCCTTGTCGGCGAAGCAGCGGGCGAAACCGCTTTCGAGGAAGAAATCGGCAAACCGTGGAATCACTCCGCCAACGATGTACACGCCACCGCGCCCACCGCTGGTCAGCACGTTGTTGCCCGCCACGCGACCGAGCCAGCAGCAGAATTGCTCAAGCACTTCCACGGCAATCGGGTCGCCCGCCAGCCCGGCGGCGGTGATGGCTTCCGGCGTGTCGAGCACCGGCGTGTGTCCGTCCACCGCACAGATCGCCCGGTAGACGCGGGGCAAGCCGCCGCCGCTCAACGCGGTTTCAGCACTGACATGGCCGATCTCGTTGAAGATGTGCTGCCAGAGTTGGGTTTCACGCGGGCTGCTCAAAGGCAAGTCGACGTGACCGCCCTCCCCTGGCAACGCAGCAAACCGGCCCTCGCCCAGATCCAGCAAGGTGCCGACGCCCAGGCCTGTGCCCGGGCCAATCACCACGGCCGGGCGCAATGGCTCCGGCGTGCCTTCGCAGACCACGCGGAATTCGCCGGGCTGCAAACGGGTCATGCCCAGGGCCATGGCCGAGAAGTCGTTGACCAGCAACAGTCGATCCACCTGCAAGGTCTGGCAGAAACCCTTGCGGCTCAGACGCCAGTGATTGTTGGTGAACTTGAACTCATCACCACTGACGGGACCGGCCACCGACAGGCACACCGAACCGATCGAACCCCGCGCCAGCCCCAGACCGTTGAGGTAGAGGCTGATCGCCTCTTCCGGGCTGGGGAAATCCGCCGTTGCCAGCACCTGGACCGATTCCAGCTGCTGGTTTTTCCACAACGCGAAACGTGCGTTGGTCCCACCGATGTCACCGACCAAAGCCAGTTTCAATTAAGCGTCTCCAGGGCAGAAGTAAAGGCGCTGGCGCCCTGCTCCGCCGAGCTGAAGGCCATGCGCATGAAACCAAACAGTTCGCGACCGGTGCCGATGTTGTTGCCCAACAGGCCCTTGGCCGGCGTGCGCGCTGCGAATTCTTCGGCGTCCACCTTAAGCTCCAGGGTGCCTTTGACGCCATCGACGCGGATGATATCGCCCTCTTGCACCCGCGCCAAAGCGCCGCCGACATAAGCTTCGGGGCTGACGTGAATGGCCGCCGGAATTTTCCCCGACGCGCCGGACATGCGTCCGTCAGTCACCAGCGCCACCTTGAAGCCGCGGTCCTGCAACACGCCGAGGAACGGCGTCATCTTGTGCAGCTCGGGCATGCCGTTGGAGCGCGGCCCCTGGAAGCGCATCACCGCGACAAAATCCTTCTCCAGCAAGCCGGCCTTGAACGCATCGGCCAGGTCCTGCTGATCCTGAAACACCATGGCCGGCGCTTCGACGATCTGGTTTTCCACGGCGACGGCGGAGACTTTCATCACCCCGCGACCGAGGTTGCCTTCCATCACCCGCAGGCCACCTTCGGCCGAGAACGCGCGGGCCACCGGCCGCAGGATGGTTTCGTCGAGGCTGTCGGTCACGCCTTCGCGCCACACCAGCTCGCCGTTGTCGAGGAACGGCTCCTGGGTATAGCGGCTCAGGCCATGGCCCATCACGGTGTTGACGTTTTCGTGGAGCAGCCCGGCCTCCAGCAGTTCGCGGATCAGGAACGACATGCCGCCCGCGGCCTGGAAGTGGTTGATGTCGGCCTTGCCGTTCGGGTAGACGTGGCTCAGGGTCGGCACGACTTCGGAGAGATCGGCCATGTCCTGCCAGGTCAGTTGAATGCCCGCCGCCATGGCGATGGCCGGCATGTGCAGGGTGTGGTTGGTCGAGCCGCCGGTGGCGTGCAGCGCGACAATCGAGTTGACCAGCGAACGCTCGTCGACGATTTCGCCGATCGGCATGAAGTCGCCGTTCTGCTTGGTCAGGCGCGTGACCTGATGCGCGGCTTCGCGGGTCAGGGCGTCACGCAGCGGCGTGTTCGGGTTGACGAAGGACGCGCCCGGCAAGTGCAGGCCCATGACTTCCATCAGCAACTGGTTGGTGTTGGCGGTGCCGTAGAAGGTGCAGGTGCCAGGGCTGTGGTAGGACTTCATCTCCGATTCCAGCAGCTCCTCGCGGGTCGCCTTGCCTTCGGCGTATTTCTGCCGCACGTCGGCTTTCTGCTTGTTGGAAATGCCCGAGACCATCGGTCCGCCCGGCACGAAGATCATTGGCAGATGGCCGAAGCGCAGCGCGCCCATCATCAGGCCCGGCACGATCTTGTCGCAGATGCCGAGCAGCAGCGCGCCGTCGAACATGTTGTGGGACAGCGCCACGGCGGTGGACAGCGCGATCACTTCGCGGCTCGGCAGGCTCAGCTCCATGCCCGGCTCGCCCTGGGTCACGCCATCGCACATGGCCGGTGTGCCACCGGCGAACTGGCCGACGGAACCGATCTCGCGCAGGGCCTTTTTGATCAGTTCGGGAAAGACTTCGTAAGGCTGGTGCGCCGAGAGCATGTCGTTATATGACGAAACAATCGCAATGTTCGCGGCGTTCATCATTCGCAGGCTGTTCTTGTCGTCGCTGCCGCAACCGGCCACGCCATGGGCGAAGTTGGCGCATTGCAGCTTGCCGCGCATCGGCCCGTCGCTGGCCGCACCGCGAATCAATGCAAGGTAAGCCTCACGCGTGGCGCGACTGCGGGCGATAAGCCGTTCGGTGACCTCAAGGACGCGGGGATGCATGTGTAGAACTCCAGGCTAACGGATGTGGCGACCTGATTGTCTATGCTGATCAAAGGCCGGTGTCGATGGGATGACAGACGGTTTTCTTGATCGGTTGGACCAGTTGATTCAGGTCACTCGTTGTAGATTGAACAAAATATTGCCATTAAAAAGGCTTGTTTTCTATTTTTTTGCGAATAATCTTGTAATTCCAACAACAAAACGACGGTAGCGCTGCACTATGACTCTTCGAATCGCAATCAATGGTTTTGGCCGCATCGGCCGTAATGTCCTGCGCGCACTCTATACCCAGGGCTACCGTCAGGATCTGCAGATCGTCGCCATCAACGACCTGGGCGACAGCGCGATCAATGCTCATCTACTCAAGTACGACACCGTTCACGGCACGTTCGATGCCGATGTCCAGCACGACCAGGAGAGCCTGACGGTCAATGGCGACCGCATTTCGGTCAGTGCCATCCGCAACCCGGCCGATCTGCCCTGGGCTGCGGAAAAGATTGATGTGGTGTTCGAATGCACCGGCCTGTTCACCGACCGGGCCAAAGCCGCCGCGCATATTACGGCCGGCGCGCGCAAAGTGATTATCTCGGCCCCGGCCAAAGGCGCCGATGCCACCGTCGTTTACGGGGTCAACCACGACATTCTGCGCCAATCGCACCAGATCATCTCCAATGCATCGTGCACCACCAACTGCCTGGCCCCGGTGGCCCAGGTACTGCACCGCGAGCTGGGCATCGAAAGCGGTCTGATGACCACCATTCATGCCTACACCAACGACCAGCACCTGACTGACGTCTATCACGTCGATCCGTACCGCGCCCGTTCGGCCACCCAGAACATGATCCCGAGCAAGACCGGTGCTGCTGAAGCGGTGGGCCTGGTGCTGCCGGAACTGGCGGGCAAATTGACCGGCATGTCGGTGCGCGTCCCGGTGATCAATGTGTCGCTGGTGGACCTGACCGTGCAGCTCAAGCGTGAAGCGTCGGCCGATGAGGTCAATGCGTTGATGAAAGAGGCCAGCCAGCACTCGAAAATCCTTGGGTACAACACCCTGCCGCTGGTCTCCAGCGACTTCAACCACAATCCCCTGTCGTCGATCTTCGACGCCAACCACACCAAATCCAGCGGCAAACTGCTCAAGGTGTTGGCCTGGTACGACAACGAGTGGGGCTTCTCCAACCGCATGCTCGATAACTGCCTGGCGCTGTGCAACGCAGAATAAGCAGCACGTCCCCCGGTCTTGTAGGAGCGAGCCTGCTCGCGATGGTCGTTAACGATAACGCGGGGAACCTGATGCCCCGCGGTGCTCTACAGTCCATCGCGAGCAGGCTCGCTCCTACAAGGTGCGTGTCATGTCTGGAGTAACAATCGATGATCGGCATCAGCTTTACGCAAAAGACCATGGCAGCGCGCAAACGTATTGCCCTGGTCGCCCATGACCACTGCAAGGCGTTCTTGCTGGACTGGGCCGAACGGCAGAAAGACGGACTGGCCCGGCATGATCTGGTCGCCACCGGCACCACGGGGTTGTTGTTGCAACAACGCCTCGACCTGCCCGTGGAAAGCATGATCAGTGGTCCGCTGGGTGGCGATCAACAGCTCGGTGCGCAAATCGCCGAGCAGCGGGTCGACATGCTGGTGTTCTTCTGGGACCCGTTCGAGCCACAACCCCACGACCCGGATATCAAGGCATTGCTGCGGGTCGCAGCGGTGTGGAACATCCCGGTGGCGTGCAACGAATGCAGCGCCGACTACCTGCTCGGCAGCCCGTTGATGGATCAGGCGCATACCCATCGGATTCCCGATTACGCGAGCTATTTGCAGGGGCGCGCGTAAAGCTTCACAAATCAGTACTTGACCACTCGAGCTAATGATAAGCATTATCATTAGCTCGAAATGGATCAGGTTCTCCCGTGAGTCAGTCGCGCTTCAACCACGTTTTCCTCGCCCAGCGCACCTCCCTGCTGCGCACGCTGGAGCGGATGGTCAACAATCACAGCACCGCTGAAGACCTCTTGCAGGAAACCTACCTGCGGGTGACCCGTGCATTGAGCGAACGGGCCATCGATCATCTTGAGCCCTTTGTCTTCCAGACGGCGCGCAACCTGGCGCTGGACCATTTGCGCGCGCGGCGCATCCATTCGCGCACCATGGTCGACGACGTACCGCAGGAGGTGGTGCAGAGCGTCGCCGCCCCCACCAGCAGCGCCGAAGACGCCGCCCACGCCGAACAATTGCTGGAGCGCCTGAACGTGAGCCTCAGTGAACTCAGCGCCCGCCAACAGCGGATTTTCATCCTCAGCCGCCTGCACGGGCATAGCTACCAGGAGATCGCCGACGAGCTGAACGTATCCCTCAGCACCGTGCAGAAAGAACTCAAATTGATCATGTCGATCTGCATCGGTGTCGCCGATCGCATGGGCGCCAACTGAGCATCAGGACCTCCCGCTTACCTGGGCCGACTGCGCTGATCATCGGGCTTTGCTACCCTTGGCCCACTTTTAACGCTTCACTAAAAAAACAGCCGTGCACAGACACTGCCGAGGAAACACCGTGACGGACAACCACCGCTCCCCTGAGCCTTATCTGGCGCAGGATCCCGCAAGTGCGATGGACCAGGCCCTGGACTGGCTGATCGTGCTCGGCAGTCAAGACGAGGAGCAGACCCGACAATTCCAGGCGTGGCTTGACGCCGATCCGTTGAATGCCCAGGCGTTCGCCAAGGCCCAGGCGATCTGGGACGGCCCGCACGTGGCGCAATGCGCGCAAAGCCTGGCCGACCGTCCCGCGAAAGTCACGGTCCTCGCCCGCCTGCGTCCGCACTGGAAACCGCTGGCCACCGCCGCCGTGCTGCTGCTCGGCCTGTTCAATTTCAGCAATTTGCCGATGCGCCTGCAGGCCGATCACCTGACCGTGGTCGGCGAGCGCCAGCGTCTGCAACTGGAGGACGGCTCCAAAGTCCTGCTCAATACCAATTCGGCGTTCTCAAGCACCATCAACGACCAACGACGCGTTGCCCGCCTGTATCAGGGTGAAGCGTTTTTCGAAGTGCAGGCCAACCGCAACCAGCCACTGGAAATCGACGCCGGCCCGGTCACCGCCAGCGTTCGCGATACCGCGTTTGCCGTGCGCTACCTCGACGGCGTGGCACAGGTGCGGGTGCAGCGCGGGGATGTCGACTTGCGCGCCACCCGTGACGATGCGCGGGTGCGCTTGTCCGCCGGGGAAAGCATTCGCATCGGCCCCAACGGCTTCGACCGCCCGGCCAAACTGGATGCCGCCACCGACCTGGCGTGGGTCCAGGGGCGACTGGTGTTTGAAAACTGCCCGTTGAACCAGGTGCTGGCGGAGCTTCGTCGCTACTACCCGGGCTGGATCATCAACAACAACGAACAGTTGGCCGATGTCGCCGTGACCGGCAACTACCGCCTCGATCAGCCACTGGATGTGGTTCGCTCCCTGGCCCACATCACCTCGGCACGGCTCCAGGAATTCCCGGCGCTGGTCATCTTGAACTGAATGAGAATTATTTTTACTCGATAGCCAAACCCTGTACGTCTCGTTATAGCCAATGCAATTGATTCGCATCTAACCATGCCAATCAGCACCTATAAAGATTCGTGCGACACGGAGCGCTATCGATGTCCTCTCGCCTCACCCGCCCAGACACCTCACCTTCGCGCATGCTGTCGCTGCTGACCGCTGCCATCCTGATGGCCGGTGCCGCACCGCTCATGGCCGCCACCGCCACCGAGCCGTCGACTCGCAAAATGGGCGACTACGCCTTCGCCATTCCCCAACAGTCTCTGGTATCGGCACTCAATGCCTTTACCGCAGTGACCGGCTGGCAGGTCGGCGTGTCGTCGGAGCTGGCGCAAGGTGTGGCTTCGCCGGGCGTCCGTGGTTCGCTGTCGCCGGAGAAAGCCCTGGATCGCCTGTTGGTGGGGACCAACCTGAGCTATCGCAAACTGGGCAATAACAGCATCGTGCTGGAAAAGCGCAGTGGCAGCAGTGCCCTCAATCTGGATCAGGTCACCATCAGCGCCACCCGTAACGAGCAGGATGTGAACAGCGTACCGAGCACCGTCTCTGTCTACACGCGCGAAGATCTGGACCGCAACAACGTCAATACCATCAAGGAACTGGTGCGCTACGAACCCGGTGTTTCGGTAGGCGGCGCAGGCCAGCGCGCCGGCATCACCGGCTACAACATTCGCGGCATCGATGGCGACCGCGTGCTGACCCAGGTCGACGGGGTGCAGGTGCCCGACGGTTTCTTCAACGGCCCGTATGCCCAGACCAACCGCAATTATGTCGACCCGGAAATCGTCAAGCGCGTGGAAATTCTCCGGGGCCCGGCGTCGGTGCTGTATGGCAGCAACGCCATTGGCGGTGCTGTGAGCTACTACACGCTGGACCCGGACGACATCATCAAACCGGGCAAGGATGTCGGTGCACGCCTGAAAACCGGCTACAGCTCCGCCGATGAAAGCTGGCTGACGTCCGGTACCGTCGCCGGCCGCAGCGGCGAGTTCGATGGCCTGTTGCACTTCAGTCAACGCAACGGTCATGAAACAGAGTCCTATGGCGAAACCGGCGGCACTGGCCTGAACCGTACTGAAGCCAACCCCCAGGACGCTCGCACCACCAGCGTGCTGGCAAAACTGGGCTGGGATTACGCCGACGACGCGCGCCTGGGCCTGACCTACGAGCACTACAAGGACGACCGCGACACCAATCAATTGAGCGCGGTGGGCGGCCCGTTCAATGCCGGACGCGGCTTCGGCTTCTACAAGTCCCGCACCGGCAACGACACGATCACCCGTGAACGCTTTGGCCTGGAACACAGCTTCGGCCTGGACAGTGCACTGGCTGACAACATCAAGTGGACGCTGAACTACCAGATCGCCAAGACCGACCAGAGCACCGAAGAAATCTATGCGCCGTCGCGGACCGTACTGCGTAACCGCGATACCACTTACAAGGATCGCCAATGGGTATTCGATGCCCAGGTCGACAAGTCGTTTGCCATTGCCGACACCGAACACCTCGTCACCTATGGCACCACCATCAAGCAGGACAAAATCACCGGCCTGCGTACCGGTACCGGCACTTGCCTGACCGTGGCCGGCGCCTGCCGGGTCATCGGCGCCCCCAGCGCCACCGACACGCTGACACCGGCCAGTGACTTCCCGGACCCGACCGTCAACAGCTACAGCCTGTTCGCCCAGGATCAGATCGGTTGGGGCAACTGGACCTTCGTACCCGGTGCACGCTACGACTACACCCAACTCAAGCCGCACATCACCGAAGAGTTCCTGGCCACCGCCGACCAGAGCGGCAACGGCACGGTGAGCGATGAGACCAAGACCTGGCATCGCCTGTCGCCGAAGTTCGGCACCACCTACAGCTTCAACGATAACTACACCTGGTACGGCCAGTACGCCGAAGGCTTCCGCACCCCGACCGCCAAGGCGTTGTATGGCCGTTTCGAAAACCTCGCCGGCGGCTATCGGGTCGCGCCTAATCCGGACCTCGAACCGGAAAAGAGCAAAAGCTACGAGACGGGTTTGCGCGGCAACTTCGAGCAGGGCTCGTTTGACGTAGCCGTGTTCTACAACAAATACCGCGACTTCATCGACGAGAACGCCATCACTCCCGGCTACACCGAGACCACGTTCCAGAGTAACAACATCAAGCACGCCACCATCAAGGGTGCCGAGGTCAAGGGACGCCTGAACCTCGACGCCTTCGGCGCGCCGCAAGGCCTGTACACCCAGGGCTCGGTGGCCTATGCCTACGGTCGCAACGACGACAGCGGCGAGCCGCTCAACAGCGTCAACCCGCTGACCGGTGTGTTCGGCCTCGGCTACGAGCAGGACACCTATGGCGGTGTGCTCAACTGGACACTGGTGAAGAAGAAGGACCGCGTCGACAGCAGCACCTTCAAGACCCCGGACGGCACCAGCACCCAGTTCAAGACCCCGGGCTTCGGCATTCTGGACCTGAGCGCGTTCTACAAGGTGACCGACGACGTGACCGTCAGCGGCGGCGTCTACAACCTGACCGACAAGAAGTACTGGCTGTGGGATGACGTGCGCGGTTACGACAGTGTCGGCGAAGCCTCTGTGACCCAACCGGCCAACCTCGATCGCCTGACCCAGCCGGGTCGCAACTTCGCGGTCAACCTGATCTGGGATATCTGATCCGCTCATCCCGCCGGGCGCTTTAAACAAGCCGCCCGGCGAGGATTTTTTACTGTCAGGCGCCCTCCTGTTCGTCTCGTTACCAAGCGCCTCTTCTTTTTCAAGGAATTGCCATGACTCCCCAGGCCACCGAACAACGCCCCAACTTGCGTTCGCAGCGTTTGAACCAGATCACCCACGAGCCGCACAGCAAGCTCGATGCCCTGGTCAAGGCCCACTCCCCGTTTGAAACCCAGGCCAGTTTCGCCCGCTTCGTGGTGGCGCAGTACCTGTTCCAGTCGGAACTGGTGTCGCTGTACAACGATGTCGAACTGACCGCCATCGTCCCGGACCTGCCGGCCCGCTGCCGCGCCGATGCGGCCAAGGCGGATCTGGCAGACCTGGACACCGACGTACCGGCATCTGTCGCCGGTGCCCTGAAGCACCCGACCAAGGCCGAGGCCCTGGGCTGGATCTTCGTCTCCGAAGGTTCGAAGCTCGGCGCAGCGTTCCTGATCAAGCGTGCCGTGGGCCTTGGCCTGAGCGAAACCTTCGGTGCCCGTCACCTCGGCGAACCGGCCGGCGGCCGCGCGGAAGGCTGGAAGCGCTTCGTCAAAACCCTGGACGGCCTTGAGTTCAGCGCCCAGGAAGAAGCCGAAGTAGAAAAAGGCGCCCTCGACGCGTTCAACCGCTTCACCGTGTTGCTGGAGCAGGCTTACGCCACCGCCCCAGAAGTCGCCTGATACCCCCTGTGGGAGCGAGCCTGCTCGCGAAAGCGGTCTGACATTCAACATTTATGTCGACTGATACTCAGCTTTCGCGAGCAGGCTCGCTCCCACATTGGACGAAGCAAGTCTGCAAGATTTCGATTCGCCTCACATGCTGCCTTGAGCCCATGCCCACCTCTTCAAAACTCTCCCGCCTCCTCTTCGGCCTGCTGGCCTATGTCAGCCTGGGCATCGGCCTGATCGCGATCGTCATTCCCGGCCTGCCGACCACCGAGTTCATCCTGCTGGCCGCCTGGGCCGCGACCCGCAGTTCGCCGCGCCTGAGTGCCTGGCTGGAAAACCACCGGCTGTTCGGCCCCATCCTCCATAACTGGCGCAACGGCAAAGTCATCGCACGCCGCGCCAAGGTCAGCGCCACCGTCAGCATGCTGTTATGCGCCGGTCTCATGTTGGTGATGCTCGATCACGGCTGGCCGATCTACCTGGCGATTGCCGGGATGGGGCTGGGCAACCTGTGGATCTGGTCACGACCGGAATCGCTGCCGCAACCCTCCTGAACTCGCCCCGCGTTTTTTCCTCTTTTTACACCCGTTTTCGGCACATTTTTCTGCGCAAACGTTCAACCACTACCGTTCGTCGGCAGCCCATTCATGTAACCTGGCCTTCACGCCGATGTGCATTGATCGGCGCTAAATGGATTTAGCGAGTGAGCCGCAACGGCTCACAGCCAACACTTCATCCATTCGCGAGTTCGCCCTATGTTCGACTCACTGTCCATCCGCCTGAAAATCGTCCTGCTGTCCGGTCTGTGCCTGCTGGGGGTAGTCGCCCTGATAGTGGGCATGAACATCTACCAGACCAATCAGAACGATGATCTGGTCAGCGATTCCAGCAGCAGAATGCTCACCGCCAGTGTGCAGGACCTGCTGCAGGCCAAGGCCGCCGAGCAGGCGGTGCGGGTGCAGAAGACGTTCGGTGAAACCCTGACGGTGGTGAGCGCCCTGGCGGACCAGATCCAGGACATGCGCAACCTGGCCGCCAAGCGTTCGCTCGAGCCCGGCGCCTTGCGTGAAGAGTTGAACCAGAGCCTGAAAACCGCCTTCGAACGCAACGGCAAAGTGCTGGGCATCTGGCTGGCATTCGAACCCAACGGCCTGGACGGCAAGGACAGCGAATTCGCCAACGACGCCGCCCGTCAATCCAACGAGATCGGGCGTTTCGCCACCTACTGGAGCCGTGCCGGGGGTGAGTCGCTGAACACGATCATGGTCGAAGAGGACATGACCAAAACCACCCTGAACCTCAGCGGCACGCCGTACAACGTCTGGTACACCTGCCCTCGGGACAGCAAGCGCATCTGCCTGCTCGACCCCTACGCCGATACTGTCGGCGGCAAGGAGGTGTTGATGACCACCATTTCCGTACCGCTGCTGGTGGACGGCAAGTCCATCGGTGTGGTCGGTATCGACATCGCCCTCGACGCCCTGCAAGCGGCGGCGGTCGACTCTCAGCGTGAACTGTTCAACAGCGCCGGGCACATGCTGATCGTCTCCGGTACTGGCGTGCTGGCCGCCTACAGCGTCGATGCAGCAAAAGTCGGCAAGAGCATCGGCGACACCCTGGGTGCCGACGGCAAGGACATCCTGCAACTGCTTGGCAGCGGTGCACCGAAGATTCTCCAGCAAGGCGACCTGATCCGCGCGGTGTACCCGGTCAGCCCGATTGCCGATGCCAAGGCCTGGGCCGTGGTGATCGACTTGCCCAAACAAGTGCTGCTGGCCGACTCGGTGAAGCTGCAAGCGGTACTCGACGATGCCCAGCAAAGCGGCACGATCAAGGCCTTGTCGGTGGCGGTGATTGCCGGTGTGATCGGCCTGCTGCTGATGCGGCTCACCGCGTCCGGCGTGACCCGACCGATCAACAGCGTGGCGCAAATGCTCAAGGCGATTGCCAGTGGCGACGGTGACCTGACCCAGCGCCTGCACTACAGCAAGCAGGACGAACTGGGCGAACTGGTGAGCTGGTTCAACCGCTTCCTCGACAAGCTGCAGCCGACCATTGCGCAGATCAAGCAAAGCATCACCGATGCCCGCGGCACGGCCGATCAGTCTTCGGAAATCGCCCGCCAGACCAGTGAAGGCATGCAGGTGCAGTTCCGCGAAATCGACCAGGTCGCCACCGCGTCCAACGAAATGAGCGCCACTGCCCACGATGTCGCCAACAGCGCCTCGAACGCGGCCAACGCCGCCAAGGGTGCCGACCAGTCGGCCCGCGACGGCATGTCCATCATCGAGCGCAGCACCCGCGACATCAATCAACTGGCCGACGAAGTCAGCAAGGCCGTGACCGAAGTCGAAGCCCTGGCGGTGAACAGCGAACAGATCGGCTCGGTGCTGGAAGTGATCCGCAGCATCGCCGAACAAACCAACCTGCTAGCCCTCAACGCGGCGATTGAAGCGGCCCGTGCCGGCGAAAGCGGTCGCGGCTTTGCGGTGGTCGCCGATGAAGTGCGCAACCTGGCCAAACGCACCCAGGATTCGGTGGAGGAAATTCGCCTGGTGATCGAACGCATCCAGTCCGGTACCCGTGGTGTGGTCGCCACCATGCACTCGAGCCAGACCCAGGCCCACAGCAACGCCGGGCAGATCCAGCAGGCGGTCCAGGCCCTGAGCAAAATCAGCGACGCGGTCACCGTGATCAGCGACATGAACCTGCAAATCGCCAGCGCCGCCGAGCAGCAAAGCGCCGTCGCCGAAGAGGTCAACCGCAATGTCTCGGCGATCCGCACCGTCACCGAAACCCTGACCGGCCAGGCCACCGAGTCGGCGCAGATCAGCAGCCAGCTCAACACCCTGACCACACACCAGATGAAATTGATGGATCAGTTCCGCGTTTAAACCATCGCCACATCCCTCTGTGGGAGCGAGCCTGCTCGCGAAGACGGCAGCCCATGCAACATCAATGTGGCTGACACTTCGCCTTCGCGAGCAGGCTCGCTCCCACAGGTTTCATCTGGCTTGTCACCTGATTTGATCTAAGATCTGGCTCTCGCTCCGGAGGGCCTTCGATGACTGATCTGCTCACGTCCATTCAAGCCGCGCTCGGCTTGCCCAACACCCCGATCTCGTTCACCGCCACGGGCGCCCTGCCCTCGGCATTTGCCGTCACCGAACTGGCTTGCGCGAGCATCGCCGCCGCCGGCCAGGCCGCCAGCGAACTGCTGCACCAACAGACCGGACGCCTGCCAAACCTTGAAGTTGACCGACGTCTGGCGTCCTTCTGGTTCGCGACCTCGATTCGCCCCATAGGCTGGACCGTTCCGCCGCTGTGGGACGCGGTGGCCGGTGACTACGCCACCCGCGACGGCTGGATTCGCCTGCACACCAACGCCCCCCATCACCGCGCCGCTGCCGAACGCGTGCTCGGTGCCTGTGCCGACCGCGCAGCGATGGCCGACAAAGTAGCGCAATGGGCGAAAAGCGAGCTGGAACAGGCAGTGGTCGATGCCGGTGGTTGTGCCGCCGAAATGCGCACCTGGGATCAATGGCAGGTCCATCCTCAAGGCCAGGCGGTCAATGCCGAGCCCTTGATTCAACTCACCAGCCACCCCGGCCAGGGCAGCAAACCGTGGACAGGTTCAGTGGCTCGACCACTGGCCGGCATCAAGGTGCTGGACTTGACCCGGGTCCTGGCAGGCCCCATCGCCAGCCGCTTTCTGGCAGGCCTGGGCGCCGATGTCCTGCGCATCGACCCGCCGACCTGGAACGAGCCGGGGGTGGTGCCGGAAGTCACGTTGGGAAAACGTTGTGCGCGTCTTGATCTGAGCGACAAGTCCGACCGCGACGTATTCGAATCCCTGCTCAAGGACACCGACATTCTGCTCCACGGCTATCGTGCCGATGCGCTGGAGCGACTTGGCTTGGGCACGAATCAACGCCGGTCACTGAACCCGGACTTGATTGATGTTTGCCTCAACGCCTATGGCTGGAGTGGCCCCTGGCAAAATCGCCGGGGCTTCGACAGCCTGGTACAGATGAGCAGTGGCATTGCCGAAGCGGGCATGCGTTGGAAAAGTAGCGACAAGCCGACACCGCTCCCCGTGCAAGCCCTCGATCACGCCACCGGGTATTTGATGGCGGCCAGTGCGATCAGGTTGTTGGCGCAACGGTTGAGCGACGGTACAGGTGGCTCGGCGCGATTGTCGTTGGCGCGCACGGCGAAGTTGTTGATCGAGCATGGGCCCGGCCCGGACGAGTCGTTGCGTGGCGAAGATCAACAGGATCTGGGGACGCTGGTGGAGCAAACGTCCTGGGGGCCGGCGCATCGGTTGCAGGTGCCGCTGAAGATCACGGCGACGCCGTTGCAATGGGCGCTGCCGGCAACGGAACTGGGTTCACATCCCGCGCAGTGGTGACTGTCAGATCGCCTTCGCGAGCAGGCTCGCTCCCACATGTGATCGCGGTCCCCTGTGGGAGCGAGCTTGCTCGCGATGACGCCAGAAGAGGCAACAAAAAACCCGGATCAACTCAGTCCACCCGACTCAACGAAGTCCACAGCAACTGCGCCGCATACCCTCGATAAGGCCGCCACGCTTCCGCCCGCGCCAACAGCTGCTTCGCCGTCACCGGCCCACCCTCCAGTGCCGCCAACGCATTGACCAGCCCCACATCGCCATTGGGAAATCCATCCATCTCCCGCAACTGGCGCAACGCAATGTATTGCGCCGTCCAGTCACCAATCCCGTGCAACGCCAGCAACCGCGCTACGCCCCCCTCCCGACCGGGCTCGAACAATCGCGGGTCATCAAGCAATGCCTGAGCCACACCCGACAAGGTCCGCCCTCGGCTTTTCGGCATGCCCAACGCAGCCAGATCGGCCTGCGCCAGCACCTGCGCCGAGGGGAACACATGACTCAAACCCGCTAACGGCTTACCCAGTGGCACGCCATATTGCGCCACCAGTTTCCCCGCCAGGCGAATCGCCGCGACCACCGTAATCTGCTGCCCCAGCACCGCGCGGATCGCCAGTTCCAGCCCGTCCCACGCCCCCGGCACACGCAGTCCGGGACGCTCGGCAATCAACCGGGCCATCAGCGGATCACCCGCTAAATGCCGATGGATGGTGGCGAGGTCGGCATCGAGATCGAACATCCGCCGCACGCTTGCGACGATGTCGGGCACGGCGCTCGGGTCGGGAAAGTCCAGCCTCAGCTCAAGGGCGTCAGACGTGGCAGGCCGGATAGAAAAGCTGCCGTGCATCCCCTTCAGATCGATGCTGCGCGAGTAGACGCCGTCGGCAACCGTTTCCAGTCCTGCAATCGCCCGAGCCGACAAAAATCCCAGCATGGCCGGCCAGTCATAGGGTGGCTGATACGTCAGCAGCAGCTTCACAGACTCAGCAACCCGCTATACAACCCATAAGCCGCCAGCCCGGCGCCGCCGATGACCGCGGTGAAAATGCCTTTCTCGAGCGTCGTGAATAATGGCATGCCCTGTTCATGGCGGGCCTTGGCAAACAGGATCACACCCGGCGCATACAGCAACGCCGACAGCAGCAAATACTTCAGGCCACCGGCGTACAGCAACCACACCGCGTAACTCAAGGCGATGACGCCAACCAGCAAATCCTTGCTGCGTTCGGCGCTTGCCTGCTGGTAGGTTTCCCCGCGCACGCACAACAATACCGCATAGGCCGCCGACCACAGGTACGGCACCAGAATCATCGATGACGCCAGATAAATCAGACTGGTGTAGGTGCCGGCGGAAAACAGCGTGATCAGCAGGAACAACTGGATCATCGAGTTGGTCAGCCACATTGCATTGACCGGCACACGGTTGGCGTTTTCCCTGGTCAGGAATGCCGGCATGGTCTTGTCTTTCGCCGTGGCGAACAGGATTTCGGCGCACAGCAGCGCCCAGGACAGCAATGCACCCAACAACGAGATCGCCAGGCCGACGCTGATCAGCACTGCCCCCCAGTGGCCGACGATATGCTCAAGCACCGCAGCCAACGAGGGGTTCTGCAGTTTCGCCAGTTCCGGCTGGGTCATGATCCCCAGCGACAGCACGTTCACCAGCACCAGCAGTGCCAATACCCCAATGAACCCGATCACCGTCGCCCGGCCCACGTCGGAACGTTTCTCCGCCCGGGCCGAATAGACACTGGCCCCCTCGATACCGATGAACACGAACACGGTGACCAGCATCATGTGCCGAACCTGATCCATCACACTGCCGAATTCCGGGTTGTTACGCCCCCAGATATCGAGGGTAAAGATGTCCGCCTGGAACGCCACGGCGGCAATCACGATGAACATGATCAACGGCACGATCTTGGCCACGGTGGTTACCTGGTTGATGAACGCGGCCTCCTTGATCCCGCGCATCACCACAAAATGCACGGTCCAGAGCAGCACCGAAGCGCAGGCGATGGCGATCGGCGTGTTGCCTTCGCCAAAGACCGGAACGAAATAACCAAGGGTGCTGAACAGCAGCACGAAATAGCCGACGTTGCCCAGCCAGGCACTGATCCAGTACCCCCAGGCGGACGAGAAGCCCATGTAGTCGCCGAACCCGGCCTTGGCATAGGCATATACCCCGGACTCCAGCTCCGGCTTGCGATTGGCCAGGGTCTGGAACACGAACGCCAGGGTCAGCATGCCGACGGCGGTGATCGCCCAACCGATCAGGATCGCTCCGGCATCGGCTCTGGCGGCCATGTTTTGCGGCAGGGAAAAGATCCCGCCACCGATCATCGAACCCACCACCAGGGCGATCAATGCGCTCAGGCGAAGCTTGCTCGGTGATTGCGACATCGTTGCATCTCCATTTTTCCGGGGGGCGTCAACTAAACTGTTGAAGCGTAATAACGTTTATTGGATAACGCCAACCTATGTCTTTTTACTTGCACAAAACGGCTATTAGAGGCGCCGATATAATCATTTGTTGTATACGCTTTTCCAATACATCAATTTTGTACAAAAACCCTCGAAGAAGATTGGCGAATTCTGAAAAACCAACTAGCGTCATAATTCGAAACAGAATACAAATTAACTGAAATAATTCACTCGAAGGCTCTAAATCAAGCATTACAAGCAGCCGCCTTGAAGTGATGGCACTCCGCCAACAAACTGGGAACGCTCTCATTTAGTGATCCAAGTCAGCTGATTGGATAACCAACGGAATTAATCTGCTGGCCTCTCTTCTCCTGCATTGGAGTCATGCAATGTCTGAAGCTCCCGGAAAACTAAAACTCGGCGCACTGGTTGCTTTAGTCGTCGGTTCGATGATTGGTGGCGGGATCTTTTCCTTGCCGCAAAACATGGCCGCCAGTGCCGATGTCGGCGCCATTCTGATCGGTTGGGCAATCACCGCCGTCGGCATGCTCACCCTGGCGTTCGTGTTCCAGACTCTGGCCAATCGCAAACCCGACCTGGACGGCGGGGTCTACGCCTACGCCAAGGCTGGTTTCGGCGACTACATGGGCTTCTCGTCCGCCTGGGGGTACTGGATCAGTGCCTGGCTGGGCAACGTTGGTTACTTCGTCTTGCTGTTCAGCACCCTCGGCTACTTTTTCCCGATTTTCGGTGAAGGCAATACCGTCGCCGCGGTAATCGGTGCGTCGGTGTTGCTGTGGGCCGTGCACTTCCTCGTATTGCGAGGCATCAAGGAAGCAGCGTTCATCAACCTGGTGACCACCGTCGCCAAGATCGTGCCGCTGGTGCTGTTCATGTTGATCGCGTTGTTCGCCTTCAAACTGGACATCTTCACCGCTGACATCTGGGGTCTCAAGAACCCGGACCTGGGCAGCGTGATGGATCAGGTGCGCAAGATGATGCTGGTCACCGTGTGGGTGTTCATCGGCATCGAAGGCGCGAGCATCTTTTCGGCCCGGGCGGAAAAACGCAGCGACGTGGGTAATGCCACCGTGATCGGCTTTGTCACCGTATTGCTGTTCCTGGTGCTGGTGAACGTGCTGTCGCTGGGGATCATGACCCAGCCGGAACTGGCCAAATTGCAGAACCCGTCGATGGCGGCGGTGCTGGAGCATGTGGTCGGCCACTGGGGCGCAGTGCTGATCAGCGTCGGCCTGATCATCTCGCTGTTGGGGGCGTTGCTCTCGTGGGTGCTGCTGTGTGCGGAGATCATGTTCGCCGCTGCCAAGGACCACACCATGCCGGCATTCCTGCGCAAGGAAAACGCCAACCATGTACCGGTCAATGCCTTGTGGCTGACCAACGCCATGGTGCAGATCTTCCTGATCATCACCTTGTTCTCGGCCAGCACTTACCTGTCGCTGATCTACCTCGCCACCTCGATGATCCTGGTGCCGTACCTGTGGTCGGCAGCCTACGCACTGCTGCTGGCCGTGCGGGGCGAAACCTACGAGGGCGCCTCAGGCGGTCGGCAGAAAGATCTCATCATCGGCGCCGTGGCCCTGGTCTACGCGATCTGGCTGCTGTACGCCGGCGGCACCAAATACCTGCTGCTGTCCGCCCTGCTCTACGCCCCCGGCGTGATCCTGTTCGCCAAGGCCAAGCTGGAAATCGACAAACCGGTTTTCACCAACGTCGAGAAGCTGATTTTCGCTGCGGTGGTCGTCGGCGCCGTGGTGGCGGCCTACGGTCTCTACGACGGCTTCCTGACCCTGTAATGCAATTGTTTTGTCATCTGGAGGATCACTGTAATGACCACGGAAAAAGTTAAGTACGGCGTCCATTCCGAAGCCGGCAAACTGCGCAAAGTCATGGTTTGCTCCCCAGGCCTTGCCCATCAGCGGCTGACCCCGAACAACTGCGATGAACTGCTGTTCGATGATGTGCTGTGGGTGGCCCAGGCCAAGCGCGACCACTTCGACTTCGTCACCAAGATGCGCGAACGTAACGTCGATGTGCTGGAAATGCACAACCTGCTGACCGACATCGTCGCCATCCCCGAAGCCCTGGACTGGATTCTGGAGCGCAAGATCACCGCCAACTCGGTGGGTCTGGGCCTGATCAACGAAACCGCGTCGTGGCTGCGCAGCCTGGAGCCACGTCACATCGCCGAGTTCCTGATCGGCGGCGTATCGGGCGACGACTTACCGACCAGTTTCGGCGGCAAGGCCATCGAGATGTTCCGCGATTTCCTCGGCCACTCAAGCTTCATCCTGCCGCCGCTGCCCAACACCCAGTTCACCCGCGATACCACCTGCTGGATCTACGGTGGGGTCACCCTCAACCCGATGTACTGGCCGGCGCGCCGTCAGGAGACCCTGCTGACCACCGCCATCTACAAATTCCACCCCGAGTTCACCAACGCCGACTTCCAGATCTGGTACGGCGACCCGGACAAGGACCACGGCAACGCCACCCTTGAGGGCGGTGATGTGATGCCCATCGGAAACGGCGTGGTGTTGATCGGCATGGGCGAACGCTCCTCGCGCCAGGCCATTGCCCAACTGGCGGTGAACCTGTTCAAGAACAAGGCCGTGGAGAAAGTGATAGTCGCCGGCCTGCCGAAATCCCGCGCGGCGATGCACCTGGACACCGTGTTCAGCTTCTGCGATCGCGACCTCGTCACGATTTTCCCGGAAGTGGTGAACCAGATTGTCGCCTTCACCCTGCGTCCCGATGAAAGCAAGGCAGGCGGCATCGACATCCGTCGCGAAGAAACCAACTTCCTCGACACCGTGGCCCAGGCCCTCAACCTCAAAGCCTTGCGCGTGGTGGAAACCGGCGGCAACAGCTTCGCCGCCGAACGCGAGCAATGGGACGACGGCAACAACGTGGTGGCCGTGGAGCCGGGCGTGGTCATCGGCTACGACCGCAATACCTACACCAATACCCTGCTGCGCAAGGCCGGGGTGGAGGTCATCACCATCAGCGCCGGCGAACTCGGCCGGGGACGGGGCGGCGGCCACTGCATGACCTGCCCGATCATCCGCGATCCGATTGACTACTAACCTATTAGCCTTGGCCCGCGCTGCCCTCTACCCAAGGGCATGCACGGACCAAGGGGATAACCGACACCTTAGGAGATCCAAAATGGCGTTCAACATCCATAACCGCAATCTGCTGAGCCTGGAACACCACACCCCTCGCGAATTGCGCTACCTGCTCGACCTGTCCCGCGACCTCAAGCGTGCCAAGTACACCGGCACCGAACAGCAGCATCTCAAGGGCAACAACATCGCGCTGATCTTCGAAAAAACCTCGACCCGCACCCGCTGCGCGTTTGAAGTCGCCGCCTATGACCAGGGCGCCAACGTCACCTACATCGACCCGAACTCCTCGCAGATCGGCCACAAGGAAAGCATGAAGGACACCGCCCGCGTGCTCGGGCGCATGTACGACGCCATCGAGTACCGTGGCTTCAAGCAGGAAATCGTCGAGGAGCTGGCCAAGTTCGCCGGCGTACCGGTGTTCAACGGCCTGACCGACGAGTATCACCCGACACAAATGATCGCCGACGTGCTGACCATGCGTGAACACGCCGACAAACCGATCCACGAAATCAGCTACGCCTACCTCGGCGACGCGCGCAACAACATGGGCAACTCGCTGTTGCTGATCGGCGCCAAGCTCGGCATGGACGTGCGCATCTGCGCACCCAAAGCCCTGTGGCCGGCGGACGACCTGGTCGCCCGCTGCAAACAGTACGGTGAAGAAAGCGGCGCGCGCATCACCCTCACCGAAGACCCGAAAGCGGCGGTCAAGGGCGTCGACTTCATCCACACCGATGTCTGGGTGTCGATGGGCGAACCGGTTGAAGCCTGGGCCGAACGCATCCAGCAACTGCTGCCGTACCAGGTCAACGCCGAACTGATGAAAGCCACCGGCAACCCGCGCACCAAGTTCATGCACTGTCTGCCGGCGTTCCACAACTGTGATACCAAGGTCGGCAAGCAGATTGCCGAGCAGTACCCGCACCTGAGCAACGGCATCGAAGTGACCGATGACGTGTTCGAGTCGCCGGCCTGCATCGCCTTCGAGCAAGCGGAAAACCGCATGCACACCATCAAGGCGATTCTGGTGTCGACGCTGGCTGACCTCTAAAGACTGGATCCCGGTCAATGTGGGAGCGAGCCTGCTCGCGATTGCGGTCTGACATTCAAAGTTGATGTTGACTGACACACCGCTTTCGCGAGCAGGCTCGCTCCCACAATGGATCGAGTCATCCACTTCTCCCCTGTTTAGAAGGACTGACACCATGCGTATCGTCGTTGCTCTGGGCGGTAATGCCCTGCTCCGCCGCGGCGAACCGATGACCGCTGACAACCAGCGCGCCAACATCCGGATCGCCACCGAACAGATCGCCAAGATCCATCCCGGCAACCAACTCGTCATCGCCCACGGCAATGGCCCCCAGGTCGGCCTGCTGTCATTGCAGGCGGCGGCCTACACCTCGGTTTCGCCCTACCCGCTGGACGTGCTCGGTGCCGAGACCGAAGGCATGATCGGTTACATCATCGAACAGGAACTGGGCAACCTGCTGGACTTCGAAGTGCCCTTCGCGACCCTGCTGACCCAGGTCGAAGTCGATGCCAATGACCCGGCCTTCAAGAACCCGACCAAACCCATCGGCCCGGTCTACAGCAAGGCCGAGGCGGAACAACTCGCCGCCGAGAAAGGCTGGGCCATTGCCCCGGACGGCGACAAGTACCGTCGCGTGGTCGCCAGTCCGAAACCCAAGCGCATCTTCGAAATCCGTCCGATCAAATGGCTGCTGGAAAAAAGCAGCATCGTGATCTGCGCCGGCGGCGGCGGCATTCCGACCATGTATACCTCGCCCGGCAAACTCGAGGGCGTCGAAGCGGTCATCGACAAGGACCTGTGCTCGGCGCTGCTGGCCGAACAGCTTGAAGCCGACTTGCTGGTGATCGCCACCGACGTCAACGCCGCTTTCATCGACTTTGGCAAACCCACGCAGAAAGCCATCGCCCAGGCACACCCCGACGAAATGGAAAAACTCGGCTTCGCCGCCGGCTCCATGGGACCGAAGGTGCAGGCAGCCTGCGAATTCGCGCGCCATACTGGAAAAGTGGCGGTGATTGGCTCGCTCGCGGACATCGAAGCGATCGTCCAGGGCAAGGCCGGTACGCGCATCAGCACGGCGACACCGGGCATTATTTACTTGTAAGGAGAGACGTATATGGCAATGTTTGAGCCAGGCCACTTGCACATCGAGCGTCACGCGCTGACCAAGGATGATGTCAGCTATAACGTGCACCTCGACTATAAGGTCGCGCAGGATCCCAAGAAAGGCAAAGGGATCGAGTTCACCATGCATGGCAGCATGCAGGGAAAGGCGATGACAGAGACCTTCTTCCTGCCTAAGGAGGAGGCCTACAACTTTGCCAACAACGTGACGAAAATCGCAGAGAAGTACGGTATCCCAAAGACACATAGCCAGATCGGCTCGGTGCACAAGCATTACGATTTGATGTTCGAAGACATCCGCAAGCAGCTGAATATGAAATCCGGCGACCCGATAGATCTCGAGAGCTTCGAGTAGCCCACATTTCCCTGTGGGAGCGGGCTTGCTCGCGAAGGCGGTGTATCAGTCACTATCAATGGTGCCTGATACGACGCCTTCGCGAGCAGGCTCGCTCCCACATTGGTTCGGTGGACACTTGCAAATCAGTTTCAAAATTTCACCATTAGCCCGCCCCAAGGCATACTTGCCACCCTCCGCACTGCAGAACCAAAACCGCCCCATGCGTATCCACGTCAGCTTCATCGACCGCGTCGGTATCACCCAGGAAGTCCTGGCCCTGCTTGGCGGGCGCAATCTGAACCTGGATGCGGTGGAAATGGTCCCGCCCAATGTTTACATCGACGCCCCGACCCTGAGCCCGCAAGTCCTCGAAGAACTGCGCGATGCCCTGTTCAGCGTGCGTGGCGTGCAAGCGGTGACGGTGGTCGACATCCTGCCCGGCCAGCGTCGGCACTTGCAGCTCGACGCGCTGCTTGCCGCCATGACCGACCCGGTGCTGGCACTGGACAGCGACGGCAAGGTGCTGCTGGCCAACCCGGCGTTGATCGCCCTGTACGGCCGCGAACCGAATGGTGAAAGTGTGGCCGAGCTGTTTGCCGACCCGGCCTTGCTCGACGCCCTGCTCGAACACGGCTTTCGCCTGCCGCTGCGGGAAATCATCGTCAATGGCCAGACCTTCCTGCTCGACGCCACACCGATCACCGACGCCGGCGCCCTGCTGACCCTGTACCAGCCGAACCGCATCGGCGAACGTCTTTCCGCACTGCACCATGACCACGCCGAAGGTTTCGATGCCCTGCTCGGCGAGTCCCCGGTGATCCGCACCCTCAAGGCGCGCGCCCAGCGGGTGGCGGCCCTCGATGCACCGCTGCTGATCCAGGGCGAAACCGGCACCGGCAAGGAACTGGTGGCCCGTGCCTGTCACGCCATCAGCGCCCGGCACAGCTCACCCTTTCTGGCGTTGAACTGCGCGGCATTGCCGGAGAACCTCGCCGAAAGTGAACTGTTCGGCTACGCCCCCGGCGCTTTCACCGGCGCGCAACGTGGCGGCAAGCCAGGGCTGATGGAGCTGGCCAACCAGGGCACGGTGTTTCTCGATGAAATCGGCGAGATGTCGCCGTATTTGCAAGCCAAGCTGCTGCGTTTCCTCAACGACGGCAGTTTTCGCCGGGTCGGCGGTGACCGTGAGGTCAAGGTCAACGTGCGGATCCTCAGCGCCACCCACCGCGACCTGGAAAAAATGGTCAGCGAAGGCCTGTTCCGCGAAGACCTGTTCTATCGCCTCAACGTCCTCAACGTCGAAGTCCCGCCCCTGCGCGAGCGCGGCCAGGACATCCTGCTGCTGGCCCGCTACTTCATGCAGCAGGCCTGTGCGCAGATCCAGCGCCCGATCTGTCGCCTGGCGCCAGGCACTTACCCGGCGCTGCTGGGCAACCGCTGGCCGGGCAACGTGCGGCAATTGCAGAACGTGATCTTCCGCGCCGCGGCGATTTGCGAAAGCAGCCTGGTGGACATTGGTGACCTCGACATCGCCGGCACCTCGGTAGCCCGCCAGGGCGACCATGACGTCGACAGCCTGGAACAGGCCATGGACGAATTCGAGAAGACCCTGCTGGAAAAACTCTACGTCAGCTATCCCTCGACCCGGCAACTGGCGACCCGCCTGCAAACCTCCCACACCGCGATTGCCCATCGGTTGCGCAAGTACGGCATTCCCGGCAAAGCCTGAGACCTGACACCGAACAATTGTGGGAGCGAGCCTGCTCGCGAATACGGTGGATCTGTCACTTCAATATTGCCTGACACTACGCCTTCGCGAGCAGGCTCGCTCCCACAGGGTTAGCAGCTGATCTGAAAATCGCGCCAAAAACGACCTCCATCTGTACTGAAAGCGCTACAGCGGAACGATATCGCTACACACCTCTCCGATCACGGCTGTGCAAGGCTTTGATCCACCTCGGCTTTTATCATTGACATACGCCGTATCGATTTCGCTACAGCGAATGAATTTCTATCTTTGTCACAACCGCCTAAATCATTGATCAATAACAATAAAAACAACATTGGCCGCGTTCTTGCTATGTAGTTCTCCATAACCAGGGCATCGCCCAAGCATTCAATCGCGTCCACCAGACGAGTCTGGCCCCTTAGGAGTTTCCATGAGCGAGTTGCGTTTTACTGAAGATCACGAATGGCTGCGCACCGAAGCTGACGGCAGCGTCACGGTCGGCATCACCGCTTTCGCACAGAACGCCCTGGGCGACGTGGTTTTCGTTCAACTGCCTGAGCTGCAGTCCTACGACAAAGGCGCCGAAGCCGCCACCGTGGAATCGGTAAAGGCTGCCAGCGGCGTGTACATGCCGCTGGACGGCGAAGTGCTGGAAGTGAACCCGGCGCTGGACAGCAGCCCTGAGCTGGTCAACGAAGATCCGCTGGGTGAAGGCTGGTTCTTCCGTTTCAAACCTGCCGATGCCTGCGCTGTCGGCCAACTGCTGGATCAGGACGCCTACGACCGCCTGATCAAAGCCCAAGCCGAAGCCTGAGGAGCACTGACATGACCCAGATCAATCTGACCACTGCCAACGAATTCATCGCCCGTCACATCGGCCCGCGCGCCGGTGACGAGCAAGCCATGCTCAACAGCCTCGGCTTCGACTCCCTGGAAGCCCTGAGCGCCAGCGTGATTCCCGACAGCATCAAGGGCACCAGCGTCCTCGGCCTGGAAGACGGCTTGAGCGAAGCCGATGCCCTGGCCCTGATCAAGTCCATCGCGAGCAAAAACCAGCTGTTCAAGACCTTCATCGGCCAGGGTTACTACGGCACCCACACGCCGTCGCCGATCCTGCGCAACCTGCTGGAAAACCCGGCCTGGTACACCGCCTACACCCCGTACCAGCCAGAAATCTCCCAGGGCCGTCTCGAAGCGCTGCTGAACTTCCAGACCCTGATCAGCGACCTCACCGGCCTGCCGATCGCCAACGCCTCGCTGCTCGACGAAGCCACCGCCGCTGCCGAAGCCATGACCTTCTGCAAACGCCTGAGCAAGAACAAAGGCAGCCACCAGTTCTTCGCCTCCGTGCATTGCCACCCGCAGACCCTCGACGTACTGCGCACCCGTGCCGAGCCTCTGGGCATCGACGTAGTGGTTGGCGACGAGCGCGAACTGACCGACGTGACGCCGTTCTTCGGCGCCCTGCTGCAATACCCGGCAAGCAACGGTGACGTGTTCGATTACCGCGAGCTGACCGAACGTTTCCACGCCGCCAACGCCCTCGTCGCAGTGGCGGCCGACCTGCTGGCCCTGACCGTGCTGACCGCACCGGGCGAATTCGGTGCCGACGTGGCTATCGGCAGCGCACAGCGCTTCGGCGTGCCGCTGGGCTTCGGTGGCCCGCACGCGGCGTACTTCTCCACCAAGGATGCATTCAAGCGTGACATGCCGGGCCGCCTGGTCGGTGTTTCCGTAGACCGTTTCGGCAACCCGGCCCTGCGCCTGGCCATGCAGACCCGCGAGCAACATATCCGTCGCGAGAAAGCCACATCGAACATCTGCACCGCGCAAGTGCTGCTGGCCAACATCGCCAGCATGTACGCCGTTTACCACGGTCCGAAAGGCCTGACGCAGATCGCCAATCGTGTGCATCACCTGACTGCGATCCTGGCCAAAGGCTTGAGCGCATTGGGTCTGAACGTCGAGCAAGCGAACTTCTTCGACACCCTGACCGTGAAGACCGGCGCTCAAACCGCCGCCCTGCACGACAAGGCGCACGCCCAGCGCATCAACCTGCGCGTGGTCGATGGCGAACGCCTGGGCCTGTCCCTGGACGAAACCACCACTCAAGCCGACGTTGAAACCCTGTGGAGCCTGCTGTCCGACGGCAAGACCCTGCCGGACTTCGCCGCCCTCGCCGCCTCGGTGCAGAGCGCCATCCCGGCCGCGCTGGTACGTCAGTCGCCGATCCTCAGCCACCCGGTGTTCAACCGTTATCACTCGGAAACCGAGCTGATGCGCTACCTGCGCAAACTGGCGGACAAGGACCTGGCGCTGGACCGCACCATGATCCCGCTGGGTTCGTGCACCATGAAACTCAACGCCGCCAGCGAAATGATCCCGGTGACCTGGGCCGAGTTCGGTGCCCTGCATCCGTTCGCCCCGGCCGAGCAAAGCGCCGGTTATCAGCAATTGACCGACGAACTGGAAGCCATGCTGTGCGCTGCGACCGGCTACGACTCGGTATCCTTGCAACCGAACGCCGGCTCCCAGGGTGAATACGCAGGTCTCTTGGCGATCCGTGCCTACCACCAGAGCCGTGGCGAAGACCGCCGCGACATCTGCCTGATCCCGTCGTCGGCCCACGGCACCAACCCGGCCACCGCTCAGATGGCCGGTATGCGTGTGGTCGTGACCGCGTGCGATGCCCGTGGCAACGTCGACATCGAAGACCTGCGCGCCAAGGCCATCGAGCACCGCGAGCACCTCGCCGCGCTGATGATCACCTACCCGTCGACCCACGGCGTGTTCGAAGAAGGCATCCGCGAAATCTGCGGCATCGTTCATGACAACGGCGGCCAGGTGTACATCGACGGCGCCAACATGAACGCCATGGTCGGCCTCTGCGCGCCGGGCAAGTTCGGCGGCGACGTGTCGCACCTGAACCTGCACAAGACCTTCTGCATCCCCCACGGCGGTGGCGGCCCGGGCGTCGGCCCGATCGGTGTGAAATCGCACCTGGCGCCGTTCCTGCCGGGCCACGCACAGATGGAGCGCAAGGAAGGCGCCGTTTGCGCGGCACCGTTCGGCAGCGCGAGCATCCTGCCGATCACCTGGATGTACATTCGCATGATGGGTGGCGCGGGCCTCAAGCGTGCTTCGCAGCTGGCGATCCTCAATGCCAACTACATCTCCCGTCGCCTCGAAGAGCACTATCCAGTGCTGTACACCGGCAGCAACGGCCTGGTGGCGCATGAGTGCATCCTCGACCTGCGTCCATTGAAAGACAGCAGCGGCATCAGCGTCGATGACGTGGCCAAGCGCCTGATCGACTTCGGTTTCCACGCGCCGACCATGTCGTTCCCGGTAGCCGGCACGCTGATGATCGAGCCGACCGAAAGCGAATCCAAGGAAGAACTGGACCGCTTCTGCGACGCCATGATCCGCATCCGCGAAGAAATCCGCGCGGTGGAAAACGGCACCCTGGACAAGGACGACAACCCGCTGAAAAACGCTCCGCACACTGCCAAGGAACTGGTGGGCGAGTGGTCGCACCCGTACAGCCGCGAGCAAGCGGTTTACCCGGTTGCGTCGCTGATCGAAGGCAAGTACTGGCCGCCGGTCGGTCGCGTCGACAACGTGTTCGGCGACCGCAACCTGGTCTGCGCCTGCCCGTCGATCGAAAGCTACGCTTAAACCAATGAGGGGGCGGATTGATCCGCCCCCGATTTCCAGAACACCCCACAACCCTGTGGGAGCGAGCTTGCTCGCGATGACGGACTGACAGCCACCATCAATGTCGACTGAACGACCGCTATCGCGAGCAAGCTCGCTCCCACAGGGATCTGTGCCAAGTCTTATGTTCCGTGAATTCCTATAACAAGAAACCGGAGAACCACCATGTCGTTAAGCGTGTTCGACCTGTTCAAGATTGGCATCGGCCCCTCCAGCTCCCACACCGTCGGTCCGATGCGCGCCGCTGTGCGCTTCGTCGAAGGCCTGCGCCGTGAAGGGCTGCTGACGGCCACCACCTGCGTCAAGGTCGAGCTGTACGGCTCGCTCGGCGCCACCGGTAAAGGCCACGGCAGTGACAAGGCTGTGCTGCTGGGCCTGGAAGGCGAACACCCGGACACCGTGGATACCGAAACCGTCGCTGCGCGCCTGCAAGAGATTCGCAGCAACGCACGCTTGAACCTGCTCGGCGAACACAGCATCGCGTTCAACGAGAAAGAACACCTGGCGATGATTCGCAAACCCTTGCCCTATCACCCCAACGGCATGATTTTTCGCGCCTTCGATGCGGCGGGTTTGCAGATCCGCAGCCGCGAGTACTACTCGGTGGGTGGCGGGTTTGTCGTTGATGAGGACGCAGCAGGCGCCGATCGCATCGTCGAAGACGCCACGCCCCTGACCTTCCCCTTCAAAAGCGCCAAGGACTTGCTCGCTCATTGCGCCAAATACGGCCTGTCGATCAGCCAGGTGATGCTGACCAACGAAAGCGCCTGGCGCCCGGAAGCGGAAACCCGCGCCGGCCTGCTGAAAATCTGGCAGGTCATGCAGGACTGCGTCGCCGCCGGTTGCCGTAATGAAGGCATCCTGCCCGGTGGCTTGAAGGTCAAACGCCGGGCGGCAGCGCTGCATCGGCAATTGTGCAGCAACCCTGAATCGTCCTTGCGCGATCCGCTGTCAGTGCTGGACTGGGTCAACCTGTACGCCCTGGCCGTCAACGAAGAAAACGCCAACGGCGGACGCGTGGTCACGGCACCCACCAATGGTGCGGCCGGGATCATTCCGGCGGTACTGCATTACTACATGCGCTTTATCCCCGGCGCGAATGATGACGGGGTGGTGCGTTTTCTCCTCACTGCCGCCGCCATCGGCATTCTGTACAAGGAAAACGCCTCGATTTCCGGCGCCGAAGTCGGCTGCCAGGGTGAAGTCGGCGTCGCCTGCTCGATGGCGGCCGGAGCCTTGTGCGAAGTGCTCGGTGGCAGCGTGCAACAAGTGGAGAACGCCGCGGAAATCGGCATGGAACACAACCTCGGGCTGACCTGCGACCCGATTGGCGGGCTGGTGCAGGTGCCTTGCATCGAGCGCAACGCCATGGGTTCGGTCAAGGCCATCAATGCGGTGCGCATGGCCATGCGTGGCGACGGGCAACATTTCGTCTCCCTCGACAAGGTCATCCGCACCATGCGCCAGACCGGCGCCGACATGAAAAGCAAATACAAGGAAACCGCCCGTGGCGGTTTGGCGGTCAACATTATCGAGTGCTGATGCGCGCTCATCTGCACCCTTCTTCAGGAGCTGAATATGTCCACCGAACAACTGTTGAAAACCCCGTTGCACGCACTGCACATCGAACTCGGCGCGCGCATGGTGCCGTTCGCCGGCTATGACATGCCGGTGCAATACCCGCTGGGCGTGATGAAAGAACACCAGCACACCCGCGACCAGGCCGGGCTGTTCGATGTCTCGCACATGGGCCAGATCCGCCTGACCGGCGCCGATGCCGCCAAGGCCCTGGAAACCCTGGTGCCGGTGGACATCATCGACCTGCCGGTGGGCATGCAGCGTTACGCGATGTTCACCAATGCGACGGGCGGCATCCTCGATGACCTGATGGTCGCCAATCTGGGCAATGACGAACTGTTCCTGGTGGTCAACGCCGCTTGCAAGGATCAGGACCTGGCCCACCTGCGCAAGCACATCGGTGAGCAGTGCACGATCGAGCCTTTGTTCGAAGAGCGTGCGCTGCTCGCCCTGCAAGGCCCGGCTGCCGTGACGGTACTGGAGCGCCTGGCCCCTACAGTGGCGAAGATGACCTTCATGCAGTTCGCCCGCGTGAAGCTGCTGGGCGTGGACTGTTTTGTCAGCCGCTCGGGTTACACCGGCGAAGACGGTTTCGAAATTTCCGTCCCCGCCGCCAACGCCGAAGCCCTGGCTCGCGCCCTGCTGGCCGAACCGGAAGTGGCCGCCATCGGCCTTGGCGCCCGCGATTCCCTGCGCCTGGAGGCGGGCTTGTGCCTGTACGGGCATGACATGAACACCGAGACCAGCCCGATCGAAGCGAGCCTGCTGTGGGCGATCTCCAAGCCGCGTCGCGCCGATGGCGCTCGGGCCGGCGGCTTCCCTGGCGCCGAAACCGTGTTCGCCCAGCAACAGGCAGGTGTCAGCCGCAAGCGCGTCGGCCTGTTACCGCAGGAACGCACACCGGTGCGCGAGGGCGCCGAGATCGTCAACGAAGCCGGCGACATCATCGGTAGCGTCTGCAGTGGCGGTTTCGGGCCGACCCTGGGCGGGCCGCTGGCCATGGGTTATGTCGACAGCGCCTATATCGCACTGGACACACCCGTCTGGGCGATTGTGCGTGGGAAAAAGGTGCCTTTGCTTGTAAGCAAAATGCCATTTGTTCCACAACGCTACTATCGCGGCTGATTGAATGTTCCTATAAGTAACGCGGTTGCGTTAACTGTGCACTAATGTGTAACGCAACCGCCATAAAATAGTGCATTGTTTGGCTCTAAGCTTCGATTATGAACTTTGCTTATAACGATCGAAAACATTTGAACAGCGCTAGCGTATAAGGCCCCACTAGTGGACTGACTTTGCCATCAACCTGAGGAAATACGGGGCCTTCACAGGGCTTGTTTTTTCTCCCGTAGTTGGCGTAGAGTTTGTTCACTGTGTTTGCATGGGTCGCTTGGAATCGTGACCTGGGCAGTAGCCTACAAGTTAGCTACATCCCGTTCGACGTCTTCTTACTCTCCTGCAACCAGCCCCAGTACTCTTTCATGAGAAGGAGACTGTCATTAATTTTTTGCGTCAAAGGAAATAAGAAATGTCCCAACGTCAGAGCGGTACCGTCAAGTGGTTTAACGACGAGAAAGGTTTTGGTTTTATCACTCCTGAAAGCGGTCCGGATCTGTTCGTGCATTTCCGCGCCATCCAGGGCAACGGCTTCAAGAGCCTGAAAGAAGGCCAGAAAGTGACTTTCATCGCCGTGCAGGGCCAGAAAGGCATGCAGGCTGACGAAGTACAAGCAGAAGCCTAATCTTCTGTAACGAAAAAGCCCCTGATGCTGACATCAGGGGCTTTTTTGTGCGCGCAAATCCGTAAAATGGCTTCTTTTTCCGCCGAGAGCCTGCCATGTCGAAACACCTGCTTACTCCCCAGGGCGACTTTCCTGCCGCTGGTCTGGGTCGTCGTCTGGCAGCCATGTTCTATGATTTCCTGCTGTGCACCGCCCTGCTGATCGTCACCAGCGGCATCTACAAGATGATCCAGATGGCGATCATCGGCGAAGAAAGGATGCGCACCCTGACCGAAGCCGGCGCGCTGGACGGCGATCCCCTGCTCTCCACAGTCCTGCTGTTCGTACTGTTTGGCTTCTTCGCCAAATTCTGGACCTGGTCGGGTCAGACCTTGGGCATGCAGGTCTGGTGCATTCGCGTCCAGAACGCCGACGGCTCATCCATCAGCCTGTGGCAGGCGCTGTTGCGCTTTGTGGTGTCGATCGCTTCCTTGCTGTGTGTTGGCCTTGGGTTCTTCTGGTCGCTGTTCGACAAACAGCAACGCAGCTGGCATGACATGTATTCCAACACCCGGCTTGTGCGGATTCCAAAGAAGACCAAATAATTTCCCGACGCAGAAACCACTGTGGGAGCGAGCTTGCTCGCGATGGCGTAGTGTCAGTCAATTTCAATGGTGACTGATACGCCGCTATCGCGAGCAAGCTCGCTCCCACAGTTTTTTGTGCTTGGTTGAAAGATCTTATGCGTTACCCGCCAGTTTCATCCGCGCCGCCTGGGTGAAGTCCAGCATCCGCTTGAGAGGTCGAATCGCCTGCGGGATCAGCGCCGGATCGACAAAGATCTCGTTCGTGCCTTCTTTCAACGCCTTGAGCGTGCGCTCAAGAGTGTTCATGGCCATCCACGGGCAATGTGCGCAACTGCGGCACGCCGCGCCGTTACCCGCCGTCGGGGCTTCGATAAAGACCTTGTCCGGGCACAGCTGCTGCATCTTGTAGAAGATGCCGCGGTCGGTGGCAACAATCAGCGTCTTGTTCGGCAGGCTCTGTGCCGCCGCGATCAACTGACTGGTGGAGCCCACGGCGTCGGCCAGTTCAATCACCGAAGTCGGCGACTCCGGGTGCACCAGGATCGCCGCATCCGGGTACAGCGCCTTCATGTCTTCAAGCTGCTTGGACTTGAACTCTTCGTGAACGATGCAGGCACCGTCCCACAGCAGCATGTCGGCACCGGTCTGGCGCTGGATGTAGGTACCCAGGTGCTTGTCCGGGCCCCAGATGATGGTCTCGCCGTTGTCCATCAGGCTTTCGACGATTTCCAGCGCACAGCTTGAAGTCACCACCCAATCCGCGCGGGCTTTTACCGCAGCGGAAGTGTTGGCGTACACCACGACCGTGCGCTCCGGGTGTTGATCGCAGAACGCGGAAAACTCGTCCACCGGGCAACCCAGGTCGAGCGAACAGGTCGCTTCGAGGGTCGGCATCAGCACGCGTTTCTCCGGATTGAGGATCTTGGCAGTCTCCCCCATGAACTTCACGCCGGCGACGACCACGGTCTTGGCCGGATGGGCATTGCCGAAGCGGGCCATCTCCAGCGAGTCGGAGACACAGCCCCCCGTCTCTTCGGCCAGCGCCTGAATGACAGGGTCACAATAGAAGTGGGCCACCAGCACCGCGTCCTGAGCCTTGAGCTCGGCAGCGATGGCGGCACGGTAGTAAGCCTCTTCATCGGCGGTCAGCGGTTTGGGCTGTTTGGCGTCGAGGTGGGCTTGAACCAGAAGGCGTTCGGATATTTGCGTCATGTTCGCAAGACCTGCAAGCGCATTCGCGCGAAAGTCGAGTATACACCCGGCTCCAGACCCTTCAGGGTACCGCCGGGAAAGTGGGTATTCATCAGGCACGGACAGCGTTGAAGCTGCGCAAGGCTACAGAATATCCGACAGATGCAAAAGATGATTCTGACCTGCGCCCTGCGCAGCAGCCCGAAGCGAGGCGGACTTGAATCGCAGGCAAAAAAAAATCCGGAAATCCTCACTTGCGTGGGCCTTCCAGACTTTTAAAACTGCTAAAAATGGTGGGTCGTGTGGGATTCGAACCTACGACCAATTGGTTAAAAGCCAACTGCTCTACCAACTGAGCTAACGACCCGCTGTGTGGTGGCGCGTATAATACTGATTTTTAAGGACTATTCAACACCTATTTTGAAAAAAATCAAAAATAAGGTGTTGGGTCGCTGATTCCGGCCGCTGCAAAGCCTTCCGCGCGCAGTCGGCAGCTGTCGCATTTGCCGCACGCACGGCCATCATCGTCGGCCTGATAGCAGGAAACGGTCAGCCCATAGTTCACGCCAAGCTTCACGCCCGCCTGGACGATCTGCGCCTTGCTGAGGTTTTGCAGCGGTGCCTGAATGCGGAAGCCATTGCCTTCCACGCCGGCCTTGGTTGCCAGGTTGGCCATGCGCTCGAACGACTCGATGAACTCGGGACGGCAGTCCGGGTAACCGGAGTAATCCACCGCATTGACGCCGATGAAGATGTCCCGCGCACCGAGCACTTCAGCCCAGCCCAGGGCCAGGGACAGGAACACCGTGTTACGCGCAGGCACGTAAGTGACAGGAATGCCCTCACCCAACGCTTCCGGAATATCGATGCTGCGGTCGGTCAGCGCCGAGCCACCCATGCCGTTAAGGTTCAGGCCGATCACCTTGTGCTCCACCACCCCCAGATCCCGCGCCACGCGCTCGGCGGCGTACAGTTCGGCGTGAGAGCGCTGACCGTAGTCGAAGCTCATGGTGTAGCAGCTGTAGCCTTCGGCGCGCGCCATGGCCACCACGGTCGCCGAGTCCAGGCCACCGGACAGCAGGATGACCGCACGTTTTTCAGCAGTGTTGAGTTGTTCAGTCATTTCAGCGCCCCGGCTCGTCATTCCATAGATATTTATGCAGCTGCAATTGCAAACGCACTGGCAGGTTGTCCGCCACCACCCAGTCCGCCAGGTCCCGGGCATTGAGATCATGGTGGCTTGGCGAAAACAGGACTTCGCCGGCGCGCTGGTCAAGGCCGTACTGGATCAGTTTGGAAACGGACCAGTCATAGTCCTCCCGCGAACAGATGACAAACTTCACCTGATCGTTGGGCGTGAGCAGCTCGATGTTTTCGTAGCGATTGCGGTGCGCTTCCTTCGATCCCGGGGTTTTCAGGTCGACAACGCGACTGACCCGGGAATCTACTGGCGAGATATCGATAGAGCCACTGGTTTCCAGTGACACTTCGTAACCGGCGTCGCACAAGCGCTTGAGCAAGGGAATGGCGTTGGGTTGCGCCAGGGGCTCGCCGCCCGTGACACAGACATAACGCGGGCGGAAACCGGCGACCTGCTCGAGGATGTCGTCGAGGGTGCGAATGGTTCCGCCGGTGAACGCGTAGGCGCTGTCGCAGTATTGGCAACGCAACGGACAACCGGTCAGGCGCACAAAAACCGTGGGCAGGCCGGCAGTCCGAGTTTCACCCTGCAACGAGTAGAAAACTTCGGTGATTCTCAATGTGTCTTGCATAGTCGCCACGGGCGTAACAGCTAAACAGGCTGTCCGCCTCCGTCAGGCACTTCAAGGAACCCCGGCAATGCGCAGATCCCAAAAAGCGTGTTTCAGAAAAAGGGGGTGAATTCTAACGAAAAAACCCGCGACAAGCGCGGGTTTCTTTGAAACGGCTCAAGCCGCCTTACATTTTCTGCAGGTCACGCTGCGCCAGCTGAGCAGCGGAAGTGCCCGGATACTGGGACACGACCTGCTGCAGAATGCCCTTGACCCGGTCGGTATGACCGAGACGGCGCTCTACATCAGCGAGCTTGTACAGCGAATCAGGCACCTTGGCGTGCTTGGGATACAGCTGCGAAACCTTGGCAAACGCCTGACCTGCACCTTGCAGATCGCCTTTGGCCAGGTTCACTTCGCCCAGCCAGTACTGGGCGTTGCCCGCATACTGACTGTTCGGGTATTTGCGCAGGAATGCGGCGAAAGCCTGGCTGGCCTTGTCGAAATCCTTGGCCTTGATCAGGTCGAAGGCAGCATCGTAATAGAGCTTTTCCTTCGCCGGATCTGCCGGTTCGCTACCCGCTGCAGGTGCTTGAGCGGCGGCTGCGCCAGCTGCTGCACCTGCGGCTGCACCGGGGGCGTTCAATTCACCACCGGTGGAAGAATTTTCAGGAGTCGCGGCTGGTGCAACGCCGGTTCCTATGCGCCGATCAAGATCCTGGTATCGCTCCAGGCTTTCCTGCTTCATGCGCGCTACATCATTTTGCAGTTCCTCGATCACACCCTGTTGGCGCGAGATCTGTTCTTGCATTTGTTGCAGTTGGTTGAACAGCTGGCCCTGTGCCGAGACAGGGGTCGAAACCCCTCCCCCGGCATAGGCGCCGTTCGTACCGTAACCTGCAGGCGGATAACTGCTCCCGCTATTGTTATAGCCGGAGTCATTATCGACCACAGGAACCGCAGCCCACGCCGCAAGCGGCGCGAGGCTGAGAGCCAGAACAGTTACAGCACGACGGCACGTTCGCATGACGAATTACTTACGCAGTTCGACGCGACGGTTTTGAGCCCAGGACTGCTCGTCGTTGCCGGTAGCAACTGGACGCTCTTCGCCGTAGGAAACCAGTTCCAGCTGAGCTGGGGAAACGCCTTGCAGTACCAGGTAGCGCTGAACGGCTTTCGCACGACGCTCGCCCAGTGCCATGTTGTACTCACGAGTACCACGTTCGTCGGTGTTGCCTTCCAGAACAACGCGAGCGCCGTTTGCTTTCAGGTCTTTGGCGTGAACGTCCAGAGCGCGCATGGCTTCTGGCTTCAGGTCCGAGCTGTCGTATTCGAAGTAGAAAGTGGTGATAGCGCGCAGTGCAGCTTCTTCGCTCAGGGAGCCGTCAACTGCACCAGTGTTTGCGCCGTAACCAGCGTTTGGATCTACCGCGCCTTCACCGGCATTGTCGCCGCCTTTGGACGAGCAACCTACAGCTACAGCCATGGCCAGTGCCAGCGCAGCAAATTTACCAAACTTCAGCATTTCCATCGTGAAACTCCTAATGAACCCCAGTGTGTTAAGTAAAACGTATAGCGCCGCGTCAGTTCAGGTAAGGGGACCAGGAAGGTTCTCTGACTTCGCCTTGTGCGGTAGGAAGCGGGAGCCTTACGCGTCCATTGATGGACACGAGCATCAAGACTCCCCGGCCCTGCTGGCGGGTGGCGTAGATTACCATGGTGCCGTTGGGCGCGACAGTAGGCGACTCGTCCAGAGTGCTATCAGTGAGGATTTTTACACTACCGCGCTGCAAATCCTGGGCCGCCACCTTGAAATTGGTGAAGCCATCCTGACGGTGAATCATGACAAGCGTCTTTTCATCAGCCGACAATTTAGGGTTGGCGTTGTAGTTACCGACGAAAGTCACGCGTTCGGCACCGCCGCCACCTGCGCTGGTCTTGTAGATCTGCGGTTTGCCGCCACGGTCGGAAGTGAAGTAGATGGTCGAGCCATCCTTGCCCCAGAACGGTTCGGTGTTGATGCCAGGACCGTTGGTGATGCGGCTGATCTGACGCGAGCCCAGGTTCATCACATAGATGTCCGGGTTGCCGTCTTTGGACAGCACGAACGCCAGGCGATTGCCATCCGGCGACCAGGCAGGTGCACCGTTCAGGCCTTCGAAGTTGGTGATCTGCTCACGGCGACCGGTGTCGATGTTCTGCATGAAGATACGCGGACGCTTCTGCTCGAAGGAGACATAAGCGATGCGCTTGCCATCCGGTGCGAAACGCGGAGACAGGATCGGCTCACGCGATTGTAGCAGGGTCACGGCGCGGGCACCGTCGTAGTCCGAACGCTGCAGGGTGTAGCGAGTGTTGTTCTCGGAGAAACGCTCGGCCGTTACGTACAGCAGGCGAGTCGAGAAGGCACCCTTGATACCCGTGAGTTTTTCGAACGACTGGTCGGAGATGTAGTGCGCCATGTCGCGCAACTGATCGACACCGCCCGACACGCTGCCGGTCAGCACTTGCTGCTCGGTGGCTACGTTGAACAGTGCATATTGCACCTGCAGGCGACCGCCCGCCGGAACGATGCTGCCGACCATGACGTACTGGGCACCCAGTGCCTTGAAGTCACGGAAGATGATTTCGCCGGCCTGGCTCGGCTGGCTGATCATGTTCTGCTTTGGAATCGGCGAGTAGTAACCCGAGTTGCGCAGGTCGTTACCGATGATTTCCGCCATGTCGTCCGGCAGCACGCTACCGCCCTGGAAGCCGAACGGTACAACGGCGATCGGGGTCGCCCGATCGCTGCCACTGGTAACCAGAATGTTTTTCTCATCTGCCATCGCCATCCCTGCCATGCAGCAGATAACGACCAGCATTCCTCGAAGAAGGTTTCTCACAAGGCTAGATCCTCAGGTGTGAATGTCATCTTGAATGAACGATACGGAGCGAAATCACTCGGCTTCATTCCCTGCATTTCTGTCAAACGTCCAATATTCTTCACTGCTGCAACAGCCGATGCGTCAAACGGACCGTCGCCACTGGACCTGGACACGCTGACCGAAGTCACCGTACCGTCCGGCAACATGCCGATTTGCAACACGACCGTCATACCTTTGCGTGCCGAAGGTGGACGAGCCCAGCCTTCCGCTGCACGCGCACGAATAAGGTCGTCGAAACTGCCGGCGACTTCGTCGCCCTGCTCATCGGCCAAGGCCTGCTGACGCTGCGGCGTGTCGGAAAGCAAATCTGCCAGGGCCTGAGCCTTTTTGTCTTCGGCGGATTTACGCGCCGCTTCCTGCGATTTCTTCTTCGCAGCATCGGCAGCAGCTTTCTTCTTCGCTTCCTCGGCGACTTTCTTCTTCGCCTCTTCAGCCTCGGCTTTCTTCTTGGCGTCTTCCGCGGCTTTCTTCTTCGCGTCTTCGACGATCTTTTTCTTGGCTTCTTCAGCGGCCGCTTTCTTGGCCTCTTCTTCAGCAGCCTTCTTGGCTTCTTCTTCCGCTTTCTTCTTGGCTATATCAGCCAATTGTTTCTCTTCTGCCTTCTTGGCTTCGGCGGTCTTCTTCGCTTCATCGGCTTTCTTGGCTTCATCAGCCTTTTTTGCCTCTTCCGCTTTCTTCGACTCGTCGGCCTTCTTGGCTTCCTCGGCCTTTTGAGCCGCTTCTTCTTTCTTTTGTTCCGCAGCCTTCACCGCTTCCTGCTCGACCTTTTTCTGCTCCATCTGCTCGACTTCGGTCTGGCGCGCGGCGGATTTCTTCGCCTCACCCGCAATCTTCTGATTGGTCTGGGTGGTCGCCTGACTTTTCGATTTCAGCTGGTACAGGGTCGCCTGGACAATCGGCTTGGCCGGCGGCAACTCCGGGGTAAAGGCAAAACTGACAAACAGCATGCCGAACACCAGCACGTGCAAGCCAATCGCCCAGACACTAGGCCAGAAGTAGCTTTCCGAGGCGGACGGCTCTCGCTGTTGCTGCATCAGGGCGCCTCGGTAATCAAGCCAACATTACCGACGCCGGCCTTCTGCAATCCGCCCATGGCGCCCATGACAGAGCCGTAGTCGACACTCTTGTCGCCGCGAATGAAGACCTGGGTACGCTTGCCGCCTTCGTTGCCGACGCGAATGATCTTGGTCACCGCGTCGGTCATCTGCGGCAGGGTCATCGCCCTGTCCTGCTGCTTCTCGGTGTCGACTTCGCTGCCAAGGTTCCAGTAGTAGGTCTTGTCAGACTTGATGGAAATGGTCAGGACCTGGGTGTTGTTGTCCTGCGGCAAGGCTTCGCTGGAAACCTTGGGCAGATCAACTTTCACGCCCTGATTGAGCATCGGCGCGGTCACCATGAAGATGACCAGCAGCACCAGCATCACGTCGATGTAAGGCACTACGTTCATCTCGGCGACCGGCTTGCGCTTGTTTCGTGCTCGAGCGATTAAAGCCATTGGAAATTACCTGCTTATTCTTCGCTGGTGTGCACTTTGCGGTGCAGGATCGCCTGGAATTCATCGGCGAAGGTGTAGTAGCGGCTGATCAGCGTTTCACTGCGAGCGGCAAAACGGTTGTAAGCGATAACGGCTGGAATGGCCGCGAACAGACCGATGGCCGTGGCGATCAGTGCTTCGGCGATACCCGGGGCCACAGTGGCCAGGGTCGCTTGCTGGGCGGTGGCCAGGCCACGGAAGGAGTTCATGATCCCCCAGACGGTACCGAACAGACCGATGTAGGGGCTGACGGAACCGACAGTGGCGAGAAAGGGCAGGCTCTGTTCGAGCTTTTCTTCCTCGCGGGAAATCGCAACGCGCATGGCACGGGCCACGCCTTCCATGACCGCTTCCGGATCAACGCCTGACTGCTGGCGCAGGCGGGAGAATTCCTTGAAACCGGCACGGAAGATTTGCTCGACACCCGAATCGGGGTCCGGGTTGCTGCCGGCCTGGCGGTACAGCTTGGACAGGTCGATACCCGACCAGAAGCGCTCTTCAAAGCTCTCCAGGGCACGTCGACCGGCGCGCAGCAAGTTGCTGCGCTGAAAGATCATGATCCACGAGGTCACCGATGCGGCTACCAGGGTCAGCATTACCAGTTGCACCACGATACTGGCATTGCTGACCAGGCTCCACATGGAGGAATGGTCGACGACGTTAGCTTCCACGCTTTATCTCCTGCTTTGAGTGTGTACCCGCGCCGCTCACGTCGGCAAAGGCCGCTCGTAGAGCTTCGGGAATGGCCCGGGGTTTCAAACTTTCAGTGCGCACACAGGCCACCAGAAACTGCCCTTCGCAGAGCAGCACATTATCCGTCGCCCGCCTGACCTGCTGCTTGAAGCGCAGGCTGGCACGGTTCAATTCGATTACTTCAGCGCTTACCAGCAGTTCGTCGTCCAGTCGCGCCGGCGCGTGGTAGCGCGCTTCGCTGGAATGCACGACGAACAACAGGTCCTCCCCTGCCAGCTGTGATTGGGCAAAGCCCAGATCTCGCAGCCGCTCGGTTCGAGCCCGTTCCATAAACTTGAGGTAATTGACGTAATACACGATGCCGCCCGCATCGGTGTCCTCGTAATAAACGCGACAACGATGTGCGAAAGGCTCAAGCCCGTTTTGCGCGCGCATACTCTAGTGCTTACTCCTCAGGTTGCCAATCCGGCCAGGCAACTGTTTTTCATTGATCTGCGGCTTTCTTGCGAAAGTACGGTCCTGGGACCCTACATTGCCCGAAAAAATCAGCACGCAACGTTAATTAATCGTCACTGGCACCGAGGAACTCGTCTGCCACGGGCATTTCGCCCAATCGTGACGGAATGTTTAAACCGAAATGCAGATAGGCATGCCGCGTCACCACTCGCCCCCTTGGCGTGCGCATGATGTAGCCCTGCTGGATCAGGTAAGGCTCCAGCACGTCTTCAATGGTGTGACGCTCTTCGCTGATGGCGGCAGCCAGACTGTCGACCCCGACCGGCCCGCCATCGAACTTCTCGATCATGGTCAGCAACAGGCGCCGGTCCTGGTGATCGAAACCACGCTCGTCGACGTCCAGCAGGTTCAGCGCCAGATCGGCAATCGGCTTGGTGATATGCCCCTTGGCGCGAACTTCGGCGAAATCTCGTACCCGGCGCAACAGTCGGTTGGCAATTCGTGGCGTGCCACGGGCACGGCGGGCGATTTCGAAGGCGCCTTCCGGGTCCAGCGGCAAACCCAGGATGCTCGCCGAACGACTGACGATCGTCGACAAGTCGGCGTTATTGTAGAACTCAAGACGTTGAACGATGCCGAAACGGTCGCGCAACGGGTTGGTCAGCATGCCTGCCCGGGTCGTTGCGCCGACCAGGGTGAACGGTGGCAGATCGAGCTTGATCGAACGCGCAGCCGGGCCTTCGCCAATCATGATGTCGAGCTGGAAATCTTCCATGGCCGGGTACAGCACTTCTTCAACGATGGGCGACAGGCGATGGATTTCGTCGATGAACAGCACATCGTGAGGCTCAAGGTTGGTCAACAGTGCTGCGAGATCACCCGGACGCTCCAGCACCGGGCCCGAAGTGCTCTTGATCGACACCCCCATTTCCTGGGCGATGATGTTGGCGAGGGTGGTCTTGCCCAGGCCCGGCGGCCCGAAGATCAGCGTGTGATCCAGGGACTCGTTACGACCGCGAGCCGCCTGAATGAACAACTCCATCTGCTCGCGAACGGTCGGCTGGCCAATGTATTCCGCCAGGCTGACCGGGCGGATCGCCCGGTCCTGGACTTCTTCGCGCTCACGCGGACTGTGCGTGGCGGCGATCAGACGATCAGCTTCAATCACTTAGATCATTCCCTTCAAGGCGCGACGGATCATGTCTTCACTGCTCAAACCTTTCTCCTTGATCGCAGACACCGCCTTGCTCGCTTCCTGCGGCTTGTAGCCCAGGGAGATCAGGGCGCTGACGGCGTCATTTTCAGCAGTGTTCACCGGGGCCGGTCCATCCGGCTGGTTCGGCACCAGGGCAAACATGGCCGGTACGGTTTCCCAGGCCTTGAAGCGATCCTTGAGTTCCACCAGCAAACGCTCGGCGGTTTTCTTGCCCACACCTGGCACCTTGGTCAGTGCCGAAGTGTCCTGGGACTGTACGCAACGAACCAGTTCATCGACTTCCAGACTCGACATCAAGGCCAGCGCCAGTTTCGGCCCGACACCATTGAGGCGGATCAACTCGCGGAAAAAATCGCGCTCACGCTTGCCGACGAAACCATAGAGTAACTGTGCGTCTTCACGCACGACCAGATGAGTGTGCAACGTCAGCGGCTCACCGACCGACGGCAAGCGATAGAGGGTCGTCATGGGCACTTCGAGTTCATAACCCAGACCGTTTACATCCAGAATCAGGTGTGGAGGCTGCTTCTCAGCCAGGGTGCCGCGCAAACGTCCAATCACGTTACAAATCCTTGAGCGTTGGCCAGCTCTGGGCCAGCGACTGATGGAGCAAGGGAGTGGCGCCGACAACCCGGGCGAAACGCCCTCACCCCATGAAAATGATTGCTGATGCTATCAGAGACGCAGGCGCCCGCCACGACTGCGTGCCGCCCCGAGACCATGGGGCAGCAGACTGGAGCGGGTATGAGCATGACAGATGGCAATGGCCAGGGCGTCCGAAGCATCGATCTGCGGCTTGCTGGTCAGCTTGAGCATGTGCATGACCATCATCTGCACCTGCTCCTTGTTGGCCGAGCCGGTACCGACCACTGCCTGCTTGACCTGGGTTGCGCTGTATTCGGCAATTTCCAGGCTTTCCTCGGCTCCCGCCACGATCGCCGCGCCACGGGCCTGCCCCAGTTTCAGGGCGGAATCAGCGTTACGGGCCATGAACACCTTTTCGATCCCCATGGTCACCGGATGGTAGGTCTGAATGATCTCCCGCACCCCGCGATAGACAATCTGCAGTCGCTCAGGCAACTCGCCGGCACCGGTGCGGATACAACCGGAGGCGACGTACTCGCAGCCACGGCCGGTATCACGAACCACACCGTAACCGGTGATGCGCGAACCGGGGTCGATACCAAGAATTAAAGTCATAACGCCTGCGGGTTTTAAAGGTAGGAGCGAGCTTGCTCGCGATGAACGTTAACGATAACGCGGGTTGCCTGAATTGACGCGGCGCTCTCAGGCTCATCGCGAGCAAGCTCGCTCCTACAGAAGAAACAGATCAACCGAGCTGTGCGGCCACCGATTCCGGGATTTCCGCGTTGGAGTAGACGTTTTGCACGTCATCCAGGTCTTCGAGCATGTCGATCAGCTTGAGGACCTTCTCGGCGCCTTCCAGATCGAGCTCGGCGCTGGTGGTCGGCAGCATGACGATTTCCGCGTCGTCACCCTTGAAGCCCGCCGCTTCCAGTGCGTTACGCACGGAATAGAATCCGGCAAACGAGGTGAAAACGTCGATCGAACCGTCTTCGTTGGTCACCACGTCATCGGCGTCGGCTTCCATGGCCGCTTCCATCAGCGCGTCTTCGTCAACGCCGGCGGCGAAAGAGATCTGTCCCTTGCGTTCGAACAGATAGGCCACCGAACCGTCAGTCCCGAGGTTGCCGCCGCACTTGCTGAACGCATGGCGAACTGCGGCCGCGGTACGGTTACGGTTGTCGGTCATGCATTCGACCATCACCGCCACGCCACCTGGACCGTAACCTTCGTAGGTCAGCTCGACCACGTCGTCGGTGTCGGCAGCGCCGGTACCGCGGGCGACAGCACGATCGATGATGTCGCGACTCATGTTGGCACCCAGGGCCTTGTCCAGGGCCAGGCGCAGACGCGGATTGGAGCCTGGATCACCACCACCCTGACGGGCAGCGACGGTCAGCTCACGAATCCACTTGGTGAAGATCTTGCCCCTCTTGGCATCCTGACGTTCTTTGCGGTGCTTGATGTTCGCCCACTTGGAATGACCTGCCATAACTCGCTCCGAATTCTCTTTGAAACATTGCCCGCCGCGCTGTATTGCGCCGGCCGGCAAACAAAAATCTTGAACAACTCTGCCTATAAAGAAAGGGCGCATCCGCAGATGCGCCCTTCGGGTCAGCCTTACTCGGCCTTAGGCGTTTCACGCAGACGAATGTGCAACTCGCGCAATGCCTTGGCATCCACCTGGCCCGGCGCCTGGGTCATGACATCGGCCGCGCTCTGGGTTTTCGGGAAGGCGATCACTTCACGGATCGACTGCGCGCCGGTCATCAGCATCACCAGACGGTCCAGGCCGAAGGCCAGGCCACCGTGCGGCGGAGCGCCGTATTTCAGGGCGTCGAGCAGGAAGCCGAATTTCTCTTCCTGTTCCACTTCGTTGATGCCCAACAGGCGGAAGACCGCTTGTTGCATCTCTTTGCGGTGGATACGAATCGAACCGCCACCCAGCTCGGTGCCGTTCAACACCATGTCATAGGCACGGGACAGAGCGCCCGCCGGGTTGGCTTCCAACTCCGCCGGGGAGCACTTCGGCGCGGTGAACGGGTGGTGCAAGGCGCTGAAGCTGCCGTCGTCGTTCTCTTCGAACATCGGGAAATCAACGACCCACATCGGAGCCCATTCGCAGGTCAGCAGACTCAGGTCGTGACCGAGCTTGATGCGCAATGCGCCCAACGCTTCGCTGACGATCTTGGCCTTGTCGGCACCGAAGAACACGATGTCGCCGTCAACTGCACCAACACGATCCAGGATCACGTTGAGGTTGGCTTCAGGGATGTTCTTCACGATCGGCGATTGCAGACCGTCAACACCATTGGCGCGCTCGTTGACCTTGATGTACGCCAGGCCCTTGGCACCGTAGATGCCGACAAACTTGGTGTAGTCGTCGATCTGCTTGCGCGGCATGCTCGCGCCGCCAGGCACGCGCAAGGCGGCGATGCGGCATTTCGGGTCGTTGGCCGGGCCGCTGAACACCTTGAAGTCGACTTCCTTGAGCTGGTCGGCCACGTCGACCAGTTCCAGCGGGTTACGCAGGTCTGGCTTGTCGGAACCGTAGCGGCGCATGGCTTCTTCGAAGGTCATGTGCGGGAACTCGCCGAATTCCAGGCCCAGCACTTCCTTGAACAGGTTGCGGATCATTTGCTCGGTCAGGCCCATGATCTCTTTTTCATCGAGGAAGCTGGTCTCGATGTCGATCTGGGTGAATTCCGGCTGGCGGTCGGCCCGCAGGTCTTCGTCGCGGAAGCACTTGGCGATCTGGTAGTAACGGTCGAAGCCGGCCACCATCAACAGTTGCTTGAACAGCTGCGGCGATTGCGGCAAGGCGAAGAACGAACCGGCATGAGTACGGCTCGGCACCAGGTAGTCGCGCGCGCCTTCCGGGGTAGCACGGGTCAGGATCGGCGTCTCGACGTCGAGGAAGCCGTTCTCGTCCAGGAAGCGACGGATGCTGGTGGTCATGCGCGAGCGCAGACGCAGCTTCTCGGCCATTTCCGGGCGACGCAGGTCGAGGAAGCGATAGCGCAGGCGGGTTTCTTCACCGACGTCGGAGAATTCGTTCAGCGGGAACGGCGGGGTTTCCGATTCGTTCAGCACTTCCAGCTCGTAGCCGAGGACTTCGATCATGCCCGACGCCATGTTGGCGTTGGTCGCACCGGCCGGACGCAGGCGAACCTTGCCGGTGATCTTCACGACGTACTCGCTGCGCACGCGATCGGCCGCGGCGAAGGTTTCAGCGCGGTCCGGATCGAACACGACCTGGGCCAGACCATCACGATCACGGATATCGAGGAAAATCACCCCACCGTGGTCACGGCGACGGTGAACCCATCCGCAAAGGGTAATTTCCTGGCCGTCCAGGCTTTCGTTCAGTTGGCCGCAATAATGGCTGCGCATCATGGTCGTGGTTTCACTTCTCGTAATTCGAAATTCGGTTGGAGATCCTACAGCAGCCCCGCCTTTAAAAAGGCGCCGGGTGATGCAAGAACTCGCGTGTGTCGTTCAATTCAGGTGCAGGACCTTAGTCAGCTTTGTCGCCGCCGGCCAGGTTCTTCTTGGAACCGGTCTTGAAATCGGTTTCGTACCAACCCGTGCCGCTGAGGCGAAAGCCCGGCATGGACAGCATTTTCTTAAGCTCTGGCGCCTGACAGGCAGGGCAGTCGACCAGCGGTGCATCGCTGATCTTTTGAATGGCTTCCAACTGATGACCACAGGAAGCACATTGATAATCGTACATCGGCATGGAGGTTGTCTCGGCGATCAGATTGCTACCGCACACGCAGGGTTTCGCGGCAAAGAGCGGGATTATATCCATTAAATGCGGCCTGTGCAGCCGTAAGACTGCACAGACCGACACTCTGCCGTTTTCGTCGCCCTGACTAGGCGGTGACGATGCATCCCCCTTCCTTGAGGCTGTGTACGACACAGACAACCCGCACCAATCCACTGAAATTCCTTACTCCGCCATGACGCAAGTGAACTTCGCGATCCAGATGGGATAACAGGCTACTGACCGAACAACCGTTGGCCCGGGCCATCCCCCCCAAAACATCCCAATAAACCTGCTCAAGCCGCAAACAGGTTGCGAAGCCATTCAATCGTACGGATCGGGACATGGGCTGAGCCAATCCCATATCGAACTCGCGAACAAACGGATCAACCCTTACATCCCTGTGCGAACCGTATCGGCCCTCTTCTTGCCTTTCATAAACCATAACGCTGACACTCCTTTGCCATCCTGGTTTCTTAAAGCGAAACTGCCTGTCGACTTATAAAAACGCAGGTGCAAAGGTATTTTCCAGCCGACTTTATGACCCTCGACGTAGGATAAGCCAACAACTTATGGCAGACCCTGGAGATCGCCCTACTCCGGACGTTTTCCCACGCAGCGAAGCGATGCCCCCTTCAGAAGCACCTACGCAATGGCGTAGGAAAGAAGAACGCCAAGCAGCCACGCCACTTTTCATGCGCCTGCATACGCGGATCAGCAAGTCACCTGCCTTACCGCAGCCGCAAAACTTCGGACAACCTGCGGCAAATCACCGCCAAAGAGCCGCCGGACGCCCTGATTTGAGTAGCTTGCGGCTTTGCTGTTAAATAGACGACGTGTCGCCAGTGCCTATTTTTCCGGGCATGGCGCATAGGCTGATACCGGGCACGTGTCCAACGCCTCTTTATTGTCTTGAAGCGAACCGTGCGCCATCAGCTCTTCCTTGTGAGCTGCCTTAAAGTGAGTTAATCAAAATGTTGAAAATCGTCCATCTGTTGATAGGCGCAGCAGCCTTGCTGCTGTCCTTCATCCCTAGCCTGCACCCTGAAGCCTTGCCTTACCTGCAACAACCTGATGCGCTGTACCTGGCCCTCTTCGGCCTGCTCAATCTCACGCTTGCACCTGTCATCCCTTACTGGAACAAAGGTCCGCGCCACCAACTGCAAAACCTGGTCAGTGTCCTGCTGGCTCTGGCGGTAGTCCTGCAGACTCTGACGCTGATCGCGCCGATGCCTGTCATCGCCGGTCAACCTGCCGTTCTATTCAGCCTGGTCGCAGCCCTGATCGCTGTTGCCCTGCACCTGGGCATCAGCTTCTACAAATCGTCACCGGTCGCTGCCTCGCCAAGCTACGACATGAGCAACCGCGATACCGGCACCGTCAAGTGGTTCAACACGTCCAAAGGCTTCGGCTTCATTTCCCGCGACTCCGGCGACGATATCTTCGTCCACTTCCGGGCCATTCGCGGTGAAGGCCACCGTGTCCTGGTAGAAGGCCAGCGCGTGGAATTCTCTGTCATGAATCGTGACAAGGGCCTGCAAGCCGAAGATGTGATCGCCGCACTGCCGCGTCGCTGATTCAAGGCTGAAAAAAACCGCGCACAGCCTGGCTGTACGCGGTTTTTTAATGCCTGCATGTTGCTTACTGCAGGTACTTAGTAGTGCGGCGGTGGCGCTTCCTCTTCGAACGATTCGAACTGGCCGACCATTTCCTCCTGCCGTTTGAGCAACGCAGCCATTTGCAGTTGAAGACGCTCAACCACCCGCTGCTGCGCGACCAGCACATCATTCAATGCCTGGATGGTGTCATCCTGAAAGGCCAGGCGGCTTTCAAGGTCGGTAACGCGTTCTTCCAGGCTCATGGTTCAGCCCTCCAGAAACGTAAAGTCATCGGTCAATATCAGACGCAAACGCTCGCGAATGGCGGCAATCTGCTCCGAAGTGTAGGGTTTTGCCGGATGCCTGCCCCAAACTGGCGCTGGCCAGGCGGCATCTTCGTGCTTGCGCACAATCACGTGCATGTGCAACTGGCTGACGACATTGCCCAGCGCCGCAACATTCAATTTGTCCGCATCGAACGAGTCCTTGAGCACTTGCGCAAGCGCCGTCGTCTCCTGCCAAAGCTGCAGCTGGTCTGCGACATCCAATTGAAATATCTCGCTGATAGCCTCACGACGAGGTACCAGGATGAACCAGGGATAGTTCGAGTCGTTGGACAGCAGTAACCGGCAGAGCGGAAAGTCCCCGATCGGTAACGTGTCTTGTTGAAGTCGTGGATCTAAAGCGAACACTGCGCGTACTCCCGCCGGGTCATCATTTTCAGCTTAGCGCCCATCCAGAGGAGCAGCGCACCAAGCGACCGGACGGCAGCATACCTGCGAACGGCGCATGCTTCACGGCGAACCTTGCACAGACGCCACGAGCACCAGCGAAAAGCTGACAGCCCGCCCCCGAATGAGACACTTTTTGACGTCGCGCACCACCACAGAACCGGTCAGCCGAAAAAAAACGCCGAAATGACTGATAAACAACGAAGAGTTCGCGCCAGACACTCGATCAACAGGAATGAATTCAGTACAAGGTTAAAATTTTTTGCACCAAGATCGCACAGTGGGTCTACGCTGAATGCTTCGACATCCGCCATTTACTCACTGGCGGGGTGAACCGGTAACATTTTTGGTTGTCAGGCAGTCGACCAGAAGGGTGCAACATGATGCGAGGCAACGCGTCAAGCCCGCAACAAAGGCGCTTGAACCCCCCGGTTTTATGAGGCTTTTACAGCGCCAGAGCGTCAATTTAAAAAAACCGTACCAAAAACTTGATTTTGTGCACGCTTGTTGCATGAATACCCAACATCACCTGAGTGACACCCGCTGGAAGCGGGGGGCATTCAGGCAAAAAAGACAGTGGCAAGGTAGCCCGATGGAGATTCAAACGTTTCACCAGGACTCTTTTTACCGACACCCAGGCTCAGAAAACAGCATTAAAGCTGTCAACCCGGTTGCGTCGGAGCTCGAAATTTGCGACATCTACCTCGCTGTTTGCGACATGGTCGTAAAGAAGGCGAAAGGTTAGATACGCAAGTATCGCCAACATTGTCGGCGTGATATAAGTTTGCGCCGACACAAAAAGAAAGAGCCGCCCAGATAATAAAACAGGTGGGACGGCAGTACTCTTCTAAAACCAAAGGAGCAAATCACGATGCGCGTGATGAAGTGGAGCATGATCGCACTGGCAGTTGCAGCAGCAGCCAGTACCCAATTGGCTACGGCCGCACCTTTCGTAAGTGACCAGGCTGAAGCCAAAGGTTTTGTTGAAGACAGCTCCTTGAACTTGCTGGTTCGCAACTACTACTTCAACCGTGACCGCAAAGATGGCGCCACCGACCAGAAAGACTGGACCCAAGGTATCTGGGGCAACTTCAGCTCCGGTTACACCCAAGGCCTGATCGGTGTCGGCGTTGATGCGTACGGTTACCTGGCAATCAAGCTGGACGGTGGCGACGGCACCGGTGGCACCGGCAACATGAGCCGTGACGCTGATGGCGAAGTTAACGACAGCCAGGGCAAAGCCGGCGGCGCCGTTAAATTCCGCGTATCGAAAACCGAGCTGAAAGTCGGCGATATGCAGCCAAGCACTTCCCCAGTGTTCGCTGTGGGCGGCTCCCGCATCCTGCCGCAAACTGCCAGCGGTATCCAACTGCAGAGCAGCGAAATCAAAGACCTTGACCTCGAAGCCGGTCACTTCTACTCGGCAAGCAGCCAGGACAGAAACGCCCGTGACGGCGACCTGTGGGCAACCTACGCCGGCGTTAGCGCCAACAAGATCGACTACTTCGGCGGCAAGTACGGCATCACCGACAACCTGTCGGCTTCGCTGTACGGCGCCAAGCTGGAAGACATCTGGAACCAGTACTACGCCAACCTGAACTACACCATCCCGCTGGGCGGCGACGAATCGCTGAACCTGGACGGTAACATCTACAACACCAAAGACACTGGTGATGCCAAAGCCGGCGATATCAGCAACACCACGTACTCCCTGGCTGCTGCTTTCTCGTTCATGAAAGCACACACCATTACCCTGGGCTTCCAGAAGGTCAACGGTGACACTCCGTTCGACTACATCGGTGTGGGCAAGAACAACCGCGGCGGCGACTCGATCTTCCTCGCCAACTCCATCCAGTACTCTGACTTCAACGCTCCGAACGAGAAGTCTGCCCAGGTTCGTTACGACCTGAAAATGGCTGAGTACGGCGTTCCAGGTCTGAGCTTCATGACCCGTTACGTTAAAGGTTGGGACATCGACGGTACCAACACTCCAGCCAACAGCGCTTACGCTGGCCTGTACGGTGCGGATGGCAAGCACAACGAGACCAACTTCGAAGCCAAGTACGTTGTTCAGACTGGCCCGGCAAAAGACCTCTCCTTCCGTATTCGTCAAGCATGGCACTTCGCTAACGCTGACGAAGGTGAAGGCGACGTGAAAGAGTTCCGTTTCATCGTCGACTACCCGCTGTCGGTTTTGTAATCGCATCCAGTTAGTTTGCGGTAACAAACAAAAGGCCCATCTTTGGATGGGCCTTTTTTGTTACCTGTGAATATTGTTCAATTATTGAACAATCAACCTAGATGTCTGACCGAAAAGTCAGGCATGTATGACAAGGTCTATCACTGCACTGCGGACTCCTGAACCACACGAATAACCCGCTGTGGAAATGGAATATCGATGCCGGCCTCTCTCAAACGATCACGGGACAGTTCGTTGAACATGAACATCACATCCCAATAATCCGCTGTCTTCACCCAGACACGCAGGGAAACAGTGATAGAACTGTCACCCAATGTCGAAATGACTGCCTGAGGTTCCGGGTCAGTCAATACACGCGGATCCGTGGCCAACTCCAGCAACACTTCCCGAGCTTTCTGCAAGTCCGCTTCATAATCGACGCCCACATCAAACACGACTTTGCGGGTCGGCTGGCGATTGGTGTTGGTGATAATGCCGTTGGACAGATTACCGTTGGGTACGATGATGGTCTTGTTGTCACCGGTGCGAAGTACGGTATGGAAAATCTGGATGCTGTCGACGGTGCCGGCAACCCCCTGAGCCTCGATCCAGTCGCCGATACGAAACGGACGGAACAGCAAGATCAACACGCCGCCGGCGAAGTTCGCCAGACTGCCCTGCAAAGCCAGGCCAATGGCCAGGCCCGCCGCACCAATCGCTGCCACAAACGAAGTGGTTTCCACACCGATCATCGAGGCTACGCTGACGACCAGCAGGATCTTGAGGATGATGTTCGCCAGGCTGCTGATAAAGCCCTGCAGCGCCAGGTCGGCATTGCGCAATGCAATCAGACCGCCGAGCTTTTTCGTGACTTTGTTGATCAGCCACCAGCCGATGGCCAGGGTGATGACCGCCAGCAGTACGCGACTGCCGTATTCCATGATCATCGGGATCCAGGTTTGGGATACCTTGACCAGGTTGTCTACCTCAGCGCTTAAATCCATCTACTTTCTCCTGTTTTCCGGCTATGCGGCATGCGTAAAAAAAGCGGCAGAAAGATCGAACTGCGACGGGTTCAATCGTTTCTGCCGTTGCCTGGGTCTGCGACGTCACAAACGCCAAGAGGTTCCCGCTCAAGGTCAGTCGCGGAAGTTGTTGAACTGCAGCGGCATTCCGAACTCCTTGGCCCGCAGCACAGCAATGGCTTCTTGCAGGTCATCACGCTTCTTGCCGGTAATACGAACCTGCTCGCCCTGAATGGCTGCCTGGACCTTGAGCTTGGCATCTTTGACGTGAGCAACGATTTTCTTCGCCAGCTCCTTGTCGATGCCTTCCTTGAGGACGGCTTCCTGCTTCATCAGCTTGCCCGACGCGAAGGCATCCTTGACTTCGAGGCACTGCACGTCGATTTTGCGCTTGACCAGAGCCAGCTTGAGGATCTCAATCATCGCTTCGAGCTGGAAATCCGCTTCTGCGGTCAGGTTGACGGTCAGGTCTTTTTCCTTGAACTCGAAGCTGCCTTTGCCTTTCAGGTCATAACGACGATCGAGCTCCTTGACGGCGTTCTCGACCGCGTTGGTGACTTCGTGTTTGTCCAGTTCGGATACCACGTCGAACGACGGCATGTAATCTCTCCAAATTTAAAGGCGCACCGATGGAGCGCGCCTGGCTTGCGGTTAAAATCCGCGCTGATTATAACGGGTCTTTCCCATCATTCACTGTGAGCTGCCGATGCACGCCTTAAACAGAGCAAAAAGCTGATGTCCACCACCTGGCATGTACTCGGCGCCGGCAGCCTCGGCACTTTATGGGCAACACGTCTGGCACGGACTGGCGTGCCGGTCAGGCTGATCCTGCGGGACACCGCGAGACTGCAGGCCTATGAGGCTGCAGGTGGATTGACACTGGTGGAACACGGCCAGGCGCAACACTACGCCGTGCCCGCCGAAACAGCGGACAGCAGCGAGCCGATCAACCGCCTGCTGGTGGCGTGCAAGGCCTACGATACCGAAAGCGCGGTGGCCCGACTGGCGTCACGCCTGGCCCCCGGCGCCGAACTGATCCTGCTGCAAAATGGCCTGGGCAGCCAGGACGCGGTGGCCGCACAGGTTCCCCAGGCACGCTGCATCTATGCCTCGAGCACCGAAGGCGCCTTCCGCGATGGCGATTGGCGTGTGGTGTTTGCAGGACATGGCTTCACCTGGCTGGGAGATGCGAGCCATCCGGTCGCGCCGATCTGGCTCGATGACTTGAGCGCTGCCGGCATCCCTCACGAGTGGAGCACCGATATTCTGACCAGGCTGTGGCGCAAGCTGGCTCTCAACTGTGCGATCAACCCGCTGACGGTGCTGCACGATTGCCGCAACGGCGGTTTGCAGCAACATCAGTGCGAAGTGGCCACCCTGTGCGGTGAACTGGTGGAGTTGCTTGAGCGTTGCGGTCAGCCGGCAGCCGCCGAAAACCTGCAGCAAGAAGTCGAACGGGTGATTCACGCCACCGCGGCCAACTACTCGTCGATGCATCAGGACGTCACGAGCCAGCGCCGCACGGAAATCAGCTACCTGCTGGGCTACGCCTGCAAAGTGGCCGGGCGTCATCAACTGAACCTGCCTCACCTCAATCAACTTCAGGCAAGGTTGATCGCGCGCCTGCAAAGCCTTGGATTGCCCAGCGACTGAGCAGCGGCTACGCTGGCCACTTGTTCCTTGTCTGCGATGAATCCGATGCCATTGCGCCAGCGCCTTGAAAACCTGCCCGTCGGCCAGAAACTGCTGGCCGCCCTGCTGGTACTGATGGTCACCGTCCTGCTGGTTGCCAACCTGACCTTTATCAGCGCCGCGTACTACATCTCCCAGGAAAGCATGGCGCCTCAGGCCCTGCAGACCATCGGCCGGCTGGTATCCAACCCCAGCCTGGCCTCCGAAGCCCTGGCGTCACCGCAAAGCGCCGAGCGCCTGTTGAATGAACTCAACAGCTATTCACCGTTGCGCGCGGCAGCCCTGTATGACGCAAAGGGTGAGCGGTTGGCGCAATTGCAGCATGGCGACAATCTGGAGCTGCCCAAACATTTCCGGCATATCGAAGACTGGCAGGTCACCGAGTTTCGCACCAATCAAGTCATCACTTTGGCCCGCCCCGGCGCTGCACCGGGACATTTGCTGCTGGTCGCCAGCAGTGAACTGCCAGTGGCGTTCTACACCGGGACCCTGACGGCCAGCCTGGGCATTCTGATCTTCAGCGTGCTGCTGTGGCTGATCATTGCCCGCCAGATCAAGCGCCTGATCACCCGGCCGATCCACCAGCTTGAAGAGTTGTCGCGACAGGTCACCCGTGAAGAAAACTACGCACTGCGTGCTTCGCGAGGAAACCACGATGAAATCGGCAGCCTCGCCGAGGCGTTCAACACCATGCTCTCGCGGATCGAGGCCAGGGAGCAGCAACTCAAGCGGGCTCGGGACGACTCCCAGGCCGCTTACGACCAGGCCCAGGGCCTGGCGGAAGAAACTCGTCATACCAACCGCAAACTGGAGCTCGAAGTCCAGGTGCGCAGCAAGATCGAGAAAAAGCTCACGGGCTTTCAGAACTACCTCAACAGCATCATCGACTCCATGCCGTCGGCGCTGATCGCCCTCGACGAACAGCTCTACGTGACTCAATGGAACCAGGAAGCCAGCGCCCTGTCCGGCACACGCCTCGATGAAGCCCTGAACCAGCCCATCTTCCTCGCCTTCGAACCGCTCAAGCCGTTCTTGCCGCAACTCAAGGAAACGGTCGAGCAGCATACGGTGGCCAAAATCGAACGTGTCACCTGGCTCAAGGACGACGAGCCCCGCCACTACGCCCTGACTTTCTATCCGCTGATGGGCGGTGCCGGGCGTGGCGTGGTGATCCGGATCGACGACATCACCCAGCGCCTGTCCCTGGAAGAAATGATGGTGCAGTCGGAGAAAATGCTGTCGGTAGGCGGTCTTGCCGCCGGCATGGCTCACGAGATCAACAATCCGCTGGGTGCGATCCTGCACAACGTGCAAAACATTCGCCGACGCCTGTCCCCCGACCTGCCGAAAAACCTGGAAGTGGCCGAACAGGCCGGCATCGAACTGGCGACGGTCAATCAGTATCTGAAAATCCGCGAAGTGCCACAGTTGCTCGACGGTATCCAGCAGGCCGGTGCCCGGGCCGCCAAAATCGTCACCCACATGCTCAGTTTCAGCCGTCGCAGCACCCGCCAGATGGCCCCGTGCGACCTGCCCGCCCTGATCGATCAGGCGGTGGAAATCGCCGGCAACGATTTCGACCTGGCGATCGGCTTCGACTTCAAGGGGCAGGCCATCATTCGTCAGTTCGACCCGGCGCTGGGCCCGGTCCCCGGCACCGCCAACGAACTGGAGCAAGTACTGCTCAACCTGTTGAAAAACGCTGCGCAAGCCATTCACCAGCGCGAGGACGACAGCGAACCGGGGCGGATCATTCTGCGCACCCGGCTGAACCCGCCATGGGCGGAAATCCAGGTCGAGGACAACGGCATCGGCATGAGTGAAAGCGTGCGCAAACGCACCTTCGAACCTTTCTTCACCACCAAGGAAATCGGTCAGGGCACCGGACTTGGGCTGTCGGTGTCGTACTTCATCATCACCAATAACCACAAAGGGCAGATGGAAGTGCAATCGACCCTGGGCCAAGGCACTTGCTTCACCTTGCGCCTGCCCCTGGCGAGCACGCCACCTGTCGCGCAAGAACTCAATCTGCTATCGAGGTAACCATGGGCTTTCGTCTGTCGAAGATTTACACCCGCACTGGCGACAAAGGCGAGACCGGGCTGGGCGATGGCCGTCGCGTCCCCAAGGATCACCCGCGGATCGAGGCCATTGGCGAAGTCGATACGCTCAACAGTCAGGTGGGCGTGTTGCTGGCCGGGTTGGCGGCACAAACGGATACTTTTGCAGGCTTGCAGGAAGTGATCGAGGTTTTGGCGCCCTGCCAGCATCGATTGTTTGATCTGGGAGGCGAGCTGGCAATGCCGGTGTATCAGGCGTTGAATGCAACGGAAATCGAGCGCCTGGAAGCGGCGATCGATGTGTGGAATGAAGAGTTGGGACCACTGGAAAACTTCATCTTGCCCGGCGGTTCGGCGCTGATTGCCCAGGCCCATGTCTGCCGTAGCCTGGCGCGCAGTGCCGAGCGGCGGTGCCAGCAATTGAATGCAATTGAACCGTTGGCCGGGGTTGGCCTGGCGTATATCAATCGGTTGTCGGATTTGTTGTTTGTGGTGGCGCGGCTGATTGCCAAGCGTCAGGGAGTGGCGGAAATTCTTTGGCAGCCTGCGGCGAAACCTGAGGTTTAGTCGGCGCCTGTCAGGGCCCCTTCGCGAGCAGGCTCGCTCCCACAGGTGACCGCATTGCTGCTGAAAAAATGCGATCAAATGTGGGAGCGAGCTTGCTCGCGATGGCGTCAGAAGCTACAGCACAGAATCAGGCCTCAGGCCTCAGGCCAGAATGCCCGAATCCCCGCCACACCCTGCGCACCCGCCGCCCAGGCTTTCTCGACCTCGGCCGGGCCAACACCACCCAGCAGGAACACCGGCTTGCTGAAGCCCTCGATCAAGCTCGACGCCTGCTCCCAACCCAACGGCTCTGCGCCTGGGTGAGTCAGGGTGGGTTGCACCGGCGACAGGGTCACGAAATCCACCCCCATCTGTTCGGCCAGCGCCAGCTCTTCAGCGTTATGGCACGACGCCGCCAGCCAGCGCGATGCCGGTAGCGGTCGGCCAGCCGCTGCGTATTTGCGCAACTGCGCCGAGGTAATGTGCCAACCCGCGGACGGGAAGTCGCCCAACCATTCGAACGGCCCCTTGAGCATCAATTGTGCCTTGCCGGCACACAGGCCCACCGCATCGACGGCCAGGTCGCGATACTTGGGATCGTAACCGTTCGGTGCGCGCAACTGGATCAACTTGATGCCACCGGCAATGGCTTTCTGGATGCCACGCAGCAACGCCGGGGTTTCCAGATCTTCCGGGGTAATCAGGTACTGCGATGACAATCGGGCCGCCGCGACGATCGGCTGATTGGCCGCCGGGAACTCGTAACCCGGCAGATCGCGGGGCGACACCCAGGCCAGCGGTTGACCTTCGGCGCCGTGGGGCTCGCCGCTAAACGCCGAGACCTCCCAGACATCCAGCAACACCTGCTTGTCCGGGTAATCGTGCCGGACCTTGATCAGCGGGCGCGCCGCGTCGACCACGATGCCCAGCTCTTCATGGAGCTCACGGGCCAGTGCGGTTTCGACCGACTCGTCGGCCTCGACCTTGCCCCCGGGAAACTCCCACAGGCCACCCTGGTGCTGCGAATCGGCACGGCGGGCGATCAGGATCTGGCCACTGCCATCGCGGATGACGGCGGCGGCGACATGGACTCGCTTCACTTTTCCAACTCCTCCAGTCCGGCCTTCTGCCAGGCCTTGAACGCCGGCCATTGGTAGAGGGTTTCAACATAGGCTTCGTCAGCCGCGGACAGTTTCACCCGATAGGTACGCAGACGCACAGCGATGGGTGCAAAGAACGCGTCGGCCAACGTGATGCGGCCAAACAGGTACGGACCGCTCTCGGTCGCCGCGGCACGACACTCGGCCCACAACGCCGACATGCGCTCGATGTCCGCCTGGACATCGGCCGGGACTGGCGACAGCGCTGCGTCATGGCTCAGGTCGAACGGCATGTTGCCGCGCATGGCGAAAAAGCCGCTGTGCATCTGCGCGCACGCCGAACGCGCCTGGGCACGGGCGGCGGTGTCTTTGGGCCACAGGTTCGCATCGGGGAACCGTTCTGCCAGGTATTCGGCAATCGCCAGGGAGTCGGCGATGGTGCCGTGTTCGGTCTTCAGCAGCGGGACCTTGGCGGTCGGCGAATGCTTGAGCAGGCGCTCGCGGGTGTCCGGCTGGTTCAGCTTGATCAGTTCTTCGGTGTAGGAGGCGCCAGCCAGATCGAGGGCCAGAGCGCCGCGCAGGGACCAGGAGGAATGCAGTTTGTCGCCGATGATCAGGTGCAGGCTCATGTTCGGGACCTTTTGATGGGGGTATGGCCAGACTGTTTAGTGTCTGATCGCCCGCCATCGCGAGCAGGCTCGCTCCCACAGTGGTTCGCGGTGTACACACATCCAATGTGGGAGCGAGCCTGCTCGCGATAGAGGCGACTCGGTCTTAAGTACGGTACTCGGCGTTGATCTTCACGTACTCGTGGGACAGGTCGGTGGTCCAGATGGTTTCGCTGCAATCGCCACGACCCAGCTCGATACGAATGGTGATTTCTTCCTGCTGCATCACCGCTGCGCCCTGGGCTTCGGTGTAGGTCGCGGCACGCGCGCCACGGCTGGCAATGCACACGTCGCCGAGGAATACGTCGATCTTGCTCACGTCCAGGTTCGGCACACCGGCACGGCCAACAGCGGCCAGGATACGGCCCCAGTTCGGGTCGGAAGCAAACAATGCGGTCTTGATCAGCGGCGAGTGAGCCACGGTGTAACCAACGTCCAGGCATTCCTGGTGATTGCCGCCGCCGTTGACTTCAACGGTCACGAATTTGGTCGCGCCTTCGCCGTCGCGAACGATGGCCTGGGCCACGTCCATGCACACTTCAAACACCGCTTGCTTCAATTTGGCGAACAACTCGCCCTCGGCGCGGGTGATTTCCGGCAGCGCAGCCTGACCGGTGGCGATCAGCATGCAGCAGTCGTTGGTCGACGTATCGCCATCGATGGTGATGCGGTTGAACGACTTGTTGGCGCCATCTAGCATCAGGTTTTGCAACACATCGCGGGAGACTTTAGCGTCGGTCGCGATGTAGCCGAGCATGGTCGCCATGTTCGGGCGAATCATGCCGGCGCCTTTGCTGATGCCGGTCACGGTGACGGTCACGCCGTCGTGCTGGAACTGACGGCTGGCACCTTTGGGCAGGGTGTCGGTGGTCATGATGCCGGTGGCGGCAGCTTCCCAGTTGTGGATCGACAGGTCGTCAAGGGCCGCTTGCAGCGCGCCTTCGATTTTCTCCACAGGCAACGGTTCGCCGATCACACCAGTGGAGTACGGCAGCACCTGGCTGGCATCGACGCCAGTCAGCTCGGCCAGTTTGGCGCAAGTGCGCTCGGCGGCGGCCAGGCCTGGCTCGCCGGTACCGGCGTTGGCATTGCCGGTGTTGGTCAGCAGGTAACGCACAGGGCCTTGTACGCGTTGCTTGGCCAGGATCACCGGGGCAGCGCAAAAGGCGTTCAGGGTGAACACGCCGGCTACCGTGGAGCCTTCAACACAGCGCATGACCACAACATCCTTACGCCCCGGGCGCTTGATGCCAGCCGAGGCGATACCGAGTTCAAAACCGGCAACCGGGTGCAACGTTGGCAAAGGACCAAGACCAACAGCCATGAATGCGCTCCTTTATAAATGATGTCAGCACCGTTTCAGGAAGACGGTGGTTCGAATGGTAAAACGCCGCGACGGCAGAAGCCGGTCGCGGCGCGGGTATTTCAGCGATTGAAACGGGTTTTACTGGATCTGCCCGTGGCAATGCTTGAACTTCTTGCCCGAACCGCAGTAGCACAGCTCATTGCGACCCAGCTTGTGCTCGCTGCGAACCGGGGCAGCGGCGAGAGCCACATCGACCTCTTCGCCCAGCACTTCCGGTTGCTCCAGACCTGGTGCTTCTTCATGCAGGAACTGCATGCGAGCGGCCAATGCCTCGGCTTCCTGGCGCAGGCGCTGCTCTTCCTCGATAGGGTCTTCGCGGCGAACCTGAACGTGGGACAGCACACGGATCGAGTCGCGCTTGATCGAGTCCAGCAACTCGGAGAACAGGGTAAACGACTCGCGCTTGTATTCCTGTTTCGGGTTCTTCTGGGCATAACCACGCAAGTGGATACCGTGACGCAGGTGGTCCATGGTCGACAGGTGGTCTTTCCACAGGTCGTCCAGAACGCGCAGAACGATTTGCTTCTCGAAGGTGCGCAGCGCTTCGGCGCCCGCCTGGTCTTCTTTCTCGTTGTACGCCGCGACGAGCTCGTTCATGAGCTTCTCGCGCAGGGTTTCTTCGTACAGGTGATCGTCTTCGTCGAGCCATTGCTGGATCGGCAGCGTCACACCGAAGTCGCTCTGCAACGCAGCTTCCAGACCGGCCACGTCCCACTGTTCAGGCAGCGATTGCGGAGGAATGTGTGCGCTGACGGTAGCGTCGAGCACGTCCTGGCGGAAGTCAGTGATGGTCTCGCCGATGTTGTCGGCGGCCAGCAACGTGTTACGCATGTGATAGATCACTTTACGCTGTTCGTTGTTAACGTCGTCGAACTCGAGCAGTTGCTTGCGGATGTCGAAGTTGCGGCCTTCAACCTTGCGCTGGGCCTTTTCAATGGCGTTGGTCACCATGCGGTGCTCGATCGCCTCGCCAGGCTGCATGCCCAGGGCCTTCATGAAGTTCTTCACCCGGTCAGAGGCGAAGATGCGCATCAGGCTGTCTTCCAGCGACAGGTAGAAACGGCTGGAACCGGCGTCGCCCTGACGACCGGCACGACCACGCAGCTGGTTGTCGATACGGCGCGATTCGTGACGCTCGGATGCAATCACCTGCAAACCACCCGATTCGAGCACTTGCTGGTGACGCTTCTGCCAGTCGGCCTTGATCTGGGCAATCTGCTCAGGGGTCGGGTTTTCCAGGGAAGCCACTTCCACTTCCCAGTTACCGCCCAACAGGATGTCGGTACCACGACCGGCCATGTTGGTGGCGATGGTCAGTGCACCCGGACGACCGGCCTGGGCAATGATCTCGGCTTCCTTTTCGTGGAACTTGGCGTTCAGAACCTTGTGTTCGATGCCTTCCTTCACGAGCAGGCTGGACATGTGCTCAGAGGTTTCGATGGTGGCGGTACCCACCAGCACCGGACGACCAGCGGCCATGCTTTCCTTGATGTCGGCCACGATTGCCGCGTATTTCTCGTCGGCGGTCAGGAACACCAGGTCGTTGTAGTCTTTACGCGCCAGCGGCTTGTTCGGCGGAATCACCATGACCTGCAGGCCATAGATCTGGTGGAACTCGAACGCTTCGGTGTCGGCCGTACCGGTCATGCCGGACAGTTTGTTGTACAGACGGAAGTAGTTCTGGAAAGTGGTCGATGCCAGCGTCTGGCTTTCGGCCTGGATGTTCAGGTTTTCCTTGGCTTCGATGGCCTGGTGCAGGCCTTCGGACAAGCGGCGACCCGGCATGGTACGGCCGGTGTGTTCGTCGACCAGTACGACCTGACCGTCCTGCACGATGTATTCGACGTTGCGATGGAACAGCTTGTGCGCACGCAGGCCGGCGTAGACGTGAGTCAGCAGGCTCAGGTTGTGCGCCGAGTACAGGCTTTCGCCTTCAGCCAGCAGGCCGATGCGGGTCAGCGTTTCTTCGACGTACTGGTGACCGGCTTCGTTGAGTTCGACCTGACGGGTCTTCTCGTCGACGGTGTAGTGACCGGCCTGGGTCACTTCGCCTTCGACTTCTTCAACGTGCAGCTTGAGCTGCGGGATCAGCTTGTTGACCTCGATATACAGCTTGGAGCTGTCCTCGGCCTGACCGGAGATGATCAGCGGCGTACGGGCTTCGTCGATGAGGATGGAGTCGACTTCGTCGATCACGGCAAAATTGAGTTCGCGCTGGAATTTTTCTTCCATGCTGAACGCCATGTTGTCGCGCAGGTAGTCGAACCCGAATTCGTTGTTGGTGCCGTAGGTGATGTCGGCGGCGTAGGCAGCACGCTTCTCTTCCGGCGGCTGGAACGGCGTGACAACGCCGACCGTCATGCCGAGGAATTCATACAGCGGGCGCATCCAGTTGGCGTCACGGCGGGCCAGGTAGTCGTTCACCGTCACAACGTGCACGCCTTTGCCGGACAGCGCGTTGAGGTAAACACCCAGTGTTGCCACCAGGGTCTTGCCTTCACCGGTACGCATTTCCGCGATCATGCCTTCATGCAAGGTCATGCCGCCGATCAGCTGGACATCGAAGTGGCGCATGCCCATGACACGCTTGCCGGCTTCGCGGGCGACCGCAAAGGCTTCTGGCAGGAGCTTGTCGAGGGATTCCCCTTTGGCGATACGGGCCTTGAACTCGCTGGTCTTGGCACGCAATTGATCGTCCGAAAGGGCCACCATTTGCTCTTCGAAGGCATTGACGAGTTGCACCGTCTTGAGCATGCGTTTGACTTCACGCTCGTTCTTGCTTCCAAAAAGTTTCTTTAACAAAGGCGCAAACATATCGGCAGGATCTTCCACACTAAAGGGATGGAGGGCGGCCCCGTGAGTCGCCCGTGCAGCCCTCATGGCCGCATGCGAACGAGCATTCTACCCGGAAACGGTGGTGAGGAAAGTGGCGATATTCCACGATGCTGGCACAGCGCTTTGACGGGGCTCACTTAAAATAGGGGCGTTTTGCTCAATTTCAAGCCGTTCAAGGCAGAAGTTAGTTGTTGATTTAATGGGTAAAGCGCCCACAAAAGCAATGGGCGGGCGCATCCGGTGCTTTCTGCTACCATGGCGGCTCTGTTACTTCAGGTGTCTGATCATGGCATTTCGCCCACTTACGGCCAAAGTACCCGCCGTTCTACTACGCGAAGCCAAGCCGCTGAAAGCCATTCTCGGCCACGCTCAACGCCTGGGTCATTTGCAACGTTTGCTCGAAAGCCAATTGCAACCCGCCGCTCGCGAGCATTGCCACGTGGCGTCCTGGCGCGAAGGCAGTTTGTTGCTGATTGTCACCGACGGTCATTGGGCAACCCGCCTGCGCTACCAGCAGAAGCGCCTGCAACGGCAACTGCAACTGTTCGACGAGTTTGCCAACCTGACGCGAATCCTGTTCAAGGTGCAGCCACCTACCGTCCAGCGGGGCGCGGCCGGGCACACCATGGATCTGTCGGACGATGCTGCGGCCACCATTCAGGCCACGGCCGACGGGATCAGCGACCCGAATCTGCGGGCAGCGCTGGAGCGGTTGGCCGCGCACGCCAAAAGCAAAACCTCATAGGCATCCCCTGTGGGAGCGAGCCTGCTCGCGAAGGCGGCATAACATTCAACAATGATGTTGCCTTACACACCGATTCGCGAGCAGGCTCGCTCCCACATTGACTGTGTTCGCTCAAGCTAGCGGCGTTTGCTGCCACCCAGCAATGAGCCCATCAAGCCGCGCACCAACTGTCGGCCAAGCTGGTTCGCCGCCTGTTGCATCGCCGATTTCAGCGCCTTCCCTGCTGCCGTACCGAGGAATTCCCCGGCCTGTTCAGTGAAACTCGGCTCCTGCTTGCCCTGCTCCGCTTCGGGCTCGGGCGCCAGGCCCTTGCGCCCCATCAGCACTTCATAGGCCGATTCGCGGTCAATCGGCTTGTCATAACGCCCCTGCAACGACGAACCGGCAATCAGCGCCGTACGCTCGGCACCGGTCAAAGGCCCGATCCGCGATTGCGGCGGCGCTACCAGCACCCGCTGCACCATTTCCGGGGTGCCTTTTTCCTGCAGCGTGCCGACCAGTGCTTCACCGATCCCGAGTTCGGTCAACACCGACAACGTATCGAACGCCGGATTCGGCCGGAAACCTTCGGCCACTGCACGCAGGGACTTTTGCTCCTTGGCGGTAAACGCACGCAGTCCGTGCTGGATGCGCAAGCCCAACTGAGCCAGCACATCATCGGGCAGGTCACCCGGCGACTGGGTGACGAAATACACACCCACGCCTTTTGAACGAATCAGCCTCACGACTTGTTCCAGACGATCACGCAATGCCTGGGGCGTCCCGTTGAACAACAAGTGGGCCTCGTCGAAGAACAGCGCCAGTAATGGTTTGTCGGCATCGCCACGCTCCGGCAGTTGCTCGAACAGCTCGGCCAGCAGCCACAGCAGGAACGTCGCGTAGACTTTCGGCGCTTCGTGCACCAGACGGCTGGCATCCAGCAAATGAATGCGCCCGCGGCCATCGGCAGTGGGTTGGAGGATGTCTTCGAGTTGCAGCGCCGGCTCGCCGAACAAGGCATCGGCGCCCTGTTGCTCCAGGGTCGCCAGACGTCGCAGCAGCGCCTGGCTGGAGCCGGTGGTCATCAATGCCGCATCGTCGCCCAGCAACTCGGGGTTGTCCCGCAGGTGATTGAGCAACGCTTTCAGATCCTTGAGATCGAGCAACAACAGGCCTTCGCGGTCCGCCACCTTGAACGCCGCGTACAGCGCCGACTGCTGACTGTCGGTCAGTTCCAGCAGGCTGCCCAACAGCAGCGGCCCCATTTCACTCAAGGTTGTGCGTAAAGGATGACCGGACTGGCCCTGTACGTCCCACAACGTCACCGGATAAGCCTGAGGCTTGTGGTTGAGCCACGGCATCCCGGCAATCCGCTCGGCGACCTTGCCCTGGGGGTTGCCCGCGGCGCCAAGGCCGCACAGGTCACCCTTGATGTCGGCGGCGAACACCGCCACGCCGGCATCGCTGAAAGCTTCGGCCATTCGTTGCAACGTCACGGTTTTTCCGGTGCCGGTCGCGCCCGCGATCAAACCGTGGCGATTGGCCAGGCGCATGGCCTGGGCAATCGGCTGCCCTTTGAGGTCGGCGCCGATAACGAGTTGCAGTGAGTCAGGCATTTGGTCACCCATGATTAATCTTTGGTCCTACACGGCCGATAGAGATAACGACAAAGCAGTCAGACACGATCTGGTAGGAAATTTCCCTAAGGAGAGTCGGAAAATTCAATTGCTTTTAACCTTGCCCGTCGTGCGTCCCTTTATAAAAGCACGCGCTGGACATTAAGACCTTAGCGGAACCCCAAGCCATGAACAAAAATCTGCGTTTCAGCCATAAAATCCTGCTTGCCGCCGCCCTCATTGTTATTGCCGCCTTCGCCTCATTCACGCTGTACAACGACTATTTGCAGCGCAATGCCATCCGCGAGGACCTCAACAACTATCTCAACGAGATGGGTGACGTCACCGCCAACAACATCCAGACCTGGCTGGCCGGGCGCATTTTGCTGATTGAGAACCTCTCGCAAAACATCGCCATCAACCCCGAACAAGCCAATGTCGCCAGCCTGCTTGAGCAGAAAAGCCTGACGTCGACTTTCATGGCGTCCTACCTGGGCGATGCCACCGGGCACTTCACCATTCGTCCGGACGCAAAGATGCCGGACGGTTTCGATCCGCGTGTTCGCCCCTGGTACAAAGGCGCCGAAAACAGCAGCACGCCGACCCTGACCGAACCCTACATCGATGCGGCAACCGGCCAACTGATCATCTCGATGGCCACGGCTTCGAAAAAAGCCGGACAGAGCGTCGGTGTGGTGGGTGGCGACCTGAGCCTGCAAACCCTGATCGCTACCCTCAGTGCCCGCGACTTTAATGGCATGGGCTACGCGTTTCTGGTCAGTGCCGACGGCAAGATCCTGGTTCACCCGGACAAAGCGCTGGTGATGAAGTCCCTGAGCGAGGCGTATCCGAAAGACACCCCGCGCATCGGCAACGGCTTCAGCGAAGTGGACGTCGACGGCAAGACCCGCATTGTCAGCTTTACTCCGATCAAGGGTTTGCCTTCGGTCAACTGGTACATCGGTCTGTCGGTCGACAAGGAAAAAGCCTACTCGATGCTCAGCGAGTTCCGCACCTCGGCTGTGGTTGCAACCATCATTGCCGTGGCCATCATCATCGCCCTGCTCGGCATGTTGATTCGCATCCTGATCCAGCCGTTGCACGTCATGACCCGCGCCATGGCCGACATCGCCGACGGCGAAGGTGACCTGACCAAACGCCTGACCATCCAGAACAATGACGAATTCGGCACCCTCGGCACCGCGTTCAACCGTTTCGTCGAGCGCATTCACGGCTCGATCCGTGAAGTGTCCTCGGCCACCGGGCAAGTCAACGAAGTGGCGTTGCGCGTGGTCGCGGCCTCCAACTCGTCGATGTTCAACTCCGACCAGCAAGCCTCGCGCACCAGCAGTGTCGCGGCCGCCATTAATCAGCTCGGCGCCGCCGCGCAGGAAATCGCCCGCAACGCCGCTCAGGCTTCGAGCCAGGCCAGCGATGCCCGCAGCCTGGCCGAAGACGGCCAGCAAGTGGTGGACCGCAGCATCGTGGCGATGAATCAACTGTCGAGCATGCTCAGTGCCTCGAGCACCAACATCGAATCGCTGAACAGCAAAACCGTGAACATCGGGCAGATTCTCGAAGTGATCACCAGCATTTCCCAGCAAACCAACTTGCTGGCACTCAATGCCGCGATCGAAGCCGCACGCGCCGGTGAAGCCGGTCGAGGTTTTGCCGTGGTGGCGGACGAAGTGCGCAACCTGGCACACCGCACGCAGGAATCGGCGCAACAGGTACAAACCATGATCGAGGAGCTGCAAGTCGGCGCCCGGGAATCGGTGAGCACCATGAGCGACAGTCAGCGCCACAGCCAGGACAGCGTGGAAATCGCCAACCTCGCGGGCGAACGCCTGAACAGCGTGACCTTGCGTATCGGGGAAATCGACGGCATGAACCAGTCGGTGGCCACCGCGACCGAAGAACAGACCGCCGTGGTGGAGTCGATCAACGTCGACATCACCGAGATCAACACGCTGAACCAGGAAGGCGTGGAAAACCTGCAATCGACCTTGCGCGCGTGCTCGGACCTTGAGCAGCAGGCGGCGCGGTTGAAGCAGCTAGTCGGAAGTTTCAGGATCTGAGGCGCGCTCACCGGCCCCTTCGCGAGCAAGCCCGCTCCCACATTTGATCTTCAGTGGACACAAACTTTGTGTACGACCGAAATCCACTGTGGGAGCGGGCTTGCTCGCGAAGGCGGCCTGCCAAACACTACAAAACCCGCTGACATCCCACCCGCACAACCCCAACCGAACATCTATCCTTCATAAAGGTCAACCAAGGGAATACCGGGACCGGAGGATCGTTCATCGTGCATATCGCTGACATCACCATGTTCTACGCCCCTGCCAGCGGTGGCGTGCGTACTTATCTGGATGCAAAGCACCGTCGCCTGGGCGTCAAGCCGGGCATTCGCCACAGTTTGCTGATCCCCGGATCGTCCTTGACCGAGCAGGATGGCATCTTCACCGTTCCTGCCCCTGCCTTGCCCTTCGGCAAAGGCTATCGCTTCCCGCTGCGTCTCGCGCCCTGGCGCAATGTCCTGCAGGATTTGCAACCTGACCTGATCGAAGTCGGCGACCCCTACCTCACCGCATGGGCAGCGCTGGACGCACGACGGCAACTCGATGTACCGGTCATAGGCTTCTATCACTCGGACCTGCCGCTGCTGGTCAGCAACCGCATGGGCAACTGGGTGACCAATAACGTCGAGGCCTATGTCAGCAAGCTCTACGGCAACTTTGACCGGGTCCTGGCACCCAGTCGGGTCATGGCCGACAAACTCACCGGGCTTGGGGTCAGGAATGTGTTCGTGCAACCCTTGGGCGTCGACCTGCAAACCTTCAATCCCGATGCCAGAGACCCCGGGCTGCGGGCCGAGTTGGGCCTGGACGACAACACCCGGCTGCTGATCTTCGCCGGGCGCGGTTCCAAGGAAAAAAACCTGCCAGTGCTGCTCGAATGCATGAAACGCCTGGGCCGCCGCTATCACCTGCTGCTGGTTGGCTCGTCGATGCCGACAGCCGTGCCGTCCAATGTGACAGTGATCGACAAGTTCTGCCCGGCGCCACAGGTGGCCCGCCTGATGGCCAGCGCCGACGCCTTGCTGCACGCCGGCGATCAGGAGACCTTCGGTCTGGTGATACTCGAAGCCATGGCCAGCGGTATTCCGGTGGTGGCCGTGGCGGCCGGGGCTTTCGAGGAAATCGTCACCGAGGACTGCGGCCGGCTTTGCGCGCCGAACGATCCAGCCGCGATGGCCACCGCTGTTCGAGAACTGTTCGGCTCGGGCAGCGTAGCGCTGGGCCGCCAAGCGCGGTTACATGTCGAACGACATTACGCCTGGGACACGGTGGTCACCAGTTTGCTGTGCCACTACCACGCCGTGCTCGGCAGCCAATGGCCGCTGACAGCCAATGGTTGAGTCCATGAACAGGCCCGCTTTACTGCTGGTACTGCACGACGTGGCCCCCCCCACCTGGGCCGATTACCAACCGTTCGTCAAAGCCGTCGACGCCTTGGGGGACGTGCCGATCACCTGGCTGGTGGTTCCCGATTACCACAAACACAACAACCTGGACGCCCATCTGCCGTTTTGCCGCCAGCTCAGTGCCAGGGTCGCCCGGGGCGACGAACTGGTACTGCATGGCTATTTCCATAGCGACGAGGGGCCGATGACCCTCAATCCCCGCGACTGGTTCATGCGTCGGGTCTACACCCACGAAGGCGAGTTTTATCGTTTGTCACAAGAAGCCGCCCTCGCCCGCCTGCGCTCGGGCATCGAGATGTTCCACCGGCATGACTGGCCGCTGGAAGGGTTCGTCGCCCCGGCCTGGCTGATGAGCCAGGGCACTCGCCAGGCATTGCGCCAATTGCCGCTGAGTTACACCAGCGACTCGCAGCATTTATACCGGCTACCGGATTTCACCGCGATCGAGGCGCCGGGGCTGGTCTGGAGTGCGCGCAGTGCCTGGCGGCGGGGTGTATCGAAGCTCGTCAGCGACCGCCGTGAACAATGCTGGCAGCACGCCCCGGTGATTCGCCTGGGCTTGCACCCGGTGGACATGCGCCACGAGTTCTCGCACCGATACTGGCTGCAAACCCTTGAGCGCCTGCTCGATAATGGACGCGTTCCGATGACAAAGTCCCAGTGGCTGGCGCTGCAAAACAACCGAATGGGCTGTGCCGCATGAGTCGCGCCCTGCTATTGCTCGTCGGCCTGCTCGCGGCGGTGCTGATTCCATTACTGTTGGGCGGCAGCGAAATCGGTTCCCGGCTGAGCGGTTTTCCGCTGCCGTGGCTGTTGATCATGTTCGGCATGATCCTGCTGTGCTGGGGCGTGAACACCCTGCGTTTGCGCCTTTTGCTGGGGGATCAATGCCACAAGGTCAGCCGGCTCAGGAGCCTTGGCGTGGTGATGGCCGCCGAATTTGCCTACTGCGCCACACCCGGTGGCAGCGGCGGGCCGCTGACGATCATGGCGTTGCTGGCGCGTCACGGCGTGCGTCCGGCCAGGGGCAGTGCCGTGTTTGCCATGGACCAACTGAGCGACTTGCTGTTTTTCCTCTGCGCCCTGAGCGGGATTCTCGTTTACGCCCTGTTCCAGCACCTCAGCCAGCGCATGGAATGGATGCTGATGGTCAGCGCTGTTTCGCTGTTCGGCGGCTTGATCACCTGCGCCATGGTCGCCCGCTATCACCGCTCGTTGATTCGCCTGAGCGGTCGATGGCTCGCCCGAGTCAATGTCAAGGCAACCACGCGAATGCGCTGGGCACGCAAGCTCCTGCAGTTTCTGGCGGCGTTTACCGACACGCTGAAATTGCCCGCGCAGACCTTGGTCAAGGTTTTCGTCCTGACCTGTGTGCATTGGCTCCTGCGCTACAGCGTGCTCTATCTGGCGTTGCGCGGGCTCGGCGCGGATTTGCAGTGGGCCTGGAGTTTTCTGATCCAGATGCTGGCCCTCAGCGCCGGGCAATTCAGCCTTCTGCCGGGCGGAGCCGGGGCGGCGGAGCTGACGTCGGCGGCGCTTTTGGCACCCATGGTAGGGAAATCCACGGCAGCCGCGGCGATTCTGATTTGGCGGGCGGTGACGTATTACTTCTACTTGCTGGTCGGTGGGCCGGTGTTTTTGCTGATGCTGGGGCGGCCGCTGCTGAAGAAATTGATGAAAATCAGGCAGGCCTGAAAAGATCGCAGCCTGCGATTTTTTTAATCCTTCCCGGTTTCATCGTCAGACTCCTGCTGCAGCTGCTCCCACAACTCAGCCGCCCCCGGAAACTCCGTACCGTCTTCAGGCCCCATATCATCGGGGTCGTAGCGGCTCAGGCAACCCTCGCCGAGCGTGGCGGGAGCCTTGGATGTGGCTTTGTCCAGTGGATCGGCCATGTTCATGTCCTCGGTGCAGAAACGGCGAAGGGCCTGGAGCGATTGAACGCCCAGGCCCTTCGAATTTCAACCGCGTCGTGCGTCTGTCAGAAGACGACGGTTTTGTTGCCGTGCACCAGCACCCGGTCTTCCAGGTGATAACGCAGGCCACGGGCCAGCACCATCTTCTCGACATCGCGGCCGAACCGCACCATGTCTTCGATGCTGTCGCTGTGGCTGACACGCACCACGTCCTGCTCGATGATCGGGCCGGCATCCAGCTCTTCGGTCACATAGTGGCAAGTCGCGCCGATCAGCTTCACACCACGCAGGGAGGCCTGGTGATAAGGCTTGGCACCGACGAACGACGGCAGGAAGCTGTGGTGAATGTTGATCACCTTGTGCGCGTATTCGCTGCACAACTCGGGCGGCAGGATTTGCATGTAACGGGCCAGCACCACCACTTCGGCGTCGTGCTGTTTGACCAGGCGCGATACCTCGGCGAAAGCCGGCTGCTTGTCCTGCGGATTGACCGGGACGTGGTAGTACGGAATGCCGTGCCACTCCACCATGCTGCGCAAGTCATCATGGTTGGAAATCACGCAAGAGATTTCGCAGTCCAGTTCATCGCTGTGCCAGCGATGCAGCAAGTCGGCCAGACAGTGCGACTCGCGGCTGGCCATCAGCACGACACGCTTCTTTTGTTCGGTATCGGTGATGCGCCAGTCCATCGAGAACTCTTCGGCGATCGGGGCAAAGGCTTCGCGCAACGCTTCGATACCAAATGGCAGGGAGTCGGCACGGATTTCGTGACGCATGAAGAACCAGCCACTGAGATTGTCCGAGTGATGGCTCGCTTCAGTGATCCAACCGTTGTGTGATGCCAGAAAGTTACTGACTTTGGCAACGATGCCAACACGGTCCGGGCAAGAAATCACCAGACGAAAAGTGCGCATGAGGGGGAAACTCCAGAACTTCGCAAAGGCCGCCATTCTAGCGATTGCGCAGCAAAACTGCAGTATTGTTGACGTTTCGCCCTGCCGGAAGGTCGGTGCGGCTGGACCGACAACAACCGTGCCGGTTCGTCCGGATGCTCTAGCGGTGCCGGGCAATTGTTAAATTATGTATATCTGACGGACCGGGATCACACTAATAACGGCATTACCAATGTACGCCCGAGACACAGCAACTAAATTAAATAAAGTTGTCTTAAATGTTTACTTGATGAAACACCGTGACTATTATTGCCGCACTGTCACCTGCCATCCAGCGTACAACATAAGGTAGTTCCCATGTCCTTGATCAACGAATATCGCGCCACCGAAGAAGCTATCAAAGAGCTGCAAGCCCGTTTGAAGAACCTGTCCCAAGACGACAAACTGCAAACCGAGCTGGAATTCGAAGGCAAACTGCGCACCTTGATGGGTGAATACTCCAAGTCCCTGCGTGACATCATCGCGCTGCTGGATCCAGAGTCGAAAACCAAGGCACCACGCGGTGGTGCAGTGAAAACTACCGGCACCAAGCGTGCTCGCAAAGTTAAACAATACAAAAACCCGCACAACGGCGAAGTCATCGAAACCAAAGGTGGCAACCACAAGACTCTGAAAGAGTGGAAAGCCAAGTGGGGCGGCGACGTGGTAGAAGGCTGGGCTACCCTGCTGGGCTAAGCCTCAGAGCCTGTCGCAGATGGATCCGTGACAAAAAAAGAACGCCAGCAAATGCTGGCGTTTTTTATGCGCGGCCTTTAAGCAGCGGCAGGTTCGATTTCAAAGATGCAAACGCTGACGCAATCCCAGGACATAATCCTGCCACTCACCGAGCACCCCCTGCTGAAACGCAGTAGCACTAACGCTCAATTGGGCCGCAGCCTCTACAAAACTTTCGAGGGTATTTGGCGCCCCCCATCCGGGGTCTGACAAACGTTTCTGACAGAATATTCGCCAGCGCTCTTGCTCCTCGGCATTCAACGTATCGGGAAAGTTGCGTGCGCGATATCGAAATAATAATTCAGGCAAGCGTTCGTCATCGAAAGGCCACTGCTCTTGTGCCAACTGCATCGGGTCAACGGTTCTGACTTGTTCGCACAAACGCCGGTCCCGATCACCGATGAATCCATCGTATAACTGTTGCTCCGGGTCCTGGCTCTGGGAAAAATCTTCGCGGGCATAAATCGCCAGGACTTTATCCAGCCAAACTTTCCGCGTGTCATTTAGCTGCAGCACTCGCTGTTGATACAGCGCCATGTCCAGACCCAGGCGCTGCTGATCATCCTGGCGAAGTACCGACAACGGGGCCACCACCGGGCACTTGTTGATGTGTATCAGCTTCAACGGCACTGGCAACTCCCCCTCAGCCAGTTCGTCGTGGCGGGTATACAAGCGCTGACGCAAACTTTCGGCATCCAGGTCGAGCAGGCCCTGGGGGTCCAGGTGCAGGTCACAGACAATCAGGGCGTTCTTGTTGCGTGGGTGCCAGGCCAGCGGCAACACCACCCCCACATAGCTGCGCGCCGCCGAAAAGCGTCCGGAAACATGCACCAGCGGTTGCAGCAGGCGTATCTGGTCCATGACTTTTTGCTTGCTGCGCAGTTGAAACAGCCAGGCGTAGAGCTTTGGCTGTTTTTCCCGAATGAGGCGCGCCAGTGCAATTGTCGCGCGAACGTCCGACAGCGCCTCGTGGGCATTGCCATGATCGATGCCGTTGGCCGCAGTCAGGCGCTCGAGCTTGAGCGTGACCCGCCCTTCGTCGTCCGTCGGCCATTGCAGGCCATCGGGGCGCAAGGCATAAGCGGCGCGCACCACATCGATCAGGTCCCAGCGGCTATTGCCGCCCTGCCATTCCCTCGCATAAGGGTCGAAAAAGTTTCGGTACAGGCTGTAGCGGGTCATCTCGTCATCGAAACGCAGCGTGTTGTACCCCGCACCACAGGTGCCAGGTGCCGCGAGCTGGGCATGCACCCGGGTCATGAAATCGGCTTCACTCAAACCCTGTGCCTGCAGTTGCCCGGGCGTGATTCCCGTGATCGCACAAGCGGCCGGGTGCGGCAGGATGTCGTCGCTGGGCTGGCAGTAAAGATTGACCGGCTCGTCGATTTCATTGAGATCGAAGTCGGTGCGCAGGCCGGCCATTTGCAACGGACGGTCGCAACGGGGATTGATGCCAGTGGTTTCGTAGTCGTACCAGAAGATGGAGGTCACGGGCGATTCCTGAACTGAAGATCGGCAAAGTCTAGGCGTTCACCTCACGCCCCGGCCAGTAGTCTGTCATTCAAGCATCTTGCACGGCTCGCCATGCAATACACAGTTATGTCGTTTCCCTGCGCCCCCGCCCCTCGAATAGGCTGCTAGCATCGAATGGATACACAATCCCGATCCAGGCCACATCATCAGGTGCCCATGCTCGAGACCACAGCACAGCCACGGAATGCGCCGCTGTCACCACCGCTGGATACGCGGTACCAGGTCGAAACGCCGGAGGGCGTCGACCTGCCACTGCGTCCGGCCGGGTTGATGGTTCGTGCACTGGCGTTCGCCATCGATCTTGGTTTGCGCGGCCTGGTCCTCGGTGTGCTGTTCATTGCGCTGGCGATGCTCGGCAAATTGGGCGCCGGGCTCGGGTCGATCCTGCTGTTCGTGGTGAGCTGGTGGTACATGGTGCTGTTCGAGGTGCTCAACCAGGGTCGCTCGCCGGGCAAGCAATGGATGGGACTGCGGGTGGTGCACAACGATGGCACCCCGGTCGGCTGGTCCGCTTCGCTGCTGCGCAACCTGCTGCGCGTTGTCGACCTGTTGCCCTTCGGCTACTTCCTCGGGGCCATCAGCTGCCTGCAACACCCCCACTTCAAGCGCCTTGGCGATATCGCCGCCGGGACCCTGGTGATCTACCGCGAACACTCGCACACCCGCCCCGCGCTCCCCGAAGCCCAGCCCCGCCGCACGGCATTTGCCCTGACGCTCAGCGAGCAACGGGCCATTCTCGGGTTTGCCGAGCGCCAGGGCGAACTCTCCCGGGCGCGGGTCGATGAACTGGCTGCCATTCTCGCCCAACCCTTGCACGTCCCGGCCCCGCAAGCGGTGACCGAGCTCAACGGCATCGCCCGCGGTTTGTTGGGGCCGACATGAAACAAAGCCTTTTTGAACGTCGGCACAAGGCCGAGTGGGAACGTTTCTGCGGGCTGCTCGAGCAGTTGGAACGGGACGGCAAGGTTACCGACGCCGGCAGTTTCCCGAAGGACTACCGACGCCTCTGCCAGCACCTGGCACTGGCACGGGAGCGTGGCTACAGCAGTTTTCTGATCGACTCGTTGCAGCAACACGTGCTGCGCGGGCATCAACAGCTTTACCGTCACCGCAGCCGCCTGGGGGCCAATGCGCTGGCTTTCGTCCTCGCGGATTTCCCGCGCCTGGTGCGCGAACAGTGGCGTTTCGTGCTCGCCGCCAGCCTGATGTTCTTTGTCAGCCTGGCCGGTTTCGCGCTGCTGGTGTACCTGTTCCCGGAGCTGATCTACAACCTGATCCCCGCCGAGCAAGTCAGCGAAATGCAAAGTATGTACGACCCCGTTGCCGGCCACCTCGGGCGCACGGTGCAACGGGCCGCCAGTGAAGACTGGGTGATGTTCGGCTACTACATCATGCACAACATCGGCATTGCCTTTCAGACCTTCGCCAGCGGTTTGCTGTTTGGCCTGGGCAGCGTGTTCTTCCTCATTTACAACGGCCTGATGATTGGTGCGGTGGCCGGGCACCTGACCTACGTCGGCTACGGGCAGACCTTCTGGTCATTCGTGATCGGTCATGGCGCTTTCGAACTCAGCGCCATCGCCCTGGCAGGCGCCGCCGGTCTGAAGCTGGGTTGGGCGTTGGTCGCCCCGGGGCGCCTGCCCCGTGCCGAGTCCTTGCAATTGGCGGCGCGCGAGAGCGTGCAGCTGATCTGCGGGGTCATGCTGTTTCTGTTGATCGCGGCGTTTATCGAAGCCTACTGGTCATCAATGACTCGCCCTTCGTACCAGACCAAGTACCTGGTCGGCGCGGCACTCTGGTTGCTGGTGGTGATTTATTTCGTATTCGCCGGACGTCGCCGCCATGCGCCTGAATGACGCCAGCGTGGTCATTCGCCCGCGCTCGACATGGGAAGCCATGGACCTCGGCGTGCTCCTGAGCCAGCGCCACCGACGCCTGCTGATGACCAGTTGGGCGTTGCTCACGCTGCCGGTGTTCGCGTTGCTCAGTTGGGGGCTCTGGGACTCGCCTTCTCTCGCCGTGTTGATTTTCTGGTGGCTGAAACCGGCATTCGACCGCTTGCCCTTGTACATCCTGTCCAAAGCCATGTTCGGCGAAACACCCACGCTCAAGCAGGCCCTGCGGCAATGGCCGCGGTTGCTCAAAGGGCAATTGCTGGCCAGCCTGACCTGGCGACGCCTGAGTCTGCAGCGCAGTTTCGTGATGCCGGTGGCGCAACTCGAAGGCCTCGACGGACAACAACGCCAGCAGCGTTTAGAGGTGCTGTTGCAGCGGGACGCCGGCGCCGCACGCTGGCTGACGATCATCGGCGCGCACCTGGAAGGCGCGCTGTGGATCGGCTTGATGGTGTTGTTCTATCTGCTGTTGCCACAACAGGTCGCGCTCGACTGGAGCTGGCAGACGCTGATCTCTGCGGCCACCCAGGACTGGCGCTGGCTGGAACACCTGACCAACCTGTTTTATGCATTGGTGCTGGTGGTCTGGGAACCGATCTATGTCGCCTGCGGTTTCAGCCTTTATTTGAACCGGCGCACTGTGCTGGAGGCCTGGGATATCGAACTGGTGTTCCGCCGGATGCGCCAGCGTCTGATCAGTGCAAGCAGCGTGCTGTTGATCGCCGTGATGTTGCTGATGTCACCTGCACACAGCGTGTGGGCCGCCGAACCGGCCATTTCACCCGACAGCCCACGCCTGCTGGACCAGCCCCTGAACACCCAGGTCGCCAGGGACAGCATCAAGACAATCCTCGAACAGCCGCCCTTCAAGAACCGGGAAACGCAGACGCGCTATCGCTTCAGCAAAGACCCGCCGGGCGCTGAAGCGTCGGGCGACGGGCAGACACCGCAATGGTTGAAGTCCCTGTTGCAGCTGTTTGAGGGACAGCGCTTCAGAGCCCTGGCGAACCTGATTGAAATCGCGCTATGGGGCATCGTCATCGGTGCTGTCGGCCTGTTGATCTGGCGCTATCGCGATTGGGTGCAGGCGTTCGTCAGCCGGCGACCGCCCCTCAGCGCTAAATCCGTTCGCCCATTGCCGCAACAGGCGTTTGGCTTGGACCTCAAGCCCGAGTCCCTGCCCGCCGACATTGCCACCCGCGCCGAAAGCCTCTGGCAGAGCCGTCCGCGCGAAGCCCTCGGCTTGCTCTATCGCGCCCTGCTCAGCCGCCTGTCGCACGACTTCAACATCACGCTCGAGGCCGCCGACACTGAAGGGCAGGTGCTGCAGCGCATCGAGCAATTACAGCAACCAGCCTTGCTGGCCTACAGCAAAAACCTGACCGGGCACTGGCAAGGCATGGCCTACGGTCACCGCCTGCCCCCCGCACAGGTGCAACAGGAATTGTGTGACGGCTGGCGCGTGTTGTTCGACCCGGAAGCGCTCCGTTGAGTCGGCGCCGGGGGACGATCGCCATTGCCCTGCTCGCTGTGCTGGTGGCTGCACTGGGTGTTTATCTGTACCTCAAGGCAACCCCTTACCAGGTCGAAATCGACCACGGTCCTTCTCCCGAAGCCAGGGCCAATCCTTATCTGGCGGCGCAGCTGTTCCTGCGTCAGCAAGGCCTGAGCGTCGATCACGCCAACGGCCTGGACATCCTGCCCAGCCTCGATCCGCATCGACACAGCCTGTTGTTGCTCGGGGACCGCTACAACATGACGCCACGGCAAATCGACCAGGTGATGAACTGGACCCGGGGCGGCGGCCGGCTGCTGTTCGTCGCCGAGTCGTTGTGGGATGAAAAACTCGGCCACAGCAATGACCTGCTGCTTGACCGGGTACAACTGCGCCAGTCCTTGAGCAAAGACCTCAAGGAGCCGCCTCCGGATGTCGGTGACGATCCTTACCCACAACTGACCAAGCTCTATCTGGAAGACGAAAACGCCCCGGCCTATGCCGGTTTCGATACCGCTTTCCATCTCGAGGACCCGAAAAACCTCGCCCAGGCCTGGGCCAACAGCGCCAGGGCGACGCACATGATGCAACTCGATTACGGACTCGGCTCGATCATCGTGGTCACCGATGCCGACCTGTGGAAAACCCCGGCCGTCGAGCAATACGACAACGCCTGGCTGCTCTGGTACCTGACCGCCGACACCCGCGTGACGCTGATCTTCAATACCGATCACGACAGCCTGCCGACCTTGCTGCTGCGTTACTTCCCCCAGGCGCTGGTCGCGTTGTTCGCCTTGATCGGCCTGGGTTTCTGGCACTTTGGCGTGCGTCAGGGGCCGTTGCTGGAACCGGCACCGAAAGCACGCCGGCAACTGCAGGAGCACCTGCGCGCCAGTGCCGACTTCCTGTTGCGCCGCAACGGTCAAGCCGGCCTGCTGCAAGCCTTGCAGCAGGACATTCTGCGGCGCGTGCGACGTCGCCATCCCGGCTTTGAACAACTCGCCGTCGCCGAACAATGGTTGCTGCTCGCACGCCTGACCGGCCAACCCACACGCGCTATCAGCCAGGCCATGAGCCCGCGTCCGAATCAACGGCTTTCCAGCGTTGAATTCAGCCGTCAGGTCGCCCACCTGCAATCCCTGAGGAACGCCTTATGATCTTTATGGCGATTCAGTCTTGGTCCATGGGAAATCAGTGCTCGCCATGAACCTTTCGCGAACATACTCCACAAATTGTTCGGCTGGCAGTGGCGGGGAAAACAGGAAACCCTGGTAGGTCTGGCAGCCATGCTTGACCAGAAAGGTGCGCTGAGCTTCTGTCTCCACACCTTCTGCAATCACCGAAAGCCCCAATATCTTGCTCAGGCTCACAATCGCGCAGGCGATGGCGGCGTCGTTGGAATCAACCAGCACATCTCTGATAAAGGACTGGTCGATCTTGAGTTGATCCAGCGGAAGGCTCTTGAGGTATGACAGTGACGAGTAGCCGGTACCGAAATCATCCAGCGAAAGGCCTATGCCGATCTCTTTCAACTCGATCATTTTGGCGACAGTACCTTCCATATCCTCAATCAGCAGGCCTTCGGTCAGTTCCAGTTTCAATTTCTTCGGATCGGCCCCCGTGTATCTCAGTACTTGCAGTACCTCCTCGACGAAGTCCGGATGGTGAAACTGGCGGGCGCTGACATTCACAGCCATACCCAGCCGGGCGGTTTCCGAATGCTTTGCCCAGGCAACCAGCTGAGTGCAGGCTGCCTGCAGCGCCCAACGGCCTAACGGCAGAATCAACCCCGTTTCCTCTGCCAATGGAATGAACTCGCCTGGAAACACGACTCCGCGCTCAGGATTCTGCCATCTCATCAGTGCCTCTGCGCCAATGATACGGCCCTCACTATTGACCTGCGGCTGGTAATGAAGAATGAATTCGTTGTCCTGCAAGCCTTGGCGCAAGTCTACTTCCAGTCTGGCGCGTGCCGTGGCAACCGCCTGCATTTCCGGATCGAAGAAGCGCATGGTATTGCGGCCCGCCGCCTTGGCGCGATACATCGCCAGGTCAGCGCGCTTCAAAATATCGTCCGCTGTGCTCAGCTGCCCCTGGAACAGCGCAATGCCGAGGCTGGGGGTGCTGTGGTGCTCATATCCATCCAACTGGTAGGAAATGTTCAGAGAGTTGAGAATCTTTTCGCCAATAGCCTTGGCCTGGATAGCTGCTTCTGGAGGGTTCTCATTAAGGCCATCCAGCAGGACGACAAATTCGTCTCCGCCCAGGCGAGCCACGGTGTCGCTCTCGCGTATGCAGCCGCAAAGGCGCAGAGCAACTTGCTGCAGCAACATGTCGCCTCTGTCATGCCCCAGCGTGTCGTTCAGTGCCTTGAAGTTATCCAGGTCAATGAGAATTATCCCGCTCGTATGCAGGCTACGGGAGCTGCCCGCCAGCAGATGCTGTAACCGGTCCAACATGAGCCGCCTGTTGGGCAGCCCGGTCAACTGATCGTAGAAGGCCAAACGCTGGACCTCTTGCTCAGCGGTCTTGCGGTGGGTGATGTCAGTATTGATCGACAGAACGGATTGCGGCTGGCCATCATCGTCTCGCACCAGGGTTCGATGACTTTCGAGCGTGATGGTGCAGCCATCCCGGCGTCGAAGTGTCACTTCGTCCGCCCAGTCACCCGTTTCGATCAGGCTGTTGGTGGCCGCATTGAAAGCGGCGCTACCCTGGTAGATCAACTCCTGTGCCGATTTGCCGAGTGCCTCTTCCTTTGACAGACCGTAGAGACGCTCGGCACTTTTGTTCCAGTACAGGATGCGGTTATCCATCCCGTGAACGACAATGGCGTCCTGGGCCTTGTCCAGCAGCGATGCCTGCTGGCGGGCCTGCTTCTCGCTTTCGCGCAGCACTGCCAGATAACCTTCCCTTTCAGCTGCTTGCGACTCCATTTCGCGCCTGATCTTGCCCCCGTAGATCATGGCCGCACTGACCATCAACAGCACGAACACCATGATCGCGTATTCGACCCGGCGCAGTTCTTCGACCGACTCAAGCTCCTCCTCCAGGAGCTTGCTTTGAATCAGGCCAACGCGATCGCGCACGGTACTGAGTGAGGCGAGCAACAGGGCAAACTTCCTGTCCATCGTTGCCATGCGTTTGCCGGCATTATCCGACTGCCCCTCCCTGAAGTAGGAAAAGATCAGCAAGGCCTCGTTCACCATTTCGACCATCGCGGCATCAACTGCACCCACCTCATCCTTCAATGCAAGGGTAAAGGCTTGGATATCTGCACTGTGTTCAGCCTCATTGGCGATCCGTACTTCCAACTGTTTTTTGGCCATTGCCAAATGCTCGTTGAAGACGCGCAAGGCTTCATTCATGTTCCGCGATTCGGCTTCAACATTATGTGTATCGAACACATTATTGCCTGGCGCATTGACTGTGGAAGCCAGGCTGCCCAGCGTTGAATAGCTCGACAGCTGTTGGACCCACGACTGGTTTGCCTTGATGGAGCGGTGATAGGTATCGACGATCAGGTGATTCAATAGCACGCTCAGCACAACAACCAGCACGTCGAATCCCGCAAGAAAAAAGTACATGCGGTGCCATTTGGTCGAACGCGGCTTATTTGAACTGGTGGGTATGGCTTGCTTTGCGGCGCTTTTATCCCTGAAAGAATCCATTTCACAATCTCCAAACATAATCCTTCTAAATCGACCAATAGAAGCGGTATTCGGAAACCAATCAACCTTTTGTGCCGACACTAAGCAATGCATTTGGCGATGCTAATTTCATGGTGAAATTTTTTACTCTCGGAATCAGTCTCTTAACATTTCGGCGATAAAGCGAAATCATTTTCATTTGTTGTTTTCAATATCATCGTTTCAGGTAACGATTCTCCTCGCTCTCCATTGTAGAACTGAACGTCGGCAATCACTTTTGCCAGATGTTCTGTTCCTTTCAATTTCCTCAGCCTCGTTCTGCACCTATGGCGAGCGTGCAGACCAAGCTTAGCTACTAATTTGCCATTATTCTGTTCGCCGACTGCTCCAGGTCGGTAGTAGCCCTTGATGGAGGCAGGCAATGTCGGCAGTTGCACTTCAGAGTGGGCAAGTGACGGCTGAGATAGACTAACCTCCACCTCTGACGAATGCTCAAATGTGGGGTTGCCATGGGATTGCAATGAAGCAGATTGGTAGTCACTCACTCCTTCCACGCGTAAAAAAACACGTGAAAAAAGTTAGATTAGGTAAGTGACTGATTTATGGAAGATAAAACCAATGTAGCAGTTAGCAAGGCTCCGGAACCAATGAATGAGCCGATCGAATCCGACGCAACGAGCCATGCCGCTCAACAGCGTCAGCGTGCCGGTCATCTGGCGCAGGCCGTACGCAAAGAATTGCAAAAAGCCGTGATTGGCCAGGACAGCGTGATCGACGACGTGCTGACCGCGCTGATCGCTGGCGGCCACGTATTGCTCGAAGGCGTACCGGGGTTGGGCAAGACCCTGTTGGTACGCGCCCTCGCCCGTTGCTTCGGCGGTGAGTTCGCACGCATCCAGTTCACCCCGGACCTGATGCCCAGCGACGTCACCGGGCACGCGGTGTATGACATGCAGACCGAGCAATTCAAACTGCGCAAAGGGCCGTTGTTCACCAACCTGCTACTGGCCGACGAGATCAACCGCGCCCCGGCGAAAACCCAGGCGGCGCTGCTCGAAGCCATGCAGGAACGGCAAGTCACCCTCGAAGGCCAGCCATTGCCGATCCCGCAACCCTTCATGGTGCTCGCCACGCAAAACCCGATCGAACAGGAAGGCACTTACCCGCTGCCGGAAGCCGAACTGGATCGCTTCATGCTCAAGGTGCGCATGGATTACCCGGACGCCGAGCAAGAGTTGGACATGGTGCGTCAGGTCAGCCGCTCGACCCGGGCCGACATGCTCGATGTCCAGCCGATGCGCACCTTGTTGCAGGCCAGGGATGTGCTGGCCCTGCAACGCATCGCCAGCGACCTGGCGCTGGACGATCAGGTGCTCGATTACGCCGTGCGCCTGGCCCGCTCCACCCGCAGCTGGCCCGGCCTGACCCTCGGCGCCGGCCCGCGCGCGTCCATCGCGCTGGTGCGGTGTGCCCGTGCCCGTGCGCTGCTGCGCGGCGGGGAGTTCGTGATTCCGGACGACATCAAGGGTTGCGCCTTGGCCGTGCTGCGTCATCGTGTGCGCATCGCGCCGGAGCTGGACATCGAAGGGCTGGATGTCGATCAGGTGCTCCGACAGATGCTCGACCAAGTACCGGCGCCGCGGCAGTGAAACCCTCGCGCCTGCTATTGATCTGGTTAACGTCGCTACTGGCCATCGGCATCGTGCTCGGCAGTCTGCGGGCGTTGGAGCTGGCGGTGCCGGCGAGCGTCACGCAGATCAATTGGGGACTGCTCCTGGCATTGCTGGTCCTGACCCTGCTCGATGCCTTTCGGCTGAAGCGATTACCCTCGCCCCGGCTGAGCCGTGAGATACCCGGCAGTCTGGCCCTCGGTCGCTGGAGCGATGTGCAACTGATCCTTGAACACGACTTTTCACAACCGCTGAGCGTACAGATCTTCGACCATGTACCCTCGAGCCTGGACTTCGAACACCTGCCGCTGACTGTCGAGTTGCAACCGGGCCAGCACAGCCGAATCGACTACCGGCTACGTCCGCTCAAGCGCGGGCACTTCAGTTTTGAGCACTGCGAAATCAGCCTGCCGAGCCCATTGGGTTTGTGGTCCGACAAACGCATTCTCGATGTCGCGGACCACACCCGCGTCTATCCCGACTTCGCCCGCCTCTATGGCGGCCAGTTACTGGCTGTGGATAACTGGCTCAGCCAGCTCGGCGTACGTCAACGCCAGCGTCGCGGCCTGGGACTGGAGTTTCATCAACTACGGGAATTTCGCGAAGGCGACAGCCTGCGTCAGATCGACTGGAAAGCCACCGCCCGCCAGCGCTCGCCCATTGCCCGGGAGTATCAGGACGAACGCGACCAGCAGATCATCTTCATGCTCGACTGCGGCCGGCACATGCGCAGCCAGGACGGCGAGTTGTCGCACTTCGACCATGCGCTTAATGCCTGCTTGCTGCTCAGCTACGTCGCGCTACGCCAGGGCGACGCGGTGGGCCTGAGTACCTTTGCCAGCGAGCAGCCGCGCTATCTTGCGCCGGTAAAAGGCAGCAGCCATCTCAACACACTGCTCAATCGCGTCTATGACTTGCACAGCAGCCAACGCAGCGCCGACTACCAAGCCGCCGTTACGCAACTGCTGGCACGGCAAAAACGCCGGGCACTGGTGGTACTGGTGACCAACCTGCGCGAAGAGGACGACGATGAGTTGCTCCAGGCGGTCAAGCGCCTGAGCCAGCAGCACCAGGTGCTGGTCGCGAGCCTGCGCGAGGACGTGCTCGACACCTTGCGCCAGTCACCGGTACAGACCTTGCCCGAGGCGTTGGCCTATTGCGGGACCGTGGACTACCTCAATGCACGCGCCGAACTCCATGAGCGCTTGAACGCTCATGGTGTGCTGGTGATGGATGCGCTACCCGGCGAGTTGGGGGCGGCGTTGGTGACGCGGTATCTGGGCTGGAAAAGAGCTTGAGCCTGAGTGATCTCAAGCCGAGGCCGGCAACGACTGAAAACTGAAGTACTGCTTCAACGCCCTCACCAATTGCCCATATTCCGGCGGTACCCGTTGCAGGCTGAAACCGGCGTCGTAATGTTGGGGGGTCGCGTCTTCTTGGCACCACAGGCAACAGGCCTGCAGATCGATGATCCGCTGGCCGCCTTCGGTCGCCGGGATTTTCAGGCGCAGGTTGAAGTCCGCGCCGATCATCATTGGCAGCTGGCTGATCAGCATCAGCCCGTCTTCAGAGACATTGCCCAGGTAGCCGATGGGTTTGCCGGTGATACCGTTGAATACTTTCAGGAAATACGGCAGTTGATGCCGCTCGATTCGGCGGTCGGTGAACATGTGCGTTTTCGCTATGCAAGGCTCTTAAGCAGAGCCGCACTACTGCTTCGGAACGGGTACTCATTGAGTCTTGGCCCGCTCTCCCCGCTCCCGGTGCGCCAGTCCTTACGGCGCTGAGTCCTGCTTATGCCGGTCACAGGTGTTGCCCCGATTCAGAGGCAAGGCTCTAAAACCGGTTCCTTGGACTATAGCTCAGCGCCGCCGGGGAGCCAGCGATGGAATGCTCGCCTGCCATCAGAACTGCGTCGGTTTTACCGCCGCAGCACTGCGCAGCGGGTAGTGGCCCAGGCTCTGCAAGGTTTCCAGGCGGGCGCGGGCGCGGTAGGCGTATTCGCTTTGCGGATAGGCGGCAATAATGAACTGGTAGGTCTGGGCCGCGTCGATAAACATCTTCTGCCGCTCCAGGCACTGGCCGCGCATCATCGACACTTCCGGCCACACGTAAGGCCGCGCGCGGCTGTCGCGTTCGACCTTGGACAGTTCGAGCATCACCTGCTCGCAATTGCCCCGGTCATAGGCGCTGTAGGCATTGTTCAAGTGATGGTTCATTGCCCAACGGGTGCAGCCGGTGGCACTGAGGGCGCCGACGGCAAGGGCAGCAATGAGTACGAATCGCATGGGGATCTCCTGTCTTGAACGTTGTATCGACCCGTGGGCGAAAATCTTCAGGCTGCCTGGCGCAAAGTTGTCAGGTTCAATAAAGAAAGAAAAAAGTAGTGCATACGAACAATGACTACACCTTCGGAGCATAGTAGCCTCACTCAGCGCTTGAACTCAGGAGTCTTTGCATGTCCGTCCGTCGTACCAAAATCGTCGCCACCCTTGGCCCGGCCAGTAACTCGCCGGAAGTTCTCGAACAGCTGATTCTGGCTGGCCTGGACGTCGCCCGCCTGAACTTCTCCCACGGCACCCCCGACGAGCACAAGGCTCGCGCGAAGCTGGTGCGTGACCTCGCTGCCAAGCACGGCCGCTTCGTCGCCCTGCTGGGTGACCTGCAAGGCCCGAAAATCCGTATCGCCAAATTCGCCAACAAGAAGATCGAGCTGAAGATCGGTGATCAATTCACCTTCTCCACCAGCCATCCTCTGACCGAAGGCAACCAGCAAGTGGTCGGCATCGACTATCCGGACCTGGTCAAGGACTGCGGTGTGGGCGACGAGCTGCTGCTCGACGACGGTCGCGTGGTGATGCGCGTCGATACCGCCACGGCCACCGAACTGAACTGCACCGTGACCATCGGCGGCCCGCTGTCCGACCACAAAGGCATCAACCGTCGCGGTGGCGGCCTGACCGCTCCGGCCCTGACTGAAAAAGACAAGGCTGACATCAAGCTCGCTGCGGAAATGGAAGTCGACTACCTCGCCGTGTCCTTCCCGCGTGACGCGGCCGACATGGAATACGCCCGTCAACTGCGCGACGAAGCCGGCGGCACTGCCTGGCTGGTGGCGAAGATCGAACGCGCCGAAGCCGTGGCCGATGACGAAACCCTCGACGGCCTGATCAAGGCGTCCGACGCGGTGATGGTTGCCCGTGGTGACCTGGGTGTGGAAATCGGCGACGCCGAACTGGTGGGCATCCAGAAGAAGATCATTCTGCACGCACGCCGCCACAACAAGGCGGTGATCGTCGCGACCCAGATGATGGAGTCGATGATCCAGAACCCGATGCCGACCCGCGCCGAAGTGTCCGACGTGGCCAACGCCGTGCTCGACTACACCGACGCCGTGATGCTCTCGGCCGAAAGTGCCGCTGGCCTGTACCCGCTGGAAGCCGTTCAGGCCATGGCGCGTATCTGTGTCGGTGCCGAAAAGCACCCGACCAGCAAGACCTCCAGCCACCGCATCGGCAAGGAGTTCCAGCGCTGCGACGAGAGCATTGCGCTGGCGACCATGTACACCGCCAACCACTTCCCGGGCGTGAAGGCGATCATCGCCCTGACCGAAAGTGGCTACACCCCGCTGATCATGTCGCGCATCCGTTCCTCGGTGCCGATCTACGCGTTCACCCCGCACCGCGAAGCCCAGGCTCGCGCGGCGATGTTCCGTGGCGTGTACACCATCCCGTTCGACCCGGCTTCGCTGGCGCCGAACGAAGTCAGCCAGAAGGCGATCGACGAGCTCGTCAAGCGCGGTGTAGTACAGAAAGGCGACTGGGTCATCCTGACCAAGGGTGACAGCTACCACACCACCGGCGGCACCAACGGCATGAAGATCCTGCACGTTGGCGATCCGATGGTCTGAGTGACCGGTCGCTGAAAAACAAAAGCCCCGCCATGTGAATGGCGGGGCTTTTTGCTGCCTGATCCATTTTTTGTGTTGCCTGATCCGGCCCCTTCGCGAGCAAGCTCGCTCCCACATTTTTTGCGGTGAATCCCAATCCCTGTGGGAGCGAGCTTGCTCGCGATGGGGCCGGCCCAGTCAGCGAAAGATTCAATGCCGCTTGATGAACCCGGTCAACGCCGCCAACGCCTCCGGTGACCGCAACCGCTGGGTGAACAACGCCCCCTCCTCTTCTATCACCTTGCGCAACAGCTCCCGATCCGGCGCTTTCATCAGTTGCTTGCTGATCCGCACCGCTTCCGGCGGCAGCGACTCAAAGCGCAAGCCCATCTCCCGCCCCTTGGCCAAGGCCTCTTCGCCACTGCCCAAGGCTTCATTGGCAATGCCCCAGGCAGCCGCCTGTTCACCGCTGAAACCTTCACCCAGCAGCAACAACTCCGCCGCTTTGGCCTGCCCGAGCAAGCGCGGCAGGATCAGGCTGGAACCGAACTCAGGGCATAACCCGAGATTGACGAACGGCATGCGCAGGCGCGCATCGCGGCTGACGTAGACCAGATCGCAATGCAGCAACATCGTCGTGCCAATGCCCACCGCTGCCCCGGCCACGGCGGCGATCACCGGTTTGCGGCATTCGAGCAGGTTGAGCATGAACTGGAACACCGGGCTGTCGAGGCTGGTCGGCGGTTGCTGGATGAAATCGGCGATGTCGTTGCCGGCGGTGAAGCATTCGGCTGAGCCGCTGATCAGTACGGCACTGATCCCCGGGTCGTTGTCGGCCTGTTTCAGCGCCTCGGCCAGTTGGCTGTACATGGCGCGAGTCAGGGCGTTTTTCTTGTCCGGGCGATTCAGGCGCAGGGTCAACAGGCCGCGTTCGCGTTCAACTTGGATGGCTTCGGTCATGGCAGGTCTCGCGTCTGAAAAGTCAGCGCTCAACCACGGGGCAGAAACACATCGGCCAGCAGTTGATTGCGCGGCAATCCCGCCAGGTACAGGCGCCGGGCAAAGGCATCGACACTGTCGGGGGCTCCGCAGAGTAAGGCCAGGGTTTGCCGGGAAACAAGCCGCAGTTGCGCCAAAGCCGCTGGCAACTCGGCCGGAGTCCAGAGTTCGACACTCAGGTTCGGACGGCTGGCGACCATGGCCTGCAGAGGCTTGGCCAGGTAGTGTTCATCGGCATCATGAGCCAGGTGGATGACACGGATGGCGCCTTGGTGATCCTGGCGCAGCGCTTCGCGCAACACACCAAACAATGGCCCCAACCCGGTGCCGGCCGCCAGCAACCACAATGGCCGGGTATGCCAGTCCGGATCGTAATGCAAGGCACCGCCGCGCAATTCACCGAGACGGATCGGATCGCCGATGCGCAATTGCCGGGCGGCATCGCTGAATTCCCCGGGCTTGCGGCAATCGAGATGAAACTCCAGAAAACGGTCTTCCTGCGGCAGGCTGGCAAGGGAATACGGCCGCGCCACGTTGCCCGCCCACAACACCAGGTGCTGGCCGGCGCTGTAGCGCAGCGGTCGCTGCGCGATCACCCGCAAGCGCAGCACCGTGGTGCTCAGCCAATCGACCGCGGCGACCTCGGCCGGTTGGCCATCGACCTGCGGGTCGAAAGCGTGCACCTGCAAGTCCTCGACCACCTGGCACTGGCACGCCAGGCGCCAACCCTGTTCTCGCTGCTGCGCACTCAGGGCATCGGGGCGGCTGTCGCTCGGCAGCCCCTGTACACACTGCACCAGGCACGCATGGCAACTGCCGGCGCGGCAACTGTAAGGCACCGGCACGCCGTTCTGATTCAGCGTGTCGAGCAGATTGCTGCCCGCCGCTACCGACCAGTGGCGCTCGCCAACCCGCAACTCAGGCATCGACGTTCTCCCACGCCGCCGCGCATCGGTTGCGGCCGTCACGCTTGGCCCGATAGAGCGCCTGATCGGCCCGTTGCAGCGCGTCATCGAGGTCGTCGCCCAGCTCCAGCAGGGTCATGCCGGCGGACAGGCTGAGGTTGCGCACATTCAGACCGATCAACTCGACATCGGTGAAGGCGATGCGCAGCCGTTCGCAGCACGAAGTCAGACTGTCGGCATCGCAATCGGGCAGCAGCACCACGAATTCTTCGCCGCCGTAGCGAGCCAGAACATCGCTGTCACGCAGGCACGCGGTGGCAACGCCGGCAAAGGCTTGCAGCACCTGATCGCCGGCGGCATGCCCGTGCAGATCGTTGATGCGTTTGAAATGGTCGAGGTCGATCAGCGCCAGGCCATGCACGACACCGGCTTCCATGGCGTTCAACTCGCGGGAAGCCAGGCGCAGGAAATGCCGGCGATTGAACAGGCCTGTGAGTTCGTCGGTGGCCACCAGGTCTTCGAGCTGGCGCATCATCCCGCGCAAGGTGTCCTGGTGCGCCTGCAAGGCAAAACGCCGCTGACGCATGCGTTGTCGTGAAGCCTGGACGTAGCGGGCATACAACACCAGCCACACCAGCACGATGAACAGCACGCACACCTGCAACACCGCCATGGCCGGGTCGGGCAACTGGAAGTGGTAGCCCTCCCACAGAGTGATCGCGCTGAAGCTGAAGAACACCAGCAATGCGCATCGCACAAAGGATCGGCGTGACAGATGGAACAGGCCGAACAGCAGGATAAGAACGTAAAACACCAGGAACGCACCCCGGGCTTCGTCCAGATGGGCGATCAGCCAGGTTTGCCAGCCAAGCCCCAACAACACTTGCGCCTCGGTCAAGCTGGGGTCGGCGAAACGCAGGTTGCAGCCGCTGTAGAACACCGCGAACAAGACGGCCTGGCTGGTCACGACCAGTGCGCTGCCGATGGCGACACTGGCCAGCGGCGCCTCGTAGTGACCGGTAAAAAACGCCAGCCACAGCAACAGCAATACCAGGGCATAGGTGCCGGCCGCGAGGGCGAAACGTTTGAGCAACAGGCGCTGGATGGCGTTATGGGTCAATCGTTGACTCACCAAATGAAAGGAGACTGACAGAGCGTCCTACTCTACAGACCGAATGTCACTTTAGTGGCGTGGCCGATAAATGACCATTCAATTTTCGGGATGACCCGATTCCCCTGTAGGAGCTGCCGCAGGCTGCGATCTTTTGATCCTGATCTTAAAAACAAAATCAAAAGATCGCAGCCTGCGGCAGCTCCTACAGGGACCGGGGACGACAATGAGACCAAGGTTTGACCACTGGCGCGTGTGCCGCTCAACGAGGCGCGGTATACTGCCGCGCCTTTTTAGCGTCGCGCCAGCATGCCCGGCGTGCCTTGAAAGGTGCTTGCAACCGACCGATGCACCCAAGCTGCAAGCACCTTATTGAATGTTCCCGTCTTTTAGAGGAGCGCGACTCATGACCGTGATCAAGCAAGACGACCTGATTCAGAGCGTTGCCGACGCCCTGCAGTTCATTTCCTACTACCACCCCGTGGATTTCATCCAGGCGATGCACGAAGCCTACCTGCGCGAAGAATCGCCAGCGGCCCGTGACTCCATGGCGCAGATCCTGATCAACTCGCGCATGTGCGCCACCGGCCACCGCCCGATCTGCCAGGACACCGGCATCGTCACCGTGTTTGTCCGTGTCGGCATGGACGTGCGCTGGGATGGCGCCACCATGGGCCTGGACGACATGATCAACGAAGGCGTGCGTCGTGCCTACAACCTGCCGGAAAACGTCCTGCGCGCTTCGATCCTCGCCGACCCGGCGGGCGCTCGCAAGAACACCAAGGACAACACCCCGGCAGTCATCCACTACTCCATCGTTCCGGGTAACACCGTGGAAGTGGACGTGGCGGCCAAGGGGGGCGGTTCCGAGAACAAGTCGAAAATGGCCATGCTCAACCCGTCCGACTCGATCGTCGACTGGGTGCTGAAAACCGTCCCGGAAATGGGCGCCGGCTGGTGCCCACCGGGCATGCTCGGCATCGGCATCGGCGGTACCGCCGAGAAAGCCGCCGTCATGGCCAAGGAAGTGTTGATGGAATCCATCGACATTCACGAACTCAAAGCCCGTGGCCCACAGAACCGCATCGAAGAAATGCGCCTGGAGCTGTTCGAGAAGGTCAACCAGTTGGGCATCGGTGCCCAGGGCCTCGGTGGCCTGACCACCGTGCTCGACGTGAAGATCATGGACTACCCGACCCACGCCGCTTCGCTGCCGGTGTGCATGATCCCGAACTGCGCCGCCACCCGTCACGCGCACTTCGTGCTCGACGGTTCCGGCCCGGCCTCGCTGGAAGCGCCACCGCTGGACGCCTACCCGGAAATCGTCTGGGAAGCCGGCCCGTCGGCCCGTCGCGTCAACCTCGACACCCTGACCCCGGAAGACGTGCAGAGCTGGAAGCCGGGCGAAACCGTCCTGCTCAACGGCAAGATGCTCACCGGTCGCGACGCTGCGCACAAACGCATGGTCGAGATGCTGAACAAGGGTGAAACCCTGCCGGTGGACCTCAAGGGTCGCTTCATCTACTACGTCGGCCCGGTCGATCCGGTCGGTGACGAAGTGGTTGGCCCGGCAGGCCCTACCACCGCAACGCGGATGGACAAGTTCACCCGTCAAATCCTCGAGCAGACTGGCCTGCTGGGCATGATCGGCAAATCCGAGCGCGGCCCGACCGCGATCGACGCGATCAAGGACAGCAAGGCCGTGTACCTGATGGCCGTCGGCGGCGCCGCTTACCTGGTCGCCCAGGCGATCAAGAAGTCCAAGGTGCTGGCGTTTGCCGAACTGGGCATGGAAGCGATCTACGAGTTCGAGGTCAAGGACATGCCGGTGACTGTTGCCGTCGACAGCAAGGGCGAGTCCGTACACATCACCGGTCCTGCCATCTGGCAGAAAAAGATCAGTGAAAGCCTGGCGGTGGAAGTGCAGTAAGCACTGACAGGACACAATAAGAGCCGGTCTGCCAGCAATGACAGACCGGTTTTTTTACGCCTGATAGAAAGTAATCGAAGGCTGAAACCTACGCACCGTTTGTTCTAAAAAATTTAGGACAACCTGTCAGATCCGACAGGTTACAGCCGCCATTGTCGCTGATAGTTTGAAGGCACACGGTGCACTCTCTGTCACGGCGGACACTTCCATGGCGAACGAACAACAGGGCTCCCTCGAAATCAACGCCCCCGCCCTCCCCAAAGGCGGCGGTGCCATCCAGAGCATCGGCAAAGGCTGGGGCGGCGTGGGCACCACCGGCGCTGCATCACTGGAGTTACCCCTGCCGATCAGCAAGGCCCCCAACCGCGACCTGGTCCCGGCCCTGGGCCTGGGTTACAGCAGCGACGTCGGCAACAGTCCGTTCGGCATCGGCTGGCGCCTGACCACCAACGCCATCACCCTGCGCACCACCAAGGGCGTGCCGAAGTATGAAGGCAACGATCAGGTGGTCGGCCCCGGCGGTGACGTGTGGATGCCCGAGAGAAGTGACGATGGCCAGATCATTTCCAGATTAGTGAGTGAGTACAACGACGCCAAAAACCTCGGCGAGCACCGCGTCGTGCGATATTGGCCTCGGGTGGAAGGCGGGTTTGATCTGATTGAGCACTGGACCAAAGTCGACGACGAGGACAACCCCGCCGGCTTCTGGCTGATCCATGGCGCCGACGGCAGCCTGCACTGCTACGGCAAAACCGATGCATCACGGCGGGCCGATCCGAATGACAAGTTCCACGTTGGTGTGTGGCTGATCGATGAAAGCCTGAACCTGCGCGGTGAACATGTGGTGTACCTGTACCAGAGGGAAGTCGAAGCACCGGTCGCTCCGCAGTTTCGCGACTACCGCGCCCAGCGTTATCTACGTCGGGTCCTGTACGGCAACGCTCAGGCCAACGCCAACCTGTACGCATGGAAAGCCGATGGCTGGAAAGACGCGGACTGGCACTTTCACCTGCTGTTCGATTACGGCGAACGCAGTGCCGACCTGACGCAAGTGCCGATTTACGATCTGCCTGGAATAGAGCGCGGCGATTGGGGGGCACCGCGTAAGGACCCGTTCTGGAATTACGCCTACGGTTTCGAATTGGGTTCCCGGCGCCTGTGCCGTCAGGTCCTGATGTTTCATCAATTCACCGAAGAGCTGGGTGACGATCCGGTGCTGGTCCAGCGCCTGCTGCTCGAATATCGCCCGAGCGCGCTGGGCTACAACCATCTGACCGCCGCGCACATCCAGGCCTATGACAATCAGGGGCAGATGGAAAGTCGCCCGCCCATGGAGTTTTTCTACAACCCGTTTGACCTCGATCCGCAGCGCGAAGGTTACAGCGAGTTCCCCCAGATGCCGGGGCTCAATGACGGCCAGCGTTATCAACTGGTGGACTTGTATGGCGAAGGCATTCCGGGCGTGCTGATGCGCAGTGACAAGGCATGGTACTACCGCGAACCGCAGCGTGCCGACAGTGGCGGCAATGAAGTGAGCTACGGCGACTGGGCGTTATTGCCCGGCATTCCCGTGGCCGATAGCAGCAAACCGATTCGCCAGTCATTGAGCGACCTGACCGGCGACGGCAAGCTCGACTGGGTGATCGCCCGCCCGGGCATGTCCGGGTTCTTCACCCTCAATCCGGACCGAAGCTGGTCGAACTTCGTGGACTATGATGCGTTCCCCTCGGAGTTTTTTCATTCCGATGCGCAATTGGCTGACCTGGTGGGCCACGGTCTGACGGATCTGGCGTTGATCGGTCCACGCAGCGTGCGCCTGTATTCAAGCCGTCGTGAAATCGGGTTCAGCCAAGGGGCCAACGTCCCTCGGGGCGACAACGATGACTCGCTGCCCCTGTTGAGCAGTAGCCAGACCGAACTGGTGGCTTTCAGCGATCCACTGGGCAGCGCGACACAACACTTGATTCGCATCCGCCACAACGAAGTCAAATGCTGGCCGAATCTGGGGCATGGAAAATTCGGCAAGGGTTTCGTCCTTTGCGAGCTGAAATTCCCATATGCCGAGTTCGATTCGTCGCGGGTGCGGCTGGCGGACCTGGACGGCTCGGGCGCGGTCGACCTGATCTACCTGGAGTCCGACGGTTTCCGGGTCTACATGAATCACGCCGGTGAAGGCTTCGAAGAAAATTATGTAAAAGTGCCATGGCCAAAAGGTGTGCGTTACGACCGCTTCTGCCAGGTGAGCATCGCCGACCTCAACGGACTGGGTTGTTCCAGCCTGATCCTCACAGTGCCCCACATGAAACCCCAGCACTGGCGCTACGATTTCGTCAGCGCCAAACCTTATCTGGTCAATGCCAGTCACAACAACATGGGCGCCGTGACGGGGGTGAGTTACCGCAGTTCGGCGCAGGAATGGCTGAACGAAAAAGCCGAGCTGATCGCCGCTGGCAAAGCCCCGGTTTCGCACCTGCCGTTCGCCATGCACCTGGTCAGCCAGCAGACCCAACTGGATGAAATCACCGGCAACCGACTGACCCAGGGCTTCAGCTATCGCCAGGGTTTCTACGACAGTTTCGAGCGAGAGTTCCGCGGTTTTGGCTTGCTGCTGCAAACCGATACCGAAGCATCGGCGACTGAACGCTCGAGCCCGGGTTTCACCGCGCCGATCCTGAGCAAAACCTGGTTTCACACCGGCCGCGCCATCGACATGCGCGACGACGGTTATTACGCCGGTGACGCAGAGGCAAAGGCGTTGCGCCCGACACTGCTGCACGAGTATCACCTCAGCGATGCGGCGGGACGCGTGATCGCCCCCGATGAAGACCTCGCCCGCGAGATGGCCCGAACCCTCAGCGGCTCGGTGTTGCGTACGGAGGTTTTTGCCGCCGACGATGATCCCGAAACGGCCGTACCCTACAGCGTGCAGGAGAACCGCTTCCTCATTCGCCAATTGCGCCCCAAAGGCAAACATCACCCCTATCCCGTATTGCAGTTACTGGCGTTGGAAAGCATCGCTTACCAGTATGAGCCGCAGGTGGCGGACGACCCGTTGGTCCAGCACACACTCAATCTGCAGTGGGACAAGTTCGGCGGCCTCACCCACGGTATCGTCGTGCACTACGCCCGGCGCAAAACCAACAAGGACAGCCCGCCCTTCGCCGTCAACGCACCTGGCGACGAAAGCGATGAAGACTACGAAAACAGATGGTGGCTGGACGCCCATGACGACGCGCAACAATGCTGGTATCTGACCGAGACCAAGGCCGAGTATTGCCACCTGATAGCCTATGATGGCTGGCGTCTGGGCATTCCTTATCGTCAGCGCAGCAATGCGCTGGTGCTGGAAAAGGACGAACTCAAGCCCTGCAACATCTACCAGGAAAAATTCCTTGAGTTGGCCGATGAGAAAGGCGCCTGGGCAGCCAAAGCGGTGTTGACCGGTTTGGCGCTGCAGCGATATCTGGATCCGGAGAAAGGCGAACTGCTGCCCCCGGACAAACTGATCTTCACCGCCCTGCCCGGCGATCAGGAAACCGCCGAAATGGATGCCACCGCCCTGAGCGCCTTCGACAAGCTCAAGGACGAAAATGGCAACATGCCGTTCAACCTCAAGGAGAAACTCGAATCAGTCGGTTATCACATCATGGAGCTGTTCTTGCCGGTGCGTACTGCCATTGAGCTCGCAGACCCGACCGACGCGAAAAACTACCTGTGGTCAGTGCGTAAAAACTTCCCTGTGTATCACAAACTGGCGGGGTTCTATAACGTCGAAAAATTCCAGCAGACCAAGAGCCACGGCATCACCTCAGTCGCGTATGACAAGCACTGGTGCCTGAGCACCGCCGTCACTCTGCCGGATGGCTGCACCACACGCATCCTCGGTGTCGACTACCGATCGTTCCTGCCAGCCGGCATTCTCGACCCCAATCAAAACACCCAGGAGGCCCGCTACAACGCGTTCGGCGAAGTATTGGTGACCAGCTTCTACGGCACCGAACTGGGCGAGAAGGTCGGTTTTCACTCCCTGCGCAACTACTTGCCTCCCGAAGACCGAAGCCCCGCAGGCGCCATTGCCGACAAGATCAAAGCGATCGGTCATTACGCCACCGCCACCTTCTCCGCCCCCTTCAGTTGGATGGGCAAAGTACCCCCGACCGCTCTCGAGTCCTGGCTGGAATGGGCCCGCGGCGAAGGTTTCATATTGCCCGACGGCCATCTCTGCAGCCGGGCGCGGGTGCATCTCGAGGGGTTGTTGGAAGATCCTACTGCGGACGAGAAACTGCTCCAGCGGTACGTCAATGATGCTCATCGCGAACCCGTGCATGTGCTCACCTTGCAGGCCGACCGCTATCCCGGCGACCCAGAGCTGCAGATCCGCGCGGCCATCGCCTGCTGGGACGGCTTCGGCCGTTCCCTGCAAACCAAGCAGGAAGTCGAACCCGGCCTGGCGTGGTGGGTGGAGGAGAATGACCAACTGACACTCGACAAATACGGCCGGCCCAAGGAAGCAGAGGCCGCCCGGCGCTGGCGGGTCAGCGAGCGGGTCGAGTACAACAACAAGGGCGAAACGGTGCGTATCTATCGGCCTTACTTCGCCAATACGTACCGCTACATCAATGACGAAGCGATACGTGAAGCCGGGTATCACGACCAGCAGTTCTACGACGCCGCCGGCCGGCCGACACACACCGTACTGGCGAAAAAAATGCTGCAGGGCACTCCGCCGCAAGAAAAACCGTTGCGCCGGGAAAAGCGCTATCGCACCTGGTACATCATCGAGTCCGATGAAAACGATAATTTTGATCCGCCCAAAACCGTAGAGGAAACACGACGGGTCAACAGGACACTGCATTGAACCCGGACATTCATCGGCATACGCCCCGGTTAGCGGTTATCGACAACCGGGGCTGCAGGTGCGGTTCCGGATGTAGACATGCACCAAGGCAATTGCGTCGAAAGCCCCATTTCAAACCCAACAAACGTGAGGCAAAGAACATCCGTCTATATGTAGCCGACGCAAGCCCGTAGATCTTCTGCAGCCCTTGTCTCTTCAGGCGGGTTCACCATGCTATCGTGCCCGCCCGACTTTCTACCTGTTTGTGCCAGCATGCTGCCGATTTCCCGTAACGTGCGTTTGTCGCTGTACATCCTGTTGATCATCGCCGGCGCCGCCATCGCCGCGACCCTGGCCATGCGCCACGCCGTGCGCCAGTCAATGGTCGAAGACGCCGCCCGAGCCAATCAGCAACTGGCGCTCTATGCCACGTCGCTGCATACCCTGATCGAACGTTACCGCGCCCTGCCCGCCGTGCTGGCGCTGGATCCGGAGTTGCGCTCGGCACTCAAGGGGACGGTGAGCCCCGGGCAGCAGGATGCGTTGAACCGCAAACTGGAAAAGATCAACGGCGCCGCCGAATCCTCGACCCTGGAATTGCTCGATCGCACCGGTCTGGCCGTGGCGGCGAGCAACTGGCGTTTGCCCAGCAGTTATGTCGGCCACAACTACGGTTTCCGTCCCTATTTCAACCAGACCCGCACCCAGGGCACCGGGCGTTTTTACGCGGTAGGCGTGACCAGCGGGATTCCCGGCTACTTCCTCTCCAGCGCGGTCAGCGATGACGACGGGCAGTTCCTCGGCGCCATGGTGGTGAAACTGGAATTTCCCGAGCTGGAACGCGAGTGGCGCCAGGGCAGCGACACACTGCTGGTCAGCGACGCGCGCGGGATCATCTTCATCGCCAACCAGCCGGGCTGGCGCTATCGCCTGCTCAAGCCGCTCGGCGACAGCGATCACGCCGAACTCAAGGCCACCCGCCAATACGACAAGCAGCCCCTGACGCCGCTGGAGTTTCAATCATTGCGGCGCTTCGACGACAACAGTGACCTCGTCCGGGTCAATGGCCCGGACGGCAAGGCGGACTACCTGTGGGAGTCCCTGCCGCTGACAGCCGAGGGCTGGACCCTGCATCTGCTGCGGCGCCCGCAAGTCGCCTTCGAAGACAGCCGCAATGCCGCCCTCGCTGCTGCCGGCTTGTGGCTGACCCTGGTGTTCCTGCTGCTGTTTCTCAATCAGCGCTGGCGTCTGGCCAGACTGCGTCAGCGCAGTCGCGAAGAACTCGAACGACTGGTAGAAGAACGCACCCGCGACCTGCGCACCGCCCAGGAGGGCCTGGTGCAGTCGGCCAAACTCGCGGCGCTGGGGCAGATGTCCGCTGCCCTGGCCCATGAGATCAACCAGCCGCTCACCGCCCAGCGCATGCAGTTGGCGACCTTGCGCCTGCTGCTCGACCACGGCCGGGTCGACGACGCCTACAAAGCGCTCAAACCGGTGGATGAAATGCTCACGCGCATGGCCGCCCTCACCGGCCACCTGAAAACCTTCGCCCGCAAAAGCCCCAGCGGTTTGCGCGAACGCCTGGACCTGGCGACGGTGGTGGACCAGTCGCTGCAACTGCTCGACACCCGGCTGCGCGACGAACAGGTCAGCACTGTGTTGCACCTGACCCGCCCGGCCTGGGTGCGCGGCGATGCGATTCGCCTGGAACAGGTGCTGATCAACCTGCTGCGCAACGCCCTCGATGCGATGCAGGACAAACCCTGCAAACGCCTGGAAATCCGCCTCGAAGCCGACGAACAATTGTGGCGCCTGAGCGTGATCGACAACGGTGGCGGTATCGCCGAAGAGAACCTGTCCAAGGTGTTCGATCCGTTCTTCACCACCAAACCGGTGGGCGATGGCCTGGGCATCGGTTTGGCCGTATCGTTTGCCATCGTTCACGAATCCGGCGGGCGCCTGACTGCCGACAATCATGACAAAGGTGCCGTGTTTACCCTGACCTTGCCCATCGACCAGGAGGTGCATGAACCATGCTGAACTCAGTGATGGTGGTGGACGACGAAAGCAGCATCCGCAGTGCCGTCGAGCAATGGTTGAGCCTGTCGGGTTTCGAGGTGCAGCTGTTCAGCCGCGCCGACGAGTGTCTGGCGCAGCTACCGAAGCATTTTGCCGGGGTGATTCTCAGCGATGTGCGCATGCCCGGCATGACCGGCCTGGAACTGTTGGCCGAGGTGCAACGCCGGGATGCCGATTTGCCGGTGATCCTGTTGACCGGCCACGGCGACGTACCGATGGCCGTCGAGGCCATGCGCGACGGCGCCTACGATTTCCTCGAAAAGCCCTTCAGCCCGGAAACCCTGCTCGGCAGCCTGCGCCGCGCCCTCGACAAGCGCCGGCTGGTGCTGGAAAACCGCGCACTGCACGAGCAGGCGGACAACCGCGCCAAACTCGATGCCACGCTGCTCGGCGTGTCCCGTGGCTTGCAGACCCTGCGCCGGCAGGTGCTGGACCTGGCAGCCCTGCCGGTCAACGTGCTGATTCGCGGGGAAACCGGTAGCGGCAAGGAGCTGGTCGCACGCTGCCTGCATGACTTCGGGTCGCGAGCCGACAAGCCCTTTGTCGCACTCAATTGCGCGGCCATCCCCGAGCAACTGTTCGAGGCCGAACTGTTCGGTCACGAGAGCGGTGCGTTCACCGGGGCGTCCGGCAAGCGCATCGGCAAACTCGAATACGCCGACGGTGGCACGCTGTTTCTCGATGAAATCGAAAGCATGCCGCTGGCCCAGCAGGTGAAATTGCTGCGGGTGCTGCAAGAGCAGAAGCTTGAGCGACTGGGTTCGAACCAGAGCATTCGCGTGGATTTGCGCATCATTGCCGCGACCAAACCGGACCTGCTCGACGAAGCGCGGGCCGGACGTTTTCGCGAAGACCTGGCCTATCGCTTGAACGTCGCTGAACTGCGCCTACCGCCCTTGCGCGAACGCCGTGAAGACATCCCGCTGCTGTTCGAATCCTTTGCCCAAAACGCCGCCGAACGGCTGGGGCGTAAATTTCCACCGTTGAGCGGTGCGCAGTTGAGTCACCTGCTGAGCCACGACTGGCCGGGCAATGTGCGCGAACTGGCGAATGTCGCCGAACGCCAGGTACTGGGGCTCGGTGAGCCGGAGCCATTGGGCATCGAGCCCGGCCAGTCACTGGCGGCGCAGCAGGAAGCGTTCGAAGCGCAATGCCTGCGCGCCGCGTTGACCCGGCACAAGGGTGACGTCAAGGCGGTGCTTGAAGAACTGCAACTGCCGCGGCGGACCTTCAATGAAAAGATGCAGCGGCATGGGTTGAGCAGAGAGATGTTCCTGTAGCGTCTGAACTGGCCCTTTCGCGAGCAGGCTCGCTCCCACATTGGTGTTGTGTACACCGATCCCTTGTGGGAGCGAGCCTGAACTGGTCAACTAATTTTGGACACCAGTTACGGTTTCATGCCGCCAGTTTCTCCATAGCTACCGGCGACCGGTAGCCGTTGTAGCTATGGAGCCTGACGTTGTTGTAACGCATCACATAACGCTGCACATCCACCCGCGCCTCATGTTCCGAGCGGTAGCCATCTTCTGGTACCCACTCTGACTTGAGGCTTCCAAAGAAACGCTCCATCGGAGCGTTGTCCCAGCACTCACCTTTGCGACTCATGCTTTGCAGGAGGCCATGTTTGCGCATTTCTTTCCTGAATTTATGACTGGTGTATTGGCAGCCCTGGTCAGAGTGAAACAGCACCTCTTTTGGCCGGCCTCGCAGGTCGACCGCCATCCGCAACGCTTCGCAGGTCAGCGTGGCATCGGAAATCATCGAAAACGACCAGCCCACGATCCTGCGGGCAAACAGATCCAGCACCGCCGCGAAATACATCCAGCGCGTGCCGACTTTGATGTAGGTCACATCGCCGCACCACACTTGGTTAACCGCAGTGACATCAAACTTGCGCTTGAGCACATGCGGCGCCACCAGCGCCTCAACGCCGGAAGATTTGTACTTGTGCCGCCGCCGTTGATGGCTGGCAACACCGGCTTCGCGCATCAAGCTGCGAGCCATATGTCGCCCGACACGATGCCCCTTGGCTTGCAGTTCCTTGGACAGGGTGCGAGACCCTGCGGACGCTCTGGATTCCTTGTGATGCTTGACCAGCACGGCCTTAAGTTTCTCCCGCTCAGGATTCACCTTGCCCTGACGCTGACGCCAGGCGTAAAAGCTGCTGCGGGTGACTCCAAACGCCCGACAGCAATTGTTAACGCCGTACTGCTCGTCCAGCTCATTGATCAGCGAGAATGATCTTTGGAGTCCAAAAGCAGGAGAGCACTGGCCTTTTTTTAGGATTTCAATGTCCAGGTCTTTTTGCCTGAGCAACGCTTTGAGCTGCTGAATCTCCCGCTGATCGGCGGTGATTGCCTTGGCCCCCACCGGGGTCGAACCCAAGCGTTCTTTGCGAACCTGGTCGACCCAACGGCGCAAGGCCGTAGGGCCAATATCCAAACTGGCACAAACATCGGGAACTGACTGGCCCTCGTCCAGCACCATGCTGGCGGCCTTGAGTTTGAACTCACTGGAATAAGATTTACGCATATCCAAACACCTCAGATTTGGGCGCCATCATAGCGCCCGATTGAAGTGTCCAAAATCATTAGGCCAGTTCAGCCTGCTCGCGAAGAGGCCGGTACAAACACAGCATTTTTTACGAGCAGATGAGCAGTTTTCCGCTCACACCAAATTTCCCATGAGCGGATTTCCGCTCACCAAAACCCCGCCCCCCCTCTAGACCGGCCCTCTCCCCCTTGGCACAGCTCCTGCTATAGCCCCTGCAGGCTGCGTTTAAACGCGCTCCACAAAAACAATTAAACGAAGGATCCTTCAATGGATAACTCCAACTCCCTGCCGCTTGGGTCGGCTGTCGCGCCGGCCAAAGCAAGAACCACGTCCAGCCGCATCAAATCGATCTTCAGCGGTTCCGTCGGCAACATGGTCGAGTGGTATGACTGGTACGTCTACGCCGCCTTCTCCCTGTACTTCGCCAAGACCTTCTTCCCCAAGGGTGACACCACCGCCCAACTGCTCAACACCGCCGCGATCTTCGCCGTGGGCTTCCTGATGCGTCCGATCGGTGGCTGGCTGATGGGGCTGTATGCCGACAAGGTCGGGCGCAAAAAGGCCCTGATGGCCTCGGTGTACCTGATGTGCTTCGGTTCGCTGCTGATCGCCCTGAGCCCGAGTTATGAAGTCATCGGCATCGGTGCGCCGATCCTGCTGGTGTTCGCGCGCTTGCTGCAAGGCCTGTCGGTGGGTGGCGAATACGGCACCTCCGCCACTTACCTCAGCGAAATGGCCACCAAGGAACGTCGCGGCTTCTACTCCAGCTTCCAGTACGTGACCCTGATCTCCGGCCAGCTCATCGCCCTGGCGGTGTTGATCGTGCTGCAACAACTGCTGACCACCGAAGAGCTCTACGCCTGGGGCTGGCGCATCCCGTTCGCCATCGGCGCGCTGTGTGCCGTGGTGGCGTTGTACCTGCGTCGCGGCATGGAAGAGACCGAGTCCTTCACCAAGAAAGAAAAAGCCAAGGAAAGCGCGATGCGCACCTTGATGCGTCACCCCAAGGAACTGATGACCGTGGTCGGCCTGACCATGGGCGGTACCCTGGCGTTCTACACCTACACCACGTACATGCAGAAATACCTGGTGAACACCGTCGGCATGAGCATTTCCGACTCCACCACCATTTCCGCCGCCACGCTGTTCCTGTTCATGTGCCTGCAACCGATTGTCGGCGGGCTGTCGGATAAAATCGGTCGCCGGCCGATCCTGATTGCCTTCGGCATCCTGGGCACCCTGTTCACCGTGCCGATCCTCACCACCCTGCACACCATCACGACCTGGTGGGGCGCGTTCTTCCTGATCATGGCGGCGCTGATCATCGTCAGCGGCTACACCTCGATCAACGCCGTGGTGAAAGCCGAACTGTTCCCGACCGAAATCCGCGCCCTGGGCGTGGGCCTGCCGTATGCACTGACCGTTTCGATCTTCGGCGGCACCGCTGAATACATCGCACTGTGGTTCAAGAGCATCGGCATGGAGACGGGTTACTACTGGTACGTGACCGCCTGTATTGCCGTGTCGTTGCTGGTGTACATCACCATGAAAGACACCCGCAAACATTCGCGGATCGTCACTGACTGACAGACGTCAGGCAGTTACCGCAAGGGTGACTGCCAAGCCCCTTCGCGAGCAGGCTCGCTCCCACAGGTTGACCGCGTACCCTCGGAGGAATGCGGTCCAATGTGGGAGCGAGCTTGCTCCTACAGGGGGAAGGTCGGACTGGAAATCCGCGGCGCGTGCTTGCACCATGCACGTCTCCCCGCAAGCTCTGGAAACTCTCCCCAATGCCCGACGACATCCACTTCTACGAACCCGCCAACGGCCACGGCCTGCCCCACGATCCGTTCAACGCCATCGTCGGCCCGCGTCCCATCGGCTGGATCTCTTCACAGGATGCCGAGGGCCGCTTGAACCTGGCGCCCTACAGCTTCTTCAACGCCTTCAACTACATTCCGCCGATCATTGGTTTTTCCAGTGTCGGACGCAAAGACAGCCTGAACAACATCGAACAGACCGGCGAGTTCGCCTGGAACCTGGCCACACGGCCGCTGGCCGAGCAGATGAACCAGAGCTGCGCGATGGTCGGGCCTGAGGTCAACGAGTTCGAACTGGCCGGCCTGACGACCGTTGCCTCGAAAGTCATTCAGGTGCCACGGGTGGCCGAAAGCCCGGTGTCCTTCGAGTGCAAGGTCACGCAGATCATCCAATTGCAGCGAGCGGACGGCAATGTGGTGCCGAGCTGGCTGATCCTCGGTGAAGTGGTCGCCGTGCATATCGCCAAATGGCTGTTGAAGGATGGGGTATACGACACCGCCGCGGCAGAACCGATTCTGCGCGGCGGCGGGCCGGCGGATTATTTCCAGCTGGGGCCTGAGGCGTTGTTCAAGATGTACCGCCCGGAGGCGGTGAAGTGATCACCAGAGCAGGTCGGCGTCTTCTTTGACGTCCTTGAGGTGGGTCAGCTCTTTGGCCGCTGCCAGGTCGGCGTCATGGGCGGTCTTGAAGATCTGGCCTTCCAGCACTTTGTGAAAACGCGGAGCGCCGGAACCACCCAGCGCCTTGACGGCGATAGCGGCGTGGTAACCACCCTCGCCCGGTACTACAGCGGAAACAGCTTCGAAGTGATCAAAGGCTTTACGTGCCATGTCGCGCATCCTGGCTGATTGAGAATGCCGTCATTAAACCCTCAACCGGCCAGTTTGTGTACCTCCAGTGCGGACTGTCCCAGGGCCTGCGCCGCCGAGACATCCTTGAAGGTGTGGAAATCCAGACTGTTGACCACCAGTTCCTGCACCAGCTCGGCAAAAATCTCCATCGCCGGCGTGTTGAAGTAGGCGGTCATGGCCTGTTGATCACTCCAGAAACCGGACACCAGCCACAACTCCGGATCGCATTGCGAATGCTGCAAGCTAAAGCTCAGGCAGCCTGGCGCTGCGCGGGACGGTTCGATCAGGGCGCTGAGACGCACACCGAGTTCCGCAGAGCGCCCGGCGCGCGCTCGAACGAAGGCCATATGACTGACGGGGATTTGCGTGGACATGTTCAACCCTCCCGGGGAGTCGCGTGGCAGCCGGGGGACGGGCTGCGACAGGATCAAAGGTTAAGGGCCGCGACGCCTGTCTCGTTAGTCGATTCCTGCCGGTGCGTTGCACAATCCTGCGAAACTGCATGACAAGCCTGTAACAAGCTGTAAAACCCTGTCACGGTTCTGCCCTACGAGTTTCAAGCAAGTTCTTGCGGCACAAGGCTCTAGTGGCTACACCGCCAGTCACCACCATGCAGAATCAGGCAAGCATCCGGCAGGATGTGTCTACCGCTGCCACTTGCACAAACTTATGCTCTGCTCCATTCCCTCCATGCCTGCCGAGGATGCCGCGCATGACGTCGCTCGATCACTTTCAAGCCCCGCTGGACACCGACATGGAAAAGCAGCGCGCGGAACTGGCGGCGATCATCCGCCGCAACACCGCCGAAGATGGCAGTTATGCCACGGCCATCGGCTCGCTGTTCATGTCCCGCCACAGCCAGTCCCATGAGTTTGCCCCGGTGCTCGCGCAACCGGCACTGTGCATCATGGCCCAGGGGCGCAAGGAAGTTCAGTTGGCCAACGAATACTTCAACTACGACCCGTTGAACTACCTGGTGGTCTCGGTCTCGATGCCGCTCAGTGGACGGGTGGTGGATGTCTCGGCCGAGGAGCCGATCCTGGCCCTGCGCCTGGACATCGATCCGGCGGAAATCACCGCGCTGATCGCCGACGCCGGCCCCCTCGGCGTGCCCACCCGGCCGACCGGGCGCGGGCTGTATGTCGAGCGGCTCGACACGGCCATGCTGGATGCCGTACTGCGCCTGGCAAGGCTACTGGACACGCCGAAAGACATCGCCATGCTCGCGCCGCTGATTCGCCGGGAGATCCTCTATCGACTGCTGCGCAGCAAACAGGGACATCGGCTGTACGAAATCGCCATCGCCAACAGTCAGAGCCATCGCGTCAGCCAGGCGATCAAATGGCTCAATGGCAACTTTGAACAGCCGTTGCGCATCGATGATCTGGCGAAGGAAGTGAACCTGAGCGTATCGACCCTGCATCACCGCTTCAAGGCGATGACGGCGATGAGTCCGTTGCAGTATCAGAAGCAGTTGCGCCTGCAGGAAGCGCGGCGGTTGATGCTGGCCGAAGGGCTGGAGGCTTCGGCGGCGGGGTATCGCGTCGGGTATGAAAGCCCTTCGCAGTTCAGCCGGGAGTACAGCCGGTTGTTCGGGGCACCGCCGTTGCGGGATCTGGCACGGTTGCGGTTGTCAGTCTGAACTTGTTTCTTTGCAAGCAGTACTGGCCTCATCGCGAGCAAGCTCGCTCCCACAGGGTCCAGCGTACACCGTCCAATGTGGGAGCGAGCTTGCTCGCGATGAGGCCAGTACAAACAGCATCAAACCGGGATCAGGCCCCAAGTACCCGGCAAGCCTCAGCCGGCAAGGTCACCGACACCGGATGACCGACGCTCAGGCCAAAGCCCTGGCACGGCGTGCTCAGCGCGGTAAACGACACCCCGGAACACTCAACCGTGGTCTCGATGGTCGCGCCGATATCGCGCACGAAGGTCACCTTGCCCAGCAAGCGGTTGCCCGCCGTCGCCTGAGGCGCCGACAGTTGCAGGTCTTCCGGACGAATCAGCATCTTCACCTTTTCCCCTGCCACAATGCTCTTGCAGATCGGCACTTGCAGCGCATCGCCACCCGGCAGGCTGACCTTGCCGTCACCCAGCGCCGTGGCCGGGAAGATGTTGCCCGAACCGATGAAGTCCGCGACGAACTCGTTGGCCGGGTGCCGGTAGATTTCAATCGGCGTGCCGACCTGCTGCACCCGGTGTTCACCCAGCACGACCACGATATCGGCCATGGTCATGGCTTCACGCTGGTCGTGGGTCACCATGATGGTGGTGATGTTCAGGCGCTGTTGCAGTTGACGGATTTCCACCTGCATCGATTCGCGCAGCTTGGCGTCCAGCGCCGACAACGGTTCGTCGAGCAGGAGGATTTTCGGGTGGTTGGCAATCGCCCGGGCAATCGCCACGCGCTGGCGTTGCCCGCCGGAGAGCTTGGCCACCGGACGATCGATCATCGGTTGCAACTGGATCAGTTCCAGCAACTCCACCACCCGCGCCTGCTGGTCGGCCTTGCTGACTCCGCGCAGTTTCAGCGGATAGGCGATGTTCTCACCCACGGTCATGTGCGGGAACAGCGCCAGGGACTGGAACACCATGCCGAAGTTGCGCAGGTGGGCCGGGGTGTGGCCGATGTCTTCACCGTCCAGGCGGATCTCGCCGCCGGTCAGGGTTTCAAGGCCGGCAATCATGCGCAGCAGCGTGGTTTTGCCACAGCCCGAAGGGCCGAGGAAACACACCAGTTTGCCCTCGGGCAAATGCAGGTTCACATCGGTTACCGCGCAGGCCGAGCCGTAATGTTTCTCGACGTTTTCCAGAATCAGACCAGACATTTGAAGTACCTCAAGAAATCAGAACGAAACGCCACCTTCACCAACCAGCTTCTCCAGCGCCCAGATCAGGACGAAGTCGATCAGCACGATCAGCACGGCAAACGAAAATACGGTTGGGTCGAGTGAAGACACGGTGCGGCTGTACATCCAGATCGGCACGGTCATCACATCAATGGTGTAGAGGAAGTAAGTCACGGTGAATTCGTTGAACGAGACGATGAACGCCAGCAGCATGCCCGCCAGGATTCCCGACTTCATCAACGGCACCACCACATCGACAATCGCCCGCAGCGGTGAAGCACCGAGCATCTGCGCGGCCTCCTCGACTTCGCTGCCGATGGAGAGCATCGCCGCCGTGCAGTTCTTCACCACGAACGGCAGCGCCAGGATCACGTGGGCAATCACCAGACGAGAGGTGGTCATATGGAACGGCAGGCTGTCGAACACCAGCAGCAATGCCAGACCCAACACCACCATCGGGAACACCAGCGGCAACGACATCAGTTGCAAGGCCACGGCCTTGCCGCGGAACTCGCAACGGGTCAGCGCGTAGGCCGCCGGCACTGCGATGATCGTGGCGAAAATCATGGTCAGGCACGACACCAGCAGGCTGGTGCTCATGGCCTGGCCGAGGCTCAGCACGTCGCTGGCGTCCGGCGACACGAAGGTGTGCCAGGCGGCCTTGTACCATTGCAGGCTGTAGCTGCTCGGCGGGAAGTCGAGGTTCGACGCGCCGCTGAACGACATGACGATCATGGTCAGGATCGGCAGCACCGCCAGCAGCAGGATGAAGCCCGAAAGGATGCCGGCGAACTTGCCGGTCTCGCCGGGCAACAGCCCATAACGTTTCTTGGTCAGGGTGCTCATTGGGAAGCCTCCAGCATGCGCCGACGACGGCCAGTGATGTATTCGGACAAGGTCATGATCGCGAGGGTGGTGACGATCAGCACCACGCCGGCAGCGGATGCGGCGGGCCAGTTCATCAACGGGGCAATCTGGTCATGCACCATCACCGCCAGCATCGGCACGCGCCGGCCACCGAGCAGCAAGGGCACCACGAAACTGCTGGCGTTGTAGGCGAACACCAGGGTCGCACCGGTAATGATCCCCGGCAGACTCATCGGCAACACCACCTGGCGGAACACCTGGAAGCGACTGGCGCCGAGGGTGGCAGCGGCTTCTTCGTAGCTGCGGGCGACGCCGCGCATGGCGCTGGCGATCGGCAACACGGCCAGCGGGAAGGCGGTTTGCACCAGGCCCATCAACACGCCGTTCTGGTTATACAACAGCATGATCGGGCGCTTGATCAGGCCCAGGCCCATCAAGGCCTGGTTAAGCATGCCGCCTGGACCGAGGATCACCAGCCAGCCGTAGCTTTGCAGCAGCAGGTTGACCAGCAACGGCAGCAACACCGCAGCCAGGAAGATCCGTCGCACGAACGGCGAGGTCAGGCGCGACATGGTGTAGGCCACCGGGATCGCCAGGATCACTGCGATCACCGCGCTGATCAGCGCCAGGCGCAGGGTCAGCATCAGGGATTTGAGGTAATAGGGTTCCAGCAACTGGGCGTAGCTGGCCAGGCTGAACCCGGACCATTCCGCGCCTTTGGTGCCCACGCTCATGCGCAGTACCAAGAGGCTGGCGGCAATCAGTACGCCAAGAAACAGCATCGACGGCGTGAGGAAAAACCAGGCGCGCGTCGTTGGCGAAACACCCCGAGCGGCGCGCATGGGAGCGGCACTCACCGGATGGGTCAGAGGTTGGTGTTCCATAGCAAAGGGTCTCGTCAATGGAAAGCAGCTGACAAACACAAGACTCGAAATCACTTCGTCCCCTGTGGGAGCGAGCTTGCTCGCGATAGCGGTGTATCAGTCGACATCAATGTTGAATGACAGTCAGCAATCGCGAGCAAGCTCGCTCCCACAGGGATCTTCAGTGTTTGAGGATCCTGTGTAGGTCACTCGATCAGGAAGAAAAGATTTCCGTGTAACGACGAATCCATTGGTCATGCACAGTCGCCAGGAAGGCGTTGTCGTGCATGATCGCCTTCTCGGCAATCTGCTCCGGCGTGAGGATGTACGGGCTCTTGCGCGCTTCGGCGGAGATGATCGCCTTGGCGTTGACCGGACCGTTGTAGATGTCTTCAGCCATCTTGCCCTGCACCAGTGGGTCCAGGGAGTGGTTGATGAAGGCATAGGCCATGTCGGTATCGCCCGGACGGTTCTTCGGCATCACCGAGAGCATCAGGTCGGTGTAGAAACCTTCCTTCATGCCAAAGGTCGCGCCCAGACCGTAGTTCGGATCGCGGATCTGTTTCGGGAAGAACGCCGGTGCGTACAGGCCGCCCATGTCCAGGGAACCGGTGCGGAACAGCTCGGCGATCTGGTTCGGGTTTTCACCCAGGGTCACCACACGATCTTTCAGCTCGGCGAGTTTCTTGAAGCCAGGTTCGATGTTGTGCTCGTCACCACCGGCCAGTTTGGCGGCAATGATGATCAGGTCCATGGCCTCGGTCCAGTTCGGCGGCGGGAGGAAGATGTTCGGCGCCGCGTCGGCATCCCACAGGGAGGCGTAGCTGGTCGGGGCTTCTTTCTGGGTGCGGGTGCTGTAGACCAGACTGTTGCACCACAGCAGGTAACCGATACCGTGGCCATTGGCGCCGGTGCGGTATTTCTCCGGTACATCGACCAGGTTGGGAATGCGGTTGAGGTCGGGTTTTTCCAGCAGGTTGGCGGCGGCCAGACCTTCGGCGCCAACCCCTGCCAGGGTGATGATGTCGTACTGCGGACGATCACCGCCGGCCTTGAGTTTGGCGACCATTTCCGAGGTACTGCCGGTGCGGTCAGCGATGACCTTGCAGCCGTACTTGTCTTCGAACGTCGCGGCGATGTTGCGCAGTGCAGCCAGGCCGGTGTCATCGGACCAGGTCAGCAAACGCAGGGTCTTGCCGGCAAAGCGTGTGTCGCTGGCATTGGCCTTGATGAACGGCATGCTCATGGCTGCCGCTGCAACCGAGGCTACGCCCACGGTCTTGATGAATTGACGTCTGTTCAGATCATGCTCGCCCATTACGGACTCCCTTTGTTTTTGTAGGTATAAGGCAGGTCGAAACTGTTGCATCCGCGCGACTGGGTAGCGTTAACCCCTCTGTTTTCGGGGGTTTGGCTGAACCAGTGAGTTCATCCTGAGGTCGCGTAAAACACCTGACTATCGATAAAAATTCATTGAAGCCATGACGCCAGCGCATGCCTGCTTTCGGGGCACGCGGATGGCTTTTCTGTAGGAGCGAGCCTGCTCGCGATGGACGCAAGGGCACCGCGCTCATTCAGGTACCCCGCGTTATCGTTGACGTCCTTCGCGAGCAGGCTCGCTCCTACAGGTGATCGGTGTCAGACAGCCCGGATCACGTGTTTGATTTCCTGGAAAGCCTGCAAGCCCCAAGGCCCCAATTCGCGGCCTATGCTGCTCTGCTTGTAGCCGCCCCAGGCGGTCTGCGGGAAGATCACCTGCGGTGCGTTGATCCACACAAGCCCCGCCTGCAAAGCGTTGGCGACGCGGTCGGCGGTCTCGGCATTGCGCGTGACCACACTGGCGACCAGGCCGAACTGGCTGTCGTTGGCCAGGGCAATCGCCTCGGCTTCAGAGGCAAAACTGCGCACGCAGATCACCGGGCCGAAGATCTCTTCACACCACAACGCACTGTCGAGGGGCACGTCGGTGAAAACCGTCGGCTGCAAAAAATATCCGCGTGGCAGGTCCGCCGGGCGATTGCCACCGCAAACCAGTTTGGCGCCAGCGCTCAAACCACGATCGATGTGGCCCAGGACACGCTGGTATTGCGCCTGATTGACCAGCGCGCCCATTTCCACGTTCGGGTCAAACGGGTCGGCCACGCGAATCGCTTCGGCACGGGCCTTCACGCGGCGGAGGAATTCATCGGCCAGTTCATCGGCCACCAGCACGCGACTGGTGGCGGAGCACATTTGCCCGGCGTTGAAGAAACCACCGCCGCAAGCCACATCCACCGCCAGGTCGAGATCGGCATCGGCCAGCACCAGCAGCGATGATTTGCCGCCCAGTTCCAGGCTCACGCCTTTGACGGTTTCCGCCGCCCGCTGCATGACCTGCACGCCAATGGCGTTGCTGCCGGTGAAGGAAATTTTCGCGATACGCGGATCCGCCGACAACGGCGCGCCAACGGCCAGGCCGGTGCCACACACCAGGTTGAACACGCCCGCCGGCAAGCCGGCTTCTGCGATAATCGTTGCCAGTTCCAGCTCTGGCAGCGGCGTGACTTCCGAAGGCTTGAGCACCACGCAGCAACCGGCGGCCAGGGCCGGGGCGAGTTTCCAGGCGGTGGTCACCATCGGGAAGTTCCACGGCACGATCAGGCCAACTACACCGCAAGGTTCGCGGCGCAGGCGAGCGCTGAAATCGTCGCTCGGCAGTTCGATGGCGCTGTCCTGCTTCGCGTCCAGCCCTTCGGCCAGACCGGCGTAGTACTCGAACGTGGCGATCACGTCATCGACGTCGATCGCGGCTTCGAATTGCGGCTTGCCGTTGTTGCTCGACTGCAAGTGCATCAGTTTTTCACGGTTGGCCTGCACGCCCGCGGCGATTTTGCGCAGAATGGCAGCGCGTTCGGCACCGGTAGTTTTCGACCAGCCGACGAACGCCCGGGTCGCCGCGCTCACCGCTTGATCAACCGCAAGCTCATCGCCGCCATTGACCGTGGTCAACAGGGCTTCGGTCGCCGGATTGATCACCCGCAGGTGTTCATTGCCGGCCGACCATTGGCCGTTGATGTACAGGCCATCCAGGGTAGTCGGGAAAGTCATTTCGACACCGCCTTCATCCACTCGGCCTGGTCGATCTCAATCAGGGTCGGGCCCTGGCGATCGTGGGCCACACGCAATGCGCCGCGCAGTTGCTCGACACTGCTGACGGCTTCGGCCGCGCAGCCCAAGGCCTTGGCCACACCGATGAAGTCCGGGGTGTAGATGTCCACGCCGACCGGCTCGATGGCACGGTTGACCATGTATTTCTTGATCTCTTCGTAACCCTGGTTATTCCACAGCAGCACGATGACCGGAGTGCGCGCTTCAACGGCGCTGGCCAGTTCCGGCAGGGTGAACTGCAGGCCGCCGTCACCGATCAGGCACACCACGGGCGGGCGAGCACCGTCTTTAGCACTGCCGCCGAGCCAGGCGCCAATCGCCGCCGGCAAGGCGTAACCGAGGGTGCCGTAACCAGTGGACGAGTTGAACCAGCGACGTGGACGCTCCGGGTTGAACGTCAGGTTGCCGGTGTATACCGGTTGGGTCGAATCACCGACGAACACCGCGTCCGGCAGTTCGTACAGGACGGTTTCAAGGAAACGGGTCTGGGCCAGGGTCGGTGCGTCCCAGGTGGTGGCCAGGTCTTCACGCAGACGAGCGGCCCGTACCTGACCCCAATCGTTGCGGCGTTCGGCCAGGGATTTGTGCGACAAGGCGCTGAGCAAGGCCTGGGCGGCGTTGCGCGAGTCGGCCACCAGCGCCACGTGCGGCGGGTAGTTGCGCACGGTCTGGTCCGGGTCGATGTCCACGCGCAGCAACTTGCCAGGAATCTCGAAGCCACCGGCGAAGGTCACGTCGTAGTCGGTCTCGGCCAGTTCGGTACCGATGGCCAGGACCACGTCGGCCTCGGCGACCAGCGCCCGGGTGGCGACCAGACTCTGGGTCGAGCCGATCAGCAACGGGTGGCCGGAGGCGAGCATGCCCTTGGCATTGATGGTCAGGGCGACCGGCGCGTCCAGCAACTCGGCCAGCGCCGTCAGCTCGGCCGCCGCGTCGATGGCACCGCCACCGGCGAGAATCAGCGGACGCTTGGCGTTGGCCAGCAATTCGGTCATGCGCGACACGGCACTCGGCGAAGCACCTGCGCGGTCGATGTTGACCGGCAGGCTGCTGAGCAGCTCGTCAGCGTCTTCGACCAACACATCCAATGGAATTTCAATATGCACCGGACGCGGACGGCCCGCCTGGAACAGCGCAAAGGCGCGAGCCAGCACACCCGGCAATTCCGCCGCCGACATCAGGGTGTGGGAGAACGCCGCGACACCGGCGCACAGTGCGCCCTGGTTCGGCAGTTCATGCAGCTTGCCGCGACCGCCGCCCAACTGGCTGCGCGATTGCACGCTGGAGATCACCAGCATCGGGATCGAATCGGCGTAAGCCTGGCCCATGGCGGTGGTGATGTTGGTCATGCCAGGGCCGGTGATGATGAAGCACACGCCCGGTTTGCCGCTGGTGCGGGCGTAACCGTCGGCCATGAAGCCGGCGCCCTGTTCATGGCGCGGCGTCACGTGGTTGATGCTCGAACGGGCCAGCCCGCGATACAGCTCCACGGTATGAACCCCCGGAATGCCGAACACCTGCTCGACTCCGTAGTTTTCGAGTAACTTGACCAATACTTCGCCGCACGTCGCCATGTCTTTGCCCTTCTTGTTCGTTTGAGACGCCGGGCATGCGCTGTGTTTATGATGGATTGGCAGGCCCGGGAATGGCCTCATTGGAACGGGCGACACGTAGCCGCAACAATGGATAAAAAGTCATACTAGCCATGTCCTCACGTCATACCTTGGATCCCAATGAAACGACTGCCTCCCCTGCCGGCGCTGCACACTTTTCTGATTACCGCGCAGTGCTGCAATTTCACCCGGGCTGCCGAACAACTGCACATTACCCAGGGCGCGGTCAGCCGGCAGATCGCCGGGCTGGAAGATCACCTGGGTTATGAGCTGTTCATTCGCCAGGCCCGAGGTCTGGACCTGACTGCCGAAGGACGGGAGTGGTTGCCCCGGGTGCAGCAGATTTTCGGCCTGATCGACGAGGCCGTGGAGCAGATCGGCGAGAAGCGCGAAACCCTGCAACTCAAGGCACCGACCTGTGTCATGCGCTGGTTGCTGCCGCGCCTGCTGCAATGGCAAAGGGAACGCCCGGACGTGCCGGTGGAACTGACCACCACGGTCAAGCACGGCGTGGATTTTCATCTCGAGCAGTTCGATGCGGCGGTGATGTACGGCGCACCGCCGGACCATTCATTGATGTCGCAAAAACTCTTCGATGAACAACTCACGCCGGTGTGCTCCAGACCGATGCTCGAAGGCCCCATGCCCCTGCAGACACCCGCCGATCTGCAACAACACCTGCTGCTGCACCCGACCCGCGATGAACGGGACTGGAAAGCCTGGTTGAAGGCCGCAGATGTGAATTTGACCAATGTCGGCAAGGGCCAGCATTTCGAAACACTGGACCTGGCGATGTCGATGGCGTCCCAGGGAACGGGGGTGGCGATTGGCGACTGGTCGCTGATCGGCGATGACCTGAGTGCCGGGCGGCTGGTCACGCCATTCGAATTGAAGGTGAAAACAGGTCTTGCGTATTACCTGGTGCTCCCGGAAAAACCCGGGCCTTCGCCCAAACTGCGCGAGCTGATGGAGTGGTTGGTGGAACAGGCGCGATGAACCTTGGCGTTGGCCCATTCAATCGGACAGGCCATGCGCGAAGCATGGCCTTTTGCTTATATCACCACTCAGCTTTTTTTGATGGACTTCAAGTAATTCAAGAATACTTCAAAACGCTCGGCAGTGCCCTTCAATGTCGGCACATCTGCGATCGATTTTGGGTTGTTTACCCGGAGAAAATTCGAGTATGCCTCAGCGACCTTTGCGACTTGCTCCGACCAACTTGAAAGTACCGAATCCAATGCGCCCAGTTCATCCAACGCACCGAGCTTGCGCTGCAACTTGCATACTTGTAATTGATCCGACTTGATGCTGGCGTTCAGCTCGTTCATTCTATCACGCACTGCGTCCCGCGCTTGGGCGAGGTCGGTGAATTGACGCCCCCGGTCGAGCGCTTCAAAGTTACCTTGAAGCTTGTTCAATACTAGTTTCAAAAATTCCTTATCCGGTTTCCCGGTGGCAACCAACTTTATTGCGGCCTCGATTTCCTCTGCACTCGGCAGCAGACTACTGACAATATCCCGCCAGCCCGGGGCCTTGAATTTCTGGATAGCGTCGTCGATAAACTGCTTGTCCTTCTTTAGCGTCTCCAGGTCGCCCTCGTCAGCCCCGATGCGCTGTTCAATAGCGTTCACTTCACTATCAAAGGTACGACGCAAACTAATGGTTGACTCGGCAAAACGGGTCGCAACAAAATCTTCGGTTACCCGAACTAAATATTTATTGGCAACCACTAATGCGATCTGAGACTCAGCAACCCGTGCGACCCCATGCTCCAGCAGCCGACTAACGTGCTCATCTTTCTGCAAGGCAGTCAATGCAGTATTGCTATTAATTTCCTCAATACTCGCCAACGTTGCTTCCAAGCCAGAGTTGGCCAATAACGCAGTAATTTTCTTGACATCATCAAACAACTGCTGATGTGCATCATTCAGCTCACTACTGACACTCAATAATTTCTCTCGTGACGATGGCAAAAAATCAAATCCACCGTCACTCACACTCATATTCAATCGATCCTTGGCACGTCTCATTGCGCCGGTATCGGGCAGCACATAATGATTACTTGTAATAGTTTCATGGTCTTTCATAGCAGAGTTCCTCCTTGAACCATAGTATTTACTTACCCTCAACAACCTGATTGAAAACCGTGGACAGCGCGTGAGCATGCCCTTGAATAGTTTTCCACGGATTAAAAATCGCCTGAAGGTTCAGCACCAACAAAATCAAATCCATCTCACTCGCGCCGTCTTCGAACCCTTCCAAAGACACACCCAGACTATTCCAGATAATACCGAGTACATCCTCAATGCATTTGATACCATTTTCAGCATCTTTCATTAATGCGTGCATCTCGGAAAAATTTGTCGTCAGCGTTATTAAACTTTGAGACAGGCGAGCAGCCGACATCTGAACAACCAATCGATTCTTTTGCTCTAGCAATTCATTTTTCTGCGCTCTGGTTTTTTCAGCTTCGGCGCCGAATATACCGCCTGTCACTATCAGACCCAGTGGACCGAATACCAAACCAGTAAAGGCATACCCTACCTGATCATCATACTCCGCTTGCTTTTCAGCAATTGTCTCATCAAGCTCCTTTATTTGTTTACGAAGCTCATCAACAGCTTCATGTTTGTCGATATTCGCCTCATCGACAGCGTTCATTTTTAGTGCAAGCTTGATCAATAACTCGTCCGATATCTTGCGAGAAAACTCAATAGCCAAAGCATTGACACCAGCAACCGCAAGGTAAAATTCCGCAACATCTTTTTTTGCGAACTTAAGGGCCTTTTGAAGACTTTCAACACGCTTTGTTTCGGTACTACTCAGTGGAATTGACGCTAGTTGTTTTTTTTCATCCTCACTCAGTGAATCTATATTGCCTTCCACGCGCCTGTATGTTTCGGATGCCTTCAAGAGATTGATGATCGCCGATCCGCTTTCAAAAAAATTTCTGGCAAACAAGTCCAGTCTGTTTCCGATGTTTTTAGTCTCTCGCTCCAAGGTTGCCCAAGATAAAGCATGCGAATGAATTTCCTGATAGAACTGCTGCATGCTTGTCGGTTCAAGCAGCGGGTGACCCGCGTTTTTGTACCCAAGATGATTTTCAATTTCGCCGATATTGACTGGCAACGAAAGCCCGGCACGAACATAACGCTTAATCATTACCACATGATTTTTTTTGACAATAAATGTTTCATCATCAATATTTTCCGCCTTTTTTTCAAAGTATTGCACAGGTACAAATCTGGCAGCATCAACTATGCTATTAACACCTTCCAACTGTGAAAGAACCTGTTCCCCCGTGGCCTCCAACTCCTTGGCAGCCGCCTCCAGATCATTTTCCATATATTCTCCACGATTGAGTTAATATTCATACACATCACAAAGCAACGAATAGAGCTCATGACCATAAAACAATACGCCCCCAACAACCGACCTACTATCATCCGTCCACACCAAACTACGTAGGACTTATCTCCACCGATTAAAAACACTCAAACAAAAATAACCTCAAAGCTAATCACATCAGAGATATTTATATATCCCACCAATACACATGCAACTTTTTATCATTTATTCGAATTCTCAAGACGCTCAAAAAACGCCCACACAACAAAAAACACGAAGCACATTTAATTGTCGACGGGAAGAATGATCTGAGCTTCGAGCTACTATTGAATTTTATGTTTCCTACACAAACACCCCGAACATTCGAGGTGTTTGTACAAGTCTATTCCCACCTGCGTGGAAACAATTAACGACTTACCACTTCATCTCGCCCTTGGCGACTTTGGCGCTCAGCTCCAGGGAGCTTTCATCGCCCAGTGCCGGGAAGCGTTTTTTCATTGCCGCAATCAGTTCAGCAGAATCCCTGGCCTTGGCAGTTTCTTCGTCGAAGGCCTTGATGTAATTGGCGGTGAACTGCACGGCTGCCAGTGAGCGATCGCTCTCGCCGAGGTAATGACCCGGAACCACGACCTGCGGTTTCAGGGTTTCAATGGAATGCAGCGTAGCCAGCCAATCGGCATGGGACTGCGGCGTTTGTGTGTCGGCCATCCACACGTGGATGTTTTGCGCCACCACAACACCACCGACGACCGCCTTGATCGACGGAATCCACACAAAGCTGCGATCCGGCTGCGCCCCCTCAAGTCCAAGCACCTGCAACTTCTGCCCTTCGAGGATCAGGCTGTCGCCCTTGAGCACGTCCGGCACGATGGTTTTGGTCGGCACATCGGCGCCCATTTTCGGCCCCCAGAAGGCCAGTTTGCCGTCGACGGTTTGCTTGATGTGATCAACAGTCGGCTGCGAGGCCAGGACCTTGGCCTTGGGAAACGCGGCCGTCAGGGTGTCGAGACCGAAGTAGTAGTCCGGGTCGCCGTGACTGATGTAGATGGTGGTCAATTGCTTGCCGCTGGCGCGGATTTTTTCCACCACCTGCTCGGCCTGGGATTTGCCGAATTGGGCATCCACCAGAATCGCTTCCTTTTCGCCGCTGACCAGCACCGAGGTCACCGGGAAAATGGCTTTTTCGCCGGGGTTGTAGACATCCAGCGTCAGGGTCGAGGCGGCTGCATGGGCGGCGAAGCCGAGGGCGGCACTGGCCAGTAAAACGCGCTTGAGGGTGGTGAAACCGATCATTTGTTGCTCCGTTGTCCGAATGCGGTGCTTGGCGAATGCCCTTTTTTGTAGGAGCGAGCTTGCTCGCGATGGTCGTAAACGATGACGCGTACTTGCCGGTTAAACGCGGCGCCTGGGGGTCCATCGCGAGCAAGCTCGCTCCTACAGGGGAACAGAGCTTAGTTGCCTGACTCGGTACAAAAAATGCGATGTTTGAACATAGTTTGTTTCTGAAAGCGGGCAAATCATGGATCGTCTTCAAGCAATGCGTGTGTTCGTCACGGTGGTCGACCTCGGCAGCCAATCGGCCGCCGCCGATCACCTGGAGCTGTCACGGCCGGTGGTGTCGCGGTATCTGGCGGAACTGGAAGATTGGGTTGGCGCGCGCCTGATGCATCGCACCACACGCAAGTTGAGCCTGACCGCCGCCGGCAACGAGATCCTGCCCCGCTGCCGGCAGATGCTCGACTTGTCCAGCGACATGCAAGCCGCCGTCAGCGAACCGGACGACGCACCGCGCGGCCTGCTGCGGATCAGCGTCAGCACCTCGTTCGGCCAGGCGCAACTGGCCGATGCCATGGCCGCTTACGTCAAACGTTACCCCGGCGTCAGCGTCGACATGCAGATGCTCGACCGCACCGTTAACCTGGTGGATGAGCGCATCGACCTGGCGATCCGCACCAGCAACGATCTGGACCCGAACCTGATCGCCCGCCGCCTGACGGTTTGCCGCTCGGTGATCTGCGCTTCCCCTGCCTACTTGCGCGAACACCCGGCACCGCAACGGGTCGAGGACCTGAGCCTGCACAACTGCCTGACCCATTCCTACTTCGGCAAAAGCCTCTGGCATTTCGAGCAGGACGGCGAGCAGGTTTCAGTACCGGTGCAGGGCAACATCAGCGCCAACGAAGCCAGCACGCTGTTGCGCGCAACGATCGCCGGCGGCGGGGTGGCGATGCTGCCCACCTACCAGGCCGGCGTGCACATTCACAGCGGCGAATTGATTCGCCTGCTGCCGGCGGCCGAACCCCGGCAAATGAACGTGTATGCGGTGTATGCCTCACGCAAGCACATGCCGGTGGCGCTGCGCAGCTTGCTGGATTTTCTGGTACTCAGATTTCCGGAAGAACCGGCGTGGGATATCGGCCTGTAACCCGATCAAAATGTGGGAGCGGGCTTGCTCGCGAAGAGGTCGGTACATCCGACGCAAACTTTGCGCATGAAGTACCGCTTTCGCGGGCAAGCCCGCTCCCACAGGGGGCATCAGTGTTCTGAATACCGTGCGATTGCTGGCAACCCACCAGCGCTGACCTATGCTCAATGTAGTACCGAAAGGTATTCGTTCAGAGGTCAACGCCATGAACATCAGAACAAGAAGATACCTCGCGATCTTCATCACCTGCGCGGTCACGCTCGGGCTGTATGGCGCTGCCGCCTGGCGCGTAGAGCAACTGCGCAACCTGCCCCGTGAAGCCGCGAGCTGCAACTTCGAGCGCTGCATCCCCCATAACGCCACCCTCAACGCCCTCCGGTAACGAAGGGGGTCAGGCTTCGTTGTCCTGATCGGCCTTCAAGCGGTCGCGGAAGGCCTTGGGCGAAATCCCCACACGACGCCGGAACAGGCGCGTGAAGTTGGTCGGATCGGAAAACCCCAACACGTCGGACATTTCATAAATGGTCATGCTGGTGTAGGTCAGCAAGCGCTTGGCCTCCAGCAATTGCCGTTCGTGCATGATCTGCAACGCCGGTTGCCCCGCCAGCTCACGGCAGGTGCCGTTGAGGTGCGATACGGAAATCCCCAGCCGGTGCGCCAGATCCTCGACCTTGACGTGCTGGCGATAGGTCTCTTCCACCAGTTGAATAAAGCCGTTGAGGTATTCCCGGGCCCGCTGCGGTCGCGCCATGGCGGTGCGACGCTGGATCACCTGACGGCTGACCCACACCACGATCACGCTGACCAGCGAATGCATGAGCATTTCCCGCGCCGGTTGATGACTGTTGTATTCGCTCTGCAAGGCACTGAACAGGCTGTTGAGGTACTCGGCGTCCTTGCCTGCCGGGTAACTTTCGGCCTGGGCCAGGGCATTGACCGATTGCCCCAACTGCATCTGCAGGTGGGCGATCAGCGGCGCAGCCAGGGTCACGACAAACCCTTCCACGTCCTCGGAAAAGCGAAAGCCATGCACCGACAGCGGTGGCAGGATCTGGATCGCCGGTTCCAGCAGTTGTGTACGCTGGCCTTCGATTTCAAGCTCTGCCTGACCTTTGAATACGAAGAGCAGTTGGCATAAATCAGCGTGGCGGTGGGGTTTGATTTCCCAATGATGTTCGCGGCTGCGTTTGGAAATGGTTTCACAGTGCAGCAAGTCCGGGGTCGGCCAATCCAGGCTTTCACCGTAGAGCTTGAACACCGGAATCGAAGGCAGGTCAGGCTTGTTCATCACTTCAATCCAGGCCTCGGAGTTTGATGGCGGGCGATAATCGCACCGATTGGCAGAATGTACAGCTATCGGCTCAGTTTTCACCTTCAATTGACAGACCCGCAAGGGAAAAATGCAAGCACTCGATCCATAAAAATCATTCACCGACCCTGGTCGCGTGAAGCTTGCGAGTCATAAAAACAATGAAAACGCTGAAAACCCAGGTCGCCATCATTGGTGCCGGCCCTTCAGGCTTGTTGCTCGGCCAATTGCTGCACAACGCCGGTATCGACACCCTCATTCTCGAACGTCAGACCCCGGACTATGTACTGGGCAGAATCCGCGCCGGCGTGCTTGAACAAGGCATGGTAGAGCTGTTGCGCCAGGCCGGCGTGAGTCAGCGCATGGACGCCGAGGGGCTGGTGCATGGCGGCTTCGAACTGGCCCTCGACGGGCGCCAGGTGCACATCGATCTGCACGCCCTCACGGGTGGCAAAACCGTGATGATCTACGGCCAGACCGAGGTCACCCGCGACCTGATGGCCGCCCGTCGGGAGGCCGGCGCGCAAACGATTTACCAGGCAGCCAACGTCGTTCCCCACGGAATGAAAACCGATGAAGCCTTTGTCACTTTTGAGAAAGATGGTGAGACCTGGCGACTCGATTGCGACTACATCGCCGGTTGCGACGGCTTCCATGGCGTGGCGCGGCAATCGATTCCCGCCGACAGCCTGAAAGTCTTCGAACGGATCTACCCTTTCGGCTGGCTAGGGATCCTGGCCGATACCCCACCGGTCCACGACGAACTGGTCTACGCCCGCCATGAGCGCGGTTTTGCCCTGTGCAGCATGCGCTCGCCGACACGCACCCGTTACTACCTTCAAGTACCCACCAGCGATCATGTCGATAACTGGTCGGATCAACGCTTCTGGGATGAACTCAAGATGCGGTTGCCACAAGCGTTGGCAGACAAACTGGTGACCGGCCCGTCCATCGAAAAAAGCATCGCGCCGCTGCGCAGCTTCGTGGTCGAACCGATGCAATACGGGCGGATGTTCCTGGTCGGCGATGCCGCGCACATCGTTCCGCCCACCGGCGCCAAGGGCCTGAACCTGGCAGCCAGCGATGTGAGTACGCTGTTCAATATCCTGCTCAAGGTTTACCGTGAAAACCGCGTTGATCTGCTGGAGAAATACTCGCAAATCTGCCTGCGCCGGGTGTGGAAGGCCGAGCGGTTTTCCTGGTGGATGACCTCGATGCTGCACCGTTTCGAGGACCACGATGCCTTTAGCCAGCGCATTGCCGAATCGGAACTGGAGTATTTCATCGGTTCCGAGGCGGGTCGAAAAACCATTGCGGAAAACTATGTCGGGCTTCCTTATGAGGCTATCGAATAGCCTGCTATCGACTTACACTGGCGAGCATCCCCGCTCGCCTTGCCTCGTGCGGGTCAATCAATGCCCGCAGGTTTTCCCGTGACCAACCTCCATCAGCCTGAAACGCCCAAACCCGCCATTCGCAGCGTGCTGATCGCGCTGATGCTGGCGATCTTTCTCGGGGCGCTGGACCAGACCATCGTCGCCGTGTCGATGCCGGCCATCTCCGCACAGTTCAAGGACGTCAGCCTGCTGGCCTGGGTGATTTCCGGCTACATGGTGGCCATGACCGTGGCGGTGCCGATCTACGGCAAACTGGGCGACCTGTACGGGCGGCGCAAGTTGATGCTGTTCGGCATGGGCCTGTTCACCCTGGCGTCGGTATTCTGCGGCATGGCCCAGAGCATGGAGCAACTGGTTCTGGCGCGGATCTTCCAGGGCATTGGCGCCGGCGGGATGATTTCGGTGAGCCAGGCGATCATCGGCGACATCGTGCCGCCACGGGAACGCGGTCGTTATCAGGGTTATTTCAGCAGCATGTACGCGGTGGCCAGCGTGGCCGGCCCGGTGCTTGGCGGATACATGACCGAATACCTGTCCTGGCGCTGGGTGTTCCTGATCAATCTGCCGCTGGGCCTGGGCGCCTGGCTGGTGGCCCATCGCACGCTGGTGGGCCTGCCGGTTCCGCAACGCAAACCGGTCATCGATTACCTGGGCACCGTGTTGATGATCATCGGGCTGACGGCATTGTTGCTGGGCATCACGCAGGTCGGTCAGGGTCATTCCTGGCGCAGTGCCGAGGTGCTGGCGCTGCTCGCTTGTGCGGTACTGGTACTTGGGCTGTTCGTGGTGCATGAGCGGCGGGCACGGGAGCCGTTGCTGCCCATGCATCTGTTCGCCAACCGCCATGCGATCCTGTGCTGGTGCACGATTTTCTTCACCAGTTTCCAGGCCATCTCGCTGATCGTGTTAATGCCGCTGCGCTTCCAGAGCGTCACCGGCGCCGGGGCCGACAGCGCCGCCCTGCATCTGCTGCCGCTGGCCATGGGCTTGCCGATTGGCGCGTACTTCGCCGGCCGCCGCACCTCGGTGACCGGGCGCTACAAACCGATGATCCTCACCGGCGCCGCGCTGATGCCCATCGCGATTACCGGCATGGCGTTCAGCCCACCGCAGGCCTTCGTCGTGAGCAGCTTGTTCATGCTGCTGTGCGGGATTGCCTCGGGCATGCAGTTCCCTACGTCATTGGTCGGCACGCAGAACTCGGTGGACCAGCGAGACATAGGCGTCGCCACCAGCACCACCAACCTGTTCCGTTCGCTGGGCGGTGCCGTGGGTGTGGCGTTGATGTCGGCGCTGCTGCTGGCTTTGTTGCAGGATTCAAGCTTCGCGCACCTGGCCGGCTCGTCGCTGATTGCCGAAGGCAGTTCGGGGAATGTGTTGCTCGACGGGTTGAACGCCGCACCAGGTGAGGCGCAGAACGCCTTGCGTGCTGAATTGCTGCTGACGTTCCGGCACTTGCTGACGGTCAGTGCGGTGGTGTCGTTGCTGGGGCTGGCGGCGGCGATTGCCATGCCGAACATGTTGTTGCGCGGGCGCGAGGACAAGGTTCGATAGGTAGACCGCGTTGCCTGTATTCGCGAGCAGGCTCGCTCCCACAGTGATCTCTGGCGTACACAAACTCTGCAATCACTGGAGATCCAATGTGGGAGCGAGCCTGCTCGCGATAGCAATCTAACTGTCACAAGGATTCAAGGGCTGTAATACCCCACAGCCACCAGAAAATGCCCGACCTTCTTCAGGTAGGCATGCTTGTTCTCGACCTTGCCGGTCACCGGGTTTTTCCAGCGGTATTCGTATTCGCCGTAATCCTGTTTGGCCATCAATGCCAGAATCGGCTCGCCCACCGGCTTGCCTTCCGGGTCTTCGATCTTGCTGAAATCGGTATTGATCAGCCGCAGGTTGGTGCCGTGGGCCACATAACGCCGGGTGTTCAGGTCGACGACAAACACATACAGGTCATCCTGCAGGTAGCCGCCCTTGAGGGAATTGATCGCCGTCAGGGTGCCCTTTTCGTCCCTGGCCAGATCGGTTGCCGCTTTATTCAGCAAGGCCATGGCCTGTTCAGCGGAAGCCCGGGGCAGGTAATAACCGACCGCCAGAATCCGCTGGCCGACGCGCTGGTAGTAGACATGCTTGCGCTCGACCTTGCCGTCGTTCCAGTTCTGCCAGCGATACTCCGCCTGCTGAATGCCATTGCCCTCCGGTACCTTCAGGGCGTCCTTGAAGGTTTTCTGCAAGTCCGGCCCAAGCACCTGCGATACGTCCCGGCCAATCAACGCCGACGACGGTCCGCCGCTGGCAAGCATCACGCCCTTGGTGTCGAGCACAAAGACGTAACGGTCCTTGTCGACAAACTCGCCCTGGCGACTGAACGCCGCAAAGGCCTTGTCACCGTTCTCGTGGTAGTAGGCCAAGGCTTTTTCCAGCAGGGCGATGGCCGCCTGGCTGTCGTCCTTTTCCGTCCCGGCAGCTTGTGCCTGGCCCAGGCACAGTAAAAACATGCCGCATAACAAGGCGGACTTATGCAGAAACCCCATTGCGTATCCCTCGTTCCTGATGGTGTTTCAAGAGCGTAGACGGCAATGGGGGGAGGCATGGATATTCAGGAAAACACGGAATGCTGTGGTGCGATGGGCTTTTGTGGCGAGGGGGCTTGTCGGATCGCCGCACCGCCCCGTTCGGCTGCGCAGCAGTCGTAAAACAGGTGCCGGAATTTATCTGGCAAACCGCGGCGAATGGATTTGGGGCGGCTTCGCCACCCAGCGGGGGCAAGCCCCCTCGCCACAGCAAGCCCCCTCGCCACAAGAGCTGGTATTACTGCCGGGCGCGCAACTGCTGTTGCAGGTTCTGGATCTGCGCCTGAAGGGTATTGATGTTGCGGGTGACCTGGCTGCGGAAGGCATCGAACTCCGCGGTATTGGTCGCGCCCGGTGCGGCGGCTGGACGGTTGTCCTGCACGCTCTTGAGCACGACGATATCTTGCTCGAGACGCTCGATGGCAGCGCTCGGGTTGCCTTGCTTCTTCAGGGCGACGATATCGGCACCCAGGCTTTTCAACTGTGCATCGAATTTTTCAGAGTCGGATGGGGCACTCTTCAGGGCGGCCACTTCAGCACTCAAGGCTTTGACCTCGGCCTGCAACTGCGTATTGACCGCCTGATGCTCAGTGTTCTGGGCAGTCAGCAGTGCAAGGCGCTTGTCCACTTCAGTGGTTTGCGCGGTCATTTGCGCCAGTCGCTTGTCCAGGTCCGAGGCCTGGCCGGCCACACCTTGCTGTTGGGTGCTCTGGTCCTGGAGCTTGCCTTCCAGCTGGCGGATTTGCAGCTTCAAGGCCTCGCTGTCGGTGGTGACACTGGTCTGGCTGGCCACAACCTTTCCGGAAATGTCCTGCAGGCGCCCTGCCGCTTCTTCGCTGATCCGCGCGAAACTTTCCTGGGTCGCCACCAGTTGCTGTTCCATCAGGGAGATCTGCTGAAAGCTCCACCAGGCCAGGCCCGCGAACGCAAAGAACAACGCCCCGACCAACGCCCACAGGGGACCGGTACTCGCCGCCTTGACCTTCACCACCGGCGCCGTGCGCGAATGTACGACCGTGCGAGCAGTGGGCGGAAAGTCGTCATCGAGAACGTCTGCACGCAGGCTCGGTACATCGTCGAAGTCGTCGTTGGCATCGTTTCGCATGGACATCGAATCAACCTTTGTGAATCACATAATGGCTTTATGCCGCGCAGTATAAACCCCACAGCCGCAACCATTGACCCCCAAGCCCGTATCCGGTTCAGAAATGGCGCGCTGTTCGAGCCTCAGCGAATATCCTGCGCCTTCCACCAGCCACAGAATTCATCGAGCGCCGTCCAGAGGCTGACCTTGGGATCGTAATCCAGATAATGCCGGGCGCGGCTGATGTCCAGGGTGAAATTTTTGTTCATGACTTGCATGCCCAGGCGCGACAGCGTCGGTTCGGGACGCCCCGGCCACATCTTGCACACGCCCTCGTTGAGCGCAGCCACGCTGTAGCCCAGGCCGTAGGAACGGTAGCGGGTGACCTGTGGGACGTCCATTTTGCGCATGACGTAATTGACCACGTCCCACAAGGGAATCGGCGTGCCGTTGCTGATGTTGTAAGCCTTGCCCAGCGCGGAACCGCTGGCCAGCAAACTGCTGAGCAACGCCTCGTTGAGGTTTTGCACGCTGGTGAAGTCAACTTTGTTCAGACCGTTGCCGATGATTGCCAGGCGTCCCTTGCGCTGCATGTTCAGCAGGCGCGGGAAGATGCTCATGTCGCCAGCCCCGGTCACGAAGCGCGGGCGCAGGGCCAGGGTTTCAAGACCGAACTCCTGGGCGCCGAAGACTTTTTGCTCGGCCAGGTACTTGGTGGCGGCGTAAGGGTGTTTGAAGCGCTTGGGCACCTGCTCTTCGGTCAGGCCCAGGTGATCTCGACCATCGAAATAGATCGACGGCGACGACAAATGCACCAGCCGCCGAACCCGTTGCTTCAGGCAGGCTTCGACCACGTTCTCGGTGACCTGGACGTTGCCCTGATGGAAATCCTGATAACGCCCCCATAAACCGACGGCACCGGCGCAATGCACCACGGCCTCGACGTCCGAACACAGTTCGCGCGCCAGTTCCGGGTCGCTCAAGTCGCCCTGGATGAATTCGGCTCCGCGGCGAACCAGATGCTCCACACTTTCGGCCCGGCGACCGTTGACCCGCACGTCCAGGCCCTGCTCCAGGGCAAAACGCGCAAAGCGTCCGCCGATGAAGCCGCTTGCGCCGGTAACCAGAATCTTCATGAATTGCTCCGAATATTTCGTTTTGCGTATTACGTGAGGTCTTGACGCTGCGCGTCAGTCCAAGGGCACCAGCCATTGCTTGGATGCGCTGACCAATTGATCGGTGAGCAGCCCCAGCAACTGACCGCCATTACGCCAATGATGCCAGTACAGCGGCACATCGATCGGCTTATCTGGCAATAACTCCCGCAACACGCCCCTTTCAAGTTGCTCGCGTACCTGCAGTTCCGGAACCAGGCCCCAGCCCAGACCGGCTTCGGTCAATCGAATGAAACCTTCGGACGACGGGCATAAATGGTGCTCGAAACCACCCTCGACGCCGAGGGACGCCAGATACCGATGCTGCAGGAAATCGTCCGGCCCAAACACCAGCGCCGGGGTGCGGGCCAACTGATCGGCGCGTACGCCTTGCGGAAAATGCCGGGCAATAAAGGCCGGGCTGGCCAGCGCGCGGTAACGCATGGCCCCCAGCAGTACGCTGCGCGCGCCTGCCACCGGACGCTCGCTGGCGCAGACACAGGCTGCCACCTCGCCGGCACGCATGCGCTTGAGGCCGACGGTCTGGTCTTCGACCACCAGATCCATCAACAGATGCTGTTGCGCGCAAAACTCCCCCACCGCCTGCGCCCACCAGGTGGCCAGGCTGTCGGCGTTCAGGGCGATCCGCAGGCGTTCGGGCAGGCCATCTTCATCCAGTGCCGGCACCAGGCTTTGCAAATCCCGTTCAAGCAAGCGCACCTGCTGCACGTGGTTGAGCAACCGCCGACCGATTTCCGTTGGCGTTGGCGGTGTGGCCCGCACCAGTACCGGCTGGCCAACCCGCGCTTCCAGCAGCTTGATGCGTTGGGATATCGCCGACTGCGAAAGGCCCAGCACCTGGGCCGCCCGTTCAAAACCGGCCTGTTCGACCACGGCGGCCAAGGCAGAAAGCAATTTATAGTCGAACATCAGTTTTCCTAATGAGCGATCAGCAAGATTGGTTTTTCTTATACAGCCTTCGCAGGGACAATGACCAGCAAGAACTCTTGAACAAGGATCACCCACATGGCTGGCGAAACTTCATTGGCAACGTTGCTGCGCAGCATGAGCCCACAACTCAATGCCGGCGAATACGTGTTCTGCACCCTGCGCGACGGCCAGTTGCCTGCGGGCCTGGAGATTGTCGGCAGCTTCCGCGAGCAGGAAGGCCTGACCGTGATTCTCGAACGCTCCCACGCCGAAAAAGCCGGGCTGCGCTTCGACTACATCGCCGCCTGGATCACCTTGAACGTGCATTCGGCACTCGAAGCGGTTGGCCTGACCGCCGCATTCGCCACGGCATTGGGCAAGGCCGGCATCAGTTGCAACGTGATTGCCGGCTACTACCACGACCATTTGTTTGTCGGCCAGGCCGACGCCGACCGTGCCCTGCAGGTGCTGCGGGATCTGGCAGCCAACGCGGAGTAAAAAATCATGTGGCAAAGTTATATGAACGGCCTGTTGGTGGCCTTTGGCCTGATCATGGCGATCGGCACCCAGAATGCGTTTGTCCTCGCGCAAAGCCTGCGGCGTGAACATCACCTGCCGGTCGCGGCACTCTGCGTGGCCTGCGACGCCCTGCTGGTGGCGGCCGGAGTGTTCGGCCTGGCGACGGTATTGGCACAGAACCCGACATTGCTGGCCATCGCCCGCTGGGGCGGTGCAGCGTTTCTGTTGTGGTATGGCACCCAGGCACTGCGCCGGGCCTTTTCGAAACAGAGCCTTGAGCAGGGCGAGGGTCAGACCGTACGCTCGCTGCGGGCGGTCATGCTCAGCGCGCTGGCGGTGACCTTGCTCAACCCGCACGTCTACCTGGACACCGTTTTGCTGATCGGCTCCCTGGGCGCACAACAAACCGAGCCTGGCGCTTATGTAGTCGGCGCGGCCAGTGCCTCGCTGCTGTGGTTCTTCACCCTGGCGCTGGGCGCGGCCTGGCTGGCACCCTGGCTCGCCCGCCCCGGTACCTGGCGAATTCTCGATCTGTTGGTGGCGGTGATGATGTTTGCCGTAGCGCTGCAGTTGATCGCGGCCATCTGATTGGCGGAACCTCTATTCCACACAGTTGTTGCGTGGTTATGCCGCCCCCCCGGTGCTATGATCCGTCTCCCTGCGCCGCAAAGAGTACAAACTCCCCGGCGCTTGTCTGGCCGCCCGTGATCGGCCTTGCGCTCACCGCAACTGACCTGATTAGGAGAATCATCATGGCTTTCGAATTGCCGCCGCTGCCGTACGCACACGATGCCCTGCAGCCGCACATTTCCAAGGAAACTCTGGAATTCCACCACGACAAGCACCACAACACCTACGTCGTGAACCTGAACAACCTGGTGCCAGGCACCGAGTTCGAAGGCAAGACCCTGGAAGAAATCGTCAAGACTTCCTCGGGCGGTATCTTCAACAACGCCGCACAGGTCTGGAACCACACTTTCTACTGGAACTGCCTGGCGCCAAACGCCGGCGGTCAACCAACCGGCGCACTGGCTGAGGCCATCAACGCAGCTTTCGGTTCGTTCGACAAGTTCAAGGAAGAGTTCAGCAAGACTTCCATCGGCACCTTCGGTTCCGGCTGGGGCTGGCTGGTGAAGAAGGCTGACGGTTCCCTGGCCCTGGCCAGCACCATCGGCGCCGGCAACCCGCTGACCAACGGCGACACCCCGCTGCTGACCTGCGACGTCTGGGAACACGCTTACTACATCGACTACCGCAACCTGCGTCCGAAGTACGTCGAAGCGTTCTGGAACCTGGTCAACTGGAAATTCGTGGCTGAGCAGTTCGAAGGCAAAACCTTCACCGCTTAAGTTCGACGCCAGTCAAGAAACCCGGCTTATCAGCCGGGTTTTTTATTGCCCGGGATTTTCAGCGTTCGGCAGGGCCCCTTCGCGAGCAGGCTCGCTCCCACATTTGATCTGTATACGACCCGATCCAGTGTGGGAGCGGGCTTGCTCGCGAAGAACGATGACGCGGTCAACCTGAATGAATACCTATCCCTGCGGATCGAGGTTATCCAGCGCGCGACTCACCGCCAGCTCCGCCAACATGACAATCTGCGAAATGGCCAACGCTGTGTTGCGCTGGGGGCCATTCAGGTAGGTGGCGAAATCACTCGCCAGGACATTGGCGGAAGCCAGTGATTCACAGGCGTGGGCAAGAAGGGTTTCAGTGTCCATGTCGGGAACGATCATGAACATGGTGTGGGGGCTGTAGGGTTTGGTGCTGCTGGGGGGATCGGGGATTAACTTATCCAAAATATGCTCCTTATCGATTGGAGCCATCTCTCGCCGTTTCTCACGCGGGCGAAGAGGTGGCAGCTATGTGCGGAGTGAGAAACCGGCAAGAGAGCAATCCGGCCAGACCGAGGTCTGCCCGCACACAGCCGCCATAAAGCATTGCTGGCAGCGGATAAGCTGGCGGCAATTATGGTGGTACTGGCGCTGGATTAACACTCTCTTGCGGGTTCTCACACCCGATCGCTGAAGCATTTCAGCGATCACCAAAGGTTATTCAGCCCGCTTCCGACGGACAACCTGAAAACTGCGTGGGAAAGTTCTGGCGCTTTCCTACACCGCGCCATCTCGCAGAAACGTAACGCGGAGCGTCCCTGGCATCACTCCCACGCGGGCGTCTGGGATTGATCAGCTTGGAGGCGTGGGAGATTGGTCGGTTGACAGGCCGTCATCGCTGGCAAGCCAGCTCCCACAGGGTCAAAGTACATCCGCCAGATACAGGTCGGCTGTCAGGCCGCCTTCGCGAGCAAGCCCGCTCCCACAGAAGAGCAAAGGCAGAGCGGCGTACACAGAGGCTCTTCACCACTCATCAGGCCGAGCGTTAGCTCGCCTGCAGCTCTTGATCTTGATCCACCCGCCCCATCGGCAGGCTGAGCGCAGGTGTTCATCCGGGGATGGGCGCGCAGCGCCGTTCGACGCAGTCGAACTCATTGCATGTAGGTCGAAGCGAAGCCGACCGGAGGGCAATGCCCCCGGATGAATGCCGGAGCGAAGGAAACCCGAGCCTCAGCGAGGGGCCGTACGTAAGGGGCGAGACCTTTTGGTTACTTTTGGGGCGTTCCCAAAAGTGACCCGCTGTAAGAGCGGAACCGTAAGTCGCCGTTACCAAAGAAATGGATATGTACTCCGTCAAAACCCCAAACCACCCCACAGAATTCAAGGCATTTTCCAACGATGAAACAAGCCTCGAGCCCCTTGCCCCACCGCCACAGACGGCTAACATCAAACAAAAGGAAAATATCTCCACCCCGCCCCTCAAGTTGAAGGACTCGACAACCGACACAGTGCTAATAGGCTAACTCGTCAAGACAACTGCAAATCAGCCAAGCTGCAGGCAAAATCCCCCAAGGATGATTGTCCCTTTGACTGCCATCACGGGATTGCCAATACTCATGGCAACTTGATGCTACCCGCACGGAACAAGGAATAACCCTTTGAAGCTGGAACTCAAGAACAGCTTGTCGGTGAAGTTGCTCCGGGTCGTGCTCCTGTCGGCATTGATCGTAGGCGTGGTCTTGAGCTGCGCGCAGATCGTGTTCGATGCCTATAAAACACGCCAGGCCGTCGCCAGCGATGCCGAACGCATCCTCGACATGTTTCGCGACCCCTCGACCCAGGCCGTCTACAGCCTGGACCGGGAAATGGGCATGCAGGTGATCGAAGGTCTGTTTCAGGATGCCGCCGTGCGCAAGGCCTCCATCGGCCATCCCAACGAAGCCATGCTCGCGCAAAAAAACCGCGAATTGCAGCACTCCCACAGCCGCTGGCTGACTGACCTGATTCTCGGCAAGGAACGCACCTTCACCACCCAGCTGGTCGGTCGCGGGCCTTACAGCGAGTATTACGGCGACCTGAGCATCACCCTCGATACCGCCACCTACGGCCAAGGGTTCATTGTCAGCTCGGTGATCATCTTCATTTCCGGCGTACTGCGCGCGCTCGCCATGGGGCTGGTGCTGTATCTGGTCTATCATTGGCTGCTGACCAAGCCACTGTCGCGGATCATCGAGCACCTCACGGAAATCAATCCGGATCGTCCCAGCGAACACAAGATTCCGCTGCTCAAGGGCCACGAGAAAAACGAACTGGGCATCTGGATCAACACCGCCAACCAGTTGCTCGAGTCCATCGAACGCAACACCCATCTGCGCCACGAGGCGGAAAACAGCCTGTTGCGCATGTCCCAGTACGATTTCCTGACGGGACTGCCGAACCGGCAGCAATTGCAGCAGCAACTGGACAAGATCCTCATCGACGCCGGCAGATTGCAGCGCCGGGTCGCGGTGTTGTGTGTCGGCCTCGACGATTTCAAGGGCATCAACGAGCAGTTCAGCTACCAGACCGGCGACCAGTTGCTGCTGGCCCTGGCCGATCGCCTGCGTGGCCATAGCGGTCGCCTGGGTGCCCTCGCCCGCCTCGGTGGCGACCAGTTCGCCCTGGTCCAGGCCGATATCGAACAACCCTACGAGGCCGCCGAGCTGGCACAAAGCATTCTCGATGATCTCGAAGCGGCGTTTGCCCTCGACCATCAGGAGATTCGCCTGCGTGCCACCATCGGCATCACCCTGTTCCCCGAGGACGGTGACAGCACCGAGAAATTGCTGCAAAAGGCCGAGCAGACCATGACGCTGGCCAAGACCCGCTCGCGCAACCGCTATCAGTTCTATATCGCCAGCGTCGACACCGAAATGCGCCGCCGCCGCGAGCTGGAAAAAGACCTGCGCGATGCCCTGATCCGCAATCAGTTCTACCTCGTCTACCAGCCGCAGATCAGTTACCGCGACAACCGCGTGGTGGGCGTCGAAGCCCTGATTCGCTGGCAGCACCCCGAACACGGCATGGTGCCACCGGACCTGTTCATCCCGCTGGCCGAGCAGAACGGCACCATCATCGCCATCGGCGAATGGGTGCTGGACCAGGCCTGCAAACAATTACGCGAGTGGCATGACCAGGGCTTCAGTGACCTGCGCATGGCGGTCAACCTGTCCACGGTTCAATTGCACCACGCCGAACTGCCACGGGTGGTCAACAATCTGCTGCAAATGTACCGCCTGCCGCCACGCAGCCTGGAACTGGAAGTCACCGAAACCGGCCTGATGGAAGACATCAGCACCGCAGCCCAGCATCTGCTCAGCCTGCGCCGCTCCGGTGCGCTGATCGCCATCGATGACTTTGGAACCGGCTATTCATCCTTGAGCTATCTCAAGAGCCTGCCGCTGGACAAGATCAAGATCGACAAGAGCTTCGTTCAGGACCTGCTCGATGACGACGATGATGCGACCATCGTTCGCGCCATCATCCAGCTGGGCAAGAGTCTGGGCATGCAGGTGATTGCCGAAGGTGTGGAAACCGCCGAACAAGAGGCCTACATCATTTCCGAAGGCTGCCACGAAGGTCAGGGTTATCACTACAGCAAGCCATTGCCGGCGCGGGAACTTGGCCTCTATTTGAAACAGGCCCAGCGCAGCAACGCCGCTATTTTGTAACCCCCCCTGTAGGAGCGAGCTTGCTCGCGATGGACTTGAGAACACCGCGGGGTATCAGGTTCCCAGCGTTATCGTTGACGTCCATCGCGAGCAAGCTCGCTCCTACAGTGAATAAGAAATATTTCCACCTACAACCCTTTACACATAATGCGAAAGATTTGCATTATGTCGCAGTTTTGCGTGCGCATAGCGCCACTCCACCCCCTATCGAAGCAGGATGTTCGCCATGATTCGTATGCCTCTGGCTACCGCCAGTCTGTTGGCCATCGCTATTTCCCTCGCCGGTTGCGGCGAAGGTGACAAAGAAAAAGCTGCCGCGCCTGCGCCAGCTGCCAGCACCGCGGCCGCCCCGGCTGCTGCACCTGCCGCTGCCGGTAAAATCGACGAAGCCGCCGCCAAAGCCGTTGTCGCTCACTACGCCGACATCGTTTTCGCCGTTTACAGCGATGCCGAATCCACCGCGAAGACCCTGCAAACCGCCGTAGATGCCTTCCTCGCCAAACCGAACGCCGACACCCTGAAAGCCGCCAAGGCTGCCTGGGTTGCCGCTCGCGTGCCTTACCTGCAGAGCGAAGTGTTCCGCTTCGGCAACACCATCGTTGATGACTGGGAAGGTCAGCTGAACGCCTGGCCGCTGGACGAAGGCCTGATCGACTACGTCGACAAGTCCTACGAGCACGCCTTGGGCAACCCGGGCGCCACCGCCAACATCATCGCCAACACTGAAGTGCAGATCGGCGAAGACAAGGTCGACGTCAAAGACATCACCCCGGAAAAACTCGCCAGCCTGAACGAGCTGGGCGGTTCCGAGGCCAACGTCGCCACCGGTTACCACGCCATCGAATTCCTGCTCTGGGGCCAGGACCTGAACGGCACCGGCCCTGGCGCCGGCAACCGTCCGGCTTCGGACTACCTGGAAGGCAAAGGGGCTACAGGCGGTCACAATGATCGTCGTCGTGCCTACCTGAAGTCCGTGACTCAGCTGCTGGTCAGCGATCTGGAAGAAATGGTCGGCAACTGGAAGCCGAACGTGGCCGACAACTACCGCGCCACTCTGGAAGCGGAACCGGCTGAAACCGGCCTGCGCAAAATGCTGTTCGGCATGGGCAGTCTGTCCCTGGGCGAACTGGCGGGCGAGCGCATGAAGGTTTCCCTGGAAGCCAATTCCCCTGAAGACGAACAGGATTGCTTCAGCGACAACACCCACAACTCGCACTTCTACGATGCCAAGGGCATTCGTAACGTGTACCTGGGCGAATACACCCGTGTCGACGGCACCAAAATGACCGGCGCCAGCCTGTCGTCCCTGGTGGCCAAGGCCGATCCGGCTGCCGACACCGCGCTCAAGGACGACCTGGCCGCTACCGAAGCCAAGCTTCAAGTCATGGTCGACCACGCCAACAAGGGCGAGCACTACGACCAGTTGATCGCTGCCGGCAACACCGCAGGCAATCAGATCGTCCGTGACGCCATCGCTGCGCTGGTCAAGCAGACCGGTTCGATCGAAGCCGCCGCTGGCAAACTGGGCATCAACGACCTGAACCCGGACAACGCTGATCACGAATTCTGATCAACGCTGGCTGAGTGAGTAGAAAGGCGACCTTCGGGTCGCCTTTTTTGTGTCCGCCACAGCTCATCCCCTGTGGGAGCGAGCTTGCTCGCGATAGCGGTAGCACATTCAACATTGATATTGGTCATGATGGCCCCATCGCGAGCAAGCTCGCTCCCACAGAGGGGTCATCGTTTCCAGATAAACCCTGCCCCACATCAAGCAAACGATAATTCCTCTTATTCAAATTCTTATCCCCTGTTAGACTTTGCGCCCTTGTTTTGCTCGTCTTGCAGGATCCCTGATGCCCTCGCTGCCTCTTCGCTTGTCCGCACTGTTTCTGGCCCTGGGCCTGAGTGCCTGCGATGACGCCCCGAAATTCACCCAGGCAGAACCCGGTGAAGCCCGCTCCGGAGGCAGTGCGACGGTGCGCAAGAGCGATCAGAACGCGTTTTCCATGCCCTCGGCGAACCTGCCGCCGTCCCGGCGTGTGGATTTCAGCGTTGGCAACAGCTTCTTCCGCAGCCCTTGGGTGATCGCCCCTTCGACAACGACCGCGCGCGATGGTCTCGGCCCGCTGTTCAACACCAATGCCTGCCAGGGCTGTCACATCAAGGACGGCCGCGGCCATCCGCCGACTGCGGACGATGTGAACGCCGTGTCGATGCTGGTACGCCTGTCGATTCCCGACACCCCGGCGTATGCCAGGGTCATCGAGCAGATCGGCGTAGTGCCGGAGCCCGTCTACGGCGGTCAGTTCCAGGACATGGCCGTACCCGGCGTGGCCCCCGAAGGCAAAGTGCGGGTCGATTACACCGCCGTGCCGGTTCGCTTCAAGGACGGCACCGAAGTCGAGCTGCGCAAAACGAGCCTGAACATCACCCAACTGGGCTACGGCCCGATGCATCCCGATACCCGTTTCTCGGCGCGCGTAGCGCCGCCGATGATTGGCCTGGGCCTGCTCGAGGCGATCCCTGACGAGGCGATCCTGGCCAACGCCGAGGCACAGGCCAAGGCGAACAATGGCATCAGCGGACGACCAAACCGGGTCTGGGATGACGCTGAGCAAAAGACTGTGCTTGGACGATTTGGCTGGAAAGCCGGACAACCGAACCTCAATCAGCAAAATGTTCACGCGTTTTCGGGCGATATGGGCCTCACGACCAGCCTGCGGCCCTTTGATGACTGCACGGACGCGCAAACCGCCTGCAAACAGGCACCGAGTGGCAACGGCCCCGATGGCGAGCCGGAAGTCAGCGATAACATCCTGCGTCTGGTGCTGTTCTACAGCCGTAACCTCGCCGTACCGGCCCGTCGTGACGTCAACGCACCTGAAGTGCTGGCCGGTAAAACCCTGTTCTATCAGGCCGGCTGCCAGTCCTGTCACACACCGAAATACACCACCGCCGCCAACGCCGCCGAACCTGAACTGGCCAATCAAGTGATTCGCCCATACAGCGATCTGCTGCTGCATGACATGGGCGACGGCCTGGCCGACAACCGTAGCGAATTCCAGGCCAGTGGCCGCGAATGGCGCACCCCGCCGTTGTGGGGCATCGGCCTGACACAGGCGGTCAGCGGCCACACCCAGTTCCTGCACGACGGCCGCGCCCGCAACCTGCTCGAAGCCGTGCTCTGGCATGGCGGCGAGGCAACAGCGGCGCAGCAACAGGTTTTGTCTTTCAATGCCGAGCAGCGCGCCGCGTTGCTGGCGTTCCTGAATTCCCTTTAACACGCATTCCACTCGCGGGAGCCCGACATGTTCCGTCCCAAACTATTGTTCACCAGCCTTGCCGCCCTCGCCCTGGGCGCCTGCTCGCCCCAGGATCCGCAAGCGGTCACGTCGGCGGCCATCGCCAAGTCGGTGATCCTGCCGACCTACACCCGCTGGGTTGAAGCCGACCGTCAATTGGCAGTCAGCGCCCTCGCCTACTGCGAAGGCAAGGAAACCCTGGAAACCGCCCGTGCCGACTTCCTGCATGCGCAAAAAGCCTGGGCCGAGCTGCAACCGCTGCTGATCGGGCCGTTGGCCGAAGGCAACCGCTCGTGGCAAGTGCAGTTCTGGCCGGACAAGAAAAACCTGGTCGGCCGTCAGGTCGAGCAACTGGTCAGCGCCCAGCCGCAGATCGATGCCGCCGCCCTGGTCAAATCCAGCGTCGTGGTGCAAGGCCTCTCGGCCTACGAATACATACTGTTCGACAGCAAGCCTGACGTGGCCAACGCTGAGCAGAAGAGCAAATACTGCCCGCTGCTGGTCGCCATCGGTGAGCGCCAGAAACTGTTGGCCGAAGACATTCTGCATAGCTGGAACAACACTGACGGCATGCTCGCGCAGATGAGCAAATTCCCCAACCAGCGTTACGCCGACTCCCACGAAGCGATCGCCGATCTGCTGCGGGTTCAAGTCACCGCCATCGACACCCTGAAGAAAAAGCTCGGCACGCCGATGGGTCGCCAGAGCAAGGGCGTGCCACAACCGTTCCAGGCCGATGCCTGGCGCAGCCAGTCGTCCCTGACCAGCCTCGAAGCCAGCCTCGCGGCCGCCAAAACGGTCTGGGAAGGTGTGGATAACAAAGGCCTGCGCGGACTGTTGCCAAGCGAGCAGAAGCCGTTGGCCGACAAGATCGATGCCGCCTATGCCGCCTCGCTGAAACTGTTTGCCGGCAACCAGCGCTCGCTGACTGACATGCTCAATGACGAGGCCGGCCGCCAGCAACTCAACGAGCTGTATGACAGCCTCAACGTCGTCCATCGCCTGCACGAGGCCGATCTGGCCAAGGCATTGGGCATCCAGCTGGGCTTCAACGCCAACGACGGTGACTGATGAGGGCCAGTTCCATGCTGCGACGCCAGGTTCTGACATTAGGGAGTTTGCTGCTGGGTGCGGTGACGCTGGGCGGCTGGAAGCTGTTCAAGCAAAAGGACAAGAGTCCGTTGTTGCTTTCGGCACGGGACGATACCGATGGCCAGCATTACGCCGTCGGTTATCGGCTCGATGGCACCCAGGTGTTCGCCACCCGGGTCGGCCAGCGTTGCCACGACATCATCAACCACCCGACACAACCCATTGCACTGTTCGTCGCCCGCCGCCCGGGCACCGAGAGCTACCTGATCGACCTGCGCGACGGCGCGCTCCTGCAAACCGTGGTGTCGCAGCCAAACCGGCACTTCTACGGACACGCGGTCATTCACCACAGCGGCGACTGGCTGTACGCCACCGAAAATGACACCACCGATCCGGGCCGCGGCCTGCTCGGTGTGTATAAGTTCGAAGGCGAAAGGCTGGTGCACAGCGGCGAGATTTCCACCCACGGCCTGGGTCCGCACCAGGTGTCGTGGATGCCCGATGGCGAAACCCTGGTGGTGGCCAACGGCGGGATTCGCACCGAGGCCGAAAGCCGGGTGGAGATGAACCTCAACGCCATGGAACCGAGCCTGGTCCTGATGCAACGTGACGGCACCCTGCTGAGCAAGGAAACCCTCGCCCAGCAGATGAACAGCGTGCGCCATCTGGCCATCGCCAGCGACGGCACCATCGTCGCCAGCCAACAGTTCATGGGCGCGGCCCACGAGTCGTCGGAGCTGTTGGCGATCAAGCGGCCCGGCCAGCCCTTCGTGGCGTTCCCGGTGCCCGAGCACCAGTTGCAGGCCATGGGGCACTACACCGCCAGCGTCGCGGTGCACAACGACTTGCGCCTGGTGGCGTTGACTGCGCCGCGGGGCAACCGCTTCTTCATCTGGGACCTGGACAGCGGTGAAGTACGCCTGGATGCCCCCCTGCCCGATTGCGCCGGGGTCGGCGCCGTGGCCGATGGTTTTGTCGTGACCTCGGGCCAGGGGCGCTGCCGTTACTACGACTGCCGCCAGACAAACCTGGTCGCCAAACCGCTGGAGCTACCCGCAGGGCTCTGGGACAACCATCTGCATCTGATGGCCTGAATCATTGAAAAGATCGCCGCCTTGGGCCGCGCCGGCATCGGGATGACGTACACCCCGCAGTGCGACCCAAGACGGCGAATCTTTTCAGGCTTTCCCCCCTCTAATACCTCACAACCTGTAAAAACGGCAGTTGGATTACCTCTAGACTCCCGGTAATGTGCCCTGCTGTCTCACCTGATTTTCTCCAAGGAACTGGAATATGCTGCGTCGCCGCATGCTGATCATGTTGGGTGTGGTTCTACTGATTGTGCTGGTCCTGGCCGCGTACAAAGCCTTCTCGATCTACACGATGGTTCAAGGCTTCTCTGCGCCTAAACCGGCCATCAGCGTTGCCGTGGCCACCGCCACCGAGCGCCCGTGGCAAGCCCGCCTGCCTACCGTTGGCACGCTCAAGGCATTGCAGGGCGTGGACCTGAGCCTGGAGACCGATGGCACCGTCATCGATTTGCAATTTGAGTCAGGGCAAAAGGTCAAGGCCGGTCAACCACTCCTGCGCCTGGACAGCGCCGTTGAAAGTGCCCTGCTGGAAACGGCTCTGGCCGACCTCGGGCTGGCACAGCTCGATTACGGTCGCGGTAGCCAACTGGTCGGCAGCCAGGCCATTTCCAAAGGCGAGTTCGACCGACTTTCGGCGGTGCTGAAGAAGAGCAGGGCCACGGTCAATCAACTCAAGGCTGCGCTCGGCAAAAAAAGCATCCTCGCGCCCTTCAGCGGGACCATCGGCATTCGTCAGGTAGACGTTGGCGACTATCTTGCCAGTGGCACCATGATCGCCACCCTGCAAGACCTCAGTAGCCTGTATGTGGACTTTTTTGTGCCCGAGCAGTCGGTGCCGAAGATTGCACTCGGCCAGCCAGTGCAGGTCATTGTCGCGGCGTATCCGAACCAGGAGTACCCGGGCACCATCAGTGCAATCAACCCCAAAGTCGAGAACAGCACCCGTAACGTGCAGGTCCGCGCCACCCTGGCCAACCCCGATGGCAAGTTGATGCCAGGCATGTTCGCCAACCTCCAGGTGCTCCTGCCCGACCCGCAACCGCGCATCGTGGTGCCGGAAAGCGCGATTACCTACACGCTCTACGGCAACTCGGTGTATGTGGCCGTACCAAAGAAGGCCGAAGATGGCAGCCTGGTAAAGGACGACAAGGGCCAACCGGTGCTGATCGCCGAACGGCGGTTTGTCGAGACCGGCGAACGCCGCGATGGGCAAGTGATGATCACCAAAGGCGTGCAGAACGGCGAGAAAGTGGTGACCGCCGGCCAGCTCAAACTGGATAACGGCGCACACATTGCCATCAGCGACGACAAGACCCTGACCGGGCAGAACAGCCCGCCTCGCGCGGACTGATCAAGGAATCCCTATGGCTTTTACCGATCCGTTCATTCGCCGCCCGGTTCTCGCAACCGTGGTCAGCCTGCTGATTGTGCTGCTGGGCTTCCAGGCCTGGAGCAAGCTGCCGCTGCGCCAGTACCCGCAAATGGAAAACGCCCTGATCACGGTGACCACCGCCTACCCCGGGGCCAACGCCGAGACCATCCAGGGCTACATCACCCAACCGATGCAGCAAAGCCTGGCCAGCGCCGAAGGCATCGACTACATGACCTCGGTCAGTCGCCAGAATTTCTCGGTGATCTCGATCTACGCGCGCATCGGCTCCAACAGCGACCGCCTGTTTACCGAACTGCTGGCCAAGGCCAACGAGGTCAAGAACCAGTTGCCCCAGGACGCAGAAGACCCGGTGCTGAGCAAAGAATCTGCCAATGCGTCAGTGCTGATGTACATGAGTTTCTTCAGCAAGGAATTGAGCAACCCACAGATTACCGATTACCTGTCGCGGGTGATCCAGCCCAAACTGGCGACCTTGCCCGGAATGGCCGAGGCCGAAATCCTCGGCAACCAGGTATTTGCCATGCGCCTGTGGCTGGATCCGGTGAAGCTCGCGGGTTTCGGCCTCAGTGCCAGCGATGTGACGAACGCGGTGCGCCAGTACAACTTCCTCTCGGCTGCCGGCGAGGTGAAAGGCGAATACGTGGTCACCAGCATCAACGCCAATACCGAACTCAAGTCCGCCGAAGCCTTCGGGGCGATTCCGCTCAAGGTCGATGGCGACAGCCGTGTGCTGCTGCGGGATGTGGCACGCGTGGAAATGGGTGCGGAAAACTACGACTCCATCAGCTCCTTCGGTGGCACCCCTTCGGTGTACATCGGCATCAAGGCGACACCTGCCGCCAACCCGCTGGATGTGATCAAGGAAGTGCGCAAGATCATGCCGGAACTTGAGGCCCAGCTACCGCCGAACCTCAAGGGTGAAATCGCCTACGACGCCACGCTGTTCATCCAGGCCTCGATCGACGAAGTGGTGAAGACCCTGTTCGAAGCGGTGCTGATCGTGATCGTGGTGGTGTTCCTGTTCCTTGGCGCCCTGCGCTCGGTGGTGATCCCGGTGGTGACCATCCCGCTGTCGATGATCGGCGTCATGTTCTTCATGCAGATGATGGGGTACTCGATCAACCTGCTCACCCTGCTGGCGATGGTATTGGCCATCGGCCTGGTGGTGGACGACGCCATCGTGGTGGTGGAAAACATTCATCGCCACATCGAGGAAGGCAAGACGCCGTTCGATGCCGCCATTGAAGGCGCCCGGGAAATCGCCATGCCGGTGATCTCGATGACCATCACCCTGGCGGCGGTGTATGCGCCGATCGGTTTCCTGACCGGCCTGACCGGGGCGCTGTTCAAGGAGTTCGCCCTGACCCTGGCCGGCGCGGTGGTGATTTCCGGCATCGTCGCCCTCACCCTGTCGCCGATGATGTGTGCGTTTCTGCTGCGTCACGACGAGAACCCCAGTGGCCTGGCCCATCGCCTGGACATGATTTTCGAACGCCTCAAGCGCCGCTACCAGAGCATGCTTCACGGCACCCTCAACACCCGCCCGGTAGTGCTGGTGTTCGCCGTGATCGTGTTGTGCCTGATTCCGGTCCTTCTCAAGTTCACCAAATCGGAACTGGCGCCGGATGAGGACCAGGGCATCATTTTCATGATTGCCAACGCCCCGCAACCGACCAACCTCGACTACCTGAACACCTACACCGACGAGTTCGTCGCGATCTTCAAGTCGTTTCCCGAGTACTACTCGTCATTCCAGATCAACGGTTTCACCGGCGTGCAATCGGGCATCGGCGGTTTCCTGCTCAAGCCATGGGACGATCGCAGTCGCACGCAAATGGAGATCCTGCCCGAGGTGCAGGCCAAACTGGAAAAGATCCCGGGGCTGCAGATCTTCGGCTTCAACCTGCCGTCCCTGCCGGGCACCGGCGAAGGCTTGCCGTTTCAGTTCGTCATCAACTCCTCCAACGATTACGAACTGCTGCTGCAAGTGGTCGACCGGGTAAAAAAACGGGCGATGGAATCCGGCAAGTTTGCATTTGTCGACGTTGACCTGGCCTTCGACAAGCCGGAAGTGGTGGTGGATATCGACCGCGCCAAGGCAGCGCAGATGGGGGTTTCCATGCAGGATCTGGGGGGAACCCTGGCAACTCTGCTGGGTGAAGGCGAGATCAACCGATTCACCATCGAAGGTCGCAGCTACAAGGTCATTGCCCAGGTCGAGCGAACGTTCCGCGACAATCCGGACTGGCTGAACAATTACTACGTGAAAAACACCCAGGGCGAGCTGTTGGCATTGTCGACCCTGATCACGGTCACCGACCGCGCTCGACCGAGACAGCTGAACCAGTTCCAGCAACTCAACTCCGCCATCCTGTCCGGCGTGCCGCTGGTGAGCATGGGGGAAGCCATCGACCTCGTGCGCCAGATCGCCCGCGAAGAAGCACCGGTCGGTTTTGCCTTCGACTACGCCGGCGCGTCGAGGCAGTACGTACAGGAAGGCAGCGCCCTGTGGGTCACCTTTGCCCTGGCACTGGCGATCATTTTCCTGGTGTTGGCGGCGCAGTTCGAAAGCTTCCGCGACCCGCTGGTGATCCTGGTCACCGTGCCCCTGTCCATCTGCGGCGCGTTGATTCCGCTGTTCCTGGGGTGGTCGAGCATGAACATCTACACCCAGGTCGGGCTGGTGACGTTGATCGGGCTGATCAGCAAGCACGGCATTCTGATCGTCGAGTTCGCCAACCAGCTACGCAAGGACAAGGGCCTGACGGCACGGGAAGCGGTGGAGGAAGCGGCGGCGATCCGCCTGCGTCCGGTGTTGATGACCACCGCGGCGATGGTGTTTGGCATGGTGCCATTGATCATCGCCACCGGTGCTGGCGCGGTCAGCCGGTTCGACATCGGTACGGTTATCGCGACCGGCATGTCGATCGGCACGTTGTTCACCCTGTTTGTGTTGCCTTGCATCTACACGATGCTGGCCAAACCGGATAAACCCTGATGCAGAAAAACCTGTGGGAGCGGGCTTACTCGCGAAAGCGGTGTGTCAGACAACATCGTTGTTGAATGTTGAGCCGCTTTCGCGAGCAAGCCCGCTCCCACATTGAATCGTGCAGGTTGAAAATCCGGGCAAAAAAAAAGGCCTCGTCGGTGCGAGGCCTTTTCATTTTGGCTTCAATCGGTTCAACTTTGCGGCCTCAGTCCCTGAGAAAGTCCGAACATGAAAAGCAATAGATCATGATCGGGTCGAGTGGCCACGGATGCCTTCGCAACCCGCGGCAACGGACAATGTTCTTCTGCGCTTATCGAGCTGAGAACCTGGGGGCGTGGTTGCTCCCAGGTTGCCATCGCGATCGATGCAACTGCCAAGGCTCCTACCAGAAACAAACCTCGTGCAATTTCGAGTTTCATCGCTATAAACCCTTGATAGCGCTGCCAAACGCCGCCTCATAAAAGTAGACGAGCTTTTTCCAGTCTGCGTCGCTGAACGACGAGTGGCGACGCAATTGCTTCAAGTCATGGACAGCTGCGCGATGGGCCGTCAAACGCTGTCGGCATTTCTCCAGATCGATCAGGGCCACTTCGACCTTGGCCGTCTCGCCCTCACCGGTCACGCGAACGAATACGTGCTTGTCGTAAAGGCAACCGTGCTGCCAGCGGCCCTTGTGCATGCGAGCCAGGTTTTCAGCCAGGTCCTTGAGCACTCGTTCGTGTATGGCTTCACCATGACGTTCGCGACCGCCACCGGCGTACCAGCGATCGATTTCCTCGAAGCCGTCCAGCGACTTGGTGACCAGCAAGGCACGCCACTTGTGCACAGGATCGCGCTGTGCCCCACAGAAAACGATTTCCGGAACCCGTACGCCAAGCGCGGTCACACCGGTGAGCGCGGCATGCTCGCGCATGACCGTAGGCCGCCCGAAAGGGTGCTGCAAGCTACGATGGATATGCCCGGTCTGGCGCTTGACGTAGAGCAGTTGACCATCGTTGCCCATCAGGCGTTGAACGCCGCTTTCCCCGCCGCGACGGACGTTGGGCTCTTCTACCCATTCACCGCGCTGATTCCAGAAGTAATCGAAGCGGTCCTGGGGAACGACTTCCGTCTCTGCTGCACACTGCACTGCCATCCTGTTACCTCTTGCGTAATACGTAAACTCGCCACATGGCATAGAGCGGCAAAAAGTCCAGTTGTTCCTGGATTCGGAAACCCGCCTGCTCAAACTCCGTCTCTACAGTAGCGGCCGGTAACACAAACCGGTTTTGGTAACCTTCCTGCCCACGGGTTTTCTCCGAACGCTTGCGTTTCCAGGCCTTGAAGTTGCCATCGACCCACAGCGAAAGGATCACGCTGTCGCGGGAAACCCGCTCGAACTCACGCAAAATAGCCATGCGATGCCCGGCTTCACCGATGTGGTGGAGCAAGCGCATGCAAAAAATGCTGTCGACGGCGTTGTCCGGCAAGGCGATGTCGAATGCAGACGTGTGCAAGGGTTGTACCCGCTTCACCACATCGGCCGGTTGCGCCTGGGTTGCGACCTTCAGCATGGACTTCGAGTTATCGGCACCGATGATCACACGGTTGGATTTTTCCGCCAACAAGGGCCAGAAACGCCCTGCACCACAAGGCAAATCGAGGACCAGACCAGGCTCGCCAGCCAAGGCCAGCGCCTTGCGCGCCAGTTGTTCGTCACGCCAGTGAGACAATCGACGGCCGAGACCTTCCTGGTGTTTGCGCAAATAGCGTTGCGCGTGTTGATCGTCGTACTTTTCTGAAAAATCGAGCTTGATCGGGCCGTCCATCATCAGGGCTCCTGAACTTCTGATGCAACTACCTTAGATTTTGTGGTGTCGGTGACTGGTCATCCATTTGTGAAAATATCGTTATGGGAAACCCGGAATTATTACAGGGTTTTACTGAGTTGATAGGGGTTTCTGGACGACGGACTCAACAGATCAAGTTCGGGACAGCTCCACCTGAAAACGGCAGCCACTGGGCTCCATCGTAGTCAGGCTGACGCTCCAGCCCTGGTTTTCACAGATCCGCTGCACCAGTGAAAGCCCCAGGCCCAAGCCTTCCCCGCGCTTTTCAGTGCCCCGAACGAAGGGTTCGAACATCGCCTCGCGCTTTTCCTCGGGAATGCCCACTCCGCTGTCTTCGACCAGAAATCCCGTGCCCGTCAGGCTCAGGCGAATGAAGCCCCGTTCTGTGTAATGCAAGGCGTTGCGCAGCAAGTTACCCATCACCGCATGCAGGAGCGTCGCGTTGTAACTCCTGGCCTCAGGGCTGCCCGGTTCGAAGATCAGCTTCAACCCTTTGCTTTCAATGGGTCCGCGCCACAGACCGACCAGGCCCTCGGCCACCTGGCCCAGTGGCTGTTGCGGCGACATGCCGGCGTCTTCGCGCTGGGCACGGGCCAGCATCAGGAAGGTTTGCACCAGCTCACGCATTTCTTCACAGGCCCGGGCGATACGCTCGACCTGGGCGCGGCCACGCTGATCGAGACCGGGGTTTTCCAGCAACAACTCGCAGGAACTGGCCAATATCATCAGGGGCGTACGCAATTCGTGGCTGACGTCGCTGGTAAACAAGCGCTCACGGGTCAGGGCCTGACGCAAGCGCCCGAGGGTAGCGTCGAAGGCCACGGCCAATTCGCCCACTTCGTCGGCGGCATAGTCCGGGGCCAAAGGTGGGGCCAGGCCGAGCAGTTGATCGCGATGGCGTACCTGCCGGGCCAGCCGCACCACCGGTGCCATGACCTTGCGTGCCAGGACCCAGCCGAGAAACACCGCCAGCGCCAGGCTCAGCACGAAACCCACCAGCACCACGGCAAACAGCACCCGCTCGCGCTCTTCGAAGTCGCTCTGGTCCTGCAACAGCACGTAACGTCGGCCGTCGACGATTTCGACCATGGCGTGGTACGACAGGTTCTCACGGAAGACTTCGTGAAAACCCGGCTCCAGATGGCGCAAATCCTTGGGCAACCTGAAATCGCCTGGCCCGTTGCTGAAGTAGAACAATTGGTCCGGCTCGGGGCGATGTCTCCAGTCCGTGACATTGTCCATCAGCAACAGGCGCTGCAAATCACCGCCCAGGCCTGCCGAAATCAGTTTTTCCTCCACCAGGTGCACCGTCGCGACGATGCCCATGGCAAAGGCACCCGCCACCAGTGCGCTCATCAACGCAAAGGCAATGATGATTCGTTGGGAAAGGCTCTGCTTAAACTCCATCACGCCCCTCGGCCAGGCGATACCCCACGCCGTGAACGGTTTGCAGCAACGGCTTGGCGAACGGCTTGTCGATCACCTGGCGCAGTTGGTGGACATGACTGCGCAGGCTGTCGCTGTCCGGACAGTCGTCCCCCCACAGCGCCTCTTCAAGAATTTCACGACGCAACACATGCGGGCTTTTCTGCATCAACACGGCCAGCAATTTCAGGCCGACCGGGTTGAGTTTCAGCAATCGGCCTTCGCGAGTGACTTCCAGGGTGTCGAGGTCATAGCTCAGGTCGCCGACCTGCAGAGTCCGCCGCCCGCCGCCCTGGGTCCGGCGCATGACCGCTTCGATACGCGCCGCCAGTTCAGACAGGGCAAACGGCTTGATCAGGTAATCATCGGCGCCGGACTTGAAGCCCTGCAGACGGTCGTCCAGTTGATCGCGGGCCGTGAGCATGATCACCGGCGTTTCGCGCCGGGCATCTTCGCGCAGGCGCTTGCACAAGGTATAGCCATCGATGCCGGGCAACATGATATCGAGCACGATCAAGTCGTAATGCTCGGTGGCCGCCAGATGCAGGCCAGACAGACCATCCTGCGCGCAATCCACGGTATAGCCTTTGAGTCCCAGGTAATCGGCCAGGTTGGCCAGGATATCGCGGTTGTCTTCAACCAATAGAATTCGCATGGGCATCTCTCCGTCCACAGTAACGACCGTCATGGCCCGCGCAGCTTAAGGCCAAGTGTGGCTCAGGGCTAGGACTGCATGCTGCTGTAACCGTTGAAATCAAACGTTTGCGGCATTAACGATTTTTTCACTGTCGACTCACAGGTTGACGACACAATCGAGTTCAAACTCTGCGTGGCTGCGCCTTTCAGAACACTTTACCGACCAAGGAACTCGCATGGTTTCGACCCAAGCCCGCCCCGCTCCTCGCCCGCTCAATTTCTGGGTGTGCCTTGGAGTCCCTGCCGTTGTCGCGATCATTCTGGTGTTGCTCGAATTGACCAGTCTGGATATGGACCTGGCCAGGCTGTTTTTCGACCCGGTCGCCGGGGAATTCATCGGACGCCACAGTTACTTTCTCGAGGACATCCTGCACGATCGCGCCAAGCAAGTAGTCATCGCCTTCTCGGTGTTTGCCATCCTCGGCTTCATCGCCTCGTTCTTCATGGCCAGGCTCAAACCGTTCAAGCGCGAACTGGGTTGCCTGGTGCTCTCGCTGGGGCTGGCGACGTCGTTTGTTACGCCAATGAAAGCAGTGACGGCGGTGCAATGCCCATGGAGCCTGGAGCAGTTCGGCGGCCATGAGACGTACAGCGAACTGTTGAGCCCTCGCCCGCATACCGAAAAGCCTGGACGTTGCTGGCCCGGTGGCCATGCTGCGACCGGTTTCACCCTGTTTGCGTTGTTCTTCGTGCTGCGTGACCGCCGCCCGCGCATGGCCCGTACGGCATTTGTCTTTGCATTTGCCTTGGGTTCGGTGTTTTCCATCAGCCGGATGATGCAGGGCGCACACTTCTTCTCGCACAACGTGTGGACGGCGGTGTTCTGCTGGTTGATTTGCCTGGGGTCGTATTACTGGATTCTGTATCGGCCTGCTTCCCGAGCCGACGCTGTTGCCAAAGCACAACCGGTGAGTGCCTGAAACACAGATCAAAAATGTGGGAGCGGGCTTGCTCGCGAAAGCGGTTCAACATTCAACAAACATGTTGTCTGACACATCGCTTTCGCGAGCAAGCCCGCTCCCACACTAAACCGAGGCGCCCTTCAAATTCCCGTCAATAAAAAACCCCGCCTGCTTTCGCAGGCGGGGTTTTTTCGTACAGGGGTAAGGCTGGCTTACATCATGCCGCCCATGCCGCCCATACCGCCCATGTCTGGCATACCACCGCCAGCACCGCCGTCTTTCTTCGGTGCTTCAGCAACAGCGGCTTCGGTGGTCAGGATCAGACCGCCGATCGACGATGCAGCTTGCAGAGCGGAACGGGTTACCTTGGTTGGGTCCAGGATACCCATTTCGATCATGTCGCCGTATTCGCCAGTCGCAGCGTTGTAACCGAAGTTACCTTTGCCGTTCTTGACTTCGTTGACCACAACGCTTGGCTCGTCACCGCTGTTGGCAGCGATCTGACGCAGCGGTGCTTCAATGGCACGACGCAGTACAGCGATACCTACGTCCTGGTCAGCGTTGTCGCCTTTCAGGTTCAGGATAGCTTCCAGGGCACGGATCAGTGCCACGCCACCGCCAGGTACCACGCCTTCTTCAACGGCTGCACGGGTAGCGTGCAGGGCGTCTTCAACGCGGGCTTTCTTCTCTTTCATTTCAACTTCGGAACCAGCGCCAACCTTGATCACTGCAACGCCGCCGGACAGCTTGGCCAGACGCTCTTGCAGTTTTTCACGGTCGTAGTCCGAGGAAGTCTCGGCAACCTGGGCACGGATCTGAGTGATGCGTGCTTCGATGTCGCCGTGTACGCCAGCACCGTCAACGATGATGGTGTTTTCCTTGGACAGGGTCACGCGCTTGGCGCTGCCCAGGTTTTCCAGGGTTGCGCTTTCCAGGCTCAGGCCGATCTCTTCGGAGATCACGGTACCGCCGGTCAGAACGGCGATGTCCTGCAGCATGGCCTTGCGACGGTCGCCGAAGCCTGGCGCCTTGACGGCTGCGACTTTGACGATGCCACGCATGTTGTTCACAACCAGAGTCGCCAGGGCTTCGCCTTCAACGTCTTCGGCCACGATCAGCAGTGGACGGCCGGCTTTGGCAACGGCTTCCAGCACTGGCAGCATTTCGCGGATGTTCGAGATCTTCTTGTCGACCAGCAGGATCAGCGGGCCGTCCAGCTCAGCGACCATAGTCTCTGGCTTGTTGACGAAGTACGGGGACAGGTAGCCACGGTCGAACTGCATGCCTTCAACAACCGACAGTTCGTTTTCCAGGCCCGAGCCTTCTTCAACGGTGATCACGCCTTCTTTACCGACTTTTTCCATGGCTTCGGCAATGATGTCGCCGATGGAGTTGTCGGAGTTGGCGGAGATGGTGCCTACCTGAGCGATAGCCTTGGTGTCAGCGCATGGCTTGGACAGGGCTTTGAGCTCTTTGACGATCGCGATGGTCGCTTTGTCGATACCGCGCTTGAGGTCCATCGGGTTCATGCCGGCAGCGACGGCTTTCAGGCCTTCGTTGACGATCGACTGAGCCAGAACGGTAGCGGTGGTGGTGCCGTCGCCTGCGTCATCGTTGGCACGGGAGGCAACGTCTTTGACCAGCTGCGCGCCCATGTTTTCGAAACGGTCTTCCAGTTCGATTTCTTTTGCTACGGAAACGCCGTCCTTGGTGATGGTCGGAGCGCCGAAGCTCTTCTCGATGATCACGTTACGGCCTTTCGGGCCCAGGGTCGCTTTTACTGCGTCAGCCAGGACGTTGACACCGGTGAGCATTTTCTTGCGGGCGGAATCGCCGAATTTAACTTCTTTAGCAGCCATGATCGATATTCCTTAAATACTTTGAAGTAGCGGGAAAATGAGCGGGTAATCAGCCTTCGATAACAGCGAGGATTTCGTTCTCGCTCATTACCAGCAGGTCTTCGCCGTCGACTTTCACAGTGTTGCTGCCGGAGTAAGGACCGAACACAACCTTGTCGCCCACTTTCACGGACAGTGCACGCACTTCACCGTTTTCCAGTACGCGGCCGGTGCCTACAGCGAGGATTTCGCCGCTGTTGGCTTTTTCAGCAGCCGAACCTGGCAGGACGATACCGCCAGCGGTTTTCTTTTCTTCTTCGCTGCGACGGATGACGACGCGGTCATGCAGAGGACGAAGCTTCATTGTCGATCTCTCCTAATTGTGGTTTTCATCGGCCGGTGTAGTCCCGGCGGGTTTAACAAAGGCCGGCGGTGCCGGTTGCGGTTCGTCTAGCGAACCGCGGAAGTCTGTCTGGCGTGTTCGCCAGAAACCTTGCGGTGACCGTTACATAAGGGCGCATAAGCTTATTACAAGGGCGGGTAGCGAAAATTTTTCAGGTCGATGCCCCGCAAACGAACACGGCACCCGAAGGTGCCGTGTCGATGGGCGTATTACTTGGTATCGCGGTGTTCGAACTCGCCTTCGATCACATTCGGTTCACGCCCCAACGGTTCACGGGGGGCTGGACCGCCGCGTGCCTGCAGGTCGTCGGCGAACGCTCGCTGACGCATGGCCTGCTCTTCGGCGCGCTGGCGCATCTTGCCCGCCAGCAGACGGCGACTGAACGGCAGCAGCAGGAACAGGCCGATCACATCACTGATGAAACCCGGAAGAATCAGCAGTCCACCGGCCAATGCCAGCATCAGGCCTTCGAGCATGGTCTGGGCCGGCAACTCGCCGCGGTTCAGGCTTTCACGGGCACGCAGGGCCGTGGCCAGGCCGGCGATGCGCAGCACGAACACACCGAACATCGAACCGAGAATGATCAGCAGCAGGGCCGGGAAAAACCCGATGGACCCTGCCACCTTGACGAATACGAACAGCTCCAACACCGGGAACAGCAGAAAGAGCAACAAAAAAGGGCGCATCAAATGGTTCCTCAACGCAAGAATGCCTTGCCAGTTGACCTTAGATGACGTCGCCGTTTCGTGAATTCAAGCGTCGGCCACTTCATTTTTCGGCCAATGTTCGGCGTGAGCCAGAGAAACCAAGGCTTCGCGGACTTGTGTCGGCGTATTACAAGGCGCTTGAAACGGCAACCAGTACAGGCTCTGGCCGATACGCAGGTGCATGCCTTCGGTATCGATACCGGCCATTTGCGCCGGCACGTTGTTCGGTAGCCCGGCCAGCTCGACGTAATGGGCGATGGCCTTGGCGTGATCCGCGTTCATGTGCTCGACCATGCTCAGTTCGGCCTTGCCGGCGAACGGGTTGGCCAGGGTCAGGTCGTTGACCCAATGAATCGCGCCAAAACCGCCAATGTAACGGTGGCGCACCGGCTTGAGTACCCAGAAGTCGAAATCGTGGGCCTTGTGATAACCCTGCGACTCCGGGAAGTAGCGGTAGTAACGCTCGGAAGCGGCTTCGATGGCGGCTTCGTCTTCGAGTTGCTGCGCTTGCGCCAGATAGGTCAGGCGACCAACGGCCTGGACATCCTCAGCCCCACGTTCGCCCACGAACAGCGAGCATTTCGGATCTTTCTGCAGATTATGGGTGTGCTGGGCGATGCGGCTGATCAGGATCAGCGGCCGGCCCTGCTCGTCCAGGCAGTACGGAACCACGGAGCCGAACGGAAAACCGGGCATTGATTTGGAATGCGTCGAGAGCACTCCACGGTATTCCTTGAGGAGCAATTCTCGTGCATGCTTAGCCGCTTCAACGCTCAATTTATGACTCCTTAGATAGAATCCGTCATAAAAACGGACAAGCTGCTGGCGAAAGTCCCAGCATGCCATCGGGGGCAGTTCTCATGTGTAGCCGGGTCACGTCAGGCGCAGATCGAGAGGCTCTCTACAAGGAAACCACTCAGACCTGCCACCGGGGGACATGCGAATGCAACTCACTGACAAAGTAATCATTATCACTGGCGGTTGCCAGGGTTTAGGTCGTTCCATGGCCGAGTATTTCGCCGGCAAGGGCGCGAAACTCGCCCTGGTCGACCTCAACCAGGAAAAACTCGACGCTGCCGTCGCGGCCTGCAAGGCCAAGGGTGTCGAAGCCCGAGCTTACCTGTGCAACGTCGCCAATGAAGAGCAAGTGACCCACATGGTCGCCCAGGTCGCCGAAGATTTCGGCGCGATCCACGGCCTGATCAACAATGCCGGGATCCTGCGTGACGGCCTGTTGCTCAAGGTCAAGGATGGCGAAATGACCAAGATGAGCCTGGCCCAGTGGCAGGCGGTCATCGACGTCAACCTGACCGGCGTGTTCCTGTGCACCCGTGAAGTCGCGGCGAAAATGGTCGAGCTGAAAAACAGCGGCGCGATCATCAATATCTCGTCGATTTCCCGTGCTGGCAACGTCGGCCAGACCAACTACTCGGCGGCCAAGGCCGGTGTCGCTGCGGCGACCGTGACCTGGGCCAAGGAACTGGCGCGCTACGGCATTCGCGTGGCCGGAATTGCACCGGGCTTCATCGAAACCGAAATGACCCTGGGCATGAAGCCTGAAGCGCTGGAGAAGATGACCGCCGGCATTCCGCTCAAGCGCATGGGCAAACCTGAGGAAATCGCCCATTCGGCGGCTTACATCTTCGAGAACGACTATTACACCGGTCGGATTCTGGAGATGGATGGCGGGTTGCGGATCTAAGTCCTGCGTAAATCAACTGTAGGAGCGAGCTTGCTCGCGATGTACTCGAAGGCGATGCATTTTTCCAGAAAGCCCGCGTCATCGTTTACGTCCATCGCGAGCAAGCTCGCTCCTACAGGGGATCGTATTTCTAAGCTTTAGTCGTCGCTGATGCTGATATTCGGCATCGCCGGCGTCAAAGCTTCCTGCAATACGATCCGCGCACCGACATGACGGGCCAGTTCCTGGTAAACCATGGCGATCTGGCTGTCAGGCTCGGCGATCACCGTCGGCTTGCCGCCATCGGCCTGTTCGCGGATGACCATCGACAGCGGCAACGAGGCCAGCAGCTCGACGCCATACTGGTTGGCCAGCTTCACGCCACCGCCCTCACCAAACAGATGCTCGGCATGTCCGCAGTTGGAGCAGATGTGCACGGCCATGTTTTCCACCACGCCCAGCACCGGAATGTTGACCTTGCGGAACATTTCCACGCCCTTGCGCGCGTCCAGCAAGGCCAGGTCCTGCGGGGTGGTCACGATGACCGCACCGGCCACCGGCACTTTCTGCGCCAGGGTCAGCTGGATGTCACCGGTACCCGGCGGCATGTCGATGACCAGGTAATCCAGGTCGCCCCACGCAGTTTGGGTCACCAGTTGCAGCAAGGCGCCGGAGACCATCGGACCGCGCCAGACCATCGGTGTGTTGTCATCGGTGAGGAAGGCCATGGACATCACTTCGACGCCATGGGACTTGAGCGGAACGAACCATTTCTGATCCTTGACCTCAGGACGGGTGCGCTCCGGGATACCAAACATGATGCCCTGGCTCGGACCGTAGATGTCCGCATCGAGAATCCCGACCTTGGCGCCTTCGCGGGCCAGGGCCAGGGCCAGGTTGGCCGCGGTGGTGGACTTGCCCACGCCACCCTTGCCGGACGCCACGGCCACCACGTTCTTGACGTTGGCCAGCCCCGGGATCTGCGCCTGGGCCTTGTGCGCGGCAATCACGCTGGTGATATCAACTTTGGCGCTCGACACGCCATCCAGACCTTGAATGGCCATTTCCAGCATCTGCGCCCAGCCGCTCTTGAACAGACCGGCGGCGTAACCCAATTCGAGCTGGACGCTGACGCGGTCGCCCTGGATGTCGATGTTGCGCACGCACCCGGCGCTGACCGGGTCCTGGTTCAGGTAAGGGTCGGTGTATTGGCGAAGGACGGCTTCCACCGCTGCGCGATTGACGGCGCTCATGGGCAACTCCGAAAACGGGACTGGAAAAGATGATGGGTATCGTACCTCAAAAAATTGCAGCCTTCGGCAGCTCCTACGAGTGCCCCCTGTTGGAGCTGCCGCAGGCTGCGGTCTTTTCTGGCTGCTCATCCAATGAAACAGGTGCACAGGGTGAAAAATATGCGCCGGCGCTTTATAGTGGCCGACCTCCGTTTCATCAAGTAGCCGAGCCCCATGTCCGAGCCACGCAAGATCCTCGTCACCAGCGCCCTGCCCTATGCCAATGGTTCGATCCATCTTGGCCACATGCTGGAATACATCCAGACTGATATGTGGGTGCGCTTCCAGAAGCACCGCGGCAATCAATGCATCTATGTCTGCGCCGACGACGCCCACGGTTCGGCGATCATGCTGCGCGCGGAAAAGGAAGGCATCACCCCGGAACAACTGATCGCCAACGTCCAGGCTGAACACAGCGCCGACTTTGCCGACTTCCTGGTCGACTTCGACAATTTCCACTCCACTCACGCCGAAGAAAACCGTGAGCTGTCGAGCCAGATCTACCTGAAGCTGCGTGACGCCGGGCACATCGCCACGCGCTCGATCACCCAGTATTTCGACCCGGAAAAGAAAATGTTCCTGGCCGACCGCTTCATCAAGGGCACCTGCCCGAAATGCGGCACCGAAGACCAGTACGGCGACAACTGCGAAAAATGCGGCGCGACCTACGCGCCAACCGACCTGAAGGATCCGAAGTCGGCTATCTCCGGCGCCACCCCGGTGCTCAAGGACTCCCAGCACTTCTTCTTCAAGCTGCCGGACTTCCAGGCCATGCTGCAAACCTGGACCCGCAGCGGCACCCTGCAGGATGCCGTGGCCAACAAGATCGCCGAATGGCTGGATGCCGGCCTGCAACAGTGGGACATCTCCCGCGATGCGCCGTACTTCGGTTTCGAGATCCCCGACGAGCCGGGCAAGTACTTCTACGTATGGCTGGATGCGCCGATCGGCTACATGGCCAGCTTCAAGAACCTGTGCAACCGCACGCCGGAACTGGACTTCGACGCGTTCTGGGGCAAGGACTCCACCGCCGAGCTGTACCACTTCATCGGCAAGGACATCGTCAACTTCCACGCCCTGTTCTGGCCAGCCATGCTCGAAGGCGCCGGTTACCGCAAGCCGACCGGGATCAACGTGCACGGCTACCTGACCGTCAACGGCCAGAAGATGTCCAAGTCCCGCGGCACCTTCATCAAGGCCCGCACCTACCTGGATCACCTGTCGCCGGAATACCTGCGCTATTACTACGCGTCCAAGCTCGGCCGTGGCGTCGACGACCTCGACCTGAACCTCGAGGACTTCGTGCAGAAGGTCAACTCCGACCTGGTGGGCAAGGTCGTCAACATCGCCAGCCGTTGCGCCGGGTTCATCCACAAAGGCAATGCCGGCGTGATGGTCGACACCAACGCCGCGCCTGAGTTGACCGAAGCATTCCTGGCCGCCGCGCCAGGCATTGCCGATGCCTACGAAGCCCGCGACTTCGCCCGCGCCATGCGTGAGATCATGGGCCTGGCCGACCGCGCCAACGCCTGGATCGCCGACAAGGCTCCGTGGTCGCTGAACAAGCAGGAAGGCAAGCAGGATGAAGTCCAGGCGATCTGCGCCACCGGCGTCAACCTGTTCCGCCAGTTGGTGATCTTCCTCAAGCCTGTGCTGCCGCTGCTGGCCGCCGACGCCGAGGCGTTCCTCAACGTCGCACCGCTGACCTGGAGCGACCACGCGACCTTGCTTGCCAACCATCAGTTGAACGAGTTCAAGCCGCTGATGACCCGCATCGACCCGGTCAAGGTACAAGCCATGACCGATGCCTCGAAAGAAGACCTGACCGCCAGCCAGACCGACACCGGCGAAGCAGCACCTGCCGGCAATGGCGAACTGGCCAAGGATCCTCTGTCGCCGGAAATCGAGTTCGACACCTTCGCGGCAGTCGATTTGCGCGTCGCGCTGATCGTCAAGGCCGAACACGTGGAAGGCGCCGACAAGCTGCTGCGCCTGACCCTCGATATCGGTGACGAGCAACGCAACGTGTTCTCCGGGATCAAGAGCGCTTACCCGGATCCGTCCAAGCTCGATGGCCGCCTGACCATGATGATCGCCAACCTCAAGCCACGGAAAATGAAGTTCGGCATCTCCGAAGGCATGGTGATGGCAGCCGGTCCTGGCGGTGAAGAGATCTACCTGCTCAGCCCTGACAGCGGCGCCAAGCCGGGTCAGCGTATCAAGTAAGATCCGCGGCAAATCGATCCCACAGTCGTGCCTGGCGCGACTGTGGGATTTTCATGTCTGGCCCATACTGACTCCCACAGAGTTATCCAGCATCGGATATGGACGATCATGACCGAAACGCTTCTGACGCTTATCAGTGCAGCCCTGATCAACAACTTCGTGTTGCACTGGCCGCTGGGCGTCGATCCGCTATTGGGCAGCGAACGTCGGCAAATCCATGCGCTGGGCATTGCGACCACGTGCCTGATGCTGATTGTCGGCATCCTCGGCTATGCGCTCTACCACTGGCTGCTGGTCCCATTGCAACTGACGTCGCTGCGCCTGTTCGTGTTCCTGCCATTGAGTGTATTGCTGATCGCTCCGTTACTGACCGTGCTGGCACGGTTATTTTCGACGCTGACATTCGAGGGACTCTGGCCATTGCTGCTGGGTAACGCTGGTGTGCTCGGGGTGGCGCTGCTCAATGCCCAGGAAGATAAAGGATTGTTTCACGCCACGGCCCTGAGCCTGGGTGCCGGCCTGGGATTCTGGCTGGTGCTGAGTCTGTTCCAGGACCTGCGACAACGCACACTCGACAACGATGTGCCCCTGCCCTTTCGCGGCCTGCCGATCGACCTGATCGGTGCCGGCCTGATCGCAGTGGTTTTTCTCGGATTCAGCGGATTGATCAAAACATGAGTCTGATTCAAAGCATCGACGCACTCTTGCCGCAAACCCAATGCGGCAAATGCGGCCACCCCGGGTGCAAACCGTACGCCGAAGGCATTGCCAGCGGCGAGCCGATCAACAAGTGCCCGCCCGGCGGCAACGAAACCATCGCGGCCCTGGCCGAGTTGCTGAAGGTGCCGGTGCTGGAGCTGGACATCACTCGCGGCTCGGCACCTGCGCAGATTGCCTATATCCGCGAAGCCGAGTGTATCGGTTGCACCAAGTGCATTCAGGCCTGCCCGGTCGATGCCATCGTTGGGGCGGCCAAACTGATGCACACGGTGATCATCGATGAATGCACCGGTTGCGACCTCTGCGTAGCACCGTGCCCGGTGGACTGCATCGAAATGCGTCCACTGCCGCTGGACACTGTATTGCCGGTTGTCGGGGGGCTGGCCCTCACACCGCAGGCGCAGCAGGCCCGTGCCCTCAAGCGCGATCACGCGCGGCGCCGCTTCGAACAACGCAATGCCCGCTTGCAGCGCGAAGAGCAACAGAAAATCGCCGAACGCCAAGCCCGGCAACGTGCCACGCAACCTAGCGAAGCGGCAGTCGACCCGGTACAGGCCGCCCTCAAGCGCGTCCGCGCACAGAAAGCCGCCACTGCCGATGCCGCGCTGAAAAAGGCGAAGATCGATGTGGCGATGAGTCGGGCACAGCTGCACAAATCGCTGAAAGCCTTCGGACACCCACCGACCTTCGAACAGCAATCACAGTTGATTGTCCTGCAACAGCAGTTCGAAGACGCCGAACAAAACCTGGTGCAACTGGAAAGCGCCGCGCCACCTGCCACTGCGCCGACGGTCGCAACGGTGTCGTCAAATGATGCCGATCTGAAGCGGGCCAAGATCCAGTTGGCCATGCGCCGTGCCGAACTCAAGAAGGCTCAGGCCAACGAAGCACCGGCGGAGCAAATCGAAGCCCTGGAGCGCGCACTCGGCGAAGCCGAACGCCAGGTGAACGCCCATGCCAGCCCTTGAAACCGTTGATGAGCGCCTGCAGCAGGCCATGAAGCTGGTGCTGCTGGCCGTGCTGCCGGGAGTGCTCGCAGCGTTCTGGTTATACGGCTGGGGCGTGTTGATCAACCTGGTTCTGGCGGCCGCTGCTGCGCTGACCGTTGAAGCTGCCGTCGTGCAATGGCGCAAGCAACCGCTGAGGCCAACCCTGAGTGACGGTAGCGCGTTGGTCAGTGCCACCTTGCTGGCTCTGGCGCTGCCGCCTTACTGCCCATGGTGGCTGACCCTCAGCGCGGCCGCTTTTGCGATGATTTTCGGCAAGCACTTATATGGCGGCGTTGGCTCAAATCCCTTCAATCCGGCGATGCTCGGATTTGCTCTGGTGCTGGTGGCCTTTCCCCAACCCATGACCCATTGGCCATCGCCCCATGGCATGGACCTGTTGAGTGGCTTGCAGCAAGTGTTCGGTGTCGGCCAGGCACCGGATGCATGGGTGCAGGCCACGGCACTGGACAGCCTGCGGATCAACAAAAGCCTGACCATGGATGAACTGTTTGCCGGCAATCCGGCATTCGGCCACTACGGTGGACGCGGTGTGGAGTGGGTCAACCTGGCGTTTCTGGCGGGCGGAATGTTTCTCCTGCAACGAAGGGTGATCAGCTGGCATGCACCGGTCGGCATGCTGGCCAGCCTGTTCGTCATCAGCCTGTTGTGCTGGAACGGGTCGGGCTCCGACTCCCATGGCTCGCCGCTGTTCCACCTGCTGAGCGGTGCAACCATGCTCGGGGCGTTCTTTATCATCACCGAACCGGTATCCGGCGCCAGAAGCCCTGGAGCAAAACTGCTGTTCGGCGTCGGCGTCGGGCTCCTGACTTATCTGATTCGTACCTGGGGCGGCTATCCGGACGGCATCGCATTTGCCGTGCTGTTGATGAACCTGTGTGTGCCGGCGCTGGAGCGGTTCGTGGCGGCCAGACAACAGCCGGAGGCGTCATGAACCGGACATCAAGCATCACGCTTCTGGTGTTATTGGCCGCACTGGGCATGGGCGTGACGTACTTCGTGCAACTCGGCAGCGCGCCGCGCATTGCGGCCGAACAGCGCCTGCTCGACAGCCGGAATCTGCTGGACCTGATACCGCCAGACAGCTACGACAACCAACCACTCGACCACCCCATCAGGATCGAAACAACCACCCTGGCAAACAGCACCTTGCTGGGTGGCTATATGGCGACCCGGGGCGAGCAACCCGTCGCTGTGTTGCTGCGTAGTCAAACCCTCGGCTACACCGGTGCCATCGAGCTAATGATCGCTGTCGACGCCAATGGCAGGTTGCTGGGCGTCAAAACCCTCAAACAGTCAGAAACACCTGGGCTGGGGGCACGGATCGCCGACTGGCCCAATGGCTGGCTGCAGATTTTTTCCGGAAAATCCCTAACAGAGCCCGGTGACAGCGGTTGGGCGCTGAAAAAGGATCAGGGGCAGTTCGATCAGATCGCAGGTGCGACCATCACCTCAAGAGCAGTGATCAATGCCGTGCACGATGCCTTGCGCTACTTTGATGAACACCGGCAACAACTGCTCGGGAACCCTGCCCATGGATAACTCATCCACTCTGCGCAACGCACTGATGCTGACGCCGCTGATCGGTGCCACCCACTCGCTGATGGCCGCACTTGGCCTGTGCCTGATGTTCATGGTGGTGACCTGGTTGTTCAGTCCGGCCATGGGCGCCCTGCGATCCCGACTGGTCCCGGCTGCGCGCTTTCCGGCCAGCGTTCTGTTGGCCGCCACGCTCACCAGTTGCGCGGAGCTCACGGCACAAGTCTGGTCGCTGCAATGGCAGCAGCATCTGGGGTTTTATGGCGCCATGATCGCCTTGCAGTGCGTCGTACTGGAACACACCGGGTTCTTTCAGAACAGCTGGCGCCAGCGCCTGCGACTCAGTGGCTTGTTTGTCACGTTGATGATCGCTATGGGACTGTTGCGCGAACTCATCGGCAACGCAACCCTTGGAAACCGACTATCGTGGCTGTCCGGTGCAACGCAAACTGACTGGCAAGGCTGGGTGCTGGTGGCCGATGGTGGTCTGCGCCTGGCCACATTGGTCCCTGGCGGGTTCATTCTGCTCGGACTGCTGATCGCCGCCTGGCAGGCCTGGCGCCCCAATCCCACACATTGATTGCCTACGAGGAAACGCACTGCCCATGAATGCCGCAAAACGTCTGGAAATTTTCCGCAGACTGCACGAAGACAACCCGGAACCCAAGACCGAACTGGCCTATTCCTCACCGTTCGAATTGCTGATTGCCGTGATTCTCTCGGCGCAGTCGACCGACGTCGGCGTCAACAAGGCCACCGCCAAACTGTTCCCGGTGGCCAATACCCCGGCGGCGATCCATGCCCTGGGTGTCGAGGGACTGTCGGAGTACATCAAGACCATCGGCCTGTACAACAGCAAAGCGAAAAACGTGATCGAAACCTGCCGCTTGCTGGTCGAGCGTCATGCCGGTGAAGTGCCGCAAACTCGCGAAGAGCTGGAAGCGCTGCCCGGCGTCGGCCGCAAAACCGCCAATGTGGTACTCAATACCGCATTCCGTCAGCTGACCATGGCTGTCGACACACATATTTTCAGGGTCAGCAACCGCACCGGCATTGCGCCCGGCAAGAATGTGGTGGAAGTCGAGAAAAAACTGATGAAATTCGTGCCCAGGGAGTACCTGCTCGACTCCCATCACTGGCTGATCCTTCACGGCCGCTATGTCTGCCTCGCCCGCAAGCCCCGATGCGGAAGCTGCCGGATCGAGGACTTGTGCGAATACAAGCACAAAACCTCCGACGATTGAGGCGCTATTGGGATTATTGAATAGTCGATTGAAAAAATCTTTTTTACCCGCCGGGAGATTGTCGATATAAGGAGCGCCAAAGGCCTTCTTAGCCTGGAGCAACTAAATGAGTACTGGCAAAGAGCAATTGGACGTAGAAGACGACTTCACCACCGCCGAAACCGATGACGCCGAGCCGGTGGTTGAAGTAGCGAAAACTAATCTGAGCAAACGCCGCACCATCGACAATCTGCTGGAGGAGCGCCGACTGCAAAAGCAATTGGCCGACTACGATTTTGACTTATGACACCTGAAAGCCTCCCGAAACGGAGGCTTTTTTTTAAGTGCCATACTTCAACAAACGCCCCTTGTCGCAAAGATACGCCATCACACCAGACCGTTGCGTTGTGCCAGCTCGATCAAATCGACCAAGGACCTTGCATTGAGCTTGAGCAACAGGCGGGTCTTGTAAGTACTGACTGTTTTATTACTGAGAAACATCCCATCGGCAATTTCCTTATTGGTCTTCCCTCTGGCCAACTGCTGCAGGACCATCATTTCCCGCCCCGACAACCGATCAACCATGTCGGCCTCACTGGCGTTCCCCAAACTGCAACGCACGGTATGCAAGGCTTGATTGGGAAAGTAACTGTAGCCTGACAATACGGCCTTTATTGCACTGAGCAACTCCGTCAGGTCTTGTTGTTTGCAGACATAACCGGCCGCACCGGATTGCATGCAACGCATGGAAAAATGCCCCGGCGCCTGAGAAGTCAGGATCAGCACTTTCATCGGCATTGAGGTCGAAGACAAACGCGCGATGACTTCCAATCCGTCCAGCTTCGGAATCCCGATATCCAGAATGACAATATCCGGCGTAAGTTCACGGGCTAGTTGCAGTGCATCCACACCATTATCGGTTTCTGCAATAACTTCGTAGCCATGACGTTCCATTAGCATACGTACCGCAAGACGAATGACGGGGTGATCATCCACGATCAGCACTTTATTCATGGGCAAGTCCAATTTTCGCTGTTCGAATTTTTAGAGCCCGCACAATAGCCTAGTCGTTTCACCCATGGCATGTCGCCCCTTCCAACCACCCACACCAAGAGACATACCCTACAAACAACACGGATTTCTCCTACAAAAATCCCTCGAGCGGAATGAGTTGAAAACTGCATCAGCGTCATGGTGGCGCAGTTTTCAGCAATCGACCCTATCGATTTACAACCAGAATTTTCCAAAAGCCAGCGTGAACAGCCGGCCCCTCACAAACACAAGTACTTACTTCTGCGCTAAAACGTAACTTATATTTACGCACTCAACACTCACACCAGAAATATCACACACCAGACATCCAATTACTCTTACAGCTAATTATATTTTTTGAGTAATCATTAAAGCACCACCAGCAATCATAAAAAACCCAAAACAGCCACATCAAACAGACTTCAAAAAACACTCAACAAATGAGAATTCAACATGAGTACAGAACATGGCAGAAAGATAATCACCAACCCAATGACAATCATTGCGATATTCGCAACACTCTCTGAAACTTCGGCCGCCGTTTCTCTCCCCTTCCTTGACCAAGAGGAAAGAGAACTCTATGTCTGGTTTCTGATCAGCTTTCCGTTTTATTTACTTTTGCTTTTTTTTGCGACACTCAACTTCAACTACCGGTCACTGTATGCGCCTTCCGACTTTGAAAAGGGAAAACATTTCATGAAGGCGATGGAAGATGCTGGGCGGTCGGAAAAAAAAACGTCCGGGAAGTCGTCCGCGAATCCCGCTATGGAAACGCCAACGAATGGCCAGCAACCAGCTCGGTCGCCCTGCGGTGCACAGGACCCGCCAACGGAGATGGGTCTGCAGAGCACCGTCTTCGTTCAGCATCAACTTCAGTTACCGGAATTTGTAAAAGACCTGCGCATCGTTGATACACGCGGTATGAACCAGGAGGTCGAATTTGAAACGCTGCTGGAAAAAATCCAGAAGCCACGGGAAAAGATGGCGTACGTGATTCTGTTTGTCACTAGTGCCATTTCAGAGACTTTACTGAAGGCCAGTGCGCTCAAACATTCCAGACAGACCAGGAAGCACTGCTCTGCCTTTTACATTGCCTACAATCCCGTCTCGCAAAGGTTGACGGTCATTGATCAAGCCGGCCAACCGGCAAACAACAATGCGTAGAGCAGGACAGACCATCGGAAGGAGAAAGACAGGAAACCGTCAGCGGCGACGAATACACCCGACAACGCAGTACCTGACATCACACCCCATATTCAGGTGCCTGACCTCGTCTAGGACGAGGTCAGGTATCCATCATGAGCTCAAAGGTCTCAGAACAGCTTCCGGCCTTTGTTCGCCGCAATGCGCATGCGCAGGGCGTTGAGCTTGATGAAGCCCGCAGCATCCGCCTGGTTGTATGCGCCGCCATCTTCTTCGAAGGTCGCGATATTGGCGTCGAACAGCGAGTCATCGGACTTGCGGCCAGTGACGATCACGTTGCCCTTGTACAGTTTCAGGCGCACAACGCCGTTCACATTGACCTGGGACGCATCGATCATCTGTTGCAGCATCAGACGCTCAGGGCTCCACCAGTAGCCGGTGTAGATCAGGCTGGCGTACTTGGGCATCAACTCGTCTTTGAGGTGAGCCACTTCGCGGTCCAGGGTGATCGATTCGATCGCACGGTGGGCACGCAGCATGATGGTGCCGCCAGGGGTTTCATAGCAGCCACGGGACTTCATGCCCACATAGCGGTTCTCGACGATGTCGAGACGGCCGATACCGTGCTCGCCACCGATACGGTTCAGGGTCGCCAGCACGGTGGCCGGAGTCATTTCGACGCCGTCCAGCGCGACGATGTCGCCGTTGCGGTAGGTCAGCTCCAGGTACTGCGGCTTGTCTGGAGCGTTTTCCGGGGAAACGGTCCAGCGCCACATGTCTTCTTCGTGCTCGGTCCAGGTGTCTTCCAGCACGCCGCCTTCATAGGAGATGTGCAGCAGGTTGGCATCCATGGAGTACGGGGATTTCTTCTTGCCGTGACGCTCGATCGGGATCGCGTGCTTCGCGGCGTAGTCCATCAGCTTTTCACGGGACAGCAGGTCCCATTCACGCCAGGGAGCAATCACTTTCACGCCAGGTTTCAAGGCGTACGCACCCAACTCGAAACGAACCTGGTCGTTGCCCTTGCCGGTGGCGCCATGGGAAATGGCGTCAGCGCCGGTTTCGTTGGCGATTTCGATCAGGCGCTTGGCAATCAGCGGACGAGCGATGGAAGTACCCAGCAGGTACTCGCCTTCGTAAACGGTGTTGGCGCGGAACATCGGGAAAACGAAATCGCGCACGAACTCTTCGCGCAAGTCGTCGATGTAGATCTCTTTGACGCCCATGGCCTGAGCCTTGGCGCGTGCAGGTTCGACCTCTTCGCCCTGACCCAGGTCAGCGGTGAAGGTCACCACTTCACAGTTATAAGTATCCTGCAGCCACTTGAGGATCACCGAAGTGTCCAGGCCGCCGGAATACGCCAGAACGACCTTGTTTACGTCCGCCATGCCATCACTCCACGGGGTTCTACGGAAAGCCGTGAAGTCTACCGCTCATGCAGGATAATTTACAGAGGCGCGACAGCTTATGACGACCAAGCGACAGAATCTGTCGAGAGCGCGACCATGACTTAATGGTCAGGAAGTTGCCGAAGTGGCCGCTTTCGTCGCTTGCGGGGCAACTTGTTCCGCAGGCGCTGCCCGCTCCAGGCGTACCGCTACCCGACGGTTCTTCGCACGGTTGGCGTTGTTGGTATTGGGCGCCAGCGGATAACGTTCGCCATGGAAACGCAGGGTGATTTGCGACTCCTGGATGCCGTTGGCCTTGAAGAACTCCATCACTGCCAAGGCCCGGCGCCGCGACAGGTCGCGATTGGTCAGGCGGTTGCCGCTGTTGTCGGAGTGACCGTCGAGCTCGATGTGATTGACCGTCGGATCAGCCTTCATGTACTCCAGCATTACCTGCAGCTTGGCTTTCGCGGCACTGTCGAGTTCGATCCCGCCGCCAGGGAAGCCGATTTGGGATTGTTTCACCTGCTCGAAGTTCTGCGGCAACAGTTTGGCCACGCAGCTTTGATAATCGGCAAACGCCTTGGTGAACCTGACCGGCAGCAAGCGCACTTCCGACACCCGGCCATCTCCCGAGGAATGGCGAACCACCGGGCTGCGACCGTCCATCAGACCGCTGATCAGGCGTCCGGCCTGCACCTGTGAACTGTTGAACAACACGTTGCCGCTGCCGATTCTCACCGTGCCCAGGTTGATATCGTCACGCCCCGGTTGCCACGGTGCGGCAGCGGCCAGCAAGGTCGCCGAACCTCCGCCCATCATCGGGTTATAGGCTTTCAGACGGAACGTTGCCTGCTCACCGGCCTTGCGCACGAACTCCCCCGAACCGAAGTCGGTAATCGGCTGCGTCAGGCGGCATTCGAACTTGTCGCCTTCGACCGTCCACTCAATGCTCTCCAGGCGGGTCTGAAAAGTGAGCGCCATCGCGGGAAGGCTGGCAAACACACTGAGCAAGGCTAAATAACGCTGGCGCACGGGAGGCTCCACTGGCTTCTACAACGAAAAGACCGACACACACATGTTTACGGCATACCTGTTGGATATCGGAAGCTTGGGGCAAAACTTGATAGCGAGTGCCTGCAAGAGTCTTTTCCGGTAGCATTCCCTTGAGTTTGACCCGCCTGGAATCCCCTCATGTCCGACCGCCTGACCCTGCTGCGTCCCGACGACTGGCACATTCATCTTCGCGATGGTGCCGTGTTGACCAATACCGTCGCGGATGTCGCGCGCACCTTTGGCCGCGCCATCATCATGCCCAACCTGGTTCCACCGGTGCGCAACGCGGCCGAAGCCGACGGCTATCGCCAGCGGATTCTCGCTGCCCGCCCGGCCGGCAGCCCGTTCGAGCCGCTGATGGTCCTGTACCTGACCGACCGCACCCAGCCTGAAGAGATCCGTGAGGCCAAGGCCAGCGGATTCGTGCACGCCGCCAAGCTTTACCCGGCCGGCGCAACCACCAACTCGGACTCTGGTGTCACCAGCATCGACAAGATTTTCCCTGCACTCGAGGCCATGGCCGAAGTCGGGATGCCGTTGCTGATCCACGGTGAAGTCACCCGTGGCGATGTCGACGTGTTCGACCGCGAAAAAATCTTCATCGACGAGCACATGCGTCGTGTGGTCGAGCGTTTCCCGACCCTCAAGGTGGTGTTCGAACACATCACCACCGCTGACGCCGTGCAGTTCGTCAACTCGGCTTCGGCCAACGTTGGCGCGACCATCACCGCGCATCACCTGCTGTACAACCGCAACCACATGCTGGTGGGCGGGATTCGGCCGCATTTCTACTGCCTGCCGATCCTCAAGCGCAATACGCACCAGGAAGCCCTGCTCGACGCCGCCACCAGCGGCAGCGAAAAATTCTTCCTCGGCACCGACTCGGCCCCCCACGCCCAGCACGCCAAGGAAGCCGCTTGTGGTTGCGCCGGCTGCTACACCGCTTATGCGGCGATCGAGATGTACGCCGAAGCGTTCGAACAGCGCAATGCGCTGGACAAGCTCGAAGCCTTCGCCAGCCTCAACGGCCCGCGTTTCTATGGTCTGCCGGCCAACACCGATCGCATCACCCTGGTCCGCGAAGAATGGACCGCCCCTGCCAGCCTGCCGTTTGGCGAGCTGACCGTTATCCCGCTGCGCGCCGGTGAAAAACTGCGCTGGCGCCTGCTGGAGGAACACGCGTGAGTGAAGACCATTTCGACGACGAACTGGAAGGCAATGGCGGCGGTGGCGGTTCCCGTCATCCAATGGCCGCACGGTTTCGTGGTTACCTGCCGGTTGTCGTCGACGTAGAAACCGGTGGCTTCAACTCCGCCACCGATGCCCTGCTGGAAATCGCCGCGACCACCATCGCCATGGATGAAAAGGGTTTTGTCTACCCGGATCACACCTACTTCTTCCGGGTCGAACCATTCGAAGGCGCGAACATCGAAGCGGCCGCCCTGGAATTCACCGGGATCAAGCTCGATCACCCGCTGCGCATGGCCGTGAGTGAAGAGTCTGCTCTCAACGATATCTTCCGCGGCGTGCGCAAGGCACTCAAGGCCAACGGTTGCAAACGGGCGATCCTGGTCGGGCATAACAGCAGCTTCGACCTGGGCTTCCTGAATGCGGCGGTTGCGCGTCTGGACATGAAGCGCAATCCGTTCCATCCGTTCTCCAGTTTCGATACCGCGACACTCGCGGGCCTGGCATACGGCCAGACCGTGCTGGCCAAGGCGTGTCAGGCAGCAGACATCGACTTCGACGGTCGCGAGGCCCACTCGGCCCGCTACGACACCGAAAAGACGGCAGAGCTGTTCTGCGGCATCGTCAATCGCTGGAAACAGATGGGTGGCTGGGAAGACTTCAACGATTGATGGCTTTCTGTAGGAGCGAGCCTGCTCGCGATGGTCGTGAACGATAACGCGGGGAACCTGACACCCAGCGGTGTTCTTGAGGTCATCGCGAGCAAGCTCGCTCCTACAGGGATTTCAGTCACAGATTTATTTCCGCGCATAAAAAAACCGGCCTCGATGGCCGGTTTTTTTACCTGCAGCGTGCGCCTTACAGAGCGGCAGCGTGCTCGGTCAGGTAAGCCGCAACGCCTTCTGGCGAAGCGTTCATGCCTTTGTCGCCTTTCTTCCAGTTGGCAGGGCAGACTTCGCCGTGCTCTTCGTGGAATTGCAGAGCGTCGACCAGACGCAGCAGCTCTTCCATGTTACGGCCCAGCGGCAGGTCGTTGATGATCTGCGAACGGACAACGCCTTTGTCGTCGATCAGGAACGCGCCACGGAACGCTACGCCGTCAGCGGACTGAACGTCGTAGGCCTTCATGATTTCCTGCTTGATGTCGGCAGCCATGGTGTAGCGAACTTCGCCGATGCCGCCATTGTTGACCGGAGTGTTGCGCCAGGCGTTGTGGGTGAAGTGCGAGTCGATCGACACGGCGACCACTTCAACGTTGCGCGCCTTGAACTCGGACATGCGGTTGTCCAGAGCGATCAGCTCGGACGGGCAAACGAAGGTGAAGTCCAGCGGGTAGAAGAACACCAGGCCGTATTTGCCTTTGATCGCCGAAGACAGGGTGAAGCTGTCAACGATCTCGCCATTGCCGAGTACGGCCGGTACGGTGAAGTCAGGGGCTTGTTTGCCTACGAGTACGCTCATTGGATATCTCCTGGTGTAATAGCGTGAGAAACAGGGTTCGCATCAGCCTGCCACCCTGAGGCGACAGCCCTGTGACACGAACCCCGGTCGCAAAAGACCGGCCATCATACACCGCGTGTTTGAGCTGGCTTAGCTGTTTTTTCCCGGTACGATGAAATCCCCGACGGTTTTGTATCGCCGGTTTGCCATATTGACCGTTCGTCAGCCGCCCCCCGCTTATGACGAAAAGTACTCTGAAACCACTTTGACAATCATTCTCGTTAACATTAAGATCCATCGCAATTGAGTCACAATCAGCGACGGTCCTTCCTTATGTATGTCTGCCTCTGCACTGGCGTCACCGACGGTCAAATCCGCGATGCGATCTATGAAGGATGCTGCAGCTACAAGGAAGTCCGCGTAGCTACCGGCGTTGCCAGTCAATGCGGCAAATGTGCCTGCCTCGCCAAGGAAGTGGTCCGTGAGACCCTGACCAAACTGCAAACGGCCCAGGCTGCAATTCCATATCCAGCAGAATTTACAGCCGCTTAAGTATCGATTTTCAAAGAACCGGACATATGTCCGGTTTTTTTATGCCTCAAAATCAACTAGTTATGATCTAGACGCGGAACACAAACATTCTTATTCCGATTAATTTTCATTTAAGTTTCAATAACTTAGGTTTGACACTATTAAGTACGCGGCTCAAACTCTGTTCTATTGACAGCTAATACAGGGCAGGACCCCATCATGAAAGGCGACGTTACAGTCATCCAGCATCTCAACAAGATCCTTGCCAATGAGCTGGTCGCGATCAATCAATACTTCCTGCATGCGCGCATGTACGAAGATTGGGGCCTGAACAAGCTCGGCAAACACGAGTACCACGAGTCCATCGACGAGATGAAGCACGCGGACAAGCTGATCAAGCGCATCCTGTTCCTTGAAGGCCTGCCGAACGTCCAGGACCTGGGCAAGCTGCACATCGGCGAACACACCAAGGAAATGCTCGAGTGCGACCTGCGTATCGAGAAAACCGGCCATGCCGACCTCAAGGTAGCCATCGCGCATTGCGAAACAGTGGGCGACTTCGGCAGCCGTGAGCTGCTTGAAGATATCCTCGAGTCCGAAGAAGAACATATCGACTGGCTGGAAACCCAGTTGGGCCTGATCGACAAAATCGGTATCGAAAACTATCTGCAATCGCAGATGGGTGAAGACGAGTAAGTTCCAGGCCATTAATTTCGATGCAATAAAAAGCCCCGCCCTCTTTCGAGTGGCGGGGCTTTTTGTTGCCTGCTCTTGTAGGAGCGAGCTTGCTCGCGATGGTCTTCAACGATAACGCGGGAAGCCTGACGACCCGTGGCGTTTTTGAGTCCATCGCGAGCAAGCTCGCTCCTACAGAGAAACGTGATCAGGCCTCGGTCTTTGGAGCAGCGGCCTTGGCGGCGGCGTCCTTGATCAGGCTCTGCAGCGAACCGTCAGCGGCCATTTCAGTCATGATGTCGCTACCGCCGACCAGCTCACCGGCAACCCACAGTTGCGGGAAGGTTGGCCAGTTGGCGTATTTTGGCAGGTTGGCGCGGATTTCCGGGTTCTGCAGGATGTCCACGTACGCAAACTTTTCACCACACGCCATCACGGCCTGCGCAGCTTTCGCGGAGAAGCCGCACTGCGGGGCATTTGGCGAGCCTTTCATGTAAAGCAGAATGGTGTTGTTGGCAATCTGCTCTTTAATCGTTTCGATGATATCCATGGAGCACCTCGGCTGAACTTTCCGACTCATGGGTCGGCACGGTGGCGCATTGTAACGGAAAGCCGAGCGCCCTGCTCGGTCTCTCCGTCAGACTGATTCAAGCCGCCGCCACGGTCACTGGCACGCCATTGAGCGCGGCATTTCCCGACAGTTCGTCAATCCGGCATTCGTCGGTCAGGTCGTTGGCGCTGGAGCCCGGCTGGCTGCTGGCAATCGACATTTGCACGCCCGGCCGCGCGTGGCCCCAGCCGTGCGGCAGGCTGACCACGCCTTTCATCATATCAAGACTGCCCAGCACTTCGACCTCAATCACACCCACCCGCGAACTGACCCGAACACGTTGCCCGTCACTGAGCCCGCGACTGGCCAGATCGTCCGGATGCATCAGCAACTGGTGTCGTGGCTTGCCCTTCACCAACCGATGATAGTTATGCATCCATGAGTTGTTGCTGCGTACATGTCGGCGGCCAATCATCAACAACTCGTCCGCGGCCGGCGCCTTCAAGGCAGCGAAGCGCGCCAGGTCAGCGAGAATCGCCGCCGGTGCGGCCTGGATGCGTTGATTGGCAGTCTTCAGGCGCGGTGCAAGGTTAGGCTTGAGTGCGCCAAGATCGACGCCATGGGGATGATCGAACAAAGTCGCCAGCGATAGCTTGTGCTCTGAGGTGTCGCCGTACATTCCCATGCGCAGGCCGCGATCGATCATTTGCGCCGGCGCGATGGCAGGTTTCAACTCTTTGCCGGTCCTGGCGGCAAATGCCTTGGCCAGCCCGACGAAGATCTCCCAGTCGTGCAATGCCCCTTCGGGTTTGGCGAGGATTGCGCGGTTGAAACGACTGACGTTACGCACCGCGAACAGGTTGAATGTAGTGTCGTAATGATCGTTTTCCAGCGCCGATGTGGACGGCAGGATCAGGTCGGCGTAGCGCGTGGTTTCATTGATGTACAGGTCGATGCTGACCATGAAATCCAGCCCGTCCAGTGCCTGCTCGAGCTTTCGGCCATTGGGCGTGGACAGCACCGGATTGCCCGCCACGGTGATCAGCGCCCGGACTTGCCCTTCTCCTTCGGTGAGCATTTCTTCGGCCAGCGCAGAGACTGGCAGTTCTCCGGCGTATTCCGGGCGCCCGGAAACCCGGCTCTGCCACAGATTGAAATGTCCGCCCGAAGTCGTCGCCACCAGATCCACCGCCGGCTCGGTGCACAAGGCACCTCCCACGCGGTCGAGGTTGCCGGTGACCAGATTGATCAACTGCACCGCCCAGTGACAAAGTGTTCCGAAGGCTTGGGTCGAGACGCCCATGCGGCCATAACAGACAGCCGAGGGCGCCGCGGCGAAGTCTCGCGCCAATTGGCGGATCTGTTCGGCGGGTACGGCGCACAACGGACTCATGGCCTCGGCGGTGAACGACGCGACGGCCTCCCGCACGTCCTCCAGACCGTCTACCGGCAGATGGCTGTCGCGGGTCAGACCCTCAGCGAACAAGGTGTTGAGCAACCCGAACAACAACGCGGCATCACCGCCCGGGCGAACGAACAGGTGCTGATCGGCAATCGCCGCCGTTTCACTGCGGCGAGGGTCGACCACCACCACTTTGCCACCCCGGGCCTGTATCGCCTTCAAGCGTTTTTCCACATCCGGCACGGTCATGATGCTGCCGTTCGAAGCCAGCGGGTTGCCGCCCAGGATCAGCATGAAATCGGTGTGATCGATGTCCGGGATCGGGAGCAGCAAACCGTGGCCGTACATCAAATGACTGGTCAGGTGATGGGGCAATTGATCGACCGACGTCGCGGAAAACCGGTTGCGGGTTTTCAGCAGGCCGAGGAAGTAATTGCTGTGGGTCATCAGCCCGTAATTGTGCACGCTCGGGTTGCCTTGATAGACCGCCACGGCGTTTTGCCCATGACGCTCCTGAATCGCCGCCAGGCGCTCGGCCACCAGGTTGAATGCCGCTTCCCATTCGATGGGCTGCCATTCATTGCCCACCCGCTGCATCGGCTGATGCAGGCGATCCGGATCGTTCTGGATGTCTTGCAGGGCCACGGCCTTGGGGCAGATGTGGCCACGACTGAATGTGTCCTGGGGATCGCCTTTGATCGACGTGATCTGCACTTTACCGCCTTCGACTTCGGTGGTTTCAATGGTCAGGCCACAGATGGCTTCGCACAAATGGCACGCACGGTGATGGAGAGTCTTGGTCATGGCCAGTCTGTCTTGTTATGGGCGGGCAACGATGGCCGCGGAAACAAAACTATGGCGCCAGACCCGACGCCACGCCAGCGACGTTCGTTTTGTGAATCGAGGGTCATCAGGCCAGCCGATAGCCACCAGAACTCAGTTCGAAGGCAGCCTGGGCGGCGCCTGCAAGTGGATTTGCTGAAGGGGTTCAATCGGTTCGTGGGGGGCCATGCACACCGATCAGGCGCCCGTGTTCGTCGAGCCTGGCAGGGATGAATAACAGGTCAGAAACCGACTGTCAGCGCACCATTGCCGCCCCGCCTGATTGCCAAGCCCCGAGAGGCCGGTGTACAAATGAACTGCTGTTTTCAGGAAACAGGCTTCAAAAGCGCTACCTCGGTGAACCCGTAGCACCTCTGAAACTCCCTAAAAACCGTAGCCCTATTGGTAAGACGCGACATTTAATTATAAGATCGCGCCTTCCCCTATTTCGTCGCCCCGTGCGGCTTACGCCGCAGGTCTCGCCCGTTGTTCCGTCAAACAAGGCTTTGAGCATCTGCGGTTTGTAGCAAAAAGGTAGTCAATGATGAGCGCAAGGCACTTTCTCTCCCTGATGGATTGCACGCCCGAAGAGCTGGTCAGCGTGATCCGTCGAGGCGTTGAGCTCAAGGACCTGCGTAACCGCGGCGTACTGTTCGAGCCTCTGAAAAACCGCGTCCTGGGGATGATTTTCGAGAAATCCTCGACCCGCACCCGAATCTCCTTCGAGGCCGGCATGATCCAGCTCGGCGGCCAGGCGATCTTCCTGTCGCCACGTGACACCCAACTGGGCCGTGGCGAGCCGATCGGCGACTGTGCCATTGTCATGTCGAGCATGCTCGACGCGGTGATGATCCGTACCTTTGCCCACAGCAACCTGACCGAATTCGCCGCCAACTCCCGCGTACCGGTGATCAACGGCCTGTCCGATGACCTGCACCCGTGCCAGTTGCTGGCCGACATGCAGACCTTCCTCGAACACCGTGGCTCGATCCAGGGCAAGACCGTGGCCTGGATCGGCGATGGCAACAACATGTGCAACAGCTATATAGAAGCGGCGATCCAGTTCGACTTCCAGTTGCGCGTTGCCTGCCCGGAAGGCTACGAGCCCAACCCGGTGTTCCTGGCCAAGGCCGGCGATCGGGTCTCCATCGTTCGCGACCCGAAAGATGCCGTGCGTGGTGCACACCTGGTGAGCACCGACGTCTGGACCTCCATGGGCCAGGAAGAGGAAACCGCCAAGCGCCTGCAACTGTTCGCACCGTACCAGGTCAACCGCGCCCTGCTCGACCTGGCCGCTGAAGACGTGCTGTTCATGCACTGCCTGCCGGCGCACCGTGGCGAGGAAATCAGCGTCGACCTGCTCGACGACAAACGCTCGGTGGCCTGGGATCAAGCGGAAAACCGCCTGCATGCGCAAAAAGCCCTGCTCGAGTTCCTCGTCGAACCGGCGTATCACCACGCATGAGCCAGCCATTACTGCTTAACCTGCGCAACCTCGCCTGCGGCTATCAAGACCAACGCGTGGTGCAGAACCTGAACCTGCATTTGAACGCCGGTGACATCGGTTGCCTGCTGGGCTCTTCCGGCTGTGGCAAGACCACCACACTGCGAGCGATTGCCGGTTTCGAACCGGTACACGAAGGCGAAATCCAGCTGGCCGGCGAAACCATCTCCAGCGCCGGCTTCACCCTCGCCCCAGAGAAACGCCGCATCGGCATGGTGTTCCAGGACTACGCGCTGTTCCCGCACTTGAGCGTGGCCGACAACATCGCCTTCGGCATTCGCAAGCATCCGCAAAAGGATCGCGTCACCGAAGAACTGCTGGAACTGGTCAACCTGAAGAACCTCGGCAAGCGTTTCCCCCACGAGCTTTCCGGTGGGCAGCAGCAACGTGTCGCCCTGGCCCGCGCACTGGCGCCGGAACCGCAACTGCTGTTGCTCGACGAGCCGTTCTCCAACCTTGATGGCGAATTGCGCCGCAAGCTCAGCCATGAAGTACGCGACATCCTCAAGGCCCGTGGCACCAGCGCGATTCTGGTGACACACGACCAGGAAGAAGCCTTCGCGGTCAGCGACCACGTTGGCGTGTTCAAGGAAGGTCGACTGGAACAGTGGGATACGCCCTATAACCTGTATCACGAACCACTGACGCCCTTTGTAGCCAGCTTCATCGGCCAGGGATATTTCATTCGCGGTCAGTTGAGCAGCCCGGAGTCGGTGCAAACCGAGCTGGGTGAGTTGCGCGGCAACCGGGCCTACACCTGGCCGGTAGGCGGCGCCGTGGACGTGCTGCTGCGTCCGGACGATATCGTCTACGCACCGGACAGCGCACTGAAGGCACGAATCGCCGGCAAGACGTTCCTCGGTGCGTCGACCCTGTATCGCTTGCAACTGCCGACAGGTGCGCAGCTGGAGTCGATCTTCCCGAGCCATGTCGATCGTCAGGTCGGGGCGGATGTGGGCATTCGTGTCGCGGCGGAACACCTGGTGCTGTTCCAGGCGTCCGGCAGCACGGCGGCGCAGATTCCGGCTGTTGAATCGGGTGTCCGGCGCTACAGCTCCGCTCACTGAACAATACATCCCCTGTGGGAGCGAGCCTGCTCGCGAAGGCGGTGTGTCAGCCAATGAAGATGTTGACTGACAGTCCGCATTCGCGAGCAGGCTCGCTCCCACAGTGGATTTGAGTCAACCCAGCATCAGCATTCCGCTCGCCACTAACGTCGCATCCCCGCCGATCATCACCCGCTCACCTTCCAGCCGGCAGAACAACTCCCCGCCCCGGGTCGAACGCTGACAGGCCGCCAGGCTCGACTTGCCCAAACGCTTTGACCAGTACGGAATCAGAAGGCAATGGGTCGACCCGGTCACCGGGTCTTCATTGATGCCGATTGCCGGGGCGAAGTACCGGGAAACGAAATCGTGCTGCTCGCCCCGCGCCGTCACGATGGCGCCCAACCATGGCAGTTTCGCCAGGGCCACCATGTCCGGCTTGCAGTCGAGCACGGCTTGCTCCGACTCCAGCACCACGAACAGCTCATTCGAAGCCAGTACCTCGACAGCCTTCACACCCAGTGCACGCTCGATGTCCGAGATCAGGTTCACCGGCGATGCAGTGATCGCCGGGAAATCCAGCCACAGTCGTCCACCTTCACGGGTCACACTCAACGGGCCGGATTTGCAGATAAAGTCCAGTCGCTCGACCGGCTCTTTATAGACCTCAAACAACACATGGGCACTGGCCAGTGTCGCGTGACCGCACAGTGGCACCTCGGTGGTCGGTGTAAACCAGCGGATGTGCCAGCCCTGCCCTTCGCGCACGACAAACGCCGTTTCGGCGAGGTTGTGCTCGGCGGCAATCTTCTGCATCAATTCATCGGCGAGCCAGGTATCGAGCCGATAGACCATCGCCGGGTTGCCGCTGAATGGCTGATTGCTGAACGCGTCGACCTGATGAAACTCAAGCTGCATACCCATCTCCCTTTGTCAGACCGCCGAGCATGCAGCGCCGACCGAACCGGCACCAGTGACAGAACCGGCTGATTTTCACCATACAGCGCTGCGCTCACGCTCGGCCGATATCGGCAAACTTCGCCTGGGTGTGTTCGGCCAGCACGGCCGGCGCCAGTTCGACTTCCAGTCCACGCCGGCCGGCACTGACAAAAATGCTGGCAAAGGGCTGGGCCGAGTTATCAATGAAGGTACGCAAACGCTTTTTCTGCCCCAGCGGGCTGATCCCGCCCAACAGATACCCCGTAGAGCGCTGCGCTGCCGCCGGATCGGCCATTTCGACCTTTTTCACGCCGGCGGCATGGGCCAGCCCTTTCAAGTCGAGGCTACCGACAACCGGCACCACAGCCACCAGTAACTCTCCTTTCTCGCTGGCCGCGAGCAAGGTCTTGAACACTTGCGCCGGGTCGAGCCCGAGTTTTTCCGCGGCTTCCAGACCATAGGAAGCGGCCTTCGGGTCATGTTCATAACTGTGTACACGATGTTCGGCCCGAACCTTTTTCAATAAATCCAATGCGGGGGTCATGGCAGCTCCAGACTGGGCGGCAGAAGAAAATACTGCGTCGGATTCTAGGACATTGATCGTTAAAAGGCTCTACGGCGGCGCATCCATGACGCCATTGCCTGGCCATCCCATTGCGCGATGACTCATTCATTCATGCAACGAATAGTTTTTTTGTGACCAACAGTTCACTTTCGACCTTTGACAGCAGCGTTTCTTGTCTATATTTTTTCGTTTCTGAAACTGTACGAAACGCCCTACCGTTGTACCCGGCAGTAAACCGCGACCAGGATGGGGATCCTGCCACGGCGAAAAACGCGCGTTGACCATGAAGGCAAGAACGCGCCAGACAACAAAAAAATTGAGGTTTCAATGACTACTGCTTTACAACAACCGTCGCTCTCGAGCCAATGCATGGCCGAGTTTCTGGGTACGGCGCTGCTGATCTTTTTTGGTACCGGTTGTGTTGCCGCGCTCAAGGTCGCGGGTGCCAGTTTTGGCTTGTGGGAAATCAGCATTATCTGGGGCGTCGGCGTCAGCATGGCGATCTACCTCACCGCCGGGGTTTCCGGGGCTCATCTGAACCCTGCCGTCAGCATTGCCCTGAGCATTTTCGCGGACTTCGAAAAGCGCAAATTGCCTTTCTACGTACTCGCCCAAGTGGCGGGTGCCTTCTGTGGCGCGTTATTGGTTTACACGCTCTACAGCAATCTATTCTTCGAATTCGAACAAACGCAGCATATGGTTCGTGGCACGCAAGCCAGCCTTGAATTGGCCTCCGTGTTCTCCACCTTCCCGAATCCTGCACTCACCACCGCCCAGGCATTTCTGGTCGAGGTGATCATTACGGCCATCCTGATGGGCGTGATCATGTCCCTGACCGACGACAACAATGGCCTGCCCAAAGGCCCGTTGGCACCGCTGCTGATCGGCCTGCTGATTGCAGTGATCGGTAGCTCGATGGGACCGCTGACCGGTTTTGCCATGAACCCTGCGCGGGACTTCGGCCCTAAACTGATGACTTTCTTCGCTGGCTGGGGTGAAATTTCCCTCACTGGCGGACGCGATATTCCGTACTTCCTGATTCCTGTTTTTGCACCGATTGTCGGTGCCTGCCTCGGCGCCGCCGCCTATCGCGGGCTGATTGCCCGCCATCTGCCCAGCTCCGTAGCTGCTACAAAGGATGAGCTACCTGCCATTGACGGCAAACCCAGAACATCCTGATACCGTTGGCGCGTGCCCCTGCCCCTTGATCGCGCGCCAGACCTCACTCCCTTTTTTCGTCCAAGGCAATCGACATGACCGACACACAGAATAAGAACTACATCATTGCCCTCGATCAGGGTACGACCAGCTCCCGCGCGATCATTTTCGACCGCGACGCGAACGTGGTCTGCACCGCCCAACGGGAGTTCGCCCAGCATTACCCGCAAGCCGGTTGGGTCGAGCATGACCCGATGGAGATCTTCGCCACCCAAAGCGCCGTGATGGTCGAGGCCCTGGCACAAGCCGGCCTGCACCACGACCAGGTAGCCGCCATCGGCATCACCAACCAGCGCGAAACCACCGTGGTGTGGGACAAGAACACCGGTCGCCCGATCTACAACGCCATCGTCTGGCAGTGCCGGCGCAGCACCGAGATCTGCCAGCAGCTCAAGCGCGATGGCCACGAGCAATACATCAGCGACACCACCGGCCTGGTCACCGACCCCTACTTCTCCGGCACCAAGCTGAAGTGGATCCTCGACAACGTCGAAGGCAGCCGCGAACGTGCGCGCAACGGCGAACTGCTATTCGGCACCGTCGACAGCTGGCTGATCTGGAAATTTACCGGCGGCAAGGTGCACGTCACCGACTACACCAACGCCTCGCGCACCATGCTCTTCAACATCCACACCCTGGAGTGGGACGCGAAGATGCTGGAGCTGCTGGATATCCCGCGCGAAATGCTCCCGCAAGTCAAATCGTCCTCGGAAATCTACGGCCATACCAAAAGCGGCATCGCCATCGGCGGTATCGCCGGTGACCAGCAAGCCGCTCTGTTCGGCCAGATGTGCGTCGAGCCAGGCCAGGCAAAAAACACCTACGGCACTGGCTGCTTCCTGCTGATGAACACCGGTGACAAAGCGGTGAAATCCAAGCATGGCATGCTGACCACCATCGCTTGCGGCCCTCGCGGCGAAGTGGCCTACGCGCTGGAAGGCGCGGTGTTCAACGGTGGCTCCACCGTGCAGTGGCTGCGTGACGAACTTAAAATCATCAATGACGCCCACGACACCGAATACTTTGCCAACAAGGTCAAGGACAGCAACGGCGTGTACCTGGTGCCGGCCTTCACCGGACTTGGCGCACCGTACTGGGACCCGTACGCCCGTGGCGCATTGTTCGGCCTGACCCGCGGCGTACGCGTGGACCACATCATTCGCGCCGCGCTGGAGTCGATTGCCTACCAGACCCGCGACGTGCTGGACGCCATGCAGCAGGACTCCGGCGAACGTCTCAAGGCCCTGCGCGTGGACGGTGGCGCGGTGGCCAACAATTTCCTCATGCAGTTCCAGGCCGACATCCTCGGCACGCAGGTCGAGCGCCCGCAAATGCGCGAAACCACAGCACTCGGCGCCGCTTACCTGGCAGGCCTGGCCTGTGGCTTCTGGGGCAGCCTGGAAGAGTTGCGTGGCAAGGCCGTGATTGAGCGCCGGTTCGAGCCGACGCTGGATGAAGCGGCGAAGGAAAAACTCTACGCCGGCTGGAAAAAAGCGGTCAGCCGCACCCGCGATTGGGCGGTTGAAGACGAGGCTGAATAAGCCAAGACACAGGCTCGTCTCTGTATGTAACTGGTCGGGAGCGGATTCCTGCGGCATCATGGGCAAATTTTGCACGGCAGCCCAAAGGACGCCCCATGAATCTGCCTCCCCGTCAGCAGCAAATCCTCGAGCTGGTTCGCGAACGCGGCTATGTCAGCATCGAGGAAATGGCCACCTTGTTCGTCGTTACACCGCAGACCATCCGCCGCGACATCAATCAGCTCGCGGAAGCCAACCTGTTGCGTCGCTACCACGGTGGCGCCGCCTACGACTCCAGTGTCGAAAATACCGCCTACGCCATGCGCGCCGATCAGATGCGCGATGAAAAACAGCGTATCGGCGAAGCCATTGCCGCGCAGATTCCCGACCATGCCTCGTTGTTCATCAACATCGGCACCACCACCGAATCCATCGCCCGGGCGCTGCTCAACCACAGTCACCTGAAGATCATCACCAACAACCTGCATGTGGCCTCCATGCTCAGCGCCAAGGACGACTTCGACGTGCTGCTGACCGGTGGCAACGTGCGGCGCGACGGCGGCGTGGTCGGTCAGGCCAGTGTCGACTTCATCAACCAGTTCAAGGTCGATTTCGCCCTGGTCGGCATCAGCGGTATCGATGAGGACGGCAGCCTGCTGGACTTCGATTATCAGGAAGTGCGGGTATCCCAGGCGATCATCGCCAATGCCCGACAAGTGATACTCGCAGCCGACTCGAGCAAGTTCGGGCGCAACGCCATGATTCGCCTGGGACCGATCAGCCTGGTCGATTGCCTGGTCACCGATCAGCAGCCTTCCCCGGCGCTGGCGCAACTGTTGAACCAGCACAAGGTTCGGCTGGAAGTCGTTTAACCCCACCATCTCCAGTGCCTACACTGGCGCTATCGCGGGCAAGCCCGCTCCCACAGGCCCGTGTGATCCTTGTGGGAGCGGGCTTGCCCGCGAAGACGATCGCACATACAGCATCCCTCTTGCGCCATAACGCGCATCGTAATGTTCGTAAATTTTCCTTTAACGGCCCTTCGATGAGTATTTTCAATCGAAGCTGACTGGCTGTGCGCGTCTTTATGGGCTAGTATTTTCGCAAATGAACATTAATGTTCGAATTCAAATACAGAACATCAAGAATTCCGAGGCCGTGCCGATGCCCACTTCCACCTTGCCTACGCCCCCTCTAGCCGAGGTCTACGATATCGCCGTCATCGGTGGCGGGATCAATGGCGTGGGCATCGCAGCAGATGCCGCCGGTCGCGGTCTCTCGGTGTTCCTTTGTGAAAAGGATGACCTGGCCAGCCATACTTCGTCGGCCAGCAGCAAGTTGATCCACGGCGGCCTGCGCTACCTCGAACATTACGAATTTCGCCTGGTGCGTGAAGCCCTGGCCGAGCGTGAAGTGCTGCTGGCCAAGGCACCGCACATCGTCAAGCAAATGCGCTTCGTGTTGCCACACCGCCCGCACCTGCGCCCGGCATGGATGATCCGCGCCGGGCTGTTTCTCTATGACAACCTGGGCAAGCGTGAACAACTCCAGGGTTCGAAAAGCCTGAAGTTCGGGCCCGACAGCGCGCTGAAAAGCGAGATCACCAAGGGTTTCGAATACTCCGATTGCTGGGTCGACGACGCGCGCCTGGTGGTGTTGAACGCCATGGCCGCCCGGGAACAAGGCGCCCACGTTCACACCCAAACCCGCTGCGTCAGCGCGCGTCGCACCAAGGGCCTGTGGCACCTGCACCTGGAACGCAGCGATGGCAGCCTGTTTTCGATTCGCGCCAAGGCATTGGTCAATGCGGCCGGGCCATGGGTCGCCAGGTTCATTCGCGACGATTTGAAGATGGAATCGCCTTACGGCATCCGCCTGATCCAGGGCAGCCACCTGATCGTGCCGAAGCTGTATGAAGGCGAACACGCGCACATCCTGCAAAACGAAGATCAGCGCATCGTGTTCACCATTCCGTACCTGAACCACTTCACCCTGATCGGCACTACGGACCGCGAGTACACCGGTGACCCGGCTGCCGTTGCAATCACCGATGGCGAAACCGATTACTTGTTGAACGTGGTCAACGCCCATTTCAAAAAGCAGATCAGCCGCGACGACATCCTGCACAGCTATTCCGGTGTGCGCCCGCTGTGCAACGACGAATCCGACAACCCGTCGGCCGTCACCCGCGATTACACCCTGGCGCTGTCGGGCAGTGGCGAAGAAGCGCCGTTGCTGTCGGTGTTCGGTGGCAAGCTCACCACTTACCGTAAGCTCGCCGAGTCGGCGCTGGCGCAACTGGCCCCGTACTTCAAGCACATCAAACCGAGCTGGACCGCCGGCGCCGCGCTGCCGGGCGGTGAAGACATGACCACCCCGCAAGCCTTGAGCTCGCGTATCCGCGACAAGTTCGACTGGGTACCGAGCGAGATCGCGCGCCGCTGGGCCACCACCTACGGCAGCCGCACCTGGCGCATGCTCGAAGGTGTACAGGACCTCAGCGACATGGGCGAGCATATCGGCGGCGGTCTCTACACCCGTGAAGTCGACTACCTGTGCAGCGAAGAATGGGCCACCAGCGCCCACGACATCCTCTGGCGTCGCAGCAAGCTCGGCTTGTTCACGACAGTGGCCGAGCAGGACAAGCTCAAGAACTACCTGAACCAGGTCGAACAGAACCGCAGCAAGATCGAAGCGGCCTGATCGGTCACCGGCATAAACAAAAGCCCCTGGATCTCGCGATTCAGGGGCTTTTTCGTATCGATGGATTTCAGTCGCGCAAATCCGATTCGTGAATCGGCTGCTCACGGTGAGTCGCCCGCTGATACTGCGCCGGCCACACGGCCTTGTGCCCGCCCAGGTCATCATCGGCATGCAGCGCCCAGTACGGATCGCGCAACAATTCACGGGCCAGGAAGATGATGTCCGCCTGGCAGGTGCGCAGGATGTGCTCGGCCTGGGCCGGCTCGGTGATCATGCCGACCGTGCCGGTGGCCATGCCCGACTCCTTGCGCACACGTTCGGCGAAACGGGTCTGGTAACCGGGGCCTGTGGGAATTTCGGCATTCACCGCCGTTCCGCCCGACGAGACGTCGATCAGGTCCACGCCCAAGGCTTTGAGGCGACGCGCCAGTTCCACGGTTTCATCGGGGTTCCAGCCGTCTTCGACCCAGTCGGTGGCCGACACCCGGACAAACACAGGCAACTCCTCAGGCCACACCGCACGCACCGCTTCGGTGACCTGCAGCACCAGTCGAATGCGATTTTCGAACGAACCGCCATATTGATCGCGACGCTGATTGCTCAACGGCGACAGGAACTGATGCAGCAGGTAGCCATGGGCGGCGTGCACTTCGACCACCTTGAAACCGGCCGTCAGAGAGCGCTTTGCCGCATCGACAAAGGCCTGGATCACCTTGGCGATCTCGCCGTCATCCAGTTGCCTGGGTTGGGTGTGCTGTGGATCGAATGCAATCGGTGAAGGTCCGACCGGCACCCAGCCGCCTTCGTCGGGTTTGACGCTGCCGTGCTTGCCAAGCCATGGCCGGTAGGTACTGGCCTTGCGCCCGGCATGGGCCAGTTGAATGCCGGCAACGCCACCCTGGGCGTTGATGAAGCGGGTGATGCGTTGCAGGGGTTCGATCTGCTCGTCATTCCACAGACCGAGGTCCTGAGCGGTGATACGCCCGTCGGCGGTGACCGCCGTGGCTTCGGTAAACACCAGCCCGGCCCCGCCGACAGCACGGCTGCCGAGGTGGACCAGGTGCCAGTCATTGGCCAGGCCATCGGCACTGGAATACTGGCACATCGGCGATACCGCGATACGGTTGGGCAGGGTCAATTGGCGAAGAGTAAAGGGTTCAAGCAGCAGACTCATGGGGCACCTCTCGAATCAGTGGGCAGGCTCCAGGTTCTGTTTGAATAGTCGACGAGTGACAGGAAAAAGGTACAACACCCGCCCCCGCGGGCAAAAAATTCGACGAGACGTCACAAGACCAAAATCAAGCAGTGATTAGAGCCTAGTCGACATCGACGGATGTCGCCCCCTTGTAGGAGCGAGCTCGCTCGCGATGGACGACAGGACAACGCGGGGTATCAGGTTCCCAGCGCCATCGTTCACGTCCATCGCGAGCGAGCTCGCTCCTACAGGTGTGGGGTCAACGCGGTTCGATGTGGGCAATCATCAGTTGAACCGTTTCGTTGCCACGAAACTCGTTGAGGTCGAGCTTGTAGGCCAGTTCCACCCACTTGATGGTCGGATTCGGCCAGATGTCGCGGTCGATCCCGAAGGCAATACCGTCGAGCTTCACCGAACCACATTCACTTTTGAGCACCACTTTGAGATGCCGTTCGCCCACCACGCGCTGCTCGACCAACTGGAACACCCCATGAAACAACGGTTCCGGGAAGTGCTGCCCCCAAGGGCCGGCATGCCGCAGGGCGCGAGCCAGTTCCAGGTGAAACTCCTCCACTGCCAGGGTGCCGTCCGACAACAAGCGGCCAGTCAGATCCTCTTCGCGCAGTTGCCGGCGCACTTCAGCGTCAAAGGCCTCGGCGAACAGGGGGAAGTTCGCTTCCGGCAACGTCAGGCCGGCCGCCATTGCGTGGCCACCATACTTGGTAATCAGATTCGGATGCTGCGCCGCCACCACACTCAGGGCGTCGCGGATGTGAAAGCCCTGGACCGAACGCCCAGACCCCTTGAGCAGGCCGTCACCGGCATCGGCAAAGGCGATGGTCGGGCGGAAATAACGCTCTTTCATCCGTGATGCGAGGATACCGATGACGCCCTGATGCCACTCGGGATCGAACAGGCACAAGCCGAACGGCATCGACTCCACCGGCAGATCCTTGAGCTGGGCCAGCGCTTCGCGCTGCATGCCCTGCTCGATGGATTTGCGATCCTGGTTCATGCCGTCCAGTTGAGCCGCCATCTCACGGGCCAGACCTGCGTCTTCGGTCAACAGGCATTCGATGCCCAGGCTCATGTCATCCAGGCGCCCTGCGGCGTTCAGGCGTGGGCCGACGATAAAACCCAGGTCGGTGGAGGTGATGCGCGCATGGTCACGCTTGGCCACCTCGAGGATCGCCTTGATCCCGGGCCGGGCACGTCCGGCACGAATCCGCTCGAGGCCCTGATGCACCAGAATCCGGTTGTTGGCATCCAGCGGCACCACGTCGGCCACGCTGCCCAAGGCCACCAGATCGAGCAATTCGCCGATATTCGGCTGCGGCTTGCTGGCGTACCAGCCGAGCTCGCGCAAACGCGCACGCAGGGCCATCAACACATAGAAAATCACCCCGACGCCGGCCAGGGCCTTGCTCGGAAACTCGCAACCTGGCTGGTTCGGATTGACGATGGCATCGGCCAACGGCAGCTCCTCACCGGGCAAGTGGTGGTCGGTGACGAGCACCTTGAGCCCGGCCTTTTTCGCCGCAGCCACGCCTTCGACGCTGGAGATGCCGTTATCCACGGTAATCAGCAAATGCGGCTGGCGCTCCAGCGCGACCGCGACAATCTCCGGGGTCAGGCCGTAGCCGTAGTCGAAACGGTTCGGCACCAGATAATCGACATGTGCCGCACCCAACAGGCGCAAACCCAGGGTGCCCACGGTACTGGCCGTCGCGCCGTCGGCATCGAAGTCGCCGACGATCAGGATGCGCTGGCGCTGTTCGAGCGCCGTCACCAATAAATCCACGGCGGCATCAATGCCCTTGAGCTGCTGGAACGGAATCAGTCGCGCCAGGCTCTTGTCCAGTTCCGCCTCGGATTGCACACCTCGCGCCGCATACAGGCGGGTCAGCAGTGGCGGAATATCACCGAGGAATGGCAGGGTGTCGGGCAGCAGGCGAGGTTCAATGCGCATGGGGTGAAAGATGCTTCTCTTCAATACGTAGGATAAAACCGGGTGACGCGGTAAAGCGGCGAAAAATCAGCCGCGCTCACCGGCCAGCCACTGCAACTGAACTTCGTGCTGACCACGGTCGTCGGTGACGAAGATCGTCCCTTCGCTGATCATCACGTCCCACTTGATGACGCGTGGCATGTCTTTGGCCAGGGTCTCCAGGACTTCCTGAGGCACGGCAGCGATGTTGACGTTTTTCAGGTTTTTCACCGCGGGCACCACTTTGCCTTCCCAAACGCGCAGGCTGCCGTAGGCCAGCAGGCTGGTGCGCTCGGTGCGGCGCGAGCACCAGGTCAGGCGCTCGGCATCCGGCTGGCCGACTTCGATCCAGTGCAGGACGCGGTCATCCAGGCTTTTTTCCCACAAGGCAGGTTCATCCACTTCCGACAGACCACGGCCGAACGACAGCTGTTCGTTGTACCAGAGGGCGTAGGCCAGCAGGCGCACGGTCATGCGCTCCTCGGTTTCCGAAGGGTGACGGGCGATGGTCTGCTTCACGCTCTCATAGACGCTGCGGTCGAGGTCGGTGAGGTTCAGTTCAAACTTGTAGGTCGTGGACGGCTGGGCCATGAACGGGCTTCTTGATACGAGGAAAGGCGGCAAGTCTAACCGATGCGGCGGGCAATCCACGAATCGAAGGTGATCAACCTGAAGCGCCTGACAGTCGGCTATGTTAAAACACTGTACTCGCCCATCCCTTGCCCAGCAGGATCCCGCATGCCGTTCACCGCCAAACCGCTTTCCGGTCTGAAAGTCATCGAATTGGGTACCTTGATCGCCGGCCCGTTTGCTTCGCGCATTTGCGCTGAGTTCGGTGCCGATGTGATCAAGATCGAATCCCCGGACGGCGGTGATCCATTGCGCAAATGGCGCAAGTTGTATGAAGGCACTTCGTTGTGGTGGTTCGTCCAGGCGCGCAACAAAAAGTCCCTGACCCTCAATCTCAAGCACCCCGACGGTCAGGCAATCCTGAAACAGTTGCTCGGTGAAGCCGACATTCTGATCGAGAACTTTCGTCCCGGCGTCCTGGAAAAACTCGGCCTGGGCTGGGACGTCCTGCACGCCTTGAACCCGAAACTGGTCATGGTGCGGCTGTCGGGTTTCGGCCAGACCGGCCCGATGAAAGATCAGCCCGGCTTTGGCGCGGTCGGTGAGTCCATGGGCGGCCTGCGCTACATTACCGGCTTCGAAGACCGGCCACCGGTGCGCACCGGCATTTCCATCGGTGACTCGATTGCCGCGCTCTGGGGCGTGATCGGCGCGCTGATGGCCCTGCGTCATCGCGAGGTCAATGGCGGCCAGGGGCAAGTGGTGGACGTGGCGCTGTATGAAGCCATTTTCGCCATGATGGAAAGCATGGTCCCGGAATTCGACGTGTTCGGCTTCATCCGCGAACGCACGGGCAATATCATGCCGGGCATCACCCCGTCCTCGATCCACACCAGTGCCGACGGCAAGCACGTGCAGATCGGTGCCAATGGCGACGCAATTTTCAAACGTTTCATGCTGATCATCGGCCGGGAAGACCTCGCCAACGACCCTCTGCTTGCCAGCAACGATGGCCGCGATGCGCGGCGCGACGAGATCTATGGCGTCATCGATCGCTGGGTCAATTCACTGCCGCTGGACAGGGTGCTGTCGCTGCTCAATCAGGCCGACGTGCCGGCCAGCCGGATCTTCAGCGCCGAAGACATGTTCAATGACCCTCAGTACCTGGCCCGTGAAATGTTCCTGCAGGCCAAACTGCCGGACGGTAAAGACTTCAAGATGCCGGGAATCGTGCCGAAACTCTCAGAGACACCCGGTGAATGTGAATGGGTCGGGCCACAACTGGGTGAGCACAACGCACAGGTACTCCAGGAACTTGGCTATGACGCGACGCAGATCGCACAGTTACGCAAAGACGGAGCCATCTGAGCTGAGGCGCCTGCCTGCACGGGTCATTCGGTACTGCCGGTCTCGGGCCGGCTGCTTGCTTTGCGTGCTGGCGACCTTGCTCCTGCTCATTGAACCGGTCCCGTCAGCCCTGGCGCAATCCAGGGAAAACCTGATCTGGCTAAAACGCGACCTGCCGCCACTGACGATCTTCGACGGACCGAAAAAGGGCCTGGGCGTTATCGATCAACTGCTTCCCCTATTGATTGCCGGCATGCCGCAGTACCAGCACAGCGTGATGAGGGTCAATCGCGCGCGTGGCCTGCAAATGCTTCACGAACCGTCCCTCGTCTGCGACGCGGCGCTGAACTGGAGCAAGGAACGGGAACAGTGGATCGCCTTTTCCATCCCGGTCTTCCGTGCCATGAGCAATGGCCTGGCCGTGCGGCGCGCTGACCAGAAGGTACTGGCCCCATTTATCAAGGATGGCGAAGTGGACCTCGCAAAGTTGCTCGCCAGCGGCAACGAAAAACTGGGGATCATCGCCGAGCGCAATTACGGCGAGTACCTCGACGGGCTGCTCAAGCAAGCACCCGCCGACGTGCTGACACCTCATTACGGCGACGACGCCTTGGGCAGCCTCCTGCAAATGCAGCGCCTTGGGCGTTTGCGCCTGCTGTTGGGCTATCGCCCGGAAATCCGCTACCAGGCTTCGCTGCAAGGCATCGCCGAGGAAGAATTGCAGTTCTATCCAATCCGTGGCACGGGCAAATACCTGTCCGGCTACATCGGTTGCACCGACACGCCAAAGGGCCGACAGGCCATTGCCGAAATCAATCAGGTGCTGCGTACCCTGCCCCGCGAGCGCCTGGACGAGGCTTATGCCGCCTGGCTGGATCCGCAAAGCCGCAGCGAGTACCTGAAAGACAGCAAGGCGTTTTTCGACAATCTGACGCAGCCATGATCAATCCCGGGCAAAAAGAAACCCCGAGAAGTGGGGAAACGACTCGGGGTTAAACGTGGCCTGCTTGAAGACCAGTAGCAGCAAGCTACAAGCACCGGAGCACAATGCTTGATCCTGCTGTTACGAAATCTGACTGACCTGGGCGCGGGAAGGTTCCCACAAAAATCCGTTCAATTGCGGCTGGCCAGAAGCCTGTCCCGGGCAGCATTACGCAATGCCGCGATGACACAAGGCTCAAGGCGTCCTTCAGCGATCAGCACGTCGCGATGCAAACCGTCAACCACATCCGTCAGCAGGCGCTTGTCATTCAACTGGGCCTGATTGAACTCGCGCTCGACCACGGTCGCGCCGATAGCATTTTTCAGGGTCACCCGACATTCGCCATGAATGCCTGACGGGGTCAATGTCACCTGATACGGGCTCAGCGCTTCACCGAGCAACAGACTGATACTTTCCATCCCGATCACCACTCAATAGTCCGAAAACAACGTGCCTGGGGCATGCCTGCAACAGATGACCACTTGCCCGAGAAGAAAGTTCTGGAGACTGACCGCAGGCGAACCTGCCGTGCAGTCAAGAGAGCATGCACGGCGAACATGACAGAGAAAAAACCCGGCCGTCACGTTTGTCGGGTGCGCCGGGCGATGTCGGCCCAGCCTCCCAACAAGCCTTTCATCTGGCCATCCGCCGTGTAAAACGGCACTGTCCACTGGTAGATATCCCTGACACCCTCCTTGAACAGCAATTGACGTTCGAAGAAACGTGCCCTGCGCGTACTCAACTGCGCCATGAACTCGGCATGCAGCAGTTCCGCGGTTTGTCTGGGCATGACATCGACCTCGATCAACTGCCGTCCCTGCATTCGGTCAAAACGTGTCGACAAGGCGTCCTCATAACTTTTGTTGCACATGATCAAACGCCCTTGCAGATCACGGACAAACATCGGGTCAGGCATGGCATCCATCAGGGCATGCTGGAATGTGAGCTGATCGTGCAGGTTCCTTTGGGCCTCGACCCGCTGCCTGACGACCACCGCCAACCGCCGGTTCCAGAGCAGGGACAACAGGCCGAACAGGCTGAGCACAAACATGCCCCAGCAGACCCACTGGTCAAGCCGCTGCCAGAGGCCAGGCGCCTGTGCCGTGGTAGCGCCACCGAACCACTTGCGGCGAAGATCGTGCAGCTCCTGAGCAGGAAAGGCCTCGAGCGCCTTGTTGAGGATGCTCAGCAACTGCGGCTGCCCCTTGCGCACCGCCAGATAATCCGCATCCCATTTGTACGGCACCACAGATCCGATCTGCAGCCGGCCCGACGGAAAAAGCTGGGCGCCGATTTCGCTCTCGATGGTGGCATAGGCTTCTCCGCTTTCAACCCAGGCACGGGCTTCGGCGTAGGTCTTGACCGAACGCAATTCGATGGACGGAAAATCGCGACGGATCATCGCTTCCAGTGCATGCCGGGTCGGCAGCACCAGCACCCGCTTCGCCAGATCCTCCAGCGACTGCACCGGCGGTGCCCCGGCCAACCCGACAAAGACCCATCCTGCACCACCGTATGCATGGCTGAAATCGAGAAACGCCCGGCGTTCGTCATTCATTGACAGCATGGTGCTCAAATCCGCCGCGCCGCTTTCCAGACGAGCCAGCATCTGATCAACGGAAAAAGACTCTTCGTAAACAAACTGCAACCCCGTCATGTCACTGATGCGCTTGAGCATGTCACTGTTCAGGCCCGTCCATTGACCATGCTCATCCTTGAAGAGGTACAACGGGTATTCCAGTGCCGTGACCACGACCCGTGGATGGCTGGCTATCCACTGCAGCTCCTGGTCATCCAGCACGACCGCTGAACGTGCAACAGTCTTCCCACGCTCCTGAATCGATGCAGGGCTTGCCCCTCCCCATTCGGCGACTCCCAGGATGCCGAATAAAACCAGCCAGCGCGCGACTGACTTGAACACACTTGTAAACCGCATTCCCATGTCCTTGGTGATCCACTCGCCTGTCCCTTCGCGGCGAGAACACGACAAGTGTGCATGCAGAAATGAAAAAGCCCGTCAGGAGACGGGCTTCAAAATGTTACAGCGCTGACCGGTTACAGCGGCTTGCCACGATTGCCATGCTGGCTGACAAAGGCCTGCACGGCCTTCAGGTCATTTGGCAATACGGTGCAACGTTCGTCTCGCTCAAACAAATCAGAAAGATGTACAGGCAGTTCGAGAGCTTTTCCTACACCGGCTTTTTCCACGGCGTCCGGGAATTTGACCGGGTGGGCGGTACCCAGGATCACCATTGGAATGTCCAGGCTACGACGACATTCGCGTGCAGCTTTCACCCCGATGGCAGTGTGCGGGTCCAGCACCTCACCGGTCTGCTCGTAGACTTCGGCGATGGTTTCGCAGGTTTGCACGTCATCCACGGCCAACGAGTCGAACAACTTGCGGGCTTCGGTCCAGCGCTCTTGCTCGACGCTGAAACCACCGCCCTGCTTGAATGAATCCATCAGTCCGGCGATAGCCGCGCCGTTGCGGCCATGCAGGTCGAACAGCAGGCGCTCGAAGTTCGACGACACCATGATGTCCATGGACGGCGACAGCGTGGCGTGCAGGGTTTCCTTGACGTACTGGTTACCGCTCATGAAGCGGTGCAGGATATCGTTGCGGTTGGTGGCGACGATCAACTGGTTGATCGGCAGGCCCATGTTGCGTGCCAGGTAACCGGCGAAGATGTCGCCGAAGTTGCCGGTCGGCACCGAGAACGCCACCGAGCGCGCCGGGCCGCCCAGTTGCAGGGCCGCATGGAAGTAGTAAACGATCTGGGCCATGATCCGCGCCCAGTTGATCGAGTTCACGGCGACCAGGCGAGTGCCCTTGAGGAAGCCCTGGTCGGCAAAGCTGGCCTTGACCATTTCCTGGCAGTCATCGAAGTTGCCTTCGATGGCAATGTTGTGGATGTTCTCACCGAAGATGGTGGTCATCTGCCGACGTTGCACCTCGGACACGCGGTTGTGCGGGTGCAGGATGAAGATGTCGACGTTTTCGCAGTGCTTGCAGCCTTCGATGGCGGCCGAACCGGTGTCACCGGAGGTAGCGCCGACGATCACCACGCGCTCGCCGCGCTTTTCCAGCACGTAGTCGAGCAAACGACCGAGCAGTTGCAGGGCGAAGTCCTTGAACGCCAGGGTCGGGCCGTGGAACAGCTCCAGCACCCATTCGTTACCGTTCAGCTGACGCAGTGGCGCGACGGCGCTGTGGGCGAACACGCCGTAGGTTTCTTCAAGGATCTTTTTGAAATCGGCGTCCGGAATGCTGCCGGTGACAAACGGGCGCATGACGCGGAAGGCCAGCTCGTGATACGGCAGGCCGGCCCAGGACGCGATTTCCTCCTGGGTGAAGCGTGGCAGGTTTTCCGGGACGTACAGACCGCCGTCGGTGGCAAGGCCTGCCAGCAGGACGTCTTCGAAATTCAGGGCCGGTGCCTGGCCGCGGGTACTGATGTAACGCATGACTGACTCCAATGGACAGTGTTCGTAGTGCCGGACCCGCACGCGAGCCCGGTCAACGATATCGGCTTAGTTCAGGTGCTCGACACGGATCCGAACAACCGGACCGACCACACCCGCCAAGGCTTCCAAAGCAGCGATGGCATCGTTGATGTGCTGTTCCAGCACGCGGTGGGTCAGCAGGATCATCGGCACCAGGCCGTCGTGCTCCTCGGCTTCCTTCTGCATGATCGACTCGATATTGATGCCGCGCTCCGACAGGATGCTCGCGACCTGAGCCAATACGCCCGGATGATCCTTGGCCTGAATGCGCAGGTAATAGGCGCTTTCACAGGCTTCGATCGGCAGGATCGGGTGAGCCGACAGCGAATCCGGCTGGAACGCCAGGTGCGGCACGCGGTTCTCCGGATCGGACGTCATGGCGCGAACCACGTCCACCAGGTCGGCGATCACCGACGAAGCGGTCGGCTCCATACCGGCGCCAGCGCCGTAGAACAGGGTCGAACCGGCAGCATCGCCGTTAACCATCACCGCGTTCATCACGCCGTTGACGTTGGCGATCAGGCGATCGGCCGGAATCAGCGTCGGGTGCACGCGCAGTTCGATACCGGCCGCGGTGCTGCGCGCCACGCCCAGGTGCTTGATGCGGTAACCCAGCGCTTCGGCGTAGTTCACGTCAGCGGTGGTCAGCTTGGTGATGCCTTCGGTGTAGGCCTTGTCGAATTGCAGCGGGATGCCGAACGCGATGGAGGCCAGGATCGTCAGCTTGTGAGCAGCGTCGATCCCCTCAACGTCGAAGGTCGGATCGGCTTCGGCGTAACCCAGAGCCTGGGCTTCGGCCAATACGTCCTCGAAGGTGCGACCCTTCTCGCGCATTTCCGTCAGGATGAAGTTGCCGGTGCCATTGATGATGCCGGCCACCCAGTTGATACGGTTGGCGGACAGGCCTTCGCGGATCGCCTTGATCACCGGGATGCCACCAGCCACCGCCGCTTCGAACGCAACGATCACGCCTTTCTCGCGTGCCTTGGCGAAAATTTCATTACCGTGAACAGCAATAAGCGCCTTGTTCGCGGTGACCACATGCTTGCCATTCTCGATGGCCTTGAGTACCAGCTCGCGGGCAACGGTGTAGCCGCCCATCAGCTCTATAACGATGTCGATCTCAGGGTTCGTGGCCACTTCGAAGACATCGTTGGTAATCGCAATACCGGTCGTTTGGAACTGAGGCTTTGGCGTGCGAATGGCAATTTGTGCCACTTCGATCCCACGCCCGGCACGACGAGCAATTTCCTCGGCGTTGCGCTGAAGTACGTTGAAGGTACCGCCACCGACGGTCCCTAACCCACAGATGCCTACTTTGACCGGTTTCACTGTGAACTCCCCATAAAACGGCCGACTCAAGGCCGGCCGTGAAAACAGCCGCATGCTCGCGGCTCTCTATTAATGGCCCGGCGATGTCGCTGCCGGACCATGATCGTCAATGGCTGCCCGTGACGATGCGAATTTACTTCGCGCCCAGCGCCAGTTTGGCGACTTGTGGCGCAGGCTGGTAGCCCGGAATGACCTGTCCGTCGGCCAAAACGATGGCCGGTGTGCCGTTCACGCCGATCGACTGGCCGAGTGCGTACTGTTTGGAAACCGGGTTATCGCACTTGGCGGCCTTGATTTCCTTGCCGTCGACCATTTTGTCCATGGCCGCTTTCTTGTCTTTCGAGCACCACACGGCTTGCAGTTGCTCGTCACCCGGCGAGCCCAGGCCCTGGCGAGGGAATGCGACATAACGCACTTCGATGCCGCGCTTGTTCAGCTCCGGCACTTCGGCGTGGAGTTTGTGGCAGTACGGGCAGGTTGTATCGGTGAATACGGTGATGTGCGACTTGGTTTCGCCAATGGCCGGGTACACCACGGTTTCTGCAACCGGAATATCGTTGATCAGCTTGGAGATGCCCAGGCGCTCGGTCTTCTCGGTCAGGTTGACCGGCTTGCCGTCCTTGAGATCAAACAGGTAGCCCTGCACCACGTACTGGCCGTCGGCGCTGGCGTACAGCACACGGCTGCCCTTGAGCTTGACTTCGTACAGACCGGGCATCGGGCTGGCGGTGATAGTCTCTACCGGCACTTCGAGCTGGAGGTTTTCCAGGCTTTTACGAATGGCTTTGTCGGCCGCGTCATCGGCGACGGCAAAGGTGCTGACCAACGCAATGGCTGCGGCGGCGAAAATCTGGGTCAGACGCATGAGAACTCCTGAAGGCGAACATATGGGACGATCAGAACGCCCGTGCCGAAACACCGGGTCATAACCGCCCATCGTGCAAACCGGTCAAGCCTATCACATAAGATTCCTGTGGCGAGGGGGCTTGTCGGATCGCCACAGGCTTGAAGCACTGAATCACCCCCGTGGATGGTGTTTGGCATGCAGATCCTGCAACCGCGCCCTGGCGACGTGCGTGTAAATCTGGGTGGTCGACAGATCGCTGTGGCCAAGGAGCATCTGCACCACCCGCAGGTCTGCGCCGTGGTTGAGCAGGTGCGTAGCAAAGGCATGGCGCAGCGTGTGCGGCGACAGCGACTTGCCAATCCCGGCGACCTTGGCCTGGTGCTTGATCCGATGCCAGAAAGTTTGCCGCGTCATCTGCTCGCCACGCTGGCTGGGAAACAGCACATCGCTGGGACGTCCGCCAAGCAGTTCGCTGCGGGCATCACGCATGTAGCGCTCGATCCAGACAATCGCCTCCTCGCCCATCGGCACCAACCGCTCCTTGCTGCCCTTGCCCATCACGCGCAGCACCCCCTGGCGCAGGTTGACCTGCTCCAGGGTCAGGCTGATCAGCTCCGTCACCCGCAGACCACAGGCATAAAGCACTTCGAGCATCGCCCGGTCACGCTGGCCGATGGCTTCGCTGAGGTCCGGTGCAGCCAACAGCGCGTCTACGTCTGCTTCCGACAAGGATTTGGGCAATGGCCTACCCAGTTGCGGCATATCGATGCGCAGGGTCGGATCGACGACGATCAGCTTTTCCCGCAGCAGATAGCGATAGAAGCCACGCACGCCAGAGAGAAACCTTGCCGTTGAACGAGGCTTATAGTTTTGCTCCAGGCGCCAGGCCAGGTGATCGAGGATCAATTCGCGTCCGGCGTTGATCGGCTCCAGGCCTTTTTCCTGCAGCCAGCCATTGAACAGAGCCAGGTCACTGCGATAGGCATCGCGGGTGTTGTCGGAAAGGCCTTTCTCCAGCCAGAGGGCGTCGAGGAACTGGTCTATCAGGGGATGATCAATGGCAGGCATAAAGGCTCAGGCAAAACCGGCAACACGGTCAACGAAGATAAATCGCAGACAACAAAAAAGCAGCCCGCAGGCTGCTTTTTTTGCATCGGAAGCTGGACTTAAGCCAGTTTTTCCTTGATGCGAGCTGCTTTACCCGACAGGTCGCGCAGGTAGTACAGCTTGGCTTTACGTACGTCACCGCGACGCTTGACAGCCATGCTGTCGATTTGCGGGGAGTAGGTCTGGAAAGTACGCTCTACGCCAACACCGTTGGAGATTTTACGAACGGTGAATGCACTGTTTACGCCGCGGTTACGCTTGGCGATAACAACACCTTCGAACGCTTGCAGACGCGAACGGTCGCCTTCCTTCACTTTCACCTGAACGACAATTGTGTCGCCCGGGGCAAAGGTAGGGATCTCTTTGGTCATCTGCTCTGCTTCGAGTGCAAGGATGATTTTGTTAGTCATGCTGTGCTCCTAAGGTAAATCGTCGGATCTACCATCGATACGTTGTTAACTATCGTCCCGCTCGCGGATGTATTCCTCGAGCAGCTTCTTCTCTTCTCCAGAAAGCGAGCGGCTTTCCAGAAGATCGGCGCGTCGTTCAAAGGTCCGACCAAGGGACTGCTGTAAACGCCAACGCCGGATGTGCGCGTGATTGCCACTTAGCAATACGTCGGGAACACGCTGATCCGCATACACCTCCGGTCGGGTGTAGTGCGGGCAATCCAGCAAACCATCCGTAAAGGAATCTTCCTCGGCGGAGTCCGCATGCCCTAAAGCTCCAGGCAGCAGTCGTGTAACCGCATCGATCAGGACCATCGCCGGCAGCTCGCCGCCAGACAGTACATAGTCGCCAATCGACCACTCTTCATCGACATGAGCATCAATAAAACGCTCGTCAATGCCTTCATAGCGGCCGGCAATCAGGATCAATGCATCCAGATTCGCCAACTCGCGTACCGCCGACTGAGTCAGCTGGCGGCCTTGGGGCGACAGGTAAATTACCTTCGCCGCCTCCCCGGCTGCTGCCTTGGCCTGAACCAGAGCATCTTCCAGGGGCTTGATCTTCATCACCATGCCCGGACCACCGCCAAACGGGCGATCGTCCACAGTGTGATGTCGATCCGTCGTGTAGTCTCGCGGATTCCAACAGGTGAGCTGCAAGAGCCCCTGTTTCACCGCACGACTGGTGATGCCGTACTCGCTGATGGCAGAGAACATCTCGGGAAACAGACTGATCACTTCTACGCGCAAGTTAGCCACGCTTAGAAATCCGCGTCCCAATCCACCTTCATCTCGCCTGCCGCCAGGTCGACAGCCAACACGCATTGCTCGGTATAGGGCAACAGGCGTTCGCGATCATCCAGGCTGCCAGCGCAAGGCTTGACCACCATGACATCGTTCGAGCCGGTCTCCAGCAGGTGATCGATCTTCCCGAACAGTTGCCCGAGGGTGTCGATGACCTTGAGACCTTCCAGCTGGTACCAGTAGTACTCGCCGTCGGTCAGTTCAGGGAACAGGTTGCGCGGCACGCAGATCTCATAACCGGCCAGAAGACGAGCTTCTTCGCGATCATCGAGACCCTTGAGCTTTGCGACCAGGAACTTGTCATTCCCGCGTCCGCTGACCAGCTCTACCTGCTTTACATTGCCGTCACGCTTGAGCGTCCAGGTTTTGTAATCCAGCAGGTTCTTAATCGGATCAGTAAAGGAGTACACCTTCACTTCGCCGCGAACGCCGTGAACAGAATAAATCTTGCCGATAACGATCAAATCATCAGCAACAGCTGGCGTCGCGTTCATATTGCTCAGGCCGCAGCCTTAGCAGATTCCTTCAACAACTGAGCAACGCGCTCAGAAGGTTGTGCACCAACGCTCAGCCAGTAGGCTACGCGCTCTTGGTTCACGGACAGACGAACTTCCTGACCACGGGCAACAGGGTTGAAGTAGCCAACCTGTTCCTTGTGCGAACCGTCGCGCGGGTTGCGGCTGTCGGTTACGGTCAAGTGGTAAAACGGGCGCTTTTTGGAGCCGCCAAGGGCAAGACGGATTGTTAGCATGTGAACATCGTTCCTGTAGTCGGTGCTGCAAATCTAAAGGCACAGCGGGCATGGGTGCCCGAAAGGCCGCATATTCTAAGGAATATCCGGACTTTTGCAAATGACTTTTTCCGGCGGTCTATCGGCCGCCATGCAGATTTGCTATAGAGCCGTCGTTGAAAACGGCCGGTCAGCTCCCGCCAAGTGCGGGTTTGCTGTGTATCCCACGTCCGTGTGGGGCTGCGCCGACCTGATGGCCGGCGCGGATTCGTGTGTCCTTTCTCGCCAATACGCTCACATTTTGGCGAGTGACTGGTGCCCTCAGGCAAGGCGCCGCGACGAGTCATAGCCCGCTATGGCGAGGAGCGGCAACGCCGCATGAGGGCACCAGACGCCGCCAAAAGTGAGCAGTATTGGCGTGAAAGGACACTATATTTTGGGCATGCCGCCGCCGGGTAACATACCGCCCATGCCGCGCATCATCTTGGCCATTCCGCCTTTTGCGGAGAACTTCTTCATCATCTTCTGCATCTGCTTGTGCTGCTTGATCAAGCGGCCGATGTCCTGCACCTGGGTACCGGAACCCATGGCGATCCGGCGTTTGCGCGAACCGCTGATCATCTCGGGATCGCGGCGTTCGGCCGGGGTCATGGAGTTGATGATGGCTTCCATCTGCTTGAATTGCTTCTCTGCCGCACCCTGGGCGTTGCCCATTTGCGCCAGGTTCACGCCACCCATGTTCGGCAGCTTGTCCATGAGCCCGCCGAGGCCGCCCATGTTCTTCATCTGTTGCAGCTGATCGCGGAAGTCTTCGAGGTCGAAGCCCTTGCCCTTCTTCAGCTTTTTAGCAAGCTTGTCGGCCTTGTCCTTGTCGAGGGTCGCTTCCGCCTGCTCGATCAGGCTGAGCACGTCGCCCATGCCGAGGATGCGCGAGGCGATACGCTCAGGGTGGAACGGATCGAGCGCTTCGCTCTTCTCGCCCATACCGATGAACTTGATCGGCTTGCCGGTGATGGCGCGCACCGACAGCGCGGCACCACCACGGGCGTCGCCGTCGACCTTGGTCAGGATCACGCCGGTCAGCGGCAATGCATCGCCGAAGGCCTTGGCCGTGTTGGCGGCGTCCTGGCCGGTCATGGCATCGACCACGAACAGGGTTTCGATCGGGTTGATCGCGGCATGCAGCGCCTTGATCTCGCCCATCATCTCTTCATCGATGTGCAGACGACCGGCGGTATCGACGATGACCACGTCGATGAATTTGAGTTTTGCTTCCTTAATAGCCGCATTGGCGATGTCGACCGGCTTCTGGCTCAGATCCGACGGGAAGAACGTCACGCCGATGTCGTTGGCCAGGGTTTCCAGCTGCTTGATCGCCGCCGGACGGTAAACGTCGGCGGACACGACCATGACCGACTTCTTCTTGCGCTCTTTAAGGAAGCGCGCGAGCTTGCCGGCGGTGGTGGTCTTACCGGCGCCCTGCAAACCGGCCATGAGGATGACCGCTGGCGGCACTGCGCTCAGGTTCAAGTCTTCGTTGGCCGCGCCCATCAGGCTTTCGAGTTCGGCCTGGACGATCTTCACGAAGGCCTGGCCCGGCGTCAGGCTGCGCGACACCTCGGTGCCTACGGCGCGTTCCTTGACCGAATTGACGAAGTCCTTGACCACCGGCAGGGCGACGTCGGCTTCGAGCAACGCCATGCGCACTTCACGCAGGGTGTCTTTGATGTTGTCTTCAGTCAGCTTGGCCTTGCCGGTGACATGGCGCAGCGTCTGCGAGAGACGGTCGGTTAAGTTTTCAAACATTGCGCGATCCTTTCAGGCCCTGTGTAGACCGGGATAATGGCGGCCCGGACCGGACTAAACGTGTGCTCGGCGAGCCTGCGGCGTGGGCAGGTCGCGGATTATAGCGAAGACTGTGGCCGGCGGACACCTCGCCGTCGGGTTGCGCGGTCTTTCGTGTGGCAGGGGTTCTATGCCAAACTCAGCGACTTTCGGGCTTGCCTAACAGGATTTATGCTCCCCTTGTCACCCAGCTTGCTAACGACCCTCGCCGCCGCCTGCTTGTATGCCGCTGCGACCATTTACCAGGGCACTCACCTGGCGTCCGGCGCCAAGGTCAACAAACGCCTGCTGGTCATGCTCGGCGTGCTCGCCGTCTTGGCCCACAGCGTCAGCCTGCTCACCCACCTGCTGACCCCGACCGGCCTGGCCCTGGACTTCTTCAGTGCCGCCAGCCTGATTGCCGTAGCAGTCATCGCACTGACCCTGCTGGCCTGCTCGCGGATTCCGGTAGAGAACCTGCTGGTCCTGCTGTTCCCGCTTGGGGCCCTGACCGTGATGCTGGCGCACTTTGCCCCCGCCGGCACGGTACAGGTCATCGATGAGGAGCCGGGCATCCTCGCCCACATCCTGCTTTCGATTCTGGCCTATGGCATGTTCACCATCGCGGTGTTCCAGTCCTTGCTGCTGCTGGTCCAGGACCACCAGCTCAAGCACAAGCACCCCTCCGGGCTGATCAAGAACTTCCCGCCGCTGCAAACCATGGAAAGCCTGCTGTTCGGTTTTCTCTGGGCCGGCTGGACGCTGTTGTCGCTGTCGCTGATTTCCGGCTGGCTGTTCGTCGAGAACCTGTTCGCCCAGCATCTGGTGCACAAGACCCTGCTGGCCTGCCTGGCCTGGGTCGTGTTCAGCGTGCTGCTGTGGGGGCGCAATCGCCTGGGCTGGCGCGGGCACAAAGCCATTCGCTGGACCCTGGCCGGCTTTTGCCTGCTGATGCTGGCGTATTTCGGCAGCAAGCTGGTTCGTGAATACATCCTGCATATCTGACGGGCGGCATTAATGGACGACTTGCCCATAGGGCCGATGCTCGCGGTAGTGACCCTGCTGGTTTTATGGTCGGGGCTGTTTACCGCCATCGAGGCGGCGCACCAGCATTTGCTGGCCCAGCGTACCGCAACGCGTTCCAGCGACAAACCGGTGGCGAAACTCAGCTTCCCCTTGGCCAGCCTGATTTTTTGCAACACACTGTGCCGTGCACTCGTGGTGGTCATCAGCACCTTGCTGGCCATTTTCACCTGGGCCGAAAACGGCCCGTGGGTCGCCTGCCTCGGGGCGGGCGCCATGCTACTGGTGTTTTCCGACTACTTGCCGCGCACCCTCGCCGCTCGCTATCCGGATGCGATCCTGGCCCAGGGCAACAACCTGCTACGGTTGCCGCTGAAAATCATCTATCCCGCGGCATGGCTGCTCACCAGCATCAGCCGCTTGCTGACGCGTCCATTTGTCCGTAAAGCCAAAGTGGTGCAACAAAGTGAGGACGAAGCGCTGACGGAACGGCATGCGCCCTCCGAAACCGTAAGCCGCCCTCACGCGCTGCCAGGCATCCACGCACTGGACAACATCACCGTCAATGACATCCTGGTACCGCGCAGCGATGTGGACGGCATCAATCTCGATGACTCCATCGAAGAAATCATCGAACAATTGCGCCACAACAAGCGTACGCGCCTGCCGGTGTTTCACAGTGATATCAACCAGGTCGAAGCCGTCCTCAACACCCGGCATATCCTGCACTTGTTGCCCGACGCAAGCCTGACCAGGGAAGCCTTGCTGGCGGCCAGCCACGAGCCGTACTTCGTGCCGGAAAGCACCCCGCTGCAGTTGCAACTGCTCAACTTCCACAAACAGCAGCGACGCTTGGGCATGGTGGTCGATGAATACGGCGAAGTGCTGGGCATCGTCACCCTGGAAGACATTCTCGAAGAAATCGTCGGCGAGTTCGAAAGCCAGCACAGCCTGGACAACCCGCACATTCACCCGCAAGCAGACGGACGCCTGGTGATCGACGGAGCCGCGTCCATCCGCGAACTGAACAAGAGCCTCGGCTGGCACCTGCCCAGCGATGGCCCGAAAACCCTGAACGGCCTGGTGACCGAGGCCCTGGAGACTATTCCCGATAGTGCGGTGTGCCTGAAGATCGGCCGGTATCGCCTGGAAATTCTCGAGACCGAGGACAACCGTGTCACGCGGGTGCTGATCTGGCAGACTAGCTCGATGCCTGTGGTTATCTAAAACCCGACACAAATCCCCATGGCCACTCAAGCCACTTGTTCGATAGTTAGCCACCTTCCTATAATCGAAGCGCTTACCCAAGCCTCGCCGGCCCCGTGCTTACCCCGCACCTCGCAGCTTCCGGCCTGTCCACCCGCAAAGCCCGCAACGAACCGACGACTGTTCCTACCTTGAACAGCGACCGTGCCTCCACCCACATCCCAGGGTTCTCGACCATAATAATTCGCTCCACTGGAGCACATGACTGTCAGGGATCACCGCATGACGACCAGCACGACTTACAGCGACTCCACACCTGCACAACCGACGAACTCCGCCACCCGCGTGGCCACTGCAAGCTTCATCGGTACCGCCATCGAGTTCTACGATTTCTATGTTTATGCCACCGCCGCGGCGCTGGTGATTGGCCCGGTGTTCTTTCCGCAGACATCTGGCACCGCCCAGATGCTGTCAGCGTTTCTCACGTTCGGCATCGCCTTCCTCGCCCGCCCCTTGGGTTCGGCCCTTTTCGGCCACTTTGGCGACCGTATCGGCCGCAAGTCGACCCTGGTCGCCTCGTTGCTGCTGATGGGCGTGTGCACCACGCTGATCGGCGTGCTGCCGGGATACGACAGCATTGGCGCCTGGGCACCGATCCTGCTGTGCATCCTGCGCTTCGGCCAGGGCCTGGGGCTGGGCGGTGAATGGGGTGGCGCGGCATTGCTGGCCACGGAGAACGCGCCGAAAGGCAAGCGCGCCTGGTTCGGCATGTTCCCGCAACTGGGTCCATCCATTGGCTTCCTGGCGGCCAACGGCCTGTTCCTGACCCTGGCCGTGGTGCTGGACGATGAACAGTTCCGCTCATGGGGCTGGCGTATTCCGTTCCTGCTCAGCGCCGCACTGGTGATGGTCGGCCTGTACGTGCGCCTCAAGCTGCATGAGACCCCGGTATTCGCCAACGCCATGGCGCGCCAGGAACGGGTGAAGATCCCGCTGTTCGAGCTGTTCGGCCAATACTGGATGCCAGTCTTGCTGGGCGCCGGCGCGATGGTGGTGTGCTATGCGCTGTTTTACATCTCTACGGTGTTTTCCCTGAGCTACGGCGTAGCAACGCTCGGCTACAGCCGCGAAACCTTCCTCGGCCTGCTGTGCTTCGCGGTGCTGTTCATGGCTGCCGCCACCCCGCTGTCGGCCTGGGCCAGCGACCGGTACGGGCGCAAGCCGGTACTGATCGTCGGTGGCGTGCTGGCGATCCTGTCCGGCTTCCTCATGGAACCGCTGCTGACCCAAGGTTCCACCTGGAGTGTGGCGCTGTTCCTGTGCATCGAACTGTTTCTGATGGGCGTGACATTTGCGCCCATGGGCGCGCTGCTGCCGGAACTGTTCCCCACCCACGTGCGCTACACCGGTGCCTCGGCGGCCTACAACCTGGGCGGTATCGTGGGCGCCTCCGCGGCGCCCTTCTTCGCCCAGAAACTGGTGGCGATGGGTGGACTGAGCTATGTCGGCGGTTATGTATCCGGGGCGGCGGTGCTGAGTTTGATTGCGGTGCTGTGCCTGAAGGAAACGCGGCATAACGATTTGAATCAGGTCGCCTGACAGATCGCTTTAGCGGGCAAGCCCGCTCCCACAGGTCTTTTGTCGAACCACTATTTTGTGATCGACACTGATCCTGTGGGAGCGTGGCTTGCCCGCGATGGCGTCATTGCAGACAAAACGCCCCTCGATAAACCACAACTTTTCCCAAGCCCATTGTCACCTCGCTCTACGCGCATCGGCTCATCCCCGCTATACTTCCCGGCTTTTCCTGAATAAATGCCAATAGGGTCCCGCCGCGCATGGATAAGACCTACCAGCCGCACGCCATTGAAACTTCCTGGTACAACACCTGGGAGTCAGAGAATTACTTCGCCCCGCAAGGCGCGGGCGAGTCCTACACCATCATGATCCCGCCGCCGAACGTCACCGGCAGCCTGCACATGGGTCACGGCTTCAACAACGCGATCATGGACGCCCTGATCCGTTTCCGCCGCATGCAGGGTCGCAACACCCTGTGGCAGCCGGGCACCGACCACGCCGGTATCGCCACACAGATGCTGGTCGAGCGTCAGCTCGAAGCCAAGGGCCAGAGCCGCCACGACCTGGGCCGCGAAAAATTCCTCGAGAAAGTCTGGGAATGGAAGGATGAGTCCGGTGGCAACATCAGCCGCCAGATCCGTCGCCTCGGTTCGTCCGTCGACTGGAGCCGCGAGCGCTTCACCATGGACGACGGCCTCTCGGAAGCTGTTAAAGAAGCTTTCGTACGCCTGCACGAAGACGGCCTGATCTACCGCGGCAAACGCCTGGTCAACTGGGACACCAAGCTGCACACGGCGATTTCCGACCTCGAAGTGGAAAACCACGACGAGAAAGGTTTCCTGTGGAACCTGAAGTACCCGCTGGCCGATGGCGCCAAGACGGCTGAAGGCAACGATTTCCTGATCGTCGCGACCACTCGCCCGGAAACCATGCTCGGCGACTCCGCCGTCGCGGTGAACCCGAACGACGAACGCTACAAAGCCCTGATCGGTAAATTTGTCGAGCTGCCACTGGTTGGCCGCCGCATCCCGATCATCGCCGACGATTACTGCGACCCTGAATTCGGCACCGGCTGCGTGAAAATCACCCCGGCCCACGACTTCAACGACTACGAAGTCGGCAAGCGTCACAACCTGCCGTTGCTGAACATCTTCGACAAGAACGCAGCGGTCCTGCCGGCTTGCCAGGTGTTCAACCTCGACGGCACGCTGAACGAAACCATCGACGGCAAGATCCCGGCCGAATACGCCGGTCTCGACCGCTTCGAAGCACGCAAGCAGATCGTGGCTGCGTTCGACGCTGCCGGCCTGTTGGTCAGCGTTGACGATCACGCCCTGAAAGTGCCGAAAGGCGACCGTTCCGGCACCGTCATCGAACCGTGGCTGACCGACCAGTGGTACGTGTCCACCAAGCCTTTGGCCGAACCTGCGATCGCCGCCGTTGAAGACGGCCGCATCCAGTTCGTGCCGAAACAGTACGAAAACATGTATTTCTCGTGGATGCGCGACATCCAGGACTGGTGCATCAGCCGTCAACTCTGGTGGGGCCACCGCATTCCGGCCTGGTACGACGAGTCGGGCAAGGTCTACGTCGGTCGCGACGAAGCCGAAGTGCGTGCAAAGCACAACCTCGGCCCGGACATTGCGCTGCAACAGGACAACGACGTTCTCGACACCTGGTTCAGCTCGGGCCTGTGGACCTTCTCCACCCTCGGCTGGCCGGAAAAAACCGAATTCCTGAAGAAATTCCACTCCACCGACGTCCTGGTGACTGGCTTCGACATCATTTTCTTCTGGGTTGCCCGGATGATCATGCTCACCATGCATCTGGTGAAAAACGAAGACGGCACGCCACAGGTTCCGTTCAAGACCGTTTACGTTCACGGCCTGGTGCGTGACGGCCAGGGGCAGAAGATGTCCAAGTCGAAGGGCAACGTCCTGGACCCGCTGGACATCATCGACGGTATCGAGCTCGAAGCCCTGGTGCAGAAGCGCACCTCCGGCATGATGCAGCCGAAACTGGCGAAGAAGATCGAGAAGCAGACCCGCGACGAGTTCGCCGAAGGCATCGCCAGCTACGGCACCGACGCCCTGCGCTTCACCTTCTGCTCGCTGGCGTCCACCGGTCGCGACATCAAGTTCGACATGGGCCGCGTCGAGGGCTATCGCAACTTCTGCAACAAGATCTGGAACGCCGCACGTTACGTGCTGGACAAGGGCGAAGACTGCGGCCAGAACGGCGAAGCCTATGAGCTGTCCCTGGCTGACCGCTGGATCATTTCGCAGCTGCAACGCACCGAAGCCGAAGTGACCCGCCAACTCGACCAATTCCGTTTCGACCTGGCGGCACAAGCGCTGTACGAGTTCATCTGGAACCAGTACTGCGACTGGTACCTGGAACTGTCCAAGCCTGTGCTGTGGGACGAAAACGCTCCGGTTGAACGCCAGCGCGGCACCCGTCGCACTCTGGTGCGCGTACTGGAAGTCGCCCTGCGCCTGGCGCACCCGTTCATGCCGTTCATCACCGAAGAAATCTGGCAGCGCATCGCGCCGCTGGCCGGCATCGAAGGCAAGACGATCATGCTGCAACCTTGGCCAGTGGCCAACGAAACCCGCATCGATCAGGCGGCCGAAGACGACATCGAATGGCTCAAGGGCCTGATGCTCGGCACCCGTAACATCCGTGGCGAAATGAACATCGGCCCGGGCAAACCGCTGCCGCTGTTCCTGAAGAACGTCAGCGCCGAGGATCAGCGTCGCCTGGCCGAAAACGAAGCCCTGCTGAAGAAGCTGGCGCGCCTCGAATCGATCACCGTGCTGACTGCCGGCGAAGAAGCACCACTGTCCGCCACCGCACTGGTCGGCGAGATGGAAGTGCTGGTGCCAATGGCCGGCCTGATCGACAAAGGTGCGGAGCTGGCGCGTCTGGACAAGGAAATCCAGCGTCTGCAAGGTGAAGTGCAACGTGTCGGCGGCAAGCTGTCCAACGCCGGCTTCGTCGACAAGGCGCCAGCCGAAGTCATCGAGAAAGAACGCGCCAAACTGGCCGAGGCTGAACAGGCCCTGGGCAAGTTGGCCGAGCAGCATGCGCGGATTGCCAGCCTGTAACGGCGGATCGCAATGAAAAAGGGAGGCTCAAGTGGCCTCCCTTTTTTTGCCTGCCACTTCCCGACTAACCAAAGAAGATCCCTGTGGGAGCGGGCTTGCCCGCGATGAGGCCATCACATCCAACATATGTGTTGTCTGACACACCGCCATCGCGAGCAAGCTCGCTCCCACAGGGTTATGTGCTGATTGCTACAGTTGGGTTCACATTGGCCGGATGTGGGACAATGCCCGCCACTTTCAGCCATACCCGAATCGACCACCGCCATGACCGCCCCCCGCTCCCCCAAGCCTGCGCGCAAAAAGCCTGCCCCGAAGACCCCGGCCACGGCCGTCGCTCCGAAGGAGAAGGCCAGCCTGCACCCGCGCAATCGCCATCAGGGTCGCTACGACTTTCCGGCGCTGATCAAAAGCACGCCGGAACTGAAAAAATTCGTGATCATCAATCCGTACGGCAAGGAAAGCATCGACTTCGCCAGCCCGGAGGCCGTGCGGGTGTTCAACCGGGCGCTGCTCAAGTCGTTCTATGGCATCGCTCACTGGGACATTCCCGCCGACTACCTGTGCCCGCCGGTGCCAGGCCGTGCCGATTACGTGCACTTCCTCGCCGACCTGCTGGCCAGTGGCAATGACGGCGTGATCCCCCGTGGCGCCGCCGTGAAGGTGCTGGACATCGGCATGGGCGCCAACTGCGTGTATCCGCTGATCGGTTACAGCGACTATCGCTGGCAGTTCCTCGGTTCCGATATCGATGCGACCGCCATCGCCGCGGCGAAGGCCATCGTTCAATCCAATGGCCTGAACAAAGCGATCCAGGTACGCCAGCAGAGCAACCCCAAGCAGATCCTCACAGGCCTGTTGGAGAGCGCAGAGCGCTTCGACCTGACCATGTGCAACCCGCCATTCCACGCCTCGCTGGACGAGGCTACGCGGGGCAGCACGCGAAAATGGCGCGCCCTGGGCAAAGCCGATCCGAAACGCAAGCTGCCGGTGTTGAACTTTGGCGGCCAGTCGGCCGAGTTGTGGTGCGAAGGCGGAGAAGTACGCTTCGTGACCCAACTGGTCAGCGAAAGCGTGCAGGTCGCTCAACAGGTGCTGTGGTTCAGTACATTGGTGTCAAAGGCATCCAACCTGCCGGCGATCCAGACCGCCCTGAAAAAGGCCGGCGCCCTGGAAAGCCAGGTAGTGGAAATGTCCCAAGGGCAGAAGCAGAGCCGCTTCGTCGCCTGGACCTTCCAGACCAAAGCGCAGCAACAGGCCTGGCGTCAGGCACGATGGAGCAACGCTCAAGCGTAGCGAGCGCTTTATCGCGCCCATAAAAATGTATGGTCAGCCCGTCTCCTGCAACCTCTTTGGCTGTTTTCGGTAAAGCTGGCTTGCGCTAATGTATTCGGGCTCGTTGTGAGCGTTGCTGTAACAACGCTCGGCCCTCGATGAGTAGCCGCTCCCGACTGTCCTGAAAAAACCGTCAGCCTCTAAAGCTGATTTTTGTGCCAGGTTCTCAGTCGGGCCATATGCCGTTTACTGTCATCAGTCAGTGACGTCGCAAAAGCCGGTGGTAAAGCTGTAGGTTCAAACGTTCGGATGTGGGGCGTACTGGCCGCCTTTGGCCAGTACCGCCCACACGATTCGCGCCAGTTTGTTCGCCAGCGCGCAGGCGACAACATTGGCGTGTCGACGCGTTAGCAGTTCTCGAACCCAAGGCCCAAGGGCATCTTCCCGCTTATCGATATGCTGCATGAGGGCCCGCGCGCCCTGCACCAGCAGTTGGCGTATGTGCTTGTCGCCACGTTTGCTGATCCCCTGCAGCACCGTCTTGCCACCCGTTGAGTACTGTTTCGGCACCAGCCCTAGTGAAGCGGCAAAATCACGACCACTTCGATAGTTCGACGCATCGCCCACATCGGCCAATACCGCGCTGGCGGTGATGGGACCAATACCTGGAATACTCTGCAGACGACTCCCGGCATCATCTTCTTTCAACTGCTGTTTCAGGTCGGACTCGATGTCCTTGATTTCATCATTGAGCTGTTGAATTTGACGATGAAGACGCATCACCACACCCTTCAGGCGTACTGGAACGGGGTGTTGTGGATCGTCCAGCAGCGCTGGCACGCGGTGCAACGCAGTGACTCCAATAGGCAGGCTGATCCCGAACTCCAGCAGAAAGCCATGAATCTGGTTGGTCGCCACTGTGCGATGGCCAATCAATGATTCACGGACCCGATGCAGGGCTGAAAGCGTTTGCTGCTCTGCGGTTTTGATCGAGCAGAAGCGCATGGCGGGGCGGCTCGCCGCCTCGCAAATCGCTTCGGCATCAATGAAGTCGTTTTTGTTGCCTTTGACGAATGGTTTGACGTACTGCGGGGCGATCAGCTTCACCTCGTGGCCCAACGCACCGATCTGTCGAGCCAGCCAGTGGGCGCCGCCGCACGACTCCATCACCACCGTGCAGGCCGGTAGCTGGGCCAATGTACTGAGCAATTGGCCGCGGTTGGTTTTTTTGCGCAAGACCTGGTGGCCTTTAGAGTCCTGGCCATGCAAGTGGAAACTGTGTTTGCCGATGTCGATACCGAGAAGCGTCATCGTGTTCATGAGAGATCCTCCGGCCGAAAACGAGAAAAGCCCTGCAAGCGTAAACCTGCAGGGCTTCTCGGTCAGGCTGACCATCTCATTAAACCGTGCCCGGATCGCTCCGGCGCACGGTTTTTCTTAACAAGTCTTACTTGTTAACAGCGTCGGTCAGGCCTTTGGCCACAACCAGCTTGATCACTTTCTTGGCAGCGATTTCGATGGCAGCGCCAGTCGAAGGGTTACGGCCGGTACGGGCAGGACGCTCAGTCACTTTCAGTTTGCCGATACCTGGCAGCGTGATTTCGCCGCCGTTTTCCAGCTGATCGGCAACGATTTGGCCCAGTTGGTCCAGAGCGTTACGCGCGGTGGTTTTCGGCGCGTCGATAGCTTCAGCGATGTCGGCGATCAGTTGGTCTTTAGTAAGAGCCATTTAGTGTTCCTTCCCTATCAAATTCATATGGATTGCAGAGTGCAATGTCAGCCATCGAGCCCGATCTTCTGGATCTGGCACCCTCGGCCAAATAACCTCGGGATCGGGGTTATAGATACCGAAATCAGGGTTTGGTTCGACCTGACAAATGCTGACTGCACGCTTAACGCAGTGACTTCGCGCAAGACCGGGCAAAGCTAGCACACAGACGTGGAAATATCCGCCTCTAGCTACCCATTTGGTCAGCTTTATTGCGCTAAAACAGGAAAAAAACGCATAAGAACCGTCGGTCGCCTGCCAATTGCCCTTCGCACCGCGCCAAAACCAGTGGTTGCGGTACACTGAGCGCTTTTTCGGGGGAGCACGCCCTCCTCTCCTCATTCAGCCGAGAAGCCCATGCCGATCCGTCATTGCATCGTCCACCTGATCGACAAAAAACCCGACGGCACACCTGCAGTTCTCCATGCCCGCGACTCCGAACTGGCTGAGTCCGCGGCCATCGAGAACATGCTCGCCGACCTCAACGAAAGCTATAACGCCAAACAGGGCAAAGCCTGGGGCTTGTTCCATCCGGAATCCGGTGCATTTCCGTTCAGCGGCTGGCTGAAGGAGTACCTCGAGGGCGGCCAGGATTTTACGGCGTTCAGCCGCGTGGCGGTCGAGCACCTGCAAAAACTGATGGAAGAATCGAACCTGTCCGTCGGCGGACATGTGCTGTTCGCACACTATCAGCAAGGCATGACCGACTACCTGGCCATCGCCCTGCTGCACCACAGCGAAGGCGTGGCCGTGACCGATGAACTGGACGTGACCCCGTCCCGTCACCTGGACCTGGGCCAATTGCACCTGGCGGCGCGGATCAACGTTTCCGAGTGGCAGAACAATAAACAATCCAAGCAGTACATTTCGTTCATCAAAGGCAAGAACGGCAAAAAGGTTTCGGAGTATTTCCGCGACTTCATTGGCTGTCAGGAAGGCGTCGACGGTCCGGGTGAAACCCGCACCCTGCTCAAGGCCTTCAGTGATTTCGTTGAAAGCGAAGACCTGCCGGAAGACGACGCCCGCGAGAAGACCAAGACCCTGGTGGATTACGCCAGCAGCCAGGCCAAGCTCGGTGAGCCGATGGGCCTGGAGGAATTGTCGGGGCTGATCGACGAGGAACGCCCTAAGGCCTTCTACGACCACATTCGCAACAAGGACTACGGCCTGTCGCCGGAAATCCCGGCCGATAAACGCACCCTGAACCAGTTCCGTCGATTCACCGGCCGCGCCGAAGGCTTGTCGATCAGTTTCGAAGCACACCTGCTGGGTTCGAAGATCGAGTACGACGAAGAAGCCGGCACGTTGATCATCAAGGGCCTGCCCACTTCGCTCACCGATCAGCTGAAGCGTCGCAACTGATGCTCGGCGGCGTCCTGAAAAAGTTCCTGCTGATCCTGCTGGTGGTTGTGGCTTACCAGAACTGGGGCAAGATCGAGCGGGTCTTCAACCCTTCGCAAGTGGTGTCAGAGCAGACGCAGACAAAGGCCAACGTCGTGCTCTACGCCACCGAATGGTGTGGTTACTGCAAACTGACCCGGCGGTTTCTCGATCAGAAAGGCATTCCGTACAAGGAATTCGATATCGAGAAGGATGCCGTCGCGCGCAAGGACTATGAGGCCTTGGGTGGTGGCGGAATTCCGATCATCGATGTGAACGGAACCCTGATTCGCGGGTATGACCCGGATGCGATTCTGGCGGCGTTGAAGTAACCCTGTAGGAGCGAGCTTGCTCGCGAAAAAACCATGGGCGCCGCTGGGCATCCGGCTTTACGCGTTATCGTTCACGATCTTCGCGAGCAAGCTCGCTCCTACAAAGGTCAGATGGCTTCGATACGGAAACCAAACCGCGGGAAGTGCACATGCACCACGCCGCCACGTTCGTCCTTGCGCCGCACAATCAACTCTTCGCTGCCGGCAAACAGCAGCTCTCCCAAGACCGGATCAACGCCATAGTCCGTGGCCGCGATGACCACCTGCTGACCCGCCGTGAATCCGTTGGGATCGACGAACTGCTCATCCGGCAATGCCGCTGGCGTGGACCTGCGCGCCACCTCCAGCGCCTCTTCGGACGTCATCTCGCTGGAGGCGCCATGACCAAAGCCCAATACCCGAGAGTGCCACGCATTGACTGCCGGGTAAGCCTCGACCAGCGGAGCCGTCACCGGTGTGGCCTTGAGGAACCAGAGGCAATGGGCCAGGGCAAAGTCGGCAATCGACGGCTCACCGAACAGGAAATCACCCTCTTCACGCTGCAACTGCAGCTCCAGCCGCGACATGATCGTTGGCCACTGATGCTTGGCCTGCTCGGTAGACAATTTTGTCGCGCTACCACCACTGAACAAACCGGCACGGTCGGCCAGAAACGCCTTGATCGCTTCCGGCGATAAATTGCCAAAACGCACCGCTATCGATTCCGGCTGGAACACCAGGCTGACCGCGTGCTGGAACACAACAGAGTCAGCCCAGGCTGCAAACGACGCGGTGATCATTTCCTGACCTTGCGGAAAGAACGCCGGCAAGGCTTTTTCCTGCTCCAGTCGCCGGGCAATCAATGCCGTATCGCAATAAATATCTGCACCGACTTGCAGCACCGGTGTCTTGCGGTAGCCACCGGTCAATGCCGTAAGGTCCGGTTTGGGCATCACTGGCGAGATCTTCACCGAGCGCCATGACAAGCCCTTGAAGCCCAGCAGCAGGCGGGCCTTCTCGGCAAAGAGGGACGTCGGGTAATGATGCAGAATCAACTCGGACATGCTCGGCTCCGCCGCACAAATTAGGAATCCGCAGCTTAGCGCGCAATCGGTTGGCAGCCTACAGATGTGCCTGATGGGAGCCGATCAGCCAGATTGATAAGACGCGACCAGACATTCCTTGGCGCTTTTGCGCAGTTTCTTGATCAGCCGTTCCTGGCGCAGCGCTTCGCTTTTGTCGCGACAAAGTTCGGTGTAGACCAGCGCCATGGCCGGACTGGACAGAAAGAACCGTGCCCCCTTGCCACTTTGATGCTTGGCGAAGCGGCGCACGGGATCATCGCTGACCCCGCAATACAGCGAACCATTGGCCGCGCGAACGAGGTAGACGAACCAGGGCTTGCTGACGGGAGACTCGCTTGGGGTGGTCACGGCACGATCAAGGCTTGAAAGGAGACGAGCCGCGATCTTATCAGCGACCGGCCTGAAATGCCTTCAGCCCCTTCAATGCCTGGGCGCGAACGGCGTTGCGCACCAGTGGCGTCCAGCCCAGCAGCAGACCTTTGAAACCCAATGCCTGTCGTGACCAGGTCCAGAGATCAAAGCTGTCGTGATGCTCGCAAATCCTGCCGTCACGAAAGACGAAGCGCGCCTGGATGTCGTTGACCACGGTGTTGCCGGTCTGGCTGAACAGGTAGGTCGCCACCCAATGGGCGCCACCGGTGCGCCCGTCGGCGTGAACATGATCGAAGGTCAGGGAAAAATCCTTGGCTCGAGTCGTCAGCATGCGCCACATGTCACCGGCATCGCGACCGCGAAGCTCACCGAACGCCGGATCACTGAACACCACATCATCGGTGTAGCAGGCAGCCATGGCTTCGGCATCCAGGCGCTGGAAAGCCTGGTAGAAACGGGTGATCAAGGCGCTATGGGCTTCACTCATCTGCGGGTTCCCCTGGGTTTGCATAGTGACTTCGAAAGAGTGCCTGCACGATAGTCTGCAAATGCATCGAACACTATCGGCATTCACGACGAAAATAACGCGATGACTATTCACATCATTCCGCTGTCCCGGGCGTAGGAAAAAAGATCAACATCCGTGCAAACACCTAACCGGTGCATGGCCATTTTCTTTTGTTTACTGATGGTCGACACGCTGCGATTGAAGTGAACGGCGATTTCGCTGACGGTCATGCCACTGGCAAGCATTCGGACCACTTCGTACTCCTTGGCTGACAAGGATGATTCGTGAAACTGATCGCGGGTGTTGGCCAACAGCGTGCGCAGGGACTTGCTGAGGTAATGGCGCCCTTCCTGCACCGCATTGATTGCCAGGGGCAACTCCGTCGCCGATGCGGTTTTGGCAACGATGGCCATCACCCCTTGCGCCAGTGCAGCCCTCGCCGTCACCACACTGGTAAACATCGTCACCAGAATGATCGGCAAGGTCGGGTAATGGCGCTGAATCGTACTCAACATTTTCAAGCCATCGGCCTGCTGCCCTCCCGGCATGGAGAAGTCGGTGATCAGCAGTTCGCAGGAGGTACTTGAAAGCAGATTCATCAAGTTGTCGACACCGTCGGCCTCGCCGACGATCACGCATCGTCGACTGGCGTTGACGAGTATGCGCAGCCCGACACGAACGACTGAATGGTCGTCAGCAATAATGACTCGCATTGTGGGAAACCTCCTGCGGGTGGCGCAAAAGCGCGGAAAGTAGCGCCGTTCCTGCACCGTTCACAACGCTTCGAAAAAACCTCTGACGCTGCGGCCCCAATGTATTCAATGGGCTAACTCTTTGCCCATCTAACAAATAGATGGTTCCTACATAGCGGCGCGCTGGAGACTACGCAGGAGGACTACAGAAAAAAGCTCCTCGTCAGAAAATGCTGCATCGTACGCAACACTCTTTCATACACGCCCGCTCTCTTTTCGTATTAGTTGCATTCCTCCAACGCCCCCTTGCTCGCTAAGTTATCGCCTGCCAAGCAGTCCGGCCCCCCTGCCCGGAACTGCGCTCACTCTTTGCCTGACGACCCATTACATGAAGAAGACGCCTACGCCCCTGAGCACTGCCTGCTTGTTCACGGAATCCCTGCGTTACCCGTATTGCGAGCCATGCCAACAATCTTTTATCCGGGAAATTCAATGAGCGACATCAAGACAATATTTTTGAAGCAGTTGCGCCGCCTGACCCACACGGGTATCGGTGCGTGCGCGCTGATATGGGCCGTACAGGTCCACGCCGACGGCATGGTGCCTGATACCTCCGTGATCATCGTCAATGAAGCCAACGGGGAAACCGCCGTATCCGTGACCAATACCGACGCCAGCCTGGCATTGCTACACGTCACCATCGAAAACATTCCCGAAGACACCGAACCCTTGGTGTTCGTGACGCCACCCTTGGCACGCGTTGAGGCCTCCAGGACACAGTTGGTGCGTTTCATCCTGCAATCGGAAAAGCCCCTGCTCACCCAGCGTTTGAAGCGGGTGATTTTTGAAGGTATCCCCCAAGGCAGACCGGTTTCCGAAGCCGGGCATGCCCGTGTGGGTATGACGGTACGCCAGAACCTGCCGATCATCCTTCATCCCGCTGGCCTGGCGCCCAACCGCACACCATGGACCGACCTGAAGTGGTCGCTGCAGGAAGGGCAACTGACCGTACGCAACGAAACACCTTATGTCGTACGCCTGGCTCAGGAAGTTCAACTACTGCCTTCCGGAAGCGCCGCGATGCTACCGCGAACCTACGTACTGCCCGGTGAGCAGATCAACGTTTCGGTCCCTGCAAAGGCTGCCACCCAGGTTCGAATCAATCCGGCGACCGTCTATGGCTTTGCCGTGCCTCCCTATGACGCGCCGCTCGCCTTCTAGGGCGGACATCATCGATAGCGCCGCGCAGGGAAAAGCAGGCGTCGACATTTCAGCGTGACGGAATCCGAAGCGGATCAAGCCGACACCCTGGCATAACCCAAGTGAATCTCATGAACACCGTATTGAAATACCGTGATGGCGAAGCCATGCCTGCGATTCGGCCGGCCAGCACACCCCCCCATCTGTCGCGGGTCCGGACCGGCATGGTGTTGCTGCTTGGCAACATGCTGATAGGGCTCGAAGCCAATGCCGACGACCTCGAGGCTGCTTCGTTGCTGACTTCGTTCGACCAGAAAACGCTGAGCCAACGTGGTATCGACCCCAGTCTCGCAACTCAACTATTGGCCGCCCCGAGCTTCACCGCTGGCCGACATCCGATCACCCTCACGGTCAATGGCCAGCGTCGCGGCCGGGTCGACGTCACGTTCAACCGGGAGAGCGACTTGTGCTTTGACCGTTCCCTGCTTGATGCGGCAAACCTGAGCGAGCCATCGACTCCAGCCAACGACAAAGGCTGTTTCGATGTACTCGCCACTTGGCCGCAGGCCCGAATCGAACAGGATCCGGCCAATCTCGGCCTTTCATTGATAGTGCCCACCCAGGCGATACGTCCGGTGGTCCGGGATATCTCCGGTTATCAAACCGGCGGTATCGCCGGGTTACTCAATTACGACATCAACAGCCTCCACAGCCAATACGGCAATCGATCGAACCGCTACCTCTCAGCCAACACCGAAGTCGGCTTCAATGCCGGCGACTGGATTGTACGCAGCCGTCAGGTGCAGAGCTGGCAGAACGATGTGTCGCGCACCACTCACCTGGCGGCTTACGCCCAGCGCACCTTTGCCAGCCACGAAACAGTGCTTCAAGCCGGTCAGGTCAATCTCTACAACCCGGTACTGGCCGGCGCGCAGATCACCGGCGTTCAGCTCATGACCGAGCAGGCGCTCCAGGTTGAAGGCCAAGGCAATCCCATCGAAGGGATTGCCCGCAGCCAGGCCCAGGTCGAAATACGCCAGAACGGTTCGCTGATCCACTCGACAGTGGTACCGGCCGGACCGTTTTCCCTGAGTAACGTACGTCGGCTCGACAGTCGCTCCGATGTTGAAGTCACCGTCAAGGAAGCGGATGGCAGCGAGCAACGCTTCACAGTCCCCGTCGCCATGCTCGGCGTTGACCTGCCGGCTCCCGGCTTTTCGTTGGCCGCCGGCCAGGTACGCAGTCTCGGCGTTGCCCGGAGCGGTGACCCCTGGGTGATCAGCGGTGGCTGGAGTGGAGCACTCAACCCGAATGTCCTGCTCAGCACCGGTGCCACCGGCACCGCCGATTACCGTGCTACGGGCGCTGGCCTGAGCCTGCTGCCAGGGCCCGCCACACAGATCCGGACCACCCTGCAAGCGGCCGACACCAGCACCCGTCAGGCCGACAGGGGGCTTCAGGTCGATCTGAATGTTTCGCAACGTTTGGGTGAACAGTGGTCGATCAATGCCGCAACCTCGAACCGGACTTTCGGCTATCGCGACTTGTCCGAGGCGGTGTTCGATACTCAGTCGGAGCGTAGCCCGTCGCGCTACCGCGATCAGCAGAGCCTGTCGCTGACCTGGTCACACCCCGGGTTTGGCGCGTTCAGCAGCGGCTTCAATCGCTCAACGACATTCGACGGGCAAAACAGCAGCCGCGCCTTGGCGTCCTGGGGCACCCGGATTGGCGACGTGTCGGTGTCGGCCACCGCGCAATGGCAGGTCAGCGGCACCCAACGTAGCGACGACAGTGTTTATCTGAGCCTCAGCATTCCACTGGGTGAACGTCGCCGGGCGCGCACCTGGGTACGCCATTCCGCTGGCGAATACCGCAGCGGTGTCGGCTTGAACGAGCAGATCAACGACCAGTTGAGCTACCGGGTCGGTGTTGAGCACGACACACGAGACAAACAAGTGCAGTCCTCGGCGGGGATTTCCCTGCTGCCGCGCTACAGCCAACTGGACTTGAACTACACCCGCTCCGATGCCGAACGCTCCAGCTACCAGATTGGCGCGCGTGGCGGTGCCGTTCTGCACGGCGACGGCCTGACGTTATCGCCATACGCCGTACGGGACACCTTCGCGCTGCTTTCGGTTGGCGACGAAAGCGCCATCAAAGTCTCGACTCCAAGCGGTCCGGTCTGGACCGACTGGAAAGGTCAGGCCGTGGTGCCTCAAGTGAGCGCCTATGGGCGCAGCCCGGTAGAAGTCGACACCCGCTCGCTGCCGCGCAACCTCGATATCAACAACGGACTGGCCGTGGTTTCCGCCGGACGCGGGGCCGTCGACAAGGTCGAGTTCGGCGTCACCTTGACCCGCCGTGCCCTGCTCAAAGTCACCACGGACGACGGTGCCCCCCTGCCCCGTGGCGCGACGGTAAGCAGCGCAGACGGTGAGTTCATCACGCTCGCTCAAGAAGGTGGATTGGTGTTTCTGCCCAACGCACTGAACACCCGCGACCTCTGGATAACCGCACCAGGGCTGGAGCGCTGCGAGCTGCGTTTCGAACTGCCGGCCAAGGCCAATACCCAGGTGTATTACGAGACCGCCGACGCCCGGTGCCACACACTTTGAGGATCTCCCCATGAAGCTGCCCCACACTCTGTTGTTAACACTCGGCACGTTGATGTTGAGCGGACTTGCGCCGCACGCCTGGGCCCTCGCCGATGAATGCAAGCTCACCCTGAGTCAGCCGGTACTCGATTACGGTTTGACGAATCGGGCCATACGCGCCAATGGCTCCGCAGAGCGCCCCCTGGGCGAGCGCCGCCTGAGCCTGAACCTGAGCTGCCCCCAACCCACTGACATGACCCTGTTCTACCGTGCCATGGCCGCGACCGCCGAGCGCTTTCGCTTTGCCGAACACGGCAGCTATGCCGTGCGCATGAGTGACGCCGTGCTCGATGGGCAACCGGTGGACTTGGGCCTGATTTCTGCCGTCGACCAAGTACCTGAAGCAACCACTTCGAGTCTGCTTTGGCAACCGCAGCAGGCCATCGTTCCGGTTCGGGGCGGTGTGGCGGCGCAAGGGCAAAATCTTTCAGCACAACTGGAGCTGACAGCCTGGGCGTCGGAGAAAGCGCTGCAGGTACGTGACGCCGTAACCTGGGAAACCACCGGCCTGTTCGACGCGGTCGCGACGGGCCGCTCAAGTGAGATAACCCTGCGCGCCAGTTTCGCCCCCACCGCGTGCAAAGTGGAACTGTCCAATGGCGGCCAGGTGAACTTCGGTCAGCTAACGAAAAACGATCTGAACGCTGACAAAAACACCTCACTGCCACCCAAGGATTTGACCCTGCGGGTTGACTGCGACGCCCCGACGGAGTTTGCCCTGGTCATGCATGACAACCGCCCTGGCTCGGCAACGGACAACAGCGAGATTTACTACGGACTGGGTCTGGATCACCGCAGCAACAAGATCGGCCTGTACTCACTCAATGTCGATCCCGCTAACGCCAGCGCCGACAGCTTCGCCCGCCTGTATCAAACCTACTCCACCACCCAGGGCGCGGCCTGGAGAACCTCCAGTTCGAACCCGATTCCGTTCGCCCAGAGAAGTTACCTGGGCTTTACCGACAGGGCCGGCAGCACCGCAGGCCCGGCCTTTATCCAGAACCTCACCACTATGGTGACGGTCGAGGCCGTCATTGCCCCCACCAATAGCCTGGACTTGAGCACTGCCGTTCACCTCGACGGCTCGGGGACGATCGAAATTCTATACCCGTAACACCCACCCTGCCTTGTTGAAGCCGCGGGGGACTTACGCCCCTCGGAACATTCAAGGCCAACAACTAAAGAAAGGAAGTTTCACCCATGAAAAAGTACTTCGCAGCACTCACCACAACGGCACTGATCAGCGCCGCTCCTTTTGCTCTCGCAGCGTCGAGCACTGACCTGACGGTTACTGGCCTCATCACGCCTGTCGCTTGCACGCCGACCTTCAATGGCGGTGGTGACATTGATCTCGGCAGGATCTCGTCAGGAGACCTCAATCAGGACCAGAACACTCTGGTTGGCAGTCATCCGCTTACTTTGACCGTGAACTGCAGTGCAGCTGTTACGTTCTCCATCAATCCAATCGACAATAATCCCGGTACGACAATTGGCGATTGGTTTGGCCTTGGCCTGACCGATGACGGAAAAAAGCTGGGATTCTTTTACCCAGAAATTCTGCGAGCCACAGCAGATGCATCCGCGGCTGATCCTATCGAATCAAACGACAGAGGAACCACCTGGGCGAAAGCCGACTCTGCTCAACCGGGATATTGGCTGTCCGTTGCCAATACTGGCGATACCAATCCGATCGAAGCACAGGTTGTCACCATGGACTTTAAGGTTGATACATACATTGCCCGCGCCGACGGGCTGGACCTGACCAACGAAGTCAACATTGACGGCTCCGCGACGTTCGAAATTGTTTACTAATTAGGGCCAAGGTGCTGAACCGTTCGTTGCCTGAATGAACGAGGGGTTCAGCACCCATACCTTCTTCTCGAAAAGGAATTTACCGATGAAGCGTATCCCTATAGCCCTGACTGTAGCGCTGCTGGTGAGCACGACGACTAGCGCCCTTGCTGCGTCTACCGCAGACCTGACAGTCAACGGCATCATCACTCCGGTCGCCTGCACCCCGACTTTCTCCAACAACGGTCTTGTCGACTACGGAAAAATCTCCCGGCAGGACCTGAGCGTCGATAATCGGACACAACTGCGTGACAAATCCCTCGACCTCAACATCAACTGCACGGCACCTACCCGTTTCGCCTTGATCATGCGGGACAACCGGGAAGGCTCGGCCATTGTCAACAGTGAGATCTTTTACGGCCTGAAGTTCGACCGCAGCGGCAACAAGATCGGTCTGTATTCACTGAACTTCGATCCCGCCAGAACCGTAGTGGACGCACTGGCTCAAGTGTATCGAACCGACTCCACCACCGGGGGGCGGGCGTGGAGCACCTCCAGGTCCAACCCCATACCGATCGGCGCCAAAGGCTATCTAGGCTTCACTGATGTGGCGGGCAGCACCGCAGGTCCTGTCGCGATTCAGAACCTGAGCAGTCAGGTCACGCTTGTCACAGTCATTGCACCCACCTCAACGCTGGACCTGACTGACGATGCAACACTCGATGGCTCGGCGACTCTGGTGGTTGTCTATTTGTAGACGCTCCATTGCATTTAAATTTTCTCACTGCTGACTTGCACATACAGCGCCCTCCCGGCGCCGAGACCGGCGATGATCGCACCCAGGCCGATGACGCCAAAGATCCATCCCACCGCCGTCCAGCCACCGGTCCAGTCATGCACGATACCGACCGCGAACGGTCCCATGGACGCCAGGGTGTAACCAAAACCCTGGGCCATGCTCGACAGGTTCGCGGCGACGTGGGAGTCCCGCGAACGCAACACGATCAAGGTCAAGGCCAGGCTGAACGTGGCGCCCTGCCCCAGCCCCAGCACGATCGCCCAACCCCACAAGCCTTCGATCGGCGCATACAGGCAACCGAACAGACCACCGAGGGTCAGGATCATCACGATCACGATTGCCAGGCGCTGGTCCTTGCCGCGAGTCGCCAGCCAGGGTGCCGCAAGGGAGCTGACCAGTTGCACGATCACCGAACCCGACAGCACCAGCCCGGCCTGGGTCGGGGTCAAGCCGCGACCGATCAGGATCGACGGCAACCAGCCGAACACGATGTAGGCCAGGGACGATTGCAGGCCCATGTACAAGGTCACCTGCCAGGCCAGCGGATCGCGCAGCAAGCCTCGAACGCGGTAGGCAACGTTGTGCGCGCCGTGTTTCTGGCCGACTTGCGGCAGCCAGAACAGCGCCGCCGCCAATGCCGGAACAACCCAGAAACCGAGGCCCAGCTCCCAGCGCTTGTCGAAGTGCTCGCTCAGCGGCACGGTCGCACCCGCCGCCATCGCCGCACCCAGGCAAAGGGCCATGGTGTAGACGCCGGTCATGGTCCCGGCCTGTTTCGGGAAATCGCGCTTGACGATGCCTGGCAGCAACACACCGATCACGCCGATGCTGGCACCGGCCAGCACACTGCCGGCAAACAGGCCGATCCCACCGAATGAACTGCGCAGGATGATCCCGCCAGCCAGGGTCAGAAGAATGCCCAGCACCACCCGCTCAGCCCCAAACCGTCTTGCCAGCAGCGGTGCCAGCGGAGCAAACAGGCCAAGGCAAAGCACCGGCAACGTGGTCAGCAATCCTGCCGCTGACGCCGACAAGCCGAGGGACTTCGAGACCTCGCTGAGCATCGGCGCCATGCTCGACAGCGCCGGGCGCAGGTTCAGTGCCACCAGAATCAGGCCCAGCAGCAACAGCCACGGCCGGCGCAGAACCGGGTGGGTTTGCTGAACCTGTTCGTCATCGGCCTCGGCATCGATCAGCAGCTCTTCCAGCTCTGCCGAACGTTTTGCAGCTGTGGATAAGTCACCGCGCGGTATCGACTTCCCGGTTTCAAGGTTCATTGATCAACTGCCTCGACAGGGCTTTGGCCCGTTCCGGGTCGCGTTGTTCGACGGCATCAAGCAAATCGATGTGCAGGTCGAACACTTCCTGACGGCGCGGGACGATGCTCAGTGTCTGGCGCAACTGCGCGCCGACGATGCTGGAGAAATAGCGATACAACTCGCTGAGAGTCGGGTTGTGCGCGGCGTCCACCAGGCGACGATGGAACACCAGATCGCAGGCGATGTAGGTGTCGAGATCGCCGTGGTAGTGACTGCCGCTGACACCCAGCGCCTCGCGCAATGCCACCAGGTCTTCATCGGTGCGGCGCATGGCTGCCAGGCCGATGGCCTCGACTTCGAGGATGTGCCGGGTTTCCCGGGCCTGCTCAAGGGAGCAACGGGACAACGCCTTCAGGGTATCGAGCGGATCGACCACCGCCCGCAGGTAACTGCCGTCACCCTGGCGGATTTCGATCAACCCGGAAAACGCCAACACGCGCATGGCTTCGCGCACGGTGTTGCGGCTGATGCCCAGTTCCGCCGACAACTCGGGCTCGGTGGGCAAACGCTGGCCGACGACCCAAATACCCTGGTTGATACGCTGGCGCAGTTGGTCCAGAGCCTGATCGACCAGGGATCGTTTTACCAACGGAGAGATTTGTGACATGGAATTCGCCCTTTCATCCAATCATAGGATGAATTTTCTGACATTTTAGTCAGCTTGTTTCCATAGAGCAACCACCGGGGATTTGGCAACGCGAAACCTGTGGGAGCGAGCTTGCTCGCGAAAGCGGCGGATCAGTCACCATCAGTGTTGAAGGTGGCGGCCTCATCGCGAGCAAGCTCGCTCCCACAGGGACTGTGGCAAGACCATCGAATGTTCAATTCCGGACAAAAATAAACCCGGAACTCAGTCCGGGTTTATTTCAGTTCCTGGGCTCGATCAATGCAGGATCTGGCTCAGGAACAGCTTGGTGCGATCATTCTGTGGGTGGTCGAAGAAGTCGTTCGGCGCGGCCTGTTCGACGATTTCGCCCTTGTCCATGAAGATCACGCGGTTGGCCACGGTGCGGGCGAAGCCCATTTCGTGGGTCACGCAGAGCATGGTCATGCCGTCTTCGGCAAGGCCGATCATGGTGTCCAGTACCTCTTTCACCATCTCCGGGTCGAGTGCCGACGTTGGCTCGTCGAACAGCATGATTTTCGGCTTCATGCACAGCGCGCGGGCGATCGCCACACGCTGTTGCTGACCACCGGACAACTGCCCCGGGTATTTATGCGCCTGCTCCGGAATGCGTACTCGCTCCAGGTAGTGCATGGCGATTTCCTCGGCCTTGCGCTTGGGCATCTTGCGCACCCACATCGGCGCCAGCGTGCAGTTCTGCAGGATGGTCAGGTGCGGGAACAGGTTGAAATGCTGGAACACCATGCCGACTTCGCGGCGGATCGCTTCGATCTGCTTGAGGTCGTTGGTCAGTTCCACGCCATCGACCACGATGCGGCCCTGCTGGTGTTCTTCCAGGCGGTTGAGGCAACGGATAGTGGTGGACTTGCCGGAACCCGACGGGCCGCACAACACGATACGCTCGCCCTGCTTGACGTTGAGGTTGATGTCTTTCAACACGTGGAACTGGCCGTACCACTTGTTCACGCCCTGCATCTGAATAATGCCTTCAGGGCTCACAGGCTTTTTATTTGCTTCGCTCATAAAAGAACTCCTAACGCTTGTGGCCTGTGTCGAGCTTGCGTTCCAGATGCATGGAATAGCGCGACATACCAAAACAGAAAATCCAGAACACCAGGGCGGCGAACACATAGCCTTCGGTGGCCATGCCCAGCCATTTCGGATCGGCGGCGGCTTGCTTGACGCTGTTGAGCAGGTCGAACAGGCCGATGATGATCACCAGGCTGGTGTCCTTGAACAGCGCGATGAAGGTGTTGACGATGCCGGGGATCACCAGCTTCAGGGCTTGCGGCAGAATCACCAGGCCCATGCTGCGCCAGTAGCCCAGGCCCATTGCTGCAGCCGCTTCGTACTGCCCCTTGGGAATTGCTTGCAGACCACCGCGCACCACCTCGGCCACGTAGGCCGACTGGAACAGGATCACGCCGATCAGTGCCCGCAGCAGCTTGTCGAAGTTCATGCCTTCAGGCAGAAACAGCGGCAGCATCACCGAGGACATGAACAGCACCGTGATCAACGGCACGCCGCGCCAGAACTCGATGAAGGTCACGCAGACCACCCGAATCGCCGGCATGTTGGAACGACGCCCCAGGGCCAGGACAATCCCCAGCGGCAGCGCACCGGCGATGCCGACGGTGGCGATCACCAGGGTCAGCATCAGGCCGCCCCATTGGCTGGTCGCCACCTGGGTCAGGCCGAAGACGCCGCCGTGCAGCAAGCACCAGGCAATGATCGGGTACAGCACCAGGAAGCTCAGGCCATACACGGCCTTGCGGTGAAAGCGCGAGATGAACAACGGCGCCACGCCAACGATCGCCAGCCACACGGTCAGGTCGACGCGCCAGCGCAGTTCCGGCGGGTAGTAGCCGTACATGAACTGGCCGAAGCGCTGCTGGATGAACACCCAGCAGGCGCCCTCCTTGGTGCAGTCGGCCTGGCTGGTGCCAACCCAGTTGGCATCGAGGATCGCCCACTGCAGGATCGGCGGGACAACCAGGTAAATCAGATAGAACGCAAACAGGGTCAACAGCGTGTTGAGCCAGCTGGAGAACATGTTCGCGCGCATCCACGCCACCACACCAATGCTGCTGCTCGGTGGGGGCATGTCAGGTTTGAAAGTATGAGTGCTCATGCGCTTTTCCTTACCGCTCGATCAGCGCAATGCGCTTGTTGTACCAGTTCATCAGCAGGGAAATGCTGATACTGATCGCCAGGTACACGCTCATGGTGATCGCAATCACCTCGATCGCCTGGCCGGTCTGGTTGAGCACGGTCCCGGCGAACAGCGAGACCATTTCCGGATAACCGATACCGGCCGCCAGCGAGGAGTTCTTCGCCAGGTTCAGGTATTGGCTGGTCAGCGGTGGAATGATCACGCGCAGGGCTTGCGGGATGATCACCTTGCGCAGGGTCGGACCATTGCGCAGGCCGAGGGAATGCGCCGCTTCGGTCTGGCCGTGGCTGACCGACTTGATGCCCGAACGCACGATCTCGGCGATGAACGCTGCGGTGTACACCGTCAGCGCCAGGGTCAAGGCCAGCAGTTCCGGGATCAGTACCCAGCCGCCGACGAAGTTGAAGCCCTGCAGCTTCGGCATCTCCCAGTGCACCGGTGCGCCGAAAACCAGCGCGCACAGCGCAGGGATCACCAGGAACATCGCCAGGCCGACCCAGAACTTGTGGAATGGCACGCCAGTGGCTTCGAAGCGCTTGTTGGCCCAGCGGCACATCAGCACGATGGCGACGATGGCCACGACGATGCTGATCATGAACGCCCAGAACCCATCCGCCATCAGCGCGGCCGGCATGTTCAGACCACGGCTGCTGACGAAGAAGGTATCGCCGAAGTTGTGGCTGTTACGCGGCCCAGGCATGGTCAGGAACACCGCGAAGTACCAGAACAGGATCTGCAGCAGCGGCGGAATGTTACGGAAGACTTCCACGTACACCGTCGCCACTTTGGCGATGATCCAGTTCTTCGACAGCCGCGCCACACCCACGATGAAACCCAGGATCGTCGCCAGGATCACGCCGATGAAGGTCACCAGCAGCGTGTTGAGCAGGCCGATGACAAACACCCGGGCGTATGTGTCCGCTTCGGTGTAGTCGATCAGGTGTTGAGCGATGCCGAAACCGGCACTGCGCTCGAGAAAGTCGAAACCGGAGGTAATGCCCCGGTGCTGCAGGTTGGTCTGGGTGTTATCGAACAGATACCAGCCCAGCGAGACCACCCCGATAATCGTGATGATCTGGAATACCCACGCACGCACTCGTGGATCGCTGAGGCTGAGCCTCTGCTTAGGTGCGCCGATTGAATTTTGCATGAAGTGCCCCGGAAATAATGGAACAGAACATCACCCGGTGGTTGGCCCACCGGGTGATAGAACCATCAGCGCACTGGTGGTGCGTATTGAATGCCGCCAGCGTTCCACAGAGCGTTCAGCCCGCGGTCGATTTCCAGCGGAGTGCTCTTGCCGAGGTTTTTCTCGAACACTTCGCCGTAGTTACCCACTTGCTTGACGATCTGCACGACCCAGTCTTTCTTCACTTTCAGGTCTTTGCCGTATTCACCGTCGGTACCCAGCAGACGGGCAACATCCGGGTTCTTGGTGCCCTTGGCTTCGGCTTCGACGTTCTTCGAAGTGATGCCGGCTTCTTCAGCGTTGAGCATGGCGTAGCCAGTCCAGCGCGCGATGGCCAGCCACTCGTCGTCGCCATTACGCACGACCGGGCCCAGAGGCTCCTTGGAAATGGTTTCCGGCAGAACCACGTAGTCCTTCGGCGAAGCCAGCTTGCTGCGCTGGGCGAACAGCTGGGATTTGTCGGAGGTCAGTACGTCGCAACGACCGGATTCCAGCGACTTGGCGCTTTCGTCGGAGGTGTCGAAGGTGATCGGGGTGTATTTCAGGCCGTTGCCGCGGAAGTAGTCGGAAACGTTCAGCTCGGTAGTGGTACCGGCCTGGATGCAGATGGTTGCACCGTCCAGCTCTTTAGCGCTTTTCACGCCCAGCTTGTTGTTTACCAGGAAGCCGATGCCGTCGTAGTAAGTGATGAAGCCCGGGAATTTCAGGCCCATGCCCGCATCACGGGAGCTGGTCATTGTGGTGTTGCGCGACAGAATGTCGATTTCGCCGGACTGCAGCGCGGTGAAGCGCTCCTTGGCGTTCAACTGGCTGAACTTGACCTTGGTCGCGTCGCCGAAGACAGCCGCCGCCACTGCACGGCAGTAGTCAGCATCGATACCGACGATCTTGCCGGTGGAATCCGGAACCGAGAAGCCTGGCAGGCCATCGCTGACGCCACACTGCACGAAACCTTTCTTCATCACTGCATCCAGGGTTGCGCCCGCCTGGGCAAACCCGCTGACACCGAGCGCTGCAGCTGCAGTCACGATAGCCAGGGTGGATTTCAACATCTTCATTCAAACCTCCAGTTTTGCTCTTGTTGTGTCGGAGCGTGAGTCCTGTCGCACCCTTTTGAGGCGTAGTCGACCCGTGTTGGCTTGTTTTTGGGTCAACCGACGTAAGACGTTAGCTATGAGTCTAGTAGGAGAAAATCCACGTCATGGAAAACTCGCTCTCACCAGTCGGCCGAACGGGCTGTAGCCCTTTCACGTTCGCGAAGCCCCGTATCGGCCTTTGGCGAACATCCATCACCGGATTCTTTTCAATCCCACTAACAACCTCGGCCTGATAGTGTTACCGACAGGCGTAGGATTTTTCATACAGAGTTCGCCATAGCAAAGCCCGTACCACACCGCTCGCCGAAGCGGTTCAGCTGCAGGTCAATAGCAAAACTTGTAACCTTGCGACATCTTCGTAACTGATCAACCACACACGCACTCAGCCCTCGCACTCAATGAGAGCGCACGCACACTTTTGGAGCAGCCATGACCAACCCCTTGATTCTTGAACCCGTCAAGACCGCAGACGCCTGCGTTATCTGGCTGCACGGCCTGGGTGCCGATCGCTACGACTTCCTGCCAGTGGCCGAAGCCCTGCAGGAATCCCTGTTGAGCACCCGCTTTGTTTTGCCCCAGGCGCCGAGCCGCGCCGTCACCATCAACGGCGGATACGAGATGCCGAGCTGGTACGACATATTGGCCATGAGCCCCGCGCGCGCGATCAACCGCGAGCAACTGGAAGAGTCTGCCGACTGGATCATCGAACTGATCGAATCGCAGAAGGCCAGCGGAATAGACGCCTCGCGGATTTTCCTGGCCGGTTTTTCCCAGGGCGGTGCCGTGGTGTTCCACACCGCGTTTCTGAAGTGGCAGGGACCGCTGGGTGGCGTCGTTGCCCTTTCTACTTATGCACCGACCTTCAGCGACGAACTGCAACTGTCCGCCAGCCAGCAGCGCATTCCGGTACTGTCGATGCACGGCCAATACGACGACGTGGTGCAGAACTCGATGGGACGCAGCGCCTACGAGCACTTGAAGCATAGTGGTGTCACCGTGACATGGCAGGAATACCCAATGGGCCACGAAGTGTTACCCGAGGAAATTCGCGACATCGGCACCTGGCTCACCGAGCGCTTGCGTTAATCCTTCAGGTTCCTTTCTTTGTTTAAAGGTCCCTTTGATCCATCCCACTACGCCGCGCCCGATTCTTGCATTACACTGGCCGGCGTACATTCCTTAACCAATTGATGAGATGACCGTGCTCAAAGCACTCAAGAAAATGTTCGGTAAAAGCGAGACTGAGCAACTCGCGCCAGTCCCCAGCGCTCCGTCTCACGCTCCCAGCCACCGCACCGACGGTAATCAGCCTGAACGGACCGCCACCACGACGGCACCCAAGCATGAGCCCAAGCCCGCACCCGCTGCCCAGCCTGTGGCGATAGCAGCCCCGGAACAGCCGCTCAGCGAAACACCGAAACCCGCCAAACCGCGCCGCGAACCCAAGCCCAAGGCGCCGGTCATCCCATGGAAACTCGAAGACTTCGTTGTCGAGCCACAGGAAGGCAAAACCCGCTTCCACGATTTCAAGCTGGCTCCTGAACTGATGCACGCCATCCAGGACCTGGGCTTCCCGTATTGCACGCCGATCCAGGCACAGGTGCTGGGTTTCACCCTCGCCGGCAAAGACGCCATCGGCCGCGCCCAGACCGGTACCGGTAAAACTGCTGCCTTTCTGATCTCGATCATCACCCAGTTGCTGCAAACCCCGCCGCCGAAAGAGCGCTACATGGGTGAGCCACGGGCGTTGATCATCGCGCCGACCCGCGAACTGGTGGTGCAGATCGCCAAGGACGCCGCCGACCTGACCAAGTACACCGGCCTCAACGTCATGACCTTCGTCGGCGGCATGGACTTCGACAAGCAGCTCAAACACCTCGAAGCCCGCCACTGCGACATCCTGGTGGCCACGCCGGGCCGCCTGCTGGACTTCAACCAGCGCGGCGACGTGCATCTGGACATGGTCGAAGTGATGGTGCTGGACGAAGCCGACCGCATGCTCGACATGGGCTTCATCCCGCAAGTGCGCCAGATCATTCGCCAGACGCCGCCGAAGGCCGAGCGCCAGACACTGCTGTTCTCCGCGACCTTCACCGAAGACGTGATGAACCTGGCCAAGCAATGGACCACCGACCCTGCCATCGTCGAAATCGAAGTCACCAACGTGGCCAACGAAAACGTCGAACAGCACATCTACGCCGTGGCCGCTGCCGACAAGTACAAGCTGCTCTACAACCTGGTCAACGACAATGGCTGGGAACGGGTGATCGTGTTCGCCAACCGCAAGGATGAAGTGCGACGCATCGAAGAACGCCTGGTGCGCGACGGCATCAACGCTGCGCAACTGTCCGGCGACGTGCCGCAGCACAAGCGCATCAAGACCCTCGAAGGTTTCCGCGAAGGCAAGATCCGCGTCCTGGTCGCCACCGACGTGGCCGGTCGCGGTATCCACATCGACGGCATCAGTCACGTGATCAACTTCACCCTGCCGGAAGTGCCGGACGACTACGTGCACCGCATCGGACGGACCGGTCGTGCTGGCGCCGACGGTGTGTCCATCAGTTTTGCCGGTGAAGACGACTCCTACCAGTTACCGTCCATCGAGGAAAAACTGGGGCGCAAGATCAGCTGTGAAACACCACCGACGCATCTGTTGCGGGCGGTTGAGCGCAAGCGCCCACACTAAAGGACGCTGAAAAGACAAGCGCAGCCGGAAACGGACTGCGCTTTTTTTTCGCCCGGATATTGTGAGATACAACTAAAAGTCCATAATGGACAAATTAGTTTACTTTCAGTCCCGGAGCCGACCATGTCCAATACGCCCCAAGTGATCAACCAGAACCAGGCTCGCGAGCTGCTGGCGCAGGTCGACGTGCCGCAGATCCTGCGCAAAATGTTCCGTGACCTGGCGGCCGGGCAAGCCGTGCAACCGGCACAACAACTGGTGGAATTTCCCCAGGGCGCCGGTGACTTCATCAACTACCTGGGTGTGTTGGCCGAAGACGGCGTGTACGGCATCAAGACTTCGCCGTACATCGTCCGTGAGCAGGGACCCTTGGTGACTGCATGGACTGTGCTCATGTCGATGCACACCGGCCAGCCGCTGTTGCTGTGCGACGCGGGTGAACTGACCACCGCACGCACCGCCGCGACCACCGCCGTGGCCGTCGATGCCCTCGCGCCGCTGACTGCCAATCGCCTGGCCATCATCGGCAGCGGCAAAGTGGCCCAGGCGCACCTGCATTACGTGAAAGGCCTGCGCGACTGGCAGAGCATCAACCTGTACGCGCCGCACCTGAGCGATGATGCTCAAACCGTGAGCCTGCTGAAAAACATCGAGCCACGCCTGAACATCGTCGAGAGTCGCGAAGCTGCCGTGCAGGACGCCGATGTGATCATGCTCTGCACCTCATCCGCAGGTCCGGTGATCGACCCGTCGAGTTTGCGCAAACCGGCGCTGATCACCTCCATCAGTACCAACGCGCCGCGTGCCCACGAAGTGCCGCCGCAAAGCCTCAATGCCATGCAGGTGTTCTGCGACTATCGCCTGACAACTCCGGGTGCAGCCGGTGAAATGCTGATCGCCGGCGAACAACATGGCTGGGACAAGAGCGCGATTGTCGGCGACCTGCCGGACCTGCTCAGCGATAAAGTCCAGCGCCCCGGTTACGATCGGCATGTGTTTTTCCGCTCCATCGGCCTGGGCCTGGAAGACATTGCGCTGGCCAATGCGATCTATCGCCTCACGCACTAACACCAACAGTCACCTGTGGGAGCGAGCTTGCTCGCGATAGCTATCTGTCATTCAGAAATGATGTTGACTGATACACCGCCATCGCGAGCAAGCTCGCTCCCACAAAGGCACCGACTTTATTGGCATTGGCGCTCTAAAGGAGACATTCATGAGCCAGGCAGATTTCATCATCATCGGCGGCGGTATCGCCGGCGCTTCCACCGGTTTCTGGCTGTCGCAGCATGGCCGTGTGATCGTACTCGAACGCGAATCCCATCCGGCCTACCACTCCACCGGACGTTCGGCTGCCCTGTACACCGCCGCCTACGGCACCCCGCAGGTTCGCGCACTGACCCTGGCCAGCCGGGACTTTTTCGACAATCCGCCCAGCGGTTTCTGCGAACACCCGCTGCTGACGCCACGCGGCGAAATGACCGTGGATTTCACCGGCGACCCGGACGAACTGAACAGGCAATACCAGAGCGCGAAAGCCACGGTGCCGGAGATGCAATTGCTCAGCACCGACGAGGCCTGCGCGCTGGTACCTATCCTGCGCCGGGAAAAAGTCCACGGCGCGATCTACGATCCGACCGCCACCGACATCGACACCGACGCCCTGCATCAGGGATACCTGCGAGGCATCCGCCGCAATCAGGGCGAAGTCCACACCGACGCCGAAGTCGTCAGCCTGAGCCGCGATGACCAGGGTACATGGCACGTCCAGACCGGCACTCAGACGTTCAGCGCCCCGGTCATCATCAACGCCGCCGGCGCCTGGGCCGACAGGATCGGCGAACTGGCCGGCGCCAGGCCCCTGGGCCTGCAACCGAAACGCCGTGCCGCGTTCATCTTCGCCGGCCCGGAGGGCGTGGACATCCATCATTGGCCAATGCTGGTCAGCCTCGACGAATCCTTCTATATGAAACCCGACGCCGGGATGTTCCTCGGTTCGCCGGCCAACGCCGATCCGGTGGAACCCCATGACGTACAGCCTGAAGAACTGGACATCGCCATGGGCATCTACCAGATCGAAGAAGCCACGACCCTGACCATTCGCCGCCCGACCCGCACCTGGGCCGGCCTGCGCAGCTTCGTCAGCGACGGCGATTTGCTCTCCGGTTTCGATCCACAGGTGCCAGGGCTGTTCTGGGTCGCGGCGCAAGGCGGGTATGGCATCCAGACTTCGCCGGCCATGGGCCAGGCCAGCGCGGCACTGGTGCGCGGTGCAGCGTTGCCCGAGTCGCTCGGCCGGTTTGGCCTGAATGCCGACATGCTCTCCCCTGCCAGACTCGGCTGAGCCTGATCCTCAGGTGACGTGCCCCCACGATTACGGCACACTTTCAGCGCCCCTTTGATGGGGCGCTGACGCTGCCTGGAGTTCCACTGTATGAACGCCCCCGAAAAAGACTCGGCCCTGGACGACACGTCCCTGGATAACTTCCACGCGATCGCCGACGCCATCGCCACGTTGTTTTTCCCCCACGCCGAAGTGGTGCTGCACGACCTGCGCACGCAAAAGGTCGACTACATCGCCAACAACCTGTCCAAGCGGGAAATCGGCGACGACTCGGCGCTGGAAGACATGCTCAGCGACGATGTCAGCGAACGAAACATCGGGCCGTACGAAAAGCTCAATTGGGATGGCCAGAAGATTCGCAGCCTAAGCACGGTACTGCGCGACAGCGAAGGTCATCCGCTGGCGGTGCTGTGCATCAACCTGAATATTTCGCTGTTCGAGAATGCCAAGGCCGCTTTGGACCTGTTCCTGTCGCCGACCAAATTGATCCCGCAACCGGATGCACTGTTCCGCGATGACTGGCAGGAGCGGATCAACACCTTCCTCCACGCCTGGCTGCGCGAACGTCAGTTGAGCCTGAACCTGCTGACCCGCGACCACAAACGTGAGCTGGTGCTGGCGTTGCACGCCGAAGGCGCGTTCAAGGGCAAAAGCGCATCGAACTACGTGGCCAATGTGCTGAACATGGGCCGGGCGACGGTGTACAAGCATTTGAAGGAATTGAAGGGCTAGGCCCCAAGAGATGTATTGGCTGGCAGGGCCTCATCGCGAGCAAGCTCGCTCCCACAGTGTCCGAGTCGTGCGCAAGAGATATGTACACCACTGAACCTGTGGGAGCGAGCTTGCTCGCGATAGCGGACTATCAGTCGCCGTAGATGTCCGACTTGAAGTACTTGTCCGAAATCTTCTGGTACTCACCACTGGCACGAATGCCATCAATGGCCGTGTTCAGCTCGCTGACCAGTTCAGTGTTGCCCTTGCGCACGGCAATCCCGGCCCCCTCGCCCACATACTTCGGATCTTTCAACTCCGGCCCGACAAAGGCATAACCCTTGCCACGCGGCATCGACAGGAAGTCATTGAGTGGAATGGTGTCGGCAAAAATCGCGTCGAGGCGACCGGCCGCCAGATCCATGTAGATTTCTTCGTTGTTGCTGTAGCGCTTGACGTTGATGCCCTTGGGCTCGAACACCTCGGTAGCGTAACGGTCCGTGGTGGTGGCGCGCTGCACGCCGACGGTCTTGCCCTTGAGGCTGGCGTACTGGTCATCCACCACCGCGCCGTCCTTCATCACCAGGCGCGAGGAGGTGAAATAGTACTTGTGGGTGAAGTCCACCGACTTCTTGCGGTCTTCGTTGATGGTCATGGACGACAGCGCCATGTCGATTTTCTTCACCTTCAGAGAAGGAATCAGACCGTCGAACTCGCCTTCGACCCACACACACTTGACCTTCATCTGCGCGCACAGGGCATTGCCGATGTCATAGTCGAAACCGACGATCTCTCCTTTGTCGGTTTTCGAAGCGAACGGTGGATACGCGGCTTCGATGCCGATGCGCAGGGTTTTCTCGGCGGCGAACACAGAACTGCACGCCAACAGGCTCAGGGCCAGACCGGTGATGAGGGGAAACTTCTTCATGTTCGTTTTCTCGCGGTTGTTGTTGGTTTGGCAAGACAGAAGAAAAAGCTGAAACGGGGGTGGAAACTTTTTGTACTTATAATTCCATCTTGGACTTTTATGTATTGTCCGTCAATCGGGCAAATGCAGCCCGTGCCGGCCGATGGTCGGGTGGTGAATCCAGGGGTGATTGGTTGAATCTAAAGGCCTCATCGCGAGCAAGCTCGCTCCCACAGGTTCTTCGTCGTACACAAAACTCATGTTCGACCAGATCCACTGTGGGAGCGAGCTTGCTCGCGATGACTGACTAAAGAACGCCGCAGGAACTACTGCTTCCAGCGATCCGCCGCCGCATGGTCACTGTCACGCCCCTCGACCCACCGTGGCCCGTCGCTGGTATTTTCCTTCTTCCAGAACGGCGCGCGGGTTTTCAGGTAATCCATGACAAAGGCGCAGGCGTCGAATGCCGCCTGACGATGGGCGCTGGCCGCGCCGACGAAGACAATCGGCTCGCCCGGCTCCAGGGCGCCGATGCGGTGCAGCACTTCCAGCTTGAGCAAGGGCCAGCGCTGTTCAGCCTCAATGGCAATCTTGCCCAAGGCTTTTTCGGTCATGCCGGGATAGTGTTCGAGGAACATCCCGGCGACGTCCAGACCGTCATTGAAGTCGCGCACGTAGCCGACAAAGCTCACCACCGCACCCACACCGACATTGGCGTCGTGCATGGCGTTGACCTCGGCGCCCGGATCGAACGGCGTGGACTGCACGCGAATGGCCATGGTTCAGCCTCCGGTCACGGTCGGGAAGAACGCCACTTCATCGCCCTCGCTGACCGGCTCGTCGAGCTGGCAGAGGTCTTCGTTGCGCGCGCACATCAGGTTCTGCTCGCGCAATACCTCGGCACCGTCACGCTGGGCCAACAGGGCTCGGACGTCGTCGACAGTGGCGAAGTTGCCTTCAACCTTCACCGAGTCCAGCCCCAGCGCTTCACGATAACGGGCGAAAAACTTCACGGTCACGTTCATGGCTGCTCCGCCTGGAAATGTCCGCTCTTGCCGCCGACCTTCTCCAGCAGACGCACGCTTTCGATGGTCATGCCGCGGTCCACGGCCTTGCACATGTCGTAGATGGTCAGCGCGGCGACACTGGCGGCGGTCAGGGCTTCCATCTCGACGCCGGTCTGCCCGGACAGCTTGCAGCGCGCCACGATGCGCACCGAATCGTCGCCTTCGGCACTGAGCTCGACCTTGACGCCAGTCAGCATCAGCGGATGGCACAGGGGAATCAGATCACTGGTTTTCTTCGCCGCCTGGATGCCGGCAATGCGCGCCACGGCAAACACATCACCCTTGGGGTGGCCGCCGCTGACGATCATCTGCAGGGTCTCGGGCAGCATGCGCACCAGCGCTTGGGCCGTCGCCTCACGGAACGTCACGGCTTTTTCAGTGACGTCGACCATGTTGGCGCGGCCTTGGGAATCGAGATGAGTCAGCACGGGATTACTCCTGATCAGGAGCGTCGATTGTAAACCTGTGGGTCAATTTTTCGCACGCACGATTGTCGGCCCACACATCACCCTGTAGGAGCGAGCCTGCTCGCGAAAAACGCAAGGACAACGCGGTCATTCAGGCAGCACGCATTATCGTTCACGTCCATCGCGAGCAGGCTCGCTCCTACAGGGGTTATGGGTCGGGCATAAAAAACCGGGCGGCTTTTGAGGCCGCCCGGTTTCGATGAAGCGATTACAGATGCGATTCGGCGTATTCGGCCAGGATCGAACGTGGCACCCCTTGCAAGGTGATGTGCACCCCGTTCGGGAAGTCCTTGAAGCGTTCAGTGAGGTAGGTCAGCCCGGAGCTGGTCGCGGACAGGTAAGGGGTGTCGATCTGTGCCAGGTTGCCCAGGCACACCACTTTGGAACCGGCGCCGGCACGGGTGATGATGGTTTTCATCTGGTGCGGCGTGAGGTTCTGGCATTCGTCGATCAGGATCAGGCTCTGCTGGAAGCTGCGGCCCCGGATGTAGTTGAGGGATTTGAACTGCAACGGCACTTTGCTGAGGATGTAGTCGACGCTGCCATGGGTGCTTTCGTCATCCATGTGCAAGGCTTCGAGGTTGTCGGTGATGGCGCCCAGCCACGGCTCCATTTTTTCCGCCTCGGTGCCGGGCAGGAAGCCGATTTCCTGGTCCAGGCCCTGCACGCTGCGGGTGGCGATGATGCGGCGATAACGTTTGCTGACCATGGTCTGCTCGATCGCAGCGGCCAGCGCCAGGATGGTTTTACCCGAGCCCGCAGCACCCGACAGGTTGACCAGGTGGATGTCCGGATCGAGCAAGGCGTACAACGCCAGGCTCTGATAGATATCACGCGGTTTCAGGCCCCAGGCCTCCTGGTGCAGCAGCGGTTCCTGGTGCAGGTCGAGGATCAGCAAGCGGTCCTCTTCGATCTCCTTGATCCAGCCGACAAAGCCCTGTTCATCAATGATGAATTCATTGATGTGCACCGCCGGCAGATTGTCGATCAACTGCACCTGATGCCAGGTGCGGCCGTGGTCCTGACGGGTTTCGACCTTGCTCACGCGGTCCCAGAAAGAGCCGGTCATGTTGTGGTAGCCATTGGGCAGCAAGGACACGTCATCGACCAGTTGGTCGGTGCTGTAGTCCTCGGCCGCGATCCCGCAGGCGCGCGCCTTGAGGCGCATGTTGATGTCTTTGGTGACCAGCACCACGGGCTTTTTCGGATCGCGTGTGTGCAGATCGATCAGTTGATTGATGATTTTGTTGTCATTCAGGTGCTCGGGCAGAATCAGGTTCGGCTCGGCATGCTTGCTCATCAGAATTGACAGCAAACCCTTGGGTCCGCTTTTGCCACGCTGGATCGGCACACCCTGCTCGACGTCCTCGGGTGAGGCATCGCCCAGGGTCTTGTCGATCAGGCGGATGGCCTGGCGGCATTCGGCGGCAACGCTATGATGCCCGCTCTTGAGCTTGTCGAGCTCTTCAAGCACGGTCATCGGGATTGCGACGTGGTGTTCTTCGAAGTTGAGCAGCGCGTTTGGATCGTGAATCAATACGTTGGTATCGAGTACATAAAGGATTGGCTGGTTGGAAGAAGAGCTACGTCCGTGATCATCCATACTCGGTCACCTTTGTGGGAGCCATTCGACGCAATACCCTGACGGTGCTGCGCCTCGAAGTGACTGCCGAATACACCTGCGGGGACTCAAGTGTTTTGCCTGCATAGCTGGGTCTTGGGAGACGCCACCTGTGTTGCAGGTTTCGGCGGTCTGTCTTCGTAATACTCCAAAACGTGTGACAGAAAAAAGCACTTTGACGCTTTTTTGAAGTTTATTTTTCAGAGTGACCAATAACACTTGGCGGACTGCCATCACCCGTTTACAGTCGGAAGTCCACCTGCAACGAATCTCCGTCCAAAATCACCAAAAACCCAATGTTTACTGGGTTTGGCCGTTTCAGCGAAACGCATCCTGGCAATCCTCCCAACCGATCCCGACCGGCGCCGTTTGCGTGACCAGCCACGGCAACGCCGTTTTCACCCCATCCTGCTTCACATTGAAATTGATGACCCCATGCCGCCACAGCAGCATCAGGGTCAGCACCCGTTGCGCACTCGGGTTGCCCTTGAGTTTGCCGGCGCCGTCCTGGGCGTCGATGTCCCACAGCGCTACCTGCAAACCCTGAGCCTTGAAGAAGCCTTCGGCATCGGAACGGCGCTGGCCATCGGGCGGGCGGAACAGTGGCACGAAGTTCTCCGGCAGCTTGCTTTTGACCAGTTCGGCGCTGCGGCGCACCGAGTCCTGCCAGTCCTGCCAGTGACTGTGGGAGCGAAATTCCCAGCCTTGCACGCCGATGCACTGGGTCGAGTAGGTCGCTTGCAGGTGACTCACCGATTGCTCGGCCAAACGGGACTGGATGTCCTTGCCGAGGACGAAGAACGTCCCGCTCATGTTCGACTTGCGCAGGTACTCGGTGACCCAGGTGGTATTGTCCGGCGCGGCGTTGGCTGCACTGTCGAAGGTCAGCAGAAACAGCCGGTCGTGCATCCCGTCGCCGGAGCGCTCATAGTCGCCAAAATGATCGACTTCGCTGCTGGTTTGCGGGAACAGGGCGGCCTTGCGCAATTGTTCGTCCAGGTACTGGGTGTGGAACACACGACTCGGTTCGGCCCACTTGATGTAGTAGCTGTCTGCACTGACCTGGAACTTGGCGGCTTGTTCGCGCAGGGTGAGCATGTCTTCGACCAGAAAACAGAACGACGCATCCTGGTCGCAACTCTGTTGGGCGTAGTTGTAGTTGGCCAGCAACCGTTGCCACAGACGCTGGCGAACCCGGTTGACCGACTCCAGGTTGAAGGTGCGCAAGCCCAGGCGCTGGGCCAGGGCGGGTTCGTCCAGCGCTTCGCTGGCCAAAAGCACACTGGAAAACATGAGGATCTCGGCCCTCGACGCCACGTCGAACAGCGTTGGACTGACGAGTTTTTCTGGCCAGGTGCTGCGATCAAGCGTCGCCACATCGCCCGGTGCCGCGATGGCAGCGACGCTCAGTAGCCAGATCGAGATGAGAAAAGCGATACGCAATGGGATGTCTCCATAACAAAACCCGCGCGGCACTATAGCTGATCGCGGCCCTCATTCCCGCAGCAACCCCAATCTCCTGTGGGAGCGAGCTTGCTCGCGATGACGGTGCATCAGCCAACATCTTTTCCGAATGTCAGACCGCTATCGCGAGCAAGCTCGCTCCCACAGGTTGTGGTGCAAAGCCACCGGCCATCCACCTATGGACGCCATAGCTGGAGTCAACGCCGACAACCCCCTAGAATCGCCGCCACGATTAAAGGAGACGACTCATGCTGATGGTGATTTCACCCGCCAAGACCCTCGATTATGAAACACCGCCGGCGACCCAGCGTTTCACCCAGCCGCAGTACCTCGACCACTCCCAGGAGCTGATCCTGCAGTTGCGCGAGTTGTCCCCGGCACAGATCAGCGAATTGATGCACGTTTCCGACAAGATCGGCGGGCTCAACGCCGCGCGTTTCGGCAGCTGGACGCCCGCGTTCAACCCGGAAAACGCCAAGCAGGCGCTGCTGGCCTTCAAGGGCGATGTGTACACAGGCCTGAATGCACAAACCTTCAGCGAAGCCGATTTTGACTATGCCCAGCAGCATCTGCGCATGTTGTCCGGCCTGTACGGCCTGCTGCGTCCACTGGACCTGATGCAACCCTATCGCCTGGAAATGGGCACCAAATTGCCCAACGCCCGGGGCAAGGACCTGTATGCCTTCTGGGGTACACGCATCAGCGAATGGCTGAACGAAGCGCTGCTCGATCAAGGCGATGACGTGCTGCTCAACCTGGCGTCCAACGAGTACTTCTCGGCGGTCAAACGCAACGCCTTGAACGCACGCATCATCAATACCGAGTTCAAGGACCTGAAGAACGGCCAGTACAAGATCATCAGCTTCTACGCGAAAAAGGCTCGCGGCTTGATGAGCCGCTTCGTCATCGAAGAACGCATCAACGATCCGGCCACCCTCAAGCAATTCGACGTTCAAGGCTATCGCTACAGCGCTGAACAGTCCAAACCGGACAACCTGGTGTTTCTGCGCGATCACGCACCAGAGTGATGCAGCCGGTCGGCGCATGAGCGAACAACCCCTCATGCGCTGCCCATTGATCGTCCGACAATTTCCCCTCCGATCGCCAACCTATTGGCGTCAAAAAACCACTGACCGTTTCCTAACTTTAGTTTCACTCGACTTCAATCATTTTTTTGCGTAGTGGCACTGATTTTTTTTAACAGTAGTGGCAAAAAACTATCCGACCCAATTATCAGCCTATATATCAAGGGCCAAACGGCAAGTGCTATCAATATGAGAGCAGTGCCATCTTTCTCAATATTTCAAGAAATTTCAGATTTCACGATGAGCGGACTGGAACTATGTCAAAACGCGCCGTTCATACCACTGGTAACGATTCTCGCCGAGCCTGTACGAGATAACTTACGCAGATAAGCGATTCTTGTAGCGAAGTTGCAATACTAACTTGCGCTGACTAATCACTGATTTGAGCAACGGCAAGCGGACAGGAGATAACGCAGCATGACTATCCCCTACAAGGCCACGGCTGTGCCCCTATAAACGTGCTCACCCGAGCACCCAACCGCTTGATCTACGGGCTTCCGGCCTGAGATCAAGCGTGCAAGGCCGTTGCACCTGCATCCTTCGAAAGGAGGATCGGCTGCATAACAGGGCAAATCATAACAACAAGGCCTAGTTGCGCACCCCTTGAGTGCATTTATTTAGACACTCGTAACTTATATGCCAGCACACGGCATTGCTGCGCCTGTAAGGCGCACTTGCGAGTGCACTAAAACACGCTGAACACCATTAACTCCGGCCATCTAAATGGCTTGATCAATACAGAGGTAATTGCGATGCGCATCAGCATATTTGGTTTGGGTTACGTTGGCGCAGTATGTGCCGGCTGCCTGTCTGCACGGGGTCATGACGTCGTTGGCGTCGATGTGGCCAAAGACAAGATCGATATGATCAATGCCGGCAAATCGCCGATTGTTGAACCAGGCCTGGGCGAACTTCTGGCCCAGGGCATCCAGACCGGTCGCCTGCGTGGCACCACCAACTTCGCCGAGGCGATTCGCGACACCGACCTGTCGATGATCTGCGTGGGCACGCCGAGCAAAAAGAACGGCGACCTGGAACTGAACTACATCGAGGCAGTGTGCCGCGAAATCGGTTTTGTCCTGCGTGACAAGACCACCCGCCACACCATCGTCGTGCGCAGCACCGTGTTGCCGGGCACCGTGGCCAACGTGGTCATCCCGATTCTCGAAGACTGCTCCGGCAAGAAGGCCGGCGTTGATTTCGGCGTGGCCGTGAACCCTGAGTTCCTGCGCGAAAGCACCGCCATCGCCGACTACGACCAGCCGCCAATGACCGTCATCGGCGAGTTCGACAAAGCGTCCGGTGACGTTCTGCAATCGCTGTACGAAGAACTCGACGCGCCGATCATCCGCAAGGACATCGCGGTCGCCGAGATGATCAAGTACACCTGCAACGTGTGGCACGCCACCAAGGTCACCTTCGCCAACGAAATCGGCAACATCGCCAAGGCGGTCGGCGTCGACGGTCGCGAAGTGATGGACGTGGTCTGCCAGGACAAGACCCTCAACCTGTCCCAGTACTACATGCGCCCGGGCTTCGCCTTCGGCGGCTCGTGCCTGCCAAAGGACGTGCGTGCACTGACCTACCGCGCAAGCTCCCTGGACGTGGAAGCGCCATTGCTCAACTCGCTGATGCGCAGCAACGAATCCCAGGTGCAGAACGCTTTCGACATCGTTTCCAGCCACGACAAACGCAAAGTCGCCCTGCTTGGCCTGAGCTTCAAGGCCGGTACCGACGACCTGCGCGAAAGCCCGCTGGTTGACCTGGCGGAAATGCTGATCGGCAAGGGCTACGACCTGAGCATCTACGACAGCAACGTCGAGTACGCCCGCGTTCACGGTGCCAACAAGGACTACATCGAGTCGAAGATCCCGCACGTCTCGTCCTTGCTCAACGCCGACTTCGACGCGGTGATCAACAACTCCGACGTGATCATCCTCGGCAACCGCGACGAGAAATTCCGTGCCCTGGTGCAGGACGTTCCACACGGCAAGCAGGTGATCGACCTGGTGGGCTTCATGTCCAAGGCCACCAGCGTCAACGGTCGCACCGAAGGCATCTGCTGGTAAGCCCCTTGTAGGAGCGAGCTTGCTCGCGATGCACCTGAGAACACCGCTGGGTATCAGATACCCAGCGTCATCGTTGGCGACCATCGCGAGCAAGCTCGCTCCTACAGGTTTGTACGCCTGCGTTAACCCGAGATCTAGACGGATGCAGATTATGCACAGGCTAAAGCACGGCCTACTCCAGGCCGCCGGTTGGCTGTTCTACCTGAGTTTACTGATGGGCCTCGCCATGGCGTTGCCCCTGTCCACGTTCGACTCCGAGTCGAAGGACTTCATTTTCCTGATTGGCGCCGTGGGTATCTGGCGCTACTCGATGGGTGCCACGCACTTTGTGCGCGGCATGATTTTTCTGTACATCGTCTACCCGCACCTGCGGCGCAAAGTGCGCAAGCTGGGCAAAGCGGCTGACCCGTCCCATGTGTTTCTGATGGTCACCAGCTTTCGTATCGATGCGCTGACCACTGCGCAGGTCTACAGCTCGGTGATCCGCGAAGCCATCGACTGCGACCTGCCGACCACCGTGGTCTGCTCCATCGTGGAAATGTCCGATGAGCTGCTGGTCAAAAGCCTGTGGAACCGGATGAACCCACCGGCCCGGGTCAAGCTCGACTTCGTGCGCATTCCCGGCACCGGCAAGCGCGATGGCCTGGCCTACGGCTTCCGCGCCATCTCCCGGCACCTGCCGGACGATCGCGCCGTGGTCGCAGTGATCGATGGTGACACCGTGCTCGGCGAAGGCGTGGTGCGCAAGACCGTGCCGTGGTTCCAGCTGTTCGGCAATGTCGGCGGCCTGACCACCAACGAATTCTGCGAAGTGCGCGGCGGCTACATCATGAGCGAATGGCACAAGCTGCGTTTCGCCCAGCGCCACATCAACATGTGCTCGATGGCCCTGTCCAAGCGCGTGCTGACCATGACCGGGCGCATGTCGGTGTTCCGCGCCACCGTGGTCACCAACCCGGAATTCATCGCCGACGTGGAAAGCGACTCGCTGCAACACTGGCGCCTGGGTCGCTTCAAATTCCTTACCGGCGATGACAAGTCGAGCTGGTTCAGCCTGATGCGCCTGGGCTACGACACGTTCTACGTGCCCGACGCGGCGATCAACACCGTTGAACACCCGCCGGAAAAGAGCTTCATCAAGGCCAGTCGCAAACTGATGTTCCGCTGGTACGGCAACAACCTGCGGCAGAACTCCCGTGCCCTGGGCCTGGGGATCAAACGCCTCGGCATGTTCACTTCGGTGGTGCTGTTCGACCAGCGCGTGTCGATGTGGACCTCGCTGCTGGGCCTGACCGTGGCGCTGATCGCCACCTTCAAGTACGGCACCGCGTTCATCCTGGTGTACCTGCTGTGGATCGGCATCACCCGGTTCATCCTGACCTTGTTGCTGTCGTGCTCCGGACACCGGATCGGCCCGGCCTACCCGGCGATTCTCTATTACAACCAGATCGTCGGCGCGCTGGTGAAGATCTACGTGTTCTTCCGCCTCGACCAACAGTCCTGGACTCGCCAACCCACTTCTCTGACCCGTGATCTCGCCAGCTTTCAACGTTGGTTCAACACCTGGTCGTCTCGGACCATGACCTTCTCTGCCGGCAGCATTTTTGTCGCCGTGCTGCTGTTGATGGTCTGACCGCCCCCTTATTGAATTAACCAGGAAATCGCCCTTATGAATACCGCCGTCAACGCCAACGTAGTGCACGAATCCGAAGCCCAGCGCCAACACGCCCGCGTGAAAATCCCGGCCAAGTTGCGCTTCTTCGGCCCTGACCGGACACCGGTCGAAGCCCGGGTGATCGACCTGTCCGCCGGTGGCCTGGCGTTCAACGCCGGTCAGTTGCCGCTGAATATTGGCGATGTGTACAAGGCCCGCCTGCAATTCGTCATCGACAACCTCGGCCTGGCCATGGACGTCGAGTTGCAGGTCCGCTCCTTCGACCGCGAAACCGGACGTGCCGGCTGCCAGTTCCAGAACCTGGAACCACGGGACATCTCGACCCTGCGCCACCTGATCACTTCGCACCTGGCTGGCGACATCGTCAGCGTGGGTGAAATGCTGGCGACTCTGCAGCGCGACAACTTCACCAAGGCGCGCAAGGTCAAGGACGGCGGCCATGGCATGTCCGCGTTCGGACGCCTGAAAGCCGTGACGTTCAGCCTGGGGATCTTCGCTGTCGGCCTGGCCGCCTTCGGTTTTGTTTTCAAATCGGTGTACGGCATGTACTTCGTCAGCCATGCCCAGGCCGGACTGGTCAGCGTGCCGGGCGTGAACATCACCATGCCTCGCGACGGTACCGTACAGAGCCTGGTGAAAGCCGACGGCGTAGCCGCCAAGGGCGCACCGCTGGCGACCTTCAGCACCAGCATGCTCGACGTGCTCAAGGGCCATCTGGACGAAGACCAACTGCAACCGGCCAAGGTTGCAGAACTGTTCGGCAAGCAGATGACCGGCACCCTGACCTCGCCTTGCGATTGCACCGTGGCCCAGCAAATGGTCGCCGACGGTCAGTACGCCAGCAAGGGCGACGTGATCTTCCAACTGGTCCCGCGGGGCGGCGAAGCCAATGTTGAAGCGCGCTTCTCCTATCGCCAGTTCGGCGACGTACGCCCGGGTGCTTCGGTGCGCTTCCAGATCGCCGGCGAAGACAAGAGCCGCACCGGCAAGATCGTCAGCAGCACCAGCCTGAAAAGCGCCGACCTGTCCTCGGACATCCGCGTGCTGATCCAGCCGGACGAAACCCTGGACAGCGCCCTCGCCGGCCGCCCGGTGGAAGTCAGCAGCGACCGTGGCCCGAACCTGAACTGGCTGATCGACAAAGCCATGGCTGTCGGTCTTTAAGTCGAGGATATGCCTGTGACTACTCCAACCCTCAACACGCCGCCGACCCTGTGGGAGCGAGCTTGCTCGCGATGGGATCGACGCGGTTCGTCTGATGCACCGAGCCAGCCGCATCGCGAGCAAGCTCGCTCCCACATGGGATTTGCGTTCTGTTCGCTAGCCCTGGCAGTCAGCCTCAGCGGTTGCGCCGGCCTCCCCGACCAGCGACTGGCCAACGAAGCGCTCAAGCGCGGCGATACCGCCACCGCTGCGGCGAACTACCGGCAACTGGCAGACCTGGGCTACAGCGAAGCACAGGTCGGCCTGGCCGATATCCAGGTCGACAGCCATGACCCGGCGCAGATGAAACAGGCCGAGGCGACTTACCGCGCCGCGGCCAGCGTTTCGCCGCGCGCCCAGGCACGCCTCGGTCGCCTGCTGGTGGCCAAGCCCGGCTCCACCGAAGCCGAGCAGCACGAAGCCGAAACCCTGTTGAAAAAAGCCGCCGCCGCGGGCGAAGGCAACACGCTGATTCCGCTGGCGATGCTGTACCTGCAATACCCGCACAGTTTTCCCAACGTGAATGCCCAGCAGCAGATCAGCCAATGGCGTGCCGAGAACAAGCCGGAAGCCGGCTTGGCGCAAGTGCTGCTCTATCGCACCCAGGGCACCTACGACCAGCATCTGGATGACGTGGAAAAGATCTGCAAGGCCGCGCTCAACACCAGTGACATCTGCTACGTCGAACTGGCCACGGTCTACCAGAAACAGGCCAAGCCAGAACAACAGGCCGAGCTGATCAAGCAGATGCAAGCGGCTCACGCTCGCGGCAGCGTTTCGGCGCAACGGGTCGACAGCGTCGCCCGTGTACTCGCCGATGCGACCCTGGGCAAGACCGACGAGAAGACCGCGCAATCGCTGCTCGAACCGATCGCACCGGGCTACCCGGCGTCGTGGGTCACCCTCGCGCAGTTGATCTACGACTTCCCCGAACTGGGCGACGTCGACCAGATGATGAAGTACCTGGACAACGGCCGCGCCGCCGACCAGCCACGCGCCGAGCTGTTGCTGGGCAAGCTCTACTACGAAGGCAAGATGGTCCCGGCCGACGCCAAGGTCGCCGAAGAACACTTCCAGAAAGCCGTCGGCCGCGAAGTCGCCGCCGATTACTACCTCGGCCAGATCTACCGCCGTGGCTACCTGGGCAAGGTCTATCCGCAGAAGGCGCTGGATCACCTGTTGACCGCTGCGCGCAACGGCCAGAACAGCGCCGACTTCGCCATCGCCCAGCTGTTTTCCCAAGGCAAAGGCACCAAGCCCGACCCGCTCAACGCGTACGTCTTCAGCCAATTGGCCAAGGCGCAGAACACCCCGCAAGCCACTGAACTTGCACAAACACTCGAAGCGCAACTGCCACCTGCGCAGCTGGCCGAGGCCCAGCGCCTGTTGAAACAGGAACAGGCGGTTCGCGGCAACTTGAGCCAGAACACGCTGCAAATGCATGCCCTGCAAGAAGAAGATGGCGAGGAATCCCTATGAAGTTGAATCCATTCATGAAGGCCGGCATCGGCCTGACGTTCGCGCTGATCTGGTCTTGCCCGACACTGGCAGCGATGACTGAAGAAACCAAGAACTTCGGCCTGGACGTGAAAATCACCGGCCAGTCCGAAGACGACCGTGACCTCGGCACCCAGCGCGGCGGCGACGTCAACGGCCTCGGCCTTGACCTGCGCCCGTGGGTGTATGGCGAAAGCGGCGCGTGGAGCGCTTACGCCATGGGTCAGGCGGTGACGTCCACCGACATCATCGAGACCGACACACTGCAAGAGTCCGAAGGCACCGAGAACACCAGCAACAATGACCGCAAAACCAAGAAGAACTACCTGGCGATGCGCGAATTCTGGGTCGGCTACCGCGGTTTCACGCCCTACCCCGGCGAGATCCTGAAATTCGGTCGTCAGCGTCTGCACAACGACGACGGTCAATGGCGCGATACCAACATCGAAGCCCTGAACTGGACCTTCGACACCACCTTGTTGCGCGCCAACGCGGGTGTCGCCGAGCGCTTCAGCGAGTACCGCACTGACCTGAAAGAACTGTCCCCCAAGGACAAGGATCGCCTGCACGCCTACGCCGATGCCGAATACCAATGGACACCGGGTCACTGGGCCGGCATTCGCGGTCACCACACTCACGATGACGGCAAGCTCGACTATCCGGAACCGGGTGTACCTTCCGATTCGCTGGACAAAAAACAGAATGGCGACATCAGCTGGCTGGGCTTGCAGGCCAACAGCGATGCCTACAACTGGCGCAACACCAATACCTTCAACTACTGGGGCAGCATCACCGGCATGAGTGGCGACCGCGACACGGTCAACCCGCTGAACGCTGATGGCACCGCTCCCGCACAACCCAAGAGCAGCGGCGATGTCGATGGCTGGGCCACCGACCTGGGCGTGCGCCTGCGCCTCGATCCGCAATGGCAAGTCGGTGCGGCCTACGCCCGGGCCAGCGCCGATTACGAACAGAACGGCCTGGAAAGCAACCGCTCGAACTACACCGGTACACGTTCACGCGTGCACCGTTTCGGCGAAGCCTTCCGTGGCGAAATGAACAACATGCAATCGGCCACGCTGTTCGGTTCGTGGATGCTCAACGACGAGTACGACGCCAGCCTGATCTACCACAAATTCTGGCGCGTCGACGGCAACAAACCGATCACCAGCGACGGCATCGACGCCGTGCAGAACAACACCGACGACGTGACCGGCGCCGTGTTGTCCAGCACCTCCCTGCCGCTGAACGATGGCGAAAAAGACCTCGGCCAGGAAATGGATCTGGTCGTCACCAAGTACTTCAAGCAAGGCCTGTTGCCAGCGGCGTTGAGCCAGAAGATCGATGAACCTTCGGCCCTGGTGCGGTTCCGTGGCGGTGTGTTCAAGCCCGGCGACGCCTATGGCAAAGAAGTCGATTCGTACATGCATCGCGCGTTCATCGACGTGGTCTGGAAATTCTGATGCAGAGCGCGAAGGGAGTCCTCGACATGAACAGTGCCAAGAAAGGTTCCTTGACCTTGCTGGCCGGCGCGATGCTACTGGCAAGTGCGGCAGCCTTCGCGACTGTGGAGCCGGCTGCCCCCGCCAAGCCGGCCTCTGTTGCCAAGGAACTGCAACAGGCCAAGACCTACACCGTCAGCAGCGCGCCGACCGCGCCGCTGGAACTGGCCAAGCCGACGCTGCCGGACGTCTCGGGCTACACCGCCGAGGCCATCGCGAAAAAAATCGTGCGCAGCAAGGTCGGCAAAGTCAGCCTGCGCCGGATGATGCAGGAAGACGCCCTGAAGGACTTCATCGGTGGCGACAACAAGATGGCCGAGTGGGTGGTGCGTCAGCACGGCATCCCGCAGGCGATCTTCGTCGACGACGGCTACATGAACCTCAAGGACGTGGCGAAGAAACTGCCGAAGTACGTCATCGAAACGTCACCGGGCGTTTACCTCGCCAGGCTGCCGATCGTGGTCGGTCGTCACGGCATCCTCGAAATCGACAAACAGACCCAGGAACTGCGCCTGTCCCAGGAGGGCGGTGCGTTCCTGGTCAACGACGGTCAGTTGTTCGTACGCGATACCAAAATCACTGGCTGGCGCGAAAAGGACAACGGCCCGGCAACGTTCAATTCGCCGAAGGAATTCCGTCCGTTCCTGCTGTCCTGGGGCGGCACCGAGACCTACATCGCCAACAGCAAGATCGCCAGTTTCGGCTATGCCAACAGTAAGTCCTACGGCGTGAGTATTTCCCAGTACACGCCGAACATGGCCAAGGTGCTCAAGCGTCCTGAGCCGACCGGCTGGATCGTCGGCTCCGAGTTCTCGGACATGTGGTACGGCTTCTACTGCTATGAGACCCGCGACTTCGTGGTCAAGGGCAACACCTACAAAGACAACATCGTCTACGGCATCGACCCGCACGACCGTTCCCACGGCCTGATCATTGCCGACAACACGGTCTACGGGACCAAGAAGAAGCACGGGATCATTATTTCCCGTGAGGTCAACGACAGCTTCATTTTCAACAACCGCAGCTACGACAACAAGTTGTCGGGCCTGGTGATCGACCGTAACAGCGTGAACAACCTGATCGCCTACAACGAGATCTACCAGAACCACACCGACGGCATCACTCTCTACGAGAGTGCCGACAACCTGCTGTGGGGAAACAAGGTCATCAGCAACCGTCGCCACGGCATCCGCATTCGTAACAGCGTGAACATTCGCCTGTACGAAAACGTCGCCATGGCCAACGGGCTGACCGGCGTCTACGGCCACATCAAGGACCTGAGCAACACCGACCGTGACATCAAGCTCGACCCGTTCGACGCCCAGGTGTCGCTGATCGTGGTCGGCGGTGAGCTGGCGGCCAACGGCAGCGGCCCGCTGTCCATCGACTCGCCACTGAGTGTCGAGCTGTATCGCGTGTCCATGCTCGCCCCGACCAAATCCAGCGGTATCAGCTTCACCGGCATCCTTGGCGAGCGCCAGGATGAAATTCTCGACCTGCTGGTGCGCCAGCAGAAAGCCGTGCTGATCGACCCCGTCGAACGCCAGACCGAAATGCAGGACTGAGGATAATCTTATGCACCCACACTTGATCAAATTACTCAGCCTGTCGGCCCTGACCGCCGGCATTCTCGCGGCCAGCACTGGCGCGCGTGCCGATGAAGTTCAAGCGCCCAAGTTCAGCGCCGAACCGTGCTGCAGCCTGTGCCCGGCCGCTCACGATGCGAAGAACTACACCACCCGCTATCAGCAGAACTTCACCACGCTGGTACAGGCCCAGGGCGACTGGCTGTTCCGTACGCAAGAAGACTTGCGCACCGAATTCGACACCACGCCCGCCGGCTACAAACGCATGAAGCAATTGCACGATGCGTTCAAGAGCAAAGGCGTGGAACTGGTTGTCGTGTACCAGCCGACCCGTGGCCTGGTGAACCGCAACAAGCTCAACCCGGCGGAAAAAGCCAGCTTCGACTTCGACAAGGCGCTGAGGAACTACAAGACCATGCTGGGCCGTTTCGCGCAGATGGGCTACGTCGTTCCGGACCTGTCGCCGCTGGCCGACGAGTCGCTGCCCGAGACCCTGCCCGCCCACGACTTCTACTTCCGTGGCGACCAGCACTGGACCCCGTACGGTGCCCAGCGCACGGCGAAAATCGTCGCCGAGAAGGTCAAGCAATTGCCTGAATTCGCCGACATTCCCAAGCGCGAATTCGAGACCAAAAAGTCAGGTCGCATGGGCAAGACCGGAACGTTGCACAACATGGCCGGTCAACTCTGTGGCACCAGCTACGCGATCCAGTACATGGATCAGTTCATCACCGAGCCGAAGGGCGAAGCGGGCGATGGCGATCTGTTCGGCGATTCCGGCAATCCGCAAATCACCCTCGTGGGTACCTCCCACAGTGGCAAGAACTACAACTTCGCCGGTTTCCTCGAAGAGGCCATCGGCGCCGACATTCTCAACGTGGCGTTCCCCGGCGGCGGCCTGGAAGGTTCGATGCTGCAGTATCTGGGCAGCGACGAGTTCCAGAAGAACCCGCCGAAGATTCTCATCTGGGAATTCTCGCCGCTGTACCGCCTCGACCAGGAAACCATCTACCGCCAGATGATGGCGCTGCTGGACAACGGTTGCGAAGGCAAGGATGCACAGATGTCCGGCAGCGCCACGCTCAAGCCGGGCAAAAACGAATTGATGGTCAACAGCAAGAACATGGACCTGCGCAACAGCAGCCACCAGGTCGACATCCGCTTCGCCGATACGTCGGTGAAAACCCTGCAAGCCACCCTCTGGTACATGAACGGTCGCCACGAGGACATCAAGATCGACAAACCGGAAACTTCCGAGACTGACGGGCGTTTCGCTTTCGAGTTGCGCACGGACGAAGACTGGGCCTCGCAGAACCTGCTGGCCGTTGAAGTCCAGGGCCCCGAAGCCGGTGCCGCGCCTCAGAAAGTCGAAGCGAAAATCTGCAAACGCAACGTATTCCCGAGCGCCGAGCAGCGTACTGCTTCGGTCGGGCAATGAGGTCTGCTATGCGAAATCCGAAACTGAAGCATCTGTTGGCACCGACGCTGTTGAGCCTGGCGATGTTTGCTGGCGCCACACAAGCGGCGGCGCCACTGCGTCCACCCCAGGGCTATTTTGCGCCTGTGGATAAATTCAAGACGGGCGACAAGAGCGAAGGCTGCGATGCGATGCCGACGCCCTACACCGGCTCGTTGCAATTTCGCAGCAAGTACGAAGGTTCGGACAAGGCCCGCTCGACCCTGAACGTGCAGTCGGAAAAAGCCTTCCGTGAAAGTACTGCCGACATCACCAAGATCGAGCGCGGCACCAGCAAGCAAGTGATGCAGTTCATGCGTGACGGTCGCCCGGAACAACTGGAATGCACGCTCAATTGGTTGACCGCGTGGGCCAAGGCCGATGCCTTGATGTCCAAGGACTTCAACCACACCGGCAAGTCGATGCGTAAATGGGCGTTGGGCAGCATGGCGTCTTCATACATTCGCCTGAAGTTTTCCGACTCCCGTCCGCTGGCCAACCATCAGCAAGAGTCGCAGTTGATCGAAGCCTGGTTCAGCAAGATGGCCGACCAGGTGGTCAGCGACTGGGACAACCTGCCGCTCGAGCAGACCAACAACCACTCGTACTGGGCCGCGTGGTCGGTGATGGCCACTTCCGTCGCCACCAACCGCCGCGACCTGTTCGACTGGGCCGTGAAGGAATTCAAGGTCGGCGCCAACCAGGTCGACGCCAACGGTTATCTGCCCAACGAACTCAAGCGTCAGCAGCGGGCCCTGGCCTACCACAACTACGCCCTGCCGCCGCTGGCGATGATCGCCAGTTTCGCCCAGGTCAACGGCGTGGACTTGCGTCAGGAAAACAACGGTGCATTGAAACGCCTGGGAGACCGGGTGCTGTCCGGGGTGAAAGACCCGGATGAGTTCGAGGAAAAGAACGGCAAGGAACAGGACATGACCGACCTTAAGGTCGACTCGAAATTCGCCTGGCTCGAACCGTTCTGCACGCTCTACACCTGCTCGCCCGAGGTGCTGGCCAAGAAACACAAGATGCAACCGTTCAAGACCTTCCGCCTCGGCGGTGACCTGACCAAGGTCTACGACCCGGCCAATGAAAAGGGCAAGGGCTCCTAGACCAAATACAAAACCCTGTGGGAGCGAGCTTGCTCGCGATGACTGAGTGTCAGCCGACATCGATGCTGAATGTCAGACCGCAATCGCGAGCAAGCTCGCTCCCACAGGGTTAGTTGTCAGCTGTGAGATGTGGGTTATGCCCCCCGGATTTCCGTGGGGGGTTTGGGGGCCGTTGGCCCTTGACTGTTGGTTAAACATGGAGAGATCGGGATGGTATTTTCATCCAACGTGTTCCTGTTTCTGTTCTTGCCGATCTTCCTCGGCTTGTACTACCTGAGCGGGCAACGCTATCGCAATTTGCTGCTGCTGATTGCCAGTTACGTGTTCTACGCCTGGTGGCGTGTGGACTTCCTCGCACTGTTCGCCGGCGTCACGCTGTGGAACTACTGGATCGGCCTGAAAGTCGGTGCCGCCGGGGTCAGGACCAAACCGGCGCAGCGCTGGCTGCTGCTCGGCGTGGCCGTCGACCTGTGCATCCTCGGCTACTTCAAGTACGCCAACTTCGGCGTCGACAGCATCAACGCGATGATGACATCGGTGGGTCTTTCGCCTTTCATCCTGACTCACGTGCTGCTGCCGATCGGGATCTCGTTCTACGTCTTCGAGTCCATCAGCTACATCATCGACGTCTACCGTGGCGACACCCCGGCGACCCGCAACCTGATCGACTTCGCAGCGTTTGTGGCGATCTTCCCGCACTTGATCGCCGGTCCCGTGTTGCGCTTTCGCGACCTGGCCGACCAGTTCAACAACCGCACCCATACCCTCGACAAGTTCTCCGAGGGCTGCACGCGGTTCATGCAGGGTTTCATCAAGAAAGTCTTCATCGCCGACACCCTGGCGGTGGTGGCCGACCACTGCTTCGCCTTGCAAAACCCGACCACGGGCGATGCTTGGCTCGGCGCCCTGGCGTACACCGCGCAGCTGTATTTCGACTTCTCCGGTTACAGCGACATGGCCATCGGCCTGGGCTTGATGATGGGTTTCCGTTTCATGGAAAACTTCAAGCAGCCGTATATCAGCCAGTCGATCACCGAGTTCTGGCGGCGCTGGCACATCAGCCTGTCGACCTGGCTGCGTGACTATCTGTACATCACCCTGGGCGGCAACCGCAAAGGCACGCTGATGACCTATCGCAACCTGTTCCTGACCATGCTGCTCGGTGGTCTGTGGCACGGCGCGAACATCACCTACATCGTCTGGGGTGCTTGGCACGGCATGTGGCTGGCGATTGAAAAAGCCATCGGCCTGAACACCTCGCCACGCAGCATCAACCCGATCCGCTGGGCACTGACCTTCCTGCTGGTGGTGATGGGCTGGGTGATCTTCCGCGCGGAAAACCTGCACGTGGCCGGGCGCATGTACGGCGCAATGTTCAGCTTCAGCGACTGGTCGCTGTCGGAACTCAACCAGGCCAGCCTCACCGGCCTGCAAGTGGCAACGCTGATCGTGGCCTACGTGACCCTGGCGTTCTTCGGCCTGCGCGATTTCTACAGCAATCAGCCTCCGGTCAAGACCAGGCCTGCAGTGAACGTCGACGCCGACGGCCCTGCCGCTGCGACACCGGGAACGATCAAGGCCGTGCCTGGGGATAACCCGGCGAGCATCCACCAGCCTGGCTACACCGTCGGCGTCGAGGCCCAGGTGCAACCGGCCTATTGGACCGCTGACTGGTCGCGCTACGTGATGCGTGCGCTGGTGCTGCTGCTGTTCATCGCCTCGATTCTCAAACTCTCGGCGCAAAGCTTCTCGCCGTTCCTTTACTTCCAGTTCTGAGGGATCTGACCATGACCCGCTCATTACGCATCTTCTACATTGCGCTGTTCCTGGTGACCTTGCTGGTGCTCGGTCTGTGGTCGGTGCGCAGCTTCTTCGGCTTCAGCACCAACGCGGATGCGACGGTGCTCAACGGCCGCTGGAGCAAAGCCGTGGAAACGCACTACGACGACGAGTTCCCGATCAAGCGCCTGGGCACCAACCTCTGGGCCGCGCTGGATTTCAAACTGTTCAACGAAGGTCGTCCGGGCGTGGTGCTCGGTCGCGACCAGTGGTTGTACAGCGATGAAGAATTCCACCCGGTGGTCAACGAAGAGCTGAACCTGCAAGGCAACTACGCGCTGGTCGAAGGCGTGCGCCAGACCTTGAAGGAAAAAGGCGTGCAACTGGTGATGGCAGTGGTGCCGGCCAAGGCGCGCCTGTACCCGGAACACCTCGGTGAAGTGAAACCGGCAAGCATCCACGCCAACCTCTACAAGGACTTCCACCAGCGCCTGGCCGCCGACCGGATTCCGGCCCCCGACCTGCTCGGCCCGCTGCAACAGGCCAAGCAGAAAGGCCAGCAAGTATTCCTGCGCACCGACACCCACTGGACGCCGCAAGGCGCCGAGATCGCCGCCAACCGTCTGGCCAGGACCATCGCCGACAAGTACCCGCTGAGCGGCGAGCCGCAGCGCTTCGTCACCGAACCTGCCGAGACCATCACCCACAAGGGCGACCTGCGTCTGTTCCTGCCGCTGGACCCGCTGTTCGAAAACCTGATGCCTAAACAAGAGCAATTGCAAAAGCGCAATACGGTCGCCGCTGAAGACCAGCCCGCCGGTGACGACGCCTTGTTCGCCAACACCGAAGTGCCCGTGGCCCTGATCGGCACCAGCTACAGCGCCAACCCGAACTGGAACTTCGTCGGTGCGCTCAAGCAAGCGCTGAACAGCGACGTGGTCAATTACGCCGAAGACGGTCACGGCCCGATTCTGCCGATGCTCAGCTACCTGAAAAGCGATGCCTTCAAGAACAGCCCGCCACAAGTGCTGATCTGGGAGTTCCCTGAACGATATCTGCCTGTAAACAACGAAATCGGCGACGCCGACCCGCAGTGGGTCGCAGAGCTTAAACAAGCCGGCGCCCGCCAACAAAACGTAGCCATCAACAACAAATCCGAGACGCCCGACCGGGCGCAAAACTGAAAGAGAGGTACACCATGACTTTCACTACTACTCCTCGTCGTCTCGCCAAACGCCTTGCCCTGGTTGCCGGCCTCAGCGTGCTGTCGGTACAGGCTTTCGCCGCTGGCGACGCCGCCCTGTATGGCCCGACCGCACCGAAAGGCTCGACCTTCGTGCGTATCTACAACGCCAGCAACGCCGAAGTCAGCGCCACCGTCGGCAGCACCAACCTGAGCGAGGTCGCGCCACTGTCGAGCACTGACTTCAGCTTCATGCCGGGCGGCGACTACAGCGCCAAGGTCGGTAGCCAGAGCCTGCCGGTGAAACTGGCCGGCGACCACTATTACACCCTGGTCAACAACGCCAGCGGCGCACCGCAACTGATCGAAGAGCCGCCGTTCAAGAACAAGCAGAAGTCCCTGGTCCGCGTACAAAACCTCAGCGACAAGGCGCTGACCCTGAAAACCGCCGATGGCAAGACCGACGTGGTCCCGAACGTTGCGCCCAAGGGTCGCGGCGAGCGTGAAATCAACCCGGTCAAGGTCAGCCTGGCGCTCTATGACGGCACCACCAAAGTCGGCGACGTGAAACCGGTGGCCCTGGAACGCGGTGAAGCCGCGGTGCTGTACGTCACCGGCAGCGGCAGCAGCCTGTCGCCGGTCTGGGTAAAACGCCCGGTATCGACGCGCTAAACAATTTGCCTGACTGACGCATCCCCCTGTGGGAGCGGGCTTGCTCGCGAAAGCGGTCTGACATTCAACATCAATGTCGACTGATCCATCGCCTTCGCGAGCAAGCCCGCTCCCACAAAGTATCTAGGCGTCAATCGGGACACGGAACAAAAACAAGAGTGAAACGACAGAACGCAGTAGCTCTAACCAATCGATATTCCAGGAGTAACAACATGATTCCAGTGATCTTGTCAGGTGGTAGTGGCTCACGTCTTTGGCCGCTTTCCCGCAAACAATTCCCTAAACAGTTCCTGGCCCTGACCGGCGAACACACCCTGTTCCAGCAAACCCTGGAGCGCCTGGTGTTCGAAGGCATGGACACGCCCATCGTGGTCTGCAACAAAGACCACCGCTTCATCGTCAACGAGCAATTAGCGGCGCGCAAACTGGAATCCCAGCGCATCCTGATGGAGCCGTTCGGGCGCAACACAGCGCCGGCCGTGGCCCTGACCGCGATGATGCTGGTCAATGAAGGTCGCGACGAACTGATGCTGGTACTGCCGGCCGACCACGTCCTGGAAGACCAGAAAGCCCTGCAACGCGCCCTGGCCTTGGCCACAGTCGCTGCCGAAAACGGTGAAATGGTGCTGTTCGGCGTGCCGGCGACCAAGCCGGAAACCGGTTATGGCTACATCAAGTCGACCAACGATTCGCTGCTGCCCGAAGGCGTCAGTCGCGTCTCGCACTTCGTCGAAAAACCCGACGTGAAGCGCGCCACCGAGTTCGTCCAGTCCGGCGGTTACTTCTGGAACAGCGGCATGTTCCTGTTCCGCGCCAGCCGCTTCCTCGAAGAGTTGAAAAAGCACGATCCGGACATCTACGACACCTGCCTGCTGACTCTGGAACGCAGCCACCAGGACGCCGACACCATCACCCTCGACGAAGCCACCTTCGCCTGCTGCCCGGACAATTCCATCGACTACTCGGTGATGGAAAAAACCCAACGCGCCTGCGTCGTGCCGCTGACCGCCGGCTGGAGCGATGTCGGCTGCTGGTCGTCGCTGTGGGAAGTCAATGCAAAAGACGCCAACGGCAACGTCACCAAGGGCGACGTGGTGATCCAGGACAGCAAAAACTGCATGATCCACGGCAACGGCAAACTGGTGTCGGTGATCGGCCTGGAAAACATCGTCGTGGTCGAAACCAAGGACGCCATGATGATCGTCCACAAGGACAAGGTCCAAGGCGTGAAACAGATGGTCAACACCCTCAACGAACAGGGCCGCAGCGAAACCCAGAACCACTGCGAAGTCTACCGTCCGTGGGGCTCCTACGACTCGGTGGACATGGGCGGCCGCTTCCAGGTCAAGCACATCTCGGTCAAACCGGGCGCCTGCCTGTCGCTGCAGATGCACCACCACCGTGCTGAACACTGGATCGTGGTCAGCGGTACGGCTGAGGTGACCTGTGACGAGAACGTGTTCCTGCTGACCGAGAACCAGTCGACCTATATTCCGATTGCTTCGGTGCATCGCCTGCGTAACCCGGGGAAGATTCCGTTGGAGATCATCGAGGTGCAATCGGGGAGTTATCTGGGTGAGGACGATATCGAGCGGTTCGAAGATATCTACGGGCGGTCTACGCCGGTTGAGCGTGGGGTTGCGGTGAAGACGATCGCGCAGTAAGCCTCTGTAAACCTTGAGCCCCCGATCCACGTGCTGCGTTCCCTATCCGCAGCGGGTGGTTCGGGGGCTTTTTTTGTACTGGTTTTTTGTAGTGCCTCAACTGGCCTCTTCGCGGGCAAGCCCGCTCCCACATTGGACCGGGTGGAACACAACATTCGTGAACAATCAAAAAACCTGTGGGAGCGGGCTTGCCCGCGAAGGGGCCCCCACAGTCACCGCGAAAATCTCTCCCATCGCCAATCGCACCTACGCTTAGGTAGGATGCACTTCTCTGCTCCCGAGGTTTGCGCGTCATGTTCATCGGCGTCCTGCTGGTCATCACCTGGCTGATCCTGCTGCTGCGCTATCCAGCCAAGGCCTTGCCCGTTTCCCTGGCCGCCGCCGCTGGGCTGGGCATCGTCGCGACCTGGGTCATCTGGATGGATCACCGCGAACTCAAGCAACTGCAACGCCTGGAGTTGCGCATCAGCTATGCGCCCGAGCACTGCCCGGCCGACCGACCGCTGAAACTGACGATGAACAATGGCAATGACGTGCCGCTGACCGAGCTGCGCTGGCGGGTTGCGGCCTATGCGCCGGGCGATACGGTGAACCTGGCCGACAACCAATACTCCGCCCCGCGTTATCGCGGCCCCGGCGAATTGCAGGCCGGAGGCAACTGGGAAGATTGCTTGCCACTGCCGCCGTTGCGCCCTGGCTACCGACCGGAAACCCTGGAGTTTCGCGCCGAGCGATTGCAGGGTAGTTTTTCCGACTGATCCCTCCCCCATTTTTTGCACAAGGAATGCGCCATGCCCGTTGCGTTGATTACCGGTTGCTCCAGCGGCATTGGCCGTGCCCTTGCCGATGCGTTCAAGGTCGCCGGCTATGAAGTCTGGGCCAGTGCCCGCAAGGCCGAAGATGTCGCGGCACTCAACGCCGCGGGCTTCACAGCCGTGCAACTGGATGTCAACGATGCAGCGGCGCTCGAAGCCTTGAGTGAGCGGATCAACCAGCAAACCGGCGGCCTCGATGTGCTGATCAACAACGCGGGTTATGGCGCCATGGGGCCGTTGCTCGATGGCGGCGTACCGGCCATGCAGCGCCAGTTCGAAACCAATGTGTTCGCCATCGTCGGCGTCACCCGCGCCTTGTTCCCGGTGCTGCGTCGGGCCAAGGGGCTGGTGGTGAATATCGGTAGCGTGTCCGGTGTACTGGTCACGCCATTCGCCGGCGCCTACTGCGCTTCGAAAGCTGCCGTACATGCCTTGAGCGACGCTTTGCGCATGGAACTGGCGCCATTCGGCGTGCGGGTCATGGAGGTCCAGCCGGGGGCCATCGCTTCCAGCTTCGCCAAGAATGCCGGGCATGAAGCCGAGCAACTGATCAGTGAACAATCGCCATGGTTCCCGCTGCGTGAAGGCATACGCGCACGGGCCAGAGCTTCCCAGGACAGGCCGACCCCGGCCAGTGAGTTTGCCGCCGGATTGCTCAAGGCCGTGCAGCAAGCCAAACCGCCACGGCTGATCCGCTTGGGCAATGGCAGCCGCGCGTTGCCGCTGATGGCCAGTTTGCTGCCCAAGGGTTTGCTCGAATCCGGGCTGATGAAGCGGTTCGGGTTGCGTGGGCAGCTCTGACACTGCGTCGCGCCCTTCGCGAGCAAGCCCGCTCCCACAGGTCATGCGCAGATTTTGAAATAGCGCTAATCCTGTGGGAGCGGGCTTGCCCGCGAAGGCGTCAGAACAGACACCGCAGAATTTCAGGAAACAACATGACCGACTACACCGAATACTTCGACGAAGTGATCCTGGCCCACGTGGCCATCGAACAATGGCTGGCCGAGGAGCGTGACGCGTCCGAGCTGGAAAAACTGCTGACGCGTTTTTCGCCGCAGTTCTCCATGGTCTCTCCGCTCGGCCGGGTACTGGACTTTGACGCGCTGAACGAACTGTTCACGCTGGCGGGCGGCAAGAAACTCGGGTTCAGGATCGAGCTCAGCGAGCTGCGTGGCATCGCGTTGTACGAGGGTGGCGCCACCGTGAGCTACCGCGAACAACAGACCGATGCGACAGGGCTGCACTCCAGTCGTCGTTCCACGGTTGTGTTCGAGAAGGTAGATGACAGGATTCTTTGGCGGCATTTGCAAGAGACCTTCTGCTGAACACGACGACGATCGACTGTAGGAGCGAGCCTGCTCGCGATGGACGTCAACGATAACGCGTGCATTCTGAATACACGCGGCGCGCTCTGGTTCATCGCGAGCAGGCTCGCTCCTACAGGGGGTTGCATTCAAAAATGTGGGAGCGGCGGTGCTCGCGAAGCAGGCGACTCGGTCTACCGGCTATGCCCCACCCTCTTGCTTCACTACCACCGTACAAGTAATCCCCGCCGCCAACACCACTCCCTCCGGCACTTCATCGATGTGAATGCGCACCGGCACTCGCTGCGCCAGGCGTACCCAGTTGAAGGTCGGGTTGACGTCGGCGATCAGTTCGCGACTCTCCGGGTTGTCGCGGTCGTAGATGCCGCGCGAGATGCTTTCCACATGGCCCTTGAGCACTTCGCCGCTCATCAGCTGCATGTCGGCCTTATCACCGACGCGTACGTGGGGCAGCTTGGTTTCTTCGAAGAAGCCGTAGACCCAGAACGAGTTCATGTCGACCACGGCCATTTTCGCCTCGCCGATGCGCGCGTAGTCGCCGCGATGCACGTTGAGGTTGGTCACGTAGCCGTCTACCGCGGCGCGCACTTCAGTGCGTTTGAGGTTGAGTTCGGCGGCCTCCAGTTGCGCCTGGGCCTGCTGGTAATCGGCCAGGGCCGAGTCGGCGAGGTTACTGGCGTCGTCGCGGTTTTCCCGGGAGATCACCAGGTTGTCCATATCGGCGCGACGATGGGCGTTGACCTTGCGCATCTCCCAGGTCGCCTTGCGCGATGCCACCAGACTCTGCGCTTGCTTGACCGCCAGGCGGTAGTGCTCGGGGTCGATCTGCATCAGCAAATCGCCTTTTTTCACCAGCTGGTTGTCACGCACCGGCACCTCCACCACTTCGCCGGTGACGTCGGCGGCGACGTTGATGATGTCGGCGCGCACGCGGCCGTCGCGGGTCCACGGCGTGTTCATGTAGTGCTCCCACAGGGTGCGGCCGACCCACAGCGCGAGGGCCAGCACCAGCAGGGTCGCGAGCAGGCTGAAAAACTTTTTCATCAGGGCATTCTCAGTGATAGAGAGTCAACGGTAGACAGTCAGCGCCATGGCGCCGAACAGACAGGTAAACAGACTCAGGCGCAGCAACGCCGGGTGCCAGAAAAAACGGTACAGATCGAACCCGGACAGGAACCGGTCCAGCGCCCAGGCCAGGGCCGCTGCGATGAAAAACATCAGGGTCATGGTCGGCATGTACACGCCGTGGAAAGCGATTTCACGAGGCATGTTCAAGTCCTTGTGGCTTGGCGCTGGCACTGGCATTCATGTAGCCGGCGAGCGGTGATTGCGGATCGAGCAGAGAGGTGCGGATGAAGTGCAGGTAGCTCTTCACCCGGCGCAACGCCGAGGTATCGAAGTGCGGGGCGAAGGGCTCGTCGGTGGACTGCACACGGCTGATCGCGTGATCGACGGCGATCAGCGCGCGTTCGAGGTTGCTGCTGTTCGGTTGCAGGAACAGCCGCACCAGTGCACGTCCCATCACCCGGATCGCCTGGCGCCATGGCTGGGATTCGGTATAGGCCGGATGCACCGGCAGAATCGCCTGCTCCTTGCGCAATTCGATGATCGCGTGGCCGACTTCCAGCACCACGAACATCCAGCGCAGCAATTCCCGCTGCACCTGCGGTTGGCCCGCCGCGAAGCCGTAGGCCTGATGCACCAGGTCACGGGTGCGGCTCTCGAAACTCGACGCCAGGCCCTTGAGCTTGCCGCTGATGGCGTACACCACCTGACCACGCAGGTCCTGCTCCAGACGACGCCACAACCAGCGGCTGTTGGGCGGCAGAATGATCGCCCCGGCCGCTGCGCACACCAGCATGCCCAGCACCATGGCGATGTAGTCGTTGATGAAGGTGTAGGGGTTGTAGACCGTGAAGTTGTCCGGCACTGAACCGGTGCTGAAGAAGATCAGCAAGCCCAGGCCGACGCCCACGTATTGCGGCCGCGAAGTCAGGAACGAGCCAAGTACGATCACCGGTGCGAGCATCACGCACAGCAACGGAAATCCGTCGATCCACGGGAAAATGAAAAACATCTCGACGAAGCCGATCAGCGCCCCGAGCAATGTCCCGCACGCCATCTGAAAGGCCATGCGCTTGGGGTTCGGGGTAGCGGCGGACAGGCCCACGGTCGCGGCGGCAATCAGGGTCATGGTCGCGCCGCTCGGCCAGGCGGTTGCCACCCAGTAGCTACCCAATACCACCAGAATAAATGCCGCGCGTATCCCCGATGCTGCCGCTGCCAGCCAGTTGGTTTGCGGGGTGAACGGCTCGTCCCAGCGCTCCCGTTCGTGACTGTGATCGGCCAGCGACGCGTGGGTCTGTGCATAACTGTGCAAGTCGTCGACAAAGCGATAGAGCAGTTCGTAGGCGGTGTGGAAATCCAGTTGCCCGGCCTCGCTCGGATTGCTCTGCTGGAACGTCGCCCGCAGACAGCGCACCCGCGCTGGCAAACCTTCCTTGTAGGCGCTCAGCACTGTAACCAGGCGTGCTGCATCGGCGCTGGTCAGGGCACGACCGCTGAAGCCGTCGAGCAGCTCGGCGAGGTCCTGCAAGCCGGGTTTGATCGCCTCCACCACCTGGTCTGCCGCGCTGCTGCGCAGGCGTTCGAGTAACTGGTGCAAGGCGTTGAAGCGCGTGGTGATGCCCATGAATTCGCTGTTCAGGCGACTGAGCCGGCCATTGCGCCGACGCATGTGCGGGTCTTCGAAAACAGTGACGCTGCGCAAGCCTTCCAGGCCTACGGCTTCGGCGATGAAACGCACGTTGCCGGCCTCGAACGCCTCGCGCTGACTGCGACCACGCAAGCCGTCGGTGACGAACAGGGCGAACACGCCGAAGCGCTGATACAACGCATTGCGCATCGCCGCGCTGGCCGATTGCGGCAGGATCGCCGCACTGACCAGGGTCGAACAGAGAATGCCCAACGAGATCTCCAGCACCCGCCAGACCGCCGCCATGAACGCGCCATCCGGATGGGCCAGCGCGGGTAGACCGACCATCGCGGCGGTGTATCCGGCGAGGACAAATCCATAGGCGCGAAAGTTGCGGCAGCGCGCGGCACCGGCGGTACAGATACCGACCCAGATCGCCAGCGAACCGAGGAACAGTTCAGTGTTCTGCGCAAACAGGGCGATCAGCGCAACCATCACCGCCGACCCGGCCAGGGTGCCGAGAAAACGATAGAAACTCTTGGCGAACACTTGGCCGCTTTGCGGCTGCATGACGATGAACACGGTGATCATCGCCGTGCGCGGTTGCGGCAGTTCCAGGCGCATGGCCAGCCAAAGCGTCAGGAATGCCGCGAACAGCACCTTGAAGATGTAGACCCAGGTCACGCCGTCGCTGCGTGCCCAGTCGAAGAAACCCCGGCGCCATTCAAGGGAGTACAGCCAGCGCAAGGGTGCGGGCAAGGGAGTCATCTAATCCTGCTCAATAAATTCCAGTGAAAACCGGAACCTGTGGGAGCGAGCCTGCTCGCGAAGAGGGAGTGTCAGGCAGCATAAATGTCGTCTGAAACTCCGCCTTCGCGAGCAGGCTCGCTCCCACAAGTTTTGTGTTCAACGCAAAAGGCTCGGGGTTTTCGGCGCCTGGGTCTGGCTGTCGTTCGGCACGTCGTTGCCGGCACCCAAACCACCGCCCAACGCCGTCACCAATTGCGCATGGGCGCTCAAACGCGCCGCCTGGACCTGCTGCTGCACTTGCTGCTGCTTGAACAGCAAGGTCTGGGCGTTGAGCACATTGAGGTAATCGGTCAGGCCACGCTGATAAGCGATCATCGCGATGTCGTAAGTCTTCTGCGCGGTGGCCACCGACTCGGCGGCGAACGCCTGCTGCTTGTCCATGGACTCGCGGCGGATCAACTGATCGGAGATGTTTTTCAGGGCATTGACCAGGGTCTGGTTGTACTTGGCCACGGCGATGTCATACCCGGCCGAGGCTTCGCCCAACTCGGCACGCAAACGCCCGCCATCAAATATCGGCAACGAAATCGCCGGACCTACGCTGTAGTTGAGCTTCTTGCCGGTCAGGAACTCCAGGGCCCCGCCGCCAGTAGCCATATAACCGAGGCTGCCGACCAGATCGACGTTGGGATAAAACCCGGCATGGGCGACATCGATGCCCCGCGCCTGCGCCGCCACTTGCCAGCGACTGGCGACCACGTCCGGGCGCTGGCCGAGCAATTGCGCCGGCAGCGACGACGGCAATTTCAGTGGCGCTCCCAGCGAAAGCGTTGGCCGCTGCAGCTGCGCGCCCTCACCCGGCCCCTTGCCGGCGAGGGCGGCGAGCTGGTTGCGGCTCAGGGCGATTTCTTCGTCGAGGGCATCGAGCTGGCGATGGGTTTCCGGCAGCGGCGTCTCGGCCTGGCTGACTTCGAAATGGGTGCCGATGCCGCCCTTCAAACGCTTCTGCGCCAGCTCAAGGATCTGCTGTTGCTGCTTCAAGGTTGCATCAACGATGTCCCGTTGCGCGTAATGCAGCGAGAGTTCGATGTAGACGCGCACGATGTTGTCCTGCAATTCCAGCTGGGCCTGTCGCGCTTCGGCGACGCTCATGTGCGCCATGTCCACAGCGCGCTCGGTGGCATTGCTTTCGCGGCCCCAGAGGTCGAGGGCATAACTGAAACCCAGTGCGGCGTTGTTGTCCCAGGTCGTGGAGTTGGCCAGCTCACCCGGCCCGTAGAACTGGTCGGTGGGCCAGTTGTGGCGCTTGAGGGTGGCATCGCCATTGATCTGCAGCGACTCGGCCGCTTCGGCCACGCCGGCCATGGATTTGGCCTGACGCACCCGGGCGGCGGCGATGGCCAGGGTCGGACTGCCTTGCAGGGCGAGGTCGATCCAGCGATTCAGTTGCGGGTCGCCATAGACTTGCCACCATTGCGCGGTGGGCCAATTCGCATCTTGCGCGGCGCTCTGGATTGCTTCGTCGGTGACCAGCGAATTGGCCTCCAGCGCCTTGCCCTGCGGGGCAATACCTCCGGTTCCGATGCAGCCGCTGATTGCCAGGGTTAAAGCCAAAACACTGAGCGGCTGAAGCGCTCTGCTGATGCGACGCGGCACTGCTGCGATTTCCTGAAAATAGGGGGAGGCACGAAATTTTCTGAAAACCGGAGATCCGCTTTTGTGGGAGCGGGCTTGCTCGCGAAAGCGGTCTGTCAGTCAACATCTCTGTTGAATGTGATGCCCTCTTCGCGAGCAAGCCCGCTCCCACAGGTTGTGCGGTGGGTCGAGCCCCGGTTGCCCAGTTGCGCAATTCTATGGGGAGGCCTGAATGGCGATAAGCTGGGATTCCTGTGAATCTTTGTTACCGTTAACGAGATAATCCGTAAGTCGATCTTTAGTCGCCTGTAAATAAACAGAAACTTCGTGTCACAATTTGTCATTCGACGAGAGAGCACCCCATGGACACTTTGCAAAACATGCGCGCCTTCAGTTACGTGGCCGAAGCCGGCAGCTTCACCGCCGCCGCCGTGCAACTGGACACCACCACGGCCAACGTCTCGCGCGCGGTCTCCAACCTGGAAGCCCACCTGCAAACCCGCCTGCTCAACCGAACGACCCGCCGCATCGCCCTGACCGAAGCCGGCAAGCGTTACCTGTTGCGCTGCGAGCAGATCCTGGCCTACGTCGAAGAAGCCGAAGCCGAGGCCAGCGACGCCCACGCACGCCCGGCCGGGCAACTGAAAGTGCACACCATGACCGGCATCGGCCAGCACTTCGTGATCGACGCCATCGCCCGCTACCGCAAGACCCACCCGGACGTAACCTTCGACCTGACCATGGCCAACCGCGTGCCGGACCTGCTCGATGAGGGTTACGACGTGTCCATCGTCCTCGCCCGCGAACTGCCGGATTCGGGTTTCGTCTCCCAACGCCTGGGCATCACCTACAGCATCGTTTGCGCCTCGCCGGCCTACGTCAAAGCCAACGGCTGCGCACAAAAACCCGGCGACCTGCTCAACCACGCCTGCCTGCGCCTGGTCAGCCCGGTGATCCCACTGGAAAAATGGGCCTTCGACGGTCCTGACGGCCAGGAAATGGTCACCATCAACAGCTCACCGTTTCTGGTGAACTCCGCCGACGCAATGAAATCCGCGATCATCAGCGGCATGGGCGTTGGCGTCCTGCCGCTGTACGCCGCGATAGAAGGCCTGCGCAACGGCACGCTGGTGAGGGTGATGCCCAAATACCGCTCGCAGGAGCTGAACCTGTATGCGATCTACCCTTCGCGTCAGTACCTGGATGCGAAGATCAAGACCTGGGTCGAGTATTTGCGCGGATCGTTGCCGGAGTTGCTGGCAGCGCATCAGGCGGAACTGGCGGCTTATGAATTGAGTGGGAGTCTGGGCGGGATCCGGGTGGCGAATTGAAAATCTCTCAGTTCACAGATTGATCTTTGTGGGAGCGAGCTTGCTCGCGATAGCGTTCTCACCTTCAACATCACTGTGAGCAGATACACCGCTTTCGCGAGCAGGCTCACTCCCACAGGAATCGAGTACGTCTGCAAGAGATTGGTCGGCTGTCAGGCCGCCTTCGCGGGCAAGCCCGCTCCCACAGGTACTGTGTACACCGAACCAGACAATCAGGCCGGCCGGTAGGTTGCCTCGGGCGCTGTTGCGATGTACACCCCCTCGTGAGGCCGAGCGCAGGTTCTGCGCAGTGGGCAACCCGGCATGGATGCCGGGTTAGCCGCCCCCGGCCATGGAGGGCCGATGGCGGCGGGCTCTGTAGGAGCGAGCTTGCTCCGGGCGGCGTTCCGACGAAAAACCTGAGAGCACCGCGGGGTGTCAGGCTCCCCGCATCATCGTTGACCTCCATCGCGAGCAAGCTCGCTCCTACAGGCCGGGCGGCGTTCCGTTCTTCCAAGTAACCCGCCGAAAGGGCGGAACCATAAGCCGCCATTACCAAAGAAACGGATATGTACTCGGTCAACCAAGAACATGGTCGGCTGAAAGGCCGCCAAGTCCCCCCAAACTGACAGCGCCGTCAGTTAGCAGTCACCCTCCTGACCAGCAAACAGGTTTATAAAGGAAACTACCTTACTCACCTACCGACCACCCAGCCCCGGCGCCCCACTCGCATGCGAATCCAGAAAAAACCCGCCCTGCTCGTCGCCCTTCTGATCGTCTTGGCAGCGCTGGGCCTGTGGTATGCCACCAAACCGGTCAAGACCAAACTCGCCACCCCCACCGCCATCCCGGTGCGCGTGGTCGCCGTCGCCGAAAAAGACGTGCCACGCTATGTCAGCGGCATCGGGTCGGTGCTGTCCCTGCACAGCGTCGTGGTCCGTCCGCAAATCGACGGCATCCTCACCAAAATCATGGTCAAGGAAGGCCAACTGGTGAAAAAAGACGACCTGCTGGCCACCATCGACGACCGCTCGATCCGCGCCAGCCTCGACCAGGCCCGGGCACAGCTGGGCGAAAGCCAGGCGCAGCTGCAAGTGGCGCTGGTCAACCTTAAACGCTACAAACTGCTGAGCGTTGACGACGGTGTTTCCAAGCAGACCTACGACCAGCAACAGGCGCTGGTGAACCAACTCAAAGCCACCGCCCAAGGCAATCAGGCTTCAATCGACGCAGCTCAGGTACAACTTTCCTACACACAGATTCGCTCCCCAGTGACCGGTCGCGTCGGCATTCGCACCGTGGATGAAGGCAACTTCCTGCGCATGACCGACACCCAAGGCCTGTTCACCGTGACCCAGATCGACCCGATCGCCGTGGAGTTCTCCCTGCCGCAGCAAATGCTGCCGACCTTGCAGGGCCTGATCAACGACCCGCAGCACGCCCGGGTCAAGGCCTACATCGGAGCTGACACCGACGGCGAAACCGGCAACCTGCTCGGCGAAGGTCACCTGACCCTGATCGACAACCAGATCAATGCCAACACTGGCACCATCCGCGCCAAGGCCGAGTTCGACAATCCGGGGCAGAAGCTGTGGCCGGGTCTGCTGGTGACGGTAAAGATTCAGACAGCCCTGGATAAAGATGCGCTGGTGGTGCCGCCGACGGTCGTACAACGCGGCCTCGACCAGCACTTCGTGTACCGGGTCAATGGCGACAAGGTCGAAGCCGTCCAGGTGCAAATGGTCTATCAAGGCAGTGGCCAGGACATCATCAAGGGTGTGAAACCGGGTGATGTACTGGTCAGCGATGGTCAGTCGCGGCTCAAACCGGGGTCGACGGTGCAGGTGATGACCGAGCCGCCGCAAGTGGTGCAATCGGAGGCGGCACAATGAAGGGCCACGGTTCGGTATCCGCCTGGTGCATCGACCACCCGGTGGCCACGGTCCTGCTGACGTTCGCCCTGGTGCTGCTGGGCGTCATCGCCTTTCCACGCCTGCCGGTAGCGCCGTTGCCAGAGGCAGAATTCCCGACCATCCAGGTGGCCGCGCAGTTGCCCGGCGCCAGCCCGGAAACCATGGCCTCCTCGGTGGCCACCCCCCTTGAAGTGCAATTCAGTGCCATTCCCGGCGTGACCCAGATGACCTCGAGCAGTGCACTGGGCTCGACCATCCTGACCCTGCAATTCACCCTCGACAAGAGCATCGACACCGCCGCCCAGGAAGTGCAGGCGGCGATCAATACGGCCGCGGGCAAGCTGCCCAAGGACATGCCGAACCTGCCGACCTGGCGCAAGGTCAACCCGGCCGACAGCCCGGTGCTGATCCTCAGCGTCAACTCCTCGCTGATGCCCGGTCCGGAACTCAGCGACCTGACGGAAACCCTGTTGTCCCGTCAGCTCAGTCAGGTCGACGGTGTAGGCCAGGTCGCCATCACCGGTCAGCAGCGTCCGGCGATCCGCGTCCAGGTTTCGGCGGACAAACTCGCCGCCATCGGCCTGACCCTTGCCGACATCCGCCTGGCGATCCAGCAGACCAGCCTCAACCTGGCCAAGGGTGCGCTGTACGGGGAGTCGAGCATCTCGACCCTGTCCACCAACGACCAGTTGTTCCACCCGGAGGACTACAGCCAGCTGATTGTTTCCTACAAGGACGGCGCGCCGGTTCATCTGCGCGATGTCGCCAAAGTCGTCAACGGATCGGAAGATGCCTACGTCCAGGCTTGGGCGGGCTCACAACCGGGGGTGAACCTGGTGATCTTCCGCCAACCAGGCGCCAACATCGTCGAAACCGTGGACCGCATCCAGGCCGCCTTGCCGGCGCTGGAAGCGATGCTCCCCGCCTCGGTGCAGGTCAAGGTGCTAATCGACCGGACCCAGACCATTCGCGCGTCCTTGCATGAAGTCGAAATCACCCTGCTGATCGCGATCATGCTGGTGGTGGCGGTGATGGCGCTGTTCCTGCGCCAGTTGTCGGCGACCCTGATTGTGTCGGCGGTGCTGGGGGTTTCGCTGGTCGCCAGTTTTGCGCTGATGTACGTCATGGGCTTCAGCCTGAACAACCTGACGCTGGTGGCGATCGTGGTGGCCGTGGGCTTTGTGGTCGATGATGCGATCGTGGTGGTGGAAAACATTCACCGGCACCTGGAGGCCGGCGACGGCATGCGCGAAGCGGCGATCAAGGGCGCGGGCGAGATTGGTTTCACCGTGGTGTCGATCAGCTTTTCGCTGGTGGCGGCGTTCATTCCGTTGCTGTTCATGGGGGGCGTGGTCGGGCGACTGTTCAAGGAATTCGCCCTGACCGCCACCTCGACCATCTTGATTTCGGTGGTGGTGTCGCTGACCCTGGCGCCAACCCTGGCCGCGCTGTTCATGCGCGCGCCGGTGCAACATGCCCACGACAAACCGGGCTTTGGTGAGCGTCTGTTGGCCTGGTACGAAAAAGGCCTGCGCCGCGCCCTCGCCCATCAGAAAACGATGATCGGCGTGTTCGCTTTGTCGCTGGGTCTGGCCGTCGCCGGTTACATCTTCATTCCTAAAGGCTTCTTCCCGATCCAGGACACCGGCTTCGTCCTCGGCACCACCGAAGCCGCTGCTGACATTTCCTACGGCGACATGGTGAAAAAACACCTCGCCATGGCGGAAATCGTCGCCGCCGACCCTGCTGTGGAAACGTTCTCGCACTCGGTCGGTGTCTCCGGCAGCAACCAGACCATCGCCAACGGCCGTTTCTGGATCACCCTGAAAAAACGCAGCGACCGCGATGTCTCGGCCAGTCAGTTCATCGACCGGATTCGTCCGCAACTGATGAAAGTACCGGGCATCGTCCTGTACCTGCGCGCCGGCCAGGACATCAACCTCAGTTCAGGCCCGAGCCGTGCTCAGTATCAGTATGTGCTCAAGAGCAACGATGGCCCGACCCTGAGCACTTGGACCCAGCGCCTGACGGAAAAACTGCGCGCCAACCCGGCCTTCCGCGATGTTTCCAACGATTTGCAACTGGGCGGCAGCATCACCCACATCAGCATCGACCGCAGCGCCGCGGCGCGTTTCGGCCTGACCGCCAGCGACGTCGACGAAGCCCTGTACGATGCCTTCGGCCAGCGACAGATCAATGAATTCCAGACCCAGGTCAACCAGTACAATGTGATCCTGGAGCTGGACACACAGCAACGCGGCAAAGCCGAAAGCCTCAACTATTTCTACCTGCGCTCCCCCCTGAGCGGGGAAATGGTACCGCTGTCGGCCCTGGCCAGGTTCGATGCGCCCACCATCGGCCCACTGTCCATCGCCCATGACGGCATGTTCCCGGCCGCCAACCTGTCGTTCAACCTGGCGCCCGGCGTGGCGTTGGGCGATGCGGTGATCATGCTCGACCAGGCCAAGGCCGACATCGGCATGCCAACCGCCATCAGCGGTAATTTCCAGGGCGCGGCCCAAGCGTTCCAGAGTTCACTGGCCAGCCAGCCGTGGCTGATCCTGGCGGCGCTGTTGGCGGTGTACATCATTCTCGGCGTGCTCTACGAGAGCTTCGTGCATCCGCTGACGATCATTTCGACCTTGCCTTCGGCGGGCCTCGGCGCACTGATCATGCTGTGGATCTGCGGCCAGGACTTTTCGATCATGGCCTTGATCGGGCTGGTGCTGTTGATCGGTATCGTCAAGAAAAACGGCATCCTGATGATCGACTTCGCCCTCGACGCGCAGCGCAATGGCGGACTGTCGCCTGAAGAAGCGATCTTCAAGGCCTGCATCACGCGGTTCCGACCGATCATCATGACCACCCTCGCCGCGCTGCTTGGCGCCCTGCCGCTGATGCTCGGCTACGGCACCGGCGCCGAGTTGCGCCAACCCCTGGGGATCGCGGTAGTCGGCGGCTTGCTGGTGAGCCAGGCGCTGACGCTGTTCACTACGCCGGTCATATACTTGTGGCTGGAGCGGTTATTTCATCGGCCTAAACCTTCGCCAGTACCGGCGCTGGCGACCACAGACTGAGGCGGGGTCATGCGCGTCCTGATTATCGAAGACGAGGAAAAAACCGCGGACTATCTGCACCGCGGCCTGACGGAACAGGGTTACACCGTGGACCTGGCGCAGGATGGGGTCGAAGGCCTGCATCTGGCGCTGGAGAGCGACTACGCGGTGATCGTCCTGGACGTGATGTTGCCGGGCCTCGACGGTTTCGGCGTATTGCGCGCCTTGCGTGCGCGCAAGCAGACCCCGGTGATCATGCTCACCGCCCGCGAACGTGTGGAAGATCGCATCAGGGGCCTGCGTGACGGCGCCGATGATTACCTGGGCAAACCGTTTTCCTTCCTTGAGCTGGTGGCACGCCTGCAAGCGCTGACCCGGCGCAGCGGCGGTCATGAACCGGTGCAAGTGAGCATTGCCGACCTGTGGATAGATTTGATCAGCCGCAAGGCTACTCGCGGCGGCGCACGGCTGGACCTGACCGCCAAGGAGTTCTCGCTGCTCAGCGTATTGGCGCGCCGCCAGGGTGAAATTCTCTCGAAAACCGCCATTGCCGAGATGGTCTGGGACATCAATTTCGACAGCGACGCCAACGTCGTCGAAGTCGCGATCAAACGCCTGCGGGCCAAGCTCGACGGGCCGTTCGAAGAGAAATTGCTGCACACCATTCGCGGCATGGGTTATGTGCTGGAGAGCCGTGGTGTCCAGTAACAGCATCGCCTTGCGCCTGAGCGGGATGTTCACGCTGGTGGCGCTGCTGGTGTTCCTGTTGATCGGCTGGGCCTTGTACCAGCAGGTCGACAAAGGCCTGGGCCTGTTGCCCGAAGCCGAGCTGGATGCGCGCTACAGTGTGCTCGAATCCACGGTCGGCCGTTACGGCACGCCTGAGCATTGGGTGAAGATCAATAACAAGCTCAACCTGCTGAGCGAAGAAGACAAACGCATCAGCTTCTGGATCATCAGCGGCGATCCACATTACGAATACGGCAACCTGACCCCGCTGGTCCGCGCCTTTGCCCAAGGTCCACTGGGCATGCGCGACATGCATCTGCCGGATCACCCCTATCCGCTGAAAGTGCTGGTCAGCGAGTTCCCGGCCAAGGACCAGCGCCCACCGCTGCGCTTCATGATCGCCATCGACACCGAGACGTTTTTCCATACCCAGCATCATCTGCTGGTCGCGCTGATCAGCTTGGCGATTGTCGGCGTGCTGCTGGCCTCGGCACTGGGTTATTGGGTGGCGCGGATCGGCCTCAAGCCGCTGATCAAACTGTCCCAGGAAGCCCGGCGCCTGGCTCCGCCGTTGCGCTCGGGACGCTTGCGATTGTCACCGTTGCCGCCGGAACTCGATCAGTTCGTCAGCTCCTTCAACTCGACCCTGGAACGGGTCGAGCAGGCTTACTCACGCCTTGAATCGTTCAATGCCGACGTCGCCCACGAACTGCGCTCGCCACTGACCAACCTGATCGGCCAGACCCAGGTTGCATTGACCCGCGGACGCTCCGCCGAGCATTACTTCGAAGTGCTGCAATCGAATCTCGAAGAGCTTGAGCGGCTGCGTTCGATCATCAACGACATGCTGTTCCTGGCCAGTGCCGATCAGGGCAGCAAGGCAACCAAGCTGACGTCCACGTCGCTGGCCGATGAAGTGGCCACGACCCTGGAATATCTGGACTTCATTCTCGAGGACGCTCAGGTCCAGGTAGAGGTCAGTGGTGACGCGCAAGTGAGCATCGAGATCGCCCATCTGCGCCGGGCGTTGATCAATCTGCTGAACAACGCGGTGCAGCACACTGCGCCCGGCCAGGTGATTGAAGTGCACATTGAAGCCGCAGAACATCAGGTCAGCATCGGCGTCGCCAACCCCGGCTCACCGATTGCCCACGAACACCTGCCACGGCTGTTCGAACGCTTCTATCGGGTCGATGCATCGCGCAGCAACAGCGGCCATAACCACGGCCTTGGGCTGGCCATCGTCAAGGCGATTGCGTTGATGCATGGCGGCGATGTGTTCGTGCGCAGTGACCATGGGATGAATACCTTCGGGATTCATCTTCCTGTCTGACCCCCTCTTCCTTTGTGGGAGCGAGCTTGCTCGCGATGCAAGCGACTCGGTGCAACTTCTGAACCGAGGTGATGCTATCGCGAGCAAGCTCGCTCCCACATTGGTTCCGGGTTGAACACAAGTGTGCGACCAACCAACTGTTGCCATAACAGCAACAGTCCTTTCATGAATCCGCTCTTTTTCCCCTCGCTCAAGATCCTTATCTTTGCCCGCACCAAACAGCACTTGCCAAGCAAGAAGGTTTTAAAGATGTCCAACAGTATGGGTATTGCCAGCGCTTTCGTTTTGTCCTCTTTGTTCCTGTCGCCACTGGCGATGGCGGAAGAATCGCAGACTTTCGTCGCACATAGCGCCGCACGCGCTGCAGCGTTCGAAGAGCATCAGATCGAGATGACGGCCAAGGCTGCGCAAGACGCCCAAGCCCCGCAAGCCTCGACCAATCAGGCCCGGCCACAGGTCGAGAAGGACAGCTGAACTGCACCGTTCACTCCCGCTTCCCACGACACTGTTCATCGGCTCTTCCCTTTGAAAAGTTGTCTACAAAGCCGCTGCTTTCAGCGGCTTTTTTTATAATGGCGATTCAACTTTCATTGCAATTTTCGCAACGACAAGCGCTGATTCCCACGCCATTGATCAGTCGTTAGGGCAACAGGCACGATTCACCCGGCTGCTACGTTAATGCAACTACGCTTACAACGTCCCTTTAGCAGACATCAGCCCTATGACCGCAAGCCGCACCCCACATTTTCAAGGCCCGTCCGGGCGACCCGAGATCATGGTGATCTTCGGCAGCACCCTGACGGTCATCTCGATCCTGTGCATCGTCACTTTTCTGCTGATCCGCGAACACGCCTACGCCCAGCAGATCGCCACACGCAGCGCGACCACCATTGCGCAACTGATCGATGCCGATGTCCTGCGTACGGTCGAGCTCTATGATCTGACCTTGCAGGGCCTGATCGCCGCTGCCCAACGGGACGACCTGAAACAGGTTTCGCCGCAGATTCGTCATCTGGCGCTGTTCGACCGCTCCACCACCGCGCGCTACAAGGGCGACATCCTGCTGCTGGACAAGCACGGCGACGTACTGGCCGACTCATCGTTGATCGAACCGAAACCGGGTAACTTCGCTGACCGCGATTATTTCCTGGCCCATGTCTTCAATCGTGATACCGGCATGTTTATCAGCCGACCGTTCAAGCCGCGCTGCGACTGCGATGACAGCGACCAATGGCGCATCAGTTTCAGCCGGCGCATTTCCTCGCCCACGGGTGAGTTTTTGGGGGTCGCGGTAGCCTCGATGCGCATGAGCTACTTCGATCAGTTGTTCAACAGCCTCGACATCGGCACCGGCAGCACGCTGGGCATCATCAACAATGACGGGATCCTCCTGGCGCAGAAGCCGTACCGGGAACCGCACTCCATCGGCAAAAGCTTCTCCAGCCGCCCCAACGTCGTACGCATGCTGCAGGAGCGCAATGGCACCTTTGAAAGTGTGTCGAGTGTCGACCATCAACGGCGCTTGTACACCTTTACCCGGGTCGGCAACCTGCCACTGACTGTCATCGTGGCCCTTTCTGTGGATGAGGTGTTCGCCACCTGGAACCGTACGGCCTATGTGATCAGCGGTGCTACCGGGGTTTTGTGCATCGGTTTGCTGTGGCTGACCTGGCTGCTCTGCCGCGAGTTGCGCCTGCGCCAGAGTGCCGAGCAGGAATTGTCGCAACTGGCGGCCACCGATGCCTTGACCGGCGTGGCCAACCGCCGATCCCTTGATCAGACTCTGCGCCATGAATGGTTTCGCGCGCAGCGCAGTGGCAAGCCGTTGTCGTTGCTGATGATCGATGCCGATCACTTCAAGGCCTTCAATGACCGGCACGGGCATCAGGCCGGCGACGAAGCGTTACGGGCATTGGCCGAGGTCATCAGTGCCAATGTCCACCGCCCCACAGACCTGGTGGCGCGCTACGGGGGCGAAGAGTTTTCGGTGGTCCTGGCCGAAACAGGCGGTGACGGTGCACGGCAGATTGCCGAACATATTCGTGAGGCTGTACAAAAACTGCCACTGGTCGACGCCGGTGAGCGACCGATGAGTGTGAGTATCGGTATTGCCACCTGGACGGCGGCCAGCGAAATCACCCTCGAACAGTTGCTGTTCAGCGCGGACAAGGCGCTGTATCAGGCCAAGGAGAGGGGGCGTAACCGGGTGGTTTGTGCCAAATAGGATTTTCATTGGATGGGAGGACGCCATCGCGAGCAAGCTCGCTCCCACAGGGGAATGCAATCATCTGTGGGAGCGAGCTTGCTCGCGATGAGGCCAGCCCAGGCACTACGAACTTCGGGCATAAAAAAAGGCCACCCGAAGGTAGCCTTTAAAAAACTAGAGAGGTTTTTTGCTTACACGGCCGCAACCGGGCGCATGTAAGAGATCGGTGCAGTGCTGGCGTCTTCGAACGTCACGACTTCCCAGGCATCTGTCTGCTCAATCAACTTGCGCAGCAGCTGGTTGTTCAGTGCGTGGCCGGACTTGAAGCCCTTGAACTCACCAATCAGGCTATTGCCCAGCAGGTAGAGGTCACCAATTGCATCGAGAATCTTGTGCTTCACGAATTCGTCTTCATAGCGAAGGCCGTCTTCGTTCAGTACGCCATCGGCGTCGACCACAATAGCGTTTTCAACACTGCCGCCGAGTGCGAGGTTGTGCTTGCGCAGGTACTCGATGTCACTCATGAAACCAAAGGTACGGGCGCGGCTGACTTCTTTTACGAACGAAGTGCTGGAAAAATCCACGCTTGCACTTTGGGTGCGGTCACGGAAAACCGGGTGATCGAAATCGATCTCGAAGCTCACTTTGAACCCTTCGAAAGGGACGAAAGTAGCGCGCTTGTCGCCATCTTCCACTGTCACTTCACGCAGGATGCGGATGAACTTCTTGGCGGCGTCCTGTTCTTCCAGGCCAGCCGATTGAATCAGGAATACGAAAGGTCCGGCGCTACCATCCATGATCGGGACTTCGGACGCGGAGAGCTCGACGTAGGCGTTATCGATGCCCAGGCCTGCCATGGCCGAGAGCAAGTGCTCTACCGTGTCCACTTTGACGTCACCGTTAACGAGCGTGGTCGACATAGTGGTTTCACCAACGTTTTCCGCGCGGGCAGGAATCTGCACCACGGGATCGAGGTCGGCGCGACAAAACACAATGCCAGTGTCGACAGGCGCTGGCTTGAGGGTCAGATAGACCTTCTCCCCGGAGTGCAGGCCGACACCTGTGGCACGGATAATATTCTTCAGGGTGCGTTGTTTAATCATGGCATGGGCCGCTTCAGCGCAAATTGCGAACTGGTATCAACAAAGGCTGGCGATGATAGCAGACCACGCCTTTGCTGAACACCAATCACCTTCATAGCCCTGATACATTTCATCAATCGGCCTGACGACGCAGGAAAGCCGGGATGTCCAGGTAGTCCAGGTCATCTTGCGGATTCATCTTCGCGGCAGTCGCAGCACCGGCCTGGGCCTGGTTGCGCATGACGGTCGGACGGTCCAGGTCACGGTAGTTCACCGCTGGAGCTTCCTGACGAACAGGGGCCTGCTGTTGTGGCTGTGCAGCCATCGAAGTGTGAACGGTATTGTCGATGACCTTCACAGGCTTCTCGATTTTAGCGCCCAGACCGGTTGCAACGACAGTCACGTGCAGCTCGTCGCGCATGTCCGGATCGATAACGGTACCGACCTTGACCATCGCGTGTTCCGAAGCGAATGCCTCGATGATGCTACCCACGTCGGAGTATTCGCCCAGGGACAGATCCGGACCGGCGGTAATGTTTACCAGGATGCCGCGAGCGCCTTGCAGGTTCACGTCTTCCAGCAGCGGGTTGCGAATGGCCGCTTCGGTGGCCTCGCGTGCACGGTTCGGACCGCTGGCGCAGCCAGTGCCCATCATCGCCATGCCCATTTCGCTCATCACGGTACGCACGTCGGCGAAGTCGACGTTGATCATGCCCGGACGCTTGATGATGTCGGAGATACCGCGAACGGCTCCGGCCAATACATCGTCAGCCTTGGCGAAAGCCGACAGCAGGCTGGCGTCTTTACCGAGGATGGTCAGCAGCTTCTCGTTGGGAATGGTGATCAACGAGTCGACGCTTTCGGAGAGCATGCGGATGCCTTCGTCGGCGATCTGCATACGCTTGCGGCCTTCGAACGGGAACGGACGGGTCACCACCGCAACGGTGAGGATGCCCATTTCCTTGGCCACTTCGGCGATGATCGGCGCAGCACCGGTACCGGTACCGCCGCCCATGCCAGTGGTGATGAACACCATGTTGGTGCCCTGCAGGACTTCGGCAATGCGCTCACGGTCTTCCAGAGCGGCTTGACGACCGACTTCAGGGTTGGCGCCAGCGCCCAGGCCCTTGGTCACACCGGTGCCCAGTTGCAGGATGGTACGCGCGCCGATGTTTTTCAGCGCTTGAGCATCAGTGTTGGCGCAGATGAACTCGACGCCTTCAATGTTGCTCTTGACCATGTGGTTGACAGCGTTGCCGCCGCCACCGCCTACACCGATAACTTTGATTACCGGGCTTGCGGGGATGTTGTCTACGAGTTCGAACATTTTCCCTCTCCTTTACATTCTCTAGTTTTTTCGCCTACTGCGTGCTTCGGTGTAACGGTGTTGCGGTAAATCTTCAGAAATTGCCCTGGACCCACTTCTTCAGGCGGTCCAGCAGCGGAGCCTGTGGCTCTTCGTTGCTGTAGCTGTCGCGGCTGCCGATGCCCGAGAACGAGATGCCGTCGGACTGCTTCTGCAGGCCGTACATCAACAGGCCGACGCCGGTGGAATAGATCGGGTTGCGTACTACGTCATCCAGACCTTTCACGCCATGCGGTACGCCCAGGCGCACCGGCATGTGGAAGATTTCCTCGGCCAGTTCAGTGGCACCTTCCATCTTCGCGGTACCGCCGGTCAGCACGATGCCGGCCGGGATCAGATCTTCGTAGCCGCTGCGGCGCAGTTCGGCCTGGATCAGCGTGAACAGCTCGTCGTAGCGCGGCTCGACCACTTCGGCCAGGGCCTGGCGGGACAGTTCGCGTGGCGGACGGTCGCCAACACTTGGCACCTTGATGGTTTCACCGGCACCGGCCAGTTTGGCCAGGGCGCAGGCGTAGCGAATCTTGATTTCTTCGGCGTACTGGGTCGGAGTGCGCAACGCCATGGCGATGTCGTTGGTCACCTGGTCGCCGGCAATCGGGATGACCGCGGTGTGACGGATCGCACCTTCGGTGAAGATCGCGATGTCGGTGGTACCGCCACCGATGTCCACCAGGCACACGCCCAGCTCTTTCTCGTCATCAGTCAGTACCGAATAAGCGGAAGCCAGCTGCTCGAGAATGATGTCGTCGATTTCCAGGCCGCAGCGACGCACGCATTTTTCGATGTTCTGCGCGGCATTGACGGCGCAGGTGACCACGTGGACCTTGGCTTCCAGACGCACGCCGGACATGCCCAGCGGCTCGCGGACGCCTTCCTGGTTATCGATCACGTAGTCTTGCGGCAAGGTGTGCAGCACGCGCTGGTCAGCCGGGATCGCCACGGCCTGGGCAGCGTCGAGCACGCGTTCGAGGTCGGCAGAACTGACTTCGCGATCACGAATCGCCACGATGCCGTGGGAGTTCAGGCTGCGGATGTGATTGCCGGCCACGCCGACGAATGCCGAGTGAATGCGGCAACCGGCCATCAACTGCGCTTCTTCGATGGCGCGCTGGATCGATTGCACGGTGGATTCGATATTCACCACCACGCCTTTTTTCAGGCCACGGGACGGATGGGTACCGATCCCGACGATTTCCAGCGTGCCGTCGTCCGCGACCTCGCCTACCAGCGCCACCACCTTGGAGGTGCCGATATCGAGACCGACGATCATTTTGCCGCTTTGCACGTTTGCCATGGGTCCTGCCTCTTCTTAATTCTTCGCGACAGCGGGTTGGGCTGCCGTGGGCGCTACAGGTTCCCGCCAGCCAACGGCGAGGCCGTTGGCGTAGCGCAGATCGATGCGCGCAATGTTCGTAATCTGTTCTTTGAGCGTCTTGTCATAGATGGCGATGAAGCGGCGCATCTTTTCCACCTGGTTGCCGCGTCCGAGCAGCAGTTCGATCCCCGGGCCGGCACTTCCGGGTCCGGTGGTCAGGAACCAGCTGCCGCGTTCACGCAACTCCAGGCGTGCAATCGAGAAGCCCAGAGGCCGGAGCATCTGACTCAACACCTGGTATTGCTGCATCACCTGCTGCTGGGCCCGCTGCGGGCCGAACAGCTGAGGCAAGTGTTCGTAGTTCGCCAGCTCGCGCGGGGTGAAGGCCTGGCCCTGGTTGTTCAACAGCGATTCGTCACCCCAACGGGCCACCGGCAGTTGTTCTTCCAGGCGGATCACCACTTGATCCGGCCACACCCGACGCACTTCGGCGTGGGCAATCCATGGCATCGTTTCAAGCTCGGTGCGCATGCTCGCCAGGTCGATGGTGAAGAAGCTCGACGCCACGTACGGGGCGATCCGCTGCTGCACCGCTTGCTGGCTGATGTAACTCAGGTCGCCCTGCACGTTGATTCTGGAGATCGGCCGGTCGGCATACGGCAACAAGCGTGTCGCGCCTTCGTAAGTACCGAACCCCAAGGCCACCAGCAGCACCGGCCAGAACAACGCTTTGAGAAAACCGAAGTTGGCTTTCGGCAGGCGCGCGGACATCGGCTCTTTGGCCACCATTCGGCTGGCACCCCGTGGCACCGGCTTGCGGCCGGGTGCGGGAGGCTGATGTCTGAGCTGAGCGCCTTGCATGGCCTTAACCTCTCGTCGACTCTTGGTAACCGGCAGCATTGCCGGCAACGCTCTCGGCCAGAATGGCCAGGACCAGTTGCTGGAAATCCAGACCGGCGGCACGGGCCGCCATCGGCACCAGGCTGTGATCGGTCATGCCCGGTGCGGTGTTGACTTCCAGGAACCAGAACTGCCCTTCGGCGTCCTGCATCACGTCTGCCCTGCCCCAACCGGCGATACCCAGCGCTTCACAGGCTTTCGCCGTGAGTTCCATGAGTTCCTGTTCCTTGACGCGGTCCAGACCACATGGAATGCGGTACTGGGTATCGTTGGCGATGTACTTGGCGTCGTAGTCGTAGAAGCTGTGCGTCGTGCCCAGGGCAATCGGAGGCAACACCTGGTCACGCAGAGTGGCGATGGTGAACTCCGGACCGTGAATCCATTGCTCGACCAACACTTGCGAATCGTAGGTACTGGCCGCTTTCCATGCGTCGATCAATTCGGACGCGGAACTCACTTTGGCCATACCGATACTTGAACCTTCATGGGCCGGTTTGACGATCAAAGGGAAGCCCAGTTCCGTCGCTGCCGAAATACAATCGGCCTCGCTGCAAAGGACTGCGTGACGTGGCGTCGGAATGCCCAGGCTGTGCCAGACCTGCTTGGTGCGCAGTTTGTCCATCGCCAGGGCCGACGCCAGGATGCCGCTGCCGGTGTACGGAATGCCCAGGCATTCGAGCAGGCCCTGCATGCTGCCGTCTTCACCGCCACGACCGTGGAGGATGATGAAGGCGCGGTCGATCTTTTCGCTCTGCAGACGCTGCAGCAGGTCATCGCCCACGTCGAGGCCGAACGCGTCGACACCGGCGCTTAGCAGCGCGTCGAGAACCGCGTTGCCCGACTTCAGGGACACCTCGCGCTCGGCACTCTTGCCGCCGAACAGCACGGCGACGCGGCCGAAGTCTTTCGGCGCGATCGTGGAGAACAGGTTGGCGTAGGCAGCAGTCATTTCAACTTCCCCTTCTCCGGTGCGGCAACGGCACCGGCGAACAACTCGCTTTTCAACAGTTTTGGTGCGAGACCGCCGATATCACCGGCGCCCTGGCACAGCAGGATGTCGCCGGCACGCAGCAGCGGCTTGACCACTGGCGCGAGGTCGACACCACGCTCGATGTAGATCGGATCGAGCTGGCCACGCTGACGGATGCTGTTGCACAGTTTGCGGCTGTCGGCACCCGGAATCGGCTCTTCGCCGGCCGGATAGACCTCCATCAGCAGCAGTACGTTGGCGTCGGCCAGCACATTGACGAAATCGTCGTAGAGGTCGCGGGTGCGGCTGTAACGGTGTGGCTGGTAGACCATCACCAGGCGGCGCTCCGGCCAGCCACCGCGTACGGCCTTGATCACGGCCGCGACTTCGGTCGGGTGGTGACCGTAGTCATCGACCAGCATCACATTGCCGCCGTCCACCGGCAGTTCGCCATAGACCTGGAAGCGTCGGCCAACACCCTGGAAGCCGGACAGGCCCTGGACGATGGCTTCATCGCTGACGCCTTCGTCGGTGGCGATGCAGATGGTTGCCAGTGCGTTCAATACGTTGTGGTTGCCCGGCATGTTCACCGACACATCCAGCGGCTCGCGGTCAGGGCGCAGCACAGTGAAGAAAGTCTGCATGCCCTGCTGGCGCACGTTGATGGCGCGCACGTCGCAGTCTTCGCCGAAGCCGTAGGTCACGGTCGGGCGCTTGACCTGCGGGAGGATTTCACGCACCACCGGATCGTCCAGGCACACCACCGCCAGACCATAGAACGGCAGGTTGTGCAGGAATTCGACGAAGGTTTTCTTCAGCTTGTTGAAGTCACCGTCGTAGGTCGCCATGTGATCGGCGTCGATGTTGGTGACCACGGCCACCAGCGGCTGCAAGTGCAGGAAGCTGGCGTCGCTTTCGTCGGCTTCGGCGATCAGGTAGCGGCTGGTGCCAAGCTGGGCATTGGTGCCCGCGGCATTCAGGCGGCCACCGATGACGAACGTCGGGTCCAGGCCACCGGCGGCGAACACCGAGGCGATCAGGCTGGTGGTGGTGGTTTTGCCGTGGGTACCGGCAACGGCGATACCGTGACGATAACGCATCAGCTCAGCCAGCATTTCTGCACGCGGCACCACCGGAATACGGCGCTCCAGCGCGGTTGCGACTTCCGGGTTGGACGTGTTCACCGCGCTCGACACCACCAGCACGTCGGCGGCAGCGGCGTTCTCGGCGCGGTGGCCGATGAAGATCTGCGCCCCGAAGGATTCCAGGCGCTCGGTGACCGGGGACGCCTTCAGGTCGGAGCCGGACACTGCATAACCCAGGTTCAGCAGCACTTCGGCGATCCCGCACATGCCCACACCGCCGATACCGACGAAGTGGATGCGACGGATACGGCGCATTTCCGGTTGTGGCATGGCTTTCTGACTCTCAACCATGGGCCACCTCCAGGCAGCTATCGACGACGTTACGGGTGGCATCAGGTTTGGCGAGGCGGCGTGCCGCGGTAGCCATTTCGTTGAGTCGTTGTGGTTGCATCAGGACCTCTGTCAGGCGAGCGGCAAGATCCGCTGCACCAGTCGTTCTTTGTGGCATCAGGAAGGCTGCGCCTTCACGGGCCAAATATTCGGCGTTGCGGGTCTGGTGATCGTCGATGGCGTGGGGCAAAGGCACCAGCATCGAGGGCAGACCGGCGGCGGCCAGTTCACTGATGGTCAGCGCGCCTGCGCGACAGACCACCAGGTCGGCCCAGCTGTAGGCTTGGGCCATGTCTTTGATGAAGGGCTGCACCTGCGCCTCGACGCCAGCCGCGCGATAGCGCTCTGCAGTCACTTCATCGTGGTTTTTGCCGGCCTGATGGAACACTTCCGGACGCAAATCGGCAGCGACTTGCGACAGGGCTTCAGGCAGCAACTTGTTCAACGGTTCTGCGCCAAGGCTTCCGCCAAGGATCAGCAAACGCGCCTTGCGACCGACCAGGGCAGGTCGCGATGTCTCGAGGAACAGCTCGGTGCGCACCGGGTTACCGGTGGTCCGGCGGCTGTCCGACAGGGTAAAGGTGTCGGGGAACGCTTCACAGACTCGGGCGGCCAACGGCACCAGCAACCGATTGGCGGTACCGGCCACGGCGTTCTGTTCATGAACGATCACCGGCACACCGGCCAGTTTGGCTGCGACACCGCCAGGGCCGGTCACAAAGCCACCAAAGCCCACGACGCAGACCGGTTGCAGACGGCGAATGATCGCCCGTGCCTGCCAGACCGACTTGAACAACATGAACGGTGCCTTGAGCAGGGACAATTTGCCCTTGCCCCGCAGACCGCTGGCGTTGATCCGGTGCAGTTCGATGCCGGCTGCCGGCACCAGATCGTTCTCGATGCCACGCGGGGTACCGAGCCAGTGCACGGTATAGCCGCGCGCCTGGAATTCGCGGGCACAGGCCAGCGCCGGGAACACGTGGCCCCCGGTGCCGCCGGCCATGATCATCACGTTAGCGCCCATGGTGCGGCTCCTCGGCGAAGTCGCTCTCATGGAACTCCATCTCCTCACTGCCCAGGTGGGTTCGACTTTCCCACTCGATGCGCAGCAACAAGCCGAGACAGGCACAGCAGATCACCAACGAACTGCCGCCGTAACTGAGGAACGGCAGGGTCAGACCCTTGGTCGGTAACAGGCCGACGTTCACGCCGATGTTGATCAGGAACTGGCCGATCCACAGGAACGACAGACCGTAGGCAACATAGGCGGCGAAGAACTGCTTGGCCTTCTCGGCCCACAGTCCGATGTACATGCCACGAATACACACGAAGACGAACAGTGCCACGGTGCACAACGAACCCACCGCGCCCAGCTCTTCGGCCAGGACCGAGAACACGAAGTCAGTGTGGGCCTCAGGCAGGTAGAACTGTTTCTGCACGCTGTTGCCCAGGCCGACACCGAACCATTCGCCGCGACCGAAAGCGATCAATGCCTGGGACAACTGATAACCGGCACCGAACTGGTCGGCCCACGGATCGGCGAAGTTGGTCAGGCGCGCCATCCGATACGGCTGCATTTGAATCAAAAGCACCACCGCGCCGACGGCCAGGACTACCATCAGGGAAAAACGGAACAGCCCGACGCCGCCAAGGAACAGCATCGCCGCCGCGGCCCCCATCATCACGACGGTGGCACCGAAGTCCGGCTCCATCAGCAGCAGGCCCGCCATCGGCAGCAGCACGATGAACGGCTTGAAGAAGCCCATCCAGCTTTCACGCACTTCCTTCTGGCGACGCACCAGATAACCGGCGAGGTAGATCACCACGAACACCTTGGCGATCTCGGAAGGCTGGACGTTGAAGAAACTGAAGCCGATCCAGCGCATCGAGCCATTAACCTCACGGCCGATCCCCGGAATGATCACCATGATCAGCAAGCCGAACGCACCCAGCAGCATCAGCCAGCCCAGGCGTTGCCAGGTGGCGATCGGGATCATCATGGTAACGATGCAGGCACCCAGGCCCAGCACCGCGTAAATAAGGTGGCGGATCATGTAATACAGCGCGCTGCCCGACTGCACGGCCGCCACTTCGGTCGATGCCGAGGCAATCATGATCAGTCCCAGGCCGAGCAGCGTCAGGCAACCGGCGAGCATCGGGAAGTCGAGGTCGATACCGCGCCCGGTGATGAGCGGCGATGGATAGGGCTTGATGATGCCTTTGAGGCTCATGCCAGATCCTCCACGGCTTGGACGAACTGGTGGCCACGGTCTTCGTAGTTCTTGAACATGTCGAAGCTGGCGCAGGCTGGCGACAGCAGCACCACGTCGCCCGGCTGGGCGGCGGCGCGGCATCGTTCGACGGCTTCGACCAGGGAAGCGGCGCGGATCAGCGGAACGGCGTCACCAATGGCTTCGCCGATCTTGTCGGAGTCGCGGCCCATCAACACTACGGCGCGGCAGTTGGCCGCCACCGGATCGCGCAGGTCCTTGAACTCGGCACCCTTGCCGTCACCGCCGGCGATCAGCACGACCTTGCCGTCGATGTCCGCGCCCAGGCCTTCGATGGCGGCCAGCGCGGCGCCGACGTTGGTGGCCTTGGAGTCGTTGTAGTAACCCACGCCATCAAGGTCGCGGACCCATTGGCAGCGATGCTCGAGACCGGCGAAGGTGCGCAGGCTCGACAGCATGGCATCGAACGGCAGACCGACAGCATGGCCAAGGGCCAGGGCCGCCAGGGCGTTGGACTGGTTGTGGGCACCGCGAATCTTCAATTCACGCACCGGCATCAGGTTCTGGAATTCGAAGGCCAGGTACTTCTCACCGTCTTCTTCACGGATGCCGAAGGCTTTGAAGTCCGGTTTGCTCAGGCCGAAGGTCCAGCACGGTTGGCCCTCACCCATCAACGGACGGCTCAGGGCATCCTGGCGATTGACCACGAACTGCCGGGCACCACGGAAGATCCGGTGCTTGGCCAGGTGATAGGCCGGCAGACCGCTGTAACGGTCCATGTGGTCTTCGCTGACATTGAGCACGGTCGCCACTTCGGCGTTGAGTTGATCGGTGGTCTCCAGCTGGAAACTCGACAACTCCATCACGTACAGCTCGACGTCGTCGCGCAGCAGATCCAGGGCCGGTGTACCGAGGTTGCCACCGACGGCAACGCGCTTGCCCGCCGCCGCTGCCATTTCGCCGACCAGGGTGGTGACGGTGCTTTTCGCGTTGGAACCGCTGATGGCCACGATCGGCGCCTTCGCGTTACGCGCGAACAGCTCGATGTCGCCGGACAATTTCACGCCACGGGCGGCGGCGGCCTGCAGGGCCGGGGTCGCCAGCGCCAGGCCGGGGCTCACGTAGAGCTCGTCGGCGCGGCACAGGAATTCGACGTCCAGCTCGCCACAACGCACTTCCACGTGCGGATAGTCACGCTTGAGCGTGGCCAGTTCCGGTGGATTTTCCCGCGTATCGGCCACTGCAAACGCCACGCCCCGGTTCGCCAGGAAGCGAACCAGGGACATGCCGCTCTTGCCGAGGCCGACAACGATGCGGAAGTGGTCAGAAGCGATCAGAGACACGAGTTTCTACCTCAGCTTCAGGGTGGCAAGGCCAATCAGCACGAGAATCACGGTGATGATCCAGAAACGGACGATCACTCGTGGCTCGGGCCAACCCTTGAGTTCAAAGTGGTGGTGAATGGGCGCCATGCGGAATACGCGGCGACCGGTCAGTTTAAAAGAGGCGACCTGAATGACGACTGACAGGGTTTCCATTACGAACACGCCGCCCATGATGAACAGGACGATTTCCTGACGGACGATCACCGCGATGGTGCCCAGAGCCGCGCCCAGCGCCAGTGCGCCGACGTCGCCCATGAAGACTTGTGCCGGATAGGTGTTGAACCACAGGAAGCCCAGACCGGCGCCAATCAGTGCGCCGCAGAACACGATCAGTTCGCCCGCGCCCGGTACATAGGGAATCAGCAGGTATTCGGCGAACTTCACGTTACCCGACAGGTAGCAGAAAATGCCCAGGCCGCCGCCCACCATCACCGTCGGCATGATCGCCAGGCCGTCGAGGCCGTCAGTCAGGTTGACCGCGTTGCTCGAACCGACAATCACGAAATAGGTGAGGACGATGAAGCCTGCGCCCAGTGGAATGCTGTAGTCCTTGAGCATCGGCAGGATCAGCGTGGTTTCCACCGGCGTGGCGGCAGTCATGTAAAGGAAGATCGCCGCACCCAGGCCGAACACCGATTGCCAGAAATACTTCCAGCGGCTTGGCAAGCCACGGGAGTTTTTCTCGATCACCTTGCGGTAGTCGTCGACCCAGCCGATGGCGCCGAACAGCAAGGTCACCAGCAGTACGACCCAGACGTAACGGTTGCTAAGGTCAGCCCAAAGCAGGGTACTGACGCCGATGGACGACAGGATCAGCGCACCGCCCATGGTCGGTGTGCCCGACTTGGACAGGTGCGACTGCGGGCCGTCATTGCGAACGGACTGGCCGATCTGACGGTTCTGCAAGGTGCGGATCATCCACGGGCCGTAGCACAGCGACAAGACCAGCGCGGTCAGTACACCGAGAATCCCGCGCAGGGTCAGGTACTGGAAGACCGCGAAGCCTTTGTAGAACTGTTGCAGATACTCCGCTAGCAGCAGCAGCATTAATGTTTCTCCAGGCTGGACCCGCACAAGGCGGCGACGACGTTTTCCATCGCAGCGCTGCGCGACCCCTTGATCAAAATGGTGGTGTTTGTGTCTTGCTCGGCGCCCAGGGCATTGATCAGTTCAGCCTGCGTGCTGAAGTGAAAAGCCTCTGGACCGAATGCCTTCACGGCGTGGGCCATCATTGGCCCGACGGCGTACAGCGCGCAAACCTTGCCACGGGCGTACTCGCCCACGTCGCGGTGCCCCTGCTCCGCCCATTCGCCCAACTCGCCGATATCCCCGAGCACCAGGACGGTGCGACCGGAAAAGCCGGCCAGTATATCAACGGCAGCGCACATGGAGGTGGGGTTGGCGTTGTAAGTGTCATCGATCACGCGCATGCCATTGCTGGCCAATTGCGCGACGGTGCGGCCCTTGACCGGTTGCACCGCACCAAGACCGGTGGCGATACCGAACAGCGACACACCCAGGGCATGGGCGGCAGCGGCGGCGGCCATGGCATTGGCGACGTTATGGGTGCCGAGCAGGTTCAGTTGAACGCGCTCTACACCTTCAGGGCTGTGCAGATTGAATGCCGGGCAGCCACGGGCATCGGTGGCCAGGTCACTGGCGTAGAAATCGGCACTGGTGTTGCTCAATGCAAACGTCAGCACCTTGCGATCACCGGCACGCGTCTTCCAGATACCGAATGCCTTGTCGTCGAGATTGAGCACTGCGACGCCATCGGCCTCCAGCCCTTCGATGATCTCGCCCTTGGCTTCAACGATTTTTTCCGGGCCACCAAACTCGCCGACGTGGGCGGTCCCGGCATTGTTGAGAATGGCCACGTGCGGTTTGGTCAGGCCAACGGTGTAGGCAATTTCGCCGAGGCGCGAAGCACCGAGTTCGATCACTGCCGCTGCATGCTCCGGTGCCAGCTCGAGCAGGGTCAGCGGCACACCGAGATCGTTGTTCAGGTTGCCACGGGTCGCCAGTACCGGGCCACGGGTGCGCAGGATGCTCGCCAGCATTTCCTTGACCGTGGTCTTGCCGCTCGAGCCGGTGACAGCCGCGACCGGATGGGTGTAGGCGGCGCGATTGAGCGCACCCAGCTGCCCGAGGGCCTGACGAGTATCGCTGACCAGTAACTGCGGCAGTGTGCTGTCGGCGACTTCGCGCTCGACCAGCGCGGCCACGGCGCCCTTGGCAGCGACTTCATTCAGATAATCATGACCATCGAAGCGCGGACCGCTCAGGGCAATAAACAGCTGACCCGGCTTGATCGCACGGCTATCGATGCTGACACCGTCGAAACTGGCATCGGTCGACACCAGGCGAGCATTCAGCGCGCCGGTCAGCTCGCTCAGTTGCAAGGCCTTAAGCATGGGCCACCTCCCATGCGGTCAAGGCATGATCGGCCTCGACCAGATCGGAAAAGGCATGACGCTCGCCGTTGATTTCCTGATAGTCCTCGTGACCTTTGCCGGCCAGGACAATCACGTCGTCCACCGAGGCACTGGCGATCAGCCGGGCAATCGCCTGACCACGACCGGCAACGAACTCCACTTTATCCACAGCCGTGAAACCGGCGCGGATGTCATCGAAAATCACCGATGGATCTTCAGTGCGCGGGTTGTCATCGGTCACCAGCACGCCATCGGCCAGGCGCTCGACAACTTCGGCCATCAACGGACGCTTGCCGCGATCGCGGTCACCGCCACAGCCGAACAGGCAGAGCAATCGGCCCTTGGCGTGTGGACGCAGGGCCGTCAGGACTTTTTCCAGGGCATCCGGGGTGTGGGCGTAATCGACTACCACCAGTGGTTGAGTGCCGCCGCCGAGGCGCTGCATGCGACCGGCCGGGCCTTCGAGCTTCGGCAGCACCTTGAGAATTTCGTCCAGTGCGTAATCCAGGCCAAGCAAGGCGCCAACCGCTGCAAGCACGTTGCTCAGGTTGAAACGGCCGAGCAAGGTACTGCGTAGATGGTGTTCACCCTGCGGCGTGACCAGCGTGGCGCGCACGCCTTCGTCGTCGAACTGCGCTTCACGGCAATAGAGGTAGGCACTGCTGTCGAGCAGGCTGTAGGTGATCAACCGCGATTCACGTTTTTCAGCAGCAAGTTGCCGCCCGAAGTCGTCGTCGAGGTTAACCACCCGGCATTTCAGATCGTCCCAGGCGAACAGCATGGCCTTGGCTTCACCGTAGGCCTGCATGGTGCCGTGGTAATCCAGATGATCGCGAGACAGGTTGGTCATCACCGCCACGTCGAAGGCCAGTGCCGTCACGCGGCCCTGGTCCAGACCATGGGAAGAAACTTCCATCGCCACGGCTTTGGCACCGGCTTTTTTCAGGTCGCCCAGCGTCGCCTGCATGGCAATCGGGTTCGGCGTGGTGTGCAGGCCGCTTTCCAATGCACCGTAGAAACCGCAACCGAGGGTGCCGACGATGCCGCAATGCTGACCAAGCAGATCCAGCGCCTGGGCAACCAGTTGAGTGACACTGGTTTTGCCGTTGGTGCCGGTCACGCCGATCAGGTTCAGATGATGGCTTGGCTCGCCATAAAAACGTCCGGCGATGTCCGACAACTGAGCAGCCAGCCCTTTGACCGGAATCAAGGGAACCTCGGTGATTGGCAGCACAGTGGCACCCTCCACCTCATAGGCCACCGCAGCCGCGCCGCGTTGCAAGGCGTCGGCAATGTGCGCACGCCCATCGAATTTCCCGCCCGGCACGGCGAGGAACAGATCGCCCGCTCGCACGTTGCGGCTGTCCAGGGCGAGCTCGCGAATCAGTAGATCGTGGCCGGCGTGAGGGAAAATCTTGTTCAGGCTCAGAGACATCAGCCACGCCCTCCATTGGCTTTCAGCGGAACGACCGGTGTTGCGTTCGCTTGTTGAGTAGGTGGCAGGTTGTCCGGGGTGATGTTCATCAGGCGCAGGGTGCCCGACATCACGCGGCTGAACACCGGCGCGGAGACCAGGCCACCGAAGTAGCCGGCTTTGGTCGGTTCATCGATTACGACCACGATGGCGTAGCGTGGATCGCTCATCGGGCCGAAACCGGCGAACAGCGAACGGTAGGAGTTCTCGGCGTAACCCTTGGTGCCAACCGAGGTTTTACGCGCAGTACCCGACTTGCCACCCACGTGATACGCCGGCACCTGCGCACGGAACACACCGCGCGGGGCTTCGATCACTTGTTGCAGCATGGTTTGCATGGTTTTCGCGACAGCTTCTGGCAATACCTCTGTGGTTTGCGGTGCCTTGTCGGTCTTGATCAGGGTCAGCGGCGCGAGGCGGCCGTTGTTCGCCAGGGCCGAGAAGGCGTGGACCAACTGGATCGCGGTCACGGAAATACCGTAGCCATAGGACAGCGTGGCGGTTTCCGCCTTACGCCATTCGCGATAATTCGGCAGGTTGCCAACGCGCTCGCCCGGGAAGCCCAGGCCGGTGTCCTGGCCGAGGCCGAGTTTCTGCGCCAGACGGAAAATGGTTTCGCCGCCGATATCGAACGCGACCTTGCTCATCCCGACGTTACTGGAGTTGATCAGGATGCCGGTCAGGTCGAGCACCGGGCCTTCGGTCTTGGAAACGTCCTTGATGGTGTACTTGCCAATCTGCAAGGAGCCCGGATACACCTCGACGGTGTCGCTCGGTTTCCAGCGACCGGTTTCGATGGCGGCGCTCATCGAGATCGCTTTCATGGTCGAACCCGGCTCGAACACGTCGATCATCGCGCGGTTACGCATCATCGCCGGTTGCAGGTTGCGACGGTTGTTCGGGTTGTAGGTCGGCTGGTTGACCATCGCGAGAATCTCACCGGTCTTCACGTCCATGATCACCAGGCTGCCGGCCTTGGCGCCGTTCTCGATGATCGCGTTACGCAACTCGCGGTTGGCCAGGTATTGCAGGCGCAGGTCAATGGACAACGCCAAGGGCTTGCCGGCCTTGGCGTTTTTGGTGACCTGGACATCCTTGATCAGCCGGCCGCGCCGGTCCTTGATCACCTGACGCTTGCCGGGGACCCCAGCCAGCCATTCGTCGTAGGCCAGTTCGACGCCTTCACGACCGTGATCGTCGATGTCGGTAAACCCGACCATATGGGCGGTGACTTCGCCGGCAGGATAAAAGCGCCGGAACTCTTCGATGCCATAAACACCCGGCACTTTCAGATCGAGCACAGCCTGGCCCTGCTCCGGGGTCAACCCGCGCACCAGATAAATGAATTCTTTGTTGGCCTGGGCTTCGAGTCGCTCGGCCAGGGCTTTCGGGTCCTGCCCCAGGGCAGCCGCCAGTGCCGGCCACTTCTCTTTGGCCGTTTGCATTTCCTTGGCATTGGCCCAAAGGGTGGTGACCGGAGTACTCACGGCCAAAGGCTCGCCGTTACGGTCGGTGATCAGGCCACGGTGAGCCGGAATCGGAATATGACGAACACTGCGCGCATCGCCCTGCCCCTTAAGGAAGGCACGGTCGACCACTTGCAAATCGATGATGCGCCAGGCAATCGCAGCCACCATGATGCCGAGCAAACCCAGCACCACGCGGAACCGCCAAGGAAAGAGTGCACCTTCGAGTTTCATCATGGCGCCACCATCTTCACGTCAGCGGCACCGGGGATGTGCATTTTCAATTGTTCGGTGGCCAGCACTTCGATACGGCTGTGGGCGGTCCAGGTGCTTTGCTCCAGAATCAGCCGCCCCCACTCCGCCTGCGCCTTGTCGCGCACGCTCAATTCGTTGTACAGCGAATTCAATAGCTGACGGTTCCAGTGCGCGCTGTAGGACACGCCGATGGCCGAAACGAGCACGCCGACAAACAGCAGCAGCATGAAGAAGCTTCCGCCGGGCAATGGCTTGGCGAAAAGCTTGCTCACCGCAGCTTCTCCGCCACACGCATGACAGCGCTTCGCGAACGTGGGTTGGCTTTGAGTTCGGCGTCGGAGGCCGTCTGCGCTTTGCCATGGACTTTGATTTTCGGTTCGAAGGCGACATGCCGAACCGGCAGGTTGCGCGGCAGGTTATCGGCTTCGCCTTTCACCAGCTTGCGCATGAACAGTTTGACGATACGGTCTTCCAGCGAGTGGAAGCTGATCACCACCAGGCGACCGCCCACTTCCAGGCACTCCAGCGCGGCTTCGAGGCCGGCTTCCAGATCACCCAGTTCGTTGTTGACGTGAATGCGCAGGCCCTGAAATGCGCGGGTTGCGGGGTTCTTGCCTTTTTCCCACGCCGGGTTGGCGACCTTCAGGACTTCTGCCAGGTCACCGGTGCGCTCGAATGGCTTGATGTCGCGGCGCTCAACCACGGCACGAGCCATGCGACCGGAGAAACGCTCTTCGCCGTATTCCTTGAACACCCGGGCGATTTCTTCCACGGGCGCGGTGTTGACGAATTCGGCGGCGCTGATGCCACGGGACGGATCCATGCGCATGTCCAGCGGGCCGTCGTTGAGGAAGCTGAAACCGCGCTCAGGGTCGTCGAGCTGTGGCGAAGACACGCCCAGATCCAGCAGAACGCCGCTGACCCTGCCGGCCAGACCGCGTTCGGTGACTTCCGAACCGAGCTCGGCAAAGCTGCGCTGCACAACGACAAAGCGGCCGTCTTCGGCCGCTAGCGTCTGCCCGGTGGCAATCGCTTGTGGATCTTTGTCGAATCCGAGCAAGCGACCATCGGGACCGAGCTGGCTGAGGATCAACCGGCTGTGCCCGCCGCGCCCGAACGTACCGTCCAGATAGCAGCCATCAGGACGTACGGCGAGAGCCTCGACGGCTTCGTCAAGCAGTACGGTGATGTGGTTAAAGCCGCTATCAATAGTCACAGGATCAAATCACGCAGTTCATCAGGCATCGCGCCCGGTTGTTGAATAGCAGCCAGGTCAGCGGCAGAAACCGCGTTCCAGGCATCCTCGTCCCACAATTGGAACTTGTTCAGTTGGCCTACCAACATCGCGCGCTTATCCAACTTGGCATATTCACGAAGACGCGGCGGAACCAGAAAACGACCACTGCCATCGAGCTCGAGATCGACGGCATTACCAATCAGTAAACGTTGCAGGCGGCGGTTCTCTTCGCGAAGCGAAGGCAGTGCGCGCAGTTTGGTTTCAATAATTTCCCACTCATCGAGGGGGTAAACACACAAACAAGGATCAACGGCATCAATTGTCACGATCAATTGACCGGAACTACGCGAATCGAGCTCGTCACGGTACCGGCTCGGCATTGCGAGACGGCCCTTTGCATCGAGACTGATAGCGTTGGCTCCGCGAAACACGTCAGCGTTTCTCCAAATTCTAGCGTTTTGAGTTCAAAAAACCCACTTCATGCCACTTTCCGCCACTTACGCACACTATAGGAATGCGCCCACCACACCGTCAAGGCGCGGATTAAAGGAAAACCCTTACAGAACTGAGATTTAGGATCATTAGCGGAGGGGTAACGAGAATCCGGCACATGAAACTGCCCGATAACTTGAATCAGCGCAGGAGGCTGCGTTCGAAAGTTAAAGTAATTTATTAAGAGTAAGATTTTTTTTGGTATTACAAAAAGAGGTTCTGCGGATGAATGTGTAAGGAGGGAAATTGCTATCACCATTCCCTTTGCCCATTGATTTAAGCAGAGGGGAAAAAAGGTGGAGAGTCGATCTGTAAGCCGGGTTCTGTCTTGAACAGTCATTCGTCTACGATGGCCATCACTGGACATCTTTAGCAACCTACCCGGTCCCAGCGCGGGCCACGCCTTGGGACCCTATTTGGTCTTGCTCCAAGTGGGGGTTTACCTAGCCACGAACTGTTGCCAGACGTGCGGTGCGCTCTTACCGCACCTTTTCACCCTTACCGGCGCCGAAGCGCTTAGGCGGTTATTTTTCTGTGGCACTTTCCGTAGGCTCACGCCTCCCAGGCATTACCTGGCACTTCGCCCTATGGAGCCCGGACTTTCCTCCCCCCCCTAATTTTCATAGAGGGCAGCGACTGTCCGATCGACTCTCCGCCGCGAAGGTTACCGGCAGAGCGCCCGAAGAACAAGCGTTAAGCGCCGGTTCGCACGCCTGCGCGTCGGGTTTTACTCGCCCTTCTGCCTATCCAGTGCGATCTGATACAGCACATTCTTTCGTTCGCCGGTGATTTGCGCCGCCAAAGCCGCCGCACGCTTGAGCGGCATTTCTTCGAGCAACAGATTGAGGATGCGCATCGACTCGCTGCTGACAGCGCCCTCCTCCTCGGGGGCAGACCAGCCCGCCACCAACACTACGCACTCGCCGCGCTGCTGATTGCTGTCCGACTCGACAAACTCGCGCAGCTCGGCCAAAGGCAGCCCCTTGAGGGTCTCAAACGTCTTGGTCAGCTCACGGGCAAGCAGTGCCGGGCGCTCGGGACCGAACACCAGCTCCATGTCTTGCAGGCATTCGAGTATGCGATGCGGGGCCTCATAGAAGATCAATGTGCGAGGCTCTTCCTTTACCTGTTCGAGGCGCGCTCGCCGCCCCACAGCCTTGGCCGGCAGAAATCCCTCGAAAATGAAACGATCGGATGGCAGCCCCGCCGCCGATAACGCCGCAATCAAGGCGCAGGCACCCGGAACCGGCACCACGCTGATGCCTGCCGCGCGAGCCTGTCGCACCAGGTGATAACCCGGATCGGAAATCAGCGGCGTTCCGGCGTCAGAGATCAATGCCACGTTGTCACCGGCAAGCAGACGCGTGATAAAGCGACTACCTTCATCCCGCTCGTTGTGTTCATGACAGGCGGCCAATGGCGTCGAAATGCCGAAGTGTTGCATCAAGCGCTGCGAATGACGGGTGTCTTCCGCGGCGATCAAGGCCACTTCACGCAGAATCTTCAGCGCCCGCGCACTGATGTCATCCAGGTTGCCGATGGGCGTCGCCACCACATAAAGCGAGCCAGCAGCAGAATTCAAAGCACCTGGAGCAGTCAAAGCGCACACCTCATGATCGGTAAAAGTCGCCATTGTAGCGCGTAGCGAGGCTCATGCTACGCGCATGCAATCGCGCCATCGGCGAGCGTTTGTGCGCCGGTGCAACATTTACACCAGCTAAATTGATCGATTCACGCCAGTAACATCGCGCCCCGGCCAGTGCTTGGGTACAATTCCACGCTAATTTGATCGAGTATCAGGAACGCTTACATGATCGCTTGCCTGCGGCTGTTATCTGCCCTCTGCCTCGCTGCCTTGCTGGCGGCTTGCGCCAGCTCGCCCTCGTCCAGCCTTGGCGAACTACCACGGACACCGGACGCCAGTATCGAGCAACTGCTTGAGAAGGCCGCCCAAAGCAAATCTGCGGAAGATGCCGCCCTTCTGCGCTTGAGCGCTGCCGACCTGGCCTATCGCCAGGGCAATGCCGGCCAGTCCGCGCAAATCCTGCAACAGGTCCCGGTCGAGCAGCTCAAGCCGGGGCAACAGATTTTCGCCAATACCCTGGCGGCTGAACTGGCCATGACCCGCAATCAGCCCAAGGCCGCACTGGCCGCCTTGAGCCACCCAAGCATGCAATACTTGAGCGAACTGCCCGAGGAACAACAGGTCCGCACCGGCACTGTTCACGCCCGCGCCCTGGAGGCCGATGGCCAGACCCTCGCCGCCGCTCGCGAGCGCATTTTCATTGCCCCGATGCTCAAAGGCGAAGCCGCGAGCAAAAACCACGAAGCGATCTGGACCCTGATCGCTTCGCTGCCGACCGAGCAGTTGCAGCCGAGCTCCACCGACGATCTCGGCGGCTGGATGGCCCTGGCCCTGGCCGTGAAATCCGCCGGCACTCTGGAGCAGCAACAGGCCGCGATCGACAACTGGCGCGCACAGAATCCGAAACACCCGGCCGCCCTTCAATTGCCGCAGCCACTGACCCAACTCAAGGAACTGGCCAGCCAGCCCCTGAGCAAGATTGCCCTGCTGCTGCCTCAGGATGGCCAGCTGGCCTCGGTTGGCAAAGCATTGCGCGACGGCTTCATGGCTGCCCACTACCAGGCACAACAGGCCGGGCAGAAACCACCTGCCATCGAGTTTTATGACAGCTCGCGCCTGACATCCATGGACGAGTTCTACCGCAAGGCCCAGGCCGATGGCGTGCAACTGGTCGTCGGCCCGCTGGAGAAGCCGCTGGTCAAACAGCTGAGCACTCGCCCGCAACTCCCGATCACCACCTTGGCGCTGAACTACAGCGAAGGCGATCAAGGCCCGGCGCAGTTGTTCCAGTTCGGTCTTGCCGCTGAAGACGAAGCCCGTGAAGTGTCGCGCCGCGCTCGCGCCGACGGCCTGCATCGCGCAGCCATCATGGTGCCGAAAGGCGAATGGGGCGACCGCGTACTCAAGGCGTTCAGCCAGGATTGGCAAGCCAATGGCGGTACCATCGTTGCCACCGAACGCGTCGACCAACCGGTCCAGTTGGCCCAGCAGATTGCCGACATGTTCCAGCTGCGCCAGAGCGAAGGTCGCGCCAAGAGCCTGCAAAGCACTGTTGGCTCGCAAGTGGCAGCCCAGCCATCGCGCCGCCAGGACATCGAATTCATCTTCCTCGCCGCAACGCCGCAACAGGCCCAACAGATCAAGCCGACCCTGAACTTCCAGTACGCGGGCGATGTACCGGTCTACGCCACCTCTCACGTGTTCAGCGCCAGCGGCGACGTCAACCAGTACAACGACATGAACGGCATTCGCTTCTGCGAAACACCCTGGCTGCTGGACACCAATGATCCACTGCGCCGCCAGGTCACCGCCCAGTGGCCACAAGCCGCCGGTAGCCTGGGACGTCTGTACGCCATGGGCGTGGACGCCTATCGGCTGGCGCCGCGCCTGGGCCAGCTCAAGTCTCTGCCGGACAGCCGCATCGACGGTGAGTCGGGCAGCCTCGGCATGACTCAGAGCCAGCGGGTCGTGCGCCAGTTGCCATGGGCCCAGTTCGCCAATGGCCAGATCCAGCGCCTGCCGGACACCGCCCGCTGATGCCTGACAGGTCACGCCAGCAAAGCGGTATGGATGCCGAGCGCCACGCGCTCGAGCATCTTCAACAACAGGGTCTGCGCCTGCTGGCGCAGAACTGGTTGTGCAAACGCGGCGAGCTTGATCTGGTCATGCTAGATGGCGATACAGTAGTATTCGTTGAAGTCCGCTACCGAAAAGACACTCAATGGGGTGGCGCGCTCGATAGCATCGATGAGCGCAAACGGCAAAAGCTGATTTTCGCCGCGCAATATTTTCTTCAGCGCGAGTCGCGCTGGGCCAATTCCCCTTGCCGCTTCGACGTGATTGCCATCGACAGCCACCTCGATCAGCTGAACTGGCTACAGAATGCCTTCGATTGCTGATCACCGGCATCACGAACCGGACACTATCACCCAACACTTTTGCTCTTTGCTTTGCGGGCTGCACATTCACGTGCCGAACAGCCGCGCTAATTAAGGTCACACAGATGGACATGCAATCCCGAATTCGCCAGCTTTTTCAGGCCAGTATCGACACCAAGCAACAGGCGATGGAAGTTCTTGCACCGCACATCGAGCAAGCCAGCCAGGTCATGGTCAACGCCCTGCTCAACGAAGGCAAAATGCTTTCCTGTGGCAACGGTGGCTCAGCCGGCGACGCCCAGCACTTTTCGTCCGAGCTGCTCAATCGCTTTGAGCGCGAGCGCCCGAGCCTGCCGGCCATCGCCTTGACGACCGACAGCTCGACGATCACCTCGATCGCCAACGACTACAGCTATAACGAAATCTTCTCCAAACAGATCCGCGCACTGGGCCAACCGGGCGATGTGTTGCTGGCTATCTCCACCAGCGGCAACTCGGCCAACATAATTCAAGCGATCCAGGCCGCACATGATCGCGAAATGATTGTCGTAGCATTGACGGGACGTGATGGCGGCGGCATGGCGTCGCTGCTGTTGCCCGAGGACGTGGAGATTCGCGTACCGGCCAACGTCACCGCTCGTATTCAAGAAGTCCACCTGCTGGCGATCCATTGCCTTTGCGACTTGATCGACAGCCAATTGTTCGGGAGTGAAGAATGACCCCTAATCGCCTTGGCCTACTGGCCTTGACTCTGTGCCTCGGCATCAGCGGTTGCACCTCGGTGGTGACTGCCAGCCGTGAAGCACCCATTGAAGATGACCGCGGCACTCGCACACTGGGCAGCAAGATCGACGACTCCCTGATCGACACCAAAGTTGGCGTGAACATCGCCAAGGCCGACCCGGCCCTGGACAAGGACTCGCACATCGTCATCACCAGCTACAACGGTGTCGTGCTGCTCGCCGGGCAAACGCCACGCGCAGACCTCAAGGCCAAGGCTGAACAGGCTGCCGCCGCAGTCCAGCGCGTGAAGCAGGTGCACAACGAGCTGCAAATCATGCCCCCCTCCTCGCTGCTGGCGCGCCAGAATGACACCTGGCTGACCACCAAGATCAAGACCCAGATGCTCGCTGACGCGAACATCCCTGGCTCGCGCATCAAGGTCGTCACTGAAAACGGCATCGTCTACTTGCTGGGTCTGCTGACCAAACAGGAAGCTGCGCAGGCGACCAACCTGGTGCAAGGCGTCTCCGGCGTGCAGAAGATTGTGAAGCTGTTCGAGTACATCGACTGATCCACATCTTGTAGGAGCGAGCTTGCTGGTGAAAAGCGTCCGGTGAATGCGCTCATTCAGGCAGCCCGCGTCATCGTTCACGCCCATCGCGAGCAGGCTCGCTCCTACATCGTTTGAAGGTGGTGAAGTAATAAAAAAGGCGATCCATCCGGATCGCCTTTTTTATTACTTCACCACCTTCAAACTGGGGCGACCGCTTGGACGCGGTGGCTCGCTGTCCGGTGGCGGAAGGTCGTCATCCGGTTCGATGTCGTCGTCCTCGCCCATCGGCGATTCCAGATCGAACACCATGCCCTGGCCGTTTTCCCGGGCGTAGATACCCAGGATCGATGCGATAGGCACGTACAAGGTGTGCGGCACACCACCAAAGCGCCCCTCGAAACTGACCGCCTCGTTATCCATGTGCAAGTGGCGCACGGCTTGTGGCGATACGTTCAGGACGATCTGGCCGTCACTGGCAAAGCCTTGAGGCACCTGCACCGACGGATACTCGGAATTGACCAGCATATGCGGGGTGCAATCGTTGTCCACAATCCACTCATAGAGCGCGCGGACCAGATAAGGTCGACTGGAGTTCATAGCGGCTCCTTAAGCCTTAGCGCATGTCGCGTTCGACACCAGACAGACTCGCCTGGAAAGCCTCACGCGCAAACTGGCGCTCCATATAATCAAGCAGCGGCTTGGCTGGCCGCGGCAGTTCTATACCCAGAATCGGCAATCGCCAGAGTATTGGCAATAGGCAGCAGTCCACCAGGCTTTGTTCCTCACTGAGGAAAAACGGCTTGTCGGCAAACAGTGGCGACACACCCGTCAGACTTTCGCGCAACTCTTTGCGAGCCACGGCACGGGCTGCTTCCTTGGTCCGCGAATCCAGAATCAGATCCACCAGACCACACCAGTCTCGCTGAATGCGGTGTATCAGCAGGCGACTGTTGGCACGCGCCACGGGATAAACCGGCAGTAGCGGCGGGTGCGGGTAACGCTCATCCAGATATTCCATCACCACGGTCGACTCCCACAACGCCAGGTCGCGGTCGACCAGGGTGGGCAAGCTGCCGTAAGGGTTCACCTCAATCAGTTTAGGTGGCTGGCGTCCAGCTTCCACGTAAATGATCTCGGCGCTGACACCCTTCTCTGCCAGTACGATGCGCACTCGGTGGGAATAGTGGTCGGCGGGGTCGGAGTAACAGGCCAACCGATTGGTCACGCCCATGGCGATCCTCCTCGCTTGTAGAAATTATCGAAAGCGGAAAAACGAGCGCGCCCAGAGGGCGCCTCCCGTAACGACTGGATCACCAGTTTCGCTACCTATTCAGAGACGCCCTTGGGCGCGCGCGATTAACAGCAATAGCTTGAAGCTTTATCAGTGCACGTCTTTCCAGTATTCGCGCTTGAGCAGGTAAGCGAATACGAAGAAGAACGCCAGGTACAACAATACGTACGTACCGATGCGCTGATGTTGCAGCTTAACCGGGTTAGCCGAGTAAGCCAGGAAGGTTACCAGATTCTTGACCTTCTCATCGAACTGCTCTTCAGTCAGAGCGCCGCTTTTCGGCACAATCGTCAGCTGATCGCATGCTTCATGAGTCAACGGCGTGCCGGTCAGTGGATCAAATTGCTTCTTGCCGTCTTCGACGATCTGAACCTGTTTGCATCCCACCACCTGGCGACCTTGCAGGCCGGCCAGGACGTTAGGCATGCCCACGTTCGGGAAGACCTTGTTGTTCACGCCCCATGGGCGCGAAGGATCTTCGTAGAACGACTTCAGGTAACCGTAGAGCCAGTCGGTGCCGCGAACACGAGCAACCAGGGTCAGGTCTGGCGGTGCAGCACCAAACCAGGCCTTGGCGTCCGCTGGCTGCATGCCGATGTTCATGTGGTCGCCGATCTTGGCACCAGTGAACACCAGCTTCTCCAGCATCAACTCATGGGGAATACCCAGGTCGTCGGCAACACGCTCATAGCGCTGGAACTTGGCGCTGTGGCACCCCATGCAATAGTTGGCGAACGTGCGTGCGCCGTCCTGCATGGCGGCCTTATCGGAAACGTCAATGTCGACTTTTTCCAGCTCAGGACCACCGTGTGGTGCTGCGAAAGCGAACACTGGCAGCGCAGCAAGCATCAATACAGCAAATAGTTTTTTCATCAGCCAGTCACCCTTTCCGGAACCGGTTTGGTCTTCTCGAGCCTGGTGTAGAACGGCATCAGAATGAAGTAGGCGAAGTACAGGAAGGTACATACCTGCGACAGCAACGTACGACCTGGCGTCGGAGCCAGCACGCCCAGAACACCGAGGATCACGAACGAGATGCAGAACACGACAAGCCAGATCTTGCTCAGCCAGCCCTTGTAGCGCATGGACTTGACCGGACTACGGTCGAGCCACGGCAGCACGAACAGCACAGCGATGGCCGCACCCATGGCGATAACACCCAGGAGCTTGTCCGGAACCGCACGCAAGATCGCGTAGTAAGGAGTGAAGTACCAGACCGGCGCAATATGCTCAGGCGTCTTGAACGGGTTGGCCTGTTCGAAGTTCGGCTTCTCGAGGAAGTAGCCACCCATTTCCGGGAAGAAGAACACGACCGAGCAGAAGATGAACAGGAACACCACCACGCCGACGATATCTTTCACGGTGTAGTACGGGTGGAAGGCGATGCCGTCCAGCGGTATGCCGTTTTCGTCCTTGTGCTTCTTGATGTCCACGCCGTCCGGGTTGTTCGAACCGACTTCGTGCAACGCCAGGATGTGCAGCACCACCAGACCGAGGATGACGATCGGCAAGGCAACCACGTGCAAGGCGAAGAAGCGGTTCAGGGTAATGCCGGAAATCAGGTAGTCACCACGAATCCACTGGGTCAGATCGTTGCCGATGACCGGGATCGCACCGAACAGCGAGATGATCACCTGGGCACCCCAGTAGGACATCTGGCCCCACGGCAGCAGGTAACCCATGAAGGCTTCGGCCATCAGCGCCAGGTAGATCAGCATGCCGAAGACCCACACCAGCTCGCGCGGCTTCTGGTACGAACCGTAGAGCAGGCCACGGAACATGTGCAGATAGACCACGATGAAGAACGCCGAAGCGCCGGTGGAGTGCAGCAGACGCAGGATCGAGCCGTACTCGACGTCGCGCATGATGTATTCAACGGAAGCGAACGCTTCTTCCGCCGACGGGGTGTAGCTCATGGTCAGCCAGACACCGGTAACGATCTGGTTGACCAGAACGAGCAATGCCAGGGAACCAAAGAAGTAGAAGAAGTTGAAGTTTTTCGGAGCGTAATACTTGCTGAGATGGTCTTCCCACATCTTGGTCGCGGGAAAGCGCGCATCAACCCAATCCATGAACTTGCTCATCACGCTTTCTCCGTATCGACGCCAATGACAATGATCTCATCGGTCTCATAGGAATGCGGGGGAACTGGCAGGTTCAAAGGCGCAGGTTGCGACTTGTAGACGCGGCCAGCCAGATCGTAGTGTGAACCGTGGCAGGGACAGAAATAACCGCCTACCCAGTCTTTACCCAGATCCGCAGGTGCCACTTCAGGACGGAAGGTCGGCGAGCAACCCAGGTGCGTGCAGATACCGATCAGCAGCAGAACCTCAGGCTTGATCGAACGGGTTTCCGGATCAACGTAAGTCGGTTGTGTCGAGCTCTTGGAGGTCGGGTCAGCGAGCTGGCCCTCGATTTTCTTCAGGTTCCCCAGGATTTCCGGTGTACGGCGGACGATGAACACCGGCTGACCGCGCCACTCAGCAATCATCTGCTGGCCTGGTTCGATTTTGCTGACATTCACTTTCACCGGTGCACCAGCGGCTTTCGCCTTGGCACTGGGAAACCATGACCCCACGAACGGGACCGCAGCCCCCACCGCTCCTGCAGCACCCACCACGGATGTGGCTGCTACCAAGAAGCGACGCCGGCCTGTATTCACGCCGTCATTGCTCATTCAGTCCTCTCCCATCAGCTTTGTGGCCTGTTAAATCAGGCATCTACTAAGTAAAACTATGTACTTATAAAAATTTTGCCGAATGGTAATGAAAAGCCCCAATTCTGACAAGGTAATTACCGGAGCCCACCACCCTCAAGCCTTGGAGTATAGGGCGTCTACGGATGTGGCAAGTTGTCACAGCGCAATTCTTTGATAAATCACAGGCATAAAAAAACGCCCAGCTCCGTGAGGAAACTGGGCGTTCTTTTTTGAACGTGAAAGCGAATTAACGCTTCGAGTACTGCGGACGCTTACGCGCTTTACGCAGACCGACTTTCTTACGTTCAACTTCACGAGCATCGCGGGTTACGAAGCCGGCTTTACGCAGGGCGCTGCGCAGAGTCTCGTCGTAGTCCATCAGAGCGCGGGTGATGCCGTGGCGGATTGCGCCAGCTTGACCACTCACACCACCGCCGATCACGGTGACGTAGATGTCGAACTTCTCGACAGTCTCAGTCAATTCCAGCGGCTGACGAACTACCATGCGGGCAGTTTCGCGACCGAAGAAATTATCCAGCGAACGGTTGTTGATGGAGATGTTACCAGTACCCGGACGCAGGAAAACGCGTGCGGTTGCGGTCTTGCGACGGCCAGTGCCGTAATTTTGAGTCGCCGACATAATGTACTATTCCGTTAAAACTTCAGTTCTTGGGGCTGCTGAGCAGTATGTGGGTGTGCAGCGCCCGCATAGACTTTCAGCTTACGGTACATGTCGCGACCCAGCGGGTTCTTAGGCAGCATGCCTTTGACCGCGGTCTCGATCACGCGCTCAGGGGCCTTGGCGATCAGCTTTTCAAAGTTGATCGACTTGATGCCGCCCGGGAAACCGGAGTGGGAGTAGTACATTTTGTCAGTGGTTTTAGCACCGGTAACACGGATCTGCTCAGCGTTGATTACGACGATGTAGTCGCCGGTGTCAACGTGAGGAGTGTACTCAGGCTTGTGCTTGCCACGCAGACGGCTCGCGATTTCGGTGGCCAGACGACCCAGGGTCTGACCAGCAGCGTCGACGACAAACCAGTCGCGCTTTACTGTTTCCGGTTTAGCAGTAAAAGTTTTCATTCTTTATAGCCTCAGGGGCCGCCCTGTAAATTAGACGGCGGATCTTACTGAATAGTGCGTACTTTGACAAGTCAAAGGCAGCCGGATACAGACGCTTTCGGGGGCTCGGGTCGGCGCGTCCGTTCAACGGCAAGATTCTTCGGCGGCGGCGCATCACTTCCACTGCAGAAAGAGGTGCGCAATTATGCAGATTGCGAAAAATAATTCAACCTGCTTTTATGATTGTTTTGCCCAAGGAGCAGCACGATGGACTATCGCCAGCTAGGCCGAACCAATCTGAACGTGAGTGCCCTCTGCCTCGGAACCATGACCTGGGGCGAGCAAAACAGCGAGGCAGACGCCTTCGCCCAGATTGAACGAGCCAAGAGCGCCGGGATCAACTTCATCGACACCGCCGAAATGTACCCGGTGCCGCCCAAGGCCGAAACCTACGCCACCACCGAACGCTACATCGGCAATTACTTCAAAAGCCGCGGCGACCGCGGCGACTGGATCCTGGCCAGCAAGATCGCCGGCCCCGGCAATACCATCGACTACATCCGCGACAAGAACCTTCGGCACAATCGGCAGCACATCACCGAAGCCGTGGACGCCAGCCTCAAGCGCCTGCAGACCGATTACATCGACCTGTACCAGTTGCACTGGCCGGAACGCAGCACCAACTTCTTTGGGCAACTGGGTTACAAGCACAAGATCGAAGCCAACCTGACCCCGCTGGAAGACACCCTCGAAGCGCTCGACGAACAGGTGAAGGCCGGCAAGATCCGCCACATCGGCCTGTCCAACGAGACACCGTGGGGCACCATGCGCTTCCTGGCCCTGGCCGAAGCCCGTGGCTGGCCGCGCGCCGTATCGATCCAGAACCCGTACAACCTGCTCAATCGCAGCTTCGAAGTCGGCCTGGCGGAAATCGCCATCCGCGAGCAGTGCGGCCTGCTCGCCTATTCACCGCTGGCGTTCGGTTTCCTGTCAGGCAAGTACGAAGGTGGCGCCCGCCCGCCAAAAGGTCGCCTGAGCCTCTACAGCCGCTTCAGCCGCTATTTCAACCCACAGTCGGAAGCAGCCTGCAGCCGGTACGTGGCCCTGGCTCGCGAACACGGTCTGGACCCGGCGCAAATGGCCCTGGCCTTCGTGACGCAGCAGCCGTTCGTGACCAGCAACATCATTGGCGCGACCACCATGGAGCAACTGGAGAGCAACATCGCCAGTTTCGACTTGAAGCTGTCTGAGGAAGTGCTGGAAGGGATCGAGGCGATTCACAAGGATCATCCGAATCCGGCGCCATAACCCCTACTTGTAGGAGCGAGCTTGCTCGCGAAAAACCTGAGCACACCGTTGGGTGTCAGGTTTTCAACGTTATCGTTGACGACCATCGCGAGCAGGCTCGCTCCTACAATGATCTGGCAATGATCTCCTTCATGATCTCGTTCGTCCCGGCATAGATCCGCTGCACGCGCGCATCCGCCCATGCCCGTGCGATCGGGTACTCCCACATGAACCCGTAGCCACCGTGCAACTGCACACACTCGTCGAGCACCTTGCACTGCAGGTCGGTCCCCCAGTACTTGGCCATCGCCGCCGTCGGCACGTCGAGCTTGCCTTGCAGGTGCAGTTCCAGGCAGCGGTCGACGAAGACACGGCCGATCTGGATTTCCGTGGCCATCTCCGCCAGTTTGAACCGGGTGTTCTGGAAATCCGCGATCGACTTGCCGAACGCCTTGCGCTCGCGGGTGTAGTCCAGCGTCCATTGCAGCGCCGCTTCGGCCGATGCAAGCCCGCCAACGGCCACTGTGAGGCGCTCCTGAGGCAATTCCTGCATCAGGTAGGCAAAGCCCATCCCGGCCTGGCCCAGCAGGTTTTCCTTGGGCACACGCACGTCCTGGAAGAACAGCTCCGAGGTGTCCTGGGCTTTCATCCCGACCTTCTCCAGGCGCTTGCCCTTGTCGAAGCCCGGCGTATCGGCTTCCACCAGAAACAGACTGGTGCCCTTCGCGCCGGCCTTCGGATCGGTCTTGGCGACGACGATCACCAGATCGGCCAGGTAGCCGTTGGTGATGAAAGTCTTGGAGCCGTTGATCACGTATTCGTCGCCATCGAGCACGGCCGTGGTTTTCACTCCCTGCAGATCGGAACCGGCGCCCGGTTCGGTCATGGCGATCGCGGTCACCATTTCGCCGGACACCAGTTTCGGCAGGTACTTCTGCTTCAGCGCCTCACTGCCGTAATGCAGGATGTACGGTGCCACGATGTCCGAGTGCAGGGAAAAACCGATGCCGGTCAGGCCAAGTCGCCCCACTTCTTCGATCACCACCGCGCTGTAGAGAAAGTCCGCCCCCAGTCCGCCGTACTCTTCCGGCAAGTGTGAGCAGAGCATCCCCGCCTCCCCTGCCTTGTTCCACAGCTTGCGGTCGATATAGCCTTGTTTTTCCCATTGCCCATGGAAGGGCACTGCCTCCTTTTCGAGAAACGTCCGCACGCTGTCGCGGAAAAGCTCGTGCTCGGAACTGAACAAGGTTCTGGGGATCATGCGGCACCTTTTCTTTGTTTTTAGAAGGAGTTGACCTTCAGAGACTATGCCTCGCTTCCGATACAGGACACTGGACACATCCGACAAAAAATAAGACGATCCAGCCGTCTGGTGACCACTTCCCCCTATAAAAATAAAGTTGAATTATGTCTAACCAAGCATCCACGCCCCTGCGGCGCGTCAGCATCCTGGCCATCGACCGGGTTTTCGCTTCCACCCTCATGCAAGCCAAGGATTTCTTCCACCTCGCCAGCCTGCGCTACGGCAAACAGCTGGGCCAGGGCCTGACACCGGCGTTCGAAACCCGCCTGGTCAGCCCCGACGGCAAACCGGTCAACACCTTCAGCGATGTGATGATTCCGGTGGACGGCGGGCTGGAAAACGCCGACATCATTGTTCTTCCCGCGTTCTGGGACGATTTCGAAAGTCTCTGCAAACGTTACCCGCAAGTTCTGCCATGGTTGCGCCAACAGCATGCGCGCGGCGCCGTGCTGTGCGGCGAGGCCACCGGTGTGTTCTGGCTGGCCGAAGCCGGGTTGCTCAATGGCAAGGAAGCGACCACCTACTGGCGCTTCTTCAATGCCTTCGCCGAACGCTTCCCACAGGTCCAGCTCAATCAAGACAAACACCTGACAGACGCCGACAACCTGTACTGCGCCGGCGGCACCACCTCGGCGTGCGACCTTTACATTTACCTGATCGAGCGTTTCTGCGGCGCCAATGTGTCCCAGGCCGTAGCGCGGGACATCCTGTACGAGGTACAGCGCAGCTACTCGCCGGGACGCATCGGTTTTGGCGGCCAGAAGCTGCACCAGGACGTGATCATCCTGCAGATCCAGCACTGGCTCGAAGAACACTTCGCCGACAAGTTCCGCTTCGAAGACGTCGCCCGCGAACACGGCATGAGCATCCGCAACTTCATGCGCCGCTTCCAGACCGCCACCGGCGACAAGCCACTGCATTACCTGCAACGCCTGCGCATCGAAACCGCCAAGGGCTTGTTGTCCGGCAGCCGCAAGAGCATCAAGACCATCAGCTATGAGGTGGGCTATGACGATGCGAGCTTCTTCGCGCGACTGTTCCGCCAGCACACGGAGCTGTCGCCGAACCAGTATCGGCAGCAGTTTCAGCAGGCTGCATAAAATCCCGCAAACCTACTCTGGATGCATTTCCACGTTCACGTGGGAATGCAGCCAGAGACGCTCTGCGTTCCGCTTTGACATGCGATAAAAAAGGTCATGGAGTGCATTCCCACGCTGGGCGCGGAAACGCCAGTGACCTCCATACAGCGTCTTTTCTTACGATAAAAAACGAATATAGAGCATCAACGCATCTCGTCCGACTAATGTACGCCGGCCATCCAGAGCTTCAACATCTTCCCCTTCAAACACCATCAGGGAAGATCAAAGGTGACTATCGGATCAAGCTACAACTACCCTTCATACATCGCCAAGGAGGCCGCCCGAACAAAGCGTTCGGCTAAAAACAAATGGGCAGCTCGCTTTCCCAATCCGCCGGATTTGTGCTTTGACTATCGTGCACTGGTAGAACAGGAAAACGGCATCGCCAGGGCAACTGACCCGCAACATAAAATCTGCATCATCGGCGCCGGCGTCACAGGTCTGACCGCCGCCAGAGAACTCTATCGCTGCGGCTTTACCCATATCACTCTCATCGAACAATCCAGACGCATCGGCGGCAGACATCTGACCGTTCCCGGTAGCCGAAACTCAGCAACAAGCCATACACCGTTTGAAATGGGTGCCATGCGCATGCCCTTCTTCAACCAGGCGGATGAGCCGCCGACAGAAGGTCGGTCGCTGATGGCTTACTACGCCAATCAATTTGAATTGGCGATTTCAAACTTCGCCAACCCCGGTAGCCAATGGGTTAGCTCGACAGGCATCTATCTCCGGGAGGGCAGCATGGGCGGCGGATCAGCGCCGCAAATGTTGATATGGAAAAACGAAGACGGCGAAACACCGCCTCCCGGCGAGGAATTGCAAAAGGTTTATTCCAAGTGGAAAGCCTTTGCTGATCGCATGACCCGCCACGTTGCGGAGCTTTATGCGAGCCAGGAATGGGAAACCACATGGGCTTCTATCGTCGAAAAATACGAGAGTATCTCGTTCCGCGACCTGGTCAGCATGCCAGCACTGGAAGCTTGGGATGGCCGCTCACCCGGAGATTTCGGCGGAATGGGAATGACTGCGCAAGAGTCCGCAATTTTTTACGCGATAGGTATAGGTGACGGTAGCTGGGGAGCTTTTTACGACGTGTGCTGCCTCTACCCCCTGCGTACCGCGATTTTCGGTTTCAGCAGCCAATTGCAACTGATCCATGGTCGAGTGGACTCAAACGGCGATCCACTGGATTCGCCCTACCTGAATAGCAAAGCCGTTTTTGACTCAATGGGGCAGAGTTTCGACAAGCCCCGCTACATCGGCCTCGCCGCTTTGGATGAATGCCTGCTGTTTATGAAAGCCGACGAAACCGGAAAGTCCGTCTACGAACATTGCCTCGAAAGAAGCAATGGGCTTCTCACCGACTCATCCGTCACAAAACTGGAAAAGCTGACCAATCAAAAAATACGCGTCTATTACAACTGGAAACACAGTCAACCCGAGCAAATCCAGGAGCAATTTGATGACTTTGACTCGGTCATCATGACACTACCCTCCTGGCTGATTGAAACTCGTATCAAGCTCAAAAATTTCACCCGGGAAATGCTGCCTTTCGAGACGATTAACGCCTACAAAACCGCACACTGGGAAACTAGCTGCAAAGTGTTTGCACCGCTGAAGAAATCATTTCTCTCGAAAAACAAAAACATCCCGCAAGCCATCGTAACCGACAGTTTTATCCACGATGTCTATACCTACCGCTACAACGACAACTACAGCTATGACTGCATCCTGCTGAGTTATACCTGGGAAGATGACGCAACCAAGCTCGCCTCATTCAGCGATAAGGAATTGGTATCAAAATGCGCTGAAGAGTTGGATCGCATTCTCATGAACTCTGCCAACATCCAGGAGAAAATTTCTCCCTACATCGGCATTGATCAGGCTGTGGTTCAGCGTTGGGTCACTGATAAAAATGCTCTGGGCTGTGCCAAGCTTTACCGACCGGGCACCTACTACGATGCCGTCGGCCTGATGAAGTACAACCGGGACCTCGCTCATGTATCAGGCTTGTATTTGTCTGGTGAATCATTTTCCGTCGATGCCGGTTGGACGGAGCCATGTTTTCGCGGTGCTGTCGATGCAGTGATTCATATCTGCAACAAAACCGCCGCGACCTTCAATGGCGGATTTTCCTTGAGCGACTACCCGCACTACCAACTCAAAACCTGATCACATCCCCGCTCCAGAGCCATGCACGCAATACATGGCTCTACCTCTCGCGCCAGCCACCCACTGCCATCAAACATCACGCTAATCCACTTTAGGACAAGGACTACGACCTAAACGGAAGTAGCTGACTTACACCCCATTCCTGATTCCCCTCTTATACACACGCCATTTAACAGCTTGAAAAACAATAAAAAGAGGAACGACGGAATGTCTGAGCCAACAAGCCCTGCTCGTGTAGCAGTCGTGCAATTCGATCCACAAGTCGGCATCGAGAAATGTGTAGGTAATCTGCGTCGCAGCCTGGAATTGGCGCTTGAAGCGGTAAACGGCGGTGCGAATCTCATCGTTCTGCCCGAGCTTTCCAATACCGGCTATTTCTTCAGCAATCGACAGGATGCCTTCGCCCATGCCGAAGCGGTTCCCGACGGACCAAGCGTGCGGTGCTGGATCGACTTCGCCCGAGAACACAACGTTTACCTCGTGGCCGGTCTGGCTGAACGCGACGGCATGCGACTCTTCAACACCGGCGTTCTGGTGGGACCAGACGGTTTTATCGGTAAGTACCGCAAAGCCCATTTGTGGAATCTGGAGAAGCTCTGGTTCACCCCCGGCGACCTGGGTTTCCCGGTTTTCGACACACCGATCGGCCGCATCGGGCTGTTGATCTGCTGGGACATCTGGTTCCCGGAAGTGCCACGGATCCTCGCCCAGCAAGGCGCGGATATCATTTGCAGCCTGAACAACTGGGTCTGGACACCGCCGCCGCTGTTCGACGATGCCGGTAAGTGCATGGCGTCTTATCTGACGATGACCGCCGCTCACGTCAACAATGTGTTTATCGCTGCTGCCAGCCGAATCGGCGAGGAGCGCGGCGCGCGCTACCTGGGTTGCTCGTTGATTGCCGGAACCAACGGCTGGCCGATTGGCACAGTGGCTTCGGCAGACAAGCAGGAAATCCTGTTTGCCGATGTCGACCTGACCAGCTCCCGCAGTGCGCCCATCTGGAACAACCTGAACGATCTGCATCGTGATCGCCGATCCGATCTTTACGATCAGATGCTCGGCTACACCCAACACCCTTGCCTCCCACGTTGATCAGGAGGCCTATCGCATGGAAGTTACAACCGACAAAAACCAACCATCGCGCAAATCACCAATTGATACAGCCGTCGTCCTGCTAATAATCGGCGCGACACTGCTGATCGTCTGGCTTTCTTTCAGCAACCGTACTTTCTGGGGAGCGCATTGGCCCGGCTACGGCAACATGGTATCGCTGCTACCCGAACCGAGTGCCTGGTTGCGCTGGGTGTTAGGTGACATCAGCGAGGTGGCTTTCTACAAGCACGAGTTCGCCTCGATCGGTCTGCTGGCGGGCGCATATCTGGCTTACTGGGCGAATCGAACGGGGAAATCCTGGCAAGGATTTGCCATCTCTTATGGAACGGGGCTTTGGCCCTGGCTGGTCACCAGCTCGTTGCTCGGGCTGCTGCTGAGCAATCTGCTATGGGGCTGGACGGTGACAGCCACAACCTGGCAACCCACATTCGTAGCATTCGTCTCGCTGCCAGCAGCGATGGTGTTGATGTTTGGCGGAGGCTGGAAGGTCACGATCAACGGCGCACTCATGGGCGCCGTACTCGTCACACCGATGTGCCTGCTGATCGTCAATTACGTGTGCCAACCGCTGGCCCTGCCTGCGGTAATTGGCAATGTATTGGGCATGGCGGTTGCCAGCGTCCTGGCGTTTCTGTTCTGCCGCTATTGGCCGAACCTGGTGAAATCCAGGCCTTCGCAAACGCCCCCCACCTTGATCGCCACCGCCAAGGCGCCCGACTATGGCGTCTTCTGGAGCCTGCGCCGGATTCTGGCGGACTTTTCCGAAGCACCGTTCTTCGGCAATGAACTGGCCAGCCTTGGCCTGATACTGGGTGCATTGCTGGCGTACAGCTTGAACCCTTCAAGCCCCGCGTACGGATCGGGCCTGTTACTGCACATCATCGGTGCGCAGGCATTGGCCTCGGCCATCGGCGTGCTGATCTGGCGTCGACAATGGATGTTGCGCGGCTGGTATCCCACTTACATCCCGCTGGTTTCAGTGGTGCCCGCGGCGATTCTGGCCTATGGCGGCAGCTGGCAGATTATCGTCTCAAGTGCACTGCTGGGGGCATTGCTCGCACCACCGCTGGCCTGTGTGATTGCCAAAAAATTACCGGCCGACATGCACGCCTACATCGCCAATGTACTGTCGATGGCCATCAGCACACTGCTGATCGTGCCGCTAATCGGCTTTCTGATCGCTGATTAACGTGCCAGCCATTCGGCTATATCGCGGTCTCAAAAGCGAATACAGCCACTTTTCATTACAAACAAGCGAGGTATCCCATGGACCTGCCCAAACTGTCCATCGCGGCACTTGGCGGCACGGTAAGCATGCAAGCGAGCAATGCCGGTGAAGGCGTCATCCCGACCGTCAGCGGCGAAGCCCTGCTGACCTCCATACCGGAACTGACGACGCTGGCCGGAGTCACCGTTGAGACCCTCGGCCTGCTGCCCAGTGCATCCCTGGATTTCGAGTTTTTGCTGGACGTATTGTCCTGGGCTGAGTTTCAGGTCAAACAGGGCGCCACTGGGATCGTGATAACCCAAGGCACCGACACCCTCGAAGAGGCCGCAGTGTTTTTGGATTACCTTTGGCCCTACGACACCCCCTTGGTGCTGACCGGTGCCATGCGTTCCGCAGCGCAGCCAGGTGCCGATGGACCGGCCAATCTGCTGGATGCATGTCGCGTTGCCCTGGCGCAGAACAGCCGGCAGCGCGGCGTCCAGGTCGTGATGAACGGACAGATTCATCAAGCGTGCAGCGTACGCAAAACCGATTCGCTGGCATTGCAGGCGTTTTCCTCGCCAGTTGTGGGGCCCGCAGGCCTGCTGCTGGAAGACCGTGTTCGCTACCTGCGCCCGCCAGGGCCACGCACGGTGTTGCCTTTGCCGCAACAGACCACGCAGAAAGTTGCGCTGCTTGAGGCCTCACTTTCGGCCGACACCCTGCTACTGGAGAATATTTTCGCACTCGGTTACGACGGGCTGGTGATCAGCGGTTTTGGCGCCGGCCACATCTCGCAGCGCTGGGCGACAAGAATTGGGCATATTACCGAACGAATCCCCGTGATCATTGCGACCCGAACCGGTTCCGGCTCCACCGCACGCGCTTCTTACGGTTTTGACGGCGGTGAGATGGACTTGATCCGCAAGGGTGCATCGATGGCGGGGTTTCTATGTCCGCGAAAAGCCCGGATTCTGCTTTGGCTCCTGCTCGGTTGCCAACGGCAGCACGAGCTTGCACGGTATCTCAACGAAGGCATTTGACTTCAAAGCAATGTACAAACCTGTGGGAGGGGGATTTGCGCTGACAAAAAAGGCCTGCATTTGCAGGCCTCTTTCATTTTCCGAATCGCTCTACCGATTTAAACGCTTATGGCTTGTGCGCCCGGGACAGGAATTCGTGGGATTGCATTTCCAGCAGACGACTCAGGGTGCGCTGGAACTCGAAGTTCAAGCGCCCGCCGGTGTACAGATCCTTGAGTTCGACTTCGGCAGAAATGATCAGCTTCACGTTGCGGTCGTAGAACTCGTCGACCATGTTGATGAAGCGGCGGGCGATGTCGTCGGTGGTGACGCTCATCTGCTCGACATCGCTGAGCAGCACGGCGTGGAAGATCTTGCCCAGTTCGATGTAGTCGTTCTGGCTACGCGGGCCGTCGCACAGTTCACGGAAGTTGAACCAGGCCACGTCATCGCAGGTGCGCAGGGCACGAATTTCACGATTTTCGATCATCAGCACGTCATTTTCGACCGCAGCCGTGCATTCCGGCGTCAGCGCACGGAAGCTCTTGCGCAGGCTTTCGTTGGCGGCTTCGTCGAGCGGATAGTGGAACAGCTCGGCTTGTTCGAGGTGACGCAGACGATAGTCGACGCCGCTGTCGACGTTGACGATCTCGGTATTCTGCTTGATCAGCGCAATGGCCGGCAGGAAGCGCGCGCGTTGCAGGCCGTCCTTGTACAGGCCGTCCGGCACGATGTTCGACGTCGCGACCAGGGTCACGCCGTTCTTGAACAGTTCTTCCATCAGGGTGCCAAGGATCATGGCGTCGGTGATGTCGGAAACGAAGAATTCATCGAAGCAGATGACCCGGGCTTCGGTGGCGAAGCGCTTGGCGATGATGGTCAGCGGGTTTTTTTCGCCGCCCAGGGTCTTCATCTCTTCGTGCACGCGCTTCATGAAGCGGTGGAAGTGCGTACGGGACTTTTCCTTGAAAGGCAGCGCTTCGAAGAAGGTGTCCACCAGGTAAGTCTTGCCGCGACCTACGCCGCCCCAGAAATACAGGCCCTTGACCGGGGTCTGATCCTTCTTGCCAAACAACTTGCCCAGCAGGCCCGGCTTGTTTTGCTCGGCCGCGACCAAATCGTCGTACAGGCGCTGCAAATGACGCACGGCAGTTTCCTGCGCGGCATCATGGAAGAATTCCGGGCGTTTCAGATCAGCTTGATATCGTTCTAGGGGCGTCATAATTCGTTAGCAAGGCAACAAAAACGGGCCGACACTGTAGCGACGGCCCGGAGGAATGGCAATCGGCCCTTGGTCGGGCCGGACCGTTGTTTATTCCTGAACAGGTGTCAGGGCGATGCGCAAAGCCTCGACGGCAGCATCACGCGCAGCACTGTCGACAAAGGCCGGGCCGTCGGCAACGCACTCGCCTTCCAGCCAGACACTGAAGTTCAGTTCTTCATTTCGCACGTCCAGTGGCTGACCCGATTGCAGTTGCTTGGTCACCTGACCGGCGGTCTTGCCATCGGCGAAGTTGCGCGACAGCAGCAGTTGTTCACCATCGGCGGCCAGCAGACGGAAGCGGAAACTGCCGTCGTCTTCACGGAAGCTGACAAAACGCGCAGCTTTCGCGGCTTTTTTCTTGACGGTCGCCGCCACCTGGGTCTGGGCAACGAAGGAGCGCAGGCCCACCGCTTCACGCAATTCATTGAGGAAGGGTGTCGCTACCGCACGAGCCTTTTTCGCGCCGTGCTGCAGGATGTCTTCCAGATCCGCCGGGCGCTCGATCAGTTGGTTGTAGCGCTCACGGGATTCGCCCAGTTCATTGTCCAGCAGTTGGAACAGACGATTCTTCGCCTCGCCCCAACCCAGGCCCTGCAACAGTTCACTGCGGAACTCGTCAGCCTGCGCCGGGGTGGCGAACGCCTGGAACAAGGTGAACAGGTGCGAATTGTCCGGGTCCTTGGCTTCGCCGGGTGCGCGGGAGTCGGTGACGATCCGTGAAATCGCGTCCTTCATCTCTTTGGCGCTGCTGAACAGCGGGATGGTGTTGTCGTAGCTCTTCGACATCTTGCGGCCATCCAGGCCCGGCAAGGTGGCAACGCTCTCTTCGATCAACGCCTCGGGCATGGTGAAGAACTCTTTGCCCTGGCCAAACAGGTGGTTGAAGCGCTGGCCGATGTCACGCGCCATTTCCACGTGCTGGATCTGATCGCGACCGACCGGCACCTTGTGCGCGTTGAACATCAGGATGTCCGCGGCCATCAGCACGGGGTAGCTGTACAGGCCCATGGTGATGCCGGCGTCCGGGTCTTCGCCGGTCTCGACGTTCTTGTCCACGGAAGCCTTGTAGGCGTGGGCGCGATTGAGCAGGCCCTTGGCGGCGACGCAGGTCAGCAGCCAGGTCAGCTCGGGGATTTCCGGGATGTCGGACTGGCGGTAGAAGGTCACGCGCTCGACATCCAGGCCACCGGCCAGCCAGGTCGCGGCGATTTCCAGACGCGAGCGCTGGATGCGCAGCGGGTCATCGCATTTGATCAGGGCGTGGTAGTCGGCCAGGAAGTAGAACGAATCGGCATTGCTGTCACGGCTGGCGACGATCGCCGGGCGGATGGCGCCAGCGTAGTTGCCCAGGTGCGGCGTGCCGGTGGTGGTAATGCCGGTGAGGATACGGGTACGAGTCGTCATGGGTAATCGCTTGTCAGACTGCAATCAATTCGAGAGACGCGGCAGGATCAGATCCTTGAGATCGGTCAGCTTGCCATGAAAAAAGTGTCCGCATTCTGCCACTTTCAGCAGCTCATGGGGACGTTCGAGCTTGTCGGACCATTGGTAAACGACTTGTGGATCGATCACTTCGTCGGTTTCCGGCTGGATCAAGGTCAGCTCGCCCTGCTGCGGCAGTTGATCCTGGTCCCCCAGGCGCATGACCGCTGGCGCGACCATGAACAGATGCTTGAGCTGCTCGCCCTTGGCCTCAAGACGTCCGCCGAGACTTGCTGCAACAAAACCGCCGAAGGAAAAACCGAACAGGGTCAGCGGCAACTCCGGGTGTTTGTTGCGAAACCATTCGGCGACAGCCTGGGCATCATCAACTTCACCGGTACCCATGTCGTGGGAGCCCTCGCTGGCACCGACGCCACGATAGTTGAAGCGCAGGGTGACCAGTCCGGCGTCGCGCGCAGTGCGCTGCAAGGTCGAAACCACTTTGTTGAGCATGGTGCCGCCCTGTACCGGGTTCGGATGGCAGATCAGCGCCAGGCCGCGAGGCTGCTCGTTGTCCAGGTAAAGGGCTTCCAGTTGACCCACCGGGCCATCAATCACTACAGGGGTTTCGCGCATAAGCAAGGAAGGAACTCCGTGACCTCGAATCGGGTCGACTCGTCTAGCAAATTGTCTGTGGCTGTCTATTGCGAGTGAATCGCGGTATACAGCGCAGGTTCGAGCCGTTAACGTAAAGCAAAGCCGTTTATAGAGGAAGGACTCGTGGAACACTCGCTCTTAGTTTGGTTGCTACCGACTCTTGCCCTGGTTGTGGGTGTCGCCATTGGGTTCCTGATCGCTCGCCTTGCGCCGAATGCCGCGCCTAGCAGCACGCAACGTCAGCTGGACGATATTCAGGAACGTTTCGACAGTTATCAGAACGAAGTGGTGACCCACTTCAACAGCACTGCTTCATTGGTCAAGAAACTGACTGCGAGCTATCAGGAAGTGCAGGACCATCTTGCCGAGGGTGCCAACCGCCTGGCCCTGGACGAACAGACTCGCCAACGCCTGCTGGCCTCCCTGCACGCCGATGCGGCGCAGGCACCCCGTGAACGCCTGACGCCACCGCGCGATCAGGAGCCGCCTCGCGACTACGCACCAAAAGCCCCGAACGCACCGGGCATGCTCGATGAGCATTACGGCCTGAAGAAGTAATCAGGTTTCAGGTGTGACAAAGCCCCCGGACGAGTGATTGTCCGGGGGCTTTTTATTTCTGTCTGTTCCGGATTTCTGTTGCCTGGCCTGGCCTCTTCGCGAGCAAGCCCGCTCCCACAGTGGTCGATGTCGTACACAAAATCTGCATTCAACACATAACCTGTGGGAGCGGGCTTGCTCGCGAAGGGGCCGGATCTGGCAACAAAAAAAAGCCCGCCCGATCTGTTGAGGATAGGGCGGGCTTTTTTACGCCTGGGGTTCAGTCAGACGCTTATGGGTACTGCTGAACCTGACCCTGCTGCTGACCACCATACTGCTGGCCCGGAATCGCCTTGAGGTTAACCTCTACACGGCGGTTCTGCGCCCGGCCATTGGCGTCGCCGTTGCTGGCAACCGGGCTATCCGGACCCGCGCCACGAGCGCTCAGGTTGGCACCGCTGACCCCTTGCGAGGTCAGGTAGGTGGCCACGCTTTGTGCACGACGCTGGGACAGGTCCATGTTGTGCTGGCGGCTGCCGGTGCTGTCGGTATAGCCCACGATTTCGATCTGGTTCTGGTTGAACTCTTTCAGCGAGCCCGCCAGGTTGTTCAGCGGCTGATAGAAACTTGGGGCAATGTTTGCCGAATCGGTAGCAAAGGTGATGTTGCCCGGCATGATCAGCTTGATCTGGTCGCCCTGGCGCTGCACTTCAACACCGGTGTTGGCCATGCTGGCGCGCAGCTTTTTCTCTTGCTGGTCGGCGTAGTAGCCGTAACCGGCGGCGGAAGCACCGACCACTGCAGCACCGATCAGCGCGCCCTTGCCGCGGTTATCGTGGTTGATCGCAGCACCGGCCAGCGCACCGGCCAGAGCGCCGAGACCACCATACTTAGCGGTCTTGCTCATGCCTTCGGAGCCGCTGTCCGTCTGCCCCTGAGCCTGGCCTTGACCGCCGTAAGGGTTGGGCGAGGCACAACCGGACAAAACGGCCACAGCCGTAGCGACAATAATCAAACGACGCGTGGTGAACATGTATAGCTCCTACTTTTTTGCATTCTGTGGTGCAACGGACCAAGGCACAGCCTTTGCGGGTATTGGATCACTTCCGGGAACAAAAATTCCGCTCGTTACAAATCAGGCCCGTACAAAGGGGTTTTCGCGCATTTCATCGCCCAGACGGGTGTCCGGACCATGCCCGGCCACCACTATCGCCTCCTCGTCGAGGGTGTACAAACGCTGCTTGATCGAACGCACGATGGTGGCCTGGTCGCCACCCCACAAATCCGTGCGCCCTACCCCACGCTTGAACAACGTGTCACCGGCAATCAGCAGCTTGGCATCGGCAAACCAGAAACTCATCGACCCCGGCGTGTGCCCAGGCGTGTGCAGCGCCACGCCACAACCGCAGGCCAGTTCTTCATCATCGGCCAGCCAGCGATCCGGGGACGGTACCGGGGTGTAAGGGACACCGAACATCTGGCACTGCATTTCCAGGTTGTCCCAGAGAAACTGGTCTTCCTTGTGCAGATGCAGGGTCGCGCCGGTTTTCTCCTTGAGTTGACCGGACGCCAGGAAATGATCGAGGTGGGCGTGGGTGTGAATGATGCTGACCACTTTCAGCCCCAGGGCATCGAGACGCGCCAGGATCAGCTCATGATTGCCACCCGGATCGACGACGATGGCCTTTTTCGTCACCGGATCGCCGATGATCGTGCAGTTGCACTGCAACGGGCCGACGGGGAAGGTTTCGCGGATGAGGGTGGGATGCTGGGACATCGGGGGCCTGCTCGATAAACGGGGACGGGCGATTTTCGCACAATTGAGTATCCAGCCAAGGGCCGCGATATGTAACGTGAAAAATCCTTAACCCAGCACCCCCAACTCCTTCGCCCGCGCCACGGCCTGCGTACGCCGCTCGACCCCGAGTTTGCTGTTGATGTGGCTGGCGTGGGTCTTGACCGTGTGCAGGGAAATAAACAGCTGATCGCTGATTTCCTGGTTCGAACAGCCTTGGGCGATCAATCGCAGAACCGCCAGTTCCCGCGTGCTGAGTTGCTCCGCAGCCGCGCCGGATTCCGCTCCAGGGCGGGCAGTCAATGCCGGCAGCTTTTCACTGAGGCTCATGGAAACAGGGGTTGGTGAACACTGTTGAAGCTGCCCACGCAGCCAGTCCGGATGCTCGGCCAGCAGGCCCTCGAAGGGTTGCAGCACGCCTCCGCCAGCGGCGTCCAGCGCCTGGACCAGTGCCTTGCGTGCTTCCGGCTCCCGTCCGCTGCCCAGCAACAACGCCACTTTCTGGGTCAGCGCCATGGCACTGAGCATCTGCCGACCGCTTTGCTGGCCATGTTCGAGCAGCGCATTCAATCGCCCTTCAGCCAGCATCGGCTGGCCCTGGATGACTTCCAGCAAGGCTTGTTGCAATTCGATATGCAAGGGCAATTGCGGATGGAACTCCGGTGGTGCCGCCCCGTTCTCGCCGTTATAGGTCTGCCCCAGGCGCGCCAGCCAGGCTTCGGCCAGATCGGTACGCCCCTGGGCCAGCCAGAGCTCGCATTTGACCAGGGTGATCATGGCCAGGTAGTAGATCGGTGGCACGTCCCAGATGTGCATGAGCCGCTCGGCTTCGGCCAGTTCGGCAAAGGCTTTGGCGAACTCGCCGCTGCTGCCTTCCAGCCTGGCAATCACGCAGTGGCCGATTAGCACGCTGATGTCACGGCAGGCGCGCGCCTCGCTCAGACCGGCCTGCAATCGCACCCGCGCCAATTGCGGCTGCATTCGCAGGGCCAGCAAAAAGCCTTCGTACAAGGTCAGTCGGGCGCGAACCGCATACAGCCGTTGTGCAGACAAGCTCTGCAGGCGTTGCATGCCCTGACGGACCTCTTCCAGTGCCCGACAGATTTCTCCGCGCGCTTGCAGCACCCGTGCGCGGTCGTAGTGCGCCAGCGCTTCGAACAACGGGTTGCCGACACGTTGCGCCAGTTCCAGCGATTCGCGGTTCAGCCCCCGTGCCCGCCACAAATCACCATCGGCAATGGCAAGGTTGGACAAGGTCGAGAGGCACATCAGACGCTGGCCGTAACGCTTGGCCGGAAGACTTTCCAATGCCTCGCGGCAGTACTGCAGCGTCAGCTCGCGGTTGCCTCGTCCACGGGCAATGATGCCACTCAACGCCAGCCATTGAGCCAGCATGGACTTCTGGGCGGTGGCCGACGGAGCAGGCAGGAAGCGGCTCAGATGGCTGGCCAGCTCTTCGGCAGCATCCAGTTGGCAAGCCAGGCCCAGCGCCCAGCTATACAGCACAATCAGTCGCGGCGTGCTGATCAGCAAGCTGTCCGGCAAGTCCATTTTCCAGCGCAGCAACATGCCGACATTCTGCTCGGCCAGCAGTTGCTCTTCGGAGAGGTTCTGCACCAGGTTCGCCGCGACGTCCAGGTGACCGGCACGCAACGCTTGCTCCACCGCCTCATCGAGCAGTCCCTGGGCATTGAACCAGCGGCAGGCGCGCAGGTGCAGGCTCGCGGCCGGCACCATCGACTGGGACGTCGGCCGCGTGCGCAACAGATCGGAAAACAGATGGTGATAGCGATACCAATGACCATGCTCGTCCAGCGGTACCAGGAACACTTGATGGGCAAGCAGGAAGCGCAAGATCTCCCCGCTGTCATGGGCGTCGCGAACGGCATCGCACAGTTCGCTGCAGAAACGCTCCTGGGGCGCCGTGTCATAGAGGAACGACTGGACCTCGGCGGGCAGGCAATCGATGACTTCTTCGAGCAGATAATCGCGGATCAGCCCTTCCCCGCCATGCAACGATTGCGGCAGCGCGCCGTCGGTGCCCGCCTCCGAAGCCGCCAGCAGCCAGAAGCGTAATCCTGCAACCCAGCCTTCACTGCGCTGGATCAGGTTTTCCAGTGCCTCACCGCGCAAGGAGCTGCTGTGCCGGTCGAGCAGGCTCAAGGCCTCGTCGTGGGTCAGGCGCAGATCCTGTTCATGCAGCTCAAGCAGTTGTCGCGACAGCCGCAGCCGCGCCAGATGCCAGTCGGGACGTTGGCGACTGGTGACCATCACCAGCAAACCATCGGGAAGATGGTTGAGGAAAAACTGCAGGCAACGGTCCAGCACCGGCCCCTGAGCCAGGTGATAATCATCCAGCACCAGCAGCAAGGGCTTCGCCGTGGACAGGTGTACGGCCAGTTCGTCGAGCAAGCCGTCGAGCCACTCTTCGAATGCGAATGGCTGATGGCGCTGGCGCATTTTCAACAACCCGAGGGATTGCCTGCCCAGGTGCGGAAAATAGTCCTGAAGGCCCTCCAGCAGCCGCTCGAGAAAGCGTCCCGGGTCACTGTCTCGCGGGCTCAACCCCAGCCAGAGACTTTGCCAGTGTGCCGGCAACCCCTGACAGAACTCCACCGCCAGCGAACTCTTGCCGAACCCTGCCGGGGCACTGACCAGCAATAACCTGCCTGCCAGTCCGGCACTCAGACGCTCGCACAATCGTGGACGCAGCACATGGCCGTCGGGCAACGGCGGACGGAAAAACCGCCCGTCGAGTGTCGCGACGGCAACCTGTGCAGAACCTGAGGGTGTGGACAAATCAGTCATAGCCGGCTCTTGTTTGAATTGCGGATGGCGGCGTTGCAGATGTCCGCAGACTAGCCGTAAACGGATAGGGAATGAAGGTAATTGCTACAAATGGCTACAAAAAGTCTACAAGCAAAAAAAACGCCCCGAACCAGTCGGGGCGTTTCAGAGGGTGCGGCCTCTACTCAGTTCACCTTAGCGAACACCGTCCTGACGCAGGGCGGCCGGGGTGAAGTCGCTGGTGGTGGCAGTGAAGCCGAAGTCATAAGCCGACTTCTCTTCGTTCTTCATGCCCAGCGCCAGGTAACGACCCGACTGCAGGTCATACAGGGCTTCGAGGGCGTACCACGGCACTTGCTTGTCGTAGTAGTTCTCGGCATGCGCCTCGGCGACGCGCCACAATTGACCGCGACCGTCGTAATGGTCGATGACCGCTGCTTGCCAGGTGTCCTCGTCAATGTAGAAGTCACGCTTGGCGTAGATGTGGCGCTGACCTTCCTTCAGGGTGGCAACCACATGCCACACACGACGCAACTCGTAACGCGCCAGGTCCTGGTTGATGTGACCGGCCTTGATGATGTCGGCGTACTTGAGCTTCGGATCGTCGAGCTTGTAGGCATCGGAGCCGATGTACATCTCTTTCTTGCCTTCGAGCTTCCAGTCGTAACGATCCGGCGCACCGTTGAACATGTCCAGGTTGTCGGAAGTACGCAGGCCGTCAGCCGCGGTACCCGGGCCGTCATAGGACACTTGCGGTGCACGGCGCACACGACGCTGGCCCGCGTTGTAGACCCACGCCGAGCGCGGCTCCTTGACCTGGTCGAGAGTTTCGTGAACCAGCAGTACACCACCGGCCAGACGCGCCGGCGCAGTCACTTTCTGCTTGAAGTAGAACAGGATGTTGCCCGGGTTTTTCGGGTCGTAATCCTTCATCTTGTCGCGGAACACGAACTGGTCCTGGAAGTACACCAGGCTGAACGAGCCGTTCGGCTGTGGCGTGGCCTGGGTTACCAAGCGGGTCACGCTACCACCGCGATAACGGGTGATATGGTTCCAGATGACTTCAACGCCGCTTTTCGGAATCGGAAACGGAATGGCAGTTTCGAAATTTTCCAGACCGTTGCCACCGGACACCAGGTTGGTGTTGGTGGCGTTGCGCTTGATGGCGGCGAATACTTCATCCGGCACGGTAGCACCGCGATGGGATGGATAGACCGGCATCTTGAAGCTTTCCGGGTAGCGCTTGAACATCGCGTACTGGCCCGGTGCGAGCTTGTCCTTGTACTGGTCGACGTTCTGCGCCGTGATGGTGAACAGCGGTTTTTCGCTGGCGAACGGATTGGACAGGAAACCTTTGCTGTCGACCGTACCGGCGTTCTTCGCCATCGGCTTCCAGGCCGGGATCGAACCGTCGGCGTTACCCGCCATTTCGGCGCCCATCGGGGTCAGGCTCTTGCCCAGCTTGTCGGCCTCGGCCTGGGGAACTGCTGCGATGACGCTGGTCGCCAGCAGCGAAAGCCCCAGAACACCGGCGTGGAACAGACTCTTTGTTATTTTCATATTTGCGTTCGTCCTGAAAATACTGTGCTTAGAAGTTCACGCCGACGCTGAGCGCAACGAAGTCGCGGTCATCCACGGTGGTGTACTTGCCGTCGAAGAAGTTGGTGTAGGCCAGGCTCGCGGTGTAGGTGTTCTGGTACTCGGCGTCGACACCGAGGCTGACCGCCTTGCGGCCTTCCTCGAAGTTGCCGCCAGGGCCAGGGGAGTAACCTTCCACGTCATGGGACCAGGCAACGTTCGGCTTGAGGTTCACACCGGCAAACACGTCGTTGTATTCCCAGATGGCACGACCACGGTAGCCCCACGAAGTTGCGGTGGTGAAGCCTTCGTCATTGCAGTTGCGGCTGCGATTGTTGGTCGGCGTACCCGGGCCGGCACCATTGATGGTGCTGGTGTTGAGCGCCACGCAAGTATCGAGCGCGCCAGAAGGTGGCAACTCACCCGGGCCGTAGACCGGATCGCGGCCATAACGAACGTCGGAAGTGCTTTCCAGGCCGCCGACGTGGGTCACGCCCACCTCGCCCACCAGGGTCAGGCGGCTGGCGCCCATGACCTGGTCGAAGAAGTGCGTCAGGGTGGTCTGGAACTGGGTGATTTCCTTGCGACGATACCCGTGCAGGTCCTGACCCGGCACGCCGGTAAGCAGCGATGCATTGGTCAACGGGTTGTTCGGGTTGTTGTTGCCTATAGGACGGACACCGGAGAACAGGATGTCGGTGGAGTTGAGCTGCACCGGAGCGTTCGGACGGTAGCTGATCTCGCCGCTCCACGCCGTACCGGTAGGCAGGGTGGTGGAGAAGCTCAGGCCGTAGAGGCGGATGTCTTCCGGATATTCGATGAAGTACTGCGAATTACCCGCCACCAGCAACGGCGCCAGCGCGGCGAACGGGGTACCCTGGAGGGATGCTGCAGTGTTGTAGACCGACTGCGGCGCACCGGTTGCGCTGAAGATCGGCGCACGGCTGTGGTAGTTCATGAAGTAGGCGCCGAACTCGGTATCCAGCGGTTCGAACATGTACTTGAGGGACGCGCCCCACTGACCGCCGTCGCGGGCATCACGATCGGGGCCACGACGCACCAGAACACCCTCATTGTTGACGTCAACGCCGTTGGCGGCCAAAGGCCCCAGGGCAATGGCCGGAATCTGCGAACGCTTGGCCAGTACACGCAGGTTGTCGTCGCAGCCATCGGCAACGATGTCTGGCTGGGAGAAGAACGTGCCGCAGTTGTCGACGACGGTCTGGTCCCATTCAATTTGATAGAACGCTTCGGCCGAGAGGTTTTCGGTCAGGCTCTGGGACACATAGAACATGTTGACCGGGATCAGGCCTTCCTTGATCTCGGCACCCGGACGACGGAAAGCGGACACATCGATCGGGTTGATCGAGTTGATACCGCCACCGATGAAGGTACTTTCACCCCAGCTCACCACCTGCTTGCCCAGACGTACGGAGCCAGGTTGATCGGCAACGGAGTAGTTGTGGTAGACGAAGGCGTCGAGGATCTGACCGCCGGCGGACTTGGCGCCTTCCTTGCGGCCCGCGTCGCTGATGTCCTTGAACGGACGGCTTTCGTCCTTCAGTTCAAAGTCGTACCAGTATTTGCCACGGACGAAAACACCGGTATCGCCGTATTTCAATTCAAGGTCATGGATGCCCTTGAAGATCTTCGAGAAGGTCTCCCCGCTCTTGAAGTTCAGGTGACCGTCATCAGAAGTCTGGGACAGCCCCTTGCCGCCGTTGTTGACACCGATGAGGTTCTTGTTGGCACTTTCGGTAGACCAACTGGCACCGAGCGACAGGGATGAGTCGAACTGACCTTCGATTTCACCGACGTTGAAACTGACGCCGAATGCTGGCCCGGCGAGCGTAGAGGCAAGACTGACTGCCAGGGGCAGCTTCGCCCGGCGCCAGAACTGGTTTACTGATGTCATCGACGCTACTCCATGTGCATTTTATTTTTATGGCATTGAGCACTTCTAAAAACGCTGTGGATAACCGGGAGCCATGGCATCCCAAAGTCATTCCAAAGTTGCATCGCCCCGGTTCGTGCGGTTGCCCCGTTCTTAAAAATCCTTGAGCGGACTATAGCCAGCAGGTAGTAGTGCTTGATCCCTCTAAAGTGTGATTTGCAGTTGCCAGCCACTCTGGAACAGTCCTTTCGCCAGTCCGACACCCGTCGGCACGGCAAGGATGGCTGAAAATTTCGATTTGACAAGCCAAGCGCTTGCTTGGTGGGGCTGGCGTGCCCTTTCGGGCACGCCGGGAGGGGCTTAAAGCGTCGAAAGGAAGGTGCTGTTGGTGGCCTGCCATTCGCTGATGTCGACACGAATGCGCTTCTTGTCGAGTTTGCCCACGCTGGTCTTGGGAATTTCAGTAACAAGGGCGATCTGGCTCGGAATCGCCCACTTGCTCAGGTGCCCCAGCTCCACAAAAGGCTTGAGGTGTTCCTTCAGTTCCCTCGCCCCGATGACGTGACCTTCACGGACTACGAGCAGGGCAAACGGTCGCTCTCCCCACTGCGGATCAGGGATCCCCACCACTGCTACTTCACGTACCGCCACATGACGACTGATCAGGTCTTCCAGGTCCAGGGAGGAGATCCACTCGCCACCGGTCTTGATCACGTCCTTGATGCGGTCACGAATGTCGATCACCCCCATGCTGTCCAGGGTCGCCACGTCGCCGGTGTGCAGCCAGCCTCCGGCCCAGAGCTCGGCGCCCTTCTGCGGCTCGTTGAAATAACCCTCGGTCAGCCAGGGTGCGCGCAACACCAGTTCGCCCTGGGTCTCGCCGTCGGCGGGCAGGAAGTTGCCCTCGGTGTCGACGATCGCCGCCTCCACCAGCGGCCCAGGTACGCCGGCCTTGATCCGGTAGGTGGTGCGTTCGTCTTCGGTGCCGGCCATCAACTCATCGTTCAAGTGCGCGCACGATACCAGTGGCCCGGTTTCCGACATGCCGTAGGCGGCGGTCAACTGAATGCCCCTGGCCTTGGCCGCCTCGTACAACGAGCGGTTCAGGGCGCTGCCGCCGATGACGATTTTCCAGCCGCCGAAGTCGACGTTCTGCGCAGCCTTGGCATTGAGGACCATCTGCAGGATGGTCGGCACGCAATGGGAGAACGTGACCTTCTCCTTGCGCCACAACTCCACCAGGTACTCCGGGTCATAGCGGCCAGGGTACACCTGCTTGAGTCCGAGCATGGTCGCCACATACGGCAAGCCCCAGGCGTGGACGTGGAACATCGGGGTGATCGGCATGTAAACGTCGCTGGTACCCAGCAGGCGCACGCTGTCGATCGCGCCCATGATGGTCGACACGCCCATGGTGTGCAGCACCAGTTGCCGATGGGTGAAGTACACGCCCTTGGGATTGCCGGTGGTGCCGGTGGTATAGAACGTGGTCGCGACCGAGTTTTCGTCGAAATCCTGGAAATCGTACTGCGGGCTCGCCGCGGCCAGCAGTTGTTCGTATTCGCCGACGAGGTTCGGCAGGTCCGCGGTTTTTTCCGGCAGGTCCGTCAGCAACAGGGTTTTGTCGACCGTGGTCAGATGCCCTTCGATGGCCTTGTAGAGGCCGACGAACTCGCTGTTGACCAGCACAAAGCGGTCCTCGGCGTGATTCATGGTGTAGAGGATCTGTTCCGGCGACAGGCGCACGTTGATGGTGTGAATCACCGCGCCGATCATCGGAATGGCGAACATGCATTCCAGGTAACGATGGCTGTCCCAGTCCATCACACCCACGGCATCCCCGGGCTTGACCCCGGCCGCTGTCAGCACGTTGGCCAGGCGGGCCACCCGTTCGATCAGGGTCGGGTAGCTGTAGCGCAATTTGTCGCGGTAGATGATCTCGCGGGTTTTCTCATAACGGGCGCCGGACATCAGCAGCCGTTTGATCAGCAGCGGGTATTGGTAAGCGCCTTCGGCCGGGGGGATAACGCGAGTCTGCAACATAAGAATCCCTTTTTCTGACTGCACGGACGTGACTGAAAGTACGCACTGTAGTGCCCCTGATCGTCAGCCAAATCAGCCAAAGGAATGATTTGTAGAGCCCTGCAAATACTGGCATTACGCCAGTATTTGCCATTTATTACGCACTGCGACAACGCCTACAGGGAATCACCTTTGATCAATGCATCTCGGTAAAAGCGAGCTTCACGCCAATCGCAATCAGCACCGCGCCCATGGTCCGGTCGAACCAGTGCCCCATGCGCGCAAAACCGGCGCGTACGCGCTGCTGGCTGAACAACATCGCCACCAGGCAGAACCAGGTCGCTGTCGCGGCTGCCAGGTAAACCCCGTAACCGGCCTGCACGGCCAGTGGTGTGTGCGGGTTGATCACCACGGTGAACAGCGAGAGAAAGAACAGCGTAGCTTTCGGGTTGAGACCGTTGGTGACGAAACCCGAGGTAAAGGCACCACGGGCCGTGCGCTCCCCCGCTTCCTTGTGCAGATCGTCCGCCACAGGCTTGGCCGGTTGCGCGCGCAGTGCCTTGTAACCGATGTACAGCAGGTACGCGGCGGCGGCCCATTTCAAGGCGTTGAACAGCACGATCGACTGGGACACGATCAGGCCGATACCCAAGAGCGAGTAACCCACGTGCAGGAAAATCGCCGTGCCCACACCCAGTGCGGTCCAGGTGCCCGCGCGGCGACCGTGGGTAACACTTTCACGTACCACCACGGCAAAGTCCGGGCCGGGGCTGGCCACGGCCAGCAAGTGAATCAGGGCAACGGTCAAGAACTCTGTCCAGTACATGTGGGGCTCCTTCAGGCCAAGCGTAACTATTTATTTCATCTGGTAGGCTCGGCAGATTACGCCTTCAGTTCAATGCACAAAAGGTACAGTTGATGACGAATACTCGCCGCGCCGTTTTCCTCGACCACCCGTCCCTGGACCTCGGCGACCTTGACCTCAACCCGCTGCGCAGTTGTTTCAGCGAATTGCAGCTGTTCGCCCAGACCTTGCCCGATCAAGTCATCGAACACCTCAAGGGCGCCACGGTCGCCATCAGTAACAAGATCCTGATCGACGCCGCCGCCATGGCCGCCAGCCCTGACCTCAAGCTGATCCTGATCACCGCCACCGGCACCAACAACGTCGACCTCGCCGCCGCCCGCACCCACGGGATCACCGTGTGCAACTGCCAGGGTTACGGCACGCCGTCGGTGGCGCAGCACACGATCATGCTGCTGCTCAACCTGGCCACGCGCCTGGCCGATTATCAAAAAGCCGTCGGCGCAGGCCGCTGGCAACAGGCCAAACAGTTCTGCTTGCTGGACTACCCGATTGTCGAACTCGAAGGCAAAACCCTTGGCCTGCTGGGTCACGGCGAATTGGGCGGCGCAGTCGCACGGCTCGCTGAAGCCTTCGGCATGCGCGTGCTGTTGGGGCAGATTCCCGGACGCCCTGCCCGGCCGGACCGCCTGCCACTGGATGAACTGCTACCGCAAGTCGATGCCCTGACCCTGCACTGCCCGCTCAACGAACACACTCGCCACTTCATCGGCGCCCGCGAACTGGCCTCGATGAAACCCGAAGCGTTCCTGATCAACACCGCCCGCGGCGGCCTGATCGACGAACAGGCGCTGGCCGATGCCTTGCGCAACGGTCATCTGGGCGGCGCCGCCACTGACGTGCTGAGCGTCGAGCCTCCCGTCAACGGCAATCCACTGCTGGCCCACGACATCCCGCGCCTGATCGTCACCCCGCACAACGCCTGGGGCAGCCGTGAAGCGCGCCAGCGGATCGTCGGCCAGGTGACCGAAAACGCACTGGGATACTTCAGCGGTAAGGCGCTGCGGGTCGTCAGTTGATAAACTGCGGCACTTTTTTTCACGGGAGCAGTTATGGATCCGCGCAGTGAAGTACTGCTTCGCCAGGCCGAGTTATTCCAGGGTTCGGTGTTGTTGGCCGGTTTGCCCGCCGACGACCTGCTGGGCCGCCTGCCCGATGCCCATGGCTGGTGCTGGCACGCCGGCGATCAGGCCGCGCTGGACGCCCGATTCGACGGGCGCAGCCACTTTGGCGTGAACGCACCGGAGCGCGGGTTCGATAGCGCCGTGGTCTTTCTGCCCAAGGCCAAGGACCTGACCGACTACATTCTCAACGCCCTCGCCTCGCGGCTGGCCGGCCGCGAGCTGTATCTGGTCGGCGAGAAAAAAAGCGGCATCGAAGGTGCCGCCAAACAACTCAACCCTTTCGGCAAGCCACGCAAACTCGACAGCGCGCGCCACTGCCAGCTCTGGCAGGTCACCGTGGCCAACGCACCTGAAGCCAAGCCACTGGAAAGTCTGGCGCAGACCTACGAGCTGCCGCTGGCCGAAGGCCCGTTGAAGGTCATCAGCCTGCCGGGCGTGTTCAGTCATGGTCGCCTCGATCGCGGCAGCGCGCTGCTGCTGGAGCATCTGGACAAACTGCCCAGCGGTCATTTGCTCGATTTCGGTTGCGGCGCAGGAGTCCTGGGCGCGGCAGTGAAACGTCGTTACCCGCACAACCAGGTCACGATGCTGGATGTGGATGCCTTTGCCGCTGCCAGCAGTCGCCTGACCTTGGCGGCCAATGGTCTGGAAGCCGAGGTGATTACCGGTGACGGAATCGATGCCGCGCCTATGGGTTTGAGTGCGATCCTGAGCAATCCGCCGTTCCATGTCGGCGTGCACACCGACTATTTCGCAACGGAGAACTTGCTGCGAAAAGCGGCCAAACATCTGAAAAACGGCGGCGAACTACGCTTGGTAGCGAACAGCTTCCTGAAGTATCAACCATTGATCGAAGAGCACCTTGGCGTGTGTGCGATCAAGGCCGAAGGACAGGGTTTCAGAATCTACCGGGCAAAGCGCGGCTGAAACTTTTTTTGAACAAGAAGGCTTGCCGAATGGGTTTTGCAAAGGCAGAATCCGCCCCGTCCTAGGGGAGTAGTCTCCCACGAGCGCCATGCTCGTCCGGCATGCGTCAACATACTTGGTCCTCAGACCATGGCGCATGCGACCCAAGCATCCACATCAGATGGATCGCAGGGTTTGACAAGACCTATGACACGCACACCTTACCCGGGGCGGGAAGGCTGTACGTGTCATAGCCGTGTCGACCCGCCCCTTAGGAAAACCCCTGATGCTGGATTCACTACTCGTACCCACCGCAATCGTTGCCTTGGCCGAAATCGGCGACAAGACGCAACTGCTCGCGCTCATTCTTGCCGCCCGCTTCCGCAAGCCCTGGCCGATCATCGCCGGTATCGTTGCCGCGACCCTGGCCAACCACGCGGCCGCCGGTGCAGTCGGTGCCTGGGTCGGAAGTTTCTTCTCGGATACGATGCTGCACTGGATCCTCGCCGCGAGCTTCGCCGCGACCGCCCTGTGGACCCTTGTGCCGGACAAGATGGATGACGACGAGGCCAGCACCGCCCGCAAGTTCGGGCCGTTCCTGACCACACTGATCGCGTTCTTTTTGGCGGAAATCGGCGACAAGACTCAGATCGCGACCGTGATGCTGGCTGCGCAATATCCGGAGTTGTGGCTGGTGATCATCGGCACCACCGCCGGCATGCTGATTGCCAACGTACCGGTGGTTCTGGCGGGTAACTTTGCCGCAGACAAGCTGCCATTGACCCTGATCCGTCGATTGGCGGCGTCGGCGTTCTTCATCCTGGCGATTGTCGCGGTGTACAAGGCGATGCAGAGCAGCGGGTGGGTTTGACCCAATAGGTCGTTAGACCGCGTTATCGTTCTTCGCGAGCAGGCTCGCTCCCACATTTGGGATGCATTCCCCTGCGGGAGCGAGCCTGCTCGCGATGAGGGCCTTATCGACGAAGAATTAACATCAGGATTTCTTGGCCTGCTCGTACAACGGCATAACCTTCGGAATCGCCGCCTGCAACGCCGCAGTCCGGCTGCTGGAAGACGGGTGCGTGCTGAGGAACTCCGGCGGAGCACCTTCGCTGGCCTTGCTCATCTTGTTCCACAGGGTGATCGCGGCGTTCGGGTTGTAGCCAGCGCGGGCGGCCAACTCCAGGCCGATCAGGTCCGCCTCGTTTTCATTGCCACGGCTGTTGGGCAAGGTCATGCCATAGTTGGCTACAGCGTCCGCCAGGGCCAGGCTGTCCTGGCCCAACCCGAGCAACGCACCGGCGCCCTGTTTGGCCATTTCGATACCGTATGCCTTGGACATCGCCTCACGGCTGTGCTCGCGCAAGGCGTGGGCGATTTCATGACCCATGACCGCGGCAAGTTCATCGTCAGTGAGTTGAAGACTGTCGATCAGCCCGGTGTAGACAAAGATCTTGCCGCCAGGACCACAGTTGGCATTGAGCTCGTCGCTCTTGATCAGGTTCACTTCCCATTTCCACTGGGCCGCATCCGGACGAAAGTTCGGGACCTGGGCAATCAGGCGGTCGGCAATCGCCCGAACACGCTTGGCATCGCTGCTGGTCTTGTCCAGCACGCCCTTGCTGCTTGCCTCACTCACAGTCTTTGTATAGGACTGGGCGTACATCTGGTCGACCTCTTGCGAGGACAACATGCTGAACATGTACTGCTTGCGCTCAACGCCCACAGCGCCACCACTGGTGGTATTGACCGACTGGCAGCCGGCGAGCAGCAGGCCTGCGCTCAGCGCACATAGAGCCAATGTCTTGTTCATCGAAAAACTCCCTGAAAACATGCCGGGTATCCTAGGCGTGGAATGGTATCGACGCCAGAGACAATAGACATAAGACGCGCAATTCAGGCAAAGCTCTCATCAATGCAGAAAAAAATTCACACTTCGGGGCAAGCCGCAGCCCGTCACACCGCGCATTGATTCATTTGCGACATCCGCCACGAAAAAACAGCCATTTCAACAGCTCGCGCTCATGCCCGCCCGACACCCTGCCGATACACCCGGGCAGACGTCCTTTCGCGTGCGGAGCCTCCATGAAATTCAAGTCGATCCAGTTTTCCGTGGCGGCCCTTGCCGGCGCCATTGTCCTTAGTGTCGTGGCAGCGCTGGTGGTGTACGCGCTGTTTTCCGGCGCCCGGACGCAGGACATGGTCCAGGAACGGACCCAGGCCCAGTTCGAGCAAGTCATCGAACAACGCCTGACGTCACTGGCGCAGACCCAGGTCAGCCAGATTCAGCGTGAACTCGAAGCACCGCTGCTGATTGCCGGCGGCCTGGTGCGGGTCAACGCCCTGATCGGCACACCGGGTGCCGATGGCCAGCCTTCGTTGAGCCTGAGCCGTGAGCAAATGATCGGCCTGATCAAGGAAAACGTGGTCAAGAACCCGAAGATCCTCGGCACCTACATCGGCTGGGAAAAAGACGCACTGGACCACAACGATGCGGCCTACGTCGGTACCCAGGTGGTCGGCATCGACGCCAGCAACGGGCGCTTCCTGCCCTGGTGGTTCCGCAACGACGACGGCACCCTGGGCCTGGACAAACTGGTGGACGTCGATGACCAGAAAACCCTGTCCACCGGCGTGCGCGCCAGCGAGTACTACCTGTGCTCAAAGGAAACCGGAAAATCCTGCGTGATTGATCCTGCGCCTTATAAGGTGGGCGACAAAATCGTCATGCTCGCCTCCTTTATTGAGCCGATCATGCTCAACGGTACCTTCCAGGGCATCGTCGGCGCTGACCTGTCGGTGAACTTCATTCAGGAAATGCTCCTGGGCGCCAACCAGAAACTCTACAGCGGCGCCGGGGAAATGGCCCTGATCGGCGGCAATGGCCGCATCGTTGCCTACACCAAGGATCCGAGCAAATTCGGCGAAAAAGTCAGCGATATCCTCGACAGCAAGCAGATTGCCAACATGGCCAGTCTCAAGCGCGGCGAAGTCACCTACACCGTCGACAAGGCCCAGGGCCGGATCGAGTTGTACCTGCCGTTCGGCATCGGCCAGACCGATGCGCGCTGGACCCTGATGCTGCAATTGCCGCTGAACGCGGTCATGGCCGACCTGCTAAAACTCCAGGCCGACCTGGATGCGCAACGTAAATCCGACACCTTCGGCATGGCGATGGTCGGTCTGGTGATTGCCGGTATCGGTTTGCTGGTGATCTGGTTGGTGGGCCACGGCATCGCCCGTCCGCTCAAGCAAATGGTGACCATGCTCGACGATATCGCCCAGGGTGAAGGCGACCTGACCCGGCGCCTGACCAGCGACCGCGCCGATGAACTGGGTTCGATCGCCAAAGGATTCAACACCTTCCTGGCCAAGTTGCAGGCGATGATCACCCAGGTGGTGACGTCGGTGCAGAGCGTCAGCGATTCGTCGGAACACACCGCCGACATCGCCATCCGCACCAACACCGGCGTACACAAGCAAATGGCCGAGATCGATCAGGTGGCCACCGCCGTGCAGGAAATGACCGCCACCGCCCAGGACGTGGCGCGCAACGCGACCCAGGCTGCACAGGCCGCCAGCCATGCCGATCAAGCCGCCAGCCAGGGCATGCAGATCGTGCGCGACACCTCGAACTCGATTGGCGCCCTCGCCGTGGAGATCGGCCGGGCCGTCGGCGTGGTGCAGACCCTGGCCAAGGACAGCGAAAACATCAACGCCATCCTCACCGCCATTCGCGGGATCGCCGAGCAGACCAACCTGCTGGCCCTGAACGCAGCCATCGAAGCGGCCCGCGCCGGTGAACAGGGCCGGGGCTTTGCCGTGGTGGCCGACGAGGTGCGCAACCTGGCGCAGAAGACGCAAAAGGCCACCGAAGAAATCCAGGCCATGATCCAGCAACTGCAACAAGGCACGCGGGATGTGGTGCGAGTCATGGAGGACAGCCAGAACCGCACGGACGAAAGCGTACTGCACGCATCGAAGGCCGCCGAAGCACTGGAGACCATTACTCAGGCCGTGTCGGTGATCAACGACATGAACACCCAGATCGCCAGCGCGGCCGAGGAGCAAAGTGCGGTGGCGGACGATATCAACCGCAACGTGATCAACATCGGCCAGGTTGCCAATGAAGTGGCCGGCGGTGCGGATGAGTCGAGTGCGGCCAGTGCGGATTTGACCAAGCTGGCCGAGCAACAGCGGCGGTTGATCAATCAGTTCAGGGTTTGACCTTCAGGCCCTCTTCGCGAGCAAGCCCGCTCCCACAGGGGATTTGTGTACGCCACAGATCCAGTGTGGGAGCGGGCTTGCTCGCGAAAGGGCCAGCACTGCCACCAAAAAAACTCAACCCGGAGTGAGACACTCCGGCCCATTGAGCTTCGGATCATTCACCATGTTGGCCAGCACCCGTTCGCGCAACGCGGCAGGCTCACTGGCCAGCAAGGCTTGCAAAGCATGCAACGGCGTCTCGGGATCCAGCCACGCGGCCTGCCCCGCCTCATCAAGAATCAACGGCCGCCGCTGACTCGCCGCTGGCTGGGTAATCACGGCGGTACTCAGCCACACCTGCTCCTGTACCGGATACGCCTCCCAGATCGCCGCAAAAAACAATGACGAGCCCTCCCCCGGTGTCAGCCAGTACGGGCGCTTGCGCGTCGTGCCGCGCCATTCGTAGAAACCATTGGCCGGCAACAGGCAGCGGCGCTCGCGCAAGGCCTGGCGAAACATTGGCTGCTCGGCAACGGTTTCGGCGCGGGCGTGGGCCGGGGTGCGGGACAGATCGGTCAGCCAGGATGGCGTCAGCCCCCAGCGGGCGCGGGCAAGCGTGCGCTGACCGTCAGGCTCGGCCCGCAGCATCAATACCGAATCATTCGGGGAAATGTTCCACTGCGCCTTCTGGTCGACGGGAAAACCGGGCAGCGCAGCGAAGGCAGGGTTCCAGCGAAACAGGGCATAACGTCCACACATGGGGCAACACAGCTCTTGATCAAACGAACGCCAGCCTAACAGACCAGCGTGCCGGGAAAACTGTCCGGCTCATCGCCGGACAGCGGCAGCGCTGCATTGTACGCGGTGATCAGCTCGCGGGCGTATTCGGCCTGGTCGTTCTCGACCGACAGCCCGAGCAGGCCATAGATCGGCAACTCCCCGGAGCCGCCGAGCAAATCACGGCCCACCAGATGCGACTCGATACCCTCGCTGGCGAGCATGCCTTGCAGCAACTCGCCTTCCATCAGGTTTTCCGGATCGTAGATGCGCTGCATACACGCTCCTCATTCATTCTCACTGAACACCTCGAGATGCCATTCCTCTTCATGAACCTGCAACACGAAGGTTATCGGCCGGCAGCACACCTGACAGTCCTCGATGTAGGTCTGATCGCCACCGGACAAATCCAGAGTAGTCTCTACCTCCTCACCACAATACGGACATTCATACACTGCGTTTTCCAGCATCGCGGTCTCCCAGGTGACTTGTGCGTATAATCGCCGGTCTATTTGCAGGGCTATTTTGTCTGGCTACTTTTTCAGACCTTGCCCCGCCGGTTTTCGAACAAAACCTTTACTTACCCTAGCCGTTTCTAACAAGAGAGCATGATGGGCGAATTCGATGCCATCCGACCTTACGACGACAGCGAAGTCCCAGCGGTGCTGGACCGGCTGCTCGGCGACAAGGCGTTTCTAGATATCCTCACCCACTTCCGCTTCCCGCGTTTTGCCGGCGCTTTAGGCTGGGCGCTCAAACCTCTTATAGCCCATCGGCTGCGCCGTGAGTTTGCCGGCGTGACCTGCGTGGCCACGTTACAGGACAAAGTCGAGGTTTACGTCGACCACACCATCGAGCGCGCCACCGACGGCGTCACTTATACCGGGGTGGAGCAATTCAAGTCCGGCAGCGCCTACCTGTTTATCGCCAACCACCGCGATATCGTGATGGACCCGGCCTTCGTCAACTACGCCGTGTACCACGCCGGCCTGCCGACCCCGCGCATTGCCATTGGCGACAACCTGCTGCAAAAGCCTTTCGTCAGCGACCTGATGCGCCTGAACAAGAGCTTCATCGTGCACCGCTCGATCAGCGGTCGCCGGGAGAAAATGGCGGCCTATCAATTGCTGTCGGCGTATATCAACCATTCGATCCGCAACGATTGCGCCTCGATCTGGATCGCCCAGGCCGAGGGCCGCGCCAAGGACGGTGACGACCGTACCGAATCGGCGATCCTCAAGATGTTCCACATGAGCCGCAAGGACGAGCCGTTCGGCGAAGTCATTCAGTCGCTGAACCTGACCCCTGTGTCGATCAGCTACGAATACGACCCCTGCGACCAGGCCAAGGCCCGGGAGCTTTACATCCGCGCCACCACCGGTAGCTACACCAAGGTGCCGGGCGAGGATGACGTGAGCATCGCCAAGGGCATCACCGGCTACAAGGGCCGGGTGCATGTGAACTTTTCCGCGCCGATCACCGAACTGTTCGAAGACACCAAGCAATTGGCGGTCGAGATGGACAAGCAAATCCTCAGCGGCTATCGCTTGTTCCCGGTGCACTACCTGGCTTACGCGCAGTGGAAAGACGCTGATCCGCAGTTGCAGGTGCCAAAGGCCGCCGAGGTGTTCCCGGCCGAAGAACTGGCCAAGGCCCAGGAAGAATGGCAACGCCGCCTGGAAGCTTGCCCGCAAGAGCATCGTCCATACCTGGTGCTGCAATATGCAACGCCGGTGCGTAATCAGTACCGGGTGAAGGCAGGGTTGCCGCTGTAAGCGGGTTCGGCCAGTTGTGGCGAGGGGGCTTGTCGGAACGCCGCATCGCCCCGTTCGGCGGCGAAGCCGTCGTCAGCGCGATAGTCACGCCGTGTCAGGAGGAAAGCCTTGTAGGTTTTAGGGCTGCTTCGCAACCCAACGGGGGCAAGCCCCCTCGCCACAGGGATTACTTCAGTTTCAAACCTGCGTGCTGATCCACGACACCAGCAACGCCATCCCCATGCAGGCAAAACCGAAGATGTAGAAAAAGCGGTTCATGCGCAAGGTCGCCCAATCAAGCGTGGGTTCTACATTCGGACTGCTCTGGCGCTGCGCCTGCAAACTGGCCATTGCACGCAGTTCGCGGCGACGGGTGGCGTGCAGCAACCAGCCGCCCGGGAAGGCAAAGAGCAAGGCCAGCAGATTGATCAGTTTGGCGGGATGGGCGGTAAACAGTGTCATCAAGTGCAGCGACATCACGAACCTCAAGTCAAACAGGTAGCAGGTGCCGGACGGGCGACCGCGGCGCGGATTCTACCGAAAGCCTGCGCCCCTGCCCTCGGTTTCCGACAAATAACGAAGCTTTTGATCAATGGCTGTCCTGAGTCACGGCTTCGTCATCTGTATCGGCGAACATGCGCGTCCCGAAACCGACACGGATCACGTCATGCTTCACGCCGAAAACCAGGATCGTCTCTACCTCATCATCCCCAGCGAAGAACAGCAAGCCCTCGTCGGCAGCCTCGCCTTCAACGTTCAGGATCGCCACTGGCTGGTGTATTGCGCCTTGGGCGGGCATCAACATGCGGATTTGCCGGAAACGGACTTGCTGACGGGTGTGAGTGTGCTGGATTTTTACTCGCAGGCTGCCTGATTTCCTTGCCCCCTGTAGGAGCGAGCTTGCTCGCGATGGACTTGAGGACGCCGCGGGGGTATCAGATTTCCCGCGTAATCGTTAACGACCATCGCGAGCAGGCTCGCTCCTACAGGGGCTCGCATTACTCGCCGAGAATCTGACCTACGGTCGGGTCCTTGAACAGGCGGGTCAACGCATCGCTCAGCACATCACTGACCAGCTTGGTGTTGGTTTCCTGGTTTGGCGCCATGCCGAAGCGCTGGTCCAGGGACGAACCATAACGGCCGCTGTAGCGACGGTTGGCGTTCTGCACATCCGAGCGGAACGTCGCGCCGATGGTGGCTTCGGTCACGTACATGCCTTCCTTGGGCGACTGGTACTTCAATTCCGCCAGGGTCACGGTCAGTTGCGGCGCGTTCATGGCGTTGTTCGTCGGCGTAAAGCCCAGCAGACGCACGGCAGCTTCAGCCTGGGCCTGCAGCTTCGGCAGGATCTGCGCGCCCTGCACGGTGATCGCGCTGGTTTCCGGGTACAGGCCACCACGGGTGCCCAGCGTCGGCGACGGGCGACCGTCCACGACACGCACCACGACGGGCTGGCCATGGCCGACCGGGGCCAACTGGGCGGTCAGCTTGGGTTCCGGGCTCAGTTGTTGCGGGCTGTGGGCGCAGCCAACCAGGGTCAAACTGGTCACAGTGATCAAACCGAACAACAGGCGTTGCAACATGCTCTTCTCTCCAGAATCAGGCACAAACAGGCCGGCAGTATAGCGGTGCGCCACTGCGGGGAACCAGCGCCTCAGAGTGTTTGATGAAATCTCTGACAAACCCTGGGGATTGCAGTTCATGTCACACAGATGTCACCACTCCTACACTTGCACGTAATGGCCTACAGGCAATCTTCCTGGCAATCACCCACACGGTACTTCACCATGCGCCATCTGATCTCTCTGTTCGCGCCACGCCCGTTGCACCGTTGCTTCGCCCTGCTCGACCGCAACGGCCACTGCCAGGCCTTCAAGCAGTGCAGCTTGCAGCCCATGGGAGATGGCTGGGTTGAAATCGAGGAAATCCGCCTGAACTGGCTGAATCAGCCGCTGCCGGCCGGCGCCCGCGTCGTTTCGCAACCGTACCAGCCACGCTCGCGTGCACAGCAACTGCTGACAACCTGACCAAACACCTAATAAAAGTCATTAAACACGACCATTTCCCTGCGTTTCTTAGATACAATCTCCCCCCGATTATAAGGACGTCTCCTGATCGGGCCTCGCAGCATCGTCAATGCGCTTGTGTTGACACCCCGCACCGCCCACAGAGAGCCGCCCACACAGATCGAGTGAAGCTGGCGCGCTTGCTGTTTTGTTGAGCAAAACCTCCACTTTTCGCGAATCTGCAGAGCTGTCATTACGCTCGGTCACTGAGCTGTTTGCCCGTTTTGCCTGCCCTGTATCCCATGGCGGCAATCCATCCGGGCACGGTGCCAGGCTGGGACAGCCCTTTTTGAGGTTCACGTCTTCAAAAGAGCGTGAAAAAAACGGGTTTTCACAACTTCACAAGAGTGTGGCGAGCAAATGAATAGTTTTGCGTCTGAACATGCACCATTAGCGTCTACAACAGCCCAACGACACAGGACCGAGTATTCCTCGAACACCGGAGCCTGAAGCCTGTCCGCTACGGATTTGGTTGCACAAACGGATGTATCGACCATAAGTCGAATTGCCAGTCGCACGTTGAAATGAGTTCATATGACTCTTATTAGACCCGGCAGGTAGCGTCCGTCGAAGTTGCGATAAATTGCGAAGATTCGGACATGGCGATACTGCCATGGATACCCTGGGGCCACACTGACACGCCCTGGAACGCCTGGCAGCCATGCCGACAATTTGGTGCTGCAGATTTTGGAGACGCGTTAAATGGCGCATAACGAAGCAGTCGACGTAGTACTGGTTGGGGCCGGCATCATGAGTGCCACCCTTGCAGTGCTGCTCAAAGAGCTCGACCCCGCGATCAAGCTGGAAGTCGTCGAGCTGATGGATTCCGGTGCCGCGGAGAGTTCCAACCCCTGGAACAACGCCGGTACCGGTCACGCCGGGCTGTGTGAGCTCAACTACACGCCGCAGGCAGCCGATGGCGCCGTCGACATCAAGAAAGCCGTGCACATCAACACCCAGTTCGAGGTGTCGAAGCAATTCTGGTCGTACCTGACCAGGAAAGGCACGTTCGGCTCGTGCAAATCGTTTATCAGCCCGGTGCCACACCTGAGTTTCGTGCAGGGCGACAGCGGCGTTTCCTTCCTCAAGGAACGTTTCAAGGTGCTGAGCAAGCACCACGCTTTCGCCGACATGGAGTACACCGAAGACAAGGCGACAATGGCAGAGTGGATGCCATTGATGATGCCTGGGCGCGACCCCGGCGAAACCCTTGCCGCCACCCGCGTGATCAATGGTACCGACGTCAACTTCGGCGCCTTGACCAATCAGTTGCTCAAGCACCTGACCAGCGCACCCGATGCACAGGTCAAGTACTGCAAGCGCGTGACCGGCCTCAAGCGCAGCAACGGCGGCTGGACCGTCAGCATCAAGGACGTCAACAGCGGCAATACCCGTGAAGTCGACGCCAAATTCGTCTTCCTCGGCGCTGGCGGCGCGGCACTGCCACTGCTGCAAGCCTCGGGCATCGAAGAGAGCAAAGGCTTCGGCGGCTTCCCGATCAGCGGCCAGTGGCTGCGCTGTGACAACCCGGAAGTGGTCAAGCACCACCAGGCCAAGGTCTACAGCCAGGCTGCCGTAGGTTCACCGCCAATGTCCGTGCCGCACCTGGACACCCGCGTGGTCGATGGCAAGAAGTCCCTGCTGTTCGGACCGTACGCCGGCTTCACCACCAAGTTCCTCAAGCACGGCTCCTTCATGGACCTGCCGATGTCGGTTCGCGCCGGCAACATCGGTCCGATGCTGGCCGTGGCGAAAAACAACATGGACCTGACCAAGTACCTGGTCAGCGAAGTGATGCAGTCCATGGAGCAGCGCCTGGAGTCCCTGCGTCGCTTCTACCCGGAGGCGAAAGCCGAAGACTGGCGCCTGGAAGTGGCCGGACAACGGGTGCAGATCATCAAGAAAGACCCGAAAAAAGGCGGCATCCTGCAATTCGGTACCGAACTGGTCGCGGCCAAGGACGGTTCCCTGGCTGCACTGCTCGGTGCTTCGCCTGGTGCATCGGTGACTGTTTCGATCATGCTCGAGCTGATCGAGAAATGCTTCCCGAGCAAAGCCAAGGGCGAATGGGCTGGCAAACTGGCAGAAATCTTCCCGGCCCGGGAGAAAGTTCTGGAAACCGACGCTGCGCTGTATCGCAAGATCAGCACGCAGAACAACGTTGCCCTGGAACTGGTTGAAGCCAGCAGCGAGACCGAAAGCTACGCTTGATTGGGCCCCATGAAAAACGCCCCGTTCTCATTGAGAGCGGGGCGTTTTTTTATGTCTTTTGTAGGAGCCGGAATGCCGGCGCCTACAGGTAAGAGTCAGCCTCGAGCTTTTTCAATCAACTCGATGTAATCCGGTGCATTGCGCTGATCCTTGATCAAGGCAACAAAGTCATTGCCGTGCTCATCCTTGCCATTCACGTCGTAACCGGCTTCGACGAAGAACGTCAGGAAACGCTCGAAATCGTCGATGCGCAGACCACGGTAGGCCTTGACCAGTTTGTGCAGGGACGGAGAAGTCGCGTCGACCGGTTCGAAATCGAGGAACAACTTGATCTGCTCATCACCGATCTCGTCACCAATCACTTGTTTTTTATCTTTACGCATTGCCGACTCCAGCTCGCAGACATTTCACGGGGCGGGCAGTTTACCCCCGCGCAGGCACAGGGCTCAACGCACACGATTGCTGCCGGTATGCAGATCGGCCCAGACATGGCCATTGGCGTAGCTGAGAAACTGGCAATACACCGTGTCGTTGCGCAGCAAGTCGATCACCACCCGGTATTGCGCCAGCGGGTAATAGAGGGTCAGAGTCTTGCTCGGCTCGTCGTAAACCGGCTTCTTCAGGCTTTTGCTTTCACCATCGAAATTGACCAGTACCTGACTGATGGTAGCGCCCTTGTTCAGGGATTTGCCCTTGAGACGAATCAGCAACGGCGAAGTGACCGGAATCGGCTGTTGAGTGGATTGACGCTGAGCACCGACCACCACCGAATAATCGGTGACCTGCATCAGTTGCTGCTGCTCGGGATCAGCAGCGCGCAGAGTGAGATCGTCCGGCGGCAGGAATTGACTGTGCATGGGCGCCGGGGCCGCGGCAAGTGGCAGGCTGAAGGTCAGCAACAAGGCGGCGCAGCTGCGGATAAAAGGGTTCATGGCAGGCTCCGGAATCGGGGCCGGGCACTCTAGCATGGGCGAGCGGACGTGGGGCTGTGAACACGACACCCTGTGGGAGCGGGCTTGCTCGCGAAAGCGGTGTGTCAGTCGCCTTGATGTTGACTGACACTCCCTCTTCGCGAGCAAGCCCGCTCCCACAGGAAGAAAATCAATCGAACTGCGCGTGCATCCAGGCCTGATACTCGGCAACACCAGGCTCGCCTTCGCGCGGAGCCCAGTGCGCCAGTTCGCCTTCACCGACCGGACGGTAAGGACCGGCCTTGCATTCGAACATCAGGCTGTCGGCCTCCAGCACCACCAGACCGTGGAACACACCGGTTGGCAGGTCCACGCCAACACAGTCGCCACCGGCCTCGAGCACGGTCTTGCTCAGCACCATGCCGGTCTCGTCAAAGATCAGCACGCCCAGCCGTCCCTTGAGGACCAACAGGGTTTCGGCCTTGTTGTCACCCAAGTGCCGGTGAGGCGGGATATAGGTGGACGGCTGCAGCCCCACCGCCATGCGATGGCAAGCGTCTTCCATCTGATGAAAATTGTGATGCTGGCGCCCGCGAGGATTGGCCGCGGCTTTCCCGGCCAGCTCGGCGAACAAGGTCTGATCCAGAAAACGCGGCGTATCCATGTCTTACATTCCTTTAACGGCGAAAATCCCGTTGGCGTTACGCCAGTAGCCTTTGTAGTCCATACCGTAACCGAAGATGTAGCGGTCAACGCACGGCAGACCGACGAAATCGGCCTTGAGGTCCGGACGGGCCTTGCGGTCGTGGTCTTTATCGATCAGCACGGCGGTGTGCACTTTACGTGCGCCAGCGTGCTTACAGAAGTCGATGATCGCGCCCAGGGTGTGACCTTCGTCGAGGATGTCGTCGATGATCAACACATCACGGTCGATGAAGGAAACTTCCGGCTTGGCCTTCCAGAACAGGTCGCCGCCGCTGGTTTCGTTGCGATAACGGGTAGCGTGCAGGTAGGACGCTTCCAGCGGGAAGTGCAGATAGGTCAGCAGCTTGCCGGAGAAAATCAGCCCGCCGTTCATCACGCAGAACACCACCGGGTTGGAATCCGCCAGTTGATCGTTGATTTGTGCACCGACGCGGGCGATGGCCGCCTCGACTTCAGCTTCGGTGTACAGGCAGTCAGCCTCTCGCATGATTTGACGGATATGCTCGAGATCAGCAGACATGGTGCTCTCCAGGGGGATGGCGGATTCAGGAAAAGCGGGCAAAGGTACGCATCAAGCGAGGCCAGATCAAGCGTTTGTGGACTAACGTACTGTATGTCTATAGGACAACACCCTCGGATAGATTAATCTAGGCCGGTTTTTTTGCCCGCCGCCGGAGCCTTTCCCCATGCCCATCCATGAGATCCGCCACCCGCTGATCCGTCATAAACTTGGCCTAATGCGCCGCGCAGACATCAGCACCAAGAATTTCCGTGAGCTCGCTCAGGAAGTCGGTGCCCTGTTGACCTATGAAGCCACCAAAGACCTGCCGCTGGAATCCTACGATATCGATGGCTGGTGCGGCACTGTGTCGGTCGAGAAAATCGCCGGCAAGAAAATTACCGTGGTGCCGATCCTGCGCGCCGGCATCGGCATGCTCGAAGGCGTGCTCAGCCTGATCCCGGGCGCCAAAGTCAGCGCCGTGGGTGTGGCCCGCAACGAGGAAACCCTCGAGGCCCACACCTACCTCGAGAAGCTGGTGCCGGAAATCGACGAACGCCTGGCCATGATCATCGACCCGATGCTCGCCACCGGCGGCTCGATGGTTGCAACCATCGACCTGCTGAAAAAAGCCGGTTGCAAGGACATCCGTGCCATGGTGCTGGTCGCTGCGCCAGAAGGCATCGCCGTGGTCGAGAAGGCTCACCCGGACGTGATCATCTATACCGCGTCCATTGATCAAAAACTGAACGAACACGGCTACATCATCCCGGGGCTGGGCGATGCCGGTGACAAGATCTTCGGCACCAAGCAGAAGGACGCGTGACCATGCAGCAAGAGTTCAACGATCCGCTCTGGCGCACGGTGCTGTCGGGTGCACAGATGCTGTTCGTGGCCTTCGGCGCCCTGGTGTTGATGCCGCTGATCACCGGTCTCGACCCGAACGTGGCGTTGTTCACGGCCGGCCTGGGGACGATCCTGTTCCAGATCGTCACCGGGCGCCAGGTGCCGGTGTTCCTGGCATCAAGCTTTGCCTTCATTACCCCGATCATTCTCGCCAAGGGCCAGTTCGGTCTGGCCGCGACCATGGGCGGCGTGATGGCGGCGGGTTTCGTCTATACCTTCCTCGGCCTCGCAGTGAAAATCAAAGGCACCGGTTTCATCGACCGCCTGCTGCCGCCAGTGGTGATCGGGCCGGTGATCATTTCGATTGGCCTGGCAATGGCACCGATCGCCGCCAACATGGCCATGGGCAAGGCCGGTGACGGCAGTGAATTGATTCATTACCAGACGGCGATGATGATCTCGATGCCTGCACTGCTGACCACGCTGATCGTTGCGGTTTTCGGCAAGGGCATCTTCCGCCTGGTGCCGATCATCTCCGGCGTGCTGGTGGGCTTTGGCATGTCGTTCTACTTCGGCGTGGTCGATACCGCGAAGATCGCTGCGGCACCCTGGTTCGCCATCCCGCACTTCACCGCGCCGGAATTCAACTGGCAGGCGATCCTGTTCATCGTTCCGGTGGCTTTGGCCCCGGCCATCGAACACATCGGCGGTGTGATTGCCGTGGGTAGCGTGACCGGTCGCGATTACCTGAAGAAGCCCGGCCTGCACCGCACCCTGCTCGGCGACGGCATTGCCACCACGGCGGCCGGTCTGTTTGGCGGCCCGCCCAACACCACCTACGCCGAAGTGACCGGCGCGGTCATGCTGACCAAAAACTACAACCCGAAAATCATGACCTGGGCGGCGATCTTCGCCATCAGCCTGGCGTTCATCGGCAAGTTCGGTGCGCTGCTGCAAAGCATTCCGGTGCCGGTGATGGGCGGGATTCTGTGCCTGCTGTTCGGTTCGATCGCCGCGGTGGGGATGAACACACTGATCCGCCACAAGATCGATCTGGGCGAGGCGCGCAATCTGGTGATTGTGTCGGTGACCCTCGTGTTCGGGATCGGCGGTGTACTGATCGGCACCGGCACGGGGCCGGACGACTTCGGCCTCAAAGGCATCGCACTATGCGCGGTGGTGGCGATTGGCTTGAACCTGATCCTGCCGGGCAATGACAGCTGGAAGCACAAGAAGGCGAATGAGCCGTTGCTGTAATGCTTCAAGAGCTTTGTTGTTAATGAAATAGCTTTCGCGAGCAGGCTCGCTCCCACAGTCTGGAATGCATTCCCCTGTGGGAGCGAGCCTGCTCGCGAAGCTTTTAAAGCGCCAACGGCGCGCGCTCGCACAACGCACTCAACGCCCGCGCCCAATGCGGGTCATCGTTGAGGCACGGCACCAGCACCAACTCCTCTCCCCCCGCCTCGCGGAATTGCTCCTTGCCGCGATCACCAATCTCTTCCAGGGTCTCGATGCAATCGGCAACGAACGCCGGGCACATCACCAGAATCTTTTTCACGCCGCTTTTGGCCAACTCATCGAGGCGCGCCTCGGTGTAGGGTTCGATCCATTTGGCGCGTCCCAGGCGCGACTGGAATGACACCGACCACTTGCCGTCCGGCAAGCCCATGCGCTTGGCAAACTCCGATGCCGTACGCAGGCATTGCGCGCGATAGCAGGTGGCCAAAACTACTGGCGATGCGTTCTTGCAGCAATCCTCATTCTTGAAGCAATGCTTGCCCGTCGGATCAAGCTTGGTCAGATGCCGCTCCGGCAATCCGTGAAAGCTCAGCAACAAGTGATCGTAATCCTGCTGCAAATGAGGCCGCGCGCTGGCGACCAAGGCGTCGAGGTACTCCGGTTGATCATAAAACGGCTGAAGAATCGACAGTTGCAGGTCGAGTCCTTTTTCGCGCAGCACGCGCTTGGCTTCTTCAATCACCGTGGTGGTGGTGCTGTCGGCGAACTGTGGATAAAGCGGCGCCAGGGTTATCCGCTTGTGCCCCGCCGCAGCCATGCGCACCAGCGTCGACTCGATCGATGGCTCGCCGTAACGCATCGCCAGCTCGACCGGGCCATGTTGCCATTGGGCAGTCATGGCTTGTTGCAGGCGACGGCTGAGCACCACCAGCGGCGAGCCTTCTTCCCACCAGATCGAAGCATAGGCATGGGCCGATTGCTCGGGACGCTTGATCAGGATCAGCGACACCAGCAGGCGCCGCACCGGCCATGGCAGGTCGATCACGTACGGGTCCATCAGAAATTGATTGAGGTAGCTGCGCACATCCGCCACCGAGGTGGAGGCAGGTGAACCCAGGTTGACCAGAAGCAACGCGTGATCGGTCATGCAACATCCTATTTCAAAGGCGAGCGGACAAATCATCCAGAGCCGCACGCAAATCCGTGAACTGAAAAGTGAAACCCGCCTGTAACAAACGAACCGGCGTGGCCCGTTGACCGCCCAGCAACAGCAAGGACAACTCGCCCAGCGCGATCTTCAATGCGAAGGCCGGCATCGGCATGAATGCCGGGCGATGCAGTACGTTGCCCAACGTCTTGGCAAACTCGCGGTTGCGCACTGGTTTGGGTGCGCACGCATTATAGGGACCGCTGGCCTCGTTGCGATGCAGAAGAAAATCAATCAGAGCGATTTGATCGTCGATATGAATCCATGGCATCCATTGCCGGCCGTTGCCAATCGGCCCCCCCAGCCCCAGCTTGAAGGGCAGTAACAGCCGCGACAAAAAGCCGCCCTCGGCCGACAGCACCAACCCGGTTCGAATGAGGATGACGCGGATGCCCAGCGCTTCAGCCCGTTGCGCGGTCTCTTCCCAGGCGATGCATAACTGGCTGGCGAAGTCTTCGCTGACCGGCCCCGAATCCTCGGTCAGTTCGCGTTCGCCACCGTCGCCATACCAGCCGACAGCCGAACCGGAAATCAACACCCGGGGTTTCTGCTCGCGACTCTCAAGCCACGCCAGCAGGGTTTCAGTCAGCGTGATCCGACTGCTCCACAACATGGCTTTACGCTTGTGCGTCCAGGGTCGGTCGGCAATCGGCGCACCGGCCAGATTGACGATCGCATCCACCGGTTCCTGCCCCAGATCCTCCAACCGGGCAATTCCACGCACTTGGGCACCACATGTTTTCGCGACTATTTCAGGCTTGCGACTCCAGACTGTCAGGCGATGGCCCTGCCCGGACCAGTGCCGGCAGAGCTGACGTCCTATCAAACCAGTACCGCCGGTCAGCAATATGTGCATGACTTCTTCCTCGCGTGGCGTTTTACCCTGTCCACTAGTCTATTTTTATAAGCAGGGATCTTTGGTATCGAGCAGGCTCTATGTTTAACAATAGGCCAAGCTGTCAGAACGAGAACGCTAAAAGTTATACCAAAAAACAATATTGTACAGGTTTGAACCCCGGCGTAGTCTGTACAGAAAGGTAAACGAGGCCCCTATGACTGTACCTATCGCAATCATTGGCACCGGCATTGCCGGACTCTCCGCCGCCCAGGCCCTGACGGACCTCGGGCACGTGGTTCAACTTTTCGATAAAAGCCGCGGTAGCGGCGGGCGCATGTCGAGCAAGCGCAGCGATGCGGGTGCTCTGGACATGGGCGCGCAGTACTTCACCGCCCGCGACCGCCGCTTTGTCACGGAAGTCCAGCGCTGGCAGGCCAGAGGCTGGGTCGCCGAGTGGACGCCGCAGCTGTACACCTACCATGGCGGTCAGCTCAACCTGTCGCCGGACGAGCAGACCCGTTGGGTCGGCACGCCCCGCATGAGTGCAATCACTCGCGCCCTGCTCGGTGATCTGGAAGTGCACTTCGCCTGCCGGATCACCGAGGTCTATCGCGGGGAAGAACACTGGCATCTGCAGGACGCCGAGGGCTTCACCCACGGACCGTTCAGCCACGTCGTCATCGCCACGCCGGCGCCACAGGCCACGGCTCTGCTGGCATCGGCGCCAAAACTCGCGGGGGCCGCCGCCGGGGTGAAAATGGACCCGACCTGGGCCATTGCCCTGGCCTTCGAAACGCCGCTGGAAACGCCCATGGAAGGCTGCTTCGTACAGGACAGCCCACTCGACTGGCTGGCCCGCAACCGCAGCAAACCCGGGCGCGACAACACCCTCGACACCTGGGTGCTGCACGCCACGAGTGCCTGGAGCCGGCAACACATCGACCTGCCCAAGGAAGCGGTGATCGAACAGTTGCACGGCGCGTTTGCCGAACTGCTGCACGATTCCATGCCTGCGCCGAGCTTCAGCCTCGCCCACCGCTGGCTCTACGCCCGCCCCGCCAGCAGTCACGAATGGGGCACCCTGGCCGATGCCGACCTGGGGCTTTACGCCTGTGGCGACTGGTGCCTGTCCGGACGCGTTGAAGGCGCCTGGCTAAGCGGTCAGGAAGCCGCCCGCCGCTTGCATGAACACCTGCAATGAACCGTAGGAGCTGCCTTCGGCAGCTCCTACAGGGGCATCGCATCGAAAACTTATACAAAAAAATTGACTTGTACAACTTCGAATCTATGATGAAGTTATCTTGTACAGGCGCAAATGTTTGTACAGGTTCAGATTCGAGGTGTTCCGATGTCCCACGTCCCCGTCAAACCGAAAATAGCCATCAGCGCCTGCCTGATGGGGCTCGATGTGCGCTTCAACGGCGGGCACAAGGAGTCGCGCCTGTGCAGCCGTACCCTCACTGATTACTTCGATTTCATCCCGGTCTGCCCGGAAGTGGCCATCGGCCTCGGCGTACCGCGCCAACCGATTCGGCTGGTGAGTGGCGCCGATCAACCCGAAGCCGTGGGAACACTGGATCACAACCTGAACGTGACACAACCGCTGGCCACCTACGGCCGGGACATGGCAGCGCAGCTCGCGGGGGATATTTGCGGTTATATCTTCATGCAAAATTCCCCGTCCTGCGGCCTGGAGCGGGTCAAGGTCTACCACGCCAACGGCACACGAGCGGACAGTGGCGGTCGCGGGATCTACGCCCAGGCCTTCTGCCTGATGCACCCGGACTTGCCGGTGGAGGAAGACGGCCGGCTCAACGATCCGGTGCTTCGGGAAAATTTTCTCACCCGCGTATTCGCCTACAGCGCCTGGCAGCAGCTACGCCAGGAAGGCCTGACCCGGCGCGGCCTCACGGACTTTCACTCACGCTACAAATACCTGCTGATGGCCCACAACCCGGTGCAATACAAAGCCCTGGGCCACCTGCTGGGCAGCATGGGCAAAAACGATCCGCAGGAACTGGGCCCCCGCTATTTCAGCGAATTGATGGCGGCGTTGAAAAAGTGCGCCACCCGCCGCACCCATACCAACGTCCTGCAACACATCAGCGGTTACCTGAAACAGGCCATCAGCCGCGAAGACAAGCAGGAAGTGCAACAGCTGATCAGCCAGTACCACCAAGGCATCGTGCCGCTGGTGGTGCCGCTGACGCTGCTCAAACATCACTTTCGCCAACACCCCGATCCGTACATCGCACAGCAGGTCTATCTGCAACCGCACCCGGAAAACCTCAGCCTGCGAAACGCTATCTGATGAAAAAAACACTCGACACCAGCGCCCGCGAAGACCTCGGCGATGACTTTAAAAAAGCGCTGGACGAAGGCTGGCTGCCCATCCGTGAAGTGGCGCGCCTGACCGGCGTCAATGCCGTGACCCTGCGCGCCTGGGAGCGGCGCTACGGTCTGATCGTGCCGCAACGCACCCCCAAGGGGCATCGGCTGTTCTCGGCCGATCATGTACAACGCATCCAGGCTATCCTCACTTGGCTCAACCGTGGCGTCGCCGTCAGCCAGGTCAAGGAATTGCTCGATACGCCGCAAATATTCAGCGAGTCCGTCGACAACGATTGGCACACATTGCTGCAAACGTTGCTGCAGGCGGTCAGCGGATTGCAGGAACGCGCCCTGGATGACAACGTCAATCAGGCGATGGCGCTGTATCCGCCGCGAACCCTGTGCGAGCAATTGCTCATGCCTTTGCTGTCCGCTCTGGAGCAACGCTGGCAAGGCCAATTCGGTGCACAGATGGAACGGGGTTTTTTTTGTGCCTGGCTACGCAGCAAATTCGGCGCACGCATCTACCATGACAATCGTCAGTTGCGCACCGCGCCAATGCTGTTGATCAACCACTCGGACCTGCCCATGGAACCTCAGCTGTGGCTCACGGCCTGGCTGATCAGCAGCGCGGATTGCCCGGTGGAAGTCTTCGACGGGCCGCTGCCTGTCGGCGAACTGGCATTGGCGGTCGAACTGCTGCAACCCCGCGGGGTTCTGCTGTACTCCAGCAAGGCCATGAACCTGGCGCAACTGCCGAAACTTTTCAAAGGTGTCAGTTGCCCAAAAATGATTGCCGGACCAACGGTGTGCATCCACCACGCCGAGTTGTCCGCAAGTACCACCGAAATCGCTGACCTGTACCTGGCCGAAGATCCATTGTCGGCACATCAGGTACTCGTTCAGCGCGGGCTGATTTAAATGAATCGCGTGGATCCCCCTATGCAATTGATCTGGCTGCGCAGCGACTTGCGCCTACATGACAACACCGCCCTTTCGACCGCCGCGGCTCGTGGCCCCTGCGTCGCGGTGTACCTGCTGAGTCCGGAGCAATGGCTGGAACATGACGATGCGCCCTGCAAAGTAGACTTCTGGCTGCGTAACCTGCGCGAGCTGAGCCGCGAACTGGGTCAACTGAACATTCCACTGTTGATCCGCCAGGCTCCCCGCTGGGATGACGCGCCCAGCGTATTGCTGAACCTGTGCCGACAGTGGCAGGTCGACGCGCTGCACCTCAACGATGAGTACGGCATTCACGAGTCCCGTCGCGATGCAGCGGTCGTCCGTACGCTACAGGCCGAAGGCATCGAAGTTCACCGCTACCTCGATCAATTGCTGTTCAAGCCCGGAAGCGTGCTGACCCGGACCGGCACTTACTTTCAGGTCTTCAGCCAGTTCCGCAAAGTCTGCTACGAACGACTGCACCACGCGCTGCCCAGCCTGGTCCGCGCGCCGTACAAACAAGCGCCGCTGAACATTGCCAGCGATGCGATCCCATTGAGCGTCGAGGGTTTCGCAACACCCGGTGATCACCTGCGCAGCCTGTGGCCGGCCGGCGAAACTGAAGCCCGGCGTCGCCTCGACAACTTTAGCGAAGCGCAGATCGAGCACTACCAGAACGAACGCGACTTCCCGGCAAAACCCGGCACCAGTCAGCTCTCGGCCTATCTTGCCGCTGGGGTGATTTCTCCACGCCAATGCCTGCACGCCGCGTTGAACAGCAATCAGGGTGAGTTCGAAAGCGGCAACACAGGCGCCGTCACCTGGATCAACGAACTGCTGTGGCGCGAATTCTACAAACACATCCTGGTGGGCTACCCACGAGTGTCCCGGCACCGCGCGTTTCGCCCGGAAACCGAAGCGCTGGCCTGGCGCGACGCTCCCGATGAACTGGCCGCCTGGCAACAGGCGCGCACCGGTTTGCCGATCATCGACGCCGCCATGCGCCAACTATTGGCCACCGGCTGGATGCACAACCGCCTACGCATGGTGGTGGCGATGTTCCTGACCAAGAACCTGCTGATCGACTGGCGCGAAGGCGAACGCTTTTTCATGCGTCACCTGATCGATGGCGACCTGGCGGCGAACAATGGTGGCTGGCAATGGAGCTCTTCCACCGGCACCGACTCGGCGCCTTACTTCCGGATCTTCAACCCGCTGAGCCAATCGGAAAAATTCGATCCCGAAGGTGTGTTCATCAAGCAATGGCTGCCGGAGCTGGCAGGGCTGAATAAAAAAGACGTGCACAACCCTGCCAATCTCGGCGGCCTGTTTGGTGGGGTGGATTACCCTTCACCGATCGTCGACTTGAGCACATCCCGGACGCGAGCGTTGACGGCGTTCAAAAACCTGCCGTCACGGCAATACGCCGCCGTTGGATCATGAATGACCGCCACCGGGACTACCTTGATGGCGGGGCTTTGCTTTATAAATGTCTACCCGTATTGGGCCGGGCAATGGCCTGGCTGAAAAGGAGATTGGGATGAGTCGTACGCTCTCACGACGATACTGGCTGACCGGTGCCAGCAGTGGCATTGGTGCGGCCCTGGCCGAAGAAATCCTGAAAAGCGGTGCGCACCTGGCCGTCAGTTCGCGCTCGGTAGCGCAGTTGAAAGTCTTGTCGCAACGCTATCCGGGGCAAGTGCTGGTGGTGACCGGTGACCTGACCAACAGCCAGACCGTGCGCGAGATCGGCGAACAGATTGCCGAGGACTGGGGCTCGCTGGACACCGTGATACTCAATGCCGGCACCAGCGAGTACGTGGATGCCAGGCAGTTCGATGCGTCGATTGTCGAGCACGTGTTGCGTACCAACCTGTTGGCCAGTAGCTATTGCATCGACGCCGCCCTGCCTTTGCTGCGTGCCGGCACCGCACCACACATGGTAGCCATGGCCAGTACGGTAACTTACCTGCCACTGCCCGAGGCAGAGGCGTATGGCACCTCGAAGGCCGGGCTGCGTTACCTGTTCGAATCCCTGCGCATCGACCTGGCCCCTGAAGGCATAGAACTCACAGTGATCAGCCCCGGGGCTGTCGAAACGCCGCTGACGGCGAAAAACGGCTTTCCCATGCCCTTGAGCTGGCCGGTGGAGAAAGCCGCACGGCACATCTTCGAAAAGCTCAAGGACCGCCCGCTGGAAATCGCTTTCCCGGCTGCGTTCATGGCCACCCTCTGGCCGCTCTCCAAACGGCCGGACCAAGTGAAACTGGAGATCGGCAAACGCATGGTCCGCAGTCAGCCACCGATCAAGGACCAACCCTGAAAATCGCCATCATCGGCAGCGGTATCCCGGACGCACCGATACCTGGGCGTCCGTCAGACCTTTCACACAGCACCGGGTGACTGCCTTACACTGCGCGCCATGAAAACCATCCCCCATACGCAAATCGCGGAACCCGCAGTCACGTGCTCGACCTGCGCAGCCTGCTGCTGCCAGCTCGAAGTCATGCTGATCACCGACACGGGTGTGCCTGAACGGTTCATCGATACCGATGACTGGGGCGGGGAAGTCATGCTGCGCCTGGACGACGGCTGGTGTGCCGCACTGGATCGCAACACGATGATGTGCACCATCTACGAAAAACGTCCGCTGATCTGCCGGGAGTTCGAGATGGGCGCACCGGAATGCATCGACGAACGCCTGGGGATTTCGACGGCGTATCGCTGAGTTTTGAAGTCACCCGAATACAAATGTGGGAGCGAGCCTGCTCGCGAATGCAGTCTGACAATCACTATAAATGGTGAATGTTAAACCGCTTTCGCGAGCAGGCTCGCTCCCACATTTAGTACAGCGTGGCGTCTTACAACGGCATCGTGTAATGCAATGCGTAACTCTCTACACCATCGTTCGGAGTGGTGATCCCGGCGTTGGAATAGTGCGTCGCACGAACCCCGACTTCATGTCCGCCGGCAAAGCGCAAACCGAATCCAAAGCGGTCTTCAAACTGGAAGGCGCTACCCAGATCGCTGCTTTCGACTTCGGTGCTGGCAAACGCCGCCACGCCAATCCCGAACTCGATGTAGGGTTTGACGTTCTGGCCGGCAAATTCATAGACGAGCACAGGCGAGAACGACAGGCTGTGGTTACTGGATTTCTCGTCACCCTCCCAATAGGTGTAGGCGCCATCCCAGTAACCGGTCAGACGACCCACGTCGCTCTGCCACCAACTCTGGTCCCAGTCGAATTGCATGCCCAGTCGATACGTCATGGTCGAATCGCTGGTCTGACCTACCGCGAACTCCACACCTGCCGCCTGCGCAGTAAAGGTGTGCCCCATTAATGTGGCCGCAATCGCGGCCAAGCAGAATAGTCGCTTCACTAGAAACTTCCTTTTCCGAACGATTTCGTATGATTTTTTTGTTGCCTGGCCCAGCAAAACTATAGAAGTCAGCGATTTATCAGAAGTTCACCCCGATTTTTCGTACTCCCCCCAGACAGCCTTCTACCTGTTGAAGCTTCGCACAACGCCAGAGGTATTCCACAGTATCGGCAAGATATTTCTGAAATGAAGCGGATCGGCGCTGGTCCAGAACTGCGCTTCACGGGCAGGCCCGGCGGCAAGCAGTTCGCGTTCGGCCAAAAGCCGCTGGAGTTGCCGCGCGACGGCGGCTCCGGTATCGATCAGGCTGATGTCCGCGGGGATCATCTGCCGGAGCATCGGTTTGAGAAAGGGGTAATGGGTACAGCCGAGAATCAGGGTGTCCGCGCCAGCCGCCAGCAGTGGCTCGACATACCCGGCCAACAGCTGACGTAGCTCGGCGCTGTGCAGGTCGCCGTTTTCAATCAGCTCCACCAGCCCGGGACAGGGCTGGGTGATCACTTTCACATCCGTGGCGAAACGGTCGAGCAACGCGGCGAACTTGGCGCTCTGCAAGGTGCCAGTGGTGGCCAACACCCCTACCACGCCGGAGCGCGTCGCGGCGGCCGCCGGCTTGACGGCCGGCTCCATGCCGACAATGGGCCATTCGGGATAGTCGCGACGCAAGTCGGCGACGCCGGCCACCGTTGCCGTGTTGCAGGCCAGCACCAGGGCCTTGGCGCCCTGCTGCTGAAAGAAATCGGCCATCACGCTGCAACGCTGTTGGATAAATGCCGGGGTTTTCTCGCCATAGGGAACATTGCCGCAATCGGCGACGTACATCAGCGTCTCGTGGGGCAGCAAGCGCTGGATCTCGGCCAGCACCGAGAGCCCACCGACACCGGAGTCGAACACGCCAATCGGCGCTTCACGCATGTTTCGAACCACAGACGCTACAGCCCGGATCACGCTTGACCCGCAATTCGCGAAAGCGCGTGCCCAAGGCATCGATCAGCAACAGGCGCCCCACCAGTGGTTCACCGAATACGGCCAGCAACTTCAGCGCTTCAAGCGCTTGCAGGCTGCCGACCAGTCCCACCAGCGGCCCGACCACGCCGGCCTCGCTGCAGGTCAGTTCGGCTTCGCTGCCGTGCCCGTACAAACAGTGGTAGCACGGACTCTCTGTGCGACGCGGATCGAACACCGACAGTTGGCCTTCGAGGCGAATCGCCGCACCGCTGACCAGCGGTTTGCCGGCTGCCACACACGCGGCATTGACCGCTTCACGGGTGGAAAAATTGTCCGAGCAATCGAGGACCAGATCCACCCCGGCCACCACGGCGGCCAGGGAGTCTTCGTCCAGCGCCGCGCGATGGGCGATCAACCGGACCTCGGGATTGATCGCCGTCAGGCGCTTGATCGCTGAATCGACCTTGCCCATGCCGATGCTGTCGGTGTCGTGAATGATCTGGCGTTGCAGGTTGGTCAGGTCGACCGTGTCGAAGTCCGCCAGGTGCATCTCGCCAATGCCGGCGGCCGCCAGGTACAGCGCCACTGGTGCGCCAAGGCCGCCGAGCCCGACGATCAATACGCGGCTGTCCTTGAGCCGCAACTGGCCGTCGATATCGATGTGTTGCAGCAGAATCTGCCGACTGTAACGCAGCAACTCCTGATCATTCAGCACGGCAGGCGCCCCAGACTGATGCGTTGGTGACCGCCCAGATCGGTGCGGCTGTGGACTTCTTCAAAACCGCGGGTCAGCAGCAGATCGCGGACCGCCTCGGCCTGATCGTAACCATGCTCGAGCATCAGCCAGCCGCCAGCGTCGAGATGATCCGGCGCCTGGGCGACGATCAGACGCAGATCGTCGAGCCCGTCGACACCGGCCACCAGGGCGCTGGCCGGTTCGAAGCGCACATCGCCCTCGACCAGATGCGGATCGGTCGCTGCAATGTAGGGCGGATTGCTGATGATCAGCTGAAAACGTTGACCTTCCAGGGCGCTGAACCAATGGCTGCTCAACACCTTGGCGTTGTTCAGGTGCAGACGCTGGCGATTGCGCTCGGCCAGGGCGACGGCTTCCAGCACGCGATCCACAGCAGTGACGTTCCAGGCCGGACGCTCGCTGGCCAACGCCAGGGCAATCGCGCCGCTGCCGGTACCGAGGTCGAGCACTTTGGCCGGTGTGGCCGGCAACAGTTCCAGCGCAGCTTCCACCAGCAGTTCGGTGTCCGGGCGCGGGATCAGCGTGTGTGGTGCCACTTCCAGATCCAGCTTCCAGAAACCTTGCTGGCCGAGGATATAGGCTACGGGCTCGCCGCTGCGGCGGCGCTGCAAATACTCGGCGAACGTCAGCGCCGCTTCGCTCGGCACGATGCGTTCCGGCCAGGTGTGCAGGAAACTGCGGGACTTGCCCAACGCCGCCGCCAGCAGCAATTCGGCATCCAGACGCGCCGTCGGCGAGTCGGGAAGATCGGCGGCACGCAACAAACTGGCGATGATCGTCATTTACTCACCTATCGCCGCCAGTTGATCGGCCTGGTACTCGGCCAGCAACGGCTCGATCACCGCCTCGACGCCGCCGGCGAGGATCTCGTCGAGGGAATACAAGGTCAGGTTGACCCGATGGTCGGTGACCCGGCCCTGGGCAAAATTGTAGGTGCGGATGCGCTCGGAGCGATCACCGGAACCCACCAGCAGCTTGCGTTCGCTGGCGATGGCGTTGGCCGCGGCGGAAGTCTGCTGATCGTTCAGCTTGGCCGACAACCAGGACATCGCCCGGGCGCGGTTCTTGTGCTGCGAACGTTCTTCCTGGCACTCGACCACGATGCCGGACGGCAAGTGAGTGATGCGGATCGCCGAATCGGTCTTGTTGACATGCTGGCCACCGGCGCCGGAGGAGCGATAGGTATCGATGCGCAGGTCGGCCGGGTTGATCTCGATGGCTTCCTGTTCGTCCGGCTCGGGCAATACCGCCACGGTGCAGGCCGAAGTGTGGATGCGGCCCTGGGATTCGGTCGCCGGAACCCGCTGCACACGGTGCGCACCGGACTCGAACTTGAGCTTGCCGTAGACGTTGTCGCCCTCGACCCGGGCAATCACCTCTTTATAGCCGCCGTGTTCGCCCTCGTTTTCCGAGAGAATCTCCACACGCCAGCCACGACGCTCGGCGTAACGCGAATACATGCGGAACAGATCGCCGGAGAAAATCGCCGCCTCGTCGCCGCCGGTGCCGGCACGGATTTCGAGGAACACGTTGCGCCCGTCGTTCGGGTCCTTGGGCAGCAGCATGCGCTGCAGGTCGGCTTCGAGCGTGACCAAGCGTTCCTTGGCCTCGCGGACTTCTTCCACGGCCATTTCACGCATGTCCGGGTCGCTGTCCTTGAGCAGAGCCTGGGCGCCCTCGAGGTCATCCTGCACTTTCAGCAGTTCTTTATAGGTGCCCACGATCGGTTCAACTTCCGCGTACTCCTTGGAATAGGTACGGAACTTGTTCTGATCGGAAATGACCTCGCCGTCGCCCAGCAGGGCGGTCAATTCCTCGAAACGGTCCTGGAGAATATCCAGCTTATTGAGCAGTGACGCTTTCATTGCGGTTTTTTATCCGAAAAGCTATCCGATGAGCCCTCACCGAGGGCAAAGAGTTCCTGGGCCATCGCCAGCGCATCCAGGCGACCTTCGGCAGAGAGCTTTTTCAACTGCACGCTCGGTGCGTGCAAAAGTTTGTTGGTCAGCCCGCGAGCCAGTTGCACCAGCACCTCTTCGGCGCTGCTGCCGTTGGCCAGCATGCGCTGGGCCTTTTGCAACTCTTCGTCGCGCAGGCGTTCGCTCTGTTGACGATAGGCCTTGAGCACGTCCACCGCCGCCAATTCACGCAGGCGGACCATGAAGTCTTCGGCGCCGACCGAGACCATCTCTTCGGCGGCCTGGGCAGCGCCCTGGCGGCTCTTGAGGTTCTCGGCGACCACTTCGTGAAGATCGTCGACGCTATAGAGGTAAACGTCGTCCAACTCGCCGACTTCCGGTTCGATGTCGCGGGGAACGGCGATATCCACCATGAAAATGGGTTTGTGCTTGCGCAGTTTCAAGGCGCTTTCCACTGCACCCTTGCCCAGGATCGGCAACTGGCTGGCGGTGGAACTGATGACGATATCGCTGCGCACCAGCTCTGCCGGAATATCCGACAGCAACACCGCATGGGCGCCGAACTGCTCGGCCAGGATGCTTGCGCGCTCCAGGGTACGGTTGGCGACCACGATGCGCTTTACCCCCAGGTCATGCAGATGGCGGGCGACCAGGGTGATCGTCTCGCCGGCACCGATCAACAAGGCCTGGCTGCGTTGCAGGTCGCTGAAAATCTGTTTGGCCAGGCTCACCGCGGCAAATGCCACCGACACCGGGTTCTCGCCGATGGCCGTGTCGGTGCGCACCTGCTTGGCCGCGTTGAACGTGGCCTGGAACAGCCGCCCCAGCAATGGCCCGATGGTGCCCGCCTCGCGAGCCACGGCATAGGCCGACTTCATCTGGCCGAGAATCTGCGGCTCGCCCAACACCAGCGAGTCGAGCCCGGAGGCCACCCGCATCATGTGACGAACTGCCGCATCATCTTCATGCACATAGGCGCTTTCGCGCAGCTCGTCGTAGCTCAAATGATGATATTCGGCCAGCCAGCGCAGCACGACATCCGCCGACAGGTGATCCTGTTCTATATAGAGTTCACTGCGATTGCAGGTGGAGAGGATCGCAGCTTCGCGGCTGTCGGTGAGTCGGCAGAGCTGCTGCAAGGCCTCAACCAGCTGCTCAGGGGTAAAAGCCACGCGCTCGCGGACGTCTACTGAAGCAGTCTTGTGGTTAATACCGAGTGCAAGGAAGGCCATTCAAAGTCGCTGATGGTGACGTGAAGCCGGCAATTGTCCTACTTCGACGGAATCAGAACAACTACTCGATATCTATCGCGCCGATGGGACGCCCCGGCTTGCGAGCCATTCTCGTTCACGACCTGTAGGAGCTGCCGCAGGCTGCGATCTTTTGACTTTGCTTTTCAAGATCAAAAGATCGCAGCCTGCGGCAGCTCCTACAGGGGCATCGCGCAAGTCCGGGGATTGGGTAAATTGGCGGGCCGGTTATGTTTGGCCTAAAGCTTGTGTCATGATGATCCGACCGCAGGTTAGTCGTCCTCTTCCTATATGAATAGATCTTCCGCGTTGCTCCTCGCTTTTGTCTTCCTCAGCGGCTGCCAGGCCTTGGCACCCGTTTCGTCGGACGGTACGCCGCCGGTTGAAGACAGCACCCCGGCCCCTGAAAAGCCGAAGGTCTACAGCTCCTTCAGCGAGGAAACCGTCTTCAGCCTGTTGAGCGCCGAACTGGCTGGCCAGCGCAATCGTTTCGACATTGCCCTGGACAACTATGTGACCCAGGCCATCAACACCCAGGATCCGGGCATCTCGGAGCGGGCATTCCGTATCGCCGAATACCTGGGCGCCGACCAGGCTGCCCTGGACACCGCGCTGATCTGGTCGAAAAACGCCCCCGACGACCTCGAAGCGCAACGCGCCGCTGCCGTGCAACTGGCCCGCGCCGGGCGTTATGACGACTCCATGGTCTATATGGAGAAAGTCCTGCAAGGCAAGGGCGACACACATTTCGACTTCCTGGCGCTGTCGGCGGCCGACACCGACCAGGACACACGCAACGGCCTGATGAAAAGCTTCGACCGCTTGCTGCAGCGCCATCCGAACAACAGCCAGCTGATTTTCGGCAAGGCGCTGCTGATGCAACAGGATGGCGACACCAAAGGCGCACTGAAACTGCTGGAAGACAATCCACCGGACGACGGCGAAATTGCCCCGATTCTGCTGCGCGCACGCCTGCTGCAAACCCTCGATCGCGGTGACGAGGCCTTGCCGCTGCTGCAGAAAAGCATCAAGAAATACCCGGACGACAAGCGCTTGCGCCTGACTTATGCGCGGATGCTGGTTGAACAGGACCGCATGGACGACGCCAAGGCCGAGTTCTCGAGCCTGGTTCAGCAGTACCCGGAAGACGACGACCTGCGATACTCCCTGGCACTGGTCTGCCTGGAAGCCAAGGCGTGGAACGAGGCCAAGGGTTATCTTGAAGACCTGATCGCCCGGGACAGCCACGTCGACTCGGCGCACCTGAACCTCGGCCGCATCGCCGAAGAACAAAATGACCCGCAAGGCGCATTGATCGAGTACGCCAAGGTTGGCCCGGGCAACGATTTCCTGCCGGCGCAATTGCGTCAGGCCGACATCCTGATAGACAACGGCAGGACCGCCGAAGCCCAAAGAAAGCTGGCGGCAGAGCGCGACGAGCAGCCGGATTACGCGATCCAGTTGTACCTGATCGAAGCCGAAACCCTGTCCGCCAACAATCAGGGCGACAAGGCCGGGAGTGTTCTGCATCAAGCCTTGCAGCAATACCCGGACGATTTGAACCTGCTCTACACTCGTGCCATGCAGGCGGAAAAACGCAATGACCTGGCGCAGATGGAAAAAGACCTGCGCACTATCATCAAGCGCGACCCGGACAATGCCATGGCGTTGAACGCCCTCGGCTACACCCTGTCCGACCGCACCACGCGCTACGCCGAAGCCAAGGCCCTGATCGAGCAGGCGCACCAGATCAGTCCGGAAGACCCTGCGGTACTCGACAGCCTTGGCTGGGTGAATTACCGCCTGGGCAATCTCGACGAAGCCGAGCGCCTGCTGCGCCAGGCCCTGGAACGCTTCCCCGACCAGGAAGTCGCCGCGCACCTGGGCGAAGTCCTGTGGGCCAATGGCAAACAGCGCGAAGCCAGACAGGTCTGGGGCAAATTCCTCAAGGAACAGCCTGACAGCCCGACCCTGCGTGGCACCATCAAACGCCTGACCGGATCAGAGACTCTTTAAGATTATGTTTTTGCGCCATTTCATCGTTTTCGGTTTTATCGCCCTGCTCGCTGGTTGTGCAGGCCTTGGTCCCCGCGAATCGGTCGAGGGTCATGGCAACGCCGCCCAATGGCGCGAGCACAAACAGCAACTGACCGGCCTCGATGGCTGGCAGATCGACGGCAAGATCGGCATCCGTGCGCCGAAAGACTCGGGCAGCGGCACGCTGTTCTGGTTGCAGCGCCAGGATTACTACGACATTCGCCTGTCCGGACCACTGGGCCGCGGTGCGGCTCGCCTGACCGGACGCCCGGGCAAGGTGTCGCTGGAAGTCGCCAATCAGGGACGCTACGACGCGCCGAATCCGGAAGTGCTGCTCGAAGAACAGCTGGGCTGGAAGCTGCCGGTGTCCAATCTGGCCTGGTGGGTACGCGGGCTCCCCGCGCCGGACAGCAAAAGTCGCCTGACCCTGGATACCGACAGTCGCTTGGCCAACCTCGAGCAGGATGGCTGGCAGGTCGAATACACCGACTACACCCAGCAAAACGGTTACTGGCTGCCCGAGCGCATCAAGCTGCATGGCACCGACCTTGACGTCACCCTGGTGATCAAGGCCTGGCAACCACGCAAACTGGGGTCATGACATGCCAGCCAATCGCCTGACTTTGCCGTCTCCGGCCAAACTCAATTTGATGCTGCACATCCTGGGTCGCCGCGAAGACGGCTACCACGAACTGCAAACGATGTTTCAGTTTCTCGATTACGGCGACGAAATCACCTACGCCCTGCGCGATGACGGTGTCATTCAACTGCACACCGAATTCGCCGGCGTGCCCCACGACAGCAACCTGATCGTCAAGGCCGCGAAAAAACTTCAGGAGCAATCCGGTTGTTCGCTGGGCGTCGATATCTGGATCGAAAAGATCCTGCCCATGGGCGGCGGCATTGGCGGCGGCAGTTCGAATGCCGCAACGACTTTGCTCGGCCTCAATCACCTGTGGCAATTGGGCTGGGATGAAGATCGCCTGGCTGGCCTGGGATTGACGCTGGGCGCCGACGTCCCGGTTTTCGTTCGTGGTCATGCGGCTTTCGCCGAGGGCGTGGGGGAGAAACTGACCCCTGTCGACCCGGAAGAACCGTGGTATCTGGTGCTGGTACCGCAAGTCTCTGTAAGTACGGCAGAAATTTTTTCAGATCCGTTGTTGACACGTAACACTCCTCCCATTAAAGTGCGCCCCGTTCCCAAGGGAAACAGTCGAAATGACTGCTTGCGGGTGGTAACAAGGCGTTATCCAGAGGTACGTAACGCTTTGAATTTGTTAGGTAAATTTACCGAAGCAAAACTCACCGGAACTGGAAGTTGTGTGTTTGGGGGCTTCCCAAGCAAAGCTGAAGCTGATAAAGTCTCGGCCCTTCTGACAGAGACCCTTACAGGTTTTGTAGCAAAAGGAAGCAACGTTTCGATGTTGCATCGCAAGCTTCAAAGTCTGCTCTAAAGGAACCGATTACCGGGTAATCGTTGCAACAGATACAGGGGCGTCGCCAAGCGGTAAGGCAGCAGGTTTTGATCCTGCCATGCGTTGGTTCGAATCCAGCCGCCCCTGCCATTTTCCTATACTCATCCAGGTTACCCTCAGCCTTCAGGTACTGCGCGTGTCCAAGATGATGGTCTTTACGGGGAACGCTAACCCCGATCTGGCTCGGCGTGTCGTACGTCAGCTGCATATCCCTCTCGGTGACATCTCTGTCGGTAAATTCTCCGACGGCGAAATTACCGCCGAGATCAATGAAAACGTCCGCGGTAAAGACGTCTTCATTATCCAGCCGACTTGCGCTCCGACCAACGATAACCTGATGGAACTGGTAGTGATGGCTGATGCCTTCCGCCGCTCCTCGGCTACTCGTATCACTGCTGTTATTCCTTACTTTGGTTATGCCCGTCAGGATCGCCGTCCGCGTTCCGCACGTGTGGCTATCAGCGCGAAAGTCGTGGCTGACATGCTTACCGTAGTCGGCATCGACCGTGTTCTCACGGTTGATCTGCATGCTGACCAAATCCAGGGTTTCTTCGATATTCCGGTAGATAACATCTACGGCTCCCCGGTTCTGGTGGATGACATCGAAGATCAGCGCTTCGAAAACCTGATGATCGTGTCCCCGGACATTGGCGGCGTCGTGCGTGCACGTGCCGTTGCCAAATCCCTGGGCGTGGATCTCGGGATCATCGACAAACGCCGTGAGAAAGCCAATCACTCTGAAGTGATGCATATCATCGGTGATGTCGAAGGGCGTACCTGTATTCTGGTCGATGACATGGTCGATACCGCCGGCACCCTGTGCCACGCGGCCAAGGCCCTGAAAGAGCATGGCGCTGCCAAGGTTTTCGCCTACTGCACGCACCCTGTGCTGTCGGGTCGGGCAATCGAGAACATTGAAAATTCCGTGCTGGACGAGCTGGTGGTGACCAACACCATTCCGCTGTCCGCTGCAGCACAAGCCTGTGCGCGTATCCGCCAACTGGATATCGCACCGGTAGTTGCCGAGGCGGTCCGCCGCATCAGCAATGAAGAATCGATCAGCGCGATGTTCCGCTAAGGGCCCTGCCCTTCTCGAAATATCTCGTTGACGAAAAGCGCCCCGCCCCGGCATTCCTGTCGGGGCGGGGCTTTTTTGCCCATATCGCCTTTAGCGCTGGTCGCAAACGCTGGGGCGAGTGTGGTTATTTTGGAGATACAACATGAACGATTTTACTCTGAATGCTGAAGTGCGTTCCGACCTGGGGAAAGGTGCGAGCCGCCGCCTGCGTCGTCTCGCAAGCCTGGTTCCAGCTGTAGTTTACGGTGGCGACAAAGCCCCTGAATCCATCAGCATGCTGGCCAAAGAAGTTGCCAAACTGCTCGAAAACGAAGCGGCTTACAGCCACATCATCGAGCTGAACGTTGGTGGCACCAAGCAGAACGTCGTGATCAAAGCCCTGCAGCGTCACCCGGCCAAAGGCCACGTGATGCACGCTGACTTCGTACGCGTAGTCGCTGGCCAGAAACTGACCGCGATCGTTCCAGTGCACTTCATCAACGAAGAAGCACCGACCAAGAAAGGCGGCGAAATCTCGCACGTTGTTGCCGAGATCGAAGTTTCCTGCCTGCCGAAAGATCTGCCTGAGTTCATCGAAGTCGACCTGGCTAACGCTGAAATCGGTTCGATCATTCACCTGTCGGACCTCAAGGCGCCTAAAGGCGTTGAGTTCGTGGCCCTGGCACACGGCGATGACAAGGCTGTTGCCAACGTCCACGCTCCACGTGTTGCTCCAGAAGCTGCAGAAGGCGCTGCAGAGTAATTTTATTCTGTACGCCGGAGTGACCGGAAACATCGCGGACTAGAGCATAGCGAGAAAGCGGGCGAGAACGCGGAGTTTACATCATGGTAAATGAGCAATTTTCGTCCACTTTCGCCGCTCTCCCTGATTGCGGCGATGTTATCCACCACTCCAATGAAGGGCCCCTATCGTGACTGCCATCAAACTGATCGTTGGCCTGGGAAATCCAGGCGCTGAATACGAACAGACCCGGCATAACGCAGGGGCCCTTTTTGTTGAGCGCATCGCGAACGCACAAGGCGTGAACCTTGTGGCGGACCGCAAATATTTCGGCCTGACCGGGCGCTATTCGCACCAGGGTCAGGATGTTCGTCTGTTGATTCCCACCACGTACATGAACCGCAGCGGCCAAGCCGTGGCGGCACTCGCCGGTTTCTTCCGCATCAAGCCTGAAGAAATCCTCGTGGCGCACGACGAACTCGACCTGCCTCCAGGCGTTGCCAAGCTCAAAGTGGGCGGCGGCCATGGCGGTCACAACGGGTTGCGCGACATCATTGCGCAACTGGGCAATCAGAATACCTTTCACCGCTTGCGGCTTGGCATTGGCCACCCGGGCGTTGCCAGTATGGTTTCAAATTTCGTCCTGGGTCGTGCGCCACGCGCCGAACAGGAAAAACTCGATGCCAGCATCGACTTTGCCCTCGGCGTGCTGCCGGATATCCTCGCCGGGGAATGGAACCGCGCGATGAAAAACCTGCACAGCCAGAAGGCCTGACTCACTCCTCGGGGAAAACACCATGGGATTCAATTGCGGCATCGTCGGTCTGCCTAACGTCGGCAAGTCCACCCTGTTCAACGCCCTGACCAAATCCGGGATCGCGGCCGAGAACTTCCCCTTCTGCACCATCGAACCGAACAGCGGTATCGTGCCGATGCCGGATCCGCGTCTGGAAGCCCTGGCAGCCATCGTCAATCCAAAGCGCATCCTGCCGACCACCATGGAATTCGTCGACATCGCGGGCCTGGTTGCCGGCGCGTCGAAAGGTGAAGGCCTGGGCAACAAGTTTTTGGCCAACATCCGTGAAACCGATGCCATCGCCCACGTGGTCCGCTGCTTCGAAGACGAAAACGTGATTCACGTCTCCAACAGCGTCGACCCGAAACGCGACATCGAAATCATCGACCTGGAACTGATCTTCGCCGACCTCGACAGCTGCGAAAAGCAACTGCAGAAAGTCGCGCGCAACGCCAAAGGCGGTGACAAGGACGCCGTGGTCCAGAAAGGCCTGCTGGAGCAACTGATTGCTCACTTCACCCTTGGCAAGCCTGCACGCAGCCTGATGAAGACCATGAGCACCGACGAAAAAGCGGTGATCAAGGGCTTCCACCTGCTGACCACCAAGCCGGTCATGTACATCGCCAACGTCGCTGAAGACGGTTTCGAAAACAACCCGCACCTGGACGTGGTCAAGGCCATCGCCGAAGAAGAAGGCGCCATGGTTGTACCGGTGTGCAACAAGATCGAAGCGGAAATCGCCGAACTCGATGACGGCGAAGAGAAAGACATGTTCCTCGAAGCACTGGGCCTCGAAGAACCTGGCCTGAACCGCGTGATCCGCGCCGGCTACGAAATGCTGCACCTGCAGACCTACTTCACCGCCGGTGTCGAAGAAGTCCGCGCCTGGACCGTGCGCGTCGGTGCCACCGCACCTCAAGCCGCTGGTGTGATCCACACCGACTTCGAGAAAGGCTTCATCCGCGCCGAAGTGATCGCCTACAACGACTTCATCCAGTACAAGGGCGAAGCCGGTACCAAGGAAGCCGGTAAATGGCGCCTGGAAGGCAAGGACTACATCGTCAAGGACGGCGACGTGATGCACTTCCGCTTCAACGTGTAAGCCACACGCCCATGAAAAAGCCGCGTTTGATACGCGGCTTTTTTGTGCCCGACACAATCGTCCGCCACACCTCCGCCCCATTGTGGGAGCGAGCCTGCTCGCGAAGGCGGTGTATCAGCCACATGCAATGTCGACCGACACTCCCTCTTCGCGAGCAGGCTCGCTTGTATGGTAGGACTTGAAGGGAGGAGGAGGGACAAGGCTCGATTCTGACTGTTGACGCAGTACAGACCGTGGGAGATATCGCCCCTCCTCCTTTCACCCAAGCGCCGATAAAGAATGCATCTGGCTAGACCGACGATAGGAACAAGCCTGCGCCTCTGGGTGAGCCCTTCAAGTGCTCAAACCTTATCCCGGAGGAAATCCTGTGGCAATGCCGGTCTCTCTATCAAAACCGATCGTGGGTGTGGATGTCGCCAAGAATGAACTGGTGATTTATCAGTCTGATGGTGATTTGCTTGAAGAGATTGCCAACACCAAAACATCCATCAAGCAGTGGCTGAAGGCGTTGTCGGGGACGGTGGCTATTGCCATTGAGGCGACCAACATCTACCACCTGGACTTCGCTGATCTGGCCTATGAGGCCGGTTGCACGATTTACATGGTGGGAGGCTATGAACTCAAACATTATCGCGAAGGCGTGAAAATCCGCGCCAAAACCGACGCACTGGATGCCAAGCTACTGGCTCGTTACCTGAAGAACGAATCCGAGGAGTTGCGTCCTTGGACCCCGCCCTCACCGCTGTACCGCCAGCTCCTGAGCCTTTTCCGCCGTCGCGCAGCCTTGGTCCAGGCCAGGGTCGGCCTGGTGCAGAGCTGGTCGAATGAGCCGCTGCTCAAGGCGGCTTTTGCCGAGCAAGTGAAGTCCATGCAGCAGCTTGAGACGCTGATCGAAAAGACGATCAACGATCAGCTCAAAGAAGCCGGTTTGCTCGGTCAATTGAAGCGCTGCCTGAAAGTTGAGGGTATTGGTTTTTTGACTGGGGCCCGCTTGATAACCGCATTTCAGCGAGGGGATTTTAGAAACGCGGATGCATTTATCGCCTTCCTGGGCATGGATTTACGGGTGGCGAAATCAGGGCAGAAGGACGCTCGCCGCAGTTTGACCAAGCGCGGTGACCCCGAGGCCCGCCGACTTCTGCACAATGCAGCGATGTCGGCTAGCCGTACGAAAGCCTGGAAAGGGTATTACGAAGAACAAAGAACTCGGGGGTTCAGCACCACTCAGGCGTTGGTGATGCTGGCTCGCAAGCTTGCTCGGGTGGTATTCGCCTTGCTGAAAGGGCAAAGCGAATATCAGCCAAAAGCCAGTTGAGGGCTTTCCCTCAACCATAGAATCTCCCACAGGGATTGATGTTGGGTCAGGCCTTTTTGGTCCGTGGCAGGAAGATCGCCAACACCCCCAGCAGCGGCAGGAACGAACACAGGTAATACACGTATTCGATGCCGTGAATATCCGCCAGATGGCCCAGCAACGCCGCACCAATCCCGCCGAAACCGAACATCAAACCGAAGAACACCCCGGCAATCATCCCGACATTACCCGGCACCAGTTCCTGGGCGTACACCACGATGGCCGAGAATGCCGAGGCGAGGATGAAGCCGATGACCACGCTCAGGATGCTGGTCCAGAACAGATCGACATGGGGCAGCAACAAGGTGAAGGGTGCAACGCCGAGGATCGAGAACCAGATCACTGCCTTACGCCCGATCCTGTCGCCGATCGGCCCGCCAAAGAATGTCCCCGCCGCTACCGCACCAAGGAAAAGGAACAGGTGCAACTGCGAACTGGCGACCGACAGGTCGAACTTCTCGATCAGGTAGAAGGTGAAATAGCTGGTAAGGCTGGCCATGTAGAAATACTTGGAGAACACCAGCAACCCGAGCACGACCAGCGCGCTGGTCACTCGGCCCTTGGACAAGCCGTGAGTCGCTGCCTGACCTTGCTTGAGCTTGAACAGGTTCAAGTGGTTGGCGTACCAGCGGCTGATCCGGTACAGCACGAACAACGCAAACACCGCGAACAGGCCGAACCAGGCCACGTTCCCTTGACCGTAGGGAATGATGATCGCTGCCGCCAGCAAGGGGCCAAACGCCGAGCCCGCGTTACCGCCAACCTGGAAGGTCGATTGCGCCAGCCCGAAGCGCCCGCCCGAAGCCAGTCGCGCCACGCGGGACGCTTCAGGGTGGAAGGTCGAAGAACCGATGCCGATCAAGCCCGCCGCCAGCAAAATCAGCGGGAAGCTGCCGACCACCGACATCATCAGAATGCCGACCAGGGTGCAGACCGTACCCGCCGGCAGCAACCACGGCTTGGGATGGCGGTCGGTGTAGTACCCCACCCACGGCTGCAACAGCGAGGCCGTCAACTGGAACGTCAGGGTGATCAGGCCGACCTGGGTGAAGGTCAGGCCATAGCTGGCCTTGAGCATCGGGTAAATCGACGGCAGCACCGACTGGATCAGGTCGTTGATCAAATGCGCCAGCGCCACCGCACCGATGATGCGCATCACCAAGGGGCTGCTTTGGGGCGTAGCGGACGCCGGCACTGAGCCGGTCTGGGTGTTGCTGATAGCCATGGGAATTTCCAGACAACAGGAGGTACAAACGGGCAGGTGCGTCAATGTGCCATTTTTCAGTGCGGCAACGCCATCCCCTTAGCCTGCTAACGACCTCGGTTTTCATCGTCACAACATTGATGGCGCAACGCCATGGTCTGAATCTTGCCTTCTTTGTCGGCTTGAACGCGGCTTCCTTACAAAGGAGGCCGACAATGGGAAGTTTCGCCACAGAGTCAGCCTACAGAGCAGACAGGGTGAACTTTCGAGGCCTTTTTAGCGGGCACAAGTCGGCGGTGCAACAACCTCCGACGCACGCCAATGGTGCGTGGTGTCCAGAGGAGTTTTGGGGCATGCAGGCTTTTTTATCACCGGGGATCGCACTGCTGGGGCGATTCGGCTTCGCACGTAAATTTCAGCTGTTGTTTTTGCTGTTCATCCTGCCCTTGGCCGGCAGCCTGTGGATGATCGGCCAGGACTATCGCGACAAACTCAGCCTGATCTCCGGCGAACGCGCCGGGGTGCGGCAATTGCTGGCCCTTGATGCACTGGATGACCTGCTCGCCGCCCAGCGCGATCGCGCCGCCCGCTGGCGCGCCACGGAAACCAATCGCCAGCCGACACCGGCCACCCTCGCCGCGATGGCCGCCTTCGATGCGGTCCAGCCCGCCGTCAGCCAGGCCACTGCCGAACTGGGCAATGCCCTGCAAAAAGAAGCAGCCGAGAGCGAAACACTGAGCCGTTATCAGGCCCTGCAAACCGCCCTTGATGGCCTCGACTCAAAAAGCCTGAGCAGCGTCGGCTGGTGGCCGGATGGTTACGATCGCTTCACCAACGCCCTGAGCGCCCTGCAAGCCTTGCGCGAGCAGATCGCCATGGACAATCGCCTGACACTGGCACCCTGGCTCGAAACCTATTTGCTGACGCAGATCTCCACCCAACACGCACCCGACCTGATCGAACGGGTCGGTCGCTTGGCGGCGGTGGGCCAGGCGTCGGTAGTGTCCGGGCAGTTCACCCTGCAAAGCCGCCTGCAACTGCGCGACCTGCGCAGCCGCATCGGCGATGCACGGGAGCAGCTTGTGAAAACGGCGGGTCTGCTCGAAGCGCGCTTGCCCAGCGCCCTGCAAACCTGGGCCGGGCAATACCACGACAGCCTCAAGCGCCTGGATGCGGGCCTGAAGGTACTGGATGACGGCGTGTTCGGCGGCAGCATCAAACTCAAGCCAGAGGACTTCGAACGCAGCCTCGACGCCCTGCTCTCTGACCTCGCCTCGTTGCGCCAGCAATCGCTGGTGTCGCTGGATCAACGCCTGGATTACTACCACGACTCGGCGATCCGCCAGTTCATTGTGGTGGCCGTCGTGTTCGGCTGCCTGCTGTTGGCCGCGCTGTATCTGTTCATCTGCTTGCAGGCCTCGATCCGCCGCAGCGCCAGCGGCATCACGGTACTGGCCGAGGCCTTGCGCGATGGCAATCTGAGCCTGCAAGTACCGGTTCAGGGGCGGGACGAACTGGCGGTCATCAGCACCGCGCTGAACGTCGCCGTGGTGCAACTGCGCACCAGCCTGCAAGGCGTGGATCACGAAACCCTGCAACTGAGCCACGCGGTGCAATCCCTCAACCATCACTCCAGTGACGCCCTGGGCGAAGTCGAAGCCCAGCAGTTGCAGATCAGCCAGATTGCCGCGGCGGCGACGCAACTGGCCGCCACCTCACAAGGGGTCGCCCACAGTTGCGAACAGGCGTCCGGCAGCGCCCAGCACACCCGGCGCATTGCCGCCGACAGCAGCCGCGACAGCCAGCGCACCACCGCGAGCATCCAGCAGCTCAATCAACGCCTGAACGAAACCGCTGCGGCATTGGGCCGGGTCAGCGAGCAAGGACAGCAGATTCAACTGGTGGTCGACACCATTCGCGGCGTCGCCGAGCAGACCAACCTGCTGGCCCTCAACGCCGCCATTGAGGCGGCGCGGGCGGGCGAACAAGGGCGTGGCTTTGCGGTAGTGGCCGATGAAGTACGCAGCCTGTCGCAGCGTACTCAATCGTCGACCGCACAGATTGCCGGCACGGTCGACAGCCTGCGTCACACCGTGAACGAGGCCGTCAACCTGATGGAGGCCGCGTGCACTCAGGCAGAAAGTGATGCACAAGCGGTCACCGGCCTTGGCGAACGGCTCGGGGAAATCGCCAGTGCCGTGCAGAGTGTCACCGATACCCTGGCGCAAATTGCCACGGCGGTGGAAGAACAGGCCAGTACCGCCGACGAAGTCAGCGGCAATATCCAGCAGGTCGATCAGGCCGCACTACGTTTGCTCGAAGGTGCCCGCGCAGTGAACCAGGCAGCGGACACCCTGAGCCAGGGCAGCAAAGCGTTAAGCGACAACACCGGGCGTTTCCGCTTGAGTTGAATCCGGCAGCCCTGCTCAGGCGCGGATCACCGCTTGCGGGAAGTCCTGCTCAAGCTCGGTCTTGAGCCAGTCGATAAACCACGCCACGTCCACCGACAGCGCGTGGTCGTTGTTGACGTAGGGCATGTCCGAATTGAGGTGGATGTCGAGGTCGTTGGTGGTTCCCAGCGCTGCCCTTCACCACTGCCTGGAAGGTGGATTTTGATAAACGGTTGAAAGCGCAGAGAAATATTTTAGATTTATGCTTGACGCATCCCCGTTACCGGTGAATAATGCGCGCCACTTGGCTACATAGCTCAGTTGGTTAGAGCATAGCATTCATAATGCTGGGGTCCGGGGTTCAAGTCCCTGTGTAGCCACCAAGTACTAAAAACGGCTTACCGAAAGGTAGGCCGTTTTTTTATGCCTGCGTTTTTTATGCCTGTATGTAGGAGCGAGCTTGCTCGCGATGGTTGTTAACGATAACGCGTGTTTACTGGTTAAACGCAGCGCTCTTGAGTCCATCGCGAGCAAGCTCGCTCCTACAATGTCGGTAATGCAGACAGCGCCCGCTCCCAGATCTGCCACGTGCGCAACCAGACCATCGACTGCCAATCGCTATCGGCCGGATAGAACTGCTCCAGCAGATTCAACTTGATCCCGCGCCCTGTTGCGTCACCCGGATTGCCATACAGATGCAGCCAGTGGTCATCGCGCAAATGGCGGTGAACGTCCGGCCCCGGATACGTTCCGCACTCGATGACGAAAGGCATCAAGCGCACCTGCGGCAGCGCATCGATCAACGCCTGCGAGGTGTAGCCGGTGGCCGTCGCCGCCACGCCGGTTTCGCTCAGGGTGTCGGCGCCGGTTTGCAGGCTGTAGAGCCAAGGCCCGTAGATCGCCTGCGCATCCGGCAGCGCCGGGTAGGCCGACTCGGTAATGGTCAGCAACATCGGATGACCGTATTCACCCGCGCCGGTGTGCAAGTCGAAACACATGGCCACTTCGGCATGGGCCAGGTGCTTTTGCACGATCCGGTGCAGCGTGCGGTTTGACCAGCTCGGCGCCAGCCCACCATAGAACAGGCCATCGGAGTGAGCATGCTGGCCGCCCTCGACAATCGACATCACCGCTGGCCAGCCATGCAGGCGAATCTGCTCGTCGAGCAAGGCATCGGCACGCTCTCGCTCGGGGCCGTGCAACTGTGGGCAGGCATAGATTTCATGCAGGGCGCTATACGCCTGGTTGTCCGGCAGCGGGCGCTGGAAATCCAGGTGATTGCGGTTCAGGTCGATGTTGTCTTCGTTGACCCGGCGCAACCACGCCATGCCCCAAGGGTTGATGGCATGGATCATGACCACGGCCACATCCTTTGGCAGTGAACGCTTGCCCAACTCCTGCAGCCATTTGATCTGGCAGCCCGAACCATAGAAGCCCTCAACCCCGTGAGTGCCGCTCAGCGTAATCAACAGACGCTTGGCGCCCGGATCACCCAACACCGCCACATCGGTACTCAGCGATTCATCGAACGGACCTTTGAGCGGGTGTGGATATTCAGTCAAGGTTGCGCCTGCGGCAGCCGCTGCGGCCAGGAACTGTTCACGCTGGGTGCGATAGCCGGGCTGGGTTGGAAACTCGGTGTGCATGTCTGCCTCTTGTTGATTTTCTGGCCTGCCTGTTGGCAACGACCCTACAGAAATTCCGGCCATTGATGAAGGACAAAAACGTCAGTGCCGTGGGACCCGGTTTGCGTCCCTCCCGGTCGGCCGATAAAGTCCACTGATCGTAGATCCAACGGACGGAGTACCCCACGTGTTCTCAACCTTCCCTTTGCGCCGCCATCGCCTGCCTGCCCTGGCACTGATTGTCAGTGCCTTGACCCTGGCCGCGTGCAACAACGCTTCGGTGCCGATGTTGCCGCTCGCCCCAGAAAGCACTTCCGGTTTCCGCACTGACCTGAAAACTCAACACGCCGAGAAATTCATGGCAGCGGCGGCCAACCCGCTGGCGACCGAAGCCGGGCGGGAGATGCTGCGCCGGGGCGGTTCGGCCATTGATGCCGCGATTGCGATGCAAGCGGTGTTGACGCTGGTCGAGCCACAGTCTTCGGGCATCGGTGGCGGCGCATTGATCGTACTTTGGGATGGCAAAGCCGTGCGCACCTACGACGGCCGTGAAACCGCCCCGGCCGGTGCCACCGAAAAACTTTTCCTGCAAGCCAATGGACAACCGATGGGCTTTACCCAGGCGCAGATTGGCGGCCGCTCGGTGGGCACGCCCGGCGTACTGCGTGCCCTCGAACTGGCCCATCAAAAACACGGACGCCTGCCCTGGGCGCAGCTGTTTGAACCGGCCATCCGGCTCGCCGAGCAAGGCTTTGCCATTTCACCGCGCCTGCACCAGTTGATCGCCGCAGATTCGTCCATGCCACGCTCTCCGGAAATGATGGCTTACTTCCGTAATGCCGATGGCAGCCCGAAAGCCGTTGGCACCAACCTGAAGAACCCGGCACTGGCCGCCGTGTTCAAACGCATCGCCCACGAAGGTCCGGATGCCCTGTACAAAGGCCCGGTCGCCGAGGAAATCGCCGCCAAGGTCCAGGGCCACGCCAACCCCGGCAGCCTGTCCCTGACCGATCTCGCCAACTATCAGGCCAAGGAACGCGCACCGCTGTGTACCGACTACAAACGCTGGCGAGTCTGCGGCATGCCGCCACCGTCGTCGGGCGGGATCGCCGTGGCGCAGATCCTCGGTACGCTGCAAGCCCTGGAAGCTCGCGACAAGCGCCTGGCGCTGGCACCGCTGAAACCGGTCAAGACCACAGCCCCGGCCGGCAGCGAACCCGACCCGCAAGCCGTGCACCTTATCTCTGAAGCCGAACGCCTGGCCTACGCTGACCGCGCGCAGTACCTGGCCGATAGCGACTTCGTGCCCGTGCCGGTCAAAGGCCTGGTCGACCCGGCCTACCTTACCAGCCGTGCCGCCCTGATCGGCGAACGCAGCATGGGCACGGCCAAACCCGGCACGCCGCCGGGCATCCAGGTGGCCTATGCGCCGGACCGTTCGCCACTGCGGATTTCCACCTCGCAAGTGGTGGCCGTCGATGACGCAGGCGGCGCCGTGTCGATGACCACCACCATCGAGTCAGCGTTCGGCTCGCACATCATGGTTCAGGGTTTCATGCTCAATAACGAGATGACCGACTTCTCGTTCATCCCCGAGGAAAACGGGCAGAAAGTCGCCAACCGCGTCGAACCCGGCAAACGCCCGCGCTCGTCCATGGCTCCGACCCTGATCTTCGACCGCCAGAGCGGCGAATTCCTCGCCACTGTCGGCTCCCCCGGCGGCTCGCAAATCATCGAATACGTGGCCAAATCCACCATCGGCCTGCTCGACTGGAATCTCGATGCGCAAGCGGCCATCAACCTGCCCAACTTCGGCAGCCGCAACGGCCCGACCGAACTGGAACAGGGCCAGTTCAGCCCCGCGCTGATTCAGGCGCTGAAAGACAAAGGGCACAGCGTGAGCGAAATCGACATGACCAGCGGCACCCAGGCGATTGTTCGGGTCAAGGACGCCCAGGGGAAAGCATCGCTGACGGGAGGTGCTGATCCGCGGCGTGAGGGGCAGGCGCTGGGGGATTGAGTCACGCGCTGGAATGATGAAAGGCCTGCCAGTGAGCAGGCCCTTTTTTGGGGTCTTCACCGGCCTGGAACTCACTTCATTTTCGACTCGGGCGCGGTCTCCTGTGGGAGCTGGCTTGCCAGCGATGGTCGTTAACGGTAACGCGTGTAAACCGGCTAAACGCGGCGCACTTACGTCCATCGCCAGCAAGCTGGCTCCTACAGCTTTCCGGGTCGCTTCATTTTCAGCGTGGGCACGGTCCCCTGTGGGAGCTGGCTTGCCAGCGATGGTGGTTAACGATAACGCGTGTAAACCGGATAAACGCAGCGCACTTGAGTCCATCGCCAGCAAGCTGGCTCCTACAGCTTTCCGGGTCGCTTCATTTTCAGCGTGGGCACGGTCCCTTGTAGGAGCTGGCTTGCCTGCGATGATGGTTAACGATAACGCGTGTGAACTGGATAAACGCAGCGCCCTTCAGCAGCGCACTTAACGACTGATCTTCAACCCCTGCCGAACCTGATGTTTTTCCAGCGCCAGTTCGATCAATCGCGTCACCAGCTCGCTATAGGTCATGCCGGTGGCCTGCCACAACTTCGGGTACATGCTGATGCGGGTGAAACCGGGCAGCGAGTTGATTTCGTTGATCAGCACTTCGCCGCTGTCGGTCAGGAACACATCGACACGAGCCAGGCCGGAGCAGCCCAGGATCTGGAACGCCTCGACGGCCAGGGCGCGAATGCGCTCGCTGGCGTCGACGCTGATATTGGCCGGCACCACAACTTCTGCGGCCGTGTCGTCGATGTATTTGCTGTCGTAGGAATAGAACCCGCTGCGCACCACAATCTCGCCGCAACCACTGGCGATCGCCTCTTCATTGCCGAGCACTGCGCATTCAATCTCGCGGCCGCTGACGGCAGATTCGATCAACACCTTGGTATCGAAACTCAACGCCAGCTCCACCGCTGCGCTGTATTCGGCCTCGTCGGTGACCTTGCTCACGCCCACGGAAGAGCCCTGGTTCGCCGGCTTGACGAACAGCGGCAAACCGAGCCGGGATTGAACCTCGGCAAACCCGGTGCGAGCCGCCGATGCGCGGGTCAATGTCACGAACGGCGTCACGGCCAGGCCGGCATCACGCAGCAGACGCTTGCTGATGTCCTTGTCCATGCAGACCGCCGAGCCGAGCACATCGGAGCCGACAAACGGCAGATCGGCCATGCGCAGCAAACCTTGCAGGCAACCGTCTTCACCCAGGGTGCCGTGGACGATCGGGAAGATCACATCGACATGACCGAGCAGTTCCTGACTGCTGGTTTCCACCAGTTGCTGGCTGGCCTTTCCTGGCACCACGGCGAGCTCGCGATTGGACTGATTGAGAGCGATCAGCGCCGGGTTTTCCTGATTCAGCAAAAAATTTGAAGGGTCGTTGAGGTGCCAGTGGCCTTGTTTGTCGATGCCGATCAGCACCGGCTCGAAGCGTGAGCGATCGAGGGCGTCGACGATATTCTTCGCCGACTGCAGCGACACTTCGTGCTCTGCCGAGCGCCCGCCAAAGATTATCCCTACACGCAGTTTTCTCATCGCCTGGCCTCCTGGTGAATGTGCTTACAACCTCAATAGTCGAAACCTTACGGCTGCAAGCTCTTGCCGTCCACCGGCTCGCCAATGGTCAGGAAGTGCCCGCCCGCCACGTGGTGCAAGGTGCGCAAGGCGTCTTGCCCTTCGAAGTGCCAGCGCCCTTCGCTGAACACGCGCTCGTCGGCCTGGGCGGCAATCACTTCGGCCAGGAACAGATCGTATTGCTGGTGATTGTTCGGCTCCGGCAACAGACGACATTCCAGCCAGGCCACGCAGCCCTCGAGCATCGGCGCTTCGACCGATTCACCGCTGAAGGTCTGCAAGTCGTAGGTCTCGAACTTGTCGCGCCCCTGGTCCTGGGTCAACTGCAGGCCGGAGGTCGAACCAACGGTCTGCACAATGTCGGCCTGGGCAGCGCAAGGAACATTCAGCACAAAAGTGCCCGAGGCTTCCAGCAACTGGCGAGTCCAGGTCGACTTGTCCAGCACCACGGCAATTTTCGGCGGCTCGAAATCCAACGGCATGGCCCAGGCTGCCGCCATGATATTGCGCCGACCATCGTGGGCGGCGCTGACCAGTACGGTCGGGCCATGATTGAGCAGACGATAAGCCTTGGACAAGGGAACCGGACGGCGGTGGGAAGCGCTCATGGAAGTCTGCTCCTGGGGGAAAAGAGCCGATTGTAGCGCCCACGTAACCCTGTGGGAGCGGGCTTGCTCGCGAAAGCGTCAGTTCAGTCACGGTTGCGTTGAATGACACACCGCTTTCGTCGGAACGCCGCCCGGAGCAAGCCCACTCCCACCAAGAGCTGATCGCAGGTCAGTTTGTGAGTTGATTGGCAAACTGCCCCACCGCATTGACCACTTTCTGTGCGCCGTCCTGGATCTCGACAATCACCGTGCCCGCTTCCGCCGCCAGTGCCAAGCCCTGTTCGGCCTGGAGCTTGCCATCGGTCATCAAGGCCACGGCGTTGCGCGCCATGTCCTGGTTCTGCCGCACCACGAGGACGATTTCGTCGGTGGCCTGGCTGGTGCGCGACGCCAGTTGCCGGACTTCATCCGCCACCACGGCGAAGCCACGCCCCTGCTCGCCCGCACGCGCCGCTTCGATGGCCGCGTTGAGCGCCAGCAGGTTGGTCTGTTCGGCAATGCCGCTGATGGTTTTGACGATGGTACCGATCACCAGCGACTGCTCGTTCAAGGCTTCGATGCCGTCGCCGGCGGTTTGCATGTGTTTGGCCAGGTCACGCATCACGTCCACGGCCTGGGTCACCACGGCGTTGCCGCGCTGGGCGCTTTGGTCGGTTTGCTGCGAGGTGCTGTAGGCAATGTTGGCCGCCTCGGCGACGGCTTGCTCCTGATTGACCTGATCGGTAATCACCGTGGCGAACTTCACCACTTTGTAGAGCTTATTGTTGGCATCGACCACCGGGTTGTAGGACGCCTCCAACCAGACCGGGCGACCATGGCTGTCGATACGTTTGAAACGGTCGGCCACGTATTCACCCGCGTTCAGCCGACGCCAGAAGTTCTGGTACTCGGCACTGTTGTAATCCTCCGGCAGGCAAAAGGTACGGTGATGCTTGCCCTTGATCTGCGCCAGGCTGTAACCCATGCCACTGAGGAAGCGGTCGTTGGCGGTCAGCACGTTGCCGTTGAGGTCGAATTCGATCACCGCCGTGGAGCGCACCAGCGCACCGATCAGGTTCTCGTGTTCGCGGGAGGCCTCGATGGTGCGGGTCAGGTCGCTGGAGAAGATCGAGAAACACTTGATCCGACCGTCCGCCGAGCGCACTGGCTGCAGGATCGAACGCAACCACGCTTCCTGACCCGAGCCACGCAACAGGCGTACCGCGCCGGCGAAGTGCTCGCCACGGGTCAACGCGCTCTTGAAGCGTTGCTGGAATTCGTCGAATTTCACGTGTTCCGGGACGAGGTCGTCGATGTGTCGGCCGATCAGGTCGGCGCTCTTGTAATGCATTTCGCCAAGGAAGTTCTGATTGACCGACTGAACCCGTCCATCGCTGTCGAGGGTCAGCACCAGCATTTCGCTTTCCAGGCTTTCCTTCACTTGCTGGAGGCTGGAGAGTTCTTCACGAAGAGCCGACAGCTCCTGCTTCAAGCGTTTATTGAACATGGGAAAGCACCGATGGACAGGGATGGAAAGCGATATGCAGCCTAACCATCGGCCTTGGAAAAATTTTCTTAAGCGTGTTTCAGGTTTGTCCTACAAAAATAGTGACGACGCGCCCGATCAATGCGCGCCAGCGGCAGAACAGCCCGCGATTCCTGGCATCCGCACACCGAAGTACGCCGCACTGCCCACGCCCACTGCGCCCATCACCGCACTGAACATCACGCAGATCCACGGACTCCACGGCATCAGGCCGATCAACAACAGCGGTGTGACACTCGCCCAGGCGGCGTAGGCAATGTTGTAGGTGAACGAGATGCCCGAGACGCGAATCCGCGCCGGGAACAGGCTGACCATCACCGATGGCACCGCGCCGACCACCCCGCAGGCCAGCCCTGCCACGGCGTAAGCCAGGCCGATCCAGTCGCCGCCCATGATCAGACAGCTGTAAAGCACACCGATGCCCAGCGGCAGCAGCAGGCTATAGAGCATCACCGTGCGCCAGGCGCCAATGCGGTCGACCAGCAGCCCGGCGAGCACGCAGCCGATGTTCAGGAACACGATGCCCAGTGCGCTCAAGGCGAAGGTATGGCTGGCGGTCATGCCAAAGGTTTTCTGCATCATGGTCGGGGTAATGACCACGAAAACCACCACGGCCGAGGTCAGCACACAGGTGAGAATCATCGCCGGCAAAATGGCCAGCCGATGCTCGCGCAAGACCGTGCGCAGCGGCAGTTCGCCGGCCGCCTCGCGCTGCGCCTGCATGGCCATGAACACCGGGGTTTCGCTGAGCCAGCGACGCAGCCAGACGCCGATCACGCCAAACACGCCGCCGAGCAGGAACGGGTAACGCCAGGCGTAATCGAGAATTTCCGCCGGAGTGAAGGCCTGCGCCAGGAAGGTCGCGGTCAATGCACCGATCAGATAGCCGAAAGTCAGCCCCGCCTGCAGGAAACCCAGGGCATAGCCCCGGTGACCGATCGGCGCATGCTCGGCGACGAAAACCCAGGCACTCGGCACTTCGCCGCCCACCGCCGCTCCCTGGAGAACGCGCAGGACCAGTAGCAACAAGGGGGCGAAATAACCGATTTGCGCGTAGGTCGGCATGATCCCGATCAGCAGGCAGGGCAACGCCATCATCAGGATGCTCAGGCTGAAGACTTTCTTGCGCCCCAGGCGATCGGCGAAGTGCGCCATCAGGATGCCGCCCAACGGTCGCGCCAGGTAACCGGTGACGAAAATCCCGAAGCTTTGCAGCAGGCGCAGCCACTCGGGCATTTCCGGCGGGAAGAACAACTGGCTGAGGGTCAGGGCGAAAAACACGAAAATGATGAAGTCGTAGATTTCCAGCGCCCCGCCGAGGGCGGCAAGCCCCAGGGTCTTGTAGTCCGAGCGGCTGAACGGCGCCGGGCGCGAATCGGTGTTGGCAGTCATGTAAAGAACTCTGGCACAGGCAAAAACCAAGGCGCCCATGGTCTACGCAAACGCGCTGGCGGACAACCCGTTAGACCAAAGTCCCATAGCCACAAATCAGCCCCGCAAAAATCCACGGCTTGAATTAATGTTGGCGTCTGTCCAGACGGGCGGTTGCCGCCCCGAAGACTACTACAAACATAAAAATTCGAGGTACCCCCGTGGCCGCTGATATCGAAGATAGCCGCTCCGCCCGCTTTGCCCTGCGCTGCTCAAGTTTTGCCGAACGCTGGTTCCCCGACTCCTGGGTGTTTGCTGCCCTGGCGGTGATTATCGTGGCGGTGGCCACCATGGCCATGGGCGCCAAGCCCACCGACGCCGCCATGGCCTTCGGTGATGGCTTCTGGAGCCTGATCCCCTTCACCATGCAAATGGCCTTCGTGGTGATCGGCGGCTATGTGGTTGCCAGTTCACCGCCGGCGGTGAAACTGATCGACCGTCTGGCGAAAATCCCGAAAAACGGCCGCTCTGCCGTGGCCTGGGTCGCGCTGATCTCGATGGTCGCCTCGCTGCTGAACTGGGGCTTGTCCCTGGTGTTCGGCGGATTACTGGTGCGCGCCCTCGCCCGCCGTACCGATCTGAAAATGGATTACCGTGCCGCCGGTGCCGCCGCCTACCTGGGGCTCGGTGCCGTGTGGGCCCTGGGCCTGTCGTCATCGGCCGCTCAATTGCAGGCAAACCCGGGTAGCCTGCCGCCCTCGATTCTGTCGATCACCGGGGTGATTCCATTCACCCAGACGATCTTTCTCTGGCAGTCCGGCGTGATGTTGCTGGCCTTGATCGTGATTTCGCTGATCATCGCCTACGCCACCGCCCCCGGCCCGACTTCGGCGCGTGACGCCAAGGCCTGTGGCGTCGACCCGAGTTTCAACCTGCCACCGCTGCAACCACGCACCCGCCCCGGCGAATGGCTGGAACACAGCCCGCTGCTGACGATTCTGCTGGTGTTGCTGGCTGCCGGGTGGTTGTTCCATGAGTTTTCGACCAAGCCGGCCATCAGTGCGATTTCCGGGCTGAACACCTACAACTTCCTGTTCATCATGCTCGGTGCCCTGCTGCACTGGCGCCCTCGCAGCTTTCTGGATGCCGTGTCCCGTGCGGTGCCGACCACCACCGGGGTGTTGATCCAGTTCCCGCTGTATGGCTCGATTGCGGCACTGATGACCACGGTCAAGGGCGCCGATGCGCAGACCCTGGCGCATCACATCTCGACCTTCTTCGTCAGCATTGCCTCCCACGACACCTATGCCGTGCTGATGGGCGTGTACTCGGCGATCCTCGGTTTCTTCATTCCGTCCGGTGGCGGCAAGTGGATCATCGAAGCGCCGTACGTAATGCAGGTGGCCAATGACCTGAACTATCACCTGGGTTGGGCGGTACAGATCTACAACGCCGCCGAAGCCTTGCCGAACCTGATCAACCCCTTCTACATGCTGCCATTGCTGGGCGTGCTGGGGCTGAAGGCGCGGGACCTGATCGGCTTCTCGTTCGTGCAATTACTGGTACACACGCCACTGGTGCTAGTGTTGTTGTGGGCACTGGGGACGACGCTGGCGTATTTGCCGCCAGTCATGCCGTAACCTGAAAGAAAGGGGCCGGTATTGATCGGCCCCTTGTTGTTCCGCCCGTCGGTTTCAGTATCTGCTGGTCTAATACGCTGAAAAGGATCTGAGCATGTTCAAACTTGCGGCACTCACCCTCGCAGCCTTCACCCTGAGCACCACCGCCCACGCCGATGTCAATTTGAAGCTGGGCACTACCGAACGCGTTACCCGCCTCTTCGCCTACCCCAACAATTGCAACGTGATCTGCTTTCGCAACTGGACGCTCGAGCAAACCGTCGAGCATTACCTGACTCAGAGCGTGCAGCGCGATGGCTACGGCGACGCGAAGGTTCTGGTCAAAAACGACAATGGTCAGCTCTACGCGCAAATCATCGGCGTGCCCAATAGCTATGAAAAACCTTTGGCAGCGCTGCTCGATGCCGGTGACCTGGCCTATAACGGCGCCAGCAAACTGAATGCCGACGGCAAGTGGGCGTACAGCTGGTACCTGTTCCTGCCGCTGGGCATGGCCCTGGAGAACCGCAGAAGTGTCGAGTTGCTGCACTTCCCGCCCGACTATTCGTTGACCCAGGCCCAGGATTACCTAAAGTCCGCCACCACGGATCGCTGGGCCTCGCTGCTCACCGTCAATGGCATCCCGGCCGAGCAGACGCCAGCCTTTCAGACCATCATCGACATCGCCCCTATAGCCGCCCCCTCCAACGCCGGCAAGGACCTGGAGGGCGTCTACAGCTACTTCAACGACTACCAGACCACCATGGTCAGGAACGTCAGCCTGCACTCCAGCGGTGAAACATTGCCGATGGTCGCCTTCGGCTCACCGGTGCGTAACTGGATCAAGCAACAATACGGGGCGACCGTGAATGTGCTGGGGCTGGCGACGATTAGCCCGAGTGACGGGGTGAAAGTGCGGGTGCTGGGCTCCAACCACCCAAGCTACATCTGGTATGCCGCCGATCCGGCAAGCTATTCCGGCAACGATGCCAAGGCCAAGGCCGATGCGGCGGGGCTGAAAGTCATGGGCCAGGATTTGAGTGCCGCCTGCTGGCAGGCCGTCATGGGCCGCCAACCGGACAGCAATGCCGATATCGAGCTGAAAACCTGCACACAAACCTGGCAAGTGGCCGAGAAGGAAAAAACCTGCGCATTGTTCTACACCTCGATTCGCAACCTGACGCCGGGACAAGCGGCGGCCAAATGCTCGACAGCAGCGATCCAGTTGCAGCTCAAACAGCTCAAGGCACCCGCACCGGCCACTGCCCTGCCCGCACCACCGCTGTAAACCGACTATCGGCAGTCCATCTGTCAGTTATGACAGTAGACCGCCCGCGATATCTGCGAGAGGCTTGAGCCGTACCCCATGTGCTGCAGCGCTGACTGGATCGTCAGCCGATGGTAGTCGCAGCACCCAGCCGACAGGGATCGTTATGAAAGCCGATGCACTGCGCAAGTCTCTCGCGCCACCGCCGCAGGGTATTTACCCTTTTGTGGAGTTACCCCCGTACCTCGGATATCCATCCCTGGCCGATTTCGAGATTCTCTCGAACGACCAAGGCACACCCATGGCCGCGGCAGCGTTGCGCGAGTTTCCCCGCATAAGCCGGATCTGCCGGGTATCGGGGCATTTGCTGCCCTGTCGTGGCCGGCATACCCGACAACTGGCCCGGGATATTCATGTCCATGACCCGCATTTCTGCGGGCTGCTGCGCCACTCTTGCGACCCGAACGTATTTCTCGACATGAGTGAGCTGTGGTTATGGGCGCTCAAAGACATTCAGAAAGGTGACTGGCTGTCGATGGATTACGCCGCCACGGAAGACAAACTGCTGCGCCAGTTCGCCTGTCGCTGCGGTTCGTACAACTGCCGGGGCTGGATCACTGGCTTCGATGAAGCGCCGAACGCCGACGGCCAGCTGTTTTTGCAACAGTGGCGTCGGCAAAGTCCGCGCTGAAGGGCTTTACAGGGGTTCGAACGGACGCAGGCGGTACTGCGGCGGCAATTGCTCGAAGCCGCTGATGGTAGCGTTCAGGCTCTTCCAGCGACCGTCCTTGATACCGTAGATGCAGCCATGGATCGACAGGCTCTGCCCACGGTGCCAAGCGTTTTGCACAATGCTGGTGTGCCCGACGTTGGCCACCTGCTGGATCACGTTGAGTTCGCAGAGACGGTCGACGCGTTCTTCTTCGGTGTCCAGTTTGGCGAGTTCTTCGCGCTTTTCGTAATAGAGGTCGCGAATCGAGCGCAGCCAGCCGTCGATCAGGCCGAACTGGCGATCCTGCATCGAGGCGCGCACGCCGCCGCAGCCATAGTGGCCGGTGACGAGGATGTGCTTGACCTTGAGTACGTCGACCGCGTACTGAATCACCGACAGGCAGTTGAGGTCGGTGTGCAGCACGACGTTGGCCACATTACGGTGTACGAACAGATCGCCCGGCAGCATGCCAACGATCTCATTGGCCGGCACCCGGGCATCGGAACAACCGATCCACAGGAACTCCGGGGTCTGTTGACGGGCCAGCTTGGCGAAGAAGTCAGGATCTTCCTCCTTGATCGCAGCGGCCCAACGCTCGTTGTTATCAATCAGATCTTGTAATTCGTTCATGCTCTGAAGCCTCAAGAATGATGCGCAGCTTTGACTGACAACCGTCCGTCGGGGTCACGCGCGAAATGCGGATACTCTCCTGATCCGGTACAGGGGGCTCCATGCCGGTGGAATTCTCGGTAGCCACGTGGGTCAACCGTAGTAAGGCCTACAGTATGAGGAATTGCCATGAATGATTCACGACGTCCGTACGATGCGGTGCAACCGGAACCGGTCGATGATAACGAAGACCGCATGGGCTCGGTGCGTGAGCTGGATTTCGACACCGAAGAACCCAGCGCCAGGATCGGTGACGAACTGCCGGAAAACGAGCGCGAACAACTGATGCCGCGCCGCCGCGGACGTGAAGCAGGCCTGACGGGGGCCTCGACCGGCGACCATCAACCTACCGACGACGACCTGAGCCCGGAAACCCTGATCCGTGAAGACGGCGCCCGGGATGCCCATGAGGCGGGCAATGATAAACGCGCGGATTGGGACCTGAGCATCGTCGATGAGGACGATATTGGCGGTGGCAACGGCCTGGATGAGGCGGAAATGGCGCGGCGCGATCCGATGGACGGCAAGCGCTGATCTTCAGTGCAGGCTCGCTCCCACAGATTTTATGTACGACACAAATCTCTGTGGGAGCGAGCCTGCTCGCGAAGAACTTTTGAGCTCAATCGACCAATGTGCAGGCCATGACCACCGCATCTTCGCGACCGCCCACCGCCGGGTAGTAATCCCGGCGTCGGCCGATTTCGTTGAAACCATAACGCTCGTACAGTTTGAACGCCGCAGTATTGCTGTCGCGTACTTCCAGGAAACACTCCCGGGCGTCGGCCTTGTAGGCAATCGACATCAAATGCTCCAGCAATGTCAGCCCCAGGCCGCGGCCCTGGTTTTCCGGCTTGACCGTGATGTTCAGCAGGTGCGCCTCGTCGAGGATGATCTGCACCACACCGTGGCCCACCTGTTGCTGGCCTTCGAACATCAGCCAGATCTGGTACTTGCCCAGGCCGTCGAGGAAAATCCCGCGGGTCCAGGGATGGCTATAGGCCGCGTACTCGATTTTCAGCACGGTTTCCAGGTCCGCCTCGGTCATCGGGCGAAACGATACAGCGTCACTCATTCGATTCTTTCCAACGCGCCATCAGCCGACGCATGGCTTGCCAGACATCAGCCTTACGCTGTGGCTCTTCCATTAATAATTCCAGGCCCGGTACCGCCCAGGCCGAGCCCAAGCCTTCGATCTGCAACTCGCGATTGAACGCCTCGGCATCCGCTTCGCCGGCAAAACGCACGGCGGGCAGGCCGATCAGCCACAGGCAGGCGCAGGGCGTTTCTTCCATGCGCACCGAGAGAAAACCCTGCACGAAGTCGCGGGCCGCTTCCGGGCCCTGATCCATCGTGCCACGCACCAGCAGCGGCCAGCGCACCGGCTCGCCGACGATCTGCGGGCTGTCCGGCAGACCGGCGGCGCGCAGCATGTCCTTGAGCAGCAGATAAGCAGGGTCGCGGGTCTGGAAGGATTCGCCTGTGGGTAACTCCACCAGCAGCAGGCAACGCCCGGCCCGCAGCAACTGCAGGGCGAAACGCGGCGGCGGCACGACCGGTGCCTTGACCACGACGGGTGCCTCTTCGGCCTCTTCCACCGGTTTGGCACCGGTGCGGGTACTCGCCAGCGATGGTCGCGGCACCTCGATCTTCACCCGCTCTGCCGGTTTGACCACAGGCGTCACGGGCGTCTCAGTCACGACAGCCGGCACGACAGGCGCGACCTCGGCCGGCTCGGGTATCTCCAGCAGCTCGGGCCGCGACGGCGCAGCAAAGGGCAATTCGGTGCGCGGCAGCCAGTTGACCACCTGCATGGCGTTCAAATAAGCGCGACGACGGGACTCGATAAGCAAAGGTCGGCCACTTGTGGATAACTAAAGTGCGCTGATTCTACCGCCGTTCGCACAAGATCGCGCGCTGTTGATCGATAGACTTCACGGACAGAAAAAACAACAGCCCGTCCCGAGAGTGAATCGCATTGCCCCCGATGAAGTACAATCGCTGCTTTTAATCGCCAACCAGCCGGCCATTCCGATGATCGAACCCAAGCGCGTCTTGCGCGCCCTCGCTGAACACTGGGCACTTCTGGAGCCACTGTGCGAGCACTTCGACCAAGGCACACTGAGCCTCAACGAACTGCGCACGCAACTGGCCGCCCAGCAACTCGACAGTACGCCGCAGGACATTACCAGCCTGCTCGACGTGTGGATTCGCCTCGACATCCTGGTTCCCGTGGCCAAAAGCCCGAACCGTTTCGAGCTCAATGCGCAGATTCACGACTTCCTCGCCTATCTGCGCCGTGAACACCGCCTGGGCCTGTGCCTGGAGATCGAGGCCTACCTGCGCCACCTTGAGCGTCTGGCCGGCTATATCCAGGACGCGTTCGACATCCGCGACGGTAATGACCTGGCCCGCCAGTTGCGCCTGCTCGACATGCGCGTGCGTGACGTGCTGAAAAAACTCGATAACGACGAACAGGCACTGGTGGCCGTCGCCGAACGGGCGAAAACCAGCGACCGGCAGATTCCGTTGCGCCAGCGTTACGCGGAAGTGCTTGCGACCTGGGACGAATACGTCGAGCCGATGATTGATCTGGTGAACGCCGACGGCGCCTTCGAACAAGGCGTGCGCAAGGTCGAAACCGTGCTGCTGAAGATGCTCAGCGAACAGCAGCGCCTCGGCCACCTGGTCGACGACGACATGCTGCTGCGCACCCACGCGCGCATCCTCGAAATGCAGACCAGCGCCCAGCTGACCCTGCGCCATGCCCGCGAGCTGCTCTTGCCGTTGCGTGAAGAGGCCCGCCGGCACAACGCCGTGACCCGTGGCGCGGCACTGGCCCTGGCCGCCATCCGGCGCAAGGGCATCGATGCCGTACCACAAGCGGCGATGCCGCTGTTCACACGGCCGCAAAGCACTTTCCTCGGCAGCGCCAGTCAGGTTGAAGCCTACGTCTACGCCCTGGCTCGCTTCGAGCCCAAACCTGCACGCTTCCCCAAGGCGCACAAGACCCAGAAAGGCGAAGCCCCCCGCGCGCCTCGCACGGTTCGGGAGATGCTCGAGCGCTGCGAAGACGCCCTGCCGATGCCGGACCTGATGACCTGGTTGCTGGAACAGGAACCGGACGGCGCCACCGACGAATTGCTGTACTGGTTCTCGCGCCTGTCGCGGGAAAAACGCTTCAAGCGCGAGCGTCTGGAACGTCGCGAATACCATACTCACGAGCACCAGGTCAGCCTGCGCTCCTTCGCCCTGCTCTCGGTCAGCGATGACGCCGCCGAGAATTCTGCGAGCATTCCTTATGCATCTTGATCTATCCGAACTGTCCCATTTGGCACCGATCTTTCGCGAACTGTTCAAGGGTTACCACGTCAGCCGCCGCGATCCGGAGCTGTACGCACAGTTGTCGAACTTTCAGGACCAATACCGCACGCTGTTCAAGGCACTGGGTTTTGAACTGGTCTGCGACACCCGCGGCTTCTACTACTTCGTGCCGGACCTCGCGGCAGCGGCGGTGAACAAGACCGCCCAGCGCCTGGCGCTGTTCACCTTCATCCTCGTCGAGCACCTGGCCGACCAGGGCCGCGACCCGATCTCCGTGCTCGACGGTGGCAGCCTCGGCCGCGATGAGCTGCCGTCGCTGCTGGAAAAGTACCGCGACCTGTTCATCCAGGCCGAAGTGCAGACCCAGGACGAGCTGGAAGAAAAGATCATGCGCCGCATGACCCAGCTCGGTTTCGCCAGTGAAGAAAACGGCGTCTACCGTTTCCTGCCGCCGATGCACCGTTTCCTCGATGTGTGCCTGTCGGTGCAACAGGACCGCGATCTGGCTGCCAGCCTGCACAGCGTATTGCCGCTCCCGGTGCCGGTGCTGATCGACGAAGACAGCGACGAAAAACTGCTGCAGACCGACGATCCGCTCGACTTGAGCGAATTCGAAAGTGAAAGCGAAAGCGAAGAAGATGCCCTGGCCCGGGCCATTGCCGAAGAACAGGAGCTCGACGCATGAGCAAGGAACGTTACGGCATCCGCCGCTTTGCCCTTTTGAACACCGCCGGCTACAGCCTCGGCCTGTTCCCGCTGGAAGAGCCGCTGTCGGTGTACGGCGCGAACAACCTCGGTAAATCCGCCTCGATCAACGCCTTGCAGTTCCCGATCCTGGCGCGCATGTCGGACATGAGCTTCGGCAAGTACAGCCTGGAACAATCCCGGCGCTTCTACTTCGCCTCGGACACCAGCTACATCCTGGTCGAAGTCAACCTGCCCCACGGTCCGCACGTGATCGGCGTGGTCGGTCGCGGCCCCGGTGGCGGTTTCGGTCACCAGTTCTTTGCCTACGCCGGCAAGCTGGACCTGGCCCACTACCAGAAAAACGACACTTGCCTGCGTCAGAAAGAGCTGTTCACCAACCTTGAACGCGAAGGCCTGAAAGCCTACGAACTCAAGCCGGACGAACTGCGCCGCTTGCTGGTCGGTGGCCACACCTCGATCCCGCTGGACCTGACGCTGATCCCGCTGCGCTCCACCAGCGAGCAGAGCCTGAAGACCTTCCGCGCACTGTTCATCAACCTGCTGCACATGCGCGAAATCACCGCGGCCAAACTCAAGCAGCTGTTCCTCGATGCCTTCGAACACAGCCTGCGATCCGGCAGCGTCGATTACATTGCCGCGTGCGAAGAAGCCTTCCGCGATGTACGACGCATGGAGCAGGACTACAACTCGCTGGTCGCCGCCGGCCCATTGGTCGAAGCATTGGCCAACGGCGTGAAGCAACGCGACATTTTGCGCGGCAAACTGCACCGCATCTCGCCGCTGCTCGATTCACTGCTGGGCACTTGGTCGGACTACGCCAGTGCGCGCAAGGAAGAGCTGACCATTCAGGCCGAGCACTACCGCAACGAGCAGGACGCCCTGCAAAACGACCAGCGCGGTGGCACTCAGGAACTGATGCGCCTGGAACGGGAAATCACTGGCATCCAGCGCTGGCTCGGCGAATTGTCGGTGCTCAAGCATCGCTTTGCCCTGGTCGATGACGTCAAGGTGCTGGAGCAGCAACTGCTGGCCGCCAAGGACGCCCACGACGAACTGGCCGGCGCCTTGGCGCAGTCTCGTCAGTTCAGCGCCGAAGACCTCGACGAGCGTTTGCGCGACCTGGAAAAACGCCTGAAGTCGGTCAAGCAGCAGCTCGATCACGCCGACAACAACAGCTACGCCCGATTGCGCGAAGAGTTCTCGCAGCAGGACGTCGAGCGCCTGATGCGCCTGTTCAACAGCGCGCTGTTCAGCCTGCCGCTGGGCGAACATGGCATCACCCTCGACGAAAACGGCGACTGGGTAAAATCCATGGAGCTGATCCTCGACGGCTTCAAAGGTGAGCGCTTCGAAGTGCCGGGCCTGTCCATCGACATCTCGCACATCGAACCACCGGCCTTGCAGGCCCTGGCTGACCGTGCGGCCCTGCGCGACCAGAAAGAACGCCTGGAAAAAGAACTCAAGCAACTGAAAACCCAGCAAGCCGTGGCTGCCGACCGTGCCGCGAGCAAGACCCAGACCGAAGTGCTGTACCAGCAAGTGCTGGATGCGCAGAAAGCCCTGGAAGACTTCCGTCGCGCGCAAACCCTGAGCGCCGAAGAAGGCGACAAGCTGGAACAGATGGCTCAGATGGAAGCCGCACAGGACGAATTGAAACGTTCCAGCGATGCCTTTACCGAACGCGTCCAGCAACTGTCGGCCAAGCTGCAACTGGTCGGCCGGCAGATCGGCGACATGGAAGCCAAGCAACGCACCCTCGACGACGCCCTGCGCCGCCGTCAGCTGTTGCCGGCGGACCTGCCGTTCGGCACGCCGTTCATGGACCCGATCGACGACTCCATGGACAATCTGCTGCCGCTGCTCAACGACTATCAGGACAGCTGGCAAGGCCTGCTGCGGGCCGATGGCCAGATCGAAGCGCTGTACGCTCAGGTGCGCCTCAAGGGCGTGGCCAAGTTCGACAGCGAAGACGATATGGAGCGTCGCCTGCAGCTGTTGATCAACGCCTATGCACACCGAACCGACGAAGCCCTGACCCTGGGCAAGGCTCGCCGTGCCGCCGTGACGGACATCGCCCGGACCCTGCGCAACATCCGCAGCGACTACGACAGCCTCGAACACCAACTGGCGCTGTTCAACCGCGAAATCAACAAACGCCAGGTCTCCAACCTGCAAAGCTTCCGCATCGTGCTCGCGCCGAACAAAGAAGCGCTCAAGCACATCGACCAGATCATCCACAGCGCCGGTCAGTACGAGGAAGGCGAAACCCTGTCGGTCTTCGACCTCAGCCAAAGTGCCGAGCAGGACAACAAGAATGAAGAAGCCAAGGAATACCTGGCGCGACTGGTGGCGGCGAACCACAACCAACTCGGCCTCAAGGACTTGTTCGAGCTGGCGTTCGAGATCACCAAGGTCAACGGTCAGCCGGTGATTCACACCGACATCGACGGCGCCGCGTCCAACGGCACCACCATGACCATCAAGGCGCTGACCAACATGTACTTGTTGCTGCACTTGATGGACCGTGACCAGGCCGGTCGCGTGCGCCTGCCGTACTACCTCGATGAGGCAGCGGACATCGATGAGAAGAACCAGGCCGCCTTGCTGGAAACCAGCTTGCAACTGGGCTTCGTGCCGATCCTGGCGAGCGTGAAGCCGCAGGTCTGCGCCAGTGTCGCCATCGACCTGGAAGGCGGCAGCGGCCCGGCCGGCATCTACATCGACGAGGCGGACTGGAAGTACATCCGTCGTCACGACCAGGTGAAGGCGACGATCAATGAACCAGCAGATGAACCGGAGCTGGATGCGGTCTGAGGTTTGAATCGAAGGCAATGAAAAAGGCCGCGGTCCAATGGATCGCGGCCTTTTTCATAGGTGTGTCAGTTAGCTTTGCTGTGAACTTCAGGGCCTCTTCGCGGGCAAGCCCGCTCCCACATTTGATCGCATTTCTTCAGCAACAACGCAGTTTCCTGTGGGAGCGGGCTTGCCCGCGAAGGCGTCATCACTGACACCAAAAAAACTACTTGCCGAGCGAAATCTTCGGCGCCCAGGTCAGCCATTCGTCTTCGAACTTGTCGAACAACGCGAAGGTCTGCTCCGGTCGCGCCGGGCTGCCCATGCGCTCGCCGTCCGGCGTGGCGAAGGCGACCCCCCCCTGAATCATCGTCTCCAGGGATTCAGTGCGCACCGTTGCACCTCTGAACAGTCCGACATCGAAGTCGAAACCGCTGGTGTTCCAAAAGCGCGTGCCGCTACGCACCAGCGGCGCGTACTTCGGTTCGATCAGGATATGGATCAGGACACGATCGGCGGTCTGTCCCAATTCATAACCCGTTACCTTGCCCACCGTGATTTCGCGATACGTTACCGGCACGCCGGCCTTCAGCGAACCGCGACGAGCGGCGCTGAGCACCAGACTCAAACCGTCTTCACGCTTTACAGCTTCAGGCGGACTGGCCAGGGCCATGAAGCTTTTCTGCGGCCCCAGATTCTTGGCAGCCGGCAGCACTTCGATGTATTGCCCGGTCACCAGGGTTTCAAGGTTCGATGTCTTGATCAGCCCCAGTTCAGGCTTGACCACCCAGAACTGACTGCCGACCCGGGCGATGCGCTCCGGCACTTCGGTAATCCGCGCGGTCAGCAGCACCGATTGCAGGTCGTCACTCAGGTCAACGTCTTCGATCTTGCCGACATCCAGGCCCTTGAAGCGAATCGGCGTGCCCGTACGCAATCCATCGGCGCGATCTACCTTGATGGTAATCACCTCGCCCTTTTGCGTGGCGTCGTCATGGCTGGCGAACAAGCGGAAACGTGGAATGCGCTTTTGTAGCGGCGCCTTGGCTTCCGGGGTTTCAAACGCGATACCGCCGGCCATCAGGCTTTGCAGCGATTCACTCTTGACTTGAACCCCACCGGTCAGTCCACCCGTGAGCGTGATGCCGCTGGCATTCCAGAAGCGTGTCGAGGCGTTGACCAGATCCTCGTATTCCTTCTCGATATGCACGCCGATGATCAATCGCTTTTTGGTGCGCGAGAACTGATAGCTCTGTACCGAACCGACCTTGACCTGCTTGTAGAGAACCGGGCTGCCGACTTCCAGCGAACCCAGGTTTTCGGTGAACAACACCAGGTGCAGGCCCGGCGCACGCAAATCCAGGGGTGGCGCCTTGGGCCGCGCCACGAATTCGCGTTGCGGCGCGGCACCCTTGTCGCCAGGACGCACAGCGATGTAGTTGCCTTTTACCAACGCCTCGAGACCAGTAATCCCGGCGAGAGAAATCGACGGTTTGACCACCCAGAACTGCGTGCCGTCGACCAGGTAATCTTCGGCCAACGGGTCCATCGTCAACTCGGCGGTGGCCCCGGACAGATCAGGATCGACCTTCAGCGCCTTGAGGTTGCCGACCTGAATGCCTTTGTACATCACCGGCGTACGACCGGCCTGCAAGCCTTCGAAGTCGCTGAGCTTGACCTTGACCCGGATACCGGCCGCCGCTGCATCGAAGTCTTCATACAGTCTGAACGGAAGGCTTGGGTCGGTAGGCGGGCTGTCCTTGCGGTTTTCGGGTGTAGCGAACGCAATACCACCGGCGACAATGCTGGCCAGGGATTCACTGCGAACCTTCACACCCGACAGATTGGCGTCGATGCTGATGCCGCTGGCATTCCAGAAACGTGTGTGTTTGCGCACCAGTTTGGCGTAAGTCGGCTCGATGAAGACCTTGAGCTCGACGGTGTTCTGGTCCTCGGACAACACATAGCTTTTGATCTGGCCAACTTTGATCTGTTTGTAAAACACCGGACTGCCACGGTTCAGCGAGCCCAGGCGGTCAGCCTTGATGGTCAGGTGCAGACCGGGCTGGGCATCGGAAAGCGGCGGTTCCTGGGCCAGGGCCTTGAACTTGCGAACCGGCTCACCCTCGCCCGGACTGATCGCAACGTAGTTGCCCGAAACCAGCGTCTCAAGACCGGTAATCCCTGCCAACGTCACGCTCGGCTTGACCAGCCAGAAACGCGTGCTGGTGCGCAGGTATTGCTCTACGTCCTTGTTCATTTCGATGCTGGCGATCACGCCTTTGGAACTGCCTTCGTCATCGAGCTTGAGGCTTTTTACCTTGCCGACCGACATGCCTTTATAGACAACTTCGGTCTTGTTGGCCTGAATGCCTTCGCCACTTTCAAAGCGTACCTGAATCTCGATACCGGTCTCGTTATAGGCACGCCAGCCGAGCCAGCCGCCGATGATCAAGGCGATCAGGGGCAACACCCAAATGGCAGACCAGTTCGAAGCCGGTCGGGTTTTCGCTACAGGCAAATCAGTCATGGTCGTCGTCCGACTCCGTGTTATCCCAAATCAGTCGGGGATCAAAAGTTACTGCGGCAAGCATCGTCAGAATCACCACCGAGGCGAAAGCGATGGCGCCAAGATTGGCTTCGATACTGGCAAGCCGCCCAAAATTCACGACCGCCACGAGGATGGCAATCACAAAGATATCGAGCATCGACCAGCGGCCGATGAATTCAATGAAACGGTACATCCAGATGCGCTGGCGAGCCGAAAGGGGCTGATGGCGCTGCACGGAAAACAGCAGCAGAGCAATGCCCACCAGCTTGAAAGTGGGCACCACGATACTGGCGATAAACACCACGGCCGCAATGGGGAACATGCCGTAGTGCACCAACTCGATCACACCCGCCATGATCGTGCTGGGCGCTCCTTTGCCGAGGGAGTTCACGGTCATGATCGGCAACAAATTGGCCGGTATGTAAAGAATGGCGGCGGTAATAAGCAATGCCCAGGTACGCACCAGGCTATTCGGGCTGCGGGCATGCACCAACGCTCCGCAGCGAGTACAGACTTGCTCGTCGGTATCAGCTTCCTGCCTGTTCAATTCATGACATTCCTTGCAAATCAGAATGCCTGCATCAATCGCCCGCATGGGCATCCTCTCCTGATAACGCTTGCCAGATCTGGTGAGGCGACATTACAACCTCCAGCCAGACTTGAATCAGCAATAAACCAATGAAGCACGCCAGGCCGAGGCCTACGGTGATAGCTGCCATATCTGCCAGTTTGACGATCGCCACCAGCACGCCCATGAAGTAAACCTCGAGCATTCCCCATTCGCGTATATGGTGATAAATGCGATAGAGCAACAAACCGTAGCTGCGCCCGACATCAAAACGGATACTCAACAATACGGCCAGTTGGCACAGCAGCTTGAGCAGCGGGATCCCCATGCTGCACAGGAATACAATCACTGAAACGCTTTGCATGCCCGTGTCAAAAAGGGCGACAACGCCGCTCCAGACAGTGTCTTGCGAAGACTGCCCGAGTAGATGGAGCTGCATGATGGGTAAAAAGTTCGCCGGAATAAACAACAACAAGGCGGCTATGACCAGTGCGAGACTGCGCTGTACGACGTTGTACCGATTGGCATAAAGCTCGTAGCCGCAGCGCGGGCACAGGGCTTTTTCGCCATGGGCGAGTTCTGGCTTACGCATGAGCAAGTCGCACTCATGGCAGGCAACCAGATTTTCCAGTGGTAATTCTGACAGCTCTTTGGCGTCAACCGAATCCGGCATAAGCGCTCTGACTCTGAAAAAGTTGGACCTATTCTAGTGTCCCGGGACAAAAATAACTGCGCCAATTTGTGCTCGATTGAGCATGCTTTTTCTACGCCAAAAAACAAAACCCCAACTGCTTTCGCAATTGGGGTTTCGGAATTTAATCTTGACGATGACCTACTCTCACATGGGGAAACCCCACACTACCATCGGCGATGCATCGTTTCACTTCTGAGTTCGGGATGGGATCAGGTGGTTCCAACGCTCTATGGTCGTCAAGAAATTCGGGTACTGAGTCGTGGCCGGTTGGCCTCGCTTCAGCAAATTGGGTATGTGACAGCTGGGTGTTTTGTGAGTCTTTCGAACTTTCGGTTCGTTTCGTCTTCACACACCGCAATCTGGTCTCTTTCGTCTTTTCAACTAGGAGCATCAAATTGCTTGGGTGTTATATGGTCAAGCCTCACGGGCAATTAGTATTGGTTAGCTCAACGCCTCACAGCGCTTACACACCCAACCTATCAACGTCGTAGTCTTCGACGGCCCTTCAGGGAACTCAAGGTTCCAGTGAGATCTCATCTTGAGGCAAGTTTCCCGCTTAGATGCTTTCAGCGGTTATCTTTTCCGAACATAGCTACCCGGCAATGCCACTGGCGTGACAACCGGAACACCAGAGGTTCGTCCACTCCGGTCCTCTCGTACTAGGAGCAGCCCCTCTCAAATCTCAAACGTCCACGGCAGATAGGGACCGAACTGTCTCACGACGTTCTAAACCCAGCTCGCGTACCACTTTAAATGGCGAACAGCCATACCCTTGGGACCGGCTTCAGCCCCAGGATGTGATGAGCCGACATCGAGGTGCCAAACACCGCCGTCGATATGAACTCTTGGGCGGTATCAGCCTGTTATCCCCGGAGTACCTTTTATCCGTTGAGCGATGGCCCTTCCATACAGAACCACCGGATCACTAAGACCTACTTTCGTACCTGCTCGACGTGTCTGTCTCGCAGTCAAGCGCGCTTTTGCCTTTATACTCTACGACCGATTTCCGACCGGTCTGAGCGCACCTTCGTACTCCTCCGTTACTCTTTAGGAGGAGACCGCCCCAGTCAAACTACCCACCATACACTGTCCTCGATCCGGATAACGGACCTGAGTTAGAACCTCAAAGTTGCCAGGGTGGTATTTCAAGGATGGCTCCACGCGAACTGGCGTCCACGCTTCAAAGCCTCCCACCTATCCTACACAAGCAAATTCAAAGTCCAGTGCAAAGCTATAGTAAAGGTTCACGGGGTCTTTCCGTCTAGCCGCGGATACACTGCATCTTCACAGCGATTTCAATTTCACTGAGTCTCGGGTGGAGACAGCGCCGCCATCGTTACGCCATTCGTGCAGGTCGGAACTTACCCGACAAGGAATTTCGCTACCTTAGGACCGTTATAGTTACGGCCGCCGTTTACCGGGGCTTCGATCAAGAGCTTCGCGTTAGCTAACCCCATCAATTAACCTTCCGGCACCGGGCAGGCGTCACACCCTATACGTCCACTTTCGTGTTTGCAGAGTGCTGTGTTTTTATAAACAGTCGCAGCGGCCTGGTATCTTCGACCGGCGTGGGCTTACGGAGCAAGTCCTTCACCCTCACCGGCGCACCTTCTCCCGAAGTTACGGTGCCATTTTGCCTAGTTCCTTCACCCGAGTTCTCTCAAGCGCCTTGGTATTCTCTACCCAACCACCTGTGTCGGTTTGGGGTACGGTTCCTGGTTATCTGAAGCTTAGAAGCTTTTCTTGGAAGCATGGCATCAACCACTTCGTCACCCAAAGGGTAACTCGTCATCAGCTCTCGGCCTTAAGATCCCGGATTTACCTAAGATCTCAGCCTACCACCTTAAACTTGGACAACCAACGCCAAGCTGGCCTAGCCTTCTCCGTCCCTCCATCGCAATAACCAGAAGTACAGGAATATTAACCTGTTTTCCATCGACTACGCTTTTCAGCCTCGCCTTAGGGACCGACTAACCCTGCGTCGATTAACGTTGCGCAGGAAACCTTGGTCTTTCGGCGTGGGTGTTTTTCACACCCATTGTCGTTACTCATGTCAGCATTCGCACTTCTGATACCTCCAGCAAGCTTCTCAACTCACCTTCACAGGCTTACAGAACGCTCCTCTACCGCATCATCCGAAGATGATACCCGTAGCTTCGGTGTATGGTTTGAGCCCCGTTACATCTTCCGCGCAGGCCGACTCGACTAGTGAGCTATTACGCTTTCTTTAAAGGGTGGCTGCTTCTAAGCCAACCTCCTAGCTGTCTAAGCCTTCCCACATCGTTTCCCACTTAACCATAACTTTGGGACCTTAGCTGACGGTCTGGGTTGTTTCCCTTTTCACGACGGACGTTAGCACCCGCCGTGTGTCTCCCATGCTCGGCACTTGTAGGTATTCGGAGTTTGCATCGGTTTGGTAAGTCGGGATGACCCCCTAGCCGAAACAGTGCTCTACCCCCTACAGTGATACATGAGGCGCTACCTAAATAGCTTTCGAGGAGAACCAGCTATCTCCGAGCTTGATTAGCCTTTCACTCCGATCCACAGGTCATCCGCTAACTTTTCAACGGTAGTCGGTTCGGTCCTCCAGTCAGTGTTACCTAACCTTCAACCTGCCCATGGATAGATCGCCCGGTTTCGGGTCTATTCCCAGCGACTAGACGCCCTATTAAGACTCGCTTTCGCTACGCC
>NC_019670.1:5290000-6183388 GCF_000316175.1 Pseudomonas sp. UW4
TCCAGCTCCTTGAAGCTGTTGTACTTGATGTTGCTGACCATCAGCATGCCGGCCGCAGCCACCATCAGCGCAACCAGGAAGGACATCTTCGACCCCTGGATACCGTAATCGCTGAACGCCCAGACGATGCCTGCAACAACACCCGCCGCCGCCGGGCTGGCCAGGCCGATAAAGTAGCGCTTGTCCGCCGTACCGACCTGAGTGTTGAAACGTGCGAGACGCAGCGCCGCACCCGCGACATAAACGAAGGCGACCATCCAGCCAACCTTACCCATGTCACCCAGCGCCCAACCGAAGGCCAGCAAAGCCGGTGCGACACCAAAGGCAACCATGTCCGACAGCGAGTCATACTCGGCACCAAAGGCGCTCTGGGTATTGGTCATACGGGCCACGCGGCCATCAAGGCCATCGAGCACCATCGCAACGAAGATGGCGATGGCCGCAAACGCGAAATACTTGCTCGCATTGACCGCGTCACCCGCACTCAGGGCCGCCTGGGCGCTCATCGAGTTGATGATGGAGTAAAACCCTGCGAACAGGTTCGCAGTGGTAAACAGGTTCGGCAGAAGATAGATACCACGATGCCGGACTTTACGACCTTCAGCGTCATGGCCCTCCTCGACATGTTCATCGATGGGCAGCAGGCTTTCGGCGTCAGAAGCCTGGTTTGGCTCTTCGGGGCGTTCGCTCATGAACATTACCTTGCAACAGGGTGGAAAGTTTGGACAGGTGTCTGGGACGACGGTTCGGCCGCAAACGATGCAGCTTTATACCAGAACCGCTCTCCCAAACGAAAAAACGCGGCCTAAGCCGCGTTTTTTCGTACAAGGGCGTGACTTAGTTTTTAGCTTTGTCGACGATCTTGTTGGCACCGATCCACGGCATCATGGAGCGCAGTTGCTCACCGATGATTTCGATACCGTGAGCGGCATTGTTACGACGCTTGGCGGTCATCGAAGGATAGCCGGTAGCGCCTTCGCTGATGAACATCTTGGCGTATTCGCCGTCCTGAATACGTTTCAGGGCGTTGCGCATGGCCTGACGGGATTCGGCGTTGATGACTTCCGGACCAGTCACGTACTCGCCGTATTCGGCGTTGTTGGAGATCGAGTAGTTCATGTTGGCGATACCGCCTTCGTACATGAGGTCAACGATCAGCTTCAGTTCGTGCAGGCACTCGAAGTAGGCCATTTCTGGCGCGTAGCCAGCTTCAACCAGGGTTTCGAAACCGGCTTTTACCAGTTCAACGGTACCGCCACACAGAACGGCTTGCTCGCCGAACAGGTCGGTTTCGGTCTCGTCCTTGAAAGTGGTTTCGATGATGCCGGTACGACCGCCGCCAACGCCGGCAGCGTAGGACAGTGCAACGTTCTTGGCGTTGCCCGAGGCGTCCTGGTAGATAGCGATCAGGTCAGGGATACCGCCGCCCTTCACGAATTCGGAACGTACGGTGTGGCCTGGAGCCTTCGGCGCGATCATGATCACGTCGAGGTCAGCGCGCGGCACAACCTGGTTGTAGTGGATCGCGAAGCCGTGGGAGAAGGCCAGGGTGGCGCCTTTCTTGATGTTCGGCTCGATTTCGTTCTTGTACAGGGAGGACTGGAACTCGTCCGGGGTCAGGATCATGACCAGGTCGGCAGCTGCAACAGCGGAAGCAACGTCGGTCACTTTCAGGCCGTGGGCTTCTGCCTTGGCAACGGTAGCCGAACCTTTACGCAGGCCAACAGTTACGTCAACGCCGGAGTCTTTCAGGTTGCACGCCTGAGCGTGGCCTTGGGAACCGTAACCGATGATGGCAACTTTCTTGCCCTGGATGATCGACAGGTCGCAGTCTTTATCGTAGAAAACTTTCATGAATTTCCCCTATATCAGGCCGTTCAGGCCGTTCGCTAATTTGGTTTAGATGCTGAGTACTTTGTCGCCGCGGGCAATGCCGGTCACGCCGCTACGGACGGTTTCCAGAATCGAGGCGGTGCCGATGGACTGAATGAAGCTGTCGAGCTTGTCGCTGGTACCGGTCAGTTGAACGGTATACACGCTGGCGCTGACATCTACGATCTGCCCACGGTAAATATCGGTAGTGCGCTTGATCTCGGCGCGCTGGGCGCCGGTGGCCTTGACCTTGACCAACATCAGTTCGCGCTCGATGTGAGCACTTTCCGACAGGTCGACCAGCTTTACCACTTCGATCAGCTTGTTCAGGTTCTTGGTGATCTGCTCGATGACTTCATCGTGACCGACAGTGGTCAGCGTCAGACGCGACAGGGTCGGGTCTTCGGTTGGGGCCACGGTCAGGCTTTCGATGTTGTAGTTGCGCTGCGAGAACAGGCCAACCACGCGAGACAGAGCGCCGGGTTCGTTTTCCAGAAGCAAGGAAATAATGTGCCGCATGATTAAGTACGCTCCGTCTTGCTCAGCCACATATCGCGCATGGAGCCGTCTTTGATCTGCATCGGATAGACGTGCTCGCTGGTGTCGACCGAAATGTCGATCACCACCAGGCGATCTTTCATGGCGAACGCCTCTTCCATCTTCGACTTCAAGTCCTTCGAATCGGTGATACGCACGCCAACGTGACCGTAGGCCTCTGCCAGTTTGACGAAGTCAGGCAACGATTCCATGTAGGAATGAGAGTGGCGGCTGCCGTAGCTCATGTCCTGCCACTGGCGAACCATGCCCAGTACACCGTTGTTCAGGATGACGATCTTGACCGGCAAACCGTATTGCAGGCAGGTCGACAGCTCCTGAATGTTCATCTGGATACTGCCTTCGCCGGTGACGCAAACGACGTCGTCATCCGGGAAGCTCAACTTGATGCCCATGGCCGCCGGAAAACCGAAGCCCATGGTGCCCAGACCACCGGAGTTGATCCAGCGGTTCGGCTTGTTGAACGTGTAGTACTGCGCCGCGAACATCTGGTGCTGACCCACGTCAGAGGCTACAAAGGCATCGCCCTTGGTCACTTCGCACAGGGTTTCGATCACGGCCTGCGGCTTGATGACACTGCCGTCGCCCTTGTCATAGGGGAACAGGCCACGATCACCGCGCCACTCATCGACTTGCTTCCACCAGCTGGCAACGGACTCCTTGTTCGGGGTCTCGCCGATTTCCTTGAGGATCGCGACCATTTCGGTCAGGACACTCTCGACCGGACCCACGATAGGCACGTCGGCCTTGATGGTCTTGGAGATCGAAGCCGGGTCGATGTCGATGTGAATGATCTTGGCGTTCGGGCAGAACTTCGACGCGCCGTTGATGACACGGTCGTCGAAACGCGCGCCGACAGCGAGGATCACGTCAGCATGGTGCATCGCCAGGTTGGCGGTGTAGCTGCCGTGCATGCCGAGCATGCCGATGAACTGACGGTCGGTGCCAGGGTAGCCACCGAGGCCCATCAGGGTATTGGTCACTGGCAGGTTGAGCATCTTCGCCAGTTCGGTCAGTGGTGCGGAACCACCGCCGAGGATCACGCCGCCGCCCGAATACAACACAGGACGCTTGGCCGCCAGGAGCATTTCTGCCGCCTTGCGAATTTGACCGGAGTGACCGCGAACAGCCGGGCTGTAGGAACGCAGCTTGGCTTTTTTCGGGAAGACGTATTCGAACTTCTCGGCCGGGTTGGTCATGTCTTTCGGAATATCGACAACGACCGGACCAGGGCGACCGGATTGCGCCAGGTAGAAGGCTTTCTTCATGACTTCCGGGATTTCCGACGCGTGCTTGATCATGAAGCTGTGTTTCACGATCGGCCGGGAGATACCGATCATGTCGGTTTCCTGGAATGCGTCGGTGCCAACCATGGTGCTCGGCACCTGGCCGGAAATGACTACCATCGGAATGGAGTCCATGTACGCCGTGGCAATACCGGTGATGGCGTTTGTCGCGCCCGGCCCGGAAGTCACCAGTACCACACCGGCTTTACCGGTGGCACGGGCGTAGCCGTCAGCCATATGGGTAGCCGCTTGCTCGTGACGAACCAGGATGTGGGTCACTTCCGGTTCTTTGAACAGGGCATCGTAGACATGAAGAAGAGCACCACCCGGGTACCCGTAGATATATTTGACGCCTTCGTCGCGCAAAAAGCGGACGAGCATCTCACCGCCAGATAAAAGCTCCACGTTGCTCACCTCTAAAACGCCAGAATACCGCCCACGAAAAATGGGACGGGTCTTAATAGGTTTACTTCTCGGCAGAGCATGAGCGACGGTGGTCGCCGACTACGTCAGCACTGACTGAGCAAGTATTGGGATCGTCCCAAGTGTTGCGGGGCTTTCCCACCCAGCGCGAGGTAACGCGTTGCGGGTGTAACAGGTCGACGCGGATATGCGCCTCATGATCTGCTGAGAGGGTCTGCTTCTGGCAGTCCCTGTACAGCGGACTTTGGATTCTTCTGTTTCGCCCTTCGCAAGTCAAGTCGTCTATGAGCTTTATTCTACTAAGCACATGAGAACGCAAGAAAAAACCCGTAAATCCGCCCCGTGTTAGCTTCGATTGCGCAACTTTTGGCAAAAAATTGGCACGCGCATGCACTTACCCTGCGACGGCCAACAAAATAGAGAGAGATTGTGGACAACTGCCAGCGGACGCTGGCAGCTTCTGGCTCAGCGAGAGGCGGTGATCAACTGATCAAACTCTTTGAGCAACACCTGCAACTGCCGATCCTTGCCCTGGACATTGCGTCCGGCAAAGACCATTTCAGCCATCTCCTGAATGCCCGAAGCATTGGGTAGCGGCAGATCCTGCTCGAGGATCATCTTCATGCGCGGCAGGAAGATCCATTGCAGCCATTGCTCGAAATCCAGTGTATCAACCGAAAACGGCTCGACACTGGAAAGCGCTTCGGCCGATGGCGAGACTTCATCCCACCATCCTTGCATCCGCAACTCGCGCTCGATCAACAGCAGCTGATCGGCGATTTTCAGAAAGCGCGCATCCATCACAGCGTTACCTTGGCCTTCTGGCGCGCCAGTGCGGCGCCCTGGGAGTCACCCTGCTTTTCACGCGCCTGGGCAATCAGATCCCACAAGTTGGCCTGAAGGGCCGGACGCCCATTGGCCAAGGTCAGCCCACGGCGAGCGAACTGCTCGGCCTGGGCTGCATCGCCTTGCGCCATCCGCACCTGCGCCAGACGGTACAGCACCTGCGGTTCACGCGGAGCAACGCGCTGAGCGCGTTCAAGGCTGGAAGAGGCACCGTTGAGATCACCGCTCGCCTGTTGCTGCTGAGCGGTGGTCAGCAAAGCCAGTACCGGGCCGTCCAGCTGCTCGTCGGCAGAGAGCCCGCCCGAGCTGGCCGACGGAATCCCGCTTGGCGACGACGGCATGCTGTAGCTGCCCTGGTTGATCGGCGCCGACTGTACCGGCGACGTGTCAATCGGCCCCGGCGTGATCGGCCCCGGGGTAATAGGCGTGGTGCTGATTGGCGTTGAAGTCGTTGCAGCGCCCGGCACCATCACCACGACGCCGCTGTCACCTTGCGGAATCGCCTGGGTCTGCGACTGACCTTGTACAGGGCGCTTGACGGTCGTCTGGCGGAAGCCGCCATTGGCCGAGATCCGCTCACTGTTGGACACCGCGGTGCCGGAATCCACAACCGGAATCGAACCACGTTGGACGGTAGAACAACCGCTGAGCAAAGCTACGGCGGCAACCGCTGGAATCAACCACTTGTTCACTTGAAACCCTCTTTGCTTAATTCATCCAGCCCTTGACCCAGTCCATCACCGACTCCGCAGGGTTTTCACCACCGCAAGCGGCGCCGGGAGGCGGTTCGCTGCCGCGAATATACGGCATCTGCACGGCACCCGGGCAACCGGCATCAGAACCTTGCCCGGTTCGCGAATCCACCCAGGCCTGCACGATATTATCCGGCTGCGGCATGTCCAGCGGCAACGGGTCGGCCTTGCGCATGAAGCTGGTCCAGACTTGCAAGGCCCCGGTGGCGCCAGTGAATGGCGTCTTGCCGTTGTCATCGCGCCCCAGCCAGACCACCGCCAGCAAGTCCTGGCTGAAACCGGCAAACCAACTGTCTCGCGAGTCGTTACTGGTACCGGTTTTACCCGCGAGAGTCAGTGTTCTTGGCAACGCGTTATAAACCGAGCTGCCGGTACCTTCTCGCATCACGCGCTGCATGGCGCTCTGGATCAGGTAAATGGAGGCCGGATCGAAACGCTGCTGAATCTGGAACGGATAACGCTTGAGCGGCTCGCCTTCTGCAGTCAGCACACTGCGAATCCCGCGCATCGGCGTATTGAACCCACCGTTGGCGAGGGTCTGGTACATGGTCGCCACTTCGATGGGCGTCATCCCGCCAGCACCGAGCAACATCGACGGGAAGGCCGGGAATTCACGAGACACCCCCAGGCGCTCCACCGTCTTCAGGACGTTCGGCACACCGACCGCCAAGCCGAGACGCGCGGTCGACAGGTTGTAGGAATGCGCCAGACCCTGATAGAGGAAGACGGTACCGTGAGAGCGACGATCATAGTTCTGCGGCTTCCAGACCTGGCCGTCGGCACCCTTGACCGAGAAGGATTCGTCCGACAGCCAACTGGTCAACGTGTACTGGCTCGGCTTCTCCAGCGCGGTCAGGTACACCGCCGGTTTGATCAACGAGCCGATCGGCCGCACAGCATCCAGCGCCCGGTTGAACCCGGCAAAACTGGCCTGGCGACTGCCGATCATGGCTTGTACTTCGCCGGTCTCCGGGTTGGTCACGACCATCGCCGCTTCAACATCATCAGACCCCTTGCGCCCGGCCAGGCGCTTGAAGGTGTCGTTGACCGAGGCTTCAGCCTTCATCTGCAGGATCGGGTCGAAACTGGTGAAAATGCGCAGACCTTCCTCGGTCAAGTCTTCGTCGCGATAGTCTTCGCGTAACTGACGCTTGACCAGATCGAGGAACCCGGGGAACGAGCTGTCCGCCAGACTGCCGCGCTTGGTCACGCCCAGCGGCATTTTCTTCGCCGCCTCAACCTGCTCGGCAGTCGCGACGCCCTGCTCCTGCAACACATCGAGAACCAGGTTGCGCCGCTCAAGGGCACGTTCCGGATTACGACGCGGGTTGTAGGAAGACGGCCCTTTGACCATCCCCACCAGCAGTGCGACTTGATGCAGCTTGAGCTCGGCCAGCGGCTGACTGAAGAAGAACTGGCTGGCCAGACCGAAACCGTGCACCGCGCGCTGACCGTCCTGCCCGATAAACACTTCGTTGAGGTAAGCCTCAAGGATTTCGCGCTTGTCGTAATGCAGTTCAAGCAGCAGCGCCATCATCGCTTCGGTGAGCTTGCGGCTCAGGCTGCGCTCGTTGGTCAGGTAGAAGTTCTTGACCAACTGCTGAGTCAGGGTACTGCCACCCTGACGCATGCGGCCGGATGAACCGTTGACCCAGATCGCTCGGGCGATCGACTTCGGCGAAACACCAAAGTGATGATAAAAATCGCGGTCCTCGACAGCCACCAGCGTTTCCAGCAGATACGGCGGCACCTGATCGATCTTGATCAGAATCCGGTCTTCGAGGTTTTTCGGGTACAGGCCACCGATCAGCAGCGGTTCCAGGCGTACCACCGACAGCTTCGAGCCTTTTGCCCCCGCCAACTCGGCCACGTAATCGCCGGAGAAACGCACCCGCACCGGTTGCGCTTGCTCCATGCCTTCATAGAACTGGAAGCCACGGGTGTTCAGGTCAACGGTATTGCCGTTGACCGACGCCGCGCCCGGGCCGTTGGCCACGCTTTCACGGCGATAGCCCAGAGCATCGAGCTCGGTCAGGAAATCATCCCTGCTCAGCTTTTGTCCGACGAACAGCTCGAGCGGACGTGCGTAAACCTTGGCCGGAATCGTCCAGCGCTTGCCGGAGAACTTCTCCTGGACAATTGCATCAAGGTAAACGGCGAATCCGGCCAGCACTACCAGGCCGACCAGACTGAGTTTAATGGCCCAGCCCAGCCACGGGCGCAGGCCCCTGGAGGGTGGTTTTTTGGGGGTGCGGGGAGTTCGAGTACGAGTCATGGCGGCGGATTATACGCACTTTATTCATACTCAACAGGAGCGCTCCGAGGTTTGCGTCAAGCGGACTTGCAGCCATAATGGCGGCCTTGATTTTCCAGACTCTGAAGGATCGCCTGTGAGCCAGACCTTGATCGCTGCCCTGCAAAACCCTGCCCTCTACCCGCACCCGGTAGAAGGATTCCAGGTCATCGAAACCCATATCTCCTGGGTCATTCTCACCGGCCCCTTCGCTTATAAAGTGAAGAAACCAGTCAACTTCGGTTTTCTCGACTTTACCGGCCTTGAGGCTCGCGAGCATTTTTGCGCTGAAGAGCTGCGCCTGAACCAGCGCCTGACCGACGATTTGTACCTGGAAGTGTTGCCCGTCACCGGCAGCGCCGAAGCTCCGCAATTGGGCGGCGAAGGGCCAGCCATCGAATATCTGCTGAAGATGCGCCAGTTCCCGCAAAGCGGCCTATTGAGCACCCTGCAAGCCAATGGCGAATTGACCACCGCGCACATCGACGAGATGGCCGAGCAAATCGCCCGCTTCCACCTCAGCGCCCCCAAAGTGCCGGCCGGGCACGAAGCCGGCACCCCGGACAGCGTCATGGCGCCGGTACGGCAGAACTTCGAGCAGATCCGTCCGTTCCTCAGCGATAAAGCCGACCTGTTGCAACTCGACGCCCTGCAAGCCTGGGCCGAAAGCAGCTTCGAGCGCCTCAAACCACTGCTCGCCCAGCGCAAGGCCGAAGGCTTCATTCGTGAATGCCACGGTGACATCCACTTGGGTAACGCAACCGTGATCGACGGCAAGGTCGTGATCTTCGACTGCATCGAATTCAACGAACCCTTCCGTTTTACCGACGTTTATGCCGACACCGGCTTCCTGGCGATGGACCTGGAAGATCGCGGCCTGAAGTGCCTGGCGCGCCGCTTCGTCAGCCAGTACCTGGAGCTGACCGGCGACTATCGCGGCCTCGAGCTGCTGAACTTCTATAAAGCCTACCGCGCCCTGGTTCGCGCCAAGGTCGCCCTGTTCAGCATGCCGGCCGACGCCACTGCGGTGCAGCGCGCCACGACCCTGCGCCAGTACCGCAATTACGCCAACCTGGCGGAAAGCTACAGCACCATTCCTTCGCGCTTCATGGCCATTACCCACGGTGTTTCCGCTGTCGGTAAAAGCCATGTCGCCATGCGCCTGGTCGAAGCCCTGGGCGCGATTCGCCTGCGCTCCGATGTCGAGCGCAAGCGCCTGTTCGGCGAGCAGACCGTCGAGAATGATGTACAGGCCGGTATCTATAGTGCCGACGCCAGCGCGGCGACCTACGCCCGCCTGCACGAAATCGCCGACGTCATTCTGCGTGCGGGCTTCCCGGTAGTGGTCGACGCCACTTACCTCAAGCGCGAGCAGCGTGACAGTGCGGCGAAGGTGGCCGAGGCCACGGGTGCCCCCTTCCTGATCCTCGACTGCAATGCACCACAGGCCGTGATCGAAAGCTGGCTGGCCGCACGCCAGGCCGACAAAAAGGACCCGTCCGACGCCACGCTGGCCGTGATCGAAGCCCAACAAGCCAGCCGCGAGGCGCTGACCCCCGCAGAAATCCTCTGCAGCAAGCGCGTCCAGACCAATGAAAGCGGGACTCTCGATACCGTTGTGGAACAGATTCGCCAGCGCCTGCCGGGCCTGTAAAAACTATTTCAGTCGTGAGGCCCTCGCAGGCCTCACGGCTGTTAAACAGTGGCACTATACTGGCGTCATAAAACCATCAGGTGACGCGACATGAGCCAGCCAAAACTTCTCGACACACCGCTTTATGCCCTGCTGCACAAAGACGACATCAGAGGCTTCAACAGTGAGCGCCCCAAGGATGGCCCCATCGACATGGCGGGTGGCGATTTCCGGGGGCTGGACCTGCGCGAACTGAATGCCGACGGTGTGGATTTCAGCGACGCCTACTTCCGTTCCGCCGACTTGCGCGGCATCGATTTTCGCAAAGCGAACCTGGAAGGCGCGAGCCTGGCCCACGCGCAAATCTCCGGCGCCTATTTCCCAGCGGAACTGAGTGCCGACGAAATCCTCATGTCGATGAACTTCGGCACGCGATTGCGCTACCGTACCCGCTGATCATCGTTGCCGACTGACACGTCCAGTGCCCCCATTGCGCTGGACTGCGGGGATATTCACTCGCCATCCCTGATTGCCCCTGCCTCTTCCTTGCGCGCGCGCCAACTGCCCCCCAGCCAACACTTTTCTCTTAGAAGCTTTTGCGTCGAAAACGAGCAAACAATCACGCTTTTCCTGCTGATGGCTACACTCCTCAGAAGATTGCCCACGCTCTCCATTCGGCCATCGCAAGGAGGCTTGATGAATGATGAACTGCAACACCTGAAGAATCTTGGCAAGACGTCAGCGCAATGGCTGCATGCCGTGGGCATCCATAGCGCGTCGGACTTGCGTCGCCTCGGGGCGGTGGATGCTTATCGGGCCGTGCGTACGCGCGGTTTTCGGGCGTCCAAGGTGTTGTTGTACGCCATTGAAGGCGCCTTGATGGACGTCCACTGGAATGACATCCCTGCCGAGCGCAAGGAAGCGTTGAACAAACAACTGGAAGCCATTTCTTCACGCCACAAGAACTGATCAGACAAGTATTCCCGAAGCTTTGCATCCTGAAACCCAATTATTACGGGGCCTGCAGAAGTAAATTCGGCGAATCACCAAGAAATCGAAAAACAGCGGTTGACTTGGTAATGAGAATCGATATGATTATCACAACTGGTCGCGAGACTGGTCGATTTTCTGAAAAGCCCTTGGTTCGGACTCTCAGATTATCTCCTCATCAGGCTAATCACGGTTATTTGACCCGGCTCTTGCCGGGTCTTTTTTTTGCCTGTGGAAAAGTACTGACGGGGCCCGGCAATACCGATCACCACAACGCGGGTGGTCAGACGCATGACAGTTTCCCGGGCATCGAATGACCAGGCCAAGTATCCTCGACGACAGGCACTTGTCCCCGGCGGGCAAGACGGCCATTTGATCGCATTTAACCGTCAAGCCCGGACATTTCCGGTCACGAGTTGCGGGACAGAGGATAGAGATGAAGTTGCTTTGCGCAGGTGCCGAACTGGTCAATGACAGCAGTCGCGGTTTCGACATTGACGGCCAAAAGCTTTTTGCGGTGCGCCGCAGCGGTCAGGTCCATGTCTACATCAATCGCTGCCCGCACCGGGGCGTCGCTTTGGAGTGGCATCCCGACCAATTTCTCGACCCCAGCAACAGCCTGATCCAGTGCGCCACCCATGGCGCACTGTTCCTGATCGAAGACGGTGAATGCGTCGCCGGCCCTTGCGCGGGGCAAGCCTTGACCAGAGTGGCCTGTCGCGAGGACGAACAAGGGATCTGGATCAGCCTTTAGCCGCCCGGCAACACATCCAGACGCCGGTCGACCAGCATCTCTTCGTGGCTCAACCGCACACCGTAAGCCAACACCTCGACCCCACATTCAATAGCCTCACGCAAGGCCTGCGCATAAGCCGCATCGATTTCCTGCGCCGCACGCACGGCCTCGATGCCGGTCAGGCAAACACAGTACAACTGCACCGCGCGAATACCGTCCCTGGCCAAGTGGGCCAGCTCTCGCAGATGCTTGGCACCACGCTGGGTGACTGCATCCGGAAACGCCGCCACCGCCGTACCATCGAAACCCAGGGTCACGCTTTTAACCTCGACGTAGGCAGGCCCTTCGGGGTAGTCGAGCCGGAAATCAATACGACTGTTTTCCTGACCATAAGCCACTTCGCGCTTGAGCCCGGTAAAGCCGTTCAATTCGGTGATGACGCCCGCTCGCAGCGCCTCTTCGACCAAACCATTGGCACGGGCGGTGTTCACGCAAAACAACCGACCTTGCGGGGTTTCGCCAATCTCCCAGGTGCCGGGCAACTTGCGTTTCGGGTCGTTGGAGCGGCTGAACCAGACCTGCCCGCCTTCGACCTGACAATTGAGCATCGAGCCTGTATTCGGGCAGTGAATGGTCAGCAACTCGCCGTCAACGGTTTCGATATCGGCGAGAAAACGCTTGTAGCGTCGAATCAGGCGACCTTCTTCGAGGGGGGGATGAAATCGCATCAGCCTTGCCAGCTCCGCAACCCACGGGCAATGCGCTCGACCGCTTCCTGCAAACGCTCGAGATTTTGCGTGTAGGCGAACCGTACATGATGCCCGGCCTGATAACGCCCGAAATCCAGCCCCGGAGTGAAGGCCACATGCTCGGTTTCGAGGAAATGTTTGCAGAACGCGAAAGCATCGCCGCCGAACTTGCTGATATCGGCGTACAAGTAGAATGCCCCTTCCGGCTCCACGGCAATGCCGAAGCCCAATTCACGCAAGGCCGGCAGCAGGTAATCCCGACGTCGGCCAAATTCGGCGCGACGCTCTTCGAGAATGCTGATGGTTGCCGGCTCGAAGCAGGCGAGCGCGGCGTGCTGCGCCATGCTTGGAGCGCTGATGTAAAGATTCTGGGCGAGCTTTTCCAGCTCACCGACGGCAGCGTCCGGGGCCACCAGCCATCCCAACCGCCAACCGGTCATGCCGAAGTACTTCGAAAAACTGTTCAGCACGAAGGCACTGTCGTCGACTTCCAGCACGCTGGCCGCATCGGTGCCGTAGGTCAGGCCGTGATAGATCTCGTCGACCACCAGATGACCGTGGCGCTCCTTGATCGCGACAGACAGCTTCGCCAACTCGTCGCGGGTCAGGATCGTGCCGGTCGGATTGGCTGGCGACGCCACCAATGCGCCCACGCTGTCGTGATCCCAATGACGTTCGATCAGGCCAGGCGTCAATTGATAACGCACCTCCGGACCGACCGGCACCAATTGCGCCGCGCCTTCGACCAGTCGCAGAAAGTGCCGGTTACAGGGGTAGCCCGGGTCCGCCAGCAGCCAGTGCTTGCCGGGGTCTACCAGCAAAGCACTGGCCAGCAGCAACGCGCCGGACCCGCCTGGTGTGATGAGGATGCGTTGAGGGTCGATGTTCAAGCCATAACGCTGCTGATAAAAGCCCGAAATGGCCTCACGCAGTTCCGGAATGCCACGCGCGGCGGTATAACGGGTCTTCCCCGCTGTCAGCGCAGCCTGGCCGGCCTGGATGATCGGTTCGGCGGTGGTGAAGTCCGGCTCGCCGATTTCCAGGTGAATCACATCGTGGCCGGCGGCCTGCAACTCATTGGCCCGCGCCAACAACGCCATGACATGAAAGGGTTCGATCGCACGACTGCGGGCACTGTAGGACTGAGCCATTGGCCTTCCTTCAACGGAAAAAAAACCGATTCTACCCAAGCGCAGGAACGAGCGAGAATCTAAAGCGGTCAGAGGGCTTATTACCCTGACCACAAACGATTCAAGCGTGTGCGCAAGGTTTGACTAAAATCAATAGTTGAGCAGGGTTCCGGAGCCGCCAGACAACGGTTTGTCATCATTGGCAAGCACCATGAGCCGCAAGCTCGACATCCGGGAGTAGCGCGGCCCGAGTTGATCTGGTAAGTTCGCCCGCTTGCAGCCGCAGGGCCGGCAGGTGTCGGTGATGGAGCAATCCTGCGCAGATGGATTACAAGAGTAGAGGCGGTCTATTTCATGTCCACCCAAGCAAAGCAGCAAAACCAGGCAATCAGCGGCTTCGAGCCCTATGTTCAGAAAGCTGGCGAAGAGTACATGGGCGAGCCCATGCGCAAGCACTTCACCAAGGTCCTGAATCAGTGGAAAAAAGAGCTGATGGAAGGTGTCGACAAGACCGTGGACCACATGAAGGACGAAGCGGCCAACTTCCCTGATCCGGCAGACCGTGCCAGCCAGGAAGAGGAATTCGCCCTTGAACTGCGTGCCCGCGATCGTGAACGCAAGTTGATCAAGAAGATCGACAAGACACTTCAGCTGATCGAAGACGAAGAGTACGGCTGGTGTGAATCCTGCGGCATCGAGATCGGCGTCAAGCGCCTCGAAGCGCGTCCTACCGCCGACCTGTGCATCGACTGCAAGACTTTGGCGGAAATCAAGGAAAAGCAAGTCGGCAAGTAATTGCGACTTGAACGAAGAACGGAGCGTGCGAACGCTCCGTTTTTGTTTCTAAAATTCGCCTCGGCAAAACACTGTGGGAGCGAGCCTGCTCGCGAAGGGTCCATCAACTTCAACATTGATGGTGGCTGATACACCGCTTTCGCGAGCAGGCTCGCTCCCACAGGTGCCTGGCGCAAGTCCGGAACAAGTGACATTGCATTCATGACCGCCACCTCCCCCACTTACATCGGGCGCTTTGCCCCCACGCCCAGTGGCCATCTGCATTTCGGTTCTCTGGTCGCAGCGCTGGCCTCGTACCTTGATGCGCGTTCGGTGGGCGGGCGCTGGCTGATGCGCATGGAAGACCTTGATCCGCCCCGTGAAGAACCCGGCGCCCAGGCGGCCATTCTCAAGGCCCTGGAAAGCTATGGCTTCGAGTGGGATGGCGACCTGGTTCGCCAAAGCGAGCGGCACGACGCCTACGCCGAGGTGCTCAATCGCCTGTTCAATCACGGCCTGGCCTACGCCTGCACCTGTTCGCGCAAACAGCTGGAACCGTATCACGGGATTTATCCAGGGCTGTGCCGCAATGCCGGCCATGGCGCCGATGATGCCGCCATCCGCCTGCGCGTACCTGAGCTGGAATACCACTTCCTCGACCGGGTGCAGGGCGAGTACCGTCAGCACCTGGGCCGGGAAGTGGGCGACTTCGTGATCCGCCGCCGCGACGGGCTCTACGCCTATCAACTGGCCGTGGTCCTGGACGATGCCTGGCAGGGCATCACCGATATCGTTCGGGGTGCCGACCTGCTGGACTCCACGCCCCGCCAGCTGTACCTGCAAGAACTGCTCGGCCTGCCGCAACCACGTTATCTGCATATCCCGCTGATTACTCAGCCCGATGGCAATAAACTCGGTAAATCCTACCGTTCGCCGCCGTTGACCGAGGATCAGGCAACGCCACTGTTGTTGCGGGCGCTGCGCGCGCTGGGACAGAACCCGGGAACCGAACTGATTGATGCCACGCCACGGGAAGTGCTGAACTGGGGCATTGCCCACTGGGATGCCTCGCTGATCCCGCGCACACTGAGCCTGCCCGAGGCACAGCTGTTGTGATCACACTTGCAGTGCCGCGCCCATCCGTTACCATCGCCGCACGTTTTCGGGCACGCACATAAAAAAAGAGAGGCCGGGATGTACATCTATCGCTTGGTCCTGCTTTTGGTAGTGGGCATTTACCTGTTTTCCCCGGCCATCATGGATTGGTGGATCGACGCCACTGGCGCCTGGTATCGCCCTTATCTGCTCTGGCTGATTCTGATCGTCGTGACCTTCATCCTGCAGAGCCAAAAAGATGCCGATGAGCTTTAGCCTGACCCAGATGATCCTGATCAGCGCCGCGTACCTGGCGGTGCTGTTCGGTGTGGCCTGGATCAGTGAACGGGGCATGATTCCCCGGGCGATCATTCGCCACCCGCTGACCTACACCCTGTCACTGGGCGTCTATGCCAGTGCCTGGGCGTTTTACGGCACCGTGGGCCTGGCCTATCAGTACGGCTACGGCTTTCTGTCCAGCTACCTGGGCGTCTCCGGGGCCTTTCTGCTGGCGCCGGTGTTGCTTTATCCGATCCTGAAGATCACCCGCACTTATCAACTGTCGTCCCTGGCGGATCTGTTCGCGTTCCGCTTCCGCAGCACCTGGGCCGGAGCGCTGACCACGATTTTCATGCTGGTCGGTGTATTGCCGTTACTGGCCCTGCAGATTCAGGCGGTCGCCGACTCCATCGGCATCCTCACCCGCGAGCCCGTACAAAATCGCGTGGCCCTGAGTTTCTGCGCACTGATCACGCTGTTCACGATTTTCTTCGGCTCCCGCCACATCGCCACCCGGGAAAAGCATGAAGGCCTGGTGTTCGCGATTGCCTTCGAATCGGTGATCAAGCTGATCGCCCTCGGCGGTGTCGGGCTGTATGCGCTTTACGGCGTGTTCGACGGCCCGCAACACCTTGAACTGTGGTTGCTGCAAAACCAGACCGCGCTCGCGGCCCTGCACACGCCTTTGCAGGAAGGCCCGTGGCGCACCCTGTTGCTGGTGTTCTTCGCCTCGGCGATCGTGATGCCACACATGTATCACATGACCTTTACCGAAAACCTCAATCCGCGTTCGTTGGTCAGTGCGAGCTGGGGGCTGCCGCTGTTCCTGCTGCTGATGAGCCTGGCGGTGCCGCTGATTCTATGGGCCGGCCTGAAACTGGGCGCCACCACCAATCCGGAATACTTCACCCTGGGCATCGGCATCGCCGCCAACAGCAAGGCGCTGGCGTTGCTGGCCTATGTCGGTGGGCTGTCTGCTGCCAGCGGCCTGATCATCGTCACCACGCTGGCGCTGTCCGGGATGGCCTTGAACCACCTGGTGCTGCCGCTTTATCAGCCACCGGCCGAAGGCAACATCTACCGCTGGCTGAAGTGGACCCGCCGGGCGCTGATTGTCGCGATCATCATGGCTGGCTACGGCTTCTACCTGATGCTCGGTGCCGAACAGGACCTGGCCAACCTCGGCATCGTCGCTTTCGTCGCCACGCTGCAGTTCCTGCCGGGCGTGCTCTCGGTCCTGTACTGGCCGACCGCCAACCGTCGCGGCTTCATCGCCGGCTTGCTGGCGGGGATACTGGTGTGGCTGGTGACCATGTTGTTACCGCTGGTCGGTAACCTGCAGGGCTTCTACATTCCGCTGCTGAACATGATCTACGTGCTGGACGACACCAGCTGGCACATGGCGGCGATTGCCTCGCTGGCGGCCAACGTACTGATGTTCACCCTGATCTCGCTGTTCACCAACGCCAGCACCGAAGAGGCCAGCGCCGCCGAAGCCTGTGCCGTGGATAACGTGCGCCGCCCGCAACGCCGCGAACTGCACGCTGCCTCGCCCCAGGAGTTCGCCACGCAGCTTGCAAAACCGCTGGGGGCAAAAGCGGCGCAGAAAGAAGTGGAACAGGCGCTGCGCGACCTTTATCTGCCATTCGACGAACGCCGACCCTATGCCCTGCGGCGCTTGCGTGACCGCATCGAAGCCAACCTCTCCGGCCTGATGGGGCCGAGCGTGGCCCAGGACATGGTCGAGACGTTCCTGCCCTACAAGGCAGGTGGCGAAAACTACGTGACCGAAGACATTCACTTCATCGAAAGCCGACTCGAGGACTACCACTCGCGCCTGACCGGTCTGGCCGCCGAACTCGATGCCCTGCGCCGCTATCACCGCCAGACCCTGCAGGAATTGCCGATGGGCGTTTGCTCGCTGGCCAAGGATCAGGAAATCCTCATGTGGAACAAGGCCATGGAGGAGCTGACCGGCATCGCCGCGCAGCGCGTGGTCGGCTCGCGCCTGAGCACCATTGCCGATCCGTGGAAAGAACTGCTGCAAGGCTTCATCAATCTACCGGACGAGCACTTGCACAAGCAGCACCTGGCCCTCGACGGCCAGACACGCTGGCTGAACCTGCACAAAGCGGCGATCGACGAGCCCCTGGCGCCGGGTAACAGTGGCTTGGTGTTGCTGGTGGAAGACCTGACCGAAACCCAGATGCTCGAGGACAAACTGGTGCACTCCGAGCGCCTGGCGAGCATCGGTCGCCTGGCGGCCGGCGTGGCCCATGAAATCGGCAACCCGATCACCGGTATCGCGTGCCTGGCGCAGAACCTGCGCGAAGAACGAGAGGAAGACGGCGAGCTGAAGGAGATCAGCGGCCAGATTCTCGAGCAGACCAAGCGCGTGTCGCGCATTGTCCAGTCGCTGATGAGCTTTGCCCATGCCGGCAGCCATCAGCACAGCGACGAGCCCGTCTGTCTGGCCGAAGTGGCTCAGGATGCCATCGGCCTGCTGGCACTGAACCGACGCAATTTCGAAGTGCAGTTCTACAACCTGTGCGACCCCGAGCACTGGGTCGAAGGCGACCCGCAACGGCTGGCCCAGGTGTTGATCAACCTGCTCTCAAACGCCCGTGACGCTTCGCCTCCCGGCAGTGCGGTGCGGGTCAAGAGCGAAGCCGGCGAACACACGGTCGATCTGATCGTGGAGGACGAAGGCAGCGGTATTCCGTCGAGCATCATGGACCGATTGTTCGAACCTTTCTTCACCACCAAGGACCCAGGCGAAGGCACCGGTCTGGGCCTTGCACTGGTCTATTCCATCGTTGAAGAGCATTATGGACAAATCACCATCGACAGCCCGGCTGATGTTCAAAGCCAACGCGGCACCCGAATCAGGGTTACCTTGCCGCGTCATGTCGAAGCGACGTCCGCTGTGAACTGAGACCGTCGAGAGTATCGAATCAATGCCGCACATTTTGATCGTCGAAGACGAAACCATTATCCGCTCCGCCTTGCGCCGCCTGCTGGAACGCAACCAGTACCAGGTCAGCGAAGCCGGTTCAGTGCAGGAAGCACAAGAACGCTTCACCATTCCCTCGTTCGATCTGATCGTCAGTGACCTGCGCCTGCCGGGCGCGCCTGGCACAGAGTTGATCAAGCTCGCCCAAGGTACGCCGGTGCTGATCATGACCAGCTACGCGAGCCTGCGCTCGGCAGTCGACTCGATGAAAATGGGTGCGGTGGATTACATTGCCAAGCCATTCGACCACGACGAAATGCTGCAAGCCGCCGCACGAATCCTGCGTGACCGACAAACGGCACAGGCCGGTGGTGAAGCGGTTCCCGGCAAAGCCGCCAATGGTGCGGCGAAATCCGGTGCCGACAACAGCAACGGTGAAATCGGCATTATCGGCTCATGCCCACCGATGCAGGACCTGTATGGCAAGATCCGCAAAGTCGCGCCGACCGATTCCAACGTGCTGATCCAGGGCGAATCGGGCACCGGTAAAGAACTGGTGGCCCGCGCCCTGCACAACCTGTCCAGACGCGCCAAGGCACCGATGATTTCGGTGAACTGCGCAGCCATTCCGGAAAGCCTGATCGAGTCCGAACTGTTCGGCCACGAAAAAGGCGCATTCACCGGCGCCAGCGCCGGGCGCGCCGGCCTGGTGGAAGCGGCGGACGGCGGTACCTTGTTCCTCGACGAAATTGGCGAACTGCCTCTGGAAGCCCAGGCTCGCCTGTTGCGCGTATTGCAGGAAGGCGAAATTCGCCGCGTAGGTTCGGTGCAGTCGCAAAAAGTCGATGTGCGCCTGATCGCCGCGACTCACCGTGACCTCAAGAGCCTGGCGAAGATTGGCCAGTTCCGCGAAGACTTGTATTACCGCCTCCACGTAATTGCGCTGAAGCTGCCAGCCCTGCGCGAACGCGGTGCGGACGTCAACGAAATCGCCAACGCCTTCCTGGCGCGGCAAAGTGCGCGAATCAACCGCACCGACCTGAAGTTCGCCGCGGATGCCGAGCAAGCCATTCGTCACTACTCCTGGCCGGGCAACGTTCGCGAACTGGAAAACGCCGTCGAGCGCGCCGTTATCCTGTGCGAAAGCCCGGAAATCTCCGCCGAGTTGCTGGGCATCGACATCGAACTGAGCGACCTGGAAGATGACGAATTCATTGGCCTGCCCCCACAACAGGGCAACGGCAACGCCAGCAACAACAATCACGAGCCAACCGAAGACCTCTCCCTGGAAGACTACTTCCAGCATTTCGTCCTCGAGCATCAGGACCACATGACTGAAACCGAACTGGCCCGCAAACTCGGGGTCAGCCGCAAATGCCTGTGGGAACGCCGTCAGCGCCTGGGCATCCCGCGGCGCAAGACCGGGGTGGCCAGCGAAAGCTGAACCCCACCTGTCTCATGTGCGGGTAACACGTGACTTTGTGAAAAAACTGTTACCTCAGTTTTTTCACGTAACAGAAGCCGGGGCTTACGGTAACGAAGCCCCGGCTTTTTTTCGCCTTCGAAATGCCCGACAACCGGCTTAACCCCTTGTTTTATTGGGCTTCGCAAAAGTTGGCACGCACCCTGCTATATGTTTGGTACAAGAACAATAACAAGCAATGCACAAGACAATAAAAATAAGACGAATCGACTCACGCACAATAAAAACAAGACGGCGAGAGGCGCAGCTAACTGATTCTTTTGGAGAGGCGTTGTATTTGGGGCTAGCCCCACGACCAGGCCGAGAACAACAAAAACTGTCCTAAGACAGAGCCTGTACTGGTTGGATCGAAAGATCACTGCAATTCAGCGACCAAAGCAATCCGTTTGCTCTTGGCTCCCGATTGGGAGGGTCATGAAGGAAAGCTTCATGGCAAGGGCACTTAACAAAAACAAAAAGCCCGAAACCAAAAATAAAAATAGAGCATGCAACTACTTCTTGGGGAGCTTCGGCTCCCCTTGTAGTTTCTGCGATTCAGAAAAACCCTCGTATCACTGTAGGAGCGAGCCTGCTCGCGAAAATCCCACAGGCACATCGGGGCATCTGGTTTTACGCGTAATCGTTCACGTCCATCGCGAGCAAGCTCGCTCCTACATCCTGCGCCTTACAGCTCATATCTGCTGTGTCCTACACCATCCCCCGACTAAATGCTAGAATCCCCGCCCATCATGCGGTCATTCTTCTGTTATGGCCGAATATTCCTTCAAACAGTGCATCCCATGCTGAAGAAGCTGTTCCAGTCATTCCGTTCTCCCAAGCGTCCTACGCAACACATTCGCAGCACGCCTGAAGTGCTCAACAGCGGTCAACACTCGCTGCAAAAGGCGCAATTCAGCCGCTACGCGGTGAATATCGTTGAACGCCTGCAGAGCGCCGGTTACCAGGCTTACCTGGTGGGCGGTTGCGTGCGCGACATGTTGCTGGGCATTACACCGAAAGATTTTGACGTTGCCACCAGCGCCACACCCGAGCAGGTACGGGCCGAATTCCGTAACGCGCGAATCATCGGGCGTCGGTTCAAATTGGTGCACATCCACTTCGGCCGCGAAATCATCGAAGTCGCGACCTTCCGCGCCAATCACCCGCAAAACGAAGACGAGGAAGACAGCAACCAGTCTTCACGCAACGAAAGCGGGCGCATCCTGCGCGATAACGTCTATGGCACCCTGGAAGAAGACGCGCAACGTCGCGACTTCACCATCAATGCCCTGTATTACGATCCGGTCAGCGAGCGCATCCTCGACTACGCCAACGGCGTACACGACATCCGCAACCACCTGATCCGCCTGATCGGCGATCCGAAGCAACGCTACCAGGAAGATCCGGTACGCATGCTGCGGGCGGTGCGTTTCGCCGCCAAGCTGAACTTCGGTATCGAAAAACACAGTGCCCTGCCCATTCGCGACCTGGCGCCGATGCTGCGCGAGATCCCGTCGGCTCGCCTGTTCGAAGAAGTGCTCAAGCTGTTCCTCTCCGGCCACGCCGCCGATACGTTTGAAATGCTGGTCGACTTGCAATTGTTCGATCCACTGTTCCCGGCCAGCGCCGAAGCACTGGAGTACAACCCGACCTACACCCACACCCTGATCAGCGAAGCCCTGATCAATACCGACCTGCGGATCAAGCAGAACAAACCGGTCACCCCGGCGTTCCTGTTTGCAGCCCTGCTCTGGCCTGCCCTGCCGGCGCGCGTCCTGCGCCTGCAGGAGCGTGGCATGCCGCCGATTCCGGCGATGCAGGAAGCGGCGCATGAGCTGATTGCCGAACAGTGCCAGCGAATCGCGATTCCGAAACGCTTCACCATGCCGATCCGCGAGATCTGGGACATGCAGGAGCGCCTGCCACGCCGCAGCGGCAAGCGTGCCGATCTGTTGCTGGACAATCCGCGCTTCCGCGCCGGCTATGACTTCCTGCTGTTGCGCGAGAGTGCAGGCGAGCAGACTGACGGCCTCGGCGAATGGTGGACCGACTATCAGGACGCCAATGAAAGCGAGCGTCGCGACATGATCCGCGACCTCAGCGGCAAGGACGAAGGCACCGGCGCCCCGCGCAAGCGTCGCCGCAGCGCTGGTTCCAAGCGCAAGCGCGCCGCCGGTGCTTCGAGCACCACGGGCGAGTAATCCATGGAACGCATCTACATCGGCATGGGCAGCAATCTGGCTGACCCCGCCGAACAATTGCGCAGCGCCGCCGAGGCGCTGGCGTACTTGCCGCGATCCCGACTGGTCGGGGTTTCTGCGTTTTATCAAAGCGACTCACTGCTTCCCGGACAACCGCGCTACACCAATGCGGTGGCCGCGCTCGAAAGCACGCTGGCTCCACTGGAATTGCTGGATGCCTTGCAGGCCATCGAAAACGGCCAGGGTCGCGAGCGCCTTGAACGCTGGGGACCGCGAACACTGGACCTCGACATCTTGCTGTTCGGTGATCGCCTGATCGACGAACCGCGCCTCAAGGTTCCCCACTACCACATGCAGGAACGGGCCTTCGTGCTTTACCCGCTGGCGGAACTGGCACCTGCGGATTTGCAACTCGCCGATGGCCGAACCCTGGCCGAACTGCTCAAGGCATGCCCGTTCGTCGGCCTGGAACGCCTGCCCCAAAATTGACCGAAATCCCCTGTGGGAGCGGGCTTGCTCGCGAAAGCGGTGTTTCAGCCAACATTGATTCTGGATGACACACCGCCTTCGCGAGCAAGCCCGCTCCCACATTGGCTTTGTGTCGGGCACAAGATCTGCTGCTGAATCGCATCAGTTACTCCGGTAACACCCCACCCGTAACAATGCGGTAACACACGCAATTGACTTCCCTCGTTCTCCTCACGACTATAGGCGTCCCGCTGCCGCCTACACGGCGTTCAAGGGCGCAATCCAGGCCTTAAAAGCACGACGAAAGAGCGTGCGCCTGTATTCAACGAAGAATCACGCGCGTTACTCGCAGTAGTTTCCACAGCGCCTGAATGAGGAACTTTTCATGCCAGCCATCACCCTGACCACCCTGCAAGGTCTGAAGCAAAAAGGTGAAAAAATCACCATGCTGACCTGCTACGACGCAACCTTCGCCCACGCCTGCAACCAGGCCGGCGTCGAAGTGCTGCTGGTGGGCGACTCCCTCGGCATGGTTTTGCAGGGCCACGACAGCACCTTGCCTGTCACCACCGCAGAAATGGCTTACCACGTGGCTGCCGTCAAACGCGGTAACAGCGATGCCCTGATCCTCGCCGACCTGCCATTCATGGCCTATGCCACCACCGAACAAGCCATGACCAACAGCGCCCTGTTGATGCAGGCCGGCGCGCACATGGTCAAGGTCGAAGGAGCGTTGTGGCTGGCCGATTCGATCCGCCTGCTGGCCGAGCGCGGCATCCCTGTGTGCGCGCACATGGGCCTGACGCCGCAGTCGGTGAACATCCTTGGCGGCTACAAGGTCCAGGGTCGTAATGAAAACCAGGCGCGGCAGATGCGTGCCGACGCGATCGCCCTGGAACAGGCTGGCGCGGCCATGCTGCTGCTCGAATGCGTCCCGAGCGAGCTGGCAGAAGAAATCACCCAGGCGGTGAAGATTCCGGTGATCGGGATTGGCGCCGGCAATCGCACCGATGGCCAAGTGCTGGTTCTGCACGACATGCTGGGGCTGTCCATAACCGGCCGCATGCCAAAATTCGTGAAGAACTTCATGACTGGCCAGACCAGTATTGAAGCTGCATTGAATGCCTACGTGACTGAAGTCAAGGCGGCGACTTTCCCTGGAATCGAACACGGATTCTCTGCATGAACACCGTAAAAACCGTACGTGAACTGCGGGCCGCCGTAGCCCGTGCCCGTAGCGAAGGCAAGCGCATTGCCTTTGTGCCGACCATGGGCAACCTGCACAGCGGCCACGTTGCGCTGGTGACCAAGGCCTCCCAACGGGCGGACTTCGTGGTGGCGAGCGTCTTCGTCAACCCGCTGCAATTCGGTGCTGGCGAAGACCTCGACAAGTACCCGCGCACCCTCGCCGCCGACCAGGAAAAACTGCTCCAGGCCGGTTGCCATCTGCTATTCGCGCCAACCGTCGAGGAGATGTATCCCGACGGCATGACCGGCCAGACCCGCGTCAGTGTCCCGCAATTGTCCGAAGGCCTGTGTGGCGCAAGCCGGCCGGGGCATTTCGAAGGCGTGGCGACGGTGGTCAGCAAGCTGTTCAACATGGTCCAGCCGGACCTGGCAATCTTTGGCGAGAAGGACTTCCAGCAACTGGCGGTGATTCGCGCGCTGGTACATGACCTGAACATGCCGATCCAGATCATCGGTGAGCCGACCGTACGGGCGGCCGATGGTCTGGCGCTGTCGTCGCGCAACGGTTTCCTCAACGAAGAGCAACGCGCAGTGGCACCGGTGGTCTACCGCACGCTGAATGCGATCAGCGAGGCGATCAAGCAGGGCGAACGCGATTACCCGGCGCTGATCGACACGCAGGTCAAACAGCTCGAAACGGCTGGCCTGCGTCCTGACTATCTGGAAATCCGCCATGCCCTGACCCTGCGCCCGGCGACGGCGCAGGATCGTGACCTGGTGATTCTGGTGGCGGCGTTCCTCGGTACGACGCGGTTGATCGACAACCTGCACCTGAACCTCGACGCGCCAATCTAAACAACAAAAAAACCCTGTGGGAGCGAGCTTGCTCGCGATAGCGGACTGTCAGCCAGCACACCTGTTGGAATGTCAGGCCCTCATCGCGAGCAAGCTCGCTCCCACAGTGGGGCTTCTGCGCCCAAACAGACTGTATTGCTGCCTCTTAAGCCTTCGGGCAAACTGCCCGCCGTTCGATTCCGACCTGGGAAACATTCATGCACGCCATCATGCTCAAAGCCAAGCTGCATCGCGCCGAAGTCACCCACGCTGTACTCGATTACGAAGGCTCCTGCGCCATCGACGGTGAATGGCTGGACCTGTCCGGCATCCGCGAGTACGAACAGATCCAGATCTACAACGTCGACAACGGCGAGCGCTTCACCACCTACGCCATCCGTGGCGAAGAAGGTTCGCGCATGATCTCGGTCAACGGCGCCGCGGCGCACAAGGCCAAGGTCGGTGATCGCGTGATCATCTGCGCTTACGCTCATTACAGCGAAGCCGAACTGCTCAACTTCAAGCCACGCATGCTCTACATGGCACCAGGCAATGAACTGAGCCACACCAGCAATGCCATTCCGGTCCAGGTCGCCTGATCCGAGCCCTGTCTGTTCCGTTTGTCGGACCATTCCTAACTTCGATGTTAAAAAAGTACCGGAAACAGGTCAGACAAAGTCAAGACAGATCATTGCGCGGGGTTTACTGTATTCGCCCTGCGCCATGAAATCGTGTCGACGCAGTTGACCGGAACGCCCACCCACAGCGCTCCGGGATTTTTAGTGTTCAAAAGGCCGTTCAAGTAAAAAGGAAACCCGCAGCGATGGCGTATTACCGCACTCCTCACGACGTTACCGCTCTGCCTGCCTGGCAAGCGTTGAATGACCACCGCCAAGCCATGCAGGATTTCAGCATGCGCGAGGCCTTCAATGCCGATCCGCAGCGTTTCACTCAGTTCACACTCAGCAGCTGCGGCCTGTTTCTCGACTACTCGAAAAACCTGATCAACGCCGAGACCCGTAATCTGCTGGTAGGCCTGGCCAACGAAGTCGACCTGAAGGGCGCGATCAAATCGCTGTTCGACGGCGAAATCGTCAACTCTTCCGAAGGCCGTCCAGCCCTGCATACAGCCCTGCGCCGCCCGGTTGGCGACAAGCTGTCGGTCAACGGCGTCAACGTGATGCCGGAAGTGCACAAGGTGCTGAACCAGATCACCGACCTCGTCGGCCGTATCCACGATGGTCTGTGGCGCGGTTACACCGAGAAGCCGATCACCGACGTGGTGAACATCGGCATCGGTGGCTCCTTCCTCGGCCCGGAACTGGTGTCCGAAGCCTTGCTGTCCTACGCCCAGAAAGGCGTGCGTTGCCATTACCTGGCGAACATCGACGGCAGCGAATTCCACGAACTGACCATGAAGCTGCGTGCCGAAACCACGCTGTTCATCGTTTCGTCGAAATCCTTCAACACCCTCGAAACCCTGAAAAACGCCCAGGCCGCCCGTGCCTGGTATCTGGCCCAGGGTGGTTCGGAAGCCGAGCTGTATCGCCATTTCATCGCGGTATCGAGCAACAACGCCGCCGCCGTAGCGTTCGGTATCCGCGAAGAAAACATCTTCCCGATGTGGGACTGGGTCGGTGGCCGCTACTCGCTGTGGTCGGCCATCGGCTTGCCGATTGCCCTGGCCATCGGCATGTCCAACTTCAAGGAACTGCTGTCCGGTGCCTACACCATGGACCAGCACTTCCAGAGCGCACCGTTCGAACAGAACATGCCGGTGCTGCTGGCCTTGCTCGGTGTGTGGTACGGCAACTTCTGGGGTGCGCAAAGCCACGCGATCCTGCCGTACGATCACTACCTGCGTAACATCACCAAGCACCTGCAACAGCTGGACATGGAATCCAATGGCAAGAGCGTGCGCCAGGACGGCAAGCCCGTCTCCACCGACACCGGGCCGGTGATCTGGGGCGGCGTCGGCTGCAACGGTCAGCACGCTTACCACCAGCTGCTGCACCAGGGCACCCAACTGATTCCGGCGGACTTCATCGTGCCGATCGTCAGCTTCAACCCGGTGTCCGACCACCACCAGTGGCTGTACGCCAACTGCCTGTCGCAAAGCCAGGCACTGATGCTCGGCAAGACCCTGGCCGAAGCCGAAACCGAGCTGCGCGATAAAGGCATGAGCGAAGCCGACGTACACAAACTCGCGCCGCACAAGGTGATCCCGGGCAATCGTCCGAGCAACACCCTGGTGGTCGAGCGCATCAGCCCGCGTCGCCTCGGCGCACTGGTGGCGATGTACGAACACAAAGTCTTCGTGCAAAGCGTGATCTGGGGCATCAACGCCTTCGACCAGTGGGGCGTGGAGCTGGGCAAGGAGCTGGGCAAGGGTGTCTACAACCGCCTGGTCGGCAGCGAAGAAACCCCGGCCGAAGACGCCTCGACTCAAGGGCTGATCAACTACTTCCGCGGTCGTCACCGCGGATAATCTGACACCGCCCTGTTGTACCTTGTGGGAGCGAGCCTGCTCGCGAATGCGGTTTGTCAGTCGACTTTGATGTTGACTGACCCAACGCTTTCGCGAGCAGGCTCGCTCCCACAGTTGTTTTGTGTACGGCTTGAACCCATTGACCACTCGGCGCATCTTTATCCTTGTCGCAAAACAAGAATAAGGAACCGTCATGTTCGATATCAGCAAGTTCCCCAAAGCCGATGCCGTCCGCCGGGCTGCACAATTGAGTCAAGACGACTATCAGCGCCTGTACCGCGAATCCATTGAACACCCCAGCACCTTCTGGGCCGAACAGGCCACGCGTTTTCTCGACTGGAGCGCGCCCTGGGAAACCGTCCAGCGCTACAATCTGAAGACCGGCGAGGCCAGCTGGTTTGCCGGTGCGCAATTGAATGTCAGCTACAACTGCATCGACCGGCACCTGGAAAAACGCGGCGATCAGGTCGCCATCATCTGGGAAGGCGACGACCCTGCCGACTCGACATCGATCACCTACAAACAACTGCATGAAAACGTCTGCCGCCTGGCCAACGTGCTGAAAAGCCGTGACGTGAAAAAAGGCGACCGCGTGTGCATCTACATGCCGATGATTCCCGAGGCAGCCTACGCCATGCTTGCCTGTACCCGCATCGGCGCAGTGCACTCGGTGGTGTTCGGTGGTTTCTCCCCGGACTCGTTGCGCGACCGCATTCTCGACGCCGACTGCCGCACCGTGATCACCGCCGACGAAGGCGTGCGCGGCGGCCGGCCCGTGCCACTCAAGCAGAACGTCGACAAGGCGCTGCAAAGCTGCCCGAACGTGAGCACCGTGTTGGTGGTCGAGCGCAGAAATGCACAGGTGAACTGGGTCGAAGGACGGGACATCAAGTACCAGCAGGCCCTGCGCGAAGCCAGCGCCGATTGCCCGCCGGAGCCGATGGACGCCGAAGACCCGCTGTTCATCCTCTACACCTCCGGCAGTACCGGTAAACCCAAAGGCGTGCTGCACACCACCGGCGGCTACCTGCTGCAAGCGACGATGACCTTCAAGTACGTGCTGGATTACCGCGATGGCGAGGTCTTCTGGTGCACCGCCGACGTCGGTTGGGTCACTGGCCACAGCTACATCGTCTACGGCCCGCTGGCCAACGGCGCGACCACGCTGATCTTCGAGGGCGTGCCGAGCTACCCGACGACCTCGCGCTTCTGGCAGGTGATCGACAAGCACAAGGTGAACATTTTCTACACCGCCCCGACGGCCCTGCGTTCGTTGATGCGCGAAGGGCCCGCCGCGTTGAAGGAAACCTCCCGCGCCAGCGTCAGGCTACTGGGTACGGTCGGCGAACCGATCAATCCGGAAGCGTGGGAGTGGTACTTCCATGAGGTGGGCGAAGAGCGTTGCCCGATCGTCGATACCTGGTGGCAGACCGAAACCGGCGGCATCATGCTCAGCCCTTTGGTCAGCGCCCAACGGATCAAGCCCGGTTGCGCCACACAACCGATGTTCGGCGTGCAGCCGGTGCTGCTCGACGAGCAAGGCAAGGAAATCAAAGGCGCCGGCAGCGGCGTACTGGCCATAAAATCCAGCTGGCCGGCGCAGATCCGCAGCGTCTATGGCGACCCGCAGCGCATGGTCGACACCTATTTCAAGCCGTATCCCGGTTACTACTTCACCGGCGATGGCGCGCGGCGCGATGAAGATGGCGACTACTGGATCACCGGGCGCATCGACGATGTGATCAACGTGTCCGGCCACCGTATCGGCACCGCCGAAGTGGAAAGCGCACTGGTGCTGCACGACAGCATCGCCGAGGCCGCTGCGGTCGGTTACCCCCACGACATCAAGGGCCAGGGCATCTATGTCTTCGTCACGCCCATGAACGGCGTTGAGACCAGCGATGAACTGAAGCAGGAATTGCTGGCCCTGGTCGGCAAGGAAATCGGCAATTTCGCCAAACCGGACTTGATCCAATGGGCGCCAGCCTTGCCGAAAACCCGCTCAGGCAAGATCATGCGGCGCATTCTGCGCAAGATCGCCTGCAACGAACTCGATAGCCTGGGCGATACTTCGACCCTGGCCGACCCAAGCGTCGTGCAAGGGCTGATCGATAAACGCCTGAATCAATAATGCTCGCTCTTTGTAGGAGCTGCCGCAGGCTGCGATCTTTTGACCCTGCAGGGCAAAGTCAAAAGATCGCAGCCTGCGGCAGCTCCTACAGGAAATTACCGGTACACCATGGAATTCATCCGCACCCGCATCGAAACCCAGATCATGAGCCTGACCGGTTTGTCCCTGGGCAAGCTCGACCTGGAAAACCCCAAGGGCGACCCTGGGCTGTTCGGACCGGACTCGGTGAGCTGGCAAGTCCATGGCGATTTCAGCAGCATGCTGATCGGTGGCATCAGCGCCCTGATGCTGCAGGCCCTGCACCCGCTGGCATTGGCCGGGGTCTGGGACCATTCGAATTTTCGTGAGGACATGCTCGGTCGCTTGCGTCGCACCGGGCAGTTCATCTCCGGCACCACCTTCGGTTCGCGGCAAGACGCCGACTGGTTGATCGAGAAGGTTCGCACCATTCACTTGCAGGTGACCGGCACGGCGCCGGATGGACGCCCCTATGCCGCCAGCGATCCCGATCTGCTGACCTGGGTGCACGTCGCCGAGGTCAGCAACTTCCTCGCCGCACATTTACGCTATCGCAACCCGCATCTGTCCCCAGCCGATCAGGATCGCTATTACGCAGAGATCGCCTTGGTAGCCGAGCGTCTCGGTGCCCGGGATGTGCCCCGTTCGCGACAGGCCATTGCCGACTACCTTGAGCGCATGCGCCCGCAACTGCTGTGCGACGAGCGCAGCCGCGAGGTGCTGCGCCTGTTGTTGAACGCGCCCTCTCCCAGTCGTTTGGCCAAGCCGTTCGGCGGGCTGATGATGCAGGCGGGGATCGATCTGCTGCCGGATTGGGCCAGTGACATGCTCGGCGTCAGCCAGAACCCGCTGCAACGCAAACTGATCCGCGCCAGCGTCAATCGCAGCGCGCCAATGCTGCGCTGGGCGGTGCGTAATGGATCGGTGCATCGGGCCAAGCGACGGATGGGGTTGTTGAGTTAGACACAGCCGAAAAGCATCGCGAGCAAGCTCGCTCCCACAGGGGACTTTTGTTGGTCGCAGTTCCCGTGTACGACACGAATCCAGTGTGGGAGCGAGCCTGCTCGCGAAGGGAGCACCTCGGTCCAGCTCCACAGTGTTAAACTCCCGCGCCCAATTCTCTCCTGCAAGGCGCCCAGCATGTCTTCCTTGAATCAGGCGCTGCGCGCCGCCCTCGATCAACGCCAGGACCTGCTCGCCGAACTGCACCAGCAGGGCACCGACTGCTATCGCCTGTTCCACGGCAGCCAGGAAGGTGCAGGTGGCCTGACCATCGACCGCTACGGCCCGCAATTGCTGGTGCAGAGCTTCCATCAGCCGCTGGAGCGCGAGGCGCTGCTGCAACTGCACGACACGATCAACCAATACCTGGGTTTTGAAACCCTGCTGGTCTACAACGACCGGTCCCGCGGTAACTCGCGCATCGATCGCGAAGACATCGTCTACCGCGCCGACGAAGCCGCCCTGCAAGACCTGGTTGGTCACGAATGGGGCCTGAACTATCGGGTGCGTGGCCGCCATGCCGGACAAGACCCGCTGCTGTTCCTTGACCTGCGCAACACCCGCGGCTGGGTCAAGGATCACAGCAAGAACAAAAGCGTACTGAACCTGTTCGCCTACACCTGTGGCGTCGGCCTCAGTGCCGCCGCCGGCGGTGCGCGCGAGGTGTGCAACCTGGACTTCGCCGAAGGCAACCTGGCGGTCGGTCGCGAGAACGGTTTACTCAACCCGCAGTTGCCGCCCATGGAATTTATCCAGTCCGACTACTTCCCGGCCATTCGCCAACTGGCCGGCCTGCCGATCAGCCAGCGCCGCGGGCAAAAACTGCCGAGCTATCAGCGCCTGGAACAGCGCCAGTACGATCTGGTGCTGCTGGACCCTCCGGCCTGGGCCAAGAGCGCATTCGGCACCGTCGACCTGCTGCGCGACTATCAGAGCCTGCTCAAGCCGGCCTTGTTGACCACCGCCGACAACGGCGTGCTGATCTGCTGCAACAACCTGGCGAAAGTCAGCATGGACGACTGGCGCGAGCAGGTTTTGCGTTGTGCGGAGAAAGCCGGGCGGCCGGTGCGTGAATGGAGCGTGATGAAACCAGGTGCCGATTTCCCGTCGATGGATCAGCAACCACCGCTGAAAACCCTGATTCTGCAGCTCTGACAGCTGTGGGAGAAATCTGAAACTTCCTCGACAGTTCAATCACTTCGGAACCGGAAACGCGTGCCATACTCCAAGGCACTCCGATTCAGACAGATGAAGCCGCACATGTACAAAGGATTGATTCGCGCCATCGGCGCCTTGTTGACTGCTCTGGCTCTCTACAGCTTGCTGGGTTTTCTGATTTTACCGGGTGTGGCGTTGCGCATTGCCAACCAGCAACTGGCCAACTACGCCACCACCCCCGCCACGATCCAGCGGATCGAGTTCAATCCGTTCAGCCTTGAACTGACCCTCTGGGGCTTGAACATCGGCGAGCCCGGCAAGGAGCAGGTCGCTTTCGAACGTTTGTACGCCGATCTGCAACTCGACAGCCTGTGGACCAAGGCGGTGCACCTGTCCGATGTCGAACTGGACAAGCCCAAGACCGAAATCCTGTTCGGCAAGGACGGCAAACTCAATCTGCTCGGGCTGTTCAAACTGCCAGCAAGTGAACCCACGCCCGCCGACCCGAACGCCAAGCCGTTTCCGCTGCATATCGAGCGCATCAAGCTGGCCGGCGGCGCCCTGCACTTTGTAGACGCCCGGCCCAGCGAGCCTATCGAGTTTCTCTACGACTCCCTCGACTTCGAACTGAAGAACCTCAGCACCCTGCCCGATGACAGTGCCGACATGACCCTGGTGGCCGTCGGCCCCAATGGCGGACAGATCGACTGGACGGGCAATTTCAGCCTGATCCCGATCGCCTCCGAAGGTAAGCTGAAAATCACTGATGGCAAGATGAAAGCCTTTTGGCCCTATGTGCGCGATGCCGTTCCACTGGATCTCGAAAACGGCATCATGAGCATCAGCACCGACTACAAACTCAGTCTGTCCAAGGAAACCGAGCTGCTGCTGAGCAATGTAGCGGTCACTGTCGCCCCCTTCGCGATCAAGGCGCCGGATGGCCGGCCACTGGTAAAGCTTGAGCGACTGGACGTCAGCGAAACCACTGTGGACCTGGCCAAACAGCAGGTGGTGGTCGGCAAGATCCGCAGCCACAAACTGGAAACCTGGGCCGCGCTGGAACCGGACGGCCAACTCGACTGGCAGAAACTGTTCGCCAGCCAACCGTCAAAAGCCACCGCCAAAGCCAAGGCGGATGCCGAACCGGCCAGCACTCCGGCGGCGGCAGACTCACCGAAACCCGAACCGGGCGCACCCGACAAACCCTGGCAGGTGCTGCTCAAGGATGTGCAACTGCGCGACTACAAGGTGCATCTGGCTGACCGCAAGGCACAGCCTGCCGTCGCCCTGGACCTGGCTCCGCTGAACCTCGACCTGCAAAACTTCGACAGCCTCAACGGCTCGCCCTTTACCCTCAAGCTCGATACCGGTGTGGGCAAGCAAGGCAAGATCATGGCCGACGGCGAGGTCAATCTGGCCCCGGTCAGCGCCAGGCTGAAGGTCCAGACCAGAGACATCGACCTGCGGGTTGCCCAGTCCTACATCACGCCCTTCATTCGCCTGGAACTGCGCAGCGGCATGCTCGGCAGCGATCTGGCGGTCAACCTGAAAAGCACCGAGCCCCTGGCCTTCAACGTCACCGGTCGCGCCCAGGTCGATCAGCTGCATACCCTGGACACCCTGAAAACCCGCGACTTCCTCAAGTGGCAACAGGTCGTGGTCGAAGGCCTGAACTATCAGCATGGGGACAGCCTGTCGATCGACAAGGTCAACCTGTTCCAGCCCTATGCGCGTTTCATGATCAACGATGATCGCACCACCAACATCGACGACCTGCTGATTGCGCAACCGGCGGACACCGGGGCAAAACCGGCAACGAGCAAACCGACAAGCAACGAAAAACCTCTTGGCATCCACATCGGCGGTATTTTCATCAATGACGGTTCGGCCAACTTCGCCGACTTCAGCCTGACCCCGAACTTCGCCACCGCCGTCCAGCAACTCAACGGGCAGATCGGCACCATCGACAGCCGCCAGCGGAAACCGGCCAGTGTCGACGTCAAGGGCAAGGTCGATCGCTACGCGCCGGTGACCATCAAGGGCTCGGTCAACCCGTTCGACCCGATGGCCAGCCTCGACATCGCCACCAGCTTCAAACGCGTGGAACTGACCACGCTGACCCCCTACTCCGGCAAGTTCGCCGGCTACCGAATCCGCAAGGGCCGGCTCAATCTCGACCTGCATTACCAGATCACCAAGGGGCAGCTCAAAGCCGAAAACAAAGTGGTGGTCGAGCAACTGCAACTGGGTGAAAAAGTCGACAGCCCGGATGCCGTGAGCCTGCCGCTGAAACTGGCCATTGCCTTGCTCAAGGACGTCGACGGCAAGATCTCCATCGAGCTGCCGGTCACCGGCGATCTGAACAACCCTCAGTTCAGCGTCATGCCGATTATCTGGCAGACCCTGCGCAACCTGATCGTCAAAGCCGCGGCGGCACCGTTCAAACTCATTGGCGGGCTGGTCAACGGTGGCGGTTCGGAAGACCTGGGCAGCGTTTCATTCGCAGCGGGGTCCAGCGAATTGGGCAAGGACGCCGAAGCCGCCCTGGACAAACTCTCCAATGCGCTCAAGGAACGCCCGGCACTGCGCCTGGAAATCGAAGGCACCGCCGCCCAGAGCAGCGATGGCCCGCTGATCGCCGAACAACGCCTGGAGCGTGAGTACCAGTACAACTACTACAAAATGCTCCAGCGTCGCGGCGACAAGGTCCCGGCCCAGGCTTCGTTGCTCGAAGTGCCGGACGGGGAAAAAGGCCCGTTGCTCGAAGGCATCTACCGCACCCGCCTTAAAACCCAGCCCCCTGCCGAATGGAAGGACCTGGGCAAGGAAGAGCGCACCGCGAAAATGCGCGCCGAGGTGATCAAGTTCTGGAGCTCCAGTGACGTACTGTTGCGTCAACTGGGTCAGGAGCGCGCCAGCAGCATCAAGGATTACCTGGTCGACAAGGCCAAACTGGAAGATCAGCGGGTGTACTTCATCGACGCCAATCTGGGCGAAGCGGAAAGTGACGGCCGCGTGGTGACACCGATGCATCTGGATGCCGAGTGATGCCCGGTCAGAGCTGATGGGGCATCACCAAAACTTCATATAGCCCGCACAGCTTTTTGTATTTCTCCCCAAATAAAACAGGCCCCGGCAAAATTGCGCGGGGCCTGTGATGGCCAATATCCGTTTGGCCCTTCGCATGAACACTCAGGTTGCAATAGACGTATGACTCGGCTCGTCTGTCGCGCCTTCTCCCGGTCCAGGCGAGAAGTCTTGCCTTACTCGGCTTTCAGGCCGTCAGCGGAGACCGCCTTGACGCCTTTGATTTTCTTGGTGATGGCCACAGCCATTTCCTTTTGCGAATCGGTCACGGCGGTGGTTGACGACAGCGATACCACACCTTTGTTGGTTTCAACCTTGATGTCACTACCTGGAATGCCTTTTTCAGTCATCAGGTCAGCTTTGACTTTGGTGGTGATCCAGGTATCGGAAGTAGCTTCTTTCGCTTCGGTCATCTCACCGGCAGCCAGCACCATTGGCGACTGGGTTGCCTGGGTGGTTTGAGCAAACGCGGCGTTGCCCATGGTCAGGGTCAGCGCGGTAGCAGCAGCGGCAGTGATAGCGAACTTCTTCATACGAGTAACTCCTGTTTTTCGGAAAGTCTGCCGGGTGTCTTGTCGGCAGGGTTACCAAGGGTATTGCGAACGCTGTGCCAACTTTGAAACCGAGAATAAAACCTTATAAATCAATGAATTATAATATCAGCCAATTTTCGGAATCATGCAAAATGCACGAGATGCACAAACACTGCATGCAAGTTGCGGGTTTGTGGAAAGTTCCTAAGATGCTGAAATTTCTGAGCTTTCTTTTTAGCTTCTGAGGACGGGTCGACAAACAGGAAAACCCCGCAAAAAAGCGGGGAATTGATTCAGCAACTCATGCCGCAGAACCGGAACACCCTTTAGGCAAGTAATCCGGGGAAACACTGCTCTTGCATGACCAGCCTTTGGTTTCGTCCCGTGTCAGGGTGACGGTTTTGCCCTGGACCACCCCCGGGGCATTGTGCAACGTACAAACGATTGATCCCGCGCCCTCCGGCGTTGTAGCCGTCACAGACAGGGCGCAATGGGTGGTCGATGCCTCACCGGCGGGCGCCACGTTGGCAATTGTCGGCGTTTCCCCCTGATTGATCACATCCTCGAACGGCACCTTCATCGCAGTCAGCTCGGCCATCGCCGCCGTGACCTTGGCCCGGGCCTGGTACTTGGAATACATCGGCAGGCCCAGTGTTGCCAGGATCCCGATGATCGCCACCACGACAAGCAACTCGATCAGGGTAAAACCTTTCTGATTGTTCATTTACAAGCTCCATGCATGAGTCGGAGGCTCATGACCTGCCCCATGGCAGCACAGCCTGTGCCAAGGCCGGAAGCCCCTGTTGGCAAGGGATCTGGTAGCCGTCAGGCCTTTTCCTCCTACCAGGACCCGCACTATCTGACGTTTTTTGTCACCTCACCCTTGCGGGTTTGGCCTCATCCTTTGACTAGGCTATAAGAGCAATTCAATCGGAATCCCCAGGACTGAACATGGCGGTCAAGGCAGCGAAAATCAGCGTGTATGCATGGGAAGGCATCGACCGCAAAGGCACAAAAGTGACCGGCGAACTCAGCGCTCAAAACCCGGCGCTGATCAAGGCGAAACTACGCAAGCAAGGCATCAGTCCGGGCAAGGTTCGCAAGAAAAACCAATCGGTTTTCAGCATGGGCAAGCGTATCAAGGCCCAGGACATCGCCCTGTTCACCCGGCAAATGGCGACGATGATGAAGGCCGGCGTGCCTTTGTTGCAGTCCTTCGACATCATCGGCGAGGGCTTCGACAATCCGGCCATGCGCACGCTGGTGGACGAACTGAAACAGGAAGTTGCGGCAGGCAGCAGCTTTGCCGCCGCCCTGCGCAAGAAGCCCCGGTATTTCGATGAACTGTATTGCAACCTGGTGGATGCCGGCGAACAGGCCGGTGCCCTCGACACCCTTCTGGAGCGAGTCGCGACCTACAAGGAAAAAAGCGAATCCCTCAAGGCCAGGATCAGGAAAGCCATGACCTACCCGCTGGTGGTGGTATTCGTCGCGGCGATTGTCACCGGGATTCTGCTGGTCAATGTCGTGCCGCAGTTCGAGTCGGTCTTCAAAGGCTTCGGCGCCGAACTGCCGGCCTTTACCGTGATGGTCATTGGACTGTCGCAATTCATGCAGGCCTGGTGGTGGGTGGTCCTGGGCGCGCTGCTCACGATGGCCTTCGGCGTGCGCCACATCCTCGGAAAGTCCCCAGCCTTGCGTGACCGGATGGACACCTGGCTGCTGAAGCTGCCGCTGGTGGGCACCCTGATGCACAAGTCCGCCGTGGCCCGGTTCGCCCGCACACTGTCGACCACTTTCGCTGCCGGCGTGCCGCTGATGGAGGCCCTGCAATCAGTGGCCGGCGCGACTGGCAATAGCGTGTTCAAGCACGCTGTGTTGCGCATCCGGCAAGACGTTTCGACCGGCATGCAATTGAATTTCGCCATGCGTACCTGCGGCGTCTTTCCGAACATGGCGATTCAGATGACGGCCATCGGCGAAGAGTCAGGCACCCTGGACGCCATGCTCGACAAAGTCGCGGGGTTCTACGAAGACAACGTCGATAACATGGTCGATAACCTCACCAGCCTGATAGAGCCGTTCATCATGGTGGTGCTGGGTGTTATCGTCGGTGGACTGGTAGTTGCCATGTACCTGCCCATCTTCCAACTTGGCTCAGCGATCTGACATGCCCTTGAATGAAATCCTGATTCACTCTCCGCTGGCCTTTGTCCTTCTCGCAGGCATCACCGGCCTGCTGGTCGGCAGTTTCCTCAATGTCGTGATCTGGCGCCTGCCGAAAATGCTCGAACGCGACTGGCGTGAGCAGGCCCATGACATTCTCGGGCTGCCTGGCGAAACGCCGTTGCCGACCTACAACCTGTTGCTGCCCCACTCCCAATGCCCGCACTGCGAACACCGAATCCGCGTCTGGGAAAACATCCCGCTGCTCAGTTATGTGTTTTTGCGCGGCCGTTGTTCAGCCTGTGCGGCGGCGATCAGCCCGCGCTATCCGTTGACCGAATTGGCCTGCGGCCTGTTGTCAGCGTTTGTTGCCTGGCACTTCGGCTTCGGTTGGCCGGCCGGCCTGATGCTGATCCTGAGCTGGGGGTTGCTGGCGATGAGCCTGATCGACGCCGAACATCAGATATTGCCGGACGTACTGGTGCTGCCGTTGATATGGCTGGGGTTGATCGTCAACAGTTTCGGCCTGTTCGTGTCGTTGCACGAGGCGCTTTGGGGGGCGGTCGCCGGCTACGGCCTGCTGTGGTCGGTGTTCTGGCTGTTCAAGCTGGTCACGGGCAAGGACGGCATGGGCTACGGTGATTTCAAGCTGCTGGCGATGCTGGGCGCCTGGGGTGGCTGGCAGATTTTGCCCCTGACCATCCTGCTGTCCTCGCTGGTGGGTGCCATTATCGGGCTGGTGCTGCTGCGCTTGCGCAATGCAAAAACCTCGACACCGATCCCTTTCGGTCCTTATCTGGCCATTGCCGGCTGGATTGCCTTGCTCTGGGGTGGTCAAATAACCGACCTCTATTGGCAGTTTGTCGGTTTGAAATGAATACCCCTGTGGAAAAACCCTGGATTCTCGGCCTGACCGGCGGCATCGGCAGCGGTAAAAGCGCGGCCGCCCAACACTTCATCGATCTGGGCGTGCATGTGGTCGACGCCGATCATGCCGCTCGCTGGGTCGTTGAACCCGGCCGCCCGGCACTGGCACAAATCGCCGAACACTTCGGCCCCGGTGTGTTGCAGGCCGACGGACAACTGGACCGCGCTGCGCTACGCAAATTGATCTTCGAAGTGCCTGAAGAGCGCCGCTGGCTGGAGGGCCTCCTGCATCCACTGATCGGCGAGGAAATCGCTCATCACCTGGCGCTGGCAAAATCGCCTTATGCGATTCTGGTATCGCCGCTGCTGATCGAGTCCGGCCAGTACGCCATGACCCAACGGGTACTGGTGATCGATGCCCCGGAACAATTGCAGATTGAACGCACCCTGCAACGTGACCAGACCAGCGAGCAGCAGGTCCAGGCGATTCTCAAGGCCCAATCCAGCCGTCAGGATCGCGTAAGTCATGCCGACGACGTCGTGGTCAATGACCGCGACCTGGCCTGGCTGCACAGCGAGGTCGAACGCCTGCATCACTTTTATCTTACTTTGCGTGGAGGCCAGTCATGAGCCAACCAACAACCGTCGAATGCCCAACCTGTGGCGCCCCCGTGGAATGGACCGCCGAAAGCAAATTCCGGCCATTCTGCTCCGATCGCTGCAAACTGATCGACCTGGGCGCCTGGGCGTCCGAAGAGCACAAGATTCCAGTGGCCCCCGATGCCGAGGACGAGATGTTCAGCGGTGACTTCGACCCGCGCCACTGATCCACCGGGTCGACGATTTCAGGGCTTGGGATCGTCGTCCTTCCAGGGAGCCGAGAGGTAGCGGGTGCGGTTGAACGTCTCAAGCCACTCCGGACAAAACACGACCAGCGCACTGACGATCATGCCGTTGATAAACGCTTCGGGAAAAATGATCAGCCATAGATATCCGACAAAATCTTCCAGCCAGTACGGCATGGCAAAACGCTCGTCGAACCATAACAACCAAAGCGCCAGCAGCAGACACAGCAATGCCGACAGCGCGGCGGCAAAGAATCCGGAGACGAAGATATACACGAAGGGATTTCGTGGCTGCGCCCGCTCCACCAGGATCGCGCAGCACTCGGTGACCAGCACCGGCAGCGCAATCAACAGCGCACCATTGACCCCGACCGCCGCCAGGTCCTGTCGGCCGAGCAGCACCAGCCCCAACTGCGCGACCAGCCCGCCGACGATCGCCAGCGGCCAGTCCAGAAGCAGTGTGACCGCCGTCATACCAATGAAATGGTAAGACACCCCGGTATCGAAATCCCGCCGCACCAGCCACAGCATGAACAACGCGAACACCGTGCCGAACAATAAATGCTGGCGACGGCTGTCGGTGAACAGTTCAACCCAGGGAGCGCGCCACATCGCCCAAAGCAGCACCGGCACATAGATCATCCAGCCGACTGTCAGGCTCTGCGGTGACAGCAGCTCAGCGCCGATCATGGACCAGACGTCTCCAGCGCTTCACGCAATTGTGCAGCCGTGGCGTATTCGTGCTGAGCCATCAATCGACCATCCTTGAGCTGCAACCACAGCACTTTATCCACAGCGCCGGGGTAGCGCGGTGCGACACGACCGTCACGATCCAGCATTACCCGGTAGGAGTAATCACGCATGGCCGGCACTGCGAACATTTTCGCGATCAAGCGTGGCATTCGCTGGATGTCCGCGAGAAAGACCACGTGCCGGGCCTCCAGATAGCCTTCGGGCTGACCTTGCAACGCCGCATCGACCAGTTTCGCCGCCTCCATGCTGCGCGCCACCAGCAGCGTCTGAGTGCGACTGTCGAGAGTGAAGGCCTGATCGAACTGGTCAAGCAATGTCCATGGCACCAGCCGCTCGCCCACCTCCAGCGCATTGGCCCACAGCGGCAGCAGACTGAGTATTAATAGCGACCAATATTTCACCTTGACCCCCTTGTTCAATCACAGGCGCGTAATGGCCATCAGTCTACACCGCCCGTTCCGTGTGCCCAGCGATGCTGATTGATGCTTAACGCTTTCTGCTTGTCGCAATTGAACGCTAAGCTTGGGCCTATGGATGACTCAGATTATTTACGCCTGCTGACCATCGCGGCCGAGCAAGCCAACGCGTTTCTGTCCAATGCCCGCAAATGGGAGCGGGAGCGTTGGGTGTGCCAGCGCCTGTTGCAAGGTTTGAACATTCCCTATCGCGCCGATGAATTCGCCCCCGCCGGGGAGCCGCCGGACGTGTTGTTTCGCGATGCCAGTTTCGAGGTGTTCTTCGTGCTCGACGAAGGCCGGCGCCTCAACGATGAATGGCGCGACGAACTGCAGCGCCGACGCAGCGCGTTTTCACTGAGTCAACTGGTACGCCGCGAGGCCAAGCCTCGACGCATCCCCGCCAACGAGTTCTTGTTGCGATTGGCGCCGACCTTGCGCAAAAAAGCCCACAACTACAAAGAGCGCGGCATGGATCTGGGTGAACTGGACATCATTGCCTTCGCCAGCCTCAAACGCGAAGTGCTGGACCTCAACAGCCATTTCCCGCCGCCGACCGAGTACCTGCGCCAGGGCTGGCGTTCGCTGTCCCTGGTCGGGCCGACATTCGCCCGCGTGCTGTTCGCCCACCCGGATGCACCGGACTTCTTGCGCAGCAACCTGGGGCGCAGCATTGTCTTTGACGTCGGGATCAGCCTGTGAGCCCGCTGCAGGAGCTGATCGCCGAGGTGCCACAACAAGGTCGTGTACGCTGGATCGGCGTGCGCCCGCAATCACGTTCGACAATGCTTGAGCTCGATGCCGTGGAAGCGCGCCTGGAGGCCGGCCTGACCGGCGACCACGCTCGCCCCGGCGTGCGCAATGCGCGGCAGGTCACGCTGATTCAGTGGGAGCACCTGGCGGTGATCAGTTCGCTGATGGGGCGTGCACAGGATCATCCGGTCCGGCCTGAAGATCTGCGGCGCAATCTCGTTATCAGTGGCATCAACCTGTTCAGCCTCAAGGGCCGCCGCTTCCGGATTGGCCAGGCAACGTTCGAAACCACTGGCTGGTGCCAACCCTGCGCGCGCCTTGAAAGCAACCTGGGCATCGGCACCTTTCAGGCCGTGCGCGGACATGGCGGAATCACTGCCCGGGTGTTACAAAGTGGAATCATTCGCCTGGACGATATCGTCAGCGTCGAACCCGTTCCAGACAGCGGCTATGCTGCGTTCAACCCTGGGTAAAAACACTGTAGCTTCTACACATTCAGCAACGTCTACCTTTGACGAGGCCCGATATGACCAGCCGCCTGAACCCCGACGACCAAAAGCATGTCGAAGAGTACCTGCAGTTGTCCCAGCACCAAGTCGAGCGCCGGCCTTTCCGGCCGTGGATGCTCCTTGTACTGGTATTGGCAGTGACCATTGGTCTGGGCCTGTTGAGCCGACTTATCAGTTACCTGACGCTATGAGCTGCCTTGCGCTCGCTTGGGTAACCGTACCGATTTCTTTTAGCCTTGCGAGTTATCCCCATGTCCCATCGTATTGTCATTGTCGGCGGCGGCGCCGGCGGTCTGGAGTTGGCTACCCGTCTGGGTAAGACTCTGGGCAAGCGCGGTACGGCCAGCGTGATGCTGGTCGACGCGAACCTGACCCACATCTGGAAACCCTTGTTGCACGAAGTGGCAGCCGGTTCCCTGAACTCTTCCGAAGACGAACTCAACTATGTAGCCCAGGCCAAATGGAACCACTTCGAGTTCCAGCTCGGACGCATGAGCGGGCTCGATCGCGCGAACAAAAAAATCCAGCTGGCCGCCACCTACGACGAGGCCGGTCTGGAACTGGTGCCGGCCCGCGAAGTGCCTTACGACTCGCTGGTAATCTCCGTCGGCAGCACCACCAACGATTTCGGCACCCAAGGCGCAGCGCAACACTGCCTGTTCCTCGACACCCGCAAGCAGGCCGAGCGTTTCCACCAGCAACTGCTCAATCACTATTTGCGCGCACACGCAGGCCAGACCGACGCAGTCGAACAAATCAGCGTGGCCATCGTCGGCGCCGGTGCCACCGGGGTCGAGCTGGCCGCCGAGCTGCACAACGCCGCCCACGAACTGGCGGCCTATGGCCTGGACCGGATCAAACCGGAAAACATGCACATCACCCTGATCGAAGCCGGTCCACGGGTGCTGCCGGCGCTGCCGGAGCGGATTGGCGGGCCTGTGCATAAAACCCTGGAGAAACTCGGGGTCAACGTCATGACCAATGCCGCGGTCAGCGAAGTGACGGCCGACAGCCTGATCACCGCCGACGGCAACGAAATCAAGGCCAGCCTGAAAGTCTGGGCCGCGGGGATTCGCGCGCCGGGTTTCCTCAAGGACATCGATGGCCTGGAAACCAACCGCATCAATCAGCTGCAGGTGCTGCCGACCCTGCAAACCACCCGCGACGAGAACATCTTCGCCTTCGGCGACTGCGCCGCCTGCCCGCAACCAGGCAGCGACCGCAATGTGCCACCACGCGCCCAGGCCGCTCACCAACAGGCTTCGTTGCTGGCCAAATCGCTGAAGCTGCGCATCGAAGGCAAGCCCCTGCCGGAGTACAAGTACACCGACTACGGCTCGCTGATCTCACTGTCGCGTTTTTCGGCCGTGGGTAACCTGATGGGCAACCTCACCGGCAGCGTGATGCTCGAAGGCTGGCTGGCGCGGATGTTCTACGTGTCGCTGTACCGCATGCACCAGATGGCGCTGTATGGCCCGTTCCGCACGGCGATGCTGATGCTGGGCAGCAAGATCGGGCGCGGTACTGAGCCACGGCTGAAGCTGCACTGATGTAAACCTGTGGGAGCGAGCTTGCTCGCGATGGCGTCCTTTCTGTCGATATCAATGTCGCCTGATACACCGTCATCGCGAGCAAGCTCGCTCCCACAGGGTTTTGCGGCACGCCCAGTATTATCGAAGGCAAAAAAAATCCCCGTATCTTTCGATACGAGGATTTTTAATATGGTCGGGGTAAGGGGATTCGAACTCCTGACATCCTGCTCCCAAAGCAGGCGCGCTACCGGACTGCGCTATACCCCGGTTAAAAAAAGGCACCTTTGAAAGGCGCCTTCTGCGAACAGAGCTTTTGGCGTCTGATCTTAAGATTCGATTCCAGTGTTAACTGGTTTCAAAAATGGTGGGTCGTGTGGGATTCGAACCTACGACCAATTGGTTAAAAGCCAACTGCTCTACCAACTGAGCTAACGACCCAAATATGGTCGGGGTAAGGGGATTCGAACTCCTGACATCCTGCTCCCAAAGCAGGCGCGCTACCGGACTGCGCTATACCCCGGTTTGAAATTGGCTCCGTGACCAGGACTCGAACCTGGGACCCAATGATTAACAGTCATTTGCTCTACCGACTGAGCTATCACGGAACTACATATTTCAATTTACAACTTTGAAGCTTTACTGCGTTCTCTTCGACCCGTTCGCATCGCTGCGTTCGTGTGTCTGAGGCGCGCTATTCTACAATCTTCAGCACCTCTGTCAACCCCCTAAATTGCTTTCAAGTTAATGATTTGCAACTTATTTTGGATTCCTGCTTGGGGAGCGGAAACCCTGGCGGGTGACTGACTGCGGGGCGCACTTTACAAGCCTTTTCCTTTGAGTTCAACAGCCTAACGAAAAAAAGGCCTCGTTATGCGAACAATGCTGTTCTTGTAGGAGCGAGCTTGCTCCGGGCGGCGTTCCGACGATGGACTCAATGACACCGCGTTCATCCAGGAAGTACGCGTTATCGTTAACGACCATCGCGAGCAAGCTCGCTCCCACAGAGGATCAGACGAAGACGATTTCGTCGTTTTCCACCACACCGTGAGCGGTATCGCCCGGCATGAACCGTCCGGACAGAATCAGCTGCGCCAGCGGGTTCTCGATCCAGCGCTGGATAGCGCGCTTGAGCGGCCGTGCGCCGTACACCGGGTCGTAACCGACCGCGATCAGCTTGTCCATGGCCTCGGGGCTGAGCTCAAGCTTCAGCTCGCGCTCGGTCAGGCGGCTACGCAGACGACCCAACTGGATCTCGGTAATGCCGGCGATCTGATCCCGCGCCAACGGCTCGAAGATCACCACTTCGTCGACCCGGTTGATGAACTCCGGCCGGAAGTGGCTGGAAATCGCATCCATCACCGCCGCGCGCTGCGCTTCACGATCACCGACCAGCTCCTGGATCTGTACCGACCCCAGGTTGGAGGTCATGACAATAACAGTGTTCTTGAAATCCACCGTGCGGCCATGGCTGTCGGTCAAACGGCCGTCTTCGAGCACTTGCAGCAAGATGTTGAACACATCCGGGTGCGCCTTCTCGACTTCGTCCATGAGGATCACCGAATACGGCTTGCGACGTACGGCCTCGGTCAGGTAACCGCCCTCTTCATACCCCACGTAGCCCGGTGGCGCACCGATCAGGCGAGCCACGGAGTGTTTCTCCATGAACTCGGACATGTCGATCCGCACCATCGCCTCTTCGGTATCAAAGAGGAATTCGGCCAACGCCTTGCACAGCTCGGTTTTACCGACACCGGTCGGGCCGAGGAACATGAACGAGCCGCTCGGGCGATTCGGGTCGGACAACCCGGCACGCGAACGCCGCACCGCGTTGGAAACGGCCACCACCGCTTCATCCTGGCCGATCACGCGCTGGTGCAACAGGCTTTCCATCTTCATCAGCTTGTCGCGCTCGCCTTCGAGCATTTTCGACACCGGAATACCGGTCCACTTCGACACGACTTCGGCGATCTCTTCTTCAGTCACCTTGCTGCGCAGCAACTGGTTTTCGGCTTTGCCATGCTGATCGACCATTTGCAGGCTGCGCTCCAGGTCCGGGATCACCCCGTACTGCAATTCGGCCATGCGGTTCAGGTCGCCTTTGCGGCGGGCTGCCTCCAGCTCCTGACGGGACTGTTCGATTTTCTGCTGGATCTGCGCAGAACCCTGGACTTCGGCTTTCTCCGAGTTCCAGATTTCTTCGAGATCCGAGTACTCACGCTCATGACGAGCGATTTCTTCCTGCAATTTTTCCAGACGCTTCTTCGCCGCGTCGTCGCTTTCTTTCTTCAGCGCCTGGGATTCCACCTTCAGCTGAATCAGGCGACGCTCCAGACGGTCCAGCACTTCGGGCTTGGAGTCGATCTCCATGCGGATGCGGCTGGCGGCTTCGTCGATCAGGTCGATGGCCTTGTCCGGCAACTGCCGGTCAGTGATGTAGCGATGACTGAGCTTGGCCGCCGCAATGATCGCGCCGTCAGTGATGGCCACCTTGTGGTGAACCTCATAACGCTCTTTGAGGCCACGCAGGATGGCGATGGTGTCTTCTTCGCTCGGCTCGTCCACCAGCACTTTCTGGAAACGTCGCTCGAGAGCCGCGTCCTTCTCTATGTATTGGCGGTATTCGTTCAGCGTGGTGGCGCCCACGCAGTGCAACTCACCGCGGGCCAGGGCCGGCTTGAGCATGTTGCCCGCATCCATCGAGCCTTCGCCTTTACCGGCGCCGACCATGGTGTGCAGTTCGTCGATGAACAGGATGATCTGCCCTTCCTGCTTCGACAGTTCATTGAGCAGGGATTTCAGGCGCTCTTCGAACTCACCGCGATACTTGGCACCGGCAATCAGCGCCCCCATGTCCAGGGACAACAGACGCTTGCCCTTGAGGCCATCCGGCACTTCGCCATTGATGATGCGTTGGGCCAAGCCTTCGGCGATGGCGGTTTTACCCACACCAGGCTCACCAATCAGCACCGGGTTGTTCTTGGTACGACGTTGCAGCACCTGGATGGTCCGGCGAATTTCATCGTCACGGCCGATCACCGGATCGAGCTTGCCGTCTTCGGCGCGCTTGGTCAGGTCGACGGTGTACTTGTCCAGGGCCTGGCGTGCTTCCTCGTGGTTCGGATCGTTGACGGCCTCACCACCACGCAGGTTGTTGATCGCGTTTTCCAAGGCTTTCTTGCTCACGCCCTGACCGAGCAACAGCTTGCCGAGCTTGCTGTTCTCGTCCATGGCGGCAAGCAGCACAAGCTCGCTGGAGATGAACTGGTCGCCTTTTTGCTGCGCCAGACGATCGGCCTGGTTGAGCAGGCGCGCCAGATCCTGCGACATATTCACATCGCCGGTCGGGTTCTGGATTTTCGGTAGCTGGTCGAGCTCTTTGGTCAGCTCTTTACGCAGGCTGTTGACGTCGAAGCCCACCTGCATCAACAGGGGCTTGATCGAGCCGCCCTGCTGCTCGAGCAAGGCCTGCATCAAGTGCGCCGGTTCAATGGCCGGATGATCGTGGCCGACAGCCAGGGATTGGGCATCGGACAACGCTAACTGCAATTTGCTGGTTAAACGGTCTATACGCATGGGTCACCTTCCTTTTGAGCAGGCCGGACCTATAAAACATCCTGAATGAAGAAACCTGCCAGATATCACAATAGATGCGGTCGATTCTGGGAGTTTCAAGCGTCGTGACGTTGATGCAGATCAGACAAGTCTAGCGTTCGAGCCAAACCAAGGAGGCAAACCGACCAGTGCGAGGCGCACGGCGGTAAGAAAAGAAACGCGGATCGGTTACGGTGCAGAACCCGCCACCATAAACGGCGGTGACACCGCGAGCGGCCAGACGCAAGCGCGCCAGCCTATAGATGTCGGCCATGAACTTGCCGGGGTTTTGGCTCGGCACAAAAGCCTCAGCCGCTTGCGGCAATTGCTCGACGAAGGTCTCGCGCACTTCCGGGCCGACTTCAAAGGCTTGCGGGCCGATGGCCGGGCCGAGCCAGACCAATACGTCTTCGGGCGCAACGTCCAGCGTATCGAGCGTCGCTTCCAGCACGCCTGCCGCCAACCCGCGCCAACCGGCATGGGCCGCCGCGACACGAGTGCCGGCGCGGTCGCAGAACAGCGCCGGCAGACAGTCGGCAGTCATTGCCGCACAGGCAATGCCGGGCGTCGCCGTCCAACTGGCGTCGGCGGTGACCACCCGATCTGGATCGGCATGAGCCACGACAATGCCGTGGACCTGCCGCAGCCAGGCCGGTTGAATGGAGAAATGATCGGTAAGACGACGGCGATTCTCGGCAACCGCTTCGGGGCTGTCGTCGACGTGATCGCCGAGGTTGAGGCTGTCGAACGGCGCCACACTGACGCCGCCCGCACGGGTGGTCACACAGGCTTTGACCCCGGCCGGCGCGGGCCAGTCAGGAATCAGCCAGTCACTCATCCGATGAACGCCTCGCGGTCTTGCTTGAGCAGGGTCAGCAGCCAGACGAAGTCTTCCGGCAACGGCGATTCCCAGCTCATGCGCTTACCGGTGGTCGGATGATCCAGTTCCAGGAAACGCGCATGCAGCGCCTGACGCGGGAAGTTCTTCAGCGACTCGACCATGGTCGGGTTGGCAGCCGGCGGAATACGGAAACGACCGCCATAGGCAGGATCTCCGACCAACGGGTAGTTGATGTGCGCCATGTGCACGCGAATCTGGTGCGTACGACCGGTTTCCAGCTTCACCCGCACGTGAGTGTGGGAGCGGAAGCGCTCGAGCACGCGGTAATGGCTGACGGCTTGCTTGCCACCTTCCATCACGGCCATGCGCTGGCGTTGCTGGCCGTGACGACCGATCGGCGCATTGATCTTGCCTCCGGCTGTCACCACACCGATCACGATGCACTCGTAGATCCGGCTGACGCTGCGGCTTTGCAACTGTGTCACCAGTTGCGTCTGCGCCTGAATGGTCTTGGCCACCACCATCAGACCGGTGGTGTCCTTGTCCAGGCGATGCACGATACCGGCGCGGGGCACATTGATGATGTCCGGCACGTGGTGCAGCAAGGCGTTGAGCAAGGTGCCGTCGGCATGACCGGCAGCCGGGTGCACCACCAGGCCCGCAGGCTTGTTGATCACCAGGATGTCGTCGTCTTCGTAGACGATGTCCAGGGCTATGTCTTGAGCGACCCATTCGCCCTGAGCTTCCTGCTCGGCAGTCAACTCAAGGATGGCGCCGCCATGGACGATGTCTCGCGGGCGGATAACCGCCCCATCCACAGTCAGGCGGCCGTCTTTGATCCAGGCGGAAAGGCGCGAGCGCGAGTGCTCAGCGAATAATTGTGCGGCGACTTGATCGAGGCGTTGGCCGCCCAATTCGGACGGCACCTCTGCGCGAAGTTCAATTTTATCGGACATGCTCAGACTAGGCGTCGGCACAGCCTTTGGTTTCGGCTGCGCGCTTGTGGTTAAATACGGCGTCTTTTGCCCCGAGGCTTTTCAACGGGGCGCTCATCATAACAGGACGGCCACGCCCAAGACAGCGGCCGTCATAGGGACGCAAGCCGCCATGCAAGTGAAACACCTGCTGCTGATCGCCATCCTCGCATTGACCGCTGCTTGCTCATCGAAGGAAGTCGTAGACGAAAACCTCAGTGAAGTCGAGCTGTACCAACAGGCTCAAAATGACCTGGACAACAGTAGCTACACCTCCGCCATCGCCAAGCTGAAGGCTCTGGAGTCGCGTTATCCGTTCGGCCGCTATGCCGACCAGGCGCAACTCGAGCTCATCTACGCCAACTACAAGAACACCGAGCCGGAAGCGGCCAAGTCCGCGGCTGAGCGCTTCATTCGTCTGCACCCACAGCATCCGAACGTCGATTATGCCTACTACCTCAAGGGTCTGACTTCTTTCGACCAGGACGTCGGCCTGCTGGCGCGTTTCCTGCCGCTGGACATGACCAAGCGTGACCCGGGCGCCGCCCGCGACTCCTATAACGAGTTCGCCCAGCTGACCAGCCGCTTCCCGAACAGCCGTTACGCACCGGATGCCAAGCAGCGCATGATCTATCTGCGCAACCTGCTGGCGGCCTACGAAATTCACGTTGCCGACTACTACCTGACCCGTCAGGCCTATGTCGCGGCGGCAAACCGCGGTCGTTACGTGGTGGAAAACTTCCAGGAAACCCCTTCGGTCGGCGACGGCCTGGCGGTGATGACCGAGGCCTATCAGCGCCTGCACCTGGACGAACTGGCTGCCACCAGCCTGGAAACCCTGAAGCTCAACTACCCGAACCACCCGACGCTGGTAGACGGCCAGTTCGTGCCGACCGTGGCCGAAGCCGACAACCGTTCGTGGCTGAGCAAGGCGACCCTGGGCCTGATCGAATCCCGTCCGCCGCTGCCACCGGGCGAAACCCGCGCCAACCAGGATGTACAGAAGCAGTTCCAGGACGCCAAGGATGCGATTCCATCCGAACTCAAGCCTAAAGACGACAATGGCGACGTGATCGAAGAAGAAAATCACGAAGCGGAAGGCAACAACAGCGACCGCTCGTGGTTCAGCTACATGACCCTGGGCGTGTTCGACTGACACCTCGCGCTGTGCCAAAAGGAGACTAGTAGGAGCGAGCTTGCTCGCGATGGACGTCAACGTTAACGCGCTTTGTCTGAATAAACGCGTCGTCCTTGAGACCATCGCGAGCAAGCTCGCTCCTACATAAGCTATTAGGCTGTGCGCTGGTCATGTCCTTGGCTAAACTAGCCAATCACTAGTCAAAAAGCAGCTCACCATGCTTCGTTTATTGTTCTGGATTGCCCTGATTGCCGCTGCCGTATGGTTCTGGCGCAAGTTCAAGGGTCAGGCTTCCACCCCCAGGTCCCCTGCCGAACGGGAAGCGGCGCCCATGGTCCGCTGCGCCCATTGCGGTGTTCACCTGCCCCGTGACCGCGCACTGAGCCTCGACCAGCGGTGGTATTGCAGCCAGGCTCATCTCGAGCAGGACAAGGACTCCAGCGACCGCTGACACTCTCCCGAATTGGCGGCCGATCGAGGACTATCGCAGGCACCCAAGGAACTGAAAGGCATCGAGTGACGTCTGACACAGATTATTCAAGACCTCTCTCTGCGAATGAACCGGGTAATCGAAAACGTCCTGTACCTGCAGCGCCGCGCGCAAATGTCGCCGCCATGGCTTGACCTGAAATCACTGGAAATACTCCATCACGAAGCCCCCGCCCCGACTATCAAGGGCCCGGGGCTTTATCTGTCCGGCCACCCGGGCGAAAGCATTCTGTCCCGCCTAGACTTCAAGGCACGCCAGGAAAGCGGCTGCTTTTGCATGACCTTTGCTCACGGACGGAACCCAGTTTGAACACGAGACCACGACAAAAAGTCTTGATCGTCGATGACGAACCAGACATACGCGAACTCCTGGAAATCACCCTGGGAAGGATGAAACTGGAGACGTTCAACGCCCGCAATGTCGGCGAAGCGCAATCGCTGCTAAAAAGCGAAACATTCGATCTCTGCCTGACCGACATGCAATTGCCGGATGGCACCGGCCTGGAATTGGTGCAGCACATCCAGCAACGTCACCCTCAGGTCCAGGTGGCGATGATCACTGCCTATGCCAGTCTCGAAACCGCTATCAATGTGCTCAAGGCCGGTGCATTCGACTTCCTGACGAAACCGGTGGACCTTACGCGCCTGCGTGAACTGGTCACCAGCGCGCTGCTGCTTCCTGCCAGCGGGGTCGACATCGATCGCCGTTTGCTGGGCGACTCATTGCCCATGCGCAACCTGCGCAAACACATCACCAAACTGGCCAACAGTCACGCGACGGTATACATCAGCGGAGAATCCGGCAGTGGCAAGGAATTGGTCGCGCGCCTGATCCATGATCAAAGCCCCCGCGCCAAGCAGCCGTTCATTGCGATCAACTGCGCGGCGATTCCCTCGGAACTGTTGGAGAGCGAGTTTTTCGGCCATCGCAAAGGCAGCTTCAGCGGCGCCATCGAAGATAAACCCGGTCTGTTCCAGACAGCTCACGGCGGCACCCTGCTCCTGGACGAAGTGGCTGACCTGCCGCTGGCAATGCAGGTCAAACTGCTACGCGCCATTCAGGAGAAAGCCGTACGCAGCGTCGGTGGGCAGCAGGAAGTGGCAGTGGATGTGCGCATTCTTTGCGCTACACACAAGGAACTTGGCGCCGAAGTCGCCGCCGGGCGATTTCGGCATGACCTTTACTATCGTTTGAATGTGATCGAACTCCGGGTGCCGCCCTTGCGCGAGCGTCGCGATGACATCGAGGTGCTGGCCAGCCACATACTCAAGCGCCTGGCCGCCGATACGGGTCAATCGGCAGCCAGACTCCACCCCCTAGCCCTCGATGCGCTGAAAAGCTATCGCTTCCCGGGCAATGTGCGGGAACTGGAAAATATGCTCGAGCGGGCTCACACCTTGTGCGAGGACAATCAGATCGAAGCCGGTGACCTGCGCCTGGCTGAAGGCAATTGCGCAGCTGAAGGTGGAATGCCGGACCTGTCCCGGATAGATAATCTGGACACCTATCTGGAAAACGTCGAACGCCAACTGCTGCTCCAGGCCCTAGAGGAAACCCGCTGGAACCGCACGGCGGCGGCTCAGCGGTTGAATCTGTCATTCAGGTCGATGCGTTACAGGCTCAAGAAATTGGGACTGGATTGAGATTTTAAACAGATCACAGTCTTCCAGCAGGCGCATAAGGCGTCGGATCGATAATCGGCGTACGACCCAGCATCACATCGGCAAACAACTGACATGACGCCGGCGCCAACACCAGTCCGTTACGGTAATGCCCACAGTTGAGCCAGAGCCCGTCAAACCCCGGCACCGGGCCGATATAGGGAATGCCCTCGGGTGATCCCGGGCGCAATCCGGCCCAGTGCCCCACCACTTCGGCATCGGCCAGTGCCGGGATCAATTCCACCGCCGACGCTTTCAGGCTCTCCAGTGCCGCCCCGGTCGGCGTCTTGTCAAAACCTTCATGCTCCAGCGTACTGCCGATCAGTATGTGTCCGTCGCGCCGGGGAATCGCATAACGGCCCTTGGCCAGGACCATGCTTGGCAGGAAGTCCGCCGCGCACTTGTAGAGAATCATCTGCCCTTTCACCGGCTCTACCGGCAGCGTCAGATCAAGACGCTTGAGCAACTCACCGCTCCAGGCTCCCGCCGTCAGGACGACTTGATCGCCGAGAACAGCACCTGTGGCGGTCTGCACGCCGACCACTTTGTTGCCGTCACGAACAAACCCGCTGACTTCACACTGCTCATGGATCGTCACGTTCGGCAGCGCCAGCAACGCGGCCTTTAGCGACTTCACCAGACGCGGGTTACGCACGTTGGCGACGTCGGCCATGTAGATCGCCCGGGAAAACCCGTTGCCCAGCACTGGCACCGCGTCGTGTGCCGCCGAGATATCCACAGCACTCAACGGACGATGTTCCCGGGCGGCCCATGCCAGCGCTTGGGCCTCGTCATCCAGATCCAGCCAATACAGACCGGTGGTATGCACTTCAGGATCAACACCGGTGGCGGCAAACAAGCGCTCGCCCAGTTGTGGATAAAAGTCCTGGGACCAGTGAGCCAGCGCGGTGACCGCCGGGCTGTAGCGCCACGGGTAAAGCGGCGAAACGATGCCGCCACCGGCCCAGGACGATTCCTGACCGACGTTCGAGCGATCCAGCAGCACAACGCTTTGCACTTCGGAGGCGAGATTGAAGGCCGTCAGCAAGCCAATCACCCCACCGCCGACAATCACCACTTGCTGTTGCCTGGTCATGTTCTGATCCAATCGTTAAATAGACAGAGGGTGCAAAAGGCACCCGAAAAAGAAACTCAGCGCCCCCAGCAATCTTTGCTGGTCAGGCCGGACTTCGCATTGACCATACCCAGTACACCGGTGTTGGTGATGGTCAGATCACCGCATTTGTCAGTGGCCATGCTTGAGCCGGCCTTGCGTACCGCCGTCAGCAGAAAAGTCTGGTCGGTCAGGGCTGGAGTGATGCTGTAGTAGTCATTGCCGGCGCTGAGGCCCGTCGCATCGGTGTAGACATTTTTCTGCGAGTAGAAGCGCTCCAGCAGCTGCGCCTGCTCCGAAAGCAGACCAGCGACTTCCGCGCGACGGCCCTTGTTCAGGTACTCGGTGAAACTCGGGGCGGCAATGGTCATGACAATCCCGATGATCGCAATCACGATCATGATTTCGATCAGGGTAAAACCGCGGTTGGAACTACGCATGCCTCAACTCTCACTTACTGTATTTGTCGCCACATGATGCGACGGCTGCCGCCGGATTTTTCCATCCCCGGCGTATCGTCGCCAGTGGAATCGTTTACGACCCCGCCATTGTCACCGGTATCCTGGGTCGAATGCTCTCCGACGAAGATCACACCATCGGACAGCGTGTCGATGTTGTCGACCACTCCATCGGCGTTGCTGTCGAGCATCTTAACGCTGATCGCTTCGGGCAGCTTCAGGCAGACGGCTTTCAAGCCCTGATTGCCATGATAGAAACCGTACCAGTTGCCATTCGCCAGACAGGTTGGCCGGTTCAGCGCTGGCGAATCCGCTGGCGTGGCTGCATGCGCCGACATCGACAGGTCAAGCGCGACAACGACGCCGAGCAGGTGTGACCATAACCTGACAGGTCGCTCAGTACTTCGCATAGATACTCTCCACCACACTGCGCGAATGACCCGCGATGCCGACTGCCGTTACCCGATACAAGGTCGCCGGGGTATTGATTGGCACATTCACCGCCTTCTTGCTGACACCGATGTTTTGCACGCCATAAAAACCCTTGCCCGATGCAATCCAGGTCACTCCGGAAGTGGCGTTGAAGCCGGCTGCGGTAATGGTCGAGGACTCGGACGGTGGTGCACATTGAACGATGCCGCTGCAAACAGGTAGCGCATAACTGTCCCGTTGCACTCCACTCTCGCCCACCCGCAATGCTGCCTCGGCGCTCTGGAACGACTGGTTGTGCAAGGCGACGCTACCGGCCATTTTTTCCTGCAGGGTCGCACTCTGCATCGAGGAAAGACCAATCAGCGTCAGCAAGAGCAAGAACACCAGACTGACCAGCAGCGCCATGCCGCGCTGGGTGTAATACGTCTCGGGAGAACGACTCAATGGTATCTCCTCATGGCAAGCGGTTGCGCAGAGCGGCAACCACGTTGAAGGTTTGATCGCTCACCCGGCGACTCGGATCGGTGAGGGTCAGGCTCAGGCGTACGCTACGAATCAGCGCGGGGTCCGGCGGGTTGCTGCTGTAGCGCGATGCTGCCAGATCAGTGGCCGTGCTGGCCAAGCCGAAGCTCACGTCGAAAGCGCCGACATTGTCCACCAGTATCTGGTCTGCTGCGGCCCCGCCCTTCATGAGCAATTGGTTGTTGCTGAACCTGTAAGTCAGCCGCCGGATCGGAAATGCCTGCTGCCCTGCCGCTGGCGTCCGGCCTTCACTGTAGGCCGTCGAATGGGTTCTACAATCGGAAAGCACGGTCCAGTCCGGTTTGTCGCCATTACCGCCGACATCCGCCATAACCAGCGTCAAACTGCGACTGCCATTGTCCCAACGGATCGGCGTTGTGCGACTGGCATGGAAATCACCTTTCTCACTTGAATCAGTGATCGTTTCCAGACAACCGAACATCCCGACCATGCGGATTTCCTTGATCATTTTGCTCAACACGAAACGTGCATCCTCCTGCATGTTCGCGGCCGCATTCTGACTGAGATAGGTGTTCTTGGCCGCGATGAAAACCTGCACCACGCCCAGCACCACGATCAGGCTCAATGCCAGGGCGATCAGCAACTCGACCAGGCCAAAGCCTCTGCTACGCCGGCTCACGGGATCACCACCGGATCAATGGCCGTCCGGCTGCTCAGGACAAAGCTGCGCCGCGAGTCGGCAGCATTGGCAGCCCGTGAGTCGTCCCAGGTAATCGTGATGGTGTACACCTGCTGATTGACAGTGACACTGCCGGTCGCGGATGCACCGAGCGAGCTGACAATGTTGGCATTGAAGTCAAAGAGGTCCTGATCCCGGGCAACGTCTGGATTGCCCGAAGCCGGAGGCGCAATGGTGTAGTCCGCAGCGGCATTGGCGCGAATACGGTCCAGCATGTCGTAGGCGATAAAACTGGCCTGACTGGTCATGCGCGCGCTGTCCGTGTACTTCAGCGCATTGAGCTGAAACGCCGCTGCGCCCAGCAACCCCACTCCCAGAATGACTAACGCCACCAGGACTTCGACCAGCGTCATGCCCTCCTGCGAGCCTTGCATCCCTGCTCTCATCCGCAACGTCCACCCAATAGAATTCGGCCGTTCAAACACACTGTCAGCGTCCTGCTTTGTGCTCCTCGCCCATAGCTGATCACCACCTCCGAGGACGGTGATGACAATCCGCCCAGACTGTTGAAATCGATGGCAGTGACGCCAGAGGTTAGCGCCAGAGTTGCGCCGTTGCTCATCGCCGGAACAACCCGCAATACATTGGCCAAAGCGCCAGTACCGTCGTAAATCGCCAGCTCCCCACTCCAGACATCCCCGCCGGCTGTCGGCCGCACACGCGTGGTATTGCCCCGATCGATGGCTTCGAGCCGGGCAACATTCAACGCTCGTTTCAGGTCCGCGATTTCGGTATCAGCCCTGGTTGTCTGCGTCGAGCGGGTAAACGCCGGGACGGCCATAGTCAGCAGGATCAGAAGAATCGCGAGCGCGACCAACAACTCGATCAGCGTGAAACCTTTTGTACGATGCTCCATCGGGCCCTTCTGTTTCCTTCGGCTATACCTGCTGTTGCGCAGCACAACGTTCGAACGATGCTGTGCGTTGCCATTTCTCGCGCACGGATTGCGCGAGCCACAGCACGCCACGGAGGGAAATATCATGCGACAACACGGCTTCAGCCTGATCGAACTGCTCATGGGACTGGCAATTACAGGAATTGTTCTGCTTCTGGTCACTCCGGCGTTCGCAACGCTGATCGAGTCGAACCAAAGACAGCAAGCGGCGCAGGCTCTTTTCAGTGGTATTCGCACCGCCCGGAGCGAAGCCATCGTCCGCAACCAGGCCGTGGTGATTCACGGCATCAATGGCGACTGGAGCCAAGGCTGGCGGATGATCCTGGATATCAGCGGCAAAGGGGAGATGGACAGCGACAATCCACTGCTGGCCGAACGCCAGAGCGGCGCACGCATATCGATTGCGGGGAACGGTCAGGTCGAAAGCTCAATACGATTCAAAGGTCAGGGCGAAGCACTGTTTGGAGGGACGTTACACATTTGCGCGGTTCGCGAACCGGTAAGCCAACATCAAGTGGTGTTGGCACGGACCGGTCGCGTCAGCCTGCGCAACAACAAGGTTGAGCAGGCGTTATGCGAAAAAAGGACTGAATTCAGAGCAACGAGCGAACGCGCAGTTCTTTAGGCATCGAGAACGTGATGTTCTCCTCGCGACCGGCCAGCTCATCGGCACCGGTGGCACCCCAGGCCTGCAACTGCTGGATCACGCCGCGCACCAGGACTTCCGGGGCGGATGCGCCAGCGGTGATGCCGATACGCTCGACGCCGTCGAACCAGCTCTTTTGCAGGTCTTCGGCACCGTCGATCAGGTAGGCCGGAGTGGACATGCGCTCTGCCAGTTCGCGCAAGCGATTGGAGTTGGAGCTGTTCGGGCTGCCGACCACCAGCACCACATCACACTCGTCGGCCAGTTGCTTGACCGCGTCCTGACGGTTCTGCGTGGCGTAGCAAATGTCGTCCTTGCGCGGTCCACCGATGGCAGGGAAACGCGAACGCAGAGCGTCGATAACACGACTGGTATCGTCCATCGACAAGGTGGTCTGGGTCACGAAGGCGAGCTTTTCAGGGTTGTTCACCTGCAACGCCGCGACATCTTTCTCGTCTTCGACCAGGTAGATCGCGCCACCGTTGCTGGCATCGTACTGGCCCATGGTGCCTTCGACTTCCGGGTGACCGGCGTGGCCGATGAGAATGCACTCTCGGCCGTCACGGCTGTAGCGCGCCACTTCGATGTGGACTTTGGTCACCAGCGGGCACGTGGCATCGAACACTTTCAGCCCGCGACCAGCCGCTTCGCTGCGCACGGCCTGGGAGACGCCGTGTGCACTGAAGATCACAATGACGTCGTCCGGCACCTGATCCAATTCTTCGACAAAGATCGCGCCACGGGAGCGCAGGTCTTCGACGACAAATTTGTTGTGGACCACTTCGTGACGCACATAGATCGGCGGCCCGAAAACTTCCAGGGCGCGGTTGACGATTTCGATCGCCCGGTCCACACCGGCGCAGAAGCCACGGGGGTTGGCGAGTTTGATTTGCATGCTGTGCCTCGTGTCTTACGCGCGAAAACAATGAAAAACACTGTGGGAGCGAGCCTGCTCGCGAAAGCGGTGTGTCAGACGACATCAATATTGAATGTCAGTCAGCCTTCGCGAGCAGGCTCGCTCCCACACTTTGACCCTGTCCGGTCAGTTACAGCGCTTTGACGTTGATGATCTCGACGTCAAAGGTCAGCGTCTTGCCCGCCAGCGGGTGGTTGAAGTCGATGGTCACTTGCGCGTCGTCGAACTCTTTCACCACGCCCGGCAGTTCAGTATTGGCCGCATCGTTGAAGATCACCAGCAAACCCGGCGACAGTTCCATGTCTGCAAACTGCGAGCGCGGAATGATCTGCACGTTTTGCGGGTTCGGCTGGCCGAAAGCGTTTTCCGGCTCGATGCTCAGTGTACGCTTGTCACCGGCCTTGAAACCGAACAGGGCTGCTTCGAAACCTGGCAACAGGTTGCCGTCACCGACCTTGAAGGTCGCAGGGGCTTTGTCGAAGGTGCTGTCCACCGTGTCGCCATTCTCCAGGCGCAATGCGAAATGCAAGGTGACTTCCGTGTTCTGGCCGATGCGTTGCTCAGCCAATACCTGTTCAGTCATGAACGGTTTCTCCGGTCTTTTTACTTTTGAACATATCCAGTGCCAGCATGACAGCACCTACCGTGATTGCACTGTCGGCAAAGTTGAACGCCGGGAAATACCAGCGGTTCTGCCAGTGCACCAGAATGAAATCGATCACATGCCCCAGGGCAACGCGGTCATACAGATTGCCCAGCGCGCCGCCGAGCACCAGCGCCAGCGCGACCGCCAGCCAGGTCTCGTTGCGCCCCAGACGCTTGAGCCATACCACCAGCACCGCACTGACCACCACCGCGATCAAGGCGAACAACCAGCGCTGCCAGCCGGAGCTGTCAGCCAGGAAGCTGAACGCCGCGCCAGTGTTGTAGGCCAGGGTCCAGCTGAAGTAATCGGGGATGATCACGATCTGCTGGTACATCTGGAGCTTGCCTTCGAAGTAGAACTTGCTGGCCTGGTCGATGACCAGTACCAGCAAACTCAACCAGAGCCAGCTCAGCCGTCCGAAACGGCCAACGGCATTAGGCATAGTGACGGACCTCGCCAGCGCCGCTGATGTTGTCCACGCAACGACCGCAGATTTCCGGATGCTCCGGGTTCACGCCGACGTCTTCGCGGCAATGCCAGCAACGAGCGCATTTGGCGTGGGCCGACTTGACGATCTTCAGCTTCAGGCCGCTGACTTCAGTAGCGACCGCGTCCTCTGGTGCCTTCACAAACGGTGCAACGCTGGCAGTCGAGGTGATCAGCACGAAACGCAGTTCGTTGCTCAGCTTGGCCAGGTCGGCAGTCAGCGCGTCTTCGGCGAACAGCGTCACTTCGGCTTGCAGGTTGCCACCGACAGCCTTGGCAGCACGCTGGATTTCCATCTCTTTGTTGACCGCGACCTTCACTTCCATGATGCGGTCCCAGTAGGCGCGACCCAGCTCGAAGCCTTCCGGCAGTTCGCTCAGGCCTTCGTACCAGGTGTTGAGCATGACGGACTCGTTACGCTCGCCCGGCAGGTACTGCCACAGTTCGTCGGCGGTGAACGCCAGGATCGGCGCGATCCAGCGCACCAGCGCTTCGGAGATGTGGAACAGCGCAGTCTGGCACGAACGGCGGGCCTTGCTGTCGGCGCCGGTGGTGTACTGGCGATCCTTGATGATGTCGAGATAGAAGCCACCGAGCTCCTGCACGCAGAAGTTGTGGATCTTCGAGTACACGTTCCAGAAGCGGTATTCACTGTAGTGTTCTTGCAGCTCGCGTTGCAGCAGCAGTGTGCGATCCACGGCCCAACGGTCCAGCGCCAGCATTTCTTCAGCCGGCAGCAGGTCGGTGGCCGGGTTGAAACCGGTCAGGTTCGACAGCAGGAAGCGCGCGGTGTTACGGATACGCCGGTAGGCGTCCGCACTGCGTTGCAGGATCTGCTCGGAAACGGCCATTTCACCCGAGTAATCGGTCGAGGCAACCCACAGGCGCATGATGTCGGCGCCCAGGGTGTCGTTGACTTTCTGCGGCGCGATCACGTTGCCCAGGGACTTGGACATCTTGCGGCCGGACTCGTCGACGGTGAAGCCGTGGGTCAGCAGCTCGCGGTACGGCGCGTGGTTGTCGATGGCGCAACCGGTCAGCAGCGACGAGTGGAACCAGCCGCGGTGTTGGTCCGAGCCTTCCAGGTACAGGTCGGCACGCGGGCCGGTTTCGTGGCCCATCGGGTGCGAACCGCGCAGGACGTGCCAGTGCGTGGTGCCCGAATCGAACCAGACGTCCAGGGTGTCGCTGATCTTGTCGTACTGCGGCGCTTCGGCGCCCAGCAGCTCGGCGGCGTCCAGCTTGAACCAGGCTTCGATGCCTTCGACTTCGACGCGCTTGGCAACTTCTTCCATCAGCTCGACGGTGCGTGGGTGCAGTTCGCCGCTTTCCTTGTTCAGGAAGAACGGGATTGGCACGCCCCAGTTACGCTGACGGGAGATGCACCAGTCCGGACGGTTGGCGATCATCGAGTGCAGGCGCGCCTGGCCCCAGGCCGGGACGAACTGGGTGTCTTCAATGGCCTTGAGCGAGCGCTGGCGCAGGGTGTCGCCGGTGGTCGGCTGCTTGTCCATGCCGATGAACCACTGCGCGGTAGCGCGGTAGATCAGCGGAGTCTTGTGGCGCCAGCAGTGCATGTAGCTGTGTTCGATGACGGTGGTGTGCAGCAGCGCACCGACTTCGGTCAATTTGTCGACGATGGCCGGGTTGGCCTTCCAGATGAACTGGCCGCCGAAGAACTCCAGCGAAGGCACGTACACGCCGTTGCTTTGTACCGGGTTGAGAATATCGTCGTTGACCATGCCGTACTTCTTGCAGGTCACGAAGTCGTCCACGCCATAGGCCGGTGCGGAGTGAACCACGCCAGTGCCTGCGCCCAGCTCGACGTAGTCAGCCAGGTATACCGGCGACAGGCGGTCGTAGAACGGGTGACGGAAGTTGATCAGTTCCAGCGCCGAACCAGCGGCGGTAGCGATCACCGAACCTTCCAGCGAGTAGCGCGCCAGGCACGACTCGACCAGCTCTTCAGCCAGCACCAGCAGCTTGTCGCCGACATCGACCAGGGCGTAGTTGAATTCCGGGTGGACGTTCAACGCCTGGTTGGCCGGGATGGTCCACGGGGTGGTGGTCCAGATCACGATCGAGGCCGGCTTGCCCAGGGCAGGCAGACCGAAGGCGGCGGCCAGCTTGGCTTCGTCGACAATCGGGAAGGCCACGTCGATGGTCGAGGACTTTTTGTTCTCGTACTCGACTTCCGCTTCAGCCAGGGCCGAACCGCAGTCGAAGCACCAGTTCACGGGTTTCAAGCCCTTGAACACGAAACCGCCCTTGACGATTTCAGCCAGGGCACGGATTTCCCCGGCCTCGTTCTTGAAGTCCATGGTCTTGTACGGGTTGGCGAAGTCGCCCAGCACGCCCAGACGGATGAACTCGGATTTCTGCCCTTCGATCTGCTCGGTGGCATAGGCGCGGCACAGTTCGCGGGTCTTGTCCGCGCCCAGGTTCTTGCCGTGGGTCACCTCGACCTTGTGCTCGATCGGCAGGCCGTGGCAGTCCCAGCCCGGGACATAAGGTGCGTCGAAGCCCGACAGGGTCTTCGAGCGGATGATCATGTCCTTGAGAATCTTGTTCAGCGCATGACCGATGTGAATCGTGCCGTTGGCGTACGGAGGGCCGTCGTGCAATACGAACTTCGGACGATCCTTGCCAATTTCGCGCAACTTTCCGTACAGGCCAATACTGTCCCAGCGCTGCAGGATCTGCGGTTCGCGCTGTGGCAGGCCGGCCTTCATTGGGAAGGCGGTGTCCGGAAGGTTTAGCGTGGCTTTATAGTCGGTCATTTAAGGCTCTTCATTAGCGATGGGCGCTAGGTGCGGCTAGTGCACGGGCGGCGGCGACATCCGCGCTGATCGCCGTTTTCAGTGCCTCCAGAGAGGCGAAACGCTGCTCTTCACGCAGCTTGTGGTGGAAAACCACCGTTAAACGCCGGTCATACAGATCGCCGGCAAAATCTAAAAGATGCACTTCCAGGTGGGCTTTGCCATCACCTTGAACCGTGGGCCGCACGCCGATATTGGCGACGCCGGGCCAGGTCTTGCCATCGATCTCGACATCCACCAGGTAAACCCCGGTAAACGGTACGCGACGGCGCTTGAGTTGTATGTTGGCCGTGGGCGTACCCAACTGCCGAGCAAGCTTCTGGCCATGCAATACGCGACCGGCGATCCGGTACGGCCGCCCGAGGAGGCGTTCGGCCAGGGCGAAATCCGCGGCGGCCAGGGCATTGCGGACCTGCGTGCTGCTGACCCGGATGCCATCCAGCTCGACGGTTTGCGCCGCTTCGACGGTAAATCCCTGAAGGATGCCGGCCTGTAGCAGGAAATCGAAATCTCCCGCGCGGTCACAACCGAAACGGAAGTCATCACCGACCTCCAGGTGCTGGACACCCAGGCCATCGACCAGAATGGTATCGACGAACTCGCTGGCGCTGAGTTTGCTCAGGCGCTGGTTGAAAGCCAGGCACAGAACGCGGTCGACGCCTTCGGCGGCCAACAATTGCAGCTTGTCCCGCAGACGGGCCAGACGGGCCGGTGCGGTCTCCGGAGCGAAGAACTCGCGCGGTTGCGGCTCGAAAATCACCACGCAACTGGGCACACCCAACTCGAGCGCACGCTCACGCAGCCGCGCCAGGATAGCCTGGTGGCCACGGTGTACACCGTCAAAGTTGCCAATAGTGGCGACACAGCCCCGATGCTGGGGGCGCAGATTGTGGAGGCCTCGAACCAGCTGCATAACGCGCTTCTTGCTCATAAAGTGGTCGATTATAACCACACCCGGCGGCCGACGACAGGCAACACCGTAACCCAAAGTGATCAAGCCGACAAAACCGCCGGCCCGCCCGTGTTTATCGAGGCCAAAACCTCAGCCAAGCGTCTTGCGATTGAAGTCGCGCAAACGGAAACCCATCAACACTAACATGCCGAAATAAGCCACCACACCGGCAACAACCAAGGCACCCAGACGCAGGAAACGCTCAAGCATCTGCCCTTCACCCCAGGCCGGCATGAAATGCATCCCTGCCAGCAACACGCCAGACATCACCGCCACCGCAATCACCAGCTTGAAGCCGAACTTTGTCCAGCCTGGTTGCGGCTGGTACATCTGCTGTTTACGCAGTTGATAAAAGAGCAACCCCGCATTGAGGCAGGCGCCAGCACTGATGGCGAGCGCCAGGCCCGCGTGAGCCAAAGGACCGATCAGCAACAGGTTAAACAGCTGAGTGACGACCAGAGTGAAAATTGCGATTTTAACCGGCGTGCGGATGTTTTGTTGCGCATAAAAGCCCGGCGCCAGCACTTTAATCACGATAATCCCGAGCAACCCCACGGAATAGGCGATCAACGCACGCTGGGTCATGGCCGCATCATGGGCATCGAACTGACCATACTGGAACAGGGAAACCGTCAGCGGTTCGGCCAGAATCCCCAGCGCCAGGGCGCAAGGCAATACCAGCACGAAGCATAGACGCAGGCCCCAATCGAGGATGCGCGAGTATTCGTGGCGATCCTTGCTGGCGTAGGTCTTGGCCAGGGTCGGCAGCAAAATCGTCCCCAACGCCACGCCCAACACTCCGGACGGCAGCTCCATCAAACGGTCGGCGTAGTACATCCACGACACGGAACCGGCAACCAGGAAAGACGCGAAGATAGTGTTGATGATCAGCGAAATCTGGCTCACCGAGACACCGAGAATGGCCGGCAACATTTGCTTCATGACGCGCCACACACCGCTGTCACGCAGGTTCAGACGCGGCAGTACGAGCATGCCGATCTTTTTCAGGTGCGGCAGCTGATAGAGCAACTGCGCCAGGCCGCCGACCAGTACCGCCCAGCCGAGCGCCATGACGGGCGGATCGAAGTACGGCGTCAAAAACACCGAAAAGATGATCATGCTGACGTTCAGCAGGGTCGGCACGAAGGCGGGCACCGAAAAGCGGTTCCAGGTATTGAGGATCGCGCCGGCCAACGACGACAGGGAAATCAGCAGGATGTAGGGAAAGGTCACCCGCAACAGGCTGGAGGTCAGTTCGAATTTTTCCGGCGTGTCGGTGAAACCCGGCGCGGTGACCCAGATGACCCATGGCGCGGCGATCATGCCCAACACCGTGACCAGCGCCAGTACCAGCGTCAGCAGGCCCGAAACGTAGGCAATGAAGGTACGCGTCGCCTCTTCGCCCTGCTGGCTTTTATATTCGGCAAGAATCGGCACGAACGCCTGGGAAAACGCCCCCTCGGCAAAGATTCGCCGCAGCAGATTGGGTAATTTGAAGGCGATAAAGAAGGCGTCAGTTGCCATTCCTGCGCCAAATGTGCGCGCGATGAGGGTGTCTCGGACAAATCCCAGAATCCGGGAAAGCATCGTGATAGAGCTGACGGCGGCCAACGATTTGAGCAGATTCATGGAAAGAGTTTGTGCCTGTCGATAAACAGCAGGCGAACTAAGCGCCTACTTGTGCGATACTCCGCGCCGCAACAGCACAGAGCCAAAGCTCGCGAGTTTACAGGTCACACGCCGGAAAGAAATATCCCGTCGCACCACGCCTACCACTTAGCGGAACGTTTCAAGCGCCCTTGACAAGACTTCAACTCATCGGCATGATTCGCGGCCTATTTTGTTTGCTATTTCCTAAAAAGTCTTTCGAGGAGCTCGACGGTGGCCAACTCACCTTCCGCCAAAAAACGTGCAAAACAGGCTGAGAAGCGTCGCAGCCACAACGCCAGCCTGCGTTCCATGGTTCGTACCTACATCAAGAATGTAGTTAAGGCCATCGACGCAAAAGACGCTGCCAAAGCTCAAGCCGCTTACGTTCTGGCTGTGCCAGTTATCGACCGTATGGCCGATAAAGGCATCATCCACAAGAACAAGGCCGCTCGTCATAAGAGCCGCCTGAATGGCCACGTCAAGGCCCTGAACGTTGCCGCTGCTGCCTAAGCGACACGCTCATTAAAAAACCGACCTCAGGGTCGGTTTTTTATTGCCCGCGATTTAATGAACACACAAAAAACTGTGGGAGCGGGCTTGCTCGCGAAGGCGGCATGTCAGTCGACATCAATATTGACTGATTCAACGCTTTCGCGAGCAAGCCCGCTCCCACATCTGGATCTGCGCTAGCTTATTGGGCGTGCGCCCACGGCAGAATCGGAATCGCCGTCACCGCATTCTGCGGACTGCCCTCGATCAAGCGATCGCTGTACACCAGGTACACCAGCGTATTGCGCTTCTTGTCGAGGAAGCGCACCACCTGCATGGTCTTGAACACCAGGGACGTGCGCTCCTTGAATACCTCGTCGCCATCCTTGAGCTCACCCTTGAAGCTGATCGGCCCGACCTGCCGGCAGGCGATGGACGCCTCGGCACGATCTTCGGCCAGCCCAAGACCACCCTTGACCCCGCCCGTCTTGGCGCGCGACAGGTAGCAGGTCACACCCTCGACCTTAGGATCATCAAAGGCCTCGACCACGATCCGGTCATTTGGCCCGACGAACTTGAACACCGTCGACACCTGGCCGATTTCCTCGGCCGAAGCCAACAGCGGCATCGCCAACAGCAATCCCAATAATCCTTTTGCCACGCGCATTCAGGTATTCCTTCAGACCAGGATCAGGTTATCGCGATGAACCAGTTCCGGTTCCGCCATGTAACCCAGCAGACCGACAATCGCCTCGGACGACTGACCGATGATTTTTTGCGCTTCCAGCGCACTGTAGTTGGCCAGGCCGCGGGCAATCTCACGACCGTCCGGCGCCACGCAGACGACCATCTCGCCGCGACGGAAGCTGCCCTGCACCAATTTGACCCCAACCGGCAGCAAGCTCTTGTTGCCCTCGGACAACGCAGTCACCGCACCGGCATCCAGCACCAGGGTGCCACGGGTTTGCAGATGACCGGCCAGCCACTGCTTGCGCGCCGCCAGCATGCCACGCTCCGGCGACAGCAGGGTACCGATACGTTCGCCCGCCTTGAGGCGATCCAGCACACGCTCAAGCCGCCCACCCACGATAATGGTGTGAGCGCCGGAACGGGCCGCCAGACGCGCCGCACGCAGCTTGGTCTGCATACCACCACGCCCCAGCGCCCCGCCCGTACCGCCCGCCACCGCATCGAGCGCCGGATCATCGGCACGCGCTTCGTAAATCAGCTGGGCATCCGGATTGTTGCGCGGATCAGCGTCGAACATGCCATCGCGATCCGTCAGGATCACCAGCAAATCCGCCTCGACCAGGTTCGCCACCAGCGCCGCCAGGGTGTCGTTATCGCCGAAACGGATTTCGTCGGTAACCACGGTGTCATTCTCGTTGATGACCGGAATAACCTTGAGCTCGACCAATGCGCGCAAGGTACTGCGGGCGTTCAGGTAGCGCTTGCGGTCGGACAGGTCGTCGTGAGTCAGGAGAATCTGCGCAGTATGCCGACCGTGCTCGGCAAAGCTCGACTCCCAGGCCTGCACCAGCCCCATCTGGCCGATTGCAGCAGCGGCCTGAAGCTCGTGCATCGCACTGGGTCGCGAAGTCCAGCCCAAGCGGCTCATACCGGCCGCCACCGCCCCGGAGGACACCAGCACCAGCTCGACACCCGCCTCATGCAAGGCCACCATCTGCTCAACCCAGACACCCATTGCCGCGCGATCCAGGCCCTTGCCGTCCGCCGTCAGCAAAGCGCTGCCGATCTTCACGACCCAACGCTGCGCACCTGTCACCTTGCTCCGCATCATCTTCAACCTTAGCTTGAGGACAGCGCGACCTGGCACTGCCCGTGACGTTATTCGTGGCTATTCGCGACCAACGATTTACAGATACTAAAACGCCGCTCGATTGAGCGGCGCTTAAGTTTATCGCAACGAATCAGTCACGCACGTAAATGATTTCCGGACCGTCTTCGTCATCCACATCTTCTTCGTCCCAATCATCGTCACCGATGTCGTGGACCGACTTCACGCCGCTGCGACGCAGCGCACGCTGGTCGTCCAGCGCCTGCAACTGGGCACGGGCTTCATCTTCGATGCGCTGATCGAGTTCGGCCAGCTCTTCCTTGTAGGCAGGATCGTTAGCCAGACGATCGGCACGATCTTCCAGGTAACGCATGATGTCGTGGCACAGGCGCTCAGTGTTCTGCTTGGCAATCGCCGAGATCACGTAGACCGGACCGGTCCACTCCAGGCGATCGACGATCTCCTTGACGCGAGCATCATGCTCCTCATCAAGAATCTGGTCGCACTTGTTCAGGATCAACCAGCGATCGCGCTCCGCCAGGGACGGGCTGAACTTGGTCAGCTCGCTGACGATGACTTCAGCAGCGTCCGGAGCACTGGTTTCATCCAGCGGCGCCATGTCGACGAGGTGCAACAGCAAGCGAGTACGCGACAAGTGCTTGAGGAAGCGAATCCCCAGGCCCGCACCGTCGGAAGCACCTTCGATCAGACCCGGAATGTCCGCGACCACGAAGCTTTTCCAGCGATCGACGCTGACCACACCCAGGTTCGGCACCAGCGTGGTGAACGGGTAGTCGGCCACTTTCGGCTTGGCGGCCGATACCGAACGGATAAAGGTACTTTTACCGGCGTTCGGCAAGCCCAGCAGGCCGACGTCCGCGAGTACTTTCATTTCCAGCTTCAGGTCACGCTGCTCGCCCGGCTTGCCTGGCGTAGTCTGGCGTGGCGCACGGTTGGTGCTGGATTTGAAACGGGTGTTGCCCAGGCCGTGCCAGCCGCCATGTGCAACCAGCAGTTTCTGGCCAGCCTTGGTCAGGTCGCCGATCACTTCCTGAGTGGCCGAGTCGATCACCGTAGTACCCACCGGTACACGCAGGATCAGATCCTCGCCCTTCTTGCCGGTGCAGTCGGTGCTGCCGCCGTTGGAGCCACGCTCGGCATCGAAGTGCCGGGTGTAACGGTAGTCCACCAGGGTATTGAGGTTTTCGTCGGCCATCATGTAGATGGAACCGCCATCACCACCGTCACCACCGTTCGGACCACCGTTTTCGATGAACTTTTCGCGACGGAAACTCATGCAGCCATTGCCGCCGTCACCGGCCTTTACTCGAATCGATACTTCATCAACAAACTTCATAACAAACGCCTCTCGCCATACGGACGAGCCGAAAAACAATCAAGACATAAGACTCTTGCAAAAATGAGCGCAGCGACCCCAAACCACGACACCTACATCGTACGCCGACAGCCCATACAAACAGCTTTGCAAGAGACTCACCCCACAAACGAAAAAGCCCCGTCGCGAGACAGGGCTTTTCCAGCGATCGCGCAATTAAGCTGCGACTACGCTCACGTAACGACGACCGAAGGCGCCTTTTACTTCAAACTTGATCACGCCTTCGACTTTAGCGAAGAGGGTGTGATCCTTACCCATGCCAACGCCGTAGCCAGCGTGGAATTGGGTACCGCGCTGACGCACGATGATGTTGCCTGCTTTGATAGCCTGGCCGCCATACATCTTCACGCCAAGGCGTTTGGCTTCTGAGTCGCGACCGTTACGGGTACTACCACCAGCTTTTTTGTGTGCCATGAGTTCAATTCTCCTAGTGAGGAATTAGGCTGAAATTAAGCCTGAATACCGGTGATTTTGATCTCGGTGTACCACTGGCGGTGGCCCATACGCTTCATGTGGTGCTTACGGCGACGGAACTTGATGATGCGGACTTTATCGTGACGACCTTGGGAGATCACTTCAGCCACAACGGTAGCGCCAGCAACAACTGGAGCGCCGATATTCACGTCGTCACCGTTGGCAACCAACAGAACGCGATCAAAGGTAACGGATTCGCCGGTAGCGATTTCCAGTTTTTCGATCTTCAGGTATTCACCTGGGGCGACTTTGTACTGCTTGCCGCCAGTAACGATTACTGCATAAGACATGGTATTTCTCCGATAATCCTGCTCACCCAGCTCTTTATAAGAAGAGGTATTGGCTGGCATGGCTGCATGGGGCTGGAAGGCCCGCTTGCAATTGCGTAAGGCAGGTGCTGCCCAGGAAGTTCAGGGTGCGCGATTGTACGCAAGGCACGAGCGCCTTGCAAGGGGCCGTCCATCGCGCCTTGACACCTGCTGGCGTGGGTCCTAGCATGCCGCGCAACCCTTCTGGAGCGACTGTCGCTGATGCAACCCCAAGCTTTCTACCGCGCGGTGGCGGACGATTTTAGCGCCGTCGACGGCATCATCAAGAAGCAGCTGACTTCGCGGGTGCCGCTTGTATCGAAAATCGGCGATTACATCACCTCGGCCGGCGGTAAACGCCTGCGCCCCTTGTTAGTGCTGCTGTGTGGCAAGGCCCTGGGCCGTGAAGGCGATGATCTGCGCCTGTTGGCCGCCACCATCGAGTTCCTGCACACCGCCACCCTGCTGCATGACGACGTGGTCGACATGTCCGGCATGCGCCGTGGCCGCTCGACCGCCAATGCCATGTGGGGCAACGCGCCAAGCGTGCTGGTCGGTGACTTCCTGTATTCGCGCTCCTTCGAAATGATGGTCGAGCTGGGTTCCATGCCAGTGATGAAGATCCTTTCGCAAGCCACGCGCATCATCGCCGAAGGCGAAGTGTTGCAGCTGTCGAAGGTGCGTGACGCCAGCACCACCGAAGAAACCTACATGGAAGTCATCCGCGGCAAGACCGCGATGCTCTTCGAAGCCTCGACCCACAGTGCCGCCGCTCTGTGCGAAGCCACGCCGGAACAGGCCGAAGCCCTGCGTACATTCGGTGATCACCTGGGGGTGGCCTTCCAGCTGGTCGACGACCTCCTTGACTACAAAGGCGACGCCGAGACCCTGGGCAAGAACGTCGGTGACGATCTGGCCGAAGGCAAGCCGACCCTGCCGCTGATCTACACCATGCGCGAAGGCACGCCGGAACAGGCCGCCCTGGTGCGCAAGGCGATCCAGAAAGGCGGAATCGAAGATCTGGAAAGCATCCGCGAAGCCGTGGAAGCCTCGGGTTCGCTGGAGTACACCGCGCAACTGGCCCGCGATTATGTGGCCCGCGCGATCAAGTGCCTCGAAGCGCTGCCCGCCAGCGAATACCGCGATGCGCTGGTTGAACTGAGTGAGTTCGCGGTAGCCCGCACGCACTGACAATACTGCAAAACCCTGTGGGAGCGAGCTTGCTCGCGATTAGGCACTTACATTCAACATTGTTGTTGACTGAAAGGACGCCATCGCGAGCAAGCTCGCTCCCACAGGTATGTTCCCCACAGGTTTTCCTGCGCCGTGCCCTCTCCCGCCTAAAACCCTATATAATGTGCGCTTTTTAATGATCCTGAATCCAAGGAGCCTTAGTGAGCACGCTGCCACCCTGCCCAAAATGCAATTCCGAATACACCTACGAAGACGGCACCCAGCTGATCTGCCCCGAATGCGCCCACGAATGGTCCGCCAGCGGTGAAGCCGAAGCGGCGTCCGATGACACAGTGAAAAAGGATTCGGTCGGCAATGTCCTGCAGGACGGCGATACCATCACCGTGATCAAGGACCTCAAGGTCAAGGGTACGTCCCTGGTGGTCAAGGTCGGCACCAAGGTCAAGAACATCCGCCTGTGCGATGGCGATCACGACATCGATTGCAAGATCGACGGCATCGGCCCGATGAAACTCAAGTCCGAGTTCGTCAGAAAAGTCTGATCCTGCTGTTATCCATCCCGCGCCCCGCACGGGATGGAGCCCCCCCCCCGCTTCGCCCGGTCAATCCATGTAATAGCCAGACGCCAGTCCTTTTGACCTGACGCAATCTTGACCCGGAAAAAAGCGCAAACCGCCAATAGGCCCTTGCTATTTGATGAATAAGAATTATTCTCATCAAACCTTCAGTGGAGATGAGAACCATGACTTATTTGATCGATGCCTGGCTGGACCGCCCACACCCTTACCTCAGGATCCTGCATCGGGAAACCGGGGAAGTATGTGCCGTGCTGGAAGAGGAAGCCTTGAACGAGCTGCAGGACCAGGGTGACCTGGACGTCAGCGGCCTGAGTTCAAGCGAGCCGGTGGTGCTCAAGGAACTGGTGCGCAATCTGTTTCTGTTCTGCTATGCCCGGGCGTTGCGCCCGCACAGTGAACTGCACCACAAAATCGAACTATGAGAAACGTCGCAAGACTCTGTAGGAGCGAGCCTGCTCGCGAAAAACTCAAAGACACGCGTTCATTAAGAATGCCCGCGTAATCGTTGACGCCCATCGCGAGCAAGCTCGCTCCTACAGGTAATCGGTGTTACAGAACGTCAAGCAGCTCGACGTCGAACACCAGTACGCTGTGCGGCGGGATGCCGCCAACGCCTTGAGCGCCGTAAGCCAGTTCGCTCGGCACGTACAGGCGCCATTTGCTGCCGGCGTTCATCAGTTGCAGGGCTTCGGTCCAGCCGGCGATCACGCCGCCAACCGGGAATTCTGCAGGCTGGCCGCGCTCGTAGGAGCTGTCGAACACGGTGCCGTCGATCAGGGTGCCGTGGTAGTGAGTACGCACGGTGTCTTCACGGGATGGCTTGGCGCCTTCGCCAGCAGTCAGAACTTCGAACTGCAGGCCGGAAGCCAGAGTGGTGATGCCTTCACGCTTGGCGTTTTCAGCCAGGAAAGCCAGGCCTTCGCCAGCGGCCGCTTCAGCCTTGGCTGCAGCTTCGGCCTGCATGATTTCACGGATGACCTTGAAGCTGGCGGACATTTCTTCCTGACCCACACGGCTTGGCTTGCCGGCGAATGCGTCGGTCAGACCCGCCAGGATCGCGTCCAGGCTGACACCCGGTGGCGGGTTGTCACGCAACTGGTCGCCCAGCTGACGGCCAATGCCGTAGCTGACGCGGGTTTCGTCGGTGGACAGATTTACTTCGGACATGACACTGCTCCGCTGTGCGGACGGCCTGGAACTTGCCGTGCGTGCACAGCGCGTCCCGGAGCGCCCGGAACCAAAAGGGCCAGCAGACTAGCACAGATGTCATGCCATTGATGAGGGACGTCAGGCGATCGGCACCTTCAGGGTATCCTGCACATCGGCAACCAGCCCGCACATCTCGTCATGCACGACGGTGTGCACAAGGTTGAAGTGCAGCTTGGGAAAGGAGCGCAGCACATCACGGGCATGCTCCACCGAACGCAGGCTCATCATGTGCCCGTGCGCATCGCTCAATGGATACGCCGCGCCGTGCATCCGAGCCTCAAGCAGGTAGATGCCGCCCTCCATGGAGATCAGGTTCAGCTCATCGACCTTCCCGGCGACGGCATAGGCATTCAATTCTTGCAGGTTCATGAACGCACCTCACGCAATGGCGAGCCAACATACTTACAGGGATAGGCTTCAGCACATCAAAGCACAAGCCACAAACGGCGCCGCCCGTCTGTTTTGCAACCCTGTGGGAGCGTGGCTTGCCCGCGATGGCATCACTGCGGTACCTCGTTAGAGCGAGGTGATGCCATCGCGGGCAAGCCACGCTCCCACAATGGAAGTTGAAATCAGTGCTTGGTGACTTTATCCAGGTAACCCATGGCAAATGCCGAAACCACGAAGGTCATGTGGATGATCACGTACCACTGCAGATGTTCGGGGTCGACGTTCTTGGCGTCCATGAAGATGCGCAGCAGGTGAATGGACGAGATCGCCACGATCGACGCGGCCACCTTCATCTTCAGCGAAGAAGAGTCCATGGTGCCAAGCCAGTTGAGCTTTTCCTTGCTGTCGTCGATGTCCAGTTGCGAGACGAAGTTCTCGTAGCCGGAAATCATCACCATCACCAGCAAACCGCCCACCAGCGCCATGTCGATCAACGACAGCAGCACCAGGATCAAGTCCGATTCGGCCATCGAGAACACGTTCGGGATGACGTGGAAGACTTCCTGGAAGAATTTCAGTGCCAGCGCCAACAGCCCGAGGGACAGGCCGAAATAGATCGGCGCCAGCAGCCAGCGCGAGGCGTACATTGCATTTTCGATAAAGCGTTCCATTGAATCTCACATGTGGACTGTAAATGGCGGCGAGTATATCAGTCGCCCGCCCCTATCCAGAAGCTGCCAGAAAACGTCGAAAAATCCGCCACCTGCACCTGTGTATCAAGGTTTTTCTGCTAGTGTCCAAATCATTGAACGCTCAGTGATATTGGACAGGAAGACTGGAAATGGATGTGCGATTGCCTTTGACGAGTGCCGGAATTTGCCTGGCACTGCTGCTAAGTGGCTGCTCACCCAGCGATGAAAAGCGCCAGGTCAGCCTCGAAGAAAAAACCGCGCAGTTCGAAAAGTCGCTGGACGCCATCCAGGATCAGAAGCTCAAGGATGCCGTGGCGGAGCTGGGTGGCTCACTGCTGCTGCTCGAGCGCGCGCAACTCAAGCTCGACAGCAAGCCGGCGGAAACCGAATACGGCGAAGACGCCCTTGCCATGCTCAAGCACTACCCGACCCCGCAAGCCCTGGTCGACACCTACATCAACGGGTTGTTCGTGCTGCAAAAGGATTCCAGTTCCGACTACCTGACCGATCTGCAACCGGTGTTTCCCTTCACGTTCAGCGTTCCTGCCGCGTTTTTGTTTCCCCACGGCCTGGAGTGGCAGTCCGTCACCCTGAGCAATAAACGGGTCATTGCCTTCCAGCCGGAATGGTCGGAAACCGACCCCGGCATTCAACTCAGCCCATCGAGTTCCAACCTGACCAACCCCGATGACCTGACAGTGTCTTACCCCTTCATCGAAGGCCTCGACATCGACAAAAAAAATCAGCCGCAGCCCGTGAGCCTGCAGGGTAAGGTCGAAGTCATCGCGCCCCGCAGGCTCTACAGTTTCGACCTGACGAAAAAGGACATCGGCCAGACCCGCACCAATGACAACCTGAGCGTCACCTTGCTCACACTGACGAACAACTACGCGGAAATCGAATACAACAACAGCGCGCCGCTGGCGCCTGAAGTCAGTGAAACACCACTGAACCCGTTGATCGTCCAGGCCAGGGACAGTACCGGGCAATACATCACGCGCGCAGGCTCGATCAACGAAACGGCGACACAAATTGCCTTCTATCGGCAGCAACTGGCCAAGATGCAGCAACAAAAGAGCTGGAGCGAGGCGCTGGAAAAGCAACTCGACGAAGAACAACGTTCCTTTGAGAAACGCCAGACCCGACGCTATTCAAAGGTATATTTCAACGGGACGATCGAAACACTCGAAGTCAGCATGCTGGATTTTTCCGCCGTCACGGTCACCCGCAAGGACCTTGACCTGCCGGTCCGGCGCTTCGATGCCGAGACCCCGGACAAGGGCATTCAGCCCTTGAACCTGCCTGTGGTGGTCTATGACGACCAGGCCGCAACCTGGCTAAAAGGGGCAACGCTGAGCGAGGATCAACTGAAAAAGAACGTCAGCATCAGCCAGTCGGTCGACGACCCCAGCGCTGCTCGAATCGAATTCACCCATCTGCGCAGCTTCAACGATGAACTGCTGGGCACATCACTCAACCCCGGTGAAAGCCCGGTGAGCTTCTTTACCGAAGACACTCTTGGCAAACGCGACGAACCGATCGAGCTGTCACCGGAGGCCTACCAGATCGATCCACTGCGCGGCACCATCACCTACGATCTGAATCTGTTTCCGGAAACGCCGGCCTACGCAGTGGGCTCGATGCCACTGTTCCTGGCCACGATCGAGCAAAAAACCCTCGATACCCGTCAACTGCCCAAAGGCCTTGAGCTCAAGGACAATGCTCTGATAGTGAATCTGAAGGCATTTCCCGCCCAGGACTGGCGCTTTTTCGCCAAGGACGACAGTGGCAATTACTTGAAGGAAATTCTATCGGTCAGCCATGGCGCGAACGCACAAGGCCGGGCGCAATTTGCCGTGCATTACTTCTACGGGCAGCCTACGCGCCTGGAAACCTATCAGCGCACTGACCTCGCCACTGTGCAATATGGTTTCGAGGTCAAACTCGACAAGGCCGACATGACACGCCTTGATCAATAGTGCGACTCAGTGCTCGGGGTGAAACTCGAAGCCGCCCAGGTGACGGCAGCGACCACCGTTGATTTCCCGCAACTGGGCTTGCAGGTGCAGGCACCAGATTTGCGGATCGTCGGCCAATTCGTAGCCGTGCAAGGTCAGGCTTTCAACGATTGTGTCGAGGATTGATTCAGCGGCGATTGGACCGTGAAACGGGCCTTGGGCCTTGATGGCCGAAGGTTGTTCACCGGCCATTCCGGCGGCGAACAACAGAGTCCACATGCCCGTGTCTCCCGCCAGCGGACGGATGGCACACTCGATACGGGTCACAAGGCCCAGGCATTGACGGGTGAGGCAGAGGTTGCGCGACATGGCGGCGACCCTCGGTAGATCCGGTATTCAGCCCCCATGTGAAGGCTGTTTCGATCCTGTGATTACTGTCGATATCCCTGAGCAGAGAATAGAAGAAAAGTCTGGCTTGCAGGCCGAGGCGAGACCGAAAGGCGCCGAATGGTCATAGTGTGAATATTGACGTCATTTCGACGACGCTTTCCGATGCCCACCACAAAAAAACTTGTGGGAGCGAGCTTGCTCGCGATGGCGGTCGAACATTCAACATATTGGTCGAATGAAATTCCACTATCGCGAGCAAGCTCGCTCCCACAAGGGATTGCACAGTTTCAGATCAACGATGCATCACGCAGGCTTGGTTTCCGCCAACGCCTCTTGCGCCAACTCCTTCTCGGCTTCCTTCAGATCATCCTCGCTGATCATTTCCGCGATAACCCGCAAGCGCTCCACCACCCGCGCGTTCACGCTGCCTTCAGGGAACTCGCCATTTTCGTCCGGTTCGCCGGCCGGCTCGCCGACCAGCAAACTCAAGGCTTCGTCGGCCTGACGGACCGCGTACACATGGAACTGCCCCGCACGCACCGCAGCCAGCACCTTCTCGTCGAGCATCAGCGTGGCGACGTTGGCGTGAGGAATGATTGCCCCCTGCTCGCCAGTCAACCCGCGGGCTTCGCACAGACGGAAGAAGCCCTCGATCTTCTCGTTGACCCCGCCGACCGCCTGCACTTCGCCGAACTGGTTGATCGAACCGGTGATGGCAAAGCACTGTTTGAGCGGGGTTTTCGACAAGGCCGAGATCAGGGTGCAGGCCTCGCCCAGGGACGCACTGTCGCCATCGACATAACCATAGGATTGCTCCAGGGCGATGCTCGCGGAAATCGCCAGCGGGAATTCCTGGGCGTAGCGGCTGCCCAGATACCCCGTGAGGATCATCACGCCCTTGGAGTGGATCGGCTGGCCGAGGTTGACCTCGCGCTCGATGTCGACAATACCGCTGCCACCCGGGTACACCGTGGCGGAAATCCGCGCCGGTACACCGAAAGCCGAGTCGCCGACCTCCAGCACAGTCAAGCCGTTGCACTTGCCGACCGCTGCGCCATCAGTGTCGATCAGGATGATCCCGGCCAGCATGTCGTCGAGAATCCGCGCCGAAACCCGCCCGGTTCGCGTGGCCTTGGCCTTGAGTGCCCGTTCGATGTGCCCGGCGTCGGTCATTTCATCACCGGCCAGGTGGCGGATGAAATCGGCCTCGCTGACCAGCTGGAACAAGTCACCGATTCGCGCCGACAAGCGCCCCTGGTGCTCGGCCAGGCGGGCGCTGTAAGTCGCCAGACGCGCCACCGCATCGGCGGTCAGCGGTGCCATGCCTTCTTCGGAAGTACGGGTTTTCAGCAACTGGGCGAACTGCTCCAGGCTCTCGTCGACCATCGGGATGTCTTCGTCGAAATCCACCAGGACGCGGAACATCTCCTGGAAATCCGGATCGAGGTCTTGCAGCGTGTAATACAGCTGACGGGCACCGATGATGACGACTTTGACCTGCAGCGGAATGTGTTGCGGTGTCAGGGTCACGGTGGCCAGACGGCCCAGCTCGCCCAGCGGTGATTCCATTTTCAGCTTGCGCGATTGCAGGGCGCGTTTCAGCGCGTCCCACACGAATGGCTCGCTGAGCATTTTGTCCGCTTCAAGGATAAGGAAACCACCGTTGGCCCGGTGCAAGGCCCCCGGCCGCAGTTGGCGGTAGGTGGTGTACAGCGCGCCCTGGTCGGTGCTGTATTCGATACGACCGAAGAGGTTTTCGTAGGTCGGGTGCGGCTCGAACACCACCGGCGCACCGCCGCTGGCCGAGTGACCGACCACCAGGCTCGGCGCGTATTGTTCTTCCAGCAACTTGCGGGCGACAGCGTCGGTCTTGCTGTCGTCCACCAGTTGCTCGACCACGGTCTTGAGCAAATACACCTGCATCGCTTGCAGATAACCGCAAACCGCCGCGTTCTCGGCATACTTCTCCGACAGTGGCGACAACAAGGGCTGCAAGGCCAGGGTGATGGTTTCTTCGTTCAGATGACGCAACTGGTTGCTCGACTCACGCTTCCATTGCGGCAGGCTGGCGAGCTCTTCGTTCAGGCGCTCTTCCAGTGCCGAAATATCCTCGTGAAAGCGCTCGCGTTCGGCTTCCGGCAACTGGGCGAATTCAGCTTCGTCCAACGCCTTGCCGTCGCCCATCGGGGTGAAGGCGATATTGCTGGCGTCGCGGTAGAGCGCGACGTCCTTCTCCAGCGCCAGACGCTCGATGACGTCCAGGGCCTTGTCGTAGCGCTGGTTGAAGGCGCGGTCGATGCCACTTTTTTTCTGTTGGTAGGACGGATGCTCGAAGACAGCCGGAAACGTCGCCAGCAGGTTGTCGATCAAGCCGTTGATGTCACCGATGAAGGCACCGGCGGTGCCCGACGGCAGTTCCAGTGCGCGCGGCTCGCGCGGCTCATCGAAATTGTTGACGTAGACCCAGTCCGCCGGAGTCTGCAGGCGCTTGCCTTCGGCCTTGAGGTAGCGTTTGACGAACGAGAACCGGCCAGTCCCGGGTTCGCCCATGACGAATACGTTGTAACCGGGGCGTGGCATGGCCACACCGAACTGCAAGGCTTCGACCGCACGTTCCTGGCCAAGCACACCGCGAAAGGGCTCCAGATCATTGGTGGTAGAGAAGCTGAACTGTTCAGCGGAAAACGGACGGGTCAGCGCTTCGGGCGCTAGACGCAAGCTGGCAGCAACAGGATCAGGCATCGGGCTTCCTTAACAATCAGGCGGGGCAGATGGCAGCATTCTGGCGCTGCCCATACCCGACTGGCAAGGAGTGCCGCAGGCCAAAGCATAGACAAGCCGAAACCCCGACGTAGAGCCGCGCCAAATCACTGTTTGCGACGATTGTTTTTGCAAAAAATCACGGAACCCCGCGATCGTGCCTAAACTCCAAACTGCGCGGCTGGACTAATGACCGGCCCACTGGCACCAGACGGGCCAGAACTCCTTGTCAAACTGGTATGCACATAAAGAGAACAAAGCTATGAAACGGATTCTTCTTGGTACTCTCTTCACCGCTGTATCCATCAACGCCATGGCTCAGGCGCCAGGCGGCCCGGATTGCGGTTGGGGCAACATGCTGTTCGAAGGCCAGCGTGGTACTCCGGCTCACTTCCTGGCATCCACCACCAACGGCACTTCCGGCAACGCAACCTTCGGCATGACATCCGGCACCAACGGTTGCGCAACCAATGCGTCGCTGACCTACGGCGGCAAATCCTGGTTTGCCATGAACGGCATGATGAACGAACTGTCCGAAGACATGGCCAAGGGTCAGGGCGAAGCGCTGACCACCTATGCCGTGGTACTGGGCGTAGCGCCGGAAGACCGTGCGCACTTCGCCGCTGTCACTCATGAGCACTTCCAGCAGATCTTCAGCAAGGCTGACGTGACTGCCGAAGATGTGCATACCAACACCCTGGCCGTGCTCAAAGCCGACCCTCGTCTGGCCAAGTACGCAACTCAAGCTTAAGCTCGACCCGCCCCGCTTCTTTCGGGAAGCGGGTTTTGTTTTTTGGATCTGCCCCTCTTTGGGAGCGTCGGTAAGTCAACACGCAAAACCTGTGGGAGCGGGCTTGCTCGCGAATGCGGTGTATCAATTGACCATTATGTTGACTGACCCACTGCTTTCGTCGGATCGCCGCCCGGAGCAAGCCCGCTCCCACATGGAATGGGTTTGACTGACTGGCACAATCCTGGTCGGGGCTCAGTTTCTATCGATTAAGTTGCCATCTATGTTCAAACGCCTTGCCTGGCTGGCGCTCTGTGTCTGCGCCCCACTGTCCGCCGCGCCTCACATCGACCCACAACGCTTGCAGCAACTGGCCAACGACCCTTTCTGGATATCCCTGGGCCATTACGAAACCGCCAAGCTCGGCGGCTGGCGCAGCTATGTCAGCGACCGGAAATTCTTCCTCGCCGCCGATGGCAATGAACATCCGGACCATGAACTGGCGGCGACTGTACAAGCCTTGTATGCCCCGGCCAGTGCCGGTGAACAACACGCGCAATGCGTCTACCCGGCGCGCACCCGCTGGCTGAAGGAACAACTCGACCTGACCGGTCTGCCAACGCCGGACTGCGCAGCGTTCAAACAATGGTTCAAGGACGTCTCGCCCGACAGCGCAGTGATGATCTTCCCGGCGGCCTACCTGAACAGCCCTTCCTCGATGTTCGGCCATACCCTGCTGCGCATCGACCAGGCCGAAGTGAAGAGCGACAAGACTTCGCTGCTCAGTTACGCGATCAACTTCGGTGCCTACATAGAGGGCTCGGACAACAGCATCATCTATGCCTGGAAAGGCCTGATGGGCGGGTATCCCGGCCTGTTCGCGATGGTGCCCTATCAGGAAAAGCTCTCGGAATACCGCAGCCTGGAAAACCGCGACCTGTGGGAGTACCGCCTTAACCTGACGCAACAAGAAACCGCGCGCATGGTCGAGCACGTCTGGGAGCTGAAGCAGATCAAATTCGACTATTTCTTCTTCGACGAAAACTGCTCATACCGCTTGCTGGAACTGCTGCAAGTGGCCCGACCGAGCCTGCGCCTGACCGGGCAATTTCCGCTCACGGCCATCCCCACCGACACCGTCAAGGCCGTGAAAGCGGCCGGGCTGGTGGAATCGATCCAGTATCGCCCGTCCCGGGAGCGCGAATTGCTCAGTCGCGCCGAGTCATTGAACCCTGAAGAGCAGCAATGGGTGCTGAAAGTCAGCGCCGACCAGAAACAACTGCAAGACCCGGCGTTCAAGGCACAACCCCGCGACCGCCAGGCGCTGATCATCGATGCCGCTTATCGCCTGGAGCGCTATCGCGCCAACGGCCAGGAACGCGATCCGGCGCGCGCCCAGCGCAGCTTCGAACTGCTGCGGGCGATCAACCATAACCCGGCGCCGGAGCTGAATATCCTGCAACCCGGCCTGCCTGAAGACGGTCACGAGTCGCGCACCTGGCAGCTCGGTCTCGGCACCCGTGGAGACAAAGCCTTTGGCGAGTACGGCTTGCGCATGGCTTATCACGACCTCAATGACAACAGCGAAAGCTTTCCCCTTGGCGCGCAGATCGAAATCCTGCAATTGAAACTTCGCCAGTACGAAGGCAACGACTGGCAGGTACAGCAACTGGACCTGGCAACCATTCGCTCCCTGACCCCGCGTAACGAATTGCTGCAACCGCTGTCATGGCAAGTCACAGGTGGCCTGGAACGGGTGCCGGGCCGCAACGATGACCAAACCCTGGTCAGCCATGTCAACGGCGGTGGTGGTGGAACCTGGCAACTGAGCGAGGACATGCTCGGATTTGTCCTGGGCACTGTGCGTATCGAGCACAACAACGACTTCGCCGAATTCATCGCGCCGGCCGCCGGTTTCAACAGTGGGGTGCTGTGGAAAAACCCGCTGGGCAATTTGAGCCTGGAAGCCAAGGGCGATTTTTTCACCAATGGTGAAGTGCGCCGCAGCCTGAGTCTGAATCAGCAATGGGAAATCTCCCGCAATCTCGGACTGCGCTTGAGCGCCCAGCGGGAGTTCAGCCATTTGGCGTCGGCCGAGAACGAAGTGATGCTTGAGCTGAAGTGGTATCACTACTGACCCGAACGTAACGAAAATCCCTGTGGGAGCGAACCTGCTCGCGAAGACGTAGTGTCAGCCAATATTTATTGGACTGACTAACCGCCATCGCGAGCAGGCTCGCTCCCCTGGGGGTTATGTGGCGTTCGACAAAGTGCATGCACACCTTTCACATCCCCCGGCGAATCCACCTCTAGACTTTCTCTATGGGCCGCGTATCGGCTTGAGAGCGTGAGACGTGGCGGTATGCGGGATGGTTGGGTGCCAGTCAACCCACGACGACCTGCTCGCTGCCCAGGCCTGTCACTCGCCGTAAGTCGCTTTCAGACATCCAGTGAAACCAAATGCCTGCGACCATGGCCCAAATTCTATATCGGGAGAATTTCATGAGCCGTGCCTTCGTCAATGAAGATAACGCCGCCGCGCAAGCCGATCAGCCAGTCGAACGACAGGTCAGCGCGCAGCCCAATTACGTCACGCCGCAAGGCCTTAGCCTGTTGCAGGGTAAAGTCGCCGAACTGCAAAGCCTGCACGCCGAACAATCGGCAAAAGGCGAGCAGGCCGACAAGCAGCGCCTGGCCGATCTCGAACGTGACCTGCGTTACTTCAAGCAGCGCCTGGGCAGCGCTCAGGTGGTACCCGCCGCGACGTCGACCGAGAAAGTGCAGATCGGCAGTTGGGTGACCTACGCCGACGAACACGCCACCGAACGCCGGGTACAACTGGTGGGCGAAGATCAGGCCGATGCCGCCCACGGCCTGATCAATTGGGGTTCGCCGCTGGGCCGGGCACTGCTCGGTGCACGACTCAATGACGAAGTGCTGTGGCAGCGCCCCGCCGGGGATCAATTGATTGAAGTGATTCGTATCGAACCAACGTAGGCTTCGTGCGAAAACTTGCCGAGCGGCGATCAGGCAAGGCGCATGGCATTCTGCGACATCTCCAGCTCGCTCACCACCACACCACCGGCGTTGGATGCCTTGCCCGGTGCAAACAGAATGTCCGCCTCGTTGAACAGGTCGACCACTTCAAGGGTGGTCGGCATGTTCGCCCCTTCAGTCACACAGATGCAGCCATTGCGCAGCAAGATGCGAGCGGCCCGAAAAATCAACACCCGCACCACAATAGAGACCGTCTCTGATGACCCAGCCCCTCACCTTCCGCGAGGGGCCTGATCAACGTCGTTATCGAGAGCACTCCCGCTGCGCAAGCGCAAGCAACACGCATAGCACCAGTACTTGAGCAGCAACGCCGAGCGTTTCAAGATCCAGGTAAGTGGGCGCCAGCCGGATATTGCTGTCACGGGGGTCCAGTTCATTCGGATGGGTAGCACCCGCCTGAGTCAGGGCGACACCCGCTTGTAGCGCAAGCTCCACGACCCTGCGCGCGCACCCTTCAGGTAAATCCAGGCTGACGAAATACCCGCCTTTCGGCTTTGTCCAGTGCACGCGGCTGACCCCGGCAAATCCGTGTGACAATTCGCTCTCAAGTCGCTCGAACCTGGGCGCCAGCAACTCACGGTGTTTCTTCATGTGATCCGTAACACCTTTGCTGTCGCGGAAGAACAGCAGGTGGCGCAGTTGATTGACTTTGTCGGGACCGATGGTGCGGTACTTTCGATGGCCCAACCACCAAGCGAGATTCGCCGCAGATGACCCGATAAAAGCCAAACCGGCTCCCGGCAAAACAATCTTCGACGTCGAAGCGAAAACAAATACGCGGTCACCATTTCCCGCCTCTTCACATAACCGAGCAATGGGCTGGTTCGGCACCTCATCATCAGTCAGATGATGTACTGCATAGGCATTGTCCCAAAACAGTACGAAATCCTCTGCGGCCGTTGGCATCCTGGCGAGTCTCGCCACCGTTTCACCACAGTAAACCGTGCCCGATGGGTTGCTGTACTTGGGTACGCACCACATACCTTTTATCGTCGGGTCCGAGGCTACCAAGCGCTCGATCATGTCCATGTCCGGACCGGTTTCGAGCATGGGCACCGGCACCATTTCAATGTTGTATGCGTCACACATCGCAAAATGCCGGTCGTAGCCCGGCACCGGGCAAAGAAACTTTATCGACGATTCTTTTCCCCATGGACCCGGACTGCCCCGGAGGCCATGACTGAATACGTAACCCAGCGTCTCATGCATCAAGGCGAGGCTGGAGTTTTCCCCCACGGCGATCTGATCGGCCGGCAATCCCAGCAATATTTCCGCGACGAGCTCCCGTATCTCCGGCATTCCCTGTAAGCCGCCATAATTTCGCCAATCACCAGCAGCGGCAGATGCGAAGCATGATTGCCCGGGTAGCGACAGAAATGAATCAGCCAGATTCAATTGCTCGGGCGAAGGCAATCCTCGACTCATATTGATATCAAGCGGGTTATCCGTGACTCGGGAATAGCAGATCTCAAGTTGTTGGCGAGTCAGCTCGCCAGGACGATTATCGAAGCCTGCGAATACATTCATCTGCATTTCTCTTTAGCTATCTGAAGAAGGAAACATCGTCAAAGCAAATACAACGCACCGGCATATATCGAAGCACAACACATCAACGACTTGATGACGCTGCGCGTAAACGCTGCAATAAAGAATGACAACAGGATCATGATAAGTTTTATAAGCTGCCCCCCTTCGAAATGCCCCAGCCAATCCTGAAACAATGCCTCGCCGAATGCGATGGTGTAAATGATCCCGCCCATCACTGCACAGGCGGAATAACTCAAAAACACATAAACATTTCCATCCCCATTGATTTTATATTTCCGGAATATCAAGACTGGCAAAAAACGCAGGACATATGAAACGCTTGCAGCAACCAAAATCAACATCCAGTTACTCATGAAGTCTTACCACTCAGGCGATCAGCAGAAAGAAACACAGCACCCAGTACCAAGGGAACAATAAAAACGTGGTATGCACCCAACCAGGATCCAACGATTGGCGTAGCAACAAACCCGATAGCGGTAGCCACGACAGGTCGCCATTTCGGCCAAGACATTCCAACCAATGCAGTAAAGTGGATAGGCAATATCATCGCGATTACCGCATAGGCCATGACACCCAAATCAGCGCGTATGAGATAGCCCATGACGGTTGCCAAAACAGCCACAAACAAACTGGTAATACCGCACCCCAAATAGTAGCGATAACTATCCAGAGCGCTGCCTTTGTTTGAGTTGGCAAGGGTGAAGGTCGATACTGAGAGTAACTGCACCGACCACATCATCTTCGTTAACGATATTGACTTGAATTGCTCACAAAGAACCGAAGACATGATCATGAACCGGAAATTCACCAGAAGCGTGATCATGATTAACGCTCCAATGGTGATCCCCCCATCAGACTGCCCAATGAACACCTGAAGCGGGGCAGCGTGTACGGCAAGTGTCATGACTATCGACTGCATCAGAGAAAAACCTGCAGATGCCAATAAAACGCCGATAGAGAAAAACATGAACAAAAAAGCCAGGCAAACAGGGATCGAATCAATACAACCCTTTATAAAATCATCACTACCAAGGCAAAACTTTTCTCGAGAAGCGCTCACGGAGGCCACCTTCTATTCAACGGAGAGTCAGCACAGCAAACTTTATCAGGTCGCTTCAGCCAAGCGACCTGAAAGACGATGTTGTATCAAGCAACTTTATCGGAGAGTCTGCTGCCTACTGCATTGAGGTAGGCAAGACTATCGGACAACGTGCTGCCACGCGTCTCGAAGCCTACCAGGCCGTGCCACTCATGCTTCAATATCGCTTTGATCAACCCGGGATAATCCAGGGTTCCTCTTCCCAATGGAAAGTGGGAATCACGCTCCCCTTTATTGTCACTGAAGGACATCCCAACGACATGCTGATGCAGCCGTTCGAAGACTTTAACCGGGTCACCGTCATTAACATGGGCATGAGACACGTCCAAAAAAACTTTAGCCCCGGAACATTTTCCAGCACCTCAGCATATTCGTCCTCGGCAACACAGATATAGTAGAACGGATGGAACTTCGTATAGTTGCTAAGATTTTCCAACCATATTTCTACATTCCGCTCACGTGCGTACTCAACAAGCTCACCCAGGTTATCAATCAAGGTATTCAGTCCCAGACGGCGAGCCTCGATAACCAGGCGTGGCTCTACGATTCCCCCCCCATGAACGATGACGGGTGCGCCTCCCAGTGCAGAACTTAAATCAACCTCTCGTTTTATATAGTCAAGTGCTGCCCCCCCTAATTCTCGAACGTCACTTCCAAGCGGGGCCTTGAAGTTCCCATGATAAACAGGCTTTACGCCAATATTCGAGATGGACTCACGCAAGGCCGCAATCCTGTTTTCCGTCCAGTCGGAAGGGCGCTCTCCCGGCAAACTGCCATCGATATACCAGTGGCTGTAGCCTTGTTTTGCAGCCTCGAGTATGCCGTGCTCGGCTGTTAAATAGTTTTGCTGGGCGGTACCCGTTATGTATTCTGGGCACTTTTCAACACGAACATTATCTTCAGCTATTATCATTCTTGACGATCCATTCAGTTTGATTTCCGGTAGTGTTACAAAGTGACATCGACAGTGACGACCTCAATTAAAAACCACAAACAACACAACACTATCAAAGAGATTCCTTTCACACTACGAGCACACCGCCACACCATATCGCAACAAACCGAACCTGAAACCGCCCAATTATTACACAATATAAATAGCACAACCGCATTAACAGCTGAAGCACGACACAGCAATACAACAATTTGAATAAACCAACACCACCAATACAACATACAAACCCGACGACCACAAAACACACAGAAGCATTCTCAACACACAATGCACTTAAGCCACGAGGCACATCACAACACGAGGTTTTTTGTTACGAATAATGCTAGAGCCCCTAAACAAACTCTAATAATTTAATTACACCCATTACAAACACGTGAACAAAATCGACACTTCACGTAATAAACGGCCAAAAAAAAATCCGATGCCTTGCAAGGCATCGGATTTTTTTTGGCGCAAACAGCAGTCAGGCTTTACCTCTTGACTGCCTGCCCTTGGGGGCTTCGCTGTTCAAAACACTGCCCCGACATCAGGCCAGTTTCTTGTGCCGTACACGATGCGGCTGGGCAGCCGCTTCGCCGAGACGCTTTTTACGGTCGGCTTCGTACTCGGTGTAGTTGCCTTCGAAGAACACCGCTTGCGAGTCGTCTTCGTACGCCAGGATGTGCGTCGCGACGCGGTCAAGGAACCACCGGTCGTGGGAGATCACAATGGCGGCGCCCGGGAAGTCCAGCAGGGCCTCTTCCAGGGAACGCAGGGTTTCAACGTCGAGGTCGTTGGACGGTTCGTCGAGCAGCAGGACGTTGCCGCCCTCTTTCAGGGTCAGGGCCAGGTGCAAGCGACCACGCTCACCACCGGACAGGTCCTTGACGAACTTCTGCTGATCGCCGCCCTTGAAGTTGAAGCGACCAACGTAGGTGCGCGACGGGATCTCGTAGTTGCCGATGCGGATCTGGTCGGAACCGTCGGAAATCTGCTGGAACACGGTCTTGCTGCCGTCCAGGTCTTCGCGGCTCTGATCCACGCAAGCCAGTTGCACGGTTTCGCCGACTTCGATGCTGCCAGAGTCCGGCGTTTCCTTGCCCATCAGCATGCGGAACAGGGTCGATTTACCAGCACCGTTACCGCCGATCACGCCGACGATGGCGCCTTTAGGCATGGAGAACGACAGGTTGTCGATCAGCACGCGGTCGCCGTAGCCCTTGGTGACGTTCTTGAATTCGATGACCTTGTCGCCCAGGCGCGGACCGGCCGGGATGTAAATCTCGTTGGTTTCGCTGCGCTTCTGGAATTCCTGCGATTGCATCTCTTCGAAGCGTTGCAGACGAGCCTTGGATTTCGACTGGCGGGCCTTGGCGCCTTTGCGCACCCACTCCAGTTCTTCCTTCATGGCCTTTTCATGAGCCGACTGCTGCTTGGATTCGGCAGCCAGACGATCGGACTTGGCTTCCAGCCAACCCGAATAGTTGCCCTCGTACGGAATGCCCGCGCCGCGGTCGAGTTCCAGAATCCAGCCAGCGACGTTGTCCAGGAAGTAACGGTCGTGCGTGATCGCAACCACAGTACCCGGGAAGTCGTGCAGGAAATGCTCGAGCCATGCAACGGAGTCGGCGTCCAGGTGGTTAGTCGGTTCGTCGAGCAGCAGCATGTCCGGTGCGGACAGCAGCAGGCGGCACAGGGCCACACGACGCTTTTCACCACCGGACAGGTGTTCGACCTTGGCATCCCAGGCCGGCAGGCGCAACGCATCGGCGGCGACTTCCAGCTGGCGCTCCAGGTTGTGGCCGTCGCTGGCTTGCAGGATGGCTTCGAGCTTGGCCTGTTCGGCGGCCAGCTTGTCGAAGTCGGCATCCGGATCGGCGTAGGCCGCGTAGACCTCGTCCAGGCGTGCCTGGGCGTCCTTGATCACGCTGACCGCTTCCTCGACCACTTCACGCACGGTCTTGGTCGGATCCAGTTGTGGTTCCTGCGGCAGGTAGCCGATGTTCAGCTCCGGCATCGGACGGGCTTCGCCCTCGAACTCGGTGTCGACGCCAGCCATGATTTTCAGCAGCGTGGACTTACCCGAACCGTTGAGGCCGAGTACACCGATCTTGGCGCCGGGGAAGAACGACAGAGAAATGTTTTTCAGGATTTCCCGCTTCGGCGGAACAACTTTGCCCAGCCGATGCATGGTGAATACGTATTGAGCCATGGAGAACCTAGGGTCAGTGACTGATGAATGATTAGGGCACAGGCGAAGCCTGGCCAGGCTGTGCGCGTCACCCGATTGAGAGCTTTCAATATAGGCGCGCTGAAAAAGCCTGAGTATGGGGGCGTTCTCAATTAGTTTCCACGCCGCGTTGTCGCCTTAAAGCGGGCCAGGCAAGGCGCAGGCCGCTGGAAATGGTCGCTCCCTTTCCAAGGCCTGCAACGCAGCCTGGCCCGCTTTAAGGCACAACCCGAAGGGCCGGGTCTGCTGTTGTGCAGGGCTGCGTTGCTCGAAGCTTATTTGGAATGACCAAACCACGCTTCTCGCGCCTTGCCCTGCACAACAGCAGACCCGGCGCGGTGCGGAAACTAATTGAGAACGCCCCCCCGGAGCTGGAACGCTCCCGCGTAACCGGCAAAGCTACCTTAATGACCGATGGCAGTCCAGCCGACGGGCTGGGGCTGGCACTTCGCCACAACTCAAGGCATGCTAGCCGCCCTTCGGGCGTCCGGCTTATAGTGCACGTCGCGCCAGTCCAGCCAAACCGCAGGATTACAGCTTGTCCAATGTCCCTCCGCCCCTGACTTCCAGTGCGCCGACCATAGCGCCCGGCTCCCCCCTGCGCGGGACTTTGAAGGGCACCTTGGCGACACTTGCATTGTTGTTGCTGGCATTGCTGTTCTGGCAGTTGCTCGATCAGTTGCGCGAAACCCAGAAAAAACAGCGCCAGTACACCATCGACTACACCGCCGATCTGGCCGCTCAGGTCAGCCTGAACATGGCACTCAACGCCCAGATTGCCCTCAACCTGTTGCCCATCGTCGAGCAACCGCATAATGCCGACGAGCTGCAGGCCCTGCTACGCAAGCTGCAACAGTCGCTGCCGGAACTGCGCAGCCTGGCCTTGCTCAGCCCCTCAGGGAAAATCATCCGTGACAGCGCTCCCGACAGCGATGACAGCGACTACCTGGGTGAACTGGTACGCCGCAGCCACGCCCAGGTGCACTACTTCAGCAACGCCACCGATGGTTCCGTGGTGCATTTATTGTTGCATCAGGCCAGCGGCAGTTCCCGGGGCTACTGGGCCTTGCGCCTGACACCGACCTTCTTTTCGTCCTTGACCAAGCAAAACGAGGCCGGCAGCCGTCCGTTGTGGCTGGTGGAAAACCGCATCAATCATCAGATCATCAGCCGTGACGAAGGATTGCCCTCGGTCAATCCGGGCACACTGACCGAGGACGATGTCGCCAACAGTGTGCTGACGGTTCCGCTGAGCAGCAGCGATTGGCAATTGCGCGGCTTGTTTGACCGTCAGCGCGTACTGGAGGAACTGCTGCCGGCGTTCATCGGCAAATGCCTGCTGGGCCTGGCGTTGTCCATGCTGCCGTTCATCGCTTTGCTGAACATGCGCCGGCGTCAACGCCAATTGCATGAGGGCCGTCGGCGTTATCAGGACATTTTCGAAGGCACCGGTGTGGCCTTGTGCGTCCTTGACATGTCCGGGCTGAAGAGCTTTTTCGACAAGGCACACCTGCAGGACAGCGAACAACTGCAAGCGTGGCTGGCGATCCCGGAAAAACGCCGACAACTGGTGCAGGAACTGCGGATCACCGAGGTCAACCAGGTCGCACTGCAGTTGCTCAATGTCGATAACGCCAATAAAGCCTGGAAGCTGCTGATCGATGGCCATCCGCTGGACGGCACCGCCATCGGTAACCAGGTGCTCGACGCGGTGCTCAATCAGCAGCAACAGCTTGAGCTGGAAATCAAATTGCAGGATGCCGGCGGTCGCGACCAGCACCTGTGGCTGGTACTGCGCCTGCCGCAGACCCAGGACGACTATAAATCGGTGATTTTGAGCATCACCGATATCACCAGCCGCAAGCTCACCGAGCTGTCGTTGCAGGAGCGCGAAGGCTTTTGGTCGGACGTGGTGCGTACCGTACCGGATCATCTGTATGTGCAGGATGTGATCAGCCAGCGCATGATCTTCAGCAACCACCATCTGGGCCAGACGCTGGGTTACAACCGCACCGAACTGCACCAGATGGGCGAATATTTCTGGGAAATCCTCCTGCACCCCGAAGACGCCGACTATTACCACCGCTCCCGCCAGGTCCAGCGCCAGGCCGGTTATCGCCAGTTGATGCAGTGTCAGTTGCGCTTCCGCCATCGGGACGGCCAGTGGCGACGCTTCGAGATTCGCGAGCAGGCACTGGCGCGGGACAACGAGGACCAGGTCACGCGGATCATCGGCGTGGCCAAGGACATCACCGACCAGATCGAAGCCAGCGAATCCCTGCGCGACAGCGAGCAGCGCTACCGCATGCTCGCCGAAAGCATCAGCGACGTGATTTTCTCCACTGACAGCCGCCTCAACCTCAATTACGTCAGCCCTTCGGTGCAAGCCGTGCTGGGCTATGACGCCGAGTGGATCTTCCAGAACGGCTGGCAATCGACCATCGCCAACCCGCAACAACTGACCGGCATCTACCACCTGATGGACCGGGTCAGCAAGGCGTTGGATAAGCCGGACCAACTGGCGGTGTTACGCAGCCAGGTACAAACCCAATTGTTCCTGTTCGATTGCCTGCGGGCCGACGGGCGCAAGATCCCGATCGAACTGCGCCTGGTATTGGTCTGGGACGAACACGGGACATTCGAAGGCGTGCTCGGCGTCGGCCGCGACATCAGCCAGCAACGCCGGGCCGAAAAAGACTTGCGCATGGCCGCCACGGTATTCGAGCACTCGACCTCGGCGATCCTGATCACCGACCCGGCCGGCTACATCGTCCAGGCCAACGAAGCCTTCAGCCGTGTCAGCGGCTATGCCGTGGAACAGGTGCTCGACCAGTTGCCGAACATGCTGACCGTCGACGAGCAGCAGGAAGCACACCTGCGCTATGTGCTCAAGCAATTGGGCCAGCACAGTACCTGGGAAGGCGAAGTCTGGCTCAAGCGCCGCAACGGCGAGCATTACCCGGCCTGGGTCGGGATTACCGCCGTACTCGACGACGAAGGCGACCTGGCCAGTTATGTGTGTTTCTTCAGCGACATCAGCGAGCGCAAGGCCAGCGAGCAGCGGATTCATCGCCTCGCCTACTACGACGCCCTGACCCACCTGCCCAACCGCACGCTGTTCCAGGATCGTCTGCACACGGCACTGCAATCGGCCGAACGGCAGAAGTCGTGGGTGGTGCTGATGTTCCTCGATCTCGATCGCTTCAAACCGATCAACGACTCCCTGGGCCACGCCGCCGGCGACCGCATGCTCAAGGAGATGGCCACGCGCCTGCTCGGTTGTGTCGACGATGACGACACGGTGGCGCGCATGGGCGGTGACGAATTCACCTTGCTCCTGCAACCGCGCGCCAACCGTGGAATCGCCCTGAACCGGGCCATTCATGTGGCCGAACAGATTCTCGCCAGCCTGGTGAAACCCTTTGTGCTCGAGGGCCGCGAGTTCTTCGTCACTGCCAGTATCGGCATCGCCCTGAGTCCGCAGGACGGTAACGAACTCAGCCAGTTGATGAAGAACGCCGACACGGCGATGTACCACGCCAAGGAGCGTGGCAAGAACAACTTCCAGTTCTATCAGGCGGACATGAACGCCAGCGCCCTGGAGCGACTGGAACTGGAAAGCGATTTGCGCCATGCCCTGGAACAGAACGAATTCGTGCTGTACTACCAGCCGCAGTTCAGCGGCGACGGCAAGCGCCTGACTGGTGCCGAGGCGCTGTTGCGCTGGCGTCATCCCCGCCGCGGGCTGGTGCCGCCGGGAGATTTCATTCCGGTGCTCGAAGAGCTCGGGCTGGTGGTGGATGTCGGCGACTGGGTGATCAGCGAAGCCTGCCGTCAACTCAAGGCCTGGCATCAGGCCAGGGTACGGGTGCCGAAGGTGTCGGTGAACATCTCGGCGCGGCAGTTCTCCGACGGGCAGCTCGGTACGCGAATCGCCACCATCCTCAAGGATACCGGCCTGCCGCCGGCGTGTCTGGAGCTGGAACTCACCGAAAGTATCCTGATGCGCGAAGTCAGCGAGGCGATGCAGATACTCGCCGGCCTGAAGAACCTCGGCCTGAGCATTGCAGTCGACGATTTCGGTACCGGTTACTCATCGCTCAACTACCTCAAGCAGTTCCCGATCGACGTACTGAAAATCGACCGTACCTTCGTCGACGGATTGCCTTCGGGCGAACAGGATGCACAGATCGCCCGGGCGATCATCGCCATGGCCCACAGTCTTAACCTGGCCGTGATCGCCGAGGGTGTGGAAACCCACGAGCAGCTTGATTTTCTAAGGGAACACGGTTGCGACGAGGTGCAGGGCTACCTGTTCGGCCGGCCGATGCCGGCGGGGCGGTTCGAAGGGCAGTTCAGCAATGATGCCCTCTTCATGTTCGACTGAGGTTTGCGGCGCGGCAATTGGCCTCATCGCGAGCAAGCTCGCTCCCACAGGTTTTTGGGGTGTACGCACCATGTGTGAATACCAAAGATCTACTGTGGGAGCGAGCTTGCTCGCGATGAGGCCGGCACGATCACCGCTGATCCCGTCATGAAGCCCACTTGTCTGCGACATGATGCCGTTTCATATGCCATCTAAAACCCATTGGGTTAGAATGCCCCCCTTTTCCGCCCCCGATCCCTGAGGACCGCCATGTTCAGCCGTGATTTGACTATTGCCAAGTACGACGCCGATCTCTTTGCCGCCATGGAGCAAGAAGCTCAGCGCCAGGAAGAGCACATTGAGCTGATCGCTTCGGAAAACTACACCAGCCCTGCCGTGATGGAAGCTCAAGGCTCGGTACTGACCAACAAGTACGCCGAAGGCTACCCGGGCAAGCGCTACTACGGTGGTTGCGAGTACGTCGACATCGTCGAGCAATTGGCTATCGATCGCGCCAAAGAGCTGTTCGGCGCCGACTACGCCAACGTTCAGCCGCACGCCGGCTCGCAAGCCAACAGCGCCGTTTACCTGGCCCTGCTGTCCGCTGGCGACACCATCCTGGGCATGAGCCTGGCCCACGGCGGTCACCTGACCCACGGTGCCAGCGTTTCGTCCTCGGGCAAGCTGTACAACGCCATCCAGTACGGCATCGACGCCAATGGCCTGATCGACTACGACGAAGTCGAGCGCCTGGCCGTTGAGCACAAGCCGAAAATGATCGTGGCCGGTTTCTCTGCCTACTCGCAGATCCTCGACTTCCCGCGCTTCCGTGCAATCGCCGACAAGGTAGGTGCCTACCTGTTCGTCGACATGGCCCACGTGGCCGGTCTGGTCGCCGCTGGCGTCTACCCGAACCCGGTTCCATTCGCTGACGTCGTGACCACCACCACCCACAAGACCCTGCGCGGTCCGCGTGGCGGCCTGATCCTGGCTCGCGCCAACGCCGACATCGAGAAGAAGCTGAACTCCGCGGTATTCCCGGGTGCCCAGGGCGGCCCGCTGGAGCACGTGATCGCAGCCAAGGCGATCTGCTTCAAGGAAGCGCTGCAGCCTGAGTTCAAGGCATACCAGCAACAAGTGGTGAAAAACGCCCAGGCCATGGCCAGCGTATTCATCGAGCGCGGCTTCGACGTGGTTTCCGGCGGTACTCAGAACCACCTGTTCCTGTTGTCGCTGATCAAGCAGGAAATCTCCGGTAAAGACGCCGACGCCGCTCTGGGCAAAGCGTTCATCACCGTAAACAAGAACTCCGTGCCAAACGATCCACGCTCCCCGTTCGTCACCTCCGGCCTGCGCTTCGGCACTCCGGCTGTGACCACTCGTGGCTTCAAGGAAGCAGAGTGCAAGGAGCTGGCCGGCTGGATCTGCGACATCCTGGCTGACCTGAACAACGAAGCGGTGATCGACGCCGTTCGTGAGAAGGTCAAGGCCATCTGCAAGAAGCTGCCGGTGTACGGCGCTTAATGCGACGTTAAATCCGCAACATGAAAAACCGGCCAAGTGATTGGCCGGTTTTTTTTCGCCCGCGATTTCCCTGTAGGCCACTGGTCAGACCGGTCATGCCAATTTTATGTTTTCCACTTGTAATCGAGAAAAAATCCAGCGTAGACTGCGCCTGCACTGGACATACCGGTAAGACCACAATAATTAAGTCCTGAATCTGATGTGCTCCGCACACGGCAGCCAGGACACCGACCAGGATTCCTCCCATGCTCAGATGGTGCTCGCGTTCAATCTTCCTCCAAGTGGTTCTCGGACTGGTGCTCGGCATCGTCTGCGGGCTGACCCTTCCCGAATACTCCGCCCAACTCAAACCCCTCGGCGACGGTTTCATCAAGCTGATCAAGATGCTCATCGGCTTGATCGTGTTCTGCGTGGTGGTCAGCGGCATCAGCGGCGCTGGCGACCTGAAAAAGGTCGGGCGCATCGGTCTGAAATCGGTGATCTACTTCGAAGTGCTGACCACCATCGCCCTGGTGATCGGCCTGGTGCTCGCCTTCAGCACCGGCATCGGCAGCGGTGCGAACATTCACCTGGAGCAGCTTTCCGCAGCCGACATGGGCGATATTGCCCAGCGCAGTCAGCACATGCACACCACTGCGCAGTTCTTGATGAACCTGATTCCGACTTCGGTGATCGGTGCCTTTGCCGATAACAATATCCTGCAGGTCCTGCTGTTTTCAGTGTTGTTCGGCAGTGCACTGAATCTGGTGGGCGAGGCGGCATCGGGTATTTCGCGGCTGATCAACGAACTCAGCCATGTGATCTTCCGCATCATGGGCATGATCGTGCGACTGGCACCGATCGGTGTATTCGGTGCGATCGCCTTCACCACCAGCAAATATGGCCTGGACTCGCTGCAGCACCTGGGCAGTCTGGTCGGCCTCTTCTACCTGACCTGCGTTGCCTTCGTGGCCCTGATTCTCGGCCTGGTGATGCGCCTTTCCGGCTTGAAGATGTGGCCGTTGCTCAAGTACCTGCGCGAAGAACTGCTGATCGTCATGGGCACCGCTTCGTCCGACGCGGTGCTGCCACAAATCATGCGCAAGCTTGAGCACCTGGGCATCGGCAGTTCGACGGTCGGGTTGGTGATTCCAACGGGGTACTCGTTCAACCTCGACGGTTTCTCGATCTACCTGACCCTGGCCATCGTGTTCATCGCCAACGCCACCGGCACGCCGCTGGCCATGACTGACCTGCTGACCATTCTGCTGGTGTCGCTGATCACATCCAAAGGCGCCCACGGTATTCCTGGCTCGGCGCTGGTGATTCTGGCGGCCACCCTGACAGCCGTTCCGGCAATTCCGGTGGTGGGCCTGGTACTGGTGCTGGCCGTGGACTGGTTCATGGGCATCGGCCGGGCGCTGACCAACCTGATTGGCAACTGTGTGGCGACCGTGGCCATCGCGCGGTGGGAAAAGGACATCGATGTGCAGCGGGCGAACAAGGTACTTTCCGGCCAGGCGGGTTATACCTTTCAGCCAAGAAAACCGGTTGCTCAAGCGGCAGCCAAAGAATTCTGAATGATCGCCGTGCCTGCCGACCGCAGGCACGGCTCGTGGAGCGAACAAGTGATTACCTCATCAACCGTCGTCAACTCAGTGGTAGAAAAACTTCGGGCCGCTTTGGCCCGAGGTCAGTGGCGCTCCGGCGAAATGTTGCCTGGGCAACGTGAGCTGGCCGAACAACTGGGTATCAGCCGTCCGAGCCTGCGTGAAGCCGTCATCGTTCTGGAAACCCTCGGACTGGTGCGCTCGATGCCGGGCAAAGGCGTGGTGGTGCTCGAAGCCAATCTCGCCGACAGCCAGGCCCATGACAACGCGGTGGCCGCAGCGAGCCTGGAAGACGTGCTGCAACTGCGCTACACCCTTGAGCCATTCATCGTCGGCCTTGTCGCGCAGTCCATCAGCAGCAAGGAAGTCGGGCAACTGCGCCTGACCTTGATGGACATGCGCGAAGCCCTGGAGGCCAATGACAGTGAAGCCGGCGTAAACGCCTACATTGCGTTCCACGAAGAGCTGTTCACGCTGACGTCGAACCCGATCTTCCAGAGTGTGGTGCAGCAAACCAGCAATGCCCTCAAGCAAAGCGCCGAAGTGTTGCGCAACTCCCCGGAGCATCTGGCCGAGCGACTTGAAGAAAACGAAGCCGTGGTGCGGGCAATCCGCAGCAAGAACAGCGCCCAGGCCAGCGCCGAGATGCGCCGGCACATACTGCGCGAAGGTCAACGCATGGGTATCGAACTGAACATCCCGGAAGACAACCTCGGCAGTTGAAACCTCTTCGAACTGGAGATCGGCCATGAACCGCTTCGCCTCGCCACAAACACTCGCCACCCTGCCCGTCCGCCCTTCAGTGGATGATCTGTACTCACGGGTCCTCGAGGCCATTTTCGAGCAGCGCATCCATTCGGCCAGTCGCTTTACGGAAGAAAGCCTTGCGCAGATGTTCGGTGCAAGGCGCAGCGACATGCGGGAGGTGCTGATGCGACTGTCCCATCAGCACATCATCCTCCTTCGCGCCAACCATCGCCCCCGCGTCGCCGAGCCTGATGCCGAGCAGACCCGACAGACACTGCATGCCCGGCGGCTGGCCGAGGTCATGCTGGTGCGGCTGGCCGGTCAGCGAGCGAGCGCGCAAGACTTGAAGCGCCTGCGGACACTGGTCGAAAACGAGCGTCAATGCGCCGAGCGTGGCCGGGCGATTCGTTTGTCGGGAGAGTTTCATTTGCAGTTGGCACAAATGGCGGGAAATGCACCGCTAGCGCATTTTCTTGAAAGCCTGGTACCACTGACTTCGTTGGCGATTGCGCAGTGTGAGGAGCAGATGCACAGCTGTTGTGCCTGGCAGGATCATTTGGCGATTGTTGATGCTGTTGAACGTGGAAATACTGCGACAGCGACCATGCTGATTAACCGGCATCTGGATCTTCTGGAACAGACACTGCTCAATACAGCCCGTGAACATTGTGTTGCCGGCTAGATCGCATCGCGGGCAAGCCCGCTCCCACAGTGTTCGAGGATGAGCACAGACATTGTGTTCAACCAGAAACCTGTGGGAGCCGGGCTTGCCCGCGATGGCGTCCTCAAAGACACCATAAAAACCTCAGACCGCCGCCACCCGTGCAAACCCCTCACGAATTTTCTCTTCCGGCAAATCGTCAGCAATGAACACGATCACGCTCTCGCGCACTTCGTCTTCAGCCCATTCGGTATCCCAGTCGAAGCCATAAAGTTTCAGTACCCCCTGAAACACCATGCGCCGTGGTTCGCCGAGGATGCTCAACACGCCTTTGTAGCGCAGCAACTGCTTGCCATGCGCTTCCAGCAGTTCGTTCATGAACTCGCTGAGCTTGTCGATATCCAGCGGCTTTTCAGTGCGCAGGACCAGACTGGAAATACGATCGATGGACGGTGCCTGGCTGACCGGTCGCAAACTCACACCACCACCGAGGTCGGCGTTGAGATTGAAACCGCGTACGTCCAGCAATTCGGCCAGGTCGATCTTGCCGTGGTCGACCACGCGGATCGGCGCACGACGGTTGATGCGGGTCAGGCGGTTGCTCAACGCGGTGAAGGTCGGTTCGTCTACCAGATCGCGCTTGCTCACCAGCAAGCGGTCGGCGAAACCGATCTGCGCCTGGGCGATGGTCTGGGTCAGGTGCGAGTCGGCATGTGCCGCGTCGACCAGCGTGATGATGCCGTCGAGGATATAGCGCTCGCGCAGTTCTTCATCGATGAAGAAGGTTTGCGCCACCGGTGCTGGGTCGGCCAGGCCGGTGCATTCGATCACCAGTCGGTCGAAGGCAATGTCGCCCTGGTCCAGACGTTCGAGCAGCAGATAAAGCGCTTTGGTCAGGTCGGTATGGATGGTGCAGCAGACGCAGCCGTTGGAGAGCGTCATCACTTGGACCGGTTCATCACCCAACAACTGGGTATCGATGCCGGCGTCGCTGAATTCGTTCTCGATCACGGCGATTTTCAGCCCGTGCTCGGCTTTGAGCAGGTGGCGCAACAGGGTGGTCTTGCCGGCGCCGAGGAAGCCGCTGAGGATCGTGACCGGGATGGGGGAGGACAAACGGGTTCTCCTTGGAAATGGAAACGCAAAAACAACTGTAGGAGCGAGCTTGCTCGCGATGGACGCAAGGATAACGCGAGCATTCAGACAGCACGCGTTATCGTTGACGTCCATCGCGAGCAAGCTCGCTCCCACAAGATCAACAGCACTTCGGCCCACCCTTGCCACCGTAACGGGCTTCCTGACGCTCCCGAAAGAACATCTCGTAGCTCATCACCGGTTTGTCCGGGTGCTTGGTCTGCATGTGCTCGACGTAGTTGTCGTAGTCGGGCATGCCGACCATCAGGCGCGCGGCCTGACCGAGGTATTTACCGAGGCGACTCAGGTCATTGAACATGATGCAAATCCTCGATCACGCTTCCGGCAGCGCCTGGAATGGCGCTTCTTTATCCGTACGCTCTTTGCTGCCCCAGGCGGAAATACCGACCTTGAGCGCATAGAACAGGATGCTGAACACCACGCACAGGAACAGCGCGGTCAGCGCGGCGTTGGTGTAGGCGTTGAAAATCACGTGCTGCATCTGCGTGATGTCCTTGGCCGGGGCGAGGATCTGGCCGTTAGCCAATGCATCGCTGTATTTTTTCGCCAGGGCGAGGAAGCCGATCGCCGGGTTGGCATCGAACAGCTTGATGAAACCGGCGGTGGTGGTGCAGATCAGCAACCACATGGCTGGCACCAGTGTCACCCAAATGTAGCGCTGGCGCTTCATCTTGATCAGCACCACGGTGCCGAGCATCAGCGCGATACCGGCCAGCATCTGGTTGGAGATACCGAACAGCGGCCACAAGGTGTTGATGCCACCCAGCGGGTCGATCACGCCCTGGTACAGCAGATAACCCCACATGGCCACGCAACCGGCGGTGGCGATCAGGTTGGCGGTCCAGGATTCGGTGCGGCGCAGGGCCGGCACGAACGAACCGAGCAGATCCTGAAGCATGAAGCGCCCGGCACGGGTACCGGCGTCGACTGCGGTCAGGATGAACAGCGCTTCGAACAGGATCGCGAAGTGGTACCAGAAAGCCATGGTGTTCTCGCCCGGCAGAACACTGTGCAGGATCTGTGCGATCCCCACCGCCAAGGTCGGCGCACCACCGGCACGGGCCAGGATGGTGGTTTCCCCGATGTCATGGGCCACTGCTTGCAGGGCTTCCGGCGTGATCGCGAAGCCCCAGTTACTGACGACTGTCGCAACGGCCACAACATCACCGCCGACCACGGCCGCCGGGCTGTTCATGGCGAAGTACACGCCAGGCTCGATCACCGACGCCGCGACCATCGCCATGATGGCCACGAACGATTCCATCAGCATGCCACCGTAACCGATGTAGCGGGCATTGGTTTCGTTATCCAGCAGCTTCGGTGTGGTACCGGAAGAGATCAGCGCGTGGAAACCCGAGACCGCGCCACAGGCGATGGTGATGAACAGGAACGGGAACAGACCGCCCTTCCATACCGGGCCGGTGCCGTCGATGAACTGGGTCATGGCCGGCATTTTCAGCTCGGGCATGGTCACCAGGATACCGATGGCCAAAGCCACGATGGTGCCGATTTTCAGGAAGGTCGACAGGTAGTCACGCGGTGCCAGGATCAGCCACACCGGCAACACGGCGGCAACGAAACCGTAGCCGATCAGCATCCAGGTGATTTGTACGCCAGTAAAGCTGAACGCCTTGGCCCACACCGGATCCGCGGCAATCTGCCCACCGAGCCAGATCGAACCGAGCAGCAACAGCACGCCGATCACCGAGATCTCACCGATGCGACCCGGGCGGATGTAGCGCATGTAGATGCCCATGAACATCGCGATCGGGATGGTCGCCATCACCGTGAAAATGCCCCAAGGGCTCTCGGCCAGGGCCTTGACCACGATCAGCGCCAGCACCGCGAGGATGATGATCATGATCAGGAAGCAACCGAATAGCGCGATGGTGCCGGGGATGCGGCCCATTTCTTCACGGACCATGTCGCCCAGGGAGCGGCCGTTGCGGCGGGTGGACATGAACAGGACCATGAAGTCCTGCACGGCACCGGCCAGCACCACGCCGGCGATCAGCCACAGCGTGCCGGGCAGGTAGCCCATCTGCGCCGCCAGTACCGGACCGACCAGCGGACCGGCACCGGCAATGGCCGCGAAGTGGTGACCGAACAGCACGTGTTTGTTGGTCGGAACATAGTCCAGACCATCGTTATTGAGCACAGCCGGCGTGGCCCGTCGCGCATCGAGCTGCATGACATTGTTGGCGATGAACAGACTGTAGTAACGGTATGCAACCAGATAGATGGCCACGGCAGCGACCACAATCCACAAGGCATTGATTGCCTCCCCTCGGCGTAATGCCACAACACCCAGGGCGCACGCACCTACGATTGCCAGCACCAGCCAGGGCAGATGGCGTAGCGGGCTATTATTATTTTTCATTTTATTATTCCAGCCAGAGTGGACAAGAAAGACAGCCACACCGAGTTTAGCGCTCCTGACGGCAAAGGCCATACCCCGACATAGGTCTGGACACCCGCCAGCGCTGGCAGCCTTGAAGAATGCCGGTCTATAGTCAGCGTACATCTACGAGGATCGTGCCATGAGCGAGCACCCCGCCGACCGTCGCCGCTTCAAACGTATTGCATTCGATGCCAGAACCGAGCTGAGTCAGGGTGAGTTCACCTGGTCGGTGAAGTTGGTTGATCTGTCGTTCAAAGGGGTGCTGATTGAGCGACCCGATTCGTGGCAGGGCAATCCGCAGCAGGATTTTCTGATCGACATTCATCTGAGCGAAGACGTCGACATCACCATGGATGCGCAACTGGCCCACGATGACCATGATCAACTGGGCTTTGCCTGCCTGCACATCAGTCTGGAGTCCATCGAACGGCTGCGACGGCTGATCGAACTCAACCTCGCTAATCCACAGGAGCTGGAACGAGAATTGGGTGCGCCGATCGAGATCTAGCCATCAGCGAAAATCATTGTGGGAGCGAGCTTGCTCGCGATGGCGGCTGTTCAGTCAATAAAGAGATTGTCTGAACCAATGCTTTCGCGAGCAAGCTCGCTCCCACAGGTTTTTGTTCCACCTGCAAGTCACTCGAACAGTGCGTCTAGCGCCTGTTCCAGGCGAGTCACGGCAATAACCTGCAACCCCGGTGGCGCCTCCTTCGGTGCATTACCCTTGGGCACGATGGCCCGCTTGAAGCCGTGCTTGGCAGCCTCTTTCAAACGTTCCTGACCGCTTGGCACCGGTCGCACCTCACCGGAAAGCCCCACTTCGCCGAACACCAGCAGATCGTGAGGCAGCGGTCGGTTACGCAAACTGGACATCACCGCTGCCATCAACGCCAGATCGGACGCGGTTTCGAGCACCTTGACCCCGCCGACCACGTTGAGAAACACGTCCTGGTCGTGGGTCGGAATGCCACCATGACGGTGCAACACCGCCAGCAACATCGCCAACCGGTTTTGATCCAGCCCCAGCGTGACCCGCCGCGGGTTGGCCAAATGACTATCGTCCACCAGCGCCTGCACCTCCACCAGCATCGGTCGCGTGCCTTCCCACGTCGCCATTACCACACTGCCCGGGACTTCTTCCTGGGCACGGGTCAGAAAAATCGCCGAAGGGTTGGAGACTTCTTTCAGGCCCTTGTCAGTCATGCCGAACACGCCCAGTTCATTGACTGCACCGAAACGGTTCTTCACCGCCCGCAGCAGACGCAGACGCCCGTCGGACTCGCCTTCGAAATACAGCACAGTGTCGACCATGTGCTCCAGAACCCGAGGGCCCGCCAGCGCGCCTTCCTTGGTGACGTGGCCCACCAGGAAAATCGCCGTACCGCTCTGCTTGGCATAACGCACCAGCAACGCCGCGCTTTCACGCACCTGGGATACACCACCCGGTGCCGATTGCAGTTGCTCGGTAAAGATCGTCTGGATCGAGTCGATCACCATCACCCGGGGCTTTTCCTGGCGGGCCGTGGCAATGATGGCTTCGATGCAGGTTTCGGTCATGACCCGCAGTTGATCCTGAGGCAAACCCAGGCGTCGCGCACGCATGGCCACTTGCTGTTGGGATTCTTCACCGGTGACGTACAGCGCCGGCATGCTCTTGGCGAGGTTACACAACGTTTGCAACAGAATGGTCGACTTGCCGATGCCCGGATCGCCACCGATCAGCACCACAGAGCCATCCACCAGGCCACCACCCAGAACCCGGTCGAGTTCGCTGGAAGCGGTGGAGAAGCGAGGAACTTCTTCGACACTGACTTCGGCCAGCGTCTTGATCTGCGCCTGCTGCCCGGCCCAGCCGGTCCGACCGCTGGGGGCGGCTGCCCCGCCGCTTTCCACCATGGTTTCGGTGAGCGTGTTCCAGGCCCCGCATTCACCACACTGGCCGGCCCATTTGGGGAAGGTTGAGCCGCACTCGGTGCAGCCGTACATGCGCTTGGCCTTGGCCATCGGAACTCCCGGAAAAAAACGCGATGATAGCTCAGCTGAGGCTCGCGAGTGCGGCCAGATATTTTATAATCCCTTGAATGATGTCAAATAGCCTTATTACATTCGTGTTTTGTTGAAACACGACCGCCATACAAAAACCTTGTATAAGTTTCCACCCAACACACTCAAAAAACTCTTGATACGAGCCTCACTACTGCCTTAAAAACTTATACAAGATTTATTCACTTTCATACCTGATGCACAACTTAAAAACACTCAAACAAAACCGAGTCCAAACTAACAAAACAGTTAACAGCACTGCAGTCAATTTCAATGGCGGCTTTTTGTTTAACAACTACCCGAACAATTTCAAAACCCCAACTCAAGGATGGTCCTTCAACCTGGTTCGCTCATACAGCGAAGTCATATCGCTGAAAAAAATCCAAAAGCGAACCGCCGCAGACGGGCTGACCGGCCCACAGATGAGATCAATCGGCGAGTTCTCCATGACCACCCGGATCGATTGCCGGCAAGCACGGCACGCCGTTGACTCGAGCAGAATGCGATTGGCTGATTTACACTGCGCACATCAACCTCATCTGTAACAAGGAAATAACCTATGGGCGTGCTAAACGAGTTCAAGGCCTTCGCGGTCAAAGGCAACGTGGTCGACATGGCCGTCGGCATCATCATCGGCGCGGCCTTCGGCAAGATCGTTACATCGTTTGTCGGAGACCTGGTCATGCCGCCAATCGGGATGCTGATCGGTGGCGTGGACTTCAGTGATCTGGCCATAACGCTCAAGGCAGCAGAGGGTACGACTCCGGCGGTGGTGCTGGCCTATGGCAAATTCATCCAGACCATCATCGACTTCATCATCGTCGCCCTCGCGATCTTCGTGGGCGTCAAGGCCATCAACCGCCTGAAGCGCGAAGAGGCCGTGGCCCCTAGCCTGCCGCCAGTTCCAACCAAGGAAGAAGAGTTGCTGGGCGAGATCCGCGACTTGCTCAAGGTCCAGAACAACCGGCCTTGACCGCACCCGCATAAAAACGGCGCCTTTCCGAGGCGCCGTTTTTTTTTACCAGAAGTTTTCCACCGCCACCTGACCGGGTCGCCGGCTGAGGCTCAAGTGCATGCCCCGCTGTTTAAGCAGCTTGCGCGTGTCATCGATCATCTGCGGATTGCCGCACAGCATGACCCGTGAGTGTTCAGGCGTCAGCGCAACACCCGCGGTGCGCTCCAGTTCGCCGCTTTCAATCAGTGTGGTGATACGCCCGTTCAATGAGCCAGGATGCTGTTCACGAGTGACCGTGGTGATCAATTGCAGTTTGTGTGCGTACTCGGCCAGATAGTCACGTTGCGTCAGCCCCGCGATCAGCTCCTGATAAGCCAGTTCCCGGGCTTCACGAACGCTGTAGACCAGGATAATCCGCTCGAATCTCTCCCAGACTTCGAAGTCCTGCAGTATCGACAGGAACGGCGCCACGCCGGTCCCGGTGGATAACAGCCATAGATCGCGCCCATCGACAAAACGGTCCGGCGTCAGGTAGCCAAAGGCTTGGCGGTCGACCAGCAATTTGTCGCCAACAACCAACCGGCTGAGCTCGCTGGTGAACTCACCGCCCGGTACGACAATGGAAAAGAACTCGAGGAACTCGTCAAAGGGTGAGGACACCATGGAGTAAGCGCGCCATACCGTGCTGCCATCAGCCCTGGTGACGCCCAACCGGGCAAACTGCCCCGCCCGAAAACGAAACCCCGCATCCCGCGTGGCACGCAGGGTAAACAGGTTCGGGGTCAACGGATGAACCTCGAGCAAGGTCTGACGGGTAAATTTTTCTTCGCTGACGGACATGGAAGGCTCCAATCAATAGATACCTCAGTGTCCCGCAAAGACGGCAGCATAAACACAGACATTTTGTAGTGTTATTGAATGTGCAACTTATTGATTATTCGAATCGAGAAACACCAGCCAACTTAAAATGACATATGGCATTTAACATTTCACGCACGACTTAAGAACCCGGCACACAGTTTTTCAGCAGTTAAAAGAGCAAATTCGTTGGACTACAGTTTTCGGAAATGTCCTACACTCCGTCACGTGCCGGATCTCGGATCCAAAACCGGCACCCTCCGGGAACATACTGTTGGAGACCCCGTATATGGAAATCTGGAAGGAGTCACAGCTTCAACTGCTTTCTCAAACACAGGACATTAATACGGCCTATCGAATATCACTGAATTTCGTCAGGAACCTTGGATATAAATTTTGTGCCTTTTCAACCATTTCAGCCAACAGTCGCACTGATTGCTGCCCCGTCAACCTGAACAACTATCCACACAACTGGAACACACAGTATGAACAAAGCAATGCCAGCGAGATTGACCCAGTAGCGGCCTATTGCAATCACTCCATGCTACCCGTGCTTTGGAGCAAAGAGCTCTTCTGCGCAACCCCGTGGTTATGGCAACTGCTGCAACAGCAAGGCTTGGCGCATGGCTGGTCGCAAGCAATCCACGATGAAGAAACCGGCCTGCGCAGCATTCTCAGCCTGGCCCGAAGCCATTGCCCGATTTCAGCCTATGAGCTGTACGAGAATCTTGGATTCTCGGTGTTCATCAGTCGCCACCTGCACGCCCTGGCGATCGGGATGCAACCGAAAAAACCGGTTCGCACTCAAGCGCCCCCCTTGTCACGGCGGGAAATCGAAGTATTGAAACTGTCGGCCGATGGCAAGACGGCTTATGAAATTGCCAGGATCCTCAATTTGAGTGAACGCACGGTCAACTTTCATGTGCACAGGGCTATCGAAAAGCTCGGCGTCAACAACAAGATGGCGGCAGTCATGGCCGCGGTCCGGGCCAAAGTCATCTGAAAACGCCCGACTGCGGGAAAACCTGCGGGTAATCCAGACAAAAAAAACGTACCATTTGCGGTCCCTCCTGAGTGATGGCGTGTAAACCTTCACGACGCAGTACACTCGGACGGCTCCGCCCGCACCAACGCCTGAGGGCAGCGGGACATCCGTTGATTACCCAGAGCCCCGCCCCATGCCTTTGCTCGAAACACCCTTCGCCAGCCTCGACCTGATCCGCCAGCCTGAACAGCAGAACGAACCGTTGCAAGCTTTCGATGCGGCTGATGAATACCTGCTTAACCATCTGGCCGAACAGCAACCGACGGCCGATACCCGGGTATTGGTGCTCAACGACAGTTTCGGCGCCTTGGCGGCCAGCCTGGCGGGCAAGGTGCGGGTAGTCAGCAGCGGTGATTCATTCCTGGCCTTGCAGGGTCTTGAAAAGAACCTGGTGCGCAACGGCCTGGCGTTTGATGCGGTACCGAGCGTCCCCGCCAGCGAGCCCCCCGTCGGGCCATTCGACTGCGTGCTGATCCGCGTACCGAAAACCCTGGCATTGCTGGAAGAGCAACTGATCCGCCTGCAAGGCCAACTGGCACCCGGCGCCCAAGTGGTCGCCGCGGCCATGATCAAGCACCTGCCTCGGGCAGCGGGCGATTTGCTGGAGCGTTACATCGGCCCCGTACAAGCTTCGCTGGCGGTGAAGAAGGCGCGGTTGTTGATTGCCACGGCGCAAGACAAACCCTCGGTTGAGTCGCCTTACCCGACACGCTACAGACTCGACGAACCGGCTATCGAACTGCTCAACCACGCCAATGTGTTTTGCCGCGAAGGCCTGGACATTGGCACCCGGGCGTTTTTGCCACACCTGCCGAAAAACCTTGGCTCGGCGCGGGTTGCCGATCTCGGCTGCGGCAACGGCGTCCTGGCCATCGCCAGCGCCCTGCAAAACCCCGAGGCCCACTACACGCTGGTGGACGAATCGTTCATGGCCGTGCAATCGGCTGCCGAAAACTGGCGCGCAGCGTTGGGTGAGCGGGAAGTGATCGTGCGTGCCGGCGATGGACTGGCCGGCCAGGAAGCGCAATCGCTTGACGTGGTGCTGTGCAATCCGCCGTTTCACCAGCAACAGGTCGTGGGCGACTTCCTGGCCTGGCGGATGTTCCAGCAAGCGCGCGAAGCGCTGGTTGTGGGCGGCGCGCTGTACATCGTCGGCAATCGTCACCTGGGTTACCACAGCAAGCTGGCGCGATTGTTCCGTGGCGTCGAGCAAGTGGCGGCCAATCCGAAATTCGTGATTTTCAAGGCGCGCAAGTAACAGGCAAAAAAAACCCTCCGCTCGGAGGGTTATAAATCCGCGCCTTGAGGCTGCGGGAGAGATGTCAGTGCGTCGTCAGGCCGGCCGCGTTCATGAACAGACGCATCAGGCTGGCGACGATGAACAAGGCGCCCACGCTACCGACCCAGATCAGGGCCAACCAGCCAAGCCGCTGCCACAGCGGTTTTTTTTCGGCTTCTTCGATGTCGTGCAGAGAATGTTTGCCGTTCATTGATAAATCCTCCGAGTTAGATCGATGGCGTCTGTCAGGACGCCATCGCGAGCAAGCTCGCTCCCACAACAGGGCTAGTGGTAACCGTCTTCATGGGTGACCTTGCCGCGGAACACGTAGTAGCTCCAGAAGGTGTAGCCCAGGATGAACGGGATGATGAACAGCGTGCCCACCAGCATGAAACCCTGGCTTTGCGGCGGCGCGGCGGCGTCCCAGATCGAGATCGACGGCGGGATGATGTTCGGCCACAAGCTGATGCCCAACCCGCTGTAACCGAGGAAGATCAGCACCAGGGTCAACAGGAACGGCGTGTAGTGCGCGTTGCGGGCCACGGCGCGGATCAGGCCGTACATCGTCACCAGCACCAGAATCGGCACCGGCATGAACCAGAACAGATTCGGCATGGTGAACCAGCGTGCGGCAATTTCCGGGTGGGCCAACGGGGTCCAGATGCTGACGATGCCGATCACCGCCAGCAGTACGAAGGCCAATGGCCGTGCCAGGTCATGCATCTGCTCCTGCAACTTGCCTTCGGTCTTCATGATCAGCCAGGTGCAACCGAGCAGCGCATAGGCCACCACCAGTGCCGCGCCACAGAACATCGTGAACGGTGTCAGCCAGTCCAGTGAACCACCGGCGAACTGCCGGTTGACCACCGGCAGCCCATCGATGAACGCACCGAGCGCAACGCCCTGGAAGAACGTCGCGGTGACCGAGCCACCGATGAACGCCTTGTCCCACAGGTGGCGCTTGTCGTCCCTGGCCTTGAAGCGGAACTCGAAGGCCACACCGCGGAAGATCAGCCCGATCAACATCAGGATCAGCGGCAGGTACAACGCCGAGAGCACCACCGAATAGGCCAGCGGAAACGCGCCGAACAATGCCGCGCCGCCCAACACCAGCCAGGTCTCGTTGCCGTCCCAGACCGGGGCGACGGTGTTCATCATCACATCGCGATCGGTCTTGCCCGGAATGAACGGGAAGAGAATGCCGATGCCCAGGTCGAAACCGTCCATGACCACGTACATCATGATGCCGAAGATGATGATCACGGCCCAGATCAGCGGAAGATCAATACCCATGATTCAAATCTCCTTGGTCAGGCTGTGGCCGGCATCGGTGTGATCGTCATCGGCTGCGGACAGCGGACGGGCCGGTGTGCGTTTCTGGCCTGGGCCTCCGTCGTTGGTTTCCTTGCCTTCGTCGATCTTCGGCCCCTTGCGCACCAGGCGCATCATGTAGCCAAGACCGGCGCCAAACAGGGCGAAATACACCACGACGAACAGGATCAGGGTGATGCTCATCTGCATGACGCTATGGTTGGACGACGCATCCGCCGTGCGCATCAGGCCGTAGACCACCCACGGCTGACGGCCGATTTCGGTGGTGAACCAGCCGGCGAGGATCGCGATCAGGCCTGACGGCCCCATCCACAACGCCAGGTACAGGAACGGCCGCGAGGTGTAGAGGGTGTCACGCTTGCGCAGCCACAGGCTCCACAAACCGGTGAAGATCATCAGCAAACCCAGGCCCACCATGATCCGGAACGACCAGAACACAATGGTCGAATTTGGCCGGTCTTCAGGCGGGAACTCCTTGAGCGCCGGGACTTGCTTGTCCAGCGAGTGAGTCAATATCAGGCTGCCCAGGTACGGGATCTCGACGGCGAACCTGGTTTTTTCCTCCTTCATGTCCGGCCAGCCGAACAGGATCAGCGGAGTCGCCTCGTTACCCTTGTTTTCCCAGTGCCCCTCGATCGCGGCGATTTTCGCCGGCTGATGTTCAAGTGTATTGAGGCCGTGGAAGTCGCCGATGACCGCCTGGATCGGCGCGACAATCAATGCCATCCACATGGCCATCGAGAGCATTTTGCGGATCGCCGGGTTGTCTTTGCCACGCAGCAAATGCCAGGCCGCAGAGGCCCCCACGAAGAAGGCCGTGGCTACAAACGCCGCAGTGGCCATGTGCATCAGGCGATAGGGGAACGACGGGTTGAAGATCACTGCCAGCCAGTCGGTGGGTATGACCTGCCCGTTGACGATCTCGAAGCCCTGGGGGGTCTGCATCCAGCTGTTGGACGCGAGAATCCAGAAGGTCGAGATCAGCGTACCGATGGCCACCATCACGGTGGCGAAGAAGTGCAGGCCACGCCCGACCTTGTTCCAGCCAAACAGCATGACCCCCAGGAACCCCGCCTCGAGGAAGAACGCCGTGAGCACTTCATAGGTCAGCAACGGCCCGGTAACCGATCCGGCGAAGTCCGAGAAGCGGCTCCAGTTGGTACCGAACTGATAGGCCATGACCAGGCCGGAAACCACGCCCATGCCGAAGTTGACGGCAAAGATCTTCGACCAGAAATGGTAGAGGTCACGGTAGGTGTCGTTATGGGTTTTCAGCCACAGGCCTTCGAGTACCGCCAGGTAACTCGCCAGGCCGATGGTGATGGCCGGAAACAGGATGTGGAACGAGATGGTGAACGCGAACTGGATTCGGGCGAGATCAAGTGCCTCTAAACCGAACATAAGTCTTCCTCTGTCAGGTAGTACGGCTGCTGGCTGGAAGCCTGCACCCACGGCCCCCACGGAAATGGAGTGTGGCGAATCTCTGTTTGTTCTTTTTTTGCACGCATCACTACGCAGGGAGTCTGGCCTTGCGGCCGCCGGATCAATTCCTTTTGCGGGTTTTGATCTGGATCAATCAACGTTGAAAGAGTAGTCCCAATTTCGGGGATGAACCGCGTGGTCTATTGCCGCGTGACAAGTTGCCTCATGGCCTTGGTCACGAGCTGAAATACATTTCCTGTGGGAGCGGGCTTGCTCGCGAAGGCTGAGTGTCAGTCAACATTGATGTTGAAGCTGATGCCCCCTTCGCGAGCAAGTCGAATCGTCGCACCGCCGCTCCCACAGGAAAATCGATGTCTGGCTAACTAAATTTTTAGTCATGGCAACTTCTTGTTACAGGTTGGTGATAATCTCGCTGTTCCCCTCCCCCCAGATTTCCCCGCAGATGCCCAGCCAAGAGCCCTTGCTGTTACGTCACCATCGCCCTTTTCTCGCGTTCTGGCTGGCCCGGATCTTTACCGCCAGCGGCTTCCAGATGCTCACCGTGGCCATCGGCTGGAACCTGTATCAATTGACCGGCAATGTGCTCGACCTGGGTCTGGTCGGCCTGGTCGAATTCGCCCCGCGCGTGCTGTTCATGCTGCACACAGGGCACGTCGCCGACCGCTATGACCGGCGCAAGGTCGCGGCGATCTGCCAGTCCCTGCAGGCATTGATCGCCCTGTCGCTGGCCATTGGCAGCGCGACCGACCATGTCACTCGGGAAATGATCTTTATCCTGGCCTTCCTGCTCGGCGCCGCGCGTTCCTTTGAAATGCCGACCACCCAGGCCCTGCTGCCAAGCATCGTACCCAGCGCGCTGTTTCCCCGGGCCGTGGCCACCGCACAATCGGCCCAGCAATCAGCCACCATCGTCGCCCCGGCCCTCGGCGGTTTGCTCTACGCCTTCGGCAGTGTCTGGGTGTATGGCCCCACGGTGCTGCTGTATGTCATCGCCTGTTCGCTGATGCTCAACCTGCCGGCCCGGCAGACGCCGCTGAACAAGGGCAAGGCCACGCTGGATTCACTGCTCGCGGGCATCCGCTTCATCCGCAGTCGTCCGGACATTCTCGGGGCGATCTCCCTCGATCTGTTCGCGGTGCTATTGGGGGGTGCCACGGCACTGCTGCCGGTGTTCGCCAAGGACATTCTGCTGACCGGCCCGTGGGGGCTGGGTCTGTTGCGCTCGGCACCGGCAGTGGGTGCGCTGCTGATGTCGCTGTTCCTGGCGCGGTTTGCCGTGGAGCGCAACGTCGGGCGGGTGATGTTCACCGCCGTGGGCATCTTCGGCGTGGCAACCATCGCGTTCGGTCTGTCGACCTCGTTCTGGTTTTCCCTGGCGGTGTTGGTGGTGTTGGGCGCGGCAGACATGATCAGCATGGTGATCCGCGCCTCGTTCGTTCAACTGGAAACCCCGGACGAAATGCGCGGCCGGGTCAGCGCTGTGAACGGTCTGTTCATCGGTGCCTCGAACCAGTTGGGCGAATTCGAATCGGGCCTGACTGCCCACTGGTTCGGCACCGTGCCAGCCGTGGTCATGGGCGGGATCGGCACGCTGGTGGTGACCGGGGTGTGGGTCAAACTATTCCCGACCCTGGCCAGCCGCGATCGCATGCACGTGGCTAAAGATGAAGAGAAGCAAGAGGCGAAAGTCTAAGCGGGCTACACCAACAACTCCCCCGCCACCGCCGCACGCGTGGCTTTTCCACAGAGTTGTTCCACCAGCGCCAGGGCAAATGCCAATGCGCCAGCCGAGCCCTGGGCGGTGATGCAGTTGCCATCGACCACTACCGGTTGATCGACGAAGTTACAGCCCAACAGTTGATGGCTGGCCGATGGCAGACAGGTCATGCGCCGTTGACGCAAAACGCCAAAGGCTTGCAGCGCCACGGCGGGCGCTTCGGCGATACCGGCGAACAGGCGGCCGGCGGCCGCCTGATCCTTGATCAATTGTTGCAGCGGTTGGTGGGCTGCCAAGTGCTGCGCCCCCACGGCGCCACCCGGCAAGACAATCAGGTCGAAAGGCTGCGCCAGCAAGTCCACCAGCATGGCATCGGACGTCAGCCGAGTGCCGCGGGCGCAAGTGAGCATGCGCCGCCCTTCGATACTGGCCACCACCACTTCTATTTTGGCGCGGCGCAGTACGTCGATCAGGGTCACGGTCTGCAGGTCATCGGTACCCTCGGCGAGGGCAATCAAGGCTCTAAAGGTCATCAGGTACTGTCCACGGAATGATCTTTTAAGCGTAGTCAGCTTTCCCGCGCCTTGTTCGAGACATGTGGCTACTGGATGTAAAGCTGCGTCGACATCGTATTGCCGGGCGCATTGATCGAGGTATTGCTGAAGGTCAATGTGCCTTCCTGCTTACCCGCCAGATCGAGTGCATACAAATAGCCAACGGTTTTTTCCCTGGGGGTGCAACTGGTCAGGTTGCCGTTCTTGAACGCGCAGACCGGTGTGCGGGTGCCATTCACTTCAAAACCGTCCAGGGCGACATGGGCCTCACGCCCGTAACCCACTTCCAGCACGTACACCGTGATGTTCGGGCCATTGTGATCGCAGCGCGTCCGGGTTTGCCCTTCGTCGATATTTTCAACGCCACAGGAAGGCGACGCGACTTTGAGCACTTTCAATTGACTCAATGGCGGGGCCGATGCCGCCGTGGCCGTTTGGGCCCCGAGAAGCAACGCCATCAATACGCCGAACACGCTAACCAGACGCCTTTTCATGCAGTCCTTTCCACCCCGAAAAACCAGCGCGCAGTATGGCGCACTTGGCTTTGTCGCAAAACATCGACGACGATCACCGCCATAAGCAGCCATATTCCCAAGCTACTGGTATGATGCGCGGCTTTTTCCGGCCCACAGTAATTTCCAGGCGCGTTCTGCTGCCTGTGCTTTGCTGTTGAGGTCGATACATTCACGGCGCCCGGCGCGCCACGGGGAGCAGACATGCTGGAAAGGCTGTTTCAACTCAAGGCACACAACACCAACGTGCGGACCGAGATTCTGGCGGGCGTCACGACCTTTTTGGCCATGGCCTACATTCTGTTCGTCAACCCGAGCATCCTCGGCGAGACCGGCATGGACAAGGGCGCGGTGTTTGTCGCCACCTGTCTGGCAGCTGCCATCGGCTCGACGACCATGGGCCTGATCGCCAACTACCCGATCGCCCTCGCGCCGGGCATGGGCCTGAACGCCTTCTTTACCTACACCGTGGTCCTGCACATGGGCCATACCTGGCAAGTGGCGCTCGGCGCGGTATTCATCTCGGCAGTGTGTTTCTTCCTGCTGTCGATCTTCCGCATCCGTGAATGGATCATCAACAGCATCCCGTTGCCACTGCGTTCGGCCATTGCTGCGGGTATCGGCCTGTTCCTGGCGCTGATCGCCCTGCACAACGCCGGCATCGTGGTCAGCAACCAGGCGACCATGGTCGGCCTCGGCGACCTGAAACAACCGGCTCCGATCCTCGCCACCCTCGGTTTTGCCCTGATCGTCGCACTTGAGGCCCTTGCCGTACGCGGTGCGGTGCTGATCGGCATTCTGGTGGTAACCATCGTTTCGATCGTGATGGGCTTCACCCCGTTCGGCGGCGTGATGTCGATGCCGCCGTCGCTGGCCCCGACCTTCCTGCAACTGGACATCAAGGGCGCACTGGACATCGGTCTGGTCAGCGTGATCTTCGCCTTCCTGTTCGTCGACCTGTTCGACAACTCCGGCACCCTGATCGGCGTTGCCAAGCGTGCAGGCCTGATGGGCAAGGACGGCCACATGCCGAAAATGGGCCGCGCGCTGATCGCCGACAGCACCGCAGCCATGGCCGGTTCCCTGCTGGGCACCTCGACCACCACCAGCTACATCGAATCCGCCGCTGGCGTGAGTGCCGGTGGCCGCACCGGCCTGACCGCCGTCGTCGTCGCGATCCTGTTCCTGCTGGCGCTGTTCTTCTCGCCACTGGCCGCCAGTGTTCCAGCCTTCGCCACTGCACCGGCCCTGCTGTTCGTCGCCGTGCTGATGACATCCGGCCTGGCCGAAATAGACTGGGACGACATTACCGTCGCCGCGCCCGTGGTGATCACCGCGCTGGCGATGCCGTTCACCTATTCCATCGCCAATGGCATCGCCTTCGGTTTCATTTCCTGGACCGCCATCAAGCTGATGTCCGGTCGTGGCCGTGAGCTGAACCCGGCGCTGGTGATCCTGTCGATTCTGTTCGTGATCAAGCTGGGTTGGTTCAACGCATGACTTTTGATTCCCAGGCCTATGCCGTTCAACTCGAAGAGAAGGTCACGCGTTTGCGAGACCTGCTGGCCCCGTTCGATGCACCCGAGCCGGCCGTTTTCGATTCGCCGCTGAAAAACTTCCGCCTGCGCGCCGAGTTCCGCCTGTGGCGTGAGGCCGGCGAGCGGCATTACGCGATGTTTTCCCAGGAAGACAAACGTACGCCCATCCTGATCGAAGAGTTCCCGATTGCCAGCCTGCGCATCAACCAGTTGATGCCGCAGCTCAAGGCAGCGTGGCAAGCCAGTGCGGCCCTGAGCCACAAGCTGTTCCAGGTGGAATTCCTGACCACGCTGGCCGGCGACGCAATGATCACTCTGTGCTATCACCGCCCGCTGGACGAGCACTGGCACGCGGCGGCTTCGAAACTGGCGACGGACCTGAACGTCAGCATCATCGGTCGCTCCAAGGGCAAGCGCGAAGTCATCGGTCACGATTACGTGGTCGAGCAACTGGACGTCGGCGGCCGCACCTTCAGCTACCGCCAGCCGGAAGGCGCGTTCACCCAGCCCAACGGTACGGTGAACCAGAAGATGCTCAACTGGGCATACGATGCGCTCGGGGATCGCGCAGATGATTTGCTGGAACTGTATTGCGGCAACGGCAACTTCACCCTGCCCCTCGCCACCCGCGTACGCAAGGTGCTGGCCACCGAAATCAGCAAGACCTCGGTCAACGCGGCGCTGAGCAATCTCAGCGAAAACGCGGTGGATAACGTCACCCTGGTGCGCTTGTCCGCCGAAGAGCTGACCGAAGCCCTGAACGAAGTGCGTCCGTTCCGCCGCCTGCACGGCATCGACCTCAAGAGCTACGAGTTCGGCAGCGTGTTCGTCGACCCGCCCCGCGCCGGCATGGACCCGGACACCTGCGAGCTGACCCGGCGCTTCGACAACATCCTGTACATCTCCTGCAATCCGGAGACTCTGGCAGCCAACATCGCCCAACTGCACGACACCCACCGCATCAGCCGGTGTGCGATGTTCGACCAGTTCCCGTGGACCCATCACATGGAATCCGGAGTGATGCTGACCCGGCGTTGATGGCATCTGCCAGGCACAAAAAAGCCGTCTTCACGACGGCTTTTTGTGGGCACTTACACGACAACATCGACCTTGCGCGGGCGCCCGCCTTTCCTGCCGTTGGCCCGCGCGGCTTCAGACTTTGCGGCGCTGCTCTGGCGACCATTGCGCGAAGCGACGACCGAGGCCGCCATGGCCATCAACGGCTTGCTCGCAGAAATCATCCCGGCGATAGACACATGCAGGTCCTTGCCTTCATGGCACAGTGCAGTCCCCGCATAGCCGACAGTCAGGCTGGCGTAGTCCTTCGGCTCAAAATCATCGAACTCCGGATAATTGGCCACGGGCAACAATACGCCGCTGCCATCTTCGAAGAGCACTGCCAGACAGGGAGCCAGGTAGGTAACCGCTGTCGCTTGCAGGCTATTTTTTCTACGTAGTTCGCCCCGTTCAATGGCTTTGTCCAGGCTACTTTCCGTTACGGGATTATCGGCCTGAACCTTGGCTTTTATCGTTTTCATAACTCGATCTCCACACTTTCCTGTGCACCGATCAGGGACAGCAATGTCTTGTTCGATTCAGGTACATAGCAAGCCGATCCAATCATATTGGTCGTGCTGACAACCCGTTTCACCACAACGACTTCGTTGCTTTGCCAGTCCCATAATTGATTATCAAGACAGGCCGTTTGTAGTTTTCGCCACCAGATGCCGCGGGCGCGTCGCAAATGGGCAGGTTGCTTGAGCGATTGGCGCAAACCCTCAAGCACCGCCAATGGCGGCCGACGCGAAAGCGGAACGACATCCCAGAGCTCGACACCGTTATGCCAAAAGCTGAACCTGAATCTCGCACTCCACGTACCCGCTTCCACATGCGCATGAGGCGGACAATGCTCGTCTCGCAACATGATCACTACCGACAGCCCTTTGAAACTGCATACCTTCATGCTAACCCATCCGTTAGGTTTTTGAATCCGAGGATCCGGCATTCCCTTGAAAATCCGACCGCTGGCATTGGAAGCCGAATCATTTCTCCCGTCCTCAGGCTAGCGTTCTGGTGCTTCCCGGACCTGCGTAACCCCGCGCGAATTGGTAAGAAATCCTTTCTTTACAGCGCTGGCACCTGATAAATACTGATCCAGCGTCTTCATCTGATCCCCGGTGTAATCAATCATGCAGCGACAATTCGACGATCTTCAGTTGGGCAGCATTGAGCTGTTTTGCCTGGCCGCCGAGGCTGGCAGTTTTACTGCCGCGGCGCTGGTGGCAGGTGTCACGCCCGCTGCCGTGAGCCGATCGGTGTCGCGCATGGAAGAACGCCTGGGCGTGCGGCTGTTCGCGCGTACCACGCGTAGCGTGAAGCTCACTGACAGTGGTCGCCGTTATTACGAAGAATGTCGCCAGGCCCTTGCGCAACTGGTCGAGGCCCAGCGCGAGGTCATGGGCCAGCAGCAAGTGCCGTCCGGTACTTTGCGCATCAGTATTCCGACCACCTACGCGCATCATCGAATCCTGCCGCTGCTGCCCGAATTTCGGGCGCGCTATCCCGCGGTGAAAGTCGAGTCGCATATCAGCAATCGCAACATCGATTTCGTCGGCGAAGGCTACGACATGGCGATTCGCGTGCGAGCCATCCCGGATTCAGGCCTGATAGCCCGCCAGTTGGAAGATGCCGCCCTGGTGCTGATCGCCAGCCCTGATTACCTGAAACAGGCCGGCATGCCGCAAACCCTCGACGACCTCGAACACCACGAATGCATTCAATACGAGTTACCCAGCAGCGGCCGGCGCATTGCCTGGTTGTTCAACGATGAAGGCGTGCCCCGGGAGATTCTGGCCGAGGGCAACCTCAGTTGTTCCGATGATGTATTGGGCGGGGTGACGCTGGCCAAACACGGGGCAGGGTTGTTTCAGACCTATCGTTTTATCGTGGAAAAGGAACTGGCCGACGGCTCACTGGTGGAAGTGCTCAAGCCCTATGGCGGGCGCTCGCGACCTTTCACCCTGCTGTACCCGCAAAGTCGACATGTACCGCTGCGCTTGAGGGCGTTCATTGATTTTCTGGTGGAACATTTGCCGCGCTGAACACAGAAAGTGTCCGATCATCGCCCACAAACCGCCAGCGTGCCCTCTCTTCAATTGACCGAATTAACTAGTTAGTACAATTTATCTCCACAGGCTGAGAACCATGGCCGATTCCAACAATAAAAAGTGGAGAGATTCCGATGTCCCCTATCGTTCTGGTGCTCAACGGCCCGAACCTGAACCTGCTCGGCACCCGTGAACCGGCGACTTACGGCCACGAAACCCTGGCAGACATTTCGGCCCTGTGCGGACGCGCCGCCGAAGAGTTCGGCCTGGCGGTGGAGTTTCGCCAGACCAACCATGAGGGCGAATTGCTCGACTGGATTCACGCGGCCCGCGGTCGCTGCGCCGGGATCGTCATCAATCCCGCCGCGTGGACTCACACCTCGGTCGCCATCCGCGACGCCCTGGTCGCCAGCGAGCTGCCGGTCATCGAAGTCCACCTGTCCAACGTGCACGCCCGCGAGACCTTCCGCCACCACTCGTTCGTATCCGCTATTGCAACGGCGGTGATGGCCGGCTTCGGCAGTCACGGCTATCGCCTGGCGCTGGAACACTTCAGTCATCGTTTGAAGGGGTGATCGCCGTGACTCAGAACAACGTGGTACTGGCCGGGCTGATCGGCGCCGGCATCCAGGCTTCCCGCACACCGGCCTTGCACGAGCATGAAGGTGATGCCCAAGGGCTGCGCTACCTCTATCGTCTGATTGATCTTGATCAGTTGAAGCTCGACAGCAACGCCTTGCCCGACCTGTTGATAGCCGCCGAGCGCATGAACTTCACCGGTTTGAACATCACCTTTCCCTGCAAACAGGCAATCATCCCGCTGCTGGACGAACTCTCGCCGGAGGCCCGCGGTATCGGTGCGGTCAACACGGTGGTGCTCAAGGATGGCAAACGCATCGGCCACAACACCGATTGCCTGGGCTTTGCCGAGGGCTTTCGACGGGGTCTGAAAGGCGTTGCCGTTGAACGTGTCGTACAGATGGGCGCCGGCGGCGCAGGGGCGGCGGTGGCCCACGCCCTGCTGAGCGAAGGCGTACGGCAACTGAGCATTTTTGACGTGGACATCCGCCGCGCTCAGGATCTGGCCGACAACCTCAACCAGCATTTCGGAGTCGGTCTGGCGATGGCCGGGTATGACCTGCCGAGCGCCCTGGCCCAGGCTGACGGCCTGGTCAACACCACGCCGATGGGCATGAAAAAACTGCCGGGCATGCCGGTGCCGGTCGAGTTGCTTCGAGCCGAGTTGTGGGTGGCGGAGATCGTTTACTTCCCGCTGGAAACCGAACTGCTGCGCAACGCCCGCGCCCTCGGCTGCCGGACGCTGGACGGCGGCAACATGGCCGTGTTTCAGGCGGTGAAGGCATTCGAGTTGTTCAGCGGCGTGGTGCCGGATGCCCAGAGAATGCTCGAGCATTTCCAGGGCATGAATGACTGAAGATCAAAAGATCGCAGCCTTCGGCAGCGCCTACGTCAATCGCATTGATCTGTAGGAACTGCCGAAGGCTGCGATCTTTTCAAGCCTGCAAATAACGCAGCACCGACTCGCAAATCATCTCCCGATGACGCTGCTTGATGCGCTCATCCGGCAAGTCGATCTGGAAAATCTCACCCACGGTATGGCGGTTCGATACGCGATAAAAGCAGAACGAACTGATCAGCAGATGCACATCCAGCGGCACCAGGCCGGCGCGGAATACACCCTCTTCAACGCCCCGACGCAGGATCACATCGAGGGAATCGAGAACGGTATTGTTCATCGCCCTGATCGCATCGGAGCGCTTCACGTACTCGGCGTTGTGAATGTTTTCAATGCTGACGATGCGCACGAAATCGACGTTGCGATCGTGGTGATCGAATGTGAATTCAACCAGCCGCCGAATCGCTTCCACCGGTGCCAGTTCGGTCAGGTGCAAACGGCTTTCAGTGCTGCGGATATCGCCGTAAAGTTTTTCCAGGACCTCGACGTAGAGCTGCTCCTTGCTGCCGAAGTAGTAGTAGATCATGCGCTTGGAGGTGTGAATGCGCTCGGCGATGGCATCGACGCGGGCCCCGGAAAGCCCCTGCTGGACGAATTCGACAATCGCCTCCTGCAGGATGTTTTCGCGGGTCTTTTCCGGGTTGTTCTTGCGACTCTTGCGCGGCTCGGTACCAGGTTCTACGGAGGCTGCGGGGAGTTCTGAAGTCATTGTCATTGCGGGCTCACGGCCATCACTGCACAGGCTGGCGATTATGGGCTGCGCGGCACGGTGAAGGAAGCCGCGCGGCCCACGTTTAATCCCGCGTTTACGAATTTCCTACAACTTGGCCTGACGGATGGCTCCGCTTCGGGATTTGGCCATGGCCGCCAGCCGCACCGCCACGTTGGCCGCGCCGTAGCCGGCGTATCCGTTTTTACGCTGGATGATTTCAAAGAAAAACCGCCCCTCGAACGGCTCGGTATACACGTGAAACAGCTCCCCGCCCTGGGCGTCGCGGTCATACAACACGTTGTAGTAGGCCAGTTCGCTGAGGAAATCGTCGTCGAAGTCAAACCGCGCCGCCAGGTCATCGTAGTAGTTGAGCGGGATATCCAGCAGCGGCACGCCCGCCTCTTTTGCACGGCTGACCTGGGCAAAGATGTCATCACAATCAAAGGCTATGTGATGCACTCCGGAGCCGCGATAACTCGACAGCGCGTGTGAGATCGCGGTGTTGCGATTCTCGGAAATGTTCAGCGGCAAGCGGATCGAACTGTCGCGACTGCGCAAGGCACGGCTCTTCACCAGACCATAAGGGTCCGGCAGCACCACTTCATCGTCCGCCTCGAAATCCAGCAGGCTCTTATAGAACAGTACCCAACTGTCGAGGCTGTCGGCCGGCAGCGCCATGGCCATGTGGTCAATGCGCTTGAGGCCGCCGCTGACAGGCGCTTGCGGGTACAGATTGAAGTCCGTGCCATAAACATCGGCGTGTTGATCCACCAGATAGATCAGGCTGCCATCCGGCGCACGCACCGCCGCCAGCTCCAGCTCGTTGGGGCCGACCAGCCCGCGATAGGGCTGGCCCTTGTAGGCTACGGCGCGGGCCAGTGCGCTGGCGCTGTCCTTGACCCGCACGGCCGTAGCGCACAGCGAAGGGCCGTGGGCTTCGAAAAAGCTGTGGCCGAATGAGTAAGGCTCCGAGTTCAGGATCAGGTTGATATCGCCCTGACGCAGCAGGCTGACGCTCTTGGAGCGATGCTGCCCGGCCTTGACGAAACCCAGTCGCTCCAGCCAATGGGAGAGCTTGGCGCCGAGGCTTTCATCCACGGCGAATTCGAGAAATTCGATGCCGTTGTACTCGCTGGCCTTGGGTGTTTCGAACAGAATCCCGGGGTTGGCCGCAGGCCTGGTTTCCTGCGCCAGACGCTCGCGGGTTTTCTCTTCCAGGTACAACAACGAGCGCAAGCCGTCGGCGGCATTGGCCCGTGGCGGCGCGGCGCGGAAGCCGTCGTTGAAGATCTCCAGCGACAATGGCCCGGTGTAGCCGCTCTGGATGATCGGCGCGAGGAACCCTGGCAAGTCGAACTCACCCTGGCCCGGGAAGCAGCGAAAATGCCGGCTCCACTCCAGCACGTCCATGGCCAGGATCGGTGCGTCGGCCATTTGCACGAAGAAGATCTTGTCGCCGGGAATCTCGGCGATAGCACTTGGATCGCCCTTGAGCGACAAGGTGTGAAAGCTGTCCAGCAACACGCCAAGGCTTGGATGATCGGCCTGACGCACGATGTTCCACACCTGTTGATAGGTGTTCACATGCCGGCCCCAGGCCAGCGCTTCGTAACCGATGCGTAGACCACGGGCCCCGGCACGCTCAGCCAGCAGTCGCAGATCGTCGACCAGAATCTGTTCATCACCGATGGAGTCGGCCGAGGCGTTGCTGCACACCAGCACCAGGTCGGTGCCCAGTTCCTGCATCAGGTCGAATTTGCGCTCGGCGCGCTCCAGATTGCGCGACAGCCGATCACGCCGGCAGCCTTCGAAATCACGAAAAGGTTGAAACAGGGTGATGGCGATCCCGAGATCGGCGCACATCTGTTTAATTTCCCTTGGGCTGCCGTCGTAGTAGAGAAGGTCGTTCTCGAAAATCTCCACACCGTCGAACCCGGCGGCGGCAATGGCTTCGAGTTTTTCCGGCAGGGTACCGCTCAAGGATACGGTGGCAATGGAACGCTGCATATTTCGACTCCCGGTAATGGGGACCATCTTGTTAGGGGGCATCGCACGCCCGATCCCTGTAGGAGCCTTCGGCCGCTCCTACAGGGGTAGTGTTTGTCCTGGGTAAATTATTGGCTTGGCGATCCCGCACAGCAATTCAAAGTGTACTATCCGGTTAGTTTTGTGTTCGATTATCGAACACAATGGTGGTTGGCGAATTGACGATTTTTTGTCCACTGCGCAACATCAACACCACATTGGGTCCGGTCATGAATCACCGGTTCCCAGTTAACAAGACCCAGAACACCACATAAAAATTTCAAAAAACGGGTATACGCTCATGCGCTCCTTCAACGCCTTGCTCGATCACTCAACCGTCATTACGCCTTGCCTGGCGTCCATCCGCCCCCCGCGCACCGCTGGCACTCGCGTGCCGCTCGCTGAATAACTCGTCAACCGACGAACACAGCCGATCAGTCCAACCGCGCCCGTCGCCATCGATTGATCACGCGCCCTTGAAGTCCCGACGAGCTTCGCTTGTCAGTCATTGAACGGATGGCACACATGAATCCTGCACCTAGCTCACGCATGGCTCCGGCCATGAGCGCTGCCTCTGGCGGCATCGGCGATAAAATCCGCGGCGCCATGGCGGTCGGCAAAACCCGTTGGGGCATGCTGGCGCTGGTGTTTTTCGCCACTACCCTGAACTACATCGACCGCGCCGCCCTGGGCGTAATGCAGCCTATCCTGGCCAAGGAGATGAGCTGGACGGCGATGGACTACGCCAACATCAACTTCTGGTTCCAGGTCGGTTACGCCATCGGCTTCGTGCTGCAAGGCCGCTTGATCGACCGGGTCGGCGTCAAGCGCGTGTTCTTCTGCGCGGTGTTGCTCTGGAGCCTGGCAACCGGCGCCCATGGCCTGGCCACTTCGGCGGCCGGCTTCATGGTCTGCCGTTTCATCCTTGGCCTGACCGAAGCCGCCAACTATCCGGCCTGCGTGAAAACCACCCGCCTGTGGTTCCCGGCCGGCGAGCGCGCCGTGGCCACCGGGATATTCAATGCCGGGACCAACGTCGGTGCGATGGTCACCCCGATGATGCTGCCGCTGATCCTCCACGCATGGGGCTGGCAGGCCGCGTTCCTGTGCATGTCGGCACTGGGCGGGATCTGGTTGCTGTTCTGGGGCCTGAAGTACTTCAACCCGGAAGAGCATCCGAGCGTCAAACAATCGGAACTGGACTACATCCAGAAGGAAGTCGAGCCGGAACAATCCCGCGTGCCGTTCTCGAAGATCCTGCGCATGCGCGGCACCTGGGCCTTCGCCCTCGCCTACTCGATGACCGCGCCGGTGTTCTGGTTCTACCTGTACTGGCTGCCGCCGTTCCTCAATCAGCAATACAACCTGGGCATCAACGTGACCCAGATGGGCATTCCGCTGATCATCATCTACCTCACCGCCGACTTCGGCAGCGTCGGCGGCGGCATCCTCTCCTCGTTCCTGATCGGTCGCGGCGTCAACCCGATCAAGGCGCGACTGATGTCCATGTTCCTGTTCGCCTGCTGCATCATCGGCGTCATCATGGCTGCCGGCTCCAGCAATCTGTGGGTCGCCGTAGCCGCCATCTCCCTGGCCATCGGCGCGCACCAGGCCTGGACAGCTAACATCTGGAGCCTGGTGATGGACTACACGCCCAAGCACATGATGAGTACGGTATTCGGCTTCGGCGGCATGTGTGCGGCGATTGGCGGGATGTTCATGACTCAGTTGGTCGGCCATATCCTGACCATCACCAACAACAACTACACCGTGCTGTTCACCATGATTCCGGCGATGTACTTCATTGCGCTGATCTGGATGTACTTCATGGCACCGCGCAAGATTCCGACAGTAGAAGTCTGATGCTCCCTCCGCGCAGGCCCGATCTCGGGTCTGCGCTTTTTTTTGCCTACGTTTTGCCGCAGCTTAGCGGCGACTTTGCTGCCAGGCCGCTGCCAACCCGCTGCAACAGATCACGGCAATGCCGAGCACGGTGGTCAGTGTCGGCGTGTGGGAAAACAGCAGCCAGCCCAGCAGGCCGGCGAAGATGATCTGGCAATAGCTGAACGGCGCCAGCAGTGCCGGTGCCGCGAGACGAAAAGCCTGGGTCAGGAACAGGTGCGCCGTCATCCCGCAGGCCCCCAGCGCCAGCATCATCGCGCCATGCACCAGGTTCGGTGTCTGCCAGAAGAACGGCACCAGTGCACTCATCACCAGCGTGTTGCACAGGCCCGCGAAAAAGTTGCTGGTGGTCGGGCTGTCGATCTCACTGAGCTTGCGCGTCAGCAGTTGATAGAAGCAGAAAAACAGCGCCGAGCAGAACGGCAGCAACACCGCCGGGGTAAACAGATCTCCCCCCGGGTGAACGATGATCAGCACCCCGATAAAACCGCAGATCACCGCCAGCCATTGCCCCCGCGTCACCCGCTCGCCAAGCAGCGGCACCGACAGCGCGGTGACCAGCACCGGCGCCAGGAAGTTGACCGACGTGGCCTCCGCCAACGGGATGTACATCAGCCCCGTGGTGAAAAACAGACTGGTGCCCAGCAGGCACAATGCCCGGATCAATTGCAGAAATGGCCGCTTGGTACGCAACACTCGTAGCCCGGATTGCGGCAGGAAAATCCCGGCCATCAGCAAGGTGTGAACCACGTAACGCGCCCAGACCACCATGACAATGGGATAGAAACCGGAGAGGTATTTGGAAAAGGCGTCGTGGCTGGAAAACAGGAAAGTCGCGACAACGATCAGCAGGATCCCTTTGAAGGGCTGATTGACGCCGGAAAGCGGGGTACTGCTGGGCGACGTCAAGACAAAGTCCTTTTATGGGTTGAGGCGAGACATGAATAATTTAGAACCTGGTTCCATTTTATGAAATCTACGACTCAAGAAAGTGGGCGAATACCGCACACTGTTTATTCAAGCAGACTTCAGGTTCAACTGAACAACTCTGATGCCTGGCTCGCCAGCGAAAGCTCATCGGCGTATTTCAACAAGGTTGGCGCCAATTCATGCAATCGCGCGCCGGGCATTCGCGCACTTGGCCCGGCAATACTGAGCACGCCGATGACCCGGCCATCCAGTGGATGACGCACCACGGCGGCAATCGCCGAGGTGCCCACCGCCGAACTTTCCTCGACCCAGGCATAACCCTGCTCCCGCGCCAGACGCAAGCGCTCCAGCAGTTCAATATTCGAACGCGGTGCATTAGGCCCGACGTCTTGAGGCAACTCGGTCCCTTGCCGCTCAACCAGCAACAGCGCCTCGGCATCGCTCATGCACGCCAGCCACGCGTGCCCGGAGGCCGTGTAGAACAAAGGCGCATCGCGCCCCATGTCCGGGTCGTAGCGCAGACCGGAACGGGCACCCTGGGACTTGGCGATCCACACCTGGCGCTCCCCCTGGATCACCCCCAGACGCACCAGTTCACCGGTTTCCCCGGCCAGACGATCGAGCACTGGCTGGATGATATCCGCGCCGCTGCCGGATAAGTATCGAAAGCCCATGGCCACCAGCTTGGTCGACAGGTGATAGCGCAGGTTGTCCGGATTCTGCCGCACGTACCCCAGGCGAATCAGTTCAGCGAGCAAACGATGAGTCGCGCTTTTAGGGATTTCCAGTTGCTCGGCCAACGTCTGCATCGGCAAACCCTGCGGTTCACCGGTCAGGCTTTCCAGCACGCTGAAGACACGTTCGATCTGACTGCCAGCCATGGTATGTCCCAAACAAAATTTGGCTGATTCTAGAAGAGAAGCCCCACGAAGCAAAATATGGAACCAGTCACACAACCGGCAGTCTGACGACCGGACTGGCGCGGCTCCCACTTGGCAGCAACACTCATCGCACGGCTCGTGACCCGGAACAGAAGAGGATTCACACATGCTATGGAAAAAAGGCCGACGCAGCGACAACGTGGTCGATGCCCGTGGTGATGATGTCGGCAGTGGCGGCGGCGGGATGCGCTTCGGCGGTGGCAAGGGCCTGAGCCTGACGGCGATCCTGCTGATCGTCGGCATCGGCTGGATCACCGGCCAGGATCCGCTGCAAATCCTCGGACAACTGACCGGGCAAATGGACCAGCAATCGGCACCCGCCACCAACCAGAGCCGCAAGGCACCGCCGGCCAATGACGAAGGCGCGGAGTTCGTGCGCTCGATCCTCGGCGACACCGAAGACACCTGGGGCACGATATTCCAGCAGGCCGGCCGTCAATACAAAGACCCGACCCTGGTGCTGTTCAGCAACCGCGTGAACTCGGCCTGCGGTCTGGCTACCTCGGCCACCGGGCCGTTCTATTGCCCGGCGGACCAGAAGGTCTACCTGGACATGGCGTTCTTCCAGGAAATGTCCCAACGCTTTTCCGCCGCGGGCGACTTCGCCCAGGCCTACGTAATCGCTCACGAAGTCGGACACCATGTGCAGACCCTGCTTGGAGTGTCTGCAAAAATTCAGGCAGCCCGCCAACAAGGCCGGCAGATGGAAGGCGACGGCGGTTTGCTGGTTCGTCAGGAACTGCAGGCCGATTGCCTGGCCGGTGTCTGGGCCAACAATGCGCAGAAGCGCCTGAACTGGCTGGAACCGGGCGACATCGAAGAAGCACTGAACGCAGCGAACGCCATCGGTGACGATCGTTTGCAGCAACAGGGTCAGGGCCGCGTGGTCCCGGATTCGTTCACCCACGGTACGTCAGCGCAACGGGTGCGCTGGTTCAAAACCGGTTTCGCCCAAGGCCAGGTAAGCCAGTGCGATACCTTTGCGACGAAAAATCTGTAAATGAAGAAGTGGTTGTTGGTTGTTCTGTTTACTTGCGCAACGTCCCAGGCCGCCGAGCATGAGGTCAAGGAACTCAGTCCCGGGCGCCTGCTGTTGAAATCAGGCGAAATCGCGGTGGGCATCAGCCCCGCCCCGGCAAAAATCGAACGGGTGCTGATCATCCTCCACGGTCGCTTGCGCAACGCGCAAACCTATCTGCAGAGCGGTGAGCACGCGGTCGAACTGGCCGGGCAAAGCGCAACGACCCTGGTGATCGCGCCGCAATTCCTCAATGAAACCGATGTTGCGGTTCATCCGGTGGCCGACACCGTTTTGCGCTGGCAAGGCAATGAATGGATGGCCGGCGGCGAATCCACGGCGCCGTTTCGGCTGAGTTCCTACGCCGCGCTCGACGAAATCATTGCCCGCCTGGGAGATCGCCAGCAGTTTCCGGATGTGAAGCAAATCGTCATCGCCGGGCACTCCGGGGGCGCGCAGGTGGTTCAGCGCTATGCGTTGCTCGGTCATGATCAGCCAGCCCTCGAGGCGGCCGGCGTACAGGTTCGATACGTGATTGCCAACCCGTCGTCCTACGCCTATTTCGATGAGCGCCGGCCCGTGGCGTTCAGTCACGCCGGTTGCCCGCAATTCAATCGCTGGAAGTATGGGCTAGCGGATTTGCCCGCCTACGCCGAAGGACAAACTCCCACACAACTGCAGGAAAAGTACCTTAAGCGTGACATCGTTTACCTACTGGGCCAGCAGGACACCGACCCGAATCATCCGGCGCTGGATAAAAGCTGTGAGGCCAGGGCGCAAGGGCCGTATCGGTTGGCGCGCGGGCGTTTTTACTTTGATTACCTGAAGCGGCTGCAACCGCAAGGGCTGAAGCAGCAACTGATTGAAGTACCCGGAGTCGGGCATAGCGGGGACGGGATGTTTACCTCGCCGGAGGGGCAGAAGGCATTGTTTGGGGAATGACTCTTGTAGTGCCTGGGCCTGCCTCTTCGCGAGCAAGCCCGCTCCCACACTGGATCTGTGTCGTTCACAAATCCCTTGTGGGAGCGGGCTTGCTCGCGAAGGCGTCAGATCAGCCAACCATTTCCTCAAGCCGACAACATCTGACGCAACTCAACACAATCCGCCGCATGCCAATCGGTCAATTCCGGCCACGGATTATCCGGCAGATTCACCAGCACCGTGCGTGCCCCCGCCGCTCGCCCGCAATCCAGATCAAAACGGTAATCACCGACCATCACCATCTCGCTTGCCGGCACCTTCCACGCTTCGGCCAGTTTCAGTAAACCGCCCGGATGAGGCTTGGGCGGTGCTTCATCACGCCCCAGCACGTCCTCGACCGCAAAGCAGTCGGCCAGACCAATGGCCTCCAGCGTGACATGCGCCAGCTCCCGGGCATTGCGCGTGAGAATGCCCAGGCGATAACCGCGCCCGGCCAGCTCGCGCACCAACTCCACTGCGCCCGGCGCCGGTTTCGAACCGAGGGCCAGGTCCCGTTCGTGCTCCAGCAACCACGCATGCTTGGCAGCGGCTTCATCGGCTGGCAGTGCGGCGAGGTGGGTCAGGATGTCGTGTTCGGCAGGAATCGCCAAGGCTACGCGAATCGCTGCGAAGTCGTGCACGGCCACGGTCAGGGTGCCGTCCATGTCGAACACCCAGTGACGCACGTCGACCAGGCTCACGCCCAATCCTTGCGGTGACGGATCAAGCCTTCCTGAGTGACCGAGGCCACCAGTTGCCCGGCGCGGTTGAACACACTGCCTCGGGAGAATCCGCGGGAGTTGCCGGCCCACGGGCTGTCCATCGCGTAAAGCAGCCAGTCATCGGCACGCAGATTCTGGTGGAACCACAGTGCGTGATCGAGGCTGGCGACTTGCATGTCCTTGTGCCAGACCGATTTGCCGTGGGGCTGCATCGAGGTGACCAGCAGGCCGAAGTCCGATGCATAGGCCAGCAGGTATTTATGCAGCGCCGGCGAATCGGCCAAGGCCCCGTCGGCGCGGAACCAGACGTACTTGACCGGATCGCACGGCAGCGGGTTGTAGGGATCTTTTTCAGTCACCGGGCGGAATTCGATCGGCTTGGGGCACAACAGCTTTTCGCGCATTTTCTCGGGAATCAGGTGCGCGCGCTGCTGGGTGATTTCCAGCTCCGAAGGCAGATTTTCCGGGCCAACCACAACCGGCATTTCGCTCTGGTGCTCAAAGCCGTCCTCGTCGTACTGAAACGACGCACTGCACGTGAAGATCGGGTGGCCCTTCTGGATCGCCGTCACCCGGCGCGTGCTGAAACTGCCGCCGTCACGCACCCGGTCAACCTGATACACCACCGGCAAACCGGCATCACCCGGACGCAGGAAATAGCCGTGCATCGAATGCACGTGGCGCGCCTCTTCCACCGTCTGACTCGCCGCCGACAGCGACTGGCCGAGTACCTGGCCACCGAACAGCTGACGGAAACCCAGGTCCTGGCTACGGCCGCGGAACAGGTTTTCCTCGATCGGTTCCAGGGTCAGCAAGTCGACCAGATCTTCCAAAACTTGGCTCATTCAGACTCTCCTCACGCAAAACATTGCCGCGCAGTCTTGGCTGCAACGGTCGATTCAGTTTCCGGCCCGGGCCAGCATGGGGCCATTGTAAACGTCCGTGCCAGCTTATCCATGCAAGGTTTGCAGCCATTGTTCGCGACTGATGCGATACAGAACGTGCCGACGCAACGGATGATCGGATTCGAGTCGCGGGTGTTCGAAGTCATCCGCCGGGTCATGGTGCATGCCGATGGCCTGCATGACTTTTTCTGACGGCAGATTGGTTTGCGTCGTGAAGGCCACCACCTCTTTCAGCGGCAGTCGGTCGAACCCGCAGCGCAGAGCGGTCCACGCCGCTTCACTAGCGTAACCGAGGCCCCAGTGCTCGCGGGCCAGGCGCCAGCCGATTTCCGTTGCGGGGGTGAATGGCGCGTCGAATCCGACCACATTGAGCCCGGTAAACCCGATGAACTGGCCAGAGTCCTTTCGCTGCAAGGCCCAGAGCCCATAACCATGCTCGGCGAAATGACCACGGATTCGCCCGATCAATGACGCGCTTTCCAGCCGACTCAAAGTGCCTGGAAAATAGCGCATCACCTGCGGATCGGCACACATCGCCGCAAAATCCGCCAGATCTTCATCGCGCCACTGGCGCAACAGCAGCCGAGCGCTTTCAAGCTCCAGTATTGGCTCCATCGTGCCCCGCCCCTCCATTTCAATGTCGCCAGTCTACAACGCTGGTAGGATCCTTCTCTCATTCCTACATGAAATGACCATGCCACTGCCGCTGATTTATCACGAAGACTACAGTCCCGAGTTTCCGGCGGATCACCGCTTCCCCATGGAAAAGTTCCGCCTGCTGCGCGATCACCTGGTGGACAGCGGCCTGACCCGCGACGCCGACCTGCTGCGCCCGGATCTTTGTCCGGCAGACATTCTCGCCCTCGCCCATGACCCTTCGTATATCGACCGCTACATGAGTGGCGATTTGTCCCGCGAAGACCAGCGCCGCCTCGGCCTGCCCTGGACCGAAGCCCTGGCCCGGCGCACGGTGCGCGCAGTCGGCGGCTCGCTGCTGGCGGCCGAGCAGGCGCTGGAACATGGCCTGGCCTGTCACCTGGCGGGCGGCACCCATCATGCGCACTACGACTACCCGGCCGGGTTCTGCATCTTCAATGATCTGGCGGTGATCAGCCATTACCTGCTGGAAAGTGGTCGGGTGAACCGGGTGCTGATATTCGATTGCGACGTGCATCAAGGCGACGGGACCGCACGAATCCTGCACAACACCCCGGAAGCGGTAACCGTTTCCCTGCACTGCGAAAAGAACTTTCCTGCACGCAAGGCCGAAAGTGACTGGGACATTCCGCTGCCCAACGGCATGGGCGATGCCGACTACCTGAAGGTGGTGGACGATGCGCTCAACTACCTGCTGCCACTCTATCAACCGGATCTGGTGCTGTATGACGCCGGGGTCGATGTGCATAAGGACGACGCCCTGGGTTATCTGAAGCTGACAGACGAAGGCGTCGCCGCCCGCGATGAAAGTGTGATGCGCCATTGCCTGGGCCGCGACATCCCGCTGGTCGGGGTGATCGGCGGCGGCTACAGCAAGGACCGCCAGGCCCTGGCCCGCCGCCACGGCATCCTCCATCACAGCGCGCAGCGCGTCTGGCAGTCATCAGGTTGTCACTGAGTTGTGGATGCTTTACCCACAATGCCTGTGGAGCTGCCTGTGGATAACCTGAGTGAAAGGGTCTGCAGGTCATGCCGCCTATAGGCTACAGAGCATTGGTTGTTTTTTAACCACCCATTGAAAACGCCACAAGTCAACTGTGGGAGCGAGCCTGCTCGCGAAGGCAATCTGCCCTTCAACATAGGTGTCGACTGATACAACGCTTTCGCGAGCAGGCTCGCTCCCACAGGGATTCGGGCTGGTAGAATGCCCGGCTTATCCCGCCAGACCGCAGCGCATCCCATGACCCGATCCTCGCCAGCCCTCCCCCCTCACGTCGCCATCATCGGCGGCGGTCCTGCCGGTTTGATGGCAGCTGAAGTGCTGAGCCAGGCCGGGATCAAGGTCGACCTGTACGACGGCATGCCTTCGGTTGGACGAAAATTCCTCCTGGCCGGTGTCGGCGGCATGAACATCACTCACTCCGAAGCCTACCCGGCGTTTCTCTCGCGTTACGCCGAACGCGCCCCGCAAATCGCCCCGCTGTTGCGCGGCTTCGGCGCCGAAGCGCTGTGCCAGTGGATTCACGAGCTGGGCATCGAGACCTTCGTCGGCAGCTCCGGCCGGGTATTCCCCACCGACATGAAAGCCGCACCGCTGCTGCGCGCCTGGCTCAAGCGCCTGCGCGACAGCGGTGTAGTTATCCACACCCGCCATCGCTGGCTCGGCTGGAACGAGCATGGCGGTTTGCGCATCGACAGCCCGGAAGGCGAAAAAACCGTGCAAGCCGATGCCACCCTGCTCGCCCTCGGTGGCGGCAGTTGGTCACGGCTGGGTTCGGACGGCGCCTGGATGCTGGCACTGGAGCAGCACGGCGTAGGACTGGCTCCGTTGCAACCGAGCAATTGCGGCTTCGAGGTGCAGGCCTGGAGTGAATTGATGGTCAGCAAATTCGCCGGCGCGCCGCTGAAAAATATCGCCATCGGTCTCAATGATGATGTGCCCCGGCTCGGCGAATGTGTGATCACTGCCACCGGGATCGAGGGCAGTTTGATCTACGCCCTGTCGGCGCCCATTCGCGAAGCGATCAACCAGCACGGTACAGCGACGATTCATCTGGACCTGCTGCCCGGCCGGCCTGTGGATAAAGTGCTGGCGGCGTTGAGCAAACCACGAGGTTCACGCTCGATGGCCAAGCATCTGCACAGTCAGTTGGGCATCGATGGGGTAAAAGCGGCGCTTTTGCGTGAACTGACCAGCGTCGAGTGCTTTGCCGATATGGCCTTGCTGGCCAAGGCGATCAAGGCATTGCCACTGACACTGGTGAAAACCCGTCCACTGGACGAGGCCATCAGCAGCGCGGGCGGTGTGCTGTTCGAGGCGATGGATGAGCGATTGATGCTCAAGCAAATGCCGGGCGTGTTTTGCGCCGGGGAAATGCTTGATTGGGAAGCGCCGACAGGCGGTTATCTGCTGACCGCGTGTTTTGCCAGTGGGCGAGTGGCTGGGTTGGGGATGGTGGAGTGGTTGCGGCGCAAGGGCTAAAGACCGAGGCGTCCCCTTCGCGAGCAGGCTCGCTCCCACATTGATCTTCTGTGAACACAGAGTTTGTGAACGACACAGATCCATTGTGGGAGCGAGCCTGCTCGCGAAGGCGGATTAACAGGCGCCGCGATTATTAAGGCTTACGCTTACGCGGCCCGGTATTGAACACCGGCACTTTGCGCACCGGCTTGATCGAAGGCTCCGCTGGTGCAACCTCTCCGCTATCCACCCACTTGCCAAGATTGCGTTTGCCACCGCCACCACCGGAAGCCTTGGGCTTCTTCGGTTTCTTCGGCTTCTTGACGACCTGACCGCTGGCATCGGTGTCAGGTACGCGGTGCTCCGGCTCGAAGTCGGGCTCGTTCTGCCGCTTCAAGGTCTGGCGGGTCAGCATCTCGATGGCTGACAGCAGATTCACTTCATCGGCGCACACCAGGGAAATCGCCTCGCCGGTCGAGCCCGCGCGACCGGTACGACCGATGCGGTGGATGTAATCCTCGGCAACGATCGGCAAGTCGAAGTTGACCACCAGCGGCAGGTCTTCGATGTCCAGGCCACGGGCCGCCACGTCGGTAGCGACCAGAATCTGCACTTCACTCGCCTTGAAGCGGTCGAGCGCGCGCTGGCGAGTCGCCTGGGGCTTGTCGCCGTGGATGCCGTCGGCGTTGATGCCCAGCCCCTGGAGTTTTTCCACCAGCGCGTCCACGCCGTTGCGGGTCTTGGCGAACACCAGAACCTGCTTCCACTTGCCCTTGCGCATCAGATGCACGAACAGTTCCGGCTTGCGCTTCTTGTCCACCGTCACGATCCATTGCTTGACCGTATTGGCCGCCACGTTGCGCGGGCTGACTTCGATGCTCAGCGGGTCGTTGAGCATCTGCCCGGCCAGCAGGCGGATATCATCGGAGAAGGTCGCGGAGAACAGCAGCGTCTGACGTTTCTTCGGCAGCGCGCGGTAAATGTTCGCCAGCTCCTCGGAAAAGCCCAGGTCGAGCATGCGGTCGGCTTCGTCCAGCACCAGGGTTTGCAGCTGGTTGAACTTCAGCGCGTTCTGGCGGAACAGGTCGAGCAAGCGGCCCGGGGTTGCCACCAGCAGGTCGACACCGCTGCGCAGCTTCATCATTTGCGGGTTGATGCTGACGCCGCCATACACCGCGTAAGTACGCAGCGGCAGATTTTCGGCGTACTGGCGCACGGCTTCGTGAACCTGCTCGGCCAGTTCACGGGTCGGTACCAGGATCAGCGCGCGGACCGAGTTGGCGGTGACTTTCGGCCCTTCCATGGCCAGCAGTTGCAACAGCGGCAGGGCGAAACCGGCGGTCTTGCCGGTGCCGGTCTGAGCGGCGGCCATCAGGTCGCGACCGGCCAGCACCGCCGGAATGGCTTGCGCCTGAACCGGCGTCGGAGTCTGGTAGCCGAGCGTCTCAAGTGAGCGCAGCAAGGGTTCGATCAGGCCAAGGGTGGCGAAAGTCATGGGAGTACCGTAGGAAAATTCAGCGCGGGTTGTTCAAAACAAGTGTGCAAAACAAGATGCAATGCCGCGCAGTTTACCCTAATTCACTCGGGATTCTGTCGGCACCACCGTCACCACAGGCTTAACCGGCGCCCGACGCCACTGCGGCAATCCGATCAGCACCACGGCGCTGATGATCACAGCCATCGCCAGTGCTTCTTCGATGCCGATGGTCTCGCCGACAAACACGATCCCCAACAACACCGCCACTGCAGGATTGACGTAGGCATAACTGGTAGCCGCCGCCGGGCGCACGTGTTTCAACAGGTACATGTAGGCGTTGAAGGCGATGATCGAGCCGAACACGGTCAAATACGCCAGGGCTGCCCAACCTTCGATGGGCGGCACCTTTTCCAGGTGTTCACCGCTGACCGCACTGGCGATCAGCAGCACTACACCACCGACCAACATTTCCACGGCACTTGCCATTGCCCCTTGTGGCAATGGCAAGTGTTTGCTCCATACCGAGCCGAACGCCCAGGTCGCCGCGGCAAAGACCAGCAACGCCGCGCCCAATGGGCTCGATTGCAGATTGGAACCCAGGTTGAGCATGGCAATGCCGATCAGCCCGAGCACAATCCCGGCCCACTCCAGACGGGTATTGCGCGCGCCCCAGAAATACCCACAAAGCAGGGTAAACAGCGGCACCGTCGCTACCGCCAATGCGGCGACACCAGAAGCGACCCCGGTGTGCTCGGCGACACTGACCGCGCCATTGCCACAGGCGAGCAGCAACACGCCAATGACCCCGGCGGCTTTCCACTGCGCCCAGGTCGGTGCCGGCGCCCCGCGCCAGCGCAGGAAAGCGTACATCAAGGTCCCGGCAATGACGAAGCGGATCCCGGCGAGCAGCAGCGGCGGCCAATATTCCACACCGATACGGATCACCAGGTAAGTCGAGCCCCAAATCACGTACAAGGCGAAAAAGGCAGCGATCAAAGGTAAGGGAAAGCGACGAAGGCCGGACATGGGGGGCAGCTCACAGGCAAGGACAAGTGAACGGCTATTCTAGAAAGGCTGGAGACGGAAAATAAGTTACAAAACCTGTTTAAAGCGCCAGTACACTTTTCAAAACACGGAGTTCAGCGCTATAAACCGTGTTTTCGAAAGTCGACCACTTTCAGGAGTCGCACCATGGACAAATACGACCGCATGCTGCTCAGCGCCCTGCTGGAAAACGGTCGCGCGTCCTACGCGGACCTGGCGCGCAAGGTCAACCTGTCAGCCCCCGCCGTGGCCGAGCGCGTGGCCAAGCTCGAAGCCAGCGGCGTGATCACCGGCTATCAGGCGAAGGTCGACATGGCCAAGCTGGGCCTGCCGATCCAGTGCGTGATCGAACTGCGCCTGAACCAGCACGGCAACCAGAAGGCCTACGACGACCTGATCAAAATCCCGCAATTGACCGAATGCCATCGGGTGACCGGCGATCCGTGCGTGATCATGCAAGCCGCGGTGGGTTCGATGCCGGAGCTGGAAGAGTTGATCAACCGGATCGCCACGTTCGGGTTCAGCAAGACGTCGATCGTGTTGTCCAGTGCGATAGAGAAGCGGGTGCCGTTGGGGCATATCGAGGGCAACGGCAAGCTTTGATCGAACGCGGAACCTGTAGGAGCGAGCCTGCTCGCGATGGTCGCCAACGATAAAGCGGGAAACCTGACACCCCGTCGCGAGCAGGCTCGCTCCTACAGGGGAATTGTGGTGAGTTCGGGATCAGCGATAGCGCTTGAGATGTTCACCCACCTTCGCCGCCGGCACCTTCTGCAACTTGCACAGCAAGTCATGGGACAGCTCGCGCAGGCCATGCTTCTGGAGCAACTCTTCCTCCAGGTGCGCCGTCAGGTTGGCCGCCATCTCGGCATCGGCCATGGCCCGGTGGGCCTTGCCGGTGTGCGGCAAATTGGCAAACGTGGTGAGGGTGCCGAGTTTGTGGTTCGGCGCGCCAGGCATCAGGCGGCGGGCCAAGAGCAGCGAACAGGCAAAGTTCTGCAAGCGGGTGCGTTTGATTCGCCCGAGTTCGAAGTCCCAGAACTTCTGGTCGAACGCGGCGTTATGCGCGAGCAAGGGTGTGGTGCCGACGAACTCATTCACTTCGTTCATCACCTGCTCCGCCGACGGCGCGGTGCGCAGCATGGCGTTGCTGATGCCGGTAAGCTGCTCGATGAAAGCCGGGACGCGCACGCCGGCGTTCATCAGGCTTTGGTAACGCTCGACGATGCGTCCCTGTTCAAGGATCACCACGGCAATTTCCGTGGCCCGGCAGCTGCTGCTCGGGGAGATCCCGGTGGTTTCAAAGTCGATGACTGCGATGCGTTCCAAACCTGTTTCAACTCCGTAAAAATCAATTCTTGAGCAACAACGCGCCTTCGATCGGCACGTAGCGGCTGGCGGCGCGGATCAGCGAGTTGGCCGTCAGGCCCGGCACGCCGTAGGCCACGGCTTGCACGCCATGCTTGCTGATGATGCGTTCGAGCAGCATGTCGAAATCGCCATCGCCGGAAGCCAGCACGATCTCGTCGACATGGTCGGCGGCGTCCATGATGTCGAGGGTGATACCCACGTCCCAGTCACCCTTGGCCGAACCATCGCTGCGCTGGATGTAGGGCTTGAGCTTCACGGTGAAACCGAGGTTACGCAGGATCTGCTGGAACTGCTGCTGTTTGCTGTCGCCACGGTCGATGGCGTAGGCGTAGGCTTCGACGATCTCGCCCTGCTGGCTGATGTCAGCCCACAGCGCGGCATAGTTGAAGTGGCAACCATAAGCCTGACGCACGGTGTAGTAGAGGTTCTGGACATCGGCGAACACTGCGATTTTTTTCACCGGTTTTCCTCAAGGCTGATTCAGGCACCAGGCCCGAAAGGTCGCCCAGTATGCCAGCCCGGAGGATTGTTCCGCGAATAATCGGCTATGTGGCGAGGGAGATTGCTCCCTCGCCACAGATGTGTCAGACGAAGGAATCGTCGTCGCCGCCGAACAACGAATCATCGCTGTAGTCAGCGTCGCTAAAGCCACCCTGATCGTTGCTCCAGGAATCATTGACGGCCATGCGCTGGTCATCGCCCCAACCATTGTTGCCCTGGTCGTTGACCTGGGCCGGCTCTTCCTTGATGACTTCGACGACTTCCGGTTGCTGATTGTGATGGAACAGGCTGCTGATGCCTTGTGCCAGCATCACGCCACCCGCCACGCCAGCGGCGGTTTTCAGCGCTCCACCGAGGAAACTGCTGCCGGCCGCTGCCGGTGCTTGCTGCTGCGGGCCATAGCCCGGTTGTGGAAAGGTCTGTTGCGCAGCACCGAAGTTCTGCTGTGGCGCTTGCGAACCGAACGACGAGCGCCCCGGCTCACGCCAGCCACCGCTCGATGGCGCCGAACTCTGGGTCGGTGCCGGTTGTGGATCACGGGAAGCGCCGCCAAAGATACTCGACAAAAAGCCACCGCCGCTCGACGCTGGAGCCGGGCTCGCCTGGGCCTTGGCCTGTTGCAGTTCGGCCTGCAATTGCTGGACTTGCCGGGTCAGTTGCTGGTTCTGCTCATCGAGGCTCTTGATCGCTGCCTCTTGCACCAGAATCGCCTGGGTCATGAAATATCCTGCCGCAGGCTGGCGCGTCAGGTGTTCCTTGATCCGCGCCTCGGCCTGGGCGTCACGCGGGGCTGAGTCCGTTTCGGCCTGTTGCAGCCGGGAAAACAGTCCATCGATCAGGGTTTGTTCTTCGCTGTTCATGGCGACCTCGTAGATTGCCGGGAAAATCGTTGCCTTTATCCAACGAGGATAAGGTGCCCGACCTTAATGGAGGCTGAAACAAACTGTTTCAATGACCTTTACTGAACGTTTACGTTTGCGTCTCCCGGCACCTGATCGGTTAAAGTGGACCACTGCTTTCAACCTGCGATACCAACCGATGAATCCGTTAGATGTGCTGCGTGACTCCCTGTATTTCTTCAAGCGCAATCTGGGCCAGATCGTGCAGCTGTGCCTGCCGCTGGTGATCCTGGAGGCGTTGCTGCAACAAGTGGTCGACCACTCCACCGAGCCGGACAGTTTCCCCGGCATCAGCGTGATTGTCGGCTTGCTGGTGTACCCGCTGTACACCGCCGCGCTGATTCTGTTTCTTGACGCCCGCAGCCGGGGTGAATCACCGCGCAACCGCGACCTGCTGGCGATGGCGGCGAGCCTGTGGCCGCGCTTCGCCCTGCTGACGGCGCTCAATACCGTGCTGATTTTGCTGGGCCTGTCGCTGTATTTCCTGCCGGGTATCTATCTGATGGTGACCCTGGCGTTTGGCGAATACCTGCTGGTGTTGCGCGGCACGGCGCCGCTGGCGGCCATGAAGGAAAGCCTGCGCATGACCCAAGGTCACTTCCTGCGCATCCTGCTGTGCATTCTGTGTGTGATGGGGCCGCTGTGGCTGCTCAAGGGGGCGACCCTGGCGGCGTACCCCGAACCGCAGAACCCGGTGATCTCGCTGCTGATCGACAGCGCCCACAGTTTCCTGCAGCTGTTTACCAGTGTGGTGCTGTTCCGTTTGTTCATGCTGATCAACCCGTTGCCTGAGAGAAATGACAGCTCGCTCTGACCTTGGGCGCGCCCATCGCTCTCGGGTATGCTCGGGAACAATTTTGCAACGCCAATAAGCTGAGCCATGACCCGTCTACTGCGCCACATCCTGCTGGGCCTGCTGATCGTGATCGGCTTGATCGCCGTGATGACCTACAGCCTGACCTGGCGCCCCGAAGCCAAAGAAGTGTTGCCAGTGAGTTGCAGCGGCCAGGCACCCACCCTGGTCCCCGGGCAGGCACTGAAAGTGATGACCTGGAACGTCCAGTACCTGGCCGGCAAGCGTTACGTGTTCTGGAATGACCTGGCCGCCGGTACCGACGAACGCCCCACAGCGGAAGACATGGCCTTCAGCCTCGACGAAGTGGCGCGGGTGATTCGCGACGAACAACCGGACATCGTGCTGTTGCAGGAGCTGGACGACGGCGCCAAGGCCAGCGATTACCAGCATCAGTTCAAACTGCTGCAAGAACGGCTCGCCGATTTGTACCCATGCAGCGTCAGCGCCTTCGACTGGAAGGCTGATTTCGTCCCGGACCCGCACATCTTCGGCAGCGTCGGCCGGCAACTGGCAACCCTGAGCCGTTACCGGATCAAACATGCCCAACGCCTGCAACTGCCCGTCGTCTCGGGTAATCCGCTCAGCCGCCAATTCAAACCCAGAAACGCCTTGCTGGTGAGCTACTTGCCGTTGAGTGACGGCGGGCAGATGGCGGTGCTCAATACCCATCTGGAGCGTGCGACCCAAGCCGACAACACCTTGCAAAACCAGGTGAACGCCGTGGCCCGGACCCTCGATAAACTCGAAAGCCGTGGCACGCCGTGGTTGATCGGTGGGGATTTCAACCTGTTGCCGCTGGGTCAGTATCGACGCCTGTCCGATGCGCAACGCGCGCCCTACTCCGCCGACAGCCCGTTGCACCTGCTATGGGACAAGTACCCGATGATCCCGGCCAACAACGAAGCCAGCGGGATCGACCGCGAGCGCTGGCTGACCCACTACCCGAACGACCCCGGGCTGAACGGCCCGGACCGGACCGTCGACTACCTGTTCTACAGTCCGCGGATCAAACGGGTGGAGGCGATGGTGCGGCAGGACGATACGCTGCGCATCTCCGATCACTTGCCGGTGATTGCGCGGTTCCTGTTGCCGGTTGCGCCTTAATACCAACCGAAGTCAGATGCAGTCCCTGTGGGAGCGGGCTTGCCCGCGATGGGGCCATCACATTCAACATTATTGTTGACTGACACTCCGCTATCGCGGGCAAGCCCGCTCCCACAGGGATGGCGCGTGGCTCCAGATCAGGCTTAATGCACCTCTTCCAGATCATCATGCAGCAGCCCGAAGATCTCGCGCTTCATCTCGATGAATGAGCGCTCCATGACCATGTCCAGGTTGCGCGGACGCTCGATCGGCACATCGAGGATCTGCTTGATCCGCCCCGGCCTTGCGCCCATGACGTAGACCCGGTCGCCGAGCAGAATCGCCTCGTCGATGTCGTGGGTCACGAACAACACGGTCTTCTTGCTGTTGCCCCACACCCGCAGCAACAACTGCTGCATTTGCAGGCGCGTCTGGCTGTCTAGGGCGCCGAAGGGTTCGTCCATCAGCAGGATCTGCGGGTCGTTGGCCAAGGCGCGGGCAATGGCGACGCGCTGCATCATCCCGCCAGACAACTGCTTGGCGTAGTTGTCGGCAAAGCCGCTCAGGCCCACCTCATTGACGTAGTAGTCGACAATATCCTTGCGCTGCGCCGCCGGCATGCCGCGCCGCTTGAGGCCGAACTCGACGTTCTGCCGCACGGTCAGCCACGGGAACAGCGTGTAGCTCTGGAACACCATGCCTCGATCCGCGCCGGGGCCTTCCACCTGTTGGCCACCGACGTAGATCTCCCCCGACGTCGGTTCCGCCAGGCCGGCGGTGAGGTACAGCAGGCTCGACTTGCCACAACCGGACGGCCCCACCAGTACGGCAAATTGCTGGTCCGGCACCTCAAACGACACTTCTTCCAACGCGGTAAAGGTCCCGCCATCCGGCTTCTTGTAACGCAGGCTGACCTTATCCACTTGCAGCCGAGGCGCGTTCACCGGGGCAGCCTGAGGGGCGACAAAACGATGAGTGGCGGCGGTTACTGAGCCCATGCGGTAATCCTCAGACGTAGGAAACGGAACAGTTGATCGGTGACCAGGCCCAGCAGGCCGATGATCGCGATGGCGAGGAAAATCACATCCACCTGGAAGCCGCGCATGGCCTTGAGGCTCAGGTAACCCAGGCCACTGGAGGCGGCGACCAGTTCAGCCACCACCAGGTAAGTCCAGGCCCAGCCCATGGTCACCCGCAGGGTGTCGAGCACGCCTGGCAGGGAAGCCGGGGCGATCACATGCAGCACCGCGTCACGACGGTTCGAACCGAGGGTATAGGAGGCGTTGATCAGGTCCTTGGAGATGCCTTTGGACACGTCCGCGATCATCACCAGTTGCTGGAAGAACACGCCGAAAATGATCACCGAGACCCGCTGTTCCAGACCGATGCCGATCCACAGGATGAACAGCGGTACGAACGACGTCACCGGCAGGTAGCGAATGAAGTTGACCATCGGCTCCAGGAACGCCTGGACGATGCGGAAGCTGCCCATCAACAGCCCCAGCGGCACCGCCACCAGGGACGACACGATGAAGCCGACCATCACCACTTCGACGCTGGCCCACACATGCTGACCGAGGGTGCCGTCGCGACCCAGGCGCACAGCGGCCTCGACCACCGCGCCTGGCGTCGGCAGGAACATGCCCGGCACCACACCGCCGTAGGACAACCCGGCCCACAGGCCGACCAACAGCACCCAGGCCAGACCACTCGCGCTCCAGATCACCGAGACCGGCAACCCGGTCTTGGGCGTGATGCAGCGGCTCAGCCACGAATTGCGCTTGAACATGCAGCCTCCTAGAGCGGGGTGACGAAACGGTTGTCGATCAGGTCGTCATTGCTGACGTTGTAGGGCTTGCCTTGCAGCTCGCTGGCGGTCTCGTTGGCCAGTTTGATCAGCGGTGCGCTGTCACCCGACTTGCCCGGCGAACCCAGCAGTTTCTCGCTCATGGCCTGATCGTAGAAGCGCACGCCCTGGGCGGCCGCTTCCATTTCCTTCGGATCGGCCAGGTAGCCGCCGACACCCTTGGCCATGATTTTGTAGGCTTCCTGCGGATGATCCTTGGTGTACTGCACGGCTTTGTACAAACCGGCCACCAGTGCCTTGACGTCTTCCGGCTGCTTTTCGATGACGGTGCAGTTCAGTGCCACCACGTCGACGATCACCCCCGGTGTGCTGCTGCTGTCGATCAGCACCTTGCCCTGCTTCTTGTCGCGCACCATCGACAGGTGCGGCTCCCAGGTCACGGCAGCGGGTACGCGACCGGCGATGAACGCGGTGGCGGCATCGTCAGCCGTCATGTTCTGCACGGTGATGTCGCTCATCTTCATGCCGTTCTTTTTCAGCAGGTACGACAACCAGAACTGCGAGGTCGACCCTTCGTTGACCGCAACGGCCTTGCCTTTGAGTTCCTGCAGGCTCTTGACGTCCTTGCCTACCAGCACACCGTCGCCACCATGGCTGTCGTCCAGCGCGGCCACAGCCTTGAAGCAGAATTGCGGGCGGTACTTGAGCACCTCATCAATGGTCGACGCCGAGCCGGACAGCTCGCCAGACGCTTGTGCGGCCATGTACATCGCCGCCTCTTCGACCACCGGCAACTCGACGGTCAAACCGTTTTCCTTGAAGTAGCCCAGGTCCCGGGCCAGGTACAGGGTGCCGTAGCCGACCCAGGTGGTATGGCCGATGGACAGAGTGCCGGCCTGGGCGCTGGTAGCGACCGTCGCGGCGATGGCGGTGACCGCCAGTGGATGGACAACGCGGGTAAGCAAGGACTTGATCATGGAGCACTCCCAAAGCTGTTGATTTAGTTTTGTCATGGGCAGTACGGCGAGCCCTGAATTGGCTGCAACCTGTGGTCTCTGAGGGACCCTTCGGCGGGCAGCATTCGGCGGGCTGGCGAGATCGATGTTGGCTCAAGGGCGGGATTAGGAAAATGAGGAAATTTGTGGATGCGAGTGATGAAAAAACTGGTTAGCGCGCACCGCCAAAAGGCGGCAATGGCGAGGATGCACAAGGTCAGTGCAAGGCATGAAAAATGTGTCGAATGGTCAATAGCATTCGCGAGCAGGCTCGCTCCCACAGGGGGTCTATGCCGACCCTATTAATGAGATCGACACAAATCCAATGTGGGAGCGAGCCTGCTCGCGAATAAGGTCCGCAGGACCTTCAGACGATCTTAGAGCCGACCGTATTCCTGCGCCGTACGATCCACCGCTTTCAAGGTCTTGGCGATCAGTTCGTCAATCTCTTCACGGCTGGCAATCAACGCCGGCGCCATGATCATCCGGCCTAAAGTCGAGCGAATGATCACCCCCTCCTCAAAGCCAATCGTACGGCAACGCCAGGCGATGTCGTTCTCATTGGCGAAGCGCTTGCGAGTGGATTTGTCTTCGGCCAGTTGCAGCGCCGCGACCATGCCGGTGCCCTGGATATCGCCCACCAACGGGTGCTTGCCGAACACTTCGCGCAGGCACTGTTGCAGGTACGGGCCGATGTCGTCCTTGACCCGCGTCACCACGCCTTCATCGCGCAGGGCCTTGAGGTTGGCAATCGCCACCGCCGCCGCCACCGGGTGCCCGGAATAGGTCAGGCCGTGGGCAAACACGCCGCCCTGCTCCACCAGCACCGAGGCCATTTTCTTCGACAGGATCAGGCCGCCCATGGGGATGTAACCCGAGGTCAGGCCCTTGGCGATGGACAGGGTGTCCGGCTCGAAACCGAAGTACTCGTGGGCGAACCATTCGCCGGTACGACCGAAGCCGCCGATAACCTCATCGGCGCACAGCAGCACATCGTACTTGCGGCAAATGCGCTGGATTTCCGGCCAGTAGCTTTCCGGCGGGAAGATCATCCCGCCAGCGCCCTGGAAGGGTTCGGCGATGAAGCCTGCGACCTTGTCCGCACCCAGTTCGAGAATCTTCGCTTCCAGTTGCCGGGCCGCGCGCAGACCGAATTCGGCTGGTGTCAGGTTGCCCTCGTGAGCGAAGAAGTACGGCTCGTCGATGTGCTCGATGTCCGGAATCATGCCGCCCATTTCGTGCATGAATTTCATGCCGCCCAGCGCCGTCGCGGCCAGGGTCGAACCGTGGTAACCGTTCCAGCGGCCGATCATGATCTTCTTCTCGGGCTTGCCGAGCACCTGCCAGTAACGCCGTACCGTGCGGATCAACACCTCGTTGGCCTCGGAGCCGGAGTTGGTGTAGATCGCGTGGCTGTAGTGACCCGGCAGCAGGCTGAACAGCAGCTCGGACAGCTCGATCACCTGCGGGTGGGTGGTGTGGAAAAACATGTTGTAGTACGGCAGCTGTTCCAGTTGCTGGCTCGCCGCAGCCGCCAAATCCTTGCGCCCGTAACCGAGGTTGGTGCACCACAGCCCGGACATGCCATCGAGGTAACGGCGGCCATCGTTGTCCCACAGGTGCAGGCGCTCGCCACGGACCATCACCCTTGGCCCCTCGTCGTTGAGGGCTTTCTGATCGACGAACGCATGGATGTGGTGCGCAGCGTCGGCGGCCTGGTAGTCGCGGGTTTCACGTGGTGTGGTCATCGCCAGTTCTCCGTTTTGTTATCAGCGCAATTGAAACCAGGTGGTCTTCAACTGGGTGTATTTATCGAATGAATGCAGGGACAGGTCACGGCCGAAACCGGACTGCTTGCCGCCGCCAAAAGGAACGGTCACGTCCAGTGCATCGACGCTGTTGACCGACACCGTGCCCGCTCGCAATTGTCGCGCCACGCGGTGGGCGCGGTTGAGGTCGTCAGTCCACAGCGAAGCCGCCAGACCGTAGACGCTGTCGTTGGCCAAGTGCAACGCATGGGCCTCGTCATCAAACGCCGTGACCGCCAGAACCGGGCCGAATACTTCGTCGCGAAACAGCGGCATGTCCGGCGTCACGCCGGTAAAGATCGTCGGCTGGATGAAGTTGTCGGAGCCGTTGAAGATCGACTGCCGACCACCACAGATCCTGGTCGCACCTTGCTGCTCGGCCTGCTGGATGAACTTCATGATGCGCGCGGTCTGACGGCTGTCGACGATGGCACCGGCAGCGCTCGACGGGTCCAGCGGATCGCCCGGCAACCAGCGTTCGGCCTGGGCCTTGAGACGTTCGACGAACGCGTCATGAATCGAGCGCTGCACCAGCAATCGCGAGTTGGCCGAACAGACTTCGCCCTGATTGAAGAAGATGCCGAACGCGGCTTTCTCGGCGGCCAAGTCCAGATCCTGACAATCGGCGAATACCAGGTTGGCGCTCTTGCCGCCGCACTCCAGCCACACCTGTTTCAGGTTCGACTGGGCCGAGTACTGCATGAAATATTTGCCGACCTCAGTGGAGCCGGTGAATACCAGGCAATCGACGTCCGGGTGCAAGCCAAGGGCCTTGCCGGTCTGCTCGCCCAAACCCGGCAGCACGTTCAACACACCCGCTGGCACACCGGCCTCAAGCGCCAGCTCCGCCAGACGCAAAGCCGAAAACGGCGACTGCTCGGCCGGCTTGAGAATCACCGAGTTACCCGCGGCCAGGGCCGGGGCGAGTTTCCACGCGGCCATGTCCAGCGGAAAATTCCACGGCACCACCGCAGCCACCACGCCGAGGGCTTCGCGGGTGATGGTCGCCAGCACGTTCTGCGCACTCGGTGCGACCTGGTCGTAGAGTTTGTCGAGGCTCTCGGCGTACCAGCGCAACACCCCGGCGGCACCCGGCACATCGATGTTGTAGGCGTCCGTGACGGGCTTGCCCATGTTCAGCGAATCGAGCAGCGCCAGTTCTTCACGGTTTTCGAGGATCAAGTCGGCCAGGCGCAGCAGCACCTGTTTACGTTCAGTCGGCGAACGTGCCGACCAGGTGCCGGCTTCAAACACTTGCCGCGCATTGCGCACCGCCGCATTCACATCTTCCTCGCCACAGGCCGCGACATTGGCCAGGCATTGCCCGGTGGCGGGGTTGATCGCGGCGAAAGTTTGCCCCGATTGCGCCGCTCGGCGCTGGCCATCGATCACGGCCTGGTCGGGAAACCGCAGGGAAGCGGCTTTGCGTTGCCAATACTCAAGCTCGAACACGTTCGGATGCTCCAGAGGACATTCTTGTGTATTGGATAGTCGCTCAGGCCCGAGCGGTGGAAAACCAGTAAAAATGTGTTCGCAGGCCAAGAAAAAACTACGTAGCCAATCTCCCTTCTGGCGCAGCATGTGGTTATTGTTCAACCACAACAAATCGCTACCCGAGCGGATAAGGGTGGCGCGCAAATTGCCTGGATGCCTGAGTCGTTCTCCCCCGAGGTTTGCTGTGGCTGCCTACAATCTGCGTCAACTGAAATACTTCATCACCACCGTCGAGTGCGGCAGCGTCGCCGAGGCCTCGCGCAAGCTGTACATCGCCCAGCCGTCGATCTCCACGGCCATCAAAGGGCTGGAAGACAGCTTCGGTGTGCAATTGCTGATTCGTCACCATGCACAGGGCGTGTCATTGACGCCCAGCGGTGCACGCTTCTACCGCAAGGCCCAGGAACTGCTGCGCATGGCCAAGGAGTTCGAGCAGAACGCCCTGGCCGACAACGATGTGGTGTCCGGGCAGATCGATATCGGCTGCTTCGAAACCGTCGCGCCGCTGTACCTGCCGCAATTGATCGCCGGGTTTTCGGCGTTGTACCCGGGAGTGGAAATCCGCATCCGCGACGGCGAGCAGCAGGAACTGGTGCAGGGCCTGACCTCCGGCGCCTTCGACCTGGCGATCCTCTATGAGCACGATCTCGACGGCACCATCGCAACCGAACCCTTGATGCCGGCGCAACGGCCTTACGCGCTGCTGCCGGCCGATCACCGTTTTGCCCAGCAGGCACAAGTCTCATTGCGGGACCTGTACCTGGAGCCGATGATTCTTTTGGACGTGCAACCGAGCCGGACCTATTTCGTCAGCCTGTTCGAAGAGCTGGACCTGACCCCGCGCATTGCCTTCAGCTCGCCATCGATCGAGATGGTGCGCGGCATGGTCGGACAAGGCTTTGGTTTCTCGATCCTGGTGACCAAGCCGCATTCGGAGTGCACCTACGACGGGCAGAAAGTCGTGTGCGTGGACATCGCCGAAGACGTCACTGGCTCCGGGCTGGTGGCGGCCTGGCTCAAGCGCGGGCAACTGACCAAACCGGCGCAGTTGTTTGCCGACTATTGCCGCGAGCAATTGACCGCCAAGTCCGAACGCTCAGACTGATCCCCTGTGGCGAGGGGGCTTGCCCCCGTTGGACTGCGTAGCAGGCCCTGGAGCTGGGGCCGCTGCGCGACCCAACGGGGGCAAGCCCCCTCGCCACAGAGTTCGCATCCAAATGACTATTTACGCGGCTTGATCCGCGCAGTCGCTTCGGCCACCAGCGGATCATCCGGCCAGTAATGCTTCGGGTACCGCCCTTTCAAATCCTTCTTCACTTCGGCGTAGGTGCTGCGCCAGAAGTTCGCCAGGTCCTGCGTCACCTGTACCGGCCGCCGCGCCGGGGACAACAGATGCAGCTTGACCACTTGCCGCCCTCCGGCGATGCGCGGGGTTTCGGCCAGGCCGAACAACTCCTGCAGACGCACCGCCAGAATCGGCGGCTGTTCACTGTAGTCCAGACGAATCGAAGAGCCCGACGGCACGCTCAAATGATGCGGCGCCAACTCGTCCAGCCGCTGCGGCAGCGGCCACGGCAGCAGGTTGTGGACGATGCTCGACAGGTCCAGATTGGCGAAGTGACTGAGCCGGGAAACCTTGCCCAGATACGGCATCAGCCAGTGCTCCAGGCTTTTGAGCAACGCGGCATCGCTGACATCCGGCCACTCGCTCTCGCCCTTGCCGGCGAGGTCCAGTTGCCGCAACAACGCCACTCGTGCCTGCCACTGACGCAGCTCCGGGGTCCATGGCAACAGCTCCAGGCCTTTGCGCCGCACCAGATTCACCAGCGCCTGGCTGCGGGCGCTTTCGTCGAGACCGGTGAGCGGTTCACGGCTGAGGATCAATTCACCAACCTTGCGCTGACGCTCGGCACGCAGCACACCTTCGCGCTCATCCCAATCGAGTTGATCGACGCAACGCACCTGCTCGGCCAGCACTGAGTCGAACAGTGCCGGATCGAAATCCGTCGCCAGGTAAATCCGCTCTTCTCGCTGCCCCTGGCGACTGCCCAGATCGGCGATCACCAGCCACGGCTGCTTCATCAGGCTGTCGGCCTCGGCGAACAGCGCGGCACGACCGTTGGCCAGGCGATATTCCGCACCACCGGCGCGCCGTTGTTGGGCGACGCGGTCGGGATAGGCCAGCGCCAGCAACGCACCGAGCCAGCGCGGGTGATCCGGATCGCTGACCGGCTCCGAGGCTTTGCCGCGCAAGTAACCACGATACTGCCGCGCCAGTTGCCGTGCGCGTTGCACGCCACCCTGCGCGCCACGTGCGGCGCGTTCTTCGCCAGACAGCAATACCAGTCGGCTGTGCAAGTCTGCCCCGGCGCCACGTAAAATATCGCGTTCGCCGAGCAGTGCGGCGACGTCGCAAGCCATATCCGCCAGACCCAGCGCCTGGCCGCGCAACAGCAAATGCGCGATACGCGGATGGGCCGGCAGTTCGGCCATGGCCTGGCCGTGACGGGTCAGCGCTTCGTCGTCCAAAGCGCCCAGGCGTTCCAGCAAGTCCTGAGCCTGTGCATAAGCCGCTACAGGTGGAACGTCGAGCCACACCAGTTGCCCGGGCGTCACGCCCCAACGACCCAGCTGCAAGGCCAGCCCGGCAAGGTCCGCCGAGAGGATTTCCGCGCTGCCATAAGCCGCCAGCTGCTCGTGCTGATCCTGGGACCACAGGCGATAACAAACACCGGGTTCCAGACGCCCGGCCCGGCCCGCGCGCTGGGTCGCACTGGCCTTGGAAATGCGTTGGGTGTCGAGACGGGTCATGCCGCTGCCCGGGTCGAAACGCGGCACCCGCGCCAGCCCGGCATCGATCACCACGCGCACGCCGTCGATGGTCAAACTGGTTTCGGCGATATTGGTGGCCAGCACCACTTTGCGCTTGCCCGGCGGCGCCGGATCGATCGCCGCCCGTTGCGCCGTCAGGTCCAGTTCACCGTGCAACGGACACAGCAGAACCTGTGGGTTGTCACCCAAGGCATCGGCCAATTGCTGATGCACGCGGCAGATTTCCGCTTGCCCCGGCAGGAACACCAGCACGCTGCCGGTCTCATCGTTCAAGGCTTCGAGGATGGTCTGCACCAGACGCGGCTCGATGAATTCACCGGCCTGGAACGGCCGCCCCCAGCGCATCGCCACCGGGTACATGCGCCCTTCGCTGCGCAGGATCGGCGCGTCGTCGAGCAACCCGGCCAAGCGTTCGCCTTCGAGCGTGGCGGACATCAAGAGAATTTTCAGCGGCTGATCGTCACGGAACAGTTCGCGGCCATTGAGGCTCAGGGCCAAGGCCAGGTCAGCGTCGAGACTGCGCTCGTGAAATTCGTCGAAGATCAGCAGCCCCACGCCTTCCAGCGCCGGGTCATCCTGCAGGCGCCGGGTGAGGATGCCTTCGGTGACCACTTCGATTCGGGTACTGGGGCCGACCTTGCTGTCGAGGCGAATGCGATAGCCCACGGTTTCGCCGACCTTTTCCCCCAGCTCACTGGCCAGCCGCTCCGCCGCTGCGCGTGCGGCCAACCGGCGGGGTTCAAGCATCAGGATGGTCTGCCCGGCGAGCCACGGCTCGTTGAGCAAGGCCAAGGGTACGCGGGTGGTTTTACCGGCGCCGGGCGGAGCTTCGAGCACGGCTTCGTGGCGTGTAGCGAGGGCTTCACGCAGGGCGGGTAAAACTTCATCGATCGGCAAAGAAATCATGCTGGCTCCCAAACAGAGCCGCGAGTATAACGGCGAACTGCGTGGCGTTAATCACGGTCCTAATTCATACCGACGACGTTTCGTTTCGAGATTACCCAGGAGATTTCATATGCGTGCTCCCTTTCGCCTGATTGGCGGTGTTCTGGTCGCAACCTTGCTGACTCAAGTGACCGCCTGCGGGTCGATCTTCTACCCCGATCGCCGTGGCCAGATCGAAGGCAAGATCGACCCGGCCATCGCCGCGCTCGATGCAGTGGGCCTGCTGTTCTACATCATCCCCGGCCTGATCGCGTTTGCCGTGGACTTCGCCACCGGTGCGATTTATTTCGAACCGGGCAAGACCGCCCAGGTCGATCCGCAAAAACTCAAGGATGCCATAGGCCCCGACGGCCAGGTCGATAACCGCAAGTTGCAGACTATTCTGGAAAGCGAGCTGGGCCGCAGCTTCCCGCTGGACGATCCACGCCTGATCCAGAGCAAAGGCAGCACCCAGCAACTGGCGATGCTCGGCCTGCAACCGGCCGCGTAACCCCTACACGCGAAAGGACTCTTCAAGAAACGATGGCCACCATGACCTCCAGCTCCGAACACGCCCGCCTGCTGCGGCTGGCGACCCGTGCCTCGGTGGCGGTGGCATGCATGTTGATCATCGCCAAAGCCATCGCCTGGTGGCTGAGCGGCTCGGTGAGCATGCTCGCCGGACTCACCGACTCGACACTCGACGGCGTCACCTCATTGCTCAACCTGCTGGCGGTGCATTACGCCCTGCGCCCCGCCGACAATGATCATCGCTACGGGCATGGCAAGGCCGAGTCATTGGCGGGCATGGCCCAGGCGTTGTTCATCGGCGGCAGTGCGGTACTGATTGCGTTGCAGGCCTATGATCGGCTCAAACATCCCGAACCGGTCGGCGCGCCGTGGATCAGTATCGGCGTGATTGTGTTCTCCCTCGTACTGACCCTGGCGTTGTTGATGTTGCAACATCGGGTGGTCAAGGCCACCGGCTCCAACGCGGTACGCGCCGACTCCCTGCACTACCGCTCGGACCTGCTGCTCAACGGCAGCATTCTGATCGCGCTGGTGCTGGCCGGGTATGGCCTGCATCAGGTCGACCCCTGGTTCGGTCTGGGAATCGCCGCCTACATTCTATGGAGCGCAGTGCAGATCGCCCGGGAGAGCTTTGCGGTGTTGATGGATGAAGAACTGCCGCCGGAGGTCAGCCAGCACATGCTGGAATTGGCGTGCAGCGTGCCCGGTGTGCTGGGTGCCCATGACCTGCGCACGCGGATCTCCGGCAACCAGTGGTTTGTGCAGTTGCATCTGGAGCTGCCGGGGGAGCTGACGCTGTCAGTGGCCCACGGCATCAGCGATCAGGCTGCCGCGGCCATTCACGACGCCTACCCGCGCGCCGAAGTGCTGGTGCACGCCGACCCGCAGGAAGTGGTGAAATCCGCTCGGGTTCAGTAGTTGACCTGATAACCACGACTGCTCAGGCAATTGCCCTGGGCCTGTCGGTAGGCTTGCACCACCGACGGGTCTGGCTGGTAGGTGGCGGTGCGTGGATCGAAACCACTCTGCTGCACCGCGTACTGATAACACTCGTAGCCATCGCGACTGACCTGCTCCGGCGACTGGCCGTTGGCCGGGTACGCCTCCACGTCATAACCATTGCTGGCGGCCGGTGGTGGCGACTGCGGTTGGCCAATCGGCGGCTCGACCACGACGTAATCCCGGGTGCTCTCCTGATAGGCGTAATACGAACCGGCCGCGAGGAACAGTAGCGCCCCGCCGATCCATATCTGCTCGGCGTAATCAGGAAGGTAGTTGACGCGAATCCCGCGTGGAGGCGCTACCACCTCATAACGCGGGCCCAGCGGGCGATACCAGTAGCCACCGGAATAGTAGTAATCCATGCCACGGTAAGGCACGCGCAAGTTACGCTCGGGGAAGCGATCGATCACCTGGCCGGGGCGATACCTGGGACCTGGCCCCCAGCCGTAACCGCGTCCACTCGGGCGTCCGTCCCAGTGATTGTCATTGGTCGGCGCACCGATATAGCCCTTCCAGCGCTGATTGTAATCGTAGCGATGCGGCTGATCCTGGTAGTGCTGATCCTGGTAGTCATGGCGCTGCGGTGGCTGGGTCTGGCGTACGGTGTCGGGGCGGGGCTGGATCGGCATGTCAGTGGCCGGTGCCTGCGGCGGTGGCGGCGGTGAGCGAACCGGGCTGTTGAAATCCGGCGCCGGACGGGGCTGCCTCTGGCTATTGTTCTGATGTTGATTCTGGCCGTTGTGCTCGTACTGGCGGTTGTCGTTGTTCTGCGCACGCGGCTGGTTCTGTGGCGGGCCGCTCTGCGGGCGTGGCTGGTTGTTGCCACCACGGCCCTGACTCCCCCCCTGGTTACCACCCTGGTTACCACCCTGATGCCCATCCTGGCCGTACTGCCCGCCATCATGGCCACGGTTTTGCTGATCATCGGCCAGCGTTTGCGCAGTGACACTGACACACAGCAAACCAACACCGGCCAAACGCCAGATGCGCGATTTCATGCTTATCCTCATTGCGGGTCAGGGCCTGTACGTAAGACTGGGAAAGCAGTGACCGGTTCTGCGACAGGTTATCAGTCGCGCAACTTATTTATTGAGGCCAGGAGGGTCAAATTCCACGCAAGAAAAAGGGGAGACCCGTCGGCCTCCCCTTGGAGAACTTCGTCCTGGCTCAACGCTTGTGGCGCCGGCTCACCTCACGCCGTCTTCTGGACAGTGTGTAGCTCGGGGGCCGGCACATCCCCGGTGGGGGTGGCGACCGCGGCGGGCCTGATTGGGCGAGCCGCACTGGACTGTTTGTCCGAGCAGTGATTCTGGTAATAAGAATAGGCCGCAAGCGCCGACAGAGGATTGCGAAGATTGCTTGATTAAACATCACTTGCGCAATTTTTAACCCCGGATACATAATCTGCCGCAATAGTTACAACAAAGGACTGATTGATGAGCAAGCTCGATCGTTACGACCTGAGTATTTTGGCGGAATTGCAGCGCGACGCACGCATCTCCAACCAGGAGTTGGCCGAGCGCATCGGTCTGTCGCCTTCGCCGTGCTCGCGGCGGGTCAAGCAACTGGAAGACGACGGCTACATTTCCCGTCAGGTCGCCCTGCTCGACCGCAAGATGCTCGGCCTGAGCCTGACGGCCTACGTGCTGATCGGCATGGACCGTCATACGCCGGAGCGTTTCGAGAACTTCGAAGCGGCCATTCGCACCTTGCCCCAAGTGCTCGAATGCAGCCTGGTGACCGGGATGGATGCCGACTATCAACTCAAGGTCGTGGTGCCGGACATGGATCACTACCAGAAACTGCTGCTCGGGCATCTGACCCGGATTGAAGGCGTGACCAGCGTGCGTTCGAGTTTTGTGCTGAACCAGGTGCTCAACAGCACTGAGTTGCCGCTGACTCATCTGCGTAGCTGAAGGCCCCATCGCGGGCAAGCCACGCTCCCACAGGTTTTGTGTTGACCTCAATTTTGTGAGCGACTCAAAACCTGTGGGAGCGTGGCTTGCCCGCGAAGAGGCCGGCACAGGCGACGAATGACTGCGGCACACTGCCGCAGGTCAATACTGCACGCAGCCAGCGAGGCGTATACTCCCCGCGCCCTTTTAGCCTCGCCCGCGCTGGAGATGTTCGATGGATCCTGCAGTTTTTGAAGAGTGGATGATGACCGGTCTGGTCACGATCCTGATCATTTTCATGGGTTTCATCGTCTGGGATCTGGCGAAGAAGTCCAAGGCCGGACGCTTTGGCTCGTTCATCCTGTTCTTCGTGCTGGGCCTGGGCGTGGCCGCGTTCATCATCAAGAGCGTGGTGATCGGCTTGATCGAATCCGGCACCTTATAAGCGCGCCGGTACTTCTTTCCACTGTCCCTGATCGAGCCCTTCGATCGTCCAGTCACCGATTCTGACCCGCACCAGGCGCAAGGTCGGCAAACCGACCGCAGCGGTCATGCGCCGCACCTGCCGATTGCGCCCTTCGCGAATCACCAACTCCAGCCAGCTGGTCGGCACGCTTTTGCGAAAGCGCACCGGCGGATTGCGCGGCCATAGCTCGGGCTCGTCCAGTTGTCGCGCCTCGGCGGGCAAGGTCATGCCATCGTTCAATTCAACGCCGTCACGCAAGCGCTGCAACTGCTCCGCGCCCGGCTCGCCCTCGACCTGCACCCAATAAGTCTTGGCCAGTTTGTGCTTCGGGTCGGCGATCCGCGCCTGAAGCTGACCGTCGTTGGTCAGCAGCAACAAGCCTTCGCTGTCGCGATCCAGTCGTCCGGCCGGATAGATCCCCGGCACATCGATGTAGTCCTTGAGCGTCGCGCGCCCTTCGCCGTCACTGAATTGCGTCAGCACATCGAAGGGTTTGTTGAACAAGATCAGCTTCGGCTCGGCCGGTGGTGCCTTGGCGACACGGCGCGGGGCTGCAGGCGAAGGTTTCGTGCCAGGGCGGCGGGAAACGGGGCGTTGAGGAGGACGAGACATGAGAAAGGAAACATCTAACGGTCAGGGCTGCTAATGCTAGTGCCCCGACCGTCAAATGACCATGACAACCGTTAGCGGAACGGCGGCTCGTCGAAGCTGCGCAGTTTGCGCGAGTGCAGTGAGTTGAGTTCGGTGCGCAACAGATCCACCGCCTCGATACCGATCTTCAAGTGCTGGCTGACCGCGCGCTCATAGAAGGCGTTGGCCGAGCCCGGCAACTTGATTTCGCTGTGCAGCGGTTTGTCCGAGACGCAGAGCAACGTGCCGTACGGCACCCGCAAACGATAACCCTGGGCGGCGATGGTGCCACTTTCCATGTCCACCGCCACGGCGCGGGACAGGTTGATCAGCGGCCTTTCTTGCGCCCAGCGCAGCTCCCAGTTACGGTCGTCGTAGGTCAGCACGGTGCCGGTGCGCAGGCGTTTTTTCAGTTCGTCGCCCTTCTCGCCGGTGATGTTGGCCGCCGCCTGCTGAAGCGCCATCTGCACTTCGGCCAGGGCCGGAATCGGAATGTTCGGCGGCACGACCCGGTCGAGAATGCCGTCGCGACGCATGTAGGCGTGGGCCAGCACGTAGTCGCCAATCGTCTGCGACTGACGCAGGCCGCCGCAGTGGCCGATCATCAGCCAGCAATGCGGGCGCAGAACGGCGAGGTGGTCGGTGATGTTCTTGGCGTTGGACGGGCCGACACCGATGTTGACCAGGGTCACGCCGTGGCCGTCACTGGCAATCAGGTGATAGGCCGGCATCTGGTAACGGTGCCAGACCACGCCGGCGGCAATCGCCGACGCTTCGCCGTGATCCATGCTCTTTTCGATGATCACGTTACCCGGCAGCACCATGCGCACGAAGCGCGGGTCTTGGCGCAATTGTTCCAGGCCGTGGACAATGAACTGGTCGACATAGCGGTGGTAGTTGGTCAGCAGAATCCACGGCTGCACATGGCGCCAGTCGCTGCCGGTGTAATGCACCAATCGGCGCAGGGAGAAATCCACCCGCGCGGCATCGAACAACGCCAGGGGCAGCGGATCGGTGTTTTCCCAGTCGTACAAACCGTCGGCAATGCCGTCGGTCGCGGCCGACAGGTCGGTACTCGGGAACACCCGCGCCAGCACGGCTGCGGTGACGCCGGAACCTCCCAATTCATCGCCCTGCTCGACCACATACGGATACGGGATGTTCTGCTGGCTGACACCGACTTCCACCGTCACGGTGAAGTCGTGCATCAACGGAACCAGTTGTTCCAGCAGGTACTTACGGAAAGCCGACGGATGGGTGACGGTGACGCTGTAGGTGCCCGGCAGCTGGACCTTGGCATAGGCACGGGTGGTCTGCGGGACTTCGCCCTGGCAAAGGTAGGTCAGGCGCAGCTCGGGATAACGGAACAACGCCCGCTGCTCGGCATCAGGCTCGACGCGGTCCTTGAGGTAACGCTTGAGCGCCTGACTCAGCGCGGTGGTTGCACGATTGTGCAAGAGTGCAAGCCGATCCACGGCTTGCTCGGCGGTTTGAACGACAATAAAAGCTTCGGTCACGATCAGCATCCTGTGTTCTGACTTGCAGACCTTCATCTTGCCTGCATCGTCGCTTCACGGGAACAGTGGTGTGTTGGCAATGCATCATTGCAGTATCCACAGAACTAATGTGGGAGCGAGCCTGCTCGCGAAAGCGGTCGGTCAGTCACATCAATGTTGAATATGACACTGCTTTCGCGAGCAGACTCGCTCCCACAGGAGGCCGGTGTCGCTTAGAAGCCTTGCGGGGTCGATCGGGCGACAATGGCTTCCACGTCCAGGCCGCGTGGCAACGCACCGTACACTCGGCCGCCACCGTCCAGGCGACTGGCGATGAAGGCATCACTGACCACCGAATTCCCGGCTTCCAGCAGCAACTTGGCCTGCAGACCCAGGGCGATGTCTTCAGTCAGTTGTCGGGCGCGGTACTGAATGTCGCTGGTGTCCTTGAAGGCTGCCTGCAATTGCTGGATGTGCGCGGCAAGGCGCTTGTCGCCATGGCCATCGCCCAGCTCGCTGAACAGTGCATCGAGCACGCCCGGTTCCTTTGACAGGGCACGCAGCACGTCCAGGCACTGCACATTGCCGGAACCTTCCCACGTCGAATTCACCGGTGCCTCGCGGTAAAGCCGCGGCAGAATGCTGTCTTCGACATAACCCGCACCGCCCATGCATTCGGCGGCTTCGTTGATCATGGCCGGCGCCCGCTTGCAGATCCAGTACTTGCCCACCGCCGTTACCAACCGGGCGAACCTGGCTTCCTGCGAATCGTCCAGATGATCCAGCGCCCGGCCCATACGCAGGCTCAAGGCCAGGGCGGCTTCGCTTTCCAGCGCCAGGTCCGCCAGCACGTTCTGCATCAACGGCTGTTCGCTGAGCAATTTGCCGCCGACCGAACGATGAGCGCAATGATGGCTGGCCTGGGTCAACGCCTGACGCATCAGCGAACTGGAACCGACCATGCAATCGAAGCGGGTCATGGCGACCATCTCGATGATCGTTGGAACACCACGCCCCTCTTCACCGATCATCCACGCCAGTGCGCCGCGGAACTCCACTTCGCTGGAAGCGTTGGAGCAATTGCCGAGCTTGTTCTTCAGGCGCTGGATGTAGAACTGATTGCGTCTGTCGTCCGGGCGATGGCGCGGCAGCAGGAAACAGGTCAGGCCCTTGTCGGTCTGCGCCAGTGTCAGGAAGGCGTCGCACATCGGCGCCGAGCAAAACCACTTGTGCCCCACCAACTCATAGGCCTGGCCCGGACCGCTGGCTCCGACCGGATATGCCTTGGTGGTATTGGCCCGCACATCGGTGCCGCCCTGCTTCTCGGTCATGGCCATGCCGATGGTGACCCCGGCCTTGTGGGCCATGCCGACGTTGCGCGGGTCGTATTCAGTGGCGAGGATTTTCGGCAACCACTTTTGCGCCAGGTCCGGCTGCAGGCGCATGGCCGGAACGCTGGCGAAGGTCATGGTCAACGGACAGCCACTGCCGGCTTCGGCCTGGCTATGCAGATACGACATACAAGCGCGGGCCACATGAGCGCCGTCCTGCGGGTGCGCCCAAGGCAACGAGGTCAGGCCGTGCTCGACTGCCGTGCGCATCAGTTGGTGATAGGCCGGATGAAATTCCACCAGATCGATGCGATGACCAAATCGGTCATGACTGTTGAACACCGGCTTGTTCTGATTGGCGAGGAACCCGGCTTCCATCAACGGACCACCGGCCAGCGCCCCGTAAGCGTCGATCCGCGATTCGGCCCAACCGGCCCCGAACCGCCGCGACCATTCCTGCAACGGCAAGTCGATGCGGTAGAGGTTAGCGCCGTCCAGGGACGGTGGCTGGTTGGTGACTTCGTGGGTTTCGGCAAACTGATGCAGGTTCATGACTGGGCTCCTTTGGTCGGCCAAGGGACTTCAGTTAAGCACCGCCCCTCAACCGAACAAAGTGTCATATCCGCCTAACTGTCGGCGCTTTCGCCCTGTTGCGAGCAGAGCACCCGGCGGTAGAGCGCGGCCTGCAAGTCTTCGAATTTCACTGGCTTGCTCAAGTAATCAATCAACGCGCCGGTCGGGCAGCGTTCACGGTCAACTCCCAGGGCGATCATGAACAACGGCAGCTCGGCATAGCCCGGCAGCGCGCGGATCCGGCAGCACAGCGACTCACCGTCCTGGCGCGGCAACTGGCAATCGACCAGCACCGCGTCAAACACTTCGCGCTGCAGGAGATCGAGCGCGACATCGGCTCCGTCGGCCGTACGCACGCGGAAACCCAGCTTGAGCAACATGCCGCGCATCACCAACTGGCTGATGCTGTTGTCATCCACCAACAACACGGCACAATCCTGAGGCAAGCGCAGGCGCGGAAAATCCCGGGACATCAACGGCGCCAGCGGGCGTTCGGCCACCGGCAGCCCGACTTCCACATCCAGCTGAAACCGGCTGCCGCGTCCTGGCTCGGAACGATGCGTCAGGCGTCCACCAAGCAATTCGACCAACTGTCGGCAAATCGCCAGGCCAACACCCAGGCCACCGTATTCACGGGTCATAGAGCCATCGATCTGGAAGAACCGTTGATACATCGTGGCCTCTCCCAGATCGGTGAAGCCAATGCCCGTGTCGATCACCGCAAAGGTCAACGCCAGCCGGTCGGCCCCAGTGACATTGCCGGTCACCCGTAAGGCCAGGCCGCCGACCCGGGTGAACTTGATGGCGTTGTCCAGCAGACACTCCAGACATTGCGCAATCTTGGCGTTGTCGCCGTGCACGCGATCCGGCACACCGGATGCGACGTCGACCTTGAAGTCCAGCGACTTGCTCGAAGCGTTGCCCTCGAACTGCGTGCGCAGCGCCTCGACCATGCCGCGCAAGCTGAAGGTGTCGGCCGAGGCCTGGAGCTTGCCGGCCTGCAGTTCGGTGAGGGTCAGGATACCGTTGACCATGCGCATCATGTCCCGCGCCGACCCCGAAGCCGTCTGCTGATACTGCTCAAGCTCCGGGTTCATTTCGACCGTCTGCATCAATTCCAGTGAACCGATCACACCGTTCATGGGCGTGCGAAGTTCGTGGGTCAGGGTGGCCAGGAATTCGTCCTTGAGCTTGTTACTGCGAGCCAGTTGCTGGTTGAGGATTTCAAGCTTCTGGCTGGCGTCGAATAGCGTTTGCGCCTGCTGCTCGCGCATGTCGTTAATGCGGTCGGCCAGTGCCAGGGACAACAACGCCACTTCGATGGCCGAGCCGATCTGGCTGGAATACATGGTCAGGAACACATTCGGCAGGTATCCCAGCACCATCAATGTATTGACGATGCCGCCGAGCAAAAACGCCGACCAGGCAATAATGAAATACCGCGCGACGCGCAGGCCCCGCAGCCAGGCAAAGATCCCGGCGGCAAAAATCACCACGGTGAACGTCAGCGCCAGGGCCGTGGCCAGGCGCAAGGCCAGGGCGTAGCTGCTCATCAATGACAGGCCGACCACCAGCGCACCGAAGGCGACCAGCGCCAGCAACAAGCGATCGAGCCAACGACTGTGGATAGCCATTTGCAGGAAACTGCGGGCGAACTGACTGCCGAACAGGCCCGCGCAGCCGATGAAAAACGGCGTCGCGGCGTTGGCCCACCAAGGGTTGTCCGGCCAGAAATACTGCACCGCCGCGCCATTGACCGACAGCTGATACAAGCCGAACGAAGCGATATAGAAGATGTAGTAGAGGTAACTGGTGTCGCGCACGCTGAGGTAGATGAACAGGTTGTAGACCAGCATCCCCAGCAACACGCCGTAGATCAGCCCCAGTACGTAGAGGCGCACAGGCTGCTCTTCGAGGTAGGCGGTGCTCGACCACAAGGTTACCGGTGCCTGGATCGAGCCTTCGCTTTGCAATCGCAGGAATAGGGTTTCGGCCTGCTCAGGTTTGAACGTCAGGTCGAACAGATAGTTGTTCTGACGAATCTCGCGGCTGGCGAAGGGCAAGGCATCGCCGGTCTGCCTGACCAACTGATAGTTGCCGGCCGCATCGGGCAAATAGAGATCGAGATGATCGAGGGGTGGATAGGCCAGTTCCAGCAGCCAGGTCCGTTGCGCCGCCGGATCGGTCGGGCGGTAATGCAGGTCGATTTTCAGCCAGAACACCGAGCGCGAGTACCCGGCGTTGAGCGTGTCTTTGTTGTGCGCCTTGAAGTTGCCGGCCGCCGCTTGCGCGCGGATATCCGCGATGGTCGCCTGACCACCTGCGTCCTCATAGACCTGCAGGGTTCGGCCCAAGGGGAGGCTCTGAGTGAACTCATCGAACTCGACGGCGTTTGCCAGGAGGGGCAAACACAACAGCAACATCAGCAAATATCGCATTGAAGCCCCAGCGTGGCCTGTCCGGTTCTGTCAGGAAGCCCCCCCATTCCTTTTGAGCAGACGTAAAACCGGTATCACCTGTTATTGGTTTGGATCCACTCTAGCATAGCCGTTGATGGCCATTAAATACCATTGAAATTTTTCAAGAAAAGGCTCTAGGACGGGCGTTTCAGCGACACAAACAGTGGCACGAAGACGACTGTGGCGAGGGAGCTTGCTCCCGCTCGGCTGCGAAGCAGTCGTAAAACCAGTCGACGCAATGAACATGAGGATTTTTTGGGGCCGCTTCGCGCCCCGACGGGAGGGTGCGGCGACCCAACAAGCTCCCTCGCCACAATGGAGTGTCGCTGCACCCGAAAAAGAATGTTTGGTGGTAAGCTCGCGCACCATGAATATCTACAGCTCTCGCCCCGTTGTCCTCTGTCTCTCCGGCCACGACCCAAGTGGTGGCGCCGGCTTGCAGGCAGATATCGAAGCCCTGCTCGCCCAGGGTTGCCATGCGGCTCCGGCCGTCACCGCCCTGACCGTGCAAGACACCGTCAATGTCACTGACTTCCGCGTCCTCGACCGTGAGTGGGTACTGGCCCAGGCCAATGCCGTGCTCAACGATTCCGAAGTCGCGGCGGTCAAACTGGGCATGCTCGGCTCCCTGGAAATGGTCGACACCGTGGTCGAACTGCTATCGGCGCACCCGCATTTGCCAGTGGTCTGCGACCCGGTGCTGCGCGCCGGCGGTGGCGGACGCCTGGGCAAGGACGAAGTCGGCTATGCCATGCGCGAACGCCTGCTGCCCCTGTCGATCATTGCCACTCCCAACCTTCCCGAAGCCCGGATCCTCGCCGAACTGCCCGAAGGCACCGCGGACGAGTGCGCTGAAAAACTCTTGCCGTTCGTCAAACACCTGCTGATCACCGGCGGCCATGGCGACGAAACCGAAATCCACAATCGCCTGTACAGCCGCGACGGCCTGCGCGAAACCTATACCTGCCAGCGCCTGCCCGGCAGTTATCACGGTTCCGGTTGCACCCTGGCCAGCGCGCTGGCCGGTCGTCTGGCCCAGGGTGAAAACCTCGCCAGCGCCGTGCAGACCGCGCTTAACTACACATGGCGCACCCTGCGTGACGCCGAGCAGCTGGGCAAAGGCCAGTTTGTGCCGCGCCGCCTGCCGCTGGATTTCTGTTCGTAACTTCCTTTTGTAATGCGGTGAGGCTTGTCCGATGAAATTACGTGGCCTGTACGCCATTACCGACAGCCATTTGCTGGATGGTAAGTTGCTCAAGTACGTGGAGGCGGCGCTGGAAGGCGGCGTCACCTTGCTGCAGTACCGCGACAAAAGCAGCGACGAGGCCCGCCGCCTGCGTGAGGCCGAAGCCTTGCGCGAGCTGTGCGAACGCTACAAGACCCATCTGATCATCAACGATGATGCCGAACTGGCCGCGCGCCTGAATGTGGGCGTGCACCTGGGCCAAACCGATGGTCCGCTGTCACCGACCCGCGCCCTGCTCGGTTCCAAAGCCATCATCGGCTCGACATGCCACGCGCAACTCGAACTAGCCGAACAGGCTGCCAAAGAGGGTGCCAGTTATGTTGCCTTCGGCCGCTTCTTCAATTCCAACACCAAGCCCGGCGCACCGACCTGCAGCCTCGAACTGCTCGACCAGGCGCGCAAGCAACTGCACCTGCCAATCTGCGCGATCGGCGGCATCACCCTGGAAAACGCCGCCCCGCTGGTGGCCCATGGGGTCGATCTGCTGGCCGTGGTGCATGGACTGTTCGGCGCCGAGAGCACAGCTGAAGTCACCCGCCGTGCCCGCGCCTTTAACGAATTACTTAAAATCTGAGAACCCGATCATGTCTCGTTCCGAAACGCTGTTTGCCAATGCCCAGAAACACATTCCCGGTGGCGTGAACTCGCCGGTTCGCGCGTTCAAGAGCGTCGGCGGCACGCCGTTGTTCTTCAAGCACGCCGAAGGCGCCTACGTCACCGACGAAGACGACAAGCGCTATGTGGATTACGTCGGTTCCTGGGGCCCGATGATCCTCGGCCACAGCCACCCGGATGTGCTGGACGCGGTGCGCAAGCAGCTGGAGCACGGCCTGTCCTACGGCGCGCCGACCGAGATGGAAACGCAGATGGCCGACCTGGTCTGCTCCCTCGTGCCGTCGATGGAAATGGTGCGCATGGTCAGCTCCGGCACCGAAGCGACCATGAGCGCCATTCGCCTGGCCCGAGGCTTCACCGGTCGCGACAGCATCATCAAGTTCGAAGGCTGCTACCACGGTCACTCCGACAGCCTGCTGGTCAAGGCCGGCTCGGGCGCACTGACCCAGGGCGTACCGAGTTCGGCCGGCGTACCGGCAGCGTTCGCCAAACATACCCTGACCCTGCCGTTCAACGACATCGACGCCGTTGAAGCCATGCTCGCCGAAGTCGGCCAGGATGTGGCCTGCATCATCGTCGAGCCAGTGGCCGGCAACATGAACTGCGTGCCGCCGGCACCGGGTTTCCTCGAAGGCCTGCGGACCCTGTGCGACAAGCACGGCGTGGTGCTGATTTTCGACGAAGTGATGACCGGTTTCCGCGTCGCCCTCGGCGGAGCCCAGGCGTACTACGGCGTGACGCCGGACCTGACCACCTTCGGCAAGATCATCGGTGGCGGCATGCCGGTCGGCTGTTTCGGCGGCAAGCGTGAAATCATGCAGCGCATCGCACCGCTGGGTCCGGTCTACCAGGCCGGTACGCTGTCCGGTAACCCGCTGGCGATGGCCGCCGGCCTGACCACCCTGCGCCTGATCAGCCGTCCGGGCTTCCACGCCGAGCTGACCGACTACACCACTCGCCTGCTCGACGGTCTGCAACAGCGCGCCGATGCGGCGGGCATTCCGTTCGTGACCACACAAGCCGGCGGCATGTTCGGCCTGTACTTCAGTGGCGCCGACGACATCGTCACTTTCGATGACGTGATGGCCAGTGACGCCGCGCTGTTCGGCCGCTTCTTCCACCTGATGCTCGAAGGTGGCGTGTACCTGGCACCGAGTGCCTTCGAAGCCGGTTTCACGTCGATCGCCCACGGCGAAGCCGAGCTGAAACTGACCCTGGACGCCGCCGAGCGTGCCTTCGCTGCCTTGAAATAACGCTGTAGCGCTGACGTTGGCCATTGCCAGCGTCAGCTTTCACCTACACGCCCGCCTCCATTCCTACACTTCCAGCAAAAATCCTCCGCAAAACGGGAGATATATTTCCCGCGCAGCAGAAAAACGAGTAAAGACTTTGTAAGGTTGGCCCTGCTTATTTCATAATGCGCGCTTATTGGATCCCTCGATGGGTCCGCGCGCCCTTCAGAGGTAAGTCGATTCCCATGAACCGCACCGGCCGCACCCTTGCACTGGGCTGCCTGTTGCTTCTTCAGCCCCTGCTCGCGCACGCACAAGCAGGCGGCAACTCGTTGTTGATCCCAGCGATGGGTCGCTGCACCCTCAATACCCAGCCGCAAGACCTGGAACAGGCGATCGCCGCCTGCCAGAAAGCGTCGGATGAAGGGGATGCGCAAGCGCAATACGAGTTGGGTGAGTTCTACTACGAAGGTAAAAACGCGCCACGCGACCTCAATCAAGCCCTGAGCTATTTCGAAAAAGCCTCGCTGCAAGGCCATGCCCAGGCGCAATTCAAGCTCGGTACCATGTTCTTCCACGGCGAAGGCGTACCGGCCAATAACGTTCAGGCGTATATCCTGCTGAAGATGGCGGCGGTCAACGGCGCCGAAGATGCACTGGACACCGCTGACGAAGTCACCGAAAAAATGCCCCGCGAAGAACTGGAGGTTGCCACCCAGGTGCTCGGGCAAATTTTCCGTAAATATCTTATGGAGCTGCAGAGCGCCGATGGGCGTACGCCTTTCGCGCCGCTTCCCTGATTTTTGCGTTGATCTGACTGGCCCCATCGCGAGCAAGCTCGCTCCCACAGTTAACCGAGTTTTCTCGTGGAAATACGGTCAAATGTGGGAGCGAGCTTGCTCGCGATAGGGGCGACTCGATCTTGAGCCTTACTTCTCAGGCATCGGCATTGGAAACGGCATGACATTGCCAACCGCGCCGCGGGCTTCGCTGATTTTCGGGGTTCCCAGACGCTCGACTTCGTCGATACGTACGATCGAATGCATCGGCACAAAACTGCGCACCACGCCCTCGAACTGAGCCTTGAGCTTTTCTTCGCTCGGATCGACGACCACTTGCGTGCGCTCGCCAAAGACGAACTCTTCCACTTCCAGGAAGCCCCACAGATCACTTTGATAGATCTGCTTGGCGTACATTTCGAACACCTGGCCCTGGTTGAGGAAAATCACCTTGTAGATTGGAGCTTCACGTTTGGTCATGGTGGGCGGGTAACACATCGAGGGATAAAAAAGAGGGCGCGAACTATAGCATAGCCGCCGGACGCACAGCGGTAGGAACCTTGGAACATGTTCCCTATAATGCGCGGTTCTTTGAATCACGTGATGACTCTTTCCATGGCCAAGAAGCTTTACATCGAAACCCACGGTTGCCAGATGAACGAGTACGACAGCTCGCGCATGGTCGATCTGCTGGGCGAACACCAGGCCTTGGAAGTCACCGCGCGCGCTGAAGACGCCGACGTCATCCTGCTCAACACCTGCTCGATCCGCGAACGTGCGCAGGACCGCGTCTACTCCCAACTCGGGCGCTGGCGCGAACTGAAGCTGGCCAACCCGGACATGGTGATCGCCGTCGGCGGTTGCGTGGCCAGCCAGGAAGGTGCGGCCATCCGCGATCGCGCGCCGTACGTCGACGTGGTGTTCGGCCCGCAAACCCTGCACCGCCTGCCGGAAATGATCGACGCCGCGCGCATCAGCAAGCTGCCGCAAGTCGACGTCTCGTTCCCGGAAATCGAAAAGTTCGACCATTTGCCCGAGCCACGCATCGACGGCCCGAGTGCTTACGTGTCGGTGATGGAAGGCTGCAGCAAGTACTGCACGTTCTGCGTGGTGCCCTACACCCGCGGCGAAGAAGTCAGCCGGCCGTTCGACGACGTGATTGCCGAGATCATTCACCTGGCCGAAAACGGCGTGCGCGAAGTGACACTGTTGGGGCAAAACGTCAACGGTTATCGCGGCCTCACCCATGACGGGCGCCTGGCGGATCTGGCCGAGCTGATCCGCGTGGTTGCCGCCGTCGATGGCATCGACCGCATCCGCTACACCACGTCGCATCCGCTGGAGTTCTCCGACAGCCTGATCCAGGCCCACGCCGATGTGCCGGAGCTGGTCAAGCACCTGCACTTGCCAGTGCAGTCGGGCTCGGACCGCATCCTCGCCGCGATGAAGCGCAACCACACCGCGCTGGAATACAAATCCAAACTGCGCAAGCTGCGCGCCGCCGTGCCGGGCATCTGCATCAGCTCGGACTTCATCGTCGGCTTCCCGGGTGAGACCGAGAAAGACTTCGAACAGACCATGAAGCTGATTGCCGACGTCGGTTTCGACTTTTCCTACTCGTTCGTCTATAGCCAACGCCCGGGCACTCCGGCCGCCGACCTGGCCGATGACACGCCGGAAGAACTGAAAAAAGAGCGTCTGAACGCCCTGCAACATCGCCTGAACCAGCAAGGTTTCGAGATCAGCCGACAAATGGTCGGTTCGATCCAGCGGATCCTGGTGACCGATTACTCGAAAAAAGACCCGGGCGAGCTGCAAGGCCGGACCGAGAATAACCGTATCGTCAACTTCCGCTGCGACAATCCGACCCTGATCGGCCAGTTCGCGGACGTGCACATCGATGCCGCGCAGCCGCACTCGCTGCGGGGTTCGCTGATTCAATAACACCGAATATCCCTGTGGGAGCGGGCTTGCTCGCGAAGGCGGTCTGTCAGCGCCATTAATGTCGACTGACACTCCGTCTTCGCGAGCAAGCCCGCTCCCACAGGTACAGCGCCAGAGGCGGGAATCGGGTTGCCTCATTTAAGAGCTTTCGCACCCGCGCCACTGGCGTTATCCTTGATTTCATATCAATTGCCCCAGGGCGGCTAAATACGACCTTGAACGCACCCATAGAACCACATCGTTTCATCCTCGAGCCTTTTGAAGCTCGCCGCTTCGCCAATCTGTGCGGGCAATTCGACGAGCATTTGCGCTTGATCGAGCAACGCCTGACCATCGAGATCCGCAATCGCGGCAACCAGTTCGAGCTGATCGGCGAGCCCAAACACACCACCTCCGCGGAAAATCTCCTGCGCCGCCTGTACCGGGAAACCAAGGGTACCGAGCTGTCGCCGGACATGGTGCACCTGTTCCTGCAGGAATCTGCCGTGGAACAGCTGGACAACCACTCCCCCGCCGAACCATCCGTGGCGCTGCGCACCAAAAAAGGCATGATTCGCCCCCGCGGCTTGAATCAGCTGCGCTATGTGAAGGAAATTCTCGGTAACGACATCAACTTCGGCATCGGCCCGGCCGGTACCGGCAAGACCTATCTGGCCGTCGCCTGCGCGGTGGATGCACTGGAGCGCGAGCAGATTCGCCGCATCCTGCTGGTGCGCCCGGCGGTCGAAGCGGGTGAAAAACTCGGTTTCCTGCCCGGCGATCTGTCGCAGAAAATCGACCCGTACCTGCGCCCGCTCTACGACGCACTCTACGAAATGCTCGGCTTCGAATACGTCGCCAAGCTGATCGAGCGCCAGGTGATCGAAGTCGCGCCACTGGCTTACATGCGCGGTCGCACGCTGAACAACAGCTTCATCATTCTTGACGAAAGCCAGAACACCACGGTCGAGCAAATGAAGATGTTCCTGACCCGGATCGGCTTTGGCTCCACGGCCGTCATCACCGGGGACATCACCCAGGTCGACCTGCCACGCGGCACCAAGTCCGGCCTGCACCATGTGATTGAAGTGCTCAAGGAAGTGCCGGGGATCAGCTTCACCCATTTCCAGCCCAAGGACGTCGTGCGCCATCCGCTGGTACAGCGCATCGTTGAAGCCTACGAGCGCTTCGAAACCCGTGCGGCCGATGATGCAGCCGCCAAGGATAGCCGCCGCGATGCTTGAGCTTGACCTGCAAATCGCTACCCAAGCCCCCGCCCCCAGCGAAGCCGAGTTCCGCCAGTGGTGCGAACTGGCTTTGCGCCAGCGCAGCGCCGACTCGGAAATGACCATTCGCCTGGTCGACGAAGCCGAAGGACGCGAGCTGAACCACACCTGGCGGCAAAAGGATTACGCAACTAACGTCTTGTCATTTCCGGCCGATGTGCCGGATGAGTTCCTCGACATCCCGCTGCTGGGCGATCTGGTGATCTGTGTCGCCGTGGTCGAGCGTGAAGCCGCCGAACAAGGCAAGCAACTCAAGGCCCATTGGGCACATCTGGTGATTCACGGCTGCTTGCATCTGCTTGGTTACGACCATATTGATGACGACGAAGCCGAGGAGATGGAAGCACTGGAACGAACGTTGCTTGCAGAACTGGGCTTTCCCGATCCGTACGCGGACGACGAAACCGATTTATCCCCCACAGAAACAACAAAGGATTCAGAGTAATCGCTATGAGCGAAGATCGATCGAGCAACGGGCAGAAGTCATGGCTGGGGAAGCTCACCCAGGCTTTTGCCCACGAGCCGAAAAACCGCCAGGAGCTTTTGGAGCTGCTGCGCGATGCACACCAGAACAAACTGTTGGACAGCGAAGCGCTGGCCATCGTCGAAGGCGCCATCCAGGTGGCTGACTTGCAGGTGCGGGACATCATGGTCCCGCGCTCGCAAATGGTCAGCATCAAGGCGAACCAGACACCCCGCGAGTTCCTGCCTGCCGTGGTCGACTCGGCTCACTCGCGCTACCCGGTCATCGGCGAAAGTCACGATGACGTGATGGGCGTGCTGCTGGCCAAGGACTTGCTGCCGTTGATCCTCAAGGAGAACGGCGACAGCTTCAACATCAAGGATCTGCTGCGTCCAGCCACCTTCGTGCCGGAATCCAAGCGCCTTAACGTGCTGCTGCGCGAATTTCGCGCCAACCACAACCACATGGCCATCGTTATCGACGAGTACGGTGGCGTGGCAGGCCTGGTCACCATCGAAGACGTGCTGGAACAAATCGTCGGCGACATCGAAGACGAACACGATGTCGAAGAAGACAGCTACATCAAGCCGCTGCCGAGCGGTGATTTCCTGATCAAGGCCCTGACGCCGATCGAGAACTTCAACGAGTTTTTCGACAGCGAGTTCTCCGACGATGAATTCGACACCGTTGGCGGTCTGGTGATGAGTGCGTTCGGGCATCTGCCAAAACGTAACGAAATCACTGAAATCGGCACATACCGCTTCCGCATCCTGAACGCCGACAGCCGTCGGATTCACTTGCTTCGCCTGACGCCCATTGCTCGCTAAGGATTGAAATGCGCTGGACAACCCGCCCCGGCTGGCCCGGTAACCTGCTGGCCGTGGCGGCCGGTGCAATCACCACCCTGGCCCTGGCGCCGTTCGATATCTGGCCACTGGCACTGCTCGCCGTCGGCCTGTTCTATGCCGGCCTGCGCGAACTGAGCCCACGTCAAGCCTTGGGTCGCGGCTGGTGTTTCGGTTTCGGCCTGTTCGGTGCCGGCACCAGCTGGATCTACTACAGCATTCACCACTTCGGCGGCGCTTCGGTATTGCTGGCCGGTTTCCTGATGCTGCTTTTCACGGCGGCGATTGCCTGGTTCTTTGCCCTGCCCGCCTGGATTTGGGCGCGCTGGCTGCGCCGCAATGAGGCGCCACTGGCCGACGCCCTGGCCTTCGCTGCGCTGTGGGTCGCCCAGGAAGCCTTCCGCGGCTGGTTCCTGACCGGTTTCCCGTGGCTGTATTCCGGTTACAGCCAGCTTGACGGCCCGCTGGCCGGGCTCGCCCCTCTCGGCGGGATGTGGCTGATTTCCTTTACCCTGGCGCTGACAGCGGCGCTGATCTACAACGGCTTGCGCCTGGTTCGCACGGGACGCAAAGGCTTCATCGCTGCCGGTGTATTGCTGCTGGTCGGCCCATGGCTGGTCGGCATGGCGCTCAAGCACCACGCCTGGACCAGCCCTTCGGGCCCGCCACTGAGCGTCGCCGCCATTCAGGGCAACATCGAACAAAGCATGAAGTGGGATCCGGCACAGCTCAACGCACAGTTGGCGCTGTACCGCGACATGAGCTTCAGCTCCAAACGCGTCGATCTGCTCATCTGGCCGGAAACGGCGATCCCGGTGCTCAAGGAGTCCGCCGAGGGCTACCTGAACATGATGGGCGACTTCGCGGCCGAACGTAAATCGGCGTTGATTACCGGCATCCCGGTCCGCATGGAGGTACGCCACGAGAAGCGTTTCTTCAATGGCATCACCGTGACCGGTGAAGGCGACGGCACTTACCTCAAGCAAAAACTGGTGCCCTTTGGTGAATATGTTCCCTTGCAGGACATCCTGCGCGGGCTGATCGCCTTCTTCGACCTGCCAATGTCGGACTTCGCTCGCGGCCCGGCTGACCAGCCGCTGTTGCAAGCCAAGGGTTATCAGATCGCACCGTTCATCTGCTATGAAGTGGTTTATCCGGAGTTCGCCGCCAGCCTTGCCGCCCGCAGCGACCTGTTGCTGACCATCAGCAACGACACCTGGTTCGGCACCTCCATTGGCCCGCTGCAACACCTGCAGATGGCACAGATGCGCGCGCTGGAAGCCGGCCGCTGGATGATCCGTGCCACCAACAATGGTGTGTCCGGCCTGATCAACCCGTTCGGTCAGATTACCGACCAGATCCCGCAGTTCGAACGCGGCATCCTGTATGGCGAAGTGGTGCCGATGCACAACCTGACGCCGTACCTGGAATGGCGTTCATGGCCGCTGATCATTGTCTGTGTGCTGTTGTTTGGTTGGGCACTGATTGCCAGCCGGATGGCCAAGACCCTTTAAAAGCTTCGCGAGCAAGCCCGCTCCCACACTGGATCTAAGTCGATCACAGTATTTGTGTACGACGCCGATCAAATGTGGGAGCGGGCTTGCTCCGGGCGGCGATCCGACGAAAGCGGCATCACAGGCACCGCATCAATCAGTGCCGACATCACCTCGATAGAACAACGAATAACCGACCTGCCCCACCGCCTCGTTCATCAACTGCCCGCTCTGCCAGATCGCCTTGAATTCCGGCATCCAGCCACCCAGCGGCCGCGCGTTATCGCCGCCCAGAAACCCTACCGGCGCCGGCACCACCTCAAAACCGGCCTTGCGAAAACTCCAGGCCGCCCGCGGCATATGCCAGGCCTGAGTCACAAGCACCACACGCTTGATGCCCTGGGGAAGCAACAGCTCGGCGCTGAACTGCGCATTTTCCCAGGTCGTGCGGCTGCGCCCTTCCTGCCAGCGCACGCTCAATCCAAAATCGTCACGCAAGGCGTCAGCCATCATCTGCGCCTCGCTGGGCGGCGTGCCGTAATGCAGGCCGCCGCTGGTCAGTACCGGCAATCCGGAAGCCTTGGCCAGCCGCGCGGCAAAGCGCTGGCGCTCCAGACCGATGCCCGTGGGCTGGTCGGCGCCCCAGGCCACGTCACCGCGCTCGCGCCCCGAGCCAAGGACCACGATCGCGTCAGCGCGTTGCCCCAGGACTGCCCATTCACTGCGGGCAAGCGGCGGCTCCCGCTCGAGCAGGCCGGCACCCCACTGCACAACCACCGGCAGGCTCATCAGCCAGAAACCGCCCAGGCCCAGAGCAAAGCACGCACCGGCAAGCCTCGGCCTTGAGCGGCGCAACCACCAGGCAAGCAAAAGCAGCAGCAATAGAATGCCGGGTGGCAATAGAAGTTGTTTTACGAAATAACGGAACGGCATCGAGCATCTCCTTGAGATGCCCGAAGCCTAAGTGGGTTGGCGCAATGCGACAATCAATATGGAAGGACTATGCTTCAAAAATACATGGAGCATGGCACCGTGTCCTATTTGAACTGCAAAGACCGGACCTTTACCGCGTCTCTGCCGGGAACCTTGTCCTTGAGCCAGATGATCTTGGCTGAACGTGGTGCGTCGAGTTGCTTTACCGCTTCTGACAAGCATCCGTGCGTCTCACGTTCACTGCGATCCAGATACGCCTTGACCAGTGCAAACTCTGCGGGGCTCAGGCCTCGCAGTTCCAGCTCCAGAGGGCGTTCGTCGCGCAACCGGCCAGCGGTCCTTGCCGCTTCCAGGGCCAAGGCCAAACGATCGATCAGCCTTTCGTATAGCTCCGGTTTTGTAGCTTTTTGCTGTGACTCAACCATCCCTCACCTCATTGGAAGATATGACCTACTCCCCAGTTAGAGCTTAGCTTCCATGAACAAACCGGCTGAACGCCGCGACCAACGGCCCTCGCAGCGGTTTTCGCAGGACGTGTGGCAGCAATCAGGGTTTCCCTCGGTAGAGCGCGGTCATGTATGCTACGGCGCTTCCTGTAACTCCACTTCCAGCTCGGCTGGCCAGCGAAAACGCCAATGAGGCGGCTTCAACGTCCAGCGTTGCATTGAAGAGGATTAGGCCACCCCTATTCAGTTCAAAAGTAGCCATGCACGAACAATATCAGCCCCGTGAAATCGAAGCCGCCGCCCAGTCGTTCTGGGACGAGCAAAAGTCCTTTGAAGTCAGTGAACAGCCAGGCAAGGAGACCTACTACTGCCTGTCGATGTTCCCTTACCCCAGCGGCAAGCTACACATGGGGCATGTGCGCAACTACACCATCGGCGACGTGATCTCCCGCTACCAGCGCATGCAGGGCAAGAACGTTCTGCAACCGATGGGTTGGGACGCCTTCGGCATGCCGGCGGAAAACGCCGCGATGAAGAACAACGTAGCGCCCGCCAAGTGGACCTACGAAAACATCGCCTACATGAAAAGCCAGCTGCGCAGCCTGGGCCTGGCGGTGGACTGGTCGCGCGAAGTGACCACCTGCAAGCCCGATTACTACCGCTGGGAACAATGGCTGTTCACCCGCCTGTTCGAAAAAGGTGTGATCTACAAGAAAAGCGGCACCGTGAACTGGGACCCGGTCGACCAGACCGTCCTGGCCAACGAACAGGTGATCGACGGTCGCGGCTGGCGTTCCGGTGCGCTGATCGAGAAGCGCGAAATTCCGATGTACTACTTCAAGATCACTGCCTACGCGGATGAACTGCTGGAAAGCCTCGACGAACTGACTGGCTGGCCTGAACAGGTCAAGACCATGCAGCGCAACTGGATCGGCAAATCCCGCGGCATGGAAGTGCAATTCCCGTACAACGTCGACTCCATCGGCGAAACCGGTGCACTGAAAGTCTTCACCACCCGTCCGGACACTTTAATGGGAGCGACTTACGTCGCCGTAGCCGCCGAACACCACCTGGCCACCCTCGCGGCACAGAACAATCCCGAGCTGCAAGCGTTCATCGCTGAATGCAAAGGCGGCAGCGTGGCTGAAGCCGACGTCGCCACCCAGGAGAAAAAAGGCCTGCCGACCGGCCTGTTCGTCGAGCATCCGCTGACCGGCGAAAAGCTGCCGGTATGGGTCGCCAACTATGTGCTGATGCATTACGGTGACGGCGCGGTGATGGCGGTTCCGGCCCACGACGAGCGCGATTTCGAATTCGCCCACAAATACAACCTGCCGGTCAAATCGGTTGTGCGCACCAGCTCCGGTGACACCAACCCCGCGCCATGGCAAGACGCCTACGGCGAGCACGGCACGCTGATCAATTCCGGCGAGTTCGACGGCCTCGACTTCGCGGGCGCCTTCGACGCCATCGAAGTCGCGCTGATCAAGAAAGAACTGGGCGCCTCGCGTACCCAGTTCCGCCTGCGCGACTGGGGCATCAGCCGTCAGCGCTACTGGGGCTGCCCGATCCCGATCATCCACTGCACCACCTGCGGTGACGTGCCGGTACCTGAAGATCAACTGCCGGTCGTGCTGCCCGAAGACGTGGTGCCGGATGGCGCCGGTTCGCCACTGGCGCGCATGCCCGAGTTCTACGAGTGCACCTGCCCTAAATGCGGCGCACCTGCCAAGCGTGAAACCGACACCATGGACACCTTCGTCGAGTCCTCGTGGTACTACGCCCGCTACGCCTCGCCACACTTCGAAGGCGGCCTGGTGGAAAAATCGGCGGCCGACCACTGGCTGCCGGTTGACCAGTACATCGGCGGTATCGAACACGCGATTCTTCACCTGTTGTACGCGCGCTTCTTTCACAAGCTGATGCGCGACGAAGGCCTGGTGAGCTCCAACGAGCCGTTCAAGAACCTGCTGACCCAGGGCATGGTGATCGCCGAGACTTACTATCGCCGCGAAGCCAATGGCGCCTACACCTGGTTCAACCCGGCGGACGTCGAGCTCGAGCGTGACAGCAAGGCCAAGGTTATCAGCGCCAAATTGAAAGCTGACGGCCTGCCAGTGGAAATCGGCGGCACCGAGAAGATGGCCAAGTCGAAGAACAACGGCGTCGACCCACAGTCGATGATTGACCAGTTCGGTGCAGACACCTGCCGCCTGTTCATGATGTTCGCCTCGCCACCTGACATGAGCGCGGAATGGTCCGACTCCGGCGTAGAGGGCTCGCACCGATTCCTCAAGCGCGTCTGGCGTCTGGCTCAAGCGCACGTCACTCAGGGACTGCCAGGCAAACTGGACGTCGCCAGCCTGAATGACGAGCAGAAAGCCGTTCGTCGCTCGATCCACCTGGCCATCAAGCAGGCCAGCCAGGACGTCGGCCAGAACCACAAATTCAACACTGCCATCGCCCAGGTGATGACGCTGATGAACGTGCTGGAGAAAGCCGCACAAGGCACCGAACAGGATCGCGCGCTGGTTCAGGAAGGCCTGGAAACCGTGACCCTGCTGCTCGCCCCTATCACGCCGCACATCAGCCACGAGCTGTGGCATCGACTGGGCCACGCTGATCCTGTGATCGACGCCGGTTGGCCGGTGGTGGATGACAGCGCTTTGGTACAGGACAGCCTGCAACTGGTAATTCAGGTCAACGGCAAGCTGCGTGGCCAGATCGAAATGCCGGCCAGTGCCAGCCGTGAAGAAGTCGAAGCCGCCGCCCGTGCCAACGAGAACGTACTGCGTTTCGTCGACGGTCTGACCATTCGTAAAGTGATCGTAGTGCCCGGGAAACTGGTCAATATCGTCGCCAGCTAATTGGATCAGGCGCCAGGTAAGCCTGGCGCCGAGTAAAACCTTTCGGGCCGCTTGATCGGCCCACATGGTTTCAAGGGGAGCAACAAGATGATCAAACGCAATCTGCTGGTGATGGGCCTCGCGGTTCTGCTGAGCGCCTGCGGTTTCCAGCTGCGCGGCACCGGCACCAACGAACTGGCGATCAAGGAACTCGACCTGAGCGCCCGTAACGCCTACGGTCCAACCGTGACCCAACTGCGTCAGGTACTGGAAGGCAGCGGCGTCAAGGTCTATACCGGCGCACCGTACAAACTGGTGCTGACCAATGAGCAGGAAAGCCAGCGCATCCTCAGCTACGCAGGCGCCAGTAGTACGGGCGAGTACCAGCTCACCACCGTGCTGAACTACGACATCCGTGGTCGCGGTGATCTGCCATTGTTGAGCGACAAGCTTGAAGTGCAGAAAGTCTTTATGCACGACGGCAGCAATCTGGTGGGGTCCGACCAGGAAGCCGCAACAGCCCGTGCAGAAGGCCGCCGGGAGATGGTTCAACGCATGATGCTGCGTCTGGAACAACTGACCCCGGGCCAACTGGACCAGTTGCAGCAGACTGCCGAAGCCAAGGCCAAGGCTGACGCCGCGGCACTGGAAGCGGCACAAAAGGCTGAAGCGCAAACCCCGCGCCAGTCGCCTGTCGAACTGCCGCAGCAGTAAGACTTACGGGGCGCTCTGGCGCCCCGTTCGCCCTCTCTTATGAAGCTCGCCCCCGCCCAACTCGCCAAACACCTGCAAGGCGTACTTGCGCCCGTCTACATCATCAGCGGCGATGACCCGCTGCTGTGCCAGGAAGCGGCCGACGCCATCCGCACCGCTGCCCGTCAGCAGGGATTCGATGAACGCCAGGTATTTGCCGCCGACGCCAATTTCGACTGGGGGACCTTGCTGCAAGCCGGTGCCAGCATGTCGTTATTCGCCGAAAAGCGCCTGCTGGAACTGCGCCTGCCTTCCGGCAAACCCGGCGACAAAGGTGCCGCCGCGCTTATCGAGTATTGCTCGCGCCCGGCGGACGACACCGTGCTGCTGATCAGCTTGCCGAAACTCGATGGCAGCGCACAGAAAACCAAGTGGGGCAAAGCGCTGGTCGAAGGACAGCAGACCCAGTTCGTGCAGATCTGGCCAGTCGATGTCGCCCAGTTACCCAGCTGGATCCGCCAACGTCTGTCCCAGGCCGGGCTATCTGCCAGCCAGGACGCTGTTGAGCTGATTGCAGCACGGGTCGAGGGCAACCTGCTGGCCGCTGCCCAGGAAATCGAAAAGCTCAAACTGATGGCCGAAGGGGGTCAGATCACCGTTGAAACGGTGCAGGCGGCGGTGGCCGATAGTGCGCGCTTCGACGTCTTTGGCCTGACCGATGCGGTGCTCAATGGTGAAGCGGCCCATGCGCTGCGCATGCTCGAAGGCTTGCGCGGCGAAGGCGTCGAGCCGCCGGTGATTCTCTGGGCCCTGGCCCGGGAGCTTCGCCTGCTGGCCAATATTTCCCTGCAATACAGCCAGGGGACACCGCTGGACAAGGCCTTCAGCCAAGCCAAACCGCCAGTCTGGGACAAACGTAAACCGCTGATGAGCAAAGCCCTGCAACGCTACTCGGCACAACGCTGGGCGCAACTGCTGCTGGAAGCGCAACGCATCGACGCGCAGATCAAGGGCCAGGCGGCGGGTTCGCCGTGGATGAGCTTGAGCCGGTTGACGTTGTTGATGGCCGGTCAGCGTCTAACCCTGCCTGCCGAGTAACACCGCCCTTTGTAGGAGCGAGCTTGCTCGCGATGGTCGTTAACGATAACGCAGACTGTCTGATTTGGCGTTGCGCCCTTAGACGCTTCGCGATCAAGCTCGCTCCTACAGGGTGCGGCGTATTTTCTGACGACTCGCCCTATAGACAGAACCCCGACTTCGGCCGATGATTTGCCCCGCAAAATCCACTCACTTGCGAGAAATCATCATGAGCAAAAAGCCATCAACGCATGGCCCCAACAAGGCCAAATCCATCATCGCCCAGCCATTGTTCCGCAGCCGCCAGGAACGTCCCGCCAAGGGCAAAGGCAGTTATCGCCGCGAAGCCTTCCAGTCTGACAACTGGGAGGCTTCTTACTTTCTGGCTGCGTAAAGCAGAACACCCCTTCAACATGTTAAGGTCTGTACCTGATTCGTACTCCCTGGACCCGTGCATGCCCTTTTGTCTTCCCCGTCGTTGGCACCTACGCCAACTGATCGCTGCCTCCAGCCTTGTTTTGCTTGTCGCCTGTGCGGAAAAACCGACCGCAGCCGACGCTCAGCCGCTTCAGACGCTTCCTGTCGCCACCGCCCCGGCGGTTGTTCCGCCTGTGGTTCCGACGGGTGAGAACCTCGACATCCAGCCAACCCAGACCTTCGCCGAATGGCAGGCGGGTTTCCGCAAGGATGCCCTGGCCGCGGGTATCCGCGCCGATCTGTTTGATCGCGCTTTCGCCAATGTCAGCTTCGACCCCAGTGTGATTCGTGCCGACCGCAGCCAACCGGAATTCGCAAAGCCGGTGTGGGAATACCTCGATGGCGCCCTGTCGCCGCTGCGGGTACGTAAAGGCCAGTCGCTGGTCAACCAGTACGCGGACATCCTGCAAAGCATCGAGCAGCGTTATGGCGTTGATCGTCAGGCGCTGGTGGCTGTGTGGGGCATGGAAAGCAATTTTGGCCAGTTCCAGGGCAGCAAGTCGGTGATCAACTCACTGGCGACCCTGGCCTATGAAGGCCGTCGCCCAGGTTTCGCCCACGCACAATTGATTGCCGCCCTGCAAATCCTGCAACAAGGCGATATCGAGCCCGAGAAGATGCTGGGATCCTGGGCCGGCGCCATGGGCCAGACCCAGTTCATCCCGACCACCTACAACACCCATGCCGTGGACTTCGATGGTGACGGGCGGCGCGATATCTGGAGCAGTTCGGCCGACGCCCTGGCTTCTACCGCGCACTACCTGCAGAGTTCTGGCTGGCAGAGAGGCCAGCCATGGGGCTTTGAAGTCCAGCTGCCGAGCGGGTTCAACTACCTGCTGGCCGACGGCACGATTCGCAAGAGCGTCGCCGAATGGCGGCAACTGGGCATTACCCTGCCCAACGGTGGCCAGGTCCCGGCCGGCTCCGAGCAATTGTCCGCAGCCCTGCTGCTGCCGGCCGGTTACCGTGGCCCGGCGTTCCTGGTACTCGATAACTTCCGGGCGATCCTCAAGTACAACAACTCGTCGTCCTACGCCCTGGGGGTGAGCCTGTTGTCCGAACGCTTCAATGGTGCAGGCTTGATCAGTGGCACGTGGCCAAAGGATGACCTGCCACTGAGCCGTACCGAGCGGATCGAGCTGCAAAACCTGCTGAGCGCGCAAAACTACGACGCTGGCACCGCCGACGGGATCATTGGCGCCAACACCCGCAAGGCGATTCGCAGCGCCCAGCAGTCGTTTGGCTGGCCAGCGGATGGCTATCCGACGCACAAGTTGCTGGAAGGGTTGCGTAACCGATAGTTTGTCGTATGGCTGGAACCGCTTTCGCGAGCAAGCCCGCTCCCACATTGATTTTGTGGCGCTCACAGATCAAATGTGGGAGCGGGCTTGCTCGCGAAGACTGAGTACCAGGCAACGAACATCTAACGTTTGGTCACCACATCCTGCTCCAGCATCAACTCCTTGTTCCCGGCATCCAAGCGCACCAACGCCCCCATGGGCAGCGTCAGATTCGGGTCGCAATGCCCGCTTCGCCACCCGGACAACACCGGAATCTTCAATGGCGCGAAGGTCTGCTTGAGCAACCTGTCCAGCGCGGCCACCTCCACTCCCGCCACATCCCCGACCAACACACCGCACAGCTTGTGCAACGTACCCGCCAGTCGCAGTTGGGTCAGCAACCGGTCGATGCGATACAGCGGCTCGTTGATGTCCTCGATCAACAGAATGACGCCCTCGGCATCAATCTCGTAGGGCGTGCCCATGGTCGCGGCGATCATGGCCAGATTGCCTCCGAGCAAGCGCCCATGAGCCACGCCCGGCTCGATCGTGGTCAGCGGGTAGGCCACCGGATGCGCCAGCACCGAGCCCGCCCTCACCTGCCCGCGCAGCATGTTGAAAAAGGAAGACTCCGTTGGTATTTGCTTGCCACCCAGCAGGTCGGCATTGAGCAATGGACCATGAAATGTCACGAAACCGGCATAACGACTGATCGCCAAATGCACGGCAGTGATGTCGCTGTAACCGATGAATGGCTTGGCATTGTCGCGCAGCAATTGGAAATCGATGCGATCAAGCAGCCGGGGCGTGCCGTAACCTCCGCGCAGGCAGATGATGGCATCGACTTCACGATCCGCGAACGCAGCGTGCAGGTCATTGAGCCGCACGTCGTCGCTGCCGGCCAGGTAGCCGTCTTTCTCGTAGACCCCGGGAAACACTTTCAGTGAGTAACCTCGGGCACACATCCATTGCACCGCCTTGTCGGTGTCCAGCGTCGCGGGACCGGCGGGTGCGATAACGCCGATCATGCCTTCCGACGGCAGTGCCGGGACGGGAGCATGAGGGCAAAGGGTGTGGATCGGTCGAGCGGTCATTCGTGAATCTCCCTGTGTGAACACGTCAGCACACAGTAGTCAGGAACGGGGACAAACTGAAGAGGGTCAATCGCCCCCCAGGTTGCAGGAAAAAGCGGCCAGCGCCGTAGTTCAGGCAAAAAAAACGCCCGCAAGGCTGAATACCGTTGCGGGCGTTTTTCATTTGCGTGCGCAGATCAGGACGACATCAGCTCGGCCTTGACCAGCTTGGCCTGCTCGTCGGCGTGATACGAGGAGCGTACCAACGGACCCGAGGCAACGTTCTTGAAGCCCATCTTGTAGCCTTCCTCGGCGAACCAGGCGAAGGTGTCCGGGTGCACGAAGCGTTGCACCGGCAAGTGGCTGCGGGACGGTTGCAGGTACTGGCCCAGGGTCAGCATGTCGATGTCGTGCTCGCGCATGCGCTTCATGACTTCGATGACTTCTTCGTCGGTCTCGCCCAGGCCCAGCATCAGCCCGGACTTGGTTGGAATGTGCGGCATCATCTGCTTGAAGCGTTGCAGCAGGGTCAACGACCACTGGTAGTCCGAACCCGGACGCGCAGCCTTGTACAGGCGCGGCACGGTTTCCAGGTTGTGGTTGAACACATCCGGCGGCTCGGCGGCAGTGATTTCCAGGGCGATGTCCATGCGGCCACGGTAGTCCGGAACCAGAGTTTCGAGCTGCACGTTCGGCGACAGCTTGCGGATTTCGCGGATGCAGTCGGCAAAGTGCTGGGCGCCACCGTCGCGCAGGTCGTCGCGGTCCACCGAGGTGATCACCACGTACTTCAGGCGCAGGTCGGCAATGGCGATGGCCAGGCTTTCCGGTTCGTTGACGTCCAGTGGCTTCGGACGGCCGTGGCCGACGTCGCAGAACGGGCAACGACGGGTGCAGATGTCACCCATGATCATGAAGGTCGCAGTGCCGCCCGAGAAGCACTCGCCCAGGTTCGGGCAGGAAGCCTCTTCGCACACGCTGTGCAGCTTGTGCTTGCGCAGCAAGGCCTTGATGCGGTCGACTTCCGGCGAAACCGGGATGCGCACACGAATCCAGTCCGGCTTCTTCGGCAGTTCGGTGGTCGGAATGATCTTCACCGGGATGCGTGCAACCTTTTCGGCGCCGCGCAGCTTGACGCCGGCTTCAACCTTGGGACGCGGGGCCGGGCGCTCGGTGACATCGAGCGTCGGGATCATGGTTTGCACTGCATCAGTAGTCATATCAGTCGATTCCGCCCGTGAGGGTCGTCTGCTCAGCATAGTCGAGGTGTTTGACGAGCTGCGCGCGCAGCCGGGCACTTACCTCGGCAAATTCAATCGATCCTGCGTGATCGCTCAGCTGGGTCATCGCCAGCCCGGCGTAGCCGCAGGGATTAATCCGTCGAAACGGTTCCAGGTTCATGTCCACGTTCAAGGCCAGGCCATGAAAGGAACAGCCATGGCGGATCCGCAGACCCAGGGAGGCGATTTTCGCCCCGTCGACATAGACACCTGGTGCATCGGGCTTGGCCGCGGCGGTGACACCATAACTGGCCAGCAGCTCGATCAGGCATTGCTCCATCCGGCTGACCAGATCGCGCACGCCAAACCCGAGCCTGCGTACGTCCAGCAGCAGATAAGCCACCAACTGGCCAGGGCCGTGGTAGGTCACCTGCCCCCCACGGTCGACCTGCACCACCGGAATGTCACCGGGAAGCAGCAGGTGTTCGGCCTTGCCGGCCTGGCCCTGGGTGAACACCGCCGGGTGCTCCACCAGCCAGACCTCGTCGGCAACATCGGTGCCGCGTTCGTTGGTAAAGCGTTGCATGGCATGCCAGACCGGCTCGTAAGCCATCTGGCCGAGCTCGCGAAAGCCCAGCGTGCCGGACATCACAACACCATGTGCACGAAACCGGTGGCCCGCAGTTCGCTGTTGATGTTGTACAGCTGATCCTGGTCGGTCGCGACGATGTGCAACTGAATGGTGGTGTATTTGCCGTTGCTGCTCTGGCGCTCGTCAATACGCTCGTCGTTGATCTTGGCGTGCTTGCTGACGATGTCGATGATTCTGTCCTTGTTGCCCACGCCGGTGTCGCTGATCACCTTGACTGGATAATCAGTGGCAGGGAATTCGATCTTTGGCGCCTTTACTTCGGTATCGGTCATGGCGTAACGGCCTCGTAAGCGTAAGCCGTGGCGACGGCAAAGCCCCGCGCCGGATCAGCACGGGGTTTTGCAGGAGCACACTATCAGTTGAACAAGCCGTAGAAGAATAGACGGATGCTATCCCACATGCGACGGAAGATACCACCCTCTTCGACGCCATCCAGAGCGATCAAGTCGGCGCTGTGCACCACCTTGTCTTCCAGTTTGACTTCGACTTTACCGATCACGTCGCCCTTGGCGATTGGCGCAATCAGTTGCGGGTTCATGGTCATGCTGGCGGCGAGCTTTTTCAGCTGGCCTTTTGGCAGGGTCATGGTCAGGTCTTCAGCCAGACCGGCCTTGACCTGGTTGGTGGCGCCTTTCCAGACCGGAGCCTGGGCCAGTTCGGTGCCCTTCTGATAGAAGGTCTGGGTTTCGAAGAAACGGAAACCGTAGGTCAGCAGCTTCTGGGTTTCGGCGGCACGGGCCACTTCGCTGTTGGTGCCGAACACCACGGCGATCAGACGCATGCCGTCACGTACGGCCGAAGACACCATGCAGTAGCCGGCTTCATCGGTGTGACCGGTCTTCAGGCCGTCGACAGTCTTGTCGCGCCACAGCAGCAGGTTACGGTTGGGTTGCTTGATGCCGTTCCAGAAGAACTCTTTCTGCGAGTAGATCGCGTAGTGAGCCGGGTCTTCGTGAATGATCGCGCGGGCCAGAACAGCCATGTCGTGAGCCGACGAATAGTGCTCAGGATTCGGCAGACCGGTCGGGTTCATGAAGTGGCTGTTGGTCATGCCCAGGTCAGCCACGGTCTTGTTCATCATGTCGGCGAAGGCGTCTTCGCTGCCGGCGATGTGCTCGGAGAGCGCAACGCTGGCGTCGTTGCCCGACTGGATGATGATGCCATGCAGCAGGTCGCTGACAGTCACCTGCGAGCCGACCTTGATGAACATCCGCGAACCACCGGTGCGCCAGGCGTTTTCGCTGACGGTCACCGGGTCGTTTTCACCGATCTGGCCACGACGGATTTCCAGGGTCGCAATGTACGCGGTCATCAGCTTGGTCAAGCTGGCCGGTGGCAGACGCTGGTCACCATTGTTCTCGACCAGCACGTTGCCGCTGCTGGCATCCATGAGCACGTAGGCCTTGGCAGCCAATTGTGGTGGCGAAGGCATCATCTCGGCCGCAAAAGCGGCGGGTGAGAGAAGCAGCGGGACTAACAGGAACAGGCGTTTGGCAAAGGTGGTGATGTTCATCCGTCTCTCGAAATCGCTAATGGAAACTGCCCGAGGGCAAAACTAATCAGATGACTTTCTAACGAGTCATCGCGTGTTCAGTTGCTCACTCTGTAACCCTTGCCGGGCTTTTGTTCTTCAACGAGCCAACAACCTGATTCACCCCCCAATCGCTGGTGAATCGTCAATCAAGTTCTACGTGTTGCTTACTCCGTGACCACACTTGGCGAACCAAGGTTGGCCAGGCGCACGCTGTTCTGTACCTGGGCAATTTCACCCGGCGAACCGATCGGTCCCATGCGCACCCGATGCAGGGTCTGCTGATTGCGCACGATCGAGCTGATGAACACCGGGGCGCTCACCATCCCGCTGAGCTTCGACCTCAGCAGTTCTGCAGCGTCCGGGTTGGCGAACGCGCCCACCTGCAGATACTGGCCAGAGGCTGGTGCAGAAGCGTTTTTTTTTGCGTCGGCAAGTTGAACAGGGACGACGGCGGCGGCGTGTTGCTGCGGCGGAGGTGTCCATTGCTCGACGGTGCCGGCCGAAGCCGTGATCACCGGGGCGCTATTCTGCGCGACTTTCGGTTCGTTGAGCATTAATGGTGCCGGACGGCCCTTGGCGGCCCACCATTGCTGCGGATCGATGCCTTCGACCTTGACCCGTGCGGTGCCGGTTTCAGCGTAGCCGAGCTTCTTGGCGGCCGCGTACGACAAGTCGATGATCCGGTCGGAGTAGAACGGCCCACGGTCGTTGACCCGCAGGATCACGGTCTTGTTGTTGTCCAGGTTGGTCACCCGAACGTAACTTGGCAGCGGCAACGTCTTGTGAGCGGCACTCATGCCGTACAGGTCATAGACTTCGCCATTGGCGGTGTTCTGGCCATGGAATTTGGTGCCGTACCAGGACGCCGTACCCGACTGCACGTAGGTCTTGGACTCTTGCAGCGGAAAGTAGGTTTTGCCCAGTACCGAGTACGGGGCGGCCTTGTATGGGCCGGTGTGCAGGGTCGGCGTGGCGTCCGGGATACGCGACACATCGACGTCCCACCACGGCGCGCCATCCTTGTGGGCACGGTTGATGTCCAGCCCCGGCGTCGCGCGTACGGCGGTGGTGGACTTCGGGGCCGGCGCGCGGCTGGTCGAACAACTGGCGACCAGCACTGCCAGCGCGGCGCATGCCATCAGCTTCAGGGGTTTATTGATAGGCAATGCCCGCATTACTTGACGCCCCGTGCTTGGACCAGCTGTTCAGACAGTTGATGTACGGCCATGGCGTACATCACGCTGCGGTTATAACGCGTGATCGCGTAAAAATTCTTCAGGCCCATCCAGTACTCGGGGCCATTGTCGCCTTCCAGGCGGAAAGCAGTAACCGGCATATCATCGCGCAGCGCATCATGACTTGACCACCCCAGGGCTCGCAACTCCCCGACGGTTTTCGTCGGTTCGATGCCTGCGGTCAAACCTTCGTCAACCTGATCGCCACGGACATCGGCGCGACTGACCACCGGTTCGCCAGCGACCCAGCCATGACGCTTGAAGTAACTGGCGACACTGCCAATGGCATCGTCCGGGTTGGTCCAGATGTTGATATGGCCATCACCGTCGAAATCCACCGCATAAGCGCGGAAACTGCTCGGCATGAATTGCGGCAAGCCCATTGCGCCAGCGTATGAGCCTTTGAGCGTCAACGGATCGACCTGCTCTTCGCGGGCCAGCAGCAGGAACTCACGCAATTCCTTGCGGAAAAACTCGGCACGGGGAGGATAGTCGAAACCCAGTGTCGACAAGGCATCGATCACCCGGAAATTTCCGGTATTACGGCCGAAAAAGGTTTCAACGCCGATGATCGAGACAATCACCTGGGCCGGCACGCCGTACTCCTGCTCGGCACGCGCCAGCACCGCTTCGTGCTGACGCCAGAAGTCCACCCCGCGGGCTATGCGCGCATCAGTGATGAACATCGGGCGATACTCGCTCCACTGCTTGACCCGTTCGGCAGGTTTCGAGATGGCGTCCAGAATCGACTGCTTGCGCTCGGCTTCGCGGAACACGCCCATCAATTGTTCACCGGCGAAACCGTAGTCGCGGGTCATTTCACCGACGAATTCGGCCACCTGGGGTGAGCCTTCGTAGTCGCCGGCCAACGCTTCCTGCCCGCTGCCAAGGATGCTTACCAGGATGACCCATGGCGCATATCGAGTCACCCAGCCACGCATTACTTGCATTGAAAATTTCACCTTATTCAAACCTGCGCGATCCACTTGCGATGGGTATGGATCGACATCAAAACCCCAAACGCTGACAGCAGCGTCACCAGCGAAGTTCCTCCGTAGCTAATGAACGGCAACGGCACCCCCACCACCGGCAACAGGCCACTGACCATACCGATGTTGACGAAAACATAAACAAAAAACGTCATGGTCAGGCTGCCCGCAAGCAACTTGCCGAACAATGTCTGCGCCTGGGCGGTAATCACCAGGCCACGCCCGATCAACAGCAGGTAGATCAGCAGCAACGCACAGATCCCCACCAGGCCGAACTCTTCACCCAGTACGGCAATGATGAAATCGGTATGGCTTTCCGGCAGGAAGTCCAGGTGCGACTGGGTGCCCAGCAACCACCCCTTGCCGAACACACCACCGGAGCCGATGGCGGCCTTGGACTGGATGATGTTCCAGCCCGTACCGAGCGGATCGCTCTCCGGGTCGAGGAATGTCAGGATTCGCTGCTTCTGGTAGTCGTGCATGATGAAGAACCACATGGCAATCGCCACGGGAACGGCGGCAGCCAGCACGGTGAGGATCCAGCGCCAGCGCAAGCCCCCCATGAACAGCACGAAAGCGCCGCCGGCCAGGATCAGCAGCGAGGTGCCAAGGTCCGGTTGCCGCACGATCAGAATGAACGGCACGCCGATCAACATCAGACTGACGCCCACGTGCTTGAGCTGGGGCGGCAAGGTGCGCTTGGACAAATACCAGGCAATAGTCGCCGGCATCAGGATCTTCATGAACTCCGAGGGCTGGAAGCGGATCACCCCGGGAATGTTGATCCAGCGGGTAGCGCCCATGGCGTTGTGCCCCATGATGTCCACCACCAGCAACAGCATCACCCCGACCACGTAGCCCAGCGGCACCCAGCGCGCCATGAAGCGCGGCTCGAACTGGGCGATGACGATCATCGACACCAGGCCGATGCCGAACGAAGTGGCCTGCTTGCCCAGCAGATCCCAGCTCTTGCCGCTGGCCGAATACAGCACGAACAGGCTACCGGCGGCGAGGGTCAGCAGCAGGATCAGCAGCGGGCCGTCGATGTGCAGGCGTTGCAGCAGCGTCGCACGGCGACGCATCACATCCTCACTGGAGAGCATGCGATCGAAGTTATTCATCACGGGCGGTAGCCTCTGCACTGATAGGGCTGGCGTATTCGGGCTTCAACCGACCGTCCTGGTCCAGGAGCCAGGCATCCATGACTTGACGCACCACTGGCGCAGCGACACCGGAACCGGACTCGCCGTTCTCGACCATCACCGACACCACGATTTTCGGATCGTCGGCCGGCGCAAAGCCGACGAACAAGGCGTGGTCGCGATGGCGCTCCTGAACCTTGGAACGGTCATACTTCTCACCCTGTTTGATCGCGACCACCTGGGCCGTACCCGACTTGCCGGCGATTCGGTATTGCGCGCCGATCGAGGCTTTGCGCGCCGTACCACGGGCACCATGCATAACCTGCTGCATGCCGTGGTTGACCTTGGTCCAGTCCGACGGGTCGCGCAGGATGATGTCCGGCATCGGATTCTCATCCACCGGTTTCACACCCTCGATGGTCTTGGCCAGGTGCGGACGATTCCAGATGCCTTTGTTGGCCACCAGTGCGGTGGCCTGGGCCAACTGCAACGGAGTCGACTGCATATAGCCCTGGCCGATCCCCAGAATCAGCGTCTCGCCCGGGAACCATGCCTGGCGACGGGTCGCACGTTTCCATTCGCGGGACGGCATCAACCCCGGCGACTCTTCGAACATGTCCAGAGAGACTTTCTGGCCAATGCCGAACTTGGTCATATACGCCGACAACCGGTCGATCCCCAGCTTGTGCGCCAGATCATAGAAGTAGGTGTCGTTGGAACGCATGATCGCTGTGTCGAGGTCGACAAAGCCGTCGCCGGTACGGTTCCAGTTACGGTATTTGTGATCGTAGTTGGGCAGCATGTAGTAACCAGGGTCGAACACTCGGCTCGACGCTGTCACCACGCCAGCATCCAGACCGGCAATCGCCACCGCGGGCTTGATGGTCGAACCCGGCGGGTACAGGCCACGCAGCACGCGGTTGAACAGCGGCCGATCGATGGAATCGCGCAGCTCGGAATAGGCCTTGAAACTGATGCCGGTGACGAACAGGTTCGGGTCGAAACTCGGTTGGCTGACCATCGCCAGCACTTCGCCGGTTTTCGGGTCCAACGCGACCACCGCGCCACGGCGACCACCCAGCGCAGCCTCGGCGGCCTCCTGCAATTTGATGTCTAGGCTCAGGACGATGTCTTTGCCGGGAATCGGATCGGTACGCTTGAGCACGCGCAGCACGCGGCCCCGGGCGTTGGTCTCGACTTCCTCGTAACCCACCTGGCCGTGCAGCTCGGGCTCGTAGAAGCGCTCAATCCCGGTTTTGCCGATGTGGTGGGTGCCGCTGTAGTTGACCGGGTCCAGCGACTTGAGTTCTTTCTCGTTGATCCGCCCCATGTAACCCACCGAGTGCGCAAAGTGCGCGCCCTGCGGGTAGTGACGAACCAGTTGCGCGACTACTTCCACACCAGGCAGGCGGAACTGGTTCACGGCAATCCGGGCGATCTGCTCTTCGGTCAGCTCGAACAGGATCGGCACTGGCTCGAACGGTCGGCGCCCCTGACGCATGCGCTTCTCGAAGATCACCCGATCCTCGGGCGTCAGCTCCAGCACTTCGACGATCACGTCGAGCACTTGCCGCCAGTCGCCGGACCGCTCGCGGGTCATGCTCAGGCTGAAGCTGGGCCGGTTATCGGCGATCACCACGCCATTGCGGTCGAAGATCAAGCCGCGGGTCGGCGGAATCGGCTGCACATGGACGCGGTTGTTTTCCGACAGGGTCGAGTGGTACTCGTACTGGATCACCTGCAGAAAATACAGGCGCGCAATCAACACGCCAATCAGCGCCACCACTGCAATGGCCCCGAACACGACGCGGCCACGCACCAGACGGGCGTCTTTTTCGTGGTCCTTGATGCGGATCGGCTGGGTCATGAGAGGGCAGAACTACTTGTGGTAAGGGTGACCGGACAGCACGGTCCAGGCACGGTACAACTGTTCGCCGATCAGAATCCGCACCAGCGGGTGCGGCAAGGTCAGCGGCGACAACGACCAGCGCTGGTCAGCCCGGGCACAGACTTCCGGCGCCAGCCCTTCGGGGCCGCCGACCATGAAGTTGACGGTGCGCGAGTCCAGCCGCCAGCGATCGAGCTCGACCGCCAGTTGCTCGGTGCTCCAGGGCTTGCCATGGACTTCGAGGGTGACAACGCGCTCGTTCGGCCCGACCTTGGCCAGCATGGCTTCGCCTTCCTGACGGATGAAGCGGGCCACGTCGGCATTCTTGCCACGGGTATTGAGCGGTATTTCCACCAGTTCCAGCGCCAGTTCGGACGGAAGACGCTTGGCATATTCATGCCAGCCTTCTTCCACCCACTTGGGCATGCGTGAACCGACGGCGATCAGTCGCAGTCGCACAGCGGTCCCTTATTCCTGGTCTTTGTTGAGCTTGTTGAAGTGCTCGTGACCAACTTCAGGGCTGTGGTGCTTGCCATCGGCCGCACGGCTCTGCTCGGCACCTTTCCAGAGGCGCTCCAGGTCGTAGAACTGACGGGCGTTGGAAGTCATCATGTGAACGATCACGTCGTCCATGTCCAACAGCACCCAGTCGCTGTCGCCCTTGCCTTCTTCACCCAGCGGCTTGATGCCCAGGGCTTTGACGGCCTCGCGAACCTTGTCCAGCATCGCGCCGATCTGGCGGTTGGAGGTACCGGTGGCGATGATCATGTAGTCAGTGATGCTCTGCTTGTCGCGAACATCGATCACCAGCACGTCCTGGGCCTTGACGTCTTCCAGGGCGGCTACGGCAATCTTGACCAGCTCGTCGCCCTTAGGCGGCTCGGCGGCGAGGACCTTTTCCGGCAGCGGGGCGCTCTTGAATGTGCCTTTGCGTTTTACTTTGCTTTCGTTGTTGCTCGTCATATAAAACTCGTTTTGCTCGTTTGTTCGGGCGCTTCAATACACGTTGTTGCCACGTGCCTTGAGGCACTCCTATTCAGTTCGACGCACGGTAGAGCCCGTGCGCATCGATGTAGGCCAGGACCGCGTCGGGCACCAGGAAACGTACCGACTTACCGCTGGCCAGCAGTTGACGGATCTGGGTGGCGGATACCGCAAGCGGTGTCTGCCAGACGAATGCAATCTGTCCGCTCGGCCCTTTGAGGGCCAGCGGGTCGCTCACCGAGCGCGCTGCCAGCAGGTTGCGCAAGGCATCCGGCGGTTCGCTGTCGGCATCCGGGCGTTGCAACACCAGGATATGGCAATGCTGGAGCAACTCTTCCCAGCGATGCCAAGTGGGCAGGCCGCAAAAAGCGTCCCAGCCCAAAAGCAGAAAAACCTGGTCGGATACGGCCAGTTCGGCGCGCATCAGTTCCAGGGTATCTATGGTGTAGGACGGTTTGTCCCGCTGCAATTCGCGGGCGTCCACCACCAACGGCGCCACACCGGCCACCGCGCACTCGACCATCGCCAGACGGTCTTTTGCCGACACCTGCGGCTTGTCCCGATGGGGCGGCCTGGCACTGGGTGTCAGACGCAGCTCATCGAGCGCCAGGGTTTCGGCGACTTCCAGTGCACCGCGCAAATGGCCGATGTGCACCGGGTCGAACGTTCCGCCCAGCACGCCAATGCGGCGAGGGGCTGGCTCGCTGACGATGACCGGGGCTGACGGGTCGATGTCGCCCAAGTCAGACCGGCTCCTGTCCGCGCAGCTGCCCGTCGCCAACCACGATGTACTTCTCGCAGGTCAGTCCTTCGAGGCCCACCGGGCCACGGGCGTGCAGCTTATCAGTAGAAATGCCGATCTCGGCACCCAATCCGTATTCGAAGCCATCGGCGAAGCATGTCGGGGTGTTGATCATCACCGACGACGAGTCGACTTCAGCCACGAAACGCCGGGTGTCGCCCTGGTGTTCGCTGACAATCGAATCGGTGTGGTGAGAGCCGTAATGATTGATGTGCTCGATGGCCTGTTCCAGACCGTCGACCACGCGGATCGACAGAATCGGCGCCAGGTATTCGGTGCTCCAGTCTTCCTCGGTGGCCGGCACGGCATCGATGATCGCCCGGGTACGCTCGCAACCGCGCAGCTCGACACCTTTTTCGCGGAACTGGGCGGCCATCGCGGGCAGGAAATCCTTGGCGACGGATTGATCCACCAGCAGCGTTTCCATGGCACCGCAGATGCCATAACGATACGTCTTGGCGTTGAACGCGATGCGCCGGGCCTTGGCCAGGTCGGCGTGCTCACTCACGTAAACGTGGCAAATGCCGTCCAGGTGCTTGATCACCGGCACGCGGGCATCACGACTGACCCGTTCGATCAGGCCTCGGCCGCCACGGGGCACGATGACATCGACGTATTCAGGCATGGAGATCAACGCGCCGACGGCAGCGCGGTCCGTGGTTTCGACCACTTGCACCACAGCGGCGGGCAGACCGGCTTCGGCCAGGCCGCGCTGGATGCAGGCGGCGATGGCCCGATTGGAATGAATAGCCTCTGAACCGCCACGCAGGATGGTCGCGTTGCCGGACTTCAGGCACAGACTGGCGGCATCGATGGTCACATTCGGCCGCGACTCGTAGATGATTCCAATCACGCCCAGTGGCACGCGCATCTTGCCGACCTGAATACCCGACGGACGGAAACTCATGTCGCGGATCGCGCCGACCGGGTCCGGCAGGGCCGCCACCTGGCGCAGGCCGACGATCATGCCGTCAATACGCGCAGGTGTCAGCGCCAGACGTTCAAGGAGGGCCGGTTCCAGACCATTGGCGCGACCGGCAGCCAGATCCAGCTCATTGGCCGCCGTCAGCTCGGTGCGGGCAGCGTCCAGCGCATTGGCAGCGGCCTGCAGGGCGCGGTTTTTCTGCGCGGTGCTGGCGCGGCCGATCACGCGGGAAGCTTCGCGGGCAGCGCAACCCAGGCGGGTCATGTAATCAAGAACGGACTCAGTCATGGTCTGGCGTGGTCTTTGATAAGGTCTTGGTAAAGAGTAAAGCGGCAGATTATAGCTGTCGCGTCCCGGGACTAACAGCGGTGACGGGCGGATGGTCGAAATGGAGGGGTATTTGCCGACGTTCAGCCGGGATTAAGCTTCAAATTGTTATCATCACGACTCACTCAGCCCTGACAAATGCCGGTCATCATGTCCAACCTGACTGCTCGAGCGTCCACCGTGAGCCTGCCCACGGGCCTCCCGGACGCGTTTTTCGACCGTGACGCGCAAACTCTGGCCCGGGACTTACTGGGCAAAATCATTCGCCATCGAGTGGGCGACCTGTGGCTCAGCGCCCGGATCATCGAGACAGAAGCCTATTACTGCGCGGAAAAAGGCAGCCACGCGTCCCTCGGCTACACAGAAAAGCGTAAGGCTTTGTTTCTGGATGGCGGCCACATCTATATGTATTACGCCCGGGGCGGCGATTCCCTTAATTTCAGCGCCCAGGGGCCCGGCAACGCCGTGCTGATCAAGTCCGCCTATCCGTGGGTCGATGAACTGAGCGGGCCGGCCAGCCTGGCACAGATGCTGCTGAACAATCCCGACGCCCAGGGTCACCCTCGCCCGTCACAAAAGCTCTGCGCCGGGCAAACCCTGCTCTGCAAGGCGCTGGGTCTGAAAGTGCCGGTGTGGGACGCCAAACGCTTCGACCATGAAGTGCTGCTGGTGGAGCATGTCGGCCAGACGCCCTCCCACATCATCCAGACCACGCGCCTGGGCATCCCCCACGGACGCGATGAACACCTGATGTACCGCTTCGTCGACGGAACCTACGCGGCTTACTGCACACGGAACCCGCTGCGTCGGGGGCAAGTCGAAGGTCGCGATTATTTTGTGCTGTCCTGAAATTGACTCAGACTTGATGCAAACGGAACCTCCTGTGGGAGCGGGCTTGCCCGCGAAGGCGGAGTGTCAGGCAACGTCAATATCGACCGAAAGGTCCCATTCGCGGGCAAGCCCGCTCCCACAGGGGTCAGTGGCGTATTCAACGTTGCACTTATCCCCTGGAAGCAATTGAACATTTGATGGAGTGGTTTTTATGGGCCCATGGCTCGATAGCGTGACCGGATGGTTGGCGCTCAACCCGCAATGGCTGGCAGCAGCGGTATTCATCGTAGCCTTTGTGGAATGCCTGGCGATTGCCGGGCTGATCGTTCCCGGCACGGTGTTGTTGTTCGCCGTGGCGGTACTGGCAGGCAGTGGCGCGCTGACGCTCAGTGAGACGCTCTTGCTGGGTTTCGTCGCCGGGGTGCTGGGTGACGTCGTTTCGTATTTTCTGGGGCGGCACTTCCATCAGAACATCCGGCGCCTGCCGGGCTTGCGCCATCATCCGGAATGGATCGCCGGGGCAGAGTCATATTTCCAGCGCTACGGCATCGCCAGCCTGCTGGTTGGGCGCTTTATCGGCCCCCTGCGGCCAATGCTGCCGATGGTGGCCGGAATGTGCGACATGCCTTTCCCGCGCTTCTTCGCCGTCAGCCTGTTGGCCGGCGCAGGCTGGTCGGTGGCTTATCTGATGCCTGGCTGGGCCACGGGCGCGGCAATCCGCTTGCCGTTGCCCGAAGGCTTCTGGCTCCAGGCCGGGGTTGTTGCCGGCAGCATTGCTCTGATGGTCGGCTTGAGCGCGACCAGTAGCCTGCGCCGACATCGCCGCGCGACGCTGTTCATTACAGGGATGAGTCTTCTGATTCTGACGGGGCTGTTTATCGGATATTCGCACCTGTCCGCACTCGATCAAGGCGTGATGACACTGGTGCAGGAACATCGTAAACCGTTGCTGGATGAAGTGGCGGTAGTCTTCACGCTGATCGGCGAATTCCGCAACATGTTGTTGTTCAGTGCGCTGCTGACCGGTTTGCTACTGCTGATGCGGCAATGGCGGCACGCGATTTTCGCGGGCAGCACACTGCTCTTCACGGCACTGGCCAATACCGCGACCAAGTACTTTTTCGCCCGCTTGCGCCCCGAAGTGTTGAGCGATCCGCTCACCAGCTACAGCATGCCCAGCGGCCATGCTTCAGGGTCTTTCGCGCTGTTCCTCACCCTCGCCGTTCTGGCCGGCCGCGGGCAACCACCCCGGATGCGCCTGACCTGGTTATTGGTGGGATGCCTGCCCGCACTGGCGATTTCACTTTCGCGCGTCTACCTCGGTGCGCATTGGCCGACGGATGTATTGGCCGGCGCAATGCTGGCGGCGTGTGTCTGCGGGGCCAGCCTGTGGCTGATCCAGCGCAAGGAACCGCTCAACGCCTTGCCGCCCAAGGTCTGGTGGCTGGTGCTCCCAGCCTTGGTGGCATTGTTCGGGTTCTTCGTGTTGCGGCATTTGCCGCATACGATGTTGAGATATGCTTATTAAGCGCGTTACTTACGCTGCACACCAACTTACCCCCCCCCAAAAAACAATCCCGATCGCACTGACCGGGATTATTTTACAAGCAGGCATTTGATTTTAACCTTTGAAGCGACCCACCGAGAACAAAACAATTAAGCAAACAACTCTCCTTGCAATTCATCCAGCAACGCCTGAATCGCATCCAGTCGCTGTTGCGGATCATCAAGTTGCAACAGGTCGATCTTGTCCAGCTCGGCGAAAGGGAGCAGGTACGCCAACTGATTAGCCAGCGATTGCTGCCCAGTCGCCTCCGTGCCCATGTTCAAGGCTTCGACCATCGGGTGTTCAGCCAGGGCCTTGAGCAACGCCACCAGATCGGCATCCTCGTCCTGCAGCGGTTGCTCCGGCTCGTCTTCCAGCCACTCGACCTCGGCGACGGTCAACTGATCCCGTTGCACTTCGGTACGCAAAACGTGAAAGCGCCGCCCGCCCTGCACCCGAATCCCCAGCAGGCCGTTGTCCTGCTGTTTGAAATCTGTGATCAGCGCTTCACAACCCACCAGCGCGTAGCCGGCCGGGGCGATTCCGACTTCTTCGCCATCGAGGATGCACACCACGCCGAACCCGCCACCCTGCTTCATGCAGCGGCCGATCATGTCCAGATAGCGCGCTTCGAAGATCTGCAAGTCGAGGATGCAACCTGGGAACAGCACTGTGTTCAACGGAAAAAGCGGCAGACTCATAGATATTTCCTTACACGACCATCGACACCGCCAGCGGCAAGAAAACCGCCGTGGCCACACCCATCAGGCTCATCGCCAGCGCCGCGAAGGCGCCGCACTCTTCACTTTCCTGCAACGCCACCGACGTGCCGACCGCATGGGCCGTCATGCCCAGTGCCATGCCCCTGGCTTCCGGGCTGTGCACGCCGAGGCGAGTCAACAGGGCCGGGCCGAAAATCGCCCCGATCACACCGGTAATCAGGACGAACACCGCTGCCAGCGCCGCGACCCCACCGATCTGTTCAGCCACCAGCATCGCAATCGGCGACGTCACCGACTTCGGCGCCATGGTCATCAGGATCATGTGCTCGGCCCCGAACCACCAGCCCAGCAACACGCCCATCCCCGTGGCCACCACCCCGCCTATCACCAGCGTAGTAAATATCGGCCAGAACAACTGCCGAATCCGTCGCAGGTTGAGATAAAGCGGCACCGCCAGCGCGACAGTGGCCGGACCGAGCAGGATGCTCAGGATCTCGGTGCTCTTGCGGTACTCGGCGTAAGTCAGGCCGCAACCCGCCAGCACGCCGATTACCAGCAACATGGAGACCAGCACCGGCTGCAAAAAGATCCAGCGGGTTTTCTCGAATGCCGCAAGGACGAGTTGATAGGCACCGAGGGTGATACCGATGCCGAATAATGGATGGTGAATCACCGAGGCCCAGGCGCCGTGCCAGTCGAAGATCATTGGTTGTCCTCGGAGTGCGCGTGACGCTTGACCATGCGCTGCATCAGCACCCCGGCGAAGGCCATCGAAAGCAACAGCGACAACACCAGCGCACCGACGATGGCCCAGAAGTCCGCCGCGATGTCAGCGGCATACACCATCACGCCCACGGCCGGCGGCACCAGCAACAGCGGCAGGTAGCGCAGCAGGCTGCCGGCCGCCAGGTTCAGTGGCTCGCCGACCTGTCCGCGGCAGATGAGGTAAACCAGCAACAGCAGCAACCCCACAATCGGCCCCGGCAACACAGGCAGAAACAAATGATTGATCGCCGTGCCGAGCAATTGGAACAGCACCAGCCACGTCAGGCCCCGTAACAACATCAAAGATCTCCCGCAAAATCCGTCACCCGCATTGGCTTGGCATTATAAGCATGCTCACGCTATAGACCGGCATTCGCCAAAAGCATGGCCAGTTGACCGCAACGTTCAGCCATGTTGATCTAAAGTGGTAAGCCGGGAGGTCAAATCCCCCCAACTCAAAACTATAAAACCGATGAACCCAAGGAGAGTCTCAATGCCCTATGTTCCAGTTGCAGAGCTCAAAGATTATGTCGGCAAGGAACTTGGACGTTCCGAATGGCTCACCATCGATCAGGACCGCATCAACCTGTTCGCCGAAGCCACAGGGGATTTTCAGTTCATCCACGTCGACCCGGTCAAGGCCGCGCAAACGCCATTTGGCAGCACTATCGCTCACGGCTTTCTGTCGTTGTCGCTGATTCCGAAATTGATGGAAGACATCCTCGTCATGCCACAAGGCTTGAAGATGGTGGTCAACTACGGCCTCGACAGCGTGCGCTTCATCCAGCCGGTCAAGGTCAATTCGCGGGTACGGCTGAAGGTCGATTTGACCGAAGTCATCGAGAAGAAACCCGGCCAATGGCTGCTCAAGGCCACCACCACCCTGGAAATCGAAGGTTCGGACAAGCCGGCGTATATCGCCGAACCCCTGTCCCTGTGCTTCGTGTAAACCTTCCGGGATGCGAAGCAGCGCCTGCTGTTTCGCGCCCTCTTGCGGTACCTCGCCCTGTATAAGGACCCATGGCTGCGGCATACTCCCTCGCCTAATTGCCCGGAATCCGCTATGCGCCCACTTGCACTCCTTGCCTTGACCCTGATGCTCACCGCTTGCGGCGACGGCGAATCTCCTTTGCCCCCCGACGCACGCCTGCCAGACGGCGGACGCTATCGCGGTGACCTGGTCAATGGCTTGCTGCAAGGCAAAGGTCGCATCGACTACCCGAACGGCAGCTGGTACGCCGGCGAATTCGACAAAGGCCAATGGCAGGGCCAGGGCGAATGGCATGGCAGCAATGGCGAAGTCTATCGCGGGCAGTTCAATCAGGGACTGTTCGACGGCCAGGGAGCACTGACCACCAACGCCAACAGCTACAGCGGCGGCTTCAAGGCTGGCCGCCGTGACGGCGAAGGCACGCTCAAAGAAAACGGCATGAGTTACCGCGGCGAATTCAAGGCCGATCAATACTCCGGCCTGGGTCGCCTCGAACTCGAAGACGGCAGCTCCTATCAGGGCCAGTTCGCCCACGGCAAACCCAACGGCGAAGGCCAGCGCGGTGACGGCAACGGCAATCAGTTCACCGGGCACTTTGTCGACGGCCAACTGGAAGGCAACGGCACGTTCAACAGCGCCGATGGCGACATCTATGTCGGCGGTTTCAAGAACAATCAACTGCACGGCAAAGGCCGCTACGAAAACGCCGACGGCGATGTGTGGCTGGGCCAGTTCAAGGAAGGTTCGCTGAACGGCAAGGGCGAGTTGATCGGCACTGACGGCAGCCACTACATCGGCCACTTCAACGACTGGCGCTTTTCCGGTCAGGGCCGGCTGAACCTCGCCGACGGCAGCTTTTACACCGGCCAGTTCGACAACGACAGTTACCAGGGCCGTGGCACGCTGGTGCTGACCGATGGCACTGTGCTCAGCGGCACCTGGATCAATGGCCAGCGCGTGCGCGACGCCGAGGGCAAACTGTTGCCGGACACACTCGAGCTCGGCCTGCTGGCACAGGGGCGCTTACTCGACGCAGCACTGGCCAACATTCCGCCCTCGACCCCGGCGGTGGAGCTGTATTCGTTGACCCTGGGCGGTGATGGCAAGCAAAGCGTGTTTCTGCGCGAGTCCGACTACGTCGCCAATATGCTCTCCACCCGTTTCGGCGCCTTCGGCCAGATCCGCCTGGTGAACCATCGTGACCACCTCGCCGACCGCCCGATGGCTACCCGGGAGAACCTGCGTCGCGCCGCCCTGGCGCTGGCCGAACGCAGCGGTCCGGAAGACCTGATTTTCATCTACCTGACCAGCCATGGCACCAGCGAACACGAGCTGGTACTGGACCAGCCGCGCATGGAACTGGCCGATCTGCCAGCCGACGAATTGGCCGCTGTTCTCGCCCCGCTGAAAAACCGCGACAAGATCATCGTGATTTCGTCCTGTTACTCCGGCGGTTTCATCCCCGCTCTCAAGGATGAACGAACCCTGATCATGACAGCCTCGCGGGCCGACCGAGTCTCCTTCGGCTGCTCGGAGGAAGCCAACTTCACCTACTTCGGCGATGCCCTGTTCGTCCAGGCCCTGAACCAGACCGATGATCTGGAACAAGCCTTCAAACGGGCCAAGGCCACTGTCGCCGAGCGTGAGCTGGCGGACGGCTTCGAAGCATCCGAACCACAGATCTGGGCACCAAAAACCGTCCTCTCGCACTGGCAACTATTGCGCAAACAACAGGCACGAAAAGCACTGCAAAGTGCAACCATGCAAAGCAAGGATGCAAACAGCAACTAAGCTGAACAGTATCAAGGGAGAAACACTATGTACTTGACGCCTCAGCACGTGCTGCTCGCCGGAGCCACCGGTTTGACGGGTGAACATCTGCTCGATCGCTTGCTCAGCGAGCCAACGATCACCCGGGTATTGGCCCCCTCACGCCGGCCACTGGCCGAACACCCGCACCTGGAAAACCCGGTCGGCGACCCGACGGCGTTCCTGCCACAACTGAACGGGCGGGTCGATATAGCCTATTGCTGCCTGGGTACCACGATCAAGCAGGCAGGCTCGGAACAGGCGTTTCGCGCAGTGGACCTGGACATGGTGGTGGCATTCGCCAAACGCGCACGGGAGATGGGCGCACGACACCTGATCGTAATCAGTGCTCTGGGGGCCGATCGCAGATCCTCGATTTTCTACAACCGGGTCAAAGGCGAAATGGAGTACGCATTGCGCGCGCAGGACTGGCCGCAGCTGACTATTTGCCGCCCTTCGTTGTTACTGGGTGATCGCGCTGAGCCGCGCCTGGCCGAGAAAGTCGCCGGCCCCTTGTCACGCCTGATCCCCGGCAAATACCACGGCATCGAAGCCTGCCAATTGGCCCGCGCCATGTGGCGTCTTGCACTCGAAGAGCAGGACGGTGTGCGGATTGTCGAGTCGGATGAGTTGCGCAAACTCGGAAAATAATCCGCGGACCTGTGGCGAGGGGGCTTGCCCCCGTTCGACTGCGTAGCAGTCGTAAATATGGAACTCGCGGTTTATCAGAAAAAAGGAGATGGCCGGTTTTGGGGCTGCTCCGCAGCCCAACGGGGGCAAGCCCCCTCGCCACAACGCGCCCTTACAACCCACCCGTTGCCTGAAAACTCACCCCGATCACCGTCAGCAACGACAGCGGCAACAGCAGTGTGTCGAGCAACGCACTGGCCGGCAGATCAACGCCCGGATAGCTCGGCGCTTGCGCGCCGAATCGGTCCATCGCGCAACAACCGCCATTCATCGCATACAAATCCAGACGCGTCCCGGCGTATACCACCGGCGCACCCGGCTTGGCCGCATCGAGGGTACGCATCGTGGCGCACCCGGCCAATTGCAGCGCCAGCACCATCACCAGCAGCTTATTCATCGCTGGTCAGATGATGCTCGCCCCATCGCGGCAGCATGTCCTGAGGAATATTCAACAGATTAAGGATCCGCGCCACGACGAAATCGATCAGGTCGTCGATGGTTTGCGGCTGATGATAAAAGCCCGGTGATGCCGGCAGGATTGTCACGCCCATGTTCGACAACTTGAGCATGTGCTCCAGGTGAATGCTCGAATACGGCGCCTCGCGAGGCACAAGAATCAGTTGGCGACGCTCTTTGAGCGTCACATCGGCGGCACGCTCGATCAGGTTGTTGCAGGCGCCGCTAGCGATCGCCGACAACGTGCCAGTGGAGCACGGCACCACCACCATCGCCGCTGGCGCGCCGGAACCCGAGGCCACCGGCGACATCCAGTCTTCCCTGCCATACACCCGAATCTGCCCGGCGACGGCCCCCGTGTATTCGGTGAGGAATGCCTGCATCATCTGCGGTTTGGACGGCAGCGTGACGTCGGTTTCGGTCGCCATCACCAACTGCGCCGCCCTGGAAATCAGGAAGTGCACTTCACGATCTTCCCGCACCAGGCAGTCGAGCAGGCGTAAACCGTACTGGGCGCCTGAAGCACCGGTCATCGCCAGGGTGATGCGGTCCGGGCCGTTGTTCATTTGAGTGCCTCGGCCAACTTGCCGTGAAGGCCGCCGAAGCCGCCGTTGCTCATGATGACCACGTGAGTGCCGGGTTGGGCCTGGCTCTTCACACGATCGATGATGCCCTCAAGGGAATCGCTGACAATCGACGGCACAGTGCACAGCGCCGCAGTGCCCGCCAGGTCCCAGCCGAGGTTGGCGGGTGCGTACCAGATCACCTGATCGGCATCGACCACGCTTTCCGGCAGTCCGTCACGGTGCGCGCCAAGTTTCATGGAGTTGGAACGTGGCTCGATGATCGCGATCAACGGTGCATCGGCGATGCGCTTGCGCAGGCCGTCCAGCGTGGTGGCGATGGCGGTCGGGTGGTGAGCGAAGTCGTCATAGATGGTGATGCCACGGACTTCCGCGACTTTCTCCATCCGGCGCTTCACGCTTTTGAACGCGCTCAATGCGGCAATGCCCATGGATGGCACCACGCCGACGTGGCGCGCGGCGGCCAAAGTGGCCAATGCATTGGCGACGTTGTGCTGGCCAGTCATGTCCCATTCGACCACGCCCTGGACAATGCCTTCGAACATCACTTCGAACCTGGAGCCATCTTCACTGAGCAACCTGACCTGCCACTGACCGCCAGCACCCGTGGTTTGCACCGGAGTCCAGCAGCCCATCTCGATAACGCGCTGCAACGCCGGTTCAGTAGTCGGATGAATCACCAGGCCTTCGCTCGGGATGGTCCGCACCAGGTGATGGAACTGCCGCTCGATGGCCGGCAGGTCCGGGAAGATGTCCGCGTGATCGAACTCAAGGTTGTTCAGGATTGCGGTGCGTGGGCGGTAATGTACGAACTTGGAGCGCTTGTCGAAGAACGCACTGTCGTATTCGTCGGCTTCGATGACGAAGAAGGGTGTATCACCCAGGCGTGCCGACACCGAGAAGTTTTGCGGTACGCCGCCGATCAGGAAGCCCGGGGCCATGCCTGCATGCTCCAGCACCCAGGCCAGCATGCTGCTGGTGGTGGTCTTGCCGTGCGTACCGGCAACGGCCAGCACCCAACGACCTTGCAGCACGTGATCCGCCAGCCATTGCGGGCCGGAAACGTACGGCAGGCCTTTGTTCAGCACGTACTCCACCGCCGGGTTGCCCCGGGACATGGCGTTGCCGATCACCACCAGATCGGGGGCCGGATCGAGTTGCGCCGGGTCATAGCCTTGTGTCAACTCGATGCCCTGGGCTTGCAGCTGAGTGCTCATCGGCGGATAGACGTTGGCATCGGAGCCCGTCACGTGATGGCCCAGTTCTTTGGCCAGAACCGCCATTGACCCCATGAAAGTGCCGCAGATACCAAGAATATGAATGTGCATAGTCGACCTCGTAAAACTTGGTCGCAGGTTAGCTTAGGGAGGGGAAAATCGCACCTGATGTTTCAGATCCGAAGACGCCTTCGCGAGCAGGCTCGCTCCCACAAAGACCCCATAGACCCTGTGGGAGCGGGCTTGCTCGCGAATGGCCGCGACACGGTTTACCGGGCGATACCGTGTTTACGCAGCTTCCGGTAGAGGGTATTTCGACTGACCCCCAACTGCTGCGCCGTATGCGTCATATGCCAGCGCGTCTGCTCCAGCGCACTGAGTAACGCCAGCCGCTCGGCATCCTCCAGCGGATGCTCCGATGGCTCCTCGACAGCCTGCGCCATCGCCGGCCTGGCCGAACGAATCATGGCCGGCAAATCTTCCAGACCGATCCGTCCGTCCTCACACAGGGCTGCCAGCGTACGCAGCACATTTCTCAGCTGGCGTACGTTGCCCGGCCAGGCAAATCCCAACAAAGCCTCGCGTGCCGGCCCGTCAATCAACACCGCTTCTGCGTGCGCCTCTTCGGCCAGTAAAAAGTCGAGCAACTGCGATTTATCACTGCGATCACGCAAAGCCGGCAGCGCGACTTCCAGTCCGTTGAGGCGGTAATACAAATCCTCGCGGAAGCTGCCGTCCTGCACGCGATCCAGCAAATTACGGTGGGTGGCACTGATAATCCGCACGTTTACCGCTTCCGGCTCGCCACCGATCGGCACCACCTGCCGGTCCTCCAGCACCCTGAGCAATCGCGTCTGCAGGGCCAGTGGCATGTCACCGATTTCATCGAGGAACAAGGTCCCGCCGTCGGCCTGTTGCAACTTGCCGCGCATACCTTCCTTGCGTGCACCGGTGAAGCTGCCGCCACGGTAACCGAACAGCTCGCTTTCGATCAGACTCTCGGGAATGGCCGCGCAATTGAGGGCGACGAAGGCTTTTTCCGTCCGCTGGCTGGCGTGGTGCAGCGCTTTGGCGAAGGCCTCCTTGCCGGACCCGGTTTCGCCGTTGATCAGCAACGGCACGTCGCGCTCGTAGACGCGCAAGGCCTTGCGAAAGTCCGCCTGCAAGGTCACATCATCCAGGCAAATGCCGGACAGGCGCGGTGCCGGTGCAGCCTTGGGAGCAGGCTCCATTGGAATCGGCAGCGACCGCCGCGCCGCGCCGCGCAATACCGCGAACAGCTTGCGACCATCACGGGTACGCAATGGCCAACTGGCTGCGGCACTGATACTCGCCCGCCCCAGCAACTCATCGAGCGAGCAATCGAAAAACGCCTCCACCGGTTTACCCAGCAAGCCGCCGCGGATATGTCCCAGCAGGTTCAGGGCACTCTGATTGACTGCGCAGATGCGCCCTTCTCCGTCGAACGCCAGCAGACCTTCGCTGAACAAACCGACGGACTCGGCCTGCAAGTGAAAACGCAGCAGCCATTGGTTGTCGAAGCAGCGCAGGAAGTAGCAGCTCTCGATCATCTTCGCCGACAGATTGACCAGCGCCATGGTGTGGAACTGACTTTGCCGCGACACATCGCGGCGCGCCGACGACACGTCGAGCACCGCCAGCAATTCGCCATGGGGATCGAAGACCGGGCTCGCCGAGCAGGTCAGGCCGGTGTGGCGGCCGCGAAAGTGTTCGTCCTGATGGATGGTCAGCGACTGACGCTCCACCAGGCAGGTGCCGATACCGTTTGTGCCTTCGCAGGCCTCGCTCCAGTCAGCGCCGAGCCAGAGCCCGGCACGCTCGAAAATCTGTCGTTCGGCAGGCGCGGTGACGCAATTGAGGATCACGCCGCGGGCGTCGGTCAGCAGCACTGCATGGCCGGCACCGGAGAGTTGCTGGTGCAGGCTGGTCATTTCATTGCCAGCGATGTGCAGCACTTGCTGCAAGCGTTCTCGACTTTCAAGGACACGACCGTGTTCCAGCACCGTCGGTGCGATGCTCAGCGCCGGGTCGAGGTGATAGTCCTCAAGGCAGCGCAACCAGGAGCGGGCGATGGACGGATCACTGCCAGGGCCATGCAGGTGGGCCTTGCCCTGAGTAACGGTCAGAACTTGTTGTGCATGGCGACTCAAATGGTTGTCGTGCATTTCTTATTATTCTCCCCCCCGAAAGGTGTACACGCTCCCTGTAGGAGCTGCCGCGTCAGTCCTTGTGATTGCCCGAGCATCCTCCAGCCGGGCCTGCATTGCAATGCTGGCAAGACCGCTCGGTCACAGGTCGTGTCAGAATCGGTACAAAGTGTCACTCCAGCTGTACCGAAAGCGTCACAGCCGCACTCCATCCGTCCGACAAAAAACGCGCAAGGCCTTGATTTGCCTGAGCTGCAACGCACTGGCCCGCCCCTTGCTCTACGCTTATAGCAAGCGCACATGCGCGACTCCCTATAAGCACAAAAGCAAGGAGAGACCACCATGCGTTACGCTCACCCCGGTACTGAAGGCGCTATCGTTTCGTTCAAAGCCAAATACGGTAACTACATCGGCGGCGAGTTCGTCGCGCCTGTCAAAGGTCAGTACTTCACCAATACCTCGCCAGTGAATGGCCAACCGATTGCCGAATTCCCCCGCTCCACGGCCGAAGACATCGACAAGGCCCTGGATGCTGCCCACGCCGCCGCCGATGCCTGGGGTGCCACGTCCGCCCAGGCGCGCTCGTTGGTGCTGCTGAAAATCGCCGACCGCATCGAACAGAACCTGGAACTGCTGGCAATCACCGAATCCTGGGACAACGGCAAGGCCGTGCGCGAAACCCTCAACGCCGACATCCCGCTGGCCGCCGACCATTTCCGCTACTTCGCCGGCTGCATCCGCGCCCAGGAAGGCAGCGCTGCCGAAATCGACGGCAACACCGTGGCCTATCACATCCATGAACCCCTCGGCGTGGTCGGCCAGATCATCCCGTGGAACTTCCCGATCCTGATGGCCGCGTGGAAACTCGCCCCGGCGCTGGCTGCTGGCAACTGCGTGGTACTCAAACCCGCCGAGCAAACCCCGCTGGGCATCACCGTACTGGTCGAACTGATCGGCGACTTGCTGCCACCGGGCGTGCTGAACATCGTGCAAGGCTTCGGCAAAGAAGCCGGCGAAGCCCTGGCCACCAGCAAACGCATCGCCAAGATCGCCTTCACCGGCTCGACCCCGGTCGGTTCGCACATCATGAAATGCGCGGCGGAAAACATCATTCCGTCCACCGTGGAGCTGGGCGGCAAATCGCCGAACATCTTCTTCGAAGACATCATGAAGGCCGAACCGTCCTTCATCGAGAAAGCCGCTGAAGGCCTGGTGCTGGCATTCTTCAACCAGGGCGAAGTCTGCACCTGCCCTTCCCGCGCTCTGGTGCAAGAGTCGATCTACGACGAGTTCATGGCCGTCGTGATGAAGAAGGTCCTGCAAATCAAACGCGGCGACCCGCTGGACACCGAGACCATGGTCGGCGCCCAGGCGTCCGAGCAGCAGTTCGACAAGATCCTTTCGTACCTGGAAATCGCCAAGGGCGAAGGTGCCGAGTTGCTGACCGGCGGCAAGGTGGAAAAACTCGAGGGCAACCTGGCGAGCGGGTATTACATCCAGCCGACGCTGCTCAAGGGCACCAACAAGATGCGTGTGTTCCAGGAAGAAATCTTCGGCCCGGTGGTGAGCATCACCACCTTCAAGGACGAAGCCGAAGCCCTGGCCATCGCCAACGATACCGAGTTCGGCCTCGGTGCCGGCCTCTGGACCCGCGACATCAACCGCGCCTACCGCATGGGTCGCGCCATCAAGGCCGGTCGTGTGTGGACCAACTGCTATCACCTGTACCCGGCGCACGCCGCGTTCGGCGGTTACAAGAAGTCCGGCGTCGGCCGTGAAACCCACAAGATGATGCTTGACCACTATCAGCAGACCAAAAACCTGCTGGTGAGCTACGACATCAATCCGTTGGGCTTCTTCTAAAAACCGGGGCGCTACAGGTGTTTTTGTGGCGCCCTTTCCACCGCTTTCGCGAGCAAGCCCGCTCCCACAGGGGTTTTGTGTAAACCCGCATCAGGTAACCGACACAAGTCCAATGTGGGAGCGGGCTTGCTCGCGAAGGCGTCCGTGATGACCCAACACACAAAGCCTGGCCGCTCTGGCACGGGCCTTGCGTACCCGTAATTCAGCGTTTCACCCAACCCGTTACACCCGAAAGTCCAAAAGATCGAACAATAAAAAATAGAGAGGACTTATGACTACTTCTTCCACACAGCTCAAACCCACACTCGGCACCCTGCATCTATGGGGCATTGCCGTCGGCCTGGTGATTTCCGGCGAGTACTTCGGCTGGAGTTACGGCTGGGGCACCGCAGGCACCCTGGGTTTTCTCGTCACCGCATTGATGGTGGCGACGATGTACACCTGCTTCATTTTCAGCTTCACCGAACTGACGACGGCGATTCCCCACGCCGGCGGGCCATTTGCCTATAGTCGCCGGGCCTTTGGTGAAAAAGGCGGGTTGATCGCCGGCATCGCTACCCTGATCGAGTTCGTCTTTGCCCCACCGGCCATCGCCATGGCCATCGGTGCCTACCTCAACGTGCAATACCCGGAACTGGACCCGAAGATCGCCGCCGTTGGCGCCTATTTCGTGTTCATGGGCCTCAATATCCTCGGCGTCAGCATCGCGGCCACCTTCGAACTTGTGGTCACCGTGCTGGCCGTCGCTGAATTGCTGGTGTTCATGGGCGTGGTCGCCCCGGGCTTCAGTTTCAGCAATTTCGTACTGAACGGCTGGTCGGGTGCCAATGAGTTCACGATGGGCTCGATTCCTGGCATCTTCGCCGCCATTCCCTTCGCGATCTGGTTCTTTCTCGCTATCGAAGGCGCAGCCATGGCCGCCGAGGAAGCCAAGGACCCGAAACGCACCATCCCCAGGGCCTACGTCAGCGGCATTCTGACCCTGGTGTTCCTGGCCATTGGTGTGATGGTGATGGCGGGCGGCGTCGGCGACTGGCGCCAACTGTCGAACATCAACGATCCGCTGCCCCAGGCAATGAAGGCCGTGGTTGGCAATAATTCGACCTGGATGCACATGTTGGTGTGGATCGGGCTGTTCGGCCTGGTGGCGAGTTTCCACGGGATCATTCTTGGCTATTCACGCCAGTTCTTCGCCCTGGCTCGCGCCGGCTACTTGCCCAAAGGCCTGGCCAAACTCTCGCGCTTCCAGACGCCGCACCGGGCCATTCTGGCCGGTGGCGTGATCGGCATTGCGGCCATCTACAGCGATGGCCTGGTCAATCTGCAAGGCATGACCCTGACGGCGGCGATGATCACCATGTCGGTATTCGGCGCCATCGTGATGTACATCATCAGTATGCTGAGCCTGTTCAGACTGCGTAAAACCGAGCCGAACCTGGAACGCACCTTCCGTGCGCCAGGCTATCCGATCGTACCGGGGATCGCGCTGTTCCTGGCAGTGGTGTGCCTGGTGGCGATGGCGTGGTTCAACACCTTGATCGGCCTGATCTTCCTCGGGTTCATGATCGCCGGTTACCTGTACTTCCAGTTGACCGCCCGGCAGCGCTCCGAAGCACCGGCGGACGCTATGCTCGAAGGTATCTAGATGCACCGGTGCCGGGCCCGCTGCCCGGCGCCTGCATGATTGAAGTGCACGCAGCTCCCACAGAAAGAGCAGATTGCAGTAATTATTGGAGGACACCGCCCCATGGCCACATTCGCCCATACCGTCGGCGCCCAGACTTACCGCTTCGACAGCCTCAAGGACGTGATGGCCAAGGCCAGCCCGGCCCGCTCCGGAGACTTTCTGGCCGGCGTCGCCGCGCTCAACGATGGCGAGCGGGTGGCCGCGCAGATGGCTTTGGCCGACACTCCGCTAAGCCACTTTCTGCAGGAAGCACTGATTCCCTACGAGTCCGATGAAGTGACGCGCCTGATCATCGACACCCACGACAAAAAGGCCTTCGCGGTCGTCAGCCACCTCACCGTCGGCGGTTTTCGCGACTGGCTGCTCAGTGATGCCGCCGATGAACAGGTCCTGCGCGCCCTGGCACCCGGCCTGACGCCGGAAATGGCCGCCGCCGTATCAAAGATCATGCGTGTGCAGGATCTGGTGCTGGTGGCACAAAAAATCCGCGTGGTCACGCAGTTTCGCGGCACCCTGGGTCTGCGCGGACGCCTGTCCACGCGACTGCAACCGAACCACCCCACCGACGAACCGGCCGGCATCGCCGCGAGCATTCTCGACGGCCTGCTGCACGGCAATGGCGACGCGATGATCGGCATCAACCCGGCCACCGACAGCATCGCCTCGATTTGCGCGATGCTGGAAATGCTCGACGCAATCATCCAGCGCTACGAAATCCCGACCCAGGCTTGTGTGCTGACCCATGTCACCACGTCGATCGAAGCGGTCAATCGCGGCATCCCGTTGGACCTGGTGTTCCAGTCGATCGCTGGCACCGAAGCGGCCAATGCCAGTTTTGGCATCAACCTGAATGTGTTGAAAGAAGGCTATGACGCCGGATTGAGCCTGAATCGCGGCACCCTGGGCCAGAACCTGATGTATTTCGAAACCGGCCAGGGCAGCGCGCTGTCGGCCAATGCTCACCATGGCGTCGATCAACAAACCTGCGAAACCCGCGCCTATGCCGTCGCGCGTCACTTCAACCCGTTTCTGGTCAACACCGTTGTCGGCTTTATCGGCCCGGAATACCTGTACAACGGCAAACAGATCATCCGCGCCGGCCTGGAGGACCACTTCTGCGGCAAATTGCTCGGTGTGCCCATGGGGTGCGACATCTGCTACACCAACCACGCCGAAGCCGACCAGGACGATATGGACACCCTGCTGACCCTGCTGGGTGTCGCCGGGATCAACTTCATCATGGGTATCCCGGGTTCCGACGACATCATGCTCAACTACCAGACCACCTCGTTCCACGATGCGCTCTACGCCAGGCAGACCCTGGGGTTGAAGCCCGCGCCGGAATTCGAGCAGTGGCTGGCGAAAATGGGCATCTTCACTCAATCGGACGGCAGGATTCTCTTCGGTGACAGCCTGCCGCCGGCCTTTCGGCAGGCCTTGGCGCAATTGGGATGAGTAATGACATGGATAAACTACCCTTCGATCCCCACAACCCATGGCTGGAACTGCGACGCCTGACACCGGCGCGAATTGCCCTGGGCCGAACCGGCACCAGCATTCCCACCCGCGCGCAACTGGACTTCCAGTACGCTCACGCTCAGGCACGGGATGCGGTGCACTTGCCGTTCGATCACGCGACACTCAACTCACAACTGGCCGAACGCGGACACCAAAGCCTTTTGCTGCACAGTGCAGCGATCGACCGCAACAGTTACCTGCAACGCCCGGACCTGGGACGAAAGCTGAGTGACGCGTCGGCAAAGACCCTGCGTGATTACGCTGCGGCGCATCCTGGCGGGATCGATCTGGTGATTGTGATCGCCGACGGCCTGTCGGCACTGGCCGTTCATCGCCACACCCTGCCCTTTCTGGCACGCCTCGAAGAACAGATTGCAGCCGAAGGCTGGACTGTTGCGCCGGTGATATTGGTCGAACAGGGGCGCGTGGCGGTCGCTGACGAAATCGGTGAGTTACTGGGTGCGAAAATGACCGTCATCCTCATCGGCGAACGCCCTGGCCTCAGCTCTCCGGACAGCCTGGGATTATATTTCACCTACAATCCCAAGGTCGGCCTTACCGATGCCTACCGTAATTGCATCTCCAACGTGCGGCTCGAAGGCCTGAGTTATGGCATGGCGGCACACCGTTTGCTGTATTTGATGCGCGAAGCCTGCCGACGGCAGTTGTCAGGGGTCAATCTGAAGGATGAAGCACAGGTTCAGACCCTGGAGTCGGACGCGGGAGCCGACATGAAAGATAATTTCCTGCTTGGGCCGCCGAATGCCTGAACCGCTTCCGCATTGCACATTCGTACCAGTTTAAGGCAGGATCGTGGCACGGCCGCCAAGGGTTTCCCATCGCCGTCAGAGACGTAAGACAGCCACTTGAAGACGAGACCTACCATGCGGATTATTCAAGCGACCCTCGAACACCTGGACCTGCTGACCCCGTTGTTCGTCAAATATCGCGAGTTTTATGGCTCCCTGCCGTATCCGGACTCGTCCCGGGCGTTCCTCGAAAAACGCCTGCGTCGCAAGGAGTCAGTGATCTACCTGGCGCTGTCCGATGACGACAGCAACAAGCTGATGGGCTTCTGTCAGCTTTATCCGAGCTTCTCCTCGCTGTCACTCAAACGCGTGTGGATCCTCAACGATATTTATGTCGCCGAGGACGCCCGCCGCCAGTTGGTGGCCGACAACCTGATCCGTACCGCAAAAAAAATGGCCAAGGAAACCAATGCCGTACGCATGCGCGTTTCCACCAGCAGCAACAACGAAATCGCGCAGAAAACCTACGAGTCCATCGGATTCAAGGTAGACACCGAATTCAAGAACTATGTGCTGCCGATCAGCGACGAACTCTGAATCACCTGCACCCTGCTCGCGATGGCATCGCGAGCAGGCTCGCTCCCCCCGTTCGTTATCAAATATCAGCCCTGTCATGACATTCCCCGGTACAATCTCGACGCGATTTTCACCAGTCGCCTCGTATAATTCCGATATTCCCGGCTTGTAAGAAAAACTACCCCTATCCGTAGTCTTACGCGAAGTCATCCGCACAGGCCTGTAGAGTCGGGCCAATACCACAGGTGCTATCCATGGATTTCAACCCGATCGACATTGTCCTGCATCTCGACGTCTACCTCGACATGCTTGTAGCCAACTACGGGGCATGGATCTACGCCATTCTGTTCCTGGTGATCTTTTGTGAAACCGGCCTGGTGGTCATGCCCTTCCTGCCGGGCGACTCCCTGCTGTTCATCGCCGGCGCCGTGGCGGCCGGTGGCGGCATGGATCCGGTACTGCTCGGCGGCCTGCTGATGCTGGCGGCGATTCTGGGCGACAGCACCAACTACATCATCGGACGAACGGCGGGTGAAAAACTGTTCAGCAATCCGAACTCGAAAATCTTCCGCCGCGACTACCTGCAACAAACCCACGACTTCTACGACAAGCATGGCGGCAAAACCGTGACCCTGGCGCGCTTCCTGCCCATCATCCGTACCTTTGCCCCCTTCGTCGCCGGTGTGGGGAAAATGCCCTATCCGCGCTTCTTCGCCTTCAGCGTGCTGGGCACCATCCTGTGGGTCGGTGGCCTGGTGACCCTCGGTTATTTCTTCGGCAACGTACCGTTCATCAAGAAAAACCTGTCGCTGCTGATTGTGGGCATCATCCTGTTGTCGCTGGTGCCGATGATCATCGGCATGGTGCGTAGCCGCCTTGCCGGCTCGAGCTCCAAAGCCGAATCGCGCTGACACGATGTGGTCCCTGAGCGCCTGGCGTCGCCGACGCACCCTGGCCAGGCACCCGATTGCCGATGACATGTGGCAACGGGTGCGCCATCACCTGAGCTTTCTCGATGGCATCAGTGCCGCCGAAGACCAATGGCTGCGCGAAGCCTGCGTACTGTTCCTCGAAGACAAGCACCTGAGCGCCCTGCCCGGCGTCGAACTGCATCAGGAGCAACGCTTGCTGCTCGCTGCCCAGGCGCAACTGCCGCTGCTTCACCTCGGTGACCTGAACTGGTATCAGGGCTTCCACGAAATCATTCTCTACCCCGATGACTTCCTCAGCCCCCAACGCCATCGCGACGCCAGCGGCGTCGAGCATGAATGGGACGGTGAGCACAGCGGTGAAGCCTGGCAGCAAGGCCCGATCATCCTCGCCTGGCCCGGCGTCATGGCCAGCGGAGGCTGGGAAGGCTACAACCTGGTGATCCACGAACTGGCGCACAAACTCGACATGCTCAACGGTGACGCCAACGGCCTGCCGCCATTGCATCCCGACATGCGGGTCAGCGACTGGGCCAAGGTCATGCAAGAGGCCTACGACGACCTTGATCGGCAACTGGAACGCAATCCCGACGCTGAAACCGCCATCGACCCGTACGCCGCCGAAAACCCTGCCGAGTTCTTCGCCGTCACCAGCGAATACTTCTTCAGCGCCCCGGATTTGCTGCACGAGGCTTATCCACGGGTGTACCAGCAGCTGAAGCTGTTCTATCGCCAGGACCCGCTGGCGAGGTTGAAGCAACTTCAGGCGCATGACCCTGTCTATCAGGCACACCAGTGAGCGCCATACGACTTCTGGTACATGGCGTCGACACAGGAATATGCCTATAATCGCCGCCACTTTTTGGTCAATCCGGCCAAGTGTTTCTGGTCAACTAACGGGGGCAACGCCCAATGAGCTACAGCAAGATTCCGGCTGGCAAAGACCTGCCGAACGACATCTACGTCGCGATCGAGATTCCGGCCAACCACGCGCCGATCAAGTACGAAATCGACAAAGACAGCGATTGCCTGTTCGTTGACCGTTTCATGGCCACCCCAATGTTCTACCCGGCCAACTACGGTTACATCCCGAACACCCTGGCTGACGACGGTGATCCCCTCGACGTGCTGGTCGTGACCCCTTACCCGGTTGCTCCTGGTTCGGTGATCCGCGCTCGCCCGGTCGGCATCCTGAACATGACCGACGACGGCGGCGGCGATGCCAAAGTCATCGCAGTTCCGCACGACAAGCTGTCCCAGCTGTACGTCGACGTCAAGGAATACACCGACCTGCCAGCACTGCTGATCCAGCAGATCGAGCACTTCTTCGCGAACTACAAAGATCTCGAAAAAGGCAAATGGGTGAAGATCGAAGGCTGGGCCGGTGCAGACGCCGCCCGCGACGCGATCACCAAGTCGGTTGCAGCCTATAAAGGTTAAGAGAAGCCGCGAGCTTCCAGCGACAGACTGCAAGAAAAACCCCGGTATATCCGGGGTTTTTTGTGGGCACTTGATAAGGGCTTTAAACAGGACGTTTAGCCTTGTCCGGCCTTGGTTTTTGCCTGTTTAAAATTCCTCAAGAACGTCTTACATCCGGTCGTAAATTACCCACGAAATTTGAACGAGGCGTTTATTCAAACCCCTACCAGCCGCCAGTAGACTCGCGTTCATGAAAAAGAACACTAGCGGCCCACGCTTTAAAGCGCTCCTCGAAGCAGCGAACATCACGACCACCGGATTTGCCGACTTTCTGGGTACGGCTCCGCAAAATGTACATAACTGGTACACCCGCGGCGTGCCTGCCCATTGCATGGAAGAAGTCGCCCGAAAACTCTCCGTCAGCAGCGAATGGCTGAAAACCGGCGAAGGCTCGAAAGACGCCCGGCACCTGCGTCTGATCGAGGAGTCCGGCAACACCTTCGACGCCCAGACCATCCGCGGTATCTATACGGTCATCGAGCCAGTCGACGTCGAACTGCCTTTCTACAAAGAAGCTGTCATCGCCCCGGGATCCAACAAAACCCACGTCATAGAAGATCCCGAGACATCCATCCGCCTGCCCCGCAGCCATCTCGATTCACTGGAAATCAACCACGCCGACGCCATCTGCGCCTTCATGAGCGGCAACAGCATGGGGGAAAAAATTGAAGACGGTTCAACCCTGGCGATTGACCGTGGCCTGACCCAGATTGTCGATGGCGAGATTTACGCCATCGAACATGACGGCATGCTGCGCATCAAGTACCTGCACCGACTACCGGGCAACTCCCTGCGACTGCGCAGCCACAACCGCGCCGAGTACCCGGATGAAATCTTCCGGGCGGCACAAATCGAGGAGCAGAACATCAGGGTACTGGGTTGGGTGTTCTGGTGGTCGACCCTGAACAAACGGCGGCCGGCCGTGCCCTTTCTTTAAACGCGCCACAACGCCCATCGGCCATCCACCCAGGTGGCCGAACAGCTCTGCACGGCACTTCCCGCTGGGAATTTGCGCCAAACCTGCGTATGCTGCGCCCCACATTTGCGCATCGACCCGCCCTGCGGCTCAGATGCGCTGACCTGACAGATGACTTTCTCACCAGGTCCCACAGCCGGACGCAAGATCCGGGTGTACGTTTTGAAGGCTGGCGCGGTTTACCAAAAATGATCCAAGCCAGTCCCCGAGAAGCCGGCCACAAGCCGGCTTTTTAATGCCTGAAAGAAAGTGACCTGCTCAGCACATGAATTTGTAGCAGCACTGCTATTACTATCCCCCCTCACGGATAGCTAAACGCTTTCACCAACGTCAACTCCCCCACCGCCCGCATCGGCACCAGGAACGTCTCCATCTTTTCACTCGGCGTTCCTTCCTCGGTAATCACCGTCACCTGCGCGGTGGTCAGCGCTTGCACCGCGTCTTCCTGCCCCTGTTCATCACTGCTGTAGCCGCCACCGAAGTAGTTCACATACACCAGATACTGGCCCTTGATCGGCGCGGGCATGGCGAAGATTTCCGGGCCGTAGCCGGTCGTGACGTCGACGTCGAGCACTGCGCCGTTGGGGACGATGCGGTCGCCGTACCAGATGTGCGCGCCGTCGGGGGTGATGAGGTGCAGGTCGAGGTCGGTGTTGTCGCTGTCCCATGCCAGTAACACACGCAACTTGGCCGGGGTCGCACCGCCGCTGCTGTTGAGGAATTGCGTGCGGTAACGTTGCTGGCCATCGGGGTTGCGAACTTCGACGCTGTTGCTGCCGTTGGGGAATGAGAACGGGCGATCGAAGCGGCCGGCCGGGTCGATTTTCAGCGGCATGCTCACCCCGTTGACGATCAGTCGGCCGGGCTCTGTGGATTTCGCTGTGGCTTTGATCTGGCCGCTGATGCGTGCGGTGTTGGCCTGCCCTGCCGGGGTGTTGACCGACGAGGCCGGGTAGTTGACGACCTGCCGGAAGCTTTCTCCCTCGCCCTCGGGCGCGCCGGTGCGCCAGCCGCCTGCGGGGGTGTCGAGTTTGACGCTGTCTGCCGCCATCACTGATGGCAACGCCAGCAGCGAGCAGAGACACAGCAAGACCTGTGGATAACGGAGTTTCATGGCCTATTCCAGCAAGAGGTGGCGGGCGAGCCCTTCGATGTAGGTTTCATCCTGGCCGTTGGGGTGTGCCTCGAAGGCCAGGTGCAGGTATTCGTGGGTCAGATCGAGGCGGTCTTGCAGCGTCAGCACGCCACGCACGTAGATACGCTGGCGTTCGCGGTCGACATAGGGGCGTCCGAAGGCCAGGCGGCATACGGCGAAGGTACTGACTTCGTTGTAGCCGACCTCGCCTTCCAACCGCGCACGCCAGCCGCGCCACTGTTTCTGTAGCCAGTCTTGCGCGGCAGGCAATGCTTCGCAGGACGCGACCGGGTTGTCCCAGCGACTGAGACTGGCGCGTGGGTAGGCGTGCAGCAGGATGGCGTCGTAGCGCTGGCCGGCACGGGCCTGTTCGACGGCTTGCTGCCAGGACAGTTTGTCCGGGCCGGGTTGATCGGAATGATAGGTGACGGTGCTGCCGGCCAGGACCAGGTCGCTGGTCCATGCGGCGATATCGCGTGACTCGGACGATGCCGGACGCGGCGCGACCCGCTGACGACTGCTGCTGTCGTCGATGCTCAGGCAATCGCCACTGCGCGTGGCGTTTTGCAGCAGGTACGTGCGGATGACCACCGCGAGGGCTTTGGCGGCCTCGACCGGCTCGGCAGTGGCTTCGCGCTGGAGCACACGGGCAACGTACTCTTCGCGATCCAGCCGGGCGACGAGCTTGTCGTTCAGCAGAAAGAGTTCGCCGTCACTGTGGATATCCAGCGCATTGCCGTTGGCGAATTCGACGCGGTATTCACCCTGTAACACCCCGGAGGACACCACACGGCCCTCTGACAGCACGCGCCGAAGTGGATAGCGGGAGAACAGCTCAACTTCTACACACTTCCCTGCATCCGCAGGCCAGGAAATAGGTATCACCGTAGACAACGCCTGGGCGTAATCGCGCAGAACCCGCTGACTGGTGCCCCGCCCCCCGGCCCAGACCGGTACACCATCCGCCGTCCAGCCGGCAAACCCACCCTGGCGTGACGTGGCATCCTTATCCGCCAACCAGCTCCAGGTCTTCACACGTAGACGGCTGCCAAGTTCGCCGACGACATGGCCATCAGCGGCATTGAGCACCACATCGAGCAACACACGTCGGGCTTGATCCTGCGCCGGCAGCACGGCCAACACCTTCAACAGTTCCACCACCGAAACCCGGGTAGCCGCTTGCAGCGAAGGCAAATCCAGCAACCATGGCGGTGCCTGCCGTGCCTGCCAATAGGCTCGCCAGTCGGCCTCGCGGATGCCCAGCCGCGCGGGTTCGAAATACAGACCGCATGATTTCACCAACGCCTGATCGCGCTCGATCCTGCCGCCCGCCGTGCAGCAATAGACTTCTTCCTTCGACTGGCCGCGACATTCGTAAGCCGGCTCACGCGCACCGGTATCGACCAGCCAGGCGTAGACGAACAACTTCCACACACTGCCCAGTGGCGTCTGCAAGGTCTGCGGCAGTGGCTCGCGGGCGATCACCTGAGCTCGGCTCAACGACAGTAAATCGCCCTTGAAGGCCAGGCGCAGCGGTTGGTCCTGTGCTGTCGCCAGCGCAGTGATCAAACACAGCAATCCACCCATCAGCAGCCTGTGCACGTCAGTGAACCGTGACCTGGCCAAGGGCTGCCTTTTGTTCCATCGCCTGATGCTGCGGCGCATACACCTGGGTGAATCGCACCGGCGGCAAGTTGAACTGCCCCTTCTGCGAGAAACGCACCAAATGCCGCAGGCGCAATTCGCCACTCAAGGCATCGACCGGAACGGCATAAGCCATTTGCCCCGGCTCGAAGCGCGCCTTCTCCAGCGATGTCGGTTCGCTGCCAGCCTTGCCCATGAGCTTGATGCCCCAGGTCGTGCGCTCGACATCGGCGCCCGGTGGCAGCGGCACTTCCAGCAGGCCGTAGCGCAGCGGTCTGGCAGCTTTGCTGGTGATGATCACTTCATCGAGATAGAGGTTGTCGCTGGACAGCGGTGCGTTGCCGACCGCTTCGAGTTTGAAGGTAAACGCTTCATCCCCGGGCACCAGCCGCGACAGGCGACGGGTGATGGTCACGGCCATCGGATCGACTGCCGGCTGCTGGCTGCGATAGCTTAATGCAGCGCGCAGCGGACGCTCCTGAACCCCGGTCAGCGTCAATACCGCCGGCACTGGCGCGGTCCCCTGCCACGTCCAATACATCTCACCAGAAACCCCGTACCGTTTCTTCCAGCCTTCACCCGGGGCCAATGCAATGGTGGGCGATGCCTGCTCGATGCTACGTTGCAGCCAGGTGAGCGCCAATGCCCGTTCCAGGGTCGATTGCTGCGGCAACAGGCGTTGCAGCAACGCCTGTGCGTGAGCCTGATCGAAGGGTTGCAGCGACAGGTTCAGCGCTTCGGCAAACGGCTGGGAACTGGCCGCCAGACGTTGCTGCGCGTCGGCCAGTTGCCGGTTGAACGCATCCGGCAAAACGACCTTCGCCTGCCTGGCCAGCGCGGCCGTCAGCACTCTCGCGGCAGCCAGCCCCAGGGCTGAGTCAGGATCGCTCATGACGAGGCTGTCTTCACCGTCTTCCATCAAATTCGCGGCACTGCCCTCGCCCGCTTTCGCCAGATCATCCATCAAGCCACTGAGCAAGGTATTGACCGGCAACTGCATCTGTTTGGCGAACGACAGGATCAGCGCCCGCTGCAACAGCGGCGAGTTGTTCGCCTGTTTGGCGTAGACCTCCAGCACCCGCTGCCAGTGTTCCGGCGGCAGGCTCAGGTCCAGCACCCGACTGGCGTGCCAGTCGGCGTAATAGGCGTAGGCGGTGAGGAACGCGTCCGGCTCGCCGTCCATGCCCCACCAGGTGAAGCTCGCCGAAGGACCGGCCATTTGTACCAGGCGCAGGCGACTGTTTTGCATGATCAGGCGCAAGCGATCGCGGATCTGCGGATTCGCCGCCAGCGTCGGGTAGGCAATGCTCAACGGCAACAGGCGACTGGCGGTCTGCTCGACGCCACCGTAGGGGTAGCTCAACAGGTCGTCGAGGGCCGAACGGAACAACGCTTGCGGACTGTCATCCAGGCGCAGGCGAATATCGGTCGCGTCTGCCGGCAGAGTCAGCGGTGTATCGCCGCTGCTCACATCGAGACTCTGGGATTGCGTCACCCGCCAGCCTTCACCGGTCGCGCTCAGGTGCACCGTCAACGCGTCAGCGGTTTTGCCGTCCTGCACCAACTCGGCGCTCCACTCGCCATTGGCCAGTTCAAACGCCGGCAACGGGATGTAGTTGATGCCGCTGTTCAGGGTGACAGGTACGCGCTGTTCGTTGCCGGCGTAACGGGTCACCAGTTCCGCCTTGAGCGGTTTCTCGGCCTGACTGAAGGCGAACACTCCGAGGTCCGGTTTGTCGCCGGTACGGAATCGACTCGGCCCGCTCCACTTCAGGTACAGCGGTTTTTCCGAGCGTACGAATTGCTTCTTCTGCCCGACCTGACCGTCATCGGCGATGGCCCTGGCGGTGATGCGCCAGCGGGTCAGTGAGTCGGGCATCTTGAAGGTGAAGCGGGTTTTGCCGTTGGCGTCGGTCAGCAATTCTGGCTGCCACGCTGCCGTGTCGACGTCCTCGCGACGCGGCCGCTCCAGCACCTTCACGCCGCGCTCACTGCGATTGGCTTTGCCCGGTGCACCGGGGCTGCCCGGCAAGGCGACGTCATAACTGATGAACGACAAACTGGCGCTGGTGCGCACGTTGTTCCGCCGCGGGTGATAGAAGAACTGGTCGATGCTCGGCGCCACTTCCGGTTGCAGCGCGTAGACCATTTCATCGACCACGCTGACTGTCAGGTGCGCCGGGATCGGCTTACCGGCAAATTGAGTCGTCAGGTCCACCGAAACGGTTTCGCCCGGCTGATAGGTATCTTTATCGGTGGCGATGGCCACGTCGATCTGTGGCGTTACTACCTTGATGCCGGCGTTCTGGAAACTGTACTGCCCGCCCTTGGTGTACAGCACCGAGAAGGTCAGGTTCGGCGCGAAGCCGTCCTTCACCGGGATGCGCGCGCGGTATTGGGTATCGCTGAGCTTTTCCGTCTTCAGCCAGTCACCGCCTTTGGACAGCAGCGCGGTCGCCTCGACCTTGTCCCGCTCCAGCGACAACAAGGCATCGTTGACCGGTTCCGGAAAAGTGATCAGCGCCAGCGCTTCATCGCCGGTGATGTACTCGGGCTTGTCGAGGACGATTTCCACGGTACCGGGTACGGCCTTGACACCTTCGCCGGTGACCGAATGCCCGGTGGCGCCGACCACGCGACCGTGGTCATCCTTGAGTGTCAGGTTGTAGGTGCCCGGACGGTCAAAGGCCAGGGTGAAACCTTTGTCGGTTGCCGCGAGTTTTCCTTCACCGGTGCTCTGGTCTTCCAGACGTACCCAGCCGTAGCTGCCCGGTGTAACGGCTTGCGCCTGCTCGCCTTCGCGGGTGTAGCTGAACGCAACCTTGTCGCCCACCGCGCTGAAGCGTCGGGGCGCGCTCAAGCGGAAGTTCGCCGCGCCACGGTCGATGAGGATTTCCTTGGTGGTCTTGACCCGATACGCCGCGCCGTCGCTGGCGAATACGGTCAGCATGTAGCGACTCGGCTTGTCGGCGGCGGGCAGGTCGAGCGTTGCATTACCCTTGGCGTCGGTGCTCAGTTCGGTACTGGTCAGCTCCACCGGAAATTGCCCGAGGTATTGCAGTTCGTTGTCGACCATCGACAGCTGTTGGGCGCGCAGGCTCAGGCTCAATTTCGCATTGGCCACCGGTTTACCGTCCGGGTACAGCAGCACCAGGTTGCCCTTGACCGGCTCGCCGGTGCGGTAATCCTGCTTGGCCAGATTGAGCGAAATCTCGAAGTGCGGCTTGATGTATTCAGCGACGCGGAAGGCGCTGCTGTAGGTCTGGTCCTTGTAGCTGAAACGCAGTTCATAACCACCGGCCACGGCATTGTCCGGCAACTGGAAGCGGCCCTGGGTGCCGGCCCTGGAGTCGAGCTTCAGATCGAGGGATTGCAGCGCCGTGCCGGTGGCATCGAGCACGCTCACATTGACGTCGGCAGCGCTTGGCTGCACCGAGTCCCGCGCGCTCTTGAATTCACGTCCGACGATTTTCAGCGACACCCAATCCCCCGGCCGATACAGCGGCCGGTCGGTGAAGGCATAGAGTTTGGTGTCGTAGATTTCGCTGTCGTAATAGAAGTTCTCGGAGACGAACACCCCGCCCTCTTCGTCTTCACCGATCACGAAGGAGCGCTCGGGGCTGACGTGTTTCAGGCGCAGCAAGCCGTCGCTATCCGTGGCGCCGCTGCTCATCACACCCAGGCCGTCGGTCCACAGCACATTGACCTTCGGCACCGAGCTGCCTTCGTGTTTGCGCGCGGCCCACACCAGCAATTCGTCACCGGCAATCTTGCTCACCGCCACGGTGTTGGAGACGAACACCATGGTGGTCGCGCGGTACTTGCCGATCAGCGCTTCCACCAGATAAAGACCCGGTTTGAGAGTGCCCAGCGGGATGTACACATTGCCCGGCGCGACACTGACGAACTCGCTGGAAGACCCGGCCAGATTCACCCCCGCCGGTGGCTGGATCGGCTTGGCCTGCCACAACGGATAACGGAACTGGCTGACCACCGGCAAACCCGGTATCAACGCGAATTGCGGCTGTGCATCGTAGGGCGTTGGCGTGGCCATCGCATTGCCCATCTTCAGTTCCGGCACTTCCTCGGTGACTTGTTTACGCGACTCGTAGGAAAACGCCCGCTGCATCACCCGGCGGGATTTGCGATACCAGTTGTCCCACAGGTACGCAAGGGTGTTGGACAGACCTTCACCCTTGAACTGGCCATCGCTGACCACCCGATGCAGATTCTTCTGGCGCTTGAGGAAGTCCAGCGGCTTGTCGATGCGATACACCCGAATGTCCGCGCCGCCATAGGGTTCCATGCGAAACCGGCGATAGTCGCGACCCGGCGCTTCAAGGCGCACCATCGCCGGCTCATCGCTGGCGAAACTGCTGTCGGCCAGCAGGAAAAAACTCTCGCCGGCTACAGGCGCATAGCCGCTGGCCGGGACCGAGTCATCGGCGTTAACCACCGAGAGTGGCAGCACCCACATCAACATCAGGGACAGAAAACGCAGCATGCGGGCACCGGTCATTGGGAGAGAAAATTCAGTCGATAGACGCCGATGAAGTTGGGGTTGGCTGCGTCGGGTATCCATCGGGTGTCCTTCCATGTCATGAGTTGCTGCAGGCTTGCCGAACGCATGCCGTTGTCGGTGGGTGTGGTGGTGCCGGTGTGATAGGCGATGTAGCGGCCCATCCAGATCATCAGGTGCTGGTCGTCGCCCTGATCGAAAAACATCAGGTCGCCAGGGCGTGCCTGTGACACATCACGGCTGACCAGATGGCTGTTGAACTGGATCAATTTGATCGCGTTGACGTACGGCCCGACCTTGCCGCCGCCCTGCTGCCATTGCTGGGCGAGACGGCGCTGGGCGTCGCTCAATTGCAGCTCCGGCGGCAGGTAGCGATTGGACAGGCCATTGCTGCGCAGCCATTTGTCGTCATGGACTTTCAGCGCTTCATTGGCGGCGAAGCGCACCAGCCCGGCGCAATCCTGCTGATACCAGCGAGGGCTCGGGCCCTGGCTCAGTTGCTCCTGGGCGATGCGCACGAACCAGGCACGAAACACCTGGGATTGCTGCGGATCGAGCGATGGTGTCTCGACAGCGCGGGCACCTGCGCTCAGCAACAACGCCAGCAGACCGAGACTGCGGATCAATGCCGTCACAGCGCTTTCCACTCCAGCGGCAGCCACTGCCAGTGGCCGTCTGGCTCGCTGCCTTCAGGTAAGGTCAGAGCGTATTTGCCATAGCCACCGAGCGTGCGCAGTTTCGGAATCAGGAAGGTTTGCGCGGCGTTGTAGAACACCGGTTCCATGTCCTGGGGCAGGCTGTCGAGGGTTTCCTGCTGCATCAGTTGCGCCATGGAATCGGGACCGAAATAGACTGGCATCAGCAAATCCTTGGGCACAACGTCGGCCATCGGCGGGAAGCGTTTGTCGAGGGTGCCGAGGGCCTTGTCCACCAGCTTGTCGTCGAGGGAAAACAGCAACGTAGAACCATGCCGCGCCAGGCTGACTTTCATGAACGCCTTGCCGGTGATGGCATCGGGATCTTGAGCTTCCTTGGCCGAATAGGGACCGAAACTGGAGCTGACCTGACGTTGCCATTGATGGCTCTGGCCTTCCTGTTTTTCCACCACCGGGAAGGCACCGTCCTCGACATTGCTCTCGTGCGCACCGACCATCGAGCCGAACAGCTTGCCCAGATCCCCATCGAGTTTGCCGCCTTCGTCATCATTGAGGCTGGCCACCAGCAAGGGCGTGTACAACCGCGAATCGGCATACCAGCACAGCCCCGCCGCACCAGCCATGTGTTCGGTCAGTGCCTGGGCCACCTTCTCCTCGGCACCGAGTTTCACCAGCAGCGGTTGCTGTTGTTCGGCAGCCAGCGGCAACGCCACGCAAGCGCTGGCCCCCATGGGCATGGCTTGCCAGATCGGTTTGAAATCGAAATCCGGCTGATTCTCCAGTTCATCCATGGCCAGGAAGCTGTGCCAGCCCTTGTCGTCCATGTCGAAACGCAGGCCGGCGAAGTTCGGAATGAAACGCTGGTAACCCATGGCCAGCACGCTGGCATTCACCGACAGGCGTTGTTTCACCTGCGGCGCACGAGGCGGCAGACCGAAGGCTTCGGGAAACAGTTTTTCACCATTGAGCAGCGCGGCAACCGCCGTGGTCGATACGCTGCCCGGTTCCTCTGTTGCACCGCTTTGCGGATCGTAGAGTTTCGCCGGATTGGACAGCACCACCAGTTTGTCGCCATGGGACGCGAACAACAGCGCCTTGCTGGCGTTGTAACTGAGCTGATAGAGCGGCACGTCTTCATTGCCGACCTTCACGTCAGCGACCTTGCTCAGCTGCGAGTCGTCCAGCGCGACTTTGGCCATAGGTTCCAGCACCTTGGCCAGGCCGCCGCGATCCATCACCAGCAGGAAATCCTTGAGCCGCCCGTCCGCCCCGCGCCACAACGCTACGTCGGCAGGCTGATCGAACAGTTGCTCGATCAGGGTGTCCTGCAACTTCAGGTCATGCTCGTAGATGATCCGCCGCAGACTGCCGATCAGGCCGAGGCGATCGGCGTGGGTTTCGTAGTAGAAGACGAAATCTTCGGTCAGGGTTTCCTTGAGGAAGGGCACCGCGAGCAGGTCTTTGGGCAATTGGCTCAAGGAATGGGTTTCCAGCAAACCATCCGGGCGACCCATACCCAGTTTGTCACTGGCCAACGCAGGCGCCGGCGCCTTGGGTTTGTGCATGAGCCATCCCAACCCACCGGCTACGCCAGCGACCAGGCATATGCCGATCAGCAGCGTCGGCCAATGCAGGGAAGGTTTGGCCGCGGGTGCGCTGGCGGCCGGAGTAACAGTGCTATCACTCATGTTCACAAAACCCGATGTTCATCCGTGGAGCGGGATGCCTAATAGTTGAAAGTCTTGACCAGCAACAGGTCGCCGATTGCGCGCAGGGGCACGATGAAGGTCTCGCGCTTTTCATCGACGGTGTTTTCGTTGAGCACCAGGTTGATCTGCGAGGTGATCACCTCGTTCTGGTTGCCGGTCTCATCGAAGTTATAGCCTTCGCTGCCGAAGTTGCCCCAATAGTTCACGTAAACCAGATAGGTGCCGTGCAGCGGCGCGGTCATGGTGAACATTTCCGGGCCGGGCCCATCGACACCGTCCGGGTCGAGGCCGCCGCCATTGGTCAGCGCCGAGTGCGCCCAGAAAGCGTGCTGGCCGTCGGGGGTAATGATGTGCAAATCGAGTTCGGCCTTCGGGTCGTCCCAGCCCAGCACCACACGAATCCGCGCCGGGGTGCGCAGGTTGTTGGCTTCATAGAATTGAACGCGCTTGAGCGACTGGCCTTCAACGCTACGCACTTCGACGCTGTTGGAACCGGCGCCGAACGCATAGGGCCGGGCGAAACGGCCCTGGTCGTCTGTGTACAGATTCAGGGGATTGCCGTTGACCGCCAGCGTGTGCGGCCCACGCTGAGTGCCGAGGGCCTTGAGTTGGCCTTCGATCATCGTGCGATTGCGCTGCACGCCCCGGTCGATGGGCGGCGTGGGATAGGCGACTTGCGGGTTTTCCGTGCGATCCAGCAAACCGTTGTAGCGCCAGCCGCCCACCGGTTCCGACAACCCGGCATTCGGCGCGGCCAGAATCGAGGGCGCGATAGACAGCCCGATCAGCAGCAAAAGAAATAAGCGCATGCGACGCCTCCTGCCATGCATGACGAAACCTTGCGCCTGATCCTGGGCGCGTTACAGATGGGAATACTGCGTTTCGTCTGAAAGACCCCGTGACTGCCAGGTCGTATAGGGCTCGAAGGTTAGCCATTCGGGTGTTTTTTAACAATCGGATGGCCCCGAAATTGCGGTGGGAATCACGATAACGGGTGGACGGTGAGCCGAATACGCGCCATATTCGGCTCACTATATGAGCCGAATAGCCCATCTAATCGGCTCAACCCTACATAGAGCATCAAGTTCATGACACCTCAATGGATATGGCAGCAGCCTGATTGGCCGGGGTTCACCTGGAGTGCCGAACGACTGGCGCCCTTGTTACGCGAGTGCGTTCAAGCACAAGGTCGGCTAATGGGCATGGCCAGTTCCGTGGGCAGTTCGCTGAGCGCGCAAAGTGAGCTGGATACGTTGTTGCAAAACATCGTCACCTCATCGGCTATTGAAGGAGAACAGCTGAATGTCGGTTCAGTTCGCTCTTCATTGGCGCGGCGATTGGGGTTGGAGCTCAATGATGGCGACAACATCAGCAAGCGCAGTGAAGGGCTCGCGCAATTAATACTCGATGCTACCCGGCATTTCGCCGAGCCGCTGACACTTGAACGATTGCTGGATTGGCATGAGTGGCTGTTTCCGGAACAGGAAATCGGCTTGGCCGCGCAAAGCATTCGTGTAGGTGCTTTGCGCGGCGATGATCCAATGCAAGTGGTTTCCGGTCGTCTCGACAGACCGACCGTGCACTTCGAAGCACCGCCTCGCCTGGGCCTTGAGCGCCAACTCAATGCCTTCCTCGAATGGTTTGAAACCAGCCGAAATCAGTTCGGGCCCGACCCTTTGCTTCGAGCTGGCATCGCACACATCTGGTTTGTCACACTCCACCCGTTTGACAACGGCAACGGTCGCCTGACCAGGACGATCACCGACCTTGCATTGGCTCAAGGCGAAGCTCAGGCGATCCGTTTTTATGCCATGTCGGCGAGTATTCTCGAGGATCGATCCGGCTATTATCGGGTGCTGGAAACCTGCCAGAAATCCAACATGGACATTACGGTTTGGCTCGAATGGTTCCTGCAAACTCTATTGCGCAGCCTGCAACAGGCCATGGCACGGATCGAATCCGTGCTGGGCAAAGCGCGCTTCTGGCAGGCGCACCGGGAGTCCGAGCTGTCGACCGAGCAGACCAAAGTACTGAATCGTTTGCTGGACGGCGGGGAGCGCGGATTCGAAGGCGGGATCAGTGCGGCGCAGTATCAAGCCGTTGCGAAAGTCTCCAAAGCGACCGCGACCCGGCATCTGGCCGAACTGCTGGATAAGGATTGCCTGCAACGCCTGCCGGGTGGCGGGCGCAGTACTCGCTACCAGATCAAATATCCCGACCAAGCGCATCCTGAGCGCTGAAACCCTTGCACCAAACACCCCGCTCATTTGCCCCTGAACCCCCTATCTGCTAGTGTCGCGCCGGTTTAACGTCAACCGGAAATCGCCGCCATGGCCCGCAAAAAAGCTGCACTGGATTTCGAACAGTCCCTCGCCGACCTGCAAACGCTGGTGGAGCGTCTGGAGAATGGCGAATTGTCGCTGGAGGACTCGTTGGCCGCTTTCGAGCAAGGCATCGGTCTGACCCGCGATTGCCAGGCGGCGCTGGCCCAGGCCGAGCAAAAGGTTCAGGTACTGCTCGAGCGTGATGGCGAGTTGGCCGAGGAACCCTTCGACGCGGATCAGCCAGAATGATTGCAGCGTACTCGGCCACCAGCCAGGCCCGCGTCAATGCGGCTCTGGAAACCCTGTTCACGGCACCAGGCCCCGAGTTGGCGCGGCTGTACGAAGCCATGCGCTACAGCGTGATGAATGGCGGCAAACGCGTGCGTCCACTGTTGGCCTACGCCGCGTGCGAAGCGTTGGGCGGCAAGGCCGAGCAAGCCAACGGCGCGGCCTGTGCCGTGGAGCTGATCCACGCCTATTCACTGGTGCATGACGATTTGCCGGCGATGGACGATGACGACCTGCGTCGCGGCCAGCCCACCACCCACAAGAAATTCGATGAAGCCTGTGCGATCCTCGCCGGCGACGGCTTGCAGAGCCTGGCCTTCAGCGCCCTGCTAGACCCGCGTCTGAGCACGTCGGATGCCGAAATCCGCCTGCAAATGGTCAGCGCCCTGGCACTGGCGGCGGGCCCGGCAGGCATGGTCGGCGGTCAGGCCATCGACCTCGGTTCGGTCGGCCTGAAGCTTGACCAGAAAGCCCTGGAATACATGCACCGGCACAAGACCGGTGCGCTGATCGAAGCCAGCGTCAAACTCGGCGCCCTGGCCAGCGGTCGTGCCGAGAAAGACGAACTCAAGTCCCTGCAGACTTATGCACAGGCCATCGGCCTGGCATTCCAGGTCCAGGACGACATTCTCGACGTCGAAAGCGATACCGCCACCCTCGGCAAACGCCAGGGCGCGGACATTGCCCGGGACAAGCCGACCTACCCGGCCCTGCTCGGCCTCGACGCCGCCAAGGCCTATGCCCTGGAGTTGCGCGACCAGGCCCTGCACGCCCTGCGACCGTTTGACGCGGCGGCCGAGCCGTTGCGGGATCTGGCCCGGTATATCGTCGATCGCCGCAGTTGAAGGCGAATTCGCCAAAAAAGACCAACGCGTGGGCATGGGACGAAGCATCAGGTAAACTGCCGCATCTTTTATACCTATAACGATTCGCCTGATGCCCACGACGTTTCATGAGATTCCCCGCAAGCGCCCGACCACGCCCCTGCTCGACCGCGCGAACACGCCGGACGGCCTGCGCCGGTTAGGCGAAGCCGAGCTGGAAACCCTGGCCGATGAGTTGCGCCTGGAATTGCTCTACACGGTCGGCCAGACCGGTGGGCATTTCGGTGCAGGCCTGGGCGTGATCGAGCTGACCATCGCGCTGCATTACGTCTTCGACACCCCGGACGACCGGCTGGTGTGGGACGTGGGTCATCAGGCTTATCCACACAAGATCCTCACCGGTCGTCGCGAGCGCATGGGCACCCTGCGCCAGAAGGACGGCGTCGCTGCCTTCCCGCGCCGCTCCGAGAGCGAGTACGACACCTTTGGCGTCGGCCACTCCAGCACCTCGATCAGTGCCGCGCTGGGCATGGCGATTGCCGCCCGTCTGCAGAACAGCGAGCGCAAGGCTATCGCGGTGATCGGCGACGGCGCGTTGACCGCGGGCATGGCGTTCGAAGCGCTGAACCATGCGCCGGAAGTTGACGCCAACATGCTGGTGATCCTCAACGACAACGACATGTCGATCTCGCGCAACGTCGGCGGCTTGTCGAACTATCTGGCGAAGATCCTTTCCAGCCGCACCTATGCGAGCATGCGCGAAGGCAGCAAAAAAGTGCTGTCGCGCCTGCCCGGTGCCTGGGAAATCGCTCGCCGCACCGAAGAATACGCCAAAGGCATGCTGGTTCCCGGCACGCTGTTCGAAGAGCTGGGCTGGAACTACATCGGCCCGATCGATGGCCACGACCTGCCGACCCTGATCGCCACCCTGCGCAACATGCGCGACCTGAAAGGTCCGCAGTTCCTGCACGTCGTCACCAAGAAGGGTAAAGGTTTCGCCCCGGCGGAAGTCGACCCGATCGGTTACCACGCCATCACCAAACTAGAACCGCTGGACGCCCCGGCCACCGCGCCGAAAAAGGCCAGCGGGCCGAAATATTCAGGTGTGTTCGGCGAATGGCTGTGCGACATGGCGGCTGCCGATCCGCGCCTGGTCGGGATTACCCCGGCGATGAAGGAAGGCTCGGACCTGGTCGCGTTCAGCGAGCGTTTCCCGCTGCGCTATTTCGACGTGGCGATTGCCGAGCAACACGCCGTGACCCTCGCGGCCGGCATGGCCTGCGAAGGCGCCAAACCCGTAGTGGCCATCTATTCGACCTTCCTGCAGCGCGGCTACGACCAGCTGGTGCATGACGTCGCCGTGCAGAATCTCGACGTGCTGTTCGCCATCGACCGCGCGGGCCTGGTGGGCGAAGACGGTCCAACCCACGCTGGCAGCTTCGATTTGTCGTTCCTGCGCTGCATCCCCGGCATGCTGGTGATGACCCCGAGCGATGAAAACGAGCTGCGCAAGATGCTCACCACCGGTCACCTGTACGAAGGCCCGGCGGCTGTGCGTTATCCACGCGGTAATGGCCCGAACGCGACCATCGAGAAAGACCTCGAGCCGATCGAGATCGGCAAAGGCGTCGTCCGCCGCCAGGGCAGCAAAGTCGCCCTGCTGGTGTTCGGCGTGCAACTGGCCGAAGCCCTGAAAGTCGCCGAGACGCTGGATGCGACCGTGGTCGACATGCGCTTCGTCAAGCCGCTGGATGAAGCGCTGGTTCGCGAAATCGCCGGCAGTCACGAGCTGCTGGTCACTGTCGAAGAAAACGCGGTCATGGGCGGCGCCGGTGGCGCGGTCAGCGAGTTCCTCGCCCGGGAAAACATCCTCAAGTCGATGCTGCACCTGGGCTTGCCGGACATCTACGTCGAGCACGCCAAGCCTGCGCAAATGCTGGCCGAGTGCGGGCTGAATGAAGCCGGGATCGAGGCATCGATCCGCGAGCGCCTGCAACTGCTCAACATCTAAACGCAAAACCCTGTGGGAGCGGGCTTGCCCGCGAAGAGGCCGGTATATCCAACATCAATGTTGGCTGTACCGACGCCTTCGCGAGCAAGCCCGCTCCCACATTTGATTTGTGTGCACCACGAAACACCATCGGACCACCCATGAAGTTCTCCCGCCTCGCCCTGCCCCTGTTTCTTCTGCCAACCGCAAACGCCCTCGCCGACACCTTCGAACGCGATCAAGCGCTGAAGCTGCCCGATGTGCTGATCAGCGCCAACCGCCAGGTCGAAGCGCGCAACGACAGCAGCGCCGCCAACACCGTGTTCACCCGCGACGACATCGATCGCCTGCAACCCGATAGCGTCACCGACCTGCTGCGCCGCGTACCGGGCGTGCAAATCGTGCAGGCCGGCGGGCGCGGCAGTGTGCCGGGTGTCTACATCCGCGGCACGCAATCAGCCCAGAGCCTGGTACTGGTGGACGGTCAGCGCATCGGCAGCTCGACCTCCGGCGACAGCAACCTGCAGCACATCAACATTGATCAGGTCGAGCGCGTGGAAGTGCTGCGCGGCTCCCGTTCGGTGATTTATGGCAGCGATGCGATTGGCGGGGTAATCCAGATCTTCACCCGCCGTGGCGGCGAACAGGGCCTGCAACCGCGCCTGCACACGGCGTTTGGCAGCAACCAGACCTGGGAGCGCAGCCTTGGCTTGTCCGGCGGGGACGAGCGAACCCGTTTCAATCTCGGCGCCAGCCTCGACGAAACCGCCGGGATCAATCGCACCCACGAGTCATACCCCAGCGATGGCGACCATGACGAGTACCGAAACCAGTCATTTAGCCTGAGCTTTAGCCACGCACTCAGCGATGACATCGAGATCGGCGCCAACGCGCTGGATAATCGCGGCAAAAGCGAATTCGACAACCCGTTCGGGCGCTTCGACATGAATACGTTCGAGTCGGTCCAACAGCAGCCCGCCAACGAATTCGATGTGAGCAGTGTCAGCAGCTACATCGACGCGCGCATCAATGATCTGTGGCAAACCCGCATCGAGTTCGGCCATAGCAAAAACCGCGAGAAGACCCTCGACAAACTCAGTGACGAACGCAGCGTGTTCAATACCTACCGGGATTCGGTGAACTGGCAGAACGACCTGACGCTCAACGAGCGCAACAGTCTGCTGCTGGGAGGTGACTGGTATGAAGACCGGATCAACAGCAGCACCGCGTTCGATGAAGACAGTCGCTGGAACCGTGCGGCGTACATCCAGCATCGCTATCGGGCCGACCGTTTCTCCACGGAGCTGGGTTTGCGTCACGATGACAATCAGCAATTTGGCAGCCAGAACACCTGGAGCGGCACCTTCACCCTGCCGCTGAACCCGGACAACGAAGTGCTGTTCACCTACAGCGAAGGCTTCCGCGCGCCGACATTCAACGATCTGTACTACCCCGACTTCAGCAACCCGGACCTCAAGCCTGAAACCTCGAAAAGCTATGAGCTGCAATGGCGCAGCCAATTGACCGAGAGCAGTCGTCTGGAAACGTCGCTGTATCGCACCGACGTTGAAGACGCGATCATCTTCGGCAGCAACTCGCGCCCCGAGAACGTTGCCTCGGCGCGGATCAACGGCTTCGAAGCAACGCTGAAGCAGGAACTGTTCGACTGGCAGAGCAATCTCGGCGTGGCGATCATCGATCCGCGCGACCGTGACACGGGCCACACCCTGGCCCGTCGCGCGCGGCGTACCTTGAGTTGGGATCTGGACCGACAGTTCGATCGCCTGGGCCTCGGCGCCAGTTGGCAAGCGGTCAGCAGCAGCTATGACGACCAGAACAATCAACAGCCCCTCGGCGGCTATGCCTTGCTGGGGCTGCGCAGCAGTTGGGAGCTCAATCGTGAAGTCCGGCTGGAACTGAAGGTCGACAACCTGCTGGACAAGGGTTACAGCCGGGCGTTGTACAGCTACCAGGGCAGCCAGTACGGGTATCGCGAGGAAGGTCGGGCGTGGATGTTCGGGGTGACATGGACGCCTGGAATCTGATCCGGAATCTGTACTGTCTGGACCGGCCTCTTCGCGAGCAGGCTCGCTCCCACAGTTGATCGCGGCGACCTACATCTCGTAAACAACATAGATCCATTGTGGGAGCGAGCCCGCTCGCGAAGAGATCACCTCGGTCTCAGAGTCCAGGCGCGATCAATTGGCAAAGCTTTGCAGTCGCCTCGACCATCTGCCCACTCGGCCGCTCCAGCCCCTTGTCCGTGACCAATCGCAACTGTCCTTGCGCCACCGCCGCCACCTGCGGCCAGGCTTTCCACGCGTCGAGCTGCGCCTGATCGCTGGCCAGAATCACCTCGGGATTACGCTGCAACACGGCTTCCACGCTGACTTGCGGTGCCGGCAGCTTCAGGTCGGCGAACACGTTTTGGGCTCCGCAGACCTCCAGCGCGTCGCTGATGATCTGCTCGCCACCAACCGTATACAGCGGCCGATCCCAGACCTGATAGAACACCTGTAGCGGCTTGTCCCGTCGATAGCGTTGGCGCAGTTCGCCCAGTCGTCGGCGCAAGTCGCTGGCCAATGAAACGCCGCGTTCAGGCCGATCGAGCCGAGCGGCAATGGCCTCGATTTGCGCGGCGAGCTGGTCCAGGCTGTGGGGTTCGGCGACGTAGGTGGGAATGTTCAGGCGCTTGAGCTGGTCGCGCTGGGCCGGGCCGATACTACCGGGCCATAGCAGCAACAGATCGGGCTTCAGGCTGAGCAGCCGCTCCATGTCCAACTGGCCATAGCGGCCAACGGAGGGCAGGTTCTTGAGTTCGGCAGGTCGCTCACCGGCGTCCAGCACACCCACCAGGAGGTCGGCAGAACCCAGTTCAACGACGATTTCAGAGAGCGACGGTGCAAGACTGACGACCCGCTCGACCGCGATGGCCGAGCGGCTGGCGGCCAGCAGCAAAACCGCCAGCCAGAGCGCGCGCATCAACCGAGCTGACGCGGAATACGGTAGAGGTAGAACAGCACGGCGGTCGACAGCGCCAGCAACATCAGCGGCACCGCTTCGAGCCCGACGAACACCGCCAGGGCACCGATCCACGCCGGCAGGCCGGCGGCAAGGAACGCTTTACGGCGCTTCGCCGCCAGACTGATCCACGCGCCAGGTTCTTCAGGGGTATCGAGGGCTTTCTGGGTGGCGATCAGCGCGTGTTTGTAGGCGCCGAAAAACTTCAGGCTGACAAACATCGAGGCGACACCGGCGATGAACAACGGCATCGCCAGCATTGGCAGAATGGCTTCGCTCTGGCCGAACACCGCGTTGATCACAAACAGCGGCAACAGGGCCAGAGCCAGGTATTGCCACCAGTTGACGGACAGTCGCCGCCGAACCTGACCGCGAGTCACGCCCGGTCTACCTCGCCCTGATGTTCATTGCCCATCATGTGGTCGAGCTTGCTGGCCTTGGTCGCCAGGTAGAGTCGATTATGCGGGTTGTGGCCGGTGTGCAACGGCACGCGCTCGGCGACCGCGATCCCCATGTCGGTCAAGGCCTTGACCTTGCGCGGGTTGTTGGTCATCAGGCGCAATGACTTCACGCCCAGGTGCTCCAGCATCGGCAGGCACATGGCGTAGTCACGCTGGTCGGCGGCAAAGCCCAGACGCTCGTTGGCTTCAACGGTATCGGCGCCACCGTCCTGCAGCTCATAGGCGCGGATCTTGTTCAGCAGGCCAATGCCACGACCTTCCTGGCGCAAGTACAGCAACACGCCACGACCTTCGCGGGCGATGGCCTGCAAAGCGGCCTCCAGTTGCGACCCGCAGTCGCAACGCTGGCTGAACAGCGCATCGCCAGTCAGGCATTCGGAGTGCAACCGGCCGAGTACAGGGGCACCGTCGTCGAACTCACCCAGGCTCAGCACAACGTGCTCGCGGCCAGTGCCTTCATCGAGAAAGCCGTGCATGGTGAATTGCGCAAAAGGCGTTGGCAGCTTGGAAGCGGCGACAAAAACGACAGGCACCGGTGTGCTCCTGATCTAAAAGTTCTGAAGATTCGCAGAGCCGGCATTGTAACAGCAGGTTCCGAGCGACGCTTAGGCTGAATTATCGGCGATAACCATCAAAAAGTTTGATATGCGTCCCACAGGGCTCTGTGTCAGCCCTTCAGTTCGAATCAAACGGATAAGGCTGTTTCCAGCGCTCGAAGATCGGTTTGAGCTCACCGCTTTTTACCAACTTCTCCATACGGTGATCGAACAGGGTCATCAGGCTACGCGCCTTTGGGGTCTTGGCAAAGCAAAGGTACAACGGCAACTCGGCGATATGGGTACTGCGCAACCGGGAGGGATCTTTGGCCACGCTCGGCCAGGCCCAGCGAACGCATGTAGGGCTCGGTGCGGATGTGCACTTTGACACCTGCCGGCTCGAACACTTGTCGCAGTATGTCCCAGCCCAGGCCATGACCGTCGGCGGCGGTGTAGTCTTCCCAGTCTTCGCTGGCCAGATGAATCACCGACGGCGGCGTAGCACCCCCTCCTCCCGCTTGGGCGAAAGAGCAAAACATCGCGAGCAGCACTATCAATCCGCGTAGAACCATCCCTGCTCCCCCGATTAACGCCTGGCAACCCTTGATCAGGCGAAAAACCACACCAGTCCCTGCATCGCCAACCAGGCGAACACACCGGCCAGGACATCATCGAGCATGATGCCAACGCCGCCATGCACGTGCCGGTCAATCCAGCGAATCGGCCATGGCTTGAGGATATCGAAGAAGCGGAACATCAAGAAGCCTGCCAGCAACCACTGCCAACCTTCCGGCACCAGCCACAGGGTGATCCACATCCCGACCATTTCGTCCCAGACGATGCCTTCATGGTCGTGTACCCGCAAATCGTCGGCCACTTTGCCGCACAGCCAGAAGCCGAACAGCATGGTGATGCCGAGCATCAGCCAGTAACCCCAGTCGGGCAACATCTGCCACAACGGAATAAAGGGGAGCGCAACTAACGATCCCCAAGTGCCGGGTGCCTTTGGCAAGGTGCCCGAGCCGAAGCCGAACGCCAGGAAATGCCATGGATTACGCCAGACCGACGGCGGTACGAATTCCGCCGGGACCTGCTTGGGATGATCTGTCACGGTGACTCCCGAAAATGTTGATAACCCCGGGTTTGCGGGGTGATGTCCTGGCCATCGGCGTCCAGCAGCGTCACGCCTTGCCCCGTCACCACCCGCCCAATCACATGGATCGGCCAGCCGTCGGCCAGCAATAGCGGCAACTCGACGGACGGTAGGGTGAACGCCAGCACGTAATCGTCGCCACCACTCAGGGCCGCCACCTGGGCGTCCGATCGGCCGAGAAAGTCGACCAGGCTCTGCGACAGCGGTAAACGCTCCCGCTCGACTTCGATACCGACCTTCGAGGCCAGCGCGATATGCCCGCAATCAGCGAGCAGGCCGTCGGAGATGTCCATCGCCGAAGTGGCCTTGCCCCGCAGCGCCTGCCCCAGGCCAAGCTGCGGTTGCGGCGACCAGTAGTGGGCCAACAACGGCTCGGCAACGCTCGCCTCGGCCGTGCGTTGGCCGAGCACCAATGGCAAGGCACCGGCGGCATTGCCCAGATCGCCGCCGACACACAGCAGATCGCCCGGCTGCGCACCGCTGCGGGTCAGCGCCTGGCCACTCGGCACGCGACCGAATACGGTCATGGTCAGGCTGAGCGGCCCACGGGTGGTGTCACCGCCCACCAGTGCCACGCCGCAGCTTTGCGCCATGGCGTTCAACCCACGGGCATAGGCTTGCAGCCAATCGGCGGTCACCGTCGGCAAGGTCAGGGCAAGGGTAAAGGCGATTGGTGTGGCGCCCATGGCGGCCAGGTCGCTGACGGCCACGGCCAGCGAGCGCTGACCGAGCAGAAAGGGATCGCAGGGATCGGCGAAATGCACGCCGGCCACCAGCGTATCGGTAGAAATCGCCAACTGCTCCCCGGGAGGAACAGCCAGCAAGGCGCAGTCATCGCCGATCCCGAGGGCAACGCCTTCGCCGCCCTGCGCACAAGGCGCGGCGGCGAAGAAATTGCGGATCAGCTCAAACTCGCCCATGGCTTCGTGTCGACATTCCAAGCGCCAATCAGCGCTTGAACGCCTTCACTTCAGCTTCACGCAGACGCGGGGCCAGCTTGTCGAGCACACCGTTGACGAACTTGTGGCCGTCGGTGGAACCGAAGACCTTGGCCAGTTCGATACCTTCGTTGATCACAACGCGGTACGGCACGTCGACGCGCTTGAGCAGTTCCCAGGTGGACAGGCGCAGAACCGCCAGTTCAACCGGGTCCAGCTCTTCGATGGTCAGGTCGAGGCAAGGCTTGAGTGCGGTGTCGATTTCGGTCTTGAACTGCGGAACCCCGTGCAGGATTTCGCGGAAGTACGCGCCGTCGACATCGCTGAAATCGTTATCGACCCGGAACTGCGCTTCGATCTCGTTCAGCGACTGCTTGGCCATGTGCCATTGGTACAGCGCCTGAGTCGCGAGCTGACGGGCTTCGCGGCGCTTGGCGCTTTTCGATGGCTTGCCGGCATCCGCAGGCTTTGGATCGCGCGGGTTGAAACGATCGCTATCGTCGCTAATCACTTGGCCTCCAACTGCGCCAGCAGGCTGACCATTTCCAGAGCGGACAGGGCAGCTTCAGCACCTTTGTTGCCGGCCTTGGTGCCGGAACGCTCGATGGCTTGCTCGATGGAGTCAACGGTCAGCACGCCGAATGCAACCGGAACGCCGAACTCCATGGACACCTGGGCCAGGCCCTTGGTGCATTCGCCAGCCACATATTCGAAATGCGGAGTGCCGCCACGAATGACTGCGCCCAGGGCGATGATTGCCGCGAACTCGCCCTTTTGAGCGACTTTCTGCGCAACCAGCGGGATTTCGAAGGCGCCAGGTGCGCGGATGATGGTGATGTCGCTTTCGCTCACGCCGTGGCGAACCAGGGCATCAACGGCACCGCTGACCAGGCTTTCAACGACGAAGCTGTTGAAACGGCCCACTACCAGAGCGTAGCGGCCTTTAGGGGCGATGAAGGTACCTTCGATGGTCTTCAGGGTCATTCGTTAGATCTCTTAAAGAGCCGGGACGCGTCTCGTACGCGTCCCTCAGTGATATTTGAACCGCGAACTCAAGGCCGGGAACAACCGGTCATTATTCGGAGGGCACGTATTCTACAACTTCCAGATCGAAACCGGATATCGCATTAAATTTCATTGGTGCCGACATCAGGCGCATTTTGCGTACGCCCAGGTCACGCAGGATCTGCGAACCGGCACCGACAGTGCTGTAGGTGGTCGGTTTTTTCACCGCGGCGTGATCGGCGGTTTCGCGGATATGCGCCAGCAACACGTCGCCATCGAGCGGGTGACCGAGCAACAGCACCACGCCGCTTCCAGCCTCGGCAACCGCTGACATGGCGGCGCGCAGGCTCCAGCGGCCCGGCTGCTTGACCATCAACAGGTCGCGCAGCGGGTCCATGTTGTGCACGCGAACCAGGGTCGGCTCTTCGGCACACACGTTGCCCAGGGTCAGCGCCATGTGCACGTCGCCTTCCACCGAATCACGATAGGTCACCAGGTTGAATTGGCCCAGTTCGCTGTCCAGCGGCTGCTCGGCAATCCGCTGAACGGTACGTTCGTGGATCATCCGGTAGTGAATCAGGTCGGCGATGGTGCCGATCTTGATGTCGTGTTCGGCAGCAAAAGCTTCCAGCTCGGCGCGACGGGACATGGTGCCGTCGTCGTTCATCACTTCGCAGATCACGCCACTCGGCTCGAAACCGGCCATGCGCGCCAGGTCGCAGGCCGCTTCGGTGTGGCCGGCACGGGCCAGGGTGCCGCCGGCCTGGGCCATCAGCGGGAAGATGTGGCCCGGGCTGACGATGTCTTCAGCCTTGGCATCACGGGCGGCAGCCGCTTGCACGGTACGCGCGCGGTCGGCGGCGGAGATGCCGGTGGTCACGCCGGTGGCGGCTTCGATGGAGACGGTGAACTTGGTACCGAAACCGGAACCGTTGCGCGGAGCCATCAACGGCAGCTTGAGCAGTTCGCAGCGCTCGCGGCTCATCGGCATGCAGATCAGGCCACGGGCGTGCTTGGCCATGAAGTTGATGTGCTCGGGCTTGCAGCACTCGGCGGCCATGATCAGGTCGCCTTCGTTCTCGCGGTCTTCGTCATCCATGAGGATGACCATCTTGCCTTGGCGGATGTCTTCAACCAGTTCTTCGATGCTATTGAGCGCCACAAGGCACCCCCTTGGGTCAGGATTTGAGGTAGCCGTTGGCGGCCAGAAAGCTTTCGGTAATGGTGCTGCCGGCAGTCGGCTCTGCGGCCTTGTCGCCCAAAAGCAGACGCTCCAGGTAACGGGCCAGCAAGTCCACTTCCAGGTTCACCCGGCGACCAGGCTGATACGACGCCATGATGGTTTCGCTCAGGGTGTGCGGAATGATGGTCAGCAGGAACTCGGCGCCATCGACCGCGTTCACGGTGAGGCTGGTGCCGTCGACGGTGATCGAGCCTTTATGGGCGATGTACTTGGCCAGGTCCTTGGGCGCGCGAATGCGGAATTCCACGGCGCGCGCGTTTTCGGTACGGGCAACCACTTCACCCACGCCATCGACGTGACCGCTGACCAGATGCCCGCCGAGGCGAGTGGTCGGGGTCAGGGCTTTTTCCAGATTGACCGGGCTGCCGCTTTTCAGGTCGTTCATGGCGGTGCAGTCGAGGGTTTCGCGACTGACGTCCGCCGCAAAACCATTGCCCGGTAATTCAACGGCAGTCAGGCACACGCCGTTGACCGCGATGCTGTCGCCCAGCTTGACGTCGCTCAGGTCGAGCTTGCCGGTTTCGACGTGAACCCGCACATCACCGCCCTTTGGGGTCAATGCACGAATACTGCCGATGGATTCGATGATGCCGGTAAACATGAGGTTCTCCTCGAGAACAAAGCCAGCGCTATAGCGATGGCCGGAAATTATACGCTCGCTGCTGGCACTGGGATGGCGATGACTCGCCAGTCATCGCCAACTGCACGAATTTCGGTGATTTTGAGCTCCGGCGCATCCTTCATTTGCGCGAGCGGCCAGTCCAGCAGCGGCCGCGCCGAAGAACCCATGAACTTGCCGGCGATGAATATCTGGAATTCGTCCACCAACCCAAGCTGAGCGAAAGCACCCGCCAGCCGTGGACCGGCCTCGACCAGCACCTCGTTGACGCCACGGTTGGCGAGTTCGACCAGCAGCTGACGCAGGTCGACCTGGCCATCGTAGCCGGGCACGATCAGGCATTCCGGGCCGTTGGCGTACTGCTCTTCCACCGCCACGCAGGTGGCGACCAGCGCCGGGCCGGCCTTGAAGAACGGCGCATCCAGCGGTACGCGCAGGCGGCCATCGACCAGCACACGCAGCGGCGGCCGGCTCATGGCCAGTGCGGTTTGTTCGGCGTCCAGTCCGAGCTCATCGGCACGCACGGTCAACCGCGCGTTGTCCGCCAGCACCGTGTCGGCGCCGGTCAGCACCACGCTGGCCTGGGCGCGCAGGCGTTGCACCGCCGAGCGTGCTGCCGGACCGGTAATCCACTGGCTTTCGCCGCTTTCCATCGCCGTGCGACCGTCGAGGCTCATGGCCAGCTTGACCCGCACGAACGGCAAGCCGTGCTCCATGCGCTTGAGGAAACCTTGGTTGAGCTTTCGCGCTTCGCCCTCCAGCACACCACTTTCGGTGGCGATACCGGCCTGAGCCAGGCGTTGCAAACCGCGACCGGCGACTTCCGGGTTCGGGTCCTGCATCGCCGCGACCACGCGGGCCACACCGGCATTCACCAGCGCATCGGCACAGGGCGGCGTGCGGCCGTGGTGGCTGCAAGGTTCAAGCGTCACATAAGCGGTCGCGCCACGCGCCTGCTCACCGGCCGCGCGCAAGGCGTGAACCTCGGCGTGAGGCTCGCCGGCGCGCTCGTGCCAGCCTTCGCCGACAATCTGCCCACCCTGCACGATCACGCAACCTACACGTGGGTTGGGGTCCGTTGTGTAATGCCCCTTGCGCGCCAGTTCCAGGGCACGGGCCATGAAATGGGCATCGAGGATGGCAAGTTCTGCGGGCGTGGTCATTCTTTCACCGGTTCACGGGCCAGGCGATCGATCTCTTCGCGGAACTCGTTGAGGTCCTGGAAGCGGCGATACACCGAAGCAAAGCGGATGTAGGCGACTTCGTCGAGCTTCTGCAGCTCGGCCATCACCAGTTCGCCGACCACGAGGGATTTGACCTCGCGCTCGCCCGTGGCTCGCAGTTTGTGTTTGATGTGCACCAGCGACGATTCGAGGCGCTCGACGCTCACCGGGCGCTTCTCCAGCGCACGCTGCATGCCGGCACGGAGTTTTTCTTCGTCGAACGGCTGGCGGCTGCCGTCGGTTTTGATCAGGCGCGGCAACACCAGTTCAGCCGTCTCGAACGTCGTGAAACGCTCGCCGCAGGCCAGGCATTCACGCCGGCGGCGCACCTGTTCGCCCTCGGCGACCAGACGCGAGTCGATGACCTTGGTGTCGTTGGCACCGCAGAAGGGACAGTGCATGGTGGCAGGCAACAAAAAAAGGGAGGGCCATGGTAGCGCATCCCGGTGGCAAGACAAGCCATAGGGTTTGCGGTATACAGACGGGATGATCACTTGATCCATGGAATTCAGCTTTATGGAGCCACCAATGTCGTTACGTCCGCTCATTTTGCTCAGTGTTTTCAGCCTCCTGGTGGCTTGCAGCAGCGATGCACCCAAACCCCAGCCGCCAACACCTGGCCCGGCGCCGCAGCAAGCGCAGAAGAAAGCCCGGGAGGCTGCAGACCTCGGCCCCCTGCCTGCCTATCAGCGTGAGCTGAGCGGCACCCTGCAAGGCGTGCCGGCAGGCGCCGAAGTCGAACTGGCATTGCTGGTGATCGACGAAAAAGACCGCCCGCAACAATTGCTCGCCAGTTCCAGCCTGATTGGCAACAACCAGGTATTGCCGTTTCACCTGCGCTTCAATCCTGAGTCCTTCCCGACAGGCGCACGCGTGGAACTGCGAGGCCGCGCCAGCCAGTCCGGCCAATTGATCCTGCACTTGCCGTCGCAACTGATTACCCAGCCGACCACCCAGGCCCTGGGCCAATTGCAATTCGTCAAAGCCCCATGAGTGCACCGCTCGAGCTGCAACGGGCCCTGGTTGAACTGCTGGGTGATGCACAACTGGTGGCCTGCCCATTGCCGGAAACCGATTTGAAGCTGTGGCTGATCGACGGCGACAACATGGACCGCGCCTTCAGCCCCGAAGAAACCCGGCGCATCCTGCATGAGCCCCCGTACTGGAGTTTCTGCTGGGCCAGTGGTCTGGCCGTGGCCCGCTATCTGGACGCAAATCCGCACTGGGTCGAAGGCAAGCGGGTCCTGGATTTCGGCGCTGGCTCCGGTGTGGCGGGGATCGCCGCCGCCAGGGCCGGCGCACTGGAAGTGCTGGCCTGCGACCTCGACCCACTGGCGATTGCCGCGTGTCAGGCGAATGCCGAGCTCAATGACGTGCAGCTCAACTATTCGACGGATTTTTTCGCCGAGGCTGATCGCTTCGATCTGATTCTGGTGGCGGACGTGCTGTACGACCGGGCGAACCTGCCGCTGCTCGACCAGTTCCTCAGTCGCGGCCGAGAGGCGCTGGTGGCGGATTCCCGGGTACGGGATTTTCGCCATCCGTTGTACCGGCGCATCGAAATGCTCGAAGCCATGACGCTGCCGGATCTGGCGGAGCCCCACGAGTTTCGGCATGTGAGCCTCTACCACGCGCAGCGCTAGTTAAAAGCTTCGCGGGCAAGCCCGCTCCCACAATGGTTGGTGTGAACCACACATCTTGTGGCGACTTCAATCCCTGTGGGAGCGGGCTTGCCCGCGAAGGCGCCCTGTCAGGCAACACACCTCTCACGGCCAACCGCTTCCGGCCGCCCCCCACCAAGCCGTATAGTTGCCCCATTCACGCTTCTACGAGATTGCCCATGAGTCAGGAAACGCCGTACATCTTCGACGCCACGACTGCCGATTTCGACCAGTCGGTGATCGAGAACTCTTTCCACAAGCCGGTGCTGGTAGATTTCTGGGCCGAATGGTGCGCACCCTGCAAAGTGCTGATGCCGATGTTGCAGAGCATTGCCGAGAGCTACCAGGGTGAGTTGCTGCTGGCCAAGGTCAACTGCGACCTCGAGCAAGACATTGTCGCCCGCTTCGGCATCCGCAGCCTGCCGACCGTGGTGCTCTTCAAGGACGGCCAGCCTGTCGACGGTTTTGCCGGTGCCCAACCCGAATCCGCCGTGCGCGCCCTGCTCGAACCCCATGTGCAGATGCCGCCACCGGCCGCCGCCGATCCGTTCGAGCAGGCCCAGGCGTTGTTCGACGACAGCCGTTTTGCCGATGCCGAAGCACTGCTCAAAGTGATCCTGGGTGAAGACAATACCAACGCCAAGGCGCTGATCCTGTACGCCCGCTGCCTGACCGAGCGCGGTGAACTGGGCGAGGCGCAAGCTGTGCTGGATGCGGTCAAGAGCGACGAGCACAAGGCCGCGCTGGCCGGCGCCAAGGCGCAGATCAAGTTTCTCGGTTTGGCCAAGGACCTGCCGGACGCCGCCGACCTGAAGGCACGGCTGGCGAAAGACCCGCTGGACGATGAGGCGGTCTATCAACTGGCAATCCAGCAACTGGCCCGTCAGCAGTACGACGCTGCGCTGGATGCTTTGCTGAAGTTGTTCATCCGCAACCGCAGCTACAGCGAAGGCTTACCGCACAAGACCTTGCTGCAGGTGTTCGAGTTGCTGGGCAACGATCACCCGCTGGTGAGCACGTACCGCCGCAAATTGTTTGCCGCGCTGTATTGAATTGCCCTTGTAGGAGCGAGCTTGCTCCGGGCGGCGTTCCGACGATGGGCGTAAGGGCACCGTGGTCATACAGGTAGCCCTCGTTATCGTTGACGTCCATCGCGAGCAAGCTCGCTCCTACAACCAGCGGTACAACGGTGTATCGCCGCCGCTTTCCACTTTCACATCCGCACAATGGCGCAAGCGCACCAGCAGGCGCTTGCCCGCCGCCGCACTGCCGGTCAGGCCTTCCAATTGATCGAGCAAATCCGGTCCACTCAGCTGTCCGGCCTTACGCAGCAAATCCCGGGCGATCTGCCACAGCGCATCATCCTGATTCAGCGGTTTCGCCACCGGGGCGCTGACCGGGGATTTTTCTACCTGCAACTGCGCCCCTAGTCGCGCCCAGTCCGCGTCGTCCATCTCCAGGGTCAAATCCACCGGCCAGTCGCCGATGCTTCCGCGAATTCGCAACATAAGTCTGCTCCCGCACTTTTCTTCCCTGCATGCTCCCATGGGACTTGTGCAACGCCAAGCAGGCAGTCAAACTCCCCGCACTTACGTTATAAGATCACATAACATTTTCTTCATTTTACTTTTCGGAGACTCGCCATGCGTCGTCTGCTTCTCGCACTGCCGTTTGCCATGCTGCCGCTGGCTGTCGCCCATGCCGCCGATGAACACGATCACGAGCATGGCAGCCTGGGTGCCCACGAACATGGCGTTGGACGCCTGAACGCGGCGCTGGACGGCAAGACCCTGGCGCTGGAACTGCAAAGCCCGGCCATGAATCTGGTAGGTTTCGAACACGCCGCCACCAGCGATGCCGACAAAGCCAAAGTCGCCGCCGCCCGCGCTCTGCTTGAGCAACCGCTGGCCCTGTTCAACCTGCCGAAAGCCGCCGGCTGCGTGGTGGAAAACCAGGAACTGGAAAGCCCGTTGTTCGGCGGCCAGCCCGAGACCGACGATGACCATGACAAAGACGCCAAGGACGAACATCATCACGACCACAGCGAAATCCACGCTCACTATCAGTTCACCTGCGCCACACCGGACGCATTGAAGACCCTGGACCTGGCGAACATTTTCAATTCGTTCCCGGCCACTCGGACGATTCAGGTACAACTGATCGGCCCGAGCGGGCAGCAAGGCGTTGATGTGACGGCCAAGGCTGCCGCGCTGAAGTTCTGATCCACCGCAAATCAAATGTGGGAGCGGGCTTGCTCGCGAAGGCGCCGTATCAGTTTGCATCAATGTCTCTGACACACCGCATTCGCGAGCAAGCCCGCTCCCACAAGGGTTCACCACTAACCTGACCGGCTTCACATGACCCAAGCACTCATCGAACTGTCCGACCTGCGCTTCAGCTGGCCCGGTCACCCGCCACTGCTGGACATCCCGGCGTTTCGCCTGGAGCGCGGTGAAACCCTGTTTCTCAAAGGTCCCAGCGGCAGTGGCAAGACCACCCTGCTCGGCCTGCTCGGCGGCGTGCAAAAGCCCGATCGCGGCAGCATTCGCCTGCTCGGCCAGGAGCTGACGCAACTGTCGGCCGGCGCCCGTGACCACTTCCGCGTCGATCACACCGGCTACATCTTCCAGCAGTTCAACCTGCTGCCGTTTCTGTCGGTGCGTGAAAACGTCGAGCTGCCCTGCCACTTCTCGAAGCTGCGTGCCGAACGAGCGAAACAGCGTCACGGCAGCGTCGACAAAGCGGCCGCGACGCTGCTCGCCCACCTGGGGCTGAAGGATGCAAACATCCTCGCTCGCCGCGCCGATTCGTTGTCCATCGGCCAGCAGCAACGGGTCGCCGCCGCACGCGCACTGATCGGTCAACCGGAACTGGTGATCGCCGACGAGCCGACCTCGGCCCTCGATTACGACGCCCGTGAGAACTTCATTCGCCTGCTGTTCGCCGAGTGCCGCGAAGCCGGCTCGAGCCTGTTGTTCGTCAGCCACGACCAGAGCCTGGCGCCGCTGTTCGACCACAACCTGTCGCTGGCCGAACTCAATCGCGCCTCCACCCCGTCCGAGGTCTGAGATGTATCTGTTTCGTCTAGCCATGGCCAGCCTGGCTAACCGCCGCTTCACCGCGATCCTCACGGCGTTCGCCATCGCCCTGTCGGTGTGCCTGCTATTGGCGGTGGAGCGCGTGCGCACCGAAGCCAAGGCCAGTTTCGCCAGCACCATCAGCGGCACCGACCTGATCGTCGGCGCCCGCTCCGGCTCGGTGAACCTGCTGCTGTACTCGGTGTTTCGCATCGGCAACGCTACCAACAACATCCGCTGGGACAGCTTCGAGCACTTCGCCAACAACCCGAAAGTGAAGTGGGCGATCCCGATGTCCCTCGGCGATTCCCATCGCGGCTATCGGGTGATGGGTACCACCGAAGCCTACTTCGAGCATTACCAGTACGGCCGCCAGCAACACCTGGAGCTGGCCGATGGCCGGGCGTTTGCGAGCGACCCGTTCGAAGTGGTGCTCGGTGCCGAAGTGGCCGAGGCACTGCACTACAAACTCGGTGACAAACTGGTGCTGGCCCACGGCGTGGCGGCGATCAGCCTGGTCAAGCACGACGACAAGCCGTTCACCGTGGTCGGCATTCTCAAACGCACCGGCACGCCGGTGGACCGCACGCTGCACATCAGCCTTGGCGGTATGGAAGCGATTCACATCGACTGGCATAACGGCGTGCCGGCCCGGGGCGAGGGCCGAATCACGGCCGATCAGGCGCGCAACATGGACCTCACGCCGCAAGCGATTACCGCGTTCATGCTCGGTCTGAACAACAAGATTTCGACCTTTGCCCTGCAACGGGAAATCAATGAATTCCGTGGTGAGCCGATGCTGGCGATCCTGCCGGGCGTGGCGCTGCAGGAGCTGTGGAGCCTGATGGGCACCGCGGAAAAAGCCTTGTTCGTGGTCTCGCTGTTTGTGGTGCTGACCGGGTTGATCGGCATGCTCACGGCCATTCTCACCAGTCTCAACGAACGCCGCCGGGAAATGGCGATTCTGCGTTCGGTGGGCGCACGACCCTGGCACATCGCGACGCTGCTGGTGCTCGAAGCTTTCGCCCTGGCGCTGTCGGGCGTGATCGCCGGCGTGGCGTTGCTGTATGTGTGCATCGCGGCGGCCCAGGGTTATGTGCAGGCCAACTATGGTCTGTATCTGCCGCTGTCCTGGCCGAGCGAGTATGAATGGACGCTGCTCGGTGGCATCCTGATCGCCGCGTTGCTGATGGGCAGCGTGCCGGCCTGGCGCGCCTATCGCCAATCCCTGGCCGATGGCCTGTCGATCCGTTTATGAGGACGCTGAAAATGCCCCGCGCTGTACTTGCGCTGTTGATGCTGGTCGCCCTGCCCCTGTGGGCAGCCCAGCCGCGAGACCTGACCTGGTCGGAGATGATTCCGCCGGATGCGCCGAAAGAAGTGCCGAACATGACGCCGCTGCATGACCTGTCGCAGATGAGCAATGCACTCTCGGCCGAGTCGGCGCCCGCCGCCAGGCAAGACTTGCCCAACGCACCGGTGGTCAAGACCCTCGATGGCCAGAGCATTCGACTGCCAGGCTACATCGTGCCGTTGGAAGTGAGCGAGGAAGGACGCACCACGGAGTTTCTGCTGGTGCCCTATTTCGGCGCCTGCATCCACGTACCGCCACCGCCTTCGAACCAGATCGTGCACGTCAAGAGCGAAGTCGGCGTGAAGCTCGACGAGTTGTATCAGCCGTACTGGATCGAGGGCGCATTGCAGGTCAAGGCGTCCACCAGCGAACTGGCGGATGCCGGGTATCAGATGGAGGCGGACAAGATTTATCTGTATGAATTGCCGGAGTGAATCCGGTAGTCATGGGTTGCTTTAAAGTCAGTCATCGCGAGCAGGCTCACTCCCACAGGGTCAGGTGCTGAAACACAAATCTTCAGCACAGCACAATTCCTTGTGGGAGCGAGCCTGCTCGCGAAGGGGCCATCAAAAACACCACAAAAATCACACCCTTCCCACTTTCATTGAGCTGCATCAAAAGACCGAATAGTTAGCCGGCTTACCATTGGACATCGAACATTTTTAACGTCCTCTGGAGCCCCCATGAACAAGTCCTTGCTCAGCGCTTCGCTGGTTGCCCTCGCGCTCGCAGCCCCGCTCGCCAATGCTTTCGAAGCCGGTGACATCCTCATTCGCGCCGGTGCCATCACCGTCAACCCGGAAGCTGACAGCTCCAGCGTCAAGGTTGATCAAGGCCCGCTCGCAGGTGCCGACCTGGGTGGCAAGGCGACCATGAGCAGCGACACGCAACTGGGCTTGAACTTCGCCTACATGCTCACCAACCACCTGGGTATCGAGCTGCTGGCGGCCACACCGTTCGAGCATGACGTGAAACTCAAGGGGACGGCCCTGAGCGCAGCCAACGGCAAACTCGGCACCCTCAAGCACCTGCCGCCGACCTTGAGCCTGGTGTACTACCCGCTGGATCCGAAGTCGGCCTTCCAGCCGTACGTCGGCGGCGGCATCAACTACACCTATATCTACGACGAACACGTTGGCAGCCAAGCGCAGTCCGCCGGTTTCAGCAACTTCAAGGCGGAAAACTCCTGGGGCCTGGCCTGGCAGGTCGGTGCGGACTACATGCTGACCGACAACATCATGATCAACGCCCAGGTGCGCTACATCGACATCGATACCCGCGCCACTGTCGAGAACAACTCGATTGCCCCAGGTACCCGGGCACGTGTGGACGTCGATGTAGACCCGTTCATCTACATGGTTGGCCTGGGTTACAAGTTCTGAAGAACGTTCACGTGGTGGTGAATGAGGCTTGTGTGGCGAGGGGGCTTGCCCCCGTTGGGTTGCAAAGCAGCCCCAGATTCGGCAGAAGCGGTGACTCAGACAAACCGCATTGCCTGGATTGCGCCACAGGAATTGCACACGCTTTAACGTAAATTCCGGCCGTGAAAAAGGCGCCTGTAAAAAGGCGCCTTTTTCATGTCCGCGGGTAAGCGATCTATCGCCCCAGCAACCGCGCCAGCCCCACGCGCATCGGCGTCTGCTCCGTGGTAGTGAAGCGCTCCAGCAGACGCCGGTTGTTCGCCCGGGAATGACGGATGTCACCGGAGCGCGCCGGGCCGTAGCTTACCGGCGGCAGCTGGCCGACCACGGCTTCAAGCGCTTCGAGCATTTGCTTGAGGGTCGTCGCCTGGTTCCAACCAACGTTGACCGCACCGACTTCGGCCCCGGGCTTCTCGATGGCCTGCACCAGCAAGTCGACCAGGTCTTCGACGTAGACAAAATCCCGGGTCTGCTCACCATCGCCGAACACCGTGATCGGCAAGCCCTTCAGTGCGCGCTCGCTGAAAATGCTGATCACCCCGGAATACGGCGAGGACGGATCCTGACGCGGGCCGAATATGTTGAAGAAGCGGAAAATCACCGGCTCCAGTGCATGCTGGCGACGGTAGAAATCGAAGTACTGCTCGCTGGCCAGTTTGTCCACCGCATACGGCGTCAGCGGCGCCTTTGGCGTGTCTTCGTCGATCGACTCGCCCTCGCCATTGTTGCCATACACCGCCGCGCTGGAGGCGAACAGCACGCGCTTGACACCGGCCTGGCGCATGGCTTCGCAGACGTTCAGTGTGCCGATGAAGTTGCTCTGGTGCGTGCGCACCGGATCGTCCACCGAGGCCTGCACCGACGCCACGGCGGCCAGGTGCGCCACGGCGCTGCAACCAGCCATCGCCTGGGCGACCACAGCCGCATCGGCCACGTCGCCGACGATCAGTTCGACCTTGGGATTATCCAGTGGCAGATTGCTGCGCTTGCCGGTGGACAGGTCATCGAGAATCCGCACCGCATGGCCCTTGGCGAGCAGGGCGTCAGTCAGGTGCGAACCAATGAAACCGGCACCACCGGTGATCAAAACGGGGCCGTCAGCCATGGCGATAGAACCTGTCCAGTAGACCGGGAAGCGCCGCACGCCAGGCGCGTGGTTTGATCCCGAAGGTGTGCAGAATTTTTTTGCAGGCCAATACCGCGTGTTGCGGCTCTTCCGCAGCATCCGGACGCGCGGCGTGAGCCTGTGCGGTCGGAGCTTCGATGGCCAGCGGATGCAGGCTGCGGGCTTCGGCCAGAATCGCCTGCCCCAGCGCCAGCGGTGTGGTCGCCTCATGCCCGGCGTAGTGGTAGGTGCCCCACAGTGGCGCTGCGCAATCGAGTTGCTTGAGCACTGAAATGATCACGCGGGCGGCATCGTCGACCGGCGTCGGATTGCCGCGCCGGTCGTCGGCCATCAGCAGTTCCTCGGGTTGTTCGGCACGGGCGAGGAAGCGGCCAAGGGCGCCATCCGGGCTGTCGTCCAGCAGCCAGCCGAAACGCAGCAGCACGTGTTGCGGGCAGGTGGCGCGAACGCTTTGCTCGATCCGCCACAACGCCTGCCCCCGCAAGCCCAAGGGCACCGGTTCGTCTTTTTCGCTGTAGGCCGTTGCGCGGGAACCGTCGAATACGCGATAGCTGGAAGGTTGCAGCAGGACGATGTTGTGGTGCTGGCACAACTCAGCCAGACGCTCGATCGCGCGCTCCTGGCCGGCCAGACGCTGTTCGCTGACCGCTTCAGCCTGAAACCAGTCGAAGTAGTAGGCAAGGTTGATCAATGCATCGGGACGGGTGTCGTCGAGCAGTTGTGTCAGGCTCGCGGCATCCCAGCCGTCTTGCGGTGGGCGGGGGGCGAGGAAACCGATGTCTTCCTCCGCACCGAGGCGAATCAGCGCCTGCCCAAGGGCATTTCCGCCGCCCAGTAACATAAGGCGCATTCGCATAGAGTCAGCAGGCCCAGTCTGATTGGAACGATGGCTATATCGACATCGCCCCAAGGCGATGTCGTTGGTAATTGCCGGAATCGTTGCATTTTGCGGGTTTAGTGCGCAACCGTCATCCGTAAAGTGTAGATGTCCGGGATTTGCGGCGCTGCCATTGGCCCCTTCGCGAGCAGGCTCGCTCCCACAATGGAATTGTGTACACCGGCCCTATGTGGGAGCGAGCCTGCTCGCGAAGGGGCCCTGAAGGCCAGCAAAGGTCTTGAGTGGTACTTGCATCTTGCGCCCCCCACCCGCATAACTTGCTGCATGAACCTGCCCATCCCCGCAGACAGTGCCCTGAGCGGCTTCCACCCTGCCGTCAGCGCCTGGTTCAGCCACACGTTCGCAGCGGTCACCGCCGCCCAGGCCCAGGCGTGGCCGTTGATCCGCCAGCGGCGCTCGACCCTGGTCGCCGCGCCCACCGGCTCCGGCAAGACCCTCACCGCGTTTCTCGCCGTCATCGACGACCTGGTGCACCGCGGCCTGGAAAGCCCCGAAGGCTTGCCCGATGCAACCCTGGTGGTCTACGTCTCGCCGCTCAAGGCGCTGTCCAACGACATCCGGATCAACCTGAAAACCCCGTTGGCCGGCATTACCGAGCAATTGCGTGTGATGGGGTTGCCCGAACTGCAGATCAGCACTGCCGTGCGCACCGGCGATACACCGCAAAAAGACCGCTCGGCGATGCGCAAGACGGCGCCGCACATTCTGGTGACCACACCGGAATCCCTGTACGTGCTGCTTGGCTCCGACTCCGGTCGGCAGATGCTCGGTACGACACAAACAGTGATCATCGACGAAATCCATGCCATGGCCGCCAGCAAGCGCGGCAGCCATCTGGCCCTGAGCCTTGAACGCCTGCAGGCACTCTGCCCCGAACCGCTGCTGCGCATCGGTCTGTCGGCCACGCAAAAACCCATCGAAGCCGTGTCGCGTTTCCTGGTCGGTCGCGACCGCCCGTGCGAGATCGTCGACATCGGCCACGCCCGCCCCCGCGACCTGGACATCGAAGTGCCGCCCGTGCCGCTCTCGGCCGTGATGGCCAACGATGTCTGGGAGTTGGTCTACGACCGCCTCGCCGCCCTCGCCCGGGAACACCGGACCACGCTGATTTTCGTCAACACCCGGCGTTTGGCCGAACGCCTTAGCCGTCACCTGAGCGAACGCCTGGGCAAGGAAGCGGTAGCGGCCCACCACGGCAGCCTGGCCAAGGAATTTCGCCTGGACGCCGAGCAGCGGCTCAAGCGCGGCGACCTGCAAGTGCTGATCGCCACGGCGTCGCTGGAACTGGGGATCGACATCGGCGACGTCGACCTGGTGTGCCAGATCGCCTCGCCGCGTTCGATTGCCGGGTTTCTGCAACGGGTCGGCCGTTCCGGGCACCAGGTCGGCGGCACGCCCAAGGGCCGTTTGTTCGCCACCACCCGCGACGACCTGATCGAATGCGCCGCGCTGCTCGACTGCGTGCGCCGGGGCGAACTCGATACCTTGTTGATACCGCAGGCGCCGCTGGATGTGCTGGCGCAGCAGATCATCGCTGAAGTCAGTTGCCAGGAGTGGCCCGAGCAAGCGCTGCTGGAGATGCTGCGCCGCGCCGCGCCCTACTCCGGACTCGACGAAAAACACTACCAGGCGCTGCTGCACATGCTCGCCGAGGGCTACAACGGGCGTCAGGGTCTGCGTAGCGCCTACCTGCACCGCGACGCCGTAAGCCGCACGCTGCGCGGGCGCCGAGGCGCAAAATTGACCGCAGTGACCAGTGGCGGGACCATTCCGGACAATGCCGACTACGCCGTGCTGCTGGAGCCTCAAGGGTTGAACATCGGCACCATCAACGAAGACTTCGCGGTGGAAAGCATCGCTGGCGATATCTTCCAGCTGGGCAATACCTCCTATCGAATCCTGCGCGTGGAATCCGGCAAGGTGCGTGTCGAAGATGCCCAGGGCCAGCCGCCGACCATCCCGTTCTGGCTCGGTGAAGCGCCGGGGCGCAGCACCGAATTGTCCTCGGCGGTGGCGCGCTTGCAGGCAAAACTCGACGACCTGCTGGGGACCGCGCCTGGCAACTTGCAGCCAGCGCTCGACTGGCTGACCGGGACCCTGGGCCTGAACCTCGCCAGCGCCGAACAACTGGTGGACTACCTGGCCCGCGCACGGCAGACGCTCGGTGCCCTGCCATCGCAAGACACGCTGCTGATGGAGCGTTTTTTCGACGAGTCCGGCGGCACCCAGCTGGTCATTCATACGCCATTCGGCAGCCGCATCAACCGCGCCTGGGGCCTGGCCCTGCGCAAACGTTTCTGTCGCACCTTCAACTTCGAACTGCAAGCCGCCGCCAGCGAAGACGCCATCGTGCTGTCGCTGTCCACCAGCCACAGCTTTGAACTGGACGATGTCTGGCGCTACCTGCACAGCAACAACGCCGAGCACATCCTGATCCAGGCCGTGCTCGACGCGCCGCTGTTCGGCGTGCGCTGGCGCTGGAATGCCGGTGTGGCCCTTGCCCTTCCACGCTACAGCGGCGGGCGCAAAGTCCCGCCGCAGATCCAGCGGATGAAAAGCGAAGACCTGATCGCCAGCGTGTTTCCCGATCAGATTGCCTGCGTGGAAAACCTCGCCGGCGAACGCGAGATTCCCGAGCATCCGCTGGTGGAACAGACCCTCGACGATTGCCTGCACGAAGCCATGGACACTGAAGGCTGGCTGGCCTTGCTGCGGCGCATGGAACGCGGTGACATCCGCCTGATCAGCCGCGACTTGCCGGCGCCCTCGCCGCTTGCGGCGGAGATTCTCAGCGCCCGCCCCTACACCTTTCTCGACGATGCACCGCTTGAAGAGCGCCGCACCCAAGCGGTACTCAATCGGCGCTGGAGCGATCCGCAATCCACCGACGACCTCGGAGCGCTGGACGCCGAGGCGATTGCCGCCGTGCGCGACGAAGCCTGGCCGGTGCCTTGCAGTGTCGATGAAATGCACGAGGCCTTGATGAGCCTGGCGTGCATCACCGATACCGAGGTCAGCGCCAACCCGCAATGGCTCGGCTGGCTCAAGATCCTGGCCGACAGCGGACGCGCGAGCCGTTTACAGATCAACGCCGGGCAATCGCTGTGGCTGGCGCTGGAGCGCCTGACCTGCCTGCGGGCCATTTATCCACAGGCCGAATTGACGCCACCGCTGCAAGCGCTGCCGGACTTCGATGAAACCTGGGCACCCGACGAAGCCATTCTCGAACTGATCCGCGCACGGCTCAGCGCCTTCGGCCCACTTGCGCTCGAGCGCATTGCCGAACCACTCGGCTTGCCTGCAGCACAAGTGACCCAGACCCTGGCGCAACTGGAACACGAAGGCTACGTGTTGCGCGGTCGCTTCACCCCGGGCATCGCTGAAGAAGAATGGTGCGAGCGGCATTTGCTGGCGCGAGTTCACCGCTATACGGTCAAGCGCCTACGCCGGGAAATCGAACCGGTGGCGTTGCAGGATTTCATGCGATTCCTGTTCGATTGGCAGCATGTGTCGACTGCAAGCCAGGGCCAGGGCGCTGCGGTGTTGCCAGCCATCGTCGGGCAATTCGAAGGCTACCCCGCCGCCGCTTCCGCCTGGGACAGCGACATTCTGCCCGCACGGATCAAGGACTACTCGGCGACCTGGCTCGATGAGTTGTGCCGCAGCGGCAGACTGGTGTGGACACGCCTGACTGCGCACAACAAAAACGCCGGCACCGCGTTGCGCAGCACACCGATTGTCTTGCTGCCGCGCAATCGGGTCGGCCTCTGGAGCGGCTTGACCGAACAGACACCGGTGAGCGAACTGTCGCCGAAAACACAAAAGGTCCACGCCGCCCTCAGCCAGCACGGCGCGCTGTTTTTCGACGAGCTGATCCATGAGGCGCACTTGCTGCGTTCGGAACTGGAAGTCGCCCTGCAGGAACTGGTGGGCGCGGGGTTGGTGAACGCCGACAGCTTTGCCGGTTTGCGCGCGCTGATCACCCCGGCGAGCAAGCGCCAGCCGCGCAACAGTCGGCGTGGACGCGGCGCATTCATCGGCGGCATGGACGATGCCGGGCGCTGGGCCTTGTTGCGACGCGCGCCAACGGCTCCTGTGGCGGGAAACCAGCGTCCCGCATCGACGCCAGGCGATACCCTGGAGCACATCGCCATGACCTTGCTGCGTCGTTACGGCGTGGTGTTCTGGCGCTTGCTGGAACGTGAGGCGGACTGGCTGCCGAGCTGGCGCGAACTGCTGCGCACCTTCCATCGCCTGGAGGCACGCGGCGAGATTCGTGGGGGACGGTTTGTCAGCGGCCTGGCGGGCGAGCAGTTCGCCCTGCCCGAGGCGATTCCATTGCTGCGGGAGGTGCGACGTCGGCCCCATGACGGGAGTTTGGTCGCGGTGTGTGGGGTCGATCCGCTAAACCTCGCCGGCACACTATTACCTGGTGCGAAAGTCCCGGCACTGGCGAGCAATCGGCTGGTGTATCGCGATGGTTTGCCGGTTGCTGCCGAGATTGCCGGCAAGCCGCTTTTTTGGTTGGAACTGGATCAGCAGGCGAGTGCCGAGGTGCGCAACAAACTGATCCGGCATTAATGTCGTCTAGACCGGCCCCATCGCGAGCAAGCTCGCTCCCACAGGGGATTTTCTGTGAATACAAATTTTTGGCACAACAGAGATCACTGTGGGAGCGAGCTTGCTCGCGATGGGGCCAGACCAGCCACTGAAAGCCTCAAGTACAAAACCGGCTATTGAGACCGCGGCCGATCCGGCATCAACACCGCCGCATGCTCCGGCTCAGCCTCGGGTGTTGGCTCAACCGGATGCCGAGGCACCAGTGCCTGCTGTGGATAAGTTTGCGCGAAGTTCACCCACGGGCAGTTATCCACAAGCTTTTTCAATCGCTGGTTAAAGGCCCGGCTCACCGCATATTGGCCACCGGACACCGTACGAAATTGCGCGGTCAGCACCACACCATTGAGGTCCATCCTGTCGACGCCAAACACATCCAGCGGCCCTTGCAGGTTGTAGCGCAGGAACGGGTCGTTGCTGATGGAATGCCCGGCCTCGCGGATCAGTTCAATGGCCTTGTCGACGTCGGTGTCGTAGGTGAATTGCACCGAGAAAAACGCATAGGCGAATTGCCGCGACTGGTTGGTCACGGCCTTGATCTGCCCGAACGGTACCGAGTGCACGAAGCCCTTGCCGTCGCGCAGGCGCAAGGTGCGGATGGTCAGGCCTTCGACCGTGCCGGCATGCCCGGAATCAAGCACCACCCAATCACCGATGGACAGGGTGTCCTCGATGATGATGAACAGCCCGGTGATCACATCCTGCACCAGTTGCTGGGAACCGAAACCGATTGCCAGGCCGATGACCCCGGCACCGGCCAGGAATGGCGCGACGTTGATGCCCAGGTTGGCCATGGTGGTGATCGCGCAGATCACCACCAGGATGATTTTGATCGCATTGCGCAGCAGCGGCAGGATGGTTTTCACCCGCGTACTCGGCTGGCGTGCCGAACGCTTGTTGGTCGGCGGTTTCAGGGCCTCCTGAATCGCCGTGTCGAGCACCACCCAGACCATCCAGGTCACCAGGAGGATCAAACCGATGTGGCTCAGGGAATCACTGATCGCCCGGCCCACGGCATTGCTCACCGCGAATTCGAACAGCGACACGCCCCAGATCCGCCCGAGGATATCGATGAACACAATGGCCATGCCGATGCGCAGCAAAGCGTGGGACAAGTTGAGAAAACGCTCCTTGTAGGCGCTGCTGCGGCGCAGGTCCGCTTCGCTGCGCGCCTTGAACAGATGGTGCAGCGTGGTGCTGAGAAACACCGTGGCAATCAGCAATACCGTGGTGAACAAGGCGCTACGCAGTACCATCTGGTTGTCCGCGCCAACGCCGATCAGGTTGATGATCGAGACCAGCACCATCAACAGGATCGGCCAATACCAGAGCCCGGAAAAAATCCGCAGAGTCTCACGCAATGCCGGCTGACTTTGGCGCTGGGCCAGCGGAAGGATGCGGATCACGTGAGCGACCGGGCGACGCATGCGGATCACCAGCAAGCCAAAGGAAAGCGAGGCCGCCATCCCGGTGAACACCGCAATGCTGCTGGTGAGATTGCTACCCAATAGATGAGAGATCTGCTGGCTGGTCAGGGCATCGCTCAAGGCCACCAGAAAGCCGATAACGAATAACGGCCTGGGGCTCTTCTCGCGGATGATCTGCACCGCCCGGCGCTTGTGGCCGGCACTGAACACCACCATCAGCGACATCACCAATGACGCGGCAAAGATCCCCGCGCTGGTGGCATAAGCCAGGCACAGCGCCAGCGCCCGGCCCGCCGAAACCGGCAAGAACTGGCTGGCATATATCGTCAGCGGCAGGCTGATCACCGCCGCAAAGGTGTAGGGCAGCACGTAACCGAGCAACGCCTGGCCCCGTTCACGACTGAGCAGCAGGCGATGCGCGCACAGGCGTTTGGCCAACAATCGCCCAAGTAGCCAAAGACAGGCAAACACGGCGGCCCACACGCAGGTCAGTATCAGGAAATCGACAACGACGCTCAAGGGCGAGCGGGCCGAAGGCTGATTGACCAAATGATCCACTTCATCGGCCGCGCGGTCGGCACGCAGGCGCCAGGCGTCGAGCAGGTTTTGATTGAGATCAAGCCTGGTCTGGACCTCGTCGATGCTTGAACTGATGGCCCCCAGTAATCCGCCTTGCACCAGCGGTTCGGGGTGGGCCGGCGGCGTCGCAGCGGTCGCGGTGGCCGGCAGCCCCGGTATCGCGGCGGCCTCCAGTTGCTCGCTGCCCACAAACAGCAACGCCCCCAGCAGTATCGCGGTCTTGAGCCTGATCAAAACACCCGCTCCTTTGGCTGTGTCGGTAAGGAACTGATCGAAAAATGCCGGGCAAGTTCGGGCATTGCTAGTGGATAGCAGGACTGCGCTGCCTTCCAGGGCCACAGATTAACACTCGTGCTCGTGATCTTTGCGCTCAAGGCAAATATCAAATGTCCGCCCCTGTATTTTTCCGCACAACCCGAACCCCGACACTGCGCTCCATCGAATCATCCTCCGGAGTTGCAGCCATGCCCATTGCCTTGCTCGCGCTGACCCTCAGCGCCTTTGCCATCGGGACGACAGAGTTCGTCATCGTTGGCCTGTTACCCACTATTGGCGCCGACCTCGGCGTCAGCCTGCCGTCCGCCGGCCTGCTGGTCAGCCTGTATGCCCTTGGCGTTGCCGTCGGCGCCCCGGTGCTCACCGCCCTCACCGGCAAGGTTCCGCGCAAGTTGTTGCTGTTGTCGCTGATGGTGCTGTTTACCCTCGGCAACCTGCTGGCCTGGCAAGCACCGGGCTACGAGTCGCTGATCCTCGCCCGGATCGTCACCGGCCTGGCCCACGGGGTGTTTTTCTCGATCGGTTCGACCATCGCCACCAGTCTAGTGCCGAAGGAAAAAGCCGCCAGCGCGATTGCCATCATGTTCACCGGCCTGACCGTGGCGCTGGTCACCGGCGTGCCGCTGGGGACATTCATCGGCCAGCATTTCGGCTGGCGTGAAACCTTCCTCGCCGTTTCGACACTGGGCGTCATCGCCTTCATCGGCAGCCTGATCTACGTGCCGAAAAATATCGCCCACAGCAAACCCGCGTCGTTCTTGCAGCAATTGCAGGTGCTCAAGCAACCTCGCCTGTTGCTGGTGTATGCGATGACGGCCGTCGGCTACGGCGGCACGTTCACCGCCTTTACCTTCCTCGCGCCAATACTTCAGGACCTCTCCGGCTTCAGCGCCAGCGCCGTCAGCCTGGTGTTGCTGGTCTACGGCATCTCCGTGGCCGTCGGCAATATCTGGGGCGGCAAACTGGCGGACAAACGCGGTCCGATCAGCGCCCTGAAAATCATTTTTGCCCTGCTCGCCGCCGTGTTGTTCGCGCTGACCTTCACGGCCGGCAATCCCTGGCTGGCGCTGGCTACGGTACTGGTCTGGGGTGCCGTGGCATTCGGCAACGTACCGGGATTGCAGGTGTACGTGGTGCGCCAGGCCGAACATCACACGCCCCATGCCGTGGACGTGGCATCCGGCCTGAACATCGCCGCGTTCAACCTCGGCATTGCCGGTGGCGCCTGGGGCGGTGGCCTGATCGTCGCCCACATGGGTTTGATCCATACCGCGTGGATCGGTGGCCTGGTGGTGCTGGTGGCGCTGGCATTGACTGCGTGGAGCGGACGTCTTGATCGCCTTGGCCCGGCCTATGCCGAGCCGGCCGACGGTTCTGCCCGCATAATCACGGGCCACTGATAAACCCTGTAGGAGCGAGCTTGCTCGCGATGGAGGAGTGTCAGTCGACATCATAGGCGTCCGACACACCGCCATCGCGAGCAGGCTCGCTCCCACATTGAATCTGTTGTGATCTGATAACTGTGTACCGTCCGTAGCCCCATCGAAACTTTCGCCGCCGCCCCAGAGTCATTCAAAAACAGGGGCCGTCAGGCGGGAGGCGACATGACAGCGAATCACACCGATATTCCCGCACACTCAAATGCAACCGACATGCGGGTACAGGATCCGTCCGTGACTTATCGCTTCAAGGTGCTGACGGTCAACACCCATAAAGGTTTCACCGCGCTCAACCGGCGTTTCATCCTGCCGGAACTGCGTGAAGCGGTGCGCAGCGTGTCTGCCGATGTGGTGTTTTTGCAGGAAGTCCACGGCACCCACGAGCACCACCCCAAGCGCTACACCAACTGGCCGGCGATGCCGCAATACGAATTCCTCGCCGACACCCTGTGGCCGCAGTTCGCCTATGGCCGCAATGCGGTGTACCCGGCGGGTGATCACGGCAACGCGCTGTTGTCGAAATTCCAGATCATCCGCCACGACAATCTCGACGTGTCCATCAGCGGTCACGAGAACCGCGGGATCCTGCATTGTGTGTTGCGCCTGCCCGGTGACGTCCAGGAAGTGCATGCCATTTGCGTGCACTTGGGGCTGCGCGAAAGTCACCGCACGGCGCAATTGAAGCTGCTCGCCCAGCGTCTGGACGCCCTGCCCGCCGATGCCCCGGTGATCGTCGCCGGGGACTTCAACGACTGGCGTCAGCGCGCCGATGCGTTGCTCAAACCCTGCGGTCTGCGCGAAGCCTTCGCCGCGCACCACGGCAAACCGGCGCGCAGTTTCCCCGCGCGCCTGCCGGCATTGCGTCTGGACCGCATCTACCTGCGCAACCTCAAGGCCAGCCATCCGCAAGTGCTGACCACCCGCCCCTGGTCGCACCTTTCCGACCACGTCCCGCTGTCGGTGGAGATCGAGTTATGAGCAGCCAGTCGATGGAAAAAACCACACTGGATAACATCCCCGCTCCGCCGATCCGTGAGCCGACAGCGGTCGACGTCGAATACGGCTGGCAAGGCAGCAATCGCGTCGAGTTGCTGGAAAACGGTGAAGCGTATTTTCCCCGGGTATTTGACGCCCTTCGCCGGGCGCAAAGTGAAATCCTGCTGGAAACCTTCATTGTGTTCGAGGACAAGGTTGGCAATGAGCTGCAACAGATCCTGATCGAAGCTGCCCAGCGCGGTGTACGCACCACCGTCAGCCTCGACGGCTTTGGCTGCGGCGAATTGAGTACCGAGTTCCTTACCGCCCTGACCGCCGCCGGCGTGCACCTGCAAATGTTCGATCCGGCACCAAAACGCCTGGGCATCCGCACCAACTGGTTCCGGCGCCTGCACCGCAAGATAGTGGTAGTGGACGGCAGCATTGCCTTCATCGGCGGGATCAACTTTTCTGCCGATCACCTTGCCGACTTCGGTCCCGAGGCCAAGCAGGACTATTCCGTGGAGGTGCAAGGCCCGGCGGTGGCCGACATTCATCACTTCACTCTGCTGCAATGCGGTCGCCCGGCGCACGCCAAATACTGGTGGCAACGCCGTCGGCAGCGGCGCTCGGAGCTGGCCCTCAGCGATCACGATGGCCAGGTACGTCTGGTCTACCGCGACAACGGTGAACACCCGACCGACATTGAAGAGGTTTACCGCCAGGTGTTACGCCAGGCCAAGCGCCGGGTGGTGATCGCCAATGCCTACTTCTTTCCCGGCTTGCGCCTGCTGCGCGATATCCGCAACGCGGCCCGCCGGGGTGTGGATGTGCGGCTGATCCTGCAAGGGCAACCGGACATGCTGGTGGCCAAACTCGCCGCGCGCATGACCTACGATTACCTGCTCAGGTCCGGGGTGAAGATCTACGAATATTGCGACCGCCCGTTGCACGGCAAGGTCGCATTGGTGGATGAAGACTGGAGCACCGTCGGCTCCAGTAACCTCGACCCATTGAGCCTGTCGATGAATCTGGAAGCCAACGTGCTGATCCGCGACCGTGGCTTTAACAGAGTTCTGTTCGATCGCCTGGAAGACCTCAGCGACAACCATTGCAGGGCCATGTCTCACGCCATCACGCCACGCGGGCGTGTCTGGCACATGACCATAGGTTTTCTGGTGTTTCACTTCCTGCGGCATTTCCCGGCTTGGGCCGGTTGGTTGCCGGCGCACAAGCCTCGCCTGAAACCCATCCCTCCTCCGACCGGGAGCGCTGACCATGAACCGCGCTGAGCCTCACATGGCAACTGACGCCAAAAGCCCGGGCAAGTCGCACTGGAGCCGCTGGAAACGACCGCTGACGATGCTGTTTTTCCTGATGCTGATCGTGCTGTTCACGATGCTCGCCCAGCGCCTGGAGTGGAACGAAGTGTTCGATAACCTGGCCGATTTCAAGGTGCGCACGCTGATCATTGCGTCGGGGCTGACCCTGGTGAGTTTTCTGGTGTACGCCTGCTTCGACCTGATCGGCCGCACCTACATCCGCCAGAACCTGACGTGGAAGCAGATACTGCCCGTGGGGATCATCAGCTACGCCTTCAACCTGAACCTGAGCGCCTGGGTCGGCGGCATCGCCATGCGTTACCGGTTGTATTCGCGGCTCGGGGTCAGCAAGAGCAACATCGCGAAGATCCTTGGCCTGAGCCTGGCGACCAACTGGTTCGGCTACATGGTCATTGCCGGCGTCGTGTTCAGCAGCGGTCTGGTGCGCATGCCGCCGGGCTGGAAGCTCAGCAGCAGTGCGCTGCAAGGCGTAGGGGTTTTGTTGTTGCTGTTGAGCGCCGGCTACCTGGTGGCGTGCCAGTTTGCCAAACGTCGGGAGTGGGAGATTCGCGGTATCGAAATCGACCTCCCGTCCTTGCGCATGGCGGTGCTGCAACTGATCCTCGGTGCGCTGAACTGGTCGCTGATGGCGGCGGTGATCTTCACCTTGCTGCCGAGCAAACTGGACTATCCACTGGTACTGGGCGTGCTGTTGATCAGCGCCATCGCCGGGGTCATCACTCACATCCCGGCCGGGCTCGGCGTGCTCGAGGCGGTGTTCGTGGCGCTGCTGCAACACGAGGTTTCGCGGGGTAGCCTGGTGGCCGGGCTGCTGGCCTATCGGGCGATTTATTTCATCCTGCCGTTGTTGATTGCCCTGGTGATGTACCTGTTGGTGGAGGCCAAGGCCAAGTCGTTGCGGATTGCCAGGAAACCCAAATGATTTGGGGTGTGTTTGCGGACGCCTTCGCGAGCAGGCTCGCTCCCACCTTTGATCTGCGCAAGTCATACATGTTGAGTTCACCCTGGCCCACTGTGGGAGCGAGCCTGCTCGCGATTGGTCGCAAGATCACCGCAAATCACTGGGATTGAATAATGCTCAACCGCTCCCCGACCACCATCTCGGTAATCCAGTCGACAAGGATCGAGGTATAGGCCTGCTGGGAAACCGGGTCGCTCAAGGCGTGGTCGGCACCGTCGATGATGCGGTGGGTCATTGAATGCGTCTGCTGGCAGGCCGCCCGGTAGCTCATGATCGTCGCGTGGGGCACATAGTCGTCGGTCTCGGACTGCACCAGCAGGACATCCCCGCGAAATTGCGAGCAGGCATGCAAGGCCCGGTTGCTGTCGGCACGCACCAGAGTGCCTCGGTAATCACGCAGATCCAGCTTGTCCAGGTCACGTTTCGGCGTGTGCCATTGCTCGTCGCGGTACAGCGCCGGCACCCTAAGCGCCAGCCAGCGCACCGGCCGCAGCGAAGTCAGAATCGAGGCCAGATAACCGCCATAACTGGTGCCGACCACGGCAATCGCCGAGGTATCGAGGGCCGGATGCGCGAGCAAGCGGTCATAGGCTGCCAGCAGGTCGCGCAGATTGTCTTCGCGAGTTACCCGGGACAATGGAATGCCGGTGCCACCGGTGTGCCCGCGCAGGTCAAAGGTCAGGCATACACAACCCAGACCGGCGATGCCTTTGGCGCGCTCCAGATCCCGCTCCTGACTGCCGCCCCAACCGTGCACAAAAAGTACGCCGGGGACTTTCGATTTGGGGCTCAGAAAAGTCCCGCTCATCTGTTCATTATCGATATCGATCTGAATGGATTCGCTTCTAGCCGTCATAGGATTTAACCGTTACGTACTTGAGGAGAAATTCACTGCTTTGCGCCGGCCCGCGATACACCTCGATGGCATCTTTCGGCAGCGGCTGATCAATGTAGGTTTCCACCGAAGACACACGAATCGCGCGCATCCCCGGATCGTTGACGAAACTCTGCAAGGCCGCCACCTCGGCACTGCTGGCACCGCCCATGCGCCAGGATTGTTCGAGCACGCCGCTGCGCTGTTTGCCGTCGCTATCGATGCCCTGAGCGATGTCGTAGTTGCGCCGTGACGCATAGAAACGCGGATAGGCTTCATCCGCGGCGCTGTCGAACACCTGCGCCTGCTTGATAGCCACCCGCACGTCATCGGCAAGGTCCAGCTTCAACAAATCGTCGTAGCTGCCCTGCACCACCAACAGGTTCGAGCCGCCATACACCTCCTCGCCCTCAGCGTCTTTGGTCAAGTATTGATCACCGCAGTAACTCAGCACCTTGTCGCCGATGAAGCTCTGGCCGACGCTGTGGGTAATCACCTGATCAAGATCCTGCTCCAGCACCACGCCTTCGCTGAAGGTCGCGTCAGCCTCGGGCCTGGCCAGAATTTCATCGAACTCGTCGAGGCTCTGGATCACTTCCTGACCACGTCCGGCACAAGCGTGTATCGGCTTCAAGCGGATCGGCCCGGTGTACAACAGATGTTCCGCCGCCGGGCGAGCATCCTTCAGGCAGAACACGCTGAGACCGTCGAGTACGACGTTGCGTACCCGCTGGGAAAACAAAGGAGCCCAGCCTGCCGGCGCATGGGCATGGTGGTTGAGCAGCCCATGACTGATGGCTTTGGTGCAGATGAAATCATGGTCGACATAACCACCCCACAAATCCTGTGGTCCCTTGACCCCCAGTTGCCGGGCAGCCTCAGCGCCCACCAGCGTCTGGGTCGGCAACAGGTAGAGATCCCGACCGTCGTGCAATTGCGGATCGTAACTGCCGCCGTACTTGAGTCCCATTATCTGCGCCAGCCAGCGCGCCAGCGCACGGTTGGTCTCGACTTCGTGCCGCGGCGCGTCGGCGAGTACCGAATGGGCAACCACCAGTTTCTTGCGGTTTGTTGGGGTCATGCATCCCCCTTCAATCAACGCTTGATGAATGTAGCTGAAGGGGTGCAGGGATCAGGCCAAGGCCCGTTACGCAAAGAGGGGTTTTAAATCAGCCCGTTGCGTAGAAAGTGATGGCATGGGGCCTGTTTTATTCTGCACGACGCCCTTTGATACTCCGGCATTTTGCACGACTCCAGCCCACACACCCGACCCTGTGGGAGCGAGCTTGCTCGCGATAGCGGTGTTCCAGACACATCAATGTTGAATGTCATGCCCTCATCGCGAGCAAGCTCGCTCCCACAGGAGATCGGGGGTGATGCGACTACCGTGCAACCGATCCAGGGCTCACCCCAAACCGCATCCGATAATCACTCGGCGCCAGCCCGGTAATTTTCTTGAACGTCGCGCGAAACGCGCCGGGGTCCTGATAACCCACCGTCCAGGCGATGTGATCGATGGTGCCGTTGGTGAACTCAAGCATTTCCCGGGCCTTGCCGACTCGCAGATGCTGACAGTATTCGGTAGGTTTGAGCCCGGTGGCCGTGCGGAAGCGTCGCAGGAAGGTGCGCTCTTCCAGCCCTGCCTTTTCGGCCATCGCCGCCAGCGACACATCGGTCGCCCCGGTGCTTTGCAACCAGTGCTGCACCTTGAGGATCGCCGCATCGCCATGACTGAGGATCGGCGCAAAATTGCTGCCGCACTCGCTGGCGCTATCGCTGTGTTCCACCACCAGAAAACGCGCGGTATTGGTGGCAATGCTCGGTCCCAGCAGCCGGTTGACCAGGCGCAAACCCAGTTCAGACCACGCCATCAGTCCGGCGGTGGTGATCAGATCGCCGTCATCGACAATCGGCGTATCGGCCTTGAGCCGTATCGCCGGATAACGTTCGGCAAAGGTCTTGGCCGAAGTCCAGTGAGTGGTGGCGCTGCGACCGTCGAGCAAGCCGCTTTCAGCCAACAGGATCGAGCCCACGCAAACCCCGCCCAGTGTCGCGCCGCCGGCATGTTGCTCGCGCAACCAGCGGATCAAGCCTTGTGGCGCCTGGCCCTCGGAAAAGCCGGCAATCGATGGCGGGATCAACACGGCCACCAGGGCACGCTCCGGGCCGGGATGGCTGTCGAAGACCCGGACCGGCGGCTGATCACCCTCGACCTGCCAATGGCTGACCCGCAGCAGGGGCAACTGCGCAGCCTGATGCTCGGCGGCGATCCGGTTCGCCACCCCGAACAAGTCCGTCAAGCCATGCACCGCCGCCATCTGCGCGCCAGGATAGATCAGCACACCGAGCTCGGCGATTGCCCTTTCTGCGTCCATTGTCAGTTTTCCCCCTCTTATTGTCGGTGCGGCCAATCCCCGGACCGCCTGCCAGCGCCAATACTTCATTCCACACCCACACACACTTCGAGGAAACAGTCATGGCCAAGCAAGCGCTCATCGTAGTCGATATCCAGAACGACTACTTCCCCCAAGGCAAGTGGCCACTGGTCGGCGCCGACGCCGCCGCCGACAACGCCGTCCGCCTGATCAAGGCCTTCCGTGATGCCGGTGATCCGGTGGTGCATATCCGCCACGAATTCACCTCCGCAGAGGCACCGTTCTTCACCCCGAACTCCGAAGGCGCGAAGCTGCACCCCAAAGTGATCAACCGCGCTGACGAACCGGTGGTGCTCAAACACTTCGTCAACTCGTTCCGCGAAACCGAGCTGAAATCGATCCTCGACGAGCAAGGCATCACGGAACTGGTGGTTGTGGGCAGCATGAGCCATATGTGCGTCGATGGCATCACCCGTGCGGCTGCGGACTTCGGCTACACGGTGACCGTGATCCACGACGCCTGCGCCACCCGTGACCTGGAATTCAATGGCGTGTCGGTTCCGGCGGCCCAGGTTCATGCGGCGTTCATGGCGGCCCTGGCGTTTGCCTATGCAAGCGTGGTGTCGACCGACGAGTTCCTCGCGGCCTGAGTCTGCACCAAATTTCACTGCCCATAAAAAACCCGCACTTCAGACCGAAGTGCGGGTTTTGTTTTATCAGCTTGCTGCTTGTAGCTGGAGGCTTGCAGCTGCCTTAGAACGGAATATCGTCATCAAAGCTGTCGAAATCCGGAGCCGGTTGCGGTGCGGCCTGTTGAGGGGCCGGACGCTGTGCCTGCTGTTGCGGAGCAGGACGTTGAGCCTGCTGGCGCGGAGCGGATTGCTGGTAGTTACCGCCGCCCTGGCCCTGCTGGTCGCCCTGTGGACGGCCACCCAGCAGTTGCATGGTGCCTTGCATGTCGACCACGATTTCGGTGGTGTAACGCTTGATACCGTCTTTTTCCCACTCGCGGGTCTGCAGCTTGCCTTCGATGTACACCTGCGAACCTTTACGCAGGTATTCGCCGGCGATTTCTGCCACTTTGCCGAACATCGATACACGGTGCCATTCGGTCTTTTCGACTTTCTGGCCGGTTTGCTTGTCGGTCCACTGTTCGCTGGTCGCCAGACTCAGGTTGGTCACGGCGTTACCGTTAGGCAAGTAGCGAACTTCGGGATCCTGGCCGCAAGTGCCGACCAATATGACTTTGTTAACCCCACGGGCCATAACGTTCTCCTAGGCTACGCACGCTGCCCCGGCCGGGTTGTTCACCAGGCGCTCAAGGGTGGTGCGATCCAATAGTTCGGTGTCCAGTTTGATGTAAATCGCCGCCTCTTCCGCGACGATGACTGCATCTGTTACCCCTACGACCGCCTTCAGGCGCTCGACCAGACCCGCTTCGCGGATCGCCTCGGGCGACAACGGCAAGCGCAGGCTTGTGACGTAGGGAGGTTCGCGCATGGTAACAGCAAAGGCCAGCCAGAGGGCAGCCAGACCGGCGCATCCGAGGAATACAACCGACAGACCGCCATGCTGGAACAGCCAGCCACCGAGGATTCCCCCCAGTGCCGAGCCAAGGAACTGGCTGGTGGAATAAACCCCCATCGCCGTGCCCTTGCCACCTGCCGGTGAAACCTTGCTGATCAGCGACGGCAATGAAGCCTCCAGCAGATTGAACGCGGTGAAGAACACCACCGTACCGATCACCAGAGACCGCAAGCTGTCACCGAACTGCCAGAAGAATAGCTCAGTGAGCATCAACGTCACGACGGCGCCGAGTAAAACTCGTTTCATTTTGCGTTTCTTCTCGCCGTAGATAATGAACGGAATCATGGCGAAGAAAGAAATCAGCAGTGCGGTCAGGTACACCCACCAGTGCTGCTCTTTGGGCAACCCGGCTTTCTCGACCAGTGCCAGGGGCAAGGCGACGAAACTGGACATCAACATCGCGTGCAAGACAAAAATGCCCAGGTCCAGGCGCAGCAGATCCGGATGCTTGAGGGTCGGCATCAACGCCTGGCGCGCGACACCGGACTCACGGTGCTGCAACGGGCCGGTGGAGCGCGGCACCATGAACATCACGATCACGATGCCGAACAGCGCCATGCCGCCCGTGGCGAGAAACAGCCCGGACAACCCGAAGGCACGGGTCAACAGCGGGCCGGCCACCATGGCCACCGCAAACGACAGGCCGATGGTCATGCCGATCATGGCCATGGCCTTGGTCCGGTGCTGCTCGCGGGTCAGGTCGGACAGCAAGGCCATGACCGCGGCGGAAATCGCCCCGGCACCCTGCAGGATTCGCCCGGCGATCACGCCCCAGATCGAATCGGCATTGGCGGCCAGCAGACTGCCGAGGGCAAAGACGATCAAGCCCAGGTAAATCACCGGGCGACGGCCGATGCGGTCGGAAATGAACCCGAAAGGAATCTGGAAAACTGCCTGGGTCAGGCCATAAGCACCAATCGCCAGTCCGATCAGGGCCGGCGTGGCTCCGGCCAGATCCATCCCATAGGTCGCCAGTACCGGCAACACCATGAACATGCCAAGCATACGGAAGGCGAACACCAGGGCCAGACCGCTTGCTGCGCGGGTCTCGCTACCACTCATGCGCTCGCTGTGGGGATCGTGCATGGAAAAACCTCATGTGAACCGGCGGCGATTCTACCAGTCCGATCGATTGGCGGGGTATATCGCGACGCTTTGACGCGCATTGCTGACACACTCTTCATGTAAGACAGTAGCCCTCTCGTTTGATAGTGTGCATCCATCCAGTATTTGGCCGTATACTCCTACGTTTTCGACGCCCGCCGAGCGAGGCCACCTTGGACAAGATCCTGATTCGTGGGGCTCGAACCCACAACCTGAAGAACATCGACCTGACCCTGCCACGGGACAAGCTGATCGTCATCACCGGCCTGTCCGGCTCCGGCAAGTCATCCCTGGCTTTCGACACCTTGTACGCCGAAGGCCAGCGCCGCTACGTCGAATCGCTGTCGGCTTATGCCCGGCAGTTCCTGTCGATGATGGAAAAACCCGACGTCGACACCATCGAAGGCCTGTCGCCGGCGATCTCCATCGAACAGAAGTCCACCTCGCACAACCCGCGTTCGACAGTCGGCACCATTACCGAAATCTACGATTACCTGCGCCTGCTGTATGCCCGCGTGGGCATCCCCCGTTGCCCGGACCACGACATTCCGCTGGAAGCGCAGACCGTCAGCCAGATGGTCGACCTGGTCCTCGCCGAACCGGAGGGCAGCAAACTGATGCTGTTGGCCCCGGTCATCCGCGAGCGCAAAGGCGAGCACCTGTCGGTTTTCGAAGAACTGCGCGCACAGGGTTTTGTCCGTGCCCGAATCAATGGCAAGCTTTACGAGCTGGACGAAGCCCCCAAGCTCGACAAGCAGAAAAAACACACCATCGATGTCGTGGTCGACCGTTTCAAGGTTCGCGCCGACCTGCAACAACGCCTGGCCGAATCCTTCGAAACCGCGCTGAAACTGGCGGACGGCATCGCCCTGGTAGCGCCGATGGACGACGAACCGGGTGAAGAGATGATCTTCTCCGCACGCTTCGCCTGCCCGATCTGCGGCCACGCGATCAGCGAGCTTGAACCCAAGCTGTTCTCCTTCAACAACCCGGCCGGCGCCTGCCCGACCTGTGATGGTCTGGGGGTAAAGCAGTTCTTCGACATCAAGCGCCTGGTCAACGGCGAACTGACCCTGGCCGAAGGGGCGATTCGTGGCTGGGACCGGCGTAACGTCTATTACTTCCAGATGCTCGGCTCACTGGCCGCGCACTACAAGTTCAGCCTGGAAGTGCCGTTCAACGAACTGCCCGCCGACCAGCAGAAATTCATCCTGCATGGCAGCGGTTCGCAAAACGTCGATTTCAAATACCTGAACGACCGCGGCGACATCGTCAAACGCTCGCACCCGTTCGAAGGCATCGTGCCGAACCTGGAGCGCCGTTACCGCGAAACAGAATCGGCATCGGTGCGCGAGGAGCTGGCCAAATTCCTCAGCACCCAGTCGTGCCCGGATTGCCGTGGCACCCGTCTGCGGCGTGAAGCGCGGCACGTCTGGGTCGGCGAGAAAACCCTGCCGGCGGTGACCAACCTGCCGATCGGCGATGCGTCCGATTATTTTGGCGGGCTCAAGCTCACCGGTCGGCGTGGCGAAATTGCCGACAAGATCCTCAAGGAAATCCGCGAACGCCTGCAGTTTCTGGTCAACGTCGGCCTCGACTATCTGTCGCTGGACCGCAGTGCCGACACCTTGTCCGGTGGCGAGGCCCAGCGCATTCGCCTGGCCAGCCAGATTGGCGCCGGCCTGGTGGGCGTCCTGTATATCCTAGACGAACCCTCCATCGGCCTGCATCAACGCGATAACGACCGGCTGCTGGGCACCCTCAAGCATCTGCGTGATATCGGCAACACTGTGATCGTGGTCGAGCACGACGAAGACGCGATACGCCTGGCCGACTACGTGGTCGACATCGGCCCGGGCGCCGGCGTGCACGGCGGGCATATCGTCGCCGAAGGCACACCGGCCGAGGTCATGGCGCATCCGGACTCGCTGACGGGCAAATACCTGTCGGGCCGGGTGAAGATCGAAGTCCCGGCCAAACGTACGCCGCGCAACAAGAAGCTGACGCTGTCGCTCAAGGGCGCGCGTGGCAACAACCTGCGCAATGTCGACCTGGAGATTCCGATCGGCCTGCTGACCTGTGTCACGGGCGTATCCGGCTCGGGTAAATCGACGCTGATCAACAACACGCTGTTCCCGTTGAGCGCCACCGCGCTGAACGGCGCAACGACGCTTGAGGCGGCCGCCCACGACAGCATCAAGGGCCTGGAGCACCTGGACAAGGTCGTCGACATCGACCAGAGCCCGATCGGCCGCACACCGCGCTCCAACCCGGCGACCTATACCGGACTGTTCACGCCGATCCGCGAGTTGTTCGCCGGCGTGCCGGAGTCCCGCTCGCGGGGCTACGGCCCGGGGCGCTTCTCCTTCAACGTCAAGGGCGGGCGTTGCGAAGCCTGCCAGGGCGACGGCCTGATCAAGGTCGAAATGCACTTCCTGCCGGACATCTACGTGCCGTGCGACGTGTGCAAGAGCAAGCGCTACAACCGTGAAACCCTGGAGATCAAGTACAAGGGCAAGAGCATCCACGAAACCCTCGAGATGACCATCGAGGAAGCGCGGGTGTTCTTCGATGCCGTACCGGCCCTGGCGCGCAAGCTGCAAACGTTGATGGACGTCGGCCTTTCGTACATCAAGCTGGGGCAATCGGCGACCACGCTCTCCGGAGGTGAAGCCCAGCGGGTGAAGCTGTCTCGCGAATTGTCCAAGCGTGATACCGGCAAGACCCTGTATATCCTCGATGAACCGACCACCGGGCTGCACTTCGCGGATATCCAGCAACTGCTGGACGTGCTGCATCGCCTGCGCGACCACGGCAACACCGTGGTGGTCATCGAGCACAACCTGGACGTGATCAAGACCGCCGACTGGCTGGTGGACCTCGGTCCGGAAGGTGGTTCCAAGGGCGGTCAGATCATCGCCGTCGGTACACCGGAGGAAGTGTCAGAGATGAAGCAATCCCATACCGGCTACTACCTCAAGCCGCTGCTGGAGCGGGACCGGGCTTAACCGGGCGCCATGAAAAAGCCCCTGTCACTTCATCGGTGGCAGGGGCTTTTTTGTATTCGCTGAATCAGGCGTGGGATTGCAGGTAGTTCTCAAGCCCGATCAACTTGATCAGACCCAGCTGCTTTTCGAGCCAGTAAGTGTGATCTTCTTCGGTGTCATGCAATTGAACCCGCAGCATTTCGCGGCTGACGTAGTCCTTGTGCTGCTCGCAGAGCTTGATGCCTTTGCACAGCGCAGCCCGCACCTTGTATTCCAGGCGCAAATCCGCCTCGAGCATCTCGGTCACCGTGGTGCCGACATCGAGATCGTCCGGACGCATGCGCGGAGTACCTTCGAGCATCAGGATCCGGCGCATCAAGGCATCAGCGTGCCCTGCTTCCTCTTCCATCTCGTGGTTGATTCGTTCGTAGAGCTTGGTGAAACCCCAGTCCTCATACATCCGCGAATGGACGAAATATTGATCACGCGCGGCCAGTTCGCCGGTCAGCAACGTGTTGAGGTAATCGATCACATCTGGGTGGCCTTGCATCGCCCTACATCTCCCTGCTTGAAAGTTGTAGTTTGAACCAACATGCCCTTATCGTCACTCGCAAGACGCAATAAAAGCGAAGATATTCTGAGAAAACCAGCTGAAATAACGCAAAAACCGCCCAAACAAGGGCGGTTCTGCTTCTCATTTAGACTTCGTTAAGCTGTACGTTGAGCAGCTTTGCGATTGCTTCTCCATACGCCGGGTCAGCTTTGTAGAAATGTTGCAACTGGCGATCAACCACATCACTCGTCACCCCCGCCATCGCACCGGCGATGTTGCTGACCAGCAGTGATTTCTGCTCTTCAGACATCAAGCGGAACAACGCGCCGGCGTGACTGTAGTAATCAGTATCTTCGCGGTGGTCGTAACGATCGGCGGCACCACTGAGGGCCAATGCAGGCTCTGCATAACGAGGTGCCTGCTTCGGCGATTCCACGTAGCTGTTTGGCTCGTAGTTCGGCGCCGCACCGCCATTGCTGCCAAAGGCCATCGATCCATCGCGCTGATAAGTGTTGACCGGACTGCGCGGAGCGTTGACTGGCAACTGTTGGTGATTGGTGCCGACACGGTAGCGGTGAGCATCCGCGTAGGCAAAGACCCGACCTTGCAGCATACGATCCGGCGACAAACCAACGCCTGGAACCATGTTGCTGGGACCGAACGCCGCCTGCTCGACTTCCGCGAAGTAGTTCTGCGGATTGCGATTGAGCTCCAACTCTCCGACTTCAATCAGTGGAAACTCTTTTTGCGACCAGGTTTTGGTGACATCAAACGGGTTCTCGTAGTGCGCTGCCGCCTGAGACTCGCTCATGATCTGAATGCACACGCGCCATTTCGGGAAATCACCCTGCTCGATGGCATTGAACAAGTCGCGCTGGGCGTAATCCGGATCTGTACCCGCCAGGCGCGCAGCCTCCGCTGGAGCAAGGTTCTTGATCCCTTGTTTGGTCTTGTAGTGCCACTTCACCCAGTGGCGCTCGCCTTTAGCGCTGATGAGGCTGTACGTGTGGCTGCCAAAGCCGTGCATGTGGCGATATCCGTCAGGGATACCGCGGTCGGAAAACAGGATGGTGACCTGGTGCAACGCTTCGGGCGAATGCGACCAGAAGTCCCACATCGCCTGGGCACTTTTCAGGTTGCTTTGCGGCAAACGCTTCTGGGTGTGGATAAAGTCTGGAAACTTCAATGGGTCACGAATGAAGAACACTGGCGTGTTATTGCCGACAATGTCCCAGTTGCCTTCCTCGGTGTAGAACTTCAAGGCAAACCCGCGTGGATCGCGCTCGGTATCGGCCGAACCGCGCTCACCACCCACGGTGGAAAACCGCAGGAAAGTCGGGGTCTGCTTGCCGACCGCCTCAAACAGTTTCGCACTGGTGTATTGAGTGATATCACGCGTCACTGTGAACGTACCGTAGGCACCCGAGCCGTTGGCGTGCACACGGCGCTCGGGGATGTTTTCACGGTTGAAATGGGCAAGCTTCTCGATTAGATGAAAGTCGTCGAGCAGCAGCGGGCCACGAGGGCCAGCAGAACGGGAATTCTGGTTATCGGCAACAGGAGCGCCACTGGCGGTGGTAAGCGTTTTGTTTTGGCTCATGCGATCTTCCTTCCTCTGTCGGTCTTGAACTGCCGGCTATCGGCTGAGAAGGAGTATTGATCATCAATATGACAGCTACAAATTCATTAACTTGCAGACATCGATAGATAAAAACTAATGATCATCCCCATCACATCATGACGATGTGGACAAAGAAGACGCTTGTACAAACGGCGCGTTTCTTACAGGCACAAAAAACCGGGCACTAGGCCCGGTTCCTTGTTTCAGACTGACGTCTTACTCGGCGGATACAGCTTCGCCAGCAGTAGCACGATCAACCAACTCGACGTACGCCATAGGCGCGTTGTCGCCAGCGCGGAAACCGCACTTGAGGATGCGCAGGTAGCCACCCTCACGGGTAGCGTAACGCTTGCCCAGGTCGTTGAAGAGCTTACCAACGATAGCTTTCGAACGAGTACGGTCGAAAGCCAGACGACGGTTAGCAACGCTGTCTGTCTTGGCCAGAGTGATCAGCGGCTCGGCAACGCGGCGCAGTTCTTTGGCTTTTGGCAGAGTCGTTTTGATCAGCTCGTGCTCGAACAGCGACACCGCCATGTTTTGGAACATGGCCTTGCGGTGCGAGCTGGTGCGGCTCAGGTGACGACCACTTTTACGATGACGCATGGTTCATTCCTTACCAAACACTACGTTCGGTGATTACGACGATCAGGCAGTCGCCTTGTCGTCCTTCTTAAGACTTGCAGGCGGCCAGTTGTCGAGGCGCATGCCGAGGGACAGACCGCGGGAGGCCAGAACGTCCTTGATTTCAGTCAAGGATTTCTTGCCCAGGTTCGGAGTCTTCAACAGTTCCACTTCGGTACGCTGAATCAGGTCACCGATGTAGTAAATGTTTTCCGCCTTAAGGCAGTTAGCCGAACGTACAGTCAGTTCCAGATCGTCAACCGGGCGAAGCAGGATCGGATCGATCTCGTCTTCCTGCTCGACAACCACTGGCTCACTGTCACCTTTGAGGTCGACGAACGCAGCCAACTGCTGTTGCAGGATGGTTGCAGCGCGGCGAATAGCCTCTTCAGGATCCAGAGTACCGTTGGTTTCCAGATCAATAACCAGCTTGTCCAGGTTAGTACGCTGCTCGACACGGGCGTTTTCCACCACGTATGCGATACGGCGAACCGGGCTGAACGAAGAGTCAAGCTGCAAGCGACCGATGCTGCGGCTTTCGTCTTCATCGCTCTGACGCGAGTCTGCCGGTTCATAACCACGACCACGAGCTACTACGAGCTTCATGTTCAGGGCGCCGTTAGACGCCAGGTTAGCGATTACGTGATCGGGATTAACGATCTCGACATCATGATCCAGCTGAATATCGGCAGCGGTAACCACCCCCGAACCCTTCTTCGACAAGGTCAGCGTAACTTCGTCACGACCGTGCAGCTTGATAGCCAGACCTTTAAGGTTCAACAGGATTTCAATTACGTCTTCCTGTACACCTTCGATGGCGCTGTACTCGTGGAGCACACCGTCAATCTCGGCCTCGACTACTGCACAGCCGGGCATTGAGGACAACAGGATGCGGCGCAGCGCGTTGCCCAGGGTATGGCCGAAACCACGCTCGAGAGGCTCGAGAGTGATCTTGGCGCGGGTTGGACTGACAACCTGCACATCAATGTGGCGGGGTGTCAGGAACTCATTTACCGAAATCTGCATGGATGCACCTATTTTCTAGCCCTTACTTGGAGTAGAGCTCGACAATCAGGCTTTCGTTGATGTCGGCGGACAGATCACTGCGAGCTGGAACGTTCTTGAAAACGCCCGACTTCTTCTCAGTGTCTACTTCTACCCATTCTACGCGGCCACGTTGGGCACACAGATCGAGAGCTTGGACAATGCGAAGTTGATTTTTTGCTTTCTCGCGAACAGCAACCACGTCACCAGCACGAACCTGGTAGGACGGAACGTTAACGGTCTGACCGTTTACGCTGATCGACTTGTGCGATACCAGCTGACGGGATTCGGCACGAGTCGAACCAAAGCCCATACGGTATACAACGTTGTCCAGACGGCATTCGAGCAGTTGCAGCAGGTTTTCACCGGTTGCACCTTTCTTGCCAGCAGCTTCTTTGTAGTAGCCGCTGAATTGACGCTCGAGAACGCCGTAGATACGACGGACCTTCTGCTTTTCACGCAGTTGGGTGCCGTAGTCGGACTGGCGACCGCGGCGTTGGCCGTGGATACCAGGTGCTGCTTCAATGTTGCACTTCGATTCGATCGCGCGCACGCCGCTCTTCAGGAAGAGATCGGTGCCTTCGCGACGAGCGAGTTTGCATTTTGGACCAATGTAACGAGCCATTCTTTACAATCTCCTGGATTACACGCGGCGCTTCTTCGGCGGACGGCACCCGTTGTGCGGGATTGGCGTCACGTCGGTGATGCTGGCGATCTTGTAGCCACAGCCGTTCAAAGCGCGGACTGCGGATTCACGACCCGGACCTGGACCTTTGACGTTGACGTCGAGGTTTTTCAGGCCGTATTCCAGCGCAGCTTGACCAGCACGTTCAGCAGCTACCTGAGCAGCAAACGGGGTGGACTTGCGGGAACCGCGGAAACCCGAACCACCGGAGGTAGCCCAGGAAAGAGCGTTACCTTGACGGTCGGTGATGGTCACGATGGTGTTGTTAAAAGATGCATGGATGTGGGCGATGCCATCAACCACTGTCTTTTTAACTTTTTTACGAGGACGAGCAGCAGGTTTTGCCATGATTAAATTCCTGTCGATTCGCTGGGGCGATTACTTGCGGATCGGCTTACGCGGACCTTTACGGGTACGCGCGTTGGTCTTGGTACGCTGACCGCGCACTGGAAGACCGCGACGATGACGCAGACCGCGATAGCAACCGAGGTCCATCAAGCGCTTGATTTTCATGTTGATTTCGCGACGCAGGTCACCTTCAGTGGTGAACTTCGCCACTTCGCCACGCAGCTGTTCAATCTGCTCGTCGCTCAGATCTTTGATCTTTGCTGCTGGGTTTACCCCAGTCTCTGCACAAATTTTCTGTGCAGTAGTGCGACCAACACCATAGATGTAGGTCAGCGAGATAACAGTATGCTTGTTATCTGGAATGTTAACGCCTGCAATACGGGCCATTCAGTGGGACTCCAATTGACAGCTACCTACGCCCCGGAAGCCAAGAAATAGGGCGCGAGATAATATCGCTGTAATAACAAATAATCAACCCGGCAGCGCACTAGCTGCCGGGCTTGAAGCACAATCACACTCAGCCTTGGCGCTGTTTGTGACGCGGTTCCGCGCTGCAAATTACTCGAACAACACCTTCGCGGCGAATAATCTTGCAGTTACGGCACAGCTTTTTCACCGATGCACGAACTTTCATCACCAACTCCTCGAACCTTATGGGTCAGCGCAGCATGCCGCTGCCGTAACCCTTCAGGTTGGCTTTCTTCATCAGGGATTCGTACTGGTGCGAAACGAGGTGCGATTGTACTTGGGACATGAAGTCCATCACAACCACGACGACGATCAGCAACGAGGTCCCGCCAAGGTAGAACGGTACGTTCGCTGCAACCACCAGGAACTGGGGCAACAGGCAGACGGCCGTCATGTAAAGAGCACCGAACATGGTCAAGCGAGTCAGAACGCCATCAATGTAGCGCGCAGACTGCTCACCTGGACGGATGCCCGGAATAAAGGCACCGGACTTCTTCAGGTTTTCCGCTACGTCTTTCGGATTGAACATCAACGCCGTATAGAAGAAGCAGAAGAAAATAATCCCTGCACTAAACAGCAGAATATTCAACGGCTGACCAGGAGCGATCGACTGCGAGATGTCCTGCAACCAGCCCATACCTTCAGACTGACCGAACCAGGCACCCAACGAAGCCGGGAACAGCAAAATGCTGCTCGCGAAAATAGCCGGAATAACACCGGCCATGTTCACCTTCAGCGGCAAGTGGCTGGTCTGCGCAGCGAAGACCTTGCGGCCCTGCTGACGCTTGGCGTAGTGAACAGCAATACGACGCTGACCACGCTCAATGAACACCACGAAACCGATAATCGCTACTGCCAGCAAACCGATGGCAACCAGGGCGAAGATGTTGATATCACCCTGACGCGCAGACTCGAAAGACTGCCCGATCGCTCTCGGAAGACCGGCGACGATACCTGCGAAGATCAACATCGAGATACCGTTGCCTACACCACGCTCAGTAATCTGCTCACCCAGCCACATCATGAACATCGCGCCTGCCACAAATGTGGTTACCGCAACGAAATGAAAGCTGAAGTCAGCAGTGAACGAAACGCCCTGCCCCGCCAGACCAATGGACATGCCAATGGCCTGGACGAGAGCGAGGACGACAGTGCCGTAGCGGGTGTACTGGCTTATCTTGCGACGGCCAGCTTCACCTTCCTTCTTCAACTGCTCCAGTTGCGGACTGACGGCGGTCATCAGTTGCATGATGATCGATGCCGAGATGTACGGCATGATCCCCAGTGCAAAGATGCTCATCCGTTCCAGCGCGCCGCCGGAAAACATGTTGAACAAGCTAAGAATGGTCCCCTCATTCTGTCGAAACAGGTCCGCGAGTCGGTCCGGGTTGATACCTGGAACCGGGATGTGTGCGCCTATTCGGTAGACGATAATCGCCAGGAACAGAAAACGCAGACGAGCCCAGAGTTCAGACATACCGCCTTTGCCGAGCGCAGAGAGAGCACCTTGCTTAGCCATTTATTCCTCGAACTTGCCGCCAGCTGCTTCGATAGCCGCACGCGCACCTTTGGTGGCGCCGATTCCCTTGCCGATAGTGACAGCGCGAGTCACTTCACCGGACAGCATGATTTTCACACGCTGTACGTTGACGTTGATCACGTTGGCATCTTTCAGGGACTGCACGGTGACGATGTCGCCTTCCACTTTAGCCAGCTCGGACAGACGCACTTCTGCGCGATCCATGGCTTTCAGGGAAACGAAACCGAACTTCGGCAGGCGACGATGCAGCGGCTGTTGACCGCCTTCAAAGCCTGGAGCAATGGTGCCACCGGAGCGAGAGGTCTGACCTTTGTGACCACGGCCACCAGTCTTACCCAAACCGCTACCGATACCACGGCCCGGACGATGCTTTTCGCGACGGGAACCCGGCGCTGGACTCAGATCATTGAGTTTCATCGATTAACCCTCGACACGCAGCATGTAGTAAGCCTTGTTGATCATCCCGCGATTCTCGGGAGTATCCTGGACTTCTACAGTGTGACCGATGCGACGCAGACCCAGACCCTTAACGCACAGTTTGTGGTTAGGGATGCGGCCGGTCATGCTTTTGATCAGCGTAACTTTAACGGTAGCCATGATCAGAAGATCTCCTTGACGCTTTTGCCACGCTTGGCGGCAATGGATTCAGGAGACTGCATTGCTTTCAAACCCTTGAAAGTGGCGTGAACCACGTTTACCGGGTTAGTCGAGCCGTAGCACTTGGCCAGAACGTTCTGAACGCCAGCAACTTCGAGGACAGCACGCATAGCGCCGCCAGCGATGATACCGGTACCTTCAGAAGCAGGCTGCATGTACACCTTCGAAGCGCCGTGAGCGGACTTCATTGCGTACTGCAGGGTGGTGCCGTTCAGATCAACCTGGATCATGTTGCGGCGAGCAGCTTCCATTGCCTTCTGGATCGCAGCAGGCACTTCACGCGACTTGCCACGGCCGAAGCCAACACGGCCCTTACCATCACCAACCACGGTCAACGCGGTGAAAGTGAAGATACGGCCGCCTTTAACGGTTTTGGCTACGCGGTTAACTTGAACCAGCTTCTCGATGTAGCCTTCGTCGCGCTTTTGGTCGTTATTTGACATAACTTAGAACTCCAGCCCAGCTTCACGAGCAGCATCAGCCAGCGCTTTAACGCGGCCGTGGTACTTGAAGCCAGAGCGGTCGAAAGCCACCTGCGAGACGCCAGCGGCCTTAGCACGCGTAGCGACCAGCTGGCCAACCTTAGTGGCCGCGTCGATGTTGCCGGTGGCACCATCACGCAGTTCTTTATCCAAAGTCGAGGCGCTTGCCAGGACTTTGTTGCCGTCGGCCGAAATGACCTGGGCGTAGATGTGCTGCGAAGAGCGGAACACGCAGAGACGCACGACTTCGAGTTCGTGCATTTTCAGGCGTGCTTTGCGAGCGCGACGCAGTCGAGTAACTTTTTTGTCGGTCATTTGCTATGCCCTACTTCTTCTTGGCTTCTTTACGACGGACGACTTCGTCCGCGTAGCGCACACCTTTGCCTTTGTACGGCTCTGGTGGACGGAAGTCGCGGATCTCGGCGGCCACTTGACCTACCAGCTGCTTGTCGATGCCCTTGATCAGGATATCGGTCTGGCTAGGAGTCTCAGCGGTGATGCCTTCCGGCAGTTCGTAATCCACTGGGTGCGAGAAGCCAAGAGCCAGGTTCAGCACTGTGCCTTTTGCTTGCGCTTTGTAACCAACACCGACCAGCTGGAGCTTGCGCTCGAAGCCTTGGCTTACGCCTTGGACCATGTTGTTTACCAACGCACGAGTGGTACCAGCCATTGCGCGAGTCTGTTGATCGCCATTGCGAGCAGCGAAACGCAGCTCACCAGCTTCTTCAACGATCTCAACGGACGAATGGATGTTCAGTTCGAGAGTGCCCTTGGCACCCTTCACCGAAAGCTGTTGGCCTGCGAATTTTACTTCGACACCGGCTGGCAGCTTAACGGGGTTCTTAGCGACGCGAGACATGCTTATCCCCCCTTAGAACACAGTGCAAAGAACTTCGCCGCCGACACCGGCAGCGCGCGCAGCACGATCAGTCATCACACCCTTGTTGGTGGAGACGATAGACACACCGAGACCGCCACGAACTTTTGGCAGATCATCGACGGACTTGTACTGACGCAGGCCTGGACGGCTAACGCGCTTCACTTCTTCGATAACCGGACGGCCTTCGAAGTACTTCAGCTCGATGGACAGCAGTGGTTTGATTTCGCTGCTGATCTGATAACCCGCAATGTAACCTTCGTCCTTCAGGACTTTGGCAACAGCTACCTTCAACGTGGAAGATGGCATGCTTACGACGGACTTTTCAGCCATCTGGGCATTACGGATACGAGTTAGCATGTCCGCTAACGGGTCCTGCATACTCATGGGCTAGACGCTCCTAATACAAAAAAATTAGCCTTGCGGCTATTACGTGTCGCCGAGAATCTCCGGGCATGAAAAACACGGGCTCAGGCGAGCCGGGTATTCTAGACACACCCCAGAAATGAATCAAGCCCCAAAAGGGGCTTGATTCAGATTCAAGGCCACCGGTGGTCAGGATCTTGCGATCCTGGACACCGAGACTTTGACAGTACTTACCAGCTGGCTTTAACCAGACCCGGTACGTCACCACGCATGGCAGCTTCACGCAGCTTGTTACGGCCGAGGCCGAACTTGCGGTAAACGCCGTGTGGACGACCGGTCAGGCGGCAGCGGTTACGCATGCGCGAAGCGCTTGCGTCACGTGGCTGCTTCTGCAGGGCTACTGTAGCTTCCCAACGCGCTTCTGGACTTGCGTTCAGATCAACGATGATAGCTTTCAGTGCTGCACGCTTCTTGGCGTACTTGGCAACCGTGAGCTGACGCTTCAGCTCGCGGTTTTTCATGCTCATCTTGGCCATGGTCCTACTCCAATCAGTTGCGGAACGGGAATTTGAACGCACGCAGCAGAGCGCGGCCTTCATCATCGTTCTTGGCAGTGGTGGTCAGGGTGATGTCCAGACCGCGGAGAGCATCGATCTTGTCGTAGTCGATTTCCGGGAAGATGATCTGCTCTTTCACGCCCATGCTGTAGTTGCCACGACCATCGAAGGACTTGGCATTCAGGCCGCGGAAGTCGCGAACCCGAGGCAGGGAGATCGACAGCAGACGATCCAGGAACTCGTACATACGCTCACGGCGCAGGGTCACTTTGACGCCGATCGGCCAACCTTCACGGACTTTAAAGCCAGCGATGGATTTGCGAGCGTAGGTCACAACGACTTTCTGGCCGGTGATCTTTTCCAGGTCAGCAACAGCGTGCTCGATGACTTTTTTGTCGCCGATCGCTTCGCCCAGACCCATGTTCAGGGTGATTTTGGTAACGCGCGGAACTTCCATCACGTTCGAAAGCTTAAGTTCTTCCTTAAGTTTCGGAGCGATTTCCTTCCGGTAAATCTCTTTTAGTCGTGCCATGGTCTTCTACCTAGCAGTGTTCAAGCATCAACCGCTTTTTGGGTCGACTTGAAGACACGAATTTTCTTACCGTCTTCTACTTTGAAACCAACGCGGTCAGCCTTGTTGGTTTCGCCGTTGAAGATGGCGACGTTGGAAGCGTGCAGTGGCGCTTCTTTCTCGACGATACCGCCCTGTACGCCCGACATCGGGTTAGGCTTGGTATGACGCTTGACCAGGTTCAGACCACCAACAACCAGACGGTTGTCAGCAAGAACCTTCAGCACCTTACCGCGCTTACCTTTGTCTTTGCCGGCGATCACGATGATCTCGTCGTCACGACGAATCTTTTGCATGTCGGATCTCCTTACAGCACTTCTGGGGCGAGCGAGACGATCTTCATGAACTTCTCAGTACGAAGTTCACGGGTCACTGGCCCAAAGATACGGGTGCCGATCGGCTCTTGCTTGTTGTTCAACAGAACAGCAGCGTTGCCATCAAAGCGGATAATGGAGCCATCAGCACGACGTACGCCGTGACGAGTGCGGACTACAACAGCAGTCATCACTTGGCCTTTTTTCACTTTACCGCGAGGAATTGCTTCCTTGACGGTAACTTTGATGATGTCACCGATACCAGCGTAACGACGATGGGAGCCACCCAGCACCTTGATGCACATAACGCGGCGAGCGCCGCTGTTATCGGCCACATCGAGCATGGATTGAGTCTGAATCATATAATTTCTCCGACCCCTAGTCCTTAGACTTCCACAGCGCGTTCGAGAACATCAACCAGCGCCCAAGACTTGGTCTTGGCCAAAGGACGAGTTTCACGAATAGTGACTTTGTCGCCGATGTGGCACTGATTGGTTTCGTCGTGCGCGTGCAGCTTAGTCGAACGCTTAACGTATTTACCGTAGATCGGGTGCTTAACGCGACGCTCGATCAGAACGGTGATGGTTTTGTCCATCTTGTCGCTGACAACACGGCCAGTCAGCGTACGGACAGTTTTTTCGGCTTCAGCCATGATTACTTACCTGCCTGCTGGTTGAGCACAGTCTTCACGCGAGCGATGTCACGCTTAACTTGCGAGAGCAGATGAGACTGCCCCAACTGGCCAGTTGCTTTCTGCATACGCAGATTGAACTGGTCGCGCAGCAGGCCGAGCAGTTGCTCGTTCAGCTGCTGTGCGGATTTTTCACGAAGTTCATTCGCTTTCATCACATCACCGTCCGTTTAACAAAGGAGGTGGCGAGCGGCAGCTTTGCAGCAGCCAGGGCGAAAGCCTCACGCGCCAGCTCTTCAGAAACACCCTCGATTTCATACAGGACTTTGCCTGGCTGAATCTGGGCAACCCAGTATTCCACGTTACCCTTACCTTTACCCATCCGAACCTCGAGAGGCTTTTTGGAGATCGGCTTGTCCGGGAATACACGGATCCAGATCTTGCCACCACGTTTTACGTGACGGGTCAGTGCACGACGCGCTGACTCGATCTGACGAGCGGTGAGACGACCACGAGCAACAGACTTCAGCGCGAACTCGCCGAAGCTGACTTTGCTACCGCGCAATGCCAGGCCACGGTTGTGACCAGTCATTTGCTTGCGGAACTTCGTACGCTTTGGTTGCAACATTTGGCGTACCCCTTACTTAGCAGCTTTTTTACGAGGCGCTGGTGCTTGTGGTTTCAGTTCTTCTTGGCGACCACCAATTACTTCGCCTTTGAAGATCCAAACCTTTACACCGATCACACCGTAAGTGGTGTGAGCTTCGTAGTTGGCATAGTCGATGTCGGCACGCAGGGTGTGCAATGGCACACGACCTTCGCGATACCATTCAGTACGTGCGATTTCAGCACCGCCGAGACGACCGCTCACTTGGATTTTGATGCCTTTGGCACCAATGCGCATGGCGTTCTGTACGGCGCGCTTCATAGCACGACGGAACATTACGCGACGCTCCAGCTGCTGAGCTACGCTCTGCGCAACCAGCATACCGTCGAGCTCCGGCTTGCGGATCTCTTCGATATTGATGTGCACAGGCACACCCATTTGCTTGGTCAGGTCCTGACGCAGTTTCTCAACATCTTCACCTTTCTTCCCGATAACGATACCTGGACGAGCGGTGTGGATGGTGATGCGTGCAGTTTGGGCCGGACGATGGATATCGATACGGCTTACGGACGCGCTTTTTAGTTTGTCTTGGAGGTACTCACGCACATTCAGATCTGCGAGCAAATAGTCCGCATAAGTCCGACCGTCTGCGTACCAGACGGAGGTGTGCTCCTTGACGATTCCCAGGCGAATGCCAATGGGATGTACTTTCTGACCCATCTCTTCGACTCCGTTACTTGTCAGCAACCTTGACAGTGATATGGCAAGACCGCTTGACGATGCGATCAGCACGGCCTTTGGCACGTGGCATGATGCGCTTCAGCGAACGCCCTTCGTTGACGAAAACGGTGCTGACCTTCAGGTCATCAACGTCTGCGCCTTCGTTATGCTCGGCGTTGGCTACGGCCGACTCCAGCACTTTCTTCATGATCTCGGCGGCTTTCTTACTGCTGAAAGCCAACAGGTTGAGCGCTTCGCCCACCTTCTTCCCGCGGATCTGGTCGGCGACCAAGCGGGCTTTCTGGGCGGAGATTCGAGCGCCCGACAACTTAGCGGCTACTTCCATTTCCTAACCCCTTAACGCTTGGCTTTCTTGTCTGCCACGTGCCCGCGATAAGTGCGGGTACCGGCGAACTCGCCCAGTTTGTGGCCGACCATGTCTTCGTTCACGAGAACTGGGACGTGCTGACGACCGTTGTGTACTGCGATGGTCAGACCGACCATTTGTGGCAGGATCATCGAACGACGCGACCAGGTTTTCACCGGTTTGCGATCGTTCTTTTCCGCCGCCACTTCGATCTTCTTCAGTAGGTGAAGATCGATAAAAGGACCTTTTTTCAGAGAACGTGGCACTGTCGTATCCCTCTATTTACTTGCGACGACGGACGATCATTTTGTCGGTACGCTTATTACCACGAGTCTTCGCGCCCTTAGTCGGGAAGCCCCATGGCGATACCGGATGACGACCACCAGAGGTACGACCTTCACCACCACCATGTGGGTGGTCAACCGGGTTCATGGCAACACCACGAACGGTTGGGCGAACGCCACGCCAGCGTTTGGCACCGGCTTTACCCAGCGAACGCAGGCTGTGCTCGGAGTTCGAGACTTCGCCCAGGGTCGCACGGCATTCAGCCAGGACTTTACGCATTTCACCGGAACGCAGACGCAGGGTAACGTACACGCCTTCACGAGCGATCAGCTGAGCCGAAGCACCAGCGGAACGAGCGATCTGTGCGCCTTTACCTGGCTTCAGTTCGATGCCGTGTACGGTAGAACCGACTGGAATGTTGCGCAGTTGCAGAGCGTTGCCTGGCTTGATTGGAGCCAGAGCGCCTGCGATCAGCTGGTCGCCAGCACTCACGCCTTTAGGGGCGATGATGTAGCGGCGCTCGCCGTCTGCGTAGCAGAGCAGTGCGATGTGAGCAGTACGGTTTGGATCGTATTCGATACGCTCGACAGTGGCGACGATGCCATCTTTGTCGTTGCGACGGAAATCGACCATACGGTAATGCTGCTTATGACCACCACCGATGTGACGAGTGGTAATACGGCCATTGTTGTTACGACCACCAGTCTTCGATTTCTTCTCGAGCAGCGGTGCGTGAGGAGCGCCTTTATGCAGCTCCTGGTTGACCACCTTGACCACAAAACGGCGGCCAGGGGAAGTCGGTTTGCATTTAACGATTGCCATGATGCACCCCTTCCTTACTCAGCACTGCTGCTGAAATCGAGATCTTGGCCTGGCTGAAGGGAGATAACTGCCTTCTTCCAGTCATTACGCTTGCCCAGACCGCGAGCAGTGCGCTTGCTCTTACCCAGAACATTCAGGGTAGTTACACGCTCTACTTTCACGCTGAACAGGCTTTCGACGGCCTTCTTGATTTCCAGCTTGGTTGCGTCAGTAGCAACCTTGAAAACGAACTGGCCTTTCTTGTCTGCCAGAACCGTAGCCTTCTCGGAAACGTGCGGGCCAAGCAGAACTTTAAATACGCGTTCCTGGTTCATCCCAGCAGCTCCTCGAATTTCTTCACGGCCGACACGGTGATCAACACCTTGTCGTATGCGATCAGACTAACTGGATCGGAACCTTGCACGTCACGTACATCTACGTGTGGCAGGTTACGAGCAGCCAGGTACAGGTTCTGATCAACAGCGTCCGACACGATCAGAACGTCGGTCAGGCTCATGTTGTTCAGTTTGCCCAGCAGGTCTTTGGTTTTCGGCGTTTCAACGGCGAAATCCTGAACCACGACCAGACGATCAGTACGCACCAGCTCAGCAAGGATGGAGCGCATTGCTGCGCGGTACATCTTCTTGTTCAGCTTCTGGGAGTGATCCTGAGGACGAGCTGCGAAAGTGGTACCGCCGCCACGCCAGATTGGGCTACGGATAGTACCGGCACGAGCACGGCCAGTACCTTTCTGACGCCATGGGCGCTTGCCACCACCACGAACGTCGGAACGGGTCTTTTGCTGCTTGGAACCCTGACGGCCGCCGGCCATGTAGGCCACGACTGCTTGGTGAACCAGCGTCTCGTTGAATTCGCCGCCAAATGTCAGTTCGGAAACTTCGATCGCTTGAGCGTCATTTACATTTAATTGCATGTCAGCTTCCCCTTAACCGCGAGCCTTGGCTGCTGGACGTACAACCAAGTTGCCGCCAGTAGCGCCAGGAACAGCGCCCTTGACCAACAACAGATTGCGTTCAGCGTCCACGCGCACTACTTCGAGGGACTGCACGGTCACGCGCTCAGCGCCCATATGACCGGACATTTTTTTGCCCTTGAATACACGACCAGGAGTCTGGCACTGGCCGATAGAGCCTGGAACGCGGTGGGATACGGAGTTACCGTGGGTGTTATCTTGCCCGCGGAAATTCCAACGCTTGATCGTACCCTGGAAGCCTTTACCCTTGGACTGACCGGTTACATCAACCAGTTGACCAGCGGCGAAGATTTCAGCGTTGATCAGATCGCCGGCCTGGTACTCGCCTTCTTCAAGGCGGAATTCCATTACGGTACGACCAGCGGCAACGTTCGCTTTAGCGAAGTGGCCAGCCTGAGCTGCTGTTACACGCGAAGCACGACGCTCGCCGACAGTGACTTGCACTGCACGATAGCCATCGGTCTCTTCAGTTTTGAACTGGGTGACGCGATTCGGCTCGATCTCAATGACCGTGACCGGAATGGAGACACCTTCTTCGGTGAAAATACGGGTCATACCGCATTTACGACCGACTACACCAATAGTCATGTTGTAAACCTCATGAGTGTACGGGGCTTTCACCCGCTATGGCCGCCCATTTCAGAGCGTTACACGACTAAGACCGAGTCTTAGCCGAGGCTGATCTGCACTTCCACACCGGCCGCAAGATCAAGCTTCATAAGAGCATCAACGGTTTTATCCGTTGGCTGGACGATGTCCAGAACGCGCTTATGAGTACGGATCTCGTACTGGTCACGCGCGTCTTTGTTGACGTGCGGGGAGACCAGAACGGTGAACCGCTCTTTACGGGTAGGCAGTGGAATTGGACCACGCACTTGAGCACCAGTACGTTTCGCGGTTTCCACGATTTCCTGGGTTGATTGGTCGATCAGGCGATGGTCGAAAGCCTTCAACCTGATACGGATTTGCTGATTTTGCATTGGATTTCAGACTCCGGCTGCTATTCCCACCGGGCGCAATACGCCCGTTAAAAGGAGGCGCAATTCTATAGACGCCCCAGATAGGTGTCAACCCAATAAAAAAGCCCCCGCTGAGCGGGGGCTTTTCAAAGCATCGAAGCTATCTCAAAAGAGATGCTTACTCGATGATTTTGGCTACGACGCCAGCGCCGACGGTACGACCGCCTTCACGGATAGCGAAACGCAGACCGTCTTCCATCGCGATGGTTTTGATCAGGGTAACAGTCATCTGAATGTTGTCACCTGGCATTACCATTTCAACGCCTTCTGGCAGCTCGCAGTTACCAGTCACGTCAGTAGTACGGAAGTAGAACTGTGGACGGTAGCCTTTGAAGAACGGAGTGTGACGACCGCCTTCTTCCTTGCTCAGAACGTAAACTTCTGCGGTGAACTTGGTGTGCGGCTTAACCGAACCTGGTTTGACCAGAACCTGACCACGCTCAACGTCGTCACGCTTGGTGCCACGCAGCAGAACGCCGCAGTTCTCGCCAGCACGACCTTCGTCGAGCAGCTTACGGAACATTTCAACACCGGTGCAGGTGGTGACGGTAGTGTCACGCAGACCAACGATTTCCAGTGGATCCTGCACGCGAACGATACCGCGCTCGATACGACCAGTCACAACAGTACCGCGACCGGAGATCGAGAATACGTCTTCGATTGGCATCAGGAACGGCTTGTCGATAGCACGCTCTGGCTCTGGGATGTAGGTGTCCAGAGTTTCTACCAGCTTCTTGACGGCAGTGGTGCCCATCTCGTTGTCATCTTTGCCTTCCAGCGCCATACGGGCCGAACCAATGATGATTGGAGTGTCGTCGCCTGGGAAGTCGTAAGTGCTCAGCAGATCGCGCACTTCCATCTCTACCAGTTCCAGCAGCTCAGCGTCGTCCACCAGGTCAGCCTTGTTCAGGAAAACCACGATGTACGGAACGCCCACCTGACGGGACAGCAGGATGTGCTCACGGGTTTGTGGCATCGGACCATCAGCGGCCGAGCAAACCAGGATCGCGCCATCCATCTGGGCAGCACCGGTGATCATGTTCTTCACGTAGTCAGCGTGACCTGGGCAGTCAACGTGAGCGTAGTGACGAATGTTCGAGTTGTACTCGACGTGCGCGGTGTTGATGGTGATACCACGAGCTTTTTCTTCTGGCGCGCTGTCGATCTTGTCGAATTCAACGATTGCGGAACCGAAAACTTCGGAGCAAACGCGAGTCAGAGCTGCGGTCAGAGTGGTTTTACCGTGGTCAACGTGACCGATGGTGCCAACGTTGACGTGCGGTAGGGAACGATCAAATTTTTCTTTAGCCACGACAATTAACTCCTTGCCTAAAGGACTGAATCAGCCTTGTTTTTTGGTAACGGTTTCGACGATGTGCGACGGAGCCGTATTGTATTTTTTGAATTCCATAGAGTAGCTTGCGCGACCCTGGGACATCGAACGAACGTCGGTCGCATAACCGAACATCTCGCCCAACGGAACTTCAGCACGGATCACCTTACCGGAAACCGTGTCTTCCATACCCAGAATCATGCCGCGACGACGATTGAGGTCGCCCATCACGTCACCCATATAGTCTTCAGGCGTAACAACCTCTACCGCCATGATCGGCTCGAGCAACTCACCACCGCCCTTCTGGGCCAGTTGCTTGGTCGCCATGGAAGCAGCCACCTTAAACGCCATCTCGTTGGAGTCGACGTCGTGGTAAGAACCATCAAACACGGTAGCCTTCAGGCCGATCAGCGGATAGCCGGCAACTACGCCGTTCTTCATCTGCTCTTCGATACCCTTCTGGATAGCCGGGATGTATTCCTTAGGAACCACACCACCCACTACTTCGTTCAAGAATTGCAGACCTTCCTGACCTTCGTCAGCAGGAGCAAAACGGATCCAGCAATGACCGAACTGGCCACGACCACCGGATTGACGAACGAACTTGCCTTCGATTTCGCAGTTCTTCGTGATGCGCTCACGATAGGAAACCTGAGGCTTACCGATGTTGGCTTCGACGTTGAACTCACGGCGCATCCGGTCAACCAGGATGTCCAGGTGCAGCTCGCCCATGCCAGAGATGATCGTTTGACCAGTCTCTTCATCAGTCTTGACGCGGAAAGACGGGTCTTCCTGAGCAAGTTTGCCCAGAGCGATACCCATTTTTTCCTGGTCATCCTTGGTCTTAGGCTCTACGGCAACCGAAATAACCGGCTCCGGGAAGTCCATGCGAACCAGGATGATTGGCTTGTCAGCGTTGCACAAGGTTTCACCAGTGGTGACGTCCTTCATGCCGATCAAGGCCGCGATGTCGCCAGCGCGCACTTCCTTGATCTCTTCACGGGCGTTTGCGTGCATCTGCACCATACGACCCACACGCTCTTTCTTGCCTTTGACCGAGTTGATCACGCCGTCGCCGGAGGCCAACACGCCCGAGTAAACGCGGACGAAGGTCAAGGTACCCACGAATGGGTCGGTAGCGATCTTGAACGCCAAAGCCGAGAACGGCTCGTTGTCGTCTGCATGACGCTCCATCTGCTTTTCCTCGTCATCCGGGTCAGTACCCTTGATGGCAGGAATGTCAGTTGGTGCAGGCAGGTAGTCGATAACGGCGTCGAGAACCAGGGGAACGCCCTTGTTCTTGAAGGAAGAACCGCAAACAGCCAGAACGATCTCACCAGCGATAGTACGCTGACGCAGAGCACCCTTGATTTCCTCGATGGAGAGCTCTTCCCCTTCGAGGTACTTGTTCATCAGCTCTTCGCTGGCTTCGGCCGCAGCCTCAACCATGTTGTTGCGCCACTCTTCAGCCAGCTCCTGCAGCTCAGCAGGGATGGCTTCACGACGAGGAGTCATACCCTTGTCGGCATCGTTCCAGTAAACGGCTTCCATGGTCATCAGATCGATCTGACCCTGGAAGTTGTCTTCGGAACCGATAGCCAGCTGGATAGGCACCGGAGTGTGACCCAGACGCTGCTTGATCTGAGCGATCACGCGCAGGAAGTTAGCACCGGCACGGTCCATCTTGTTCACGTAAACGATACGTGGAACGCCGTACTTGTTGGCTTGACGCCATACGGTTTCGGACTGAGGCTCAACGCCGGAGGTGCCGCAGAACACAACGACCGCGCCGTCGAGTACACGCAGGGAACGTTCAACTTCAATGGTGAAGTCTACGTGGCCCGGGGTATCGATGACGTTGAAGCGGTATTGGTCTTTGTGCTGCTTGGCCGAACCCTGCCAGAAGGCGGTAATGGCAGCAGAAGTAATGGTAATACCACGCTCCTGCTCCTGAACCATCCAGTCAGTGGTCGCAGCGCCGTCATGCACTTCGCCCATCTTGTGGCTTTTGCCAGTGTAAAAAAGGACGCGCTCGGTGGTGGTGGTTTTACCAGCATCCACGTGAGCAACGATACCGATGTTACGGTAGCGATTAATCGGTGTAGTACGAGCCATAAAGCCCTCGCAAAATGAGTGACGCTAGAATTAGAAGCGGTAGTGCGAGAAAGCCTTGTTGGCTTCAGCCATACGGTGCACGTCTTCACGCTTCTTAACTGCAGCACCTTTACCTTCGGCGGCGTCCAACAGTTCGCCAGCCAAACGCAGAGCCATAGACTTCTCGCCGCGCTTGCGGGCGAAGTCTACCAACCAGCGCATTGCCAGAGCGTTACGACGGGAAGGACGAACCTCGACCGGAACCTGGTAAGTAGCACCACCAACGCGGCGCGACTTCACTTCGACCAGCGGAGCGATGGCGTCGAGTGCTTTTTCGAAGAGTTCCAGGGGATCGGTGCCGGCCTTACGAGCCTTCACGGTATCCAGGGCACCATAAACGATACGCTCGGCAACGGCTTTCTTGCCGCTTTCCATTACGTGGTTCATGAATTTGGCGAGGATTTGGCTTCCGTATTTCGGATCGTCCAGAATCTCACGCTTGGCTGCTACGCGACGTCTTGGCATTGATAAGCCCTCAAACGGTCTTCAGGTTAGCCCGGGACAGATCCTGTGGATACGTGCCCGACCTTACTCTTATCGACTCAATAAAATGAATAACTGCAAAACGGCCGATTACTTCGGACGCTTGGTACCGTACTTCGAACGACCCTGGTTACGACCTTTAACACCGGAAGTATCCAACGAACCGCGAACGGTGTGGTAACGAACACCTGGCAAGTCTTTTACACGACCGCCGCGGATCAGTACCACGCTGTGCTCTTGCAGGTTGTGGCCTTCACCACCGATGTACGAGGAAACCTCGAAACCGTTGGTCAGACGCACACGGCATACTTTACGCAGTGCCGAGTTAGGTTTTTTCGGCGTGGTGGTGTACACACGGGTGCACACGCCACGGCGTTGCGGGCAGTTCTGCAGCGCAGGCACGTCGGATTTCTCGACGATACGCTTACGCGGCTGACGTACCAGCTGGTTGATAGTTGCCATCTACTAGCTCCACTGTTGTCTTGCGACGCTATTGTCTTGCAAGAAAAGCAAAATGGCAGGAACGAGTTCCCGCCAAATTTAGGGGTACAAGAGTCTAAAGAGGATCTTGTCCCCAGTCAAGGCAAGGCCCCGCCCTCCCCGCTCATCCAATCTCGACAATTTGTCTCGATTCGATGAACGGAGTGACCAGGGCCTCACACTCATTTACCGCAGAACTCAGTTACCGCTCGAGTTCAGCGCTTCGGTCAGTGCAGCTTCCACTTCACTGGCGCTTACGCGCAACGGTTTGTCTGCATCACGGCGACGCTTACGCTCGCTGTGATAAGCCAGACCGGTACCAGCCGGGATCAGACGACCCACGACCACGTTTTCTTTCAGGCCGCGCAGGTAATCGCGCTTGCCGGTTACCGCCGCTTCGGTCAGTACGCGAGTGGTTTCCTGGAAGGAAGCCGCCGAGATGAACGATTCGGTGGACAACGACGCCTTGGTGATACCCAGCAGTACACGAGTGAACTTGGAGACAAACTTGTCTTCAGTCGCCAGGCGCTCGTTCTCTACCAGTACGTGAGTCAGTTCCATCTGGTCGCCCTTGATGAAACTGGAATCGCCGGATTCAGCGATTTCAACTTTACGCAGCATCTGACGCAGGATGGTCTCGATGTGCTTGTCGTTGATCTTCACGCCTTGCAGACGGTAAACGTCCTGGATCTCGTTAACGATGTACTTGGCCAGCGCACTCACACCCAGCAGACGCAGGATGTCGTGCGGATCGCTCGGACCGTCGGAGATAACTTCGCCGCGGTTTACCTGTTCGCCTTCGAACACGTTCAGGTGACGCCACTTCGGAATCAGCTCTTCGTACGGATCGCTACCGTCGTTCGGGGTAATGACCAGACGGCGCTTGCCCTTGGTCTCTTTACCGAACGCGATGGTGCCGCTGACTTCAGCCAGAATCGACGCTTCTTTCGGACGACGGGCTTCGAACAGGTCGGCAACACGCGGCAGACCACCGGTGATGTCACGGGTCTTCGAAGTTTCTTGCGGAATACGAGCGATAACATCACCGATCGCAATCTTCGCACCGTCCGCTACACCGACCAGGGCGTTGGCTGGCAGGAAGTACTGAGCGATTACGTCAGTGCCTGGCAGCAACAGATCCTTGCCGTTGTCATCAACCATCTTCACAGCAGGACGAATATCTTTACCGGCAGCTGGACGGTCTTTGGCGTCGAGTACTTCAATGTTGGTCATACCGGTCAATTCGTCAGTCTGACGCTTGATCGTGATGCCTTCTTCCATGCCCACGTAGGTCACGGTACCTTTCATTTCGGTAACGATCGGGTGAGTGTGCGGATCCCACTTGGCCACGATGGCGCCAGCGTCGACCTTGTCACCTTCTTTAACCGAAATCACGGCACCGTACGGCAGCTTGTAACGCTCACGCTCACGACCGAAGTCATCAGCGATGGCCAGCTCACCGGAACGGGACACGGCAACCAGGTGACCGTCCACTCGCTCAACGTGCTTCAGGTTATGCAGACGGACGGTACCGCCATTCTTCACCTGAACGCTGTCGGCTGCGGAGGTCCGGCTTGCCGCACCACCGATGTGGAACGTACGCATCGTCAGCTGGGTACCCGGCTCACCGATGGACTGGGCAGCGATTACGCCGACCGCTTCACCGATGTTCACCTGGTGACCACGAGCCAGGTCACGGCCGTAGCACTTGGCGCAAATGCCGTAGCGGGTTTCGCAGCTGATCGGCGAACGCACGATCACTTCGTCGATGCTGTTCAGCTCGATGAACTCGACCCACTTCTCGTCTACCAGGGTGCCAGCAGGAACGATGACGTCCTCGGTACCCGGCTTGAATACGTCACGGGCAATAACACGACCCAAAACGCGCTCACCCAACGGCTCTACAACGTCACCGCCTTCAATGTGCGGAGTCATCAGCAGACCGTGCTCGGTGCCGCAATCGATCTCGGTTACAACCAGATCCTGCGCCACGTCCACCAGACGACGAGTCAGGTAACCAGAGTTCGCCGTTTTCAACGCGGTATCCGCCAGACCTTTACGAGCACCGTGAGTGGAGATGAAGTACTGAAGTACGCTCAAACCTTCACGGAAGTTCGCAGTAATCGGCGTTTCGATGATGGAGCCGTCCGGCTTGGCCATCAGGCCACGCATACCGGCGAGCTGACGAATCTGTGCTGCGGAACCCCGCGCACCCGAGTCGGCCATCATGTACATCGAGTTGAACGATTCCTGGTCGACTTCGACGCCATGACGGTCGATGACTTTCTCTTTCGAGAGGTTGGCCATCATCGCCTTGGAAACTTCGTCGTTCGCCTTGGACCAAAGGTCGATCACTTTGTTGTACTTCTCGCCCTGGGTTACCAGGCCGGAGGCGTACTGGCTCTCGATCTCTTTCACTTCGTCGGTGGCTGCACCGATGATGCGGGCTTTTTCATCCGGGATAACGAAGTCGTTAACACCGATGGAAACGCCGGAGATGGTCGAGTAGGCAAAACCGGTGTACATCAACTGGTCAGCGAAGATAACGGTCTCTTTCAGGCCAACCACGCGGTAGCACTGGTTGATCAGCTTGGAGATCGCCTTTTTCTTCATCGGCAGGTTGACGACGTCGTACGACAGACCTTTTGGCACAACCTGGAACAACAGCGCACGGCCGACAGTGGTGTCGACGATACGGGTGTTGGTCACGCTGCCGCCGTCACGGTCGTTGACGGTTTCGTTGATCCGGACTTTGACCTTGGCGTGCAGTGCGGCTTCGCCGGCACGGAACACACGGTCAACTTCCTGCAGATCCGCGAATACACGACCTTCGCCCTTGGCGTTGATCGCTTCACGCGTCATGTAGTACAGGCCCAATACAACGTCCTGCGACGGAACGATGATTGGCTCACCGTTGGCTGGCGACAGAATGTTGTTGGTCGACATCATCAACGCACGCGCTTCCAGCTGGGCTTCCAGCGTCAGCGGTACGTGCACGGCCATTTGGTCGCCGTCGAAGTCGGCGTTGTACGCGGCGCAGACCAGAGGGTGCAGCTGGATAGCCTTACCTTCGATCAGTACCGGTTCAAACGCCTGGATACCCAGACGGTGAAGGGTCGGTGCACGGTTGAGAAGAACCGGGTGTTCGCGAATCACTTCAGCGAGAACGTCCCAAACTTCCGGCAGCTCGCGCTCGACCATCTTCTTGGCAGCTTTGATGGTGGTTGCGAGACCACGCATTTCCAGCTTGCCGAAAATGAACGGCTTGAACAGCTCGAGAGCCATCTTCTTCGGCAGACCGCACTGGTGCAGACGCAGGGTCGGACCTACGGTAATTACCGAACGGCCGGAGTAGTCAACACGCTTACCGAGCAAGTTCTGACGGAAACGACCCTGCTTACCCTTGATCATGTCAGCCAGGGATTTCAGAGGACGCTTGTTGGAACCTGTGATAGCGCGGCCACGACGACCGTTGTCGAGCAGTGCGTCGACGGCTTCCTGCAACATACGCTTTTCGTTGCGCACGATGATGTCCGGAGCGGACAGATCCAGCAGGCGCTTCAAACGGTTGTTACGGTTGATCACTCGACGATACAGATCGTTGAGGTCGGAAGTCGCGAAACGACCGCCATCCAGCGGGACCAGTGGACGCAGATCTGGCGGCAGAACCGGCAGAACGGTCAGCACCATCCACTCTGGCAGGTTGCCGGAACCCTGGAAGGCTTCCATCAACTTCAGACGCTTGGACAGCTTCTTGATCTTGGTTTCCGAGTTGGTTTGCGGAATTTCTTCACGCAGGCGGCCAATCTCGTGCTCCAGGTCGATAGCGTGCAGCAGTTCGCGGACAGCTTCGGCACCCATGCGGGCATCGAAATCGTCGCCGAACTCTTCCAGCGCTTCGAAGTACTGCTCGTCGTTCAGCAGCTGACCTTTTTCAAGGGTGGTCATGCCTGGATCGATAACGACGTAGCTCTCGAAGTAGAGAACGCGCTCGATATCACGCAGGGTCATGTCCATCAGCAAGCCGATACGGGACGGCAGCGATTTCAGGAACCAGATGTGGGCAACCGGCGAGGCCAGTTCGATGTGCGCCATGCGCTCACGACGAACTTTTGCCAGCGCGACTTCAACGCCGCACTTCTCGCAGATCACACCGCGGTGCTTCAAGCGCTTGTACTTACCGCACAGGCACTCGTAATCCTTTACCGGGCCAAAGATCTTGGCGCAGAACAGGCCGTCACGCTCAGGTTTGAACGTACGGTAGTTGATGGTTTCCGGCTTTTTAACTTCACCGAACGACCACGAACGGATCATCTCAGGCGATGCCAATCCGATACGGATGGCGTCGAACTCTTCGACTTGACCCTGGTTTTTCAGCAAATTCAGTAGGTCTTTCAAGGCCTTTCCTCCTGGCGGAGCAGAGAGCGGGCAATCCTGCCCCGCTCTCGATTCGCGTCACGTGTTATTCGGTTTCCAGATCGATATCGATGCCGAGGGAACGAATTTCCTTGATCAACACGTTGAAGGACTCGGGCATGCCCGGCTCCATACGGTGATCGCCATCCACGATGTTTTTGTACATCTTGGTACGGCCGTTCACATCGTCCGACTTCACTGTGAGCATTTCTTGCAGAGTGTAAGCGGCACCGTATGCTTCCAGTGCCCAGACCTCCATCTCCCCGAAACGCTGACCACCGAACTGCGCCTTACCACCCAGCGGCTGCTGGGTAACCAGGCTGTACGAACCGGTAGAACGCGCGTGCATCTTGTCGTCTACCAAGTGGTTCAGCTTCAGCATGTACATGTAGCCAACGGTGACCGGGCGCTCGAACTTGTTGCCGGTACGGCCGTCGGTCAGCTGCATCTGGCCGCTTTCTGGCAGGTCCGCCAGTTTGAGCATGGCCTTGATTTCGCTTTCCTTGGCGCCGTCGAACACTGGAGTGGCCATTGGAACGCCGCCACGCAGGTTTTGAGCCAGGTCCAGGATTTCCTGGTCCGAGAAGTCATCGAGGCTTTCCTGACGACCGCCGATCTCGTTATAGATCTCGTGCAGGAACTTGCGCAGCTCCGCAACCTTGCGCTGCTCTTCGATCATGCGGTTGATCTTCTCGCCCAGACCTTTGGCCGCGAGGCCCAGGTGGGTTTCAAGGATCTGACCAACGTTCATACGCGAAGGTACGCCCAACGGGTTGAGGACGACGTCGACCGGGGTGCCATTGGCATCGTGCGGCATGTCTTCAACCGGCATGATCACGGAGACCACACCCTTGTTACCGTGACGACCGGCCATCTTGTCGCCCGGCTGGATGCGACGACGGATTGCCAGGTAGACCTTGACGATTTTCAGCACGCCCGGAGCCAGGTCATCGCCTTGCTGCAGCTTGCGCTTCTTGTCTTCGAACTTGTCGTCCAGCAGACGGCGACGATCAACGATATAGGCCTGAGCCTTCTCGAGCTGCTCGTTCAGAGCGTCTTCAGCCATGCGCAGTTTGAACCACTGGCCGTGCTCAAGACCGTCGAGAACTTCGTCGGTGATGTCCTGGCCTTTCTTCAGACCGGCGCCGCCTTCGGCTTTGTGGCCGACCAGAGCGGAACGCAGACGTTCGAAAGTAGCACCTTCAACGATACGGAACTCTTCGTTCAGGTCCTTGCGGATCTCGTCCAGCTGGGACTTCTCGATCGACAGGGCACGAGCATCACGCTCAACGCCGTCGCGGGTGAAGACCTGTACGTCGATGACAGTACCTTTGGTACCGGTAGGTACACGCAGGGAGGTGTCTTTAACGTCGCTGGCTTTTTCACCGAAGATCGCACGCAGCAGTTTTTCTTCCGGAGTCAGCTGGGTCTCGCCTTTCGGAGTGACCTTACCGACCAGGATGTCGCCTGCGCCAACTTCAGCACCTACGTAAACGATACCGGCTTCGTCCAGCTTGTTCAGTGCCGCTTCACCCACGTTCGGGATGTCGGCAGTGATTTCCTCTGGGCCAAGCTTGGTGTCACGAGCCACACAGGTCAGTTCCTGGATGTGGATCGTGGTGAAACGGTCTTCCTGAACAACACGCTCGGACAGGCAGATGGAGTCTTCGAAGTTGAAGCCGTTCCATGCCATGAACGCGATGCGCATGTTCTGACCCAGAGCCAGTTCACCCATGTCGGTGGACGGACCGTCGGCCATGATGTCGCTACGCTGAACCCGATCACCCTTACGTACCAGCGGACGCTGGTTGATGCAGGTGTTCTGGTTGGAGCGGGTGTACTTGGTCAGGTTGTAGATGTCGACACCGGCTTCACCGGTTTCAACTTCGTCATCGGCAACACGAACCACGATACGGCTGGCGTCGACGGAGTCGATAACGCCGCCACGACGAGCCACGACGCAAACGCCGGAGTCACGGGCTACGTTACGCTCCATGCCGGTACCTACCAGCGGCTTGTCAGCGCGCAGGGTCGGTACAGCTTGACGCTGCATGTTCGAACCCATCAACGCACGGTTGGCGTCGTCGTGCTCGAGGAACGGAATCAGCGACGCAGCAACCGAAACTACCTGCTTCGGCGATACGTCCATCAGGGTGACGTCTTCCGGCGCCTTGACGGTGAATTCGTTCAAGTGACGAACAGCTACCAGCTCGTCGATCAGGACTTTCTTGTCGTTCATCGTGGCCGAAGCCTGAGCGATCACGTGATCAGCTTCTTCGATGGCGGACAGGAACACGATCTCGTCGGTGACCAGAGCGTCTTTCACCACGCGGTACGGGCTCTCGAGGAAGCCGTACTGGTTGGTGCGCGCATAAGCGGCCAGGGAGTTGATCAGGCCGATGTTCGGACCTTCCGGCGTTTCAATCGGGCATACACGACCGTAGTGAGTCGGGTGTACGTCACGAACTTCAAAGCCGGCACGCTCACGAGTCAGACCGCCAGGGCCGAGTGCAGAAACACGACGCTTGTGGGTGATCTCGGACAGCGGGTTGTTCTGGTCCATGAACTGGGACAGCTGGCTGGAACCGAAGAACTCTTTCACCGCCGCAGCCACTGGCTTGGCGTTGATCAGGTCTTGCGGCATCAAGCCTTCGCTTTCAGCCATCGACAGACGCTCTTTGACCGCACGCTCAACACGTACCAGGCCAACGCGGAACTGGTTCTCGGCCATTTCGCCTACGCAGCGAACACGACGGTTACCCAGGTGGTCGATGTCATCGACGATGCCTTTACCGTTACGGATGTCGACCAGGGTCTTCAGTACCGCGACGATGTCTTCCTTGCACAGCACGCCCGAACCTTCGATCTCGGTGCGACCGATACGACGGTTGAACTTCATCCGGCCGACCGCAGACAGGTCATAGCGCTCAGGGCTGAAGAACAGGTTGTTGAACAGGGTCTCGGCAGCGTCTTTGGTTGGCGGCTCGCCAGGACGCATCATGCGATAGATCTCGACCAGCGCTTCCAGTTGGTTGCTGGTGGAGTCGATCTTCAAGGTGTCGGAGACGAACGGACCGCAGTCGATATCGTTGGTGTACAGAGTTTCGATGCGAACAACGCCGGCCTTGGCGATTTTTGCCAGGATCTCGGTGTTCAGCTCGGTGTTGCACTCTGCCAGGATTTCGCCGGTTGCCGGATGCACGATGACCTTGGCGGTTGTGCGACCCAGGACGTAGTCCAGAGGCACATCCAGCTCTTTGATACCGGCTTTTTCCAGCTGGTTGATGTGGCGAGCGGTGATACGACGACCCTGCTCGACAATAACCTTGCCTTTGTCATCCTGAATATCGAGGACAGCGATTTCACCGCGCAGACGCTGAGGCACCAGCTCCAGGCTCAGGGTCTCGCCCTTCACGTGGAATACGTTGGTGGTGTAGAAGGCGTCCAGCACTTCTTCGGTGGTATAGCCGAGCGCGCGCAGCAGAACCGATGCAGGCAGCTTGCGACGACGGTCGATACGCACGAATACGCAGTCTTTCGGGTCGAACTCGAAGTCCAGCCACGAACCGCGGTAAGGAATGATGCGCGCGGAGTACAGCAGTTTACCGGAACTGTGCGTCTTGCCACGGTCGTGGTCGAAGAACACGCCCGGGGAACGGTGCAGCTGGGAAACGATTACACGCTCGGTACCGTTGATTACGAAGGTACCGTTTTCAGTCATCAGGGGGATTTCACCCATGTAGACTTCTTGCTCTTTGATGTCCTTGATCGCTTTGTTCGACGATTCTTTGTCGAAAATGATCAGGCGCACTTTTACCCGCAAAGGTACGGCGTAAGTTACACCGCGCAATACGCATTCTTTGACATCAAATGCCGGTTCGCCCAGACGATATCCGACGTACTCCAGCGCAGCATTGCCGGAGTAGCTGATGATCGGGAAAACGGATTTGAAGGCCGCATGCAGGCCCACGTCGCGGAACTGATCTTTAGTCGCTCCCGCTTGCAAGAATTCACGATACGAATCCAGCTGGATGGCCAGGAGGTACGGCACATCCATGACGTCCGGCAACTTGCTAAAGTCCTTGCGGATACGTTTTTTCTCAGTATATGAGTAAGCCATCAGCGTTCCCCAGCTTGGTCACCTGCTTGTTTGGCCCCTCCCGACGGGAGCAGCCAGAAAATCGTGCAAACCCCATGGTTTGCGCCACCGCATCGGGTGGTTACAGCACGTTATCGGCACCGACCCAGTCGGCTGCCAATAACGGAAAAAGGCCGGTGGCAAGAGCCACCAGCCATCAGCCTGTCGCTTAACGCTCGGGCTGGAGGAGCAAAGTCGATGCTTACTTCAGCTCGACTTTAGCGCCAGCTTCTTCCAGAGCTGCTTTGGCTTTGTCAGCTGCGTCTTTGGCAACAGCTTCCAGAACCATGGCAGGTGCGCCGTCAACTACAGCCTTGGCTTCTTTCAAGCCCAGACCGGTCAGTTCACGTACAGCCTTGATCACGTTAACTTTCTTCTCGCCAGCTTCGGTCAGCATGACGTTGAATTCGGTTTGCTCTTCAGCAACGGCAGCAGCAACAGCTGGACCAGCCGATGCAGCAGCAGCGGTAACACCGAATTTTTCTTCGAAAGCTTTGATCAGCTCAACAACTTCCATTACGGACATGTTGCCAACTGCTTCAAGGATATCGTTCTGAGAGATAGACATGAATCTAATTCCTGATATTGGGGACGGCCTACGCGACCATCGAAAAAAACAAAAAACGCGAGAAGTTGACGAGCCTTAGGCTGCAGCAGCTTCTTTCTGGTCGCGAATTGCCGCCAGAGTACGAGCCAATTTGCTGGTAGCGCCTTGAATCACGCTCATCAGCTGAGAAATTGCTTCGTCACGGGTCGGCAGAGTTGCCAGTACGTCGATTTGGTTAGCTGCGAGGAACTTGCCCTCGAACGCAGCTGCCTTGATCTCGAACTTGTCCTGACCCTTTGCGAATTCCTTGAAGATCCGGGCAGCAGCGCCTGGATGTTCCTTGGAGAACGCAATCAGGGTAGGGCCGGTGAACACGTCGTTGAGGACACTGAATTCAGTGTCAGCAACAGCGCGCTTGAGCAGGGTGTTACGTACAACACGTACGTAAACGCCAGCTTCACGAGCCTCTTTACGGAGTCCGGTCATCGCGCCTACTGTTACGCCACGGGCATCAGCCACGACAGCGGACAGAGCGACTTTGGCAGCCTCGTTGACTTCAGCGACGATGGCCTTCTTGTCTTCGAGTTTAATTGCCACGGGTTTAACTCCTGCTTGTTACCGTTTCATCTGGTCGAAACCGGATGTCGTTTTGGTGTCTGATTCGGTAAGGAACCGGGAGCACCATCTGCGTAGGCTTGTGGTTTAAGACTTGCGTCGCCTACGGTCTTGGATAGCCCCCGCCAGGCAGGGACCCCAATTTTTCAATTGGCGCAATCGCTTGCGCCAATCTGTGTCTTAAGCGTCGAGCGAGCTCTGGTCGATAACCAGACCTGGGCCCATGGTGGTGCTCAGGGTAACGCGCTTGACGTAGATGCCTTTCGAGGAAGCTGGCTTGATACGCTTCAGATCAGCGATCAGGGCTTCAACGTTTTCCTTCAGCTTGACGGCGTCGAAGCCGATCTTGCCAACGGAAGTGTGGATGATGCCGTTTTTGTCGGTGCGATAACGAACCTGACCAGCCTTGGCGTTTTTAACCGCGGTAGCTACGTCTGGAGTTACGGTGCCGACTTTAGGGTTAGGCATCAGGCCACGTGGACCGAGGATCTGACCCAACTGACCTACAACGCGCATTGCATCCGGGGATGCGATCACTACGTCATAGTTCAGGTCGCCGCCTTTCATTTCGGCAGCCAGGTCGTCCATACCTACACGGTCAGCGCCGGCAGCCAGAGCGGCTTCAGCAGCTGGACCCTGGGTGAACACAGCAACGCGAACGGTCTTGCCAGTGCCGTGTGGCAGCACGGTAGCGCTACGAACGACCTGGTCGGATTTACGCGGGTCAACACCCAGGTTTACAGCTACGTCGAACGACTCGCTGAACTTGACAGTCGACAGCTCGGCCAGCAGAGCAGCAGCGTCTACAAAGTTGTAGGACTTGCCTGCTTCGATTTTGCCGGCGATAGCCTTTTGACGCTTGGTCAGCTTAGCCATTACACACCCTCCACGTTAAGGCCCATGCTACGAGCAGAACCGGCGATAGTACGCACGGCTGCTTCCATATCAGCTGCAGTCAGATCCGCGTTTTTGGTTTTCGCGATTTCTTCCAGCTGAGCACGAGTTACGGTGCCAACCTTAACGGTGTTCGGACGAGCGGAACCGCTGGTCAGACCGGCCGCCTTCTTCAGCAGAACCGAAGCAGGGGTGGATTTGGTTTCGAAAGTGAAGCTACGGTCGCTGTAGACAGTGATGATCACTGGAGTCGGCAGACCTGGCTCAAGACCCTGGGTACGGGCGTTGAAAGCCTTGCAGAATTCCATGATGTTCACGCCGTGCTGACCCAGAGCAGGACCAACAGGTGGGCTTGGGTTAGCCTGAGCGGCCTTCACTTGCAGCTTGATGTAAGCGGTAATCTTCTTGGCCATGAGGCACTCCAATTACGGGTTCGAACGCCTCGAGAGGCTCCCCGGTTACTTGCGCGTTTATCCCAGTGACGACAAAACCCCACAGCCTACGGCTGCGGGGTTGGGATTTTTGCTCAGTTAGACCTTTTCGACCTGACTGAACTCGAGCTCCACCGGAGTAGAGCGACCGAAAATGAGCACTGCGACCTGAATCCGGCTCTTTTCGTAGTTAACTTCTTCAACAACACCGGTAAAGTCCGCGAATGGACCATCATTGACACGTACCGACTCACCTGGCTCGAACAACGTCTTCGGCTTCGGCTTGTCGCTACCGTCAGCAACGCGGCGCAGAATCGCTTCTGCTTCCTTATCGGTGATCGGTGCAGGCTTGTCGGCGGTACCGCCAATGAAACCCATCACCCGAGGAGTATCCTTGACCAAGTGCCAAGTACCCTCGTTCATATCCATCTGCACCAGCACGTAGCCAGGGAAGAATTTGCGTTCGCTTTTGCGCTTCTGGCCATTGCGCATTTCAACCACTTCTTCAGTGGGAACCAGAATCTCGCCGAAGCCATCTTCCATACCGGCCAGCTTTACGCGCTCGATCAGCGAGCGCATTACATGCTTCTCGTAACCGGAGTAAGCATGCACAACATACCAACGCTTAGCCACGGGACACCCTTAGCCGACAATCAAGGAAACAAGCCAGCCGAGCAGGGAATCAAGCCCCCACAACAGCAACGCCATAACCAGAACAACAGCCACCACAATAAGGGTGGTCTGCGTGGTTTCTTGGCGAGTTGGCCAAACGACTTTACGAATCTCGGTGCGAGCTTCCTTAACCAGTACAAAGAAAGACTTGCCCTTGACCGTCTGCAAGCCTACAAAGGCGGCTACAGCAGCAATGGCAAGCAACGCGAGTACACGGTACAGGATCGGCGAAGCAGAAAAGTACTGATTGCCAACAACGCCAACAACCACCAGAGCGACTACTACAAGCCACTTGAGGAGGTCGAAACGAGAGCCTTGAGCTTCAGCTTTAGGAGTCATCTATGAAGATCCTGTGAAAAGAAAGCCAGACACACCAGGTGAATCTGGCAGGTCAGGAGGGAATCGAACCCCCAACCTACGGTTTTGGAGACCGTCGCTCTGCCAATTGAGCTACTGACCTAAAACAAAATCAGGCCGACCATTATGCCGACCCGAAAAAGACTTTACAACACCTACCAGGCAATCCCGATTGCAACACCAGCATCCGCGACACCGGCAACCTCGAAACACAACGAGGCGCAACCACAACCACCTAAAACAAAGGCAGATATTTTCATATCTGCCTTGTTATATGGAGCTCTTGAGCGGATTTGAACCGCTGACCTCACCCTTACCAAGGGTGTGCTCTACCAACTGAGCTACAAGAGCGTAACACCGTGCAAAACCTGTAAACTTGGAGCGGGTAGCGGGAATCGAACCCGCATCATCAGCTTGGAAGGCTGAGGTTCTACCACTAAACTATACCCGCGAGGCTTACAGCTCTCGCTAAAAATGGTGGAGGGGGAAGGATTCGAACCTTCGAAGTCGTAGACGTCAGATTTACAGTCTGATCCCTTTGGCCGCTCGGGAACCCCTCCTAAGCGAGCCGGCATTCTACATCATGCCAGCCTTCTGTCAAGCATTTTCTCAATTAAATCTTGAGGTTAGCTGCGTTGACCTCGCCCCACCTCGTTAGCCGTTTCCGGTGTTCGCTGTGGAGCGGGCGCCATTCTATGCAAACTATTCGGTGGGTGCAACCCCCTCGCACGGCATTATTTTATGTTTTAACTCATTGAATTCTTTAGAAAGGTTTTGCAGCTGCAGATCGTCCAGCCAACGCCGGCTTTCCGGTGCAATACGCACCCAATACCCTGCGCTTTCCGAGCCCCTGGGCAGGGATTGATATTTGACCTCCATCCCGCTCAACCGACGCTCAACCGCCTGCGCAGCGTCCTGGCGCGCATACCCCCCCAGGTAAAGGCAGCCATTGCCTGACGAGACAGCCTTAGCCTTGTCTTTGGAGGCGTCACCCGCTTCGCTCAACAGACGTATATCCTGCTGGGACCCGCGATACAGGCTCAAAGGCGTGACATCCTTCGCGCGCAGCGGAGCCTCTTGTTGATGCCAGATGTAGTAAAAGCCATTGAGGACAAGCAGCAGCAGAAACAACCAACGCATAAAAACCTCAGGACAAGGGACAGGCCATGGCCAATCCGACAAACACCAAGTCCGGAACCACCCTGGCCCGAGGCACGACCTCAGAAACCAGGCTCGCATCCCCCCCGGTGAGGAATACGACAAAGTCCTCACCCCAGTAGCTGCGCGCCAACTCGAGCTGAGTCATTACGAAGCCGCGCAACATCAACAAACAACCACGCTCGACAGCCTCGACAGTCGCACGACCCGGAACAAGACTTTCCAGAGCCTGCTCCGCCGCCAGATCTCCGTAACGAATTTTACGCGTATGGGTACGCAACTGGTTGCGCATCAACGGCATTCCCGGACAGATGAAACCACCCAGGTGCTCTCCATCAGAAGCGATAAAGTCAGCAGTCACGGCCGTACCGAAGTCGAGCACCAGGCACGCACCTGAAGCCAGATGAAAGCCTCCAAGCATTGCAAGCCACCGATCCAGGCCCAACCGCTCAAACTCTTCATAACCGTTGCGCACACCTGACATTTCGCGAGCAGGCGCTGCGCACACTATCGGCACATCAAAGGTATCCTTCAGCAATGACGTCAGCGCACCGGTCTCTTCCGCAGTCCTGACGCTCACCAGCCGGCAAAACGTGAGGGCAAGCCCTTTGAGCTCCCCCAACCCCTCAAGCAATGCAAGATTGGAATCGACAACCCCCTCACCCAGCACCTGCCCGGCATTCGCCGCAAGCACTCGCCACTTGATGAAACTATTCCCACAATCGAGCTCAAGAATCATCACGCAACCTCAGGCTCAATTCACCACCACTGAAGACTTTTTCCACACCATTCACCTTCAGGCGCAGGGCACCCTGGCCATCAATACCAAGCACCTCACCATCAATTTGATTGACACCGGCAATCAACGACACGCTTCGCCCCTGCCACAGGTGATTTTGCTCCCACTCTGACTGAATGGCCAAAAAACCACCCGCCTGATGACGAGCCAGGTATCGCTGCAGCATCTCCCCCAACATAGCGACCAATTGGTTGCGATCAAACGATTTGCCTGATTCGAGCCGCATGGAGGTCCACTGCTGATCCACCTCGTCAGCGGACTGCATGTTCACATTGATTCCCACCCCCAGAACCACGTGGCACACATCAGCAGGGTCACCAACCAGCTCGAGCAGTATTCCAGCGATCTTTTTCTGCCCCACCAGAACATCGTTGGGCCACTTCAATCCAGCGGCTGCAATACCAAGCTCACGTAACGTCTGCAAAACAGCGAGCCCAACGACGAGACTCAAGCCCTCCAACTGGCGCATCCCACCCTCAATACGCAGTACCAGGCTGTAATAGACGTTCTCTGCGAAGGGACTGACCCATTTACGACCCCGTCGCCCGCGCCCGGCTGTCTGCCGCTCCGAAAGCACAAGAAATGGCGCAGCCTGCCCCCGCTCTATAGCACGCAGCGCCTCGGCGTTCGTGGAGTCGATTGAATCGTAAACCTGGACGGGCCAGTCGCAAGAAATCGCTCGGGCACTTATCTCGGAAGGATCGAGCAGCGCTAATGGCGCGGACAATTGATAGCCGCGCCCACGAACTTTATGAATGGACAATCCCAGCTCAGCTTCTAAATGCTGAAGCTGCTTCCACACGGCGCTACGACTGACGCCCAGGGCAGCACCCAATGCTTGACCCGAATGGAATCGGCCATCTTTAAGAAGCTTTAACAACGTCAGCATGCAGGTCTCGCCTCACAATGAGGCCCGCATGATAGCCACGCGCCGAGCTATTGCATAGAAATCCAGTAGCCGTGACTTTTCTGCGGACAAAAACAAAACCCCAACTGCTTTCGCAATTGGGGTTTCGGAATTTAATCTTGACGATGACCTACTCTCACATGGGGAAACCCCACACTACCATCGGCGATGCATCGTTTCACTTCTGAGTTCGGGATGGGATCAGGTGGTTCCAACGCTCTATGGTCGTCAAGAAATTCGGGTACTGAGTCGTGACCAGTTGGTCTCGCTTCAGCAAATTGGGTAGGTGATAGCTTCGGTGTTTTGTGAGTCTTTCGAACTTTCGGTTCGTTTCGTCTTCACACACCGCAATCTGATGCTTCTTTCGAAGTAAGCAAATTGCTTGGGTGTTATATGGTCAAGCCTCACGGGCAATTAGTATTGGTTAGCTCAACGCCTCACAGCGCTTACACACCCAACCTATCAACGTCGTAGTCTTCGACGGCCCTTCAGGGAACTCAAGGTTCCAGTGAGATCTCATCTTGAGGCAAGTTTCCCGCTTAGATGCTTTCAGCGGTTATCTTTTCCGAACATAGCTACCCGGCAATGCCACTGGCGTGACAACCGGAACACCAGAGTTCGTCCACTCCGGTCCTCTCGTACTAGGAGCAGCCCCTCTCAAATCTCAAACGTCCACGGCAGATAGGGACCGAACTGTCTCACGACGTTCTAAACCCAGCTCGCGTACCACTTTAAATGGCGAACAGCCATACCCTTGGGACCGGCTTCAGCCCCAGGATGTGATGAGCCGACATCGAGGTGCCAAACACCGCCGTCGATATGAACTCTTGGGCGGTATCAGCCTGTTATCCCCGGAGTACCTTTTATCCGTTGAGCGATGGCCCTTCCATACAGAACCACCGGATCACTAAGACCTACTTTCGTACCTGCTCGACGTGTCTGTCTCGCAGTCAAGCGCGCTTTTGCCTTTATACTCTACGACCGATTTCCGACCGGTCTGAGCGCACCTTCGTACTCCTCCGTTACTCTTTAGGAGGAGACCGCCCCAGTCAAACTACCCACCATACACTGTCCTCGATCCGGATAACGGACCTGAGTTAGAACCTCAAAGTTGCCAGGGTGGTATTTCAAGGATGGCTCCACGCGAACTGGCGTCCACGCTTCAAAGCCTCCCACCTATCCTACACAAGCAAATTCAAAGTCCAGTGCAAAGCTATAGTAAAGGTTCACGGGGTCTTTCCGTCTAGCCGCGGATACACTGCATCTTCACAGCGATTTCAATTTCACTGAGTCTCGGGTGGAGACAGCGCCGCCATCGTTACGCCATTCGTGCAGGTCGGAACTTACCCGACAAGGAATTTCGCTACCTTAGGACCGTTATAGTTACGGCCGCCGTTTACCGGGGCTTCGATCAAGAGCTTCGCGTTAGCTAACCCCATCAATTAACCTTCCGGCACCGGGCAGGCGTCACACCCTATACGTCCACTTTCGTGTTTGCAGAGTGCTGTGTTTTTAATAAACAGTCGCAGCGGCCTGGTATCTTCGACCGGCGTGGGCTTACGGAGCAAGTCCTTCACCCTCACCGGCGCACCTTCTCCCGAAGTTACGGTGCCATTTTGCCTAGTTCCTTCACCCGAGTTCTCTCAAGCGCCTTGGTATTCTCTACCCAACCACCTGTGTCGGTTTGGGGTACGGTTCCTGGTTATCTGAAGCTTAGAAGCTTTTCTTGGAAGCATGGCATCAACCACTTCGTCACCCAAAGGGTAACTCGTCATCAGCTCTCGGCCTTAAGATCCCGGATTTACCTAAGATCTCAGCCTACCACCTTAAACTTGGACAACCAACGCCAAGCTGGCCTAGCCTTCTCCGTCCCTCCATCGCAATAACCAGAAGTACAGGAATATTAACCTGTTTTCCATCGACTACGCTTTTCAGCCTCGCCTTAGGGACCGACTAACCCTGCGTCGATTAACGTTGCGCAGGAAACCTTGGTCTTTCGGCGTGGGTGTTTTTCACACCCATTGTCGTTACTCATGTCAGCATTCGCACTTCTGATACCTCCAGCAAGCTTCTCAACTCACCTTCACAGGCTTACAGAACGCTCCTCTACCGCATCATCCGAAGATGATACCCGTAGCTTCGGTGTATGGTTTGAGCCCCGTTACATCTTCCGCGCAGGCCGACTCGACTAGTGAGCTATTACGCTTTCTTTAAAGGGTGGCTGCTTCTAAGCCAACCTCCTAGCTGTCTAAGCCTTCCCACATCGTTTCCCACTTAACCATAACTTTGGGACCTTAGCTGACGGTCTGGGTTGTTTCCCTTTTCACGACGGACGTTAGCACCCGCCGTGTGTCTCCCATGCTCGGCACTTGTAGGTATTCGGAGTTTGCATCGGTTTGGTAAGTCGGGATGACCCCCTAGCCGAAACAGTGCTCTACCCCCTACAGTGATACATGAGGCGCTACCTAAATAGCTTTCGAGGAGAACCAGCTATCTCCGAGCTTGATTAGCCTTTCACTCCGATCCACAGGTCATCCGCTAACTTTTCAACGGTAGTCGGTTCGGTCCTCCAGTCAGTGTTACCTAACCTTCAACCTGCCCATGGATAGATCGCCCGGTTTCGGGTCTATTCCCAGCGACTAGACGCCCTATTAAGACTCGCTTTCGCTACGCCTCCCCTATTCGGTTAAGCTCGCCACTGAAAATAAGTCGCTGACCCATTATACAAAAGGTACGCAGTCACCTAACAAAGTAGGCTCCCACTGCTTGTACGCATACGGTTTCAGGATCTATTTCACTCCCCTCTCCGGGGTTCTTTTCGCCTTTCCCTCACGGTACTAGTTCACTATCGGTCAGTCAGTAGTATTTAGCCTTGGAGGATGGTCCCCCCATATTCAGACAAAGTTTCTCGTGCTCCGTCCTACTCGATTTCATGACTAAGAGATTTTCGCGTACAGGGCTATCACCCACTATGGCCGCACTTTCCAGAGCGTTCCGCTAATCTCAAAGCCACTTAAGGGCTAGTCCCCGTTCGCTCGCCACTACTAAGGGAATCTCGGTTGATTTCTTTTCCTCAGGGTACTTAGATGTTTCAGTTCCCCTGGTTCGCCTCTTGCACCTATGTATTCAGTACAAGATAACCATCTTATGATGGCTGGGTTCCCCCATTCAGACATCTCCGGATCAAAGTCTGTTTGCCGACTCCCCGAAGCTTTTCGCAGGCTACCACGTCTTTCATCGCCTCTGACTGCCAAGGCATCCACCGTATGCGCTTCTTCACTTGACCATATAACCCCAAGCAATCTGGTTATACTGTGAAGACGACATTCGCCGAAAATTCGAATTTCTCAACTAAGAGAACTCACAAATTTTACCTTAGCCTGATCCGTTACCAGTGAAAGTAACGTTCAGTCTATCTTTCTATCACATACCCAAATTTTTAAAGAACGAACTAGTCAAAGACTAGAAATCAACATTCACCATCGAACCGATGGAATGCTCATTTCTAAGCTTTATACAATCAGAAGCAGTAGTGGTGGAGCCAAACGGGATCGAACCGTTGACCTCCTGCGTGCAAGGCAGGCGCTCTCCCAGCTGAGCTATGGCCCCGTATTTCTACAGGCGTTTCCCACACAAAATTGGTGGGTCTGGGCAGATTCGAACTGCCGACCTCACCCTTATCAGGGGTGCGCTCTAACCAACTGAGCTACAGACCCAATTTCGGGCTGCTTCTTTCGTCTTCTTCAATGAATCAAGCAATTCGTGTGGGAGCTTATGGAGCAGCTGAGTCGTCGATTAAGGAGGTGATCCAGCCGCAGGTTCCCCTACGGCTACCTTGTTACGACTTCACCCCAGTCATGAATCACACCGTGGTAACCGTCCTCCCGAAGGTTAGACTAGCTACTTCTGGTGCAACCCACTCCCATGGTGTGACGGGCGGTGTGTACAAGGCCCGGGAACGTATTCACCGCGACATTCTGATTCGCGATTACTAGCGATTCCGACTTCACGCAGTCGAGTTGCAGACTGCGATCCGGACTACGATCGGTTTTGTGGGATTAGCTCCACCTCGCGGCTTGGCAACCCTCTGTACCGACCATTGTAGCACGTGTGTAGCCCAGGCCGTAAGGGCCATGATGACTTGACGTCATCCCCACCTTCCTCCGGTTTGTCACCGGCAGTCTCCTTAGAGTGCCCACCATTACGTGCTGGTAACTAAGGACAAGGGTTGCGCTCGTTACGGGACTTAACCCAACATCTCACGACACGAGCTGACGACAGCCATGCAGCACCTGTCTCAATGCTCCCGAAGGCACCAATCCATCTCTGGAAAGTTCATTGGATGTCAAGGCCTGGTAAGGTTCTTCGCGTTGCTTCGAATTAAACCACATGCTCCACGCTTGTGCGGGCCCCCGTCAATTCATTTGAGTTTTAACTTGCGGCCGTACTCCCCAGGCGGTCAACTTAATGCGTTACTGGCGCCACTAAGAGCTCAAGGCTCCCAACGGCTAGTTGACATCGTTTACGGCGTGGACTACCAGGGTATCTAATCCTGTTTGCTCCCCACCGTTTCGCACCTCAGTGTCAGTATCAGTCCAGGTGGTCGCCTTCGCCACTGGTGTTCCTTCCTATATCTACGCATTTCACCGCTACACAGGAAATTCCACCACCCTCTACCATACTCTAGCTTGTCAGTTTTGAATGCAGTTCCCAGGTTGAGCCCGGGGCTTTCACATCCAACTTAACAAACCACCTACGCGCGCTTTACGCCCAGTAATTCCGATTAACGCTTGCACCCTCTGTATTACCGCGGCTGCTGGCACAGAGTTAGCCGGTGCTTATTCTGTCGGTAACGTCAAAACACTAACGTATTAGGTTAATGCCCTTCCTCCCAACTTAAAGTGCTTTACAATCCGAAGACCTTCTTCACACACGCGGCATGGCTGGATCAGGCTTTCGCCCATTGTCCAATATTCCCCACTGCTGCCTCCCGTAGGAGTCTGGACCGTGTCTCAGTTCCAGTGTGACTGATCATCCTCTCAGACCAGTTACGGATCGTCGCCTTGGTGAGCCATTACCTCACCAACTAGCTAATCCGACCTAGGCTCATCTGATAGCGCAAGGCCCGAAGGTCCCCTGCTTTCTCCCGTAGGACGTATGCGGTATTAGCGTTCCTTTCGAAACGTTGTCCCCCACTACCAGGCAGATTCCTAGGCATTACTCACCCGTCCGCCGCTGAATCAGAGAGCAAGCTCTCTTCATCCGCTCGACTTGCATGTGTTAGGCCTGCCGCCAGCGTTCAATCTGAGCCATGATCAAACTCTTCAGTTCAAACATCTTTGGGTTTTGAGAAAACCCTAAACTTGGCTCAGCAATCGTTGGTTACATCTTTGATTTCTCGCGGAGTAACTTGTGATGCTGATAATCTGTTGACTAGCAGTCTGACTCCACAAGCACCCACACGAATTGCTTGATTCAATTGTTAAAGAGCGGTTGGTTAAGATCTTTCGTCTCAACCGAGGCGCGCATTCTACAGCAGCCTCATTTGCTGTCAAGTGATTATTTTCAGAAGTTTTCAAGGAATCCTTAACAACTTCAACCACTTGCGCTTTCGATCTCTCGTCAGCGGGAGGCGAATTCTACAGCGTTACTCGCTGCTGTCAACACCTCTTTTTCAACTTCCTTGGCGCCTCGATGAACTGAAGCAACCTGCTGCCGAAAACTGCGTAACTCTTTGTTTATCAAGGAGTTTTCCGTTTCGACTGCGCCGGAAGTGGGGCGAATTATAGGCTTCTAAAATTCGCCGTCAACACTTAATTTCAACTTTATTCAGCCTTGAGCGTAATACGCGCAAATGCTTTCTTGCCGGCCTGGCAAACATGGGTCGCACCCACTGCGTATATAAAAGTGCGATCAACCACCTCACCATCTATACGCACGCCACCCGAGCCGAGAAGATCGCGCGCCATTGCCGAGTTCTTCACCAGGCCCGCCTTATTAAGGACAGCAGCAATCGGCATATCCTCGGCAGCAGTCAACTCGATCTCTGGCAGATCGTCCGGCAGCTCGCCATCCTTCATTCGGTTACCGGCAGCACGATGAGCGTTGGCAGCAGCCTCTTCACCATGGAAGCGCGCAACGATCTCTTCAGCCAGCTTGATCTTGATGTCGCGCGGATTGGCACCCGCCTCCACATCAGCGCGGAACGCATTGATCTCATCCATGGAGCGGAAGCTGAGCAATTCGAAGTAGCGCCACATCAGCGCGTCCGGAATGGAAACCAGCTTGCTGTACATCACACCCGGCGCTTCCTGGATGCCGACGTAGTTGCCCAAGGACTTGGACATCTTCTTGACGCCATCCAGCCCCTCAAGCAGCGGCATGGTCAAGATGCACTGAGCTTCCTGGCCATAACCACGCTGTAGCTCACGCCCCATCAGCAGGTTGAACTTCTGATCGGTACCACCGAGTTCGACGTCCGCGCGCAAAGCTACCGAGTCGTAACCCTGAACCAGCGGATACAGGAATTCGTGAATGGCGATCGGCTGATTGGTCGTGTAGCGCTTGTCGAAGTCATCGCGCTCGAGCATGCGAGCCACGGTGTACTGCGAAGTCAGGCGAATGAAGTCGGCCGGACCCATCTGATCCATCCAGGTGGAGTTGAAGGCCACTTCGGTCTTTGCCGGGTCCAGAATCTTGAAGACCTGAGTCTTGTAGGTCTCGGCGTTCTCGAGGACCTGCTCGCGAGTGAGCGGCGGACGCGTAGCACTTTTGCCGCTCGGATCGCCGATCATCCCGGTGAAGTCACCAATCAGGAAGATCACCTGATGCCCCAGCTCCTGGAACTGACGCAGCTTATTAATAAGCACGGTGTGGCCCAGGTGCAGGTCCGGAGCCGTTGGATCGAAGCCCGCCTTAATACGTAGCGGCTGGCCACGCTTGAGCTTTTCAATCAGCTCGGACTCGACCAACAGTTCTTCCGCACCACGTTTGATCAGCGCTAGCTGCTCTTCAACCGACTTCATAACAGACCCGCAAGGCTCAGATTCAAAGGGAACCAACCATACAAGATCGCGCGTCAAATACAAGGTTTGCCCGGCGCACGGACGCCAATCCGCAGGCAGGACACCTACGGACTTGCTTCAGAGATGATTTGGTTATATTTTATACAGTTATTTCATCTTCATCATGTCATTCATCTTTTCCAATTCATCTTTTCAAAGTCAAAACCACTTATGACCAAAGAATCGTCTAAAGCGCCGCCGCTTTACCCGAAGACCCACCTGCTCGCCGCAAGTGGAATCGCCGCCCTTCTCAGCCTGGCGCTCCTGGTATTCCCTTCCAGCGATGTTGAAGCCAAAAAAACGACCCTGAGTCTTGAACTGGAAAGTCCTGCTGAACAACTGACACAAGATCAAGACGCTGCTGACGTCGTTCAAGCCACAAATGAACCTGTACCCCCCCCTTCCGCGCAGATCGACAACAGCGCCGAGGACACCCAGGAAACCGCTCAAGCCGAACCGGCGCCGGTCGTTGAAGAAAAGAAGCCGGCAAGCCACAGGGAAGTGATCGTCGCCAAGGGCGATACTCTCTCCACGCTGTTCGAGAAAGTCGGGCTTCCAGCCACTTCAGTGCATGAAATACTGGCCAGCGACAAGCAGGCCAAGCAGTTCAGCCAGCTCAAGCGCGGGCAAAAACTTGAATTCGAACTGAGCCCTGACGGCCAGTTGACCAACTTGCACAGCAAGCTCAACGACGTCGAAAGCATCAGCCTGACCAGGAACGACAAGGGTTACACGTTCAATCGCATCACTGCGAAACCAACCGTGCGCTCCGCCTATGTTCACGGCGTGATCAACAGTTCGCTGTCGCAGTCCGCAGCCCGAGCGGGCCTGTCCCACAGCCTGACCATGGACATGGCCAGTGTGTTTGGCTACGACGTGGACTTCGCCCAGGACATTCGCCAGGGCGACGAATTCGACGTGATCTACGAGCAAAAAGTGGTCAACGGCAAGGCCGTCGGCAATGGCCCGATCCTGTCAGCGCGCTTTACCAACCGCGGCAAGACCTACACCGCTGTTCGCTACACCAACAAACAAGGCAACAGCAGCTACTACACCGCTGACGGCAACAGCATGCGCAAAGCGTTCATCCGCACACCGGTGGACTTCGCCCGCATCAGCTCGAAATTTTCCATGGGCCGCAAGCACCCGATCCTGAACAAGATCCGCGCCCACAAAGGCGTCGACTACGCAGCACCGCGCGGCACGCCGATCAAGGCAGCCGGTGATGGCAAGGTCTTGCTGGCCGGTCGCCGTGGTGGCTACGGCAATACCGTCGTCCTCCAGCACGGCAACACCTACACCACGCTCTACGGCCACATGCAAGGCTTCGCCAAAGGCGTGAAGACTGGCGGCACGGTGAAGCAGGGCCAGGTGATTGGCTATATCGGCACCACAGGCCTCTCCACTGGCCCGCACCTGCACTACGAGTTCCAGGTCAATGGTGTGCACGTCGACCCGCTGGGCCAGAAACTGCCAATGGCCGATCCGATTGCCAAGGCCGAACGCGCACGCTTCCTCGCCCAAAGCCAGCCCCTGATGGCGCGCATGGATCAGGAAAAAGCCACGATGCTGGCTTCGAGCAAGCGTTAAGTCATGGCGCTCTATATAGGTGTGATGTCCGGGACCAGCCTTGATGGCCTGGATATCGCGCTGATCGAGCAAACCCCGGCGATCAGGTTGATCGCCTCACACTACATCCCGATGCCCGACTCCCTGCGCGCCGAGCTGCTCGGCTTGTGCGCCAGCGGCCCGGACGAAATTGCCCGCTCCGCCATCGCCCAGCAGAACTGGGTGAAACTGGCAGCGCAAGGGATTCACACCCTCCTCGCTCAACAGCAACTGAAGCCTGACGACATTCGCGCCATTGGCAGCCATGGCCAGACCATCCGCCATGAACCGGCACGCGGCTTCACCGTGCAGATCGGCAACCCGGCCCTGCTGACGGAGCTGACCGGCATCACCGTGGTCAGCGACTTCCGCAGCCGCGACGTCGCTGCCGGGGGACAAGGTGCACCGCTGGTTCCCGCCTTTCACGAAGCCTTGTTTGAAGAACGGGGCGGGAATCGTGCAGTACTGAACGTAGGCGGCTTCAGCAATCTCAGCCTTATCGAGCCCGGCAAGCCGGTAGCCGGTTTCGACTGCGGCCCGGGCAATGTGCTGCTGGACGCCTGGATTCACCAGCAACGCGGCGACCACTTTGACCGTGACGGCCAATGGGCTGCCAGCGGCAACATTCAACCGGTGCTGTTGAATGCGCTGCTGAGTGACCCATTCTTTGTGACCAAAGGCCCGAAGAGTACTGGGCGGGAAGTGTTCAACCTGCCATGGCTGACGCAGCATCTGGCGCAACTGCCAGCCTTCTGCGCCGAAGATGTTCAGGCGACGCTGCTTGAACTGACCGCACTGACCATCATCGAATCACTGCAAAGCGCCCAGACAGACACGCAGGAACTGCTGGTCTGCGGCGGCGGCGCCCACAACACAGCCTTGATGAACCGCCTGGCCAGCCTGTTGCCAAACGCCAGTGTCAGCAGCACCGCGACTTACGGTGTAGACCCCGACTGGGTCGAGGCCATGGCCTTCGCGTGGCTGGCTCATTGCTGCCTCGAAGGCATCGCGGCCAACCGTCCGAGCGTTACCGGTGCCCGCGGGTTGCGCGTACTCGGCGCCATCTACCCCGCATAAATCCTCCACACAGCAAAACGCCGCAAGACCCTGAGGCCGTGCGGCGTTCTGTGAAACAGGTGCGCTGATCAGATCGAGAACGAAGAACCGCAGCCACAGGTGGTGGTCGCATTCGGGTTCTTGATGACGAAGCGCGAACCTTCCAGACCTTCCTGGTAGTCCACCTCGGCACCGGCCAGGTACTGGAAGCTCATCGGATCGACCACCAGGCTCACGCCTTCGCGCTCGACGATGGTGTCGTCATCGGCCACTTCCTCATCGAAAGTGAAACCGTACTGAAAACCTGAACAACCGCCGCCCGTAACGAATACGCGCAGCTTCAAGCGATCATTCCCCTCTTCATCGACCAGGCTCTTCACCTTGTGCGCGGCACCGTGGGTGAATTGCAAAGCCGTGGGGGTGAAGGATTCGACGCTCATGCTGACTATCTCCCGGCGTTACGCCGTCATATTGCGTGATGACGCGCATTATCCGCTTCTCCTAGAAAAGCGGTCAACTATTGTTATGGTATATCAACCAATCCGATCGCCGGCCCGGAATGCAAAAAGGCCCGTCTGACGGGCCTTTTTGCTGTACGCGATAAACCTTACGGCAGCATGCCGGCGTGGGAGAGACCCAGACGCTCATCCAGCCCGAACAGAATGTTCATGTTCTGCACGGCCTGCCCCGACGCCCCTTTGACCAGGTTGTCGATCACCGACAGCACCACCACCAGATCACCGTCCTGAGGGCGATGCACGGCAATACGGCAGACGTTGGCGCCCCGCACGCTACGCGTCTCCGGATGGCTGCCGGCCGGCATGACATCGACGAACGGTTCGTTGGCATAACGCTTTTCAAACAACGCCTGCAGATCCACCGAGCGATCAACAACAGTGGCGTAGAGCGTCGAGTGAATGCCGCGAATCATGGGTGTCAGGTGCGGAACGAAAGTCAGCCCGACGTCCTTGCCCGCTGCACGACGCAACCCCTGGCGGATTTCCGGCAGATGACGGTGACCTTTGACGGCATAGGCCTTCATGCTTTCCGACGTCTCGGAGTACAGAGAACCTACGGAAGCACCACGACCGGCACCGCTGACGCCGGATTTGCAGTCAGCAATCAGATGCGCAGCATCGGCCAGGCCGGCTTCGAGCAATGGCAGGAAACCCAATTGCGTCGCAGTTGGGTAGCAGCCCGGCACGGCAATCAGGCGCGCTTTCTTGATCTGCTCGCGATTGACTTCCGGCAAGCCGTAGACCGCCTCGTCCAGCAGTTCCGGTGCGCCGTGCGGCTGGCCGTACCACTTGGCCCATTCATCGGCGTCTTGCAGACGGAAGTCGGCCGACAGGTCGATGACCTTGGTCCCGGCCGCCAGCAGTTCGCCCGCCAGGGCATGGGCAACACCGTGCGGCGTGGCGAAGAACACCACATCGCAGGCCCCCAGGGTCTTGATATCCGGAACGCTGAACGCCAGGCCGTCGTAATGGCCTCGCAGGTTCGGGTACATGTCGGCTACGGCCAGGCCAGCCTCGGATCGGGAAGTGATGACAACCACCTCAGCTTGCGGATGTTGCGCCAACAGACGCAGCAGTTCGACACCGGTGTAACCCGTGCCGCCGACGATACCGACCTTGACCATAAACCTGCCCTCAACGAACCCACTGGAAAGCCGTCGATAATAGGGGCCGCGCGCCTCTGCGACAACCGTCAAGGTGACGTGCGGACGCTCACAAGTCCCGTCTCGGGCATACGTTCAAGTTTTGGCGAGTGGATTTTGTTGCCAGACAAGGCGCCGCGACGAGTCATAGCCCGCTATGGCGAGGAGCGGCAACGCAGTATGGCGGCAAAAGACACCGTCAAAATTGAACAGTTATGTCCGAGACGGGACTCTTTCTCTACTATTCAGACTACCGTGAACCTGGAATAACTAAAAATGCTCTATCTGTGGCTCAAAGCGTTTCATATCGTCAGCGTCGTGTGCTGGTTTGCCGGCCTGTTCTACCTGCCAAGACTGTTCGTTTATCACGCACAAAGTGAAGACACGATCAGCAAGGAACGCTTCAGCGTAATGGAGCGCAAGCTGTACCGAGGCATCATGGGCCCGGCGATGATCGCCACGCTGATATTCGGTGGCTGGCTGATCTACCTCAATCCAGGCATCTTCAGCCAGGGTGGCTGGATACACGCCAAACTGACCCTGGTGGTGATCCTGATCGGCTATCACCACATGTGCGGCGCCCAGGTAAAACGTTTTGCCCGTGGCGAAAACACCCGCAGCCATGTCTTTTATCGCTGGTTCAATGAGGTTCCGGTTCTGATATTGCTGGCAGTCGTAATTCTGGTCGTCGTTCGGCCGTTCTAAGTCCAATAGACACCACTCATCGGGGTACTTCCAATGTCGCTGCCCGCTCTGCTCGAACAACGTTTGCGTCTGCCGGTGGTGGCTGCGCCGATGTTCCTGATTTCCAATCCGCAATTGGTACTCGCCTGCTGTCGTCAGGGCGTGGTCGGCAGCTTCCCGGCGCTGAATCAGCGCGAAAGCAGCGGCTTCAAGGCCTGGCTGGAAGAGATCGAAGCCGGGCTGGCAACAATGGAAAACCCCGCGCCTTATGCCGTGAACCTGATCGTGCATAACAGCAATCCACGCTTACAGGCGGACCTGGAGATCTGTGTAGAGCACAAAGTGCCGATCGTGATCACCAGCCTCGGCGCCGTGAAAGAACTGGTCGATGCGGTACACAGCTACGGCGGCCTGGTGTTCCATGACGTGACGACACGTCGTCATGCCGAGAAAGCGGCCGAAGCCGGCGTGGATGGATTGATCGCCGTGGCTGCCGGGGCCGGTGGACACGCCGGGACCTGGAGCCCGTTCTCGCTGATTGCCGAAATCCGCCAGTTCTTCGACAAGACCCTGTTGCTGGCCGGCTGCTTGAACCACGGGCATGAAATTCTTGCCGCGCAATTACTCGGCGCGGATCTGGCCTACTTTGGCACTCGGTTTATCGGCACGACCGAAAGTCACGCGCCCGAGGCCTACAAAGAAATGCTGCTGACATCCAAAGCTGCAGACATCATCCATACTCCAGCCGTGTCAGGTGTCCCCGCAAGTTTCATGCGCCAGAGCCTGGAAGCCGCCGGTTTCGACATGGCCGCGTTGCAGGGCAAGGGCGAGATCAACTTCGGTTCCAAGCTCAAACCCGTGAGCGATGAGGCCAAAGCCTGGAAAACCGTTTGGTCTGCTGGCCAGGGCGTCGGAGAAATCGAGGACTTGCCGAGTGTCGAGCAGTTGATTGCACGTCTCGACGCCGAGTACCGCCAAGCCCTGGAGCATGCGGCCCAGCTGCCAAAACGCTGGCCGCGCTGACAGCAAATCTTGGCCAGCCCCTCCCGGCTGGCCTTACACTCACCCGGACACAACCTTCTTTCAACCTCTCGCGACAAGGATGCTTCGCACATGGGCGAAAATCGTTTCAAGATCGTATTCGAAGGTGCCTTGCTGCCCGGTGTAGATATCACCACGGCAAAGCTCAATCTCGCCGATTTGTTCAAAAGCGATGTCACAGCCATCGAGCGCTTGTTCGCCGGGCGCCCGGTAGCGCTCAAACGCAACCTGACGCAGGCCGATGCCCAGACCTATCTCCAGGCGCTGAGCAAGACCGGTATCGACGCGCGCATCGAAGCCGAAACACCGATCGAGTTGAATCTCGCCGACGTGCATGACCATACCCCGGCAAGTAGCCAGGCGGCCTTGGCAGAACCGCAGTCTCCTTACGCTGCGCCTCGCGCGCCCGTCGGCGAAGCCGTGGCGGAATTCGCCACGCTCCAGCCATTCAGTTTCGATGGCCGTATCGGTCGCTTGCGTTATCTTGCCTGGACGCTGGTGCTGACACTGGTGCTCTCGGCTGTTTGCGGGGTGTTTGCATTGGTCGCCCTGGCCCTCATCGGTGCGGATTCAACCGCCGGCCTGATCCTGGGTGGCTTGCTGGCCCTGATCCTGTTTGTCGGATTTGCCTTCGTCAGCATCCAGATCACCGTTCAACGTTTGCACGATGTCGGCTGGTCCGGCTGGCTGTGGCTGCTGAACCTGGTGCCGTTTGTGGGTACTTTCTTTCCGTTCGTGACCATGGTTGTACCGGGCAACGAACTGGCCAACCGCTACGGTCCACCGCCTCCGCCGAACAGCACCGCGGTCAAAGTATTGTCTTCGCTGTGGCTGGTCGTCATCGCTCTGATCCTGGTCGGCTCCCTGGCCGGTGGACTCTCGGCGATACAGGAAGAATACGAAAACGCCGCCCAGAGCAGCTACGACAGCAGTTCGGTCACTACCGATGAAATCGACGTCGAGGTCGAACCGGTGCCAAATTCCACCGACGATGCAGCCGAAGAGGCCCAGCCCCCTGTAGACTCTGCGAAAGAATGAACAGCGCTCCTGGCTCGTGACACCTGCGTCGCGGCGCGGAGCTGTTGCGATGGAGAACTGCATGACCCGTTACGCTCTGATCACTGGCGCCTCCAGCGGCATCGGCCTGGCAATGGCCGAAGCGCTGGCCCGGCGCGGCCGCAGCCTGATTCTGGTGGCCCGACAACGTGATCAGCTGGAAAGCATTGCGATTGAGTTGACCCAAAGGTTCGGCGTGGAAGTGCTGTTCCGTGCCTGTGACCTGGGCGAACCGTTGCGCCTGTCCGGATTCCTGCTGGAGCTGGAGGAAGGCGACCGGCAAATCGATCTGTTGGTCAATTGCGCCGGCATCGGTACATGCGGCCCGTTTCTGGCCCAGGACTGGATGACCGAGCAAGACCTGATCGAAGTGAACATCCTCGCCCTCACCCGCCTGTGCCATGCCATCGGCAACAGCATGGCCCTGCAAGGCGGTGGGCAGATTCTGAATGTGGCCTCGGTTGCAGCGTTTCAGCCGGGACCATGGATGAGCACCTATTACGCCAGCAAGGCCTATGTGCTGCACTTTTCCGAGGGATTGCGCGTCGAGCTGAAAAAGTGCGCGATCAAGGTTTCGGTGCTCTGCCCCGGGCCGACCCGCACAGCGTTCTTCCGTACCGCGCAACTCGACAGCGACAAACTGACCAACAGCAAACTATTGATGAGTCCCGAGGAAGTGGCGCTCTACACCGTGCGCGCCCTGGAAAAGAATCAAGCGATCATTATTCCGGGGCGGCGCAACCGCTGGCTCGCTTTCCTGCCGAGGCTCGGCTCACGCTGGCTGACTCGCACAATCGCCGGCATGGTCAACAAGGCTTACTGCCCGCGCTGATCCAACTCAAGGTAAAAGGCTGGGCGCTGGCATACGCCATGAGTACACTCAGGCCAGCCCAAACAACGGAGAAAACAGCTGTGGATACTCTGTTCACCAAGATCATCAACCGGGAAATCCCGGCGAAGATCATTTACGAGGACGACCAGGTACTGGCCTTCCACGACATTTCCCCACAGGCACCGGTACATTTCCTGGTGATCCCGAAGAAGCCGGTTCGCACCCTGAACGATCTGACGGAGGACGACAAGGCACTGGCCGGACACATTCTGTTCACCGCCCAGCGCCTGGCCCTGGAACTGGGCTGCGAAAAAGGCTTCCGCGTCGTCATGAACTGCAATGAAGAAGGCGGGCAAACCGTCTACCACATTCATATGCACGTGCTTGGCCAGCGCCAGATGCACTGGCCGCCGGGCTGATTGCTGCACCCCCTTGTGGGAGCGGGCTTGCTCGCGAAGAGGGCCTCACTTTCAACATCTTTGTTGACTGACACTCCGACTTCGCGAGCAAGCCCGCTCCCACAAAAGGCATCACAACACTGTCACAGCCTCTGCATCACAATGACCCAGCGCAAACCATCCCCGGCCGATTGGGTTAAACTGGCCGCCGAAATTCTCCCCGGAGGTCAGCATGACTACCCAACGTCACTACTCGCCCATTGACCGCCTTCTGCTGCAAGCCGATGCCGCGATGCGCACCCTGCTGCCCTTCAGTGGCCAGCCGTACCGTCCGTCGCCGGCCATCGTGCAGCCCGATGCAAAAATGAGCGACGAAGACACGCGCCACGTTGCCGGCCTGATGCGCATCAACCATACCGGCGAAGTCTGCGCCCAGGCGTTGTATCAGGGGCAGGCGCTGACCGCCAGACTGCCGCAGGTGCGTGCCGCCATGGAGCACGCCGCCGAAGAAGAAATCGATCATCTGGTCTGGTGCGAACAACGCATCCATCAACTGGGCAGCCACACCAGCATCCTCAATCCGCTGTTTTATGGCATGTCGTTCGGAATTGGCGCCGTGGCTGGCCTGATCAGCGACAAAGTCAGCCTGGGATTCGTCGCGGCAACGGAGGATCAGGTGTGCAAACACCTGAACGAACACCTGGAGCAACTGCCGGCCGAGGATGAGAAATCCCGGGCAATTCTTGAGCAGATGCGCATCGATGAAGAACAACATGCCGAAAGCGCGCTGGAGGCTGGCGGGTTCCGCTTTCCGGCGCCGGTGAAGTTCGGGATGAGTCTGATGGCCAAGGTGATGACCAAGAGTACTTATCGGATCTGATATCCCGGTCGCCTGTGAGGGCCTCTTCGCGGGCAAGCCCGCTCCCACAGGGGCCGCGTTTCGGCAATAAAAAAGGCGACTGCCATGAGGTAGTCGCCTTTTTTGTGTTCGAGAATCTTACGCCATGTTGCGTGCGTAGAAGATTTCGAGCATTTCGTGTTTCACCCGCTCGGTCACCTGGGCACGTTGCTCAGAGGACAGGTTGCTGGTGGCATCACCGAACAGGTAGTTATCCAGTTCGAAGTTCTTCAGCAGCATTTTGGTGTGGAACAGGTTTTCCTGGTACACGTTCACGTCGGTCATCTGGTACGCGTCGCGAGTGTCATCGGAGAGGTAGTTCTGGATCGAGTTGATCTCGTGGTCGATGAAGTGCTTTTTGCCTTCAACGTCACGGGTGAAGCCGCGCACACGGTAATCCACGGTCACGATGTCCGAATCGAACTGGTGAATCAGGAAGTTGAGCGCTTTAAGCGGTGAAATGACCCCGCAAGTCGACACGTCGATGTCCACACGGAAGGTTGCAATACCGCTGACCGGATGGATTTCCGGGTAGGTGTGCACCGTGATGTGGCTCTTGTCGAGGTGGGCCAGAATTATTTCGGGCAGCGGGCCCGGAGACTCTTCGATCTGACTGTCGGTCGGGGTTACCGGCTCTTCGGAGATCAGGATCGTGACGCTGGCGCCCTGCGGCTCATAGTCCTGACTGGCAATGTTCAGGATGTTGGCACCAATGATATCGACAACTTCCGTGAGGATCTGCGTCAGGCGTTTCGCGTTGTACTCTTTATTGATGTACTCGACGTAAGCCTGCTGGTCTTGCGGGGTTTCCGCGTAGCAGATGTCATAGATGTTGAAGCTCAAGGTCTTTGTCAGGTTATTGAACCCGTGGAGCTTGAGTTTGCTTTTCACCGTTAAAAACTCTCTATGTGTTTGCGGCCCGGCCGCGTGATCAAGCATGCCCGTCAGATGCGAACAACGCACCTGCGTAGGACGGTTAACACCTCTTCGCGATGGCGATTTTGGTTGTCTGTTCGGGTGCGAGGCCCGTCGGCTGACGGGCCACTACCCTGAAAAAAGTGGCGCATTATGCAGACGTCAGCTTGTGTTCGCCAGAGTCTGCACTGCTTTTATGATAGTTGAATGTCGATTCAACCGAGCTCGATGATTTCGTAGTCGTGGGTAATCTCGACACCGGCCGCGCCGAGCATGATCGAGGCCGAGCAATACTTCTCGGCAGACAACTCGATGGCACGTTTGACCTGGGCCTCTTTCAGCCCGCGGCCCTTGACCACGAAGTGCATGTGGATCCTGGTGAAAACCTTTGGATCTTCGGTCGCGCGCTCGGCTTCGAGGAAGGCTTCACAGCTCTCGACGGCCTGGCGGGACTTCTTGAGGATGCTGACCACATCGAAATTGCTGCAACCGCCGACACCCAGCAGCAGCATTTCCATCGGCCGGACACCCAGGTTACGTCCGCCGGCATCGGGCGGACCGTCCATGACCACGACATGACCGCTACCGGATTCGCCGAGGAACATGGCTTCGCCAGCCCATTGGATGCGTGCCTTCATCGCCAAGACTCCACTGTATAAAAAAGGGTCGCCAGCTTAGCACAGCCCCCGAGATTGACAGCGCCCGCCGTCCTAGGACATATCCCACGGCCTTGTAGGTAAATGCTCGAATATTTCAGGAAGTGTCTGGTAAGCTGACGCCAATTCGATGGCGCATGGCCAGCCTCACTCCAGCGTTCGCTATTTATAAAAACCACACCGTGCAGTCTTTTCGGGATACAACCATGGTTGCTATTGCCCCCAACCCCAAGATCAAGAACCTCGACAAGCTGTTGATGCATTGCCAGCGCCGCCGCTATCAGGCCAAGAGCAACATCATTTGTGCCGGTGACCGCTCGGAAACGCTGTTCTACATCATCAAAGGATCAGTCACCATCCTGATCGAGGATGACGACGGGCGGGAAATGATCATTTCCTACCTGAACGCCGGGGACTTTTTCGGTGAGTTGGGCCTGTTTGAGCAAGCCGGCCTGGAGCAGGAGCGCAGTGCCTGGGTGCGGGCCAAGGTCGAATGCGAAGTTGCGGAAATCAGCTACACAAAATTCCGCGAATTGTCCCAGCAGGATCCGGACATTCTTTACGTCCTCAGCGGACAAATCGCACAGCGCCTGCGCAATACCACGCGCAAGGTCGGTGACCTGGCATTTTTTGACGTGACCGGCCGCGTTGCCCGCTGCCTGCTGGAGCTGTGCAAGCAGCCAGACGCCATGACCCACCCCGATGGCATGCAAATCAAGGTGACCCGTCAGGAAATCGGGCGGATTGTCGGTTGTTCCCGGGAGATGGTCGGTCGCGTGCTCAAGGATCTGGAAGATCGCAACCTTGTGGACGTCAAAGGCAAGACCATGGTGGTCTTCGGTACGCGATAAGCTCGAAAATCTAGCAGCTGAACATCTGTGCCAACATCAACCGGTAGAGTTCGTCGAGGCGCGCCTGTGCATCGGGTGCCGTGAACTTCTCATGCAATGCGATGTGGCTTTCGGCGCGTACTCGTTGCTCCAGACCACAGGCCTCGTTGAAGCGATTGACCGCGGCGACCATTGACGCCCGATCGTTATCCATCAACATCGCACCGTGCACCAGGCCCACCGGACGCTGCCCCCCCTGGCTCTGACGCCAGCGCTGGGCGGTGCCAACCATTTTGCGCCCGTCGAGATTGACGTTGAAGCGGCCATCGCAGAACGCACCGTCGATTTCACCAAGGGACGACGAGCCACCTAATTCATCCAGCAACTGGCAGATGGGGTCGCACAGGCGCCGGTAACCGGTTTCGATGCGGTTCAAATCGCCTTCGCTGCGTGGTGGCGCGTAAACCAGGGCGATATTGATCGTGGTGGCCGATTGTGGAACCGGCTCACCGCCGGTATCGCGCAACAGCACCGGCCAACCTGCCGCCGCTGACACTTCACAGGCGGCTTCGAAGCCTGGCAAGCGATTCAAGCGGCGCGGCATCACCAATGCCTGATCGCTCGGTTGCCAGAACAGCAGGCCGAACTCCGCGTCGCCGGCGCAAACCGAGGCCAACAGATCTTGTTCGGCTTGCAGGCCGGCTTCGACGATCAGGGAGGTTGGCAGCGACATGGAAGGCTCCGACAGACCTGAGGTCTCTAGGGGATTTGCGGGCCTCTTCGCGGGCAAGCCCGCTCCCACAGTGGAAGCGGTTTGCCTGTGAAGATGTGTTTAGTCGAGGGTCGAGCCGCTGACAGGCACGCCACGCTCCGGGAAGAACAGTCGTTGCAACTCGGTACCCGGGCTTTCGGCGCGCATGAACGCTTCGCCGACCAGGAACGCGTAGACGTCGCTGATTTCCATCAGTTCGACATCGGCGCGGTTGAGAATGCCGCTCTCGGTGATGACCAGACGATCGCGCGGAATACGCGGCAACAGGTCGAGGGTGGTTTCCAGGCTGACATCGAAGGTGTGCAGGTTGCGGTTGTTCACGCCAACCAGTGGAGTGTCGAGGGTTTTCAAGGCCCGCTCCAACTCATCGCCGTCGTGGACTTCCACCAGCACATCAAGGTTGACGCTTTTGGCCACAGCCGCCAGTTCGGCCATTTTCACGTCATCCAGCGCGGACACGATCAACAGCACGCAATCGGCGCCCAGGGCACGGGCTTCGACGATCTGGTAGGGGTCGATCATGAAGTCCTTGCGGATCACCGGCAGCTGGCACGCCGCGCGGGCCTGCTGCAGGTACGCATCGGCGCCCTGGAAGTAGTCGATGTCGGTGAGTACCGACAGGCAGGTCGCGCCGCCCTTCTCGTAGCTGCGGGCGATGTCGGCGGGAACGAAGTTCTCGCGGATCACGCCTTTGCTCGGCGACGCCTTCTTGATTTCAGCAATGACTGCCGGTTGCTTCAGCTTGGCCTGAGCCAGCAATGCCTTGGCAAAACCACGAGGTGCATCGGCCGTCCTGGCCAGGCTTTCCAGCTCGGCGAGGCTGACGCGAGCGCTGCGCTCGGCCACTTCCTCAACCTTGCGTGCCAGAATCTTTTCCAGAACCGTCGGTACACTCATCCTTCATTCTCCACTTTGAATACCGCGGTAAATGCACCCAATTCCTCTAGCTTTTCTCGAGCGAGGCCGGTGTGCAGCGCATCGTGCGCCAGTGCAACTCCCTCTTTCAAACTGCTGGCATGGTCGGCCGCATACAGTGCGGCACCGGCATTGAGCACGATCATTTCGGCTGCTTTCTGACCGTTCTCGGTCTTGCGCTTGCCCAGGGCATCGCGAATCAGCTCCAGAGACGCTGCCGGGCTTTCCACGGCCAGACCGTGCAGGCTCTGGCTCTTCATGCCCAGGTCTTCCGGTTCGACCCAATACTCGGTGATCTGGTCATCCTTGAGCTCTGCGACAAACGTCGGAGCGGCCAGGCTGAATTCGTCCAGGCCATCCTTCGAATGCACCACCAGCACATGCTTGCTGCCCAGACGCTGCAACACTTCCGCCAGCGGTCGGCACAAGGCCTGGGTGAATACGCCTACCACCTGATGCTTCACACCGGCCGGATTCGTAAGCGGGCCGAGCATGTTGAACAAAGTGCGCAAACCCAGTTCACGACGCGGGCTGGCGGCGTATTTCATCGCAGAGTGATGAGTCTGGGCAAACATGAAACCAATACCAACGTTGTCAATGCAGCGAGCCACTTGCACCGGCGTCAGGTTCAGGTAGATGCCGGCCGCCTCCAGCAGATCGGCGCTACCGCTCTTGCCCGACACCGCACGGTTGCCATGCTTGGCCACGGTGCAGCCAGCAGCGGAAACCACGAAAGCGGAAGCAGTCGACACGTTGAAGATATTGGCGCCGTCGCCGCCGGTGCCCACCACATCGACTACACCGTCGAGGGTCTTGAGTTCGACCTTGTCCGCCAGTTCGCGCATCACCGACACCGCGCCGACGATTTCGTCGATACTTTCGCTCTTCATGCGCATGGCCATCATGAACGCGCCAATCTGCGCGTCCGTGCATTGCCCGGTCATGATTTCGCGCATCACATCGCGCATTTCATCGGTACTGAGGTCGAGCTGATCGACGATACGGCTCAGGGCTGTCTTGATGTTCATGATAAGTCCTTAGCGCGTGCCGCCGGTTTGTTTGAGGAAGTTGGCGAACAGTTCGTGGCCCTGCTCGGTGAGGATCGACTCAGGGTGGAACTGCACGCCCTCGATGTTCAGGGTCTTGTGACGCAGGCCCATGATCTCGTCGACCGAGCCGTCTTCAAGCTGGGTCCACGCTGTCAGCTCCAGGCAATCGGGCAGGGTTTCGCGCTTGACGATCAATGAATGATAGCGGGTCACCGTCAGCGGACGGTTCAGGCCTGCGAATACACCCTTGTCCTCGTGAAATACCGGGCTAGTCTTACCGTGCATCACTTGGCGGGCGCGCACCACATCACCGCCAAAGGCCTGGCCGATGGATTGGTGACCCAGGCAGACGCCAAGAATCGGCAGTTTGCCGGCGAAATGCTTGATCGCTTCAATCGAGATACCGGCTTCGGTCGGGGTGCAAGGACCGGGGGACACAACGATGCGCTCTGGATTGAGGGCTTCGATTTCAGCGATGGTCAGTTCATCGTTGCGCACGACTTTGACCTGGGAGCCGAGCTCGCCCAGGTACTGCACAACGTTGTAGGTAAAGGAGTCGTAGTTATCGATCATCAGCAACATGGCGTTAAGAACCTCTTGAATTCACTGACTTTAAAGATGGCCTTCGAATGATTGACCCGCAGAGCGCTGCGCTTTGTCAGGTGCTGGAGGAGCGCCAGCAAAGCGGCATTTCAAACAGGTAAAGAAGGCGAAACGGTACAGGTCCGGCGAGGCCGGCAAAAGAATTCAGGCGCGCCAACGCCAGCGGGCGTGTGCCTTGATGACTTGATCCAGGAGTTTGCTGATGATCAACACGGGGAAGGTCTCGTTCGTACGTCCCGGCACAGTAACTTAGCTGGGCAGAGCGTGCAATATCGCCGGGGGTACTGCCCGCGAAACTCTTAAAGGCTTCGCGACAGATGGCAAAAGGCCGAAAGTTTTTGGTACTGTCGTTTCGTTCACTAAAACAATAAATAAACGGACTTGCTCATGATCAAACAGTCGTTGTTTGTACCGCTCGCAGGATGCTTGCTCGCGATGGCATGCGCCCAGGCGAACGCCGCACCCAATCCTTATACAAATTTCGTGGTCTTCGGGGACAGCCTCAACGACGCCGGGACCTTTGCCGACACCGGTGGGCCTGCCGGGGCGACGCAGCGCTTTACCAACCGGACGGGGCCGGTGTATCTGGATGGCAGCGGCGAAGTCCGCTCGCTCAACTCCACGCAGATACTGGGAGGGAAACTGGGGTACTCGGCGGACCAGACTGCGTCATCATCTTCGGCAGTACGCGCCAGCAACGGCCAGCCCGATGGCAACAACTGGGCCGTCGGCGGTTACCGCACGGATCAGATCCTGGATTCGATCACCAGCGTTTCCGCCACCGGCGAACGCACCCGCGCCGGATACCTGCCGTCGAACAACTTCCGTGCCGACCCGAACGCACTGTATTACCTGTCGGGTGGTGGTAACGACTTCCTGCAAGGTCGCGTCACCAGCCTGCCCCAGGCCAGTGCCGCCGCCGACCGACTGGCCGACAGCGTGCAGACGCTGCAGACCGCCGGCGCCAAATACATCATGGTCTGGTTGCTGCCCGATATCGGCTTTACCCCGGCGTTCAACGGCACCCCGCTGCAGGCGTTCACGTCCCAACTCAGCGCCCAGTTCAATAGTGAACTGGTGAGCCGACTGCAGAACATCAATGCCGAAGTCATCCCGCTCAACATTCCGGTATTGCTCAAAGAGACGTTCGCCAACCCGGCGCAGTTTGGCCTGGCCACCGACCAGAACCTCATCACTACCTGCTTCAGCGGCAACGGTTGTACCGAGAATGCCCGTTACGGCATCAACAGCGCCACGCCGGACCCGACCAAGCTGATCTACAACGACTCCGTGCACCCCACAGAAACCGGGCAGCGTCTGATTGCCGACTACGCGTACTCCCTGTTGGCAGCACCCTGGGAGCTGACATTACTGCCGGAAATGGCCCAGGGCACCGTGCGCGCGCATCAGGATGAATTGCGCAACCAGTGGCTGGCCGATTGGCAAAACTGGCAGGGCGTGGGCCAATGGCGAGCCATTGTTTCTGGCGGTGGACAGCATCAGGACTTTGACAGTCAGGACAGCGCGGTCAGTGCCGACGGCAACGGAGCCAACCTGAACATCGGGGGCAGCTACCGCATCGATGATGCCTGGCGCGTCGGCCTGGCGGCTGGTTTCTATAACCAGAAACTCGAAGCCGGCAGCAACGACTCCGACTACAAGCTCAACTCTTACCTGGGCACGGCATTCGCCCAATACCAGCAAAACCGTGTCTGGGCGGACGTGGCGTTGACAGCCGGCCATCTGGATTACGACAGCCTCAAGCGCAAGTTCCAGTTGGGTGCCAACGAACGCAGTGAAAAAGGCGATACCAGCGGCTACATCGAAGCCTTCAGCGCTCGCCTGGGTTACGACATTGCACAACATGCCAGCAGCCCCTGGCACGTGTCGCCGTTTATCAGCGCTGATTTCTCCAAGGCGAAAGTCGACGGCTACTCGGAGGACGGCAACGATTCCACGGCGCTGACCTTTGCCGATCAGGAAGTGATTTCCCGACGCCTGGGAGCTGGCCTGCAGGGCAAATACCAGATCACCCCGCAAACCCAGGTGTTCGGCGAGGCGGCAATCGAACGCGAGTACAACGACGATACCCAGGACGTGGGCATCAACCTCAACAGCTTGCCGAACAACCAGTTCACGCTGGAAGGCTACACCCCGCAAAGCCACTTGCAGCGCGTGAACCTGGGGGTGAGCCATAACCTCACCCGCGACCTGGCATTGCGCGCCAGCTACAACATTCGCAGGGACGACGACTTCACCCAACAAGGCATCAACGTAGGTGTTGCTCTGGACTTCTGATGTACAGGCAATAAAAAACGCGGCGCCCTCACAGGCGCCGCGTTTTTTTATGGTGGTGTAATCCCTGTAGGAGCGAGCTTGCTCGCGATTGCGGTGGGTCAGACAACATCAATGTGGCAGTGATGGCCCCATCGCGAGCAAGCTCACTCCCACAGGGCTTTGCGTGAACTCAGGTGTTCGGCGTTTGTTCGGCCAAGGCCACGGCGCGGAACATTGCGCGGCGCTTGTTCAGGGTTTCTTCCCATTCCAATGCCGGCACCGAGTCGGCGACGATGCCGCCACCGGCCTGCACGTGCAGCTCGCCGTTCTTGATCACCGCCGTGCGGATCGCAATCGCGGTGTCCATGTTGCCGTTCCAGGCGAAGTAACCGACCGCACCGCCGTAGACACCACGCTTGACCGGCTCCAGTTCGTCGATGATTTCCATCGCGCGGATCTTCGGCGCGCCAGACAAGGTGCCCGCCGGCAGAATTGCCCGCAGCGCATCCATTGCCGTCAGCCCGGCCTTTAGTTGCCCGGTAACGTTGGACACGATGTGCATCACGTTGGAATAACGCTCGATGACCATTTTCTCGGTGAGCTTCACCGAGCCGATTTCCGAGACGCGCCCAGTGTCGTTGCGACCGAGGTCGATCAGCATCAAGTGTTCGGCGATTTCCTTGGCGTCCGACAGCAGGTCTTTTTCCAGCGCCAGATCAGCTTCTTCATTGGCTCCGCGTGGACGGGTGCCGGCAATCGGGCGCACGGTAATCAGGTTGTCTTCGACCCGCACCAGCACTTCCGGCGAACTGCCGACGACGTGGAAGTCGCCAAAGTTGAAGAAGTACATGTAAGGCGTCGGGTTGAAGCAGCGCAGCGCGCGGTACAGATCGATCGGCGCCGCCTTGAAGTCGATCGACATGCGCTGGGACGGGACGACCTGCATGCAGTCACCGGCCAGGATGTATTCCTTGATGGTATCGACCGCTTTTTCGTAATCGTCCTGGGTGAAGCTGGAACGGAACACCGGGTCAGCCGATTGTTGCTGGCTGAAGTCCAGGCCACGGCGCGGGGTGATCGGTTGGCGCAGTTTTTCCAGCAGCTCTTCCAGGCGGGCGCGGCCTTGCTCGAAGGCGTCTTCCTGCGCCGGGTCGGCCAGGACGATGGCGTGCATCTTGCCGGCGAGGTTGTCGAACACCACCACGGCGTCGGAGACCATCAGCAGAATGTCCGGCACGCCCAGCGGATCCGGGTTCGGGCACTTGCCCAGACGCTTCTCCACGTAACGCACGCAGTCATAACCGAAGTAGCCCACCAGGCCGCCGTTGAAACGCGGCAGGCCGGCGATGGTCGGCACGTTGTAGCGGGCCTTGAAGGTTTCGACGAAGGCCAGCGGGTCTTCCACGTCGTGGCTTTCGGTCTCGACGCCGTCGACGGTCACGCTGACGTGATGGTCGTGAACCCGCAACACGGTGCGGCACGGCAGGCCGATGATCGAGTAACGGCCCCACTTCTCGCCGCCCTGTACGGACTCCAGCAAGTAGGAATTGGGCTCGTCGGCCAGCTTCAGGTAGATCGACAGCGGCGTGTCGAAGTCGGCCAGGGTTTCGCAGGCAAGCGGAATGCGGTTGTAGCCGGCAGCGGCCAAACGCAGGAATTCTTCGCGGATCATGAGGTGCCTCGTGGCTTGAGGGTCGAACAGTCAGGTATGCAAACGCGCCGGAAACCGGCCAGGATCAAGTCAGGCGCGCCAACGCCAGCGGGCCAGGGCCTTGATGACTTTCATCCAGAGTTTGCGAGTGACCACCACGATGGCGTTTCCAGAAGGGGGTTTGACAGCGTCGGCCAACGTTATCTCAGCGGCCGGATCCAGGCAACCGGGAATTAGCTTGCGCAGGTCGTCGATCACCAGCGCCGGCGATTCTTCGGCGATCGGCCGCCCATGGTTATAGCCGTAGCTCAGGGCCACACACTTGACCCCCGCCGCTTTCGCCGCCAGCACATCGCTGCGTGAATCGCCGACGAACAACGACTGCGAAGCCGGAATGTTGGCCATTTTCATTACGAAAAACAGCGCGGCCGGATCGGGTTTTTTCTGTGGCAGGGTGTCGCCGCCGATGATCCAGCGGAAATAACGGCCGATCTTCATCTGATCCAGCAGCGGCGCGACGAAACGCTCCGGCTTGTTGGTGATCAGCGCCATCTCGACACCCTGCTTTTGCAGCCATTTGAGGGTATCGCGCACGCCGGGGTAAACCACCGTCAGCTCATGGCTCTCGCCATAGGCCTGCATGAAATACTCCAGCGCCCGTTCGGCCTCGGCGTTATCGACTGCCGAATGATCGATGCCGCCGGCCAGCGCACGACGTACCAATACCGGCGCGCCATTGCCGACCCATTCGCGCACTGCTTCCAGGCCGGCGGGTTGGCGACCGAGATTGAGCAGCATCTTGTCCACAGCCACTGCCAGGTCCGGGACCGAATCGATCAACGTGCCGTCCAGATCGAACATCACCAGCCGTGGCAATTGCCCCGGGAACAGCTGCTCAAAGCCACTCATGGGCGAGCCAGCGCCAGTTCGGAGCGCATCTTGTCGATGACTTCCTGATAGTTCGGCGCATTGAAGATGGCCGAACCGGCGACGAAGGTGTCAGCACCGGCCGCAGCGATTTCGCGAATGTTGTTGACGTTCACGCCGCCGTCGATTTCCAGGCGAATGTCACGACCCGAAGCGTCGATCAAGGCCCGCGCTTCACGCAGTTTGTCGAGGGTGCCGGGGATGAACTTCTGCCCGCCGAAGCCCGGGTTGACGCTCATCAGCAGGATCATGTCGACCTTGTCCATCACGTACTTGAGCACGTCCAGCGGGGTCGCCGGGTTGAACACCAGGCCCGACTTGCAGCCGCCTTCACGGATCAGTTGCAGGGAGCGGTCGACGTGCTGGGTGGCTTCCGGGTGGAAGGTGATGTAGGTCGCACCGGCTTCGATGAAGTCGCCGACGATGCGGTCCACCGGGCTGACCATCAGGTGCGCGTCGATCGGCGCGGTCACGCCGTACTTGCGCAGTGCCGAGCAGACCATCGGGCCGATGGTCAGGTTCGGTACGTAGTGATTGTCCATGACATCGAAGTGCACGAAGTCGGCGCCGGCGGCCAGGACGTTGTCCACTTCTTCACCCAGGCGGGCGAAGTCGGCGGAGAGAATCGACGGAGCAATTACGAAGGGCTGCATGACGCACCTTTTCTGAGCAGAATCACGATGGCGCGCATTGTATACCTCATGCTTTGACGCGCGCACCGTGAGCGCGATGATTGGACCCTGCCATCATCCATCGACGGCAGCGCCTCTAGTACGCCGCGCGATAGATCTTCTCGATATCGACGGCACTCAACTTGCGCGGGTTATTGCGCATCAGGCGCTCGATCCCCGCCGCTTCCACGGCCATGGACGCGATGGCGTCCTCGGGTACACCGAAACTGCGCAGTCCCTGGGGAATTTCCACGGCGGCACACAGCTCGGTCATGGCTTGCACGGCTTTGTCAGCCGCTTCGTTGACACTCAGATGAGCGGTCTTCACGCCCATGGCCTCGGCGATATCCTGCATCCGTTCGATACAGGCCATCTTGTTCCAGGTCATGACATAGGGCAGTAGCAGGGCATTACTCACGCCATGGGCAATGTTGAAACGTCCGCCCAGCGGATACGCCAGCGCATGCACCGCGCCGACCCCGGCATTGCCGAACGCCATGCCGGCCATCAGGCTGGCGGTGGCCATGTCTTCCCGGGCTTGCAGGTTCGACGGGTTGGCGTAGGCCTTGGGCAAGGCCTTGGCGATCAACTTGATGGCGCCGATGGCCAGGGCATCGGTAATCGGCGAGGCATTGACCGACAGATAGGACTCGATGGCATGCACCAGCGCATCGACGCCGCTGGCCGCCGTGACGCTGCGCGGACAGGTCAGGGTCATTTGCGGACTGACCAGCGCCACGTCCGGCAAAAGGTAGTCGCTGACGATGCCCTTTTTCAGTTGCGCGACCTTGTCGGAGAGGATGGCGACGTTGGTCACTTCCGAACCGGTGCCGGCCGTGGTCGGAATCGCGATCAGCGGCGGGCCTTTGCGCGGGACCTGATCTATACCGAACAGATCCTCCAGCGCGCCGTGGTATCCGGCATAGGCCGCCACGCTCTTGGCAATGTCGATGGCACTGCCGCCGCCCAGGCCGATCAGGCCGTCATGCCCGCCCTCGCGATACACCTGCATGCAATCTTCGACGATGGCGATTTCCGGGTCCGGCAGTACCCGGTCGAAAATCTCGTAGCTGCGTTCGCCCAACTGCGCCAGCGCCAGTTCTACCGTACCGGACTTGACCAGGGCAGCATCGGTGACGATCAGCGGATTATCAATGTCCAGGCGCGCCAGCTCGGCGGACAACTGCTCGATGGCACCTGCGCCGGTGATCAGTTTGTGAGCGATCTTGAAAGAGGAAAGACTCATGTGCGCAGCCTCTTATAGGTAGGGGAGCTGGGCACAATAGTAGCTGGGGATTGGGGTTTGTCTGGCATTCAGGCCATGAATGTCCGAACAGACACTGGAGAACCCATGTAGGAGCGAGCTTGCTCGCGATGGACTTGAAAACGCCGCTGGGTGTCAGGCTTCCAGCGTTATCGTTGACGACCATCGCGAGCAGGCTCGCTCCTACAGGTAATCGGGGCGTGGCTTTAGACCTGCGCGGTTCGCAGTTTCTCGCTACGCCCACGCAGCCATTCCAGGGTCAGCAACAGGATCACCGAGAAGGCAATCAGCAGCGTCGCGGCGGCGGCGATGGTCGGGCTGAGGTTTTCGCGGATGCCGCTGAACATCTGCCGTGGCAGGGTCGCTTGTTCAGGACCGGCGAGGAACAGCGTCACCACCACCTCATCGAACGACGTCGCGAAGGCGAACAGCGCCCCCGAGATCACGCCCGGCGCGATCAGCGGCAAGGTCACCCGGCGGAACGTGGTCAGCGGCGAAGCACCCAGGCTCGCAGCAGCCCGCACCAGATTGTGGTTGAACCCCTGCAAGGTCGCCGACACGGTAATGATCACAAACGGCACACCCAACACCGCATGCACCACGATCAGCGAGAAGAAGCTGTTACCCAGCCCCAGCGGAGCGAAGAACAGGTAACTGGCCACACCGATGATCACCACTGGCACCACCATCGGCGAAATCACCAGCGCCATCACCAGCGCCTTGCCGGGGAAGTCGCCGCGGGTCAGGCCGATCGCCGCCAGCGTACCGAAAACCATGGCCAGCACCGTGGCCGCAGGGGCGACGATGATGCTGTTCTTCAGGGCACGCATCCACTCCGCCGAGGCGAAGAAATCGTGGTACCACTGCAGCGAGAAACCTTGCAGCGGGTACACCAGGAAACTGCCGGAGTTGAACGACAGCGGAATGATCACCAGCACCGGCAGGATCAGGAACAACAGAATCAAGCCGCAGAGAATCCGCAAGCTGTAGAACCACACCCGTTCGATGGGCGACATGTAAGGACTCAGCATTTCGTTCTCCCCTTAGCTCAGGCGCAGGCGGCTCGCGCCCACCAGCCAGCTGTAAATCAGATAAAGCACGACCGTTGCGAGTAACAGCAGCCCACCGAGTGCGGTCGCCATGCCCCAGTTGATGCTGGTGTTGGTGTAGAAGGCGACGAAGTAGCTGACCATCTGATCGTTCGGGCTGCCCAACAATGCCGGGGTGATGTAGTAACCGATGGCAAGGATGAACACCAACAGGCAACCGGCGCCGACACCGGCATAGGTCTGCGGGAAGTACACCCGCCAGAAACTGGCGAACGGATGGCAGCCGAGGGAAATCGCGGCGCGCATGTAAGTCGGCGAGATGCCTTTCATCACGCTGTAGATCGGCAGGATCATGAACGGCAGCAGGATGTGCACCATGGAGATGTAGACACCGACGCGGTTGAACACCAGTTCGATCGGCTTGTCGATGATGCCCATGGCCATCAGGCCGCTGTTGATCAGGCCGCCCGACTGCAGCAATACGATCCACGCCGCGACCCGTACCAGGATCGAGGTCCAGAACGGCAACAGCACCAGAATCATCAGCAGGTTGCTCTGGCGCGACGGCAGATTGGCCAGCAGGTAAGCCAGTGGATACGCCAGCACCAGGCAGATCACGGTGATGACCAGGCCCATCCAGAAGGTGCGGGCGAAGATGTCGAGGTAGATCGCCTGGTCCGGGGTGGCCGGGGCGATTTCGCCGAGGTCGTCGATGCGATGATCGACAGCCGCCAGCAGGTAGTACGGGGTGATGCTGCTGGTGTTGCGGCGCACCGCTTGCCAGTAGGCCGGGTCGCCCCAGCGCTCATCGAGACCTTCCAGCGCTTCTTTGTAAGAGGCCGGCTCGGTGGCGAGCGGCAAGGCGCGGGCGGTTTTGGTCAGCAGGCTGCGGTAGCCGGCCAGCTCCATGTTCAGGCGCTTGGACAGATCGCCCAGGGTCTGATTCTTGCGGGCTTCGGCGAGGTCTTCAGCCGCCGCTTTGTAAACCGGTTCAGCGGGCAGGCCGCGGCCGTCCCAGCTGGCGATGGCGGCCACGGTACGCGGCATGCCGCCGACCACTTCCGGGTTGCCAACACTTTTGTAGAGCAGCGCCACGATTGGCACCAGGAACACCAGCAACAGAAACAGCACCAGCGGCGCGATCAACGCCTGGGCCTTCCAGCGGTTGACCCGCTCGGCGTGCTTGAGCCGCTGCTTCAAGGTGGGGCTGGTGCCCTCGTTCAGGGGAACGGCGATAGCCATGACGTACTCCGGGAATCTTTGATCGTACAGAGGCGGAGAACCACCTCGATCGTTTAAAACACTCTGTTCAAATGTGGGAGCGGGCTTGCTCGCGAAAGCGAAGTGTCAGTCGACAACGATGTTGAATGTACTGACGTCTTCGCGAGCAAGCTCGCTCCTACAGCGTAAGCCCGCGGTGCGGTCTTACTTGGCAGCCCAGGCGTTGAAGCGCTGTTCCAGTTGCTCGCCGTTGTCAGCCCAGAAGCTGACGTCGATCTGCACCTGGTTGGCGATGTTTTCCGGGGTGGTCGGCATGTCCTTCAGGACATCCTTGGCCAGCAACGGCACGGCTTGGGTGTTGGCCGGGCCGTAGGCGATGTTTTCCGAGTAGGTCTTCTGCTGCTGTGGCATCACCGAGAAGGCGATGAACTTCTTCGCTGCTTCAGCACGCTTGGCATCCAGACCTTTTGGAATGGCCCATGCGTCGAAGTCGTAGATGCCACCGTTCCACACGACTTTCAGGTTGCTTTCTTTCTGCACGGCAGCGATACGACCGTTGTAGGCCGAACTCATGACCACGTCACCGGAAGCAAGGTATTGCGGCGGTTGTGCACCGGCTTCCCACCACTGGATGTTCGGCTTGAGTTCATCGAGCTTCTTGAACGCGCGGTCTTGACCGTCTTTACCGGCCAGCACTTTGTAGACGTCCTTCGGCGCAACGCCGTCGGCCATCAGAGCGAATTCCAGGGTGTACTTGGCGCCTTTACGCAGGCCACGCTTGCCCGGGAACTGCTTGGTGTCCCAGAAATCCACCCAACTGGTCGGCGCGGATTTCAGCTTGTCGGCGTTGTAGGCCAGCACGGTCGACCACACGAAGAAACCCACGCCGCACGGCTGGATGGCGCCCTTGACGTAGTCTTCGGTCTTGCCGAACAACTTCGGATCAAGCTGTTCGAACATGTCTTCGTCGCAACCACGGGACAGTTCCGGCGACTCAACCTCTACCAGATCCCAGGACACGCTCTTGGTGTCGACCATGGCCTTGACCTTGGCCATTTCGCCGTTGTACTCGCCGGCCACGATCTTGCCGTTGCCTGCCGCTTCCCACGGTGCGTAGAAGGCTTTGACCTGAGCCGCCTTGTTCGCCCCGCCAAAGGACACCACGGTCAGGTCAGGGCCGGCCGCCATTGCGTGTGCCGCGCCCATCATGCCCAGTGCCAAAGCGGTGAATTTCAGGGATCTCAACATTTATTGTTCTCTCCACGTGCAGGGTTGGTGTTGGTATTGCCGGGGCGATCAGTTCGCCTCTAAAAGAGGATCAAGCGCGCGCACGTGCTCGACCTGCCAGCCAAGCGGTACCACGTCGCCGACGGCGAGCGCAGGATCAAGCTCGGCAATCGGCTGTTTCACGAAGAAGTCGGTCTTGCCGCAGACTTCCATGCGCACCCGGACGTGGTCGCCCAGATAGATGAATTCCTCGACCCGCCCGGAGAAGCGGTTGACGCATTGATCGCTGGAACCGTTGAGGCTCACTCGTTCCGGACGAATGGACAGGGTCACCGGCTCGCCGGTCTGGCCAACGTTGACCGCCAGGGCTTCCACCTTCTCACCGCGTCCGAGTTCCACAATGCAACGGTCGCCGGTTTGACTGTGCAGGCGGCCATTGAGACGGTTGTTCTCGCCGATGAAGTTGGCGACGAAGGTGTTTTTCGGCTCTTCGTAGAGGGTGCGCGGCGGCGCGATCTGCTGGATTTCGCCCTGATGGAACACCGCCACACGGTCGGACATGGTCAGGGCTTCGCCCTGATCGTGGGTCACGTAGACCACGGTGACGCCCAGGCGCTGGTGCAGGTGCTTGATTTCCATCTGCATGTGTTCACGCAGTTGTTTGTCGAGTGCGCCGAGGGGTTCGTCCATCAGCACCAGTTGCGGCTCGAACACCAGCGCACGGGCCAATGCCACACGCTGTTGCTGACCACCGGAGAGCTGCGCCGGGTAACGCTGGGCGAAGCTGTCGAGCTGGACCATGCTCAGTACGCGCTTGACCCGGGCACTGACGTCGCTCTTGTTCATGCCGCGCACGGTCAGCGGGAACGCCAGGTTCTCGGCCACCGTCATGTGCGGGAACAAGGCGTAGTTCTGAAACACCATGCCGATGTCGCGTTTGTGCGGTGGCACGTTGTTGATGGCGCGCCCGGCCAACAGGATTTCGCCTGCGGTCGGCGTTTCGAAGCCGGCGAGCATCATCAGGCTGGTGGTCTTGCCGGAGCCGGACGGCCCGAGCAACGTGAGGAATTCGCCTTTGCGAATGTCCAGGTTGAGGTCTTTGACGATCAGGTTCTCGCCGTCGTAGCTCTTCTGCACTCCACGAAAGCTGACCAGAACATCATTGGCCCCTGCGCTTGAATCGACCTGGCTCATACCCACACCTTTGTTATTGATGACTGCTGTGGGGTTAAGCCTAGTGGACGCTGAAGACCACGCAAATCGGGGGGCAAGAGAGATTCGCCTCAGCCGGATGGAAGGCTGGGGGTAGGGATTGCCCTACAAGGATGGCGCGTTTTGGCAACCGCAGTGACCGGCGGTCAGCTGCAAGCCGCAAGTAAAGGCAAACGCGGGTTTGCAGGATGTCGCAATTGGACATGCCACCACGACACCTGTGGGAGCGAGCCTGCTCGCGAAGGCGGTGTGTCAGTCGACATGAACATAGATTGATCAGACGCTTTCGCGAGCAGGCTCGCTCCCACAAGGTAAGGCGGTAGTGTTTAGAGCAGCTTGTGCTCCATCGCGTACTTCACCAGCTCCGCCAGCGAGGTGATGTTGAGCTTCTGCATCAGCCGCGCCTTATGGGTGCTGATGGTCTTGCTGCTCAGTGCCAGTTGCTGGGCAATGTCGTTGACGTTGGCGCCCTGGGCCAGGCGTTCGAACACGGAAAACTCGCGCTCGGAGAGCAACGAATGCAATGGCCTCGAGTCGGTCAGGCCGACCTCGAAGACCATGCGGTCGGCCAGTTCCGGGTCGATATAACGCCCGCCTGACGCCACTTTGCGAATGGCCGTCAGCAACAGTGCCGGATCGCTGTCCTTGGTTGCATAACCGGCGGCCCCGACCTTCAGCGCCCGGGCGGCCATTTGCGCTTCGTCGTGCATCGACAACACCAGGATCGCCGGCGGATTGTTCAGGGCGCGAATCCGCGGAATGGCCTCCAAGCCATTGACGCCCGGCATGGAAATGTCCAGCAACACCACCTCGCAGGGCACATGACGCAAGGTGTCGAGCAACTGTTCGCCATTGCTCGCCTCCCCCACCACCAGCAAGTCCTTGGCCAGGCCAATCAGTTGCTTGATGCCTTCGCGGACAATGGTGTGGTCTTCGGCTACCAGTACACGGATCACGTTCTTCTCCAGATTCAAGATCATTCGCGAGTAAGCCCACATTTGGAATGCGTTTCCCCTGTGGGAGCGAGCCTGCTCGCGAAAGCGTCAGCACAGATACCAAAAATTCTTCAGGCTTCGTCCAGCGGCACTCGCACACTTAGAGTCGTGCCTTCACCCGGCTCACTCTCAAGGGATAACTCCCCCCCCATGATCAACACCCGCTCACGCATTCCGACGATCCCGAAGGACGTTGGCCTGCCAGGCGCAGCTACAAATCCTACGCCATCATCGGCGACCGTCAGACACAACTCGTCGCCTTCCAGTGCCAGCGTCAGTTCAACAGTATGCGCCTGAGCATGGCGCATGACATTGGTCAGTGCTTCCTGAAGGATCCGGAACAGGCCGATGGCCTTGGCATCGCTGAGCACCGGCAGATTGTCCGGCACCTGCACCAGACACGGAATCTGCGTGCGCGCCTCGAATCGTCGGGCCTGCCATTCGATGGCCGAGGCAATGCCGGCATCGAGAATCGGCGGGCGCAAGGCAGTCGCCACGTCGCGAACCAACTGGAAGAGCTGGGCGATCAGGCGTTTCATGCTGCCCAGGCGCTCATTAAGGCCCGGATCAAGTTGCGCGTAAGCCAGTTCGCACATGGAGGTTTCCAGCTTGAGCACGGTCAGCATCTGCCCCAGTTCATCGTGAACTTCCCGAGCGATGCGCGCTTTTTCCTCTTCGCGCACGCTTTCCAGGTGCGCGGACAGCTCGCGCAGTTGTTCCCGGGAGCTGGCCAGCTCAAGCTCGATGCGCTTGCTCTCGCTGATGTCCCAGACGATGCCGTCCCAGACATAGGCGCCATCTTCCAGCCGGCGGGTGATGGCCTTGATTTCCGCCCAGCGCTGCTCACCCTGACGCGTGAGGATTCGCCCTTGCCACGACCAGTCGCTGTCGGTATCCAGCGCATGGTCCTGGGTCTGGTGATAACTGGCCTTGTCATCCGGATGCACCAGGCTGCGCAGACCTTTGTCGCGATGCGCCAGTGTGGCCGGTGAATAACCCACCAGGCTTTCGCTGCCTTCGCTGATGTAGGCAAAGTCGATCTGGCCAGTCACCGGTGCCCGCTCCAGGCGGAAAACCAGCCCCGGAACGTTGGCGGCGATGCCTTGCAGCCGCGCCTCGCTTTCCTGCAAGGCCGCCAGGGCGCGGCGCCGCTCGGTGACATCGTTGAGGTAAACCACCAGGTATTCGCCATCGCGAAAACGCAGAAAACTCAACGAAACATCGGCCGGCAGGATGCTGCCGTCGGCGCGCACGCAGTTGGTTTCGAAGCTTTGCGGCCCTTCTTCACTGGCCCGGGCGCGCTTCCACAGATTGAGCCAACGATCCATGTGCAGGCCGGGTTCGAAATCGATCAAGGGCCGATCGATGATCGCGCCGGCTGGATAGCCGAGCATGCTTTCCGCCGCACGATTGGCGTAGCGCACATGGCTGTCCCAGTTGACCCAGAGGATGCCGACGGTGCTTTGATCGATGGAAAACTGGGTGAGCCGCAGCGCCTCTTCGCTGGCGGCACGCAAGGCAATGTCCTCCTGCGCGACCATCAGGCGTTGTTCCAGACTGTGCTGCTGGCGACGCTGCCAGAACACGATGGCCATGCAACTCAACGCCAGCACGGCCAGCAACAGGCAGAGGTTTTGCCAGAACCCCCGCGACTCGGTGAGGCGTGGATACTTGGGCTGCAGCCATTGATTGTGCAGTTGCTCCAGATCCTTGGCCGGAATCGCCCGCAATGCGCTTTCGACGATACCCGCCAGTTCCGGTTTATCGCGACGCGTGGCTACCCGCAGCAGCTGCGGCAGGCCGACATCCCCGACTACCACCAACCCGGCAAACTCCGGCTCGACGGAGAGGCGCCCCAATTGCGCCTCATCGACCACCGCATAAGCCGCCTGCTGGCCCGTCAGTAATTGCAATGCCTGGCGCTCCATCGGGACGCCTTGCAAATTCAGGTGCGGATAGTTGCTGTGCAGGTAATCGGCGATGACGCTGGGCATGCGCACGGCGACGCGGGTCTGGCTGTCGAGCTTTTCCAGTTCGATCGCCCCGGCGCTTTTCTGGTCGCTGACCACCAGTTGCGGCACCCGCATGTAGGGGTCGGAGAATTGCCAGAGGCGCAGCCCGCCGGGTGTCTGGGTCAATCCCGGGGCGATATCGATTTCGCCTTCGCGTGCAGCAGTTTCCAGTTGTTCAAGGTCGGGAAAGTTGCGCCAGCTCAGCTCGACATTGAGGGTCTTTGCCAGGCGCTTCATCAAGTCGACATTCACTCCGGACAGGCGCTGCAAGCGGCGATCGTATTGCGCATAGGGTGCCTGCAACACCAGTCCGACCCGCAACTCGCCCTGCTGCGTCAGCCAGTGCTGTTGTTTCGGGGTCAGTTGGGCAACGTGCGCCGGGGGCACGACTGCCGCCCAACCCATCAAGGGAAACCACAAACAGCCGATAACCCACAGGCAGCGAAAACGCATCATTGAACTCTCACACACTGACAAATACTGACCAACCCATTAGGCTGCCGGAACAACTTCTGGCCTGGAATATCCGATGCCCCCTGTCTACCGCCTGGCACTGCCAGCATTGTGCCTGTCGTTGATCCTGCCTTGCGTTTTTTCCGTCGAGGCGGCCGAACCGGCGCCTGTCGCAGCAGAAAAGGCCGCCGAAGAAAAACCACTCGAACGTCAGCCGCTGCCTGAGCGTAGTCAGGAAGAAGCGGCTGCCCTTGAGCGAAAAATCCCGGCTCAGGAACAGCAACAACTGCAAGCGGGCACCGAGACGTTTCTGGCCTTGTGGAAACCGGCCAATACCGCCGAACCCAAAGGCGCGGTGATTATCATCCCGGGCGCCGGCGAAACCGTTGACTGGCCGCAAGCAGTCGGTCCTTTGCGGCGCAAATTGCCGGACGCCGAGTGGAGCAGCCTGAGTATCACCTTGCCGGACTTGCAAAGCGATGCCATTGCGCCACGAATCGTGGAGGCAACTCCGGCTCCCAAAGCCCCCGAAGCCGACAGCAAGGACTCGACCACCACAGCCCCGATCGAACAGGTGGCCGGTGGCGAGGCCGATGTGGCCGACAAGGCCATCGCTGAGACCACCGAAGAACAATCCAGGGCAGATGCCGAGCGCATCTTCGCCCGGATCGACGCCGCGATCGCGTTTGCCGAACAACAAAGCGCCCGTAGCATCGTGGTGCTGGGGCATGGCACTGGTGCCTATTGGGCGGCGCGCTACCTGAGCGAGAAGCAGCCATCGCAAGTCGAGAAACTGGTCATGGTCGCCACCCGCACACCGCTGGCAGCGAAGCCCGAGCTGGCGGAACTGACCCCGACCCTGAAACTGCCGACCGCCGATCTTTACTACAAAGACAAAGCGCTGGACCGCAACGCCGCGCTGGAACGCCTGCAGGCCAGCAAACGCTTGAAGTCCTCGACATTCAGCCAGGTCGCGCTCAAGGCCTTGCCCGATAGCAAGGCCGAACAGGAGCAATTGTTCCGGCGTGTGCGGGGCTGGTTGAATCCGCAGCCTGCGACAGACTGACAGACTGTGTCGCCTTCATCGCGGGCAAGCCACGCTTCCACAGGTTTTATGCCGGTCACGAAATTGCGTACAGCACAAAACCTGTGGGAGCGAGCTTGCTCGCGATAGCAGTATCACTGGCGACGCACGTTTCCGGCCTAGCGAAAATCCCGCCGCTCCCGAATCAGCGTATAGGCGCTATGCAGTTCACGCGTTCGCTCGGTGGCCTCACGCACCTGCGTCGCCGTTGCGCCACTGCCGGCGATCTTGTCCGGATGATGGCGACTGAGCAGGCGCCGGTAAGCACGCTTGATCTGCGCCGGTTCAGTGGTGGCCGACACCCCCAACAACTTCAAGGCGTCCTGATAGCTTGGCACGCTGTTGCCCAATGGCCGCTTCTGCGGCTCATAATCGTGGGCCAACGCCTGCACCTGGTGCGGCGTCCAGCCCAGCCACTGCCCCCACTGGCGGATCAACTCACGCTCACCGCTGCCTGCACGACCATCGGCCCAGACCATTCGCCAGCAGGCGCGTAACACGCCTTCCGCCGCATGGGGCTGGGCACTCAGGCGACGCAGATAACCGCGTAGCCGGTCGCGACCCGACTTGCCACGGTTGAACGCGGCAATTGCACGGCGCTGAGCCGGCCCGGACATGTCCAGCGAGCGCATTTCCGCCCGGGCCTGTTCGATGTGCCCGGCCATCACCTGGCCGTCGCACTTGGCAAGGCGTCCCAGCAGGACAAACAGCAACTCATCGTTGCGCAGCACCGGGCGGCCGCCCAGTTTTTCCCGCAAATGCCCCCAGCTCTGAAGGTGCAAGCGCCGATCCAGCGCCTGCCCCAACAACGCGCCGAGCATGGCCCCCGGAATACTGGCTATGGCAAAGCCCGCTCCGGCTCCGATAAGAGTCCCTGGCCACAGCATGTCAGCGGCTCGCTTCTATTAATGTTTCAACTTCAGCCAGACGCTCGTGAGTACCGACATCGACCCAGTGCCCCCTCAACTGCTCGCCGGTCACCAGCCCGTCAGCCATGGCTTTGCGCAACAGCGGCGCGAGCTTGAAGGCCCCTGCGGTGCAACCGTCGAACAACTGCGGATGCAACACGGCGATGCCGCTGTAGGTCAGGGTAGGAGCCTGCGGTTGACCGTCGTGCACCTGGCTTCCAACCAGGCTGAAGTCCCCGGTCGGATGATGCGGCGGGTTGCTGGCCAGCACCAGGTGCGCCAGGCCGTTGATGGGTTGATGCAGCACACTGAAGTCGTAATCGGTCCAGATATCGCCGTTGACCACCACAAAGGCTTCATCTCCCAATAACGGCAAGGCGCGGAAAATCCCGCCACCGGTTTCCAGGGGCTCACCCTCCGCCGAGTACTGAATGCTCACGCCATAGCGCGAACCATCGCCCAGATAGTCTTCGATCTGCTGACCGAGCCAGGCGTGATTGATCACGATGTCGGTGAACCCCGCGGCAGCCAGCGCCCGCAGGTGATACTCGATCAGCGGTACGCCACCGGCACGCACCAGCGGTTTTGGCGTGGTCAGGGTCAGCGGGCGCATGCGCTCGCCTTTGCCCGCGGCCAGAATCATTGCCTTCATGCTTTAACTCCGGCACGCAGGCTGGCCAGCAGCACATCCAGCTCGGCCAGTTCAGGGCGGCGAGCGATCACGGCATCTATATAGGCAAAGAAACGCGGAACATCGCCCAGATAACGCGGTTTGCCGTCGCGATGGCAGATGCGCGCGAAAATACCGATGACTTTCAGGTGACGTTGCACGCCCATCAAGTCGCTGGCCCGCAGAAAGTCCTCGAACTCGGGCTGAACCGGAATACCGAGCGCCCCCGCCTGCTGCCAGTAGCTTTCCAGCCAGCCGTGTACGCGCTCCTGGGGCCAACTGAGGAAAGCGTCCTTGAACAGGCAGGTCACGTCGTAGGTCACCGGGCCATATACCGCATCCTGGAAATCCAGCACGCCGGGGTTGGGCTCGCTGAGCATCAGGTTGCGCGGCATGTAGTCGCGATGCACCAGGACTTGTGGCTGTGCCAGGGCGCTGTCGATCAACAGATCGCTGACCTGCTGCCAGAGCACTTGCTGCGCCGCGTCGAATTCGATGCCCAATTCGCGCTTCACGTACCACTCGGGGAACAGTTCCAGTTCGCGACGAAGTAATGCCACGTCATAGCTCGGCAGCGGCGCAACCATCGGCAACTGCTGGAAAGCCAGCAACGCCTGCAGGGCATCGTTGAACAATTCGTCGGCGTTTTCGCTGTCGATGACATCCAGATAGGTCTTGTTGCCCAGGTCATTGAGCAAAAGAAAACCGCGATCGAGGTCTTCGGCATAAATTTTCGGCACATTTATTCCGGATTTCGCCAGCAAAAAGGCGATATCCACGAAAGGTTTGCAGTTTTCCTGGGGCGGTGGCGCGTCCATCACGATGAAACTTCTGCCATCGCCTTCCCAGCGGAAATACCGCCGGAAACTCGCGTCGCTGCTGGCCGCAGTCAACGTGGCCGGGGGTACGACGCCCCAGCCCTGCTCGGCAAAAAGGGTCGTCAATTGTTCATCGAGCCAAACTTTCAGGTGTTGCAAGCGTACATCTTGATCAGGCATTGCAAGGGTCTCCGACGGCGCTAGCCGTCAAGCGGGTCATGCTTTATTATCCAGCATCTTTTTCAGACCATCGAGAGGCGTGCGGCCCACACCGCGGGCAGATGGCACGCAGGAAGCCCGGACTAATAAGATGGCATTGAAATCCCCCGCGTTTCGTAAAAAATTTCCGTTGTTGGTTACCGGCAGTTTGCTGGCGCTGCAACCCCTTGCCACTTCCTACGTGGTCGCCGCGGAACAGTTTGACTGCTCAGTCTCTGCTTCGGGTTCCTGGGACTGCGCGCCAAAGACGCCGGCGGCTGCATTGCCACCGCGTCCCGTTCATGACGGCAGCGCAGTTTCCGCCACCGGCGAAGCCTCGGCCGAGAACGGTTCCAGTGAAGACACTGGCGCCAAGCCAGTACTGGTCACCGAATCCAAAGGCCGCGGCCTGAAGTCGCGTAGCGAAGACTACAGTCACCTCGACTGGGTTCCCCGCGAGCAGCTCACCGCCGCACAATTGGCCGAAACCGGCCCTTATTGCTCTGGTTCCTATATCGAACCGATTCGTCCTGGCATGAATGACAAGACGAATAAAAGTGACGCGCCTACCTTTATCGGCGCAAAAGCCTCCCGCTATAAGCAGGATGAGCAGGTCGCGACCCTGGCCGGCGACGTCGTCATGCGCCAGGGCAGCATGCAGGTCGAAGCCGACGAAGCCAACCTGTACCAGGCCGAGAACCGTGGCGACCTGAATGGCAATGTGCGCATTCGCGACAACGGCGCCCTGATCGTCGGCGACCACGCCGACGTGCAGCTCGACACCGGTGAAGCCAAGGTCGACAACGCCGAATACGTGATGCACAAATCACGTATCCGCGGTAATGCGCTGTACGCCAAACGTGCCGAGAACGCGATCATCCGCCTCAAGGATGGTACGTACACCACGTGCGAACCGAACAGCAACGCCTGGCAGCTCAAGGGCAACAACATCACCCTGAACCCGGCCACCGGCTTCGGCACGGCGACCAACGTGACGCTGCGGGTCAAGGACATTCCGGTCCTGTACACGCCGTACATCTATTTCCCGATCGACGACCGTCGCCAGTCCGGCTTCCTGCCGCCGACCATCGGCACCGGCAGCGATACCGGCTTCATGCTGGTCACCCCGTACTACTTCAACCTGGCGCCGAACTACGATGCCACGTTGTACCCGCGCTACATGGAAAAGCACGGCTTGTTGATGGAAGGCGAGTTCCGCTACCTGACCAAGTCCAGCGAAGGCCAGTTCGGTGCGGCGTACCTCAACGACGAAAGCGACGAACGCGACAAGCAGTCCGACGCCGAAAAAACCCGCTACATGTACAACTGGCAGCACAAGGGTGGCCTCGATTCACGAGTACTCACGCAAGTCGACTACACCAAGATCAGCGATCCGTATTACTTCCAGGATCTGCAGACCGACCAGATTGGCGTGAAAAGCAGCGACTTTGTGAACCAGCAAGGCTCCGTCACTTATCGTGGCGACACCTTCAACGCAGGCATCAACGCCCAGGCCTTTCAACTGGCGACCGTCTCGAACATCACGCCGTACGATCGCCTGCCGCAGCTCACCCTTGATGGCGTGCTGCCGTACCATCCAGAAGGCATGAATTTCACTTACAGCACTGAGCTCGTTCGATTTGACCGGGATCTGAAAAGCGGAACGTACTTTGACGAAGACGGCGGCCCGTTCAACGACGACGGAACCGTCGGCACTCCCCGCCTTGATAACAACGTTCAAGGTCTGGCTCGCGCCACTGGCGACCGTCTGAACCTTGCGCCAGCCATCAGCCTGCCAATGAGCACGTCATACGGTTACCTGACACCGACGCTCAAATACCAGTACACACAGTACCAACTGGATCTGGACAGTCTCGGCAAAAGTCAAATCGCGGCTCAGGATCAGGCCGCTGCTGCAGCCGGGACTAAAAATCTCAATGGTGATTTTGGCAGCAACCAGAACCGCAGCGTGCCAATCGCCAGCATCGACAGCGGCCTGTACTTCGATCGCGATACCCAGTATTTCGGCAAGAACTATCGCCAGACCCTCGAGCCGCGCCTGTTCTACCTGTACGTGCCTGAGGTCGACCAGGTAGACATTCCGGTATTCGATACCAGCGAATACACCTTCAACTATGCGTCGCTGTTCCGCGACAATCGCTTCTCCGGCTCCGACCGTGTCGGCGACGAAAACAAACTGTCCCTGGGCGTGACCAGCCGCTGGATCGAAGACAACGGTTTCGAGCGTCAACGCATCAGTGTCGGCCAAGCCTTGTATTTCAAGGACCGCGAAGTTCAGTTGCCAGGCATCAATCCAAAAACCCGCCAGGATACGCAGTCCAACGTTTCGCCTTACGCTCTGGAATACGAATATCGCTGGAACCGCGACTGGCGTACCACGGCCGACTACAACTGGGACCCGGACAGCCGCAGCCCTCGCTCGGGCAGCGCGATGTTCCACTACCAGCCTGAAGACAACCCGAACAAGATCGTCAACCTCGGCTATCGCTATCGCAATGACCAGATCCGTTACGACCAGAACACCGGTCAATGGACCGTGGGCGGTGGTGACTACGGCACCCCTGGCCAGCCTGGCTACGTGAAGGATTACTACAAGATCGAACAGCACGATTTCTCGGTGATCTGGCCGATCGTGCCGCAATGGAGCGCTATCAGCCGCTGGCAGTATGACTACAACCGCAACCGCACCCTGGAAGCCTTCGGTGGTTTCGAGTACGACAGCTGCTGCTGGAAACTGCGCCTGATCAACCGTTACTGGGTTTCCTATGACGAGTTCAGCCAGGAAGCACCGCAAAACGAAAAAGGCGACCATGGCGTCTTCCTCCAAATTGTTCTGAAGGGACTCGGCGGCCTCACCGGCGCCAAGGCAGAGAGCTTCCTCGACAAAGGCATTCAAGGTTATCGTGAACGTGAAGACCAAGCTTTCTGATTGTCTGCGCCCGCTGATGCTGGGCGCGCTGTTCCTGAGTACGGCGGCCAGCGCCGCCGTGCAGTCCATCGATAAAGTGGTGGCCATCGTCGACAACGACGTGGTCATGCAGAGCCAACTGGACCGACGCGTTCATGAAGTTCAGCAAACCATTGCCAAGCGTGGCTCTGCCGTGCCGCCTGCCAGCGTGCTGGAGCAGCAGGTACTTGAGCGCCTGATCGTCGAAAACCTGCAATTGCAGATCGGCGAGCGTTCCGGCATCCGCATTACCGATGAAGAGTTGAACCAGGCCGTGGGCACCATTGCCCAGCGCAACAACATGTCGATCGAGCAGTTCCGCGCCGCCCTGACTCGCGACGGTCTATCCTATGAAGACGCACGTGAGCAGATTCGCCGCGAAATGGTCATCAGCCGCGTGCGCCAGCGTCGGGTCGCCGAACGCATTCAGGTCTCCGAGCAGGAAGTGAAGAACTTCCTGGCGTCTGACCTGGGCAAAATGCAGCTGTCCGAAGAGTTCCACCTGGCCAACATCCTGATTCCTACACCGGAAAGCGCCAACTCCGAAGCGATTCAGAGTGCCGCCAAACAGGCCGATGCGATTTACCAGCAGCTCAAGCAAGGCGCTGACTTCAGTCAGTTGGCAATCGCCAAATCCGCCAGCGAAACCGCTCTGGAGGGTGGTGACATGGGCTGGCGTAAAGCCGCTCAATTGCCTCCGCCGTTCGATCGTCTGCTGAGCACCATGCCGGTGGGTGATGTCACCCAGCCAATGCGCACCCCGGGCGGCTTCATCATCCTGAAGATCCTCGACAAGCGTGGCGGCGAGACCCAGATGCGCGACGAAGTGCATGTGCGTCACATCCTGGTCAAGCCGAGCCCGATCCGCGACGAAGCGAAAACCAAGGCCCTGGCCGAATCGCTCTACAGCCGTATCGAGGCTGGCGAAGACTTCGCCGAGCTGGCGAAAAACTACTCGGAAGACCCGGGTTCCGCCCTCAACGGCGGCGACCTGAACTGGATCGACCCGAACGCGCTGGTGCCAGAGTTCCGCGAAGTGATGGCCAAGACCCCACAAGGTCAGCTGTCCAGGCCGTTCCAGACTCAATACGGCTGGCATGTCCTGGAAGTCCTTGGCCGTCGCGCCACCGACAGCACCAGCCAGGCTCGCGAGCAGCAAGCCATGACCGTTTTGCGTAACCGCAAATACGACGAAGAGCTGCAAACCTGGCTGCGTCAGATCCGTGACGAAGCGTATGTGGAAATCAAACTCCCTGGCGCCGACCAGGCAGCACAGTGAAACCCCAACGTTTCGCGCTGACACCCGGTGAACCAGCCGGCATAGGTCCCGACCTGTGCCTGCTGCTCGCCTCACAAGCCCAGCCCCATCCCCTGATTGCCATTACCAGCCGCGACCTGCTCATCGAGCGGGCCGCGCAACTGGGCGTGGCGGTCGACTTGCTGCCGGTCACCCCGGGCAACTGGCCGGATGCCCCCGCGCCAGCCAACAGCCTGTATGTCTGGGACACACCGCTCAACGCCAAAGTCATTGCCGGACAACTGGACAAGGCCAACGCTGCGTTCGTCCTGGAAACCCTGACCCGGGCCGGCCAAGGTTGCCTGAGCGGGGATTTTGCCGGCATGATTACCGCGCCTGTGCACAAAGGCGTCATCAACGAATCCGGCATCGCCTTCTCCGGGCACACGGAATTCCTTGCAGACCTGACCCATACCGCGCAAGTGGTGATGATGCTGGCCACTCGTGGCTTGCGCGTGGCCCTGGTGACCACTCACCTGCCCCTTCGCGAGATTGCCGATGCCATCACGCCGGAGCGTCTGGAACGCGTCACGCGAATCCTGCACGCCGACCTGCAAAACAAGTTCGGCATCGCCCGGCCACGTATCCTGGTCTGCGGGCTCAACCCGCATGCCGGTGAAGGCGGGCACCTGGGCCATGAAGAAATCGATATCATCGAACCCACATTAGAGCGCCTGCGCGGCGAGGGCATGGACCTTCGCGGCCCCCTGCCCGCCGACACTCTGTTTACCCCCAAATATCTGGAGCACTGCGATGCGGTGCTGGCGATGTACCACGACCAGGGCCTACCGGTGCTGAAGTACAAAGGCTTCGGCGCGGCAGTCAACGTGACCCTCGGCTTGCCGATCATCCGTACGTCGGTCGACCACGGCACCGCCCTGGATCTGGCCGGCAGCGGCAAGATCGACACCGGCAGCCTGCAAGTCGCCCTGGAAACCGCCTACCAGATGGCCGAGACCCGTTTATGACCGAGCACTACCAACACAAGGCGCGCAAACGCTTTGGCCAGAACTTCCTGCACGATGCCGGCGTTATCGACCGCATCCTGCGTTCCATTCATGCCAAGGCAGAAGACCGCCTGCTGGAGATCGGCCCGGGACAGGGCGCACTGACCCAAGGCCTGCTCAGCAGCGGCGCGCAACTCGACGTGGTGGAACTGGACAAGGACCTGATCCCGATCCTCAACCAGCAGTTTGCCGACAAGAGCAACTTCAACCTGCATCAGGGCGATGCGCTGAAGTTCGACTTCAACAGCCTGAATGCCGCGCCGGGCAGCCTGCGAGTGGTCGGTAACCTGCCGTACAACATCTCCACGCCGCTGATTTTTCACCTGCTGCACAACTCGCACCTGATCCGCGACATGCACTTCATGCTGCAAAAGGAAGTGGTCGAGCGCCTGGCTGCGGGCCCGGGTGGTGGTGACTGGGGCCGTCTGTCGATCATGGTTCAGTACCATTGCCGGGTCGAACACCTGTTCAACGTCGGCCCGGGCGCGTTCAACCCGCCACCGAAAGTCGATTCGGCCATCGTGCGGCTGGTGCCCCACGCAGAACTGCCGCACCCGGCCAAGGATCACCGCCTGCTGGAGCGCGTCGTGCGCGAAGCGTTCAACCAGCGCCGCAAAACCCTGCGCAACACCCTCAAGCTGCTGCTGAGCAATGCCGAAATCGAAGCCGCCGGCGTCGATGGCAGCCTGCGTCCCGAGCAGCTCGACCTGGCCGCCTTCGTGCGCCTGGCTGACAAGCTCAGCGAACAGGCGCCACAAAAGCCTGCCGCGAACTGACAGGCGATGAGCGCTATCGGGTAGGACGCCACTCTGGTCTACTACCCGATACTTGGCCTAGACTGAACTCCATCAGCTACGCCCCGCGTCCCGCTTCGTTTTTAAGGCCTCTTGCATGTCCGATCCTCGTTATCAGGTCGACGTCAGCGTCGTCACCCGCTATCTGGCAGAACAATCGCAACCCGAGCACGACCGCTTTGCCTTCGCCTATACCATCACCGTGCAAAACAATGGCGAAATGCCCGCCAAACTGCTTTCACGGCACTGGGTCATCACTGATGGTAACGGGCATGTCGAAGAAGTCCGCGGCGCAGGCGTCGTCGGCCAGCAGCCTCTGATCGACCCGGGCAAGAGCCACACCTACAGCAGCGGCACCGTGATGACCACCAAGGTCGGCACCATGCAAGGCACCTATCGGATGCTGTCCGACGACGGCAAACATTTCGATGCCGTCATCGCGCCCTTCCGCCTGGCGGTGCCCGGAGCCCTGCACTGATGGCAACCTACGCTGTCGGCGACCTGCAAGGCTGCCTTCAGGCCCTGCAATGCCTGCTCAAACAAGTGGCGTTCGACCCTCAACGCGATCGCCTGTGGCTGGTGGGCGACCTGGTCAACCGCGGCCCACAGTCGCTGGAAACCCTGCGCTTCCTCTATAGCATCCGCGAATCGCTGGTGTGCGTGCTCGGCAACCACGACCTGCACCTGCTGGCGGCCGGACGCAACATCGAACGCCTGAAGAAGGCCGACACCCTGCACGAGATCATTGAAGCGCCGGATAGCGCCGAACTGCTCGAATGGCTGCGCCAGCAAAAGCTCATGCACTACGACGAACAGCGCAACGTGGCACTGGTCCATGCCGGCATTCCACCCCAGTGGTCGCTGCGCAAAGCCTTGAAGTGTGCTGCCGAAGTCGAGACCGCCTTGCGTGACGACAACCTGCTGCCGCCCTACCTCGATGGCATGTACGGCAACGATCCGGCGAAATGGGACAATGACCTCAAAGGCGTGACGCGCCTGCGGGTGATCACCAATTATTTCACCCGCATGCGTTTTTGCACCGCCGAAGGCAAACTCGACCTCAAGAGCAAGGAAGGCCTCGGTACCGCACCTCCAGGCTACAAACCCTGGTTCCAGCACAAGGAACGCAAGACCAAGGGCCTGAAGATCATCTTCGGTCACTGGGCAGCACTGGAAGGCAATATCAATGAGCCTGGCATCTCGGCCCTCGACACTGGCTGCGTCTGGGGCGGCGCCCTGACCCTGATGAACGTCGACAGCTTTGAGCGCCTGTCCTGCAAATGCGACGAACACGGCCATGCCGTGCCGCCAGTCGCCTCATCCATTCCCCAAACATCGCCAGCCAGCGCACCGCGCTAGACTGCCCATTCTGCCGAGCCAAAGGAGCCCGCCATGAGCGAATTCAAACGTATCCCCCCGGAACAGGCCCAAGCCCTGCGCGAACAAGGCGCAGTGGTGGTCGACGTCCGCGACCCGGCCACTTTTGCCGCCCTGCATATCGCAGGCTCGAAGCATCTGGACAATCATTCCCTGCACGCTTTCATCCAGGGCGCCGACCTCGACGCGCCGACCGTGGTGGTCTGCTATCACGGCAATTCCAGCCAGGGTGCGGCCGCCTACCTGATCAGCCAGGGCTTCTCCGACGTCTACAGCATGGATGGCGGATTCGAGTTGTGGCGTACGACCTATCCGACGGAAACGGCGCAAGGCACTTCCGAATAATTTTTTTGTAACGTTGCAGGCCCCGGCTCCCGCGGGCTAGCGCGGTGGCAGACGAACGGTCTGCCACAACTAATTACGTATCTCGCCTTTACCTCCCGAATTCCCAACTATCCTTAAGCCCAGGCCATCCAAAACAGGGGAGAGCCGGTACACCGGCGCACGGGTCATCGGGAGTAGCTTTCGGAGTCGTCAGCTCCGGGAGAGTTCTGGGGGGTAAACAGCAATCGCCTGTTCGGTTGCTGCCAGCATCGACTGAGTGATCCGGCGTCGGCTCCACGTATCGAGCGAGGTGACGTCATGAGTATCTTTAGCCACTTCCAACAACGCTTCGAGTCCACACGCCAGGAAGAACTCTCACTGCAAGAGTATCTTGAACTGTGCAAAAAAGACCGCAGCGCCTACGTTTCCGCCGCCGAGCGTCTACTGCTGGCCATCGGTGAACCGGAACTGCTCGACACCTCGACCAACTCGAGGCTTTCGCGCATCTTCTCCAACAAGGTAATCCGCCGCTATCCGGCCTTTGAAGACTTCCACGGGATGGAAGAATGCATCGACCAGATCGTGTCGTATTTCCGCCACGCCGCTCAAGGCCTGGAAGAGAAGAAACAAATCCTGTACCTGCTCGGCCCTGTCGGTGGCGGTAAATCGTCCCTGGCCGAGAAGCTGAAGCAGCTGATGGAAAAAGTGCCCTTCTACGCGATCAAGGGCTCGCCGGTATTCGAGTCGCCCCTGGGTCTGTTCAACTCCACTGAAGATGGAGCGATCCTTGAGGAAGACTTTGGCATTCCACGGCGCTACCTCAACACCATCATGTCGCCATGGGCGACCAAGCGCCTGGCCGAATTCGGTGGCGACATCAGCCAGTTCCGCGTGGTGAAACTCTACCCGTCGATCCTCAACCAGATCGCCGTAGCCAAGACCGAACCTGGTGACGAAAACAACCAGGACATTTCGGCACTGGTGGGCAAGGTCGATATCCGCAAACTGGAGGAGTTCCCGCAGAACGACGCCGACGCCTACAGCTACTCGGGCGCCCTGTGCCGGGCCAACCAGGGCCTGATGGAATTCGTCGAAATGTTCAAGGCACCGATCAAGGTGCTGCACCCGTTGCTGACTGCCACCCAGGAAGGCAACTACAACAGTACCGAAGGCCTTGGCGCGATTCCGTTCACCGGTATCCTGCTGGCGCACTCCAACGAATCGGAGTGGCACACCTTCCGCAACAACAAGAACAACGAAGCCTTCATCGACCGGATCTACATCGTCAAGGTGCCGTACTGCCTGCGGGTCAGTGACGAAGTGAAGATCTACGACAAGCTGCTGTTCAACAGCTCGCTGGCCAAGGCGCATTGCGCGCCGGATACCCTGAAGATGCTGGCCCAGTTCACCGTGCTCTCGCGTCTTAAAGAGCCGGAAAACTCCAACATCTACTCGAAGATGCGCGTGTACGACGGCGAGAACCTCAAGGATACCGATCCGAAAGCCAAGTCGATCCAGGAATACCGCGACAACGCCGGTGTCGACGAAGGCATGAACGGTCTCTCGACTCGCTTCGCGTTCAAGATCCTGTCGAAGGTGTTCAACTTCGATCCGCACGAAATTGCTGCCAACCCGGTACATCTGCTCTATGTGCTGGAACAGCAGATCGAACAGGAACAGTTCCAGGCCGAGACTCGCGAACGCTATCTGCGCTTCCTCAAGGAGTACCTGGCACCGCGCTACATCGAATTCATCGGCAAGGAGATCCAGACTGCCTACCTCGAATCCTACAGCGAGTACGGCCAGAACATCTTCGATCGCTACGTGTTGTACGCCGACTTCTGGATCCAGGACCAGGAATACCGCGACCCGGAAACCGGCGAAATCCTCAACCGCGTAGCCCTGAACGAAGAACTGGAGAAAATCGAAAAACCGGCCGGCATCAGCAATCCGAAGGATTTCCGCAACGAAATCGTCAACTTCGTCCTGCGTGCCCGGGCCAACAACAACGGCAAGAACCCGACCTGGCTCAGCTACGAAAAACTGCGGGTGGTCATCGAGAAGAAAATGTTCTCCAACACCGAGGACCTGCTACCGGTCATCAGCTTCAACGCCAAGGCCAGCAAGGAGGACCAGCAAAAACACAACGACTTCGTCACACGGATGGTCGAGCGGGGCTACACCGACAAACAGGTACGACTGCTGTCCGAGTGGTACCTGCGGGTCAGAAAATCACAATAACCCGCTGCCGGTCAGACCGGTTGTCGTCAGCCAGAGACCTGTGTGCGCTTTTTCTGTTACACAGGCCTCTGGAAGGTGTTCGAAAGTCGGTAGCGAGTTCAGGCAGCATCCAAGGCGCTTGGGGGAGCGTTCAACATCCCTCGGCTCTCGGTTCGATGCTGTATCACCGCTCGCCCCTTTCAGGACAGCTTCTAAGGAGCAGTCATGAGCTATGTGATCGACCGACGTCTCAATGGCAAGAACAAGAGCACGGTGAACCGCCAGCGGTTTCTGCGGCGCTACCGTGATCACATTAAAAAGGCTGTCGAAGAGGCGGTCAGCCGGCGCTCCATTACCGATATGGAACACGGCGAACAAATCAGCATTCCCGGCCGCGACATCGACGAGCCGGTGCTTCACCACGGCCGCGGTGGCAAACAGACGGTCGTGCACCCGGGCAACAAGGAGTTCACCAGTGGCGAACATATCGCCCGTCCACCGGGAGGCGGTGGTGGTCGAGGCCCCGGCAAGGCTGGCAACTCCGGTGAAGGGATGGACGAATTCGTCTTCCAGATCACCCAGGAAGAGTTCCTCGAATTCATGTTCGAGGATCTCGAGCTGCCCAATCTGGTAAAACGCAACCTGACCGGCACCGACACCTTCAAGACCGTGCGGGCCGGGATCAGCAACGAGGGCAACCCGTCGCGGATCAACATCATCCGCACCCTGCGCTCAGCCCACGCCCGGCGGATCGCCCTATCCGGCAGCAGCCGGGCAAAACTGCGTGAGGCCAAGGAAGAACTTCTGCGACTCAAGCAGGAAGAGCCAGACAACTTCGGCGATATTCAGGAAATCGAAGCTGAAATCGAAAAACTCAGCGCGCGCATTCACCGCGTGCCGTTTCTCGACACGTTCGACCTCAAGTACAACCTGCTCATCAAACAACCCAACCCCAGCTCCAAGGCCGTGATGTTCTGCCTGATGGACGTGTCCGGCTCGATGACCCAGGCGACCAAGGACATCGCCAAGCGCTTCTTTATCCTGCTGTACCTGTTTCTCAAGCGTAACTACGACAAGATCGACGTCGTGTTCATCCGCCACCACACCAGTGCCCGCGAAGTGGATGAAGAAGAGTTTTTCTACTCCCGGGAAACCGGCGGCACCATAGTGTCCAGCGCCCTGAAACTGATGCAGGAGATCATGGCCGAGCGCTACCCGAGTAACGAGTGGAACATCTACGCCGCCCAGGCCTCCGATGGCGACAACTGGAACGACGACTCTCCGATCTGCCGCGACATCCTGATCAACCAGATCATGCCATTCGTGCAGTACTACACTTACGTTGAGATCACCCCGCGCGAACACCAGGCCCTTTGGTTCGAATACGAGCGCATCGCCGAAGCCTTTTCCGACACGTTTGCCCAGCAACAACTGGTCTCGGCCGGAGATATCTATCCGGTCTTCCGTGAACTCTTCCAGCGCAGGTTAGTGACATGACCGCCAAAGAGCAGAAGCGCCAACCCATTTCCACCGGCTCCGAATGGACGTTCGAGCTGATCCAGGCGTACGACCGCGAAATCAGTCGCATTGCGGCGGGTTACGCCCTCGATACGTACCCGAACCAGATCGAAGTGATCACCGCCGAGCAGATGATGGATGCCTACGCCTCCGTCGGCATGCCTCTGGGTTATCACCACTGGTCCTACGGCAAGCACTTCCTCAGCACTGAAAAATCCTACACCCGCGGCCAGATGGGGCTGGCGTACGAGATCGTGATCAACTCCGACCCGTGCATCGCCTACCTGATGGAAGAAAACACCATCTGCATGCAGGCTCTAGTGGTGGCCCATGCCTGCTACGGGCACAACAGCTTTTTCAAAGGCAATTACCTGTTCCGCACCTGGACCGACGCCAGTTCGATCATCGATTACCTGGTGTTTGCCAAGCAGTACATCATGCAATGCGAGGAGCGCCACGGCATTGACGCGGTCGAGGACCTGCTCGACTCCTGTCATGCGCTGATGAACTATGGCGTCGACCGCTACAAACGTCCCTATCCGATTTCCGCAGAAGAAGAACGCCGCCGGCAAAAGGACCGGGAGGAGCACTTGCAGAAACAGATCAACGATCTGTGGCGCACCATTCCCAAGGGCGCGGACAAGTACAGCGACAAGGACAACGCACGCTTCCCCGCCGAACCTCAGGAAAACATCCTGTACTTCATTGAAAAACATGCGCCGCTGCTGGAACCATGGCAGCGGGAAATCGTGCGCATCGTGCGCAAGATCGCCCAGTATTTTTATCCACAGCGCCAGACCCAGGTGATGAACGAAGGTTGGGCTACCTTCTGGCACTACACCCTGATGAACGATCTGTACGACGAGGGCCTGGTTACTGACGGCTTCATGATGGAGTTCCTGACGTCCCACACCAGCGTGGTGTTCCAGCCGGGCTTTGACAGCCCCTACTACAGTGGCATCAACCCTTACGCCCTGGGGTTTGCCATGTACCGCGACATCCGTCGCATGTGCGAAGAGCCTACGGAAGAAGATCGCCGCTGGTTCCCTGACATCGCCGGTACCGACTGGCTGGCAGCCATCAAGTTCGCCATGAGCAGCTTCAAGGATGAGAGCTTCATCCTGCAGTACCTGTCGCCCAAGGTGATCCGCGACTTGAAGCTGTTCAGCATTCTCGATGACGACCAGAAGGACGACCTGCTGGTGCCCGCCATTCACGACGAAGGTGGCTACCGCATCATCCGGGAAACCCTCGCGGCACAGTACAACCTGGGCAATCGCGAGCCTAACGTGCAGATCTACAGCATCGACCGGCGTGGTGACCGCTCCCTGACCCTGCGTCACCAGCAACACGATCGCAAACCGCTGGGCGACTCGACCGAAGAAGTGCTCAAACACCTGCACCGCCTTTGGGGTTTCGACATTCACCTGGAAACCCTGCAAGGGGACACCGTGATGAAAACCCACCATGTGCCACCCCGAAACGAGCACAGCGAGGGTGATTACGGTCGACTGGACCTGGCTGTCATCCATCTTTGATCCGCTTTGCGCCTCCGAAAGCTCGATGCAAGGGTTATCCTGTCGAGCTAACGGAGGTTTTTTATGCGTATTTATAAAGTCGGTGGTGCGGTACGTGATCGCCTGCTGGGCAAACCGGTCACCGATATCGACTGGGTCGTGGTTGGCGCCACCACCGAAGAAATGCTCGCCAAGGGCTTTCGCCCGGTGGGCGCGGATTTCCCGGTGTTCCTTCATCCAAAAAGCGGTGAGGAATACGCCCTCGCCCGCACCGAGCGCAAAAGCGGGCGCGGTTACGGCGGGTTCACTTTTCACGCCAGCCCTGAAGTCTCTCTTGAAGAAGACCTGATCCGTCGCGACCTGACCATCAACGCCATGGCCGAAGACGATCAACAGAACCTGACCGACCCCTACCACGGCCAGCGCGATCTCGAAGCGCGCCTGCTGCGCCATGTTTCCCCCGCGTTCGCCGAGGATCCGCTCAGGGTCCTGCGCGTTGCCCGCTTTGCCGCGCGATATGCCGCACTGGGTTTTACCGTCGCACCGGAAACCCTGGAACTGATGCGTCAGCTCAGCGAGTCAGGTGAGCTTGAGGCGCTGACTCCCGAGCGCAGCTGGAAGGAAATCTCCCGCGCCCTGATGGAAGATCAGCCACAGGTGTTTATCGAGGTGTTGCGCGCATGCGGTGCACTCAAGGTGCTGATGCCGGAGGTCGACGCACTGTTCGGCGTCCCGCAGCCCCCGGCCCATCACCCGGAAATCGACACTGGCGCACATACCCTGAGCGTGTTGCAGCAAGCAGCACTGCACAATCAGCCGCTGACCGTGCGCTGGGCCTGCCTGCTGCACGACCTGGGCAAGGGCCTGACGCCAGAGGAGGAATGGCCGCGGCACATTGCCCACGAGTTCAAGGGCCTGAAGCTGATCAAAGCGGTCAACGAACGTTTCAAGGCGCCGAGAGACTGCCAGGAATTGGCAATGCTGGTCGGTGAGTATCACACCCACGGCCATCGTGCCCTGGAGCTTAAGCCGTCTACCTTGCTGGAGCTGCTGCAGAGCTTCGATGTCTACCGTCGCCCGCAACGGTTCGAGGAGTTCATCGCGGCATGCGAGATGGATGCGCGCGGACGCGAAGGGCTGGAGCAGAGAAGTTATCCACAGGCGGATTATCTGCGCGGGGCGGCGACTGCGGCGCGCTGTGTGGCGGTTCAGCCGTTACTGGAGCAAGGCTTCAAGGGGCCTGAGCTGGGGGAGGCAATCAAGCGCGAACGGCTGAAGGCGTTGAAGGCTTACAAAGAGGCGGCGTCTGTTTGAAACAATCGCGAGCAGGCTCGCTCCCACAGTGGTTAGCACAAAACTGTGGGAGCGAGCCTGCTCGCGATGGTGTCATTGAAGTCACAGCAAATTCGAAGGTGTCAGCTGCTCACCGCGCCACTCAAATGCCACTGGCACCAGTGCTTGGTCGATCTGCGAATCAGCCCACAACGCGGCAAAATTTTTTCCCTCGGCCGGGTGCACGCGATCCGGCGCGATCAACGACAACGGCCACAGAACGAACGCATTTTTCAGGATTTCTGCCCGCGGCAAGATCAGGCCATCGAAGTTGCCCACCAGGTCTCCGAACAACAACACGTCGATATCCAGCGGCAAACCTCGGCGATCCGGTGCGTAACGACCGTTATCCGCCTCAATGAACTTCAGTCGACGATCAAGCTCCATCAGCGGCAGATCGGTATACGCCGACACCACGAAATTGAAGAACGGCCCGCTCTTGATGCCCACCGGCTGACTTTCGAACACTGCCGAACAGCGAATATCGACAAGGAACGCCGCCAATGCATCGAGCCCCGCCCGCAAATGGGTTTCACGCTCGATATTGCTACCGAGCCCGAGGTACACCTGAGTCAGCGACATCCGCGCTCGATCTCCACGCCCACACCACCGGTGGCAGCCGGGACCGCGCCGGGCTTGGTCAGCTTCAGACGCATCCAGGTGATCTTGAATTCGCTCATCAGCACTTCAACCAGACGCTCGGCAAAGGTCTCGACCAGCTGGTATTGCGCCTGCTCGGCAAACGCCTGGATGCGCGAGGAAACACTGGCGTAGTCGAGCGCCAGGGTCAGGTCATCACCGGCTGCGGCCGGGCGATTGTCCCAGGCGAAGCTCAGGTCAAGACGCAAGCACTGTCGGATGCCTCGCTCCCAGTCGTAGGCACCAATCACCGTGTCGACTTCCAGGCCCTCGATAAACACTCTGTCCAAGCACTTCTCTCCGCTACACGACAAGGGCGCAATGCGCCGTTAGAATCAGGGCTTCCTCGCCCGGAATAGTTAGCATGTTTTGGTTATTGGCGATCCTCGCCTACCTGCTCGGCTCTCTGTCCTTTGCCATTTTGCTCAGCCGCCTGACCGGTAACCCCGATCCGCGAATGAGTGGCTCGGGCAATGCCGGCGCCACCAACATGTTGCGCCTGGCCGGCAAGAAACTCGCCATCCTGACCCTGCTCGGCGACCTTTGCAAAGGCCTCCTGCCGGTACTGATAGCGCGTCTTGCGGGCCTTTCGCAGCAGGAACAAGCCTGGATCGGCGTCTATGCCGTCATCGGCCATCTGTTTCCGCTGTACTTCCGTTTTCGCGGCGGCAAGGGTGTCGCCACCGCTGCCGGCATGCTGCTGGGGCTGTACCCGCCCGCCGCCCTTCTGGCGGTCTGCGCCTGGCTCTTGACGTTCTACCTGACCCGCACCAGCTCCCTGGCCGCCCTGATTGCCACGCCGCTGACCCTGCCTTTGCTGGCCTGGCAAGAACCGGCGGCCCTGCTGCCCATGAGCACGCTCACCGGACTGATCGTCTGGCGCCATCGCAGCAATCTACGCGACCTGTTTGCCGGGCGCGAACGGCATTTCTAGCGGCCGGAAATAAGCGCCGCTCATCACAACGCCGACAACTGCTCCATCGGCCAGCGTGCCTGCACGCTGATCGCCAGGCTTTCCTGCTGACCGGCCTGCAAGCGCTGGCAGCCGGCAAAGGCGATCATCGCGCCGTTATCGGTACAGAACTGCGGACGGGCATAAAACACATCACCCTTCATATCGCCGAGCATTTTCCCCAGAGAAGCGCGCAACGCCTTGTTGGCACTGACGCCCCCGGCGATCACCAGGCGCTTCATGCCGGCGGCTTTAAGGGCACGCTTGCACTTGATAGTCAAAGTCTCCACCACGGCCTGCTGGAACGCCAGTGCGATGTCGCATTGGGCTTGCTCGCCGTCGTCCCCGGCACTGACGCATTGTTGCCAGGTATTCAACGCAAAGGTTTTCAGGCCACTGAAGCTGAAATCCAGGCCCGGTCGGTCGCACATCGGACGCGGGAAGACGAAACGCCCCGCAACACCCCGCTCTGCAAGGCGAGCGATCTCCGGCCCGCCCGGATAATTGAGGCCCATCATCTTGGCCGTCTTGTCGAAAGCTTCGCCGGCAGCATCATCCAGGGTCTCGCCCAAGAGCGTGTACTGACCAATTCCGTCGACCTGAACCAGTTGCGTATGACCACCGGAGACCAACAAAGCGACGAACGGGAATTCCGGCGGTTGCGACTCCAGCATCGGTGCCAGCAAGTGGCCTTCCATGTGGTGTACGCCAAGGGCCGGAATGCCCCAGGCAAAGGCCAGCGCCTGGGCGCAGGAAGCCCCCACCAGCAAGGCTCCGACCAGGCCAGGACCCGCGGTATAGGCGATGGCGTCGATCTCGGTCGGCACGCAGTCGGCCTCGGCCAACACCTGACGAATCAAGGGCAGCATGCGTTTGACGTGATCGCGCGAGGCCAGCTCCGGCACCACGCCACCATAGGCGCGGTGCAGGTCGATCTGACTGAAAAGCGCATCGGCCAATAGCCCGCGTTCACTGTCATATAATGCGACGCCGGTTTCGTCGCAGGAGGTTTCTAATCCCAGTACTAGCATGGGTTTGCGCCTTGTTTAGGCTGAATTCGAAGGCGCGCATAATAGTCGTCGCGGGATGCCCCGACCAGCGGTTTTCGATCAGAGGCTTTGCATTCCGAGCGATGAGGGGTTAACATCCGCAACCCTTAAAAACCGACGTCTTCAAGTGCTCTTTTGCCGCGAGGATGTTGACCCCGGTAATGAATGAAGGTAGCTCTGGATGCCAGCCGTCAAAGTAAAAGAGAACGAACCCTTCGACGTAGCTCTGCGTCGTTTCAAGCGCTCCTGCGAAAAAGCCGGTGTACTGGCTGAAGTTCGTAGCCGCGAATTTTACGAGAAGCCAACTTCTGAGCGTAAGCGCAAAGCAGCTGCTGCTGTTAAGCGTCACGCCAAGAAAGTTCAGCGCGAACAGCGCCGCGCCGTTCGTCTGTACTAATACACAGACGACCGTAGCAAGCTTCTGCCAAGCCCGGCCCTCAGCCGGGCTTATGGCATTTGCGTAAATCGCTTGATGCTTCACTGTCAAAGCCGCAGACGCGACCGAGACAAATCTGCTTCACCGCGTCAGACCTGGCTCTTTTGCCAGCGGTGCACGTCTTTTCTGACGAGCCTTTCAAGGCTACTGACGAGCACACCCACTGATTCCTCTCACGACGATCAGCCCAAGGCACCTGCTTGCGTGCCGAATGATGAGCTATCCGAGGCCTGTGTTTGGCCGCAGCGGATTCAGCGCAACACATTCAAACAGCCGAATACTGATTGGCATTAACGTCAGTGGATTTTCGGCAGATACACTTCCCGACAGCGATTACGCAGACGACACTGGTCGAGCCGCACACTTTGCGCGCCTCAATTAATGCCCGCGTTCGGTCGCCGTACGTTTCGGGCTCCTTTCAGCGCAGATGACGAGAACGCCATGGCCGGGCTAATTCCCCAGAGCTTCATTGACGACCTTCTGAACCGCACCGACATCGTCGACGTGGTCAGCTCGCGCCTGCAATTGAAAAAAGCCGGCAAGAACCACACCGCCTGCTGCCCGTTCCACAAGGAAAAAACGCCCTCGTTCAGCGTCAGCCCCGACAAGCAGTTCTATTACTGCTTCGGCTGCGGCGCAGGTGGCAACGCCCTCGGCTTCATCATGGACCACGACAACCTGGATTTCGTCCAGGCGGTCGAAGAACTGGCCAAAGCCGCCGGCATGGAAATCCCCCGCGAAGAAAGTGGGCGGCCGCACAAGCCGCGGCAGCCAACCGATTCGCCGTTGTATCCGCTGCTCAGCGCCGCCGCCGACTTTTATCGCCAAGCCTTGAAAAGCCATCCATCGCGCAAGGCCGCCGTGGACTACCTGAAAGGTCGCGGGCTGACCGGCGAAATCGCCCGGGACTTCGGCCTGGGCTTTGCACCGCCTGGTTGGGACAACCTGTTCAAGCACTTGAGCAGCGATACCCTGCAACAAAAAGCCATGATCGATGCCGGCCTGCTGATCGAAAACGCCGAAAGTGGCAAACGTTACGACCGTTTCCGCGACCGAGTGATGTTCCCGATCCGCGACAGCCGCGGGCGCGTCATTGCCTTTGGCGGCCGGGTATTGGGCGACGACAAGCCGAAGTACCTGAACTCCCCGGAAACCCCGGTATTCCATAAAGGGCAGGAACTCTACGGCCTGTACGAAGCGCGCAAGACCAACCGCAACCTCGACGAAATCATCGTCGTAGAGGGTTACATGGACGTCATTGCCCTGGCCCAGCAAGGCCTGCGCAATGCCGTCGCGACACTGGGTACCGCCACCAGCGAAGAGCACCTCAAGCGGCTGTTTCGCGTCGTGCCCAGCGTGCTGTTCTGCTTCGACGGCGATCAGGCCGGTCGCAATGCGGCCTGGCGGGCACTGGAGGCAACACTGTCGAGCCTGCAGGACGGTCGTCGTGCACGTTTTCTGTTCCTGCCCGAGGGCGAGGACCCAGACACCCTGGTCCGCTCCGAAGGCACCGACGCCTTCCGCGCACGGATCAACCAGCATGCACAGCCTCTGGCCGACTACTTCTTCCAGCAATTGACGGAAGAAGCCGACCCGCGCTCGCTCGAGGGCAAGGCCCACATGGCCACCCTCGCCGCACCGCTGATCGACAAAGTCCCGGGCGCCAACCTGCGCACCCTGATGCGCCAGCGCCTGAGCGAAATCACCGGCTTGAGCGGCGAAGCGGTGAGCCAGCTGGCACAAAGCGCCCCGCAGGAAGCACCGCCGGCCTACGACCCGGGCATCGATTACGACGCGATGCCCGACTACAGCGACTATCATCAGCCGCAGGCACAGGACATGTATGTGCCGCAGCAGGAATGGACGCCAAAGAAGCCCGGTGCAGGAGGCAAGAAATGGGACAAGAAACCGTGGGACAAGAATGGCAAACGGGGCGGTGATCGCGATCAACCCCGCGCGCCACGGGTGCCCGCCGCCGTAGAACCGCCGACCCTCGCCGCCTTGCGCACGCTGCTGCATCACCCGCAACTGGCCGAGAAAGTCGAGGATGCCGGGCACTTCGCCGCCGAGGACCACACCAACACACAATTGCTGGTGGCGCTACTCGAAGCCGTGCAGAAGAATCCCAAGCTAAACTCAATTCAGCTGATTGCCCGCTGGCACGGCACAGAGCAGGGCCGCTTGCTCAAGGCCCTGGCGGAAAAGGAATGGCTGATTGATGGAGATAACCTTGAACAACAGTTTTTCGACACCATTACTAGCTTGTCAGCCCGCCAACGCGAGCGAAACCTGGAACAACTTCTTCGAAAAGCACGTCAAAGTGAATTGAGCACCGAAGAGAAAAACCAACTGCGCGACCTTTTAAGTCGCAATGTTTCCGCATCAAACCCGACCTCAACTGGCGCGTGAGGTCATAGCTCAGGTATAATCCTCGGCTTGTTTTTTGCCCGCCAAGACCTTCAGTGGATAGGGTGTTATGTCCGGAAAAGCGCAACAGCAGTCTCGTATCAAAGAGTTGATCACACTTGGTCGTGAGCAGGGCTACCTGACTTACGCGGAGGTCAACGACCACCTGCCGGAGGATATTTCAGATCCGGAACAGGTGGAAGACATCATCCGCATGATCAATGACATGGGGATCAACGTATTCGAGGTTGCGCCAGATAAGGATTCCCTTATGCTGGCCGACGCCGATACCGACGAAGCCGCAGCCGAAGAGGCCGCTGCAGCGTTGGCTGCGGTCGAGACCGACATTGGTCGCACTACCGACCCGGTGCGCATGTACATGCGCGAAATGGGTACGGTGGAGCTCCTCACACGTGAAGGCGAAATTGAAATCGCCAAGCGTATTGAAGAGGGCATCCGTGAGGTGATGAGCGCAATCGCGCACTTCCCTGGCACGGTTGATCATATTCTCTCCGAGTACACCCGCGTCACCACCGAAGGTGGCCGCCTGTCCGACGTCCTGAGCGGTTATATCGACCCGGACGACGGCATCGCGCCGCCTGCGGCAGAAGTGCCGCCACCGATTGACGCGAAAGCCGTCAAGGCGGATGACGACACCGACGACGAAGACGGTGAAGCCTCGGATGACGAGGAAGAAGCCGAAAGCGGTCCGGATCCGATCATCGCCGCCCAGCGTTTTGGCGCTGTGGCCGATCAGATGGAAATCACCCGCAAGGCGCTGAAAAAGCACGGTCGTCACAACAAGGCAGCGATTGCCGAGTTGCTGGCCCTGGCCGACCTGTTCATGCCGATCAAACTGGTACCGAAGCAATTCGAAGCCCTGGTCGAGCGTGTTCGCAGTGCCCTGGATCGCCTGCGTCAGCAAGAGCGTGCAATCATGCAGCTCTGCGTTCGTGATGCGCGCATGCCGCGTGCAGACTTCCTGCGCCAGTTCCCGGGCAACGAAGTCGACGAAAGCTGGAGTGACGCCCTGGCCAAAGGCAAAAGCAAATACGCTGAAGCCATTGGCCGCCTGCAGCCGGACATCGTCCGTTGCCAGCAGAAGCTGACCGCGCTGGAAACCGAAACCGGTTTGACCATCGCCGAGATCAAGGACATCAACCGTCGCATGTCGATCGGTGAGGCCAAGGCCCGCCGCGCGAAGAAAGAGATGGTTGAAGCCAACTTGCGTCTGGTGATCTCGATCGCCAAGAAGTACACCAACCGTGGCCTGCAATTCCTCGATCTGATCCAGGAAGGCAACATCGGCTTGATGAAAGCGGTAGACAAGTTCGAATACCGTCGCGGCTACAAATTCTCGACTTATGCCACCTGGTGGATCCGTCAGGCGATCACTCGCTCGATCGCCGACCAGGCCCGCACCATCCGTATTCCGGTGCACATGATCGAAACGATCAACAAGCTCAACCGCATTTCCCGGCAGATGTTGCAGGAAATGGGTCGCGAACCGACCCCGGAAGAGCTGGGCGAACGCATGGAAATGCCTGAGGACAAGATCCGCAAGGTATTGAAGATCGCTAAAGAGCCGATCTCCATGGAAACCCCGATCGGTGATGACGAAGACTCCCATCTGGGTGACTTCATCGAAGACTCGACCATGCAGTCGCCAATCGATGTTGCAACCGTTGAGAGCCTTAAAGAAGCGACTCGCGAAGTGCTGTCCGGCCTCACTGCCCGTGAAGCCAAGGTACTGCGCATGCGCTTCGGTATCGACATGAATACCGACCACACCCTCGAAGAGGTTGGTAAACAGTTTGACGTGACCCGTGAGCGGATTCGTCAGATCGAAGCCAAGGCGTTGCGCAAGCTGCGCCACCCGACGAGAAGCGAGCATCTGCGCTCCTTCCTCGACGAGTGATCACAGAACCCCCGGCCCAGGCCGGGGGTTTTGTTTTATGGCAGATTAATATCTCCACACCTCCCCTCCGCCCTGTAGCCCGTCTACACTCGAAACATTCCCCAGAGCCATAACGAGACCGTTATGCCCAGACTGCCGACCGTGCTTTTTTTGCTGTCGCTGATGACCTGGACCGCAACGGCTGGCGCGCTGACTCTAACTGAGGATGAACGTAGCTGGCTGGCGGCTCACCCGGACTTGCGCCTGGGTGTCGATGCGTCGTGGCCGCCCTTCGAGTTTCGCGACGATGAGGGCCGCTACCAGGGCCTTGCCGCGGATTACATCGAGGTCATTCGCCAAAGACTGAAAACCCGGCTCACGCCCATCGAGCCGGTGAGCTGGACCGCCGTTCTGGAACAAGCCAAAAAGGGCAAAATCGACCTGCTGCCGGGCATCATGTCGACCCCGGAACGCCAGAAATACCTGTCGTTCACCCGCCCCTATCTGGATTTTCCGATCGTCATCCTGGCCCATGTCAGGGGCGCCCAGCCACACAACCTGCAAGACCTGTATGGCCTGAAAATCGCCGTGGTGGAAAACTACGCCCCCCACGAACTGCTGCGCACCCACAATCCCGACCTGAACCTGGTGGCGATGCCGAACGTCAGCTCGGCGTTACAGGCGCTGGCCACGGGTGCAGTGGATGCGGTGGTGGGCGATCTGGCGTCCAGCGTCTGGAGCCTGCGCCAACTCAAGCTCGATGGGCTGTATGTCAGCGGTGAAACCCCCTATCGCTATCAACTGGCCATGGCCGTACCCCGCAACAACGCAATCCTCGTCGGCATTCTCGACAAAGTCCTGGCGGACATGAGCCCCGCCGAAATCAGCGCCATTCAGGAGCATTGGGTCGGTAACGTCATCGATCATCGAACATTCTGGAATGACCTGCTGGTGTATGGCCTGCCCGGATTGCTGCTGCTGACCCTGGTGCTGGCGGCGGTTATCCGCATCAACCGCCGCTTGAGTTCGGAAATCGCCCGCCGGGTCGATCTTGAACAGGAACTGCGCAGCAGCGAGTACCACTACCGTGGCCTGGTAGAGAGCCTGTCGGCCATCGCCTGGGAAGCCAAGGTCACCGACTACACCTACAGCTACGTATCGCCCCACGCCGAAGATCTTCTTGGCTACCCCCTCTCCCATTGGCTGATTCCGGGCTTCTGGCGCAACATCATTCACCCCGCCGACCTGACTCGTGCCCAGACTTTCTGCGATCACGAAGTGCTGGCCGGGCGCGATCACCGCCTCGATTACCGGGTGATCACCGCCGACGGGCGCTGCCTGTGGGTGCGCGACATCGTCAGCCTGATCGAACACGGGCAAGAGCCGGTGTTGCGCGGATTGATGATCGACATCACCGACGCCAAGCGCACCGAAGAAGCGCTGCGCCTGTCGGAACAGAAATTCGCTTCCGTGTTCCAGCAATGCCCTGACATTCTGGTGATCGCCCGCCTGAGCGACGGTTGCCTGCTGGAGGTCAACGAAGCGTTCGAAGAACAGATCGGCCTCAAGGCCGAGGACGTCATTGGACTGACCGCCACCGACCTGAACATCTGGGGGATTCCCGGCGTTGGGCCGGGTCTGTTGCAACGCTTGCAGGCCGGCAGCATCCGCAATCTGGAAATGCCCTTTCGTCGCAGCAACGGCCAGGTGTTCACCGGGCTGATCTCCGCCGAACCGTTCGACCTCGACATGACACCGGCGCTGGTGGTCGTGGTGCGGGACATCACCCAGCTCAAGGAAACCCAGCAACAACTGCAAACGTCCGAAGAAAAGTTCGCCAAGGCTTTCCATGCGTCCCCCGACGGCCTGCTGCTGTCGCGGCAAAGTGACGGTTTGCTGATGGAGGTCAACGAGGGTTTCAGTCGCATCACCGGATTCAACAGCGCCATGTCGGTGGATCGTTCAGTGCTGGACCTGGGCATCTGGGTCAATCTCAATGAACGCAAACAAATGCTCGACCTGCTGCATCGGGACGGTTTTGTCCGCGACTTCAGTTGCCATATCCGCCGCAGCGACGGGCAGATCCGCCTCTGTGAAGTGTCCAGCCGTCCGCTGCCGATCGGCGATGACGACTGCATGCTGACCATCGCCCGGGACATCACCGAGCGGCACCTGATGCAGGAAAAACTGCAACAGGCCGCCACCGTATTCGAAAGCACCGCCGAAGGCGTGTTGATCACCGATACCCAACAGCACATCAGTGCGGTCAACCGTGCCTTCACCGAAATCACCGGTTACAGCGAAAGCGAAGCGCTGGGCCACACGCCCCGTCTGCTCGCCTCAGGCCTGCATGACAGCGCGTTCTACGCTGCCATGTGGCATCAATTGACTGCCGAAGGTCATTGGCAGGGCGAGATTTCCAATCGGCGCAAAAATGGCGAGCTGTACCCGAGCTGGCTGACCATCAGTGCCGTGCGCAACCGCGACAAATTCATCACCCACTTTGTCGCGGTATTCGCCGACATCTCCAGCCTCAAGCATGCCCAGGCCAAACTCGACTACCAGGCGCACCACGACCCGCTGACCGGCCTGCCGAACCGCACGCTGTTCGAAAGCCGCCTGCTGACGGCACTCAACAACCAGCAGGAGAACGGCGGCCAGGGCGCCGTGCTGTTCCTTGACCTTGACCGCTTCAAGCACATCAACGACAGCCTCGGCCACCCGGTGGGCGACCTGCTGCTCAAGGGCATTGCCGCACGTCTCAAGGAGCAGTTGCGTGACATCGACACCGTGGCACGCCTGGGCGGTGACGAGTTCATTATCCTGCTGCCGGGCCTGCAACAACCCAGTGATGCCGACAACATCGCCACCAAATTGCTCAATTGTTTCGCCGCGCCATTCCAGGCCGGCGAACACGAGTTTTTCATCAGCGCCAGCATTGGCACCAGCCTCTACCCCAAGGATGGTTGCGACGTTGCCACGCTGATCAAGAACGCCGACGCGGCGATGTACCGCTCCAAGGCCAAGGGCCGCAACCGCGTCGAAAGCTACACCCGCGACCTCACCGCCCAGGCCAGCGAACGCGTGGCGCTGGAGCACGAACTGCGCCGCGCCATCGAACGCAACGAATTGCACCTGTGCTACCAACCGAAAATCAGCCTCGACGACTACAGCCTGGTCGGCGCCGAAGCCCTGATCCGCTGGCGCCACCCGACCTTTGGCGACGTGCCGCGGGAACACTTCATCCCGCTGGCTGAAGAAAACGGCATGATCCTGCAAATCGGCGACTGGGTCCTGGAAACCGCCTGCCGCCAGATGGCCGAATGGCACCGCCTGTACGATAGCCCCGGCCCACTGTCGGTCAACCTTGCCGGCGCCCAATTGCGCCAGCCCAACCTGCTGGGGCGCATCGAACAGTTACTCAAGGACAACGGCCTCAACCCCGGATTCCTGCAACTGGAAATCACCGAAAACTTCATCATGAGCCAGGCCGAAGAAGCGCTGGCGGTACTGCATCAACTCAAACATCTGGGCGTGCAACTGGCCATCGATGACTTCGGCACCGGCTACTCGTCCCTGAGCTACCTCAAGCGCCTGCCGCTGGACATCCTCAAGATCGACCAGTCCTTCGTCCGCGGCCTGCCGGACGACCCCCACGATGCGGCGATCGTACGCGCCATCATCGCCCTCGGACGCAGCATGCAATTCACCGTGATTGCCGAAGGCGTCGAGACCCAGGCGCAACAGCAATTCCTCGCCGCCGAGGGCTGCGAACAGATCCAGGGCTACATCGTCAGCCTGCCCTTGCCCCCCGAAGAATTCGCCGCGACGTTTCTTCGTACAACCGTAATGGCTTTTTCGGATAGCACAGCCGCGAAACCGTCGCTATAATCCGCGACCTACTGAGGGCCTATAGCTCAGTTGGTTAGAGCAGAGGACTCATAATCCTTTGGTCCACGGTTCAAGTCCGTGTGGGCCCACCAAACAAGAAAGCCGCGCAATGCGCGGCTTTTGCGTGTCTGGATAGACCGAAACAGTAGAGCCATTTTTTAATCGTTCAGCTGGCAAAGTTCTCGATCTTTACCTGGCCCTCGGGGAAAGTGGCGATGATTTCCAACTCGCCCCCCATGGCGCGGATGTAGTTGCGCAACGTACTGATGTACATGTCAGTTCGCCGCTCCATCTTGGAGATCGCCGCCTGGTTGACATGCAGCGTCCTGGCCAGTGTGTCCTGACTCAACGCTTGCGCCTGACGCAACTCGTGCAACGGCATTTGAGCTCGTAGCTTCTGATGCAAGGCCTCGACACGCGCTTGAGACTCTGGAGAGCGACGTGCCACCAAATCAGCAAATTTTTTAGCCATTGTCATAACCCTCTTTCATCAATGTTTCCAAGTGCTCGTCGTAGAGACGCTCGGCCAGTGGCACGTGTTCCGCATACCAACGCTCCTGGCCGGTTTTATCACCGCCAATCAGCAGGATCGCGCTGCGCCGTGGATCAAACGCGTACAGCACACGGTACGGCCTGCCAGCATGCTGTACCCTTAACTCACGGAGGTTGCCATGCCGTGAACCCTTGATATCGCTGGTATGTGGAAAACCCAAGTGTGGGCCATCCTCGCCCAGCAACATCACCGTGGCCTGAACCGAGTCCTGTTCGGCCTCGTTCAGGCGATCCCACCAGGCCTCAAATTCATCCGTGTATTCGACGTCCCATTTCATACAAATATGCCACCAAAGGAATATAACCTCAAAGGAATAAATGTATGAGCTTCAGAGGTGCCCAACCACCCTGATTCCCCTGTCAATTGTTAACGACGGTTACTGGCGGCGGTTGCCGATTCGCCAATGGCTTCAGTGCCCTCATGACAACGCAGGAACCAGGCGTTTGGCGCAACGACTCAAAGGATGCACCGGCCTGGAAAATCACTCGTCGTGCCAGTCTTCGTTTACTGAGGGTGTCGAAATATCGGATGACGCCTTAGGACCTTGTAGGCAAACTCCGAATCTTGCTGTTGGGCACTTTGCCGCCTTGTTGTGCTTTTCTTCGACGGGATAGTCTCCGGACGTCGCTGAGCATTCAGCGATCGGGCTTGGAAACCCGTCGGATCACAGCGCAACAGCATCCCCACCACAATTCCAGACGTTTTTGACGACTGCGAACTCTGTGTTATGGCAGCTGTGCGCGGGACGCCTTTGGGCGTGCCGGATCTTTGGTCCCCGGTTTCCAACCTGCGCACAGCCGCCACCCACTCGCTTGGAAACGAACGTGGCGACTCCTCTAACGCTGGAGTATGACCATGACCAAAACAGATTCGCCCGCACCTTCAGAACTGAAAACCATTGGCTTCACGCCCTTCCTGTTTCTCTCGGACCAACCACTGTTCCACGTCTGTCGCAACGCCCCCATCATCGACGCCCTGGCCCAAGCCTCCGATCTGCTATTTCTCGCAAAGTCCCTCACCGTGGACGCTGCCTACGCTCAGGACTCCGACCGTCACGCCTGGGCCGCTCATTACCTGACGACAATGAGCAAAGCGCTGATCGATGATGTGTTAAAGGTGCAGACGCGGCGGCCTGTTCAAACCAGAAAGGAAGCAGACCCATCGAAAAACACATAATCACGGCAGAGTTGAAAATTCCCAGAAAGGGACCTATCGTTCCCTTTTTGGGACTTATAGAGTCGACCATGCCTGCCATCCCGCTCAGCGATGCTCTGTTTACCGCTACCCAGCAAAAAGTGCTGGGCATGTTGTATGGCAAACCGGATCAGAGCTTCTATGCCAATGAAATATCCCGCTGGGCGCAGGTCGGCAAGGGCAGCCTGATGCGTGAGCTGGAGCGCCTGCATGGCGCAGGCATTCTCACCATGAGTCGGCGAGGTAATCAGACGCACTACCAGGCCAACCCTGAGTGCCCCATCTATGCAGAACTGCTGGGGATAGTGCGTAAGACTTTTGGCATTGCGGAGCAACTGCGTGCAGCCTTGTCTCCACTGTCTGATCAGTTGGTATGGGCGTTTATCTACGGCTCCATTGCCAAGGGGAACGAGCATGCAGGCAGTGACATTGACCTGATGCTGATTGGAGAAAACCTCAGCTACGGCGAGTTGATGGAACGGGTACTGCCCGTAGAGGAACAGCTTGGCCGCACCATTAACCCAACGCTCTACACCCTGGCCGACTGGCAAGCCAAGAAGGCGGCCGGCAACAGCTTTGTCGTGCGGGTTGAACAACAGGAGAAAATTGATTTGATTGGCCGCAACCCAGCAGAGGTAGCCGATGGGCAGTAACGAAAATCTGGAGAACCTGGTGCGTAGCGGTGGCCTCAAAGCCGAACCGCCAGATCGCAAGGAATGTGAAGGACTGCTGAGATCGGCCACGGACCGTTTGAAGGATGCTCACAGTTCGGCGCTGTCCTTCGCCAGTCGCTTCGACCTCGCCTACAACGCCGCCCATGCCCTGGCACTGACGGCCATGCGTCTGCAGGGCTTTCGCTCTGACCGTCGTTGTCTAGTCTTTCAGTGCCTTGTACATACTCTCGGCCTGAACAAAATCCAGGTACGCCTGTTCGTACTTTGTCACGAGCGCCGCAATCTGGCTGAGTACGAAGGTTATATGGATGTGGACGAAACCCTTCTGGCTGAACTGTTGGCGGCGACTGATGCACTGTTGCCACTGGTGCAAGACGCTATGCTTGCAAGCAAATAACGCTACGACCCTTCGTTATTTCGAGTGCTGAACGGCGTCACTGCAGTTGTCAGTCCAAATACGTAACGAAGGGATGGCCTTCACCGCCCGCTGCCGTTCCAGCATCGGCCCGGTGAACACCACCTCATACGTATCCGCCGCCCGCCCCCATTGCTCTACAAGAGCCATACCGTCCACCAGCGCCCCTGCCAATTCGGCAATCGTCTCGGCCTGGTCCTCGATGATTTTTTGCGTCCGACCCCACACCCGATCAATCATCGTCTTAAGCTGCGCCGTTATGCACTCGCTCGACGCTGGATCGGTATCGGGGTAGACGAGGTTGCGCAGCAGATGCTGAAGCTCCCTGATTTTTGCGTAGTCCTGCTCCGCCCCCTGCTCGCCTTTGAGGATGGCGGTGGCTTTGGGCTTGTCGACGCGTTTTACGGCTGAAGGTTTTGAGGGGAGTGTCTGCGCCATGGCGCCCGCCAGGAGCACCATCATCCGGGCTTCCAGATGCTCCTTCATGGCATCTATCGACAAAATGGGACGCACCAGGGCAATGGAGGCCCCGCCCTGGTGCCGCAAATCCCTGGTCACGGCCAGAGTCACGCCGCCCGTTTCAAACCCCAGGACGCGGGCCACCACGTAGTGCCCCATTTCGTGATGGGCGATCTGCAATGCGCGGTCGCGTACAGCGGCAGGCAGGTTCGTCGTCATGTCCATTGCCTCGGATCCTTCGTTCTCGTATTCGACTACGAGTGACGGTCGCTGTCCATCCTGTTGCCCCGCACAATCATGTAGGAGCGAGCCTGCTCGCGATGAACTTGAACGCGCCGCGGCCATTCAGACAGCACGCGTTATCGTTAACGCCCATCGCGAGCAAGCTCGCTCCTACAAGGGTCCGCAATGTCTTAATCAGGCAAAGCGTAGGCAATCACATAATCCCCACGATCCGTCGACTGACGCGCACCACCCACCGTCAGCAGGATGTACTGCCTGCCGGTTTTCGGTGAAACGTAGGTCATCGGCCCGGACTGGCTGCCCACCGGCAGGCGCGACTTCCAGATTTCGTTGCCGTTGCCGGTGTCGAAGGCGCGCAGGTAGAAGTCCTGGGTGCCGGCGAAGAACAGCAGGCCCGACTGGGTGGCGAGCGATGCGCCGAGGGTCGGCATGCCGATCGGGATCGGCATGTGCATGCGGATGCCCAGCGGGCCGGTGTCCTGTACGGTGCCGACCGGGACTTGCCACATCAGTTTGTGGGTCTTGAGGTCGATGGCCGACATGGTGCCGAAGGGTGGCTTCTGGCACGGAATGCCAACCGCCGAGAGGAAGCGTTCGCGCATGGCGCCGAACGGTGTGCCTTCCTGCGGCACCACGCCCATTTCGATGCCGCTGGCCCCGGCTTTGATCTTGTCGCGCGGGATCATGTAGTTGGCCAGGCCCAGGCGCATGTCGTTGACGAACATGTAGTTCGTGTTCGGATCAACCGAGACGCTGCCCCAGTTCATGCCGCCCAGCGAGCCCGGGAATTGCAGGGCGCGGTCCATGCCCGGCGGGGTGTAGACGCCTTCGTGGCGCATGCCTTTGAACTGGATGCGGCACATCAACTGGTCAAACGGCGTGGCGCCCCACATGTCGGACTCGGTCAGGGTCTTGTTGCCGATTGACGGCATGTCGACCGAGAACGGTTGGGTTGGCGAATAGCGCTCGCCGGGAACCTTGCCTTGCGGCACCGGGCGCTCTTCGACGCGGGCAATCGGTACGCCGGTTTCGCGGTTGAGCAGGAAGATCTCGCCCTGTTTGGTGACTTGCGCCAGGGCTGGCTGGATTCCGCCCTTGTCGTCCGGCACGTCGTACAACAGCGGCTGTGCCGGCAGGTCGAAGTCCCACAGGTCGTGGTGAGTGGTCTGGAAGTGCCAGCGCACCTGGCCGGTTTTCACGTCGATGGCGACGATGGACGAGCTCCACTTATCGTCGAAATCGGTGCGTTGACCGCCGAAGAAGTCTGGCGTTGCGTTACCGGTCGGCAGGTACACCAGACCGAGTTTGGCGTCGTAGGACATGGCCGACCACACGTTTGGCGTGCCACGGGTATAAGTCTCACCGGCCGGCGGACGTTTGCTGGTGTTCGGATTGCCCGGATCCCACGCCCACACCAGTTCACCGCTGCGCACATCGTAGGCACGCACCACTCCCGGCGGTTCGCCGGTGGAGTAGTTGTCGGCCACGCGGCCACCGACGATCACCACGTCCCCTGCGACCAGCGGAGTCGAGGTTTGCTGGTAGTAACCGGGCTTCACTTCGCCCATGTCGGTGGTCAGGTCGACGGTGCCCTTGTTGCCGAACTCTTCGCAGGGCTTGCCGGTGTCGGCATTGATGGCGATCAGGCGGGCATCGCCGGTCGGCAGAAACAGACGTTTCGTACAGGCGGTTGGCTGATTGTCCGAAGACGCCGGAGTTTCGGAGTAGCCCAGGCCACGGCAGCGCTGCCAGTTGGGTGCGGTGCCTTGCGGGTCGAATTTCCAGCGCTGGGCGCCGGTGTCGGCATCCAGGGCGAAGACTTTGCCGTAGGCGGTGCAGGTGTAGACCGTGTCACCGATTTGCAGCGGTGTGTTCTGGTCTTCGGCGCCGGCACCGGTGCTTTGCGGGATATCGCCGGTGCGGAAGGTCCAGGCGACCTGCAACTTGTCGATGTTGCCTTTGTTGATCTGGTCCAGCGCGGCAAAGCGGTTGCCGGCGGTGGTGTTGCCCCAGTGCGCCCAGTCTTTCTGCTCGGTGCCCGGCGCGACCGGCGTCACCGCAGGTTCAACGGAGGCCTTGACCACATGGGTCGGCACGAACATGTAGGCCATCGTCGCCATAACGCCCACACCCAGAATGCCAGCCAGACCGTAGGCACCACGCCCGCCGGTCGCGCCCGAAGCGCGAACCAGGGTCGGATAGATCAACGCCACCACCAGACCGATCACGGCGAAGGTCAGTACCCGCGAGACCAGCGGCCAGTATTCGAGACCGGCATCCCATACCGCCCAGATCGCGGTGAGGACCAGCGCCACACCATACAGCCAGGCGCCCAGCGGCTTGCGACGGGCAATCAACAGGCCGGACACCAGCATCGCCAGGCCCATCAGCAGGAAATACCCACTGCCGCCCAGCGCAATCAGATAGCCGCCGCCACCCGCCAGGCCGAGCCCGATCAGTGCAATCAGCACACCCAGCCCCGCCAGCAACCATTTGCTGCCGGCGGCAGCCCCAGAATTGTTCATGTCGGACATTTTCCCCATTTGTGACAAGGGCGGAATAATGTACTAACTGGTTACTTATGGCAATTTGTCGCAGGCGCAAATGTCATGAACGGTACTGAGGCTTGATCAGGAATCCGTCGCGAGCGTCGTACAGAATCTGCCTGTAACATGCTTGCGCACTGATCCATACCGCTGGAGATAACCCTTTGCCTGACACTCGCCCGCCCGTTCTCGACGAAATCGACCGCCAGTTGATTGCAGCCCTGCAGATCAACGCCCGTGAGAGCGTGGCCATGCTCGCCCGGCAACTGGGCATCGCCCGCACCACCGTCACCTCGCGCCTGGCGCGGCTGGAAAAGGCCAAGGTGATCACCGGTTACGGCGTGCGTCTCGGGCAGCGGGTGGTGGATGGCGGGTTGCAGGCGTATGTCGGGATCACGGTGCAACCGCGTTCCGGCAAGGAGGTGTTGCGCCGCCTGAGCGCGATGGCGCAGGTACAGCAGTTGTGTGCGGTGAGTGGCGAATTTGATTATGTGGCGTGGTTGCGCACCGATTCGCCGGAGCAGCTGGATCAGTTGCTGGATCAGATTGGCAGTGTGGATGGGGTGGAGAAGACCACGACGTCGATTATCTTGAGCAGCAAGATTGATCGGGGGCAGCCGGTTTGAGTTTGTGCCGGGGTTTAGGTGGTGTCTGTTCGGGCCTCTTCGCGAGCAGGCTCGCTCCCACAGGGGTTCACATTGTCACTTTGAAGCATGCGCTCGTCATATCGACCAATAAAATGGCAAAACGACGACACTTTGCGTCTTATTAACGTGTTCTGTGCTCTCTAGAATGGCTGGCATCTTTTCCTATACTCAGATGCGCATTGCGCGTCGGGTCGCCAGCAAGGTCAGCCATGAACAAGAACAATCGCCATCCTGCAGACGGTAAAAAACCAATCACCATTTTCGGCCCGGACTTTCCTTTCGCCTTCGACGACTGGATCGAACACCCGGCCGGGCTGGGCAGCATTCCCGAGCACAATCACGGTGCCGAAGTGGCGATTGTCGGCGGCGGGATTGCCGGTCTGGTGGCCGCGTATGAGCTGATGAAGCTGGGGCTGAAACCGGTCGTCTACGAAGCCTCGAAAATGGGTGGCCGTCTGCGTTCCCAGGCGTTCAACGGCGCCGAAGGCATCGTGGCCGAGCTGGGTGGCATGCGCTTCCCGGTGTCGTCCACCGCGTTCTATCACTACGTCGACAAGCTCGGCCTGGAAACCAAACCGTTCCCCAACCCGCTGACGCCCGCGTCGGGCAGCACGGTGATCGACCTCGAAGGCCAGACCCATTACGCACAGAAGCTGTCGGACCTTCCTGCGCTGTTCCAGGAAGTGGCTGACGCGTGGGCCGACGCCCTGGAAGCCGGCTCGCAGTTCTCGGATATCCAGCAAGCTATTCGCGACCGCGACGTGCCGCGCCTCAAGGAGCTGTGGAACACCCTGGTGCCACTGTGGGACGACCGCACCTTCTATGACTTCGTCGCCACTTCCAAAGCCTTTGCCAAGCTGTCGTTCCATCACCGCGAAGTGTTCGGCCAGGTCGGTTTCGGCACCGGCGGCTGGGACTCTGACTTCCCGAATTCGATGCTGGAAATCTTCCGCGTGGTGATGACCAACTGCGACGATCACCAGCACCTGGTGGTCGGCGGTGTGGAACAGGTGCCACAAGGCATCTGGCGCCATGTGCCAGAACGCTGCGCGCACTGGCCGGCCGGCACCAGCCTCAGCTCCCTGCACGGCGGCGCGCCGCGCACCGGCGTGAAGAAAATTGCCCACGCGCCGGGCGGTCGTTTCGCCGTCACCGACAACTGGGGCGACACCCGCGAATACGCCGCCGTGTTGACCACGTGCCAGAGCTGGCTGCTGACCACCCAGATCGAATGCGACGAAACCTTGTTCTCGCAAAAGATGTGGATGGCCCTGGACCGCACCCGCTACATGCAATCGTCGAAGACCTTCGTGATGGTCGACCGCCCGTTCTGGAAGGACAAGGATCCGGAAACCGGCCGCGACCTGATGAGCATGACCCTCACCGATCGCCTCACCCGTGGCACCTACCTGTTCGACAATGGTGACGACAAGCCGGGGGTGATTTGCCTGTCGTACTCGTGGATGAGCGACGCGCTGAAAATGCTCCCGCACCCGGTGGAAAAACGCGTGAAACTGGCGCTGGATGCACTGAAGAAGATCTACCCGAAAGTCGACATCGCTGCGCGGATCATCGGCGATCCGATCACAGTGTCCTGGGAAGCCGACCCGCATTTCCTCGGCGCGTTCAAAGGCGCACTGCCCGGTCACTACCGCTACAACCAGCGCATGTACGCGCACTTCATGCAGGACGACATGCCGGCAGAACAGCGCGGGATCTTCATCGCTGGCGACGACGTTTCGTGGACGCCAGCCTGGGTTGAAGGCGCGGTTCAGACCTCGCTCAACGCGGTGTGGGGCATCATGAAACACTTCGGCGGTGCAACTCACGCCGAGAATCCGGGTCCAGGAGATGTGTTCAACGAGATCGGACCGATCGCCCTGCCCGAGTAAGAGGAATCCGAAATGCGCGTAGCCCTTTACCAATGTCCACCGTTGCCGCTGGATGTCGCCGGCAACCTGCAACGCCTGCAACAACTGGCGCTGGAGGCAAAAGGCGCGGACCTGCTGGTGCTGCCGGAGATGTTCCTGACCGGCTACAACATCGGCGTCGATGCCGTCAGCGTGTTGGCGGAGGTGTACAACGGTGAGTCGGCGCAGCAGATCGCGCGCATTGCCAAAGCAACCGGGATTGCCATCTTGTATGGCTATCCCGAGCGCACCGAGGACGGGAAGATCTACAACGCCGTGCAGTTGATCGACGCCAATGGTGAGCGCGTGTGCAACTACCGCAAGACGCACTTGTTCGGCGACCTCGATCACTCGATGTTCAGTGCAGGTTCCGATGAGTTTCCCATCGTTGAGCTCAACGGTTGGAAACTCGGTTTCCTGATCTGCTACGACCTGGAGTTTCCGGAAAATGTCCGACGCCTGGCCCTGGGCGGCGCCGAGCTGATTCTGGTGCCGACCGCGAACATGATTCCGTTCGATTTCGTCGCCGATGTCACCGTGCGTTCCCGCGCCTTCGAAAACCAATGCTATGTGGCTTACGCCAACTACTGTGGCCATGAAGGCGACATCCACTATTGCGGCCAGAGCAGCATTGCTGCGCCGGATGGCAGCCGTATCGCTCAGGCGGGACTGGATGAATCGCTGATTGTCGGTGAGCTGGATCGACAGTTGATGGTCGATTCCCGTGCCGCCAATCGCTACCTGATCGATCGTCGTCCCGAGCTTTACGGCGAGCTGAACAAGTCCTAATCCGCTAGCATTGGCACTTCACTGTTCTGGAAGTGCCCATGCCCGCGCTGAATCACCCTCGCCCCCACACTGAAACCCTGGCCAACGGCTTGCGGGTGACGCTGCGTCATGCCCCGAATTTGAAGCGTTGCGCAGCAGCATTGCGGGTCGCCGCGGGCAGCCATGATGTGCCGCTGGCGTGGCCCGGACTGGCGCATTTTCTTGAGCATCTGCTGTTTCTGGGGACTGAGCGTTTTCCTGCCGGGCAAGGGTTGATGGCCTACGTCCAGAGTCATGGCGGCCAGATAAACGCGCGAACCAGCGAGCGCACCACGGACTACTTTTTCGAACTGCCACCCCAGGCATTTGCCGGTGGGCTGGAGCGTCTGTCAGACATGCTCGCCCATCCGCGTATGAATCCGGACGATCAGCAGCGGGAACGGGAAGTACTGCAGGCGGAATTTGTCGCCTGGTCGCAGGATGCGGCAGCGCAGCAGCAATTTGCGCTGTTCGACGGGTTGTCAGAAGTACATCCGCTTCGCGGTTTTCATGCCGGCAATCGCGCCACCCTGGCTGTAGAGCAGCCCGAGTTTCAGCAGGCGTTGCGGGATTTTTATCAGCGGTTTTACCAGACCGGGCAGATGACGTTGAGCCTGGCCGGACCGCAAAGTCTCGAAGAGCTAAGGACCTTGGCTGAAGCGTTTGGTAACGTCATCGCCAAGGGAGAAAGCATTGAGCAACACGCTCCCGCGCCCCTGATGTCGACCTCAGAAAGAAGTTATCAACAGGCTGAAGAACGGCGACTGGATTGGCTGTGCGCCCTCGAATCGCTGCCCGATTCTTGCGCCGAGGCGCTGGCATTCTTGTGCCACTGGCTGAATTCGGCAAAACCCGGGGGCTTGTCGGCGGACCTGCGCGAGCGCGGGCTGGCCGATCACCTGAAAGCCCAGTTGCTCTACCAATTCGCAGGACAAGCCTTGCTGCATATCGAGTTCACCTTGCCGGCCAATGGGTTGCCGACCGGGATTCTCGAACGCCTTATGGACTGGCTGAGCTTTTTTACCCAGCAGGACTGGACCCGGTTGCGCGAAGAATACGCAACCCTGCACCAGCGCCAGCAACAGGTCAGCAGTGCCTTGCAATTGGCCCGACTGGACAGCGAACAATGCGAAGTCGGGTTATCTGGCCAAGGCGTGACAGCGCTCAAGCAAATCCTCAATCAAATCGGCGCTGTGGATAACTTCAGTGGCCCATGGCAGTTGCCCGCACCCAACCCGTTCCTGCGCACCGAAGCACCAGCGTCCAACGCCGGATTGATTCGTGGCCAGACCAGCGCCCACCGCGGCCTGCGTACCTTTGCCCAGGATCGCTCGCGAAGCCGTCGTGAACGTTCGCCGATGCAATTCAGCCAGGCATTGCCGGACAACAGCGCGGAAGGTGCGATTTATCTGCGCTGGCGTCTGGACTCGAGTCCCGCCAGCGCCCTTCAATCCCGACTGGAAAATAACCTGCAACCGCTACGCGAAGACGCGCGTCAGGCCGGTGTGGATTTTTCCTTCAGTGCATCGGGCAACGAATGGCTGCTGAAAATGACCGGACTGCAGGAGCCGATGCCCAGCGTTCTGGAGCATGTGCTGAAAGAGCTGACACAACCTGACGCCGCAGCCTCACAAGCCACGCACGCGAGCGTTGCGCTGATCCCCATTCGACAACTGCTCAAGGCATTGCCCGATCACTGCCTTGCGCACACCGCGAACACGGACGACGCGCAGCAACTCTGGTCGAGTGCACGCTGGGATGGTCTGGCGATTGGCCTGTCCGCACAGACTCAAGCGGCCATGGGCCTGGCCTTGAGCCGTATTCCCGGCACGCCGGACAATCAATTGACCCCACCGCCATCCATCCCGTCACAACGCCTGTGGAGCGCCATCAATTGCGATTCCAGCGAGCACGCACTGCTGCTGTTTTGCCCTGCCGTGACCGGGGAATTGGCCGACGAAGCCGCGTGGCGTCTACTTGCGCACTTCTGTCAGACGCCGTTCTACCAGCGCCTGCGCGTGGAGTTGCAACTGGGCTATGCGGTGTTCAGCGCCCTACGCCAGATTCACGGGACAACCGGATTACTGTTCGGTGTGCAATCACCGAACGTAGCGCCGGCAGATCTGCTGCAGCACATCGAGCAGTTCCTCAGCGATGTGCCAATGCTGATCAATGCCCTCGACGACAAATCGTTCATCGCCCAGCGCCAGGCCTTGGCCGAGCAATTTTCCCTTGCTGCGTTGCCCACTGCCCAGACTGCGGAATTGCTTTGGCAGGGCAAACTGGGCGGCCGCTCGTCGGATTTTCTGACGCAATTGCCCGAGGCAATCCTGCTGATCGGGCGTTCCGAACTGCTGGTTGCAGCACAACGATTGAATAAGGCCGAGGGCGGTTGGCATTGCCTGGCGAACAGCCCTGCACCGGGCACTCCATGGCAAGCGGCAAAATGATCATTACCGGGGCGGTAAGGAGCTTTCTCAAAGTTTCACGGGCAATCTCTTTGAGATTTTGAGTAACATAGCAACCTAACTATCTGGAACATCTCTGACTCGAGGTGGACTATACCTATAGCTAGCGCTGTCTCACCCCCACTAGAAGGAGTTCAATTCATGGCCTGGACCAAACCTGCCTACACCGACCTGCGTATCGGCTTTGAAGTCACCATGTACTTCGCAAGCCGCTAATCTCTGCCTTGGCAGATGTGCAGCACAACGCCTCGGTTATCCGAGGCGTTTTATTTTCAGCGTTGAAATGATGGAGCGTCCATGTTTGTCCAGATTCTAGGTTCCGCCGCCGGCGGCGGCTTCCCCCAGTGGAACTGCAACTGCGTGAACTGCGCAGGCTTTCGCGACGGCAGCCTGCGGGCTAAGGCGCGGACGCAGTCGTCCATCGCAATTTCCGATGACGGCGTGAACTGGGTGCTGTGCAACACCTCTCCGGACATCCGCGCCCAACTCCAGGGCTTCGCCCCGATGCAGCCGGGCCGCGCCCTGCGTGATACCGGGATCGGCGCGATCATCCTGATGGACAGCCAGATCGACCACACCACCGGCCTGCTCATGTTGCGCGAGGGTTGCCCGCATCAGGTCTGGTGTACGGATATGGTCCACGAAGACCTGAGCACCGGTTTTCCGCTGTTCACCATGCTCAACCACTGGAACGGCGGGCTGAACTGGAACCGCATCGAGCTCGATCAAAGCTTCACTGTTCCCGCCTGCCCGAACCTGCGCTTCACCCCGTTGCCGCTGCGCAGTGCCGCGCCGCCCTACTCGCCGCACCGCTTCGACCCGCATCCGGGCGACAACATCGGCCTGATCGTCGAGGACCGGGGCACGGGCGGCAAACTGTTCTACGCACCGGGCCTGGGCAAGGTGGATGCAGCGCTGCTGGAAATCATGGCCGGCAGCGATTGTCTGCTGGTCGACGGCACGCTGTGGGATGACGATGAAATGCAGCGTCGTGGCGTAGGCACCCGCACCGGTCGGGAGATGGGCCACCTGGCGCAAAACGGCCCCGGCGGCATGCTCGAAGTGCTGGAGCAACTGCCCACGCAGCGCAAGGTGCTTATCCACATCAACAACACCAATCCGATTCTCGATGAAGATTCGCCCGAGCGCGCGGAGCTGGATCGGCGCCAGGTTGAAGTGGCGTATGACGGCATGAGTATTGTGCTGTAAGCAATCGAGACCGCTGCGCGGTCTATCGCGAGCAGGCTCGCTCCCACAGTTGGCCACATTTCCCTGTGGGAGCGAGCCTGCTCGCGATGAGGCCAGCACAAGCACTACACCTCAACGGTTGTTCCCCCGGAGAACCCCGATGACCGACACCCCGATGTCCCTCGCCGAATTCGAAGCGGCCCTGCGCGCCAAGGGCGCCTATTACCACATCCACCACCCCTACCACGTGGCGATGTACGAAGGCCGGGCTACCCGCGAGCAGATCCAGGGCTGGGTCGCCAACCGTTTCTACTACCAGGTGAACATTCCCCTGAAAGACGCGGCCATTCTGGCTAATTGCCCCGACCGCGAGATCCGCCGCGAGTGGATTCAGCGCCTGCTCGACCACGACGGCGCGCCCGGTGAAGACGGCGGCATCGAAGCCTGGCTGCGTTTGGGCCAAGCCGTCGGCCTCGACCCGGACCAGTTGCGCTCCCAGGAGCTGGTACTGCCCGGCGTGCGCTTCGCCGTGGACGCCTACGTCAACTTCGCCCGCCGCGCCGGCTGGCAGGAGGCCGCCAGCAGCTCGCTGACCGAACTGTTCGCCCCGCAAATCCACCAATCGCGCCTGGACAGCTGGCCGCAGCATTACCCATGGATCGACCCGGCCGGATACGAGTATTTCCGCACACGCCTGGGTCAGGCACGGCGTGATGTCGAGCACGGCCTGGCGATCACGTTGCAGCACTACACCACCCGTGAAGGCCAGGAGCGCATGCTGGAAATTCTCCAGTTCAAACTGGACATTCTTTGGAGCATGCTCGATGCCATGAGCATGGCCTACGAACTGAAACGCCCGCCGTATCACAGCGTGACCGGAGAACGGGTCTGGCACAAAGGAATCACCTTATGAGTTTCGATCGCAGCAAGACCCCGACCTGGCGTCCCGGCTACCGCTTCCAGTACGAACCGGCGCAGAAAGGCCACGTGCTGCTGTACCCGGAAGGCATGATCAAGCTCAACGAAAGTGCCGCACTGATCGGTGGCTTGATTGACGGTGAACGGGATGTCGCGGCGATCATCAATGAACTCGACCAACAGTTCCCCGGCGTACCCGAGCTCGGTGACGACATCGAGCAATTCATGGAGGTAGCCCGTGCGCAGCACTGGATCGAACTTGCCTGATTCATCAGTGCAAGTGCCGCCAAAACCGGAAGTCGGCCTGCCACTGTGGCTGCTCGCCGAGCTGACCTATCGCTGCCCGCTGCAATGCCCGTACTGCTCCAATCCGCTGGATTTCGCCGAGCAGGGCAAAGAGCTGAGCACTGAACAGTGGATCAAGGTGTTCCGTGAAGCGCGGGAAATGGGCGCGGCGCAACTGGGCTTTTCCGGCGGTGAACCGCTGGTGCGCCAGGACCTCGCCGAGCTGATTACCGAAGCCCGAAAACTGGGTTTCTACACCAACCTGATCACCTCCGGCATCGGCCTGACCGAGCAGAAAATCAGCGACTTCAAGAAGGCCGGCCTCGATCACATCCAGATCAGTTTCCAGGCCAGCGACGAGCAGGTGAACAACCTGCTGGCCGGCTCGAAAAAGGCCTTTGCACAGAAACTGGAAATGGCCCGGGCGGTGAAGGCCCATGGTTATCCGATGGTGCTGAATTTTGTGACCCATCGGCACAACATCGACCAGATCGACCGCATCATCGAGCTGTGCATCGCACTGGAAGCGGACTTCGTCGAGCTCGCCACTTGCCAGTTCTACGGTTGGGCGCAACTCAATCGCGTCGGGCTATTGCCGACCCGGGAGCAACTGGTGCGCGCCGAACGCATCACCAATGAATACCGCGCCAAACTGCAAGCCCAAGGGCATCCGTGCAAGCTGATTTTCGTCACTCCGGACTATTACGAGGAACGCCCGAAAGCCTGCATGAACGGCTGGGGCAGTATTTTTCTGACGGTCACGCCAGACGGAACCGCCCTGCCCTGTCACGGCGCCCGACAGCTGCCGGTGCAGTTTCCCAACGTACGCGACCACAGCATGCAGCACATCTGGTACGACTCGTTCGGATTCAATCGCTTTCGCGGTTACGACTGGATGCCCGAGCCGTGCCGCTCCTGTGACGAGAAAGAAAATGACTTCGGCGGCTGCCGCTGCCAGGCGTTCATGCTCACCGGTGATGCCAGAAATGCCGACCCGGTGTGCAGCAAGTCGCCACAACACGGCGTGATCCTCAAGGCTCGCGAAGAAGCCGAACACGCGACCCAGACCATCGACCAACTGGCCTTTCGCAATGAACGAAACTCACGCCTCATCGCCAAAAGCTGAACCTTTCAGCGCTGCCAAAGCCGTGGCTGCCGGTATCGACTTTGCCGAACTGCAGGTCGGTCCAAACGGCCTGTTCTGGAACGAGTACCGACCCGAAGACGCGGCGTGCCGGATCTGGCATTGGCGTGAGGGCACAGCGAAATGCCTGACGCCGCCGGGGTTCAGCGTGCGCAGTCGGGTGTACGAATATGGCGGTGGAGCCTTTTGTCTGACGGACGACGGCATCGTTTTCGTCAACGAGACTGACCAGCAGTTGTATCGACAATCACTGCAAGACGAAGCGCCCGAAAGACTGACGTCCGGTGCGTGCCGTTATGGCGATCTGCAGTTCGCCAACGGGCAAGTGCTGGCGGTCGAGGAGCATCGCGATCAACACCGACTGGTGACGATCGATCTGTTGGATGGCGCACGCCACCTGCTGGCCGAAGGTGCTGATTTTTACGCGGCACCGACGCTGAGCCCTGATGCCCGGCGCCTGGCCTGGATCGAATGGAGTCGCCCGGATCAGCCATGGACAGCAACCCGCTTGATGGTTGCCGAACGCCTCGCCCATGGCGGGTTTGCCGAGGCTCGTTGTGTGGCGGGCGACGATGCTCAAGAGTCGGTGCAACAGCCACGGTTTGATGCCGACGGTCGCTTGTACTGCCTGACGGATCGCGCCGGTTACTGGCAGCCATGGGTGGTATCCGGGAAAGGCCTGAGCCCATTGCCAAGTGCCAACGCCGACCACGGCCCCGCGCCCTGGCAACTCGGCGGCAGTACCTGGTTGCCGCTGGGCAACGACAGCTATCTGGCCAGTTGGACCGAGGGCGGGTTTGGCCGATTGGGCATAGGCGGCAATTCCCACGCCGACTTCACCGGCGACTACAGCCGCTTCCGCCATCTCGCCGTGGATGGGCAGTTCATTTATTGCATTGCAGCGTCGCCCGTCAGCTCAACCGCCGTCATCGCCATCGACCGTCAGAGCCGGCAAGTGAAGGTGCTGGCCGGCGGTATCGCACCACTTGCTCCGGAACGGATCAGCCGCCCGCAGACCTTGCGCTACCCAAGCGGCTCAGGCGAAGCACATGGCTTCTTCTACCCGGCAATGACCGGCGCGGCGAAACCGCCACTGGTGGTGTTCATCCATGGCGGCCCGACGTCGGCGTGTTACCCGATGCTCGATCCGCGCATCCAGTTCTGGACACAGCGGGGCTTCGCCGTGGCCGACCTCAACTATCGCGGCAGCAGCGGTTATGGCCGGGCCTATCGTCAGGCGCTTCATTTGAGCTGGGGGGATGTGGATGTCGAAGACGCTTGCGCCGTGGTCAGTTACCTCAACGAACGGGGCCTGATCGACGGCGACAAGGCCTTCATTCGCGGCGGCAGCGCCGGCGGCTACACAACGCTTTGCGCCTTGGCGTTTCACAACGTGTTCTGTGCCGGAGCCAGTCTGTATGGGGTCAGTGACCCGGTAGCGCTGGGCCGTGCGACCCACAAATTCGAAAGCGACTATCTGGACTGGTTGATCGGCGATCCGCTGCTGGACGCCGAACGCTACGCCGCCCGCACTCCGCTGCTGCATGCCAGCAACATCCGCGTGCCGATGATCTTCTTTCAAGGAGAACAGGATGCCGTGGTCGTCCCGCAACAGACCCGCGATATGGTCGCGGCGCTGCGGGACAACGGTATTCCGGTCGAAGCGCATTACTACGCGGACGAACGCCATGGCTTTCGCAAGGCCGGCAATCAGGCCCATGCGCTGGAGCAGGAGTGGTTGTTTTATCGGCGGGTGATGGATTCAGTGGACTGAAGCCCCCGCCCATTGCCGAAACGGTGGCGTCCCCTTCGCGGGCAAGCCCGCTCTCACAGGTTTTTTTGCACGCCACAGACCCTGTGGGAGCGGGCTTGCCCGCGAAGGCGGCCGACCTGCCGCCGCGAAACTCAGCGCTTGGCGATGATGTACACCGCATGCACGATCCCCGGAATATAACCGCACAACGTCAGCAGAATATTCAGCCAGAACGCTCCGCCGAATCCTACTTGCAAAAACACACCCAGCGGCGGCAACAGGATGGCGATGATGATGCGAATAAAGTCCATGGGGCAGCTCCTGATTGGGGTGGACTCGTTCGAGCCCTACAGCTAATCGACCGATACCGTTTGTCAGGGTTCAGTCCCTCCATTCCCAAGCTCCGCCCTTTCGTTGAATTTCGCAGACAAAAAAACGCCCCACACCAAAAATGTCGGGCGTGAGGCGTGCGTATTACCGCGAGACGGTTCGGGAATGTGTGCAGGGCACGTCGGATCAGACGGCAATCCCTTTGCGGCACTGCAATTGCGCGGTGCGTACTCGGGAGAAGGCGCGCGCCAGGCGCAGGAGCATTTCATCGATGTTGGCGTTGCTGACATTCAGCGCAGGGGTAAAGCGCAGGCAGTCGGGTTGCGGGGCATTGAGCAACAGGCCTTCGTAGAGCGCGGCCTTGACGACCGCGTCAGCGGAATCGTCCGACAGCGTCAGCCCCCAAAGCAGCCCTTGTCCGCGCAACTCGCCGTGATCATATCGATGGGCCAAACGCCCCAAGCCTTCACGCAGGTGCTGACCGGCTTCCGTGACGTGCTTGAGGAAAGCCTTGTCCTGCACCGTATCGAGCACCGAAAGCCCCGCTGCGGTCATCAGTGCATTGCCATGATGGGTACCGGTCATCTCGCCGGGTTCGAAACAGCAAGCCTTGCCCCGTGCCAGCAGCGCGGCCAATGGCACGCCGCCGCCCAAACCTTTGCCGAGCACGACGATATCCGCCGTGACCCCGCAGGACTGCTCCGCGAGCAAGGTGCCACAACGGCCGATGCCGGTTTGCACTTCGTCGAAGATCAGCAAAATGCCGAGTTCACGGCACAGGCGTTCGACGCCCTTGAGGTAATGCGCGGTGGCCGGGATCACACCGGCTTCGCTCTGGATCGGTTCGAGCATGATCGCGACGGTCCGTTCATCCACGGCCGCATGCAATGCCGGAAGGTCATTGAACGGGACATGGCTGAAGCCCGGCAGTTGCGGCTCGAATCGGTTGGCCAATGTCGAACTGTCCGACGCCGACATCGTCGCCAGGCTACGGCCATGGTTACCGTTGTTGGCCACAATGATTCGCGACGCACCGCCGCGATGCTGTTGACCCCATTTGCGCGCCAGTTTTATCGCTGCCTCACAGGCTTCGCTGCCGGTATTGAGCAGGTAGGCCTGATCACTGCCGGTGCTGGCACACAGACGCTCGGCAAGACTGAGCATGCCGCGGTTATGCAGGCCAAAACCCGGATTGATCAGCGCTTGAGCCTGGGCAGTAATGGCGTTGACCAGTACCGAGGGGCTATGACCAAGGCTGTTGGCCCCGCCGCCCTGGGAAAAATCCAGGTACGCACGGTCATCGCTGTCCCACAGCCATGAACCCTGGCCGCGCACAAACACCTGTTTCGGCCGCTCGACACCGGGCATCAAGTACTCGCTGGAATGACTATTGCCTGTGGAAGGCAGGGAGGCGTCCATGACCAGATCATCAAGACTGGGAGGACTGCGACGCAGACTGAACAGATTCATCCGAAAAAACCTCTGATGAGGTTTTTTGCCTTACCTATGTCAACACCATCGAAGCAAAGGGTATTCATCGCGCTCTGTGGCCCTTTAAGCCCTGTGAATGCGGTTAGACTAGGCTCAGGCGAGGCATTCAGCCATTTCGATTTTCCAGCACTTTCGATAAGTAATACTTATGGATTTCAAGCAACTGCGTTATTTCGTCGCGGTCTATGAAGAAGGTCATGTGGGCCGGGCCGCCGAACGCCTGTCGATCTCCCAGCCGGCGCTGTCCCAGCAAATCCGCCACCTCGAGCAAAACCTCGATGTGAGCCTGTTCGAACGCAACAGTAAACGCCTGTTGCCGACCCTCGCGGCCCACACGCTGTACAACCACGCCCTGCCTTTGCTCGATGGCCTTCAACGGGCACGGGAGGCGCTCGGCAACTTCAAGGGTCAGGCGCTGCGTACCCTGGCCATCGGCGTATTGCAGACCGTGCATACCAGCCTCGTTCCACAGATGCTCGAGCGCGTGCGCAAGGCGCAGCCGCATCTTGTCGTGCAGATCTACGAACTGACCGGACTGGAAATCGAGCGGCGACTGCTCAACGGTTCTCTGGATATCGGCATCAGTTACCTGCCGCCCCGCCAGCCGGGTTTGCATGGCGTGATGCTGTACGAAGATGAACTGACCCTGGTCATCCCGGCAGAGCACCCGCTGCGTGAATTCAAGAAAGTGTCCATGAGCCAGGCCGCCGAGCTGCCGATGTTGCTGCTGGGCGAGGAATTTCAGATCCGGCAGATCTGGCAAACCCAACTGGCGAACCTCGGACGTCGCCCACAGGTGCAAGCCGAACTGAACAACATGGCCGGCATCCTCGACAGCCTGCCGCACACACACCTGGCGACGGTGCTGCCCGGACGCTCGCAAAAGACCCATGGCAACCACGAACTGCTGTGGAAACCCCTGAGCGAACCACGAGTACCACTGAAAGTCGGGTTGGTGTGTCGGGATGTGCAACGGCAGCAGGCCTCGCTGGCCTTGCTGCGGACATTGCTGGAAGAAGTGATAAATGGCCCGGCTGAACGTTTGAACAACCCGCAGGCCCTGGACGGGCTGAGCTAGAAACTTTTCTTCGGGCAAAAGAAAACCCCGCCGAAGCGGGGCTTTGCAGACTGTTTCCCTGACATCCATTTCACTCCGCCATCCTGGCAGAATCCTACGTGTCCCTGTTGTTGCTTTGCGCTTCCTGCGCTACGTCCATGAGAAGTAGATTAGCTGTGGATCCAATTTGCATCTATGGGAGAACAGCAGCACGTTATGTAAGAGAATGCTTACAAACCATTACGTCATCAGAATTGTCCTGCATCCAGCAGGAACAACGATTCGCTACCGGCCTTGACCGACGCGCTCAACGAGTGAATCCGCGGCAACAGACGGGCGAAATAGAACCGTGCGGTGCCCAGTTTGCTGGCGTAGAAATCGTCTTGCGCTTCCTTGCCCAAAGCCGCCTTGGCCATCAGGGCCCACATGTAGGCATACGCCACGTAACCGAACACCTGCAGATACTCGACCGATGCCGCGCCGATTTCGTTCGGATTGCTCTTCGCCCGGTCCAGCAACCACGCGGTCAGTTCATCGAGGGTGGTGACGGCATCGTTGAGCGGCTTGGTGAACTCCGCCAGGTCAGCGCTGGCCGTTGCGGTGAAGTGACGAATCTCGTCGGCGAACAGGTTGTAGAACGCCCCGCCGCTGCCGACGATCTTGCGCCCGACCAGGTCCAGCGCCTGAATGCCGTTGGTGCCTTCGTAGATCTGAGTGATGCGCACGTCACGTACCAGTTGCTCCTGGCCCCACTCGCGGATGTAACCGTGGCCGCCGAACACCTGCTGACCGTGAACGGTGGTTTCCAGACCGAGATCGGTCAGGAACGCCTTCGCCACCGGGGTCAGCAAGGCCACCAGGTCTTCAGCACGCTTGCGGGTGGCGGCATCTTCGCTGAACTTGGCGGTGTCCAGTTGCATGGCTACGTAAGTGGAGAACGCACGACCACCCTCGTTCGAGGCTTTCATGGTCAGCAGCATGCGACGCACGTCCGGGTGGACGATGATCGGGTCAGCCACTTTGTCCTTGTTCTGCGCGCCCGTCGGCGAACGGCTTTGCAGGCGGTCACGGGCGTATTCCACGGCGTTCTGGTACGAGCGCTCACCCGTGGCCAGACCCTGGATACCCACGCCCAGGCGCTCGTAGTTCATCATGGTGAACATCGCCGCCAGGCCTTTGTTCGGCTCGCCGACCAGGTAACCCACGGCCTCATCGAAGTTCATCACGCAGGTCGCGGACGCCTGGATGCCCATCTTGTGTTCGATCGAGCCGCAGTTCGCCGGGTTACGCGCGCCCAGGCTGCCATCGGCATTGACCATGAACTTCGGCACCAGGAACAGCGAAATGCCTTTCGGCCCCGCCGGTGCATCCGGCAATTTGGCCAGCACCAGGTGGATGATGTTTTCGGTGAGGTCGTGTTCGCCACCGGTGATGAAGATCTTGGTGCCGCTGACCTTGTAGGAGCCGTCGGCCTGAGGCTCGGCCTTGGTGCGAATGATCCCCAGGTCAGTACCGGCGTGTGGCTCGGTCAGGCACATGGAACCGGCCCAGATGCCGGCGTACATGTTCGGCAGGTACGCGGCTTTCAGCTCTTCGCTGGCGTGGGCGTTGATCGACAGGCAGGCACCGGCGGTCAGCATCGGATACAGACCGAACGACAGGCTGGCGGAGTTGACCATTTCTTCGACCTGGGCCGAAACGGCCTTGGGCATGCCCATGCCGCCGTAGGTCGGATCGCCACCGACACCGACCCAACCGCCTTCCGCGTAGGTCTGATAGGCCTGCGGGAAACCCGCCGGCGTGGTGACGGCACCGTCGGCCCAATGGCAACCTTCCTCGTCCGCGGCACGGCTCAGCGGCGCAATGCTTTTGCTGGTGACTTTGCCGGCTTCTTCCAGGATGGCTTCAACCGTTTGCGCATCGACGGTCTCGGCCAGCGCAGGCAGTTCGGCCCAGAGTTTGGCGACCTCGAAAACTTCATTGAGGACGAAGCGCATATCGCGCAGGGGCGCTTTGTAGTCAGCCATGGCAAACCTCGCAAGATCTATACAGATGATTCACAGGAAGAGTTGTTTTCGTTGGGTCGGAGTGTACCTCAACAACTTTTGTGACACATAGGGTCAGCTCATGACCGTTTTGTAATTTTTAGTCATTGCGATATGGAGAGGCGAAACATAAGAACTGTAGGAGCGAGCCCGCTCGCGAAAAACCCCAAGGCGCCACTGGACATCTGGTTTTACGCGTTATCGTTCACGACCATAGCGAGCAAGCTCGCTCCTACAGGGTAGGTGTCAGAGCGCAAACATCTCCGCTGGCAACTGCATCAGACATTCGCTCCCCGCTTCGATGGCCGCCCGATGAGCGGTAGTGCGTGGCAGCAGACGCTTGAAGTAAAACTCGCTGGTCGCCAGTTTGCCCCGGCAGAAGCCAACATCACCGCTGCCAGCATCGAGCTGCGCCTGAGCCACCAGCGCCATGCGCAACCACAGGTAGCCAAGGATGATGTAACCGCTGTACATCAGATAGTCCACCGACGCGGCGCCGACCTCGTCCGGGTTTTTCATCGCCGCCATGCCGACCCTGGTGGTCAACTCACCCCACTGCCGGTTCAGTTGATCAAGCTGCGCCACATACCCGGCCAGTTGTGGATGTCCGGCGTTCGCCGCGCAGAACTTGTGGACGATTTTGGTGAACCCGCGCAACAGCTTGCCCTGGCTGCCGAGTACCTTGCGCCCGAGCAAGTCCAGCGCCTGAATGCCGTTGGTACCCTCATAGATCGGTGCGATTCGGCAGTCGCGTACCAGTTGCTCCATACCCCACTCACGAATGAACCCGTGGCCGCCAAACACCTGCATGCCATGGTTGGTCACTTCCAGACCGGTGTCGGTCATGAAGGCTTTGCAGATCGGCGTGAGGAAGGCCAGCAGGTCTTCGGCATCCTGGCGCGCCGTTTCGTCCGGGCTCAGGTGTGCAATGTCGAGTAACTGTGCGGTGAAGTAGGTCAGCGCGCGGTTGCCTTCGTTGAAGGCTTTCATCGTCAGTAACATCCGCCGCACATCAGGGTGCACGATGATGGGGTCGGCGGCTTTTTCCGGGGCTTTCGGGCCGGTCAGCGAGCGCATCTGCAATCGGTCGTTGGCGTATTTGATCGCGCCCTGGAAGCTCGCCTCGCCCAGACACAGACCTTGCATGCCCGTGCCCAACCGCGCGTGGTTCATCATGGTGAACATGCAGTTGAGGCCCTTGTTCGGCTCGCCGATCAAAAAGCCCTTGGCCTCGTCGAAGTTCAGCACGCAGGTGGCCGAGGCCTTGATGCCCATCTTGTGTTCGATCGAGCCGCAGGACACGCCGTTGCGCTCGCCCGCTTCTCCCGCCGCATCGGGCAGGAACTTGGGCACGATAAACAGCGAAATGCCCTTGGTCCCGGCCGGTGCGTCCGGCAATTTGGCGAGCACCAGGTGAATGATGTTGGCGCTCATGTCGTGCTCGCCCGCTGAAATGAAGATCTTGCTGCCGGAGATCGCATAGCTGCCATCGGCCGCTGGCACGGCACGGGTCTTGATGATGCCCAGGTCGGTACCGCAATGGGCTTCTGTCAGGCACATGGTGCCGGTCCACTGGCCAGCGGTGAGCTTCTTCAAATAGGTCTGCTTTTGCGCCTCGGTGCCGTGGGCGTGGATCGCCGACATCGCACCGTGGGTCAGGCCGGGGTACATGCCCCACGAGGTGTTGCTGGAACCCACCATCTCGCTGATGACCAGGCCCAGAGAGATCGGCAGCCCTTGACCGCCGTAACCCGGGTCCGCCGCCAGGCCATGCCAGCCGCCCTCGACATACTGGGCGAAGGCCTGCTTGAAGCCCGCGGGCGTGGTGACCACGCCGTTGTCGAAATGGCAGCCTTCTTCATCACCGCTGCGGTTGAGCGGCGACAACACGTTTTCGCAGAACTTCGCGCCTTCTTCGAGGATCGCATTGACCATGTCCGGGCTGGCATCGGTGGACCCCAGCGCAGCGTAGTTACTGTGAAAATCGAAGACGTGGTCGATCAGAAAGCGCATGTCGCGCAAGGGAGCTTTGTACTCGGGCATGGTCATTCTCCGTCGGCAGTTTTTTCCAACCTACTGCCGCCGACACTACGCCACAATCAATGTCCAGTCGCTGAATGCGCGATCATCACTCAACCGTAGCGGCGTCCATGCGCACGGCACCACGGCGGTTCTGCCCGAACGCCATCACGCAGTTGCGCCCCGCGCCCTTGGCGCCGTAGAGCGCCTGGTCAGCGGATTTGAGCACCTCTTCGGGGGTGCGTTGATCAATCCGCTCGGCGACGCCGATACTGACCGTGACCGATACACTCGACGCACCGGAACCGGTACGCCGCTGGCGCCCCTGATTATCGTCCTGCGGGCGGTTTTCCTGATTACGCAGCTGAATGTTGTAAGTGGCGATGGACTCACGGATGACTTCCAGGTGCGGCATGCATTCTTCGAGAGTCTTGCCTGCAAACACCAGGGCAAATTCCTCACCGCCATAGCGATACGCCTTACCGCCACCGCCGATTTTCGACAGTTTGCTGGCCACCAGCCGCAGTACCTGGTCGCCGACATCGTGGCCGTGGGTATCGTTGAATTTCTTGAAGTGGTCGACGTCGCTCATCGCCAACACGTAGTTGCGACCCAACCGTTGCATGCGTTCATTCAGCGCACGGCGGCCCGGCAGCCCGGTCAGTTCGTCGCGGAAGGCCATTTGATAGGCTTCGTGAGCAACGGCGGCGGCGATCATCAGCATCACCTGGCTGCACATGATGTTCAGCGTGAACGGCAGGATGAAGGTCTTCGGCAGCATCCAGAACAACCCGAGCAATCCCACCAGTTGCGCAGCATGCAACGGTCGCGGGTTGCGCCAGTATTGCCAGGCCAGCAGCACGAAAGCGGCAATGAACACCGGATAGGACAACTGGATCAGACTCATCCAGGCACCATGCAGCGCGGGCCAGCGAATCTCCGACAACCAGATCAGCAGCGCGTGTGGATAACTTTGCTCAAGCCCCAGCGCCACGCTGCCGACCGCCAGCAAGACTGCGAATCGCGCCACCATGTCCTGGAACAGATGGGTGCGTTCCTGCCACGCCGCGAACACCCCAAACAACAATGGCAGCAGCAGGCAACACAAATGAAAGACCACGGCGGCATCGTCACGCACCTTGCCGTTGTCGCGGTAATAGTCGGTCTGGGTGTCGAGCAGGAAGTAGGCGATGTACACCGTGACCATCAGAAACAGTTCACGCTGGCGTCGGTACACAGCGCAATAGGCGCCGCCGAGCAACAACACCAGGGTAGGCAGCACGTTGAACAGCGAGGTGAAAAAGACGTTCAGATCCTTGATGTAAGCAGCCGCAAGCCCCGCCAGCAACAGCAGTAATGACGGCAGGAAATGACTGAAACGTACAGCGGATGAGCGCGGCAAGGGTAAAGCTCCGACCCGTCAGATCAATAGATGGCAATGTGCCCACTACTGTAACGGCAGAAAGCCCGAGTTTCTGAGTGAATTACTGAGGTATTTTTCAAAGGGCGTTACAAACATTGATTCCACGGGCAACCCTTAAAGCAAAAAAGGCTCTTCACGCATTCCCGGGAAACTGTAGGAGCCAGCTTGCTGGCGATGGACTCAAGTGCGCCGCGTTTATCCAGTTTATACGCGTTATCGTTAACGACCATCGCCAGCAAGCTGGCTCCTACAAGGGGTCGTGCCGCGCTCAAACCAGTGGAAGCCCCCAAAAAAAACCGCTGGTCCCGAAGGAGCAGCGGCTTTTTCAAGTGCTTCGTTGAGGCTTAGTAGCCCAGGTCGAAGTTCTCTTCTTTCATGTCCATCAGGTTGTTGGCGCCCGACAGCATGGTTGCGACGTGAGTGCGGGTACGCGGCAGGATGCGCTGGAAGTAGAAGCGCGCAGTCTGCAGCTTGGCGGTGTAGAACGCCTCTTCGGAAGTTCCGGCAGCCAGTTTCTCGGCAGCCAGGCGCGCCATGTCAGCCCAGAAGTAGGCCAGGCAGGCGTAACCGGAGTACATCAGGTAGTCCACGGAGGCCGCGCCGACTTCTTCGCGATCTTTCATGGCGGCCATACCGACCTTCATGGTCAGCTCGCCCCATTCCTTGTTCAGTGCAGCCAGTGGAGCGACGAACTCTTGAACCGCTTCGTTGCCTTCGTTGGTCTGGCAGAACTTGTGGACGATCTTGGTGAAGCCTTTGAGAGCCTCGCCCTGGGTCATCAGCACTTTACGGCCCAGCAGGTCGAGTGCCTGGATACCGGTGGTGCCTTCATACAGCATCGAAATGCGGCTGTCGCGAACGTTCTGCTCCATGCCCCACTCGGCGATGAAGCCGTGGCCGCCGTAGATCTGCACGCCGTGGTTGGCCGATTCGAAGCCGACTTCGGTCATGAAGGCCTTGGCGATTGGCGTCATGAAGGCCAGCAGTGCGTCGGCTTTCTTCTTCTCTTCTTCGTCCACGCCGTACTTGACGATGTCGACCTGCTTGGCGGTGAAGTAAACCATCGCGCGGTTGCCTTCGGCGAACGCCTTCATGGTCAACAGCATGCGACGTACGTCAGGGTGCACGATGATCGGGTCAGCGGCTTTGTCCGGCGCTTTCGGGCCAGTCAGCGAGCGCATTTGCAGACGGTCGCGAGCGTATTTCAGGCCGCCCTGGAAACCGACTTCAGCGTGGGCCAGGCCTTGCAGCGCGGTACCCAGACGAGCGGTGTTCATGAAGGTGAACATGCAGTTCAGGCCTTTGTTCGCCGGGCCGATCAGGAAACCGGTGGCGCCGTCGAAGTTCATCACGCAGGTGGCGTTGCCGTGGATGCCCATCTTGTGTTCCAGGGAACCGCAAGACACGGCGTTACGCGTGCCAACCGAGCCATCGGCGTTCGGCAGGAACTTCGGCACGATGAACAGGGAGATGCCTTTGGTGCCAGCCGGTGCATCCGGCAGGCGGGCCAGTACGATGTGGACGATGTTGTCGGCCATGTCGTGTTCACCGGCCGAGATGAAGATCTTGGTGCCGGAAACCTTGTAGGAACCGTCGGCCTGAGGCTCGGCCTTGGTGCGCAGCATGCCCAGGTCGGTGCCGCAGTGCGGTTCGGTCAGGCACATGGTGCCGGTCCATTCGCCGGAAACCAGCTTGGTCAGGTAAGCCTCTTGTTGCTCAGGGGTGCCGTGCTCGGAGATGGTGTTCATCGCACCGTGCGACAGGCCCGGGTACATGCCCCACGACCAGTTGGACTCGCCGACCATTTCACTGATGGCCAGGCCCAGGGATTCCGGCAGGCCTTGGCCGCCGTGCTCGACGTCGTGAGCCAGGCTCGGCCAGCCGCCTTCAACGAATTGCTTGTAGGCTTCCTTGAAGCCAGTCGGCGTCTTAACGCCGGATTCGCTCCAGGTGCAACCTTCGAGGTCGCCCACACGGTTCAGCGGAGCCAGTACCTGCTCACAAAACTTGGCGCCTTCCTCAAGAATGGCGTCAACCATGTCAGGAGTTGCGTCGGCACAAGCCGGAAGGCTCTGATAGTGCGCTTCGTAGCCGAGCAGTTCGTCACGAACGAAGCGAATATCACGCAAGGGGGCCTTGTAGTCAGGCATAGCGATAAACCTCTGCTGATGTAACCGGGAATGAACGACCGCATTGATTTGTTGTTGCGATCAAACAGTTGTTTGAAACATACGTTTACGCCCAAATCTTGTCAAGCGTCGATCTTTTGCCGTTCGTCATCGCAGGATTTGACATTCAGGCACACGACACCGCTGCCGCGCTGCCGAAGCAGCCCGTCACCCTGAAAAGATTAGTTGAGCAAGAAAGACTTACGTACAAAAACGCCGCGAACAGGCGCGGCGCTGGAAGGTGCGGATTCGGCAAGGAATCAGGCGTAGGTATCGATCAATGTTCCGAGCACTTCATCGGCGGCCTTGGCGACTTTCACGCCCAGCTCCGCCTGAATCTTGCCTTGGGCCATTTCGACCACGTTGCTGGCCAGGTCCGATTGCCGGCTGCGATCCACCGATCGCAGACGATCGACCTGCGCCTCGGAGGACTGGCTGGTGAGCGAACGCTCGAGGGTGGTGTTGGCGATCTGCCCGGCGGCTTGATCGACACGGTTCTGCCCTGTCTGAAGGGTGCTCAGACCGGCATAAAAAGCGGTATTTCCTGAGATTTCCATGGGAGAACTCGTCCTTTCAAAGGATCAACAACGGCCATTGAAGCAGAGTGGCTGGCAAAACACCCGTCAAAAACACTAATGGCACAGTGCCTTGCCATAGGCAAAGCCCGCATTGCCAAACGTCAGTCCAACAGGTCCAGTTGCAAGTGCTCGGCCACGGCTTCTGCCGTCACGACCTTGAGTTTGGGCACACGCCCCAGGCACGGCGCAGGGAGGCGCTCGGCCAGGGTGGCGAGGTTTTCTTCCAGCCGCGAGGTCTTCGGGTCGATGATGTTGGCCACCCATCCCGCCAGTTGCAAACCGTCCCGGGCGATCGCTTCGGCGGTCAACAAGGCATGGCTGATACACCCCAGGCGCACGCCGACCACCAGGATCACCGGCAGCTGCAACGCGATGGCCAGGTCCGACAGATTGTCCTGATCCGCCAAGGGTACACGCCAGCCGCCGGCGCCTTCGATCAGGGTGAAGTCCGCCTGCAGGCCCAGAATCTGCCGCATCGGCGCCAGCAACGACTGCACCGTCAACGCCACGCCCGCCTCCCGTGCCGCCAGATGGGGAGCAATGGCCGGTTCGAAGGCCATCGGATTGACCTGTACGTAGGTCAGCGGCAGCGAACACTCCGCCAGCAAGGCCAGCGCATCGGCGTTGCGCAAGCCTTTGGGCGTCACATCGCACCCGGACGCGACGGGCTTGCCCGCCGCCGTGCTCAGCCCCGCCGAACGCGCCGCATGCAGCAGCCCCGCAGCGACCGTGGTTTTACCGACATCCGTATCCGTGCCGGTGATGAAATAGGCTGCGCTCATAAGGGTTTCTCCAAAATGGCGTACACCACTTGATAAGTCGCCGGCAGGCCTCGGGCCTGACGAAACTGCTCATAAGCCTCAATCAAACCCAGAATCCGCGCCCGGCCGGTCAAGCCACCCGGGCGCCCGGGATTGAGGTTGTGCGCGCCCAGTGCCTTGAGTTCATGAGTCAGGCTGCGCACATCCGGGTAATGCAACACATGTGGCTGGTTTTGCAGACTGACCATCCTCAAGCTGCTGGCCGCACACAACTGCTGATAAATACCGAACTCCCGGAAGCGGTTGACGTGCACCATGCCATCGACCTGTCGCCAGCTGTCGCGCAGTTCAAACAACGTCCCTGTACAAAGACTAGCAAACGCAAAAATGCCACCCGGTTTCAGCACTCGACAAGCTTCACTGAGCACCGAGTCGAAATCCGCACACCACTGCACCGCCAGGCTGGAGAAGATCAGGTCGCAGGTCGAATCCTGCAGTGGCAAGCGCTCGGCATCGCCGGCGACGAAATGCGTGGCACCGCCCAATGGCCGGGCGTGATTGAGCATGCCCTCGGCGATATCCAGCGCCACACCGTGACTGCTCGGAAATTGCTCACCCAAAGCACGACTGAAATGCCCGGTGCCGCAGCCCAGATCCAACCAACGCTGCGGTACAAAATCCTGCGGCAAGCGCCTGAGTAATTGGCTGCCGACATCACGCTGCAACTCGGCCACGCTGTCGTAGCTTTGCGCCGCGCGGGAGAAAGATGCAGCGACCTGGCGTTTGTCGGGCAAGCCGCCGGGCAGGTTGGGAAGGGATAAATCAGTCATCGCCGGACTCATGCAAAAAGGCCTGGATCGCCCCCGCCACACCGTGGGGATCTTCCAGAAGAAACGCGTGGCCGGCCTGCTCAATCAGACCGATTTCTATATCCGGCAGCAACGCCAGTAAATCGCCCGCCGCCTCCGCCGGCACCAGCCCGTCAAGGCCGGCGAACAGATGCAGCTGCGGACCACGGAACGATTGCAGTGCCTGTCGCGTATCCACTTGCGCAAGCACTTGCAGACCGCTCAGCAGCACTGGCGCGGCAGTGTTCGGTGCACCAGCGAGCAACAACCGCGACAATCCGCGCGGGTCTTCGGCGCCTTGGGCACAGAGCAGTGAAAAGCGTTTCAAGGTCGCGCGCGGATCGGCTGCACATCCCGCCAGAAACGCATCGAAGGTTTCCCCTGGCATGGCGGTTGACCAGTGTTCATGAGCGACAAAAGACGCGTTGCTGGCCAGTGTGAACACGCCGCAGCAGCGATCGCCACGCCGGGCCGCCAGTTCGCAGGCGAGCATGCCACCCAAAGACCAGCCGCCCAGCCAGGCGTCTTGCGGCAACGTCGCATCAAGCTCATCGAGCCACTCTTGAAGATCGCTCGACTCCAGGTCGGGCAACGGCTCGATCTCGACGCGCAAGTGCTCGTCCAGGCCGCGCAAAGCCGCGGCCAAAGGCTCCAGCGGTGAAACGCCAAGGCCCCAGCCGGGCAGCAGAATCAAACGATCACGCATGGCTTGGCTCCGGCTGCAGTTGTTGAAAACAATCGGCCAGTGCGTTTAACAATAGCTGCACCTGAGCCTCGCTGTGAGCAGCCGTCAGCGTGACCCGCAATCGGGCGCTGCCAGCAGGCACGGTCGGCGGGCGAATCGCGGTCACCATCAACCCGCGCTCGCGCAGCATTTGCGAAAGACGCACCGCGCGCCCGGCATCGCCAACCATGATCGGCTGGATCGGTGTGAAGCTGTCCATGAGTTCCAGGCCAATCTGCTCGGCACCCTGACGGAACTGGCGGATCAGCGTCTGCAAATGCTCGCGACGCCAGTGTTCACTGCGCAGCAGTTCCAGGCTTTTCAGCGTGGCGCAGGCCAGCGCCGGTGGCTGGCTGGTGGTGTAGATGTAAGGCCGGGCGAACTGGATCAGACTTTCGATCAGCTCTTCGCTGCCGGCCACAAAGGCGCCCGCCGTACCGAAGGCTTTGCCGAGGGTGCCGACCAGCACCGGAACCTCTTCCTGGCTTAAACCGAAATGCTCGACGATGCCGCCACCATTGGCGCCCAGCGGTCCGAAACCATGGGCATCGTCGACCATCAACCAGGCGCCTTTGGCCTTGGCCTCTCGGGCCAGTGCTGGCAAATCGGCGATATCGCCATCCATGCTGAACACGCCGTCGGTGACCACCAGGGTATTGCCGGTGGCTTTTTCCAGGCGTTTGGCCAGGCTCACCGGGTCGTTGTGCAAGTAGCGATTGAACCGCGCGCCGGACAGCAGCCCCGCGTCGAGCAGCGACGCATGATTGAGCCGGTCCTCGAGCACCGTATCACCCTGCCCCACCAGCGCCGTGACCGCACCGAGGTTGGCCATGTAACCGGTGGTGAACAGCAGCGCGCGCGGGCGACCGGTCAGGTCGGCCAAGGCTTCTTCCAGGGCATGGTGCGGTGCGCTATGGCCGATGACCAGATGTGAGGCGCCGCCGCCCACCCCCCACTTCGACGCGCCGGCACGCCAGGCCTCGATCACTTGTGGATGATTGGCCAGCCCCAGGTAGTCGTTGTTACAGAACGCCAGCAACGGCTGGCCATCAACCACCACTTGCGGCCCCTGCGGGCTTTCGAGCAGCGGACGCTGACGGTAGAGATTTTCGGCACGACGGGCAGCAAGGCGTGCGGCGAGATCGAAAGACATGCAGGCCTCGAAGTTCAGATCACAGAAATCAAAATGAATGCGATCCCTGTGGGAGCGAGCTTGCTCGCGATGGCGGCTTCACATTCAACATTGATGTCGACGGACCTGACGCTATCGCGAGCAAGCTCGCTCCCACAGGGGTTTTGCATTCATTCAGTGGACGCAGTGGTTGCTCAAACCGCCGCGTTATAGAACTGCTCGCTGCTCTTCTGCTCCACCAGCGCCTGCTCGATCGCCGCCTGATGCACTTCATCGGCGTGCTCTTCGCGGGCTTCCGGCAGGATCCCCAGGCGCCCGAACAGTTGCATGTCCTTGTCGGCCTGCGGGTTGGCGGTGGTCAGCAGTTTCTCGCCGTAGAAAATCGAGTTGGCACCGGCGAAGAACGCCAGAGCCTGCATCTGCTCGTTCATGGCTTCGCGGCCGGCGGACAGGCGCACGTGGGATTGCGGCATCAGGATGCGCGCGACCGCGAGCATGCGGATGAAATCGAACGGGTCGACGTCGTCGGCATTTTCCAGCGGCGTACCGGCGACTTTCACCAGCATGTTGATCGGCACCGACTCCGGATGCTCCGGCAGGTTGGCCAGCTGGATCAGCAGGTTGGCGCGGTCGTCCAGCGACTCGCCCATGCCGAGGATGCCGCCGGAGCAGATCTTCATCCCCGACTCACGCACATACGCCAGGGTTTGCAGGCGCTCGCTGTAGGTGCGGGTGGTGATGATGCTGCCGTAGAACTCAGGCGACGTGTCGAGGTTGTGGTTGTAGTAGTCGAGGCCGGCCTTGGCCAGCGCCTCGGTCTGGTCCTGATCCAGGCGGCCGAGGGTCATGCAGGTTTCCAGGCCCAGGGCTTTCACGCCTTCAACCATCTTCAGTACGTACGGCATGTCCTTGGCCGACGGGTGCTTCCACGCCGCGCCCATGCAGAAACGGGTCGAACCGATGGCCTTGGCGCGAGCGGCCTCTTCGAGGACCTTCTGCACTTCCATCAGTTTTTCTTTTTCCAGGCCGGTGTTGTAGTGACCGGACTGCGGACAATATTTGCAATCTTCCGGGCAGGCGCCGGTTTTGATCGACAACAGGGTCGACACCTGAACACGGTTGGCGTCGAAATGCGCACGGTGCACCGTCTGCGCCTGGAACAGCAGGTCATTGAATGGCTGAACGAAGAGTGCTTTGACTTCGGCCAAAGTCCAGTCATGACGCAGGGTTGCAGTGGTGCTGGCGCTCATGGGCGTTTCCTTTGAATTATGCTTTGGCATGCGGCTGGATCATGGAATGTCACAGCCGCCTCACAGATGTTTCGGCATATTTAAGGAAGAGCGATGCGCTGTCAACCACAGTACAAAGGACAGGTTTACATCTGGTCAAAAAACAAACAGCCGTGTCTTTTGTGCGATGAACCCGCCGACGGCATCCCCCCTGTCTGCACGGCCTGCGAAACCGAGTTGCCCTGGCTGGGCGATCACTGCCGAACCTGCGCCCTGCCGCTCCCGGCCGCAGGCCTGACCTGCAGCCATTGCCTGAAGCAGCCGCCGGCCTTCGAACAAGTGATCGCCCCCTGGACCTACAGCTTTCCGGTTGACAGCCTGATCACCCGCTTCAAACACAACGCAAAGTGGCCGTTTGGCCGCTTGCTCGCCGAACTTCTCGCTCAATACCTGCAACATCGCTTCGAAGACGATCTGCAGCGACCCCATGCGCTGATTCCGGTACCGCTGGCCACCCGGCGCTTGCGCCAGCGCGGGTTCAACCAGGCGGCGATGCTGGCCCACTGGTTGAGTGACGCACTGGACATTCCGTGCGACGAACGGTTGCTGCTGCGAACCCAGGACACCGATGCCCAACAGGCCTTGAATGCCCAAGCGCGCCGCAAGAACTTGCGCAACGCTTTCACCCTGATACCCGGTGCAGCCGTCAAAGGCCGGCACCTGGCCCTGATCGACGACGTCCTCACCACCGGTGCCACAGCCCAGGCCCTGGCCTGGCTATTGATGGACGCCGGTGCCGCGAGGGTCGACGTCTATTGCCTGGCCCGCACGCCCAAACCCGGCGAGACACCCTGACTTGACTCGCGCGTGCCAAGCCGCCACCGTCCTCTGCATCGCCACCACCCAAAGCGACTTGCCATGTCTTTGCCCACCTTGTTGTCCCAGCACATTGTCCGCCGTCCGCAGCGCATCGCCCTGCTGCAGCACATCGCCGAACAAGGCTCGATCACCCGCGCGGCAAAAAGTGCGGGGCTGAGCTACAAGGCTGCCTGGGATGCCATTGATGAGCTGAACAACCTGGCGCAGAAGCCGTTGGTGGAGCGGGTTGTCGGCGGCAAGGGCGGTGGCGGTGCCCGCCTCTCCATAGAAGGCGAGCGGGTGCTGCGGCTGTACCAGAAGCTGCAAGCCTTGCAGGCCCAGGTGCTGGAAGCCGCTGAAGATGCCAGCGACCTCGACCTGCTCGGGCGCTTGATGCTGCGCACCAGCGCGCGCAATCAGTTACACGGCAAGGTGATGGCGATCGAGCCCCAGGGACGCAACGACCTGATTCGTCTCGAAGTCGCCGAAGGCTTGATCGTCGATGCGCAAATCACCCACGACAGCACCGAGCGCCTGGAACTGCAAATCGGCACCGAAGTTGTGGCCTTGATCAAGGCCGGCTGGCTCGATGTGCTGGAGATCGATTCAGCCGAAACGCCGGGAAACAATTGCCTGAAAGGCACCATCGATAAGATTCTCGACGCCGACGATGGCCCCAGCGAAGTGCGCATCACCCTGCCTAACGGCCTGACCCTGTGCGCACTGGACGAACCAACGCATCTGCAGGCATTGGGGCTGACCTGCGGCAAACCCGTGCGCGTGGAGTTTTCGCCCTCCAGGGTTCTACTGGGTACGCCGCTTTAAGCAAACTGCAACAAAAGGTTCATTACTCATCATTAAGGTGTCTGCAAAACCGCAGGGAGCCTGAAATGAGCCTATTAGAAGAAACCCAATCCACCGACCTGGAAACCATGGTCGGCCTCAGTCGTCGCAGCTTCATCAGCGCAGGTGCCCTGTGCGGCGCAGCGATGTTCCTCGGCGGCAACCTGCTGAGCCGCAGCGTGATGGCCGCCAGCGTCAGCGCCGGTAACAGCCAGTTGCTGGGCTTTGACAGCATTGCCGCCGCCACCAGCGACGCCATCACCCTGCCACCGGGCTACAAGTCCTCGGTGCTGATCAGCTGGGGCCAGCCCCTGCACAAGGACGGCCCGGCGTTCGACCCGAGCGGCAACGGCAGCGCCGAGCATCAGGAAGCCCAGTTCGGCGACAACAACGATGGCATGAGCCTGTTCGAATTTCCGGGTGAAAAAGACCGCGCGCTGATGGCGATCAACAACGAATACACCAACTACCGCTACCTCTACGCCCACGGCGGCATGCCGCAATCGGCGGAGGACGTGCGCAAGGCGCTGGCCTGCGAAGGCGTGTCGGTGATTGAAGTGCAGCGCAAGAACGGCCAATGGCAATTCGTCCAGGGCTCGCGCTACAACCGCCGGATTCACGGCAATGCGCCGATCACCCTGAGCGGTCCGGCCGCCGGTCACGCACTGCTGAAGACCAGCGCCGATCCCCACGGCAAGAACGTCCTCGGCACCTTCCAGAACTGTGCCAACGGCAAGACGCCGTGGGGCACCTATCTGACCTGTGAAGAGAACTTCACCGACTGCTTCGGCAGCAGCAACGCCGAGCAGAAGTTCGACCCGGCGCAAAAACGCTACGGCGCGGTGGTGACCAGCAAAGAAATCAACTGGCACCAACACGACGAGCGTTTCGACCTGGCCAAGAACCCCAACGAACTCAACCGTCACGGCTGGGTGGTGGAAATCGATCCGTTCGATCCACAGTCGACGCCGGTCAAACGCACCGCCCTGGGCCGCTTCAAACACGAAAACGCTGCCTTGACCGAAACCGGCGATGGCCATGCCGTGGTGTACATGGGCGACGATGAGCGCGGCGAGTTCATCTACAAATTTGTCAGCCGCGACAAGATCGACCACAAGAACCCCAAGGCCAACCGCGACATTCTCGATCACGGCACCCTGTATGTGGCGCGTTTCGATGCAGGGGACGGCAACGCCGATCACCCGAAGGGCCGGGGTGAATGGATCGAACTGACCCACGGCAAAAACGGTATCGACGCCAGCAGCGGCTTTGCCGATCAGGCTGAAGTGCTGATCCACGCGCGTCTCGCCGCCAGTGTGGTGAAAGCCACGCGCATGGACCGCCCGGAATGGATCGTGGTCAGCCCCAAGGATGGCCAGGTCTACTGCACGCTGACCAACAACGCCAAGCGCGGCGAAGACGGACAACCGGCGGGCGGACCGAACCCGCGGGAGAAGAACGTCTACGGCCAGATCCTGCGCTGGCGCACCGAGCGCGACGATCACGCCTCACACACCTTTGCCTGGGACCTGTTTGTGGTGGCCGGCAACCCGGTCGCACATGCCGGGACGCCAAAGGCCGGCTCGTCGAACATCACGCCGCAGAACATGTTCAACAGCCCGGACGGTTTGGGCTTCGACAACGCCGGCCGCTTGTGGATCCTGACCGACGGCGATGTGAGCAACACCGGTGACTTTGCCGGCATGGGCAATAACCAGATGCTCTGCGCTGATCCGGCGAGCGGCGAGATTCGCCGCTTCATGGTCGGGCCGGTGGGCTGCGAGGTGACCGGGATCAGCTTCTCGCCGGACCAGAAAACCCTATTTGTCGGGATCCAGCACCCGGGTGAAAACGGTGGCTCGACCTTCCCCGAGCATCTGCCCAATGGCAAGCCGCGGTCTTCGGTGATGGCCATCTCGCGTGAAGATGGCGGGATCGTCGGCGCCTGATCCGGCCTCTTCGCGGGCAAGCCCGCTCCCACAGGGATTCATGTAGTCCTTGTGGGAGCGGGCTTGCCCGCGAAGGCGTCAGCCCGGACACCACACTTCTCAAGCCCAACCACTAAAACCGCGCCGTCTGCGCTACCATGCCTGGCCGGACGCAGCAGCCTGCTGCGCGCAGGAGTCAGCATGGCCCACCCGTTTGAAACCCTTACGCCAGACCTCGTGCTCGATGCCGTCGAAAGCATCGGCTTTCTCAGCGACGCGCGTATCCTGGCGCTCAACAGCTACGAGAACCGCGTCTATCAGGTCGGTATCGAAGACGCCGAGCCGCTGATCGCCAAATTCTACCGGCCGCAACGCTGGAGCAACGAAGCGATTCTGGAAGAACACCAGTTCACCGCCGAACTCGCCGACTGCGAGGTGCCGGTTGTGGCGCCGTTGATTCACAACGGTGAAACCCTGCACGAACACAGCGGTTTCCGTTTTACCCTGTTCCCCCGCCGCGGCGGTCGCGCACCGGAGCCGGGCAACCTCGATCAACTGTATCGCCTGGGCCAGTTGCTCGGACGCCTGCACGCGGTCGGCTCGACCCGGCCGTTCGAGCACCGTGAAGCGCTGGCGGTGAAAAACTTCGGTCATGACTCGCTGGCCACGCTGCTCGACGGCAACTTCATCCCCCGCAGTCTGCTGCCGGCCTACGAATCGGTGGCCCGCGATCTGCTCAAGCGTGTGGAAGATGCCTACAGCAACACGCCGCACCAAAACATCCGCATGCACGGTGACTGCCACCCCGGCAACATGATGTGCCGCGACGAGATGTTCCATATCGTCGACCTCGACGACTGCCGCATGGGTCCGGCGGTACAGGACATCTGGATGATGCTTGCCGGTGATCGCCAGGATTGCCTGAGCCAGTTGTCGGAACTGATGGACGGCTACAACGAATTCCACGACTTCGACCCGCGTGAACTGGCGCTGATCGAACCCTTGCGCGCCCTGCGTCTGTTGCACTACAGCGCCTGGCTCGCCCGTCGCTGGGACGATCCGGCGTTCCCCCGCAGCTTTCCGTGGTTCGGCACCGAGCGTTATTGGGGGGATCAGGTGCTGGCATTGCGTGAGCAGTTGGCCGCGCTCAATGAAGAGCCACTGAAACTCTTCTGACAAACACAGACCCCATGTGGGAGCGGGCTTGCTCGCGAAGGCAGCGTGTCATTCAACATTGATGTCGACTGACACGCTGCCTTCGCGAGCAAGCCCGCTCCCACAGGTTCTGTGTTCACAAATGACTTACCTATTCAGTCAGGACATTCGCAGACAAATCTCCTTACAATCCCTTCTTTGTTAGCTGCCTAAGCAAGGATTCTGCATGCAAGCCGCCAACCCGCGTCGCGGGTACATTCTGGGTCTGAGTGCCTACATCATCTGGGGACTTTTCCCCCTCTACTTCAAAGCCATCGCCAGCGTGCCCGCCGTGGAAATCATCATCCACCGGGTGTTGTGGTCGGCGCTGTTCGGCGCCTTGCTGCTGATGGTGTGGAAGCATCCCGGCTGGTGGCGCGAGCTGCGGGAGAACCCGCGACGCCTGGTGATCCTGGCCCTGAGCGGTGCGCTGATCGCGGCCAACTGGCTGACCTACGTCTGGTCGGTGAACAACGGCCGCATGCTGGAGGCCAGCCTCGGTTACTACATCAACCCCTTGGTGAACGTGTTGCTGGGCATGCTGATCCTTGGCGAACGCCTGCGGCGCATGCAGTGGATTGCCGTCGGTCTGGCGGCTGTGGGTGTGGCGCAACAGGTCTGGCAGGTCGGCAGCCTGCCGTGGGTGTCGCTGGTGCTGGCACTGACCTTCGGTTTCTACGGGTTGATTCGCAAGCAGGCACCGGTCAAGGCACTGCCGGGGCTGGTGGTGGAAACCTGGATGCTGGTGCCGATCGCCATTGCCTGGTTGCTGTTCAATCCGACCGCCCACAGCGCTCAGGCCGAGTTCTGGACCACGTCAGAAGCCTGGTGGCTGGTGGCAGCCGGGCCGGTCACGCTGGTGCCGCTGGTCTGCTTCAACGCGGCTGCGCGGCATTTGCCCTACACGACACTGGGTTTTCTCCAGTACCTGGCGCCGACATTGGTGCTGCTACAAGCAGTCCTGCTGTTTGGCGAGCACCTGTCGTCCAGTACCCTGGTAGCGTTCATGTTCATCTGGGCCGGCCTCGCGGTTTACAGCGTCGATGCGTGGCTCAGTTTGCGTCGTCGCAGCTGATCAAAAAACACACAAACCTCTACAGGCCACGAATCCCGTGGCCTGCATCATTCCTTCCCAAGGTTATCCACAGCGTGATCCCCGCCGATTGTGCGCAAGTGGCTGAAACTGCTGGTTTTTTGATCAGATCCTGAAGAACCCCGGTCGGCGTGGCCTGGCGGGGTGTCTCTACAGGTTATCCACAGGCCGGTGCACGTTTTACTTGGATAACCTGATCAGGGCTCACTGCGCAGCACCAATTCAACCATCAGATCGTCGGCCAGGGTTTCCAGGCGCGATTGCAGTACGTCCAGCGACAGCGTCAGCGGAACGGCAAGAATCGCTTCGGCATGGAACAACGGCTCGCTGCTCATCGGTGCCGGGCGCACTTCGGTAACCAACCGTTCCAGACTCACCCCCTGCTCGCTCAACAAGCGTGTGATGTCACGCACGATCCCCGGGCGATCATTGCCCACCAGTTCCATCGCGATTGGCTTCCAGGTGCAGGATTGTTCGATGCTGCTTTCGGCGATCAATACGCGAATGCCCAGGGTGGACAAGCCTTGCAGGGCATCGACCAGTTCGTCATAGGCCTCGGCCGGCACCCCCACCCGCAGAATGCCGGCGAATTGTCCGGCCATGCGCGACATGCGGCTTTCCAGCCAGTTGCCGCCGTGCTCGGCAATGCACTGGGCAATGCGCTCGACTTGCCCGGGCTTGTCCGGTGCGAAAACGGTGAGTACGAGGTGGTCCATGGCGCAGCCCTCTGGTCATGATTTTTGTTGCAGAGAACCAAGTATAGGCAAGGGTTGGAAGGTGCCTGGGCAGATCCGGAATCAAAGGTGTATCGACTGCCCCCTTCGCGGGCAAGCCCGCTCCCACAGGGTCATGCGCTGTCCTTGTGGGAGCGGGCTTGCTCGCGAATGGGTGCACCGCCGATCTGACTGACCCAACAAATCGTGTACAACTTTTGATATTTAACTGGAACAATCCACTGGTTTTTTGAGAACATCCTGCTTCGCGCCGTGACCGCAATGCGTCATGGGGTCGCAGAACGACGTGATTAGTCTAATTTTCACAACCGCAATTCATCATGTAGTATGCCGCAGCGCGCACTACATAACGTTGGATCGATGTCTGCCGCCGGCACGTTCGCAACCCTGAAAGCCCTGTCAGCAAGGCCTCAAGCCGTTGATTGGTCCCAACCCAGCCGCCCGTTATGGGCATGTACTGGCAGAGGGGTTTGTGGTTTAAATGGCCAAGGCTTCATTGTTAATTTGAAGAGCTGAAAAGCGAAATAGCTGAGCAGAGTGAGGCAAGCAATGACTGAACACGTTCAAGTCGGTGGCCTGCAGGTCGCCAAAGTCCTGTTCGACTTCGTGAACAACGAAGCCATTCCCGGTACCGGCCTCACCGCCGATAAGTTCTGGGCCGGTGCCGACAAGGTCATCCATGACCTGGCCCCGAAGAACAAAGCCCTACTCGCCAAACGCGATGATTTCCAGGCTCGTATTGATTCCTGGCACCAGGAACGCGCCGGTCAGGCGCACGACGCCGTGGCCTATAAAGCCTTCCTGCAAGACATCGGTTATCTGCTGCCAGAAGCGGCCGATTTCCAGGCAACGACGCAAAACGTCGATGACGAAATCGCCCGCATGGCCGGCCCGCAGCTCGTGGTGCCGGTGATGAACGCCCGCTTCGCGCTCAACGCCTCGAACGCCCGCTGGGGTTCGCTGTACGACGCGCTCTACGGCACCGACGCCATCAGCGAAGCCAACGGTGCGGAAAAAGGCAAAGGCTACAACAAGGTGCGCGGTGACAAGGTCATCGCCTTCGCCCGTGCCTTCCTCGACGAAGCGGCGCCATTGGCGGCCGGCTCCCACGTCGATTCCACTGGCTACAAGATCGTCGATGGCAAACTGGTGGTTGCCCTCAAAGGCGGCAGCAACACCGGCCTGCGCAACGACGCTCAACTGATCGGCTTCCAGGGCGATGCCGCGGCACCAACCGCGATCCTGCTGAAAAACAACGGCCTGCATTTCGAAATCCAGGTCGACGCCAGCACCCCGGTCGGCCAGACCGACGCGGCTGGCGTCAAAGACATCCTGATGGAAGCCGCACTGACCACCATCATGGACTGCGAAGACTCGGTTGCCGCCGTCGACGCCGATGACAAAGTGGTGATCTACCGCAACTGGCTCGGCCTGATGAAGGGCGATCTGTCGGAAGACGTCGCCAAGGGCGGTCAGACCTTTACCCGCACCATGAACGCCGACCGCACCTACACCGCGGTCGATGGCAGCGAACTGAGCCTGCACGGTCGTTCGCTGCTGTTCGTGCGTAACGTTGGTCACCTGATGACCATCGACGCGATCCTCGACAAAGATGGCAATGAAGTGCCGGAAGGCATTCTCGATGGCCTGGTGACCTGCCTGTCGGCGATCCACAACCTCAACGGCAACAGCTCGCGCAAGAACAGCCGCACCGGCTCGGTCTATATCGTGAAGCCGAAGATGCACGGCCCTGAAGAAGCCGCGTTCACCAATGAGTTGTTCGGTCGCATCGAAGACGTGCTGGGCCTGCCACGCAATACCCTGAAAGTCGGGATCATGGACGAGGAGCGTCGTACCACGATCAACCTCAAGGCCTGCATCAAGGCGGCGAGCGAGCGCGTGGTGTTCATCAACACCGGTTTCCTCGACCGCACGGGCGATGAAATCCACACCTCCATGGAAGCCGGCCCGATGGTGCGCAAGGCGGACATGAAGGCGGAAAAATGGATCGGCGCCTACGAGAACTCCAACGTCGATATCGGTCTGAGCACCGGCCTGCAAGGTCGCGCGCAGATCGGTAAAGGCATGTGGGCGATGCCGGACCTGATGGCAGCGATGCTCGAACAGAAAATCGCTCACCCGCTGGCCGGTGCCAACACTGCCTGGGTACCTTCGCCGACCGCCGCTGCACTGCATGCACTGCACTACCACAAGGTTGACGTGTTCGCCCGTCAGGCCGAACTGGCCAAACGTGCCCATGCATCGGTAGACGACATCCTGACCATCCCGCTGGCGGTGAACCCGCAGTGGACCGCCGAACAGATCAAGAACGAACTGGACAACAATAGCCAGGGCATTCTCGGTTACGTGGTGCGCTGGATCGACCAGGGCGTCGGTTGTTCAAAAGTGCCGGACATCAATGACGTCGGCCTGATGGAAGACCGTGCCACGCTGCGTATTTCCAGCCAGCACATCGCCAACTGGCTGCGCCATGGCATCGTCACCGAAGAGCAGGTAATGGAAAGCCTCAAGCGCATGGCGCCGGTGGTTGACCGGCAAAACGCCGGCGACGCGCTGTACCGTCCGCTGGCCCCGAACTTCGACAGCAACATCGCCTTCCAGGCGGCGGTCGAACTGGTGGTCGAAGGTACCAAACAGCCGAACGGCTACACCGAGCCGGTCCTGCACCGTCGTCGTCGCGAGTTCAAGGCCGCCAATGGCCTGTAACTGAGCGTCTGCGCCGGACATGAAAAAGCCCTGATCGAAAGATCAGGGCTTTTTTGTTTGCTTGTTGCTCTTTGTGGGAGCGGGCTTGCTCGCGAAAGCGGTGCATCTGCCAAAAATACTCGACTGACACTACGTATTCGCGAGCAAGCCCGCTCCCACAGGGATTGTGCAGTGTTTACCGGCTTGGACTAAGGCTCCATCCCAAGCTCATGCTTGACCAACTCCAGCAGCTTGTCGGCATCAATCGGCTTGAGCAGAAAGTCCACCACACTCAAATGCATCGCGGCGATCGCATCTTTTATGTCGGCATCGCCCGAGACGATGATGACCGGCAACGCCGCCCGTACCGACTCGCGCACCTGTCGGATCAGCTCCAGACCGTCGACATGCCCCATGCGCAGGTCGGTAATCATCAGTCCGATCGAAGGTTTCTCCTCCAGCATTTTGAGTGCCGCTTCGCCACTGGCCGCGCTCAGACAGCGAATACCGTCCAGTGCCAGGATCCCTGACAGCAGGTCCCGGGCGTCCTTATCGTCATCGACAATCAGCACCCGTTGCAGCGGCAGGTCAGGCTCCAGCATGACGGCACTCAGCGCTTCGCGCTCGGCGTCGCTCAAAATATCGTGGTCGGACATGGCGTTCTCTACATGTTCAATTCAATTCCCTAGCACAGTTATGAGACATCGCTAAGCTGACCACCAATGTGCACTCCGGCAGATAATTTTCCAATAGGGGGGCCGAGAGGTTTTTCGCACACTTGCGTAGGATCCATCCGACATTTCAGGGCGCTAATGGCCTACCTAGACTTACGTCCAATGGGCACCCTGGCTACAGGGGGCGACCATGTCCGGGTCATCCGACTACAACAATTCAAAAAAGACTGCGGTAATGGTTATGAGTAAAGCGGACGCCTTCACACAGGCAGGGAAAACCGCGGTGTTGCAGAACATCCAGGGCACGTTGCAATTCCTTCAGCGCTTCCCGCCTTTCAACCAGATGGAACACGCGCACCTGGCGTATCTGGTCGAGCAATGTCAGCTGCGCTTTTACGCCCCCGGCGAGAGCATCATCAAACCCGCCGACGGCCCGGTCGAGCACTTCTATATCGTCAAGCAAGGCCGGGTCGTGGGCGAGCGTCCGGATACGGCAAAAGGTGGCATCGAAACAGTCTTCGAGATCGCCACCGGCGAATGTTTTCCCCTCGCGGCGTTGCTGGGTGAACGGGCCACCCGTACCGAGCACCTCGCCGGCGAAGACACCTTTTGCCTGCAGCTGAACAAGCCGGCATTCATCCGCCTGTTTTCGCTATCGGACACCTTCCGCAACTTCGCCCTGCGCTGCGTCAGCAGCCTGCTGGATCAGGTCAACCAGCAAGTGCAGCAAAAAGCCGTGGAAACCCTCGGCACCCAATATTCGCTCAATACCCGACTGGGTGAATTGGCCATGCGCCACCCGGTGTCATGCGCCCCGCAGACACCTTTGCGTGAAGCCGTGACGTTGATGCACGAACAACAGGTCGGCAGCATCGTGGTGGTCGATGAACTCAAGGCTCCATTGGGGATTTTCACCCTGCGCGACCTCCGTCAGACCGTGGCCAACGGCAGCAGTGATTTCAACGAAGCCATCGAAGGGCACATGACCCGGGCGCCGTTTTTCCTGTCGCCGGACCACAGTGCATTCGACGCGGCGATTGCCATGACCGAGCGTCACATCGCCCATGTCTGCCTGGTCAAGGACCAACGCTTGTGCGGCGTGGTTTCCGAGCGCGATCTGTTTTCCCTGCAACGGGTCGACCTGGTGCACCTGGCGCGCACCATCCGCAACGCACCGAAGGTGGAAAACCTGGTGGCGCTGCGGGGCGAAATCGGCCAACTGGTCGAGCGCATGCTGGCCCATGGCGCGTCTTCGACGCAGATCACCCACATCATCACCCTGCTCAACGATCACACCGTGTGCCGGGTGATCGAACTGACCCTCGCCGAAAAAGGCGATCCCGGCGTGCCATTCAGTTGGCTGTGCTTCGGCAGTGAAGGCCGTCGCGAGCAGACCCTGCACACCGATCAGGACAACGGCATTCTGTTCGAAGCCAGGGATGCAGCCCATGCCACCGAGATTCGCGGCAAGTTGTTGCCCATCGCCCAGCAGATCAACCAGAGCCTGGCGCTGTGCGGCTTCACCTTGTGCAAGGGCAATATCATGGCCGGCAACCCCGAGCTGTGCCTGTCCCGGGCCGAATGGGCGCGGCGCTTTGCGGCGTTCATCCGCGAGGCCACCCCGGAGAACCTGCTGGGTTCGAGCATCTATTTCGATTTGCGCGTGGTCTGGGGTAGCGAGCAAGGCTGCGAGCAGTTGCGTCGGGGCATTCTCGATCAGGTCGGTGACAACCGTTTGTTCCAGCGCATGATGGCCGAGAATGCGCTGCGCAATCGCCCTCCCGTAGGGCGTTTGCGCGAGTTCGTGCTGACGCGCAAAAATGGCGAGAAAGCCACCCTGGACCTGAAGATCCAGGGCTTGGCACCGTTTGTCGATGGCGCCCGACTGCTGGCCCTGGCCCATGGCATCGAGGCCAATAACACGCTGGAGCGTTTTCGCCAATTGGTCGCCAAAGAGGTCATCGAACCCCTGGACGGCGCCGCGTACGAAGAGGCCTATCACTTCATTCAGCAAACCCGCATGCAGCAACATCAATTACAGACCCGGGAGAATTTTCCCTACTCGAACCGGGTCGATCCCGACAGCCTCAATCACCTGGACCGGCGCATCCTGCGTGAGTCCCTGCGTCAGGCCCAACGCCTGCAGAGCAGCCTGACCTTGCGGTATCAGTTATGAGCCTGTTTTCCTGGCTGCGCCCGCTGAGCCCCACCCTGCCCGCCGACCTGCAACATCGCCTGGAACGCTTGCCGGCCGTTCCCGCCTTGGGCGAATGCAGCCTGCGTGAACAGCGCTGGGTGGTGCTCGATCTGGAAACCACCGGGCTGAACCTGAACAAAGACCATGTGTTGTCGATTGGCGCGGTTGTGATCGAGGACGGGGCCATCGACTTTCGCCAGCAGTTCGAACGCACCTTGCAATATCCGCAAGTAAAACTCGGCCCCAGCGTGCTTATCCACGGCATTGGCCCCAGCGCCATTGCGGCGGGCAGCGATCCCGCAGAAGCGCTGCTCGACCTGATGGAGTACCTCGGTGACAGTCCGGTACTGGCCTTCCACGCGCCGTTTGACCAGCACATGCTCGGCCGTGCGCTGAAAGATCATCTGGGTTTCAAGTTGCAGCATCCGTTTCTGGACGTGGCGGACATTGCACCGCTGCTATGCCCCCAGGCGCACTTTCGCGAGGCCGGGCTGGACGACTGGATCGACTGGTTCAAACTCGAAGTCTTCGAACGTCACCACGCCAGCGCCGACGCCCTGGCCACCGCTGAACTGGCACTGATCCTGTTCAGCCGCGCACGGCAGCAGCAGATTCATAGCCCGCTGAATTTGCAACAGCGCTTGAGTCAGTGGAAGCGTCGGCAACAAGCGCCGTCCTTCTAGTCTTCGGCGCCTGCTCTGGCCTCATCGCGGGCAAGCCCGCTCCCACAGGAGTACCGAAACCCCTGTGGGAGCGGGCTTGCCCGCGATGAACGATGACGCGGTCTCCCGACCAACGCCGATTGCGGACCACCCCCGCCTCTGCCACAATCGCGAACAATTCTCGTTAGTTAACACTTCCCAAGCGGTGATGCGGCGTGTCGTCAGTCCCAAGCCCTCAAAGTGAACTCGTCGGTGCGTTGTATCGCGACCATCGCGGTTGGCTATTGGCCTGGCTTCGACGCAATGTCGCCTGCCCACAGCGGGCCGAAGACCTGAGCCAGGACACGTTCGTGCGTTTGCTGGGCCGCGAGGAACTGAAGGAACCACGCGAACCCCGGGCATTCCTGGTGGCCATCGCCAAGGGCCTGCTGTTCGATTATTTCCGTCGCGCCGCGCTGGAGCAGGCTTACCTCACCGAACTGATGCTGATTCCCGAAGCCGAACAACCGTCGGCGCAAGAGCAGCAGATGATCCTCGAAGACCTGAAAAACATCGACCGTTTGCTCGGCAAGCTTTCCACCAAGGCCCGGGCTGCGTTCCTCTACAACCGTCTCGACGGTCTTGGCCACGCAGAAATCGCCGAGCGCCTGGGGGTATCGGTGCCGCGGGTACGCCAGTACCTGGCCCAGGGCATTCGCCAGTGCTATATCGCGCTATATGGTGAGCCGACATGAACCCGCTCGGTTCCAAACCGGTATCGGCCAACGTGCTGGACGCAGCGATTGCCTGGCAGTTGTCCATGGATGGCGCCAACCCGGTAGAGCGCGAAGAATTCGCCAAGTGGCACGCTGCCCACGAAGAGCACGCCCGTGCCTGGCGCCAGTTGGGCATGCTCGACCAACGCTTCAGCGCAGCCAGTGGCCCGGCTCGCACTGCCCTGCTGCAATCGCGCGAAGGCATCCGCCGACGGGTGCGCAAGCTCGGCAATGGCGTGGCGAGCGTGGTGGCCGTGATCGGCCTGGCGCTATTTGCCGGGCCACGTTACCTGCCGATCGATTACTGGCTGGCCGACCAGCGCACCGCTGTTGGCGAGCAGCGCACCCTGCGCCTGGCGGATGGCACGCTGGTCAATCTCAACACCCACAGCGCCCTGGATGTGCGCTTCGATGAGAAGCAGCGGCGCATCGTGCTTCAGGAAGGCGAAATCCTGGTTGAAACCGGTCATGGCGATCCCCGGCCGTTCATCGTCGAAACCCGTGAAGGCAGCATGCGCGCGCTGGGTACGCGGTTTCTGGTCAAGCGTGAAGAAGAAGGCACACGCCTGAGTGTGTTGCAGTCGGCGGTGGCGGTTCACCCCGAGTCCAGCCCGGATGAACGGATTCTGCGCGAAGGCCAGCAGGTGTTGATCCGCAATAACGGCCTGGGTCCGGTTCTGGCCGTCAATTTCGGCGCGGATGCCTGGACCCGCGGCATGCTGGTGGTGGACAACACGCGGCTGGAGGATCTGGTGCATGAAATCGGCCGTTATCGATCCGGTTACACAGGCGTCGCGCCGGAAGTCGCCGACCTGCGCATCACTGGCAGCTTCCCGCTGCGTGATACTGACCTGGCGCTCAATGCCCTGCTGCCGACCCTGCCGGTGCAGATTGAACAGCACACGCAGTGGTGGGTGAAGGTAGTCGCCAAAGCCGAAACAAAGCCCTGAATCCGCACACAGAACCCTTCAGTGCTTATTGAATAACTGAATAAAAATTATTTCCATCCAGCCCTATCACTTTCTGATTCTCGTTCGGCACACAGGCAATTGAGAAATGTTTCCATTCAGGAGCCGCTGTATGTCCCGTTCGCTGAACACCCTGTTGCGCCCCAGTTTGCTGGCGGTCGCCGTTGCCCTTTGCACCCCTTTGGCGAGCAACCAACTGGTCGCCGCTGAACAGGCGTCAAGCGTTCGCGCCTACAACCTGCCAGCCGCACCACTGGCCAGCACCCTGAACCAGATCGCCAGCCAGGCGGGCCTGGCCTTGTCGTTGAACCCATCCCTGGCGACAGGCAAAACCTCGGCACCAGTCAACGGCCAGTTCGACGCCGCTGGCGCCCTGCGCGAGGCCCTGCGCGGCACCGGGCTGCAACTGGAGCAAAGCAGTGCCGGCACCTACAGCCTGGTGGCCGTGCCCGAGGGCGTGATGGCTCTGCCGGCAACCAGCGTGATTGGCGTGGAAGACGCTGAAAGCGCCTGGGGTCCGGTGCAAGGCTACGTGGCCAAACGGACCGCCGCCGGCACCAAGACCGATACCGCGCTGGTCGAGGTACCGCGCTCGATTTCGGTCGTCACTCGCCAGCAGATGGACGACCGCAACGCGCATACCCTTGACGCCGCCGTGCGCTACCTGCCGGGCATCACCGCCAGCAGCTACGGCAGCGACACCCGCGCTGACTGGCTGCGCGTGCGTGGTTTCGAGCCGACTCAGTTCCTCGACGGCCTGCCCCTGCCAAAAGGCGTCTACGCCAACCCGAAACAGGAAACCTGGAACCTCGACCGCCTGGCCTTGCTGCGCGGCCCGGCCTCGTCCGTGTACGGCCAGACCCCGCCAGGCGGCCTGCTGGACATGGTCAGCCGTCGCCCGAGCGCCGAAGCCAGCAGCGAAATCCAGCTGCAGTACGGCAGCGACAACCATCGCCAGATCAACTTCGCCAGCACCGGCAAGATCGACGACGACGGCCGGTTTCTCTATGGCGTGAGCGGCGTGGTGCGTGACGGCGGCACCCAGATCGACCATATCGATGACAAGCGCTACAACATTGCGCCAAGCCTGACCTGGAACATCGACGAAGACACCCGTTTCACCCTGCTGACGCAGTTCACCCGTGACGATACCGGCGTTACCAGCCAGTTCTATCCGATTCAGGGCACCAAGATCGACATGCCGTTCGGCAAGATCTCGCACCACAAGAACCTGGGTGATCCGGACTACGATTTCTACGACCGCACCTATTACGCACTGGGTTATGCCTTTGAACATCGCTTGAACGATGTATGGCAGTTCCGCCAGAACCTGCGCTACACCAAGTCGGACCTGTCGTTCCAGACGGTCACCGTCAACAGCTACTTTCCCTCCATCGGATTTGTCGTAGACGATGAAGGCAACACCGGGCGCGGCACGACCAATGTCGACGAAGACATCAGCCAGTTCGCCGTGGACAACAACTTCCAGGCCGACTTCGCCACCGGCGACATTAATCACACGCTGTTGATCGGCCTGGACCACCAGCGCAGCAACACCAACTACACCTCGATCTTTGGCACCGCACCGGCCATCAACGTCAACGATCCGGTCTATGGCTTGCCGATCACCCGTCCACCACGCTCCTCGGCGTTTTATGACTATGACCAGAAGACCTACCAGACCGGTCTGTACGTCCAGGATCAAATGGCCCTCGATCAATGGCGCCTGACCCTCGGCGGTCGTGAAGACTGGGTCCATACCGGCACCAAATTCTTCAACAAGGGTGATGCCACCAACACCCAGCGCGACAAGAACTTCAGCGGCAACGCGGCGATCAGCTATGTGTTCGACTCGGGCTTCGTGCCTTACTTGTCCTACGCCGAATCGTTCCAGCCGGCCAGCAATGCCGTCGCCTCGCCGACCGATTCGTTCAAGCCGACCAAAGGCAAGCAGTGGGAACTGGGTATCAAGTACCAGCCACCGGGCAGCAACACACTGCTGACGGCCGCTGTGTATGACCTGACCCAGAAAAACGTTGCCGTCACCAACAATGTGGGCAACGTGACGGTCACCAGCCAGACCGGCGAAGTGAGAGTCAAAGGCCTGGAGCTGGAAGCCGTTTCCGACGTGACCGAAAACCTGAAGGTCACCGCCGCCTACACCTTGGCCAAGTCCGAAGTGCAAGATGGCGCATTCAAGGGCAATCGCCTGCAACTGATGCCTAACCAGCAAGCATCGGTATGGGGCGACTACACCTGGCACAACGGCGTGCTCGACGGTTTCGGCATCGGCGCCGGCGCGCGCTACACCGGCAACACTTACGGCGACGAGGCCAACACCTGGCTGGGCAAGGCCGACGCCTATACGGTGTTCGACGCCGCGGTACACTACGACCTCGGTCGCCTGGACAACAGCCTCAAGGGCGCTTCGCTGGCCGTTAACGCAACCAACCTGTTCGACAAGGACTACATCTCGACTTGCGACAGCTTCTACTGCTACTACGGCGACCAGCGCAGTGTCGTCGCCAGTGCAACCTACAAGTGGTAACACATTGAGCTGATACGCCCAATGACCAGGCCGTCCTTCGTGGACGGCTTTGGTTTTTCTGAAGGCTATGAAATGAAAAGTAAAACAATTCGCCGCTGGTCCGCTGTTCATACCTGGACCAGCCTGGTTTGCACGGTGTTCCTGTTGCTACTGGCACTGACCGGCCTGCCGTTGATCTTCCATCACGAGATCGACCACCTCCTCGGTGATGCGGCCGAGCTCAAGCAGATGCCGGCAGACACCCCGCTGCTTGATTTGCAGCAGCTGGTAGCGGCGGCTGAAAAGCATCGCCCTGGCGAAGTCATGCAGTATTTCGGCTTCGAGGACGACGAACCCAATGCCGCGATTGCGATCATGGCCCCTACCGCCGGCACCGAGCCCAATTCGTCCCACACCTTCATGCTCGACGCCCGTACCGGCGAGGCCCTGGAGATGCCGTCGGCCAACGGTGGTTTCATGATGGTCATGCTGCGCCTGCACGTGGACATGTTTGCCGGCTTACCGGGCAAGCTGCTGTTGGCGTTCATGGGCATTCTGTTCGTGGTGGCGATCGTCTCCGGCACCGTCTTGTACCTGCCATTCATGCGCCGCCTGAAGTTCGCCACCGTGCGCCAGGACAAATCCACCCGCCTGCGCTGGCTCGACCTGCATAACCTGATCGGCGTCGTGACCTTGACCTGGGCCCTGGTGGTCGGCGTGACCGGCGTGATCAGTGCCTGCGCCGACCTGATCATTGCCGCCTGGCGCAACGACAGCCTGAGCGCGATGGTCGCGCCGTACCGTGATGCGCCACCGCTGACGCACCTGGCGCCGGCCACCCGTCTGCTCGACATCGCCAAGGACGTCGCGCCGGGCATGCAGCCGGACTTCATCGCCTTCCCCGGCACGCGGTTTTCCAGCGAGCACCATTACGCAGTGTTCATGAAAGGCAGCACGCACCTGACCTCGCACCTGCTGACGCCGGTGCTGATCGACGCCAGCACCCTGCAAGTCACTGCCGTAGCCGAGCGACCCTGGTACATGGATGCCATGGGCATGTCGCAACCGCTGCACTTCGGCGACTACGGCGGCATACCGATGCAAATCCTCTGGGCGACCCTGGATGTGCTGACCATCATTGTGCTCGGCAGCGGGGTCTACCTGTGGGTGGTGCGGCGCAAGGCTGCCAGGCCTGTGCTGGAAAAAGCGGAGAACGTGGCATGAAGCCCCGGCAGTCGAATTTCTGGAAGGTCTTTGCCATTCCCATCGTCATCGCGGTGCTCAGCGCGGCAGGGCTGTTTGCCGCGTTGCTCGGAGATGGTGTATGGGACTCGCTGAGCTGGGTGGGGCTGGGCATCCCGGCTGTGCTGGCCCTGCGCGGCCTCCTGCAACGCCGCTGACCCCCTGTAGGAGCGAGCTTGCTCGCGATGGACATTAACGATAACGCGGGGAACCTGACACCCAGCGGCGTTCTCAAGTCCATCGCGAGCAAGCTCGCTCCTACAAGGGTATTTGCCATCTTGAGCTATCGCCCCAACACGCTATGCTGCCCGACTCTGCCACCGATCGAGACGCTGCCATGTCCGCCCCGAGCATGACCCTGTACCACAACCCGCTCTCTCCCTTCGTTCGCAAAGTCATGGTGCTGCTGTACGAAACCGGACAACAGGACCGCGTGGCGCTGCAGACCAGCGTCCTCACCCCGGTAACCCCGGACACGGCCCTGATCGACGACAACCCCCTGAGCAAAATCCCGGCCCTGCGCCTGGCCGATGGCAATGTCATCCATGACAGCCGGGTCATCCTCGACTACCTCGATCAGCAGCACGTCGGCAACCCGCTGATCCCCCGCGAAGGCTCGGCCCGCTGGCGGCGCCTGACCCTCGCTTCCCTTGCCGACGGAATCATGGACGCGGCCGTGCTGGTGCGCTACGAACTCGCCCTGCGTGCCCCGGAGAAACACTGGGACGAATGGCTCGACGGCCAGCGCGACAAGATCCGCCGCGCCCTGGCCCTGCTGGAAAAAGACGCGATTGCCGAGCTGACCAGCCACTTCGACGTGGCCGCGATCAGCGTGGCCTGTGCACTGGGTTACCTGGACCTGCGCCATCCGGATCTGGATTGGCGCGAAGCCAATCCGCAGCTGGCGGCGTGGTACTTCGAGGTGAGCCAGCGGCCTTCGATGGTTGCGACGATGCCGAAGGCTTAGAACTTCGCCGGCTGTACTGGCCGCTTCGCGAGCAGGCTCGCTCCCACAGTAGGTCGTCGGTGCGTACAAATTTTGTATTCACTGGAGAACCCTTGTGGGAGCGAGCCTGCTCGCGAAAATACCAACGCGGTTCATCAGGCAACCACTGCAAAATCCGCGTCACTAACACCTCGCTCCAGTGCTGATCCTCGCGCAACCCCACCGACCGGTTCATTGCACCGCTCCAATATCGAAGTCCAACGGTTTCACCGCTTTCTGCCCAACCCCATACCAGTCCAGCTTGCGGGTCAGCACCATGAACACGCCCAACAAGCCGAACAGCAGCAACGAGCCCATCAACAGCGCGTAATCCTCGGCGCTCAGCACGCCGTAAAGCAGGCCGTACAACGCCGCCAGTCCCGCGGAGAAGCTCAACCCGTTCACGACGCTGCGCAGCACATGGCACACATAAAAACCGATCAAGGACACGCAGCCAGCCGCCGACAACAGATAGGCCAGCCCAAAACCGATGTGCTCGGACAGCGACAGCAACAGCAGATAGAAGAACGCCAGGGCCACCCCCACCAGCGCGTATTGCACCGGGTGCACAGCCAGGCTTTTCAACACTTCGAAGAGGAAGAAGCCGGCGAACGTCAGGACGATGAACAGCAGTGCGTATTTGATCGCCCGGTCGCTTTTCAGGTACTGGTCCACCGGGTCGATAAAGCTCACACCGAAGCTGCGGCCGCTGAAGGCTGCACAGTCACCGCCGGTGACACAGCTGCTCAAAGCCTCCTGCAAATTGGTGGAGAAAAACGACGCCTGCCAGTTGGCGGTGAACCCCTGATCGGTGACGTTACGCTGGGCCGGCAGATAGTTGCCGATGAAGCTTGGGTGAGGCCAGTCGGCGCTCAGCGAGACTGTGCTGGTTTTACCCACTGGCAATACCTGCAACACGCCCGTGCCTTGCAGGCGCAGGTTAAAACCGAAAGCCAGCTCCGCAGCCTGTTCGGTATTCAGCGCCGGCAGTGTCACGTGCACGCCCTCACCCAGCCAGCCGACCTGGCTACCGGGAATGAAGTCCAGGCTCTGGCCGTCGAGCTCGAGTTTCAAGGCATTTTCGATACCACGGATGTCGCTGATGCCAACAGCGAGAAACGGCGGGTCGAACCGGTAATCGGCAAAGTCTTCCTTGATTCCGAGCCGCGCCGGCAGCGAAAAAAGCCCACTGATGCGATTGTCAGCATGAAACAGCCGCGCCTGGTAAATCCCCCGGGAGCGCAACTCGGTCTGCACCTGGCCGTCGAGTTCGAAGCGTTCCGGCAGAAAATACAGACGACCGCGCTCTTCGCTGATGTCTTGATAACGCTCGTTGGTTTTTTCACGGGTCTTCCAGGTGCGCACCACCTTGCGATACGGCACCACCAGCAACGGACCGCTCACCTGCTGGCTGAAACTGGAACTGCGGGCAATGTCGTCGAGCACGCCGTCGCGCAGTTGCTGACGGTCGCGGATCACGCCGTTGATCATCAGCAGCGGGATCAGCAACAACAGAATCAACAGGGCAATCGCCCCGAGTTTTAGGGTCAGGCTACGGTTCATGGGACTCTCCCTGTTTTGGATGGGGAAAGTCTGGCGTGGCTGTGTGAGGAATGAATGGAGGGAATGTGGAGACTGTGTGGAGACTGAGCCGGCCCTAAGGCAGGTGCACGATCACTTCCACACCGCCGTCGACATTCCTGATATTCAGGGTGCCGCCGTGCAGCTTGACCACTTCCTCGACGAAGTTCAGCCCTAGCCCGGTGCTTTTGCGCCCGCTGTCCGGTCTCGGCAGCGAGTAGAAACGCTCGCTCAGCCTTGGCAACGCATAGTCCGGAATGGCCTCGGCCTGATTGAACAATTTGAATTCGACCTGATCACCAATTCGCCGGGCACCGAGGCGCAGCACGCCTCTGGCCGGGGTGAAATCCAGCGCATTTTCCAACAGGTTGCCCAGTGCCTGCCGCAGTAAAAACGGCTCTCCATTGAGCATCAGATCCGCTGCAATGCTTTGTTCCACCTGCAACTGACGGCTTTCGATTCGCGCCGCCTGAGCACTCAGCAACTCCCTCACCAAAGTACCCAGCGGCACGTCGACGCGCTCCTCCAGCCCCTGACGCTGCTCGACTTGCGCCAGATTCAGCAAGCGCTCGATCAACTGCTGCATGCGCGCACTTTCGCTGTCGATGTTGCCGACGAAACGCTGTCGCTGGATCGGCGGCATTTCGCCCTGCAACAGTTCCGCCGCGCCACGAATGGCTGCCAGCGGACTCTTCAACTCGTGGGTCAGTGTGTGCACGTAACGCTCGACGTAGGCCTTGCCTTCAAGCTGCGTGCGCATCTGCTCCACCGCCGTGGCCAATTGTTCCAGCTCACCACCGCGATAATGCGGCACTTCAACCCGCCGGCCTGCACTGACGCCTTGAGCGTACGCCGTCAATCTGCGCAGGGCGCGGCTCAACCACCAGGACAACAACGCGCCGAACAGCAAACCGAGGCCGATCAGCCCGACGCCATACGCCAGCAACCGGCGTTCCGTGCGATCCACATAAGGCTGCAACGAGCTGTTTGGCTTGGCCACTGTGACTACGCCGATGATCTGGCCGTTGTCGCGAATCGGCGCGCCGACGTGCATCACCGAAGACCCCTGATCGTTCGGGTCACTGCGGGTGGAGCGAGCACCGTACTCGCCGCGCAGGGTCAGGTAGACGTCGTTCCAGCGCGAGTAATCCTGCCCCACCGCCACCCCGCTGGAATCCAGCACGACGATGCCCTTGGCGTCGGTGACGTAGATGCGATGGTTGACCTGATTCTTCGGCAAGCCCCAGATTTTCGCCGCCGGCTGGCGCTCACCATAAGCCTTGAGCAGTTGCGGCCAGCGGTTCTGATTGAGAGTGCCGGCCTTGAAGTCGTCACGCAGGATCTCGGCCATCAGGTTGGCGGTATCGACCAGGGTTTCTTCGGTGGACTGGCGAACGCCCGGGCGGATCTCTTGCATGACCGTGTTGAGCACAAAGTAGCCCGTCAGGCCGATGAACAGTGCGTAGACCAGGAAAAACCGGATTCCCAGCGGCATCAGCTTTGTCCCGGACTGTAACTGTAGCCGAGGCCGCGGTGGGTCTGGATCGGTTCGGCGTCAGCCTTCACCCGTCGCAACTTGGCGCGCACGCTCTTGATGTGGCTGTCGATGCTGCGCTCGTAACCGGCGTCGGCGGCCACGCCCAGGGCATCGAGCAACTGTTCGCGACTGAAGACGCGCTCGGGCTGTTCCAGCAGGCATTGCAGCAGGCGGAATTCATGGCGGGTAAGGGTCAGCAGTTGACCGCGATAACTGATTTGCACACGGTCGCTATCGATGCGAAACAGCGTCGTCGACGCTTCGCTCACCGTGCGGGGCGCCATGCGCTTGAGAATCGCCCGGACCCGCGCCGCCACTTCCCGAGGACTGAACGGCTTGACCACGTAATCGTCGGCGCCGATTTCCAGGCCCACGACGCGATCGATCTCGCCATCCCGGGCACTGAGGAACATCACCGGCACTTCGCTGAAGCGCCGCAGTTGCTTGCAGGTTTCGAAGCCACTGATGTCCGGCAGGCCGATATCGAGAATGATCAGATCCGCCGGGGTCTGACGCTGATGCTCCAGCGCCGCCGCGCCGAGGCTCAACCATGTGGTGGTGAAGCCCTCGCCTTGCAGGGCGAAAATCAGGGTGTCGGCAATGGCCGCTTCGTCTTCGACAATCAGGATATGAGGCATGGCGTCCGAGCCCGGCAGGGATATGGGCGAACGGTGCCCCAAGCCTCACACCCCGTCAATCAGCAATCGGGCTTGTCCGCCGTGAACCGCCGTGCCGGGTTCACCGCCGCACCGAACTCGCGCAACGCCTTGGCGCCGATCAACAACGGGTAGTTGAAGCTGCTGCGGTCCGTGAGGTTGACCTCCACGGTGCGCTTGACGTTGCCCAGGCACAGCTCCAGATCGACCACCGGACGCTTGCTCGGCGCGACGACTTCGCTGTCCTCCTCGTCCTCTTCAGAGCGGGTCTTGATCTTGCTGATGCGCGCGACCTTGTGTTCGTAGACCTGGTTGCCCGCATCCTTGGTGGCCAGGCGGAAACGCACCCAGTCTTCGCCGTCACGCTTGAAGGTTTCGATGTCCTTGGCCGACAGCGATGCGGTCAGGGCGCCGGTGTCCATTTTCGCCTTGAGGACTTGCCCGCCGATTTCCGGCAGGGCGATGTATTCGTAACGCCCGTACAGGGTCGGCTCTGCGGCCATGACCGGCAAAGCGATGAGGGAGAGCACTGCAAGGAGGGATTTCACGTAATGGGCTTCCATAAGAGTGAACTGCCGGATTTTAGACCGTTGTTCGCTTGATCGTTCCCCCAAGGTTACCGACCCGGAGGTGAAACATTCGTCACCCCCGATTTGGCCTGTCGCCCGAAGCTGCTTATCATGGCGCGCCCAACCGCTTCCACGAGTGACTTATGCGCCGCCTGCTCACCGGCTGTTTCGTGACCCTGCTGCTTCTGCTCAACACCCTGGTCCTGATCGGGCCATTGCTGGTGTTTGCCCTGCTCAAGCTGATCCTGCCCGGCCGTTTTCGCGACTACGCATCCTGGACCGTGATGTGGATCGCCGAAACCTGGTCGGAAATCGACAAGCTGATTTTCCGCGTCTGCATCCCCACTCAATGGGACATCCGTGGCGGTGAAGATCTGCGCCGCGAGACCTCGTATCTGGTAATCAGCAACCATCAATCCTGGGTCGACATCCCGGCGCTGATCCAGACGCTGAACCGGCGCACGCCGTTCTTCAAATTCTTCCTCAAGAAAGAGCTGATCTGGGTGCCCTTCCTGGGCCTGGCGTGGTGGGCGCTGGATTACCCGTTCATGAAGCGCTACAGCAAGGCTTTCCTGGCCAGACACCCGGAGCTGGCGGGCAAAGACCTGGAGATCACCAAAAAGGCCTGCGAGCTGTTCAAGCGCCAGCCGGTGACGGTGGTCAACTATCTGGAAGGTACGCGCTTCACCGCAGCGAAAAGCGCTCAACAGCAGTCGCCGTTCACTCACCTACTCAAGCCCAAGGCTGGCGGTGTGGCATTCGTGCTGGCGGCAATGGGCGAACAGCTGGATGCCGTTCTCGATGTCACGGTGGTTTACCCGCAGCAGAAGATTCCGGGGTTCTGGGACCTGATCAGCGGCAATGTGCCCAGGGTCATCATCGACATCAAGACCCGCGAACTCGACCCGGCGCTGTGGCAGGGCGATTACGAAAACGATCCGGTGTTTCGCGAGAAGATCCAGAACTGGGTCAACCAGCTCTGGATCGAGAAGGACCGGCGCATCGACGCCTTGCGCGCCGAGCGCTACTGAATCAGCTACCGGTACCGGTGCCGGCGCCCCAGATGTTGCCCAGGCTGCTCAGCAGCGTACCGCCGACGCCCTGCTGACCGAGGTACTGCAAGAGCACCGGGGTGAACAGGCCGATCATGCCGCTGTCCATGCCCAGGGCGCTGAAGGCGTTGTTCAGGTCGTTGCTGTCCTTGACGTTGCCCAGGGCATTATCCAGCCCTGCAGCTTTGCCGCTGGAGCCGAGCAGGCCGGCCAGCGCACCCAACTCACCGCCGCCCGAGAGCATGTCGATACCCGGCACGCTTTTGGCCAGTTCCGAGTAGTCGGTCGAACTCAACTGGTTCTTCGCCAGGCCCAGCATCGCCCCGGCGCCGCCAATGGCTTGCTGTGGGGTGATGTCCAATTCACTGAGGGTGCTCAGCAAATCGGCTGTCTGCGGCGTCGGTGCGGCGGTCGCGGTCGCGTCATCGCCCTTCATGCCGGCAATGACATTGGCTGCATCACTCAGGTTGAACTGTGCAAAGGCCGGGCTGGCAGCCAGGGTCAGGAGTGATGCCAGTGCAAAACCGCGTGAAATCTTCATTCAGACATCCTCGATGAACACCGCCCGGCAATGGGCGGCGAAAAACTGTGCATTGGACTGACGCCCTCAAGGATTGTTCCCGGCCCTGCGAGCTTGTCGCGACTCTGTAGGAGCTGCCGAAGGCTGCGATCTTTTGATCCTGGCGTGAATCACCAGTTCTGAGTAACAGCCCAAACAAAACGGCGACCCGAAGGTCGCCGTTTTGGTATTACCAGAACGCTTAAGCAGCGCTGAACATCTTGTGCGGATCGATCACAAACTTCTTCGGCACACCTGCATCAAACTCGCCATAACCCTGCGGAGCCTGATCCAGGCTGATCACCTGAACGCCCACCACTTCGGCGATGTTGATACGGTCCCACATGATCGCTTGCATGAGCGCGCGATTGTACTTCATGACCGGGGTCTGACCGGTGTGGAAGCTGTGGGACTTGGCCCAGCCCAGCCCGAAGCGGATGCTCAGGCTGCCCATTTTCGCGGCAGCGTCGACAGCACCCGGGTCTTCGGTCACGTAGAGGCCGGGAATGCCGATCTTGCCGGCCACACGCACCACGCCCATCAACGAGTTGAGGACGGTGGCCGGCGCTTCGTGTTTCACGCCGTCATGGCCATGGCCACGGGCTTCGAAGCCGACGGCGTCGATGGCGCAGTCAACTTCCGGCTCGCCCAGCAGCGCAGCGATCTGTTCGTGCAGCGGCGTGTCCAGGGACAGGTCGGCGATCTCGAAGCCCTGGGCCTTGGCATGAGCCAGGCGAACGGTGTTGACGTCACCGATGATCACCACCGCCGCGCCCAACAGGCGAGCCGAAGCCGCCGCCGCCAGACCGACCGGACCGGCACCAGCGATATACACAGTGCTGCCTGGGCCAACGCCGGCAGTCACGGCACCGTGATAGCCGGTCGGCAGGATGTCGGAGAGGCAGGTCAGGTCGCGGATTTTTTCCATTGCCCGGTCGCGATCCGGCAGTTTCAGCAGGTTGAAGTCGGCGTACGGCACCATGGCGTACTCAGCCTGGCCGCCGGTCCAGTCACCCATGTCGACATAACCGTAAGCACCGCCCGGGCGGGCCGGGTTGACGCTCAGGCACACGCCAGTGTGCATTTCCTTGCAGGAACGGCAGCGCCCGCAAGCCACGTTGAACGGTACGGACACCAGGTCGCCGATTTTCAGGTTCTCGACGTCGCTGCCCTTCTCGACCACTTCGCCGGTGATTTCATGGCCCAACACAAGGCCGGTTTGCGCCGTGGTACGCCCGCGCACCATGTGCTGGTCGGAACCACAGATGTTGGTGGAAACCACTTTGAGAATGACCCCGTGCTCGATCTTGCGACCGCGCGGGTCCTGCATTTTCGGATAGTCAATCTTCTGTACTTCGACCTTGCCAGCGCCGAGATACACCACACCACGATTGCCAGACATGCTTTCACCTCGCTGTTGTTTTTATGGAACCGCGTCGCCCAGGCAGGCAGCGCGTTAAGTGCTCGGGTTATTGCCTGTGTGTCTTGTGTTGCTTGTCAGGACCCCATCGCGAGCAAGCTCGCTCCCACAGTGGATCGGGGGTGGACACAAGATCTGTGAACAACACAAGACCTGTGGGAGCGAGCTTGCTCGCGATGGGCTGCGAAGCGGCCCCAAAAATCTAGAGAACGACCGTTCTGTTGGCGTTCAAAAACACTCTTCTTTCGATGTGATATCCAACCGCCCGCGCCAGCGTCAGCCCTTCAATATCCCGCCCCTTGGCGATCAAGTCTTCCGGGTAATGGCTGTGGTCCACTGCCTCGACGCCCTGGGCAATGATCGGGCCTTCATCAAGGTCGTTGTTGATGTAATGCGCCGTGGCGCCCACCAGTTTCACCCCCTTGTTGTAGGCCTGGTGATAGGGCTTGGCGCCCTTGAAACCCGGCAGCAGGGAGTGGTGGATGTTGATCGCCTTGCCATCGAGCTTGCGGCACAACTCTGGCGACAGCACTTGCATGTAGCGCGCAAGGATCACCAGCTCGGCACCGGACTCTTCGATCACCTGCCACACCTGACGCTCTTGCGACGGCTTGTCGTTCGGGTCCAGCGGGAAGTGGTAGTACGGAATCTGGTGCCAGTCAGCCAGTGGCTTGAGATCCGGATGATTGGAGACCACCGCGGCCACATCCATCGACAATTGGCCAATGCGCTGGCGATAAAGCAAATCGTTGAGGCAGTGATCGGCCTTGGAGACCATGATCACCACTTTCGGCCGGTAGTTCGGTTCAGTCAGTTCGAAGATCATGCCGAAGGCTTCACCGCGCTCGGCGAGCCCCGCGCGGAATGATTGCTCATCAAAGCCGTCGGGTTGACGGAATTCCACTCGAATGAAAAAACGGCCCGAGAGCCGGTCATCAAAGGAGTGGTGTTCGGTGACGTAGCAGCCCTGCTCGAACAGAAAGCGGGTCACCGCGTCCACGGTGCCGAGGACGCTTGGGCAGTCGGCGGTCAGAATCCATGTGTCTGGGGCGCGGCTCATGGGGCGGTGACTCCTGTGAAATCGGTGAATGCCTACTGTAGGAGCGAGCCCTGCTCGCGATGGAGGTCAACGATGACGCGTACTTTCTGATTCAACGCGTTGCCTTGAAGTCCATCGCGAGCAGGCTCGCTCCTACAGTGACGGTGGTGATCAGGCCTGCACGCTGAGGCCATACTCGGCAGAAGCATCCTGCAACCACAGCCACCAGTAATCCGAGAAGCTGCGACGAATCAGCAGTTCCCAGGTGTCTTCGGCGGTGTGACGAATCATCAGTTGCGACTTGGCGAACACCGTGCCGACCGCTTTGCCCACCGGGAAGTTGTTCGGGTGCACGTCGTAGCTGGTGGACTTCATCAGCACCTGGCGCACGTTCGGCCCGCTCAGTTCGAGGAGTTGCTGGCCGCCGCTGACGTTGACGATTGCAATGTGCAGATCGCCCAGTGCTTCGCGCAGTTTCTGTTCGGCGGCAAACTCTTCACCGGTCGGCACGATCAGCAGCCATTCATCCGGCCCCATCCACTGCAGGCTGGTCTCGCCTTTGACGATGACGGTCAACGCACCCGGCAACTCGATGCCAAGGGCCTTGTGCACACCGGCGGCGAACGCGGCATCGTGGCCGTCGCCACGAATCGTCAGATGACCGAGGAGTTTTTTCTCACGCACGGTCACGCCGGCGTTCTTGCGCCCCTTGCCCACCAGGCTGGCGAGGTCGGCATGATGCAACGACGACTCGGCCTTGGCCCCGGTGGTTGGGCGTTGTTGGTAAACATTGGCTGCGGTCATAAAGCACCTTTCCTGAATTCTGTTAGCCCTGTGGAGACTGTTCTGCCGCTTTCGCGAGCAGGCTCGCTCCCACAAGGGGTACGCGATCTCCTGTGGGAGCGAGCCTGCTCGCGAAAGCGGCAGCCAGCACCCCACAGGACCCGAGCCTTAAACGTTCTGGCGTTCACCCTTCGGATCGAAGAACACCGAAGAAACGATTTCCGCCTCGATCACGCTGCCATCGGCCAGCGGTGCGAACACTCGCTCGCCCATCCGCTGCAACCCGCCCTTGACCACGCCCATGGCAAACGAATAGCCCAGGGAGTTGTGCAGGTAACTGGAAGTCACGTGACCCACCATGGTCATCGGGATGGCTTGCTTGGTGTTGAACACCAGTTGCGCACCTTCCGGCAGCCATTTGGTCGGATCGATCGGCTTCAGGCCAACCAGCTGTTTGCGCTGATCACGCACACAGTCTTCACGGTTCATGCCACGCCAGCCGATCCACGAGAACGGTTTGGTGCGACCGACACACCAGCCCATGTTCAGGTCGTCCGGGGTCATCGAGCTGTCAGTGTCCTGGCCGACGATGATGAAACCCTTCTCGGCCCGCAGCACGTGCATGGTTTCGGTGCCGTACGGGGTCAGGTTGTACTTCTTGCCAGCATCGACGATTTTTTCCAGCACACCCATCGCATAGTCGGCTTGCACGTTGACTTCGTACGACAGTTCACCGGTAAACGAAATCCGGAACACCCGCGCCGGCACACCGCCGACCAGGCCTTCTTTCCAGGTCATGAACGGGAAGGCTTCGCTGCTCAGGTCGATGTCGGTGACTTCGCTGAGCAGCTTGCGGCTGTTCGGCCCGGACAGGGTCATGGTTGCCCAGTGGTCGGTCACGGAGGTGAAGTACACCTTCATGTCCGGCCATTCGGTCTGGTGGTACAGCTCCAGCCACTGCAGCACACGAGCCGCGCCGCCGGTGGTGGTGGTCATGACGAAGTGGTTGTCGGCCAGGCAAGCCGTCACGCCGTCGTCGAACACCATGCCGTCTTCTTTGCACATCAGGCCGTAGCGCGCCTTGCCCACATCGAGCTTGGTCCAGGCGTTGGTGTAGACGCGGTTGAGGAACTCGCGCGCATCCGGGCCCTGGATATCGATCTTGCCCAGGGTCGAAGCATCGAGCAGGCCGACGCTGTCGCGCACGGCTTTGCATTCGCGCTTGACCGCGGCGTGCAGGTCTTCACCGGATTTCGGGAAGTACCAAGGACGTTTCCACTGGCCGACGTCTTCGAACTCGGCGCCGTTTTTCAGGTGCCATTGATGCAGCGCGGTGTAACGCACCGGCTCGAAGATGTGCCCACAGTGACGACCGGCCACGGCGCCGAAAGTCACCGGCGTGTAGTTCGGACGGAACATGGTGGTGCCCATCTGCGGGATGGTCACGTTCAGCGAACGGGCGGCGATGGCCAGGCCGTTGACGTTGCCGAGCTTGCCCTGATCGGTGCCGAAGCCCAGTGCGGTGTAGCGCTTGACGTGCTCGACCGACTCGAAGCCTTCGCGGGTCGCCAGTTCGATGGCGGCGGCGGTGACGTCGTTTTGCAGGTCGACGAATTGCTTCGGCGCACGTGCGGTGTTCTTTTCATGGGGCACCTGGAACAGCGCCAGGGTCGGTTCTTCGAGACGGCTCAGGGCTTTTGGCAACACACCTTCAATCGTCTGGAACCCGGCTTCGGCAGCGGCGCGGGCGCCACCTTCAAAACCGTCAGCCAGAGAATCGCCAAGGCCGTAGACACCGTTGATGCCACCGACGCAAACACGCTTCTGCGGTGCTTCACCCGGTACGAAACCGAGGATGTCTTCGCGCCAGATCGGCTTGCCACCCAGGTGCGAAGCCAGGTGAACCACCGGGCTGTAACCACCGGAACTGGCCACCACGTCGCATTCAAGCCATTCGCCAGGACTGGTCACGGCATGGGCTTTGACGTCGATGGCGGCCACACGGGCAGCGGTCACGCGCTTGCTGCCACGGGCCTCGATCACGGCGCTGCCGGTGAGAATGCGGATGCCTTTGGCACGCGCCTCTTCCACCAGCGCACCACGCGGGTTGCTGCGGGCATCGGCGATGGCCACCACTTGCAGGCTGGCGTCGAGCCAATCCAGGGCAACGCGGTAGGCGTGGTCGTTGTTGGTCGACAGCACCAGTTTCTTGCCCGGTGCCACACCGTAACGACGCACGTAGGTCGAGATGGCGCCGGCGAGCATGTTGCCCGGCACGTCGTTGTTGCCGTAGACCAGTGGACGCTCGTGAGCGCCGGTCGCCAGCACCACACGCTTGGCACGAACCCGGTGAATACGCTGACGCACCTGGCCAATCGGTGCGCGGTCGCCGAGGTGATCGGTCAGGCGCTCGTGAATGGTCAGGAAGTTGTGGTCGTGATAGCCATTGACGGTGGCGCGCGGCAACAGCAGCACGTCCGGAGTGTTCTTCAGTTCGTCGATGACGCTGGCGACCCACTCCATCGCCGGTTTGCCGTCGAGGCTTTCGCGGGAGTCGAGCAGGCTGCCGCCGAACTCTTCCTGTTCGTCAGCCAGAATTACACGGGCGCCGCTGCGCGCAGCCGCCAGTGCAGCCGCCAGGCCGGCAGGGCCAGCACCGACGATCAGCACGTCACAGTGCTGGTTCATGTAGTCGTAGGTGTCCGGATCGTTCTCGGTCGGCGAGCGGCCCAGGCCGGCAGCCTTGCGGATGTACTTCTCGTAAGTCATCCAGAACGATTGCGGGTACATGAAGGTTTTGTAGTAGAAACCCGGCGGCATCAGCTTGCCGCCGACCTTGCCGAGAATCCCCATCATGTCGTTGTTCACGCTCGGCCAGCCATTGGTGCTGGTGGCGACCAGGCCTTGATACAGCGCCTGTTGCGTGGCGCGCACGTTCGGGATCTGCGTGGCTTCGGTGGCGCCGATCTGCAGCACCGCGTTCGGCTCTTCGGCACCGGCGGCGAAGATGCCGCGCGGACGGGAATACTTGAAGCTGCGACCGATGATGTCGACGCCGTTGGCCAGCAGTGCAGCGGCCAGGGAGTCGCCTTCGAAGCCTTTGTAGTTCTGGCCGTTGAAGGTGAAGCTCAAGACTTTGTTGCGGTCGATCCGTCCGCCATTGGACAGGCGATTGATCTGGCTCATACCTTCTCTCCCAGAGCCGTGCTGGCCGCTTTCGGGCTATCGGTCTTGTCGGTGAATTGTGGCTTGGTGCCGATCTTGTAGGTTTCGAGAATCTCGTAGGTCACGGTGTCGCGGGTGACGTTGAAGTACTGACGGCAACCGGCGACGTGATCCCACAACTCGTGGTGCAGACCACGCGGGTTGTCGCGGAAGAACATGTAGTCGCCCCACTCCTCGTCGGTGCAGCTGTTCGGGTCCAGTGGGCGCGGGATGTGCGCCTGGCCGGATGCATGGAATTCCTCTTCGGAGCGCAGTTCGCCGCAGTGAGGACAGAAGATATGCAACATAGGAAATTTCTCCTGTTAGTGGGCGACGGCAGCAGCGCCGTGTTCGTCAATCAGCGCACCGTTGTGGAAACGGTCGATGGAGAACGGTGCGGCCAACGGGTGCATTTCGCCTTTGGCCAGGCTTGCGGCAAACACGTTGCCCGAGCCAGGTGTGGCCTTAAAGCCACCGGTGCCCCAACCGCAGTTGAAGAACATGTTCGGTACCGGGGTTTTCGAAATGATCGGGCAGGCATCCGGCGTGGTGTCGACGATGCCACCCCACTGACGGTTCATGCGCACGCGCGACAGCACCGGGAACATCTCGACGATGGCCTGGATGGTGTGCTCGATCACCGGGTACGAACCACGCTGGCCGTAGCCGTTGTAGCCGTCGATACCGGCGCCGATCACCAGGTCGCCCTTGTCGGACTGGCTGATGTAGCCGTGCACGGCGTTGGACATGATCACGCTGTCGATAATCGGCTTGATCGGCTCGGACACCAGCGCTTGCAGCGGGTGGGATTCGATCGGCAGGCGGAAACCGGCGAGCTTGGCCATGTGCCCGGAGTTACCGGCAGTCACCACGCCGACGCGCTTGGCGCCGATGAAGCCTTTGTTGGTTTCCACGCCGATGCACACGCCGTTTTCCTTGCGGAAACCGATCACTTCGGTCTGCTGGATCAAGTCCACGCCAAGGGCGTCGGCGGCCCGGGCAAAGCCCCAGGCCACGGCATCGTGACGGGCCACGCCACCACGACGCTGGACGGTTGCGCCCATCACCGGGTAGCGGGTGTTCTTGGAGCAGTCGAGGTACGGGATCTCGTCAGCCACTTGCTTGGCATCGAGCAGTTCGCCGTCCACGCCATTGAGGCGGTTGGCGCTGACCCGACGCTCGGAATCACGGATGTCCTGCAGGGTGTGGCACAGGTTGTAGACACCGCGCTGGGAGAACATCACGTTGTAGTTCAGGTCCTGGGACAGGCCTTCCCACAGTTTCATCGCGTGTTCGTACAGGTGGGCTGACTCGTCCCACAGGTAGTTGGAGCGCACGATGGTGGTGTTGCGCGCGGTGTTACCGCCGCCCAGCCAGCCTTTCTCGACCACGGCCACGTTGGTGATGCCGTGCTCCTTGGCCAGGTAGTAAGCCGTGGCCAGGCCATGCCCGCCACCGCCGACGATGACCACGTCGTAGACCTTTTTCGGGGTCGGCGTGCGCCACATGCGCTGCCAGTTTTCATGGTGGCTGAGAGAGTGTTTGAAGAGGCCGAAGCCCGAGTAGCGTTGCATAGTCATTTACTCCAAAACCGCACTCAGCGATAAACCGGGAAGTCCGCGCACAAGGCTGCCACTTGCTCGGCGACATTGGCTTCGACATCGGCATCGCCGAGGTTGTCGAGGATGTCGCAGATCCAGCCGGCCAGCGTGACGCACTGGGCCACCTTGAAGCCGCGCGTGGTCACCGCCGGGGTGCCGATACGCAGGCCGGAGGTCACGAACGGCGACTGTGGATCGTTCGGCACAGCATTCTTGTTCACAGTGATATGGGCGCGACCGAGGGCGGCATCCGCGTCCTTGCCGGTCAGGCCCTGACGGATCAGGCTGACCAGGAACAGGTGGTTGTCGGTACCGCCGGACACTACATCGTAGCCGCGTTTGATAAACACGCCGGCCATGGCCTGGGCGTTGTCGATCACTTGTTGCTGGTAAGCCTTGAAGCCAGGTTCCAGCGCTTCCTTGAAGCAAACCGCCTTACCGGCGATCACGTGCATCAGCGGGCCGCCCTGGGCACCCGGGAAAACTGCCGCGTTGAGCTTCTTCTCGATTTCTTCGTTGGACTTGGCCAGGATCAGGCCGCCACGCGGACCGCGCAGGGTCTTGTGGGTGGTGGTGGTGACCACGTCGGCATAAGGCAGCGGATTCGGGTACAGACCGGCAGCAACCAGACCGGCAACGTGGGCCATGTCGACGAACAGCAGCGCACCGACCTTGTCAGCGATCTGGCGGAAGCGCGGGAAGTCGAGGGTCTTGGAGTAGGCCGAGAAACCGGCAACGATCATCTTCGGCTTGCACTCGACGGCCAGGCGCTCGACTTCGTCGTAGTCGATCAGACCGGTCTTGGTGTCGATGCCGTACTGCACGGCGTTGTACAGCTTGCCCGAGGACGACACTTTGGCGCCGTGGGTCAGGTGACCGCCGTGGGCCAGGCTCATGCCGAGGATGGTGTCGCCGGCTTGCAGCAGCGCCAGGTACACGGCGCTGTTGGCCGAGGAACCGGAGTGCGGCTGGACGTTGGCGTAATCGGCGCCGAACAGTTGCTTGGCGCGCTCGATGGCCAGGGCCTCGACCTTGTCTACGTGCTCGCAGCCACCGTAGTAGCGCTTGCCCGGGTAACCTTCGGCGTACTTGTTGGTCAGGCCGCTGCCCTGGGCCTGCATCACGCGCTTGCTGGTGTAGTTCTCCGACGCGATCAGCTCGATGTGATCTTCCTGACGTTGCTCCTCGGCATTCATCGCCGCCAGCAGTGCATCGTCGTAACCCTGGATCTGGTCTTGCTTGCTGAACATCGCGTCTCTCCCAGCGGCGGCAGTGCGCCATTCGTCTCGGTGAGGCACTGGCTTTTCGGCAGTGCCCTTTGGTAGCGATGGTATGACTGGCTTGGAGTCGTCAAATGCCTACGGGCGCCACGCAAAGGTGCGTTTACGACATGGGAAGAAATGGCAGGCCAAACACGACCGTCGATCCAGCGCAGATCCCCTGTGGGAGCGAGCTTGCTCGCGATAGCGGCATCACATTCAACATTGATGTCGGCTGACCCGCCGCCATCGCGAGCAAGCTCGCTCCCACAGGTCAGGCGATGGCCTGTCGCACTGCGAGCAACACCAGGAAATGCAGGGGATAGAGCACATACGCCCAACGCCGCATCGGCGGTGCTTTTACGCCTTTTACATGTCGCAATAAGAACAGCCCAAGCCATGGCGCGATCAGACAAGTGGCGACTGCCGCCATCGCCACCGGATTGCCCAATCGAACGGAGTAATACAGCACCTGCCATTGGTTGGCCGCCAGACAGGCCAGCCCCGCCAACAGCCCGAAATACCAGGGTCGGCGCAGTACCAGCAGCAAGACAAACGGCAACAGGACGCCAAAAAAACCGAACATCAGTCGCTGGGAGAAAAACGCCGCCAGCAGGACGGCGCCAGCTGCCAGCAGTCGCGATGCAAGCACCGGCTGCTGCCAGCCACGAACCACCAGCCAGCCCAGGGCAAGGGTGGGCAGCACGTTCAAGGTGTCGGGATGGGGAATGAACATCCGGTAGGGAACTTCACTCACCGCGCTAAACAGCAACAACCAACCCAGATAGCGCCACTGGCCACCGGTCGTCGTAGTCCGCTCGCGCGCCAGATTGGCCGCCATAGCCAGGCAGAACCACGGAAACGCCAGGCGCCCCGGCACATACAGCCAATCGGCGGAATAGCCGACATATCTCAGGTGATCGAGCAGCATGCTCAAAAGCGCCAGCCACTTGAGCAGATCCAGTGCCCCATCTCGCTGCTTTAAGTGCATGGCCTTGTGCATCGTCATGTGCATAATTGCCCTTCGACTGTGTATGTTCCAAACAGCGACATCCTGTGCGCTGCACCTGACGATCTTGGGTACAGTGCGCACCCTCATTGACCACGGGACGCTTCACCATAGGCATCTCGACCACGGAAGCAGGCCATGACCGACAAGAGCCAACAATTCGCCAGCGACAACTATTCCGGTATCTGCCCTGAAGCCTGGGCGGCCATGGAACAGGCCAACCACGGCCACCAGCGCGCCTACGGCGACGACGAATGGACCGCCCGCGCCTCCGACGATTTCCGCAAACTGTTTGAAACCGACTGTGAAGTGTTTTTCGCCTTCAACGGCACCGCCGCCAACTCGCTCGCGCTGTCCTCGCTGTGCCAGAGTTACCACAGCGTGATCTGCTCGGAAACCGCTCACGTCGAAACCGACGAATGCGGCGCCCCGGAATTTTTCTCCAACGGCTCCAAGCTGCTGATCGCCCGCACTGAAAACGGCAAGCTGACCCCGGAATCGATCCGCGAGGTCGCGCTCAAGCGCCAGGACATCCACTACCCGAAACCACGTGTGGTGACCCTGACCCAGGCCACCGAAGTCGGCAGCGTCTACACCCCGGACGAAATCCGCGCCATCAGCGCCACCTGCAAGGAACTGGGTCTGAACCTGCACATGGACGGCGCACGCTTCTCCAATGCCTGCGCGTTCCTCGGCTGCACCCCGGCCGACCTGACCTGGAAGGCCGGCGTCGACGTGCTGTGCTTCGGCGGCACCAAGAACGGCATGGCAGTGGGCGAGGCGATTCTGTTCTTCAACCACAAACTCGCCGAAGACTTCGATTACCGCTGCAAACAGGCCGGGCAGCTTGCTTCAAAGATGCGCTTCCTGTCGGCACCCTGGGTCGGCATCCTGGAAAACGACGCCTGGCTCAAATACGCCAACCACGCCAACCACTGCGCACAACTGCTGGCCGAACTGGTCAGCGACATTCCTGGCGTGGAACTGATGTTCCCGGTACAGGCCAACGGCGTGTTCCTGCAACTGTCGGAGCCGGCCATTGCCGCCCTGGCCGCCAGGGGCTGGCGCTTCTACACCTTCATCGGCAACGGCGGCGCACGCTTCATGTGCTCGTGGGATACCGAAGAAGAGCGTGTGCGGGAACTGGCTCGGGACATCCGCGAGGTGATGAGCGCCTGAGGTCGCTTTCAACGGCGCTGCACATCTCGGCCGCGCCGTTCATCCGAACTGTCATATCTGACAGCTCACCGTCTCTGCATCGCCGACTTAGCATGTGAGCACCTGAAGGGAGTTCACACAGTCTTTCGGGAACAATCGCGTGTCGAATTTTCGACGCAACCCATGTTCTAGCGCAGAGTAACTCAAATGAGCAATCAAGCCCTGAACCAAGTCCTGAACCAAGTCCTGATCATCGACCCGAAAGCTACTGTCACTAACGTGAGCTGGGACGAAGTTCAAAAAATTGCGCAAGTCGGCGACATCATTTCACAGCACGGATCCACGTTTACAATCGCCCTTAAGCAGTACGTGCAGCAGATGGACAACTCATACGAAATCAAGCTGTATAAAGCTGATTAATAATTCATGACTCCAGCAATCCATTTTGTGAGTTGATGGCTAACTGATTCACAGCCGAATCCTGTATGGCGAAGGTAGATGCTCCTTTGTCATACAGGACTTTTTCATCTCACCTTTCTCACGGCAGCTCTTGAAAGACTTGGTCTACATAGTGTGTCGAGCCTTCACTCATATAACAACAAGCAGGAGCGTCAGCATGAGCGCGTACGTGAATTGGCGAAAGACATTCATGAAGTGATGAGTGCCTGAATCTGGCACCAGCAGCTGCAGGCACATTCTGATTGCGTCGCACCGCTCATCGGCTCTGGTATTTCTTACAGTTCCAGATCTGGATATCGCTGGCGTAGGGTTTGCCGACCTGAAAAGGAATCTACGCAGTCTTTCGGGAACCATGGCCTGTCGAAGATTCGACGGAAAAACCGAGTTCCAAAAGAGAGCAATCAAAATGAACGATCAAACCTTGGACCAACCGCTGGAAAACGGCTCCATCACATCCGACTTTAATATCACTCCGCACGAGTATTATCTAAGTGTGAATGTCGGCAACACCTTTAAAATGCAAGGCATTCGTTACAAGATCACAAACAAGGAATACGAGGAGAATGCGGAAAACATGCGCAGAGTAAAGCTGGAATTCATGCGCGCTTAACTGATGACTCCAACAGCCCGCATCATCGATTGATGGCGGTTTGAATCACAGCCTTATCCATTGTGGCGAGGTGCTTGCCGCCTCGCCACAAAGGCCTCCACTTGCCACAGTCGCTGTGGATTGAAACCTCCAGAAACCCTCCCTCAAACCGACGCCTGCAAGACTTCGTCTACATTGTCTGTCGAGCCAATCCGCTCACATAACAATAATCAGGAGCGTCAGCATGTCATTGCAAGGCAAAACCCTGTTCATCACCGGCGCCAGCCGCGGCATCGGCCGTGAGATTGCGCTGCGAGCCGCACGCGATGGGGCCAACATCGTGATTGCCGCCAAAAGTGCCGAACCCCACCCCAAGCTGCCGGGCACGATTTTCAGCGTGGCTCGGGAAGTGGAAGCCGCAGGCGGCAAAGCGCTGGCCTTGCAGGTGGATGTACGTGAAGAGGATGCCGTACGTGAGGCGCTGGCCCGGGCCAACGAACATTTCGGCGCCATTGATGCGCTGATCAACAACGCCGGCGCGATCAAATTGACCGGGGTTCAGCACATTGAGCTCAAGCGGTTTGACCTGATGCACCAGATCAACACCCGTGCCGTATTGCTGTGCAGTCAGGCTGCGCTGCCGTACCTGAAGAAATCCGGTGGCCACATCCTCAACCTGTCTCCGCCGCTGAACCTGGCCACCAGGTGGTTCGCCCAATACAGCCCCTATACCGTCACCAAGTACGGCATGAGCATGCTGACCCTGGGCATGAGTGAGGAGTTCAGGAATTACGGCATCAGCGTCAACTCGCTGTGGCCACAGACGATGATTGCCACCGCGGCCATCGAGTTTCAGTTGGGGTCGAAGGAATCGTTCAAGCATGCGCGAACGCCTGCGATCATGGCGGATGCGGCGCATGTGATTTTGAGCTGCACAAACCGCAGCCTGACCGGGCGGTTGTTGATCGATGAGGAAATCTTGCGGGAGAACGGCGCGACCGAGTTCGAGCACTATCGGTTCGCGCCCGACAGCACCGAAAAGCTGATGACAGATCTGTTTATTGACTAAAACCCTCCCCTGTAGGAGCGAGCCTGCTCGCGATAAACCTGAGAACGCCGCGGGGTGCCAGGTTGCCAGCGTCATCGTTGACGTCCATCGCGAGCAAGCTCGCTCCTACAAGGGTATTGCGTAACGCTTAGAATTCGATGCGCACGTCGCCCTTCGGCACGCTGCAGCACGACAGGATGAACCCTTCGGCTTCGTCTTCCTCGGTGATGCCGCCGTTGTGCTCCATCTCCACTTCGCCACCCAGCTTCAACACCTTGCAGGTGCCGCAGATGCCCATGCCGCACGCTTTCGGAATCATCAGGCCGACCTTGGCCGCCGCCGCATGCACGGTCTCGCCCGGAGCCACGCGGATGCTCTTGCCGGAGGCGGTGAACTCCACTTGATGCAGGTCCGCCGCGTCGACTTCCGGTGCCTCGGCCGCTTGTACTGCATGTTCTACCGCATCGGCACGCGCCTCTGGCGGGGTCGCACCGAAGGATTCTTCGTGGTAACGCGACATGTCGAAACCTGCGCCTTCCAGCAAGCGCTTGACCGCATTCATATAGGGCGTCGGGCCGCAGCAGAATACTTCGCGCTCAAGGAAGTCAGGCGCCATCAGTTCAAGCATTCTGTGGTTCAGGTAACCGCGATAACCGGCCCAGGGCTCACCCATGCCGTGCTTCTCGCAGATCAGGTGCAGGCTGAAGTTTTCGATCCGCGACGCCATGTGCTCCAGCTCGCGGTGGTAAATGATGTCTTTGGGCGAACGGGCGCTGTGGATAAACACCATGTCGACATTGCCGTTGGTGTCGTAGAACCAGCGCGCCATGGACATGACCGGCGTGATACCCACGCCGCCGCTGAGGTAGAGCACCTTCGGCGCGGTGAAGTCCATGGCATTGAACAGCCCGACCGGACCGTGCACCGCCAGCTCCTGGCCTTCGTGCAGGGTGTCGTGCAGCCAGTTCGAGACCTTGCCGCCCGGCACACGCTTGATGGTCACCGAAAAGCTGTAGGGTACCGACGGCGAACTGGAAATGGTGTACGAACGCATAATCGGCTGGCCTTCGATTTCCAGCTCCAGGGTGACAAACTGCCCCGGCTTGAAGAAGAACAGGATCGGCTGGTCGGCCATGAAGCAAAAGGTGCGCACATCCCAGGTTTCCTGGATGACTTTGACGCAACGGACAATGTGTCGACCATTGGCCCAGGTCTGGGTGGTTACCGGATTCAGGAAGCTGTTGGACATGCTGATCTCCACGGCCGACTGTCGGCCTTCATGTTGGCGATTCTGCGTATAGCGCGGATCACCCATTTACCTATCTGCGACATTGACATGCTTATCGCGACCAGCCCCCAACGACCGGGGCTTGCGCGTCGGGAACAGATTGCACCATGTCGCCCATGGATAAGGTTCTGGCCTGCGCCGGCCCCACACTCGCCCCATACCAAGACACAACCATTACACCTTGCGTAGCAACCCTGATTAGCCACTTTCGCCGGCCACACAGAATGGCCTTGAGGATTAAACGATGGACGTCACTACTACACTGAGCCTGGGCGATCCGCTGGAACCCGCACGCAAGGCCACCGCACAGATGCTGCAAGAGCGTGAGCGCACGTTCTCGCTGCCGCAGCCGTTTTACTCCGACGACCGCCTGTTTGATATCGACATGCAGGAAATCTTTCAGAAAGAGTGGTTGATCGCCGGCATGACCTGCGAGATCCCCACCAAAGGCAACTACCTGACCCTGCAGGTCGGCAAGAACCCGATCATCGTCATCCGTGGCGCCGAAGGCGTGGTGCACGCGTTCCATAACGTCTGCCGCCACCGTGGCTCGCGCCTGTGCACCAGCGACAAGGGCAAGGTCGCCAAACTGGTTTGCCACTACCACCAGTGGACCTACGAACTCGACGGTCGCCTGCTGTTCGCCGGCACCGAGATGGGCGCCGACTTCGACATGAATCAGTACGGCCTCAAACCGGTGAACGTGAAGACTGCCGGCGGCTACATCTTCATCAGCCTGGCGGAGAACCCGCCAGCCATTGATGACTTCCTGTCGACGCTCAACCATTACATGGAACCGTACGACATGGAAAACACCAAGGTGGCGGTGCAAACCACCTTGATGGAAAAGGCCAACTGGAAGCTTGTGCTGGAAAACAACCGCGAGTGCTACCACTGCAACGCGTCGCACCCGGAACTGCTGAAAACCCTGCTGGAATGGGACGACGTCACCGACCCGCGCGCCGACCAGGCGTTCAAGGACCACGTCGCCGCCTCCGCCGCCGCCTGGGAAGCCGAGAAGATCCCGTACGCCCACGCCAGCTTCGGCCTGCGTAACCGCATCGTGCGCATGCCGCTGCTCAAGGGCTCCGTGTCGATGACCATGGACGGCAAACAGGGCTGTGCCAAGCTGATGGGCCGCATCAAGAACCCGGACCTGGGCTCGATGCGCATCCTGCACCTGCCGCACTCCTGGAACCACTGCATGGGCGACCACATCATTGTGTTCACCGTGTGGCCGATCAGCGCCCAGGAAACCATGGTCACCACCAAGTGGATCGTGCACAAGGACGCCGTCGAAGGCGTGGACTACGACGTGGAGCGCATGCGCCAGGTCTGGGACGCCACCAACGACCAGGACCGTCGCCTGGCCGAAGAGAACCAGCGCGGCATCAACTCCACCGCATACCAGCCTGGCCCGTACTCCAAGACCTATGAGTTCGGCGTGGTGAACTTCGTGGACTGGTACAGCGAGCGTCTGCTGAGCAACCTGGGGGCCGAGCCTGCGCCGTACCTCAAAGGCGTTCCGGTCCAAGGCTAAATCCACTCCCTGTAGGAGCGAGCTTGCTCGCGATGAGCCTGAGAACGCCGCCGGGTGTCAGGTTGCCAACGTTATCGTTGACGTCCATCGCGAGCAGGCTCGCTCCTACAGGGGGCTTGCCCGTCATTCATAGAACTGTACGAAATATGACCTATCTCGTTCAGACCTATGCCCGCCGCACCTCCCAGCCTTCCGCAAACAAGTTATCCACACCTCCACCCACAGCTATTGGGGACAACTGTGGAAATGCTGGAAATTTTCTTCACGAAAACCAAAGAAAAACCGTGACTTATCCAGAAGCCTGCTTCCGCGCGTGGACTGGTCGTTTTTTGACCTGAAGCCTGAAAGCCACGGCCTGCATGGCCTTCAGAGGATGGCGAACACCTTATCCACAGAAGCGCCAACAGACTTTGGGGTTAACTTGGAAGGCTCTGTGGAAAACCGCTGAAACCTTGATAAATCCAGCGTTTGCGTGAAAGCCGACAATGCAAAACCGCCTTTTGATCATTTTATGATCAGATGCCTACACACCTCTATTTACAAGGCCTGCAGCCGAGAGCAAACATCTTATCCACAGAAGCGCCAACAGAGATTGGGGGCAAGTCTGCGTTAACAGCAGCACTTATCCCCTTGAAAAAGCTTGGAAAAAACACGAGCGAGGCTGGTTGTTTTTTGAACGACGCCTTGCAGGGCTTGATTTACATGGGCCGTAGCGAGGGGCGAACATGTTATCCACAGAACCACCAACAGGGATTGTGGGTAAACACCAACGTATTCAGACTTTATTGAAGCATGAGCGACCTGAGTCCAGGTCCAGGTTCAATTCAAAGTCTTTGAAGGCGCGCCAACCGAGCAATATCGACGGCACGTATTGCCCGCCCAGCAGCGACGGCGGGATGGTGAAGCCCGGGTAGTATTTGTAGCTGACCGCCATGATGTTGCCTTGCATGACCAATATGCCGTCAAAGCGCTGAAAGTGCTTGTTGTCGCCGGTGTAACCGTTCGAGCTTCCTGGCGTCAGTGCCTGCACGGCATTGGCCTGTCTGCCAGGTAACGCGGCCGTCAGGTAGTCGACATTTCCCGTATCGATGATGGCCAGCGTTGTGCGGCGATCCAGCTGAGCGGCAACCACCAGCCGCTGGTTGAGATCCACGCGGTTAAAGGCAATGAACGCATCACAGCGCCTGGCAGGCGCAGGATTGAGTTCCAGGGCGTTTCTGGTGATCTTCAAGCGCCCCAGTTTGCTGATCAGGTCCAGCCCCAGCAAATTCTCCCGGTCGCTGACAAACACCAGGACATTCCTGAACTCTCGGGTGCCGACTTTGAGTGACCTGAGAATGCCCAGCCTCGCAGCCAGGCCTTTTTCGCCATAAAACGTGCTGTAGCGATACTGAGCATCGGGCAACAACCTGATGCCCATCTGTTTCGCAGTGTCGATGTTGACCCGGGTTTGCGGTGCCCCCGTGTCCAGTACAAAACGCGCCGAGACACCATTGGCCGAACCGACATCGATAAATGGCAGCACTTCTTGCGCGATGTAAAAGTCGTTGGCATACGGATGCAGCGGCAGCACCTCATGCCGCACCGAATCGCTGACCGAGAAATTGCCAGTCGTCGCCAGGATGGCCAGTGATTTGTCGCCGAACATGGAGAACAGCGGTTTCAGCTCAGCGCTGGCCTCTATCGCCCGGGCATGCCTGCCCTTGATCGCCAGATAGTATTCGGGGAGTTGGTTGGCGACCTTGGCTTCGAGCATTCTGGCCAGGACCGACACCGAACAGTCGAGGTGCTTATCGGCATCCAGCTCTTTGTCGCACTGCTGCCGCAACTGTGCCAGGGACGCGTTGCGCCCCTGCTCGGTCTCGACCCACTGATAAAAGTCCTGATCGGCCGCAGGGGCTTTTATCCGGACGGCAGACATCAAGCCTGTGGATACCCACATGGACGTAGCGAAGAGCGCCAAAAGAGCGAAAGTCTTCATATTCAAGCCAGTCATAAAACCGGGTTTTATGAGTCAGCGCTGAATATCTGAAAACTCCCGAAAGCGTGCCGCACCCTTGATCAGCGCATAGAAAACTGTAGCTCACCGCCCTTGTCAGCGTGGAGCCAGATAAATGATGCGTGGTGCTGTGGATAACTGTCGCGACTCGAACAACCCCCGAACCAGCTCAGGGTCTGTGCATAAGATAGGCGTCACCTGTGACGCGGATCATGGGATGAGGGATGACCTGGCAGGTCTTGATGACCGCGAAGCCGTGTCGCTCGTAAAAACGCCGGGCGCCAGTGTTGGCGGCATAGTCGATCAGGCTCAGGCCATTGAGCCCGAGCCGGTCGGCACGTTCTTGGGCATGGGCGAGAAACTGCTTGCCCAGCCCCCGGTTACGCCAGCCTTCATGCAGGGCCAGGCTGGAGATATACAGGGTATCGGGCACTTCCATGTCGGCATAAGGCGCCAGCACCGGGTCGGTCGTCGGGACCGCCAGTGGATCGTGGCGCATCGCGTAACTGTGCATCATGCCAATGACCTGGCCATCGGCCTCGGCAATCAGGCAGTTCTGGTAGGAGAAATCGACATCGTCCCGGGCATAGCGAATGGCACCGACGTCCAACAGATCCTGCCCGGGCTCTGCGATCTGACTCCAGATGTAATCTGAAGCGCCCTCGGATGAAATCTGGAACAACCGCGCAATCTCACGCGCATCGGCGCGCACTGCCGAACGAAATTCAACGGCCATTGTTCCCCCATAAATGTCGGTGAGATGAAGCTTTTCTGTGGGAGCGGGCTTGCTCGCGAAAGCGGCGGGCCAGGCGATATTCATGTCGACTGACACGCCCCCTTCGCGAGCAAGCCCGCTCCCACATTTGATCCAGGGTGACTATTTGTCAGCGGACCACACCCTCTTCAATCAGCAACTTGAGGATCGCTTCAGCCCCCGCTTGTGCCGTCACGCCCTTGAGCACCTGCCCGCCCCCACCACTGGCCTTGGCCGTCGCGGCTTTCATGCGGTCGGCGCCGCTCTTGGCCTTGATCACTTTCAGGCGCTTGGGCCGTGGCTTGGCCGGTTGCAGGCTGGCGACCGCGAGCAGCTCATCATCGATGACTTCAACGTCCTGCGCTTGCAGCACGCCGCGTCGGGCCGGGCCATACGCGCTCTGGCGAGGCTTGGGCGCGGCGTTGTCCACCGTTGCCAGAAACGGCAGGCGCACCTTCAGCCGACGACGTTGACCGCGCGGCAAGGCTTGCAGCACCAGCGCCGAACCGCCATCGATGGACTCCACCTGTGCCAGCCCCACCACCAGCGGCCAGCCCAGGCTTTCAGCCAGCAGGAAGGGCAACATGCCCGAGCCTTCACCGGTTTCCGCCTGGCTGCCGGTCAACACCACCTGAGCACCGGCATCACGCAGATACTCGGTCAATGCCGGCAGCGCATCGGCACCCTCGGGCTGCTCAAGCACATGCAACTGTTCCAGGCCCATGCCCAGGTAAGCCCGCAGCGCAGGCTCGGCGATGTCGCCGGCATGCAGCACCTGCAAGTTATCCCCAGCCAGTTGCAGGCCCAGTTCCACCGCCCGCGCATCCTGTTCCGCGCGACGCGGCCGACCGGACGTCGGGTGGGCGCCGATGGACACCAGGCTGATGATTTTCGTGCTCATAACCCTTTCCTTCCCTTAAGCCGCATCGCGCTTGGCGTCGTTGCGGTAAGCCTCTACCGCTTCGATCAAGGCTTGAAGAATCTCCGCACTCTCGCCGATCACCGAGAGGTCGGCACGCTTGATCATGTCGCAGCCAGGGTCGAGGTTGATCGCCACCACCTTGTCGCAGGCACCAATGCCCTGCAGGTGCTGGATCGCCCCGGAAATCCCCACGGCCACATAGACCCGTGCAGTCACCCAGGTACCGGATGCCCCGACCTGACGATCGCGGGCCATGAAGCCGTCGTCCACCGCCACCCGCGATGCGCCCTCGGTCGCGCCGAGGGCTTCGGCGGTCCTGTGGAATAGTCCCCAGTCCTTGACCCCGTTGCCGCCGGAGAAAATGAACTCGGCCTCGGCCATCGGAATCGCCGCCGGATCCACCGCCACCGCGCCCAGATCTTCGATCCGCGACAGGCTGCGCGCTACGTTTGTGGATAACTCCACCGGCAATGCTTCATGACGGGTTTCGCTGACCGGTTCGGCGCACTCGGCAGCCGCCAGAATCAAGCGCGCCAGCGGACGGGCAAGGTCTTGCAGACCGGCACCGGCGCGGCCGATGCACTCCTGATCCTTGACCTGCCAGACCCGCGTCGCCGGGCGTTCGCCCAGGGCGGCGGCAAAGCGCCGACCCAGTTCCCCGCCACCGGTGCGACTGTCCGGCAACAACCAGTGTCGTGGGCTGAACTGGTTATCCACAGCCCGCAGGCCCTGGACCCGTTGTTCCGGTGCATAACCGTTGAATTCTTCACCTTCCAGCACCAGCAGACGATCGACGCCCGCCGTGGCAAAAGCGCTTTCCTTATGCTCGCCGAACACCACGGCCAGCACCGCGCCGTCCTTGCCGGCCAGTTGATGGGCCAGGCCCAGCAGGTCGCGGTCGTGACTGCTCAAGCGGCCACCGACCATATCCGGCACCACGCTGATGTAAAACGCCGGCGCGGCCACCTGGTGCAATGGCAATTGCACTTCGACAGCGGCTGTACGTTTATTCGTCCCGCCCTGCTGGGCGCCGCTGCGGTCGATGCGCTTGATGCCGTTGGGGCCGATAAAGCCAATGCCATGGGGATTCTTGCGGATGACACCGTTAGGCCCCATCCAGCTGTGTTGCACCGGTTGCATGGCCGCGTGCAGTGGATGCAGACGGTTGCGGGCAATCCATTCGGCCCGCGGGTCGCGGCGGATAATGTCGCTCATCAGTGGGCCTCCGCAGGTTCGCGCTTGACGGGTGTCTTGGCGGGCGCGGCGTCTTCGAGCAACGCATCGGCCACCAGTTCGGCGATGTCCTTGATCAGCGGCCGGGGTTCGACCACGCCTTCAAGCATCGCGGTGCACTGCGGACAACCCACGGCCACCAGTTCGGCGCCGGTTTCGCGGATGTCTTCCATGCGCATGTCAGGAATGCGTTGCTTGCCCGGAATGTCGGTGATCGGCGCACCGCCGCCACCGCCGCAGCAGCGGGAGCGGAAACCGGAACGTTGCATCTCTTTCACTTCGATCCCGAGCGCGCGCAGTACCTCACGCGGCGCCTCGTATTCGCCGTTGTAGCGGCCGAGGTAGCACGGGTCGTGGTAAGTCACGCTGTCGCCTTTGTGCTGACCGAGGTTCAGCGCGCCGGCCTGGATGATTTCCGCCATGTAGGTGCTGTGGTGCTGCACCAGGTAGTTGCCATCGAAGGCGCCGTACTCGTTTTTCAGCACGTGGAAACTGTGCGGATCGCAGGTGACGATGCGGTTGAAGCTGTACTTGGCCAGGGTCTGGATGTTGCGTTTGGCCAACAGCTGGAAGGTCGCTTCGTCGCCCAGGCGCCGGGCCACGTCACCGCTGTCGCGTTCTTCCAGGCCGAGCACGGCGAAGTCGATTTTCGCCGCCTTGAGCACTTTGACGAAGGCGCGCAGGGTGCGCTGGTTGCGCATGTCGAAGGCGCCGTCGCCGACCCAGAACAGGACGTCGGTGGATTTCTTTTCGCTGAGCAGGTTGAGGTTCAAGTCTGCCGCCCAGTTCATCCGCCCGCCCGGCGCAAAGCCGCCCGGGTTGTCGGTGGCGATCAGGTTTTCCAGGACTTCGGCGCCCTTGTTCGGGGTCGCGCCTTTTTCCAGGGTCAGGTGACGGCGCATGTCGACGATGGCATCGACGTGCTCGATCATCATCGGGCACTCCTCGACGCAGGCACGGCAGGTGGTGCAGGACCACAGGGTCTCGGCGTCCACCAGACCGTTGACGATCGGTTGATGCGGATTGCCAGCGTGCTCGCCAATCGCTTTGCCGGGATATGGGCTGCCAGCGAATTTGGCATCGGTGCCACCGGCCAGGCCGACGACCATGTCCTGAATCAGTTTTTTCGGGTTCAGTGGCTGGCCAGCGGCGAAGGCCGGGCACGCCGCTTCGCATTTACCGCACTGCACGCAGGCGTCGAAGCCGAGCAATTGGTTCCAGGTGAAATCCTTGGGTTTTTCCACGCCCAGTGGCGCACTCAGGTCGCTGAGATCCAGCGGCTTCAAACCGGTGGAACGGCCGCCGCCAAAACGTTCGGCGCGACGGTGCCAGGCCAGGTGCAGGGCGCCGGCAAAGGCATGCTTCATCGGCCCGCCCCAGGTCATGCCGAAGAACAGCTCCGACACGCCCCACAACACGCCAACTCCGAGAATCGCTGCCAACAGCCAGCCGCCGAAGTTTTCCGGGAGGATGCCAGCCACCGGCAGGGTCAACAGGAAGAACGAGGCCGAGAATGCCAGCAGGCTTTTCGGCAGGCGCATCCACGGGCCTTTCGACAGACGCGACGGCGGGTTGCGCCGGCGCAGGTAAACGAAGATCGCGCCAACGAACATCACCGCCGACATCAGCAGCAGCGCATAGCCGAGGAAGCGGTTATGCAGGCCGAAACCATGCACCAGAATCGCCAGCACGATGGACGCCACCGCACCGCCGGCTGTGGCGACGTGGGTGTTGGCAATGTATTTGTCCCGCGCCACCACATGGTGCAAATCGACCATGTAGCGCTTGGGCATGGCGAACAGTCCACCGATCAGGTCGACTTTCGAAGCCCGGCCCCGGCGCCACATGGCCACCCGCCGCAACGCGCCCAGGACACCAAGGCCCAGGGCTGCGAACAACAGGATTGGAAGAAGGGTGTTCAACATGGTGAAGCTCCCACCAGAACATCTTGGAGAAACGCGGTCAGCGGTTCCTGTGGGAGCGGGCTTGCCCGCGAAAGCGGTGGGTCAGTCGACATCAATGTCGGCAGACAGATTGCATTCGCGGGCAAGCCCGCTCCCACAGGGTCAAGTGCAGCCTTTAGAAATCCTTGCACAACCGCAGCGCGTCATAGATCGCCGCGTGCACGTTACGCTGGGCCACGCAGTCGCCGATGCGGAACAGCAGGTAGCCGTCGCCGCTTTGTTCCAGGCAAGGTTGCGGCTTGATCGCGAACAAGGCTTCGACATCGATCTGGCCTTTGTTGCGCGAGCCTTCCTTCAGCGCGTAGTAGATTTCTTCGTCCGGACGCACGCCGTTTTCCACGACCACCTGGTCGACCACCCGCTCCTCTTTGGCGCCGGTGTATTCGTTTTCCAGTACCGCTACGAGCTTGTCGCCTTCGCGGTAGACCTTCTCCAGCATCATGTCGCCGGTCATGATCACTTCTTTCGGGTACATGCTGCGGTAGTAAGTCGGGAACGATGTACCCCCGATGGCGACGCCCGGCTTGATGTCGTCGGTGACGATCTCGACCTGGCTGCCCTTGTCGGCGATGAAGTCAGCGGTCGACATGCCGGTGAATTCGCAAATGGTGTCGTAGACCAGCACGTTCTTGCCCGGTGCAACCTTGCCGTCGAGGATGTCCCAGCTGCTGACCACCAGGCCTTCAGCTGCGCCCCAGTGTTCGTTCTGCTCGATGAACGGATGACCGCCGACGGCCAGCACCACCACGTCCGGACGCAGGTCCATGATGGTTGGCGCGTCAGCCGCGGTACCCAGGCGCAGGTCGACTTTCAACCGCGCCAGTTCCAGTTGATACCAGCGGGTGATACCGGCGATCTGGTCCCGTTGCGGGGCTTTCGATGCGGTGGTGATCTGCCCGCCGATGAATTCCTTTTTCTCGAACAGGGTCACGTCGTGGCCACGCTCGGCGGCCACGCGGGCGGCCTCCATCCCGGCAGGACCGGCGCCGACCACCACCACCTTGCGTTTCACGCCAGTGGTTTTTTCGATGATGTGCGGCAGGCCCATGTATTCACGAGAAGTAGCAGCGTTCTGAATGCACAGTACATCCAGGCCCTGATACTGACGGTCGATGCAGTAGTTGGCACCGACGCATTGTTTAATCTGGTCGATCTGGCCCATCTTGATCTTGGCGATCAGGTGCGGGTCGGCGATGTGCGCGCGGGTCATGCCGACCATGTCGACGTAACCGCCTTCCAGGATACGCGTGGCCTGGTTCGGGTCCTTGATGTTCTGCGCGTGCAGCACCGGAACCTTGACCACTTCCTTGATGCCGGCAGCCAGATGCAGGAACGGCTCCGGCGGATAACTCATGTTCGGAATCACGTTGGCCAGGGTGTTGTGGGTGTCGCAACCCGAACCGACGACGCCGATGAAGTCGAGCATGCCGGTGTCGTCGTAATACTTGGCGATCTGCTTCATGTCTTCGTGGGACAGACCATCGGGGTGGAACTCGTCACCACAGATGCGCATGCCCACGCAGAAATCGTCACCGACCTCGGCGCGTACGGCTTTCAAGACTTCCAGACCGAACTTCATCCGGCCTTCGAAGGTGCCGCCCCATTCGTCGGTACGCTTGTTGACCCGCGGGCTCCAGAACTGGTCGATCATGTGCTGATGCACCGCCGACAATTCAACACCGTCCAGGCCACCGGCCTTGGCGCGGCGGGCCGCTTGAGCGTAGTTACCGATCACCCGCCAGATTTCTTCCGGCTCGATGGTTTTGCAAGTGGCACGGTGCACCGGCTCGCGCACACCCGACGGCGACATCAGCGTCGGCCAGTTGAAGCCGTCCCAACGCGAGCGACGGCCCATGTGGGTAATCTGGATCATGATCTTGGCGCCGTGCTTATGCATGGCATCGGCCAGATTCTGGAAGTGCGGAATAATGCGGTCGGTGGACAGGTTCACCGAGCTCCACCATTCCTGCGGGCTGTCGATGGCCACCACGGACGAACCGCCGCAAATCGCCAGGCCGATCCCGCCCTTGGCTTTCTCTTCGTAGTACTTGACGTACCGATCGGTGGTCATGCCGCCGTCGGTGGCATAAACCTCGGCGTGCGCGGTGCTGAGCACGCGGTTACGGATGGTCAGTTTGCCGATCTGGATCGGCTGGAACATTGCTTCGAAAGCCATGGCGGGTTCCTCGACTTACAACGGCTTGACGATGAACAAGCCGTCTTCGTGGCCCTCTTCGGAGCCACCGTAGACTTGCTCGGCCACGGTGCGGATCTTGCTGCCGCGAGCGGCGAGGATCTGGTCCATCGCGCCGGCAAACCAGCCAGTGAACATGTAGTCGACCTTGCGCCCGACCTTGCCGTACACATAGACGAACGCCGAGTGCTCGAGCTTGACGCTGGCGGTGCCTTTGTCGAGGTCGATGTCCTGGATCTTGAACAGGCCCCAGCCGCGCTGCGACAGACGCTTCATGTAGTGCTCGAACACCGCGACACCTTCCAGACCATGGCATTCGGCTTCTTTTTCACACCAGTGCCAGGCGGACTTGTAGCCGGCCTTGTAGAGAATTTCGGCATAGGCTTCAGCGCCCAGCACTTCCTCGATGCCCATGTGGTTGTTGACGAAGAAATGACGTGGCACGTACAGCATCGGCAGGGCGTCGGACGTCCAGACACCGGTCTCGCTGTCGACTTCGATTGGCAATTGCGGGGCGATCTTGGCCATGGAAACTTAACTCCAGAAAAATTTTTGTGTTGCCCCCGGCGCGGGCGGCCGGGGGAAAGGATTCAGAGGTGCAGTGGCTTACTCGCCCCAAACGTCCTTGAGGACGTTCACCCAGTTTTCGCCCATGATCTTGCGTACCACTCGCTCGGAGTGGCCGCGCTTGAGCAGGGTCTCGGTCAGGTTCGGGAACTCGCCCACGGTGCGGATGCCCAGCGGGTTGATGATCTTGCCGAAGCTGGTCAGGCGGCGGGCGTAGCCCTTGTCGTGGGTCAGGTATTCGAAGAAGTCCTGGCCATGGCCCTGGGTGAAGTCGGTACCGATGCCGATGGCGTCTTCGCCGACTATGTTCATCACGTACTCGATGGCTTCGGCGTAGTCGTCGATGGTCGAGTCGATACCCTTGGCGAGGAATGGCGCGAACATGGTGACGCCGACAAAGCCGCCGTGGTCGGCAATGAACTTGAGTTCTTCATCGGACTTGTTGCGCGGGTGCTCCTTGAGCCCCGACGGCAGGCAGTGGGAGTAGCAGACCGGCTTTTTCGACTCGAGGATGACTTCTTCGGAAGTCTTGGAGCCGACGTGGGACAGGTCGCACATCACGCCAACGCGGTTCATCTCGGCGACGATTTCGCGACCGAAGCCCGACAGGCCGCCATCACGTTCGTAGCAACCGGTGCCCACCAGGTTCTGGGTGTTGTAGCACATCTGCACGATGCCGACGCCGAGCTGCTTGAACACCTCGACATAGCCGATCTGGTCTTCATAGGCATGGGCGTTCTGGAAGCCGAAGAGGATGCCGGTCTTGCCCTGCTCCTTGGCCTTGCGGATGTCGGCAGTGGTACGCACCGGCATCACCAGGTCGCTGTTCTCGCGGATCAGCTTCTGGCTCGCGGCAATGTTGTTGACGGTAGCCTGAAAGCCCTCCCACACCGACACGGTGCAGTTGGCTGCGGTCAAACCGCCCTTGCGCATGTCTTCGAACAGTTCACGGTTCCACTTGGCAATAATCAGCCCGTCGATAACGATGCTGTCGGCGTGCAATTCGGCTGGGCTCATCAGGCTGTCCCCTTATTAGCGATTCATGCGCCGAATCGTCTGCCGGCGCTTTGGGGCCAGCATATGCCTCGGTGCCTCGGCGACCGGGTGCAAAAACGACAGGGGGTTTGCCGAAAGCGTCAATCCGCGACAAAGGGTCGTCTCCTGGCCCAATCAGCGACCTGTTCAAGGCCCTCGGCTTGGGCCAGAATTCGCCGCATCACTGAAATAGAGCGGCGACCTGAATGAAATCCATCCTTCTGGCTTTGGCATTGATTGCGACCGGCGTACACGCAGCGCAGGAGTCCGACGACAACCCGTGCGATAAAGTCGAAAACGACGTCCAGACCCTCGAGTGCTCGGCCTTCAGCAAAACCAGCGCCGAAGACCTGCTCAAGGAAAACCTCCAAGGCCTGAGCGACCGCATGCAGTCGCAATACGGCAAAAACCCGTCGCAACTGGCCGACATCACCGCCAAGCTCAAGGCCGCCCAACAGCAATGGCTGAAGACCCGGGATGCCGACTGCGCCGTCGAAGCCTTCCCGGCCACCGGTGGCAGCAAGGCGTTCACCATTGCCCAGAACGATTGCATTGCGCGGATGAGTGATGAACGGTCGGAGTTTTTGGAGTCGATTGGGCAGGAATAGTCCTGAATATTCCGGTGAAAGCTGGAACTGCGTCCAGCTTTCAACAGCACTTTCCCTACTTCCTACAACACGCTCTGACCCCGCCTACACGTATTACCTGGAAGCCCCCAATCTGTGGGCTTTTCACGCAACATACTGACAATTGCTGTTGATTGCGCACCTGAAAAATATAAGTAAATATTCGCAAATCTTATAAAAGACTTATATTCTTCCATGAACAGCATCCACTGGACTCGAAAGGCCGTTAAGCAACTCTTGAGATTGCATTCCGTTCACCAGATTCAGGTTCGTGATGCCATCACGGCGCTGGCAGACATGCCCGATGTAGGCAATGTCAAAGCACTGGTCGGTCATGACTACGCTTATCGGCTGCGTGTCGGTAATTACCGGGTTATGTTCGACTGGGATGGCGCGATCAAAGTGGTCAGTATTCAAGAGGTCAAAAAACGCGATGAACGCACCTACTGACATCCAAATCATCAACGACGCCGAAGGCAATCCAGCCTTTGTTGTCATTCCCTATGCACAATACGTGGCACAGAAAATCGAGCCCGATTTGATCCCTCACGAGGTGGTGAGCCGCATTGTCGATGGCGCTACCCCAATCCGCGCCTGGCGCGAACACTTGAACCTTACCCAGGATGAAGTGGCCAAACGAATGGGTGTATCCCAGCCGGCATTTGCCCAACAGGAAACGGTCGCCAAGCCTCGCAAGGCCACCCGCGAAAAGATCGCCGCGGCGTTTGGTATCACCGCCACTCAACTTGAGCTGTAAGCTGCACGCTTCAGCCAGTAAAGGGATTCAACATGAAAGTCTGCGGCATCGAAATCAAAGGCAGCGAAGCGATCATCGCCGTGGCCACGCTGGACGGTCAGGCGCTGAGCCATGTCGCGCTCGCCACCAAGAAAATTGCCCTGGACGATGACGATGAAGCCGCCAATGTCAAAGTGTTTGCCGCGCAAGTTGCCTCGTTTGTCCGGGAGAACTCCATCGACCGCATCGCGATCAAGAAACGCAGCAAGAAAGGTGAATTCGCTGGAGGGCCGACCACGTTCAAGATCGAAGGGGTTTTCCAGTTATTGGAGAATTGCGAGGTGACGCTGCTGTCTCCGCAGACCATTACGGCGCAGTGCAAGAAATTCAATGTCGAACTATCGGATACGCTGAACAAATATCAGCATGAGGCTTACAAGGCGGCGTGTTCGGCGTTGTTGAAGAAGTAAGGCTTTCTACCTGTCAAAACCGAACACTGTGGGAGCGGACTTGCCCGCGAAAGCGGTGTACCTGTCAACATCCATATTGAAAGTGCCAGCCTCATCGCGGGCAAGCCCGCTCCCACAGGTTTCTCGGGTGTTTATGCCTGCGCGGTGCGCCGATCCTCCCGCGGACAACGCTCATATTTCGCCCGATAACTACGGGTGAAATACGACGGCGACTCGAACCCGCAGGCAATGCTCACCTCCAGCACACTCATGTCCGTCTGCCGCAGCAACTGCCGCGCTTTTTCCAACCGTAACCGCAGATAGAAATTGCTCGGCGTGTCGTTCAGGTGCAACCGAAACAACCGCTCCAACTGCCGCCGCGTCACCTTGATCGATTCCGCCAGTTCCAGCGTACTCAGCGGCGGTTCGCTGTGTTGTTCCATCTCACCGATCACCTGCACCAGCTTTTTGTTGCTGATGCCGTAGCGCGTGGCGACTTCCATGCGTTGGTGATCTTTGCGCGGGCGGATGCGGCCGAGCACGAATTGTTCGCTGACCTGGATCGCCAGTTCCGGGCCGTGGGCCTGGGCGATCAGATCCAGCATTAAATCGATGGAGGCCGTGCCGCCAGCAGAAGTGATGCGCCGGCGGTCGATCTCGAACAATTCCTGGGTAACGCTGAGCTGTGGATAAGACTCCTTGAAGGCGTCGATGGCTTCCCAGTGCAGGGTCAGGCGATGGCCGTCGAGCAAACCGGCTTCGGCGAGGATGAAACTGCCGGTGTCGATGGCGCCAAGGGTCACGCCTTCGTTGTCCAGTCGGCGCAACCAATGCTCAAGCGCCGGGGTGGCGAATTTCAGAGGTTCGAAGCCAGCAACCACCAACAAGGTCGCGCCTTTCTTCAGCGGCTCTAGCGCCGCATCGGCGTTGACCGACATACCGTTGCTGGCCAGCACTGCCCCGCCGTCCGCGCTCAACACATGCCAGCGATAGAGCTCGCCACGAAAGCGATTGGCAACCCGCAACGGCTCGATGGCCGAGATAAATCCGATGGCCGAGAAACCCGGCATCAACAAGAAATAGAAATCCTGGGACATGGAGCGCACTCGCTTAGCAGGTAACAAGAGGCCAGGTAACGAGAGGGCGGGCAGCGTAGGGATGTTGATACGCCAGTTGCTGGCGGCTTTCAAGAGCACAGGTCGCTGCAGTGCAAGAGCTGGTCGCCGCAGTGCGCTTTCATCGGTGCTTTGCTGCGTAACTTGGCATCACCGGCGCATCAGACACCGGAACTCACAATAAACGAACTGCCGAGGAACCTGAGAATGAAACGACTGATCAGCAGCTGTGTTCTTGCACTCAGTGGTACCGCGTTACTGAGCGCCAGTGCCATGGCCGCCGAACCCGCCGCGTGCCAGAACGTGCGCATGGGTGTAGTGAACTGGACCGACGTGATCGCCACCAGTGCCATGGCCCAGGTATTGCTCGATGGCCTCGGCTACAGCACCAAACAAACCAGCGCCTCCCAGCAAATCATCTTCGCCGGGATCCGCGACCAGCGTCTGGATCTGTTCCTCGGGTACTGGAACCCGCTGATGACCCAGACCCTCACCCCGTTCGTCGAGGCCAAGCAGGTCAAGGTGCTTGATGCGCCAAGCCTGCAAGACGCCCGCGCGACCCTCGCCGTGCCGACCTATCTCGCCGACAAGGGCCTGAAAACCTTCGCTGACATCGCCAAATTCGAAAAAGAACTGGGCGGCAAGATCTACGGCATCGAGCCTGGCTCGGGCGCCAACACCCAGATCAAGGCGATGATCTCCAAGAACCAGTTCGGCCTCGGCAAGTTCCAGCTGGTCGAGTCCAGCGAAGCCGGCATGCTCGCCGCGGTGGATCGCGCCGTGCGTCGCAACGAAGCCGTGGTGTTCTTCGGCTGGGCGCCGCACCCGATGAACGTCAACGTGAACATGACCTACCTCACCGGCAGCGAAGACGCCCTCGGCCCGAACGAAGGCAAGGCCACCGTGTGGACCGTCACCGCACCGACCTACGCCCAGCAATGCCCGAACATCGGTCGCCTGCTGAGCAATCTGACGTTCACCGCCGAAGACGAGAGCCGGATGATGCAGCCACTGCTGGATCACAAGGACGCTTTCGAGTCGGCCAAACAATGGCTCAAGGATCACCCGCAGGACAAAAAACGCTGGCTTGAAGGCGTCACCACCTTCGATGGCAAACCGGCCGCTGAAAACCTGCAACTGACCAGTAAATAAACCCGAACCCACCACCGTCTCGCAGCCCCAAGGGGCTGTGAACGGGATCACCACGCCTGGCCAAAACCAAAAACTCGCCTGTAAGGAACCGCCAAATGAACCACGACGTCATCATCACCTGCGCACTCACCGGTGCTGGCGACACGACCAGCAAGAGCCCACACGTGCCGGTCACCCCAAAACAGATCGCGGCTGCCGCCGTGGAAGCCGCCAAGGCCGGTGCCACCGTGGTTCACTGCCATGTGCGCGACCCGCAAACCGGCAAGTTCAGCCGTGATGTGGCGCTGTATCGCGAGGTGATGGAGCGTATCCGCGAGGCGGACGTGGACATCATCGTCAACCTCACTGCCGGCATGGGCGGCGACCTGGAAATCGGTGCCGGCGAAAATCCAATGGAGTTCGGCCCGAACACCGATCTGGTCGGCCCGCTGACTCGTCTGGCCCATGTCGAAGAACTGCTGCCGGAAATCTGCACCCTCGATTGCGGCACCCTGAACTTCGGCGACGGCGACACCATTTACGTTTCTACCCCGGCCCAGCTGCGCGCTGGCGCCAAACGCATTCAAGAGCTGGGCGTGAAGGCCGAGCTGGAAATCTTCGACACCGGTCACCTGTGGTTCGCCAAGCAGATGATCAAGGAAGGCCTGCTCGACAACCCGTTGTTCCAGCTGTGCCTGGGCATCCCGTGGGGTGCGCCGGCGGACACCACCACCATGAAAGCCATGGTCGACAATCTGCCGGCCGACGCGGTCTGGGCCGGCTTCGGTATCGGTCGCATGCAGATGCCGATGGCGGCGCAAGCAGTGTTGCTCGGCGGCAACGTGCGGGTAGGGCTGGAGGACAACCTGTGGCTGGACAAGGGTGTGCTGGCGACCAACGGCCAACTGGTCGAACGCGCCACGGAAATCCTCAGCCGCCTCGGTGCCCGCGTGCTCACCCCGGCTGAAGGCCGGGCAAAAATGGGCCTGACCAAGCGCGGTTAATTCACAACAACTTTCCCCCTGTGGGAGCGAGCCTGCTCGCGAAGGCGGCATGACTGACGCAAGAGATCTGTCGGATGTACCGGCCTCTTCGCGAGCAGGCTCGCTCCCACAGTTTTTTTCGAGCCAAATTCAGGAAGTCACCATGACCTTCATCACCGAGATCAAAACCTTCGCCGCCCTGGGCAGCGGTGTCATCGGCAGCGGTTGGGTATCCCGCGCCCTCGCCCATGGCCTCGATGTAGTGGCCTGGGACCCGGCACCAGGCGCTGAAGCAGCCCTGCGCAAACGCGTCGCCAACGCCTGGGGTGCATTGGAGAAACAAGGCCTGGCGCCGGGTGCATCGCAGGATCGCCTGCGCTTTGTCGCAACCATCGAAGAATGCGTTCGCGACGCTGACTTCATCCAGGAAAGCGCCCCGGAACGCCTTGAACTGAAACTGGACCTGCACAGCAAAATCAGCGCGGCAGCCAAGCCCAATGCTTTGATCGGCTCCAGCACCTCCGGTCTGTTGCCGAGCGAGTTCTACGAGAGTGCCACGCACCCGGAGCGCTGCGTGGTCGGTCACCCGTTCAACCCGGTTTACCTGCTACCACTGGTCGAAGTCGTCGGCGGTAAAAATACCGCGCCCGAAGCCGTGCAAGCGGCGATGAAAGTCTATGAATCCCTGGGGATGCGCCCGTTGCACGTGCGCAAGGAAGTGCCGGGGTTCATCGCCGACCGCCTGCTCGAAGCGCTGTGGCGTGAGGCTCTGCACCTGGTCAACGACGGCGTGGCGACTACCGGTGAAATCGACGATGCGATCCGCTTTGGCGCGGGCCTGCGCTGGTCGTTCATGGGCACCTTCCTGACCTACACCCTGGCCGGTGGTGATGCCGGCATGCGTCACTTCATGGCGCAGTTCGGCCCGGCGCTGCAGTTGCCGTGGACTTACCTGCCGGCACCGGAACTGACCGACAAGCTGATCGACGACGTGGTCGAGGGCACCAGCGATCAACTGGGTAAACACAGCATTTCAGCGCTGGAGCGCTATCGTGATGACTGCCTGCTGGCAGTGCTCGAGGCGGTGAAGACCACCAAAGAGAAGCATGGGATGGCCTTCAGCGAGTAAGCCCAGGCTGTGGGGCCAGCAGCATTGGCCCCATCGCGAGCAAGCTCGCTCCCACAGGGGATCTGCTGAGTGACATAGATTGTATTCACACTGCAAATCACTGTGGGAGCGAGCTTGCTCGCGATAGCGGCAGTCCAGTCACCACACAAATTGGATCAGAAACCATGCCCACCCTCACCACCTACCAAACCACCATCATCCCCGACTGGGTCGACTACAACGGCCACCTGCGCGACGCCTATTACCTGCTGATTTTCAGCTACGCCACCGATGCCCTGATGGATCGCCTGGGCCTGGACAGCGACAGCCGGGAAGCCAGCGGCAACTCGCTATTCACTCTCGAACTGCACCTCAACTACCTGCACGAAGTGAAACTCGACGCCCAAGTCGAAGTGCACACCCAAATCATTGCCCACGACAGCAAACGCCTGCACCTCTATCACAGCCTGCATCTGGTCGGTGATGCCCAGGAGCTTGCAGGCAACGAACAGATGCTGCTGCACGTGGATCTCGCCGGACCCCGTTCGGCCCCGTTCAGCGAACAATCCTTGAATCGGCTGCAAGCCATCGTCGCCGAACAGGTGGACCTGCCAACGCCCGGGTACATTGGCCGAGTGATCGCATTACCCCCAAAAAAATAACAAGGAGATCGCCATGAACACCGCCGCTGCATTTGCCGACTTTCGTACCTATCCGTTGATCAGCGCGCTGACTGGCGTGCAGACACTGGCGGACCGGGTTCTGGTGAAGTGGGCCGACGATCGCGTCAGCCCTTTCCACCATCAATGGCTGCGGGATAACTGCCCGTGCCCGCAGTGCGTCTACACCGTGACCCGCGAGCAAGTGCTGGAAATCGTCGATGTGGCTCAAGACCTGATGCCTGACGCCGTACACATTGACAGCGAAGGTTGCCTGTCGGTGGATTGGCAGGATGGCCACGCCAGCCGCTTCGATCCCGGCTGGTTGCGCGCCCACGCCTATGACGATGAATCCCGCGCCGAACGCCTGGCACACAAGCCCAAAGCCAGGCTCTGGCACAGCGATTTGCAGTTGCCGGTGTTCGACTATCAAGCACTGATGAACGACCCGCAGGCGTTGCTGCAATGGCTGCTGGCGGTTCGCGATGTCGGCCTGACCCAGGTTCGTGGCGTGCCCACCGAGACCGGCTCTCTGAAGCTGATCGCGCAACGGATTTCCTTCATCCGCGAGAGCAATTTCGGCGTGCTGTTCAACGTGCAATCCAAAGCCGACGCCGACAGCAACGCCTACACCGCTTTCAACCTGCCGCTGCACAGTGATTTGCCGACCCGAGAGCTGCAACCGGGGCTGCAATTCCTGCATTGCCTGGTCAATGACGCCGAGGGTGGCGAAAGTATTTTTGTCGACGGGTTTGCCATCGCCGATGCGCTGCGTCGCGAAGACCCGGAGTCATTCAAAAGCCTTTGCGAAATCCCCGTAGAGTTTCGCAACAAAGACCGCCACAGCGACTACCGCTGCCTCGCGCCGATCATTGCCCTGGACACGTTGGGGCAGGTATCGGAAATCCGCATGGCGAACTTTCTGCGCGGCCCGTTCGACACTTCGGTGGAACAGATGCCCAAGCTCTATCACGCCTACCGGCGCTTTATCGCGATGACACGCGAACCCCGGTTTCGCTTGATGCAGCGGCTCAATCCCGGTGAGCTGTGGTGCTTCGACAACCGCCGCACCCTGCACGCCCGCAACGCCTTCGACCCCGCCACCGGGGCGCGGCACTTCCAGGGCTGCTATGTCGACCGGGATGAGTTGTTGTCGCGGATTCTGGTGTTGCAACGCTAGACCGCGTCATCGTTCTTCGCGAGCAAGCCCGCTCCCACATTCGACCGCATTCCCCTGATGGGACTCGGTCAACTGTGGGAGCGGGCTTGCTCGCGAAAGCGGTCTATTAATCGACACAAAACCCACTGATTCACAGACAAAAAAAGCCCCGATCAAGCCGTGACAGGATCGAGGCAGAGGGTACTGTTGAGGAGCTGCCGTGCGAGGGTGACCAAACCTTCGTGAAGCGAGCTGAGCCCAGTGTGCCCACTCCTCCGAACGGCAAGTTAGTCGAAAACGACCTGTTCATAGCCATTGCGGCCATTGCGACAATTCGCCCTTGCCGCTACTGCGTGGCCCTACCAGAATCGAGCCACGACACCGTTCCCTGAAGAAGGATTGCGTCATGATGCACGCCGATTTGATAGACCAGGAAGACCTGTTGGGCCAGCTCAAGTCGTTGGGATTCGAGGTGCCCACCGGCGCCACCGCCGAGCAGGCCTGTGAGTGTGCGGTACGGGGTTTGAACGATGTACGGGCGATGACACTGCGGACCATGGTCAAGCAGATGTACACCAGCAGCGCGACCATCCTGCCGGCGGTACGCCAGGCGATCGACAAGCAGTTGTTGCCGGCATTGGCGGAGTATCAGCAGAGCCACACAGGCCGATAAAAAGACTTCGCGGGCAAGCCCGCTCCCACAGGGCTTTGTGTCGAGCACAAAGTTAATGCTCTGACACAAAACCTGTGGGAGCGGGCTTGCCCGCGAATGAAGGCGCCTCGGTTTAAAGCCTTACACTGGCAAACGTCGACTCATTACGCGCCTGGCTCAACGCCGACAACGGCCCGGACAACGGCGACAGCACCAAGGCTTGCGGCAACGGCATCATCGCCACTTGCTGGGTAGTGTTGGAGCCTACGCGCTCGTCACGCGGCGGAATGCCGAAGTACTCGCGGTAGCACTTGGAGAAGTGCGGCGTGGACACGAAACCGCACACCGACGCCACTTCGATGATCGACATCGGCGTTTGCTTGAGCAGTTGCCGGGCGCGGATCAGGCGCAGCTTCAGGTAGTAACGCGACGGCGAGCAGTGCAGGTATTTCTGGAACAGGCGCTCGAGCTGACGACGGGATACCGCGACATAGACGGCCAGTTCGTCGAGATCGATTGGCTCTTCGAGGTTGGCCTCCATCAGCGCAACGATTTCCTGCAGTTTTGGCTGATTCGTGCCGAGCATGTGCTTGAGCGGCACACGCTGGTGATCCTGCTCGTTGCGGATGCGCTCGTAGACGAACATTTCCGAAATGGCCGCCGACAGTTCACGGCCGTGATCGCGGCTGATCAGGTGCAGCATCATGTCCAGCGGCGCGGTGCCGCCGGAGCTGGTGAAACGGTTACGGTCGAGGGTGAACAGGCGGGTGCTCATGGCCACCCGCGGGAAAGCTTCCTGCATGGCTGCCAGGCATTCCCAGTGCACACTGCAATCGAAGCCATCGAGCAGGCCGGCGCAGGCCAGGGCCCAGCTGCCGGTGCACACCGCGCCGAGGCGACGGGACTGGCGGGCCTGGCTTTGCAGCCAGGACACGTGCTCACGGGTCACAGTGCGCTGGATGCCGATACCGCCGCACACGATGACGGTGTCCATTGGCGGGGCTTTGTGCATGGAGGCGTCGGGGGTGATCTGCAGGCCGTCACTGGCCCAGACCTGGCCGCCATCGACGGTGAGGGTCGTCCACCGATACAGCTCGCGACCGGACAACTGGTTGGCCATGCGCAGGGGTTCCACTGCGGAGGCCAGGGAAATCAGCGTGAAATTGTCCAGCAGCAGAAAGCCGATGGATTGAGGCGCACGGTTCTGGGGTTGGGCCCCGGAGTTGAACGTCGTCATCGCGGTATCTCCTCACACAAAGCGGGTGATGGCCTCAGGCGGAGGCTCTTTTTATTGCCGGCGTTCTCGCGTGGGAGACGGGCTTTGTAATGACAGAGCAATTGCCATGCCTAAATTTGAATGCGCGTTCAATAACTCCTAAAAACGACGTCGGAATGTGTCTATATATGTCTTGCAAGACGTGGGGATTTAAATGGCCATCAGGACTGGCAAGCGCCCCGGCTCACGAGCGGTGAGCAATTCGGTAGCACTTGTGGGAACAGGGCTGCGAGCCGCTGTAAAAGAGTGTCACCGCAGGCACGGGTGACGGGTGGTCAGAGCTCTGGATAAGACCCGACCGCCGGTGACACGGATTATCTGTTAGCGACGCGCCAAAAGGTGGCGCGTTTTACATCGGGTGTTCACTTAGCGCGCAGTTTTGACTGGTCTTGATAACAAACGCCCCCCCCCTGCACCGAAGCGTTTTATTTAACTTCGCAACCGCTACTGCGACGATCAGGAACGTCTCAACATTCTTGCTACCTGATCTGAGGCCGCCTCCAACCGTTCTTTAAAAGCTTGGAGCTCCTTCACCCCAACCGCATCCGCATCCGCATCTGGTAGATCAGCCATCGCTTTTCGAAAAGAAAGGTGAATGTCCAACAAATGCTGGATAGTCAAAGAAGAGACCGAAACGCCACCTGAAAAAGACTCAATTAAAGCAAGATCATCGCTCAGCCGAGTATTGCCATTACCCAGGCAATCGGGCTCTGCAATGCGAAATCCGTTCATATGGGCGTTCCGAAACACCTGCCCCGTGCTTGCCTCAACACTTGCGCTACCCAACGCAGTAAATGCACCGAACAACTCATCGCGAGTTCGGGTTCTAGAGGCGTTTGCGTCAAGCTCACTGGGAATCAACTGGCGGACAGCCTTGAGTTCCATACGCAATGATGACTTAGCAGTGTCACTCGCTGGCAGCTTGCCAACGATTAGTTCGATATCCTGCGCAGAAATGATCTCCCTCCCGGCAATGACGATCCCTACATCGTTGAGACTATTCAGTACATCAGCAACAGCTGCGGCAGTTAACCCACCCCTGAACTCAAGATGATAATGGGCCTGCATGCGACCATTTTCCGCAAAAGGAACCCCCAGAGTATGGTAGCGATCATAATCGTCAGGGTTACTCTGACGCGGAAGATTGCGGTCCTCATGAATCAATCCATCGCCGATCAAATGATTCTCGTGAATTGTAATTGACGGAAATTCTGCGTCTTTCCTGGCCAAAATTTGATTCAGAGCCATTACCGTAGAGATCACAGCACGCCCAACCTCACGCTTCTCCTCTTGGCTGAGCGCCCCAGTGGCAAAATCCCTCGAAGCAATCAAGTTCAGCAAGCCTCGTTTAGCATGCACTTCAACGCTATGAATCAACGCCGCTGGAGAGCAATCGTGCTTTACCCATGCCGACTTGCTGCTACTGGCAAGATGAAGCGAACCCGGATTGTTTTCTGCCAAAACCAACTGTTTGTGTACCAACGTCGTTTTTGCGTGAAAGCCAGGATCCAACAGGACACCACTAAGATTCGGAGCGGAACCGGATAGTGTTTTCGTTAGCATAGAAACCCTCGAAGACAGGAAATCGAGCCCAGCATTCTAGAGAACGCTACTGTTGCAAATGACTTACACCTGTATCCAAGTAATTCTTACGTTACCCTCAACACTCCACCGCACTAACCGCCAACCCGCCCCGCGATGTCTCCTTGTATTTGTCATGCATGTCGGCACCGGTATCGCGCATGGTGCGGATTACCCGATCCAGCGAAATAAAGTGCTGGCCATCGCCGCGCAACGCCATCTGCGCAGCGTTGATCGCCTTCACTGCTGCAATCGCGTTGCGCTCGATGCACGGCACCTGGACCAGTCCACCCACCGGGTCGCAGGTCAGGCCGAGGTTGTGTTCCAGACCGATTTCCGCCGCGTTGCACAGTTGCTCTGGCGTGGCGCCAAGGATTTCCGCCAGCCCGGCGGCCGCCATGGCGCAGGCCGAACCGACTTCGCCCTGACAACCGACTTCGGCACCGGAGATCGAGGCGTTCTTCTTGCACAGGATGCCCACCGCCGCCGCACCGAGGAAGTAGTCGACGACATTGGCGTCGGTCACAGCCTCACTGAACTTCATGAAGTAGTGCAGCACGGCCGGAATGATCCCCGCCGCGCCGTTGGTCGGTGCCGTGACCATGCGCCCGCCGGCGGCGTTTTCTTCGTTGACCGCCAGGGCGAACAGGTTGACCCATTCCATGGCGCTCAAGGTCGAGCCAATCACGTTGGGTTTGTTCAGCTCCTGCAGGCTGCGATGCAGCTTCGCCGCGCGGCGGCGCACGTTCAGTCCGCCGGGCAGGATGCCTTCGTGTTTCAGGCCCTGTTCGACGCAATCCTGCATGGCGCGCCAGAGCTTCATCAGACCGCTGCGGATTTCCTCTTCGCTGCGCCAGACTTTCTCGTTGGCCATCATTAATTCAGCCACGCGCAGGTTGTGCTTCTTGCACAGCTGCAACAGCTCAGCGGCGCTGGAAAAGTCATAAGGAAGTACGGTGCGATCCAGATCCACGACACCGCTGGAAGCTTGCGCCTCATCGACGACAAAACCGCCGCCGACCGAATAGTAGGTGTCGCGATGCAATTCACCGTCATCGCCTTCGACAATCAGGGTCATGGCGTTGGGGTGGAACGGCAGGTTTTCGTCGATCAGGCGCATGTCCCGAGCCCAGACGAACGGCACCGACAGGCGACCGTCGAGCAACAGCGTGTGGGTTTCGCGCAGTGCCTGGATACGGATGCCGATTTGCGACGGATCGATCGCATCCGGCCACTCGCCCATCAGGCCCATGATCACCGCGTTGTCGCTGCCGTGGCCGATGCCGGTGGCCGACAACGAGCCAAACAGCTGGACTTCGACACGCCGCACCTGTTCCAGCAGACCCCGCTCGCGCAAGCCCTGCACAAACAACGCCGCTGCCCGCATGGGCCCCACGGTGTGCGAACTGGAAGGGCCGATGCCGATTTTGAACAGGTCGAAAACACTGATAGCCATGACTGCCGAACTCCTGAATGGGCCCACTGCGCACGCCAAAGCGCAGGGTGACGGAGCTGCTACGCTCAAGCTGCAATCCGCCGAGATGGCCGCATCATCAAGCTTTTATCCAGTTGTTCGACGTCTCTAACCGACGCACTCATGCCCACCAGCGCCGCGTGTCTTTTACGCCGTGTTTTCGCCGTTTTTTTGCGGTTCAGAGGGGAAAAAAGAGCTGAAAAAATCTGTAAACGACGTCACCGACACTGGATGCGACCATCCCTGTACTGGATACGACGCACCCTGTAGGCGTCAGATTTTCACTGGTACATGATCGTATCGACTCGATTGCAAGGCGCCGTGGTAGAGCTGTCTCCAGAACGCCATCCAACCGCAACCTATAAGTGCGGTGGTCCAGTCGGAACACTGCCAAAAAAAACACCAAGGAGTCCATCCATGAAAGGTTCCCCGTCGTTGTTGTTGGCCGCCATGCTTAGTCTGCCGGTTCTGGCGCAAGCCGCAGAACCGGCGCAGTGCAGTACCGTAAACTTCTCCGATGTCGGCTGGACCGACATCACCGCGACAACCGCGACGACCAGCGTCGTGCTCAACGCCCTCGGCTACAAGACCAAGACCACCATGATTTCCGTGCCCGTGACCTACAAGTCGCTGGCCGATGGCAAGAACATGGACGTGTTCCTGGGGAACTGGATGCCGACCATGGAAAACGACATCAAGGCCTACCGCGATGCCGGCACCGTGGAAACCGTGCGTACCAACCTCAAGGGTGCCAAGTACACCCTCGCCGTCCCTCAAGCGCTGTACGACAAGGGGCTGCATGACTTCGCCGACATCGCCAAATTCAAGAAAGAGCTCGACGGCAAGATCTACGGCATCGAGCCTGGCAACGATGGCAACCGCCTGATCCAGTCGATGATCGACAAGAACGCCTTCGGCCTCAAGGACGCGGGTTTCAAGGTCGTCGAGTCCAGCGAAGCCGGCATGCTGTCGCAGGTCGACCGCGCGCAGAAACGCGACACCGCCGTGGTCTTCCTCGGCTGGGCGCCGCACCCGATGAACAAGCGTTTCAAGATTCAATACCTGACCGGCGGCGACGATTTCTTTGGCCCCGACTTTGGCGCCGCCACCGTGGCGACCAACACCCGCAAGGGCTACGCCGAGGAATGCAGCAACGTCGGTCAGTTGCTGAAAAACCTGGAGTTCACGGTCGACATGGAAAGCGAACTGATGGGCAACATCCTGGACGACAAGATGAAGCCTGACGCGGCCGCCAAGGCCTGGCTGAAAAAGAATCCACAGGTGCTCGATACCTGGCTCGCTGGCGTGACCACCATTGACGGTAAACCGGGCCTGGAGGCCGTGAAAGCCAAACTGACGCCTTGAATTAGGGAGCATCGCTTATGCCGGACGGCCCACGCCGTCCGGGCTGTTTATTTCCTTGCATGCGGACGTTCACTACCATGCTGATTGATCAGAAAATACCTCTAGGCCAGTACATCTCGGGCTTCGTTGAATGGTTGACGCAACACGGCGCCAACACCTTCGACGCAATCGCCGTGACACTGGAAACGATGATCCACGGCGTGACATTTGCGCTGACCTGGTTCAACCCGCTGGCGCTGATCGGCCTGATCGCTCTACTGGCACACTTCATTCAACGCAAATGGGGCCTGACCGCGTTTGTCGTTGCCTCCTTTCTGCTGATCCTCAATCTGGGGTACTGGCAGGAAACCATGGAAACCCTCGCCCAGGTGTTGTTCGCCACCCTGGTCTGCGTGCTCATTGGCGTGCCCCTGGGCATCGTCGCCGCGCACAAGCCGATGTTCTATACTGTAATGCGTCCGGTACTCGATCTGATGCAGACCGTACCGACCTTCGTGTACCTCATTCCTACCCTGACCCTCTTCGGTCTGGGTGTGGTCCCGGGCCTGATTTCGACGGTGGTGTTCGCGATTGCCGCGCCCATCCGCCTGACCTACCTGGGTATCCGCGATGTTCCGGAAGAACTGATGGACGCCGGCAAGGCCTTTGGCTGCTCCCGGCGTCAGCTGCTCTCGCGAATCGAACTGCCCCACGCCATGCCAAGCATCGCGGCAGGCATCACCCAGTGCATCATGCTGTCTCTTTCGATGGTGGTGATCGCGGCACTGGTGGGCGCCGATGGTTTGGGCAAACCGGTGGTCAACGCACTGAACACTGCTGATATCGCCCTGGGCTTCGAAGCAGGCCTGGCGATCGTACTGCTGGCGATCATGCTCGACCGTATCTGCAAACAACCCGACGCCAAGGTAGGGGGTGACGCATGAGCATTATTCGCTTCGATAACGTTGACGTTATCTTCTCCAAAGATCCACGCGAGGCGCTCAAGCTGCTGGATCAGGGCATGACCCGCAACGAGATCCTGAAAAAGACCGGGCAGATCGTCGGTGTTGAAAAAGCCAGCCTGGATATCGAAAAAGGTGAAATCTGTGTACTGATGGGCTTGTCCGGCTCCGGCAAGTCCAGCCTGCTGCGCTGCATCAACGGCCTGAACACCGTCAGCCGCGGCAAGTTGTTCGTCGAACACGAAGGCAAGCAGATCGACATCGCCTCCTGCAGCCCGGCCGAACTGAAAATGATGCGCACCAAACGCATCGCGATGGTGTTCCAGAAGTTTGCCCTGATGCCTTGGCTGACCGTTCGCGAGAACATCAGCTTCGGCCTGGAAATGCAGGGTCGGCCCGAGAAGGAACGACGCAAACTGGTGGACGACAAGCTTGAGCTGGTGGGCCTGACCCAGTGGCGTAACAAGAAACCCAACGAGCTGTCCGGTGGTATGCAACAACGTGTGGGCCTGGCCCGTGCCCTGGCGATGGACGCCGACATCCTGCTGATGGACGAACCGTTCTCGGCACTCGACCCGCTGATCCGCCAGGGTCTGCAGGACGAACTGCTGGAACTGCAACGCAAGCTGAGCAAGACCATCGTGTTCGTAAGTCACGACCTCGACGAAGCCCTGAAACTGGGCTCCCGTATCGCGATCATGAAAGACGGCCGGATCATCCAGTACAGCAAACCGGAAGAAATCGTCCTCAACCCGGCGGACGACTACGTGCGGACCTTCGTGGCCCACACCAACCCGCTGAACGTACTGTGCGGCCGCAGCCTGATGCGTACCCTGGACAACTGCAAACGCATCAACGGTTCGGTGTGCCTGGATCCAGGCGGTGATTCTTGGCTGGATCTGGCTGAAGGCAACACCATCAAGGGCGCTCGCCAGAACGGGTCTGCGCTGGACTTGCAGAACTGGATACCGGGTCAGGCCGTTGAAGGCCTGGGTCGTCGACCAACCCTGGTGGACTCGAACATCGGCATGCGCGATGCGCTGCAGATTCGTTATCAGACCGGCAACAAGCTGGTGCTGCATGACAACAACAAGGTGGTGGGGATTCTGGGCGACAGCGAGCTGTATCACGCACTGCTCGGCAAGAACCTGGGGTAAGGCAACAGATGCAAAAACGCCGCGAGAGAATCGCGGCGTTTTTGTTTATGGGGTATCGGGTAATGCAGCGTTGATGCTGATGCCCCCTTCGCGGGCGACCCCGCTCCCATATGTACGGTGAACAACCTGTGGGAGCGAGCTTGCTCGCGATGAGGGCTTAACATTCAACATGAGTGTTGACTGTCCCTCCGCTATCGCGAGCAAGCTCGCTCCCACAGGGATTGCGGTGCATTCCGCACACCGCAGACCCAAGCTTTAGCTATAAACCCGGCCAAGCAGCTGCCGATGGCTTTCAAACTGATCGAGCACGTCACGGGTGATCTGATCTTGAGTGAACCCCATCAAGTCGTAGTCCTGGCTACCGTTATGCAGGTAAACCTCGGCGCGATAGAAACGCTGACGCGCCTCATCGGACTGTGCCGATTCAGTCGGTGTGGCCAGGTAACCGTCCAGGCTGACTTCGTAGACAAACGGGTTGCCCTCTTCCATCTCGACGCGCACGCCCATGCAACGCTTGGACTTGCCCAGCAGCGTCTGAACCTGCAGGCCTTGAGCACGCATTTGCGCCGTCGCATCTTCCAGCGCCGGGCTCACTTGCTTGTCCATGAAGCGCTGCACCACCGACTGGCTCGGCTGCAGGTCCAGCTGGGTCAAGCGCTCGCTGAAACCACGACGACCGCGTGCCGCCAACTGCGCTTGCTCCTGTTCGATCTGCACGTCCTGGCGCATGGCCTTGTGCAAGCCGAACATGAAGAACACCAGCACCACCGAGAACGGCAGACCAGCCAGTACCACCATGGTTTGCATGGCTTCGAAGTTACCGGCGAACAGCAGGCCGATGGTCACCAGGGTGATCACCACCGACCAGAAGATCCGCAGCCAGTGCGGCGCGTCTTCATCGACGGTACCGCCCTTGCACGACAGGTTGGCCATCATCACCGCGCCGGAATCCGCCGGGGTCAGGAACAGCACGAAACCAACGAAAATCGATACGCCGATCACCACCTTCGACGCCGGGTAATGCTCAAGCAACTGGTAGATCGCCATGGATGGCTGTTCCAGCGCCGTCTTTCCAAGCTCCACCGCCCCATGGTTCATCACCAGGTCCAGGGCCGAGTTACCGAAGATCGACAGCCACGCCAGGGTGAAGCCCAGCGGAATCAGCAGTACGCCGGCCACCATTTCACGCACCGTGCGACCACGGGAAATACGTGCGATGAACATGCCCACGAATGGTGCCCAGGAAATCCACCAGGCCCAGTAGAACAGGGTCCACAGGCCCAACCAGCGGTCGGACTTCTCGGTGTCGCCTTCATACACATAGAGGTCGAAGGTCTTCAGCACCACGCCGTTCAGGTAATCGCCGACGTTCTGCACGAAGCCGTTGAGCAGGTGCAGGGTCGGGCCGAACAGCAGGACGAAAATCAGCAGGCCGCTGAACAGCACAATGTTCAGGTTGGACAGACGACGGATGCCGTTTTCCACGCCCGACACAGCGGCGATGGTCGCCACGGTGCTCATCACAATGATCACGATCAGCAGGTTGGTGTTGCTGTGCTCCATGCCGAACAGGTTTTCAAGACCCGACGACACTTGCAGCGAACCGATCCCCAGGTTTGTCACCAGACCCAGCAGGGTCACGAACATGCCGAAGCCGTCCACCGCGTGACCGGCCGCGCCCTTGACCCAACGCTCACCCACCAGCGGATACAGCGCCGAACGCAACGCCAGCGGCTGGTTATGGCGGTAGGCAAAGTACGCCACCGCCAAACCGACCAGCGCGTAAATCGCCCAGCCGTGCAAGCCCCAATGCAGGAACGTCAGTTGTACTGCCTGACGTGCCGCGAGGTTGCTGCCGGCCACGCCTTCCGGCGGATTGAAGTAGTGGTCCAGCGGTTCGGACGCGCCGAAATACAACAACGAGATGCCGATACCCGAGGAGAACAGCATCCCCGCCCAGGCGCCGTAGCTGAAGTCCGGGGTGTCGTCCTTGCTGCCCAGCTTGAGTTTGCCGTAGGACGAAAACGCCAGGCCGACGACGAAAATCAGATAGGCGGCAATCACCACCATGTAGTACCAGCCGAAGCTGCGGGACAACCAGGCTTGCGCCGTACCCAGCATTCTGCCGGCCTCTTGCGGGGCGATGATCAGAATGGCGGTCAACAACAGAATCAACGCGGTAGAGGTGTAGAACACCCAACCGTTGACCGACACCTTCTGCGGTGGGGTCTTTATTAGCGAGGCAGAACTCATGGCACAGATGCTCCGGGCAGTGCGAGAGAAGAACGCAAGGCAAACGAGTTACCCGACCAATCGGTTAGTGGGCAGCCGACCGGCGGGTGATATAAAGACACCCCGAAAAAAGCCCGAAACCCCTGGAGCGCCACAGCGCGTAGGTTTCGAGCAATTTCGGAAGTCATTTTTTCCGCCGCTACATGTTGGGAAAATCTGTAGGCAGCGACGATTTGTCGCAGATCTTATTCTTTGTTGATTGAACGTTCAATCAAAACAAAATAGACTGGCCTTCAAGCCGGTAGTCGTTTGACGTCTACCGGAAGGCCTAAGGAGATGTGCAAGATGCCCAAGGTCGGTATGCAACCCATCCGTCGCCAGCAGTTGATCGAAGCCACATTGCTGGCGGTCGATCAGGTCGGAATGGGGGACGCCAGCATTGCGCTGATCGCCCGTTTGGCCGGTGTCTCGAATGGCATCATCAGTCATTACTTTCAGGACAAGAACGGCCTGATCGCTGCCACGGCGCAGTACCTGATGAGTGTCCTCAGCGAGAACGTCACCGCGCGCCGTCAGGCGCTGACAGATGCAAGCCCGCGGGCGCATCTGCAGGTGATCATCGAAGGCAACTTCGACGCCAGCCAGGTCAATGGCCCGGCAATGAAAACCTGGCTGGCCTTCTGGGCCACCAGCATGCACCACCCGTCTTTGCACAGGTTGCAGCGGATCAACGATCACCGTCTGTATTCCAACCTGTGCTGCCAGTTCCGCCGCGTACTGCCGCTCGACGATGCGCGCAGTGCAGCTCGTGGCCTGGCAGCCCTCATTGACGGTTTGTGGTTGCGCGGCGCGCTGTCGGGAGATGCTTTCGACACCGGGCAGGCGCACCAGATCGCTTACGAATACATGGATTTCCAACTGGCCAAGCAGGTGAGTTAGAGCACACAGAACGCTCAACCACCGGACCGCGCCAATCACTGATGCACTTGCGAGGACTTTATGGCCCGTTTCGAATTGCAAAAACTCTACATCGATGGCGCTTACTCTGACGCCAGCAGCGACGCCACTTTCGAAGCCATCAACCCGGCTAACGGTGAAGTCCTCGCAAAAGTACAACGTGCCACCTTCGATGACGTCGAGCGCGCCGTCGTCAGCGCCGAAAAGGGCCAGAAAATCTGGGCCGCCATGACCGCCATGGAGCGTTCGCGCATCCTGCGTCGCGCCGTGGAAATCCTGCGTGAGCGCAACGACGAACTGGCCGCCCTGGAAACCCTGGACACCGGCAAGTCGTACTCCGAAACCCGCTACGTCGACATCGTCACCGGCGCTGATGTGCTGGAGTACTACGCAGGCCTGGTTCCGGCCATCGAAGGCGAGCAGATTCCGCTGCGCACCACATCGTTCGTCTACACCCGTCGCGAGCCGCTGGGCGTTGTGGCCGGTATCGGCGCGTGGAACTACCCGATCCAGATCGCCCTGTGGAAATCCGCGCCAGCCCTGGCGGCCGGTAACGCGATGATCTTCAAGCCAAGCGAAGTCACCTCGCTGACCACCCTGAAACTGGCCGAGATCTACACCGAAGCCGGCGTGCCAAACGGCGTGTTCAACGTCCTGACCGGCAGCGGCCGTGAAGTCGGCACCTGGCTGACCGAGCACCCGCGCATCGAGAAGGTATCGTTCACCGGCGGCACCGACACCGGCAAGAAAGTCATGGCCAGCGCTTCGAGCTCTTCGCTCAAGGACGTGACCATGGAACTGGGCGGCAAGTCGCCGCTGATCATCTGTGACGACGCCGACCTTGATCGCGCCGCCGACACCGCGATGATGGCCAACTTCTACAGCTCCGGCCAGGTCTGCACCAACGGCACCCGCGTGTTCGTACCGGCCCACCTGAAAGCCGCTTTCGAAGCCAAGATCGTTGAGCGCGTTGCGCGCATCCGCGTCGGCAACCCGGAAGATGAAAACACCAACTTCGGCCCTCTGGTCAGCTTCGCCCACATGGAAAGCGTGCTGGGCTACATCGCCAAGGGCAAGGAAGAAGGTGCACGCCTGCTGTGCGGCGGCGAGCGTCTGACCGACGGCGAATTCGCCAAAGGCGCCTTCGTGGCCCCGACCGTGTTCACCGACTGCACCGACGACATGACCATCGTCCGTGAAGAAATCTTTGGCCCGGTGATGGCGATCCTCACCTACGAAACCGAAGAAGAAGTGATCCGTCGCGCCAACGACACCGAATTCGGCCTGGCCGCCGGTATCGTCACCCGTGACCTGAACCGCGCGCACCGCGTAATTCATCAACTGGAAGCCGGTATCTGCTGGATCAACGCCTGGGGCGAGTCCGACGCGAAGATGCCGGTTGGCGGCTACAAGCAGTCGGGTGTCGGCCGTGAGAACGGCATCAGCTCGCTGAACAACTTCACCCGCATCAAGTCGGTACAGGTCGAGCTGGGCGATTACGTCTCGGTGTTCTAAGACCCGAGTCTTGTATTGCCTGCGAGGGCCTCTTCGCGGGCAAGCCCGCTCCCACAAGGGACCAGTGGACACAGATTCTGTGTACACCAGAGATCAAATGTGGGAGCGGGCTTGCTCGCGAATCGAGTGCGCAGCACTCGCCGAGGCCCGACCTGACCACCATCAAAGAGGGTGCATTCAATGTCCCAAGAATTCGACTACATCATCATCGGTGCCGGCTCCGCCGGTAACACCCTGGCGACCCGCTTGACCGAAGACGCAGGCGTCACCGTCCTGCTGCTCGAAGCCGGCGGCCCGGACTACCGTTTCGACTTCCGCACACAAATGCCGGCCGCCCTGGCGTTCCCGCTGCAGGGCCGTCGCTACAACTGGGCCTACGAAACCGATCCAGAGCCACACATGGACGGGCGTCGCATGGAGTGCGGTCGCGGCAAGGGCCTGGGCGGTTCTTCGCTGATCAACGGCATGTGCTACATCCGCGGCAACGCCATGGACTACGACGGCTGGGCGAAACTGCCAGGCCTGGAAGACTGGTCGTACCTGGACTGCCTGCCGTATTTCCGGAAAGCGGAAACCCGCGACATCGGCCCGAACGACTACCACGGTGGCGAAGGCCCGGTCAGCGTGACCACGCCGAAAGCCGGCAACAACCCGCTGTTCCACGCCATGGTTGAAGCCGGCGTGCAGGCCGGTTACCCGCGCACCGAAGACTTGAACGGCTACCAGCAGGAAGGCTTCGGCCCGATGGACCGCACCGTGACACCGAAAGGTCGTCGTGCCTCCACCGCCCGTGGATACCTGGACGTGGCCAAGAAGCGTTCGACCCTGACCATCGTCACCCACGCCCTGACCGACAAGATCCTGTTCGAAGGCAAGCGTGCGGTCGGCGTGCGTTACCTGGTCGGCGACGCTGAAGAGCGCGTTGAAGTCAAAGCACGCAAGGAAGTGCTGCTGTGCTCCGGCGCCATCGCTTCGCCGCAGATCCTGCAACGCTCCGGCGTCGGCCCGGCCGAGCTGCTGAAAAAGCTCGACATTCCGGTGGTCCACGACCTGCCGGGCGTCGGTGAAAACCTGCAGGATCACCTTGAGCTGTACCTGCAATACGCTTGCACCCAGCCAGTCTCGCTGTACCCATCGCTGCTCTTGCACAACCAGCCGGCCATCGGTGCCGAGTGGCTGTTCAACGGCACCGGCATCGGCGCCAGCAACCAGTTCGAAGCCGGCGGTTTCATCCGCACCCGTCCGGAATTCGAATGGCCGAACATTCAGTACCACTTCCTGCCGGTAGCGATTAACTACAACGGCAGCAACGGTGTGAAAGAGCATGGCTTCCAGGCGCACATGGGCTCCATGCGTTCGCCAAGCCGTGGACGCATCCAGGCCAAGTCCAAGGACCCACGCCAGCACCCAAGCATCCTGTTCAACTACATGGCCACCGAGCAGGACTGGCAGGAGTTCCGCGACGGCATCCGCCTGACCCGTGAAATCATGCAACAGCCGGCGCTGGACGCTTTCCGTGGTCGCGAGATCAGTCCGGGCATCGAGGTGCAAACCGACGAGCAACTGGACAAGTTCATCCGCGAACACGCTGAAACTGCGTTCCACCCGTCCTGCTCGTGCAAGATGGGCACCGACGACATGGCCGTGGTCGATGGCGAAGGTCGTGTGCATGGCATGCAAGGCCTGCGCGTGGTCGATGCCTCGATCATGCCGATCATCACCACCGGCAACCTCAACGCACCCACGATCATGATGGCCGAGAAAATCGCCGACAAGATCCGTGGTCGCAAGCCATTGCCGCGCAGCACAGCCACTTACTATGTGGCCGGTGATGCACCGGTGAAGGGCAAGCCGGTGCGGGAAGTGAGCCAGATCGCTTAAGGGTTACACCGCGGTACGGCTATTCGCGAGCAGGCTCGCTCCCACATTTGATCTGTGAACGACTCAGATCCTTTGTGGGAGCGAGCCTGCTCGCGAAGAGGCCTTACCAAGCAACACATATCTCCCGGTCCACCCCGGTAATCCCTCCCAACACCGCACCACCCTTGATCCTCCCCCCTCGCAGGCCTAATCTAGCGCCACGCAATCGTTTCACCCCTTCCCCTCGCAGCACCGCGCCATCGCCACTCCATAACCAGGAGGTTCACGAATGTTCGATTTCTACCCTCAGCTCAAGCAGCGCTTCGCTGCCTTGCGCACGGGTGCTGAATTCTTTTCCCTGCGTTATGTGCGCGAATCCGGGCAGTACCTGTCGGTGCGCAAGAACATCGCCGAACCGCCGAGCCTGAGCCGTGACGAAGGGGCGATGCTGACCGTGCGGGTCAATGGCGTCGAGGCCTATGCGGCGACCAACGATCTGTCGCAACAAGGCCTGCAGGCCGCCCTCGAGCGCGCCGAACTCCAGGCCCGTCGACTCAAGCCCCATGCCTTGCTGGACCTGCGTGAACAGGCTGTTTCCAGCGACCGCGCCGATTACTTTTCGCCGAACCTCGACCAGCCCTTCCCGTCCCTGAGCGACTGCTACCAACTGCTCGGCGCCGAGTCGGCCGCCGTGCCCAGAGACGAGCGCCTGGTGAACTGGCAGGTCAGCCTCGGCATCACTCACGTCGAGCAGATTTACCTCAACAGCGCCGGTGCCGAACTGCGCCAGGCCCAACGCTTTGTGTACCCTGGCCTGGACGTCACGGCCTACGACGGCAAAGACAGCCAGACCCGCAGCCTGGGTCGCGAGAACTTCGGCCAGCAAGGCGCGGCGGACGTCATCAGCCGCTGCGGCCTGATCGGTGCCGGTGCCCAGGTGGCTGATCAGGCGCTGCAACTGCTGCTGGCGCCGAACACACCGCAAGGCAAGCGCGACCTGCTGCTGATGCCCGACCAGATGATGCTGCAAATCCACGAATCCATCGGCCACCCGCTGGAGCTGGACCGCATTCTGGGTGACGAGCGCAATTACGCCGGCACCAGTTTCGTCAAAGCCGAAGATTTCGGCAGGCTGCAATACGGCTCCGGCCTGCTCAACGTGACCTTCGACCCGGACATTCCCGAGGAGCTCGCCAGCTACGGCCATGACGACGACGGCACGCCCGCCAGCAAACAGTTCCTGATCCGCGAAGGCCTGTTGCTGCGCCCGCTGGGTGGTGCGTTGTCGCAATTCCGTGCTGGCATGGACGGCGTCGCCAACAGCCGCGCCTGCGGCTGGAATCGCCCGCCGATCGATCGCATGGCCAACCTCAACATCGAGCCGGGCGATCAGTCCATCGAGCAGCTGATCGGCGGTATCGAACACGGCGTGCTGATGTCGACCAACCGTTCCTGGTCGATCGACGATGCCCGCAATAAATTCCAGTTCGGCTGCGAATGGGGCCAACTGATCGAAAACGGCGAACTCAAAGGCGTGGTAAAAAATCCCAATTACAGGGGCATCTCCGCGCAGTTCTGGAAAAGCCTCAGCGCTGTCGGCGATGCCAGTACCTTCAAGGTCCTCGGCACACCGAATTGCGGCAAGGGCGAGCCGAACCAGGTGATCCGCGTCGGCCACGCGTCACCGGCCTGCGTGTTCAGTAACGTTGATGTATTCGGAGGAGACGCCTGATGCATCCGTCAATCAGCCAGTCCGCATCGTTCAAGGCGCTGGTCAACAGCCTGCGTGCAGCGCTTCACGAGCCCGAACAGTTCACCCTCAGCTACGCCGCCGAATCCTCGGCCTTCATACGTTTCAACCACGCCAAGGTGCGTCAGGCCGGTCAGGTGCAGCAGGCGAGCATCGGCCTGAAACTGATCAACGAAGGCCGCCATGCCGACCTGCAGATCACTCTGGCCGGCGATCCCCAGATTGACCTGCAACGTTTGAACGAAGGCCTGCAACAGCTGCGCGACACCTTGCCGCTGCTACCTCCGGACCCGTATCTGCTGCTCAACCACAATGGCTGGCAGAGCAACAACGTGCAGGCCCAACCGCTGCCGGACACCGAACAGGTGGTCGCGCAAATCACCCAGGCCGCCGAAGGCCTGGATCTTGTCGGCTTCTACGCTGCCGGACCGATCAGTCGTGGTTTTGCCAGTTCTTCGGGCGCCTTCGGCTGGCATCAGGCCAACAGTTTCAATTTCGACTTCAGCCTGTTCCACGAGAACGGCCAGGCGGTAAAGGCAAGCTATGCCGGGCAGGACTGGAACAGCGAAGGCTTTGCCAAACGCTTCGAGCAAGCCCGCGAGCAACTTGAGTTTCTGGGACGGCCGCTACGCACTTTGGCGCCCGGCCAGTACCGCGCTTATCTGGCACCGGCGGCGCTGGAAGAAATCATGGGCATGCTGTGCTGGGGTGGTTTCTCGGCACAGTCGATTGCCAGCAAAAGTAGCCCGCTGCAAAGGCTCTACGGTGGCGACAGCGCATTCAGCCCGCTGGTCTCGCTGGACGAAAAAGTCAGCGGCTCACTGAGCCCGGCGTTTTCCGATGAGGGTTATCCGCGCAGTGACCTGGGGTTGATCGTCAACGGCAAGGCCGGGGCACAACTGGTCAGTTCGCGCAGCGCCGCGGAATACGGTTTGACCGCCAACGGCGCCAGTGGCGGTGAATCCCCGAGCGCGCTGAACATGAAAGCCGGGGCATTGCCTGACGCGGACATCCTCAAGCAGTTGGGTACGGGGCTGTACATCAGCAATCTGTGGTACCTGAACTTTTCGGATCAACCGGCCGCGCGCCTGACCGGCATGACCCGCTTCGCCACTTTCTGGGTCGAGAACGGCGAGATTCAAGCACCGGTCAACACCATGCGCTTTGATGACAGCGCCTTCAGCCTGCTCGGTTCGCGGCTGGAGGCGTTGACTGCGGAACGGGAGTTGTTGTTGTCGGCGAGTACGTACAGCCAGCGGGCGACGGCTTCGGCGTTGTTGCCGGGGGCGTTGGTCAGCCGATTGACCCTGACCCTTTAAAAGCTTCGCGAGCAGGCTCGCTCCCACAGGATGTTCACCACCCATGTGGGAGCGAGCCTGCTCGCGAAGAAGTCACTACGGACTCCCTGATTCACACTGACAAGAGGTCCCATGCCCAACCGCCCGCCTCTCGACGCTGTCACCGCCCGCTGGATACCCTGGGTCGTCGCCATTGCCTTCTTCATGCAGTCCCTCGACGGGACGATCCTCAACACCGCCCTGCCGGCCATGGCCCGCGACTTGGCCGAAGACCCATTGCGCATGCAAGGGGTGATCATCGCCTACATGCTCACGGTCGCCTTGCTGATCCCGGCTTCGGGCTGGATCGCCGACCGTTTTGGCACCAGGAAGATCTTCTTCAGCGCAATCCTGCTGTTCAGTCTCGGCTCATTGCTCTGCGCATTGTCGAGCAGCCTGAGCCTGCTGATCGGCGCCCGGGTGATCCAGGGCCTGGGCGGGGCGTTGATGCTGCCGGTAGGGCGGCTGGTGGTGCTGCGCGCCTACCCGCGTTCGGAACTGGTGCGGATCATGGGCTTCATCACCATTCCCGGGCTGCTCGGCCCCTTGATCGGCCCGACCATGGGCGGCTGGATGGTGCAATACCTGACCTGGCACTGGATCTTCCTGATCAACCTGCCGGTGGGACTGGTCGGTTGCTACGCCGTATGGAAATTCATCCCGGACCTGCGCGGCTCGGAACGCACCCGTTTCGATAGCCTGGGCTTCGTGCTGTTCGGCGCGGCGATGATTCTGATCACCATCGCCATGGAAGGCCTGGGCGAATTGCACCTGCCTCACCTGCGGGTGATGTTGCTGCTGTTCGGCGGCATGGCGTGCCTGGCAGCGTACTGGTTGCGCGCCGGACACATCGAGAACCCGTTGTTCGCTCCGTCGCTGTTCAAGACCCGAACCTTTGCCGTGGGCATTCTCGGCAACCTGTTCGCCCGCCTCGGCAGCGGCGCCCTGCCCTTTCTCGTGCCGTTGCTGCTGCAAGTGGCGCTGGGCTATTCGCCGTCCCAGGCCGGGATGAGCATGCTGCCGCTAGCCGCTGCGGCGATGATCGCCAAGTGGGTGGCCCGGCCACTGATCGAGCGGCTGGGTTATCGCATCGTGCTCACCGGCAACACCCTGGCACTGGGCATCATGCTGGCGAGCATGGGCCTGGTCAGCGAGCAGACGCCGTATTGGCTGCTGCTGTGCCTGCTGGCGATCCTTGGCGCGATCAACTCCCTGCAGTTCACCGCGATGAACACCGTGACCCTGATCGACCTCGACGACGCCAGCGCCAGCAGCGGCAACAGCCTGCTGTCGGTGGTCGCGCAATTGTCCCTGAGCCTGGGCGTTGCCTGCGCTGGTGCATTGCTCGGCGGCTTTACGGCGGAGATTGGTAATGATGGCGTGGACACGGTCCTGGGGGCATTCCAGCTGACGTTTGTGACTGTCGGGATCATGGCAATGCTGGCCGCGACAATCTTCTCGCAACTGTCAAAAAATGACGGACGGCGAGTTAAACGTCCGGAAGAACACATAGAGCCTTAGGGCGAATGGCCATCGGACTGGTACACTGCGCGACATTTTGTTTTGCAGGCCAGTCCCGTGACCACCATCGCCACCGAATTTAATACTTTGCCGCTGTCTGCCGCCATGCTGGCTAACCTCGAATCCCTCGGTTATGCCCAGATGACGCCGATCCAGGCGCAAAGCTTGCCGGTGATCCTCAAAGGGATGGACCTGATCGCCCAGGCCAAGACCGGCAGTGGCAAGACTGCTGCCTTCGGCATCGGCCTGCTGAACCCGATCAATCCGCGTTACTTCGGTTGCCAGGCACTGATCCTGTGCCCGACCCGCGAGCTGGCCGACCAGGTCGCCAAGGAAATCCGTCGCCTGGCCCGTGCCGAAGACAACATCAAGGTCCTGACCCTGTGCGGCGGCGTGTCCCTCGGCCCGCAGATCGCTTCGCTGGAACACGGCGCGCATATCATCGTCGGCACTCCGGGGCGCATCCAGCAGCACCTGCGCAAGGGCTCGCTGGTCCTTCACGGCCTCAACACCCTGATCCTCGACGAAGCCGACCGCATGCTCGACATGGGTTTCTACGACTCCATCGAAGAAATCATCATGCAGGCCCCGGAGCGTCGCCAGACCCTGTTGTTCTCCGCGACCTACCCGGTAGGCATCAAGCAGCTGGCCTCGAAGTTCATGCGCAACCCGCAGCAAGTGAAGGCCGAAGCGTTCCACGACGACACGCAGATCGAGCAGCGCTTCTACGAGATCTCCCCGGATGACCGCATGAGTGCGGTGACCAAGGTACTTGGCCACTTCCGCCCGGCGTCCTGCGTAGCCTTCTGCTTCACCAAGCAGCAGGTTCAGGAAACCGTCGATCACCTGACCGCCAAAGGCATCTCCGCCGTTGGCCTGCACGGCGATCTGGAACAGCGCGACCGCGACCAGGTACTGGCGATGTTCGCCAACCGCAGTACTTCGGTACTGGTCGCCACCGACGTCGCTGCCCGTGGCCTGGACATCGATTCGCTGGACATGGTGATCAACGTCGAGCTGGCCCGTGATTCGGAAATCCACATCCACCGCGTCGGCCGCACAGGCCGCGCCGGTGAGAAAGGCCTGGCGATCAGCCTGGTGGCACCGTCCGAAGCGCAGCGTGCACAAGCCATCGAGCAATTGCAGAAAACACCGCTGACCTGGGATCAGGTGGACAACCTCACCTCCAAGGGCGGTGGTCCGCTGCTGCCGCAGATGAGCACCCTGTGCATCGCTGGCGGCCGCAAGGACAAGGTCCGTCCGGGCGACATTCTTGGCGCACTGACCGGTGACGCCGGCATCCCCGGCGCCCAGGTCGGCAAGATCGCGATTTTCGACTTCCAGGCCTATGTGGCCGTGGAGCGCGGCGTCGCCAAGCAGGCCTTGCAGCGTTTGAACGACGGCAAGATCAAGGGCCGTTCGTTGCGCGTGCGCATCCTGTAAGAACGCATCGCCCCCTGTAGGAGCGAGCCTGCTCGCGATGGACGACAGAACACCGCTGGGTATCAGACACCCCGCGTTATCGTTGACGTCCATCGCGAGCAGGCTCGCTCCTACAGGTTTGTTTTGTGGTGAGTCATCAAGAGGACACCGTTTTGCGCTCTACCGAAGTCGTGATCATTGGCGCTGGCGCCGCAGGGTTGATGTGTGCACTAACCGCCGCCGGGCGCGGGCGCAAAGTGCTGTTGCTCGACCATGCCAACAAGGCCGGCAAGAAAATCCTGATGTCTGGCGGTGGTCGCTGCAATTTCACCAACATGTACACAGAACCAGGCAATTTTCTCTCGCAGAATGCCCATTTCTGCAAATCCGCCCTGGCCCGCTATACCCAATGGGATTTCATCGGCATGGTGGCCAAGCACGGTGTGCCGTACCACGAGAAAAAACTCGGCCAGTTGTTCTGCGATAACAAATCCAGCGACATCCTCGAAATGCTGCTGAACGAGTGCGACCAGGTCGGCGTCAGCCTGCACCTGGACACCTCTATCCAGACCATCGAGAAGCTTGAGAAAGGCTATTTGCTGGACACGACGCTCGATCAGATAACCTGCGAATCCCTGGTGATCGCCACCGGCGGCCTGTCGATCCCGACGCTGGGCGCCACCGGTTTTGGTTACCAGGTGGCCAGGCAGTTCGGCCACGAGCTGCTGCCGACCCGCGCCGGTCTGGTGCCATTCACCATCACCGATCAGCTCAAGGTGTTGTGCACCGAGTTGTCCGGTACATCGGTGGATTGTCTGGTGAGCTGCAACGACCAGAGCTTCCGCGAGAACATCCTGTTTACCCACCGCGGCCTCAGCGGCCCGGCGATTTTGCAGATCTCGTCGTTCTGGGAGTCCGGCGATACCGTCGAGATCAACCTGATGCCGGATCACGACGTGCCGGGCTGGCTGCAACAGCAACAGGCCGAACGCCCCAACAGCGAGCTGAAAACCCTGCTCGGTGAAATCTTCACCAAGAAGATGGCCAACCTGCTGGCGGACAACTGGTTCGTCTCCAAACCGATGAAGCAGTACACCCACGCGGAACTGGCTGACATCGCCGAGAAACTGGCGAGCTGGAAAGTCGTGCCGGCGGGCACCGAAGGTTATCGCACCGCCGAGGTGACCCTGGGCGGCGTCAACACCAATGAAGTGTCGTCCAAGACCATGGAATCGCTGAAAAGCCCGGGCCTGTATTTCGTTGGTGAAGTGCTGGATGTCACCGGGCATCTTGGCGGATTCAACTTCCAGTGGGCGTGGGCCTCCGGTTACGCCGCGGCGCAGTACGTCTGATCCAACGCAATACCTGTGGGAGCGAGCCTGCTCGCGAAAGCGGTGTATCAGTCAACTTAAAGGCTAACTGGTAGATTGCATTCGCGAGCAGGCTCGCTCCCACAGTGGTTTGTAGTGCCTGACAAGGAACAGATTTTGCTGTCTGATGTGATCGGCGCCATTGCGTCGGCGTCATTAGTGGCTCAATTTAGCGTCATTGCCTCGGAAGGCCTTCGCACTTCATGTCATCGACTTCGTTCCGCCAGTCTCTGCGGCGCCTTTGGGCGCTGGATAAATTCAGCTACAGCGTGCGGGTATTCATCGCCCTGACCGGCACCATGGCGCTGTGTTGGTATCAGGACGAAATGGGCCTGCTGATCCCGTTGTTCCTGGGGATTATCGCCAGTGCCCTGGCCGAGACCGACGACAGCTGGCAGGGCCGTCTCAACGCGCTGGCGGTGACGCTGGTGTGTTTCGCGGTTGCCGCCCTGTCCGTCGAACTGCTCTTCCCCTACCCCTCGCTGTTTATCATCGCTTTCGCCCTGGCCGCGTTCTGCCTGACCATGCTCGGCGCTCTCGGCGAGCGCTATGGCGCGATTGCTTCGGCAACCTTGATCCTGTCGGTCTACACCATGATCGGCGTGGACCAGCGTGGCGGCGCGGTGACCGACGTCTGGCACGAGCCGGTGCTGCTGGTGGCCGGTGCCGCCTGGTATGGCCTGCTGTCGGTGTTGTGGCAGGCATTGTTTTCCAATCAACCGGTGCAGCAGAGCCTGGCGCGGTTGTTCCGCGAACTGGGCTTTTACCTGAAGCTGAAATCCTCGCTGTTCGAGCCGATCCGGCAGATGGACGTGGAAGCCCGGCGGCTGGAACTGGCCCAGCAGAACGGCCGGGTAGTGGCGGCACTGAATGCCGCCAAGGAAATCATCCTGCACCGGGTCGGCAACGGGCGCCCGGGGTCGAAGGTCAGCCGCTACCTGAAACTGTACTTCCTCGCCCAGGACATCCACGAACGCGCCAGCTCTTCACACTATCCGTATAACGCACTCGCAGAAGCGTTTTTCCACAGTGACGTCATGTTCCGCTGCCAACGCCTGTTGCGTCAGCAAGGCAAAGCCTGCCGTGCCCTGGCCGAATCGATCCAGATGCGTCAACCGTTCACCTATGACGCCAGTTTCACCGAGGCTCTCAGCGATCTGGATGCCTCTCTCGAACACCTGCGCATCCAGAGCAACCCGGCCTGGCGCGGCCTGCTGCGTTCGCTGCGCGCACTGGCAGCGAACCTAGGTACCCTCGACCGCTTGCTCAGCGATGCCAGCAACCCCGACGCCCTGGCCGACGCCACCGACAGCAGCTTGCTCGACCGTTCGCCCCGCAACCTCAAGGACGTGTGGGTTCGCCTGCGCACGCAGCTGACGCCGACCTCGTTGCTGTTCCGTCATGCCCTGCGATTGCCCCTGGCGTTGAGTATCGGCTACGCCATGGTGCATTTGATCCACCCGTCCCAGGGCTACTGGATCATCCTCACGACGCTGTTCGTCTGCCAACCGAACTACGGCGCCACCCGCCGCAAACTCGGTCAACGGATCATTGGCACCGCCATCGGCCTGACGTTGGCCTGGGCGCTGTTCGACCTGTTCCCGAACCCGCTGATCCAATCGTGCTTCGCCATTGCCGCCGGGGTGGTGTTCTTTACCAACCGCACCACTCGCTACACCCTGGCGACGGCGGCAATCACCCTGATGGTGCTGTTCTGCTTCAACCAGGTGGGTGACGGTTACGGATTGTTCCTGCCACGGTTGTTCGATACCTTGCTCGGCAGCCTGATCGCCGGGCTGGCGGTGTTCCTGTTCCTGCCGGACTGGCAGGGCCGGCGCCTGAACAAAGTGCTGGCCAACACCCTGGCCTGCAACAGCATTTACCTGCGCCAGATCATGCAGCAGTACGCAGCGGGCAAAAGCGACGACCTGGCCTACCGCCTGGCCCGCCGCAACGCGCACAACGCCGACGCGGCGCTGTCGACCACGCTGGCCAATATGCTGATGGAGCCGGGGCATTTCCGAAAAGAAGCGGACGTGGGCTTCCGCTTCCTGGTGCTGTCGCACACGCTGCTCAGTTACCTGTCAGGCCTGGGAGCGCACCGGGAAACCCAACTGCCGGCAGACGTGCGTGAACAGTTGATCGAGGGGGCCGGGGTGAAACTGGCTGCCAGCATCGACGAGATCGCCCAGGGGCTGGCGAGCAAGGCTTCGATTGCGATCCAGAGCGATGAAGAAGAAGCACTGGCCAATGAGCTGGAACAGATGCCGGATGAAATCGACGAAGGCCAGCGGCTGGTGCAGACGCAGTTGGCATTGATCTGCCGGCAACTCGGGCCGTTGCGGACACTGGCGGCGCATCTCATCAAGGACACCAGTGAGGATTGAGATTCAGGCTGGCTGTACCGGCCCCTTCGCGGGCAAGCCCGCTCCCACAGGGGTTCTGTGAGCGACGTAAATCCAGTGTGGGAGCGGGCTTGCTCGCGAAGAGGCCAGCAAAAACACCACAGACTCTGGCCCGCCTACTCACATCCCATGCTGCTTCATCAACTTTTCATAACTGCCATCCGCCTTCATCGCCGCAATCTCCCGGTCGAACCCGGCAACGATCTGCTCATGCTGCGGGTTCTTCAGGCTGACCAGAATATGCAGGCTGTTCTCGCTCAGGGCCTTGGGCAGGAATTCCACGGCGTTTCGTACCTTGGGTGACTCGCGGGCCAGGTAATAGCGGGCGACGTACTCATCTTCCAGCGTCAGTTTGACCCGGTCGGCAGCGACCATACGCACGGCCATGGCGAAGCTGTGCACGGGGACTTTCTGCAACGAGTCATCGTTGTCGAACCCGGGCGAATAGGCGTAACCGCGCACGATGGCAATCGGATAAGTGTGCAATTGCTGCAGGTTATTGAATTCGATGGGCGCGTCTTTACGCTTGAGAAAACGTACGCGGTTGAGCAGGTATTCGCCGGAAAACTGGCCGAGTCTTGTCCGCTCCTCGGTGTACCAGGCGTTGACCAGCACGTCATATCGACCCTCACCCAACCCCATCAAGGCCCGCGCCCAGGGCACTTGTTCAAACTCACTGGCATAGCCGGCCCTGGCGAGCGCGGTACTGACAATGTCCGTCGCCAGACCACCATTGATGAGCGTGGCATCGGTAAAGGGTGGCCAGGCATCAGCGACCAACCGCAGTTTTTCTGCCGCTGCCCCCTGAACCAGCAACAGCAATCCAATCAAGGCAAAAGCTCGATGCAATCGCGGCATGCTAGAAAAATCCTTAGCGGGCGATTGCCCGACGTGTTTTCAGCCAAAAACCCAAGGCCCCTGATCCGGCAATACCCGGGCACTCAACATTAGCTCAGCGAAGCCACAGCACAGCGCTTCGATCCAGATTACACAAAGAAGACATCCACGCGAGAAATGAATGATGGCATTTTGGCCTTTGTCACAGATTCTCCTGCCATAAAGACTTCTGGCGTGAGTGCGCTTAGTATCGGAACGACGTTTTCAGGGAATCAAAACATGACAGTCGATTGGATCTGCAAACATCACAGCGACCTGGGCAAGGAGCAGCTGTACGCCATTTTGCAGCTGCGCGCAGAAGTGTTCGTCGTCGAGCAGAAATGCGTTTACCAGGATATCGATGGCCAGGACCTGGAGGGCGACACCTGCCACGTGATGGCCTGGGACGGTAACCAACTGGTGGCCTACCTGCGGTTGCTTGACCCGCAATCGCAGGGCGGCGACGTGGTGATCGGGCGGGTGATCATTGCCCCGCAGGCACGCGGCGTGGGCCTGGGGCATGAACTGATGGATCAGGCGCTGAAACAGATCGAGAAGTACTGGCCAGGCCTGCCGGTCTACCTCTCGGCCCAGGCGCATTTGCAGGGGTATTACGGGCGCTATGGCTTTGTCGTGGCGGGTGAGGAATATGTGGAAGATGGCATTCCACACATTGGCATGCGTCGTCCGTAAGGGCCTCTTCGCGAGCAAGCCCGCTCCCACAGGGGACCGCATTCCAGTGTGGGAGCGGGCTTGCTCGCGAAGGCGTCAGTCAAACCACTGAAAGATTTCAGGGATACTCCAACACCGCCTTGATCTGCCGCAGATTACGCTCGATCCACCCTCGATCAATCGCACCCCACTCGCGAATCCGATAGCGCCCCGCATGGTTGCGCGCGCCCTCTTCCTGCTCGAATTCACAGACGATATCCAGATCCGCCAACGCCGCGATGGTGTCCTGCGCCGTGCGCCGGGGCATGCCGGTCACTTCGGTGAGCGCCGGGACGCTGCTGGCCAGTCCGCTGTCGATCAGGTACGCCACATACAAACGGCGATAGAAGCTGCTCTTGGTCTTGCTCACGTCCATCCATTGCTCCTTAAAAGATCGCAGCCTGAGGCAGCGCCTGCAGATCCCGCCACGTCAGGTACACCCGCACATCGAACTCCACCTGGTGATACCCCGGCAGCATGTGCTCGCACAATTTGTAGAAAGCCTTGTTGTGCTCCGATTCCTTGAAGTGCGCCAGCTCATGCACCACGATCATTTTCAGGAACTCGCAAGGCGCTTCCTTGAACAGCGAAGCGATGCGGATTTCCTTCTTGGCCTTGAGCTTGCCGCCTTGCACCCGGGAGATCGTGGTGTGCAGGCCAAGGGCACGGTGAGTGAGGTCCAGGCGGTTGTCGAACAGCACCTTGTCGATGGCCGGAGCATTACGCAGGTATTCCTGCTTGAGGTCCAGGGCATAGGTGTACAGCGCCTTGTCGCTCTGTACACCGTGCTTTTGCGGGTAACGCTGGCTCAGGTAATCGCCCAGCCGACCGTCGGCGATCAGCTGGCGCACTTGATCCTGCAAGGTGGCGGGATAGGCCTGGAGATATTTCAACACGGTCATCGGGGCGGCAATACAGGTCACTGAAAGGTCGCCAGTGTAGCGAATTCAGCGGGGCAGCGCGCTCCAGTCAAACGGCTGGACAAAGACCCCGGCATCCTCGGCCATCATCGGTCGGGCCACCAGAAAGCCTTGCACATATTCGCAGCCGTTGGCCCGCAGCCATTCATACTGCGCGACGGTCTCCACCCCTTCGGCAATCACCAGCACCCCGAACTGTTTGCACAGGTCGATCACACTGCGCACCAGCGCCGCATCCCGTACCGAGTCCGGCAAGCGGGCTATCAAATGGCGGTCGAGCTTGAGGGTGTCCAGCTCCAGGTCGCGCAGGTGCGACAGGGAGCACGGGCCGACCCCGAAGTCATCCAATGCCACTCGTACGCCCAGATTGTGCAACAGGCGTAACTGCTTGCGGGTTTCCTCGGGGTGATGCATCAAGGCCTCTTCCGTGATCTCGACCTCCAGATGACGCGGCTGCAAGCCATGGCGCTCCAGCACCTGGCGCAGTTCGGTGACCAGGTTGGGCATGCCGAACTGCGTGCTGCTCAAGCTGACGCCGAGCACCAGATCATCGGTGAACAGGGTTTCCCAGGCTTTGCGCTGCCCCGCGCTGCGGTGGTAGATCCAGCTGCCCAGACGACTGATCAGCCGCGCCTCTTCCAGCAATGGCAAAAACAGCCCCGGCGGCACGTCGCCTACGCTCGGATGCTGCCAGCGCAGCAAGGCCTCGAAGCCACGAATCCGCCCGTCCGCAATCGCAACCTGAGGCTGATACACCAGGTTGAAATCCCGGTTCTCGATGGCCGTGCGCACACTTTCTTCGAGCATCAGCCGCGAGCGCGCCCGGCCGTTCATTTCGTGATCGTAGAAGCGATATTGCTGACGACCGGCACGCTTGGCTTCGTACATGGCGATGTCGGCCGCCCGCAGCATCCCGTCGAGATTGGCACCACATTCGGGGAACGTAGCAATGCCGATACTGGCACCCAGGGCGATATCGAGGCCGTCGACCTGCTGACAGATCGACACGCGCTCGATGAGCTTTTCGGCAATCTTCGCCGCTTGCTCGGGAAACTCCAGATCCAGCAGCGCGGTGAATTCATCGCCACCCATCCGCGCCAGAATGTCGAAGGGCCGCAAGCAAGCCTTCAATTGTTCGGAGACCCAGCGCAGCACCCGATCGCCGGCATCGTGCCCGAGCGAATCATTGACGCGCTTGAAGCCGTCGAGGTCCAGATACATCAAGACCCAGGAACTGTCGGAACGCTCACCGCGCAACAGCAGGTTCTCTACGGTCTGGTAGAAACCGCGGCGGTTGAGCAATCCGCTCAGCGGATCGGTGACCGCCTGAAACTCCAGTTGCTGATGCAGATGGCGCACCACCGACATGTCCAGTACGGTCACGACCATTGCATGTTGCTCGACAGGCAATGGCGCACAAGACAAGGCCACCGGCACCTGCTGGCCACGCGTCGTACGCAGCAGAGCATCGTGCAGGCGCAAGGTTTCGCCACGTTTGTAGCCCGTGAAAAACTCGGAGTCGGCCCAGACCGGGACATGGGGCTTTTGCAGATAGTCGAGAAACTCCTTGCCTTGCAGTTCCTGCACCGGGGCATTGAGCAGCCGCGACATCGCCGGATTGGCAAAACGGATCAGGCCGTCCTCACCCAACACCAGAATGCCTTCGGCCGCGTTATCCAGCACCGATGCATTAAAGGCCCGGGCGGACTCCAGATCATGACTCAAGCGCTGCAAGGCCCGGCGGTTGCGCTGGTGTTCGAGCAACGCCTGGACCTTGGGCGTGAAAATCTGCGGGTCGAACGGCTTGAACAGGTAATCCACCGCACCGCTGGCATAGCCCTTGATGACCGCGTCCTGGGACTGTTCATTGGCGGTCAGGAAAATGATCGGCGTGAGGCGGGTCCGCTGGCTACCGCGCATCAGGCGCGCCACTTCATAACCGTCCATGCCCGGCATCTGCACGTCCAGCAACACCAGGTCGATATCGTGTTCAAGTAACAAGCCGAGGGCGTCGAATCCCGAGGTGGCAGTAATGACCCGCCAGCCCTGGCGCTGTAACAACGCGCGCATGCTGATCAGGTTTTCAGGGTAATCGTCTACGACTAAAAGGGTTGAGCCGCCTTCTACTGGCGTGGGTTGCGCGCATTCCATGCTGCTTCTCTAATTGCGGGGGCGTCAGGCCGGTTTCTCGTGAAAACCGGACAAATACTGTGCCTTGACTCTAGACCCGGTTCTGCAAAAGCAGAAGGTATCAGTGAGCCAGCATTCACCATTGTGACTTTTTGCCGACTAACGGTCGATGGCTCAGCCCCATAAATCCGGGAAAGATGGCATTTCGACAGGATGTTGACGTCAACCACCCGTCAGACGAGCGTTAACAAAATACCCCGCTACGATTATAAAGGCCGCCTCAAAGGTGCGGTCTAGAGCTTCTGGCACGCCCGTGCAGCATGAACCCAGTGGAAGAACCGACATGATCGATCTCGCAACCTGGAACCTCAGCGTTCCCGTTGGCAGCCCGCCGTACACCGTCGAAACCGCCAAACTGGTGGATGGCTTCAAGGATCAATACTTCCATTCCGACACCGGCACATTGTTTTTCTGGACGCCCGTGACCGGCTCCCGTACCGAAAACGCGATTTATCCGCGCACCGAATTACGTGAAACCTACAGCAACGGCACGTTGAAAAACTGGTATTACCCGCAGGCCGACAATTTGTTGTATGCCACGCTGGCAGTGAACCAGGTGCCGAGCTCCGGGAAAATCGTCATCGGCCAGATCCATGCCTATCAAAGCCAGAAACCTCTGGTGAAGGTCGAGTACCAATACAAAACCAGTACGGCCACCGGCAATATCGTCGCCAAGGTCCGGATGCATCCCGATGACGATACAGGCCGGGTGATCATTGTTGCGACGGGGGTGAAACTCGACCAGGAGTTCAACTACCTCATCCACCTCAGCCCCGGCGGGGCCTTGGGCATCAGCGCGGCAGGTTATCAGTGGGATACGCAAATCAGCACAACCTGGCGCAACAAGCCGCTGTACTTCAAGGCCGGGGTCTATGTGCAGGACAACACCGGGTACACCACCGAAGGCGGGAAAGTGACCTTCAGCAAGCTGGATATCGATCACAATCAATGATGTCGGGGCACCGTTGACCCTGTGGGAGCGGGCTTGCTCGCGAAGGCGTAACATCAGGCGACATTGATGTTGAATGACACAACGCTTTCGCGAGCAAGCCCGCTCCCACACTGACCGCGTCGACCATGGATCATCGCCCACAAAAAACCCGCCTCGCGGCGGGTTCTTCGTTTGTGCAGCTTAACGCCCGGTCTTAGTTGACCTTGGCGTTCAACTCACCTTTCAGGTAACGCTGATACATGCCTTCCAGGGAGATCGCCTTGATCTTCGAAGCGTTGCCGGCAGTGCCGAAGGCTTCGTAGCGAGCGATGCACACGTCGCGCATGGCGGTGACGGTGGCGCCGAAGAATTTACGTGGGTCGAACTCGCTCGGGTTGGTGGCCATCAGGCGACGCATGGCGCCAGTGGATGCCAGGCGCAGGTCGGTGTCGATGTTGACCTTGCGCACGCCGTGCTTGATGCCTTCGACGATTTCTTCAACCGGTACGCCGTAGGTTTCCTTGATGTCGCCGCCGTACTGGTTGATGATCGCCAGCCACTCTTGCGGAACCGAAGACGAACCGTGCATCACCAGGTGAGTGTTCGGAATGCGCTTGTGGATTTCCTTGATGCGGTCGATCGCCAGCACGTCGCCGGTAGGCGGCTTGGTGAACTTGTAAGCGCCGTGGCTGGTGCCGATGGCAATGGCCAAGGCATCAACCTGAGTGCGTTTTACGAAGTCAGCGGCTTCTTCCGGGTCGGTCAGCATCTGGCTGTGATCCAGAACGCCTTCGGCGCCGATGCCGTCTTCTTCACCGGCCATGCCGGTTTCCAGCGAACCCAGGCAGCCCAGTTCGCCTTCTACCGAAACACCGCAGGCGTGGGCCATGGCCACGGTCTGCTGGGTGACGCGCACGTTGTAGTCGTAGTCGGTCGGGGTCTTGCCGTCTTCGCCCAGGGAACCGTCCATCATCACCGAGCTGAAGCCCAGCTGGATGGAGCGCTGGCAGACGTCAGGGCTGGTGCCGTGGTCCTGGTGCATGCACACCGGGATGTGCGGGAATTCTTCGATTGCCGCCAGGATCAGGTGACGCAGGAACGGTGCACCGGCGTATTTGCGAGCACCGGCCGAAGCCTGGACGATCACCGGGGAGTCAGTCTTGTCAGCGGCTTCCATGATGGCGCGCATCTGCTCAAGGTTGTTGACGTTGAAGGCTGGAACGCCGTAGCCGAACTCGGCTGCGTGGTCCAGCATCTGGCGCATACTGATAAGTGCCATTGTGTGTGTCTCTCCCGGTTGAGGGTCGTTAATCGTGCCAGCCTGCCGTAGCGGCGGCGGCTATTCAAGTTATTGCAGATCGGGGGTTGAGCCCGGGCTGCGAATTCGGGTGATGCCAAAATCTCAAGAACTGCATAGAACCCTTGTGGGAGCGGGCTTGCTCGCGAATGCGGCTCAACATTCAACATCTATGCAAGCTGATCCACCGCTTTCGCGAGCAAGCCCGCTCCCACATTTGGATCTCTGTACGTCAAATCAATCGTGTTAATCAGCCTTACAGCCACGGCCGATCAAATCATTGGTGGCGACCCAGTAAACCAGGCCTTCCTCACCTTTTATGTGAAACGCCAGCATGTCATTGCTGTACAGCGAGCCCGATGCACCCGGTTCCTGCTTCAAGCGGTAGACCTGATCGGCACCGCCAAGGCGCACATCGACTTCGTTGCGGCTGTCGTCGGTGTAGCGCCACAGCACTTTGGCCTGGCTGTCGCAGGTCCAGGTGGTCCAGTTATCCACAGGCGCGGACGACTGGAACGGGTTCAACTGATCCATCTGAGCACAACCGGCCAACAGCGCCAGCGCCGTAACGGCGATAAAACCTTTCATCCGTGTCCCTCGACTGGCGGCGCACGCTGCCAGCCCTGAGTAATGAGTCAGACCCGTCAAGGGCAGCCATGTTCCTTGGCGGGCGTCCGGGTCTCGTATTTGTCCAGGCCTTCGGGCCCGGAACGCTTGTTGAGCACCGGGTTGGTTTCGGCCTGCCAGTCAGCCTGGTAGCAGCCCTTGTCCAACTCGGACGGCGCCGGTTCCGCAGTGGCCTTCGGGTTACTCCCGCACGCCACCAGCGAACCTGCGACGATCAACAGCGCTAACGTCTTGACCATGTCAACACTCCCTTGCCTGGTCAAACGGGCGACCCTCAGGCCTTGGCCCGGCTTTCCAGGACTTCAACGGCTGGCAGCACCTTGCCTTCGACGAACTCGAGGAACGCGCCACCACCGGTAGAAATGTAGGAGATCTGCTCGGCCACGCCATATTTGTCGATGGCTGCCAGGGTGTCGCCACCGCCGGCAATGGAGAACGCCGCGCTGTCTGCGATGGCCTGGGCCAGCACTTTGGTGCCATTGCCGAACTGGTCGAACTCGAACACGCCGACCGGACCATTCCACAGGATGGTCTTTGACGATTTCAGCAGTTCGGCGAAGTTCGCGGCGGTCTGCGGGCCGATGTCCAGGATCATGTCGTCGGCAGCGACGTCAGCGATCAGCTTGACGGTTGCAGCGGCGCTTTCAGCGAATTCCTTGGCAACCACCACGTCCACTGGCAGCGGCACGCTGACTTTGGCGGCGATGGCGCGAGCAGTGTCGAGCAGGTCCGGCTCGTACAGCGACTTGCCGACCGGGTGACCGGCAGCGGCCAGGAAGGTGTTGGCAATGCCGCCGCCGACGATCAACTGATCGCAGATCTGGCTCAGGCTGTTCAGTACGTCGAGCTTGGTCGACACCTTGGAACCGGCGACGATGGCCGCCATCGGCTGGGCCGGGGCGCCCAGGGCCTTGCCCAGTGCGTCCAGTTCAGCGGCCAGCAGCGGGCCGGCAGCGGCGACTTTGGCGAACTTGGCCACGCCGTGGGTCGAACCCTCGGCACGGTGAGCGGTGCCGAAGGCGTCCATAACGAACACGTCGCACAGGGCGGCATATTGCTGGGCCAGTTCGTCGGCGTTCTTTTTCTCGCCTTTGTTGAAGCGCACGTTTTCGAACAGCACGATGTCGCCGGCCTTGACGTCAACACCGCCCAGGTAATCGGCCACCAGCGGCACTTCACGGCCCAGGGCACGGCTCAGGTAGTCGGCAACCGGCTTGAGGCTGTTCTCGGCCGAGAACTCGCCTTCGGTCGGACGGCCAAGGTGCGAGCAGACCATCACGGCCGCGCCTTTTTCCAGGGCCAGCTTGATGGTCGGCAGCGAGGCCAGGATACGCGCATCGCTGGTGACAACACCGTCCTTGACTGGGACGTTGAGGTCTTCGCGGATCAATACGCGCTTACCTTGCAGATCGAGGTCGGACATCTTCAACACGGTCATGGGTCGCACTTCCTACGGTTTTTTTGAAGTTGCTGTTTGCAGATAGTGTTCTGCAACGTCCAGCATTCGGTTGGCAAAACCCCATTCGTTGTCGAACCAGGCCAGGATGTTCACCAGCCGTGGGCCGGAAACGCGGGTCTGACTGGCATCGACGATCGCCGAATGTGGGTCATGGTTGAAATCACAGCTTGCGTGGGGTAACTCGGTGTAAGCCAGCAGGCCTTTGAGCGGGCCGCTGGTGGCGGCTTCGCGCAGGATCCGGTTGACCTCGGTGGCGTCGGTCGCGGTGGCAGTCTGCATCGTGATGTCGAGGCAGGACACGTTGACCGTCGGCACCCGCACGGCTTTGGCCTGAATTCGTCCGGCAAGTTCCGGCAACAGGCGTTCGATACCGCGCGCCAGACCGGTGGACACCGGAATCACCGACTGGAACGCCGAACGGGTGCGGCGCAGGTCTTCGTGGTGATAGGCATCGATGACCGGCTGATCGTTCATCGCCGAGTGAATGGTGGTGATCGACACGTAATCCAGGCCAATGGCCTGATTCAGCAGGCGCAACAGCGGCACGCCACAGTTGGTGGTGCAGGACGCGTTGGACACGAGCAGTTCATCGCCGGTCAGGCAATCCTGGTTCACGCCGTAGACGATGGTCGCGTCGACATCCGTCTCGCTGGCCATCGGCTGGGAAAACAGCACACGCGGGGCGCCGGCGTCGAGGAAACGCTGGCCGTCCTCGCGAGTGTGGTAAGCGCCGGAGCACTCCAGCACCAGATCAATGCCCAAAGATGCCCAATCGATGCCTTCGGGGGTGGCACTGCGCAGGACCTTCACGCAGTCGCCATTAATATGCAGACAATCGCCGTCGACTTTCACTTCGCCGGGGAACCGGCCATGGGTGGAGTCGAAGCGTGTCAGGTATTCGATGCTGGCCATGTCCGCCAGATCGTTGATCGCGACAATCTCGAACCCAGCCGTCGAGCCTCGCTCGAACAACGCACGCAAGACGCAACGACCAATCCGGCCGTAGCCGTTGAGTGCAACTTTGTAGGGACGCGGTTGAGGCATGGGGTTCTCGATTACCGTGGTGAATCCGTTAGTGCAGCGTTGAATGTTCCATTGTCATCGCGAGCAAGCTCGCTCCCACAGGGTATACACCGTCCATGTGGGAGCGAGCTTGCTCGCGATAGCGTCAGTTCAGACAACCCGATTTCCGGATTTAGTCTTCCAGCAGCTCTTCAGCCTGACCCAGGATGTTTTCCAGGGTGAAGCCGAACTCTTCGAACAGGGCCGACGCAGGCGCCGACTCGCCGTAGGTGGTCATGCCGATCACACGGCCTTCCAGGCCCACGTACTTGTACCAGTAGTCCGCGTGAGCGGCCTCGATGGCGATACGTGCGCTGACCTGCAACGGCAGGACCGATTGCTTGTAGCCGGCGTCCTGGGCATCGAACACGCTGGTGCACGGCATGGAAACCACGCGAACCTTACGGCCCTGCTCGGTCAGTTTGTCGAAGGCCTGAACAGCCAGGCCGACTTCCGAACCGGTAGCGATCAGGATCAGCTCAGGCTCGCCCGCGCAGTCCTTCAACACGTAACCGCCACGCGCGATCTCTTCGATCTGAATCGCATTGCGGGTTTGGTGCTGCAGGTTCTGACGCGAGAAGATCAGGGCCGAAGGGCCGTCCTTGCGCTCCAGCGCATACTTCCAGCACACCGCCGATTCAACGGCGTCGGCTGGACGCCAGGTGTCGAGGTTCGGGGTGCAGCGCAGGCTGGCCAGTTGCTCGATTGGCTGGTGAGTCGGGCCGTCTTCGCCCAGACCGATGGAGTCGTGGGTGTAGACGTGGATCACGCGCTGCTTCATCAGGGCCGACATGCGCACTGCGTTGCGGGCGTACTCCATGAACATCAGGAAGGTCGCGCCGTAAGGCACCAGGCCGCCGTGCAGGGCAACGCCGTTCATGATCGCGGTCATGCCGAACTCGCGCACGCCGTAGTACATGTAGTTGCCGCTGGCGTCTTCGGCGGTAACGCCTTTGCAACCTTTCCACAGGGTCAGGTTGGAACCGGCCAGGTCAGCCGAACCGCCGAGGAACTCGGGCAGCAGCGGGCCAAATGCGTTCAGTGCATTCTGGCTGGCTTTACGGCTGGCGATGGTTTCGCCCTTGGCAGCCACTTCGGCGATGTAGGCCGCGGCTTTTTCGCTGAAGTCAGCTGGCAGTTCACCGCTCAGGCGACGAATCAGTTCGTTGGCTTCAGTCGGGAAGGCAGCGGAGTAAGCAGCGAAACGCTGGTCCCACTCGGCTTCGACAGCCTTACCTGCTTCCTTGGCGTCCCACTCGGCGTAGATGTCGGCCGGGATTTCGAACGGGCCGTGGTTCCACTTCAGCGCCGCACGGGTCAGGGCGATTTCCGCGTCACCCAGCGGGGCGCCGTGGCAGTCTTCCTTGCCTTGCTTGTTCGGCGAACCGAAGCCGATGGTGGTCTTGCAGCAGATCAGGGTTGGCTGCGTGCTTTTGCGCGCAGTGTCGATCGCGGTCTTGATCTCTTCCGGATCGTGACCGTCAACGTTGCGGATCACTTGCCAGTTGTAGGATTCGAAACGCTTCGGCGTGTCATCGGTGAACCAGCCTTCGACTTCGCCGTCGATGGAGATACCGTTGTCGTCGTAGAAGGCGATCAGCTTGCCCAGGCCCAGGGTACCGGCCAGGGAAGCGACTTCGTGGGAAATGCCTTCCATCATGCAGCCATCACCCAGGAACACATAGGTGTGGTGGTCGATGATGTTGTGGCCAGGACGGTTGAACTGCGCCGCCATGACTTTTTCAGCCAGGGCAAAACCCACGGCGTTGGCCAGGCCCTGGCCCAGTGGACCGGTGGTGGTTTCAACGCCCGGGGTGTAGCCAAGTTCCGGGTGGCCCGGGGTGCGGCTGTGCAGTTGACGGAACTGCTTGAGGTCATCGATCGACAGGTCGTAGCCGGTCAGGTGCAGCAGCGAGTAGATCAGCATCGAGCCGTGGCCGTTGGACAGCACGAAGCGGTCACGGTCGGCGAACGATGGATTGCTCGGGTTGTGCTTGAGGTAGTCGCGCCAAAGTACCTCGGCGATATCCGCCATACCCATTGGGGCACCGGGATGGCCGCTGTTGGCTTTTTGCACGGCATCCATGCTGAGGGCACGAATGGCGTTGGCACGCTCACGACGGCTAGGCATCGCTGTTCTCCTGGGGGACTTGAATAAAACGAAACGGAAAAAAGGCGAGCATTTTCCCTCACCCGGACGCCTCGGGGCAATGACAGATAGTCATCTGAAGGCGTTTTTCCAATGGATAACGACGTATTCGCCTGATGAAACCTTTCCGCCATCGGTTTGTTGACTGAAGCTAACGTCAAGAAGTGCCATCTATCGAGCAATATCAAAACTTTTTGATATTGCTCTTGCGATGCCTTCGACCCGTGACTAGACTGCCGGCCTTATGAATTTACGCGTGCCCTCCATTCAACATGACGATTGCGATGAGCTGGCGGCCTTGTGCAAGGCTGGCGGCGATCCCCTGCGGTTGAATGTTTTGCGCGCACTGGCCAACGATTCGTTTGGCGTGCTGGAACTGGCGCAGATCTTCGGCATCGGCCAGTCAGGCATGAGCCACCACCTCAAGGTCCTGGCCCAGGCCGGCCTGGTGGCAACGCGCCGCGAAGGCAATGCGATTTTTTACCGTCGCGCCCTGCCCCATACCGAACTGCTGGGCGGCAAATTGCACGCTGCCCTGCTCGAAGAAGTGGACAACCTGACGCTGCCAGCCGATGTGCAGGCGCGCATCGCCCAGGTCCACGGGCAACGGGCAGCCGCCAGCCAGGACTTTTTCTCACGGGTAGCGGAGAAGTTTCGCGCCCAGCAAGACTTGATCGCCGGCCTGCCGCAGTACCGCGAAAGCGTGGTGGCCCTGCTCGACAAGTTGAGCCTGGACAAAGACGCCACGGCCATTGAAGTCGGCCCCGGCGATGGCGCATTCCTGCCGGAACTGGCGCGCCGCTTCTCGCAGGTCACGGCGCTGGACAACAGCACCGCGATGCTCGAACTGGCACGCCAGGTCTGCGAACGCGACAAGCTGACTAACGTTAGCCTGCAACTGGCCGATGCATTGAACGGCGTCAGCCTCAAGGCCGATTGCGTGGTACTGAACATGGTGCTGCACCATTTTGCCGCGCCGGCCGATGCGCTCAGGCACATGGCCAATTTGCTGCAACCAGGCGGTAGCCTGTTAGTGACAGAGTTATGCAGCCACAACCAGAGTTGGGCCAAGGAGGCCTGCGGTGATCTCTGGCTGGGGTTTGAACAGGACGATCTGGCCCGTTGGGCCACCGCTGCGGGACTCGTTCCCGGGGAAAGCCTCTATGTAGGCTTACGTAATGGTTTCCAGATCCAGGTCCGCCACTTTCAGCGACCGGCTGGCGACACTCACCATCGGTAATTTCAGGAAAACATCGAGATGAGCGAATACTCCCTTTTCACCTCCGAGTCCGTGTCTGAAGGGCATCCGGACAAAATCGCCGACCAGATTTCTGATGCGGTGCTGGACGCCATCATTGCTGAAGACAAGTTCGCCCGTGTGGCGTGCGAGACTCTGGTGAAAACGGGCGTGGCCATCATCGCCGGCGAAGTCACCACTTCGGCCTGGGTTGACCTGGAGCAGATCGTTCGTGACGTGATCACCAACATCGGCTACACCAGCTCCGACGTCGGCTTCGACGGCGCCACCTGTGGCGTGATGAACATCATCGGCAAGCAGTCCCCTGACATCAACCAGGGTGTCGACCGTGCCAAGCCTGAAGATCAGGGTGCCGGCGACCAGGGCCTGATGTTCGGCTACGCCAGCAACGAAACCGACGTGCTGATGCCTGCGCCTATCACCTTCTCGCACCAGCTGGTGCAGCGCCAGGCCGAAGCCCGCAAATCCGGCCTGCTGCCTTGGCTGCGTCCGGATGCCAAGTCGCAAGTGACCTGCCGCTACGAAAACGGCAAGGTTGTCGGTATCGACGCGGTCGTCCTGTCGACCCAGCACAACCCGGAAGTGTCGTACAACGACCTGCGCGAAGGCGTGATGGAGTTGATCGTCAAGCACGTGCTGCCTGCCGAACTGCTGAGCAAGGACACCCAGTTCCACATCAACCCGACCGGCCAGTTCATCATTGGTGGCCCGGTGGGTGACTGCGGCCTGACCGGACGCAAGATCATCGTCGACAGCTACGGCGGCATGGCCCGTCACGGCGGTGGCGCGTTCTCCGGTAAAGATCCATCGAAGGTTGACCGTTCGGCGGCCTACGCCGGTCGTTACGTGGCCAAGAACATCGTTGCCGCCGGCCTGGCCGAGCGTTGCGAGATCCAGGTTTCCTACGCGATCGGTGTTGCCCAACCGACTTCGATCTCGTTGAACACCTTCGGCACCGGCAAGATCAGCGACGACAAGATCGTCAAACTGGTTCGCGAAGTGTTCGACCTGCGTCCATACGCGATCACCACCATGCTCGACCTGCTGCACCCGATGTACCAGGAAACCGCTGCGTACGGCCACTTCGGTCGCACCCCGGCAACCAAGACCGTTGGTGACGACACCTTCACCACGTTCACTTGGGAAAAAACCGACCGCGCCGACGCCCTGCGTTCTGCTGCCGGCCTGTAAGACTTCCCCGCAACACCCCAAGCCCCGCACGGTTCACGCCTTGCGGGGCTTTTTATTGGCTTGCGCTTGAGACCGCGTGACCGCCTTCGCGAGCAGGCTCGCTCCCACAGGGTTATGAGTTAGTCAGAACACCACCGTCCACAGTGGGAGCGAGCCTGCTCGCGAAGAGGCCAACACAGACACCGGAAATACCCGGCAAAACACCCCCTCGCCGCACCAACAGATACTGACCTAGCCTTCACGCACCTCACCGAGCAAGGACGCTCAAGATGCTTCCCGACCCGCGCCTGTTTTTCGCCGCCCTGCTGACCCTTGCCTGCCTGAATGCCAGCGCCACCGAGTGCCCGGACTGGCCATCCGAACGCGCTCTGAAGGAAGTCGGCACACTGCAACAGCAGATCGACTCATGGGACGACAGCTATCACCGCCAGGGACATTCACTGGTCGCCGATGAACTCTACGACCAGTCCCGCGCGCGACTCACCCAATGGCGCCACTGCTTCAACCTGAACCCGCCCGCAGACCCCTTGCGCACTGCGCGCGGCGCGCTGCCCCACCCCATCGCCCACACAGGCCTGGGCAAACTGCATGATCGGCCCGCCGTCGAAAAATGGCTGCGTGACCGGGTGGACGTCTGGGCCCAGCCTAAAATCGACGGGGTGGCGGTGACCCTGGTTTACCGTAATGGTCAGTTGACCCAGGCCATCAGCCGCGGCGACGGCGAGAGCGGTCAGGACTGGACGGCTCCGGCACTACAGATTCCGGCCATCCCGCAGCAGCTATCCCGGCCTCGGGATTTACTCGTGCAAGGCGAACTGTATTGGCGCCTGACCGATCATGTGCAGGCCCGCGCCGGCAGCCTCAACGCCCGCGCCACGGTGGCGGGACTGATGGCGCGCAAGGTCTTGAGCACTGAACAGGCCGCCGGCATCGACCTGTTTGTCTGGGACTGGCCCCAAGGGCCGACAAGCACTCCCGCCCGGGCAGAAGCACTGACGGAGCTGGGCTTCCCGGATACCACAGCCTACAGCCAGCCAATCGCCTCCGTCAGCGATGCCGAACGCTGGCGCGAACACTGGTATCGCACCTCCCTGCCCTTTGCCAGCGACGGCATCGTCCTGCGCCAGAACCAGCGCCCGGCCGCCGAACGCTGGCAAGCCCGGCCACCCTACTGGGCCATCGCCTGGAAATATCCCTTCGCCCAGGCACTGGCCGAAGTCCGCCAGGTTCATTTCAAAATCGGCCGGACCGGGCGGATCACTCCGGTACTTGAACTGACCCCGGTGATGCTCGATGACCGGCAGATCAACCGCGTCAGCGTCGGCTCGTTGCAACGCTGGCGGGCGCTGGACATACGTCCGGGTGATCAGGTCGCCATCAGCCTGGCCGGGCTGACCATTCCCAGGCTCGATAGCGTCGTGTTGCGCAGCAGCGAGCGCGCCGAATTGAATGTGCCGAAGGCAGCGGACTTTCATTCATTGAGTTGCTGGCAGCCAACTCCGGGTTGTGAGGGCCAGTTTCTCGCACGCCTGACCTGGCTCAGCGGCAAACAGGGTCTGGCGCTGCCCTATGTCGGTCCGGGCACTTGGGAAAAACTTCTTGCAACAGGTCGCCTGAACGGTCTGCTGGATTGGTTGACCCTTGATGCCCAAGAGCTTGCTACCATTGACGGTTTCGGCGAACGCGGTGCGACTCGCCTTGCAGACAGCTTCAACCGGGCCCGGCAACGCCCGTTCGCGCACTGGCTGAAAGCCCTGGGATTGCCGCCGACAGGTCCGGTGCCTCTCGGCGATTCATGGCAGACGCTGGCGCAGCGAGACATCGAGCAATGGCAGGCCGAGGCCGGTATCGGGCCGGGACGCGCGGCGCAACTAAACGCTTTTTTCCGCAATCCGCAGGTCCTGGCCTTGAGTGAAACGTTACGTGAAACGGGGATTGACGGCTTTTAGCTGCCGGCCCTGTGCCCACCGGGAACCCCTGGGGACCGCTGGGCTCCAACAAGCCATTGCCACACCGGCCCGCTGGCCTTCTTACATGGAGCTTTTATGAAATTTCTTTCACCGCTCGCCCTCCTGGCCCTGTGCGGCATGCTGGCAACCCCGTTGATGGCGGACGAGGAAGCCCCGGGGCTGTCCGGTTGCGCCGCCAAGAAGCAAGGTATCGTCAACCAGATCGAATTGGCCAAGGTCCACGGCAACGCCGACCAGCAGGCCGGCCTGGAAAAGGCCCTGAGCGAAGTCGAAGCCAACTGCACCGACGCCTCGCTGAAGAAGGAGCGGGAAAACAAGGTGCTCGACGCCAGGCACGAAGTCAGCAAGCGTCAGGCAGACCTCGACAAGGCCATGAGCAAAGGCGACCCCGACAAGATCAACACGCGCAAAGACAAACTCGCCGATGCCCGCAAGGAATTGCAGGACGCTTTGGATGAGCTGGATAAGTAAGTACAGATAAGGAACAAAGATTTCGGTGTTGCCAAAGCAGTCTTCGCGAGCAGGCTCGCTCCCACAGGGTTATGAGACCACCTGTGGGAGCGAGCCTGCTCGCGAAGACGTCAGACCGAACAACGCCACTCAATGATCCCGAAACGCCTTATGACACGCACTGCAAGCATCTTCGACTTTCTGCACCGCCGGCCCCAGGTTGCTGGCCTTGTAGGGTTGAATCTGACTGGCGATCACCAATTCACCGGTGGCGGATTCAAGATCGCGGGCCATGCCCTGAAAGCGTGCCTGCTGCTCCCAGACATCGCTCTTGGCGCTGGTGTGATCCTCCTCGCGCGCCTGCGGAAAATGCTGCCACGGCTCACGGGACAACCCATCGAGCTTCACCGCGCCCTCGGCGAATTTCGGGCCATCGAACGGGATACGCCCGCGCAACATGCCGCCCAGGTCTTCGCCGGTCTTGAGCATCTGCTTGAAAATGGCCTTGCGCTGACCGAGCGGCGAGTTGGGATCAACACCGCCACAAGCGGACAATGTCAGGCAGGCCAGCAATACAACAGAAAGTCTTTTAAGAGTCATGGTGGCTTCAGGTCACGGGAAACGGCGGCCAGTATCCTCGCGTCATCGGCAAAGACCAATAGCCCTATTATCAATAAGGGTTGCTTGAGCGCATGGAGCGATCAGGCAACCGGCAAAGGAATCACTCCATGAACAGCCGTTACAAGGCATGGCGTCACAGCCTGGCCTGGACCCTGCCAATGATGGCCCTGCTCGCAGGCTGCACCGGTGGCGACAAGCAACAACCGAAAACCCATGCCCTGGCCACTTACTCCAGCGCTACATGGGAAGCGCTGCCGGCGGTGTCCGACACCGACCTGGTCGCCGGTTTCGGCTCCTGGCGCAGCGCCTGCACCCGACTCAAGGCCGACCCGGTCTGGGGTGGCACCTGCGCGGCGGCGGCCAACGTGCCGCAAACCGCCAGCGACATTCGCGGCTTTCTCAAACAGAATCTCGATGTGTATGGCCTGCGCGCCGCCAATGACAACCCCAACGGCTTGATCACCGGCTACTACGAGCCGGTCTATCCGGGCAGCCTGACCCAGACCGGCACGGCCAATGTCCCGGTCTATGGCGTCCCAGAAGACATGATCATTGTCGCCCTCGACAGTATTTACCCGGAACTCAAGGGCAAACGCCTGCGCGGTCGACTTGAAGGTCGCGTGCTCAAGCCGTACGACGATGCGGCCACCATCGAGAGCAAAGGAGTCAAGGCACCGGTCGTGGCCTGGCTGACCGATCCGATGAACCTGCAGTTCCTGCAAATCCAGGGTTCGGGTCGCATCCAGCTCGATAACGGCCGCCAGTTGCGCATCGCCTATGCCGACCAGAACGGCCATCCGTATCGACCGATCGGCCGCTGGCTGGTGGAACAGGGCGAGTTGAAAAAAGAAGACGTGACCATGGGCGCCATCAGCACCTGGGCCAAGGCCAATCCGTCGCGGATTCCCGAATTGCTCGGCAGCAACCCCAGCTATGTGTTCTTCACCCGTAACCCGGACAGTAACGAAGGGCCGCGCGGCTCGTTGAACGTACCCTTGACCGCCGGCTACAGCGCAGCCGTGGATCGCAAGGTGATTCCACTGGGCAGCCTGCTGTGGCTGTCCACCACCAGGCCGGACGGCACAGCCCTGGTTCGCCCCGTAGCAGCGCAGGACACAGGCGGCGCGATTGCCGGTGAAGTCCGGGCGGATCTGTTCTGGGGCACCGGCGATGCAGCCGGGCAACTGGCCGGGGACATGAAGCAGCAGGGGCAGATCTGGATGCTCTGGCCCAAAGGTGCGGCGTTGCCGCAAGTGCCGCAGGTGGCCGATGCGGTTAAAACCAATCCTTGAGTCTCGCATCGCCTGACAGATAGCTTTCGCGAGCAAGCCCGCTCCCACACCGGATCACTGTCGTACACAGAATCTGTGTCTACTGAGGATCAAATGTGGGAGCGGGCTTGCTCGCGAAGAGGCCTTGATTAGCGCCCGAAACTTAGACCGACACCACAAAGAAACTCACGATCAGCCCCATCCCCACGAACCACATCAACGACCGCAGCATCGCCAGGTCCGCCAGATAGAAAATGATGAAAAGCAGACGGCTGGTGATGAACAACACCGACAACACATTGATGGTCACCAATTCGGCGTTGCCCGCCAGGTGCGCCACGATCACCGCGGCTGCAAACGCCGGCGTCACCTCAAAACTGTTCAGCTGCGCCGCATTTGCCCGCTTGCCCAAACCCTCCAGGGAATCGAGAAACCCTCGTGGATCATGATTGTCTTTGAGTCGGAACCCGCCACTGACCTTCGCGACACCCGTGCACAGATACGGCAGGAAGATCGCAATCAAAATGCACCACAGAGCAACCGTCATTACGCAGTCCCTTCTTCAAGTTGTAGAAAATCGAATCCATCAACGGCGATCAAAACTTCATCACCAGTATGCCGATCAGCACCAGCCCACAGGCTAAGAGGCGTGGCCCGCCAAAAGGTTCTTTGAGGTAACGCATGCCAAACAGCACCACCAGAATGACGCTGATCTCGCGCAGCGCCGCCGCCTCTGCAATCGAGCCCAATTGCATCGCCCACAGCACCAGAGCGTAGCTGAACAACACGCAAAACCCGACCGCCAGGCCCAGGCGCCACTGTTCGCGCCAGAACAGCATGAACGCGGGGCGCTTGCGCACCAATGCCAACAATGGAAACGGCCAGGCACTGAGCAAGGTGACCCAGACCAGGTAATCCAGTGGATGGGACCAGCGCCGCAAGGCCTGACCATCGATGTAGGTGTAGCAACCGATGCACAGGCCGATCAACGCCACCACCGGCAGCATCGACCACGGCAAACGCGCACCGCCACCACCCTGCCAGAGCAGGCACAGCATGCCGACCGGGATCAGCAGGATTCCGAAAATCTGCTGATGGGTCAGCACCTCCCCGGCAAAAATCAGCGTCAGCGCCAGCACCACCAACGGTGACAGGCCGCGCATCAGCGGATAAACCAGCCCGAGGTCGCCGACCCGATAGGCCTGGATCAGCAAGTAGCGGTAGAGCAACTCGAACGCCGCTGATGCCAGGATCCATGGCCAGATCTCCAGCGGCGGCACGCTCAGGAACGGCACCATCAGCGCGACGAATAGCAACGCCACGCTGTCCATGCAGGCCACCACCAACAGCCGCTCCGCACTGAACTTGATCAGGGTATTCCACGCCGCGTGCAACAGCGCCGCCACCAACACCAACGCCGTCGCAAGCACGGCCCACTCCTTTTGTTGTCTACACGATCCCTGTAGGAGCGAGCTTGCTCGCGATGGACGTTAACGATAACGCGTGCTGTCTGGATAAACGCGTCGCCTTGACGTCCATCGCGAGCAAGCTCGCTCCTACAGAGAATCCGGGTAGAGAATTGATTCGCCATATGTCAGCAGCTGTTTATACTGCAAACGACCACGCCGCACTCAGTTGCGCATAGACCAATTCCAATAAAAATTCTGCCCCGCCCGCTCTCGTCGAGAACGGTCGTCGGCCTGCGTATGCCTGATCACAGCGTCAAGACTACCGACAGAGACCTTGCGCATGCCACTCGCTTTGCTTGCCCTCGCTGTTGCCGCCTTCGGCATCGGCACCACCGAATTTGTCATCATGGGCCTATTGCCCGACGTCGCCCGCGATCTCGGCGTCAGCATTCCCGATGCCGGATTGCTGATCACCGGTTACGCCCTGGGCGTGGTGTTCGGTGCACCGATCCTCGCCGTCGGCACCGCCAACATGCCGCGCAAAGCCACCCTGCTGGGCATGACGCTGATGTTCATCCTCGGCAATATGCTCTGCGCGCTGGCACCGAATTACGCCACGCTGATGGCCGCGCGGGTGATCACGGCACTCTGCCACGGCGCATTTTTCGGCATCGGTTCGGTGGTGGCTGCAGGACTGGTTGCCCCCAACAAACGGGCCCAGGCGATTGCCATGATGTTCACCGGCCTGACCCTGGCCAACGTGCTCGGCGTGCCATTGGGTACCGCGCTCGGGCAATACGCGGGTTGGCGCTCGACGTTCTGGGCGGTGTCGGTGATCGGTGTGCTGGCCGCGATTGCGCAATGGGTCTGGCTGCCGAAAAACATCGCGATGGATAAAGCCAACCTGGCCAGCGAGTTCAAGGTGCTGGGCAAGGCCAACGTGCTGCTGGCCCTGGGCATGAGCGTACTGGCCTCGACCAGCCTGTTCAGTGTGTTCACTTACATCGCGCCGATCCTGCAGGACATCACTGGCGTCAGCCCCCACGGCGTCACCATCATGTTGCTGCTGTTCGGCGTTGGCTTGACCGCCGGCAGCATGCTCGGCGGTCGTCTGGCGGACAGCCGCTTGCTGCCATCGCTGGTAGGCATGGCATTGGCGGTGCTGGTGGTGCTGGCGGCATTCACACAAACCAGCCAATCGGTGATCCCGGCGGCAATCACACTGGTGCTGTGGGGGACATTCGCCTTCGCGCTGTGCCCGATCCTGCAACTGCTGATCATCGATCAGGCCCATGAAGCACCGAACCTCGGCTCAACGCTGAACCAGAGTGCCTTCAACCTCGGCAACGCCGCCGGCGCATGGATTGGCGGCCTGGTAGTGGCCAGCGGCGCGGACCTGGCGGACTTGCCGTGGACCGGCGCACTGGTCAGTGGCTTGACCGTGCTGACCGCACTGTTCTTCATCTATCGCCAGCGTCGCGGTGCGGCTGCGCTGAATGTAGCGGGCTGAGCATCACCTTGATGGTTTTTTGATCTTCTGCGGATCAGCAGCTTCGCTCTGATCCGCTGATGCTTTCGGCGGCCCGCTTTCGCTGCGAATCTGCGCATGACTGATCAGCGCGAAAATAAAGCTGCCACCTATGATGTTCCCCACCAGCGTCGGCCCGGCGAACACCAGCCAGAAGTCCTTCCACGGCAACTCGCCGGCAAACACCAGATACGAAACCTCCAGCGAGCCGACGACGATGTGGGTGAAGTCTCCCAGCGCCATGAGGTAGGTGATGAGGATGATGATCCACATCTTGGCGCTCTCCATGGACGGAATCATCCAGACCATGGTCGCGATCATCCAGCCGGAAACGATGCCCTTGGCGAACATCTGGCTGGCGTGGTTTTCCATGACCTTGCGACCGATATCGAGGAAGGCGACGTCGGTCTTGCTGTCGAAAATCGGCAGCTCCAGCATCACGTACGCCACCAGCAAGGTGCCGCAGAGGTTACCGATCAGCACCACCGTCCACAGCCGCAACAGACGGCCGAAGTTGGCCAGGGTCGGCTTGGTCATCACCGGCAGCACGGCGGTCAGGGTGTTTTCGGTGAACAGTTGCTGACGAGCGAGGATCACCGCGAGAAAACCGGCGCAATAACCGAAACTGGCGATCACCTTGAATCCCTCGCCGTCCGGCAGGCGCGAATTGAGCAGGCCCATGCCCATCAGCGACAGGCCCATGGTCAACCCCGCCGCCAGCGCCGACCACCACAAAGCGGCAATGCTGCGCTCGAGCTCCTGATCGCCCTGGGTGCGGATGATCTCGTGCAACACTGCGGCGCGGGGCGGTTGGCTCTTTTCGACTTCGTGCTCTTCTTGCGCCGAAAGGTTCGGGGTCTTGCCGTCTTGTGCCGAGTTCATGATGTGCGCAACCAGTGGCGGGCTATTTAGCTACGACACGCGGGGTTCACGGCTGTTCAGTACTCAGACAAATCTTCGGTGCATGCAAGACCGCTTTCGCGAGCAGGCTCGCTCCCACAGGTAAAGCGCCGCCCATGTGGGAGCGAGCCTGCTCGCGATGGGGACACCACCGATCTCACTGACCGGCGTCATCGTCCTGGAACTGGTCTTTGACGTACTTGATCTCGGTTCGGCCGTGGGGCGCCGGCAAGCCGTCTTCACCGAGGTTGACGAAGACCATTTTCTCGACCGTGAGGATGCTCTTGCGGGTGATCTTGTTGCGCACTTCGCAGGTCAGGGTGATCGAGGTACGGCCGAACTCGGTGGCGGTGATGCCCAGCTCGATGATGTCGCCCTGGCGCGAGGCGCTGACGAAGTTGATTTCGGAAATGTACTTGGTCACTACACGCTGGTTGCCCAACTGGACGATGGCGTAGATCGCCGCCTCTTCGTCGATCCAGCGCAGCAGGCTGCCGCCGAACAAAGTGCCATTAGGATTGAGGTCTTCGGGTTTGACCCATTTGCGGGTGTGGAAATTCATGTTCACTCCTGAGCGCCTTGCCGAATGATGCTGACCATCATGGCAGAGCCCAACCCAGAGCTCTATTGAGCATCGACTATGGTCTCGATTACCGTTCGGACATTGACCGACAGAAACGCTTTGGAAGATCGGCATAGCCCGCTATAATCGCCACCGTTTCAAAACGGTCATCATCACTTGATACCGTTTTCCCGCCACCTGTCCGAGGGGCGCTGCAGCAGGTTCGACCTGTCAGGCTCGGATGGGGCGTTGCCTGGCCTTAAGCCAGACACTAAACGCACAACGGCGCCCATTCGCATACATTACGAATGGAGGCTCTTCATGAGCGCTGTTATCACGCCTGCAGATTTTACCGATTACAAAGTCGCCGACATGTCCCTGGCTGCCTGGGGCCGTCGCGAAACCATCATCGCCGAGTCCGAAATGCCAGCCCTGATGGGTCTGCGTCGCAAGTACTCCGAAGAGCAACCGCTCAAGGGCGCGAAGATCCTCGGCTGCATCCACATGACCATTCAGACTGCCGTGCTGATCGAAACCCTGGTTGCCCTGGGTGCCGAAGTGCGCTGGTCGTCCTGCAACATTTTCTCGACTCAGGATCAGGCCGCCGCTTCCATCGCCGCTGCCGGCATCCCGGTTTTCGCCTGGAAGGGTGAAACCGAACAAGAGTACGAGTGGTGCCTGGAGCAAACCATCCTCAAGGATGGCCAGCCATGGGACGCCAACATGATCCTCGACGATGGCGGCGACCTGACCGAGCTGCTGCACAAGAAGTACCCACAGGTTCTGGATCGCGTCCACGGCGTGACCGAAGAAACCACCACCGGCGTTCACCGCCTGCTGGACATGCTGGCCAAGGGCGAGCTGAAAATCCCGGCCATCAACGTCAACGACTCGGTGACCAAGAGCAAGAACGACAACAAGTACGGCTGCCGTCACAGCCTGAACGATGCCATCAAGCGCGGCACCGACCACCTGCTGTCCGGCAAGCAAGCGCTGGTCATCGGCTACGGTGACGTGGGTAAGGGTTCCGCTCAGTCCCTGCGTCAGGAAGGCATGATCGTCAAGGTTTCCGAAGTTGACCCGATCTGCGCCATGCAAGCCTGCATGGACGGTTTCGAAGTGGTTTCGCCGTTCATCGACGGTATCAACAACGGTACCGAAGCCAGCATCGACAAGGCACTGCTGGGCAAGATCGACCTGATCGTGACCACCACCGGCAACGTCAATGTTTGCGATTCGAACATGCTCAAGGCCCTGAAGAAGCGCGCTGTTGTCTGCAACATCGGCCACTTCGACAACGAAATCGACACCGCTTTCATGCGCAAGAACTGGGCATGGGAAGAAGTGAAGCCACAGGTTCACAAGATCCACCGCACCGGCGCTGGCGATTTCGACCCACAGAACGACGACTACCTGATCCTGCTGGCCGAAGGCCGCCTGGTTAACCTGGGCAACGCCACCGGCCACCCGAGCCGCATCATGGACGGTTCGTTCGCCAACCAGGTTCTGGCGCAGATCTTCCTGTTCGGCCAGAAGTACGCCGACCTGTCGCCAGCCCAGAAAGCCGAGCGCCTGACCGTTGAAGTACTGCCGAAGAAACTCGACGAAGAAGTAGCCCTGGAAATGGTCCGTGGCTTCGGCGGCGTCGTGACTCAACTGACCAAGACCCAGGCCGACTACATCGGCGTGACCGTCGAAGGTCCGTTCAAGCCGCACGCTTACCGCTACTGATCGGTTCTGCTGCCTGCTCTCCCTGTGGGAGCGGGCTTGCTCGCGAAAGCGGTTTATCATTCAACATTAATGTCGACTGACCCACCGCTTTCGCGGGCAAGCCCGCTCCCACATGGGATATGCAAGCCTCACAGGCTTACGCGTTTTCAAGGGTATTCCCATGTCCCAAGATCGTCGCTACAGCTTCGAGTTCTTCCCTACGAAGACCGATGCTGGGCAAGAAAAGCTGCTCGCCACTGCTCGCCAGCTGGCCACCTACAACCCCGATTTCTTCTCCTGCACCTACGGCGCCGGCGGTTCGACCCGTGATCGCACGCTGAACACCGTGTTGCAGCTGGAAAGTGAAGTCAAAATCCCTGCCGCTCCGCACCTTTCCTGCGTGGGCGACAGCAAAGCCGACCTGCGCGGCCTGCTGGCCCAGTACAAGGCCGCCGGCATCAAGCGCATCGTTGCCCTGCGCGGTGACCTGCCCTCGGGCATGGGCATGGCCAGTGGCGAAATGCGCCACGCCAATGACCTGGTTGAGTTCATTCGTGAAGAAACCGGCGACCATTTCCACATCGAAGTCGCCGCCTACCCGGAAATGCATCCGCAAGCGCGCAACTTCGAAGACGATGTCGCCAACTTCGTGCGCAAGGCCAACGCCGGCGCCGACAGCGCGATCACCCAGTACTTCTTCAACGCCGACTGCTACTTCTACTTCGTGGAACGCGTGCGGGCATTGGGCGTGGACATCCCGATCGTGCCGGGCATCATGCCGATCACCAACTACAGCAAGCTGGCGCGCTTCTCCGATGCCTGCGGTGCGGAAATCCCCCGCTGGATCCGCAAGCAACTGGAAGCCTACGGCGACGACACCCAGAGCATTCAGCGCTTTGGCGAACAGGTCATCACCGAGATGTGCGAACAACTGCTGCAAGGTGGCGCTCCAGGGCTGCACTTCTACACGCTGAACCAGGCTGAAGCGAGCCTGGCGGTGTGGAACAACCTAAAGTTGCCGCGTTAAGCAAAGCAAGATCAAAAGATCGCAGCCAGCGGCAGCTCCAATTACAGGAGCCGCCGCTGGCTGCGATCTTTTGCTTCAACGCACTATAAATGTGCAGCAATCCACGGAGTTAGAGCATCTGCGGTCAGTTTCTGGCTCTTTCCGGTTTCTCGTCGTAATCTCAAGCCCATGCCTTTGATCACGCAATTAATCGCCGTGCTTGTCTTTACTTGCCTGAGCTTCGCCGCCCGGGGCGAGAAGTTGCGCATTGTCACCGAGCCGTGGGCGCCTTATGTGTACGAGGACAACGGCAAATCACTGGGCCTGGACTACGAAACCACCGCCATTGTCTTCAAGCGCCTGGGCATCGAAGTGGAGTGGCAGTTCCTGCCATGGAAACGCTGCCTGTCGATGCTTGAATCAGGCCAGGCCGACGGCGCGCTGGACATCTTTCACAGCGATGAGCGTGATGCGACCCTTCTCTACCCCAGCGAACCACTGTCTGAAGTACAGTTCGTGTTGTTCTACGCCAATGAGCGGCCCCATCCGTTTCGCACCCTTGATGACTTGCGCGGCCTGACCATCGGCACCTCGCCGGGTTACCTGTACAGCAAGGACTTCAGCGACTCCACGTTGTTCACTCGCGAGCCGGCGCCCACCCACGAAGCCAACTTCGGCAAACTGCTGCGCGGACGGATTGACCTATTGATTACCGACCGCCGGGTCGGCCAGCATTTGCTCGATGAACTGGGCATCCGCGACAAGATCACCGAAAACCCCACGATCATCAGCCAGCAAAGCCAGTTTCTCGCGGTGCGGCGCAATGCGGGCATGGATCTGCTGGTGCAACGTTTCGGCGCCGAACTCAAGCGCTTCAAGCGCGAACCCGCCTACGCCGAACTGAGTGCCCGCTATGGCGCGGAACCGGCCGCCAGCATGAAGACTGAAAAGGCCACGGCTGCCACGGAAAAAACCGTTGAGCAGCAGGAAAGCGGCGCGCAGTGATTGCTCTGTTATACTCCGGCCTTCCCGCCAGGCTCACGCCCGGACGCCCGGAATCGTTAAAGGCATCTCAACCCCGCTACTGCGCAGCTTTCAGCCCGCGCGAGCGCTTGCAGACGAGCCTTCGAGACCCAGCAGGACCGGACGGGATTGCGTCCTCTTAAACGCAATTCGCGCCAGGCAAGACTCCCATTGGGCCAAGCCCTAACTAAAACAGGATTACTCATGTCCTTTGCTTCCCTCGGTCTCTCCGAGGCTTTAGTCCGCGCCATCGAGGCAGCGGGCTATACCGAGCCTACTCCGGTGCAACAGCGGGCCATTCCCGCCGTGTTGCAAGGTCGCGACCTGATGGTCGCGGCACAGACAGGTACTGGTAAAACCGGTGGTTTCGCCCTTCCGATCCTGGAGCGGTTGTTCCCCAACGGTCACCCGGACAAATCCCAGCGTCACGGCCCGCGCCAACCGCGCGTGCTGGTCCTGACCCCGACTCGCGAACTCGCCGCGCAAGTGCATGAAAGCTTCAAGGTCTATGCCCGTGACCTGAAGTTCGTCAGCGCCTGCATCTTCGGTGGTGTCGGCATGAACCCGCAGGTTCAGGCCATGTCCCGTGGCGTAGACGTACTGGTGGCCTGCCCTGGCCGCCTGCTCGACCTGGCCGGCCAAGGCAGCGTCGATCTGTCCCACGTGGAAATCCTCGTGCTGGACGAGGCCGACCGCATGCTCGACATGGGTTTCGTCCATGACGTGAAAAAGGTCCTGGCCCGCCTGCCGGCCAAACGCCAGAACCTGCTGTTCTCGGCGACCTTCTCCAAGGACATCACCGACCTCGCCGGCAAGCTGCTGCACAACCCGGAACGCATCGAAGTCACGCCGCCGAACACCACGGTCGAGCGCATCGAACAACGCGTATTCCGTCTGCCGGCCAGCCACAAGCGTGCCTTGCTGGCGCACCTGATCACCGCTGGCGCCTGGGAACAGGTGCTGGTGTTCACCCGCACCAAGCACGGCGCCAACCGCCTGGCCGAGTACCTGGACAAACACGGCCTGAGCGCTGTCGCGATCCACGGCAACAAGAGCCAGAACGCCCGCACCAAAGCCCTGGCCGACTTCAAGGCCGGCACCGTGCGCATCCTGGTGGCCACCGACATCGCCGCCCGCGGCCTGGACATCGACCAGTTGCCACACGTGGTCAACTTCGAACTGCCGAATGTCGATGAAGACTACGTGCACCGTATCGGCCGTACCGGCCGTGCCGGCCGTTCGGGCGAGGCGATTTCGCTGGTCGCCCCGGACGAAGAAAAACTGCTGAAAAGCATCGAACGCATGACCAAACAGAAAATCGCCGACGGCGACCTGATGGGCTTCGATGCAAGCACCATCGAGGCGGAAAAGCCTGAAGTGCGCGAGCGTCCGGACATGCGTAACCCGCGCAATCCGCGTGGCCCGCGCGGCGACGGCCCGAACGGCAGCGGTGGTGGCGGCGGTCGCAAGGACAAAGGCAAGGACAAGGGCAAGGAAAAACCGGCCGGCGAACGCGGCGAGCGCCCTGCCCGTCAGCAGAAGCCACGTGAAGGCACTCCGGCTCGCGAACAGCGTCCGAGCCAACCGCCACGTGCCGCCGCTGACCGTGCCCCGGACGAGTTCCTGGACGACGATATCGATAACTTCGGTAACCGCGTCGACTACGTACCGCAGCAGAAACCCGCGCAAGGCCGTGGTCGCCGTCCGGGTGCTCCAGCACAGGGCACCGCCGCAGGCACTCCACGCTCCGGCAAGCCACAAGGTCGCCAGAATGGTCCGCGCAATAGCGATGGCGCCAGCACCGGCACCCCGCCGGCCAAGCGTAACGGGCCTCGCAGTGGCGCACCGCGCGATGGCCAGGCCCGCCGCGAAGACTCACGCAATCGCCGCCCGGCCCGTGACGACCAGCCTCGTTCGGAACCGGCTGTGCAGAACCCGCGCGGCCCGGCACCAAAGATCATGCACAAGGAATCGAAAGCCGACCGCTTCCCGACACCTGAGCAGCTGGATCAACTGCCAAGCCGTCCTCGTGGTGAAAAACCAGCGCTGCTGACCCGCAATCGCTGATTTGTCGCTGCAATAAAAAATGCCCCGGTTTGTGAGAACCGGGGCATTTTTTTATGGCTGATGTAAAACCCTGCAGGAGCGAGCTTGCTCGCGATGGTCGTCAACGATAACGCTGGAAGCCTGATGCTCCGCGGCGCTCTCGTGTCTATCGCGAGCAGGCTCGCTCCTACAGACTCAGCATCACTTCGCTTTGACACCTTCGAACGTCACGTACATTTCAACCGCATCGGACGATGGACCCAGGTCTTTCTGCTTGCCGAAATCGGAACGCTTGAGGCTGAAAGTACCCTCAAAGCCTGCACGGTAGCCGCCCCATGGATCCTTGCCTTCGCCCAGGAAAGTGGCCTTGACCACGATTGGCTTGGTCACGCCGAGGATCGTCAGGTCGCCAGCCACGTCAGCAGTGTCCTTGCCAGCGGCGTTTTTGCCGGTGGGTTTGACGCTGGTGGAAACAAAAGTGGCTTTGCTGGCGTTCAGGAAGTCTTTGCTGGCGATGTGCTTGTCACGCTCGGCGTTGTTGGTGAACACGCTGGCGGTATTCACGTTGAACTCGATCTTGCTGTCTTCAGGCTTGGCAGCGTCGAAGCTGAACTTGCCGTCGATGTCCTTGAAAGTACCGGTGATGAAGCTGTAGCCCAGGTGGCTGATCTTGAAGTCAACGAAGGCGTGCTGGCCTTCCTTGTCGACCACGTAATCAGCGGCCATTACGTTACCGGCGGACAACAGGGCCGAACCGATTGCCAGAGCGGCCAGAGTCTTTTTCAACATGCTTTGTTTTCCTTGGGAGTCGAGGTTGAACTTCAGGCTTTGCGACCCAGCATTCGCTTGAGGGTCACATCACGGTCGATAAAGTGGTGCTTCAATGCTGCCAACGCATGGAGGCCGGAAAAAATTACCAGCACCCACGCCAGGTAGAGGTGAATCACGCCAGCGGTATCTGCCTGGTCCGGCAATCCGGATACCAGAGCAGGCACTTCAAACAAGCCAAACACCGGGATACCGACGCCTTCTGCGGTGGAAATCAGGTAACCGGCAATCAACACAGCAAACAGACTGAGGTACAGAAAGCCATGACCGAACCTGGCGCCCAGGCGCGTCATGCGGCTGTAGCTGGCCAGGGTTGGCGGCGGCGGGCTGATGAAGCGCCACAGTACCCGCAGCAGCATCACACCCAGCACCACCAGGCCGATGCTCTTGTGCAGGTCCGGCGCGTCTTTGCGCCAGGTGCTGTAGTAGTCGAGCCCGACCATCCACAACCCAAGCGCGAACAAACCGAATACGGCCAGTGCCACGCCCCAGTGCATGAAGATGCTGACCCAGCCGTAGCGGGAGGTAGAGTTACGTAGCTGCATTGCCTGGATCCCTGTAAGTGCTGGCTCAAGAGTATCGAGTTATCTATCGAATTAAAGCGGAAAAATTTGCTTTGAAATATCGAAAAATACGATCAACAGTCTGAAGCCTGCGAGTTAAGGAAAGATTAAAGTCGAAATTGTGAGTAAAAGTGAATACAAACCAGAGAACACCTGTATCAAAAAATTTATTCGATTCTGGTCCCGGTTTTTCTCCAGGCAAAAAAAAGCGCGGCCCTTGAGCCGAATGCTGATCGGTTAAGGATTTTGTGGGAGCGAGCCTGCTCGCGATGGGCTCAAGAACACCGCGGGTACCCAGTGGGTCTGCATCACCGTTAACGACCATCGCGAGCAAGCTCGCTCCTACAATGAGTGACGGCACAACCTTCAACGATCCAGAGCCCTTGATGGCGCCCGTTGGCTTTCTGTTTCACGCGAACCTGTAATGTAGGTGTTTAGAAAAGATATAAATATGTATAGCCACTTTCGATTTTTAACCTGATTGAATAAGAGCTCAACAACTCATTAATCAGGAAAAAAACATGGCTATTACTTACACACCATTTCATGCAAGCGGCTCGCCTTTGCTGCCTCCCAATCAAAGGATGTCGCCGGGCCAGTACCTTATGTCCGCGAATGGACGCTTTAAATTGATATTACAGACTGATGGTAATCTGATCATTAAAGATGGCGAAGCTGTAATCTGGGTTGCAGATAGCAATCAGCCTTATAGCCGAACTACCTACCCAAAAAGAATGCGAGAGCCTCTGATGTTTGTAATCAGCAATAGTGGTTTTCTCTATGATCCGTCCAGAAGGCGTTTATGGGTTGCTGAAAGCACCCATAGCATTGATAAATCGCTTTGGTACAACGCTTGTATGGTTATTCAAGACGATGGAAATTTAGTCATTTACGATCAGCGCAACGGCAGCCTGCGCTGGGCCCGCTTTGGATTCGTCCCTGGTCGCATTTCAAAGCCAAATCCGATAAAAATCTTGTTTGAAGATAAAGAGATTAAAACCTGGAAGTTCTCATTAGACCCTCTTTAACCGTGCAAACCACTTACACAATTAAGAACTTTTGAAAACCGGAGGTGGTTGCAAACAATCAGGATCGTACGGATTTATCTGGCATTTATAGGCCAGTTCATGGCTGTACCCCTTAGGAAACCATTCGCTACTTACACAGCCAGAAAGCGCTATCAATATGATTATTACTGCTAGTGATTTCATATACCCTCCAATTACCTGAAGAGCATAAAACTAAATATCAGTATCCAGCTATCTTTTAGTTCCGAATCTTTTGTGGGAAGTTTCTGATGCATCACTGCCGCATGTAGGACCGCGCAGCAACAACCGGATCTTTCATGTTTGATGGCAAAAAAAGCGCGACCCTTGAGCCGCGCTTTATTACGCCTGAACGTTACTGCGCCTTGGCCTCCGTTGCCGGAGTCGCAGCCGGTTTGGCCACTGGCTTCTTGGCCGGCTCGACTTTCTTGGCCGGCGCCTTGGCCGAGGCTTTTTTCGCTTCGGTCTTGGCGGCTGGTTTCGCCGGTGCCTTCTTGGCTGGCTCGGTTTTTACCGGTGCCGCAGGCTTCGGTGCTTCCACCGGTGCCGGCGCGGCGGCCGGGGCTGGTGCCGGAGCAGGTGCTGGCGGTGCAACAGGCTCAGGTGTCTTGACCGGTTCCGGCTTCTTCTCGTCATCCGAGCCGCCGAACAGGTTGCTGAAGAAGTTGCCTTTTTTCGCCGCCACCGCACCAGCGCCCGCCGCCGCAGCGGCTGCCGGAACCACTTTGGCCGGTTCGAACGACTTGCCCGCCGCCAGGTCTTCAACCTGGCTGGCTGCACGTTGACCGGTGCGCAGCGCGCCTTCCAGGGTGCCCGGGTACAGGGTATCGGTGTGTTCGCCAGCGAAGGCTACGCGTTGAATCGGGCGTTCCCACAGGCGCCAGAACTTGCTGATCTGGCCCGGGCCGAAGGCCAGGTAGGCGCCGCCAGTCGATGGGTCGGTGCTGTAGCGACGGATTTCATAACCGGTGAACGAACCACGGGCCTGTGGATAGAACGCGTGCAGGCGGATCAACACCTGATCAACCATCTGCTTGTCGCCGAACGCCTGCATTACTCGCGCATTGTCGCCGGACAGGTTGATCACCACGTTGGCGCCGCCCTTCAGGGCAGGCTCGACCCACAACATGCCCAGACCGGTGTTGCTGTAGATCTCGCCGGACATGCGCGCCTTGCTTTCCCACACCGGCGTCTTGAACTTCAGCATGATCTGGTCGCGCCAGCCGTAGTTGGTGCCCTTGATCGCCGCCAGGTGCTGAGCGTCCAGCGCCGGGGTCATCTGGATCTTGTTCAGGGCGCGCAACGGCACGGCCAATACAACGTAGTCAGCTTTATAACCGACACTGTCGACTTTGACGGTCACGCCGTCCTTGTCCTGAATGATCGCCGAAACCGGGGAGTTGGTCTTGATGGTTTTCAGCTGCTTGACGAAGGCCTGGGCCAGCACCGGGCTGCCACCGACCAGCCGCGAAGCGCGCAGGTCGCGATCGGAGACACCACGGTAGACGCGGCTCTGCTGCGCGAAGTACAGCAGCGACAAGCGCGAAGGTTCGTCGTAGCGGGTACGGATCTGCTGGTTGATCAACTGGCGGGCAGTGGCCGGCAGGTTCTGCTTGTCGAGCCAGCTCGACACGTTGATCTGATCCAGCGCGTGCAGCGTGTTGTTGGCGGCCGGGTTCAGCGGGTCGTCGATCGAACGCGCCAGATCGTCCAGGGTCTTGTCGAAGCGCTTGAGCGCCTCGGCGGTGGCCGGTTGCTTGGTCGCCAGATCGGCGGCAGAGAAATACTCGCCATCGATCAGGTAGCCTGGGGTCCGCACGAATTCAGGGGCCGGCGTGGTGCTCAGCTTGAAGTTCGATACGTACTTGTTCAGCACCGGCTGGGTCTTGTCATTGCCGATCCACTCGCTGGTGGCCATGCCGGAACGGCCGCCCAGGCTCGACCTGGCTTCCAGCAGGGTGACCTGCCAGCCCTTGCTCTGCAGCTCGTACGCGGCAGTCAGGCCCGACAGGCCGCCGCCGATCACGATCGCGGTTTTATCCTTGGCCAGCGCAGACACGCTGAACAGCCCCAACATCACCAGCGCACAGGCGCGCAGCCAACCGACAGACATTCAGCGAACTCCGGAATTACACGAGGAAAACAGCAGTTTTTGCGAGCCAGACGGCTCAAGAGCCGCGAAGGATACGTCAGCCATCAGGCACCTGCCAGCTACGTCGATCGGCCTGAACAAAGTAGTTCATTCGACACAATGGGTTGTCCCCGTGGCACGCATTGCATAGGCTTGCCCGATTGTTTGTCCGCGCAGGTCACGGACCGCCTCCAGGAGAGTGAAAATGGGCCTGAATAATCAGTGGATGCAACGCGATCTCGCCGTGTTGTGGCATCCCTGCACCCAGATGAAAGATCACGAACAACTGCCGCTGATCCCGATCAAACGCGGGGAAGGCGTGTGGCTGGAAGACTTCGAAGGCAAACGCTACCTCGATGCGGTCAGCTCCTGGTGGGTCAATGTGTTCGGGCACGCCAACCCGCGGATCAATCAGCGCATCAAGGACCAGGTCGATCAGCTCGAACATGTCATCCTTGCCGGCTTCAGTCATCAACCGGTGATCGAGTTGTCCGAGCGCCTGGTGAAGATGACGCCGGAAGGACTGACCCGGTGCTTCTACGCCGATAACGGCTCGTCCTGCATCGAAGTCGCACTGAAAATGAGCTTTCACTACTGGCTCAATCGCGGTCAGCCGAACAAGAAGCGCTTCGTCACCCTGACCAACAGCTACCACGGTGAAACCATGGCGGCGATGTCGGTGGGCGACGTGCCGCTGTTCACCGAGACCTACAAGGCGCTGTTGATGGACACCATCAAAGTGCCGAGCCCGGACTGCTACCAGCGTCCCGAGGGCATGAGCTGGGAAGAGCATTCGCGCAATATGTTCGCCGCGATGGAACAGACCCTGGCCGAGAACCATGACAGCGTCGCAGCCGTGATTGTCGAGCCGCTGATCCAGGGTGCCGGCGGCATGCGCATGTACCACCCGGTGTACCTCAAGCTGCTGCGCGAAGCCTGCGACCGCTACGGCGTGCACCTGATCCACGACGAAATCGCCGTCGGTTTCGGCCGCACCGGGACGATGTTCGCCTGTGAACAGGCCGGTATCCGCCCGGACTTCCTGTGCCTGTCCAAGGCCCTGACCGGCGGCTATCTGCCGCTGGCGGCGTGCATGACCACAGACGAAGTCTACAGCGCCTTCTACGACGACTACCCGACCCTGCGCGCCTTCCTGCACTCCCACAGCTACACCGGCAACCCGCTGGCGTGCGCGGCAGCCCTGGCGACGCTGGATATTTTCGAAGAAGACAACGTCATCGAGAACAACAAGGCCCTGGCGCAGCGCATGGCTTCGTCGACGGCGCATCTGGTGGATCACCCGAACGTGTCCGAAGTGCGCCAGACCGGCATGGTGCTGGCCATCGAGATGGTCAAGGACAAGGCCAGCAAAGAGGCTTACCCGTGGCAGGAACGTCGCGGCCTGAAGGTGTTCCAGCACGCCCTGGAGCGCGGTGCCTTACTGCGCCCATTGGGCAGCGTGGTGTATTTCCTGCCGCCGTACGTGATCACTCCGGAGCAGATCGATTTCCTGGCCGATGTGGCCAGCGAAGGGATCGACATTGCCACCCGTGACAGCGTCAGCGTGGCGGTGCCGAAGGACTTCCACCCGGGGTTCCGTGATCCGGGTTGATTGATTTCACCTAAGCTTCAGCGCTGACCGGACTACCGTCATCGCGGGCAAGCCCGCTCCCACAGGATTGCGCTGTACCTGTGGGAGCGGGCTTGCCCGCGATGGGGCCGCCAGATATTTACACCCTTTTCAGAGACCCCGAATGAGACTGTCCCGCTTCTTCATCGACGCCCCCCTGAGCACCGGCGAGCACGAGTTGCCCGAAGCCCAGGCCCATTACATCAGCCGCGTGCTGCGCATGGCCGAGGGCGATGCGTTGCAATTGTTCGACGGCTCGGGCCAGGAGTTTCGCGCCAGGCTGGTCGAAGTCGGCAAAAAACGCGTCGTGGTGCAGATCGATGAAAGCTTCGCCGGACAGATCGAATCGCCGCTGCAAATCCATCTCGGCCAGGGCCTGTCCCGGGGCGAACGCATGGACTGGGCGATTCAGAAAGCCACGGAACTGGGCGTCAGCGAAATCACCCCGATCTTCACCGAACGCTGCGAAGTCCGGCTCAAGGACGAGCGCGCCGACAAACGCCTGCTGCACTGGCGTCAGGTGGCGATCAGCGCTTGCGAGCAATGCGGCCGTTCACGGGTACCGGTGATTCATCCGCCGCTGTTGCTGGCTGACTGGTTGAAGCAGACGCAAGCCGAGTTGAAGCTGGTGCTGCATCCGGTGGCCGAGCCTTTGGTCAGCCATGCCAAGCCTGGGACGCTGGCGTTTTTGATTGGGCCGGAAGGCGGGTTGTCGGATGCCGAGGTGGATCAGGCCAAGTCGGCGGATTTCCATTCCGCTCGATTGGGTCCGCGAGTGCTGCGTACCGAGACTGCGCCGGTTGTTGCATTGGCGGTGGCCCAGCAGCTTTGGGGTGATTTCTAGGGCCTCATCGCGAGCAGGCTCGCTCCCACAATTGACCTGAGCCGTACACAACATTTGTGTTCACTGAAGATCTACTGTGGGAGCGAGCCTGCTCGCGAATGGCAGCGACACGGTCTAGAGGACATAAAAGAAAATCGCCACAAAGTGCAGCAAGCTCCCGGCGATCACGAACAGGTGCCAGATCCCGTGGGCATGGCGCAGGCGATGATCAAGGGCAAAAAAGATAATCCCCACGGTGTACAACACCCCGCCTGAAGCCAGCCAGGCAAACCCGGCGCCGCCCAGCGCCGCGAGCAGCGGCTTGACCGCCACCAGCACAATCCAGCCCATCACCGCATAAATCACGATCGACAGAATTCGCGCCTCCGAACGCGGCTTGATCTCTTGCAGGATGCCGATCAGCGCCAGCCCCCAGACAATCCCGAACAAGGTCCAGCCCCACGGCCCGCGCAGGGTCACCAGGCAGAACGGCGTGTAGCTGCCGGCGATCAACAGGTAGATCGAGAAGTGATCGACCTTCTGCATGATCGCTTTCTTGCGCCCGCGCACGCTGTGGTACACGGTCGATGCGCTGTAAAGCACCAGCAAGGTAAAGGCGTAGATCGCCATGCTGACAATCTTCCATGGGCTGCCGTCGAGACTGGCCAGCACAATCAGCCACACCCCGCCGATAAACGCCGCCACGGCACCGGCCAGATGCGTCCAGGCATTCAATCGTTCCCCGTGATACATGTGGTGCTCACCTCGAATTTCATCAGCGCAACGCGCAAGGCTCAGCCCTCAAGGTTAAAAGCGCAATGTTTCAGAACACAATCACCCTGTAGGAGCCGGCTTGCCGGCGATGGGTCCCTGGAATTTTGCGCTGTACTCAAGATTGCTATCGCTGGCAAGCCAGCTCCTACAAAGGTCTGCGTGGGCTTGTTGAATTAGGCACAATCGAGGCATTCGAATAAGAGCCACGTCCATGCTGATCGATGAAGAGTTGACCCTGAAAAAACTCGAGGTGTTCCTGGCCTTCATGCGCACCGGCAACCTGGCACGCGCCGCCGCCGAGTTGCAGACCAGCAACGTCAGCGTGCATCGGGCGATCCACTCCCTGGAAAGTGCCCTGCGCTGCCCGTTGTTCAAGCACGAAGGTCGTAGCCTGACGCCGTTGGAAAGCGCTTACGTGCTCGAAGAGCGGGCGCAGAAGCTGATTCAGGATGTCGTCGAAAGCGTGCGCCTGACCCGCGAGGCCGCCGGGTTCTCGGCCGAGCGTTTCAAGTTGGGATCGCTGTATTCGCTGACGGTGAAGACCGTACCGCAACTGATCATGGGCCTGAAAATCCGCCGCAGCGAACTCAACATCGACCTGATTCTGGGCTCTAATATCGACCTGCTCTACAAGCTCAAGAACATGGAAGTCGATGCGATCCTGGTGTCACTGGACGACAGCATCAACGACCCGGATTGCGAGCAGATCCCGCTGTTTTCCGACGACATTTTCCTCGCCACACCCGCCGACTCGAAGTTTGCCCAGCGCACAGAAGTCGACCTGGCCGAGGTCCGCGACGAAACCTTCATCACCCTGACCCAGGGCTTCGCCACCCATCAGGACGGCAAGCGGGTATTCGAGCAGGCAGGGTTCGAGCCGAAGGTGGCGATGCAGGTCAACGACATCTTCACCCTGCTGAGCATGGTCAGTTCGGGCGTGGGTTATGCGTTGCTGCCGGGGCGGATTGCGGCGGTGTACGAGAACCGGGTGAAGCTGATCCCGTTGCAGGAAAAGTACCGCTTGCAGCAACACATTGGCGTGGTGTTTCTGAAGGCCAAGGAGCGTGATCCGAACCTGCTGGCGTTGCTGGCGGAGTGTCGGATGTATGCCAATCGGCAGGCTTGAAACCGAGTCGCGCCCTTCGCGAGCAAGCCCGCTCCCACATTCGAACGCATTCCAAATGTGGGAGCGGGCTTGCCCGCGAAGGCGTCGGACCCGACAACTCAGCCCCTGAACCTAGCCGACAATCCCGCGAACAATGAAGAACAACAGCGAAGGCCCGAGCAAGCAGCCAAGCCCGGTGTGAAAGGTCGCGGTCAACGCGCCATAAGGCACCAGGCGCCGATCTGTTGCCGCCAGCCCCGCCGTCACGCCACTGACCGTCCCGGCCAGCCCACCGAACACCATCGCCGAACGCGGGTTGTCCAGGCCCATCCAGCGCGCCGCCATCGGCGTGCCAACCATCACCAGAATCGCCTTGATCAGGCCGGTGGCAATCGACAACGCCACCACATCGGAACTGGCGCCAATCGCGGCCCCGGTCACTGGGCCGACGATGTAAGTCACCGCACCGGCGCCAATGGTGGTCATGCTCACCGCATCGCGGTAACCAAATACCCAGGCCATGCACGCACCGACGATAAACGGCAGCACCGTGCCCAACAAAAGCGCGATCACGCCGATCAAGCCGGCCTTTTTCGCTTCCGTGGCCTGCACCTCGAATGCCGTGGCGACGATGGCGAAGTCCCGCAGCATCGCGCCACCCATCAACCCGATGCCGGAAAACAGCGTCAAGTCCGCCAGGCCCTTTTGCCCGCCGGTCATGGTTCCGCCAACCCAGGCCAGCACCAGGCCAATGACGATGGCAATCGCCGAACCGTGGATGCGTCCGAAGGTCAGGCGTTTGGAGATCACCACTGACACCCACATGATCACGCCGACGAAGGCGAATGCGGTGACCAGGCCGTTGTGTTCCAGACCGCTCTTGATCAAATCCCACATATCAGCGACCTCCTGCCGGTGCGCCAACCGGCGTTACATCCGCCGGTTCATCGGGCAAGGGTTCGCCTTTGTGGGTCCGGCTGATCAGGGCAATGGTGCAACCGCAGACCACCACCGAACCGATCGCCGCCAACACCGCCACCGGACCACCGTGCAGCGCCGTGACCACGTTCTGTTGCGCCGCCATCGCCACCACCACCGGGATGTACATGGCACCCCAGAAGCCGACACCCATCTCGCACTCCCGGGTCATGCCGCCACGCCTGTGCATCCATAACCGTGCGCAAATCAGCAGGATCATCGCGATGCCGACGCCGCCGACGTTTGATTTCACACCCAGCAACACGCCGAGCATGTCACCCATGATCACCCCTGCCAGCGTACAGATCGCCAACAGCGCCACACCGTAAATAATCATTGTTGTAGTCCTCAAAGTGCATTTCGAATGTTGTTTTTGTTGTTCGAAGCCTGAGTTTCAGGAGTGGCGGCTTCCCTCCTCACGCATCAGCGCCTGCAGGGTATCGAGCCGCGCACCGTCGAAGGCAATCACGGTGCCCTGCTCGAACACCCGGCGCGCCAGCCCGGTCAGCACCGCACCGGGCGGCAGTTCGATCTGTAGACGTACGCCGCGCTCGTAGGCGCTTTGTACCGTGCCACGCCAGTCGACGATGCGGCACATGTTGAAGGCCAGGTCGTCACGCAAGGTTTCAGGCTTGATCAGCGGACGCGCACGGCTGCCGCTCAGGTAGCCCATCTTCGGGGTTTGCAGTGGCACCCTGGCGAAGGCTTCGGCCAACCGTTGCGCGGGTGCTTCAAGCAATGGGCAGTGGGATGGCACGCTCACTGTCAGACGCTTGACCAGGCCAGCTCCGCAACCTTTCGCCAACTCCGCCACCGCTTTCATCGCCGCATCGCTGCCGGCAATCACCACCTGGTTATCGGCGTTGATATTGGCCAGATAAACCGGCGCATCAGCGCTGTGAACCTGCGCCAACAAATCTTCCACCAAGGCCATCTCCAGACCGATGATCGCGGTCATGCCGTAACCCTGTGGATAAGCCTGCTGCATCAGCTCACCGCGCAGGCTGACCAGGTGCAGTGCATCGCTGAAACCCAAGGCACCCGCCACCACTGCCGCCGGATAAGCGCCGATCGACAAGCCGGCCACGTAGTCCGGGGCCATGGCCAGCTGGCGTGAAGCGGCGACGCCAGCGATCAGCAGGCAAAGCTGAACCGCCCTCGTCGACCGCAGTGCTTCGGCAGAGTCCAGCTGCGTCACGTCTTCACCGAGCCAATCGCTCGCCTCGTTCAACGTTTCCCGAGGCAAGCGCGTCAGCATGCCGGGTTGCTGCGCACCCTGGCCGGGGAACACCAGCAGGCTGCTCACGCTGCCTGCTCCTGTGGATGCCACGGGTCAGTGACCAGACGGGCCTGAGTGGCATTTTTCAGCAGGACCCGTGACGCAGTGCCGGCCCATTCGCGCAAGGCAACGGCGCCCAAGGGTGTCTGCAACTGCATGTCCACGCGGCACACGGCCGTGTCGAGAATGGCCACCAGCGCCTGCGCATCGGCACGACTCAACGGACGCGGTGTACGCAGGATCAGATCGAGATCGCTGCCCTCGTGCAATGCGGCAAAACCGCTGGCCAACTCAAACCCGGCACTGCCACTGACACCCCAGACCCAGTCACTCTCATCAAGGTGCGAACGCAGTTGCGCCAAGGCACGCAGCGCCGGGAAATCACGCAGTCCTTGAACACGGCAAAGTTCTTCCGGCCGCACCCGTCGCGTGATGGCGGCGACTTCCATCTCCGTCGCAAACCGCTGCTCGCGCAACGGCCCGCGCACGCCCACCGCCACCTGCCCCGCCGCGCTCAAGGCGCGACGGACCACCACCGGCTGGCCGGCACTGATCGAGTCGATCACCCAGGTCGGGGCATCCGCAGGCAACTGCCACGAGGTCATGCCCCACAGCAGGTCGTGAGCCAGAAGAGCACTCACCACTGTGCTCTCAGCAATTGGCGAACCTTGCTCGACGCCGCACGATTGGCCGCACCGAGACGACCGCTGAGATCTGCACCCTTCTGGGCGATATCGCCCATCGCCTGACCCAGGCACTCGGTCACCCGCGCCAGATCCGCCGCAGTCGGCTGCTCGATCTGCTCTACTGACAAGGTTTCCCACAGCAGCCCGAGGCTGGCATAGCTGTCGATGTCATAGGCCATCGGCGGCACGCTGGCCGCCAGGGCTTCGAGTTCTTCGACACTGCGCAAGGTCACCCGCGCCGCCGACGCCTTGCCCATGGCATGCACCATCACCCCCGGATCGCGCAGGGCGACCAAGCGATTGGCCTGATAACCATGGGCCAGAAACGCCCCGGACATCGCCTTGCCCACCAGCAAACCGATCACCGCATGGCCGGCCAGACGAGCACGGGCGTAACTGCCCGCTGCTGCGGCCAACGCCTGATGAATGCCGAGCGCTTCTTCGCGGCGACCATAAGCCTGGCTCGGCACGTCGACGATAGCTATCAGGGCGCGTTTGCGTGCCTTGTTTTGATCGGCGGCGATGACTTCATCCAGCGCCTTGGCCAGGCCCCAGCCTTCGAGCAACCCCACTTCGCCATTGCGTGCACGGACGAAGCGGTTTTCCGGGTCGGCCACCACCGCGATGAAACGCACAGGCTGATCGCCCAGCGAACCGTCCGCGACCTTCAGCGAAGCCGGCAACCCCTCGACCGCTTGCGCCCCGGCACTCAAGGCGTTGAACCAGTTCAAACCACGCAGGGAATACGAGCTCATGGGCGTTCTCCTTGGTACAGATCGCGAACCACGGACGGCTCGATTTGCGGTTCGGCGTCCAGACGCGCCAGGCGTTGCAGGAACAATTCGGCCTGGCGACTGCGTGATTGCGCCGGCAAACCTTGCTGGAGCAACTCACCCACCTGCTGGCGAATCTGCGCCACGTCGTCGGCAACATAGCGATCCACCAGAGCACTGGCGAAGCGCTGCTCGCCACCGGTCAGGCTCCAGATGAAGGGCCGGTCGCGGGAGTCGTATTCCTCGAGTCCGGCTTCCTGCTCGATCACCTGTGGGCCGTTCAGGCCCAGTCGCGCTTCCTGGGTCACCAACAGGTAGCTGCACAACCCGGCAGCAATCGACATGCCGCCAAAGCAACCGACGCTGCCCGCCACGACTCCGACCACGGGCTGGTACTGCTGCAAATCGACAATCGCCGCGTGGATGTCGGCAATCGCCGCCAGACCGAGGTTGGCTTCCTGCAAACGCACGCCGCCGGTTTCCAGCAACAGCACGGCGCGGGTCGGGATACCGTTGCGGTTGTCTTCGGCGGCCAGTTCCAGCGCACCGGCGATTTTTGCCCCGCCGACCTCACCGAGGCTGCCGCCCTGGAACGCGCCTTCGATGGCGGCGATCACCACCGGCAAACCATCGAGATTGCCCTTGGCGATCACCACACCGTCGTCGGCTTGCGGCACCACGCCCTGGCGCGACAGCCACGGCGACATGATCCGTTGAAAAGGGTCGAGCAGTTCGCGGAAGGTACCGGCATCGAGCAGGGCCTTGGCCCGTTGCCGCGCACCGAGCTCGACGAAGCTGTGCTTGCTCAGCAGGGATGCGCTGTCAGTCATGGCCGATCTCCTCGAAACCCTGTTCCAGACGCAGACGCACCACGCCGGGTGTCGCGCCGAAATCGTGGATGTCGATGGCCATCGCCGGCGGCGTCTGGCCGTCGAACATCCGTGCGAACAGATGCTGCCAGCGTTGTTCACTGCCATTGACCGAGGTCTGTACGTTGATCGTCAGCTTGCCGGCCTGCCCCGGTTCGATCAGCACTTCCAGATCGCCCGAGCCGACACAACCCACCAGGGTGCGGCCACGTGGCGGCTGCCCGGCGGGGAATTCAAAGGATAAGGTTTCCATCAAAAAGCTTCCCTTCGTGAATTGCAGAGGAAAAGGTTGTCGCCCGACTCGATACGGTCGATGAACAGGCAGGCTGCGAGCAGGTCCGCAGCGCCGCCGGGCGAGGCATTCAACGCGATGAGTTGTTGGTCCAGCTCATGCAGGCGGCGACGTCCGGCGAGGCTGGCGCTACCCCCGGCATCGAGCACTGCCTGGGCGCCGAGTTGCATGGTGTGCAGACCTTGTTCTCCAGCGCGGTACAGCACGCAGGTGTCGGCCAGATTCGTCATGATCGCCAGCAGCGCATCGAGCCGGGCGTTCTGTTCGCCATGGCCGGCGGCGCGGCTGCATTTGAGTTGCGGCAACGCGCGTTGCAACACCGCCGGGAAACCCAGTTGCGCTTCTTCACGGGCTCCGCGAGCGCCGTAGCGTTGAGCGACTTGAGCACCGTGGCTGAGGGGACGAGGCGCGTAACGGTCGTCGAGCAACGCCAGACGCGCCGCACGAATCGATACGCTGCTTGCAGCCGTGGATTCAGGGTCCAGCGCAGCGGCAGTGACCAACAGGCCCAAAGCCCAGATCGCCCCGCGATGAGTATTCACGCCGCCCGTGGTGTCGAGCATCGCTTGCTCGCCTTCACGACCGATGCGGCCGACGGCTTCGCGCAGGGGCAAGCCGATCTCACCGAACTCAATCGCGGCATCGGCCATCGCCTTGAAGGCCGGCCACAGGGACAGCGCCGAAGCGTGCATCAGCCCCAGGTGCAAATCGGTGTGGGCGCCATTGCCGCGACGGTCGACCAGTGCCGGTTTCGGCGACAGGTCAGCCTCGTCGATCAGCGCGTCCACCGCCATGTCCGCCAGCTGCTCGGCCAGGCTTAGGGTTTTGGGTTGCAGGTTGAGTGCGTGCATTACCAGCTCCTGAACTTGGCGGGCGGGTTGTAGAGGCCGCCGGACCACTCCACCAGATCGGCCACGCTTTTCGCCGCGAGCAGTTCGCGAGTAGCGTCGGTGCGGCGGATGCCGAGGTCTTCGGGCAAGGCAATCAGGCCTTCGCGGCGCATGCGCGCGGTGTCGTTAGGGTTGTGGCGCAAACCGATGGCAGTCACCCCGGCGACGGCGGCGATCATCGCCTGGCGTTCTTCCAGCGAACGCGCCTTGTACAGGTAAGCGATGCCTTCTTCGGTCAACAAATGGGTGACGTCGTCGCCATAGACCATGATCGGCGCCAGCGGCATGCCGCTTTTCTTCGCTACATCAACGGCATCAAGGGTTTCGACGAAGGTCGGTTTGCCGCCCTCCTGGAAAGTCTCGACCATCTGCACCACGAGTTTCTTGCCGCGCTCGAGCATCGGCTCGGCCACGTCGGTGTTGCGCATGTCGAGCCAGGCCGGGGTACCGTGGCGACGACCGCGCGGGTCGTGGCCCATGTTCGGCGCGCCGCCGAATCCGGCCAGGCGCCCGCGAGTCACGGTGGAGGAATGGCCGTCGCCATCCACCTGCAACGTCGCGCCGATAAACAGGTCCACGGCGTATTGCCCGGCCAGTTGGCTGAACATCCGGTTGGAACGCAGGGAACCGTCGCGCCCGGTAAAGAACACATCCGGCCGCGCCGCAATGTAGTTCTCCATCCCCAGTTCGGTGCCAAAGCAATGCACGCTTTCGACCCAGCCGCTTTCAATCGCCGGAATCAGGGTCGGGTGCGGATTGAGCGTCCAGTTGCGGCAGATCTTGCCTTTGAGGCCGAGGGATTCGCCGTAGGTCGGCAGGATCAGCTCGATCGCCGCGGTGTTGAAACCGATGCCGTGGTTGAGCGACTGCACGTTGTGTTTTTCGTAGATGCCGCGGATCGCCATCATCGCCATCAACACGTGCACAGGCTTGACGTGCCGTGGGTCGCGGGTGAACAGCGGTTCGATGTAGAACGGCTTGTCGGCCACCACCACGAAGTCGACCCAGGACGCCGGAATGTCCACCCGCGGCAAGTCGCTGACATCGTCCACCAACTGATTGACCTGCACGATGACGATGCCGTCGCTGAAGGCCGCCGGTTCGATCAGTGCCGGGGTGTCTTCGGTGCTCGGCCCGGTGTAGATGTTGCCGGCGCGGTCGGCCATGAAGCCGGCCGAGAGCACGACGTTGGGAATCAGGTCCACCACCAGCCGTGCGTAGAGTTCGATGTAGGTGTGGATCGCGCCGATTTCCAACAGGCCGTCTTCGAGCAACTGGCTGATGCGCAGGCTTTGGGTGCCGGCGAAAGAGAAGTCGAGCTTGCGCGCGATACCGCGTTCGAACAGGTCCAGGTGCTCGGAGCGTCCGACGCTGGGCATGATCATATGCAGGTCATGCAACTTCGCGGGGTCGGCCTTGGCCAGGGAACGTGAAAGGAAATCCGCCTGCTTCTGGTTGTTGCCTTCGAGCACCACGCGGTCGCCCGGCAGGATCAACGCCTCCAGCGCCGCGACGATGTTATCGGTGGGCAACACCACACCGTCGGCAAGACCTCGCACCAGCTCGAGACGCCGCTGCTTTTCGCTGCGCCGCCGCGTCCATCGCGAGTCGGGGGATATTGTTGTTGTCATGACCACTCCACGGGTTCGCTGTCGTGGGGGTCACATTAGGAGTGTTGGGTGGGGGGCATCAATCAAGCAGAGTGGCGGAACGTTACGCTCAGGGTAATGGTTGTCTGGGCTGACGCCTTCGCGGGCAAGCCCGCTCCCACAGTGGATCCGTGGCGAACACAAATCCAGTGTGGGAGCGGGCTTGCTCGCGAAGGGGCCGGTCAGATCACCACTGAATCGGGATCAGTTGATTAACCCGGCATCCACCAACAACGCCTCCAGCGCCAGCAAATCCGGCACCTTCGCCACCTGCTCCGCCACCTGCACCGCCGCCTGCTCCAGCGCGCACAACGGCACATCCACGTAACTCAACTGGCTGTCGAGCTTGCACGAGCGCGGAATCCCCTGCACCAACAGCGCGATGAACTTCAGCTCGGGCCGCCCGCCAAGGGCATTGAGAATGACGATCCGCGCGCGCTCACCGATGACGATTTTCTGCCCACAGGCCGACTCGAAACTCAGCAGCGGTATCTGCCGTTCGCGCCATGTCACCAGGCCGAGGTACCACGGCGGTGTGTCGAGATCGAAGGTCCCCGGTTGCTGGTAGTCGATCAGCTCGGCCACGGCGACGTTGGGCAGGATCAGGTTGCGGTCGGCCAACGGCAGCAGCAGGCCGGTGAGGTTGCTGGTGCGGTGTTCAAGCATGGGTCTTGCTCCAAAAGGCGATGCTTTCGAGCAGCACCGACTCCTGGTACGGCTTGCCCAGGTAGTCGTTGACGCCAATGGCCATGGCGCGGTCGCGGTGTTTCTGCCCGGTGCGGGAGGTGATCATGATGATCGGCAGGTGCTGCAGGCGTTCGTCGTTGCGCACCTGGGTCGCGACCTCGAAGCCGTCCATGCGCGGCATCTCGATGTCCAGCAGCATCAGGTCAGGCATGTGCTCTTCCAGCAGCAGCATGGCATCGACCCCGTCCTTGGCGGTCAGTACGTTCATGCCGTGGCGTTCGAGCAAGCGGCTGGTGACCTTGCGCACGGTGACCGAGTCGTCGACCACCATCACCAGCAACGGCCGATGGGGTTCGACCTCGACCTCCTGCCCCGCGGGACGCTGAGGTACGCGGGCCTGCATGGCGCGGATCGGCGCCAGCAGATCCAGAATCAGCACCACCCGGCCATCGCCAAGAATCGTCGCCCCGGACACCCCTTGCACCGCCGCAAACTGCGGCCCCAGGCTCTTGACCACGATCTCGCGAGTGCCGGCCATGGCGTCCACCAGCACCGCGATGTGCCGTTCGTTGCACTGCACCAGCAGCACCGGCAATGGCAGGCTCTGGCCCAACAGTTTCGGGCGCGGGATGGTTTTCAGCAGCTCACCCAGATAGCACAGCTCGTAACGTTGCCCGGCGTATTCGTAGGTGGGCGAATCGAAACGGAAATAGCCTTCAAGCTCATTGGGCAGGACACGAACGATGCCGTCGATGGTATTGAGCGGAATCGCGTATTGGTCCTCACCGCACTGCACCATCAGCGCTCGGTTGACCGATACGGTAAACGGCAGGCGAATGCGGAAATGCACGCCCTGCCCCGGCACCGAGTCGATGCTCATGGTGCCGCCCAGTTGCCGCACCTCTTCATGCACCACGTCCATGCCGACGCCGCGACCGGAGATCTGGGTGATTTTCTCGGCCGTGGAAAACCCCGGTTGCAGGATGAACTGCAACACGTCGTGATCACTGATGACGCTGTCCGGGGCGAGCATGCCGCGCTTGATCGCCTTGCGCCGCACCGCGTCCAGCGGCACACCGGCGCCGTCGTCGCGAATGTCGAAAATGATGTCGCCGCCTTCACGCAGCAGATCGAGGGTGATCTTGCCCTTGGCCGGTTTCCCCGCCGCCAGCCGCGCTTCGACGGACTCCAGGCCATGGTCGACGGCGTTGCGCAGCATGTGTTCCAGGGGCGCGGCCATGCGTTCAAGCACGTTGCGATCCATCTCGCCTTCGGCGTTATCGACGATGAAATCCACGTCCTTGCCAAGCTCGCTGGACACCTGGCGGACGATGCGCTGTAACCGCGGGAGCATGCGTTCGAACGGCACCATGCGCGTGCGCATAAGGCCTTCCTGCAGTTCGGTGTTGATGCGGCCCTGCTGTTGCAGCAGGTTTTCCGTGTCCTGATTGCGTCGTTCGAGGGTTTCCTTGAGGTCGAGCAAGTCAGAGGCCGATTCGAACAGCGCGCGGGACAGTTGCTGCAACTGCGAGTGGCGGTCCATTTCCAGCGGGTCGAACTCTTCATAGCCAAGACGTTCGGCGTCGACTTGCTGACGGCTGAGGATCCGCCCCTGGGTTTCGGTATCGAGGCGGCGCAACTGGTCGCGCATGCGCTCGATGGTGGTTTCCATCTCGCTCAGGGCGATGTGTGCATCGTTGACCTGCTGTTCGATCCGGCCACGGAAGATCGATGTTTCACCAGCCAGGTTGACCAGATCGTCGAGCAGCTCTGCCGAGACCTTGACCATGTCGGCGCCGGCCTCGGACGGCGGCGCCAGTGGTTCGGCCTTGGGCGTGGCCGGTGACGCAACCGGCGCGGGTGCTTCGGCCACGGCCGGGTGGCTGAAGTTCTTGATCGCATCGATCAAGCGGTCGGCGGGCGGCATCGGCTCACCGGCGCGGGCCGCGTCGAGCATCTGCGCCAGGCGGTCATGGCTGCGTTGCAACAGCGCGAACAACGGCGCCGTCGGCTGCAACACGCCGGTGGACAGGCCTTCGTAGAGGAATTCCAGTTCATGGGCCAGGTCGCCAATCGCGGCGATTTCCACCATGCGCGCGCCGCCCTTGAGGGTGTGCAGGTCGCGCAGGAGGGTTTCCACTTCCTGACGGCTCGAAGGCTGGGCCTGCCAGCGCTCAAGCGCCGCACCGGAGCTTTCGATGATGTCGAAACCTTCCTCGAGGAAGATCTCCAGCAACTCCGGATCATGGGCGGCCGAGTCATTAGTGGCTGCCAGTTCGCTGACCTCGGCGGCGCCCGAATGGCCCTGCCGGTAGGCGCGAATGGCCTCGATCAGCTCAGCGCAATCGCCCAAGGGCTGGTTGTGCCGTAACTGGTCAAGGTACTGCGCCAAGCGGTCATGGCTCTGCTGCAACAGCACCGCCAATGAGTCGCTGTAGGCGTAGCGACGATCCACCAGACCTTCGTAAAGGCTTTCCAGTTCATGGGCCAGATCGCCGACCGGCCCGACCTCGGCCATGCGCGCGCCGCCTTTGAGGGTGTGCAAGTCCCGTTGCAGGGACGACAGCGGCGCGGCGTTGTCCGAGTCGCGCAACCAGCGCTGCAGGGCCTGACCGGCGCTTTCGAGGATATCCACCGCTTCTTCAAGGAAGATCGCAACGATTTCATCGTCCAGTTCGCGCCCCGCTCCTAGTAGGGGGTAGCGAGCTCGCTCGCGAGTGGTCTCACCGGCGCCGCGTTTATCCAATGGTAACGCGTCATCGTTAACGTCCATCGCGAGCGGGCTCGCTCCTACAGGGGGTAGCGTGCGCTCTAGATCGGCGGTGGCAGCACCCAGCTCGCGGATGCTCAGGGTGCGGCTGCCATCACTGCGAATCAGGCCCATAGCCGACGGGTCGAGGCTCTCGTCGAGCAACTCGCGCAACGCCCTGATCCGTTGCGGCTGCGGGCTGACTTCCTGACCGGCGGCCAGTTCGTCGAGCATGTTGATCAGCGCTTCGTGGGCACCCTGAGCCTCATGGAAAAACCGCTCGCTGACCGCCAGGCTGCTTTCTTCCACGGCACCGTAGAGGTCGAGCAACGCCTCGCACAGCTCATCCACCGGGTGCAGCTCGGCCAGGTGGGCGCCTTCGCCGAGGGTGGTCAATTCATCCAGCAGCGCGCTGAGTTCCTGGCGTTCGCCGGGGTGTTGCTGCCAACGTTGTAGCAGGCTCTCGGCGTCCAGCAGGATGTCCATGCCCTGGGAGAGGAAGTTGTTGATCAGTTGCGGATCGCGCTTGATCCGCAGCCCGGTGTTAGGTGTGCTCAGGAGGTTTTCCAGGCGCTCGGCCAGCAGCGCTTTGGCTCGCTCAATCAAATGCAGGGCGCCGGGAATTTCCGCCAGCGGATCGCGCTTGAGCTGGCGCAGACCGAGGCGGAAAAGCCCTTCTGCTTCCAACAGCAATTCCACTTCATCCAGGTCCAGCGCGATCAGGTGCGCCTTGTACTCCCGGGCCAGTTGATCCAGTGGCGCGGCCAGCTCGGCAATCGGCAAGACACCGGCCATATAGGCACTGCCCTTGAGGGTGTGCAAGGCGCGCTGCAATTCGTCACTGGCCTGCAACGGCACATGCTCGGCAGCCTGATCAAGGAAGCGATTGAGGCTGCCCAAGTGGGTTTGCGCCTCTTTGCGGAAGATCTCCAGCAACAGCGGGTCGAGGGCCGCGACATCCTGCGTATCCTCATCGGACACCGGTTCGTCGCCCTTGGCCAGGGCATGGGCGCGGGCGGCCAACTGGTCGACATCGTTGCGCTGACGCTGGGCATTGGCGGCGTATTCAGCCACCAGCTCCGGCAGCAGATGCAGCACATCGCCGATCAGTTGCTGCACCGTAGCCCCCGGTTCCACGCTGTTTTCCAGTACGCGGTTAAGCAGGTTCTCCACGGCCCAGGCCAGCTCGCCCAGCACCAGGGCACGCACCATGCGACCACTGCCCTTGAGGGTATGAAAGGCGCGGCGCAGTTCGCTCAGGGCCGAGCGGCTGTCAGGATTGGCCGACCAGCGCGGCAAATACTCGCGCAGGATTTCCAGGACTTCGTCGGTCTCTTCAAGGAACACCTCGCGCAGTTCCTCGTCCACCGGTTCTTCGCCCGGGGGTGGCGGCAGCAGGCTGCCCGGGGTGTCCAGGGCGGGCGGGTTCAGGCTCGAAACCGGGCTGGCGAGCACATCGGCCAGGGTCTGGACGATCTGCGGGTCATCCAGCTCCTGCATCATCTGCATGACCTGCGCTTCGCTCGGGTTGAGCACATCATCCAGCACGGGCACATGCTGCTCACTGGGGAAAAACCCGAGGCTCGCCAGGCTTTTTTCCGCGACATCGAGCAGGTTTTCACCCTGCGCCTGCGGGTCATCGCCGAGGCGCTCGAGGTAATACTCGATGCTGGTGATCACGTCGGCCAGGCTGTCCAGTTCCTGCCAGCCCGGCTGACCCGGCTCGAGCAACAGGTGCTCGCGAATGAAGTGATTGCAGGTGTCGACCAGGCTCGCCGCCCGGCTCAACGGAATCATCGCCAGCGCACCGCGTACCTGGGTCAGCAAGGCCGGCAGTGCCTGCAAATGCTGGCGGTCCCAATCGGCATCGATGTAGTCGACGATCATGTCCTTGGCCTGCTGCAAACAGATGCGGGCCTCCTTGATCACGATCTGATGGATCTGCGTCAGGTCGGTGGTCGGCAGGCGATTGTCATCCTGGCTCTCCGGCTCCACGGTGCCGACCATGCCGGCCAGCGTCGCTTCGACGTACAGCAAGGCCCCGGCAACGTCCATGAGGATCGCATCGTTGGGTTCGCGCTGCCCCTGGGCGAGGCTGAGCACCACCGCCAATTGATCGATAATCACCTTGCGCGGCTGACCGAAGCCCAGGACCGCCAGGGTATCGGCGATTTGCCGTAGCGGCGCCAGCAGGCTGTCGAGGTCAGCGGTGTGCTGGCGGTCACTGCGCACGAACAGATCCAGGCGCTCCTTGACCCGCACCAGCTCTTCGCACAGCGCTGCCAGCACCGAGCGCATGGCATCCCGGTCTGGACCGGCCAGCCGCGCGCGTTCTTCATCGACCATCGCGCTGTCGGGCAGCGCGTCGTCCAGTGAGTAGCGTTCTTTCATGGTCAGCATCTGCCCGGTGGGATGTTCGGCCTTGGCTATGTAGAACAGCAAACTCTTGAGCAGCTCCGGTGGCGCCGGTTGATTGATGCCGCGCATGCCTTCTTCGAGCAGGCGCTTGAGTTCCTTGTCGGCGTCCTTGAACAGGCTGCGCAAGGCCGGGCTGTTGGCGATCGCACCGCCCTGCATGCCTTCGACCAGCGCCGAGGCCACCTGCCACAGCGGGCTCAGGGGGGCATTGGCGCACAGTGCCTCGAGGCGGGCGAAGACCTTGGCCAGGTAATCGAGGTTGGTTTCGTTATCCTGCTCACGCAGGAACCCGACCAACGCCATCTGCAGCATCTGCCGCAGCTTGCGCAGGACATTGGGCAATTCGGCCGGCTCAAGCTGCGCCAGCGTTTCTGCGTCCAGCGCAGGCAACTCGGGCAATTGCGGGCTGAACAGGCTGGTTTCCGACAGCAGGCTTTCGCCACGGGCGCTGCGCAGGTCGTTGATCAGTGGCAACACCACCAGTGGCAAGTCGCGGCGCGCACCTTGCACCCGGTCCAGGTAGATCGGCAACTGTCCGAGGGCCTGCATCAACAGGTGCAACGCCTCGTCGCGATGGCTGACGCGGTCACCCTGCAAGGCCATGGCCAGTTGTTCCATCTCTTCGGCGAGCAACGCCGCACCGTAGAACTCGACCATCTGCAAACTGCCGTGGACCTGATGGATGCACGCAAGGCATTCATCCAGCGCATGCGTCGCCTGCGGGTCATCGAGCAGGCTCTCGATCGCGTGATGAGCCTGTTTCAGCGTTTCGGCAATCTCGCCCTTGACCCACTCGAGGGCCACATAGTCGTGCCGATCACCCATAACCACTCCAATCACAATTCAGATACCCATGGGCGGTTCAAGCTTTGTCCACAACCTGCGCCTTGGCATCCGGCAAGGTGAAACCGGACACCGAACGACGCAACTGACTGGCCATTTTAGCCAGGTTGCCGATGCTGTCGGCCGTGGCGGTGGAACCCGACGACGTCTGCGAGGTGATCTGCTGGATCACGTTCATCGTCAGGGAAATCTGGCCGGCCGACGACGTCTGCTGTTGTGCGGCATTGGAGATGCTCTGGATCAGCGCCGCGAGCGTCTTCGACACACCCTCGATTTCTTCCAGGGCCACACCGGCATCCTGCGCCAGACGGGCGCCGCGCACCACTTCGGTCGTCGTCTGCTCCATGGAGATGACCGCCTCGTTGGTGTCGGTCTGGATCGCCCGCACCAGAGTCTCGATCTGCCGGGTGGCGGCAGAAGAACGCTCGGCCAGCCGCTGCACTTCATCGGCCACCACGGCGAAACCGCGACCGGCGTCGCCAGCCATGGACGCCTGGATGGCCGCGTTGAGGGCGAGGATGTTGGTCTGGTCGGCAATGTCATCGATCAGGCTGACAATGTCGCCGATTTCCTGGGAGGACTCGCCAAGGCGCTTGATGCGCTTGGCGGTGTCCTGAATCTGCTCGCGAATGTTGTCCATGCCGTGGATGGTGTTGTGCACCACCTCGTTGCCCTTGTTGGCAATTTCCACCGAGCGCTCGGCAACCGCCGAAGATTCAGCGGCATTGGCCGACACCTGGTCGATGGACTCGGCCATGTCGTTGATCGCCATCGAGGCCTCGGAAATCTGCTGGGCCTGATGTTCCGAAGCCTGGGCCAGGTGCATGGCGGTGGCCTGGGTTTCCTGCACGGCAGCGGCGACCTGGCCAGCGGTGAGGTTGATGGTCGCGACCAGATCGCGCAACTGGTCGACGGAGTAATTGATCGAGTCGGCGATGGTGCCGGTAAAGTCTTCCGTCACCGAGGCCGTCACCGTGAGGTCGCCGTCGGCCAGGTCTTCGATCTCGTCGAGCAAACGCATGATCGCGTTCTGGTTACGCTCGTTTTTCTCGGCGGTTTCGCGCAGCTGGCGATTGGTTTCGCGCACCATCACCAGGCCGATCAGGATGATCGAAGTCAGCGCCAGCAAGCCCAGCACATAACCGCCTATGGTGTCGGTGGTGCGCCCGCCGACCATGTTTTCAAAACCGCTGGCCAGGTGTGAGGCTTCTTCGAGCAGGGTTTGCGAGAGACTGAAAATGTTTGAGGCCGATTCACGGACCTTGAACAGCTCAGGCGAGGTTTCGAGGATCTCGTCCACCGAGCCCGAGACGAACTCGAACAGCTCGGCAATTTCCGCCAGTCGCGCACGGGCGTCGCGGTCTTCGACCTGACTGACCTTGAGCGCCGGGTCGCCCTGGAGCATGCCGTTGAGCACCTTGCCGAACTGCGTCGCGTCACGCCCGAACGCATCGGCGGCCTGCTGTGAGTTTTCGTCGCCGGCCAATACCGTATTGACCGCACCGAGGATCCGCTCGGCCAGCAGCGATTGGCGCTGGGCCATGGCCACCTGGGCCGCCGGGGCGCCCCGTTGCAGGAGGATCTCGACGACTTTTTCGTACTCGACCTGCAACTGCGGCACGGTTTCAGCCAGCGTCGCGGCGACCTGATGCAGGGACAGTACGGTTTGCTCGCTGGAGAGAATCGCGTCGGTGTTCTTCAGCAGGCGTTCCCAGTCCTGTTGCACCGCGCGCATCTCTGGACGCACAGTGGCCGGGGCCGGTGGCAGGCTGGTGGCCGGGTCGCCCTTCTTCAGATAGCCCCAGCGCCGGGCAAAGTCATTGCGCGCATCGCTGAGCAACTTGAACGCGGCAGCCTTGCCGGCGGCCGCTTCGGTGGCGTTCTTGGCGATGCGCTGGGACAACACGCGCAGTTCGCCGGCGTGGCCGATGTACTGTTTGTCGTAGGTCGCCTGGGTGTTGAGGTACGCGAAGTTGGCGAACAGCAGCATGATGAAGACGATCAGCGCGATGAACAGCACGATGATCTGCGACCGGCTGCGCGACCCTTCCATTGGCTTGCCTGCTTTTGTTTTTGTCATCGGTCCTCGCCTGTTAACCCACTTTTGCGCTTGCCAGGAAACCTGTGGGAGCGAGCTTGCTCGCGATTGCGTTGTGTCAGTCGACATCAATGTTGGCTGCAAGTCCGTCATCGCGAGCAAGCTCGCTCCCACAAGGTTCCCTGGTTTTCCGGTTAAATCGCGACGCTCATGAACCCCTGAGACCGCGTCAACGCAAACGGGCTGAACACCTGCCAGCACTGCCCGCGCTGAAACCGACCTTGGACGAATGCCGCCACCGGCCCCTTCAACTCGTCTGCCGGCACTGGCTCCAGGCTGTCCCGGGCAAAGTGCTGGAGGCCGACGACTTCATCGACCAGCAACCCGGCAAACACCTCATCGTGGTCCACCACCAACACCCGGCGCTGGCGGCGCACCGCCGAAAGCTCGTGCCCGAAGAACCCACTCAGATCCATGACCGGCAGCAATCGCCCGCGCAGGTTGGCGACACCCTTGACCCAGGATTTGACCCCCGGCAGCTGAGTCAGTCGCGGCTCATGCAAGACTTCGCTGACCTCACTCATGGGCGCGACGTACCAGTGCTCGCCCAGGCGAAAACCGATGCCGCTCCAGCTGTCCCGACGGGTCGGTTGGGACGGCAAGTCCGCCGCCAGCAAACGACAGCGCTGGTCGATCTGCAGCAGCAGTTCGAAAGCCGTCAGCGACTCGTTCATGGCCTGACGATCAACCGGCCAGCACGTTGTTCAGGGTCTTGATCAGGGTCTCTTCATCGACCGGCTTGGTCAGGTAGTCCTTGGCGCCCTGGCGCGTGCCCCAGACCTTGTCGGTGTCCTGGTCCTTGGTGGTGATGATGATCACCGGGATGTGTCCGGTTTCCGGGTCCTTGGTCAACTGGCGTGTTGCCTGGAAACCATTGAGGCCGGGCATGACGATGTCCATCAGGACAGCGTCGGGCTTTTCCTGGCGGGCCAGGGCCACGCCGTCGGCGCCGTTTTCGGCTTTCAACACTTCATGGCCATGCTTTTCCAGCATGCCGGTCAGTTTGTACATTTCGGTCGGCGAATCATCGACGATCAGAATACGTGCCATGGTCTTCCCCATTCTTGTCGACGCAGGGCCCGATGGCCGAGCGTCACTGTGCGTGTCCTACTGCGGCAAAACGGCGGCGAAACCAGGCACATGGGCCTGGATCGCATCCAGCAACTCTTCCTTGCTGAAAGGCTTGGTCAAAAACTGGTCGGAGCCGACGATGCGCCCCTTGGCCTTGTCGAACAGGCCATCCTTGGATGACAGCATAATCACCGGGGTGGACTTGAACGCACTGTTGTTCTTGATCAGGGCGCAGGTCTGATAGCCATCCAGGCGCGGCATCATGATGTCGACAAAGATGATGCCGGGGTGGTTGTCGGCAATCTTGGCCAGGGCATCGAAGCCGTCGATGGCCGTGATGACCTCACAACCCACGTTCTTGAGCAGCGTTTCGGCGGTGCGACGGATCGTCTTCGAATCGTCGATCACCATGACCTTCAAGGCGCTGGGGGGCTGTTCCATAAGATGCTCTGCGTCGCCTTTACGAATCAAATTGTCCGTTTGCGGGTAATTGGCGGCTCGAAACCCTTGATACTCAAGGGCCAGCACGACATGGCAGCCTTTTTAGCACAGTCTCCAGAACCAATCTATCGGCCGACCGGGGCGATGGTTTTTCCTTGACCGCAAACACACTCAGCGCCACTCTGACGCCACTTTTATACGGCCCTTTGGCCTGATCGCTTTTTGTGGGAGCGAGCCTGCTCGCTCCCACAGAAGATCAACGTCCGGCCCCCATTTTTCGAGGAAAACCCAATGAGCGTTCGCGTCGGGATTGTCATGGACCCTATCGCCAGCATTTCCTATAAAAAGGATAGCTCGCTGGCCATGCTGCTGGCCGCGCAGAAGCGTGGCTGGGAGCTGTTCTACATGGAACAGCGCGACCTGTATCAGGGCGAAGGTGAGGCCCGGGCGCGGATGCGTCCGCTGCAGGTGTTCGCCAACCCGGAAAAATGGTTCGAACTGGGCGCCGAAAGCGACGCGCTGCTGAGCGATCTGGATGTGATCCTGATGCGCAAGGATCCGCCGTTCGACATGGAGTTCGTCTACTCCACCTACTTGCTGGAACAGGCCGAGCGCGCCGGTGTGCTGGTGGTCAACAAGCCGCAGAGCCTGCGCGACTGCAACGAAAAGCTGTTCGCCACGCTGTTCCCGCAGTGCACGCCGCCGACCGTGGTCAGTCGCCGCGCCGACGTGTTGCGTGAGTTCGCCGCCAAACACGGCGATGTGATCCTCAAGCCGCTGGACGGCATGGGCGGCACGTCGATCTTCCGTCACCGCGCGGGCGACCCGAACCTGTCGGTGATCCTCGAAACCCTAACGGCCCTCGGCGCCCAGCAGATCATGGGCCAGGCCTACCTGCCGGCCATCAAGGACGGCGACAAGCGCATCCTGATGATCGACGGCGAGCCTGTGGATTATTGCCTGGCACGGATTCCGGCCCAGGGTGAAACCCGTGGCAACCTCGCCGCCGGCGGCCGTGGCGAAGCCCGTCCGCTGACCGAAAAGGATCGCTGGATCGCCGCACAAGTCGGCCCGACGCTGCGTGAAAAAGGCCTGCTGTTCGTTGGCCTGGACGTGATCGGCGAGCACCTGACCGAGATCAACGTCACCAGCCCGACTTGCATCCGCGAAATCGACAATGCCTTTGGCACCGATATCGGCGGCCTGCTGATGGATGCCATCGATCAGAAGCTCAAGGCACGTTGATTAGCCAAACCAACATTGCGTTATCATGCGCGGCCTGTGAAAACGCGATGTTGGTTTCCTTGTCATGACCCTCCCGTCCGATCTGCCTGCCGAACTCGCCCACCGTGGCGTGCGCCCGGCCGATCGCCTCGGTTTTACCCTGTTTCTGGCGGCGCTGATCCACCTGGCCTTGCTGCTGGGTGTCGGGTTTGCCGTGGTCGAGCCCAAGCAGATCAGCAAAACCCTGGAAATCACCCTCGCCACCTTCAAAAGCGAAAAGAAGCCTGAAAAGGCCGATTTCCTGGCGCAAGAGAACCAGCAAGGCAGCGGCACCCTGGATAAAAAGGCGATTCCCAAGACCACCGAGGTCGCGCCCTTCCAGGACAACAAGGTACAGAAAGTCACGCCACCGCCGGCCGCCAAGCCTGAAGCGCAGGAAGCCCCGCCGAAGGCTGCCGTGACCACCGTGGCGCCGAAGCCGAAAAAGGCCCCCGCCAAGACCGAGGAGCCCAAGACCGAGGTCAAACCCCAGGTCCAGGCGCCGACGTTCGACAGTGAGCGGCTGTCCAGCGACATCGCCAGCCTCGAAGCGGAACTGGCCGCCGAACAACAACTGTACGCCAAGCGCCCGCGCATCCACCGCTTGAGCGCCGCCTCGACCATGCGCGACAAGGGCGCCTGGTACAAGGACGAATGGCGCAAGAAAGTCGAACGCATCGGCAACCTCAATTACCCCGACGAAGCACGGCGCAAACAGATCTACGGCAATTTGCGCCTGATGGTGTCGATCAATCGTGACGGCTCGCTGTATGAGGTGCTGGTACTGGAATCTTCAGGCCAGCCGCTGCTGGACCAGGCGGCGCAACGGATCGTCCGGCTGGCGGCGCCGTTCGCACCCTTTACCGGGGATCTGTCGGATGTTGACCGGCTGGAGATCATCCGGACCTGGAAATTTGCCCGCGGCGATCGCCTCTCAAGCAACTGACCCGCACAAATCCCCCTGTAGGAGCGAGCTTGCTCGCGATGGTCGCCAACGATAACGCTGCAAGCCTGACACCCCGCAGTGTTCTCAGGTTCATCGCGAGCAAGCTCGCTCCTACAGAATTACGGCATTTCCTGCGCATCCCCGGCTTGTCAGTTCGCCCCTCGAACGCCACACTAGCGCACATGAAAAACGTCAGCCCCAGCTACCTCAAGCATCAATTCCTGATCGCCATGCCGCACATGGCCGACCCGAACTTTGCACACACCTTGACCTACATCGTCGAGCACACGGCCAATGGTGCCATGGGGCTGGTGGTCAACCGTCCGCAAGAGCTGAACCTGGCCGATATCCTTGAGCAATTACGCCCGGAAATCGAACCGCCAGCGCTCTGCCAGCATGTGCCGATCTTCATCGGCGGCCCGGTGCAAACCGATCGCGGCTTCGTCCTTCACCCCAAGGGGCAGAGTTTCCAGGCGACCGTTGATCTGGAAGATGAGTTGTCCCTGTCGACGTCCCAGGACGTACTGTTCGCCATCGCTGACGGCGTCGGCCCGGCAAAAAGCCTGATCGCCCTCGGTTATGCCGGCTGGGAAGCCGGGCAACTGGAGGCCGAACTGGCCCAGAACGCCTGGCTGAACTGCCCGTTTGACGCCGACATCCTGTTCAACACCAGCAGCGAACTTCGCCTGGAAGCGGCCGCCAGACACCTGGGCGTCAACCTCAGCCTGCTGACCAGCCAGGCGGGGCACGCCTGATGGCCCTGAAGCTGATTCTGGGGTTTGACTACGGCACCAAACAGATCGGCGTTGCAGTCGGCCAGGTGATTACCGGCCAGGCTCGTGAGCTGTGCACCCTGAAAGCGCAGAACGGCATTCCTGACTGGAACCAGGTCGAAGCCCTCATCAAAGAGTGGAAACCCGATGCCGTGGTGGTCGGCCTGCCGCTGAACATGGACGGTACGCCCAGCGACATGTGCGCTCGCGCGGAAAAATTCGCCCGGCGCCTGAACGGCCGCTTCAACCTGCCCTTCTATACCCACGATGAACGCCTGACCACCTTCGAGGCCAAGGGCGAACGCCTGGCTCGTGGTGGCCAGAAAGGCAGTTACCGCGACAACCCGGTCGACGCCATCGCCGCCGCCCTGCTGCTGCAAGGCTGGCTCGACGAAAATGGCGCACTGTTCGAATCCTGAAGAGCCGCGATGCGTCTCTCTTAGCTACAACCCGAGCCACCTTGCGTGAAACCCGGCTCGGGCCCAAGAAGGAGCAACCATGAGCCTGCCCAATCCCGCCGAACTGATCAGCCAGATGGCCACGCGCCTGAAGGCCCACCTGGAACACCGTGGCATCAGCGACCCGCGCTTCATCGGCATTCGTACCGGCGGCGTCTGGGTGGCCCAGGCCCTGCTCAAGGAACTGGGCAGCAATGAGCCCCTCGGCACCCTGGACGTGTCCTTCTACCGCGACGATTTCAGCCAGAACGGCCTGCATCCTCAGGTTCGCCCTTCGGCGCTGCCGTTCGAGATCGAAGGCCAGCACCTGGTGCTGATCGACGACGTGCTGATGAGCGGCCGGACCATCCGCGCCGCCATGAACGAACTGTTCGACTACGGTCGCCCGGCCAGCGTGACGCTGGTGTGCCTGCTGGACCTGGACGCCGGCGAACTGCCGATCCGCCCGAACGTGGTGGGCGCGACCCTGTCGCTGGCCGCCCACGAACGGGTGAAGCTGTCCGGCCCGGAGCTCGCGCTCGAACTGCAAGACCTCGCCCTTTAATTCGCCCTATTGAGAGTCCCCCTTGCGATGACGCCTCTAGACACCAAGCGCCCGCTGCAGCTCAATGATCAGGGCCAGCTGCGCCACTTCCTCTCGCTCGACGGTTTGCGCCGTGAGCTGTTGACGGAAATCCTCGACACCGCCGACTCCTTCCTCGAAGTCGGCGCCCGGGCCGTGAAGAAAGTCCCGTTGCTGCGCGGCAAGACCGTGTGCAATGTGTTCTTCGAGAACTCGACCCGTACCCGCACCACCTTCGAACTGGCGGCCCAGCGGCTCTCGGCGGACGTGATCACCCTCAACGTGTCCACGTCGTCGGCAAGCAAGGGCGAGACCCTGCTCGACACCCTGCGTAACCTGGAAGCCATGGCCGCCGACATGTTCGTCGTGCGCCACGGTGACTCCGGCGCCGCGCACTTCATCGCCGAGCATGTCTGCCCGCAAGTGGCGATCATCAACGGCGGTGACGGCCGGCACGCGCACCCGACCCAGGGCATGCTCGACATGCTGACCATTCGCCGGCACAAGGGCGGGTTCGAAAACCTTTCGGTGGCCATCGTCGGCGACATCCTGCACTCGCGGGTGGCGCGCTCGAACATGCTGGCCCTGAAAACCCTCGGTTGCCCGGACATCCGCGTGATCGCACCGAAGACCCTGCTGCCGATCGGCATCGAGCAATACGGCGTGAAGGTCTACACCGACATGACCGAAGGCCTGAAGGACGTCGACGTGGTGATCATGTTGCGTCTGCAGCGTGAACGCATGACCGGCGGCCTGCTGCCGAGCGAAGGCGAGTTCTACCGCCTGTTCGGCCTGACCACCGCGCGCCTGGCCGGCGCCAAACCCGATGCCATCGTGATGCACCCGGGGCCGATCAACCGCGGCGTGGAAATCGAGTCGGCAGTGGCCGACGGTCCGCATTCGGTGATCCTCAACCAGGTGACCTACGGGATCGCCATTCGTATGGCCGTGCTGTCCATGGCCATGAGCGGGCAGACTGCGCAGCGTCAATTCGAGCAGGGCCAATTCGAACAGGAGAGCGCACAGTGAAGCTCAGCATTCTCGGCGCCCGCGTGATCGATCCGGCCAGCGGCCTGGATCAAGTGACCGACATCCACATTGAAGCCTGCAAAGTCGTCGCCCTTGGCGCGGCGCCCGCCGGTTTTGTCGCTGTCGACACGATCGACGCCAAAGGCCTGGTGGCCGCTCCCGGCCTGGTCGACCTCAACGTTGCCCTGCGCGAGCCGGGTTACAGCCGAAAAGGCTCGATTGTCAGCGAAACCCGCGCGGCGGCGGCTGGCGGCGTGACCAGCCTGTGCTGCCCGCCGAAGACCAAACCGGTGCTGGACACCTCGGCGGTGGCCGAACTGATCCTCGACCGCGCCCGTGAGGCCGGCAACACCAAAGTCTTCCCGATTGGCGCCCTGAGCAAAGGCCTGGACGGTGAACAGCTGGCCGAGCTGGTTGCCTTGCGCGACGCCGGTTGCGTGGCCTTCGGCAACGGCCTGGAGAGCTTCCGCAACACCCGCACCCTGTGCCGGGCACTGGACTACGCGGCAACGTTCGACCTGACGGTGATTTTCAACTCCCAGGATCACGACCTGGCCGAAGGCGGCCTGGCTCACGAAGGCCCGACCGCCAGTTTCCTTGGCTTGCCAGGCATCCCGGAAAGCGCCGAGACCGTCGCTCTGGCTCGGGACCTGCTGCTGGTTGAACAGACCGGCGTGCGCGCGCACTTCAGTCAGCTCACCAGTGCCCGCGGCGTGGAACTGATCGCCCAGGCCCAGGCCCGGGGCCTGAAGGTGACCGCGGATGTCGCCCTGTACCAGCTGATCCTGACCGACGAAGCCCTGATCGACTTCAGCAGCCTGTATCACGTCCAGCCGCCGCTACGCACCCGCGCCGACCGCGATGGCCTGCGCGCAGCGGTGAAATCCGGCGTGATCTCGGCCATCTCCAGCCATCACCAACCCCATGAACGTGACGCCAAGCTGGCACCGTTCGGCGCCACCGAGCCGGGCATCAGCAGCGTTGAACTGCTGCTGCCACTGGCAATGACCCTGGTCGAAGACGGCTTGCTGGACCTGCCGACGTTGCTGAAACGCCTGAGCACCGGCCCTGCCGAGGCCTTGCGCCTGCCGGCAGGCAAACTGGCGGTGGGTGGTGCGGCGGACATCGTGCTGTTCGACCCGACGACCTCGACCGTCGCGGGCGAAACCTGGTTGTCGAAGGGCGAGAACTGCCCGTTCATCGGCCACAGCCTGCCGGGTGTAGTGCGTTACACCCTGGTGGATGGACGCATTAGCCACCAGGCTTAAAAACAAAAGATCGCAGCCTGTGGCAGCTCCTACAGGGAAATGCATATTCCTGTGTAGGAGCTGCCGCAGGCTGCGATCTTTTGCTCTTCGCTTATCGACGCTGCGCGTTACGCACGGACACCTGGTCATTCAACGTCCAGAAGTCATACAGCACCCCGAGAAAGAACAACCCGCCGGTGAGCAGGTACAGCAGCCCGCTGATCCATTTCCCCTGATACATCCGGTGCACACCGAACACCCCGAGAAACGTCAGCAGAATCCACGCCACGTTGTATTCGATGGGCCCTGCGGTAAACCGCAGGTCAGCCTCGCGATCCATGGACGGGATCAGGAACAGGTCGATCAGCCAGCCGATGCCCAGCAAACCAAAGGTGAAGAACCAGATCGTCCCGGTCACCGGCTTGCCGTAATAGAAGCGGTGAGCGCCGGTAAATCCGAAAATCCACAGCAGATAACCGATCACTTTGCTGTGGGTGTCTTGCTGCGGATAAGTCTGTTGATAGGGGTTCATGAATGACCTCGATTCATACGATAGATAAATATTCTTCAATTCTTTGTGACTTTTTTACAGGCACCCGACGTATGGCAAATGCTACCTTCACTCCCGTCAAAGCCTTGTAACACCGGACTTCTGTCCGACAATTGCGCCATTTTGCCGCTTTTTTGCCACCATTGTCCCCCAGGTTGAATCGACCAACGGCCTCGGAAGCGGCAAAAAAGCTGTTATAAAGTTGCGCGCTAACTTATTAAGAGCCTTGCCTAATGCGTTCATTTTTCAAGACATGGCTAACCATTTGCCTTTTGATGCCACTGGCCGCCCACGCCACCAATCGTGAGCAACGTCTTCCTAACGTTAATGGTTACACCCCCAAATCCCATGTCTCTGCTCCTTCGAGCAAAGACAAAAAAACCACTAAATATGCTCCAAGCCTGGCCAACAGCAAAAGCGGCCTGGTTCCACCGATGGGCACCAAGGAAAGCAGCGACGTGCTGAGCCGCGCCGTGAACGTCCTTGGCACTCCCTATCGTTGGGGCGGCAGCAGCCCAAGCAAAGGCTTCGATTGCAGCGGCCTGGTGAAATACGCGTTCAACGACGCCACGTTCGACCTGCCACGCACCTCCAACGCCATGGCCAGCGGTCATGGGGAGAAAGTCGATCGCAACGACCTGAAGCCGGGCGACCTGATTTTCTTCAACATCAAGAGCCGCCGGGTCAATCACGTCGCCATTTACCTGGGCAACGACCGCTTCATCCACGCGCCACGTCGCGGCAAGTCGGTGAGTATCGACACCCTGAAGAAACCGTACTGGCAAAACCACTACGTGGTTGCCAAGCGGGTTCTGCCGAAAGAGCCGAATCAGATGCGGGTTGTTCAGCGCTGATTTAACTACCGAGGTCAACCTCGGGAATAGCTTTGAATATGATTGCCTCATCGCGGGCAAGCCCGCTCCCACATGGACTGCATCAATCCTGTGGGAGCGGGCTTGCCCGCGATGGCGTTTCTGGATCATCAAAAGCTATCCGGCGACCGCGCTTTCTCCAGCGCATGATCACGACTGATCACCCCCCTGCTCACCAGGCCCTTCAAGCTCATATCCAGCGTCTGCATTCCCAACGCCCCTCCCGACTGAATCGCCGAGTACATCTGCGCCACCTTGTCCTCGCGGATCAGGTTGCGGATCGCCGACGTCCCCAGCATGATTTCGTGGGCCGCGATGCGTCCGCCGCCGACCTTCTTCACCAGCGTCTGGGACACCACCGCCAGCAGCGACTCGGAGAGCATCGAGCGCACCATTGACTTCTCGTCCCCCGGAAACACGTCCACTACCCGGTCAATGGTCTTTGCCGCCGACGTGGTGTGCAGCGTGCCGAATACCAGATGGCCGGTTTCGGCGGCGGTCAACGCCAGGCGTATGGTTTCCAGATCGCGCATCTCCCCCACCAGAATCACGTCCGGATCCTCCCGCAACGCCGAGCGCAAGGCCGTGGCGAAGCTGCGGGTATCGCGGTGGACCTCACGCTGGTTGATCAGGCACTTGCGCGGCTCGTGCACAAACTCGATAGGGTCTTCAATGGTGAGGATGTGGTGATGGCGATGGTTATTGAGGTAGTCGATCATCGCCGCCAGCGTGGTGGATTTTCCGGAACCGGTCGGGCCGGTCACCAGCACCAGGCCGCGGGGAGCGTCGGTCATTTTGCGAAACACTTCCCCCATGCCCAGTTCGTCCATGCTCTGCACTTTCGCCGCAATGGTGCGAAACACCGCACCCGCGCCACGGCTCTGATTGAACGCATTGGCCCGAAAACGCGCCACACCGGGCACTTCAAAGGAAAAATCGATTTCCAGATGCTTCTCAAAGTCCGCCCGCTGGGTGTCATTCATGATGGCATCGATCAGCGCCTGCACCTGTTGGTGGTCCATGGCCGGCAGGTTGATGCGCCGCACATCGCCATCCACCCGAATCATCGGCGGCAGGCCAGCAGACAAATGCAGGTCCGATGCCCCCTGTTTGGCGCTGAACGCCAGCAGTTCAGTGATATCCATAGCGCCTCTCAATTCCAGTAGAATGCCGCGAACCTTCAGACCGCTGGCGCCTCTTGATGTCCACCATAGCAGACAACATTCTCGAAGTTAGTTCGCGCATCCATGCCGCAACACTTGCCGCCAATCGCGCCGAAAACAGCGTCCATCTGCTGGCCGTAAGCAAGACCAAACCCGCACAGGACCTGCGTGAAGCCTACGCCGCCGGCCTGCGCGACTTTGGCGAGAATTACCTGCAGGAAGCGCTGGGCAAACAGCTTGAACTGGCCGACCTGCCCTTGATCTGGCACTTCATCGGCCCCATTCAATCGAACAAGACTCGTGCTATCGCCGAGCACTTCGACTGGGTGCACTCCGTGGATCGTCTGAAAATCGCACAACGTCTGTCCGAACAACGTCCTGCCGATTTACCGCCCCTGAATATCTGCATTCAGGTCAACGTCAGCGGTGAAGCCAGCAAATCCGGCTGCACCCCGGCTGATCTGCCGGCCCTGGCCAGTGCCATCAGCGCCCTGCCGCGCCTGACGTTGCGCGGGCTGATGGCCATCCCTGAGCCGACTGAAGATCGCGCCGCCCAGGACGCCGCGTTTGCGGCCGTGCAAAGCCTGCAAGCCAGCCTGAATCTGCCACTCGACACACTTTCCATGGGCATGAGCCACGACCTTGAGTCGGCCATTGCCCAGGGCGCCACCTGGGTCCGTATCGGTACGGCCCTGTTTGGCGCCCGTGATTACGATCGGCCATAACCCATGACCGACTCTCTTCTTTATAAGGACCTGACATGAGCAAGACGCGTATTGCCTTTATCGGTGCCGGCAACATGGCCGCCAGCCTGATCGGCGGCCTGCGGGCCAAGGGTCTGGAAGCCGCGCAGATCCGCGCCAGCGATCCGGGCGAAGAAACCCGCGCCCGCGTGAGCGCTGAACACGGTATCGAAACCTTCGCCGACAACGCCCAGGCCATCGAAGGCGCCGACGTCGTCGTCCTTGCGGTCAAGCCGCAGGCGATGAAAGCCGTGTGCGAAGCGATTCGCCCAAGCCTCAAGCCCCATCAACTGGTGGTGTCGATCGCTGCAGGCATCACCTGCGCCAGCATGAACAACTGGCTTGGCGCCCAGCCGATCGTGCGCTGCATGCCCAACACCCCGGCGCTACTGCGTCAGGGCGTGAGCGGCTTGTTCGCAACAGCCCAAGTGACCGCCGAACAGCGCCAGCAAGCCCAGGAGCTGCTGTCCGCGGTCGGCATCGCCTTATGGCTCAATGAAGAGCAGCAACTGGACGCCGTCACCGCCGTTTCCGGCTCGGGCCCGGCGTATTTCTTCCTGCTGATCGAGGCCATGACCGCCGCCGGCGTGAAACTTGGCCTGCCGGCGGATATTGCCGCGCAACTGACCCTGCAAACCGCACTGGGCGCCGCGCACATGGCGGTCTCCAGTGACGTCGACGCGGCCGAGCTGCGCCGCCGTGTCACCTCCCCTGCGGGCACCACGGAAGCTGCAATCAAGTCGTTCCAGGCCAATGGCTTTGAAGCCCTGGTCGAAAAAGCACTCGGCGCTGCCGCGCATCGCTCGGCCGAGATGGCCGAACAACTGGGTCAATAAGGAGCTTTTCATGATTGGATTGAACACCGCAGCGGTCTACGTGCTGCAAACCCTCGGCAGCCTGTACCTGCTGATCGTGCTGATGCGCTTCGTACTGCAACTGGTGCGGGCGAACTTCTACAACCAGATCTGCCAGTTCATCGTCAAGGCCACCCAGCCGCTGCTCAAGCCGCTGCGCCGGATCATCCCGAGCGTGTTCGGCCTGGACATGTCCTCGCTGGTGCTGGCGATCCTGGTGCAACTGGCACTGATGGCCCTGACCCTGTTGCTGACCTACGGCACCATCGGCAACCCGCTGCAACTGCTGATCTGGTCGCTCATCGGTGTGACCGCGCTATTCCTGAACATCTTCTTCTTTGCCCTGATCATCAGCGTGATCCTGTCCTGGGTCGCACCGGGCAGCCATAACCCGGGCGCCGAACTGGTGAACGACATCTGCGAGCCGGCCCTGGCGCCGTTCCGCAAGTTCCTGCCGAACCTGGGCGGGCTTGATCTGTCGCCGATCTTTGCGTTCCTGGCAATCAAACTGGTCGACATGCTGGTGATCAACAACCTCGCCGCCTTGACCATGATGCCGGAAATCCTCCGCGTGTTGATCTGACCCGGTGAGCTGGTTTCGCTGGGACGGTGACGACCTGATTCTGGAGTGTCACCTGCAACCGGCAGCCCGTAGCGATGACTTCGCCGGGCTGCACGGTGATCGTCTGAAGATCCGCCTGACCGCGCCGCCAGTCGAGGGCAAGGCCAATGCATATCTGATGGCGTTTCTGGCCAAGGCGTTTGGCGTGTCCAAGAGCCAGGTCAGCTTGATCAGTGGCGAGTTGAACCGGCAGAAACGGGTGCGGATCTGCTCGCCGAAGAAGTTGCCGGATTTGCCTGATCTGGTGCGTCCAGCCTGATCCACCGAGTCGCCTCATTCGCGAGCAAGCCCGCTCCCACAGGGTAATGCGCTCCTCTGTGGGAGCGGGCTTGCTCGCGAATGGTGCACCTCGGTCTTACTGAAAGAAATCAGGCCCGGCCTTTGCTTGCCGCTAACCCCAGCGGTCTTTAGACTTACGCCTCATTTCAATGAGAGCAGGGTCGATGCCAGCTGCCTTTCCCCCCGATTCTGTTGGTCTGGTGACGCCGCAAGTGGCGCACTTCAGCGAGCCGCTGGCTTTGGCCTGTGGTCGTTCGCTCCCGGCCTATGACCTGATCTACGAAACCTACGGCACGCTCAACGCCACGGCGAGCAACGCCGTGCTGATCTGCCACGCCTTGTCCGGGCACCACCACGCTGCTGGCTACCACAGCGCCGACGACCGTAAACCCGGTTGGTGGGACAGCTGCATCGGCCCCGGCAAGCCAATCGACACCAACAAATTCTTCGTGGTCAGCCTGAACAACCTCGGCGGCTGCAACGGCTCCACCGGCCCGAGCAGCATCAACCCGGACACCGGCAAGCCGTTCGGCGCCGATTTCCCGGTATTGACCGTCGAGGATTGGGTGCACAGTCAGGCGCGCCTGGCCGATCGCCTCGGCATCGCCCAGTTCGCGGCCGTGATCGGCGGCAGCCTCGGCGGCATGCAAGCGATGCAATGGAGCATCACCTACCCCGACCGCATCCGTCACTGCCTGGCCATCGCCTCGGCCCCCAAGCTGTCGGCACAGAACATCGCGTTCAACGAAGTGGCGCGCCAGGCGATCCTCACCGACCCCGAATTCCACGGCGGTTCGTTCCAGGAACAGGGCGTGATCCCCAAGCGCGGCCTGATGCTGGCGCGGATGGTCGGGCACATCACCTACCTGTCCGACGACTCCATGGGCGAAAAATTCGGCCGCGGCCTGAAGAGCGAGAAGCTCAACTACGACTTCCACAGCGTCGAGTTCCAGGTCGAAAGCTACCTGCGCTATCAGGGCGAAGAGTTCTCCGGGCGCTTTGATGCCAACACGTACCTGTTGATGACCAAGGCGCTCGATTACTTCGATCCGGCGGCGAATTTCGACGATAACCTGGCGAAAACCTTTGAAGGTGCCAAAGCCAAGTTCTGCGTGATGTCGTTCACCACCGACTGGCGCTTCTCCCCTGCCCGCTCGCGCGAGCTGGTGGACGCGCTGATGGCCGCGCGCAAGGACGTCTGCTACCTCGAGATCGACGCACCACAAGGCCACGACGCCTTCCTGATTCCGATCCCGCGCTACCTGCAGGCATTCGGCAATTACATGAACCGCATTACGTTGTGAGAAAGCCATGAGAGCTGATCTGGAAATCATCCAGGAATGGATCCCCGCCGGCAGCCGCGTGCTCGACCTCGGGTGCGGCGATGGCGAACTGCTGACCTGGCTGCGCGACAACAAGCAGGTCACCGGTTATGGCCTGGAAAACGACGCCGACAACATTGCCGAGTGCGTGGCCAAGGGCATCAACGTCATCGAACAGGACCTGGACAAGGGCCTGGGCAACTTCGCCAGCAACAGTTTCGACATCGTGGTCATGACCCAGGCGCTGCAAGCCGTGCATTACCCGGACAAGATCCTCGAAGAAATGCTGCGCGTGGGCCGTCAGTGCATCATCACCTTCCCGAATTTCGGTCACTGGCGCTGCCGCTGGTACCTGGCGAGCAAGGGCCGGATGCCGGTTTCCGAGTTCCTGCCGTACACCTGGTACAACACGCCGAACATCCACTTCTGCACCTTCGCGGACTTTGAAGCCTTGTGTCGCGAACGTGAAGCGAAGGTCATTGATCGGCTTGCCGTGGATCAACAGCATCGGCACGGGTGGGCCAGTAAGCTATGGCCTAATCTGTTAGGTGAGATCGGAATCTACCGCGTCAGCAGTCCGGGACTTTCCGACCACAAGGTCGCGGTCTGATCCAACTTATTTCAAGGAGAACGATCATGGGTCGTCTTGCTTTGTTTCTACTCACTGCCTGCCTGAGCGTCACCGCCATGGGCGCCGAAGCCATCAAGGGCGAGCGCCAGGAAACCTTCGGCGACGTGACGGTGCACTACAACACCTTCAACTCCACCTTCCTGACCCCGGACATTGCCAAGTCCGCCGAACTGGTCCGCAGCAAGAACCAGGGCGTGATCAATATCTCGGTGCTCAAGGAAGGCAAGCCACTGATGGCCCAGGTGAGCGGTTCGGTCAAAGACCTGACCAGCCAGACCGTGCCACTGAAGTTCAAACAGATCACCGAACAAGGCGCGATCTACTACATCGCGCAATATCCGGTGGATCAGCAGGAAGTCCGCACCTTCGAGATCAAGGTGCAGACCGGTGACAAAATCAACACCATCAATTTCAACCAAGAGCTCTTCCCTGGCCAATGATCAACTTCACGCAACTCGTACTGGCCAGCCATAACGCCGGCAAACTCAAGGAACTCCAGGCCATGCTCGGCGAGTCGGTGCATCTGCGCTCGATCGGCGAGTTCAGCAGCGTCGAGCCTGAAGAAACCGGTCTGTCGTTCGTCGAGAACGCCATCCTCAAGGCCCGTAATGCCGCGCGCATTTCCGGTTTGCCCGCGCTGGCCGACGATTCCGGGCTGGCGGTGGATTTCCTCGGTGGTGCGCCTGGCATTTATTCGGCGCGTTATGCCGACGGCAAGGGCGATGCAGCGAACAACGCCAAGCTCCTCGACGTGCTGAAAGACGTGCCTGAAGCCGAGCGTGGGGCGCAGTTCGTCTGCGTGCTGGCACTGGTACGTCACGCCGACGATCCGTTGCCGATCCTCTGCGAAGGTTTGTGGCACGGGCGAATCCTGACCCAGGCCAGCGGCGAACACGGTTTTGGCTACGACCCGCTGTTCTGGGTGCCGGAGCGCGATTGCTCCAGCGCCGAGTTGAGCCCTGCCGACAAGAACCAGATCAGCCACCGCGCCCGTGCAATGGATCTGCTGCGCCAGCGTCTGGGCTTGAAATGACCCGTGAATCATCCGCGTCGCCGCTGATCTTCGGCGGCGATGCTTCATCGCCCCGGGCGGCATTGCCTGTGTTGCCGCCCCTGGCGCTGTACATCCACATCCCGTGGTGTGTGCGCAAATGCCCTTATTGCGACTTCAACTCCCACACCGCCAGCCCTGTGCTGCCGGAAGAAGAGTATGTCGACGCGTTGCTGGCGGATCTCGACCAGGACCTGCACGCCGTCCATGGCCGTGAACTGAGCTCGATCTTCTTTGGTGGTGGCACGCCGAGCCTGTTCAGTGCCGATTCCCTGGGTCGCTTGCTCAAAGGCGTCGAACAACGCATCCCCTTTGCCAGCGACATCGAAATCACGCTGGAAGCCAACCCGGGTACGTTCGAGCAAGACAAGTTCGTGGCGTACCGGAAACTGGGGATCAACCGCCTGTCGATCGGCATCCAGAGCTTCCAGCAGGAAAAACTCCAGGCCCTGGGCCGGATTCACAACGGCGACGAAGCCGTACGTGCCGCCGGCATGGCGCGGCAGGCCGGCTTCGATAACTTCAACCTGGACTTGATGCATGGCTTGCCGAATCAGTCCCTGGACGATGCCTTGGCCGACCTGCGCACAGCCATCGCCCTGAAACCGACACACCTGTCGTGGTATCAACTGACCCTGGAACCGAACACGGTGTTCTGGAACCAGCCGCCGACACTGCCGGAAGACGACACGCTGTGGGACATTCAGGAGGCCGGACAAGCGCTACTGGCCGAACACGGTTACGCACAGTACGAAGTCTCGGCCTATGCCCTGCCCGGTCGCCCGGCGCGACACAACCTTAACTACTGGAGTTTTGGCGACTTCATCGGCATTGGCGCCGGTGCCCACGGCAAGCTCAGTCACCCGGACGGGCGCATTGTCCGCACCTGGAAAACCCGCCTGCCGAAGGATTACCTGAATCCGGCGAAAAGCTTCCGGGCCGGCGAGAAAGCGCTGACCAACGACGAAATGCCGTTCGAATTCCTGATGAACGCGCTGCGCCTGACAGAAGGCGTCGAATCGCGGCTGTACCCTGAACGTACCGGCATGACCCTGGAAAGCCTTGCTGAAGGCCGACGTGAAGCCGAACAAAGCGGCCTGTTGCAGGTCGAACCGTCACGCCTGGTAGCCACGATGCGCGGACAACTCTTCCTCAACGACTTGCTGCAGAAATTTCTGACATAAGGAAATCGAATGGATTTGGTACTCGACCTGCTTGCCACCGTGTCTCGCTGGAGCCGCAGCAACCTCTCGGAAATCGCCCTGGCCCTGGTGGGCTGCCTGCTGGTGCTGTTTGGTGCGGATTTCAAAGGCTGGGTCGAGCAGCGCCTGGGCAGCATCGCCGGCGCCTTGCGCGTGCCACTGATGGCCTTGCTGTGCATGATCGGCAGCGGTGCGGCGCTGATCTATGCCACGCCCTGGGTAGTGCGCGGCTTGAGCCAGTTCAACAACTACAGCCTGGCGCCGGTGTTGTTGGTGGTGTTGGTGTTGATTGGCGTGGTCGCGGATCGCCGCTAATTTAAGCCACACCCTAAAACAACTGTGGGAGCGAGCCTGCTCGCGAAAGCGGTGTGTCAGACAGCATTTCTGTCGACTGACACTCCCTCTTCGCGAGCAGGCTCGCTCCCACAGGTTGTATTGAGTGAAGTTTAGGACTGCTTTTCGAACTTCAAATCCCAAACGCCATGCCCAAGACGCTCGCCACGGCGTTCGAACTTGGTGATCGGGCGCTCGGCCGGGCGCGGTACGCACTTGCCGTCTTCGGCCAGGTTGCGGTAACCCGGCGCAACGTTCATCACTTCCAGCATATATTCGGCGTAAGGCTCCCAGTCGGTGGCCATGTGCAAAATGCCGCCGACCTTCAACTTGCTGCGCACCAGCTCGGCGAAGGACGCCTGGACGATACGGCGCTTGTGGTGACGGCTCTTGTGCCACGGGTCCGGGAAAAACAGCATCAGGCGATCAAGGCTGTTATCGGCCACGCAGCGGTTGAGCACTTCGATCGCATCGCAATCGTAGACCCGCAGGTTGGTCAGGCCTTGCGTCAGCACGCCATTGAGCAGCGCCCCGACACCCGGACGGTGAACCTCGACGCCGATGAAGTCCTGGTCCGGCGCAGCCGCTGCCATTTCCAGCAACGAATGGCCCATGCCGAAACCGATTTCCAGCGAGCGCGGTGCCGAGCGACCGAACACCTGGTCGAAATTCACCGGCGCGTCGGCCAGCGGCAGCACGAACAGGGGCGCGCCCTGCTCCAGGCCGCGTTGCTGGCCTTCGGTCATGCGCCCGGCACGCATCACGAAACTCTTGATGCGGCGGTGTTGGCGCTCGTCGCCTTCTTCCGTCTGGATTGGCGTGTCGTTCGATTCAGTCATCAATGGCTCTTACTTGATCAGACCATCCAGCGGCGAAGAGGCGCTGGCATAGAGTTTTTTCGGCATACGGCCGGCGAGGTAAGCCAGGCGGCCTGCGACGATCGCATGTTTCATGGCTTCAGCCATCATGACCGGCTGCTGGGCGTGGGCAATGGCCGAGTTCATCAGCACCGCATCACACCCCAGCTCCATGGCGATGGTGGCGTCGGAAGCGGTACCGACGCCGGCATCCACCAGCACCGGGATTTTGGCTTCTTCGAGGATGATCTGCAGGTTGTACGGATTGCAGATACCCAGACCCGATCCGATCAGACCGGCCAGTGGCATCACCGCGATGCAACCGATTTCCGCCAGTTGCCGGGCGATGATCGGGTCATCGCTGGTGTAGACCATCACGTCGAAGCCTTCCTTGACCAGCGTTTCTGCGGCCTTGAGGGTTTCGATCACGTTGGGGAACAGGGTTTTCTGATCGGCCAGCACTTCCAGCTTCACCAGATTGTGGCCATCGAGCAGCTCACGGGCCAGGCGGCAGGTGCGCACGGCTTCGATGGCGTCGTAGCAACCGGCGGTGTTCGGCAGGAAGGTGTAGCGATCCGGCGACAGCACTTCGAGCAGGTTCGGCTCGCCCTCGATCTGACCGAGGTTGGTGCGGCGCACGGCGAAGGTGACGATCTCGGCACCCGAGGCTTCGATGGCCAGGCGGGTTTCTTCCATGTCACGGTACTTGCCGGTACCGACCAGCAAACGCGACTGGTAAGTACGACCGGCCAGGACGAAAGGCTTGTCGCTGCGAACGATGCTCATGGGAAATCCTCTGTAGGGGTGAGGTACTTGCAGAATTCTGTGGCCACTCGGCCGAGACTACTAGCCGCCGCCGATGGCGTGCACCACTTCGACGTTGTCACCGTCGTTCAACGTGGTGTCTGCATGCTGACTGCGCGGGACGATATCCAGATTGAGTTCGACCGCCACCCGGCGTCCGGTCAGGTCCAGACGGGTCAGCAGGGCCGCAACGGTTTCACCGTCGGGCAGTTCAAAGGATTCGCCGTTCAACTGAATGCGCATGCCGGATGCCGCCATCATTTTTTGGGGCAGGCATTCTAGCCCGATCAGTCAGGCCGACCCAAGCCATTCGTCGTTATGGACCTTGTAGGAGCGAGCTTGCTCGCGAAAAACGCCAGGGCAATGCGTTAAATCAGTCAGCACGCGTTATCGTTGACGTCCATCGCGAGCAAGCTCGCTCCTACAGGCGCCAGGCGGCGAGTCCCAGGCAGAACCAGCCCACGAGGAACGCAAGACCGCCGAAAGGCGTGATGATGCCGAGCTTGCTGATACCCGTCAGCGTCAGCACGTAAAGACTGCCGGAAAACAGCAGGATTCCGACGGCAAACGATGCGCCGGCCCAGGTGACCAAACGACCGGGAACCTGCGTGGCCAGCGCTGCGATACCGAGCAACGCCAGGGCGTGCACCAGTTGATAGGTGACGCCGGTGTGAAAGATCGCCAGGTACTCGGCGCTCAGGCGGTTCTTCAGGCCATGGGCGGCAAAGGCCCCGAGGCCGACACCGGTGAAGCCGAAAAAAGCGGCCAGCATCAGAAAGCCACGCAGCATGCAGAACTCCAGTCAGTTTCGATCCAAAGGGTCTGTATAATGGCCCGCTCAACGGGTTCGGCCAAGCCATCTCTATGCTGCGTATCTATTTCCATCATTTCTCCAAGGCCGTGCTCTGGTTCATGGGTGGCAGCGTATTGCTGGTGCTGATCTTTCGCGTGGTGCCACCTCCGGGGACGACGCTGATGGTCGAGCGCAAGATCGAATCCTGGTTTGACGGCGAACCCATCGACCTGCAACGGACCTGGAAACCCTGGGACGAGATCTCCGACGACTTGAAAGTCGCGGTCATTGCCGGCGAAGACCAGAAATTCCCGGAGCACTGGGGCTTCGATATCGGCGCGATTCAGGCGGCGTTTGCCCATAACGAGCGCGGCGGTTCGATCCGTGGCGCCAGCACACTCAGCCAGCAAGTCTCGAAAAACCTGTTCCTGTGGTCTGGCCGCAGCTGGCTGCGCAAAGGCCTGGAAGCCTGGTTCACCGGGCTGATCGAAGTGTTCTGGCCAAAGCAGCGAATTCTTGAGGTGTACCTGAATAGCGTTGAGTGGGATGACGGGGTGTTTGGCGCAGAGGCTGCGGCACGGCATCATTTTGGGACCAGCGCGAAAAACCTCAGCCGACAGCAATCGAGCTTGCTGGCCGCCGTACTGCCAAACCCGCGGGTCTGGAGCGCAAGCCATCCGACTTCATACGTATCGCGGCGAGCGGGTTGGATTCGACAACAGATGAGCCAATTGGGCGGGGATAGCTACCTGGTGGGCCTGAACGATTCGCGTCGGGCACCTTGGTCCCAATAACCGATCACAATTCTTCAGGCCCTGAAAACCACTGTGGGAGCGGGCTTGCCCGCGATGACGGCCTGGCATTCAACTTATGTATTGAATGTTCGGACCTCATCGCGAGCAAGCTCGCTCCCACAGGATCACTGCTCGGTTTAATGAGATGGTCAGCCTGACCGAGAAGCCCTGCAGGTTTACGCTTGCAGGGCTTTTCTCGTTTTCGGCCGGAGGATCTCTCATGAACACGATGACGCTTCTCGGTATCGACATCGGCAAACACAGTTTCCACTTGCATGGCCAGGACTCTAAAGGCCACCAGGTCTTGCGCAAAAAAACCAACCGCGGCCAATTGCTCAGTACATTGGCCCAGCTACCGGCCTGCACGGTGGTGATGGAGTCGTGCGGCGGCGCCCACTGGCTGGCTCGACAGATCGGTGCGTTGGGCCACGAGGTGAAGCTGATCGCCCCGCAGTACGTCAAACCATTCGTCAAAGGCAACAAAAACGACTTCATTGATGCCGAAGCGATTTGCGAGGCGGCGAGCCGCCCCGCCATGCGCTTCTGCTCGATCAAAACCGCAGAGCAGCAAACGCTTTCAGCCCTGCATCGGGTCCGTGAATCATTGATTGGCCATCGCACAGTGGCGACCAACCAGATTCATGGCTTTCTGCTGGAGTTCGGGATCAGCCTGCCTATTGGAGTCACTGCGTTGCACCGCGTGCCAGCGCTGCTGGACGATCCACAACACCCCGTTCCAGTACGCCTGAAGGGTGTGGTGATGCGTCTTCATCGTCAAATTCAACAGCTCAATGATGAAATCAAGGACATCGAGTCCGACCTGAAACAGCAGTTGAAAGAAGATGATGCCGGGAGTCGTCTGCAGAGTATTCCAGGTATTGGTCCCATCACCGCCAGCGCGGTATTGGCCGATGTGGGCGATGCGTCGAACTATCGAAGTGGTCGTGATTTTGCCGCTTCACTAGGGCTGGTGCCGAAACAGTACTCAACGGGTGGCAAGACGGTGCTGCAGGGGATCAGCAAACGTGGCGACAAGCACATACGCCAACTGCTGGTGCAGGGCGCGCGGGCCCTCATGCAGCATATCGATAAGCGGGAAGATGCCCTTGGGCCTTGGGTTCGAGAACTGCTAACGCGTCGACACGCCAATGTTGTCGCCTGCGCGCTGGCGAACAAACTGGCGCGAATCGTGTGGGCGGTACTGGCCAAAGGCGGCCAGTACGCCCCACATCCGAACGTTTGAACCTACAGCTTTACCACCGGCTTTTGCGACGTCACTGACTGATGACAGTAAACGGCATATGGCCCGACTGAGAACCTGGCACAAAAATCAGCTTTAGAGGCTGACGGTTTTTTCAGGACAGTCGGGAGCGGCTACTCATCGAGGGCCGAGCGTTGTTACAGCAACGCTCACAACGAGCCCGAATACATTAGCGCAAGCCAGCTTTACCGAAAACAGCCAAAGAGGTTGCAGGAGACGGGCTGACCATACATTTTACTGCCTGCCCGCCAGTTACGCAGCGATCGACAACTTGAGCTTGTTCATCGCGCTCTTCTCGAGCTGGCGAATACGCTCGGCCGACACGTTGTACTTCTGCGCCAGGTCGTGCAGCGTGGCTTTTTCTTCCGCCAGCCAGCGCTGGTAGAGAATGTCACGGCTACGGTCGTCCAGCACTTCCAGCGCTTCGTGCAGGTTGTGGTTGGAGTTGTCACTCCAGTCGGCGTCTTCCAGTTGACGCGCCGGGTCGTACCGGTGGTCTTCCAGATAGTTGGCCGGCGACTGGAAAGCACTGTCGTCGTCCGCTTCGGCAGCCGGGTCGAAGGCCATGTCATGGCCGGTCAGGCGGCTTTCCATCTCACGCACTTCCCGAGGCTCTACACCCAGGCTTTCAGCGACGCGATGAACTTCCTCGTTGTTCAACCAGGCCAGGCGTTTTTTCTGGCTGCGCAGGTTGAAGAACAGCTTGCGCTGGGCCTTGGTGGTCGCGACTTTCACGATGCGCCAGTTGCGCAGGATGAACTCGTGGATTTCCGCCTTGATCCAGTGCACCGCAAAGGACACCAGGCGCACGCCCATTTCCGGGTTGAAGCGCTTCACGGCCTTCATCAGGCCGACGTTGCCTTCCTGGATCAGGTCAGCCTGGGCCAGGCCGTAGCCGGAATAGCTACGGGCGATATGTACGACAAAACGCAGGTGGGCGAGCACCATCTGCCGAGCCGCCCCCAAATCCTGCTCATAATAGAGACTCTCGGCCAGTTCACGCTCCTGCTCCGGCGACAGCAATGGAATGCTGTTAACGGTGTGCACATAGGCCTCCAGGTTCGCACCCGGGACCAGAGCATATGCAGGTTGCAAAGAATTGGTCATACGAAAAAACCTCCGACTTACAAACTCGTGCAGTTCAGCACTGCGAAAATTGACCGGAAACCGAAAGACAAGTTCCCTAAAACCCATAAACGCTGAAAGGTCAATACGAGCAAAATGATACTACTTAGGCGCAAGCTCCCTCAGGTGGCGTGCGACTGCAATCCATGCACCGATATACCCCAACAGCACCGCGCCAAGCAAGAGAGACAGACCGTCGGCAACTGGCACTCCAGCCAGCGCAAAATCACTACCGTACAGACCGGCCAGCCCTACCACCGCGTCGTTCAGCCAATCAAGGCCGAACGCAAGCACGCCCCAGGACAGAATCCCCGCACCGAAGCCATACAGCGCCCCCATGTACAGGAAGGGCCTGCGCACATAGCTGTCAGTGCCGCCAACCAGTTTAATCACTTCTATCTCTGTGCGGCGGTTTTCAATATGAAGACGAATGGTATTGCCTATCACCAAAAGTAATGCAGAAACCAGAAGCACGGTCAGACCGAAGACAAAACGGTCACCCAGCTTGAGGATGGCTGCCAGACGCTCGACCCAGACTAAATCAAGTTGCGCCTGCTGTACCTTCGGCAGCTCGGATAGTTTTTGTCTTAATGCTTCAAGGGCCGGCTTGTCGACCTCGTTCGGCGTCACCAGGACCACGCCCGGCAGCGGGTTCTCCGGCAATTCCTTGAGCGCCTCGCCCAGCCCCGACTGTTGCTGGAACTCTTCCAGCGCCTGATCCCGGCCAACGTATTCGGCGTCGGCGACGCCCGGCATGCCCTTGATCTGATCGCGCAGCGATTCACCTTCGGCCGGCTTGGCCTCAAGGTCCAGATACAGGGAAATCTGCGCCGCACGCTGCCAGGAACCCCCCAGACGCTCGACGTTACTTAGCAAAAGTGACAGCCCCATGGGCAAGCTCAGGGCCACCGCCATCACCATGCAGGTGAAAAAACTGCCGATAGGCTGCTTGCCCAGGCGACGCAGGCTGTCGACCATGCTGGCGCGATGGCTTTCGATCCAGGCGCGGAACAACGTGGCGAAGTCCGGCCCGTCGTCATCGTCGTGTTTTTTCTTTTGCGGCTGCGGATCGGCGGCTTTCGGGGCCACGCGCTCGGAAACCTTGGGGCTACGTGTTGCACTCATACCGCGGCCTCCCCGTCACCGATCAATCGACCGCGTTGCAGCGTCAGCATGCGATGGCGCATGCGGGCGATCAGGGCCAGGTCGTGACTGGCGATCAGCACGCTGGTGCCCAGGCGATTGATGTCTTCGAACACACCCATGATCTCGGCGGCCAGACGCGGGTCGAGGTTACCGGTCGGCTCATCCGCCAGCAGCAAAGCCGGGCGATGGACGATGGCGCGGGCGATGCCGACGCGCTGCTGCTGACCGGTGGACAGGTCGCCCGGGTACAGATCGGTTTTATCCGACAGCGCCACACGCTCCAGTGCCGAGTCCACGCGCTTGGCGATCTCGGCCTTGGACAGCCCGAGGATCTGCAAAGGCAATGCGACGTTATTGAACACCGTGCGATCGAACAACAACTGGTGATTCTGGAATACCACACCGATCTGCCGACGCAGGAAAGGAATCTGTGCGTTGCTGATGGTGCTCAGGTCTTGCCCGGCGAGCAGCAATTTGCCGCTGGTCGGACGCTCCATGGCCAGCAACAGCCGCAACAAGGTGCTTTTACCGGCGCCGGAATGGCCGGTGACAAACAGAAACTCGCCACGACGGACTCGAAAGCTCAGCTCATGCAAGCCGACGTGACCGTTCGGGTAGCGCTTACCGACCTGTTCGAAACGAATCATGAACGCTCCCGCTCGGCAAACAATGCCTGGACAAAGGGTTCTGCTTCAAAGGTACGCAAATCGTCGATGCCTTCGCCAACGCCGATGTAGCGGATCGGCAGGCCGAATTGCTTGGCCAGGGCGAAAATCACCCCGCCTTTGGCGGTGCCGTCGAGCTTGGTCAGCGCCAGGCCGGTCAGTTCGACGGTCTGGTTGAATTGTTTGGCCTGGTTGATGGCGTTCTGGCCCGTGCCGGCGTCAAGCACCAGGAGCACTTCGTGAGGTGCGTCGGCGTCGAGCTTGCCGATGACGCGGCGAACCTTTTTCAGCTCTTCCATCAGGTTGTCTTTGGTGTGCAGGCGGCCGGCGGTGTCGGCGATCAACACATCGATGCCGCGAGCCTTGGCGGCCTGCACGGCATCGAAGATCACCGAGGCCGAGTCGGCGCCAGTATGCTGGGCGATCACCGGGATCTTGTTGCGCTCGCCCCAGACCTGCAACTGCTCTACCGCCGCGGCGCGGAAGGTGTCGCCGGCGGCGAGCATGACTTTCTTGCCTTCCAGCTGCAGTTTCTTCGCCAGCTTGCCGATGGTGGTGGTCTTGCCGGCACCGTTGACGCCGACGACCAGAATCACGAACGGCTTGTTCTGCGAAGTGATTTTCAGCGGCTGCTCGACGGGCTTGAGCATCGCGGCCAGCTCGGCTTGCAGGGATTTGTACAGGGCATCGGCGTCGGCCAGCTCCTTGCGCGCAACCTTCTGCGTCAGACGCTGAATGATCACCGAGGTGGCTTCGACACCGACGTCGGCGGTCAGCAAACGGGTTTCGAGGTCCTCGAGCAGTTCGTCATCAATGACCTTTTTGCCCAGGAACAGGCTGGCCATGCCTTCGCCGATACTGGCGCTGGTCTTGGACAGGCCCTGCTTGAGGCGGGCGAAGAAACCGGCTTTGGTTTCTTCGGTGCGTACAGGTTCTACCGGGGTTTCGACGGGCGTCGTGATCGGCGCAGGCGTCGGAGCGGGGGCCGGCGCTTGAGCAACCGGAGCAACGAATACCGGAACCTCTGCCTGGCTGACAACGGGAACAGGCTCGGCCACGACGACTGGTTCAACAATCGCTTCGACCACAGGCGCGTGAACCGGTGCAGGCGTAAACGCTGCCGGGGCCGGAATCGGCGGGGTCACGTGGGGGGCCAGGTCATTTTCGACCAATGCCACGGGCTCTTCGGCTACCGGCAGAGTCAACCACGGTTCGGCTGTAGGGGCCAGCGGCCGCTCGGTGACAATTTTGCTTACGGGTTCGGGAGCGGCTTCAACCTTGGGTTGCAGCAACGGCTCGGCAACCGGCAGAACAACCGGCGCGGGCGCTTCATCTATTACCGGGACCGGCGTCGGCGCTGGCTCAGGAATGGCTTGTGGCTGTTCGACGACGGGTTCCTGCGGCTTTTTGCGCAGCCATCCGAACAGGCTTTTCTTCTCGCCAGCCGCAGCTGGGGTCTTCTTGTCGTCGTTGGAACCAAACATGGAGGACGGCTATCTCACGGTAGCGACGCGCCAATGGCGCCCCGGCAAATAAATAATCGATGCAGAACAGACTGTGATTGACCCAGCTTGTTCACGCGCAACATTTTGTCGAGGTGCCAACGGCGCCTCAAAGGTCGACTAATACGAAGGACTGAAACGGCATCGTCGGCGAAAACGCAGAGTTTAGCTGACAAACTCAAAGTTTCTGCCGGTAACCCATACAACCCGCAGGCCAATCAAAGGCCTGATAGGCGTGGCCGCCAGTAAAACGGATCAGTATCCTAGCACCCTCTCGCCCGCTGACGCTAAGAACAAGCGGGCAGCCCCAAAGGTTTGAAAACGAATGAATGCTCTTGCCCGCCGCGCCGCAGGCCTGCTGCTCAGCACAGTTTGCCTGCCCCTTTCGGCCCTGGCTGCCGACCCGCAACCCACCCACGAATTCACTCTCGATAACGGCTTGAAGGTGGTCGTGCGCGAAGACCATCGTGCGCCTGTTGTGGTTTCCCAGGTCTGGTACAAGGTCGGCTCCAGCTATGAGACGCCGGGCAATACCGGCCTGTCCCACGCTCTGGAACACATGATGTTCAAGGGCAGCGAGAAGGTCGGCCCCGGTGAAGCCTCGCTGATCCTGCGCGACCTCGGCGCCGAAGAGAACGCATTCACCAGCGACGACTTCACCGCGTACTACCAGGTACTGGCCCGGGATCGCCTGGGCGTAGCCTTCGAACTGGAAGCCGACCGCATGGCCAGCCTTCGCCTGCCGGCCGACGAGTTCGCCAAGGAAATCGAGGTCATCAAGGAAGAACGTCGTCTGCGCACCGACGACAAGCCGATGTCCAAGGCCTATGAGCGCTTCAAGGCCATGGCTTACCCGGCCAGTGGCTATCACACGCCGACCATCGGCTGGATGGCCGATCTTGAGCGGATGAAGGTCGAAGAACTGCGCAACTGGTACCAGACCTGGTACGTGCCGAACAACGCCACGCTGGTGGTGGTCGGCGACGTGACGCCTGACGAAGTCAAGGCGCTGGCCCAACGCTATTTCGGTCCGATCGCCAAGCGTGATGTACCGGCCGCGAAAAAGCCGCTGGAGCTGGCCGAACCGGGCGAGCGCCAGATCACCCTGCATGTGCAAACCCAACTGCCCAGCCTGATGCTGGCCTTCAACGTGCCAAGCATTGCCACCGCCGAAGACAAACGCTTGGTCAATGCCCTGCGCCTGATCTCGGCGCTGCTCGATGGCGGCTACAGCGGGCGCATCCCGACGCAACTGGAGCGCGGAGAAGAACTGGTGTCCGGCGGCTCGTCGAGTTACGACGCCTACACCCGTGGCGACAGCCTGTTCACCCTGTCGGCATCGCCAAATTCGCAGAAACACAAGACCATCGCCCAGGCCGAAGCCGGATTGTGGAAGCTACTCGATCAGTTGAAAACCACCGCGCCGACGGCCGAAGAGCTAGAACGGGTTCGCGCACAAGTCATCGCCGGCCTGGTCTACGAGCGCGACTCGATCACCAGCCAGGCCACCGCCATTGGCCAACTGGAAACCGTCGGCCTGTCATGGCGGCTGATGGACACCGAACTGGCCGACCTGGAAAGCGTGACTCCGGAAGATATCCAGAAAGCCGCCAAGCTGTATTTCACCCGCGAACGTCTCAGCGTCGCCCATGTACTGCCTCTGGAGACGACTCATGAGTGAGCGTAAACCCTCCCGCCTGGCCCTGATCGGGCTGATCGCTGCCGCCGTTATCGGCTCTGCCGCGTTCTATCTGTCACGCTCCGGCGAAACCAGTGCCAGTGAAGCCCTGGACAAAGCCAAGGCCAGCCAGAAACTGCAATCGCTGACCGAACTCAACGGCAAGGCGCCGGACCACCGCAAGCTGGACGTGCAGACCTGGAACACGGCCGAAGGCACCAAGGTGCTGTTCGTCGAAGCCCATGAGCTGCCGATGTTCGACATGCGCCTGATCTTCGCCGCCGGCAGCAGCCAGGACGGCGATGCACCGGGCCTGGCGCTGTTGACCAACGCCATGCTCAACGAAGGCGTGGCCGGCAAGGACGTCGGCGCCATTGCCCAGGGCTTCGAAGGCCTGGGCGCCGATTTCGGCAACGGTGCTTACAAAGACATGGCAATCGCTTCACTGCGCAGCCTGAGTGCCAAGGACAAGCGCGAGCCGGCCCTGAAGCTGTTCGCCGAAGTCATCGGCAAGCCGACCTTCCCGGCTGACTCACTGCTGCGCATCAAGAACCAGATGCTCGCCGGTTTCGAATACCAGAAACAGAACCCCGGCAAACTGGCGAGCCTGGAACTGATGAGCCGCTTGTACGGTGATCACCCGTACGCGCATTCCAGCGACGGCACGGCGAAAAGCGTACCGGCGATCACCCAGGCACAGCTGCGTGCTTTCCACGAGAAAGCCTACGCAGCGGGTAACGTGGTGATCGCGCTGGTCGGCGACCTGTCCCGCGCCGAAGCCGAAACGATTGCCGCACAGGTTTCCGCCGCCCTGCCCAAAGGTCCGGCACTGCCAAAAGTCGCGCAGCCGACTGAGCCGAAGGCGAGCATCGGCCACATCGAGTTCCCGTCCAAGCAGACCAACCTGATGCTCGCGCAATTGGGCATCGATCGCGACGATCCGGACTACGCGGCGTTGTCCATGGGTAACCAGATTCTCGGTGGCGGCGGTTTCGGCACCCGGTTGATGAGCGAAGTGCGCGAGAAGCGTGGCCTGACTTACGGCGTGTATTCGGGCTTCACCCCGATGCAGGTGCGCGGCCCGTTCATGATCAACCTGCAGACCCGCGCCGAGATGAGCGAGGGCACCCTGAAGCTGGTGCAGGACGTCCTGGCCGACTACCTTGAAACCGGCCCGACCGAAAAGGAGCTCGACGACGCCAAGCGCGAACTGGCCGGCAGCTTCCCGCTGTCCACCGCCAGCAACGCCGATATTGTCGGCCAACTGGGCGCCATCGGTTTCTACAACCTGCCGTTGAGCCACCTGGAAGAATTCATGCAACAGTCCCAGGCCTTGACCGTCGAACAGGTCAAAGCCGCCATGAACAAACACCTGGGCACAGACAAAATGGTCATCGTCAGCGCTGGCCCGACCGTGCCGCAAAAGCCGTTACCGGCCCCTACTGATAAACCTTCCGAGCAGCCGCTCGGGGTTCCGGAGCATTAATGGCCAGTCCCAAGAAACCCGCCAAAAACGTCCATAACGGCGTGAACCAGTTGCGCATCATCGGTGGCGAATGGCGCAGCCGTAAGTTGAGCTTCCCCGACGCCCCGGGCCTGCGCCCGACGCCAGACCGCGTGCGTGAAACCCTGTTCAACTGGCTAGCGCCTTACGTGCCGGGCGCCAAGGTGCTCGACCCGTTCACCGGCAGCGGCGCGCTGTTCCTCGAAGCCCTGTCCCGCGGCGCGGCCATGGGCCAGGCGCTGGACGCCAGCAGCATCGCGGTGTCCAGCCTGAAGGAGCACCTGGGCACCCTGCGGTGCACCAACGGCCAGGTCCAGACCGCCGATGCCCTGCGATATCTGGAAACCCAGACCGCAACGGCCTACGACCTGGTGTTCCTCGACCCACCGTTCAACCAGAACCTGCTGCCCGCCGTTTGCAAGTTGCTCGAAGAGCGCCAATGGCTGGCCGAAGATGCCTGGGTGTACACCGAAAGCGAGTCCGCGCCGTCGACCCTAGGCCTGCCGGAGAACTGGCGCCTGCACCGGGAACAGAAATCCGGGCGCGTCTACTACTCGTTGTGGCAACGTATGGCAGAGATCGCCGGTTAATCGACCGGCCTGAAAAAGGTGCGTACCCGCTACGCACCGCTGCATCGAGAAAGAACGTGCCCCATCCGCCAGAACGCTTCACCCCAGCCTTCGGCCTCGGTAACCCGCACTTGCAAACCTTGTGGGGGCCGCTGTGGCGTAAAACCGTGCACATCGGCCGCGAGCGCGAACGCCTGTGGCTTGAAGATGGCGACTTTCTCGATCTGGACTGGCACGGTCCGCACAGCGTCGACGCGCCCTTGGTGCTGGTGCTGCACGGGCTCACCGGGTCCTCGAATTCACCTTATGTCGCTGGCTTGCAAAAAACCCTGGGTGACCGGGGTTGGGCCAGCGTCGCGCTGAACTGGCGCGGTTGCTCTGGCGAACCCAATCTGCTGCCACGCAGTTACCACTCCGGTGCCAGTGAAGACCTGGCCGAAGCGATCAAACACTTGCGGGCCAAACGACCTCTCGCCCCCCTGTATGCAGTGGGTTACTCCCTGGGGGGCAATGTCCTGCTCAAGCATCTGGGCGAAACCGGCAGCGACAGCGGTGTGGCGGCAGCCGTGGCGGTATCGGTGCCGTTCCGCCTGGACCAGTGCGCCGACCGCATCGGCCAGGGTTTCTCCAAGGTTTACCAGGCACATTTCATGCGCGAGATGGTCGCCTACATCAAGAACAAACAGCGACAGTTCCAGCACGACGGACGCGAGGATGGACTGGCCGCATTAGCTGCGCTTGGCTCGCTGGAAAACATGCGCACGTTCTGGGATTTCGATGGCCGCGTCACCGCGCCACTGCACGGCTTCGCCGATGCCGAGGATTACTATCGCCGCGCATCAAGTCGCTATTTCCTTGGCGAAATTCGTACGCCGACCTTGATGATACAGGCCGCCGACGATCCCTTCGTGTTTCCCCACAGCTTGCCGCACGCCGATGAGTTGTCCGCATCCACGCAATTCGAGCTGCAAGCCAAGGGCGGGCATGTCGGCTTCGTCGACGGCACGCTCAGGCAACCGGGTTACTACCTTGAACGGCGCATCCCCGAGTGGCTGGCCCTCACCGGGCGCGTTTGAATCATGGACGCTGACCAGGGCGAGTCAATCCACTTCTGGCAAACCCCGCCCCTGACCGGGGTCGAGTTATTGTCCGCCCGCTACATCGATCATCGTTTTGCCCCGCACGTGCATGACGGCTATGTGATCGGCATGATCATGGCCGGCGCCCAGCGTTACCGCTATCGCGGTGCCGAACACCTCGCGGGCAGCGGCACGCTGGTGCTGATCAACCCCGATGAATTGCACACCGGCCACAAAGGCACCGAGGATGGCTGGCTTTACCGGGCGTTTTATCCGGACAGCGGGCAGATAACCTCGCTGCTGGCCGAACTCGAACTGCCGACCCACCACCTGCCGGCCTTCGGCGCCACACTGTATCGCGACCAGGATCTGGTGAACGGCTTCTGCCAACTCCATCGCTTGCTGGAAAGCCCCGCCACCGCCTTGCAGCAACAAACGGTCTGGCGCGAACTGGTGCTGTCGCTGTTGCAGCGTCATGCGGCGGTGCCCGATGCCGGTAAACCCGGCAAGGAACACCGGGCTGTGAGCCTGGCCAAGGAATTGCTGCACGCGCAACTGGCAGCGCCGCCCTCACTGGAGACGCTGGCGGCGGCGGTCAACCTCTCGCCCTTCCATTTCGCCCGGGTGTTCCGCCGGGCCACCGGCATGCCGCCGCACACCTGGCTGATGCAACAGCGCATCGCCCGGGCACGAGGGTTATTACAAAGTGGTTGTCTGCCGCTGGAAGTCGCGACGCAACTGGGGTTTGCCGACCAGAGCCATCTGAGCCGGCAGTTCAAGCAGGTGTATGGGGTTGGACCGGGGGCGTATCGCACAGCTCGGCAGTCATTCGAATCCTGACGATATTTCACAAACAGCGACGCCCCCTGTGGGAGCGAGCTTGCTCGCGATGAGGCCATCACATTCAACGATGATGTTGACTGTGCCACCGCCATCGCTGGCAAGCCAGCTCCCACAGGGGATGTGTGTTTATTCGCCTGTGGCAATGCCCCGCGCAGGCTCGTTGATCCACTCGCTCCACGAGCCTGCATACAACGAACCCAACGGATAACCCGCCAGACACAACGCAAACAGGTTGTGGCACGCCGTCACGCCGGAACCGCAGTACGCCACCAGATCCTTCGGCGAACGATCGCCCAGTTTTGCGGCAAAGCGCTGCTTGAGCTGATCGGCCGGCAGAAAACGCCCGTCACTACCCAGGTTGTCGGTAAACGCCGCACATTGAGCGCCAGGAATGTGCCCGGCAATCGGATCGATCGGTTCCACCTCCCCCTTGAAACGCGGCAGTGCGCGGGCATCGAGCAGGGTCAGTTCCGGCCGGGAGAGGCGCTTCTGCAGCCGTTCGGCACTGATCAGCAACGCCGTGTCAGGACTGCCGGTGAAGGTACCACGAGTGATCGCCGGCGCATCCAGGCTCAGCGGTAAACCGGCCGCGTGCCAGGCCTTGAGGCCGCCATCGAGGATAAATACACCGTCGCGCTTGCCCAACCAGGCCAGCAACCACCAGGCCCGCGCCGCATAGGCACCCGGGCCGTCGTCGTACAGAACCACCTCGCTGTCGGCGTTGATGCCCCAGGCCTGCAGGCGCTCGATCAGTTGCGCCGGCTCGGGCAGAGGATGGCGCCCGGTCACACCCTTGACCACCGCGCCACTCAGATCACGCTCGAGGTCGGCGTAGCTCGAACCGGCGATGTGCCCTTCGGCATAGCTGCGCTGACCGTAAACCGGGTCTTCAAGGGCAAAACGACAATCCAGAATCACCAGCCCCGGCTGGTCCTTTTTCAGGTCCAGTGCTTGCGGGCTGATCAGTTGCGCAATGGGCATAACGGGCTCCTGTGATTTTTATCAGACGTCGATCCTACGACACTTCCTCGAGCGCCTGGGCCAGGGGCACGTAAAACTCTTCGAACAAGGCCTTGACCGCATCGCGGGACTGATCCGTGACGAACCCGGCTTCCAGCACCAGCACCTGATAAACCCCGCGTTTAATGGCCTGTTCGCTCAAGTGGCTGGAGTTCTCCCGCGTGGTGCACAGGAAGCGCACCCAGGACGTGAGGATGATCCAGGCATTGAGGGTCAGGGATTCGATCTGCACCTTGTCCATCTTCAAAATGCCGGCGGCGACAAAACCTTCATAGATCGCCCCACCCTGGATCAGACAGCGCTGGGAAAAGCGTCGATAGCGGTCGGCAAGCTCGGGGTCGCTGTCGAGCAAATGTTCGAGATCGCGATGCAGAAACCGGTAGCGCCACATCGCCGACAGCAGCTCCTTGAGGTAGAAGCGTTTGTCTTCCACCGTGGCGGCCCGCCCCTGGGGCGGGCGCAGGAAGCTGTCCACCAGGCTTTCGTACTCGCTGAACAGCACGGCGATAATCGCCTGCTTGTTAGGGAAGTGGTAGTACAGATTGCCCGGGGAAATTTCCATATGGGCAGCAATGTGGTTGGTACTGATGCTGCGCTCGCCCTGCTGGTTGAACAGCTCCAGGCTGTTCTGCACGATGCGCTCGCTGGTTTTGATCCGTGGGGCCATGGCTTGAGCTTTAATTCAGAGTGCGTTGACGGGCATCTTAGATCTATCCGCGAGCGGATAAAACAAAGCTGTTCCAGGATGTTATTTGACTTTCTAGAGTATAGACTCTAAAAAGTACCTTATTACAATAAATCCGGAGCCGACCATGACTGCTGACATTTCCTACCTGCAAAACCTACAGCAGCCGCTGGAAGAGCTTCAGGCCCTGTTCGACGCCCAGCGTGCCGCCTACGCCGCCAACCCGATGCCGCCCGCCGCGCAGCGTCAGCAATGGCTCAAGGCCCTGAAGGATTTATTGAACAGCGAACGCCAGGCCTTGATCGATGCGATCAGCCAGGACTTCAGCCATCGCAGCGCCGATGAAACCCTGGTCGCCGAACTGATGCCCAGCCTGCACGGCATCCATTACGCCAGCAAACACCTCAAGGGCTGGATGCGAGCTTCGCGGCGCAAGGTCGGTGTCGCTTTCCAGCCCGCCTCTGCCAAAGTCGTTTACCAACCGCTGGGCGTGGTCGGGGTCATCGTGCCGTGGAACTACCCGCTGTACCTGGCCGTCGGCCCGTTGGTCGGCGCGCTGTCGGCGGGCAACCGGGTGATGCTCAAGCTCAGTGAGTCGACCCCCGCGACCGGCCTGCTGATGAAGCAACTGCTGGCGCGCATCTTCCCCGAAGACCTGGTGTGCGTGGTCCTTGGCGAGGCAGACATTGGCGTGGCGTTTTCACGCCTGCCGTTCGATCACCTGCTGTTCACCGGCGCCACCAGCATCGGCAAACACGTGATGCGCGCCGCTGCGGAAAACCTGACCCCGGTGACCCTCGAACTGGGCGGCAAGTCCCCGGCCATCGTTTCCCGCGATGTACCGCTCAAGGACGCCGCCGAGCGCATCGCCTTCGGTAAAACCCTGAACGCCGGCCAGACCTGCGTGGCCCCGGACTATGTGCTGGTGCCGGAGGATCGCGTGGGAGGTTTCGTCGAAGCCTACCGCTCTGCCGTCCGCGGGTTTTATCCGACGCTGGCCGACAACCCGGACTACACCGCAATCATCAATGAGCGACAACTGGCGCGCCTCAACGGCTATATCAGCGACGCCACCAGCAAGGGGGCGCTGCTGATGCCGCTGTTCGACCAGGGTCAGGGCCGCCGCATGAGCCATAGCCTGATGCTCAATGTCACTGACGAGATGACGGTGATGCAGGACGAAATATTCGGGCCGCTGCTGCCGATCGTGCCGTACAAGGATCTGGACCAGGCGTTTGCCTACATCAATCAACGCCCGCGCCCACTGGCGCTGTATTACTTCGGCTACGACAAACGCGAACAACAGCGTGTGCTGCACGAAACCCACTCCGGCGGCGTGTGCCTGAATGACACACTGTTGCATGTCGCCCAGGACGACATGCCGTTCGGCGGCATCGGTGCCTCGGGCATGGGTCACTACCATGGCCATGAAGGCTTCCTCACCTTCAGCAAGGCCAAAGGTGTCTTGATCAAACAGCGGTTCAACGCGGCGAAACTGATTTATCCGCCGTATGGCAAATCGATCCAGAAGCTGATCCAGAAGCTGTTCATCCGCTAACGATCATCACCGCCGGGTAATAACAATAATGAATCCCAGTCTGTCCGATACACCCGCGCTGTCACGGCGCGGGTTACTTAAATTCAGCCTCGGCGCCAGTGCCTTTCTCGCCACTGCCGGATTGGGCGCAAGCCTCAGCGGGTGTTCGGCGAGCGTCCCCGCCAGTGGCTTCGTCACGCTGCGCAGTGGCGACCTGCTGTTCTTGCGGGCGTTGATTCCGGTCATGCTCGATGGCGCCGTGACCTCCGAACGGATGCCCGAGGCTGTCGAAGGCACACTTGAAAGCCTGGATTACAACCTCGCGCATCTGTCGCCGGAAATGCTCAAACTGACCCGCCAACTGTTCGATGTGCTGGGCATGGCCGTCACCCGCGGACCGTTGACCGGAATCTGGGGCAGCTGGGAAAACGCCAGCGCCGACGATATCCGGCAATTCCTCGATCGTTGGGAAAACAGCTCGTTGAGCCTGTTGCGCATGGGCCACAGCTCTTTGCTGCAACTGGTGATGATGGCCTGGTACGGCCGCAAGGAATCGTGGGCGCATTGCGGGTATCCCGGGCCGCCCACTGTCTGATACCGAGTCGCCCCCTTCGCGGGCAAGCCACGCTCCCACAGGTTTGAGGTGGCCGCACCTTTTGTGAACGACTCGACCCTGTGGGAGCGGGCTTGCCCGCGATAGCGTCAGCCGCTTCACCGTCTACTCCAACAATAAAAAGAGAATCAAAGATGCCCGTACCTGATCCGTTTCGCGAAGGCATGGCCCGAGGCTGGAAAACCTACAACGGCTCACAACTGACCCAGGACCTGACACTCGAAGCAGACGTGGCGATCATCGGCAGCGGTGCCGGCGGCGGCACCACCGCCGAAATCCTCAGCGCGGCCGGTTACAAAGTGCTGCTGATCGAGGAAGGTCCGCTCAAGACCAGCAGCGACTTCAAGCTGCTTGAAGACCAGGCCTACAGCAGCCTCTATCAGGAAGGCATCGGCCGCATGAGCAAGGATGGTGCAATCACCATCCTCCAGGGCCGGGCGGTGGGCGGCACCACGCTGATCAACTGGACCTCCAGTTTCCGCACCCCGGAGCCGACCCTGGAACACTGGGCCAAAGAACACAACGTCAAGGGTCACAGCCCGGCGGACATGGCGCCGTGGTTCGAGATAATGGAACAGCGCCTGGGCGTCGCGCCGTGGATGGTGCCGCCCAACGCCAATAACGATGTGATACGCAAGGGCTGCCAGGAACTGGGATACAGCTGGCACGTCATCCCGCGCAACGTTCGCGGCTGCTGGAACCTCGGCTACTGCGGCATGGGCTGCCCGACCAATGCCAAGCAATCGATGATGGTCACCACCATTCCGGCGACCCTGGAAAAAGGCGGCGAGCTGCTTTACCTGGCCCGCGCCGAAAAACTCATGATCAGCGGCGACAAAATCACCGGCCTGCACTGCTCGGCTATGGATGAACGCTGCGTCGCACCGACCGGGCGCACCATCACGGTCAAGGCACGGCATTTCGTGCTGGCCGGTGGCGGCATCAACAGCCCGGCCTTGCTGATGCGCTCCGGGGCACCCGACCCGCACAAGCGCTTGGGCAAACGTACGTTCCTGCACCCGGTGAACATGTCCGCCGCGTTGTTCGATGAAGTCGTCAACCCGTTCTACGGTGCGCCGCAGTCGATCTATTCCGACCACTTCCAGTGGCAGGACGGCACCACGGGCAAGATGTCCTTCAAGCTGGAGGTTCCGCCATTGCATCCGGCGCTGGCCGCAACCTTGCTTGGCGGTTTCGGTCAGGAGAATTCGCAACACATGGCCAATCTGCCCCATACCCACGCCATGCTGGCGTTGCTGCGGGACGGCTTTCACCCGGACAGCCCCGGTGGCAGCGTCGAATTGCGCAGCGACGACACGCCGGTGCTGGATTACCAGCTCTCGCCTTACGCCTGGGATGGCTTGCGCCGGGCATTCCACAGCATGGCCGAGATCCAGTTTGCCGGTGGCGCCAAGGCCGTCATGCCGATGCACGCCGACGCCCGTTACGTGAAGACCCTCGCTGAAGCCCGCACGCTGATCGACGGCCTGAGCCTGGAATTGTACCGCACACGCCTGGGCAGTGCCCATGTGATGGGTGGCTGCGCAATGGGTGAGGACCCGGCAAACGCGGTGACCGACAGCCTCGGCCGGCATCATCAGTTGGGCAATCTGTCGATCCACGACGGCTCGCTGTTCCCCACCAGCATTGGCGCCAATCCGCAATTGTCGGTCTACGGACTGACGGCACAACTGGCAACTTCCCTGGCCGAGCGTTTAAAAAACCCATGAAAATGACGATTATTCCCATCGTCTATAGTGCTTTCTTACCCAACAGGCGACTTGGCCGACCGGGAAGGCTGCGATACCATCCGACTCCCCAACGGATTCCCGCCAGGACGACGCGATGAACCGAGTGTTGTACCCAGGTACCTTCGACCCTATTACCAAGGGCCATGGCGATCTGGTCGAACGCGCCTCGCGCCTGTTCGATCACGTGATCATCGCCGTCGCCGCCAGCCCGAAGAAAAACCCTCTGTTTCCTCTGGAACAACGGGTGGAACTGGCGCGCGAGGTTACTAAACATCTGCCGAACGTAGAAGTCGTCGGTTTCTCGACGCTGCTGGCGCATTTCGCCAAAGAGCAGAATGCCAACGTGTTCCTGCGTGGTTTGCGCGCGGTGTCGGACTTTGAATACGAATTCCAGCTGGCCAACATGAACCGCCAACTGGCGCCGGATGTGGAAAGCCTGTTCCTGACCCCGTCCGAGCGTTATTCGTTCATCTCCTCGACGCTGGTCCGTGAAATTGCGGCCCTGGGTGGCGATATCACCAAGTTCGTACACCCTACGGTGGCGGAAGCCCTGACCGAGCGCTTCAAGAAGTAACCCCCGCCACTGTGGGAGCGAGCCTGCTCGCGATGGACGTCAACGTTGACGCGTAAAACCGGATAGACCGCAGTGTCAGATGGTTTTTCGCGAGCAGGCTCGCTCCCACAGCGCCAATGCGGCACAATTGTACCCATTGGTTTATTGCGCCCGGGCCTGCCGCCCCGGCTGGAGTTAGCATGTCCCTGATCATCACCGACGATTGCATCAACTGCGACGTCTGCGAACCCGAGTGCCCGAACGCCGCCATTTCCCAGGGCGAAGAGATCTACGTGATCGACCCGAACCTGTGCACCCAGTGTGTCGGCCACTACGACGAACCGCAGTGCCAGCAGGTCTGCCCGGTGGATTGCATTCCACTGGACGAAGCCCATCCGGAGACTGAAGAACAGTTGATGGAGAAATATCGCAAGATTACCGGTAAGGCTTAAGCCATTCGGCAACCTTCAGAATGCCTTCGCGAGCAGGCTCGCTCCCACACTGAATCTGCGCCACCCACAAATCCCTTGTGGGAGCGAGCCTGCTCGCGAAGGCGTCATCAGCCTCACTGAAGATCCAACTGACCTTCAGCTCTGACAACGCGGGCAAAAAACACTGGCGCGCTGCCCCAGCTTCACTTCCCGCAGCCCCGTGCCACAGACCTTGCAGTGTTCGCCACCACGGCCGTACACGAACAGTTCCTGCTGGAAATAACCAGGCTGACCGTCACCCCCGATAAAGTCCCGCAGCGTGGTACCGCCGCGCTCGATGGCGGCCGCCAGGATGCGCTTGATCTCGATGGCCAGTTTCAAATACCGCGCACGGGAAATGCTCTTGGCTTCGCGGCGCGGGTCGATTCCAGCGGCGAACAACGCTTCGGTCGCATAGATATTGCCGACGCCCACCACCACCGCGTTATCCATGATGAACGGCTTGACCGCCATCGAACGGCCACGGGACTGCTGGAACAGGCGCTCGCCGTCGAACAGGTCGGTCAGCGGTTCCGGCCCCAGGCGAATCAGCAATTCGTGATTGAGCGGATCGAGGCTCCAGAGCATGGCGCCAAAGCGCCGCGGATCGGTGTAACGCAGGGCCAGGCCCGACTCCAGTTCGATGTCCACATGCTCATGCTTGGCCGCCGGCAACCCGGCCTCCACCAGACGCAAGTTGCCTGACATGCCCAAATGGCTGATCAAAGTGCCGACTTCGGCGTTGATCAGCAGGTACTTGGCGCGCCGCTCCACCAATACGATGCGCTGGCCGGACAGGCGCACATCGAGGTCCTCGGGGATAGGCCAGCGCAGACGGCGATCACGCACGATCACCCGGCTGACGCGCTGGCCTTCCAGGTACGGCGCGATGCCCCGACGGGTGGTTTCGACTTCTGGCAATTCAGGCATGATGCTCTCGGATCAGGCGCATGGCCTGGAAAGGTCCGACACTCAGCGATGAGTGCCGAGGTCGCGGATCGTCTGCTTGAGGGTCTCGAAGTCGTAGTCCGATAGGCCGACATAATCGAGCACCAGCGGCGCGATGCTGTTCCACTCGTGATCTTCGGCCTGATTGCCCAGCACCCGATGCGACGCGCAAATGTGCTCGGCCATTTTCAGGATCGCCAACAGGTTCTTCAACGAACTGTTGCGCGAAGTCTCATCGCTGAATACCGCCAACGCATTGTGGTGATTGGCGATCGCCGCGCTCACGTGTTCCGGCAGACGCCAGGACTTGGCCGTGTAATAGCCGACCACCGAGTGATTGGTATTGAACACCTGATTCTCCGTGTCCACCACCCGGCATTCGGCGCTGGCGTTGGCATAGGCCTGCTCCAGAACCCGCATGTAGTCGGGGAAACGCTGGAGCATCAAGGGCACGCCGCAGTCGTGGAACAGGCCCAGGGCATAGGCTTCATCGCCATTTTCAACGCCGATGCGCTTGGCCAGGGTCAGGCAGGTCATGGCCACGTCCTGAGCGGTATCCCAGAAACGGTTCAGGGTGACAATGGTGTCGTCATTCATCTCGCCCTTGATCGACATCGCATTGATCAGGTTGATGACCGAGCGGCTGCCCAGCAGATTGACCGCGCGCTGGATCGAGGCAATCTTGTTGCTCAGCCCGTAATACGGCGAATTGACGATCTTCAGCAGAGAACCGGAAAGGCCCGGATCCTGGGATATCAGCTTGGCAATGACTTCCAGATCCGGGTCGGGCATGTACTGCTCCATCTGCAAATCCACCATGATCTGCGGCTGGGCCGGTACGCTGATGCCCTGCAGGGCTTGTTGGATCTGTTCGGAAGTCAACTCTTGGGACATAAGTGCACACTCTGGGTCAGACGGCGATTCTAACCTTTATGAAGTTGGATCCGACATACCAAATCGCAAGACAACCCTCGCCACATGTCCACTTGCAGGCCAATCCGGGGTCTCAACACGCTATACTCCCGCTCTTTTTTCCGGAGCGACGACATGTCCCTGCCTAGCCTGCGCCTCAAAGCCAACGCCGACCGTCGTCTGCGCAACGGTCACTTGTGGGTCTACAGCAACGAAATCGATGTAGCCGCTACGCCATTGCACGGTTTCAAGGCCGGCGACCAGGCGATCCTCGAAGCCGCCGGCGGCAAGCCGCTGGGCATCGTTGCCATGAGCCCGAACAACCTGATCTGCGCCCGTGTGCTGTCGCGCGACATCAAGCTGCCGCTGGACAAATCGCTGCTGGTGCATCGCCTGAACGTGGCGCTGTCCCTGCGGGAGCGCCTGTTCGACAAGCCGTTCTATCGCCTGGTCTACGGCGACTCCGACCTGCTGCCAGGCCTGGTGGTCGACCGTTTCGGCGACATCCTGGTGGTGCAGATCGCCTCGGCGACCATGGAAGCCCATAAAGACGACGTGATCGCGGCGCTGACCCAAGTGCTCAAGCCAAGCGGCATCCTGTTCAAGAACGACTCCGCCGCCCGTGACGCCGAAGGCCTCACCCGCTACGTCGAAACCGTGTTCGGCCTGGTGCCGGAGTGGGTCGCACTGGAAGAAAACGGCGTGAAATTCGAAGCACCGGTCATCCAGGGCCAGAAAACCGGCTGGTTCTACGACCACCGCATGAACCGCGCACGCCTGGCGCCGTACGCCAAAGGCAAACGCGTGCTGGACCTGTACAGCTACATCGGCGGCTGGGGCGTGCAGGCTGCCGCGTTCGGCGCCAGCGAAGTGTTCTGCGTCGACGCCTCGGCCTTCGCCCTTGACGGCGTCGAGCGCAACGCCGCGCTGAACGGCTTCGCCGAGAAAATGACCTGCATCGAAGGCGACGTGTTCGAAGCCCTCAAAGAACTGAAAGCCAGCGAAGAACGCTTCGACGTGATCGTGGCCGACCCGCCAGCGTTCATCAAACGCAAGAAAGACATGAAAAACGGCGAAGGCGCCTACCGCCGCCTGAACGAGCAAGCCATGCGCCTGCTCACCAAGGACGGCATCCTGGTCAGCGCATCGTGCTCGATGCACCTGCCGGAAGACGACCTGCAGAACATCCTGCTGACCAGTGCCCGCCACCTGGACCGCAATATCCAGATGCTGGAACGCGGCGGCCAGGGGCCGGATCATCCGGTGCATCCGGCGATTGCGGAAACCCGTTACATCAAGAGCATTACCTGCCGTTTGTTGCCTAACAGCTAAAACGCAAACCAATGTAGGAGCGAGCTTGCTCGCGATGGACGTCAACGATAACGCGGGAAGCCTGGCGCCCCGCGGTGTTCTCGGGTCCATCGCGAGCAGGCTCGCTCCTACAGAGGTTCCCGGCATCAAAACAGGAAGCCTCCTACAGCGCTTTTGATTGAACTCCCTGCGTCCCAGACTAGTATCGGTTTCTGGTTTCAAGCACGAACGCTTGATCACTCCGGAAAACAAAAATAATGTCTGAGTCCTCTTACCCAGCTCTAAGTAGCGACCTGAAACGCAAACGGGCCTCCCGCTTTATCCTCATTACCAATATCTCGTTGATCAGTTTTTTCCCGCTGAATATCCTCCTGCCTTCTTTTCCTGCCTTGGCCGGGGAGTTCAATACTTCAACCGCAGAAATCGCCCTATCCACCAGCCTGTTCACGCTGGTTTTTGCGATTTCTCAATTAATAACTGGCCCGCTCTCGGATAAGTGGGGCCGCAAGGAAGTTCTTCTTGGGTGCATCGTTGTTTCTACGCTCGGCTCGATAGGGTGCGTGCTGGCTACGGACTACCTGAGCTTCCTGTTGTTTCGCGTCATCCAGGCAATCGGGTGTGGTTTCTTTGTGCTGGGTCATGCACTGGTGGAGGACTTGTTCGAAGAACAGGATCGCGCCCGAGTGCGAATTTATTACATGACACTGAGCGGCTCCTTTGTTGCACTGTCGCCGTTATTGGGATCATGGTTGCAAACCACGTTCGATTGGCAGGGAAGTTTTTATGGTTTTGCGCTCATGGCGCTCGGCATGTATATCCATACCCAAGTGATACTGCCATCCAAAGCAGTCAGCCATCAAAGAACACCGGTTTCCGTTCTACGCACGCTGAGATCCATTGTTGGAAATCGAGACTTCATCCGCTACTGGTGGATTGCCGCGTTAGTGTTTGCCTGTTATTTCGCATTGATCAGCGTGACGCCGCTGATTTTCATGGATGAGTTCAAGTTATCCGAATACCAGTACGCGCTGGTGCTTATGGTGTATGGGTTGGCTTATTTCCTTGGTGGAGTAGTTGCCAGCACCGTGCAGAAACACATCTCCCTCACGCTGCAAATCAACATCGGGCTCGGATTGCTGGGTGCCGCCGGTGTGTTGTTAGCATTGATCGTCAATTATGAATTGATGACAACTATCACTCTGCTCATACCGATGCTGATCAGTGCTCTGGCAGTCACCCTTGTGCGACCTGCCGCAATTTCCGCAGCAATGTTGCTGTTCTCAAGCAGCGCCGGAACGGCAGCATCTGCAGGCAATAGCATTATGTTCGTCACCGCCGCGGTCAGCAGCGCTGCGCTCGCACAAACCGGGCACAATTTGCTGATGACCATTGCTGTTGGCTTCATCGCCTTCAGCCTTTGGGGGTTGCTGACGAATGCCAGGATAGGGCACTGACTGTAGGAGCGAGCTAGCTCGCGATGGACGTCAACGATAACGCGGGGAACCTGATACCCCGCGGTGTCTTTGATTTCATCGCGAGCTAGCTCGCTCCTACAGGTGCAGGACACATCCTGATCCACTGCCGAAGCGACAACCTCCCACACCACGCCTACCGTTTTCTCTTCCCATCACCGAAGAGGACAACGGAATGTCCAACACGCCGAAAGCCCATCGATTACGCACAAGTCGGCACTCGCAATCCGGTCGCATCTATCACCTGACCGCTGTCACCCACGAACGACAACCATTCTTCCAGGATTGGCGCACTGGCCGCTTTTTGGTGCACGAGTTCAGAAGAGCTCAGGAAGCCGGCTATGCCACGTCTATAGCCTGGGTAGTCATGCCGGATCACTTCCACTGGCTGATTGAATTGCACAACGGTGATTTACCGAAACTGGTGCAAGCCACCAAATCTCGCTGCACACGCCTCATCAATCAGCAACGGGACCTACATGCTCCTGTATGGCAAAAGGGCTACTTCGACCGAGCCCTGCGTCGCGAGGAAGATCTGAAAGCCATCGCCCGATACATCATTGCCAACCCCCTACGCGCAGGCCTCGTCGACCATATCGGCGGCTACCCACTCTGGGACGCCATCTGGCTCTGATGCACAAATCACTGTAGGAGCGAGCCTGCTCGCGATGGTCGTCAACGATAACGCGGGAAACCCGGCACCCCGGGGCGCTCTCAGGTTTATCGCGAGCAGGCTCGCTCCTACAGAAAACGCGCCCGCACGTCTTGTGAATGCTACCTCCAGGTTTGCAGGCATTCCCTCCAGCCGCCAGCCGTGTAGAATCGCGAACATTCATCGCCAGTCATCCCCGGCGGGTTTATGAGCTCAAGCTGAAGCGCGCGGCGATCCCGCAAAGTTATCGGCAACTTCCGGACACGCGGCCATTTCTGAGTGTTCCAGACGTCAATAGAAGCTCACTTCCCTTTTGATACCTGATTAGCCGCCCGGAGTGCTTCATGCCTGATTACCGCTCGAAAACATCCACCCACGGCCGCAACATGGCCGGCGCCCGCGCACTGTGGCGCGCCACGGGGATGAAAGATGACGACTTCAAGAAGCCGATCATCGCCATTGCCAACTCGTTCACCCAGTTCGTACCGGGCCACGTGCACCTCAAGGACCTGGGGCAACTGGTCGCCCGCGAGATCGAACGCGCTGGCGGCGTGGCCAAGGAATTCAACACCATCGCTGTCGATGACGGCATCGCCATGGGCCACGACGGCATGCTGTATTCGCTGCCGAGCCGCGAGATCATCGCCGACTCCGTCGAGTACATGGTCAACGCCCACTGCGCCGACGCGATCGTGTGCATATCCAACTGCGACAAGATCACCCCCGGCATGCTGATGGCGTCCCTGCGCCTGAACATCCCGGTGATCTTCGTCTCCGGCGGCCCGATGGAAGCCGGCAAGACCAAACTCGCCTCCCACGGCCTCGACCTGGTCGACGCCATGGTGATCGCCGCCGACTCCAGCGCTTCTGACGAGAAAGTCGCTGAGTACGAGCGCAGCGCCTGCCCGACCTGTGGTTCGTGCTCCGGCATGTTCACCGCCAACTCGATGAACTGCCTGGTTGAAGCGCTGGGCCTGGCCTTGCCGGGCAACGGTTCGACCCTGGCCACCCACAGCGACCGCGAGCAGCTGTTCCTGCAGGCCGGCCGCACCATCGTCGAGCTGTGCAAGCGTTACTACGGCGAGAACGACGAGTCGGTGTTGCCGCGCAACATCGCCAACTTCCAGGCGTTCGAAAACGCCATGACCCTGGACATCGCCATGGGCGGTTCCACCAACACCATCCTGCACTTGCTGGCCGCTGCCCAGGAAGCCGAGATCGATTTCGACCTGCGCGACATCGACCGTCTGTCCCGTCACGTGCCGCAACTGTGCAAGGTCGCGCCGAACATCCAGAAGTACCACATGGAAGACGTGCACCGCGCTGGCGGTATCTTCAGCATCCTCGGTTCGCTGGCCCGTGGCGGCCTGCTGCACACCCAGCTGCCGACCGTGCACAGCCGCAGCATGGAAGAAGCCATCGCCAAGTGGGACATCACCCAGACCAACGACGAAGCCGTGCACCACTTCTTCAAGGCCGGTCCGGCGGGCATCCCGACGCAAACCGCGTTCAGCCAGTCGACCCGTTGGGAAACCCTGGACGACGACCGTGAAAACGGCTGCATCCGCAGTGTCGAGCACGCTTACTCGAAAGAAGGCGGCCTGGCCGTGCTCTACGGCAACATCGCCCTGGACGGCTGCGTGGTGAAAACCGCTGGCGTCGACGAGTCGATCCACGTCTTCGAAGGCAATGCGAAGATCTTCGAAAGCCAGGACAGCGCCGTACGCGGCATCCTCGCCGACGAAGTGAAGGAAGGCGACATCGTCATCATTCGCTACGAAGGCCCGAAAGGCGGCCCGGGCATGCAGGAAATGCTCTACCCGACTTCGTACCTGAAATCCAAAGGCCTGGGCAAAGCCTGCGCCCTGCTCACCGACGGCCGTTTCTCCGGCGGTACCTCGGGCCTGTCCATCGGCCACGCTTCGCCTGAAGCGGCTGCCGGCGGCGCAATCGGCCTGGTGCAGGACGGCGACAAAGTGCTGATCGACATTCCGAACCGCTCGATCAACCTGTTGGTCAGCGACGAAGAACTGGCCGCGCGCCGGGTCGAGCAGGACAAGAAAGGCTGGAAACCGGTTGAGGTGCGTCCACGTAAAGTGACCACCGCCCTGAAAGCCTACGCCCTGCTGGCCACCAGTGCCGACAAGGGTGCTGTGCGTAACAAGGCGATGCTTGACGGGCTGTAAGCCTCAAGCGTCGAACATAAAAATGCCCCGCCAAGTGCGGGGCATTTTTGTTTGCACGGATCCGTTGTAGGAGCGAGCTTGCTCGCGATGGAAGCAAGGACGACACGTTAAACCAGAAAGAACGCGTCATCGTTAACGACCATCGCGAGCAAGCTCGCTCCTACAGTTAACAGCGTTCCCATTATTCCTGCGGGTCGAGGTTATCCAACGCCTGGTTCACCGCCAGTTCGCCCAGCATGATGACCTGCGCGATCCCCAGCATCGTGCTGCGCTGCGAGCCTTCCAGCAGTCCGGCGAAATCGCTGGCCATGACATTGGCCGAGGCGAGGGATTCGCAGGCGTGGGCCAACAGGGTTTCGGTGTCGAGGCCCGGTGCGATGACGAATGTTTGGCTGGGTTTGCGCGGGGTGGCGTTGATGTGGGCGGACAGGTTGTCGGAGTTTGGTGGATCGGGAGTAATTTTTAGCATTGATGAATCTCCTGGAGGCAGAGAGCCATCACCTTCGCTACCAAACGAAAGGTGGCAGCCATACGCAGGTTGGTAGACCGGTCCAGGGAGCCGGCGCGCTCGAAAGCGCCCTACGCATGACCACCATAAAAGCAGAGACGAAAAAACCTGCCAAAGGTGTTGTCATGCGCCTGGATAATCCGGGCTACCAAACCCGATCGCTGATGGGCAGCGACGCGCAGAAGATAGAACCCGCCAAACAGGCGCACAAGCCGGCGGATTCTGGCGTAGTCGTAGTCCCTTACGCAAGAATGCGTAGGTTGCGACTGTCAGGAGATGTCGTTCAAGCGGAGTCTTTCATTGCACCGACTGGCCTCATCGCGAGCAAGCTCGCTCCCACAGGGGATCTACGGTGTTCACACAGTCTGTGTTTCACCCGAGATCTTTGTGGGAGCGAGCTTGCTCGCGATGGAGGCGACTCGGTCTTATTGAATCTCTTCAGGCTTCACGACCACCCAGTTCTTGTCGGCAGTCACCGTCAACCCTTCCTTGGCCTGGGCCGCGGCGTTCTTGGCCATCATGCCCTGGATCTGGGTCATGTACTTGTCCTTGCGGTTGACCCACAGGTGGATGCCGCCCTTGGCCACGTCAACGCTGTGGAACAGCATGTAGCCGTCGCTGCTCGGGGTATCGCCGCCCACCAGTACCGGTTTTTTCCACTGATCGATGTAGGTCAGGATCGCCGCCTGCTTGCCGGCCATCCAGGTCGCCGGGGTCCACAGGTACGGGGTCAGCTCGAGGCCGAGGTTGGCCTTTTCGTCATATTTGCCGTCAGTGATCTGCTTGCGCGCGGTGGTCAGTTCGCCCGTCTTCGGGTCCTTGAGCAGCAACGACACGCCGATCACGTTCTGCGGTTTGACGTTGTAGCCGTACTTCGGATCGGCCGCGACCATGCGCACCAGTTCTTCGGAGGCGGCGGTCATCACGTAGACCTCGATGCCGTTCTCCATCAGTTTGTTGTACAGCTCTTGCTGGCCGGTGAAGATTTTCGGCGGGTTGACGTCGAGCTTCTTGACCACGTCGCCTTCGTAATAAGTCGCCGGCACCGGCTTGCCGGACGCCATCATCTCGTCGACGTAGCCCTTGAGTTCCTTGAGGGTAAAGCCGGAGAAGACCTGGGCGACCCATGGATAGCAAACCATGTCGTCGAGTTCGCAGAGGCGGTAGTAGTAGCTGAACAGGCTTTCCTTGTGGTCGGCGGTGTCCTTGAACGGCATCAGTTTCAGGGAGGGATCGAGCTTGTCGCGGGTGATCAGGCCCTTGTTCTCCATGAACGGCAGCAACGACTCTTCGAGGTCGTAGCGGTAACTGGTGTTGTCCATGTCGAACACCGCGTAGTTACCCTTGTTGGCGTTGGCGGCGATCATCGCGTCCAGTGCCTTGGCCTGATCGGCGGGCCAGTGTTTCAGATCCGTTGCGAAAACCTGGCCGGCAAGGCCCAGGCAAAGTGCTGCAGCCAGTAATTTCGGTGCGAACTTCATTGGCGTTTCTCCCTGAATGTGAAAGAGATCGACGCTAACAAATAAGTGTGACAGTCCTCGTCTGTCAGCGACCGCCCACGTCCCTTTCGCGCCAGTTGCATTTCTGACAGCGACATCCGCTTATTCCAAAAGCGACGGATATCATACGTTTTTGATATTAATTCATTATTTTTCAAGCTGTTAGGCTTGCCGGTTCGCGGTTGCCCAAGGGTGCAACCGGCACAAGTCTTATCGGAGTCTTCATGAATCTGCCGCTGATCCTCAATCTGCTGGTGTTCCTCGCCCTGCTCTTCGGCCTGGCGCAAACCCGCCACACGACATGGAGCCTGGCGAAAAAAGTCCTGCTCGCGCTGGTGCTGGGCGTGGCGTTCGGTGTGGCGTTGCACACTGTCTACGGTGCCGGCAACCCGGTACTGAAAGCCTCGATCGGCTGGTTCGATCTGGTAGGTAACGGCTATGTGCAGTTGCTGCAAATGATCGTGATCCCGCTGGTGTTCGCCTCGATCCTCAGTGCCGTGGCCCGTCTGCACAACGCCTCGTCGTTGGGCAAGATCAGCTTCCTGACCATCGGCACGCTGCTGTTCACCACGGCCATTGCGGCGCTGATCGGCATCGGCCTGACCAACCTGTTCGGCCTGACCGCCGAAGGCCTGGTGGCCGGTACCCAGGAAATGGCGCGCCTGCAAACCATCCAGACCGATTACGCCGGCAAGGTCGCCGACCTGAATGTGCCGCAGCTGCTGCTGTCGTTCATTCCGCAAAACCCCTTCGCCGACCTGGCGCGGGCCAAGCCGACGTCGATCATCAGCGTGGTGATTTTCGCTGCGTTCCTGGGTGTCGCGGCGCTGCAACTGCTCAAGGATGATGCCGAGAAAGGTCAGAAAGTGATCAACGCCATCGACACCCTGCAAGCCTGGGTGATGCGTCTGGTGCGCCTGGTGATGAAGCTGACCCCGTACGGCGTGTTGGCGCTGATGACCAAAGTGGTCGCCGGTTCCAACCTGCAAGACATCATCAAGCTCGGCAGTTTCGTGGTGGTGTCCTACATCGGCCTGGGCCTGATGTTCGTGGTGCATGGCGTGCTGGTGTCGGCCGCCGGGATCAACCCGCTGCGGTTCTTCCGCAAGATCTGGCCAGTGCTGACGTTTGCCTTCACCAGCCGTTCCAGCGCAGCGACGATTCCGTTGAGCATCGAAGCGCAGACCAGCCGCTTGGGCATCCCGCAGTCCATCGCCAGTTTCGCCGCTTCGTTCGGCGCGACCATTGGCCAGAACGGCTGTGCCGGTCTGTACCCGGCGATGTTGGCGGTGATGGTAGCGCCGACCGTGGGCATCAACCCGCTGGACCCGCTGTGGATCGCGACGCTGGTGGCGATTGTGACGCTGAGCTCGGCCGGTGTGGCCGGTGTCGGTGGCGGCGCGACGTTCGCCGCGCTGATCGTACTGCCGGCGATGGGCTTGCCGGTGTCACTGGTGGCGTTGCTGATTTCGGTCGAGCCGCTGATTGATATGGGGCGTACGGCGCTGAACGTGAGTGGTTCGATGACGGCCGGGGCGATCACCAGTCAGGTGATGCAGCAGACCGATAAGGCGCTGCTGGATGTGGATGAGCATTCGGCGTTGGCGCAGGCTTGAGTAGCGCCTGACAGACCGCTATCGCGAGCAAGCTCGCTCCCACAGGGATCTGTGGTGTTCACACAATTTGTGATTCACCTCAAAACACTGTGGGAGCGAGCTTGCTCGCGATGCTTTTAGGCTTTTTCCCAAACCTCAAATGTGTACGCCGGCTTGTCACCTTCAGGCAGATTCAATTTCTCCCATACCAGCTTCCATTGATTCGATTCGAACTCTGGGAACCACGCATCCCCTTCTGGGTTCAACGCAACACTGGTCAGATACAGTCGATCAGCATGTGACAACCCTTGCGCATACAACTGCGCGCCACCAATCAGCATAACTTCATCGACACATTGCTCACGAGCCCACTCTTCAGCTCGAACTACCGCAGCTTCCAGCGACGGATAAACCTCCGCACCTTCCAATTGCAGTTCCGCTTGACGGCTGACAACGATGTTCAGACGACCCGGCAACGGGCGACCTAAGGAATCCCAAGTCTTGCGCCCCATGATGATCGGCTTGCCAAGCGTTGTTTCTTTGAAGTATTTGAAATCCCCCGGCAGGTGCCAAGGCATGCTGTTATTCACGCCAATCACTCGATTTTCACCGAGAGCTGCGATCAGACTTAGAGTAAGAGTTTTTTTCATGCTGGCGAGGATACCAGAGGCTCAACATCTCGCAACGTGCCCCCCGACCAGCGCCACAGCGGTTATGCTCACAGCTCATTTAAGCGACGGGATGCCGCGTGACTGAACTCAATACCCTCTGGCTGACAGAAACCATCCGCCTGCGCGAAGAACACGCAGGCCCCCTGGAAGACCTGGAAGCCAACCGACTGGCCCGCAGCGCCGGCGGCGATTTGCCGGCGCGCATTCAACGCCGCGCCCTGTGGCTGGCTGAACGCGATGGCCTGACTACAGCCCTCAAACACTGGTTGCAAGGCGCGCGGCTGGCGCTGATCGTAATGGCCGTGCTGGCCGTGATCAGCGGCGCCGGCCTGGCATTGGCCGCAATGGGTGATGGCCTGCACCCGGTGAATGTGTTCTGGGCCTTGGGCAGCTTGCTCGGGCTCAATCTGGTCCTGTTGCTGAGTTGGGCCCTGGGATTAGTGTTTGTCGGCGAACACGGCGCCAGCCTCGGACGCCTGTGGCTATGGCTCAGTGAAAAACTCGCACGGGACGCCAAAGCCGCGCAGTTGGCCCCCGCCCTGCTCCTGTTACTGCAACGGCAGAAACTCAATCGCTGGGCCATCGGTGTGCTGGTCAACAGCCTGTGGTTGCTGGCGATGCTCAGCGCGCTGGTGATCCTGCTGATGTTGATGGCGACCCGGCGCTACGGCTTTGTCTGGGAAACCACGATCCTCGGTGCCGACACCTTTATCGCCGTCACTCAGGCGCTGGGTGCGTTGCCGGCCCTGCTTGGCTTCAGCGTGCCGACCGTGGAGATGATCCGCGCCAGTGGCGATGCCGCACTGAACATCGAAAGCGCCCGCCAGGCCTGGGCCGCCTGGCTGGTGGGCGTACTGCTGGTCTACGGTGTTTTGCCGCGCCTGCTGCTCGCACTGTTTTGCCTGTGGCGCTGGAAGACAGGGCAAACGGCGCTGCGCCTGGATTTGAACCTGCCCGGTTACGCGCAACTGCGTGAACGCTTGATGCCCACCAGCGAGCGCCTCGGCGTCAGCGATGCGGCACCGGCGCAACTGCATCGCGTGGAAAGCGGTGTGACCGAGCAGCAAAGCAACGGTGCACTGTTGGTCGCCATCGAACTGGACGACCAACGCCCGTGGCCACCGTCATTGCCGAAAAGCGTGAGCAACGCCGGCATCCTCGACAGTCGCGAGTCGCGGCACAAACTCCTCGAACAACTGAGCCGCTTTCCCCCGGCACGCCTGGCCATCGCCTGCGATCCACGGCGTTCGCCGGATCGCGGCAGCCTGGCCTTGATTGCCGAACTGGCCCGCAGCGCCAGCGCCTCCCGCGTTTGGTTGTTGCAGGCGCCGCCCGGTGAAGCGCTGGACGCCGAGCGCCTGGGCGACTGGCACATGGCGCTGCAACAGCTTGAGTTGCCGTTTGCCGATTGTGCACCGATGAACTGGCTGGAGACGGGTCATGACTGACACCAGGAAGCAGCCTCTGAAACTCGCCGTGGTCGGTCACACCAACGTCGGTAAAACCTCGTTGTTGCGCACCCTGACCCGCGACGTCGGCTTCGGTGAGGTGTCCCATCGCCCCAGCACCACGCGGCACGTCGAAGGTGCCCGTCTTTCGGTGGACGGCGAGCCACTGCTCGACCTCTACGACACCCCTGGCCTGGAAGACGCCATCGCCCTGCTCGATTACCTCGAACGCCTGGAACGCCCGGGTGAACGCCTCGACGGTCCGGCACGCCTGGCGCGTTTCCTGGAGGGCAGCGAAGCCCGGCAACGCTTCGAACAGGAAGCCAAGGTGCTGCGCCAGTTGCTGGCGTCGGATGCCGGTCTTTATGTGATAGACGCCCGTGAGCCGGTGCTGGCCAAGTATCGCGACGAGCTGGAAGTGTTGGCCAGTTGCGGCAAACCCTTGCTGCCGGTGCTGAATTTCGTCAGCAGCGCCAACCACCGCGAACCGGCCTGGCGTGAAGCGTTGGCGCGGCTGGGCTTGCATGCCCTGGTGCGTTTCGACAGTGTCGCGCCGCCGGAAGACGGCGAGCGCCGACTCTATGAAAGTCTCGCCCTGCTGCTGGAAACGGCCCGGCCGCAACTCGAACGCCTGATCGCCGATCAGCAGGCCCAGCGTCTCGCTCGCCAGCAAAGCGCGGAGCGGTTGATTGCCGAATTGCTGATCGATTGCGCGGCTTGCCGGCGCAGCGTGGTCAGTGAAGCCGAGCAGGAACAACAGGCGATCAGCGAATTGCGCAAAGCCGTACGCCAGCGTGAGCAGCGTTGCGTCGAGGCCCTGCTCAAGCTCTACGCCTTCCGCCCACAGGATGCCGCGGCCAGTGATTTGCCGTTGCTCGATGGCCGTTGGGGCGATGACCTGTTCAACCCGGAAACCCTCAAGCAACTGGGTGTGCGCGTCGGCGGTGGAATTGCCGCAGGCGCCGCTGCCGGGGCCGGGGTCGATTTGCTGGTGGGCGGGATTACGCTCGGCGCCGCCGCACTGGCCGGCGCCATCGCAGGTGGCGCCCTGCAAACCGCACGCAGTTATGGCAGCCGCTTGCTGGGCAAGATCAAGGGCCAGCGCGAACTGACGGTGGATGACAACGTGCTGCGCCTGTTGGCGCTGCGCCAGCGGCAATTGCTGCAAGCGCTGAACGCCCGTGGGCATGCGGCGATGGACAGCATCCAGGTGGCCACGCCTCAGGAAAAGAGTTGGCGCGAAGGCAAACTGCCCGAGGCTTTGAACAAGGCTCGGGCGCATCCGCAGTGGTCGTCGTTGAATCCGCATGCGAAGTTGAATCAGGCGGAGCGGCAGGAGCAGGTTGAGGTGTTGGCGCAGCAGTTGTGAACTTGTTGATCGTCAGCGCCAGTTGAATTGCAGATACGCAGTGCTGAGCTGTGAGACGCGCTGCTGATCTACCGCATCCTGGTCACCGTCGTTATCCATATCGAAGTGGATCAGCCAATCCAGCTTCCCGTCGTTGTTGGTGTCATAGGCGGAGGCGGTGTAAACGATAGTTTGATCCGACGGTTTGCCGACGCCTTCATGAAAGTGCAGGCGCACGGTGTCTGGAGAACCGTCGTTGGCGAAATCTTCGGTGAATATCTTCAGATAGCGATCCCAGGTCTCGCCGCGGTTGAACCATTTGAGCTGCAAGTAGGCGTTGGCAAACGACTTGAGCAACCGCTCGTCCTTGGTGTTTTCCTTACCATCGTTGTTTACATCACCGACCTGGAAATCAACCTTGCCATCAGCCGTGATATCCAGCGCATAGGCCTTATGGATGAGTCTGTCCTCTGCCCCGCTACTCTCCTCGAAAAAATGCAGGAGGACGGTGTCGGCCTTGCCGTTCGCGCTGCGGTCCTGGGCAGTCACTTTCAAATAACGCATGGTGGAGTTTCTCATTGAAGAAGGGCCGATCAAGCTAGCCCGTCTCGTCGGAACTCTCTGCGCGAACAGTTTCTTTTGCTTGTAGGGCGTTTCAGCAGGCCTCGAGAGACAAGACTCTGATGGCTTTGCGCTTCAACACCTCCAGATCAGTCACCGGCACATGCATCTCCTTGGCCTGTTCATCCCACTGGCGCATGCGCAAACTGACTTTGCACAACGGGTCCTGCTCGAAGGCATCGGCTTCAGCTTCGGTCATCACACCCCCCTGATATTCCAGGGTCCGGCGACTGGCTTCGCTCAGGCGTTCGTAGTACCCAGGTTCCCTGAGTGTCAGATAACGCTTGGCCTGGACGTGGTACTCCACCAACCGGGCCATGCGTTCGCTGAAGCCGGCATTGCGCAAATAATCGGCGCCCAGCCGTTCGTGGCTGACCACGCCGTAGCCGCCCATGTTCTCGGCACCCTCGGCGCAGATGTGCCCGATATCGTGGAAGAACGCCGCCAGCACGACTTCGTCGTCGAAGCCTTCGGCCATCGCGCATTGGGCGGCCTGGGACATGTGCTCGATCTGCGACACCGGCTCGCCGATGTAATCGCTGTCGCCAAAGCGTTCGTAGAGGGCGAAGACCTTGGCGACGGTTTGTTCATGGCTGTGCATCAGAAGTCTCCCGATCAGTGAGATTTGTGGTGAATGGTAGACCGCTTTCGCGAGCAGGCTCGCTCCCACATTGGAATGCATTTCCCTGTGGGAGCGGGCTTGCTCGCGAAGAGGCCCTTTCAGCCGATAAAGATCTTACTTGGCCGCCACTTTCTCGGACTTGCCGTCATAACGCTTGCGCCATTCGGTCAGGATCTCGTCGCGGTTCTTCGAGGCCCAGGCAAAGTCGTTCTTGATCAGGCGCTGTTCGTAGTCGGCTGGCAGTTCGGTCTGCGGCTTGGCGATACCAGGCTGGGCAAGCACTGCGAAGTTTTCTTTGTAGAGTTCCATCGCCTCAGGGCTGGCGGAGAAGTCAGCCAGTTTCTTCGCGGCTTCTTCGTGGGCAGTGCCCTTGATCACGGCAGTCGCTTCGATTTCCCAGCCCAGGCCTTCCTTCGGCAGGATGATGTCCAGCGGTGCACCCTGGCGTTTCAGTTGAACGGCCGGGTACTCGAAGGAAATACCGATCGGGAATTCACCCGCAGCCGCCAGTTTGCAAGGCTTGGAGCCGGAGTGAACGTACTGGCCGATGTTCTGGTGCAGGCCGTCCATGTAGGCCCAGCCCTGCTTCTCGCCGAAGGTTTGCAGCCAGGCGCTGACGTCAAGGAAGCCGGTGCCGGACGATGCCGGGTTCGGCATGACGATCTTGCCTTTGTACTCAGGCTTGGTCAGGTCTTGCCAGCTCACGGGCTTGGTCAGGCCCTGCTTTTCGGCTTCGACGGTGTTGAAGCAAATGGTCGCGGCCCAGACATCCATGCCGACCCAGGCTGGCGGGTTGGCGGCGTCACGGTAGTTGGCGCCGATCTTGCCCAGGTCCTTCGGTGCATAGCTTTGCAGCATGCCTTGCTGATCGAGGATCGCCAGGCTGGAGGCCGCCAGGCCCCACACGGCGTCAGCCTGCGGGCGGGCTTTTTCGGCGAGCAACTTGGCCGTGATGATGCCGGTGGAATCGCGCACCCATTTGATTTCGACGTCCGGGTTGGCCTTTTCGAAGGCTTCTTTATAGGTTTTCAGCTGTTCAGCTTCGAGGGCGGTGTACACCGTCAACTCGGTTTTCGCCGCAAAGGCGTTCAGGCTGAAAGCGGTGAGGACAGCGGCGGCCAGGGCCATAGGCTTGAACATGATCTTTTCCTGTATTTGAGTTGAGGGAGTGAATCAGTGACCGGGCGCGGTCTGCCGCCAGGCCTGGGAGCGGCGCAGCAAACCGCGCGAAGCCCCGGCCAGCAGCAGGGACACGCCCGCCGAGGTGAACAGAATCAGGGTCGACATCGCCGCCGCGCCGCCGACGTTGCCGGCGTCGTCCATGTTCAGTACCGCCACCGCCGCGAGGATGGTGTCGGGGCTGTAGAGGAAGATCGCCGCCGAGACGGTGGTCATGGCCGAGACGAACAGGTAGCGCACGATGTCCAGCAAAGCCGGCAGGCAAATCGGCACGGTGACGCGCAGGTAGTGGCGGTACAGCGGCGCCTTGAGCGACAGCGCGGCGGCTTCGAACTCGGCATCGAGTTGACGCAATGCGTTGGTGGCGGTCATTTGCGCGGTGGTCAAATAGTGCGCAATGGTGCAGACGATCAGTAGGGTCATGGTCCCGTACAGCATGTGCAGCGGGTTGCCAGTGAGGTTGAAGAAGAAGACATAACCCAACCCCAGCACCAGGCCCGGCACCGCCATCGGTACGAAACTGAGCATGCGCAAGGTCAGGTTCAGGCCGCGCTGGCCCCTGGTTTTTTCCATCAGGTAGGCGCCGGTGAAAATCAGCAGGCTGCCGATCAATGCCGTGCCCAAGGCCATCTTCAAGCTGTTGCCGTAGGCCAGCCAGCCACCGCCGGCGGTTTCATTGAACTGATAGTGGTTGAGCGACAGCGACAGGTTGTACGGCCAGAATTTCACCAGGGACGAGAACACCGCCATGCCGAACACCAGCAGCAGCGCAGCGCTGATCAACAGGACGATGGCCAGGTAGCAAGCGTCGCGCAGTTTCGATGGCGCAGGCTTGAACACCTGGGCACGACCGCTCATGGAGTCGCCGTGACGGCGACGCAACCAGGCATCGACACCAAAGCTGAACAGCGCCGGCAGCAACAACACCATGCCGATCAAGGCACCGCGGCCGAATTGCTGTTGGCCGACCACGGCTTTATAGGCTTCCAGCGCCAGCACTTGATAGTCGCCGCCGACCACCACCGGAACACCGAAATCGGTGATGGTCAGGGTGAACACCAGGCAGAACGCAGCGAAAACCGCCTGACGGGTCGCCGGCCAGGTGATGCTGCGGAACGCTTTCGCCGGACTGGCGCCCATGCTTGAAGCCGCATCGAACAATCGTGCATCCGCCAGGGACAAGGCCGACAGAAGAATCATCAAGGCGTGCGGGAAGGTGTAGATCACCTCACCCAGAACAATGCCCCAGAAGCCGTAGATGTTGTCCGAGAGCAGGCCACGCAGCATGCCCTGGTTGCCAAACAGGTAGACCAGCGCAATACCGGGCAGCATCGACGGCGCCATCAATGGCAGCAGGGAAATGCCACGCCAGAGGCCTTTACCCGCAATCAGGGTGCGTTGCAGCGCGTAGGCAAACAGATAAGCCAGGGGTACGACAATGGCCGCGACGCTGAGGGAAACCTTCAGACTGTTGCCGAGCAACCAGTGGAAGTTCTCGCTGGTCACCAGTTCTTTCGCTGCAACCCAACCACCACCCTGCCCGGCTTCAGCGCTGAAACCACGCCAGAAGATCGCCAGCAACGGCATCAATACGGCAACGCCCAACAGCACCAGCAGAAGCACTTTGCCGCCGATCACGAACAGCCGGTCACCGATCTCGGCACGGGAAGTCTGCCGAACCTGCTTGTGTGGCAGCGGCAGCGCGATATTCGCGCTCATCAGGCAAACACCTGCAGGCTGCGTGGCGGCAAGGCGACCATGATCTGCCGGGCGCCAAGGCGCGGCATGGCTTCCGGTGCCAGTTCCGCCAACAGCGCATGGCCCGGCAAATGATCGAGCTCGAAGCTCATGCGGCAGCGGTTGCCGAGGAAGGTGATCTCGCGAACCTTGGCCGGGAACAGGTTTTCCTCGTGCACCAGCGGATTGACGTTGATCGCTTCGGGGCGGCAGAACAAGCGGCCCGAGGCGGTCTTGGCGCTGCCTTCGGCCAGGCGCATGTTCATCCCGCCGACCTGGGCGTGGCTGTCGCTGCTGCGCTGGAACGGCAACCAGTTGCCCTGGCCGACGAACTCCGCCACGAACGGCGTGGCCGGGCGGTTGTAGATTTCCTGCGGCGTGGCGTACTGCTCGACCTTGCCGTTGTTCATCACGGCGATACGGTCGGCCATCAACATGGCCTCGTCCTGATTGTGGGTCACCATCAGGGTGGTGATGCCGAGGTTGCGTTGCAGCTGGCGCAGTTCGGTGCACAGATGCTCGCGCACCCGGGCATCGAGGGCCGACATCGGCTCGTCGAGTAGCAGCAGCGAAGGTGCCGGGGCCAGCGCGCGAGCCAATGCAACCCGTTGCTGCTGGCCACCGGACAACTGACCGGGATACTTTTTCTCGCTGCCGCTCAGGCCGACCAGTTCCAGCATCTGACCGACACGCTGGCGAATCTGGTCGCGACCATTGCCGGCCAGGCCGTAGGCAATGTTCGCTTCGACGGTGAGATTGGGAAACAACGCGTAGGACTGGAACAGAATGCCGTAGTCCCGCGCCTGGGGAGCCAGGTGGGAAACGTCGCGTTCACCCAGGTACAACTCGCCGCTGTCCTGCTTTTCCAGGCCGGCGATGCAGCGCAGCAAGGTGGTCTTGCCACAGCCCGACGGACCCAGCAGACACACCAGCTCACCGGCTGCCACGTCGAGTGAAACATTATCCAGCGCGGTGAAAGCGCCGAAACGTTTCTGTACGCCGCGCACCTTCATCGGGGCGCCGGGATTGGTCAGGGCAGTTGCGATCGAGTTGTTCATGGACGGACCTCATCTGGCAGATGAAGGCCATCCTAGGGTTGTAATGAGTCCGTCATGTGGCAGTAAGGCAAAAACTGCCGATAGTGGTATTCAAGGATTTGGGGTTAAGTTTTGAGTCGCCTGATCAGCCGCCATCGCGAGCAAGCTCGCTCCCACAGGGATTTTGGGTGTTCACACAATTTGTGTTTCACCTCAAACCCACTGTGGGAGCGAGCTTGCTCGCGATGAGGCTGGTACAGGCACCCCAGAATTCAGGCCGGGGCCATTTCCTGCGCCAACCCGAGAAACGCCGCCGGCAACCGCGCGCCCTTGCGTTCCTTGAGGCAATACAGGTATTCGGGGATTTGCGGTGCATTCTCGATGGTCAGCACCCGCAGTTGCGGATCATGGGGTACTTCCTGGCGGGCGATGATGCTGATGCCGATGTTGCGCAGCACCGCCTCGCGGATCGATTCGCGGCTGCCGATCTCCAGCAGCGGCCCGAAACTCACTCCAGCGCTGGCCAGCAACTCTTCGGTCAGGCGGCGGGTGGTCGAGCCCGGTTCGCGCATCAGCAAGGTATGCCCGGCCAGGGCGCCAAGTGGTACGTGATCATAAACCGCCAGTGGATGATTGCGATGCACCGCCAGCACCAGCGGATCGCTGCCGAGCACCCGGCGAATCAGGCGCGCGTCATCGAGCAACTGCGACGACGCCGCGACATCGACCCGGTAATCTTCCAGCGCCTCGAGCACTTGCTGGGAATTGCCGATTTCCACCGACACCTCCACCTGCGGCAAACGCTCGCGAAAGGTTTTCACCAGGTCGAGGATGTAATACGGCGCCGTGGCGGCAATGCGCAATGTGCCCTGGACCTGGCCGCAGTTACGCAGGAAAAACTCGATGTCGGCTTCCTGCTGCATCAGTACCTTGACCATCGGCAACAGCCGCGCACCCTCCTCGCTGACGCTGAGACGCCGACCGCCACGGTAGAACAGCTCAACCGAATACTGACTCTCGAGGTTGCGGATCTGCGTCGTCACCGTCGGTTGGCTCAGGCCAAGCTTTTTGGCAGCCTGGGTAATGCTGCCCAGGCGGGCCACCATGTAAAACGCCTTCAGCTCGGCACTCAGCACAACCGCCCCTCATTCTTTACTTGCGCAGCAGGCGCAAACCGTTGAACACCACCAGCAAACTCACGCCCATGTCGGCGAACACTGCCATCCACATGGTAGCGACCCCGGCGAAGGTTACCCCAAGAAAGATCGCCTTGATGACCAATGCCAGGGCAATGTTCTGTTTGAGGATGCTCGACGTCTGCCGCGACAGACGAATGAATGCCGGGATCTTGCGCAGATCATCGTCCATCAGGGCGACATCGGCGGTTTCGATCGCGGTATCGGTGCCTGCGGCGGCCATGGCGAAACCGATCTCGGAACGCGCCAGCGCAGGCGCGTCGTTGATGCCGTCGCCGACCATGCCGACCCGGTGCCCCTGAGCATATAGGGCCTCGATAGACTGCAATTTGTCCCCCGGCAACAGGTCGCCCCTGGCTTCATCGATGCCGACCTGCGCGGCAATGGCCTGCGCGGTGTGGACGTTGTCGCCGGTGAGCATCAGGGTTTTGATGCCCAGGTCATGCAGTTGCTCGATGGCTTCGCGACTGGAGGCCTTTACCGTATCGGCGACAGCGAACAGTGCCAAAGGACCGGACGAATCAAGCAGCAGCACCACCGACTTGCCCTGCTTTTCCAGAGCAAACAGTTTTTCTTCCAGCGCCGGAGAGCACAGGCCCAGATCCTCCACCAGACGATGGTTACCCAAATGGTAGAGCTGGCCGTTGATCTCGCCGCGCACACCGCGCCCGCCCAGGGCTTCGAAGTTATCCACAATCAGCGTCGCGCTTTGGTTATCCACAGCCGCTTTGGCGATGGCCAGGGAAACCGGATGATCCGAACGCCCGGCCAGCGCGGCGGCAATGGTTGGCGCCGAAGCATCGGCGGTCGGGTCCAGCGACAGGTAATCGGTCTGCACCGGCTTGCCGTGGGTGATGGTGCCGGTCTTGTCCAGGGCCAGGTAGTCGAGCTTGTAACCACCCTCCAGATAGACGCCGCCCTTGACCAGGATCCCTTTGCGCGCCGCCGCTGCGAGGCCGCTGACGATGGTCACCGGCGTGGAAATCACCAGTGCGCACGGGCACGCCACCACCAACAGCACCAGCGCCCGGTAAATCCAGTCGAACCACAACGCGCCCATGAACAGCGGTGGGATGACCGCCACGGCCAGCGCAAGAACAAACACTACCGGGGTGTAGATTTTCGAAAATTGATCGACGAATCGCTGGGTCGGCGCCCGCGCGCCTTGCGCCTGTTCAACGGCGTGAATGATGCGTGCCAGAGTCGAATTGCCCGCGACGGCAGTGACCGCGTACTCAAGGGAACCGGCCTGATTGATGGTACCGGCGAACACTTTGTCGCCGACGGTTTTCTCTACCGGCAGGCTTTCCCCGGTAATGGGCGCCTGATCGATGGTCGAACGCCCGGACAGGACCTCGCCGTCCAGACCAATACGTTCGCCGGGACGCACACGCACCCGCGCGCCGATTTCGATGATTTTGACATCCTGCTCGACCCAACTGCCGTCGGCCTGCAACACCGTCGCCTGCTCCGGCGCCATCTGCATCAGCCCGCCGATGGCATTGCGCGCACGATCCAGGGAGCGAGCCTCGATCAGCTCGGCCACGGTGAACAGGAACATCACCATCGCCGCTTCCGGCCACTGACCGATCAGGACGGCGCCGGTGACGGCAATGCTCATCAGTGCGTTGATGTTCAGATTGAGGTTCTTGAGCGCGATCCAGCCCTTTTTATAGGTGCCGAGACCGCCGCTGAGGATGGACACCAGCGCAATTACCGCTACCATCCAATCAGGCGCGGTCGCGGTGAAGTGGATGACTTCCGCCAGCAATGCGCCCACACCGGACAACGCCAATGGCCACCAGTGTTTCCTGTCGGGTTTCGCTGCCGGTGTTTCAGCCCCCTGCTCCAGCGGTTCGGCGTGCATGCCCAGGGACTTGATCGCCTCGGTGATTGGCTCGGTGCCTGGCAAATCGTGGGTCACGCCGAGCACCCGGTTGATCAGATTGAACTCCAGCTGCTGCACGCCTGTCAGTTTGCTTAGCTTGTTCTGGATCAGCGTCTGCTCGGTCGGGCAGTCCATCGCCTCGATGCGAAAGCTGCTCAGACGGGCACCCGCCGTCGGCGATGCGCTCAGCGTGACCCGCGCAGGCGCTGCCGTTTTTGATGAACAGCAAGCGTCGCCATGACCGCCATGGTCATGCTTGGGTAAGGGTCGAAGCTTAACGCCGATTTCATGTTCGGCCACAGGTTTGTGGGTATGCTGAGAATCGCTCATTGGTTGCGTCCATAAGAGTGCCTGCTGCCCAGTAAAGACCCTGTAGCCACTACAGGGTCAAGCACCCATTCTGGAGTTTTGGAGATTGTCGTCATGAAGATTGGAGAATTGGCGAAACTCACGGACTGCGCCGTAGAGACGATCCGTTACTACGAGCGCGAGAACCTTCTGCCGGAACCGGCCCGCAGTGACGGCAACTATCGCGTCTACACCCAGACCCACGCCGAGCGCCTGACCTTCATCCGCAACTGTCGCACCCTCGACATGACCCTCGAGGAAATCCGCAGCCTGCTGGCATTTCGCGACAGTCCGCAGGACCAGTGCGAAAGCGTCAACGCACTGATCGACGAGCACATCCACCACGTCAAGGCGCGGATCGACGGCCTGCTGGCCTTGCAGGCACAACTGCTCGACCTGCGCCAACGCTGCGGCGAGAGGCCGGGTATCGATCAATGCGGGATTTTGCAGCGGCTGGAGGTGAGCGGCGGGGTTGTGGCGACAGAGGCTGAGCACTCCCATGTCGGCCGTAGTCACGGCCACTGAGAACACCACAAAACAAATGTGGGAGCGGGCTTGCTCGCGAATACGGTTGTTCATTCAACATTAACGTCGACTGATCCACCGTTTTCGCGAGCAAGCCCGCTCCCACAGTTTCAGGTGTTGTACTTTAGACCGCCATCGGCGCGGTCATTGGCGCGTGGTGCTCGTAGCCTTCCAGCGAGAAGTCGCCCGGTTCGACCAGTTCCAGCCACTCCGGCTGGTAAACGCCTGTCTTGGCAAACTCCGGCACACGGTCGGAAATCACCAGTTTCGGCATCGGGAACGGTTCACGCTTGAGCTGTTCGTTGAGCATGTCCAGGTGATTTTCGTAGACGTGCGCATCACCGATGAAATAGGTGAACCAGCGTGGCGTGTAGCCCGTCAGGCGACCGATCAGGCTCAACAGCGCGGCGCCTTCGGTGAGATTGAACGGCGTGCCCAGACCCAGGTCGTTGGAGCGAATGTAGAGGGTCAAGGAGATCTCCCTGGTCTCGACATTCGGGTGGAACTGGTACAGCAGGTGGCACGGCGGCAAGGCCATTTCATCAAGCTGGGCGCAGTTCCAGCCGTGGAACAGGATGCGACGGCTGCCCGGGTCCTTGATGATGGTGTCGACGCACTGGCGAACCTGGTCGATAGCCTTGTACAGCACCACATAGGCCTGGCCGTTTTCTTCGCCTTCGGCAATCTGGCGATAACCTTGCTTGAGGGTCTGCTCGATGGCGGCCGGGTTGCTGAGCGGAATCTGCTTGTACGCCGGCCATTTGCGCCATTGCACACCATAGATTTCGCCAAGGTCGTCTTCGCCCTGGCGGAACGGGTTGGCCAGCCACTGGGCGTTTTCGTTGGCGTTCTGGTCCCAGACCTTGCAGCCCAAGGCGCGGAATTCGGCAGCGTTGTTCACGCCACGCAGGAATCCGCACATTTCGCCAATGGCCGATTTGAAGGCCATCTTACGCGTGGTGATCGCCGGAAAACCTTCCTGCAGGTCGTAACGCAGCATCGCGCCGGGAAAACTGATGGTGTTCACGCCAGTACGGTTGGCCTGCTTGGTGCCGTTCTTGATGACGTGGGCGACCAGTTCGAGATATTGCTTCATGAATTACCTGTGTCCTTGAACCCGCAGCCATCGCTGCGGGGTTCGAATTTTATACGGCTGCCGCTGGCGTTGCCGGGGCGCGGTGATACGCCAGCCAGATCAGGACCAGGCCGCCGACGATCATTGGCAGGCACAGCACCTGGCCCATGGTCAGCCAGTTCCAGGCCAGATAGCCCAGCTGCGCGTCCGGTACGCGGACGAACTCGACGATGAAACGGAAGATGCCATAGAACAGCGCGAACATGCCCGATACCGCCATGGTCGGCCGCGGCTTGCGCGAGAACAACCAGAGGATCAGGAACAGCGCCACACCTTCGAGGGCGAACTGGTACAGCTGCGACGGATGACGCGCCAGTTGCGCCGGATCGGTCGGAAAGACCATCGCCCAGGGCACATCGGTTGCCTTACCCCACAACTCGGCGTTGATGAAGTTGCCGATACGCCCGGCCCCCAGGCCAATCGGCACCATCGGTGCAACGAAATCCATCAGCTGGAAGAACGACTTGTTGTTCTTCTTGCCGAACCACAGCGCCGCCAGCATCACGCCGATGAAACCGCCGTGGAACGACATGCCGCCCTTCCACACTTCGAAAATCAGCGTCGGGTTGGCCAGATAGGCGCTCAGATCGTAGAACAGCACATAACCCAGGCGTCCGCCGACGATCACCCCCATCGACATCCAGAACACCATGTCGGAGAGCTTCTCCTTGGTCCAGGTCGGGTCGAAGCGGTTCAACCGGCGGGAGGCCAGCAGCCAGGCGCCGCCGATGCCGATCAGGTACATCAGGCCGTACCAGTGGATTTTCAGCGGACCGATGGCCAAAGCCACCGGGTCGATCTGCGGGTAAGGCAGCATTGCGACTCCTCGTTAGAGTTCAAATCTCAAAAATTCCCGGGCGACGCTGCCACCTCAGGATTAAGCCAGGATTGCGCTGCCCGTCAGAGCAGATGCTTCAGAGTAGAAAGTTCAGGCCGACAAAGAACAGCAAAGCGGCAAACAGCCTTTTCAGCAACTTCGGCGACAACCTGTGGGCCAGTCGCGCGCCCAAACGGGCGAACACCATGCTGGTCAGGGCAATGCCCAGCAGCGCCGGCAAATAAACAAAACCGAGACTATGGGCCGGAAGCAACGGATCGTGCCAGCCCAGAATCATGAAACTTAATGCACTGGCCAGGGCAATCGGCAGCCCGCAGGCCGATGAAGTGGCCACAGCTTGCTGCATCGGTACGCTGCGCCAGGTCAGGAATGGCACGGTCAACGAACCGCCGCCAATGCCGAAAATCGCCGAGGCCCAGCCAATCACGCTGCCGGCCACGGTCAGACCGAGTTTGCCCGGCACGGTTCGGCTGGCCCTGGGTTTGACGTCCAGTGCCAGTTGAGCGGCGATCACCAAGGCAAATACACCAATGAGTTTCTGCAGGTTGGGGCCGGAAATCGCTTCCGCCGTCAAGGCGCCGAACCCGGCACCGATCAGTATGCCGACGGTCATCCACATGAAGATCGGCCAAAGCACGGCGCCACGGCGGTGATGCTCGCGCACCGCGTTGACCGAGGTAAAGATGATCGTCGCCAGGGACGTCCCCACCGCCAGGTGCGTGAGGATCGATGGATCGAAGCCTTGGGCCTTGAAGCTGAACACCAGCACCGGGACGATGATGATTCCGCCACCCACGCCAAACAGCCCGGCGAGCACACCTGCACAGGCGCCGAGCGCCAGATAGAGCAGAAATTCCATGGTTGTCCCGCCCGCATCCCCAAAACCGGAGCGGCATGGTAACGGATGCATAGCCTCAAGCTCCACTGTGCAAGGCGATGGATCGATGAGCGATGTCTGCGTAGAGTGGGCAAAAAACACACAAGGACGCCCTTATGTGCCTGATTGTTTTTGCCTGGCGCCCGGGCCATGCCCAGCCGCTGGTCGTGGCGGCCAATCGCGATGAATTCTACGCCCGCCCCAGCCTTCCTCTGGCGCCATGGCCCGAAGCACCGCACGTGCATGCGGGGCGTGACCTCGAGGCCGGTGGTACCTGGCTCGGTGTCGGTGCCAACGGACGATTTGCGGCGCTGACCAACATCCGCGATCCCCATCGACCGCCAGGGCGCAAGTCTCGTGGGGAACTGGTCGCGCGATTTCTCGCTGGGGAAATGCCAATTGACGAATATTTAGCCGACGTTGTCGACCGTTCGCTGGAATATGGTGGCTTTAACCTGCTGGTCGGCAATCCCCATGAGCTCTGGCACTTCAATCAACGGGAATCGGAAGCCGTCATGCTGGCCCCGGGGGTCTACGGGTTATCCAATGCCGGGCTGGATACGCCGTGGCCAAAGCTGCTCAAGGCCAGGGCGGCGTTGAGCGAGGTGCTGGATGATCCGCAGCCTCAGGCACTGCTGGCGTTATTGAGCGATGCGCAGACCGCGCCATTTGCCGAGTTGCCGGACACTGGAGTGGGGCTGGCGACCGAGACGTTGCTGTCGAGTGTGTTCATTGCCAGTCAGAGTTATGGGACGCGGGCGAGTACGGCGTTGATTGTGCAGGCGGATGGCACGCGGCATATCGTCGAACGCAGTTTCGGGCCGTATGGCGGGCATCTTGGGGAAGTGGAGATCAGAATATAGTTTTGCGTTGTTCGTGCGGGCCCTTTCGCGAGCAAGCCCGCTCCCACAGGGGATTTGCGTTGTTCACAAATCCCCTGTGGGAGCGGGCTTGCTCGCGAAGAGGCCGCTACAGGCTCATAGGGGCTTGATCGCCGCCGGATTGATCATCCGCGCCAACCCGAGGTTCTTCAGCGCCAGCTGCAACGAGCTGTGGATAACCTGCGGGTTGTCGATGGTCATCAGCTCGGCCAGCAACTCCCTGGCCTTGCTCAGGTTGATCTGGCGCAGCATCCACTTCACCTTCGGCAAGTTGGTGGCGTTCATCGACAGGCTGTCGAAACCCATCGCCATCAACAGCACGGCCGCCGCCGGGTCACCGGCCATTTCACCGCAGATGCTCACCGGTTTGCCTTCGGCATGGGCGTCACGCACTACGTTCTGCAATGCCTGAAGCACCGCCGGGTGCAGGTAGTCGTAAAGATCGGCAACCCGCGGGTTGTTGCGGTCCACGGCCAACAGGTATTGGGTCAGGTCGTTGGAGCCGACCGACAGGAAGTCGACTTGCCGCGCCAGCTCCTTGGTCTGGTACACCGCCGCGGGGATCTCGATCATCACGCCAATCGGCGGCATCGGCACGTCACAGCCTTCGTCGCGCACTTCGCCCCAGGCGCGGTGGATCAGGTGCAACGCTTCTTCCAGTTCATGAATGCCGGAGATCATCGGCAGCAGAATGCGCAGGTTGTTCAAGCCTTCGCTGGCCTTGAGCATGGCACGGGTCTGCACCAGGAAGATTTCCGGGTGGTCGAGGGTGACGCGAATGCCGCGCCAGCCGAGGAACGGGTTGTCTTCCTTGATCGGGAAGTACGACAGCGACTTGTCGCCACCGATGTCCAGGGTGCGCATGGTCACCGGTTGCGGGTGGAACGCGGCCAGCTGTTCGCGGTAGATCGCCAGCTGTTCCTTTTCGCTCGGGAAACGCTGGTTGATCATGAACGGCACTTCGGTGCGGTACAGGCCCACGCCTTCGGCACCGCGCTTCTGCGCCCGCGCAACGTCCGCCAGCAGGCCGGTGTTGACCCACAGCGGCATGCGGTGGCCATCGACCGTGATACACGGCAGATCACGCAGCGCATCCAACCCGAGGGCCAGTTGCTTCTCTTCCTCGACCACTTCGGCGAACTGCTTGCGCAGCACGTCACTCGGGTTGGTGTAGACCTCGCCGTGGTAGCCGTCGACGATCATCTGGATGCCGTCGACCTTGGAGTACGGCAGGTCGACCAGGCCCATCACGGTCGGTATGCCCATGGCGCGGGCGAGGATGGCGACGTGGGAGTTACCGGAACCGAGCACCGACACCAGGCCTGCCAGCTTGCCTTCCGGCACCTCGCCGAGCATTGCCGGCGTCAGTTCTTCGCTGACCAGGATGGTGTTGTCGGGGTAGACCAGGGTTTGCTGGCGCTCTTCCTGCAAATAGGCCAGCAAGCGCCGGCCGAGGTCCTTGACGTCCGAGGCGCGCTCACGCAGGTAGGCATCGTCCATCAATTCGAAACGGTTGACGTGATCGGTGACCACCTGGCGCAACGCGCCCTGGGCCCACTGACCGGTCTTGATCACGGTGGTGACTTCACTGCCCAGCGCGGCATCGTCGAGCATCATCAGGTAGACGTCGAACAGGGCCCGTTCTTCCGGGCGCAACTGCGTGGCAAGCTTGGCCGACAACGCGCGCATGTCGGCGCGCACGCCTTCGATGGCGGTCTTGAACAGCCCGAGTTCGGCGTCGATGTCGATGATGGTCTTGTCCGGCACCACATCCAGGTCGGCCGGCGGCAGCATGACCACCGCCGTACCCACTGCCGCACCCGGCGAACCCGGTACGCCGACGAACTTGGCTTCCTGGATGCCTTTGCCCTGACGACCGAGGCCACGGATCGAGCCGGTGGCTTCGGCGTGGGCGATAACACCGGCGAGCTGTGCGCTCATGGTCACGAGGAAGGCTTCTTCACCTTCATCGAACTGGCGACGTTCTTTTTGCTGTATGACCAACACGCCGACGACGCGGCGGTGGTGAATGATCGGCGCCCCGAGGAATGAGGCGAAGCGCTCTTCACCGGTCTCGGCGAAGTAGCGGTAGCGCGGGTGGTCCGCAGCGTTTTCGAGGTTCAGGGGTTCTTCGCGCGTACCGACCAGGCCAACCAGACCTTCGTTGGGTGCCATGCTGACTTTGCCGATCGAGCGCTTGTTCAAGCCCTCGGTGGCCATCAGCACGAAGCGGTTGGTCTCGGGGTCAAGCAGGTAGACCGAGCAGACCTGGCTGCCCATGGCCTCTTTGACGCGCAACACAATAATCCCCAACGCCGCCTTGAGATCCTTGGCGGAGTTAACTTCCTGGACGATCTTGCGCAGCGTATTGAGCATGGCTCGGGGTCGAACTCCGTCGTCAGTCGCGCGCTAAAAGGCGCGGGGCAAGCTCTTTGAGAGCGCGTCGATACACCTCGCGCTTGAATGTCACCACCTGGCCCAACGGATACCAATAGCTGACCCAGCGCCAGCCATCGAATTCCGGTTTACCGGTCAAATCCATCCGCACCCGCTGCTCGTTTGAGATCAGGCGCAGGAGAAACCATTTCTGTTTCTGGCCGATGCACAGCGGTTGGCTGTGGGTACGTACCAGACGTTGCGGCAAACGATAGCGCAACCAGCCCCGGGTGCAGGCGAGAATTTCAACATCTTCGCGCTCCAGGCCTACTTCTTCGTTCAGCTCGCGGTACAAGGCGTCTTCCGGCGTCTCTTCGGGGTTGATTCCACCCTGCGGAAACTGCCAGGCATCTTGATTGATTCGGCGAGCCCATAGCACCTGGCCGGCGTCATTCGTCAGAATGATCCCGACATTGGGGCGAAAACCATCGGGGTCGATCACGGCAACAACCTCGCAAACGCATGTCGCCGCATTGTTCCACAAAGGTTGTTAAGGCGGCAACGAAGGTTCCTACCTTATGTGCACTCTTGTGAAAAGACCGTATTCTTGTCGCCTTTTTACTGACTTTTCAGCGGGTAACTGCAATGCGCCTGGCTTTATTCGATTTGGACAACACCCTCCTGGGCGGTGACAGCGATCACGCCTGGGGCGATTACCTGTGCGAGCGCGGCTTTCTCGACGCCGTCGCCTACAAGGCACGCAACGATGAGTTCTACCAGGATTACCTGGCCGGCAAACTGGATAACGCTGCTTACCTGAACTTCTGCCTGGAAGTCCTCGGGCGTACCGAAATGGCCACGCTGGATCAGTGGCACAGCGACTACATGCGCGACTGCATCGAACCGATCGTGCTGCCCAAGGCCATCGAACTGCTGGCCAAGCACCGCGACGCCGGTGACAAACTGGTGATCATCACCGCCACCAACCGCTTCGTCACCGGGCCTATCGCCGAGCGCCTGGGCGTCGAAACCCTGATCGCCACCGAATGCGAAATGCTCGACGGTCGCTACACCGGACGCAGCACCGATGTTCCGTGCTTCCGCGAAGGCAAGGTGACGCGGCTGAATCGCTGGCTGGAAGAAACCGGGTTTACGCTGCAAGACAGCTACTTCTATAGCGACTCGATGAATGATTTGCCGCTGCTGGAGCAGGTGACGAATCCTATCGCTGTCGATCCTGATTCGAACCTGCGGGCCGAGGCCGAGAAGCGCGGCTGGCCGGTGATTTCGTTGCGCGACTGATAGCGCTTTACTGTAGGAGCGAGCTTGCTCGCGAAAAACTCAAGATCGTTGCGGGGCTTCAGGCGCCCCGCGTTTTCGTTAACGCCCGTCGCGAGCAGGCTCGCTCCTACACGGGCTTGGCGCCCATCAACCCGGCAATGGCGACAAAACAGACAAAACTGAACAACGCCAGGGCAAAGGTGAACTTACCCACACCACCCGGCGCTTTGCGCAGCTTGTTCAGCCGCACCAGCAGCCAGAACCACGCCAGTGCCGCCACGGTGTACAGCACACTGGAGGCTAGCAACCAGGTATGTCCCAACGGCCAGCCCACCAGGTGCACCATCCACCAGCCGGTAAACGGCATGCTCAGCAGCGCCAGCCCCATCAACAGCCAGACAAATACACGTGGCCGTTGCAGGGTGCGGCTTCCCGCCGTTGCATCACCCTTGCGCCGCGCAAGCAAAACCCAGACGCCCAGACCCAGCGCACAGGCCAGCAGTACAACCGTTGCCACCATGTGCGCCGCTTTCAGGGCAGTTAACGTTTCCATTGCTCGATTTCCTTATGACCTGCCCATCAGCGTAGCCCCTCAGCCAAGAAACAGCTGATAGGCCGGATTGTCGCTCTCGTCCCAGTACGGGTAACCGATCTCCTCCAGCGCCGCCGGCACCAGGTGGCGCTCGTCGTGGGGCACTTGCAGACCCGCGACGACCCGGCCATCCGCCGCGCCATGGTTGCGGTAATGGAACATCGAGATGTTCCAGCGCCCGCCGAGCTTGTTGAGGAAGTTGAACAACGCCCCCGGACGCTCCGGGAATTCGAAACGCAGGATCACTTCGTCGACCACATGCGCCGCACGCCCGCCGACCATGTGGCGGATGTGCAACTTGGCCAGTTCATTGTCGGTCAGGTCCAGCACCGGGAAACCTTGCTCGCTCAGGCTGGCGATCAGGGCGCTGCGCGGGTCGTTTTCCGGGTGGGTCTGCACGCCGACAAAGATGTGCGCTTCGCTGCCGGTGTTGTAGCGGTAGTTGAACTCGGTGATCTGGCGCTTGCCGATGGCTTCGCAGAACGCCTTGAAGCTGCCCGGCTTCTCGGGAATGGTCACAGCGATGATGGCTTCGCGGCCCTCGCCCAGTTCCGCGCGCTCGGCAACGTGGCGCAGGCGGTCGAAGTTGACGTTGGCTCCGGAGTCGATGGCGACGAAAGTCTGGCCGCTGACACCGCGCTGCTCGACATACTTCTTGATCCCGGCCACGCCCAATGCGCCGGCAGGTTCGGTGATCGAGCGGGTATCGTCGTAGATATCCTTGATGGCGGCACAGATTTCGTCGGTGCTGACGGTGATCACTTCATCGACATGGTCCTTGCAGATGTCAAAGGTGTGCTGACCGATCTGAGCCACCGCAACACCGTCAGCGAAGATGCCCACGGTCGGCAACACTACACGCTCGCCCGCCGCCATGGCGGCTTGCAGGCAATTGGAGTCATCCGGCTCGACGCCGATGATCTTGATGTCCGGGCGCAGGTACTTCACGTACGCCGCAATGCCGGCGATCAGGCCACCACCGCCGACCGGGACGAAAATCGCATCCAGTGGCTGCGGGTGCTGGCGCAGAATCTCCATCGCCACGGTGCCCTGCCCGGCGATGGTGTGGGGATCGTCGTACGGGTGAATGTAGACGTAGCCTTTTTCATCGACCAGTTTCAGCGAATAAGCCAGGGCTTCCGGGAACGAATCGCCGTGCAGCACCACTTTACCGCCGCGCGAGCGCACGCCTTCGACCTTGATCTCCGGGGTGGTCTTTGGCATGACGATGGTCGCTTTCACACCCAGCACCTTCGCCGCCAGCGCCAGGCCTTGCGCATGATTGCCCGCCGAAGCTGTCACTACGCCGCGGGCGCGCTCCTCGTCGCTCAACTGGGTCAATTTGTTGTAGGCGCCGCGAATCTTGAAGGAGAACACCGGCTGCAAGTCTTCGCGCTTGAGCCAAATGCTGTTGCCCAGCCGCTCGGAAAGCTGGCGGGCAGACTGCAGCGGGGTTTCTACGGCAACGTCATAAACGCGCGAGGTGAGGATCTTTTTGACGTACTGTTCAAGCATCGGAAAGCATCACTGAGCGGGTTGGGCGGGACCAAGGAGTCTAACCCGGCTTTCGGCCGCACGACCACACTAAACCGGTGGTTTTAGGCACTGACACAAACCTTGTGGCGAGGGGGCTTGCCCCCGTTGGAGTGCGCAGCGCTCCCCCTGCATATATTCAGGCGTACCGTATTCGCCGGTTTTACGACTGCTTCGCAGCCGAACGGGGGTAAACCCCCTCGCCACAACGAACCATTCGACACACCGACAATGACCTTCCCCGCCCCGAAGCCTATAATGCCGGCCTTTCGTTCCCTCCTCGGCACCCCGGAGCCCGCATGAACCAGGATCAACTCAAACAGGCAGTGGCCCAGGCCGCCGTCGACTTCATCCTTCCGAAACTCGACGACAAGAGCATCGTCGGGGTCGGCACCGGCTCCACCGCCAACTGCTTCATCGATGCCCTGGCCCAGCACAAGGGCGCATTCGATGGCGCCGTCGCCAGTTCCGAAGCCACCGCCGCGCGCCTCAAGGGCCACGGGATTCCGGTGTACGAACTGAATACCGTCAGCGACCTGGAGTTCTATGTCGACGGCGCCGATGAAAGCGACGAGCACCTGAACCTGATCAAGGGCGGCGGCGCCGCGCTGACCCGCGAGAAGATCGTCGCGGCCGTGGCCAAGACGTTCATCTGCATCGCCGATGCCAGCAAACTGGTGCCGGTCCTCGGTACTTTCCCGCTGCCGGTGGAAGTCATCCCGATGGCCCGCAGCCATGTGGCCCGCGAACTGGTGAAGCTCGGTGGCGACCCGGTCTACCGCGAAGGCGTGCTGACCGACAACGGCAACATCATCCTCGACGTGTTCAACATGCAGATCACCAACCCGGTGGAGTTGGAGACACAGATCAACGCGATCGTCGGCGTGGTCACCAATGGTTTGTTCGCGGCGCGCCCGGCGGATCTGTTGCTGTTGGGTACCAGCGAAGGTGTGAAGACCCTGCGCGCCGAGTAAGCCTGACTACCCACCTGTTTGTGGGCAGATGAAATACCTGTGGGAGCGAGCTTGCTCGCGATGAGGCCGTGTCAGTCGACTGAAATGTTGAATGACAGACCGCAATCGCGAGCAAGCTCGCTCCCACAGTATTTTGTGGTGTCGGTTAGAGTTGTGCGGGCTTCTTGAACACGTAAAACAGATTCGGCTCGCTGACAAGGTACAACGTACCGTCGTCGTCCACGGCGATCCCCTCCGCTTGCGGCACGGTGTTTTGCAGGCCCTGGCGCCCTTTGCCCAATGACATTGTGCTCAGCGGACGCCCGCTCACATCCAGCTCCAGAATCAACCGCGATTCATCCGACAGCGCCAGCAAATGCCCGCTGCGCTCGTCGTATTGCAGGCTCGACAGATCCCGCACGAACATCCCGGCATCACGCTTGGGGTCGTTGATCACGTGTATCGAGTAGGATTCTTCAGGATTGAAACGCGGGAAACCGTGCACCTCGTAGATCAGCATCGGGTTGCGTTCCTTCGCGACGAACAGGCGCTTGCCCACAGAATCGTAAGCCAGGCCCTCGAAACCCTTGTTGCCGCCCATGTGGACGCCAATGGTCATCTGCTCGGCGTCTGCCGCATCGACGAAAGTGGTGTCCTGCTCCAGACGAATCTTGATCAGCCGCTGCTGGCTTTCATCAGTGACCACATAGATGTCCTCACTGATGAACTCCACCGCCTCCGGATCGCCGAAACCGACCAGCGCCACACGGCGCAAAATCCTGCCGTCGAGGGACAACTCGATCAGCTCGCTGTGTTTGTTGGTGACGGTGAACAGGCTTTTGCGCACCGGGTCGTAGGTCAACGCTGAAACGTTGTCCGCCAGGCCATCGATCACCTGCGCTTCGGTCACGACCCGGTATTGATCAAGGCCCATGGCCTGGGAACTCAGCGGCTGCCACAGCGTATGCAGATTGAACCAGGCACGCTCGAACAGACGCAGGTATTGGCCGAGCGCAACCACGGCGATCAGCGAGATCACCGACAGGATCAGAATCAGGGATTTGGGGCGGGCAAATCGACGCATTCGGTTGGACTCAGGGTCAAAACAGGCGGATGAAATATCACGCCCGTCTGAACTGAAGCTTAATGGCCGCGGGCCTTTTACGCATACACAGAGGCATTACCTCTGTTTTTCGAAGCGATAAAACAGGTTCGGCTCACTCACCACGTACAGCGTGCCCGCTTCATCCATGGTTACGCCTTCGGCACGCGGGATGGTGTTTTTCAGGCCGTTGAAGCCACGCAACAGGGTGATGAAACTGACCTGCTCGCCCTTCTTGTCCAGCTCCAGCAACAGGTGCGAGTCGGCGGACAGCGCCAGCATGTGGCCGGTCCGCGGATCGATGGCCAGCGCCGACAGGTTGCGCATGTCCAGTGCATGGCTGGCCAGCTTCAGCTTGTCGCCGGTCAGGACCTTGCCGTCACCCTTCCAGGCAAACAATGCCGGCGGGCGCTCTTCACCCAGCACCAGTTGCTGATTGCGCGGATCCCAGGTAACAGCTTCAAAGGCTTTGTTCTGGTCTTTGGAAGGGCCGAGGTCGTATTTCGGGAAATCGGCGATGTTCAGTTCGCGGGTGTCGGCATCGACCTTGACGATAGCGATCAGATGCTCGCGCTCATCGACAATGGCCAGTCGGCCGTCGCCCAGCACGGTGACGGCCTCAGGGTTGCTCCAGCCGACCAACGGCATTTTGCGCAGCACATCACCCTGCAGGTTCAACTCGACCAGGAAGGGGTTCTTGCCCATGACCGAAAACAGGGTCTTGGTCTGAGGGTCATAGGCCACGTCCGATGCTTCGTCCTTCTCCATGCCCGGCAACGGCTTGGCATCGATCACCGCCCGATAGTCCGGCAGCCAGATACTGGCCTGACGCTCGGCCGGGCTTTTGAATTGCTCTTTCACCCAGAGCACGCCCCGCGAATCCCAGTGCATGGCAAATGCAACGCCGTAGGCGACAACGGCCACCAACAAAAGCCAGGTGTGCCAACGCAGGGCGAAGCGTGAGCGGCGGGCAGGATTAAGCGTGGATAGCGGAGGAGTGGCCATTGGGGAATGCGTTCCAGAAATTCAGGCTAGGGGTAATAGCACAGTTTGGGGCCGGTTCAGAGGCCGAAAGCCCTGAAATTATCCAGACTGGATGTGAAAAAAACGGGAAATGACAGGGTGAGTTATATACAGGCCACGACAAAACCAATGTGGGAGCGAGCCTGCTCGCGAAAGCGGTGTGTCAGGCAACACTTATGTCGACTGTCACGCCCTCTTCGCGAGCAAGCCCGCTCCCACAGGTACAGCGGCGCTACAACTAGCGAACGCTGCTGGTGAAGCGGCTGGCGCCCGGCAGTTCCAGGACGATCTCGTCACCGACATTCAGCGGACCAACGCCCACTGGCGTGCCGGTGAGGATCACATCCCCGGCCTGCAACGAAAAGCAGCCGGCCATGTGCTGAATCATCGGCACGATCGGGTTGAGCATTGCGCTGCTGTTGCCGTCCTGGCGCACTTCGCCGTTGATGGTCAGGCGGATGCCAATGTCGGTCAGGTCGGCAAAGGTGCTGCCGGACACGAACGGAGCAATCACCGCCGCACCGTCGAAGGACTTGGCGATTTCCCACGGCAGGCCCTTGGATTTCAGCTCGGCCTGCTTGTCGCGCAGGGTCAGGTCCAGGGCCGGGGCGAAGCCGGAGATGGCGTCGAGCACTTCTTCACGGCTCGGTCTGGTCGACAACGGCTTGCCGATCAACACCGCGATTTCCGCTTCGTAGTGCACCGAGCCGCGCTCGGTGGGAATGCTGAATCCGCCTTCCAGCGGCACCACGCAACTACCCGGCTTGATGAACAGCAGCGGCTCGGTCGGCACCGGGTTATCCAGTTCCTTGGCGTGTTCGGCGTAGTTGCGGCCGATGCACACCACTTTCCCCAACGGGAAATGAATACGCGTTCCGTCGACATACTGGTGCTGATAGCTCATTTACCGTCTCCTGCCTTCAAGGGTGCCTAAGGTTTGCAGCTCAAACCGCGAAGATCTTGCCCGGGTTCATGATGCCGTTCGGGTCGAACACTGCCTTGACCGCTTTCATGTACTCGATCTCGACCGGCGAACGGCTGTAGGTCAGGTAATCCCGCTTGGTCATGCCCACACCGTGCTCGGCAGAGATCGAACCGTTGTACTTCTCGACGGTTTCGAACACCCACTTGTTCACGGTCGCGCACTTGGCGAAGAACTCGTCCTTGCTCAGGTTATCCGGCTTGAGGATGTTCAAGTGCAGGTTGCCGTCGCCGATGTGGCCGAACCAGACAATTTCGAAGTCCGGGTAGTGTTCGCCGACGATCGCGTCGATTTCCTTCAGGAACGCCGGGACTTTCGATACGGTGACCGAGATGTCGTTCTTGTACGGCGTCCAGTGGGAGATGGTTTCGGAAATGTATTCGCGCAGCTTCCACAGATTCTGCAGCTGCGTTTCGCTCTGGCTCATCACGCCGTCCAGCACCCAGCCCTGCTCGACGCAGTGCTCGAAGGTTTCCAGGGCGTGGTTGGCCACTTCTTCGGTGGTCGCTTCGAATTCCAGCAGCGCGTAGAACGGGCAGTCGGACTCGAACGGCGCCGGCACGTCGCCACGGGCCATGACCTTGGCCAGGGCCTTGTCGGAGAAGAATTCGAAGGCAGTCAGGTCGAGTTTGCTCTGGAAGGCGTGCAGCACTGGCATGATCGAGTCGAAATCGGCGGTGCCGAGGACCATTGCGGTCAGGTTTTTCGGCGCGCGATCGAGGCGCATGGTCGCTTCGACCACGAACCCTAGTGTGCCTTCAGCCCCGATGAACAGCTGGCGCATGTCGTAGCCGGTGGCGTTCTTGATCAGGTCGCGGTTTAGTTCCAGCACGTCGCCCTTGCCGGTGACGACCTTCATGCCAGCGACCCAGTTGCGGGTCATGCCGTAGCGAATCACCTTGATCCCGCCGGCATTGGTGCCGATATTGCCGCCAATCTGGCTCGATCCTGCCGAAGCGAAGTCCACCGGGTAGTACAGACCGTTTTCTTCGGCCACATTCTGCAGGTGCTCGGTGACCACGCCCGGCTGACACACGGCGGTGCGGTCAGTGAGGTTCACGTCGAGGATCTGGTTCATGTAGTCGAACGACACGACCACTTCGCCATTGGCCGCTACCGCTGCGGCGGAAAGGCCGGTGCGACCGCCGGACGGCACCAGCGCGACCTTGTGTTTATTGGCCCAAAGGACAATGGCCTGGACCTGCTCGGTGGTCTTGGGGAACACGATGGCGGTCGGAGCGGGGGCGAAATGCTTGGTCCAATCCTTACCGTAAGCATTCAGGGAGTCGGCATCGGTCAGCACCTTGCCAGGCTCAACCAGGGTCTTCAGCTCTTCAATCAGGGCAGGATTGGTCATCGACAGAACTCTCGAACAATTCATGGTCATCCTGAGAACGCTTCACGTCGCAGGAATGAGTGTTTAGCGGGGCGCATATGCTAGCATACCGACCCCGCAGCATAGTGCCCAACGGCTATTCTGCGGCGACGGCTGTCATGCCGCTCGGGTCAGCGTCTGTTGACCATTTCCTGCCAATTTTCTCCGGGATACAGGTTTACGCAGATGAGCAAGACTTCTCTCGATAAGAGCAAGATCAAGTTCCTTCTTCTCGAAGGCGTCCACCAATCGGCTGTCGACGTCCTCAAGGCGGCGGGCTACACCAGCATCGAGTACCTCACGGGTTCTCTGCCGGAAGCCCAGCTCAAGGAAAAGATCGCCGACGCTCACTTCATCGGCATTCGCTCGCGCACTCAACTGACCGAAGAGATCTTCGATCACGCGAAGAAGCTGGTTGCGGTCGGCTGTTTCTGCATCGGCACCAACCAGGTCGACCTGGACGCTGCCCGCGAACGCGGTATCGCGGTGTTCAACGCGCCCTACTCCAACACCCGTTCCGTAGCGGAGCTGGTGCTGGCCGAAGCGATCCTGCTGCTGCGCGGTATCCCTGAGAAGAACGCTTCCTGCCACCGTGGCGGCTGGATCAAGAGCGCGGCCAACTCCTTCGAGATCCGTGGCAAGAAGCTGGGCATCGTCGGTTACGGCTCGATCGGTACTCAACTGTCGGTCCTGGCGGAAGGCCTGGGCATGCAGGTGTACTTCTACGACACCATCACCAAGCTGCCATTGGGTAACGCCACTCAGGTAGGCAACCTGCACGAACTGCTGGCGATGTCCGACATCGTTTCGCTGCACGTACCGGAAACCGCCGCCACCCAGTGGATGATGGGCGAGAAAGAAATCCGTGCCATCAAGAAAGGCGGCATCCTGATCAACGCCGCCCGCGGCACCGTGGTCGAACTGGACCACCTGGCGGCTGCCATCAAGGACAAGCACCTGATCGGCGCGGCCATCGACGTATTCCCGGTGGAGCCACGCTCCAACGACGAAGAGTTCGAAAGCCCGCTGCGTGGCCTGGACAACGTGATCCTGACCCCGCACATCGGTGGTTCTACCGCTGAAGCCCAGGCCAACATCGGTCTGGAAGTCGCGGAAAAACTGGTCAAGTACAGCGACAACGGTACTTCGGTATCGTCCGTGAACTTCCCGGAAGTGGCCCTGCCGGCTCACCCCGGCAAGCACCGCCTGCTGCACATCCACGAAAACATTCCGGGTGTACTCAGCGAGATCAACAAAGTCTTCGCCGAAAACGGCATCAACATCTCCGGTCAGTTCCTGCAGACCAACGAGAAGGTCGGCTACGTAGTGATCGACGTCGACGCCGAGTACTCGGACCTGGCGCAAGAGAAGCTGCAACACGTCAAAGGCACCATCCGTAGTCGTGTGTTGTTCTGATTGCGGCTTGAGCCAAAAAAGGGAGCCTTCGGGCTCCCTTTTTCATTGACGCAACAACGTTACTTGACGTTGACGGTGATCTTCTCGGAAACGATCGGCGGATCGAACGGCATGTGGTTGCTATCGCCCAGTTCAAGCTGCAGGGTGTGTTTGCCCGGCGTGAGCGTGACTTCAGCCTGGGTCTGCGCGGCGCCGAAATGCTGGTGATTGGCGTCTTTGGGAATCGGTACTCCGGCGGCTGGCAACTCATCGACATCGATCAGCAAATGGTGATGTCCGGTGTTCTTGGTGGGATCGCCTGCCGGTGCCAAGGCAATATTCTCGACAGCGAACTTGACGACGACAGTCTGTGGAATATTCGCGCCGTCCTTGGGAGACACGATCGACACTTTAGCGCCTTCCGGAGCCGGCGTTGCAGCACTGGCCAGCACCGAAACACCCATCAACAGGCCAGCCAAAGCAGCACGTGACATAAAGGTTTTCATTCTCTTCTCCAGTTTTTTCGTAAAATCCGCGTGGCCATGACAACTTCATGGCCATTTGTTGTCGAAGGCACTCGACAACCATAGCAAAGCGAGCCTGAATCAGAGGGTCGCGATAAAAAATTCAAAGGAGTGACCATGCGCTTTCTGCCTGGCCTGATCTGCCTGCTACCCCTTCTGAGCCCTTTGGCTCATGCCGAACTGATTGATGACGTCAACGACCGGGGCGAGTTGCGCATAGCCGTTGAAGCCAACACTCCCCCATTCAACTTCAAGGATGGCGACAAGCTCGCCGGATTCGAAGTCGAACTGGGCCAACTGCTGGCAAGTGAACTCGATGTCCGGGCCGACTTTGTCGTCACCGACGGCAGCGATCTGCTGACCGGCGTCGAAAGCGGCAAATACGACATCGCTATCAACCACATAGCAGTGACCCCGGATCTCAGGGATCGTTTCGATTTCAGCGAACCTTACGTTCAAGCCCAGGCTCAATTGATCGCGCAGAAAGAAGAGCCGCGCTCCATTCTGCTGGTGCAGTCGTTGACCGAAGAGAAGCCCAAAACCAACCCGGTCGTGAGCCTGGCGATTCCTTTTCAGAAGGGAAATCCGGCGTTCCATGCCAGCCTGGAGAGCGCCCTGCAGCGAATCAAGGATGATGGACGAATGCACGCGCTGGAGCAGAAGTGGTTGGGGGCGGATGTGGTGCCGAAACTGCAGAACTGAAGTGAATGCAGAACCTGTGGGAGCGAGCTTGCTCGCGATGAGGCCAGTCCAGTCAACATTGATGTTGAATGTCAGGCCGCCATCGCGAGCAAGCTCGCTCCCACAGTGTCTTTTGTCGCTCGTTAATCGAGTGCTGCCAACGCCTGAGCCGCCTGCGGCAACTCCAACTCACTGAACACCTGCACGCCATGACGCTTGAGCAGCGCCGCCGTCACGCCCTCGCCATCGACCTTCACCCCGCTGAACGTCCCGTCATAGGTCAGCAGGTTGCCGCAGGACGGGCTGTTGGCCTTGAGGACGGCAATGCGGATGCCGTGATTTTGCACCAGTTCCAGTGCCTGATACGCCCCCGACAAAAACTGCGCACTGACATCCTCGCCCTCGGTGGTGATCACCGCGGCCTGGCGATCGAGGACTTGCGCGCCCTGCCCGCCTGGAATTTCCGCTGCCGCCCGAGGCGTTGGCAAGCCACCGGCGACCTCCGGGCACAACGGTACGATCCGACCTTCGTCGAGCCATTGCTGAAGCTGATCGAACGGCCCACTGGCCCCGCCGTCGTAACGAACGCGGTGGCCCAACAGGCAGCGGCTGACGAGAATTTTCTGCATGATCAGAACGGCTCGTTGCCGCGCCGCCGGAACCAGCCCGTCAGCGACAGACGATCGCGGGTCGCGGGCAGGACTTCGTGGGGAACCTCTCCGGAAAGAAACACCACCAGGCAGCCGCCGGTAGGCTGCACGTCGTGGACGCGATCGTTGTCTAGGTACATGCGCAACGAGCCGCCGTGCTCGGGAAGCCAGCCATCATTGAGGTAAACCACCGCTGAAACCATGCGCCGGTCGTCATCGCGAAAGCGATCGACATGCTTGAGGTAGAACGCCCCGGGCGGGTACATCGCAAAATGGCTTTCGAAATCCTCCAGGCCGAGAAACAGACCACGATTGATCGCCTCGCGCAGGCTGTCCATCAAACTCAGATAGCTGTCGCAAGCCTCGGCCTGGCCGGGGTCGATCCATTGGATATGGTCGCCACGAATCCCTTCGCGGATCTCCGACGACGGCCCTCGACCCACGGCGGCCGGAGCCAGTTCACCCTCGGCAGCACGTTTGCGACACTCGGCCGCCAGCGCTCGGGTCAGGTCCTGAGGCAGGAAAATATTCTGCTGCGACCAGCCGTGCTCGGCCAGGTCGTCGACGATTCGTAACAGCAGCGGGTGATCAGAGGATATTTGCATGCCGCGCATAGTATTCCTGTGCCCGAAAATCCGACAGAGCCGCGCAGCGGGTTGATACGAATTCTCGACAAGTACGGATGCCACACGGAGAATAGTCGCCTGCTGACTGGAGTCCCTATGCGCCGTTTGCTTTTATCACTGCTGATGTTCTGCGTTTTGCCCGCCTGGGCAGACGGCCACGACCAGTTGTACAAGGTCGCCGGCTGGCCGGAACAACGCGCGCACTTCAACGACGCCCTCTCGGCTGCCCAGCAACGCTATCAGGGCAGCCTGCCTCCGGCGGTGTATCAGGCTCTGGTCAATAACAGCAATCAGCGATTTTCCGCCCAGGCCATGGACCAGCGCGCCGAAGCGCAATTGCGCAAGAACCTCGCCGATCCAAAACCAGCACTGACGTTTTTCCAGTCGCCTCTGGGCAAGAAAATCGTCGCTGCCGAGTTGCTGGCGACCCGTCGTGACCAACTGGCGAAAAATGCCAAGGGCTTGCCAAAGATGCAGGCCAGCGACAGCCGCCTGCTGATCATCGGCCATCTGGCACAAGCGCTGCCTGCTCGCGAGGCCGGCGCGGAAGTCAGCCTGGCGATTGCCGGTGTGGCCGCCGACAGCCTGAGTTCGATGATCCCGGGATTGCTCGGTGCCGGTCAGGCCCAGGGCATGCTCAACGGCCAGCGCCAGCGCCTGATGGACCAGATTGGCAGCGACCTGAACAACACGCTGCTGTATGTCTATCGCGACCTGTCGGACGACGAGCTGGAAGAGTTCGCGACCTTTGCCGAATCGACGCAAGGCCAGGCTTACTATCAGGCAGCACTGGCGGCGATTCGCGCGGGGTTGGCGGTGGGGCAGAGCAATTCGAACCTGAGCCAATGATTATCGGCGCCTGACAGATCGCTATCGCGGGCAAGCCCGCTCCCACAGTGTTTTGAGTCAACCCACTATTTTGTGATCACCGCGAAACCTGTGGGAGCGGGCTTGCCCGCGATGGGGCCATCACTGTCGCTAAGGATTCCGACCCTTGATCCGCTTGGTCAAAAACCCTAAATACTCCTGCCGCATCACCAGTGTTTCATTCGCCAGATGATGCCGCGCCTCAGGCAACATCAGGACCTGCGGCCTATCAAACTTGCCCCGCAACACTTCAAGGTTATGTTCCCAATCCACGGTCATGTCCGCCTGCCCCTGCACGATCAGCGGCCGCCTGGTGCTGACCGGCGCCGCTTCAACGCGTTTGATCCAGCGTGCCAGCGCGCCCACCCAGGCTGTCGGCAGACGCAGCGGCTGCAATGGATCGGCTTGCAGGAACGGCAGAAAGGCCGGGTCGCTGGAGTTCTCGCTGAAGCGCCGGGCGATGGCTTTGACGAAAGGCCTGAGCAAGTAATAGCTCAGTTGCGACCAACCCCACGCCCGCGGCCGCACCAACGGTGCCAACAGGATCACCTGACCCTGGGCCGGGCTGCTCGCCCCCGCATTCAACACATGATCGATCACGATCGCCCCACCTGTACTTTGCCCGCACAGGTGCCACGGTTGCGGCAAATCGAGGGATTGCGCCTCGCTGAACAACCCCTGCAGCGTGTCCTGGTACTCGGCGAAATCCTTGATGCTCGCCCGCTCGCCACTGGACAAGCCATGCCCCGGCAGGTCGCAGGCAATCACCGCAAAGCCCTGGTCCAGCGCCCATTCGATCACATGCCGGTACAGCCCGGTGTGGTCGTAGAAACCGTGGATGACAAACAACGTCGCCTTCGCCCGCTCGGGCCACCAGAACTGGCTGACCAGCTCGTATCCATCGACCTCGAAGCGCCCAAGACCGCTGCGCAACTGACGCGGCGCAAAATCCAGCCCGTAGAACTGCTGGTAGGCCTTCGCCTGCGCCGATAACGGCTGTCCGGCCGCCAGTGGCAGCAAGCTTGCACGTAGAAGATCGGGGTCGAAAGTGGCCGGCATGGACGATTCCAGAGCGTGAAACGGACTTTATAGGCCTGCGATATTCTTCTGTCGCGGCAAGCATGGCAAGCTAGCCGACCTTCGAGGACTGAACCGATGCACCCGCCCCTTCGCGCCACCCTGTTTGCCAGCCTGCTCGCCGTGGTGTGTACCGGCGTATTGTGGGCGGCCTACGACTGGTTCCAGGGGCGTTACCTGCGGGCGTTCAGCGAGCACACGGCGATGTTTTCGGGTGATCCGCTGCGTCTTCCCGATGACCTCGCAGGCCCTGGCGCCATCCGCCTGGTGCATTTCTGGGACCCGGCCTGCCCATGCAACGTCGGCAATCAGCAACACCTGACCGAACTGGTCGAGCGCTATGTACCCCATGGTGTGGAATTCTACGCCGTGCAAAAACCCGGTAGCCATGGCCAGTTACCGGGCACCTTGAGCCGCCTGAAAACCATCGACGTCCTGCCCGGATCCGAACAGATCCCCGCCAGCCCGGCCGTGGCGATCTGGGACCGCAGCGGCAAACTGGCCTACTTCGGCCCCTACAGCGAAGGCCTGACCTGCAACTCCGGCAACAGCTTTATCGAACCCATCCTGCAAGCGCTGGATGAAGGCCGTGCGGTGAGTGCCACGCACACACTGGCTGTGGGGTGTTACTGCCCGTGGATCAGCAATGAATAAGCCAGTCGCACGCCAGCCGATAAAATAAATGGTCTTGCCGTCAGTTAACGGCAAGAGCCTCACTAAAAATCACAGAATTTAAACCACCTTAAACCCCGGCTTACCGTTAGCGGCTCGCCATTCCTTGACTTCCTTTACAATTCCCTCGGGACTATCTTCTCTGTCGTCTCGTGGATAGTAAATCAAGTCCGCCCCATCCGGATGCTCCGTTAGACGCTCAAATTCTAAAACCAACTTCACATCTTCCTCTTCCGTTCGAGCGCTCGCGTCACAAATTGCAACTACGAAATCCAAAAATTCTTTCTCTGTATAATCTGAAATCAGTTTGCTCTTCATTTTATTTCTTCTCCCTGTGGATTGCTTTATGTCGCTTAGGAGTAACCAAACTCATATTTTCGACACCATAAACGCTACCGTTTTTCGATACATATATTTTGTGATGAAATTCAAATTTTCTAGTTTCTCCTGCCCACTCTGCTTTTGGAGCAAAAGGAGCTTTTCCATTTGCCATTGCAGCGAGGTTTTGTTTATTAAACTGCTTAGCCAGTTCAGGGTCATCAGCAACTGCCTCCCAAAATGCCTTTCGAAACGCCCTGAAATTTTTAAATTCCCTGCCCCTCAACTGATCGGCAATTTGCGACGGAACGGGGGCGCCTTCGCCTTGCGACGCCGCCCCCAACCAGATCCCTGACACAGGCTGACCAACGCCTGTTGCAACACCCGGATCTTCCCTCCGGTCCCGAAACATCGTATAGACCGGTGGCAGGCCAGATTCCACCGGGAAGACCGTAATAAAATCATCAAAACTGGCTTCGGAAACCGAAGGGAATGTATCGATCCGTCCCTCAACCGGTATCACCGTTGCCCCAGTGTAGAGCGGTGGCACTGGCTGTTCGGCAGGCGAGGTCGTCGAACTGCTCCCGGGGTTGACGACAGGGGTCCACGTCAAGGTTCGAGGTGGTACATCCGCAGTGGTCGCGGTATAGACGTTCTGTTCAGCGTTATAAGTGGCAGCAACTACGCCAACTCTCGAAGGGACAGTCAGACCATCCGTCATGACGACAAATAGCTCTGATTGTCCATCCGCGGTAGTCTTTGAACTAACGCGATAAGGCAAGTCAACAGTCCCGCCAGCGGCAGCGACGGTGTTTAAATTTTGCCCAATTTCTGATGCAAGATCCGAGAGAGGTGTACTGAAAGCATAACGCTTCGGCAATTCGCCGTTACTCAGGCTCGATGAGTAGAACAGTGCTGAAACACCTACAACAGCCCCGGCCCCAACACTTGCGACAAGACCTCCCAAAGCCGAAATTGCCGTACGGATAGCAGCTTGCAGAGTGACCGAAGCTGCCTCAACAACAGCAACAGTTCCCGCTGAGGTCATAAACAACGGTCCTGCCGCTGATGCAGCGCCTGTTGCATGGAACGCGTTGGCGCTTCGAAGAGCCTCTGCCGCTGCACGCGCCTGCTCATCAGCAATACGCTTGGCTTCAGCTTCTGCTGCTCTACGAGCTTGTTCAGCAGCTACACGCCTGGCTTCAGCTTCTGCCGCAATACGAGCCTGCTCAGCAGCTGCACGCCTTGCCTCCGTTTCTGCCGCAATACGAACTTGTTCAGCCGCTATACGCCTTGCCTCCGCTTCCGCCGCAATACGAGCTTGTTCAGCTGCTATACGCGTTGCCTCTGCCTCCACCGCAATACGAGCTTGCTCTTGTAGATAACGAACCTCCTGCTCTGCTGCAATACGTAATTGCTCTTCCAAGCGTTCCGCTTCCTGGGCACGAGCGATTAGCCCCGAAAAGGCATTTGTTGTCTCCCACAAATATCGAAGATTTTCTGAGTGAAGAAGTGTTACATGGTAATCTTGCCAGCGTGTTCCAATGTTCGTATTAGCCTGCAAGTCCACCAGATTATTTAGCGCCTCGAGTTCAGGCTTGCTCAATGGCGCATTAATTTTTGGGTTAGCCTTTACGTAAGGGCGGACAGCAGCCCACTCAGAATTAAATATCTGATCTGTTGCCATTTTATAATGGATAAGCGATTGAGATAGGCTACGCCCCTCTGTCGAACCTGCCACTGCAACAACTTTCTCAGCGAGAAATACAGGCAACAGTTGAAACCGGATGTTAGTTTCCAGGTTAACCACTGAAAGTCTTTCAGCCGCAAGATGCCTCTCGCCTTCTCTGCTGGCCGGAACAACGGCATTTGCCTGGTCTTTTCTCATAGACAGTTCTGGGAGCTGATTGGCCAGAACATGCATCCCCAACGAAAGACGTTTAAGCTCTAGCGCTGCACGATATGCCTTGTCTATAGAATCATAGGCACCCACGAAATTTGGATGATTCAAGTCCAGGCTTTCATGGAGTTTTTTGAAGGATAACTCCTTCATCAAAAAAAATGGATTTTGACCGTAAAGCGAGTGCGTGATCTCGTTTTGGGCTCGGTACTCTGATGCTTTTGAATGGATCGCCTTAATAGTTGTTTCCTGATCTATCCTGGCTGCTTCCGCTAACGAGAGCGCGCGCCCCATCTTGGTTGCTTGTTTTTCATGCTCTATTTCTCTGATAGTCGTTTCTGTAAGTCTGTTGAAAACCTCTACGTATTCACTGTCGATGTATTCCTGATTCACCCTCTGCTCCAGCATTAGGTCATCCCATATGAAGGGAGTAATCGGACGTAGCTTCCCAGAACCAGCACTGGTGCCTCTATGGGGGCCCTCATACGGTCCCCAAGACCCTTTGAAATAACCACCGATATCCTGTCGCAATGGTTCCTTTTCGTTGATATATACAGGGCCAATTTCGAATGAACCTGGCCCTATCTTTCTATGGAATCCTAAATATTTCTCAGCATCATTCATATGACTTATCCATGTCAGCTTCTTCATTGTTAATAACGTATAAGTACGTTTCTGACAGCTCCCTGAGCTCAATCAGATTTTACAAACAGCCCAGCAGGGCTACATGCTGAGCCCTTGTCACTTCATGATTTCGCGATTAAAAATACAGAGTTACATTGACCGCCTAACTGACGCATTCACTAACGCAGCTGAACTTTAGTCTGCCTTAGCATCAAATTAATGTATTGGTTCGCGACAGATGCAATATATATTTATCGCCAAATAAATAAACCATTGCCAGTCACACCGAGTGCACCTGACACTCTGAGACCTCTTTATAGGTTGTAGCTGCAAAACCTTGCAACACCACTTCTGTAGTGCAACTCCTAGAAGCTCGAAGGAAATTTCCTATTCGCAAAATACTGTGTTATTAATTCTCAAAGCACTACTATCGACAAGATAAAGACCATAAACTTCCCTCCCAATAATTCTAACAACATGGAACGGACTCTTATGAAACGCAGCCTGACCGCTCTCGCGCTGTTGATCGTCGTGCTGGCCGCCGGAGCCGGCTGGTACCTCTACAGTAAGCAGCCGTCACGCCAGGGCATGGTGGAACTGCAACACCTGCAAGGCTCAGTCACTGTGCGCTACGACGAGCGCGGCGTTCCGCATATTCGCGCCGACAACGAAACCGACCTGTATCGCGCACTCGGCTACGTACATGCCCAGGACCGCTTGTTCCAGATGGAAGTCCTGCGTCGTCTGGCCCGTGGCGAACTGGCCGAGGTGCTCGGACCGAAGCTGCTCGACACCGACAAACTGATGCGCAGTCTGCGCATTCGCGAACGCGCCGAAACCTACTTCGCCAATCTCGACAAACAGTCACCCTCTTTCATCGCCATGCAGGCCTATCTGGACGGCATTAACCAGTATCAGGACAGCCACGCCAAACCCGTGGAGTTCGATGTGCTGGGCATTCCAAAACGCCCGTTCACCGCCCAGGACACCATCAGCATCGCCGGTTACATGGCCTACAGTTTTGCGGCAGCATTTCGTACCGAACCCTTGCTGACATTCGTGCGCGATCAACTGGGCCCTGACTACCTGAGCGTTTTCGATCTCGACTGGCAGTCCAAAGGCGTGCTCGACGGGACCGCACCTTCCCTGGCCAGCGCCGACTGGAAAGACCTCAACGCCCTCGCCCGCCTGAGCGAACAGGCCTTGGCTGACAACGGCCTGCCCCAGTTCGAGGGCAGTAACGCCTGGGTCGTCGCGGGCAGCCGGACCCAAAGCGGCAAGCCTCTGCTGGCGGGTGATCCGCATATCCGTTTCTCCGCGCCGTCGGTGTGGTACGAAGCCCAACTCTCCGCGCCGGGCTTTGAACTCTACGGGCATTACCAGGCCTTGATGCCGTTCGCCTCTCTGGGCATGAACAACGACTTCGGCTGGAGCATCACCATGTTCCAGAACGACGACCTCGACCTGATCGCCGAGAAGGTCAACCCGGACAACCCCAATCAGGTCTGGTATCGCGGCAAGTGGGTGGACATGGTCACCAGCGAACAGAAGATTGCGGTCAAGGGCCAGGAACCGGTGACGCTGGTACTGCGTCAATCGCCCCACGGCCCAATCGTCAACGATGCCTTGGGCAGCGGCGTCGGCAAGACACCGATTGCCATGTGGTGGGCGTTTCTCGAAAGCCAGAACCCGATCCTGGACGGTTTCTACCAGCTCAACCGCGCCGACACCCTGGCCAAGGCCCGCAGTGCCGCAGCAAAAATCCAGGCACCGGGCCTGAACGTTGTATGGGCCAATGCCAAGGGTGACATCGGCTGGTGGGCGGCGGCGCAACTGCCGAAACGCCCGGAGGGTGTACGCCCATGGTTCATCCTCGACGGCAGCACCGCCGAGGCCGACAAGGATGGCTTCTACCCGTTCAGCGCCAACCCTCAGGAAGAAAACCCGGCGCGGGGCTACATCGTATCGGCCAACTTCCAGCCGGTGTCGCCGACCGGCATGGAGATTCCCGGCTATTACAACCTTGCCGATCGTGGTCAGCAGCTCAATCGCCAGCTCGGCGACAAAGCCGTGAAATGGGACCTGGAAAACAGCCAGAAACTGCAGCTGGGCACTACCACCGCCTACGGCCCGCGCTTGTTGGCGCCGCTGCTGCCGGTGTTGCGCGAAGTGCTGAGCGACCCCGCCGAACTCAAACTGGTGGAGCAACTGGCCCAGTGGAAAGGCGACTACCCGCTCGATTCCACCAGCGCCACGCTGTTCAACCAGTTGCTGTTCAACCTGGCTGACGCGACGATGCATGACGAACTGGGTAACGACTTTTTCGAAACACTGCTCTCGACACGGGTGATCGACGCCGCGCTCCCCCGCCTGGCTGCCAGCGCCGATTCACCGTGGTGGGACAACCGCAGCACCCTCGGCAAGGAAACCCGTGCCGACACGGTGAAGGCCGCCTGGCAAGCCAGTCTCGCACACCTCAGGAGCACCCTCGGCGCAGACGCCTCGCAATGGCAGTGGGGTCGCGCGCACACCTTGACCCATGGTCATCCGCTGGGGCAACAAAAGCCGCTGGACCTGGTCTTCAACGTCGGCCCCTTCGCCGCACCCGGCAGTCATGAAGTGCCGAACAATCTATCGGCGAAAATCGGCCCGGCACCCTGGCCCGTCACCTACGGCCCTTCGACCCGGCGCCTGATCGACTTCGCCGACCCGGCCCACAGCCTGACCGTCAACCCGGTTGGCCAGAGCGGTGTAGTGTTCGACAATCACTATGATGATCAAGCCGAGGCCTACATCGAAGGGATGTATTTCCAGGCGCATCTCAATGATGAAGAAGTCACGGCCAATACGCGCAGTACGTTGAAGCTGTTGCCGGCGCGGGCGGCTCAGTAATTTTGCATTGGCTGGACCGGCCCCTTCGCGAGCAGGCTCGCTCCCACAGGTTTTGCTGGTGTTCACAAAATTTGTGTTCAGCAAGGATCCCTGTGGGAGCGAGCCTGCTCGCGATGAGGCCCTGACAGACACCCACAAGTTCAGCTCAAACCATCGCCGCAAAATTCAACCTGAACTGCTGCGGCGTCACCCCCAATCTGCGATTGAACACACTGCGCATGTGCTGGGCATCGCGAAATCCACATTGATAGGCCACAGTCTTGAGCGGTGCCCGGGTGCTTTCGAGCATCACCCGCGCCGCATCGACCCGCGCGCGCTCGACGAACTCGGCCGGGGTGATTTTCGCTTCCCTGGCAAACACCCGGGAAAAATTGCGCGCGCTCATGTTGGCCGCATTGGCCAGGTCGGCGATGGCCAAATCGCCCGTCAGGTTGGCCAGCACGTAATGCTGGACCATCGCCACCGCCGAGTCCGGTTCGGCGTGGGGCGTGAGGAACGGGCTGAACTGCGACTGCCCGCCCGAACGCTGGGTGAACACCACGAGCCGCTTGGCGACATTCAGCGCCACTTCCGGTCCGTGATCCCGGCCCAACAGATACAACGACAGATCGATCCCCGCTGTAACCCCGGCCGAGGTGAACAGGTCGCCGTCCTCAACGTACAGTCGATCCGCTTCCACGCGGGACGAGGGGCACAGCGCCGCCAGATCCGATGCGTCCTGCCAATGCGTGGTGACCGTGCGCCCCTCCAGCAACCCCGCCCGTGCGAGCATGAAGGCGCCGTTGCAGATCGAGCCAAACCGTTGCGCCCGCCCGCAGGCCCCGCGCAGCCAGGTGTCGAACGCCACGCCGAAACTCATGAACGGCAATTGCGGCCCGCCAGCCACCAACAACAAGTCGTACGCCTCGAGCGCTTCGCTGAAATGCCGATGGGCATTGAGTGCCAAACCGTTGGAGCACGCCATCATCCCGTGCTCGACGCCGATCACCTCCAGCCGATAGTGATCCTGCGGGGCAAGGAATCGATTGGCCTCGGAAAACACATCCATGGGCCCGGTGACATCCAGCGACTGGACGCCGGCGAAGACCACGATGGCGATGGTTTTACTCATGACGTGAATCGCCTCCTTTGGATCTGATTGCACCGTCCCTTTGTAGGAGCGAGCTTGCTCGCGATGGACGTGAGGACACCGCGTTCATTCAGGCAGCCAGCGTCATCGTTGAACGCCATCGCGAGCAGGCTCGCTCCTACAGGGGCTGCATGCACCCTAGCCAATCCAGGCGCAACAAGCGAGGTTGGCGCGATATGCATGCTCATTGGCCGGGATCGCAGCCATGGCGCGATTGTCCGGTTTCGAGGGGCGGAACAGACTGAAACCCTCAGCGCCACCCAGGCGTTCACGACGAGGAAAACTCCATGAGCACCACCATCGCCGGCATCAGGATCCCCGACAGCGCGCTGACCAAGGCCACCACCGAATACATCCGTGACATCGAATCGGACCTGCTCTACCACCACTCGCGTCGGGTATTCCTGTTCGGCGCCCTGAGCGGTGAGCGCAAGCAATTGGCCTACAACCCGGAGTTACTGTACGTCGGCGCGATGTTCCATGACCTGGGCCTGGTGGAGGGGTACCGCAGCGACAACGAGCGCTTCGAAGTCGATGGCGCCAATGCGGCAGCCGCATTTCTCAAGCCTTACGGGCTGAGCGACGACGATATCGAACAGGTCTGGCTATCGATTGCCCTGCACACCACACCGGGCGTTCCTCAGCACTTGCGGCCCACCGTGGCACTGGTAACGGCTGGAGTCGAGATGGACGTGCTGGGCATGGACTACGCGGCGTTCTCCACCGTGCAGCGTGAAGCGGTGGTGCATGCGCATCCACGGGGCGAGGGGTTCAAGGAGTGCATCATCTGCGCGTTTGCCGATGGCTTGCGTCATCGTCCACAGACTACGTTCGGGAATGTGAAGACGGATGTGCTGGTGGATCAGGAACCGGGATTCAAGCCGATGAATTTCGTCGAGGTCATTCGCCGATCTCCGTGGATTTCCTGACCGCCAAAGAACCTGTGGGAGCGAGCTTGCTCGCGATGGCGGCATCACAGTCAACATCGATGTTGAATGTCAGTCCGCTATCGCGAGCAAGCTCGCTCCCACAGGGGGTCGGGTTGACCGCAGTGTTGTGGTCAACCCGGCATCAGGCTCAAGCCGCTTCCGGTGCCTGCGCGCGACGCACGTCCGGTTGCTTCCACGAATCGGCGGCCGCCTCTTCGATCGCTTGCTGGATCGCACGCTTGCGGCTTTCTTCGGCGCGACGGCTGAAGAACCAGACCAGGAAGGTCACGATCGACACCGCCAACAGGATCAGACTGGCCACGGCGTTGATCTCGGGCTTAACCCCCAGACGTACCGCCGAGAACACTTCCATCGGCAGGGTCGTGGACCCCGGGCCCGACACGAAGCTCGCCAGCACCAGGTCATCCAGCGACAGGGCGAACGACATCATGCCGCCGGCCGCCAATGACGGCGCGATCATCGGGATGGTGATCAGGAAGAACACCTTCCACGGTTTCGCGCCCAGGTCCATGGCCGCTTCTTCGATGGACAGGTCCAGCTCGCGCAAGCGTGCCGAGACCACCACCGCCACATAGGCCGCACAGAACGTGGTGTGGGCGATCCAGATGGTGACGATGCCGCGCTCCTGCGGCCAGCCGATCATCTGCGCCATGGCCACGAACAGCAACAACAGCGACAGACCGGTGATCACCTCAGGCATCACCAGCGGCGCGGTGACCAGGCCACCGAACAGGGTACGGCCCTTGAAGCGGGTAATACGCGTCAGCACGAACGCCGCCAGGGTACCCAGCGCCACCGCCGCCACCGCCGTGTAGCAGGCGATTTCCAGCGAGCGCACCACCGACCCCATCAGTTGCGAGTTGTCGAGCAGGCCGACGTACCACTTGATCGACCAGCCGCCCCACACCGTCACCAGTTTCGAGGCGTTGAACGAGTAGATCACCAGGATAAGCATCGGCAGGTAGATGAACAACAGACCCACTACCAGCATCAGGCTGGAGAAACGGAAGCGCTTCATTCTTTACCCTCCATTTCCTTGGCCTGACTGCGGTTGAACAGGATGATCGGCACAATCAGGATCGCCAGCATCACCACCGCCAGGGCAGACGCCACCGGCCAGTCACGGTTGTTGAAGAACTCTTGCCAGAGCACTTTACCGATCATCAGGGTTTCCGGGCCGCCAAGCAGTTCCGGAATCACGAACTCACCCACCACCGGGATGAACACCAGCATGCAGCCGGCGATGATGCCGTTTTTCGACAGCGGCACGGTGATTTTCCAGAAGCTGTTGAAGGTGCTCGAACCCAGGTCGGACGCAGCTTCCAGCAGGCTCTGGTCGTGCTTCACCAGGTTGGCGTACAGCGGCAGGATCATGAACGGCAGGTAGGAATAAACCACACCGATGTAGACCGCCAGGTTGGTGTTGAGGATCTGCAGCGGCTCGTCGATCAAGCCCATGCTCATCAGGAAACCGTTGAGCAGGCCGTTGTTGCTGAGGATGCCCATCCACGCATACACGCGGATCAGGATCGCGGTCCAGGTCGGCATCATGATCAGCAGCACCAGCACCGTCTGCACTTCCTTGCGGGCAACGGAGATGCCGTAGGCCATCGGGTAGCCGATCAGCAGGCAGAGGATGGTGCTGAACAGCGCCATCTTCAACGAGCCGAGGTAAGCGGCGATGTACAGCTCGTCACCGGCCAGCATCGCGTAGTTGCCCAGGTTAAGCAGCAACTGCAGCTTCTGCTCGGCGTAGCTGTAGATTTCGGTGTAGGGCGGAATGGCCACGTCCGCTTCGGCGAAGCTGATCTTCAAAACGATGAAGAACGGCAGCATGAAGAACAGGAACAGCCAGATGAAGGGAACCCCGATGACCATCTGACGGCCACCGGGAATTATTCGATTGAGTCGACGCTTGAATTTGCGCATGTTCATGAGCGAAGCACCACGCCGCTATCGTCTTCCCAGTACACGTAGACCTGATCACCCCAGGTCGGACGCTGCCCGCGACGTTCGGCGTTGGCCACGAACGACTGCACCAGCTTGCCGCTTGGCAGTTCGACGTAGAACACCGAGTGCCCGCCCAGGTAGGCGATGTCGTGCACCTTGCCGCTGGACCAGTTGTACTGGCAGGTCGGCATGTCGGCGGTGACCAGCAGTTTTTCCGGACGGATCGCGTAGGTGACCGACTTGTCCTGCACCGAAGTGCTGATGCCGTGGCCGACGTAGATCTGACGATCCAGGTCTTTGCAGGTAATGATCGCGTGACCTTCGGCATCGTCGATCACTTCGCCTTCGAAGATGTTCACGTTACCGATGAATTCACAGACCAGGCGGCTGGTCGGGGTTTCGTAGATGTCGATCGGGCTGCCGATCTGGGCGATCCAGCCCAGGTGCATGATCGCGATACGCTCGGCCATGGTCATGGCCTCTTCCTGGTCGTGGGTCACCATGACGCAGGTTACGCCGACGCGCTCGATGATCTCCACCAGCTCCAGCTGCATTTGCGAGCGCAGTTTCTTGTCCAGTGCGCCCATCGGCTCGTCGAGCAGCAACAGCTTCGGTCGCTTGGCCAGAGAACGGGCCAGGGCCACACGCTGACGCTGCCCACCGGACAACTGATGCGGCTTGCGCTTGGCGTACTGGCTCATCTGTACCAGCTTGAGCATTTCGGCGACGCGGGCGTCGATTTCAGCGTTCGGAATCTTGTCCTGCTTGAGGCCGAAGGCGATGTTCTGCGCCACGGTCATGTGCGGGAACAGGGCATAGGACTGGAACATCATGTTGATCGGCCGCTCGTAGGGCGGCATGTCAGTGATGTCTACGCCATCGAGGAAAATGCGCCCCTCCGTGGGCCGTTCGAAACCTGCAAGCATGCGCAGCAATGTGGACTTGCCCGATCCCGAGCCGCCGAGCAGGGCGAAGATCTCACCCTTCTTGATTTCCAGGGACACGTCGTCCACGGCAATCGTCTCGTCGAACTTCTTCGTGACCCGGTCGATTTTGACCAGCACCTGTTTAGGTTGCTGGTCGCCCTCGAGGGCTTTCTTATAGGCGCCGGAGGCAACTGCCATTTACGAAACTCCCAAAAAAAGAGTGCAGTTCGCTCAAGGTGAGCCAACCTTGGATAGTTTGAGCCTTGAAGCTATTTACCCGACTTGACCTTGGTCCAGCTGCGGGTCATCAAACGTTGAATGTTCGGCGGTAACTCGACCGACACGTAGGTCTTGTCGAGCACCGCTTGCGGTGGATAAACCGCTTCATCGGTGCGAATGGACTGTTCCATCAGTTTGTCCGACCCGGGGTTCGGGTTGGCGTAGCCGACGTAGTCACTGACCTGAGCGATGACCTCAGGCTTGAGCAAATAGTTGATGAAGGCGTGAGCCTGCTTGACGTTGGCCGAGTCCTTCGGAATCGCCAGCATGTCGAACCAGAGCGCGCCGCCTTCTTTCGGGATCGAGTAGGCGATGTTCACACCTTTCTTGGCTTCTTCGGCGCGGTTTTTGGCCTGGAAGATGTCGCCGGAGAAACCGATCGCCACGCAGATATCGCCGTTGGCCAGATCCGCGATGTACTTGGATGAGTGGAAGTAGGTCACGTAAGGGCGCACGGCAAGCAACTTGGCGGTGGCCTTTTCGTAATCCTTGGGATCAGTGCTGTTAGCGTTCAGGCCCATGTAGTTGAGCACTGTCGGCATCATTTCATCGGCGGAATCGAGGAACGCGACGCCACAGCTTTGCAGCTTCTTGATGTTCTCCGGCTCGAACAGCACGCCCCACGAATCAATCGTATCGACGCCCAGCACAGCCTTGACCTTGTCGACGTTGTAGCCGATGCCGTTGGTGCCCCACAGGTACGGCACGGCGTACAGATTGCCCGGATCGTTCTGCTCCAGACGCTTGAGCAGCACCGGGTCGAGGTTCGAATAGTTCGGCAGCTGCGACTTGTCTAGCTTCTGGAAAGCTCCGGCCTTGATCTGCTTGCCGAGGAAGTGATTGGACGGCACGACCACGTCGTAGCCGGTACGCCCGGCCAGCAACTTGCCTTCCAGGGTTTCGTTGGAATCGAAAACGTCATAAACCGGCTTGATCCCGGTCTCTTTCTGGAAGTCTGCCAGAGTGGTCTCGCCGATGTAGTCCGACCAGTTATAAATATGCACGGTACCGGCGGCCTGGACACTGACGGCCATCGTCAGCCCGGCGCCCACCAGCATGGCATTGCGTAACAAAGAAAAAATAGGCAAGTGGAGGTCCTCTGAAATTAGTTGGGCCCAAGTTGCCCCGCGCTACATGACAACCGTGGTTGCCCGGCAACAAAACCGGCGCGCAACTTACCCTCGAAAAACCGTTCCAGCAAAACTTTTGTACAGATACCTGTAGGAGCGAGCTTGCTCGCGATGAGCCTGAGAGCACCGCGGGGTGTCAGGCACCCAGCGTTATCGTTGACGACCATCGCGAGCAGGCTCGCTCCTACAGGGTTTTACTCACTTGCCGGATTTGATCTTGGTCCAGCTGCGGGTCATGATCCGCTGGGTCGCGGCCGGCAAGTCGGCAATCGCGTACAGCTTGGCCAGCACGTCCGCTGGCGGGTAGATACCTGGGTCAGCAGTGATTTCTTTATCAACCAACGGCGTGGCGGCCGCGTTACCGTTCGGGAAGCGTACGGCGTTGGTGATTTCAGCCATGATTTCCGGCTTCTGCAGGAAGGTCATGAACTTGTAGGCGCCTTCGACGTTTTCGGCATCTTTAGGGATGGCGACCATGTCGTAGAAGCTGCCGGCACCTTCTTTCGGAATGTTGTAGCTGACTTTCACCTTGTCACCGGCTTCTTCCGCGCGGGACTTGGCCTGGTAGATGTCACCCGAGTAACCCACGGCCACACAGATGTTGCCGTTGGCAAGGTCAGAGATGTACTTGGACGAATGGAAGTAACCTACCGAAGGACGGATTTTCAGGAACAGCGCTTCGGCTTCGGCCAGTTGTTTCTTGTCCTGGCTGTCGGTTGGATAGCCCAGATAGTGCAACGCCACCGGGATCATCTCGGTTGGCGAATCGAGGAAACTGATACCGCAGGATTTCAACTTCGCGGCGTTTTCAGGTTTGAACAGCAGGTCCCAGGAGTTGGTCGGTGCGTCGGCACCCAGTGCTGCCTTGACCTTCTCGGCGTTGAAGCCGATACCGATCGAACCCCACATGTACGGGAAGGCGTGCTCGTTGCCCGGGTCGCTCACGGAAACGGCCTTGAGCAGGTCGGTGTTCAGGTTCTTCCAGTTAGGCAGCTTGGACTTGTCCAGCTTCTGGTAGACGCCAGCCTTGATCTGCTTGGCCAGGAAGTTGTTCGACGGTACAACGATGTCGTAACCGGACTTGCCTGCCAGCAACTTGGCTTCCAGGGTTTCGTTGCTGTCGAAGACGTCATAGACAACCTTGATGCCCGACTCGTCTTCAAACTTCTTGACGGTGTCCGGTGCGATGTAGTCGGACCAGTTGTACACGTGCAGTACTTTGTCATCGGCCTGAACCGCGCCCGCCATCAAACCCATCACGGACATGGCAAGCAGAGTCTTGCCAGCGAGCTTTTTACCTAGTGCCTTCATGCGTAATGCTCCAAATTTTTCTTTTTTGAACCACTTGTTCAGCGGCCGAACCCGGGCAACTGGAACCGCGGCTAGTCTGGCAAGATCCACATCGGTCTTTCAAGGAAACGGTCATGCTTTCTGACAGTTCTGAGCGAAAGTTCCAACTTCATATGCAGAACTTCGGACTTCCGCTCAGAGCCTAGCACTTAGCCCTGCAATGCACTCAGGGTCAGGTCAAGACACTTGCGAGCCTTGGTCACCAGTTCATCGATTTCCGCCGGTGTAATCACCAGTGGCGGAGCGATGATCATGGTGTCGCCGACGGCGCGCATGATCAGGCCGTTGTCGAAGCAGAACTGGCGGCAGATCATGCCGACGCCCTTGCCCTCGTAACGCTTGCGCGTGGCCTTGTCCTGGACCAGTTCGATGGCCCCCAACAAACCCACCCCGCGAACTTCACCCACCAGCGGGTGATCGTTCAGTTCCCGCAGGCGCTTTTGCAAATACGGTGCCGTTTCTGCATGAACGCGCTCGATAATTTTCTCGTCGCGCATGATGCGGATGTTTTCCAGCGCCACCGCAGCTGCCACCGGGTGACCGGAGTAAGTGAAGCCGTGGTTGAAATCACCGCCTTCGTTCAGGACTTCCACCACTTCGTCACGCACGATCAGGCCGCCCATCGGGATGTAGCCCGAGGTCAGGCCTTTGGCGATGGTCATCATGTCTGGCTTGAGGCCGTAGAAATCGCTGCCGAACCACTCGCCGGTACGACCGAAACCGCAAATCACTTCGTCAGCCACGAACAGGATGTCGTACTTGGCGAGGATTTCCTTGATGCGCGGCCAGTAGGTGTCTGGCGGAATGATCACGCCACCGGCACCCTGGATCGGCTCGGCTATAAAGGCTCCGACATTGTCGACACCGACTTCCAGAATCTTTTCTTCCAGCTGATTGGCCGCCCACACACCGAATTCTTCCGGGGTCATGTCGCCGCCTTCGGCGAACCAGTACGGCTGGGCAATGTGGACGATGCCCGGGATCGGCAAGTCGCCCTGTTCATGCATGTACGTCATGCCACCCAGGCTCGCGCCGGCCACGGTGGAACCGTGATAGCCGTTCTTGCGGCTGATGATGACTTTCTTGTTCGGCTGGCCCTTGATCGCCCAATAGTGACGAACCATGCGCAGCATGGTGTCGTTGCCTTCAGAGCCGGAACCGGTGAAGAACACATGGTTCATGCCTTGCGGCGCGATGTCGGCGATGGCTTTGGCCAGTTCCAGTACCGGCGGGTGCGCCGTCTGGAAGAACAGGTTGTAGTAAGGCAGCTCGCGCATCTGTTTGCTGGCGGCATCGGCCAGTTCATCGCGACCATAACCAATTGCGACACACCACAGGCCGGCCATGCCGTCGAGGATCTTGTTGCCTTCGCTGTCCCAGAGGTAAACGCCCTTGGCGTTGGTGATGATCCGCGGGCCTTTCTCTTTCAGCTGCTTGAAGTCGCTGAACGGAGCCAGGTGGTGATCGTTGCTCAGGGTTTGCCATTCACGGGTTTGCGGGTTGTTGCTGGTCATGTGAATCTCCTAAAAAAAATCAGGTGAAGGCGCCGCTCGACTGCGGCGGCGCCCGGCGCATCAGACGGCAAAGAGCAGGAATTCCCTTTCCCACGAACTGATCACGCGCTTGAAGTTTTCATGCTCGGCCCGCTTGACCGCGACGTAGCCAGTGATGAAATTTTTGCCAAGGTAACGCTCGATGGTCGCGCTGTTTTCCATGCGTTCCAGCGCGTCTTCGATGGTCAGGGGCAGGCGCAGGTTACGGCGTTCATAGCCACGCCCTACCACAGGCGCACTCGGATTCAGGCCTTCGACCATGCCGATGTACCCGCAGAGCAGGCTCGCGGCAATCGCCAGGTACGGGTTGGCATCGGCGCCCGGCAGGCGGTTTTCCACCCGACGGTTCTGCGGCCCGGCATCCGGAACCCGCAGGCCCACGGTGCGGTTCTCTTCGCCCCACTCCACGTTCACCGGCGCCGAGGTATCGGGCAGGAAGCGGCGGAACGAGTTGACGTTCGGAGCGAACAGCGGCAACAGTTCGGGAATGAGTTTCTGCAAGCCACCGATGTGGTGCAGGAACAACTGGCTCATGGTCCCGTCTTCATTGGAGAAGATGTTCTTGCCGGTCTCGATGTCGATGATGCTCTGGTGCAAGTGCATGGCACTGCCCGGCTCGCCGGTCATCGGCTTGGCCATGAAGGTCGCGGCCACGTCGTGCTTGAGCGCGGCTTCGCGCATGGTGCGCTTGAACACCAGGATCTGGTCGGCCAGGGACAGGGCATCGCCGTGACGGAAGTTGATTTCCATCTGCGCCGTGCCGTCCTCGTGGATCAGCGTGTCGAGGTCCAGGTCCTGCAGTTCGCACCAGTCGTAGACGTCTTCGAACAGCGGATCGAATTCGTTCGCAGCTTCAATGGAGAACGACTGGCGACCGGTTTCCGGGCGACCAGAGCGGCCGATCGGCGGCTGCAGCGGGTAATCCGGGTCGTCACTGCGCTTGGTCAGATAAAACTCCATTTCCGGCGCCACGATGGGCTGCCAGCCTTTGTCGGAATAGAGTTTCAGGACTTTCTTGAGTACGTTGCGCGGCGACAGCTCGATCGGGTTGCCTTGCTTGTCGTAGGTATCGTGGATAACGATGGCGGTCGGCTCGATAGCCCATGGCACCACGTAGACGGCGTCGGCGTCCGGCTTGCAGACCATGTCGATGTCAGCCGGATCGAGCAGTTCGTAATAGATGTCGTCTTCGACGTAATCGCCGGTCACGGTCTGCAGCAGAACGCTTTCTGGCAGGCGCATGCCTTTTTCGGCGATGAATTTGTTGGTCGGCGAAATCTTGCCCCGGGTAATCCCGGTCAAGTCGGCGATCATGCATTCGACTTCTGTGATCTTGTGGTTTTTCAACCAATCGGTGAGCTGGTCGAGGTTGTTACTCATAAATGCCTCTAGGCTTGAGTTGTCTGACCCTTTCAAGGTCAGGCGTTGTTTGACGCATCGGCGTCGCGTTGTAGAGCGTTTCTGCGGCAGATTATGGTGTTTGCCAACACTGCCGCAGAAGCCGAGCGTGCAGAATCACGAGCGATGCCCCGAACGATGGTCAGGCCGCTATTGTGAATCGGTTCTATATTGAATGGAGTAACCGTAATGGGGGTGCCATCGCGACCGTCCAGAATATCGGACGGGGACGGTTGAACCGTCGCGGATGGGAGGATCACCGCAAGCGCCGAGACCACGGAACGGACGGTCGTGTCATCACTGATGTGATAAACATGCCGACCGAGCTGTCTTGAGCAGTCGGTGACGCCGATTATCGGCAGGCGAGACATGAAGCACCCCGGTATTATTGCTGTTATGGGTTTGATTCGAGCTTAGCCTTGTTCATTTTTTTACACAACACCCCCGTAAAAAATACAACACGGCCCGCTCAAGCTCGCGGCCGCCAATACGTCCAGCGGAGTAAAATCGCCCCAAAGTGCCTCAAAAAAGCCACACGAGCGCTTTTTTAGGGCAAAAAAGGCCTCGCTTGACTTCGGCATGCCGTTCGGGTTGACTGAAACCAGAAAAGATCAATGATTGATATTTTTAACAACAAAGGTGTTGCATCATGTCGGTACCCCCGCGTGCCGTTCAGCTTAACGAAGCGAACGCGTTCCTTAAGGAACATCCTGAGGTTCTGTACGTTGACCTTCTGATTGCGGATATGAATGGTGTGGTGCGCGGCAAGCGCATCGAACGCACCAGCCTCCACAAGGTTTACGAGAAAGGCATCAACCTGCCGGCCTCTCTATTTGCTCTGGATATCAACGGCTCGACGGTGGAAAGCACCGGCCTGGGCCTGGACATCGGTGATGCTGACCGAATCTGCTATCCAATCCCCGATACCCTGTGCAACGAGCCATGGCAGAAGCGCCCGACCGCGCAACTGTTGATGACCATGCACGAACTCGAAGGCGAGCCATTCTTCGCCGACCCGCGTGAAGTTCTGGCCAATGTGGTGCGCAAGTTCGACGAAATGGGCCTGACCATCTGCGCCGCGTTCGAACTGGAGTTCTACCTGATCGACCAGGAGAACGTGAACGGTCGTCCGCAACCACCTCGTTCGCCGGTTTCCGGCAAACGTCCGCACTCGACCCAGGTCTACCTGATCGACGACCTCGACGAATACGTCGACTGCCTCCAGGACATTCTGGAAGGTGCCAAAGAGCAAGGCATTCCAGCCGACGCCATCGTCAAGGAAAGTGCCCCGGCGCAGTTCGAAGTGAACCTGCACCACGTGGCCGATCCGATCAAGGCCTGCGACTACGCGGTCCTGCTCAAGCGCCTGATCAAGAACATCGCCTACGACCATGAAATGGACACTACCTTCATGGCCAAGCCTTACCCAGGCCAGGCGGGTAATGGTCTGCACGTCCACATCTCGATTCTCGACAAAGACGGCAAGAACATTTTTGCCAGTGAGGATCCCGAGCAGAACGCCGCACTGCGTCACGCGATCGGCGGTGTGCTCGAGACCCTACCGGCGCAGATGGCTTTCCTCTGCCCGAACGTCAACTCCTACCGTCGTTTCGGCGCACAGTTCTACGTGCCGAACTCGCCGTGCTGGGGCCTGGACAACCGTACCGTAGCGATTCGCGTGCCGACCGGTTCTGCCGATGCCGTGCGCATCGAACACCGTGTGGCCGGCGCCGATGCCAACCCGTACCTGCTGATGGCTTCGGTCCTGGCAGGCGTGCACCACGGTCTGGTCAACAAGATCGAGCCTGGCGCTCCGGTCGAAGGCAACAGCTACGAGCAAAACGAGCAAAGCCTGCCGAACAACCTGCGTGATGCGCTGCGCGAGCTGGACGACAGCGAAGTCATGGCCAAGTACATCGATCCGAAATACATCGATATCTTCGTGGCCTGTAAAGAGAGCGAGCTGGAGGAGTTCGAACACTCCATCTCCGACCTCGAGTACAACTGGTACCTGCATACCGTGTAAGCGATTGCAGTAAACACAACGCCGCCGGCCCCACAGCCTGCGGCGTTTTTTTTACTCGCGATTTGTTGTGGAATGCTTACTGTCGGAACCAATGAAATTTCCTACACACCAACCAGATCCTGACTACAGCTACATCCTCACCACAACCTCACACTCCGGCCGCCGGGAGACTTCCCGTTTTCCTACCTACGTGTGAGAACGACCATGAAAAAACAGCTATTGGGCGCAACCATCACTCTGATCGTCGCCGGTTTGTGCACAACCGCCTGGGCGGGTGCCGACGATACGGCCGCATGGAGCTATTCGGCCCCCAACGGTCCGCAAAACTGGGGCGAACTGAAAAGCGAGTACAGCCTCTGCTCATCTGGCAAAACACAATCGCCTATCGATATCCGTGACGCGATCAAGACTGACATTGAACCTCTGAACGTTGCTTATCAGCCAAGCAAAGTCACGGTGTCGAATAACGGTCATACGATTCAGGTAACACCGGTCGACGCTGGAGGGATCACCCTGGACTCCGGCCGCTACTCGTTCGTACAAATGCACTTCCATACGCCAAGCGAAGAAATGATCCAAGGCCGTACCTTTCCACTGGACGCGCATCTGGTTCACCGCAACGCCGCAGGCGAACTGGCCGTGGTGGCCCTGTTGTTTGAAGAAGGCGCACACAACCCGGCCCTGGAACCAATCCTGACAGCCATGCCAAAGCACACGGGCGGTATTGCGCATCTGGACAGGGTAAACGTTGCACAGCTACTACCTGCGAACCTCAACGCCTATTTCTACATGGGGTCTCTGACAACACCTCCTTGTACCGAAGGCGTGCGCTGGAATGTACTGACCACGCCAGTGCAATTATCCCGAGCGCAACTGGAGGCGTTCCAGGCGCTGTATCCGATGAATGCACGCCCGGTTCAACCCTTGAACGGCCGGAGTGTGCACGTCGGTGGTTAAGCGATCCTGATCGCCGGATTTGGGCAGCGGTGCCCATACAGACAAGGTGCTACCCGCCTCGTACAATGCCCGCTGCCCCGCAGGAGACTTCAATGACACGCGTAGCCACCCCCCGCAAACCCCGTGCCCGCAGCCAGGCGCGGATCGATTCGATACTCGATGCGGCCCGCACATTGCTGGCGGCCGAGGGCGTGGCCAGTCTGTCGATCTACAGCGTCGCCGAGCGCGCGGAGATTCCGCCCTCCTCGGTCTACCACTTTTTCGCCAGCGTCCCGGCCCTGCTCGAAGCCCTGACCGCTGACGTCCATGCGGCCTTCCGCGCGTGCCTGCAAGCACCCATCAATCATCACGCCCTCGGCAGCTGGCGCGATCTGTCGCGCCTGGTGGAACAACGCATGCTGGACATCTACGCAGAGGACGCTGCTGCGCGCCAACTCATTCTGGCCCAGCACGGCCTGACCGAAGTCACCCAGGCTGACCGCCAGCACGACCTCGAACTGGGCGAGCTGATGCACAAGCTGTTCGATCACCACTTCGAGCTGCCGACGCTGCCGGATGATGTCGATGTGTTCGCCCTGGCCATGGAGCTTGGCGACCGGGTGTATGCGCGCTCGGTGCAGCAGCACGGGCAGATTACGCCGCGCATGGCCGAGGAAGGGATGCGGGTGTTTGATGCTTATGTGGGGCTTTATCTGCCGCCGTATTTGCCCAAGCGCAGCATTCCATCCTGATTTCTTGAATGGCCTTACTGGCCTCTTCGCGAGCAGGCTCGCTCCCACATTTGAAAAGCATTCCCCTGTGGGGCGAGCTTGCTCGCGAAGGCCGCACCACCGACCCTGGTGAATCACACGCACAAAAAATGTATGGTCAGCCCATCTCCTGCAACCTCATGGGCTGTTTTCGGTAAAGCTGGCTTGCGCTAATGTATCCGGGCTCATTGTGAGCGTTGCTGCAACAACGCTCGACCCTCGATGAGTAGCCGCTCCCGACTGTCCTGAAAAAACCCTCAGCCTCTAAAGCTGATTTTTATGGCAGGTTCTCAGTCGGGCCGTTTGCCGTTTACTGTCATCAGTCAGTGACGTCGCAAAAGCCGGTGGTAAAGCTGTTCAAGCGTTCGGATGTGGGTCGTACTGGCCGCCTTTGGCCAGTACCGCCCACACGATGCGCGCCAGTTTGTTCGCCAGCGCGCACGCGACAACATTGGAGTGGCGACGCGTCAGCAGCTCTCGAACCCAGGGCCCCAAGGCGTCTTCCCGCTTATCGATATGCTGCATGATGGATCGCGCGCCCTGCACCAGCAGTTGGCGGATGTGCTTGTCGCCGCGCTTGCTGATCCCCAGTAGTACTGTTTTTCCGCCCGTCGAATACTGCCTCGGCACCAGCCCTAGCGAAGCGGCAAAATCGCGTCCACTTCGATAGTTCGACGCATCGCCCACATCCGCCAATACCGCGCTGGCGGTGATCGGGCCGATGCCAGGAATACTCTGCAAACGACTCCCGGCATCGTCTTCTTTCAGCTGCTGCTTCAGATCGGACTCGATGTCCTTGATTTCATCATTCAGCTGTTGAATTTGATGATGGAGACGCATCACTACGCCCTTTAGGCGCAACGGAACCGGGTGCTGCGGGTCGTCCAACAGCGCCGGCACGCGGTGCAACGCAGCGGCACCTATAGGCAGGCTGATCCCGAACTCCAGCAGAAAGCCATGAATCTGGTTGGTTGCGACGGTTCGCTGGCCAATCAAAGATTTACGGACACGATGCAGGGCTGAAAGCGTTTGTTGCTCTGCGGTTTTGATCGAGCAGAAGCGCATCGCGGGGCGGCTCGCCGCCTCGCAAATCGCTTCGGCATCAATGAAGTCGTTTTTGTTGCCTTTGACGAATGGTTTGACGTACTGCGGGGCGATCAGCTTCACCTCGTGGCCCAATGCACCAATCTGTCGAGCCAGCCAATGGGCGCCGCCGCAGGACTCCATTACCACCGTACAGGACGGTACCTGCGCCAATGTGCTGAGCAATTGGCCGCGGTTGGTTTTCTTGCGCAATACCTGATGACCTTTGGCATCCTGGCCATGCAGGTGGAAACTGTGTTTGCCAATGTCGATACCGAGAAGCGTCATCGTATTCATGAGAGATCCTCCGCCGAAAACGAGAAAAGCCCTGCAAGCGTAAACCTGCAGGGCTTCTCGGTCAGGCTGACCATCTCATTAAACCCGAAGGGCTAATACCCTCCGGGGTCGCTTGTGCCGCACGCGATCACAACTTGGCGATCGACACCTCGGTGGATTTCACAAACGCGATCACTTCACTGCCCACCGCCAGTTCCAGCTCTTTCACCGAGCGCGTGGTGATCACCGAAGTGACGATGCCGGAAGCGGTCTGCACGTCGATTTCCGACAGCACGTCGCCGAGGACGATTTCCTTGATGGAGCCTTTGAACTGGTTGCGAACGTTGATGGCCTTGATAGTCATGATGTTGATTCCTGTCGTTGGGTAAGACTTGAGTTATTGAGCCCAGCGCAATTGCGTAGGCAAGGGTGAAACAGGTTCCGGTTCCGGCGGCTGGCCGGGTAGCGCCAGCACGCGATTGAGGACTTCGGTTTCCAGCGCCGCCAGCCGGTGGGAGCCGCGCACTCGAGGGCGCGGCAGTTCCACGTGCAGGTCGAGGCCGACTTCACCGTCTTCGATCAGGATCACCCGATCGGCAATCGCCACCGCTTCACTGACGTCATGGGTCACCAGCAACACCGTGAAGCCGTGCTGCTGCCAGAGCCGTTCGATCAGTTGCTGCATTTCAATTCGGGTCAGGGCATCCAGAGCGCCCAGGGGTTCGTCGAGCAACAGCAGGCGCGGCTGATGAATCAACGCACGGGCCAAAGCCACGCGTTGCTTCTGTCCACCGGACAACGCTGCCGGCCATTCGTTGGCGCGGTCGGCCAGGCCCACCGCTTCCAAGGCTTCAAGCGCTTGCGGTCGCCAGTTGCCCTTGAGGCCCAGACCGACGTTGTCGATGATCTTTTTCCAGGGCAGCAAACGCGCTTCCTGGAACATCAGCCGCGTGTCTTCCCGCGCATCGCTCAATGGGGCGGCACCGGCGAGCAATTCACCACCGGTGGGCCGGTCAAGGCCGGCGAGCAATCGCAGCAAGGTACTTTTGCCGCAACCGCTACGCCCCACCACGGCGACAAACTGGCCCGCCGGAATGTGCAGGTCGATTTCGCGCAGCACCTGCCGCGAGCCAAAGGTTTTTTGCAGCTTGCGCACCGCCAGCGGAATGCCGCGCAGCAGGCGTGGAGGTTGTTCCGCGATCATGCCGCACCTCCCTTGGCAACCTGATACGCCGGGTGCCAGCGCAGCCACACACGCTCAAGTCCACGGGCCGCGAGGTCGGCCAGTTTGCCGAGCACCGCGTACAGCAGAATCGCCAGCACCACCACGTCGGTCTGCAAGAACTCCCGGGCATTCATCGCCAGATAACCGATACCGGAACTGGCGGAGATGGTTTCCGCGACGATCAACGTCAACCACATGAAGCCCAGGGCGAAGCGCACGCCAACCAGAATCGAAGGCAGCGCCCCCGGCAGGATCACCTGCCAGAACAGGCTGAAACCCGCCAGGCCATAGCTGCGCGCCATCTCCACCAATGCCGGGTCGACGTTGCGGATGCCGTGATAGGTGTTGAGGTAAATCGGGAACAACGTGCCCAGCGCCACCAGGAAAATCTTCGCCGACTCGTCGATGCCGAACCACAGGATCACCAGCGGAATCAGCGCCAGGTGCGGCACGTTGCGGATCATCTGCACCGAACTGTCGAGCAGGCGTTCGCCCCACTTCGACAGGCCGGTGATGAAGCCGAGCGTCAGGCCGATGCCGCCGCCGATAGTGAAGCCCAGCGCGGCACGCCAGCCACTGATCGCCAGGTGCGTCCAGATTTCGCCGCTGCGCACCAGGCTCACGCCAGCTTCGATCACGGCAACCGGCGCGGGCAGAATCCGTGTCGACAACCAGCCCGCCGACACACTCAACTGCCACACCGCCAGCAACAACACCGGCAACGCCCAGGGCGCGAGACTGTGGATGATTTTCTTCATGACCGCGCCTCAGCTCTGGGACGCGGCTTTGGGCAGAATGTCGTTGGCGACCATCTCGCCGAACGGACTCACGTAACCCGCACTTTTCGGCAGTTCAGGACGCTCGACATCGAGGTGCGGGAACAGCAGTTCGGCGACTCGGTATGACTCTTCCAGGTGTGGATAACCGGAGAAAATAAAGGTGTCGATGCCGAGGTCCGCGTACTCCTTCACGCGTGCGGCCACGGTTGGGCCATCGCCCACCAGCGCCGTACCGGCACCGCCACGCACCAGGCCGACACCGGCCCACAGGTTCGGGCTGACTTCCAGGTTGTCGCGGCTGCCGCCATGCAATGCGGCCATGCGCTGCTGACCGACCGAATCGAAGCGCGCCAACGACGCCTGGGCACGAGCGATGGTGTCGTCGTCGAGATGGGAGATCAGTCGATCCGCGGCTTTCCAGGCTTCATCGTTGGTTTCGCGCACAATCACGTGCAGGCGAATGCCAAAGCGCACGGTGCGTCCGAGCTTCGCGGCCTTGGCGCGGACCTGTTCGATTTTTTCCGCCACGGCGGCCGGCGGCTCGCCCCAGGTCAGGACCATTTCCACCTGTTCGGCAGCCAGGTCTTGCGCGGCATCCGAAGAGCCGCCGAAGTACAGCGGCGGGCGCGGCTGCTGGATGGGTGGATAGAGCAGTTTCGCGCCCTTCACGCTGATGTGCTGGCCGTCGTAATCAACGGTTTCACCTTCCAGCACGCGACGCCAGATACGGGTGAACTCCACAGAAGCCTGGTAGCGCTCTTCGTGGCTGAGGAACAGACCATCGCCCGCCAACTCTTCCGGATCACCGCCCGTCACCAGGTTGAACAGCGCACGACCGCCGGACAGCCGATCCAGGGTCGCAGCCTGACGCGCCGCCACCGTCGGGGAAATGATCCCGGGGCGCAGGGCAACCAGAAACTTCAAGCGCTGGGTCACCGGAATCAGCGACGCTGCCACCAACCAGGAGTCTTCGCAGGAGCGGCCGGTGGGAATCAGCACGCCGCCGAAACCCAGTCGGTCCGCCGCTTGCGCGACTTGTTGCAGGTAACCGTGGTCAACGGCGCGTGCGCCTTCGGCGGTGCCAAGGTAATGGCCGTCGCCGTGGGTAGGCAGGAACCAGAAGATATTGAGGCTCATGGAGTGGTCTCCTTGGGGGATCGAATTATTGGGCTTTCGCAACGGCGGCCGGCGGCGTCCAGATCACGTCTTTGATGCTCAATTGCTTTGGAATCAGCTTGAGCTGGTAGAAGGTGTCGGCGATTTTCTGCTGCGCCGCGACCACTTCCGGAGTCAGGAACAAGGCTCCGTAGCCCTGGCGTTTCACCGAAGTGCGGGTGATGTCTGCCGACAGGCCGAGCAGTGGCGAGACTTGCTGGGTCACGTCCTCAGGATTGGCCCTGGACCACTCGCCCACTGCGCGCACTTCTTCCACCAGGGTCTTGATCACCTCGGGATTTTTTTGTGCGTAGGGTTTGGTCGCCAGGTAGAACTGATGGTTGTCGACGATGCCCTGGCCATCGCGCAGGGTGCGAGCTTGCAGCTGTTGTTCGGCGGCGGCCTGGTATGGGTCCCAGATGACCCAGGCGTCGACACTGCCACGCTCGAACGCAGCGCGGGCATCGGCCGGCGGCAGGAATACGGTCTGGATATCGGTGTATTTGAGGCCGGCGTCTTCCAGCGCACGCACCAGCAGGTAGTGCACGTTGGAGCCCTTGTTGAGCACGACCTTCTTGCCCTTGAGCTCTGCCACCGACTTGATTGGCGAGTCCTTCGGCACCAGGATCGCTTCACTGTGCGGCGCTGGCGGTTCATAGGCGACGTAAAGCAGATCAGCGCCGGCCGCTTGGGCGAACACGGGAGGGGTTTCGCCGGTAACGCCGAAGTCGATGGAGCCGACGTTCAAGCCTTCAAGCAGTTGCGGGCCACCGGGGAATTCAGTCCATTGCACGTCCACGCCTCGGGCGGCGAGGCGTTTTTCCAGGGTGCCCTTGGCTTTGAGCAGCACCAGGGTTCCGTATTTCTGATAGCCGATTCGTAACGTCTCGGCCTGGGCTTGAGTAATGGCGCCGAAGGTGACAGCCGCAGCAAACAGAGCGACCAGACCACGACGCAAAATGACAGGGCGCATGGCGCTCTCCTTTTTGCAGTTGGGTTTTGGCTGCACCTGCTTGCCCGTTGACGGGCGAGTAAGGCCAGTACTTCAATTTTCGGGTGGGACTAATGTTCAGTGGAGCTCATATGCTCCAGCGAGCACTCAACAAACGTTCATTCAACAGGTTCGGATCGAGCGGCTTGGGCCGTCGTGCCATGGCGCTGAGAAACAGCTCCAGCGATTCGTCCAGGCGCTGTTCCAGCTCGGGTGCCAACTGCGCCAGGGCGCTGCCTTCGCCGTAGGCGATCTGGCTGTCGACGGCGAAAATCCCGTGGAGCATTTCCTGGGCTTTCAACGCCGACAGCACCGGCTTGAGCGCGTAGTCCACCGCCAGCATGTGGGCGATGCTGCCGCCGGTTGCCATCGGCAACACCACCTTGTGGCTCAGGGCGCGTTCGGGCAGCAGATCCAGCACGGTTTTCAATGCGCCGGAGAACGAAGCCTTGTACACCGGCGTAGCGATCAGCAGGCCATCGGCGTTTTCAATCTGTTGCAGCAGGTCAATGACCTTCGGGCTGTCGAAGCGTGCATGCAACAAGTCTTCGGCCGGGAAGTCCCGTACCTGATAACTCACCACCTCCACGCCCTGTTCTTGCAACCAACGCTTGGAGCGGTCCAGCAGCACCCCGGAACGGGAGCGCTGACTGGGACTACCTCCGAGTGAGACGACCAACATTCAGACGATTCCTTGAGCGGTGTTGGCGATTCGCGGTTTGCGATCTCGCTTCGATGGAGTGACCTTAACAGCTGATTCATATATCCATAAATCATATTTATTCATTTGGTTATTCGTTTAAGAGATATGCAAGCTCACTTCTTCCAGGCAAAAAAACAGGCCGTCGAAACGGCCTGAAATCCCCTGCTTTGTGGATGCAAACTTTGAATTCTGCTGCGTGTGATCGGCCGCTATCGCGAGCAAGCTCGCTCCCACAGGGGGTACGCGGTCAACTGTGGGAGCGAGCTTGCTCGCGATGGCGGTATCAGCCACACCGCGAATGCCAAAGACTTACCTGTTCGGCTGTGGCGTCAGGCGCAAGTAAGGCTTGACCGCCCGATAGCCCTTGGGAAAGCGCTGTTTGATTTCCTCTTCATCCTTGAGCGACGGCACGATCACCACTTCATCACCGTCCTGCCAGTTGGCCGGTGTGGCCACCTTGTAGTTGTCGGTGAGTTGCAGCGAGTCGATCACCCGCAGGATTTCGTTGAAATTGCGCCCGGTGCTCGCCGGGTAGGTAATCGTCAACCGAACCTTTTTGTTCGGATCGATCACGAACAGCGAACGCACGGTCAGGGTGTCGTTGGCGTTGGGATGGATCAGGTCGTAGAGGTCCGAGACCTTGCGGTCGGCGTCGTCCAGGATCGGAAAGTTGACCACGGTACTCTGCGTCTCATTGATGTCCTCGATCCATCTGTGATGCGACTCCACAGGGTCCACGGACAGTGCGATTGCCTTGACACCGCGTGCCGCGAACTCATCCTTGAGCCTGGCGGTGAAACCCAGTTCGGTGGTGCATACCGGCGTGAAATCCGCCGGATGGGAAAACAGCACGCCCCAGCTATCGCCCAGCCACTGGTGGAAACGGATGATGCCGGCGCTGGAGTTCTGTTCGAAATCGGGGGCGATATCGCCAAGTCTGAGACCCATGGTGCTGCTCCTTGTGAGTGCTTGATGGGTTCAACTGTGCCTGTGTTTTTTATCTATTAAAAAGAATAAATATCGATTTATTTAGATCATTAAGAAATATTAAAGATCTGTTCACTGGACGTGCACGCGCAACCCGCCGAACATCGGCCCCGAGGTTCGAGAAGGCCTTGAGTTGCTGCAAAGAGGGAACTTCAGGACGGGATTACGGGGGTGAACCCGTCCTGAACATGTAAAAGCCCCGCCCGGTGCAATACCGGGCGGGGCTTTTTTGCATCGGTTACGCGAACGCTATTACAACAGCGGGATCGAGTAGCTGACGATCAGGCGATTTTCGTCCTGCGAACGGGTGTTCGGCAGGTCGGTGCGCCAGGTAGCGTTTTTCCACGCCAGGCCCAGGTTCTTCAACGGACCTTCCTGCACCACGTAGGCAACACTCAGGTCACGTTCCCACTCGGAAGCACCGTTGGCCGCCTGGCCACCCTTGGCGTTGACGGTATCGATGTTGTCGCCGTGCAGGTACACCAGACCCGCGGTCAGGCCAGGTACGCCAACCTTGGCGAAGTCGAACGAGTAACGTGCTTGCCAGGTTTTCTCGCCGGCACGGCCGAACTTCTGGATTTGCGAATCGGTGATGGTGTAGTTCGACGAACCGTCACCCTGGTTCAGCCAAGGGAAGTCGCTGCTGCCGTTGCTGACCTGATAACCGCCACCGAAGGTATGACCGGCAACCGAATACAGGAACAGGCCGCTGTACAGGTTGTTGTCGACCTTGCCTTTACCGTTTGGCGCGTTGTAGTTGCCAGTGGTGTAGTACAGCGGGTCGTGACCGTTGGCACCATCATCAGAGCTGTTGAAATAACGGAAATCCGACTTCAACACGCCCGGGCCGATTGCCCAGTTGTGAACCAGGCCCAGGAAGTGTTGCTTGTAGAACTCTTCCAGCTTGCCGTAGTAGTACTGGGCTGTCAGGTCCTTGGTGATCTTGTAGTCGCCACCGGCATAGATGAACTTGTTGCTGTCGCGGAACTTGGTACCGCGAGTGTTCGCACCGGAAATCGACATTTGATCGTTGCTGCTGGAGTTACGGCCTTTAACGGCTTCGATCTGACCACCGACCAGCGACAGGTCCTTGATCTCGGCGGAAGTGATCTGGCCACCCTGCCAGGTTTGCGGCAGCAGACGACCATCGTTGGTCACGATCACCGGGTTTTTCGGCTGCAGGGTGCCCAGTTTCAGTTCAGTCTGGGAAACCTTGGCTTTGGCGGTCAGGCCCAGGCTGGAGAAATCATCTACCGCCTCGCCATTGGATTTGCTCGGGAAAACCGTGCCGCCGTAAGAAGTCGCCGTGGCGCCGTTGGTACCGCCGCCCGAATCCAGCTTGACGCCCAACAGGCCGATCGCATCGATACCGAAACCGACGGTGCCCTGGGTGTAACCGGAAATGAAACGCAGGTCGAAGCCTTGGCCCCACTCTTCGTTTTTGTTGGGACCGGTACCGTCGCGGTAGTCGGTGTTGATGTAGAAGTTACGCAGCCCCAACGTTGCCTTGCTGTCTTCGATGAAACCCGCGGCGTTTGCCTGCTGGGCCAATACCCCGACGGCCACAGCCATGGCCAAGGTGGATTTGTTCATGTTTCGCTCCTCTCGTTTCTAGTTCTGATGTTCCTGGTCCCGAATCGATTGCCCGGGATCCTGAATGCATAAATTCGCGGCAAACCGTCTAGGCCGGTCGTTTGGCGGGCCGCAGGATACATGGCCTTAAAGCCAGAAAGAATTGTTTAAGTGTTTTTAATAGCACTGTGGAATATGGCTTCCCACGGCAGAATCGAGGTATCGGCGGCAAGGCCGATTCCTGAAACTGATTGTCGAGGGACGAAATTGCGAATCCGAGCTCAGGGATGAGTGTCGGACAGACGCACTTTAAGCGGGATGGATAAAAACCAAAAAGAATAATAAATAATCAACAAAGATCATTATGGAATATAAAAATCAGCACAAAAAAACCCCGCCAACCGGCGAGGCTTTTTCACAAGGCTTGTTACAGGAAGCTGTAGGTGTAGTTGAAGATCACACGAGTCTGGTCAACATCAGGGTTGTTGGAAACTTCACTGCCACGGTAGACGCCATTACGCAGCGTTACGCCGAAACCTTTGAGAGCACCCTGCTGGATGGTGTAGTCGATCCGCATGTCGCGCTCCCACTCGGAGCTGTCAGGACCACTGCCGTTGGTCGCCTTGATGTCATCGCCGTGCAGGTAGGCGATCGAAGTTTTCAGGCCCGGCACACCCAGCGCTGCGAAGTCATAGGAGTACTGGCCGAAAGTGGTGTTTTCACCGGCACGAACAAATCCGTTGATCATGGAGTCGGTGAACAGGTAGAAGCTGGCGCCGCCGTTCCCTTCCGGACGGCCATTGCCATCGACCACGTTGCCCTGGTTCAGGTAGACAAAACCACCGTCATCGCTGACGCGCTGATGACCGAGCAGGAAAGCGTTGCCACCCAGGGTGTAGGTGAACATGGCGCTCCAGGTCTTGTTATCGACCTCGCCCGGATTCTTGGCGAAACCGTTGTTGTTGTTGAAACGGAAACCCGGATCACCGTTCCTGCCGTCGGAGCTGCTGTCGAAGTAACGAATATCCGTCTTGAAGGACTGGTTGGCGCTGATCGGTAGCACGTGGATCAAGCCCAGGAAATCCTGCTTGTAGTAGTCCTTCAGATTCGAGTGGTAGTACTGCAGGGTCAGGTCCTTGGTGACCTTCCAGTCAGCACCACCGTAGTAGAACTTGTTGCTGCCCTCTGTACCGCCAGCCACGGCCAGGCCGGTGGAGTTCGAGGAGGCGCGACCTGCCGAATGCTCCAACTGACCTGCGTTGAAGGTCACGTTGTCGATTTCTTTCGAAGTGATGGTGCCACCGTCAAAGGTCTGTGGCAGCAGACGGCTGTCGTTCGCGACCAGGATCGGCAAGTTGGGTGCCAGGGCGCCACCCAGGTGGGCCTCGGTCTTCGAGAAGCGCGCCTTGACGTTAGCGGCTGCACGGCTCCACTCGGACACGGCCGAACCATCGCTGTCGCTTGGGAAGAAGGTGTTGTTGTCTGGGTGGTGACCCTTGCCACCGTCCAGGTGGATACCCAGCAGTGCCTGGGCGTCGATACCGAAACCGACGGTGCCTTGGGTGAAACCGGACAGATAATCGAATTTCAGGCCTTCTGCGGACTCTCTCTGATCCGCACCGCCTTCACGGTTATCGTTGTTGTAATACATGGTCCGGGAACTGATGGACGCCTTGCTGTCTTCCAGGAAACCTGCGGCGCCTGCCTGCTGCGCCACTACCCCTACGGCCACGGCCAAAGCCAAGGTGGACTTGTTCATTGTGAAGCTCCTCTCGATTCTAATTCTTGTATTCCTGGTCTCGAGTCGTCGCCCGAAATCCTAAGATGCGCGATTAGCGCCAGACCGTGACCCACAAGTCAATCGTAACCATGTGTGTCTACGACCATAGTCTAACCCCCGGTTTTTTGGTCCCTGCAGGGTCATGAACTTGTCATGAACCTGAAAAGAATTACTCGATTCTTTTCTAATACCGTTTAGGAATTTAGCTCCCAATTTTGAGAAACCCCCTGAATAGAGGGTTTGGCTCATAAGCTAATTCCTAATCGGTATTTATTTTTACTTTTTTATATCGTTTAGTTTTTGACGCAATTCGGAAACAAATCCTTTACCGAAAGGCGGCCCCATGACGACCAAACGCGCACTATCCGGATCAATTGTTACAGCTTGTGTATCTCTCGCATTTTCTTTCACCGCTCAGGCGGCGAACCTCACCGTCGGTTATCAAACCGGAATCGACCCCAGCAAAGTCCCCCAGGCCGATGGCCTTTATGAAAAAACCATCGGCCAGCCCATCGACTGGCGGCGCTTCAACAGCGGACCGGAAGTGGTCACGGCGATTGCCTCGGGCGATGTGCAAATCGGCAATCTCGGCTCCAGTCCGCTGGCCGCTGCCGCCTCGCGCAACCTGCCGATTGTCGCGTTCATCGTCTCGGCCCAGATCAATGCCGCCGAAGCGCTGGTGGTACGTAACGGCAGCGGCATCGAAAAACCGCAAGATCTGATCGGAAAGACCATCGCCACGCCTTTCGTTTCAACCTCCCACTACAGCCTGCTCGGTGTGCTGAAGCACTGGGGCCTGGACGGTTCGAAAGTCAAAGTGGTGAACCTGCAGCCGGCGGAAATCGCGGCAGCCTGGAAGCGTGGAGATATTGACGGCGCGTTTGTCTGGTCGCCCGCACTGGGGGAAATCCGCAAGACTGGCAAGACCCTGACCGACGCAGCGCAGGTCGGCCAATGGGGCGCGCCAACCTTTGAGGTCTGGGTGGCGCGCAAGGATTACGCAGAGAAGCACCCAGATGTGGTGGCCAAATTCGCCAAGGTCACCCTCGACTCCTTTGCTGATTACGCAGCGCATAAAGCCAACTGGACAGTCGACTCGGAGCCCGTCCAGAAAATCGCCAAACTGACCGGTGCCAACGCCGCCGATGTGCCGGAGCTATTGGCCGGTTCCGCATTCCCCGATGCCAAGGCGCAACAGAGCACCGCGCTGCTGGACGGCGGCACGGCCAAGGCCATTGGCGAGACGGCGAAATTCTTGAAGGAGCAAGAGAAAGTGGAGACGGTGCTGCCGGATTATTCGCCGTATGTCAGCGCGAAGTTTGTCACTGAGTAACACCACCGACCTCTGTAGGAGCGAGCTTGCTCGCGAAAAACCCAAGGACGCCACGGGACATCTGGTTTTACGCGTTATCGTTCACGATTTTCGCGAGCGAGCTCGCTCCTACAGGGACCGCATCCTGATCAAAGGGCTTTTTCGAAGATCTTCGAATTACGCTGATAGTTGTACAGTGACGCCCGCGCCGACGGCAGCCGGTCGACACTGCTGGGTTCGAAACCACGCTCGCGGAACCAGTGCGCGGTGCGCGTGGTGAGGACGAACAAGGTTTTCAATCCCTGAGCCCGCGCGCGGGTTTCAATACGCTCCAGCAGCTCATCACCGCGACCGCCATGGCGGTACTCCGGATTCACTGCCAGACACGCGAGCTCACCCGCGTCCGAATCGGCAATCTGATACAGCGCCGCACAGGCGATGATCATGCCTTCGCGTTCAACCACACTGAACTGCTCGATTTCGCGCTCCAGCACCTCGCGGGAACGGCGCACCAGGATGCCCTGCTCTTCCAGCGGACTGATCAGATCCAGCAAACCACCGACGTCTTCAATGGCCGCTTCGCGTACCACTTCAAACTGTTCCTGGGCCACAAGAGTGCCGCCACCGTCGCGGGTGAACAGCTCGGTCAGCAACGCACCGTCTTCGGCGTAACTGACGATATGGCTGCGGGCCACGCCGCCACGGCAAGCTTCGGCCGCGGCATCCAGCAATTCTGCCTGATAGTTGCTGCCCAACCGTTGCAAATGCGCAGGCACTTGCTGCGGACGCAGTTCGCGCACCAGGCGCCCGTGTTCGTCGATCAAGCCCAGGTCGGCACCGAACAGCAGCAGCTTGTCCGCGCCCAGGTCGATGGCCGCGCGGGTGGCGACGTCTTCGCAGGCCAGGTTGAAAATCTCACCGGTCGGTGAATAGCCCAGCGGCGACAACAACACGATGGAGCGCTCGTCCAGCAGACGGTTGATGCCCTTGCGGTCGACCCGGCGCACTTCGCCGGTGTGGTGATAGTCGACGCCCTCAAGCACGCCGATCGGCCGTGCCGTCACCAGGTTGCCGCTGGCCACCCGCAGGCGCGAGCCCTGCATTGGCGACGAAGCCATGTCCATCGACAGGCGAGCCTCAATGGCAATGCGCAACTGGCCGACCGCGTCGATCACGCACTCCAGGGTCGCGGCATCGGTGATGCGCATGCCGTGATGGTAATGCGGGGTCAGGCCACGGGCCGCGAGGCGCGCTTCGATTTGCGGCCGGGAGCCGTGAACCAGCACCAGGCGCACGCCCAGGCTGTGCAACAGCACCAGGTCGTGGACGATATTGCCGAAGTTCGGGTGTTCAACGCCGTCGCCGGGCAGCATGACGACAAAGGTGCAATCGCGGTGGGCGTTGATGTAAGGCGAAGCGTGACGAAGCCAATTGACGTATTCGGGCATGAACCTGGGCCTGTAATAAATAGCAGCCGAAAAAAGGGCGAAACTGAAAACGCACAGCGGGCTGATGGTTATCGTCGGAACAGGCTTGGCAACACGCGCGCTCTCCTCATGAATACGGGTTTGGGTACCGGCAATTTATACGGCTTTGTGCGTTATGGCACGGAACCTGTGGGAGCGAGCCTGCTCGCGAATACGGTGTGTCAGACACAAAAGTATCAATTGACACTCCCTTTTCGCGAGCAGGCTCGCTCCCACATGGATTGTGTTCAATTGACTGGCACCGCGGTTTGGGCCGGTGTCAGGCAATAGTGTTCGATCAGTTGCCTTAATAGATGCACCGTAGGCTGCAAACGTGACATTTCGAGGTATTCCCCCGGCTGATGGGCGCAAGCGATATCACCCGGGCCAAGCACCAGCGTTTCACAGCCAAGGCGCTGAAGATAAGGTGCTTCGGTGCCAAACGCCACTGCTTCGGCGCTGTGACCGGTGAGCTTTTCGGCAATACGCACCAGTTCTGCGTCCTCGGCCTGTTCGAACGACGGCACGTCGGGGAACAACGGCGCGTAATCGATCTTGACCTCATGCCGCTCGGCAACCGGCTTGAGCTTCTGCAGGATCTCGGCGCGCAGGACCTTGGGGTCCATGCCGGGCAACGGTCGCAAATCGAATTCCAGCGAACACTGGCCGCAGATGCGGTTGGGATTGTCGCCGCCATGGATGCAGCCGAAGTTCATCGTTGGCATCGGCACGCCAAACTGTGGATTGCGGAATTCGCGCTGCCATAACAAGCGCAGACCACGCAGTTCGCCGATGGCATCGTGCATGGCCTCAAGGGCGCTGTGGCCCAGGCGCGGGTCGGAAGAGTGACCGCTCTGCCCGAGGATGTCGATGCGTTCCATCATGATGCCTTTGTGCATGCGGATCGGCTTGAGTCCGGTCGGCTCGCCGATCACCGCCGCCCGCCCCAGCGGCCGCCCCGCTTCGGCCAGCGCGCGGGCACCGGACATCGAGCTTTCTTCATCGCAGGTGGCGAGAATCAGCAACGGCTGTTTGAACGGCTGATCGAGCAGCGGGATGACCGCCTCGATCGCCAGGGCGAAAAAACCCTTCATGTCACAACTGCCCAGACCGACCCAACGACCGTCGACCTCCGTCAGCTTCAGCGGGTCGGTTTGCCACAGCGCACCGTCGAACGGCACGGTGTCGCTGTGTCCGGCCAGCACCAGCCCGCCGGGGCCGGAACCGAAACTGGCCAGCAGGTTGAACTTGCCGGGGTTGACCTGCTGGATCTCGCAGGTAAAACCCAGCTCACCGAGCCACGTCGCCAGCAGATCGATGACCGGGCGGTTGCTTTGATCGAGTCTGGGTTGGGTACAACTGACGGACGGCGCGGCGATCAGCGCAGCGAACTGTTCTTTCATCGACGGCAATGGCATCGCTGACTCCCGGCACCCGAATTGAGGTTCATCATAGAACCAACCGATGACAGGAATAAACCGTCTCGGCGCGTACTAACCTTGAGTCCTGTACACTGCACGACCTTGGCAGCCACACATTCCCCCGGCTGCGCTCCCGATCCTGGATTTTCCGGCCATGCAGAAAGAAACCGAAATCAAACTCCGCGTCAGCCGCGAAACCCTCGCCGCCCTGCGCGAGCACCCCTTACTGAAAAAACGCAACAAAAGTGGCTGGGAACGCCGTGAGTTGATGAATCAGTACTTCGACACCCCAGAGCGCGATCTGGCCCAGGCCAAAGTCGCCCTGCGCCTGCGCAAGGATGGCGAAGAAGTGATCCAGACCCTCAAGACCCGCGGCCAGAGTGTCGCCGGCCTGTCGGTGCGTAACGAGTACGACTGGAACCTGCCCAAAGCCAAGCTCGACCTGAAGAAACTCGATGGCGAATGCTGGCCCGAGGAACTGGCCACACTGGACAAGAAAACCCTGAAGCCGATCTTCACCACCGACTTCGTCCGCGAACGCGCGGAAATCGCCTGGGGCCGCGGCAAGACCAAAGTGGTCATCGAAGCCGCCCTGGACCTTGGTCACGTAGTGGTCGGCAAGCAGAAAGAAGAAATCTGCGAGCTGGAGCTGGAGCTGCGTGAAGGCGAGCCGGCCGCATTGCTGGAGCTGGCCGCCGAGCTGGCCGAGAAACTGGCGCTGATGCCATGCGATATCAGCAAGGCCGAGCGCGGTTATCGCCTGTATGACGCCCACAGCTATTCGTTGAGCCTGCCGGCGCCGCAGATCACGGCCGAAACGCCGCTGGACGACGCGTTCGCCGCGCTGAGCTGGCACTTGCTCGGCAGCAGCCAGCGCCTGGCCGAGCAATATCGCTTCAACGGTCACTGGCGCCTGTTGCAGGACTGGGTCGAGTGCCTGGCCGAAATGCGCGCGCTGATCAGCAGCCTTGGTCAAGCCGCACCACGTCAGTCAACTCACGATCTGCGCATCGCCCTTGATGCCTTGCTGGAAGACTGGCGCCCGCTGGTCCAGGCCGGCCTGGACGATGAAGACGTGCGCAAAGCCGCGCCCGAGCAGTTCCTTGAAGAACTCGAAGACCCGCGCTGGGGCCTGTTCTCACTGACGACCTCACGCTGGCTGCTGGCCCGCACCTGGGCTGCCGACCGCAACACCCGTGGCAATCGCCAGGGTGCTGCGCAACTGGGCAGCTGGTTGCCACGCCTGTTGGGTGAAGAAGCCACTTCGTTGCAGCTGCAGCGTTACCAGCAACAGCCGGAAGACCTGGCCGAGCAACTGCCGCGCATCGAACGCATCCAGGTCTGGCTGCACCATGCGCGTAACGTACTGGAGATCCCGGAAATGGATCGCCTGTACGGCGAGCTGAACAAACTGGCGCAACTGGCCAACGAATCGATCACCGACGAAGTCCTGGATGCGCGCAAGCAGCAGGCGATTGCGGTATATCAGAACCGTGCCTGGAAGATGTTGCTGCGTCTGTAATACCGCCTTCGCGAGCAAGCCCGCTCCCACACTGGATCTGTGATCGACACAAATCCCCTGTGGGAGCGGGCTTGCCCGCGAAGAGGCCCGTACATTCACCACAAAACATCAGACCGGCAAACTCGTCGTGGACTTGATCTCCGACAACGCCACGATCGAGTTGACCTCCTGAATCCCCGGCACCATCGACAACTTCTCGAAGAAGAAGCGCTCGTACGCCTCGATGTCCGCCGTGACAATCCGCAGCAGAAAATCCACCGCCCCCATCAGCACATAACACTCCAGCACCTCCGGAAAGCCGCGAATCGCCTCGGTGAATTCGGTGAAGTTCGAGCGCCCGTGGGCATTGAGTTTCACCTCCGCGAAGATCTGCGTGTTCAGGCCGATTTTCTTGCGGTCGAGCAAGGTCACCTGGCCGCGAATGATGCCCTCCTCCTTCATCCGCTGAATACGTCGCCAGCAAGGCGATTGCGAGAGCCCCACCTGCTCGGCGATCTGCGCGCTGGAGAGCGAAGCGTCCTCTTGCAGCAAGGCGAGGATCTTGCGGTCGTAGCTGTCCAGTTCGCTTTGCATAAAAAAACCTTCAATCTCTTGATATGTGAATTGATTAAGTCTGTGTTCCTGCCATCTGGTCAATCATAGAGAAGAAATACCCGGCACAGGATGTAAATATTTCTCCAGTAATTCTGGAGCCTGACCATGCCGTATCTCGAAGCCGTGAACACCCCACCTGCCCGCGCCGATGTCTGGAACGTCAGCAATGCCCATTGCCGTGTTCACTATCAAATGCTGGCCGAGGCCGAACCGGACCTGCTGTGTCGCGCCCTCAATCTGTTCGCCTTGCAATTGCTCACGCCGGAACAGGTCAACGTGCAGCGCCAGGACGACTGGCTGACTATCGATATCGTCATCGACGGTTTGAGCTGGCACCGCGCGCAAGTGATAGCGGAAAAACTTCGTAACCTGATCTGCGTCTGCTCGGTTGAGCTGCAGGAAGCTGACTCTGCCTGGGCCGAAACGCTACAGGCCGCGGGCTGAAAAACGCCGAAACGGCTTCGTCGGGTAGTGGCCCAGCGGTCAGCCGGGCCACGGCTATCCTTTGCGCACCGTCGTTCAAAAGGAGCCCGCATGTCCGTACAACTCGCCTTTCAGGACCGCTGGCTGGATCTCAATGATGTGCTGCGCGAACTGGTCGCGCAGGGCTTTATCAGCCAGGATTCGGCCGAACACGCGCTCAATGCCCGCCGCCGCAACGCCACCCATGGCCAAATGCATCCGCTGGAGTTCATTGCCAGCCAACAGTTGGGCGACCTCAGCCGCCCCGGCAAACTGCTGGACCTGGAAAGCCTGACCCTGTGGCTGTCCCGGCAGGCCGGACAGCCTTATCTGCGCATCGATCCGTTGAAAATCAACGTCGCGGCCGTGACCCCGCTGATGTCCTATGCCTTCGCCCAGCGCCACAAGATCCTCGCGGTAGCGATCGACCGTGATGCGGTGACCGTGGCTAGCGCCCAGCCTTATGTCAGCGGCTGGGAGGCTGACCTGACCCACGTGCTCAAATTGCCGATCAAGCGCGTGGTGGCCAACCCGGTGGACATCCAGCGCTTGAGCGTCGAATTTTTCCGTCTGGCCAAATCGGTCACCGGGGCCAACAGCGCCGACCCGCACGTCAGCACCCTCGGCAATTTCGAACAGTTGCTCAACCTCGGCGCCAGCGACCAGGAGCCGGACGCCAACGATGCCCACATCGTCAACATCGTCGACTGGCTGTTCCAGTACGCGTTCCAGCAACGCGCCAGCGACATCCACATCGAGCCCCGTCGCGAGCAGGGCACGGTGCGCTTTCGCATCGACGGCGTGCTGCACAACGTCTACCAATTCCCGCCCCAGGTCACCATGGCCATCGTCAGTCGCCTGAAAACCCTGGGGCGCATGAACGTCGCGGAGAAACGCAAACCCCAGGACGGTCGGGTGAAAACCAAGACTCCGGACGGCGGCGAAGTTGAACTGCGTTTGTCGACACTGCCCACCGCCTTCGGCGAAAAAATGGTCATGCGGATCTTCGACCCGGACGTCCTGCTCAAGGACTTCGACCAGCTCGGTTTCTCCACCGACGACCTGCGCCGCTGGCAGGACATGACCCGCCAGCCCCACGGCATCATCCTCGTCACCGGGCCGACGGGGTCGGGCAAGACCACCACCCTCTACACCACCCTGAAAAAACTGGCGACGCCTGAGGTCAACCTCTGCACCATCGAAGACCCGATTGAAATGGTCGAGCCGGCCTTCAACCAGATGCAGGTCCAGCACAACATCGACCTGAGCTTTGCAGCCGGCGTGCGCGCGCTGATGCGGCAAGACCCGGACATCATCATGATCGGCGAAATCCGCGACCTCGAAACCGCGGAAATGGCGATCCAGGCGGCGCTCACCGGGCACCTGGTGCTGTCGACCCTGCACACCAACGATGCACCCGGCGCCATCAGCCGCCTGCTGGAACTCGGCGTGCCGCATTACCTGATCAAGGCCACAGTGCTTGGCGTCATGGCCCAGCGACTGGTGCGAACCCTGTGCCCGCACTGCAAGGCGCCGCTGACGCTGGGCGAAGACGACTGGCAAACCCTGACCCGTCCCTGGCAGGCACCGCTGCCAGGCAATGCCCAGCGCGCCGTCGGTTGCGTGGAATGCCGCGATACCGGTTATCGCGGCCGTGCCGGAGTCTACGAAATCATGCAACTGAGCGATGGCATCAAGGCGTTGGTCAGTCCTGATACCGATCTGCTGGCCGTGCGGCGCCAGGCATTCAAGGAAGGCATGCGCAGCCTGAGACTGTCAGGGGCGCAAAAGGTCGCCGCCGGGATGACGACCATCGAGGAGGTTCTGCGCGTGACGCCCCAGAGCGAGCAGAACTGAGCCCGGCTGTTCTTATCCGCCATCGGCACCGCTACACTCCAACGATTGCTACTCCACAGATCCACACATCAACAAGGAATCGTTATGCAGATCGGTAGTGTGCTTTTGCTTTTTGTCGGCCTGGTGGTCGCCATTCTGTTCATGGGCTTCAAGGTCGTGCCCCAGGGTTTTGAATGGACCGTCGAGCGTTTCGGGCGCTACACCAACACGCTCAAGCCGGGACTGAACGTCATCGTTCCGGTCATGGACCGCATCGGACGCAAGATGAATGTGATGGAAAGCGTCCTGGATATTCCGCCGCAGGAAGTCATCACCGCCGACAACGCCACGGTGCAAATCGACGCCGTGTGCTTCTTCCAGGTGGTCAACACGGCCCAGGCTGCCTACGAGGTCAACAACCTCGAGCACGCCATTCGTAACCTGTTACAAACCAACATCCGCACGGTGCTCGGCTCGATGGAACTCGACGCCATGCTCAGCCAGCGCGACGGCATCAACGAAAAACTGCTGCGCACCGTCGATGAAGCGACCGCGCCGTGGGGCATCAAGATCACCCGGATCGAGATCAAGGACATCAGCCCACCCGCCGACCTGATGGCGGCGATGAGTGGGCAGATGAAAGCCGAACGAATCAAGCGTGCACAGATCCTCGAAGCCGAAGGCCTGCGTGCCGCAGCGATCCTGACCGCCGAAGGCAAGAAGCAGGCGCAGATCCTCGAAGCCGAAGGCAGTCGGCAGGCGGCCTTCCTGGAGGCCGAAGCCCGGGAGCGGCAAGCCCAGGCAGAAGCCCAGGCCACCAAGGTGGTATCCGAAGCGATTGCCAGCGGTAACGTGCAAGCGGTCAACTACTTCGTGGCGCAGAAGTACATCGACGCGCTGGGCAACCTGGCTTCGGCCAACAACAGCAAAGTGATCCTGATGCCGCTGGAAGCCAGTTCGATGATCGGCGCGGTGGGCGGCATTGGCGAAATCGTCAAAGCCACTTTCGATAACAAGAAAGCCTGAGGCGCGCCATGTGGGCATTTTTGCAGCATCTTTCGTTCTGGGACTGGTTGGCGCTGGGCACGGTGTTGTTGATTCTTGAAGTGTTCGGCGCCGGCGGCTACCTGCTGTGGATCGGTATGGCAGCAGCTGCCGTGGGCGTCCTGACCTTCTTCCTGCCGGGCCTGTCGTGGGAATGGCAGTTCCTGTTGTTCGGCCTGTTGTCGATCGCCACCGCCTTGTACTGGTGGCGACGTCAGCACACAGCGACTCGCCTGAGCGATCAGCCGCACCTGAACTTGCGTGGCCAGGAACTGATCGGCAAGACCTTCGTGGTGCATGAAGCAATTGTCGACGGTCGCGGCAAAATCAAGGTGGCCGACGGCGTGTGGATGGCCCGCGGGCCGGACGCTGCCATTGGCAGCCGCGTGCGAGTGGTCGGCCAGCAAGGCGCGATCCTGCTGGTCGAAACGACGGAATAGGCAGCCACGGAACTCGATTGGGGGTTGGCAATCCAACCGCGTAGTCAACCCAGTGGAGTCACCCTGTCATGCGTTTCAAACTTGCTGTCGCTACCGTCGCGCTGTTGTCCCTGCCTGTCGGTTCGGCGATGGCCGATACTTTTTGGCGTAACGTTCTTACGTCCGGTGCAACCACCGGTTCGAGCTATCTGACATCCAGGGATCACAAGCTGGTGGTCGCCGCCCAGGACGATGCCAGCAGCTTCGTCGCCAGCGATGGCGGTATCCGCGGCCCGTACCTGGAAGCGGCCATGCAGAAAGTCCGCGCCGACAACCCGGGCCTGCAAGCCACGGACATGGAGTTGGCGAACGCGATCCTGGCGAAGAATGCCGTGGCGTCTGAATAAGCGTTGCGAATGAAAAATGCCGCTCATTTGAGCGGCATTTTTTTTGCCCGGCGAACACAATTCCCACGTTCACTGATGCCCCTGTGGGAGCGAGCCTGCTCGCGAAAGCGGTGGATCAGTAAAAACTTCATTGACTGTCACACCGCATTCGCGAGCAGGCTCGCTCCCACAGGGGTTATGTACAGCCGCAAATGTCAGCGGTAGTCGTCAACCGGCACACACGCACAAAACAGGTTCCGATCTCCATACACATTGTCCACCCGGTTCACCACCGGCCAGTATTTGTGAGCCTTGGTATGCGCGTCCGGCGTGACGGCTTGCTCGATGCTGTACGGCCGCTCCCACACGCCGGTGATATCGGCCAGCGTATGCGGCGCACCTTTCAACGGGTTTTCTTCTGCCGGCCAGTTACCGTTCTGCACCTCGTTGATTTCCGCGCGGATGCTCAGCATCGCCCCGATAAACCTGTCCAGCTCCGCCTTCGATTCACTTTCGGTCGGTTCGACCATCAGCGTCCCCGGCACCGGGAACGACATGGTCGGGGCGTGGAAGCCGTAGTCCATCAGGCGCTTGGCGACGTCCTCTTCGGTGATGCCGGTCAACGCCTTGAGCGGTCGCAGGTCGAGGATGCATTCGTGGGCTACCCGTTCATTACGCCCGGTGTAGAGCACCGGAAAGGCACCGGACAAATGCCGCGCCAGGTAATTCGCAGCAAGGATCGCCACTTCGCTGGCGTCCGCCAGTTGCGGCCCCATCATGGCGATGTACATCCAGCTGATCGGCAGAATGCTTGCACTGCCCCAGGGCGCCGCACTGACGGCGCCATTCTGCGGCTGCGGCCCGTCGATCGGCACCACCGGATGGTTGGCCACGAACGGCGCCAGATGCGCCCGTACTCCGATCGGCCCCATGCCCGGACCGCCGCCACCATGGGGAATGCAGAAGGTCTTGTGCAGGTTCATGTGCGAGACATCGGCGCCAATATCCGCCGGCCGCGCCAGCCCGACCTGGGCGTTGAGGTTGGCGCCATCCATGTACACCTGACCGCCATGCTGGTGGATCACTTCACAGATTTCGCTGATGCCTTCCTCATACACGCCATGGGTCGAAGGATAGGTCGCCATCAGGCAGGCGAGTTTGTCGGCGGCCTGCGCGGCTTTTTCCTTGAGGTCATCCAGGTCGACGTTGCCCGCCTCGTCACACTCGACGATCACCACGCGCATCCCGGCCATTTGCGCCGACGCGGGATTGGTGCCGTGCGCCGACGAAGGAATCAGGCAGATATCGCGGCCGCCCTGTTGCCGGCTCTCATGGTATTTGCGAATCGCCAGCAGGCCGGCGTATTCGCCTTGGGCACCGGAGTTGGGCTGCATGCAGATTGCATCGAAACCGGTGATCGCGCACAACCAGCGCTCCAGCTCCTCGATCATCAGCCCGTATCCGGCGGCCTGCTCTTTCGGCACGAACGGGTGCAGGTTGGCAAACTGCGGCCAGGTGATCGGGATCATCTCGCTGGTGGCGTTGAGCTTCATGGTGCAGGAGCCCAGCGGGATCATCGATTGATTGAGCGCCAGGTCCTTGTTTTCCAGTTGCTTGAGGTAGCGCAGCATCTCGGTTTCGCTGTGATGGGCGCTGAATACCGGATGGCGCAGATAAGGCGAAGTTCGCACCAACCCTTGGGGAATTCCGCCAGGCAGGACTTCGGCATCCAGGTCCTCGATACTGAGCCCGTGATCGGCCCCCAGAAACACGTCGAACAGCTTCGCCACGGTGGTTTCGTCGCAGGTCTCGTCGAGACTCAAGCCCAGTTCGCCGCGCCCGAGAATGCGCAGGTTGATCTGCGCGGCCCGGGCACTTTCGATGATCGCGGTCTGGGTTCCGCCGACTTCCAGCGTCAGGGTGTCGAAGAAGTGCCGATTGACCCGGGTGATACCCTTGCGCTCAAGCCCGGCGGCCAGGATGCAGGTCAGCCGGTGAACCCGCTGGGCGATCCGCTTGAGCCCTTCCGGGCCGTGGTAGACCGCATAGAAACTGGCGATATTGGCCAGCAGCACCTGGGCCGTGCAGATGTTGGAGTTGGCCTTCTCCCGGCGAATGTGCTGCTCGCGGGTTTGCAGGGCCATGCGCAGGGCGGTGTTGCCTCGCGCATCTTTCGAAACACCGATGATGCGCCCGGGAATCGCCCGTTTGTACTCATCGCGACTGGCAAAAAATGCCGCATGTGGCCCGCCGTAGCCCATGGGCACGCCAAATCGCTGGGACGAGCCGAACACCACATCGGCGCCCAGTTCACCCGGCGGGGTCAGCAGCAACAGGCTCAGCAAATCCGTGGCGACACAGGCCAGGGCCTGTTGCGCGTGCAGGTGATCGATCAGCGGCCGCAGGTCGTGGATCTCGCCGTGGGTGTCAGGGTATTGCAGCAGCGCGCCGAACACCTGGTGCTGCTTCAAGTTATCCACAGCGTCGACGATCAGCTCGAAGCCGAAACCTTCGGCGCGGGTCTGCACCACGGAAATGGTTTGCGGGTGGCAGTTTTCGTCGACAAAGAACAGATTGCTTTTGGACTTGGCGACCCGCTTGGCCAGGGCCATGGCTTCCGCCGCGGCGGTGGCCTCATCGAGCAGCGAGGCGTTGGCCAGTTCCAGACCGGTCAGATCGATGGTCATTTGCTGGAAGTTCAGCAGCGCTTCGAGCCGCCCTTGGGCGATCTCCGGTTGATAGGGTGTGTACGCGGTGTACCAGCCGGGATTTTCCAGTACGTTACGCAGAATGACCGCCGGTGTGAGGGTACCGTGGTAGCCCATGCCGATCAGGCTGGTCCATATCTGGTTCTGCTCGGCATAACCACGCAGCTTGGCCAGGGCGGCCTCTTCATCGAGCGCCGGGGGCAGGTCCAGCGCCCGGTTGAGGCGGATGCCTGGCGGCACGGTTTGCTCGATCAATTCGACCCGGCTGCCCAGGCCAAGGCTGTCGAGCATCGCCTGTTGCTCGGCGGCATCGGGTCCTAGGTGGCGGCGCAGAAAGGCATTGGGGTCGTGTAACTGGCTCAGGGACGGCAACTGGGACATGACGGGCTCTCTCTTGACTGGCGCTCAGCGTCGATGCAACACGGTCAAACCAGCATAGCAGTCGATCTTCGCGTGGATGGCGTGGCGTCGTCAGCCAATCCGGCTCCGCCACCCCGGTGTTTGCCGACATAGACCCGGTGACGCGCAAAGGATGCGGCCCAGGCACGGGCGACTTTCATGGCGCAGATGCAGGCATTGGGGGTCTGGATCGGGATCGGCTATCACTACCCACCGATTCACCTGTTGAGCCTTTACCGCGAGCGCGGTTTTAAGGAGGGCATGTTCACGGCGATGAGCAAAGCCGTCTTGCGGTCTTGACTGTAGGAGCTGCCGCAGGCTGCGATCTTTTGACTTTGATTTTAAAAACAAAGGCAAAAGATCGCAGCCTGCGGCAATTCCTACGGGGGGGCGAGTATTACTCGCCGATGGCGGCCTTGTAGCCGGCGGCATCCAGCAGTTTTTCCAGATCGGCGGTGTTGCTTGGCTTGAGCTTGAAGATCCACGCGCCGTACGGGTCGCTGTTGAGCAGTTCCGGCGAAGCGCTCAGGTCTTCATTGACCGCGATCACTTCACCGGCAATCGGGGAGTAGATATCGGAAGCGGCTTTAACCGATTCAACGACACCCGCCTGATCTTCAGCGGCAAACACGTTGCCGACTTCGGTCAGCTCGACGAACACCACATCACCCAGCGCTTCCTGCGCGTGATCGCTGATGCCCACGGTGACGGTGCCATCGGCTTCCAGACGTGCCCATTCGTGACTTTCGGCAAAACGCAGGTCGGCAGGGATATTGCTCATGTTCTGTGTCCTCAGGAAATTGTCAGCGGTCGTTAACCGCTGGAAAAGATTAGATCAAGGTTTTGCCGTGGCGTACGAAGGTCGGTTTGACCACCCGGACCGGGTACCACTTGCCACGAATTTCCACTTCAGCGCGGTCGGCAGTTGCCATCGGCACGCGCGCCAGTGCTATCGACTTGCTAAGCGTAGGAGAGAAACTACCACTGGTGATCTCCCCTTCGCCAACATCGGCGATGCGCACGACCTGATGAGCGCGTAAAACACCGCGTTCCTCAAGGACCAGACCGACCAGTTTGTGCTGTACACCAGCGGCTTGCTCGGTTTCCAGGGCCTTGCGCCCGATGAACTGCCGGGTGGCAGGTTCCCAGGCGATGGTCCAGGCCATATTGGAGGCCAGGGGTGAAACATCTTGCTGGATATCCTGACCGTAAAGGTTCATGCCGGCTTCGACCCGCAAGGTATCCCGCGCGCCAAGACCGATGGGAGAAATCCCGGCACCGACCAGATCGTTGAAGAACCCGGGTGCCTGATCCGCCGGCAGAATGATTTCCAGGCCGTCTTCGCCGGTATAACCGGTGCGCGCGATGAACCAGTCACCATCGGGCAGGCCTTCGAAGGGCTTGAGGAGCTGGATCAGGTTGCCGCGAGACTGGTTGACCAGCTCGGCAATTTTTTGTCGGGCGTGAGGCCCCTGGATGGCCAGCATCGCCAACTCGGAACGCTCGCGAAGCTGCACGTCGAAACCGTCGAGACGCGCTTGCATCCAGGCCATGTCCTGATCGCGAGTGGAGGCATTGACCACCAGGCGATAGCCCTCGTCGAGACGGTAGACGATCATGTCGTCGACGATGCCGCCTTGCTCGTTGAGCATGGTGCTGTATAACGCACGGCCGGAGCTGTGCAGGCGTTCGACATCATTGGCCAGCAAATGCTGAAGCCAGGCTTTGGCCTGGGGGCCGCCGACGTCGATAACGGTCATGTGGGATACATCGAAGACACCGCAATCGCGGCGCACCTGATGGTGTTCCTCGACCTGCGATCCATAATGCAGAGGCATGTCCCAACCGCCAAAATCGACCATCTTTGCGCCGAGCGCGAGATGAAGGTCATACAGAGGCGTACGCTGTCCCATGGGTTTCTCCTTCCGGGCGTGGCGAAGGTGCGGGCAAGTGCTGCACGGACTGAATGCCTTGAAACAAAAGGCCTTTAGCCGATTTCAGCTACCTAGTCTGTCAGACGGACCGCACCGAATGCCGCGCATTGTAGCCGCAAGGTGTAGGACTGACACCTAGCTGTTTCGATGCGCAGAGCGCCGGATCAATCCGATGACCGGCAGCAGCCCGACCAGCACCAGGGTCAACGCTGGCAAAGATGCCCTCGCCCATTCTCCTTCGCTGGTCATTTCAAAGATCCGCACCGCCAGCGTGTCCCAGCCAAACGGGCGCATCAGCAGGGTCGCGGGCATTTCCTTGAGCACGTCGACGAACACCAGCAGCGCCGCGCTCAAGGTGCCGGGCAACAACAACGGTAGATACACTTTGAAAAACAGTCGCGGCCCACTGACGCCAAGGCTACGTGCCGCTTCGGGCAAAGATGGCCGTATACGCGCCAGACTGCTTTCCAGTGGTCCGTAGGCCACCGCAATGAAGCGCACCAGATAGGCCAGCAACAACGCTGACAGACTGCCCAGCAGCAGCGGCTTGCCCGCGCCACCGAGCCAGCTCGAGAGCGGGATCACCAGCTCGCGATCCAGGTAACTGAACGCCAGCATGATCGACACCGCCAGCACCGAGCCCGGCAAGGCGTAACCCAGATTGGCCAGACTGACCCCGGTGCGAATGACCCGGGTGGGTGCCAGGCGTCGGGCAAACGCCAGCAACAAGGCGACGCTGACGGTGATCAACGCCGCCATCGCCCCCAGGTACAAGGTATGGACGATCAACCCGGTGTAGCGCTCGTCGAGATCGAAGCGCCCGCGCTGCCAGAACCACACCGCCAATTGCAACATCGGGATAACGAAAGCGCAGGCAAACACCAGACCGCACCAGGTCGAGGCCGCCAGAGCCTTCAAGCCCCGCAGGTGGTACAGCGCCTTGACCCGTGGCCGCTCGTTGCCCGCCCGGTTGGCCCCGCGAGCACGCCGTTCGCCGTAGAGTACGAGCATCACCACCAGCAGCAACAAGCTGGCCAGTTGCGCGGCGGAAGACAGGCTGAAAAAACCGTACCAGGTCTTGTAGATGGCCGTGGTGAAGGTATCGAAGTTAAACACCGACACTGCGCCGAAATCCGCCAGGGTTTCCATCAGCGCCAATGCCACGCCCGCACCGATGGCCGGCCGCGCCATGGGCAATGCCACACGCCAGAACGCTTGCCAGGGCGATTGACCAAGGACCCGCGCCGCTTCCATCAGGCCTTTGCCCTGGGCGAGGAAGGCCGTGCGGGCCAGCAGATACACATAGGGATAGAAAACCAGCACCAGCACCACAATCACGCCCCCCGTGGAGCGCACGCGCGGCAGCCGCAGACCGCTGCCGAACCATTCGCGCAGCAGGGTTTGCACGGGCCCGGCAAAATCCAGCAGGCCGACGAAGACGAAGGCCAGCACATAGGCCGGAATCGCGAAGGGCAGCATCAGCGCCCAGTCCAGCCAGCGCCGGCCGGGGAATTCGCAAAGGCTGGTAAGCCAGGCAAGGCTGACACCCAGCAGGGTGACACCCACACCAACGCCGAACACTAGCGTCAGCGTGTTGCCCAGCAAGCGCGGCATCTGCGTATCCCACAGGTGGGACCAGATTTGAACGTCGATGGTTTGCCAGGAAAGCAGCAAGACGCTCAGGGGCAACAGGACCAGCGCAGCGATGGCGAAGACGACGGGATACCAGCGGCGTTGGGCGGGGTGGGCCACAGGCTTGGTTCTCTACTATTAATGGGTGAAATCGACACTGTAGGAGCGAGCTTGCTCGCGAAAAACGTCAACGATAACGCAGGGAGCCTGACGGTCCGCGGTGCCCTGACGCTCATCGCAAGCAAGCTCGCTCCTACGGAGTCAAAAGCACGGGGCACTTAAACAAAACGCCCCGCATGGGCGGGGCGCAGTATAACGGTCGATTTAGTTCCAGCCAGCCTTGTCCATCAGGCGAATCGCCTCAGCCTGGCGCTTGCCGGCGATTTCCACAGGCAAGGTATCAGCGATGAACTTGCCCCATGCGGCGACTTCAGCCGATGGCTGCACGGCCGGGTTGGCCGGGAACTCCTGGTTCACGTCGGCAAAGATTTTCTGCGCTTCAGGCGTGGTCATCCACTCCACCAGGGCCTTGGCCGCTTCTGGGTGTGGCGCGTGTTGGGTCAGGCCGATACCCGACAGGTTGATGTGTACGCCACGGTCGGCCTGGTTCGGCCAGAACAGTTTCACCGGCAGATCCGGCTTCTGCTTGTGCAGGCGGCCGTAATAGTAGGTGTTGACGATGCCAACATCGCACTGGCCGGCATTGATCGCTTCAAGCACCGCGGTGTCGTCGGAGAATACGTCAGTAGACAGGTTCTTGACCCAGCCCTTGAGGATTTCCTCGGTCTTGCCGGCGCCGTGCACTTCGATCATGGTCGCGGTCAGGGACTGGTTGTAAACCTTCTTCGCCGAACGCAGGCACAGGCGGCCTTCCCATTGCTTGTCGGCCAGTGCTTCGTAGGTGGTCAGTTCGCCCGGCTTCACACGGTCAGTGGAGTAGGCAATGGTCCGCGCCCGCAGGCTCAAGCCGGTCCAGGCGTGGGAGGCTGCCCGGTACTGCAGCGGAATGTTGGCGTCGATGGTTTTCGAGGTGAACGGCTGGAGGATGCCCATCTGCTCGGCTTGCCAGAGGTTGCCGGCATCGACGGTCAGCAGCAGGTCGGCCGGCGTATTCGCGCCCTCGGCCTTGAGCCGCTGCATCAGCGGCGCTTCCTTGTCGGTGATGAACTTCACCTTCACGCCGGTCTTGGCGGTGTAGGCATCGAATACTGGCTTGATCAGCTCGTCGATACGCGAGGAGTAGACCACCACCTCGTCAGCAGCCTGGGCGGCGGTGCTGCCGATCAGGGTCAGGGCCAGTGCAGTCAGTAGACGCTTCGGTGCCAACATGGGAGCGGTCTCTCGATTGGAAAATGAGATCAAATGATAAGGACTCACATTTAGCTTCTCAATCGAAGCTGATCGCGGAGGCGTTACTGGATGTTGCGACGCCTGGAATTTTTGGTGCTTGTGCTGACGCCTTCGCGGGCAAGCCCGCTCCCACAGTGGCCGGTGTCGTTCACAAATCCCGTGCCCAAAGCGATACCTGTGGGAGCGGGCTTGCCCGCGAAGAGGCCAGTAGCCTCTATGCAGAACTCAGGGCTTGGCCAGCGCCGGCAAATCCCCGGTCAACCCCAGCGCTTCACGCACGAACAAGGCCTTGGCCTCGGGCATCTTCTCAACCATTTTCAACCCGGTATTACGCAACCAGCGCACCGGTAACGGATCCGCCTGGAACAAGCGCTCGAAGCCCTCCATCGCCGCCATCAGTGCCAGGTTATGGGGCATGCGCCGACGCTCGTAACGGCTGAGGACTTTCACATCCGCCAGGCGTTCGCCACGGGTTGCCGCTTGCAGCAACACTTCGGCCAGCACGGCGGCATCGAGGAATCCGAGGTTCACACCCTGCCCGGCCAACGGGTGAATGGTGTGGGCCGCGTCGCCGATCAACGCCAGGCCTTCGGCCACATAACGCTTGGCATGCCGCTGGCGCAGAGGCACACACAGGCGCGGGTCGGCGCTGAGCACTTCACCGAGCCGCCCCTCAAAGGCTCGCTCCAGTTCCTTGCAGAAACCCTGATCATCCATCGCCATCAAGCGTTCGGCTTCGCCGGGTGTGGTCGACCAGACGATCGAGCACCAATCCTGTTCGCCGTCGCGCTCCAGTGGCAGAAACGCCAACGGACCGTTGTCGGTGAAGCGCTGCCAGGCCGTCATCTGATGCGGCTTGGCGCAACGCACGCTGGTGACGATGGCATGGTGCAGATAATCCCATTCGCGGGTCGCGACCCCGGCCAGGCGCCGCACGGCCGAGTTGGCGCCATCCGCTGCGATCACCAGCGGTGCGCGCAGGGTGCGGCCATCGGCCAGGGTCAGCAGCCAGTCATCGCCCGAGCGGCGCATCTGTTCCAGCCGTGCATTGGCCAACAACCCCAGGTCACAGTCGTGCAGGCGCTCGAGCAAGGCATCCTGGACCACTCGGTTTTCGACGATATGCCCCAGCACCTCGGCATGCACGCTGGCCGCCGAGAAGTGAATTTGCCCGGTGCCGCTGCCATCCCAGACCTGCATGTCGGTGTAGGGGCTGCTGCGCCGCCCGGCGATGCCGTCCCAGACGCCAAGGCGTTCGAGGATCCGTTGGCTCGCAGCCGACAAGGCGCTCACCCGCGGCTCAAAAGCGGCCTGAGCGTTGAAGGGTTTGACACTCATGGGGCTGCCGTCCAGCAGCAGGACTTCCAGCCCGCTGTTCTGCAACGCCAGCGCCAGGGCGCTGCCGACCATTCCGGCCCCGACAATCAGCAGATCTGCGCGCATTTCCATGCTTTAAGCCTGTCTCTCTTGCGGCTTGAGCCGCACGTAAAGGGTTTTCCCGACCCGCGCCACCAGGTGGCCGACGCCGTCATGAATGTCGACCTGCAAGTGCGGCAGGTTTTTTATCAATCGTGCCTTGCCAAATCGGCGGTTCAACCAGCTAGGCATCCGGTCGCGTCCCCAGCCCCATCGCCTGTCGGGCAAACCAGCGTTTGGCCGGTGGCAGCAGGTCGAGGCCGAGCAAGCCGATGTTGCGACCCAGGGACACCAGCGGCTGGGTACTGCCGAACAGGCGCGTGACCTGATCGGAGAAGCCCACGGTGAGGTCCTGGTCGAGACGCTGATGCTCGCGATAGGCCTGCAAGGTGGCAAAGTCGCCCAAGGGTTTTTCGCTGGCGAGCAAGGCATCGGCCAGGGCCTGGGCATCGCGCAGGGACAGGTTGAACCCCTGGCCGGCAATCGGATGCAGGCTGTGCGCCGCGTTGCCGAGCACCGCCAGATGCGGGCGCACCTGTTCTTCGGCCTCGACCAGTGTCAGCGGATACAGATGTCGTGCACCGACCTGCTTCAACGTACCGAGGCGATAACCGAAGACACCCTGCAATTCACTGAGGAAACTGCGCTCATCGAGGGCTGCCAGGCGTTGCGCGTCCATGCCCAGACGGGTCCAGACCAGTGCACAGCGGTTTTCCGGCAGCGGCAGTAACGCCATCGGGCCTTCGTCGGTGAAACGCTCGAAGGCCATGCCGCTGTGGGCCTCGCTCGGGGTGATGTTGGCGATCAGCGCGCTCTGGTTGTACGGACGCTTGCGGATGCCGATCCCCAGTTGCTCGCGCAGGCCGGAGCGGCCGCCGTCAGCGAGCACCGCGAGGTCGCACTCAAGGGTGGTTTCATCATTGAGGGTCAGGCGATAGCCATCGGTCAGCGGCTCCATGCGGGTGACTTCCGCCGGGCAACGCCAGCTGATCACGTCCTTGTCCAGGCCTTGCCACAGGCATTGGCCGAGCCAGGCGTTTTCAACGACATAACCCAGCGCTGGAACACCCTCTTCCATCGCCGACAACCGCGCCGTCGAGAATCGACCACGGTCGGAAACATGAATCTGCTTGATCGGCTCGGCGCGGCGGGAGACTTCCTGCCAGACGCCCAGGCGTTGGTAAATCTGTCGCGAGCCAAAGGACAGCGCCGAAGAGCGGGCGTCGTAACTCGGTTGCCAGGTGTCCCCCGGGGCGAACGGCTCGATCAGCACGATCTTCCAGCCTCGGGCCTTGGCGCCAGCCTGCAAGGCCAGCGCCAGACTCGCACCGACCAGCCCGCCACCAATGATTGCCAGGTTGACTCGACTCATGCCGCTTGTGTCCGTGCTTGCGCCATCAGGGCCTCGATTTCGCTGACGGTTTTCGGCACGCCGCCCGTCAATATTTCACAGCCGGTTCTGGTGACCACTACGTCGTCCTCGATGCGCACGCCAATGCCGCGCCATTTCTTCGCCACGCTCTGGTTGTCCGGAGCAATGTAGATCCCCGGCTCCACGGTCAACGCCATGCCGACCTCCAGTACGCGCCACTCGCCGCCGACCTTGTATTCGCCGACATCGTGCACATCCATGCCCAGCCAATGGCCGGCGCGGTGCATGTAAAACGCCTTGTAGGCTTCGCTGGCGATCAGTTCGTCAACGTCACCCTGGAGCAACCCCAGCTTGACCAGCCCGGCCGTGATGACCCGGACCGTGGCCTCGTGCGCCTGGTTCCAGTGTTTGTTCGGGGCGATTTCGGCAAAGGCGGCTTCCTGGGAGGCCAGCACCAATTCGTAAATCGCTTTCTGTTCCGCTGAATACTTGCCGCTGACCGGAAAGGTCCGGGTGATGTCGCTGGCGTAGCAGTCGATCTCGCACCCGGCGTCGATCAGCACCAGGTCACCGTCCTTGAGCAGCGCGTCATTCTGCTGGTAATGCAGGATGCAGCTGTTGCGCCCCGCCGCGACGATCGACCCGTAGGCCGGCATCTTCGCCCCGCCCTTGCGGAATTCGTAATCGAGCTCGGCTTCCAGGCTGAATTCGTGCAACCCGGCGCGGCAGGCCTGCATTGCCCGTACGTGCGCCTGGGCGGAAATCCGCGCCGCCTCGCGCATCACTTTCACTTCTGCCGCCGATTTATACAGGCGCATGTCGTGCAGCAGATGATCCAGGGCAACGAATTCGTTCGGCGGCTGGGCACCGAGGTTGGCCTTGGAGCGGATCACGTTGATCCATTCCATCAGGTGGCGGTCGAATTCGGGGTTGCTGCCCATGGCCGAGTACACCCGGTCACGGCCTTCGATCAGGCCCGGCAGGATGTCGTCGATATCGGTGATGGGAAAGGCGTCGTCGGCGCCGAAGTCGCGAATCGCACCTTCCTGTCCGGCACGCAGGCCATCCCACAATTCGCGCTCGGCGTTGCGCTCGCGGCAGAACAGGATGTATTCGCCATGCACACGCCCCGGCATCAGCACCAATACCGCCTGAGGTTCAGGGAAGCCGCTGAGGTACTGGAAGTCGCTGTCCTGGCGGTAGACGTGCTCGACGTCGCGGTTACGAATGGCCACCGCGGCGGCGGGCAGGATGGCGATGCTGTTGGGTTCCATCTGCGCCATCAGGGCCTTGCGGCGACGGCTGTATTCCGATTTCGGGATGTGGATCATGGGCAGATGGCGTTCCCTGGCAAACGATTAGTGCAGCGACGGTTTGGCGGCGGCCGGCACGTCTTTCTTGGTCTCGGAGAACAGCAGCAGCGGCGCGACGCGCAGGTACTCCATGACCTCCATATAGTCGTTTTCGCCGTCGTCGGACTCTTCCAGCGCATCTTGCACCTGGGAGATGGCCGCCAGATCCTGCAGCACTTCGGTGGCCTCGGTGCTCAGGGCGCTGCTGTCACGGCAGTTCAATCCGAAACCGCTGAGGAAACCCTGGCACCATTGGCCCAGGGCGGCGGCACGCTCGGTGAGCGGGGCGTCGTCTGTCGGCAACAGCAGAACGACGGTCACGTCATCGCCGGTGAGCTCGCCTTTTACCATCTCTTGCAGGCCGATCAGGGCGTTGCGAACGTTGTCCTGCGGCTCGCTTTCGAGCAATTCGGCGGCGTCGATCAGCCAGCCTTCGGCGTCGAAACCGGCGCCGGCGCAGCTGCGGCCGAGCAACAGGCCGTGCAGTTCAGCAGGCGAGACGTTGTAACCGCTGGAAGTCAGCAGGGTGGCGAAGCCTTGGTACGGGGAATTCTGAATGGTCATGGGCAGCTAGGCGCCAGACGGCGCTATGTCTAGAATGAAGGCCTTGTATCCTACATCGACTACCCCTGTAGGAGCGAGCTTGCTCGCGATGAACCCGAGAACGCCGCGGGTTGTCAGGGACCCAGCGTTATCGTTGGCGACCATCGCGAGCAAGCTCGCTCCTGCAGTCCAACACCCATCAGACAGTGAAGACAATGGAAGACACCGACCTGCAAGCGCTGATGGCCAGACTCGAATTGCTGATTACCCGAGTCGAGCAACTTAAGAGTCAAAACGGACTCTTACTAGCTCAGGAAAAGACCTGGCGCGAGGAACGCGCGCATCTCATTGAAAAAAACGAAATCGCCCGGCGTAAGGTCGAGTCGATGATTTCGCGCCTCAAGGCCCTGGAGCAAGACTCATGAGTTCAAGCAATAGCGTCACCGTGCAGATTCTCGACAAAGAGTATTCGATCATCTGCCCTCAGGAAGAGCGCAGTAACCTGATCAGCGCCGCCCGTTATCTGGACGGCAAGATGCGCGAGATTCGCAGCAGCGGCAAAGTCATCGGCGCCGACCGTATCGCCGTGATGGCTGCGCTGAACATCACCCACGACCTGCTGCACAAGGAAGATCGCCCGGACGTTCAGGTCAGCGGCTCGACCCGTGAGCAGGTTCGCGACCTGCTCGATCGCGTCGATCTGGTCCTGGCGACCGATCCGGACGTCACCAAAGGCTGATTCGCGTCGCCGCTTGCGGTATACTGCACTCACTCCCTGGGGTGTTTGCCAGTTGGCGATGTCCCTGAGCCGATTTGCTATACCCTGGAGGTTGCACGTTGGGCTGGTGTGCATGTCCGCTAGACGGAAAGCCTTAAAGCCTACTGCATCTTCCACCTTGAACTTTCGGGTTCAAGGGCTAAGTCGACAGCGACACATTCGGGGAGCCTGATTCCAGTCCAATGCCGGTTTAAATACCGGCATTGGCGTTTTTGCGGGTACGCTTTGTGTATCCGTCCTGCCGAAGTCCGAATCCATGACCGAACCTGCGCTGCTTCCCCGCCCGCAACTTCGACGCATGCTGCGCAAGGCCCGTCGCGCACTGACACCCAGTCAGCAGCGCCAGGCCGCTCGCGGGCTGTACAAGCAATTGGCCCAGCAACCGCTGTTCCGCCGCGCCAGACACATCTCGCTCTATCTTCCGACCGACGGTGAAATTGATCCGCGCCTGTTGCTGCGTGCCGCACAGCGCCGGGGCAAGGCCACCTATCTGCCGGTGCTGAGTGCCTGGCCGCGAACCAAAATGGTATTCCAGCGCATCCGGCCAGGGGAAAAACTCAAACCCAACCGCTTCCGCATTCTCGAACCTCGGGCCAACCTCGCCCGGCAACGCAGAATCTGGGCGCTGGACCTGGTGTTGTTGCCATTGGTGGGGTTTGACGATGTTGGCGGACGCCTGGGGATGGGCGGCGGCTTCTACGATCGGAGCCTGGCCTATCTGGCGCGCCGCAATGACTGGCGCAAGCCGACGCTGTTGGGGCTGGCCCATGAGTGTCAGAAGGTGGAGCGATTGGCTCAGGCGAGCTGGGATGTGCCGCTGCAGGGAACGGTCACAGACAAGGCCTGGTATTACGCAGGTTAGGCGCCACTTCGATCAGCGACGCCGGGACAACAGGATCAGCGCTTGAAGGCGGTCGACTGTTGCTGCAATTGGGCGAGCCCGACCGGTGCATCGGTCTTGCTGGCCCACAGGCTTTGGGCATAGCCGGTGGTCACGACGCCAAGGCCAAATAAAATGACCAAAATCCATAGTAAATCCGGTTTGCGTTTCATCGATTGCCCCCCAAAGGCAGATCTACACGATGACAGCAGCGGTTTCCGTTTGTAGGCCGTGCAGCAGCGTCAAGCTTTAAAGGCCGGCATTTTGCGACAACGTGAACCGCTGCGCAAATGCTGACGTCAACCGACTGTCGGTTTGTCATAAAATTGCCGAAAAGCTGCTCAATCACCACGCAAGGAGCAAAAGACATGGCCTATTGGCTGATGAAATCCGAGCCCGACGAACTCTCGATCAAAGGACTGGAAAAGCTCGGCAAAGCGCGCTGGGACGGGGTTCGCAACTATCAGGCACGCAACTTCCTGCGGGCCATGGCGGTGGGGGATGAGTTCTTTTTCTATCATTCCAGCTGCCCGGAGCCGGGCATCGCCGGTATCGGCAAGATTGTCGAAGCCGCGTATCCGGACCCGACGGCGTTGGAACCTGAAAGTCATTACTACGACCCAAAGGCAACGGCGGAGAAAAACGCCTGGAGCGCGATCGATGTCGCCCATGTCGAGACGTTTGCCAGGGTGCTGAAGCTGGATTACCTGAAGCAGCAGACGGCGCTGGCCGAGATGCCACTGGTGCAGAAAGGCTCGCGGCTGTCGGTGATGCCGGTGACGCCGGAGCAGTGGGCGGCGGTGATTGCACTCAAGCCTTAAGTTTTGCGGTGTCAATCAGAATGCCATCGCGAGCAGGCTCGCTCCCACAGTGGATCTGCATACACTGAAGATCTCCTGTGGGAGCGAGCCTGCTCGCGATGAGGCCCGCAAGAGCAGCAAAAGACTTATTGAATGATCAGGTTGTTGAACAACAAATCCTCAACCACCGGCTTGCCGGTTTCGTCGCTCATCACCTGCTGGGTCTGTTTCAGGGCTTCCTGACGCAGCTTTTCCTTGGCCTCGACATTGTTCATCGTCTCGGTGGTCTGCTGGGCGAACAGCGCGACCAATTGATTGCGAATCAACGGTTCATTGGCCTTCACCGCCTTGGCAGCCTCGTCACCGGTCACCCGCAACGCCACATCAGCCTTGTAGACTTTCAGTTTCGGCGTGCCGTCCAGGCCGTAGTTGCCCACGAACGGCGGGCTCAGGGTGATGTAGCTGACCTTCGGAGCGGTATCTTCTTTGGCTTCTTCGGCCAGCGCTGCCACAGGCAGGGACAGGGCCAGCAACAACATGATCCACGCTTTCACAATTCACTCCTTATCCGGTTTGCGGCCTAGCATAACGACCCGCCATGCAAGCACAAGCTTATGGCTGACTATCAGGGCCGGGCATGCTCGTTGACCCTTCGACCCACACACCTACACTTATCGGCCATCACTCCCAAAGGAATAGCCCTGATGAAAGCCGTGCTGTGCAAAGCCTTCGGCCCTGCCGAATCGCTGGTGCTGGAAGACGTCGCCAGTCCTGTCGCGAAGAAGAATGAAATCCTGCTGGACGTGCACGCCGCCGGGGTCAATTTCCCCGACACGCTGATCATCGAGGGCAAGTACCAGTTCAAGCCGCCCTTCCCGTTTTCTCCGGGTGGCGAAGCGGCCGGCGTGGTCCGCGAAGTCGGCGAGAAGGTCAGCCACCTGAAAGTCGGTGACCGGGTCATGGCCCTGACCGGCTGGGGCAGCTTTGCCGAACAGGTCGCCGTGCCGGGCTACAACGTGTTACCCATTCCGCCATCCATGGACTTCAACACCGCCGCCGCCTTCAGCATGACCTACGGCACCTCGATGCACGCCCTCAAGCAGCGCGGCAACCTGCAACCGGGCGAAACCCTGCTGGTGCTGGGTGCCTCCGGCGGTGTCGGCCTGGCGGCGGTGGAAATCGGCAAAGCCATGGGCGCCCGGGTGATTGCCGCGGCCAGCAGCGCGGAAAAACTCGCCGTGGCCAAGGCCGCCGGCGCCGATGAACTGATCAACTACAGCGAAACCAGCCTCAAGGACGAAATCAAGCGCCTGACCGATGGCCAGGGCGCCGACGTGATCTACGACCCGGTGGGCGGCGACCTGTTCGACCAGGCCATCCGCGCCATCGCCTGGAACGGTCGCCTTTTGGTGGTCGGCTTCGCCAGCGGGCGAATCCCCGAATTGCCGGTCAACCTGGCGCTGCTCAAAGGCGCAGCAGTGCTCGGTGTGTTCTGGGGCTCATTCGCCCAACGCCAGCCGCAGGACAACGCGGCGAACTTCCAGCAGCTGTTTGGCTGGTTTGCCGAAGGCAAGCTGAAGCCGCTGGTGTCGCAGGTGTATCCACTGGGCAATGCGGCGCAGGCGATCAACGATCTTGGCCAGCGTAAAGCAGTCGGGAAAGTGGTGGTGCAGGTTCGCTGAATCCGGCAAAGGGCCCGGACCTCTGAGTCCAGGCTCTTTCCCTACAGTAACTGGCGGATGTCTTCCGGCAAAAACCTTACATACCTGGATCCCGGGTTGTTCGAGCATTGCCTGATAATGATCGGCACCTTTCTGTTCATATCGGCGATCAATGCCAGACGCCGTTCGGTCGGCAGTGTTGCCGTGGAAAACGCGTTCGACAGATAAGCCCGGATGTAATGGAAGGCGGTGGAATCAATCCACTCGTGCTCCGGGGCACGCGCCAGCGCCGCATTGAGATCGCGGCATCTCAATGCCTTGAGCCACTGGTTGAGATGCAGCGGTAGATGCACATCGAACCTGAACATCATCGGAGCAACGACTTCCTGCTCCTCAGGCTTGTCACCCTCAACGGCCCATGGCTTGAACCGCCACTGCGCTATGGCGACCCTGGTCGCCTCGGCGAAATCAGGGTGATCGCTTTGCAAAATGCTCACCTTGCTGACCGAGCCGTTGGCATGTGCCATGAACCTGACCCGGACATTACCGGTGACTCCAGCCCGATGCAGCGCCGGTGGGTAAATCGGCTTGGGGTTGTTTTCCGGTATCAGGAACACCTCCCCTGCGCTGCTTTCAACAGACACAACAAACAACAGCACCACAAACAAAAACCACCGCATCCTCCTCTCCCTCGCACCTGAAACGCCACAACTGGCTGTACGGCAAAGGTTAAAGCTCAAGGGTGCTGCACTGAAGGTCACGGCTTCCGGTAACAGAGCAGGACATTTCCCAAAGAATTGCCCTACCCGGGACGAATCAGTCGCGTAAATCATGGGTGGGTAACGCTTCCTACAACGCCCTTCACTTTCACCTGAGCGACATGTTCATAAAGGAATGCGCGATATCCAACATTTCCGCTGTTTTGCCGATGAGAACCGGTGCTATTTTCGGTAACGAAACTGTAACATTCGCAACCGCAGTCAAAACAAGAAATCTGGAGCTCTTGAATGTTTGCTTTCTTTCGTCCTGCCGCACATCAGGCTCCATTGCCTGAAGAAAAAATAGACAGCACTTACCGACGCCTGCGCTGGCAGATTTTCGCCGGCATCTTCATTGGCTATGCCGGTTACTACCTGCTGCGCAAGAACTTCTCCCTGGCCATGCCGTACCTGATCGACGAGGGTTACTCCCGCGGTCAGCTGGGGCTGGCGATGTCCGCCATCGCGATTGCCTACGGCCTGTCGAAGTTCCTCATGGGCCTGGTGTCCGACCGTTCCAACCCGCGTTTCTTCCTGCCGTTCGGCCTGTTGGTGTCGGCTGGCGTGATGTTCATTTTCGGTTTCGCGCCATGGGCGACGTCCAGCGTGACCATGATGTTCATTCTGCTGTTCATCAACGGCTGGGCGCAGGGCATGGGTTGGCCGCCGAGTGGCCGGACAATGGTGCACTGGTGGTCGCAGAAGGAACGTGGCGGCGTGGTGTCCGTGTGGAACGTGGCACACAACGTCGGCGGCGGCCTGATCGGCCCGCTTTTCCTGATCGGCATGGGCCTGTTCAATGACTGGCATGCGGCGTTCTACGTGCCGGCAGCGGTGGCACTGGCGGTAGCGGTGTTTGCCTTTGTAACCATGCGCGACACCCCGCAATCGGTTGGCCTGCCACCGATTGAGCAGTACAAGAACGACTACCCGGAAGGCTACGATGCCAGCCACGAAGAGGAATTCAGCGCCAAGGAAATCTTCGTCAAATACGTGCTGCGCAACAAAATGCTCTGGTACATCGCCCTGGCCAACGTCTTTGTCTATCTGCTGCGCTACGGCGTGCTGGACTGGGCACCAACCTACCTCAAGGAAGCCAAGGGTTTCACCGTGGACAAAACCTCGTGGGCGTATTTCTTCTACGAGTGGGCAGGTATCCCAGGCACCCTGCTGTGCGGCTGGATGTCGGACAAGATCTTCCGCGGCAACCGCGGCCTGACCGGCATGGTGTTCATGGCGCTGGTGACGGTCGCGACGCTGGTTTACTGGCTCAACCCGGCCGGTAACCCGATGATCGACATGATTGCGCTGCTTTCCATCGGCTTCCTGATCTACGGCCCGGTCATGCTCATCGGCCTGCAGGCGCTGGAGCTGGCACCGAAGAAAGCGGCCGGTACGGCGGCGGGCTTCACCGGCCTGTTCGGTTACCTGGGCGGTTCGGTCGCGGCCAGTGCAGCGATGGGCTACACCGTGGACCATTTCGGTTGGGACGGCGGTTTCGTGCTACTGGTGGGCGCCTGCCTGCTGGCGATGGCCTTCCTCGCCCCGACGCTACGTCACAAACAAGTCGCCAGTCAGGGCCGCGAAGCACTCGCTTGATCGGCCTTTGATTTACAGCGCTTGAGCCGCGCCTCCAGATTCCGGTCTGGCATGGCGTGGCTACGCAGGGCGTGCGCGGTCTGCTCGACATAATCGCGAGTGGTGCCGTAACGCCCGCAAGCGTTTTCGAACACATGGCTCAGCACATGGTCCGGCAGGTTGCCGGCATAGCTGGGCAGATGTCGCTCCAGCACAAACCCCAAGGCCTGAACCTGGCTGCCATCTTCGAGTCGGCAGTTAAGCCAGTGCGGGCGGTAGGAAGGAAATGGCATCTCGCGCTGCCAAAGCGCGTACAGCGACGCTTCGAGTTGCTCTTCGGGCAAGCGATAGGCGAAACCGCTGCAAGAGCCACCGCGATCCAGGCCGAACACCAGGCCGGGCATTTCCGGGGTGCCGCGATGTTCGTGGGACCACAGGTACAACCCGCGATGGTAGCCATGCACCCGGCCGCGAACCCGTTCAACCGCCGTGCATTCAGGCCGCCAGATCAGCGAGCCATAGGCAAACAGCCACACCGGCCCACCCTTGTGACGGGCCATGGTCGACTGCATCGAGCTGAGCAATTGTTCGTGAGTGAGCTGCGGCCCCAGATCGAGCCGCGGAGGGTAAGCCAGATTCAAAAAAGCAGATTCGATGGCGCTCATGGCGAATAGCGTTCAGCTCCCCGCGGGTGAAGAATTACTTAATAGAACGCACAGCTGTAACAATAAGGCACATATGTTTTAAGGCAATTTGAATGCCATGGCACAGTTCTTAATTAATTGCTTGAATGAAATATAACCTACCGGAATTTATATAAGTTTATAAATACCGATAGGCTATATAGAGAGTTATAAACCTGTAGGAGCGAGCTTGCTCGCGATGGTCGTTAACGATTACGCGGGAGGTCAGGCTACTCGCGGTGTTCTTGAGCCCATCGCGAGCAAGCTCGCTCCTACAGGCGGGCAGGATCAGGAGCGCGGTGCGTAGGCAAACACATCGGCGCGCATCTGATGGGCGTCCATCCCCGCCTCGACCAACGCATCCAGGGTGCCGTAGACCATGGCCGGCGAGCCACTGGCGTAGACATGCAGGGCCTTGAGATCGGGAAAGTCTTCACAGACCGCTTCATGCAACATGCCGCAGCGCCCTTCCCAACCGCATTGATCGCTGACGACCTTGTGCAGGAACAGGTTGGGTAGTTTCAGCCATTCGTTCCAGTGCTCGACTTGATAAAAGTCTTCCGGACGACGCACGCCCCAATACAAATGCACCGGATGCTTGAAACCCGTGGCCCGGCAATGTTCGATCAGGCCGTGAACCTGGCCCATGCCGGTACCGGCGGCAATCAGCACGAGAGGGCCGTCCGGCAACTCTTCCAGGTGGGTATCGCCAAACGGCAACTCGACCCGCACCATGCTGTTGCGCTGAAGCTGCTCGATCAGGCTCAGCGCACTGGATTCGCGCGCCAGTACGTGGATTTCCAGGTCGCGCCCAGCATGCGGTGCCGAGGCGAGGGAAAAGGCGGACTTTTCGCCGTTCTCGCGCTCGATCATCAGGTACTGCCCGGCGTGGTAGCGCGGCGGTTTGCCGGCCGGAGCCCGCAGACGCACGCGCCAGGTATCGCCGCCCACGTCCTTGCACTCAATGACCTGACACGACACGCTGCGCACCGGCAGTTCTCCCAAGGCGAGCACGCCATCCCACAGCACGATGCAGTCTTCCAGCGGCTCCGCTATGCAAGTGTAGAACTCGCCATGATCACGCACATTGCCGGCCTGCTCGACCCGACCTTCCACCAGCAGCGCCGCGCACACGTGGCAATTGCCGTTGCGGCAACTTTGCGGGCATTCGTAGCCCAGTCGTCGCGCGCCATCGAGAATCCGCTCGCCGGGCAATATCTCAAGCACTGCTCCGGAGGGCTGCAAGGTTACACGCATCAATCTATTCCTAACTGATTCCAGATGGCATCGATCCGCTGGGTCACCGCATCGTCCTTGACGATGACACGGCCCCACTCACGGGTGGTTTCGCCCGGCCATTTATGCGTGGCATCAAGGCCCATTTTCGACCCCAGGCCGGACACCGGCGAGGCGAAGTCCAGGTAGTCGATCGGCGTGTTGTCGATCATCACCGTGTCGCGCTTGGGGTCCATGCGCGTGGTGATGGCCCAGATCACGTCGTTCCAGTCCCGGGCGTTGATATCGTCGTCGGTGACGATAACGAACTTGGTGTACATGAACTGTCGCAAAAACGACCAGACACCCAGCATTACCCGCTTGGCATGGCCCGGATACGACTTCTTCATGGTCACGATGGCCATGCGGTACGAGCAACCTTCGGGCGGCAGGTAGAAATCGGTGATCTCCGGGAACTGCTTCTGCAGGATCGGCACGAACACTTCGTTCAGCGCGACGCCGAGGATCGCCGGCTCATCCGGCGGGCGGCCGGTGTAGGTGCTGTGGTAGATCGGCTTGATCCGGTGGGTGATGCGCTCGACGGTGAACACCGGGAAGCTGTCGACTTCGTTGTAGTAACCGGTGTGGTCGCCGTACGGGCCTTCATCGGCCATCTCGCCCGGATGGATCACGCCTTCAAGGATGATTTCGGCGGTGGCCGGCACTTGCAGGTCGTTGCCGCGGCATTTCACCAGCTCAGTGCGGTTACCGCGCAACAGGCCGGCGAAGGCGTATTCGGAAAGGCTGTCGGGCACCGGGGTCACGGCGCCGAGGATGGTCGCCGGGTCTGCGCCCAATGCAACGGCAACAGGAAAGGGTTGGCCCGGATGCTTTTCGCACCACTCGCGATAATCCAGTGCACCGCCACGGTGGCTCAGCCAGCGCATGATGACTTTATTGCGGCCAATCACCTGTTGACGGTAGATACCGAGGTTCTGTCGGTCCTTGTTCGGCCCCTTGGTGACGGTCAGGCCCCAGGTGATCAGCGGCGCGACGTCGCCTGGCCAGCAGGTCTGCACCGGCAACTTCGCGAGGTCGACGTCGTCGCCTTCGATGACCACTTCCTGGCAGATCGCGTCTTTGACCACCTTGGGCGCCATCGAGATGATCTTGCGGAAGATCGGCAGCTTGGACCAGGCATCCTTCAGGCCTTTCGGCGGCTCGGGCTCCTTGAGGAACGCCAGCAGTTTGCCGATCTCGCGCAGTTCACTCACCGCTTCCGCGCCCATGCCCAGTGCTACGCGCTCAGGTGTACCGAACAGGTTGCCGAGCACAGGAATGTCAAAACCCGTGGGCTTTTCGAAAAGCAGGGCCGGGCCTTTGGCGCGCAAGGTGCGGTCGCAGATCTCGGTCATTTCCAGTACTGGGGACACCGGAACCTGAATGCGCTTGAGTTCGCCGCGCTGTTCCAGCCCGCTGATAAAGTCGCGCAAGTCGCGATACTGCATGCGTAAGCCTCGTGTTTGGCCGTGGCGTTCGGGGCAGGCAGTTTAGCGCCGAACCCTTCGGTTCAGAACCACGAACTGCCACCTGATCAAAAATCGGATAGCAAAAAGCCGGGTTTCCCCGGCTTTTTGTGCCTGCTCGACTTACTTGCGTTTCATCGACAGGAAGAACTCATCGTTGGTCTTGGTCGTTTTCAGCTTGTCGACCAGGAACTCGATGGCAGCCACTTCATCCATCGGATGCAGCAGCTTGCGCAAGATCCACATGCGCTGCAGCTCGTCGTCGGCGGTCAGCAACTCTTCGCGGCGGGTGCCGGAACGGTTGATGTTGATGGCCGGGAACACGCGCTTTTCAGCGATGCGGCGATCCAGAGGCAGCTCCATGTTGCCGGTGCCTTTGAATTCCTCGTAGATCACTTCGTCCATCTTCGAGCCGGTTTCAACCAGCGCGGTGGCGATGATGGTCAGCGAGCCGCCTTCTTCGATGTTCCGCGCGGCGCCAAAGAAACGTTTCGGTTTTTCCAGGGCGTGGGCATCGACACCACCGGTCAGTACCTTGCCGGAGCTCGGGATCACGGTGTTGTAGGCACGAGCCAGACGGGTGATGGAGTCGAGCAGGATCACCACGTCTTTCTTGTGCTCGACCAGGCGCTTGGCCTTCTCGATCACCATTTCGGCAACCTGCACGTGGCGGGTTGGCGGCTCGTCGAACGTCGAGGCAACCACTTCGCCGCGCACGGTGCGCTGCATTTCGGTTACTTCTTCCGGACGTTCATCGATCAGCAGCACGATCAGGTGAACTTCAGGGTTGTTACGCGCGATGTTCGCGGCAATGTTCTGCAGCATGATCGTCTTGCCCGCTTTCGGCGGAGCAACGATCAGACCGCGCTGGCCTTTGCCGATCGGGGCGCACAGGTCGATGACACGACCGGTCAGGTCTTCGGTGGAACCGTTACCGGCTTCCATCTTCATGCGCACGGTCGGGAACAGCGGGGTCAGGTTCTCGAAGAGAATCTTGTTTTTCGCGTTTTCCGGACGGTCGAAGTTGATCGTGTCGACCTTGAGCAGCGCGAAATAACGCTCGCCTTCCTTTGGAGGGCGGATCTTGCCAACGATGGTGTCACCGGTGCGCAAGTTGAAACGACGGATCTGGCTCGGCGAGACGTAGATATCGTCTGGACCGGCGAGATAGGAAGCGTCAGCGGAGCGCAGGAAGCCGAAGCCGTCCTGGAGAATCTCCAGCACGCCATCACCGGAGATTTCCTCACCGCTTTTCGCGTGCTTCTTGAGCAGGGAGAAAATCACGTCCTGCTTGCGCGAACGGGCCATATTTTCTATGCCCATCTGTTCGGCCAATTCGAGCAGTTCGGTAATCGGCTTTTGCTTGAGTTCAGTCAGATTCATATAGGAATGACGTAATCATTTATGGAGGGGGGAAATTAAGCTTTTGGCTTAATGAGGCCGCGCCGCAGAGAAGGCGACAGGATCGCGTACTTATTCGAAAAGGAGTGCGTCGGCGACGGCTAGCAGGGGGCAATGGAGAAACCAGTGCGGGGCCGAATGTACCACCTGAGTTTGGGAGCGTCTAGCCCTGAATACGCAAAAAGCCCCGCTATTTGCGAGGCTTTTTCAGGACACTTTGCAACGACGCTTAGATGTTGGCGTCGAGGAAGGCAGCCAGTTGCGACTTCGACAGAGCGCCGACCTTGGTCGCTTCAACGTTGCCGTTCTTGAACAGCATCAGGGTCGGGATACCACGCACGCCATGCTTGGCAGGGGTTTCCTGGTTTTCGTCGATGTTCAGTTTGGCGACGGTCAGCTTGCCTTTGTAGGTCTCGGCAATTTCGTCCAGAACAGGAGCGATCATTTTGCAAGGGCCGCACCACTCAGCCCAGTAATCGACCAGTACAGCGCCTTCAGCCTTGAGTACGTCGGCCTCGAAGCTAGCGTCGCTAACGTGTTTGATAAGATCGCTGCTCATGGAATTCTCCAGGGTTGTAAGCAAAAAAACGTGGCCCATCATAGCTGCCCTTCCCTCGTTCAGGAAGGTGCAGTTGATTGAGTCTCGCTATGGTGTTCCATGAGTTTGGGTATAGCCCGGGTCACACCGTAGCGGGAGCGATGAAGGCGATTCCGGTGCGCAACGCCGCGTTACGCACATGCTCGTGCATGGCTTTTTGCGCGGCGCCAGAGGCACGGCGAGCCAGCGCGCGCAGGATCTTGCGGTGCTCCTGCCAGGTTTCCATGGCCCGCTCGGCCCGGATGAACGGTAGCTTCTGGCTTTCCAGGAAGATATCGGCGCTGGCGGTGAGGATACTCAACATTGCCTGATTGCCGCTGGCCAGCAGGATGCGCCGGTGGAATTCGAAGTCCAGGCGCGCCGCCGCTTCAAAATCAGCGGCTTTGAGTTCGTTGCGCATGGCGGCGACATTGTCTTCCAGTGCATCGAGTTCCTCGGTGCTCAAGGTCACGGCCGCCAGCCCCGCGGCAAACCCCTCCAGCGCGTAGCGCAACTGGAAGATATCCAGCGGCGAAGCCTGCGCCGCAAACGGCCAGACCGGTGCGGCCTCGCCTCGCGGCAACTCCACCGGCGCCTGTACGAACACGCCTTTGCCCGGCTGGATGCTGATGACACCCAGCGCACTCAGGGACGACAACGCCTCGCGCAAAGAAGCCCGGCTTACGCCCAGCTGTACCGCCAGGTCCCGTTGCGAGGGCAAGGCATCCCCCGGCCCGAAGCCCTGTTCGGTAATCAGTTTGCGGATGGCTTGCAGCGCCACTTCGGGTACGGCGCGGGAGATCGAGTTCATGGTTTTCCAGACGAACCAGGCCAATGTGCGCTCAGTTGTAAAGCTATTCGCGACGCCCGGCAAGTCGTGCCCCATGGGGGTTCGGCGATTTCCCCGGCTGCGCCATCGGGGTGCGAAACACAACTTGACTGTTCAGACCAGTAAGACCGTTCGGCACCAGCAAAACCGCGCTCTGGCGCCCCCAAGACCCTATGTTGGCATGGCCCATGCTCTATCGATCGGCAGAAATCACTTCTTGCCGATTTGGAGATTTGCCATGACCCAGCGTTTCAGCGCCCTCCTCGCAGCCCTGTTTGCCAGTCTGATGCTGACCCAGGCACCCGCCCACGCCGACGGTCTGGAGGATGTGGTCAAGCGCGGCGTCCTCAAGGTGGCCGTGCCCCAGGACTTCCCGCCCTTCGGCTCGGTCGGGCCGGATATGAAGCCCCGTGGCCTCGATATCGACACCGCGAAACTGCTGGCCGACCAGCTCAAGGTCAAACTCGAACTGACCCCGGTCAACAGCACCAACCGCATCCCGTTTCTCACCACCGGCAAGGTCGACCTGGTGATTTCCAGCCTCGGCAAGAACCCGGAGCGCGAGAAGGTCATCGACTTCTCCCGCGCCTACGCGCCCTTCTACCTCGCCGTATTCGGTCCGCCAGACGCCGACATCAAGACCCTGGACGACCTCAAGGGCAAGACCATCAGCGTCACCCGCGGCGCCATCGAAGACATCGAGCTGACCAAGGTCGCCCCCGAAGGCGTGACCATCAAGCGCTTCGAAGACAACAACTCGACCATCGCCGCGTACCTGGCGGGCCAGGTCGACCTGATCGCCAGCGGCAACGTGGTGATGGTCGCGATCAGCGAGAAAAGCCCGAAACGCGTGCCGGCGCTGAAAGTGAAGCTCAAGGATTCGCCGGTCTACGTCGGTGTGAACAAGAACGAGCCGGCGCTGCTGGACAAGGTCAACCAGATTCTCATCACCGCCAAGAGCGACGGTGCACTGGAGAAAAACGCCCTGACCTGGCTGAAAGAACCACTGCCGGCCGACCTCTGATCTCGCGTGCAGGAGAGACGTTATGGCTTATCAGTTCGACTTCTTGCCGGTGGTGAACAACACCGATCTGTTGCTGCGCGGTGCGTTGTTTACCCTTGAGCTGACCGCCATCGGCGCTGTGCTCGGCGTGGGGCTGGGCATCGTCGGGGCGCTGGTGCGGGCGTGGAACATCCGGCCTTTCGCGGGGATTTTCGCGGTCTACGTCGAGTTGATCCGCAACACGCCCTTCCTGGTGCAACTGTTTTTCATCTTCTTCGGCTTGCCGTCCCTGGGCGTGCAGATTTCCGAATGGCAGGCGGCGGTGCTGGCGATGGTGATCAATCTCGGCGCCTATTCGACCGAGATCATCCGCGCCGGCATCCAGGCGATCCCCCGGGGTCAGCTGGAAGCCGCGGCGGCGTTGGCGATGACGCGCTTCGAAGCGTTCCGCCATGTGGTGCTGCTGCCGGCACTGGGTAAAGTCTGGCCGGCCCTGAGCAGCCAGATCATCATCGTCATGCTCGGCTCGGCGGTGTGCTCGCAGATCGCCACTGAAGAGCTGAGCTTCGCCGCCAACTTCATTCAGTCGCGCAACTTCCGCGCCTTTGAAACCTACGCCCTGACGACCTTGCTCTATCTGTGCATGGCGCTCCTGATCCGCCAGTTGCTGAACTGGATCGGCCAACGGTTCATCGCAAGGAGCAGCCGATGAGTGATTTCACCTTCTGGGACATCGTGCGCAACCTGCTCACCGGTCTGCAATGGACGCTGGCGCTGTCGCTGGTGGCGTTCGTTGGCGGCGGGCTGATCGGCCTGCTGATCATGGTCATGCGCATCTCGGGTAAATCCCTGCCGCGCAGCTTTGCCCGCACCTACATCGAACTGTTCCAGGGCACGCCGCTGCTGATGCAGCTGTTCCTGGTGTTTTTCGGCGTGGCCCTGGCCGGGGTGGAAATCTCGCCGTGGATGGCAGCGGCGATTGCCCTGACGCTGTTCACCAGCGCCTATCTGGCGGAGATCTGGCGCGGCTGCGTCGAGTCGATCTCCGACGGCCAGTGGGAAGCCTCGGCGAGCCTGGCGCTCAATCCGCTGGAGCAACTGCGCTACGTCATCCTGCCACAAGCCCTGCGCATCGCCGTGGCGCCGACCGTGGGCTTCTCGGTCCAAGTGGTCAAGGGCACCGCCGTCACCTCGATCATCGGCTTTACCGAACTGACCAAGACCGGCGGCATGCTCGCCAACGCGACCTTCGAACCCTTCATGGTCTATGGCCTCGTCGCCCTTGGCTATTTCCTGCTCTGCTACCCCCTGTCGCTCAGTGCGCGCTACCTGGAAAGGAGACTGCATGCCTCTGCTTAGAATTTCCGCCCTGCATAAATACTACGGTGACCATCATGTGCTCAAAGGCATCGATCTGAGCATCGAGGAAGGCCAGGTGGTGGCGATCATCGGCCGCAGTGGCTCGGGCAAATCCACCTTGCTGCGCACCCTCAACGGCCTGGAGTCGATCAATGACGGTGTGATCGAAGTCGACGGCGAATACCTCGACGCCGCCCGCGCCGACCTGCGCAGCTTGCGACAGAAAGTCGGCATGGTGTTCCAGCAGTTCAACCTGTTCCCGCACCTGACCGTAGGTGAGAACGTCATGCTGGCGCCGCAAGTGGTGCAGAAGGTGCCAAAGGCCAAGGCTGCCGAATTGGCGCGACAGATGCTGGAGCGGGTCGGCCTGGGCGAAAAGTTCGATGCCTTTCCGGATCGACTGTCCGGCGGCCAGCAACAGCGGGTGGCGATTGCCCGCGCCCTGGCGATGTCGCCGAAAGTGTTGCTGTGCGATGAAATCACCTCGGCCCTGGACCCGGAGCTGGTCAACGAAGTGCTGAGCGTGGTCCGGCAACTGGCCAGGGAAGGCATGACACTGATCATGGTCACTCACGAAATGCGCTTCGCCCGGGAGGTTGGGGACAAGTTGGTGTTCATGCACCAGGGCAAGGTGCATGAGGTGGGGGATCCGAAAGTTTTGTTCGCCAATCCGCAGACGGCGGAGCTGGCGAACTTCATTGGGATGGTTGAAGCGGCGGTCTGAAGATCTGCGGTGCTATTGACGCCGTCTTCGCGGGCAAGCCCGCTCCCACAGGGTCTTGTGCTGAAATACGATTGCGTATTCGCTGCAAAAACCTGTGGGAGCGGGCTTGCCCGCGAAGAGGCCAGTGGCCGCGCCACTAGAGCCCCGTGGTAAAAGATCGCAGCCTTCGGCAGCTCCTACGCGTTGGCGGCAGCCTTTGATCGTGGCACGATGTCGAGGTTATCGACCGAGACCCCCGACCATGCCGCAATCCCAAGCCAAGAATCTGTCCCTGATCGCCGCAATCGACCTGGGCTCCAACAGCTTTCACATGGTCGTGGCCAAGGCCCAGAACGGCGAAATCCGTATTCTCGAGCGTCTCGGGGAGAAAGTTCAGCTGGCCGCCGGCATCGACGAAGAGCGCCATCTCAACGAAGAATCGATGCAACGCGGGCTCGATTGCCTCAAGCGCTTCGCCCAACTGATCAGCGGTATGCCCACGGGTGCCGTGCGCATCGTCGGCACCAACGCCCTGCGTGAAGCCCGCAACCGCGCCGAATTCATCCATCGCGCCGAAGAAATTCTCGGCCACCCGGTGGAAGTCATTTCCGGCCGTGAAGAAGCGCGCCTGATCTACCTCGGCGTGTCCCACACCCTCGCCGACACCCCAGGCAAGCGCCTGGTGGCCGACATCGGCGGCGGCAGTACCGAATTCATCATTGGCCAGCGCTTCGAACCGCTGCTGCGCGAAAGCCTGCAGATGGGTTGCGTCAGCTACACCCAGCGCTATTTCAAGGACGGCAAGATCACCCCGGCCCGTTACGCCCAGGCGTACACGGCGGCGCGGCTGGAGATCATGAGCATCGAACACGCCCTGCACCGCCTGACCTGGGATGAAGCCATCGGTTCCTCGGGCACCATCCGCGCCATCGGTCTGGCGCTGAAGGCTGGTGGCCACGGCACCGGCGAGGTCAACGCCGAAGGCCTGGTCTGGCTCAAGCGCAAATTGATCAAGCTGGGCGATGTCGAGAAAATCGATTTCGAAGGTATCAAGCCGGATCGCCGGGCGATCTTCCCGGCGGGCCTGGCGATCCTCGAAGCGATCTTCGACTCCCTCGAACTGCAACGCATGGATCACTGCGAAGGCGCCCTGCGCGAAGGCGTGCTCTATGACTTGCTGGGCCGCCATCATCACGAGGACGTGCGCGAACGTACCCTCACTTCGTTGATGGAGCGCTACCACGTCGATCAGGATCAGGCGGCAAGGGTCGAGCGCAAGGCGCTGCATGCGTTTGACCAGGTAGCCGAAGACTGGGACCTGGAAGACGGCGTCTGGCGCGAACTGCTGGGCTGGGCGGCCAAGGTCCATGAAGTGGGCCTGGACATCGCTCACTACCAGTACCACAAGCACGGCGCCTACCTGATCGAGCACTCGGACCTCGCCGGGTTCTCCCGCGAAGACCAGTTGATGCTCGCGCTGCTGGTACGCGGCCACCGGCGCAACATTCCCAAGGACAAGTTCGCCGATTTCGGCGACGACGGCGTCAAATTGATTCGTCTGTGCGTGCTGCTGCGCTTTGCGATCCTGTTCCACCACATCCGCGGCACCCAGCAAATGCCCCAGGTGGAACTGAACGCCTATGGCAACAGCCTGGAAGTGGTGTTCCCGGAGAACTGGCTGGACGAAAACCAGCTGACCCAGGCCGACTTTGAAATTGAAGCGCAATGGCTGACCCGGGTCGACATCGTGTTGACCGCTCGCTAAACCGCCGCCCCTGTAGGAGCGAGCTTGCTCGCGAAAAACCTGAAGGCAACGCGTTTATCCAGGCAGTACGCATCATCGTTCACGTCCATCGCGAGCAAGCTCGCTCCTACAGGGAACGGACAGCCGATACAAAAAAGGGCGATCCACATGGATCGCCCTTTTTTCACCCGCTTGTCCCGTTACCGCACCGCCAGAATCGGACTGCCCAAACGCTCCAGCAATGTCGCTTGGGCGCTGCGCGGGTTCTGGTTACCGGTCGGTGTGTTACGGACGTAACGACCGTCCGGCTGCAGGCTCCAGCTGTGGGTGTTATCGGTCAGATACAGCTCCAGCTCTTTCTTGACCCGCATGATCAGTTTCTTGCCTTCCACCGGGAAGCAAGTCTCGACGCGCTTGTCGAGGTTGCGCTCCATCCAGTCGGCACTGGAGAGGAACATCTGCTCATCGCCGCCGTTGAGGAAGTAGAAGACCCGGGTGTGCTCCAGGAAACGGCCGATGATCGACCGCACATGGATGTTGTGGGAAACCCCGGCGATGCCCGGCCGCAGGCAGCACATGCCACGCACCACCAGATCGATGCGCACGCCTGACTGGCTGGCCTTGTACAGCGCGCGGATGATCTTCGGATCGGTCAGCGAGTTGAACTTGGCGATGATGTGCGCCGGTTTGCCGTCGAGGGCGAACTGGGTTTCCCGGGCAATCATGTCCAGCATGCCCTTTTTCAGGGTGAACGGCGCGTGCAGCAGCTTCTTCATGCGCAGCGTCTTACCCATGCCGATCAACTGGCTGAACAGTTTGCCGACGTCTTCGCACAAGGCGTCGTCGGAGGTCAGCAGGCTGTAGTCGGTGTACAGGCGGGCGTTGCCGGCGTGGTAGTTGCCAGTGCCGAGGTGCGCATAACGCACGATCTCGCCCGCTTCGCGACGCAGGATCAGCATCATCTTGGCGTGGGTCTTGAAGCCGACTACGCCGTAGATCACCACCGCACCGGCCGCTTGCAGTCGGCTGGCCAGTTGCAGGTTGGATTCTTCGTCGAACCGCGCACGCAGTTCGATCACCGCCGTGACTTCCTTGCCGTTACGCGCCGCATCCACCAGCGCATCGACGATTTCTGAGTTCGCGCCGGAGCGGTACAGCGTCTGGCGCACCGCCAGTACGTGTGGATCCTTGGCGGCCTGGCGCAGCAGGTCGACCACCGGGGTGAACGACTCGAATGGGTGCAGCAGCAGGATGTCCTGCTTGCTGATCACGCTGAAAATGTTCTCGCTGTTCTGCAGCAGTTTCGGGATCTGCGGGGTGAACGGCAGGTATTGCAACTCGCGCTGGCTGTCCAGGCCGGTGATGCTGAACAGCCGCGTCAGGTTCACCGGACCGTTGACCTGGTACAACTCGGTCTCGCTCAGGTTGAACTGCTTGAGCAGGTAGTCGGACAGGTGTTTCGGGCAAGTGTCGGCCACTTCCAGGCGTACTGCGTCACCGTAGCGACGGGAGAACAGCTCGCCGCGCAAGGCGCGGGCCAGGTCTTCGACGTCTTCGGAGTCCAGCGCGAGGTCGGCGTTGCGGGTCAGGCGGAACTGGTAGCAACCCTTGACCTTCATGCCCTGGAACAGGTCATCGGCGTGAGCGTGGATCATCGACGACAGGAATACATAGTTGTCGCCAGCGCCGCCGACTTCTTCCGGCACCTTGATGATGCGCGGCAGCAGGCGCGGTGCCGGGATGATCGCCAAACCGGAGTCGCGACCGAAAGCGTCGATACCTTCGAGCTCGACGATGAAGTTCAGGCTCTTGTTCACCAGCAAGGGGAACGGGTGCGTAGGGTCGAGGCCGATAGGGGTGATGATCGGTGCAATCTCGTCGCGGAAATAGCGGCGCACCCAGGTCTTGAGCTTGGTCGTCCAATTGCGGCGACGTATGAAGCGGACCTGATGTTTCTCCAGCTCCGGCAACAGAATGTCGTTGAGGATCGCGTACTGACGGTCGACGTGACCGTGTACCAGTTCGCTGATGCGCGCCAATGCCTGATGCGGTTGCAGACCATCGGCGCCTGCCTGTTCACGTGCGAAGGTGATCTGCTTCTTCAGGCCGGCAACGCGAATTTCGAAGAACTCGTCCAGGTTGCTGGAGAAGATCAGCAGAAACTTCAGCCGCTCCAGCAATGGGTAGGACTCGTCCAGCGCCTGCTCCAGCACGCGGATGTTGAACTGCAGTTGCGACAGTTCGCGGTGGATGTACAGGCTACTGTCATCCAGACCGGGAATGGCCACCGCCGGTGCTGTCGCAGCGGGTTCGACGACCGCTGCGGGCGGAGCTGGCTCCAGCTCCGGCGGGGTCTCGTCGACTTGCTCCACCACCGGTTGAGCGTCTTTTACGGCAACTTCAGTGAGTACTTCGGTATTCATCGAATGTTCCTGGGAGGGCTATTTTTGCTCTCGTAACAATTGAGCGGCACGAACGGCAAAGTACGTCAGGATGCCATCGGCGCCTGCACGTTTGAAAGCGGTCAGCGACTCGAGGATAACCCCTTCGCTCAACCAGCCATTCTGGATCGCCGCCATGTGCATGGCGTATTCGCCGCTGACTTGATAGACAAACGTCGGCACTTTGAATTCTTCTTTGACCCGGCACAGGATGTCGAGGTACGGCATGCCTGGCTTGACCATGACCATGTCCGCGCCTTCTGACAAGTCCGCCGCGACTTCGTGCAGGGCTTCGTTGCTGTTGGCCGGGTCCATCTGATAGGAGGCCTTGTTGGCCTTGCCCAGGTTCAGCGCCGAACCGACCGCATCGCGGAACGGGCCGTAGTAGGCGCTGGCGTACTTGGCCGAGTAGGCCATGATCCGTACATTGACGTGACCGGCCACTTCAAGGGCTTCGCGGATCGCCTGGATGCGACCGTCCATCATGTCCGATGGGGCCACGACCTGAGCGCCGGCTTCGGCGTGGGACAGGGCTTGCCTGACCAGTGCGTCGACGGTGATGTCGTTCTGCACGTAGCCTGCTTCATCAAGAATGCCGTCCTGACCGTGGGTGGTGAACGGATCCAGGGCGACGTCGGTGATCACGCCCAGCTCAGGGAATTGCGCACGCAGCGCACGGGTGGCGCGCTGGGCGATGCCCTCCGGGTTCCAGGCCTCCTCAGCATCCAGAGACTTGAGTTGCGAAGGCGTCACCGGGAACAGCGCCAGCGCCGGAATCCCCAGTTCGACCCACTTGGCCGCCTCTTCCAGCAACAGGTCGATGGTCAGGCGTTCGACGCCTGGCATCGAAGCCACCGCTTCGCGACGGTTTTCACCGTCCAGAACGAACACCGGCAGGATCAGGTCATCGACGGTCAGGACGTTTTCACGGACCAGTCGACGCGAGAAGTCGTCACGACGGTTGCGGCGCAGGCGGGTTGCAGGGAACAGACGGTTGGCGGGGGTAAAGCTCACGGCAGACTCCTGAGCCCGCGCAGACGGGCGAGCGTGACAGTTATAAGTGCCCATTATGACGAACGTATGACAGTTATGTGCACCCTGCGACGTGTAGCCGCATTCCATTGTCGTTGTAGGAAATGTTCACGTCGAGACACATTTGGACACTTTCCTGAATGTGTCCGAAGGGTTAGGCTGCGCGTTCATTTCGCCAGCACCCAGACAATGCTCCAACAATTTCTGCATGACTTCGGCTACTTTGCCCTTTTTCTAGGCACGTTCTTCGAAGGCGAAACCATCCTGGTACTCGCGGGCTTCCTCGCGTTCCGTGGATACATGGACATCAACCTGGTGGTGGTCGTGGCCTTCTTCGGCAGCTATGCCGGCGACCAACTGTGGTATTTCCTGGGACGCAAGCACGGTCGAAAACTGCTGGCGCGCAAGCCGCGCTGGCAGATGATGGGTGACCGGGCGCTGGAGCACATTCGCAAGCATCCGGACATCTGGGTACTGAGCTTCCGCTTCGTTTACGGTTTGCGTACGGTCATGCCGGTGGCCATCGGGCTGTCGGGCTATCCGCCGGGCCGTTACCTGCTGCTCAATGGCATTGGCGCGGCGATCTGGGCCGCAGCCCTGGCGGCGGCCGCTTACCATTTCGGCGCAGTGCTCGAAGGCATGCTCGGCAGTGTGAAAAAGTACGAACTTTGGGTGCTCGGCGCCCTGCTGGTCCTGGGCCTCGTGCTGTGGCTGCGCCGGCGCTTCAAGAATGCCCGCCTGGCCAAGCAGGTCTATGCCGACGAGCAGGCCCTGAAAGCTGCGCGGTCCAATACCGAAGGCCCTACGACGCCAACCGAGTGATGCGGTTTCTGCAACAGTAGAGGCCGATGCCGCTCAACAGGCTGTAACTGAGCAGGCCGACCCAGCCCACGGCGCTGGCCGGCCACAGCCCCACCATCGGGGCCAGCCATGCCAATGGCAGATTCGACGCCAGCCGTACCAGCTCCAGCTTCAACGCCCATGGGCGATTCTCCAGGGCCACGCCCAGCACAAACAGACCGAACGCCCCCGCCCCCCAGCCCAGCACCAGGGCGGCGACTGACAGCTTCGGTTCGAGATTCATCAAGTAGCTGCCCAGTGCGATATAGACGCAGAACTGCAACACGACGTAGAGCTGCTGACGCCCTTCCAGCGGCACCTCGAATTTGCGGAACTGGTTCAGGTCCGGCTTGTTCATCGGGTATCTGGCCGCCACGTCCGCCGGGCGCCAGCCCGTGCGCATGAACCAGATCCGCAGCTTGTCCCAGGTGCTTTCGGCACGCCGCGCATCGGCCCACAACTGCGCGTAGAACTGCACGTTCGCCCACAGGGGATTCCAGCTCGCCAGCGGCGTGGTCACGCCGAAGATCACCGGCTCGTTGTCGTCTTCTTCCTGGAACGAGCCGAACAGACGGTCCCAAATAATGAACACGCCGCCGTAGTTGCGATCCATGTAGAGAGCGTTCTGTGCATGGTGAGCCCGATGATTGGATGGCGTGACAAAAAACCATTCGAACCAGCCAAGCTTGGGAATGTGCCGCGTATGCACCCAGAACTGATACAGCAGGTTCAGCGCCGCGACACTGACGAACACCAGCAGCGGCACACCAAACACCGCCATTGGCAGATAGAAGATCCAGCCCAGGAGGAATCCGGTACTGGTCTGGCGCAACGCCGTGGACAGGTTGTAGTCCTCGCTCTGGTGATGCACCGAATGCGCGGCCCAGAGAATGTTGCGCTCGTGGCCCAGGCGATGCAGCCAGTAGTAGCAGAAATCGTAGAAGACGAAGGCAAACACCCAGGTCCAGACGCTGTCGGCCGACAACTCGAACAGCGCCAGATGCTTGAAGGCGAACGCGTAGGTCACCAGCCCAATGCCTTTGGTCAGCAGTCCCGTGGTGGTCGACAGCACGCCGGTGCTGATGCTGTTGATCGCGTCAGCCAGCCGATAGTTGCTCACCCCGCGCCGACGGTCGGCCAGCAGCTCAAGGGCGATCAGCACAAAGAAGAACGGCACCGCGTACAGAATGAAGTCCATGACGCGCCCTGGTCGGAATCCTGAGGATAAATGCTATGTGTAACTACGAATTAACCCTATGGCAACGAGTGACAAATTAGTGGACATTTAACGCCATGAATCTGGAGAAAAGCCCATGAGCAAAAAAGTTGCAGTGATCCTTTCCGGTTGTGGCGTGTACGACGGCGCCGAGCTCCACGAGAGCGTCATCACCCTGTTGCGCCTGGATCAACGCGGGGCGCAGGTGCAGTGCTTCGCACCGAACATCGCGCAGTTGCATGTAATCAATCACCTGACCGGCGAAGAAATGCCCGAATCGCGCAACGTGCTGGTCGAATCGGCGCGAATTGCCCGGGGCAACATCCAGGACATCCGTGACGCGAACGTCGATGACTTCGACGCGTTGATCGTGCCCGGCGGCTTCGGCTCAGCCAAGAACCTGTCCAACTTCGCCATCGAAGGCGCCGGCTGCACCGTTCAACCGGATGTCCTGGCCCTGACCGAAGCCTTTGCCGAGGCCGGCAAACCGGTGGGGTTGATGTGCATTTCCCCTGCCCTGGCGGCCAAGATCTACGGTCCCGGCGTCACCTGCACCATTGGCAATGACACCGACACCGCTGCCGCGATGAACAAGATGGGCGCGACCCATACCGATTGCGCGGTCAGTGACATCGTCGAAGACAAGGCACGTAAACTGGTGAGCACCCCGGCCTACATGCTGGCGCAATCGATCAGTGAAGTGGCGTCGGGGATCAACAAGCTGGTAGACCGGGTACTGGAACTGACCCACGAAAACGACGCCTGACACCCTTCAAAAATGTGGGAGCGAGCTTGCTCGCGATGGGGCCAACACATTCAACTTTGATGTTGTCTGTAAGTCCGCTATCGCGAGCAAGCTCGCTCCCACAGGGTTCGCCGCAGGTCTTAAGAATTGCGGGCCAGCCGGGTGAGGATCCGGTCCAGCGCATTGGCGAACGCCTGTTTCTCACGCTCGCCAAACGGCGCTGGCCCCCCCCCATCTGCCCCTGTTCGCGCAAATCGGTGAACAGGTTGCGCACCGCCAGCCGCTCCCCCATGTTCTGCGCGTCAAATTCCTTGCCCCGCGGGTCGAGCGCTGCCACGCCCTTCTTCACCAGACGATCGGCCAGCGGCACATCGCTACAGATCACCAGTTCACCAGGCACCGCGTGCTCCACCAGGTAATCGTCCGCCGCATCCGGGCCGCTCGGCACCACGATCAGCTTGACCAGCGCCAGCCCCGGCTTGGTCTGCGGTTGCCCGGCCACCAGCACCACTTCGAACTGGCGCTTGAGGGCGAACTTCACCACCAGATCCTTGGCCGCCCGCGGACAGGCATCGGCATCGATCCATACACGCATGTTTTTATCCCTTCTGAAAAAGCATCGCGAGCAGGCTCGCTCCCACAAGGTTAACCCTAATCCTGTGGGAGCGAGCCTGCTCGCGAAAATGAGCGCAGCGAATGCTTTTTAGGAGGCCTGCACCCGCTGCCTCTCAACCACCCGACTACGCCCATACAACACGACAATCGCAATGATTGCCACGGCCTGAGCACTCAGCGAGTAGGCATCGGCATGGATCCCCAGCCAGTCAAAGTCAAAGAACGGCACCGGCCGCGTGCCGAAAATCCCGGCTTCCTGCAGCGCTTTCACACCGTGCCCGGCAAACACCACCGACAAGGCGCACAGCAGACCCGCGTTGATGCTGAAGAACAGCGCCAGCGGCAACTTCGCCGAACCGCGCAAAATCACCCAGGCCAGGCCGACCAGCAGCACCACCGCCGTGGCCCCACCGGCCAACACGGCGTTGTGCCCTGCGGGACCTGCCTGCAACCACAGGGTTTCGTAGAACAGAATCACTTCGAACAGTTCGCGATACACCGAGAAAAACGCCAGGGTCGCAAAGCCGAAACGCCCACCGCCACCCACCAGGCTGGTCTTGATGTAATCCTGCCAGGCCGCCGCGTGACGACGGTCATGCATCCACACACCCAGCCACAGCACCATGACACTGGCAAACAACGCCGTCGCGCCTTCCAGCAACTCGCGTTGCGAACCGCTGACATCAATCACATAGGCTGCCAGCGCCCAGGTGCCCAACCCGGCCAGAAACGCCAGCCCCCAACCGACGTTGACGCTGCGCACCGCCGCCTGTTGGCCCGTGTTTCGCAGGAAGGCAAGGATCGCGGCCAGCACCAGGATCGCCTCCAGACCTTCGCGCAGCAGAATCAGCAAGCCGGAAATGTAACTCAGCGACCAGCTCAAACCGTCGCTACCCAGCAAGTCGGCCGAGGCCTTCAACTTGTCCTTGGCCGCGTCCAGGCGCTGCTCGACCTCGCTCACCGACAAGCCGTCCTGCAACGACTGACGGTAGGCCATCAGGGATTTTTCCGTGTCTTTACGCACGTTGGCGTCAATGTTATCCAGCGAGCTTTCGACCAGCTCGAAGCCTTCCAGATACGCGGCTACCGATAAGTCATAAGCCTGATCATGCTCACCGGCACGATACGCCGCGATGCTCTTGTCCAGGGTGGCCGCCGTGTAGTCAAGCAGTTGTGCCGGGCCACGCTTGACCTGGGGCGGTTGCGCCCGCTGGGCACGGAACGTCGCGGCGGCTTGCGGGCCTTCGACAGCCTGTACTTCGGCCGGAGTCTGACGGGCCAGGTCGGCAATGTTGTAGGTTTTGTCAGCACTGGCCGTCGCCGGGGTGCTGCTGAAGCTGGCGATATAGGTGGCCAGATCCCAACGCTGACGATCATCCAGCTGGTCGGCGAAGGCCGGCATGTCAGTGCCTTCAATGCCTTGACCGAGGGTGCTGTAGATCGCGTAGAGACTCAGGCGGTCCAGCCGTGAAGCATCACGCAGATCGGTCGGCGCTGGCGTCATGCCGACACCCGCCGGGCCGTCGCCGGCCCCTGTATCGCCATGGCAGACCGAACAATGCTGAGCGTACAGCGGTGCGCCACGCACCGGGTCCGGCGTAATGACCGGGGCCTGGCTGACTTCATAGGCCACGGCCAGCTTCGCACCCAGTTGCCGGGCCTGGCGTGCAACTTCGGCACCGTCCTGATGGGCATCAATGGAATTTCCCAGCGCGGCCAGGCTTTGCTCCAGCGCGGCTTTTTCCGGCTTGGCCGGCATGGCTGCAATCAGACTTCCCAGTGTCCTGACCGACTCTTGCTGCGCGCGAAATCCGGACGGGTCCGTGATGCTGCCCGCCTGCACCGTGCCCGGGTAATCCGCGCCGATGTAGTCGAGCAAGTGCAGCGCCTGCGGCGTACCTTCGGCGGAGGCGGCCAGCAGTTGAAAGCTGCACGCAGCCAACAGCGGCAGCAACAGCCAGGCCAGGAAACGGGAGGGGGAAATCATGAATGAATCTCAATTTGAAAAACGAAGTTACATATTGTTATCGCCCAACGGCTTTCGCTCAAGCTTTGTTGATACTTCTTCGTAATTGCATCGGTTTCGGGAACGGCTCCTCAAACGAAAAAGGCGACCAGGGTCGCCTTTTTTGTCAGTCGTCGTTTTACACGGCGGCCCTGCGCAACGTCGCCATAAACGCCGCCGCCCCAATGAACAGCCCGGCAAAGGTCCGGTTCATGCGTTTTTGCTGTTTCGGTGTGCGTAACAGACGCAGCACCTTGGACGCCAGACCGGTGTAGCCGGCCATGACGATCAGGTCGACGCAGACCATGGTCACGCCGATCACCAGATACTGAATCAGCAGCGGAGCATGGGGATCGATGAACTGCGGCAGCACCGCCAGCATGAACACCAGCGCCTTGGGGTTACTGATGTTCACCAGAAAACCACGGAACACCAGGGCCATCGGCTTGCCGATCTGGCGCATTGAGGCGTCATCGCTCATATCGCTGGGCAGCGCACGCCATTGCTTGATCGCGAGGTAGACCAGGTACGCCACGCCAAACCATTTGATGGCGTAGAAGGCCGTGGCCGACGCGGTGAGAATGGCGCCGACACCGGCACCGACGATGGCGATCTGCAAAGCCAGGCCCAGTTGCAGGCCCAAGGCGTTCCAATAGCCGCGCCAGAAGCCGTATTGCAGGCCGCTGGACATCGACGCAATGGCGCCGGCACCGGGGGACAGGCTGATCACCCAGCAGGCGGCAAAAAACGCCAGCCATGTTTGAAGCTCCATTGCACACCTCGACTTGAACTCGTGACAGATGTCTAAGCTAATGCGGCTTTGATTGGATGACTACCGATTTTTTGTAGGACATGGCGACGGCCGACCAGCGCTCAGTGCTTGAGGGCCCCTTCGCGAGCAAGCCCGCTCCCACATCAGACCGATGTCGCTAATAAGAACGCGATCACCTGTGGGAGCGGGCTTGCTCGCGAAAGCGGTGTATCAGGCAGCAGAAGGTTTACTTTTCAAACCCGCTGGAAGGAAACACATCCGTCCCGCGCCAGCGCCGCACCGAACGCTGGAAGAACAAACTGTTGGGCACCTGCACCATGGCGCTGCCAGTGCCAAGTTCTTCGGCCTCGAGCAACGTGGTGTAAAGAAGATTGATCGCCACCACCCGGCCTTTGACGCCGGGCTTGTCGGTGGTGTCCACCAACTCGACCACGTCACCTATGCGGAACGGGCCGACGGTAAAGATCAGGATCGCGCACAGCAGGTTCGAGAGCACGCTCCACATGGCGAAAAACGCCACCGCCGCGACCGCGACGAAACCGGACAACGCGGTCCAGAGCACCGTGGCCGATACACCAAGTCGCTCCAGCACGAAAATCAGCGCACTGCCCATGATCAGCCAGCGCAAGCCGCCCCGCAGCGGCATGATCAGTTGCGGCGGAAACGGGTAACGCTCACCAAGACGGGTGAGGCCTTTGGCGACGAAGCGCTGGGTGAAGTAGCCGGCGATCAGGATCAGCAGGATTTGCACGCCAAGCCAGATCGGCTCGACCCACACCGCCGGCAACGGCAGTTTGAAGGCGTCCATCAGGACAGCGCCTCCAGCTCCGCCTGCATGCTTTCCAGCAATTCCAGGGCCTCCATCCACGCCTCTTCCAGCTCCGCTTCACGCACTTTCAGCCTGGCCTGCTCGGCCAGCAGATCGCGCAATTCGTTCTTGCGCGCCGGCTCGTAAATGTCGCTGTCGCCGAGGCTGGTATCGACCTTCGCCAGTTTTTCGTGGAGCTTGCCCAGTTCGGCTTCGAGCTTGTCAGCCTCACGCTTGTGTGGGGCCAGTTGCTGACGCAATGCCGCTGCGGCCTGACGCTGGGCTTTCTTGTCGGTCTTGTCCGGATTGACCGGGGTGCTGCTGACCGGGGCATTGCGCTGGCGATACTCCACCAGCCAGCGGGTGTAGTCCTCCAGGTCGCCGTCGAACTCCTCGACCTTGCCATCCGCCACCAGATAGAAATTGTCAGTGGTGCTTTTGAGCAGATGACGATCGTGAGAGACCACCAGTACCGCACCACTGAACTCCTGCAGGGCCATGGTCAGCGCCAGGCGCATTTCCAGGTCCAGGTGGTTGGTCGGTTCGTCGAGCAGCAACAGGTTCGGCCGGTCCCAGGCAATCAATGCCAGGGCCAGGCGCGCTTTTTCACCACCGGAAAAATTCAGCACCGGCTCGTCGATCCGCGCGCCACGGAAGTCGAAACCGCCGAGGAAGTCGCGCAGGGTCTGTTCGCGCTCGGTCGGTGCCAGGCGCTGCAAGTGCAGCAACGGGCTGGCCTTGGAATCCAGAGAGTCGAGCTGATGCTGGGCGAAGTAACCGACCACGGTGTTCTCGCCACGGGTCAGGCGACCGGCCAATGGCGAGAGTTCACCGGCGAGGTTCTTGATCAGGGTCGATTTACCGGCACCGTTAGGGCCTAGCAGACCGATTCGCGCACCCGGGGTCAGTTGCAGCTTGACCTTCTCCAGCACGGCTTTGTCACCGTAACCCAGGCGGGCATCGGACAGGTCGATCAGCGGGCTGGAAATCTTCTGCGATTCGCGGAAGACGAAGTCGAACGGCGAATCGACGTGGGCAGCGGTCAGCTCTTCCATCCGCTCCAGGGCCTTGATCCGGCTCTGAGCCTGACGGGCCTTGGTGGCCTGGGCCTTGAAGCGGGCGATGTAGCTTTCCATATGCGCACGTTGCGCCTGCTGCTTCTCGTAGGCTTGCTGTTGCTGGGCCAGGCGTTCGGCACGGGCGCGCTCGAAGGCGCTGTAGCCACCGCGGTACAGGGTGATCTTGCGCTGATCGACGTGGGCCACGTGGTCAACCACGGCATCGAGGAAGTCCCGATCGTGGGAGATCAGCATCAGGGTGCCCGGATAGCTCTTGAGCCACTCCTCAAGCCAGATGATGGCGTCGAGGTCCAGGTGGTTGGTCGGTTCGTCGAGCAGCAGCAGGTCCGATGGGCACATCAAGGCCTGCGCCAGGTTCAGACGCATCCGCCAGCCACCGGAGAAATCCCCGACCTGGCGATCCATCTGCTCGTTGGTGAACCCAAGACCGGCCAGCAACTTGCGCGCCCTGGCGTCGGCGGTGTAACCGTCGGCGCTGTCGAGTTCCGAATGCAGGCGGGCCTGTGCGGCACCATCATGGGCCGCTTCGGCTGCCGCCAGGTCGTGTTGCACCTGGCGCAGGCGCAGGTCGCCATCGAGCACGTAGTCAACCGCCAGGCGTTCGAGGGTGTCGACCTCCTGGCGCATGTGGGCGATACGCCAGTCGGCCGGCAGGAAGCAATCACCCGAGTCCGGGTGCAGTTCGCCCCGAAGCAAGGCGAACAGGCTCGATTTGCCGGCGCCATTGGCACCGATGAGGCCGGCTTTCTGGCCGGCGTGCAGGGTCAGCTCGGCGTCTTCTAGCAGACGTTGCGGGCCACGCTGTAAAGTCAGGTTCTGAAGTCGAATCATAATGGCGGCGGAGTCTACCAGCTTCGCTCGCAACTGGCGCGAGTAGCACTATGTCCTCTGACCTGTGGAGCTTTTCCCTGACCACTTACGCCCGCCCCGGTGTTGAGCAGGCATGCCTGCAATTGCAATCGGCGGGGGTCAATGTGTGTCTGCTGCTGTCTGGTGCGTGGCTGGGACAACGAGGCGTGGCTTTCGATGAGCAGCGCTTGCAGCAGCTGCGCGGTGTGGCCACCTCGTGGGACATCGATGTCGTTCGGCCGTTGCGCATCTTGCGCACACAGTGGAAAGCCGCGGCTACGGAAGACGCCGACTTGCATACCTTGCGTGAACAAGTGAAGGGACTCGAACTGGAAGCCGAACGGCATCTGTTGTTGCGGCTGGAGAGAGCGGCGCAGAGTTGGCCGCAAAATGCCGAGACCGATCTGGCGGCCTGGCTGGAAGGTGCGGCGGCCGAGGCCGCCCACCTGCACCGCGACGCGCTGCATCAGCTGCGCGTCGCGGTAACCGGCACTTAGGAAGCGCTGGTTGGGGTGGATGCTGCGATCGATGCGGCGGCCGGCGTTGGCGCTGGCGTGGCTGTCGAGGTGGCTGCAGCTAAAGCAGACGTTGCTGCCGGAGCCGGGTTGGCTGGCTTGGCAACTGGCGCGGTGGCTGGCTTGGCAGCAACCGGCTTCTTCACTGCAGGTTTGGCTGCGGGTTTTGCAGCAGGCTTTGCAGCAGCCGGCTTGGCGGCAACTGGCTTGGCAGCGGCTGGCTTGGCGGCAACGACTGGTTTCGCTGCAGCTGGTTTTGCGGCTGGTTTAGCAGCAGGTTTGGCAGCCGCTTTTGCAGCAGGTTTTGCCGCTGGCTTGGCTGCTGGTTTAGCGGCCGGTTTTGCAGCGACAGGTTTTGCAGCCGGCTTGGCAGCAGGTTTCGCAGCAGCGGTGCGGGCAGCTGGTTTAGCAGCCGGTTTTGCCGCTGGTTTTGCAGCAGCGGTTTTTGCAGCAGCAGGACGTGCAGCGGCAGGTTTGGCAGCCGTGGTTTTAGCAGCCGGTTTTGCGGCGCTGGCAGCGGCCGGTTTTCTCGCTGCAGGTTTTGCCGCTGGTTTTGCAGCAGCGGTTTTAGCTACCGGTTTGGCAGCTGCCGGTTTTGCAGCAGCAGGCTTGGCCGGTGCTTTTGCAGCCGCCGGTTTGGCAGCGGCTTTCTTCGCAGGTGCCGCAGCAGGCTTGGCCGCACGCAGGGACAACACCTTGCCGACAGCCTCTTGTACACGACCGACGCCCTGGGCCAGTTTCAGGCTTTCCTGGGCATCGCGCTTGAGTTGCAGAATGTAGCCGCGGGTTTCCGATTGACGATCCTTGAGTGCATCGAGCAGCGCCTCAAGATCGGTCACTGCGCCCTTGGCCTTGGCTTGCGCCTTGGCTTTTCCGGCCGCCGCAGCGTCCTGCAATTTGGTGCGGGACTTGTGCAGTTTTTCTTGCGCTTTTCCGCGCTGCTTTTCCAGTTTGGCGAGCAGTTTTTCAGCATCAGCCAAGGCTTCGGAACAAGCGGTTTCCAGATGCTCGAGCAGGCTGCCCGAGAGTTGTTGGAGCAGGTGCAATGGAGTGCTTACTGGCTTCTTGGTGGCCGACATGGTTTACCTCCTGGCTGAAGTGAGTGCGGCTCATACTAGACCTCTGTAGCAACCGCCGCTAGGGCATGTTGACACTATCGAAAGCGTTGCGTTGCAAAGGACTGAAAAACTTCTGCGTCGGCGTGAAAGCAGTTCACCGTTGCGCGCATTCTCACTGGCATAATCGCCCGCAATTCAGGTCGGAGAGTGCCCATGTCGCGCCACCTTTTTTTATCGCTGTGCGTGTTTTTTTCGGTCGCCCAGGCCGCCGAAAAAACACAGGAAAATGAAGCCCACGATCTCGCTTACAGCCTGGGTGCGAGCCTTGGCGAACGCTTGCGCCAGGAAGCTCCCGATCTGCAACTCCAGGCACTGGTCGATGGATTGCAACAAGCCTATCAGGGCAAGCCGCTTGCGCTGAAAGACGAGCAGATACAGCAGATATTGACCGAGCATGAAGCGCGGATTGCCATGCAGTCAGCCGAGCCGCAAAGCGAATTGGCACAGGAAAAGGAACAGCGTTTTCTCGCCGCCGAGAAAGCCAGGCCCGGCGTGCGCGAACTGGCTGACGGCGTGCTGCTGACCGAGCTGACGCCGGGCGCAGGCGCCAAGGCAGGACCCAACGGCAAGGTGCAGGTGCTGTATATCGGTCGCCTGCCCGATGGCACGGTGTTCGATCAGAACAGTCAGCCTCAATGGTTCAGTCTCGACAGCGTGATCGCCGGATGGCGCAGCGCCTTGCAAAACATGCCGGTCGGGGCGAAATGGCGACTGGTGATTCCATCGGCCCAGGCCTATGGCGCCGAGGGTGCCGGTGACGTGATCGCACCGTTCACACCGCTGGTGTTTGAAGTCGAGTTGCGCGGTGCCACCGGCTGACGACACAAACGAAAAACGGCGTGCCTTGGCACGCCGTTTCGAGATCTTGCAGAAAGCGCTTCAGGCCTGAACCGAATCGGCTTCCTTGTGGGCCGTGTGCAACACTTCGATCAGGCAGTCTTCCAGCTCGAAGCGTTCATGCAGCAGGCCACCCAGTTCCTTGAATTTCTCGGCGACGCATTTGCCTTCATCGCACAGATCATTGAACGCGAGCAGCTTCTCGGTGATGACGTCGATTCGCGGGTAGATCGTCTCGGCGAGCTCCAGGCCACGCGTGTCATTGAAGGCCTTGGCCTCCCCCGTCAGTTGCTCGTAGATCTCGAAGTGCCCGGCCGATACATAATCGACCAGCACCCCGCAGAACTCCTGCAAAGGCTTGCGGTTCTCACCCAGCGCCTCAGGCTTTGCGCCAAGAGCGTCATAGGCCCCGATCAGTTCGTGTCGTTCCTGCAACCAGCGATCGATCAGCAGGTGCACTCCACCCCAGCGTTCCTGAGCATTCTGACAACTTTCGAGCATGGTGATCTCTCTTCCCTTGTGGGTCAGCTGCTCTAAGCCCGCTCGCCTCTTGTAACATCGGTGGGCGGTCAGGCAGAGCGTCATCGAGCAACATAATTCCAATGACACGTGCGGGCCAGATTATGCCCGCACGACACTGGCTTCAAGGTACGCAGGCGATAAAGTTCATACAAGTGTTTAATCGCCGGCAAAGGCCCGGTGCGACGACTCGTCGCTGAGTGGTCGCTGATAGCTGATCCAGACCAATCGCAACGACTGGTAAACAGCCAGAATCATCATCGCGACGAAGAACAGAAGACTCCACTCCGTGAGACTCAGGTCGAACAGCGTCCAGGAAATTTCCACACAATCGACAGCGCCCTTGAACACTTGCTGCAGGACGGAGAGCAGCGCAGAACCGGCGAACAGATCCGCCAGATGGGTCGAGCACGCCGCTGCCTGCTCCATCGGAAGGGTTTGCAGCAAAACCTGTCGCCACGCCGTGACAGTGCCGGCCAGGCTGGAACCAAGACAGAGCAGCCAATACAGAACGGTTCCGATGCGACCTGGACCATGGACCGAAGCCATCAGGCAGACACCGGTCAGGAGCGCCAGACAAAACCGCTGCACCAGACACAAGCCGCAAGGCCGCAGGCCGACCGCATACTCCAGGTAGTAGGAAACGCCCAACGCCAGGGCACCCGCAATGAAAGCCATGAAAAACAAGGAGCGTGAGCAGGCCAAAGACATGGCTTATCCGTAAAAGTAGTGACAGGCCGTTACGGTAGAGGAAAGCGCGGCGGCCTTTCAAGGCAGGCGCCCACGGAGACTTCAGCAGAAGTGTAGGGAAATCCCGACGCAGACGAGAGGATAAAAAGTAGTCCTCTGTAGGACTTTGCCTGCGACGAGAATGGGTAACCGAGTTTCAGCGAATCATCTCACTGCGACGAGGACGATTGCTTCCTCGCCGCAGTTCATCACACAGACGCCGGAGCCTGGCGCCAGCGAATGGGTCAAGCGCGCACTGGCACTGGCAGAGGGGCAGCAAGCAAGCGTTCATCCAGCAATCCCAGGCCTTCCTGAAACAGCTGGTTGCTGCGTTCGGTATCGCCCATTTGCGCCAACAGCCGCGCCAGTTCCGCACAGGCTTCCGGATTGCGCTGTACACGCAGGCTGCTTTCCAGATAGTCCCGGGCCTTGCCCCACAAACTGTTTTGCAGGCACAGACGACCCAGTGTCAGCAGCAGGCCAGGATCGGTCGGATGGTCCTTGAGCCAGCCTTCAGCGGCCTGCAACTGGCGGGCCGGATCATTGCCGCGCACCAGCCCGTAGAGACGAGCCAGATGACTATCGTAGCTGCGCTTGAGCGCGGTGCGCAGAACCTCCTCGGCTTCGACCTGAGCCCCCAATTGCCGCAGTTGCTCGGCATAGGCGAGCACCAGTTGCGGCTCCTGGCGTTGCGCCGAGGTCAGTTGCTGCCAGGCACGCTCGAGCGCTTGCTTGCCCACCGCTCCGTCTTCTTCCCGTTGTGCCGCCAGAGACAGGTTCGCCCCCCAGGCCCGACGCTCCAGCTCGGTAAGTTCGGCCGCCGGCAGAACTTTGTCCTTGCGCAGCTCCGGCAGCAGGCGAATGACTGACGACCAGTCACCACGTTGTTGAAGCAGGCGCTGCAACTGACGCAGGGTCTGTGCGTTATGAGGATGGCGCTCACGCATGGCTTGCAGGGTGGCGAGGGCACCGTCGGTATCACCGCGGTCGGTCTGCAACTGGGCGTGGTTCAAGGCGATAGCCAACTCGGCCTGAGGCTGACGCTCCAGAGCGCGCTCCAGCAAGTTGTCGCTTTCTTCGTAATTGCCTTGTTCGTTTGCGGCGCGGGCTGCACCGAGGTAGTAAAGCAACGGCTGGCGCTCGGCCTCGGCAGCCCGATGCAAGTGTCGTTGCGCGCTGGCCCAGCGCCCCTCGGCCAGGTCCAGTTGACCGTGCTCGATCGCCACCTGCACCCGACGGCTGCGATTACGCCGGGACCACGGGTTGACCACCCCGCTGGAAGCCATCACCAGTTCGATCAGCGCCTTGATACCCCAGATCAGCAGCCACAGCACAGCCACCAGCGCCAAAGTAGCCCACAGGCTCGACTCGTAACGGAAGGTCTTGTAGGCAATCAGCACGTAACCGGAATGTTCGGCAATCGCCAGCCCCAGCGCAGCGGCAGCAGCAATCACGAGGAACGCGATCACATAGAGGCGCTTCATGGCGTGGCCTCCGGCGCGGTGTTCGCAGCAGGCCTGGCCATTGGCTTGACCGAATCTTCGGCGTTGACGTTGCGCCGCTCCAGGTATCCCTGCACCGCGCTCAGGGTGCCGGTCATGTCCGGGGTGACTACGGTGACAGGTTGTCTGCTCAGCTCGGCTACCTGCTCAAGCATGACTTTGCTTTGCGAGTTGTCCGGGTTGAAGTTGCCCTTGAGTATGTCCCGCGCTTCGTCCAGCACTTGAGAGTACACCGCAGCCTGGCCATTGAGTGCCGCCCACTGTGCCTGCTCCAGCGCCAGGCTCAGGGCCAGGCGCACCTGAATCAGGCTCTGGCCGGCCAGCAATGGGCGAACGTTTTTATCGGCATTGAAATCGATACGGATGTAACGCGAAATCTGATCCCACCATTGCGCCCAGCGACTGGCACCATCGCCATCGGCAGTCAGGCCCAGCAGCGAATCGCCACGGTCCTTGTACTCCGGTGCCAGCTCGGTGAGGCTGGCCACTTGATCACGAAGTGCGCCCAGCCGCAGAAACAGCCCGGTGCGGTCCGGTTGCTCGGTACTGCGCAGGGCTATCAGGGTCTTGGCCACCTGCTCGCGCGCGGCAAAGGCGCCCGGATCGTTCTGCTCACGCAGTATCTCGTCGGCACCCTGGACCAGCGCTTGGGCGCTGCTGATGTCCTGCAAGGCAGACAGTCGCAGACTGGCCAGACGCAGCAAGTGCTCGGCCTCGGCCAGGCGCCAGTCCTTGCGACTGGCGCCAAGTACGGTTTCCAGACGCTGGTTCAAACGCTGCTGATCACCTTGCAGCTGGATCACCAGGCGACTGCGTGCTTCCAGCTCATCGGCGGGGGGCAATTGCGCCAGGCGTGCACTCAGGCGCTCCTCATTGAGCTTGAGGTTTTGCGCCTGGTCATTCAACGCCTGTACCTGGCTCAGTTGCTGCTGACTATTGGCTTGCAGGTGACGCACCTGCCAGACACCCCAACCGCCCACCGCTACACCGGCCGCACCCAACATCAGCGCGAGGATTGCCAGACCATTGCCTCGACGCTGCTCGGCAGCTGGTGGTGGTGGCGGCATTTCATCTACAGGAGCATCAACAGGTGCATCAAGCACCGGTCGCGAGTCATCTTTAGGCAAGGCTGTTTCGCTCACGTATCCATCCTTTGCATCAGAAAACGGGTACGGGTTGCTCCCGTAACGCCGTCAGCAAGGCCGCGGCACTCGCGCCGCGACAATCCACAACTGTTTTGGCCCCGGCGACACGCGCCAGCTCGGCAACCCTGGGGCTTGGTACAAACAACGGCAACCGCGCCAATTGCGGCCAGGCATCGCCGGCCAATTGATGCAGGTGCTCAAAACCTTGTCCACTGCTGACCACCAGCCCGTTCAGGCGTTCCGCCCGGATCCGTTGCGGTAGCACTTGCGGCGGGTAAATCGGCATTGCCCGGCGGTACAGCTCCAGATACTCGACACTAGCACCAAGCTCACGCAAACGCTCAGCCAGCAATTCGCGCCCACCCTCCCCGCGCAGGATCAGTACTCGCCCATCGGGTTGTGCGATAGCCTCGCGCAGGCGGGAAAGTTCGAGCAAGGCCTCACTGTCATCGCCTTCTGCCGGGAAGCTCACATCCAATCCGTGAGACTGGAGGATCTGCGCTGTCGCCGCGCCGACGCTGAACCACTTCACAGCGGGCGGCGCGGGCCGAAACCGCTCGAGCAGTTCGACGCCGATCCGGGCGGCCGGCTTGCTGACCACGATGATTGCGCAGAACTTTTCCAGCGTCTGAATCACCTGGCGCATTGTGTCAGTCGCCGCAATCGGCACGATGTCCAAAAGCGGCAGACTGCTGCTGAAAATCCCCTGTCCGGCCAAAAAGCTGCCCAGCGCCGCCGCCTCATCGGCGGGACGCGTCAGCAGCAAGCGCCAGCCGATCACTCGTGACCTGCCTCGCCATAGACCGCTTTGAGAATGGCGTCGGCACCTTGGCTCAGAAGGTCTTCAGCGACACTCACACCCAGTGCCTCGGCATCGCCGCGAGGGGCACGGGCTTGTGCGCTGAGCAGCAGGCCACCGGCAGGATCGCCCACCAGTCCGCGCAACCAGAGCTGTTCACCCTCCAGCACGGCGTAGCAGGCAATCGGTACCTGGCAACCGCCATTGAGGTGCTTGTTGAGGGCACGTTCGGCGGTCACGCGGCTGGCGGTGTCCTGGTGATGCAGGGGCGCCAGCAGCGCATGGATTTCATTATCGGCGCTGCGGCATTCGATACCCACCGCGCCCTGCCCACCGGCCGGAAGGCTGTCGTCGACACTGATGGCCGAAGTGATGCGATCTTCAAAACCCAGCCGGATCAGACCGGCAGCGGCAAGGATGATGGCGTCGTATTCACCGGCATCGAGCTTGGCCAGGCGCGTGTTGACGTTGCCGCGCAGGAAACGGATTTCCAGATCAGGGCGACGGGTCAGCAATTGCGCCTGGCGGCGCAGGCTGGAGGTGCCGACGATACTGCCCTGAGGCAACTCATCCAGGCTGGTGAATGTGTTGGAAACGAAGGCGTCGCGCGGGTCTTCCCGCTCGCAAATGCAGTACAGGCCGAGGCCTTCGGGGAAGTCCATCGGCACGTCCTTCATGGAGTGCACGGCGATGTCGGCTTCATTGTCCAACAGCGCGGTTTCGAGTTCCTTGACGAACAGGCCTTTGCCACCGATTTTCGAGAGCGGAGAGTCAAGCAGCTTGTCACCACGGCTGACCATGGGGACGAGAGTCACCAGCAGGCCCGGGTGAGCCGCTTCAAGGCGGGCTTTGACGTATTCGGCCTGCCACAGGGCGAGTGCGCTTTTGCGGGTGGCGATGCGGATTTGGCGAGAGGACATGGATCAATCCGTACTGAATAGATACGGCGGATAATAACAGCTCAGCCAAATCCACTTTGACTTGTATCAGATACTACCCGGCCTCCCTGGCCCCGGATGTCCGGCAATCGGGTGTGAAATTCGCCTGCGAACAGCTGTTTAAAGCTGTTGCATCATCTTGCGCACGCCAGCCACATGGCGCCGGCTGACGATCAGCGCATCACCATTGAGGCCTTTGAGGAACAGCTGGAAATGCCCCAGGGGTGTGCGTTGCAGTCGCTCGATACGCTCACGGGCGACCAGTGCGTTGCGATGGATACGCACGAAACGGTCACCGAACTCGTCCTCGAGGGCCTTGAGCGGCTCATCGAGCAGTACTTCACCGCTTTCGTGACGCAAGGTTACGTATTTGTGGTCGGCAATGAAGTACACCACCTGATCCAGCGGAATCAACTCGATCCCTTTTCGGGTTCGGGCGCTGATATGGCTGCGCGGTCCGCTGCCGCTTTCGGCAGCAGGGCGGGTCAGGGCGGCGAGCTGGGCACGATTGGGGCGCTCGGCTCTCTTTAATGCGTCATGTAACTGTTCAGTTCTCACAGGTTTCACCAGATAGCCTACGGCGCTGGCCTGTAAGGCTTCCACGGCAAATTCATCGGGCCCGGCGCAGAACACCACGGCGGGCGGAGTTTCGCGTTCGCATAACCGTGCAGCCACTTGCAGGCCATCGAGGCCGGGCATGCGGATATCAAGCAGCACGATATCCGGCTTGTGGCTGTCGATCAGTGCCAACGCCTCTTCGCCATTCGTGGCATTAGGCTCCAGGACACTGTATCCCTCGAGTTCGCCAACCATTCGGCACAGGCGCTCGCGGGCCAAGGGTTCGTCATCAACGATCAGGACATTCATATTGCGCTGGATTCCTGCGTGAGTCTCGCACAAGGATAGCGTAGACAGGTGAAGTGACGTCCGTCACCGCGATCCACGCTAAGACTAGCCCGAGCGTCAAAAAGTGCCGCTGGTCCGGCGGCTAAATTTTCATCTGCCGGGCGATTGGCGGCCCAGGCCCGCATTGGCGACACATCGCCACAGGGTTTGCTGATATGCAATATGAACACCCCCCCTCTACTTGTGGTCAGCGGCTGCACCGAGAAGTGCGCTGATCCTACTGTCCAACTGTAGACGTTTGCCGGGACGTTATTGCTCAAATGAAAAATATCGTTGCGCTTATGCAGGAGCGAGCTTGCTCGCGATGAACCTGGCGCCGACGCGTTTATCCAGAAAGTATGCGTTATCGTTAACGCCCATCGCGAGCAAGCTCGCTCCTACACAAAAAAACGTATCGACCAGTGTCAGCGACAGGGTTGGCAACCCTGTTATTATCCGCGCCAGCGTTCCACGCCTTCTTTCTTCAAGCCGATACGAGCGAATTCATGAGCACTGACAAGACCAATCAGTCCTGGGGCGGCCGCTTCAGTGAACCCGTCGACGCCTTCGTCGCCCGCTTCACCGCCTCCGTCACTTTCGACCAGCGCCTGTATCGCCACGACATCATGGGTTCGATCGCCCACGCCACCATGCTGGCCAAGGTCGGCGTGCTGACCGATGCCGAGCGCGACAGCATCATCGATGGCCTGAAGACCATCCAGGGTGAAATCGAGGCCGGCCAGTTCGACTGGCGCATCGACCTTGAAGACGTCCACATGAACATCGAGGCGCGGCTGACCGACCGCATCGGCGTGACCGGTAAAAAACTGCACACCGGCCGCAGCCGTAACGATCAGGTCGCCACCGATATCCGCCTGTGGTTGCGTGACGAAATCGACCTGATCCTGGCCGAAATCACTCGCCTGCAAAAAGGCCTGCTGGAGCAGGCAGAGCGCGAAGCCGCCAGCATCATGCCGGGGTTCACCCACCTGCAGACCGCCCAGCCAGTGACCTTCGGGCACCACATGCTGGCCTGGTTCGAGATGCTCAGCCGTGACTACGAGCGCCTGGTCGACTGCCGCAAGCGTACCAACCGCATGCCGCTGGGCAGTGCGGCACTGGCCGGCACCACCTACCCGATCGATCGTGAATACACCGCCCAACTGCTGGGTTTCGACGCGGTTGGCGGCAATTCGCTGGATAACGTCTCCGATCGCGATTTCGCCATCGAATTCTGCTCGGCCGCCAGCATCGCGATGATGCACCTGTCGCGCTTCTCCGAAGAGCTGGTGCTGTGGACCAGCGCGCAATTCCAGTTCATCGACCTGCCCGACCGCTTCTGCACCGGCAGCTCGATCATGCCGCAAAAGAAAAACCCGGACGTTCCGGAGCTGGTTCGCGGCAAGACCGGTCGCGTATTCGGCGCGCTGATGGGCCTGCTGACCCTGATGAAAGGCCAGCCCCTGGCCTACAACAAGGACAACCAGGAAGACAAGGAGCCGCTGTTCGACGCCGCCGACACCCTGCGCGACTCGCTGCGGGCCTTTGCCGACATGGTGCCGGCGATCAAGCCCAAGCACGCGATGATGCGTGAAGCAGCCCTGCGCGGCTTCTCCACCGCCACCGACCTGGCCGACTACCTGGTGCGTCGCGGCCTGCCATTCCGTGATTGCCACGAAATCGTCGGTCACGCCGTCAAGTACGGCGTGGACAGCGGCAAGGACCTGGCGGAAATGAGCCTGGAAGAACTGCGCAAGTTCAGCGACCAGATCGATCAGGACGTGTTCGCCGTGCTGACCCTCGAAGGCTCGGTCAATGCCCGCAACCACATCGGCGGCACCGCGCCGGCGCAGGTGAAGGCTGCAGTGGCTCGCGGTCAGGCGTTGCTCGCCAGCCGCTAAAAGCATCGCGAGCAGGCTCGCTCCCACAGGGTTTGATGTGTGAACCCAATCCAATGTGGGAGCGAGCCTGCTCGCGATGACCTACTTCCAAACGCTACAAAATTTACTTCTTCGACGCGACCATCGCCAAGAACGCCGGCATCGCGGCCTCCCGGTCCGCCGCCACACGCTGTACATTCGGATTACCCCCCAAAAACTCCAGCAACGCCCTGGCCTTCGGCATCTCAGCCAACAAATCAATGCCGAACAACTTGTGCGCCACGCCACACGCCAGTGGCACGCTGAACAGGAAATACAGATCCGCCACGCTCAAGCTGTCGCCAGCGACGTAAGGGCTGAATTTGCCGTGCCGGCCCAGCGCAGCCATCCCCAGCAACAGTTCGGCCTTGGTTTTTTCCTTGATCGCATCTGGCAGGGTCATGCCGAAAAACGCTTCGGCGTAGCAGGCTCGCGCTGGCAGTTCGATATACAGTTCGATTTCCCTGGCCAGTGCCAGTACCTGCGCGCGCTCGAACGGGTCGCTTGGCAGCAGCGGCGTGCCGTTCTGTTTTTGCTCGAGGTACTCGAGGATTATGCTGGTTTCATTGATGAACCCCTGCTCTACGTGCAGTACCGGGACCTTTCCTCGCGGGCTGATGGCCAGTGCTTCGGGGGTGGTGCCACCGTAAAACGGTACTTCTTCGAAAGGCAGTCCTTTTTCCAGCAGCGCCAGTTTGACCATGTTGTAGTAGTTACTGACGGAGAATCCATAAAGCTTGATCATCACAAAGCCTCCAGGCCGTGCGGGGTGGGCAGTGCCTGTTTATAGAACGCTCGAGGGTTTCTTGCCAGCAGCATCACGCCAATGAATACGGGTAAACTGGCCGCCTTTCCCTGAGGAGCCTGCCATGAGCGAGCCAATCGATATCGAAGACGACGAAGAAGAATTCGCCGAAAATACCTTGATCGAAGCCATCGAAAACCAGATCGAAAGCGACAACCCGCCAGCGGCCAAGGCGACCTTCAACAAGCTGACCCTGGTGGGCTACGAGAGGGAAGAGATTCTCAACCTGATGGCTCACGTTTTGGCGGTAGAAATCGACGCGATACTCGAAGAAGACCGCGCGTTCAATACCGAATGGTACGAAGCCGCGCTGCGCGCATTGCCCGAGTTGCCGCCGCAAAAGCAGTAGGCCCACGCCCCCCCCTGTAGGAGCGAGCTTGCTCGCGAAAAACCCGAGAGCGCCGCGGGGCGTCAGGTTTCCAGCGTCATCGTTGAAGACCATCGCGAGCAAGCTCGCTCCTACAAAGGAAAAAAACCCTGTCGCGAGCACTGGACATGCCGCGCAAGTGAGCTCACCTTAGGAGCGCTGTCGTCCAATTCCTAGAAAGTCTGGAGTCCTTATGTCGCTTACCCCTGAGCTGGTTGCCGAACTGGAAGTCCTCGCACTCTTCAACCTGGACAGTTCCCAGGAAGGTCTGAAAATTCATCAGACTGCTGCCCCGAAACACATTGCCGCCGCCAAACGCCTCTTCGAAAAAGAACTGACCGACCAGCCTGATGGCGGTTACCTGACCAGCCTGGGTCGTGATGCCGCGCAAAATGTGCAAAGCGTGCTGACTATTCTTAACGCCGAAGTAACAGCCTGAATTCTGCCGCATCGCCCACGGAGACCCCGATCCAGGGATTTCCGCGGGCATATCCCCCACTGATTTCAGTCTTCACCGATAGAAATCTGACGCCAGAAAAACAAATCAGCTTAAAAGTCCACGTCTCAAGGCGCTAAACTGCCCCTCATCCGAAGAGCCCCACGTCCGTGCCCTGCGAGCCGGTTTGAGCTGACATGACCCGCAACCATGAAATCCGCCCCGATCTGGACGAGGGAATCGACCGCAAGGTTCTCAGCCAGCTGCGCGCACGTTTTCTGAAACTTAACGAAGGGCGCATGGCTCGCGCCATGGAAGGCTTGTCGACCCGCCAGCAAGGGGTTCTGACCTTGCTGCCGCTGTTTTTCCACGTTAATCATCCGCTATTGCCCGGCTACGTTTCCGGCAGTACGCCGGCGGGTCTGTCGAATTTCGAACCGGAGGCCCATGTCCTCGCAGAAGCCCAGCGCCTGACCCGCTCGTTTTCCTACAAGCCTCGTCACGGCAGCAACCCGCCGAGACCGATTCACGGACTGTTCCTGATGGGTAGCCTCGGCACCCTGGCCCAGGCCGACCAGAGCGACATGGATGTGTGGGTCTGCCATGGGCCGGACCTGACCGAGAACGAACTCGCCGAACTGCGCAAAAAATGCCAGCTGCTGGAAGCCTGGGCCACCAGCCAGGGCGCCGAAGCGCACTTTTTCCTGATCGAACCGACCCGTTTCGTCCGTGGCGAGCGCGATACCCAGTTGAGTTCGGAGGATTGCGGCACCACCCAGCACTACCTGTTGCTGGACGAGTTTTACCGCACCGCAATCTGGCTGGCCGGGCGTACGCCGATCTGGTGGTTGGTGCCGGTCTACGAAGAATCGAGCTACGACCGCTACACCCATACCTTGATTTCCAAGCGCTTTATCCGCGCCGATGAAACCCTCGACCTCGGCAACCTGGCCTTTATCCCGCCCGGCGAATTTATCGGCGCCGGGCTCTGGCAGTTGTTCAAGGGCATCGAGTCGCCCTACAAGTCGGTACTCAAACTGCTGCTGACCGAGGTATATGCCAGTGAACACCCCAGGGTCCATTGCCTGAGCCTGCGTTTCAAGCAAGCGGTGTTCGCCAACCGGCTCGACCTCGACGAACTGGACCCGTACGTCGTGGTGTACCGGCGCATCGAGGAATACCTGATCGCCCGCAACGAACCGGAACGGCTGGAACTGGTGCGTCGCGCGCTGTACTTGAAGGTCAATCGCAAACTGACCGGCAGCAGCCGTACCCAGAGCTGGCAACGCTCTTTGCTTGAGCGTCTGGCCCATGAATGGCGCTGGGACCAGCGCCAACTGGCCCTGCTCGATAGCCGCAGCCAGTGGAAAGTCCGCCAGGTCGGCTCCGAACGGCGGGCGCTGGTCAATGAACTGAACTACAGCTACCGCTTCCTCACTCAGTTTGCCCGACAGGAGCAAACGGTCAGCCGCATCAACAAGCGCGACCTGAGCGTCCTCGGACGTCGGCTATACGCCGCTTTCGAGCGCAAGGCCGGCAAAGTCGAATTCATCAACCCCGGTATCGCCCCGGACTTGGCTGAAGACACCCTGACGCTGGTGCACGCGCCGAACAGGAATGAACCAGGACAAAGCCAGTGGGGTTTGTACAACGGCAGCCTGACGGCGCTGGAGTGGGAACATTTCGCGCCGATCAAAAGCAGCCGTCACTTGCTCGAGCTGCTGACCTGGTGCCACCGCAATGGCGTGATCGACAGCAGTACCCGCCTGGCCCTGCACCCTGGCACCAGCGACTTGAGCGAGTTCGAGCTGTTCAACCTGCTCGGCAGCCTGCAACAGACTATCGCCCTGCCCTTGCCCACCGTCGCCGAAGAACCTCTGTTGCGCGCCAGCGTGCCGAGTGAAGTGCTGATTCTGGTGAATGTCGGCATCGATCCGCTCAAGCACCATCGCGACCTGAACATCCTGATGACCACTGAGCGCACCGACTCCCTGAGCTACGCCGGGGTTCGGGAAAACCTGGTGCTGACGCTGGACCAGGTCACGCTCAATAGCTGGAACGAAGTGCTGGTGGCTCGCTACGACGGCCCCCACGCCCTGCTCGACTGCATTCGCGATTACCTCAACAACCTGCCCGCCGGGCCGCAACAGCCGAAGCTGAGGGTGCGCTGTTTCTGCCATAACCGCGCGCAGTTCATCGCCCAACGGGTGGAAGACATCCTCGACACCGCGCAGAACCTGCTGCTGAGCCGACTCAATCACCGCTACCTGATCCAGGTCCAGCAGCACTACCACGTGCTGGAGCTGGTGCCGGGACAGGTCCAGCACATCGCACTGGCCACCCTGCCGGCGTTGATCGACTACCTGGGTGAAGAAATGGCGAGCTACAGCCCGCTTCACCTGGATCCAAACGCACTACAAGAGCACGACCTTGCGCTGTTCCTGCCAACGGGTCAGCCGGACTGCATCCAAGTGTTCTATCGGGTCAACGAAGATCAGGCTGATCTGTACGTACTCGATGAGTTCAATGCCCTGTGGCAGCAACGCCTGCCCTGGCACGACGAGCAAAGCCTGCTGGTGCCGCTGCAGCGCTTCCTGCAATCGATCCAGTACCGTCGCGATGCCCTGTTGCCAATGGACGCTGCCCACCCCTTGAACCTCGACACCCTGTATTGCCAACTGTTGCCGTCAGGCCCTGGCCGGGCGCGTCGCATTGAAGCCCGGCCGGTGCCACAGACGCCAGTGAACAAACCGTTTTACGACGTGCAGGCGATCGTCGGCAAAGCTGCACCGGGTCAGGTGCAGGTGACGTTGTATTGCAATCAACGGGAGTTTTCCGAACTGGAGCATGGCGACCAGCTGTTCAGCGTGGTCGCCCGGGAAATCGTCGGGCAGCGCCGGGAAACCGAACGCTATCGCTGCTACATCACCGACCTCGACCTTTCAGGCCTGCTCGGCGAAGGGCAGAGTTCCACCCATCTTTACCTGCGATACAAAGCAGACCTGGAGCAGGCATTGAACGAGGCGCTCGATCAGGTCTGAGGGGATGTCACTCCGGGAACGCGCCGCCATTGGCCGGCTGCGATTCGACTTCCAGCAGCGTCAGCTTCAGGGTCTTGCCGCCCGGAGCCGGCCAATCGATATGCTGGCCAACCTTCAGGCCGAGCAGCGCACTGCCCACCGGCGCCAGGATCGAGACCTTGCCTTCGTCGGCATTCGCATCCTTGGGGTACACCAGGGTCAGGTGGTAATCCTTGCCACTGCCTTCTTCCCGGCAATGCACACGGGAATTCATGGTCACGACATCCGCCGGCACTTCATCGTGGCCGACCACGGTATCGGCGCGATCCAGTTCGGTTTGCAGCGCAATAACGCCCGGCAGCGTGTCGTCCAGGCTGTCGATCAGGCGCTCCAGACGCTGGACGTCCAGACGGGTAAGGGTGATGGAAGGTGCGGTCATGATTTGGGCAGACTCCTTTCTTCTGCACGAAAAAAGCAAAACCCCGCCAGAAAAAGGCGGGGTTTTCACAAGCCTCGGTGGGTTGAGGCGTTACCGGACACTATCACAGCTCAAAAAATATACAAGCCGCCACCCGGCGGCGTAGGAGCTGCCGCAGGCTGCGATCTTTTGATCTTGCTCTTCGGCAATCTTCAGAGCGGCCAAAAGATCGCAGCCTTCGGCAGTTCCTACAGGGCGGTGGCTTTGCGCTCAGAGGCCTGGGCGCAAATGACACGGCGGCGATCATCGTCCGCCGAGCGCCATTCGCGGATGTCTTCGACATGGCGGAAACAGCCCAGGCAGACTTTCTGCTCGTCCAGTCGACACACACCGCTGCACGGCGATGGCACCGCCGGGCTGACATTGCTGTAGAGCGGCTTCGGTGGGCGGACAGACGCAGGCTGGGTCACGATCTCACAGGCCTTCGAAATCGAGCTCGACACCGGCCTGCTGCTGGACGATACGCTCAAGCATTTCACCCAACTGCTCTTCGCTCTTGTCACACATCCAGCGCTCGCTTTCTTCGTCGTAGTCGAAGTGGAAACCACCGGACACCGCCGCCAGCCACAGCTGACGCAGCGGCTCCTGGCGACTGAAGATCAACTGACTGCCGTTCTCGAACTTGACGGTCAGCACACCGGCCGAGCTTTCGAGGTCGATATCCAGGTCGCTGTCGTCAAAGATGTCCTCCAGGGTTTGCTGGGTGGCATCGACCAGGTCGTGGAAACGCGCTTCGGACAAACTCATTACGGCAACCTCAAAAAGTGTCTGATCAGGCTCAAGCGCCGCAAGATACGACCGAGCCCTGTTGAATGCAAAGAATAACGACCGCGGGCCGATATCAATAGGTCAAGTGCTGTACCTGTGGGAGCGGGCTTGCTCGCGAATGCGGTGTGTCAGTCGACATCCGCATTGACTGATGCAGCGCTTTCGCGAGCAAGCCCGCTCCCACAATGGATTGCACTTATGTTACGGACATCGGCCCAACCCCCGCCGGACGGGCGGTCCGTTGCATAGGCAAGCTGCCGGGTGGCCGGTATACTCCGGCGCAATTAATGCATTTTCAAGGATTTCGCCATGAAGCGCCTGATCTCTTCCCTTGCTGCGCTCCTCGCGGTTGCCTGCCTTGTGTCGGCCTGCGGTCAAAAAGGCCCGCTGTACCTGCCCGATGAAGACCAGGACCCTGTCGAGCAAGCCAAGTCGTCGCAGCAGCAGCCTGCCTCCAAAGCACACAAGCACGACGTCTACCAATAATAAGGGAACCTCATGGACGCTTTTAACTACCGTGACGGTGAACTGTTCGCGGAAGGTGTTGCCCTGTCTGCCATCGCCGAGCGCTTTGGAACACCGACCTACGTTTACTCGCGCGCACACATCGAAGCCCAGTACCTGGCTTATGCCGATGCACTGACTGGCACGCCGCACCTGGTGTGCTTCGCAGTCAAGGCCAACTCCAACCTGGGCGTCCTGAATGTCCTGGCGCGCCTGGGCGCCGGTTTCGACATCGTCTCCCGTGGTGAACTGGAACGTGTCCTGGCCGCTGGCGGCAGCGCCGACAAGATCGTGTTTTCCGGCGTCGGCAAGACCCGTGACGACATGCGTCGCGCCCTGGAAGTCGGCGTGCACTGCTTCAACGTCGAATCCACCGACGAGCTCGAACGCCTGCAAGTGGTCGCTGCCGAACTGGGCGTTCGCGCGCCGATTTCGTTGCGCGTCAACCCGGACGTCGATGCCGGCACCCACCCGTACATTTCCACCGGTCTGAAAGAGAACAAGTTCGGCATCGCCATCGCCGACGCCGAAGACGTGTACGTGCGTGCCGCGCAACTGCCGAACCTGGAAGTGGTCGGCGTCGATTGCCACATCGGCTCGCAACTGACCACCCTGCCGCCGTTCATCGACGCTCTCGACCGCCTGCTGGGCCTGGTCGACCGCCTTGGCGATTGCGGCATCTACCTGCGCCACATCGATCTCGGTGGTGGCCTGGGCGTGCGATACAAGGACGAGGAGCCGCCACTGGCCGGCGACTACATCAAGGCCGTGCGTGAACGCCTCGATGGTCGCGACCTGGCGCTGGTGTTCGAGCCGGGCCGCTTCATCGTCGCCAACGCCGGTGTATTGCTGACCCAGGTCGAATACCTCAAGCACACCGAGCATAAAGACTTCGCCATCGTCGACGCCGCCATGAACGACCTGATCCGCCCGGCGCTGTACCAGGCCTGGATGGACGTCACGGCCGTGCGCCCGCGTCAATCCGCGGCCCGCGCCTACGACATCGTCGGCCCGATCTGCGAGACCGGCGACTTCCTGGCCAAGGATCGTCAGCTGGCCCTGGAAGAAGGCGACCTGCTGGCCGTGCATTCGGCCGGTGCCTACGGGTTTGTCATGAGTTCCAACTACAACACCCGCGGCCGTACCGCTGAAGTGTTGGTGGACGGTGATCAGGCATTTGAAGTGCGTCGCCGTGAAACGGTAGCCGAGTTGTTTGCTGGCGAAAGCCTGCTGCCGGAGTAAAACCATGCTGCTGCGTTTTACCAAGATGCACGGCCTGGGCAATGACTTCATGGTCCTCGACCTGGTCAGCCAGCACGCGCACATCCTGCCCAAGCATGCCAAGCAATGGGGCGACCGGCACACCGGCATCGGTTTCGACCAGTTGCTGATCGTCGAGGCACCGAGCAATCCGGATGTGGATTTCCGCTACCGGATCTTCAACTCCGACGGTTCCGAAGTGGAACAGTGCGGCAACGGTGCACGCTGCTTCGCCCGTTTCGTGCTCGACAAGCGCCTGACCGCAAAGCGGCTGATTCGGGTCGAGACCAAAAGCGGCATTATAGAACTGGACGTGCGTAACGACGGCCAGATCAGCGTGAACATGGGCGCCCCGCGCCTGGTGCCGGCGGATATTCCGTTCCAGGCACCGGAGCAGGCCAAGAGTTATCAGGTCGACGTCGACGGCACCCCGGTCGATCTGGCCGCCGTGTCCATGGGCAACCCCCATGCCGTGGTGCGGGTCAGCGATATCAACAATGCGCCGGTGCATGAACTGGGACCGAAAATCGAACATCACCCGCGCTTCCCGGCACGGGTCAATGTCGGCTTTCTCCAGGTCATCGACCGGAGCCGCGCGCAGCTGCGCGTCTGGGAGCGTGGAGCCGGGGAAACCCAGGCTTGCGGAACCGGCGCCTGTGCCGCCGCAGTGGCCGCGATCAGCCAGGGGTGGATGGATTCGCCGCTATTGATCGACCTGCCTGGCGGGCGCTTGTCCATCGAATGGGCGGGCCCTGGCCAGCCGGTGATGATGACCGGACCGGCAGTGCGCGTATACGAAGGACAAGTGCGTCTTTGAGTGAGCGAAACCTATGACCGACAAGCCTCAGGTACCCGCACGACAAGCTGACGAATCACCGTCCGAAAGCCTGGAGGCGGCGGCTGTTGCCGCGTACCTGGAGGCTCATCCGGACTTCTTCGTCGAGCACGAAGAGCTGCTCCCGTCCCTGCGTATTCCCCATCGACGCGGCGATACCGTGTCGCTGGTGGAGCGTCAGATGACCATCCTGCGCGACCGCAACATTGAACTGCGTCATCGCCTGTCGCATTTGATGGACGTGGCCCGGGACAACGACCGGTTGTTCGAAAAGACCCGTCGCCTGATCCTCGCGCTGATGGACGCCGCCAGCCTGGAAGACGTGGTGATGTGCGTCGAAGACAGCCTGCGCCAGGAATTCCAGGTGCCCTTCGTCAGCCTCATCCTGCTCGGCGACAACGCCATGCCGGTGGGCCGCTGGGTCACTCACGCCGAAGCTCAAGTGGCCATCGGCGGTTTGCTCTCGGAAGACAAAAGCGTCAGCGGCAGCCTGCGCGAGCATGAACTGGACTTCCTGTTCGGCGAAGAGCAACGCAAGCAGATCGGCTCCACCGCGGTCGTCGCCATCAGCCACCAGGGCATCCACGGCATCCTGGCCATCGCCAGCCGTGATCCGCAGCACTACAAAAGTTCGGTGGGGACCTTGTTCCTGAGCTACATCGCTGAAGTCATGGGTCGCGTGCTGCCGCGGGTCAACAATTCCCTGCGCTCGGTACGCTGAACATGGAACGACAACTGGACGCTTACTGCGAACACCTGCGCAGTGAGCGGCAGGTGTCGCCGCATACGCTGTCGGCCTACCGCCGCGACCTCGATAAAGTGCTGGGCTGGTGCGTCAAACAGAACATCGGCAGTTGGGCGGCACTGGACATCCAGCGCCTGCGCAGCCTGATTGCCCGCCTGCACGCCCAAGGGCAATCATCCCGCAGCCTGGCGCGATTACTGTCGGCCGTTCGCGGGCTCTATCACTACCTCAATCGCGAAGGCCTGTGCGACCACGATCCGGCCAACGGCCTGGCGCCACCGAAAGGTGAACGCCGCCTGCCGAAAACCCTCGACACCGACCGCGCCCTGCAACTGCTGGAAGGTGGCGTGGAGGATGACTTTCTGGCACGTCGGGACCAGGCGATTCTGGAGTTGTTCTACTCTTCCGGGCTGCGGCTGTCGGAGCTGACAGGACTCAATCTCGATCAACTCGATCTCGCCGACGGCATGGTCCAGGTGCTCGGCAAAGGCAGCAAGACCCGCCTGCTGCCGGTAGGAAAAAAAGCCCGCGAAGCGCTGGAGCAGTGGCTGCCACTGCGGGCCATGGCCAACCCGGCGGACGATGCGGTGTTCGTCAGCCAACAGGGGCGACGTCTCGGCCCTCGGGCGATCCAGGTGCGGGTCAAGGCTGCCGGCGAGCGCGAGCTGGGACAGAACCTGCATCCGCACATGCTGCGGCACTCCTTCGCCAGCCATCTGCTGGAATCCTCCCAGGACCTGCGCGCGGTGCAGGAACTGCTCGGGCACTCGGACATCAAGACCACGCAGATCTACACCCACCTGGACTTCCAGCACCTGGCCACGGTCTACGACAGCGCCCACCCAAGGGCCAAACGCATTAAGGGCGACGATTCATGAGCATTCAGTTGATCACCTTCGACCTCGACGACACCCTGTGGGACACCGCCCCCGTCATCGTCAGCGCCGAAGCCATATTGCGTGCATGGCTGACCGAACATGCGCCCAACCTGGGGGCGGTGCCGGTGGAGCATTTGTGGACGATACGCGAACGCATCCTGAGCATCGAGCCGAACCTCAAGCACCGCATCAGCGCCTTGCGCCGGCGCGTGTTGTTCCAGGCCCTGGAAGAAGCCGGATATCCCCATGCTGAAGCGTCGGACCTGGCCGATCAGAGTTTCGAAGTGTTTCTGCACGCCCGGCATCAGCTGGAAATATTTCCGGAGGTGCAACCGACCCTGGAGTTGCTGGCCAACCATTACGCCCTCGGCGTGGTCACCAATGGCAACGCCGATGTGCGTCGGCTGGGGCTGGCGGACTACTTCAAGTTTGCGTTGTGCGCCGAAGACATCGGCATCGCCAAACCGGATGCGCGGCTGTTCCATGAAGCCTTGCAACGCGGCGGCGCGACGGCTGATACGGCGGTGCATATTGGCGATCATCCGGGCGATGACATTGCCGGTGCGCAACAAGCGGGGATGCGGGCGATCTGGTTCAACCCGGCAGGCAAGATCTGGGAAGCGGAACGGTTGCCGGATGCCGAAATTTGCAGCCTGACCGAATTGCCGGCGTTGTTGGCGCGGTGGAATTCGCCTTCGGCCTGACACAAAACCTGTGGGAGCGGGCTTGCTCGCGAATGCGGTGTACCAGTCGACATTGATGTTGGCTGACAGGACGCCTTCGCGAGCAAGCCCGCTCCCACAGTAAATTGTGTTCAACCAGAAAATTTTGTTCCAGGCATGAAAAAGCCCGCAGCGACGGCGGGCTTTTTCAGCAAGCGGGTAGCAGGCCTCAGATAGGCCGGCTGCCGTACTTGTTATCCGGCTTCTTGGGAGGATCGGCGACCACATTGGCCTCCACTTCCTGCACCTTGCCACCACGGGCCAGGAACTCTTCCATGGCCTTGGCCAGGGCGTCGCGTTCCTTGTTCTTGGCTTCGACACTCGGCAGCTCATCGACCGATACCGCTGCCTTGGCCTTGCCTTTGGCGGCCGGAACCGGCGCATCACCGCCGTCGTCGTCAGCAACGTCTTCCGCTGCCGCTTCCAAGCCTTCTTCAGCCTCGTCTTCGTCGCCTACTTCGAGGTCGTCGTTTTCCAGATCATCGTCGCTCATGTTCTACCTCATGACTTGCGAAAAGCAGATTAGTTATAGCCCAGCTTTGCCCCCTGTCGAAGGCTGCCGGAAAAAAATCAACAACCGCTGCTGACCAGCGGTTATGCCTCTTCACCGTGCACGGTGGCGAGGACTTTACGGGCACCGCCATGATCGCGGTGCTCGCCCAGGTAAACGCCTTGCCAGGTTCCCAACGCCAGCCGGCCTGCCGAAATCGGCAAACAGAGCTGACAGCCAAGCACGCTGGCCTTGAAGTGCGCCGGGAGGTCGTCCTGGCCTTCGTCGTTATGCTCATAGCCGTCTGCTCCTTGTGGGATCAGACGATTGAAAAACCGTTCGAAGTCGCGACGTACCGCCGGATCGGCGTTCTCGTTGATGGTCAACGACGCCGAGGTATGCTGCAGCCACAAATGCAACAGACCGACCCGACACGCCTTGAGTTCAGGCAGGCCGGCGAGTAACTCGTCCGTTACCAGGTGAAAGCCCCGGGGCCTCGCCCGCAAGGTAATCAGAGTCTGTTGCCACATACAGTTCTCCGCACGTTCGGGGCGCATTCTAGCGCGCTCTGGGAAAAAACAAAGGCCCTAATATTCCTGCAATCATGTAAGCCTTCGACCGCACAAAAACACCCGACGTAAACATCCTGAAACCTGTAGGAAAAAACCTTTCAGCTCACCCTTCAATGACAAATTACAGACAAAAAAATGCCCGGCAAGCCGGGCAAGTTTTTTATGCGCGTGCTTACAAGTTGTAGCCGCGTTCGTTGTGAAGCGCCAGATCGATGCCGACCGCCTCTTCTTCTTCATTGATGCGCAGACCCATGACCGCATCCAGCACCTTGAGGATGATGTACGTGGCGATCGCGGTGTAGATCACCGTGAAACCTACGCCTTTGCACTGAATCCACACTTGTGCGGCAATGTCGGTCACGGTGCCGAAGCCACCCAGGGACGGCGCGGCGAACACACCGGTCAGGATTGCGCCGAGGATACCGCCGATCCCGTGTACGCCGAAGGCGTCCAGGGAATCGTCATAGCCGAGTTTGCGTTTCAGGGTGGTCGCGCAGAAGAAGCACACCACGCCAGCCGCCAGACCGATGACCAGCGCGCCCATCGGGCCAACGGTGCCGGCAGCCGGGGTAATTGCCACCAGGCCAGCAACCACGCCCGAAGCGATGCCCAGTGCGCTAGGTTTGCCATGGGTGACCCACTCGGCAAACATCCAGCCCAGCGCAGCAGCGGCAGTCGCGATTTGCGTCACCAGCATCGCCATACCGGCGGTACCGTTGGCCGCAGCGGCGGAACCGGCGTTGAAACCGAACCAGCCGACCCACAGCATGGCCGCGCCCATCAGGGTATAACCGAGGTTGTGCGGTGCCATCGGCGTGGTCGGGAAGCCTTTGCGCTTGCCCAGCACCAGGCAGGCAACCAGACCGGCCACACCGGCGTTGATGTGCACCACGGTGCCGCCGGCGAAGTCCAGAACGCCCCAGTCCCACATCAGGCCGCCGTTACCGGACCAGACCATGTGCGCAATCGGCGCGTAAACCAGGGTGAACCAGATGCCCATGAACACGAGCATCGCGGAGAACTTCATCCGCTCGGCGAAGGCACCGACGATCAGCGCCGGCGTGATGATGGCGAAGGTCATCTGGAAGGTGATGAACACCGCTTCAGGGAACAGCGCCGCAGGACCGGTCAGACTGGATGGCGTGACACCGGCAAGGAATGCCTTGCCCATGCCACCGAAGAACGAGTTGAAGTTGACGACGCCCTGCTCCATGCCGGTGGTGTCGAACGCGATGCTGTAGCCATAAATGACCCACAGGACGCTGATCAGACCGGTAATGGCGAAGCACTGCATCATCACGGAAAGAATGTTTTTCGACCGCACCATGCCGCCGTAGAACAGCGCGAGGCCGGGAATGGTCATGAACAGCACCAAGGCTGTAGAGGTCAACATCCAGGCAGTGTCGCCAGAGTTGAGGACCGGGGCCGCCACTTCGTCTGCCGCCAAAGCAAGGCTGGGCATTACGATGGACAACAGGGCTCCTAGCCCTGCGAATTTACGCAGAGTCATATTGTTTTCTCCTGGGGCGTTGGGTTTGTGGCGGCTTAGATAGCGTCGGTATCGGTTTCGCCGGTACGGATGCGAATCGCCTGTTCCAGATTGACCACGAAGATCTTGCCGTCACCGATCTTGCCGGTGTTGGCAGCCTTGGTGATGGCCTCGATTACCCGGTCCAGATCCTTGTCGTCGATGGCGACATCGATCTTCACCTTGGGCAGGAAATCGACCACGTATTCCGCGCCGCGATACAGCTCGGTGTGACCCTTCTGCCGACCAAAGCCTTTGACTTCAGTGACGGTAATGCCCTGCACGCCGATCTCGGACAGCGACTCGCGTACGTCGTCCAGTTTGAACGGCTTGATGATGGCAGTGACTAGCTTCATGAAAACTCTCTCCCGAATTGGTGGACTTGCCCCAGGAAAACAAACCCGTCTCAAGTCTAAGCGCAGTGCCTGGCTTTGTAACGCATCGTCGGCCTTACCTGCCCGTCCGACGCCAGCTAACCGCTCCTTGCGAAGCACTCCCCGTGATTCGCCTGGCGCACTGCATTCGTCACAGCGACTGCATCAGTGCATGGGTCACCAGCATCTAAGCAGAAAGCTTGCCATCTCCACAAAACTGACTGTTTTCAAGCCTTTACCGGTGGATGGCGGATACTTCGCGACAACACCCGGCACGTTACGCACAACAACGGTGCGACGCCGTCCATCCCGATGCGCGAAAACCGTGCACCCTTTGCCCGCGCAAATGACTATAGACACTGCGTGATACACTGCCCGTCATTGTTTCCAGGACATTGCCCATGCTCGCGCCAAAAGACTTCCTCGACGCCCTGACCGGCACCGCCTCCCGCCTCTTCAGCGGTGACACGCCGCTGCCGAAAGCCGAAATCGAAAGCCAGTTCAAAATGTTGCTGCAGAGCGGCTTCAGCAAGCTGGATCTGGTGAGTCGGGAAGAGTTCGATAGCCAGATGGTTGTACTGGCGCGCACGCGGGCGCGGCTGGAGGCTCTTGAAACGAAGGTCGCGGAGATGGAAGCGAAGCTCAATCCGCCAACCGAGTAACCCATCAATCCCGCTTTGAAACACAGCCCCCTGTAGGAGCTGCCGAAGGCTGCGATCTTTTGATCCCAAGCCCCGCAAAAATCCCGGCAACGTCCTACAAACATCACACCGCCGTCCGATTGCGTCGCTAAGCCCCGGTTCCTAAGCTCATCCCGGCTGAACATTCAGCACTGGGTTTGGCGACCTGGAACCAAGCAATGCACTGCAATCATCCAATATCGGGTGTTCTCTCCCGATTTGAATTATGGCGGCTGTGTGTGGGAGACCTTAGGGTCTGCCGGTATTCGCTTGGCCGGTTCGCCAACCCGCATGCAGCTGCCACCCTTATTGTTTGGCGACGATAAATGGCAGTTATCTATCAAGCGAACTTGGATACTGCTCTATGGACGATAACTACCTAATCCCCCACATCTTCACCCGCCACAAACTCCACCTCCACGCCCTACTCCTGCAAAACCAACCCTGGTTCTGCGCCCGCGACCTCGGCCGATTACTACGCATCCACCTCAACGACCGCCAAGTCCAAAAACTCGATCCCGACCAATACCAAACCACCCAAACCCTCATCTACGGCCGCATCGAAAACACCCTGCTGATCAGCGAATCCGGTGTCTACGCCATGCTCGTCTACCACTACTGCCCCGAATACCGAGCCTTGCGTGAATGGCTCACCCACGAAGTCGTCCCTGCCCTGCGAGACGCCCAACACCCCACCACAACCGAACGCCCACAACTGAGCCTGCTCAACTGGCCGGAAATGTCGTTGAGCTTGCTGCACTGGAATAACCAGCCGTGGATTCGGTTGCAGGATGTGCCGCAGATGCTGCCTGATCAGGAGACTTCAAGGCCTGCTTTCAGTGCGCCTTGGTGGAAAAGAGCCGCGAAGATTCTTCACGCACTTTGAATAAAAACCCCACGCTTTTGGCGTGGGGTTCAGAAAATCCAAGACAACAATCAGGCACAGTGTGCAAGCCGCTCAACCTGATCCCGAATCGCAGCCCCTCGTTCAATCTCGGCTTTACGCAAATCGTAAGTTGATTGCAGGTTCAGCCAAAATTCCGGGGTAGTGTCCAGACAAATAGATAACCTTAGAGCCATATCAGCACTGACACCCCGACGCTGGAGCACGATGTCGTTCACCGTAGGTGTCGACACATTCAATGCTCTTGCCAGAGCGGCAGCCGTAAGGCTCAGAGGCTCAAGGTATTCCTCTTTGAGGATCTCGCCAGGGTGAACCGGGCGCATACCATTCTTAGTCATTACTCACCTCAGTGATAATCGACGATTTCGACATTCTCTGGTCCGTTAGGACCCCAAATGAAGCAAATACGCCATTGAGCGTTGATACGGATGCTGTACTGACCTTTTCGATTCCCCTCCAGCGCCTCCAGGCGATTACCCGGCGGGGATCGAAGGTCTATCAACACGGCAGCAGCATCAAGCATCGTCAGCTTTCGTTCCACGACGCTCAGAATGGCTGACCACATACGGGTCTTACCGTTGCGAAACAGGTACTCGGTCTCAGAACACTTAAAGCTAACGATCATAATTTAAAGCTTAACGTTATGCATTAATCTTGAGTGTATAAGCTGACTCGCCAAATGCAACCAAGAGGGAGTGACTCTCAGTGACCTTTCAACATTTTAGGAAAAGGACTACCTGCTCGACTCCACGAAGCCTTCATTGATCAAACCGCACTCCAGCGCAGGCAATATCCTGCGATAGTTTCCCTCCCCCTGCCGTCACGCGAAAACGCCAACACACAACTACCCTTCACAAACCCGCAGGAAGCGGTGCTCTTCAACTCAAGGAACGACCATGTCCCTCTCCATCGTCCACAGCCGCGCCCAGGTCGGCGTGGAGGCGCCTGCCGTCACCGTAGAAGTTCATCTGGCCAACGGCCTGCCATCCCTGACCATGGTCGGCCTGCCCGAGGCGGCGGTGAAGGAAAGCAAGGACCGGGTGCGCAGTGCGATCATCAATTCGGGGCTGCAATTTCCGGCGCGGCGGATCACGCTGAATCTGGCACCGGCGGATTTGCCCAAGGATGGCGGGCGCTTCGATCTGGCGATTGCCCTGGGGATTCTTTCGGCCAGCGTGCAAGTGCCGACGCTGACACTGGATGACGTAGAGTGTTTGGGGGAGTTGGCCCTGTCAGGTGCGGTGCGGGCAGTTCGAGGGGTGTTGCCGGCGGCGTTGGCGGCGCGCAAGGCCGGGCGCTGGCTGATGGTGCCACGGGCGAACGCTGAGGAAGCGTGCCTGGCGTCGGGACTGAAAGTGATTGCTGTTGACCACTTGCTGGAGGCCGTCGCGCACTTCAACGGGCATACACCGATCGAGCCTTATGCTTCCGATGGACTGCTCTGCGCCAGCAAACCTTATCCCGACCTGAATGAAGTACAAGGGCAGCTTGCGGCCAAGCGCGCGCTGCTGATTGCGGCTGCAGGCGCTCACAACCTGTTACTCAGTGGTCCCCCGGGGACCGGAAAAACCTTGCTGGCGAGTCGCTTGCCAGGGCTGCTGCCGCCGCTGACCGAAAGCGAGGCGCTGGAAGTGGCGGCGATTCAATCGGTCACCAGTTGTGTGCCCTTGCGTCACTGGCCACAGCGCCCCTTTCGCCAGCCCCATCACTCCGCCTCTGGCCCCGCGTTAGTGGGTGGCGGCTCGAAACCGCAGCCGGGTGAAATCACCCTCGCCCACCACGGCGTCTTGTTTCTTGATGAGCTTCCCGAGTTTGAACGCAGGGTATTGGAAGTCCTGAGGGAGCCGATGGAGTCCGGGCATATCGTCATCTCGCGGGCGAAAGATCGCGTGCGCTTTCCGGCACGCTTCCAGTTGGTGGCGGCGATGAATCCGTGCCCCTGTGGATATCTTGGCGAGCCAAGCGGGCGCTGCTCCTGCACGCCGGACATGGTGCAGCGTTATCGCAACAAGCTGTCGGGGCCGCTGCTCGATCGCATCGACCTGCACCTGACTGTCGCCCGGGAAGCCACGGCGTTGAATCCCAAAGTGAAGCCAGACGAGAACAGCGCCAGTGCTGCGGTGCTTGTCGCCCAGGCTCGTGAGCGCCAGCAGAAGCGCCAGGGTTGTGCCAACGCGTTTCTCGATCTGCCGGGCCTGCGCCGGCACTGCGAGTTATCCACAGCCGACGAGCACTGGCTGGAATCCGCCTGTGAACGACTGACCCTGTCACTGCGTTCGGCGCATCGGTTGCTCAAGGTGGCGCGGACGCTGGCGGATCTGGAACAGGTTGATGCGATCAGCCGTGAGCATTTGGCGGAGGCGTTGCAGTATCGGCCGGCCACGCAGTGAGTGCAGGCACCGCGTCGCCCCCATCGCGAGCAGGCTCGCTCCCACAGGGAACGGCGATGAGGGGAGAAAGCGGAGACATCGTTCAGCTCAGGTGCACGACATCCGGCAATTCCATGGATCGGACTTCGTTTTGCAGAAAGTCGCTGAGCCGGCGCATGCGTTCGCCGCCGGGACGGGTTTTCGGCCACACGAGGTAGTAACACAAGCCGCTGGCAACCGCTGTCGGCCACGGCAGACTCAAGCGTCCCTGAGCCACGTCCTCCGCGACCATCAGCAGATCGCCCATGGACACGCCATAGCCTCGGGCGGCGGCGATCATGCCCAGTTCCAGGGTGTCAAACACCTGCCCACCCTTGAGCGACACCTGCTCGGCCAGGCCCATGCGCTCCAGCCAATTGCGCCAGTCGCGGCGGTCCGGCGTCGGGTGCAGCAACTCGGTGTTGCTCAGGCGCTCGACATCCCAGGGCTGATCGCCCCGCAGGTTGGGCGCGCCGACCGGGATCAACTCCTCGGGGAACAGGTAACTCGCCTCCCAGTCCGGAGGGAAATGTCCGTTGCTTAACAGCACTGCACAGTCGAACGGCTCGTCGTTGAAATCCACGGAGTCGACGTCCATCCACGCACTGGTCAGCTGCACTTCGTTACCCGGTTGCAGATGGCGGAAACGACTGAGGCGCGCCAGCAACCAACGCATGGTCAAGGTCGACGGGGCTTTCATGCGCAGGATGTCGTCTTCGGCGCGCAAGGTATTGCAGGCGCGCTCCAGGGCGGTGAAGCCCTCGCGAATACCCGGCAACAACAAACGGGCCGACTCGGTCAGTTGCAGGTTGCGGCCACTGCGATGAAACAAGCGGCAGGCAAAATGTTCTTCGAGCGTACGAATATGTCGGCTGACCGCACTTTGGGTAATCGACAGTTCTTCCGCGGCCCGGGTAAACGACGTGTGTCGCGCCGCCGCTTCAAATGCGCGCAGGGCATATAAGGGAGGGAGACGACGCGACATCAGGAAAGCTCCTACAGCGGTTTTTGGATACCCTAGCAGAAACTATCCTGCATGAGTTTGAATCATGCTACCCATCCTTTTTATCCCTTTGTGCAAACGCCGCAGAGCGCCGAGAATCGACGCTTTCCTGTCCACTTCCAGAATCGAGCGTGATGACCATGCAGCATCCAGCACGTACTGAACTCTGGGCCATCCTGCGGCTGGCGGGGCCGCTGATTGCCTCGCAGTTGGCGCACATGCTGATGGTCCTCACCGACACCCTGATGATGGCGCGCCTGAGTCCCGAGGCTCTGGCCGGTGGCGGACTCGGCGCGGCGACCTATTCGTTCGTGTCGATTTTCTGCATCGGCGTGATTGCTGCCGTCGGCACTCTGGTCGCGATCCGTCAGGGGGCCGGCGGCATTCTCGGGGCGACCCGGCTGACCCAGGCCGGGTTGTGGCTGGCATGGCTGATGGCGCTGGTCGCCGGTTTGCTGCTGTGGAACCTCAAACCGGTGCTGCTGCTGTTCGGCCAGACCGAAAGCAATGTCCAGATGGCCGGGCAGTTTTTGATCTTCCTGCCGTTCGCCCTGCCCGGCTACCTGAGCTTCATGGCCCTGCGCGGGTTCACCAGCGCCATTGGCCGCGCGACACCGGTGATGGTTATCAGCCTGGGCGGGACCGTGGCCAACTTCCTGCTCAACTATGCGCTGATTACCGGCATGTTCGGCCTGCCGAAGCTGGGGCTGATGGGCATCGGGCTGGTCACGGCGATTGTCGCCAACCTGATGGCCCTGGCGCTGGCGTGGCACATTCGCCGGCATCCGGCTTATGAGGCCTATCCGCTGCGTCAGGGTCTGTCGCGGCTGAACCGCCAGTACCTGAAGGAGCTCTGGCGTCTGGGCCTGCCGATTGGCGGCACCTACGCAGTGGAAGTCGGGTTGTTTGCCTTCGCCGCGCTGTGCATGGGCACCATGGGCAGCACGCAACTGGGTGCACACCAGATCGCCCTGCAAATCGTCTCGGTGGCGTTCATGGTGCCGGCGGGGATTTCCTATGCGATCACCATGCGCATCGGTCAGCATTACGGCGCCGGGCAACTGCTGGATGCGCGGCTGGCCGGGCGGGTCGGCATTGCGTTCGGGGCGGCGGCGATGCTGTGTTTCGCCATGGTTTTCTGGCTGTTGCCGAATCAGTTGGTCGGTTTGTTTCTCGACCACAACGACCCGGCGTTCCGCGATGTCATCAACCTCGCCGTGAGCCTGCTGGCGGTGGCGGCATGGTTCGAGCTGTTCGACGGCACGCAAACCATCGCCATGGGCTGCATTCGCGGGCTCAAGGATGCCAAGACCACGTTCCTGGTGGGCCTGGGGTGCTATTGGCTGATTGGCGCTCCGGCCGCGTGGTGGATGGCGTTCCACCTGGACTGGGGGCCGACGGGTGTCTGGTGGGGCCTGGCGCTGGGGCTGGCGTGTGCGGCGGTGAGTCTGACGCTAGGGTTTGAGTGGAAGATGAAGCGGATGATCAAGCGCGAAACGACGTCAGAGCAGCGCTTCGAAGTCGCTCAGCCTGACTGAGATCCCTTGTAGGAGCGAGCCCGCTCGCGATAAACACGAGAACGCCGCGGGGCACCTGCCAACCAGCGTTATCGTTGACGACCATCGCGAGCAAGCTCGCTCCTACAGGGTTCCGTGGCAAACAATTACTCGTGATCAGCTTACGACTTCCTGCGCCGGCTGCTGGCTGGAGCCAAACATCAGATATTCCACCAACTCGGCCAGCGGCAATGGCCTGCTGATCAAATACCCCTGCACCTGATCGCATTCGAACCCACGCAGCAGATCCAGTTGCTCCGGTGTCTCCACACCTTCTGCGACCACTTCAAGGTTGAGGTTGTGCGCCAGGTTGATCATCGCGTGGACCAGTTTGCGGTTTTCCTCACGCTGCTCCATGCCGCCGACAAAGCTCTTGTCGATCTTCAGCAAAGTGATCGGCAGGCTGTTGAGGTGCACGAACGACGAGAAGCCGGTGCCAAAGTCGTCGAGAGAGAAGCGCACACCGAGGCGCCCGAGGGCGTCCATGGTCTGCTTGACCAGGTCGCTGCGGCGCATCACGGCCGTTTCGGTCAGTTCGAACTCCAGCCACTGCGCCTCGACGCCGCGCTCGGCAATCAGGCGACTCAGGGTCGACAGCAACTGGCTGTCCTGGAATTGCCGGAACGACAGGTTGATCGCCATGTGCAACGGCGGCAAACCCAGCTCAAGCAGCGCCTGCATGTCGCGCAAGGCCCGGGAAATCACCCAGTAGCCCAGCGGCACGATCAGGCCGCTTTGCTCGGCCAGCGGCACGAATTCGCTCGGTGGCAGCAAGCCGCGCTCGGCATGGCGCCAGCGCACCAACGCTTCGAGGCCGACGATCTGTCCGTCTTCAAGGTTCAGCCGTGGCTGGTAGTGCAACTCCAGCTCATCGCGGCGCAGTGCCCGACGCAGTTCGGTTTCGAGGTCGGCGATGCTGCGGGCATTGCGATTGATGCGTTCGTTGAAAATGTGAAAGGTGCAACCTTGGGTGCTTTTGGCCTGCTGCATGGCAATGTGCGCGTGCCACATCAGCGGGTCCGCGCCGGCCTGGGCCCGGGCGTAAGCGATGCCCAGGCTGGAGCCGATCAACAAGCTTTCGCCGTCGACCCAGTAGGGTTCGGCCAGCGCTTCGCTGATGCGCTCGGCCATCCACTCGGCACGCTGGGGTGCGCGACGGGTGTCGATCAGCAGCGCGAATTCATCACTGCCCAGGCGCGCGAGTTGATCGCCGGCTTCAAGCTGGCTCTTGAGCCGCGCCACCACCTGCAGGATCAGGCGGTCACCGGCCTGATGGCCAAGGGCGTCGTTGGCGTAACGGAAATTGTCGAGGTCGAGATGACCGAGGGCCAGGCCGCGACCGTCGTTTTCCGCCAGGCGCGCCGTCAACAGGGTCTGGAAGCCCTGGCGATTGGCGATGCCGGTGAGCGGATCTTGCTCGGCCAGGCGTTGCAGGGTGTTTTCCAGCACGCCACGTTCTCGCACATGGCGCAGGCAGCGGCGCAACATGCCCGGATCGAGATGATCGCGCACCAGCCAGTCACTTACACCGTCGGGCGGGGTCAGCGGCTCATGGTCGAGCAGCAACACCGTCGGCAGGCTGCAACGGCCCGGCGCCGGTTGAAGTTGCGGGATGGTCAATAACACCGCGCTGCGGTTGTCATCGAACAGGCTGCTGACCGACTCCCAACTCGGCGCGCTGATGAGCACGGCCGAGCTCCCCATCGGAGCCAGACACTCGCGCAACAACGCTGCCCACGCTGGCTCTTCGGCCAGTAGCAGCAAACGCAAGGGTTCGACAGGCGTAGACAAGCTAGCTCCCTAGACTCTGCAAAGATGTAGGCGACGGGCATTATGCCGTCCCGATGACCAATGACAATGACATCAGTTATCAAAACGAGCCCTTTGTATCCGGAATTACGAACATTAGCCGCAAATTCGTTGCGCATCCTGCGTGAAAGTAACAAAACCGGCAATTACAGATAGCGCGGTACGTCACAAGTCGGACAGAGCAGCACAAATCGCTGAGCCTGTTAAAATGCCGGCCCATTTCGTGACTGACTCCTGAAATTACCTATGTCCCGACTCAATCCCCGGCAGCAAGAAGCCGTGAGCTACGTCGGCGGCCCTCTTTTGGTGCTCGCCGGTGCAGGCTCCGGCAAGACCAGTGTGATCACGCGCAAAATCGCGCACCTGATCCAGAACTGCGGCATCCGCGCCCAGTACATCGTCGCCATGACCTTTACCAACAAGGCTGCCCGCGAGATGAAGGAACGGGTCGGCACCCTGCTGCGTGCCGGTGAAGGTCGCGGGCTGACGGTTTGCACCTTCCACAACCTGGGCCTGAACATCATCCGCAAGGAACACGTGCGGCTGGGCTACAAACCGGGCTTCTCGATCTTCGACGAGACTGACGTCAAAGCCCTGATGACCGACATCATGCAGAAGGAATACTCGGGCGACGACGGTGTCGACGAGATCAAGAACATGATCGGCGCCTGGAAAAACGACCTGATCCTGCCGGCCCAGGCCCTGGAAAACGCGCGCAATCCCAAGGAGCAGACCGCCGCCATCGTCTACACCCACTACCAGCGCACGCTCAAGGCGTTCAACGCAGTGGACTTCGACGACCTGATCCTGCTGCCGGTGAAGCTGTTCGAAGAACACGCCGACATCCTGGAAAAGTGGCAGAACAAGGTGCGCTACCTGCTGGTGGACGAATACCAGGACACCAACGCCAGCCAGTATTTGCTGGTGAAAATGCTCATCGGCAAACGCAACCAGTTCACCGTGGTGGGCGACGATGACCAGTCGATCTACGCCTGGCGCGGTGCCCGCCCGGAAAACCTGATGCTGCTCAAGGAGGACTACCCGTCCTTGAAAGTGGTGATGCTGGAGCAGAACTACCGCTCCACCAGCCGCATCCTGCGCTGCGCCAACGTGCTGATCTCGAACAACCCCCACGAATTCGAAAAACAGCTGTGGAGTGAAATGGGTCACGGCGACGAGATCCGCGTGATCCGCTGCCGCAACGAGGACGCCGAGGCCGAGCGTGTGGCCATGGAAATCCTCAGCCTGCACTTGCGCACCGACCGGCCGTACAGCGATTTCGCGATCCTGTATCGCGGCAACTACCAGGCCAAGCTGATCGAGCTGAAATTGCAGCACCACCAAGTGCCGTATCGCCTGTCCGGCGGCAACAGCTTTTTTGGCCGTCAGGAAGTGAAAGACCTGATGGCCTACTTCCGCCTGATCGTGAACCCGGATGACGACAACGCCTTCCTGCGGGTGATCAACGTGCCGCGCCGCGAGATCGGTTCGACCACTCTGGAGAAGCTCGGTAACTACGCCACCGAGCGCAAGATCTCGATGTACGCCGCCACCGACGAAATCGGCCTGGGCGAGCATCTGGACAGCCGCTTCACCGATCGCCTGTCGCGCTTCAAGCGCTTCATGGACAGGGTGCGCGAGCAGTGCGCCGGCGAAGACCCGATCTCGGCCCTGCGCAGCATGGTCATGGACATCGACTACGAGAACTGGCTGCGCACCAACAGCTCCAGCGACAAGGCCGCCGATTACCGCATGGGTAATGTCTGGTTCCTGATCGAGGCGCTGAAGAACACCCTGGAAAAAGACGAAGAAGGCGAAATGACCGTCGAGGACGCCATCGGCAAACTCGTCCTGCGTGACATGCTCGAGCGTCAGCAGGAAGAGGAAGACGGCGCCGAAGGCGTGCAGATGATGACCTTGCATGCGTCCAAGGGCCTGGAATTCCCCTATGTGTTCATCATGGGCATGGAGGAGGAAATCCTCCCGCACCGTTCCAGCATCGAAGCCGACACCATCGAAGAAGAACGTCGCCTGGCCTACGTTGGCATTACCCGCGCGCGCCAGACCCTGGCCTTCACCTTCGCGGCCAAGCGCAAGCAGTACGGAGAGATCATCGATTGCGCGCCGAGCCGCTTCCTCGATGAGTTGCCACCGGACGATCTGGCCTGGGAAGGCAACGACGACACACCGACCGAAGTCAAAGCCGTGCGGGGCAACAACGCATTGGCAGATATACGCGCGATGTTAAAGCGCTAGAATTGACCACTTTTATATGACCTTCGGCGCACAGGCGCCAAAAGAGGACAGCTTCATGGAAGCCCTGCACCAGAAAATTCGCGAACAAGGCATTGTGCTTTCCGACCAGGTCCTGAAAGTCGACGCCTTTTTGAACCACCAGATCGACCCGGCCCTGATGAAGCTGATCGGCGACGAATTCGCCACGCTGTTCAAGGACTCGGGCATCACCAAGATCGTCACCATCGAAGCCTCGGGCATCGCCCCGGCGATCATGACCGGTCTGAACCTCGGCGTGCCGGTGATCTTCGCCCGCAAGCACCAGTCCCTGACCCTCACCGAAAACCTGCTGTCGGCGACCGTGTACTCGTTCACCAAGCAGACCGAAAGCACTGTGGCCATCTCCCCGCGCCACCTGACCAGTAGCGACCGCGTGCTGATCATCGATGACTTTTTGGCCAACGGTAAGGCGTCCCAGGCGCTGATTTCGATCATCAAACAGGCCGGCGCTACCGTGGCGGGCCTGGGCATCGTGATCGAGAAGTCGTTCCAGGGCGGCCGTGCGGAGCTGGATTCGCAGGGTTATCGCGTGGAGTCGTTGGCTCGCGTGAAGTCGCTGGCCGATGGTGTCGTGACCTTTATCGAGTAAGCCGCCACACCGCAATTCCCCTGTGGGAGCGGGGCTTGCTCGCGAAGGCGGTGTGTCAGTCGACTGGTTTTTGACTGATACACCGCCTTCGCGAGCAAGCCCGCTCCCACATTTGTTATGCACGGGTTGTTATTGCGCGGTGGCCTTGAGGCCGGTTAGCAGCAACCGCTGATACAACTCCTCCTTCAGCCCCTCCGGGCTGGCCAGCTGCATGCGCTCCAGATGCTCCGGGAACGCTGTTGCTTCCGGCGCATCCAGCGCTGCCTTGCCCAACTCCAGCACCTCGCTCAGCTTGAACTTGCTCTTGAGCCAGTTCAGTGCCCGCAATACATCTTGCTCGATCTCGGTGAAATCACAGCCCAGTGGATACTCTGGAAAAAGCAGCGGATGCCGCGCCTGGATCTCCTGCAACCGTTGCGGAGTGTTATCAGCAAAGCGCGGATCGAGACAGAAGTCCTTGGGCAATTTGCCGACCTTCTGCGCCTGTTCAATCAACCCCGACTGAAAACGCGAGTCGCTGATATTGAGCAAGGCCTCGATCACTGCAGCATCGGTTTTGCCACGAAGATCGGCGATGCCATATTCGGTGACCACCATGTCCCGCAAGTGCCGGGGAATCGTGCAGTGGCCATACTCCCAGACGATGTTCGAGCTGACGTCACCGCCAGACTCACGCCAGCTGCGCAGCAGCAGCACCGAGCGCGCGCCCTGCAGTGCATGACCCTGAGCCACGAAGTTGTATTGCCCGCCTACGCCGCTGAGCACACGTCCGTCCTCGAGCTGATCCGCCACCGCGGCACCGAGCAAGGTCACGGTGAACGCGGTGTTGATGAACCGCGCATTCAGGCGCTGCAAGCGCTTGAGTTCTTCCTGCCCGTAAAGCTCATTGATGTAGCTGATGCGGGTCATGTTGAATTCGAGCCGCTTGTTTTGTGGCAACTCGCGCAGGCGTTCGTAGTAGCTGCGCGGACCGAGGAAGAAACCACCGTGCACCGAGATGCCATCGGTTTGCGCAGCCTCGTCGAGGGTGCCGGCATTCGCCTGCTGTTGGGTCGCCAGGTCCGGATAAACCTTGCGCCGCACGATCCCGGCATCAGCCAGTACCAACAAGCCATTGACGAACATTTCGCTACAGCCATACAGGCCTTTGGCGAAGGGATCGGCGCCGCCCTCGCGCTCGATCAGTTGCGCCCAGTGGCTGAGGTTTACGTCGGCCAGCAACGCCTTGTAAGCGTCGTTGTCCGCTTGCCGCGCCAGCAGCGCCGCCGTCAGCGCATCGCCCATGGCGCCGATGCCGATCTGCAACGTACCGCCGTCACGCACCAGGGTGCTGGCATGCAAGCCGATGAAATGGTCCTGACACCCCACCGGCATGTTCGGCGTGGAAAACAGCGTGGTGTGGTCTTTCTCATCGATCAGCAGGTCAAAGGTGTCGATGCCCAGTTCCGCATCGCCGGGCATGTAAGGCAGATCGTCGTGCACCTGGCCGACCATCAGGATGGTTTCTCCGGCGGCGCGGCGCTTGGCGATCATCGGCAACAGGTCGAGGGTGATGTCGGGGTTGCAGCTCAGGCTCAAGCGGTCGGGATGCTCGGCATGGCTGGCCACCAGTTGCGCCACCAGGTTCAGCCCGGCGGCATTGATGTCCCGCGCCGCATGGCTGTAGTTGCTGCTGACGTAATCCTGCTGCGCCGTGGCACTGTTGAGCAGGCTGCCGGGCTGCATGAAAAACTGCTGGATGTGGATGTTGCCCGGGAGTTGATCGCGACGCAGGTCGGCGAGGAAATCCAGCTCCGGATAATCGCCGAAAACCCGTTCGATAAAGGGCTCGAGGAAGCGCTTTTGCAATCCGTCGCCCAAGGGCGGGCGGCCCAGACACAACGCGGTGTAGATCGTCAGCCGCCGCTCGGGCAACTGTGCGATTCGTCGATACAGCGCGTTGACGAAGTGATTGGGCTTGCCCAACCCCAGAGGCAAGCCCATGTGGATATGCGCCGGCAACCTTGCCAGGACGTCATCGACTGCCTGTTCGATAGAGCACAGCTGAACCATCGGATCCTCCCTCAAGTTCCATGACTTGGGTTTGGACCGAGATTGCCGGGTCTTTGCTGCAATGAACAGCCTGTATCGGCCAACCGCCCGACACAAATACCTTGTAGGAGCGAGCTCGCTCGCGATGGTCGTCAACGATAACGCGGCAAGCCTGACACCCCACGGCGCCTTCGAATTCATCGCGAGCAAGCTCGCTCCTACAGGGAATGGGGGCACAAAAAACCGTCCGAAGACGGTTTTTTTGCGGAAGATCTGGCGCTTATTTCAAGCCGGACATCTTCTGGATGGCGCCTTTGAGTTCGGCGTCTGCGCAATCGGCGCAGGTGCCTTTTGGCGGCATCGCGTTGATACCGGAGATCGCTTTGGCAAGCAGACCGTCAATACCACCTTCTTTCTTGGCGCGCTCGCCCCAAGCGGCAGCATCACCGACTTTCGGTGCGCCCAACAGGCCTGAACCGTGGCAAGCGTTGCAATGTTTTGCAATCACTTCATCCGGGGTTTTTGCACCACCACCGCCGCCGGCGGAAGCGGCCACTTCCATGCCCTTGCACTCTTTACCCTGAACACAGACCTGGCCGACTGGCTCAAGGCGTTTGGCGATATCGTCGTTGGTCGCAGCCTGAGCGCTGACACTGACAGCCCATAGGGCCAATACGGTTGCTGGTGCAGCCAGCATTTTCATAATTAGGTTCACGCGTTCACCCTCAATGGTGGCTAGTCACGCCTACGGCCACGGTTCGCAGGCGGGCGCAAGTATAGCGGTAAGCCCGTCGCACTGAAACAACCCCAAAGTCGCAAGGGTCTTAGGCGGCGGCGGAAAAACGGCCCGGGCGCCTCTGCAATGCTGGCAGGACGCCTCTTTTCTTAGAAATTCGCCGGTGTGGCTGCGCTGATTAGTCGCGCAGGCGCATCGAACGGATTCCGGAAACGGTGTGGCTTGGTACTTTCAAAGTAGTAGCTATCACCGGCTTCGAGGACAAAAGTTTCGAGACCGACCACCAGCTCCAGTTTTCCTTCGACCAGGATGCCGGTTTCCTCGCCCTCATGGGTGAGCATCTCCTCACCGGTGTCGGCACCTGGCGGATAGATTTCATTGAGGAACGCGATAGCCCGGCTCGGGTGGGCCCGGCCGACCAGTTTCATGGTCACGGCACCATCGGAAATATCGATCAGCTCGTTGGCCTTGTAGACGATCTGGCTCGGCTTTTCCTGCAGGATTTCTTCGGAAAAGAACTCGACCATGGACATGGGAATCCCGCCCAACACCTTGCGCAACGAACTGATCGAAGGGCTCACGCTGTTCTTTTCGATCATCGAAATGGTGCTGTTGGTGACGCCCGCCCGTTTGGCGAGCTCACGCTGGGAAAGGCCTTTGAGCCTACGGATGGATTGCAGTCGTTCACCGACGTCCAAAGCTTGCGCCTCCAGGATTCAAAATTGTTGGAATAGTGGACGTTATCATGGCGACAGCGTTCAGTATTTACAACACCTTGACCTGAATCCTGCTCAGCGAGGCGACTTCCGGTCTGGAGCCTTACGCACTAAGCCCCGGAATAGAGCAGTGGCACCCGGCGCAGGTTGCAGAAAATCTGGTAAGGAATCGTCCCGGCTGCCATGGCTACATCGCTGGCAAGGATGTTTTTGCCCCACAACTCGACGGTCGAACCGAGACCGGCCTGCGGAACATCGGTCAGGTCGATGCAGAGCATGTCCATCGACACCCGGCCGATCAACTGGCTGCGCTGCCCGGCAACCAGCACCGGGGTGCCGGTCGGTGCCAGACGCGGGTACCCGTCGGCGTAACCCATGGCCACCACACCAATGCGCATCGGTTTGGGCGTGACGAATCTGGCGCCATAACCGACTGGCTCGCCAGCCGGCAGTTCGCGGACACTGATGACTTTCGATTCCAGGGTCATCACGGGTTGCAGGCGTGAGGCAACTTCGTTGGCCTCTTCGAACGGCGTGGCGCCATAGAGCATGATGCCGGGACGCACCCAATCGCTCGGAATCTGCGGCCAACCGAGCACCGCCGGCGAGTTGCGCAGGCTGACCTCGGCGGACAAGCCCTTGCGCGCCGCTTCAAATACCGCCACCTGATCGGCACTGGCTTGTTCGTGCAGTTCATCGGCACGCGCAAAGTGGGTCATCAGCACTACTTTCGCGACCTTGCCGCTGGCCAGCAGCCGTTGGTAGGCCGCCTGATAATCCGCCGGATGCAGCCCCACACGGTGCATGCCCGAATCGAGTTTCAGCCACACGATGATCGGCTTGCTCAACGCCGCTTTCTCGATGGCTTCGAGTTGCCACAGCGAATGCACCACGCACCAGAAATCATGCTCGACGATCAGTGCCAGTTCATCGGCTTCGAAAAAACCTTCCAGCAGCAGGACCGGTGCACGAATGCCCGCCGCCCGCAGCTCCAGCGCCTCTTCGATGCAGGCCACGGCAAACCCGTCCGCCTCGGCTTCCAGCGCTTGGGCGCAACGCACCGCGCCATGGCCATAGGCATCGGCCTTGATCACCGCGAGGGCTTTGGCCCCCGTGAGCTCACGGGCGATTCGGTAGTTGTTGCGCAGGGCTTGAAGGTCGATCAGGGCACGGGCAGGACGCATGGCGGCAGACTTCTGGTCGGGTTATCGGGAAGAAAAACCGGCGCTGACTGACAGCGTGAACCACCAACAGCACCGGGAGAGGGATCTGTCTGAAAGCTTATGGCAGAGCGGCTACAACCGACAGCTCGACCAGGATTTCCGGTTCGCACAATTTCGCTTCAACGGTGGCACGGGCCGGGGCGACGCCTTTTGGCAGCCAGTTGTCCCACACCGCGTTCATGCCTTCGAAATGCGCATCGATGTCTTTCAGGTAAATCGTCACCGACAGCAGGTTGTGCTTGTCGGTGCCGGCCAGATCGAGCAAACGCTCGATGTTGGCGAGGGTTTCACGGGTCTGCTGTTCAATCCCGGCGTTCATGTCGTCGCCTACCTGTCCGGCCAGGTAAACCGTGCCGTTATGGGTGACGATCTGACTCATGCGCTCATTGGTGAGCTGGCGCTGGACTGACATGCTTTGCAGACTCCTGGGTTTTGTTGCCATAACGGGAAATATCGAGGCCTTCGGCGCTGATCTGCGGCTTTTTCTTCGCCATCAGGTCCGCCAGCAAACGGCCGGAGCCACAGGCCATGGTCCAGCCGAGCGTGCCGTGACCGGTGTTCAGGAACAGGTTCTTGAACGGGGTGGCGCCAACGATCGGCGTGCCGTCCGGAGTGGTCGGACGCAGACCGGTCCAGAAGCTGGCCTGGGCCAGATCGCCGCCCTGAGGATAAAGATCGTTGACGATCATCTCCAGGGTTTCCCGGCGACGCGGGTTCAGCGACAGGTCAAAACCGGCAATCTCGGCCATGCCGCCGACGCGGATGCGGTTGTCGAAACGGGTGATCGCGACCTTGTAGGTCTCGTCGAGAATGGTCGAGGTCGGGGCCATCGCCGAGTTGGTGATCGGCACAGTCAGGGAGTAGCCCTTGAGCGGGTACACCGGCGCCTTGATCCCCAGCGGCTTGAGCAGTTGCGGCGAGTAGCTGCCGAGAGCCAGCACGTAGCGGTCGGCGGTTTCCAGCTTGCCGTCGATCCACACGCCATTGATGCGGTCACCGGCGAAGTCCAGGCGCTGAATGTCCTGGCCGAAGCGGAATTGCACGCCGAGGTTCGCGGCCATTTCTGCGAGCTTGGTGGTGAACATCTGGCAGTCGCCAGTCTGGTCGTTCGGCAGGCGCAGGGCACCGGCGAGGATGTCAGTCACGCTGGCCAGCGCCGGTTCAACGCGAGCGATGCCTTCGCGGTCGAGCAGTTCGAACGGCACGCCGGACTCTTTCAGCACTGCGATGTCTTTCGCAGCGCCGTCCAGCTGGGCCTGGGTGCGGAACAGTTGGGTCGTACCAAGGCTGCGGCCTTCGTAGGCGATGCCGGTTTCAGCGCGCAGTTCATCGAGGCAGTCACGGCTGTACTCGGACAGACGGACCATGCGCTCCTTGTTCACCGCATAACGGCTGGCGGTGCAGTTGCGCAGCATCTGTGCCATCCACAGGTACTGGTCGATGTCGGCAGTGGCCTTGATTGCCAGGGGCGCGTGGCGCTGCAACAGCCACTTGATGGCCTTGAGCGGCACACCCGGTGCAGCCCACGGCGAGGCATAACCCGGCGAGACCTGCCCGGCGTTGGCGAAACTGGTCTCCATGGCAGCAGCCGGCTGCCGGTCGACGACCACCACTTCAAACCCGGCACGGGCCAGATAATAAGCACTGGTGGTACCGATGACGCCGCTGCCCAAGACCATGACGCGCATTTTCATATCCCTCATCGCGGCTAACCGCTGACGTTTGTTGTTCAGAGCTTTAGATGCGCGCAGTGTAAAAAAGATTTGCCAGTGCTTTTCACTATATAAGCGCCTATATTTGGCGACAATTCTCGGCAAAAACCCTTTTCACGGAGGCGCATCCCCTATGCGGACCAACACTCAGACCAAACGTGAGCTGGACAAGATCGATCGCAACATCCTGCGGATCCTGCAAGCGGACGGGCGGATTTCCTTTACCGAGCTTGGGGAAAAGGTCGGGCTCTCGACCACGCCCTGTACTGAGCGGGTCCGGCGACTGGAGCGCGAGGGGATCATCATGGGCTACAACGCCAGGCTAAACCCGCAACATCTGAAGGGTAGTCTGCTGGTGTTCGTCGAGATCAGCCTGGATTACAAATCCGGCGACACTTTCGAAGAGTTCCGACGCGCGGTGCTGAAATTGCCCCATGTACTGGAGTGTCATCTGGTGTCAGGGGATTTCGACTACCTGGTGAAGGCGCGGATTTCCGAGATGGCCTCGTACCGCAAATTGCTGGGCGACATCCTGCTCAAGCTGCCCCATGTGCGGGAGTCCAAGAGCTATATCGTGATGGAAGAGGTGAAGGAGAGTTTGACCCTGCCGATTCCGGATTGAGATTGGCGGAGTCTGTTCAGCCGCTTTCGCGAGCAAGCCCGCTCCCACAGTTGATCGCAGCCGTACACAAATCTGTGGCCACTGAAGATCCAATGTGAGAGCGGGCTTGCTCGCGAAGGCAGCGACTCGGTCTATCTAGACCAGCACTTGCCGGGTGCTGGCCATGTACTCGAACACCTGCTTCTCCACCCGCGGATGAATCAACTCCACTGGCCCGCGCCCATTGGGGCATGGCAAGGTCTTGGTGGTGCCGAACAACCGGCAGATCAGCGGCCGTTCGTCATACACAGTGCAGCCATTGGGCCCCAGATGCACACAGTTGAGCTCTTCCATGGCGGCATCCTGCTCGGCGCGCGTCTTGCGCGGCAGGCGCGACATTTCTTCCGGCGAGGTGGTCACCGGCCCGCAGCAGTCATGGCAGCCGGGCACGCACTCGAACGAGGGAATCTGTTGGCGCAATGTGCGGATTGTCTGGCTGTTGCAGCTCATTGCAGCGGTGACCCAAAGCGGAATAGAGCGCGATTCTGACGCAAAATCCCCGATCCAGACAGCACCAGCCGACCAATGTTGCCCGTCCGGGAAGGTCCGGCATATGCTCCGTCAAATTTTCTAAACGCAAGAATCAGGAACACGCACATGACCCCCCGTGCTCAACAGCCTGCTCTGAACCACACCGCGTCCTACTACGCCGCCACCAGCCTGCCGCAGCCCGAACTTCCGGTGCTCAAAGGCGAAGTGCGGGCCGATGTCTGCGTGGTGGGCGGCGGTTTTTCGGGGTTGAACACGGCGCTTGAGCTGGCCGAACGCGGCCTCAGCGTGGTGTTGCTTGAAGCCCACAGAATCGGTTGGGGCGCCAGTGGACGCAATGGCGGGCAACTGATTCGCGGCGTCGGCCACGGCCTCGATCAGTTCGCCAACGTCATCGGTGCCGATGGCGTGCGGCAAATGAAACTCATGGGCCTGGAAGCCGTGGAAATCGTCCGGCAACGGGTCGAGCGCTTCCAGATCCCCTGCGACCTGACCTGGGGTTACTGCGACCTCGCCAACAAGCCCCGTGACCTTGAAGGGTTCGCCGAGGATGCCGAAGAACTGCGCAGCCTCGGGTATCGCTACGAGACCCGTTTGCTGCAAGCCAATGAGATGCACACCGTGGTCGGCTCCACACGGTACGTCGGTGGCCTGATCGATATGGGCTCGGGGCACCTGCATCCACTGAACCTGGCCTTGGGCGAAGCGGCGGCTGCGCAACGACTGGGGGTCCGACTGTTCGAGCAGTCGGCCGTGACCCGCATCGACTATGGCCCCGAGGTCAAGGTCCATACCGCCGAGGGCTCGGTGCGAGCCAAGACCCTGGTGCTGGGCTGCAACGCCTACCTCAACAACCTCAACCCGGAACTCAGCGGTAAAGTCCTGCCCGCCGGCAGCTACATCATCGCCACCGAACCACTGGGCGAAGAACAGGCCCACGCCCTGCTGCCGCAGAACATGGCGGTCTGTGACCAACGGGTGGCGCTGGACTACTACCGGCTCTCGGCGGACCGGCGCCTGCTGTTTGGCGGCGCTTGCCATTACTCCGGCCGCGACCCGAAAGACATCGCCGCGTACATGCGTCCGAAAATGCTCGAGGTTTTCCCGCAGCTGAGCGCAGTGAAGATCGAGTACCAATGGGGCGGCATGATCGGCATCGGCGCCAACCGCCTGCCGCAGATCGGGCGGCTCAAGGACCAGCCGAATGTGTATTACGCCCAGGCCTATTCCGGTCATGGCGTGAATGCCACGCACCTGGCCGGCAAGCTGCTGGCCGAAGCCATCAGCGGCCAGCACAGCGGCGGCTTCGATCTGTTCGCCAGGGTGCCGCACATCACCTTCCCCGGCGGCAAGCATTTGCGCTCACCGTTGCTGGCGTTGGGGATGTTGTGGCATCGGCTCAAAGAGTTGGTCTGAAGGATTGGCGGTGTCTGTGCCGACGTTATCGCGAGCAAGCTCGCTCCCACAGGGAATGATGGTGTTCACAAAATTTGCGCTCACCGCCGGTCCTTGTGGGAGCGGGCTTGCCCGCGATGAGGCCCTGAAGAAAACTGCAACATTCAGATCCGCCAGAAAGGCTTCAGCCCCTCCTCCAACGCCTGCTCCCGCGTCAGCCCGATATCCTTGAGCTGATCCGGTGTCAGCGCCAGCAACGCCTTGCGCGTGTGCAGCCGACGCCAGAACTGATCCCAACGACTCAGGCCGGACGACGCATTGTGCATGCCCGCCTCCCGCGCGCCGTTGTTCTGCCCTGTCGCCAGTTCCTGACTGTGTAATGTCAGCCGCACATCGCTCAAACCGTTCATCTTGGATGCTCCTGTTTACTTGGGTAGCCAGAGGTTCCATGATGCGCGGGCGGGAAAAAGCATTACAGATTCAAAGCAACTGTATTAACTCCATACAGTTTTGCCGATTCCGTCACTGAATCCCGTTTTTTCGTCTGATCTGTACTGGTTAACCGAATCATCCCTATCGAGGCTGCACCATGACCCTTTACGTCAACCTGGCCGAATTGCTCGGCACGCGTATCGAACAGGGCTTCTATCGCCCCGGTGACCGGCTGCCCTCGGTACGGGCGCTGAGCGTCGAGCACGGCGTCAGCCTGAGCACAGTGCAGCAGGCCTATCGGGTGCTGGAAGACAGCGGGCTGGCCACGCCGCGTCCCAAATCCGGGTACTTTGTCCCGGCCAGCCGCGAACTGCCGGATTTGCCGGCAGTCGGCCGCCCGGCCCAACGGCCGGTGGACATCTCCCAATGGGATCAGGTGCTGGAGTTGATTCGCGCCGTGCCGCGCAAAGACGTGGTGCAACTGGGCCGCGGCATGCCGGACATCACCAGTCCAACCATGAAGCCACTGTTGCGCGACCTGGCACGGATCAGCCGGCGACAGGACATGCCCGGCCTGTATTACGACAACATCCACGGCAACCTCGAACTGCGCGAACAGATCGCCCGCCTGATGCTCGATTCCGGCTGCCAGTTGGGCGCCAGCGACCTGGTAGTAACCACCGGTTGCCACGAAGCGCTGTCCACCAGCATTCGCGCGATCTGCGAACCGGGAGACATTGTGGCGGTGGACTCGCCGAGTTTTCACGGTGCGATGCAGACCCTCAAGGGCCTGGGCATGAAGGCTCTGGAAATCCCCACCGATCCGTTGACCGGCATCAGCCTCGAAGCGCTGGAGCTGGCCCTGGAGCAGTGGCCGATCAAGGTCATACAGTTGACCCCCAACTGCAACAACCCGTTGGGCTACATCATGCCGGAGTCGCGCAAACGCTCGCTGTTGACGCTTGCCCAGCGCTATGACGTGGCGATCATCGAGGACGATGTGTATGGCGAACTGGCCTACACCTATCCACGCCCGCGCACGATCAAGTCCTTCGACGAGGACGGTCGCGTCCTGTTGTGCAGTTCGTTTTCCAAGACCCTGGCACCGGGCCTGCGCATCGGCTGGGTCGCGCCCGGCCGCTATCTGGAACGGGTGCTGCACATGAAATACATCAGCACCGGCTCCACCGCGCCGCAACCGCAGATCGCCATTGCCGAATTTCTCAAGGGCGGCCATTTCGAACCGCATTTGCGGCGGATGCGCACGCAATACCAGCGCAATCGCGACATGATGATCGATTGGGTGACCCGCTATTTCCCGGCCGGCACCCGCGCCAGTCGCCCACAAGGCAGCTTCATGCTGTGGGTCGAACTGCCGGAAGGCTTCGACACCCTGAAACTGAATCGCGCCTTGCACGACCAGGGCGTACAGATTGCAGTGGGCAGTATTTTTTCCGCCTCGGGCAAGTACCGCAATTGCCTGCGCATGAACTACGCTGCCAAGCCAACACCGCAGATCGAAGAGGCGGTGCGCAAGGTCGGTGCGACAGCGATCAAACTGCTGGCGGAAACCGATCAGCTCAGCGACTGACTTTTATTGGTGAATCAGCGTCCATATGCCTGACTATGCCGCCAAACGGAACGTCCCTACGTGAGAGTCAGACAGCCCCTGCTTGCTCTTGTGCTACTCGCCTCGTTCCTGGGCGGTTGCGCCAGCCTCGACGTACAGCGTGTACCGAGCCAGGCGCTGCCGGCTTCAGACTCCGCATTCGGCCGCTCAGTCCAGGCACAGGCCGCACCTTACAAGGGACAATCGGGCTTCCGCCTGCTATCGGACAGCACCGAGGCCTTCACCGCCCGTGCCGAACTGATCCGCAATGCCCAAAGCAGCCTCGATTTGCAGTACTACATCGTGCACGACGGCATCAGCACGCGCATGTTGATCGAGGAATTGCTCAAGGCCGCCGACCGGGGCGTGCGGGTGCGGGTACTGCTTGATGACATGACCAGCGACGGCCTGGACCGCGTCATTGCCACCCTCGCCGCGCACCCGAAAATCCAGATCCGCGTGTTCAATCCGCTGAACCTGGGCCGCAGTACGGGGGTGACACGTACCGTAGGCCGGCTGCTCAACCTGTCGCAACAGCATCGACGCATGCATAACAAGTTGTGGCTGGCGGACAGCAGCATGGCCATCGTCGGCGGGCGAAATCTGGGGGATGAGTATTACGATGCCGAGCCCAACATGAATTTCACCGACATCGACTTGCTCGGTGTCGGCCCGGTTGCCGAGCAACTCGGGCACAGTTTCGACCAATACTGGAACAGCGCCCTGAGCAAGCCGATCGACGAATTCCTGTCGAGCAAACCCACCCTGCGCGACCTGGAAAACACCCGCTCCCGACTGGAAGAGTCCCTGGCGGAAACCCGCAGGCAGGATCACGCGCTCTACAAACACTTGATGACCTTCACCACCCATCCGCGCCTGGACATCTGGCGCCGCGAACTGATCTGGGCCTGGAACCAGGCATTGTGGGATGCGCCGAGCAAGGTACTGGCCAAGGGCGAGCCCGACCCGCAGTTGCTGCTGACCACGCAATTTGCGCCTGAACTCGACGGCGTCCGCAAAGAGCTGATCATGGTCTCGGCCTACTTTGTACCCGGCCAACCGGGGCTCGTGTACCTGACCGGACGCGCCGATGCCGGCGTTTCGGTGAGGTTGCTGACCAATTCACTTGAAGCCACGGACGTTCCCGCGGTTCACGGCGGATACGCACCCTATCGCAGGGCATTGCTGGAACACGGCGTGAAGCTGTACGAATTGCGTCGCCAACCCGGCGAGGGAGGCGGCAGCGGTAGCGGGCCGCATCTGTTTTCCAGCAGCTCCTATCGCGGCTCTGACTCCAGCCTGCACAGCAAGGCGATGATCTTCGACCAGCAGAAATCCTTTATCGGCTCGTTCAATTTCGATCCGCGCTCAGTGCTGTGGAACACCGAGGTCGGCGTGTTGGTGGACAGCCCGGAATTGGCTGCACGGGTCCGCGAACTGGCGCTGCAGGGCATGGCGCCAGCCCTGAGCTATCAAGTGGAGCTGGAGAACGGTCAGATTGTCTGGAGCACGGAAGACGACGGAAAAATGCACACCCTGACCAAGGAGCCAGGGAGCTGGTGGCGTCGTTTCAATGCGTGGCTGAGCAACATGGTTGGGCTGGAGCGGATGTTGTAGCTCCCTCAAAAGATCGCAGCCCTGTAGGAGCTGCCGAAGGCTGCTATCTTTTGATCTTTTGAGCTAAGCCGGTTGCACCGCACCAAACGCCCCTTGCCGCGACACCACAATCAACACGCCCAAGGCCCCGACCGCCATCAGCAACGGTAACGCATGGCCGCTGATCCACTGGCTGCCGGCGCCCGCCAACAGCGGCCCGATCAGACAACCGATGCCCCACAACTGAGCGATGTGTGCGTTGGCCCGCACCAGCGCATCGTCGCGATAACGCTCGCCGATGAGGATCAGCGACAAGGTGAACAAGCCGCCGGCACTGGCGCCAAACAGGACCCACAGCGGCCAGATCAGCAGCGTATCGATCAGCATCGGAATCGCCAGGCTAGACACCAGCAAGATGACTGCGCAGCCGGTAAACAACGCCCGACGCGACAAGCGATCGGCCAACGCACCAATCGGCAATTGCAGCACCGCATCGCCGACCACCACCGTACTGACCATCGCCAGTGCGATCTCCGTGGTGAAGCCCTGGCGCAGACAATAGACCGGCAACAGAGTCAAAATCATCGCCTCGAACGCAGCGAACAGCGACACCGCCCAGGCAATCGCCGGCAGGCCACGACAGAAAGCGAGCAAATCACTCAAGGTCACGCTGCTGGCTTCGCTGCTCGGTGCACCACTGCGGCCCAGCAACAGGAACGGAGCCGCCATCAGCAAACCGACACCCACCCAAAAACCATAATCGTGTTCGGTACCGAGAAACCCCAGCAACACCGGGCCTGCCAGCTGACTCAGCGCATAGCTGCTGCCATACAGCGCCACCAGCCGCCCGCGCCACTCCTCGACCACCAATTGATTGATCCAGCTTTCACCGATAATGAATACGAGGGTCAGGATCACCCCAATCATCAACCGCAGCACCAGCCAGACCGGATAACTCGGCAACAGCGCCAGCAATCCGATCGAAACCGCCCCGGCCCACAGGCACAGGCGCATCAGATTGGCGGTGCCGAATCGTGCCGCCAGATGGCTGGAGATTTTCGCCCCCAACAGGACGCCAATGGCGGGCATCGCGGCCATGACACCAATAGCAAACGAGCCGTAGCCCCAGCTCTCCAGCCGAAACGACACCAGCGGCATGCTGACGCCCAGGGCCAGGCCGACACTCAGGACAGATGCCAAGACGGCGAAATAAGTCGCCCAACGCATGTTCCACGCTCCTGTGGATTTATTGTTTTTACAGACAACACAAAACACTGTGGGAGCGAGCCTGCTCGCGATGACGGAGCAACATTCAACATTTTCGTCGACTGTCACACCGTTATCGCGAGCAGGCTCGCTCCCACAAGGGATCTGCGTCGTTTCGGGAGGCCGGTTCTACAACAGGCCTCCCTTAAAGACTTACAGCTTGATCCAGGTCGCCTTCAGCTCGGTGTACTTGTCGAACGCGTGCAGGGACTTGTCGCGACCGTTGCCGGACTGCTTGAAGCCACCGAACGGAGCGGTCATGTCGCCGCCATCGTACTGGTTGACCCACACGCTACCGGCACGCAGTGCGCGGGCGGTGAGGTGAGCCTTGGAAATGTCGGCTGTCCAGACCGCAGCGGCCAGACCGTACGGCGTGTCGTTGGCGATCGCGATGGCCTCTTCGGCGTTGTCGAATGCGATAACCGACAGTACCGGGCCGAAAATTTCTTCCTGAGCTATTTTCATCGCATTGCTCACGCCGTCGAAAATCGTCGGCTCAACGTAAGTGCCGCCAGTTTCCTGGAGGGTACGCTTGCCACCGGCCACCAGTTTGGCGCCGTCGGCATGGCCGGACTCGATGTAGGACAGCACGGTGTTCATCTGCTGGGTATCGACCAGCGCGCCAACATTGGTCGCCGGATCCAGCGGGTTGCCCGGCTTCCAGGTTTTCAGCGCCTCGATCACCAGCGGCAGGAATTTATCCTTGATCGAACGCTCCACCAGCAGACGCGAACCGGCGGTGCAGACTTCGCCCTGGTTGAAGGCGATTGCGCCAGCAGCGGCTTCGGCAGCTTCCTGCAGGTTCGGCGCATCGGCGAAGACGATGTTCGGGCTCTTGCCGCCGGCTTCGAGCCAGACGCGCTTCATGTTCGACTCGCCGGAGTAGATCAGCAGTTGCTTGGCGATTTTGGTAGAGCCGGTGAACACCAGGGTGTCGACGTCGTTATGCAGTGCCAGAGCCTTGCCGACGGTGTGGCCGTAACCTGGCAGTACGTTCAGCACGCCTTTCGGAATGCCGGCTTCGACAGCCAGAGCTGCGATGCGGATGGCAGTCAGTGGCGATTTTTCCGACGGCTTGAGGATCACCGAGTTACCGGTGGACAGCGCCGGACCCAGTTTCCAGCACGCCATCATCAGCGGGAAGTTCCACGGCACGATGGCCCCGACCACACCGACCGGCTCACGAGTTACCAGACCCAACTGATCATGCGGGGTGGCGGCTACTTCGTCGTAGATCTTGTCGATGGCTTCGCCGCTCCAGCTCAGGGCTTGCGCCGCGCCAGGGACGTCGATGTACAGGGAGTCGCTGATTGGCTTGCCCATGTCCAGGGTTTCAAGCAGCGCCAGCTCTTCGGCGTGCTGTTTGAGCAGGCCGGCGAAACGGATCATGGTGGCTTTGCGCTTGGTCGGCGCCAGGCGCGACCAAACACCGGAATTGAACGTGGCGCGGGCGTTTTCCACGGCGCGCTGGGCATCGGCGGCGTCACAGCTGGCAATCCTGCCCAGCAGACGGCCATCGACCGGGCTGATGCACTCGAAGGTCTCGGCGGAAACGGCGTCGGTGTATTCGCCATTGATATAGGCGCGGCCTTCGATTTTCAGATCGCGGGCACGTTGTTCCCAGTCGGCACGGGTCAGGGTGGTCATGCGAGTGTCCTCCTCTTATTGATACGACACCCGCGTTCTTCGCGGGCGCTGTCAGGAATTCTGCCCGGCCAGCCTGCTTTTCGGCCCAAGGCATCCACCACCCTAAACCAGCCGCACATGAAGTTTCAATATATTTGACATAACGCCGGCAAACGGCCTTGCGATGTTCATTTTAATAAACATAGACTTTGGGCACATCAAGCAACCGCGCCGCAATCACGGGGAGATAACAACAATGAACATCCAGAACGTCGTCGACTTCAGCCAGGCCACCACCGCCGCCGAGCGTTACCGCCCGGATCCGGCCAAAGTGCTCAAGGGCGACCCGGAACAAGCGGTGTACAACCACTACAACAGTCCTTGTGGTCAGTTGAATGCTGGCGTGTGGGAAGGTGAAGTCGGACAGTGGACGGTGAATTTCACCGAGCACGAGTACTGCGAGATCCTGCAAGGGGTTTCGGTGCTGCGTGACAGCGACGGCAATGCCAAGACCCTGCGTGCAGGCGATCGCTTCGTGATCCCGGCGGGTTTTCGCGGTACCTGGGAGGTGCTGGAGGCGTGCCGCAAGATCTACGTGGCGTTTGAACAGAAGGCCTGAAGAATATCGCTGTCCGGGCCGACGCTATCGCGAGCAAGCTCGCTCCCACAGGGATCTGTGGTGACCACAAACCTGTGGGAGCGAGCCTGCTCGCGATGAGGCCCTGACAGGCAGCGCATAACCATTAGACAACAAAAAAGGCCCGCATCTCGCGATACGGGCCTTTTTCGTAAGAGAGAAAAATCAATTACTTGATTTTGCCTTCTTTGTAGATCACGTGCTTGCGAACAACCGGATCATATTTCTTGATCTCGATTTTGTCCGGGGTAGTACGCTTGTTCTTGTCGGTAGTGTAGAAGTGACCAGTACCGGCGCTCGAAATCAAACGAATCAATTCACGCATGATTAGCTCCCTTAAACCTTGCCATCGCGGCGAAGTTCGGCCAGCACGACAGTGATGCCACGCTTGTCGATGATACGCATGCCTTTGGCAGATACGCGCAGACGCACAAAACGTTTCTCTTCTTCAACCCAGAAGCGGTGATGCTGCAGGTTCGGCAGGAAACGACGACGGGTTTTGTTGTTTGCGTGGGAAATGTTATTCCCGGTTACCGGACCCTTACCGGTAACTTGACATACTCTAGACATGCCTCAGCCCTCTAAAACCACATGCCCAACCCGGCATGGGTTGGCCGCTTAATCTCTCAGTCATTTGGCGCCAGGCGCCGCGTTTCTTTAGAGGTCTTACCGGCTACACCTACAGTGAAGGAACCGGGCCCCTAGAAAAGAGCGCTGCTTTATACCAGAAAGACTTGAGAGCAACAACATTCAGTGTGCGTTGAATTCACAAAAACCCCGTTTTCCGGGCTCCGAGCGCTTTGGACAAAGGCTATCGTCGATGGCGACCGCTCGTCGCAGAGAATCGGGCATTGGGCCAACCAAGGGGGTTTCTCAACCGCTGCACAGCAAAATCAGTCGCCTATAGTCCTCTCAAAATGAAAAAGGGGATAGTCATTTGCAAAAGAGCCCACTAGGGTAAGTCTTTTCCAGACTGCACTTGCAGATGGGCCTTCGATCTGTAAAGGAAGCCGACCATGCGCCTCGCTGCCCTACCGCTGTTGCTCGCCCCGCTTCTGCTGAGTCCACAAGCCTTTGCCGCCGCCCTGAGCGTCTGCACCGAGGCCAGCCCTGAAGGGTTCGATGTGGTGCAGTACAACTCGTTGACCACCACCAACGCCTCGGCCGACGTGCTGATGAACCGCCTGGTGGAATTCGACACGGCCAGTGGCAAAGTGGTCGCCAGTCTCGCCGACAGCTGGGAAGTCAGCCCCGACGGCCTGATCTACGTCTTCAAGTTGCACCCGCAGGTAAAATTCCATCGCACCGAATACTTCACCCCAACGCGCGACCTGAATGCCGAGGACGTGATTTTCAGCTTCGACCGCATGCTCGACCCGGCCAATGCGTGGCACAAAGTCGCCCAGAGCGGCTTCCCGCATGCGCAATCGATGCAGTTGCCGGCGCTGATCAAGAAAATCGACGCCCTCGACCCGCAGACCGTGCGCTTCACCCTCGACCACGCGGATTCGACCTTCCTGGCGACCCTGAGCATGGGGTTCGCCTCGATCTATTCGGCCGAGTACGCGGACAAGCTGATGAAGGTCGGCACGCCTGAAAAACTCAACAGCCAGCCGATCGGCACGGGTCCGTTCGTATTCACGCGCTTCCAGAAGGATGCTTCGGTTCGCTATAAAGCCAACCCCGACTACTTCGCCGGCAAACCCTCTGTCGATCCGCTGATCTTTGCCATCACACCGGACGCCAACGTCCGCTTGCAGAAATTGCGTCGCAATGAATGCCAGATCGCCCTGTCGCCCAAGCCTCTGGACGTACAGGAAGCGCTGAAAGAGCCGACCCTGAAAGTCGAAAAGACTGACGCGTTCATGACCGCATTCGTCGGCATCAACAGCCAGCATCCACCGCTGGACAAGCCAGAAGTGCGTCAGGCCATCAACCTTGCCTTCGACAAGGCCAACTACATCAAAGCCGTGTTCGAAGACACCGCCGAAGCGGCCAATGGTCCGTACCCGCCGAACACCTGGAGCTATGCGAAAAGCCTTCCGGGGTATCCGCATGACGTCGAGAAGGCCAAAGCGCTGATGGCCAAGGCCGGGCTCAAGGAAGGCTTCCGGACCACCATCTGGACCCGCCCTTCCGGCAGCCTCCTGAACCCCAACCCGAGCCTCGGCGCTCAACTGCTGCAATCCGATCTGGCGGAAATCGGCATTCAGGCCGAAATCCGGGTGATCGAATGGGGCGAGCTGATCCGCCGCGCCAAGGCCGGTGAACACGACTTGCTGTTCATGGGTTGGGCCGGTGACAACGGCGATCCGGACAACTTCCTCACGCCGCAGTTTTCCTGTGCCGCGATCAAGTCCGGCACCAACTTCGCCCGCTACTGCAATGCGGACCTGGACAAGCTGATCAGCGCCGGCAAGACCACCGGCGAGCAAGGCGTGCGCACCAAGCTCTACGAACAGGCGCAGACGCAGATCCAGCAACAGGCGCTGTGGTTGCCCCTGGCCCACCCGACGGCCTTCGCGCTGACGCGCAAGGATGTCGAGGGGTATTCGGTCAGCCCGTTCGGGCGGCAGGATTACTCCAAGGTCAATCTCAAATAATCGACATAGGAGCCTGTAGGAGCGAGCTTGCTCGCGATGGTCGTCAACGATAACGCGGGAAGCCAGACACCCCGCAGCGTTCTCGGGTTTATCGCGAGCAAGCTCGCTCCTACAGGGGGCTACGCCCTACATCCACCCATACTCAGCCATCGACAGCGGATCGCCATCGCCAATGATGAAATGGTCGAGCACCCGCACATCAATCAACTCCAGCGCCTTTTGCAGACGCTTGGTCAGCACCCGGTCGGACTGACTGGGGTCACTGTTGCCCGATGGATGGTTGTGGCAGAGGATCAATGCCGCTGCGTTGTTGGCCAAGGCACGCTTGACCACCTCTCGCGGATGAACGCTGGTGTTGTCAATGGAGCCGCGAAACAGCGTCTCAAACGCCAGTACCTGATGCCTGGAATCGAGAAACAGGCAACCAAACACCTCGTGTGGCTCATGGCGCAGCATTGATTTCAGGTACTCGCGAACCGCCTGCGGGCTCTCAAGTGCCGGTTTCTGGCGCGCACGCTCGGCCAGATGGCGCCTGCTCATTTCTTGCGCAGCCTGCAACTGTGCAAATTTCGCCGGCCCCAGCCCCAACTCCTTGCTGAACGTTTCCTGATCGGCCTCAAGCAGCAAACGCAGGCTGCCAAACTGATTCAACAGGTGTCGGGCCAAATCCACGGCGCTTTTACCGACCACGCCTGTCCGTAAAAATATCGCCAGCAATTCGGCGTCCGAAAGGCTTCCCGAGCCCTGTTCAAGCAGCCTCTCCCGCGGCCGCTCTGCCGCCGGCCAATCGCGAATACTCATAACACCTCCCTGTCTATGGGCGCCGCTGTTCCGTAGCGGTCGCTGTGATATCGTAGCCCATCTTTTTTGCGGGCGAATTCACCCTGGGGAGGGGGTTTCGCCACGTATGTCACCAACGAATTGAAAGGCAGGCCTATGCAGCGGCTGTATCGGAAACGCATTGTTCTGGGCGTCGGCGGCGGTATCGCTGCCTACAAGAGCGCCGACCTGGTTCGCCGCCTGATCGACCAGGGCGCCGAAGTGCGCGTGGTCATGACCCGTGGCGGCGCAGAGTTCATCACCCCGCTGACCATGCAGGCCCTGTCCGGGCACCCGGTCCACCTGGACCTGCTGGACCCGGCGGCCGAAGCAGCCATGGGCCACATCGAACTGGCGAAATGGGCCGACCTGGTGCTGATCGCCCCCGCCACGGCGGATCTGATTGCCCGCCTGGCCCAGGGCATTGCCGATGACCTGCTGACCACGCTGGTGCTGGCCACCGACGCGGTGGTCGCCGTTGCCCCGGCCATGAACCAGGCCATGTGGCGCGATCCGGCGACCCAGGCCAACCTGCAAACCCTCGAAAGCCGCGACATCAAGGTCTTCGGCCCAGCCTCCGGCAGCCAGGCCTGCGGCGACGTCGGCCTGGGGCGCATGCTCGAAGCCCTTGAGCTGGCCCAGTGCGCGGCAGACTGCTTCCAGCGTCAGGCCCTGACCGGCAAACACGTGCTGATCACAGCCGGCCCGACTCAGGAAAACATCGACCCGGTGCGCTACATCACCAACCACAGCTCCGGGAAAATGGGCTTCGCCCTGGCCGAAGCCGCCGTGGAAGCCGGTGCCCGCGTGACCCTGATCACCGGCCCCGTGCATCTGCCGACCCCGGATCGCGCCACTCGCATCGACGTGGTCAGTGCCCGCGACATGCTCGCCGCCTGCGAAGCAGCCATCCCTTGCGACCTGTTCATCGCTTCGGCAGCCGTCGCGGACTACCGCCCCGAAGTCGTCGCCCCACAGAAACTCAAGAAAGATCCTACGAACGGCGACGGCTTGTTGCTACAAATGGTGCGTAATCCGGACATCCTGGCCACCATCGCCACTCGCCCCGACCGCCCGTTCAGTGTCGGTTTCGCCGCCGAGACCGAACACCTGCTCGATTACGCTGCGCGCAAGTTGAAAGACAAGAACCTCGATTTGATCGTCGCCAACGACGTCGCCAACCCGAGCATTGGCTTCAACAGCGAAGAAAACGCCTGCAGCGTCATCGATCGCGAGCTTCACGCCACTCTTTTCGCCCAGACCAGCAAGAGCAAGATTGCTCGCCAGCTGATCACCTTTATCGCCGAACGTCTGAACCAGGTTTAATTTACATGCACGCTTTGCAAGCCAAGATCCTCGACCCCCGCATCGGTACCGAATTCCCGCTGCCGCAATACGCCACACCGGGCTCCGCCGGCCTCGACCTGCGGGCCATGCTGGAGCAGGACACTGTGATCAAGCCGGGTGAAACCGTGCTGATCCCTACCGGCCTGTCGGTCTATATCGGCGACCCGAACCTGGCGGCGCTGATTCTGCCGCGCTCGGGGATGGGCCATAAGCACGGCATCGTGCTGGGCAATCTGGTCGGCCTGATCGACTCCGATTACCAGGGCCCGCTGATGGTCTCCTGCTGGAACCGTGGCCAGACCGAATTCACCATGCCGGTCGGCGAGCGCCTGGCGCAGCTGGTGCTGGTGCCGGTGGTACAGGCTCACTTCGAGATGGTTGAAGAGTTTGTTGAAACCGAGCGCGGCACTGGCGGTTTCGGCCATACCGGTACCCGTTGATAGAGATCCATCGTGGCGAGGGAGCAAGCTCTCTCGCCACTAAATTCAAATTGTCATCTGTAACGTTTAGCACCGAAAATCAAGGCATTGCCCGGCCAAACCCTTGCCGTCAGGGGCGTCATGGCCCTTTCACACCACGAACTCTCTGTGGAAAACGCCGTCATACCCTTCAGATTGAACCTGTCGCCGAATGACTCGGCGGCCTGTCCAGCCACTTTCGAGATGGAGCACTTCCACAGATGAACACCCCGGCCAAAATTGCACCCAAGTTCCCTGACAGCATCTTCCGCGCCTACGACATCCGCGGCACCGTCCCGGAATTCCTGAACGCCGAGACCGCTTACTGGATTGGCCGCGCCGTCGGCTCCCAAAGCCTGGCCCAGGGCGAGCCAAATGTGTCCGTCGGTCGCGACGGTCGCTTGTCCGGCCCGGAGCTGGTCGCGCAATTGATCAAAGGCATCGCCGACAGCGGCTGCCACGTCAGCGATGTCGGCCTGGTCCCGACGCCGGCGCTGTACTACGCCGCCAACGTGCTGGCCGGCAAATCCGGTGTGATGCTCACCGGCAGCCACAACCCGTCGAACTACAACGGCTTCAAGATCGTCATTGCCGGCGACACACTGGCCAACGAACAGATCCAGGCCCTGCACGACCGCCTCAAGACCAACAACCTGAGCAGCGGCCAGGGCAGCATCACCCAGGTCGAAATCCTCGACCGCTACACCACCGAAATCGTCCAGGACATCAAGCTGGCCCGTCGCCTGAAAGTGGTCGTCGATTGCGGCAACGGCGCGGCCGGCGTGATTGCCCCGCAGCTGATCGAAGCGCTGAACTGCGAAGTCATCCCGCTGTTCTGCGAAGTCGACGGCAACTTCCCGAACCACCACCCGGACCCGGGCAAGCCTGAAAACCTCGTCGACCTGATCGCCAAGGTCAAGGAAACCAACGCTGACATCGGCCTGGCCTTCGACGGCGACGGAGACCGCGTCGGCGTGGTGACCAACACCGGCAGTATCGTCTATCCGGACCGCCTGCTGATGCTGTTCGCCCGCGACGTCGTAGCGCGTAACCCGGGCGCCGAGATCATTTTCGACGTCAAATGCACCCGACGCCTGATCCCGCTGATCAAGGAATACGGCGGCCGGTCGTTAATGTGGAAGACCGGTCACTCGTTGATCAAAAAGAAAATGAAACAATCCGGCGCCTTGCTGGCCGGCGAAATGAGCGGGCACATCTTCTTCAAGGAGCGCTGGTTCGGTTTCGACGACGGCATTTACAGCGCCGCGCGGTTGCTGGAGATCCTCAGCAAGGAAAAATCCTCGGCCGAAGAGCTGTTTTCGACCTTCCCGAACGATATTTCTACGCCGGAGATCAATATCCATGTGACCGAAGAGAGCAAATTCAGCATCATTGATGCACTGCACGACGCACAGTGGGGCGCAGGCGCCGACCTGACCACCATTGACGGCGTGCGAGTCGACTACGCCAAAGGCTGGGGCCTGGTACGCGCATCCAACACCACACCGGTGCTGGTGCTGCGTTTCGAGGCCGATGACGAGGCTGAATTGCAGCGCATCAAGGACGTTTTCAAAGTCCAGTTGAAGCGCGTTGCACCTGATCTCCAACTACCGTTCTGATTCACCCGGAGCCCTGAATGACCCTCGAACGCGAAGCCGCCGCCAACACCGCCAAGGTCCTGTCCGAAGCGTTGCCTTATATCCGCCGATACGTCGGCAAGACACTGGTGATCAAATACGGCGGCAACGCGATGGAAAGCGAGGAGCTGAAAACCGGCTTCGCCCGCGACATCGTGCTGATGAAGGCCGTGGGCATCAACCCGGTGGTGGTTCACGGCGGCGGCCCGCAAATCGGTGACCTGCTCAAGCGCCTGTCGATCGAGAGTCATTTCGTCGACGGCATGCGCGTCACCGACGCCGCGACCATGGACGTGGTGGAAATGGTCCTCGGCGGCCAGGTCAACAAGGACATCGTCAACCTGATCAACCGCCACGGTGGCAGCGCCATCGGCCTGACCGGTAAAGACGCCGAGCTGATTCGTGCGAAGAAGCTCACCGTCACCCGCCAGACTCCGGAGATGACCACCCCGGAAATCATCGACATCGGCCATGTGGGCGAAGTGGTCGGGATCAATACCGATTTGCTGAACCTGCTGGTCAAAGGCGATTTCATCCCGGTTATCGCGCCAATCGGCGTCGGCGCCAACGGTGAGTCGTACAACATCAACGCCGACCTGGTGGCCGGTAAAGTCGCCGAGGCGTTGAAGGCCGAGAAGCTGATGCTGCTGACCAACATCGCCGGCCTGATGGACAAGTCGGGCAAGGTCCTGACCGGTCTGACGACTCAACAGGTCGACGAACTGATCGCCGACGGCACCATCTACGGCGGCATGCTGCCGAAGATCCGTTGCGCACTGGAAGCGGTCCAAGGCGGCGTGGGCAGCTCGCTGATCATCGACGGCCGCGTGCCGAACGCGATCCTGCTGGAAATCTTCACCGATACCGGCGTGGGCACCTTGATCAGCAATCGCAAGCGTCCTTAAGCGATAGCCCGCAAACAAAAGACCCCGCTCAGCCTGGCTGAGCGGGGTCTTTTTTTGCCGCATTTCCTGTAGGAGCGAGCTTGCTCGCGAAAAACGTCAACGATAACGCAGGGTGCCCGGCGAAAAGCGGCGCTCTGACGCGCATCGCGAGCAAGCTCGCTCCTACAAGGGAATTGCGGTTAAACGCCGAACTGGGCGCGGTAGGCTTCCACTGCTGGCAAGTGCTGCTTGAGCTGCGGATCATCCGCCAGGAATTCCAGCACCTGGTTCAGCGAAACGATGCTGATGACCGGGATGCCGAAGTCACGCTCGACTTCCTGGATCGCCGACAACTCGCCATTGCCGCGCTCCTGGCGATTCAGGGCAATCAGCACGCCGGCGGCCTTGGCGCCGTCCTGGGAGGCGATGATCTGCATCACTTCACGGATGGCTGTACCGGCGGTGATCACGTCGTCGATGATCAGCACTTCGCCGGTCAAAGGTGCGCCCACCAGGCTGCCGCCTTCGCCGTGGGCCTTGGCTTCCTTGCGGTTGAAGCACCATGGCAGGTCACGGTTGTGATGCTCGGCCAGGGCCACGGCAGTAGTCGCCGCCAACGGGATGCCCTTGTAGGCGGGGCCAAACAGTACGTCGAACGCAATGCCGCTTTCGGCAATGGCAGCGGCGTAGAAACGACCCAGCTGCGCCAGGGCCGAACCCGAGTTGAAGAGCCCCGCATTGAAGAAGTAAGGACTGGTGCGCCCGGACTTCAGGGTGAACTCACCGAAGCGCAAAACGCCGCGATCGATGGCAAAACGGATGAAATCGCGCTGATACGCTTGCATGAAAAACCCCAAATACCACGGATTTAGCTAATTAGCTTGACGCCGTGTATCATACACGCACGCGATTTTTGGGGCCATTTATGCGGATCATCAGTGTGAACGTCAATGGTATTCAGGCTGCAGTCGAGCGTGGTTTGCTCAGTTGGCTGCAGGCACAGAATGCCGACGTCATCTGCCTGCAGGACACCCGCGCCTCCGCCTTTGAACTGGACGATCCAGCCTTCCAACTGGATGGATACTTCCTTTATGCCTGCGATGCCGAAGTCCCCGCCCAAGGTGGCGTGGCTTTGTATTCGCGGCTGCAACCGAAGGCTGTCATCAGCGGTCTCGGTTTCGAGACGGCCGACCGCTACGGGCGCTACCTGCAAGCCGATTTCGACAAGGTCAGCATCGCGACCTTGCTGCTCCCTTCGGGGCAGAACGGCGATGAAGACTTGAACCAGAAGTTCAAGCTAATGGACGACTTCGCCCGTTATCTGGATAAACAGCGGCGCAAACGTCGCGAGTACATCTATTGTGGCTCGCTGTACGTGGCGCAACAGAAGCTGGATATCAAGAACTGGCGCGATAGCCAGCAATCTCCGGGTTTCCTGGCGCCTGAACGCGCCTGGATGGACGAGATTGTCGGCAACATGGGCTATGTCGACGCCCTGCGCGAAGTCAGCCGGGAAGGCGACCAGTACAGCTGGTGGCCGGATAACGAACAGGCGGAGATGCTCAACCTTGGTTGGCGCTTCGACTATCAACTGCTGACCCCGGGCCTGCGCCGCTTCGTACGCAGCGCACGCTTGCCACGCCAGCCGCGGTTCTCGCAACACGCGCCGCTGATCGTGGACTACGACTGGACGCTGACCATCTGAGCGTCGTTTTGCAGATACAAAAAAGCCGACAGCAATGTCGGCTTAATGAGATGGTCAGCCTGACCGAGAAGCCCTGCAGGTTTACGCTTGCAGGGCTTTTCTCGTTTTCGGCCGGAGGATCTCTCATGAACACGATGACGCTTCTCGGTATCGACATCGGCAAACACAGTTTCCACTTGCATGGCCAGGACTCTAAAGGCCACCAGGTCTTGCGCAAAAAAACCAACCGCGGCCAATTGCTCAGTACATTGGCCCAGCTACCGGCCTGCACGGTGGTGATGGAGTCGTGCGGCGGCGCCCACTGGCTGGCTCGACAGATCGGTGCGTTGGGCCACGAGGTGAAGCTGATCGCCCCGCAGTACGTCAAACCATTCGTCAAAGGCAACAAAAACGACTTCATTGATGCCGAAGCGATTTGCGAGGCGGCGAGCCGCCCCGCCATGCGCTTCTGCTCGATCAAAACCGCAGAGCAGCAAACGCTTTCAGCCCTGCATCGGGTCCGTGAATCATTGATTGGCCATCGCACAGTGGCGACCAACCAGATTCATGGCTTTCTGCTGGAGTTCGGGATCAGCCTGCCTATTGGAGTCACTGCGTTGCACCGCGTGCCAGCGCTGCTGGACGATCCACAACACCCCGTTCCAGTACGCCTGAAGGGTGTGGTGATGCGTCTTCATCGTCAAATTCAACAGCTCAATGATGAAATCAAGGACATCGAGTCCGACCTGAAACAGCAGTTGAAAGAAGATGATGCCGGGAGTCGTCTGCAGAGTATTCCAGGTATTGGTCCCATCACCGCCAGCGCGGTATTGGCCGATGTGGGCGATGCGTCGAACTATCGAAGTGGTCGTGATTTTGCCGCTTCACTAGGGCTGGTGCCGAAACAGTACTCAACGGGTGGCAAGACGGTGCTGCAGGGGATCAGCAAACGTGGCGACAAGCACATACGCCAACTGCTGGTGCAGGGCGCGCGGGCCCTCATGCAGCATATCGATAAGCGGGAAGATGCCCTTGGGCCTTGGGTTCGAGAACTGCTAACGCGTCGACACGCCAATGTTGTCGCCTGCGCGCTGGCGAACAAACTGGCGCGAATCGTGTGGGCGGTACTGGCCAAAGGCGGCCACGTACGCCCCACGATCCGAACGTTTGAACCTACAGCTTTACCACCGGCTTTTGCGACGTCACTGACTGATGACAGTAAACGGCATATGGCCCGACTGAGAACCTGGCACAAAAATCAGCTTTAGAGGCTGACGGTTTTTTCAGGACAGTCGGGAGCGGCTACTCATCGAGGGCCGAGCGTTGTTACAGCAACGCTCACAACGAGCCCGAATACATTAGCGCAAGCCAGCTTTACCGAAAACAGCCAAAGAGGTTGCAGGAGACGGGCTGACCATACATTTTTGTGGACGGTGATTGCCGCCCTCTGTAGGAGCGAGCCTGCTCGCGATGGACGAAAGAGCACCGCTGGGTGTCAGGTATCCAATGTCATCATTAACGACCATCGCGAGCAGGCTCGCTCCTACAAAGGGGGTATTCGATCGTTATTTGATCAATCGCCATGTGAACGGATACCGGTAAGGCTGCCCTTCATTGGCCTTCACCCCGGCAATGATCGTCAACACCAGCGCACCTATCGCCACCAGTCCGAACAGGAAGAACCCGATAATCACCACCATCAACAGGAAGCAGATAGCCGAGGCAATGGCGACGGTGATCTGGAAGTTCAATGCCTCCTTGCCCTGGGCGTCGATGAACGGGTCCATCTCACGCTTCATTTGCCAGAGAATCAGCGGGCCGATCAGCGTGCCGAACGGAATCCAGATCCCCAGCAAGGCGGACAGGTGACAGAACATCGCCCACTGACGCACCTCCTGGCTCGGCGTGGGCAGCGGCAGTTGTTCGTCACTCATGGTGTCCTCCTTGCCTGGAGCGGTCCGGTCAGTCGGCCAATGCGGCCTTTTGCAGTTCGAAGATCTCGTTCATGCCTTTCTTCGCCAGTTCCAGCATGGCGTTCAGCTCTTCAGGCTGGAACGGCGCGCCTTCGGCAGTGCCCTGTACTTCAATGAAACCGCCAGCACTGGTCATCACCACGTTCAGGTCGGTTTCGGCGGCCGAGTCTTCCAGGTAGTCGAGGTCGAGCACAGGCTCGCCCTTGTACATGCCCACGGAAACAGCGGCGATCATCTGCTTGACCGGGTCGCCGCCTTTCAGGCCGCCACGCTTCTTGATCACTTTCAAGGCATCGATCAGCGCGACCATGGAACCGGTGATCGACGCAGTACGGGTGCCACCGTCTGCCTGGATCACGTCGCAGTCGACGTACAGGGTGACGTCGCCCAGCTTGGTCATGTCCAGCGCAGCGCGCAGGGAACGGCCGATCAGACGCTGGATTTCCAGCGTACGGCCGCCTTGCTTGCCACGGCTGGCTTCACGCTGGTTACGCTCGCCAGTGGCCCGTGGCAGCATGCCGTACTCGGCGGTCAGCCAGCCCTGGCCCTGGCCTTTCAGGAAACGCGGTACGCCCGGTTCAACGCTGACGGTGCAGATGACCTTGGTATCACCGAACTCGACCAGCACAGAACCCTCGGCGTGTTTGGTGTAGTTGCGGGTGATGCGGATCGAGCGGAGCTGATCGGCAGCGCGACCACTTGGACGTATCATAGGGAATACCTGTACTGGGGACGGAAAACTGCGGAGCATTATAGAGCCGACGGCCGCCCCTGGGCACTTCTAAAAAAATCCGCCGACGACCGAAGGCTCTGCACTGCACGCCGGCGCAGGCCTGCCGCTCTTTGTCACACCCTGTGTTTGGGCGCATCCGCGCCACTGCGCTACAATCCTGCGCCTTTGCTGCCAGTCGGCTTTAATTCATTGATATCGGACTCCCGGAACCAAGGTTCTGCGCCGATCTGCCTTGCGAGGTACCGCCATGGTGCACAGCATGACCGCCTTCGCCCGCGTCGAAAAAGCCGGCGTCCAGGGCACCCTGAGCTGGGAACTGCGGTCGGTCAACAGCCGCTACCTGGAACCCCACCTGCGCCTGCCGGAGTCCTTTCGCGACCTCGAAGGCGCGGTACGTGAAGCCCTGCGCCAAGGCGTATCGCGGGGCAAGCTCGAATGCACCCTGCGCTTCACCGAAGAAAACACCGGCAAAGCGCTGCAGATCGATCAGGAGCGCGCCGCGCAACTGGTCGCCGCCGCCGAGACCATCGCCGGCCTAATCAAGAACCCGGCCGCGCTGAATCCGCTGGAAGTCCTGGCCTGGCCCGGCGTACTGGTTGGCGACGCCACCGACCCGCAAGCCTTGAACGCCGAAGCGCTGGCACTGTTCAACCAGGGCCTCAAGGAACTCAAGGCCGGTCGCGAGCGCGAAGGTGCGGAGCTGGCACGGTTGATCAACGAGCGCCTGACCTCCATCGAAGAAGACGTGGTGACCCTGCGCGAATTGGTCCCGCAGATGCTCGCCACCCAGCGCCAGAAAGTCCTCGACCGTTTCGCCGACATGAAGGCCGAGATGGATCCGCAGCGCCTGGAACAGGAAATGGTCATGCTCGCGCAAAAAAGCGACGTCGCCGAAGAACTGGATCGACTGAGCACTCACATCATCGAAGTTCGCCGGGTACTCAAATCCGGCGGCGCTGCCGGTCGGCGCCTGGACTTCCTGATGCAGGAACTCAATCGCGAAGCCAACACACTGGGCTCCAAAGCCTTCGACCCGCGCAGCACCCAGGCTGCGGTCAACCTCAAGGTGTTGATCGAGCAGATGCGCGAACAAGTGCAGAATATTGAGTAAGGCTACCCCGACATGACCCACAGCACTGGCACCCTTTACATCATTTCCGCCCCTTCGGGCGCGGGCAAGAGCAGCCTGGTCAAGGCCCTGACCGATGCCGACCCGGAGATCCGCGTCTCGGTCTCCCACACCACCCGCGCCATGCGCCCGGGTGAAGTGAATGGCGTGAACTATCACTTCGTCGACCGCAGCGAGTTCGTGAAGATGATCGAGCACGGCGATTTCCTCGAGCGCGCCGAAGTGTTCGGCAATCTCTATGGCACCTCGCAAAGCCACCTGCAGCAGACCCTTGACGAAGGCCACGACCTGATCCTGGAAATCGACTGGCAAGGTGCCGAGCAAGTACGCAAGCTGATGCCGCAGGCCCGCTCGATTTTCATCCTGCCGCCGTCACTGCAAGCCCTGCACCAGCGCCTGACCAATCGCGGCCAGGACAGCGACGAGATCATTGACGGCCGGATGCGCGAAGCCGTCAGCGAAATGAGCCATTACGTCGACTACGATTACCTGATCATCAACGACGATTTTGCCCACGCACTGCACGACCTGAAGGCGATTTTCCGCGCCAATCAGCTGATTCAGAAGCGTCAGCAGCAGCGTCACGGCAAATTGCTGGCTGAATTACTCGGTTAATCAGCTCTTCCCAAAACCGCTGCAAGGGCTTTACATTGGCACTTGCAGCGCGTTGAAGGGCTTGGTCAAAAAATCAGCGCTTCCCTAATCGCTGGTGATTTTTTAAACTGTTGAGTCCGCTCGCCCATCCGGGCAGCGCGCATATTGCATTTGCTACGAGGAAGACCATGGCCCGCGTAACCGTTGAAGACTGCCTAGAACACGTGGATAACCGCTTTGAGCTGGTCATGCTCTCTACCAAGCGTGCCCGTCAACTGGCCACCGGCGGCAAAGAGCCGAAAGTAGCATGGGAAAACGACAAGCCTACCGTCGTCGCCCTGCGCGAAATCGCTGAAGGCCTGATCGACTACGCAGCTATCGCCGAAGCCGAAATCGTTGAAGATGAACCGCTTTTTGCTGCATTCGAGGACGAGTCCAACGAGGCCGTCTAAGCCTATGCCTGGTCGACGTAGCACGGCGCGGGATCACAGCCTACGGCAGGAGACATCATGCCGAGCATAGACGCCCTCGCCGATCGCTTATCGACCTACCTCGGCAAGGACCAGGTCAATCTGGTCCGCCGAGCGTATTTCTACGCCGAACAAGCCCACGACGGCCAACGCCGCCGTAGCGGCGAGGCGTACGTCACGCACCCACTCGCGGTGGCGAATATTCTTGCCGACATGCACATGGACCATCAGAGCCTGATGGCCGCAATGCTGCATGACGTGATCGAAGACACCGGTATTGCCAAGGAAGCGCTGCAAGCGCAGTTCGGCGAGACTGTGGCCGAACTGGTCGACGGGGTCAGCAAACTGACCCAGATGAACTTCGAGACCAAGGCCGAGGCACAAGCCGAAAACTTCCAGAAAATGGCCATGGCCATGGCCCGCGATATTCGCGTGATCCTGGTCAAGCTGGCCGACCGCCTGCACAACATGCGCACCCTGGAAGTGCTGTCCGGTGAAAAACGCCGACGCATCGCCAAGGAAACCCTGGAAATCTATGCGCCCATCGCCAACCGGCTGGGCATGCACGCCATCCGCGTAGAATTCGAAGACCTCGGCTTCAAGGCCATGCACCCGATGCGTTCCGCGCGGATCTACCAGGCCGTCAAGCGCGCCCGGGGCAACCGCAAGGAAATCGTCAACAAGATCGAAGAATCCTTAAGCCACTGCCTGGCCATCGACGGCATCCAGGGCGAGGTCAGCGGTCGCCAGAAACACCTCTACGGCATCTACACGAAAATGCGCGGCAAGCGTCGGGCCTTCAACGAGATCATGGACGTCTACGCGTTCCGGATCATCGTCGACAAGGTCGATACCTGCTACCGCGTGCTGGGCGCCGTACATAACTTATACAAACCACTGCCGGGGCGCTTCAAGGATTACATCGCGATCCCCAAGGCCAACGGCTATCAGTCGCTGCACACCACGCTGTTTGGCATGCACGGTGTTCCGATCGAGATCCAGATCCGCACCCGTGAAATGGAAGAGATGGCCAACAACGGCATCGCCGCCCATTGGCTGTACAAGTCCAGCGGCGACGAACAGCCGAAAGGCACTCACGCCCGCGCCCGCCAGTGGGTCAAGGGCGTGCTGGAAATGCAGCAACGCGCCGGCAACTCGCTGGAATTCATCGAGAGCGTGAAGATCGACCTGTTCCCGGACGAGGTCTACGTGTTCACGCCCAAGGGCCGGATCATGGAGCTGCCCAAGGGTTCCACGGCGGTCGACTTCGCTTACGCAGTGCATACCGACGTGGGCAACAGCTGCATTGCCTGCCGGATCAACCGTCGTCTCGCACCACTGTCCGAACCGCTGCAAAGCGGCTCCACGGTCGAGATCGTCAGCGCACCCGGCGCACGGCCGAACCCGGCATGGCTCAACTTCGTGGTCACCGGCAAGGCGCGCACGCACATCCGCCATGCGCTGAAACTGCAACGCCGCTCCGAATCCATCAGCTTGGGCGAACGCCTGCTGAACAAGGTCCTCAACGGATTCGACAGCTCGCTGGAGAAAATCCCGGCCGAACGCGTCAAGGCGATGCTCGCCGAGTACCGCCTCGAACTGATCGAGGATTTGCTCGAGGATATCGGCCTGGGCAATCGCATGGCCTATGTAGTGGCTCGCCGACTGCTCGGCGAAGGCGAACAGCTGCCAAGCCCGGAAGGTCCGCTGGCGATTCGCGGCACCGAAGGCCTGGTACTCAGCTACGCCAAGTGCTGCACGCCGATCCCGGGCGACCCGATTGTCGGCCACCTGTCCGCGGGCAAAGGCATGGTCGTGCACCTGGACAACTGCCGCAACATCAGCGAAATCCGCCACAACCCGGAAAAGTGCATCCAGCTCTCGTGGGCCAAGGATGTCACCGGCGAATTCAACGTCGAACTGCGCGTCGAACTGGAACACCAGCGCGGCCTGATTGCCCTGTTGGCCAGCAGCGTCAACGCCGCCGACGGCAACATCGAGAAAATCAGCATGGACGAACGCGATGGTCGCATCAGCGTGGTCCAGTTGGTGGTCAGCGTGCACGACCGCGTGCACCTGGCCCGCGTGATCAAAAAACTGCGCGCCTTGACCGGGGTGATCCGCATCACCCGAATGCGTGCATAGCTCGCAAACGTAGCCACCTCTTACAAGGAGTCATCAATGACCAAGACTGTTATCACCAGCGACAAGGCCCCGGCCGCTATCGGTACTTACTCCCAGGCGATCAAGGCTGGCAACACCGTTTACATGTCGGGTCAGATTCCCCTGGACCCAAAAACCATGGAACTGGTTGAAGGCTTCGAAGCCCAGACCATCCAGGTGTTCGAGAACCTCAAGGCCGTAGCCGAAGCAGCCGGTGGTTCGTTCAAGGACATCGTCAAGCTGAACATCTTCCTCACCGACCTGAGCCACTTCGCCAAGGTCAATGAGATCATGGGCAAGTATTTCGACCAGCCTTACCCAGCCCGCGCCGCCATCGGCGTTGCAGCCCTGCCAAAGGGTTCGCAGGTTGAAATGGATGCCATCCTGGTCATCGAGTAATGTGCACGGCGCAGCCCGGGGCTGCGCCGACTGCCCTGCTGTAAAGAAAGTCTGAAAGGATTCCACCATGCGCAATGCGCTTGCTCTCTCGCTGCTCGCTCTGCTTCTGGGCGGATGTGCCAGCAACCCTGCCGATCGTGATATCAGCGGCACCTGGATCAATCAGGTGGCGATCGATGCTGCCGCCAAAGGTGTCCCCCTGCGTGAAGCGCTCCAGGCCTATGGTCCGAACCTGGAATGGGACATCAACACCAAGGCCGGCCAGGCCCGCTACACCAATGGCTTTGAAAACGTCGAAGGCAAGCTGCAGGGTGAAGAATCCGGCCTCTGGAAAGTCGACTTTTATGGCAGCTCCGGTAGTGAACTGAGGCACGACGGCAAACAATTGAGCCAGACCGCGACCGAAAACGAATCAGCCCAGGTCTTCGACCGGGCATTGATCCCGGTACCGGATGGCGCACCGCTTGGCGCCAGCTTCGAACGCGCGCTGTATTCGGCCTACATGGGCGGTAGCTGGAAAGTCGTCAGCGGCCCCGGCGAAGGCGACACCGTGCAGTTCCAGGCCGACGGCCAGGTGACCGGCCTGCCGGGTACTGACCGTTATGCGCTGTGCCTGGCTGGCGATTGCGCCTCCATGAGCGGCGGCAATGACAACATGTGGCTGCAACTCAATGGCCAAGGAAACGCCTGGATCTTTGCACGCAAGGGCAAAGAGCTGGAGATTTTCCAGACCGTGAACACGGCGCAGGCGGACGAGATGCCTCAGTACACGCCCGGCGATCGCAAGTGGTTGCTGGAAAAGCAATAAGCAACGCATTACCCCCTGTGGGAGCGGGCTTGCTCGCGAAAGCGGTATAACAGCCAACAGAGATGTTGAATGTTACGAACCCTTCGCGAGCAAGCCCGCTCCCACATTTGGTTTACTGTGACCGAAAATCAGCAGCGCCCTTCAAGAATCGCCACATAACCTTCGCGAAAACTCGGGTACTTCGGCTCCCAGCCCAAAGCCTTCGCCCGCGCATTACTGCAACGCTTGCTGCCGGTGCGCCGCACGCTTGAATCGTCGTCCCACTCAGTCACGCCCAGATACCCGCGCAACCAGCCCACCACATCGGCCAGTGCTGCCGGCTCGTCATCGACGCCGATGTAGACATCCTCCAGCGCCACGCCTCGCCGGTCCGCCTCAAGCAGGCACGCCATCAACCCTGCGGCATCGTCCGCATGGATTCGGTTGGCATACAACGGTGGTTCGACCGCCACGCGATAACCCAGGCGGACCTGAGTCAGCAACCACTCACGCCCCGGGCCGTAGATGCCGGTCAGGCGCACGACACTGGCCGGGATACCGCTCTTGAGCGCGATCTGCTCGGCCTCGAGCATCACACGCCCAGAATAACCGGACGCCACCGTAGACGAACGCTCATCGACCCACTCGCCATCCTGCTGCCCGTAAACACTGCTGCTGGACACAAACAACAGGCGATTGGGCACCTGACCGTAGTCGTTCAACCACTCCAACACATGTTCCAGCCCCTGGACATAGGCTGCACGGTAGCCGGCTTCGTCGTGATCGGTGGCTGCCGCGCAATACACCAGGTAATCCACGGCACCGATCGGCCAAGTGGCCGGGCAGTCTTTGTTGAACAAATCACCGGCAACGCCGATGACGCCCGCGGGCAGGCGTGAAACATCCCGCCGCAGGCCATGAACCTCCCATCCCGCCGCCAGCAGCTGTGTGGCCAGGCGGCTGCCAACATCACCGCAACCGGCGATCAAAACAGTAGGCGCAGACATCAGAAAACTCCTATCGCAAAGCCACAGACTAGCGCCGGCAACAGACAGGCGGCTAGCAATGCAGGAAAAAAAGAGACGCTATTACTTCTGTTAACAAGAATTACTTGCAATAATACGCCCCACTTTTGTTCTCGGCCCTTCGAGGCCTGGAAGAACTTCACCCGTTTTTTCTCTCAGGTCCGGCCAGCATGACACGTAATCAACTCTCCGCTTCGCCAACCAAACGACCTCGCGCCTGGAGCGCGGTGGCCGCCCTGCTCCTCAGCCTGATGCTCGCGCCAGTCGCGGCTTTCGCCGATGCCCAGGCGCCAGCTACTCCGGCCGCCGCCGCAGCCCCTGCACCGGCTGATCACGCCGCCCCGGCCGTTGCTCCTGCCGCGACCGATCCTGCCCAGGCAGCACCGGCAGAGAACCTGGGTGAAGACGTTCCTGAAGTCCTCGAAGCCGACAACACTCTGGGCATGGCCCATGACCTGTCGCCGTGGGGCATGTACAAGAATGCCGACATCATCGTGAAAATCGTGATGATCGGCCTGGCCATCGCCTCGATCATCACCTGGACCATCTGGATCGCCAAGGGTCTTGAGCTGATGGGCGCCAAGCGTCGCCTGCGCGGTGAAATCGCCCAACTGAAAAAATCCACCTCCCTCAAGGAAGCCAGCGCCACGGCGGCGAAGGAAGGCACCCTCGCCAACCTGCTGGTGCACGATGCTCTCGAAGAGATGCGCCTGTCGGTCAACAGCCGTGAGAAAGAAGGCATCAAGGAACGCGTCAGCTTCCGCCTTGAGCGCCTTGTCGCGGCCTGCGGTCGTAACATGAGCAGCGGCACCGGCGTGCTGGCGACCATCGGTTCCACCGCGCCCTTCGTCGGCCTGTTCGGCACCGTGTGGGGCATCATGAACAGCTTCATCGGCATCGCCAAAACCCAGACCACCAACCTCGCTGTCGTCGCTCCCGGTATCGCCGAAGCCCTGCTGGCCACCGCACTGGGCCTGGTTGCAGCGATCCCTGCGGTCGTGATCTACAACGTCTTCGCCCGCTCCATCGCCGGCTACAAGGCTCAGGTGTCCGATGCGTCAGCACAGGTCCTGCTGCTGGTCAGCCGCGACCTCGACCACCAGCCTGAGCGCAGCTCGCAACCGCACATGGTGAAAGTGGGGTAATCGGCCATGGGCCTGCATTTGAAAGAAGGGGCAGACGACGATCTGTCCGAAAACCACGAAATCAACGTCACGCCGTTCATCGACGTGATGCTGGTGCTGTTGATCATCTTCATGGTGGCGGCCCCGCTGGCCACCGTGGACATCAAGGTCGACCTGCCCGCTTCCACCGCCAAACCGGCGCCGCGGCCAGAGAAACCGGTGTTCCTCAGCGTCAAGGCTGACCAGCGCCTGTTCCTCGGTGAAGACGAAGTGAAGGCCGAAGCACTCGGCGCTACGCTCGACGCCAGGACCCAGGGCAAAAAAGACACGACGATCTTCTTCCAGGCCGACAAAGGCGTGGATTACGGCGACCTGATGAGCGTGATGGACAACCTGCGCTCAGCCGGTTACCTGAAGGTCGGCCTGGTCGGACTCGAGACGGCAGCCAAGAAATGATCACGACGCGCCATAAGCTGACGCGTTACAGCGGTAGCCTGGCCGTGGTGCTGGGCGTTCACGCGCTGGCCATCGCGCTGGCGCTGAACTGGTCCGCCCGTCCGCCCATCGAATTGCCTCCTCAGGCAATGATGGTCGAACTGGCACCGGTCCCCGCCCCGCCACCGCCTGCTCCGCCGAAGGTCGTCACCCCACCGCAGCCACCGGCTCCGGTTGAAGAACTGCCGATCCCCAAGCTCGCCGAAGCGCCGAAAGCCGAGATTGCCGTGCCCAAGCCCGTCAAGCCGAAGCCAAAGCCACAACCGCCCAAGCCGGTAGAGAAGAAACCCGAACCGCCGAAGGAAAAACCGGCCGAGGAGAAACCGGCAGAAACGCAACAGACCCAGGCGCCTACGGAGAAATCCGCTCAGCCTGCACCGGGTCCTTCGCCGGCTCAACTGGCGGCCAAGGCCAGTTGGCAAGGCACGCTGCTGGCGCACCTGCAGAAGTACAAAAAGTACCCTGCCAGTGCACAGGCACGGGGCAAGGAAGGCATGAACCGCCTGCGTTTCGTCGTGGATGCCGAAGGCAATGTGTTGTCGTTTGAGCTGGTAGGCGCCTCGGGCACTGCCGATCTGGACCGGGCCACCCTGGAAATGATCCGCCGCGCTCAGCCGCTGCCCAAGCCGCCGGCCGACATGCTGACCAATGGCTCCATCGAAATCGTTGCACCCTTTGTGTATTCGCTGGAAAAACGCCGTCGGTAAACGCACCACCGCCCCATGTGGGAGCGAGCTTACTCGCGATAGCGGTCTAACATTCAACGTAGATGTCGAATGTTGGGCCCTCATCGCGAGCAAGCTCGCTCCCACAGAGATTTCTGCCAACAGGAAGGTCGCGTTCCAAGCCAAAAAGGCACCGAAAGGTGCCTTTCTCTTATCTGCCAGCGGCAAACCGGCATTGCCCAGTGTCACCGGACACGTTCAGTCTGATAACGTGCGTCTATCGATTGCAGCCGGTATGCTTGGCCCGCAACTTCATGGACGCTTGCTATGACCCTCACAGAATTACGCTACATCGTTACCCTCGCCCAAGAGCAGCACTTCGGCCACGCGGCCGAGCGTTGCCACGTCAGCCAGCCGACCCTTTCGGTGGGCGTGAAAAAGCTTGAAGACGAACTCGGTGTGCTGATTTTCGAGCGCAGCAAAAGCGCCGTGCGCCTGACGCCTGTCGGCGAAGGCATCGTGGCCCAGGCTCAAAAGGTGCTGGAACAGGCTCAGGGCATCCGCGAACTGGCCCAGGCCGGCAAGAACCAGCTGACTGCCCCGCTCAAAGTCGGCGCGATCTACACTGTCGGGCCGTACCTGTTCCCGCACCTGATTCCACAACTGCACCGGGTCGCCCCGCAGATGCCGTTGTACATCGAAGAAAACTTCACCCATGTGCTGCGCGACAAACTGCGCAACGGCGAACTCGACGCGATCATCATCGCCCTGCCGTTCAGCGAAGCCGACGTGCTGACCCTGCAGCTCTACGACGAGCCGTTCTACGTGCTGATGCCGGCGCAGCACCCGTGGACGCAAAAAGAGTCCATCGATGCCAGTCTGCTCAACGACAAGAGCCTGCTGCTGCTCGGCGAAGGCCACTGCTTCCGCGATCAGGTACTGGAAGCCTGCCCGACCCTGACCAAAGGCAACGACGGCGCCAAGCACACCACGGTGGAATCCAGTTCCCTGGAAACCATTCGCCACATGGTCGCCTCCGGCCTCGGGATTTCGATCCTGCCGTTGTCGGCAGTCGACAGCCACCACTACGCCCCCGGCGTGATCGAGGTGCGTCCTTTGTCGGCACCCGTACCGTTCCGCACCGTGGCCATTGCCTGGCGCGCGAGCTTCCCGCGTCCGAAGGCGATTGAAATCCTCGCCGACTCCATTCGCCTGTGCTCGGTGGCCAAGCCAGCGGCGCAGGTTGCTGCGGGCTAAGCGACGGTCATGAGCGAGTTGTCGCAAGTGTCGGTTACGGCACTCAAGGGTGTCGGTGAAGCCATGGCCGAGAAACTGGCCAAGGTCGGCCTGGAAAACCTCCAGGACGTGTTGTTTCACTTGCCCCTGCGCTATCAGGACCGCACCCGCGTGGTCCCGATTGGCGCGCTGCGACCCGGGCAGGATGCGGTCATCGAAGGCACGGTCAGCGGTGCCGATGTGGTCATGGGCCGTCGGCGCAGCCTCGTGGTGCGCTTGCAGGACGGCACCGGCGGACTCAGCCTGCGTTTCTACCATTTCAGCAATGCACAGAAGGAAGGCCTCAAACGCGGCACGCGGATTCGCTGCTACGGCGAGGCACGGCCCGGTGCTTCGGGGCTGGAAATCTACCACCCGGAATATCGCGCTATCACTGGCGACGAACCACCGCCGGTGGATGAAACCCTGACTCCGGTCTACCCGCTCACCGAAGGCCTGACCCAACAGCGCCTGCGCCAGTTGTGCATGCAGACCCTCACCCTGCTCGGCCCCAGCAGCCTGCCCGACTGGTTGCCCAACGAGCTGGCCCGCGACTACCAATTGGCGCCGCTGGCCGATGCAATCCGCTACCTGCACAACCCGCCCGCCGATGCCGACGTCGATGAACTCGCCCTCGGCCATCACTGGGCACAACACCGCCTGGCTTTCGAAGAACTGCTGACCCATCAACTGTCGCAACAGCGCCTTCGTGAAAGCATGCGCGCCCTGCGTGCGCCCGCGATGCCCAAAGCCACCCGGCTGCCGGCCAAATACCTGGCCAATCTCGGCTTCAACCCGACGGGCGCCCAGCATCGGGTCGGCAACGAAATCGCCTACGACCTCAGCCAGCACGAACCGATGCTGCGGCTGATCCAGGGCGACGTCGGCGCCGGCAAAACCGTGGTTGCCGCCCTTGCCGCGCTGCAAGCGCTGGAGGCCGGTTATCAGGTCGCACTGATGGCGCCCACCGAGATTCTCGCCGAGCAGCACTTCATCACCTTCAAGCGCTGGCTCGAGCCGCTGGGCATTGAAGTCGCATGGCTCGCCGGCAAGCTCAAGGGCAAGAACCGCACCGCCGCGCTGGAGCAAATCGCCAGCGGCACACCTATGGTGGTCGGCACTCACGCGCTGTTCCAGGACGAAGTGCAATTCAAGAACCTGGCGCTGGTGATCATCGACGAACAGCACCGTTTCGGCGTTCAGCAGCGTCTGGCCCTGCGGCAGAAAGGCGTCGGCGGACGCATGTGTCCGCATCAGCTGATCATGACCGCCACGCCGATTCCGCGCACGCTGGCCATGAGCGCCTACGCCGACCTCGACACCTCGATCCTCGACGAACTGCCCCCCGGCCGAACCCCGGTCAACACAGTGCTGATCACCGACACCCGGCGGGTCGAAGTCATCGAGCGGGTGCGCAGCGCTTGCGCCGAAGGGCGTCAGGCCTATTGGGTATGCACGCTGATCGAAGAGTCAGAAGAGCTGACCTGCCAGGCCGCCGAAACCACATATGAAGACCTCACCGCCGCCCTCGGCGAGCTGAAGGTCGGGCTGATCCACGGCCGCATGAAACCTGCGGAAAAAGCCGCGGTAATGGCCGAGTTCAAGGCCGGCAACCTGCAACTGCTGGTCGCGACCACAGTGATCGAAGTGGGCGTCGACGTGCCCAATGCCAGCCTGATGATCATCGAGAACCCCGAGCGCCTGGGCCTGGCGCAACTGCACCAGTTGCGCGGCCGCGTCGGTCGGGGCAGCGCCGTCAGCCATTGCGTGCTGCTCTACCATCCTCCGCTGTCACAGATCGGCCGTCAGCGCCTGGGCATCATGCGCGAAACCAACGATGGTTTTGTCATCGCCGAAAAGGACCTGGAATTGCGCGGCCCCGGCGAAATGCTCGGCACCCGCCAGACCGGCCTACTTCAATTCAAGGTCGCCGACCTGATGCGCGATGCCGATTTACTGCCCGCCGTGCGAGATGCCGCCCAGGCATTGCTCGAACGCTGGCCGACCCATGTCAGCCCGCTACTCGACCGTTGGCTGCGTCATGGCCAACAATACGGCCAAGTGTGACAACCGTCACAGTTTCTGGGGCGTGGCCTTAGGCAAGCTGGTTATACTCCAGCAATTGTTTAATCACGGATACAGACCATGACCGACGTTGCCTTCGCACCCGATACCCCGCACGCTCCGTCGGTTATTCGGCTGATGCTGGGCAAGTTGGGCATTGCCTACGAAGAAGTGCTGGAGCATCACGGCCTCAATGCCGCACGCAAAGTGCAGGCCGTTCTGCTCGATGACAGCGTCGGCGCGTTGATGGTGTTGTTCCCGCAGAGCCAGTTGCTGGACCTCAATCGCCTCACTGAACTCACCGGTCGCCGCCTCACCGCCGTACCGATCGAGCGCCTGACAAAAATGCTCGGCAAGCACAACCTCAGCTTGCTGCCGGGCCTGCCGGCGCTGACCAGTTCACCCTGCCTGTACGACGAAGGCCTGCTGCGTGAGCCAAAGTTGTTGATCAACTCTGGTGAGCCGGGCGTGCTGCTGGAAGTCTCCAGCGAAGACTTCAGGACCATGCTGACCAAGGCCAGCGCCGCCAACTTTGGCGAAAACCTGACCAGCATCCGACCGAACCTCGACCGTCCCGATGACGACCGCAAGGAAATCACCCAGGCCGTCCAGGCGTTTACCGCGCGGCGCATCCAGCAGCGTCTGGAAGAGACCATCGAGATTCCGCCGCTGGCTGAAACCGCGCAAAAGATCATCAAGCTGCGTGTCGACCCCAACGCCACTATCGACGACATCACCGGCGTGGTCGAAACCGACCCGGCGCTGGCCGCGCAAGTCGTGAGCTGGGCAGCGTCGCCGTACTACGCCTCGCCGGGCAAGATCCGTTCCGTGGAAGACGCCATCGTGCGCGTGCTGGGCTTCGACCTGGTGATCAACCTGGCGCTTGGCCTGGCTCTGGGTAAAACCCTGAGCCTGCCCAAGGACCACCCGCAACAAACCACGCCGTACTGGCAGCAATCCATCTACACCGCCGCCGTCATCGAAGGCCTTACCCGCGCCATGCCGCGCACCCAGCGCCCGGAAGCAGGCCTGACCTACCTGGCCGGCCTGCTGCACAACTTCGGCTACCTGCTGCTGGCCCACGTGTTCCCGCCACACTTCTCACTGATCTGCCGCCACCTGGAGGTCAACCCGCACCTGTGCCACAGCTTCGTGGAACAACACCTGCTGGGCATCAGCCGTGAACAGATCGGCTCGTGGCTGATGCGCTACTGGGACATGCCCGAAGAGCTGTCGACCGCGCTGCGCTTCCAGCACGACCCGGCCTACGACGGCACCTACGCCGAATACCCGAACCTGGTCTGCCTGTCGGTGCGCCTGCTGCGCAGCCGAGGCATCGGCTCCGGCCCCGACGAAGGCATCCCCGACGCACTTCTTGAACGCCTCGGTCTGAGCCGCGCCAAGGCCGACGACGTGGTTAGCAAAGTGCTGGAAGCTGAAGTGCTGCTGCGCGAACTGGCATCGCAATTCACCCAAGGCTGAAAGCATCGCGGGCAAGCCCGCGACAGAACCGACTTCACTTTTGGATTTTATAACAGGCTACGCAAAACAAACGGATACCCCCCCTCGTTCCCGATAAGAACCAACTTGCTGTCCTCTGTCAGCGCCATGTGGTGATAAGTGCTTTTATGGTGGAACCAACCCTTACCGTTGAACGAAGTATCAAGCTGACCAGTGGGCAAATAGCGTGCTGCCACTGATCTTGCAACCAGGATTGTGTTGTTATTCTCTTGCCAGGCACAGTTTTGCCAAAACCCCCCATCGGGCAATATGCTGGAGAACAATGGCTTGCCAGCATTAAACCCAAGATTGGGAGACCCGTTGGCGTTTAGAACTGCAATCCAGGGGGTAGATGGCAAACCAAAATCATGAGTCTTGGCAGCGGAGCCAGCCACTACAATCGCACCATCGCTGTTCCTGACTGAAATTGTCCCGGCCCTAATATGCTTTAGTTCGTCATTCTTAATAACGAACTTCTGACCATTGAAGCTGCGATCTCTCTTCCCATCCTTTTCCAAACGAATGACAAAAGCGTTTAAGGCTGCATTTTCAGAGTCATCCTCAAGATAACTACCAAACACCAGAATTTTTTCTTCATCCGTTAGCGCAATGCTGATGACTTCATGATCAAGGCCATCAAGGTTGATCAATAATTTACCGCCATCACCAAAGGTCGTGTCATATTTGCCGTCTGGCGTAAGTCGAATCAGCAATCCACGTACCCAGTATCGACCATTGTCCTGGCCGTAAATCCCACTGTGCGCGACAAGAATCCTGCCATCTTTCTGCACGCACACAGAACCGCCAATATATCCGGCTGCCATGGTTAAACTTTTTGCTTCACTTGTATTGTCGACATTTTTTCGGGGGGGGAATGACTTCCGGGAGCGTAATGACGCTGCGTCACGAGAGAACAGTCTATAGGGGTCTATTTTTTTATAACCCTCCTCTCCAAAATCAGTATCCAGCTGGCCATCCTTATTCAGCCGAGCAACAACCATATCTCGCTGCCCCATTTCATCAAGGTACGTACCTTTCACAAGGAATTTGCCCTCCGAGTATGGAAATAGTCCACATCTAGGGGCTACGCTCCAGTGAATTGGCAAGATCGTCGACCCATTGTCACCAAAAGAAGTGTCGAAGACTCCACGATCATCCATTCGCCTTAGCCTCATCGACACGACACCATCACGCTGGTATTTATCGGCACAAACCAGCTTTCCATTCATCGGAAGAACCGAATATAAAACAGCCCTCCACTCTTCTATTTCCACTACACCATTTTTACCAAAGGACGGGTCAAGTGTTCCTGCTGTCACTGTTTCACTCTGCATCTGGCTCATGATCGCACTCCACGTGTGTAGTAAGGGTGAACTACCCAATGTTCAGCACAGTGGAGCACGCAACAACCGCAACTGTGACCTGTCAGGAATGACAGTCATTTAGTCTTCTTCGAACTAAAATCGACGGAGATTAGTCCGAAACAACAACCTTTATGGCTGTCCTTGAACAGCTACAGGCTTTTTCTTCGGCTTCAAATACTTGGTCAGCCCCTGGAACCAGATCACCAGCGCCGGGTTGCCCTTGATCTGAATCGATTTGTCCTGAATCCCGGTCATGAACGCCAGTTGCTTGTTCTTCGCCTGCATCGTGGTAAAGCCATACGCGGCATCTTTAAAGGCAATCGCAAACGCAGGCTCGGCATGAACACCCGATTGGCTGGTGATGCGCTGGTCCTTCACGCGGAAATGCCGCGCCACTTTCCCGTCCAGGGTCTGCAGCTGGAACACCAGGTCCTTGTCACCCAACTGCTGCTGAAACGCCGGATTGGTCCGGCTGGCCTTACCCATCAAAAAACCCAGCATCCACAGCAGAAAACGAAATTTCATGCGCACAGCCTCAGAAGAAAAATGAACGGCTTGGGCAGTTTAACGGCTTCAGAGGATAACGCCAGTATCCAGCTGCTTTAGGAGAAGATCATTACCATTACCTGCACGATGACTACTAAGTCACAATTATCAACACATCACTCCAGCCACTCCACACGCCACTTCTGCACCTGAAGAAACACATACATAGGAGCCGGCTTGCCGGGCTCCTAGAGGGCGCGGTATTTCAGGTACAAAAAATGGGCACCCAACCCTGGTTGGCGTGCCCATTTTTTATTCCACCCCCCGCTACGCGAGAGGCGAAAACGGCTTACGGATTAACGCTGTCTTTCAACGACTTGCCTGGCTTGAACGCAACGGTGTTGCTGGCCTTGATTTTGACGGGTTCACCGGTTTGCGGGTTTTTGCCGGTGCGGGCACCGCGATGGCGTTGCAGGAAGGTGCCGAAGCCCACCAGCGTCACGCTGTCTTTGCGGTGCAGGGCACCGGTGATTTCTTCAAGAACGGCGTTGAGAACGCGGTTGGCTTGTTCTTTGGTGAGGTCTGCTTTTTCAGCAATGGCTGCAGCGAGGTCTGGTTTACGCATGTGAGTGAAGCCCCTTTGACGGTTTGTTGTTGTTATGTCCGTGCTGCTCTCTGCGGAGCAGCGCCAAAAGCGCCGCAGGTGCTCTACTCTGCGGCAGACGGGAGTGAGGATGGCACGCAGTGAGGCCCCGCGCCAGTATCGGCGCGGCCATTGTTAGGGCAAAAGGGGGGTGATTCCGACAGAACGACCGGTATTTATGCCAACAGGGCTGGAAGCTCTTTGTTCAGGGCCAGTTTTTCCATCACGGCGGCACCGGTGAGGGCATAACCGAGCAGTTTGCCTGCGGCATCGCGGCATAAAACCTTGATGTCGGCGCCCTGACCTTCGACGGTCCAGATGCCTTCTGCACCCCGTGGCGGCGGGGATACCACCAGCGGGCACACCGGGGTTTTGACGGTGATCGGCATAGGGCCATAGGTGACGGCGGTCGGGTTGCCGGCCAGGGTTTGCGCCAGCGCTCGCGCGCAGCTCATCAGGGGCATCACGTACAGCAGATTCAGCCCGTCGACCTCAGCACAATCGCCGAGGGCGTAGATGTTGGCATGGGAGGTCTTCAGGTGCCGGTCGACCATGATGCCGCGGTTGACCTGCAAACCGGCCGCTGCCGCGAGGTCGACGCGCGGGCGCAGGCCAATGGCCGAGACCACCACGTCACACGAGATCACCTGGCCATCGGACAGGTGTGCTTCGAGACCGTCCGACACGCGTTGCAGGCGGTTGAGCACCGGCCCGAGGTGGAAACGTGCGCCGAGGCTTTCCAGGCCAGCCTGCACCGCTGCCGCGGCCGCCGGGTGCAACAGGGTCGGCATGACCTGTTCGCACGGCGCAACCAGTTGCACTTCGTAGCCGCCCAGGGTCAGATCGTTGGCGAACTCGCAGCCGATCAGGCCGGCGCCGAGCAGCAGCACGCGGCGCTTGCCAGCAGCTGCCGCACGGAAACGTGCGTAATCTTCCAGGTCGTTGATGGGGAATACGCAATCCGCCGCGTCACCTTCAATGGGCACGCGCACTGTTTCGGCGCCCCAGGCCAGGATCAGGTCGCGGTACATCACCGCCTCTTCACCGATCCACAGGCGCTTGTGGCCCGGGTCAATGCCGCTGATGCGCGTGTGGGTGCGTATTTCGGCCTTGAGTTGTTCGGCCATGGCGCCGGGTTCAGCCATGCTCAGGCCGTCGGCATCCTTGTTTTTGCCGAAGCCGGTGGAGAGCATCGGCTTGGAGTAGGAGCGCCCGTCATCGGCGGTAATCAAAAGCAGCGGGGTTTCGCTGTCGAGCTTGCGAAACTCGCGGGCGACGTTGTAGCCAGCCAGACCGGTGCCAATGATGACGACAGGTGCGTTCATTCCTTACTCCTCAATTATTCAGGCAGCGATTTCGATCATTTCAAAATCCATTTTGCCCACACCGCAGTCCGGGCACAGCCAGTCTTCCGGCACGTCTTCCCAACGGGTGCCCGGCGCAATGCCGTCATCCGGCCAACCGTCGGCTTCGTTGTAGATCAGGCCGCAGACGATACATTGCCACTTTTTCATCAGGTACTTCCTCAGGGGTTCAGGCGTTTTGCCGGCAGAACGGTCGATGGTTGTAGCACTGCCGTCCAACTCAGCGCGTTTTGTACTGATCGGTGCCGCCGGATGCAAGCCTGTTCGGCGCAACGGCAGGCCAATTCAATCGATATCGGCGGCTGACATGTTAAGCTCGCCGCCTCATTTGCTGCCAATAATGACTCATTGTGCAACACACAGAATCCCCCTCTCCAGCTCCTCTCTGGCTCTCGCGCAGCGAACTGGCGCCCCTCCCCGATGCTTCCATCCTGGACTGGCTGTTCGACGAAGGCTCGCTCACCAGGCGCCTGATTCATCTGTCGAATGATGCCTTCAGCGTCTCGCCGATGTTCGAAGGCTGGCAAACCCTGCGCGCCGACGAATGCGCAGCGCTGGACCTGGCCGACGGCAGTGAAGGTTGGGTGCGCGAGGTGTATCTGCGCGGTCATGGTGAAGCCTGGGTGTTCGCCCGCAGTGTCGCGGCACGCAGTGCATTGCAAGGCGACGGCTTGCACATGGACGAATTGGGCAGCCGCTCCCTGGGTGAATTGCTGTTCTGCGACCAGGCGTTTCAGCGTCGGGCCATCGAGGTTTGTCATTACCCTCAAGAATGGCTGCCGGGCGAGGTGCGGGCACCGGATCTATGGGGCCGCCGTTCACGTTTTGACCGCGGCGCGCTGAGTGTACTGGTGGCCGAAATCTTCCTGCCTTCCCTGTGGGACGCCGCACGCGCCCGATCGGAGAACCTCTGATGTACCAAAGCCTGCTCAAGTCCTTGAACCGCTTGAACCCTAGGGCCTGGGACTTCATTCAGCTGACGCGGATGGACAAGCCGATCGGCATTTACCTGCTGCTCTGGCCGACGCTGTGGGCGCTGTGGATTGCCGGCAAGGGTTCGCCGTCCCTGGCCAACATTGTGATTTTCGTCCTGGGCGTAGTGCTGACCCGCGCCGGTGGCTGCGTGATCAACGACTGGGCGGACCGCAAGGTCGATGGTCATGTGAAGCGTACCGAGCAGCGCCCGCTGGTGAGCGGCAAGATCAGCTCGAAAGAGGCGCTGGTGTTCTTCGCATTGCTGATGGGCGTGAGCTTCCTGCTGGTGCTGTGCACCAACGCCGCGACCGTGTGGTTGTCGCTGGGCGGCCTGGCGTTGGCGTTCAGTTACCCCTTCATGAAGCGCTACACCTATTACCCACAAGTGGTGCTGGGCGCGGCGTTCTCCTGGGGCATGCCGATGGCCTTTACCGCCGAAACCGGAGGACTCCCGGCCGCTGCGTGGCTGCTGTGGATCGCCAACCTGATGTGGACCGTGGGTTACGACACGTATTACGCGATGACCGACCGCGATGACGACCTGAAGATCGGCGTGAAATCCACGGCGATTCTATTCGGCGATGCGGACCGGGCGATCATCCTGACCCTGCAAGGGCTGGCGCTGGGCTGCCTGTTGCTGGCGGGTTCGAAGTTCGACCTGGGTGGCTGGTTCCACCTCGGATTACTGGTGGCGGCGGGCTGTTTTGCGTGGGAGTTCTGGTACACCCGCGACAAAGACCGGATGCGTTGTTTCAAGGCGTTTTTGCACAATCACTGGGCGGGCTTGGCGATTTTCGTCGGGATTGTGCTGGATTACGCGTTGCGTTGAAAAGATCGCAGCCTGCGGTAGGAGCTGCCGCAGGCTGCGATCTTTTTGCATTGTTACATATGCTCGCGAACGACGTGCCAGACGTCCTTCATCTTGTCACCCTTCATTTCTCCAGGTGCCTTGTCCTTCTGGAAGTAGTACAGCGGTTTTCCGTCAAAGGCCCATTGCATGGTCCCGTCGTCACGCTTGATAACGGTCCATTTACCTTCAGCCTTGGCACCCGCCTCTGCCTTGAGCGGCGGCCAGTACTCTGCACACTCGCCGGTGCACACCGACTTGCCGCCAGTGTCCTTGTCGAACGTGTACAAAGTCATGCCCTTATGGTCGACCATCATGCCGTCTTTCATCATCGCCGGGTCGGCGGCAAAGGCCAGTGTCGGCAGCGTTAACGCAACCGTGACCAGCAACGCCTTCCAGGATTGAGCAATGCAGTTCATGGAAACCTTCCTCTTGTGGTTGTCAGGATCCGGACTTAGAGCTTAGCCCAGGATCCAGCCAATCGCCGACCGACTAAAATACTGTCACACGACTGCAATAATTCCGTTATCTAATGCGGCGCAAGACAGTTAAATGACAAGAGGATTAAGGGCATGGTTGGCAGGAGCATTCTGATCGTCGACGACGAAGCGCCTATTCGCGAAATGATCGCCGTTGCGTTGGAAATGGCCGGCTATGACTGTCTGGAGGCGGAAAACTCCCAGCAGGCCCACGCCATTATCGTCGACCGCAAACCGGACCTGATCCTGCTCGACTGGATGCTGCCCGGCACCTCCGGCATCGAGCTGGCCCGTCGCCTCAAACGTGATGAGCTGACCGGGGACATCCCGATCATCATGCTCACCGCCAAGGGTGAAGAGGACAACAAGATCCAGGGCCTGGAAGTCGGCGCCGACGACTACATCACCAAGCCGTTTTCCCCCCGTGAGCTGGTGGCGCGCCTGAAGGCGGTACTACGCCGTACCGGCCCGACCGATGGCGAGGCGCCAATCGAAGTCGGCGGCCTGCTGCTGGACCCGATCAGCCACCGCGTGACCATCGACGGTCGTCCCGCCGAGATGGGCCCAACCGAATACCGCCTGCTGCAATTCTTCATGACTCACCAGGAGCGCGCCTACACCCGTGGCCAGTTGCTGGATCAGGTCTGGGGCGGCAACGTCTATGTCGAAGAGCGTACCGTCGACGTGCACATTCGGCGCCTGCGCAAAGCCCTCGGCGATGCTTACGAAAATCTGGTACAAACCGTGCGCGGCACCGGTTACCGCTTTTCTACCAAAGCCTGACCCGGACCCTTACCGCCCGACAAGCTGACAAGGACGCGCGTCAAGTGAACCAAAACTGGCATGGCACCCTGATTCGCCACATGCTGCTACTGGTCACCGCCTGCCTGGTGATCGGCCTGATCACCGGCTATTACGGCTGGAGCCTCGCCGCAGGCCTGGGTCTTTACCTGGCCTGGACCCTCAAGCAATTGCTGCATCTGCACGAGTGGCTGCGCCTGCACAAACCCGATGAAGCGCCGCCCGACGGCTACGGCCTGTGGGGCGAGGTGTTCGACAGCATCTACCACCTGCAACGCCGCGACCAACGGGTACGCGGACGCTTGCAAGCGGTGATCGACCGGGTTCAGGAATCCACCGCCGCACTCAAGGATGCGGTGATCATGCTCGACACCGACGGCAACCTGGAATGGTGGAACCGCGCCGCCGAAACCCTGCTGGGCCTCAAGACCCCGCAGGACAGCGGCCAACCGGTGACCAACCTGGTGCGCCATCCGCGCTTCAAGGAATACTTCGAGCAAGACAGCTACGCCGAGCCGCTGGAAATTCCTTCGCCGACCAACGACCGCGTGCGCATCCAGCTGTACATCACCCGTTACGGCAACAACGAGCACTTGATGCTGGTGCGTGATGTAACGCGCATCCATCAGCTTGAGCAAATGCGCAAAGACTTCATCGCCAACGTTTCCCATGAACTGCGCACACCGTTGACGGTGATCTGCGGCTACCTGGAAACCCTGCTCGATAACGTCGACGAGGTGAACCCGCGCTGGGGCCGTGCCTTGCAGCAGATGCAGCAACAAGGCGGGCGCATGCAGACCCTGCTCAACGACCTGTTGTTGCTGGCCAAGCTGGAAGCCACCGATTACCCATCGGACAACCAGCCGGTGCCGATCGATGGCTTGCTGCAATCGATCAAGAGCGATGCGCAGCAGTTGTCCGGCCAGAAAAACCAGAAAATCACCCTGGAAGCCGACCCGACGATTCTGCTCAAGGGCAGCGAGGCGGAGTTGCGCAGCGCGTTTTCCAACCTGGTGTTCAACGCGGTGAAATACACCCCGGCCGAAGGCAACATCCGCATTCGCTGGTGGGGCGATGACCAGGGGGCGCACCTGAGCGTGCAGGATTCCGGGATCGGCATCGATACCAAACACCTGCCACGCCTGACCGAACGCTTCTATCGCGTCGACTCCAGCCGCAACTCCAATACCGGTGGCACCGGCCTGGGGCTGGCGATCGTCAAACACGTTTTGTTACGTCATCGGGCACGGATGGAAATCAGCAGCGTACCGGGTCACGGCAGTACCTTTACCTGCCACTTTGCCCCGGCCCAGGTCACCAAATCACGGGTTATCAGCACCGCCGACTGATACCGGTCAGCACGCGCCACTAGGCAACTGGCCGGTCAGCCGCTACATTGGCTGACTTGCGCCTGCCCTTCAGGCGCGGATTTTTCTTCCCTCTCGAATACACGGAACCCGCAAAACTCCATCATGGACCCTTCCCCTGGCTTGACCCTCGCTACAGTTTTCGCCGACTTCGGCATGATTCTTTTTGCTCTGATCCTGGTTTTGCTCAACGGCTTTTTCGTTGCGGCGGAATTTGCCATGGTCAAGCTGCGCTCGACACGAGTCGAGGCCATCGCTGATAAAAACGGCTGGCGCGGGCACATCCTGCGCACCGTGCACAGTCAGCTCGATGCGTACCTCTCGGCTTGTCAGCTCGGTATCACCCTCGCCTCCCTGGGTCTGGGCTGGGTCGGTGAGCCCGCGTTTGCCCACATTCTTGAGCCGGTGTTGAGCGCGGTCGGCGTTGAATCGGCCGAAGTGGTCAAAGGCATCTCGTTCTTCACCGCGTTCTTCATCATTTCGTACCTGCACATTGTGGTCGGCGAACTGGCCCCCAAATCCTGGGCGATCCGCAAACCCGAATTGCTGTCGCTGTGGACCGCCGTGCCGCTGTACCTGTTCTATTGGGCCATGTACCCGGCCATCTACCTGCTCAACGCCAGCGCCAACACCATCCTGCGCATTGCAGGGCAAGGTGAGCCCGGCCCGCATCACGAGCATCACTACAGCCGTGAAGAGCTGAAACTGATCCTGCACTCCAGCCGTGGCCAGGACCCGAGCGACCAAGGCATGCGCGTGCTGGCCTCGGCAGTGGAGATGGGTGAACTGGAAGTGGTCGACTGGGCCAACTCCCGCGAAGACCTGGTAACCCTGGAGTTCAACGCACCGCTCAAGCAGATCCTGGCGATGTTCCGTCGCCACAAGTTCAGCCGCTATCCGGTGTACGACAGCGAACGCCAGGAGTTCGTCGGCCTGCTGCACATCAAGGATCTGCTGCTGGAACTGGCGGCGCTGGACCACATTCCCGAGTCGTTCAACCTCGCCGAACTGACCCGCCCGCTGGAGCGCGTGTCGCGGCACATGCCGCTGTCGCAGTTGCTGGAGCAGTTCCGCAAGGGCGGTTCGCACTTTGCCGTGGTCGAAGAGGCCGACGGCAACATCATCGGCTACCTGACCATGGAAGACGTGCTGGAAGTGCTGGTGGGCGACATCCAGGACGAACACCGCAAGGCCGAGCGCGGGATCCTCGCGTACCAGCCGGGCAAGTTGCTGGTGCGGGGCGATACACCGCTGTTCAAGGTTGAACGACTGCTGGGCATCGACCTCGACCACGTCGAAGCCGAAACCCTTGCCGGGCTGGTCTATGAGAGCCTCAAGCGCGTTCCGGAAGAGGAAGAGGTGCTGGAAGTCGAAGGCCTGCGGATCATCATCAAGAAGATGAAGGGGCCGAAGATTGTCCTGGCCAAGGTGTTGATGCTGGATTAACTGGCTTTCCGGATTCGCAGCGCTCCCATCGCGGGCAAGCCCGCTCCCACAGGTACAGTGGCGATCCTGTGGGAGCGGCGGTGCGGCGATCCGACTTGCCCGCGAAGGCGTCAGACCAGGAAACGCCTCACTTCCCGCCCAACGCAAAGTTGGGCAAAGCACCCACCGGCTGGTTGAACTGATACGGAATCGACACCAGCCCCAGCCCGGTATTGCGCTGCACCACGAAGTGCAAATGCGGCCCGGTGCTGTTGCCGGTGTTGCCGGACAACGCCAAAGCACTCCCTACCGTTACCCGCTGACCTTCCCGAACGCGGACCGAGCCCTTCTTCAGGTGCAGGTAAACCCCCATGGTCCCGTCATCGTGCAGCACCCGCACGAAATTGCCGGAGGCATCGGTGCCGCGCCCGCTCTGTCTGTTCTCGGTCTTCACCACCCCGCCTCGCGCGGCAATGATCGGCGTGCCCTCGGGCATCGCGATGTCTATGGCGTAACGGCTCTTGGGGCCAAAGTGGCTATAGGGGCCATTGGCGCCCTGACTTATCCGGAACGGGCCGCCACGCCAGGGCAACGGGTACCGATAGCCCACCGTGGGTCCTGAGGGGTCGCCCAGGGAATACTTGAACTTCGGGACGTACGCCAGCGGCCTTCCACCTTTGGCCGCCGTGAGCTGCGCCAGGCGAACGCTGCTGCGCATCGGTATCACGCGCCGAATCGTCCTGCCCGGCACACCACTGGCGTTCTTCACCCCGGCAAAACTCAATTCGACCTCTACCGGCGCATACAGGTCATTGCGCACATACACGCTGTGCACGCCGCTCTTCTTCATGATGATGAGGCGCACCTGACGCTCAAGGTGCTCGACCATGCCATCGCGGAAAACGAACACATGGGCGCCTTTGCTGGGGCGGTCGCTGTAGGAAACAACGCCATTGGCGTCTTTGGACTTGTAGATGGTCATGGCCACGGCCGAGGTGGCGACCATGAACAGGCCACAGAAAAACAGCAGGCGCGTGAACATGGGCAAAGATTCTGTCGAGTGGGAACTGAGATGGAGCCTAGCAGCTGCTATGGACTCGGGTAGTCGGCAGATGTTTCAGAAAAGGTGTTCAGCAGATTTGCGGTAACAGTGTCGGCCCCTTCGCGAGCAGGCTCGCTCCCACATGAGAACGCATTACAAATGTGGGAGATTCTATGGTTGAGGGAAAGCCCTCAACTGGCTTTTGGCTGATATTCGCTTTGCCCTTTCAGCAAGGCGAATACCACCCGAGCAAGCTTGCGAGCCAGCATCACCAACGCCTGAGTGGTGCTGAACCCCCGAGTTCTTTGTTCTTCGTAATACCCTTTCCAGGCTTTCGTACGGCTAGCCGACATCGCTGCATTGTGCAGAAGTCGGCGGGCCTCGGGGTCACCGCGCTTGGTCAAACTGCGGCGAGCGTCCTTCTGTCCTGATTTCGCCACCCGTAAATCCATGCCCAGGAAGGCGATAAATGCATCCGCGTTTCTAAAATCCCCTCGCTGAAATGCGGTTATCAAGCGGGCCCCAGTCAAAAAACCAATACCCTCAACTTTCAGGCAGCGCTTCAATTGACCGAGCAAACCGGCTTCTTTGAGCTGATCGTTGATCGTCTTTTCGATCAGCGTCTCAAGCTGCTGCATGGACTTCACTTGCTCGGCAAAAGCCGCCTTGAGCAGCGGCTCATTCGACCAGCTCTGCACCAGGCCGACCCTGGCCTGGACCAAGGCTGCGCGACGGCGGAAAAGGCTCAGGAGCTGGCGGTACAGCGGTGAGGGCGGGGTCCAAGGACGCAACTCCTCGGCTTCGTTCTTCAGGTAACGAGCCAGTAGCTTGGCATCCAGTGCGTCGGTTTTGGCGCGGATTTTCACGCCTTCGCGATAATGTTTGAGTTCATAGCCTCCCACCATGTAAATCGTGCAACCGGCCTCATAGGCCAGATCAGCGAAGTCCAAGTGGTAGATGTTGGTCGCCTCAATGGCAATAGCCACCGTCCCCGACAACGCCTTCAGCCACTGCTTGATGGATGTTTTGGTGTTGGCAATCTCTTCAAGCAAATCACCATCAGACTGATAAATCACCAGTTCATTCTTGGCGACATCCACACCCACGATCGGTTTTGATAGAGAGACCGGCATTGCCACAGGATTTCCTCCGGGATAAGGTTTGAGCACTTGAAGGGCTCACCCAGAGGCGCAGGCTTGTTCCTATCGTCGGTCTAGCCAGATGCATTCTTTATCGGCGCTTGGGTGAAAGGAGGAGGGGCGATATCTCCCACGGTCTGTACTGCGTCAACAGTCAGAATCGAGCCTTGTCCCTCCTCCTCCCTTCAAGTCCTACCATACAAGCGAGCCTGCTCGCGAAAGCGGACTGTCAGGCGACCCTATATCAAGCGCCAGGAATGAAGTGCTTCTGCGCCGTCCCCCGTGCAATCAGGCGCGAGATGTAATCGAGCTTCTGCGCATCCTGATCGACAAAGCGGAAGGTCAGTTGCAGCCAGTCGCTGTCGGGCTTCGGTTCGTGGGCCACGACAGCATGCAGATAGCCGTTGAGGCGGGCGATTTCGGCATTGTCGCCTTGCTCCAGGTCCAGCACGGCGCTGTCGAGGATCTGCGGCAGGGTCTCGGTGCGCTTGACCACCAACAGGGCTTCCTTGAGGCTCAGGGCCTTGATCACGCACTGCTGGATGCCGTTCGGCAAACGCAGTTGACCCTGGCCACGGCCGCTGGCGGGTGCTGAAGAGGCCGCAGGCGCCTTGATCGGCGGGCTGTTGAGCAAGCCTTTGGACGGTGCGGGTGCGGCTGTTGGCGTGGTGACGGGCGCCTTGCCAGCGGTCAGGGCGGCCAGGGAGTCGTTGGCGAATGCAGGGCTGGTTTTGGTCGCGGCGACGTTGATCAAGGCATCGAGTTTGCCGACCTTGTGCAGCGCCTGCTTGACCTTGGTGATCAGTTGTTCGTTGGTGAACGGCTTGCTGACATAACCGGATACCCCGGCCTGGATCGCCTGGACGACGTTCTCCTTGTCGCCACGGCTGGTCACCATCACGAAGGGCATGGCTTTGAGGCTGTCTTGCTCACGACACCAGGTCAGCAGTTCCAGGCCGGACATTTCCGGCATTTCCCAGTCGCACAGGACCAGATCGAATGCTTCCTTGGCCAGCATGGCTTGGGCCTTTCTGCCGTTGATCGCGTCTTCGATCCGCATGCCCGGGAAATAATTGCGCAGGCACTTTTTCACCAAGTCACGAATGAACGACGCGTCGTCCACGACCAACACACTGACCTTACTCATCCACCACCCCTTTAAAAAATCCCGGCCAGCATACTGCCTTGCTGATGGCACATTGCCAAAAAACCTTCAGTCACGCCGGACTTTTCGTTCACGGGTGCTGCTTTTCGAATACGTAGGCCACAAACAAAAACGCCCGGCCAACAGGCCGGGCGCTTTACTTGGGCAACCTTACTTATCGTCAGTTTTGCCCGGAACATTAGCGGTTTCACCGGTTGTTCCTTCGACTTCTTCCTTCATGCGCTTGAGCCCCAGGTGCCGCACGTCGGTGCCGCGTACCAGGTAGATCACCAGTTCCGAGATATTGCGCGCGTGGTCGCCGATACGCTCCAGCGAACGCAGTACCCAGATAATGCTCAGAACCCGCGAGATAGAACGCGGATCTTCCATCATGTAGGTCGCCAGCTCACGCAGGGCGGTCTTGTATTCGCGGTCGATGATCTTGTCGTACTGCGCCACCGACAAGGCCAGCTCGGCATCGAAACGGGCAAAGGCGTCCAATGCATCACGGACCATGTTGCGCACCTGGTCACCGATGTGGCGCACTTCGACGTAACCGCGCGGTGCCTCGCCTTCCTCGCATAGCTGAATGGCGCGACGGGCGATCTTGGTCGCTTCGTCACCGATGCGCTCCAGGTCGATCACCGATTTGGAAATGCTGATGATCAGTCGCAGGTCGGACGCTGCCGGCTGACGACGAGCCAGAATGCGCAGGCATTCTTCGTCGATGTTGCGTTCCATCTGGTTGATCTGGTCGTCGATCTCGCGCACCTGCTGGGCCAGGCCGGAGTCGGCCTCAATCAGCGCGGTGACCGCGTCGTTGACCTGCTTCTCGACCAGCCCGCCCATGGCCAGGAGGTGGCTGCGCACTTCCTCCAGTTCGGCGTTGAACTGCTGGGAGATGTGGTGTGTAAGGCCTTCCTTAGAAATCATGTTGTCTGCTCCGCAAAAGCTGTGAGCTGCAAGCTACAAGCTGCAAGCTGATGTGTTGTACCCGAACTACCCTGACTTGCCGCTTGAAGCTTGCGGCTCGTAGCTGCTGCTAGCCATAGCGACCGGTGATGTAGTCTTCGGTCTGCTTCTTCGCCGGATTGGTGAACAGGGTGTCGGTGTCGCCAAATTCCACCAGTTTGCCCATGTACATGAACGCGGTGTAGTCGGAAACCCGCGCCGCCTGCTGCATGTTGTGGGTCACGATCACGATGGTGAACTTGGATTTCAGTTCGTAGATCAACTCTTCGACTTTCAGCGTGGAGATCGGGTCGAGTGCCGAGCAGGGTTCGTCGAGCAGCAACACTTCCGGCTCAACAGCAATGGTGCGGGCGATCACCAGACGCTGCTGCTGACCACCGGACAGGCCCAGTGCCGACTCGTGCAGGCGATCTTTGACTTCGTCCCACAGCGCCGCGCCCTTGAGTGCCCACTCGACGGCTTCGTCGAGCACGCGCTTCTTGTTGATGCCCTGAATGCGCAGGCCGTAAACCACGTTTTCGTAGATGGTTTTCGGAAACGGGTTGGGCTTCTGGAACACCATGCCGACGCGACGACGCAGTTCGGCCACGTCTTCGCCCTTGCGGTAGATGTTGTTGCCGTACAGGTTGATCTCGCCCTCGACGCGGCAGCCATCCACCAAGTCGTTCATGCGGTTGAAGGTGCGCAGTAGCGTCGACTTGCCACAGCCGGACGGGCCGATGAAGGCGGTCACGCGCTGTTTCGGAATGTTCATGCTGACGTCGTACAGCGCTTGCTTCTCACCGTAGAACAGGCTCAGGCCAGGTACTTCGATGGCTACGGTTTCCTGTTCGAGGCTCAGGCTCTGTTTATCGCGACCCAGTGCCGACATGTTGATGCCGTGGGTATGTGCTTCGTGCTGCATGGGAGGCTCCCTGTGCTAACAAATTCGGTTCGTTTTTTGTGGGAGCGAGCCTGCTCGCGATTCAGGCACTGCGGTTTGACTCTGAAACCGCGGTGATGCCTTCGCGAGCAGGCTCGCTCCCACATAGAAATCAGTGCTGCAAATCAGCTGTCCAGCGCCTTGTACTTCTCGCGCAGGTGGTTGCGGATGTACACCGCCGACAGGTTCAGCGTCGCGATCACCAGCACCAGCAACAGCGCCGTGGCGTACACCAGCGGTCGTGCGGCTTCGACGTTCGGGCTCTGGAAGCCGACGTCATAGATGTGGAAGCCCAGGTGCATGATCTTCTGGTCCAGGTGCAGATACGGGTAGTTACCGTCCACCGGCAACGACGGAGCCAGTTTCACCACACCCACCAGCATCAGCGGCGCCACTTCACCCGCGGCACGAGCCACGGCGAGGATCATGCCGGTCATCATTGCCGGGCTGGCCATCGGCAATACGATCTTCCACAAGGTTTCAGCCTTGGTCGCGCCGAGGGCCAACGAGCCTTCACGCACGGTGCGAGGAATCCGCGCCAGGCCTTCTTCAGTGGCCACGATCACCACCGGCACTGCCAGCAGCGCCAGGGTCAGCGAAGCCCAGAGCAGGCCCGGCGTGCCAAAGGTCGGCGCCGGCAAGGCTTCCGGGAAGAACAGACGGTCGAGCGAGCCGCCCAGCACATAGACGAAGAAACCCAGGCCGAACACCCCGTAAACGATGGCCGGAACACCGGCCAGGTTGTTCACCGCGATGCGGATCACACGGGTCAGGGTGTTCTGCTTGGCGTACTCACGCAGGTACACCGCCGCCAGCACGCCGAACGGGGTCACGATCATCGCCATGATCAGGGTCATCATCACGGTGCCGAAAATCGCCGGGAAGATACCGCCCTCGGTGTTCGCTTCACGCGGGTCGTCGCTCAGGAACTCCCAGACCTTGCTGAAGTAGAAGCCGATCTTGGTGGTCGTGCTCATGGCGTTCGGCTGGTAGGCGTGAACCACCTTGCCGATGCCGATTTCGATTTCCTTACCGTTCGCATCACGGGCGGTCAGGCTGTCGCGGTTGAACTGCGCATGCAGATCGTTCAGGCGCGCTTCAACATCCTGATAGCGGGCATTGAGTTCGGCGCGCTCCGATTCCATGTCCGCTTGTGCGGCGGCGTCGAGCTTGCCGTCCAGCTCCAGCTTGCGACCGTGCAGGCGAACGCGCTCGAGACCGGCGTTGATCGCGCCGATGTCGGTTTTTTCCAGGCTCTTGAGCTGTGCGGCCAGCTTGTTCACGCGATCGACACGGGCTTGCAACTCAGGCCATGCGGCTTCGCCTTCAGCGATGACCTTGCCATCCTGTTTGACGTTGACCAGGTAACCGTAGAAGTTGCCCCACTCACGCCGCTCGATCGCCATCAGCTCCGGCGGCGTCGTCTGGTTGGTCAGCCACTCGCCGACGACCCAGGTAAAGTCGTTGCCGTTCAGGTCACGGTTGCCGACCTTGATCAGCTCGCGAGTCATGAACTCAGGGCCTTCGTCAGGCACCGGCAGGCCGGCGCTCTTCAGACGGGCACGTGGCACTTCTTCCTTCTGTACGATTTCGCCGATCACCAGGTGCTGGCCCTGGCCCGGTACGTCGTAGCTGGCGTGGATCAGATCCGCCGGCCAGAAGTGACCCAGGCCGCGCACGGCAATCACTGCCAGCAGGCCAATGGTCATGATGACCGCGATGGACACCGCGCCACCGCTGATCCAGACGCCGGGGGCGCCGCTCTTGAACCATCCTTTCAGGGAGTTCTGTTTCACAGACTTCTACCTTTCTTAAAGCGACGAGTATTTCTTGCGCAGACGCTGACGAATCAGTTCTGCGAGGGTGTTCATGACGAAGGTGAACAACAGCAGCACCAGCGCCGAGAGGAACAGCACGCGGTAGTGGCTGCCGCCGACTTCCGACTCCGGCATTTCCACCGCGACGTTGGCGGCCAGCGTGCGCAGGCCTTCGAACAGGTTCATTTCCATGACCGGGGTGTTACCGGTGGCCATCAGCACGATCATGGTTTCACCGACCGCACGGCCCATGCCGATCATCAGTGCCGAGAAGATGCCCGGGCTCGCGGTGAGGATCACCACGCGAGTCATGGTCTGCCACGGCGTGGCACCGAGGGCCAGGGAGCCCAGGGTCAGGCCGCGAGGCACGCTGAACACGGCGTCTTCGGCGATGGAGTAGATGTTCGGGATGACCGCGAAGCCCATGGCCAGGCCGACCACCAGGGCGTTGCGCTGGTCGTAGGTGATGCCAAGGTCGTGGGAGATCCACATGCGCATGTCGCCGCCGAAGAACCAGTTCTCCATGAACGGGCTCATGTACAGCGACAGCCAGCCCACAAACAGGATCACCGGAATCAGCAGCGCACTTTCCCATCCGTCCGGGACTTTCAGGCGGATCGACTCAGGCAGGCGGCTGAAGGTGAAACCGGCGACCAGAATGCCGATCGGCAGCAACATCAGCAGGCTGAAGATGCCCGGCAAGTGCCCTTCCACATAGGGTGCGAGGAACAGGCCGGCGAAGAAGCCGAGGATCACCGTCGGCATCGCTTCCATCAATTCGATCACCGGCTTGACCTTGCGGCGCATGCCCGGGGCCATGAAGTACGCGGTGTAGATCGCAGCGGCAACGGCCAGTGGAGCGGCCAGCAACATGGCGTAAAACGCGGCTTTCAGGGTACCGAAGGTCAGCGGTGACAGGCTCAGCTTGGGTTCGAAGTCGGTGTTGGCGGCGGTCGATTGCCAGACGTATTTAGGCTCGTCGTAGTTCTCGTACCAGACCTTGCTCCACAACGCGCTCCACGACACTTCCGGGTGCGGGTTGTCGAGCAGCAGCGGATGCAGCTTGCCGCCGGCTTCAACGATTACGCGGTTGGCGCGAGGCGACAGACCGAAAACGCCCTGGCCCTCAGCGACTGGTTCCACCAGCAAAGTGCGGTGGGCGGTGCTGTGGAACACGCCAAGCTTGCCGGAAGCGTCCAAGGCAACGAAGCCCTTGCGGCGCTCTTCGGCGGTGATTTCAACGATCGGCGTAGTGCCCATCTGGAAGGTGCGGATCTGCTTCAGGCGTTGTTCGCCATCGGGATCGCGGGCCATGAACCACTGGGCCAGACCACCTCTGGAATCACCGATGATCAGCGAGATGCCTCCCACCAGCTGGGTGCTGGCGGTGACTTGCGCTTCACCGTCTTCAAGCAGTTTGTAGCGACCGTTGAGGCTCTTGTCGCGCAAGCTGAACACGTCAGCCTGGGCACGCCCGTTGATCACGTACAGCCACTGCTGACGCGGGTCGACGAAGATGCTCTTCACCGGCTCGGTCATCTGCGGCAGATCGATGCGCTTCTGCTCGTTGGTGACTTCGCCGGTCATCATGTTCTCTTCGCTGGTCAGCGACAGAACATTGAGTTGCGAACCGGTGGAGCCCACCAGCATCAGGGTCGAATCGTTGGCGTTGAGGCTGACGTGCTCCAGCGCACCTCCGGCTTCGTTCACCGAGATTGGCGCTTCGCCATACGGGTACTCGACGGCCGGGGTAATGGTCTTCTTGCCTTCCGGGTAGCTGACCTTATAGGTGTGACGGAACACCAGTGCCTGACCGTTGGACAGACCCACCGCCACCAGCGGGTGGCCTGGCTGGTCTTCACCGATGGAGGTCACGGTGGTGCCGGCCGGAACCGGCAAATCGACGCGCTTGAGTTCGGCGCCACTGTCGATGTCGAAGAACAATGCCTGGCCCTTGTCGGAAACCCGCATCGCCACCTGGTTCTGCTCTTCCAGGGAGATCATCAGCGGCTTGCCGGCGTCTTGCATCCAGACTGGCGTAATAGCGTCCTTGGCGGTCAGGCTGGCACCCTGGAACAGGGGCGCGACAACGTAGGCAAGGAAGAAAAAGATCAATGTGATGGCTGCCAGCACCGCCAGGCCGCCGATAAGGACGTACCAGCGGGTGAAGCGATCCTTGAGCGCGCGGATGCGACGCTTGCGTTGTAGCTCAGGCGTATTGAAGTCAATTCGCTTGGGGGGATTAGTAGTCATGTTGGAATTGGCCAGATCATTCATGCGCACACCCTAGCGATCCTGTATGACAGAAAGATGACAATGCAGTGACGCAACAAATCCGCCGCTGGCGGTAACCAGCAGTGGATAGAGAATTAGAGGTGTATGGGGGCGACTCCTGCCGCCCCCATGTGAGTCCGAGGGGTTCACCTCGGACTCAATTTGTTACTTTTTTGCGACTTCAGCGCCGCCTTCCGCGAGACCCAGGTCAGCCAGAGCTTTTGCAGCAACCTTGGCCGGCAGTGGGATGTAACCGTCTTTCACTACAACTTCCTGGCCCTGTTTCGACAGAACCAGTTTCACGAACTCGGCTTCCAGCGGGGCCAGAGGCTTGTTCGGGGCTTTGTTGACGTATACGTACAGGAAGCGGGACAGCGGGTACTTGCCGTTCAGGGCGTTTTCTTCGGTGTCTTCGATGAATTCACCGCCATCTTTCTTGGCCAGGGCAACGGTTTTCACGCTGGCAGTCTTGTACCCAATGCCCGAGTAGCCGACGCCGTTCAGCGAGCTGCTGATCGACTGCACAACCGAAGCCGAACCTGGCTGTTCGTTGACGTTTGGCTTGAAGTCGCCTTTGCACAGGGCTTCTTCCTTGAAGTAGCCGTAGGTACCGGATACCGAGTTACGACCAAACAGTTGAACTGGCTTGTTGGCCAGGTCACCGGTCACGCCCAGGTCACCCCAGGTTTTGACATCGGTCTTGGCGCCGCACAGACGAGTCGAGGAGAAAATCGCGTCGACCTGAGCCATGGTCAGACCCTTGATAGGGTTGTCCTTGTGCACGAATACGGCCAAGGCGTCCACGGCAACCGGAATTGCGGTCGGCTTGTAGCCATACTTGGTTTCGAAGGCTTGCAGCTCGTTGTCCTTCATCTTGCGGCTCATCGGGCCCAGGTTAGCGGTGCCTTCTGTCAGCGCAGGTGGCGCGGTAGAAGAACCGGCGGCCTGAATCTGGATGTTTACGTTCGGGTATTCTTTCTTGTAGTTCTCAGCCCAGAGGGTCATGAGGTTGGCCAGGGTATCGGAGCCGACGCTGGACAGGTTGCCCGACACACCAGTGGTCTTGGTGTAGCTCGGGATAGCAGGGTCAACAGCGGCAACCGCGTTGGCAGTCGCAACGCCAGCAGCGACAAAAGTCATTGCCGCCATCAAACGCTTCAGTTTCATGCCTTACTCCTAGCAGATAGGGTGTGTTAAGTCGGGGCCAAGTATCAGCAGGCCGTGTGAACACTCTATGGCTGAAATATGACAATTGGATGAAAGGCCAGTATTTGGATTTTTTGCAGGATGATTCGCGTCGCCTGCCTTCGCGCACAAGCCCGCACACAGTTGACCGCGCTCCTCCAGGAGAAATGCGATCGAATGTGGGAGCGGGCTTGCTCGCGAAGGCGTCAGTGCAGTCGCTGAGAAAGGTCGCTTAGCGCCCTTTTTTCCAGAGATATGCCCCCACCGCAATCCCGACCCCACACAGCACCGCCACATAATAAGCAGGCCCCATCGGGCTTTCCTTGAGCAGCAGGCTGACGATCATCGGCGTCAGGCCACCGAAAATGGCGTAGGCCACGTTGTAGGAGAACGACAAGCCGCTGAAACGCACTACCGGCGGGAAAGCCTTGACCATCACGTAGGGCACCGCGCCGATGGTGCCGACCAGCAGACCGGTCAGCGCATACAGCGGGAACAGCCAGTCCGGATGGTCAGCCAGGCTGTGGTAGAAGGTCCAGGAGCCGGCCAGCAACGCAGCGCAGCCCAGGACGAAGACTCGCCCTGCGCCGAAGCGATCCGCCAGCGCGCCGGCGATGATGCAGCCAAAGCTCAGGAAGACGATCGCCAGGCTGTTCGCCTGCAAGGACGTGGTTGGCGAGAAGTGATAGACCGTCTGCAACACAGTCGGGGTCATCAGGATCAACACCACGATGGCGGCAGACAGCAGCCAGGTGAGCAGCATCGAAATGGCGATGGCGCCACGATGGTCACGCAGCACCGCGCGCAGCGGCACCTCTTCGGCCAGGGCCTTGCGCTGTTGCAGCTCGGCGAACACCGGGGTTTCGTGCAGCCAGCGACGCAGGTACACCGAGAACAGTCCGAACACGCCGCCCAGCAGGAACGGGATCCGCCAGGCGTAATCCGACACTTCCACCGGGGTATAGAGGCTGTTGATCGCCGTGGCGACCAGCGAGCCGAGCAGGATGCCCGCCGTCAGACCGCTGGTCAGGGTGCCACAGGCGTAGCCGATATGACGCTGCGGCACGTGTTCGGAAACGAAGACCCACGCCCCCGGCACCTCACCGCCAATGGCCGCGCCCTGGATCACCCGCATCAGCAGCAACAGGATCGGTGCCCACATGCCGATCTGCGCATAGGTCGGCAACAACCCCATGATCAGGGTCGGCACGGCCATCATGAAAATGCTCAGGGTGAACATTTTCTTGCGGCCCAGCAGGTCGCCGAAATGCGCCATCACGATGCCGCCCAGCGGCCGTGCCAGATAGCCGGCGGCGAAGATGCCGAAGGTTTGCATCAGGCGTAGCCACTCAGGCATGTCCACCGGGAAGAACAGCTTGCCCACCACCGTGGCAAAGAACACGAAGATGATGAAGTCGTAGAACTCCAGCGCACCGCCCAGGGCAGACAGCGATAGAGTCTTGTAGTCGTTGCGGGTCAGCGGACGTGCGGGTTGTTCTGGCTGCGCGATGCTCGAGGGCGCTGTGGTCATGGCAAGGGCTTCTCTTATAGTCGGATCTGCAACCTCAACAACGCTGGTTGAGGTCTGGGCAGGTCCGGCACGATAGCAAATTGTTCGAAAAGGCACATAGAGGTGCGTTTTTGACGGTCAAAATGAGAACCGGACGGTCGTCGCGGAGTCTACCGACCGATATACTCGTAGCCTTGCTCCGGTTTTTGAGGGTTGCTGTGCGAAAACGCCTGTCAGGTTCATAGGCGATTTCGCAGAGTTTCCCTTTAGGCGCCTTATGGAAAACGTGACGAACGCAGTATGTTCGGTGCTGAATCGTTTTTCCCGAAGACGGCTACCACCAGCAATACCAACGAAGAGTCACGGGTCAGAGGCACCCCCGGCATGATAGAGCTCGAACAAGAAGATCCGATCCCGCAAGGCGACCTGGCCCTGCAAATCACCGCGCTCCCTCGCGAAACCAACGGCTTTGGCGACATTTTCGGCGGCTGGCTGGTGGCGCAGATGGATTTGGCAGGCACTGCGATGGCCAGCAAGGTCGCTGGCGGGCGCGTTGCCACCGTTGCAATCGACCGCATGGCATTTCTGGTTCCGGTGGCGGTGGGCGCTCAGCTGTCCTTTTATACCCAGGCCCTGGAAATCGGCCGCAGCTCGATCAAGATGATGGTCGAGGTCTGGAGCGACGATCCACTGTCCAGCGAGTGGCGTAAAGTAACCGAAGCGGTGTTTGTGTTCGTTGCCATCGACGGCAGCGGTCGTACCCGCTCGGTTCCGCCCAGGGCTCGATAAAGAGTTTCTAAACCTGGTAGCCGTTTTGCGGTCGATAGTCGTCCACGTTACTGATCGAGAGCTGTCCCATGAGCACGCCCAATGTTGAAGCCGTAAAACTGGATGAACTGAACTGCTGGCGCATCCGCCACGGTCAAGCCGAATTACTGGTGGCCCAGCAAGGTGCGCACATCCTCAGCTATCAGCTGGCCGGCCAGCCGCCGCTGATCTGGCTCAACGACGAGGCCGTATTCAAGACCGGCAAGGGCATCCGCGCCGGCGTACCGGTGTGCTGGCCGTGGTTCGGTAACTTTGCGCGCAACCCGCAAAGCGTGCAGGCGATGCGCATCAGTAATGAAGCGCCATCGGCTCACGGCTTCGTGCGAGCGATGGATTGGGAACTGGGTGGCATCGAAGCCGAAGGCGAAAGTCTGAAGGTCGAATTCCTCCTGCCCTACCCCGAAGGCGGCTTTCCCGGCTGGCCGCACCAGGTGGATTTGACTATGACCATTCGCCTCGATGAGCAATTGCACATCCAGCTGACCAGCCACAACCGGGGCACTGATACCGTCAGCATCAGCCAGGCGCTGCACAGCTACTTTGCCGTCAGCGATGTGCGTGATGTGCGCGTCGAAGGTGTGGACGGCCTCAACTACATCGAAACCCTGGATAACTGGAAAACCGTCACCCAGACCGGTGATCTGCATTTTACCGGCGAGACCGACCGCATCTACCTCGACGCCCCGCCACAGTTGAGCATCGTCGATCCAGCCTGGGAACGGCGCATCGTACTGACCAGCAGCGGATCGCGCACGGCAGTGATCTGGAACCCGTGGATCGACCGCGCCGCTGCGTTCAGCGACATGGCCGACGACGGCTGGCAGCGCATGTTGTGCATCGAGACGGCGAACGTGTTGGGTGATGTGGTGACGCTCGCAGCAGGTGCTAGCCACACCTTGGGTGTCAGCATCGGTAGCGCGCCGCTCTAAGTAACACCTGAAACCAATGTGGGAGCGGGCTTGCTCGCGAAAGCGGTGTATCAGTCAGCATTGATGGCGACTGACACTCCCTCTTCGCGAGCAAGCCCGCTCCCACATTTACATTTCTACAAGTCTGACTCTTTCACCATCCGCACCTTCTGCGCATCCAGCGCATACGCCGCATCCGCCAGGTCATTGCTGACCTTTTCGATTTTCAGCGTACCGGTGACCCACAGCGGCGTGTAGATATCATCCAGCTTCAAACCCTTGGGATAGCGCACCAGCACCAGTTGGTTTGGAGGCGGTGGCGGCACATGGATGCAGGCACCCGGGTACGGCACCAGGAAGAACAACGTACTGCGGCCTTGGGCGTCTGACTCCAGAGGCACCGGGTAACCACCAATGCGGATGCTCTTGTCGTTCATCGAAGCAACGGTCTTGGTCGAGTACATCACCGCCGGCAAGCCTTTGGCCTGCTTCATCCCGCCCTTGTCGGTGAAGGTGCCATTGGCTTCAGGGGAGTCGTGGTCGATTTCGGGCATGGCCTCGAGGGCCTTCTGGTCCGACTTGGGCATCAGTTCGAGCCAATCGGTCTCCGGCAGTTCGCCGGCATGGGCAAGGCCCGTACCCAGTAAAACAAGAGTCAGCAAAAGACGGCGCATGAAAGTGCTCGGCAATGGGAAGAGCAGGAAACGCCGAACATTCTAGCCCTCCCGACCGGCTTGGCGGAGAGGGCTTTATCGTCTGGATCAGTTCTTTTTGATCAGTCCGAAGACCACCAGCAACACAACGGCGCCCACCAGCGCCCCGATGAAGCCTGCACCTTGGCCAGCCTGATAGATACCCAGGGCTTGGCCGCCATAGGTGGCCGCCAGCGAACCGCCGATACCGAGCAGGATCGTCATGATCCAGCCCATGCTGTCATCGCCCGGTTTCAGGAACCGAGCCAGCAGACCGACGATCAAGCCGATAAAGATGGTTCCGATAAATCCCATGGCATTTCCCTCTGATTGATTGGCTATAGCCTAGCCAGACTTTGGCATCCTGCCATGAGAGAACGGCGGCCCCTGAATGGTTCCGCCGCTGCCACATGAAACTATTCGGCGATGAGCGCTTCGACCTTGAGGATCTGCGCAGCCAGCGTCTCGCGGTCTGCACAACGAAGGTTGGCGTGACCGACCTTGCGGCCGACCTTGAACGCCTTGCCATAGTGATGCAGATGGCAGTCGGCGATGGTCAGGACCTTCTCGGTCTCTGGCACTGTGCCGATGAAGTTGATCATCGCGCTTTCGCCGACCTTGGCCGTCGAACCCAACGGCAGACCGGCAACGGCCCGCAGGTGGTTTTCGAACTGGCTGCACTCGGCGCCTTCGGTGGTCCAGTGCCCGGAGTTGTGCACGCGCGGGGCGATTTCGTTGGCCTTGAGGCCACCGTCGACTTCGAAGAACTCGAACGCCATCACGCCGACGTAATCCAGCTGCTTGAGCACACGGCTGGAGTAGTCTTCGGCCAGAGCTTGCAACGGGTGATCGGTGCTGGCCACAGACAGCTTGAGGATGCCGCTTTCGTGGGTGTTGTGCACCAACGGGTAGAAGCGGGTTTCACCGTTGCGGGCACGCACGGCGATCAGCGAGACTTCACCGGTGAACGGCACGAAGCCTTCCAGCAGGCAGGCCACGCTACCCAGTTCGGCGAAGGTGCCGACCACATCTTCAGGGGTACGCAGGACTTTCTGGCCCTTGCCGTCGTAACCCAGGGTACGGGTCTTGAGCACCGCCGGCAGGCCGATGGAGGCCACAGCGGCGTCCAGGTCGACCTGGGACTGGATGTCGGCGAACGCCGGGGTAGGAATCCCCAGGTCCTTGAACATGCTCTTCTCGAACCAGCGGTCGCGGGCGATGCGCAGGGCTTCGGCGCTCGGGTAGACCGGGACGAATTGCGAGAGGAACGCGACGGTTTCCGCCGGAACGCTTTCGAACTCGAAAGTCACCAGATCGACTTCATCGGCCAGCTGGCGCAGGTGATCCTGATCGCCGTAATCGGCTCGCAGGTGTTCGCCCAACGCGGCTGCGCAAGCATCCGGCGCCGGGTCCAGGAAAGCGAAGTTCATGCCCAGCGGAGTGCCCGCCAACGCCAACATGCGACCCAACTGGCCGCCACCGATTACACCGATCTTCATCGTCAACAACCTCAGGCGATGCGTGGGTCTGGATTTTCCAGGACGCTGTCTGTCTGCTCAGCACGGAAGGTTTTCAGCACCGCATGGAACTGCGGGTGCTTGGCGCCAAGGATACTCGCCGACAGCAGCGCTGCGTTGATCGCACCGGCCTTGCCGATGGCCAGGGTGGCAACCGGAATGCCTGCTGGCATCTGCACAATGGAAAGCAGCGAATCAACGCCCGACAGCATTGCGGACTGAACGGGTACGCCCAGCACTGGCAAGTGGGTCTTGGCTGCACACATGCCTGGCAAGTGGGCCGCGCCACCGGCACCGGCGATGATCACCTCGATGCCCCGTGCTTCGGCCTCTTCGGCGTACTGGAACAGCAGGTCCGGGGTGCGGTGGGCAGAAACCACTTTCACCTCGTAAGGGATGCCGAGCTTTTCCAGCATATCGGCGGTGTGGCTAAGGGTGGACCAATCGGACTTGGAGCCCATGATCACGCCAACCAGTGCACTCATCGTCGTGCCTCTTCTCTCTGGGCGCCCGCAGGCGCATCAAAAAACAACAAGCCACGCAGGATGCGTGGCTTGATTGTACGAATTATGGCCAGTCGTAACCGGCCGAAGGCCGCGCAGTATACCTCAATGAAGCCAATAAACAGCCCCTGTTGCGACCATCTGTCATCTGCCGCAAAGCGGCGGTTTTATTGACTCTGAGGTCAATGGAACACACCGCGAATCCCTTGTGGGAGCGAGCCTGCTCGCGAATGCGGTGGTGCAGTCGACATCGACATTGACTGTCCTGACGCTTTCGCGAGCAGGCTCGCTCCCACACTGGATCTTCATCGACCTCAGGAACCGGTCATGCCCTGCGCCGCGCCACCTTCGAGTTTGCGCCAGAGCAACCGCACGTTGGCCTTGCGTACCAACGCACAGCGATACAGGCGAATTTCCAGCGGCACATGCCATTGCGGGCCGCCGCAGACCACCAGTTCACCGCGCGCCAGTTCGGCGCGCACGCTGAGCTGTGGCACCCAGGCAATGCCCAGGCCTTCCAGGGCCATGCTTTTCAGGCTGTCGGCCATGGCGGTTTCATAGATGGTGGTGAAGCGCAGCGCCCGTTGGCGCAGCAGCATGTTCACCGAGCGGCCGAGAAATGCCCCGGCACTATAAGCCAGCAGCGGTACGCTGGCTTCGCCTTCCAGATCGAACAACGGCTTGCCGTCGGCGTCTGCCGCGCAAACCGGCAGCATTTCGGTGTGGCCAAGGTGCAGGGAGGGGAAGATTTCCGGGTCCATCTGCATCGCAGCGTCCGGATCGTAGAAAGCCAGCATCAGATCGCAACCACCTTCGCGCAAGGCATGCACCGCGTCGCCGACGTTGGTTGCCACCAGTCGCGTCGCGATGTTCAAGCCTTCGTTGCGCAACTGCGCAATCCACCGCGGAAAGAAACCGAGCGCCAGGGAGTGTGCGGCCGCTACCTGCATCACTTCGCCCTGCCCGCCTTCCAGATGGTGCAGATGGCGCAATACTTCGCCGAGCTGCTCGACCACGGTGCGTGCCGTGACCAGAAACAATTGTCCCGCCGCCGTCAGTTCGATCGGCGTGCGCGAGCGATTGACCAGGGTCAGCCCCAACGCCGCCTCCAGGCTGCGGATTCGCCGGCTGAACGCCGGTTGCGTCACGAAGCGCCGTTCGGCTGCCTGGGAGAAGCTGCGGGTGGCAGCCAGGGCACTAAAGTCCTCCAGCCATTTGCTTTCCAGATTCATCACGCCCTCCCGGACACGCACCAATTTAGGTCACACGCTCGCCGCCAAGCCGGCGTCACACCGGCATTATGCCGAATGTGCATAGGCTAGTGCTTAACAGCATTGGCCCAAAATTCTGCACAAGCCTAGCATTCACAGCGTTCCGGCACAGCCCGGGTCCATATTGAGATGATTTCTATCATGTCCTCCGCTGCATCATTCCGCACAGAAAATGACCTGCTTGGCGCCCTCGAAGTACCGGCTCAAGCGTATTACGGTATCCAGACCCTGCGAGCGGTGAACAACTTCCGCCTTTCGGGCGTTCCGATTTCGCACTACCCGAAACTGGTTGTCGGTCTGGCTATGGTCAAACAGGCCGCTGCTGACGCCAACCGTGAGCTGGGTCACCTGAGCGAAGCCAAGCACGCTGCCATCAGCGAAGCCTGTGCACGTCTGATCCGCGGCGACTTCCACGAAGAGTTCGTGGTGGACATGATTCAAGGCGGCGCTGGCACTTCGACCAACATGAATGCCAACGAAGTGATCGCCAACATCGCGCTGGAGGCCATGGGTCACCAGAAAGGCGAATATCAGTACCTGCACCCGAACGACGACGTGAACATGGCGCAGTCGACCAACGACGCCTACCCGACGGCGATCCGTCTGGGTCTGTTGCTCGGTCACGACTCCCTGCTCGCCAGCCTCGACAGCCTGATTCAGGCGTTCGCAGCCAAGGGTGAAGAATTCAACCACGTCCTGAAGATGGGTCGTACCCAACTGCAAGACGCCGTACCGATGACCCTGGGTCAAGAGTTCCGTGCTTTCGCCACCACCATGGGCGAAGACCTGGCCCGTCTGAAGACACTGGCCCCGGAACTGCTGACTGAAGTGAACCTGGGCGGCACCGCGATCGGCACCGGCATCAACGCCGACCCGCGCTATCAGGCCTTGGCTGTACAGCGCCTCGCCCTGATCAGCGGTCAGCCGCTGGTTCCGGCAGCCGACCTGATCGAAGCTACCTCCGACATGGGCGCCTTCGTGCTGTTCTCCGGCATGCTCAAGCGTACTGCGGTCAAGCTGTCGAAGATCTGCAACGACCTGCGCCTGCTGTCCAGCGGCCCACGCACCGGCATCAACGAGATCAACCTGCCAGCGCGTCAGCCAGGCAGCTCGATCATGCCAGGCAAGGTCAACCCGGTTATTCCGGAAGCCGTTAACCAGGTGGCCTTCCAGGTCATCGGTAACGATCTGGCGCTGACCATGGCGGCCGAAGGCGGCCAGCTGCAACTGAACGTGATGGAACCGCTGATCGCTTTCAAGATCCTCGACTCGATCCGCCTGCTGCAACGCGCCATGGACATGCTGCGCGAGCACTGCATCGTCGGCATCACCGCCAACGAAGCCCGCTGCCGTGAACTGGTCGAACACTCGATCGGTCTGGTCACCGCACTGAACCCGTACATCGGCTACAAAAACGCCACCCGCATCGCCCGTATCGCCCTCGAAAGCGGCCGCGGCGTGCTGGAACTGGTGCGCGAAGAAGGTCTGCTCGACGAAGCCATGCTCGCCGACATCCTGCGCCCGGAAAACATGATTGCTCCGCGTCTGGTGCCCCTGAAGGCCTAACCCGACGCGTTACTTGTAGCACCGCTCACCAGGTCGAGGGACTAGACACCTCTCACCTTTTGAGGGCTTGGAGATCATTCTCCAGGCCCTTTTTTTAACCGTTTGCCAGTGAAAACCGTATGTCTGGGGACTGACCAATGTGGGAGCGGGCTTGCTCGCGAAGGCGGCGGCACATTCAACAATGATGTGTCTGATACACCGCTTTCGCGAGCAGGCTCGCTCCCACCCAGAGCAGCTCCCACATAGCCTGACAGCAAAAATGTCAGGTGTTTCAAGGGCTTCGTTTCACCGCATGCACCACAACCGTGCAGACGGACGGCACTGTCATCGGTATAGTGCCGCCCCTCTTCGCGTGAGCGGTCGTCGGTAGCGAGACCACAACCCATGCGAAACCCGAACTAATAACAAACCCGCGATATGGAAACCGGGACGAACTTCGAACCGCCCGTTGTGCCGTGCGCCCACCGGTGTAACTCGATGTGTCTGCCCGGCAAGCATTTGCCAACACAAAAAACAGCGAGGAATAATCCATGCTCGAAGTCATTAACGACTTCCTCTCAGGGAAAGTACTGATCGTGCTCATTGTCGGGCTCGGTAGCTACTTCACGATCCGCTCGCGTTTCGTTCAATTGCGTCACTTCTTCCACATGTTCGCGGTGTTCCGCGACAGCCTCAAAAGCAGCGCGGGGCAACTCAGTTCATTCCAGGCCCTGATGCTCAGCCTCGCCGGCCGCGTCGGTGCGGGCAACATTGCCGGTGTCGGCATTGCCGTGACACTCGGCGGGCCTGGCGCGGTGTTCTGGATGTGGGTGACCGCACTGGTCGGCATGTCCAGCAGCTTCTTCGAATGTTCCCTCGGTCAGCTGTACAAGCGCACTGACTCCGACGGCACCTTCCGGGGCGGCCCGTCCTACTACATCCAGCACGGTCTGCAGAAACGCTGGCTGGGCATGCTCATGGCGTTCCTGTTGCTGGTGACGTTCGGCTTCGCCTTCAACGGTTTGCAAGCCCACGCCGTGACCCATTCGCTGAACAACGCGTTCGGCCTCGATACCACTTACACCGGCATCGGTCTGGCCGTGCTGCTGGGTCTGGTATTCATCGGCGGGATCAAGCGTATCGCCAAGGTTGCCGACCTGTTGGTGCCGGTGAAAACCCTGGTGTATATCGGCGTGACCATCTACGTGATCGTGCTGCAGTTCGACCAGGTACCGGGCATGCTGATCACTATCGTCAAGAGCGCCTTCGGTCTGGATCAGGCCTTCGGCGGCCTGATCGGCAGCGCCATCGTCATGGGTGTGAAACGTGGTGTGTTCGCCAACGAAGCAGGCCTGGGCAGCGCGCCGAACGTGGCGGCTGTGGCGGCGGTCGAGCACCCGGTGGCGCAAGGCGTGGTTCAAGCGTTCAGCGTGTTCCTCGACACCTTCGTGATCTGCACCTGCACCGCGCTGCTGATCCTGCTTTCGGGTTTCTACACCCCGGGCTTCGAAGGCGACGGCATTGCCCTGACCCAGAACTCGCTGGCCGCCGTGGTTGGTGACTGGGGTCGGATGTTCATCTCCGTGGCCCTGGCGTTGTTCGTATTCACCTCGATCCTCTACAACTACTACCTGGGCGAGAACAACCTGCGCTTTCTGATCGGTGAAAACCGCAAGGCGCTGATGGGCTATCGCGCGCTGGTACTGGTGCTGATCTTCTGGGGCGCCATCGAAAACCTCGGTACCGTATTTGCCTTCGCCGACATCACCATGACCATGCTCGCGTTCGTCAACCTGATCGCGCTGTTCCTGCTGTTCAAGGTCGGCATGCGCATCCTGCGTGACTACGATGACCAGCGCGCCGCCGGCATCAAGACCCCTGTGTTCGACTCCGCGAAGTTCCCGGACCTGGACCTGGATCGCCAGGCATGGCCGGCCAACCCGCCAGCCGCCGCGCAGAATCAGGCTGAGCCGCAAGGCGTGACCGCAGCGCAACGCTGATCGGTTAAAGTGCACAATCCCTTGTGGGAGCGAGCCTGCTCGCGAATGCGGACTGACATTCGAAATTGATGTCGACTGACACACCGCTTTCGCGAGCAGGCTCGCTCCCACAGGAACTCACCGTTCTCGGAGCACCTCCATGAATTCGTCGACCTACCCTGCCGCCCAGCACGTCATGGTGCTCTACACCGGCGGTACCATTGGCATGCAAGCCAGCGCCAACGGCCTTGCGCCGGCGTCCGGTTTTGAAGCGCGGATGCGCGAATACCTGCACAGCCAGCCCGAACTTGTCGTGCCGCAGTGGCGTTTTCGCGAGATGTCGCCGCTGATCGACAGCGCCAACATGACCCCGGCGTACTGGCAGCAGTTGCGTGAAGCGGTGGTCGATGCGGTGGATGTTCAGGGCTGCGACAGCGTGCTGATCCTGCATGGCACCGACACGCTGGCCTACAGTGCCGCCGCCATGAGCTTCCAGTTGCTCGGCCTGCATGCCCGCGTGTGTTTTACCGGTTCCATGCTGCCGGCCGGTGTCACCGATAGCGACGCCTGGGAGAACCTCGGCGGCGCGCTGGTTGCACTGGGCAAGGGCCTCGCGCCGGGTGTGCATCTGTACTTCCACGGCGAACTGCTGGACCCGACCCGGTGCGCCAAGGTTCGCAGTTTTGGCCGTCATCCGTTCAAGCGCCTGGAGCGTCAGGGCGGTGGTGTGAAAGCCTCTTCGCTGCCAACAGCGTTGAACTACAACCAGGCAAAACAACTGGCGAAGGTTGCCGTGTTGCCGCTGTTCCCCGGCATCGGTGCCGAGATCCTCGATGGCCTGCTCGACAGCGGCATTCAAGGTCTGGTGCTGGAGTGCTACGGCAGCGGCACCGGGCCGAGCGACAACCCGGAGTTCCTCGCCAGCCTCGGCCGTGCTCGGGATAACGGCGTGGTAGTGGTCGCGGTGACGCAATGCCACGAAGGCGGGGTTGAACTGGACGTCTATGAGGCAGGCAGTCGCTTGCGCGGTGTCGGTGTGCTGTCCGGTGGCGGCATGCCCCGTGAGGCGGCGTTCGGCAAGTTGCATGGGTTGTTGGGGGCGGGGCTTGAAACGGACGAAGTCCGTCGGCTTGTCGAACTCGACCTTTGCGGCGAACTGAGCTGACAAAACACAAAACCTGTGGGAGCGGGCTTGCTCGCGAAGGCGACGGCACATCCAGCATTGATGTGACAGGCCGACCGCTTTCGCGAGCAAGCCCGCTCCCACAGGAGTCGTCGGCACACAACTTGCTCCGCATTCCAGCATCCCAAGGCTGGAAGTCCTCATGCTCCACTCCCACCTCACCACCCTCAATGCCGTCTCCCTGGTGCTCGATGCCTTCAAGGCACAAGGCTTGTCCAGCGAAGCGCTGCTGGCCGGCAGCGGCATCAGTGCGGCGGATCTGAACCGGGCCGACACGCGCATCACCACCAATCAAGAAATGCAGGTCTGTGCCAACGCCGTTGCCCTCAAGCGCGACATCGGCCTGGAACTGGGTCGGCGGATGCACGTTTCCTGCTACGGCATGCTCGGTTACGCCCTGCTCACCAGTGCCACCTTCGGTGACGCATTGCGGCTGGCGATACGCTATCCGGCGCTGCTGGGAACACTTTTCGAACTGAGCCTGGAGGACGACGGCGAGCGCATCTGGTTCGCCGCCGCCGATTATCGCGAGAGCCCGGCCATGGCGGTGTTCAACGCCGAGTTCTGCCTCGTATCGCTGAAAGTCACCTGCGACGACCTGCTTGGTCATTCCCTGCCCTTGCTCGGCGCACGCTTCGAACATGCCGCGCCCGACTACGAACCGAGCTACGCCGAACACTTCAACTGCCCGCTGGATTTCGGCGCGCGCAACAATGCCTTCGCCTTCGACAAACGCTGGCTCGACCAGCCGTTGCCGCTGGCCGATGTCATCACCCATCAAGCCATGGCCGAGCGCTGCCGCAAACAGAACATCGAGTTCACCGGGCGTCAGGCATGGCTCGGACGGATCCGCCAATTGCTCAGCGCGCAATTGAATGCGGCGCCGGGGCTGGAGGGCCTGGCCGAGCAGATGAATTGCTCGGCGCGGACCTTGCGTCGGCATCTCAAGGACATGGGCTGCAGCTATCAGGAGTTGCTCGACGAACTGCGCTTCGAGCAGGCCAAGCAAATGCTGTGTGAGGATCAATTGCCGATCTACCAGATTGCCGAGGCGCTGGGCTTCAGCGAGACCGCGAGTTTTCGCCATGCGTTCGTGCGCTGGAGCGGTGTGGCGCCCAGTCAGTTTCGGCCACACGGATAACCCTGTGGGAGCGGGCTTGCCCGCGAAGAGGCCGGTACAACAAATACATCTCCATTGGCTGACCGCTTTCGCGGGCAAGCCCGCTCCCACAGGTTTAGCATTTGATGCACTCACCCGGAACTCAGCCGTGAGCAAGGGGCGAATTTCGGTCAAATGTTTTGGCCATATCGATCCCCTTTTGGCCTTTCCTGCCGTTCTCCGAAATCGTCCGTGCCGCAAGACTGTGTTCAACCGAATCAGCCTGCGGAGAACAACAAAATGCTGACGATCTACTCGAACGATCACCACCTGCACCACGGCCGTTGTGAATTGATAGACGGGCAACTCAAGCCCTGCTTCGAAATGCCTTCGCGTGCCGACCACGTGCTGGCACGGGTGCAAAATCAAAATCTCGGCCCTGTCGAAGCGCCGAAGGATTTCGGCCTCGGACCGATCGAACGCATTCACAGCCGCGACTACCTCGACTTCTTCAAGGGCGCCTGGGCACGCTGGACCGAGTTCAACACCGACGGTGACTTGCTGCCTTACACCTGGCCAGCCCGTACCCTGCGCCGGATAAAACCCGCCAGCCTGCATGGCGAACTCGGTTATTACAGCTTCGATGGCGGCGCCCCGATCACCGCCGGTACCTGGCAGGCGGCGTATAGCGCAGCGCAAGTCGCCCTCACCGCCCAGGCGGAAATCCAGCGCGGCGCCCGTTCGGCCTTCGCCCTGTGCCGCCCACCGGGACACCACGCCGCCAGCGATTTGATGGGGGGTTATTGCTACCTCAACAACGCCGCCATCGCCGCCCAGGCGTTCCTCGATCAGGGCCACAAAAAGGTCGCGATCCTCGACGTCGATTACCACCATGGCAACGGCACCCAGTCGATCTTCTACGAACGCAGCGACGTGCTGTTCACCTCGATCCATGGCCACCCGGAAGCCGAGTTTCCGTTCTTCCTCGGCTATGAAGACGAATTGGGCGAGGGCCCCGGCGAGGGCTTCAACTTCAACTATCCTCTGGCCGCAGGTTCAGGCTGGGACACCTGGAGCGCGGCGCTGGAACAGGCCTGCAAAGAGATCGAAAGCTACGGCGCCGACATCGTCGTGGTCTCCTTGGGCGTCGACACATTCAAGGACGATCCGATCTCGCAATTCAAACTCGACAGCCCGGATTACCTGGCCATGGGCAAGCGCATTGCGGCTCTCGGCAAACCGACGCTGTTCGTGATGGAAGGCGGCTACGCGGTAGAAGAAATCGGCATCAACGCCGTGAACGTTCTCGAAGGTTTCGAAAGCGCCCAATGAGGATTAGAACAATGACAAGACTCAAGCGTTTGATCGTTCCAGCCCTGGGCGCCCTGGTGCTCAGTGGCGTTGCCCATGCTGAAGAACGAACGTTGCGCGTCTACAACTGGTTCGACTACATCACCCCCAAGGCTCTGGAAGACTTCAAGGCCCAGAACAGCCAGACCAAGCTGGTCTACGACATTTTCGACACCAACGAAGCACTGGAAGCCAAGTTGCTGACCGGAAACTCCGGCTACGACGTGGTGGTGCCGTCCAACGTGTTCCTCGCCAAGCAGATCGAAGCCGGCGTGTTCCAGCCACTGGACCGCAGCAAATTGCCGAACTGGAACCACCTCGATCCCAAGCTGATGAAGCTGATCGAAGCCAACGACCCGGGCAACAAATTCGCCGTGCCTTACATGTACGGGACCATCCTGATCGGCTTCAACCCGGACAAGGTCAAGGCCGTGCTCGGCGACAACGCGCCAGTGGACAGCTGGGACCTGATCTTCAAGGAAGAGAACATCAGCAAGCTCAAGCAGTGCGGCGTCGCCCTGCTCGACTCGCCCTCGGAGATCTTGCCACTGGCCCTGCAACACCTCGGCCTCGATCCCAACAGCAAAAAGCCTGCGGACTACGACAAGGCTGAAGCGCTGCTGATGAAGATCCGCCCGTACATCACCTACTTCCACTCGTCCAAGTACATGGCCGACATTGCCAACGGTGACATCTGCGTCGCGGTCGGTTATTCCGGCAGCTTCTCGCAAGCCGCCAACCGCGCCAAGGAAGCCAAGAACGGTGTGATCGTCGACATGCGCTTGCCGAAGGAAGGCGCACCGATCTGGTTCGACATGCTCGCAATACCCAAGGGCGCGAAGAATCCGGAAGACGCCTACACCTTCATCAACTACCTGCTGCAACCCCAGGTGATTGCCCCGGTCAGTGACTTCGTCGGCTACCCGAACCCGAACAAGGACGCCACGGAAATGGTCGATCCGGCGATCCGCAACAACCCGAACCTGTACCCGACCGAAGCGGCAATGAGCACGCTCTACACCCTGCAACCGCTGCCGCGCGATGCCGAACGTGCGCGGACCCGGGCCTGGACCAAGATCAAGTCCGGTACCTGACAACCGCGTCGTTCCCGTAATCATCAAGACCTGCATTTACGCAGGTCTTTTTTTACCCGCGTTTCAGCCAGCACGCCACACCGCCCGCAATCGCTCCAGCGCAGACTCAATCGATTTTTCGGGCACGGCGGCGAAGCCCAGTACCAGCCCCGCTCGCTGATCCATCGGTGTCGTGGAGTCGGGCAACCAATAGCTGCTCAAGCCGTTGATCTCGACATCGACGCTTTGCGCCAACTCGATCAATTCACGTTCACGCGCCACGCTATCGACGGGGACGGTCATGTGCAGCCCGGCGGCGACGGTGGGTAATGGTCCGACCCCGGGAATCTCCCGCAGCCAGCCATTGAGCAATGTGTTACGGCGACTCAACGCCGCACGGCGCATGCGGCGGATATGCCGCTGGAAATGCCCGGCCGCCATGAACTCGGCCATCACCGCCTGGGTACTGACCTCGGAGTGGCGTACGTCCACGGCACGGCGTTGGGCAAAAGCCTGCACCAGCCCTGTCGGTAACACCAGGTAACCCAGGCGCAACGCCGGAAACGCCACTTTGCCGAACGTGCCGACGTAGAGCACCCGGCCTTGCCGATCCAGTGCCGCCAAAGGCGCCAGTGGCGCACCGCTGTAGCGGTACTCGCCGTCGTAGTCATCCTCGACGATCCAGCCCTGGGTGCGCTCGGCCCAGGCCAGCAACTCCAGGCGGCGAGCCAGGCTCATCACCACGCCGGTGGGGTACTGATGGGACGGGGTGACGTAGGTCAAACGGCAATCACGCAGCTGTGCCAGTTCAGCGCAGTCGATGCCCTCGCCATCCACTGCCACCCCATGCAACTTCGCACCTGCCACGGCGAACGCATGACCGGCCGCCCGATACCCGGGATTTTCAAGCGCTACCCCATCACCGGGCTCCACCAACAGCTGTGCACAAAGGCTGATCCCCTGCTGCGCGCCACTGGTGATCACAATTTGTTCAGCCGTGCATTGCATGCCACGGGAACTGCGCAAATACGCAGCAATCATCCCGCGCAAGCGCGCATCGCCAGCCGGGTCGCCATAGCACAGCTGCTGCAAATCCGGCTTGCGCCAGAAAGCCGCATTCAGCTTGGCCCAGACCTCGAATGGAAACAGATCGAACGCCGGAATACCGACCCGAAATGCCCGCGGCGGTCCGCTCGGCGGACTGGGTAAATGGTTGTTTTTTACCCGAGCCAACGGATCGTTGTGGATAACTTTGCTGGATGGATCCACAGGTAAATCGAGCCAATTTGTGGATAAGGTTGTTGATAACCCTGTTGAAAAGTCTGTGGATACTTTTGTGGATAGTTTTTTTGCCGGCAACGCCGCCTGAGGCAGTTGCGCGACATAAGTGCCGTCCCCGACTCGCCCCTCAATGAAGCCTTCGGCGTACAACTGATCGTAGGCACGCACCACGCTGTTGCGGGAAATCGCCAGCGCTGCGGCCAGGTCACGACTGGCCGGCAGACGCGTTCCACTGGCCAATCGTCCGTCGAGGACGCGCAGGCGCAAGGCCTGATAGAGCTGTCGACTCAACCCCTGGCGACGGTCGAGTTCGATACCGGCCGGGTTGAACGACAGGGAAAGCGGCGCATCCGTCATGACAATGGACCTATGAAATTGGTCATTAATGGCTCTTACAACAGACCAATAGCCTGCCTAGGATGAAGACATTCGCCAAGGAAAATATCTCCATGTATACGCCGCGCGCTTTTGCCATCGACGAGTTGTCCCAACTGCATGAACTGATCCTCGCCACCCGTCTCGCCATATTGGTGACCCACGGCGAAAGCGGCCTGCAAGCCAGTCATGTGCCGGTGCTGCTGCATTGCGAACAAGGCTTGAACGGCACGTTGTACGGGCATCTGGCCAAAGCCAATCCACAGTGGAAAGACCTGCGCGACGGTGCCGAGGCCCTGCTGATTTTTGCCGGTGCCGACGCCTACGTCAGCCCCGGCTTCTACCCGAGCAAGGCCGAACACGGCAAAGTCGTGCCAACCTGGAACTACGTCGCCGTACACGCCTATGGCCGAGCCGAAACCTTTAGCGATGGCGGGCGACTGCTCGACATCGTCAGCACCCTCACCGACCGTCATGAAGCTGGCCGCGCCCAACCGTGGTCAGTGGCCGACGCCCCCGCCGATTACATCGACGGCATGCTCAAGGCCATCGTCGGTTTCGCCATTCCCATCGACCGCCTGGAAGGCAAGCGCAAGCTCAGCCAGAACCGCAGCCCCGCCGACATCGCCGGCGTACGCGAAGGCCTGGCCGCCAGCCCCGACGTCAACGACCAGACCCTCGCCCAATTGATGCGCTAAGGAAATCACCATGAGTCAAATCGACATTCGCCAAGTCACCGCCGGTGATCACGCGGTCTGGTTGCCGCTGTGGCAAGCCTACCTGCACTTCTACAAAACCGAATTGCCACAAGCCGTCACCCAAAGCACCTGGCAACGCATGCTCGACCCGAACGAACCGACCCACGCCGCCCTCGCCTGGGCCGATGGCAAAGCGGTGGGCATGGTGCACTTCATCTACCATCGTTCGAACTGGGCCATCGAAAACGCCTGCTACCTGCAAGACTTGCTGGTGGTTCCGGAGACCCGAGGCACCGGCGTCGGCCGGCAATTGATCGAGTTCGTCTACGCCACGGCCAAGGCCGACGGCTGCAACAAGGTGCACTGGCTGACCCACGAAACCAACGCTACCGCGATCCAGCTCTACGAGCGCCTTGCAGAACGCCCCGGTTTCATCCAGTTTCGCAAAGCCATTTAAGGTTCAAGGAGAACAACATGTCGACTTCACTCGCCAACTGGAAAGGCGTCCCGGCCCCCACGACGCAACTGATCGAAGGACGCTTCATCCGCCTGGAAAAACTCGACCCGGCGCGCCACGGCGACGACCTGTTCAAAGCGCTGCAAGGCCCGGGCGCCGACCCAAAGCTTTGGGACTATCTGCCATACGGTCCCTTCCCGGAGCGCAGTGCCTTCAATGACTGGCTGAACAACCACGCAGCCAATAGCGACCCGTACTTCTTCAGCGTGATCGATCGCGCCAGCGGCGAGGTCCAGGGCATCCTCAGCCTGATGTCCATCGTCCCGGCCCAGGGCCGCATCGAAATCGGCCACGTCACCTTCGGCGCGCCGATGCAGCGCTCGCCGAAAAGCACCGAGGCGGTTTACCTGCTGGCCAAGGAATCCTTCGCCCTCGGCTACCGTCGCCTGGAATGGAAATGCAACAACGCCAACGCCCGCTCCAAATATGCGGCTGAGCGTTTGGGTTTCAGTTTTGAGGGTGTGTTTCGCCAGCATATGGTGGTCAAGGGGCAGAACCGCGATACGGCGTGGTACTCGATCCTGGATTCGGAATGGCCGGCGATTGGGGCCGGGTTTGAGAAGTGGTTGAGTGATGAGAACCAGACGGGGTCGGGGCAGTTGAAAAGCCTCGTTGAGTGCCGCGGCTAAAAGCATCAAAAGCAAAAGATCGCCCGAGCGCGGACCGAGCCTTCGGCAGCTCCTACAGGGTTGGTGTGTAGGAGCTGCCGAAGGCTGCGATCCTTTGATCTTCAAAAGCCTCCAACCCAACGCATCCAAGGCGCGCTGACGCCCACAAACTCTTGCTTTGCCATGGATAAAAAAAGGGGAGCACATGCCCCCCCGAGGTTTAAAGCGTTGTATCGAGGCTGTTAACTCAGCCTTCGATCTCGATCAGGATCTCGCCCGGGTTCACCCGGTCGCCCTTGGCCACGTGAATGGCGGTGACTTTACCGGCGATGGCTGCCTGGACTTCGGTTTCCATCTTCATCGCTTCGGTGATCAGCACGGCCTGGCCCGCCTTGACGGTGTCGCCTTCCTTGACCAGCACATCGACGATGTTGCCCGGCATGGTGGTGCTGACATGGCCTGGTGCGGTGGCTTGCTTGCGCTTGCTGCTACCGCCGCCGACGAATTCGTTGAGCGGTTCGAACACCACTTCTTCCGGCATGCCGTCGATGGACAGGTAGAAGTGACGCTTGCCTTCAGCCTTGACGCCGACACCGGTGATGTCGACGCGGTAGGTTTCGCCGTGAACGTCGATGACGAACTCGGTCGGTACGCCTTCACCGCCCGCCGAAGCCACCTTGCCGGCTTCCGGAATCGGCAACAGCACTTCAGGTGTCAGGGTTCCGGCCGCACGCTCTTCGAGGAACTTGCGACCGATGTCCGGGAACATCGCGAAGGTCAGCACGTCTTCTTCAGACTTGGCCAGAGCACCGATATCGGCGCGCAGCTTGGCCATTTCCGGCTTGAGCAGATCGGCTGGGCGCACGTCGATCACTTCTTCGCTGCCGATGGCCTGGCGCCGCAATTGTTCGTTGACGGTGCCCGGCGCCTTGCCGTAGCCGCCTTGCAGGTACAGCTTCACTTCGTTGGTGATGGTCTTGTAGCGCTCGCCGGCCAGCACGTTGAAGAACGCCTGGGTGCCGACGATCTGCGAGGTCGGGGTCACCAGCGGCGGGAAGCCGAGGTCTTCGCGAACTCGCGGGATTTCGGCCAGCACTTCGCTCATGCGATTCAGCGCGCCCTGCTCTTTCAACTGGTTGGCCAGGTTGGAAATCATCCCGCCCGGTACCTGGTTGACTTGCACACGGGTGTCGACGGCGGTGAATTCGCTTTCGAACTGGTGGTACTTCTTGCGCACGGCGTAGAAGTACAGGCCGATCTCTTGCAGCAATTCCAGGTTCAGGCCGGTGTCGAACTCGCTGCCCTTGAGGGCCGCGACCATCGACTCGGTGCCCGGGTGGCTGGTGCCCCAGGCGAAGCTGGAGATCGCGGTGTCGATATGGTCAGCGCCGTTTTCGATTGCCTTCATCTGGCACATCGCGGCCAGGCCAGCGGTGTCGTGCGAGTGGATGAACACGGGTAGCGATTGCTCGGCTTTCAGAGCCTTGACCAGTTCGCCAGTAGCGTACGGGGTCAGCAAACCGGCCATGTCCTTGATCGCCACCGAGTCGCAACCCATGGCTTCCATTTGCTTGGCCTGGTTCACGAAGGCTTCGATGGTGTGCACCGGGCTGGTGGTGTAGGCGATGGTGCCCTGGGCGTGTTTGCCGGCGGCTTTCACTGCTTCGATGGCCACGCGCAAGTTACGCACGTCGTTCATGGCGTCGAAGATACGGAACACGTCGATGCCATTGACCGCGGCCTTGGCGACGAAGGCTTTGACTACGTCGTCGCTGTAGTGGCGGTAGCCCAGCAGGTTCTGGCCGCGCAACAGCATTTGCAGGCGGGTGTTAGGCAGTGCGGCGCGCAGTTGGCGCAGACGCTCCCACGGGTCTTCCTTCAGGAAACGTACGCAGGCGTCGAAGGTCGCGCCGCCCCAGCATTCCAGCGACCAGTAGCCGACTTTGTCGAGCTTGTCGCAGATGGGCAGCATGTCTTCGGTGCGCATGCGGGTGGCGAGCAGCGATTGGTGGGCGTCGCGCAGGATAGTGTCGGTAACGTGGATTTGTTTGCTCATTGTTCTATTCCTCACAGGCCTGCGTGGGCGGCGATGGCGGCGGCGATGGCCAGGGCCAGCTCTTCGGGTTTGCGCTTGATCGAGTAGTTGGTCAGTTCAGGGTGGCTTTCAACGAAGCTGGTGTTGAACTGGCCGCTACGGAATTCCGGGTTACGCAGAATTTCCTGGTAGTACGCGGCAGTGGTCTTGACCCCTTGCAGACGCATGTCATCGAGGGCGCGCAGACCACGGTCCATCGCCTCTTCCCAGGTCAGCGCCCACACCACCAGTTTCAGGCACATGGAGTCGTAGAACGGTGGAATGGTGTAGCCGGTGTAGATCGCCGTGTCCGTCCGCACACCGGGACCGCCGGGTGCGTAGTAACGGGTGATCTTGCCGAAGCTCGGCAGGAAGTTGTTCTTCGGGTCTTCGGCGTTGATCCGGAATTGCAGGGCGAAACCACGGTGCTGGATGTCTTCCTGTTTCACCGAAAGCGGCAAGCCGGAGGCAATGCGAATCTGCTCGCGGACAATGTCGATGCCAGTGATTTCTTCGGTGATGGTGTGTTCCACCTGCACCCGGGTGTTCATCTCCATGAAGTACACCTCGCCCTCGGCGAGCAGGAACTCCACGGTGCCGGCGTTCTCGTAGCCCACGGCCTTGGCTGCACGCACCGACAGGTCGCCGATGTAGGCGCGCTGTTCCGGGGTCAGTTGCGGACTCGGGGCGATCTCGATCAGCTTCTGGTTGCGGCGCTGGATCGAGCAGTCACGCTCGAACAGGTGCACCACGTTGCCGAAGCTGTCGCCAAGGATCTGCGCTTCAATATGCTTGGGATTGACGATGCATTTTTCCAGGAACACTTCCGCCGAACCGAATGCCTTGGTGGCTTCGGAAATGACCCGAGGGAAAGCCTGTTCGAGTTCTTCACGGCTGTTGCAGCGACGAATACCCCGACCACCACCACCGGATGTGGCCTTGAGCATCACCGGGTAGCCAATGCGATCGCCTTCGGTGAGGGCTTCTTCGATGCCCGACACGTTGCCTTCGGTGCCCGGAGTGACCGGCACGCCGGCCTTGATCATGCTGCGGCGCGCTTCGGTCTTGTCGCCCATGCGGCGAATGACTTCAGCCGATGGACCAATGAATTTGATCCCGCGCTCAGCGCAGATTTCCGCCAGTTCGGCGTTTTCCGACAGGAAACCGTAACCGGGGTGCAGTGCATCGCAACCGGTTTCCACAGCCAGGTTCACCAGCTTGCGCGGGTTCAGGTAACCGGCCAGCGGTTCGGCACCGATGCTGTGGGCCTCGTCCGCACGCTTCACATGCAAGGCATGGCGGTCGGCGTCGGAATAGATCGCGACCGAGCGAATGCCCATTTCGGCACAGGCACGTACGATTCGTACGGCAATCTCACCACGGTTGGCGATCAGGATCTTTGTTATCACTTGGAGTTTCCCTTGAGCCGGTGGTACCTACAACCTGCTAGACACCAGGTCGACGAGTGACCAAATGTTTCAAATTGGTCGCAGGTCCACACTAGCGCCCACAAGGGATTAACAAAAATGAATAAAAATTGGGTCGTGCATAAGTAAAGACTTATAGTTGATTCACCAGCCAGCGACCAGAGTGACCGGATAATGCGTAAGTCATTGATGCGTATGACTTTGCGGCAATTGCAGATCTTCAATGAGGTCTGTGATTTGCGCTCTTACAGCCGCGCGGCCGACGAAATGTCGCTCACACAACCTGCTGTCAGCCTGCAGATTCGTCAGCTCGAAGAGCTGATTGGCCAGCCTTTGTTCGATTACGTCGGCAAAAAGCTCTACATGACCGAAGCAGCTGAAGCGTTACAGCGAGCCAGCCGGGATATTTTCGGACGCCTGGAAAACCTCGACATGCAGCTGTCGGACATGCAGGGCTCGTTGCAGGGGCAACTGAAACTGGCGGTCGAATCCAGCGCCAAATATTTCGTGCCGCATCTGTTTGCCGCATTCAAACGCCAGCACCCGGAGGTGAACCTGCAACTGACGGTAGTCAATCGCGGCCAGGTGATTCGGCGTCTGTCGGACAACCGCGACGACCTGGTGATCATGTCCATGGTGCCTCAGGACATGGGCCTGGAGTTCCTGCCGTTCCTGAACAACCCGATCGTCGCCGTGGCGCCACCGGATCACCCGCTGTGTCACATGGGGCCGCTGCGCTTGCAGGATCTCGAGCCCTACACACTGTTGCTGCGTGAGCCAGGTTCCGGGACGCGGCTGGCGTGCGAAGAATACTTCAAAGAGAAGCGTGTGCACTTCAACCAGACTCAGGAAGTCTCGTCTGCCGAAGCTCAGCGAGAATGTGTACTGGCAGGCCTGGGCGTTGCGCTGTTGACGCGCCACGCCCTGAACCTTGAGCTGGCAACCGGCGGGTTGATCGAGCTACCCATCGAAGAGCTGCCACTGTTCCGCAGTTGGTGCCTGGTGCAGGCCAAGGCGAAACGCCTGTCACCGGTGGCTCACGCCTTCCTGGCGTTTATCCGCAGTGAACGGATCCAGATCAGCGCGCTGGTTGAGCGTTTCGACGGGAAGTCGAGGGAGATGCCTGCCAGAAGTTGAGTTCCAACTCCGGAAAATCGCCAATTTCGGCCAGAAGCTGACGGCGTTCGCAGCGATCTTCGATAGCGCGACGGAATTCCATGCGGCGCTGGTCTTCCTGCTGACGACGGGTTTTGACAGCGCTGTTGCGTTCTTCGTAGGGCATGGCCATTTCGAGTCTCCCAAGGCGAGTACGGGAGTTTCAAGATAGGCGCGAGGGATGACGGTTTGGCGGCTCGGGTGTTACAGACTGATGAAAATTGCGGCGTATTCGAGGACGCCATCGCGAGCAGGCTCGCTCCCACCTTTGACCGCGATCTCCTGTGGGAGCGAGCCTGCTCGCGATTAAGGTCGGAACGACCTTACGACGACGTCAGTCGTCCAGCGCTTTCACCGACTTGGGTGACAACCGCAAACTGCGCAAACTGCGTTTAACGCTCTTGAGGTGATTGACCAGGCTCGGGCCGCGGGCCATGGCCACGCCCATCGCCAGCACATCGATCACCACCAGGTGGGCGATACGCGAGGTCAGCGGCGTATAGATTTCAGTGTCCTCGTGCACATCGATTGCCAGGTTGACCGTCGACAACTCGGCCAATGGCGTCTGGCTTGGGCACAACGTGATCAACGAAGCGCCGCTTTCGCGCACCAGGTTGGCGGTGATCAGCAGGTCCTTGGAACGACCCGACTGGGAAATGCAGATGGCCACGTCAGTCGGCTTCAATGTCACGGCCGACATCGCCTGCATGTGCGGGTCGGAGTACGCCGCTGCGGTAAGCAGCAACCGGAAGAATTTGTGCTGCGCATCCGCCGCGACCGCACCAGAGGCGCCAAAACCATAGAACTCGACGCGCTGGGCCTGGGACATCAGCGTCACAGCCCTCTGCAACTCCAGCGGATCGAGTTTCTCGCGAACCTCCATCAGGGTATGCAGGGTGGTGTCGAAGATTTTCAGGCTGTAGTCGGCGACCGAATCGTCTTCGTGGATCGCAAACTGGCCAAAACTCGCACCGGCCGCCAGGCTCTGGGCCAGCTTCAGCTTCAGGTCCTGAAAGCCGGAACAGCCGATGGCACGGCAAAAACGCACGATGGTCGGTTCACTGATGCCCACGCTGTGGGCCAGGTCGGCCATGGAGCTGTGCATCACGGCCGCCGGATCAAGCAGCACGTGGTCGGCGACCTTGAGCTCCGACTTGCGTAACAGGTGACGAGACTGGGCGATGTGTTGCAGCAGATTCAAAGGGCTGGACTCTTTGTTATTGGCAGGTGCCGGGGATGTAGCACGCTTGTAGTTATACTACATGAATCGGCTTTTTGCCTGCTCAATGCGTAACCGGATCCCTCGATTTTTGGGTGTGCGGACGTGATGTAGCGGTAAAAAACCCAATGCGACGCCACCACCATCACACCAACAAGAAACAAAACTCATAAATAAGACCTGATGACTTAATTAATCATCAATACAAAGACCACACATACAACCTTACAAATACACTCTATCCCCCCAAACCACAAACAAGTATTTCGACGTATATTGCCCATGCAGGACGCAATTAACTTTAACTTAAAGGAATATATTATGAAGTTTGAAACCAGTGGTTGGATTGCTCAAATCGATCGTATGACGGGCGCAGCATCTTTTCGCACTTACGGTACCGTAACCGTTGAAAACAGCGGCGTTAGCGTATTACTAACAGAAAGTCCGATCCAGGATAAATCCAATAATCTTCGGTTGGAATTGCATCTTCTTCCTTCTCTTGATCCTTCGGCACAGGTTCTGACAGACAAATTTGTTGAATACAAGAAACTGGGCGACTCCAATGTTACCGGAGTAAGTATTTACCATGACGACGTGTTAGTGACCACCATTGATAAAGTGTTGATCACACACTAAGAACAATTAGTACCAGGAGTTCCCGCCACCTGCAAAGTCCAGCGGGAACTCCCTTTCAACCTGCGCGCTGCTCTCGTAGCAGCCGTGCCAATCCCTGCGCTTCAATCGGCCGGCTGATGAGATAGCCTTGCACCTCATCGCAGCGCTCATTCTTGAGGAATTCGAGCTGCTCCGTCCGCTCCACGCCTTCCGCCACTACCTTCAACGACAGGCCGTGCGCCATGGCGATGATCGCCCGGGTAATCGCCGCATCTTCGCTGCCCTCGCCCAAGCCGCGAATGAACGCCTGATCGATCTTCACGTAATCCACCGGAATACGCTTGAGGTAGCTCAGCGACGAATAGCCCGTACCGAAATCATCGATCGCCAGCTTCACGCCCAGATCACGCAACTGCTGGAAGGTTGCGATGATGTGCTCGACGCTGTCCAGCAACTGGCTTTCGGTAAGCTCCAGCTCCAGGTAGTGCGGCGCCAACCCGGTCTCTTCCAGCACCTGTCGCACCAGACTGACCAGCTTGCCCTGACGCAACTGATGCACCGACAAGTTGACCGACACCCGAATCGGCTCAAGCCCCTGCCGCTGCCACTCACAGGCTTGCCAGCAGGCCTGACGCAGCACGAACTCACCGATCGGGCCGATCAATCCGGTTTCTTCAGCCAGACCGATGAAATCCCCCGGCGGCACGCGGCCCATGGTCGGATGATCCCAACGCACCAGCGCCTCGGCAGCATTCAGCTTGCCCGTGGCCAGGCACAGCTTGGGTTGGTAGAACACCTTCAACTGCTTCTCTCCGATGGCTTTGCGCAAGTGGTTTTCCAGCTGCAAACGCTCCAGCGTGCTGGCTTGCAGGCTGTCGGTGTAGAACTGGAAGTTGTTGCCACCCAAATGCTTTGCGTGCTGCATGGCCATGTTCGATTGACTGACCAACGCGGAAATTTCCCGGGCGCTATCCGGCAACAGACTGATGCCCATTGACGCACTGACCACCAACTCATGCCCGTCAATGGTCACCGGCAAACGCAACTTGCTCGCCAGGCGAGTCGCCACCCGGGCCAGGCTCGAAAGGTTGCCGTAGGAGTTGAACAGCACGGCAAACTCATCGCCCGAGAGGCGCGCGATGGTGTCTGCTTCAGGCAATGCATTCACCAGTCGTCGGGCCATTTTCTGCAACAACTGGTCGGCGACTTCATGCCCCAGGCTGTCGTTGAGTTGCTTGAACCGGTCGAGATTGATGTGCAGCAAGGCCAGGCTGCGATAACCGCCCTGTCGTACCCGTTGATGAGCCTCGCTGAGGCGCTCGCGGAACATCGCGCGGTTGGCCAGCCCCGTGAGTTCGTCGTAATGGGTCAGATAGCGCATTCGCTCTTCGGATTCCCGGCGGGCAGAAAGATCCGCGAAGAAGCCCACGATATGGCTGACATTTCCCCGGCTATCGCGCACGGCATTCAATTGCAGCCATTGCGGGTACATCTCGCCGTTCTTGCGGGTTTCCACCAATTCACCCTGCCAGCTGCCTTGCTGCTCCAGCGCCTGATGGATCGCGGCGTAATGCCGACGCGCATCGCGACTGCATGGCAACTCAACGACATTGCGCCCGATCATGTCTTCGATGGCATAGCCGGTCACCCGACTGAAGGCTTGATTGATTGCGATCAGGGCATAGTTCGGGTCGAAAATCACAATCCCTTCGCTGGCCGCCTCAAATACGGTCGCCGCCAGTTGCCGCTGCTCTTCCAGGTTTTTGCTGACACTGATGTCGCGCCGAGTGCCGACCATGCGCAAAACCCGTCCGTTCTCGGCACGCTCGACCGCCCGCCCACGGTCCTCGATCCAGACCCAGTGGCCATCGCCATGGCGCACGCGATACTCGATTTGATAGTCCTCGGTGCGGCCCTTCAGATGCTCGACCAGCGCCCTTTTCAGCGCTGGAAGGTCCTCGGGGTGAAGACGCGGTTTGAGGTGACGCAGTATTGCCGTGACCTGGTCCGGCTCCAGGCCGAACAGTTCCTGAATCTGCGTGTGATGGACTTCGTCGGTTTGCAGATTCCAGTCCCACAACCCCAACTCGCTGGCCTTCAATGCCAGCGCCAGGCGGGCTTCGCTCTTGCTCAGCGCCTGGTTGGCGGCGTCCAGCTCCAGGCTGCGCTGAGCGACGCGGTTTTCCAGGTCGACCTGGATCTCTCGCAATTCGTTCTCGGCGCGTCGACGCTGTTCGATCTCCTTGGCCAGCTTTTGATTGAGCTGGTCACTGCAGCTTTGCGCCTGCTGTAGATGCTCGATCAGTGCCTGGTTCTGAAAGCGTCGCATCAAGCCCCGATCGATCAATCGATTGACCTGCCAGGCAACCACACTCAATGCACCGAGCAGAATCAGCCCGAACCAGCCCCAGCCCTGCTGCTGTTCGTCACCGCCCCAAAACATATAGGCAATGGCCGGTAGCAGGCAGGGCAAGGTGAAAGACAGAAAGGCCGGCAAACTGACGGCATAAGCCACGCTGGCCGAAAGCGCTGCGGCACCGATGAGGCCGAAGACCCAGGCTTGCTGAATGAAGTTATCGGCGGGAACCAGGGCAATACCGGCACCGGCCAGGGTCAGACCGGTGAGGCCGGAACCCAGCAAAAACATCCGTCGCCAAATGGGCTGGGCTTGACGATTGGGGATGGCCGAATCGAAGGCTGCGACCTGAATCACCCGCAATGCCACCAAGGACAACAACCACACCAGCCAGACACTGACCAGGAAATAGCGCTGCGGGCTCCAGAGCAAACCGGCACAGACCAGGCCATTGATCAGCATGAACAATGTGGGCAGCAGCGAGCCCTGATACAACAGGCGCGTGCGTTCGACCGCCATTTCCATGGCGTATTGCTTTCTGATAACCCGGGGCTCCACAGTGGGGCCCGACAGGTCGAAGCTGAGGGTCATAGGCGATGTTCTTGTTCTTATAATGATGAGCATGGGCCCGAAACTGCTCGGAGCATACACAAGCAATTGCCCGGACCAAACTGCTGTTGATCAATAAATCGCCAATTTTTTCAGCCGCCGCCCCACCCTGAAAACCCTAAAGGCACGCCCCGCCAACGCCTGCAGCCGATGACTGACCGGTCGTCCCTCGCGTAACTTTCATCGGTTAATGCGAAGCGGAGTTTGCCCGGTGTGTCGCAGCCCCCTAGAATGCCCCGATGCGCGATGATCTCTCCCTTCTGCTGAACTCCCTCAACGATGCCCAACGCCAGGCCGTAGCGGCCCCCGTGGGTCGTCAGTTGGTCCTGGCCGGTGCTGGCTCCGGTAAAACCCGAGTGCTGGTGCACCGTATCGCCTGGTTGATCCAGGTCGAAAACGCCTCACCCCACTCCATCCTGTCGGTGACCTTCACCAACAAGGCTGCTGCCGAGATGCGCCAGCGCATCGAGCAACTGATGGGCATCAACCCGGCCGGCATGTGGGTCGGCACCTTCCACGGCCTGGCGCACCGCTTGCTGCGGGCGCACTGGCAAGAAGCAGGCTTGAGCCAGACTTTCCAGATTCTCGACAGCGATGACCAGCAACGGCTGGTCAAGCGGGTGATCCGCGAACTCGGTCTGGACGAGCAACGCTGGCCGGCCCGTCAGGCCCAATGGTTCATCAATGGGCAGAAAGACGAAGGTCTGCGCCCGCAGCACATTCAAGCCAGTGGCGATCTGTTCCTGGCGACCATGCGCGGCATCTATGAGGCCTACGAGGCCGCGTGCCTGCGCGCCGGTGTCATCGACTTCTCCGAACTTCTGCTGCGCGCCCTCGATCTGTGGCGCGATCACCCAGGCCTGCTCGCTCACTATCAAAAGCGCTTCCGGCACATCCTCGTGGACGAGTTCCAGGACACCAACGCCGTGCAGTACGCCTGGTTGCGCCTGCTGGCCAAGGGTGGCGACAGCCTGATGGTGGTGGGCGATGACGACCAGTCGATCTACGGCTGGCGTGGCGCGAAAATCGAGAACATCTACCAGTATTCCGAAGACTTCCCGGACGCCGAAACCATTCGCCTGGAACAGAACTATCGTTCCACCGCCGGCATCCTGAAGGCCGCCAACGCCTTGATCGCCAACAACACCGGACGCCTGGGCAAAGAACTGTGGACCGACGGTGGCGACGGTGAGGCAATCAATCTGTATGCCGCCTTCAACGAACACGACGAAGCACGCTACGTTGTCGAAACCATAGAAAGCGCGCTGAAAACCGGCCTGTCTCGCAGCGATATCGCGATTCTGTACCGCTCCAACGCCCAATCGCGGGTTTTGGAAGAAGCGCTGCTGCGTGAACGCATTCCGTACCGCATCTATGGCGGCCAGCGCTTCTTCGAGCGCGCCGAAATCAAGAACGCCATGGCTTACCTGCGATTGCTCGAAGGGCGAGGCAACGACGCCGCGCTGGAACGGGTGATCAACGTGCCGGCCCGCGGCATCGGCGAGAAAACCGTCGAAGCGATCCGTGACCATGCGCGCCACAGCGATGTGTCGATGTGGGAAGCGATGCGCCAACTGGTGGCCAACAAAGGCCTGACCGGTCGTGCGGCCGGCGCCCTTGGCGCGTTTATCGAGTTGATCGAGAACCTCGCCGCCAAGTGCATGGAAATGCCGCTGCACCTGATGACCCAGACCGTCATCGAGCAATCGGGGCTGATCGCCTATCACGAAGCGGAAAAAGGTGAGAAAGGCCAGGCCCGGGTGGAAAACCTTGAGGAACTGGTCAGCGCCGCACGCAACTTCGAAAACAGCGAAGAAGACGAAGACCTGACGCCATTGGCAGCGTTCCTCGGCCATGCCTCGCTGGAGGCCGGCGATACCCAGGCCGACGAGCACGAAGACAGCATTCAACTGATGACCCTGCACAGCGCCAAGGGCCTGGAATTCCCTTACGTGTTCCTGGTGGGCATGGAAGAAGGCCTGTTTCCGCACAAGATGAGCCTGGAAGAGCCCGGCCGCCTTGAGGAAGAACGTCGTCTGGCCTACGTCGGCATTACACGGGCGATGCAGAACCTGGTGATGACCTACGCTGAAACCCGACGCCTTTATGGCAGCGAGACCTACAACAAGGTGTCGCGCTTCGTACGCGAAGTGCCCAAAGGCCTTATTCAGGAAGTACGTTTGTCCAACAGCGTCAGCCGGCCGTTCGGTGGCAACCAGTCGATGAGTGGCAGCAACCTGTTCAGCGGCAGCGAAATTCCGGAAACCGGCTTCAGTCTGGGTCAGACCGTACGCCATTCGATCTTCGGTGACGGCGTGATCCTCAACTTCGAGGGCGCCGGTGCTCAGGCCCGGGTGCAGGTGAACTTCAGCGAAGGCAGCAAGTGGCTGATGCTGGGTTACGCCAAGCTGGAAGCGATCTAGCTTTTCTGTGGGAGCGAGCTTGCTCGCGATAGCGGTAGATCAGTCGACATTATTTCTGGTTGTCAGTCCGTCATCGCGAGCAAGCTCGCTCCCACAGGTTGTAGGTAGGTTCCAGGCCGATATCTGAATTTAAAGGTGCGATGGACATGGGCTCAGGCTTCTTTTCCTCCTGGACATTCTGGGCCCTGTTATCGGCGGCGTTCGCGGCAATGACCGCCATTTTCGCGAAAGTCGGCATCGAAAACGTCAATTCCGACTTCGCTACGCTGCTGCGTACGATCGTGGTATTGGTTAGCCTGGCCTTGATTTTGTACGCCACGGGCCAATATCAGTCATTAGGATCGATCTCGGCAAAGAGCTACCTGTTCCTGCTGTTGTCGGGCCTGGCCACCGGTGCGTCGTGGATCTGCTATTTCCGTGCACTCAAGGCAGGTCCGGCGTCACTGGTTGCCCCGGTGGACAAACTCAGCGTGGTGTTGGTGGCCGTACTTGGCGTAGTCCTGCTGGGTGAAAAACTCGACCTGCGCCAATGGGGCGCAATTGGTCTGATCACGGCCGGAGTCGTCATGTTGGCATTACGTCGCTAAGCGAACGTCCTACAGAACTTATCCACTCATCTGACAGACCAAAGTCAAAAGGCCCTATTGCACTGATTGAAGCTGAATAAAACCTGTCAGGCAAAAGCCCGAAACACTCTGCCGCTAGCCAGTAACACTTCAGCTGTGCAACATGGCGCGCGTGCCTTCCACAAATGGGAATTCCCTTTATGAAACGTTTTCTTAGCATCGCCATGGCGTTGTGCATCGGCCTGACGATGAGTCTCGACGTCAATGCCGCCAAGCGCTTCGGTGGTGGCAAAAGCGCAGGCGCTGCGCCGACGCACCAGACCAGCCAGATGGCTCCTTCTTCTCCAGGCATGGGCGGCGCTGCGGCGACCGCTGGTGCTGCCGGTGCCGCTGGCGCCGCTGCCAAGGCCGGTGGCGCTTCGCGCTGGCTCGGCCCTCTGGCCGGTATCGCGGCCGGCGGCCTGCTGGCCTCCATGTTCATGGGCGACGGCTTCCAGGGCATGCAGATCCTCGACATCCTGATCATGGCTGTCATTGCATTCCTGGTCTTCCGCTTTATCGCCGCCCGTCGTCGCAAGCAGCAGGAGCATTACGCTCCGGCCGGCCACGCACCGATGCAACGTGAAGCGTTCGAACAAAAGCCTGCCGGCGGTTCGATTTTCGGTGGTTCGCCAGCGCCTGCTGCCGCTCGTCCAGTGATCAACGCTCCAGCCTGGTTCAACGAAAGAAACTTCGTCGAAGCAGCGCGCAATCACTTCCAGTCCCTGCAACAGCACTGGGACGCCAATGAAATGGACAAGATCGCCGAGTTCGTGACCCCGCAAATGCTGGAGTTCCTCAAGCGTGAGCGTGCCGACCTGGGCGACGGTTTCCAGTCCACCTACATTGATAACCTCAATGTACAGCTGGACGGTGTGGATGATCGCGCCGACAAGACCATTGCCACCCTGACCTTCACCGGCGTGTCGAAGACCTCGCGTTTCGACCAGGGCGAAGTCTTCAGCGAAAGCTGGAACATGGAACGTGCACAGGGCGAAAACCAGCCTTGGCTGGTGGCAGGTATCCGCCAGAACGGCTGATCCCGCACCGAGCTTCACTTGCTGAAAAGAAAACCCCAGCCCTGGCTGGGGTTTTCTATTTCGCGGTTGCATCTATAGCAAGCTACTGTATAAACCGCCCCATATAAACCGCGCCATACAAGCAAGAGGATCCCGGACGTGGAAGAAATCATCGAACAACTGCGTGAAGCCAACGAACCGGTACCGGTCCCCTTGGAATTGCCTGACGAAGACCTGCTGGTCGAAATCGAAGAACAACTGTTCATCGACATTCCATTCGTCTTCAGAGAGTTTCTGCTGACCGTCAGCGACGTGGTCTACGGTAGCCTGGAACCGGTCACCGTGACTGACCCGCAATCCCACACCTACCTGCCCGACGTTGCCGCCAACGCCTGGGACGCCGGTGTCGATCGCAGCCTGATCCCAATCTGCCAGGACGGTGACGACTACTACTGCGTCGAAGAGGACGGCACCGTGGTGCTTTGGCAGGCCGAAGAGGAGCTGATCGCCGAAGAAACCTGGGAGTCGGTGTGGCACTGGGCGCGGGACGTCTGGCTGGAAAGCTGATCCCGTCAACGCCGCTGGGTGGTCAATGCCCGGACGACTCCTTGTGATTTTCAAGGGTTTCCAGCAACGCCACCTGCATCCGCGTATGCACACGAATGAACCAGCGCCACAGCAGCGCCGCCACGGCGGCCGCGACCACGGCAATCAGTACCAGCAACTTGTTGGTCGGCAGAATACTGGCCGACAAGGCTGCCAACAGCAAAAAGATCACCAGCAGCGACAGGATCGGGATCACTTCGGCGATCACCCTGCGCACTCGCTGCGTATGGCGCCCGGCCATCTCTGGCTTGACGCCCATTTCCGCCAGCAACATCGACAGGGCTTTGAGCTTGCGGTATGCCGCAATCAAAAAAGGCAGCGACAACAATAGCGCCCCACCCCAGATCAATGCCTTCTGCCAGCTCGGATCGCTGATCCAGCCTTGCACGTAAGCCGACATGCGCTCGGCGAAGTACGCGCCCGAGAAGAAAATCGCGATCACCAATGCCAGGTTGACCCCGACCTGCAGCAAAATCCTCCTGATCATCGACGCCAGCAACGCCCCCTCGCCCTGTGGCTGGATGCTGCGCAGCCATTCGCCGTACATCCCCAACACCCGTCCCAGACGCTCCGGCATGACGCCCGCGAGCTTGATCGACAATGGATCAGCCGCGCGAATCAGATAAGGCGTCAGCAAGGTCGTGATCACCGACACCGCTACAGCCACCGGGTATAAAAAGTTACTGGTGACCTGCAACGTCATGCCCAGCGCAGCAATGATGAAGGAGAACTCGCCAATCTGTGAAAGACCCATCCCGACCCGCAGCGAGGTGCGTCCGTCATTACCGGCGATAAATGCACCAAGACCGCAGGACAACATCTTGCCGAGCACCACGGCTACGGTGATTACGGCGATTGGCCAGGCGTACTGAAGCAAGATCGCCGGATCGAGCATCAGCCCGATGGCGACAAAGAAAATCGCGCTGAAAAGATCTCGAACCGGTTCAATCAAGCGCTCGATTTTCAGCAGTTGCCGGGATTCAGCCATGATCGCGCCGATCAGGAACGCGCCGAGGACCATGCTGTATTCAAGCCTGACCACCAGCAGGCAGAAGCCGAAACACAGGCCCAGCACGGTAATCAGCAGCATTTCGTTGCTCTCGAACCTCGCCACGTAGGCCAGCAACCGCGGCACCAACAGAATGCCGATGACTAATGCGACGATCATGAACAGCGACAGTTTGCCCACTGTAGAAAACACTTCGCCGGAGCTGACCGTACCACTGACGGCGATGCTGGACAGAAGCGCGATGATGCCGATGCCCAGAATGTCTTCGACGATCAGCACACCGAATATCAACTGCGCAAACCGCTCGTTCTTCAACTTCAGATCATTGAGTGCCTTGACGATGATGGTGGTTGAGGAAATCGCCAGGATCGCGCCGAGGAACAGTGAATCCATGGTGTTCCAGTCAAACCAGCGACCGATCTCGTAGCCGATCCAGATCATCAGCACGATTTCCAGGAATGCCGCGATGAAGGCCGTGGCACCGACCTTGAACAACTTGCGCAGGCTGAACTCCAGGCCCAGGCAGAACATCAGGAATATCACCCCGAGTTCGGCCAGGGTCTTGATGGTTTCTTCGTCATGGATCAGGCCGAATGGCGGGGTGTGCGGGCCGATGATGAAACCGGCGACGATGTAGCCCAGCACCACCGGTTGTTTCAGGCGATGAAAAACCACGGTCACCACACCTGCGATCAACATGATCACTGCCAGATCCTGAATGAAACTGATGGCATGCATGGCGAGCGGCTCCCTGATTGAAGTTGCCCGACTCACAGACGCAGGAATGGTCTGATCAAGCCGAGCAAAAGTCTGCTTTGCGCGTAGGAAATACCCCTGTCTCCGGGCTTTTTGCAGGGTAACACCGCGACTTCTGGCAGAAAGGCGGTGCAATATATGGAAACAGATCGATCCGGCGTGACGGCGACTCCGCACCCGGCGTCCCGATAACTGTTGGTTTGAAAAAACCGCCGAGGCACCCGCAGAGGTGCATCCCTCAAACCTGGCCTTGACCCGTGAGAATGCTATGGAACCCGGAAACGCCCAGCTGTCGATGACGGTATTGATGACCCCAGACATGGCCAACTTCTCTGGCAATGTTCACGGTGGCACCCTGCTCAAGTACCTCGACGAAGTGGCCTACGCCTGCGCCAGCCGTTATGCCGGCCGATATGTGGTGACCCTGTCGGTGGACCAGGTCATTTTCCGAGAGCCGATCCATGTCGGCGAACTGGTGACCTTTCTCGCCTCGGTCAACTACACCGGCAACACTTCCATGGAGGTGGGCATCAAAGTGGTGACCGAGAACATTCGCGAGCGTTCGGTGCGCCACACCAACAGCTGCTTCTTCACCATGGTCGCGGTGGATGACCAGCGTAAACCTGCCCAGGTACCGCCGCTGCAACCGGACAACAGCGAGAGCAAGCGCCGCTTCATCCAGGCCCAGCAGCGCCGGCAGATTCGCCAGGAACTGGAAAAGCGTTATCAGGAGATCAAGGGCGACGCCTGAAGCAAAAGATCGCCGCCTGTTGTAGGAGCTGCCGCAGGCTGCGATCTTTTTACTGTAAATGGACTACAGGCTGATCGAGGTCGCCTCGAACCGCACCCGCGGATGGGCAATCCGGTCCTGAGCCCGAACCAGTTCCAACTCGTAGCTGGCACAGGCCTGGGTTTCCAGCAGCACTTCATGCACCGCCGACGCCGCGAACTCGAACGCGGCCACCAGGCTGTCACCCAACAGCACACGTGCCAGGAACAGCCCGGACGTCAGATCGCCAACGCCCACCGGCTGACGCGGGAACGCCAGCAACGGGCGCTGCAAATGCCAGCTGCCTTCGGCCGTCACCAGCAGCATTTCGAAGACCTCTGCCGACTTGCCTGGGTAGTCCAGATGCTTGACCAGCACCGCTTTCGGGCCGCGCGCCAGCAATGCACGCGCCATGGCCAGGCAATCGAACAGCGATTGCGGCTTGCGCCCGGAGAAACTGTCCAGTTCCAGCTGGTTCGGGCACATGAAGTCCGCTACGGCGGCGGCCTCCTCCAGCAGAAAATCACTGACTTCCGCCGGAACACTGCAGCCTTTCTCCGGATGCCCCATGACCGGGTCACACAGGTACAGTGCCTTGGGATTCATCGACTTGATCCGCGCCACACCCGTCAGGATCGCCCGGCCCTGGGCCGCACTGCCGAGGTAACCGGAGAGCACCGCATCGCAGTTGCCCAGCTCGCCAATCGCCGCGATACCCTCGACCAGCTCAGGTATCTGATGCGGCGCCAGCACTTCACCGGCCCATTGACCGTACTGGGTGTGATTGGAGAACTGCACGGTGTTGAGCGGCCAGACATTCACCCCGACCCGTTGCATCGGGAAAACCGCGGCACTGTTGCCGGCGTGACCGAATACCACGTGGGACTGGATAGCGAGCAAATGCGGTGTACGTTTCATGCGGTGGATTTCCGTAAAACGATTGAAATTCTAGCCGCGCAGTATGCGACTAAACGCAGCCTGTACGACAGACCAGCGACGCAGTTAAGCTGACACTATCTTGTTGGAGCACCCTGTTGATGCTGACCCTTGGAAATATATTCGTGCTGATGCTGTTCGCCACTGCCGGCGCATGGCTATGGCACAACCACGGCTTGCGCGAGCGCGCGCTGGAGCGGGTCAAGCAGCATTGCACCAAGCTCGGGATCGAATTGCTGGACGGCAACGTGGCGTTGAAAAGAATCGCGTTCATCAGGGATGCCAGTGGTCGGCGACGCCTGGCCCGTGTGTATAACTTCGAATTCACCGTGACCGGCGAAACCCGCCACAACGGCACCATCACCCAGTTCGGCGCGCACAGCGCACAGATTGAACTGGCGCCCTACCCGGTCCCGTTCGACGAAACCGAACCGGTGGTCGATGTGGTAAAGCCTCGAGCAGAAGTGATCGAGCTGAGCCAGTGGCGCCAGGAACATACCAAGTGGCGGCCGTGAGCCGTTAAGCCGATTCGGCTCGGCACGCAGCCAGTTCACTCTGCAACAGTTCTGCATCTCGGGACTCACTGAAAATCAGCTCGATGCGCGAATCCTGCCGCCATTCGCTGGACCGCCAGTCCAGTACCGAGTTATCCACCGCGTTTGCCGATATCCATCCGTCGACACTGTGGATAACCAGCTTCGCCCGCCTCCAGCCAAGGCTTTCAAGCCACTGGCCAACCAGCGCGGCATCAAATACCTGGCTTGGGTGCCAACGCCATCCGATGCTCCAGCCTCCGTCCTGCTGCTGACTCAAGCAAATGGGTAACGCAGGATCGCTCCAGACCGCCGGCAGCTGCGCCAATCCCTTGGGCAAAACGAAGTTATCCACACCTGCCTGCGCTTTGGCGTTCAGCCCCGGCAGCTCCCTCAAGGGTAAAACCGCCTGTTGCGTCCAGCACAGAGGCGTCGGCGGCAATAGCGCGGCGACTTGCTGGCGACTGTCTTCCTCGAGACCTTCGGACTTGTTCAGCACTAACAGTCCCGCATGACTCAGGGCTTGCTGTTGTGCATCCGGCAACGGTTTGCCAGCGGCGAGCGCCTGGGCGTCCAGCACCACCACACAAGGCTGAACAGCCAACACGCCTTGCCACGGCGCTTCGCTCAATTGCCTGAGCAACTGCGCCGGATGCCCCAGCCCCGAGGGCTCGATGAACAGCCGATCCGGTTGCGCCTTGCGCAACAAGCGCCCAAGACCAATCTGAAAGGGTGCACCGTTGACGCAGCACAGGCAGCCCCCGGCCACTTCACCCAGTGCGATACCATCGGCGTCCCGGGTCAGCAGCGCAGCGTCGAGACCGATCTGGCCAAACTCGTTGATCAACACCGCCCACCGCTCGCCTGCCGGGCGCTGGGCCAACAGGTGCTTGATCAGGCTGGTCTTGCCGGCGCCCAACGGACCGGCAATGACATGAGTAGGGATATTCTGCAGCATGGTCGATGATTTCTGAGGAGGTAGTGGATGCGGTTGATTGGCTTGTCGTTGCTCCTGGCACTCGTTTCAGGCGAGGCGCTGGCCCAGGCCTGCGTGGTTCACAGCCAGGCCGAGCGGCTTGATGTCCAGGTTTGCCAGCAGAACCGCAACATCCCGCCAAAACTCTTCGCCGATGGTTTCTGCCAGCCGAACCTGGCGGGGCAGAAAGTCGATGTGCAGTATGTCGATCAATGCCCCGGCGGCGCATTTGGCATCTGCAGCAACGCCCAAGTCGCCAATATGCCCTACCGCCAGGATATTCACTATTACGGCGTTGCCACCGACGCGGCATATTTGCAGCCGTACTGCGAGGCCCAGAGCCAGGGCACCTGGCTCAAGCCATGAAGCGCCATCAGAGGATCAGGCAACTTCTTCGTACCAAGGGCCGAATGGATCAGGCAGCAAACGCCAGCCCTCTACGCCCAACGCCATTTCCTCATCGGTCAGCAGGCAGGTGTCCAGTTCGGCGATGAGTTGCGTGAAGTCGATGTTCTGGCCGATGAACACCAGTTCCTGGCGACAATCCCCGCTATCGGCGGTCCAGTTTTTCATGATCCCGGCGGTACTTTCTTCGTCTTGCGGCCATTGGTTTTTCGGTACGAAACGCCACCAGCGTCCGGCAAAACCATAGCGCATCAATCCACCGGCCTGGGACCAGTTGCCGGCGTCCATGTGCTTGCTCGCCAGCCAGAAAAAGCCCTTTGAACGCAACAGCTTGCCGTTTTCCCAGGGGCCGTCGATGAAGTCGAAGAAACGCTGCGGATGGAACGGTCGACGTGCCCGGTAAGCGCTGGAAGCAATGCCGTATTCTTCGGTTTCCGGCACGTGTTCCCCGCGCAACTCCTGCAACCATCCCGGCGCCTGGGCAGCCTTTTCGAAGTCAAAACGACCGGTGTTGAGAATTTTATCCAAGGGGATTTCGCCCATCGTCATCGCAATGATTTCCGCCCGGGCGTTGAGCCGCTCGAGGATGGCGATCAATTCCTCCCGTTGGTGGCTGCTGATCAAGTCGATCTTGCTGAGCAAAATCACATCGGCGAACTCGACCTGCTCAATCAACAGATCGGTAATCGAACGTTCGTCTTCCTCCCCAAGTGTTTCTCCCCGGGAGGCCAGGCTTTCGGCAGCCTGGTAATCGAGCAGGAAGTTCATGCCGTCGACCACCGTGACCATGGTGTCGAGACGTGCGATGTCGTTGAGGCTCTGGCCGTTTTCATCGCGAAAGGTGAAGGTTTCCGCCACCGGCAGCGGTTCGGAAATGCCGGTGGATTCGATCAGCAGATAGTCGAAGCGGCCATCCCTGGCGAGCTGACTCACTTCCTCGAGCAAGTCTTCACGTAACGTACAGCAAATACACCCGTTACTCATTTCCACCAACCGCTCTTCAGCCCGATTAAGGCTGACATCACGCTGGACTTCGGTGCCATCGACGTTGATTTCGCTCATATCGTTGACGATGACTGCAACCCGCAGACCATCGCGATTACGTAGTATGTAATTAAGAAGTGTACTTTTTCCGGCGCCAAGAAAGCCGGAGAGAACGGTCACGGGGAGTCGGTTGGACATCTGCATATTCCTCACAGGGATGCCCGGTCGCTGTATCGGGCTCACACAATGTTATACTGTAACAATACAAATATACCATCCCCTCTTGCCCGGCCGGGTAACCTGGGTTGGCTACAACCAGCGCGTCGGCTGGACCACGATCAACCGGTTTTCCAGCTCCGGTGGCAGCAGCGCGAAGTTCACCTGCAACCGGATCACTGGCTGTTAGGCCTGCCCGTTTTTCAATGAAGACCCATCCGTGAAAAAAGCATCGTCGACTTTATTGTTATACTATAACATGACAAATCAACTCCCACGATGGACCTGCTCATGAATGCGCTGACTCTGCCGGATATCGCCGCGCAGGCCTCACGCCAAGCCCTGCCACTGGAGTGGGTGGGCATGTGCGGCATTGCTCTTCCCGTTTTGTTTGATGGCCAACGCCTGAATGCAAAGGCTGATGCCGGCGTGAGCCTCGACGATGGCAATGCGCGCGGCATTCACATGTCACGGCTCTATCTGGCGCTTGAATTGCTGGAGCAGGAAAGCCTTTCACCGGCTTTATTGCGACAGGTTTTGCAGCGTTTTCTTGAGAGTCATGAAGGCCTGTCCAGTAGTGCGCACTTAACTATTCACGCCAATGTACTGCTGAAAAGACGGGCGTTGATTAGTCCATTGGCAGGCTGGAAAAGCTATCCGGTGAGCATCGAAGCGCGTTTGAAAAACACGATGTTCCACGTGGAACTAAAAATCGACGTGCCTTATTCCTCAACCTGTCCGTGCTCCGCGGCCCTTTCTCGACAGTTGATACAGCAGCAATTCGTCGATGATTTCGCCAACAAGTCACTGCAACACGCTGACGTTTTAGCGTGGCTGGGCTCCACGAACGGCATTGTCGCCACACCTCACAGCCAGCGCAGCAGCGCAAAGTTGCGCGTACGGTTGGCTGATTTCCTGGATAACCTGCCTCTGATCGCCATCATCAACGACGCCGAAGCCGCACTCGGCACAGCCGTTCAAACAGCGGTAAAACGCGCCGACGAACAGGCCTTCGCCTTGGCCAATGGTCAGAACCTGATGTTCTGCGAGGACGCCGCGCGCCGTTTGAATCTGGCCCTGAAACGTTCCACAGGCATCAATGCCTTCCACATTCGTGTGATCCACGCAGAAAGCCTGCACGCCCACGACGCCGTTGCCGAGACCCGTTTCAACTGGGGACAACCTCAATAACCTGTACAACGCATTGAGCAAACCATGATCCGCAAGAATCCATCCGGAGATTTACCGCTGATTGCCGAGTCTGCTTACGTCGACAAGACGGCAATCATTTGCGGCAAAGTGGTGATCGGCGAGAACGTGTTCGTCGGTCCCTACGCCGTGATCCGCGCTGACGAAGTCGACGAATCGGGCGACATGCAGCCGATCACCATCGGCGCCAACTCGAACATCCAGGACGGCGTGGTGATCCACTCCAAATCCGGCGCGGCAGTGACCATTGGCGAATTCAGTTCCATCGCCCACCGCTCGATCGTGCATGGCCCCTGCACCGTGGGTAATCGGGTGTTCATCGGCTTCAACAGCGTGCTGTTCAACTGCGTGGTCGGTGACGGTTGCGTGGTACGACACAACTCGGTGGTCGACGGGCGTGACCTGCCTGAAGCCTTCTACGTGCCCTCCACCATGCGGATCGGCCCCAACACCGATCTCTCGCAATTCCCGCCGGTAAGCGTCAGTGCTTCGGAGTTTTCCGAAGACGTGGCGCGCACCAACGTCGACCTGGTGCGCGGCTACAAAGCCCTGCAAAACGAGTTCTGACCATGAGCAGCGTGCTGATTGGCAATGCCTGGCTGGTGAATGCGCCGATACAAACTGCCTGGTAAGACAAAGGTCTTAATGACAGCGGCAAGGAATTAGCACTAGGTTTATCCGATAACGCTCGCTAGCAGTACCTGAGTACGCCGACCATGATCCAGATCACTCTGCCCGATGGTTCATTGCGTGAATTCGACCAACCGCTGTCCGTGCACGAGTTGGCCGCCAGCATCAGCCCCGGACTGGCCAGCGCGGCCGTAGCGGGCCGGGTCGATGGTGTATTGGTGGACTGCGAATACATGATCGAAGCGGATGCCCGGGTCAGCATTGTCACCCCCCGCGAGCCGGACGGACTGGAGATCCTGCGCCGCTCCTGTGCATTGATGCTGGCCATGGCGGTCAAGCAACTCCACCCGCATGCACAAATGCGCGCGGGCAGGGAGTTGGGTGATGGCTTCTTTTACGAATTTGTCGTCGAGCGACCGCTGACTCCGGCAGACCTGCCCCTCATCGAAGCGCGCATGCAGTCACTGGCAGCTACCAATCACTCGATCCGCCGTCGGCCACCGCGCGAAGAGGCGTCGATGTACCGTCTGGGGGACACCGAATACCAGAGCCATGGACCGCACGTCCCCACCACCAAAGTCTTGCAGGCGTTCGCCCTCGATCACATCAGCGGCACGTTGCAACAACGGATCTACGGCACATGCTGGTCCAGCCATCAGGAGCTGCAGCACTGGAGCCTTCCACCCCATGTGGTCGTCGTCAGCATGGACGACCGCCAGGCGACTTATGCACAAACGGTGACCGAATCCTTGCGCCAAAGGGGTGTGCGCGCAAGGGCCGACCTGCGCAACGAAAAAATCCGTTTCAAGATTCGCCAGCACAGCCGGACCGTGCCGTACCTGGTGGTGGTCGGCGAAAAAGAACAGGCCGGGGGGTTTGTCAGTGTGCGCAGCCGCACGGGGGAGGATTTTGGCCGGATGGCTGTCGAGGCGGCGTGTGAGTGGTTGAGCCAGCCGGGGATCCAGGGAGACTGGATGGACGCCTTCGCGAGCAAGCCCGCTCCCACACTGGATTTGTGAACGACACAGATCCAGTGTGGAAGCGGGCTTGCTCGCGAAGCTCTTAAGCTCTCGGCTTCACCGTGCCGCAATCCTGCCCCAACCAGACAGCGCGGGATTCAAGGCTGCCCTTCTGTTGAATGCCGGTGGCGTTGAACGTCCCGTTGACCTTGGTGGTGAATTCGCGGTCGCTGAGGAATGTCGCCACGCCTGCGCCCTGGGCTCTCGGGCAGCTGAAGCGGAATTTCCACTGATTGCCTGAGCGGTCGGTGATTTCCTGCTTGCAGCCCGACTGCGGATCGGTCAGCGGAATGTCATCGGTCTTGACCTGCTCAGGCGTCAGGCACGCCCGGATCCCTTTGCCCCCCATGGTGATCCCCTGCTTTTCCAGCTGCGCACGCTGCTCAGGGGTCATCTGGCTCTGGAGCTGACCGAGGATCAATTGCAGGTCCGGCATATTCTGCTCATCGACCTTCATGTTGCTCGTGGTCAGCTCCCACAATCCCGGTTGCAGCATTTGCGCGTGAGCCGCCACAGGAAGTGCCAAACCCAGTGCCATGGCCAAACTCAGCAGACGAACGTTCATCGAGTAACTCCTGATCAGTAGTGGCCGTTAGACGTCAGCCGCAGGCTTCGGTTCAGGGGCCAATTAATTAGCGACATTCTGCACGGAACATGGTCTGTTAAGCACTGAATCTTCAGGAGCAAGGCAGCCCCCATGGATTATTTCGGACCGCATATTTTCGGTTATACCATCGCCCTGCTGCACACGCTGGGCATGATCGCGGCCATCCACGCCGTGTTGACCGTCCGTACCGCCCAAGGCTCGATCGCCTGGGCCCTGTCGCTGTTTTTCATCCCATACCTCACGCTGATCCCGTATCTGATGTTCGGCCGCAGCACCTTTGATGGCTACATCAAGGCGCGGCGGCAGGCCAACGAGGAGATGCGCAAGGCTGTTTCCGAACTCAACTGGCGACCCTGGGTAGAAGAAGCCCTCACCGCCCGCGCCTCTTCTGCCTACGCCTCACTCAGAGCGATGCCCAAGCTCGGAAACATGCCCTGCCTGGCCAATAACCAGACGCGGCTGCTGATCAACGGCCAGTCGACGTTCGAGGCCATTTTCGATGCCATCAGCCAGGCGAAAGAGGCCGTGCTGATCCAGTTTTTCATCGTCCACGACGACCGCCTCGGCCAACGCCTGCAATCTTTGCTGTTGAAAAAAGCCGCCGAAGGCGTGGCGATCTATCTGTTGTATGACCGAATCGGCAGCCATTCCCTACCCAACGGCTACGTGCAGGCCTTGCGTGATGGCGGGGTCGAGGTCAAGGCTTTTGGCCCCCGTAGTGGCTGGTTCAATCGCTTTCAGGTGAACTTCCGCAACCATCGCAAGATCGTGGTGGTGGACGGTATTCTCGGCTTCGTTGGCGGGCACAACGTCGGTGATGAATACATGGGCGAGAAACCGCCCCTGGCCCCTTGGCGCGATACCCACGTGCAAGTGCGCGGGCCAGTGGTGGCGTGCATGCAGGAGTCTTTCGCTGAAGACTGGTTCTGGGTGGCTCATGCCCTGCCGCCACTGATCCTGCCCGAGGTTTATCCGGAAGACGGCGTACTGTGCCAGTTGCTTGCCAGTGGGCCGGCAGACGCCTACGAAACCTGTTCTCTGTTCTTTGTCGAAGCGATCCATGCGGCGACGGAACGGATCTGGATCACCAGCCCGTATTTCATCCCCGATGAAGCCGTGTTCGCAGCGTTGCGCCTGGCGGTCCTGCGGGGTGTGGATGTGCGGCTGCTGTTGCCGTCTCGACCCGACCATCGAATCGTCTACGCCGCCTCCAGCCTCTACGCCTTCGAAGCCGTGCGCGCCGGTGTGCGGGTGTTCCGTTACGAGCCCGGATTCCTGCACCAGAAAGTGGTGTTGATCGACCGAGAAATCAGCGCCATCGGCAGCGCCAACCTGGACAACCGTTCGTTCCGGCTGAATTTCGAAGTAATGTTGCTGACCGTCGACAGTGCCTTTGCCGCCGAGGTGGAACAGATGCTCAATGATGACTTCGCCAACGCCCACGAAATCGCCAAAGGAGAAGGCCGGGAGACCCACCGCCTGCAGCAGCTCGGCATGCGGGTCGCCCGGCTGATTTCGCCGATTCTTTAAAGGTAGATATCGTCCCGGGTCCATGGCAGTTCATGACTGCCATCGGCGTGGGTCTTCACGGCGAGAATCTGGTGCAGGTTGATCCAGCCGCGGGCGAACGCGTAGGCGCAACCAGCCAGGTACAACCGCCAGATGCGCAGGGCTTGTTCCGGTACCAGTTTGGAAGCCGCTTCGAGATTGTCTTCGAGGCGTTCGCTCCAGTGATCAAGTGTGCGGGCGTAGTGCAGGCGCAAGCTTTCGACGTCGACGATTTCCAGCCCGGCCTCACTGATCTGCGCAGAGATCATCGACAGGTGCGGCAACTCGCCGTTGGGGAACACATATTTCCCGATGAAATCACCGGCACCGCGCCCCACCGGACGGCCATCGGTGTACTTGGCGGTGATCCCGTGGTTCATCACCAGTCCACCCTCTTTCACCGCGCCGAACAAGGTATTGCAGTACTCGGCAAGATTGGCGTGGCCGACATGCTCAAACATGCCGACGCTGACCACTTTGTCGAAACGGCCATCCTGCGGCAGATCTCGATAGTCGAGCAGTTGCAGTTCCACCAGATCTTCCAGGCCCTCCGCCTTTACGCGCTCCCGGGCCAGGGTCAACTGCTCCTTGCTGAGGGTGATACCGAACACTTTCGCGCCAAACTCTCGCGCAGCAAAACGCGCTAATCCGCCCCAACCACACCCCACATCCAGCAGGTATTCGCCGGGTTGCAGGCGCAGCTTGCGACACAAATGACGGAACTTGGCTTGTTGGGCCTGCTCGAGGCTTTCGCTGCCGGTCTCGAAGTACGCGCAGGAATACGCCATGTCGCTGTCGAGCCACAGCTGATAGAACGCGTTGGAAAGGTCGTAGTGGTAGGAGATCGCCTTGGCGTCTGTATCTTTGTCGTGAATGCTACGAACAGGCTGATTGTCATCGTCTTCGTCCAGCAACGCCTGGCTCCATTGATCACAGACGCGGATCACATCGCTGATGGAGCCTTCGAGCTCCAGTTTGCCTTCGACAAAAGCAGCGCCGAGGGCATCCAGGCTTGGATGGGTAAACTGGGAGACCATTTGTGGGTCCTTGACCACAATCGTGACGCTGGGCGTCGGCCCCAGATTGAATTCATGGCCGTCCCAGAGTCTCAGGCGAAGCGGTAACTGCAGATTCTGTAAGGCCGGTGGAAGTTGCGCGAGCATGGAGAATCCCCCTTGTTTCAGACGTCTGATCAGAGGGTAGACCATCCTTGAAAAATAGCTGGCTATCGAATTAATCGCCGTTTTCAATGATTCGCGACGCCAGAACCGACCGCCGCGAACGCACAAAATGATGTGCCCTCACTTCCAATGACTACACACCACGCCCACAGTTCTAAAAATTTGAAGACGCGTAATCACCCGGTTTAGAGCATTCGCTTTCAGACTTCGGCCTTGAGTTTGAGTAAGGGCTCCTGAAATCGCAGCAATCGACCGGCATTGCCCAGCACCAACAACGTGCTGAAGTTATGCAGCAACGCCGCAATCATCGCCCCGGCAGCGCCGAGCCAGCCGAACGCGGCGAAGGCCACGATGGCCAGGGTCCAGCCCAGCCCGATGATCACATTGACCTGCAATGTCTGGCGGCACTGGCGACTCAGGCGTACGCAGGTGCCGAGGCGACGCAGGTCACTGCCAATAAGCACGATGTCAGCCGATGCCAAGGCGATGTCTGCACCGCCCGCCCCCATGGCTACACCGACCACACCCACCTTGAGGGCCAGTGAATCATTGATGCCATCGCCGACCACCATCGGCCGAAAGCCGCTGTCGATTTCCTTGAGCACGCGATTGAGTTTGTCTTCGGGCAGGGCTTGCGCTTCGACTTCGCTAATTCCGACATCCCGGGCGAGCGTTTGCGCAACGCTATGGCGGTCTCCCGTGAGCAACAACTGACGACCCAGACCCAGTTCACGCAACTCACCCAAGGCAAATTGCGCCTCGGGTTTGACACTGTCGGCCAGCAACAGCCAGGCAAGAAACTCCCCATTGAGCGCCAGCCCGGCAATCGGACCATCGTGATCGGGAACCGCCGTTGTACTGATGCCCAGTTGCGCAAACAACTCCGGCCGGCCGAGCGCCGCTTCGCCCTGCCCGGTCATCGCCACCACACCAAGGCCCTGGCGCTCATTAATGTCGGTCAGCAGCAGAAAATCTTCCTGGGCCACCAACCCCGCGAGGGCGCGGCTGACCGGATGACTGCTGGCCGAGCCGAGGCTCGCCGCCAGCGTCAGCACATGGCTGCGATCCTCCAGCGGGCTGTCGATGGATTGCAGACGCAAGGTGCCGAAGGTCAGCGTCCCGGTCTTGTCGACCACCAGCGAGGTCAGGTCCGCCAACTCTTCGAGGAATGCGGAACTGCGGATCAGAATCCCGTGGCGTGCCGCCACCGCCACACCCGCAATTGCCGTGGCCGGCGCCGACAACACCAGCGCACAAGGACAGGCCGCCACCAACACCGCGAGCATCGCCTGGGCGTTGTTGGTGATGAACCAGGTCACGGCCGCCAGCAGCAACACCAGCACCATGTAGCTGCCGGCGTAGCGCTCCAGCAAGCGGGTAATGGGCGGCTTCGAACGCTCGGCGTTTTGCATCAGGGCAATCACTTTGCCGAGGGTCGACTCATGGCCGGTGCGGGTCACTTCGATTCGCAGCAGACCATCGAGGTTGATCGCACCACCGAACACCGACATGCCGACACCGGCCTCCATCGGTATCGATTCGCCGGTTATGGAGGCGGTGTCCAGACTGGCCTGGCCGAATAACACACGGCCATCCGCCGGTACCCGGTCCCCGGCGCGCACCTCGACCCGATCGCCCGCCTTGAGCGTGCCGTTGTCGACTTCGATGATGGAGCCGTCCGCCTGAATCTTGCGTGCGTGGCTGCGGGTCAGTTTGCCGAGGGCGTGAATCGCCTCCTGGGAGCCGATCACGCTGCGCTCCTCCAGCACGTGGCCGAAGATCATGATGATCGGCAACAGGGCTGCCGTCAGCAGATCCCCGGTGGCCCAGGCACCCAGCATGGCCAGGGCAATCAATTGATCAGTGATGCCGTGCAGGCTTGGATAACGCAGGCTGTACCAGGCCGAGCGCATGACCGGTACAGCAACCAGTAACGAAGCCAATCCCAGCAGCAACTGACTGACACCGGCCTGCTCCGGCGCCAGCCAACGCCAGATCAGGCCCAGCGCAAGCAAGCCCAATGCGAGCATGGCCAGGGTCAACTGGCGCGCGGCGCGGCGCTGTTCAGCCGAAGACAACAGGCTCGGTGCAGCGGCGGTTTGAGCGGTCATTGTGCAGCTCCCTGAATGATCAGGCGTGAATCGTCTTTGGGATCGACCGTAGTGACCGAACCTGCCTGGCCGAAAATTTTCGGCATGCGCTCACGATAAATGCGCAGCAACATCTGTGGGTCGATACCTTGCTGCTCGGCCTTGGCCAGGCTCAACACGGTGGCCGTATCGGCAGACGCTTTGGCCAACCGTTCACTCGCCTGGGCATGGGCCACTTGCAGCGTACGGTCGGCTTGCTCGTTGGCGGTTTGCGTCAACTTCTCGGCTTCGGTGCGGGCATTGGCAACGGCCTTGTCGGCTTGCTGGCTGGCGGTCAGTACCGCGTTGAATGCGTTAACTGCAGGACTCGGCAAACTAGATTGCACATCGACCCGCGCCACTTCGATGCCCAAGCCTTGCCCTGTTGCTGTGAGTTCGGCCAGCCGTTGATTGATGCCCTGCACCAGATCACCACGCAAGCGCTCACGCCGCTCCGCCGCCAGGCTATCGGCGCCGATCAGTTCCGGACGAGCGACCAGAATGGTGTCCAGATCACGTGCGGCCGTGAGCGCTAGCGCGCTGCGGGTCACCAGCCGATCCAGAGCCGGCAACACATGTTCGCCCTGAAGCACAAACGCATAGGGCTCGGTGACCTTGTAGAAAACCCGCACATCGAGTTGCACCACGCCGGCGTCACCCGTTAACAGATAACCGGAGCCTGCGAGGGCATCGCTGATGGGCGTGGCAACACTTGCCACGCGATCAGCCTGCGTCGCGGCATCACTACGCAACAGGCTTTCCACTCGACGCTCGATCACCCGATCCGCCGCCGGCAACAAAATCACCTGCTCGAAGGGTTGCGGCCAAGCCAGAAGCAGCCCGGCACTCTGAATGCGATCCAGCGCGCCAAAATGCAAAACCACGGCGCGATTTTGTGGATCGATCTGCCGCACATTGGAAAACGCCCACGCCAATGCCGCCAACACCGTCACCGCATACAGCGCAATAAACGCCAGACGCCCGGCCTGAATCCAGGGGCTGCTCAACTCATTTGTTCCACGTGGAACCAAACTCATGGCTGCGATCCAGGCTTGTTGTCGAGGCTCGGCGGACCGTCAACCAGCACCCGGAACGGTGCGGCATCGGTACGCAGAATCAGCTTGGTGCCCGGGGTCACCACAGTGCCCAAGGTGTCGAGCGAACGCAGCAGGTTGTAAAGCTGCGGCGACGCCGCATAGGCGCGACCATAAATCTGCGCCGCTTCGACGCGTGATTGCGCTTCGATATCTGCCGCTTTCACTGTGGCATCAGCCTGCACAATTCGCGCATCACGTTCGGCGGCAGAACGAATTTGTGCGGCTTCACGCTTGCCGATGGCCGTACGTTCGGTGGCAATGGTTTCACGCTCGGCGCGCATCCGGTCGACGGTCGCGGTGAGCGTTACCGAAGGCAGCGTCAGTCGTTCGATGCCGACCTGCAACACGCGCACGCCATAAGTGCTGAGCAACTGCTGATCGATTTGCTTGCGCAGTTGCGCTTCGAAATCGGCGATGCGTACCTGGCTGGAATCGGTATTGACCAGGTTCGACAGATCAAAACTGCTGGCGGTGGTCTCCAGCGCGGAGCCGACAAAGGTACGAATCTGCCGCGCAGCCTCATCAGGCTGGTTCTGCACTGCACGCATGAAGCGTTGCACATTGCCCGGATCGCCCTGCACCTGCCACGCCACGTAGGCCTGGACGATGATGCGCAAACCGTCCCGGGTGCCGACATCCTGCAAACCGCTGGACGTGGTGCGCAGCCGCAGATCCACCGGGATCGCCGCCTCGAACGGTGCCGGCCAGCGCCAGCCCAGCCCCGGCTCCAGCAAGACCCGTGAAGGATTGCCGAAGCGCGTGATCACCGTAGCCTCCCCCGAACGCACCTGCACCAGGCTCGCGGCGGCGACGGCAAACGCCACCAGCAATGCCGCCCAGCCCATGCGGCGCCACGGGAATGGACCGGCCTCCTGCGGATCGCCGTGGTGATGATGGTGATGGCCGTGATGGTGGTGCCCGCCATGGCCGTGATCGTGGCCACTGTGGTCAGCGTGATCGTGCGTATGGGACTGGCTCAATTGGCAGCTCCTGGCTGAACGGTTTTACGCGACGGCGCAGGATCAACCGGCAGCGTGAAAGTACGGAGGTCGATGATCGGCGCATTGCTGCTGCCGCCCAGACGATGATCGAGCACCAGCAATCTGGCGTTGGCCAAACCCTGGGACAACTGACTGAAATACTGCTCCAGCACGAAGGCCTGGCCAGCGCTGGCATAGGCTTTCTGCTCGGCGTTGAATTTCAGGTCCGCAGCCTGGGCGCCAGCATTGATTTCACGGGCGCTGGCCGTCGCCTGATCGCGGGCGATGCTGGCCTGCAACTGCGCCTGGTGAGTGGCTTCGGCGGCGGCACCGCGCTCACGGGCAATCAAGGCTTGCGCCCCAATCTGCGCCGCTTGCACGCCGTGATAGGCGTTGGCGGCACCGGCCGGCGGGTGAATCGCCTCGACCACCGTGGCGAGAATTTCCACACCGCTGTCGAGTTTTTTCAGGTCCGCCTGAACGGCGCGGCCGATTTCTTCCGCCAGCCCTACCCTGTCCTCACCCAATAAACCGTCGAGAGTGCGCGAGGCAAAATCGTGAACCAGGATTCGGCTGGCCGTGCTGCGAATCAACATCGGCACATCGGCACTGTTATAGGTCGCGGCCAATGCCGCCTCATCGCTCAGACCAATGCGATAGACGAAGCGCACATCCATGTTGACGATCTGAAAGCTCTGCTTGTCGGCTCGGCTGCTGGCGATCACCTGGGATTTATCGTTCACATGACTGGCGTCCCAGAGGCGATTGGCAATTGCAGGGGCCGGGCCTTCGGCAGGGTCTGCCTGAGCAGGGGTCGTAGTTTCGCCAACACTGGTGGCCAACTCGTGAACCACGCCATTCTCGACGCTCAATACCCGGCCTAATGGCCAAGGCAGGCCTAGATGCAAACCCGGGCCAAACACTTCCACCGGCTTGCCGAATCGTTCATAGATACCGCGCCCTTGCAGCGCAATTTCGTGAATGCCTGTCAGCGACCAGCCAACCAGCGTAACCACCCCCAAAACCGGCATGAACGCCCGACGCATGTAAGTGAAGGCCCAGATCTGCCGCAGATCTATACCGAAGCGGCTGTGTAATTCGTGCTGCAACGCCAGCAACGGCTGTGGTGGCCAGCGCAGCATGTCGGCGACAAAGCTGCGCGCCAGTAACTCCGGCTCAAGGCGTTCGCGGCGGGGACTGAACAATGACAACACCGCACGCAGCAACTGCTCTGCCGCCACCAACCCCGGCAGGAGTCCGGACAACACCGCCAGGCGTACGGGCCATATCGACGACTCATCGGCAAACAACAGACAAAACGCAGCGAGTAGCAGGCTGATGATCGGCACACGGGTCAATTGCGCCAACGCGGCGGCCTCAGGCCATTGCGCGGTGTTTTCTTGCGCCAGATGACGCTCCATCACCAACAGGCCGAAGGCCAACAGCAATGAGCACGCCGCCCCGACAGTGGCCGCCAGCCCCAACCCTGCGGGGGGTAACGAAAGGTCCCAGGCCTGTTCGACACCCAACACCGCCAACAACGCCCAACCGCCAAGCCACAGCGTCGGCGCGCCAATTTGCCCGAGCAGGTTGTGCGATTGCCGACTGATCCGGTCCAGCAAACGTTCATACCAGCCCAAAGGCTCGGCAGATTCCTCGACAACCACCGCCGGCGCCACGGGATTCATGGCACGGGCACGCCATTGGGCAACCCACCCGGCCGATTGCAAACCCGCCATGAGCACCACAAACGCAGCGCTCAAATTCAGCAACAACGCGGACCACAACATTTTCGAGGCGAACAGCCCGGCAAAAAACGCCAGCAACGCACCCACGGTGGCGAGTACGCCCGCACCGATGGCGAACTGGCGCAAACGCCGCCCTTGAATGAACGCCTGCTGAAAGCGCGGCAACTCGGCCAGCGGCGTTTCATCAACATCGAGATCGACTTGCATACCACCCCAGAGTGTCTTCGCTAACATGGCAATTCGTTACGATATAACGGAAATGGTGAAATTTCCGTATTCAAGCGCGCTATCTAAAGATGCCCAAGCTGTCGCTTGGCTGAAACCTTGACCGAAATGCTGCAGAACGCACATATTACGTTCGTAATTTTATCCAGGAACTACTTTTACCCATCCCTTCCCCTTTCGATCCAGGAGTACATCCATGAGCACTTATGACGTCGTGATACTCGGCGGTGGCCCCGGCGGTTACAACGCGGCGATCCGCGCCGGACAACTGGGTCTGAAGGCGGCCTGCGTGGAAGGGCGCGCCACACTCGGCGGCACCTGCCTGAATGTCGGCTGCATGCCATCCAAGGCATTGCTGCATGCCTCCGAACTGTACGACGCGGCCATGGGCGCGGAGTTCGCCAACCTGGGGATCGACGTCAAGCCCAGCCTCAACCTCGCCCAGATGATGAAGCAAAAGGATGAAAGCGTTACCGGGCTGACCAAGGGCATCGAGTTTCTTTTCCGCAAGAACAAAGTCGACTGGATCAAGGGCTGGGGCCACATCGACGGGCCGGGCAAAGTCACGGTGACCGACAGCGCCGGCGGCAAGACCGAACTGAGCGCCAGGGACATCATCATCGCCACCGGTTCCGAACCCACTCCCCTGCCCGGCGTGGACATCGATAACAAGCGCATCCTCGACTCCACCGGCGCCCTGTCACTGACCGAGGTGCCCAAACATCTGGTGGTGATCGGCGCCGGTGTGATCGGCCTGGAGCTGGGATCGGTATGGCGACGCCTGGGGGCACAGGTGACGGTGGTCGAGTTCCTTGACCGGATCTGCCCCGGCGTGGACATCGAAGCCGGTAAAACCCTGCAACGCTCCCTGAGCAAACAAGGCTTGAGCTTCAAGCTGAGTTCGAAAGTGACCAGCGCCACCACCTCCGCCACCGGTGTACAGCTCAGCATCGAGCCTGCCGCAGGCGGCACTGCCGAGTTGCTGGAAGCGGATTACGTATTGGTGGCCATCGGGCGCCGACCTTATACACAGGGCCTGGGCCTGGAGAACGTCGGCCTCGCCACGGACAAGCGCGGCATGCTCGCCAACAAGGGGCATCGCACCGAAGCCGCCGGAGTCTGGGTGATTGGTGACGTGACCTCCGGCCCCATGCTCGCGCACAAGGCCGAGGACGAAGCCATGGCCTGTGTCGAACAGATCGTCGGCAAGGCTGGTGAGGTCAACTACAACCTGATTCCCAGCGTGGTCTACACCAGGCCGGAGCTGGCCAGCGTCGGCAAGACCGAGGAGCAGCTCAAGGCCGAAGGCCGTGCGTACAAGGTGGGCAAGTTTCCGTTCACCGCCAACAGCCGGGCGAAGATCAACCACGAGACCGAAGGCTTTGCCAAAGTGCTGGCCGATGAGCGCACGGACGAAATCCTCGGCGTGCATCTGGTTGGCCCGAGTGTCAGTGAAATGATTGGCGAGTATTGCGTGGCCATGGAATTCAGCGCCTCGGCCGAAGACATCGCCTTGACCTGCCACCCACACCCGACCCGCTCCGAGGCGTTGCGCCAGGCGGCGATGAATGTGGAGGGGATGGCGACTCAGATGTAAGGCTTGAAGCGTTGCAGTGACTGATCCATAGCATTCGCGAGCAGGCTCGCTCCCACAAGGATTGCACTGTACTTGTGGGAGCGAGCCTGCTCGCGATAGCGGTGCATGCGGTCTAAAGCGGCAAATGCTCCAACGGCAACGCCCCCGGCGCCTTCACCGTATGAATCGCAAAATTGCTGCGGATGTCGCTCACACCCGGCAGTTTCAACAAACGCCCGGTGAGAAACCGGTCATAGGCACGCAAATCCGGCACCACCACCTGCAGCAGAAAATCCGACTCCCCTGATACCAGGAACGCCGAAATCACTTCGGGCAATGCCGTCACCGCCAGGCGAAAGGCTTCGGCCTGTTCGTCGTTATGGCGCTCGACCTTGACCCCGACAAACACCGTCAGCCCCAACCCCACTTCGTCGCGATCCAGATTGGCCTGGTAGCCGCGAATCACCCCCGCCTCTTCAAGCATCCGTACCCGGCGCAAGCACGGTGATGCCGACAGGCCGATCTCGTCTGCCAGTTGCACATTGCTCAGGCGGCCATCCCGTTGCAGTGCGGCGAGAATCTTGCGGTCGTAGGCGTCAAGTTTCATGGTTTGGCAGATTCCGATAGTTAACTCGAAAAGAAGTGGCAGATTATGCCAATAAAGCCCCCGATAGAAGCTGAAAACGCAAGCACCTGCCCTGCCCTCCGGCCCTAGACTGGCACTACCGAATCGACAACGAATGGGGGTGCAACGTGGACGGACTCTGGATGTTTTTCATGGCGCTGGCGGTGGTCTATCTGTTGCCGGGGCCTGACATGATCCTGCTGTTGCAGACAGGTGCCCGCCAGGGCAAAGGCGCCGCGCTGGCCACCGCCGTGGGTTTGGGCATCGCCCGGGGTTGTCATGTGGGATTGGCGGCGCTGGGGCTGGCGGCGCTGTTCAAGGCGGCGCCCTGGACCTTCGATGTGGTGCGCCTGGCAGGCGCCGCGTACCTGCTGTGGATCGGCATTCAGTGCCTGCGGACGACGATGCTGCCGAACCTCGGAAGCGCCGACACAACCGGCGAAAAAACGCGCTGGAGCATCGCCATCCGGCGCGGATTGCTGACCAACCTGCTCAACCCCAAGGCACTGTTGTTCTGCTCGGTGCTGCTGCCGCAATTCATCAACCCACAGGCCGGGCCGGTGCTCGGACAATTTGCGACCTTGGGTGTGGTGCTGGTCGGTGTCGGTCTGCTGTTCGACAGCGCTTACGCCCTGATCGGCGCGGCACTCGGCCGCTGGCTGCAACGCAGCCCTTCAGCCCAGCGCCTGCAACAATGGTTGTTCGGCAGCCTGTTGATCGGTTTCGCCGTGCGGCTGACCTTTGTGCAACAGGCTTGAACCTCACGGCGCCTTGCGGCGGCGACGCTTGAACAGCAACAGCGCGGCTGCCGCGAACGCCAGTACACTACCGACCTGCAACGGCGTCTTGTACGGGCGCAAGGCCGAACGCGCTGCGTCGGTGACTTGAGTCACGTAGCGCTTGTCGGCGTTCTCGAAATCGGGGTACGGGCACTGGTGGCCGAAATCGGCGGCCCACTCCACGTAAGGCCCTTCTTTGACATAACGCTGATAAATCGCGCTTTGCTCCTCGAGGCTGCTGTTCCACCCCGAGGCCTCGCACAGCACCGCCGCAAACGCCTGACTGGTATGAGGCAGGTTATCCGCTGCCCTGCTCGCCAGCGCCGTGGCCACGAAGCGATAGTGATAACGCTGATCGGGCTGGGCGGCGCTGGCCTGCTGACGCTTCACTTCGTCCTCGGCCATCAATGGACCGACCTTGAGTTCGGCGTTTTCAAGGATGTAATTGCCGCCGAACGTGGCGTAATCCGGCGCCATTTCGTAGCCCAGAATATCCATGCCCCACTCACGCGCCGTCCAGGCGGCATTGAACAGTGCAGCGGCGCGACGGGTCGGCCACCAGGCTGAATCTGCCGCCTGGCGTTGCTCGCCGTACAACCTGGCCTTGTGCCGCAAGCCGTCATTATCGAAGTACGCCGGCGCTTGCTCGTAATGGCCTTCGCGCAACAAACGCCGCCCCAGCAGATTGCGCAGGCTCGCCGCTACGGGTAAGGGCACGTAATTGTCGCGTTCCTGCTGGCTGAGCGGTTGCGGGGCCGGCACTTGTGTGTCGACGTAGTGCTTGAGTTCTTCGAGGGTCAACACGCGTTCGGCAACGGTGGCGGCGTCGAACCAGTAAATGCTTTGGCTGCGATACAGCTGATCGAAGGCTTGCAGGTAATCCCCGCGTTGCAGGGCGAGGATCGCACTTTCACCCTCGACCCGGCATTTGGGCTGGAGCGTTTCATAATCGTAGTCCGGGGTCCGTCGCTCGCCCCAGGATTCATTCTGCGGGAAGGCCTGGGCCGCCTTGGCATAGGCTGCGGCGGCCGCGGTTTTGTCGCCGTCGCGCACCGCCAGTTTTGCCCGCAGCCACCAGGCCAACCCGCCATCGCCGGCATGCTCGAGGAACGCCTTGGCGCTGGCGTAATCGCCCTGTTGATAATTCATTGCCGCCAGGCGGTCGGCGTTTTCGAGACTGCCGCGCGTGCTGTTTTGCAACAGCTTGATCATTTTCTGTTCGTTCGGTGGTTGCTCGCCAAACGACCAGCCCAAGCGGCTGATCAAGGACGCGGTCACCAACTGCTGCACGGGCTGGCCCTTGAGCAACTCGGCCACTTGATCCTCCGGCAGCGTCATCAGGTCCGCCATCAACAGCTTCAACGAGGAATAGCCCACCGCGGAACCGTGCAGATTCTGCGTGGCGTACAGTTCGATAGCACGATTCCAGTCGCCGGCAGCACGCACGACCCGGGCTTCTTCGCCGAGGCTCGCGACGCCCAGTTCCAGCGGATCGCTGAAGCCGTCGATGCTCATCTGCCGGGTTTGCTCGAAGGCCTTGGCCGATTGTTCAAGCAGATCCGGCGCCGCATTGGCTTCGGCACTCATGGCGAACAACGCGCGCCCCAGCGAGTAAGCCGCCCAGGTGCTGCGCGAAGCCCGTTGCTCGGCGGGCAAGGCCAGCACTTTCTTGAAATACCCGGCGGCCAAGGCATTATCACCCGCGCCAAATGCCACAGCGCCGGCCAGGTACCACCTGAGCTCGGGCGGCAGTTGCGCGCCTTCGGTTTCAACCTGACGGGCATCCGTCAGGCTGCGCAGGTGTTTCACCAGCACTTGTTGCTCAGCAGAAAGTCCCGCCTGCTCGGCCTGATCCCGTAGCGCTACTGCGTCAGGTTGATCGCTATAGTCGGCGCCAGAGGTGACGTTCTTCAAGCCGTTGATGGCGTGGCCGAGGCGGCTGATTTCAAAGCTGAAGTTGCCTTCGGGCAGTTCCGCCAGCGACTGGCCACGGTTATCCAGCAGGCGCATGGGGAAGTCCGGGCCGCAGGCCAGCGCCGAGCCCAGCGGCAGGCTGAGGCTCAGGCAAAGCAAATGACGCGGCCAGTTACGGGTGAACATTCGAACCTCCTTGATCAATGTGTGCGCAGCGAGCCCAACCGATGGCACGCTGTCCGCCGGCCGGAATTCGGCCATCGCGCAGGCGGGTGAAGGTAAGCAGATCGGGACGCTGTTGCAACGCGTAACCGGCCAAGGCATCGGCCCCTTCACAGCCGCTGACCGCGAGTGTCAGGCGTTCGGGCCAGGCGCTGTCGAGGTTGCCCTGGTTGCTGATGCCGATGTCATAGAGGCCATTGTCGGCCGAGAGTTGCAGCGTCAACCGACTGTCGAGGACATCGGCACGCGCCACGGCGCGCAAGGTGGTCAAGCTCCAGGCCCGGCGGTCGTTGGCCAGTGGCAGGCGAAACCAGATCAAGCCCGCCAGATGCTCGGGTGGATCGGCACGCAGTTCGGTGCCGAGGGTGCGCAGCGAATGCGGATCGGCGAGTAATTCCCGACGCAGGCCTTCGCGCTCCAGCGTCACTTCGCTTTCCACAACCGGTGCGCCGTCCGTCGACGGCAGCAACGCCACGCCATAAGCCGGCAGCGCCAGATAGAAAGGTTTTGTCGTGACGCGGCTCCAGGCCTTCGCCCATTGCCGGGCCTGATCGGCATCAAACAAGCCACGACGCGGATCGCTCACCGCGTGCACCTGCAACACGCTGCTGTCGACTGTGGATAACAACGCTGGCAGTTCGCGACTGTCGAGCCAGGACGGCAACGCCGTGATGCTCAGCGGCAGCGAAGTCGGCAATGCTTCACGCAAATGCGCGAGAAATTTGCGGTACGCCGGTAGCCGGGCATTACCGGCATCGTGGTCGATTTCTACGCCGGCGAGGTTCAACCCTTGCCCCTGCCAATCGCTGATGACCTGGCGGATCTGCGCGGCGACCTCTTCCTGATCGAGTGCCTTGAGCTGCCCGTCCAGGCGCACCACCGCAATCACCGGCCGGCCATCGTGCCTGAGCAATACCGGATCAATACGGGCACGGCTCCAACCGGCATTGGGGAAAGCCTGCAAGGCCAACACCCGCAACGTTGAAAAGTCAGCGCGGCTGTCCCTGAGGGCAGCGTCGTGGGCCGGCGTCCACTGCCGCTGCCAGACGTAGAGTTGCTGATCCAGCGGCGGTGCGTCGTGCCTTTCGCATCCGGCGGTCAGCACCAGCGCCAGCAGCAAGGCGATCGAGCGAGTGATAAAAACCATTGAAACGCCTGTTCCTGAAATGCAGAAAGGGCCGCAAACCTTGTGGGAGCGGGCTTGCTCGCGAAGGCAGTGTGTCAGCAATGTTGATATTGACTGACACGACGCGTTCGCGAGCAAGCCCGCTCCCACAAGGTCAGGGGCTTGACCGAATGGCCTTAGCCTCTGCGGCCCTTTTTCGTTCTGCCCCTACCCTACTCAGCCATCGACCTGCGGGCAATGTTCAGCGGTAATCTTCCTTCAGATATCGAGCACCAACGGCTGCGCCCCCTGCGCCGGAATCGCACAGCAAATCAACACCTGTCCGTCATCCGGAACCTCCGCTGGCGGCAGTGGGTAATGCACCTGACCGCTGACCAGGCGCGTCTTGCAGGTACCACAGGAGCCGCCGCGACAACTGAATTCCGGGCGCAGGCCACGGCTTTCCGCCAACTCCAGCAAACTGCCGCCCTCCGGCTGCCAGCGCGCTTCCTTGGCCGAGCGCTGGAACACCACGGGCACCGACGTGGTGGCGGCAGGTGGTTGCTCAATGACCACCGCGTCGGGGTCCGGACGTCGGCGCAAGGTGGACGGGCCAAAGGTTTCGGCGTGAATCCGCGAGTCGCGGATGTCCAGCTCGCGCAAGCCGTCGTACAGCGCCTGGGTAAAACTTCCGGGGCCACAGACGACAAAGTCCGGCTGATCGTAGTCCTCGACTGTCAGCAGCTCCTTGAGCAGCGCGACGTCGATCCGTCCACTGAGGTCGAAGTCCGCGCCTTGCACCGCCTCGGCTTCCGGTTGGCTGAGCAGACGCACCACCCGCACCGCGTCACCGGCGTCTTCGAGCAAGCGATCCAGTTCGCGGCGAAACGGCTGGTCGGCCAGCGTGCGCGAACTCTGGATAAACCACGTCGGGCGGATACGGCGGGTGCGCAATCCCTGGTAAACCACCTCGCGCAGCATCGACAACAGCGGCGTGATGCCTACCCCGGCCGCCAGCAACACCAATGGCCGACGCTCATGGGACGCCACGGTGAAATGCCCTTGCGGCGCCCGCGCCTCCAACAGGTCGCCGACCCGAATCCGCTCATGCAAATGGGTAGAGACCCGCCCGTCGCGCTTTACGCTGATGCGGAAAAAATCATCGGACGGGGCGCTCGATAAACTGTACGTGCGGATGTGCACTTCACCGTCAATGTTCAAGCGCAGGGGCAAATGCTGCCCGGCCTGGAAAAGCGGTAATCCGGCTCCGTCGGCGGGCTCCAGGTAAATCGAGCGAATGCTGTGGCTTTGTTCTTCAATGCGCGTCACCCGCAACGGCCGCCATTGATCGCCCAGGGCTTTGGCCTGCAAACGCGCCGCAGCCTGCTCCCAGCTGCCGGTGAGCAAACTGGTGGGTGATACGCCGTCGAAGCGCCAGCGTAACGCCAGGGCGGCGGGGCGACGTACGACGTGTTCGACATCGATTGTCCACAGGCGCTCGGCTCCCTGGAACGCCTCGACCTGCGGGCCCTCAAGGATGATTTCGGTACGCCCGCTGAGCTGCAGCAAATCACCGGTATTGAAATCGATGAACAACAACCCGGCCCGGGGATTGAGCAGCAGGTTACCCAAGGTGTTGAAATGCAGATTGCCGGCGAAGTCCGGAATGGTCAGGCGATTGCCTTCCACGTGTACGAAACCGGTCTGACCGCCACGGTGCGATACATCCACCGAGCGCTCGCCGTCGACCTCCACATAACTGGCAACGAAGAACGTGTCCGCCTCGGCGATCATGGCCTTGGCCGCTTCATCCAGTTCGTTGAAATGTTGCGCGACTCGCGTCGAAGGGTCGGCCAGCGGCACCGAACGAAACTGGCGCAACTGAATATACTGCGGGCAATTGCCGAAGGACTGATCCACCGTCACCGCGAAACCGCCGGTCGTCATGGCGCGCACATGTCCATTGATGCGGTTGCGACGACGGGTATGCAACTCGATACCCAACAGGCCGATGGCCGCGCCATCAATCAACTGAGCGGGATCATCAAAGGCAGGCAGGCTGCTGAACTGCAACAAGCCAGGTGCTGGCGAGTGTGCGAATCCGGGCTGGCCTTCAAGGATGCTGGCCCAGGGATGACCGTCGGCATCTACCGCTCCGTACAACATGAACGGCAATTGCTGATAGAAGGTGCGGTGCTGGTCCGGCATCTCGCTGCGAATCACCTTACGACCGAAAACTTCCATTCGTTCGGCAACGCCTACATGCGCCTGCAATTGTTTCTCGCCGGAATGCCAGGGTGAACGGTCCATACGGCTTCTCCCTTGCGCCACTGGCGCAGGTCGGGGCGGCCCGGCAACACCGGGCCGCGAGCATCAGGCAGTTTTTTGCAGGCCAGCGACGGTACGCGGCATGCCGACAAAACCTGGCAAGGCTTCGATACGGGCCAGCCACGCGCGAATATTGGGGTACTCGTCCAGCGACACATTGCCCTCCGGCGCATGGGCGATGTAGCTGTAGGCGGCGACGTCGGCAATCGTCGGTTCGGTGCCGACCAGATACGCTGTATCGGCCAGTTCGTGATCGATCACTTTGAGCACGGTATGGGCGTAGGCAATCACTTCTTCAGCGTTGTAAGGCGCACCAAATACAGTGATCAATCTGGCCCGGGCCGGACCGAAGGCAATCGGGCCAGCAGCCACCGACAACCAGCGCTGGACTTTGGCCGCCCCCACCGGATCAGCCGGCAACCAACGGCCGTTGCCGTACTTTTGCGCCAGGTACACCAGAATCGCGTTGGAATCGGCCAATACCACACCCTCGTCATCAATCACCGGCACCTGACCGAATGCATTGAGCGCCAGGAACGCCGGTTGCTTGTGTTCGCCCTTGGCAAGGTCAACGAAGATCAATTCGGTCGGCAATTTCAGCAGGGACAGCATCAACTCGACACGATGCGCGTGGCCGGAACGTGGGAAGTTGTAGAGTTTGATCGCTTGCATGGTCGACACCTCGGGTCTGTGGTGCTGCTCAGGAAGATCAGCGCCGGTGGGTCGTATCTTCCACTCACAAGCAAAACAACAGAATCACCAGCAAACGCAATCCATTATTTCACTGGGTGAAATAAATCAACGCTCGAGCGCCGGATGCTCGCGCAGGATCTTGACCGCGAAATCCACAAAACTGCGCACCCGGGCCGGGGCTTTGCGCCCGCCTTGATAGAGCACGTGGATGGGTAATGGCGGCAGTTCGAAGTCAGCCAGAACAATCTCCAACTCACCGGCGGCCACCTTGCTCGCCACTTGATAAGACAGCACCCGCGTGAATCCCAACCCCAGACTGGCTGCCGTGATGGCCGCCTGATTCGCCGTCACCACCAGTCGCGGTTCAGCCCGCACACTCAGGGTTTCGCCGTCTTCAATGAATGGCCAACTCCTGAGCTGGCCAATGGCCGATGTCGCAATGATCGGCGCCTGAGCCAGTTCCTGTGGATGTCTGGGCCGACCATGGCTGGCCAGAAACTGAGGCGAGGCGCAGATCACCCGCCGCACCTCACCCACGCGGATTGCATGCTGATTGCTGTCGGGTAGCTCGCCGATACGGATGGCCACATCGACGCCCTCCTCGACCACGCTCACCACCCGGTCCACCAGCAGCGCGTTGATGCAGACCTCGGGGAACTGCGTCAGGTAGCTCACCATCAGCGGCGTGACAAACAGTTCGCCAAACAAGACCGGTGCGGTGATGGTCAGTTGCCCACGAGGATGGATATGGCTGCCCGCTGCCGAGTCCTCCGCTTCCTGCACCTCGGCGAGAATTCTCCGACAGTCCTCCAGATATCGCTGACCGGCCTCACTCAAATACACGCTGCGCGTCGTACGCGTGAGCAGTTGTGTGCCAATACGTTGCTCCAGCGCCGCCACTGCTCGGGTGACACTGGCCGCCGACAGACCCAAACGCCGTGCCGCCGCCGAAAAACCCTGTTCCTGGGCGACGGCAGCGAAGACCTGCATTTCCTGGAAGCGGTCCATGGGCATGTCCTCATTTCAGATAGATAAATCGCAACCGAAGGCCGGGATGTTAAGCGCGGCTGCCCAACAACTAAATCAACGGGCTACTGCACTCTAGCGCCTCCACCGTAAAAACGAAGCGTGGCCCCCCAAAGAGCGGACCGGGGATTATTGATAATTAATGAGGGTTATTTTCTTGCGACGGGTGCGACTGTCCGCAATGATCCGGCCCCGCCCGCTGAAGCGGCTAATGCCAGACCGGGAAAAAGCGCCTTTGGCTCCACGCCCCACTCGCTTGCGGCATGGGTTCGTCAGCGGACTATATCCACAGCGGCAGAATTGCAGCCTGAGTAATCAGGCGGAATATTCGTCTGCTCCTATACTACAAGCCACCCTGTTACCTATTGAGATTTAGTAGGTACCTCGTTGAATTTTCCCTACATGAAAGAAGGCGTTAGTTGTTAACGCATGGATGACGGTTTATCGATCCTGCTTTCAAGATTCACCGTAGGGAAGAGTTGAACTTCAACGGCCCGGCTAACCTGTGTGACACCGCAAGGAGTTCGACAATGTTGCGCACTAACATTTCCGCTAGAGCACTGTCCGGTGGTTTGCTCGATGTACTGATACGCGCCGGGCTCATCACGGTGCTGGTACTGTTCTGCTTCCAGATCTTCCACCCCTTCCTCAACCTCATGCTCTGGGCACTGATTCTGGCGATCACCCTGTACCCCCTGCATGCGCTGATCAAGCGCAAGCTGGTCAACAAGGACGGTCGTGCCGCCACTCTGATCGTGGTGGTCGCCCTGGCCTTGCTGATGGTGCCGATCTACCTGCTGGGCACCTCGATCAGTGAATCGATCCAGGGCACCCTGGCGATCCTCAAGTCCGATACGCTGCATATTCCGCTACCCAGCGAAAAAATCGCGTCCCTGCCGCTTATTGGCCAGCCGCTCTACGACTACTGGATGCAGGCCGCCACCAACATGAGCAGCGTGTTCATGAAGCTGATGCCCTACATCAAGTCCATCGGCCTGACCTTGTTGGGCAAAATGGCCGACGTTGGTGTGGGTTTTCTGTTGTTCATCGGCGCCCTGATCATTGCCGGCGTGTTCATGGCCTATGGCGAAAACGGCGAAAGAAGCGCCCTGGCCATCGCCTCGCGTCTTTCCGGACCGGAGCGTGGCCCACGCATCACCGAGCTCTGCACCGCAACCATCCGTGCGGTAGCCCAGGGCGTGGTAGGCATCGCGTTCATTCAGATGTTGCTGGTCGGCGTGGGTTTCGTGCTCATGGGCGTTCCCGGTGCCGGGCTGCTGGCGATGGTTGCGCTGCTGATGGGGATCATGCAATTGCCGGTGCTGCTGGTGACCCTTCCGGTGATCGCTTATGTCTTCGCCACCGAAGGGACGAGCCTGGCCACTGTTGTGTTTGGCATCTATAGCCTTATCGCCGGGATGGCCGACAACGTCCTCAAACCCTTGATGCTTGGCCGCGGCGTCGATGTCCCCATGCCGGTGATTCTGATTGGCGCCCTGGGCGGCATGGTCAGTGGTGGTTTCATTGGTTTGTTCATCGGCCCGGTTGCGCTGGCGGTGGGCTACCAGCTCTTCTGGCAATGGGTCCAGGACCAACCGTCTGCCGAACTACTGAACGAAACACCAGAGATCGAGGCGTTGAACGAGACACCGCAAATCGGGACCATGAACGATCAGCGTCCCCTCTGAGGAGTTTGCGCTTGATGCCACGTCCTGCTCGCATCAGCCGGCTGCTGCTCTGTGGGACCGCCTTTCTGGGGGGCTGCGTGCAACTGGGCCCGGATTTCCAGTCGCCGGCCCAGCCTTGGGTCGATCACTGGAACAGCCCGGCCCTGGAGCTCGCCGGCCAACAACACGCGCAACCTGACAGCCGCCAATGGTGGCGCGTGTTTAACGACCCGGTGCTGGACCACTTGATGGCCGAAGCCGATGCCCACAACCCCGACCTGCACGTCGCTGGCCTGCGGGTCATGGAGTCGAGAGCGCAATTGGGCATCGCCCTGAGTGGACGCTACCCGCAATTGCAGCAGGCCAGCGCCGATAGCCTGTACCTGAAGCGTCGACAATCGGGCGGTGCCAACCCACAGGACACGCATTTCTGGCAACACAGTGTCGGCTTCGATATCGGCTGGGAGCTGGATTTCTGGGGGCGTTTCAGCCGTGCCATCGAGTCGGCCGACGCGTCCTGGTTTGCCGCCCAGGCCAACTATGAAAATGCCCTGGTGCTCTTGCACGCGCAACTTGCGCAAAACTACTACGCCTTGCGCACCGCCGAAGCACGCCTGGCCATCGCCCGCAGTAACGCCGCCTTGCAAAAACGCAGCTACGAGATCACCGAGCGCCTGTTCAAAAGCGGGGCCGAGGCTGAACTCGACCTGCAACAGGCCAAGACCCAGTACCTGGGGACCCTGAGTACCATCCCGGATTTCGAGAGCCAGGTGGCGAGCTTGCGAAATGCATTGTCCACCCTGATCGGCCAGCCACCCGGCTCCATCCCTGACCTGGATCGCAACACCGGGGTGGTGCCATTGCTCGATACGGCTGTGCTGCAGGATGTACCTGCAAATCTGCTGGTGCGGCGTCCCGATGTTCGTGCGGCCGAACTGCAAGTGGCGGCGCAGTCGGCGTTGATCGGTGTGGCCGAGACCGACTTGTACCCCTCCATCAGCCTGCTGGGCAGCATCGTCTGGTCTGCCAGCTCGCTCAACGGTGCATCCAATACCCTCGACATGGTGGCCGGCCCCAGCCTGCGCTGGGACATCTTCGACCATGGCCGGATCACCAACAACGTCCGCGTGCAGGATGCGCGCTTGCAGCAGTTGATCGTTATCTACCAGGACAGCGTACGCCAGGCTGCACGCGAGGCTGACGATGCCGCGACCGGTTTGATCAAGGCGCTGGAGCGTGACCGGATCCTCAGCGATGCATCGGTGGCCGCCGAACGTTCGGTGACCCTGGCCAATGCCCAGTACCGCGAAGGCTATTCGGATTTCCAGCGTGTGCTGGATGCACAGCGCGCCTTGTTTGCCCAGCAGGATATCTACCTGGTCAACCGTGGCACTGCCGTCAACAGCCTGATCGCCTTGTACAAGGCGCTGGGCGGTGGCTGGTACAGCGACCAGCCGATGATCGACCCGGCCACCCGCCAACAGATGCAACAACGGACCGATTGGGGCGACCTGCTCGACGAACCGAAGGAAAATGCCCATGACTGACAGCCCACAACCGGCCGCCGAGAACACCTCGGCACCCGCCGCCGACCCGGCCAGAAAAGCCATCAACTGGGTAGTACTGCTGATCATCCTGAGCCTGGTCTGGTACCTGATGGCCGACCGTTACACGCCCTACACGCAACAGGCACGGGTGCAGGCCTTCATTGTGCCGGTGGCGGCCGAGGTATCCGGCCGGGTGACCAAGGTGCACGTACGCAACAACCAGGACGTCAAGGCTGGCGAATTGCTGTTTGAAGTCAATCCGGAGCAGTACCAGATTGCCGTCGATCGCGCCCGCGCCGACCTTGAGTCGACCCGTCGCCAGGTGGGCGCCAACACGGCTGGCGTCGACTCCAAGTTAGCGTCCCTGCGCGCATCCCAGGCCAATGAGCTCAAGGCTCGCCAGGATAGCCAGCGGCTTGAACGCCTGTATCGCGAAGACCCGGGCACCATCTCGCTGCGCCGCCTCGAGATCTCCCGCGCCACCCTGGAAGAGTCCATCAGTCAGGTCGCTGCGGCCAAGGCCGAAGTGCAACGGGCGCGGGAACAACAAGGCGGTAACGAAGACGAAAACGCCCAGTTGCTCAGCGCCGCCAGCAACCTCGAAAAAGCCGAGCTGGACTTGAGCAATACCAAAGTCCACGCGCGCTCGGCCGGCCTGATCACCGATTTGCGCACCGATGTCGGCCAGTTCGCCTCCGCCGGTGCACCGGTGATGACCCTGATCGCCATCCACGACGTGTGGATCAGCGCCGACATGACCGAAAACAACCTCGGCAGTGTCCAGCCCGGGACGCCGGTGTCCATTGTCCTCGATGCCCTGCCAGGGAAAATCTACAAAGGCCATGTGCGCAGCGTCGGCTACGGCGTCGATATCGGCCAGACCACCCAGCCGGGCAGCCTGCCGAAGGTGGAGAACAGTCGCGACTGGCTCCGCCCGGCCCAGCGCTTCCCGGTCATCATCGAGTTCGAACCCGGTGAGTTGACCGGTCCACAAGGCATCCGCTCCGGCGGACAGGCCGAAGTCATGGCCTTCCCGAGCGAGGGCAACCCGCTGAATATTCTAGGGCGCGTGTTTCTGCGCCTGATGAGCTGGATGTCCTATGCGTATTGAGCGCCCGGCCCGGGTTCAGCGCGCATTGCGCCTGGGCTTCGGTACGGCGCTGTGCCTGGCGGCGAGCTTCGGTCTGGCCCTGCCCATTCCGTTCCTCGCACCGATGCTGGCTCTGATGATGCTGGCGGCGATGAACCGTCCGTTGCCGTTCAAGGCCAGCCTGGGTCTGATCCTGATCCTGATGTTGACCACCGGGACCGGCCTGCTCCTGATCCCCCTGCTGCGTTACTACCCGTTCAGTGGCGTGTTGCTGGTCGGACTGTGCCTGTTCATGGCTTTCGGTTACGGCCTGCGTGGTGGCAACCCGCTGGTGGCGACTTTCCTGGTGGTGGGCCTGACCTTGATCAGTTCCGCCGGAACCGCTGAATTCGCCCTGGCGCTCGAGGTGATCGTGGCTCTGGTCAAGGGACTGTTCCTGGCCGTCACGACGCTGACCATCAGCCATTGGCTGTTTCCCGACCCCGCCAGCGCCCCACCGGCCAAGCCCGGCCCGAACCTTACGCCCACCGAAAGCAGCTGGCTGGCGCTACGGGCCACGCTGGTGGTGCTGCCGACGTTCCTGCTGGCCATGATCGACCCGGCCAGCTATCTGCCGATCATCATGAAAGCCGTCAGCCTTGGCCAACAGAGCTGCGCAACCAGCGCCCGCAACGCCGGCCAGGAACTGCTCGGCTCGACCCTGCTCGGCGGCCTGATGGCGATCCTTTTCTGGTGCGCGCTGAGCCTGTTCGTGAATCTGTGGATGTTTTTTCTGTGGATGCTGCTGTTCGGTTTGCTGGTGGCCAGAAAACTCTACGGCCTGGCCCAAACCCGACAACCACCAAGTTTCTGGCTCAACAGCCTGGCAACCCTGATCATTCTGCTCGGCCAATCGGTACAGGACAGCGCAGCGGGCAAGGACGTCTACACCGCCTTCGCCATCCGCATGGGGCTGTTCATTCTGGTGACTTTGTATGCCTGTTTGATGGTGTATTTGCTCGACACGCGGCGGCAACGGCGAATTACGCTCTCCTAGAAACGAAAAAACCCCTGAAAAGGGGTTTTTTCGTTGTGGATAACTTATTCCACAGTAACCGACTTCGCCAGGTTGCGCGGCTGGTCGACGTCGGTGCCTTTGAGCACGGCGACGTAGTACGACAGCAGCTGCAGCGGGATGGTGTAGAGGATCGGCGACAGGATGTCGTGGATGTGCGGCATGTGCACCACGTGGGTGCCTTCACCGTTGGTCATGCCGGCCTTCTCGTCAGCGAAGACGATCAACTGGCCACCGCGGGCGCGGACTTCCTGGAGGTTGGACTTCAACTTCTCCAGCAGCTCGTTGTTCGGCGCCACGGTCACCACGGGCATGTCGTTATCCACAAGCGCCAACGGGCCGTGTTTCAGCTCGCCGGCCGGGTAGGCTTCGGCGTGGATGTAGGAGATTTCCTTGAGCTTGAGTGCGCCTTCCATCGCTACCGGGAACTGCGCGCCGCGACCGAGGAACAGCGTGTGGTTTTTCTCGGCGAACAGCTCGGAGATTTTTTCCACAGTGCTGTCCATGGCCAGCGCCTCGCCCAGGCGGGTTGGCAAACGACGCAGTTCTTCGACCAAGGTCGCTTCTACGTCTTTGGCCAAGGTGCCACGAACCTGGCCCAGAGAAAGCGTCAGCAACAACAGGCCGACCAATTGCGTGGTGAAGGCTTTGGTCGAGGCCACGCCGATTTCGCGGCCGGCCTGGGTCAACAGGGTCAGGTCGGACTCACGCACCAGCGAGCTGATGCCGACGTTGCAGATCGCCAGGCTGGCGAGGAAGCCCAGTTCCTTGGCGTTGCGCAGAGCGGCCAGGGTGTCGGCGGTTTCGCCGGACTGGGAAATGGTCACGAACAAGGTGTCGGGCTGCACCACCACCTTGCGGTAGCGGAATTCGCTGGCGACTTCGACCTGGCAAGGAATGCCGGCCAGCTCTTCGAGCCAGTAACGCGCGACCATGCCGGCGTGGTAACTGGTGCCGCACGCGACGATCTGTACATTGCGCACTTTGGCAAACAGCTCGGCCGCCTGCGGACCGAATGCTTGTACCAGCACCTGGTTCTGGCTCAGGCGACCTTCCAGGGTGCGCTGCACCACGGACGGTTGCTCGTGGATTTCCTTGAGCATGAAGTGGCGGAACTCGCCCTTTTCAGCGGCTTCGGCACCGTCGCGATATTGCACGGCTTCGCGCTCGACAGCCTTGCCGTCAACGTCCCAGATCTGCACGCTGTCGCGGCGGATTTCGGCGATATCGCCTTCTTCCAGGTACATGAAGCGGTCAGTGACCTGACGCAGGGCCAACTGGTCGGAGGCCAGGAAGTTTTCCCCAAGGCCCAGGCCGATCACCAGCGGACTGCCGCTGCGGGCCGCGACCAGACGATCAGGTTGCTTGGCGCTGATCACTGCCAGGCCGTAAGCACCGTGCAGTTCTTTGACAGTTGCCTTGAGGGCCACGGTCAGGTCGCTCAGATCCTTGAGTTTGTGGTTCAGCAGGTGGGCGATGACTTCGGTATCGGTGTCCGAGGTGAACACATAACCCAGGGCCTTTAGTTGTTCGCGCAGGGCTTCGTGGTTTTCGATGATGCCGTTGTGCACCACCGCCAGGTCACCGGAGAAATGCGGGTGGGCATTGCGCTCGCACGGTGCGCCGTGGGTAGCCCAGCGGGTGTGGGCGATGCCCAGGCGACCGACCAGCGGCTCGGTGGTCAATGCCTGCTCCAGCTCACTGACCTTGCCCGGACGACGTAGACGCTCGAGTTTTTCATCGTTGGTGTAGACCGCCACGCCAGCGCTGTCATACCCACGGTATTCGAGGCGTTTCAGGCCTTCGACGAGGATGGCGGTGATGTTACGTTCTGCGACTGCGCCGACAATTCCACACATGCTATTTCTCCTGACTGACAGCCGCGCATATCAAATTGATGCCGCGGGCCTGAATCTGATCGCGAGCCTCAAGCGGCAGGCGTTCATCGGTAATAAGGGTATGGACGCTGCTCCAGGGCAGCTCCAGGTTGGGAATCTTGCGGCCGATCTTGTCGGCCTCCACCATCACGACGACTTCACGGGCGACTTCGGCCATGACCCGGCTCAGTCCAAGCAGTTCGTTGAAGGTGGTTGTACCGCGAACCAGATCGATGCCATCGGCACCGATAAACAGCTGGTCGAAGTCATAGGAGCGTAGTACCTGCTCGGCAACCTGCCCCTGGAAGGACTCGGAGTGCGGGTCCCAGGTGCCACCGGTCATCAACAGCACCGGTTCGTGCTCAAGTTCGCTCAAGGCATTGGCAACATGCAGCGAGTTGGTCATCACCACCAAGCCAGGTTGTTGGCCGAGTTCCGGGATCATGGAGGCGGTGGTACTGCCACTGTCGATAATGATGCGCGCATGCTCGCGAATCCGCGCTACGGCGGCACGGGCGATGGCTTGTTTGTACTTGGAAACCGGCTGACCAAGGTCGGCCACCAGTTCCTGAGGCATGGTGATCGCCCCGCCGTAACGGCGCAGCAACAGACCATTGCTTTCAAGTGCCGCCAGATCCTTGCGAATCGTAACTTCCGACGTTTCGAAGCGCTTGGCCAACTCATCCACACTGACTTCGCCCTGCTCAGTGAGCAAGGCGAGGATGTTGTGGCGACGCTGAGGTGTATTGCGCTTTGACATGAGTTGATAAGTTTCGATTCGAAAGATAACGGAAGCAATCAAAACCTATCGGCGAAATTTCGTCAAGCGCGGAGTGATGAAAAGACCTGTGGATAACTTGTAGGAGCGAGCTTGCTCGCGATGGGCGTGAACGATAAAGCATTCTTTCTGGAAAAATGCGCCGCTCTTGAAATCATCGCGAGCAAGCTCGCTCCTACAAGGAGGGTTGTGGATAACTCAGCCCTTCTTGACCTTCTCCGGCCGCTTCCAGCCATCGATGTTCTTCTGGCGAGCACGCCCGATGGCCAGCTGGGATTTATCCACAGTCGAAGTAATGGTCGAGCCAGCCGCTGTGGTCGCGCCGTCGAGGATTTCCACAGGCGCCACCAACGAGTTGTTGGAGCCAATGAACACGTCTTCGCCCAACACGGTTTTCCACTTGTTGACGCCGTCGTAGTTGCAGGTAATGGTGCCGGCACCAATATTGGTGCGCGCGCCCACTTCGGCATCGCCCAGATAAGTCAGGTGACCGGCCTTGGCGCCTTCGCCCAGGTGCGCGTTTTTCAATTCGACGAAGTTACCCACATGCGCGCGGGCTTCCAGCACGGTGCCTGGACGCAGACGAGCGAACGGGCCGGCGTCGCTGCCTTCACCCAGGATGGCACCTTCGATATGGCTGTTGGCCTTGATGACCACGCCTTTGCGCAGGGTGCTGTCCTTGATCACGCAGTTCGGGCCGATCACCACATCGTCTTCGATGACCACCTTGCCTTCGAGAATTACGTTGATGTCGATCAGCACATCGCGGCCGACCGTGATTTCACCGCGGATATCGAAACGCGCCGGGTCGCGCAGCGTCACACCTTGAGCCATCAAACGACGACCGGCGCGCAATTGATAATGCCGTTCCAGTTCGGAAAGCTGCTTGCGATCGTTGGCGCCCTGCACTTCCATGGCGTCGTGCGGTTGCTCGGTGGCCACTACCAGACCATCGCTCACGGCCATGGCAATGATGTCGGTCAGGTAGTACTCGCCCTGGGCGTTGTTATTGGAGAGACGGCTCATCCAGTCGCCAAGACGGGCAAAAGGCAGCGCCAGAATGCCGGTATTGCCTTCGGTGATTTTGCGCTCGGCTTCATTGGCATCTTTCTGCTCGACAATGGCCGTGACCTTGCGCTGCTCATCACGAACAATGCGGCCGTAACCGGTCGGGTCATCCAGCTCGACAGTCAGCAAGCCCAATTGCTCTGGCCCCACCTGCTTGAGCAGACGTTGCAGGGTATCGACTTCGATCAACGGCACATCGCCATAAAGCACCAGAACGGTGTCGGACTGAATGAACGGCACGGCTTGAGCAACGGCGTGACCGGTACCCAGCTGCTTATCCTGCAGGACGAAGTTCAGATCATCAGCCGCCAGGCGTTCGCGCACGGCATCGGCACCGTGGCCGATCACCACGTGGATGCGCTGTGGATCAAGTTGCCGGGCGCTGTGGATAACATGGCCGAGCATGGAGTTGCCGGCAATCGGGTGCAAAACTTTCGGCAAAGCTGAACGCATACGCGTGCCTTGGCCAGCAGCGAGAATAACGATTTCAAGTGACATGACTGGCTACCAATCCTGGGTGGTCAGCGGCTGCGACCAGGTTGTAAAAATCGGAAAAGAAAAAAGGGTAGCCGAGGCTACCCTTTTTAATCAATCGCACAACAAGCGCAACCTTAGTGGCCGAACTTCTTGCGGATCTGCTGGACGGTGCGCAGCTGAGCTGCAGCCTCGGCCAGACGTGCGGCAGCAGAACCGTAATCGAATTCAGCGCCACGTTCATGCAAGGCCTTCTCGGCAGCCTTAACGGCTTCCTGAGCGGAGGCTTCATCCAGATCGGCAGCACGTTGCACGGTGTCGGCAAGTACCTTGACCATGTTCGGCTGAACCTCGAGGAAACCACCGGAGATGTAATACACCTCCTCTTCCCCGCCCTGCTTGACCAGGCGGATCGGACCTGGCTTCAGATTAGTGATCAGCGGCGCGTGACCCAAGGCGATACCAAGATCACCCAGTGCACCGTGCGCAATCACCATCTCGACCAGACCGGAAAAGATTTCCCCTTCCGCGCTGACGATATCGCAATGGACTGTCATAGCCATCTGATTGCCTCAACCTAAATTAGCGCCCGTTGCCGGGCGCCGGGATTACAGTTTCTTGGCTTTCTCGATCGCTTCTTCGATGCCGCCAACCATGTAGAACGCTTGTTCTGGCAGGTGGTCGTAGTCACCGTTGAGGATGCCTTTGAAGCCAGCAATGGTGTCTTTCAGGGAAACGTATTTACCCGATGCACCGGTGAAGACTTCAGCCACGAAGAACGGCTGCGACAAGAAGCGCTGGATCTTACGAGCACGGTTTACCAACTGCTTGTCGGCTTCCGACAGCTCGTCCATACCCAGGATCGCAATGATGTCCTTCAGTTCTTTGTAACGCTGCAGCACGTACTGAACACCGCGAGCGGTTTCGTAGTGGTCGTTGCCGATCACGTTCGGGTCCAGCTGACGCGAAGTCGAGTCCAGTGGGTCTACCGCCGGGTAGATACCCAGGGAAGCGATGTCACGGGACAGAACGACGGTGGCGTCCAAGTGGGCGAAGGTGGTCGCTGGCGACGGGTCGGTCAAGTCGTCCGCTGGTACGTATACCGCCTGGATCGAAGTAATCGAACCTTGCTTGGTCGAAGTGATGCGCTCTTGCAGCACGCCCATCTCTTCAGCCAGGGTCGGCTGGTAACCTACTGCCGAAGGCATACGGCCCAGCAGTGCGGATACTTCAGTACCGGCCAGGGTGTAACGATAGATGTTGTCGACGAACAGCAGAACGTCGTTACCTTCGTCACGGAACTTCTCGGCCATGGTCAGGCCGGTCAGTGCTACGCGCAGACGGTTTCCCGGCGGCTCGTTCATCTGACCGTAAACCAGTGCCACTTTGTCCAGAACGTTGGAGTCCTTCATCTCGTGGTAGAAGTCGTTACCCTCACGAGTACGCTCACCCACACCGGCGAACACGGAATAACCGCTGTGCTCGATGGCGATGTTACGGATCAGTTCCATCATGTTTACGGTCTTGCCTACACCGGCACCACCGAACAGACCGACTTTACCGCCCTTGGCGAACGGGCAAACCAGGTCGATAACCTTGATGCCTGTTTCCAGCAGCTCGTTGCCACCGGCTTGTTCAGCGAAGGTTGGCGCAGGACGGTGAATGCCCCAGCGCTCTTCTTCGCCGATCGGGCCAGCTTCGTCGATCGGGTTGCCCAGTACGTCCATGATCCGGCCCAGGGTCGCTTTACCGACCGGTACGGAGATGGCTGCGCCAGTGTTGTTGACGTCCAGACCGCGCTTCAAGCCTTCGGTGGAGCCCATCGCAATGGTACGAACCACGCCGTCGCCCAGCTGCTGCTGAACTTCCAGAGTGGTTTCGGCGCCTTGAACTTTCAAGGCGTCGTAGATGCTCGGTACGCTGTCGCGTGGGAATTCCACGTCGATAACGGCGCCGATGATTTGAACGATACGTCCGCTACTCATAGCTGGATCCTCTGAATATTTGAACCGTTAAACCGCGGCAGCGCCGCCGACGATTTCCGAGATCTCTTGGGTGATCGCAGCCTGACGCGCCTTGTTGTAGACCAGCTGCAAATCGCTGATCAAATCACCGGCGTTGTCGGTAGCGTTCTTCATCGCGATCATCCGCGCAGCTTGTTCAGCCGCGTTGTTCTCGACCACCGCCTGGTAGACCTGCGACTCCACGTAACGGACCATCAAGCCGTCGAGCAGCTCCTTGGCATCCGGTTCGTAGAGATAGTCCCAGTGGTGCTTGAGTTCTTGATCCGGGGTTGCCACCAGTGGAATCAACTGCTCCACGGTAGGCTGTTGCGTCATGGTGTTGATGAACTTGTTGGATACCACGGACAGGCGGTCAATACGGCCGTCCAGGTAGGCATCCAGCATCACCTTGACGCTGCCGATCAGATCATTGATCGACGGCTCTTCACCCAGGTGGCTGATAGCTGCAACGACGTTACCGCCGAAGTTGCGGAAGAAAGCCGCACCCTTGCTACCAACTACACACAGATCGATCTCGACGCCGTTTTCGCGGTTTACCGCCATGTCCTTGACCAAAGCCTTGAACAGGTTGGTGTTCAAGCCACCACACAGACCACGGTCACTGCTCACTACGACATAACCGACACGCTTTACTTCACGGTCGATCATGAACGGGTGGCGATATTCCGGGTTAGCGTTGGCCAGATGGCCAATAACCTGGCGGATGCGCTCCGCATAAGGACGGCTAGCAGCCATGCGCATTTGTGCCTTGCGCATTTTGCTGACCGCCACTTTTTCCATGGCGCTGGTAATCTTTTGCGTGCTTTTGATGCTCGCAATCTTACTGCGAATCTCTTTTGCGCCTGCCATGTAACACCTATCAGGTTAGCAAGCGGGAGCCGCTAGGCTCCCGCTGCGGCTTACCAGGTTTGGGTGGCCTTGAACTTCTCGATACCGGCTTTCAGGCCGCCATCGATTTCGTCATTGAAGTCACCCTTCACGTTGATCTTCGCCATCAAGTCGGCGTGATCGCGGTTGAAGTAAGCAATCAGCGCTTGTTCGAAGCTGCCGATCTTGGCGATTTCAACGTCGGTCAGGAACCCACGCTCAGCGGCATACAGCGACAGCGACATGTCGGCGATCGACATTGGCGCGTATTGCTTCTGCTTCATCAGCTCGGTAACGCGCTGACCATGCTCAAGTTGCTTACGGGTCGCTTCGTCCAGGTCAGAAGCGAACTGGGCGAATGCCGCCAGTTCACGGTACTGAGCCAGAGCGGTACGGATACCACCGGACAGCTTCTTGATGATCTTGGTCTGAGCGGCACCACCTACACGGGATACCGAAACACCGGCGTTCACTGCAGGGCGGATGCCCGAGTTGAACATGGCCGATTCCAGGAAGATCTGACCGTCGGTGATGGAAATCACGTTGGTCGGAACGAACGCGGAAACGTCGCCAGCCTGGGTTTCGATGATCGGCAGTGCGGTCAGGGAACCGGTTTTGCCGGTCACTGCGCCGTTGGTGAACTTCTCTACGTACTCTTCCGAAACGCGGGATGCGCGCTCCAGCAGACGGGAGTGGAGATAGAACACGTCGCCTGGGTAAGCTTCACGGCCTGGTGGACGGCGCAGCAGCAGGGAAATCTGGCGGTAAGCCACTGCTTGCTTGGACAGATCGTCATAAACGATCAGCGCGTCTTCACCGCGGTCGCGGAAGTATTCGCCCATGGTGCAACCGGAGTACGGAGCCAGGAACTGCAGTGCTGCAGATTCCGAAGCGCTCGCAGCTACGATGATGGTGTTAGCCAGTGCACCGTTTTCTTCCAGCTTGCGAACAACGTTGGCGATGGTCGATTGTTTCTGACCGATCGCTACGTAGACGCAGAAAATGCCGCTGTCTTTCTGGTTGATGATCGCGTCGATCGCCAGAGCGGTTTTACCGATCTGACGGTCACCGATGATCAGCTCACGCTGGCCACGGCCGACAGGGATCATGGCATCGACAGCCTTGTAGCCAGTCTGTACAGGCTGGTCTACCGACTTACGCCAGATCACGCCTGGAGCAACTTTCTCGACCGCGTCGGTCTCGGTGTTGTTCAGCGGACCTTTGCCGTCAACTGGGTTACCCAGTGCGTCGACTACGCGACCCAGCAGTTCCTTACCAACCGGAACTTCCAGGATGCGGCCAGTGCACTTGGCGCTCATGCCTTCAGCCAGAGTCTGGTATGCGCCCAATACAACGGCACCTACAGAGTCTTGCTCAAGGTTGAGGGCCATGCCGAAGACGCCGCCCGGAAACTCGATCATCTCGCCGTACATTACGTCGGCCAGACCGTGAATCCGCACGATGCCGTCAGATACGCTGACGACAGTGCCTTCGTTACGGGCTTGGGAGGTCACATCGAGCTTGTCGATGCGGCCCTTGATAATTTCACTTATTTCGGAAGGATTGAGTTGCTGCATTGCTCTGCTGCCCCTTCAAACTCAAGATTTCAATGCTTCGGCAAGTTTCGCGATTTTTCCGCGAATCGAGCCATCGATAACCAGGTCGCCGGCGCGGATGACAACACCCCCAATAAGGGATGAATCTTCCTCGACTTGCAGGCGCACTTCCCGGTTGAGTCGTGCACTGAGAACCTTGGCGAGTTTGTCTTGCTGTTCTTGGTTCAATGCGAAGGCACTGGTCACTTCAACGTCTACCGATTTCTCTTGTTCGGCCTTGTACAGGTCGAACAGAGCGGCGATCTCCGGCAACAGCGGGAGACGGTCGTTTTCGGCAACGACGTGAATGAAGTTCTGTGCCTTTACATCAAACTTGTCGCCGCACACGTCAATGAACGTGGCGGCCTTTTCTGCGCTCGTCAGTCGCGGGGCCTTGAGCACGCGCTGCATGGTGTCGTCTTGCGACACCGCTGCTGCCAGGCCGAGCATGGCTGACCAATTGGCCAGTTGCTGGTGGGCCTGAGCGTGCTCGAAGGCCGCCTTAGCGTAAGGTCGGGCCAACGTGGTCAGTTCTGCCATGATCGCCCTCGCTTAGATTTCAGCAGCCAGTTGGTTAACCAGCTCTGCGTGCGCGTTTTGATCGATTGCTTTGCCCAGGATCTTCGAAGCACCGCCAACGGCCAGGCTACCCACTTGGGCGCGCAGCGCGTCTTTGACGCTGTTCAGTTCCTGTTCGATCTCGGCCTGAGCCTGAGCCTTCACACGGTCAGCTTCGACGCGAGCCTGTTCACGGGCTTCGTCGACAATCTGGGTACCGCGTTTCTTGGCTTGCTCGATGATTTCAGCTGCCTGAGCTTTCGCTTCGCGCAGTTGCTGACCCGCTTTTTCTTGGGCCAACTCCAGGTCGCGAGCTGCTCGGCTGGCAGCGTCCAGACCATCAGCGATCTTCTTTTGACGTTCGTGCAGAGCCGTGATGACCGGAGGCCATACGAACTTCATGCAGAACAGTACAAAAATCAGGAACGCAACGGACTGGCCAATCAGGGTCGCATTAATGTTCACGCCAACACCTCGCAGTTACGTTGTCCATCACACCAAATTACCCGGAAGATCCGAGTAATTAGCCAGCGATCTGACCAACGAACGGGTTCGCAAAGGTGAAGAACAGAGCGATACCAACACCGATCATGGTTACGGCGTCGAGCAGACCGGCAACGATGAACATTTTAACTTGCAGCATTGGAACCATTTCTGGCTGACGCGCTGCGCCTTCCAGAAACTTGCCGCCCAGCAGGCCGAAACCAATTGCGGTACCCAGTGCGCCCAGGCCGATCAACAGTGCAACAGCGATAGCGGTTAGACCAACTACAGTTTCCATCTTTCCTCCCGACTTTTACGTCGTATGGTTTAGGTTTTTTAATTTAAAGCGGTAAAACAAATCGTTTCAGAGGCCCCGTGAAGAGCCCCTTCCCGTTTGACGGGGAAGGACATCAGACTAGTCGAGACTGGTCTTAATGGTTTTCTTCGTGCGCCATCGACAGGTAGACGATGGTCAACATCATGAAGATGAACGCCTGCAGGGTGATGATCAGGATGTGGAACACAGCCCACGCCCACTGCAGAACGACGCCCAGGCCGCTGAGCCAGAGCAGACCGCTGCCGAACATCACAGCAATCAGAATGAAGACCAGTTCGCCGGCATACATGTTGCCGAACAGACGCAGAGCCAGAGAGATCGGCTTGGCGATCAGGGTCACGAATTCCAGCAGGAAGTTCACCGGGATCAGCAGGGCCTGAACGAAGATGTTCTTGCTGCCGAAAGGGTGCAGGGTCAGCTCGCCGATGAAACCGCCGAGGCCCTTGACCTTGATGCTGTAGAAGATGATCAGTGCGAAAACCGAGAACGCCATGCCCAGGGTCGCGTTCGGGTCGGTAGTCGACACGGCACGGAACGGGATATGCGCATCGCCGGAGATCAGGATGGCCAGTTGAGGAATCCAGTCGACCGGTACCAGGTCGACGGCGTTCATCAGGAACACCCAGACGAAGATGGTCAGTGCCAGCGGTGCAATCACCGGGCTACGGCCATGGAAGCTGTCTTTCACGCTGCCATCGACGAATTCGACCAGTACTTCAACGAAGTTCTGCAAAGCACCAGGCTGACCCGAGGTCGCTTTCTTTGCCGCCATGCGGAAAAGAAGAACGAAGATCAGACCCAATGCGACCGACCAGCCGAGTGTATCGACGTGGAAAGCCCAGAAGCCCATTTCCTTGGCTTCTGCTGCGGTGTGGGCAAAGCCCCAGCCGCCGGTAGGGTGCTGACCGAAGGTCAGGTTCTGCAAGTGGTGCTGGATATAGCCCGAAGCGGTTGTTTCTGCCATGGTTGCCTCAAACGCCCTAAGGTCTCGAAAGTCTTGTTCTCATCAGCAGGGGAGCGAACCAGCTGACTGACTGAGTCAGCACGAAGACGCCGAATACTGCAATCGGCGCCAATGGCTTCACACCTGCAAACACCAGTGCAAACAGCACTGCCGTCAAAATCAGTTTGCCTGCCTCGCCGGCATAAAAAGACCGGACGATGGACTGGGCTGCTCGGGCGCCGGAAAACCGAAATGCCCTGTGAGCGAAATAAACATTGGGCAGCAAGGCTATCAGGCCTCCGCAAAGTCCCGAGTACCCGGCAACGACTCCCCGCCATTGCCAGAGCGCCAAAGCAGCAATGAGCAAAACGACAAATTGAGCCATTAACACCGGAAAAACTGCCAGGCGATGGAAGGGCAAGCGGTTTGGCGTGCGGGTTTCCATCACTTTTACTCTCCAATGGTCGGCTGCCAGAATTCAATAACTTGGCATAATTTGTGCCGACAAAATGCGCGCAGAGTATAGGGGCGCTTCTGCCCCTATTCAACTGTCAGGTAGTGATTTCCGACTGCGCGCTACATGAGGAAATGTTTCAGCGTATATGTGCAAGTACGCCTTGAAGCTCATCCAGGGAGTTGTAGCCAATCACCAACTGCCCCTTACCCTTCTTGCCGTGGCGGATCTGCACCGCAGAGCCTAGGCGCTCGGCCAGGCGCTGTTCGAGGCGGGCGATATCCGGGTCCGGTTTTTGGGGTTCCACAGGCTCCGGTTTGCCACTCAACCACTGGCGAACCAGTGCCTCAGTCTGGCGCACGGTCAGCCCGCGTGCGACAACATGTCGCGCCCCTTCAACCTGTTGATTTTCCGGTAAACCGAGCAAAGCACGAGCATGACCCATTTCCAGGTCGCCGTGGGACAGCATGGTCTTGATGACTTCCGGCAAGGAAATCAGGCGCAGCAGGTTAGCCACGGTCACCCGGGACTTGCCCACGGCCTCGGCCACCTGTTGCTGGGTCAGCTGGAACTCCTGCTGCAAACGCTGCAGGGCCACCGCCTCTTCAATCGGGTTCAGGTCTTCGCGCTGGATGTTCTCGATCAGGGCGATGGCGATCGCGGTTTCATCGGGTACATCGCGAACCATCGCCGGGATGGTTTCCTGCCCGGCCTGCTGGCTGGCACGCCAGCGACGTTCGCCAGCAATGATTTCAAAACGACCGCTGCCGATCGGGCGAACCACGATGGGCTGCATGACGCCCTGGGCCCTGATCGACTGCGCCAGTTCTTCCAGCGCCTGCGGGTCCATGTCACGACGCGGCTGGTATTTGCCGCGCTGGAGCAGATCCAGGGGAAGGTGTTGCAGCTCACGCTGATCGGCTTGCGCCGCTTGTTCTTCCAGCGAGCTGACAGTCGGACCACTCAACAGAGCATCCAGTCCACGTCCGAGACCTCGTTTCTTGACGGCCATGGGGATTCCTTAAGTTGCCTGAGCGGCGGCGATGCGTGAGTTTTTGCGTTGACGACGAACCATTTCGCCCGCCAATGCCAGATAGGCAACGGCACCTCGCGACGCTTTGTCGTACGCCAGCGCCGGCATGCCGTAGCTTGGCGCTTCGGCCAGACGGATGTTGCGCGGAATGACGGTGTCGTAGAGCTGTTCGCCGAAGTGTTCCTTGAGCTGCGCCGAGACATCGTTCATCAGACTCAGGCGCGGGTCGTACATCGTCCGCAGCAGGCCTTCGACCTTGAGGTTCGGATTGAGCAGTTCAGCGATACGCTTGATGTTATCCACAAGGTCGCTCAAGCCTTCGAGTGCAAAGTACTCGCACTGCATGGGGATAATGACCCCATCGGCGGCAACCAGTGCGTTCAAGGTCAGCATCGACAGCGACGGCGGGCAGTCGATCAGGATGTAATCGTAGTTTTCCCGGATCGGCGCCAGCGCGCTGCGCAGACGGCTTTCCTTCATCTGCATTTCCAGCAGCACCACTTCGGCCGCGGTCAGGTCGCGGTTGGCCGGCAACAACTGGTAACCACCGTGTTCGGAGAAGTGCATGGCCTGGGCCAGGTCGCACTCACCGATCAACAGGTCGTAGACCGAGTTTTCCAGGCCATGTTTATCCACACCGCTACCCATGGTGGCGTTGCCCTGTGGATCGAGGTCGATCAACAGCACCCGGCGCTTGGTCGCGACCAGGGATGCTGCGAGGTTGATGCAGGTGGTGGTTTTGCCCACGCCACCTTTTTGGTTCGCTATCGCGAATACCTTAGCCATTCTTGCTTGTGTTCCCAATCATGCCGTGCGGCGCAGTATCAGCAGATGGCGTTGGCCTTGGCAACCAGGTACGGCCAGGGCGTGTTCGCTATCGAGGTGGAAGTCTGCCGGCAATGCTACCAGCTCATCGGCCGGATGAACGCCCTTCATTGCCAGCCAGCGTGTTTCGCTATCGCCGAGGTGGCGAGTCCAGTTGCTGAAGTTTTCCATGCTGCTGAACGCCCGGGAAATGATCCCGTTGAAGGGCTGGGCAGGCTGGAACGCTTCGACGCGACTGTGGATAACTTGCAGGTTATCCAGTTTGAGTTCGAGTTTGACCTGGGTCAGGAAGCGGGTTTTCTTGCCGTTGCTGTCCAGGCACGTCACCTGGGACTCGGGAAACAGGATAGCCAGCGGAATGCCGGGCATGCCGCCGCCACTGCCAACGTCGAGCCAGCGTCCGTTTTCGATGAATGACATCACGCTCAGACTGTCGAGCAGATGACGGGAGACCATTTCGTCCGGATCACGCACGGCGGTGAGGTTGTAAGCCTTGTTCCATTTGATCAACAGGGCCAGATAATCCAGCAGTTGCGCGTGCTGGGTTTCTGTCAGCGTGACGCCAAGCTGGCGGGCACCTGTGGATAACTCTTCTGCATGTTGCGAAGTGACCAACGAACTCAAGCGCTTTGCTCCAACTGACGGCCCGCGCCGCGTTTTTTCAAATGAATCATCAACAGCGAAATGGCTGCCGGCGTTACGCCCGGGATACGCGAGGCCTGGCCCAAGGTTTCAGGGCGGATCGCACCGAGCTTGCTCTGGATCTCTTTGGAGAGACCGGAAATATTCGTGTAATCGATATCCACAGGTAATTTGGTGTCTTCGCTGGCGCGCAGGCGGGCGATTTCATCCTGTTGACGATCGATGTAGCCGGCGTACTTGGTCTTGATTTCGACCTGTTCGGCGACTTGTGGATCTTCTGCGCCACCTCCGGTCACGGCGATCAGACCAGCGTAGTCGATTTCCGGACGGCTCAAGAGATTCAGCAGGTTGTATTCGTGGGTCAGCGGCGTGCCGAATTTTTCGGCAATCGCATCGCCCTGTTCGGTGCCCGGGCGAACCCAGGTGCTTTTCAGACGCTGCTCTTCCAGTTCGATGCTTTCGCGTTTTTTGCAGAAAGCCGCCCAACGCACGTCATCCACCAGGCCCAGTTCGCGACCTTTTTCGGTCAAGCGCAGGTCGGCGTTGTCTTCGCGCAGGATCAAACGGTATTCGGCGCGGGAGGTGAACATCCGGTACGGCTCTTGGGTGCCGAGGGTAATCAGGTCGTCGACCAACACGCCGATATAGGCCTCGTCGCGACGCGGGCACCAGGCATCTTTGCCCTGCGCGCGCAGTGCCGCGTTGGTTCCGGCGAGCAAACCCTGGGCGCCGGCTTCTTCGTAACCGGTCGTGCCGTTGATTTGCCCGGCGAAGAACAGGCCGCCGATCACTTTGGTTTCCAGGCTGTACTTCAGGTCGCGCGGATCGAAGTAGTCGTACTCGATGGCGTAGCCCGGGCGCACGATGTGTGCGTTTTCCATGCCGCGGATCGATTGCACGATCTGCAATTGCACATCGAACGGCAAGGATGTGGATATCCCGTTCGGGTACAGCTCGTTCGTGGTCAAACCTTCCGGTTCGATGAAGACCTGGTGGCTTTCCTTGTCGGCAAAGCGATGAATCTTGTCTTCGATCGACGGGCAGTAACGCGGACCGATGCCTTCGATCTCGCCTGCATCGGAATACATCGGCGAACGGTCGAGGTTCGCCGCAATGATCTCGTGGGTACGGGCGTTGGTATGAGTAATCCAGCAACTGATCTGCCGTGGATGCTGCTCTTTGGAACCCATGAACGACATCACCGGGATCGGCGTATCGCCGGCCTGCTCGGTCATCACCGAGAAATCCACAGAACGGGCGTCGATACGCGGCGGCGTACCTGTCTTCAGGCGACCGACCCGCAAAGGCAATTCACGTAGACGGTGAGCCAGGGCAATCGACGGAGGATCACCGGCACGGCCGCCGGAGAAATTCTGCAAACCAATGTGGATAAGTCCACCGAGGAAGGTGCCTGTGGTCAAAACCACCGAGTCGGCGAGGAAACGCAGGCCCATCTGGGTCACTACGCCGCGCACTTGTTCCTGCTCGACGATCAGGTCATCAGCGGCCTGTTGAAATATCCACAGGTTCGGCTGGTTTTCCAGGATTTCGCGGACAGCGGCCTTGTACAGAACCCGGTCGGCCTGTGCACGGGTTGCACGCACGGCCGGGCCTTTGCGGCTGTTCAACACACGAAACTGGATGCCGCCTTTATCGGTAGCCATGGCCATCGCGCCGCCGAGGGCGTCGATTTCCTTGACCAGGTGGCTTTTGCCGATCCCGCCAATGGCCGGGTTGCAACTCATGGCACCGAGGGTTTCCACGTTATGCGTCAGCAAAAGGGTTTTCACCCCCATACGTGCTGAGGCCAGTGCTGCCTCGGTACCGGCATGACCGCCGCCGATGACGATCACTTCAAAACGGGAAGGGAAATCCACCACGCACCTCGTGCCTGCTTAAGTAGGTAATTCAGGAATAGTTTGAGCTCAGGTTTTCGGACCTGGTCGACAAGTATAGGGACTTCGCCCTTCCTAAAGAACCCTTTGCACAAAATTTAACCAGCTGTGGAAAAGTCGGAGTTATAGAAATTAAAAAGAGAGAAATTTATTAAATCTTTGTTTTTATGTTTATTTCTATGCACCTGCCTTTCTGTGGATAGATCTCTACAGGCCTTTATTTTCAATATGTACAGCGATTCAAAACCCTGTGTTCATGTGCCAATGAGGCCCTTGGATAACCGGTGTAAGCCTGTGGATGAAAGGGGTGGTTATCCACAGAGGCGGTTATGTTCAGTTTTCAGGCCCTGTTATCAACTGACCTTAGCGGCGGTTATTCACAGGGCTTAATCCACAGAAAAGTGTCGTTTGCCCGAAATTCAGGCACGAGAATTCCGCTCAAGCAGGCAAAGTCCGCTCGGCACTGGAGGGTTTATTCAGAAAAAGAGAGAGCAGACAGGCACGAACGGCCTGTCTGTGAATACCAGGAGGGCTACTTGCCGATACAGAAGCTGGAGAAAATTCGCCCCAACAGATCGTCAGAGCTGAAGGCGCCGGTGATTTCTCCCAGCGACTGCTGAGCCTGGCGCAGATCTTCGGCCAACAACTCGCCAGCACCGGCCAGGGTCAACTGGGCACGACCATGCTCAAGGGCAGCACTGGCATGACGTAGCGCTTCCAGGTGTCGCCGGCGAGCACTGAAGCTGCTTTCGGACGTTTGCTCGTAGCCCATGCAGGCCTTGAGGTGATCACGCAGCAGCTCCAGACCGACACCTCCGGACCTGGCGCTCAGGCTGATGGTGACGTGGCCGTCGTCGCTGATCTCCATGGCAATGGCTTCGCCCGTAAGGTCGGCCTTGTTGCGGATCAGGGTAACTTTCGCGGGATCGGGACGGGTTTCGAGAAATTCCGGCCACAGTGCGAACGGATCGATGGCTTCCGGCGCGGTGGCATCGACCACCAGCAGTACCCGATCCGCTTCACCGATGGCTTTCAAGGCACGTTCCACGCCGATTTTTTCCACATGGTCATCGGTATCGCGCAGACCGGCGGTATCCACCACATGCAGCGGCATGCCATCGATGTGGATATGTTCACGAAGTACGTCCCGGGTGGTGCCGGCAATTTCAGTCACGATCGCTGCTTCGCGCCCGGCCAGTGCATTGAGCAGGCTGGATTTACCGGCATTCGGACGACCGGCAATGACCACTGTCATGCCGTCTCGCAGCAAGGCACCCTGCCCGGCTTCACGCATGACAGTGGATAACTCGTCGCGCACTTTGTCGAGCATGCTCAGGACATGGCCATCGGCGAGGAAGTCGATTTCCTCTTCCGGGAAATCGATGGCCGCTTCGACGTAGATGCGCAGGCCGATCAGTTGCTCGGTGAGGTTATGCACACGTGACGAGAAAGCACCTTGCAGGGAGCGCAACGCATTTCGCGCAGCCTGGGCAGAACTGGCTTCAATCAGGTCGGCAATGGCCTCGGCCTGGGCCAGGTCAAGCTTGTCGTTGAGGAACGCACGCTCGCTGAATTCCCCCGGCCGGGCAAGCCGGCAACCCAGTTCCAGGCAGCGCTTGAGCAACATATCCAGAACAATCGGGCCACCATGTCCCTGGAGTTCCAGCACATCTTCCCCGGTAAACGAGTTTGGCCCCGGAAAATACAGCGCGATGCCCTGGTCCAGTACCTCGTCGTGTTCACCGAAAAAGGGACCGTAGTGGGCAAATCGCGGTTTGAGATCACGACCACTGAAAGCCTTGGCCGCAACGCTGGCCAACGGCCCGGAGATACGCACGATGCCTACACCGCCACGACCTTGAGCGGTGGCGACGGCGGCGATGGTTTCACGAGGAACGCTCATAAACCGGTATCCAGACAAAAGTGACAGATAGCAAAACGCCCCACTAGGGGGCGTCTTGAGTGGTTATCCACAGTGTAAATCAGGCAGCTGCTTTGGCAGCCGCTTCGATCTTACGAGTGATGTACCACTGTTGGGCGATCGACAATACGTTGTTCACTACCCAGTACAGCACCAGACCCGCCGGGAACCACAGGAAGAAGAAGGTGAAGATGATTGGCATCATTTTCATGACCTTCGCCTGCATCGGATCCGGAGGAGTCGGGTTCAACTGCTGCTGGATGAACATGGTTGCACCCATGATGATCGGCAGAATGAAGAACGGATCCTTGATCGACAGGTCAGTAATCCACAGCATGAACGGCGCCTGGCGCATTTCAACGCTTTCCAGCAGAACCCAGTACAGCGAGAGGAAAACCGGCATCTGCACGAGGATTGGCAAGCAACCACCCAGCGGATTGATCTTTTCTTTCTTGTACAGCTCCATCATGGCTTGCGACATTTTCTGCCGGTCATCGCCATGTTGCTCTTTCAGCGCGGCCAGTTTCGGTGCCACTGCACGCATGCGCGCCATGGATTTGTAGCTGGCGGCCGAGAGCGGGAAGAAAATCCCCTTGATCAGCATGGTCAGAAAGATGATCGACCAGCCCCAGTTACCGACCAGCGCGTGGATATGTTGCAGCAACCAGAAGATTGGCTGGGCAATGAACCACAGAATGCCGTAGTCGACGGTCAGTTCCAGACCTGGGGACAACTCTTTCAGCACGGCCTGGCTTTTCGGGCCGGCGTACAGAACAGCGCTGGTCTCGGCCTTGGCGCCCGGGGCAACACTCATCGATGGGCCGGTGTAGCCGATGATGTAGTTGCCTTTGCTGTCTTTTCGGGTCTGGACGACGTTGTTTTCGCCCTTGGCCGGAATCCATGCGGTCACGAAGTAGTGCTGCAACCAGGCAACCCAACCGCCAGTGACGGTTTCTTTCACCGGCGCCTTGTCCATGTCCTTCATGGACACTTTCTTGTACGGCTCCGAACTTGTCCACAGGGCGGCGCCCAGGTAAGTCGCGGTGCCGGTCGCCGTGGTCGACGAAGGATCGGCGCTGGCGTCACGCTTCAACTGGGCGAACATCGCACCGGTCCAGGGCTGGGCGCTCTGGTTGTCGATCAGGTAGGAAACGGTTACGTCATACAGGCCGCGTTTCAGGGTGAAACGCTTGATGTAGTTGACGCCGTCCTTGCTGAACTTCAGGTCCACGACCAATTGGTCCTGACCGTCAGCCAGCTGATAAACCTTCTTCTCCGAGGAATAAACCGGACGACCGGCCGGATTTGCATCCGGACCGTTGGTGCCGATCAGACCGCTTTGTGCCAGATAAGTACGTTCGCCGCCGTTATCGAACAGCTGGAACGGAATTTCCGGGTGATCCTGACGACGCGGATACAGCGGCAGGGTCAACTGGGCAACATCACCACCTTGTGGGTCGATAGCCAGGTCCAGTACATCCGTTTTGATCTGGATGAGGTCCTTGCTCACAGCCACCGGTGTTTCGGCAGGTGCGCTGGTGTCGCTAGCAGCACGTGGAATGTCGTCACTGGCGGAAGCGTTGGAGCCAGATGCCGTATCCGGCAGGCCCGATGCAGTCGTATTGGTGGCAACATTCTGAGTCGGCAGGGCAGCCTGGCCATAGTCCTGGTTCCATTTAAGAACCATAACGTAGGACACGATTGCCAGGGCGACGATCAGGATCGTGCGTTTGATATCCATGATTACTCGGCCATCGAAGAAGAACGGGAGGTAGGGATAGGTGGAACCGGGTCATAACCACCGGGATTCCACGGATGACAGCGACCTAAACGACGAAAGGTCAGCCAGCCACCGCGAAGAAGGCCATGATTTTCGATGGCTTCTAACGCGTAGCAGGAACAACTGGGGTAGAAACGACAGTGACTGGCCATCAGGGGACTAATGGCATAGCGATAAAACTGGATCGGAACGAGTGCCAGTTTACGCATCTGGACTGTCTACCCCTACAGTTTCGGTTTTGACTGCTGGTACCGGCGAACTGCGAGCCAGGCGTTTCCAGAGTTTTCCGAAATGCTGAATCAATTCGGGGTTTTCTACGTCACCCAAACCTTTGCGCGCGACGATAACAATGTCCCAGCCGACCAGTGAATCCTGGTTCAGACGAAACGATTCGCGCATCAGACGTTTGAGGCGATTGCGCTCGACGGAGAGCTTTACGCTCTTTTTCCCGATAACCAACCCGAGACGGGGGTGATCAAGATCGTTGTTGCGCGCAAGGAGCAGGAGATTTTTCCCCGGAACCTTGCCGGTAGGGGAGTCAAAGACTGCCTTGAAATGCCGGGGAGTAAGCAGACGCTTTTCCCGACTGAAGTCCTGACTCACCTCCAGTGCCGGCTTATCAAACTGCCAGACGCGCACGACCTTTGGCGCGACGACGCGACAGTACGGCACGACCGTTCTTGGTAGCCATGCGAGCACGGAAACCGTGGGTACGAGCGCGTTTGATAGTGCTTGGTTGGAAAGTACGTTTCATTGTCGTGTTACCTGGTTCGTCCACAACGGGCCGGAATGGCCCCCGTTTTAAGAGACCGGGGATTCTAGAGAAAGCAAGCCTTCAGGTCAATTTCCAACCAGCGTTTCCTTATAAATAGATCTCCAGGCGTTTTGCGCTGAACGAACCGCGGGTAAATATAAAAATAAGAAAGGAAAGTATTT